>NZ_DAMDGT010000030.1:0-3850 GCF_032102605.1 Achromobacter sp. | reverse complement strand
TTGCCGCCTCCGGCGGCTGCCTTCGGATTCCGTCGGGCGCATCTACACGCCCCGCGCTCCCCAGCCGCCGCCGCGCCAGGCTCCATCGTTTGAAACTTGCCGTCAGTTGGGACGTCCTGCGTGCTTGGCGTTTTTCTGGCCGTCGTGGTGGGAGAGAAAGATCTTGCAGGGACGCCAAAACCGGCCGCGCGGGCGGCCTTCTTTGGCATATGGGCGTCTTGGGCGTGTCTATGACGCTGCGCGCGTGGGTGGCGTTGGCGGGTGAGGTCTGTCGAATCGCCGCACAGAACGAGGGCGGTCGGATCCGCATTGAACTGCGTGTAGCGGTCGTTGACCTCCGCCGCACACGCCCGCTGTCACTCCCACGTAACGCCCGGATGGGGTAATACGCCCGCCGCGGGCTGGTGAAGCGCAAACCGTCGCCACGCCCGATCCTCACAATCCGGTGCCGCAAGCCGGCATCGCCTGACAGGGCGTAGTGCTCACCATGGACCGCAGAAAATTCCTTAAGTGGGGCAGTTTCCTGACCGTCTCCGCCGCTACCGCCGGCTTGGCCGGCTGTAATGGCAGCAACGATGATGATGACGCCAATGGCGGCGACGACGGCGGCAACGAGGGCGGAGGCGGCGCACCCGCACGCTACCAGTATCCGCAAGGCGTCGCATCCGGCGACCCGCGGTCCGACAGCATCATTCTGTGGACGCGCGTGGTGGGGGACGATGGCGCGGCGGTTCCGGTGCGCGTGCAGCTGGCTCGCGACGAATCCTTCGCGCAACTCCTGGTCGACGCCTCGATCACCGCCGAGCCCGATTGGGATCACACCGTGCGCCACAAAGTCACGGGGCTTGATCCGGCAAGCAACTATTACTACCGTTTCGTGGCGGGTAGCAGTACCAGCCCCATCGGTCGTACGCGTACGGCGCCCGCAGAGAATGCCTCGGTGTCGCAGCTGAAGTTCGCGTTCATTTCCTGCCAGGATTGGAGCGTGAACCACTGGGCGGCCTTCGACGACTTGGCTGCGCAAGACCTGGATTTCGTGGTGCATCTGGGCGACTACATCTACGAAACCGTGAAGGCGGGGTTTCAGACCGGCAACGTGGAAAGCGCGCACGCGCCGCTGTCGCTGCCGGACGGAACGGCGCGGGCTGATGGCGCTGTCTATGCGACGACGCTTGCCGACTATCGCAGTCTTTACCGCAGCTACCGTTCGGACCCTCGCCTGCAAGCCCTGCACGCGCGCTTTCCCGTCATCGCCATCTGGGATGACCACGAGTTCTCGGACGACTGCTGGCAGGATCATCAGACGTATGGCGTCGCCGACGACGAAGCGCCGCTCACGTCGCGCCGCCGCGGCGCCAGCCAGGCATGGTTCGAGTTCATGCCGGCCGATGTGTCGCTGGATCTGGCGAATCCTTCGTTCCAGAACATCCAGATCTACCGGTCTTTCCGCTTTGGCAACCTGGCCACGCTGCTGATGACGGACGAACGCCTGTATCGGGCCGACCACGTGATCCCGGAGCAACAGGTAGGCAGCGAAATCGGCAGCCGGTACTTCGTGCCCAAGCGCTTGTTGTCGCAGGTCGAGAATACGAAGATGACCAACGCGGGTGGCCAGTTGACGCCAGTTTCGATCCTGGGCGACACGCAGCGCGACTGGTGGAAGGCTCAGTTGGGCGCCAGCACCACGTCATGGAATCTGTGGGGCAACGAGGTTTCGCTGCTGCGCATGCAGTTCAATGGGACGCTGGCGGTGGCCGGTCTGCTTGCGCAAGGCCTGGCCACGGCGCAGTCCGCGTTGGCTCCGCTGGTCGCGTACATGGCGGACGCAGTTGCGCAGGACCTGACGGGCGCCGATCACTCCAGCGGCAAGCCGGTCACGGCATATCCGGCGCTGTCGGCGTTGCTGGACGCGCAGGCGGGCATCCCGCCCGCGGCCTTTGCGGCGCAGATCAAGCCGCTGCTGGACGCCCAGTTGCCGCCGTCGCTGCTGCTGGACGACTACCTGCTTAACGCGGACCAGTGGGACGGCTACAACGCCGAGCGCAAGAACCTGATGGCCTTTGTGCGCGACACGGGCGTGCGCAATCTGGTGGCGCTGACGGGCGACATCCATGCGTTCTTCGCTGGCCCGGTGATGGACGATTACGACGCAGTGACCCCGAAGCCCGTGATGGTGGACCTGGTGACGGCCGGCATCTCCAGCAATTCGTTCTTCAGCTATTTCAAGAATGTGGTCGACACGGATTCCAGCTTCGCGGCGGCGAAGCCGCTGATCTACGGGGAAGCGGCGGGCAAGATCCAGAACGCGTTCAATAAGACGCTGATGCAATTCAATGGCGACTGGATGCGCCATATCGACACGGACGCGCAGGGTTTTGCGGTGGTGACGTTGACCGAGACCGAGCTGCGTTGCGTGTTCAACAAGCTCAAGCCGCTGGACGGCACGCAAGCGCCGGCGGCGCCGGTTGTCGGGTCCCAGACGGTGTTGACCGTGGCGGCGGGGACGGCGGATGTGGTTGTTGGGACGTAGCGGCCATTTGGCTTGTTCAGTGGCGGTGGGGGTTCTTGAGCCGCCTGACACGGCGGCGGCGGGGGCGTACTGCGTGCTTGGCATTTTTCTGCCCGTTGATAGAAGAGAGAAAAATCTCGCCGGGACGCCAAAACCGGCCGCCCGGGCGGCCTTCTTTGGCATATGGCCGTCTAGGGCGTAGCTATGACGCTGCGCGCGTGGGTGGCGTTGGCGGGAGAGGTTTTCGCTGGCCACCGGTGTCTAACACCCGAGTGAGACAGACTTCAACTCGCGGCGGCGGTTCATGGGTGTCAGAACCTACCGAACAGACCGCTTTCCAATGGAGACTGGTCCGATTTGTTAGCACGGGTGGCAATGAATGATCTGCGTTCGAATGTCAGTCCTAAACCGGTCGCGCGGATCGCAAAGCTCAGCTGGGTGAGCGCAGGGCCCACGGCGGTATGTGAGCGTTGGCCTTGGTATTGGACCCACGGCGCGTTGACGAGCAACAGGTAGTCAGTTCAGTTCGCGTCGCTTGCACGGGTCCTGAAGCTCTTGTGGCTGACCCCGGCGTGTGGGCCCAGGACTCAGGTGGCGCTTTCTTGCCTGGCACGAAGCCAATCTTTAGGACCGAGCTGATCGACGAGAGTCTGGATTTTCGTGAGATTCGACCCTTTTCTCCCGCGTCCTGAAGCCCAATATCTACCCCAAAACACGATGAGACTTCTTCCAATCATTTTGGCGACATCCGCAGTCCTAAGTGGCTGTTCAGACTCACCAAAGGGGCGATGGGAAGTTATTGCGCCCGTAAAAGTGTATGCCGCCGACGATGATGTTGCTCCGGTCGTCTTTGTTCTTCAGCCCGGAGACTCGTGCGCGTTAAGCGAGGATTGGAGCTACGACAAGGCGTTCAGGTTCAAGCGCGTCTCGTGCAGTAAAGGCGATGGCTGGATAACGATTGACAAGGATTTCAGACAGATATCGGATAAGCCCTGAAGACAAGCACGCAAAGGCCCATCGGCACAATCCATAGGCTTTTTTGTTGCTGCGGGCTTGGCAGAGTGGGCCGCTACACAAGCGCCGAACCAAGCACAAGTTCGAACAAAATTCGCAACGCCCGCGTCCACACGCGAAGCGTCATCATCCCGACGCAAGACACCGCGTAAGCCCCACAAGGCCGCCCGCGCGGCCGGCATGGGGCGGGCACCGCAAGACATTTCTCTCCCCCCCAACTGCTGGCAAGAACCTCAAGAACTCCGCCCGCCCCGGCGCCCGACAAGCTGACACCGAACGAGCCCGGCGTGGCGTGGGCCTGGGGTGGGCGGGGCGTGTAGATGCGCC
>NZ_DAMDGT010000029.1:0-16634 GCF_032102605.1 Achromobacter sp. | reverse complement strand
CGCCTTCGGCTCCCTACGGTTTCCGCCGGGCGCATCTAAACGCCCCGCCCACCCCGGGCCCGCGCCACGCCGGGCTCAGAGCATCTGATGTTCACGGGCGCAGGGGCGAGCGGAGTTCTTGAGGTTCTTGCCTGCGATGGTGTGGGCGGGAATATCTTGCGGGGCCCGTCCCTGGCCGGCCGCGCGGGCGGCCTTTGGGGACTTACGCGGTGTCTTGCGTCGGGATGATGACGCTTCGCGTGTGGCTGCGGGGTTTCAGCCAGCTTTGCCGACTCAGCCCGCACCAAGGGAACGCCAAAATCGTCACTTCAACTCCGCCGCCCATCACCACTCCCCCCCCGGTGATGCAGGAGCCGTTAGCAAACCACTCGCCGCAAGCGCGCAAACGCACGCCGCCACGACGTCCCGCAACATGTATGCCGATCGTGGCCGCCCGCGCGGCCGCGATTCGGCGGGCCCCGCAAGACTCGCCCCTGACCACGGGTCTAGCAGCGCATCAAACCGGCACGTCGCAGCTCCTCGGTGCGGGCGGCAGGGGGGCGAGCAACCTCGATGCGCCCGAGGGAATCTGTAGGAACCGCCGAAGGCGGTGACGAAGATGACGACGGGGTAGTCCGGAGCGAAGGCTCCGGACCGCGATCGTGGGCGCTCGCCGCCCTGCCGCCCGCGCCGAGGAGCGGGTCAAGAACTCAAATGGCGCCAAGAACGCAGATGGCGCCAAGGACGCAGACGGCGCCAAAACCCAAGGCAGCGCCGAAACCTGCCCACCCTTGACAATCAAGCCTTACCCAACCACCCCAATCCCAATCGTCCCCATTTCCCCAATCCCTAAATACTTTCCCTCATTTGCACACCCCCCACTTCAGGTATATATTTCAAGCCTAAACTATCCAGACCTAAATATCTGCGGCTTCCGCTCCAGCAACAAAGAGCGACTGTCGCGTACTTGGAGCGTATACGGCAATGAACATAGTCTGCATCGGCGGCGGTCCCGCCGGCCTGTATTTCGGTCTGCTCATGAAACTGCAGAACCCCGCCAACGAAATTACCGTCATCGAGCGCAATCGCCCGTACGACACTTTCGGCTGGGGCGTGGTGTTCTCCGACGCCACCATGCAGAACCTGCGCGAGGCCGATCCGGTCTCGGCCCAGACCATTGGCGATGCGTTCAACCACTGGGATGACATCGACATCCATTTCAAGGGACGCAGCATCCGTTCCTCTGGCCACGGCTTCATCGGCATCGGCCGCAAGAAGCTGCTGAACATTTTGCAGGCGCGCTGCGAAGACGTTGGCGTGAAGCTCGTGTTCGAGAACTTCGTCCAGGACGACCAGGCCATCGCCCGTGAGTACGACGCCGACCTCGTCATCGCCTCCGACGGCATCAACAGCCAGGTCCGCACCCGCTACGCCGACACCTTCCATCCCGACATCGACCAGCGCCGCTGCCGTTTCGTGTGGCTGGGCACCAAGAAGGTGTTCGACGCTTTCACGTTCGCCTTCGTGCAGACCGAGCACGGCTGGTTCCAGGCGCATGCCTATCGCTATGAAGACGGCATGTCGACGTTCATCGTGGAGACGCCCGAGGAAACGTGGCAGGCCGCCGGCATCGAGCAGATGAGCCAGGAAGAGGGCATCGCCTATTGCGAAAAGCTGTTTGCGCCGTGGCTCGACGGCAATGCGTTGATCAGCAATGCGTCGCACCTGCGCGGTTCGGCCATCTGGATCCGTTTCCCGCGCGTCATCTGCAATACCTGGGTGCACTGGAACAAGCTGGACACGGCGCGCGGTGAGCGCCGCGTGCCGGTGGTGCTGATGGGCGACGCCGCGCACACCGCCCACTTCTCCATCGGCTCGGGCACCAAGCTGGCGCTGGAAGACGCCATCGAGCTGGCCCGCTGCCTGAGCGGCGCGGAAGGCAGCGTGGAAGCCGGCTTGCACCATTACGAAGAGGTGCGCAGCGTCGAAGTGCTGAAGATCCAGAACGCCGCCCGCAACTCCACCGAATGGTTCGAGAACGTCGAGCGCTACGCCGACCTGGAACCCGAGCAGTTCGCCTATTCGCTGCTGACCCGTTCGCAGCGCATTTCGCACGAGAACCTGCGCCTGCGTGATCCGGCGTGGCTTGAAGGTTTCGAGCGCTGGATCGCCGAGCGCGCCGGCGCCGCTACGCCCGAAGGCCGGCGTCCGGCCATTCCGATGCTGACGCCCTATCAGGCGCGCGGGGTGCGGCTGAAGAATCGCATCCTCGTGTCGCCGATGGCCATGTATTCGTGCACGGACGGCGTGCCGGGCGATTTCCACCTGGTTCACCTGGGCGCCCGCGCGATGGGTGGCGCGGGGCTGGTGATGGTGGAGATGACCTGCGTGTCGCCGGACGGCCGCATCACCCCGGGATGCCCGGGCCTGTGGAATGACGAGCAGCAGCAGGCGTTCGCCCGTATCGTGAACTTTGTGCACGGCAACAGCGATGCCCGCATCGGCATGCAGCTGGGCCATGCGGGCCGCAAGGGGTCCACGCAGCTTGGTTGGCAAAAGATCGACCATCCGCTGGCCGAAGGCAACTGGCCGCTGGTGTCGGCGTCGGCCCTGCCGTACATCGAAGGCGTGTCGCAGACGCCGCGCGCCATGACGCGCGCCGACATGGACCAGGTGTGCGACAACTTCGTGGGCGCCGCCCGCCGCGCCGCCGCCGCCGGTTTCGATTGGCTGGAGCTGCACTGCGCCCACGGCTACCTCCTGTCCAGTTTCATTTCGCCGCTGACCAACCGCCGCGAAGACGAGTACGGCGGCAGCCTGGAAAATCGCCTGCGCTTCCCGCTCGAGGTCTTCCACGCGGTGCGCGCCGTGTGGCCCGAGAACAAGCCCATGTCGGTGCGTATTTCCGCCAGCGACTGGGTGGAAGGCGGCATCACGCCGGATGACGCGGTCGAGATCGCGCGCCATTTCAAGGAAGCGGGCGCCGACATGATCGACTGCTCGTCGGGTCAGGTCAGCAAGGAAGAAAAGCCGGTGTACGGCCGCATGTTCCAGACGCCCTTCGCGGATCGCGTCCGCAACGAGGCCGGCATCCCCACGATCGCCGTGGGCGCGATCTTCGAAGCCGATCACGCGAACGGCATCATCGCCTCGGGCCGGGCCGACCTCTGCGCCCTTGCGCGTCCCCATTTGGCCGACGCCTCCTGGACGCTACGCGAAGCGGCGCGAGTGGGCTATGTTGATGTCTCGTGGCCCAGCCAGTATTTCGCCGGCAAACGCCAGCTTGAAACCAACTTCGAACGCGCCGCCGCGATGGCGCAACTGGATATCAAATGAATGCAATTGCGCTACCGCTCGCTGGTCGCCACGCGTTGGTGACGGGCGGCGCCCGCGGCATCGGCCTGGCCAGCGCGCGGGCGCTGCTGCAACGCGGCGCGCGCGTCACGTTGCTGGGTCGCGATGGCGGGGCCCTGGACGCGGCCGCCGACGAACTGGCCCGCCTGGGCCAGGTTCAGGCCGTCAGCGCGGACATTGCGGACGAAGCGTCGGTCCACGATGCCTTCACGCAGGCCGAGGCCGAGTTCGGTCCCGTGCTGGTGCTGGTGAACAACGCCGGGCAGGCGGTCAGCCAGCGCTTTGACCGCACCGACGCCGCGCTGTGGAACCAGATGCTGGCGGTCAACCTGACCGGCACCTTCCACTGCATCCAGGCCGCGCTGCCCGGCATGCTGCAGGAAAAATGGGGCCGCGTGATCAACGTGGCCAGCACCGCCGGCCTGATCGGCTATGGGTATGTAAGCGCCTACTGCGCCGCAAAGCACGGCGTGATCGGCCTGACGCGTTCGCTGGCGCTGGAAACCGCGCAGAAGGGCGTCACCGTCAACGCGGTATGCCCGGGCTACACCGAAACCGATATCGTGCGCGGCGCGGTGGCGAACATCGTCGAGAAGACCGGCATGACGCCGGAAGCCGCGCGGCTCAAGCTGGCCGAACGCAATCCGCAGGGCCGCCTGGTGCAGCCCGACGAAGTGGCCGAGACGGTTGCATGGCTGGCCCTGCCGGCGTCCGCGTCCATCAATGGCCAGGCGATCGCCGTAGACGGCGGCGAAGTGATGACCGGCTGAGGCCGGCGCCTATCCACCCCAGAATCCACGAACGGAGACACCATGAGCACCCAGCCCGAAGAGCACACCATGAAGCATCACAAGCGTCCCATCGCCGGCTATCAGGCGAAGACGTTCCTGTGGCAGGTGTCGGCAGACGGCAAGATCGGCACCATCACGCTGAACCGTCCCGAGCGCAAGAATCCGCTGACGTTCGATTCCTACGCCGAACTGCGCGATCTGTTCCGTTCGCTCGTGTACGCCACCGACGTCAAGGTGGTGGTGGTGACGGGCGCCGGCGGCAACTTCTGCTCGGGCGGCGACGTGCACGAGATCATCGGCCCGCTCACGAAGATGAGCATGCCGGAACTGCTGGACTTCACCCGCATGACGGGCGACCTCGTCAAGGCCATGCGCGCATGCCCGCAGCCCATCGTGGCGGCCGTTGACGGCGTCTGCGCCGGGGCGGGCGCAATGGTGGCGCTGGCGTCGGACATGCGTTTGGGCACGGCCGCCGCGCGCACCGCGTTCCTGTTTACCCGCGTGGGCCTTGCCGGCGCCGACATGGGCGCATGCACGCTGTTGCCGCGCATGATCGGCCAGGGGCGCGCCTCGGAACTGCTGTACACGGGCCGCGCGATGACGGCGGAAGAGGGCGCGAGCTGGGGTTTCTTCAACGCCCTGCACGAATCCGACAAGCTGCTGGACGCCGCCCAGACGCTGGCCGCTCAGCTTGCCGCCGGCCCGACCTTCGCACACGGCGTCACCAAGAAACTGCTGCACCAGGAATGGAACATGGGCGTGGACGAGGCCATCGAGGCCGAAGCCGAGGCGCAGGCCATCTGCATGCAGACGCGTGATTTCCATCGCGCCTACGAGGCCTTCGTGGCCAAGCAGAAACCCGTCTTCGAGGGGAATTGACCATGCGCGACGCAAGCTGGCTGGACTGGCCGTTCTTCGACGACTCGCACCGCAAGCTGGCGCACGACGTCGACGCCTGGTGCGAACAATCTTTGGGCGACGTGGACCACCACGACGCCGACGCGGCGTGCAAGAAGCTGGTGAAGGCCATGGGGCAGGCCGGATGGCTGCGCTACGCCGTGGCGGGTGGCCCCGGCGGAAGCTGGGGCGGCGCGTTGCCTGAAGTGGATTCCCGGGCGGTCTGCATCCTGCGCGAAACCTTTGCCCGCCATGAAGGCCTGGCTGACTTCGCCTTTGCGATGCAGGGCCTGGGCAGCGGCGCGATTTCGCTGATGGGCTCGGACGCGCTGCGCCAGCACTACCTGCCGCGCGTGGCGCGCGGCGAGGCCATCGCCGCCTTCGCGCTGTCCGAACCCGATGCGGGGTCGGATGTTGCCGCGCTGGCGTGCGAAGCGCGGCTGGACGGCGACCACTACGTGCTGAATGGCGCGAAGACCTGGATATCCAACGGCGGCATCGCCGACTTCTATTGCGTGTTCGCGCGCACAGGCGAAGCCCCGGGCGCGCGCGGCATCAGCGCGTTCGTGGTGGACGCCGACACGCCGGGGTTCGAGGTCTCTGAACGCATCGACCTGATCGCCCCGCATCCGCTCGCGACCATCACGTTCGACAACTGCCGCATTCCGGCCACGAACCGGCTGGGCGATGCCGGCCAGGGCTTCAAGCTGGCCATGATGACGCTGGACATCTTCCGCGCATCGGTGGCGGCGGCGGCGCTGGGGTTTGCGCGCCGCGCGCTGGACGAGGGATTGGCGCGCGCCAAGTCGCGCCGCATGTTCGGCCAGACGCTGGCCGACCTGCAACTGACGCAAGCCGCGCTGGGCGACATGGCCACGGCCATCGACGCGTCGGCGCTGCTGACGTATCGCGCCGCGTGGATGCGCGACGTGCAGAAGCTGCGCACGACGCGCGAAGCCGCCATGGCCAAGATGACGGCCACGGAGTCGGCGCAGACCGTGATCGACCGCGCGTTGCAGATGTTCGGCGGCGCGGGCGTGGTGTCGGGGATGCCGGTGGAGAAGCTTTACAGGGAAATCAGAGCGCTGCGTATCTACGAAGGCGCCACGGAAGTGCAGAAATTGATCATCGCCCGTGAACTGCTGAAGGCATAAAGGCGCCACCGAGCGCCTGCCTTTTCGCCAACGCAAACCGCACCGCACTAGCCAAGGGGAATTTTCATGGAAGTATCCGCCCACATCGACACTTTCACCCGGGACAATCTGCCCCCGGGCGAACAATGGCCAGAATTCTTGCTGGACGGCCCCGACGTGGCCTATCCGAAGCGTTTCAATTGCGCCGTGGAGTTGGTGGACGCCATGGTCGAACGTGGCCACGGCGACCGCGCGGCGCTGCGCTGGCGCCAGGATGGCAAGCCGGCCGCGATGACGTACCGCGAACTGGCCGCACTGACCAACCGCATCGCGCACGTGCTGACCGAGGACATGAAGCTGGTGCCGGGCAACCGCCTGCTGCTGCGCGGCCCGAACAACCCCATGATGGCCGCGTCCTGGCTGGCTGCGATCAAGGCGGGGCTGGTGACGGTGCCGACGATGCCGTTGCTGCGTTCGAAGGAACTGAAGCAGATCATCGAGAAGGCGCAGATCCAGGCGGTGCTTTGCGACGTCCGCCTGAAGGAAGAGGCGCAGTTCTGCGCGCAGCCGGACCACGAGAATCATTGCCCGGAACTGGCGCAGATCGTGTATTTCAATGACACGTCGCCTGATGCGCTGGATGCGCTGGCTGCCGGCAAGCCGGACACGTTCCAGGCCTGCGACACGGCGTCGGATGACGTGTGCCTGATCGCGTTCACCAGCGGCACGACGGGCTCGCCCAAGGGCTGCATGCATTTCCATCGCGACGTGCTGGCGATGTGCGATCTGTTTCCCAAGCATGTGATCAAGCCGGGTCCGGACGACGTTTTCTGCGGCACGCCGCCGCTGGCGTTTACGTTCGGCCTGGGCGGGCTGCTGTGTTTCCCGCTGCGCGTGGGCGCCAGCACGGTGCTGGCCGAGAAGCTGTCGCCGGAAAGCCTGCTGGAGCTGATCCAGGATTTTCGCGCCACGGTCGTGTTCACGGCGCCGACGTTCTACCGCCAGATGGCTGCGCTGGTGGGCAAGTTCGACCTGTCGTCGCTGAAGAAGAGCGTGTCGGCCGGCGAGGCCCTGCCGGACGCGACGCGCCAGCTCTGGAAGGACGCGTCGGGCATCGAGATGATCGATGGCATCGGCGGCACGGAGATGATCCACGTGTTTGTGTCCAGCCCGCCGGAAGAGGTTCGGCGCGGGGCAATCGGTCGCGTGGTGCCCGGCTATGTGGCGCAGATCGTGGACGATGAAATGAAGCCGGTGCCCAATGGCACGGTGGGCCGCCTGGCGATCAAGGGGCCGACGGGCTGCCGTTATCTGGCGGACGAGCGCCAGCGCCGTTTCGTGCAGGAAGGCTGGAATCTGCCGGGCGATACGTTTGTGCAGGACGACGACGGCTACCTGTTCTACCAGGCGCGCAATGACGACATGATCGTTTCGGCGGGCTACAACATCGCGGGCCCGGAGGTCGAGGACGCGCTGCTGCGCCACGAGGCCGTGGCGGAATGCGGTGTTGTGGGCGCTATGGACGACGAACGCGGTCAGCTGGTGAAGGCGTTCGTGGTGCTGAAGCCGGGCTTTGAGCCCAGCGCGGAGCTGGTCGCCGCGATGCAGGCGTTCGTGAAGTCGAGCATCGCGCCGTACAAGTATCCGCGGTCGATCGAGTTCGTGGATGCGTTGCCGCGCACGGAAACCGGCAAGCTGCAGCGCTTTGCGCTGCGCAAGATGGCATGAAGAAGCACTGAGGAAACATCATGGCAGCACCTTTCGTCAGCCAGGTAGAAGTCCGGTTCCGCCATTGCGATCCGGCGGGCATCGTGTTCTATCCGCGCTATTTCGAGATGATCAATGATTTTGTCGAGGAGTGGTTCGACAAGGGCATGGGGCTGCCGTTTCATGCCTTGCACGTGGACCGCCACATCGGCACGCCGATGGCGTCGGTGACGTGCGATTTCAGCGCGCCAAGCCGTTGGCACGAGAAGCTTAGGCAGACGCTGGAGGTGCAGCGCATCGGCGGCGCGTCGTTCAAGGCGCTGGTGCGTTTCGAGGGGCCGGACGGGCAGTTGCGGTTGTCGGCGACGCTGACAATCGTGACGGTGGATCTGCGGACGATGAAGTCGATGCCGATGCCCGCGGATCTGCGCGAGCGCATGCAGGATTATCTGGCGCCCGCTGCGTAAGCGGCGAGCGTCACCCTGAGGTTGTTTTATTAATCAATAGGATGAGACGTTATGAAGATTCTGCAACCGCCGGATTGGATGGCGCCCCGGGGCTATTCGAATGGCATCCTGACCGAGATGCAGGTGGGCAGCAAGCTGGTGTTCGTGGGCGGGCAGGTGGGCTGGAACGGGCAGCAGCAGTTCGAGTCTGACGATCTGGCGGACCAGGTGCGCCAGACGCTGTCGAACATTGTGGCGATCCTGGCCGAAGGCGGGGCGAAGCCGGAGCATATCGTTCGGATGACTTGGTATGTGACGGACAAGAATGAGTACGTGGCGGCTTATCCGGCGATCGGCAAGCACTACCGTGAGTTCATCGGGCGGCATTTTCCGGCGATGACGGCGGTGGAGGTGGCGGATCTGGTGGAGGATCGCGCGAAGGTGGAGATCGAGGTGACGGCGGTGGTGCCGGCGCTGTGATGGTTTTTTAGTTTTTACCGGGTATCGAGGGTTCGCCGCTCTGGCTGTCTGGCCGGCACCGGGTGGCGGGAGGGGCGGGCCTTCGATGCTTTGCCGGTGTTTTTTGAATGCGCCTGGGTTCTGGAGCGTAGGCTTTGGGATTCGGGCGCTTTTGTTTTGTCTTTGTTATTGAGTTGGCGATTGAGCCTGTTGACGATTGAGTTCTATTGACGCCTGGTGCGCCGGGGGCCTGGGATGCGCGGGGCTACGATTGCGGTCCGGAGCCTTCGCTCCGGACTTGCCTAGGCGGCCCCCCCCTTCGTCATCGTCGTTGTCGCCTGCGGCGACTGCCTTCCGATTCCTTCGGGCGCATCTACACGCCCCGCGCACCCCAGGCCCCCGGCGCACCAGGCTCGGCTGTTGACGGTTTCTCGGCCGTCGGGATGGGTGGGGTTCTTGAGGTTCTTGTCCGCGTCGGAGTGGGTAGGAATGTCTTGCGGGGCCCGCCCCGCGTCGGCCGCGCGGGCGGCCTTGCGGGGCTTACGTAGTGTCTTGCGGCGGGGCGGTGTTGGCCACCTCGACACGCGCGCGCTCACTCGACACGCGCGCGCTCACCCTCCCGTGCGCCGGGTCTCTCTTGGCAGTTCCCCGAACCGCTCGCGGTAGTACTCCGAGAAACGTCCCAAGTGTCCAAACCCCACGCTCAGCGCGACTTCGGTGACGCTGGCGTCCGGTTGCGCTTTCAGGCGGGTGCGTGCCGCGTCCAGCCGGAACGCGCGCAGCGCGTTCATGGGGGTGGTGTCGCGGTGTTCCTGGAAGAGGCGGGTGAGGGCGGTGGCGCTGGCGCCGGCGTGGCGGGCGATGTCGTTCAGGGTCAGGGGGGCGCCCAGGCGGTCGCGCATGTAGGACTCGGCGATGCTCAGGCGGCGCGGGATGGCGTCGCCCAGTTGGGTTTGCCAGGTGTTGGGCTGGTTGTAGAGCAGGTGCAGGACCAGGGTGTCTTCCAGGTGTTCCAGCCACGCGGCGGGTGGGCGGCGGGCGCCGTCGTCCAGGGTGGGGAGCAGGTGGATAAGGCTGGCCATCATGCTGCGCCAGGCGGCGCCGATGGGGGTGTCCAGGCGTAGCGCGGGGCTGAAGTCGAGGGGGCGGGTGGCGGCTTGGCCGAAGGCGCGCTGGCCCATGGCTTCGAGTTTGCCGCGCGGGATCTTGAGCAGCAGCTGCTCGCAGCCGGCTTCCCAGTGCAGCCGCAGGCGGCGGTTGGGGGCGATGACGGCGGCGCAGTCGGGGTCGGCGTTGACGCCTTCGTCGCCGCATTCGATGCGGGCGCGGCCGCGCAGGGGTACCTGCACCAGCATGAAGTCCTGGAGGCGGTCGGGTTCGATGTGGACTTCGGCGCCGTAGCGCAACGTACAGAGTGTGAGCGAGCCGAAGCGGCCTCGGTTCAGTTCCGCGTCGACACGGCCGCCTTTCCAGGTGAGGCGGTGATCCTTCAGGGCTTCCGACACGCGCGCGCGGGTCTCATCCTGTTGCGTGGAGCTGAAGACGCGCCGCTTTAGCAAGGGCGCCAGCTCGATTCGGGACCAGCCGTGCATGGATGCCTCCGGGACGGGACCGATCCCGTATCAGAGGGCAGACTAATTTAAACGGGCCGCATTGGGAATTAAGTGAATCCCGGATAAGGGTGGCGGTATTCGGATAGAGCCGGGAAGGGCTGGGGCCTAATCTTGCCTGCAGGCGAGGCGAATCCGCGCGCCTCTTGGAATGAGGGCGCCGCGGCGCGTAAGCTGGGCGGCTTGGATCGGCGGCATGCGTGTACCGACGGCAGACGGGTTCTGTCAGCTTTCCGCCAGCAGGGCTGGCGGCGATATCGGGGTGGCACATGAATCGAAATCTGTGGAGCCGGCGCGCGCTGGCGGCGTTGGTTTGCATGGCGGCGGCGACGGGCGCGTCGGCGGCCGATAAGGTCAAGGTGGGCCTGCTGACCACGTTGTCGGGGCCGGGTGCGGCGCTGGGCAACGAGATCCGCGATGGTTTCAATCTGGCGCTGCAACATACCGGGGGCAAGCTGGGCGGGGTGGCCGCGGAGGTGGTGGTGGCCGACGACCAGCAGAAGGCCGACACCGGACGCCAGGCGGTCGAGCGACTGCTCAAGCGTGACCGCGTGGACGTGATGACGGGCATTGTGTTTTCGAATGTGCTGCTGCCGGTGATGCCCGCGATCCTGCAATCGAACACGATTTATCTCAGCACGAATACGGGGCCGGAAAACTATGCCGGCGCGGGCTGTAATCCGAATTTCTTCGCGGTGGCCTGGCAGAACGAGGACATCCCGGCCGCCATGGGCAAGTACGCGGCCGACCAGGGGTACAAGCGCGTGGCGCTGATCGCGCCCGATTATCCGGGCGGGCGGGAGTCGCTGAACGGCTTCAAGCGTCTGTACAAGGGCGGGGTGGCGGAAGAGATCTACACCCAGCTCGGGCAGTTGGACTACGGCGTGGAAATCACGCAGTTGCGCGCCAGCAAGCCGGATGCGGTGTTCTTTTTCCTGCCAGGCGGCATGGGCGTGAATTTCATCAAGCAGTTCAATGGCGCGGGCCTGTCCAAGGACATCGCGCTGTTGGCGCCGGGGTTCTCGGGCGATGAAGACACGATCGCCGCGGTGGGGGCGCCGATCCAGGGCCTGCGCAATACGTCGCAGTGGGCGGTGGACCTGGACAATCCCGCGAACCGCAAGTTCGTGGAGGATTTCAAGAAGGCCTACAACCGCAGTCCGACGCTGTATGCGTCGCAGGGCTACGACGCCGCGATGCTGCTGGACAGCGCGGTGCGCCAGACGGGCGGCAAGCTGGACGCGGACGCGCTGCGTCCGGCATTGCGGCGCGCGGACTTCAAGTCGGTGCGCGGCGATTTCAGGTTCAACCGCAACCAGTATCCGGTCCAGAACTACTACCTGCGCGTCGTTGAGGCGGACGCGGGCGGAAAGCTGTCCAACAAGCTGTCCGGAACGGTTCTGACCCAATACCAGGATCCCTTCGCCGCTGCCTGCCAGATGAAGTAAGGCCGCCGGGATTCCGAACAAGGAGATACGCATGACTCAAGGCATTACGACGCGCGAGGTGACGGTCGCTTCGCACGATGGCAAGTCTTTCGGCGCCTATCTGGCTGTGCCGGCCTCGGGCCGCGGCCCGGGCCTGGTGCTGTGCCAGGAGATTTTCGGCGTCAACGATTTCATGCGCCGCAGCGCGCAGCTGCTGGCCGAGGAAGGGTACGTGGTGCTGGTGCCGGACCTGTTCTGGCGCCAGCAGCCGGGCATCCAGTTGACGGACGGCCCGGCGGACATGCCGCGCGCGTTCGAACTGTACAAAGGCTTCGACGTGGAGTTGGGCGTGAAGGACATCGCGTCGACGCTGGCGGCGTTGCGCAACTTGCCCGAACAGGAAGGCGGCGCCGGGGTGCTGGGCTATTGCCTGGGCGGCAAGCTGGCCTACCTGGCCGCCTGCCGCACGGATGCGGACGTGGCGGTGGGTTATTACGGCGTCGGCATCGAGGACAGCCTGGAAGAAGCCTCCGCGCTGCGCGGGCGGCTGGTGCTGCACATCGCCGAGCAGGACGGGTTCTGTCCGCCCGAGGCGCGCCAGCGCATCCTGGAGGCGCTGGGCGGCAAACCGGGCGTGGAGCTGTATGTCTATCCGGGCGTGGATCACGCGTTTGCGCGCACCGGCGGCGACCACTACGACAAGCCCTCGGCGCTGATGGCGCACCAACGCAGCATGGCCGCGCTGCAGCGCACGATCGGTCCGGAATTCGATTATTCGTATTTGTGGGACAAGCACTGCGAGTACGAATTCGGCACGCGCGACGTGGCCGCCACGATGGCGACGATGGTGGCGGAGCCTTACGTCAACCACATCCCGACCATGACGGGCGGCGTGGGCCACAAAGAGCTGTCGCGCTTCTACCAGCACCACTTCGTCAACAGCAATCCGCCGGACACGCGGCTGGTCCCGCTGTCGCGGACGGTGGGCGCGACGCAGATTGTCGATGAGCTGCTGTTCTGCTTCACCCACACCACCGAGGTCGACTGGATGCTGCCGGGCGTTGCGCCCACGGGGAAGTACGTGGAGATCCCGCTGGTGGCCATCGTCAAGTTCCGCGGCGACAAGCTCTATCACGAGCACATCTATTGGGACCAGGCCAGCGTGCTGGTGCAGGTGGGCCTGCTGGATCCCAAGGGGCTGCCCACGGCCGGTCGCGAGACCGCGGCCAAGCTGCTGGACGAGACCCTGCCTTCCAACACGCTGATGGCGCGCTGGAAAGACAGCGAGAACAAGTAGGAGACGACATGCCTTATACCGACGAGCAACTTGCGTCCCTGGTGCGCGGCGATAGCGTGCACCGGGACGTGTACACCGATCCGGCGATCTTCGATCTGGAGATGCAGCGGATCTACGGGCGCGCCTGGATCTATGTGGGCCACGAAAGCCAGGTGCCCAAGACGGGCGATTTCCACACCACCCGGCTGGGCGACCAGGACGTGCTGATGGTGCGGGCTTCGGACGGCCGGGTGCACGTGCTGTACAACCGCTGCCCGCACAAGGGCGCGAAGATCGTGGCCGACGGCGAGGGCTGTGTCGGCAAGTTCTTCCGTTGTCCGTATCACGCCTGGACCTTCAAGCTGGACGGCAGCCACCTGGGCGTGCCTCTGAAGCAGGGTCTGGAAGGCACGTCCTACGATCCCACGGATCCGGCGTTCTCCATGCGCCGCCTGGCGCGCGTGGAAAGCTACCGCGGCTTCGTGTTCGCCAGCCAGTCGAAGGACGGCCAGGCGCTGGAAGACTTCCTGGGCGGCGTGCGTTCGTCGATCGACAATCTGTGCGACCGGTCGCCGGTGGGCGAGGTCGAGGTGGCGGGCGGCGTTTTTCGGGTGATGCAACGGTCGAACTGGAAGGTGTTCTACGAGAACCTGCACGACACCATGCATGCGCGCGTCACGCATGAATCTTCCTATGCCGCCGCGCGGGACGAGGCCAAGGAGATCGGCGAGATGCCGCTTGAGCTGCACATCATGGACGGCAACGGCGAACCCTATGAATTCTGGGAAAAGCTGGAGCTGCGCGCCTATGACAACGGGCACGGCTACATGGAAGGCATCTTCAACCCGGGCGCCGCGGAACGCGATCCTGTTTCGCGCGCGCACTTCGAGACGCTGACGGGCGCCTACGGCGAGGACCGCGCCCGCGAGATCCTGGGCATGAACCGCCACAATACGGTGATCTACGGCAGCGGATCGCCTCACACGGTGTTCCAGCAGTTTCGGGTGATCCGTCCGGTGGCGGTGGACCGGACCCTGATCGAGATCCAGACGTTCCGCTGCAAGGGGGCGCCGGATGGCGTGTTCAAGCGCGCGATGCTGTATGCCAACGTGATCAATTCTCCGTCGTCCAACGTCATGCCGGACGACATCGAGCTCTACAACCGCTGCCAGGAAGGCAATGCGACGCGCGGCGGAGACTGGGTCAGCATGCATCGCTACCACGGCAACGACCGGACGGATGCCGACGGCATGGTGTCCGTCAACGGCACCAGCGAATTGCCCATGCGCAACCAGTTCCGCGCCTGGAAGGCATACATGGAAGCCGGCGCCGCGACGGACGCATCGGCGAAGGGAGACGGCGCATGCTGCTAGATCTTGATTTCGACGTGGGCACGGCGGACCTGTCGCCGGCCGAGGTGCCCGCGGATAGCTACCACCGCATCGCGCAGTTCCTCTACCGGGAGGCGCGGCTGCTGGACGAAAGGCGCTATGACGATTGGCAGGCGCTGTGGACGTCGGATGGCATGTACTGGATGCCACGCAAGGCGGGCCAGGAAAGTCCCTACGACCATATTTCGCTGTTCTGGGAGGACCGGATGCTGCGCGACGTGCGCATCCGGCGCCTGGAGCACCCGCGCAACTGGTCGCAGCAGCCGCCGACCCGCAGCGCGCGGATGGTGGGCGGCATCGAGATCGAAGGCGTGGATTCGGGCGGCAATCTTGTGGTGCATTCGGTGTTCCAGATGACGGAATGGCGCAAGCGCCAGCCGCGGCAGCTTGCCGGCCGCTATACGCACAAGCTGGCCGCGGAGGGCGACGGCTGGCGCATTCGCATGAAGCGGGTCGATCTCGTCAATTGCGACGACGTGCACGACGTTTTCGAGGTGTTCGTGTGAGCCACCCGGACGTGGCGGTGCTGGCGCTGCACTATCAGAACGATGTGCTGCATCCCGACGGCAAGATCCGCGTGGGGCTGGATGCGGATGGCGGTGCGCGCCAGCGCCTTTTGGACAATGCGGCCGCGCTGCTCGACGGAGCGCGTGCGCACGCGTTGCCGATCGTGCACGTGCGCATCGCGTTCCGGCCGGACTACGCCGATCTGCTGCCTAACTGCGCGATCTTTCGCAACGTGGCGACGATAGGCGCGGTGCCGGAAGGGCAGTGGGGCAGCGCGTTCTACGATGGACTGCAGCCGCTGGCGGGCAGCGCGCGCGAGTTCGTGGTGAAGCACACGCGCATCAGCGCCTTCTATGGCACGCCGCTGGAGGAGACGTTGCGTCTGCTGGGCGCGCGGCGGCTGGTGGTGGCGGGGGTGGCGACGCATTCGGTGGTGGAAGGCACGGTGCGGCATGCGGCGGACATCGGCTTTTCGGTGATGGTGGCGCAGGACGCCTGCGCTTCTGCCGACCCGGCGGTGCATGAAGCCTCGCTGGCCAGCATGCGGCTGATCGCGCAGACGGAGCCAGTGGCCGAGGCTTTGCGCTGGTCTGTGGCGCCAGACTGATCAAGGAGCTTTCATGGATTTTTCAGGCTTTCCCGGGCTGGCGGGCAAGACGGCCATCGTGACGGGCAGCACGCAGGGATTGGGCGCGGACATTGCGCGGGGATTCGTGGCAGCCGGTGCGAACGTGGTGCTGGTTGGGCGGAATGCGGACGCGGGCAGGGCGCTGGAAGATGCGCTGGGCGAACGGGCGCTGTATTGCGAGACGGACATTGGGCAGGACAGCCAGATTCAGGCGTGCGTCGATGCGGCGTTGGCGCGCTTTGGCCGTCTGGACATTCTGGTGAATAACGCGTGCCAGTATGCGGACCGGGGACTTGCGTCGACGCGGGAGGAGTGGCATCGGACGTTGGACACGAATCTGATTTCGGCGGCGATGTTTACGCAGATGGTGGCGCCACGGTTGCCGCGCGGGGGCGTGGTGGTGAACATGGGCAGCACGGGCGGCAAGTTCGGCGCGGCCGGGCGGGCGCTGTACCCGGCTTCGAAGGCGGCGCTGCTTCAGATTACGAAGAATTTTGCGGTGGAGCTGGCGCCGGCGGGCGTGCGGGTGCTGGCGGTGTCGCCGGCGTGGACGTGGTCGCCGTCGGTGGAGCAGTTGTCCGGGGGTTCGCGGCCGGCGGCGGATGCGGTGGGCGCGCATTTTCATCCGTTGGGTCGGGTGGGGTCTGGGGAGGAGATCGCCGCGGCCGTGTGCTTTGCGTGTTCGGATGCTGCGTCTTGGATGACGGGGGTGGATATTCCGGTGGACGGCGGGTTTTCGGTGCTGGGGCCGGATCGGGGGATTTCGCCGCGGGTGTGGTTCAAGGAGCTTGGGCCGGGCGCGGGGGGGTGAGTGTGAACGGATGTCTGGGACGTCGACGGTAGGTGTTTGAGGCCCTCAAGCGCTGGCGTTGAGATTCGTAGATGGTCTTCCCCGGTGGCTGGCACCAGACGTATTGCCAAGGCTCGGCTGGTGGAGGTCGGCGTTCTTTAGACGCCCGGCACGTCGGCAGCCTGGGGTGCGCGGGGCTACGATTGCGGTCCGGAGCCTTCGCTCCGGACTGCCCCTTC
>NZ_DAMDGT010000028.1:0-23034 GCF_032102605.1 Achromobacter sp. | reverse complement strand
CGTCACGGGTGTCGTGCATGACGACTATTGGGCTTCAGATTCCCTCGGGCGCATCGAGGTTGCTCGCAGCCACGACGCCCGCGACGCCGTGCTACGTTGGTCTTTGGTTTGTTGCGCTACAAGACCTGTGGACGGGGCAGGGAATTTGCGTTGTCGCCGACGAGCTGCCGCGCGGGCGGCGGCTCGTCGGCATTTGGGTGTCTGGTCGTCGTTGCGGCGGCGCTTCGCGCTTGCGGGGGGCGGCTTGCTAATGGCTCCGACATCCACGGGGGAGAGCGGTGATGGGCGGCGCGTCGACGAGCCGCCACAACTTGCCGACCGGTACACGCCGCCCATCGGCACTGGAGTTGAAGTGACGATTGATTGGCGCTTTTCGTCATTGGGTGTGTGTCACCTAGTGAGATGGCGGTAGATCTGAAGGCCGTCTAGCCGGGAGTCAGAGACCAGGCGCGATTACGGCATGCGGAGAGGACTGGCGAAGGAGGGTGTCTGACACCCAATGAGATGTTCGTTCGATCTGAAGGCCGTCTAGCCGGGAGTCAGAGACCAATCGAAAACGATGCACGCGGCAGAAAGAAGCAAGCGCTACTGCATCCACACGCGAAGCGTCATCACCCCGACGCAAGACGCCGCGTAAGCCGACGGCCCGCCGCCCGCGCGGCCGGCCGTCGGCGGGCCCCGCAAGATCTTCCTCTACTCACCTGCGTGTGGCGAGAACCTTAAGAACCCGCTCGCCCCAGCGACAGCAAAGCTGAAACCGCAAGAGCCCGGCGCGGCGTGGGCCTGGGGTGGGCGGGGCGTGTAGATGCGCCCGACGGAATCCGAAGGCAGCCGCCGGAGGCGGCAACGAGGATGAGGACGGGGCAGTCCGGAGCGAAGGCTCCGGACCGCAATCGTAGCCCCGCCCACCCCAGGCCCACGACACGCCGGGCGTCTAAAGAACACCGACCCAGGCATGAAGCCACTCCGCGACGAACAAAACCGTCACCCCACCAACACACACTCAGAAGCCTCCGGCCCACTAACTCGCACAAGAAACTCCCGCAACTCATCCCGCCGAAACACATGCACCGTCACGCGCTCCCCCGCCCGATACTGAGCCAGCAACACATCCAGCCCCCCCGGCGCATCCACCCGCAAGCCGTCGATCGCGACAAGCACGTCCCCGGCGGACAATCCGCCCTTGTGTCCCGCGCCGCCCTCCAACACCGTCGCCAGCACAAGCGAATCGCCCTGCTTGCGCGTGCGCACGTCCAGTGTCGGAATGTTTGCGGACGCCTTCCATTGCAGCGACACGCCCTGCGGCTCCAGCAACTGCGCCAGCGGCACATCCGCGGTTCCGTACGCGTAGCGCGCTATGAAGCGGCGCGTGTCCACGCCCGTCGCCTCCTGGATCAACGCCGGCAGTCCGTCTTCCGGCAGGCCTTGCGGCTTGCCCCTGTAGAAATCGCGACCATACCGATCCCACAGCAAACGCATCACATCGTCCAGCGATCGCGCCCCTGACGTCTCATTGCGGATCAGCAGGTCCAGGCCCAGGGCCACCAGCGCGCCCTTGGTGTAGTAGCTGACCAGGGCGTTCGGTGAGTTCTCGTCCTGCTTGTAATAGCGCGTCCACGCATCGAACGAGCTCTCGGCCACCGATTGCTTGTTGCGGCCCGGCGTGCGCGCTACGCTGGTGATGGTCTTGGCCAGCAGCCGCAGGTAATCGGCCTGCGTGATCGCGCCCGAGCGCAGCAGCAGCAGATCGTCGTAATAGGAAGTGAATCCCTCGAACACCCACAACAGGCGCGTCAGGTCCGGCTGCGACAGATCGTAGGGAACAAACGCCTCGGGCTTGATTCGCTTGACGTTCCACGTGTGGAAGTACTCGTGGCTCACCAGCCCAAGGAAGCCGCGGTAGCCGTCGCCCTGGCCCTGCTGGCCCAGCACCGGCAGGTCCTTGCGCGCCGTCATCAGTGCCGTGCTGGCACGATGTTCCAGACCGCCGTAGCCATCGCCCGTCACCATCGTCATGAAGACATAGCGGTCCGAGCTGTCCAGGAAAGGCGCGCGCTTCGTGCGTGGCTCGAAGAACGCGATCTGCGTCTCGCAGATCTTCTTCACGTCCTCGGTAATCCGCGCCAGGTCCAGGTTCGGCGCGACGCCGGTGAACACAAGCTCGTGCTCCGCCCCGTGCGCGACGAAACGCGCCACCTGCGGCGTGCCCATTTCCACGGGGTGATCGATCAGCGCGTCGTAGTCCGGCGCCAGATACAGCCCGAATCCATGGCGGCGGGCCGCCCCGTTGTGGCCGAGCGCCAGTGGCAGGCTGGTGTAGACCTTCCAGCCGTCGATGCCGCGCGGAGGCGCCAGATCCACCAGGCAGGGCAGGTGGTCCTGGCCGTGAACGCGCAGGAAGACACTGGTGCCATTGAAAAAGCCGTGTGTCTCGTCCAGGTGCGCGCCGCGCACGGACAGGTCCCAGGCGTAGACCGTGTATTCCACGCGCAGCGGTCCATCGCAGGGCGCAGCCTGCCACGTGTGATTGTCTATTTTGTCGACATTGACGCGCCGCGTGCCCGAATACGCCGACACGGACTCGATCTGGCGCGAGAAGTCGCGGATCAGGTAGCTGCCCGGGATCCAGGCCGGCAACGACAGGCGCTGGCCGGCAGGCGAAGGCGTGGTGACGGTAAGGGTTATCCGGTAGCGGTGGCCGGCCGGATCATGCGGCGCAAGGCGGTAAAGTATGGCAGGTACGGCATCTGGTTTTTTCATGCTCATATCTTATTACTGGAGACAATCAATGAGCGAGTCGTTTGTACTGGTCGAAACCCGTGGCCGAGTCGGCCTGCTGACGCTGAATCGTCCCAAGGCGCTCAACGCGCTCAACGATCAGCTGATGGACGAGCTCGGCGCCGCGCTGCTCGCCTTCGAGGCCAATGCCGACATCGGCTGCGTGGTCATCACCGGCAGCGAAAAGGCGTTTGCCGCGGGCGCCGACATCGGCGCCATGAAGGACTGGTCGTACATGGACGTGTACGGCAGCGAATACATCACCCGCAATTGGGAAACCCTCAAGCGCATCCGCAAGCCCGTGATCGCCGCGGTCGGCGGCTACGCCTTGGGCGGCGGGTGCGAATTGGCCATGATGTGCGACATCATCATCGCCGCCGACACCGCCAAGTTCGGGCAGCCCGAGATCAAGCTCGGCGTGATCCCCGGCGCTGGCGGCACGCAGCGCCTGCCGCGCGCCGTCGGGAAGGCCAAGGCCATGGACCTCGCCCTGACCGCGCGCATGATGGGCGCCGAAGAAGCTGAGCGCGCGGGCCTGGTGTCGCGCGTCGTGGCCGCGGACAAGCTCCTAGAAGAAGCCCTGGACGCCGCGACGGTGATTGCCTCCATGTCCCTGCCGTCCGTCATGATGGCCAAGGAATGCGTGAACCGCGCATTCGAAGGCTCTCTCAACGAAGGCTTGCTGTTCGAGCGCCGCGTCTTCCACTCGCTGTTTGCCACCGAAGACCAGAAGGAAGGAATGGCCGCGTTCACCGAAAAGCGCAAACCGGACTTCAAACACCGTTAATGCTTGTTACGTCGGGTCCTGAGTCCCTTTCAGGTCCCTCGGTTGCCGGCGCGCCCCGTGTGGGCGCGCTTTTTCATGCTCTTTCTTGCGCGCGCGCGACGTTTCGCCTTGAAACGACTGGCTAGCACCTTGTTGCATAGTTCGGCCCTATCCTGAAACGGCGTCATACCGAGGTGCCGCGCCAGAGAGGCTTGCCCCAACTGGCAAGTCTCGCGCGGCGGCTCACTTGCAAACAAAACCAAGAAGGAGCCTTGCATGCGTATACCTACCGCTACTCGCCGGCTGTCTACTGCTGCGCTTGCCGGCGCGCTCAGCGTCTGCTTTCTCAACGTCGCCCAGGCTCAATCTCCGCAGCCGTCCCTGCGCCTCGTGTCCGAGACGCCGTACCCGGCCGCCCAGGCAGCCGCGCCGCGGATGAGCGAGCAGGAACTGCGCGACATCGCCATCGACGCTTATGTCTATGCGTATCCGATGGTGCTGATGGAGCTGGCGCGACGCCAGGCCACCGCGGTGCAAAGCTCGCTGGACGGCAAAGCGCCCATGAACCAGTTTGGACACAAAGCGTCCTTTCCGGATCCGCGCGCGTCCGACACGCCATGGCCGAGCGCCGACGCCCTTTACTCCAGCCTGTGGTTCGACGTTTCGCGCGCGCCGCTGATCGTCAACCTGCCCGACACGGGCGGCCGCTACACAGTGCTGTCGGCCCTGGATATGTGGAGCGACGTGTTCGCGTCTCGCGGCACGCGCACGAACGGCCAGGGCGCGCAGTCCTTCGCCATCGTCGGACCGAACTGGCAGGGCACGCTGCCGGCGGGCGTCGACGTGATCCGCAGCCCGACCTCGATGGGCTGGCTCATTGGCTGGACGCAGGCGGGTGGTCCGCAAGACTATGCCGCGGTCAACCAGATCCAAACCGGAATGACGTCACGACCGCTGGTGGTGCCGGTGACGCCCACTACCGCTCCGCGCGGCCGTAACGCGGGAACGGCCTTTCCGCAGACCGGACCGGGCGTGGGCACGGCCCCCATCGGCAGCGGCCTGCCCATGCCTACCCCCGCGCCGGCGACGACCGTGCCGGACGGCACGCCAGCCGAGCAGGTTGCAGGCATGGACGCGGCCACGTACTTCGCCGTGTTCTTCGACGTGTTGCGCAACAATCCGCCGCACGCCAACGACACGCCGATCCTGGACCGCATGCGCCGCATCGGCCTGGACGACCGGCAGCCGTTCTCGTATGGCCGCTTGAGCCCGGCCGTGCAGCAGGCGCTCACGGATGCGCAGCCGCTGGCCGGTCGCCGCATCGCCGACGGGGTGTCGCGTCTGGGCAAGCCCCTGAACGGTTGGAACACGGTGCTGAGCGGCATCGGCACGTACGGCACCGATTACCCGCGCCGCGCCGCCATCGCCTACGCGGGCCTGGGCGCGCCGACGCCTGAAGATGTGCTGTATCCCGTGACGGTGTCCGATTCCAAGGGCCGCGCACTCGATGCCAGCGAAGACTACGTGCTGCACTTCGACAAGGGCCAGCTTCCGCCCGCCAATGCGTTCTGGTCCCTGCATGTCTACAACGACAAGTACGGCTTTGCCGAGAACCCGGCCAACCGCTACGTTCTGCGCAGCACCGACAACCTGAAGTACAACGCCGACGGCTCGCTGGACATCTACGTCCAGCGACGCGACCCGGGTGAAGCCAAGCGCGCCAACTGGGTCAGCACTCCTGCCGCGGACGGTCCCTTCCTGCTCAGCATGCGTCTGTACTGGCCGCAAGACACGGCGCTGGACGGACAGTGGGCGCCTCCGCCTGTCAAGGAAGACTGAGCGCCCTGACGTTGCTCGCGCCGCGCGGCCTCCTCATGGAGGCCGCGCGGCTTTTCGCACGTTGAGTCAGAGCCGCCCAGGGGGGGCTGGCCTGCTCGGTCGCGCCCCGTTTTCAGTCGAGTTCCGGACCGTTGTTGTCGCCTTACAAACGGCCGAAAGTTCATTTGCTAGGGTAAAAAGAATCACGCTATACTCTGCGGGTTTGACGCTTGCGGGATAAGAACATGCGCCTAGAATTGCGCCGGTTCTGACAGGGGGCAAGAAGCAAAGCGGGGAAGTTTGATGCAGCAGAACGCCATGCAGCAACAGCAAAGTCTGAAGCGCGGTATGGGCCAAAACGACCACAGCCCGGGCCAGGAAACATTGGATCCGGACATGGTTGATAAGGTTCTAGTTCTTAACGACGCGGATCGCGCGGCGTTAAATGCTCAAGCAAGCCGTGGGCTCCTGTTGGCATTGGCCGCGCAGGGCGCCATGGGGCTCGCAGCAGCAGTAATTGCGGGGGTTGTCGGAGGGGCGGCGGCAGGTTGGTCGGCGCTGGCGGGGGCAGGAGCGTATTTCATACCCAATGCGTTGTTCGCATTGCGCCTGGCTGTCAGCGTACGGGCCGGTAAGGCCAGTCCCTTTACCTTTCTCTCTGGTGAGTTGATCAAGCTGTTCGCAACGGCATTGCTGTTGTGGCTGCTTTCGCGTGTGACGCAGGACTGGCTTGTATGGCCTGCCGCGTTGCTCGGCCTGATACTCACCTTGAAAGGCTACCTCCTGCTCTTGATGTTCCGCAGGCTGTCTTAGCGCCGAGTAAGTTGCGGCAAACGAAATCGTGGAATCGTCCGGTTCGCAAGGGCCGGGCATACAGCAAATAGGGTAGGATTCAAATGGCTGCTGCCAGCGACGTGTCGCCTCAATCCGCGTATATTCAGCATCACTTGGTGCATCTGAACAATACGGGTGAGAAACAGAGCGCTATTGCTCAGTTCGACATCATCAATTACGACTCGTTGTTCTGGTCCGGCCTGATGGGCCTGATCGTCATTTTCTTCCTGTGGCGCGCTGCGCGCCGCGCCACCAGCGGCGTTCCGTCCCGCTTCCAGGCCTTCGTGGAAATGATCGTCGACATGGTCGACGACCAGGCCAAGGGCATCGTCCACAACGCCAAGAGCCGTCTTTTCATCGCTCCGCTCGCCCTGACCGTGTTCCTCTGGATCATCCTGATGAACGCGCTGGACTTGCTGCCTGTCGACCTGCTGCCGTCGATCTGGCGCCTGACGGGCCTGGGCGCCGAACACGGTGATCCTCTCTACTACCACCGCATTCTGCCGACCGCCGACCTGAACGTGCCGATGGGCATGTCGCTGGGCGTGCTGCTCCTGATGTTCTACTACGGCATCAAGATCAAGAAGCCGGGCGGTTTCGTGAAGGAACTGTTCACCGCGCCGTTCCATGCGCATGGCCTGGGCGCCGTCGTGCTGGCTCCGTTCAACCTGCTGCTGAACCTGATCGAATACGCCGCCAAGTCCGTGTCGCTGGGCATGCGGTTGTTCGGCAACATGTTCGCCGGCGAACTGATTTTCATGCTGATCGCCCTCCTGGGCGGCGCCTGGACCGGCTTCAACGGCGCCAGCATCGGCTTGGGCGTCGGCCACATCCTGGCCGGTTCCATCTGGGCGATCTTCCACATCCTGATCGTCCTGCTGCAGGCCTTCATCTTCATGATGCTGACGCTGGTGTACCTCGGCCAGGCTCACGAAGGCCACTGATCCCCCGGATTTCCGGCGTTGGCCACCCGGCCAGCGCTGGATAGCAAGATTATCTTGCATTGAGCAGTACCTCTTATTTTTCAATTTTTGACTTCAGATTTCTAACCAAGGAGTTGTCATGACCAACGTCGCTTTCGTTGCCCTCGCTTGCGGTCTTATCATCGGTCTGGGCGCTATCGGCGCTTGCATCGGCATCGCACTGATGGGCGGCAAGTATCTGGAAGCCTCGGCTCGTCAGCCTGAACTGATGAACGCTCTGCAAACGAAGATGTTCCTGCTGGCTGGCCTGATCGACGCGGCATTCCTGATCGGCGTGGGTATCGCCATGCTGTTCGCCTTCGCCAATCCGTTCGTCGGCTAAGGCACCGCCCGCCGGCAAATAGGTGGGTCATGACGCTGGCGGCGATGAGGGCATCCGCTCCATCGCCGGTCAGCAAAGTATCGAGTGCTCCGCGACGACCCTTTCCGGGTGCGGTCGGAGCCGCAAGGTGTTAAAGGAACGACCGTGAATCTGAACGCGACGATCATTTTCCAGATGCTCGTGTTCTTCGTTCTGGGCTGGTTCACGATGAAATTCGTGTGGCCTCCCCTGACGAAGGCGATGGACGAGCGCCGCCAAAAAATCGCCGACGGCCTGGCCGCCGCCGAGAAGGGCAAAGCCGACCTGGCTCAAGCCCAGGCGCGCGTCAGTCTGATCGAGGCTTCTGCCAAGTCCGAAAACCACGCACGCATCATCGAGGCCGAGAAGCAAGCCGCCTCCCTGATCGAGCAGGCCCGCCGCGAAGCGGAAGCCGAGCGTGCCCGCATCGTGGCGCAGGCTGCCCAGGATGCCGCACAAGAAGTCCAGCGCGCCCGTGAAGCGCTGCGCGACGACGTCGCCGCGCTGGCTGTCAAGGGTGCTGAACAGATCCTCAAGCGCGAGGTTGACGCCCGCGCACACGCCGAGCTGCTGAACCAGCTCCGCGCGCAGCTCTAATCCGGGACCGTCATGGCTGAACTTTCCACTGTTGCCCGGCCCTACGCTGAAGCCCTCTTCAGCGCAGCGCGCGACGACAAGGCCGGTTTGCCGGCGTGGTCCGACCTGGTCAGCGAAATGTCGCAGGTCGCCTCCAACCCCGACGTGCGCGAGGCCATGGCCGACCCGCGTCTGGGTGAAAAGCAGCGCGTCGACCTGTTCGCCAGCCTGATCAAGGCCGATCTGCCGCAAGCCGCCCGCAATTTCATCGAGCTGCTGGTCGAAAACGACCGTCTGCTGTTGCTGCCCGACATCGCCTCGCAATTCGTCGTGCTGCGGAATCGTCACGAAGGCACGGCGCAGGCGGAAATCACCAGTGCGTTCGAGCTCAGCGATGCCCAGGTCAAGGACCTCGTCGTCGCGCTCGAACAAAAATTCGGCCTCAAGCTCAAGCCCAGCGTTACCGTCGACCCGTCGTTGATCGGCGGCGTGCGCGTGGCCGTCGGCGACCAGGTGCTCGATACTTCCGTACAAGCCCAATTGGTCCGCATGCGCGATCAGCTCGCCGCTTAAGGCTACTAACAGGATTCCAGGAGTCAATATGCAACTCAATCCCTCCGAGATCAGCGAACTGCTCAAGAGCCGCATCGAGGGCCTGGGCGCTTCGGCTGATGTCCGTACTCAGGGCACCGTCGTGTCCGTGACCGACGGTATTACCCGCATCCACGGCCTGTCGGACGTGATGCAGGGCGAAATGCTCGAATTCCCCAACAACGTTTTCGGTCTGGCGCTCAACCTCGAGCGTGATTCCGTCGGCGCCGTTATTCTCGGCGACTACACCGGCGTTTCCGAAGGCGACCAGGTCAAGACGACCGGCCGCATTCTGGAAGTCCCGGTTGGTCCGGAACTGAAAGGCCGCGTGGTCAACACGCTGGGCGAGCCCATCGACGGCAAGGGTCCGGTCAACGCCAAGGAAACCGACATCATCGAAAAAGTGGCGCCTGGCGTTATCGCCCGCCGCTCGGTGTCGCAACCGCTGCAAACCGGCGTCAAGGCTATCGACTCGATGGTGCCGATCGGCCGCGGCCAGCGCGAACTGATCATTGGCGACCGCCAGACCGGCAAAACCGCCGTGGCAGTCGACACCATCATCAGCCAGAAGGGCAAGGGCGTCACCTGCGTGTACGTCGCCATCGGCCAGAAGGCTTCGACGATCAACAACGTGGTCCGCAAGCTCGAAGAGCACGGCGCGATGGAATACACCATCGTCGTGGCCGCCTCGGCTTCCGACTCCGCCGCCATGCAGTACCTGGCCGCCTACGCCGGCTGCACGATGGGCGAATACTTCCGCGATCGCGGCGAAGACGCCCTGATCGTCTATGACGACCTGACCAAGCAAGCCTGGGCCTATCGCCAGGTCTCGCTGCTGCTGCGCCGTCCGCCGGGCCGCGAAGCCTACCCGGGCGACGTGTTCTACCTGCACTCGCGCCTGCTGGAACGAGCTGCCCGCGTGAACGAAGAGTACGTCGAGAAGTTCACCGAAGGCGCCGTCAAGGGCAAGACCGGTTCGCTGACCGCACTGCCGATCATCGAAACGCAGGCAGGCGACGTGTCGGCCTTCGTTCCGACCAACGTGATCTCGATCACCGACGGCCAGATCTTCCTGGAAACCGACCTGTTCAACGCCGGTGTCCGCCCCGCAATCAACGCCGGTATTTCGGTGTCGCGCGTCGGTGGCGCTGCTCAGACCAAGGTCGTCAAGAAGCTGTCCGGCGGTATCCGTACCGACTTGGCGCAATACCGTGAACTGGCCGCCTTCGCGCAGTTCGCTTCCGACCTGGACGACGCGACCCGTCGCCAGCTGGAACGCGGCAAGCGCGTGGTCGAACTGCTCAAGCAGCCGCAATACCAGCCGCTGCAAGTGTGGGAACTGGCCGTCACGCTGTACACGGTCAACAACGGCTACCTGGATGACGTGGACGTGGCCCAAGTGCTGTCGTTCGAAAAGTCGCTGAAGGATCAACTGAAGGCCAAGCACGCGGCCCTGATCCAGCGCATCGAAGACACCAAGGAACTGTCCAAGGACGACGAGGCCGAACTGGCCTCCGCCGTCCAGGAATTCAAGAAGCACGGTGCTTTTTAAGAAAGTGATGGGTTAGGCGTCCGAGACGCCTCACCCATCCTTCCCGGATGGTTGAGGCGCGAGCGGAACCCATCGGCCAGTCTTCACAGGAAAGCGCAATGCCCGGAATTAAGGAAATCCGAACCAAGATCAAGAGCGTGCAAAACACGCGCAAGATCACCAAGGCGATGGAAATGGTCGCCGCATCCAAGATGCGCAAGGCGCAGGAACGGATGCGTGCTGGCCGTCCGTACGCCACCAAGGTGCGCGAGATCGCTGCGCACCTGATGCAGGCCAATCCCGAGTACAGCCACCCGTACCTGGTCGAACGCGAAATCAAGGCGGTCGGCGTGGTCATGGTGACGACCGACAAGGGTTTGTGCGGCGGCCTGAACACCAACATCACCCGCGTGACGTTGGGCAAGCTGAAAGAGTTCGAGAAAAACGGCATCGCCGTCCAAGCGACCGCTTTCGGCAACAAGGGCGTGGGTGTGCTGACCCGTATCGGCGCCAAACTGGTTTCCCAGGAAGTGCAACTGGGCGACAAGCCGCAACTCGACCGCCTGCTGGGCGCGATCAAGGTGCAGCTGGACGCCTATCTGGAAGGCCGTATCGACGCGCTGTACGTGGCATCGACCCGCTTCGTCAACACGATGAAGCAAGAGCCGTTGTTCCTGCGTCTGCTGCCTCTGGCCAGCGGTTTGGAAGATCCGTACCAGACGGGCGCCGATAGCCTGGCCAAGACCTCGGAAGTGAAGTCGGACTACAGCTGGGACTACATCTACGAACCCGACGCCCGTAGCGTGATCGACGACCTGCTGCAGCGTTACGTTGAAGGCCTGCTGTACCAAGCCGTGGCCGAGAACATGGCTTCGGAGCAGTCGGCCCGGATGGTCGCCATGAAGGCGGCGTCGGACAACGCCAAGAAGGTCATCGGCGATCTGCAACTGGTCTACAACAAGACCCGTCAGGCCGCGATCACCAAAGAAATTTCGGAAATCGTAGGGGGCGCTGCCGCCGTTTAAGGCAGGCAGCATCCCGTCAAAAGCTATCAAGCAAGGAATCGACATGAGCAACGGAACCATCGTTCAGTGCATCGGCGCCGTGGTGGATATTCAGTTCCCCCGCGATCAAATGCCCAAGATCTATGAAGCGCTTACTCTGGCCGACGAGGGTTCCTCGTTCGCCGAAAAGGGTCTGACGCTGGAAGTGCAACAACAGCTGGGCGACGGCGTGGTGCGTACTATTGCGCTGGGCTCCAGCGACGGTCTGCGCCGCGGCATGAAAGTCACGGGCACGGGCGCCCCGATCTCGGTGCCCGTCGGCACCGGCACGCTCGGCCGCATCATGGACGTGCTGGGTCGTCCCATCGACGAAGCCGGCCCGATCCAGCACGACGAAAAGCGTGGCATCCACCAGGCCGCTCCCCGTTTCGACGAACTGTCGCCGTCGGTGGAACTGCTGGAAACCGGCATCAAGGTTATTGACTTGGTTTGCCCGTTCGCCAAGGGCGGCAAGGTCGGCCTGTTCGGCGGCGCCGGCGTGGGCAAGACCGTCAACATGATGGAACTCATCAACAACATCGCCAAGCAGCACAGCGGTTTGTCGGTGTTCGCCGGCGTGGGTGAGCGTACCCGTGAAGGCAACGACTTCTACCACGAAATGGAAGAGTCGAACGTTCTGGACAAGGTTGCGATGGTGTTCGGTCAGATGAACGAACCCCCCGGCAACCGTCTGCGCGTGGCGCTGACCGGCCTGACGATGGCCGAGAAGTTCCGCGACGAAGGCCGCGACATCCTGTTCTTCGTTGACAACATCTACCGCTACACCCTGGCCGGTACCGAAGTGTCCGCACTGCTGGGTCGTATGCCGTCGGCGGTGGGTTATCAGCCCACGCTGGCCGAAGAAATGGGCAAGCTGCAAGAGCGCATCACGTCGACCAAGACCGGCTCGATTACCTCGATCCAGGCCGTGTACGTCCCTGCGGATGACTTGACCGACCCGTCGCCTGCCACGACCTTCCAGCATTTGGACTCCACCGTCGTGCTGTCGCGTGACATCGCCGCACTGGGTATCTACCCGGCCGTGGACCCGCTGGATTCGTCCAGCCGCCAGCTCGACCCGCAAGTCGTCGGCGAAGAGCACTACGCCGTTGCGCGTGGCGTGCAGCAAACGCTGCAGCGCTACAAGGAACTGCGCGACATCATCGCGATTCTGGGCATGGACGAACTGTCGCCGGAAGACAAGCAGGCCGTGGCCCGCGCGCGCAAGATCCAGCGCTTCCTGTCGCAGCCGTTCCACGTTGCTGAAGTGTTCACCGGTTCGCCCGGCAAGTACGTTCCGCTGGCCGAAACCATCCGTGGTTTCAAGATGATCGTTAACGGCGAGTGCGATGCGCTGCCGGAACAGGCCTTCTACATGGTCGGTTCGATCGACGAGGCCTTCGAGAAGGCCAAGAAACTGCAATAAGGAACCGATATGGCTACCCTGCATGTGGATGTGGTCAGCGCAGAGGAAGCGATCTTCACCGGTGAGGCGAAGTTCGTGGTTCTGCCTGGCGAAGCGGGTGAACTGGGCATTCTGCCCGGCCACACCCCGCTGATCTCGCGCATACGCCCCGGAACGGTCAAGATCGTTCGTGCCGACCAAGGCGAGGAAAACATCTTCGTCGCCGGGGGTATCCTCGAGGTTCAGCCGGGCAGCGTGACGGTCCTGGCCGACACGGCTATCCGTGCCTCCGACCTGGACGAAGCCCGTGCGCTGGAAGCGCGCCAGAAGGCCGAACTGGCCCTGGCCAACGCCAAGGACAAGGCTGACATCGCTGTCGTCGAAGCCGAGCTCGCCATGCTGGCTGCGCAAGCCATCGCGGCGCGCAAGCTGCGTCAAGGCGGTCGCTCGCACTGAGCGGCAAGGCGGTATTCCGGGGCTTGCCCCGCGCCTCAAGAAAGCGGCCTTCGGGCCGCTTTTTTCATGCCTGGGCGTTGCGCCGCGATGAGCAGACTGTGTCGCTCCTCGCGGCGCGCACACCAGCTGCGGTCAACCGCAATGCGTCCACTACGAATAGGCGGGCGCGTTCTGCAACAGTAGCCTTCAACTTTCCGTTGTGAAGGGGGAAGGCAGTGCGAGACATGCTGGATTGCGGAGTCTTGTTGGGGCCCGGCCACGAGTCGGCCATGGGCGCTTGGGTGTCGGACCATCAGCCGCGGCTGGCCCGTGTGCGGCTCCATCCCGTGCCCCTGGCGGCGCTCGCGCAGGGCGGGGTCACGGATGGCGCGGCGCCGCCCACGGATACGCTTGCTCGGCTTGCGGTGGCGCTCAGGCGTTACGACAACTGCATCCTGCCCGTGGCGCCGTGCTCGCTGGCTTGGGCGCGCATGGCCCTGCAGCAGGCGGGCGAAACCCTGACCACACCCATCCTGCTCCTCGTGCACGACGTAAAGGCGCCGGCCATCCTGGATCTCCTGTCACTGGGCGCGGCGGATTTCATCACCCAGCCGGCCTGCGTGGAAAGCCTGCGCGCGCGGCTGCATCGGCTGGCTCGGCCTGGCGCCTCGCGGGGCGCGGCCACGGCCAGCGTCGTGCATGAACGGCGGGCCAGCTACCTCGGTACTCGGAATCTGGCCGGTGAGGCCACGCCTTCCGCGCCTCTGCGCCCTCGCGTGGCCGCCGACGTCGTCGACGACGCCCTGACCCACCTGCGCCATCAGCATCGGCGCACGTCGCACGAATCCTTCCGGGTCGCCAAGGCGAAAGTGGTTAGCGGTTTCGAGCGCGAATACATTCGCCATGCCTTGTCGCGACACGGCGGCAATGTGGCCCAGGCTGCCCGCGCATGCGCCAAGCACAGGCGCGCGTTCTGGGCGCTGATGCGCAAGCACGGCATCGAAGCGGCTCCGTACCGCCTGGCCGCGTTGGAGGCGGGCGGTGACGGCGCGGAACCCTAGAAAAAGCCGGGCGGCATCCGGCCGCCTGGTCCCGGTCGCCAGCTGACCTGGGCTTGGGCGGCTGTTCGCTGGACCCTGCGCCCCAGCGTCACACCACCCCGACGCCGTTGCGCATTGCGTGGGCTCAAACCCCGAAATCCGCGGGCGCCCGCCTTGTCAGCCAGGGGAAGTAAACTCACGGCTTCCGATCGCCGAGGATAGCCGTGTCTGCTCCCCTGAAGAACGATGTGTTCTTGCGCGCCTTGCTGCGCGAACCCGTGCCCTATACCCCCATCTGGCTGATGCGCCAGGCGGGTCGCTATCTGCCCGAGTACCGCGAAACCCGGGCGCGTGCAGGTTCGTTCATGGGCCTGGCGCAGAACCCGGACTACGCTTCGGAAGTCACGCTGCAGCCGCTCGAGCGCTACGACCTGGACGCGGCGATCCTGTTTTCCGACATCCTTACCGTGCCTCATGCCATGGGCCTGGGCCTGGACTTCGCCGAAGGCGAAGGGCCGCGCTTTGCCCATCCCATCCGCACCGAGGACGATGTGGCCCGCCTGGCGGTGCCCGACATGGAAAAGTTGCGCTACGTCTTCGACGCGGTCAGCGTGATCCGGCGCGATCTGGACGGCAAAGTGCCTCTGATCGGCTTTGCCGGCAGTCCGTGGACCATCGCCTGTTACATGGTGGAAGGCAAGGGCAGCGACGACTACCGCCTGATCAAGACGCTGCTGTATTCGCGTCCCGACCTGCTGCATCGCATCCTTGAAATCAATGCCGAAGCCACGCTGCAGTACCTGAATGCGCAGATCGCCGCGGGTGCGCAGGCCGTCATGCTGTTCGACAGTTGGGGCGGCGTGCTGGCCGACGGGCTGTTCCAGCAGTTTTCCCTTGCCTATACCCGCAGGGTCGTCGACGGCCTGACGCGTGAGCACGAAGGCCGCCGTGTGCCGGTCATCGTCTTCACGAAGGGCGGGGGGCAGTGGCTGGAAGACATCGCGGCTTGCGGCAGCGACGCCGTCGGCCTGGACTGGACGGTGGATCTGGCGGCGGCCCGCCGCCGTACCGGCGACTCCGTTGCCTTCCAGGGCAACTTGGATCCGATGGCCCTATTTGGCGGTGGCAGCGCCATCCGCGCCGAGGCGCGCCGTGTGCTGGACGCATTCGGACCGGTAGGCAAGGGCGGCCACGTCTTCAACCTGGGACATGGGATTTCGCGCTTCACTCCGCCAGATGCCGTAGCTGAATTGGTCGATGAAGTCCATCAATACAGCCGCGGCCTGCGCGGGTAAGTAAGTGAACGCTTCGGCTCTGAGGGCCGGGGCAGATGGGGCCGGGTCGGGGACTTGTACACAATAAAATCCGGCTCGGGGGAAACCCTTTATATGCTGGCTTACAATCTCGAAACCGGCTTCAAGTCATTGTTATTGCTGAAGAAAATTGATTTATCAACAGGGATGCATCAGTTTGCGCATTCTTGCCTTATTCCATTTTCTAATGTTGCTCCAGCCTTTTCCCCAAAGTTATCCACAGGCGCCGGTGGAAGAGCGACGCCTTCACAGGCGCTGATGCTGGAAAATCGCCCGATGGGCGTCTCATACTTTTAGCTGATACTTTTTCTGTACATGTCCCATCCGAGCCTCCATGTCTGACGAGCGCGCAACAACGGCCACCGCCGAGCCCTGCTGGGTGCGCGTCGCGCTGGATGTGCCGCTGCCGGGACCCTTCGACTACCGCAGCGATGCCCCCATTGCGGGAGGGCTGCGGGTAATCGTCCCGTTCGGGCGGCGCAAGATGATCGGCGTGGTGGTGGGCAATCCGGCCGAGCCCTCCTACGACCCCAAGCAGATCCGGCCGATCGAAGCCGTGCTGGACGATTTGCCGCCCTTCGATGAGGCCTGGCTGCGGATGGCGCGCTTTGCCGCGGACTACTATCAACGGCCCCTGGGCGAGGTGATGCTGCCCACGCTGCCGCCTCCCCTGCGCAAGCCCACCTCGTATCAGGGCAAGCGCTCAGGTGAAGGCCCGGTGGCGCGCATGGACGCTCGCAAGCGCAAGACGGCGCGTGCGCCGGCCAACCCCGACCATCCGCCTGAACTGAATGACGCCCAGCGCGCCGCGGTGGAAACCATCGCTGCGCTCGACGGCTTCAAGCCCGTGCTGTTGCACGGCGTGACGGGCAGCGGCAAGACGGAGGTCTATTTGCGCGCCGCGGAACGCGTGCTGGCGGCGGGGCGGCAGGTGCTGCTGATGGTGCCCGAAATCAACCTGACGCCTCAGCTGGAAGGCGCGTTGCGGGCTCGCCTGGAGGCGTTGGTGGGGCCGGAAGGGCTGGCCGTCATGCACAGCGGCTTGTCGGACGGCGAACGCCTGCAAGCCTGGACTCGCGCCCAGCGCGGCCAGGCCCGCATGCTGCTGGGCACGCGCATGTCGATTTTCGCGCCCATGACCGAGCTGGGCCTGATCGTGGTCGACGAAGAGCACGATGCGTCGTACAAGCAGCAGGATGGCTTGCGCTATTCGGCGCGCGATCTCGCCGTTTGGCGCGCGCATGACCTGGACATTCCCGTGGTGCTGGGCTCGGCCACCCCGTCGCTGGAAACCTGGCAGCACGCCGAGCGGGGACGCTATCTGCGCCTGACCTTGCCGGGCCGCGCGCGGTCCAGCGCGCTGCCCACGATGCGGCTGGTGGACACGCGTCGACTGCAGTTGAAGCAGGGCCTGTCCCCCCAATTGATCGACGCCATCGGCCAGCGGCTAGAGCGCAAAGAGCAATCGCTGATCTTCCTGAATCGGCGCGGTTATTCGCCGGTTCTGCATTGCCAGTCCTGCGCCTGGGTCAGCAATTGCCCCCGCTGCACCGCCTTCACCGTGCTGCATCGCACGGACGGACGCGGCCATCGCCTGCAATGCCATCACTGCGGCTATCAGGCTCCCGTGCCGCGCGCCTGCCCGGAGTGCGGCGATCAGGACCTGGCCCCGATGGGCCGCGGCACGCAGCGCGTAGAAGAGCATCTGGCTGAACTCTTCCCCGAAGCGCGCATCCTGCGCATCGACGCCGACAGCACGCGCAAGAAGGGCAGCGCCGAAGCGCTGTTCGCTTCCGTGCATGCGGGCGAGGTCGACATTCTTGTGGGCACGCAGATGGTGGCAAAGGGCCACGATTTTGCGCGCCTGGGCCTGGTAGGCGTGTTGAACGCCGACTCCATGCTGTTCGCCCATGATTTCCGTGCGCCCGAACGCCTGTTCGCGCAGTTGATGCAGGTGGCCGGCCGCGCCGGCCGTCATCACGGCAATGGCGAAGTGCTGATCCAGACCGGTTACCCCGAGCAGCCGGTGTACCAGGCGCTGTTGCGCCACGATTACGCGGGATTCGCGCGCCATGCGCTCCATGAACGCGAAAGCACGGGCCTGCCGCCGTTCGTTTATCAGGCGCTGCTGACCGCCGAGGCGCGCGAACTCAAGGTCGCTCAGGCGTTTCTCGAGCAGGCGCGGGTGCTGCCCGAGGGCGAATGGGCCGCCGACTTTCCCGGAATGGACGCGGTCATGCTGTACGACCCCGTGCCGCTGCGCGTGGTGCGCGTCGCTAACGTCGAACGCGCGCAACTGCTGGCCGAAAGCAGCAGCAGGCCGGCCCTGCAGGCGTTTCTTGCGTCCTGGTCGCATCACCTTCCTTATCTGGCCACCGAAGCGCGCGTGCGCTGGCAACTGGAAGTCGATCCCCTGGAAATCTGATCGCGGCCACCCGACGATGCGCCATCGATCCGATTGTTCTATGATCTTCTTCCTCTATCGCGCCGGCGCGGCAGACCCGCTGCGGCGGCTGCGCCCGTCCCCTTTTTCTCGCGTTCATCCGGCCCACTGACGGGCGGCGGCATGCCCTTTGCTTGCCAGCCGTCCTGGCATTGTGGCCGCCGCTAACGCATGACGACCTGACCCTCCAATGTCCGCAAGCGAACCGATTGGCCACGGCATGAATCCCGCGCAGCGGGAAGCCACGCTCTACCTGGACGGCCCCTGCCTGGTGCTGGCTGGCGCGGGCAGCGGCAAGACGCGCGTGATCACGCAGAAGATCGCCTACCTGCTGCGTGAATGCGGCTACATGGGCCGCAACGTGGTGGCGCTGACCTTCACCAACAAGGCCGCTCGCGAAATGGACGAGCGCGTGAAGACGCTGGTGGACCGCAAGCTGTCCAAGGGCCTGATCATCAGCACCTTCCACTCGCTTGGTGTGAAGATGCTGCGCGAAGAGGCGCGTAACGCCGGCCTGAAGCCCACGTTCTCCATCCTGGACGCCGACGACGCCATGTCGATCATCCAGGAACTGCTGGCCACCACCGACAAGGCGCGCCTGCGCCACGTGCAAGGCATTATTTCGCTTTGGAAGAACGCCCTGATCGAACCCGACGATGCGGCTCGCGAAGCCGTCACGCCGGGCGACGTCGAGGCCGCCAACGTCTATCGCAGCTACGCCGCCACGCTGGCCGCCTACCAGGCCGTGGACTTCGACGACCTGATCCGCATCCCCGCTCAACTGCTGGCCAGCAACGAAGAAGTGCGCACCCGCTGGCAGAACCGCGTGCGCTACCTGCTGGTGGACGAATACCAGGACACCAACGTGTGCCAGTACAGACTGGTGCAGTTGCTGACGGGGTCGCGGGCCATGTTCACGGCGGTCGGCGACGACGACCAGGCCATCTACGCCTGGCGCGGCGCCACGATCGAGAACCTGGCCAAGCTGACCACCGACTACCCCAATATCAAGCTCATCAAGCTCGAGCAGAACTACCGGTCCGTGCAGCGCATCCTGGCTGCGGCCAACCAGGTGATCGAAAAGAACCCCAAGCTGTTCGAAAAGAAGCTGTGGTCCGAATTGGGAGTGGGCGAACCCATTCTCGTGTCGGCCATGGACGGCGAGGAGCACGAAGCCGAGTCCATCGCCGTGAAGGTCTCGGCCGCGCGTTTCGAGCGCCAGGCGCAATGGAAGGATTTCGCGATCCTGTACCGCAGCAACCATCAGGCGCGCATCCTGGAACAGGCGCTGCGCAACCTGAAAATCCCGTACACGATCTCCGGCGGCCAGAGCTTCTTCGACAAGGCCGAAGTGCGTGACATCCTGGCGTACCTGCGCGTGCTGGCCAACGACGACGACGATCCCGCGTTCATCCGGGCGGCCACCACGCCCAAGCGCGGCATCGGGCAGGCGACGCTGCAGGCGCTGGGCCAGTATGCGGCCAGTCGCGAACTATCGTTGCTGGCCGCGGTGGCCGAGACCGGCCTGGAAAGCGTGCTGGCGCCGCGCCAGCTTGAACAGCTGCGCACCTTCGCGGAATTCATCCGCCGCATGCAATGGCGTGCCGGACGGGGCGCGGCATCCGGCAAAGAGGTCACGTCGGCCGAGCCCGCCGGCGCAATCCTGGACGACCTGCTGGAAGCCATCCAGTACGAACGCCACCTCTTCGAACTGTTCGAGGAACGGCCCGCGCAGACGCGCTGGCAGAACGTACTGGAACTCACCGGCTGGCTCAAGCGCAAGGCTGAAGAGGACGACATGACGCTCTTTGACCTGGTGCAGCACGTGGCGCTGGTCACCATGCTGGAGCGTGGCGAGGAAGAAGAACCCGACGCCGTGAAGATGTCGACGCTGCATGCGTCCAAGGGGCTTGAATATCCCCACGTCTATCTGGCGGGCGTGGAAGAAGGGCTGCTGCCGCACTTGGGCAAGGACGACGAAGTCGGCGATCCGGCGCGTGCCGCCGAGAACCTGGCCACCCGCATCCAGGAGGAACGCCGCCTGATGTACGTGGGCATCACGCGCGCGCAGCGCAGCCTGAACCTCAGCTGGTGCAAGCGCCGGCGACGCGCCCGCGAGGACCTGGTGCGCGAACCCTCGCGTTTCATCGAGGAAATGGGACTGGGCGACGTGCGCATCCAGGAAGACGAGGCCACCGCCGCCATGAACCCGAAGGAACGCATGGCCATGCTGAAGGCCCTGCTGAAAAAGTAGGGACAAGCAGCGCGGCAGCCGTGCGCGGGCTTGAACAATCGCGCCGGCCGCTCCTACACTGGGTTCGTCCGGAACGAAGGAGCGCATCATGTGCCGCTGGCTGGCTTACACCGGTAGTCCCCTGCAAATGGAGAGCGTGCTGTTCAAGGCCAAGCACTCTCTCATCGACCAGAGCCTGCATTCGCGGCTGGGCGCCACCACCACGAACGGAGACGGATTCGGCCTGGGGTGGTACAGCCGGCCCATCGAGGGCCGTCCACCGGAGCCGCCGTTTCGCTATCGCAGCGTGCACCCGGCCTGGAACGACCGCAACCTTCGGGAAGCGGCTCGCGCCATCCATGCGCCGCTGTTCGTTGCGCACATCCGCGCGGCCACCGACACGCCCGCCCAGGAAACCAACTGCCATCCGTTCCGGCATGGGCATTGGCTGTTCGTGCACAACGGGCTCATCCGCGACTATCCGCTGCTTCGGCGCGACCTGATGCTGATGATCGCGCCGGCCTATTTCGGATCGTTGGAAGGCTCCACGGATTCCGAGGTCATGTTCTTGCTGGCGTTGACGTTCGGCCTTGACGAGGACCCCGTCGCCGCGATTGCGCGCATGGTCGGCGCGGTGGAAGAGACGGGCCGGCGCCATGGCGTCTCGCATCCCATCAACATGACGGTCTGCGCACTGGACGGCGAACGACTGATCGCCGTGCGCTATTCCAGCGAGGGCGACTCGCGAACCCTGTTCCACAACACCAGCGTGCGGCATCTGCGCGAGCTCTATCCCGACAACGCGCAGATCGCCGCGCTGGACGACAATGCGTTCCTGCTGCTGTCCGAGCCGCTGTCCGAAATGCCCGGCGTATGGGAAGAGGTCCCTGAGTCCACCGCCATCATCGCCGGCCGGGGCGATGTGAACCACTACCGATTCGCGCCGATTCCGCCGGGCGAATGATATCGCCGCTTATTCCGTAAATAAGGGTCATCAAGCACGTATTTCCCATATGGGGGAGAATACGGATCGCATGACTTTGCGACGTCCTGGGCCGCGAAAGCACCCCAACTCAATCAGGAAGTTGCATGACAGATAGCCAAACCCCGCAGGCCACAAACGCATTCGCGGTGTTTACACGCACGGGGAGCACCCCGGACTGCTTTGAATTGCACGAAGACGGTGTTGTCAGCCAGCAGGGCAACGCCCGCATTTACACCGCATTTGCCGGCATCCAGGATCTTTGCCTGTACACCTGCGAGCAGGGCTCGGCAGCGGCTCAGGTGGACAGCCTGGCCTACCGCAGCAGCACGGAAAACGCATGGACCGCGGCGTCCGGCGTCGCCGAATTCGCCAAGTTCATGGATGCGCTGCGCTCCCAGTATGTTGCGCACCGCCTGCCCGTGCTGGAAGCGCTGATCGAGCAAGGCGCGCGCGTCACGTTCCGCTACATCGTGGACGGCAAATTCCCGAACCTGGAAACCCGCGAGTTGTCCCTGTCGGCACAAGGACTGCACATCGACGGCGCCACCTGGCCGTACGAATCGCTTTCGCCCATCGATCTGAACGACTGGACCGACACCGTCAGCCTGCAGGACGACAACGGCAAGACGGTTTTTTCGTGCCCGGTCACGCGCCTGCTCAGTTCCGACCTGTTCGTAAACCTGGTCTACAACCAGCTGGGACAGACGGCGGAATACGCCTGACGGGAAGCGCCCGCAGGCGGCGCGCACCACCCGCGCGCTTCTTCCACGCGATGGCCGCTGGCGGCGGCCGTGTTTCCTTCAATGGCCCGAATGCAGGGCGGGATTCAACGTGCCCCAAGCGGCCGTGCGCACCAGCGTTTCCACCGCGCCGGTTTGCGAGTTGCGGCGAAACAGCAGCCCGTGCTGGCCAGCCAGCGACACGGCCTTCACGACGGCGCCTTCCGGCGTCAGCACGCGCGTGCCGGCAGTGATGTAGCAGCCGGCCTCGACCACGCAGTCGTCGCCCAGCGAAATGCCCAGGCCCGAGTTGGCGCCCAACAGGCAGCGCTTGCCGATGGAAACCACTTGCTTGCCCCCGCCGGACATGGTGCCCATGATCGACGCGCCGCCGCCGATGTCGGTGCCGTCGTCGACCGTGACGCCGGCGCTGATGCGCCCTTCGACCATCGACGCGCCCAGCGTGCCGGCATTGAAGTTGCAGAACCCCTCGTGCAACACCGTGGTGCCGGGCGACAGATGCGCGCCCAGCCGCACGCGCGCCGTATCGGCAATGCGCACGCCGCTGGCCACGACGTAATCAGTCATGCGCGGAATCTTGTCCACGCCGCGAATCTCCAGCACCTGCCCGCTGGCGCGCAAATGCCAGCGCAGCGCATCCACCTGATCCACCGCGCAGGGCCCGGCCGACGTCCATGCGACATTGGCCAGCACGTTGAACAACCCATCCAGGTTGGCCCCATGCGGCCGAATGAGCCGGTGGCTGAGCAAGTGCAGGCGCAGATAGGCATCGTGCGCATCGACCGGCGGCTCGTCCAGCGAGGCGATGGCGGTGCGCACGGCCACGATATCGACCTTGCGGCGCGTGTCCCGGACGAGGGACGTGGCGACGTGTTCCCCCAGCGCGGCGCGGGCTTCTTCGGGCGTCAGGTGACGCGTGCCGGTAGCCGGTGAATTGTCGGCGAGGGAAGGACGCGGATACCAGGTATCAAGAATGGTGCCGTCGGCGGCTAGGGTGGCCAGGCCGTAGGCGATGGCGCTGGTGGGGGTGGCGGGCATTTGGGGCTTGCTGGCGGGGGGATTGGGGTGGGGGACATTCTAGGCGAATGTTTCTGGGGGTGGGGGCGTGCTGTTCAGCTCCGGACCGGGGAGTGTCCGGATTTTTGTGTGCAGGCCTATGATGGTTTTCAAGGAGACCGAC
>NZ_DAMDGT010000027.1:0-23122 GCF_032102605.1 Achromobacter sp. | reverse complement strand
CCGTGAAGGCGGTCGTACCGTCGGCGCCGGCGTCGTCGCCAAGATCCTGAAGTAAGCAATACCCGGATGGGTAGGGTGGGCTTTCAAGCCCCTCTATCCATCTTTGCTGTAAAAGTAGTACTATGTATGGTTCCGCAAGCCAATGCACTGCGGAACAAGTTTGAAGTGTTTAGGGGCATAGCTCAATTGGCAGAGCGTCGGTCTCCAAAACCGAAGGTTGTAGGTTCGATTCCTACTGCCCCTGCCACCGCCAGGATAAACCCGCGGGAGATCATCGCGAGTTACGCATTCACGGCGGCTCGCGTCGCAATATGTCTAATACCAGCGTAGAAACCGTAACTAGTACCGCCGACCGAGTCAAGCTCGGGCTGGCGGTTCTCGTCGTTATTGCTGGCATCGTCGGGTTTTCCGTGCTTAGCGCACAGCCGATGGCCGCCCGTATTGGCGTATTCGTCGGCGGCCTCGTGATCGCCGCTGCGATCGCCTGGTTCAGCGAGCCCGGCCGCCGCACCCTGAGCTTTGCCAGCGAGTCCTACAACGAAGTCAAGCGTGTCGCGTGGCCCACCCGCAAGGAAACGACCCAGATGACGGGTATCGTTTTCGCGTTCGTGGCGATCATGGGCATTTTCATGTGGGTGCTCGACAAGGGCATCGAATGGATTCTCTACGGCCTGCTGTTGGGCTGGAAATAAGGACGGCGAATGAGTAAGCGTTGGTATGTCGTCCATGTGTACTCCGGCATGGAAAAAAGCGTACACAAGGCCCTGAACGAGCGCATCGAGCGCGCGGGCCTGCAAACGTCTTTTGGCCGCATTCTTGTGCCCTCCGAGGAAGTCGTCGAGGTCAAGGGTGGCCAGAAGTCGATCACCGAGCGCCGCATTTTCCCCGGTTACGTCCTGGTTGAAATGGACCTGACCGACGAAACGTGGCACCTGGTCAAGAACACCAACCGAGTCACCGGCTTTTTGGGTGGTTCGGGCAATCGTCCGACCCCGATTTCCGAAAAGGAAGTCGAAAAGATCCTCTCCCAAATGGAAGAGGGCGTCGAGAAACCCCGCCCCAAGATCCTGTTCGAAGTGGGCGAGATGGTTCGGGTCAAGGAAGGTCCATTTGCGGACTTCAACGGCAACGTCGAAGAAGTCAACTACGAAAAGAGCAAGGTTCGCGTGTCGGTCACCATTTTTGGTCGCGCCACGCCCGTCGAACTCGATTTCAGCCAGGTCGAAAAGACCTGAAATTAACCCCCGGGGAGCCCCGTCCGCACTGGTCGGGGCGATATCACCCGCAAGGAGCAAAGCATGGCGAAGAAGATCGTCGGCTTTATCAAGCTGCAAGTACCGGCTGGTAAGGCTAACCCCTCCCCCCCGATTGGCCCGGCCCTGGGTCAGCGCGGCCTGAACATCATGGAATTCTGCAAGGCGTTCAACGCCAAGACCCAAGGCATGGAGCCTGGTCTGCCGATTCCGGTGGTGATCACCGCCTTCGCGGACAAGAGCTTCACCTTCATCATGAAGACCCCGCCCGCGACGGTCCTCATCAAGAAGGCTGCTGGCGTGCAAAAGGGTTCGGCCAAGCCGCATACCGACAAGGTCGGCACGCTGACCCGCGCTCAAGCTGAAGAAATCGCCAAGGCCAAGGGTCCTGACCTGACCGCCGCTGATCTGGACGCCGCTGTGCGCACGATCGCTGGCAGCGCCCGCAGCATGGGCATCACGGTTGAGGGGATCTAATCATGGCAAAGTTGTCCAAGCGCGCCGCCGCTATTGCGCAAAAGATCGACCGCACCAAGCTGTACCCGGTCGCTGAAGCCCTGACCCTGGTCAAGGACACCGCCGTCGCCAAGTTCAATGAATCCATTGACGTGGCCGTGCAACTCGGCATCGACCCGAAGAAGTCGGACCAACTGGTTCGCGGTTCGGTCGTGCTGCCCGCCGGCACCGGCAAGTCGGTCCGCGTGGCCGTGTTCGCCCAAGGCGACAAGGCTGAAGCCGCCAAGGCCGCTGGCGCCGACATCGTTGGTCTGGACGACCTGGCCGACAGCATCAAGGCCGGTCAAATGGACTTTGACGTCGTCATCGCCTCGCCCGACACGATGCGTGTCGTCGGCGCCCTGGGTCAGATCCTCGGCCCGCGTGGCCTGATGCCGAACCCGAAGGTCGGCACCGTGACCCCCGACGTCGCCACCGCTGTCAAGAACGCCAAGGCCGGTCAGGTTCAGTACCGTACCGACAAGGCTGGCATCATCCACGCAACGATCGGCCGCGCGTCGTTCGGCGTGGAACAGCTGCAAACCAACCTGGCCGCTCTGGTCGACGCCCTTCAAAAGGCTCGTCCCGCCGCTGCCAAGGGCATTTACCTGCGCAAGCTCGCCGTTTCGTCCACGATGGGCGGCGGTGCGCGCGTTGAAATTGCCTCGCTGTCGGCTTCCAACTAAGCCAACAGCAGTAAACGTACTTTGGGCTGCATCCGGATTCCTCCGGATGTTGCTGTCAAAGACCGCTGGAGCAGGGCAGTGGAAGGGATAACACCCTTCCTCACGGAAAGCAGCATCACCGCTGCCCCGCTTAATACCGGAGCTTTACTTAGTCCGGATCCAGCGTAGACGGCGTCCCCAGGAAGATTTCTTTACCCGAAGAACTCGTCCAGGCGCCGCATTCGGTTGACGCGCAAGGCTCCGGCCCCAGGCGTCTTTTGATGGAGTGTTCAAACCGTGAGTCTCAATCGTCAAGAGAAAGCGGTGGTAATCGAGGAAGTCTCGGCGGAAGTCGCCAAGGCACAATCGATTGTTATCGCTGAGTACCGTGGTCTGGACGTCGCCTCTGTCACCGTACTGCGCAAAACTGCGCGTGAATCGGGCGTGTATCTGCGTGTTCTGAAGAACTCGCTGGCCCGTCGTGCTGTTGCCGGCACGGCTTTCGAGCCGTTGGCTGAGCAACTGACCGGTCCGCTGATCTATGGCATCAGCGCTGATCCGGTTTCGGCGGCCAAGGTCATTGCTGGTTTCGCGAAAAGCAACGAAAAGCTGGTCATCAAGGCGGGCGCTCTGCCCAACAGCCTGCTGACCCAAGATGGTGTGAAGGCCCTGGCCACCATGCCCTCGCGCGAAGAGTTGCTGTCGAAACTGCTTGGCACCATGCAAGCCCCCATCGCGCAATTCGTGCGTACGCTCAACGAAGTTCCGACCAAGTTCGCCCGTGGCCTCGCTGCCGTGCGCGACCAAAAGGCAGCGGCCTAATCGCCCTGTTGTCCGGAATTCGCTGAACGACGAAGCGACACCCAAACCCTGGCATTACCAAAATATTTGGAGTTCTGAAAAATGGCACTTAACAAAGCTGAAATCCTTGACGCCATCGCTGGCATGACCGTGCTCGAGCTGTCCGAGCTGATCAAGGAAATGGAAGAGAAGTTCGGCGTGTCGGCTGCTGCCGCTGCCGTCGCTGTCGCTGCTCCCGCCGCTGGTGGCGCTGCCGCTGCTGCTGAAGAGCAAACCGAGTTCACCGTCGTCCTGCAAGAAGCCGGCGCGAACAAGGTCAGCGTCATCAAGGCCGTGCGCGAGCTGACCGGTCTGGGTCTGAAGGAAGCCAAGGACCTGGTCGACGGCGCTCCGAAGCCCGTCAAGGAAGCTGTGGCCAAGGCTGACGCCGAAGCCGCCAAGAAGAAGCTGGAAGAAGCTGGCGCCAAGGTCGAAGTCAAGTAAGACCTGCGTCAACTGCCCGGGGACAGCACAGTTTTGCAGTCCCCGGGCTTTTGCGTTTCCAGGAAACCCCTACTGCGGGTATGCCCATTCAGTGGGGTTTCCTGGAGTCGTATCACCTGGGGCCGTGGTTGACGGCCCATGCAACCTCGAGTCGGAGTGCTCATGCCTTACTCGTACACCGAAAAAAAGCGCATCCGCAAAAGCTTCGCCAAGCGTGAAGACGTTCAAAACGTTCCTTTCCTTTTGGCGACTCAGCTTCAATCCTACCTAACTTTCCTGCAGGCGGATACCGCCCCGTCCGAACGCGTAGCCGACGGTTTGCAGGCGGCGTTCTCGTCGATTTTCCCGATCGTTAGTCACAACGGTATGGCGCGCTTGGAGTTCGTGAGCTATGTGCTCGGCGAACCGGTGTTCGATGTCAAGGAATGTCAGCAACGTGGCCTGACCTATGCCTCGCCCCTGCGAGCCAAGGTCCGCCTGGTGCTGCTTGACCGCGAAGTCAGCAAGCCCACCGTGAAGGAAGTGAAGGAACAGGAAGTCTACATGGGCGAAATTCCGCTCATGACGGGCACGGGTTCCTTCGTCATCAACGGCACCGAGCGTGTCATCGTTTCGCAGCTGCACCGCTCGCCTGGCGTGTTCTTCGAACATGACCGCGGCAAGACGCACAGCTCCGGCAAGCTCCTGTTCTCGGCCCGCGTGATTCCTTACCGCGGCTCGTGGCTGGACTTCGAATTCGACCCGAAGGACGTCCTGTTCTTCCGCGTCGACCGCCGTCGCAAGATGCCTGTCACGATCCTGTGCAAGGCTATCGGCATGACGCCGGAATCCATCCTGGCCAACTTCTTCGACTTCGACAACTTCGAACTGAAGAGCGAAGGCGCGATGATGGAATTCGTGGCCGAGCGCTGGAAGGGCGAAATGGCCCGTTTCGACATCGCCGACCGTTCCGGCAAGGTGATCGTCGAGAAAGACAAGCGCATCAACGCCAAGCATCTGCGCGACCTGGCTGCCGGTGGCATCCAGCGCATCTCCGTGCCGGAAGACTTCCTGTACGGCCGCGTGCTCGCCAAGAACATCGTTGACGAAGATACCGGCGAAGTCATCGCCAACGCCAACGACGAGATCACGGAAAGCGTGCTCGGCGCCCTGCGCGCCGCCAACGTCCACGATTTCCAGGCGCTCTACACGAACGACCTGGACCGCGGTCCCTACATCTCGCAAACGCTGCGCACCGACGAAACCGCCGACCAGATGGCCGCGCGCGTCGCCATCTACCGCATGATGCGTCCTGGCGAACCGCCCACCGAAGAAGCGGTGGAAGCGCTGTTCCAGCGTCTGTTCTACAGCGAAGAAACGTACGACCTGTCGCGCGTCGGCCGCATGAAGGTCAACAGCCGTCTGGGCCGTGGTGAAGACATCACCGGTCCGATGACGCTGACCAACGAAGACATCCTTGAAACCATCAAGGTGCTGGTCGAACTGCGTAACGGCCGTGGCCAGATCGATGACATCGATCACCTGGGCAACCGTCGTGTGCGTTGTGTGGGCGAACTGGCCGAGAACCAGTTCCGCGCCGGTCTCGTGCGCGTCGAGCGCGCCGTCAAGGAACGTCTGGGCCAGGCCGAGACCGAAAACCTGATGCCGCACGACCTGATCAACTCCAAGCCGATCTCGGCCGCCATCAAGGAGTTCTTCGGTTCGAGCCAGCTGTCGCAGTTCATGGACCAGACCAACCCGCTGTCGGAAATCACGCACAAGCGTCGCGTTTCCGCACTGGGCCCGGGCGGTCTGACTCGCGAGCGCGCCGGCTTTGAAGTCCGTGACGTGCACCCGACCCACTACGGCCGCGTCTGCCCGATCGAAACGCCGGAAGGCCCGAACATCGGTCTGATCAACTCCATGGCGCTGTACGCTCGTCTGAACGAGTACGGCTTCCTGGAGACGCCTTACCGCAAGATCGTCGACGGCAGCGTCAGCGACCAGATCGATTACCTGTCGGCCATCGAAGAAAGCCACTACGTCATCGCGCAGGCGAACGCCGCGCTGGACGAAGATGGCCGTTTCGTGGACGACCTGGTCGCCTGCCGTGAAGCTGGCGAAACGATGCTGACGTCCCCGGCGAACGTGCACTACATGGACGTGGCTCCGTCGCAGATCGTGTCGGTTGCGGCCTCGCTGATTCCGTTCCTGGAACACGACGACGCGAACCGTGCACTGATGGGCGCCAACATGCAACGTCAGGCCGTGCCTTGCCTGCGTCCGGAAAAGCCGGTCGTGGGTACGGGTATCGAGCGCACCGTGGCCGTTGACTCGGGCACCACCGTGCAAGCGCTGCGTGGCGGCCTGGTCGACCACGTTGACGCCGAGCGCGTCGTTATTCGCGTGAACGACGAAGAAAACGTCGCCGGCGAAGTGGGCGTCGACATCTACAACCTGATCAAGTACACGCGTTCCAACCAGAACACGAACATCAACCAGCGTCCGATCGTGAAGCGTGGCGACAAGGTCGCCAAGGGCGACGTGCTGGCTGACGGCGCATCGACCGACCTGGGCGAACTCGCCCTGGGTCAGAACATGCTGATCGCGTTCATGCCCTGGAACGGCTACAACTTCGAAGACTCGATCCTGATCTCCGAAAAGGTCGTGGCGGATGACCGCTACACCTCGGTGCACATCGAGGAACTGACGGTTGTCGCTCGCGACACGAAGCTCGGCCCTGAGGAAATCACCCGCGACATCAGCAACCTGGCTGAAACGCAGTTGAACCGCCTGGACGATTCCGGCATCACGTACATCGGCGCCGAAGTCAGCGCCGACGACGTGCTGGTCGGCAAGGTCACGCCGAAGGGCGAAACCCAGCTGACGCCGGAAGAAAAGCTGCTGCGCGCCATCTTCGGTGAAAAGGCGTCCGACGTTAAGGACACCTCGCTGCGCGTGCCTTCGGGCATGACGGGCACCGTGATCGACGTGCAGGTGTTCACGCGTGAAGGCATCGTGCGCGACAAGCGCGCCCAGTCCATCATCGACGATGAACTGCGCCGCTATCGCCAGGACCTGAACGACCAGCTGCGCATCGTTGAAAACGACCAATTCGACCGTATCGAAAAGATGCTGGTCAACAAGGTCGTCAACGGCGGCCCGCGCAAGCTGGCCAAGGGCGCCACGATCACCAAGGCCTACCTGGCTGATCTGGACCGCTGGCAGTGGTTCGACATCCGCCTGGCCGATGAGCCGCACGCCGTCGTGCTGGAGCAGGCCAAGGAATCGCTCGAGCAGAAGCGTCATCAGTTCGATCTGGCCTTCGAAGAGAAGCGCAAGAAGCTGACGCAGGGCGACGAGCTGCCCCCGGGCGTGCTGAAGATGATCAAGGTCTACCTGGCCGTGAAGCGTCGTCTGCAGCCTGGCGACAAGATGGCAGGTCGTCACGGCAACAAGGGTGTGGTGTCGCGCATCACCCCGGTGGAAGACATGCCTCACATGGCTGACGGCACGCCGGCCGACATCGTTCTGAACCCGCTGGGCGTGCCCTCGCGGATGAACGTGGGTCAGGTGCTGGAAGTTCACCTGGGCTGGGCAGCCAAGGGCGTGGGCCACCGCATTGCCGACATGCTGCGCGACGAGCGCACGGCGCAGGTCAAGAACGTCCGCGCGTACCTGGACAAGGTCTACAACACGACCGGCTCCGGCGCGCGCATCGACGAACTGACCGACGACGAAGTCATGGAAATGGCTCAGAACCTGAAGAACGGTGTTCCGTTCGCGACGCCCGTCTTTGACGGCGCGACCGAAGAGGAAATCACCAAGATGCTGGAACTGGCCTATCCGGACGACGTTGCCGAGCGCATGGCGTTGACGCCGTCGCGCACGCAGGCATGGCTGTTCGACGGCCGCACGGGCGAGCAATTCGAACGCCCCGTGACGGTCGGCTACATGCACTACCTGAAGCTGCACCACTTGGTCGACGACAAGATGCACGCGCGTTCCACCGGCCCGTACTCGCTGGTGACCCAGCAGCCGCTGGGCGGTAAGGCGCAGTTCGGCGGTCAGCGTTTCGGGGAAATGGAAGTGTGGGCGCTGGAAGCGTACGGCGCCGCCTACACCCTGCAGGAAATGCTGACGGTGAAGTCGGACGATATCAACGGTCGTACCAAGGTTTACGAAAACATCGTCAAGGGCGACCACGTGATCGATGCCGGCATGCCGGAATCGTTCAATGTGCTGGTCAAGGAAATCCGCTCGTTGGCCCTGGACATGGATTTGGAGCGTAACTAATGAAAGCGCTACTCGACCTCTTTAAGCAAGTCTCGCAAGACGAGCAATTCGATGCCATCAAGATCGGCATCGCCTCGCCCGAGAAGATCCGTTCGTGGTCCTACGGCGAAGTTCGCAAGCCCGAGACCATCAACTACCGCACGTTCAAGCCCGAGCGCGACGGCCTGTTCTGCTCGAAGATCTTTGGCCCGATCAAAGACTACGAATGCCTTTGCGGCAAGTACAAGCGCCTGAAGCATCGTGGCGTGATCTGCGAAAAGTGCGGCGTCGAAGTCACCGTCGCCAAGGTTCGCCGTGAACGCATGGGCCACATCGAGCTGGCCAGCCCCGTCGCGCACATCTGGTTCCTGAAGAGCCTGCCGTCGCGTCTGGGCATGGTGCTCGACATGACCCTGCGCGATATCGAACGCGTCCTGTACTTCGAAGCCTGGTGCGTGATCGAACCCGGCATGACGCCGCTCAAGCGCGGCCAGATCATGTCGGATGACGATTTCCTCGCCAAGACCGAAGAGTACGGCGACGACTTCCGTGCCCTGATGGGCGCGGAGGCCGTGCGCGAACTGCTGCGCACCATCGACATCGACCGCGAAGTGGAAACGCTGCGCGGCGAACTGAAGGCCACCAGCTCCGAAGCCAAGATCAAGAAGATCTCCAAGCGCCTGAAGGTGCTGGAAGGCTTCCAGAAGTCCGGCATCAAGGCCGAGTGGATGGTCATGGAAGTGCTGCCCGTGCTGCCGCCGGACCTGCGTCCGCTGGTGCCGCTGGACGGCGGCCGCTTCGCGACCTCCGACCTGAACGACCTGTACCGCCGCGTCATCAACCGCAACAACCGCTTGAAGCGCCTCTTGGAGCTCAAGGCGCCGGAAATCATCCTGCGCAACGAAAAGCGGATGCTGCAGGAAGCCGTCGACTCGCTGCTGGACAACGGTCGCCGCGGCAAGGCCATGACGGGCGCCAACAAGCGCCAGCTCAAGTCGCTGGCCGACATGATCAAGGGCAAGAGCGGTCGTTTCCGTCAGAACCTGCTGGGCAAGCGCGTCGACTACTCGGGCCGTTCGGTCATCGTGGTGGGTCCGCAGCTCAAGCTGCATCAGTGCGGTCTGCCCAAGCTGATGGCCCTGGAACTGTTCAAGCCGTTCATCTTCAATCGTCTGGAGATGATGGGCCTGGCCACGACCATCAAGGCTGCCAAGAAGCTGGTCGAAAGCCAGGAACCGGTGGTCTGGGACATCCTGGAAGAAGTCATCCGCGAACACCCGGTCATGCTGAACCGTGCGCCCACGCTGCACCGTCTGGGCATCCAGGCGTTCGAGCCGGTGCTGATCGAAGGCAAGGCCATCCAGCTGCACCCGCTGGTTTGCGCGGCGTTCAACGCCGACTTCGACGGTGACCAGATGGCCGTCCACGTGCCGCTGTCGCTGGAAGCCCAGCTTGAAGCGCGCACGCTGATGCTGGCTTCGAACAACGTGCTGTTCCCGGCCAACGGCGAACCGTCGATCGTGCCGTCGCAGGACATCGTGTTGGGTCTGTACTACACGACGCGCGAGCGCATCAACGGCCGCGGCGAAGGCATCTTCTTCACCGACGTCGCTGAAGTTCAGCGTGCCTACGACAACGGCGAAGTCGAGCTGCAAAGCCGCGTCACCGTGCGTCTGAAGGAACACGAGCGCGACGAGAACGGCGAATGGCAACCGGTCATCCGTCGTCACGAGACGACGGTCGGCCGCGCGCTGCTGTCCGAGATCCTGCCCAAGGGCCTGCCCTTCACCGTCTTGAACAAGGCGCTGAAGAAGAAGGAAATCTCGCGCCTGATCAACCAGTCGTTCCGCCGCTGCGGCCTGCGCGACACGGTGATCTTCGCCGACAAGCTGATGCAGTCGGGCTTCCGCCTGGCAACGCGCGGCGGTATCTCCATCGCCATGGGCGACATGCTGATCCCGACCGCCAAGGAAGGCATCCTGGCCGAAGCCAGCCGCGAAGTGAAGGAAATCGACAAGCAGTACTCGTCGGGTCTGGTCACGTCCCAAGAACGCTACAACAACGTTGTGGACATCTGGGGCAAGGCTGGCGACAAGGTCGGCAAGGCGATGATGGAACAACTGGCCACCGAGCCCGTGACCAACCGTCACGGCGAAGAAGTGCGCCAGGAATCGTTCAACTCCATCTACATGATGGCTGACTCGGGCGCCCGCGGTTCGGCCGCCCAGATCCGCCAGCTGGCCGGTATGCGCGGCCTGATGGCCAAGCCGGACGGTTCCATTATCGAAACGCCCATTACCGCAAACTTCCGTGAAGGCCTGAACGTACTCCAGTACTTCATCTCCACCCACGGTGCGCGTAAGGGTCTGGCCGATACGGCACTGAAGACCGCGAACTCGGGTTACCTGACCCGCCGTCTGGTCGACGTGACGCAGGATCTGGTCATCACCGAAGACGATTGCGGCACGTCGCAGGGCTACAACATGAAAGCCCTGGTCGAAGGCGGTGAAGTCATCGAACCGCTGCGCGACCGTATCCTCGGCCGCGTGGCTGCCGTGGACATCGTCAACCCCGACACGCAGGAAACTGCCATCGTCGCGGGCACGCTGCTGGACGAAGACCTGGTCGACACCATCGACCGCATCGGCGTGGACGAAGTCAAGGTCCGCACGCCGCTGACCTGCGAAACGCGTCATGGCCTGTGCGCGCACTGCTATGGCCGTGACCTGGGCCGCGGCTCGCCGGTCAACCAGGGCGAAGCCGTCGGCGTTATCGCGGCTCAGTCCATCGGTGAACCGGGCACGCAGCTGACGATGCGTACGTTCCACATCGGTGGCGCGGCGTCGCGTTCGGCGCTGGCCAGCGCGGTGGAAACGAAGTCCACCGGTACGGTCGGCTTCGCCAGCACGATGCGCTACGTCACGAACGCCAAGGGCGAACGTGTGGCGATCTCGCGCTCGGGCGAACTGGCGATCTTCGACGACAACGGCCGCGAACGCGAACGCCACAAGATCCCGTACGGCGCGACCGTGCTGGTGGGCGACGGCGAAGCCGTGAAGGCTGGCGCGCGTCTGGCGACGTGGGATCCGCTGACCCGTCCGATCGTGTCGGAATACGGCGGCGCCGTCCGCTTCGAGAACATCGAAGAAGGCGTGACCGTTGCCAAGCAGGTGGACGAAGTCACCGGCCTGTCGACGCTCGTCGTCATCACGCCCAAGACCCGTGGCGGCAAGATCGTCATGCGTCCGCAGATCAAGCTGGTCAACGAAAACGGCGAAGACGTCAAGATCGCCGGCACCGATCACTCGGTGAACATCTCGTTCCCGGTGGGCGCGCTGATCACGGTGCGTGACGGCCAGCAGGTTGCCGTGGGTGAAGTTCTGGCGCGTATTCCGCAAGAATCGCAAAAGACCCGCGACATTACCGGCGGTCTGCCGCGCGTGGCTGAACTGTTCGAAGCCCGTTCGCCCAAGGATGCCGGCATGCTCGCCGACGTCACGGGTACGGTTTCGTTCGGCAAGGACACCAAGGGCAAGCAGCGTCTGGTCATCACCGACCTGGAAGGCGTGAGCCACGAATTCCTGATTCCGAAGGAAAAGCAGGTTCTGGTGCACGACGGCCAAGTGGTGAACAAGGGCGAAATGATCGTGGACGGCCCGGCCGATCCCCACGACATCCTGCGCCTGCAAGGCATCGAAAAGCTGGCCACGTACATCGTCGACGAAGTGCAGGACGTTTACCGTCTGCAGGGCGTGAAGATCAACGACAAGCACATCGAAGTGATTGTTCGTCAGATGCTGCGCCGTGTGAACATCGTTGATGCGGGCGACACCGAGTTCATCCCGGGCGAGCAGGTCGAGCGCTCCGAGCTGCTGAACGAAAACGACCGCGTCACCGCCGCCGACCTGCGTCCGGCCAGCTACGACAACGTGCTGTTGGGTATCACGAAGGCCTCGCTGTCGACCGACTCGTTCATCTCGGCCGCCTCGTTCCAGGAAACCACGCGTGTCCTGACCGAAGCCGCCATCATGGGCAAGCGCGACGACCTGCGTGGCTTGAAGGAAAACGTCATCGTCGGCCGCCTCATTCCGGCGGGTACCGGCCTGGCGTACCACCATGCACGCCGCGACAAGGAACAGCTGGAGGCTGCGGAACGCGAAGCCGCTCGCCAGCAGGCCAATCCGTTCGAAGACTCGCCGGTCACGGTGGGCTCGGACGCCGAGACGCCCGCTTCCGACATCGGTACCGAGGATTCCGCCGAATAAGCGGATCACCCCGGACGGCTTTCCTCCGCCTCGCGGCGGGGGGAAACCCGAAAAGCAAAAGGCCGCTGATGCAGATCAGCGGCCTTTTTTCTTGCGCGAGCAAGGGTGCGGCAGTACTACTTGGCGGTCTGCGCGCGCGCGCGCTGGAATGCCGGGCCCCAGGCCGGATGGCCGGCTTCGTTGGCGGCGAGTTCGAAGCTGGGATCCAGGACCAGAATCCGGACGAAGCTGTCTTCGCACAGCTGCGTATAGCGGGTGACGCAGTAGCTGAACGCCTGCAGCTTATAGGCTTCGATGCGTACGTCCTTGCTAGAGGCCGCCAGTTCGTCGGAGGTGGCGACCCGGCGGATCACTTCGCCGTAGCGTCCGGCGCTGTACTGGTCTCGCACCTGCTGCAACTGGTCCAGTGCTTCTGCGGTGGGGGGGCTTTCGGGCTGCAATTTAGCGATGCCCGTGCAACCGGCCAATAGGGCCGATACGCCAAGCAGAGTGCTCAGGATGCGAATTTTCATGGCTTCCAAAGGTGTAGATTGATGAGGCGACACGCTATCGTGCCACAGCCTGATGCGCTCGGACATTTTCGGCAATGTCCTAACGTTGCGGATTGGATAATATTCCGCCTAAATCACCCCTGAACCCGTTTTGGCGCACGCGCAGCTTCGACCATGTCTTCTTCCGCCGGCTTGTTGACGCCGCGTGGCCCTTTTTCCGGCGCCGCGCCGCTAGCCCTGCGCCCGTTGAGCGCCATTGCCGCCAGCGCGGCAGGTGGCGTTCCGGAATCGCGCATCAAGCGGCTCCTTTCCGACCTTCTGCCCTCCCTGGTTGCCCTGCATGCGCAGGGTGAAATCTGCGGCGACATCTCTCTTGAAACCGTGGGCATGGACGAGGGCGCCCGCGCACAGCTTCTGCCCGAATTGACCGTTCCGCGCTCACGCCGTGCCAGCAGGACACCCGCGGCTGGGTTTGCGCCCTTTGAGCTGTACACGGATTCCATGGAGTGGCCGCGGGGGCCCTGGAGTGACGTCTATTCCCTGTGCGCCGTGGCGCACGCGCTCGTTACGGGCAGCCGACCGCCTCCCGCTCCCGAGCGCCGGGCCAGCGACTCCTACGAGCCGTTGACCTCGTTGGGGCTGTCCAGATATGGGCAGGACTTCCTCGGCGCCATCGATGCCGGGTTGTCTATGGATCCGCAGGCTCGGCCGCAAACGCTCGCCGAGTTTGCCGGCCTGCTGGGCCTGGCGGCCTACGACGAGCCCGTAGCGCAGGAAACCGTGATCGCCGAAGCGGCCAGCGCCGCGCCGGCTCCCGGTCTGCACGACAGGCACGCGCCCGCCCGCCGGCGCAGTCCCTTGCTCCTCATCCTGCTTATCGTTGCGCTGATCGGCGCCGGGGTCTATGCGTGGTTCAAGTCGGGCATGGGCGAGCCCAATGCGTTGATCACCCGCTCCGAAGTCGTGCAGCCCAATCCTCCTGTGGTGCACCCTTTGCCGCAGCCCGCGGCGCCAACGTCGACACCTGCGCCGACCGCCTCCCAGCTTCCAGCAGACCTCCCGCCCCTGACGGCGAGCGGCGCGAATCCGGCTCCGGCGACGACACCGGATCCTGCAACCGCGCCGCCCGCGGCTGATCCGGCGGCGACCACCACGGCGCCGACCGCGCCGGCGGCCCAGGAGCCGGCGCAGACGCCCGCCGCCACCGAAGAGGCGGCCAAGCCCAAGCCGTTACCGGTTACCGTGCGACTGGACATCCGTCCGTGGGGCGAGGTGTGGATCAACGGCGTGGCGCGCGGCGTCAGTCCTCCTGTAAAGGAGCTCAAGCTGATCCCGGGCAAATATCAGGTGGTTGTGCGCAACGCGGATCTGCCGCCTTTGCGGATGACACTGGAGGTCCGAGCGGGCAGGCCTGCGGTCATCTCGCACACGTTCCAATAGACGTAGCCGACCGGGCTGGGCGCCGGCCGAACCAGCCGGGCCAGATTCGGCCTACGCCTTCGGCAGGCGCAGCATGAACCGCGAACCGACGCCCGGCTCGCTCTGCACGTCGATGCGACCGCCATGGCGGTCAGCCACGGTATGGACGAACGCCAGGCCGAGCCCCGCACCGCCGACATCGCCGCGGTTTTCCACCCCAACGCGCGTAAATGGCTCGAACAATCGGGCAAGGTCTTGCGCCGCGATGCCCTGGCCTTGATCCTGCACGCTGACACGCCAGAAATCAGCTTCCTCGTCGACGCTGCATTCAATGTGTGTATCGGCCGCGCTGTACTTGATGGCGTTGTCGACGAGGTTGCATAGCGCCCGCATCAGCAGCGTCTGATCGCCGCGGGTGTACGCCACAGGCAGGGGCGTTTTGACGTCCAGCCGGATCCCACGCTTACTGGCGGACGGCCAGAGATCATCCACCGCGTCCTGCAGCAGGCTTGCCAGGTCCAGCTCCGTCGCGTTGATCGTCATGGACTCGGCCCGTGTCAGGTGCACGAAGTCGTCGACGAGCCGCAGCGTGCGATTGGCCAGCGATGCGATGCGGTTCAGCGTATCGCCCTGTCTGGCCGGACCATTGCCCTCCTGCGACATTTCCACCAGCGCCAGGATCGAACTCTGCGGCGCGCGCATGTCATGCGAAATGAAGCGCAAGGTCTCTTCGCGCTGGCGCTCGGCCCGGCGGATGCGTGAAATGTCCGTAAGGGTCGCCACGGTTCCAGCGAACTGGCCTTCGGCAGTATGGATGGGCGCGCATTTCAGGATCAGGTCGCGGCCTGCGTGGTCGCGCACTTCGAGGTCGGCGCTCCAGGGCGAGGCGGCATGGGCAGGACTGCGTCCGCTCAGCACTTCGGCTACGCGGACGCGCGCCGTTTCGTCCGAGAGGGTTCGTTCGAGCAGATGGATGGCCGGGCGGCCGACACGGGGAGGGCGGATACCGAGCCGCTGGAAATACTGGATGGCGGCCTGGTTGCGGAACCGCATGCGGCCTTCCTGATCGAAGACGAGCGTTGCATCCGGCATGCCGTCCAACCCGTCCGCCAGGAATCGACGAAGGTTGCGCACGCGCGCCAACGCGCGTTGCAGCTCCCCGACCCGGCTCTCCAGTGATGCGCTGGTATTCGTCGGCTGGACTCGCGCCTCGTTGAGGATCGGCGGATACTCGCGTTGCAGGCGGCGCAGCTCATTGTCCATGTAGCGCAGCGCGGCCTCCTGGCTGCGCCAGCTCCAGAGCGGGTAGCACAGGGCCACAGCAGCCATTGCAGCAGTCGGCGCGAACCACAAGTACGCCTGCGCCAGCAGCAGCCACGATGCCAGCGGTATGCCCGCAAGAAGCGCGAGACTGACGAGAAGCGCCTGCTTGGGTGACAGCCGCCACAACGCCAGGCAGGCAAGCAGCACCGGCAGCAAGGCAAACAGGGCGTTCGCCCAGGACGGCGGACGTTGATAGGCGATGTCGGAACGCGCAGCCTGAAGGATGTTCGCGATGATCTCCACGCCGGAAATGCCGCTGACGTCATGCGATACGGGCGTTGGATAATCGTCGCCCAGGCCGGTGGCCCACGCGCCTACCAGCACGTATTTTCCGCGCAGTTCTTCCGGTGGAACATCGCCGCGCAGGACAGACAGATAGGAGATCGTCCGCGTGTGGGCGGGCGGGCCGGCATAGGGAATCAGGATTCGGCCTTCGGCGTTCGCGCGCTGCATCAGCCGGCGCGCCTGTTCGTCGTCGCCGCCCACATGCAGCATCGAGATGGCCAGGTGGTTCCGGCGGTCGCCGGCAAATTGCGTCGTGAGCGCGGCTTCGCGCACCACGCCGTCTGGATCTATTACCGCGTTGATAAAGCCGGTGGAGGCCGCGGCCTGCTCGAGTTCGGGGATGGGCAACCCGATCGCAGTGGGATTTTTGATTCGGTCCAGAACGACCGGCAGCACGATTCGGCCATTGCGCCGGATGCTGTCGGCAAGGATCGCATCGTCGCCGGGTCTGCCGGTATTCGCTTCCGCAAAGATAAGGTCCAGGCCGACGGCCCTGACGCCGCTCAGTCGGTCGAGCAACGCGGCGTGGACGGCGCGCCGCCATGGCCAGCGCCCAAGCGCCTCGATGCTGGCGTCGTCGATCGCGACGACAACGATGCCGGCGTCGGCAGGGCGTCCCGTCATCATGACCGCGCGATCGTAGAACACCTGGTCGAGCCGGCCCAGACCATTGAACGAGCCAAGGAAAGCCGCCAGCAGTGCCAGCGCGACCGTCAGCCATAGCCCCGAACGCGATGGCCGGTCGTGCGAGTCCACGGGGTCGGCCATGGCGCGAACGCTAGTAGGCGGTCAACGTCACGAGTCCCCCGGCGCCGCTGCTGACGCCCAGGCCGTACGACGTCATCAACATGCTGGCGCCTTCAAAGGACCGGACCGAGTCCCGCCCGTGCAAGCCCAGGTTGTCCACGGCCCGCACGGATACGTAGAACGTGCCTGGGCCGGGAGCGCTGAAGCGGATGTCGGGGGTGGCAAAGAGGGTCGAAGATACGGGCAGGGCGCCGTCCGGATCGCGCGAGACACGCACCAGGTAACCTTGCGCGCCTTCGACGGGCGCGAAAGTCGTGGTCCATGCTGCACCGGTCCGCGCGGGTTCGGCAAGCTGCGGCGCCGCCAGCAGCGCACGCACGCCGGATACCGTCCCGTCGGCGCCCACGGCAGCGCCATAGCCTTGGGCCACGGCCACCGGTTCGGCCGGCGCCGCGCCCGGCGCGTGCGCCTGCAGCCGCACGCTGCCTTCAAGCACTTCGCTGTGCGCGCCTTGCGCGCCGCTTTGCACGCGGAATCGGGTGCCCCGCACGCCCGTGACCGCGACCGGCGTACGGATTTCAAATCGGCCGACGCCCTGGCCCTGCGGCGCGACGGACGATTCCACGCTTCCGCGTCGCACGTTGATGAGCGAATCCGTCAGCGCCGTCCCTTCGAACTGGCGCAGACGCGTCAGTTCCACTGCGCCGTTCGACGGCAATGTCAGCGTCGACCCATCGGCCAGTTGCAGCGTGACGAAACCGTTCGGAGCGGTTTCAACGGTGCTGCCTTCCGCGACGGGCGTTCCAGGCTGGACCGACTTTCCGTTCATGTCCGCCTGACCGCTGACGTGCACCACGCGTGCCTCTGCGTCGCGCATGGGAATCATGGACAGGGGGATGTGCAGTTCGAGCCCGATAGGCAGGCGTTCCGGCGAAGCAATCTGGTTGAGCGATTGCAGCCGGGCCCAGTTGGACTGGTCCCGCGTGTACCGGGCGGCCAGGTCGATCAGGGTCTCGCCCTGGCGGATGCGATGGATGAAGTCTTCACCCAGTGCGCCGGCCGGCTGGCTGCGCGCGGGGGCGGCGAGTGCGATGCAGGCAATCAGGACAAACAATGAAAGCGCGCGGAAGCGGCTCATGACTATCGGTTCTCCGTGGATACAGGCAACGCGATCACGCCGGACTGCCCTGGCCTTCCTCGGAAGGGCTGAACAGTTCAAGCCGGTAGCCAAGTGCATAAGAGGAGGTCAGGCGTACGCCGTGTTGGGGGCGCAACTGAAGCTTCTGGCGAATGTTCGACAGGTGGGTGTCCAGCGTGCGCGATGTGGCGGGTATCTCGCGGTTCCACACGCACTCCGCCAACACGTCGCGCGACATCAATCGGTTCAGATTGCGGAAAAACAGCAACGCCAGTTCGAATTCTTTGGGCGCAAGCGCAATCGGCACGCCGTCCAGCTGAATGGCGCGCGAAGCTGGGTCGACACGATACCGGGCGACCTCGAACGCTTCGTCGGCCGGTTCGGCAAGCTGGCTGCGGCGCAGCAGTGCGGCGACGCGCGCCAATAGTTCGAGGGGACGCATCGGCTTGACGATGTAGTCGTCCGCACCCGCCCGCAGGCCCTCGACGAGGTCGTCTTCGCTGGACCGATTGGTCAGGAAAATGACGGGAATGCGGGCGCCGATGTTGGTGCGCAACCAGCGGACCACGTCGTCGCCATCGATATCGGGCAGATGCCAGTCCAGCAGCACCAGATCAAAGGCTTCAGTGCGCAAGGCGGCCAGGAGGTCCCGGCCTTGGTGATAGCTGGTGCATGCATAGCCGGCGGTGGTCAGCACCTGTTGGATGCGCCGGGCCTGGTCAAGGTCGTCTTCCAGCGACGCGATTTTCATCAAAGCGAGTTCTCGCGAAAATTGGCTGCGCAGGCGCGCTCTGTGGCGACCTATTGCAATAACGGGTGGGGTTTTTTGTGTAAACGAATGATAACTCGGTAGGTACGGTTGACGGCTACGTTATGGCAAGAACTGTCAAACATTGCAAAGTTGACGAATCTTGACTGGAGTTGTTGCACCCGTGGGCGCCACACTGACTGCATCGAATACGCCAGCCGCGATCAACGCGGCGGCGCAAGGGGAGGGAATGCAGACCGGAACCGATATGAATCAATTGCGCACACTTGTGATGTCCCCGGATGAAACCGTACGCGGCCCCGCCGTGTCTACACTGCTGCAGGCAGGTATCTCCGCCCGCGGCTGTTCAACTTCGTTGGAACTGTTCGGATTGCTCAGCGGCGGCGGCAACGACGCAGTGGTCCTTGATCTCGGCGCCTCGGGCGAAATCGGTTATGCCCTGATCGCCCGGTTGCGAGGCTCAACTCCGCTGGGCATCGTGGTGATCGGCCGCGGAATGTCGGTGGACAGCCGTCTGCGGTGCCTTCAGAGCGGCGCAGACGCGTGCCTCCCTGACCCCCAAGACCCGCGCGAACTCGTTTGTATCCTGCTGTCGCTGGGAAGACGTCTGCCTGTCGCCGAACCCGCGCCCGCCGCCGAAGACACCGGCAACGGTCGATGGGAGCTGCGCGACCAGGGGTGGACGCTGGTCGCTCCCACGGGCGTAACCCTGTCGCTCTCGGCCAACGAGCGCCTGATCGTGCGGGCCCTGCTGGATGTCGCCGGAAGGGCGGTGGGCCGCGATGCGCTCGGCGATGAACTGCAAGTCGAAGGAGCCGCTACGCGCGCCAGCAGTGCGCGCAGCATCGACGTCATCGTCAGCCGCTTGCGCCGCAAAGCCGAGCAGACCGGGCTCATGCTGCCGATTCGTACCGTCTACGGCAGCGGCTACCTCTTTACAGCTCAGTAGCCTCAAAGGCGGTACACTGCCACGCGCCGGCACCCTTGTCAGGGATTGCCCGCAGGGTGCTCCGCAGGCCGTCTTTGGCGGCGCGTCGAGTTTGCCGCGACTTGCACATTACATGGCCCCAATTTTCGCCAGCGGCGGCCAAGTGCCCCTCTTCTCGCGCCAACAGCCCACTTCGGGGTGCTTACAAAAAACTTTGACAGTAGCCCTTGATCTCAGTTATGCTAAAGGGCTTACTGCTTTATTTCGCGCGCAAAATCTGCACGCTAAGGCAAACAGTTCAGGGCAGGGAAACGAAGGTGCGTCACGAGCCTTTTGTTTTCAGATCCATCAGTAGCAATTGTTTTTCCTGGCTGCATCCGGTTTTGTGCGTTTGTCATGGTTTGTTGGCAAGCCCGCTCTTTTACGTATTTGAACGTTTGAGGCGGTTTTGCGCGAACTGCCTTCTCCGAAAAGCTCATCCGCTCAAGGAGACGAGTACGTAAGTACTTACCAGTGGTACGTAAAAGGGATTTCAAAGGTCATGCCTACCATTAGCCAACTCGTGCGCAAGCCGCGCGAAGTCAGCATCATCAAAAGCAAGAGCCCCGCGCTCGAAAACTGCCCGCAACGCCGCGGCGTGTGCACTCGCGTGTACACCACCACCCCCAAGAAGCCGAACTCCGCTCTGCGTAAGGTTGCAAAAGTGCGTCTGACCAACGGTTACGAAGTCATTTCGTACATCGGCGGTGAAGGCCACAACCTGCAAGAGCACTCGGTGGTTCTGGTGCGTGGCGGCCGTGTGAAGGACTTGCCCGGTGTGCGTTACCACATCGTGCGCGGTTCCCTCGACCTGCAAGGCGTCAAGGACCGTAAGCAAGCCCGCTCGAAGTACGGCGCCAAGCGCCCGAAGAAGGCTTAATAAAAAGTCAGTAGTACCCCGCGTGGCGGAAGTCCGTCACCAGGGAAGTGCGACCGCGCCATCCAGATGATGGGAAGGTGCGCGGCACGTAAGGGGTCGTCCCAATGGGCGGCCATGGCCGTGTAATGAAACACGGTTCAACTGAACAGACACAAGGAAGCAACAATGCCCCGTCGTCGCGAAGTACCCAAGCGCGAGATTCTGCCCGATCCCAAGTTCGGCAGCGTCGAGCTCGCCAAGTTCATGAACGTCGTCATGCTGGACGGCAAGAAGGCCGTCGCCGAGCGCATCGTTTACGGCGCCCTCGAGCAAGTGCAAACCAAGACCGGCAAAGAGCCGATCGAAGTTTTCAGCCTGGCGATCAACAACATCAAGCCGATCGTCGAAGTCAAGAGCCGCCGCGTTGGCGGTGCCAACTACCAAGTGCCGGTTGAAGTGCGCCCCGTGCGCCGCCTGGCCCTGGCTATGCGTTGGCTCCGTGAAGCCGCTAAGAAGCGTGGCGAAAAGTCGATGGATCTGCGCCTTGCTGGCGAACTGATCGACGCCTCCGAAGGTCGTGGCGCCGCGATGAAGAAGCGCGAAGACACGCACAAGATGGCAGAGGCCAACAAGGCCTTCAGCCATTTCCGCTGGTAATTTAAGGACTAATCCACCATGGCCCGCAAAACCCCGATCGAGCGCTATCGCAACATTGGTATCTCTGCGCACATCGATGCAGGGAAGACCACCACGACCGAACGTATCCTGTTCTACACCGGCGTCAATCACAAGATTGGCGAAGTGCATGATGGCGCAGCCACCATGGACTGGATGGAGCAAGAGCAAGAGCGTGGCATCACCATTACGTCGGCTGCTACGACGGCGTTTTGGCGTGGCATGGCCGGCAACTACCCCGAGCACCGCATCAACATCATCGACACCCCGGGACACGTGGACTTCACCATTGAGGTGGAACGTTCCATGCGCGTCCTGGACGGTGCTTGCATGGTCTACTGCGCGGTGGGCGGTGTTCAGCCCCAGTCCGAAACCGTGTGGCGTCAAGCCAACAAGTACGGCGTGCCGCGTCTGGCCTTCGTCAACAAGATGGACCGCACCGGCGCCAACTTCTTCAAGGTCTATGACCAGCTGAAGAACCGCCTGCGCGCCAATCCCGTGCCGATCGTCATCCCCATCGGCGCCGAAGACACGTTCCAAGGCGTGGTCGACCTGGTCAAGATGAAGGCGATCATTTGGGACGAAGCCAGCCAAGGCACCAAGTTCGACTACAAGGACGTTCCCGCCGAGCTGGAAGGTCTGGCCAACGAATGGCGTGAAAAGCTGGTTGAAGCCGCCGCTGAGTCGTCGGAAGAGCTGATGAACAAGTACCTGGAAACGGGTTCCTTGGACGAAGCCGAAATCAACCTGGCCATCCGTCAGCGCACCATCGCCGGCGAAATCCAGCCGATGCTGTGCGGCACCGCCTTCAAGAACAAGGGCGTGCAGCGCATGCTCGACGCGGTCATCGACTACCTGCCTTCGCCCGTGGATATTCCCCCGGTTGACGGCCAGGACGACGACGGCAACGCCATCAAGCGCAATGCTGACGACAACGAGAAGTTCTCGGCGCTGGCATTCAAGCTGATGAGCGATCCGTTCGTCGGTCAGCTGACCTTCGTGCGTGTGTACTCGGGCGTCCTGAAGTCGGGCGATACGGTCTACAACCCCATCAAGGGCAAGAAGGAACGTATCGGCCGCATTCTGCAGATGCACGCGAACAACCGCGAAGAAATCAAGGAAGTTCTGGCGGGTGACATCGCCGCCGTGGTCGGCCTGAAGGACGTGACCACCGGGGAAACGCTGTGCGACATCGACTCCCACATCCTGCTCGAACGCATGATTTTCCCGGAGCCCGTGATTTCGCAGGCCGTCGAACCCAAGTCGAAGGCTGACCAGGAAAAGATGGGTCTGGCGCTGTCGCGTCTGGCTCAGGAAGATCCGTCGTTCCGCGTGCGTAGCGACGAAGAATCCGGCCAAACCATCATTTCCGGCATGGGCGAGCTCCACCTGGAAATTCTGGTCGACCGCATGAAGCGCGAATTCGGCGTGGAAGCCAACGTCGGCAAGCCGCAAGTGGCCTACCGCGAAACGATCCGCAAGGTCTGCGAAGAAGTCGAAGGCAAGTTCGTCAAGCAGTCGGGCGGTCGTGGTCAGTACGGTCACGTGGTGCTGAAGGTCGAGCCCCTGGCTCCTGGCGGTGGCTACGAATTCGTGGACGCCATCAAGGGCGGTGTGGTTCCTCGCGAATACATCCCCGCGGTGGACAAGGGCATCCAGGAAACGCTGCCTTCGGGCATCCTGGCTGGCTACCCGGTCGTGGACGTCAAGGTCACGCTGTTCTTCGGTTCGTACCACGACGTGGACTCGAACGAAAACGCGTTCAAGATGGCCGGCTCGATGGCATTCAAGGAAGGTATGCGCAAGGCTAGCCCTGTGCTGCTGGAACCGATGATGGCCGTTGAAGTCGAAACGCCTGAAGACTACGCTGGCACCGTGATGGGCGATCTGTCCTCGCGTCGCGGCATGGTTCAAGGCATGGACGACATGGTCGGCGGCGGCAAGACCATCAAGGCTGAAGTTCCCCTGGCCGAGATGTTCGGTTACGCCACGAACCTGCGTTCGCTGACGCAAGGCCGTGCCACGTACACGATGGAATTCAAGCATTACTCCGAGGCTCCCAAGAACGTCGCTGACGAAGTCATCGCCGCTCGGGCCAAGTAAATAACCCTTGCCGGGTCCGCCTCACCGGGCGGCCCGGCAAAAATCAAGTTTCCTTGAAAGTCAAAGGATAGAGATCATGGCAAAAGGCAAGTTTGAACGTACCAAGCCGCACGTGAACGTGGGTACGATT
>NZ_DAMDGT010000026.1:0-23536 GCF_032102605.1 Achromobacter sp. | reverse complement strand
GCCACGAAGACAGTTTCTTCGTCACGGGTGTCGTGCATGACGACTATTGGGCTTCCGATTCCCTCGGGCGCATCTACACGCCCCGCGCACCCCAGGCCGCCGACGCGGCGGGCTTTGGTGGTTGGACCTTGCCGGTCGCTGGGGCGGGCGGGGTCTTTTAGGTTCTGTTTGGCGTTGGCGCGGGATTGGAACGTCTCGCGGGGCCCGCCCCGCGGCGGCCGCGCGGGCGGCCTTGTGGGGCTTACGCGGTGTCTTGCGTCGGGCTCGTGCGCTTCGCGTTTGCGGGGGCGGTCGCCAGGTGTCGCGGGTGTCTGATACCTTTGTGCTCTGCCGTCACCGCTTGCAGATGTTCTTGCCGGGTTTCTGATGCCCGGTGTATTGCCAAGTTGGCTGGTCAGTGATCTTTAGACGCCGGGCACATCGGCGGCCCTGGCGTGCGCGCGGCTACGATTGCGATCCGGAACCGCCTTCGGGGATGGACTGACACGCCCCGAATCGCACCTGCGTCTAGCGAATAACAATCTCGCCTTCTTCCAGCCCGGCCTTGCCGCCCACCTGGTCTTCCAGGAATTCCTGCATCTTGTTGCCAAGCTGGATCTTTGCGCCGCTGCAGAAGCGTCGCGTGGCGGCGATGGTGGCGTTTTGCTGGGGCAGGAGGTCGCGCGTGAGTTGGGCTTCCTCTTCTTCCAGTGCGGCCAGGTCGCCGATGAGCTTGGTGTGGGTGTTGCGGGCGCGATCTACGACGTCGCCGGTGGCGCGTTGGGGGTTGGCCTGCAGGAACATCAGCAACTGTTCGAGCTTGGCCTTTTCTTCGTTCATCTTCAGACGTTTGCGCGTGAGGGCGCTGCGCTTGATGTCGGCGTGGGGGTCAAGGCCTGCTTGCACCAGCGTGGGAATGCCGGCGGGCGATCCGATGGTGCCGGCGCGCACGGCGAGCAGGGCGCGGGTTTCGCCGCCTGTGATGGCGCTTTGCTGGGTGTTGGGCGGGCCGACGTTGACGCTGCCGCCGGCGGCGATGCTGCTTTGGCGGATTTCGCGTTCTACGTCGATGTCCTGCCCGGCGCTGATGACGGCGTTTTCGATGAATTTGGCGCGCAGGGCGCCGCCACAGACGATGTGGGCGGTGCGCGCGGTGGCGGAGGCGTCGTGCAGCGTTTCGGCCATGCCGATGATGCCGCCCTTGACGGTGACGCTGCCGCCTGCTTCGACCAGCGCGGCCTCGATGGTCCCGTTGACGACGACGTCGCCGGTGACGCGCACTTCCATCGTGGCGCTGATGTCGCCGCGCACCTGCAAGGAGCCTTCAAAGTTGATGTTGCCGGTGGACAGGTTGACGGCGTCCACTTCGACCATCGGGTTCACCTGCACGCCATGAGTGATCAGCGTGGGGGTGCCGGCGATGGAGGCGCGCAGAAGGAGCGGGTCTTCCGGGTCGACGGCGACGCCGGACAGTTCTTTGGAAAACGGGGTGTCGGGCTGCTCTTCGGGCAGCACGGGCTCGCCCAGTACGTTCTTGCCGTCGACGCCGGGCAGGGGCGGGATCCGGCGCATGAGGGGGGTGCCGGGGGAAACCAGCAGCAAGCTGCCCAGGTCGCGGTAGTCCACCTGGGCCAGTTCGTCGATGTCTTCGGCGCGGGGCTTCAGGCGGTCGAGCAGGCTTTCGAAGCGAGTGGGCGTGCCGCGCGTGGGGGGCGTGCCCTGCGCGGCCAGGATGGTTTCGGAACGCCCCAGCGCAACGGCCTCGGAGAGGGCTGCGTCGAGCACGCCGTGGACGATGCCTTGGTCGGCCAGGGCCTGGCGCACCGCGTCCAGCGTGACGGGCTTGCCGCCTTTGGGCTGGTGCAGAGTCAGGGTGGCGGCCATGCGCGTGGCGTTGAGTTCGATTTCGAAACTGCCGTCCACGACTTTGCCGACGGGGCATTGCACGGGTTCGGCGGCGCTGCGGCAGAGGTCGATGAAAGCGAGGATGGCGTGGTTGTCGAGCGCGTCGGCGCCCCAGCCTTGTGCCGCCGCTGCGGCGACCAGGATGTCCCAGCTGGGGACTTCGGTGTTGACGACGGAGGCATCGGCATCGGCTGCTTCATCGGCGTCGGCGACGGCCTCGGCGACCGCGATGTCGCCCGATTGTTGGTCGCCTTGCTCGTCAACGTGCCGCGAGGCGCCTGCGCTGGCCGCGGCGCGGGCCGTTTCGCCGAGTTCCGCTTCGGCGCCAGCCGCCGCAGCAGCATCCCCGGCCGGAGCGGGGCGGGGCGGCGGCGTATAGACCGCCGTCAGGACGTTGGTGTCGGCATCCAGCAGCAACTGGAGCATGTATTCTGCGCCCATTTCACCCTCTCTCCGGCCCCGGCACGGTTGGCCAGGTTCAATCATTTAGTAATTGAACGAAATATTACGTCATATTCTAAAGATGGACGCGGATTACTGACCAGTAACCTCAACTTTATCCCCCACATGGTGTAGTTCTGTCCCTTATTTCCCCAGTGAGGGCCCGCGCCGCGCGCGGTCTACGGCATCGGCAGGAAAGACAAAACCGGCAGGGCGCAAGCAGCATAGGGGCTCGCCAACGCGTCCCAGGACGCCGCCGGAGCCCCGTCCCATGTCCCAACCGCCCACTTCCATTCTTTCGGCCACGCGCGCCATCCTGGCGCGCGCCGGCGGGATGGCGGCGGTGGCGGCCCTGGCGACGGGTGCTCTGGCGCTGGCGACCACGCCCGTCGAGGCCGCCGAGACCTACCGGTACAAAGACCCCTACGGGGTCTGGCGATCGATGAAGGTGCCGAGCGGCTATGGCAAATACTACAAGCGTGCACAGGCGCGGACGGCGCCGCGCGCGGGGGTGGACAAGCTGTGCATGGCCTGTGAGCCGGAGGCTGGCGACGGCGCGCGCCGCGTCGCCCGGGCGCCCGCCGAGCCGGCGTTGCGCTGGGGCGCGATCAAGCCGACCACCAAGCACGACAATCTGATTGCCCGCGCCGCGCAGGATTCCGGCGTGGACCAGGCGCTGTTGACGGCGATCATCGCCATTGAATCGGGATTTCGCAGCGATGCGCGTTCGCCGAAGGGCGCGCTGGGTCTGATGCAACTGATGCCGGCCACGGCCGCGCCGCTGCTGTCGGTGGAAGACGTGGAGCGCGCACTGGTGGATCCGGCGACGAATGTGCAGGCCGGATCGCGCCATCTGCGCCGGCTGATCGACCGGTATCCCGGCCGCCTGGATCTGGCGCTGGCCGCGTACAACGCGGGCGAGGGCGCCGTGCGCAAGTACGATGCGGTGCCGCCCTATGCGGAAACCCAGGCCTACGTGAAGAACGTGACCGCCCTGTACGAACAGTACAAGGCGCCGTGATTGGAGCGGGCGCAGCCCGCTCCCGCGCCCGTCAGAGGGACGCGAAGACCTTGTCGGCGATGTCCAGCGTGGACTGGATCACGGCGTCGTCGTGCGTGGCCGAGACGAAGCCGGCTTCGAACGCCGACGGCGCGAAGTGCACGCCGTTTTCCAGCATGGCATGGAAGAAGCGATTGAATGCCGCGGTGTCGCAGGCCGAAACCTGCGCGAACGACGCCGGGATCGAGTCGCTGAAATAGAGGCCGAACATGCCCCCCACCGAATCCGCCGAGAACGGCACGCCGGCCTTGCGGGCGCGTTCCTGCAGGCCCTGGGCCAGCTTGGCGGTCTGGGCGGACAGCTTGTCGTAGAAGCCGGGCTCGGCGATCAGTCGCAGCGTGGCCAGACCCGCGGCGACGGCCACCGGGTTGCCGGACAACGTGCCTGCCTGGTAGACGCCGCCCAGCGGCGCGATGTGTTTCATGATTTCAGCGCTGCCGCCGAAGGCGCCCACCGGCATGCCGCCGCCGATCACCTTGGCCAGCGTGGTGATGTCGGGCTTGACGCCGGTCAGGCCTTGCACGCCCTGCGGTCCCACGCGAAAGCCCGTCATGACTTCGTCGAAGATCAGCAGCGCGCCGTGCTGGGAGCAGACTTCGCGCAGGCCTTCCAGGAAGCCGGGGGCCGGCTTGATCAGGTTCATGTTGCCGGCGACCGGCTCGACGATGATGCAGGCGATGTCGGCGCCGTGCTGGGCGAAGGCTTCGCGCACGGCGTCCAGGTTGTTGTATTCCAGGGTCAACGTGTGCGACACGAATTCCGGCGGCACGCCGGCCGAGCTGGGGTTGCCGAAGGTCAGCAGCCCCGAGCCCGCCTTGACCAGCAGGCTGTCCGAATGGCCGTGATAGCAGCCTTCGAACTTCACGATCTTGGCGCGGCCCGTGGCGCCGCGCGCCAGGCGGATGGCCGTCATCGTGGCCTCGGTGCCCGAACTGACCAGGCGCACCTGTTCCAGCGAGGGCAGGCGCGAGATCAGCGTTTCGGCCAGTTCGATTTCCGCTTCGGTGGGGGCGCCGAACGACAGCCCGTTGACGGCGGCTTCCTGCACCGCGCGCACCACTTCAGGATGCGAATGGCCCAGGATGGCGGGCCCCCAGGAGCCCACGTAGTCGATGTATTGCTTGTCTTCCGCGTCCCACACGTACGGGCCCTGCGCGCGCTTGATGAAGCGCGGCGTGCCGCCCACGGAGCGGAAGGCGCGCACGGGCGAATTCACGCCGCCGGGGATGCTGCGGCAGGCGCGTTCGAAAAGCTGAGCGTTACTGGACATGGCGTTCAAAACTTGCGGTTGGGGTTGGCGGAATAGGGCGCGGAGCAGGCTGCGGCGGCGGCCCGGATGCTGGGCGCTTCGAACAGGCTGGTGATCAAGGCGATGGAGTCCGCGCCGGCCTGCGCCACCAGTGGGGCGTTGTCCGGCGTGATGCCGCCGATCGCGACCACGGCGGGCCGAGGCGCGTCGCGTTCTTCCACGAGGCGGCGCGCCTCGGTCAGTACAGAAAGGGGCGCGCGCACGGTGTCGGGTTTCACGGTGGAAGCAAACATGGCGCCGAAGGCGATGTAGTCGGCCCCGGCGTCCAGCAGTTCGCGTGCCCGATTCAGGTCATCGTAGCTGGAGCCGCCCAGGATCAGGTCAGGGCCGGCTTCGGTGCGGATCCGCGCCAGGCTTTCGTCGTCGCGGCCGACGTGGGCGCCGTCGGCGCCGACGTCCAGCGCCAGGCGCCAGTCGTCATTGATCAGGAAGACAACGCCCAGTTCGCGGCACAGCGGCGCGAGTTCGCGGGCCTGCGCGGCGCGCACTGCATCGGATACGTTCTTGCGGCGTAGCTGCAGCGCCCGCATGCCGCCGTCGGCGGCCTGGCGCACTGCCCGCAGCAGGCGATCGGTGTCGTCCCATTCTGGCGTGACGCCATACAGGCCGGCGGGAAAGCGTAGGGGTTTCATTGGGGCAGTATCCGGTTGGGTATGCGCCGGCCCATGCCCGGCAGGAAGCTGGCGGCGACGGATGCATCGGCGTGGGCCAGGCCCTGGCGCACCGCCTCGGGCATTTCCAGTCCGCGGGCCAGCATGGCCGTGATGGCGGTGGCGGCTAGGCCGCCGGCATCGCCGTTGCGGTCCGGGGGCGCCTGCCACGGCCAGGTGTGGGTTTGGCCGCCCGGGCCCAGCAGCACGTTGGCGAAATGGCCCGGACGTTGCGGACTGCCCAGCACCAGGACCCACTGCGCGCCGGCCGCCACCAGGGCGTGCATGGGCGTAGGTGCGTCCCCGATATCGATGTCGCCGTCGGCGTGCCACTGCGCAAGGCGAAGGTGCTCGATGACCAGCAGGTCTGTCTGCGGCAGCACGAGTTCCAGCGTCGCGGCCAGCAGGTCGTCGGCTTCGTCCTCGTCGGCGGCGTCGGCCGGCAACTGGGCGCGCTGGCCCAGATGCAGCACCAGCGGCACCTGGCTGTAGTCGGCGGCGACCTGCGCCGCCACGCTTGCCGTTTCCGCGGTGTATAGTCCGCCCACCTTGATGGCCTGGACCGACATGTCTTCGAGCAGGCAACGCGCCTGGTCGTCCAGCAGGTCGGGCGAAACGGGATGGATTTCTTCGATGCCGGCGGTGTCCTGCACGGTCAGCGCGGTCACGGCCGCCAGGCCATGACAGCCCAGGCGAGCGCAGGTGACGGCATCCGCGGGCAGGCCGTCCGAACCCGAAGGATCGAGCGGACCGAAGACCAAAACGAGAGGGGGAGTAACGGGGGCCACTTGACTGCGCTTGAGTGAGGGTGCCCGGGACTCATTTGGCATGAATCAGGGGAACCCCTATTGGGTTTCGGTAAGATTGTCCCCATTCTAATGGAAGCCCCCTACCTTTGCCCCGCCGCGGGGACGCCGGCGGGGAATTGATGTAAGAGAGAACTATGCGTACTTGGATGTGTCTGATTTGTGGCTGGGTCTATGACGAAGAGGCCGGCCTCCCCGACGAGGGTATCGCTCCCGGCACTCGCTGGGAAGACGTGCCGCCCAACTGGGTCTGTCCCGAATGCGGCGCCCGCAAAGAGGACTTCGAACTGATGGAAATCTGAAGCCGTACCGCCGACATATTCCGCCAGGGCTCGTAAGATGGGGCATACCCCAGCTCTCGAAACCGTCGGACTGCCGTCAGGCATGACGTTTGCGTCCGCGCAATCACTCCCAACGGTTTTCTCAGACTACCCATGAAGGGGTTGCCATGACGGATAAACACCACGAAGACGCCACGACGCAGGCGGCCAATTTCGCCAATCAATTTCTGATCGCCATGCCCGGCATGGTGGAAGGAAGCCTGGCGGGTTCCGTCATCTACGTGTGCGAACACACGGAACGCGGCGCGCTTGGGCTGGTCATCAACCGGCCCACCGACCTCACGTTGGGCACGTTGTTTGAACGCATTGACCTGACGCTCGAGATCGGGCCCGTCAAAGATACCTACGTATTTTTTGGCGGACCTGTCCAGACCGACCGCGGTTTCGTGCTGCACGCGCCCGCGGGCGACTACAGCTCCAGCATCAAGCTGGGCGACATGGCGCTGACCACCTCGCGCGACGTGCTGCAGGCCGTGGCCGATGGCAACGGCCCCGCGCGCATGCTGGTCACGCTGGGCTATGCCGGCTGGGGCGCGGGCCAGCTCGAAAGCGAGATGGGCCAGAATGCGTGGCTCAGCGTCGGCGCTGACGCCCACATCATCTTCGACGTGGCTCCCGAGGAACGCTATCCGGCAGCGCTCAAGTTGCTGGGTATCGACCCCGTCATGCTGGCCGGCGACGCGGGCCATGCGTGAAGAGACCTTGCTCGCCTTTGATTTTGGCGAGAAAAAGATCGGCATTGCCATCGGCAACACGCTGACGCGCCAGGCGCGTCCCCTGGAAATCATTTTCAGCGAAGTCCGCGACGCCCGTTTCGGTCGCATCCAGGCGCTGCTGCAGGAATGGCAGCCGCACCGCGTTGTCGTGGGGCTGGCGCTGGACGCCGACGGCGCCGAGCAGCCGGCCACGGCGCGCTGCCGGCGCTTCGCCAACCAGCTTCATGGCCGCTTCGGCGTCACGGTGGAACTGGTGGACGAGCGCGGCTCCAGCATGGAGGCGCAGCGCCTGCTTGGCACCCATGCCGCGGACGACGCCATGGCCGCGGCTGTTATCCTGCAACGCTACCTGGACGCCTTGCCCGCGGTGTGATGGCCGCGGCTTGCCTTGCCCATGCTCAATCCGCAACTTGGCCGCCGCGGCGAACTCATTCATCTGCTGACCACCGAAGGGCTGCCCCGGCGCCATGTCGAGCGGCTGCTGGAACTGGCGCGCGCCGACGGCGCGCTCGGCGACGCGCAGTCCGATGCGGCGCCCGACGTGCCGGTATTCCTGTGCCTGCCTGAAGGCGACGCGGCAGACGTCGCGGCCTTTGCCGCGGCCGCGACCCGTGTCGCGATGCTGCCGGTGCCGCTTGAGGCACGCGCCGGCGAGGCGTTGGCCGAAGCCGTGGGCGCGTTGGAGCCCGGTGTGCTGGTTCTGCGCCACGACGAAAGCGGCGCGGCCCATTGCGCCGCCGCGCACGCCGCGCCGGGTCTGCGCGTGCTCAATGCAGGCGATGGCCGCCACGCCGACCCTCTGCCCGCGCTGGCGCTGGTGCAAGCCATCATCGAATCCAAACCCGACCTCACCAGTCTGGTCGTGACCGTGGTGGGCGACATCCGTCATTCCCGGCTGGCGCGCTCATTCATCCATCTGCTGACCACCTTGGGGGTGCCCGAGGTGCGCGCGGCGGCGCCACGCACGCTGCTGCCCGACAGCCTTCCGCAACTGGGTGTGCGCGCCTGCGCCACCCTGGAAGAAGCGCTGGGCGATGCCGACGTTATCGTTGCTCTGCCGCTGAACGTGGAGTGGATCAGCGGCGCCCAACTACCTTCCGCGCGCGAATACGCAAGCACCCACGGGCTGACGCCTGCCGTGCTGGCCCTCGCGAAGTCGGACGCCATGCTCCTGCCCGCCGGTCGGCTGACGCCCGGCGTGGAAGTGGACGGCGACGTCGCGGCCAGCCTGGACCCGACCGAGGCGCGCCTGGCGACGCTTGAGCAACAATTGCGCGTTGCCGCCCTGCGCGTGCTGACCGGAGACGCGCCATGAGGCTGCATATCGCCAATGGCCGGCTGATCGATCCCGCGCACGGCGTGGACGGCCAGCATGACCTCTACATCGCGCAGGGTCGCATCGTCGCGGTAGGCGCGGCGCCCGACGGTTTTCAGGCGGACCGATCCCTGGACGCCCGAGGCCTGGCGGTGCTGCCTGGCCTGATCGACCTGTCCGCGCGGGTGGGACACGCGGGGGGCGCCGGGCTCGCCCCGGCCGAGCTGCGCGCCGCCCTGGCGGGCGGCGTGACCCGGCTGGTGCTGCCGCCTGATCCGCAAGCGCCGCCCGATGAACCCACCAAGGTCGAAGCGCTGATGCGCCACCCGCAGGACGGCCAGTGCGTGGTCCATCCGCTGGGCGCCATGACAGTCGGCTTGGCCGGCGAGACGTTGACGGAAATGGCGTTGCTGGCGCAGGCCGGTTGCATCGCCTTTGCGCAAGGGGAAACGGGCGTGGCCGACACCCGCGTGCTGTGGGGCGCGATGCGCTACGCCAGCGGCCTGGGACGCACGCTGTGGCTGCGTCCGCAAGACCCGTGGCTCGCGCGCGGCACGTCGATCGCCAGCGGCGCTTACGCGGAGCGCCTGGGCCTTGAAGGCCTGCCCGCCCAAGCGGAAACGGTGGCGCTCCACACGATCTTCGAGCTGCAGCGGGCCACCGGCGCACGCATTCACCTGGCGCGGCTGTCGACGGCAGCGGGACTGGATCTGCTGCGCGCGGCCAGGCGCGAGGGCTTGCCGGTGACCGCGGACGTGTCCGTGAACAGCCTGCACCTGACCGATGTGGACGTCGGCTTCTTCGATACGAATTACCACCTGAATCCGCCGCTGCGCGGCCAGCGCGACCGCGACGCCATTCACGCGGCCCTGGCCGACGGCGTGGTCGACGCGCTCTGCTCCGACCACACGCCGATGGACGCGCGCGGCAAGGCCGCTCCCTACGCCGCGTCCACGCCGGGCGCCACCGGGCTGGAGCTGCTGCTGTCGCTGGCCCTGAAGTGGTCGCGCGACAGCCGCCGCCCGATCGGCGAAGCGCTTGCGCGCGTGACGTCGGGCCCCGCCGCCGTGTTGCGCGCCGTGGCGCCGCATATCGAGGCTGCCGGCCACCTGGGCGTGGGCGCGCCGGCCGACTTGTGCCTGGCGGACCTGGACGCGGAATGGATGGTCATGCCCGCCGCGTTGCAGAGCCGCGGCGGCCAGACACCGTTCGCAGGTATGATGCTGCCCGGTCGTGTACGAGCCACCGTGGTCGGTGGCCAACCGGCCTGGGAGACTCCAGTTTGAAGCTGCTGCGCTTTGTCCTACGGCTGAGCCTTGTCCTGCCCCTGATCATTTTCGGCCTGCTATGCGTGGGCCTGGCCTATCCCCTGATGCGCCCGGCCGCACGCGCCCGGCTGAACCGCCGTTGGTCGCGCTGGCTGATGGCGGCCTGTGGACTGAAGGTCACCTTCAAGGGCGAACCACGCCTGGAAGGGCCGGTGCTGCTGATCGCGAATCACGTTTCCTGGATCGATATCTTCGTGCTGAACTCGGCGCGCGCGACGTCGTTCGTCGCCAAGAGCGAAATCCGCGCCTGGCCGGTGATCGGCTGGCTGGTGGCTGGCGCGGGCACGCTTTTCATCGAACGCGGACAGCGCCATGCGGTGCATGCGATGGGCGAGTCGATGCAGGCCCGCTTCAAGCAGGGCGACGCGGTGGGCCTGTTCCCGGAAGGCACGACCAGCGAAGGCTTCGACTTGCTGCCGTTCCACGCAAGCCTGTTTGAACCGGCCCGGTCCGCCGCCGTCGAGATCCAGCCCGTTGCGCTGCGCTTCATGCAGCACGGCAAGCGCAGCGGCTATGCGGCGTTCGTGGGCGACGAGTCGCTGGTGGCGAATCTTTGGCGCGTGCTGGGGGTGACGGGGCTGGCGGTGGAAGTCGTCTTCTTGCCTCCGTTGGCGGCACACCATCCGGACGGAAGTCTGCCTACGCGCTTGGAACTGTCGCATCAGGCGCGGGATGCGATTCTTGGGGTGCTTTGAGGCTTTGTGCTGGGTTTGCTGATGTCGAGCGTGGTTGCGTTCGTCGACGCTTGCGAGGTCTGTAAACGATCTTCGTAGGTCGCATCGCGCTTTCATTCGCGGCATTGGCACTTCGTAGGTCGCCCGACGCCGCGGTCGCCTAGGCGGCGGGCGGCCAACGAAGTACTGATGCCACGAATGGAAATGCGACGCGGCTAGCGAAGCACTAATGCCGCGATCGGAAGCGCGATGCGATCGACAAATATCGTTTACTGGCGCTGCAAGCTGCGGCGGCGGATGCTTAAGAATCGCCGAGAAACTTTCGAGCAGACGCCGATTCATCCGTCGCAATACTCAACACTCGCCTGCCAGCAGTCACTCCGCCATCGGATCCTGAAACTGCGAACACGTCACCTGCACCAGCTTCCGATCCTGCAACCGCAGAGCAGTCAACGACCCACCCCATACGCAGCCGGTGTCCAGGCAGATCACGTCCGGCCGCTGCAGCAGTCCCAATGTCGACCAGTGGCCGAAAACCGTCGTCACATTGCGCGTCGCGCGGTTCGGGACGTCGAACCACGGGACCAGGCCAGCCGGCCAGGCGCCGGGCGTCACTTTCGTGGCGAATTCCATGTGCCCGTTCGGGGTGCACAGGCGGATTCGCGTCAGCGCATTGATGATCACGCGCATCCGCTTGCCGCCCTTGTGGTCTTCCTTCCAGGTGGCCGGTTCGTTGCCGTACATCTTCTGAAGCGCCTTTTGCCAGTTCGGGCCGCGTAGCGCGTCCTGGACTTCGCCGGCCAGGGCCAGCGTCTTGGCGACGTCCCATTTGGCCAGCGTGCCCGCGTGGACCAGCAGGTGGTTCTGCTCGAAATGGGCCAGCGGGCGGAAGCGCAGCCAGTTGATCAGGTCGGCCGCGTCCGGCGCCCGGAGGACGGCCTCCAGCGTGTCCGACTTGGACGGCTTGCGCACGCCCGCGGCCGTGGCCAGCAGGTGCAGGTCATGGTTGCCCAGCACCACCGTCGCGCGATCGCCGAGGTCGATGATGCGCCGCAGGGACTCGAGCGACTGCGGGCCGCGGTTGACCAGGTCCCCGGCGAACCAGAATCGCGACTTGGGGTCGCCGACCAGGTCGGGGTGGGACAGCAAGCGATCCAGCGGCGAGCAGCAGCCCTGCACGTCGCCGATCATCCAGATACTGCCGTTCATGCGGGACTCTTACTCCAAGGCCAGCGTTGTTGGACGATACGGGTAATGGTGTGGCGGTACTCCATGTAGCTCATGGCGCCCAGCGCCAGCGTCATGGCCCCCAGGTTCGGGCCCAGGGCCGTAAGCCAGGGCGGCCACTTGCCCAGCATGCCCACGTTCAGGGCCAGCTGGTTCAGCATGAAGAAGCCCACGCCCAGCAGGATGCCCACGAACACCTTGGCGCCGACGCCGCCGCGGCGGGTCTGCATCAGGCCGATGGGCGCCGCGATCGTGATCATCACCAGCAGGGTGAAGGGGTAAGCCAGTTTGCGCCACAACGCGACCACCTGTCGACCATATTGAAGCTGGTTGTCGCGCAGGTACTCAACGTAGTCCAGCAGCGTGACGATCGACATGCGTTCCGGGGTCAGCACCCGGGCCAGCAGCCGTTCGGCGCTGAGGGTGGTGTCGATGGTGCGCTCGGGCAGCTTCACGACGGTGGCGGGCGGATTCTTCGGGCGACGGGCGTCGGCCAGCGCCGAGGCGGCCTCGGCGTCCAGGCGGGTTTCGGCGACGTCCTTGAGCACCAGGTCGCCGTGGGCGAACAGGCCCGAGGGAGCGGTGGACAGCGCCGACAGCGTCAGGTCTTTCTTGAATTCGTAGAGGGTGATCCCGGCCACCTGGCCGTCGCCCTTCAGTTCGGCGATGTTGATGATGCGCGTGCCGCCGTTGGCGGTGGGTTCCTTGAACCAGTAGCCGCTTTTGAGACGGTCTCCCCCGGCCTTGCCGCGGAACATCAGGTTGGCCTCGCCGGTCTTGATTTCCGCCCAGGGGGTGACGTATTCCGACAACAGGCCCGCGCCGATCATCAGCGGAATCGTTACAACCCAGAGCATCCGCAACAGGCGCATGCCGCTGACGCCGGACACGCGCAGAATGACGAGCTCGTTGCGCTGGGCCAGACCGGCCAGCGCCAGGATCGCGCCGATCAGCAGCCCGATGGGCAGCAGATCGTAAAGCCGGGTGGGGATCGCCAGCGCCTGCATGTACAGCAGGGCCATCATGGAGAACTTGTCGCCCACGTTGTCCAGGTCGTCCACCAGAGCGAAGAACGTGAAAAGGCCCAGCAGGGCCAGAAGGACCACTGCGCAAGAGCGATAGACCTCGCGGGCCAGGTAGCGACGTGCAGTACGCATGAAGAAAATGGAGTGGAGCGCGTAAACGTGAAAGCTTAACAAATCCCGCTGCCTGGAGCGGGGCGAAGCACCGATTTGTCCGTCCCCCTCAGGGGATGTCGACCATCTGCATCCGGCGCGTCAGGACGCCGACGCGGGAGTTCAAGTAATTGGACCGGCGGTGGCTGTCATAGAAGCGCGGGTTGGGCAGCATGGCCGCCAGACGGGCCGACTGGCTGGCTCCCAGATTGGCGGCGGTGGTGTTGAAGTAGTGCTTTGCGGCGGCCTGGGCGCCGAACACGCCGACGCCCCATTCGGCGACGTTCAGGTAGAGCTCCAGAATCCGTTCCTTGCTCATGACATGTTCGATCATGTAGGCGAGCACCAGTTCCTGGCCTTTGCGCAGATAGCTGCGGGAACCGGACAGGAACAGGTTCTTGGCCAGTTGCTGGGTGATGGTGGAGCCGCCACGCATTTTGCTGCGCCCGGCCTCTTCCTGCTTCTGGTTGTATTCCCAGGCCTTGCGAATGGCATCCCATTCGACGCCGTCGTGGCCCGTGAAGTTGGAATCTTCCGACGCAATCACCGCGCGCTTGAGCGTGCGATTGATCTTGTCGTAGGGCACCCATTCGTACTTCAGTTCGAAAGCCGGGTTGTCTTCGCGAAGGCGCGACAGTTCCTCGCGCATCATCGCGCTGCTGCCGGGGTCCCGGTAGTTGTACCAGACCACTTGGGCGAACAGCCAGAATTGGTACAGCAGGACCGCGCAAACCAGCGCCATCAGCAGGCCGGTGATGATCCGGAACCAATTGCGGCCGGAGCCGCTGCGGCCAGTGCGTGTCGCCATGCCGCTCAGCGTCCCGCCACGAGCGCCTCGCGCAGCGCCGTCAGCACCGGCGCGGGGTCGGGGCGCACGCCATGCCAGATGAAGAAGCTCTCCGCGGCCTGGCCCACCAGCATGCCCAGTCCGTCGGCCGTCAGTGCGGCGCCGTCGGCTTCGGCCTGTTTCATGAAGGCGGTGGGCTGGGCGCCGTACATCATGTCGTAGGCGGTGGCGCCGAGTGCATACAGCCCGGGGGGCAGGTCGGGGGCGGCGTCCTGCAGGCCGCTGGCGGTGGCGTTGACGACCAGGTTCCAGCCGCCGGCCAGGGCGGCATCCGCCAGTGAACCCGCGGTGACCTGGGTCTGCGGCGATACGCCGCTGTCGCGCCAGGCGGCGGCCAGATCCTGGGCGCGGGCGGCGGTGCGGTTCACGATGTGGATGCGGGCGCAGCCGGCCTCGGCCAAGGGCTGCAGCACGCCGCGGGCGGCCCCGCCGGCGCCCACCAGCAGCACGTTGGCGCCCGACAGGCGCACGCCCAGGCGCAGCAGGTCATTCACCAGCCCCACGCCATCGGTGTTGCAGCCGTGCCAGGCGCCGTCGCGCCAGGACAGGGTGTTGACGGCGCCGGCCAGCCGGGCGGGGCTGGACAGCCGGCCGCTTGCCAGCGCATAGGCGTCCAGCTTGAAGGGCACCGTCACGTTCAGGCCCAGCCCGCCCTCGGCCACGAAGGCCGCCACCGCGTCCGCAAAGCCGTCCACGGGCGCGAGCAGGCGCTCGTAGCGCAGCGGCTTGCCGGTCTGCTGCGAAAACATGGCGTGGATCTGAGGCGAGCGGCTATGCGCGATGGGATTGCCGATGACGGCGTAGCGGGCTTGAGGAATCGCCTCGGTCATGGGGCCTGTGTTTCCAGAGTGTCGTTGACGAAATGCCAGGTGCGGGTGATGACCAGCACGTCCGTATCGCGGGCGATATCGGGAGGAAAGGGCGGGAAGGGCGCGGCAAGCTGGACGATGCGGCGAGCCGCCTGGTTCAGCACCGCATGCGGCGACGGCTGGTCGATCTCGACGTCGGCGATGCTGCCGTCGGCGCGCACTGAAACCGTGATGCGCAGCGATCCATAGATGCGTCCGCGCGCCTCGTCCGGGTAGTGCTGGGTGCCGACGGTTTCGATGCGGGTGCGCCAGGCGTCCAGGTAGGCCGCATAGCGGGAGGCCTCGGCCGACGGCGCGACGAACTGCTTGCGGGGTTCGGCGCTGTACTGCTGGACGCGCGCCGCCAGGGCGGCCACCTGCGCGTTCTGGATGACGCTGGCCTGGTCCTGCGCGTCCTGGCCCATGTCCGTGCCGTCGGGCCAGGGATTGACCGCCTGGCGCTCGGGGCCGGCGTTGTGCGGCGAGCGCAGCTGGGTCATCAGGCGGGCCTGTTCGGCCTCGAGCTGCACCTGGCGCTGGCGCATGGCCTCGAGCACGATGGTTTCAGAGGAGGTGCCCGTCTGGGGCAGCGGCGTGGTGGACAGGCCGCGGTCGGCGTTGCCGCCGCCGGTCATCTGGTTCTGCGCCTGGGCGCGGGGCGTTTCAGGCGGGGTCTCGCTGCGGGCGTTCAGCAGCACGACTTCCAGGCTGGTCACGGGCGGCCGCTTGAGCGCGGGCGCGCCAAACCGCCACGCCAGCGCGCCGGCGTGCACCAACAGCGATATCGCGATGCCGATACGCAGGTAGTGCTGGGCGGGGGCGCCCAGCCACCAGAAGTAACGGCTTAGCATGGAGGGGGAATCAGCGCGTTGCACCAACGCATTGTAAGGCGAGTCCCGGCCCGCCGCGCTGTCCGTCCGAAGGCTGTAACAGCTCTCGGACGGATGACCTAGACCGGATCAGGCGGATGCCCGGGGGAAGATCCAGACCTTGTTCGCGGGCAGCGCCAGACGGCAGGGGCCTGGCTCCCGGCCCTCGGGACCATAGGCGCGCAGGGCCAGGGTGCGGGCGGGGTCCGCGTCCGGCGTGCGGAACAGGTACTCCCAGCGGTCGCCCAGGTACATGCTGGTCAGCAGGGGCATGTCGACATGGTTGCCGTCCGGATCGTCCGCCAGGCGCACCTGCTCCACCCGGATGACCGCGGTGGCGTCCTGGCCCTGGGCCACGCCCTCGCCGGCCTTGCCCCACAACGCCCAGCCGCGGCCTTCGATGCGGGCCTGCCCGTCGCGCAGTTCGGTCACCTTGCCGTCCAGCCGGTTGTTGCTGCCCATGAATTCGGCCGTGAACAGCGTGGACGGTGCGCCGTACATTTCCTGGGGCGTGCCCTGCTGTTCGATCTTGCCGTTGTTCAGCAGCAGGATGCGGTCGGAAATGGCCATGGCTTCGCTCTGGTCGTGCGTCACCATCAGCGCGGACAAGCCCAGGCGGATGATCAGCTCGCGCAGGAAGGCGCGCGCTTCCTCGCGCAGCTTGGCGTCCAGGTTGGACAGCGGCTCGTCCAGCAGGATGACGGGTGGGCTGTAGACCAGCGCCCGGCCGATGGCCACGCGCTGCTGCTGGCCGCCGGACAGCGCGTGCGGGTGGCGCTGGCCCAGCTTGCCCAGCCCCAGCTGGTCCAGCACGGCCTGCACGCGTTCACGGACTTCGGCGCCGGGCGTCTTGCGCAGCTTGAGCGGGTAGGCGACGTTCTCGAAAACCGTCTTGTGGGGCCACAGCGCATAAGACTGGAACACCAGGCCCAGGTTGCGCTCTTCGGCCGGGATTTCCTTGCGGGCCCCTCCGTCGTAGACGACGCTGTCGCCGATGGTGATGCGGCCCCGCTTGGGACCCTCGAGGCCGGCGACGGCGCGCAGCAGGGTCGTCTTGCCGCTGCCCGACGGGCCCAGCAGCGACACCACTTCGCCCTGGCGCAACTGCATCGACACGCCCTTGAGCACCGGGTTGTCGCCGTAGTCCAGGTGCAGGTCTTCTACAGAAAGCTCAATCATGAAGTTTGACTCCGAATCGCAGGGCGATGCCCAGGCCGATCACGACCAGAACGATATTGATGAAGGAAAGCGCGGCCACGATGTCGATGGCGCCCGAGGCCCACAGCGACACCAGCATGGACCCGATGGTCTCGGTGCCGGGCGACAGCAGGTAGACGCCGGTGGAATACTCGCGCTCGAAGATCAGGAACATCAGCAGCCACGAGCCGATCAGGCCGTACTTGGCCAGCGGCACCGTGACGTGGCGGGTGACCTGCCCGCGGCGCGCGCCGGCGCTGCGGGCGGCCTCTTCCAGTTCCGGCCCCACCTGCAGCAGGGTCGACGAGATGAGGCGCAGGCCATAGGCCATCCACACCACCGTATACGCCACCCACACGCTGAAGATCGTGCTGCGCAGGGCACGCAGCCATTCGATGAAGTTCTCGCGCAGCCACTCGGCGAAGGGCAGGGCCGACAGCCAGCCGTTTTCGTCGACGTCGAGCGCGTTGTCCAGCCACATCGGAATGAACAGGAACACCCACAGGAACGCCAGGCCGGCCAGCAGGCCGGGCACCGCGCGCGGCACCAGCACGCTGTAGTCCATGAAGCGCGTGACGTTGTCAGGCTTGCGGTGCATGGCCAGGCCCACGAACATGTAGCACATCACGGCCAGCGCTCCGCCGATCACGCCGATCGCCACGGAGTTCACGATGGCCCGCATCAGGTTGGGCTGTGAAAACACGGTATGGAAGGCGTCCAGCGACAGCACGTCGAACAGCGACACGCCCAGGCCCCAGTTGGACACGAATGCGCGCAGCAGCACACCCGTCAGCGGCACCACGATGGTGATCAGCAGCCAGAAGGCCACCACGCCGCCCGCAACCCAGCGCCACTTGCCCAGCGGCAGCGGGCGGGCGCGAGAGGCCTTGCCCTTGACGGTCACGAAGCGGTTCGCCGTGCGCATCAGGCGGCGCTGCAGCATCACCAGCGGGATCGTCATGCAGATCAGCACCACGGCCACTGCGGCCATCAGGTGATACGACGGAATGCCCAGCTTGTTGGTGAGCTTGTACAGGTAGGTGGCCAGCACCAGGTTGCCTTCGGGGTCGCCCAGCACCAGCACTAGGCCGAACACTTCCAGGCCCAGGAAGAACAGCAGCACGGTGGCATACAGCATGGCCGGACGCACCATCGGGAGGCTCACCGACACCATCACGCGCAGCGGCGTGGCGCCGGCCACGCGCGCGGCTTCTTCCACGTCCGACCCCATGCTGCGCAGCGCCGACGAGATGTACAGGTACGCGTGCGGCACGTGCGTGAGGCCCGCGATGATGACGATGCTGGTGAGCGAATAGACGTTCCAGGGCACGAAGCCCAGGATGTTCTGCGCCCACGTCGAGAAAAAGCCCACCGGGCCGGCCGCAACGACATAGCCGAAGCCCAGCACCATCGGCGACACGAACACTGGCACCAGGATCAGCGGCTCAATCCAGCGGCGGCCCGGCAGGTCGGTGCGGATCATCAGGAACGCCAGCATGCCGCCCAGCGGTATGGCGATGGCGGCCAGCCCGAAGGCCAGGATGAAGCCGCTGCGTAGCGCCTTGTAGAAATCGGGGTCCGCGAAGATGAAGCGGAACGCGTCCAGGCTGAATGTCTTGGACGGGGCAAAGAACGGCGCTGAGAGAAAGCTCTGGACGATGATGAACGACAGCGGCACGTAGATGGCCAACGCCGTGATCAGCACCACCACGCCGCGTGGCAGGGACTGCCATTTTCTGCGCAATGACTGCATGGGAAATCCTGTGGTCTTGAATGACGCGTGGGCCGCGCCGCGGGGCAGGAAGCGACTTGCTTTCCGAGGGGCGGTCAGCGGGGCGGCGAACCGTCGGGCGGCGATCCGTCGGACGGCGATCCGTCGGGCGGTTCGCTGTCCGCCTCGCTTGCGGCGGCTCCGGGCGGCTTGCCAGCCCGGAGCCTCGGCATTACTTGCCCGCCGCGGCGCGCCACTGCTTGATGAATTCCAGGCGCTTGTTCTGCTCCAGGTAGTCCAGCAGGGTTTCATCGACCGGGATCGGCTTTAGCGAGGCGCCCAGCTTCTTGGTCATGCCGTCCACGTCGTTGTCGCCGTCGATGTCGTCGCGCACGGACGCCAGGTCGGCCTGGTTGGCCATGATTTCCTGGCCCTTCTGCGACAGCAGGTAGTCCATCCACAGCTTGGCGGCGTTGCGGTTCTTCGCCTTCTTGCTGATGAACGCCACGCGCGAGAGCACCAGCGCATAGTCGGTGGGATAAGCCACGCCCAGCGAAGGATCGTTCTTGGCGCGCGTTTCGGCGTAGGAACCCAGGATGTTGTAGCCGATCAGGTTTTCGCCCGACGACACGCGTTCCATCATGGTGCCGGTGGACGACTGCACGATCAGGCCGCCCGCGCCGATGCCCTTCAGGGTCTCGAAGTACTTGGGATCATTGGCCTTGTCCTGCACCGCCAGCATGAAGCCCACCGCGGACTTCTCGATGTCGTAGGTCGTGACCTTGTTCTTGAACTTGTCGGGCTGGCTGGAAATCAGCTTGGCCAGCGCGCCGTGCGTGGTCGGGACTTCGTTGGCGGGAATCAGGCGCTTGTTGTAGATGAAGACGGCCGGTTCGTACGTCGTGCCGTAGGCCGAGTCCTTCCAGTTGGCCCAGGCCGGCAGCTTGCCTGCTTCGGGCGAGCGGTACTTCAGCGCGTAGTCCGTGGCCAGCTTCAGGGCCGAGTCCATCGACGAGCTCCAGACGATGTCGCCGCTGCCGCCGCCCGCCGCCTGTTCGCTGATGTAGCGGTTGTAGAGCTCGGTGCTGTTCATGTCGTTGTATTCGACCTTGACGCCCGGATACAGCGCTTCGAAGCCCTTGATGATGGGGCCGGCGGCCTTGGTGTCGGTGGTCGAATAGATGACGACCTTGCCTTCCTTCTTGGCGCCGTCCAGGATCTTCTGGTAGTCGGCCGGATAGCCCGCGGGCACTGCCTGCGCAAAGGCGCTGCCGGTGGCGATGGCGAATGCGGCGGCGCAGGCGGCCGCCAGTTTGGACTTGGCAAGCATGGGTGTTGTCTCCGATTGGAATTGGCATAACTGGATCTCGGTCCAGCCTGCGGGCATCTTAGGAGGCGGCGTCTGTCGTCGTCCTGTCATGGCGACAGGCGGCGCCTAGGGGAAATCCCTTGGCAGGTGCCTGTCTTACGGCCGTTGCGGCGTGTCGGTCACCAGCCGGATCCAGTTCTGCACGAAGCGCGAATGTCGCCGCTGGTCCAGTCCCACCAGCAGCGCGGGGCTCAGCACCACCGGCTGCACGATGCCCTGCGAACGGGCCAGCACGGCTTCGGAAGTCCAGCGTCCCGGCGTGTCCTCCATGATCGAACCCAGCGCCGCGTGGCTGGACGCCACCTGCTGTCCGGCCGGCGACAGCAGCCAGTCCACCAGCGCGCGCCCCAGGTCCGGGTTGGGGGCGGAGCGCGCGATCAGCACCGACCGCGCCAGCACCAGCACGTAGTCCTGGGGAAAGACCACGCCGATCGGCCGCCCTGCGGCCTGGCGCGACAGCGCGTACGAGCCCAGGATGTTGTAGCCGATGTCCAGTTCGTCGCGTTCGATGGCGTCCAGGATCTCGGCGCTGGTGGCCGCCAGGCGCACGCCGGCCTGGCCCATCGCATTGGCCAGTCCCCAGAAGTTGGAAGAGACCAGCTCGTCCTGTTCCGCCAGCAGGTAACCCAGGCTGCTGGCGGCGATGTCGTAGGTGCCGATACGTCCGCGCAGGCGCAAGGGGTCCTGCTCCAGAAGGCGCAGCAGATCCTGCCGCGATCGAGGCACCTGCGCTTCGGCGAATCGCTTGGGGTTGTAGACGATGACGGCGGGCTCGAACGTGAAGCCATAGACCTCGTGCCGCCACACCGCCCAGGACGGAAGCTTGGCCGCGTAAGGGGACGCATAGCTTTGGGCATAACCGTCGTTGGCCAGTCGGATCTGCAGGTCCGAGGCCGAGCTCATCAGCACGTCCACGTCCTTCAACCTGCCTTCGACGGCCGCTTCGTAAAGTTCGCGGCTGCCCATTTCCCGGTACACGATGCTGACGTCCGGGCGATGCGACTGGAACCCCTGAATGAGCGGTGCGACCACGGGCGTGTCGGTAGGACCGGCGATGGTCAGGACACGCGAAGAGGGCTGCGGCGCGGGATAGCGGGTGACGATTTCGGGAATGCCGGCAATGGACAGGGCGGGCGGCGCGGCGGCGTTCTCACTGACGAGTGCGCCGGCGTTGCGCGGGGAAGCGGGAGCGGCTTTGGAAGCAGGCGCGGCGTCGGAGGCGGACGCAGCCTTGGAGGCAGGGGCCGGGGCAGAAGCAGGAGCAGCAGCAGAACCAGGAGCGGCAACGGAAACCGCAGCAGCGGTAGAAGCATGAACAGCCCCGGAAGCAGGCGCGGCGGGTGAAACCCGCGCTGCGGTATCCGCTGCGGCAGCGCGCAGGTCCGCAGGCTGCGCGACCAGCAGCAGGCATCCGGCGCAAAGCGCGGCCGCGGCGGCGACCACCGAGCGGCCCGGATGCGGGCGCGACAGGGGCAGCACGACGCGGGCGGTCAGGCCGCCGCCGGGGCGGTCCTGCAGCCACAGCGAACCGCCATGGGCCGTCGCAACCGAACGGACGATGGCCAGCCCCAAACCGGACCCCGGCAGGGAAGCGCCCGCCCTGCCGCGAGAAAAGCGTTGCTGGACGGCTTCCTTCTCATCGTCCGCCACGCCCGGGCCGCGGTCAGACACGGTCAGCGCGACGCGATACCCGGCCACCGGCGTCGCCTGGATGTCAACGGGGCCGTCGGGCGCGTAGCGCAACGCGTTGTCCACCAGGTTGCGCAGCATTTCGCGCAAGGCGACGCGGTCTCCGGCAATGCGCGCGCGGCGCACTTCGGGCGCGATGGCGATGTTCAGCCGTTGCGCTTCCAACGGGCCGATGCGGCGTCGCGTTTCATTGATGGTCTCGGCCACGCCAACGAGCGCGCGGGCGCCCTTGCCAAGCCGGTGCGTGATGGTGGCGTCCATCAACAGCTGATTGATCAACTGGCTGGCGTTGGTGGCGTTCAGGTGGATGCGTTCAAGCCGCGCATGCAGGCGCTGCGGGTCGGTCTCGTCCAGCGCGACTTCAGCCTGCGCCCGTAGTGACGCGAGCGGCGTGCGCACCTGATGCGCCGCATCGGCCACCAGGGTGTTCAGCGTGTCCATGGTGCCGGACAGCCGCTGCATGAATGCGTTCAGCGCTTCGATCAACCGCCGCACTTCGCGCGGCACGGGCTTGACCAGCGGCGCGAGGTCGTCGGGGGCGCGGCGGCGCAGTTCGCGTTCGACGACAGCCAGTGGCGCGAATGCGCGCTGCACGCCAAACCACAGCAGGCCCAGCGCCACCAGGGACACCACCACCAGCGGCAGGACGCTGCGCCCCAATATTTCGCCAGCAAGCGCCTCGCGCGAACCCAGGGTCTCGGCCACGCGCAAGGTGACCCAGCCGGCGTGCTGGCTGGCGGAGACGAGTCGCCCCACGGTGGCCACCCGAATGGGTTCGTCGTGATAGCGCAGATAGGCGAAGACGGGTGTCGCCGACTGAGCCAGGGGCAAGCCGGGCGCCAGGTCGCCGTAGCCGGTGATCAGCCGCCCATTGGAGGTGCGCGCTTCATAGAACACGCGTTCGCCGCCGGAAAGCATGGCCAGCGAGGACACCGGCGGTTCGACGGTGACTTCGTTGTCCTCGATCTGGACGGAGCCCGCAATCGTCAGCGCCGAGGCAGCCAGCAGCCGGTCGAAAGCCTGTTCTGCGGCCCGCTGGGCGTAGCCGCGAAGGAAGAACACCAGGGCGACAAGCGCGCAGGCCAGCAGCACCGCGCCCATCGTGAAGATGCGCCGGCGGATGGAAAAGCTTTCAGGCATGTTCATGGCTGCGGGCCTGATACCCAACGCCGCGCACGGTGACGATGTCGATGGATGCCCCCGCAAGCTTCTTGCGCAGCCGCGAAATCAACAGCTCCAGCGCGTTGAGCGAACCGTCGTCCAGGTCGAACAACTGGTTCATGAGACGTTCCTTGGCAACGGTCTGTCCCAGCTTTCCAACCAGGATCTCCAGCAACCGGAATTCACGCCGGCCCAGTTCCAGAGGGGCGCCCGACAGCTCGACATGCCGGTTGGCCAGATCCAGGCTCAGGTTGCCATAGCGCGTGACGCTGGTGGTCTGCCCGGCAGGCCGCCGCAACAGCGCGCGCAACCGGGCCTCGAGTTCGCGCAGGTCGAAAGGCTTGACGAGATAGTCGTCCGCGCCAAGGTCCAGCATGTCGATCTTGTCTTCGATTTCCGCGCGCGCGGTCATCACCAGCACAGGCGCTTCCAGGCCGGCGGCGCGCAATTCGCGGATGAGAGTGAATCCGTCCTTGCCGGGCAGGTTGATATCCAGGACAAGCGCATCCCAGGTCTCGTCCAGCCCCCAACGCAACGCCTCCAGGCCATCGCGCACCCATTGCACGCTATGGCCGGCCGAGCGCAGCTTGCTGTCCACGGCATCGCCCAGATCGAGATTGTCCTCGACCAGCAGAATGCGCATGTTTGCTCCTCCGGGTTTGTGGTTTTTTGTGCGAGTTTACCGGGGGATGTGGAAGGAGGCGGGGCAGTAACAGCTATGGGGTGTAAGTCGGAGCGGGAAGTTGCTGGTGTGCGGCTTATGCGTGCGCTGGGTCGGGTTCTTGAGACGCCCGGCGCGGCGTGGGCCTGGGGTGGGCGGGGCTCCGATTGCGGTCCGGAGCCTTCGCTCCGGACTACCCCGGGCTCAACCTTGTATGGTGTGGGTGCGCCTTCCTCTGTAGGAGGGTGCTGGGGTAGG
>NZ_DAMDGT010000025.1:0-38871 GCF_032102605.1 Achromobacter sp. | reverse complement strand
ATGAGGAGCGATTTACCCGGCCCCGTATCGACTCACAGCCGGCTGGCTAGCTAATAAGGCAACGTCAGTGCAAATGCCTAGAACACAAAAATTCTGACACTCCCCAGCCGCCTCGACAACATGGCCGATGCCGGGCGTCAAAAGAACATTGACCGCCACGAGACGCCCCCCAAACCAAACAACCAAAACAAAAAACGCCCGCCAGAAAACCTCCCGGCAGGCGTCAACCCAACAATCAACAGGCGCCAAGAAAACCCTCGACGCCAGTCGAAAAAAAGCTTAATTCAAGCTCGCACCCGAGATCTTCACAATCTCCTGATACTTCGCCTTCTCGGCCTTCACAAACTCCGCAAACGCTTCAGGCGTCATCGCCCCCGCCTCGGAACCCATGGTCAGCAAACGCTGCTTCACGTCCGCCTGCCCCATCGCCTCGGCGTAAGCCTTGTTCAGCTTAGCCACCACCGGCGCCGGCGTGCCGCCCGTCGTGAACACCCCGAACCACGTGCCCAGGTCAAAGCCCTTCACGCCCGACTCATCAACCGTCGGCACATCCGCCAGCAGCGACGAACGCTGGAGCGTCGTGACGGCCAGCGCCTTCACCTTGCCGTCCTTGATCAGCGGAGCGGACGCCGCCAGATTGTCGAACATGAAATCCGACTGGCCCGACAACAGCGCCAACTGCGCCGGCGCCGCGCCCTGGTAGGGAATGTGCTCCACATTGATGCCAGCGCGCGCCTTCAGCAGCTCGCCCGACAGATGGCCCGCGCTGCCGTTGCCGCCCGAACCGTAGTTCAGCTTGCCCGGGTTCTTCTTGGCATATTCGATCAGGTCCGACAGCTTCTCGATCTTATTCTTCTGCGCGAACTCAACGTTCATCACCAGCACGTTCGGCACCGAAGCCACGATCGTCACCGGCGCGAAATCCTTTACCGGGTCATATGGCAGGTTCGCGAACAGCCAGGGATTGATCGCGTGCGTCGCCACCGCGCCCATCACCAGCGTATAGCCGTCAGGCTGCGCCTTGGCCACCAGGTCCGCGCCGATATTGCCGCCCGCGCCCGAACGGTTTTCCACGATCACGGGCTGGCCCAGCGAGCCACGCACCTTCTCGGCCAGCATACGGGCCATGGTGTCCAGCGGGCCGCCGGGCGGGTAAGGCACGACGAAGCGGATCGGCTTGGACGGGAATTCGGCGGTCTGCGCCAGGGCGGGCGCGCCGAAAGGCAGGGTCGCGGCCAGCGCCACGGCGCCTTGCAACAGGGCGCGGCGGACAGCGCTGCGGGGGGTGTGCGTCATGATGGTGTGCTCCTCACTCTGGATCTATGGCGGCTCGTAGCATACCGCAGAGTCGTCAACAAGGTAACAAAGCGCTACTTAATTTCCGCTAGCGCAAACCCACCATCGTCGCGCGCAGTTGCGACGCCGTCTGCCGCAAGGGCAGCAGAAATTCCTCCACCGCGGCCTCTTCCTTGTATGTGCCCGCAGACAGGCTGACATTCACGGCTGCCACGATGGCGCCGTCTTGATCGCGCACCGGTACAGCCAGGCCGGCGATCGAATCATCCAATTCACCGTCCACCCAGGCATAACCCTGGTCTCGCGCCAGCAAGATTTGGTGGCGCAATTGATCGGAATTCACGACCGTGGCCGCGGTCAGCCTTTTCAGCCGGGCCGTTTCCAGATAGCCCTGCAGCGCCGCATCATCCAGACCCGACAACAGCACCCTGCCCATCGACACCGCATGCGCCGGCAAACGGCTGCCCAGCGAAGGGCTCATGGGCAGGATGCGCTTGGTGTGCAAGCGCTGCACATAGACGATTTCTTCCTCGTCCAGCACCGAGACCGCGCACGACTGCCCAATGCGAGCACCCAGTTCCTCGAGCGACAGTTGGGACTGTCGCCAAAAGGGCAGCGTGTACAGATAAGACAGGCCCAGACGCAGCACCTTGGGCGTGAGCCAGTAGTGCTTGCCATCGCTTTTCACGAAAGACAGTTCGACCAGCGTCATTAAAAAGCGGCGCACCGCTGTGCGCGGCAGATCCACCGCTGACGCGACGTCGGCCAGCGTCTGGCGCGCTTCCCCCTGCCCCATGGTTTCTATGATTTTGAGTCCGCGCGCAAAAGTGCGGACGAAGGATTCGCTTTCAGGGGTTGCCATAGGTGCTCCTGCATACGTGCTTGACACGTCTGCGCTCAACTCTCAGAATGACCGTAAAGCGGATGACTATGTCCGCTTAGCGGTCATTATAGATAACTGATCGTGTTCGCGCAAGTCCGGGCCCGGCAATGCGCCTTCCCCACAACCCGCCCTGGAAAGGCCATGACTCAAACCACATTCGAGACAGATTTCTGGAAAGACGCCGCCACGCGCAAAATCTGGGACGACATCGTCCCTGGCGAGCCTCGCGAAACCATTCCCTACACCCTGACGCTGGAAGCCATTCAAAAGTACTGCCGTGTCGTCGGCGACACGCACCCCCTGTACTTCGATGAGGCGTACGCGCTGAAGTCCCCCTACAAAGGCCTGATCGCCCCGCCGGCCATCCACATCCTCCTGATGTTCTCGTGCACGCCCGCCGATGACTGGATGCGCAGCCCCGGCACGGTTAATGCCGGCCAATCCTGGAGCTACAACATCCCCGCGCGTCCGGGCGATGTCATCCGGCTTGAAGCCCGCGCGCTGGACAAGTTCATCCGCAAGGACCGCCTGTTCGTCGTGCACGACAACGTCTTCTTCAACCAGAACAACGAAGTGATCTGCTCCGGCCGCGGCTGGACTATCCGGCCCATGTAAGGAGCATGAAGATGACCCAAACTTTCGACTCGCTCGCAATCGGCCAGAAAATCGAAGGGACGCCCTTCTCGCCCACCCGTGAATCAATCCGCGCCTTCTGCGAAGCCTCGCTGGACTACAACCCCCTGCACCTGGACGACAACTACATGCAGGGCGACTTCGGCCGCACCAACTTCGGCGGCATCATCATGCACGGCATGAACAACTTCGGCGTGATCACGCGCATGCTGACCGACTGGCTCTATGAGCGTGGCGGAGTCCAACGCCGCCTGGAGACGCGCTGGAAAGCGCCCGTCAAACCTGGCGACACCATTACCCCGCTGGCGGTGATCACGGCCACGCGCAAGACCGAGCAAAGCCGCTGGGCGACGCTGGACGTGCAAGTGCTCAATCAGCGCGGCGAAACCGTGGCAGTGGGCGAAGCCATGGTGGAGTTCCCCCACTGATGCCTCCGGTATCCGCCACGCGGATACCGGTTAATAAAAATTCGAGGAGACAATAATGAATCGCTGGTACCACACGGCTGCCTCCCTGTGCCTGGGAATGCTCTGCCTATTACCGATGGGCGCGCGCGCACAGGATTTCCCCGATCATCCCGTTCGCCTGGTCGTGCCCTTTCCTCCCGGCGGCACCACCGACATCCTGGCACGGATGCTGAGCAACACGCTGGGCACGGAATGGAAACAGCCCGTGGTGGTCGAGAACAAGCCCGGCGCCAGCGGCACGATCTTTTCCGAACAACTGGCCCGCACACCCGCCGACGGCTATACGTTGATGGTGACGGCCACGCACCACGTGATCAACCCAGCGCTGTACAAGAACTTGCGCTACGACAGCAAGAAGGACTTCACTCCAGTAGCGCTGGTTGCCGCGGTACCCAATGTGCTCGTGGTCAACCCGGACTTCGCCGCACGCAATCACATCGGCAGCGTCGCGGACCTGATCGCCTACGCCAAGGCCAACCCCGGCAAGGTCAACTTTGGCTCGGCTGGTACTGGCGGCGCCAACCACCTATCCGGTGAGTTGTTCAAGACCTTGACTGGCGTGTCCATGATTCACATTCCATACAAAGGCGCAGCGCCCGCCTTGAACGACTTGCTGGGCGGCCAGATCCCCATCATGTTCGACTCGGTACCCGGCGTGCTGCAGCACATCAAGGCCGGCAAGCTGCGCGCCTTGGCCGTGACCTCCCTGACACGCTCGCCGGCCTTGCCCGATGTGCCGACGCTCGATGAGGCGGGCGTCAAGGGCTTCGAGGCCACGGCCTGGTTCGGCCTGTATGCACCTGGCAGCATGGATCCCAAATTGCTCGCCAAACTTTCAAACGACATCCAGACCGCATTGCGCTCTCCGTCCATCCAAGAACAGTTCGCGCAGCAAGGTGCCATGCCAGGCTCAATGACGCAGCCCGAGTACGCGCGCTTTGTCGATGCGGAGATGGACAAGTGGGCCAAAGTCATAAACGACGCCCACATCGCCATCCAATAGGAGCATTCATGACGGCAACTCCCGCAAGCAAGACGCCGGCACTTGGCGCTCTTTCTCACATCCGCGTACTGGATCTGTCGCGCATCCTGGCCGGTCCCTGGTGCACGCAAAACCTGGCCGACCTTGGCGCGGACGTGATCAAGATCGAACGCCCCGGAACGGGCGACGACACACGCGCCTGGGGGCCGCCCTGGGTCCGCGACGGCGCGGGCCAGGACACGCGTGACTCCTCCTACTATGCTGCCGCCAACCGTGGGAAGAAATCGCTGACCCTCGACATCTCCAAACCCGAGGGTCAGCGCATCGTGCGAGAACTGGCGGCGCAAAGCGATGTGTTCATCGAAAACTACAAGATCGGCGACCTCAAGCGCTACGGCCTGGACTACGACAGCCTGCGCGCCATCAACCCGCGATTGGTTTACTGCTCCATCACCGGATACGGCCAGGAAGGCCCCAGCGCCAGCAAGCCGGGCTATGACTTCGTCTTCCAGGCCATCGGCGGCCTCATGAGCATTACCGGCGAACGCGACGACCTGCCTGGCGGCGGTCCGCAAAAAGCCGGTATCGCCATCGCCGATGTCATCACCGGCATGTATGCCACCATCGCCATCCTCGCAGCGCTGAATCACCGCGATGTCTCCGGCCAGGGCCAATACATCGACATGGCCCTGCTCGACTGCATCGTGGCCCTGGGCGGCAACCAGGTCACCGGCTACTTCGCCAATGGAAACGCCCCCAAGCGCTATGGCAACGCCCATGCCAGCCTGGTTCCCTACCAGGTCTTTGCCGTTGCCGATGGCGAGATCGTCGTGGCCGTGGGCAATGACGATCAATGGCAACGCTATTGCGCTGCTATCGACCGCCCTGACCTCGCTGCCGATACACGCTGGACCAAAGTCACGGGGCGCATCCAGGGCCGCGACACTCTGGTACCCGAACTGGCGCGCAGTATGCTGACGCGGCCCGCCGCCGACTGGATCGAAAGGCTGGAAGCGAAGGGCGTGCCCTGCGGTTGCATCAACGATTACGAACAGGTTTTCCAGGACCCGCAGGTGCGGCACCGCGGACTGCGCGTGGACATTCCCCGGCCCCCGCACGCCGATGTCGATGGCCTGGTGTCCACGATCGCCAGTCCCCTGCGGCTGCGCGATACGCCGCCGCGCTACGACCTTCCGCCGCCGCGCCTGGGCGACAACACGGACAGCGTGCTGAGCACATTGCTGGGCTACAGCGCCGAACAAATCACCCGGCTGCGTGAACAGCGTATCGTTTGAATGGACCCCCGATGACCCAACAGGAATCCCCGTTGGCGGCCTACCGTCGCCAGTTATCCGCAGGCCAGCTCGCGTATCAGTACGATACGCAGACCGCAAGGGCTGTCTTTCCTCCGCGCGTAATCGGACCGGCCTCCGGCAACCCGACGCTCGAATGGCGCCTGAGCGCCGGCCTGGGCACGGTGCACGCAGTCACGGTCGTGCATCCGCGTGATCAGGACACCTACAACGTCGTCCTGGTCGACCTGGACGAGGGCTTTCGCCTCATGAGCCGGGTCGAAGGCAAGCCCGCCATTGGCATGCGTGTGCGCATGCGCGTTCATACGTCGCCCGACGGCGGCGCTTCCTTTCCCGTCTTCGACATCGAGGAGTCCGCATGACCCTCGCCCTGCAACGCGGCAGCGTCGCCATCGTCGGCGTCGCCGAATCCGACCTGGGCAAGGTCATGCCCGGACTCGGCCCTATCGATCTCATGGCGCAGGCCGTGGTGCGTGCGCTGGACGACTGCGGCCTGCGATTGGGCGAGGTCGACGGACTGTTCGCTACCACCTCGCAAAGCCGCATGCCCACGCTGGCGCTGGCCGAATACCTCGGCATCCAGCCGCGCTATCACGATGCCACGAACATGGGCGGCGCCTCATTCATGACCATGGTCGCACGCGCGCATGCCGCCATCGAGGCCGGCCTGATCCAAGTAGCCGTCATCGCCTACGGCAGCACCCAGCGCAGCCTGGGGCGGGCCAACGTCGCCGCACCCGACCCCAACCCGCATGAGGCCCCCTACGGACCCCTGTACACAGCCAGTTCCTACGCGCTGGCCGCCTCGCGCCACATGCACCAGTACGGCACGACTCGACGACAACTCGCCGAAATCGCCGTCGCCGCGCGGCAATGGGCGCTGCTCAACCCCGCCGCCTGGGAGACCAAACCGCTTACCGTCGAAGACGTCCTCGCCTCGCCCATGATCAGCGAACCACTCACCCTGCGCGACTGCTGCCTGGTCACCGACGGTGGCGGCGCCGTGGTGCTGGCCAGCGCCGAGCGCGCTCAAGCCCTGCGACGCTCGCCTGCCTATGTGCTGGGGGTGGGCGAGGCGCTCGGGCACTATTCGATCTCCACGATGCCCGACCTCACTACCACGGCTGCCGTGGATTCCGGGGCCCAGGCTTATCGCATGGCCGGCCTCGCGGCCCGGGATATCGACGTCTTACAGCTCTACGACGCCTTCACGATCACGCCATTGCTCTTTCTGGAAGACTTGGGCTTTTGTCCCAAAGGCGAAGGTGGCCGCTACGTCGAAAACGGCCGCATCGCGCCAGGCGGCGAACTGGCCGTCAACACCAACGGTGGCGGCCTATCGTATTGCCACCCCGGCATGTACGGCATCTTCGCGCTTATCGAAGCTGTGCGCCAATTGCGGGGCGAGTGCGGCGAGCGGCAAAGCGCCAACTGCCACACCGCGCTGGCGCATGGCAATGGCGGCACCCTATCCAGCCAAAGCACGGTGATCCTGGGAAGCGCCGCGACGCTATAGAACCGAACGCATTCCGCACAGGCGCAAAGCCATGCCCAACCCGATATTCCAGAAACAATAATCCCCACTCAGCGCTTCGCTTCGTGGGGATCGGGCTGATCCATCTCGTTGAGCCCTTGCGGCGGGCTCTCGGAACTTCCAGCGGGGATCAGTGCAGGATCTGGCTCAAGAAGAGCTTCGTCCGTTCGTTCTGCGGATTATCGAAGAACTCGTCCGGATTGTTCTGCTCGATGATCTCGCCGCGGTCCATGAAGATCACGCGATTCGCGACCTTGCGCGCAAAACCCATTTCGTGGGTCACGCAAATCATCGTCATGCCGCTTTCCTGGGCCAGGCTGACCATCACGTCCAGCACTTCCTTCACCATTTCCGGATCCAGCGCGGAAGTCGGCTCATCGAACAGCATGATCTTGGGATTCATGCACAACGAGCGCGCGATCGCCACACGCTGCTGCTGCCCGCCCGACAACTGGCCCGGAAACTTCTTGGCCTGCTCCGGAATGCGCACGCGCTGCAGATACTTCATCGCGGTGGCTTCCGCTTCCGCGCGCGGCTTCTTCAGCACCCACATCGGGCCCAGCGTCAGGTTCTCCAGCACCGTCAGGTGAGGGAACAGATTGAAGTGCTGGAACACCATGCCCACGTCCTTGCGGATCGTCTCGATGTGCTTCAGGTCATTGGTGAGCTCCGTGCCGTCCACGATGATGTGGCCCTTCTGGTGCTCTTCCAGCCGGTTGATGCAGCGGATCATCGTGGACTTGCCCGAACCCGAAGGTCCGCACACCACGATGCGCTCGCCTGGCGCGACGTCCAGGTTGATGTTGCGCAACACGTGGAACTGGCCGTACCACTTGTTCACGTCCTGCAAACGAATAATGGCATCCGACATGCCTGTACTCCCGTAAGTATCGCTGGGCGCGCCCGCCTTGCGGCGGACGCGCGGCATATTGCTAGCGTGCGTGACCCGTGGCCAGGCGCTTTTCCAACGCCTGGCTGTATTTGGACATGGAGAAGCAGAAGACGAAGTAGATCAGCGAAATGAACAGGTACGCCTCCACCCCGAATCCGCGCCATGCCGCGTCGGACAAGGCTGCCTTGGCCGCCAGCGTCAGGTCGAAGATACCGATGATCACCACCAGCGACGTGTCCTTGAACAGCGCGATGAAAATGCTGACCAGCGGCGGAATCACGATCTTCAGCGCCTGCGGCAGGATGATCTTGCGCATCTGCTGCCAGTAGTTCAGCCCGAGCGAATCGGCGCCTTCGTACTGTCCCTTCGGAATCGCCTGCAGACCGCCCCGCACCGTTTCCGCGATGTAGGCCGCGGCGAACATGATGATGGCGATCTGCGCGCGCAAGAGCTTGTCGATCGAAAATCCTTCCGGCAGGAACAGCGGCAGCATCACCGACGACATGAACAGCAGGCTGATCAGCGGCACGCCGCGGATCAGCTCGATGTACACGACGCACAGCGCCTTGATCGCGGGCATCTTGGAACGCCGGCCCAGGGCCAGCAGCACGCCGATGGGGAAAGCGAAGGCGATGCCGAACGTGGACAGGATCAGCGTCAGCGGCAGGCCGCCCCAGCGCGAGTTTTCCACGTACGTCAGGCCGAAGACGCCGCCCCACATCAGCAGCGCCACGGCGGTCAGGCCGACGGTCCAGATGACGGCGAGCTTCCAGTTCCAGAAACGGCGGATGCCGCTGCAGACGATCACCGCCACCAGGATGACGGTGGCGATCAGCGGCCGCCATTGTTCGTCGTACGGATACGTGCCGAACAGGATCAGCCGGTGCTTTTCGATGATGAACGCCCAGCAGGCGCCGCCGGATGCGCGGCATTCCTGGGCATTGGCCGCGGTGAAGTTGGCCTTGATGAAGGCCCACTCCACCAGCGCCGGCACCGCCATCAACAGGAACCACGCCAGCAGAACCGTGATCAGGATGTTCAGCGGCGACGAAAACAGGCGGCTCTTGAGCCACGCCAGCGGACCGGTGTGGTTGCTGGGCGGCGGCAGGGCTTCGCTGGGGGTATGCGTAGTGCTGCTCATATCAACGCTCCACCAGCGCGATGCGCTTGTTGTACCAGTTCATGAAGATCGAGATCGACAGGCTGACCGTGAGGTACGCGCCCATGATGATGAGAATGCCCTCGATGGCCTGGCCCGTCTGGTTCAGCGTCGTGTTCACCACCGACACGATGTCGGGGTAGCCGATGGCCACGGCCAGCGAGCTGTTCTTCGTGAGGTTCAGGTACTGGCTGGTCATCGGCGGGATGATGACGCGCAGCGCCTGCGGCAGGATCACCAGGCGCAGCACCTTCGCGCGCGGCAAACCCAGGGAACCTGCGGCTTCCCATTGGCCATTGTTGACCGCCTGGATACCCGAACGAACGACCTCGGCGATGAACGCCGACGTGTAGATCACCAGGCCCGCCAGCAACGCGGCGAATTCCGGCGACAGCGTCAGGCCGCCCGAAAAGTTGAAGCCCTTGAGCTCCGGCATGTTCAGCGTCAGCGACGCGCCGCTGACCAGCCAGCCCACGATCGGCAGGCCGATCAACAGGCCGATGGCCCAGCGGCCCAGCGGGAACATATGGCCGGTGGCCTCGTGGCGCTTCTTGCCGTAATGGCCCAGGAAGATGATGGCGACGATGGCCAGTCCCAGCCCGGCCAGCATCCAGTCCAGCGAGTTGCCTTCCAGCGAGGGCACCTTCAGGCCGCGGTTGGAAATGAACACGCCCGGCAACGGGTTGTGCGCCTGGCGCGGGCCGGGCATGTTCTCGGTGATCAGGGCGTACCAGAAGAACAGCTGCAGCAGCAGCGGCACGTTGCGCATCACCTCGACGTAGACGGAGGTGATCTTGGCGACCAGCCAGTTCTTGGACAGGCGCCCGATACCGATGAGCGTGCCGAGGATGGTCGCGAGCACGATGCCCAGGACGGCGACGCGCAGCGTATTGAGCAGGCCCACCATGATGGCGCGGCCGTAAGTGTCTGCGGGGGAATAAGCGATGGCCGTTTCGCCGATCGCAAAACCTGCCTCACGGTTCAGGAATCCGAACCCCGTGGCGATGTTGCGCACGGACAGGTTGTGAAGCGTGTTTGAAACCAGGAACCACACGGCCCAGGCTACCGCGGTCAGCGCAAGCACCTGGTAGACCACGGAGCGTACGCCGGGATCGTTCCAGTTCAGACGCCGTGGGGGTGCCGAAAGCGGGGCGTTTTTGTTGGGAGTCGTCATGATGAATCTACAGAAGTCGGACACCGGATGGCAGACCGGAAAAGCCGCGCCACCCACTTCTGCCGCCCGCCCGAAGGCGGGTTAGGGCCTGTCAAGAATACACGTCAAGTGCTGACAGGCCCTAGGCATAACGGAGCGCCGGTCTCCGTCATGCCAGGCAGCCGCGCGTTAGCGCACCGGCCAGCCGTACATCAAGCCACCTTGCTTGTACGAAGCGTTCAAGCCGCGCTCCAGCTTCATGGCGCTGTTCTTGCCCAGCGTGGCTTCGAAGCTTTCGCCGTAGTTGCCCACGTTCTTGATGATGTTGTAGGCCCACTTGTCATCCACGCCCAGGTTCTTGCCCATGCCCGGCGTCACGCCCAGGATGCGCTGGATGTTGGGGTTGGGGCTCTTGGTCATTTCATCGACGTTGGCCTTGGTGATGCCGTATTCCTCGGCTTCCAGCATCGCGTTCAGCGACCAGCGCACGATGTTGAACCATTGTTCGTCGCCCTGGCGCACCATGGGGCCCAGCGGCTCCTTGGAGAAGTCTTCCGGCAGGATGACGAACTTGTCGGGGTTCTCGAGCGTCGTGCGGGTGGAAGCCAGTTGCGACTTGTCGGTCGTGAAGGCGTCGCAGCGGCCGGCCGAGAAGGCGCGGATGATTTCGTCGTACTTGTCGATCACGACCGGCTTGAATTCGATCTTCTGGCCGCGGAACCAGTCAGCCAGGTTCAGTTCGGTGGTGGTGCCGGGCTGCACGCAGATCGTGGCGCCGTTCAGTTCCTTCGCGCTCTTGACGTTCAGGTCCTTCGAGACCATGACGCCTTGGCTGTCGTAGTAGTTCACGCCCACGCCGATCAGGCCCAGCGTCGTGTCGCGCGTCAGCGTCACGGTGGTGTTGCGGGTCAGGACGTCGATTTCACCGGATTGCAAGGCGGTGAAGCGCTGCTGGGTGTTCAGGGGGGTGAACTTCACCTTGGTGGCGTCGCCGAACATCGTCGAGGCGATGGCGCGGCACATGTCCACGTCGATGCCACGGTATTCGCCCTTGCTGTCAGCGATGGAGAAACCCGGGATGCCCGTTGAAACCCCACACTGGACAAACCCTTTCTTCTTGACGTTTTCAAAGGTTGCGCCCGCATTGGCGGCCGCGGATACAGCAAGCAGGGCAGCGCCAACGGCAGCGAGTTTCAGTACTTTCATCGTGATCTCCGTGTGGGATGAAGCGAATCCAAAGCAAGGGCCGGGTTGGGCCCACGCATGGGGCGGATGGTAGCGTCCGAAAAGCACGCTCCGCATCCGGGAATTCCCTTGAAATATAGGGACACTGGATGAAATGAAACGCCGTTCTTGATGAAAAACAGGGACGTGTTTTGGGCTTTGCTCTGCGATGGTGCACCGTCCGGGCGAGACGGTTTCGGCACCCCTGGGCCAGGAGATGTAGGCCACCTTACTGTCCCCGAGTTACTATGGCGGCTTCATCCGACAGCCGCCATGATCGAATTCCAGCACGTATTCAAATCGTATGGTCGCGGCCGCAATATTCTGGCCGACATCAACTTCCGCGTAAGCGCGGGAGAGTTCGTTTTCGTATCGGGGCCGTCCGGCGCCGGCAAGTCCACTTTGCTCAAGCTGATCGGCGGGCTGGAGCCCGCCAGCCGCGGATCCATACAGGTGAACGGCCAGCGCCTGGACAAGCTGCCCGCCCGCGCCCGGCCTTACCTGCGCCGCGCGGTGGGCGTCATCCTGCAGGACACTCACCTGCTGTTCGATCGAAGCGCATTCGAAAACGTCATGCTGCCCCTGGCCGTCCAGGGACATCCCTGGGAATCCGCCGCGTCGCGCGCCCGCGCCGCGCTGGACAAGGTCGGGCTGTCGGGCAAGGAAGATCTCAACCCCATCGAATTGTCCGGCGGCGAACAGCAGCGCCTGGCGATCGCCCGCGCCATCGTCAACCGGCCGGCCATCCTGATCGCGGACGAGCCCACGGCCAACCTTGATCACGACAACGCGCAACGCATCATGAATGTGTTCCGCGACTTCAACCGCGTCGGCGTGACCACGCTGATCGCCTCGCACGACCAGGAACTCATGGCGCGCTACGCCACCCGCACCCTGCGCATCGATCCGGGCAAGTTCGCCGATTCCCATGGCCCCGCGGCCGCGCCCGAGGCCGCGGCTTCGCAGGCACCCCCGGCGCGCCAGGGCCGCAGCGAACCGGGCCTGGGCCGTTCCGGAGAGTCCGCATGAACTCCTGGCTGCGGCAACATCGATACGCCCTGCTGGTCACCCTGCGCCGGCTGATCAAGCAACCTTTCTCGTCCCTGGCCAACCTGCTGGTCATGGCTCTGGCGTTGGCGCTGCCGCTTTTGGGCAGCGCGATCCTGGTGTCCGTGCAGCCGGTGGCGCGCCAGATGTCGGTCACCCCGGAAGTCACCGTCTACATGCGCGTGGACGCCCCCGCCGGCGCCGCCGCGGACGTGGCCAAGCGCATCAAGGACGAATATCCCGACGACGTGCGCGCCGTCCGTGTCGCGGGCCGCGAAGACGCCCTGGCCGACCTGCGCGCCAACCCGGCCTGGGAGCAGGCGCTGGCCGTGCTGCCGGGCAACCCCCTTCCGGACGCAGTGATCGTCACCCTGGCCGACGGCGACAACCTGGCCGGACGCGCCGACGCGCTGGCCGGCGCCTGGAAGCAATGGAACCACGTGGACCTGGTGCAGCTGGACAGCGCCTGGGTGCAGCGGCTGGAGGCCATCCTGCGCTTTGCGCGCATCGGCCTGGGCTTCCTGGCCGCCTGCGTGGCGGTCGTGGTGCTGGCCACCGTTTTCAACACGGTTCGCATGCAGGCGCTGTCGCAACGCGAGGAAATCGGCGTGGCGCGTCTGGTTGGCGCCACTGAATCCTTCGTGCGGCGCCCCTTCTTGTATCTGGGCGCGCTATCGGGCGCCCTGGCCTCTCTGCTGGCCATCGGCGTGGCGGCGATTGCGCTGTCGCCCCTGAACGAGGCCCTGCTTGGGCTGGCCCGCAGCTACGGGGCTGAATTCGCCCTGCACCTGCCGGGCGCTTCCGTCCTGGTGGGCGCGGTCATCGCCTCTGCCGCGCTGGGCGCGCTGTCCGCCCGCTGGTCGGTTACACGCAGCACGCGCTTCTAGATCCCGGGGGCCAGCCGCCCCCAATCCCTCTGCCCCAGCGCCCTTCCGGGCGGCCAAAACGCGTCGATGTGACCCGCGTGCGCGCCGCCCGTGAATCCTCCGGAACAAAACGCGGGCCTAAAGCTCCGTTTGAACCCCGTTCCTCCCCGTGATCCGGGGAAAGACCGCCAACAGCCGTGTGTAGGATGGTTGCCTGCCCCGAGTGCACGCCTGGATGTTGCGACTGTTGCCGCAAGACGAGCGGCACGAGGAAGTTTCCGATAAACGACGCCCTTGGCGCGATTTACACAGTTTTCTCCCATTGACTGCCGGGATATGCAAGAATAAAGCGACATTTTTGTACATGTTTTGATACAAACACCGCTTCTGTCTGCATTTCTAGTGTCTCAATCGCCGTTTTTGCCCAAATATCAGTCCAATGGCCGCACGTCTTGAAGCCCGCGCAACGCGTCATTACTTTGACAGCGCGTTCCAATGTCAGGCAGTGAAAGTACTTCCCAACGAGTACTACGTCACGAATGAAAACCTGATGATCTCGACCGTGCTGGGGTCATGCGTCGCCGCCTGCATCCACGACCCGATCACGGGCGTGGGCGGCATGAACCACTTCATGCTGCCGGAAGGCGACATGCAGTCGCCCGCGTCGGCCACCATGCGCTACGGCGCGTTCGCCATGGAAGTGCTGATCAACGAACTGCTCAAGGCAGGCGCCTCGCGCGACCGCCTGGAAGCCAAGGTGTTCGGCGGCGGCGCAGTGCTGGCGGCCATGCAGCAGATGAACATCGGCGAACGCAATGGCGAATTCGTCTTGAATTACCTCAGGATCGAAGGCATTCCCGTCAAGGCGCAGGATCTGGGCGACGTGCATGCGCGCCGCATCAATTACTTCCCGCGCGACGGCCGCGTGATGGTGCGCAAGATGGCCCCTCACCACCAGCGCGCCGAAGAGCTCATCGCCAAGCGCGAACAAGCGGCCGCACAAAGCGCCGCGGCCAAGACGGCCACGCCCCAGCGGGTCGAGCGCTTCACCCAACCCGGGGTGGAACGTTTCGATCGCCCAGGCGTGGAGCGCCTGAACCGCCCGGGCGTCGAACGATTCGACCGCCCTGGCGTGGAACGCTTCGACCGCCCGGCCCGGCCCGCTGCGGCGCGGCCCGGGGTTGAACGCTTCGATACCGGGCTGACGCGACGCCCGAAGCCCGAAACCGCCGGCAAATAAGACGGCCGCCTGGATTCCGAAGCTTGCGCGATGCAGGCGGGGCGACACGCCAAGCCTGCAAGTGAAGATTTCGCGCAGGTGACGCGCGTCGCGTAAGGCGCATTCGTAGGCCACGGTTTTCATTGGCGTGCCCGTCGCGTGGAATCCGCGCGCGGCGCAAGACGGGTGTGGCCGGCCGTTCACAGCTTGCCGCCCGCCCCTACAATCACCCCATGTCCGCCATCCGCCTTTTCTTCGCCCTGTGGCCGTCGCCCGCGCTGGCGGCGTCGCTTGCCGGTTGGGCGGAGCAGGCGCGGCTGACCTGGGGCGGGCGCCCCATGCGCACCGAAACGCTGCACCTGACGCTGGCTTTTCTGGGGCCTGTTGACGCCGCCCTGGCGGACGAGCTGGCGGCCGCCACGCCAGAACGTCGGCTGCCGCCGGGCGAAGTGCCGCTGGAACGCTTCGGCGTGTTCGGCCGCCAGCGCATCCTGTGGGCGGGCCCGGGCGAAACGCCCGCCGGCCTGCAGGCCGCCCACGATGAACTATGGCAATGGCTGGGCGGTTACGGGCTGGCGCCGCCCGTCCAGCCTTTCCGCCCGCACGTGACGCTGCTGCGCAACATTACTCACACCCATCCGCCCGAAGAAGCGCCCGCGCCGCTGGCGTGGCGCTATGACCGCATGGTGCTGGTCGCATCGGAATCGCTGACGGGCGGCAGCCGCTACCGCATCGTGGCGCAATCCCGCCCGATCGAGGGCTAGGGCACAATCCCAAGATTGCCAATTCCTGGGTTCACCATGATCATCCTGCTGGATCAAGACGGCGTGCTGGCCGATTTTGAACACGCCTTCATCGATGCCTGGCGCGAGCGCCACCCGGACATCCCGCCGGTGGAGTTCGAGGACCGCAAATCCTTCCACATCCGCGAGGACTACGCCCCCGAACTACGCGGCATGGCCGAGGCGATCTACACCGCCCCGGGTTTCATCCGCAACCTGCCGCCCGTGCCGGGCGCGCTGGACGCCGTAAAGGAACTGATGGCCCTGGGCATGGACGTGCGCATCTGTTCGTCGCCACTGTCGCAGTTTGAAAATTGCGTGGCCGAAAAATACCTGTGGGTGGAAAAGCACCTGGGCCGCGAGGCCACCAACCGGCTGATCCTGACCAAGGACAAGACGCTGGTCCAGGGCCATCTGCTGATCGACGACAAGCCCCATATCGAAGGCGCCGCGCGGCCGCGCTGGAAGCACATCCTGTTCGACGCGCCCTATAACCGGCAGGTGACGGACCGGCCGCGGATCACGTGGCAGAACTGGCGCAATGTGCTGGCCGGAGAGCTCTATACGGCAGACGCCTGAATCCTGTCCAGCCGTCATCGTTTGGGACTATCCTGTGGAGTCGTACGCCCCACCCAGGAGGAGCCCGCGCCATGAATCTGCACCGTCTGCTCAAGCAGCGAGAAGCCGACCACAAGCCTTTGCGTGTTGCACTATTGGGCGCCGGAAAGTTCGGCGCCATGTTCATGAGCCAGGCCCCGCGGACGCCGGGCATGCGCCTGGTTGCGGTGGCGGACCTGGTGCCGGACCGCGCCCGCGCCGCGCTGACGCGCGTGGGCTGGCCGGCCGGCGCGCTCAACGCCGGCAGCATCAATGATGCGTACAAGAACGGCAAGGTCTATTTCTGCGACGATGCCCGCGCGGTCATCGCCAGTCCCGACGTCGACATCGTCATCGACGCCACCGGCCAGGCCGCGGCGGGCATCAGCCACGTGCTGGCGTGCTGCGAATACGGCAAGCACATCATCATGGTCAACGTGGAAGCCGACGCGCTGGCCGGCCCGCTGCTTGCGCGCCGCGCGCGCGAGGCAGGCATCGTCTATTCGCTGGCCTACGGCGACCAGCCCGCGCTGATCTGCGAAATGGTGGACTGGGCGCGCGCCAGCGGCTTTGAAGTCATGGCCGCCGGCAAGGGCACCAAATACCTGCCGGAATTCCACACGTCCACGCCCGATACCGTCTGGCCCTATTACGGCTTCACCGCCGAAATGGTGGCGGCCGGCGACTTCAACGCACAGATGTTCAACAGTTTCCTGGACGGCACCAAGAGCGCCATCGAAATGGCGGCCGTCTCCAACGCCACGGGCCTGTTGCCTTCGCCGTCGGGCCTGCACTTTCCGCCTTGCGGCGTGGACGACCTGGCCCGGGTGCTGCGCCCGCGCGAGGACGGCGGCATCCTGCATCATCGCGGGCAGGTCGAGGTGATTTCGTCGCTGGAACGCGACGGCCGGCCGGTCTTTCGCGACTTGCGCTGGGGCGTGTACGTGACGCTGGCGGCCGACAGCGACTACGTGCGCCGTTGCTTCCAGGAATACGGCCTGGTGACGGACCCCAGCGGCAACTTCACCGCCATGTACAAGCCCTATCACCTGATCGGGCTGGAACTGGGCATCAGCGTGGCCAGCGTGGGCCTGCGGCGCGAACCCACGGGCGCCCCGGCCGGCTGGCACGGCGACGTCGTCGCCACGGCCAAGCGCGACCTGCAGCCCGGTCAGATCCTGGACGGCGAAGGCGGCTACACGGTCTACGGACGCCTGATGCCGGCGCCGGACTCCGTGGAAGAAGGCTACCTGCCGCTGGGGCTGTCGAACCAGGTGAAGCTGAAGAATCCGGTGCGCCAGTCGCAGGCGATCCGCTGGCGCGACGTGGAATACGACGAACGTTCGACGGCGGTGCAGTTCCGCCGCGAAATGGAACAGACCTTCGCGTAAGGCCTCAGACCGGCGCCGGCCGTTCCGCCTGGAACAGCCGCAGCCGGTCGGCCGCGTTGCGCAGGTGCTGTTCGGCCGCGCGGCCGGCCGCGTCCGGGTCGCCCGATTCGATGGCCGCGAAAATGGCCTGGTGTTCGCTCTGCACCGCGGCCATGCGCTCGGCGTACCTGCGCGCCGTGTTGTTGCGGGCGCTGCGGATCACGCGGCGCACATTGGCTTCCAGGTAGTCGTTCAGCGCCACCAGATGCGGGTTATGCGTGGCCTGGACGATGGCCTGGTGGAATTGGTAGTCCTCTTCGTCGCCCAGCTTGTCGTTGATCAGCGCGTACTCCATGCCCACCAGCGCCTGCCGTATTTTCTTCAGGTCGGATTCGGTGCGCCGCTGCGCCGCGTAGCGCGCGGCCGTCACTTCGATGGACAACATCAGTTCCAGGATGTGTTCCAGGTCCTGGTTGTCGCCGGGCGTGGGCGCGGCGATGCGGAACGCATTTTTCTGGAAGTTCGGGTCGACGAATACGCCGCTGCCCTGCTGCGACGTCACGAGTCCTTCGGACTTCAGGCGCGCCAGGGCCTCGCGCACGACGGCGCGGCTGACGGAATGCATTTCGGTCAGCTGCTTTTCGGTGGGCAGGCGGTCGCCGGGCGCCAGAACGCCTTGGCGTATCTGGTCGGCCAGGGCGTCGGCCACCGCCGCGGACAGCGAACTCCGGGGCGCGGCGCGGGGCGGGTCTTGTTCTTGACTGGGCTGCATGGGAATCGTGGGAACGTGAGGGCGGCGCGTTGACGCGGCCGCCATGTTTATAGGGATATCTCGCGTGGTGGTTCCGATACTGCTTGCGCGGCGACGCCCTTGAAAATTATAGGATTTTTGCCGGTTCTCCCGGGGCGCCGCGCGGAGGCACCTTACGCGATATAGATGCCGCCATTGACCTGCATGACCTCGCCCGTCACGAAGGCAGCCAGCGGCGAGCACAGGAACGCGATCGTGCCGGCGATTTCCTCGGCGGTGCCGAAGCGGCGCAGCGGCGTGCTTTCCAGCAGCTGCGCGCCCTTCTGGCCGATCAGGTCATGCGTCATGGACGTAGCGATGATGCCGGGCGCCACCGCGTTCACGCGGATCTGCGGCGCCAGCTCCAGGGCCAGGCTGCGGGTGAAGCTTTGCACGGCGCCCTTGGATGCGGAATAGGCCGCGTGCGCATAGCTGCCGCGCTGCGCCGCCAACGACGTCAACAGGACGATGGAACCGTCGTGGCGCAGATGGCGCTGGGCGGCGCGGCATGCGTAGAACGTGCCGTCCAGGTTGATCCGCATCAGCGTGCGCCACGCTTCGTCGCTGGTGTCCTTGACCAGCTGTTCGGGGTAGATGCCGGCGCAGTGCACCAGATGGTCCAGCCCGCCGAAATGCCGGGCGGCCGCTTCGAACACGCGCTCGCAATCGTGCGACACCGATACGTCCAGCGCGTGGGTGTAGACGCGCTGCCCGCTGGGATCCAGCTCGGCCGCGACCTCCTGCAGCCGGGCGCCGTCGATGTCGGTCAGCACCAGGCGCGCGCCGTGCGCGGCCATGAGGCGCGCCGTGGCCAAGCCGATGCCGTTGCCCGCGCCCGTGATGGCGGCAACCTGCCCTTCGAACGAAATCATCCTGTCTCCTGTTTGCTGTTTTTTGAGCGGGCCTGCCTGCCTTTCGCGCTGGCCGTGCAATCCGGATTGGACTCCTGAATCCGTTGCTTGACACGAGAAAAACGCTTGCCCTATGATTTATCGGACAACTTGATAAAGTTGCCTGACAACTTGTCTACAAAGCGTAAATCAACTGCCGCTTTCAGGCAAGTTCGTTGGAAAAACACACGGCGCCACGCCGCATAACAGGCAGGGGACTACCAGGTGAATTTCACCGGCAGCATGACCGCATCCGCGCTATCGGCACGCCCGATCGCGCACGTCCAGACGCCCCGGCGGCTTCATGCCCTGCCCGGCCGGCGCTCCGCCACGGCGCACTGCGCGCCGCTGGTGCGCGCCATTCCCTCGTTCCCGCTCCGCCCAGCCTGCACACCCTTCGGGGACGCGGGCGCTGCGGCCTGCGTGCCAGCCTGATCAACAAAATCACCACTCCCGTCCCACGGAGGAGACACGCATGAAATTGGTATTCACCACCGGCCTGCTGTGCCTGGCCGGACTCGCCGCCTCGGCCCAGGCCGCGCCCGTCAAGATCGGCCTGATCGAAACGCTGTCGGGCCCGCAGGCCTCGACCGGCCTGATGTTCCGCGCCGCCGTCAAATACGAGCTGGACCGCATCAACGCGGCCGGCGGCTGGAACGGCCAGCCGCTGGAGCTGGTGGAGTTCGACAACCAGGGCGGCCCCGTGGGCGCCTCCGACCGCTTCCGCGCCGCCGCCGCCGAAGGCGTGCAGATCCTGGTGCAGGGTTCGTCGTCGGCCATTTCCGGCCAACTGACCGAAGACGTGCGCAAGCACAACCTGCGCAATCCCGGCAAGGAAGTCGTGTTCCTGAACGTGGGCGGCGAAGCGCTTGAGCTGACCGGCCAGAAGTGCCACTTCTATCACTTCCGTTTCACCACCAACGCCGACCTGCGCGTGAAGGCGCTGGCGTCGGTGATGTCCGCCGACGGCACGCTGGGCAAGCGCGTGTACGCCATCAACCAGAACTACTCCTGGGGCCAGGACATGGAAGGCGCCACCGAGCGCTTTTCCAAGGAATACGGCTACGAAGTGGTGGGCAAGACGCTGCACGAGGTCAACAAGATCCAGGACTTCGCGCCCTACGTCGCGCGCATCCGTTCGGCCACGCCGGACACCGTGATCACCGGCAACTGGTCCAACGACCTGCTGCTGCTGATGAAGGCCACGCAGGCCGCCGGCCTGAAAGTGCGCTTCGCCACGGTGTTCCTGGACCAGGTGGGCAATTTGGCCAACGCCGGAGACGTCGCGATGGGCCATTACATCGCGCACCCGTACAACATCGAGGCCGCCGGCGAGGAAGGCGCCAAGTTCGCCGAGGACTACAAGGCGAAGACCGGCCACTACCCCAGCTACACCGAACCGCAGACCGTCATCGGCGTGCGCTTCCTGGGCGAGGCCCTGAAACAGGTCAAGCCGCAGGACGGCAAGCTGTCGGTGCCCGACCTGGCGCGCGCGCTGGAGAAGGTGACCTACACCTCGGCGCTGGGCGACTACACGATGCGTGCCGAAGACCACCAGGTGCAGCTGCCCATGGTGGTGTCCAAGGTGGGCAAGAACGCCAAGTACAAGGCCGACGGCACCGACATGGGCTTTGAGCCGGTCAAGGTGCTGGCCGCGGCGGACGTGTCCGCGCCGGTGCAGGCCACCTGCAAGATGCAGCGTCCGAACTGATGGGGGCAAGGCGGGCGGCGCGCTGACCACGCTCGTCCGTTCCGCCATTGCCCGCACATGACAAGCGCACTCCCGGCGCGGGCCGGGCAAAAACAACGTGCGCAATCGCTCGCGGGACGCCTGGCGTCCCGCACAAGAATCCTGGAGCGGACATGGAATACTTTACCGTCTCGCTGTTGAACGGCGTGATCTACGGCCTGCTGCTATTCATGGTGTCGGCAGGCCTGACACTGATTTTCGGAATGATGGGTGTGCTGAACTTCGCGCACGCATCGTTCTACATGATCGGCGCGTACGCGGCCTATACCCTGACGCCCGTCACGGGCTTCTGGACGGCGCTGGTGCTGGCGACGATCATCGCCGGCGTGCTGGGCATGGGCGTCGAGCGCTTCTTCCTGCGCCGCGTCCACAAGTTCGGCCACGCGCAGGAATTGCTGGTGACCTTCGGCCTGGCGTTCATCGTCGCCGAACTGATCAAGCTGTTCTACGGCGACTTTCCCGTCGACTACCGCGTGCCGCAATTCCTGAACTTCGCGGCGTTCCGCGTGTTCGATGCGGACTATCCCTTCTACCGCCTGCTGATGGGCGGCGTGTCGCTGGCCATGTTCGCCGTGATCTACCTGCTGCTGTCGCGCACCCGCGTGGGCATCGTGGTGCGGTCGGCCATCTACCGTCCGCGCATGGCCGAGGCCCTGGGGCACAACGTGCCGCTGGTGTTCATGAGCGTCTTCGGCGTGGGCGCCGCCATGGCCGGCCTGGCCGGCGCGGTCGCGGGCGCGTTCTACACCACCAACCCGAACATGGCGCTGGAACTGGGCGTGCTGGTGTTCGTGGTGGTCGTGGTGGGCGGGCTGGGCTCGCTGGAAGGCGCGATGATCGCATCGCTGCTGATCGGACTGATCAGCTCCTTTTCAGTGGGCATCGACGCCAGCCTCGCCACCCTGTTCGGCCTGTTCGGCGCGCGGGAATGGGCGGAAAGCGTCGGAGGACTCATGACCGTGAAAATCTCTAGCCTGGCGGCCACCCTGCCCTTCCTGCTGATGCTGGTGGTGCTGCTGGTCAAGCCCTCGGGCCTGAAGGGAGAGCAGGCATGAACCACCCCGTTCCCCCCACCCGCCGCGTCACCGGCGCGCTGCTGCTGATCCTGTGCGTCGCCGCGCTGTGTGCGCTGCCGTGGCTGCTGCCTCCGGGCCAGCTCGTGGCCGCGGTGCAGATGCTGATCGCCGCGCTGTTCGCCTGCGCCTTCAACCTGCTGGCCGGCCAGGGCGGCATGCTGTCCTTTGGCCATGCCGCGTATTTCGGCGTCGGCACCTTCGCCACCATCCACGCCATGAACGCGCTGGGCGGCGCGGGCCTGCTGCCCACGCCCCTGATGCCGCTCGTGGGCGGCGTGGCCGGCCTGCTGTTCGGCCTGGTCGCCGGCTGGTTCGCCACGATGCGGTCCGGCGTGTACTTTTCGATGATCACGCTGGCGCTGGCGGAACTGCTGCACGCGCTGGCCCCGCACCTGAAGGGCGTCTTCGGCGGCGAAGCCGGCGTGTCCGCCATGCGCATGCCCGCCTGGGGCTTCACCTTCGGCTCGGACATCGAGGTGTATTTCCTGGTGCTAGCCTGGGTGCTGATCTCGCTGGCGGCGCTGTACGGACTGACCCGCACGCCGCTGGGCCGGCTGACGCTGGGCCTGCGCGAAAACGCCAACCGGCTGCGCTACCTGGGCTACCGGCCGCACGCGCTCAAGACCATGGTGTTCGCGCTGTCGGCCATGTTCGCGGGCATCGCGGGCGGCCTCCAGGCCTTGAACATCGAGGCCGGCAATTACGTGCTGTTCGAGGTCAAGCTGTCCACCGACGCGGTGCTCTTCGCCTACATCGGCGGCGTCAATGCGTTCCTGGGTCCGGTGCTGGGCGCGTCCATCCTGACCTTCCTGTCGCAGACGCTGGCCGACATCACGCGGTCCTGGCTGCTGTACCAAGGCATCCTGTTCGTGCTGGTGATGCTGTTCGTGCCGGATGGCCTGGTCGGCCTGGTGCAACGCGCCGCCAAGTCGCTGCGCGAGCGCGGCCTGGCCAACTGGCTGCCGCGCGCCGCCGTGTCGGTGGCCGGCGGCCTGCTTCTGACGGGCGCCACCGTCTTCACGGTGGAACTCCTGCAGCGCATGTTCGCCCGCGACTACCGCGCCCTGCTCGCCATGAATCCCGAGGCCGGCTGGCCCGCCATCCCGCTGTTCGGCCAGGACTGGGCGCCGCTTGCCGTTTCGACCTGGCTGTTGCCCCTGGCGCTGTTCGCCGCCGGCCTGGCCGCCTGCCGCTGGGCGCTGGCCCTGTGGCGCGACGCCGGTGAACCCGCCCCTCTGCTGGAGCCCGCCAAATGAGCCACGAAATCCTGACCTTGACCGACGTGCGCAAGTCCTTCGGCGAAGCGCAGATCATCCGCGGCGTGAACCTGGCGATCGAAGCCGGCGAACGCCACGCCGTCATCGGCCCCAACGGCGCCGGCAAGTCCACCCTGTTCCACCTGATGTCGGGCTCTTTCGCGCCCACGTCGGGCGACATCAGCCTGCGTTCGCGTTCGATCGGCGGCCTGGCGCCCGAGGCCATCAACCGGTTGGGCCTGGCCCGCTCGTTCCAGATCACCAACGTATTCCCGCGCCTGTCCGTGCGCGAGAACCTGCGCCTGGCGGTATTGCGCATGCATGGGCTGGTCTACAACTTCTGGCGGCCCATCGCGCGCAACCGCGCCGTGAACGAGGACGTGGACCGCCTGCTGGAAAAGGTGCGGCTGACGGCCAAGCAGCACACGGCGGCCGGCGACCTGAACTATTCCGAGCAGCGTTCGCTGGAAATCGGCATGACGCTGGCCTCGCGGCCGAAGGTCATCCTGCTGGACGAACCCATGGCCGGCATGTCGCAGCACGAAGTCGACTACACGGTCGAACTCATCAAGGAAGTGACGCGCGACTGCACCCTGCTGATCGTCGAGCACGACATGCAGGTGGTGTTTTCCCTGGCCGACCGCATCAGCGTGCTGGTCTACGGCGAAATCCTGGCCACCGGCACCCCCGCCGACATCCGCGGCGACGCCCGCGTGCGCGAGGCCTACCTGGGAGAGGAAACGGTATGACGACGCAATCTTCCCTCTTGTCGCTGCAGGGCGTGCATGCCCATTACGGCAAGAGCCACATCCTGCACGGCATCGACCTGTCGATCGGACGCGGCGAAGTGGTCAGCCTGCTGGGCCGCAATGGCGCGGGCCGCTCCACCACCATGAAGAGCATCATGGGCCTGGTGGACGTGACGGGCGGACGCATCGCCATCGAAGGCCGCGACATCACCAACAAGCGGCCGTTCGAGATCGCGCGCGCCGGCGTGGGTTTCGTGCCGGAGGAACGTGAGGTCTTCGCCAACCTGACGGTGGACGAGAACCTGCGCATGGGCGAACAGCCCCGGCGCGAGGACGCGCCGTTCTGGACGGTGGCGCAGATGTTCGACTACTTCCCGCGCCTGAAGGAACGCAGCAACACCAAGGCCGGCAACCTGTCCGGCGGCGAACAGCAGATGCTGACCATGTGCCGGTCGCTGCTGGGCAATCCCAAGGTCATGCTGATCGACGAGCCGACCGAAGGCCTTGCGCCCAAGATCGTCGAAGTCATCGCCGACGTCATCCGGGATATCCACAAGCAGGGCGTATCCGTCGTGCTGGTGGAACAGAAGCTGACCATCGCTTTGAAGGTGTCCACGCGCGTCAGCGTGATGGGCCACGGCCGCATCGTGTTCGAAGGACCGCCCGCGCAACTGCATGAGCGCCAGGACGTCGTCCAGGAATGGCTGGCGGTCTAGCCGGCCACGTACTCATCCCCTACAGGCAAACATCTTGGACAACACCACTGAAGTCATCCATGCCGAGCTGCGCGGCCAGTCGGTCGTGATAACCGGCGGCGCGAAAGGCATCGGCTACAGCACGGCGCAGGCCTTTGCGCGCCAGGGCGCGCGCGTCGCGCTGATGGACATGGACGCGGGCGCATTGGACGCAGCCGTCGCGGCCCTGACCGCCACCGGCGCGCAGGCCATGGCGGTGCAGGCATCCGTCACGGACGCCGACGCGGTCGAGCGCGCCTTCGCACAGGTTGAAGCGGCCTGGGGCGGCATCGACGTCCTGGTCAACAACGCCGGCATCTCCGCCAACAAGCCCACGCTGGACGTGACGGTGGACGAATGGCGCCGCGCGGTCGACATCAACCTGACCGGCGTCTTCCTGTGCGCGCAGGCCGCGGGCCGGCGCATGGTGCCGGCGGGCGCGGGCAGCATCATCAACCTGGCCTCGATGTACGGCGTGGTGGCGGCGCCCGACCGCGCCGCCTACTGCGCCACCAAGGGCGCGGTGGTGCTGCTGACCGAAACCCTGGCCGTGGAATGGGGCCCGATGGGCGTGCGCGTGAACGCGCTGGCGCCCGGCTACGTCGAGACCGATCTGGTGCGCGACCTGGCGGCGCGCGGCCGCCTGGACCCCGACCGCCTGAAGCAACGCACCCCGCTGCGCCGCATGGCGCAGCCGGCCGAGATGGCCGACCTGGCGGTCTTCCTGGCGTCGCGCCAGGCCGCCTACATCACCGGACACACCCTGGTGGCCGATGGCGGCTGGAGCCGCTACAGCTACCTTTAACCGCACCGACGACCAAAAACATTCTGGAGATTCATTCATGGCCACCTACCAACCGCTTGAGCCCCAGGCGCCCTGGCGGCAACTGACGGCCGATGCCTCGGACTGGCAGCAGGCTGATCCCGCGCTGCTGGGCACGATGCTGACGCAGCTGCACTGGATCCGCGCCTTCGAAGAGGCGGTGCTGGAACTGGCCGCGGAAGGCCTGGTGCACGGCCCCGCGCACTCGTCGGTGGGCCAGGAAGGCGGCGCCGTGGGGTCGGTGCTGGCGCTGGGCGCCGGCGACCAGATCAACGGCTCGCACCGCGGCCACCATCAATTCCTGGCCAAGGCGCTGCAGCACGTCGCGCCGCTGGGCCTGGACCCGCGCAACCCGATCACGCCGGCCATCGACGAAGTCCTGCACAAGACGCTGGCCGAAATCATGGGCCTGGCCGACGGCTACTGCCGCGGCCGCGGCGGCAGCATGCACCTGCGCTGGCTGGAAGCGGGCGCGCTGGGCACCAACGCCATCGTGGGCGGCGGCGTGCCGCTGGCCGCGGGCGCGGGCTGGGCGCACAAGCACGCCGGCACCGACCGCGTGGCCGTGACCTACTTCGGCGACGGCGCGGTGAACATCGGGTCCGTGCTGGAAACGATGAACCTCACCGCCGCGTGGAAGACGCCGCTGTGCTTCTTCATCGAGAACAACCGCTACGCCGTGTCCACCACCGTGGAAGAATCCACCGCCGAACCGCGCCTCTCGGCGCGCGGCCTGGCGTTCAACATCCCCTCGTGGAAGGTCGACGGCATGGACCCGCTGGCCGTGCACCTGGCCATGTCGGAAGCCGTGGCGCACATGCGCGCCGGCAACGGTCCGACCATCGTCGAAGTGGACGTCTACCGCTTCTTCCACCAGAACGGCCCCTTCCCCGGCAGCGCCTTCGGTTACCGCACCAAGGACGAAGAGGCGCAGTGGCGCCTGCGCGATCCGCTGGACCGCATCGCGTCGGAAATGATCGCCCGCAAGCTCGTCACGCAGGCCGAGGTGGATGCCCTGCGCCAGCGCTGCAAGGACGTGATGAAGGAAGTCTCCGGCCGCCTGACGGAAGCCGCTGACGGCGGCAAGCGCCGCGTGCGCGCCGACCTGTGGCCCAGCCCCGATTTCCACGACGTGGGCCTGCGCAGCGACGGTTCCGAACTGGCCGGCTTGCGCTACCAGGAAGCCGCCGATCACACCGGCGCCAAGGTGACGCGCAAGTTCGTCGATGCGGTGGCCGACGTGCTCGACCGGCGCATGGAAACCGACCCCGGCGTCGTCGTGCTGGGCGAGGACGTGCATCGCCTGAAAGGCGGCACCAACGGCGCCACGCGCGGCCTGAAGGACAAGTACGCGGACCGTGTGCTGGGCACGCCGATCTCCGAGAACGCCTTTGCCGGACTGGGCGGCGGACTGGCGATGGACGGCCGCTACAAGCCGGTCGTGGAATTCATGTATCCGGACTTCATGTGGGTCGCGGCAGATCAGATCTTCAACCAGATCGGCAAGGCGCGGCACATGTTCGGCGGCGACATCGACGTGCCCTTCGTGCTGCGCACCAAGGTCGCGATGGGCACGGGCTACGGCTCGCAGCATTCGATGGACCCGGCCGGCATCTTCGCCACAGCGGCCGGCTGGCGCATCGTGGCGCCGTCCACGCCGCATGACTACGTCGGCCTGATGAACACGGCGCTGGCCTCCAAAGACCCAGTGCTGGTCATCGAGCACGTGGACCTGTACGCCTCGTCGGGCGACGTGCCCGACGGCGATCTGGACTACGCCATCCCCTTCGGCCGCGCGCAAGTGCGCCGCGAAGGCGGCAAGGTCACCATCCTGACGTATCTGTCCATGGTCAGCCGCGCGTTGGCAGCGGCCGAGCAGGCCGGCGTGGACGCGGAAGTCATCGACCTGCGCACGCTGGACCGCGCCAGCCTGGACTGGGACACCATCGGCGCCAGCATCCAGAAGACCAACAACGTGCTGATCGTGGAGCAAGGCGCGCGCGGCACGTCCTACGGCGCCATGCTGGCCGACGAGATCCAGCGCCGCTACTTCGACTGGCTGGACCAGCCGGTCAAGCGCGTCACGGGCGGTGAAGCCTCGCCCAGCATCTCGAAGGTGCTCGAACGCGCGGCCTTCGCCGACACCGACGAGGTGATGGCGGGTCTGGCCGACGTGCTGGCAGACCTGGGGGAACAGCCATGAGCGCCCTGCACATGACCGTGCCGATGGAAGTCGGCATCTGCTGCGCAGACCTGGATGCGCAGCTGGCGTTCTACACCGGCGTCATCGGCCTGACACTCGTGAACCGCGTGACGGTGCCTGCCGACAAGGCGCGCGCGACCGGCCTTACGCCACACGGCTACGACGTGGCGCGTCTTCAGACGCCGTACGGCGAGCGCATCAAGCTGCTGCAGCCCGCCGTGGCGCCGGAAGCGGCCGTGCGCGGCGCGGCCATCCTGGATCGCCAGGGCGCCGCCTACCTGACCTTCATCGTGCGCGACCTGCCCGGCGTGGTGCGGGGCCTGGAATCGAAGGGCGTGGTGTTCGACAGCGCGCCCGCGCCGATGGAAGTGCGGCCCGGCACGTGGCTGGCCTTCTTCCGCGACCCCGAAGGCAACGTGCTGGAACTGGTGGAATACGACGACCCCGCCGCCTACCGGCCCGATCTGGCCGGCGCCGCTGAATAGGAAGAACATCGTGGCATACCTTATCAAGCTCCCCTCCGTTGCCGCCGATGCCTCGGGCGGCACCCTGCACCAGTGGCTCAAGAAGGAAGGCGACCGCGTCGCCGTGGGCGATGCGCTGGCCGAAATCGAAACCGAGAAGGCCATCGTCGAAGTCAACGCCGAACAGGCGGGCGTGCTGGGCCGCATCGTGGTCCAGGCGGGCTCGGCCTCGGTTCCCATCAATACCGTGATCGGCGTGCTGATTGCCGAAGGCGAGGATGCGGCGGCGATCGATCGCGCGCTGGCCGAGCATGGCGGCGCCGCGAGTGGCGCGGCGTCGTCCGGCGCGCCGGGTGCCGCAGGAATGTCCAACGCTGCGACGGCCGCCGCAGGCGCTTCCGCAGAGGCGCCGTCAAGCAGGGCTACAAGCGGTTCGACGGCGACACCCCAGCCAGCCGCTTTCGGTGCTTCGACGCCAGCAGCCAACGCCGCCGCTCCGGCCGCAAATGCACCCGTTCCCGGCGGCCGCCTGTTCGCCAGCCCGCTTGCGCGCCGCCTGGCCGCGCAATGGCATGTGGACCTGCTGGGCGTCACCGGCACCGGCCCGCACGGCCGCATCGTGCGCCGCGACGTGGAAGCCGCGCGAGACCGCGCAGCGGCCCCGCCGGCGTCGGCAGCGCCTGTTGCCGCCCGCCCCGCCGCGCGCCGCGTGCCCCATACCGGCATGCGCCGAGCCATCGCGCGCCGCCTGACCGAAAGCAAACAGCACGTGCCGCATTTCTACCTGACGGTGGATTGCCGCATGGACGCGCTGCTGGCGCTGCGCTCGCAAGCTAACCACGGCGGCGCGGTCAAGCTGTCGGTCAATGACTTCATCGTACGCGCGGCCGCGCTGGCCCTGCGCGAGGTGCCGGAGGTCAATGCGTCCTGGCACGACGACGACATCGAATACCACGCCGGCGCCGACGTCTCGGTGGCGGTGGCGACCGACGGCGGACTGGTCACGCCCATCGTGCGCGATGCCGACGTGAAGTCCCTGTCCGCCGTCTCCGGCGAAATCGCCGAGCTGGCCGGACGCGCCAAGATCAACCGCCTGAAGCCCGAGGAGTTCACGGGTGGCTCGTTGACGGTCAGCAATCTGGGCATGTACGGCATCAGCCAGTTCGCCGCCATCATCAATCCGCCGCAGGCCGCCATCCTGGCCGTGGGCGCGGCCGAGCGCCGGCCGGTGGTGGACGACGACGGGCAGCTTGCCGCCGCCACGGTCATGACCGTGACGCTGTCGGCCGACCACCGCGTCGTGGACGGCGCCGTCGGCGCGCGCTGGCTGGCCGCCTTCCGCGCGCTGATCGAAAACCCCGTGCGCATCCTGCTGTGAGCAACACCATGACGAAGACGACGTTTGACGTGGCCGTGGTGGGCGGCGGCCCCGGCGGCTATGTCGCCGCCATTCGCGCCGCGCAGCTCGGCATGTCGGTGGTGCTGGTGGAGCGCGCCGAACTGGGCGGCATCTGCCTGAACTGGGGCTGCATTCCCACCAAGGCCCTGCTGCACAGCGCCACGGTGCTGCGCGCCTGCAAAGAGGCCGCGCACTACGGCGTGACGGGCGCGGGCGAAGCGCGCCCCGATCTGGCCGCCATGGTCGCGCGGTCCCGCAAGGTGGCCGGACGGCTGGGCCAGGGCGTGGCGCACCTGATGAAGAAGAATGGCGTCACGGTGCATGCCGCCAGCGCCAAACTGGCCGGATCCGGCAAGCTGTCGCTGGACACCGGGGTCACGCTGTCGGCCAGGCACATCATCCTGGCGACCGGCGCGCGCGCCCGCGAGCTGCCGGCGCTGCCCATCGGCGACCGCATCTGGGCCTACCGGCAGGCGCTGGTGCCCGCCGACCTCCCGAAGTCGCTGCTGGTCGTGGGCGCGGGCGCCATAGGCGCCGAGTTCGCCAGCTTCTACCGCGCGGTGGGCGCCGAGGTCACGCTGATCGACATGACGCCGGAGATCCTGCCGCAGGAAGACGCTGAAATCTCGCAACTGGCGCGCAAGGCCTTCGAAAAGCAGGGCATCCGCGTGCTGACCCGCTGCGCGGTGACGGCATCGTCGCAAACCGCCACGGGCGTGAAGGTGACGCTGGAGCAGGAAGGCCGGAAGTCGGATCTGGAAGTCGACCGGGTCATCGTTGCCGCCGGCATCGTCGGCAACGTGGAAAACCTGGGCCTGGAACAGACGCGCGTGAAGGTCGAGAAGACGCACATCGTGACCGACGGCCTGTGCCGCACGGGCGAATCGGGCGTTTACGCGATTGGCGACGTGGCCGGCGCACCCTGGCTTGCCCACAAGGCCAGCCACGAGGCGGTGCTGTGCGTGGAGGCCATCGCAGGCAAGTCGGTTCACCCCATCGATCCGCTGCGCATCCCCGCCTGCACGTACTCCTACCCGCAGGTGGCCAGCATCGGCATGACCGAAGCCCGCGCGCGCGAACATGCCAGCAAGAGCGGTGGCGACATCCGCGTGGGCAGGTTCACCTTCGCCGGCAACGGCAAGGCGATCGCGATGGGCGAGGACCGGGGCCTGGTGAAGACGGTGTTCGACGCGAAGTCAGGCGAGCTGCTGGGCGCCCACATCATCCATCCCGAGGCTTCCGAGCTGATCACCGGCTACGGGGTGGCGGCGTCGCTGGAAGCCACCGAGGAAGACCTGATGCACACCGTGTTCGCGCATCCGACGCTGTCGGAGACGTTGCACGAATCGGTTCTGTCGGCCTTTGGGAGGGCGCTGCACGCGTAGCGCGCAGCATGCCTGTTTCGACTTCGGAGGGGCCCTCGACACCGACTCGTCGCCGGTTCGCACGCAGGACAGTTTCTGGCGCCGGGCCGGCCTTAGAGCCGGCCCGCGTAGAAGTCCAGGAAGCACGCAATGCGCCGCGAAAGCTGCGTGTTGCGGTGATACACGGCGTGCATGGGTTGCAGGTAATCCGTGTATTCGCTTTCCATGACCTTCACCAGCCGTCCGGCCTGGATGTCTTCACGCACGACGAAATCCGACAGGCACGCGATGCCCACGCCGCGCAGTGCAAGTTGCCGCTGCGTTTCGCCGCTGGAGGTGGCAAGCGTAGGCGTCGCCAGGTAGCTGGTGCCGCCGGCGTGGCGCAGGGGCCAGACGTTCAGGCTTTCCGGCTGGGTGAAGCCCAGCACCTCGTGATCCGCCAGGTCTTCGACCGTGCGCGGCGTGCCGCGCCGGGCGATGTATTCGGGGCTGGCCATCAGCCAACGCGGCGACGGCCGCAACGCGCGCGCATGCAGCGTCGAATCGGTCAGCGGCCCCATCCGCAGCGCCACGTCGGTGCGATGCTCCATCAGATCCACGATGCGATCGTTGCTGGTGAGCTCGAGCGAGATTTCCGGATATGCGCGCCGGAACTCTGCGACGTGGGGCACCACGCAATGCAGCATCACCGGCACCGACGCATCCACCCGCAGGCGGCCGGCCGGACGCTGGTGCACCATGCGCATGCATTCCTCGGCCTCTTCCAGCGACGCAACGATCTGCCGGGCCTTGGGCAGGAAATGCCTGCCTTCCTCCGTCAGTTCCATGCGGCGCGTGGTCCGGTTCAGCAGCGTGACGCCAAGGTCTTCTTCCAGCCGCTGCAGGCCCCGGCTGACGCCGGAGGCGGTCTGACCGAGCATTTCCGCCGCGGCGCTGAGAGAACCGGCGTCAACCACACCCAGGAAGAGCCGGAGGGCTTCGGAGTTCAGGGACATGGTCGTTTGATCGGAGTTTCGGGTGGGGGGATTTTATCTGGGGGTTTGAGGGGGGGAGGTCTTGTGTGGGTGTTTGAATGCGGCGACGGGCGGCCTACGAAGAACGTTTACGACATTACGAGCCCAGAATCTGCATCGACAACAGGGAGTCATGCGCCAAGCTCAACCCATCAAGCAAAAAAAAACGGCGCCCATAAGGCGCCGCTTTTTCCCAGCAACAACCGTCAGGCCATCACCGCTTTCCCCGCTGCTTCAACTGCGACAAATCCCGCACAGCCCCACGATCCGCCGACGTCGCCAACGCCGCATACGCCTGCAGCGCCTGCGACACCACGCGTTCGCGGCCCACGGGTTCCCAGCCGTCGGCGCGCGCGTCCATCGCGGCGCGGCGGCGGGCCAGTTTTTCGTCGGAGACCGCCAGGTGCATCTTGCGGTTCGGGATGTCGATCTCGATCACGTCGCCCTCTTCCACCAGGCCGATCGTGCCGCCTTCCGCGGCTTCCGGCGAAGCGTGGCCGATCACCAGGCCGGACGAGCCGCCCGAGAAGCGTCCGTCGGTGAACAGCGCGCAGCTTTTGCCCAGGCCCTTGGACTTCAGGTACGACGTGGGATACAGCATTTCCTGCATGCCCGGGCCGCCCTTGGGGCCTTCGTAGCGGATCACGACCACGTCGCCCGGCACGACCTTGTCGCCCAGGATGCCTTCAACGGCGTCGTCCTGGCTTTCGAACACGCGGGCGCGGCCCGTGAAGACCCATTGCGACTCGTCCACGCCGGCCGTCTTCACGATGCAACCCTTTTCCGCCAGGTTGCCGTACAGCACGGCCAGACCGCCGTCCTTCGAGTAGGCGCTTTCCTTGCTGCGGATGCAGCCCGTCTTGCGGTCCGTGTCCAGCGTCAGGAACGTGGCGTCCTGGCTGAAGGCGACCGTGGTGGGGATGCCGCCGGGCGCCGCGCGATAGAACTTCTGCGCTTCCTCGCCAGCGCCGCCGGCCACGTCCCATTGCTTGATGGCGTTGCCCAGCGTGCCGCTGTGCACGTTGCCGCAGGACAGATCCAGCAGGTCGGCGCGCGCCAGTTCACCCAGGATGCCCAGGATGCCGCCGGCGCGGTGCACGTCTTCGATGTGGTACTTGTCGGTGGCGGGCGCCGCCTTGCACAGGCAGGGCACTTTGCGCGAAATGCGGTCGATGTCGGCCATGGTGAAGTCCACGCCAGCTTCCTGCGCTGCGGCCAGCAAGTGCAGCACGGTGTTGGTCGAACCGCCCATGGCCACGTCCAACGCCATCGCGTTCTGGAACGCGCTCTTGGTGGCGATGTTGCGCGGCAGGACGGATTCGTCTTCTTCCACGTAGTAGCGGCGGCACAGGTCCACGACCAGGCGGCCGGCTTGTTCGAAGAGGCCCTTGCGCCATGCGTGCGTGGCGACGATGGTGCCGTTGCCCGGCAGCGCCAGGCCGATGGCTTCGGTCAGGCAGTTCATCGAGTTGGCCGTGAACATGCCGGAACAGGAGCCGCAGGTCGGGCAGGCGCTGCGTTCGACTTCGGCCACTTCGGCGTCCGACACCTTGGGGTCGGCGGCCTTGATCATGGCGTCGATCAGGTCGATCTTGGCGATGACCTTGCCGTCGGTAGGCGACTTGACCTTGCCCGCTTCCATCGGGCCGCCGGACACGAACACGACCGGGATGTTCAGGCGCATGGCGGCCATCAGCATCCCCGGGGTGATCTTGTCGCAGTTCGAGATGCAGACCATGGCGTCGGCGCAGTGCGCGTTGACCATGTATTCCACCGAATCCGCGATGAGTTCGCGCGACGGCAGCGAATACAGCATGCCGCCGTGGCCCATGGCGATGCCGTCGTCGACGGCGATGGTGTTGAATTCCTTGGCGACGCCGCCGGCGGCTTCGATTTCCTTGGCCACCAGCGCGCCCAGGTCGCGCAGGTGCACGTGGCCGGGGACGAACTGCGTGAACGAGTTCACCACGGCGATGATCGGCTTGCCGAAGTCGCCATCCTTCATGCCGGTGGCGCGCCACAAGGCGCGTGCGCCGGCCATGTTGCGGCCGTGGGTCGAAGTGCGGGAACGGTAGTGCGGCATGATCTGTCTCAGGCTGTAACTGTTAGCGTGGGCGGCAAAACGGTAAATAATACGCTGGTTCCGGGGCCGACCGCCCGCCGGCCGCTGGCAGGCCGCCGATCGGCCGTCAGGCGGACGCCATGCCCCGCGCCGCAAACGCGCTGGGCGATTCACCCACGGCTTTGCGAAACATCGCGGCAAACGCGCTGGGGCTTTCGTAGCCCAGGTCCAGCGCCACGTCCAGCACCCGCGCCCCCCGCGCCAGCCGTTCCATCGCGGCCAGCAGCCGCGCCTGCTGGCGCCAGCGGCCAAACGTCATGCCCGTATGGCGCACGAAGAGGCGATGCACCGTCTTCGGATCCACGCCCAGTGCCCGCGCCCAGTCCGCGGCGCCATCCTGGCGTTCCGGATGCCGCACGATGGCCCGACAGATCCGCGCCAGCCTGGGCTCGGACGGCTGCGGCAAGTGCAGCGGCAGCACGGGATCCTGGCGCAACTCGTCCAGCAGCAACATCATCAGCCGGCCATCGCGCGTGTCCGGCGCCCAGTCCAGCGGCACCTCGGCGGCGGCCGCCATCAGCTCGCGCAGCAACGGCGACACGGACAGCACGCAGCATTGCGTCGGCAGGTGCTTTGCGGCGCCTGACTCGACGAACACCGTGCGCATGCGGGGCTCGCCGCTCATGCGGATGCCGTGCGGCACCCAGGCCGGCACCCAGACGCCGCGCGTGGGCGGCACGACCCAGATGCCCGCGTCCGTATCCACCACCATCACGCCCGAGATCGCATAGACGAGCTGCCCGCGGCGATGCCGATGGCGCTTCACCCGATGGCCGTCCTCGTAGTCCACGGCCAGCCCGGCCACGGGCCTGCGCGAGGATTCGTAGGGATAGAGGTCCAGGCCAGTCGGCGTACGCGGCTTGGCGGAAGCGGGGATGTCCATTTTTCGATGGTGGCGGCACGTTGACGCCAAATGGTATCTAACAGGCGGCCGGGGCGGCTGGGAATCGGTGGGCCGGCGACGTGTCTGAGCGGCTCTGGCGCGGGGCTCGGCGCCGACTACCGCCCAGTCCCGCCCAGCGCCAGCAGCGCGTCCTGAAGATGTCGCAGGCCGCGGCTGAGCGGCTTGTCGCGGCGCAGGACGATGGCCAGGTCACGCGACAGGCGCGGCGTCAGCGAGCGCACTTCCAGCGCCTCGCGCCGGCCTGCGCCGGACACGGCCAGCCGCGGCAACACCGCGCAGCCCAGTCCGGCCGCCACGATTTCCTTCATCGCCTCGGTGCTGCCCAGTTCCATGATGGGCTTGGCCGCCACGCCCGCCGCTTCGAACCAGTCATCGACCAGCCTGCGCGTGCGCGCGCCGGGTTCGAACAACACCAGTGGCAATTGGGACAGGGACTGCGGCGTCACATCGGCGGGAATGGCCGCCGCATCCCGCGCCGGGAAAATCGCCACGAACTCGTCTTCCATCACCGGCGTCGCCTGGAACATGCGGCCCGGCGCGGGCAATGTAATCAAAACGATGTCCAGCGTGTTGGCCTCCAGCCCGCGCAGCATGTCCGCCGTATTGCCGGTACTGGCCACAATGTCCAGCGCCGGAAAGCGCCGACGCAGATCCGCCAGCAGCGGCGGCAGCAGGTACGTGCAAGCCGTCGCCCCCGTGCCCAGCCGAATCCTTCCCGACACCTGCGAAGCATGGGCGGTCATCGCCTGCTCCGCCTGCGCCAGCGCGCCGTCGATCACGCGGATGTGCGCCAGCAGCTCCAGCCCCGCCGCCGTCGGTCCCGCGCGACGACCGACGCGCTCAACCAGCTTCAGCCCGAACCGCCGCTCGAGTTGGCGGATCTGCAGACTGACGGCCGGCTGCGTCACGCCGCCGCGCTCAGCGGCTGCGGAAAAACTGCCCAGTTCGATGACCTGCGCAAACGTGCGCAAATGGTCCAGGTTCAGGCCGCGCATCGGGTCCATCCAAAGTTTTGCTTATGAAAATCATAATGGACCAAAGCTTTATTAATGAAGTCGCTTGCCGCACACTGGCGTCTTCCTGACCCTTTCTTGCCACCCGCCCGACGGCCTTATTCCATGTCGCCCAATACCCCCACCGTCCTCATCCGCGACAGCGCGGAAGCCGACCTGCCCGCCATCAAGACCATCTACGCGCACCACGTCCAGCACGGCACGGCCTCCTTCGAACTGGAGCCGCCCTCCATCGGCGAAATGCGCCAACGCCGCGCCGGCGTGCTGGAAAAAGAGATGCCGTACCTGGTGGCCGAAATCAACGGCGAAGTCGTGGGGTACGCCTACGTCACCCCCTACCGCCCGCGCCCGGCCTACCGGCACACGGTGGAAGACTCCGTCTACGTAAAGGCAGGCCGCGCCGGCCTGGGCATCGGCGGCAAACTGCTGGCCGCGCTGATCGAGCGATGCACGGCCGCCGGCTGGCGCCAGATGCTGGCCGTGGTGGGAGACAGCCGTAACGCCGCTTCCCTGTCGCTGCACGCCAGCCAGGGCTTTCATCCCGTAGGCACGCTGCGCTCGGTGGGACACAAGCACGGCGAATGGCGCGATACCGTGCTCATGCAGCGCAGCCTGGGCGAAGGCGACGCAACGCCGCCGCAGCGGCCATGATCCGGCCTCGCGCCGTCGTCTGCCTGGGCCTGACCCAGCTCGTCGGCTGGGGCGTCACCTTCTACCTGATCGGCGCCCTGGGCCCGGCCATGACCGCCGACCTGGGCTGGGACGCCACCCTCGTCTACGGCGGCTTCTCCGCCGCCATCGTCGTCATGGCCCTCGTGTCACCGGCGGCCGGCGCGGCGGTCGACCGCTGGGGCGGCCACGTCGTCATGCCCGCCGGCGCCATCCTCTCCGCGCTGGGCTGCGCCCTCTTGGCGGCCACACACACCCTTTATCTGTATTTCGCGGCATGGGCCGCGCTGGGCGTCGGCATGCGCCTGTGCCTCTACGACGCCGCCTTCGCATCCCTGGCCCGCGCCGCCGGCCCCGCCGCGCGGCGCCCCATGTCGCAGATCACCTTGTTTGGCGGACTGGCGTCCACCGTAATGTGGCCCGTCGGCCACGCCTTGTCCGAATGGCTGGGCTGGCGCGGCGCCGCTCTTGCCTATGCCGCGCTGGCCCTGTCCACAGTACCGCTCTACCTGGCGCTGCCGCGCCGCCGCTACGCCGCCGCCGCAACCGGCCACGCCAACGCCACGACAGGCCTCACCCGCACCACCGCCGAACGCCGCCTGGCCGGCACGCTGTACGCCATCATGGCAATGCTCACCAACTTCCTGGCCGCCGGCAACGCCGCCCACCTCTTCTCATTGCTTACCGGCCTGGGCCTCGCCGCAGCCGCCGCCGTCAGCGTCGCCGCCCTATGGGGCATCGGCCAATTCACCGCCCGCCTGGGCGACGTCATCGTCGGGGCGCGCCTGCACCCCCTGACCCTCAACCTCGCCGCCGGTGTCGTCCTGCCGCTGTGCTTCCTGCTGGCCCTGCTGTCCGGCGGCAACCTCTACGCCACCGCCGCCTTCACCCTGCTCTACGGCGCCTGCAACGGCCTGATGACCATCACCCGCGGCACCCTGCCCCTCGCCCTCTTCGACTTCCGCAGCTACGGCGCCCTGGTCGGATCACTGCTGATCCCCAGCTTCCTACTAACCGCCGCCGCGCCCATCACGTACGCATTCATCATCGAAACGCACGGCACCCTCGCGGCAATGGCCCTATCCGCAACCCTTGCCATCATCATCTCCGCCGCAGCGCTGATCCTGAGATGGAAATTCATCACGCGGGCCGATGAAGCGAAAGAAAAAACGGAAGCATCAAACGCATCAGCCGGCGCGACGCAGGAGAGCATGTGAAGAAAACAGCACGGCGAGGGCGCTAGATGAGCTAGTGGCGGCTACGACAGCACCGGGTTCGCCACGTTTCACCACAACAATTCTGCGCCGTAGTCTATTCGTGGCGCCTGGAATTTTCTTGCTGGCTAGTCTGGCCGGGATTGAGCACAAGTGCTTCAGTTAAAGAATCCAACTCCTCCCCGTGATAGAGGTCTAAGCACTTTAAAACGTCGAACCGAACACCCTTGATTTCCGATTCGACCAACGGATTGAAATAATCGCGGCCCAAGTAGCTTCTGATCAGGGATTCAACGGCGTCAGGGTGCTTTTCCAAATCGTAGTAGGTCCAATCACGCAACGCGCTGACTGAACTTCCAATGTCTTTCCCCACCTCGTCCGAAGCCTTATAGGCAGTAGTAAGGCATGTCGCGAGCACCATATCCTTGTAATTCTGCGCGTAGGTGCGTCTGTAGGCTTGAGGGGAGTTGGTCTCCTCGCTTTGGGCGAGGCTCCCGGGGGCCACGAAAGCAAGAGAGATGGACAAAAAGAGCTTACCTACGGCATTCGTCAAGGCAGACTCCAAAATTTCGCGCGGCAGGTGCGATAAGTCGCACCAGGCTCGTTGAAGAACCATCCGTCTTTTAATTGGGAGGCTGGTGTTGAAAAGCGGATGCCGAACGAAGGCTATCGATTTCGGCTTTCAATGGCTCTAGGCGTTGTCTGATGGTGTGGATTCTGGCGCATAAAAAAACAGGCTTGCTCACCAACACCGCCGCCACACGCGAAGCGTCATCACCCCGACGCAAGACACCGCGTAAGCCCCACAAGCCGCCCGCGCGGCCGGCGTGGGGCGGGCCCCGCGAGACATTCCTGCCCCACACCGACGCCCAAAAGAATCTAAAGAACCCCGCCCGCCCCAGCGAACGGCAAGATCCAGCAACCAGAGCCCGGCGCGTCGGCGGCCTGGGGTGCGCGGGGCGTGTAGATGCGCCCGAGGGAATCTGAAGCCCAATAGTCGTCATGCACGACACCCGTGACG
>NZ_DAMDGT010000024.1:0-47746 GCF_032102605.1 Achromobacter sp. | reverse complement strand
CCTACCCCAGCACCCTCCTACAGAGGAAGGCGCACCCACACCATACAAGGTTGAGGACGGGGCAGTCCGGAGCGAAGGCTCCGGACCGCAATCGTAGCCCCGCCCACCCCAGGCCCACGCCGCGCCGGGCGTCTCAAGAACTCCGGCGTACACCAGCCTCAAAGACCTCCTCCACCATCACCTCCACCCCCGCAGCGCCTCCTCCCGAGCCCCCAGATACTCCGCCTCCAATTGCTCCACCAACGTCCCCACCGCCAGAATCTCCTGCGCAGCCCCCACCCCCTGCCCAGCACTCCAAACATCCTTCCAGGCCTTGGGCCGCGTACTCTTGTCCATGTTTGCCGGCGGCGCCACGCCGTTGCTCGCCAGAACCACAGGATCCAGTCCCGCCGCCTGAATGCTGGCCGACAGATAATTAGCAGGAACGCCCGAAAAGTAAGGGGTATAAGTCACGTCCGCCGCCTGCGCCGCAAGCACCATTTCCCGGTATCCATCGCCTGCCAGCGACTCCTGCGTGGCGATGAAGCGCGTGCCCATGTACGCGAAGTCGCAGCCCAGGATCTGTGCCGCCAGGATGTCCTTGCCGTGGCTGATGCAGCCCGACAGCGCCAAAGGCCCGTCGTAGAACGCGCGGATCTCGTTCACCAGCGCGATCGGATTGATCTGGCCCGCGTGGCCGCCTGCGCCCGCTGCAACCAGGATCAGTCCGTCCACCCCTGCGTCCAGCGCGCGCTTGGCGTGCCGCACGTTCGTCACGTCGTGATAGACCATGCCGCCGTACGCGTGGGCGGCTTTCACCACCGCCTCCGGCGCGTGCAGCGACGTGATCAGCAGCGGCACCTGGCGTTCGGCGCAGATCGCCAGGTCGCCTTGCCAGCGCGGATTGCTGGGATGCACGATCAGGTTCACGCCGTATGGCGCCACCTTCGCCGACGGATCGGCGCGGCGCTTCGCGGCCAGGCCGGTCTCGATGCGCGTGATCCACTCCTGCAACTGCTCTTGTGGCCGCGCATTCAGCGACGGAAAAGTGCCGATGATCCCCGCCGAGCATTGCGCCACCACCAGCTGTGGCCCCGAGACCAGGAACATGGGCGCTCCGATGACGGGCAGGCGGACGTGGTCGCGCAGTGCGGACGGGGGATTCATCGTAAAACTCCGGTAACGGTCAATTGGCCTGGATATTGGCGGTCTGGATCACGTCCGACCACAACGCGTACTCGCGGTCGATACGGGCCTGCAGGGCCTTGGAATCGCCGGTATTGATCGTGTACCCGCCCTCAGTCATCGCCTGACGGAAGGCCGGGTCCTTCGACACCTCGCCCAGCGCGCGGGTGAGGCGCGCCGACACGGCTTCGGGCAGCTTCTTCGGCCCCACCAGCGCGTACCAGCCGACCACCTCGTAATCCTTCATGCCGGCTTCCATCATCGTCGGCACGTCCGGCAGCTCGGGATTGCGCGTTTTCGACGTCACGGCCAGCGCGCGCGCCTTGCCGCTCTTGATGAACGGAATCGCCGTGCTCGTGATGTCGAACATGAACGTCACCTTGCCGCTGACCACGTCCATCATCGCGGGCGAATTGCCGCGATAGGGCACGTGCAGCATGGATGCCTGCGCTTGCTTCTTCAGCAGTTCCGCGGACAGATGGTTCGACGCGCCGATGCCGGCGGAGCCGAACGAGACCGCGTCCGGATGCTCGCGCGCGTACGTCACCAGTTCGCCCACGTTCTTGGCCGGGATCTGCGGGCCGATCAGCAGCACGTTGGCGTAGTCCACCACCAGGCCGATCAACGAAAAATCCTTGCGCGGATCGAAGAGCGTGCTGCGCTGGACCAGCGGCGACATGGTCAGCGTGGGGCTGGCGGCGAAGCCCAGCATGTAGCCGTCGGGCGCTGCCTTGACGGTTGCGTCCGACGCGATCATGCCGCTCGCGCCTGCGCGGTTCTCCACCACCACCGTCTGGCCCAGCTTGTCGCCCAGGTATTTGGCGAAGACGCGTGCCGTCGTGTCCACCGGGCCGCCCGGCGCATAGCCGACAAGCAGGCGAATGGGACGGTCGGGATACGTTTCCGCCTGCGCGGAAGGGGCGGCGAATGCGGCCATGGCTGCGGCCGCGGCGATAAGGGTTTTGATGTTCACGCTCTTGTCTCCTTTGTGCATGGGTGGCGGGTCGTGGAGCGGAACGTCAGTCCCGCGCCTACGCCAGCCTTTCTTTCAACGGCTGCTTCAGAATCTTGCCGCTGACGGTGGTGGGAATCGTCTCGACGGGAATGATCTGCGACGGCCGCTTGTACGGCGCAAGCTGGGCGCGCAGGTGCAGCATCAACAGGTTCGTGTCGACCGTTGCGCCCGGCAAAGGCTCGACGAACGCAATGACCTCTTCGTTGTGGTCGGCGGTATTGCGGCCAACGACTGCAGACAGGCGAACCCCGGGGAACGCGTTGATGACCGATTCGACCTCGATCGGATAGACGTTGAACCCCGAGCGGATGATCAGATCCTTCGAACGCCCCGCGATGAACAGTGCGCCGCTGGCGTCCACATAGCCGATGTCGCCCGTGTTCAGCCAGCCGCCGGGCAGCAGCGCCTGCGCCGTCTGTTCCGGATTGCGGTAGTAGCCCAGCATGACGCCGGGCCCGCGGATCAGGATGTCGCCGCGCTCGCCGGGAGCCGTCGCGGCATCGGGGGTGCCGATGCGCATTTCGACGCCGTCCACCGCGTAGCCGGCGGAACAATCGTCGCGCGGCGCGTCGATATCGGTGATGAACATGGACCCTGCGTATTCCGTGATGCCGTAGCCATGGTGCATGGGAACGCCAAAGTAGCGTTCGGCGTCGCGCTTCTGCGTGGGGTCGAGCGCCGCGCCGCCGGTGTACACATAGCGCAGGGCAGGCGCGCGCAGGTCGGCGCGGGGCGGCGCCGCGGCCATAATGCGGCTGAACATGGTGGGCACGCCCTGCAGGATGCTGACGCCGGGATGCGCCAGCGCCTTGAATACATCGGCCGGATCGAAGCGGCTGCGCAGCACCAGGCTGGCGCCCGCATGCAGCGTCGCCATCAGCACGGTGGCGATGCCGAAGATATGCGACATCGGCAGCGCGGCGTAACCGATATCGCGCGGCGTCAGGCGCCTGGACGCCGCCGAGACGCGCGCGAAATGCACCAGGCCGCGGTGCGGCACCATCACGCCCTTCGGCGCACCGGTGGTGCCGGATGTGTAGATCACCGTCGCGACTTCGCTGGCCTGGTCGCCGGTTTCCGCCTGGGTTGGCGAGGGGGCGCGCGCGGCCTGCAACCCGGGGCCCCAGACAGCGGCGTCCGCATCGACGGCCCCGGCGGCTGCGGCATGGGCTGCGGCGGCCGGCGATACGCCGCTGGTGTACAGCAGCAGTTCCGGCTGCGCGTGCTGGCGGATGTTGTCGATCTCCCGCGGGGAAAGGCGCGCATTCACGCCCACGGGCCACGCGCCCACCACGCCGCAACCGAACAGCGCCGCGATCATCGCCGCGCAGTTCTCGCCCACCATCATCACCCGATGGCCCGAGCGCACCCCCTGCGCCTGCAGCCAGTTAGCCGTGTCCTGGACCCGGCGCCAAAGCTGCCCATACGTGAGCGTGCCGCCGCCTTCTTCGTAGAGGCAGATGGCGTCGGGCTGCTTGTGCGCCTGATGCGCCAGGACTTCGTGGATGCGGGTGATGGGTTCTGCTTGAGACATGGGTGTTGCGTGCGGATCAAAGAGTTGCCTGGGTGCCCAGGATGGCGGTCGATTGGCTGGACAGCGTACCGCCATTGCCATGCACCAGCGCAAGCTGGGCGCCGGCGACCTGGCGGTCGCCGCAATCGCCGCGCAACTGCCGGACGGCTTCGATCATGATGAACACGCCATACATGCCGGGGTGGACGCAGCACAGTCCGCCGCCGTTTGTATTGACGGGCAGCCGGCCCCCGGGCGCGATGGCGCCGCCCGCGATGAAATCCTTGCCTTCACCCTTGCCGCAGAAGCCCAGGTCTTCCAGGAACAGCAGCGTGTTGATGGTGAAGGCGTCGTAGAGTTCCACGACGTCGATGTCCCTGGGCGCCAGGCCGGCCATGGCGAAGGCCCGCTCGCCGGACTCCTTGGCGGCCGTCACGGTCAGGTCTTCCATGGAAGAGATCTGGCGGTTCCACACCGCCGTGGCGTTGCCCAGCACGTACACGGGCGGACGCGGCAGGTCGCGAGCGCGGTCGGCGCGCACCAGCACGTACGCGCCCGCGCCGTCGGTGACCAGGCAGCAGTCGCGCACGCTCAAGGGGTCGGACACCATGCGGGCGGACAGGATCTGGTCCAGCGTGGCGGGCTCGCGCAGCTGCGCCTCGGGATTCAGCTGCGCCCACTGGTTGGCGGCCAGCGCCACTTGCGCCAGGTCTTCGCGGCGCGTGCCGTACTGATGCATGTGGCGCGCGGCGGCCAGCGCGTACGACGACAGCGGGCTGAGCGGGTCGTAGGGCGTCTCGTAGGGCTGCGGATCGAACTGCTTGCGCACGCGGCCGATCTCGGCGCGGCTGAGCGTGGACGTGCGCTGCGTGCTGCCGTAGCAGACCAGCACGGCATTGCACTGGCCGGACGCCAGCGCATGCAGCGCGGGCATCAGGTGCGCCACGAAGCTGGAGCCGCCCAGCATGGTGCTGTCAATGAAGGTGGGGCGGATGCCCAGGTGCTCGATGACGGGCATCGCCCACATCGGCGCGGCCACGCTGGCGGTGCAGATGCCGTCGATGTCCTGCATCGTCAGGCCGGCGTCCGCCACGGCGCGCTGCGCCGCCTGCACCAGGATTTCCATTTCGGTGTAGCCCGCGGCCTGTCCCAGGCCGGCGTGGCCCACTCCGGCCACCGCCACCGCGCCGCGCAAGTCCTTCAGCGTCATTGCGCCTCCTTGTTGGGAACGAATACGACCAGTCCGTGGCCGTCCTGCTGGATCACCTGGGCGCGCACGCCCATGCCGATGCGCACGGCCTCCGGCTTGACGCCTTCGACGCGGCTCATGAGCCGGACGCCTTCGGAGAGGTCGATCAGGGCCACGTTGTAGTCGCCGCCGGCTTCGGGTTTGCGCCGCACCACCGTGGTGGAGTAGACGGTGCCGCGCCCGTCGGGCGTGGTCCAGGCAAGCTTGTCCGCGCCGCAATGGGGGCAGAGCATGCGGGGATAGAACACGGCGCGGTCGCAGCCGGCGCAATGCTGGATAAGGAAGCGGCCTTCGTCGAGCGCCTGGCGGTACTGGGCTTCGACGCCTTGCGACGCGCTGTCGGTCTGATCGGGTGCAGTCATGGTGCGATGAAATTCCAATGAATGACGGGCGAATCTGAACAGGCCCTAGTGTCGGCACACCGGCCGGCTTCGGCCATTCTTCATTGCTGAAGCAGGACTTTTGCCAATGCGTAGTGGCGCAGGTTCCCTACACGCGGCGCGAAGGCCGTCTTCGGAAGAGGCAGATTGTCCGGGCGTACGGGCCGTGGCTAGATACCGGGCAAAGGAGGTGGACCATGAACCTGACCTGGACGCCGCAAGAGCGCCAATTTCGAGACGAGGTGCGCGCCTTTGCCGCCGCCAAGCTGCCGGACGATATCCGGAACAAGGTGTTGCGGCATCAGCGGCTGGAACGCGACGACTACGTGCGCTGGCACAACATCCTGGCCGACCAGGGCTGGGGTGCGCCGAACTGGCCCGTGGAATACGGCGGAACGGGCTGGAATGCGCTGCAACGCCTGATCTTCGAGGTCGAATGCTTCAAGGCCGGCGCGCCTAGGCTGCTGCCGTTTGGCTTGTCGATGATCGGCCCGGTGCTGATGAAGTATGGCAACGCCGAACAGAAGGCCCGACTGCTGCCGCGCATGATCCGGGTGCAGGACTGGTGGTGCCAGGGCTACTCCGAGCCGGGCTCCGGATCGGATCTCGCTTCGCTGAAGACCCGCGCCGAACGTGACGGGGATGACTACGTCGTCAACGGCCAGAAGACCTGGACGACGCTGGCGCAGTACGCCGACTGGATGTTCTGCCTGGCGCGCACCGACCCCGACGCGCGCGCGCAGCGCGGCATTTCGATGCTGCTGCTCGACATGCGCGATCCGGGCGTCACCGTGCGGCCGATCCGCACGCTGGACGGCGGCCACGACGTCAACGAGGTGTGGCTGGAAAACGTGCGCGTGCCGGCGGCCAACCTGGTCGGCGAGGAAAACCAGGGCTGGACCTACGCCAAGTATCTGCTGGGCCACGAGCGCACGGGCATCGCCGGGCTGGGCCATTGCTACCGCGAACTCGGCATCCTGAAGGACATGGCGGCGCGCGCGCAATCGCACGGCAGGCCGCTGCTGGCAGACAGCCGGATGCGCGACCGGATCTCGCGCGTCGAAGTCGACATCATGGCGTTGGAGATGCTGCTGCTGCGCGTGGCGTCCAGCAATGACGGCACGCCGGGGCCGGAGGCCTCGGTGCTGAAGATCCGCGGGTCCGAGATCCAGCAAGACCTCGCCATGCTGCAGATGGAGGTCGCGGGCCCTGAATGCTGGCCCTACGACCCGGACTGGCTGCTGGCCGACAACGACTTCCACGGACCCGGACCAGAAATGGCAGCGGCCGCAGGGGCGGGGTACGCGGATATGCGCAAGACCTCGATCTATGGCGGCACGACTGAAGTGCAGAAGGGCATCATCGCCCGCCTGGTGCTGGGCCTGTAGGCCGGCGCGCAATCGCACAGGAACACGACGCATGGATTTCATCTACACCGAAGAACAGCGCATGCTGGCGGACAGCCTGCGCCGCCTGGTGGACCAGGCATGGACCTTTCCCCAGCGCCGCGCGCGGCAGGCGGCCGGCAAGCTGGACCCGCAGGCCTGGAACGCATTGGCGGAGCTGGGCGTGCTGGGCTTGAACATTTCGCAGGACCACGGCGGCTTCGGCGAAGTGCCGGCAAGCCTCTTGCCGGTGCACGTCGAACTGGGCCGCGGGCTGGTGTCCGAACCGGTCATTCCCAGCGCCGTCATGGGCGGCGCGCTGGCCGATGCCTGCGGCGACGCGGCGCGCGGCCAGTGGCTGCCGTCCATCGCCTCCGGCGAGACCATCGTCAGCGTGGCTTGGCAAGAGCCCGGCCGCCGCTACGACACCGACGCGCAGGATTGCCGCGCCACGCGCACCGCCGAAGGCTGGCGGCTGGAAGGCGCCAAGCATCTGGTCTGGCACGGCGCGGCCGCCGCCGCCTGGTTCGTCAGCGCGCGCGGCGATGACGGCCAAACGGTGCTGCTGGCCGTGCCCGCCGATACATCGGGCGTGCGCATCACCGATACGCCCACCCTGGATGGCGCACGTTGCGCCCGGCTGGATCTGGACTCGGTCAGCCTGCCAGCCAGCGCGCTGCTCGCCGAGGGCGCCGTCGCCGACCAGGCCCTGGCGCGGGCGTTGCAGTGGGGCACGGCCGCGCTGTGCGCGCACGCGGCGGGCGCCATGGAGCGCCTGCTGGACATCACCGTCGACTACCTGAAGACGCGCAAGCAGTTCGGCCAGCCGCTGGCGTCTTTCCAGGCGCTGCAGCATCGCCTGGCCGAGATGCTGGTGGCCAAGGAACTGGCGCTGTCGATGGCCTATGTGGCGGTCGCGGCGCTGTCGGAACCGGACGCCGCGCAGCAGCGCCGCATGATCGCGTCGGCCAAACTCGAGGCTGCGCGGGCAGGGCGGCTGGTGGCGCAGATGGCGGTGCAACTGCACGGAGGCATGGGCATGACGGATGAGCTGGAGGTCGGCGACTATTTCAAACGCCTGACGGTCGTGGACCAGTTGCTTGGCGATACCGCCGAGCAACTGGCCGTACTGGAGGATCTGGCATGAGCGCCGACGCGGCAGAATTCACGCAGATCCGCTTCACGCTGGAACGCGGCGTGGGTATCATTACGCTCAACCGGCCCGAGCGGATGAACAGCTTTACGGAAGTGATGCACGGCGAACTGGCGCGAGCGCTGGACGTGCTGGAGGCCGACGCGGGCCTGCGAGGCCTGGTGATCACGGGCGCGGGCCGGGGCTTCTGCGCGGGCCAGGACCTGGGCGAGCGCAAGCCCGCAGAGGATGGCTCCCGCCGCGACCTGAGCCTCATGCTGGAAAAGTCCTATCGGCCGCTCATCAACCGCCTTCGCGCCCTGCCTGTCCCCGTGGTGTGCGTGATGAACGGCGTGGCGGCCGGCGCAGGCGCCAGCCTGGTGCTGGCCTGCGACGTGGTGTTTGCCGTGGAGTCCGCCCGCTTCGTGCAGGCGTTCAGCAAGATCGGACTGCTGCCCGATGCGGGCGGCACCTGGTTCCTGCCACGCCTGGTCGGGTCGGCGCGCGCGATGGGCGCGGCGCTGTTCGGTGAATCGGTCTCTGCGGCGCAGGCCGAGTCCTGGGGCCTGATCTGGCGCGTGGTGCCCGACGCCGCGCTGGCCGACACGATCAGCCAAGTCACGGACACGCTCGCCGCGGGCCCCACGCGCGCCTACGCCGCCACCAAGGCGGCGCTGCACGCGTCCAGCGGCAACACGCTGGCGCAGCAGTTCGACCTGGAATGCCGCCTGCAGCGCGAACTGGGCTACACCGACGACTACCTGGAAGGCATGCGCGCGTTCGCCGAAAAGCGCACGCCGGCATTCCAGGGCAAGTGATGTGCGCGCGGGTTCAGGGCGCGAGCGGCGACTGGATCTGCGCGATGAGTTCGCGCGCGCAGCCGGGCAGGGCGTCGATGTCGCGCACCAGCAGCTTGCGCTCGCGGACCACCCACGGTTCGTCCAGCTCGACGACGCGCAGCTTGGTGTCGGCGCCGTAGCGCTTCGCGGCCGAGTCGGGAATGACGCCGACGCCGACGCCGGCCTGCACCATGCGGCATATCGAATCGAAACTGTAGAGCTGGATGCGCTGCGGCAGGCGCTGGCCGATCCGCTCGAGCTGGTCGCGCAGAAAGGCCACCAGCGTCGAGCCTTCGTGCATGGTGATGAAGGGGTAACGCACTGCGTCCGCCAGCTTCACCTTGTCTTCGTCCTGCAGTGGATGTCCATTGGGCACGACCAGCACCAGCTTGTCGGTGCTGAAGTGGATGGTCTGCAGTTCGGGCGCGTCCACGGGGCCCGCCACGATGCCCAGGTCGGTGGTGCCGTCCAGCACGCCGCGCACGATGTCGCGCGTCAGGCGTTCCTGCAGATCCACGGTGACGCCGGGATGACCGGCCAGGAATTGCGCCAGGATGTCCGGCATGAATTCCGTGACGGCCGTGGTGTTGGCGAAGATTCGGATATGGCCCGCGTCGCCGTCGGACTGCTCCTGGAAGTCGTGCTTCAGGTGATCCACCTGCCGCATGATGACTCGCGCGTGCTGCAGCAGTTTCTGCCCGGCGGGGGTGATCTCCACGCCGCGGCTGTCGCGGTACAGGAGGCGCGTATTGAGCTGGTTCTCAAGCGCCTTGATCCGCACGCTGACCGCGGCCAGGGACAGGTGCGCCCGTTTGGCCGCCTGGGTCAGGCTGGGGGATTCGGCGATGTGGATGAACAGTCGGAGGTCGGCGAGGTCGAAGTGCATGCGCCATATATTACGGCCCGGCGGCGCGGCTCGGCGCGGATGGCCGATTCAGGCGCAGCAAACCCCGCCTTGAGGAAAAACGAATTCACATAGTCAGCGGCTTGCGGGCATGCTTCAGGCTGTAAAAACTCCCTCAGAGGATTCGGCATGACATCTACAGATCCGGCCGCATGGATCGGCAGCGGCGAACGCAAGGCCGACGCCATGGATCCCGGCCACGCCGCGCGCATCGCAGCGACCCTGGGCGGCCCCGTGCCTGGCCAGGGAGACGACCTGCCGCCCCTGTGGCAATGGGCGTTCTTCATCGCCACGATCGGGATGGATGGATTGGGGACGGATGGGCATCCCTCGCGGGGCGGTTTTCTGCCTCCGGCGCAGGACCGCAACCGCATGTGGGCAGGCGGCCGGGTCGAATTCCGCCAGCCGCTGAAGGTGGGCGTGCCGGCCGAGCGCGTGTCCACGGTCGCCGAGGTCAAGGAAAAGGCGGGCCGCACCGGCTCGCTGCTGTTCGTGACCGTGCGGCACGAATACCTGCAGTCGGGAGAAGCGGCCATCGTGGAAGAGCAGGACATCGTCTATCGCCAGCCCACCCCGCCCAAGCTGGCGGGCAGCGAGCCCGCGCCGCAGGCGCAGTGGAGCGATACGGTCAATCCGACGTCGGTCCTGCTGTTCCGCTATTCCGCGGTCACGTTCAACGGCCACCGCATCCACTATGACCATCCCTACGTCACCGGCGTCGAAGGCTATCCCGGCCTGGTGGTGCATGGTCCGCTCATCGCCACGGAAATGGTCGCCGCCTTCGCGCGCGCCCATCCCAAGGCCCGGCTTACGCATCTGTCCTACCGCGGCTTGCGCCCGCTGATTTCGCCCGCGCCCTTCCAGGTGGCCGGCCGCTTGACCGAGCCGGGCCTCGCCCAGCTCTGGGCCGAGCAGGACGGCACGCTGGCCCACCAAGCCGAATTGAGGTTCACCGAATGAATATGCAGGCCTCCCGCCCGCTGGACGGCATTACCGTCGTCAGCCTGGAACACGCCATCGCGGCGCCTTTCTGCACCCGCCAACTGGCGGACATGGGCGCGCGCGTCATCAAGATCGAACGTCCGGGCAGCGGGGACTTTGCCCGCGGCTACGACGAGCGCGTGCGCGGCCTGTCCTCGCACTTCGTCTGGACCAACCGCTCCAAGGAAAGCCTGACGCTGGACCTGAAGCGCGAGGAAGCCGGCGGCATCATGGACCGCCTGCTGGAATCGGCGGACGTGCTGGTGCAGAACCTGGCGCCGGGCGCCGCGGCTCGGCTGGGCCTGTCCTTCGATGCGCTGCACCAGAAATATCCGCGGCTGATCGTCTGCGACATCTCGGGCTACGGCGAAGGCGGCCCCTACCAGGACAAGAAGGCCTATGACCTGCTGATCCAGAGCGAAAGCGGCTTTCTGTCAGTGACGGGCACGAAGGACGACCCGGTCAAGGCCGGCTGCTCGATCGCGGACATCGCTGCCGGCATGTATGCGTATTCCGCCATCCTGAACGCCCTGCTGCTGCGGCAGAAGACGGGGCTGGGCAGCCGCCTGGACGTGTCCATGCTGGAGAGCATGGTCGAGTGGATGGGCTTTCCCATGTACTACGCGTTCGACGGCGCGGCGCCGCCGGTTCGCGCCGGCGCCGCGCATGCCTCCATCTACCCCTACGGGCCGTTCCCGGTGGGTGGCGACTCCACCATCATGCTCGGCCTGCAGAACGAGCGTGAATGGCGGGTTTTCTGCGCGCAGGTGCTGCGCCAGGCCGAACTGGCGGAAGACCCGCGCTTCATTTCGAATTCGCTGCGCACCGCCAACCGCGACGCGCTGCGCGCGCTGATCGTGGAGGCGTTCGCCGACCTGTCCATCGAACAGGTGACGCAACGCCTGGAGGACGCGCAGATCGCCAATGCGCGCGTCAACGACATGACCGGGGTGTGGTCGCATCCCCAATTGCAGGCGCGCCAGCGCTGGAGCCAGGTGGACAGCCCGGTCGGCGCGTTGCCGGCGCTGATCCCGCCGGCCAGCAGCAGCGCCTTCCAGCCGCGCATGGGGGCCGTGCCGGCGGTGGGCCAGAATACCGATGCGGTGCTAGCATCACTGGGATACGCGCCCGAACAGGTCGCGAAACTCCATGCCTCGGAGGTCGTGTGATGCATCCCGTCGTTCGTAGCGCCCTGTTTGTTCCCGCGTCCCGGGCCGAACGCATACCCAAAGCGCTGGCCGCCGGCGCGGATGCCGTCATCGTGGACCTCGAAGACGCGGTGGAACATCTGGCCAAGGCGACGGCCCGCGAAGCCCTATGTGATTTCCTGGGCATGAATCCCCAAGCGCGGGTGTGGGTGCGCATCAACGACGCTTCGACTTCCTGGCACGACGACGATCTGAAAGCCTGTCGCAGCAAGCCCGGCGTGGCGGGCATCCTGCTGCCCAAGGCCGAAAGCATGATGCAGGTGCGGCACGCGGCTCAGGCCGGGCTGCCCGTGATTCCCATCCTGGAAACCGCGCAGGGCATCCTCAACGCCGGCGAGATCGCCGCGACGCCCAGCGTCGCGCGTCTGGCTTTCGGCAGCCTCGATTACGGCCTGGACCTTGGCCTGACGCCCGACACCCCCGGCGCCGAAACGGTGCTGGACCAGGCTCGTGTGCAGGTATTGCTGCATACCCGCGCCGCCGGCCTTGCGCCCGCGCTGGACGGCGTGTTTCCCGGCGTGCAGGACCAAACCGGGCTGGCCGGCGCCGCCAGTCGCGCGCAGCAGATGGGTTTCGGCGGCATGCTGTGCATCCATCCGACGCAGGTGCCGGTCATCCACGCCGCGTTCGTGCCCGCCCGCGAAGAACTTGAATGGGCGCGGCGCGTCGTCGCCGCCCACCGCGACACGTCCGCGGGCACCTTCATGCTGGACGGCAAGATGGTCGACGCGCCCGTCATCGCCCGCGCCCGGCTGGTGCTGGCGCAGGCGGGCGAGTCGTCGGGAAGCCATCCCGGCGGGCCTGGCGTGACCGGGGGATAAGGCAGGTCCATGGGCGAAGCGCTCTTCATCGGACATACCTACATCGACGTCACCGTCGTGGCCGACCAATGGCCGACCGGCGACCAGAAAAGCGTGGCGCGGGACTACGCCGTGTCCTTCGGCGGCAATGCCGTCACCGCCGCGTTCGCATGTGCGCGGCTGGGTTTGCCGCCCGACCTGATCTGTTCGCTGGCGGCCGACTGGCTGGGCCACATGTACACCGACATGGCGGCCGCGCACGGCGTGGCGCTGCATGCCCGCAAGGTGCGCCGCTCCTCGTTGTCCTTCATCATGCCCAATCACGGCAAACGCGCGATCCTGCGCGCGCGAGACGTGGAATACCTGAATGACTTTCCGCGCCTGGACATCGCCGGCTATCGCGCGCTGCACCTGGATGGCCACCAGCCCGACGCCGCCCTGCATTACGCGCGCGCGTGCCGCCAGGCGGGCGTGCTGACGTCGCTGGACGGCGGCGGCGTGCGCGAGAACACCGACGAACTGCTCCGTTTCATCGACGTGGCGGTCTGCGCGGAACGCATGTGCGAGCAATTGGGCCTGACGCCTGAAGGCTTGCTTGACCTGCTGAAGGACCGCGGCTGCCGCATCGGCGCCGTCACCATGGGCGAGCGCGGCATGCTCTGGTACGACGAGACGGGGCGGGTGGATACGTTGCCGTCGCTGGACGTGCCGGCTTCACGCATCGTCGATACCTCGGGCGCCGGAGACGTGTTCCACGGCGCCTATGTGTGGTCCTACCTGACGCGGCCCGAGCAGCCGTGGATCGAGCACTTCACGTTTGCGCGCGCCGCGTCGGCGCACAAGATCCAGCATCTGGGCAATGAGGCAGGGCTGCCGCTCGTCGAAGACGTCGAGCGGGCGATGATGGCGTTCACGCCCAAGGAATGAGGGGCGGCGCGCGGCGTGCGCCGCGCGCGGTCATTCGGCGATCCGCTCGATCGCCTGGTCGCGGATCGCGTCGACCCACGCGTCGATGGGCCGGCCCTGCAGGCTCAGGCCCGGCGCCAGATCCCGCAAAGGCAGCAGCACGAAGGCGCGCAATTGCATGCGGGGATGCGGCAGGATCAGCCGTTCGTCGTTCAGGCGCGCGTCGCCGTGCAGCAGCAGGTCCAGGTCCAGCGTGCGAGGCGCGTTGCGGTAGGGACGCTGGCGCCCGTGCCGGGTTTCCAGCGCCTGCAGGACGTCCAGCAATTCAAGCGGGGCAAGGCTGGTGTCCAGCGCCGCCACGGCGTTCACGAAGTCAGGCCCCGTGGCGTCCACGGGCGCGCTGCGATAGAACGGCGACGCCGTCGCCGCGGCAACGCCCGGCGTTGTCTTGAGTTCCGCAATCACCTGGCGCAGCGTGGCCGCGCTGTCGCCAAGGTTGGCGCCCAGGCCGACATAGGCGCGGACAAGCGGAAGCGGCATGGCGTCAGTCGGCGCTGGGGGCGCTGCGCGGACCGCTGCGACGCGTGCGGCGGCGCTTGCGGGCCGGCGCCGACGGCGCATCGGCGTCGCGCGGCTGGCGAGCGATTTCCTCGATCATGTCGGCGCGGGTCACGTCGTCGGCGTTGGCCAGGTCCATCCACCATTGGGCCAGCACGCTGTCGAACTCGCCGGCGGCGGCGCGCAACTGCAGGAAATCGCAGGCGGCGCGGAAACGCGGCTGTTCGATCATGCGGTAGATGGTCTTGCCCATGCGCCGTTCAAATCGCGGCTGCATGAACCAGATCTCGCGCATGTCGGACGAGAAGCGGCGCTGGATGGCGAGCTTTTCGGTCTGTTCGTCCAGCACGGAGTCGGCGGCCGACGAGAGCGCCGGGATGGTGTGCTCGCCCTGGGCGCGCAACTGCTTCCAGCGGACGTCCACCTGCTGCCACAGCAGCGCGGCGAACAGGAAGCTGGGGCTGATGGTCTTGCCGGCGCGCACGCGCGCATCGGTGCGTTCCAGCGCGAGCTCCACGAAGTGCTCGCCGCCGGGCTGCTCCAGCACCACGTCCAGCAGCGGCAGCAGGCCGTTGTGCAGGCCGTCGGCGCGAAGCTGGCGCAGGCAGTCCATGGCGTGGCCGCAGGTCAGCAGCTTCAGCATTTCGTCGAACAGGCGCGAGGCCGGGACGTTTTCGATCAGGTCCGCCATGGTGCTGATCGGCTGGCGCGTGGCCGGGTCGATCGTGCCGTTGAGCTTGGCGGCGAAGCGCACCGCGCGCAGCATGCGCACAGGGTCTTCGCGATAGCGCTTGGTGGGATCGCCGATGATGCGGATCTGGCGCTTCTTCAGGTCGGCCACGCCATCGTGGTAGTCGATGACTTCCTCGTTGTGCGGGTCGTAATACAGCGCGTTCATCGTGAAGTCGCGGCGCTTGGCGTCTTCTTCCTGCGATCCGAACACGTTGTCGCGCAGGATGCGGCCGTGCTCGTCGGTTTCCTGGTCTTCCGAGGCGGGCGCGCGGAAGGTGGAGGTTTCGATGATCTCCTGGCCGAACACCACGTGGACCAGCTGGAAGCGGCGGCCGATGATGCGCGCGCGGCGGAACAGCGGGCGGATCTGTTCGGGCGTGGCGTTGGTGGCCACGTCGAAGTCCTTGGGTTCAAGGCCCACGATGAGGTCGCGCACCGCGCCGCCGACGATATAGGCTTCGTAGCCGTGCTGGCGCAGGACTTCGCAAACCTTGATGGCGTGGCGCGACACGTTGCGGCGGTCGATGCCGTGCTTGTCGCGCGCGATGCGCAACGGCCCCTTGGGCGTCGGCGCGAACAGTCGGCCGACGAATTTTTTTATGGTTTCAGTGATCATTAGGACTTCGAATCTTCCATGTGGTCGAACAGGTCGATCACTTGCCAGCCGCGTTCCAGGGCGATGCCGCGCAGGGTGGGGCTGGGGTTGGCGGCGATCGGACGGGTCACCTTTTCGAGCAGGGGTACATCATTGACCGAATCGCTATAGAAAAACGATTCGGAGAAATCCGCAAGTCCCAGACCCATGCCGCCCAGCCAGTCGTTGACGCGCACCACCTTGCCTTCCTTGAAGCTGGGCGTGCCCAGAATGCGGCCGGTATAGCGGCCGCGCAGGTATTCCGCGTCGGTCGCAACCAGATGGGGCACGCCGAAGGCGCGGGCGATGGGGGCGGTGACAAAGCTGTTGGTGGCCGTGACGATGGCGCAGAGGTCGCCCGCTTCCAGGTGCGATTCCACGAGGTCGCGCGCGGCGGGGGTGATGGACGGGCGGATGACCTCGTCCATGAAGGTTTCGTGCCAGGACGCCAGGTCGTAGGGCGAGTGAGCGGCGAGCAGGCCGAGCATGAACTCGGCGGCCTGCTCGGCCGTCAGTTCGCCGCGGTTGTAGCGGTCCATCAGATCGTCGTTCAGGCGGCGGGCTTCGACGGGATCGCCCGCCCGGCCCGTGCGCGCCAGATAGTCAGCCCATTGATAGTCGCTGTCCAGCGGCAACAGGGTGTGATCCAGGTCGAACAGGGCGAGACGTCGAGAGGTCATGTGCGGTGTAAATCAGGATCTGCGAGCATGGCGCGCAGCAGGGGCAGGGTGATGGGCCGGCCGGTGGCCAGGGAATAACGGTCCAGCGCGTCGAGCAGCGCCGCCAGCTTGCGGATGTCGCGCTCGTGGTGCGTGAGCATCCAGTTGATGATTTCGGTCGCAAGGTGCAGGCCGCGTTCGGCCGCCTGCGCCGACAGCGCGGCCAGCTTGTCCGCGTCGGACAGCGGATCCAGGCGGAACACCAGGTCCCAGCCCAGGCGGGTGCGCAGGTCTTCGCGCAGGGGCATGGACAGGGGGGCGCGGTCGCCGGCCAGCGCCAGCGCAAAGGCGCGGCCCGTGGCCGCGGATTCGCGCCAGCGGTTGTACAGCGCGAACAGCGCGGCCTGGCGGCTGTCGTCCATGCGATGAACGTCGTCAACGGCCACGAAGTGGGGCATCGGCGACTTGGAATCGGCTTCGGCCAGGCGGCGCAGCATGTTCTCGCCGGTGGCCGGGTCGATGAAGACGGCGTCGGTGCGCGCGGTCAGGGCGCGCAAGAGGTGGGTGCGGCCGCAGCCCGCGGCGCCCCAGATGTACAGGGCCCGTCCCGGCTTGAGCGCGCGCACGGCCGCCAGCGCTTCCCCGTTGGGACCGGCGATATAGTTGTTCAGCGATGGCGCTGGCGCGGGGAGAACGTCGAGCAGCAGCTGGCGGTTCATGAGAGTTATCAATCGGGCTCTTCCGAGACCACCGGAAACCAGCGCCGCAGGACTGTGCAGCGGATTTCCGCGGGCGAAATGCCGGGCAAACACTGCCGGGGCGCCGGAAAAGCCAAGAAAATCGGTGATACACGGGCCAAAAAGCGCCCTGGCAAGGCCGGCGTGATACGCCGCGGGTTCGTAATCCGGGTTCATGTCCCGGGCTTATGTCCCCGGGTTTATGACCTGGGTTTATGACCCGGGTTTATGACCCGGGTTTATGACCCGGGTTTATGACCCCAACCAGTGCCCGGGGGTTGCGCTCGGAACGGTGCCCTGAGCCCTAACCGCCAGAAACTGGCAAAATCAATACCGGCCAACCCTACACTTTAAACCACCTGGGGGGATGGTGTCGCGTCCCAGGGCCACGGCTGGCCTGGGTTTGCGCCCCGCATGCCTGCCCGCGCCCCGGTCATCGTAAAATGCAGGGCGTTCCACCAAAATCCCAGCAATTGTTACATACCCCACGGCATTTCTCATGACGAACCAACCTAAAGCCCCCCTGACCTACCGCGACGCCGGTGTCGATATCGACGCAGGCGACGCCCTGGTCGACCGTATCAAACCCCTTGCCGCGCGCACCATGCGCCCCGGGGTGCTGGCCGGTATCGGCGGCTTTGGCGGCCTGTTCGAAGTGCCGAAGACCTTCAAGGAGCCCGTGCTGGTGTCGGGCACCGACGGCGTGGGCACCAAGCTGCGCCTGGCGTTCGACTGGAACCGCCACGACACCGTCGGCATCGACCTGGTCGCCATGAGCGTCAACGACATCCTGGTGCAGGGCGCGGAACCGCTGTTCTTCCTGGACTACTTCGGCTGCGGCAAGCTTTCGGTGGACACGGCGGCGGCTGTGGTGGGCGGCATTGCCAAGGGCTGCGAATTGTCGGGCTGCGCGCTGATCGGCGGCGAAACCGCTGAAATGCCGGGCATGTACCCCGACGGCGAATACGATCTGGCCGGCTTCGCGGTGGGCGCGGTGGAAAAGTCCGCCATCATCGACGGCAAGTCCATCAAGGCAGGCGACGTGGTGCTGGGCCTGGCGTCCAGCGGCGCGCACTCCAACGGCTACTCGCTGCTGCGCAAGATCCTCGAGCGCGCCAATGCCAAGCCGGACGACGATTTCCACGGCCAGAAGATGGTCGACGTGGTCATGGCCCCCACGCGCATCTACGTGAAGCAGGTGCTGGCCGCGCTGGCCAAGCACGGCACCGCCATCAAGGGCCTGGCCCACATCACGGGCGGCGGCCTGCTGGACAACGTGCCGCGCATCCTGCAGGACGGCCTGGCCGCCAAGCTGCACCGCGACGCCTGGGAAATGCCCAAGCTGTTCCAGTGGCTGCAAGAACAGGGCGGCGTCGAAGACACGGAAATGTACCGCGTGTTCAACTGCGGCATCGGCATGGTGCTGGTGGTGGATCCGGCCCAGGCCGACGCCATCGCCGCCACGCTGCGTGAACAGGGCGAAACCGTCAGCAAGCTGGGCGAGATCGTTCCCCAGGAAGCCGGCATGGCGCAAACCTTCGTGGTGTAAGCGCGCGGCGTCCTTGCTGCAATGAAAATGACCGCCGGCAACGGCGGTCATTTTTTTCGCTTGGCGCGCGCATGGAGCGTTGGCGTCGTTCCTGGGCGCGACAGGACCTAGTTCGCAAGCGCCAGCGCCACGGCGTCTGTCGTCTGCGCCACGGCGTCCGACGCCAGGCAGTCCACGATGACGCGTTCGGGTTGCGCGCGCAGCCAGGTGATCTGCCGCTTCGCCAATTGCCGGGTCGCGGCGATGCCTTGTTCCCTTGCGGTGTCCAGGTCGATCTCGCCGTCCAGATGCGCCCACATCTGGCGATAGCCGACGCAGCGCACGGACGGCAGACCCGGATGCAGGTCTGGCCGGGCGTGCAGGCCGCGTACCTCGTCCAGCAGGCCGTTGCGCAGCATGGCGTCAAAGCGCTGTTCGATGCGCGCATGCAGCGCAAGGCGGTCCGAGGGTTCAAGGCTGATGGTGACGTAGCGGTTCGCGTCGTCGTCGGGCTTGCGCTGTCCGCGCTGCAGCAGCGCGGACATGGGCTGGCCGGACAACTGGCAGATCTCCAGCGCGCGCTGGATGCGCTGGCTGTCGTTGGGCGCCAGGCGCGCGGCGGTGACGGGATCCAGCACCGCCAGTTCGGCATGCAGCGCGGGCCAGCCCAGGCGGGCAGCGCGTGCCTCCAGTTCGGCGCGCAGCGCCGGGTCGGCCTGCGGCAGGTCGTCCAGGCCGTCTCGCAGGGCCTTGTAGTACATCATGGTGCCGCCCGCGAGCAGCGGGATGTTGCCGCGCGCGCGGATCTCGGCGATCAGCCGCAGCGCGTCGGCGCGGAACTCAGCCGCCGAATACGACTGCGCGGGGTCCAGGATGTCGAGCAGATGCTGGGGCACGCGCGCCTGTTCCTCGGGCGAGGGCTTGGCCGTGCCGATGTCCATGCCGCGGTAGATCGTGGCCGAATCAACGTTGACGATTTCCATGGGCCAGCGCTCGGCCAGCGCAAGCGTCGAGGCGCTCTTGCCGGCCGCAGTGGGACCGGCAAGGCATAGGACGAGGTTCGAAGCGGGGGGCAGGGTAGAGGGCAAACTATTGTCCGCGCAGGAAAAGCTTGTCCAGGTCCGACATGGACCACTGCACCCAGGTAGGGCGGCCGTGGTTGCATTGGTCGGCCCTTTCGGTGGATTCCATCTGGCGCAGCAGGCCGTTCATCTCTTCGAGAGTCAGCTTGCGGTTGGCCCGCACCGAGCCGTGGCAGGCCATGGTGGACAGCAGTTCGTTGCGCTGTTCGGTCAAGAGGCGCGACACGCCGACGGCGCCCAGGTCGCGCAGCACGGCGCGGGCCAGGGTTTCGATGTCGCCGCGGGCAAGGATGGCGGGCACCGAGCGCACGGCGATGGACGTGGGACCAGATGGCCGCAACTCGAATCCCAGTTCGTTCAACTGTTCTTCGAACTCTTCCACCAGCGCCACGTCTTTCTCCTGCGCGTGGAACACCACGGGCACCAGGAGGTCCTGGCGCGGCAGGCTGCGGGCGTCCAGCGCCTGCTTGAGCTGTTCGTAGACCACGCGTTCATGGGCGGCGTGCATGTCCACCAGCACCATGCCGCGCCGGTTCTGCGCCAGGATGTAGACGCCATGCAGCTGCGCCACCGCCATGCCCAGAGGATGTTCTTCATCCGTGGGCAGCGCGGCGTTGGGAGCGGGCGTGGGTTCGCGCAGGGGCGCCGTCCGGGCGGCGGAGTCGTCGTTCAGCGGGCGATAGAGCGACTGCCAGTCGGCGGCCGGGATGCCGGCGGGTTCCGCATGCAGGCGGAAAGGCACCTGCGTGTGGGGGCGTTGGGGAGCGGGCGAAGGGCGCAGGCCGTAGGCCGCGCCGTTGCCGCCGCCGTAGCCGGGACGCGTTGCGTCCGCGGTGGGCCGAGGCGCGGATTGATACGCGGGCGCTGCGGGGGAGGCGCCAGCGGGCGTAGCCGCCGCTTCGGTCGCGGGGCGCGCCACGGTTTCGAATTCCGCGTCAGCGTCTTGCGCGGCGGGCGCGACGGCCGACGATCCGCCCGTCTGCGCCAGGGTCTGGCTGACCGCATGCGAAACGAAGCGGTGCACGGCGCCGCTGTCGCGGAATCGGACTTCATGCTTGGCCGGGTGGACGTTCACGTCCACGGCGGCAGGGTCGATGTCCAAAAAGAGCACGTAGGCGGGCTGGCGGTCGCCGTGCAACACGTCGGCATACGCCGCCCGAAGGGCGTGGCTGACGGTGCGGTCCCGCACGTAGCGGCCATTCACGTAGAGATACTGGCGGTCGGCGCGGGCGCGCGCGGCCGTGGGGCGGGTGATCATGCCGGCCAGGCTGACCGTGCCGACCGAATGCGACAGCAAAAGGCCGTGCTCGGCGAATTCCGCGCCTAGCACGTCGCGGATGCGCTGCGGCGGTTCGGCCGGCAGCCACTGGCGCTGCGCGCGGTCGTGGTGGAACAGGCGGAATGCGATCTGCGGGTGCGCCAACGCGATGCGCTCCATCGCGTCCACGCAATGGCCGAATTCCGTGGCTTCCGAGCGCAGGAACTTGCGGCGGGCCGGCACGGCGTCGAACAACTGGCGCACGTCCACGGTGGTGCCGGGCGGGCCGGAAGCGGGGCCGACGTGCATGCTGCCGGCGTCGATCTGCCAGGCGTGTTCGCCGTCGCGGGTGCGCGAAATGATGGACACCTGGGCCACCGAGGCGATGGAGGCCAGGGCTTCGCCGCGAAATCCCATGGAGGCCACCGATTCCAGCTCGTTGAGCGAGCGGATCTTGCTGGTGGCGTGGCGCGCCAGCGCCAGCGGAAGCTCGTCGGGCGGAATGCCGCCGCCGTCGTCGGTGACGGCGATGCGACGGATGCCGCCGCCTTCAAGACGGACCTCGATGGCCCGCCCGCCGGCGTCGATGGCGTTTTCCAGGATTTCCTTGAGCACGGATGCGGGGCGCTCGATGACCTCGCCAGCGGCGATCTGGCTGATCAGCAGGTCGGGTAGCGCGAGGATGGAACGGCGTTCTGTCATTGGGCTCAAGTCTGGTGTAGCTGTATGGAGGATTTTAGCGTCATGGTCCGGTCGGCTATAGTCGCTGACTGATTCCCTTCCGATATCAGGGCCGCTTCAATGCTAGAGTTTTTCAATATGGTGCTCCACATCGACCAGACGCTGGGCGTCTGGGTCGAGCAATACGGCACGTGGGTGTACCTGGTGCTATTTATGATCGTCTTCGCGGAGACGGGGCTGGTGGTGCTGCCCTTCCTGCCCGGCGATTCGCTGCTGTTCATTGCCGGCGCGTTCGGCGCCACCGGCCATATCGACCCGGTCCTGATGTCCGTGCTGCTGATCGTCGCGGCGGTCACCGGCAATACGCTGAACTACGCGATCGGCCGGTACATCGGGCCGCGGGTGTTTTCGATGAACCTGCGCTTCCTGGATCGCGGCGCGCTGATGCGCACGCACGCGTTCTACGAAAAGCATGGCGGCAAGACGATCGTCATGTCGCGCTTCATCCCGGTGGTGCGCACGTTCGCGCCGTTCGTGGCGGGCGTGGCCGACATGTCGGCGGCGCGCTTCCAGATGTTCAACATCATGGGCGCGCTGCTGTGGGTGATCAGCCTGGTGGCGGCCGGCTATTTCTTTGGCAATATCCCGATCGTCCGCGACCACCTGAACACCATCGTCCTGGTGGGTCTGGCCGCGGCCGTCGTGCCGGTGGTGGGCGCCGCGTTCATCAAGCTCTTCCGGGCGCGTCGGACCCAATAGGGCCGCGGGCGGGACAAAGAAAAAGGGCTGTGCGCTATGGCGCACAGCCCTTTTTTCGTATTGCTGCGCCGGTCAGCTGACGTCGCCCAGGCGAGCCAGCGGCGGATTGGCCGTGAAGTAGCGCTGGATGCCGGTCATCATGGCCTGCGCCAGCTTGTCCTGGTGCGAAGCGCTGCGCAGCAGGGCCTCTTCCTGGGGGTTGCTAATGAAGGCGGTTTCGACCAGCACCGACGGGATGTCCGGGGCCTTCAGCACGGCAAAGCCGGCCTGCTCGACGCTGTTCTTGTGCAAGCGGTTGATCTTCTTGATTTCGTCCAGGAAGGCGTTGCCCACCTTGAGCGAATCGTTGATCTGCGCGGTGGTGGAGAGATCGAGCAGGACCTTGGCCACCTGCCGGTCATGGGTGCCCAGGTTGACGCCGCCGATCAGGTCGGCCGCGTTTTCCTTGTCGGCCATCCAGCGCGCCTGGGCGCTGGTGGCGCCGCGCTGCGACAGCGCAAACACCGACGAGCCATTGGCCGACGGCTTGACCCAGGCGTCGGCGTGGATGGAAACGAACAGGTCCGCATGCACGCGCCGCGCTTTCTGCACCCGCACGTGCAGCGGCACGAAATAATCGTCGTCGCGCGTCAGATAAGCACGCATGTAGGGCTGGCTGTCGATCAGCGCCTTAAGGCGCCGGGCGATGCGCAGCACCACGTCTTTTTCGCGCAGGCCGCTGCTGCCGATGGCGCCGGGATCTTCGCCGCCGTGGCCGGGATCCAGCGCGATGGTCAGCATGCGCTGCTTGCCGCGGCTGGCGGTGGGCGGGGCTTTGGGCGGTGTGGGCAGAGCCGGCGCCGGCTGCTGGCCGCGCACGCGCGGCGGCTCGGGCGGGTCGGCCCGGGTGACCGGATTGCGCTGGATGTCTTCCAGGATGCGCGCGAGCGGATCGTCGACGTCGGGGCCGCTTTGCTTGTTCAGGATGGCGATGAGCGGATCCTGGGCGACCTTCGGGTACAAGTCCAGCACCAGGCGGTACTGGTAGTCCGCCACCGGCTTGAGCGTGAAGACCTGAGGCGCCACGGGCTGCTTCAGGTCGAACACCAGCCGGACCACGTTCGGGCGGTTCTGCGCAACGCGCAGGCTCTGGATATAGGGGTCGTCAGGGCGGACCTTGGAAACCAGGTCGTTCAGAGCCGCGCTGAGGGTCAGTCCCTCGATATCAACCACCAGGCGGTGGGGATTTTCCAGCGTGAACTGTTCGGCCTTGAGCTCGCTGTCGAGTTCCAGCGTGACGCGGGTGTATTCGTCGGCGGGCCAGGTGCGCACTGCCAGGATCGTCGCAGCCTGGGCCAGTCGCGGTACGACCGGCAGGACGAGCAGGGTGGCAGCGACGCTGATCAGGCGTCGTCGGGTGGCGCCTGCCGAGGGGAGGGCGCCGTCTGGGGCGGTGGGACAATCGCGTTCAACCATGTTTGTCCTCGGGCGGTGTACGCGGTCAGGGTGGCGTCACGTCCGTCGCCTGCATAGGCAAGGGAAATCAGCAGGTCGGGCGGGGGCAAAAGACCCCCCGCCCGCTCCGGCCATTCGATCAAAACGACCGCGTCGTCACGCAGTAAATCCCGGAATCCTGCGTCCAACCATTCGCGCGAATCACTAAATCTATAAAAATCAAGGTGATAGAAGTATAAGTTAGAAACTTTATAGGATTCAAGCAGCGCGTAGCTTGGACTCTTGATTCGGCCTGTGATGCCGCTTTCCCGCAACAATGCCCTGGAGAAGGCCGTCTTTCCTGCACCGAGGTCGCCTTGAAGGTGAATACATGCGCCTGCCGGGCCGTTTCGGCCACCAGTCACCAGGGGGGCGATCTGGCGCGCCAACGCCTCCGTGGCGGCTTCGTCAGGCAGGTGCAGGGTCAGGCTGGAAAGAGGGGCGGACATGGGGCGGGCCGAGTGGTAAAAAACGAGGATCGGAGCACAGACTGGAGCAATTATAGGAATGCGGGTTTCTGCTAACCTATAACTGATTGTTATTCTCAATAATGTCGTGAACGACGGCCCGCCGCCGCCCGCGACTGACGCCGCCACGGAGTTGCAAGCGCCATGAAGACCCGCATCGAAAAAGACACGTTTGGCCCTATTGAAGTCCCTGAAGATCACCTGTGGGGCGCCCAGACGCAGCGCTCGCTGCATTTTTTCGCGATTTCCACTGAAAAGATGCCGGAGCCTCTGGTCAATGCCATGGCGCGGCTCAAGCGCGCGGCGGCCAAGGTCAATGCCGACCTGGGCGAACTGGACTCCAAGGTGGCCGACGGCATCATGCGCGCCGCCGACGAAGTGATCGCCGGCAAATGGCCCAATGAATTCCCGCTGTCCGTCTGGCAGACCGGTTCGGGCACGCAGAGCAACATGAACATGAACGAGGTTCTGGCCAACCGCGCGTCGGAGCTGTTGGGCGGCGTGCGTGGCGAAGAGCGCAAGGTGCATCCCAACGACCACGTCAACCGCGGCCAGTCGTCCAACGATACGTTCCCCACCGCCATGCACGTGGCCGCCGCGGTGCAGGTCGAGCATCATCTGCTGCCGTCCCTGAAGGCGCTGCGCGCCACGCTGGCCGCCAAGAGCGCCAAGTTCTACGACATCGTCAAGATCGGGCGCACCCACCTTCAGGACGCCACGCCGCTGACGCTGGGCCAGGAATTGTCCGGCTATGTCGCCCAATTGGACCTGGCCGAACAGCAGATCCGCGCCACCCTGCCGGGCCTGCACCAGTTGGCCATCGGCGGCACCGCCGTGGGCACCGGCCTGAACGCGCATCCGCAGTTCAGCGCCAAGGTGTCGGCCGAACTGGCCCACGCCACCGGCACGGCTTTTGTGTCGGCGCCCAACAAGTTCCAGGCGCTGGCCTCGCATGAGGCGCTGCTGTTCGCCCACGGCGCGCTGAAATCCCTGGCCGCCGGCCTGATGAAGATCGCCAACGACGTGCGCTGGCTGTCCAGCGGTCCGCGCTCGGGCCTGGGCGAGATCAGCATTCCCGAAAACGAGCCGGGCAGCTCGATCATGCCGGGCAAGGTCAACCCGACGCAGTGCGAGGCGATCACCATGCTGGCCTCGCAAGTCCTGGGCAACGACGTGGCCATCAACATCGGCGGCGCCAGCGGCAACTTCGAGCTGAACGTCTACAAGCCGCTGGTGATCCACAACTTCCTGCAGTCCGTGCGCCTGCTGACCGACGGCATGGCCAGCTTCGACAAGCATTGCGCCGCCGGCATCGAGCCGAACTGCGACCGCATCGCCGAACTGGTGGACCGTTCGCTCATGCTGGTGACGGCGCTGAACCCGCACATCGGCTACGACAAGGCCGCGCAGATTGCCAAGAAGGCGCACAAGGAAGGCCTGTCGCTGAAGGAATCGGCGCTGGCGCTGGGCTACGTGACCGAGGAACAGTTTGCCGAATGGGTCGTGCCCGGTTCGATGACGAACGCGCACAAGCCGTCGTAATCGGCGCCGCGCGATAGCGATGGCCGCCCGCGTCGGGCGGCCATTTTCTTTGCGGAAATCTTTGCGGAAATCAGGCCTGTCCCGCCAGCAGCAGCCACATCGGAATCGTGACCGCCGAGAGCAGGGTGCCCAGTGAAATCAGAACCGCGACCATGCGGCCGTCGCCGCCCATGCGCATCGCCAGCACATACGCGGCAGACGCCGTGGGCAGCGCCGCGAACAGCAGGAGCATGCGCGATTCAAGCGGCGGCAGAGCCAGCAGGTGCGCCGTCAGCAAGGCGAGGGCGGGCAGCGCGACGAGCTTGACCGCCAGCATCCAGGCGATGAGCGGCCCGTAGCCCTTGCCGCCTTCCCAGGCCAGGCTGGCGCCCACGCATATGACGCCAAGCGCGATGGCGGCCGCGCCCAGTCTGGCGAGCACCGTGTCCACCGGGCCGGGCAATTGCAGGCCGGCCAGGTTGCAGGCCAGGCCCAGCAGCGTGGACACCACCAGCGGGTTGCGGGCGAGCTCGCGCAGCAGGTTGCCGCCGCTGTGGCGCGCCAGCCCGTACACCGCCGCGACGTTGGCCATGGGCACGGCGAAGCCGACGATCAGCGCCATGATCGTCTGGCCCTGCAAGCCCGCCAGGCTGGCCGACAGCGCCAGGCCGATATAGGTGTTGAACCGGTAGCCGCACTGGGCGGACGAAGCCAGGGCCAGCGACGAGGGGCGCAGCGCCAGCGCCGCCAGCCAGGCAAGGGCAACGCCGCCGGCGACGACTGCGGCGGTGGCCTGCAGCAGCATGGCGGCATTGCCTGCCGTGATGGGGGTGCGCAGGATGGCTTGGAAGAGCAGCGCGGGGAACAGCACGAAGTAGACCAGCCGCTCCGTGCCTGCAAAAAATTCGCGTGAGAAACCCAGTTTGTGACGTAGCGCCCAACCAAGCGCGACCAGCATGAAATCAGGGAAAACCAGGAGTGCAACCGACATGTGGGAAGTGGATTTTGTCAGGCGTAGGCCGGGAATTGGCGCGCTATGCGGGTGTAAGCATTTGCTGCTATTCTCCGACATTCTGGCGGGCGCGTGTGCCACAAGCAATCCATAAATGCAGCCTAGACACGCTGCGCACAAGCAATGCGCCCGCACCGTTATCTGCTGGTCCGCCTACAGGCGGGCACATCACACAACGGTCCGTCTACATACGGGCTCGCAATCTTGGAGGAAACACATCTATGAATAAGGTCCGCTCTCTGGCAGTGGCCATCGCCCTTGCTACCGGCGCTGCCGGCACGTTGGGCGTTTCGGTCGCCCACGCCGCAGACAAGTACCCCAGCAAGGCCATCCGCGTGATCGTTCCGTTCGCGCCCGGCGGCTCCACCGACATCATCGCGCGCCTCGTGACGCAGCGCATGAGCCAGGAACTCGGTCAGCCGATGGTTGTGGAAAACAAGGGCGGCGCGGGCGGCGCCATCGGCGCGGCTGAAGCCGCGCGTGCGCCTGCCGACGGCTACACGCTTTCCATCGCCACCGTTTCCACGATGGCCGTCAATCCGGCATGCCGTCCGAAGGACCTGCCGTACGACCCGATCAAGGACTTCCAGCCGGTCACCAACTTCGCCAACACCGCGAACGTCGTGGCCGTGAACCCGAAGTTCCCCGCCAAGGACTTCAAGGGCTTCATCGAAGAACTGAAGAAGAATCCCGGCAAGTACTCCTACGGCAGCTCGGGCACCTGCGGCGTGCTGCACCTGATGGGCGAATCGTTCAAGATGGCCACGGGCACCGACATCGTGCACGTGCCCTACAAGGGTTCGGGTCCCGCGCTGGCTGACGCCGTCGGCGGCCAGATCGAAATCCTGTTCGACAACCTGCCGTCGTCGATGCCGCAGATCCAGGCCGGCAAGCTGAACGCCATGGCCATCGCCTGGCCCGAGCAGATCGCCGCGGTCAAGGGCGTCCCGACCTTCAAGGACGCGGGCTACCCCGTCCTGAACCAGCCGGTCTGGTATGGCCTCCTGGCTCCCAAGGGCACGCCGATGGACGTCGTGAACAAGCTGCGTGACGCTGCCGTCGTCGCCCTGAAGGACCCGAAGGTCATCAAGGCGCTGGACGAGCAAGGCTCGGCTCCGTCGGGCAACACGCCGGAAGAGTTCGCCAAGGAAATCCAGGAGCAGTTCGACTGGGCCCAGGACGTCGTGAAGAAGCAGAACATCAAGCTGGATTGATGCTGCACGGGGCGGCCCTGGCTGCCCCGGCCGACGCACACGAAGCGGGCGCCTCAGGGCGCCCGTTTTGCGTTCCGCCGGAATGCCCCTTCAGGGCTGCGCGTCCAGCCCGGCCAGCCGCGCGCTGCATGCCGCGCGCAGGCGTTCGATCAGGTCGCGGTGCAATGCCGACAGGGGATCCTGGTTGCGCGTCATGATGCTGATCGGCACGCGCAATGCGGGTTCCAGGCGGCGCAGGCGCATGCCCGGGCGCAGCATGGCCTGCGCGGTGATGGCGTCGACGATGGCGTCGCCGCAGCCCGCATCCACCAGCGCGCAAGCCACGTAATGGGTCTGCACCTGGATGGCGACCTGCGGAGCCAGCCCCTGCGCATCCAGCGCCAGTTGCAGCAGCGCGCCCGCGGCGTCGCCGGCGTCCAGCACGATCAGCGTTTCGCCGGACGCCGTGGAGATCTCGGATAAACGCATGGGGCCGCTGGCGGACTTGCGGCTCAGGAAAACCAGCTCTGTGTGTCCAAGCCCCATGCGTGTCAGGCCGGGGTAGTCGTTCGTGTCGAACGTGACGGCCAGGTCCAGCTCGCGAGCCAGCAAGCCCTGCACCAATTCGGCGCTGTGGTGGGTGTGGATGTCGAAGGTGATGCCGGGCTGCGCCTCTCGGCTGTCGCGCACCACGCCCGGCAGCAGGCCCAGGCCCAGCGCGGGGGCGCATCCCAGGCGCAGATGGCCGTTGGGCCGGTCGCGCAGGTTCGAAGCCAGGCGGCGCACGCTGTTCAGGTCCTGGCTCAGGCGCGTTATCTCGGGCGTGAGGATCTCGGCTTCCCGCGTGGCGACCAGCCGACCTTTGACACGGTCGAAAAGCTTGAAACCGAGCTGGCTTTCGGCGTGGGCCAGCAGCTTGCTGGCGGCGGGTTGCGAGATGTGCAGCGCCGCAGCGGCTTCGGTCAGGGATCCGGTGCGGCGGATCGCTTCGAATATCTCGATGTGGCGCAGGCGCATGGCACGAACTGGGGGATGGTGGACCGGAAACGCGATTCTATGCCGGGAAGGGGCGGCGGGCGACCGACGACGGCCGACCAGCGACGAGCGACGAAGCGCTTGCGCACGGCTCTTCGCGCGCCCATTCACCGCGAGGGGCCTGTTCGCGGCGCGACAGCCGCCCGGCCCTTGACTATCATGGACCCCAGCCGGACGTCCCGGCGACCCCCGGAGCCCACCATGCGACTACGCCGCCACGCCGTCCTGCTGCTCGCCGCCGCTATGACGGGCCTGTCCTTTCTGTCGGCGGGCTACGCGCGCACGCCACCGGTCGAGGACCTGAATCCCGAAGCGGCCAGCGGCGTCCAGTCGCGCCAGCTTGTCCGCGCGCCGCATTTCATGATGGTGTCGGCCAACCCACTGGCCACGCAGGCCGGGGACGAGATGCTGCGGCGCGGAGGCAGCGTGGTGGACGCCGCCATCGCCACACAGCTCGTCCTGAACCTGGTGGAGCCGCAGTCGTCCGGCATCGGAGGCGGGGCGTTCATGGTCGTCTATTCGGCGAAGGATGGCCGCATCCGCACCTACGACAGCCGCGAGACCGCGCCGGCGGCCGCGCGTCCCGACCGCTTCCTCGATGCCCAGGGCAAACCGCTGCCGTTCGCGCAGGCCGTCAACAACGGCATGTCGGTGGGCGTGCCGGGCCTTCTGCGCGGACTTGAACTGGCGCACAAGGAACAGGGCAAGCTGCCTTGGGCCGACTTGTTCCAGCCTGCCATCCGGCTGGCGGAGCAGGGCTTTGCCGTATCGCCCCGACTGCATTCGCTGCTGGCGGGCAACAAGGCGCTGCCCGAGCAATCGGCGGCCGCCGCATATTTTTATGCGCCCGATGGCGCGCCCTGGCCGGTGGGGCACGTGCTGAAGAATGCGGACTTCGCGCGCACGTTGCACGCCGTTGCGACCCAGGGCGCGGATGCGTTCTATCAGGGCGACATCGCGCGCGACATCGTGGCCGCCGTGCATGGCCATGCCACACCGGGCGACCTGACGCTGGAAGATCTGGCGGGCTATCGCGCCAAGACGCGGGATCCTGTCTGTGGCGCGTATCGCGGCTATGAGCTTTGCGGCATGGGCCCGCCCAGCAGCGGTCCCATCGCCGTGCTGCAGATGCTGGGCGAACTGGAACAATTTCCGCTCAACCGCTATGCGCCCGGCAGCGCGCAGGCGGTCCACTATTTTTCGGAGGCGGGACGGCTGGCCTTTGCCGACCGCGATTTCTACGTGGCCGATCCCGACTTCGTGCGCGTGCCGGTTCGCGCCATGCTGGACCCGGCCTATCTGCGCGCGCGCGGGGCCCTGATCCAGCCGGACCGCAGCATGAAGGTCGCGCTGCCGGGCGACCCCGAGGGCAAGCTGCTGTCGCTGGGCAAAGACAACGCGCTGGAACTGCCGTCCACCAGCCATCTGGTGGCGGTGGACGCGCAAGGCAATGCGCTGACGATGACAACCACCATCGAAAGCGAATTCGGCAGCAAGATCTTCGTGCGCGGCTTTCTGCTGAACAACGAGATGACGGACTTTTCTTCGTCGTTCAAGGATCCCGAAGGTCGACTCGTCGCCAACCGGATCGAGCCGGGCAAACGCCCGCGCAGCGCGATGGCCCCGATGATCGTGCTGCGCGACGGCAAGCCCCACATGCTGGTGGGATCGCCGGGCGGCAGCGCCATCATCAACTACGTGGCCAAGACCATCGTGGGCGTGCTGGACTGGGGACTGGACATCCAGTCGGCCATAGACCTGCCCAACATGGGCAGCCGCAACAAGGAGACCGAGCTTGAGAAAGGCACGCCGCTGGAAGCGCTAGCGCCTGAACTCGAGCGCATGGGCCACCCGGTGCGAATCACCGAGTTTCCCAGCGGCATCCACGGCATCGTCATCGATGCCGCGGGATTGCAGGGCGGCGCGGATCCGCGCCGCGAAGGCCTGGCGCAAGGCGGCTGACGCCGCCGGCATTCATTCCAGCGACGACGGGTCCAGTTCCATCCTGGACTCGCGGCGCTTGGCCAGGTAGGTCAGGCCCCACATCACGACGCCAAGCAGCAGCAGCCAGCCCGCCACCTGGTATTGGATGACGTCGCGTCCCGTCAGCGGCGTGACGAGGAACAGGCACGCCGCCGCGCCCAGCCAGGGGACGATGCGGCTGATGGTGAAGTGGTGGTGCTGGACCTTGTCGCGCCGCAGCACCAGGACGGCGACGTTGACGAAGGCGAAGACGCCCAGCAGCAGCAACGCGGTGGTGCCGCCCAGCGCGCGGATGGCCTGCGAGTCGGCCAGCGCCACCAGGATGATCAGTCCAAATGCCAGCGCCGTGGTGAACAGGATGGCCGTCCACGGCGTCTGGTTCTTGCGGTGCACGTGGGCCAGGAAGGCCGGCAGCACGCCCTGGCGCGACATGCCGTACAGCAGCCGGCTGGCCATCATCATGTTGATCAGCGCGGAGTTGGCGACAGCGAACATCGAGATGATGGGCATGATGTATTCGACCGGCAGGTCCGGCGCCGCGCGCTTGACCACCAGCACCAGCGGCGTGTTGCTCTTGGCCAGTTCACCCACAGGCACCAGCGCCACGGCGCAGATCGACACCAGCATATAGATCACGGCCGTGATGCCCAGTCCGGTCAGCATGACCTTTGGGAAAATCCGGCTCGGATCATGCGTTTCCTCGGCCATGTTGACGGAATCCTCGAAGCCCACCATGGCGAAGAACGCGAGCGCGGTGGCGGACGTGACGGCCAGGAAGACGCTCTTGTCCTCCGGCGTGTCGAAAGCCACGACGCGCGAGAAATCGGCCTGCCCGCCCGAAATGGCGTAAAAGCCCAGCAGGATGACCATCAGCAGACCCGACAGCTCGATCAGCGTGAGCACCACGTTGGCCTTGACGCTTTCGGCCGCGCCGCGCAGGTTCACCAGCATGACCAGCAGCATGAAGCCCAGCGCGCCCATCGTGATCCAGGTCTTGTCGGCCTGGATGCCCATGGCCGCGAACAGGTTGGCGGCAAACGCTTGCGAGGCGGTGGCGGCCGATGTCAGGCCGGAGCACATGACCGTGAAGCAGACGATGAAGGTCAGGAAGTGCACGCCGAACGCCTTGTGCACATAGAGCGCGGCGCCCGCGGCGCGGGGATACTTGGTGACCAGTTCAAGGTAGGAAAGCGCGGTCAGCAGCGCCACTGCAAACGCAACCAGGAATGGCAGCCAGGCCGCGCCGCCGACTTCGGCGGCCACCTGGCCGGTCAGCGCATAGACGCCTGTGCCCAGGATGTCGCCGACGATGAACAACAGCAGCAGCTTCGGGCCCATCACCCTTTTCAGCTGAGCGTGGTCTTGCGTATCTTTCGTGGCCATAGTCTTTTTTCCTCTTATGTGGCTCTGGGGAGATGCGTGCCAAGGCAACGCGAGGTGCTGAAAAAAGTCTAAGGCGGCAACGGGGACGCGTGCTGAAACGAAATGTCTAAGTTGTTGGCGGCTGTGAAAAACGTGTCGTGCGCCGTGAATCAGGCGCGAAAAAAAGCCCGGCGTGTGCCGGGCGCGATTGAATGCTCTGGGTCAGTCCTGCCCGGCAGGCTTGGCCAGATCCGGAGGCAGCTTGCGCAGTGTCGCCGGCGTGCGCGACAGCTTGATCGGAGAGCCCACGCCGCGGTAGCTGCCCTGTTCCAGCACCATGCCGCGATGGCGGGTGTGGGGATGCGCCAGCGCCTGGTCCACCGTCTGCACGGCGGCCGCGGGCACGCCGGCCCGCAGCAGGCGGTCGGCCAGGGCGGCGGCGTCGTGCTTCGCGAGCAGGGCGGACAGGTCGTCGCGCAGCGCCGGCCGGTTGCTGAGGCGGTCCGCATTCGTGGCATAGCGCGGATCTTCCGCCAGCCAGCCGGCGTCCAGCACTTGCGCCAACATCGCAAACTGGCGGTTGTTGCCCACGGCAAGAAACACCGGGCCGCTGGCGGTGGGCAGGGTTTCATAGGGAGCGATGTTGGGATGCGCGTTGCCACTGCGCTGGGGCACCTTGCCGCTGTAGAAGTAATTGGGCGCATGCGGGTGCAGCAGCGACAGCGCGCAGTCGTACAGCGTGATGTCCAGGAACTGCCCCAGCCCGCTGCGCGTGCGCTCGTTCAAGGCGAGCAGGATGGCGACGGCCGCGTTCAGCCCCGTCACCATGTCCACGACGGGCAGGCCGACTCGCGTCGCCTCGCCGTCGGCCTCACCGTTCACGCTCATCAGGCCGCACATCGCCTGCGCGCAGGCGTCATAGCCGGGTAGTCCGCCAAGCGGGCCGTCGGAGCCGAAGCCGCTGACGCGGCAGTGGATGAGCGCGGGGAACGCCTGCTTCAGTTCTTCGTAGCCCAAGCCCCACTTTTCAAGCGTGCCGGGCTTGAAGTTTTCCACCAGCACGTCGGCGTCGGCCAGCAGATGCCGCAGCAACTCCTGGCCCGCCGCCTGCGACAGGTCCAGCGTCATTCCGTCCTTGTTGCGATTCACGCCGACAAAGTACGAGGCCGTCTCGCCCAGGAAGGGCGGGCCCCAGCCGCGCGTTTCGTCGCCGCCGGGCGGCTCGATCTTCAGCACGTCGGCGCCGTGGTCCGCCAGGATCTGCGTGCAGTAGGGGCCGCCCAGCACGCGGGACAGGTCGATCACCTTGCAGCCCGCCAGGGCGCCGGCGTTGGGTAGGGTATGGGCCATGGGTTTTCAGCTTCAATCGATGGATACGTTGGCGCTCTTGATGAGTTCGCGCCACTTGGGAACTTCAGTGCTGATGAACGTGGACAGGCCCTGAGGCGTCTTGTCCTGCGCTTCGACGATGCCTTGCGTGCGCAGGGTCTGCTCGACGGCCGGGTCGGACAACGCGGTCTTGAACGCCTGGTTCAATGTATTGACGACGTCGGCAGGAGTGCCCTTGGGCGCCACGATGCCGAAGAAGACGCTCACGTCGTAACCCGCCAGCCCCTGTTCGGACAGCGTGGGCAGGTCCGGCAGCGCGTCGGAACGCTGCGCGCTCGCCAGCCCGATGGCGCGCAGCTTGCCCGCCTTGACGTAGGGCAGCGCGGTCAGGATGTCGGTGAAAGACATCGACACCTGGCCGCCCAGCAGGTCGTTCAGCGCGGGGCCCGTGCCCTTGTACGGGATGTGCATGATCTTGGTGTCGGCCATGCGATTGAACAGGATGCCGGCCAGGTGCGACGACGCGCCGTTGCCCGATGAGGCGTAGCTCAGCTTGTCGGGATTCTTGCGCGCGTAGGCGATCAGCTCTTGCAGATTGTTGGCCGGCACCGACGGATTCACGACCAGGATGTTGGGCAGGTGGCCGATGCGGATGATGGGCGCGAAGCTGGTCTCGGGGTTGTAGCCCTGGTTCTTGTAGAGGCTGACATTGATCGCCAGCGGGCCCGACGTGCCGAACAGGATGGTGTAGCCGTCGGGCTTGGCGGCGGCGACGTATTCGGAACCGATGTTGCCGCCGGCGCCGCTGCGGTTTTCAACGATGACGTTCTGCTTGAGCGGTTCGCGGAGCTTTTCGGCCAGGCGGCGCGCCAGGGCGTCGGTGGGACCGCCCGGCGGGAAAGGCACGACCAGCGTGACGGGCCGGGCGGACGGGTAGGCGTCCGCGGCGACGGCCGGGGCGGCGATGGCGGCGGCGGCCGCCAGCATCAGGGGGGCGAAGTAGCGTTTCATGCTTGTCTCCAGTGGATGGCGCGCCGGCTGTGCCGCCGGCGTCGGGTTATAGCGGATACGGCGGCGCGCGTTACAGCGCGTACTGCAGGATCGCGCGGCAGGCCGCGCTTTCGTCAGGGGGGATGGCATAGGGATCGCGCGGCGTCAGGCGGTGCAGCAACACCTGGTCGGCCAGTCGGGCCCGGCTCTCCAGGCCGGCGCCAGTGGCTTCCCAGCGCAATGCGGCCATCGATACGGCGTGATAGAGCAGCGAAGCCGCCTGGCGGGCCAGTTCGGCGTGGTCGCCATCCGCGGCGTGCCGGGCCAGAGCATAAGTCTGCTCCAGGGCGCGGGCCTGCGCATCGGCCAGATCGGGCGGGCAGGGCACGCCGTCGGCCAGCAAGCGGTCGATGTGGCTGCGCAGCGCGGGCAGCGAGTTTTCTTTCTTGATGGCGCGCAGCACGTCCAGGGCGACGATGTTGCTGGTGCCTTCCCAGATGGAGCCCAGGTGCGCGTCGCGAACCAGCCGGGGCTCGGTCCATTCCTCGATGTAGCCGCAGCCGCCGCGCACTTCCATGGCGTCGCCGGTGACCTTGCGCGCATCGCGGCAGGCGCGGAACTTGATCAGGGGCGTAAGGATGCGGGCGAGGGCGGGATCGGCCGCGCCCTGATCCGCATCAGCCAGCGCGCGGGCCGTCTGGAACATGACGCTGCGCGCCTGTTCCGCCCACACCGTCATCTTCACAAGCTGGCGCTGCATCAGCGGCATGTCGATCAGGCGCTTGCCGAAGGCGCGGCGGTGCTGCGACACGTAGACGGCCTCGGTCACGGCGCGGCGCATCAAGCCGGCGGCGCGCATGCCGTTGGACAGGCGCGAGTTGTTGATCATGTCGGCCATGTGCTTGAAACCACGGCCGCGTTCGCCCACCAGCCACGCCACCGCGCCTTCCAGGCGGATTTCGCCGCTGGCCATGGAGCGGGTGCCCAGCTTGTCCTTCAGGCGCAGGATGCGGTAGTGGTTGTGCGTGCCGTCCGCCAGGTCGCGCGGCAAGAGGAAGAGCGACACGCCCTTCAAGCCGGGCTGCGGCTCGCTGCGCGCCAGCACCATGGCAAAGCCCGCATCCGGATTCGAGCAGAACCACTTGTCGCCGTGAATGCGCCAGGTGCCGTCATCCTGGGCTTCGGCCGTGACCTCGGTGGCGCTGACGTCCGAGCCCGCGCCCTGTTCCGTCATGAACATGGCGCCCTGGCGCAGCGTATCGAAGTCCTGCGACGTGACCTGCGGCAGCACGCGCTCGACCAGCGCGGGATCGCCGAACTTGCGCAGCGTGCGCGCCAGCGAGTCGGTCATGCTGACGGGGCAGCACAGGCCGAATTCCGCCTGCACGAAGAGATGGCTGAGCGCATATTTGGCGGCGGCCGGCATGGGCTCGGGCCAGCCCAGCACGCCGCCGCGGTGCGACAGGGCGGCCAGGCCGAATTCGCTGTACGCCAGGCGTTCCAGCTCTACGTACGCCGGATGCTTGTCGATGCGGGATTCATCCGTGCCCGCGCGGCTGCGCACCGACAGCGTGGGCGGGTGCTTGTCCGCCACGGACGCCAGTTCGTCCATGACTCCGCCGGCCAGCTCGCCCAGGCGGCCCAGATGGGGCAGCAGGTGATCGTGCAGGGCGGAGGGCAGGTACAGGCGGCTGAGCGCCTTGGCATAGGGATCCGCGTCGAACAGATTCAACCCCCGGGAGTCCGGGACGGGCGTGGTGGTGGCGGCAACGGGCATGACGGGGGTATCCATGACGGCATCCTGGGGTCGAATCGGGGGATGTCCCATGGTGCGGGGCTTGATCAATCTACTCAAATACTGTTTTGATGTAGATCAATCCAAAAAAAATATAGAAGCCAAATCGAGGAGGACGCCGTGGATCTTGATCCGCGCCTATTGCGCTACTTCATTGCGGTGGCGGAGGAACGGCACTTCAGCCGGGCCGCCGAGCGCCTGCACATCTCCCAGCCGCCCCTCAGCTACGCCATCCGCCAACTTGAGGAAAACGTGGGCGCCCGCCTGCTGGCCCGTACCAGCCGCCATGTGGAGCTGACCGACGCTGGAACGGTGCTCTACCGCGAGGCGCTCATCGTGCTGCGCCAGGCGCAGGAAGTGCGCACGCTGGTGCGCCAGGTGGATGCGGGCCTGCGCGGCCGCCTGCGCATCGGCTTCGTCGGATCCATGTTGTATCGGGGACTGCCCGCGCTGCTGAACGCCATGCGGGCGGAACTGCCGGACGTGGAGCACGTGCTGACGGAGCTGAACTCGCACGACCAGATCGAAGCCGTGCGGCGGGGCGAACAGGATCTGGGCTTCATCCACGCCAATCCGGTGCCGGAAGGCGTGCAGGCGCGCGACCTGCTGGCCGAGCCTTTCGTCGTGTGCCTGCCCGACGCCCACCCGCTGGCAAGCCGCCAGACGCTTGAACTGGCGGACCTGGCGCAGGACGATTTCGTGTTCTTTGCGCGCGCGGCGTCGCCCAGTTATTACGAGACGGTGCTGTCGATGTGCGTGTCGGCCGGCTTCATGCCGGCGATCCGGCACGAGGTGCGCCATTGGCTCAGCGTGGCGTCGCTGGTGTCGCAGGGGCTGGGGGTGTCCATCGTGCCGGCGTGCCTGTCGCGCAGCGGGCTGGCGGGCACGCGATTCATCGCGTTTGAACACCAGGCGCGGTCGATAAGCCAGGTGATATGGCCCGAGGCGGCGCGCTCGCCCTTGCAGGAGCGCGCCGTGGCGCTGGTGGCGCGGGAATTCCCGTCCCTGGGCCCGCAGGCCCCCGCAAAGGCGTGAGGATCAGCGGAAGACGACGGTCTTGTTGCGGTTCAGCAGGATGCGGTGCTCGACATGGCTGCGCACCGCGCGCGACAGCACCAGGGATTCGATGTCGCTGCCCACTTGCGTCAGATCCTGGGCGGTCATGGTGTGATCGACGCGTTCGATGTCCTGATCGATGATCGGGCCTTCGTCCAGGTCCGAGGTCACGTAGTGGGCGGTGGCGCCGATGATCTTCACGCCGCGCGCATGCGCCTGGTGATAGGGACGCGCGCCCTTGAAGCTGGGCAGGAAGCTGTGGTGGATGTTGATCGCGCGGCCGTTCAGCGCGCGGCACATGTCGGCGGACAGGATCTGCATGTAGCGCGCCAGCACCACCAGATCGATGTTCGCCTTGTCGACGATGTCGAGCACCTGCTTTTCCTGCTCCAGCTTGGTGTCGGGCGTGACGGGCAGATAGTGGAACGGGATGCCGTAGGACGCCGCCAGGCTGGCGTAGTCGTTGTGATTGGAGACGATGGCCGCCACTTCCGCATGCAGGTGACCGCTGTGCACGCGGAACAGCAGGTCGTTCAGGCAGTGGCCCTGCTTGCTGACCATGATCAGCAGCCGCTCCTTGCGGCGGGCGTCGTGCAGCTTGAGTTCCATGCCGTATTCCGCGGACATCGTGTCCAGACGGCCGCGCAGGTCGTCGGCGGACACGCTGACGGGCAGGTCGAAGTGCACGCGCAGGAAGAAGCGGCCGGTCTCTTCGTCGCCGAACTGCTGCGAATCGAGGATGTTGCAACCCAGTTCGAACAACAGGCCGCTGACGCGGTAGACGATGCCGGTGCGGTCAGGGCAGGACAGGGTCAGGATGTAGTCGTTGTGCTGCATGGCGGGGATGGCTGAATTGGAAAAAGGTGAGGTCGGGCGGGATCAGGCGGACAGGCGCGCCAGGGTTTCTTCCGCCAGGGCCAGGCTGGAGGTCAGCCCGGGGGATTCAATGCCGAACAGGTTTACCAGGCCACGCACGCCGTGCACGGCGGGGCCGGCGATGACGAAGTCGGCGGCCGGTTCGTGCGGGCCGGAGATCTTGGGCCGGATGCCGGTGTATCCGGGCGCCAGCGCGCCGTCGGGCAGGGCCGGCCAGTAGCTGCGCACGGCTTCATAGAAGACGTCTGCGCGCGACGGATCCAGCGTGTAGTCCTCGGTGCCGACCCATTCGGTGTCCGGGCCGAACTTGGCCTGTCCACCCATGTCCAGGGTCAGGTGCACGCCCAGGCCGGCGTGCTGGGGCACGGGGTAGATCAGGCGCGAGAACGGCGCGCGGCCGGACAGCGTGAAGTAGCTGCCCTTGCACAGATAGTCGGTCGGGATGCTGGCTGCCGGCACGCCGTCGATGCGGCGCGCCAGCGCGGGCGCTTGCAGGCCGGCCGAATTGATCAGCACGTTGCACGTCAGGCTCATGGCCTCGTCGCCGCCGAATTGCAGCTCGAAGCCGCCTTCGGGGCGGACGCGTCCCGACACCAGCGGGGTATGGAACACGCATTGGGCGCCCGCGTTTTCGGCGTCGCCCTGGAACGCCAGCATCAGCGCGTGGCTGTCCACGATGCCGGTGGACGGCGACACCAGCGCCGCCGTGCACTGCAGGGCGGGTTCCAGGCGCATGGCCTCGTCGCCCGAGATGTACTGCAGATCGTCCACGCCGTTGGCGCGGGCGCGCTGCGCAATGCTTTCCAGCTGCGCCGCCTGCTCCGGCGTGGTTGCCACGATAAGCTTGCCCATACGCTTGTGGGGCACGCCTCGCTCGGCGCAATAGGCATAGAGCAGGTGCTTGCCGCGCACGCAGAGACGAGCCTTCAGGCTGCCAGCAGGGTAATAGATGCCCGCGTGGATGACCTCGGAATTGCGCGAGCTGGTGCCGGTTCCGATGGCCTCGGTGGCCTCGGCCACCAGCACTTCGCGACCCGACTGGGCAAGGGCCCGGGCGATCGCCAGGCCCACCACGCCGGCGCCAATGACGACGCAATCGATATCGACATTCATGAATTGGCGTCCTTGGAGCGCGCGCCGGCCGGCGTCAGATCGAAGCCGCCCGCGTGAAACACCAGGGGCGGCTCGCCGCTATGACCGCAACGTTCGACTTCCCCGACCATGATGACGTGATCTCCCTCGACGTAGCGGCTGCGGTTGCGGCATTCGAACCAGGCCGCGCAATGCGGGTCCAGCATGGGCGTGCCGCCCGGCGCATGATGCACTTCAAGTCCGGCGTAGCGATCCGGCGTCTTGCCGGTGGCGAAGCGGCGCGCCAGCGCAATCTGGTGCGCGCTGAGCACGTTCACGACGTAGCGCTCGCATTGCTCGAAGGCAGCCATCGACGACGAACCCAGCGACAGACTCCACAGCACCAGCGGCGGATTCAACGATACCGAGTTGAACGAACTGACCGTCAGGCCGATGGGGGCGCCGTCCAGGCCGGCGGTCGTCACAACCGTCACGCCGGTGGCGTAGCGGCCCAGTGCGGTGCGGAAAAAGGCGGAGTCGAAATCAGGGACGGAGGCGGGCATGCAGTAGTCAATTCAGACGGGCCCGCAAGGGCCCGGCTTTCAGGGCATCTCGGTTCAGGGCGCCCGGATTCGGGAAGGCCCGGACGGGGACGCCCGGTCAAGGACGCCCGGTCAGGGGCGCCCGGTTGTGGGGGGCGCCCGTCAGGGCGACAGGCGTTCGATCTTCCAGGTGGGACCGTCCGCGACGTAGCGCAGGCGGTCGTGCAGGCGAGACGGCCGGCCTTGCCAGAATTCCATGGCGGTCGGCTTCAGGCGGTAGCCGCCCCAATGCGGCGGACGCGGCGGCTGTTCGCCGAAGCGCTCGCGGAATTCCTTTTCGCGGGCTTCCAATTCTTCACGGGTGATGGGCTGGCTCTGGCGCGAGGCCCATGCGCCAATGCGCGAACCGGCCGGTCGGCTGTGATAGTAGGCGTCCGACTCTTCGCCCGGCACCTTTTCGACCACGCCTTCGATCCGGACCTGGCGTTCCAGCGGCTGCCAGAAGAACAGCAGGCAGGCGCGCGGCTCGGCTTGCAGGTCCAGGCCCTTGCGCGATTCGTAATTGGTGAAGAACGTGAAGCCCTGCTCATCGAAGCCCTTGATCAGGACGATGCGGGCGCTGGGCTGGCCGTTGGCGTCCACCGTGGCCAGGGTCATGGCGTTGGGTTCCGGGACTTTGGACGCCAGGGCTTCGTCGAACCAGCGGGCGAATTGCTCAAACGGAGACGCGGCTGCCTGGGTTTCCAGCAGCACGTTCTTTTCGTAGCTTTGACGCAGATCAGAGACGGACATGGGGGCTTGGGGTTCAGCGTTGATAACAGGAAGTTTATACCGCCTGGAAGCCCGGCTCTCCATTGACCCCGCTCAGGCCCCGGGCAAGTCCGGGGCACCGATACTGCAGCGACCTTTCAGGCGCCTTCGGGCAGGGGGCGGCCGTCCAGCTCGAGCCGGCGGGCGATGGCGTCCAGCCGGGCGTCGTGGATGCCGGCGGCGCGCAGGGCCTGGGCCGTCTGCACGACGTAGTCGGTGCAAGGGCCGTAGCGCCCTGCGGCGCGGCGCACGATCGCCAACAGCTCCGCTTCGGGCAGCGCCCGGATGTAAGCGGGATTGCTGCGGTTCATGATGAAGACCAGCGCGCGCACGACGCCCTGGTCCGTGGCGCAATTGATCCAGCGCGGCAAGTAGGCGCCTGTGGACATCTCGCGCTCCCAGAGCGCGGGGAAATAATTGGGGACCTGGTCGCCGGCCAGACGGTACACGACGCCGCGGCACGAGCCGCCGCGGTCCAGGCCAAATACCAGGCCCGGGCACTCCGGCGTGCCGCGGTTCACCCGCGACCACAGGCACAGCGCCCGATGGTGGCCGCGCAGCGTCGCCAGGCGTCGCTCCATGAAGTCGAAGTCCGGCCGCCAGATAAGCGACCCATACCCATAGACCCACACGTCTTCGCCCGCCTGCCAATGCCGAAGTGCGTCGTCGAGCGAGGCTTGCCGTTCTTCGGGAGTCCAAAGGCGAAAGGGCAGGGCGGCGCCGGAAATGTTCGAGGCGGGCGGGGATGACTGCATGTTCACAACTACTTGTTCCGTTCAGGCTCGTGCGGGGGATTGCGATTGACCCACCCCCCGGCCATCAAGGCCACGGAATAGGCCCAGAACAGCGGGGCAACCCCAATTACCGCACCCAGCGCGCCGAAGGTCAACGGCAGCGACACCTGCGAGCCGTTGATCAGCGCCATGCGCAGGCCCACGGCCTCGGCCGCGCGGCCGGGCGGGGAATGCTGATGCAGCAGGGAAAGCATGCTCGGCTGGCAGCAGCCGAGCGCCAGGCCCAGGATGAAAGACAGCACGATCAGGACGGTAACGTCCGTGAACAGCGGATAAAACATGAAATCGATCGCCGCCGTGGCCATCGCCACGCGCACCAGCGTCCAAGACCGCACGCGGCGCTGGATGAGGGGGAGAACCAGGCGAATGACGAAAGTTGCCGCCGCGAACGAGGCAAGAATGACGCCGATCGTGGTGGCGGACAGCCCGATCGCGACGCCAAAGATCGGCACCACGAACAGGTGAGTGTCCCAGGCGCCGGACAGAATGGTGTTGACCATCAGGATGCGGCGCAGGGCGGGCACGGCCAGCAATTCCGTCACGCGGCGGCGCTGGGCTTCGCGCGCGCCCGTGATGGCGGCGTCGACGGCCTTCAATTGGTGCCGCAACACGTACAACCCGCCGGCCGAGAGCAGCGGACCGAGGGCCAGAATGCCGAACGCCACGCGCGTTCCAAGGTGGTCGATCGCCAGGCCCGCGATAAGGGGGCCGGAGAAGCCGGAGCCCGCCAACGCGAGGGACATGAAGGAAAAATTGCGCAGCCGCTGTTCGGGTTCGGCATGGCCCAGCAGGTCTTGCGTGGCAACCTGGTGCAGCATGAAGCCGATGCCGATACAGCACGACGCGACCAGAAGGGCTAGCTGTGTCTGCGAGATAAAGGGCAGAAGCGTGCCGATAGCGACCAAAGTGGTCCCAATGACCAAGGGGCGCACAATGCCGACCCGGTCCACCCAGCGTCCCGCCCGCACCGAAAACAGCATGGGCAGCACCGCAAACACCGCCACCAGCGTGCCCACCTTGAACGTGGACAGGCCCATCTGCAGCGCGGTCAGGGATACGGTAATCCGTCCCCCTGTCAACGCCACGTGATTCATCATTGCCAGCAGGCACAAAAGCACCGCCCCGGAAAATTCCGGGGAACTGGATGGCGAGGAGGGGGATCTGTGAGAGGTAGACACGGCTTAACTGCGTTCATTCTGTTCGTAACATCGCCCTATGTCGAGCAGGGGGATTTTTGTGCTGCGTCAAACAGTGACTAGTCACTGCGCGGAGATAGCGTTCATCTAGAAGCCAAGTCATGTGCTTACGGGGCAAGATGACGGCACGTTCGGCGCAGGTGCGGTAAAAGGGTTCCTGGCCCTCATGCGAACGCGTTGTATCGTTCGCGCAACGGAGTAATCCTTGGGTTAGCCACCCGCCTTACCGTTTTTCACGTTTCGCAGGTCTGCCGGCAATCGTTTGAAACCGTCTGCCGTTTAGGATGTGCAGGCTTTCGGGGCCAGTCCCCGTTGCCGACGCCGTCATTTGCCAGCATTACGGCGCCACCGGCGGCGCCCCGCCGTCCCTTTCGTCCAGTTCCATGAAAAAGTCCCGCAGCAAGTTCAAGCGCTACGCCCTGATAGCCGCATTCCTTTTGCTTCTCGCTTTCGCCGGCAGAGCCGCGTTTTTCTCGGCGCTTCCGCCGCCGACGTTCGCCGTCGCCGAGGTCACTCGCGCGGACCTCGAAGACAGCGTGCTGGCCAGCGGCACGATCGACGCCATCGAGCGGGTCAGTGTGGGCGCGCAGGCCACCGGCCAATTGAAGTCCCTGAAAGTGGCGCTGGGCGACCGGGTCAAGAAGGGCCAGCTTGTCGCAGAGATCGACGACCTGACCCAGCAGAACGAGCTGCGCAACGCCGAGGCGGCCTTGCAGACGCGGCGCGCCGAACGGGCGGCCAAGGTCGCCATGCTGAAGCAGGCCGAACTTGCCTTCAAGCGGCAGCGCATGATGCTGGCGGCCGACGCCAGTTCGCGCGAGGCCTATGAATCCGCCGAGGCCACGCTGGGCGTCACCCGCGCGGAGATCGCCTCGCTGGACGCGCAGATCGCCCAGGCCGAGATCCAGGTCGACACCGCCCGCGTCAACCTGGGCTACACCCGGATCGTCTCGCCCATCGACGGGATGGTGGTGGCCGTGGTCACCAAGGAAGGCCAGACCGTCAACTCGATCCAGAGCGCGCCCACCATCATCAAGGTGGCCCAGGTGGACACCATGACGATCAAGGCGCAGATCTCCGAAGCGGACGTGACACGAGTCAAGACCGGCCTGCCCGTCTACTTCACCATCCTGGGCGAGCCCGACGAGCGCTACCGCGCCACGCTGCGCGCGGTGGAGCCCGCACCGGATTCCATCCAGAAGGACGACGCGACCTCGTCCCTGACGTCGTCCACCAGCACGTCGACCAGCGCCGCCGTCTACTACAACGGCCTGTTCGACGTGCCCAACCCCGACGAAAAGCTCCGAATCTCCATGACCGCGCAGGTCTTCATCGTGCTGGGCGAGGCCAAGAACGCCGTGGTGGTGCCCGCGTCGGCGCTGGGCAAGCGGGGCTCGGACGGCCGCTACGAGGTCCGCGTAGTGTTGCAGGACAACAAGACCGAGACGCGACAGGTCCGTATCGGCATGAACAACAACGTACAGGCGCAGGTGCTGGAAGGCCTGGAGGTGGGCGAGCGCGTCGTGTCGGCGGATTCCACGCCGGCCGTCGCGAAACCGGGGGCCTGACATGGACGGCCCCCTGATTTCCCTGTCCGGGGTGCGCCGCGAGTTCCCCGCCGGCGACCAGACCATTGCCGTCCTGAAGGACATCAACCTCACCATCGAGGCTGGAGAAATGGTGGCCATCGTGGGCGCGTCCGGATCGGGCAAGTCCACGCTGATGAACATCCTGGGCTGCCTGGACCGCCCCACGCGCGGCGACTACAAGGTCGGCGGGCGCAGCACCGGCGCGCTGGACCCGGACGAGCTGGCGGAACTGCGCCGGGAACACTTCGGATTCATTTTCCAGCGCTACCACCTGCTGGCCGACCTGAGCGCGCAGGGCAACGTGGAAGTGCCCGCCGTCTATGCGGGCAAGCGCCGCGAGGCGCGGCTGGCGCGGGCGGCGGACCTGCTTGCGCGCCTGGGATTGGCCGACCGATCCGAGCACCGGCCGGGCCAGCTTTCCGGCGGCCAGCAGCAGCGCGTCAGTATCGCGCGGGCGCTGATGAACGGCGGCGACATCATCCTGGCCGACGAACCGACCGGCGCGCTGGACACGCACACCGGCCAGGAAGTGCTGCGCATCCTGGAAGAGCTGAACGCGGCCGGCCACACCATCATCATCGTCACGCACGACATGAACGTGGCGCGCCATGCGCAGCGCATCATCGAGATCAGCGACGGCGAGATCGTCGCGGACAAGCGCAACCCGGAGGCGGCGCGCCGCGCCGCGACGAAGGACGAGCCGCCTGCGTTGGCGCAACGCCCGGCATGGCAGGCCTACCTGGACCGCTGCGGCGAAGCGCTGCGGATGGCGCTGCTGGCCATGAACGCGCACCGGCTGCGCACATCGCTGACGATGCTGGGCATCATCATCGGCATCGCCGCCGTGGTGTCGGTGGTGGCGTTGGGCGAAGGCTCGCGGCGCAAGATCCTGGAAGACATCAGCGCAATCGGCACCAACACCGTCGAGGTCTTTCCCGGCAAGGACTTCGGGGACGAAAAAGCGGTCAACATCCGCACCCTCGTGCCGGCGGACGCCGACGCGCTGTCACGCGAATCCTACGTGGACAGCGTCACGCCGGAAGTGGCCACCAGCAACACGCTGCGCTTTCGCAACGTGTCCGTGAACGGGTCCATCCAGGGCGTCGGCGAACAGTATTTCCGCGTGCGCGCGATCAAGCTGGAGCAAGGCAAGTTCTTCGACGAGACCAGCGTTGCCCGCCGCGCGCAGGAAGTGGTGATCGACGAGGGCACGCGTCGAGCGCTTTTCGGGTCGCACACCGAGCCCATCGGCCAGGTCGTGTTCCTGGGCTCGATGCCCGCGCGCGTGATCGGCGTGACGCAGAAGAAAGACACCGTCTTCGGCAACAACGATGCGCTGAACGTATGGATTCCCTACACGACGGCGTTGTCGCGCGTGCTGGGCCAGCAGCACCTCAAGAGCATCACGGTGCGCGTCAGTGACGCGACACCGCCGACCGCCGCCGAGCAGGCCATCGTCCGCGTGCTGACACGCCGGCACGTCGTGAAGGACTTCTTCGTGTTCAACACCGACGCGGTGCGCAAGACGATCGAGCGCACCACGGCCACCATGACGCTGCTGGTGTCCCTGATCGCGCTGATTTCGCTGATGGTGGGCGGCATCGGGGTGATGAACATCATGCTGGTGTCCGTCACCGAGCGCACCCGCGAAATTGGAGTGCGCATGGCGGTGGGCGCGCGCCGCAGCGACATCATGCAGCAGTTCCTGATCGAAGCGGTGCTGGTCTGCCTGATCGGCGGCGCGGTGGGGATCCTGCTGTCATTGGGCCTGGGCGTGCTGGTGTCCAAGGCCACGGGCGGTTCGTTCCAGATGATCTATTCCACGGCATCGATGGTGGCGGCATTCACGTGCTCGACGCTGATCGGTGTGATTTTTGGCTATCTGCCGGCGCGCAACGCGGCGCGCCTGGATCCCGTCGAGGCCCTGGCCCGGGAATGATGAAAATGAAAGCGGCATTTCCCTTGTACAAACCCGCCGTGCTGGCTTTGCTGCTGGCGCTGGGCGGCTGCGGCAGCTTGCTGCGCACCGACTACGAAGCCCCGGCGACCAGCGTGCCGCCGGCCTGGACGCACGCCGCAGCGGGGAACTCGGCAAGCGCCGAGGCCTCGCTGGCCAATGGCGGCGCGTGGTGGCGCAATTTCGATGACCCCGTGCTCAACGGCCTGGTCGAGACCGCGCTGGCGCGCAACAACGACCTTGCCGCGGCGGCAATCCGCGTGCGCCGGGCTCAGTATCAGGCAGGCCTGTCGGAAGACCAGCTGTTCCCCCAGCTTGGCGGCGACGCCAACGTCTCGCGAATCCGCAACCTGTACGGCGACCGCTCGATCACGCGAGCCAATTCTGCCGAGCTGACCGTCAGTTATCAGGTGGACCTGTGGGGCAAGCTGTCGCGCCAGCGTGATGCGACGCAGTGGGAAGCGCTGGCCACCGAGCAGGACCGCCAGAGCGCCGCGCTGTCGTTGGTGGGCACGACCGCGACGCTGTACTGGCAGAAGGCCTTCATCAACCAGCGCATCGCTAGCAGCGAAGAGAGCATTGCTTACGCGCGCCGCACGCAGGACCTGGTGCGCGCGCAGTACGCCGCGGGCGGGGCGTCGGCGCTGGAACTGGCCGAGGCCGAACAGACCGTGGCCAGCCAGCAGGCGGCGCATGCGCTGCTGGTGCAGCAGCGGGTGGAATACACGAACGCGCTGACGATCCTGTTCGACGGCCCGCCGGACCGCAGCATGGCCGACCCGGCGCGCCTGCCGTCCAACGCACTGCCCGAGGCCCGCGCCGGCGTGCCGGCGGAACTGCTGGGCCGTCGGCCGGACCTGCGCGCCACGGAGATGCGCCTGCGTGAGTCGCTGGCCACCGTCGACGCCACGCGGGCCAGCTTCTATCCGCCGCTGACGCTGACTGGTGCGCTGGGAAGCTCCAGTCCCACGCTGTCCGAAGTGCTGCAGAACCCCATCGCGACGCTAGGTGCGGGTCTGACGCTGCCGTTTTTGCAGTGGAACCAGATGCAGCTGAACATCAAGATTTCGAAGGCGGACTACGAGGAACGCGTCGTCAATTTCCGGCAGTCGCTGTACCAGGCGATGGCGGACGTGGAAAACGCGCTGTCGAACAGGACGCAACTGGCGCTTCGGGCGGAACAACTGGACCTGGCCTTACGGTCTGCGCGAGAAGCCGAGCGGCTTTACGAGGTGCGGTACCGGGCTGGAGCTGTGCCGCTGAGGGACTGGCTGGATGCGCAGGAGAAGCGCCGGGTGGCGGAGATTGCCAGCGATGAGAATATGCTGAATCGGTTGGTGAATCAGGTGACTGTTTATCAGGCGCTGGGTGGGGATGATGTGGTGGCAGTTGGAGATGGTGGGCTGGCGGGGTCGGAATGATGAAGGTTAGTTGGGCGACGGCTTGGTGCTTGAGCGGGCGGGCTGGTTCTTGAGGCGGCGGGCTGGTTCTTGAGGCGGCGGGCTGGTTCTTGAGGCAGCGGGCTGGTTCTTGAGGCGCCCGGCGTGGCGTGGGCCTGGGGTGGGCGGGGCTACGATTGCGGTCCGGAGCC
>NZ_DAMDGT010000023.1:0-55329 GCF_032102605.1 Achromobacter sp. | reverse complement strand
AGCGGCCGAAGGCCGGGACGACGATGACGAAGGGGCAGTCCGGAGCGAAGGCTCCAGACCGCAATCGTGGGCGCTCGCAGCCACGGCGACCGCGGCGTCGGGCGGCCTACGAAGAACTCAGGACAGCAACGTCTTCGCGCCTACGAAGAAGAACACCGGACCACAAAGACCGACAAAGCACCGAAGCCCACAAACCCCACGCACCTACGAATCCGTCATCATCAATTCACCTTCGCCCCCGACACCTCCACAGCCTTCTTCCAAGTCACCAATTCCCGCTCGATATGCGCCCCGAATTCCCCAGGCGTAGACCCCACCACCTCATACCCGTACCCGGCCAGCTGCTGCTTCACCGCCGGCGTCGCCACGACCTCCGCGATCCCTTTGCTCAACGCATCCACGACCGCCTTCGGCGTGCCCGCCGGCGCCAGCACCCCGTACCAGCCGTTCACGACGAATCCGGGCACGCTTTCCGCCACGGTCGGGACGTCCGGTAGCAGCGGCGAGCGGTGATCGCCGGTGACCGCGATGGCTTTCAGTTTGCCGGCCTGCACTTGCGGCAGCGATGTGGAGATGCTGTCGAACATCAGCGACACCTCGCCGCCCAGCAGCGCCACGACTGCCGGTCCGCTGCCTTTGTAGGGCACGTGCATCATGTCCGCGCCCGTCTGGTGCTTGAACATCTCGGCCGCCAGGTGGCTGGTGTTGCCGTTGCCGGCCGAGGCAAAGCTGAGTTTGCCGGGGTGGCTTTTGCCGTAGGCGATCAGTTCTGGAACGGTGTTCGCGGGCGTGGCCAGCGGCGCGGCGACGAGCATGGGCAGCGTGGCGACGAGCGACACCGGCGCGAAGTCCGTGCGCGTGTCGTATGGCAGCGAGGGATAGAGGCTCGGGTTGATGGTGTGAGCCGCCAGCACCATCAGCAACGTGTAGCCGTCGGGCTTGGCGCGCGCCAGCTGGGCCGATGCGATGGCGCCGCCCGCGCCCGGTTTGTATTCCAGCACTACGGGCTGGCCCCACTTCTTCTGCAGTTCCGCGCCAAGCGGTCGCGCCAGCATGTCGGCGCTGCCGCCTGGCGGATAGGGAATCAACAAGGTGATGGGCTTGTCGGGATAGGTCTGCGCGGCGTGCGCCGCGCCCATGCACAGTACGCCCGCAGATACGGCGGCCAGGATCGATCGGATCATCGGGAACTCCTTTGCCCGTCGCGGGGCGCAAGACTTCGGTCGTAACAGCGAAAATTCGCGACACGCACGGCGTCATTCGCGGTCAGGAACGTCAACGGCAACCGCCTTCAGACTCGACGGAATGGCCAGCGTGATGCGTCGGTCGATTCATGGCGGTTGGCGACATACGCCCGCGCCATTACCGGCTCACTCATAGCGCGGCGTCCCCGCGCCATCCACCACGATGGTGCGCGGCGTTTGCGGGAAATTCAGCCGGGCATCGGTGACCGAGCGCAGGAACGCCTCGTCGACGCCCTGCTTCATCGCATGCACCTGCAATCCTTCGGGCGTCACGTCGATGACGGCGAGATCGGTGTAGATGCGCGTCACGACGCCCTTGCCGGTCAGCGGATAGGTGCATTGTTTTCGCACCTTAGGGGTGCCGTCGCGGCCGCGATGCTCCATGGTGACCAGCACCTGTTTGGCGCCCACGGCCAGGTCCATTGCGCCGCCCACCGCGGGAATGGCGTCGGACGCGTCGGTCTTCCAGTTAGCCAGGTCGCCCTGCTCGGACACCTGGAACGCGCCCAGCACGGCGTAGTCCAGGTGGCCGCCGCGCATCATGGCGAACGACACGGTGTGCTCCGTGATGGACGCGCCCTGCAGCAACGTGATGGGCTGGCGGCTGGCGTTGATGAGGTCCGGATCCACGTGCTCGCCGCTGGCGGCCGGCCCCATGCCGAGGATGCCGTTCTCGCTGTGCAGCAGGATCTCGCGGCCTTCGGGCAGGTAGTCGCCCACCAGCGTCGGCATGCCGATGCCCAGGTTGACGATGAACCCGTCCGGGATGTCGCTGGCCAGCAGTTGCGCGATCTGCTGGCGGGTCAAGCCGATGATGTCTTGCATGTCAGGCCTCCACCCGGACCACGGATTTCACGAAGATGCCTTGCGACATGATCTGTTCGGGCGCCAGCGCGCCCAGCGGCACGATCTCGTCGACCTGCGCGATGGCATGGCCGGCGGCCATGCACATCACCGGATTGAAGTTGCGCGCGGCATGGCGGTACATGAGGTTGCCCCAGCGGTCGCCCAGGTGCGCGCGAATCAGTGCGTAGTCGCCCCGCAAGGGCTGTTCCAGCACATAGCCCACGCCGTCGATGATTTCCTGGCGGCGGCCTTGCGCCAGTTCGGTGCCGTAGCCCGTCGGGGTGTAGAACGGGCCCAGGCCAGCGCCGGCGGCGCGCAGCCGCTCCGCCAGCGTGCCTTGCGGCACGCATTCCAGTTCCACCTCGCCGGCGCGATAGGCTCTCGCGAAGGCTTCGGAGTTCGGCGGGCGGGGATGCGAGCAGATGATCTTTCTGACCTGCTTGCGTATCAACAACGCGGCGATGCCGCGGTCGAACGTGCCGGCGTTGTTGGAAATGATGGTGAGGTCGCGCCGCCCCGATTCGGCCAGGCATTGCAGCAGCTCGTATGGCACCCCCGCTTCGCCGAAGCCGCCCACCAGCACGGATGCGCCGTCGGGAATGATTGCCACGGCCTGCGCCATGGACTCCTGAATCTTGTCGATCACTTATTGCTCCTGCGCAAGGCCCGCCGCGTCCACGATGGTTTTCCAGCGGGTGCGTTCCTGATCGATGAACGCCGTGAATTCCGCGGGTGTGTTGCCGCCCGCCTGTCCGCCCATGGACCTGAAGCGTTCGCTGATCTCCGGGCTGCGCACCACGTCGCGGGTGGCGGCATAGAGTTTGTCGATCGCATCCTGCGGCGTGCCCGCGGGCGCGACCAATCCAAACCACGCGGTGACCACCATGTCCTTCACGCCGGCTTCGGCCATGGTCGGCACGTCCGGCAGCTCGGCCAGGCGCTTGTCGCTGGTGACGGCCAGCGCCCGCAGCTTGCCGGACTGGATGTACGGCATCGAACTGGGTAGGTTGTCGATCATGAAGGTGAACTGCTGGCCCAGCAGCGCGGCCACGGCTGGCCCGGCGCCCTTGTAGGCCACGTGGGTGCCGGGAATGCCGGCGCGCTGCTTGAACATTTCAGCGGACAGGTGCGGCGACTGGCCCGCGCCCGAGCTGCCGAAGGACACCTTTGCCGGTTCCTGCCTGGCCTGCGCCAGCAGGTCCGACACGCTGCGCGCCGGCGACGCTTCGTTCACGACCAGCACGTTGGGCACGGAGATCACCAGGGTCACCGGCGCAAAGTCGGCCGGCTTGTACGGCAGCGTCTTGTAAAGCGCGTAGTTGATGGCGTTGGGGCCGATGTTGCCCATCAGCAGCGTGTAGCCGTCGGGCTTGGCGCGGGCCAGCGCCTGCGCGCCGATGATGCCCGCCGCGCCTGCCCGGTTCTCCACGATGACCTGCTGCCCCAGTTTGGCGGACAGCTTGTCGGCAATGAGGCGCGCCGAGATGTCGGTGGTGCCGCCGGGCGCGGCGGGAATGATGAGGGTGATGGGACGTTCAGGCCAGGCCGCCTGCGCCGGACTCGCGATGGCGAAGGCCACCGCGCCGGCTGCCAGCCAGCGATGCGCACACTTCATGCTTGTCTCCCTGCGTGATCATTGATTGATCAACTTGTGAGCATGAGTGTGGGCGCGGCGCCGGCAAATTCCTATTCTTGAATCCGGAGGTGAGGCTTCGCCTGGGCTGAAGAGCGCGCCGGCGTGCGCGTCGCCGTCAGGCCAGGGGAAATGTGTGTGCGGCCTGCTGCAAGTGCTGCCACAGCCGCGTCAGGACCGGGCCGTGGGGCCGGTCTGCGCGGCGCGCCGCCACCAGTTCTTCGGTGCTGCCGGGCAGGCGGCGGTTCGCGATGGATAGCAATCGCCCGTCGCGCAATTCGTCTTCGATCAGGAAGCGTGGCAGGTGTCCCCAACCCATCCCCTGAAGGATGATCTCTTTCTTCATGAGTTGGTCGGGCACGGTGCACTGCGGCGCGCCTTCGATCATGAAAAAATCTTGCGTCGGTGTGTGCCGGGCGGTGTCTCGCATGACGCACTGCGTGAGGCCGCGCAAGGCGCGCGCATCGATGCCCTTGGCCTGCGGTTCGGGCAGGTAGCCCGGCGCGGCGACCGGAATGAACGGCACCTTCGCCAGGTCCAGCCATTCGATGCGCGGGTCGCGTTTGTCCACGCGATGCAGGATCAGGTCGGCGTCGCCGTCCAGCAAGCGTTCCTGCGGGCCACCCACTGCCTCGAAGTGCAGGTGCAGACGCGTGGCCGGACACTGCGCGAAAAAGCGGCTGAGCAACCCGAGCGTTTCGGCACGCGGGCAGAAGTCGCCGATGACGACGTGCAGTTCGCTTTCCTCTCCCAGGGCGAGTTGCGCGGCGTGGCTGCGCAGGCCTTCAAGTTCGCGCAGCAGCGACTGCGCGCGGCGATGGAACGAGGCGCCCGCGGACGTAAGCCTGACGCGATATCCGCTGCGATCCAGCAACGCCAGGCCAAGCTGGCGTTCCAGCTTGGCGACGGCGGCGAACACAGCCGGGTGAGAGCGGTGCAGCGTCGCGGCCGCCGCCTGGAAGCCGCCCGCCCGCACCACGGCGTCAAAGCACTGCAGGTCGTGCAGGGTGAATTCGCTCATGCTCAGCTTTTCCAACAAAGACTGTGCAAACTTTGTAATTTTTTCGTGAGCCGTGCGCAACTACGCTGCGAGTCATTCCATCTGGAGACTTGTCATGCAAAACCTTTCTTCCTTCACCACCGGCGACGGCGTGCGCATTGCCTACCGCTACGACGGCGACTCCGCGCTACCCGTTCTCGTCCTGTCGAATTCCATCGGCACCACGCTGCACATGTGGGACGACCAGATCCCCGCCCTGTCGCGCGCGTTCCGCGTGCTGCGCTACGACACCCGGGGGCATGGCGCTTCCGGCGTGCCTCAAGGCCCGTATTCGCTGGATCGGCTGGGCCGCGACGTCATCGAGCTGATGGATGGGCTGGGCATCGGCCGCGCGCATTTCCTGGGCCTGTCGCTGGGCGGCATCATTGGCCAGTGGCTTGGCGTGCATGCGCCCGATCGAATCGACCGCCTGGTCCTGGCCAATACGTCCGGCTACCTGGGGCCGGCGCCGCAATGGGACGAGCGGATCGCCGCCACGCTTCAGGCGCCGGACATGACCGACACCGCCGCGACATTCCTCTGCAATTGGTTTCCCGCGTCCATGCTGGAGGCCGGCGGGCCGGTCATCGAGGCCTTCCGGGCCATGCTGCTTGCCACGGACCGGAAGGGCCTGGCCGGCGCGTTCGCGGCGGTGCGCGACATGGACCTGCGCCGTACGGCCGCGCTGATCAACCGGCCGACGCTGGTGATCGCCGGCCGCGACGACACCGTGACGGCGGCCAGCCACGGCGAACGCATCGCCGCGACGGTGCCGGGCGCCGAACTGCTGGTGTTGCCTGCCGTGCACCTGTCGAATATCGAACGGCCGGCGGAATTCCTGGACGCGGTGCTGACGTTCCTGGCGCAGCCGGAAACTGTTTCGGCCGCCGCATAGCGCGGCCGCGCGACGCCTAGTCGCCCCCGCGCTCCCAGCGCCGCTGGATGGCCTTTGCCGCCACCACGCCGTCCGCCATCGACGTCACGACGCAGGGATGCATGCGGTGCGCCACCTCGCCCACCGCGTAGATGTCGGGAACGCTGGTCTCGGCCGTGGCGAAATCGGTGCGGATGTAGCCGCGTTCGTCGCGCGCCAGCCGCAGGTCGTCGGCAAAGCCGGCCTGCGGTTCCCACCCGTAGAAAACCAGGATCAGGTCGTACTGCCGGCCGTCGACACTGCGCGCCGCCGGATCCACCGTGTAGGGTCCGATGCGGACGCCTTCGCGCCCGGCCCGCGTGACCCACTGCTGCTGGGCGCGCACGCTGCGGGCGTACAGATGGACGGCGCGCGCGCCCCGGTTACGTACGTAGACGTAGTTTTCAAAGGCGTTGTCGCCTCCGCCCAGCACCGCCACGGACAGACCCGAGTAATCCTGCGCGACGATGGGCGAACCCGGGCCGATCAGCACGCCCGGCCACGATGACCCGGGCGGATGATCGGGCAGCCCTTTGGCGCGCACGCCGGAGGCGATGACCAGGGTGCGGGCCCGGACCTGGGATGCGTCCCCGGAAGAACCCGTCAGCGTGGCCTCAATGCCGCCCTTGCAGGGCCTCACGCCGGTAACGCGGGTTTCCAGGCGCAGCGGCACATTGGCGGCGCGCACGCTGGTGTCGATATTGGCCGCCACCTGCTGGCCAGTCACGCCGGGCAGGACAGCGATCCAGTCGTCTGCGAAGGGGTTTTCATTGCCAAGGCCGCCCAGGCGGTCGCTGGCCTCGACCAGCAGCGGGGACAGGCCCAGGCGCGCCAGCCACAGGGCGCAGGAGGCGCCGGCCGGGCCGCCGCCTACAATGACCGAATCGTGCATCTGTTGCATTTCACCCCTTATTGACTGCGCCGGCGCCTCGCGGACGCCCGGACATGGCCGGATTGTAGCCAGCGCGCCCCCCTGTCCCGGCGCCGCCTTACAATTCCCGCTATTCCACCCAGGTTTTCATCATGCCCACTCGCCGCATCATTCTTTCCGGGCTTGCGCTCGACGCCCGCATCGGCATCCTCGAGCACGAGCGCCGCGCCACCCAGCCCCTGCATGTCGACGCCGACTTCGACGTGGACATCCAGCGCTCGGTCGACGACCACGACATCCACAGCGTGCTGGATTACCGACGCCTGCGCGAAGCCATCGTCGAAGAATGCACGCAGGCGCACGTCAATCTCATTGAAACCCTGTCCGAACAGGTCGCCGCGCGCCTCCTGGCGGACTTCCAGGAAATCCGCGCGCTGCGCCTGCGCATCAGCAAGCCCATGGCCTTCTCCGACTGTGCGGCGGTGGGCGTGGAAATCCAGATCACCCGCTGACATGAACGATATCGCTCCCCCCGGCGTGCAATTCCGCACGCCCGCCGATGAAAAGGCGCGCTTTGAAGGCAACAAGCTGACCAAGCGCCTGGCGCGCGAGACCACTCGCGCCCTGTCCGACTACAACATGATCGAAGAAGGCGACCGCGTGATGGTCTGCCTGTCCGGCGGCAAGGATTCGTATGCCATGCTGGACATCCTGCTGCAGTTGCAGAAGCGCGCGCCGTTCAAGTTCGAACTGATCGCGGTGAACCTGGACCAGAAGCAGCCAGGCTTTCCCGACCACATCCTGCCGCAGTACCTGAAAGAACTGGGCGTGCCGTTCCACATCGAGACGCAGGACACGTATTCCATCGTCACGCGCGTGCTGGAAGAAGGCAAGACGATGTGCTCGCTCTGTTCGCGGCTGCGCCGGGGCATCCTGTATCGCGTGGCTTCCGAGCTGGGCGCGACCAAGATCGCGCTGGGCCATCACCGCGACGACATCCTGGCCACGTTCTTCCTGAACCTGTTCTACGGCGGCAAGGCCAAGGGCATGCCGCCCAAGCTGGTGTCCGACGACGGCCGCCACACGGTGATCCGCCCGCTGGCTTATGTCGCCGAAACCGACCTGATCGCATACGCGGAACTCAAGCAGTTCCCCATCATTCCGTGCAACCTCTGTGGTTCCCAAGAGAACCTGAAGCGCAAGGAAGTGGGCCGCATGATCAAGGAATGGGACAAGCAGCATCCCGGCCGTTCCTGGAATGTGTTCAATGCGCTGTCGCGCGTCGTGCCCTCGCACCTGATGGACCGCGACCTGTTCGATTTCGTGGGCCTCAAGCCCACCGGCGTGCCGGACGCCAATGGCGATACGGCGTTCGACGCGGTCGATCCCAGTGAGGACGCAGACGAAGCCTGCGGGGATACCCCCCAGGCGCTGGAACCGGGCGGGATCATCGAAAAGAAGGTGATGTTCTCGCGCGGTTGAGTACGGTGATCGACGAGAAGGGTTGCACGCTGATCTGAAACCCGCGATTGTTGGGAATCAGGAGCTGAAGATCAAAGGCCTGAGTCCGGTGCCGCACCGGACTCAGGCCTTTTGATTTGCACTCAGGGCTGCATGCCATAGAGTTCGAACGGTTGACACCCGGCGGGCGCAAGTCGAGTTCTGGCGTAATCGGTCAAGCATGCGATATCCGCTTCGACCCGCGTTTTGTCGTGCGCGGACAAGGCGCCGAGAACGTTGTCCGCGGCCATCACGGTCTGATATTGCATCAACGCATAGTCCATATCGCGCTCGACGCCGAGGCTCGTATTCCCGTTCCGGGCGCGGATTTCACCGAGCATGCGCAGGTTTGCGGCGACATATTCAGTCAATACTTGCGGGGTGGGATTCCGGATGGCGCTTTCACCGAAAGACTTGGCGGCGGCCGACCAATACTTCTTGCTTTTGTATTTCAACCCTTCATTGAAAGAGAAGGCAGCGCCTTTTTTGTCGACGCCTTCGGGGTTATCGCGGAGCCATTGGGCGACGACATCAGGCTCGGACAGCTGTCTCTGATTCAAGGGCTCTCCTGCGAGAACCCCAGCGGCGGCCGTTCCCATCAGGATCGCAAGCGCGCCATTCGTCAACCACCGCAACCGTGCCGATTGTCTTTCCATCATGGCCTCTGCAACGGGCTGAAGATTCCCAGCCGAAGCGACTGATCGTAGATTGCCATTCCAGAAAAGCCATAAGCACTGTCCTATGACCCACTGCTCAGGGCGCACGCAAGGCAATGCGAAGCCGCCGCAGCGCATACGGCAAGCGACAAGCGGCATGGGTTGTCTGACCGCGAGAATGTCCGAAGCTTTCCAAGTGTCCGATACCGCCAGGACACCCGAAAAGCTTCAGCGCACTTCCCCCCGGTATCAGACGCCGGCGTCGGCGCCTGACGGCGCGATCACGCCGCGTTCAGCACGCGGATCGGCTTGCCCGCCGCCCAGGCCTTCACCGCTTCGAGGCAGTTCTGGTAGAACGCCTCGAAATTTTCGCGGCTGACGTAGCCCAGGTGGGGCGTGAGGATGACGTTGTCCAGGTCGCGCACGTTGTCGGTGGGGGACAGCGGTTCTTCGGGATACACGTCCAGGCCGGCGCCGGCGATGCGGAATTTGACCAGCGCGTCCATCAGCGCTTCCTGGTCGACCAGGCCGGCGCGAGAGGTGTTCACGAGGTACGCGGTGGGCTTCATGGCGGCCAGCGCGGTGGCGTCGACCACGTTGCGGCTGCGATCCGACAGGATCAGGTGCAGGCTCACGACGTCGGACGTGGAGAAGAGTTCGTGCTTGTCCACGCGTGTGACGCCGGCGGCCTGGGCGCGTTCGTCGGTCAGGTTGGGGCTCCAGGCCACGACGTCCATGCCGAACGCGAGACCCACCTTGGCCACCGCGGCGCCCAGCTTGCCCAGGCCCACGACGCCCAGGCGCTTGCCGGCCAGGGGTTCGGGCATGGCCGTCTGCCACATGCCGCGGCGCATGGCCGCGTCTTCGGCGGGAAGGTGCTTGAAGAGGCCCAGGATATGCGCCCAGGCCAGTTCCGCCGTGGCGGTGTTGGCGTCGGCGCTGCCGGGTGCGCCGCACACTACGATGCCCTGCTCGGTGCAGGCCTGCATGTCGATGGCGTTGTTGCGCATGCCCGTGGTGATCAGCAGGCGCAGCCTGGGCAGGGCCTTGATGCGGGAAGCCGGGAACGGCGTGCGTTCGCGCATGGCGACGATGACGTCGAAGGGCTCGAGGGAGGCTTCGACCTGGTCGTCGGGGATGAAATTATTGAAGATCTGCACCTCGGCGTCACCGCCCAGCGAGGTCCAATCCGCGTAGCGCCGGGCTACGTCGTGGTAATCGTCGAGTATTGCGATTTTCAAGTCTTGTCTCCGGGTGGGGTGGCGCCGACCGCGCCACCCCACCCGGGCCGGCGCGACTTGCGCCGGTCAGTTCAAACGGGCCTTGAGCTGGTCCAGGGGCAACGCGCCGCTGATGCGCGAGCCGTCGGCGAAGAAGAGCGTGGGCGTGCCGCGCACCATCAGTTGCTGGCCCAGCGCCAGCAGTTTGTCTTCAGGCACGTCGCAGTCGGCCGCCGCGGGCGTCTTGCCGCGCAGCATCCAGTCGTCCCAGGTCTTGCCCTGGTCTTTGGCGCACCACACGTTGCGCACCTTGACCTTGGAATCCGGCGACAGGATGGGGTAGAGGAAGGTGTAGACGGTAAGGTTGTCCACTTCTTCGAGCGTCTTGCGCAGCTGCTTGCAGTAGCCGCAGTTGGGGTCTTCGAAGATCGCGACCTTGCGCGAGCCGTCGCCCTTGACCTGCTTGATGGCCAGGTCCAGCGGTAGCTGGTCGAACGTGACGGCGCTGAGCTTTTCCTGCGATTCGCGGGTGACGTCGCGACGCGTCGTGGCGTCGATCAGCGGACCTTCCATGACCCAGGTGACGCCTTCATCGGTGTAGATCATGTCCATGCCCAGCTGCACCTCGAACAGCCCGTAGGGCGTGCGGCGCACGGTGGTGACGTTCATGCCGGAGAACCGTTGCTGGAAACGTTCCTTGACGGCGGCCGAGACGGGGTCAAGTTCGGTCGTGGAGACGCTTTTTTCATTCTTGGCCGCCTGCCCCACGGACTGCGTGGAGACGGACTTGCCTTCCTGCGCCTGGGCGGCGGCGGACAGGCCCATTCCAGCAGCCAGGAAACAAGCCGCCAATGTGGCGGGTATGCGGAATTTCATCGGTGCTCCTACTTGTGTATCGAGTGCTTTGGCGGAAAGCGTAACCGATCCGGGATATCCGCCCCCCCTTTGCAAGGGGGACGGCGGTCTCTATCAGACGCCCGGCTGCCTGCCGAGGTTCCGCTGAAAGCGGCGGCTGCGTTCCTAGTTGGCGGACGCGCCGGCGATCAGGCGGCGCTTGATCAGCGGCGCCCGTTCGACCCAGTGCATGCCGGCGTTTCGCAGCCAGACGAGCGGCGTCGCCTTCGAGCCGAACAGCCTGTGCAGGCCGTCGGTGGCCAGGCGCATGGCCAGCACAGGTTCGGCCCGCGCCCGCTGATAGCGGTGCAGGACGCGCAGATCGCCGGCTTCGCGGAAGGGCTCGCGGCCCGCGACGATGCGGGCCAGGGCCTCGACGTCGCCCAGCCCCAGGTTCAGGCCCTGCCCCGCCAGCGGATGCAGGCGGTGCGCGGCGTCCCCCGCCAGGGCGATGCCCGGCGCCACCATCTGGGAGCGCTCCAGCGTCAGGGGAAAGCCATGCAACTTGCTGCGTACCTTCAGGCGGCCCAGCCGACCTTCGGCGGCGTCGGCCAGCAGGGTTTCCAGACGCGAGGCCTGCGCTTCCTGCGGCAAGTCCAGCAATTGGCGGGCGAGTTCATTGCGCATGGACCAGACCATGGAGACCTGCGGGCCGTCGGCGGTGTCGGGCAGCGGCAGCAGCGCCAGCACGCCGTCATCGCGGAACCACTGGAAAGCCGTGCCCTGGTGCGGCAGTTCGGCGTCCAGGTGAACCACCAGGCCGGTGTCGTCATAGGACACGGCTTCGTGCTTCATTCCGGCCGCGTCGCGCAGCGGCGAAGCCGCGCCATCGGCGCCCACGAACAGCTCCGCCTGGATGCGGGCGCCGCTTTCGGTGTCGATGGCGCCGTTCTGGTAACCCGTGCAACGGTCTTCCAGCCACGCAATGCCGAACATGCGGACGGCCTGGATCAGCACGCGTTCGATTTCTCCGGACTCGACGATCCAGGCCAGTTGCTGCAACGCGGCCTGCCAGGCGTTCAGGTTGACCTGGCCGTCGGCGTCGCCGTGGATTTCCATGGCCTGCACCGGCATCAGCCGCGAGGCCGGCATGGCGTCCCACACGCCCAGGTCGGCCAGGAAACGCTGGCTGGCGGGCGAGATGGCGTAGACGCGCGGGTGATAGTGGTTGGGATCGGCGGGCGGCACGGAGGAACGGGGCGCCAGCACGGCGACGCGCTGCCCGCGGCGGGCCAGCGCCAGCGCGGTGGACAGGCCGACGATGCCGGCCCCGCAAACTACGATCTGGTGGCTCATCGTGCGGAAGGCTCCCCGGCTTGTTTGGGCCAAAGCAGCCACATCTGGCCGCGCTGCTTCATGCGCCCGGCCTGCTGGCCGGCTTCTTCGCCGTAGCCCCAATAGAAGTCGGCGCGGGCCGCGCCGCGGATCGCGGTGCCCGTGTCCTGGGCGAACACCAGGCGCTGCAAAGGCTTGTCCGAGGCGGGATAGGTGGTGGCCAGGAACAGGGGCGTACCCAGCGGCACGAAGGTGGCGTCCACCGCCACCGAGCGCCGGGGCGCCAGCGGGATGGCGTAGGCGCCCTTGGGACCCTGTTCGGGATCGATCACCGGTTCCTCGCGGAAAAACACCACCGCGGGGTTGGCGTTGAGCATTTCAGGGACGCGCTTGGGGTTGCGCTGGGCCCAGGCCCGGATGTTCTGCATGGACGCCTGGTCGGCGGTCAGTTCGCCGCGGTCGATCAGCCAGCGGCCGATGGACGCGTAGGGCTGGCCGTTGTGGTCGGCGTAGGCGACGCGGATGGTCTTGCCAGCGTCCGGCCCGTCGGTGAGCTGCACGCGTCCGGAGCCCTGCACCTGCAGGAAGAAGTTGTCCACCGGGTCATCCACCCAGACCACCACGGGCGGCCGGCGGCCGGACGACGATTCGATGGCGGCGCGGGTGTCATAGGGCACCACGCGCTTGCCGTCCAGCTTGCCACGGACGCGCTTGCCGGCCAGGTCCGGGTACACCGAACCCAGGTCGATCGTCAGCAAATCGGCGGGCACCGCGTACAGCGGCCATTGGTAGGCGCCGCCCTGGCGGCGCGATCCGCGGACCAGGGGTTCGTAGTAGCCCGTCACCGTGTTGGCCGCCGGCTTGCCGTCGGCGGCATTCAGGCGCCAGGGTTGCAGATGGGTCTGGAGGAAGCGGCGCACGGCCTCGCCATCGCCGGCGGCCGGCGCGCGCGCCGGATCCACCGCCGCGGCGCAGACCGGCTGCCAGGCGCGCGGCGTGGCGCGCGCGGGCGCGGCCAGGTTGCCGCTGGTGGGCCGCATCAGGCCCTTGCAGTTGCGCAGGAAAAGGGGCCAGAACTGGGACAGGTCGTCCGTCGTCCAGCCGGGCATCTCGGCCCAGTTGGCCGGTTTGAGTTTGCCCGCCAGGTTGCGCGGCGCGGTGTCCGGCAGCGCCGACAGCGACGGCACGACGAGCGGGCCGTCGACCGCCGGCGTGCGCGGGGCCGGTGTGCCGGGCAGACCGGAATCGGGGGGAATGTCGGAGGGGGTGGAACATGCCGCCAGCAGAACCGACAGCACGGACAGGCTAAGAATGCGCTTCATGAGCAAATGGAAAAACGTGCTACGGAAGGCCGGACCATGCTCAATGCAGGGTGCGAGGCATGGCCAGGACGAATTCGGAGATCGGCACTTCGAACGGGATGCCGTTCTCGCCGACGCAGTGGTAGATGCCGCGCATCGTGCCCACGGGCGTGGGCAAGGGACAGCCACTGGTGTATTCGAAGGTCTCGCCGGGGGCCAGCAGCGGCTGTTGCCCGACGATGCCCAGGCCGCGGACTTCCTGTACGCGCTGGTTGCCGTCGGTGATGATCCAGTGGCGGCTGATCACCTGCGCGGGATGTTCGCCAGTGTTGGTGATGCGGACGGTGTAGGCGAACACGAATTGATGTTCGCCAGGATCGGACTGTTCGGGCACGAAGCGCGGCGAGACAGAGACGCTCAGGTCGTAAGGTTTCACAGTCCTTCCCTGTGTGGCAGCAAGCGGACAGCCGGATCCCGGCGCCGACGCTTGAAAAGACGCAATTTTCTGGCCTGTTGGACCGGGGCCTTCCCGATACGGCGGCTCAAACTGCAATAATGGCACATTATGCCCTTCCCGACCCCGAACATCATGTCCCAGCAAACGGCCTCCACCCGCATTACTCCCAGCATCCTGTCGGCTGACTTCGCCCGGCTGGGCGAGGAAGTCCGCAACGTCGTCGCCGGGGGCGCCGACTGGATCCACGTGGACGTGATGGACAACCACTATGTCCCCAACCTGACCATCGGCCCCATGGTGTGCGCGGCGATCCGCCCCCACGTCCAGGTGCCGATCGACGTGCATCTGATGGTTGAACCCGTGGACGCGCTGGTGCCGCAGTTCGCCAAGGCCGGGGCCGATTACATCAGCTTCCACCCCGACGCCAGCCGTCACGTGGACCGCACGCTGTCGCTGATCCGCGAAAACGGCTGCAAGGCAGGCCTGGTCTTCAATCCGGCCACGCCGCTGTCCTACATGGACTATGTGATGGACAAGATCGACCTGGTCCTGATCATGTCGGTGAACCCCGGCTTTGGCGGCCAGAGTTTCATTCCTGGCGCGCTGACCAAGCTGCGCGAGGCCCGCGCACGGATCGACGCCTGGATGCAGGCCGGCGGCCAGGAAATCGTCCTGCAGGTGGACGGCGGGGTCAAGATCGACAACATCGCCGAAATCCGCGCCGCGGGCGCCGACACGTTCGTGGCGGGTTCCGCCATCTTCGGCAAGCCGGACTACGCCGGCATCATCAAGGCCATGCGCGACCAGATCGCCATCGGCGAAACCACCGCCGTCTAACGACCAGGACACCGATATGACCGCCTTTCGCGCCGCGCTGCTGGACCTGGACGGGACCCTGCTCGATTCCATTCCCGATTTGGCCTTCGCCGCCAACGCCATGCGCGTTGAACTTGGCATGATCTCGCTGCGCGAAGACGTGGTGGCGACTTTCGTGGGCAAGGGCGTGGACAACCTGGTGCGCCGCAGCCTCGCTGGCTCGCTTGACGCCGCCGATCCGTCTCCCGAAGCGTTCAACCGCGCCCGCGAGGCCTTCTACCGCCATTACCACCTGGTCAACGGCGAGCGCGCCCAGGTCTATCCCGACGTCATCGAAGGCCTGAAACTCATGCGCGACCAAGGGCTCAAGCTGGCGGTCGTGACGAACAAGCCCACCGAATTCACGCTGCCCCTGCTGCAGCGCACGGGACTGGCGGGCTTTTTCGACGCGGTGGTCTGCGGCGACACCTGCGAACGGCGCAAGCCGGATCCCGACCAGATCCACCATGCGTGCGACCTGCTGGGCGTCTCTGTCACCGAGGCCGTGACCATCGGCGATTCCATCAACGACGCACAGGCCGGCCGCAGCGCCGGCACGCAGGTGCTGGTGGTGCCTTATGGCTACAACGAAGGACGTGACGTGCGCGAGCTGGATGTCGATGGTATAGTTGACACGCTTGTTGGCGCCGCAGAATGGGTTGCGCTCTGGAATCAGAACCAGAACGCGGCAAAAGTCCCGGCCTGAACGCCTTCAGATTCAACACCGCGAATCCCATACAGAATTCCCGTCAATGAACGTTTCCATCCAGAACCAAATGCTCGGCGCCTCGTGGCGTTGGTGGCGTTTGTCTTCCGGGTGGCGATGATTCCCCTTCCCGGCCCTAGACGCGACCTTGCCGCCTAGCGCCGACACTGTGTAAACAGCGCCCAACCCGGAACCAGTCAACTGGACCGGGTTTTTTGTTGCGTGCCCGGTCCGAAAGCAAATACCGCTTACGAGACCCGACATGACCGAAATCGAATTCAAGGCCCTTGCGGCACAAGGCTACAACCGCATCCCGCTGGTGGCCGAAACCTACGCCGACCTGGATACTCCGCTTGGCATCTACCTGAAGCTTGCGCATTCGGGCCCGCTGGCCGGCCGCATGACCTGCCTGATGGAATCGGTGGTGGGCGGCGAACGGTTCGGCCGCTATTCGTTCATCGGCCTGCCCGCGCGCACGGTGATCCGCGCCAGCGGCACGCTGACCGAAGTGCTGCACGACGGCAAAGTCGTGGAAACGCATGAAGGCGATCCACTGGCCTTCATCGAGCAATACCAGAGCCGCTTCAAGGTTGCGCTGCGTCCGGGCATGCCGCGTTTCTGCGGCGGCCTGGCCGGCTACTTCGGCTATGACACCGTGCGCCACATCGAGCCCTGCCTCGGTCCGGCGGTCAAGCCTTTCCCCGCAGGCATGGAAGGCGGCACGCCCGACCTCATGCTGATGCACGTGGACGAATTGGTGATCGTGGACAACCTGGCCGGCCGCATCTACCTGATGGTCTACGCCGATCCGAGCCAACCCGAGGCCTACAGCCGCGCGCAGCAGCGCCTGACGGACCTGCGCGCGCGCCTGCGACGCCCGGTGGAAATCCCGTACAGCCACGCCAGCATGCAGACCGAGGAACGGCGTGATTTCAAGAAGGCGGACTACCTGGCAGCCGTGCTGCGCGCCAAGGAACACATCGCCGCCGGCGACCTGATGCAGGTGCAGATCGGGCAGGTCATCGCCAAGCCCTTCCGCGACTCGCCGCTGTCCCTGTACCGCGCGCTGCGGTCGCTCAATCCCTCTCCCTACATGTACTTCTGGAACTTCGGCGACTTCCAGGTCGTGGGCGCATCGCCCGAAATCCTGGTTCGCCAGGAACGCACCGTTGAAAACGGCGAGCCCAAGTCCCAGATCACCATCCGGCCGCTTGCCGGCACCCGCAAGCGCGGCGGCACGCCCGAAGAGGACGCCGCATTGGCCGCCGAACTGCAGGCCGATCCCAAGGAAATCGCCGAGCACGTCATGCTGATCGACCTGGCGCGCAACGACGTGGGCCGCGTCGCGCAGGTGGGCTCGGTGAAGGTCAGCGACACCATGGTGATCGAACGCTATTCGCACGTGATGCACCTGGTGTCCAACGTGACCGGCACGCTGAACCCCGGCATGAGCAGCATGGACGTGCTGCGCGCGTCGTTCCCGGCCGGCACGCTGACGGGCGCGCCGAAGGTCGAGGCCATGAAGATCATCGATGAACTGGAGCCCGTGCGCCGCGGCATCTACGGCGGCGCGGCCGGCTACCTGAGCTACGGCGGCGAAATGGACGTGGCGATTGCGATCCGCACCGGCGTCATCAAGGACGGCACGCTGTATGTGCAGGCGGCCGCAGGCATCGTGGCGGATTCGAACCCGGAAGCCGAATGGGCCGAAACCGAAGCGAAGGCCCGCGCGGTGCTCCGTGCGGCAGAGCAGGTGCAGCACGGCCTGGACGAACCCATCTGAGACTGGCGGCGACCGCCCCGATTTACCGCCCGGGCCGCGAAGCCGGCCCCGAGGAGAAACAAATGCTGTTGATGATCGACAACTACGATTCCTTTACCTACAACCTGGTTCAATATTTCGGCGAGCTGGGCGTCGACGTGCGCGTGGCCCGCAACGACCAGATCACCCTGGAAGACATCGCCGCGCTGAACCCCGACCAGATCTGCGTGTCGCCCGGCCCCTGCTCGCCGGCCGAAGCGGGCATCTCCGTGCCCCTGATCCAGACATATGCCGGCAAGAAGCCCATCCTGGGCGTGTGCCTGGGCCACCAGGCGATTGGCGCGGCCTTCGGCGGAAACATCGTGCGCGCGCAGCAGATCATGCATGGCAAGACCATCCAGCTCTCGCATACCGGCACTGACATATTCCAGGGCCTGCCCACGCCGTACACTGTCATCCGCTACAACTCGCTGACCATCGACCCGGCCACCCTGCCGGACTGCCTGGCCGTCACCGCCACGGCGCCCGATGGCGACATCATGGGCGTGCGCCACAAGACGCTGCCGCTTTACGGGGTACAGTTCCACCCCGAATCCGTGCTGAGCGAGCATGGCCATGCCCTGCTGCGCAATTTCCTGAACCTCGCCTAAGAAGGACGCATCGTGACTATTTCTCCCACCGAAGCGCTGACGCGCTGCATTGAACACCGCGAAATTTTCCACGACGAAATGCTGCATCTGATGCGCATGCTGATGCGCGGCGAAATGTCGCCGCAGATCGCCAGCGCGCTGCTGATGGGCCTGCGCGTCAAGAAAGAGACCATCGGCGAGATCACTGCCGCGGCCCAGGTCATGCGCGAATTCGCGACTCCCGTGGTCACGCCCAACCCCAATGAGCTGCTGGACATGTGCGGCACGGGCGGCGACGGCAGCCAGACGTTCAATATCTCGACCACCGCCATGTTCGTGGCCGCGGCGGCGGGCGTGCCCATCGCCAAGCACGGCAACCGCAGCGCCTCGTCGTCCAGCGGCAGCGCCGACGTGCTGGAAGCGCTGGGCGCCAACCTGGTGCTGACGCCCGAGCAGGTGGCCGAGTGCATCCAGGAGACCGGCATCGGCTTCATGTTCGCGCCCGCGCACCACGGCGCGATGAAAAACGTGGCCGCCATCCGCAAGGAACTGGCCGTGCGCACGATCTTCAACATCCTCGGCCCCCTGACTAATCCCGCTGGCGCCGCGAACCAGCTGATGGGCGTGTTCCACCCCGATCTCGTCGGCATCCAGGTGCGCGTGCTGGAACGCCTGGGCTCGCGCCACGTGCTGGTGGTGCATGGCAAGGACGGCATGGACGAGGCGTCGCTCGGCGGCGCCACGATGGTCGGCGAACTCAAGGATGGCGTCGTCCGCGAGTACGAGATCCACCCCGAGGACTACGGGCTATCCATGATGTCCAACCGGAGCATCAAGGTGTCCAATCGCGAGCAATCGCGCGAGCTTGTCATAGAGGCGCTGGAGAATGTCGAGGGCGCTGCCCGCGACATCGTCGCCCTCAATGCCGGGCTTGCCATCTATGCCGGCAACAAAGCCGATTCCATTCCCGAAGCCTTAGCGCTAGCATTTGAACTAATTTCCACCGGCGCGGCGCGAGCCAAGCTGGAAGAATTCTGCGCATATACCCGGACATTCCAGAAATGAACGATATTCTCGCGAAGATCCTCGCCGTCAAGGCCGAGGAAGTCGCCGCCGCTCGCCAGATGCGCAGCGAAGCCGAAGTCCTGCGCGAAGCGCAGGCGCGCCAGGACGTGCGCGGCTTTGCCCAGGCCATCGAAGACAAGATCTCGCAGGGCAAGGCCGGCGTCATCGCTGAAATCAAGAAAGCTTCGCCGTCCAAGGGCGTCATCCGCGACGGCTTCGCCCCCGCCGAGATCGCGGCCACCTACGCCGTGCATGGCGCGGCCTGCCTGTCGGTGCTGACCGACGTGCAGTTCTTCCAGGGCTCGCACGACCACCTGCGACAGGCCCGCGCCGCGTGCTCGCTGCCGGTGCTGCGCAAGGACTTCGTCATCGATCCCTACCAGATCGTGGCCGCGCGCGCGATGGGCGCGGACTGCGTGCTGCTGATCGTGGCCGCGCTCACGCCCTCGCAATTGCGCGACTACGAAACGTTGGCCATCGAACTAGGCATGGACGTGCTGGTTGAAGTCCACGACGCCCAGGAACTCGAAATCGCGCTGACGCTCAAGACGCCGCTGCTGGGCATCAACAACCGCAACCTGCGCACGTTCGAGACCTCGCTGCAAACCACGCTGGACCTCTTGCCGCGCATTCCGGCGGGCAAGCGCGTCGTGACCGAAAGCGGGATCCTCAAGCCGGAAGACGTGAAGCTGATGCGCGACCACAAGGTCGACGCCTTCCTGGTGGGCGAAGCCTTCATGCGCGCCAAGGACCCGGGTGCGGAACTGGCCCGCCTGATCGGTTGATCCTCGTGTAGACAGCGGCCGCCGCCACGCGGTTCGGCGCGGCACCGCCTTCAGCGCGGCCGCGTCAGGCCCAGCGCGGCGGCGCGTCGGTAGATCGTGCTGCGGTGCACACCCAGTGCGCGCGCCGCGCGGGTGACGCTGCCGCCGCTCTCGGCCAGGGCATTGCGAATCGCCGCGTCCGTCATCGCCTGAAGGTCGGCCCCGACGCTTATCGCCGGCACCGCGATTGCCGCGCTGCGCAATTCAGCCGGCAGCATCTCGGCGTCCACCCTGCCCGCAGGGCCTGCCAGCACATGCAGGGTCCGCAACACCGACACCAATTGACGATAGTTTCCCGGCCACGAATAGGCGGCCAGGATGGCCTCGATGGCCGTTGGCAACGCAGGCCCGGGGCCTTGGGCCGCCCACAGACCGCGCAACAGCTCCAACCGGTCCTCGCGCGCCCGCAAAGGCTCCAGCGTGACGGTGTATTCGGCGATCCGGAAATACAGGTCGGGACGCACCGGCGCGTCCGGCCCTTCATGAGCCAGCGGACGGTGGGTGGCGCATATCAACGTGAAGTCCACCGGCACGGCGCGCGCGGCGCCCAGTGGCGAGACCTCGCGCGTCTGCAGCACGCGCAGCAATCGCGACTGCAGCAGGAGCGGCATGTCGCCGATCTCGTCCAGGAACAGCACGCCGCCGTGCGCCTGCCGCAGCAGGCCTTTGCTGCCCTGGCGGCGCGCGCCCGTGAACGCGCCCTCTTCGTAGCCGAACAATTCGGATTCGATCAGGCTTTCCGGCAAGGCGGCGCAATTCACCGCCACGAATGGACCGCATGAACGCTTGCCGCGCGCGTGCATCTGCCGCGCGAACACTTCCTTGCCCACGCCGGTCTCGCCCTGCAGCAAAATCGATACGCCCGCATCGGACAGATGCACGGCGCGGGCCAGCGCGCCCAGGGTCGCGGTGTCGAAACTGGTTGCAGGCGCAATGTCGCGGCCGGCGGCCGGCAGCGTCGCGGGCACGGCCGGCGATCGGGGCGGCCGCGAACGTGGCCAGCGCAGGCGCGCGTGATAGACCGCCCCCAGCCGCGTATGCACCCGGCCCGCCGCGTCGGGGCAGCGTTCGATGTCGCCATCGAAGACGTCCGCGTAGCGATACACGCCCAGCGCGGTCGCGGCCAAGCCCAGTGCATCCAATGCCTGCCGATTGGCGCCAACCAGCAAGTCTCCCTGGAACGCCAGCAGCGCTTCGCCCGGTTCGCCCAGGCCGGAGTGGTCCGCGTGCAGGCGCAACACGGCGCATTGGTCGTAAGCCTGTCCGAAGAGCTGGTGCTCGATACGGTCCACGGCCGCGCGCACCAACGCCAGCACGTCCGGGCGGATGTCGCGCGCCTGGCTGGACAGGTCAAGCACGCCGATCGTCCGGCCCTCGCTGTCGCTGATGGGAACGGCCGCGCAGGTCAGGATGCGGTTCGGTTCGAAATAGTGCTCGGCGCCGTGCACGGCGATGGGCCGGCCCTCGACGAGCGCGGTGCCGATGGCATTGGTGCCCGCCGCGGCCTCGTCCCAGGGCGCTCCCGGCATCAACGCTACACGCGAGGCGCGATGCGCGAACCCGGTATCGCCGTCCGAGTCCAGCACCAGGCCTTGCGCGTCGGACAGGATCACCAGGTTGCCGCTGCCTCCCGCCTGACGGCACAGGTACGACATCGCGGGTTCGGACATGCGGCGCAACGCCTCGTTGCGCTGCTGGGCCTCGCGCAATTCGCCTTGGGTCATGAGTTCGGCGCGACGCACGCCGCGCATGTCGAAGCCCAGATCGGCGCAGCGGCGCCACGACCTCAGGATGGGTTCGGCGACGACGCCGCCGGGCACCACGCCCTGCTGATTGAACAGCAGGCGCGCCTGCGTCAGCGTTTGCCGACGGGAGTGAATGGCCATGCATGTCTCCTTGGACGGGCGTTCTGCGACACCTGTTCCGCGACACTGTCGCAATTAGCGACGGTGAGGGAGGGGGTAAGCCCCCACGCCGCGCCCGCTCCGCGGGCTTGCTGCCCCCCAAGGGGGCTGCTCTGCCTTGGGGCGGCCCGGCGGCAGAGCGCTTCCTCTGTCACGGAAATCTACTTTCGCATGCGTGCGGCGGGCTGTCCACCCGTGTCGGCCCGACTGGCATGCGGTTTGCTTGATACAGGGCAGGCAGCATGCTGCCGCCATCCCAACGATACGGAGACAAGCATGGACATCGCGACCCGCGTTACCCCGGAAACCTATGGCACGCGCCTGGACCTCAAGACGCAGTACGATAATTTCATCGACGGAAAATGGCAGTCGCCCGCGGATGGCGAATACTTCGACAATGTCACGCCGGTCACCGGCCAGACCCTGACGCGCAACGCGCGTTCAAAAGAGCGCGACATCGAACTTGCGCTGGACGCCGCGCATCGCGCCGCGCCGAAATGGGGTTCGACCCCGGCAGCCGAACGGGCCCGCATGCTGATGAAGATCGCCGACGTGATGGAAGCCAACCTGGAACGCCTGGCCACGGCGGAAACCTGGGACAACGGCAAGCCCATCCGCGAGGCCCGCGCCGCCGACATCCCGCTGGCCATCGACCACTTCCGCTACTTCGCCTCGTGCATCCGCAGCCAGGAAGGCGGACTGTCCGAGATCGACCACGACACCGTCGCGTATCACTTCAATGAGCCGCTGGGCGTGGTGGGACAGATCATTCCCTGGAACTTCCCCATCCTGATGGCCGCATGGAAGCTGGCGCCCGCGCTGGCCGCCGGCAACTGCGTGGTGCTCAAGCCCGCGGAACAGACGCCGCTGGGCATCCTGCTGCTGATGGAACTGATCGGCGACATCCTGCCGCCGGGCGTCGTGAACGTGGTGACGGGCTTCGGCCTGGAAGCCGGCAAGCCGCTGGCATCGAGCAAGCGCATCGCAAAGATCGCCTTCACGGGCGAGACCACCACCGGCCGGCTGATCATGCAGTACGCATCGCAGAACATCATCCCGGTCACCTTGGAACTGGGCGGCAAGTCGCCCAACATCTTCTTCGCGGACGTGGCCGCGCAAGACGACGACTTCCTGGACAAGGCGGTCGAAGGCTTCGTCATGTTCGCGCTGAACCAGGGCGAAGTGTGCACGTGCCCCAGCCGCGCGCTGATTCAGGAATCGCTCTACGACAAGTTCATGGAACGCGCCCTGAAGCGCGTGGCCGACATCAAGCAGGGCAATCCGCTGGACGGCGACACCATGCTGGGCGCGCAGGCTTCCACCGAGCAGCTTGAAAAGATTCTGTCCTACCTGGACATCGGCAAGCAGGAAGGCGCCGACGTGCTGGCGGGCGGCTCGCGCGCGCAGATGCAGGGCGGACTGGAAGGCGGCTATTACGTGCAGCCCACCGTCTTCAAGGGCCACAACAAGATGCGCGTGTTCCAGGAGGAAATCTTCGGACCCGTCGTGGCGGTGACGACGTTCAAGGACGCCGACGACGCGCTTGCGCTGGCCAACGACACGCTCTACGGCCTGGGCGCGGGCGTATGGTCACGGGACGCGAATACCTGCTATCGAATGGGGCGCGCCATCAAGGCCGGCCGCGTATGGACCAACTGCTACCACGCCTACCCGGCGCATGCGGCGTTCGGCGGCTACAAGCAATCCGGCATCGGACGCGAAAACCACAAGATGATGCTCAATCACTACCAGCAAACCAAGAACCTGCTGGTGAGCTATTCGCCGAAGAAGTTGGGATTCTTCTGATCCGCCAGTTGTGATTCGCCGCCAGCTGCGGCACTCTGCGCGCCGGGTCCGCCCGGCGCGCCCGAAAGGAATCCGGCCATGCCAGAGCACACGCCACGCGTGGTCGCGACCGACGAAGCTCGCGACCTCATCGATACCCTGCGCGCCAAGCACGGCCCGCTGATGTTCCACCAGTCCGGCGGCTGCTGCGACGGCAGTTCGCCCATGTGTTATCCCCAGGGCGAGTTCATGGTGGGGGGCTCGGACGTGCTGCTGGGCGACCTGGAAGGCTGCCCCTTCTATATCGGCGAAGACCAGTTCACGTACTGGGAACACACCCAGCTCGTCATCGACGCCGTGCCCGGCCGTGGCGGGGCTTTCTCGCTGGACAGCGCCGAAGGCAGGCGCTTTTTGCTGCGGTCTCGGCTGTATTCGGATGAAGAGTGGGCGAACGTCGCGCACGTCACGAAAGGGTAGCCGGCGGATTGGTCAGCAACGCCTTGCTGCAACGGTCGCGGGCGATGCCGTCCGCGCGCGCGAGTCAGCCGCGCTTGCCGTGGCTGCCGCCCTTTGGCAGGCCTTCGTCCTGCGCGTCGGGCCGGTCGATCTGCTTCCACTGGAACGACACCCGGCGGATGCGGGCGGCCCGGAATTGGGTGAACGAGCGGCCGCCCGGCATGGGCGCGCCGCGATAGGCGCTGCTTGCGTTTTTCATTGCTGATGATGCGTTGACGAGAAAACTTGGGCGAGGTGGATCAGGCGCGGGCGGCGGGCGCCCAGGCGCTGGCGGGCGCAGTACGGCGCGTCCATTCCAGCGCGTCTTCGAGGCGATCGTTGCCCCAGAACATTTCGCCTTCCACGAAAAACGTCGGCGCGCCGAACAGACCCAGGTTGCGCGCCTTGTCGACACGGCGGCGCAGGGCCTCTTTGGCGGCCTCGGTCTTGGCGCGGGCGATCAGGCCATCCGCGTCCAGCGACAGGTCCGTCAGCAATCCATGCACGACGTCTTCGGCCTGGATGTCCAGATCGTGCTGGAAGTTGGCGCGGAACACAGCCAGGCAGAAATCGCGGCCCCAGGGTTCGTCCTGGCCGATCAGCGCGATGCGCGCGGGCAGCACGCTCATGCGCGGGAACAGACGCGGCCGGTTATAGACCACGCCGTATTTTTCGGCCAGGCGGGCGATGTCGCGCATCATGTAGGCGCCCTTCCCCGGGAAAAGCCGGAAGGGCGAGTCGTTCCATCCCTGGGCCTGGAAGATGGGGCCCAGCAGGAAAGGCCGCAGATCGACTTGCACACCTGCCGCCTTCGCAAGGGGTTCGATGCGCTCGATCGCCAGGTAGCTGTACGGACTGGCGAAGTCGAACCACATTTCGATGCGGGCGGTATCGGGCAAGGACGCGGTCATGACTGGATCTCCGGTTTGGCCTGCAGCACCACGGCTGGGCGCGACGCTGGACGCGCCGCGTCGTCGTCAGGAAAGTAGCGCGACCTGCGCATCCGGCAGGCCGCTGATGACGACGTCGCGATTGCTGCCGAGGGTCAGGGTTTCACCCGCTTGCAGCACGCTGTCATCAAAGCGGCGGTATTCGGATACCCACAGAGTGCCGGCGTGACACACGATGCGGACGCCCGAAGCGCGCTTGAGCAGCATAGTCGAGCCGCCGGCCAAACGGAATGACATACCCGCAGTGCAACATAACTGGATCATGGCGTACCTCCCGGCCGCGGCAGCGGCTATCGCGGCGGATGACCGGGATTGTGTCCCTGTCACCCATCGTCTGAGTCATATTGGACGCCTGGGCGTACTATTGCTCAAGCGACATTTCCGCCCGACTCGCATGAGTTTTACGAATGCCATACCCGCTCGCGAAACTTCCTCCGCTTGATCTCGTCCGGGGCTTCGTCGCCGTCGGCCGACGCATGAGCATCACCCTGGCCGCGCAGGACCTGCATGTCACCCAGTCCGCCGTCAGCCGCCAGATCCGCGCGCTGGAAGCGCATCTGGGTGTGCCGCTTCTGGTGCGCGGCTTTCGCAGCGTGACGTTCACGTCCGAAGGCGCGCAGCTATTCCGCATGGCTGACGTCTGGTTGAGCCAGTTGGGCGATCTGACCGAACAGCTGCGCGCCCCCGAAAGACGCACCCCCGTCACCGTCACCACCACCATCGGCGTCGCCTCGCTGTGGCTGCTGCCGCGGCTGGGAGACTTCCAGGCGGCACACCCGCAGATCGACGTGCGCGTGGCCGCCGACAACCGGCTCATCGATATCGACCGAGAAGCCGTGGACATCGCCATCCGCTACAGCGAGCGCGACACCGTGCCCGATGGCGCGGCGTGGCTCTTTGGGGAATCGGTGGTGCCGGTGGCGCACCCGTCGCTGCACGCTGAAGCGCTCGATGCGCGCGAGCTGCAACGCCACGTGCTGCTGGAATTCGACGACCCCACGCGCCCGTGGCTGCAATGGTCGGAATGGCTGAGTGCGCGCGGGCTGGGCCGCGTGCGCGCCAAAGGCATGCTGCGGTTCAATCAGTACGACCAGATCGTGCATGCCGCGCTGGCGGGACACGGCATCGCGCTGGGGCGGCTGGCGCTGATCGCGCCCATGCTGGCTGACCGCCGCCTGGCTATCGTCGGCGGGCAGGAAGCCAGCGCCACCGAACACGCTTACTGGCTGGTGCGCAACGCGCGGCGCAGCACGCCCGATGCCGACGTTGTCGCGCAGTGGCTGACGGAGCAAGCCGCCGCCACGGCGCGCGACTTGACGTCGTGACCCGCGAGCTGCCTCGCCGACCGATAGGGAGCGGCAGGGCGATTGACGCTCGGTCGTTTGGCATAGGCGCGCCAGGAGCTTTGCAGAAGCGAGGCGCGGAACCATCCGGGACACGCTTCCGGGCGACGGGGTCAGGCGTTCAGTCGTTGAGCCGTTCAACCATTCAGTCGCTCAACCGTTTAGCCGCTGAGCCGTTCAATCGTTCAGTCGACCATCACCTGCGCATCGCCCGCCGTCATCTCGCCGATCACGGCTGCCTGATCAAACCCCTGGCCGTGGAAGACTTTCAGCACTGCATCGGCGGCCTCGGGCGCGCACGACACCAGAAGTCCCCCCGAGGTCTGCGGGTCGGTCAGCAGCGCGCGATACGTGTCCGACACGCCCGCCCCCAGGCGCACCGACTCGCCATAAGACGCCCAGTTGCGGCCCGAGGCGCCCGTGATCACGCCGTCCGCCGCGAATTCCTGCACACCCGGCAGCCACGGCAACGCAGCCAACCGCAGGCGCGCCGTCAGCTTTGCGCCGCGCGCCATTTCAAGCGCATGTCCCAGCAGGCCGAAACCCGTCACGTCGGTAATCGCGTGCACGCCGTCCAGCGCGGCCAGCGCAGACCCCGGCCGGTTCAGTCGCGTGGTCGTATCGATCATCACGCGGTAGCCGTCGACATCCAGGCGGTTCTTCTTCAGCGCCGCCGACAATATGCCCACGCCCAGGCCCTTGCCCAGGATTAGCACATCGCCCGCGCGCGCATCCGCATTGCGCCGGACCTTCGAGGGATGCACCAGTCCCATCGCCGCCAGCCCATAAATGGGCTCGACGGAATCGATGCTGTGTCCGCCCGCCACCGGGATGCCCGCGTCCGCGCACACGGATTCACCGCCCCGCAGGATTTCCGCGATGACGCTGTGCGGCAGCACATTGATCGGCATGCCCACGATGGCCAGCGCCATGATCGGCGTGCCGCCCATCGCGTACACATCCGACAGCGCATTGGTGGCTGCAATGCGGCCGAAATCGAAGGGATCGTCCACGATGGGCATGAAGAAATCCGTGGTCGCGATGAGCGCCTGTTCATCGTTCAGCCGATACACCGCCGCGTCGTCGGCGGTCTCGGTGCCCACCATCAGGTTCGGATAACTGGCCGCCGGACCGAAGCGCGCCAGCAGGGCCGACAGCACGCCCGGCGCAATCTTGCAGCCGCAGCCGCCGCCATGCGAAAGAGAGGTCAAGCGCGGCACGTCCGCGGACGCTACATCCTGGGTCATCTCAATCTCCGTATGTCAGTCGAAAAAGGATAGCACCGCACCCGAAAATGCCCCTATGATGAATCGCACATGCAGCAACGGACGGCCGCCCGGCCACGGGCGCACCGACAGCCACACTTCACCGTGCGTGAGGGCTATATGGATCGCCGACACTTTCTCCGTTTCTCGGGCGCCCTGTGCGCCACCACCGCCGCGCTGCCTCATGCCGTGCGCGCCCAGCAAACACCTGTCACCACCGCGTGGCGCGCCTTCGAACTGACCACCTCCGTCAGCGTCAAGGATCCCGGCGCCCACACCCGCATCTGGCTGCCCGTGCCTTACGCCACCGACACCTCCTATCAACGCGGCGTGCAGAACACCTGGCAAGTCAGCGGCGCCGGCGCCGCACAACTGACCCAGGCCCCCGGCTATGGCGTCCAGATGCTGGCGGTGCAATGGCCCGACGCGCAAGCGCCGCGCACCGTCACCCTGACCAGCCGCTTCCAGATCCGCAACCGCCGCGTCGACCTCACACAGCCGCCGCCCGCCGCAACCGAACGCGAAAGCCCCACCGCACTGCGCGAATTCCTGCAACCCACCGCGCTGCTGCCTACCGACGGCATCGTCAAAACCACCGCCAACCAAATCACCCGCGGCCACCAGGGCGACATGGCGCGAGCCCGCGCCATCTACGACTGGGTCGTCGAAAACACCTGCCGCACCGCCTCCACCCGCGGATGCGGCGTCGGCGACGTGCGCTACATGCTCACCGCCAACGACCTCAACGGCAAATGCGCCGACATCAACGCCCTCTTCGTCGCCCTCGCCCGCGCCGCCGGCATCCCCGCGCGCGACGCCTACGGCCTGCGCGTCGCCAATTCCCAACTGGGCTACAAAAGCCTGGGCAAGGCCGGCGACGTCACCCGCGCCCAGCACTGCCGCGCCGAGTTCTACGCCGACGGCTACGGCTGGATACCCGTCGATCCCGCCGACGTACGCAAGGTCATGCTCGAAGAGCCGCCCGGCGAACTGCCCCTGACCGACGCCAAAGTGCGCGCCGCCCGCGTCATGCTCTTCGGCGCCTGGGAAATGAACTGGGTCGCCTACAACCACGGCCACGACGTCGCCCTGCCCGGCGCCACGCATGGCCCCGTTCCCTTCCTGATGTACCCCAACGGCGAAACCTCCGACGGCCGCCTCGACAGCCTCGACCCCGACAGCTTCAGCTACACCCTTACCGCCAAGCCCATTCCCATCTGACCTCCCGCCCGCAGGAACACGCCTTGACCAGCCGCCGCCTCCTCCTGCAATCCGCCCTCTCGCTGGCGGCCCTGCCCCACTGGGCCCGCGCCGCCCCCGACTCCGCCCTGAAAACCGCCACCGGCCCCGACTGGGCCCCGTGGACGGCGCCAACACCGCCCCTGATCCTTCCCGACCTGTCCGGCCGAGAACAGAAACTCTCGTCCTGGCGCGGCAACGTCGTCATCGTCAGCTTCTGGGCCACCTGGTGCGACCCCTGCCGCGACGAAATCCCCATCATGTCCACCATGGCCAAACGCCACCGCGAAGAAGGCCTGCGCCTCATCGCGGTAAACGTCGGCGAGTCACCAGCCAAGATCTCCGCCTTCCTGAAAAAATGGCCCGTCGCCGGCACGGTCCTGCACGACCGCAACAGCGCCGCATCGAAGAAATGGGAGGCAATCGGCCTGCCCGCCAACTACCTGGTGGACCGGGGCGGGACGGTCAGGTACTGGCACCTGGGCGAACTGGACTGGAAGTCGAACAGCGTGGGCGGCGTGGTGACGCGGATGCTGCGGAGTTGAGACACTCGTCGGCCCGTGCGCGGATAGTCGAACGTCCAACCGAAACCCCCCTCAGACGCAAGACACCACGTAAGCCAAAAATGGCGGCTGGGAGGGCCGCCTTTTTTGGCGGGCGCCGCACAATCTTCCACAACCCACTGCCGACCAAGAGAACGCCAAGCAAACCGCCCTCCCCAGCAACCCACCAAGCATTCGCAGACAGAGCCCGCGGTGGCGCGGGGTCTGTGTTGCGGGCCGTTTAGATAGCGCCCGGCGGAATCCGAAGGGAGCCGAAGGCGGACGAGGATGAGCCCGGGGCAGTCCGGAGCGAAGGCTCCGGACCGCTATCGGAGGCCCGCAACGCAGACCCCGCGACGCCGCGGGCGGCAGAAGAACACTGCACGAGAGCAACAAAAAAATCTGGCGGAAGGCAGCAGGAGTCGAACCTACCTGGGAACGTCTGACGCCCCCAACCGGGTTTGAAGCCCGGCCGTGCCGCCGGGCACGGATGCCTTCCGTAACGGCCCGCCTATGATACCGGCTCAGCGGGCCGCTGCATCGCCGCGTACGCGCTGTCGCCGCGCAGCAAATGCATATCCCGTACCCGCCGCGTATACCCCACTCGATCGAGGAACTCCAGAATCTGGATCGCCCGCTTCCTCCCCAACCCCGTCGCATCCCGGAACACCGCCGCATTCAACCCTTCCGGCCGCCCCGCCAGATCCGCCGCCAGCGCCGCCAGCGCCCGCACCTGATCACGGTGATAGAACAGATCCTTCACCACCTGCGCCACCTCCCCCCGCCGCAACAGCTTGCGCAGCAACTGGCGCACCGCGTCCTCCGGCTCGTTCTGCAGCCGCGCCAGATCCCGCACCCAGGGCGGATCGAACGCCCCTTCCGCAAGCAACGGCAACAATCGCGCAGCCATCGCCGACTCCGCCTCGGCCAGCGTCGACGTATGCGTCGGCAGATGCAGCCACGGACCATTGCGCGCGACACGGCCGTCGCGTTGAAGCGCATCCAGCACCGACGTCCACAGCGCATCCGGCCCCGCCGGCATCGCCATCCGACGCAACCGGGCGCTGTCCGGCCCCGGCTCGTCCGGCGCGCCCTGATGGAACGCCGCAAGCGCCTGCTCCACGCGCGCGCACAGCGCGTCCCAATGCGCCGCCAACATCAGCGTGCGCGGCCCCTGCGCATTGCGCGCTTCGATCCACACGGCGCCATCCGGCGCCGCGATCTCGTCCACCGGCCGGCCCGTCAGCCGCTGCAACGCCGCTTCGTCCAGGCCCAGCGGCGCATGTTCCAGGACCGGCCGCAGTCCGCCGCCATCCAGCATCGACGACAACGCCTGCAAGCCAGCCAGGCGCGCCGCCGCGCGACGCTTGCGGTCCGGCGCGTTCGGATCCAACACCCGGCCGCCGCCCACCGTGCGCGTCGCCTGCGCGTTGCGCACGATATAGCGGTCGCCCGGCATCGCGCACACGGGCTCGTCGAACACCAACTGCACCCAGCCCGACTGCCCCGGCGCCAGCGATTCAGCGCTGATCGGAACCGCATGCGCCACATGCCGCGCCGCGCCGAGGTGTACGTGCAACGGCGACCACGCGCGCACCGGCATGTCCGCCGACGGCAGCAGCGTCAACGCCACGTCTACATGCCGCGACGGCAGAAAGCAACGCGCATCCGCGATCCAGTCGCCGCGCGCTATCGCGGCCTTGTCGATGCCCGCCAGATTCAGCGCGCAACGCTGACCCGCCGCGCCGGTCTCGCTGGGCTGGTTCTGCGCGTGGATGCCGCGCACCCGCACCCTAGCGCCCGCCGGCATCAGCCGCAGATCCGCGGCTTCGTCCCCCGCGCTGACCTGCCCGGCGTGCGCCGTGCCCGTCACCACCGTCCCGTGCCCTGACAACGTGAACACCCGGTCCACCGCCAGCCGAAAAAGACCCGTTGCGTCACGCCGCGCCATCGCCTGCGCTTCACCGTGCAGATAAGCCTGCAAGGCCGCCACGCCCGCATCGCCGGCCAGCGACGCATTCGTGCCGAACACCGGCGCGTCTTCCAGGAACGTTCCAGCCACGAGCGCCGCGATCTCGCCACGCACCGCCTCGAGCCGCGCCGCATCCGCGCGGTCCGCCTTGGTCAGCGCAACCGCGCCGCGCGCCACGCCCAGCATCGCCAGGATGGCCAGGTGCTCGCGAGTCTGCGGCATGACGCCATCGTCGGCCGCCACCACCAGCAGCCCGAAATCGATGCCGCTGGCGCCCCCCGCCATCGTGTGCACCAGCTTTTCGTGGCCGGGGACGTCGATGAAGCCCAGCACGTCGCCGTTCGCCAGCGGCGTGTAGGCATAGCCCAGTTCAATGGATATGCCGCGCGCCTTCTCTTCCTTCAGCCGATCGGTATCCACGCCCGTCAGTGCGCGCACCAGTGTCGTCTTGCCGTGGTCGATATGGCCTGCGGTGCCGACGATCATGCCAGCGGCTCCGCCAACTGCGCCGCAAACGCGGCCTCGTCGCGGGCTTCCAGGCAGCGCAGGTCCAGCCAAAGCGTGTCGTCCGCGATGCGGCCGATCACGGGAATGGGCAACTGCCGCAGCTGGGTTTCGAGCCTTTCCAGGTGACGTCCGGGACGTCCGCTGCCTGCATAGCGCGCCGCCAGCCCATAGCTGGGAAGCTGGTCGATCGGCAATGCTCCGCTGCCGATCTGGCTGAACATCGAGACGGCCTCTACCGCGTAATTCGGGCCTGCCGCATGGGCGAGCGCACCGCGCAGCCGTTCGGCCTGGGGCTGGATGTCGCGCAGCGGACGGGTCAGCAGGCGCAGCGTCGTCAGGCGCTGTGCAAGGAACTCGGGAGCGCGGTACAGGTTCAGCACCGGCTCCAGCGCCGCCAGCGTCAGCTTGCCGACGCGGAGCGCGCGCTTGAGCGGGTTCTTCTTGATCTTGCGGATCAGGTCGGCCCGTCCCACCAGCAGGCCGGCCTGCGGCCCGCCCAGCAACTTGTCGCCGCTGAACGTCACCAGGTCGGCGCCGGCCGCGATGGTCTCGCGCACGGTGTCCTCTTTGGGCAGTCCGTACTTCGTCAGGTCCACCAGCGTGCCGCTGCCCAGATCCACCGTCGCCGGCAGCCCGCGCGCATGCGCCAGCGCGGCCACCTCGGCGATGTCCACGCTCTTGGTGAAACCGGTGACCGCATAGTTGCTGCAATGCACCTTCATCAGCATCGCCGTGCGCGGACCGATGGCGGTCTCATAATCGGCCGCGTGAGTGCGGTTGGTGGTGCCGACTTCCACGAGCTTGGCGCCCGCCCGCTTCATGATGTCGGGGATGCGGAAGGCGCCGCCGATTTCGACCAGCTCCCCCCGCGACACCACCACTTCGCGGCGGTCCGCCAGCGCATTCAGCATCAGCAGCACCGCGGCCGCGTTGTTGTTGACGACCGTGGCGGCCTCGGCGCCCGTCAGCTCGCACAGCAGGTCGTCGATCAGGTCGTCGCGATCGCCGCGGCCACCGGTGTCCAGGTCGAATTCAAGATTGGCGGGCGACGTCAGCGCGCGCAGCACCGACGCCACCGCCTCGTCGGGCAACAGGGCCCGGCCAAGATTGGTGTGCAGCACCGTGCCAGTCAGGTTGTAGACGGCGCGCAGGCGCGGCTGTGCGGCCTTGTCCAGCGCCGCCTGCGTGCGCGTCGCCACGGCCGCGCCCTCCAGGTCGGCGCGCGGCAGCCCCCCGTTCAGCGCGCGCCGGCGCAGCGCATCCAGGTCCTGGCGCAACGCCGCCACTACCTGGGTGCGGCCGTGGGCCTCGAGCGCCGGACGCAGCGCCTCGGCGTTCAGCAAGCGATCCAGCGAGGGAATGTCGGATGCGGCGGCCAGGCCGGCGCCGGACAGAGGGTCTGCCATGCGAGGTTCCTTATCGTGCCAAACGGGTTCTAGTCCTGCGCGCCGTGCCACAACAGCGGATTGCCGCTGGACCGCGAATAGCCCGCCTCGCCCACCAGCACGTCCAGCATCAGGCTGGCCAGGTCGTCCGCCACCGGCTCCACGTTCAGGTCCTTGTCCTGGTAGAAAATCTTGCGGTAGGTGTGGCAGTGGTCGCAGGTTTCGGCCTTGATGGCTGGCGAGCGTCCTTCGATGGCCTGATACGCGACCTTTTCGACGTCCTCGCAATGCGAACACTTCACGCGCACCATGTGCCACTGCGTCGAACAGAGGCTGCAGCACAGATATCGGTAGCCTTCATACTGCCCGCCCACGCGCACGATGCTGGCGACCGGCAGGCTGGCGCAGACCGGGCACACGCCAAAGGGGCTGGCGACCGGGAGCTGCTTGGGATTGAATCGGCTGGCCAGGTCGGTCCAGTAGACCTGCAACGCCGCCATGACGAAGGGCGCAGCGGCGCTGTCCACGCCCTGGTCCTGCTCGGACAGCACGGCCTCGGCCAGATCTTCCAGCGACTCCGGATCCTGGTCCAGCGCGCGGCGCATTGCGGCGCAGACTTCGATGGCTTCAGCCGGCACGCCTTGGGCGGCCGACACATCGTCCAGCAGCCGGGCCAGGATGCGGCGCCACAGGGGGTCGCGCGGCCAGCCCACGGCCTGCAGCGGCGGCATGCCGTGCGCCTGGGCGAGGGAAATGCGATCTTGGGAGGCTTCCGGCGCGGCGCAGTCCTTCAGTGCGCGATGCTGGGCATCGACCAGGTGCGCCATGAGCAGCAGGTAATCGCCTACGGGATTGCCGTCGGCCAGGTGACGCAACCGGGCCGCCCGCGCCGCGAAAACGGCATCGCGTTCCGGCAGGGTCACGCGGGGAATGGCGTTGTGGTCTAGCGCTTCGATTTCGCCGCGCGGAAGGATTCGCTGCAATTTCGTCTCCAGAGAAACAAACACGGCTGCCAGCCTCTGCATGGAGGATAGCAGCCGTGCGATCGCTACAGGCGGGCCCGAGGAAAACGGACCGCGTGGAGTAAGGAACAACCGCGCGGACTATTTCTTCACCTGCTCCCGGAACCAGGCGCGGTGGTGTTTCCACGCCCAGCCGGCTGTGACGTAGCCGCGCAGCATTGCCGTCAAGGAGCCCTTAACCCAGATCGCTGCGTAAATATGCACAATGATCGCGCAAATCAGCACCAGCGCACAAACCGCGTGCAGCACCGACGCCGCCCGGACCACCCAGATCGGGAAGTAGAACGCGAAATACTCGCGCCAGATCACGACGCCGCTGACCATCAGGCCCAGCATGCACAGGACCAGCACGAAGAACAGCAGCTTCTGCCCCGCGTTGTACTTGCCGACTTCAGGCAGCTTTTCCTCGCGGTTCTCGACCACGTCGTCAAGCTGCCTGAGCCACTGGCGATCCGCCTTCGTCAGCAGGTTTTGACGCCACATGTGCCCCGCGAACACGACGAAGCAGACGAACATCACAACCCCGATGAAGGGATGCAGGATCCGCGTCCAGGGGCCGCCCCCGAACAGATTGGAAAGCCAGTACATGGCCGGGTGGAACAGCGCCAGCCCGGACAGCGCAAGCAGGATGAACGTGAACGCGATGATCCAGTGGTTAGTGCGTTCGCCCGGCGTGTAGCGCTTGATGCGGCGATAGTGACGTTCTTCATTCATGGCGCGCCTCCTCTTCGGCCCTGCGCTCGTCTTCCTCGGTCACTTCGTTGCGGCCCACGCGGGCATAGTGGAAGAAGCCAGCCAGCGCGGTCAGCGCCATCGCGGCCAGGCCCAGCGGCTTGGCCAGGCCCTTCCACAAGGACACCATGGGACTGATGTGAGGGTCGGCGGGCAGCCCGTGATACAGGCCCGGCTGGTCGGCGTGATGCAGCACGTACATGACGTGCGTGCCGCCCACGCCGGGCGGGTCGTACACGCCCGCCTGCTGGAACCCTCGCGACTTCAGGTCCTCGACGCGCTCGGCCGCATGCTGGTGCATGTCGTCCTTGGTGCCGAAGACGATGGCGCCGGTGGGACAGGCCTTGACGCAGGCGGGCTCCATGCCGACGGCCACGCGGTCGGAGCACAGCGTGCACTTGTAGGCCTTGTTGTCCTTCTTGGAAATGCGCGGCACGTTGAACGGACAGCCGGTGATGCAGTAGCCGCAGCCGATGCAGTTTTCCTCGTGGAAGTCCACGATGCCGTTGGTGTACTGGATGATGGCGCCGGGAGACGGACAGGCCTTCAGACAGCCCGGGTCTTCGCAGTGCATGCAGCCGTCCTTGCGGATCAGCCATTCGAGGTCGCCGGCGGGATTCTCGAATTCCGAGAAGCGCATGACGGTCCAGGAATACTCGGTCAGGTCGGCCGGGTTGTCGTAGTAGCCCACGTTGACGCCGATCTCGTCGCGCACGTCGTTCCATTCCATGCAGGCGCTCTGGCACGCCTTGCAGCCGATGCACTTGGAGACGTCGATCAGCTTGGCCACCGAGCCCGTGACGGGCTCGCGGATGCTCGGCGGCGGCGTGGTGGTGGCGGAGCGCCGCTTGATGTCTAGGGATTGCATGGACATATCGGTTCTCCTAGAGCTTCTCGACCTTGACCAGGAACGACTTGAATTCCGGTGTCTGGGAATTGCCGTCGCCCACGAATGGCGTCAGCGTGTTGGCAAGGAAGCCAGGCCGCGCGATGCCGACGAACCCCCAATGGATGGGGATGCCGACCTGGTGCACCGTCTTGCCCTCGATGGTGAGCGGGCGCAGCCGCTTGGTGACCAGCGCAACCGCCTTGATGTAGCCGCGGTTGGACGACACCTTGACGCGCGATCCGTTGGGAATGCCGATTTCCTTGGCCAGCGCCTCTCCGATTTCGACGAACTGCTCGGGCTGAAGAATGGCGTTGATGCGGACGTTCTTGGTCCAGTAGTGGAAGTGCTCCGTCAGCCGGTAGGTGGTGGCCACGTGCGGGAAGTTTTCCGCCGTGCCCATCGCGGCCAGGTCATTCTTGAAGATGCGCGCGGCTGGATTGCTGGTGACGCCCTTGGCCTTCGGGTGCAGCGGGTTGTAGCCCAGCGGGTTTTCGAAGGGCTCGTAGTGTTCCGGGAACGGCCCTTCGGCCATGCCCGCCCGCGCAAAGAAGCGCGCCACGCCTTCCGGGTTCATGATGAACGGCCCCATGCCGCCGTCGGGGTTCTCGTCGCCCTTGAAGTCGGGGATGTCGGCGCCGACCCACACCTTGCCGTTCCAGGAAATGAGGCTGCGCCGGGGATCGAACGGCTTGCCCGCGGGATCGCACGAGGCGCGGTTGTACAGAATGCGGCGGTTGGCCGGCCACGCCCAGGCCCAGCTCAGGGTCTGTCCGATGCCGGTCGGGTCGCTGTTGTCGCGCCGGGCCATGAGGTTGCCCCCGGGACCCCAGGCGCCGGCGAAGATCCAGCAGCCGCTGGCCGTGGAGCCGTCATCGCGCAATTCGGCAAAGCCCGCCAGCTGCTCGCCGCCCTTGCGCATGATCTTGGAGGGATCCTTGGGATCGGCCAGGTCGACAAGCGCCCTGCCCGTGTATTCCTTGGCCAGTTCTTCGGCCGTGGGATTCTCCGGGTTGGAATACGGCCACCACAGGTTGACGATGGGGTCGGGATACTTGCCGCCTTCTTCCTGGTACATCTTGCGCAGGCGCGTGTAGAGCAGCGCCATGATCTCGATGTCGCTCTTGGATTCGCCCGGGGGCTCCGCCCCCTTCCAGTGCCACTGCAGCCAGCGCCCGGAGTTGACGAGCGTGCCGTCTTCCTCGGCAAAACAGGTGGTGGGCAGGCGGAAGACTTCGGTCTGGATCTTGGACGGATCGACGTCGTTGGCTTCACCGGCGTTACGCCAGAATTCCGAGGTCTCGGTGACCAGCGGGTCCATGATGACCAGGAACTTCAGCTTGGCGAAGCCCTCGTTCAGCTTGGCCTTGTTGGGCGCCGCGGCCAGGGGGTTGAATCCCTGCGCGATATAGCCGTTCATCTTGCCCTGGACCATGAGCTCGTAGACCTGCAGCATGTCGTAGAGCTTGTCCAGCTTGGGCAGGTAGTCGAACGCCCAGTTGTTCTGGGCCGTGGCCGCATCGCCCCACCAGGCCTTCATCAGGCTCACGTGGAACTTGTGGTAGTTCTGCCAGTAGCTGAGTTGGTTGGGACGCAGCGGCTTGAGCGTCCGGGTTTCGATGTACTTGGCGTAGTCCTGCTCGGCCTCGTTGGGCAGGGTCATGTAGCCGGGCAGCAGGTTCGACATCAGGCCCAAGTCGGTCAGGCCCTGGATGTTGGAGTGCCCGCGCAGCGCGTTCATGCCGCCGCCCGCGATGCCGATGTTGCCCAGCAGAAGCTGCACCATCGCGCCCGTGCGGATGATCTGCGAACCGATGGAGTGCTGCGTCCAGCCCAACGCGTACAGGACGGTGGCGGCGCGATTGGTGGTGGCCGTGGACGCCAGCATGTCGCACACGGTCAGGAACTTGTCCTTGGGCGTGCCGCAGACGCGTTCCACCATGTCGGGGGTGTAGCGCGAATAGTGCTTCTTCAAGAGCTGGTAGACCGTGCGCGGATGCTGCAGCGTGGGGTCTGTCTTGACGAAGCCGTCTTCGCCGCGCTCGTAGTCCCAGCTTTCCTTGTCGTAGCTGCGATGTTCGGCGTTGTAGCCCGAGAACAGGCCAGCGTCGAAGGTGAAGTCCTCGCGCACGATGAACGAAAAGTCGGTGTAGTTGCGCACGTACTCGTGCTGGATCTTGTCGTTGTCCAGCAGGTACTTGATGACGCCGCCCAGGAAGATGATGTCGGTGCCGGTGCGTATGGGCGCGTAGAAGTCCGCCACGGATGCCGAGCGCGTGAAGCGCGGATCCACGACGATCAGTCTTGCCTTGTTATGGGCCTTGGCTTCCGTGACCCATTTGAACCCGCAAGGGTGGGCCTCGGCGGCATTGCCGCCCATGATCAATACTACGTCCGCGTTCTTGATGTCGACCCAATGGTTCGTCATCGCTCCACGGCCAAACGTCGGGGCAAGACCTGCCACCGTCGGGCCATGTCAGACACGGGCTTGGTTGTCGAACGCCAGCATCCCCATGCTGCGCACAGCCTTGTGCGTGATGTAGCCGACTTCGTTGCTGCTTGCGGAGGCGGCCAGCATGCCGGTGGTGAGCCACCGGTTGACTGTCTTGCCGTCCGCGGATTTCTCGACGAAGTTCGCGTCGCGGTCGGCCTTCATGAGCTTGGTGATGCGGGTGAGGGCGTCGTCCCAGGAGATCCGCACCCATTTGTCCGAACCGGGCGCCCGGTATTCCGGGAACTTGAGGCGGTTGGGGCTGTGGATGAAATCGATCAGGGCCGCGCCCTTCGGACAGAGGGTGCCCCGGTTGACCGGGTGGTCCGGGTCGCCTTCGATGTGCATGATGCTGGCGCGGGCGTTCTTCGAGCCGTCTCCCAGGCCGTACATCAGCAGACCACAGGCAACCGAACAGTAGGGACAGGTGTTGCGCGTTTCCGTCATGCGCGCAAGCTTGAACTGACGGACTTCGGCCATGGCCGTGCCGGGAGCAACCCCCAGCAAAGCCAGGCTGGAACCCGCCAGCGTCGCACCGGTCACCTTGAAGAACTGGCGGCGATTCATGTTGACCATGAAGCACTCCTCTCCGGGTGAATGAAGGAAGCCGGAATTTCCACAACGAAAAGCCCTACAGCTTCCAAGGAAATATCAGCAAGTATATGCCCGGATTTGCGCGCGCCATACGCGCGCGGCGTGGGCATAACGTTCACTGGTCTGAAAATTGACGTCAATATCCGCTTTTTTCGCGGATTTTGCGGCAATGCAGCGCTGCTACGATGGCGGCTGCCTGACCATCCCGGCAGGCTTGCACCGCGCGACCCCGCTTGCGCCGCCGATTTTCGGCATGACCGTTGGAGCGCCGATGCGCCGCCTTGCCCCCCTGGCCCTGTCCCTGGCCGCCAGCACCTTCGCCCTGGCGCCGCGCGCCCCCGCGCATGCGGCTCCCGCCGTGCTGTCGCCCGCCGCCGCCGCGACCGAGGCGGCGCAGCAGGCGGCGATGGAGGGATACCTCTATTTCTATCCGCTGGTCACCATGGACCTGACCCGGCGTCAGTTCACGCACGCCGCACAAGGGAGCCTTGGCGCCGCGCCGAACGTCTTCCTGCACGGACGCGCGCTGCCCCAGGTGGGCGCCGCCACGCCCTGGGCCAATCCCGACATGCTGCGCAGCACGGCGTGGGTGGACCTGACGGCAGGACCGGTCGTGCTGTCGACGCCGGACACGCAGGGGCGCCTGTATACGCTGACGCTGCTGGACATGTGGACAGACGTGTTCGCCACGCTGGGCAAGCGCAGCACCGGCACGGCCAAGAGCAACACCGCGATCGTCCCGCCCGGCTGGACCGGCACGCTGCCTTCCGGCATGGCGCGCATCGACGCGCCCACCCCCCATGTATGGGTCAAGAACCTGATCCAGGCCGATGGTCCCGCCGACTATCCGACAGTCAACGCGCTGCAGGATGGCTTCGTCCTGACGCCGCTGGCGCAATGGAACCTGCCCGCGCAGGCGTCACACGCGAAGCCGGATGCGTCGCTGGACTTGAAGACGGCGGTGCGGGAACAGGTGGATTCCATGCCCACGGATGCTTTTTTCACCTATGCCGCCGACCTGCTGCGCAAGCATCCGCCGCACGCCACGGACCAGCCGGTGCTGGCCAAGCTGCGCGGCGTTGGGTTGATTGCCGGCCGGCCTTTCGATTTTGACAAGCTCGACCATTCGGCCAAGCAAGGCATGCGCCGCGGCGTGCGCGCCGCTCGCGAACGCATGGACGCGGCGGCGGGCAGCTCCCTGCGCGGCGCGAACGGCTGGCAGCAGGAGACGGCCAGCATCGGCGTGTACGGCAACGCCTGGCTGCGGCGCGCGCTGACGGCCCAGGCGCAGCCAGGCGCGGGATTGCCCGAGGACCTGTCGGTGCTGCTGCTGGCGACGGACAGCCAGGGCGCCCTGCTGGACGGCGCCCACCGCTACACGCTGCGCTTTGAAAGTGGACAGTTGCCGCCCGGCGACGCGCTGTGGTCGCTGGCGGCCTATGACGCCCAGGGCATGCCCGTGCCGAATCCCGTCAACCGCCTTGCGCTGAGCGATCGCCGTCCGATGCGTCACAACGCCGACGGCTCGCTCGACCTGATCCTGAGCCACGACGCCCCCGCGCCCGAAGACCAGCTCAACTGGCTGCCCATTCCGGCCGCCGGGCCGGTAGGCGTGCTGCTGCGCATCTATTCGCCGGGCGCTGCCGTGCTGGATGGATTGTGGGCGCCGCCGCCCGTGGTGCGGGACGAGCCGGAAGCGGCAGCCGCGCCGGAGGAGATGGGGGCCGTGGAAATGGGGAACGACGGAACACCGGCTGCGGACTCGCATGCTGCGGAAACGTCCACCGCGGGGGCTCCGGCCGCTGCGACTGGCAAGACGGCCGCCGGATCGCCGGCCGCCACCAAGACCTCACCCGACCGGGGAGCCGCCACGAAAACCACCGCCGTGACTGCTCCGGCCGCAGCCGCGAAGAAACCCTGAACGGCGCCCTGAAGATCGCGCCAGGACTGGCGTCAGCCGCTACCATAGCCCTTTTAATGAAGAATGAGCCGCCCGCCATGGACGACGCCTTTAGCCACCAATTGTCGATGACCATCCTGATGACGCCTGACATGGCGAATTTTTCAGGAAACGTACACGGCGGAACCATCCTGAAGTACCTGGACCAGGTGGCCTACGCCTGTGCCAGCCGGTACGCCGGCCAATATGTCGTGACCCTGTCCGTCGACCAGGTCGTGTTTCGTGAACCGATCCACGTGGGCGAGCTGGTGACCTTCCTGGCTGCCGTGAACTACACGGGCCGCACGTCGATGGAAATCGGCATCAAGGTCGTCACCGAGGACATCCGCAAGAAGCTGGTGCGTCACACCAATAGCTGTTACTTCACGATGGTGGCGGTGGACGACAAGGGCGCGCCGACCGCGGTGCCGCCGCTTGAACCCCGCACGCTGGAAGAAAAGCAGCGCTTCAAGGCCGCCGGCCTGCGCCGCGAACTGCGCCAGGAGATGGAGCGCCGGCACGGCGAGATCAAGCGGGAAACGACGCACGAAACGCCCTGAGCCTGACGCCGGCGTCGCGGCCCGGGTGCATTCCTGGGCCGCACGAAAAAACCCCGCAGACTGGAAAGATTCAGCTGCGGGGTTTTTTCATGCGCGTTCCACGCCGGCCGGCGGGGCGGGCGGCGCCGCCACGGGTTCGCGGTCGCGGCCCAGCATGCGCCTGATGCCCAGCCACTGCTGCGACCAGAATCCGCGGCCATAGTCGCGGCCGCCCAGTTCCGCCTGCTGGTCGTGAATGCCGGTGGGGCCATAGCCCACGCCAAAGCGGGCGGTGCGGAAAAGCACGTCCCAGATGGGAAACAGCGCGGCAAAGTTGTAGCCGCCGGCCGGCCCCGGCGACGAGGCGTCGTAGGCGATGGAATGATGGTGCCGGTGAAAGCGCGGACTGACGAGCAGGCGTTCGCCCAGCGCGCCGAAGTGCATGCGCAGGTTGGCGTGCGAAAAGCTCTGCGCCAGCTGGGTGATGGCCACCACCATGACGAACTGCGCCGGCGGCACGCCCACCAGTTGCGAGACGAACACGACCACCACGTCGCGCAGCATGTCGTCCAGCAGGTGGTTGCGGTCGTCGCTCCAGATGGTCATCTGGCGCTGGCTGTGATGCACCGCATGCAACGCCCAGAGCCAGCCAAAGCGATGCTGGGCCCGGTGGTAGAAGTAGTCCACCGCATCGAAGAGCAGGAGGTAGATGATCAGGCTGACCCAGGCTTTGTCCGTGACGCCGGGCCAATACTGGTCAAGCTGGAACGGCGCGAAGCCCCAGACGTGCAGTTGTCCGAAGATGCTGTCCCAGAACGGATCAATGGAGAAGAACAGCACCAGCCGGAACGCGCCCAGCCGGTGGATCAGCGTGTACAGCACGTCGATGCCGATCTGGCGGCGGTCGGTGACGGGTTCGACGGGACGCAGGCGCTGCAAGGGTCCGAAGACCAGCACCAGCACTGCCACTTGAAGCAGCCCGACGAGCAGCCACATGGTCGCGTCGTAGCCGTCTTCGATGAAGTTGCTCAGGCCCAGGTGGAACAGCGCGGGCTGAATCGCCGTCTCGAAGAGCCACTGCTGGCAGTCTCCGAAGAGTTGGCTAAGCGTATCCATGATCAGTGATGCGTGGCGATCCAGTCGCGATAGGCCGGATGGGTGTTCAAGGTAGCGAAACAATAGCCCTTGCGCTGCAAACCTTCAATCAGCGGCTCGAGCACGGCGGGCGCCCAGGGGTCCTGGCGCGACCAGATGCCCAGGTGGGCAAGCAGGATGTCGCCGGGTTTGACGTTGCGCAGCGCCTGGTCCAGCAGCTTGGCGTTCGGGTATTTGTCGCTGGGCAGTTCGTCGCCCAGGAAGCCGGCGGCAGCCCAACCGACGTGCTCGAAGCCGCAAGCCTTGGCGGCCTTCAGCAGCGCCGGCGACGTCTTGCCGCCCGGCGCGCGGTACAGCGGCAGCATGTTCTGGCCCGTCATCTGGTGAAACCGGCTGACGGAGCGCTTGATCTCGGCGCAGTACTGTTCGGCGGTCCATTCGGCGCGCTTGCCCGCATCCGGACCGGCGCTGGGCTTCACGCGGAACTTGCCGCCAGGCAGGTCGGCCTGCCAATAGACGTGGTCGTAGGTGTGCGAACCGAAGGCATGGCCTTCCGCGGCGCGCGCCTTCCACCAGGGCGCCCACACGTCATCCAGGCTGGAGCCGTCGGTGAGCGTGCGTTCGTTCGCCAGGAAAAACGTGGCCTTGACGTGATGGCGGGCCAGCACGTCGGCGATCAGCGGCGCCACGCCCATGTGGCCGGTGTCGAAGGTCAGGTAGACAGGCTTGTCGCAGGAGGCCGGCGGGGCCGCGCCCGCTGCCGAGGCAGCGAGCGACAGGCACAGGGCGGAGCCAAGGCGGCGCTTGAATGACCCGGCGGCGTACTGCTGCGCCGCAGGTCGCCAACCTTTAGCGCGTCGCTGCATGGTTCAGCGTCCAGACGCCGTGGGGCGACTTGCCGACCGGCACCTGATTGACGACCTTTTTCTGTTCCAGGTCCACCACGGTCAGCTTGCGCGCCCAGCGCGACGTGACCAGCAGGGTCTTGCCGTCGGCCAGCACGTCCATGCAGTCCGGGCCGCCCGGCACCGGGAAGGTGTCGACGACGGTGAGCGTTTGCAGGTCGATGCGGCTGATGGAGTTGGCCGTGCGGTTGCTGACGAAAAGGTGACGGTGGTCGCCCTGGGCGCGGAAGGCGTGCGCGCCCGCGGCGGTCGGGATGCGCTTGACCAGCTTGGCCGGGCCGTTGCTGACGTCGTAGGCTTCCACGAACGAGTCGCCGGTCAGCGCCACCAGCAGGGTTTTCTGGTCGGGCGTGAGAAAGACGTCGGCAGGCGTCTTGCCCACGGACACCGTCCACTTGGGCGTCTGCGTGGCCAGGTCGATGGCGATCAGTTGATCGCTGTCCTGCAGCGTGACGTAGGCCGTCGTGCTGTGCTTGTCGATCATGATGTGGCTGGGCGTCTTGCCCGCCTGGATGCGCTTGACGAGCGTCAGGTCGAAACCTTTTTCCAGCGGCTTCCAGGCATAGATGTCGATGTGGTCCAGGCGGTTGGCCGCCGTGACGAACCACTTCATGTCCGGCGAGAACTGGAGCTGGTAGGGATCGACGATGCCGGTGAGCGTGCGCTGCACGTCGCCCGTCTTGGGATCCATCAGCGTGATCGTATCGCCGGTGGCGTTGGCCACCATGAGCGACTTTTCATCGGGCGTCAGGTACAGGTGATGCGGCTCTTTGCCGGTGGGCACGCGCCGCAGTTCCTTGTAGGTGACCGGATCGATGATGCTGACGTTTGCGTCCAGGGAATTCAGGACAAAAATCGGGGCGGAGGCCGCCGCGGCGCTAAGCGCCATCCCCACGCCGAACAGGGCGTAGCGGACAAAATGCATGGGGTTCAATTTGAAGATCCGGCAAGGGGAAATCGGGCAAGGTCCCGATGCTCGTCATTTTATGCACAGCCGCCTGACAAAAGGGCCACAAGCGCGGCGCAAAACAGGCTTTGGCGACAAACCCACACGCCTGTTGCGACCCAGCAACAAGCGTGTGCGGAACCCGTCATACGGCCCCGAAAATCACTTCCCGGGCGCAGGCTGGCCCGTGGCGTCGACCCAGTTTCCGTTGCGGATATCGCCTTCGCGCAGGGCTGCCGCGCGCGTCGCCGATGACGGCCCCAGGTCGCTTTCCAGCACGCGGTCTTCGGGCCCGATGACGAAGGTGCCGATTCCAGTCTGGCCATAACGGGCGGGCCAGGCGACGATCCGGTACGAATTGTCCTGGCTGCCCGGAAGCACCTTGTAGCGGTAACCGAAGTAGGCGTCGTCGACGGGCACGTCCGGCCCCATCGCCAGGGCGTCCGGACCGAAGGCCTGCGGCGGCGCGTCGGGCAGTTCGGGCCAATAGAGGCCGTCACGTTCGCCGGCGCGGCTGACCAGACGCTGCGCGTAGCGCCCCTGCCCCACGCCCTGCCGGTAGCGGGTCTGCGCAGCCTGAAGCTCGTGCAGGGTTTCAATGGCCGTCAGCTCGTTGCGGTCGATGGCGCGCCGGCGGATTTCCGCCTTGCCCGCCACCGGATCGAAACGCCACCCCTGGCCGGCGCGCACCATGGGCACCGGCAGCGTCCAACCGGAATCGCCAACCGTGACCCAGGAACGGCCGTCGTCGGTGACGATGTCGTGCTTGCGCGCCCAGGCCGCAAGGTAGCGGTAGATGTCTTCCTGGTCGACGCCGCCCGGCACGATCTGCCTGTGGTTCGGCCCCAGCACCTTTGCCAGCGCATCGACATCGTTCAAGGCCAGCGCGTCGGTGAACGCCTGCGCCGCCGCCTGGGCGCTGGGATACACGGCTTGCGCCATGACGGGGGCCGAGAAGCCGAGAGCCAACACCGACGCGGCGCACAGCGCGCGCAAACGAGCAATCGTCATAGGAACTCCGTTGTCCATGGTGCTTATCTCCGGCCGCCGCCGCCCCGCCCGCCGCCGCCGCCGCGATGACCGCCGCCCGCGCCCCCGCCGCGATGAGGCGCGCTGGCGCCGGTCGAGCGATGGCCGCCGCCGCCGCGGCTCATATCGCTGCGCTGGCTTTGCTGGCGCATGCGGTCGCCGTCGCCCGCGCCGCTCAGCGCGTTGTGGGTGTTGGACGCGCGGGCTCGATCACGCGCGGCCGTTTCGTCGGCGCGCTGGCGCTGGGCCGCCGCCTGGCGGTCTTGCGTGGAAACGCCAGAGGCGCGGTCGCCAGTGCGGGCGTTCGTGGACGTGCCGGTCGAGCGTCCTTGGGCCCGATCCTGCGTGGACACACTGTTGGGACGGTCGCGAGCGCCCTGCCCGCCCTGCGGCCCTTGGCCCTGCCCCCGGCCCGCCGCGCCGTCGCCGCGACCGGCGCCTTCGCCCCGCGCGCCACTATGCCCCGCAACGGGCTGCCCGGTGCGGCCTTCGAAGGACTGGGCCGCGCGCTGGCGGGCAGCATCACGAGACCCGGCCGCGGGCGCCGCGCCGGCCGCCCTGCCGGCCTGGCCCGCCGCCTGGGAACGGTTCTGCAGGCCTGCCTGCCGCTGGCTGTCGAAGCGCTGGCGGCTGGCCTGGTCGGCGTAGGGCGCGTTGCCCCGGTTTGCGGCGTTGTGCTGCCACGTGGACCGGTTGTTGTTGGCGTTGTTCCGCTCGATGCGGTTGTTGGCGTTGATATTGTTGTAGCGATTGACGTCGATATCGATGTCGCCGTGCCCCCAATTGGCATCGCCCCACATCGAGTTGATCGCCGCGACCCCCAGCCCGAAACCGATGCCGGCCACCAGCGATGTCGCGAACATCGAACCCGGCGGCGGCGGATAGTAGTAAGGGGGATACGACGGATACGCCCACGTGCCGTAGACAACCGTCGGGTTGTAACTGGGCACGTAGACCACCTGGGGATCCGCGGGTTCGATCACCACGACGGTCTTTTCATTCTGGGTCGTGGTCTTGACCGTCTGCTGCGGCGTGCTTTTCAGGCTGCCCGCCTTCTGCGCCTGGGTGCGCAGGCGCTGGACGGAATCCATGACGGCCTCGGGCTGCGCCAGGAAGGCGTCGCCGACGGATTTCACCCAGTTGGGCTCGCGGGCCATCATGTCCATGACGGAGGGAAAGGCGACCAGCGACTTGACGCTGGGATCCCAGGATTCGGCCTCGACGGCCTTGACGGCATCGTCGCCGGATTGCTTGGGATTGGCGGCCGACCACTTGGCCGCCGCCGCGACGTCGTCGGGGTAGGTGGACCCCATGAGGATCTGCGAAAGCAGCGCGTCGGGATACAGCGCAACCGGCGCCATCAGCTGGTCCAGTTGCGCGTTGGTGAGCTTGGTCTGCGCCAAGGCGGGGAAGCTGACCGCCAGCCCCAGGCACATCAAACCGATGAACCACACTTGCAGTCGCCGCATTTCCGTTCTCCATTCGCACAGCATGTAACCACAAGCCAGGAGGAACCCGCCGGATATCGCGATGACAATATATGCCTAACGCCGGCGGTTGGGAAGCGCCGGCGCGGCACGCCTTGACTACTACATTCAGACTACAGCTTGGCGACGGAAACCTCGGTCGCCTTGACGAAGGCCAGGACCTCGGTGCCCACCTGCAGGTCCAGTTCCTTGACCGATCGTGTCGTGATCACGGACGTGACGATGCCGGCGGGGGTATCCACGTCGACCTCGGACACCACCGGGCCCAGGATAATCTCTTTGATCTTGCCGCGGAACTGGTTGCGGGCGTTGATGGATTGAATGCTCATGGTTCTGCTCCTGAAGTAAAGGGGAAGGCGCCGCGTCGACGCCCCGATGCAACCGACGACTGGCGGCGTCAGACCGCCAGCCTCAAATGCCGGATCTGGATGACGGGCGCCAGCGGCCGGTCGGAATCCGGCGTGTTCTCTTGCCGCAGCGCAGCGCGCATCACCCGCGCTTCCAGCGCCGCGAAGGGGGCCGACCCCCGCACGCGCGGCCGCGCCAGATCCACGCGCTCGTCCAGCGCCACGCGGCCCTTGTCGAGCACGAGGATCCGGTCGGCCACCGCCACGGCTTCGCCTGCGTCATGGGTGGCCAGCACGGCGGTGAAGCCATGCCGGCGCCATGCCTCTTCCAGGACGCGCTGCATGCCGATGCGCGTCAGCGCGTCCAGCCGGGCCAGCGGTTCGTCCAGCAGCAACAGCGCGGGACGATGAGCCAGGGCCCTGGCCAGCGCGACGCGCTGGCGCTGCGCTTCGGACAGGCTGGCGGGCCAATCGTCGCCGTGGCTTTCCAGACCCGCCTGCTCCAGCGCGGCGATCGCCTGCGCGCGCGCTTCGGCCGGCAATCCCAGCGCCACGTTCTGCAGCACGCGCTTCCAGGGAAGAAGACGCGCGTCCGGCGTCAGCATGCGCACGCGATCGTCCGGCGCCCACAGCGGAAAGTTGTCGAACAGCACGGGAGCGCGCTCGGGCGCGCCGCCCTGCTCTCCGGTGGGCGCCTCTTCGCCCGCCAGCAGCCGCAGCAAAGGGCGTTTGCCGCTGCCCGGCTCCCCGACCACGGCCACGAATTCGCCGGCGGCGATCTCCAGGTCCAGCGGCTGCAGCACCGTTCGACCGGCATGGCGCCGGGCAAGCTTGCGCAACGTCACACGCAACGCCGCCGGGCGCGCGCCGGCATCGCTGGCAACGTTGTCCGGCGCAATCCGGCCCGGCGCCTCCAGGTGCTGAAACAGCTCGAACTCGTTGGGATGGATGAACATGGCCGCAAGCCGCGCGTGCGCCGATGAACGGCCCTAGCGGGCCGCCTCCAGCTTCTGCTGGTAATCGGTCTTCACGAAGCCGGCGAACGACTGCTCGGTGACCTTCAGGAACTCGGGCGATGCGTAGGCCGCCGCGATGTCCTTCACGAACGGCTTGTCGCGGTCGGCGGTGCGCACCGCCACCAGGTTCTGGTAGGTGGGCGTGGTCTTTTCCAGCGCCAGAGCTTCGGTCAGCTTCAGGCCCGAAGCGAGCGCGAAGTTGCCGTTCACGAACGAATAGTCCGTGTCTTCCAGCGACCGCGGCAATTGCGCCGCTTCCAGCGGGATCAGCTTGATCTTCTTCAGATTGGCCGCCACGTCCTTTTCGGACACTTGAAGCGGGTCATAGCCGTCACGCAATTTCACCCAGCCCAGCTCCTGCAGCACAACCAGCGCGCGGGCCTGGTTGGTCGGGTCGTTGGGCACGGCCACGCTCACGCCGTCGGGCGCCGCGTCGACGCTTTTGTACTTCTTGCTGTAGATGGCGATCGGCGCCGTGGGCACCTTCACCAGCTCGGAAAGTTCCAGCTTGTTCTTGGCCGCGAAATTCTTCAGGTACACGATGTGCTGGAACGCATTGGCGTCCAGCGCGCCCTGCGCCAATGCGAAGTTCGGCTGCACGTAGTCGTTGAACTCGACGATCTTGACCGTGTAGCCCTGCTTTTCCAGGATCGGTTTGATGCCTAGCTTGATCTGGTCGCTGTAAGGGCCGGCCGTCGCGCCGAACACGATTTCCTTCTTGGCCGGATCGGCCGCCTGAGCGGCGCCTGCAAGCGTCAGCGCGGCCAGCGTGGCGGTCAGCAGAGTGCGGTAGTGCGTCATGATAGTCCTTGGTCTTCAGCGTTTGTCGATGCGTCGCGCGACGGTATTGCCGGCGAATTGAATGATCTGCACCAGCACGACGAGCAGCGCCACGGTCAGCACCATCACGTCGGTCTGGAAGCGGTAATAGCCATAGCGAATGGCCAGGTCGCCGATGCCGCCGCCGCCCACCACCCCGGCCACGGCCGAGTAGGACAGGAAGCTCACGGCCAGCACCGTCAGCGCCAGCACCAGTCCCGAACGGGCCTCCACCAGCAGCACACGGCGCACGATCTGAAGCTCCGATGCGCCTGCGGCGTGCGCGGCTTCGATCACCCCGCGCGGCACTTCGCGCAGGCACTGTTCCACCAGCCGGGCGAAATAGGGAATGGCCGCGAACGACAGCGGCACCGCCGCCGCGACCGGCCCGATGGACGTGCCGGCGATGACGCGCGTGAAGGGCACCAGCGCCACCAGCAGGATGATGAACGGGAAGGAGCGCACGGTATTCACCGTCCAGCTCAGCAGGCGGTGCAAGACGGGACGGTCCAGCGACTGCCCCGGCCCAGTCAGGAACACCAGGATGCCCAGCGGCCCGCCCAGCAGGATGGACGCCGCCAGCGCGATGGCCAGCATCAGGAAAGTCTGCCCGACCGCGACGCCCAGCTCGGGCAGCAACTGCACAAAGGTATCGAGCATCATGCGACCTCTTCGTAGGGGTGGGTGGCTTCGCGGATCAGTTCGCGGCCCAGCGCGGACGACAGGTGCACGTTGGCGCCGGCGATTTCGGCCTGCTCCAGCACCTGCCCGTTCTCCATGACGGCAACGTGCCGGCACAGCGCGCGCACCACCGCCAGCTCGTGCGTGACGATCACGAGGGTCACGCCCAGGCGCTTGTTGATGTCGCGCAGCACGCTCAGCACCGACCGCGTGGTCTCGGGATCCAGGGCCGACGTGGGCTCGTCGCACAGCAGCACGGCGGGTTCGCTGGCCAGCGCGCGCGCAATCGCCACGCGCTGCTTCTGGCCGCCGGACAGCTGGGCGGGATAACTCGCGGCCTTGTCCGTCAGCCCCACGATCTCCAGGCATTCGCGCACGCGCGCGGCGACTTCCTGTTTGCCGCGCCCGCCATGCACACGCAACGCGAACGCCACGTTCTCGAAGACGGTTTCGTTCTGCAGCAGATTGAACTGCTGGAAGATCATGCCGATGTTCTGCCGCGCCGACCGCAGATCGCGCTTGGACAGCGCCGTCAGCTCGGTCCCGGCCACGCGCACGGCGCCGGCGTCCGGACGTTCCAGCAGGTTGATCAGGCGCAGCAGCGTGGACTTGCCCGCGCCGCTCTTGCCGATGATGCCGAACGTGTCGCCGGCGCGGATCGACAGCGACACGTTGCGCACGGCGTCGAACCGCCCGGCGCGCGTGGCGAAGGACTTGCTGACCGCATCCAGCCGGATGACGGGCTGCGGCACGGCGGAGATGTCGGACAGGGCATGAAGTTCGGTCATTGCACGGGCCATCAGGAATAGGCGGTGGGTTCGGGCGCCTGGTCCAGCAGCGCATAACGCCCCAGGTCGCGGATCTTGTAGGACACCGGGTCGTGCAGGGTATGCACCCGGGCATTGCGCCAGTAGCGGTCGTAGCCGTAGCGCGCGGCGGTGGAACTGGCGCCCGTCACTTCAAACAGGTCCGATCCGACCGCCAGCGCGGCGCGGTGCGCCAGGACCTTGGCCTGGGCCCCGGCCACCGCCACTTCACCGCGCTCCGCGGCCGTGACGGACGGCCCGCGCGCAATGGCGGCATCCAGCTTCAGCCCGGCCTGGTCGGCCAGTGCCTGCGCCGACTGCACGCGCAGCCAGAACTCGCCAAAGCGCTCCTGCACGTAGGGATCGTCGGCGTGGCGCGAAACGCCTGAGGCGAACCAAGGCCTGGCGTCGTCGCGCACGTAGCGGCGCGCCTCGTGGAAGGCGCCGCGTGCGATGCCCAGATACAGATTGGTCATGATGAGCTGCGCCACCTGCGACCGCAGCGTGGCGCGCGGCGATGGCTCGACGCCGGGCGCCTGAAGCACCTGGATGGCTTCGAGCCGGACGTGATCGAAGCGCACGGTGCCGCTGTCGGTCTGGCGCTGGCCAAAGGCGTCCCAGTCGGGATTGACGGTGATGCCGTCCGCCTGCGTCGGCAATGCCGCAATCAGCGCCGTGCCGGAAGGCTTGTGCCACGCGGAAAACGTCAGCAGGTCCGACCCGACCGAGCCCGAGCTGAAGTTCTTCACGCCGTCGATGCGGTAGCCGTCCAGTTCGGCGCGCGCGATGACGCGGCGGTCCAGCGGGTTGAGCGCGTTGCCCCAGAAAAGCTGGCGCTCGGCGGTGGGCGGAAGGAAGTAGGCCTGCTGTTCCGGCGTGCCGTACAGCATCACACCCGCGACCTGCAGATGATGAAAGCCGAACACGTGCGCCAGCGCGCTATCGACTTCAGCCAGGCGGCGCACGGCGGCCAGCACCGTCGACCAGCTGGCGCCCGCGCCGCCATAGGCGGTGGGGATGGACAGGCGCAAGAGGCCGCTGGCGCGGATGAGTTCACGCTCGGCGGCCGCGTGGCCGCCCGCGCGGTCGCGTTCGACTGCCGTGGCGGCCAGCTGCGCGGCCAGGGTTTCGAGCGCGGTGGCGGAGCCCGCGGACGCCGCGGGTGCGGGGCTTGCGCCTTCACCGTGGCGCGCGTCGTGCAGTTGGGGGATCTTGGCCATCAATCTGTCCTTGAAAAAAGTTCCGGGCGATGCGCCGGACTCCAGCGCAGCAGGCGGCGCTCCAACGCAAGCACCAGCGCGCGGGACACCGCGCTCATCGCGGCATAGAGCGTGATGACGCCAAGCAGCACCTCGGGACGCGCCACGCCGTTCTCAGCCAGCGCCAGTCGACCCAGCCCGGACGGCGCGGCAAAGAGTTCAAGCGCAACGAGGATCAGCCACACCAGGCCCACTGCCCGCTTCAGGCCGGCAAGCATGGAAGGCAGCGCGCCGGGCAGGATCACGTGCACGCACAGCGGCCAACCCTGCAGTCCGCAGGACTGGCCGATCGCGACCAGTCCGGCATCGACCTCGCGAACGCCGCGCACGGTGCGCCGATAAATGGGAAAGAACGCTCCCAGCGCCAGCAGGGCCAGCCGGGCGGTCTCGCCAGCACCGAGCCACAACAGGATCAAGGGCGCGAAGGCCAGCACGGGCACCAGGCCCAGCGCTTGCAAAAGGCGGTCGGCCTGCGCGCCGGCGCGGCGGGCGATGGCGTTCAGCGCACCCAGGATCAGCCCCGCCGCGCCGCCCAGCAACAGGCCGATGAGCGCGCGCAGGGCGCTTGCGCCGGCGGCTTCCCAGAGTTCGCCAGACCGCGCCAGCGCCGCCGTCGCCGCCGCCACGGATGACGGCGCCGGCAGGATGCGTTCGGTCAGCCAGCCGGCTTGCGACGCCGCCTGCCAAACGGCCACGGCCACGATCGGCGGCAACGCGGCGGCCGACGCGGCCGACAGCCAGCGACGGGATGGCGTCGCGGGGCGGCGCAAGGAGCGAACGTCCGACATCAGCTTGCCGATTCCTTGGGCACCAGTTCGGTGGCCATGACCTCGCCGAAAGGACCGGTCAGCACCGTGCTGCCCGCCTTGCGCTCGCCCTTGCCCGGCAGCAGCGGAAAGACCAGTTCAGCGAAGCGGTACGACTCTTCCAGGTGCGGATAGCCAGAAAAAATGAAGGTGTCGATGCCGAGATCCGCGTACTCCTGAATGCGCTCCGCCACGGTCTGCGGATCGCCCACCAGGGCCGTGCCCGCCCCCCCGCGCACCAGACCGACGCCTGCCCACAGATTGGGCGAGATCTCCAGATGGGACCGGCCTCCCTTACCGTCGGTCAGCTTGCCGCCATGCAGGGCGGCCATGCGGCGCTGGCCTTCGGAATCCATCTTGGAGAAGGCCGCCTGCGCGGCCTGCACGGCGTCGTCGCTGAGATGGCTGATGAGCTCGTCCGCCGCGGCCCACGCCGCCTCGGTGGTTTCGCGCACGATGACGTGCAGGCGTATGCCGAACCGGACGCTGCGGCCATGACGCGCCGCGCGCTCGCGCACGTCGGCGATCTTGCGCGCGACGGCGTCGGGCGGTTCGCCCCAGGTCAGGTAGACGTCAAGCTGTTCGGCCGCCAGTTCATGCGCGGCTTCGGACGAGCCACCAAAGTACAACGGCGGATAGGGCTTCTGGACGGGCGGATAGATGACCTTCCCGCCCTTGGAAACCAGCTGTTCGCCTTCGAAGCTGAAGCCTTCGGCCTGGTGGCTGTTCTGCAGGATGCCGCGCCAGATCTTCAGGTAGTCGGCCGTAATGGCATAGCGCTGGTCGTGGCTGACGAAGACGCCGTCGCCTTCCAGTTCACCGGGGTCGCCGCCCGTCACCACGTTGACCAGCAGCCGCCCTTCGGACAGGCGATCGAAGGTGGCGGCCATGCGGGCGGACACCTGGGGCGAACTGACGCCCGGGCGGATCGCCACCAGGAATTTCAGGTTGCGCGTCGCACCGATGAGGCTGGACGCCACGACCCATGCGTCTTCGCACGAGCGGCCCGTCGGCAGCAGCACGCCGTCATAGCCCAGCGTGTCGGCGGCCACCGCGACCTGCCGGAAGTAGTCGTAGCTGGCGGCGCGCGCGCCGCGGCTGGTGCCGAGATATCGGGAATCCCCGTGCGTGGGAATGAACCAGAAAACATCCATCGGAAAACTCCAGGTCAGACGCTGAACCCGCCCGCCAGCGCGAGGCGACCCAGGTCGTAGGCTTCGTTGACGGCGGCGCCGCGCGGCAGCACCTGTTCGGACAGACGATCGACGGAATCCTCGAGGCGTCCGCGCACGTCGTCGTCGATGTCGGCATTGCCCTGTTCGTCCAGCCGCACCTGCTTGTCGGTGGCGTAGACGCCGGCCAGGATGTGGCGCGCGCCAAGGGCGGACAGGACGGGCTTCAGGCCGTATTCCAGCGCCAGCAGATGCGCGGGACTGCCGCCGGTCGCGATCGGCAGCACAACCTTGCCGGCCAGCGCCTTTTCGTCCAGCAGGTCGAGCACGGCTTTCAGCCCGCCCGAGAACGAGGCCTTGTAGACCGGCGTGGAGATCAGCACCGCATCCGCGGCCGCCACGCGCGCCCGCAGCGCACCGGCAGCCGCGCCGCTGTAGTGGCCTTCGATCAGTTCTTCGGCGGGGATGTCGCGCAAACCGAGCTCACTGATCCGCAGTCCGCGCGCGCGCAGGATGTGGGCGGCATGGCGCAACAAGGCGGAGGAACGGGAACGCTGCGACGGACTGCCCGCCAGGGTGAGAATGCTCATGGTGAATCGCCGGGATGTTGCGTTAGAAGGCGGGGACGAGCGAGCCTTTGAATTCACGCTCGATGTAGGCGCGCACCTCGGGAGACTGGTACGCGGACACGAGTTTCTTGACCCACGGCTGGTCGCGATCCTTGGTGCGCACGGCAATGAGGTTGGCGTAGGGACCATCGGCCGCCTCGCGCCCGATGGCGTCGCGCGCCGGCACCAGGCCCGCTTGCTCGGCATAGTCGTTGTTGATGGACGCCGCGGTCAGGTCATCCAGCGAACGCGGCAACTGCGCGGCATCCAGCGCGACGAGCTTGAGCTTGCGTGGGTTGGACACGACGTCCAGCGGCGTGGCGTTGTTCTTCTGTTCAGCCTCGGGCTTGAGGGTGATGAGTTTGTAGGCCGACAGCAGCCGCAAGGCGCGGTTGCCGTTGGAGGGGTCGTTCTGGATGCCAACGGATGCGCCTTCCGGCAGTTCATCCAGCGACTTGATCTTGCGCGAGTAGAAGCCGAGCGGCGCGGTGACGGTCAGGCCGACGGGCACGATGTCGAAACCACGCGCTTTGATCTGGTTGTCGAGGAAGGGCTTGTGCTGAAACGCATTGGCATCGAGGTCGCCGGCGTTCAAGGCGGCGTTGGGCAATTGGTAGTCGTTGAATTTCACGAGCTTGATCTTGAGTCCGTCGCGGGCAGCGACTTGCTGGACGACGTCGAAGATTTTTTCCGCGGTGCCGACGGAGATGCCGACGGTGATCGAGTTTTTATCCTCGGCATGGACGCCGGCGGCGAACGCGAGCGTGAGTGCTGCGGTGGACAGAAGGCGGCGTAGCGGGGACATGTTTTCGTTTCCGATCGGGTGGTGTTTTGAGAAGACGAAGTGATTCTGTCATCGCGCTGGTGGGCGGAAAAATACTTAGTCGATATGAGGTTATGTGGCGGATGCGTTTGAGGGGGGAATGGAAATATGGGGGTATTACTGGGGGTTTTGATGAGTGCGTAGTTTGGAATTTTGAGTGGGGGGTTTCGTGATTTCTTGCTGGTGAAGTTGTGAGGGGAGTGTCCGGATTTTTGTGTGCAGGCCTATGATGGTTTTCAAGGAGACCGAC
>NZ_DAMDGT010000022.1:0-59841 GCF_032102605.1 Achromobacter sp. | reverse complement strand
ACTCCTCAACAGAAAATTCTACTTCTGGATCCAACGCTTTTACGGGGGGATTACCGAGTGAAGTCTACCGACGGCCAAAGGAGTAGGCGTGGATCCTCCGATCCCGCGCACACGACTACGGCAGATGCGCACAAATTGGCCTGATACAGGTTCTGCCACGACGCAATTGTTTTTCCTTCTGCCGCCATATGCGGCCGCGCAGGAACACGTGAAATTGATCGAGAGCATCAGACAAAGCTGATCGACACCTGTCAGGCCTTTTGAGACCTTCGTCCCCATCTATCAACAACTGGGGCGAACGAATGGACGAAGGATCAGGCTTCAGTATTGTGCTCACGCCCGTGCAGTTGGCGGCAATACTGCAAGGCGAGTCGGTTAACAGCGAGGCGACCCTCTCGAATCGCTTGTGGGGCGCTCTAACACTAGCGGGCGGCGTGGCCGAAATGGTTGGTGGCGCCGCGTTATGCGCTGTGCCGGAACCAACGGGTGCGACAAAGATCGGGTGCGTGGTCTTGGGTGGCCACGGCATAGACACAGCTTCATCAGGTCTGCATGAGGTCTGGACCGGGCAGCAGATTCGATCATTGACGGAGAGGGGGCTTACCGAGCTTTCAACCCGGCTCGGCGCGGGGCCTGGATCTGGCAGGACGCTGGGCATGTCTGTCGAGCTTGCCGTGCCAGTCGGATTCGCGGGTGCAATAAAAGCTGCCCGTGTTACGAGTATTGCCGCTGGCCGACTTTCTTTGTCCAGGCACGAGGCTACAGTGCACGGCGGACTTGGAGGGCACACCATCGCCAAGCATGTTGGGAAGCCGAGGGCGTATCTTGAAGCGAGGTTGAAAAAACAGCCTAACCTTCCAGCGGCTTCGACCTTTCATTCGATTCAGGATGCCGAGCACGCCATAAATGCAGTGATGCGCAATCGTGCTGAGGACATACTCAACTGGGCGCAATCAGCACCGGCAAGTGATGTGTTGCGTCTAACTGCTTTGACGGCGGATGATGTGGGTGTCGTTTTGGTCCGTGGAGCATCCGACTTGGTCAAAGGACAACAGGTGATTATTTTGCTGAAGAAAGAACCGTTCAACGATATGCCTTACTACCTTCTTACCGCGTACCTGGGCGTGTGATGGAATCGAACGAGCATCAGTATCCAGAACTTGAGCAGTTCATTGGCGCCTATTTCATCGAGGACTTTGAAATCTTCGGTGAAACGATCGAGGAAATTGCACTCTGCTATAAGCGCGTTGTGGGCACGGAACGAATTCAACGAGCATGCAGCGAGATGGATAAGTTTATTGTCGACCACAATGTCGGGGCTGAAGCCGCGTTCGCAGAGCGTTGGGGATCTTTTGATCCTGCCCTATGGGGTCATACAGTTGCTTCTTTTTTCGAAGAGTTGAAGCGAATACTCAATAGATGACTGCTTGAAGCGATGCTTGCTTGCTAGCCCATTAGGCAGAGCGCTTTGCCCCCACGCGCCGAAAGCATCAAACCAGACTGATAGATTTTTTGTGCGCGTTGATCAATCCTGCGACATCAAAACCGCCATTGTCATTGCGGTTTGGCCGGTCGGGTGAAGCTGGACCACACGTGCACCAGTGTGCGTTCATCCGTCCCCTCCGCGCCGTCTTGCTCTTGCGTTTCTCCTACCGATCCGACGTAGGAGGCATCGCCGTGCGCCTTTCATAATTTTTCTACATACGCGCTCTGACCCGACGTCTACAGTCTCGCCTCAATGAGGTTTGGCGCTGCATGCGGTGTACCCCTCGACATCTGGGAATGGTACCCCGTCATGAATGCCCTGAATTACATCGTGAATCGAGAGTCGGCTTTGCCCGTCGTCCTGACCGGACGGCAAATGTCCATGGTCGCGTTTGGCACAGTCATCAGCTATGGCCTTGTGTCGGGCAGCGCGTTTCCCCTGCTGGTGGCTGGTTCCGCGGCGGTTCCCGCCTATATGGCCGCAGGCCTCGTGGCGTTGCTGCTGATGGTTTGCCTGGGCAGCATGGTCGCCCAACGCGCAACGCCCGGCGCCTTTGGGTCCTACGCGGAATGCCACCTTGGCCCCGCTACAGGGTTTCTGGTGCGCGCGGCATACCTGGCTTCCTTGGTGTTGATCATCGGAACCGAGGTCTCGCTGCTGACGCCCGTCCTGGCGGCCTGGCTCCCGCACGCCAACACGGCGGCCGTGCTTTCGGTTCTGCTTGCCGGCCTGGTGCTGGTGAACCTGGGCGGGGCAAGAACATTTGCGCATTGCGAGGTCGCGCTCTCGGCGTTCAAGATACTGTCCCTGATTGCCCTCATCGCGCTGGCGGTATATCACGCCGCGCAGGGTTTCTCCGTCCAGTCGCAGTCATCCGTCGGCTTCGCGTCCAGTTTGGCAGAGGTGCCGTTCGTCAATATCTGGCAGGCGTTCATGCTTGCAACGCTGGGCTTTGTCGGCATCGAGTCGCTGGCCATTGTGGCCGCCGAAACCAAAATAAGCGCTGACGGGCTGCGGTGCAGGTTGCGCGTCACCACGCTGGCCGTCGTGGGCCTGGCGCTAGCGGCAGCGGCATCTGCCTCGGCATTGGTTCAAAGCGGCGCGGCGTCGTTGTCGCAGCCGCCCTTCGGAACCTTGCTCGGTTTGGCTGGCCTTCCCTGGCCGAACACGCTGTTTCGCGTGCTGGTGCTGGTCACCATTCTGTCGGTTCTCAACAGCCAGATTTACTGCGCTTCGCGAATGTTGTTCAGCATGGCGCGGGCTGGGCAGGCGCCGGTGGGCCTTGGCCGCACGACGGCTCGCGGCCCGGTGCGTGCGGTCATGGCGACCGGAGCGCTGTCCATAGTTGTTCTACTGCTCAACACCTGGCAGGCGGGCGCAGCCTACGTTGCAGCGACGGCCATCGCCACGACCGGGCTGCTATTCGTATGGCTGGCCATTTTCCTGGCTAGCGCGCGCCACCGGATGGGGAGCAAGACAGTGCATCTGAAGTCCCGCACACAACGCTGCATCGGCGCCATCGCGCCGACAGCGGGGGCGCTGGTCGTGGTCGCCATTGCGGGTTCCACGCTGGCGATCGATGAATTCGTGTCCACGCTGCACATCGGCGTTCCGTTCATGTTGCTGCTGTGGCTTGGCTACGCGATCTTCAAATACCTAACCGATTCAAAGCGTTCGAGGCATCGAGCGCCGGCAAACGCAGGCCGTCCGACTGCGACCTTACTGGTCGAGTGACTTGTATGAGCAAGCTTGGAATTTGGGCCGATTTTGAAATGAAGATCGTGTGCAACCAGTTGCGCCGCCAAGAGCTGATTTCGTTCCAGGACTGGGTCTACGACGCTACTGATTGTGCCCGCAGGTTCACGTCGACCAGCTACCTGGGCTATCGGATATGGGCAATCCCATGCCTGCGGCTGATGCAGAGGCATCCGCAGCTAGCGAAAAAACTTGCGGTGGTGGTTCGGTGGATGGTCGCTGACCTGAAGTACGAACTGGGCGTTAGCAAGCAGCAGCACCTGTTGGGCCGAATTGTGCGCCGTGGCGTCTTCTGGCCCGCGAACCGGCTGTTGGGCCATCTTGCGCGTCTGGGTCGGATCAATGCCGGCGCCTCCTGCGGCCGGACCCGGATGCAAGCACTTGGTTGGCGCGCTGAATCGCCAACTTAATCGTTTTTTTCCTTAACCTGATAGGTCTGTCAATCATGAAAAAGCTCGTTCTCAACACCCTGATCGCCACCAGCTTTGCCGCCTTCGCGGGCGCTGTGTCGGCCGATAGCGGCAACATCTCCTTCCAGGGGGAAATCACCACTTCGCCGTGCTCCATCGGCGGCGGTCAGCAGGGCGCCGACATGGTGGTTTCCATGGGCACCATCTCCACCAACAACTTCAACGCCGTGGGCGATCGCAGTCCCGCCGTCCCGTTCACCATCTCGCTGTTGAACTGCGATATTTCCACGCAGCAAACGGCCTCCATCGCGTTCCGCCCGGGCGCTGGCAGCGTCGTCAGCAGCCGCCTTCTTGGTCTTGAAAACGCCGCCGGCGCACAGGGTGTCGCAGTCGCCCTGGTGGACGAGCGCGACGTCGACGTGATCGTTGGTGGCGCCGCTACCAGCTACACGCTGGCTGCCGGCACCAACAATTTCAACTTCAAGGCTTACTACGAAGCGACCGACGCCTCCGTCACGGCCGGTCCGGCCAACGCGCGCGCGGTGTTCGAAGTCACCTACTCGTAATTCGCGGGCAAGTATGACAGCGGGCCGGGCAAGCGCCTGGCCCGCATGTGGCGGAAGAGTTTATGCACTTAAATATTGGAAATCTGACGATCGCTGCGGTTCTGCTTTCGTCGGCTTGCGTGGCGCATGGGCAGACGGCGACGCTGAGCATCTCTGGGCGCATCACCAGCACTCCGTGCACCGTATCCGTGGACTCGGTCGCCATGGGCGATGTGCCAATTTCCGAGTTCAGCGCGTCCAGTCTTCCTTCTCAGCAGTACTGGCAGGACTTCACCGTAACCCTGGGAAACTGCGAGATATCCACTCTGCAGGCCGCCAGTCTGCGCTTTACCGGCACGACCGCATACGGCGACTCGACCGTTCTTGCATTGACGGCTGGCGAGGGGGCCGCTACCGGCTTTGGCGTGCAGGTGCGCACGAACGACCCCACACACGGATCGGGAGTCAATGTGCGCATGGACGGAAGTCAGTCCTACCCATTCAACGTGAATTCGATCAAGAACACGTTCCTGTTCACCAGCTACTACATCAAACCTCCAAGCGCGACCGGAATTCGATCGGGCACGGCCAATGCCACGGCAACGATCACGCTGACTTACTCCTGAGCCCGGAATGGTCCGGCCATGACACCGATGCGGCGGCCGAATTTTCAATCTCTACTGGATTTAAGCCGGATCGTCCGCAGCGAGCCGCGCGTCAGCATCATGAATATTTTCGTCAAGTGCGTTCTTCCCGCTGTTGCCACGCTTTGTGCACTGGCTTTCGGTTCGGCGAATGCGGCTGTGCAGTTGTCCAGCACGCGTGTCGTTTTCAACGAGAAAGACAAAAGTGCGTCCATCTTTGCCAAGAATCACGGCACCGACCCCTTCGTCGTCCAGACCTGGATCGATGGGGAGTCCGAGGAAATGGAAACTCCCTTTTTTGTGACCCCTCCCTTGAGTCGGTTCGACGGCAATGCGGAGCGCAGCCTCACCATTACGCGCGTAGGGGGCGGCATGCCTGCCGACCGCGAAAGCTATTACTGGCTGAACGTGCTGGAAATTCCGCAAAAGAAGGCAGGCGCCGCTGAGAACAGTCTGACGCTGGCTACGCGTACGCGCATCAAGCTGTTCTACCGGCCGGAAGCCATCCAGAAGATGCCGCGCGATGCCTCTCTGGTGCAGTGGTCGTGGCACAAGGACGGCAGCACGTGCCAGCTCGCCATCAAGAACACGTCGGTCTTCACCGTCAACTTTTCGGGGATAGATTTCCCCGGGGAAGCTGACGGGTTCGGGCGCACGGTCGTCGCCAAGCCCCTGGCCACTACGCTGCTGCCGCTGGCAAAGTGCCCGAATGGCTCGACGAAAGCAACGGCAAAAGTGGTCAATGACTACGGTGTTGTCGATACCTGGGCAGATATCACGGTGCAGCACAAGGCTGACGCTCAACCTGGGCGCCAGCAGTGATCTCCGCTTTGAATCGGATGACGGCCGGCTTGTCGGCGGTCGCGATTCTTGCTGCCTGCCCGGTGGGCCAGGCGGCCGAGGCCGATCAGGACGCCGCGATGTTTGACAGCAGCTTCTTGCATCAGAAGTCCGGCGCGGGGGGCGTCGATCTGTCGGTGTTCGCCTTTTCAAACCGGACCTTGCCTGGTCGCAAGTCCGTCATGATCCAGCTCAATCGGCAGGCTTTCGGCATGCGCGACGTAGAGTTTGCCGCTGTTGAAGGCATGGAGGATGCACAGCCGTGTCTTCCTGTTGCGCTGCTGAAAGAAATGGGCGTGAAGACCGATGCCTTCCCTGCGTTGCAGGGGGCGGGCGCGGCCGGCTGCACGGGGGCGTTGAAAGCGCTGCCTTCAGCCGAGGCGCGCTACGACCAGGACAAGAACATCCTGGAAGTGTCCATCGCCCAGGCGGCGCTGGACCGGAAGGCGCGCGGCAGCGTTTCTCCCGATCTTTGGGACCACGGCACGACCGCATTCTGGTCGTCCTACCGGCTGTCGCATAACGCCTCACGATTCTCCAGCGGCCACGGCAGCAATTCCAGCAACACATTTGCAAGCTTTCGGAATGGATTCAACCTGGGGGCGTGGCGCCTGCGTGCAAACGGCAGCTACTACGAAAGTTCGGGACGTTCCAACTGGGACTGGAGCGATCTTTACGCTGAGCGTGACATCGCGGCCTGGCGCGGGTGGCTGCGCGCAGGCGATAGCTCGACGCCCGGAAACATATTCAATGCGACGCGCTTTCGCGGCGTCATCCTTCAATCCGACGAAGGGATGCTGCCGGACAGCCAACGCGGCTTTGCGCCTGTCGTGCGAGGCGTGGCCCCCTCGAACGCCAAAGTGACGGTGCGCCAGAATGGCTACGCGATCTACACGACGTTCGTGCCGGCGGGGCCCTTCGTCATCGACGATCTTTATTCGACGCCTGGGGGCGGCGACCTTGAAGTGATCATCGAAGAACTCGGTGGCCGCACGACGCGGTTCTATCAGCCATTCTCGGCCCTGCCGACAATGCTGCGTGAAGGAACCTGGAACTACAGCTTCGCCCTGGGGCAGCATCGGCAGTCTTATGTGGACGAGCGCCCCATGATGGCGCAGCTCACGCTTGCGCATGGACTGCCGTTAGGCATGACCGCGTATGGCGGGCTGACCGGCGCGCAAGGCGGTTACTACGCGGGAGCAGCCGGGCTGGCCCTGAACCTTCGGGAGCTGGGCGCCATATCAACGGACGTGACCACTTCGCATTCGCGCGACGCGCAGGGAAAGAAGCAGGTGGGCGCCGCTGCGCGCATCCAGTACGCGAAGGCATTTCCGTCCTTGGGCACCGATCTGACGCTGGCCGGATATCGATACAACTCCGACGGCTACCGAAGCCTGGACGACGCAGTGCGCGAACGCAGCCGGAACGATACCTACCGGGGCTACGAACGGATGCACGAATATCAGCTGTGGCTGTCCCAACGGGTCGGAAAGACAAGCTCGTTGTCGTTCAACTATTACGGTATTGCTTACCGGAACGCGCCGCGCAATGCGACCTTTGCGCAGTTCTCATTTTCCAGCGCGATCGGGCCGGTCGGCTATGCGCTCAATTACGGCGTCAACACCAGCCCCTGGCAGAAGCGGCAATCGACCGCCATGCTGACGCTGAGCATACCGCTGGGCGGTACGCACAACGCGAGCTACACGATGTCCCGCACGCAAGGCCAGGGGGTGAGCCAGGATGTCAACCTCAGCGGCGCGCTGACCGACGATTACTCTCTGACCTACGCGGTGCAGGGAGGGGTGACGCATGGCTCGCCTGCAGGAGGAAACGGTGGCCGAGGCTATGCGTCGATGAGCTACGCCTCGCCTGTAGGCCTTGCGAACCTTAGCCACGGCTACAACGCCGGCGCGTCCAATACGAATATCGACTTCAGCGGTGCCGTCGTCATGGACGGCAAGGGCGTGCTGCTCGGGCAGAACATCGGCGAGACCGCGGTCATCGTCGAAGCGCCCGGCGCGGCGGGCGTCGAGGTGGAGTCCTATCCGGGAGTCCGAACCAACAGTTCGGGCAGGGCATTGGTCCCGTCCGCCACGCCTTATCGAGAAAATCGCATCTCATTGAAGCCCGATTTTGACGATACCAACGCGACGTTGGGCCAGAACGTTGCAACCGTCGTTCCCACCCGCGGCGCGATCGTCGTCGCAAAGTTCGAAACCGAACTGGGACGCACGGTACTTGTGGTCCTCAAGAACGCCGCGGGCACGGAGCTGCCATTCGGCGCGGCCATCTACGAGCCGGACGGCAAGCAGCGCGGTATTGTCGGGCCGGTGGGTCGCGCCTGGCTGACCGGCCTGCAGGGAATGAACCACTTCACAGTTAAATGGGGCGGAGCGCTGGAGCAGCATTGCGCATTCGAAATAGATGCATCCACGGTGGGCTCCGACGCCGAAGGGACAAGCATGGAGCTCACATGCGCCTAGATAATGTAGATATACCCCGCCGCGCTTTCGGGCGCGTCGGGCCTGCTGGCGCGGGGCTTTGCCTGGCTTTGCTCTGGGCCATCGGCGCCATTGGCAGCGCGCAGGACGCAGTGGCGGGGCCGCTGGACGCACGGGCGACCCGATGCTCCGTCAACAACGGAGGCCGCGGCCCTAGCGGGACGCTTTATCAAGCCTACGGCGGAAATCAATACGTGCTGAGCGCGGGAAGAAGCTCGCTGGCCGTGCCATCGCAGCCCACGCAAGGGCAACTGTTGTTCGCCGTGGAAACGGCGCTGCCGGCGCTTTCGGGGGGGGCGCAGGGTACGGCGGCGCCGCTTTACGGCTGCCCCCCGGGCGTCGTCGAAACCTTCGCCAGCTCAAAAGCACTGATTCCCGGCACGGACATATACAAGACGAGCTACAAAGGCATCGGCTTTCGCGTCTTTTATTACACCAGCACCTCCGGGTCGGTGACGGCGCCAGTCAGCCACGTCAACAGTTACGCCAGCGGTGTGTTGATTTTTCCGTTTGACTCCAGCTACGTGCCGGGCGCGAAAGCACGCGTCGAGGTCGTTGCAACGGGCGAGCCGATATCTGCCGGCAGGTTGAATACGAACGAGATCTTCGCCACGACGACCGTAACGGGCGCGGGGGTAACGCTTCCCACCGCGCTTTATCACGTCGGCCTGTACGGGATCGTCACCCTGTCGGTGCCGACGTGCAGCGTGACCAATCCGGCCGCGCTCAACTTGACATTGCCCGACGCCACGCTTTCCGCGCTGAAGAGCGGGGCAGCCGGGGCGATGACGTCGACCACGCTTCAGGTCAGTTGCTCCAGCGGCAGCTATCTGGCGCCCACCATGTCCATTTCGGGAACCGCAGTCAGCGGCTATGACGCGACGCTGGCCAACCAGGACACCACGACCACCGGTGCCAAGGGGGTCGGCGTGAAGCTGTGGGTCTACGACACGCAGACCGGTGGCTTTCGGCAGCCGACGCTAGGCTTGGCCGAAAAAAACCTGGGGACCGCCGTCGGGGCCGTTCCGACCGCCACGTGGTCATACCAGGTGGGAGCCAGCTACCAGCAGGTAACCGCCACGCCAACGGCTGGCGCGGTCAGCGCCAAGGCGACTTTGACGCTCACTTACAGCTGAAGATGCCGGGCCGCTGCGATCAGGCGCTGCCCGCCGTTGCGACGACCAGACGCGAAACCAGTCCGCCGGATCGGCGCCTATGTCATATAGTGGGAGTGTCCGGTATTTGGAAATGCCAGCTCCCGAGCCGCCTGATGATTTCGCCCCATGCGCGAAACGGCGGAACGACCTGTCAGCCCCTGCGCCTGCACAACGGCGCAGGACGCTGTTTCTTGCGGCGGATTTCTGTGCGTGAAACCGCCGCGCGACGTTGACGGATCAATGTCTATGAGGGCCTCGACCATGCAAACCCAGCCGACGACACCAGTCCTGCCGGACGATTCGATCTTGCGAGAAAAGCTCGCTGCCATCATTGCGGACGTCTGCCGATGCGAGCCCGCGCCACTGCTCGAGGACCAGCCCTTTTCGGCGGTCATCACGCAGTTCGACTCGTTGGCCATCCTGGAAATCCTTCTCGAGGTTGAGACCCAGTTCAATGTCCCGACCGACGAAATGCTTCCCGCCGATCACGCCACCGGCGCGCAGGAGATCACGAGCGTTTTTCCTTCGGATCTGTCCGCATTGATCGTCTACATGCACAAGGTTGTCGCGCGCATGGCTGAAGGCCCCGCGGAGGGCAGTGTGGCCGCGCGCGTGGCGCAGGCGGCCGAGCGGCGGGCGGGGTCGGCCGGCAATGGCCCGCAGCCGGCCGCGGTTCCTTCGATGGCGGCCCCCTCCAAATCGACGGCGACAACGCCGCCTGCGTCGCCCGCTGACTGACCGGAGCGGCGCCATGACGCAACGCAAGCAAGTCGTGATCACCGCCATCGGCATGGTGACGGCGGTGGGCGATACGGCCGCGCAGACCTTCGACGCCCTGTCCGCGGGTCGATGCGGTGTGAACTGGCATCCCGACGGTGGCATTGGTCGGAAGGTCGGCTATGTGCGAGCCGATGTGGCTGCAGGCCTGCATCCCGCACAGGTGCGCATGATGGACCGCGTCACCCTGATGGCGCACCACGCGGCCGGCGAGGCGCTGGCGCATGCCGGGCTGGACGACACGCAAAAGGCGGCCTGCGGCGTTTTCGTGGGAACGGGCATTGGCGGCGTCCTGACGCTGTGCGAGGCCGTCGAGGCCTATCACGGAGTGACGCCAAAACGTTCCGTGCTGGTCGTGCCTGCGACCATGCCAAATGCGCCCGCGGCGCACATCGCGCAGCAGCTCAAGACGCAGGCCGAGGCGCAGACCTACACCACCGCATGTTCCGCCGGCGCCGTGGCCATTGGCGAGGCATTCCGGCGTATCCGGGACGGCTACCTGGACGTAGCGATTGCCGGCGGGACGGAAGCCATGCTGACTCCGATCATCATGGCGGCTTGGAATCAATTGCACGTGTTGTGCGCGGATCCGCCCGACGGTGACGAGGGAAGCTGCCGGCCTTTCAGCCTGCGGCGCACGGGGTTTGCGCTGGCGGAAGGGGCGGCGATGCTGGTGCTGGAGTCCGCCGAACATGCCGCGGCGCGCAATGCCGTGCCCATCGCGGAGATCTGCGGGTATGGCGTCAGCAATGATGGCACCCATCCATTGCGCCCGGACTCGGACGGCCAGGCCCTGGCGATGTCGCGCTGCCTGGCGGACGGCGGTCTGTCGCCGGGCGACGTGGGGTATATCAACGCGCACGCGACTGGCACCCTGGTAGGCGACAGGATCGAGACCGCTGCGATCAAACGCGTGTTCGGGCCACACGCGCGCGACCTACCCGTCAGCAGCATCAAGGGGGCGATCGGCCATGCGATCGGCGCGGCCGGCGCCATCGAGGCCGCCGTCACGGCGATGGCTGTCTCCCGAGGCATCGTTCCGCCAACCCTGTTTTTCGAACCGGGCGACGACCAATGCGATCTGGACTATGTGCCGGCGACGGCGCGTTCGCTGCCATCGCTGAACCTGGCATTGAGCAACTCGTTTGGGATGGGGGGCAACAACACGACGCTGGCAATTCGCCGGCTGGCCTGACCGCCGGGCATGGCAATTGCTGCTTGATCCGGTGGTTCGATACTCCAGGCGGATTCCATGACCAAGCCCACGCTAGATGTCCGCAAAGGACAATACGCCGGCACACTGCCGCGCGATACTTTCCGCTTGCGCTTCATGCGCCGCTTCTACGATCCGGCATTCCAGGCCGAAAGCCAGGCGCTTGAGCGGCTCGAAGCCATCGCCTGGGACGCGTATGAGCACGGACGCAAGGCGCCCCTGACCGAAAGAGCGGGGCCGGGCTATGCCGATCCCGGCTACGAACTGTCGGTGGAATGGAAGGAAACGCACGACCGCTTGTTGCGCGCGGCCCACGTCCAGCGCCAGGCTGATACCCGTTCACGCGTGCTGGTGGTTATCGGCGCGGCGCGCAACGATGGCACCTGTCCGGGCGAGGTTTCCAAGAGCTGGCGGCTTGCGCAGATCGTGCGGGACGAAATCGAAGGGGCCGGCGTGCAGGCCGACATGCTGGATCTGAGCCGGCTGTGCTCCGAATACCAATATCTGATCCATCCCTGCAAAGGCTGCGTGTCCACGGCGATGCCGCTTTGCCATTGGCCCTGTAGCTGCTATCCCAATCATTCGCTCGGCCAGGACAACGATGCGATGAACGACATCTACGAGCAGTGGGTGGCGGCGCATGGTGTGATTCTGGTTGCGCCTACCTACTGGTACCAGTCCCCCAGCCCGTTGAAGCTGATGATCGACCGGCTGGTATGCGCCGACGGCGGCAACCCGGATCCCACCACCACCTCGGGCAAGGATCCGTTGAAGGCCAAGCAACTCGAAATGGACGGATGGCCGTACCCGAAGCACCTGGCAGGGCGCGCGTATGGGGTAGTCGTGCATGGCGACGTGGCCGGCATCGAGGGCCAACGGCGCGCATTGAGCGACTGGCTGGAATGGATGGGGATGGTCGATGCCGGCGCGTCGTCCCGGCTGGACCGCTACATAGGCTATTACGAGCCCTACGCCACCAGTCATGCCGACCTGGACGCTGACAAAGCGGTCCAGGAAGAAGTGCGCAATGTCGCGCGGGCCATGGTCCAATGCCTGCCGCGCCTGCGTGCGGGCGAATGGCCCGCGGTGGACCAGGGCCTGCGATCACCTCGCCCCAAGTAGCGAACCGGCTCCTGCTGCCCGGATTTCAGTTCGCGGCGTCGGGCAGCAGCCGCATGCCGGTGCGCCGTACGAACTCGTCATAGCCGATGGGCGCGCCCGCGCGGGTCTGGGCGCTGTTGGCCTGCCAATGCACCCAGGACCGCCCGGTCGTCGCGTCGTAGACCACTTTGAAAAGGTGGCTGGGCACCGCGACGCCCGAGCCGATCTCTTTGGGTTTGTCGCCGTAGTAGGGCCCCGTGAAGACGTACACGTCTCCCGAAGCGCGCATCACGTATTTGCGGGTGTCCTGCTCGATCTGGCTCCACGGGCCGCCATTGTGCGTCTGGTCCTGGGGAACCATGTTCGCCAGGGAAAAGCTCTGCGCCATGGCCTCACGCGTGGACATGTCGCCCGCTGGCGCCATGTGTCCGCGGGAATAGCCCGATCCGCGGTAATCCACCAGCTCGGCGCGTTCGGCGCGCGGCACGCGGGCCTCGGGGTAGAACTTGTCGGACCGCGGCATGCCCTGCGCCTCGGTCAGCACTTTCCGGTTCAGGCGCTCCGCGACGAAGACCGGTGTCTTGGTCTGGCCGTTGTGCAGGATGGCGAAGTTGGAAAAACACAGCTCGCGCAGCGCCAGGCTGGCCGGGACGACCGGCGGGCGGGCTTGCGGGAAGAACTGCGGACACTCGGCGAACCGGGTGTGGGCCAGGCCTCCGGCGGGCACGGCCGCCGGCGCGAATTTCTCTTCGGTCGGCCACGACAGGCGCGCCAGGATGTCGTCAAGCGAGAACTGGGCGCGCCATTGCGGATTCAGCGCATACGTGGCCGCGCCAAAACTGGCCAGCGAGGTGAGGGCGAACGTACGCAGGAAGCGGTAGATTCGGCCGGGGGCCGCGGCCTTGCTCCTGCCCGCCGGGGCTTTCTTTCGGGGTGCTGATTTCTTCGCGCGCGTCATGCTGCCTATGTGTTGCAGGCCGGCGCCTCTTCGCGCACGGCAACTGGGCGCATTGTAGATGACCGCAATATGACGCCCGCGACGCCGCCGCCGTGCCTGCCGGCCCCGTGCCCTTGGTCGCTTGCGGTCAGGGTATTCTTATGGGCTTCCGAAAGTCATAACCACAACGGCCGCTCTCGGCGGCTACAGGATCGGGGAAGCCGAATGAGATCGTCTTTGCTTTTCATGGCCGCCATCGTGGCCGGCTGCGCCGCCCCCACGCCAGGCGACATGGTCACCCAGTCGAAGGTGGAAGCCATTAAGATCAACGCCACCACGTTCGACGACATGGTCCGTGATTTCGGTCCACCGCGGACGCAGCACGTCAATGCACAAGGTCTTCGGACCGCCAGCTGGTTCTACTTCAACAACAGCGAGTTCGGCGCCATGCAGGACCAGCGCACGCTGACCGTGACCTACAACAAGGACGGCACGGTCAAGGATTACGTGAATTCGTCCGCCGGCGAAAGGGACGGCAAACCCGCCCGATAGGCGCGGTACGCCAGGGGCCGTTTCGTTCGTTTCATGGCGCTGCCGCCGGCTTCGCCGCATTGGCCCGGATCTGTTCGGACCTTTCGCGCTGCGCTTTGCGTATGGGGATGCAATCGACGAGCAGCACTTCTTCGCCGGTGCGCAGGTCGATGACCTTGGTGGCGCGGTAGAGGTTGCTGGGAGGCCCGCGGTCCAGGCAGGCGCGCTTGGCGCCGGAGCTTGCCCGGAACAGTTCGGGCACGCCTGCGTACTGGGGATTCGGCACGCTCCATTTGCCGCTCATGTCCTGGGTCTGCACGACATACTGGGCGCACGTCGCGCCGCTCCATAGCAAGGCGGCAAGCGCGGCTGTGCCGAAGAGGGTACGCATGGCCGGTATCCCGAAGCTGAGTGGCAGGTCAGCGTAGCAGCGGGCGGTCCGCAAAGGCCTCCGCCATAGGGACAAGAAGGGCTAGGTCACAAGCCCTACGCCGATGGCCAACATCACGATGCCCACCCCGCCGTCCAGGGCGCGCCAGGCGCCGGGGCTGGCAAATATTGGCCGCAGCAATCGGGCGCCATATCCCAGCGCGAAGAAAAAAGAGAACGAGGCAAAGCTCGCGCCCAGCGCGAAGGCAAGCTTGTGTCCTTCGTACTGGCTGGAGATGGACCCAAGCAGCACCACGGTGTCGAGATACACGTGGGGATTCAGCCAGGTGAGGGCCAGGCAGGTGGCGAGCGCGGCGCGCCAGTCCTGCGCCTGGCCGGATGAGGGCTCCAGGTGTTCATGCTGCGCGCGCAACGCCGAGTGCAGGCTGCGGGCGGCATAAACGAAGAGAAACAGCGCGCCGCCATAACGCATGGCGGGCTCGAGCCAGGGCAGGGCGCCCACGGCGACGCCGAAGCCCGCCACGCCGGCGGCAATAAGCACGGCATCGGAAAAGGCGCAGGCCAGGCAAATCATGAAGACATGCTCCTTGCGCAAACCCTGGCGCAGCACAAAGGCGTTTTGTGCGCCGATCGCCACGATCAGGCCTAGGCTGAGAAGGAATCCGGGGATGAAGGCGGTGGTCATGCCTGAAACTCAAGATGGCGGGCGCACAGACTAGCCAAAGGGAACAGATTAGAGAAACTAAATATCCTAATCCGAGTTCAGCCTGGCTAATTGCGGCCCGGGCTCGCATCGCCTTCGTTGGCGGCGCCCGCGCCCACCAGATGTTCCAACAGCAAGGCCGCCGCGGTGGGCAGCGCCGTTTCGCTGCGCATGCAGATGGCAAATCGCCGGCGGCTCCAGGCGTCCTCCAGCGGCAGCACTCGCAGGCCGTGCGCCATGGCGTAAGGCGTGGCCACTTCGATGGGGGCGACGCTGATCGCCAGCCCCGCCAGCACCACGCGAAAGGCAGAATCGAAATTGCTGACTGTCACGCGGTGCCGCAAGGGCTTCCCGCTCTGGCTCGCCGCCGTCTGCAGCATCCTCAGCACAGCGCCTGCAGCCGGCATGTTGACGTGCTCGTATTCGAGCGCTTCCTCGAACCAGACCGCGTCGCGGCGGGCCAGCGGATGCCCGGGGGCGGTGACGACGGCCAAGCGGTCGCCTCGGTAGGGGCGGTGCGCGAGTCCCTGGAAGTCGGCCGCATCCCAGCAGATGCCCAGGCTGGCGATCCCCTCTTTCACCCCGCGAACCACTTCAACGCTGACGCGTTCCTCCATGTCCACCCGGATGTTTGCATGGGGGGCGGCTTGCAGGAACGCGGCAATGTCCTCGGCCAGGGACTCGGCCAACACCGAGGCCGTGGCCAGTATTCGCACCTGCCCCTTCACGCCGCTGGCATAAGCGGACATGTCACGCTCGATGCGTTCTGAGCTGGCAAGGATGGCGCGCGCGTGTTCCAGAAGCGTTTCACCGGCGGCGGTGGGTTCGACGCCGCGACGCTTGCGCGTCAGCAGTTTTGCGCCCACGTTGTCTTCCAGCTGGGCGAGCCGTTTGCTGATCGCCGAGCCGACGATGTTGGCACGTTGGCCGGCCCGGGCGATGTTGCCGGTATCGCACACGGAGACGAATAGCCGCAAGGTGGTGATGTCGAGGTCGCGCATGGAACGTCGCCTTTAGATATTCCGAACAGGAATTTTAGACGTTCCTAAATAGCGCTTGTGGGTGGTTTGAGAATATCTAAAACTGGCGCTGTCCCGTCTCTACCGTCACGTCACATGTCCACTTATGAATCGTCCTGTCGCCCGAATGCCGTCACGGTGCGCGAGGTGGGGCTGCGCGACGGGCTGCAAAGCCTCCCCGTAGTGCTGCCGACCCAGACCAAGCTCGACTGGATAGACGCGGCATATGCGGCGGGCCAGCGCGAGATCGAAGTTGGTTCCTTCGTACCCGCCCGGCTGCTGCCCCAGTTGGCGGACACGGGCGAGCTGGTCGCCCACGCCGTGCAACTGCCTGACCTGGCCGTGTCCGTGCTGGTGCCCAACCTGAAAGGCGCCGAGCTGGCCCTTGCCAGCGGGGCGCACTTGATGCTGGTGCCATTGTCGGCCAGTCACGCGCACAGTCTGGCCAATCTGCGCAAGACGCCGCAGGAAGTGGTGGCGATGGTCGCCCAGATGCGGGCGGCCCGCGACGCCGCCGGGTCGCCCATGCTGATCGAAGGCGGGGTGGGGACGGCATTTGGATGCACGCTGCAGGGAGAGGTCCGGCAGGACGACGTGCTGGGCCTGATGCAGGCGCTGCTGGACGCCGGTGCTGATCGCGTGAGCCTGGCTGACACCGTGGGCTACGCGGATCCGGCGTCGGTTCGCCGCTTGCTCGAGGCCGCGCGGCGCATCGCCGGCGACCGTCTGTGCTGCGCGCATTTTCACGACACGCGCGGGCTGGGCCTGGCCAATGTGCTGGCGGCGCTGGAAACCGGCGTGGCGCGATTCGATGCCTGCCTGGCCGGCATTGGCGGGTGCCCGCATGCGCCCGGCGCCAGCGGCAACGTCAGCACGGAAGACCTGGTGTTCATGCTGGAGAGCATGGGCATCGACACCGGCGTCGACATCCGGCAACTGCTGGCCCTGCGCGAGGCCGCCGGCCGCTGGCTGCCGGACCAGCCTTTGCACGGTGCGCTATGGCGCGCCGGCTTGCCCAAGACATTTCGTGCGCGTGCCGCCACGCCGGCCTGAGCGCGTGCCTTTACATCTTCCATGAGCTTCGCCATGCAGAACACAACAGAACCTGACGTTACGCCGACCACGAATCCCTTGCCGCTGGCCGGGCTGCGCGTGGTGGAATTCACGCACATGGTCATGGGCCCCACCTGCGGGATGGTGCTGGCCGACCTGGGAGCCGAGGTGATCAAGGTCGAGCCGGTGCTCGGCGATCGCACGCGTCATCTGCTGGGCGTGGGAGCGGGCTTTTTCCCCATGTTCAACCGCAACAAGAAGAGCATTGCGCTGGACATCCAGAGCGCCGCGGGGGCCGAAGCCGCGCGCAAACTGGCCGCCAGCGCCGACGTGGTGGCAGAGAATTTCCGGCCCGGGACGATGGCGAAGTACGGGCTGGACTACGCGTCCCTGTCCAAAGAGAATCCCCGCCTGATCTACGTCAGCCACAAGGGCTTCCTGCCGGGGCCTTATGCGCTACGCACGGCGCTGGACGAGGTGGTGCAGATGATGGGCGGGCTGGCGTACATGACCGGGCGGCCCGGCGATCCGGTGCGCGCGGGCACCAGCGTCAATGACATCATGGGCGGAATGTTCGGGGCCATCGGGGCGATGGCGGCGCTGATCCAGCGCGGCATCACCGGACGCGGGCAGGAGGTGCAGTCGGCGCTGTTCGAGAACAATGTGTTCCTGGTCGGGCAGCACATGCTGCAGTACGCGATCACGGGCCAGCCGTCGGCGCCGATGCCGGAACGCGTGTCGGCCTGGGCGCTCTATGACGTGTTCACGGTCAAGGACGGTGAACAGATCTTCCTGGCCGCGGTAAGCGATGCGCAATGGATTGCCTTTTGCGACGCCTTCGGCTTTGACGATCTGAGGAACGATCCGGCGATGGCGACGAACAACGACCGCGTTCGCCTTCGGCCCAACTTGCTGCCGGATCTGCGCCGCCGCCTGGCCGACCGCGGTGCGCACGAGCTTGCCGCCATCTTCGAACGGATCGGCTTGCCCTTTGCGCCTATCGTCAAGCCCGAGGAACTGTATGACGATCCCCACTTGCGCGCCACCGGCGGCCTGGCCGACATCCGGCTGCCGGACGGCGAGCGCGCCGGTCAGACGGCGGGCGCGGCGCTGTTTCCGCTGATGATGGACGGGCAACGGCTTGGCGTGCGTCGCCATCCCCCCGTGTTGGGGGCGGACACCGATGAACTGCTGCAAGGGTTGGGTTACGGCGCGGAACAGATTGACGCGATGCGCAAGCAGGGCGCCGCTGCCTGATCGGAGGGGACTGGCGCAAGGCGCGCACGTCCGCGAGCGTTGATGGAAGTGCTGAAGATGCAATAACAAAAGGCCGCGCAAGTCGGCCGATACAAAGACCATTTGGAGACAGACATGAGCAATGAACGAGGAGGCGGGCGCTGGACCCGCCGCCAGGTCCTTGGCGCGCTGGGCGCCGCGATGGTAGGCGCGCCGGGCTTGACGTGGGCGCAGGCGGACCGTCCGGTGAAGTTCATCCTGCCGGTGGGCGTGGGATCGGGCGTGGACACGATCACACGCGCTGCGGGGCCGGCGTTGTCGGCGGCGCTGGGACATACGGTGGTGGTTGAAAACCAGCCGGGGGCGGGCGGCATCGTTGGCACGTCAGCCCTGGTGCGGTCGGCGCCCGACGGCTACACGCTGAGCATGCTGTCGAACAACCATGTCATTTTTCCCAGTGTCTACAAGAGCCTGCCCTTCGACCCGCTGGCGGACATCACGCCGATCAGCATGGTGGGCATGACGCCGTTCCTGTTGGTGGCCAACCCGCAGAAGATTGCCGCGAACAACATCAAGGAATTGACCGCGCTTTTGCAGGGCCAGCCAGGCCGCTTCAACTACGCCTCGTCGGGCAACGGAACGATCCTGCATCTGGCCGCCGAGATGTACGTCCAGCAGGCGGGCGTGAAGGCGCGACACATCCCGTACAAAGGGGTGGGGCCGATGATGGCCGACCTGATTGGCGGACAGGTGGATTTCGGGGTGCTCTCGCTGCCATCGGTGTTGCCGCAGGTCAAGAGCGGCGCGCTCAAGGCCCTGGGCGCCTGTGGCGCCGAGCGCATGGCGGCGCTGCCCGACCTGCCCACTTTGCGCGAACAAGGATTGGCGGACTACGAGATCGGAGGCTGGTTTGCCACGGCCGGCCCGGCGAAGCTGCCCGCAGCCGATGTGAAGCGAATCTACGACGCGCTGGGCCGCGCGTTCAATTCGCCGGATGTAAAGCAGGCGATGGCGGCTCAGAACAACCGCATAGTCCTGATGCCGCCGGAGGAAACGGTGGCGTATTTCCGTTCAGAGATGAAGAAGTACGCGGCCGTCGTCAAAGGCGCGGGACTGGAATTGATGTAGCCCGCGCCTGGTCAGGCTAGCTGGCGTGGCCGTTGCCCTTGCCGTTCGGGTCGGCCGCCCGCAGCAGGCCGTATAGCTTGTCCTTCAGGTGCAGTTTTTCTTTTTTCAGCACTTCGATGTTGGTGCCCGAGGACGGCACGATGCCGTCCTCCATGTTCTTGATTTCCTGGTCCAGGTCGTTATGCCGCTGGAACAGGGCCGAAAAATGGGCATTCTCGGACTTGAGCTGGGTAATGAGTTGACGGTATTCAGGGAACATAAGGGCCTCTTGAGGAACCGGTTGACGGGACCGACGATGCGCCTGGCACGACGCCTCATCAGCGTCAGGCCCATGACACGCCAACGCCAGGGCCTTGTCAACCGGGGGCCAGGAAGCAGACAACGCGGGCGTTGATGACGCGCAAGCCGGGCAGCGAACGAGGCATTCTGTCGCGGCCGTTCACGTTTGATTACAGGGGGTTCCGTCCCCGGCGATACACTCGGCTCCCGTGAACAGCCATGAAACTGCAATGAACCAGCGCACGCCCAGCTATCGCCGCGTCTTAGATCTATTCAAGCAGAATGGACGGATTCATCCAGGCACCGGAATGATGAGCGGCGTAATCGCGCTGTTTCTGGCGATCCTGGCCGTTCTTGGCGTGCTGGCATTCCACTTCCCGGCCTACCTGACGACGCCCGAATTGCGCGCGTTCTACTCAGTGGACGCCATGCGTACGCTGCTATTCAGCGCGCTGCTGGTGTCGGGCTCGATCGCGCTGGCCAACACCGTGCTGGGTCGCCAGCGCTGGCTGAATATTTCGGCCTTTGTGCTGGTTTGCTGCGCGGTCGCCGCGGGCGGCAGTCAGATTGTGGTGACGCCCTCGGCCACGGGCAACCATCCCTACCTGGGGCTGGACTGGTTCATCCTGGACCTGTTGGCGTCCAGCACCGTCTTCATCATCTTTGAAAAACTGACGCCGCTGTATCCCGGGCAGCCCGTGTTCCGGGGCGAATGGCAGGTGGATCTGAAGCACTTCCTGTTCAACCACCTGTCGGTGGGCGCGGTGCTGCTGTGCATCAACTTCTTCATCCACCGCCTGTTTTCGTGGGCGGCCTACGAGCCGTTGCAGCAGGCCATCCAATCCATGCCCTATCTGCTGGAGCTGTTCGTGGCGGTGCTGGTGGCTGACCTGGCGCAATATGCCGCACACCGCATCTACCACGAGGTGCCGTTCATGTGGCGCTTCCACGCCGTGCATCACAGTACGCGCACCCTGGATTGGCTGGCGGGGTCGCGCCTGCACATCGTCGAACTGCTGATCACCCGCGTGGCGGTGCTGGGCGTACTGTTCGTGCTGGGCTTTTCCAAGCCGGTGCTGGACGCCTACATCATCATCGTGGGATTCCAGGCCGTGCTGATCCATTCCAACGTGAAGCTGCCCTGGGGCTGGCTGCGCTACATCATCGTGACGCCCGACTTCCACCATTGGCACCACTCGTCGGACACCGAGGCGATCGACAAGAACTACGCGGCGCATTTCTCGTTCATTGATTACCTGTTCGGCACCGCCGTGCGCGGGGTGGGCAACCGCCTGCCGCAAAACTACGGAATCCTGGACAACGACATGCCGGGGACATTCCTGGCGCAGCAGGCCTACCCCTTCGCCAGCAGGAAATAGACGTAGAAAAGCCCAGGCAACCGCCTGGGCTTTTTTTTGCCTTCCGAGGAGTCTTCACCCGGAAAGGCTGGGCCGGAGACTTACTTTGCGCCCTTGAAGGCCGAGTACGACGCCATCAGGTTGCGGTAGTCGGGGATGTGGTTGGAGAACAGGTTGCCCAGGCCTTCGACGTCGTTGCGCCAGTCGCGGTGCAGTTCGCAAGCCACGCCGAACCAGGACATCAATTGCGCCCCAGCCTGTTCCATGCGGCTCCATGCTGCGTTGCGGGTGACTTCATTGAAGGTGCCCGAAGCGTCCGTGACCACGAACACGTCGAAGCCTTCTTCCAGGGCCGACAGCGCGGGGAAGGCGACGCAGACCTCGGTGACGACGCCGGCGATGATGAGTTGCTTCTTGCCGGTGGCCTTGACCGCCTTGACGAAATCTTCGTTGTCCCAGGCGTTGATGTTGCCGGGGCGGGCGATGTAGGGAGCCTCGGGAAATTTGTCTTTCAGTTCCTTGACCAGCGGACCGTTCGGGCCGTCTTCAAAGCTGGTCGTCAAAATGGTGGGCAGCTTGAAATATTCGGCCAGGTCGGCCAGGGCCAGCACGTTGTTCTTGAATTGGTCCGGCTGGAAGTCGCGCACCAGCGACAGCAGGCCTGCCTGGTGATCCACCAGCAGAACGGCGGCTTGGGACTTGTCGAGCTTGACGTAGGGCTTGGTCATGGTTGATTCCTTGGCTGGGGTGTCGGTTGCGCGAGGGTTCACGCGGGGATTTTTTGCAACGCTGATTGCGTAGACAGAATCCTAAATTTAAGACGACTGGTTCGCTAGACTGCCAAAGTGCATCTCAGAGTTCTATAAATCGGACGATAGGCCAGGGGACTTGATGGTGGGAATGCCGTGACGCGCCTGGGTTTCGGCTTCGCGCCGGGCGTTTTCACGATACTCCGCGCCCATGAAATCCAATAGTTCCCGCACGGCGGGCAACAGGCCTCGGCGGGATGGGAAGACGGCATGGACGCTGCCGGGTTCGGGTTGCCAGGGCGCGCCGACCGCGACCAGGGTGCCTGCGTCCAGCTCCTGCCGGATCATCAAGAGGGGCAGGGCGACGACGCCAACACCGCGCAACGCAGCCTGCTTCAGCGCCAGCATGTCGTCGGTAACCAGTCGCGGCATGAATGGCACGGTCAGGCGCGCGTTGTCGGGGCCCATCAGGCGCCATTGGCATTCGCGCTGCTCCGTCCCAAGCGCCAGCGTGGGTAGCCGGCCGATCTGCTGGAGGTCGGCCGGATCGGACAGGGTGCGAGCCAAGCCCGGGCTGGCCACGAGGCTCTGGCAGCTCATGCCCAGGTGCTTCATGACCAGGTCGCTGCTTTCGATGGCGCCAAAACGCACCCGGACGGCCAGGTCGAAGCCTTCGCGCAGGACGTCGACCGGACGGCTGAAGCTCTTCAGGTAGACGTTCACCTTGGGGCACTTTTCCATGTAGCGCGCCACGACGTCGCCCAGGAAGTAGTAGATCAGCGCGGGCGGGGCCGCGATGCGGATGGTGCCTTGCGGCTCTGCGTGCGTCCGGTCGATGACGTCTTGCGCGGCTTCTGCGCCTGCCAGCATCGCCAGGCACTGGTCGTAGTAGTCCTGGCCCAACTCGGTCACGGCGAAGGTGCGCGTGGACCGTTGGATCAGGCGCACGCCCAGGCGCTCTTCGAGCAGGGCGATGCGACGGCTCAGGCGCGACTTCGGAATGTCCAGCGCCCGTCCCGCCGGGGCGAATCCGCCGTGCTTGACGACCTCGACGAAGTAATAAAGGTCATTCAGGTCGTGCATGCGGGCTCCTCGTCAATCCGGGTTCGGGCGTCAGGGCGAGCATATTACGGCCTGGCGCCCGGTGAACACCGGAATCAGCGGGAAGCGGGGAGCGCACGGCAGGACCGCGGCAAAGCGACCGGGACTACCCGGCGAACACGTGTTTCCTGGCGGCCGCCGCGCCAGACGGGCGGCACGATCAGGCGGCCAGCGCGCTCTCGTCCTTCCAGCGTTGCTTGTCGCGCAACGGGGGCGAGCCGAACAGCCGGCTGTACTCGCGGCTGAATTGCGACGAGCTTTCGTAGCCCACGGCATGCGCGGCCAGCGCCACGCCCGCATCGTCGGTCAGCATCAGCCGGCGCGCTTCCTGCAGGCGCAGGTGCTTTTGGTACTGCAGCGGACTCATGGCCGTGGCCTGCTTGAAATGATGGTGCAGCGATGACACGCTCATGTGGACGTCGCGGGCGATCTCTTCCACGCGCAGGGGCTGCGCAAAGTTGTCCCGCAGGATGCGGATCGCCTTGGCCACCCGGTTGAGCTGGCTGTCCTGCAACACCGTCTGACGCAGCACGACGCCCTGGCCGTTCATCAGCAGGCGGTACAAAAGCTCGCGTTTGATCATCGGCGCCAGGATGGGGATGTCCCGCGGCGTATCCAGCAGACGCAGAAGGCGCAGGACGACGTCCAGCAGCGTGCCGCCGAGCGGGTTGACGCACAGCGCGCGCGAGGCTTCGGCCGGCAACATCGGCGGCAGATTCTCGTCGCTGATCAGGGCGGTGATCTCTTCGGCGTTCAGGTCCAGCCTGAGGCCCAGATAAGGCAGCGTCGGGCTGGCGACAGACACCTTGGCCACCACCGGCAGGTCCACGGATGAAATCAGGTAGTGGAACGGGTCATATTCGTAGGTCTCGTCGCCGATGAAAAGGCGCTTGGAGCCTTGGGCGATGACCGCAAGCGCGGCTTTCTGCAAAGCAGGTTTGGCGCCGGTGGGTTCGGACAGGCGGTGGAGGTAGAAGCCTTCGATGGGAGTGTCGAGCGATCCTTCCAGCGCACCGGTCATCCGCTCCAGCGTGCAGAGCAGTTCGGCCCGCGCCAGTTCGCAGGCGGCGTCCTGGACATCGATGGCAGGGTCGGTCGATCGGGCAGATTGCAAGGACATGGGGGACTCCCTGGGCATGCCGATCGCGGACGGCAGCGTCCACGGCGGCAGAGAATTGGGTGTCCGCCAGTGTATTGCCGAAAGCAGGGTGCTCGCGCGCAAATCGCTGCGTATGGAGGATTAGGCAGGAAATCCGGAGAAATCGACGCACGGCCCTCGATGGGCGGCGAGGCCGGAGAATCAGGCAAAAAAAGGGCAGGATCGAGCAGCGCGCGACGCCAAGCCCGGACGCATACTGTCCGCACCCCGGCAGGTTGCCGCAGCGGTGTCCCACTCGGGCCCGGCGCGCCCGCCCTGGCGCTCAAGGAGTGCAGACATGCGATACAAGAAATTCGGAAACACCGGCCTGTTCGTCTCGGAATTGTGCCTGGGCACCATGACCTTCGGCGGCGAGGGCGAGCTCTGGAGCAAGATCGGCAACCTGCAACAGGAAGACGCCAACCGGCTGGTCGGGCGTGCGCTCGACGCCGGCATCAATTTCATCGACACCGCCGACGTTTATTCCGAGGGCCGTTCCGAGGTCATAACAGGACAGGCCCTGCGCGACCTGAAGATTGCGCGCGACGACGTGGTCGTCGCCACCAAGGTCTTCGGCCAGACGGGCGCCGGCGTCAACGCCCGGGGCAACTCGCGCTTCCATATCCTGGACAGCGTCAAGAAAAGCCTGTCCCGCCTGCAACTTGACCATATCGACCTGTACCAGATCCATGGCTTCGATCCCGCCACGCCCGTCGAGGAAACCCTGCGCGCGCTGGACAACCTGGTGCAGCATGGCCACGTGCGCTACGTGGGCGTCTCGAACTGGGCGGCCTGGCAGATCATGAAAGCGCTGGGCATCGCGGAACGCCTGGGGCTGGCGCGATTCGAGTCGCTGCAGGCGTACTACACGATCGCCGGACGGGATCTTGAGCGCGAACTTGTGCCCATGCTGCAGAGCGAGGGCGTCGGCCTGATGGTGTGGAGCCCGCTCGCCGGCGGCCTGCTCAGCGGCAAGTACAGCCGCGAAGGTCAGGCCGAGGAGGGCAGCCGCCGCGTCGCCTTCGACTTCCCGCCCGTCGACCGGGAACGCGCCTACGACAGCATCGATGCGTTGCGGCAGATTGCCGACGCGCGCAGCGTTTCGGTGGCGCAGATTGCGCTGGCGTGGCTGCTGCACCAGCAGGTGGTGACCAGCGTGATCATCGGCGCCAAGCGCGTGGACCAGCTCGAGGACAACCTGGCTGCGACGGACATCCGGCTGACGCAGGACGAGCTGGCGGCCCTGGACAAGGTGAGCGCGCTGCCGCCGGAGTACCCGGGCTGGATGCACGTGCGACAGGGCGAATACCGGCGCCAGCAGCTTCGCGAGTCGGGCTCGGTCTAGGCCCAGGCGACTTGCCGGTCAGGGGTAGACGGGCGACCAGCTTTCCTCGAAGGTCGACAGGTCCAGCGGGCGTTCATGGGGGCTGCCGTTGTGGAAGAGGCTAGCGACGCTCAAATCGTTCATGGCCGCGGTGAAGCCGCCATACGACGCCTTGCCCCAGGCCCGCGACTGGTGAACCGTCAGCGGGCTGTCCAGCGATTGCGCGACGCCGGCAATGGCGTCGCGCAGCTGGTCCCGCGACTCTTGCGGCGCGTCGCAGGTCAGCGCCACCAGCAATTTGCCGCCGAATTGCAGGGGGCTTTCGCGCATCAGTGCGCTGGGCGTCGACAGGGCGACGAAGCAGTCCGGCGCCAGACCGTCTTTCTCGCACTGGGTCCATGACGGCGCCCACGCCTCCGCGCCCAGGAAAGTCCAGGGCGCTTCCTGCGGCATGTCGTGCGTCCATTTGCGATGCGACGCCTCATTCCAGCCCAGCCGGCCGAAACTGGCCCGTTTGCGCGTGGCCTTGTCGATCTGGGTGCATCGCACGGCCGCCTTGCCGCGTTCCGACACGGCGAAAGGCGCAAGCGCCTGCGCGACGGGCAGCCAGGATCCGGTGGACCACGGCACAGGCGCGGATGCGCCGGTCAGAACCAGATAGACGTCATACATTCTCGTGTGAAAGGCCAAGGACAATCTCCGTACATCAACTGCGGTCGGCCATCTTAGCGCGGCGATCCTGCAGGATGCGCTAGTAGAATCGCACCAGTCCCATCCTTGAAGTTTCAACATGAGCGAATTTTTCACCGCCGGCGAAACGCAGGCGTTGCGCGAGCATGGCATCGTCGTGTTCGCGGACCGCGTGCTGATCGACGCGCAGCCTCCCATGTCCGATGCGCGCATCGCGGAGGTCGCAGCCGCCTGCGAGGGGCCATTGCCGTCCGAGCTGCTCGACCTGTGGCGTCTTACGGCGGGGGGCGAGCTTGCGTATGACCTGCGCGCGCAGATGGACGGCAATGAAGAAGCGCTGAGCTGGTCCGAACTGTTCTACGACGGCAGCGATCAATACCGCGACCTGCAAGGCTGGATCGAACACGAGCAGGAATGCGCGCAAGAGGCCGCGGCCGAGGACGGCGCCACCTGGAACGGCAAGCTGCGCTACCTGCCGATCGGCGGATTCGAATACTGCGACCGCATTTACGTGGCCGTGGAGCCGGGGCCCCGCGCGGGCGGCGTCGTCGCGTGGAAGCAGGGCCTTCCGGGCTGGACGCATACCCTGCAGCAGGACGGCATCGCCACCATTGCGCCGGATCTGCACAGCGCATTCGCCGCGTTGTGCCTGGAAACCGATCCCGAGGAAGACCAGGACAGCACAGGCTTGCGGGTGCTGGAATATCTGGACGAACGCGTGTCCGACCACGGCATGCCGCAGGCGCTGGCGGATCGGGTGGCCGCCTTCTACCGGCGCGCGCTGGTGGACTGGCGTGGCCCGCTGGAGGCCGGCACGCTGACCGGTTCGCCGAACCTGGCCAGCCTGGCCTTGCAGCATGCCGTCGCCCAGGACGATGCGGCGCTGGTCCGTCGGCTGGCGGCTCTGGGGGTGCGCTTCGATGCGCCATTGCGCGGCAGCGCCCAGCCGTTGGACGTGGCGCTGATGCAGCACGCCTACGCCGCGGCCGAAGCCTTGCTGGAGGCCGGCGCGCCGGTCAGCCCAACCGCCATCCACCGCTTCGATCGCGAGCCGCCCTCCGGGCTGGTGGCTCGACTGCTGGCGCAAGGAGCCGTTGCCGATGCGTTGGGCGTGGCGCGCTGCGTCGCCTGCGGCTCTCCCGAAGCGGCGCGCCTCGTCGCGCAGGCCTGCGGCGAAGGCATCGCCCAGGCGTACGCAGAAGTCCGCGATTCCATGGCGACCCGTTACCAGGAAGACCTGCGACGCGTGCGTTCGGGCAAGCTCGGCCACTATCTTGGCGCGGATGGTCTGGCCGCTCGCGTCGCCAATCTGCGGGGGTTTTCGCTATGAACCGCCTTGTGTGCGTGTCGGCGCTGCTGCTTGCGCTTTGCGGTCCGGCGGCCTCTTTGGCCGCCAAGCCGTCGTTCGATTGCGCAAAGGCTCGGACGGATGTCGAGAAATCGATCTGCGCGGACAGCACATTGGCTGAGCAGGACGCCAGCATCGCCGCGAATTTCGGCAAGGCAAGAAAGACGTTCGACGCCGCAACGGCCAACGCGCTTGCGGAAGATCAGCGTTGGTTCGTGCAGGTGCGGGACGAAGCTTTCGCGGCGCCGCTGGGCGACGGCTCGCCGCAAAAGGAACTGGCTGATCGCCTGAAGTACCGCGACGACTTCCTGGCATCGTTGGTGCTCAAGCGGCGCCAGGGCTTCGAAGGCGACTGGGAAAACCTGGCGGGCGGCTTGTCGATCAAGAAACAGCCCGATGGCCGCCTGTCGTTCGACGGATCGGCGGCGCATCCGGAGAACGGGCGCTGGGTGTGCGATGTCCAGGGCATCGGCGCCGTCAGGGGAAATGCGCTGGTGATCGAAACGACGGACGCCGAGGGCTGGACGTTGACGCTGGTCCGCAAGGGATCGCGTCTGGTGCTGTCAGAGACCCCGCCAGCCGGTGCCGCGGCCAGCGAAAGGCCGTACTGCGGGCTTAACGGCACCCTGGGCGGCGCGTACTTTCCCGTCTCAAGGCCTTGATCTACCGGCATACGCCGCGTCTAGAATGTCTTTCACATTGCAGTAAGTACGTTCTTGCTCTGAAAGGACAGGCGTGACCATTCCTTATCTGCGCCGGCTGACGGCAGTCAGCCGCAGTCCGCAAGCCAACCGCCATCTTGCCTATCTGCTGACCTTCACCGCCGGCGCCGTCAATGCCGGTGGCTTCCTGGCGGTGCAGCAGTACACCTCGCACATGTCGGGCATCGTATCGATGATGGCCGATCACATGGCCTTGGGCGGCGTCATCGTGGTGCTGCAAGGACTGGCCGCGCTGATGTCGTTCATCGCCGGGGCGGCCAGTTCTGCATTCCTGATCAACTTCGGCCGTCGATCCCGGCTGGCCAGCGAGTATGCGCTTCCGCTGCTGCTGGAAGCGGTGCTCTTGCTGGCGTTTGGACTGTTGGGTGCGAACCTGGAATCGCTGCGGTGGTTCTATGTGCCGGGCACCGTGATGCTGCTTTGCTACATCATGGGTCTGCAGAACGCGATGATCACCAAAGTGTCCCGCTCAGAGATCCGCACGACGCACGTCACGGGCATGGTGACCGACATCGGGATCGAATTCGGCAAGCTGTTCTACTGGAACCTGGCGAAAGGCGATGCGCACGCGATGCCGCCCGTGCAGGCCGATCGCGGCAAACTTATCGTGCTGAGCGTGATGGTCGGCCTGTTCTTCGTGGGCGGCGTGACCGGCGCCTACTCGTTCTTCAACTTCGGCTTCGGGTCGACCTGGCCGCTGGCGCTCTTGCTGATGCTGCTGGCCGCGGTGCCGATCCTGGACGACATCCGCAGCTTCATGCATCGCGCTTGATAAGCCGGCTCCAGAGGCAGGCGCCTGGGCCGGTCGCACCTGGTCGGCCGCAAATCACCGGCCGCGCCTCACCGGCCGCGCCTGACCAACCCTAGCCAGCCGAGTCCGCGGATGCTCCCTGTCGCGTCGATTTGGCGGCCACGGAGTGGCGCAGGAACACCTGTAGCGCCGCCAGCATTTCATAATGCAGCCGCGCCAGCCGGGCGTCCTTGGCCGGATCCCTGATGGCGTAGCCCTTGGCGTCCAGCGGATAGGGCTCACCCAGCAACTTCGCCATGTCCACCTGGTAGTAGCTGGAGTTTCCGTAGGGGCGCTTGCCATCGACGTAGGGCATCGGCCAGAACCGGTCACCCTCGCGCAGAACGGCTTGCAGATCGCGATCGTCCGCGACGCGCCAGGCGAGGTCGCGCAGGAAGACCAGATGTTCCTTGTTCAGATTGAACTCGCCCTGCGCATCCACGGCGCTCTCGGGGAAGTCGAAGGCCTCTCGCATTTCCACCGGCACGGCATAGCGGCCCGGTCGCAAGCGGCCGATGGATTGCACGTAGCGTGGGATCAGCCGGCAAACTTCGGCCAGTCGCCGCAGGGCCAGCGCGTCGTCGGTCGTCTTGAGGGCGTCGCGGGCGATGGCCAGCGTCTGCGCGCCGCCCAGCAACGGCTGTTCGAAATCGATGGCCGGCGCGCCGGATTCGACTGGCATCCACTGCACGCGCAGCAGGCGCACCAGGGCGGCGTGCTGCGCCGTGTATGGGATGCTGTCCAGCGGGGCGGCGAATACGTTGCGCACAATGGCATCGCGCTGCGGCGAGGCGACGGCGCCCAGCGGTGCGGCGAAGAGGGTGCCCATGGTCAAGAGCAGGGTGCGACGATTCATCGATTCTCCAGGCGCAAGAGCCTTGTCGCGGCATGCATGGCGGTGGCGTGAAATTGGGGGCGGTTCAAGTCAAGTCCCGTACGATACCGGAACCCGGCGCGCCGATGGTCCCGCCACCCGTGACTGCTTGGCGTAACGCATCGACCCTGCATCTTGGAGCGTCGTCGTCCCCGCCCGGCGCGGCACTACAATGCTCCGGCCGCCTTGTGCGCGATCAATCGGCCGGCGGCCTGCCGCGGCTACGCTGTCGATGCCATGCGATGCATCGGGCTGTCGCCCGACGAAAGACAACTCACCAAGACGTAGCGACACGGATTCATAGGAGGAGCAGGCAAGATATGGACGCGGAATTCTGGCTGGAACGGTGGCGCGAGGGACGCACGCACTTTCATCAGACGCGGGTGACGCCGCTATTGCAGAAATACTGGCCGGCGCTGGCCGTGCCGAAGGGCGGCAAGGTGCTGGTTCCGCTTTGTGGCAAATCGCTGGACATGGTCTGGCTGGCGGCGCAGGGGCATCAGGTGCTGGGCGCAGAACTTTCGCAGCTTGCCGTCGAACAATTCTTCGCCGACAACGAGCTGCGGCCCGTCATGCACGAATCCCCCTACGGCACGCACTACGTCGCCGGCAATATCGAAATCGTCTGCGGCGATATCTTCAAGATGGACGCCGAGGTGCTGTCGCATTGTGTCGGTGTCTACGACCGCGCGGCGTTGGTCGCCTTGCCCGAAGCCATGCGGGCGGACTACGTGCGCCATGTCTACGGCCAGTTGTCGCCGTCCTATCGGGGCCTGCTCATCACGCTGGACTACCCGCAGGAAGAGATGGCGGGGCCTCCATTCTCGGTCGTGGACACCGAGGTGCAGGCGATATTCGCGGGTGTGTCGCCCGCCGTCATCATCGACCGCCGGGACATCCTGGACAAGGAACCCAAGTTCCAGGCAGCGAAAGTCAGTCGCCTGGATACCGTGGTCTACCGGCTGGGCGTGCAGGACTGACGATCCGGCTTGCCGCCGTGTAAAAAGCCCGTTCGACCGAACGGGCTTTTTGCTATGTCATCAACCAGCCGCCGGCCACATCCAGCACCTGGCCGGTCACGAATCGGGCCTGGTCCGACGCAAAGAACAGGCAGGCGTCCGCCACTTCCTCGGGCGTGCCCAGCCGCCGCAGCGCCGTCACGGCGGCCACGGCGTCGTTGATCTCTTGCGGCACGCTCTTGAGCAGCGGCGTGCTGATCCGGCCCGGCGCCAGCGCGTTCACGGTGACCTGGTGTTCGCCCAGCTCGGCTGCCCAGTGCCGCGTCAGTCCGATCAGTCCGGCCTTGGTGGCCGCATAGTGCGCCGCCACGATATCGCAGTAGGCCTTGCCGGCCACCGACGACATGTTGATCACGCGTCCCTGGCGTTCGCGCACCATGTGCGGCGTGGCCAGGTGGGTCATGTAGAACACGCTGTTCAGGTTCACCGAGACGACGTTGTTCCATTCGGCAGGCGGCATTTCCCAGACCATCAGCGCGCGGCCGTTGGTCTTGGGCGAGATGCCGACATTGTTGACCAGGATGGTCGCAGGCCCCAGTTCTTGGGTGATGCGGTCGTACGCAGCCTGGCACTGGTCGAAGTGCGCGACGTCGGTGTGCACGAAGCACACGTCATTGCCGCGCTTCTGCAGTTCCTTCTCGTATGCCTGGCCGGCCTGCGCGTTGAAGTCGATGAGGCCGACGCGGCCGCCCTCGGCCAGGAAGGCCTCGACGATGGCCGAGCCGATGCCGCCGACCGCGCCTGTGACGATCACGGTCTGGCCGTCAAAGCGCCGGCTCATGACCGCACCTGCAACATGATCTTGCCGATGTGCCTGCTGCTTTCCATCAGTTCGTGCGCGCGGGCGGCTTCAGCCAGCGGGAACACTTGATGGAACAGGGGCTGGCACTGCCCCTGTTCCATGAGCGGCACGACCTTGTCCGCCAGCGATCGCGCGATGGCGCCCTTGTCCTCGTCGGACCGGGGGCGCAGCGTTGAACCAGTGAACTGCAGGCGCTTGATCATGATGGGCAGCGCGTCGATCTCGGCCTTGCTGCCTTCAAGGAAGGCAATCTGCACCAGCCGGCCGTTCAAAGCCAGCAACCGGAGGTTCTTGTTGATGTACGAACCGCCCACCATGTCCAGGATGACGTCTACGCCGGAGCCGCCGGTGCCATCACGCACGGCGGATTCGAAATCGGCGCTGCGGTACTGCACGGCGTGGTGTGCGCCGGCCTTCAGGCAGGCGTCCGCCTTTTGCTGGTTGCCCACTGTCGTCCAGACCTCTGCGCCAAAGGCGCGAGCAAGCTGTATGGCGGTCAGGCCGATGCCGCTGGAGCCGCCGTGGACCAGGAATTTTTCGCCCGCGGACAGCCGCGCGCGGTCGAACACGTTCGTCCAGACGGTGAAATAGTTTTCTGGGATGGCGGCGGCGGACAGCAAGTCCATGCCGCGCGGCACCGGCAGGCAATGCCGTTCGTCGGCCAGGCAGTACTGCGCGTAGCCGCCGCCCGGCGTCAGCGCGCAGACCTGGTCGCCCACCTTCCAGTCATGGGCGTCCGGCCCAAGGGCGACGATGGTGCCCGACACTTCCAGGCCCAAGTGCGGCGACGCGCCGGGCGGGGGAGGGTAGGAGCCGGAGCGTTGCAGCACGTCGGGGCGGTTGACGCCGGCGTAAGCGACCTCGATCAGCACCTGCCGGCCGGCGGGCGCTTCCATGTCGCGTTCGGCGACGCGCATGCAATCGGGCGCGCCGCCCTTGCCGTGGTCGATGTATGTGCAGCGTAGAGTCATGAGTCGTTCGTCCTTGGGTTCAGTGGCCCAGGTAGGCCTTCTTGACGTGCGGGTCGCTGAGCAGCTCCGCGCCGGTGCCGGTGCGTACGATGGCGCCGTTCTCCAGCACGTAGCCGCGGTCCGCCAGCCGCAGCGTGCGGAATACGTTCTGCTCCACCAGCAGTACGGTGACGCCGTGCGAGGTGACGTCACGGATGATGTCGAACATCTGCTGCACCAGCAGCGGCGACAGGCCCAGCGACGGCTCGTCGAACACCAGCAGTTTCGGGTCGGCCATCATGCCGCGCGCAATCGCCACCATCTGCTGTTCGCCGCCCGACAGCGAACCGGCGTACTGGTTCAGGCGTTCCTTGACGCGCGGGAAGATGCGCAGCACCTCGTCGAGCTTGCGTTCGACGATGGGACGCGCCGCGCGCTTGTACGACCCCATCAGCAGGTTGTCGCGCACGGTGAAGTGCGGGAAGAGCTGGCGCCCTTCCGGAATCATGGTGATGCCGGCGTCCACGATGTCGTAGGGCTGCCGGTTGGTCAGGTCCTGGCCCTCGAATTCCACCTTGCCCTGCGTGGCGTTGATCACGCCGCACAGGGTCTTGAGCGTGGTGGTCTTGCCCGCACCGTTGGCGCCGATCAGCGTCACGATCTCGCCCGCATTGACTTCGAAATTCAGGCCGTTGAGCACCTGGCTCTTGCCATATCCCGAAGTCAGATTCGATACCTTAAGCATCCTGATACTCCTTGCCCAGATAGGCCTCGATGACGGCGGGATTCTCGACGACGTCCTTCGGCGCGCCGCTGACCAGCACGCCGCCCTCGTTCAAGACGATGATCCGGTCCGACAGCGCCATCGTGGCCTGCATCATGTGTTCGATCAGCAGCACCGACACCCCCGAGTCGCGGATGCGGCGGATCATCTGGATGGACTTCTCGATGTCGGTGGGGTTCAGGCCCGCCATCACCTCGTCCAGCAGCAGGATGCGCGGCTTGATCGCCAGCGCGCGCGCCACCTCCAGGCGCTTCATCCCGCCCACGGTCAGGCTGCGCGCCTCGGTGTTCAGGTACTTCACCAGATCGGTCTGCTCGGCCACCTTGAGCGCGATCTGTTCGGCCTCGTCGCGGTCGGAGGTATGGATGAACGCGCCGAGCATGATGTTTTCAAGAACCGTCAGCCCCGTGAACGGCTTGGCGATCTGGAACGTGCGGCCCAGGCCCTGGTGCGCAAAGGCATCGGGCGTCTTGCAGGTGACCCAGTTGCCGTCGGCGTCCCGCATCGCGATTTCGCCCTTGTCCGGCGACAGGAAGCCCGACAGCAGGTTGAATACCGTCGTCTTGCCCGCGCCGTTGGGCCCGATCATGCCAAGGATTTCATGCTGGTTTAGCGTCAGCGATACGTCGTTGGTGGCGCGCAAGCCACCGAAACTCTTGAACAGCCCGTCCGCCTTCAGCACCGGCTGATCGCTGCGCGTGGCGTTGCGCAGGCGGATCTCGTCCGCCAGCTTCAGCTTGGGACGGGGCGTGCCCAGATACGGCAGACGGGAAAGCAGGCGTTCGACGAAGGGGCCGAACGCGCCGGCCAGGCCGCGCGGAATGGTCAGCACCACGGCCACGAGGATCAGGCCGTAGATCAGCCCGTGCATGCCGTTGCCCACGCTGCTGAGCCATCCACGGGCAAGTTCGGCAATGGGCAGCACCAGGAACGTGCCTGCGATAGGGCCGGATACGGTGCCCAGCCCGCCGATGAGCGCGAACATGGCGACCTGGATCGACAGTTCCAGCGAAAACGCCGAGCTGGGATCGACGAAGGTCAGGTAGGTGATGTGGAACGTGCCGATGATGCTGGTCAGCACGGCGGACACGACCGCCGCGATGATCTTGACGCGCACGGTGTGGATGCCCACGGCAAGCGCCGCGTCCTCGCGTTCGCGGATCGCGATCAGGTAGTGCCCGATGCGCGATTTGCGGATGTACCAGGACACCCAGGTGACCAGCACGAAAAGCCCAAAGGCGATGATCACGTAGTTGATCTTCTCGCGGAAGACGATCCACGCCCAGCCGATGTTCAAGGGCAGGCTGATGCCGCTGGAGCCGCCCGTCCAGCTTTCCTCGTGGATGACCAGCAGGCGCACCACTTCCAGGATGGCGATGGTCGCCAGCGCGAAGAAGGGGCCGCGCAGGCGCAGCGTGGGATAGCTGATCAGGATGGCGACGGCCGCGGAAATGGCCGCCCCCGCGAACATGCCGATCCACGGCGAGATGCCGAAGTTCTGCGTCAGCAGCGTGGCTGTGTAGCCGCCAATGCCATAGAACACTGCATGCCCCAGGGACAACTGGCCGGCATAGCCGCCCACGATGTTCCAGGCGACCGATAGCGCGGAAAAGACGAACAGCAGGACGAAAAGGTTGGTCCAGAAGGGCGTGCCCATGATCACGGGCACGAGGAACATCGCGATCAGCAGGATCAGGCTGACGTAGGCTTTGGGGTGTCGAAAGTCGGGAAACACGTCTTGCTCCTTGTTGTGCTGGTCACTCTGTGCCGACGCCGAACAGGCCGTTCGGTTTCAGGACAAGGATCAAGAGAAAGATCCCGAAATAGACGACTTCCTTCAGGTCGGGGGCGATGTAGAAGCCGGCAAGCGTATCCACGATGCCGATGATCATCGACCCGGCGACGGCGCCATACAGGCTGCCCAGGCCGCCCAGCACGACAATGACGAAAGCCGTCAGCACGAAGTAGGTTCCCACCGTGGGAAACACCGGATACTGCGGGGCCAGCAGGCCGGCGGCGATGCCGACGAACGCCGTCCCCAGGCCGAAAGCGATGGCATAGACGTTGTTGACGTTCACGCCCATCAGCGTGGCGGCATAGCGATGCTGGGCCACGGCGCGCAGCGCGCGGCCCAGGTAGGTGCGGTGCATGAACAGATGCAGCAGTACCGCCAGGCTCAGGCCGATCACGAAAGTGACGAGTTGGCCCGTGACCATCGAAAACGGGCCGACGTCGATGGCGTTCGTGCCCAGTTCCACCGGCGCGCGATACACGTTGGCGCCGAAAATCACCAACGCAAGGTTCAACAGGATGGTGGACACGCCCACCGTGGCGAAGATCTGGATGTGCTGATCGGCATGCAGCAGCGGCTGGATGATGCCCTTTTGCGTCAGCGCGCCCAGCGCGAACAGGATGACGGCGACCGGGATCAGGCCCGCGTAAGGGTGGACGCCGAATTGCGCGGCGATCAGATAGACCATGTACATGCCTATCATCAGGAATTCGCCGTGCGCGAAGTTCACGACGCGCACGACGCCGAAAATCAGCGTCAACCCCAGGCTGATGATGGTGTATGCGCCGCCCAGCAACAGGCCGTTGATGACCAGTTGAATGAATAATTCCATGGTGCAACCTTTAAGTGCGGGAGTCGCCCCGCCCCTGGCCCGCAGCGTCCAGGAACGGGGCACGGGCCCCGGGTAAGGCCGGGCGCGCCCGAGGGCCGTTTGGCCCAGGCGCCCGGTTTCTGGCGTCGCGCTTTATTTCTTGAAGACAGGCTTGCCGAGAGCGAGGTTGCTCGGTGCGATGGTGACGAGCTTGCCGTCCTGCCACTGCATCACATAGAAGGTGGAGGCGTTGTTTTGCCCGTCTTCGCCGAAGTCGAAGGCCCAGCCGTTGGCGGTCTGGCCGGCGGGTTTCTTGTAGGCCATGACTGCCGCGCGGATCTTGTCCTTGTCCGTGGACTTGGCGTTGCCGATGGCTTCGAAGAACGCCTTGGCGCCGACGTAGTTGGTCAGGCTGTGGCCGGATTGCGGATCGCTCTTGTACGTGGCCTTGTAGGCTTCCAGGAATTTGTCCAGTCCCGGCGCGCCGGCGGGATTGATGGACGCCTGGGGGAAGTCCAGGTCGAACACGCCGTTCATGTCGGCGCCCACGGCCTTGGCGGTGTCCGCCAGTGAATAGCCGCCGCCCGCGCCGATGATGACCTTCGGCTTGAAGCCCGCGGCGCGCGCCTGGCTGAAGAACAGGATGGCGTCGTTCTGGTAGGCGGTTTGCAGCACGACGTCGGCCTTGGCGCCCTTGAGCCGCAGGATCAGCGAGGACAGGTCGACCGTCTTGGCGGAGTACGGCAGCACTTCCACGACGTTGTAGCCCAGTTCCTGTGCGCGCTTCTTCTCGGTGGCAGCCACGTCCGTGCCATAGGGGCCGTCTTCGTGGATGATGCCGATCTTGATGTCCTTGGGATTCAGGCCCATGCCGGGGGCGATGCTTTCATGCAGCGCATTGACCACCGATACGCCGTACAGCGCGGTATTGGGATTGCTGCGGAACAGATACTTGTAGCCGCGCGTGGTGATCTTGTGCGCGGTGGCGCCCAGTTCGAAGTAGGGCACGCCGGCCAGTTCCGTGACGGGCGAGGCCGCATACGAGATGCCCGATGCGTAGCTGCCGAACACGCCGACCACATTGGAAGAGATGAGGCGCTTGGTTTCCGACACGGCCTGCGTCGGGTCCACGGCGTCGGCCTTGATGATTTCGATCTTTTCGCCGTTGACTCCCCCTGCGGCATTGATCTCGTTGACGGCCAATTCCAGGCCGCGGAAGCTTTCCTGTCCAAGAAGCGCAAGCGCGCCGCTGAACGGGAAAAGGGCGCCCACCTTCATGTCGGCCGCCGCGGTGCCGCTAGCCAGCGCGCCGCACACACCCAACGCCAAAACAATTTTGTTGAACTTGAACACTGTCTACGCTCCTTTGTCGGTATGGGATGCGGACTGGCTACCTGATGTCGTCCGTCTTTTTGTATATATGATATATGTGCCGGCGGGGCGCAAAACCCTCGCATTGGATTCTAGTGGTGGTGACGGAACACCGAATCAGGGAATTCCCTGAAACCGCATGAATAAAGCCTTAGCGGCCGATATATAGGAAAAACAGGCGCATGATTCCGTCAGGCGGACGACGCCTTTCGGTGGATGCGGTTCGCACAAAGCACTCCAGAGAATAGCGGTTTTCGTCATATATCGTATATGATCGTTTGCGGTTTTCAGAACGATCCTAGGAGACAAAAGCATGTTCGAGGAAGTTGATTTCGCCGGCAAGAAAGTGCTTGTCACCGCCGGTGCGGATGGCTTGGGCCTGGAGATGGCAAAGGTTTTCAGACATGCCGGCGCCACGGTGTTCGTGTGCGACGTGAACGAAGACCGGCTGGCGGCGCTGCCTTCGGAATTGCCCGGGATTCACGTGGCGCGCGCCGATGTGTCCGACGAAGCCAGCGTCGAAAAGCTGTTCGCGGCGGTCAAGCAGACGCTCGGCGGCCTGGACATCCTGATCAACAACGCGGGCGTGGCCGGCCCCACCGGCTACGTCGAAACCCTGTCGAAGGCCGACTGGGACCGCACGCTGGCCGTGAACATCACCGGTCAGTTCCTTTGCGCCCGGCAGGCCATTCCCCTGCTTAGGGAATCGAAGGCCGGCGTCATGATCAACCTGTCGTCGGCCGCGGGACATCTCGGGTTTGCTGGCCGGTCGGTGTATTCGGCGTCCAAATGGGCGGTGATCGGCTTCACCAAATCCCTGGCGATCGAGCTTGGCGGCCATGGCATCCGCGTCAACGCGATCCTCCCGGGCGCCGTCGAAGGGCCGCGCATCCGCGCCGTTATCGCTGCCAAGGCCGACACGCTGGGCCGTCCGGTCGAAGAGATCGCGGCCCAGTACGAGAACCAGGCCGTGCTCGGCCGCATGGTCACTGCGCGCGACATCGCCAACATGGTGCTGTTCAACGCCAGCGAGGCCGCCCGCAGCGTCACGGGCCAGGCCATCGTGGTGGATGGTTTCACGCAGAAGCTCTACTGATGGGCGCCGGCACCGCGGCGCGCCGCGCCGCCATCATTGGAACCGGGCTGATCGGCCAGGGCTGGGCCATCGTGTTTGCGCGCATGGGCTGGGACGTTCGGCTGTATGACGTCAACGCCGCCATGCTGGCCGAGGCGCGCAGCCTGATTCTCCAGCAGCTGCGTGAACTGGAAAAGCAGGGCCTGCTTGACGGCGCGGACGCCATCGTCGATCGCGTGCAGGCGGCGGGCAGCCTTCAGGAGGCCCTGAAAGGCGCTACGTACATTCAGGAAAACTCCCCCGAAAAGCTCGAGATCAAGCGCGCGCTGTTTTCCGAACTGGATGCGCTGGCCGAGCCGCACGCCATCATCGGAAGCTCCACGTCCAGCATTCCGGCCAGTCAATTCACCGAGCACCTGGCGGGCAGGCAGCGTTGCCTGGTCGCGCATCCGGTCAACCCGCCGTATCTGATCCCGGTCGTCGAACTCTGCCCGGCGCCCTGGACCAGCCCGGAAGCGCTGGCCGCGGCGCGCGACGTAATGGCCGGCATCGGCCAGAAACCCGTGCTGGTCAGGCGCGAAGTCGAAGGCTTCATCCTGAATCGCCTGCAGGGCGCCTTGCTCCAGGAGGCCTTTCGGCTTGCCGCCGAAGGCATCGCCAGCGCCGAGGACATCGACACCACGGTGAAGGACGGCCTGGGCCTGCGGTGGTCCTTCATGGGGCCGTTCGAAACCATAGACCTGAATGCGCCGGGCGGTATCGCGGATTACTGCGAGCGCTACGGCGGCCTGTACCAGTCCATCGGCGCCACGCAACGCGAATGCGTGGCCTGGGAAGGGGCGCTGGTCAACGCGCTTTCCGACGAACGACGCGGCCTGCTGCCCGCGAAAGATCTTGCCAAGCGCCGCTTCTGGCGCGACGAAAAGCTGATGCGCCTGATGCGTCACAAACAATGCAACGGAGACAACAATGGCTAAGTCCAAACCGAAAGTCGTCATCACCTGCGCCGTGACGGGCGCCATTCACACGCCCAGCATGTCGCCGCACCTGCCGGTGACAGCGGACGAGATCGCCGAGGCCGCCATCGGTGCGGCCAAGGCTGGCGCCGCGGTCCTCCATCTGCATGCGCGCGACCCGCGGACCGGCAAACCCTCGCAGGATCCCGCGCTCTTCAAGCCTTTCGTGGAACGCATCAAGCGCGAGACCGACGCCATCATCAACATCACGACCGGCGGCAGCCCGCACATGACGGTCGAAGAGCGCATGCGACCGGCCACCACCTTCCAGCCGGAGCTGGCCTCGCTGAACATGGGCTCGATGAACTTCGGGCTGTTCCCGATGCTGGACCGGTTCAAGGAGTTCAAGCACGACTGGGAGCGCGAGCACCTTGAGAACAGCCGTTCGCTGATCTTCCGCAATACGTATCAGGACATCGAATCCATCCTGACGCTGGGCAACGCCAACGGCACGCGCTTCGAATTCGAGTGCTACGACATCAGCCACCTGTACAACCTGGCGCATTTCGTGGATCGCGGCCTGGTGAAGTCACCGCCGTTCATCCAGTCCGTGTTCGGCATCCTGGGTGGCATCGGGCCGCATCCGGAAGACCTGATGCACATGAAGCGCACGGCCGATCGCCTGTTCGGCAACGACTATGAGTGGTCCATCCTGGGCGCCGGTCGCAACCAGATTCCGCTGGCGACCATCGGCGCTGCCATGGGGTCGAACGTGCGGGTGGGACTGGAGGACTCGTTGTGGATCGGGCCGGGCCAATTGGCCGAATCCAACCGCGTCCAGGTGGAACGCATCCGCGGCATCCTCGAAGCCCTGAATCTGGACATCGCGACGCCGGACGAGGCGCGCGCCAAGCTTGGCTTGAAGGGCAGGGACAACGTGGCGTTCTAAATGAGCGGCGGGGCGGGCGAATGCCGGCCCCGCGTCATTCAGGCGTGGCGCCGCAAGGCGTCAGCCAGCTCCGTAACGTTCAGATTGCGGTCGAAATTGGCGGCATGGCGCGCCTTCAGGCTCAGGTCGGCCGCCAAAGAAAGTTCGGCGTCAGTGGGCGCTGCGGTCGCGCCAAGCTCCCGCAAGGTGGTGGGCAAGCCCACCTGGGCGTACCACTGTGTCAGGTCGGCCAGCATGCTGTCGTTTCGATTTTCCAGGTCCAGTTGCACCAAGAGGCCCACGGCAACCTGCAGGCCGTGCAGGGCCGTGGCGACGCCGTTGATCTTGGGGAGCCCGCGGGTCAGCGCGTGGGCAATGGACAGGCCGCCACTTTCGAAACCGAGACCGCTCATGAGGATCATCGCTTCCACCACGCGTTCGAAAGCGGGAGTGGGCTGGCCGGTTCCGGCCACCGCCACGGCGTCGGCGCCGTCGGCCAGCAGCGTGCGCAGGCAACCGTCTGCGATGAGCTGCGCGGTCAGCAGCGGCGCCGCGTCGTACATGTTCCTGCCGCCATTGCGCCGGCATTGCTCGGCTTCGAACTTCTTGGAAACGGCGTCACCCAACCCGGCGCGGAAGAAATGCACCGGCGCCGTCGCGATGATGGCGGTGTCGACCAGCACGATCGTGGGATTGAACAGCATGTGCTCGACGGCCAGGAGATTGTGATGCGCGTCGTAAAGGACGTAATTCTTGCTGGTGGGAGCGTCGTTGGACGCCACCGTGGGCACCGTGATCAGGTGGCAGTGAGACGACTTCGCCACGGCCTTGCCGGCATCCAGGGATTTGCCGCCGCCGACCGCGACGACCATGTCGATGCCCGCGGGCGCGGCTTGCGCGCGCAGATCTTCAATGACGTCCGGCGTCAGATCGCCTTCGACGATCAGCGGGAAAAGCGTCACGCCGCGCGCAGCGCACAGGCTTTCGATTCTTGGTCCCAGCACGCCATGGACATAGCTGTCGATGACGAGGGCGGCGCGGCGGCCAAAGAGCGCCGCGTATTCGCCCAGGGCATCCAGGGCTCCCGCCCCTTGGATATAGCGGCTGGGGGATCCAAAAATCTGCAGCATGGCGTCTTCCTATTTGCGGGCCCCGGGAGGGCGGTAGTCGAGTTCTTTCTCGCGTTCGACCAGCCAGTCGATCATGATTTTTCCGCCCCACACCAAATCGGCCTGGATGGCCTTGCGCGCGGCTTCGGAATCGCGCGCTTCAAGGGCTTCAAGGACGGCTTCGTGGCGGTGTTCGTCCTGCGAATAGTCCAGCCCGGCCGTCTTGACGTGGAACACCTTGAGGATGGGGCCCGTGATCACCCAGAACGACTCAACGGTATTGCGCAGGATCGGCTTGTTGCTGGCTTCCAGGATGGCGAAGTGGAATTTCCGGTTCAGGTAGCTGGCGCGCTTGGGGTCGGTGGACGTGCACGAGATGAAATCCCGCTGCAGGGCAATCAGGTTGTCCAGTTGCTTGCGCGTGATGTGCTGGGCGGCCTCGGCCGCGCCCATGCCTTCCAGGTGGAAACGGATCTGCTGGATTTCGCGCAGTTTTTCGGAATTGACGTACGGCACGTAGACCGCCGTGGCCGCCTGCATTTCCAGGCCTTGCTCGCTGATGAGACGGAAGATGGCCTCGCGCACGGGCGTGATGCTGACACCCATTTCCTGGGCCAGTTCACCAATGATCAAGCGTTCGCCGGGTTCGTACTGACCGTTGATCAGCGCATTGCGGATTTCGTTGTAGACCCTGACGGAAAGGTTCTCTTTTTTTACCGGTTTAAGGCTGGGCATGACGTGTCTGGCTTGCTGTATGGAAGAGGCGGGGTGAATCCAGGCTGGATTCTAGCCCGGCGTAGCCAATTCGAGCGCGATGGGTATATTATATATCATATATCCATACGACAGGAGGAGGCGCGATGCGCAAGGATCAGGAGGCCCCTACCGCGGGGGAAATCGCTTTGCTGCGGGAAAAGGCTCGCCACATCAGGCTGGAGACCATCCGCCTGATCGAAATCGCCAAGGTCGGGCACTATAGTTCCGTGTTTTCATGCGCGGAGATCTTCGCCGCGCTCTACTACGACGTGATGCGGCTGAAGGCCGGCGAACCGCATTGGCCCGACCGCGACCGCTTTCTCATGGGCAAGGGCCACGCCGCCGTGGGATTGTTTCCCGTCCTGGCGGACCACGGATTCATCGATCGCGAACTGCTGGACGGCTATACGCGGCTGGGCAGCCCGCTGGGCGACCATCCCGACATGAGCAAGGTCCCGGGTGTCGACTTCAGTTCCGGCTCCATCGGCCATGCGCTGTCGAACGGCGCAGGCATGGCGGTGGGTGGCCGCATGAAGGGACGTGATTTCAACGTGTTCGTCATGCTGGGCGACGGTGAAATGCAGGAAGGGCAAGTGTGGGAGGCGGCGCTCTTCGCGGCGCATAACCGTCTGTCGCGCCTTATCGCCATCATCGACCGCAACGGCTACCAGCTCGATGGCAAGGTCGACGACGTCATGGGCGTGGAATCGCTGAAGGATAAGTGGCAGGCCTTCGGGTGGGAGGTGCACGAGGTCGATGGCCACAACCTGGCCGAGCTGACTGCCTTGTTGCGCCGCCTGCGCGCCGACGACGCGCGGGCCCGGCCGGCGTGCGTGATCGCCAAGACGATAAAGGGCAAGGGCGTGTCCTACATGGAAACAGAACCCGGGTGGCACCTGGGTTATCTGGCGCCGCAGGATGCGCAAAGCGCTGTCGACGAAATCCTTTCCCGCGAGATCTGAATGGCACAGGCACAAGTACTTTCCCCCGACTCCTGGCAATACCGCGCGCTCAATGCGGTCAATCCCGGCCTGTCCTATCTTTCCGACGCGCTGATCGACCTGGCGAAGGCCGGACATCCGGTCGTCGCGGGCTCGGCGGATCTGCAGTATTCAAACGGCCTGAACCGCTTCGCGCAGGCCTACCCCGACCGTTATGTCCAGTTCGGCATTTCCGAACAGAACATGGTGTCCGCGGCGGCGGGCCTGGCGACCACGGGCATGATGCCGTTCGTGGCGACCTTCGCTTCCTTTCTGGGCCTGTTGTGCTGCGAACAAATCCGCATGGACGTCGCCTACACCCGGCTGCCGGTCCGCATGATCGGGCACCACACCGGCATCAGCCTGGGCTTCTACGGCACCTCGCACCATGCCACCGAAGACATTTCGACGATGCGGGCGCTGGCCGGGCTGACCGTCGTGTCGCCGGCCGACGGCCCGCAACTGGCCTCGGCGATCAAGGCATCGGTGAATTGGCCCGAACCCATCTACTTTCGGATTGGCCGCGGCCGCGACCCGCAGGTCTACGAAGACGGCGTCCCCTTCGAATTTGGGCGCGCCATCGTGCATGGCGAAGGCTCTGACCTGACCATCATTGCCTGCGGCATTACGCTGCATGGCGCGCTGGCTGCCGCCGAACAACTGCGCCAGGAAGGACTGTCGGTCGGCGTGATCGACATGCCCACGATCAAACCCCTGGATAACGACGCTGTCCTGAAAGCCGCAGGCCAGTCGCGCCAGCTCATGACTGTGGAGGAGCACAACGTCATGGGAGGCCTGGGTTCGGCAGTGGCCGAAGTGTTGGCCGACGCGGGCGCCGGCACGCGCCTGCGCCGCCATGGCATCTATGACGAATACAGCCTGATCGCGCCGCCCACCACCCTGTACGCTCACTACAAGCTGGACGCCGCAGGCATCGCCAGCGTCGCGCGCGAATTCATCAAGACCTGACACCGGAGAATCCCATGAAGGAAATCAGCGGCAACACGCGCCTGTTCGGCATCCTGGCCGACCCTATCCACCACGTGAAGACGCCTCAGCGCATGAACGAGCACTTCGCCAAGATCGGATTCGACGGCGTGTGCGTGCCATTCCATGCCCGGCCTGAAAACCTGGCTACCGTGGTCGAAGGCCTGCGCCGCCTGGAAAACCTGGGCGGCGTCATCGTGACCGTGCCGCACAAGACCGCCATCCTGGAACTGGCCGACGAGGCCACGCCGGTCGCGCGCAAGATCGGCGCGGCCAATGTGCTGCGTCGCGAGGCCGACGGACGCCTGGTGGCTCACATGCTGGACGGCGAAGGCTTCGTGCGCGGCTTGCAGAGCTGCGGCGTGTCGCCCGAGGGCAAAAGCGCGTACCTGGCCGGGGCGGGCGGCGCGGCGAACGCCATCGGCTTTGCGCTGGTGCAGGCGGGCGTGGCGCGCCTGACTATCGCCAACCGTACTCCGGCCAAGGCCGAGGACCTCAAGGCCCGCATCCTGTCGCTATATCCGGCGGCGCAGATTTCGGTGGGCGACTCGGATCCGTCCGGCCACGACCTGGTCGTCAATGGCACGTCGCTCGGCATGAAAGAAGGTGACCCGCTGCCGTTGGACGCCAGCCGCCTGACACCGGATCAGCTCGTGTGCGAAGTCATCATGCAGCCGAAGGACACCGCGCTGCTGCTCGCTGCGCAGGCGCGCGGGTGCAAGGTGCACTATGGCGCACCCATGCTGGCCTGCCAGATCGAGCTGATGGTGGAAATGCTGGGCGTGGCGCCCGCCAACTGAGGCCATGCAGCCAGATTCGGGATTTGGTGGATAAAGATGGGCGACTACGATTTCATCATTGCGGGCGGTGGCACGGCCGGCTGCATTCTGGCCAACCGCCTTACTGCGGACGGCAAGTATCGGGTGCTGCTGCTTGAGGCCGGACAGGAAGCCAGCAGCATGTGGATCCCGATCCCCGCAGGCTTCTCGAAGCTGCTGGTGGACCCCAATTACAACTGGCGTTTCGCGACCGAGCCGGAAGACAACGTCTACGGCCGGACCATCGCAGTGCCTCGCGGCAAGGGCCTGGGCGGATCGACGCTGATCAACGGCATGATCTACGTTCGCGGCCAGCCGCAGGACTACGACGGATGGGTCGCCGCTGGCGCGGCCGGGTGGGGCAGCGCCGTGGCCGAACGTGTTTTCCGCAAGCTGGAAAACTACGCGCCGGGCGGAGACGGACGGGGCAAAAGCGGTCCGATGTTCCTGGAAGAAGTCGCCGAGCGCTTCCCGGTGTCGGATGCCTTCCTGGAGGCCGCGCGTGAAGACGGCCAACCGTTCAATCCGGACTACAACAGCGGCAACCAGGAAGGGGTGGGCTACTACCAGGTGCTGCAGCATCGCGGCCGGCGCTGGAGCGTGGTGGACGGCTACATGAAGCCGGCCGCCGGCCGCAGCAACCTCAGCGTGGAGTGCGGCGCCCATGTGACGCGCCTGGTGTTCGAAGGCAAGCGCTGCGTGGGCGTGGTCTACCGCAAGAACGGACAGGAACACACCGTGCGCGCACGCCGCGAAACGCTGTTGTGCATGGGGGCGGTGCAGTCGCCGCAACTGCTGGAGCTCTCGGGCGTCGGCAACCCTGCTTTGCTGAAGTCCCACGGCATCGACGTGGTGCTCGCGCAACCGCAGGTGGGCGAGAACTACATCGACCACTTCGCCACGCGCATGAACTGGCGCGTCAAGGGCACGGTCACGTTGAATGAGATGTCGCGTGGATGGCGGCTGGCGCAACAGGTGGCGCGCTATTACCTGAGCCACAAGGGGATTTTGACGTTGGGCACGGGGCTGGTGCACGGCTTCGTGAAAAGCGAACCGGACCTGCCCGCGCCCGACGTGCAGTTTTTCTTCGTCCACGCCAGTTATGCCAACGCGGCGGAGCGCATCCTGGACCGGCATCCGGGCATGACTATCGGCGTGGCGCAGTTGCGCCCGGAATCGGTCGGCTCCATCCACATCAAATCCGCGGACCCGACGGCTGGTCCCTCCATCCGCCCGAATTTCCTTTCCGCCCAGGTGGATCGCGACAGCCTGGTGGGCGGCATGCAGGTGGCGCGCCGCATCGTGGGCCAGCCCGCCATGCAGCGCTTCGTGGAATCCGAGGTCAGTCCTGGCGCCGCCGTCGACAGCTATGACGAATGGCTGGATTTCGCGCGGCGCAACGGACAGACCATCTATCACCCAATAGGCACCTGCCGCATGGGATCGGACGCCGCAGCGGTCACGGACGTGCGGCTGCGCGTGAACGGGTTGTCGGGACTGCGGGTGGTGGACGCGTCCGTCATGCCGAAAATGGTGTCAGGCAACACGCAGGCCGCGGTCATGATGGTCGCCGAGCGCGGCGCTGAAATCATCCTGGAAGACGCCGCGCAGGCGTAGGTTTCCTGGCTGCCGGCTCCAGCGCGCGGGATTCAAATCCGCGCGCTTTTTTTATTCCTGAAGGACGACCCGTTGGCATGCGCCTTGCTGGCGCGGGTCCCGGACGGCAGACTAGAGGTTCGGCTGTCCCACTGAAAGGAGACCGTATGACCTACGACCTTTGGTATTGGAATGGCATCCCCGGGCGCGGGGAATTCGTGCGTCTCGCCTTGGAGGCGGGCGGCATACCGTATCGCGAAAGAGCTCGCGACCCGGGCACCGACGAGGGCGCCCTGATTGAAGACATGCAGGCCCCACGCAAACATCCGCCTTTCGCGCCGCCGTATCTGGTCGCGGGAAAGATGACGCTGGGACAAACCGCCAACATCCTGCTCTTCCTGGGCGAAAAGCACGGCCTGGCGCCCGATACGCTGGAAGGGCGGCTGTGGGTGAACCAGTTGCAGCTCACCATTGCGGACATGGTGGCCGAAGCTCACGACACCCATCACCCCATTTCCGCCAGCGACTACTACGAAGACCAGAAGGAAGAGGCCGCGCGCCGGGCCCGGGTCTTTCGCGAAGAGCGCATTCCGAAGTTCCTGGGCTATTTCGAACGGCTGCTGGAAGGACCGGACGCCTGGCTCGCGGGCGGCAAGAAGTGGACCTACGCCGACCTGTCGATGTTTCACCTGATCGATGGCCTGCTCTACGCGTTTCCCAAGCGCATGAGCACGGTCGCCGCGCACTACCCGAAGGTCTTTGCGCTGCACGCGCGCGTGACCGGGCTTCCCGAACTGCAGTCCTATTTTTCGAGCGGCAGGCGGCTGCCGTTTGGCGAGGGAATTTTCCGCCGATACCGTGAGTTGGATGCCGCCTGAACTGGGGTTTTCCCCGGTGTGGAATTACGCGACGATCGGAATTTTTTCCTGGACGTTATATCGCCATGCGAGGATTTCGTGATAATTTTTGGGATTAAATAGTTTCTATTTGATACACGTGGACCAGGCACGCCGGCAAACAAAACCCTGGAGGTCCCCATGCTTTGGCATACCCTTGGCCGATTCGTCCGCGGATACCGCTCGTTGCATCCGGCGGATTTGCACGGACAGATAGCGGCCATTCATCGCTCGCAGGCGGTCATCGAATTCGATCTGGACGGCCGAATCCTGATGGCCAACCAGAATTTCCTGGACACCATGGGCTATTCGCTCGACGAGGTCCTGGGCCAGCACCACAGGATGTTCGTCGATCCCGAAGAGCGCGGGGCGGCAGCCTACGCCGCTTTTTGGGACCGGTTGCGCACGGGCGCGCACGATGCCGGACGTTATCGGCGGATTCGCAAGAACGGCTCGGACGTTTGGCTTCAGGCGTCGTACAACCCGATCTTCGACAGGCACGGGCGGCTGGTCAAGGTGGTCAAGTATGCGACGGACATTACCTGTCAGCAGCAACGCCAGGCGGATTCGGAAGGCCAATTGGCGGCGATTTCCAAAGTCCAGGCCATCATCGAGTTTGAACTCGACGGCACCATCATCCGCGCCAATGACCTGTCCCTTAACGCGGTGGGTTACCGCGCCGACGAAGTGCTGGGACGGCATCACAGCATGTTCGTTACGCCGGACGAGGCCGGAAGCGCGGCGTACAAGGATTTCTGGCGCAGGCTGCGCAATGGCGAACACGATACGGGCCAATATCTGCGCGTGGGCAAGAACGGCCGCCAGGTGTGGATCGAAGCCAGCTACAACCCGATCCTGGATGCCCAGGGCAGGCCATTCAAGGTGGTGAAGTTCGCCACGGACATCATGCAGCGCTTTACCGCGGCACAGACCTTGCGAGCCGCCGTGCAAGGCCTGACCGAGAACGTCGAAAGGGCGCGGCAGGCAAACAGCCTGGCCAGGGACGCCAGCAGCATCGCGGAGACCGGCGGCGTGACGGTGCGGGAAGTGGTTTCCACAATGCAAGCCATCACGGAAAGTTCTCGCCGCATCTCCGAGATCATCGGCGTGATGGACCGCATTGCCTTCCAGACCAACATTCTGGCGCTCAACGCCGCGGTCGAGGCGGCGCGCGCGGGCGCGCATGGCAGGGGCTTTGCCGTGGTCGCAGCCGAAGTCCGCAGCCTCGCGCAGAACAGCGCGGCGGCCGCAAAAGAGATCAAGGTCCTCATTACCGCGTCGGTCGATCAGGTCGAGAGCGGTGCGGTCCAAGTCCAGTCCGCCGGCGACACGATGGAAGGCATCGTTGCGTCGTCGCGGAGGGTCACTGAAATCATGAGTCAGGTCGTGGAAGTGTCCCTGGCGCAATCGGCCAAGCTGGGCGGCGTCACGGAAGACATCACCCGGATGAGCGCGGACGCGACCGCGAGACTGCGGGCCGCATAGCGCGCGCAAGGCGCGTGTGCGGGGTGAAAGCGCGATTGCGCTATAAAGACGGCATTGCATAAACACCTGCCCGCGGCGGAATTTCCCGCCGCGGGCGCTTTGCTGTAACGCCGATGACCGAACCCGAAGCCCTCGCCCTAGCCACGCACCGCCATTACAAGGGCGGCCTGTACCGATACGTGGACACCGCCCGCCATTCCGAAACCGAAGAGTCCATGGTGGTGTATGAACACCTGTGGCCTCATGCGCGTGGACTGTGGGTGCGCCCGGCCGACCTGTTTTTTGGAAAGCTTGCCGACGGCTCGCCCCGCTTCGCAGCCTTGCATCCGGCGGAGTAGGACGGTGAGCTTCTTTTATCGCCGTCCGCGCGCCACCGGGGCGTCGCCCGCCCGACCGACGGCGCGTGCGCAGGCCGCCCTGTCCGAGGCGCTGCAGGCGTTGGGCGGCCCCTTCGTGGTCGCCGACCTGGAAACCACCGGCCTGTCGACGGCAAGCTGCGAAATCCTGGAATTCGCGGCAGTACGGGTGGGGACGGGCGGCATGCTGGAAAGCGAGTACACGCAGGTGGTACGCACCTGCAGCCGCGTCCCCTCCTTTATTTCCCGGCTCACCGGCATCACGCAGGCAGAGGTCGACCGCGACGGCGTGCCGGTCACGCAAGCGTTTTCGTCCTTTCTGGCGTTCGTGGAAGACCTGCCGGTCTTTTTCCACAACGCGTCGTTCGACCGTCGCTTTTTAAGCGCGGCGGCGGATCAGACGGGGCTGCCCTTCCCGAACCCCACTCACTGCACCCTGGCGCTGGCGCGTCGCGCGTGGCCCGAACTGCCGTCGCACAAGCTGGATATTCTGGCGCGGCACGTGGGCGCATCGCAGCCCACTCACCGCGCCCTGGCCGACGTGCGCACCACGGTCGCCGTGGCGCTGGCGGCCAGCGCGCGACTGGCCGCAGCGTGACGGGCTGGTAAGGCCTTCCCGACAAGGAATTGGAATGTCCGACCTGCAAGATATTCGAACCGCCTTGCGCCGTTTCACGGCGGAACGCGACTGGCAGCAGTTCCATTCCCCCAAGAATCTGGCGATGGCGTTGGCGGGCGAAACCGGAGAACTGGTGTCGCTGTTCCAATGGCTGGGGGAGGAAGAGTCGCGCAATCTGCCGGCGGCCCGGCTGGCGGAAGCAGCGGATGAGATTGCGGACGTGCAGATGTATCTGGTGGCGTTGGCGGATCAGCTGGGCATCGATATTGCGCAGGCCGTCGCCGGGAAGATGGTCAAGAATGCCGCGAAGTATCCGGTCGATCGCTTTCGGGGCAGTGCGCGCAAGTACGACGATCCGCTAGAGGACTAGGCCGGTTCTTGCCGTGTGCTGAACCGGCCCCGGACATCAGATCACTTTTTGTTCGTGATGCACCTGCGGCGGTTCGACGAAGAAACCCGCAACGAGTTTGCGCCATTCCTGGAAATCGGTCGATTCCCGGAAATCCACCATGTGGTTCTCCACGGTTTCCCAATCGACGACCAGCGTGTAACGCTGCGGTTGTTCGATGCTGCGGTACAGTTCCATGCCATGGCATCCGCGGGCGCGCAGAAAAAGCGGCTTTGCCTGAGTAACGCCGGCTTCGAACAGCGCTTCCTGTCCTTCGCGGACATGGATGCTGGCAATCTCCTGAATCATGGCTGTGTCTCCAAATGAACGAGGGCGGGTGTGGCTGGGGTGTCGCTGAGAGGCGGGGAGTAGTATGGCCGAATTTTCCGTTTCCAGCGTGTCTGATGACTAACCGAGCCGCTTCCTTGACTCGCCTTGTTTACGTTCGCCTGCTTTGGTACGTGGGCGTTGGCGCCATCGCGCTGATGTCCCTCTTCCTGCACACGCAATTCGGCGTCGCCGTGCTGCTGTCGGCGATCGCCATCTACATACCGTTGTCACTGCTCAGCCTGCCGCTGCTGGCCTGGCTGACCTTCGGGCGCGGCGGGCCGGGGCGCGAGGGAGGTGCGCCGCCGGCCTGGCCCGCGTATCTGGCCGGCGTGGGCGGCATCGCGCTACTGGGCAGTTATCAGGTGGTGGCCAACCTGGACCTCGCCGAACTCGGATTCTTGCTGGTGCTCGTCGCGATGGACCTGTTGATCGCCCGCCGCGAAACCGGGCTGCTGCTGCGCATCGCACGGAAGCGGTCCAGCGCGTGATTCCGGCAGTGCGGCATCTGTAAAGTCGAGCCGCCCGACGCTCCGGCTTGCGCGCTACGGATTATGTGCGAGCCGCAAGTTCGCCGGCCATCCTAAAAGCCGAGAATGCGATTTGGCAATTTCATCGCCCGGCTTCATTCATCGGCCATAAGCATGGCGAGCGAGACGACGCGCCTACCGATTCAGGTTCGCGTAATGCGCCTGTCCATCGGCCACAAATACCCGGTCGTTCGTTTAACCGATACCGACCTGCCTAGGACGGCGCAATCATTCCGTACCAATACGAAAGTCCCAAGCTTCTGGCCCGAGGCGGGTGCAGTCCATGGGAAGTATGGGTCCGCGCCGGTCGGCGTCCGGCACCTGTGCATCCGTGCTTACGGATCAGGAGGAGCTCAAATGAAAAAGCTCGCAGCAGTTGCGGCATTGTCCTTGTTCGCCGTTACGGCATATGCGACCGGTCCAGGCCAGGTTGGCGGATCGGTCACGGTGCATGCCGGCGCCATCAACGGGACGGCGACATCCATTTCCACGGGCAGTTCGGTGGTGGCAACCCAGGTCAACGGCTACGGCTCTTCCAGCCAGACGTCGTTCGGCAGCACGGGCGGCATCGCGGAAGTGGGAGGAACGTTCAGCCGCGACGGAACGCAAGTCGTGACCAGCACGCGCCAATATGCCAATAGCGAATCCTACGGGCATGTTTCGGGCAATGCCCCGATCATGGTTGGCGACAGCATCGCCAATGGAGGCGCGTCGTTCGGCCAGACGGAAACCAGCGCGTCGGCAACCGGGACATTCCATACGGCGAATGTCGGCGCGTTCGGGTCGATACACGGCATTGGCCCGGTGGGCCACGTCGTCGGGTTCAATCGCTGACCCAATTATCCGGACGGCTTCGGCCGTCCGGGCGAGGGGACATCATGAAGACCATAGTTCTTGCCATCACCTTGTCGCTGACGGCGTTTTCGGCGGGGGCGCAGACCAGCACCTCCAGTTCCACCACCTCTGCGTCGTCCGGGGCAACCAACGCGGGCAACAACCAGGGCATCACACTGAATTCCAGCACCAGCGGGAGCAGCACGTTGCACAGCGCGCCGCCGGTGGGCGGGCAGAGTTTCTACGGCTCGTTTTCCTCCGACAGCTGCATGGTGTCGGCGGGCGGCGGCGGCTCGGTGGTGGGCTTCGGCATGAACGTCGCGATCCCGATCGAGGACCAGAAGTGCAGCCTGCGACGCAACTTCGAGCGCACGATGCAGGCGGCGGCGTCAACCAAGGACGCGGATCGGTCGCGCCGTCTGGAAACGGCGGCCATCGACATTCTGTGCCAGACCGACGACCGCACCAAGGCGGCGCTGGTGGCGCAAGGGCTATGCACCAATCCCGCATTGACGACGGCGGATCATCGGTTCGACACGGGGGCAGTGGCCCAGGTCGCGCCGCCGGCTCCAGTCCAGACCGCACGCACCGCGCCCGCGCAGCTCCGGCCCCAGGCGCCGGCCGCGCAAGGTTATCCGGTGCTGTCGGCCCGCAGCGCCGCGCTTTCCGCGCCACCTCTGCGAAACCCGCGCTTCGAGCGCCAGCAGTTTGCCGACTTCCGTTCGCCCGGCTGAAACGCGCGGGCGGGGAGCTACGGCTGGGCAGGCGGCGGAATCGCGACAGGCGCTGCCTGCACGGCTTCCGGCGCCGACGCGAGCAGCATGGTCGGTGGAGACGACACCTCGAGCCCGGCCTCGTCCAGGCGCTTGAGCACAGTGAAGAGCAAGGCGCTGCGCACGCCGTACGCGGCTCGGGGCGAGGACACGTAGCCCTTTGCATTGAAGACCAGGTGTCCCGCGTCGATGCCGTCCAGGAAGACGTTGGGGGCGGGCGTCTCCAGTACGTCCTCGTGGTCGGCGAAGGCCTGCAGCATCAGGTCCCGCACCTGTTCGGCATCGGTCGACAAGGGCATGGGAAGCTTGATCTGCACCAGTCCAAGCGGGTTGGACCGGGTGACGTTGCGTACCGTCTTGGTCACGAATTCGGAGTTCGGCACGATCACCGTCGACCGGTCGCCCATCTGGATCTCGGTGGCGCGCACGTTGATGCGCAGGATGTCGCCTTCGACGCCGCCCAGCGACACCCAATCGCCCACCTTCACCGGACGCTCGGCCAGCAGGATCAAGCCCGACACGAAGTTCTGCACGACGGCCTGAAGGCCGAAACCGATACCCACCGACAGGGCGCTGGCGATCCACGCCACGCGTTCCAGGCCGATGCCCGCGGCGGACAGCGACAGCGCCACCGCGACCACGAATCCGCCATAGCCGAACAAAGTGGCCGCCGACAACTGCATGCCGGGGTCCAGCTCCGTGGTCGGCAGGTAGCGGTTGGAAAGCCAGCGCTTGAGCATCTTGACGCCCAGCAGGGACATGGCCAGCACCACCAACGCCTGCAGCACCGCGCCGGGGCGGATCTGCGCTTCGCCGATAGCCAGCCCCTTGCGCAACTGATCGAAGCGCTGCACCAGGTCCATCGGCGCCTCGCCGAAAGGCGCCAGCACCAGGATGATGGCAAGCAGCGCGATCGCGACGCGTCCCAATCCGGACAGCAGCACCGCGGCCTGGTCGCGCATGCTGGGGCCTTCTCCCTCGCCGTTGTCGCGGTGCGAGGTTCCGAGCAACGTGCTGAACCCGTCCTCGACCAGGGTGGACGCCAGGTAGGCGGACGCCAGGACGATCAATACCCAGAGCACCTGCTTGACCAGGAAGCTGCCGAAAGCCACATAGCCCGCGAGCAGGCTTGCAAGGCTCACGATCACCACGGTCCAGACGGCGGCCAGGAACAGCGAGACCCAAAGCGGTGTCGTGGCTTCGCTGTCCTGCATGAACTGCCGCCGCAGCCGGCGGCTGATGGCCAGGACGGCGCCCAGCATCGCCATGCTCAGCACCCCTACGATGCCGGTCAGCGTGATCGTGGTCGTGAGGCTGGCGTCAAGCAGCACCGGCAGCCGTTCGGCCAGCCAGATCATGACCACCAGCGCGCCCAACGTGCCGGGCAGCCAGCGCAACCGATTGGCGACGATGTCGCTGACCGGCGGCAGGCGCCAGGAAGGCCGGTTCGTGGAAAGCAGCGCGTAGCCCAGGCCGGACACGTAGCCGCCGAAACACACGGTCGCCACCAGGTTGGTCAGCAGGGAAGACGTGCTGTCCGACAACTGGGACTTCCAGTCCAGCCCGGCCTGGATCAGCAGCGCGATCACGCCGGGCGTGGCCACGGACAGGACCACGAGCGCTACTGCCAGGAACGATCGGCGCAAGCGGCCCGGCGGGACGCGGGTCGCCGTCAATTGCAGGATGTACCGGCCTACCCAGAAACGCAGTGCGATGGCCAGGGCTGCCGCCGCGGCCAATAGCAGCCATCCCCATTTGGGTGTCTGCCCCACCGCAGTGGTCAGGTCGTCGCGCAGGTTTTGCAGCCGTTCCAGGTCGCGCGGAAATTCCTGGCGGAATTCTGTCCAGAACTGGCCGGAGAGGAACGAATCGCGCCGTTCGCCCAGGCGCGCCTGGAATTGCTTGCGCCGCTGCGCCGATATCTGTTCCGCCGTCTGACCGGCGTCGACCGACAGCAACCTGGCCAATTTGATCTGCGCGTCCAGCGCGCGGCTGTTCTTGTCCAGCTGCGCCCGCTGCGCCGCTACGTCGGGCGCTTCCTTCGCGCCATCGGGCGGCGTGCCCAATTCGGTCAGCCGGGCCGCCACGCTGGTCAGTTGCGGGGCAAGCGCCTCGGCCGCGGCGTCGGCCTTGGACTGGATGTCCAGCGCCTCGCCCCGCTGCTTGAGCAGGATGCCGTCATCGGTTTCGTCGGCGACCCGCTTGCGGATGTCGTCGATCTGCTTGCGCGCGGCGGCCAGCACGGCCTCGGTGTCCACCGGCGCCGCGGGTGGCGCGGCGAAGGCGGGCAGGAAACAGAAAACCAGTAGCACTGCCGCCAGCAGCGCCGCCAGGTTGGGGGCGCGAACGCGGCGGGCGCGCGAAGGCAATGAGTGGGTGATCAAGGTGTGATGTTCCAGGGCGAATGGCTCGCGTCGAGGCGGCAGCATAACAAGCCGCCGCCCGATCCGTTGCAACAAAAACTGCCGCTGCGTCCCTGTATTTATGGCGCCGTTTTCCCGGTGCAGATGCATCCCCCACAGGCGATTAAACGGGGTCGGATTACTGGTTCGATGCTGGATGGGCCGCAGGGTGGGGCGCCTTCGCAATCCAAGTTTACGAGGCCAACGTTTGGATTCAACTCGGCGCAAGCCCGGAGCCGCGTGGCACACGGATGCGCGGCCGGCCCAACACGGCGTCGCACACATCCAGCCAGGCCCGTGCAGCGTAGGACAGGTATCCGGACCGCAACCATATATGGCCCACTTCCCACTGCATGCCGGATTTGGCCAGCTTTGCGGTACTGAGGCCCCGGGTCTTGATGCGTTGCATCAGCGGTTCCGGTAGCAGGGCCACGCCCAGTCCGGCGGACGCCATGGCCACCAGGAAGTCCCAATGCGCGCTTTGAGCGGCGATGCCGGGCTGGAATCCTGCGTCGGCGAACGCCTGGCGCAGACGCCGCGTGATGGCGAAATCGTCCGTAGGTATCAAGAGGCGCGCGTCGCGCAACGCGGCAAGGGGCAGGGATGTCTTTCCCGCCCAGGCCGCGTCGGGCGGCCCGATCACCCAGATGGGATAGCTGCCGAACGCCTGCGTGGCCAGCCCGCCGTCGGGTGCGACGGGCAGGATGGTGGCGCCTACTTCCAGTTCGCCGTTGGCGACCAGGTTCTCCACCGCCTGTCCCGTGCCTTCGCGCAGGGTCAGGTGGATGCCGGGATGCATTTCGCGGAACCGCTTCACTACGGGCGTGAACAGCAGATTGATCATGGGCGGGATACCGACTTCCAGGGCGCCGCGGCCCAGTTCGGCAGTCTCGCGCAACTCTTCGGAAAGCTGCCGCATGGTTTCAAGCACCTGCAGGCCGCGCTGATACATGACGCGGCCGGTGTCGGTCGGACGGGCGGTGTGGCCGTCGCGGATCAGCAGCGGGGTGCCTGCTTCCTCTTCAAGCTGCCGGATCATCTTGCTGACGGTGGACTGCGTGACGAACAGCGCCCGGGCCGCCTGGGTAAAGCTGGCGTGCCTGACGGTTTCCACGAAATAGCGCAATGCGCGGACGTCCATGTGTGGCCAACCCTTGGCGCATTGCGCCCGAAAATCCAAATGATGAAAAAAACGACTGGATCGAATGATTTTAAGTCATTACGAGATTTCGACCCGCCTTCCTATACTGCCCAAAAATCGTCCCGGAGCAGGCATTTGCCGGCAATGGGACCTCGGGAAACGCCGCGGCAGACGGTGTCCGGATTGATGGCGACTGCGCCTCGCCCGGCCGCAAGCGGCAGCCTTTGAATTTGGAGACACCATGCATCTCGACCGTATCCGCAACCCTGAACTGCACGCCAGGATCACGTCCGCCGAACAAGCGGCATTGCTGGTTCAGGACGGAATGACCGTCGGAATGAGCGGTTTCACGCGGGCCGGAGACTGTAAGTCCGTGCCACAGGCGCTGGCCGCCCGCGCTGAACGCGAACCGCTGTCCATCACGCTGATCACCGGCGCTTCGCTGGGCCACGATACCGACAAACTTCTGGCACAAGCCGGCGCCCTGGCGCGGCGCATGCCCTTCCAGGTCGACACCACCCTGCGGCGCAAGATCAATCAGGGCGAAATCGCATTCATCGACCAGCATCTGTCCGAAACGGTGGAGCAATTGCGCGCCGGCCATATCGGGCCGATCAACGTGGCCATCATCGAGGCCGCCGCCATCACCGAAACGGGCGCCATCGTCCCGACCATGTCGGTGGGCAACTCGGCCTCGTTTGCCCAACAGGCCGACAAGATCATCGTCGAACTCAATATGAGCGTGCCCGAGGCTATCGAAGGCCTGCACGACATCTACGTGCCGGGCGCGCGCCCGGCACGCCAGCCGATCGGCCTGATGTCGGCGGATCAGCGCATCGGCCAGCCGTTCATCGAGGTCGATCCCGCCAAGATCGCCGCCATTGTGATCACGCACGAGCCCGACAGCCCGTCCAATGCGCTCCCGCCGGATGCGGAGACCAACGCCATTGCCGGACATATCAACAGCTTCCTGCGCCACGAGGTGGATGCAGGCCGGCTGACCAATTCGCTCTTGCCGTTGCAGGCGGGCATAGGAACCATCGCAAATGCGGTGCTGCACGGTTTCGAATCCTCGGATTTTGAGAACCTGACGATGTACTCCGAGGTCTTGCAGGACAGCGCCATCGAGCTCCTGGACCAAGGCAAGCTGGCGTTCGCTTCGGCATCTTCCATCACGGTGTCCAAGCCCGTGTACGACAAGATCCTGGCCAACATGGACCACTACCGCCAGCGGATCGTGCTGCGTCCTCAGGAAATCAGCAACGCGCCCGAGATCGTTCGCCGGTTGGGCATCATCGCCATCAACACCGCCCTGGAATTCGATATCTACGGCAACGTGAACTCCACGCATGTGGGCGGCACGCACATGATGAACGGAATCGGCGGCTCGGGCGACTTCGCCCGCAATGCGCACCTTGCGATCTTCGTGACCAAATCCATGGCGAAGAACGGCGACATTTCCAGCGTCGTGCCCATGGTGTCCCACGTCGATCACACGGAACACGACGTCGACGTGCTGGTTACCGAATGCGGACTGGCCGACCTGCGCGGCCTGGCGCCGCGGGAACGCGCGCGGGCAATCATCCAGAACTGCGTGCATCCGTCGTATCGCGATGCCCTGCAAGACTATTTCGACCGCGCGTGCGAGCGTGGCGGCCAGACGCCTCATCTGCTTGAAGAGGCCTTTGCCTGGCATCAGCGTTTCAACGAGACGGATTCCATGCAACCTGCCGCGACGTCCGCGCGCAAGGCCGCATGATGCAGGCCTGAAGGATTACTGCCGCCGCCGCGGCGCCCGCCGGGCCAATCGAGCGAAGCGAAGCCCGGTCCGCAGATCATGTTTCTGCCGGGTGCCGCGCTTTGGTAAAGGTAAAGCCGCCACGTGCTGCTTTACCTTTTTTTTCGCCTATTTGTCCTCGGGCGTCACCAATTCCTGGCGGGACATTTCAAGTTCGTCTCGCAGCCATTGCTTGAATGCGGCCAGGGGGCCCCAGTCGCGCAAGCTGGGGCGATAGACGAGATGGTAGGTCTGCGCCTGTTCATAGTGCACGGTCACGGGCGACACCTGGACCAGTCGGCCGGCGCAAAGCGCATCTGCGGCCAGTAGTTGGCGCCCCAGGGTAATGCCCAGCCCTTGTTCGGCGGCCTGCAGCATCATGCCGGCATCGTTGAACGACGCGACCGGCGTTATTGGCGTGCGCAATCCGGCTGCGTTGAACCAGTGCTGCCAGAGTTCGCGTTCGCCCAACAAGGGTTGCCGCGCAAGCGTTTCCGGCGAGTGGTCGGGCAGGGCGGCGACGGTCTCGGGCGATGCAAGAACGATAAGCGGCAGCGGCATGTCAAAAAGAGGTTCCGACTCCACGCCGGCCCAGGGGCCGCGCCCGAACCGCAGCGCGGCATGGAAGCCATCGCGCAACAGATCCACGACCTGCTGGGACGTCTCGATCTCCAACGCCAGATCGGGATGCCGCGCACGCCAGCGTGACATGCGGGGCAGCAGCCACCGCTGCGCAAACGACGGCAACACCGACACCCGCAGCCGCTGCTCGCTGCCCGACGCCGCCGCGCTAGCGGCCAGCAACCCCTCGTCAAGCATCGCCATGGCGCCCTGAACGCTGCATAGCAGGGCGGCGCCTGCGGAATTGAGGACGATGCCGCGGCCGCTGCGCTCGAACAGCGGAAATCCCAACTGTTCTTCAAGCACCTTGATCTGTTGGCTGACCGCGCTGTGCGTCAGATGCAGTCGCTCAGCCGCCGCGCGCAGGTTTTGCAGTTCAGCGACGACGCGAAAGGCGGGGAGGGTATTGAGGGGGAGGCGCATGGCAAGGCGGGCGACGATGATGGATTGGTCATCGTAGCTTACCGAAACGGCCGAAACAAATCGATTTTCTTGAGCGTATTGGGCGAATACTCTTACCGGAACGGAATAGACCAAGGAGCCCGTCATGTCCGCTCAACCGTTCTCACCGCATTCCCCAGTAGTCTCCCCTCGCAATTCGCTGTTAAGCCCCCGGACCGGTCGGACCATCGCCGCCCTGGAAGCTGCGCAAGCGCCGGACGATAGTTTGCTCGCGCGGATCTGGCGTGCCTACTGCCGGCATCGCAATGCGGCACGGATGCGCAATCTGGCTGCGGAAATGGAGCCCCACATGCTTGACGACGTGGGGGCTCCACAATGGCTGGTGAACGAAATCACTGTCCAGCGCGATCTTGAGCGACTGCGCAACGTCGATTACATCCGGTGGTAGGCCATGCGCGCCGCCTGGAGCCAGCGCCCTTTATATATATAGATAGGGGGCGCTTCGGCCGTGCGCTGAAGGGGGCGAGCCTGCTACCTGGCCGCGGAGCGCAATCCGCGCCTTGAGAGGCGGGGCGCGGTGTTCTCTCTCTTGTATGGAGTTCTATATATAGGAGGGGGCGGAGCAGAGAGCGCCAATTGGAGAGGGGAGCGCCCGCCTTGTCGCCCCGGAGCGCCGCCGTGAACAACAAATATGCGACGCTGGCGTGACAAGCCAAAATTCTGTGCTATAGTCTCGCTCCTTCGCCGCTCAAGCAGT
>NZ_DAMDGT010000021.1:0-71277 GCF_032102605.1 Achromobacter sp. | reverse complement strand
AACCTTCGCTCCGATCGTCTATCAACCAATGTCTACTTGACAGGGGTGCTTACGCCCGCGCACGCCGGACGAAAAATCGCGCAGCTCATCCGCAAGGCCGCGGGCCTGATGCAGCAGCGCCCGCGCATGCCGCGCCAGCGCCAGGCCAGCGCTCGTCGCCTCCACGCCGCGGGCATGGCGGGTGAACAGCGACACATCCAGGATCCGCTCAAGCTCCGACAAGCGCTTGCTGAGCGCCGACGGCGCGATGTGTTCGCGCGTGGCGGCAGCGGCGATGCTGCCTTCCTCCAACACGGCCACGAAAATCTGGAGGGTGTACAGATCCAGGCGCGGCGCTGACGATCGAATCGGCGTTTCGGGTGTCATGGCAAGAGCGTACCGTAAAGGCCGGATCGCCAATGCAAAACGCCCCGGTCTCAGTAAGAGAAGCGGGCGCTTTTGGGAAGCGCGGGCCTGCTCCGGGTGGAGCTTCGGTTTCGCCGTCCCAGATTTCCAAAAGCTCTGCATGCGTCGGGTGACCGACTGGACACGCCGAAGTATGACGATCGCCTTTTGCCGTTACTTCTCTCGCATGCCGATCTGGAACGTAACCTCCGGCCTCTTAGCGTTGTCAGTGGTAGGGCTGATGGCAAACGCTTTTCCTCACCTAGTGGACCTGTCACCGCTCTGAGGATGGGGTGTTAGTTGGACCGATACGGCCTTTAAAATGACGCTCACCGCGTTCTTTCCAAGATCTGTTAGGTTCCAAGAGTAGGCTGGAACCACCACATCGGCAGGAGGCGTGAGGTCAAATGCAATCCGATCGGGATCAATGGATCCGGCTGCCGCTACTCGTCCCGGATATTTTTTCCGGAAATCGGCAATTCCCTTCCGAATTTTAGAAACAGTATCGACTGGAAGCTCGCCGATAACGTGAACAGCAGCGAGTTTCTTCTTTTCCAATTCCTCAAGAATTTTTAAGGTTTTCTCCGATGGAAACCAAACGGTCTTCACAAGATCGCCTTGCTTACTATACGAAACCAGCGCGTTGTGCGCGGGTGAATCTCGGAGTATGAATTCGACAGCAGCGGGAGAAAGTGTAGGTAGCGTTTGAGATAGCTGTATCGAACCGATCTTTTCTGCTTCTACCCGGATCGTAGTTTTGAGCGAGACTCCTAAGACGCTCATTTCTTCAGCACTCTTGACCTTTTCTGGAAGTGCATTGATAGCATCTCGAACGGGGCCATAAAAGAGCAGCATGAAGATAAGTCCAAAAGCGGGCCACCCGCCGAAGACAATTTTTGCGAACTCCAACCATGTGGGCGAAGTTGGCTTTGCTTCCCCCGCCGTATTCTGAAGTCGAGCTTCCAAAGATGTGAGGCGCTGTCCGATAAGTGCCAAACTGGAACTTAGACTTGCGCGCTCCAATGGCCCCGCCCCTACGTCCTTTAGGTCTTGCGACTGAACCGCTGAGGCCGCAGTGTCCGGACGCTTCTCCGTGCTCTTGGAGTTGTGGCTTGATTGTTCTGCGTTCATCTCGAGCATTCCTCAGTCGGGCCATGAGCTCCTCTGTCAAGACAACTACCGATAGAGATTCGGAGCTTGAGTTAACCGGGGATGTACTGCACCCGCGGGATGCCACCCAGCGCTTCGTGAGGGCGGTATTCGTTGTAGTCGACTGACCTTCCCTCCCCTTTTGAGCACGCCTAGATGGCCGACTTCAGTGAGTCCTGGTTCGAAAGATCGAAGTAAGACCGCCCAGGTTGGTGCGGTGCAGACGATTGCGCCGTGGCTGTCAGGACGCAATGCCTTTCCACGCAGCCTCTAGTGTGTTGCAACGACCGGTTGAATGGACAACCCATAGCGGACGGTCGGACCTCGCCGCCGGATAACTACCGTGCATTAAAAGTTGCCGCTCGCACATCCTCAATTTTGGGGATGTCGCAAAAAGTTGTTCGCGCCTAGGCTGCAAGTTCAATAATCCATCCCTAGTCAAGGAGATGGCATGAAAGTCCTTCTACTAGTCGTGTCACTCATTGCACTTCTCGCATCGAACGCCGCATTTGCACAGGCGCAAGTTCCACCGGTCAACGATAAGCTCACAAGAGCTACAGACTACGTTCAGGAACTCTGCACACGTCGAGTAAGTATTACGACAGATGAGGCAATCCTCGCTACCAAGCTTAGCTGCGACGGGCTTCGAAAACTGAGGACAGATCAAACATTTCGCCAATGTGTGTCCGAGGTAGCGGCAGCTGCAGACAAACACACCGAAGCCAACGCGGCCAAACGGCATTAGCCTCGCTCACTTTCCCGATGAATTTCTGAGCCCTGAACTACTAGTCTTCGAGCGAGCTGGTCTCTCAAGCACGGCCATCGCTCAAGTCGTAAAAGACGACTTCGATCTCCAGGCACATGCATACATCGGCAAGTACGGTCGCGGATCCGATGAGTACTTTTTAAGAAACTTGGATGAGTTCACGGATGAAGTCTGTCGCGCCGCGGGCCAAGCCAAGCTAATAGTCGAGAGCAAGAAAGAAGACATACTGTTTCGTCTTGGTGTTGGCCTCGGGGGCTGTTGTAGTGCTCGCCGACTTGACACTTACTCCCACTTGGACCGGACCGCTGGCGGTGCAGTCATACTCGTTCGGTTCAGCGCTCTTTGTGGGAGCTATTCTCAAGTAGCCGGAGTGCGCGCGCCTCTCAGTTCAATCGTTGTTTATCTGCTCCTTGATACCACCGCCGACGGCTCATGGCCGATAGCCGACCAGCGTTGATCATTTTCGACCCTAGCCAAGATGTCCGTCAGACTGGCCACGATGAATAAGTGGCTCACTAATCTTTCAAAAATCCGAGCAACTCCGTACGACTAGCTACTCGATAACGGCATCCAAGTGTAGGGGTTCCATCCCGAGGAAAGACAAAACATACCCCGAAAAGCGCTTCTGTCTTCGTGGCATGCGAAAGCCGCAATAATCCAGTGATTACCACATTGCCTTGGGCGATCAGCGCTGCTTGTGTCGCTATACGACGGCAAGCTGGTTTTCCAGCGAACTCCAGGATATTCCAGAGGCACCCCCCAACTTTTGATAGCCGTTTTGTAAGCGGCAACCAAAAAGCCCCTGATTTCTCAACGAAATCAGGGGCTTATATGTATTCCTGGCGGACAGAGGGGGATTCGAACCCCCGATACGCTTTTGACGTATACACGCTTTCCAGGCGTGCGCCTTCAACCGCTCGGCCACCTGTCCTATCTGCGAATTTTCAGCGGCTTTTGCAAGCTGCGAAAATTGCGAATCCGCGATTCTAGCAGGTTCCGCGGCAGGACAGCAAGCCAGCATAGAAAAAGGGACGCACTACGCGCGTCCCTTCCCCTACCGGCGCCTTACTTCGACGTCGGCGGGTCCTGCTCCCGGTAGGAGCTGATCGTGCCGTCCGGCTCGGTTTCTTCCAGCCGGACGCGGAAACCCCACAGGCGGGCCAGGTGCTTCATGACCTGCTCGGCGTCTTCGCCCGCCAGCGGCCGGCCGCGGCTCTTCAGGTGACGCAGCACCAGCGAGCGGTCGGTATCGCGGTTGAAGCGGATGACCTGGATGTCGGGCACCTGGTTGTCACGGTTGTGCTGCGCGGCCAGCAGGCGGCGGATGTCGCGGTAGCCCTCGTCGTCGTGGATGGCGGCGACTTCCAGCTTGGGATTGGACTGGTGGTCCGAAATCGCAAAGAACCGGAACTCGCGGATCAACCGTGGCGACAGGTATTGCGAGATGAAGGACTCGTCCTTGAAGTTGCGCATGGCGAAGTCCAGCGTCTTCAGCCAATCGCTGCCCACGATGTCCGGGAACCATTGGCGGTCTTCGGGCGTGGGCGCCTCGCAGATGCGGCGGATATCGGACATCATCGCAAAACCCAGGGCATACGGGTTGATGCCGCCATAGCCGCGTTCGTCGAAACCGCGCTGGCTGACGACGTTGGTGTGGCTCTGCAGGAACTCCATCATGAAGCCGTCGTTCACCAACCCCTTGGCGTGCAGGCGATTCAGGATGGTGTAGTGCCAGAACGTCGCCCAGCCCTCGTTCATGACCTTGGTCTGGGTCTGGGGATAAAAGTACTGGGCGACCTTGCGGACGATCCGCACCAGTTCCTTTTGCCACGGCGCCAGCTTGGGCGAATACTTTTCGATGAAGTAGAGCAGGTTTTCCTCGGGTTCCGGCGGGAACACCGTGGCCGCGGCGCGCGTGTCCTTGTCCGATTCCATGCGCGGCAGCGTGCGCCAGAGGTCGTTGTACTGCAACCGGGCGTGCTCTTCGCGCTCGGCCTGGCGCGCGGCCTCTTCCTTGTAGGAGACCGGCGTCGGACGCTTGTAGCGGTCCACGCCGTGGTGCGACAGCGCGTGGCAGGAATCCAGCAGCGCTTCTACCGCGTCGATGCCGTAGCGGTCCTCGCAGGCCATCACGTACTTGCGAGCGAACACCAGGTAATCCAGCACGCCGTCGGCGTCGGTCCATTGCCGGAACAGGTAGTTGCCCTTGAAGAACGAGTTGTGCCCATAGCAGGCATGCGCAATCACCAGCGCCTGCATCGGCATGGAGTTTTCTTCCATGAGATACGAGATGCAGGGATTCGAATTGATGACGATCTCGTACGCCAGCCCCTGCATCCCGCGGCGATAGAACCCCTCGTTGCGGATGAATTCCTTGCCGTAGGACCAGTGCGGATAGCCGATAGGCAGGCCGGCCGACGCATACGCGTCCAGCATCTGTTCCGAGGTAATGACCTCGATCTGGTTCGGATAGGTGTCCAGCCCGTACTCGCGCGCGATCTGGGAGATCGCGTCGTCATAGGTCTGGATCAGTTCGAACGTCCATTCGGAACCTTGGGAGATCGGCCCGGGCCCGCCGGCCGATTGCGGCTCCACGAGAGCACCCACGATGGCATTCATGCGGTCTCCTTCTTGAACAGATCGTGGAACACGGGAAAGATCTCCCCGCGATCGCAGATGCGCCGCATGACGAAATGCGGCTCCAGCTTCTGTTCATATTCCGCCCACAGGCTGCTCTTGCGGGCTTCCTGAGAGTCGGGTATTTCAATATAGGCGAAGTAGCGCGTGGATGGCAGCAGGTGCTCGGCCAGGAAACGCGCACTCTTGCCCGCGTCGGCGCCGAACGAGTCGCCGTCGCTGGCCTGCGCCGCGTACACGTTCCACGCGGAAGGCGGATAGCGCTTTTCCAGGATCTCGCGCATCAGCTCCAGCGCCGACAACACGATAGTGCCGCCGCTCTTGGGGTCGTAGAAGAAGGTGTGTTCGTCGACTTCCTCGGCGTTGTCGGTATGGCGAATGAAAACCAGATCCACGTGCTCGTACTTGCGCGACAGGAACAGGTAAAGCAGCGTGAAAAACCGCTTCGCCAGATCCTTCTTGCCTTCGTCCATGGAACCGGACACGTCCATCAGGCAGAACATCACCGCGCGCGCCATCGGGATGGCGACAGAAACGCGGTTTCGATAACGCAAGTCCAGGTCGTCAAGGAAAGGCACACGGGCCAGGCGTTCGCGGCAGTCCTCGACCTCGGCTTCCAGTTCGGTGATGCGAGCGGCGGGCGCCCCCGCCGCCTGCGCCTCGGCCAGCGCCTTTTCCGCATCTTCCAGGTCAGCACGCGCCTTGACGCTCAGCGCCACCCGCCGCGCCAGCGACGACTTGAGCGTGCGGCTGATGCTCAACATGCTGGGAGAGCCGGTGGTGGTGTAGCCGGCGCGCTGCCACTTCTTCTGGCTGACTTCGCCCAGCTGGTTTCGCGCCAGGTGCGGAAGCTCCAGGTCTTCGAAGAACAGATTCAGGAATTCGGCGCGCGACAGGCTGAAGGTGAACTGGTCGACCGATTCGCCTTCTCCGGGCTCGGATCCGCCTTCGCCCTGCCCGCCCTGCGGCCGGTCGAAGGTGTCGCCCTTGGCGAATTCGCGGTTGCCCGGATGCACCAGCTCCCGGTCGCCCCCGGAACCGTGCCGGAACGTCGGCTCGGAGATGTCCCGGGCAGGGAGGTTGATTTCCCCGCCCTGGTCCATGTCCTGAATGGAGCGGTCACGGATCATCCCGTGCACCGCCTTGCGGATCTGGTCTTTGTAACGCCGCAGAAAGCGCTCCCGGTTAACGGCGCTTTTGTTGCGACCGTTAAGACGGCGATCGATAAGTGAATTCATGATTCACCTCGCTCAGGAAGACTTCCTCACACGGAGATACCACTCGCACAGCAGCCTGACCTGCTTTTCCGTGTAGCCCTTCTCCACCATCCGATCCACGAAGCTCTGGTGCTTCGTCTTGTCCTCGGCCGAAGCCTTGGCGTTGAACGAAATCACCGGCAACAGGTCTTCGGTGTTCGAGAACATCTTCTTCTCGATCACTTCGCGCAGCTTTTCATAGCTGGTCCAGTTGGGATTGCGGCCGTTATTGTTGGCGCGCGCCCGCAGCACGAAGTTCACGATCTCGTTGCGGAAATCCTTGGGGTTCGCGATACCTGCTGGCTTCTCGATCTTTTCCAGCTCATCGTTCAGCGCGCTGCGGTCGAAGCTTTCGCCGGTTTCGGGATCGCGGAACTCTTCGTCCTGGATCCAGCAGTCGGCAAAAGTCACGTAGCGATCGAAAATGTTCTGGCCGTATTCGGAATAGGACTCGAGGTAAGCCGTCTGGATTTCCTTGCCGATGAATTCGGCGTAGCGCGGCGCCAGGAAGCCCTTGATGAACTCCAGGTAGCGCCGGCGGATCTCGTCCGGATAATCCTCGCGGCCGATCCGCTGTTCCAGCACGTACATCAGGTGCACCGGATTGGCGGCCACTTCCGTCTGGTCATAGTTGAAGACGCTGGACAGGATCTTGTACGCGAAGCGCGTGGACACCCCGTTCATGCCTTCGTCGGTGCCGGCATAATCCTTGTACTCCTGCAAGGCCTTGGCCTTCGGGTCGACGTCTTTCAGGCTTTCGCCATCGTAGACGCGCAGCTTGGAATAGATGCTGGAATTCTCGGGTTCCTTCAGGCGGGTCAGCACCGAGAACTGCGCCATCATGTCCAGCGTTCCGGGCGCGCAAGGCGCTTCCGAAAGCGAGCTGTGGTGCAGCAGCTTTTCGTAGATGCGGACTTCTTCCGAGACCTGCAGGCAGTATGGCACCTTGACGATGTAGATACGGTCAAGGAACGCCTCGTTGTGCTTGTTGTTGCGGAAGGTCTGCCATTCCGATTCGTTCGAGTGGGCGAGGATGGCCCCGTTGAACGGAATCGCCGAAAAACCTTCGGTGCCCTTGAAGTTTCCTTCCTGGGTGGCCGTCAGCAGCGGATGCAGCATCTTGATCGGCGCCTTGAACATTTCCACGAACTCAAGCAGCCCCTGGTTGGCCAGGCACAGCCCGCCCGAATAGCTGTAGGCGTCCGGGTCGTCCTGCGAATGGCGGTCCAGCTTGCGGATGTCCACCTTGCCGACCAGCGAGGAGATGTCCTGGTTGTTCTCGTCGCCCGGTTCCGTCTTGGCGATGGCGATCTGGCGCAGCACCGACGGATTCAGGCGCACGACGCGGAACTTCGAGATGTCGCCGTCGAATTCCTTGAGCCGCTTCACGGCCCACGGCGACATGATGCCGGTGAGATACCGCCGCGGAATTCCGTATTCCTTTTCGAGCATGTCGCCGAACCGTTCGGGATGGAAAATCCCGAGCGGCGATTCGTTGACCGGCGACCCTTTCAAGGCATAGATGGGAAATTTTTCCATCAGCGCCTTCAGCCGTTCCGCGATGGACGACTTACCGCCACCCACCGGGCCCAACAGATAAAGGATTTGCTTGCGCTCTTCCAGTCCTTGAGCGGCGTGCTTGAAGAACGCGACGATCTGTCCGATCACGTCCTCCATGCCGTAGAACTCCTGGAACGCGGGATAGCGCCGGATGGTCCGGTTGGAAAACAAGCGAGAAAGACGTGGGTCGTTGCGCGTATCCACGATTTCCGGTTCTCCGATCGCGGCCAACATGCGCTCGGCGGGGCTGGCGTACGCCATGGGATCGCGTTTGGCGAGGTTCAAATACTCCTCGAGAGAGAGCTCCGATTCCTGCTCTCTTGCGTACTGCGACTTGAAGCCTTCGACGATGTTTTGCACGGAAACCTCCTACAACACGTCAAAAATTCAATACGTCCCTACATGCCCATTGTGCCTCAGCGCCCTCGCTTTCTCGCGATAAGCATATTCAGCTGGTTCTTATGTTGCTTTCGCCACACATCAACCATAAGCAGTATCGGGCCCTTTCCTTTTAGGCTGCAGCCCTTGGATACAAGTTCCGTCAGGGAATGCAACTTACGTGAGCAAGTTCGCTCGTTGTGTTCAGCAGCTCGCTCGTTCGTCTTAAGCATATCCCCGCATGTTGCGTGCCTGACGCAGCCGCACATGAAATGGACAGCAATGAAATGAAGGGATGAGCGATATCCCGGAGGATTCTTATGAGCCGGGTGCGAACCCGGTGCGCCCGCCATGCGATCGCGGCGGACGGTCTGAACGGCGCGTTGCGACTTCGTTCAGCAGCGTGCCGGTCGGTTGTTGAACTGCGCCGAATGCGGCACGGGAATCCGTGGTGACGAGGGCGCGTGGCATTTTGCGGTGGACCGCGAGCGCTGAGCGCCAAGTCATGCGCCTATGCTAAGCCCAATTGACCGTTTTGTGGCAATTCATTTTTACCAGGAGGCGTGCGCGATGATGCAAGCGCCGGCAGATTTGCATGCGCGCACAAGCGCTTTTCGACGCGGGCGTCACGCTTCGCATCATCCATGATTCGTGGAGACGCAAGCTGGGCGCGGCCCGTGGAGGATTGGCAGCCACACATGCAGAGTGCTAGCAGCCCTTGCGGCAGTGCGGATATTTCAGCATCCGCTTTTTTTTTGCATGCGGGAAAAATACGCGATGCATTGCTCGTATGTGCCGCGTGTGCGCCAGCCGCAAGCAACACCGTCCCGAAACAGGCTACGAAAGCGCGGGCAGCGCAACGCTTTCCATCAGCTCGCGCCACGTGCCTGCCACGCGCGCGCGCACGGAAAGATCGGCGCCCACACGCACGGCTTCGATGAATTCGTACCGTCGCGCGGCGTCCAGGTGCTCAAGCATCGGGAGCCGAACCATGCCTGCCGCGTCGCCCAGCAGCAAGGGCGCCAGGTACAGCAGCAATTCGTCCACGCACCCGGCGGCGACCAGCGCGCCGCTGAGTCCGGCGCCGGCCTCGACATGGACTTCGTTGAACTGCTCTTGCGCCATCCAGCGCATCATTGCGGGCAGATCCACCCGGCCCGGCTCCGCCCCCGGCAGGTACACCACGCGGGCGTTCCGGTCCGCCAGCCGGGCGGCTTTCGAGGCGTCCTCGCGCGCGGTGAACACAATGACCTCTGCGCCATCGAAGAGGCGGGCGTTCTCGGGAATCTCGAATCGGCCGTCCACGACCGCCTTGCGCGGCTGGCGTGGCGTATCGACGCCGCGCACGTTCAATTGGGGATCATCCTTCAGGATGGTGCCCATGCCCGTCAGGACCACGCAACTGCGCGCGCGCCAGCGATGCCCGTCCGCCCTGGCGTCCGGGCCGGTGATCCATTGCGACATGCCGTTATGCAGCGCACTGCGGCCATCCAGCGACGCGGCCATCTTCATCCACACCCAAGGCAGGCCGCGGCTCATCCGAGAGATGAAGCCCGCGTTCACGGCCAGCGCCTCTTCGCGGCAGACGCCCGTCGTTACGGCGATGCCGGCATCGCGCAGGCGCGCCAGCCCTTGACCATTGACCAGCGGATTGGGATCTCCCATGGCGACCACCACGCGCGCCGGCCGGGCCGCCAGCACCGCGTCGACGCAAGGCGGCGTGCGCCCGAAATGGCTGCAGGGCTCCAGGGTGACATACAGCGTAGCGCCCGCGACGGATTCGCCGCGCGACTGGGCATCGCGCAGCGCGCAGATTTCAGCGTGCGGGCCGCCCGGCGGCTGGGTGGCGCCTTCGCCCAATACCCGCCCGTCGCGCACGATCACGCAGCCCACCCGAGGGTTGGGAGCGGTCGTATACATGACGGTATGCGCCAGCGCCAGGGCGCGTCGCATCCAGAAAACGTCGTCGGTGTCGCTAGGCATGTTCATGCCCAGGATTGTATGTCTGCCCGGCGCCCGGCGATGCGCCCCTTTGCTCTTGCCCGGCAGCCTGCGTCAGCGATGTCCGTTTTGGGCCGCTGGTCGTCTCGGATAGCCCTCGCCTTGCCCGGGGATCGGAGTAACAATAGCGCCAACACCCCCAAAAAACCGGGCCAGGGAGGCCATGGACATGAAACAGGCTTTGATCGTCATTGATGTGCAGGAATCCTTTCGTCAACGTCCGTTTTGGGACGAATGCGAATATCCGGCGTTCGTTTCCCAGATCCAGCCGCTGATCGATTCGGCCAGCGCGCAGGACATTCCTGTGCTGCAGGTGTTTCACACCAGCGTCTCCGACGATCCGGCCAATCCGTTTTCCCTGGCCTCGGGCCACGTCCGGACGCTCAAGGAACTGCGGATTTCCCCCACCGCCGTGTTCCACAAGACGGTGCATTCCTCGCTGTACGCCAAGGATGAGAACGGCGCCTCGCTGCACGACTGGCTGAACAAGCATGGCATCGAAGGCATCATCGTGGCAGGCATCCGTACCGAGCAATGTTGCGAAACCACGTCCCGCCACGCCAGCGACGCCGGCTTCAAGGTGGCCTTTCCCACCGACGCCACCCTCACCTTCGCCATGCAAAGTCCATCAGGCCGCCACTACACGCCGGCCGAGATCCGCGATCGGACAGAACTGGTGCTGCAAGGCCGCTTTGCCCGCATCGTCCGCGCCGCCGACGCGCTTGCGGCTTAGCAGCCGGCCGGGAGGCGCGCATGATACCGGTGTACTTCGTGGTGCCGCGCGGCATCGTCCTGCTGGATCTGGCAGGCCCTGCCGAGGCTTTCCGCGTCGCCAACAAGCTTTGTCCGGGCACGTACGAACAGCACTTCTGCGGCCCCTCGCGCGACGTGGAAAGCGGCGTCCCGGGCCTGCGCCTGGCGCACATCCAGCCCCTGCCGGCCGCGCTGCCGCGCAATGCGCTGGTCATCGTGTCCGGCGTGGTGGGCAAGCACACCCGTCTGGACGACCCGGACGCGCGCGCCATCGTCGACTGGCTGGCCCTGCGGCATCCCGCCGACGGCTTCACCTTGATGACCGTCTGCGCGGGTGCGCTGTTCGCCGCTGCGGCCGGCCTTACCCGGCAGCGCGATTGCACCACCCACCACTCCTGTCTTGAACAGCTGGCCGCCATCGATCCCAGCGCGCGCGTGCAGGACAACCGCATCTTCGTCGAGGACGGAAACCTGGTCAGCAGCGCGGGCATCACCGCGGGCATCGATCTGGCGCTGCACATGGTGTCGCGCCACTGCGGCCCGCGCGTCGCCAGCGAAGTCGCGCGCGACATGGTCGTCTACCAGCGCCGCGCCGGCACGGATTCCACGCTGTCGCCCTGGCTGGACCATCGCAGCCACATGCATCCTGGCGTGCATCGGGTCCAGGACGCGGTCGTCCGCGACCCGGCCGCGGCCTGGTCCGCCCAGTCGCTTGCCGAGCACGCGCACACCAGTCCGCGCCACCTGACGCGCCTGTTCCGCGAGCACGCCGGCTGTACCCCCATGGATTACCTGTATCAGATCCGCGTGGCGCTGGCCCGAGACCTGCTCCGGGACACCCGGCTGGACCTGGAACGGGTGGCGGAGAAATCGGGATTCGGTTCGGCGCAGCACATGCGCCGGGTGTGGCGCAAGTTCCAGCCAATGACGCCCAGCTTGATGCGCGGGGCCCCTGGCGGGTTGGACAGGACGGCAGGGGCAGTGGACGAGGCCGCCCGGGCCGCCTTCACGCAATGAAAACGGCGCCTCGGGGCGCCGTTTTACTGCCCGACCGCGCCGTACGGCGCTATTCCTTGCGCAGCTTGCCCGGCAGCAGCGGGCCCTGCATCTCGCGGATGGCTTCGACGAATTCGCCGATGTCCTCGAAGCTCTTGTAGACCGATGCAAAGCGGACGTACGCGACCTTGTCGAGCTTGCGCAGTTCGGTCATGACGAGTTCGCCGATGTGCTCGGACGGCACTTCCCGCTGGCCGCTGGCGAGCAATTGTTCTTCGATTCGGGCGACGGCGGCGTCCACGTCCTCGGTGCTGACCGGCCGCTTGCGCAGCGCCAGACCAAGGCTGCCCCGCAGCTTGGCGGGGTCGTATTCGCTGCGGCTGCCGTTGCGCTTGACGATGGAAGGCATGGCAAGCTCCACCCGCTCGTAGGTGGTGAACCGCTTGTCACAGGACAGGCAGCGGCGGCGACGACGGATGGCGTCGCCCTCTTCCGAGACCCGGCTGTCGACGACCTGCGTTTCGGCATTGCCGCAAAATGGACACCGCATGTGTGATCCCTAAAGGCGCTGGAGGCAATAATTGAGCATATTGTAACGACGAGCCCCGCGCCTAACGCCAGAACGGACGATTTTGCCCCTGGCCACGTGGACTACCCATCGCCCCTGCTCCAAAAGCCAAGGGACGGCGCCTTGCGGGGCCGTCCCTTGCCTGGAACCCGGAATGCGCGGGAATGGCCCGCGCACGGGGTCGCCTGATTACTTTTTGCCGTACACCGGCAGGCGCGAGGTCAGTTCATTGACCTTGGCGCGCACGGCGGCGATGTTGGCCTCGTCGCGCGGATTGTCCAGCACGTCGGCGATCAGGTTGGCCGTCAGTTCGGCGTCGGCTTCGGTGAAACCGCGGGTGGTCATGGCCGGCGTGCCCAGGCGGATTCCGCTGGTCACGAAGGGCTTTTCCGGATCGTTCGGGATGGCGTTCTTGTTGACCGTGATGTGGGCCTGGCCCAGCACGGCCTCGGCTTCCTTGCCCGTGATGCCCTTGGAGCGCAGGTCGACCAGCATGACGTGGCTTTCGGTGCGGCCGGAAACGATGCGCAGGCCGCGCTTGACCAGCGTGTCGGCCAGCACCTTGGCGTTCTTGACCACTTGCTGCGCGTAGTCCTTGAACGACGGCTCCAGCGCTTCCTTGAAGGCCACGGCCTTGCCGGCGATGACGTGCATCAGCGGACCGCCCTGGATGCCCGGGAAGATGGCCGAGTTGATGATCTTTTCGTGCTCGGCCTTCATCATGATGACGCCGCCGCGCGGGCCGCGCAGGGACTTGTGCGTCGTGGACGTGACGAAGTCGGCGTGCGGCACCGGGTTGGGATACGCGCCGCCAGCCACCAGGCCGGCGTAGTGGGCAATGTCGACCATGAACAGCGCGCCGTTTTCACGGGCGATGCGGGCCATGCGCTCGAAATCGATGTGCAGGGCGTAGGCCGACGCGCCAGCGACGATCAGCTTGGGCTTGTGTTCCTTGGCCAGTTGCTCGACCTGGTCGTAGTTCAGGACTTCGTTTTCGTCCAGGCCGTACGAGATGAAGTTGTACAGCTTGCCCGATGCGTTGACCGACGCGCCGTGCGTCAGGTGGCCGCCTTCGGCCAGGCTCATGCCCAGAACGGTGTCGCCCGGCTTCAGCACGGCCATGTAGACGCCCTGGTTCGCCTGCGAACCGGAGTTGGGCTGCACGTTGGCGGCTTCGGCGCCGAAGATCTGCTTCAGGCGGTCGATGGCCAGTTGTTCGACCACGTCAACGTATTCGCAACCGCCGTAGTAGCGCTTGCCCGGGTAGCCTTCGGCGTACTTGTTCGTGAGCTGCGTGCCCTGGGCTTCCATGACGGCCGGGCTGGCGTAGTTCTCCGAAGCGATCAGTTCGATGTGCTGCTCCTGGCGCTGGTCTTCCTTCTGGACGGCGGCCCAGACGTCGGGGTCTGCCTTGGACAGGGTAAGGTTGCGGTCAAACATGACGGGGGTTTCCTGAGGCGGTAAGAGAGGAGAAAACGGCGTCGGGTGGGTAAACCCGCAGAATGCCGAGTAGTTTACCCCGTTGCGCCGGTTCGATTGCCGCCAAAATCGCCCGAACCCGGCCAAATTACGCCGCAAGGGCACGAAAACCACGCCATCCGCGCCGGGCGGGAAATGCGGTTCATGCCGACTTGAGAAACTTTCATGCAAGGCGTCCGAGCGGCGCCTGCCCTTGCGCATAATCGGGGCGGCAATGAAAAAGGGCCGCACCAGGCGGCCCTGCGTATACGTCGACCGACGTCAGGCCGACGTGGCCCCGATTTGCTTGGGAGCCAGCTTGGGATTGAGCGTATAGGTGCCCGTCAGCGAAGCCTGCGCCAGCACGTGCTTCTGGATGGCGCGCAGCGCATCTTCACCTGTGAACGAACCCTGCAGGTTCAGGCTGGGCACGTCCAGCGCGTACAGCGTGAAGATGTACCGGTGGACCAGGGCGTCGTTCCAGGGCGGGCAAGGGCCGTCGTAGCCAAAGTACTCGCCGCTCATGTCGTGGTCATTGGCGAACCACGAAGAATACGAGTTGATGCCCTGGCGCGCGTCCATGGGAGCCAGGGGGCCGCCCTTGCCGCGCGGCGTGATGCCGTTGGAGAAGGCGCCCTCTTCGATATCTCGCAGGTCGGCCGGCAGGTCCACCAGCACCCAGTGGAAGAAATCCACTCGGGGCAGGTCGGCGGGCACTTCGCGACCTTCCTGGTTGACGTCGTCGGGGCGCGAGGGCACGTCAGGATCGTGGCAGAGCAACGCGAACGACTGCGTACCCGCAGGGACGTCGTCCCACGAGAACTGCGGGTTGAAATTCTCTGCCAGCGCGACGTGCGATTGCGCATCGATCCTGCCGAATGCGTAGCGCTCGGGAATCGACTCGTGATCGGAAAATGACAAACTCGAAAGTTCCATGTCGTGCTCCTTTAAATGCCGCAAAGGCGCCCTGCCCCTGTCTGTACCCCCAGGGTATCAAAACTTCGGATTTACGGGTTCAAGTTAACACGCGCAAACTTGCGCTTGCCCACCTGAACGACGTAAGTCCCGGCCGGCAATTGCAACGATTTGTCTTCCACGCGATCGCCATTGACGCGCACCCCGCCTTGCTCGACGTTGCGCTGCGCTTCGGACCCCGACGCCACCAGGCCGGCTTCTCGCAGGAGCTTCAAGATGCCCACGGGAGCGCCGCCGATGTTCACTTCAGGCATGTCATCCGGAATCGCGCCATCGCGAAAGCGCGCCTCGAACGTGGCCAGGGCGTCGTCCGCGGCCTTGGCGGAATGGAAGCGCGCGATGATTTCCTGGGCCAGCATCACCTTGGCGTCGCGCGGATTGCGGCCGCCTTCGATCTCTTGCTTGAGCGCGGCGATGTCCTCCAACGAGCGGAACGACAGCAGCTCGAAGTACCGCCACATCAACGTATCGGAGATGGACATCAGCTTGCCGAACATGGAATCGGGCGACTCTGAAATGCCGATGTAGTTGCCCTTGGACTTGGACATCTTCTCTACGCCGTCCGTCCCGACCAGCAGCGGCATCGTCAGGATGCACTGCGGCTCCTGCCCATATTCTTTTTGCAGTTCGCGCCCGACCAGCAGGTTGAACTTCTGATCGGTGCCCCCCAGCTCCAGATCGGATTTCAGCGCCACCGAGTCATAGCCCTGCATCAAGGGATACAGGAATTCATGCACCGAGATGGGAATGCCACCCTTGAACCGCTTGGTGAAGTCCTCGCGTTCCATCATGCGAGCCACCGTGTAGCGCGACGCCAGCTGGATCATGCCGCGAGCGCCCAGCGGATCGCACCATTCGGAGTTGTAGCGGATCTCGGTTCGAGCCGGATCCAGCACCAGGCTGGCCTGCGCGTAGTAGGTCTTGGCGTTGGCTTCGATCTGCTCGCGCGTGAGCGGTGGGCGCGTGCTGTTGCGGCCGCTGGGATCGCCAATGGTGGACGTGAAGTCACCGATCAGGAAGATGACGTTGTGGCCCAGGTCCTGCAATTGGCGCATCTTGTTCAGCACCACCGTGTGGCCCAGGTGGATGTCCGGGGCGGTGGGATCCAGCCCCAATTTGATGCGCAGGGGCACCCCGGTGGCGCGGCTCTTGGCCAGCTTGCGGGCAAATTCGGATTCAACCAGCAGCTCGTCGCAACCGCGCTTGGCTATACGCAGATCCGCTTCGACTTCGGGAGTGATGGGGGCTTCGGATGGTGACATGACGGGGGACCAATGCGGCTTCAGCCGACAAAAAGGTGTAAAAAGTGACGAAAACTATCGAAAATTCTAGCCGAATCGGCTAGGATACCGGCCTAATCATACGCAACTGTCATATATACGCAGTTGTGTTCGCTCTACCACCCATTGTTCACAAGATGCGCCCCCGCGCCAGCCCTTGCCCCGGAAACGTGGCGCGCGAGGGCCGTTCGTGTCACGCACCCTGCGAGCTCAAGCCACCTGAGAGGGTATTTTCACGATGAATCGTGGCCTCCACGAACTGGCGAGTAGCATCAAGCGCAAAGTTGCTGCCGTGTTTGCGCCCGTTGAGCCCAAGCCCCATCGCTCGGGACTTTTCCGCCGCACTCTTCTCGTCTCCGCCATCGGTCTGTTCGCCGGCGCCGCCGCCCTCGGCATGGTGCAGCAACCCGACCGCACCGAACTCCCCCCGTCGCGCGTCATCCAGAGCATTTTGCCGCTGACCGCCGAACAAGTCGAAGTCAGCAGCCCCAGCGCCGCCCCCTACATCAGTGAAACCCGCATCCGTGCCGGCGACACGCTGTCGGCGGTGTTGCAGCGCCTGGAGCTGGACGCGCCCAACCTGCAGTCCTTCCTGACGCACGACGCCAGCGCACGCAGCATCTACAAGCTGTATCCGGGCCGCTCGGTGCAGGCGGCTACCGACGAACAGGGCAACCTGATCTGGCTGCGCTACATCCACACCCCCGGCAATGAATCCGACGGCCAGGTCGTGACGCGCATGCTGCACGTCGCGCCTTCCGGCGACAGCTACAAGGCCGAGGAAGTCACCGAAAGCACCGAACGCCAGACGCGCGTCGCGGTGGGCACGATCAAGTCCTCGCTGTTCGGCGCCACCGACTCCGCCGGCATTCCGGATTCGGTCACGATGCAGATGGCCGACATCCTCAGCGCCAAGATCGACTTCCTGCGCGACCTGCGCCAGGGCGACCAATTCCGCGTGGTCTACGAAGTGCGTTCGCACGACGGACGCTACGCCGGCGCCGGCCGTGTGCTCGCGCTGGAATTCATCAACGGCGGCAAGACCTACAGCGCCGTCTGGTTCAGCCCCGACGAAAAGTCCGGTTCCTACTACGACTTCGACGGCACCAGCCTGCGCGGCGCCTTCCTGCGCACTGCTCTGAAGTTCAGCCGCATCAGCTCGACTTTCGGCATGCGCATGCATCCCATCCACAAGACCTGGACGGGACACAAGGGCGTAGACTACGCCGCGCCTTCGGGCACGCCCATCCACTCCACCGCGGACGGCACTGTCGAATTCTCGGGCTGGCAGAACGGCTACGGCAACGTGGTCATCGTGAAGCACCACGGCAAGTACTCGACGCTGTACGCTCACCAGAGCCGTATCGCCGAGGGCATCACCAAGGGCTCGAAGATTTCCCAAGGTCAGCTGCTGGGCTATGTCGGCTCCACCGGCTGGGCCACCGGCCCGCACCTGCATTACGAGTTCCGCGTCGACAACCAGCCCATCGATCCGCTGTCCGTGGACCTGCCTGTGGCCCGCGCCCTTGAACCCGCTGAAGTCCGCGCGTTCAACCAAGCCGTGGCGCCCTACAAACAGCAGATCCAGTTGCTGACCGAGTTCCAGCAGACGCTGCCCGATGCGCTGACCAACGTGGCCAGCCGCTAGGCGGATCCGCAAGCCCTTCGGGGCAAAGAAAGCCCGCTTGGCGGGCGCGGCGGCGGGGCAGCATGCTCCAGCCGCCTTTTTTATTTTCGAGGTGCCCGTGAACGCCACCCAGCCCCTGCAACACGAAAGCGGCACGCTCTATATCGGATTGATGTCCGGAACCAGCGTCGACGGCGTAGACGGCGTGCTGACGCGGTTGGCCAACGGCCAGCCGCCTCAGGTGCTGGCCAGCGCCAGCCTTCCCATGCCCGAAAACCTGCGCCGCGAACTGCTGGCGCTGAACTTGCCTGGGAACGACGAACTTGGGCGTGCGGCGCTGGCAGCCAACGCACTCGCGCGCCTTTACGCCCAGGCGGTGTCTGCGCTGCTCAAGGACGCAGGGGCCGCCGCCCACGACATCACCGCCATCGGCGCGCATGGCCAGACCGTTCGCCACCGCCCGGACTTGGGCTATACCCTGCAGTTGAACGCGCCGGCGCTGCTGGCCGAACTGACGGGCATCGCCGTAGTGGCGGACTTCCGCAGCCGGGACGTCGCCGCGGGCGGCCAGGGTGCGCCCCTCGTCCCGCCCTTCCATGCGGCGATCTTCGGCGCCAGCCACGGCCGCGCCGTGCTCAACCTGGGTGGCATCGCCAATGTGACGCTGCTGACCAACGGGCAGCCGGCACGCGGCTTTGACACCGGTCCCGCCAACGTATTCCTGGACGGCTGGTGCCAGCGCCACCTTGGCCTGCCCTATGACGCGGACGGCCGCTGGGCCGCCACGGGCCAGGTGCTGGCGCCGCTGCTCGAACAACTGATCGCGAGCGAGCCCTGGTTCGGCTTGCCCCCACCCAAGTCCACGGGCCGGGACCTCTTCAACATGCAATGGCTGGACAGTCGCCTGGCCGAGTTCGGCGGACCCAAACCGGCGCCCCAGGATGTCCAGGCCACGCTGCAGCGGCTGACCGCCAGGACGGTCGCCAATGCGATAGACGCCGCGGCGCCAGGCACGCAAGACGTGTTCGTGTGCGGCGGCGGCGCCCGCAACGCGGGGCTCATGCGCGAATTGGCTTACTGCCTGCAGCGCCCCGTAAAGCCGACCGACGAGCTGGGGGTGCCAGCCCAACAGGTCGAGGCGCTTGCTTTTGCGTGGCTGGCGCAGGCCCACGTCGAACGCCGGCCGGCCGGCCTGCCCGCCGTCACGGGAGCGCGCGAGCCGCGCATCCTGGGCGCCTTCTACCCCGCCTGACGCGTTTCGCCTGACGCGTTTCACTTGGCGCGCCCCGCGCAGGCCGGCGCGGCGGCCCAAAACAAAAGCCCTTCGGCGTGCCGAAGGGCTTTTGTCTTTCCTGCCTGGCGATTACACCGAGAACGAGGAGCCGCAGCCGCAGGTGGTGCTGGCGTTGGGATTGCGGATGACGAACTGCGCGCCTTCCAGGTCTTCCTTGTAGTCGATCTCGGCGCCGACCAGGTACTGGAAGCTCATCGGGTCGACGAGCAACTGCACGCCGTCCTTGTCGAGCACGGTGTCGTCTTCGTTCACGACTTCATCGAACGTGAAACCGTACTGGAAGCCCGAACAGCCGCCGCCCTGCACGAATACGCGCAGCTTCAGTTCGGGGTTGCCTTCTTCGGCCAACAGGTCTTTCACTTTGGCGGCAGCCGAGTCGGTAAACACCAGGGGCACAGGCGGGGGGGCCTGAAGGTCGACGGTTTCGGTCACTGCATTCATGGTTCACTCCTGGCCGATAAGGCCATATTTCGGTGAGCGGCGTCGCCGCTCGTATAGTGTCACTATAGCGCAGGGCTTGATCAGACTCAAAGTTCCAGTTTGACACTGCGCGACGCGCGGACGGTTTCGCCCTCGAGGACGCTTACTGTCACGCTTTCGGGGACAAAGCCGTCTGGTACGGCCAGGATGCCCTGGCTGCGCTGGTACTGATCGAACTGCAGGGCCAAGGACGCGGCCGCGATGTTGTCGCCGGTGGCGGTAACGGGACCGGTTTCGGCCTTGACCTGCATGGGCGCCAGGTCCACCGTGACGGTTTCGCCCTTGAGCACGCCCGTGGCCTGGAACCGCAGCGCGCCCGCGAACGGCGTGGCGCCATTGCGGCCACTGCGCATCAACAGCACCTTGTACCGCAGGCCGCCGCCCTCGCGGTCGATCTGCACGCCGCGGATGTCCACCGAGCCTTCAGGTCCGGGCGGCAGCAATTGTTCGTAGAACGCGAGCTGGTCGCGCACCCGGCCGACTTCGGCCTGCGTGGCGTGAAGCTGGGCCTCGAGTTCCTGGCGAGCCGAACGCTCGATGACGAGTTCGCCGTCGGCGGTATCGAGTTGCCCTCGGACGTAGCGCAACTGCGTCGCCTGCTGGCGCATGGCCTCGTCCTGCGCCTCCGCCTGCTGCGTGCTGATCACAACCGCATCTTGAGGACGATAGAGCTGGCGCGCATGGAAAAAGCCTGCCGCCCCGCCCAGCAATACGCCCAGAATCAGACCCGCGCACAACCTCGCAAGCCCGCCATGAGTGGCGCGCTGCTTGGGCGAGGCGGAGGGATCTGCAGGCATCAAAAATAAGGACGGCGGCCCGCGATGGGCCGCCAAGACATCACGGCAGGATGGCGACCTGGTCCAGGCCCACCGTCTCGGGGATGCCGAACATCAGGTTCATGTTCTGCACGGCTTGGCCAGCGGCGCCCTTGACCAGGTTGTCCTGCACGACCATGACGATGAGCTGGTCGCCATTGCCCGGACGGCTGAGCGCGATGCGCAGCGTGTTCGAGGCGCGCACGGAACGCGTTTCAGGGTGGCTGCCGGCCGGCATGACGTCGACGAAGGGTTCGTCGGCGTATCGCGCTTCGAACAGGGCCTGGAAGTCGGTGTCGCGTGCTTCGGGCAGGATGCGCGCGTAGATCGTGGAGAACATGCCGCGGATCATCGGCACCAGGTGCGGGACGAAAGTCAGGCCGACCTTGCCGCCGGCAAGCTTTTCGAGCTGGGCGGTGATTTCGGGATGATGGCGATGGCCCGCCACGCCGTAGGCCTTGAAGTTGTCGGAAGCTTCGGAGAACAGCGAGCCAACTTCTGCCTTGCGGCCGGCGCCGGACACGCCCGACTTGCAGTCGGCGATGAGCGACTGGGTGTCGACCAGAGTCTTGCCGCCTTCGAGCAGGGGCGCGAGGCCCAGCAGCACGGTGGTGGGATAGCAGCCGGGATTGCCGATGACGCGCGCCTTGGAGATGGCTTCGCGGTTCAGTTCGACAAGGCCATACTGGGACTCGGCCAGGATGTCCGGGCAGGTGTGGGGAATCTTGTACCAGCGTTCGAACGTGGGAATGTCCTGCAGGCGGAAGTCAGCGGCCAGGTCGATGACGCGGGTGCCCGCGGCGATCAGTTCCTGGGCTTGCGCCATGGCCACGCCATGGGGCGTGGCGAAGAAGACCACGTCGCAGTCCGTCAGCGAGGCCTTTTCCGGCGCCGAGAAAGCAAGCTTCACACGGCCGCGCAGGTTCGGGTACATGTCGGCGACGGGCAGGCCGTCTTCCTTGCGGGACGTGATGGCAGTCAATTCCACGTTGGGATGCTGCGACAGCAAGCGCAGCAGTTCGACGCCGGTATAACCGGTGCCGCCGACGATACCAACCTTGATGCGGGTGTTCGATGCTTGGGCCATGATGAGAGCTCTTCGGAGAACGAAATACGATTGTATCGCTCGGGAAACAGGGGATTGCACCGGCGTGCCGGATTTGGCACGGCATTACCTGTCCGACCGGGCGGGGGTCGCGGAGTTCCGCGCAAGGCCGGCGATGACACGCATCGCCGGCCCAAAAACAAAAAGCCCGCCGAAGCGGGCTTTTTGCAGGGCATTAACGCTTGCTGAACTGCTTGCGACGACGTGCCTTGCGGAAGCCGACCTTCTTGCGTTCGACTTCGCGGGCATCGCGCGTGACAAAGCCAGCTTGCGACAGCGAGGGCTTCAGCGTGGCGTCGTAGTCGATCAGGGCACGCGTGATGCCGTGACGGATTGCGCCGGCTTGGCCGGTTTCACCGCCGCCGTGCACGTTGACCTTGATGTCAAACGATTCCAGGTGGCCGGTCAGTTCCAGCGGCTGGCGCACGACCATGCGGCCGGTTTCACGAGCGAAGAACTCGTCGACGGGCTTGCCGTTGACGACGATCTTGCCAGTGCCCTTCTTGATGAAAACGCGAGCCACCGAAGTTTTGCGACGGCCGGTTCCGTAATTCCAGTTACCGATCATGGCGTTTCCTTAGATATCCAGCGTCTTGGGCTGCTGGGCGGTGTGCGGGTGCTCGGCACCAGCATAGACCTTCAGCTTCTTGATCATGGCGTAGCCCAGAGGACCCTTGGGCAGCATGCCCTTGACGGCCTTCTGAATGGCACGGCCGGGAAAACGCTCTTGCATTTTCTCGAAGTTCGTTTCACGGATACCGCCCGGGTACGTCGTGTGGCGGAAGTACTTCTTGTCCTTCGCCTTGGCGCCGGTAACGACGATATCGGACGCGTTGATGATGACGATGTAGTCACCGGTATCAACGTGAGGCGTGAATTCAGGTTTGTGCTTGCCACGCAGACGACGTGCGACTTCGCTGGCCACACGACCGAGGACTTTGCCCTTGGCGTCGATCACAAACCAGTCACGTTGGACTTCATGCGGCTTGGCCACAAAGGTCTTCATGATGGTTCCTAAGAATAAAAATTTGCTCTGGTTGGAACATCCAGCCAGTTTTCTTTCCCAAACTAGGCCTAAATCCAGGTGATTCTTTCCAAGGCACAAAGAGACGGCCCGGGAAAATCCTGAAATTTCAAGCCCTTAATCGACCCCCGCCTAAGCGTTATGAATCCGCCCGTGCAAGGATCAAAATGAGGGAAAGCCTGAAATTCTAACACGGATGCTCAAAAAATGGGCAACCGGCAGGAATTCAGGCAGTTTGCGGCCCCCTTCAAGAAAGGGCGGCCGCGCACATTTCAACAGGGACGCATCGCGCCCCTGCCCGATCACGCGCCCAGATAGGCTTCCAGGACACGCGGGTGGCCCAGCAGCTCACGGCCGGAACCGGTCAGCGCCATGGCGCCGTTTTCCAGCACGTAGCCGTGTTGCGCGATCTTCAGCGCCTGCCGCACGTTCTGTTCGACCAGGAACAGCGTGAGGCCGTCGGCGTTGATGGCGCGCAGCGAGCGGAAGATTTCCTGCACCACGATGGGCGCCAGGCCCATCGACGGCTCATCGAGCAGCAGCAGGCGCGGCTTGGCCATCAGGGCGCGGCCGATGGCCAGCATCTGCTGCTCGCCGCCGGACAGGTTGCCGGCCATGCCGTTGATGCGCTCTTTCAGGCGCGGGAACAGGTTGAACACGTATTCCAGGTCGGAGTCGACGTTCTTCAGGCCTCGGCGGTAGGCGCCCAGCTCCAGGTTTTCCAGCACCGTCATCGTGGTGAGGATGGCCCGCCCTTCCGGCACCTGCACGATGCCGCGGGCAACCAGTTGGTTCGGCGCCAGGTTGGTGACGTCTTCGCCTTCGAAGAGGATGCGGCCGCGGGCCTTGGGCAGCAGGCCCGACAGCGCCAGCAGCGTGGTGGACTTGCCGGCTCCGTTGGCGCCGACCAGTGCGGTGATTTCGTTGGCGTTCAGGTCCAGGTCGATGCCGCGCACGGCTTCGATGTGACCGTAATTGACCTCGAGTCCGCGGACTTCCAGCATGGCGCTCATTGTGCGGCCCCCGCTTGTTCGGTGTCTTCGTCGTCTTCGCGGCCCAGGTAGGCCTCGATGACCTGCTCGTTGTTGCGGATCTCTTCGGGACCGCCGCAGGCGATGATCTTGCCGAAGTTGAGCACCGCGATGCGTTCGCACAGCCCCATCACGAAGCGCATGTCGTGCTCGATCATGAGGATGGTGTAGCCGCGGTCGCGGATCGCCAGGATCTCGCGCATGAGTTCGGCGCGCTCGCCGGTGTTCATGCCGGCGACGGGCTCGTCCAGCAGCAGCAGCTTGGGCTCGGTGGCCAGCGCGCGCGCCAGCTCCAGGCGGCGCTGCTCGCCATAGGACAGGTTGTCAGCCAGGTCGTTGGCCTTGTGGTCCAGCCGCATCCACGTCAGCAGTTCGTGTGCGCGCTCGCGGGCGCGCTGTTCGTGCTCGCGGTAGCCGGGCAAGCCCAGCAGCAGGCTGGGGAACCCGTAGTTCATGTGGCGGTAGGCGCCGACGACCACGTTTTCCAGCAGCGTCATCTCTTTGAAGAGACGGATGTTCTGGAACGTGCGGGCGATGCCCAGGCGCGTGATGCTGTGCGGCTTCTTGCGCAGCACGCTTTCGCCCTGGAACGTGATCGTGCCGCCGCTGGGCGGCAAGAGGCCGGTGATCAGGTTGAAGACCGTGGTCTTGCCGGCGCCGTTGGGGCCGATGAGGCCAAAGATGGCGCCCTGGGGCACGGACAGGCTGACGTCATGCAGGACGTGCAGGCCGCCGAAGCTCTTGGAGACGGAGGACAGCTCAAGCATGACGCTTCCCTCCCTGGCGGCCTTGACGCATCCAGCGCTTGAAGCGCGCCGGATCCCAGATGCCTTGCGGCAGGAACAACACAATCACCACCAGGATCACTCCATTCGCAATCAGGCGCAGATCCGCAAACCCACGCAGCAATTCGGGCAGCACCGTGATGATGAAGCTGCCCAGCACGGGACCGGCCAGGCCGCCGATGCCGCCCAGGATGGCCATGGTCAGGATTTCAACGCCGCGGTCGAAACCGTATTCGTTGGGACCGATGAAGAACGTCAGGTGGGCGTTCAAGGCGCCGGCCAGGCCGGCGATCATGGCGCCCGCCACGAACGCCAGCATCTTGTTGGCGCGCACGTCGATGCCCATCAGGCCGGCAGCCGTTTCGTCGCCTCGGATCGCGTCGAACGAGCGGCCGATCTTGGAAGCGCGCACGCGCCACAGGACGAACAGCACGATGACGACGGCCAGGACCACGTGCCACCACTGCGTCAGCTGCGGGATGCCGTTAAGGCCCAGCGCGCCGCCGGTGAGGGACTCGGTGTTCAGGATGGTCACGCGGACCACTTCGCCGAAGCCCAGGGTGGCCATCGCCAGATAGACCCCCGACAGCCGCAGCGTCGGCAGGCCGATCAGCGCAGCAACCAGCGCGGGCGCGGCCATGCCGCCAGCCAGCGCGACCGTGAACGGCGCGTCGTAGTTCATGGTGAGCAGCGCGGCGGTGTACGCCCCGATGCCCATGAAAGCCGCGTTGGCCATGGCCAGCATGCCGCAGGCCAGCGTCAGCCAGATGGAGAGAGCCAGCAGTGCATTGGTGCCGAGCGTCAGCACCACGTTGCCGTAGATGGCCCAGAAATTTTCGAATCCGCTCATACCTTAAGCCTTGCGTTGAACCACTTTGCCGAACAGACCTTGCGGACGCACCAGCAGGATCAGGAACAGCAGGCCGAAAGCCACCGCGTCGCGCATGGTGGAGCCGATATACGCCACGGACAGCACCTCGGCGAAGCCCAGGAACAGGCCGCCCAGCATCGCGCCGCGGATGTCTCCCATGCCGCCCAGGATGATGACCGCGATGCCCTTGTGCAGCATCGGCTGGCCCATCAGGGGGAACAGCGCGTTCGAGTACAGCCCGATCAGCACGCCGGCCACGCCGCCCAAAGCGGCGGCGGCAAACGAGGTGGTGATGAACAGCTTCTCGACGTTGATGCCCAGCAGCCAGGCCGCCTTGGGCGATTCGGCGATGGCGCGCAGCGCGCGGCCGAACTGCGTGCGGCGCATGACGTACATGAGCACGGCCATCAGCGCGAACGACAGGAAGATGATGCCCAGCTCGATGACGGTCAGGTGCAGGCCGGCGATCTCGATGACTTCCTCGGGCACGGTGCCGTGCGGGAAGCGCAGGTTGCTGGCGCCAAAGATGCTTTGAGCGCCGTTATTCAGGATGATGCCCACGCCGATGGTGGCGATCATGGGGATCAGGTGGGGCGCGTTGCGCTTGCGCAGCGGCTTGAGCACCAGGTAGTCGATGATGACCCCGGTAAAGCCGGCGACGAAGAACGCGACCATCAGCGCCGCCCACAGGGGCAGGCTGAATTGCTGGACCACGAACAGTGCCGCGTAGGCGCCAACCATGAAGACGGCGCCATGCGCCAGGTTGATCACCCCGAGCACGCCGAAGATCAGCGTGAAGCCCAGCGCGAACAGTGCATACACACAGCCCAGCGACAAGGCATTGACGAATTGTTGTTCGAACATGATGGGACTTTCCAGATCTGATAGGGCCGCCTCGCCGTGCCCACAACGAGGTCTTGTCTGCTTTCTGAGAAGCTTTCTGCTTGAATCGGCCCTGCGATAAAAAGCGCCTTGCGGCCGGCCGGGAGGCTGTCCGCAAGGCGCATCCCCCCGCGCGGGGATGCGTACCGCTTACTTCTCGATGACGTACTTGCCGTCCTTCGTGACGCTGACGATCGGCGCCTGGTCGGCATCGTAGCCGGCGGGCTTGCCGGCGCGGTCGTTGGCTTGGCGGAACTTGAACGGGCCGGTGGCGCCGGACCAGGTCACGGCCGGCAGGGCATCGCGCAGAGCGGCGCGATCCTTGGCCAGTTCACCGGTGATCTTGGTGTTCTTCAGCGCCTGGGCGACGATGTACATGGCGTCGTACGACTGCGCCGCGAACTGGTCGGGGGCATTGGTGAACTTGGCCTTGTAGGCGTCAATGAACTTGACGTTTTCCGGGGCCTTGTTTTCGATCGACCACGGGCTGCCGATCCACAGGTTGTTCGACGCGCCGCCAGGAGCCAGGTCGAAAATCTTGACCGAGTTCATGCCGTTGCCGCCGATGACGGGCACGTTCAGGCCCAGTTGGCGAGCCTGAACCATGATCGGGCCGCCTTCGGCCAGCAGCGCCGACAGCACGATGGCGTCGGGGTTGGTGCCCTTGATCTTGGTCAGCTGGGCCTTGAAGTCCACGTCGCCCTTGGCGAACGTTTCGGTCGTGGTGACCGGGATCTTCTGGTCTTCCAGGGCCTTCTTGAAGTTGTCGTAGCCGCTCTTGGTGAAGACGTCGTCGTTACCGTAGAGCACCGCCACGTTCTTCAGGCCGGTCTTGGCCTTGACGGTGGAGATGGTGGCGGGCAGCACGTCCGCTTCGGTGACCGAGTTGCGGAACACGTAGTTGCCGATGGAGGTGATGCCGTCAGCGGTGTTGGAGGTGCCGAAGGCGACCGTCTTGGCGGCTTGCGCGATCGGGTCGGCGGCCTGGGCCGAGTTCGACAGCGTGGGGCCGAAGACCATCAGGACGTTGTCCTTGAAGATCAGCTTCTTGAAGACGTTGATGGCTTCTTCTTTCTTGCCTTGTTCGTCCTCGACCACCAGCACGATCTTGTTGCCGTTGATGCCGCCCGCCGCGTTGATTTCATCGGCAGCCAGCTGGAAGCCGTTGCGGATGGACACGCCGTACTGGGCAGCGCCGCCGGACAGGGCTTCCGCCACGCCCAGCTTGATGTCTGCTGCATGGGCAGCGGGAACGACGCCAGCAGCGATCAGCGCGGCCAGCAACTTTTTGGTCTTGGATTGCATGGTTGTTACCACCTTAAAGTCTGTCTCGGAATATTGGTAATCCGGGCTGATGTAATCCTGCCGGATTGACGTCGAATGCCGCCTAAAGGCCGCACGTTTGCGCGTCAAGACCCGGGATATTACTCCTTTGTATCAGGCCGAAACTCGAATGCCGTTCAACAAAAGCCTCAAAACCGCCCATTTTTTTGTAAAAAACGTGTGGTTACTAGCAAAAACCCTACTTCCCACCGAATGCCATTCGGCATCGGCTTCCTCCTAACTCCTGGCGGACAGCGCCACGCCCAGATACTGGCCGTAGGCGCTTTCAGTCAGGCGAAACCAAGGCATCTCACTGTCGCGAAAGCCCATGTAACTATCGTGCAATGCCTTGAATCGGGGGTCTTTGGCGCCCAAGTCCTTGTAGACCTGCTGCGACGCCTCGAATGCCGCGTCCATGATCGAACGGGGAAATGCACGCACTTGCGCGCCGTTCGACGTCAGTTGGGTCAGCGCCTGCGGGTTCTGGGCGTCGTAGCGGGCTGTCGTCGCCGCGTGCGCGGCCATGGCCGCGGCCTGCAACACCGCCTGGTAATTCTTGGGCAGCTTGCTCCAGGCCTCGTCGTTGATATAGAGCGACAGCTGCTCGCCGCCGGCCCACCAGCCGGGTGCGTAGTAATACTTAGCTACCTTATTCAAGCCAAGCTTGGCGTCGTCGTAGGCGCCCGCACCCGCGACGGCCTGCAAGCCGTCCTTTTCGAACGCTTCGGCCAGCTTGGCCATGTCGGCCTGCTGCGGCGCAACGCCGAGCTTTGCCAGGACATCGCCGGCCAGGCCGCCCACGCGCATCTTCAGGTCTTTGAGGTCGCCGGGTCGCTTGATCTCTTTGACGTGCCAGCCGCCCATCTGGGCGCCGGTGTTGCCCAGCGGAAAGTTGATGATCTTTTCCGGCTTGAAGAGTTCACGGGTCAGGCGCAAGCCCTCGCCCTCGCTCATCCAGGCGTTCATCTGCCGCGCGTTCAGTCCGAAAGGCACGGCGGCGTCAAAGCAGAATGCGGGATTCTTGGCGTAATAGAGTCGCGACGACACATGGCCGCATTCCACCTTCTTGGTGGAGACGGCTTCCATCAGGTCAGCGGCCGCGACGATCTCGCCGTCCGGGAAGTGCCGGATATTGAACTTGCCGCCCGTGGACTCGGACACGAACTTGCAGAAGTTCTCGGCCGCGCCGACGCGCAGGTCCAGGGCGCTGGGAAACCCGGAGGAAAGGCGCCAGCTTACCGACGGCATGTCCTGCGCGAACGCGGGCGTGCTCACGGCGGCTCCTGCGACAGCGCCCAGACTGGCGCGCTTCAAGAATGAACGTCGTTGCATCTCTTTGCTCCTTTACAGCAACACCCGGGACTTCGAGCAATACCCGCCGGATATTACACGCTGGCAGGCGCGGGAACGGCTAGAGGAATTCCCCGAGCAGGTAAGGGATTGCAAAGAGGCTGGCGGGCGCGGCGCGCCCCGCCAGCGTGCGGGATCACGTCCCGGCGATGGCCATCTGCTCGATGAGGATCGAGCCGGTGGTCTTGGTGCCGCGCGAGATGGTGTCGGCGCCGATCGCGACGATCTGCTGGAACATGTCGGCCAGGTTGCCGGCAATGGTGACTTCCTGCACCGCGTGCTGGATCTGGCCGTTTTCCACCCAGTAGCCGAACGCGCCTCGCGAGTAATCGCCCGTGACGTAGTTGACGCCCTGCCCGATCAGCTCGGTGACGAGAAAGCCGGTGCCCAGCTTCTTGAGCATGGCTTCGAAGTCGTCGCCACGGCGCGTCTGCGTGGAGCTGAAGACCAAGTTGTGCGAGCCGCCGGCATTGCCGGTGGTGGCCATGCCGAGCTTGCGCGCGGTGTAGGACGACAGGAAATAGCCTTCCAGGACGCCGGCCGACACGACATTGCGGCGGCGCGTGCGCACGCCTTCGTCGTCGAACGGCGAGCTGCCCATGGCGCCCCGGATGTGGGGATCTTCGACCAGGTTGATGTGCTTGGGGAAGATCGGTTTGCCCAGGGAGTCGACGAGGAAGCTGGCCTTGCGATACAGCGCGCCGCCGTTGACGGCCTGCGTCAGCGCGCCGACCAGACCCAGCGCCAGCGGCGCCTCGAACAGGACCGGGAACTTGCCGGTGCGCACGCGGCGGGCCGACAGACGCGACAGCGTGCGCTCGGCGGCATAGCGGCCGATGGCCTCGGGCGACGCCAGCTTGGCCGGATCGCGCTCGGAGGTGTACCAGTAGTCGCGCTGCATGCCGTTTCCGCGGCCCGCGATGGGAGCCACGGACAGGCTGTGCCGCGAATAGGGATAGCCGCCCAGGAAGCCGCGCGTGTTGCCCATCACGAACTGGCCTTCGTAGGTGCCCACGGTGGCGCCGTCGGTGTTGGTGATGCGGGAATCGACCTCGCGGGCGGCGCGTTCGGCGCGCAGCGCGAGTTCCGCGGCTTCTTCGGTGGACACGGTCCAGGCGCGGTGCAGGTCCAGGTCCGGGAATTCCGTGGCCAGCTGATCCGCATCGGGCAGGCCGGCGGCCGGGTCGGCGGCGGTGTGGCGGGCGATGTGCCAGGCGGCCTCGACCGTCTGGCGGAGCGCGGCCTCGGAAAAGTCGGACGTCGATGCGGAGCCGCGGCTTTGGCCGGCGTAGACCGTCAGGTCCAGCGAACGGTCGCGCGTCTGCTCAACGGTTTCGATGTCGTTCTTGCGTACGGAGACAGAAAGTCCCAGGCTTTCCGAGACTTCCGCGGCAGCGTCGGAAGCGCCGATCTGGCGCGCGTAGGCCAGGGTTTGTTCGACGAGTTCGGAAAAACGCGCGTGATTCGCCGCCAGCGGCAAGGATGAGGAGGTTTTAACCATTGCAGTCCAATTTGCAGAGACGGTTATCATAGCCAAGTCTGTCATTGCGCAGTTTTCCATGAATTCCCATCCCGAAGAAGATTCCGTCGACGACGGTTACGACGAGAACGGCTACGACCGTCCAAGCAAGTCCCAGGTCAAGCGTGAAATGCACGCCCTGCTGGACCTGGGCAAGCAATTGATCGCGCTGTCGCCCGACCGCCTGAAGCAACTGCCGCTCGAAGAGCGCCTCTACGAAGCCATCCGCATGGCTCAGCGCACCACTGGCCGCGAAGGCCTGCGGCGCCAGGTCCATTTCGTGGGCAAGCTGATGCGCGACGCGCCCGCCGACGACATCCGCAAGCAGCTCGATGTCTGGGAGAACGGCTCGCGCGAGGAAACCGCCGCCATGCACCGGCTGGAGGCGCTGCGCGACCGCCTGCTGGAGGACGACGACGCCTTCACGCGCCTCTTGAACAACAATCCGCAGGCCGACGTGCAGCAATTGCGCACGTTGATCCGGGCCGCCCGCAAGGAAAAGCTCGCCAACGCCTCGCTGCTGCAAGGCCAGGAGCCGCAGAAGAAGCACTACCGCGCGCTGTTCCAGGCCTTGAAGACCCTCACCCTCTGATTCCCGGCCGCCCATGAACGCACCCACCGACCTGCTCGACTGCATCGAGATCGAGACCGCCCCCAATCCCACGCACGCCGTGATCTGGCTGCATGGCCTGGGCGCCGACGGCAATGATTTCGCGCCGATCGTGCCGGAACTGCGTCTGCCGGCCGGCCGCGGCGTGCGCTTCGTATTCCCGAACGCCCCGGTGCAGCGGGTCACCATCAACAACGGCATGGCGATGCGGTCCTGGTACGACATCCTGGTGATGGACCTGGTGCGCGTCGAAGACGGCCGCGGCATCCGCGCCTCGGAAGCCGCCATCCACCAGTTGATCGCGCGCGAGAACGCACGCGGCATTCCCACGTCGAACATCGTGCTGGCCGGGTTTTCGCAGGGCAGCGCCATGACTCTGCACACCGGGCTGCGCCTTCCCGAAAAGCTGGCGGGCATGATGGCGCTGTCGGGTTACCTGCCGCTGGTGGATACCGCCGAAGCCGAGCGCAACCACGCCAACAACGCCACGCCGATCTTCATGGCGCACGGCCAGTACGACCCGGTGGTGTCTCTGGCTCGCGCCGAAGCGTCGCTGGCCGAACTGAAGCGCCTGGGTTACGACGTGCGCTGGCGCACGTATCCGATGCCCCATTCGGTGTGCGCCGAAGAAGTGTCGGATATTTCAGCGTTCCTGAACGAAGTCCTGGTCTAGGACGGCCTGCGGCCTAGGGACGATGACGGGCGGCGCGCAAGGCGCGGCCCGTGTTCCTGGCCGATGGGCGCGCAAGGCCTGCGCGCCTACGATGGATGAGCCTTTCACGACGGCTCAAAAACCATTTTGTATACCAACTGGTATTCCAGCCTCGAATTGTCGGGGCTTCGATCGCGCGCGTCCATAGAGAAAAACGCCAATCGCAAAATGCTTGTCGCCTGTTTGTCTTGAATATAGTATTCGATCCAAGCCTTACCGGCCCGCGCAACCCAGTTCGGGCTTCCCTGTTGTTGTAGTCGATCCATCCCATTGGCCGTGTCGCGCCGGATGTCGGTGCGGCAATCAAGACGCAGGAGAAAGTCCCGTGAAAACCTTGCCCTTGCCCCGCGTGGCGGGCGTGGCGCTGCTCGCGCTGCTTGCCCCTCTGGCCGCCCAGGCCGAAGCCCTGAATCCCCCCGTGAAGGTCCGCTACGAAGAGGTGGTGCGCTCCATCCTGTACGTGCCCAAGTACGTTGCCCTGTCGCAGGGCTATTTCAAGGACGCCGGCCTGGACGTGTCCATGAAGACCTCGCAAGGCACGGACAAGGGAATGACCGCGCTGCTGTCCGGCAGCGCCGACATCGTGCTGATCGGGCCCGAGGCGTCGATCTATGTGCAGAACAGCGAATCCCCCGTCAAGCCGAAGATCTTCGCCGGGCTGACTGCCACCGACGGGTTCTTCCTGCTGGCGCGCAAGCCGGTCGACAAATTCGACTGGTCCATGCTGAAGGGCAAGGAGGTCATCGGCTTTCGACCGGGCTCGAACCCGATCGTGTTCCTGGAAACGGCGCTGCGCAAGCATGGCCTGGATCCGCAAAAGGACGTGAAACTGCTGAACAACATCGGGATTCCGGCGCGCGCCGGCGCATGGATGGCCGGCCAGGGCGAGTACGGCATCTTCCTGGAGCCTGAGGCGGGCGAGCTGGTGCGCAACGGCAAGGGGCACATCGTCGCCTCTGTGGGCCATGAAGTCGGGCAGGTGGACTACACGGTCTTCACCGCCACCGACAAATACATCCGCGACAACCCCAAGGTCATCCAGGCGTGGACCGACGTGGTCGCGCGCGCCGAGAAATACGTGAAGGACACGCCGGCCGCAACGCTGGCCCCGCAGATCATGACCTTCTTCCCCGGCATGGACCAGACCGCGGTGACCGAGGCCATCGAGCGCTACAAGCAGTACCAGATCTGGAAGACCACGCCCCTGGTGACGGCGCAGGCCATGACGCAGCTGCAGGACATGCTTGTCGCCAGCGCGGTCATGAAGGACAGCGCCCGCGTGAAATACGAGGACGTCGTGATCACCGACTTCGCCAAGAAGGCCCAATGATGGGGGCCGCCATCCACAATCTGAAGCCGGCGGCGGCCACGGCCAAGATCGAACTGCGGGAAGTCTGTCTGTCGTACTTCACGCCCGAAGGCGAGACCGAGGCATTGTCGAACGTGTCGTTCAGCCTGGCCCCGGGCGAATTCGTCAGCCTGATCGGACAGAGCGGCTGTGGCAAGAGCACCCTGCTCTCGCTGATCGCCGGCCTGATTCCGCCGACGTCGGGCGCAGTGCTGGTCGACGGCCAGGCCGTGACCAAGCCCAACCCGCGGATCGGCTACATGCTGCAGCAGGACTACCTGTTCGAGTGGCGCACCATCCTGGACAACGTGATGCTGGGCGCGGAGATCCAGGGCCGGCGCGATGCGCGCAGCGAGGCCCGCGCCGTGCACCTGCTGGAGAAGTGCGGGCTGGGCGCGTTCCTGACGCACACGCCGCGCCAGCTTTCCGGCGGCATGCGGCAGCGCGCGGCGCTGGCGCGCACGCTGGTGACCGAACCTGACGTGATCCTGCTGGACGAGCCGTTTTCAGCGCTGGACTCGCAGACGCGGCTGGCGATTTCCGACGAGGTCGTGGACATCCTGCGCCGCGAGGGCAAGACGGTGGTGCTGGTCACTCACGACATCGGCGAGGCCATCGCCATGACCGACCGAGTGATCGTGCTGTCGCGCCGGCCGGGACGGCTGAAGAGCCAGTACCGCATCCATTACGGCGACGGGCAGGTTCGGCCAACGCCTTTCCAGGCGCGCTCGCGGCCGGAATTCAACACCTATTTCAAACAGCTGTGGGACGAGCTGGACGTCCACGTGGAGGGCTGAGCCATGAACGCGCCGATTGCCAATACCGTTCCGCTGCGCGCCGTTCCCGGGCCCAGCGAAAAGTACCTCAACTACCTGCGCCGCGACCGCGCGCGTCGCCGCAACATCCGGGTGGCTCAGGGGTTGCTGCTGGCGGTCTTCCTGTGCGCCTGGGAGATCCTGCCGCGCATGCACATCCTGAATCCGCTACTTACCAGCTATCCCAGCGCGCTATGGCCCACCTTCATCGAACTGTGGAACCACGGCAGCCTGGGCAAGCACATCATGACGACGTTGTCCGCCACGCTGGTGGGCTTTGTGCTCAGCATGGCGATAGGGATCGCGGTGGCGGCGGCGCTTTGGTGGTCCGATTTTCTTTACAAGGTGTTGGATCCCTTCCTGGTGGTGGCCAACGCCATGCCCAAGATTGCGTTCGTGCCGATTTTCTACCTGTGGCTGGGCTCGGACTACGCGGTGTACGGCATGGCCGTGGCGATCGCGGTGTTCGTCACCATCATGGTGGTCTACGCAGGATTTCGCGGCATCGACCTGAACAAGGTGAAGCTTGCCCACACCTTCGGTGCCAGCCGCTGGCAGGTGCTGGTGAAGGTCGTCCTTCCGGGCAGCGTGCCCACGCTGATCGCCGCAGTGAAGATGAATATCGGCCTGGCGCTCGTCGGCGTCATCGTGGGCGAATTCCAGTCGGCGGACTCGGGACTGGGATTTCTCATCATGAACGGCAGCCAGGTCTTCAAGCTGAACATTGTCATGACCGCCATCGCGATGCTGGCGCTGATCTCCAGCGTCATGTACCTGATCATCTACCGCATCGAGGCCGCCGTGGCGCGGCGCTACGGATAAGGAGGCAGCATGGAATTCCCGCAATGGGTGAAGGACCGCGTCGTGGCCCGCCAGGGCTGCCTGCATCCTTATGACGAACTACCCGCCTCGCGCACCGCGGTGGTCGTGATCGACATGCAGCAGTATTTCACGCTGCCCGGCTACCAGGGCGAATGCGCGCCCGCGCGCGAGATCATCGAACCGATCAACCGGCTGTGCGCCGCCGTGCGCGACGCCGGCGGTGTCGTCGTGTGGGTGCAGACGGCGTCCGACAACGCCGACGTGTTCTGGTCGCATCACCACGGGGTCATGCTGACGCCGGAGCGCAGCGCCCGCCGCCTGGAAACGCTGCGCCGCGATTCACCCGGCTTCGAGCTGCATCCGGATCTGTGCGCCCGATCCACCGATCTGCGCGTGGTCAAGCGGTACTACAGCGCGATGGCGCCCGGCTCGTCCGAGCTGGAGCCGCTGCTGCGCGGACTGGGCGTGGACACGCTGCTGATTACCGGGACGGTCACCAACGTGTGCTGCGAGTCGACGGCGCGCGACGCGATGATGCGGGATTTCCGCACCATCATGGTGGACGACGCGCTGGCCGCCGTCACGCCCGCCGAGCACGAGAACGCCTTGCACGGATGGATGCTGTTCTTCGGCGACGTACTGTCCGTGGACGAGGTGGCCGCGCGGCTCAAGCCCGCGCAGCCGTCCCGCAAGACAGCCTGACGGCGGTCAACGGGCCGCCTGCCTGAACGCCCGAGCGCCAGCCTGAACGGGTTGGCGCGCCGCGGTCACGACAGGTTCAGCCAGACCCGGCGCATCGTCGGATCCTCGGGATCCGCGTCGTTGGTGAAGCCCAGGCTTGTCATCAGCGCCAGCATGGGCCGGTTGGTCGACAGCACCAGGCCATCGATGTATTCCAGCCCCTGCTCGCGCGCAGCGTCGATCAGCGCCGACATGAGCTGTCGCCCCAGTCCGCGCCGCTGCCAGTCGTCCCCGATGACGAGCGCGTATTCCGCGCCCCGGCCGTCGGGATTGCGCAGGTAGTGCGCGAACCCCACCAGCACTTCGTGCGGATGGCCGCGATTGGCCGGGTTGGGCACCTGCGTGGCCGCCACGAGGGCGAGCTCTCGGTGGTAATCCACTTGCGTGTAGCGGGACACCATGCGCGGGGTGAGCTCGCGCATCATGGACACGAAACGCATGTAGCGGGACCGCTCGGACAGGCCGCGGATGAACTCTTGCAGGGCCTCGCCGTCTTCGGGGCGGATGGGCCGCAACACCCAGGGAATGCCGTCGTCGAAGCGCCGCACCTGCACCAGGCGCGCCGGATACGGGTGGATCGCCATGTGCGGATAGCCGGCAGTCTGTGGCGATTCGCACCCGGGCCTCTCGGTCAGCGTCATGCGCAGGCCGTCCGCGCGAAGGCGGGTTTCGCCCGCGTAGAGCGGATCGATGTCCAGCGATTCGATATCTGGCAGTTCCGACACCAGTTCGGATACCAGCACCAGCGCCTGCTGCAGCGCCTCGGCCGCCATGTGGCCAACCCGTGGCGCCAGCACGCGGCGCCACAGTCGACTGCGTTCGATCAGTTGCCGCGCCAGGTAACCATTGAGCGGCGGCAGGTCCATGCCGCGCTCCGCGATCGGCAGCACCGCGTCAGGGCCACCCGCGCCGAAGCGGATGACCGGGCCGAACTGCGGATCGCGCCGCACGCGAATGGCCATCGGGCGGGATTCGGCCTCGGCGGGCGCCGCGTCCGCCGGCATGTCGCTAAGCGGCACATAGAACAAGGCCAGCAGCGAGCGGATTTCCGACGTGTTCAATTCGCGCCGGCACTCTGCCCGCACGCGCGCGACGATCTCGCGCGCGGCGGCCAGGTCGGGCACATGGCTGGCGGGCTCGGGCGGCTGTGTCTGCAGCAGCAACTGCTGGTTGTAGTGGTGGGACGCCAGCACGCCGAAGGCGTCGGCGGCGGATTCCGGGGTGCGGAACGCCGACGTGCCCGCGTCGTCCAGCATGCGACGCAGCGGCCGCATGCCCGCGTCGCCCATGAAACAGGACACCACGGGCTTCTTGGCGGACGGGGCGATCTGCGCGAGCTCGCGCGCGACCGCCGGCATGTCGGCCAGCGCGTCGGGCGCCAGCAGCACCAGCACGCCGTCCACGCCGGGGTCGTCCAGCACGGATTCCAGGATGGCGCGAATGCGTTCGGGCGTCATCGGCAGATAGGTGATGACGGGATTGGCCGTGTCGGCGTCGGGCTCCAGCATGTCGACCAGCGCACGCTGCGTGGTGGGAGCCAGGTCGGCGCGCAGGACGGCGGCATCGGGGCCGATGAGGTCCATGGCCAGTTGCGGAGGACCGCTGCCGTTGGAGATCAGCGCCACGCGGCGGCCCTTGGGGCGCCGCGTGTAGCCCAGCACCTTCACGGCAGAGAACAACTGCACGAAATAGCGCACTCGGACGGCCCCGGCGCGTCGCAAGGCCGCATCGAAGACGGCGTCGCTGCTGTCGGCATCGGAACGGCCAGCCTTGAGCACGATGACCGGCTTGACGCTGGCCGCGGCCCGCAGCGTGCTCATGAATTCGCGAGCAGGCCCGACGTCTTCGAGGTACAGGACGATGCTGTCCGTGCGGGGATCGCTGGCCAGGTAGTCCAGCAGCTTGGGCAGGCCCACGACGGCCTCGTCGCCCAGCGACACCGCGGTCGAAAAGCCGATATGCACGTCTTCGGCCCAATCCATGACCGCGGCCATGATGGAGCGCGACTGCGCCACCAGCGCCACTCGGCCCGCGCGCGCCAGCACGGGGTGCTGGCTGAAGTTGAAGCCGGCATGGGGCCGCTGCGCACCGAAAGACCGCGGGCCCAGCAGCTCGCACCGGTTTTCCTCGGCCCAGGCGCGGCACAGCGCCAGCGTGCCGCGCGGGTAGGGATCGGGCAATTCATGCGGCAGGAGGATCACCGCGCGCGGAGACAGCGGCGACAGCCTGCGCAGGGTTTCGGGCAGCACGGCGGGCGACACACAAACCAGGGCCAGATCGGGACGCTCGCCCGCCGCCAGGCCTTGCAGACTGGCCGGCAGGTCGGGCGCGGCGCCGGGTTCGACGGCGACGACCGTGGTCCTGGCCTTGAGCGCGGGAGACAGGGAGCCGGCCGCGGGCAGGGGCCGGTCGGCCACGATCACCAGCGAACCGGGTTCGAACATGGGCGCAAGAGCGTGTCGCAGCATAGGGAGGGCGGGCCAGGGCCTGTTCACACTAATCTAAAATAGCGTTCATCGTATCAAGACAAGCCCGCTGTCCGCTTGATGAGGACATTGCCCGACGCCGTTTTGTGGCGCCCCAGCCGCTAACATTGCCATCTATGACTTCCAACGCCTCTACTCCCATTCGTACCCGTTTCGCTCCTTCGCCCACGGGTTTCCTGCACCTGGGCGGCGCGCGCACCGCGCTGTTCTCCTGGGCCTTCGCGCGCCACCACAAGGGCACCTTCGTGTTGCGCATCGAAGACACGGACGTCGAGCGCTCCACGCCGGAAGCGGTTCAGGCCATCCTGGACAGCATGGACTGGCTGGGCATGCAGCCCGATGAAGGCCCCTTCTACCAGATGCAGCGCATGGATCGGTACCGCGAAGTCGTGGCGCAGATGCTGGCCGCCGGCACCGCGTATCACTGCTACAGCTCGCCCGAGGAAGTCGAGGCCATGCGCGAGGCTGCCCGCGCTCGCGGCGACAAGCCGCGCTATGACGGCACCTGGCGCCCCGAGCCCGGCAAGACGCTGCCGGCCATCCCCGAAGGCCGCAAGCCCGTCGTGCGGTTCAAGAACCCCCAGGACGGCGCCACGGCCTGGAACGACATGGTCAAGGGCACGATCAGCTTCGACAACACCGAACTGGACGACCTGATCATCGCGCGTCCCGACGGCACGCCCACCTACAACTTCTGCGTCGTGGTCGACGACTGGGACATGGGCATCACCCACGTGCTGCGCGGCGACGACCACGTCAACAACACGCCCCGCCAGATCAACATCCTGCGCGCGCTGGGCGCCACGCTGCCGGAATACGGCCACGTGCCCATGATCCTGGGTCCGGATGGCGAAAAGCTGTCCAAGCGCCATGGCGCGGTCAACGTCATGGAGTACGACAACGAGGGCTACCTGCCCGAGGCCATGATCAACTACCTGGCCCGTCTGGGCTGGAGCCACGGCGACGACGAGCTCTTCTCGCGCGATCAGCTGGTGTCGTGGTTCGACACCAAGCACCTGTCCAAGTCGGCTTCGCAATGGGATCCCAAGAAGCTGAACTGGGTCAACGCGCACTACATCAAGCAGATGGACAATGCCGAGCTGGCCGAGCGCGTCGCTACCCGCGTGGCCGCGCGCGGCGGCCATCCCGAGAAAATCGATCTGCCGGGCGTCATGGGCCTTTTGAAAGACCGCGCGGAAACCCTGGAGCAACTGGCGGAAGGCGCCATGCTTTTCTGCGGCGAATTCAAGGGCGCGCCGGCCGATCTGGCCGAACAGCACCTGACCGCGCCCGCCCGCGAAGCGCTGGCCGACTTTGCGCAGCGCGCCCAGGACACCGACTGGACCCGCGAAGCGCTGTCGGCCCTGATCAAGGCCGTGCTTGCAGACCGTGGCATCAAGATGCCGCAACTGGCCATCCCGCTGCGCGTGGCCGTCACCGGCCAGACCCAGACGCCCGCCGTGGACGCCGTGCTGGCGCTGCTGGGCAAGGAAACCGTGCTCAAGCGCCTGGCTGCGCTGTAATCGGGACGGGTGTCAGATACCGCTCATCGACACCCGCCGCTCAGCCCTGCTGTATCGCGGCCCGCGCCTTCAGCGCCCTGGCGAAGAAGGCGCCCAGCAGCGGCAACAGCACGGCTGACCCGCCGAACAGCGCCGCCGCGCCAATCTCGTCCACCACCGCCCCCGCGAGCGCCACGCCCGCCGCCTGCCCCATGAACAGGCAGGACGCGAACCACGCCACCGCCGTGCCCCGCGCCGACGGCACCATCTGCGTGGCATTGGTCTGCAGCGTCGCGTGCAGCAGGTAATAGCCGAATCCCGCCAGCACGCTGGCCAGCAGGCTCCACATCCAGACCGGGCCCAGCAGGTACGACAGGAACGCCACGCCCAGCACCAGTCCGCCCGCAACGGCCAGGCCGCGCTCGCCCAGCCGCTTGAGGATGCGCCCGGCAACCACGGTGTAGATCAGTCCGCCCACGGCATACACGGCCACCAGCGCCCCGGCGGCGGTCAACGAAATGTCGAAGCGTTCATGCAGATAGGACGGCGCAAAGGCCAGGGCGCCGAACACCAGCAGCCCTTCGACGAACACGGTGGCCAGCACCACCCTCGCCCATCGCGTGCCCAGCACCAGCCGCGCCTGCGAGATAAAGCCCTGCCGGGCGGCGTTGGGATCGACCTGGGCGAAGCCGGTCGCCCGCTGGCGCCGCACTTCCAGATGCAGCAGCACGCCGACGATGAGGTAACCGGCCACGAGCGCGGCGAAGGCCCAGCGCCAGCCGACCGTGTCCGCGAACAGGCCGCCGGCCAGTTGGCCCGCCGACATGCCGAGGATGGTGCCGGTCAGGAAGCGCGCCAGCGTCGCCTGGCGCCGCTCGTAGGGCACGTTGTCCCCGATCCAGGCCATGGACAACGGAACGATGCCTGCCCCCGCCGCCCCCGACAACGCGCGGCAGAGCACCAGCACGTCCAGCGATTCGGCCATGACCGCGCCGGCGCTGCCCAACGCGCACGCCACGGTGGCGACGCTGACGACCCGGTATTTGCCATAGCGGTCGCCCACCGGACCGAAGAACATCTGCAGCACGCCATACGCCACGGCAAACGCCGTGACTGCCCGCGCGGCCTGACCGGTAGTGGTGCCGAATTCCGCCGCCAGTTGCGGCAGCATGGGATCACAGATACGGAAAGCGCTGGCGCTGACGAAGGCGGCCAGAGCAAGCAGCGCGATCGCGCGTGCTTCGGAGGACATGGCGGGCATGGGAAACCGGCGGCGGGGCGTAAGTCGAAGCCCGCACCTTACCGCAGCCCGTCCATCTTGGTGAAGCCGCCGGGCGAAGTGTCCGCCCGGCGCAACGGTCAGTAGGCCAGGCGGTAGCCCGTGGGCATGCGGCGAGCGGTCAGCTGCATGCCGCCGGTCTTAAGCTCGCGCAGTGCGAACTTGGTCTTGTCGACTTTCTCGACGCGGTAGCGGTTCAGGTAGATCGGATCGTTGGCGTCCACGGGTTCGCCAGCCGATTGGGTGGTCCGCATCGTGTAGATGCCGTCCGCCACGCTCCAGCAACCGGTCTCGCGCAGGGCGGGACGCGTCTTGCGGCCGATCTTGAGCAGGGATTCGTAGGACATCGTGCCATCCGCCGACAGCACGATCAGCGACTGCATGTCGCCTGCGACGTCTTTCGGGCGCGAGTTGGACAACCAGGTGCCGATCATAGGATCGCCAGCCTTGGCGGGTTCGCAGGCCACAGGCTTGGCGGCCTCGGCCGGCTTGCCTTCGGTGATGGCGGCGGGTTTCCGGGCGGCGCAGCCGGCCAGGATCAGGATGGCGCAGGCAACGCCTGCCGAACGCAAAAACACACTGCTCATGACTTCCTCAAGACGTCCGCCGACGCGCCGCGCCGATCACACCGGCACATCCCAAGCGCAGCGGACATGACGCACTCTAAAGAGCCGTCCGGGAAGAATCAACGACGATCCGCGCCATGTGCAATTGCGCAACAGTGTTGCCGCGCGCGCGCCCGGCATCCGTCCGAAAACCGCAAAAATGCGTTGGTTTCAAGCGACACCAACCTACCCGCGCAGCGCCTTCGCACGCAGCATTTCTTCCATGCGCGCGGCTGCCGGCGACAAGCTGCGGCCGGCATGCCGGATGATGCCCAGCTCGCGTTCGATGCGCGGTCGCGACAAGGGCACGAACGCCAGGCCGGGCGAGTCCGGCGGCACGCCCAAGCGGGCCAGCACGGTGACGCCCACGCCGCGCTCCAGCATGGCAAGCAGCGACATCATGTTGGACACGAACACCTGCCGGTCCAGCATGAAGGCGGCTTGCGGGTAGCCGGCCAACTGGCGATGCGCCATGGTCCCCACCAAAGGCAGGTCGGCGATCTCGCGCCAGGTCACTGACTTGCGGCCGGCCAGCGGATGGCCGCGATGGCAGACCAGGCCAAACGCATCGCGCAGCAGCGGTTCGAAGGAAAGGCGGCGGTCGCGCGACACCAGACTGCACACGCCCAGTTCAACCTGCCCCGACAGGACCATGCGTTCGACGCCCTCGGAGTTGTCGTCGAAGAGGCGCAGCGCCACGGCCGGGTAGTGCTCGCGATAGGCCGCCACCAGCTCGGGCAGCCAGTGCGTGGCCGCGGAGGCGACCGACGCCATCGCCAGGGAGCCCGCGCCGCTACTGGCCAGCCCCGACAGGGCGCCCGCGACGCGGTCGTGGTGGTCCACCAATTCGCGCGCCAGCGGCACGCAGTCCTGCCCGAAGCGCGTGAGCGTGCCCCGATTGCCGGGCTCGAACAGCGGCTGCCCCAGGCGCTGCTCCATTTCGCGGATGGACAGCGACAGCGCCGGCTGCGACCGGAAGGCTCGGGCGGCCGCTGCGCGGAAACTGCCGAGTTCGGCCACCAGCAGGAAATGCCGATAGTGGGAAATGGACAGGTCGGGAAGCGGACGCATGCGCGGTATATTAGCCAGACTTATCAAACCATATGAAAAATAAATTTTTCTGATCATAAGCCGGCTTCTAAGATGGCCGCAATATGCACACCACCCACACGCCATCGCCCCTCATCACCGCCACGGATCCGCTGGACTTCGGCGCGGCCGACCGGCTGCCCGTTCTCCATGCCGGCCAAGGCCGGCTGTTGATTGGCGCGACACCGCAAGACGACAGGCCCGGCCTGCTGTTCGTGCCGGGCGCCTATCACGGCGCCTGGTGCTATGCGCACTATCTCGATTACTTCGCGAAGGCCGGCCTGGGCTGCGCGGCGTTGGACGTGCGCGGCCATGGCGCGCAGCCCCAGGGCGCCGCCTTCACGTCCGTCGCCATTGCCGACCTGGGACAGGATGTCGTCAGCGCCCTGGACGCGCTGCCAGGCCAGACCGTCGTCGTGGGCCACAGCATGGGTGCGTTGCCGGCGCTGCTGGCCGCCGGGCAGCGCCCCGTGGCCGGCGTGGTGCTGCTGGCGCCCTCGCCGCCCGGCGACCTGCCCGGCGCGCTGGGCCTGCCCGCCGTGCCGCCGGACACCCCGCGCGCTGCGCCCGACGACAGCGAAATCCGTGCGCGCTTCCTGGCGACCACGCCCAACCGCGATGTCAGCGAGGTGGCCCGGCGGCTGTGCGCCGAAAGCCCGCAGGTGCTGAATGACCGGTACCTGCTGCGCGTTACGGTCGGCGCCGAGTCGATCAGCGCCCCCGGCCTGTGCCTGGAAGCCGGACTGGACACGCATGACCGGCATCCGCCTGGCCAGGACCAGGCCATCGCGCGCCGCTACGGCTTTTCACACGCCCGGCTTGCCGGACAGCCGCATTGCATGATGTATGCGGACACATGGCAGGTCAGCGCGGCCGCCATCCTCGGCTGGCATCGCGGGCAATTCGGCTGACCGCGCAGGACGACAACCACAACGACGACCGCAACAACGACCACAACAATAACGACGCGCCCCGGCGCAACCAGGAGACAGACATGAACATTTCCCGCTTGCTGCGCCCCGCCCTCGCGGGCGCCTGCCTGCTGTTGGCCTCGACGTCGCACGCCGCCGGCTGGCCCGAAAAGCCCGTGACCATCATCGTGCCGTCCGCGGCAGGCGGCGCGGCCGACCTGACCGCCCGCACGTTTGCCCAATACCTGGGCGAGAAGACCGGACAGACGGTCGTCGTCGAAGACCGCCCCGGCGCCGGCGGCATCGTCGGCACCAACGCCAGCAAGAACGCGGCGCCGGACGGCTATACCTTCCTGCTGTCCACGAACTCCACCCACTCCGCCAACCAGTTCCTGTACAAGAACCTGCCGTACGACGCCCAAAAGGACTTCGAGCAAGTGGGCATGCTCGGCACATTCGGCACGGTGGGCGTCGTATCGCCGGACAGCCCGTACCGCACGGTGCCCGAACTGGTGGAGTACGCCAGGAAGCATCCCGGCGACGTCTTCTTCGGCTACTACAGCTCGTCCTCGCAGGTGCCGTCCGAACTGTTCAAGCAGCGCGCCGGCGTCAACATCACGGGCGCGGCCTACAAGAACATCACGCAGATCATCACGGACCTGCGCGGCAAGCAGATCGGTTTCGCCTTTGTTGATTACCTGACCGCCATGGGCCAGATCGACGGCAAGGGACTCATCCCCATCGCCGTGACCGGCGCGCGACCCCACGATGCCTGGCCCAGTGTGCCGACCATGGCCACGTACTACCCGGATTTCGTCGTGGCGGGCTGGCTGGGCCTGTCGGCTCCCGCGCGCACGCCCCCGGAAATCGTCGCGCGCATGAACGCCTACCTGCAGGCGGCGGTCAAGGACGAGGCCACGTCGGCCAAACTGCGCGCGTTGGGCCTGACCCCGGAGTCGATGGATGTGGCGCGTTTTGACGCCTTCGTGAAGGAGGACACGGCGCGTTGGAAGGAATGGATCCGCATCTCCGGCATCCAGCCCCAATAAACCTGCGCGACCTTCCCCGCGCGGCGCGTCCTCTATATATAGAGAGGACGCGCGTTGCGCCTACAGCGGCAACCGCTGTTCGTGCTTGATCTCGCGCAGCGCCACGATGGTGCGCGTCTGCCGGATGCCCGGCATGTTGAACAGGAACCGATGCAGGAAGCGGTCGTAGGCTTCGGGACTTTCGACAAGGATCTTCAAAAGGAAGTCCGAGTCTCCGGTGACCGCGTAGCACTCCAGGATCTCCGGCGCGTCCCGCACCGAACGTTCAAAATTCTCTACCGTGTTGGCGGAGTGCCGCTCCAGGCTGATCTGCGCAAACATGCAGCCCAGGCCCACCTTGCTGCGGTCCACCTGGGCGGCGTAGCCCTGGATCACCCCGCTCGCCTCCATTGCCTTCACCCGTCGCCAGACCGGCGCGGCGGACAGGCCGACCTTTTCTGAAAGCTGTTGCGCCGAGGCGCGGCCGTCCTCCTGCAGGGCCTTGAGGATGCCGATATCGGTCTTGTCCATGCGTTTGTCTCCTGTTTTTTATGGCACACGAAATGTTCATTGCGAATTATAGGGATAGCACGATCCAAAAACGCAATAAACCCGATGCCTGGCGAACCTATCATGGTGCGAAAGACGAGGAGCATTCACTATGGACGGTACCCCCGCCGCCGCCCCCCCGCTGGACCTTGAGTACCAGCTTGCCGACAACCTCACCCGAGAGTCCGGCCGCATTTTCCTGACCGGCACCCAGGCCCTGGTGCGCATGATGCTGACCCAGCGCCGGGTGGACCGCGAGCGCGGCTTGAATACCGCCGGGTTCGTGTCCGGATACCGGGGATCGCCGCTGGGCGGGGTCGACATGGCCATGTGGAAGGCGCAGAAAGCGCTGGATGCCAACCAGATCAGCTTCCTGCCCGGCATCAACGAAGACATGGCGGCCACCGCCGTCATGGGCACCCAACAGGCCGGCGTGCGCGCCGACCGCAACGTCGATGGCGTGTTCGCCATGTGGTACGGCAAGGGCCCCGGCGTGGACCGCGCCGGCGACGCCCTGCACCACGGCAACGCCGCAGGCGCGTCGCGCCATGGCGGCGTGCTGGTGGTGGTGGGCGACGACCACACCGCCGTGTCGTCGTCCATCCCGCACGCCAGCGAAGCGTCGCTGATCGGCTGGCAGATGCCGATCGTGCACCCGACGTCGATCGACGAATACGAGACCTTCGCGCTGTGGGGCTGGGCCCTGTCGCGCCATGCAGGCACGTGGGTCGCGTTCAAGGCGGTGTCGGAAACCATTGAAAGCGGCCACTCCTTCACCCCCGCACCCATTCAGTCCTACGACATGCCGGCCGATCCCGACATGCCGCCCGAGTCGCTGGAATACTCGGCGCGCGACTTCCTGTCGCTGGCTGTCGAAGCGCGGATGAACCTGCGCATGAAGGCGGTCGCGGCGTTCGCGCGCCGCCACAGCATCGACAAGCTGACCTGTCCCGCGCCCAAGGCCACGGTGGGCATCGTCACGGTGGGCAAGGCGCATCTGGACACCCTGGAGGCTTTGTCGCGCCTGGGCGTGGATACGGTCACGGCAAACGCCCCGGTGCGGATCTACAAACCCGGCCTGACGTGGCCGATGGACACGGGCCGACTGCTGGAGTTCGCGCGCGGCCTGTCGCACATCCTGGTGATCGAGGAAAAAGGCGCCGTCGTCGAAAGCCAGATCAAGGACCTGCTTTTCAATTTGCCCGATCGGCCCACGGTGATCGGCAAGAAGGGCCTGGACGGCGAATCCCTGGTGCCGTCGGCCGGGCAGCTGCGCCCCTCGCTGCTGGCCGCTCCGCTGGCAGGCTGGCTTTCACGCGCCGCCGGGCTGCCGGTCAGCCGTGACGTGTCGGCTTTCGAATGCCAGGCTCCGCTGTCCAACGACGCCGACGGGATGCGCCGCCGCCCCTATTTCTGTTCGGGCTGTCCGCACAGCACGTCGACCAAGGTGCCGGAAGGCAGCCAGGCGCTGTCGGGCGTAGGCTGCCACTACATGGCCGCATGGATGGACCGCGATACCGGCGGGCTGACGCAGATGGGCGGCGAAGGCGTCGACTGGATCGGACTGTCGCGCTACACCAAGATGCCGCACATCTTCCAGAACATGGGCGAAGGCACTTACTACCACTCCGGCTACCTGGCGATCCGGCAGGCCGTGGCCGCACGCGCCAACATTACGTACAAGATCCTCTTCAACGACGCGGTGGCAATGACGGGCGGACAGCCGGTCGATGGTCCGATCTCGGTGCCGCAGATCTGCCAGCAACTGCGTGGGGAAAACGTGGCGCGCATCGTCGTCACCAGCGATGAGCCCGAAAAGTACCAGGGCGTGGACCTTGGCCCGGGGATCAACGTTCATCACCGCCGCGAGCTGGATGCGCTGCAGCGCGAGCTGCGTGAAATTCCCGGCGTGACCGTGCTGATCCACGACCAGACCTGCGCGGCCGAAAAGCGCCGCCGCCGCAAGAAGAACCAGTTCCCGGACCCGGCGCGCCGCATGCTGATCAACAGCGCGGTGTGCGAAGGCTGCGGCGATTGCGGCGTGCAGTCCAATTGCCTGTCCGTCGTTCCGCTGGAAACGCCGTACGGTCGCAAGCGCGCGATCGACCAGTCGAGCTGCAACAAGGATTACTCCTGCGCCGAAGGTTTCTGCCCCAGCTTCGTGTCCGTCATGGGCGGCAAGCCCAGGAAAAGCGCAGCGCCCAAGGCAGACCAGGAACGCCTGCAACGCCTGATCGCGGAATTGCCCGAGCCCGAAGCTCCCGGGCTGGACCATCCTTATCGCCTGCTCGTCGCGGGCATGGGCGGCACGGGCGTGATCACCATCGGCGCCATCGTGTCGATGGCCGCGCACCTGGAGGGCCTGTCGGCCGCGGTGCTGGACCTGACCGGCCTTGCGCAGAAAGGCGGCACCGTCGTCAGCCACATCCGGCTTGCGCCCCCGGGCGCTTCCGCAGGACCCGTGCGCCTGGACTGGCAGCAGGCCGATGCGGCGATCCTGTGCGATCCGGTGGCGGCTGTGGCGCCGGATTCGCTGGGCGCCCTGCGCCGCGGCCACACGAAGGTCACGGTGAACACCTACGTCGCACCGGTGTCCGAATTCACGCGCAATCCCGACGCCGCCATGCGCCCCGAAGCCCTGCTGGCCAAGATCCGGCACGCTGCGGGCGATACCCACACGGCCGCCATCGACGCGCACGAGGCGGCGCTGGCGCTGTTCGGAGACAGCATCCTGTCCAACATGTTCATGCTGGGCTATGCGTGGCAGCGCGGCGGCGTTCCGCTGTCGCAAGCCGCCATCTACCGCGCCATCGAACTGAACGGCGTGGCGGTGGCAGCCAACCGCGCGGCGTTCGACAGCGGCCGCCTGGCGGCTCACCAGCCGGACGCGCTGGAAGGCGCACTGCGCCCGCGCGCGCAGGTCGTGCAGCTGCACGTGCCTGAAACTTTCGAGCGCGCGGTGGCGCGCCGCATCGAAGACCTGACGTCCTATCAGGACGCGGCGTATGCCCGCGCCTACCAGGACATCGTCGAAGCCGTCGCGGCTCGCGAACGGGAGCTCGCTCCCGACGCAAAATCCCCGCGCCTGGCGATGGCGGTGGCCCGCAGTCTCTTCAAGCTCATGGCCTACAAGGATGAATACGAGGTCGCGCGCCTGTACACCGGCGAAGCGTTCCAGGCTCAGTTGCAAGGCCAGTTCGAGGGCGATTACAGCCTGCGCTTCCATATGGCGCCCCCCATATTCGCGCGCAAGGACCCGCGCACCGGCGTGCCCCGCAAGATGACGCTGGGCCCGCGCACGATGTCGGCACTGAAATTGCTGACGCGCTTCAAGGGGCTGCGCGGCACCTGGTTCGATCCCTTCGGCCACACCGCCGAACGCAAGATGGAGCGTGGGCTGATCCGGGAGTACCGCCAGACCATAGACCAGCTACTTGTGGGGTTGACCCGGGACAAGCTTTCGCAAGCAGCTACAATCGCCGCCCTGGCAGAAAACATTCGCGGGTTTGGCCACATTAAGGCCGCGAACGTCGAGAAGTACCGGACCGAATTGGCGCGTCTGATGCAGAGCTATATGGCGCCTGCCCCGCACGCCATTCCTCTGCGGAAAACCGCATAAAAAGCCGGTCTGAGTGGTCACTGACCTGGGCGCGCCTTGCGGGGCGCGCCTAGTGCATTTGGTTACAATCTTTTGAGGGATTCGTTTCATCTTCTTCTTGTCCCTGTAAACCTCGATCACTAGAATTAGTGTCCAACGAGGGGTGCTACACTATATCTTGTGGTCGCCTAAGCGCTGATTCCCGCCGGCCACGCCTTACGGACTAGCCCGTCCGGACGTTGCGACCCCCATTACCAGATCCCATTTCGTACCAGACATGACGTCGTCATGTCGTTATCTACGCGCTTTTACGCACAGGAGCTTCCATGCAGACTACGATCGCCTCTGTGACCCGGCCCTCGGCCGTGCCGCCCTCTCAATCTGATTCCCCTGCTGACGCCAATGGCGGAAAGTGGGCCAGCTACAACATCATTCGCCGCAATGGCTCGGTCGTGGGCTTCGAGCCCAGCAAGATCGCCATCGCCATGACCAAGGCCTTCCTGGCCGTCAATGGTGGACAGGGCGCCGCGTCCGCGCGTGTGCGTGAACTGGTCGAATCGCTGACCAGCCAGGCCGTCAACGCCCTGGTGCGCAACCGCCCCAACGGCGGCACCTTCCACATTGAAGACATCCAGGACCAGGTCGAACTGGCCCTGATGCGCTCGGGCGAACATGACGTCGCGCGCGCCTATGTCCTGTACCGCGAGAAGCGCACGCAGGAACGCGCCGCCGCCGCTGCTGCCGAAAACCAGCAAAACGCTGCCGCCGCTCCGCAAGAACACGTGCTCAACGTCACCGACGGCGGCGTGCGTCGCCCGCTGGATCTCGCCGAACTGCGCTCCACCATCGTCGCCGCCGGCGAAGGCCTGTCTGAATTCATCGACGCCGAAGCCATCCTGAAGGAAACGGTCAAGAACCTGTACGACGGCATCCCCGTCGACGAAGTGTTCAAGTCCGCCATCCTGTCGGCGCGCGCCCAGGTCGAAAAGGACCCGGCCTACAGCCAGGTCACCGCCCGCCTGCTGCTGCACACGATCCGCAAGGAAGTGCTGGGTGAAGAAGTCTCGCAAGACGGCATGGCCACCCGCTACGCCGAATACTTCCCCACCTTCATCGCCCGCGGCATCGAAGGCGGCCTGCTGTCGCCCGAACTGGCCAACTATGACCTGACCAAGCTGGGCAAGGCGTTGAACGCCAAGCGCGACCTGCAATTCGGCTACCTCGGCCTGCAGACGCTGTACGACCGCTACTTCCTGCACATCCGCGGCACCCGCATCGAGCTGCCGCAGGTGTTCTTCATGCGCGTGGCCATGGGCCTGGCGCTGCGCGAAACCGATCGCGAAACGCGCGCCATCGAGTTCTACGAGATCCTGTCCTCGTTCGACTTCATGAGCTCGACGCCCACGCTGTTCAACTCGGGCACGCTGCACTCGCAGCTGTCGTCGTGCTACCTGACCACCGTCTCCGACGACCTGGAAGGCATCTACGACGCCATCAAGGAAAACGCCCTGCTGGCCAAGTACGCCGGCGGCCTGGGCAACGACTGGACTCCGGTCCGCGCGCTGCGCAGCCACATCAAGGGCACCAACGGCGAAAGCCAGGGCGTCGTTCCGTTCCTGAAGGTCGTGAACGACACGGCCGTCGCCGTGAACCAGGGTGGCAAGCGCAAGGGTGCGGTCTGCACGTACCTGGAAACGTGGCACCTGGACATCGAAGAATTCCTGGAACTGCGCAAGAACACCGGCGACGAGCGCCGCCGCACGCACGACATGAACACGGCGAACTGGATTCCCGACCTGTTCATGAAGCGCGTCATGGAAGGTGGTGAATGGACGCTGTTCTCGCCGTCCGACTGCCCCGACCTGCACGACAAGTACGGCCGCGCCTTCGAAGAAGCCTACATCGGCTACGAAGCCCGCGTCGCCAGCGGCGAGCTCACGCTCTTCAAGAAGATGCCGGCGCTGACGCTGTGGCGCAAGATGCTGTCCATGCTGTTCGAAACCGGCCACCCGTGGATCACGTTCAAGGATCCGTGCAACATCCGTTCGCCGCAGCAGCACGTGGGCGTGGTGCACAGCTCGAACCTCTGCACCGAGATCACGCTGAACACCAACGAATCCGAAATCGCGGTTTGCAATCTGGGTTCCGTGAACCTGGTTGCTCACATGAAGCCGGCTGCCGGCGGCGGTTTCGAACTGGACCACGACAAGATCAAGCGCACGGTCAGCATCGCCATGCGCATGCTCGACAACGTGATCGACATCAACTACTACGCCGTCGACAAGGCCCGCAATTCCAACGCGCGCCATCGTCCGGTGGGCATGGGCATCATGGGCTTCCAGGATTGCCTGCAGATGATGCGCGTGCCTTACGCATCGCAATCCGCCGTTGAATTCGCCGATCGCTCGATGGAAGCCGTGTGCTATCACGCCTACTACGCATCGAGCCTGCTTGCCGAAGAACGCGGCCGCTATCAATCGTACGAAGGCTCGTTGTGGTCGCGTGGCATCTTGCCGCAAGACACGTTGAAGATGCTGCGTGAAGAACGCGGTGGTCATGTCGACGTTGATGAATCGAGCACGCTCGATTGGGATACGTTGCGCGCGCGCATCAAAGAACACGGCATGCGCAACTCCAATTGCATCGCAATCGCCCCAACCGCCACTATTTCCAATATCATTGGCGTATCTGCGTGCATCGAACCCACTTTCCAGAACTTGTACGTCAAATCGAATCTCTCCGGCGAGTTCACGGTCGTTAACGATTACCTCGTGCGTGACCTGAAGAAACTCGGTCTCTGGGACGAAGTCATGGTCGCCGACCTCAAGTACTTCGACGGCAGCCTGTCCCGCATCGATCGCGTACCTTCCGAACTCCGCGAACTCTACGCCACCGCGTTCGAAGTCGAACCGCGCTGGCTGGTTGAATGCGCGTCGCGCCGCCAGAAGTGGATCGATCAAGCCCAGTCGTTGAACATTTACATGGCTGGCGCATCGGGCAAGAAGCTGGACGACACCTACAAGCTGGCATGGACGCGTGGCCTGAAGACCACGTACTACCTGCGCACCCTTGGCGCCACCAGCGCCGAGAAGTCCACGGGACGCGGCGGCGAACTGAACGCCGTCAGCGCAGGCACCCCGTCCACGGCCTCCGCCGTTGCCGCAGCACCTGTTTTGCCGGAACCCGAAGTTCTCGGGGCGGTTTGCACCATGCGGCCGGGCGACCCCGGCTTCGAAGAGTGCGAAGCCTGCCAATAACCGCCTCCGGAGAATGAATCATGATTAATTGGGACGACGACACCATCGCAACGCAACCTGCACAACCGGCCGCCCCCGCGGCGGGCGGGCAGGCTGCGCCCGAAGTCCGGGAAGCGACGGGCGTGTTCGGCGACACCGCCATGCCCACGCCTGCCGCGCCTGAACACGCGGCTGGCCTGTCCGCCAGCGGCTCCGCAACCTCGCAGCGCGTCAAGGTTGCCGACAAGCGCATCATCAACGGCCAGACCGACGTCAACCAGCTTGTGCCTTTCAAGTACAAGTGGGCTTGGGAAAAGTACCTGGCTACTTGCGCCAACCACTGGATGCCGCAAGAGATCAACATGTCGCGCGACATCGCCCTCTGGAAGAACCCGAACGGGCTCACCGAGGACGAGCGCCGCATCGTCAAGCGCAACCTCGGCTTCTTCGTGACCGCCGACTCGCTGGCCGCCAACAACATCGTGCTGGGCACCTACCGCCACATCACGGCTCCTGAATGCCGCCAGTTCCTGCTGCGCCAGGCATTCGAAGAAGCCATCCACACGCACGCCTATCAATACATCGTCGAAAGCCTGGACCTGGACGAAGCCGAGATCTTCAACGCTTACAACGAAGTTCCGTCCATCCGCGCCAAAGACGAGTTCCTGATCCCGTTCATCGACGCGATCGCTGACCCCAACTTCAAGACGGGCACGCCCGAAGCCGACCAGACGCTGCTGAAGTCCCTGATCGTCTTCGCATGCCTGATGGAAGGCCTGTTCTTCTACGTTGGCTTCACGCAGATCCTGGCGCTTGGCCGCCAGAACAAGATGACCGGCGCGGCCGAGCAGTACATGTACATCCTTCGCGATGAATCCATGCACTGCAACTTCGGCATCGATCTGATCAACACCGTCAAACTGGAAAATCCGCATCTGTGGACGCCGGAATTCCGCGAAGAAATACGAGAACTCTTCCGCAAAGCGGTCGAACTCGAATACGCTTACGCCGAAGACACGATGCCGCGCGGCGTGTTGGGCTTGAACGCACCCATGTTCAAGTCCTACCTGCGCTTCATCGCGAACCGTCGTTGCCAGCAAATCGGTATCGAACCGCTGTACCCGCAGGAAGAAAATCCCTTCCCGTGGATGGCGGAAATGATCGACCTTAAGAAGGAACGCAACTTTTTTGAAACTCGCGTGATCGAATATCAAACCGGTGGCACGCTGAGCTGGGAGTAAAGCAGTTCGCCATCAAGCCCGGCGCGGGCACGCCCTTCCACATCGGATGGCGCGTCGCGTTCGCGACAGGCTTGGTGGCAATCTCCTTGGTCAGGGTGTCTTCGAACACGTAGAACAAGCGGTTGGCGGCCTGTGATCAGGCTGCCTACCGGCGCCATTTGAAATGGCTCGCGCCAAAGGAGCGGGGGCCATATCAAATGGCTGTGCCGAATTCATTAGCGCAAACCGTAGTAGCTGTTGCTCGCACAGAACAGCGGCATGCGCCGATGAATAGCCCGGGCACGGTCCGCCTTGTTGGCGGGTCGAGGCACGGGTTTAAGTTCTGGGACCCCTGAACCTAAGGAGCATGACCATGGCAACAGCCAAGAAAGCCGTAAAGAAGGCAGCGGTGAAAAAGCCCGCCGCCAAGAAGGCAGCAGCGAAGAAGGCCGCTCCGGCCAAGAAAGCTGCCGTCAAGAAAGTCGCAGTGAAGAAAGTCGCAGCCGCCAAGAAGCCGGCCGTGAAGAAGGTTGCCGCCAAGAAGGCTGTCGCCAAGAAGGCCCCGGCCGCCAAGAAGGCAGTTGCCAAGAAAGCCGTAGCCAAGAAGGCTGTCGCCAAGAAGGCCGTTGCCAAGAAGGCAGTTGCCAAGAAGGCCGTCGCCAAGAAGGCTGTAGCCAAGAAGGCAGTTGCCAAGAAGGCCGTCGCCAAGAAGGCAGTTGCCAAGAAGGCCGTCGCCAAGAAGGCGGTTGCCAAGAAGGCCGTCGCCAAGAAGGCCGTTGCCAAGAAGGCTCCGGCCGCCAAGAAGGCCGTTGCCAAGAAGGCCCCGGCCGCCAAGAAGGCTGTCGCCAAGAAGGCCGTAGCCAAGAAGGCCCCGGCTGCCAAGAAGGCTCCCGCCGCCAAGAAGGCTCCTGCTGCCAAGAAGGCGCCTGCCGCCAAGCCGGCTGCTGCCGCGAAGAAGCCCGCTGCGAAGAAAGCCGCTCCGAAGAAGCCCGCCACGCCGCCCACCACGGCTGCTGCCCCGGGCGCGAAGACCGCGCTGAACCCCGCCGCGTCGTGGCCCTTCCCGACGGGCGGTCGTCCCTAATCGGGACACGCCGAAGCGTTAGCTTCATCAGAGCCGCCTGGTTTTACCGGGCGGCTTTTTTGTTGCCCGCGCTTTGCACCATCCAAAAGGCTGACCCGGGCACCGGGCATTCCGCACTAGGACCTCGCGCAATTTTGACGCGTGGCCGTGCGACAATTGACTCCTCTTTTTTGGGGTGATCGCGTCCATGCTCGGTGAAATCTTCCGCTTCCTTCTCGAAATCGTGTTCACGCTGTTCGGCGCAGCGCTGATTGCCCGCGCCTGGATGCACGCGATACGGCTCCATCCCTTCAACCCGTTGGCGCGCGCAATCTATGGCGCCACCAACTGGCTGGTGATGCCGCTGCGCAAGATCATTCCCGCAGGCAACAAGATCGACTGGACCAGCCTTGTCTGCGCATGGCTTTCCGCGCTGGTGTATCTGGTGCTGCTGTGGCTGGTGGCCATCGGCGCGCTGATTCCCGCTGCGCTGCTGCCCGCGGCGATGGGGTCGGCGCTGATCATGACGGCCAAATGGGCGCTGAACCTGGTGGTCTGGCTGACGCTGATCCAGGCCGTGCTGTCGTGGGTCAATCCGATGGCGCCGATGATGCCGCTGCTGCAATCGCTGACCGCACCGCTGCTCGATCCCATCCGCCGCATCCTGCCGCGCACGACGATCGACTTCTCGCCCCTGATCCTGCTGATCGTCGCCCAGGTCCTGCTGATGGTCCTGGCCCGTCTGAGCTACGGCATGATGGGCGTGTAGTACGCCGGGCGGATGACGCCCGGCCCTGGTCTAGACCGGAATGGCGGTGTAGATCTCGATCAGCTTCTTGCGATCGATCTTGTGGTTGTTCGACATCGGCAGCGCCTGGCAGGCAACCAGTTCGGAAGGCACCATGTAGGGCGGCAGGCGCTCGGCCAGCTGCTCTTTCCAGCCGGACAACGCGTCCGGCGCCAGCAGGGCTGCCTCATTGCCCAGGGATTCCACACCCGTCACGAAGCCGATCAGGCGCACCGCCGTGCCGTCAGGCCTGCGCAGTACCGCGCAGGCGCTGCCCTCCACGCCCGGCAGGCCATGCAGGGCTTCGTCGATCTCGGCCAATTCGATTCGATAGCCGTTGAGCTTGATCTGGTCGTCCATCCGGCCGCGGCAGAAGAGCAGGCCGCCCTCCTCCATCAGACCCAGGTCGCCCGTGCGGAAGGCGCGCCGGCCATCGTCGTAGGTATAGAGCTTGGCCTCGTTCAGGTCGGCGCGATTCAGGTATCCGCGCATGACGTGGTCGCCCACGATACAGATTTCGCCCTCATCCACCAGCAGTACGCTGTCCGGCTTGGCGTGCCCGACCGGCAGGGGATCATGCGCCGCCAGCACCGCGTCGGTCACTTCGATCCATGTCGTGGCCACGGTGGCTTCGGTCGGACCATACGTGTTCAGGATGACGGCGCCGGGGAAGCGCTGGCGCAGCTTCTTGGCCAGCGCCGCCGGCAGGGGCTCGCCGCAGAAGAGGAAGGTCTCAAGTGTCGGCAGCGACGCCGGGGAAAAGTCGCGGTTGGCCAGTTGCTGGTGCGCGAAAGACGGCGTGGACACCCACACCGTGATGCCATGCTCGGCCAGCCGCGCCATCCACGGACCCGGAGCCGCAATCTGCTCGCGCGCATTGAGCACGCAGCTTCCGCCGGACGCCAGCGTGGCAAATACTTCGTACATGGACAGGTCGAAGCTGAACGGCGCCTGGTTCATGAACACGGGCGCATCGCCCAGCCCGAAGCTGCCCAGCATCCAGTCGCCAAGCAGGCCGACGCTTTCGCGGCCGATCTGCACGCCCTTCGGATCGCCGGTGCTGCCGGACGTGAACATGACGTAGGCCAGGCCGCGCTCCTGCAACAGGGCGCCATCGCCCGGCGTGAACGTGCCCGACGCCGCGTCATACACGGCCGCCGCGCGCACGATCTCCACGATGCGGCGCAGGCGTTCCGCGGGGTAGATGGTATCCACCGGCACGAAAGGCGCGCCGATCAGCAGCGCGCCCACCATGGCGACGAAGAACGAGGCTTCCTTGTGGCCGTAGATGGCCACCGGCATGTCGGGCGCAACGCCCTGCGCGCGCGCCTGGTCCGCCCAGGCGATCGCCTCGGCGCGCAACTGCGACCACGTCAGGCTGCGGTCGGCGGCGGCCACGGCAAGGGCGTCGGGAGCGCGTCCGTCCTCGACGAACTGGAATGACTTCAAATCGAAACGCATGCCGAAGCTCCCGGCGTCAGATGGGACTGCGGCCGCTGAAGACGTAGAGCGCCAGCGCAGCCAGAATCAAGGTAAGGACGCGCCCCAGAAAGCGCATGACGGGCTGCGCCAGCACCGCCTGCAAGGCAGGCCGCGTGCGCGCCGCGTTCAGCAGCAGGTTGTGACCGACCGAGTACGCGCCGAACATCAAACCGCTGACGATGTAGTGCAGCGACAGACCGTTCCACACGCCCATGGCCAGCAGGGTCGCGAAGATGCCGATGTTCTGCGCCGCCAGGCGGTGGCGCCCAAAGAAGCTTGTCTTGCTCAGGGCCTTGTAGATGGGCATGAACACGACGTCGCGCAGCCATTCCGACAGGCTGATGTGCCAGCGCCGCCAGAAATCCTGCGGGTTCAGCGTGGCAAGGGGATTGCGGAAGTTGATCGGCAGCGTGAAACCGAACAGCATGCCGATGCCGATCGCCATCGTCGAGTAGCCGGCGAAGTCGAAGAACAGGTAGGCGCTGTACAGGCCGGCGTTCAACGCCACGCCGGTGAACGAATAGTCGTGCGCGTCCAGCGTCGCCAGGCCGTACCGCCAGATGAGTTCGGCCACGCCGAACTTCTGGATGACGCCCAGCATGATGAGTTCCAGGCCGGTCAGCCACGTATTCAGGTTCACGCCTTCGTATCCGCGCTTCAGGTCCGCCTGGAAGGCGCGCCAGCGGTACATCGGTCCGGCCAGCAGCGTCAGCGGGAAGAACAGGTAGATAAAGTAGTCGAGCGGCGACACGCGCTCGTTGCGCGGCGCGAACAGCAGCACGTCGATGGCGCGGAAGGTGGCGAAAGACAGCCCGAGCATGGCGCCCAGGTGCGACACGCCCGTCTTCACCAGCAGCAGCGGGGTCATCGTGATGATGACCGCCAGCCACGTGGGGATGTAGTTGCGGCGCATCGCCCACAGCGCGCCGCCCGAAATGGCCAGCAGCGCGATGGGCTGGTAGGGCCGCGTCCAGAACACCGCCATCCACACGCCCAGACAGATGACGCCGATGATGTGCCGGTAACCGATGCGCAGCGGCATGCCGGATGACCGGTATGCGACCAGACCCAGGCCGCCGAACAGGGCGCCGCCGAAAAAGCTCAAGCTTGCGAACAATTCCATGCTGCGCTCAGAACTGTTGGTATTGGAATTCGACCTTGATCGGCCCGCCGCTGCCCGTCGTGGGCTGCGCCTGCAGCACGAAAACCAGGATCACGCCCACATACAGGCAAAGATGCCAGAAGAACCGGCGCGCCCACGGCGTGCCCGCTTCGCGGGCTTCGGCTTTACGAAAGAATTTCATCGGGAAAAGTACTCCGCAATGCCTTGATCGGCCATCGCCCAGCCGAGTTCGGCCAGGTGCATGTCGTCGCGAACCATGCCGGGCTCGAACGGGATGCTGTAGAGATCCAGGCATCCCCTCTGATAGCGCGTGCACATGCCGGTGATGGCGTCCACCACCGGGTCGAACCGTTCGACGTCCAGGATGAGTTTGGGGTTGAACGGCTGGATGACGAAATACGCCTTGACCTTGCGCTTCTGCAGCAGGGCCATCACGCGCGAAAGATCGCCCAGTTCGGTGCGGGTGATCGGATCGACGTCGGCGAATTCGTTGCGCGCGGGCGAGTACAGCGGCGCCAGGTACTGCTGGTAGTAGTCGTCGCGCACGTCGTACGGGTTATGGCTGCCCAGCCCGCGCTCGACCTCGCGCGCCTGGTGGGTCAGCGTGGACCACTGCCCCGAGTTCAGGCGGGCGGACGTCGGCCAGGACACATAGCGATGCGCGGGCACCGACAGCTTGCTGCGCGGCTTGTCGGGCGCGGCTTCCTTGCGCGCGTTCCACCACAGCGCCAGCTTGTCCTTCAGCTCTGAGACCTGCCCATTGGCGATAAGCCACAGCAGTCCCCAGTTCGCGTTGTCGCTGATCCAGTTCTGCATCTGCTCGCGCGTGCTGGGCTGATCCCACAAGCGGTCCCAGACCGGACCCGTCACGTGCTCGGCGAACGCACTGCGCGGCAACTGGCCGCCCGAGGCGAACCACGCCGGAGACACCATGATCACCAGCCGCGTGTTGGGCGTGAGCGAATCGGCCACGGACTCCAGCACGCTGACGATGCCGTAAGACTGGAACATCGCGTGGCCATAGGCCAGCGTCGGTACCTTCAGCTCTTCCGGGAAGAAGCGGTAGGGAACGAATCGCAGGTCATGGCTGGAGAGTTCGGACGAGCCCAGCACCACCAGCGTGCCGTCGCTCAAGGCATTGCCCAGACGGTTCAGGTTGACGTGCTGCGTGCCCCAATCCGGCCCCAGGTTGGGCAGGTAGTTGCTCTTGTCCGCGGCGATGGCGGAAGGCGCCGACGTGGGGTTGACCACCCGGCTCAGCAAATCGTCCGCGCCGCAATACGTGCCAACCGCCAAGGCCACCGCCACGGCAGCCGCCGCGACGTGGGACAGCAGACGGGTATTACGAAGTATGGGCAGCGACATAGCCGGCAAGCACGCGGACCGACTGAAGGTGCTCTGCGATTTCGGGAGCCGGGATGCTGCAACCGTACTCGGATTCGACCGCCAGCGTGATGTCCACGGCGGCGAGCGAATCGACCAGGCCGGTGGCAATCAGTTGCGTGTCGGGAGTGACTTTCTTCATGACGATCGACTCGACGATCTCGCCGATCTTGGTGTGGAGTTCTTGCTCGGTATGCATAGGTAGTGCAGCGTAACGTTGCCGTGTGGGCAATCCATCCCCCGCCCCGGGATTCTGGACGACGAGGATACAGAAAAGAGCTGAAACCAAACTGAAAATTTTCAGCCAACCAAAGCCGCTTCCGGAAGCACGTTGTTACATAAAATCCGGAATCCCGCGACGTCGCAATCATTGCACTTCGGCCGTGGAATCGCCATGAAACTTATGGTGGAAATGGCGAGAAAAGGCTCGGAAACGTAACCTTTGCGGGTAAGTCCCCGGGTGTCGCGTTGCGGCTGAGCGACACATTCTTACCTTTTGGCCGGGACCTGCTGGATCGAGCGATTTGCCCCTATTTGCCTGCAGTTTCCAGGGACGGGACGAAAAAAAAGCCCGCTTGCGCGGGCTTTGTCGGATGCCGTCCGATTACATCGGCGTGACGCGGGTGGGACCCGCGCCGCTGATCACCTGGACGCGTTGACCGACGCTGACAGGAACGTCGGCTTCCTGGGCGACGACGCGGGTTTCGCCATTGTCCAGCCGCACCGTGATTTCAAGGCCGGAGTTCTTTTGTGCGCGGTTTTCCACAGCATTGCCAGCCAGGGCGCCGAGGATCACGCCGCCGACGGTGGCGATGGTGCGGCCGGTGCCGCCGCCGATTGCGTTGCCGGCAACACCGCCGAGCGCGCCGCCGGCAACCATGCCGACGCCGCTGGATTTGTCGTTCTGGATAACGATGGGACGAACGCCGGTGACCGTGCCCGTGCGAACGATCTGTTCGCGCTGAGCTTGGTCATAGCTATAAACACCGCTGGATGCGCTGGGGTTTGCGCAACCACCGAGAACGGCCATCGACGTGACTACAGCAGCGACGGCCATCCAGCGGCCAGTGCGCGGGCTCACCAGGGAAAAAGACTTTATATGATTCATTAGGACTCCTCGTTCGGGCATTGCCGACGGATGTTGATCATACTCCGCGCAAAACCCCCGGCAAGGGCGCCAGCAACACACTGAAACGCACCGCCAGAAGCTGCAAACAGCGGCGGGAAACAACGGGCTACAGCCCGTTGCCTATTGAATATCCGCTATTTGTTCGACCGCCTCGAAATGACCCCGTTCCCCGAGGAATCCGACTGAATTACGCCGGCAGATGAATGCCATAGGACGCATGGAGCACCGCGTCGATCTCGGCACGCGAGGGCGCGTGATTCTGCGGGCCGCGCGACGCGATCTTGATGGCGCCCATGACGTTGCCCAGGCGGCAGCTGTCTTCCCAATTCCAGCCGCTGGTCAGGCCATACAGAAGGCCACCGCGCTGCGCATCGCCGCAACCGGTGGGGTCGACGACCTGCGCTGCGCGCACGGGTGCGATCTGGATGGTCTTGCCGTCGGTCAGCAAGGTCGCGCCCTCGGCGCCGCGCGTCACCACCACGGCCTGCAGGCTGCGGGCGATGTCGGCCACGCTGCGGCCGGTGCGCTGTTCGACGACGCCGGCTTCGTAGTCGTTGACCGTCAGGGCCTGCGCGAGCTTGAGCATGCGTTCCAGGTCGGCGCCGTCAAACAGCGGCATGGCCTGGCCCAGGTCGAAAATGAACGGGATGCCGCGCTTGTGCAGACGCTCGGCGTGGGCAAACATGCCTTCCTTCGCGTCCGGAGCAACGATGCCCCAGGCCGCCTCGGCGTCGCTCAGGTCGTTTTCCGCCGCGAACGACATGGCGCCCGGATGGAAAGCGGTGATCTGGTTGTCGTCGAGGTCGGTCGTGATAAAGCACTGCGCCGTGAAGGTGTCGGGAATGACCTTGACGCGGCTGACGTCGATTCCCAGGCCCGACAGGCGCTGCATGTATTCACCGGCATCTTCGCCGACGGTCGCCACCGGCACCGGCTTTCCGCCCAGCAGGTTCATGTTGTAGGCGATATTGCCCGAGCAGCCGCCGTATTCCTTGCGCATGCTGGGCACCAGGAACGACACGCTCAGCGACTGGATGCGGTCGGCAAGAATGTGTTCCTTGAAGCGGCCTTCGAACACCGCAATGGTGTCGAACGCCATCGAACCGCAGACCAGAACAGGGGTTGCCATGCTTGTCATCCTTTATGGAAAAAACTTGTCGGTTTGGTAGCCATTCACCTGGACACCGGTCACTTCAATGGGCACCGAGATCTTCACCACGCCCTGGGGGCCGAACGGGCCGCTCAACTGCTCGGGCGTGAGGTAGTTTTCGGGCATCAGCACCTTGCGCACGACCACCGTATCCGACAGATCATTCAGCTCAAGCACCAACGCCGGCCAATGCTGCGGCTTGTCGTAGCGGTTGCGCAGTTCCAGGTTCAGCACCAGCCGGGTCCGTCCGTCGTCGATCGCGGCGGCGCCCGCGGGCGGCTGCAGCGATGAAGAAGAAATCGCGATGAGATCCCGGCGGCGCGCGTAGCCCACCGTGCAATCGAAAGGCTTGCACGCAACCTCCAGGACCGGCCGCAGCACCGGCACGGAATTGGCGATATCGGTGCGGTACACGTACAGCAGCTGCAAACCCAGCGCGACCAGGCCAATCAGGCACGCGTAGCCCCACAGCTTGCGCATCAGGCCATGACGCTCGAGACGGTCCTGGTCCAGGAATTCGGGCGGCGCGCGACCGACGTCGGTGGCGCTGGAATACCGCGTGCGGGTGTCGCCCAGGATGGGCTCGTCGGCGCCGCCGTGATCGAACTCGTCTTCGTTTTCGTATTCGTCGTCGCGCTCGGCGTCGCGCACGTCATCGTGCTGGTGATCGGCGTTCCAGCCGGTGTCCGGCTCGGGCGACCTGGAGGCGACGATGGGCTCGCTTCGATACGTGGCCGAACGCATGGGCGCTGTCCGGGACGGCGGCGTTTCGCTCAGGTACGGTTCGTCGTCGTCGACGTCGTCCGTGTCGTCCAGGCGGTCGTCGTCGGGGAACGCAGGCTCCGGTTCGGCGCGCCGACGCATGTCGTCGCGGCCGCGCAGAACGGCCGGCGGAAGCGTGGGCGCGGGTGGCGGAGCCGTGCGCGCGGGCGGCGGAGCCGTGACCGCAGCGGGCGGATCCGTGACTGCGGGCGGCGGCGCTTCGGGCTCTTCGTCCCACGGGAGAATCACACGCGGCTCGGCGGGCGGCGGCGGCGTAAACGCGGGAGCGGGGACCGGCGCGGCGGGCGGGTGGGGTTCGGGCGCGGACAGCACGGGGGCCGCCACGGCCGCCGCCGATGACGGGAGCGGCGCGGTGGCGGGCGCAACCGGCGCGACGGGCGCACCGGGCGCGGGCAGCAGGCAGGCGCGGCCGTCGAACACGGTCGAGCAGGCGCCGCAGCGCACCAGTCCATTGCGGACCCGAAGCTGGTCAGGCACCACCTTGAACGAGGTGCCGCACTGCGGGCAACGGGTAGTCAGGGCCATGATGCGCGATCCTGCCGCAGAGGCTCAGGGCTTGCGGCCGTGCAGGCAGACCCAGCCGTCGCGGGCGCGCCAGACCGACATGGCCATCCAAGGCGCGTAAGCAGCCGCGACTTCTTCGGCCTGGCGTTCCAGCACCCCGGACAACACCAGGTGGCCACCGGCAGCAACGCGGCCGGCCAGCATGGGCGCCAGCACCTTCAGCGGATTGGACAGGATGTTCGCCACCACGACTTCGAACGTGCCGTCCGCCAGCGCGTCGGGCAGCATGGCTTGCAGATCGACGCCATTGACTTCCGCGTTGAAGACCGTGCTTTGCACGGCCTGCGCATCGATATCGACCGCCTGGGTGGGGCCCGCGCCGAGCTTGCGCGCGGCAATTGCCAGAATGCCGGAGCCGCAGCCGTAGTCCAGCAGCGTGGCGCCTGCGGGGAGCTCGGCTTCCAGCCATGCCAGGCAAAGATGCGTCGTGGGATGGCTGCCGGTGCCGAACGCCAGACCTGGATCGAGCTCGATGTGGATCGCGCCTTCCTGATCGGGAACGGCCGCCGGATCCAGGCCGGGCACGTCAGGGTTGTCGCGGTGCCAGCTGGGGACGATCCAGAGACGTTCGGCGATATGGATGGGACCAAACTGCGACTGCGTCAGCCGCACCCAGTCCGCGTCCGGCACGTCGCGCAGGCTCCAGCCGTCAAAGACGGCCGGGTCCAGTTCGCCCGCCTGGGCGGCTTCCTCCATGATCTGCGCGGGATCCGCGCCATCCGGCAGCAAGGCAACCACGCGGTTGCGGTCCCAGGCCTGGACGTCGGGCTCCGTGCCGGGCTCGCCGAACAAGGGGCGCTCGACGTCGGTGCCCAGATCGGCATCTTCGACCGAGACCGACAGCACGCCCGCCTCGAGCAAGGCATCCGACAGGGCTTCGGCTTGCGCTTCCGAACAATGGAGGACGAGTTCACGCATGATTTTTTCTTCCATCTGGTGAACGGGCCGCGGCATCCGCCGCGGCCCGTTCACCCTATATCAACAACAAGGCAACACGCAAAAGGGGCCGTCAGGCCCCCAGGGTTGGTCAGGGACGCTGCGCCAACTTGTGTTCCAGATAATGGATGCTGGTGCCGCCTTCGATGAAGCGGGCGTCCTGCAGCATTTCGCGGTGCAGCGGGATGTTGGTGGAAATGCCTTCCACCACCATCTCGGACAGCGCGATGCGCATGCGGGCCAGCGCCTGGTCACGCGTGTCGCCATACGTAATGACCTTGGCGATCATCGAGTCATAGTTCGGCGGCACGAAATAGCCGTTGAACGCGTGAGAATCGATGCGCACGCCAGGGCCGCCCGGCGTATGCCAGTTGGTGATGCGACCGGGGCTGGGCACGAAACGGAACGGATCTTCCGCATTGATGCGGCATTCGATCGCGTGGCCCTTGAACGAAATGTCGCGCTGACGCAGCGTGAACTTTTCGCCGGCGGCGATCAGGATCTGCTGCTGCACGAGGTCAATGCCGGTGATGAGTTCGGTGACCGGGTGCTCGACCTGGATGCGGGTGTTCATTTCGATGAAATAGAACTCGCCGTTTTCATACAGGAATTCGAACGTGCCCGCGCCGCGATAACCCATCTTGCGGCAGGCGTCGGCGCAGCGGTCGCCGATGCGCTCGATAAGGCGGCGAGCCACGCCGGGCGCCGGCGCTTCTTCGATGACCTTCTGATGGCGGCGCTGCATGGAGCAGTCGCGCTCGCCCAGCCACACGGCGTTGCGACCGCCGTCGGCCAGCACCTGGATTTCGATATGGCGCGGGTTCTCGAGGAACTTCTCCATATAGACTTCCGGGTTGTTGAACGCGGCGCCCGCTTCGGAACGCGTCATGGTGACGGCGTTCAGCAGCGCGGCCTCGGTGTACACCACGCGCATGCCGCGGCCACCGCCGCCGCCCGCGGCCTTGATGATGACCGGATAGCCGACTTCGCGCGCAATACGAACGATTTCCTGCGGATCCTCGGGCAACGCACCCTCGGAACCCGGCACCACCGGCACGCCGGCTTCGATCATGGCGCGCTTGGCGCTGACCTTGTCGCCCATCAGGCGAATGGTGTCGGGACGCGGGCCGATGAACACAAAGCCGCTTTTCTCGACGCGATCGGCGAAGTCGGCGTTTTCGGACAAGAACCCGTAACCCGGGTGGATTGCCTCGGAATCCGTGACTTCGGCCGCCGAGATGATGGCCGGCATGTTCAGGTAGCTTTCACGCGACGGCGCGGGCCCGATGCACACGGATTCATCGGCAAGGCGCACGTACTTGGCTTCGCGGTCGGCCTCGGAGTGGACGACGACAGTCTTGATGCCCAGCTCGCGGCAGGCGCGCTGAATGCGCAGGGCGATTTCGCCCCGATTGGCGATCAGGATTTTTTCGAACATTTTCAGCTATCAGCCAATGACGAAGAGGGGTTGACCGTACTCGACGGGCTCACCGTTTTCGACCAGGATTTCTTTGATGACGCCGGCCTTGTCGGCTTCGATTTCATTGAGCAGCTTCATGGCTTCAATGATGCAGAGCGGATCGCCTTCCTTGACGGTTGCGCCCACGTCGATGAACGGCGCGGCGCCCGGGTTCGGAGAACGATAGAACGTGCCGACCATCGGGGCCTTCACGACGTGGCCCTGGATGACCGGCGCGGCGGGAGCGGCCGGAGCCGCGGGCGCGGCGGCAGCGGCCGGGGCCACGGCTGCCGCGGGCACGCCGCCTTCGGGGTGGTGGTAGGCCACCGGCTGCAGCGTCTGCGAGAACTTGACGATACGAACCTTGCCTTCGCCTTCGGTGATTTCCAGCTCGGCGATGCCCGATTCAGCCACCAGGTCGATCAGGGTTTTGAGTTTTCGAAGATCCATAGAAGCTGCTTCCCGAGATAGTGTCGGCGTCGTCCCAGCGTCGGGTTCGCGCCGTATAAGATGTAAAAGCGTTGAATTTGTTGCGAGATCAGTGCCGCACTGCGTAACGCAGCGCCGCCTCGTAGCCGTCCGCGCCCAGGCCGCTGATCAGGCCCTGCGCCAAGTCCGACAGATAGGAGTGATGCCTGAAGGGCTCTCGCTTATACAGATTGGACAAATGTACTTCAATAAATGGGATCGCGACCCCGGCCAGCGCATCGCGAATTGCGACGCTGGTGTGCGTATATGCCGCTGCGTTGATGATGATGAAGTCCGTGCCGTCCTGCCGGGCCGCCTGAATGCGGTCAACCAGCGCACCTTCGTGATTGCTTTGCCACGCGGTGAGCGTGGCGCCCAATTCGCCTGCGAGCAGCTCGAGACGCTCATTGATCTGGGCCAGAGTAAGACTGCCGTAGATATGAGGTTCCCGGGTGCCGAGCAGGTTCAGGTTAGGGCCATGCAATACCAGTATGTTTTGCGCCATGCGCTTGCCAATGAGTGGATTGCCAATTGTTGGCAAAACAGCCGATAAACCAGCTTTTTACGCCAATTCCTACTATTTGTCCAACAGACTTACGCCTTTAAACCGGCCAGGGTGCGATCCAGGTCTTCGGGATGGATTTCGCCCAGTATCTTCCGGTTAATGCCGCCATCTGCGTTGAAAACAATGGTAAAAGGCAGGCCGCCGCTAGGGTTTCCGAGTTTACGCAGGGTATCGATGGCCCCGGCGCCAATGACCCACAGCGGGTAGGAAACCTGCACTTTCTCGACAAATTTTTGCATGTTGGCTGCAGTATCCACCCCGATGCCGACAAAACGGACATTGGGGTATTTTTTCTGCAGAGCGTCGAGCGCGGGCATTTCCTTGACGCAGGGCGCGCACCAGGTTGCCCAAAAATTGACCACCATGGGCTGGCCCTTCCAGCCGGCCAGGGAATGCGACGCGCCGTTCAAGTCCGGCAGTTGCATCTGCACCAGCCCCGCGACGGGATCTGCGGCATTCGCCGAGCCCGAAGCGCCTTGGGGTTTGCGTCCCAGCAGCGTCAAGCCGCCCGCAACGGTGGCGGCGACCGCAACGGCGGCGGAAAGAAGTAGGCGTCGATTCATGGCGCGATGATAACCGTTGCGGCCGTTTTGCGCCGCCCCGCCCTCGCGCCGGCTTGTCCGCTCTCTATATATACAATGCAGGGCAGGAGATTTATCAATGCACCTGCACATTCTTGGCATCTGCGGCACGTTCATGGGCGGCCTGGCGCTGATCGCGCGGGCGGCCGGCCACAAGGTCACCGGTTGCGACGCGGGCGTCTACCCGCCGATGAGCACGCAGCTGTCCGAACAAGGCATCGAGCTTATCGAAGGCTTCGGCGCCGAACAGCTGGCTTTGAAGCCGGACCTGTACGTGATCGGCAACGTGGTCAGCCGCGGCAATCCGCTGATGGAAGCCATTCTGGAATCTGGCGCCCGTTATGTGTCGGGCCCGCAATGGCTGGGCGACAACATCCTGCCCGGCGCCCATGTTCTTGCCGTGGCGGGAACGCACGGCAAGACCACGACCAGCTCCATGCTTGCGTGGGTGCTGGAAGCCGCCGGCCTGGCGCCCAACTTCCTGATCGGCGGCGTTGCCACGGACCTGCACGTATCGGCCCGCTACGATCCGGCGCGCCGCCCCTTCGTGATCGAGGCGGACGAATACGACACGGCGTTTTTCGACAAGCGTTCCAAGTTCGTCCATTACCGCCCTCGCACCGCGATCCTGAACAACCTTGAATACGATCACGCCGACATCTTTCCCGATCTGGCTGCGATCGAAACCCAATTCCATCATCTGGTGCGAACGATCCCGGGCAGTGGCCGCATCGTCCGTCCGGCGCAATCCGATGCGCTGGATCGGGTGATTGCACGCGGTTGCTGGTCCGATACCGTCACGTTCGGCGTCGATGGCCAGTGGCAGGCCACCGAGCCGGACTCGGATGGGGCGTTCGACGTGCTGCGCAGTGGTGCCTTGGCCGGGACCGTGCGCTGGAATCTGACGGGCGAACATAACCGCATGAACGCCCTGGCGGCCCTGGCCGCGGCGGAACACGTGGGCGTGCCGGCGGATCAGGGCATCGACGCCCTGACCCGCTTCGGCGGCGTGAAGCGGCGCATGGAACTGCGCGGCACGGTGAACGGCATCAAGGTCTACGATGACTTCGCCCACCACCCCACGGCAATCGCCACCACGCTGGAAGGCTTGCGCCGGCAGGTGGGCCAGGCTCGCATCCTGGCCGTGCTCGAGCCGCGTTCCAACACCATGAAGCTCGGCACCATGGCCGCCCGGCTGCCGCAGGCGCTGACTGACGCCGACCTGGTGTTCTGCTTTGGCGCCAGCGAAGGCAAGCACGCCCTGGGCTGGAATCCCGCCGAGGTTCTGGCCCCCCTGGGCGACCGGGCTACCAGTTACGATGACATCGGCGCGCTGGTGGACGCCGTGACCCGCGCGGCCCGCCCGGGCGACCAAGTGCTGGTCATGAGCAACGGCGGCTTCGGCGGCATCCATGGCAAGCTGCTGGATGCCCTGCAAGCCAGCCGCTGATCGTCTCTTTCGCCAAGCTTCGGACGGCCCGCCCGTCCGAAGCCGCGTGCCCGCATCGGCGGGCCTGGCGCGCAGGCACTTTCCAATCGACTTCGGCAACGCAGACGGAAACAGCACGCAATGATTCTTTATCTACACGGCTTCCGCTCGTCTCCCGACTCATTCAAGGCCCGGATGATGGCCGACGCCATGGCGGCGCGAGGCTTGTCGGACGATTGGTCCTGCCCGCAGCTGCCCGCCAGCCCGCGTGAGGCGATCGACCTGGCCATGGACATTGCCCGGGACAAACTGGCCGGCGCGGCCTCGCCCCGGTCTCTGACCGTGATCGGTTCGTCGTTGGGCGGCTTCTACGCCACCTGGATCGCCGAACAGACCGGCTGCAAGGCGGTGCTGCTGAACCCGGCCGTGCAGGCTGCCCGGGACCTGGCAACCCAGGTCGGCGAACACCGCATGTATCATTCCGGCGCGCCTTTCGTTTTCCTGCCCGAGTATGTGGACGAGCTGGCCGCCATCCACGCCCCGCAGATTACGCAGCCCGACCGTTACTTCCTGGTGGCCGCAACCGGCGACGAAGTCCTGGACTGGCGCGAAATGCGCGACCGCTACGCCGGCAGCCGGCAGCGTATCGTGCAAGGCAGCGACCATGGCCTTTCCGATTTCGCGGAATGGATGCCCGAAGTGCTTGAATTTGCCCTTGGCGGCAAGCAGGTACGCCCTTAATAATCAATATCGAATCTCAACACTCTCAAAGCTGCGCAAGGCGGCGCAAGCCCGCCGCCCAGGACGATTCCCACCATGTATGTGTTTTACGAAGATGACGGCAGCTTCAAGGCCGGCCATATCATGTCCGAAACCGACGCCAGCCTTCAGGTGGAGTCGGAATCGGGCAAGCGCAGCAAGATCAAGCGCGCCAATACCCTGTTCAACTTCGCCGCGCCCGAACCGGCGACGCTGATGAGCCAGGCGGCCGCCACGGCCGAAACGCTGGACCTGCAGTTTCTGTGGGAATGCGCGCCGCAGGAAGAATTCGACTCTCCCGCCCTGGCCGCCGATTATTTCGGCCACGCCCCCACGCCTGTCGAGCAGGCCGCCCTGCTGATGCGCCTGCACGGCGCGCCGGCGTACTTCCACCGCCGCGGCAAGGGCCGGTACCGTCCCGCCCCGCCCGACATCCTGGCCGCCGCCCTGGCCGCGCTGGAGAAAAAGCAGCGCCAGGCCGAACAGCAACAGGAATGGGTCGACGAGATGGCCGCGGGCCGACTGCCCGAACCGATCGCCCAGGTAGCGGAATCGCTGCTGATCCGCCCCGACAAGAATTCCCAGCAATGGAAGGCGCTGGACGCTGCGTGCACCAAGCTCGGCAAGGCCCCTGACCGCCTGCTGCTCGAACTGGGCGCGTGGCCGCACGCGCTGGCGCTGCACAAGCGCCGCTTCCTGGCGGTGAACTTTCCTCGCGGATTGGCTTTCCCCGACCTGGAACTGCCGCCCGTCGACCGCGAACTGCCGCTGTCCGACGCCGAGATCTATTCGGTCGACGATGTCACGACCACGGAAATCGACGACGCGCTGTCCGTGTCGACGCTGCCCGACGGCCGCCTGCGCGTGGGCATCCACGTCGCCGCGCCCGGCCTGACCGTGACCCGTGACAGCGAGTTCGACAAGCTGGCCCGCGCCCGCCTGTCCACGGTGTACATGCCGGGCGACAAGATCCCGATGCAGCCGGACAGCGTCATCCAGGCCTTCTCGCTGGACGCCGGCCGCGAAGTGCCCGCGCTGTCGCTGTATGTAGTGGCCAATCCGGAGACCGGCGAGGTCATCGAATCGGAGACCCGCCTGGAACGCATCGTGGTGCGCGAGAACCTGCGCCACAACATGCTGGACACCCAGGTTACCGAGACCAGCCTTGCCGACCCGTCGGCGGACCTGCCCTACGGCCATTGGCTGCGCCCGCTGTGGAAGCTGGCGCAGGCGCTGTCCGCGCAACGCGAGAACGTGCGCGGCAAGCCGGAGAACAATTCGCGGGTGGAGTACAGCTTCTACCTGGACGGCAATCCCGACGATCCGGACACGCCGGTGCGCCTGGTGCCGCGCCAGCGCAACGCGCCGCTGGACCGCATGGTGGCCGAATACATGATCCTGGCCAACAACCTGTGGGGCGGCCTGCTGAACCAGCACGGCGTGCCCGGCATCTACCGGTCCCAGCAGGCCGGCCGCGTGCGCATGAGCACGCAGGCGCTGCCGCACGAGGCCATCGGCGTGCCGCAATACGCCTGGAGCACGTCGCCGCTGCGCCGCTACGTCGACCTGGTCAACCAGTGGCAGCTGATTGCCGCGGTGGAACATGGCGTGTCGGCCCGCCTGATCGCCCCCTTCAAGCCGCGCGACGCAGACCTGTTCGCGATCATCGGCGCGTTCGATGCACAGTACGCGGCGTGGGCCGAGTTCCAGAGCGCGATGGAGCGCTACTGGTGCCTGCGCTGGCTGAAGCAGAACGGCGTAACCCGCACGGTCGCCCACGTCCTGCGCGAAGACCTGGTGCGGTTTGCGAACGCACCGCTGGTGACCCGCGTCGGCGGCATGCCGGAGTTGGAGCGCGGGGCGGCTGTCGAGGTGGATATTCTGGGGATGGATGAGCTGTCGCTGGAACTGGATTGTCGGTATGTGGGGGAGGTTCGCGGCGAGGCTGTGGAGGATGCTGCGGGCTGACGTCGCGGCGATGGGCGAGGATGCTTGTAGGTGGCATCGCGCTTTTGTCGGTGCTTCTTAGGTCGTGTTCGTTCTTCGTAGGTTGTGTCGGACTTTCGTTCGCGGTCTTCTTTCTTCGTAGGTCGCATCGGGTTTTCGTTCGCAGCATGTGGTTCTTCGTAGGTCGCCCGTCGCCGCGGTCACCGTGGCTGCGAGCGCCCACGATTGCGGTCCGGAGCCTTCGCTCCGGACTGCCCCGTCGTCATCTTCGTTGTCGCCTTCGGCGACTGCCTTCAGATTCCCCCGGGCGCATCGAGGTTGCTCGCAGCCACGGCGCCCGCGACGCCGGGCTACGAGGATCTTTGGTTTGATGCGCTACAAGACCTGTGGTCAGGGTAGGAGATCTGCGTTGTCGCCGGCGAGCTGCCGCCCGGGCGGCGGCTCGCCGGCATTTGGGTGGTTGGTCGTCGTAGCGGTGTGCGCTTGCGCGTATGCGGTGGGTGGTTTGCTAATGGCGCCCCGCCCGTTGGGGTAGGCGGTGATGGGCGGGTCTGCGCTGTGGGATTGACGTGGCTCGATCGACAAGAACAAAAAGCCAAATCAGCCACACGCGAAGCGGCATCGTTTCAACGCCAGACACTGCGTAAGTCCCCAAAGGCCGCCCGCGCGGCCGGCCGGGGACGGGCCCCGCAAGACGCTTTGCGCCCGCGAACGCCTGCGCCAGAATGCCAAGCACACCAGCCGCCCCAGCGTCCGTTAATGACAAACGGCAAGAGCCCGGCGTGGCGTGGGGCCTGGGGTGGGCGGGGCGTTTAGATGCGCCCGGCGGAAACCGTAGGGAGCCGAAGGCG
>NZ_DAMDGT010000020.1:0-92468 GCF_032102605.1 Achromobacter sp. | reverse complement strand
ACTGCTTGAGCGGCGAAGGAGCGAGACTATAGCACAGAATTTTGGCTTGTCACGCGGACGTCGCAATTTTGTTGTTCGCGCTGGAGGCCGACCGCCACCGAGCACTCCAGCCACCGTGGGGCCTCTATATATAGATAGTCGAAGTGGCGCACTCGCCGGCTTGGTATGTACGTTTACTATTCGCCTTGTACGCCGCACCTTATTGGAGACGAACACCCTATGCCCCCCGCCATCGCCTTGAGCGAAGACATCCTGATCAACGTCACCCCTTTTGAAACCCGCGTTGCGCTGGTGGAACAGGGGTCGGTTCAGGAACTGCACGTGGAACGAAGCATTCAGCGGGGCCATGTCGGCAATATTTATCTGGGACGGGTCGTGCGTGTCCTTCCCGGCATGCAAAGCGCTTTCATCGATATCGGACTGGAGCGGGCAGCTTTCATCCATATTGCGGACCTGCGCGAGAACCGGAGCGAACGCACGCAGGGCCTGACGCCCACCCCCATCGAAAAGCTGATCTTTGAAGGGCAGACCCTCATGGTCCAGGTGGTCAAGGATCCGCTGGGCACCAAAGGGGCACGACTTTCCACGCAGATCAGCATGGCGGGACGCATGCTTGTGTACCTGCCCCATGACCCACACATCGGCATTTCGCAGAAAATCGACTCCGAGTCCGAGCGCATCCAGCTGCGCGAGCGGCTGCAGGCGCTGATGCCGGCCGAGGAGAAAGGCGGTTTTATCGTCCGCACGCAGGCGGAGGGGGCCAACGATGCCGAACTGACGGCAGACGTGGAGTACCTGCGCAAACTCTGGACCAGCGTGCAAGCTGCCGCGCGAACGCAGCCCGCCCCTGCCGTGCTGCACCAGGACCTGACGCTAGCGCAGCGCGTGTTGCGCGACATGGTCGGCCCGGGAACGGGCTCCATCCTGGTCGACTCCCGCACGACCAGCGCCGCCATGCTGGAGTGGGCGCGCGTCTATACGCCCTCCGTCGTGGACCGGATCCAGCACTACAGCGGCGAGCGGCCGCTGTTCGACACCGCCAACGTGGACGACGAGATTGCGCGCGCCCTTTCGCGCCGCGTCGATTTGAAATCGGGCGGATACCTGATCATTGATCAGACCGAGGCCTTGACGACCGTGGACGTCAACACGGGCGGATTCGTCGGCGGGCGCAATTTCGATGACACGATCTTCAAGACCAACCTCGAGGCCGCGCAGGCCATCGCGCGGCAGCTTCGTTTGCGCAACCTGGGCGGAATCGTGATCCTGGACTTCATCGACATGGAAGAACAGGAGCATCGCGAAACGGTGCTTGCCGAGCTGAAGAAGGCCCTGTCACGCGACCGCACCCGCATGACCGTCAATGGCTTTACGCAGCTAGGCCTGGTGGAAATGACCCGCAAGCGCACGCGGGACTCTCTTGCGCATCAGCTATGCGAGCCCTGCCCCATGTGCGAGTCGCGCGGCAATGTGCGCACGCCTCGCACCGTCTGCTACGAGATCCTGCGCGAAATCCTGCGCGAGGCTCGGCAGTTCAACCCCAAGGAATTCCGCATTCTTGCATCGCAGGAAGTGGTGGACCTGTTCCTGGAAGAAGAAAGCCAGCATCTGGCGATGCTGGGCGACTTTGTGGGCAAGCGGATTTCGCTGGAAGTCGAAGGCACGTATTCGCAGGAGAAGTACGACATCATTTTGGTCTGACATCGCCGGCGGACCAATCAGTCTCTGCCTACCCGACAGCCGCGTGGAAACACGCGGCTTTTCTTTTACCGGCGTGGCCGGCGAGACAATCTTCGAATCGCCCCTACTCGAATACCGATCCCCAATCAACCCGATATGTGTAGATTGTGTGACCTAACGATTCGATTGCAATGAATTCTGAAACCGATGGCGGCGACTAAGGGTTATCGATAAGCTGCGGGCGCTTTGCCGGGTGGAGCATCTTCCCGGCGCCGATTCCCAGCTTTCCGGAGGTCAATGCAATGAAGTCCCTATTCCGTCCATTCCTGGTGCTGATCGCGGCGTTGCCGCTGGTGCTGGCCGCATGCGGCGACAAGGAGCCCGAACAGCGCGCCGCGTTCACGCAGTTCCTGCAAACGCGCATCGTCGACAAGCCGGGGGTGCGCGTGCCTAAGTTGACGGACGAGGAAAAGAAGTCCTTCGGCGACTACGCCGCCCAGTATGCCGTGATCACTGATTTCAATGCAGGCATGGACGCTTCGGTCAAGCCGCTGTCGGGCATCATGCAGAAAGGCGCGATGCGCTCATTGAACGATATCGTGTCGCGCCGTGATGATCTGAAGACGGTGCAAGCCGCGCTGAACGACATGAACGCCGCACTGAAAGAGCAGCAGGCCAAGGCCGATGCGGCCCACGCGGCGCTCAAGCAGCCGGAAGATCTGAAGGTGGTGTACGACAAGGCCTACGAGAAGACCGTGAGCCTGCCCGCCGACACGTTCCGCGACGTGCTGCCCCAGTTGAACGCGACGTTCGACAGCAGCCTGAAGATCGCCGACTACGTCGAAGCCCACAAAGCACAGATCGAAATCGCGGGCGCCACGGTGAAGGTAAAGGACGCGGCCGTGCAGGCCGAACTGAACCAGTTGCTGCAAGACCTGAATACGCAGGCGAAGAACGTGCAGCAAGCGCAGACGCGTCTGCAGGCGGTGATGCTCGGCCGCTAATCCGCGGAATCAAGACCCGCCGCACGGGGAACCTGCGGCGGGTTTTTTATTGCCCGGACGATTCAGGCCGGGGCCATGGCGACGCGGTTTCGGCCAGCCTCTTTTGCCTGGTAGACAGCGGAATCAGCCGCCTCCACCAGTTGAGCCGCCGCGTCGCCTTCGCGTGGAACGGCCGTCGCCACCCCAACGCTGACCGTGACGATGCCGCCCTCGTTGTCTTCATGCGGTACGCCAAGATCCACGACCGCGCGCCGAATGCTTTCGGCGATCTCCTCTGCGCGTTGGCCTGCGGTGTCCGGCAACAGCACCACGAACTCCTCGCCCCCGTAGCGCGCCGCCAGATCGCGCGGGCGACGGGCCTTGCGCTCGAGCGCCGAAGCCAGCATCTTCAATAGCTCATCGCCCTCCTGATGCCCGTAGCGATCGTTGTAGCGCTTGAAATGGTCGGCATCCAGGAACAGCAGCGATAGCGGCTTGCGGTCCCGCCTTGCGGCCGCCCACTCACGATCCAGCGCTTCATCAAATGTGCGCCGATTGGCAATGCCTGTGAGCCCGTCTGTCTGCGCCTGCTTTTCCAGTTGCTGTTCGAAAGCCCGGCGCCACAGCATCTCGCGCCGGAAAAGGATGATCTGCGCCATCACCGACGCAAACAAGGCGAGCGTGACCGGCACGATCAGCGCAGCGCGGCGCATCCAGGGTTCCAGCAGATCATCCACCGCCAGGGCCACGTCGATCACGAGCGGCGTGTCGTCGATAGCGTCGAAGGCGTAGAGCCGATTGACCCCATCGTGCGACAGCACGCCGACGAACGCGCCCTCACGGCCGATCAGGTACTGCTGGAAATCCAGCGGCACATCGATCTCGCTGTCCGCGTCTGCCCGCGAATAGGGATTGCGCAGCAAGACGACGCCGTCGTTTCGGAACACGGTGATGGCGTCGTGCGGGCCGATGGAGACTTCCGCGAAGCGGTCGCGGAAGTAGGCCATTCGCAGCGAGCCGGCGACGACGCCGGCAAAACTGCCATCGGGATTGGAAATGCGCCGGCTGATCGCAATGCTTTCATCGCCGCCGCGCAAACGGCTGTGATAAGGCTTGCTGATGAAAAGCTGCGCGTCGCCAGAGTCGCGGTGAACCCGGAAATAATCCCTGTCCGCGAAATTGAGCTTGGGCGGATCGATCGCCCCCGAGTGATAGAGGATGTCGCCGTCCTTGTCGAGCACGACAATGGCGCCGAGATATGCCGCCGTGGCGGACCGGTCGAACAGGAAACGGTGCAGCGTTTCGGGCGCAACGTGGGCGATGCCGGGCTCGCGCAGCCGTTCAACCACGCCCTGGAGCGACAGATCGTAGACCTGCAGCGTGCGGCCGATATCCGCGGACAGCACGCCGGCCAGGTTGCGGGCCGCGACGTAAGCGGATTCCCACGTGACGCGGCGGTCCATCCAGAGCAGCGCGGCTGCGGCCGCACAGATGCCGATGGCCACCAGCCCGGCCAGCGCGTACAGGGTGCGATGCACGATTCCGCGAGACTTCAATACGGCGCTCCTACGCATTGGCCTCCGGGAGAGGACGCAATTCATGCCCGTGTCCAGCGTGATGATGCCGGGACCGGTACGAGCGCGCAAGGCGGCGCCGACGGCTTGGCGACCGGCGGCAGGAAGATTGCGAAAGGAACAGTGCGCGTCCTGGCCGGCAGGCGAATGCCGGAGGACGCCTGGTGGGGGCTCCAGGCGCGCCGCGCCCGAAGCGGAAAGAATCAGGAGGCTGCGCTGGCGGCGATGCGGAAGGGGAACGCCCGGGATCCGCGCGCCTTGTCGGCTTCGCGGTGGGCGCTGATGGCCCAGGCCGGCCCCGTTTGACCTGCGTGGGCCATCAATTGGCGGGTCAGCCCGCCCGAGAATCCGCAGCGCAGCGTCAAGGCCTGACGCCGGGCGAGCTCGATCCCGATAGCGTGCGACGTATTCGAATTGCGGTCCGATTGCAGCATGGCAGCCCCCTGGCAGAATGCGCTTCGCGAGTGAAGCGTCGTTGCGGATTAATCTACCTTAGCCGTCCGACGTTGCGCGTGAAATGATGCGTAAAGTAATGCAAAGATACGGAAATGCAGCGACAAAAATAGCCATCAAGCGGATGGACTTGCCGACGCCTCACCTGTTTCGCGGTCAGGGCTGTCGTTCCTGCCATCCGGTTGGCTCGTCATATTTCCGTAAAGAAGCGACCGTCCAGCGAACAATCCCCCTGCGACTTCGAGGTCGAAGCGCTCAGTATCGCGACGGCGTACGTCCTGGATGACTCCCTCGGCTTCGTCAGCCGGGACCCCGATGGCGCGCAGCGCCTCTTCGCCGAAGACCAAAGCGGACTCGAGGGTTTCCCGGACCTGGAAATCCACGCCTTCGCGGGCCAGCGCCAGCGAATGGATGCGGTCGTAAGCGCGCACCACGATCCGCACCAGCGGGAATTCGGACTTGATGAGCTTGACCATGTGGGTGACGGCGCGGGGGTCGTCGACGCAAATCAGGATGGCGCAGGCGTTTTCCGCGCCAGCGGACCGCAACATGTCCGCTCGTGTCCCGTCCCCGTAATACACCTTCACGCCCCATTTGGCGGCAGCGCGTATGGCGTCGGTATCGATGTCCAGGATGGAGACCTTGATTTCCCGGGCCAACATCGCCTGCGTGACGATCTGGCCGAATCGGCCGAAGCCGACGATCAGGGCGCATCCGTCAAGGTCGCGGGCCACGTCCACGCCATCCATGGACGGCGTGGCCTTGGGCAGCAGCCAGCGCAGGGCCAGCACGCACAGGGGCGTGAGCGCCATGGAGATGATGACGATCGCCGTCAGCACGGCGCCCGTATGCGCATCGAAAATGCCCTTGTCGGCGGCGGCGCTGTAAAGAACAAAGGCGAACTCCCCACCTTGCGCCAGCAGCGCGGCGCGTGTGACGGCTTCGGCGTGCGTGGCGCGCAGCAGGCGCGCGACGACATAAACGCCAACGGACTTGACCACCATGAAGACCACGACGCCCGCGAGGATGAGCGGCCATTCGCGGGCCACGGCCGACAGGTCGAGCGACATGCCCACGCCCAGGAAGAACAGGCCCAGCAGAATGCCGCGGAAGGGCTCGATCTCGGCTTCAAGCTGATGCCGGAACGTGGATTCGGAGAGCAGCACGCCGGCAAGGAACGCGCCCATGGCCATGGACAGGCCGCCCAGCTCCATCAGCAACGCCGCCCCCAGCACGACAAGCAGGGCGGCCGCCGTCATGACTTCGCGGGCGCGAGCCGCCGCCAGCAGGCGAAACAGTGGATTGAGCAGCCAGCGGCCCACCGCCAGCAATGCCAGGATGCAGCCTACCGCGATGGCGGACTGCAGCCAGGGATCGCCATGGCCGGAATCGCTGGCAGGCGCCAGCAAGGCGGCCAGCGCCAGCAATGGCACGATGGCAAGATCCTCGAGCAGCAGGATGGACACGATGCGCTGCCCCTGGGCGCTGGTGGTCTCGTCCCGTTCGGCCAGTATCTGCATCACGATGGCGGTGGAGGACAGCACGAAACCCATCGCCGCCATGAACGCCGCGGGGCCGGTCATCCCGGCCAGCAGCCCTACTCCCGTCAAGAGCGCGCCGCAGGCAATAACCTGCGCCACGCCAAGTCCAAAGATTTCGCCGCGCAGCTTCCACAGGCGCGAAGGCTGCATTTCAAGGCCGATGATGAACAGGAACATCACCACGCCCAGTTCGGCCACGTGCAGGATGGACTTGGAGTCGGAGAAAAAGCCGATTCCAAACGGCCCGATGGCAAGCCCTGCGGCGAGGTATCCCAGCACCGAGCCCAGCCCGAGACGCTTGAACACAGGGACGAAGATCACCGCAGCCCCAAGGAGGACAACGGCGTTGATAAGTTGATTGCCTTCTGAAGGCAGGGCCATGGATTGCTCCTGATTGCATCGCGGGCCAAAGCGCCTGAACCGCAGCCCCGCCCATTAGGCGCAGGCTGGGGCCATTTTCCGGCAATCCGCGGGATTGGCAAACAGGAACTTCGGCAATAAAAAGCCGCCGAGAGAGCGGCGGCGGCAGGAAGAAAGAGCGCGGCGGATCAGTCCTCGCGGAACTGCATCTTGTAAAGCGAGGCGTAGAGGCCGTCGGCAGCCAAAAGTTCGGCGTGCGGACCTTGTTCCACGATCCGGCCCGCGTCCAGCACGATGATGCGGTCGGCGTTTTGCACGGTGGACAGACGATGGGCAATGACCAGCGTGGTGCGGCCCTTCATCAGGCGCTCGAGCGAGGCCTGGACCTGGCGCTCGGACTCGTTGTCCAGGGCCGACGTTGCTTCGTCCAGGATCAGGATGGGCGCGTTCTTGATCAGCGCGCGGGCGATGGCCAGGCGCTGGCGCTGGCCGCCGGACAGTCGGGCCGCGTTTTCGCCCACCGGCGTGTTGATGCCTTGCGGCAGGCCTTCAACGAACTCCAGCAGGTTGGCCGCTTCGAGGGCATCCCGGACCTTTTGTTCGCTGGATTGCCCCATTGCGCCGTAGCCGACGTTGGCGGCGATGGTGTCGTCGAACAGCACGACGTCCTGGCTGACCAGCGAAAGATGCGAGCGCAGGCTGCGCAGCGTCAGTTCGTCGACGGGCACGTCGTCCACAAGGATCTGGCCGCTGTCGGCCAACACGAATCGGGGCAACATATTGACCAGCGTGGTCTTGCCGCTGCCCGAGCGTCCCACCAGAGCGACGGTCTGGCCGGGCTCGACCACGAAGGAGATGTCGTTGACCGTGTCGCGTTCGGCATCGGGAAAGCGATGGGACACGCTGCGGAACTCGACCTTGCCGCGCACCGGCTCAGGCAGTTCCTTCGTGCCGGAGTCGTTTTCCGGAATCTGGTCGATCAGAGTGAACACGCTTTCGGCCGAGACCAGCATTTTCTGCATGCGGGCCGCCACGTTCGTCAGGCGCTTGATGGGATCGAAGATCTGGGCCAGCGCCGCCATGAACGACGCAAAGCTGCCCACCGTCAGCATGCCGCTGTTGGCCTGGCTGAGCGCCACGGCGATGACCGCGCCGACGGAAATGGAAATGCAGACCTGCGTGAGCGGCGTCAGGGCCGCGTCGGCCGTGGCCGTGCGCATGGCGAAGCGCCGCAGGCGACGGCTGACGAAATCAAAGCGCCCGCGTTCGACTTCGTAGCCGTCGAACAGCTTGATGACGCGCTGGCCATCGATGCCCTCGCCGACCACGCGGGTGAGCTCGGCGTTCATGTTGACGGTTTCGCGGTTGATGCGGCGCAGGCGCTTGATGAAGAAGCGCGAAATCATGACCGACACGGGCAGCATGACCAGGATGATCAGCGTCAGCACCCAGGACATGTACAGCAGCACGCCGATCAGCGCCAGGACCACCAGGGTTTCCCGGACCAGCACGGTGATGACGTCGGTGGCGTACCCGGTGACATTGCCGGCGTCGATGGTGAAGCGGTTCAGGAGGCGGCCGGTGTCGCCGCGCTTGAAGTCGGCGTCCGGCAGGCCCAGCAGGCGTTCGAACATGTCGCGACGCATGCCCAGCAGCACGTTGTTGGCCACCCACGCGAGCAGATAATCGCTGAAGAAATTGCAGATGCCGCGCAGCAGGATCAGGCCCACCACCGCCAGCGGCAGCGCCCACACGTAATAGGGTTTGGCGCCGGAGAAGCCGCCATCGAGCAGGGGCTTCATGATGACTGCCAGGACGGGCTGCGTGGCTGCGGCGCCGGCCATCAGCAGGACGGCCGCCACCAAACCTTTCCAGTAGGAGCCCACGCGGCTGTAGATCCGGGCCCAGAGTTCGGATTTGACGGGTTGGGAGCCCGCTGGCGCATTGCGTGCGGCAGAATTCAAAGGAATCACTCGCTTTTATACAATTGTGCCCAGGATTGTACCGGCTGCGCGTCAACGCGCCGCCGGTGTTCCCCCCCCTAAGCCCTAATCGCGCGCCCGCGCCCTTCCATGTCCGATATCAGTTGCTTGTACGTCCGGTTGCCCAATTGGGTGGGCGATGTCTGCATGAGCCTGCCCAGCCTGCGCGCCTTGCACGCCAGCGGCCTTCCCCTGGTGATCTGCGCCCGCCCGTGGGCGCGCGATCTGCTCGATGGCGTCGACAAGCAGGACTTCATTCCCATGCGCGGCAAAGTCGGCCCCGACCGCGCCGCCGTCAGTGCGCACCGGCGTGGCCTGGGCGTTCAGGGCCGCCGGGCCCGCGGGCTGCTGCTGCCGGATTCCCTGTCCAGCGCGCTGGTGTTCCGGCTGGCGGGCCTGCCGTCGGCCGGCTATCGCGACGACGGTCGGAGTTTCCTGTTGCGCTGGCCCTACGCCAAGCCCACGCAGCCGTTGCACGCCGTCGAAGCCTGGCACCACCTGACCCGCGAGGCGCTCACCCGCTGGGGGCTGCCCAGCGGCCCTGCGAAACCCGGTCCGACGCTGGACTTGCCGCTGACCGCGGCGCACGAAAATGCGGCCGGCCAGGCGCTGGAGCAGGCAGGACTTCACGGCCGCCCCTTCGTGCTGATCGCCCCCACCGCCACCGGCCTGCACAAGGGCAAGATCAAGGTGTGGCCAGGATTCGATACACTGACGCGCGCCCTGCAGGCCCGCGGCCATACCGTGGTAATGTGCCCCCCTCCGGCCGAAACGGACGAGGCGCGCCGCAATGCGCCCACGGCGCAATTGCTGCCCCCGCTTTCGTTGGGCGCCTTCGCGGCGCTCACGGCCCGGGCGGCGTTGGTGATTTGTAACGATTCCGGCGTTTCGCACGTCGCGGCGGCGGCCTCAGCCCGGCAACTGACGCTTTTCGGCGTCACCCGGCCGGAGCGGACCGGCCCCTGGTCCCCGCGCGCGACATGCGTCGGATCCGAACAGGCGTGGCCTTCGCAGGAAGAAGTAGAACAGCAGGCCGACCGCCTGCTGGACAGTATGCAGTAATCAGGATTGTCTTGAAATGACCTTTTCCAGCTACCTCACGAATCTGATCATTCCCTTCAATTTGTGCATAACCCTGGTGGTGCTTGGCCTGGTGCTGGGCCTATTCCGGCTCCGCAAGACCGGCCGCGCATTGATCGTCGCCGGCCTGCTCTGGGCGCTGGCCTGGTCCCTGCCGATCACATCGCTGTGGGCAGGCGGCGCGCTGGAAAACCGCTACCCGCACGTGCCAGCCGCCGAATCGCCCACGGCCGACGCAATCGTCGTGCTGGGCGGCAACACCGCCAACGGGCGCGCCAACTGGTTCCTTCCCTATGACAAGGACACCGCCGTCGTGCGCATAGACACCGCGGCCGAGTTGTATTTGGCCGGCCGGGCGCCCAAGGTGCTTCTGTCTGGCGGCGCGCTGGAAGGCGACGTCAGCGAAGCACGCGGGATGGCGCACGCGATACGCCAGCAAGGCGTGCCGGAATCGGCGCTGATCCTGGAAAACGCCAGCCGCACCACATACGAAAACGCGACCCTGACCGAAGACCAGCTCAAAGCGCGCGGCATCGGCAAGGTCCTTCTGGTGACTTCGGCCCTTCACATGCCGCGCGCCATGGCGGCCTTTTCCAAGCAGGGCGTCGAGGTGATCGCGGCGCCAGCCCCACCTCAGATCGTCGCCCCGGCTGATGGATCCCTGACCCTGTGGCTGCCCGACCAGCGCACCTTCGACGCCAGCCGTTCCATCCTGAAGGAATACGCCGGTCTGTTCATCTACTGGCTGCGCGGATGGGTATGAGTGCGGCGGCTAGTGCGGCGGCTAGTGCGGCGGCTAGTGCGACGGCATCCGGCCTGGAATGCCGGGCCGGCTGCGGCGCCTGCTGTATCGCGCCGTCGATCACCCGCCCGATCCCGGGAATGCCGCAGGGCAAGCCCGCAGGCGTTCCCTGTATTCAGTTATTGCCCGACATGCGTTGCGCGATATTCGGCCAGCCGTCTCGGCCGGACTTCTGCGGCGGACTGCAGCCTCAGCAGGAAATGTGCGGCGCGGACCGCGAACACGCCATCCGCTGGCTGGATCACCTGGAGCGCGCCACGGCGCCCAGCCATTGAAAACGGGGCTCCAGGCCCCGTTTTTTTTCAACCGCGCTCCGGCGTTCGCCTCGCCGTAATTGCCCTGACATCACCCCTTACGCCAGACTGAGATACACCTGTTCGGTGCGCTGGGCGAACTTATCCAGCCCGAAATGCTCCACGCTCTTGGCGCGCGCCGCCGCGCTCATGCGGGTCAGGCAGTCGGGATCGGCCAGTATGCCGTCCAGGACGCGGGCGACGGCGTCGGGAGCGCATTTCGGGACCACCCAGCCGTCCACACCCTCGTCGATGTTCTCTGGCAGCCCGCCTTGGTCGGACACGACGACCGGCAATCCCATGGACATCATTTCGCGGCAGGCGAACGAAATCGTTTCGACTCTGTACGACAGCACGAAGCCGACATCCAGCGCGGCCAGGAACGGGCGCACGTCATCGAGCATCCCGCCGAAAACGACGCGATCCGACAGCCCCAGGTCTTGGACTTCGCGCCACTGTTCTTCGGTGGGCGCGGCGCCGGCCAAGGCGATGTAAACGCCTGCGGCTTCGGGACCGAGCTGGGCCACGGCACGCACCATGTCCATCCAGCCCTTGTAGGAATTCGTCCCGGCATTGCTGCCGACCAGAAGCTTGCACTTGGCCGCGCGATCTCCCAGCAGGTCATTGCGCGCGGCCTGCGCGCGGTCAGCCGGCCATGGAGCGTACCGCTTGTTGTCGACACCATTGGGAATGGTGGAAAGCGGCCGGGCGGCGTAGGGAGATGCGCGCAGCATGCGCTCGACGAAATCGCACACGCCGATCACGTGGTCCGTGCCCATGCGGGTGCGCAAGGCGGCCCCCAGGTACGAGATGGGGATGTCATTGTGCTTGGTCAACACGATGCGCGGCCGGCGCTTCCCCATTCCCATGCAGGCCAGAAGGACGGTGCGGTGATCGGATGACCCGTTGACGTGAATGACGTCGATCTGCCGGGAAAGAATCACGCGTTTCAAGCTGCGCGCGGCCGCCAGACGCTTGCCCAACCTGCTGGGATAATCCTGGGCGACCCTGTGCACGCCAGGCACGTCGCCCGCAAGCCGGTAAAGGCTGCTGCCACCCGGTACGGCAACCGTAAGTCGATGATGCTGGGCCAAGGCGCGCAGCAACGAAACGACGTAGATGGTATGGCCGCCGATCGTCGTACCGCCGTGGTAGTTCGTGTACAGAATGTTCATGGATTTGGGGCGCTATGCCTCGTGGAATTCAGTTGCCGCGTGAAGCCAGGAACATGAGCTTGGCGTAGCGAAGGAAGCTTCCCATTCCTGCAATCACAGCCAGCACCAGGCCATGGCGACCGTCCAGGAAACCGCGGCGGATCAGATAGATGCGCACGAAGGTCCAGAACCCGTGCCCCAGCGCCCCGAAGATCGACGTGCGCTTGCCCTTGGCGTACATCATGGCGGCAGCATCCGACGAATAGCGATTGACCTTGGTGATCAGCGCATCCAGGTTGTCGTACGGGTAGTGGTTGAAGTAACCGCGCAATTGCAGCGGCGGCCCGCCAGCGGGCACCACGCGTTCGTGCACAGCGGCATCGGTGAATCGCGCCGTGCCGCGCTTGAAAAGGCGCAGCACGTAGTCGGGCCACCAGCCGCTGTGGCGGATATCGCGTCCGCAGAAGTTCGAGAGCCGCGCGATCTCGTAGGCATCGGCCTTGGGTGCGCGCAGCACATCCTGGATTTCCTGCGCCAGTTCCGGGGTGACGCGCTCGTCCGCGTCGATCGACAGTACCCAGTCGCCGGTCGCCAGGTCCAGCGCCCGATTCTTCTGCGGACCGAAGCCGGGCCAGTCGGACGTCACCTCGACTCGCGCACCCAGCGCCTGCGCCAGTTCGACGGTGCCGTCGGTGCTGCCCGAATCCACCACGATGAATTCGTCGGCGAACGACACGGACTTGAGGCAGGCGGCGATGTTTGCCGACTCGTTCTTGGTGATGATGATGACCGATAGCTTCATCCGCGATTCCTAAGACGCTTTTTCCAGGCCTTCCAGGCGTGATAGCGCGGCCCCCAGAAGGGATCCCGCGACAGCCAGATCCGGCGGTTCAGCCAGGACCCGCCCTGATTGCGCACCGCAAAACGGTAGATGTGTCCGGGGTCGGCGCCGGGCGTGTTCTGGCCGAAAGGGTCGGTAGTGTACAAGTTCCGGAAGCCCGCCTTCCGGGCCGCGGCCACGTAGTCCGCGTCGAAGTAGCCCTGCGGCCAGCACAGGTGGTCGCTGACGCCGCCCAGCCGGCGAATGAGCGTTTCGCGGGAATCGTGCAGGTCCTGGGCGATGCGTTCGCGCTTGGCGTTGGCGTCCGCGCCGCAGACCTTGTCCCAGCGCGTATGCGTATGGGTGTGGGAATGGAACTCGAAGGTGCCCGCGGACTGCATGGCCTCGATCTCGCTCCAGCGCAGCATCGCCTCGTCTGCGCGCCCCGCAGCCACGAGCTGCTTGCAGGCATCGTGGTCAGGCGTGGCGGGCAGCGGCCCGCCCTGCCCCGCGTGTGGCCGCACGGGGCCGTCGCCGATCCAGCCGGTAATGGTGAACAGCACCGCCCGCATGCCGTGCCGCGCCAATACGGGATGCGCGTGCACCCAATTGTTCAGGTAGCCGTCGTCGAAGGTGATCAGCACCGATTTTTCGGGAACGCTGCCGCCAGCCAGGTAACCGGCGAACTGCGTGGCCGTCAGCGACTGGTAGCCCGCGCGCGCCAGGCGCGAGATCTGCGCTTCGAAGACGTCGGGCGTGGCGGCGATCATGCCGCCGGCCGGCGTGACGTGGTGATACATCAGCACCGGAACGTTGGGCGCGTTCATTTGCGGCGCTCCGCCAGCCAGCGGGTGTAGAGCGCTTCGGTGGTTTCAGCCAGGCGCGCGGGCGAAAACACCGCCTCCTCCCAGACCATCTTGCGGCCGGCTTCACCCATGGTCCGGCGCAGGACCGGATCGTCGATCAGGCGTTGCAGGGCCTCGGTCAGGGCGACCGGGTCTTTGGGGGGCACCAGGATGCCGGTCACGCCGTCCCGGAACATCTCGGACACGCCACCCACGTTGGTGCCGACGACCGGCAGGCCGCTCGCCTGCGCTTCAACGTAGACCGTGCCGGACGCTTCCTGCTGCGTCGCCAGGGCGAAGACGTCGAATCCCGCCAGCAGATTGGGAACATCGTGCCGCGTGCCCATCAGGTGGATGCGATCCTGGAGATTGAGTTTGGCCACGTAGGCCTGCGTCTGCTCGAAGACCGGCGAGCCGGCGCCGACGAACACCAGATGCAGGTTCGGACGCGCGGCCATCAGCGGCACGATCGCGTCGATCAGGTCTTTGTGGCCTTTGGTGGCTCGCATCACCGCCACGCAGCCCACCACGATATCGTCGTCGCGCAGGCCGAGTTCGCCACGCAAGGTGGAGCGTTCCACCGGGGCGGGCAGCACGATGGGCGAATACACCGTCGCGACCTTTTCGCGGGCCACGCCACGGGTGATCAGGTATTCGCGCACGTGGTCGCTGACGGTCGTGACGCGGTGCGGAAGGATCGTGTAGGACCACATCGACCCGACCTTGTTGGACAGGTGGCGGGTGCGCACGATCAGCGGCGTGCCCACGAGGCGCCCGGCCAGGGCGGCGATCACCGTGTCGCGCCGGCTGTGCGTATTGAGCACGTCGAACCGCCCGGCTTTCAGGATGTTCCGGACCGCGGCCACGCCCTTCAGGTAGTTCACCGGGCCGGCCATGTCCACGGCGTGCACGGTGAAGCCTGCATCGCGCAGGCGCGGGGTCAACTGCGCGCGCGGTTGGCAGATCGCTTCGACATGATGCCCGCGCGCGCGCATGGCATTCATTTCCTTGAAGATGCGCCCTTCCTGTCCGCCAAAGCTGGTGGCGGCTTCCGAATGTACGATACGCAAGCTAGGCATCAGTAAGTGACCTCGACTCCGTCCGGCTTGGTCCAGTCGTTCAGGTTGGCCAGCAGCGTGTCGGCCATGCGCACGCGCCATTCTTCCCCGAGCCTGACCGTGCACAAGAAGTTGTTCTTGGTGTAGACAATGTCGACCGGCACGCCCGGGATACCGTTCTCGGGTTCGGCGCGGAATGGATTGAGCATCTGGCGCAGGCGGGCGGCGTCGGCGCTGCCGTTGAGCTTGACGCGCAGCGATTTGGCGCGGGCCTCGCGCGCGAGTTGCAGGTCATAGAGCTGTTCGGCGACGATGCGCATGCCGCCGGAGTAGTCGTCGTTGCTGACCTTGCCCTGCACGATGACCAGTTGGTCTTCGCGCAGCCGGTTGCGGTGCTTTTCGTAGAGTTCGTTGAAGACCGAAATCTCGACCTGGGCGGTGCCGTCGTCCAGGACGGCGAACACCATCTTGCCGCGACGGGTCATCATGACGCGCACGCTGGCCAGCACGCCGCACATCCATTGCAGGTCGCGCTGCGGTTCGACGCGCACGAGCTGCATCGGCACGATGCGGCGGACCTCGTCGCGCCATGCGTCGAACAGGTGTCCGCTGTAGTAGTAGCCCAGCGCGGACTTTTCTTCCGTCAGTTTCTTGTGCAGGTCCCAGGGCGCCACCTTGGCCAGTTCGCCGGCGACGACGTCGCCGCTGTCGTCGCCGAACAGCGAGGCCTGGTTGGCGCTTCGAGCGGCCTGTTCGGCCGCTTCCATCGCCGTGGGAACGGATGCCAGCATGGCGGCGCGGTTGGGTTCGATGGTGTCGAACGCCCCCGCCTTGATCAGGGCCTCGATGGTGCGACGATTGACCGCCTGCTTGCTGACGCGGCGGCAGAAGTCGAACAGGTTGAGGAACGGCCCGCCTTCCTTGCGCGCGCGCAGGATGTCTTCCACGGCCCCCTGGCCGGTGCCTTTGACCGCGCCCAGTCCGTAGCGCATGGTGCGCGGCGGCTTGCCCTTTTCGGTGTACTTGTCGGCGACGGGCTCGAAGCGGTAGCCGGAGTGGTTCACGTCGGGCGGCAGGACCTCGACGCCGTTGTCCTGGGCGTCGCGGCAGAAGATCTGGACCTTGTCGGTGTCGTCCATATCGGACGACATGGTGGCGGCCAGGAATTCGGTGGGATGGTAGGCCTTGAGCCAGGCCGTCTGGTAGGAAATCAGCGCGTACGCGGCCGAGTGCGACTTGTTGAAGCCGTACCCCGCGAACTTTTCCATCAGGTCGAACAGCTTGACCGCCAGGTCGGGGTCATGGCCCTTTTCCTTGGCGCCCTGTTCGAAGAGCTCGCGGTGCTTGGCCATTTCCTCGGGCTTTTTCTTGCCCATGGCGCGGCGCAGCAGGTCGGCGCCGCCCAGCGAATAGCCCCCGATGATCTGGGAGATCAGCATCACCTGCTCTTGGTAGACGATGACGCCGTAGGTGCTTTTGAGCGTGCTTTCCAGGTCGGAGTGGAAATAGTCCACCGCGGCGCGGCCGTGCTTGCGGTTGACGAAGTCGTCCACCATGCCCGATTCCAGCGGCCCCGGACGATACAGGGCCAGCATGGCGATGATGTCTTCGAACGTGTTGGGCCGCAGCTTCTTGAGCAGTTCCTTCATGCCGCGCGATTCCAGCTGGAACACGGCGGTGGTGTTGGCGTCGCAAAGAATCTTGTAAGCGGCCGGATCGTCCAGGGCCAGCGCCATGACGTCGAAGTCGCGCTTGTCCTCGTTGAACTGACGCACGTAGCGCACGGCCCAGTCCAGGATGGTCAGGTTGCGCAGCCCCAGGAAGTCGAACTTCACGAGGCCGGCGGCTTCGACGTCGTCCTTGTCGAACTGGGAGACCGCGCTGTTCTCCTGCCCCGGCTGGCAATACAGCGGGCAGAAGTCGGTGAGCTTGCCCGGCGCGATCAGCACCCCGCCCGCGTGCATGCCGATGTTGCGCGTCAGGCCTTCCAGCGGCTTGGCCAGGTCCACCAGGGAACGAACTTCTTCTTCCTGCTCGTAGCGATCCTTGAAGGCCGGTTCGTCCTTCAAGGTGCGTTCCAGCGTCCAGGGATCCATCGGATTAAACGGGATCAGCTTGGACAGGCCGTCACAGAACATGTAGGGCATGTCCAGGACGCGGCCGGCGTCGCGGACCACGGCCTTGGCGCCGAGTGTGCCGAAGGTGGCGATCTGGCTCACGGCCGCGCGGCCGTATTTTTCCTTGACGTAGTCGATGACCCGTTCGCGGTTGTCCTGGCAGAAGTCGATGTCGAAGTCGGGCATGGAGACCCGCTCGGGATTCAGGAAGCGTTCGAACAGCAGGTCATAGCGGATGGGGTCAAGGTCGGTAATGCCCAGCGCATAGGCCACCAGCGAACCGGCGCCCGATCCGCGGCCCGGCCCCACCGGCACGCCGTTGTTCTTGCCCCAGTTGATGAAGTCCTGCACGATCAGGAAGTAACCGGGAAAGCCCATCTGGATGATGGTCTTGCATTCCCAGCGCAGCCGTTCGTAGTACTGCTCGCGCTTGGATTCGCGTTCGGCCGTATCCGGGAACAGGAACTCCATGCGCTTTTCCAGCCCTTGTTCCGATAGCTGGACCAGATAGTCGTCCAGCGTCACGCCTTCGGGCGTGGGGAAGTTGGGCAGCCGCGGCTTGCCCAGCACCAGGCTCAGGTTGCAGCGCTTTGCGATTTCGACCGTGTTGGCCAGCGCCGAAGGCACGTCGGCAAACTTCCGGGCCATATCCTCGGAGCTGAGCAGGTACTGCTCTTTCGAAAACCGGCGCACACGGCGCGGATTGGCCAGGATTTCGCCTTCGGCGATGCAGACGCGGGCCTCGTGCGCCTGGAATTCGAACTCGTCCAGGAACTGGACCGGATGGGTGGCCACGACCGGAAGGCCGGCCTCGGCGGCCAGCCGCAAGGCGGCCTGGCAATAGCCTTCGTCGCCGTCCATGCCGGCGCGCTGCAGTTCGATGTAATAGCTGCCCGGGAACAGATGCGCCCACTGGCGCGCCAGCGCCAGCGCCGATACGGCGTTGCCGGCTTCAAGGGCCTGGCCCACGTCGCCCGCCCTGCCGCCCGACAAGGCAATCAGGCCATCCTGCCCCTGCAGCCATTCGCGGCGGATTTCCGCGCGGCCCTTGCCCTGGTTGGTCAGGAACGCCTTGGACAGCAATTCACAAAGATTCAGGTAGCCCTGGTGGTTGCGCACCAGCAACAGCAACCGGAAGGGCTTGGCGGGATCCTCGTCGTTGGAGATCCAGACGTCACAACCCGCAATGGGTTTGACGCCAGCGCCGCGGGCGCCCTTGTAGAATTTGATCAGTCCGAACAGGTTGGACAGATCGGTCAGCGCGACGGCGGGCTGGCCCAGCTTGGCCACGCGCTTGATGAGATCGGGAATACGCACCGTACCGTCCACGACCGAGAACTCGGAGTGGACTCGCAGGTGAACAAATGGGGTCGGGGTCGTTACGGCTTCGGACATAGCGGAATTGTACCCAGCGGCCGTATTCCCTAGAAGGGTGCTCGCGTTCCCGGTGGCCCATCGACGTGCCCATGGAAGCGATGCCGCAGGAAGGCTTGTGGGACAATACGCCCCATACCGCACTACCCCTTGCAGGACGAGACACACCTATGAAATGGTTAATTCCCGGGATCTGGCTTGCCGCCATCCTGTTTGCCCACTTCCGGGGCCGCGTCAGACTGCCTCTGGGACGGCAGATGCTGGATCATTCTGTCCTTCTGGCGCCCGTCAATGCCTTCATGGTGCTCACGTCTCGCGTGCCCACCACCCCGTACCTGACTACGAGCGAGATCACCGAACTGAAGGTGCTGGACGACAACTGGGAGACGATCCGCGAAGAAGCCATCCAAATGGCCGAACTTCGTCGCATCAAGGCAGCAGACACTCACAACGACATCGGCTTCAATTCGTTTTTCAAGTACGGCTGGAAGCGCTTCTACCTGAAGTGGTACGACGCGCGCCACCCGTCGGCGGAAGAGCTCTGCCCCAAGACCGTCGCCATCCTGAAAGGCCTGCCCAAAGTGAAGGCGGCCATGTTTGCCGAACTGCCGCCGGGCGGCCAGTTGAATCCCCACCGCGACCCGTTCTCCGGATCGCTGCGCTACCACCTGGGCCTGGTCACGCCGAACGACGACGGCTGCCACATCATCGTGGACGGCGAACACTACAGCTGGCGCGACGGCGAAAGCGTGGTGTTCGATGAAACCTACGTGCACGAGGCCTACAACAAGACGGGCGAGAACCGGATCATCCTGTTCTGCGACGTCGAACGGCCGCTGAAGTGGCGCTGGGCCGAAGCCTTCAACCGCTGGTTCGGCCGGGTGGTCATGTCGGCCGCCAGTTCGCCCAACGACGGCGGCGACCAGACCGGCGCCATCAACAAGCTGACGCACGCGCACTGGGTCATCGACCAGAAGCGCAAGGCCTTCAAGAACTGGAACCGAACGGCATACAAGGCCACCAAATATGGCCTGATCATCCTGGTGATCGCCGGCTTCCTGGCGCTGTAATGAAAAAATGGCCGCAACGATGCGGCCATTTTTTTTCGTGACGGCGCTGATCAGCGCTGCAACGATTCCCAGCTTTTCATCAGGCGCTTGACCGAAACCGGCATGGGCGTACGCAGCTCCTGCGCAAAAAGCGCCACCCGCAACTCCTCGAGCAGCCACCGGAATTCGTCCAGTCGAGGGTCCGGCGCGCCCTTCAGCGCGGCCCGGGCCCGCTGGTACTGCGTGAGCAGCGGCGCCATTTCGGCCACCAGCTTTGCGTCCCGCGCCGGGTCGGCGCGCAGCTTGTCGATGCGCGCCACCGCCGCTTTCAGATAACGCGGGAAGTGCGAGAGCTGCGCATGGGGCGTATCGCGGATGAACCACTTGGGCATCAGCGCGCCCAGCTGCTGTTGGAGGTCGGCGTAGGCGGCCGCATGCGGCTTGGCCTGCGGCAGCTTGCGCTGCAGGGCGGCGTATTCGGTCAGCACCGCGCCCGCCAGCCGAGCGACCTCCTGGGCCAGAAGACCCAGTCGGCCCTTGCCTTCGGCGCGTCGGGCTTCGAACTGCTGTTCGTTCACCGGCCAAGGCTCGGCAAGGCAAGCCTGCCCCAGCGCGCAGTCGATGATCTGGTCGCGCAATTCCTCCTGCGTGCCCAGCGTCATGTACAGCATGCTGATCTTGGTGAGGTCCGTCAGGTTCTTTTCCAGGAATTTCACCTGCTCGCGCAGGCCCAGGCGGAACAGCTTCAGGAGACCCGCGCGATGGTGCTTGCGCGCCTCGTCAGGGTCGTCGAACACGTCCAGGTCGCAATGCGCGCCCCGGTCCACCAGCGCCGGATAGCCGATGACGGACTGGCCGCGCCGCTTGATCTCCATGATCTCGGGCAAGGGACCGAATGACCAGGTGGTCAGGTTCTCGTGCGCCAGCGCCTGCGCGACCTGCGTGTCGCTGGCCGCCAATTGCTGGAACGTGGCCTGGGCCTGTTTGCCGAATTCGGCGCGCAATTGCGCCAGATTGCGGCCAGACGCCAGCATGCGGCCGTGCTCGTCAACCACCCGGAAGTTCATGAACAGATGCGCCGGCAGGGTCTCGAGCTTGAAGTCGCCCACGACCGGCCGCACCTGCACCTGGTCCCACATGTCGGCGATGATCGCGTCCACCAGCCCTTGCTGGGGATCGGCCAGCCGGTCGAACCAGCGGTCATAGAACCCGGACGCGTAGTCAGGCAATGGCACGCAATGCCGACGCAGCTTTTGCGGCAGCGACTTGAGCAGCAGGTGCACCTTTTCCTTCAACATCCCGGGCACCAGCCATTCGCAGCGCGCCGGGTCGATCTGGTTCAGCGCAAACAGCGGCACCGACAGCGTGACCCCATCGCGTGGAGAACCGGGTTCGAAGTGGTAGTCGAGCGCCATCGACACGCCCTGCCACTCCACCTTCTTGGGGAAGACGTCGGTGGTGACGCCGGCGGCCTCGTGGCGCATCAGCTCGTCGCGAGTCAGCATCAGCTTGGCGGCCGAGGCCTTGTCCAGGCCGCTGACCCACTTTTCAAGCGTGGCGGTCTGCGAGATGTCGGCGGGCAGCTGGCGGTCGTAGAACGCGTAGATCAGCTCGTCGTCCACCAGGATGTCCGGGCGGCGCGTCTGGTGCTCGAGTTTCTCGATGCCCGCGATCAACTTGCGGTTGTGCGCCACGAACGGCAGGCGCGTGTCGATCTCGCCCGGCACCAGCGCCTGGCGGATGAAGAGCTCGCGGGCGTGCGTGGGGTTCACGCGGCCATAGTGCACGCGCCGGCCCGTGTAGATCGCCAGGCCGTAGAGCGTGGCCCGTTCGTTGGCGACGACCTGCCCGGCCTTCTTTTCCCAGCGCGGGTCCGACCAGTTCTTGCGGATCAGGTGGGCGCCGACTTTTTCGAGCCACACGGGATCGATGCGCGCCACGCAGCGGGCGTACAGGCGGGTGGTCTCGACCAGTTCGGCCGCCATGATCCAGCGGCCGGCCTTCTTCACCAGGCGCGAGCCCGGATGGATGTGGAAGCGGATCTCGCGCGCGCCCTGGTAGTTGCCGCCTTCGTCGCTCTTGAATCCGATATTGCCCAACAGACCCGACAGGAGCGCCATATGCAGCTGTTCGTACGTGGCTTCGGACTGGTTCAAGCGCCAACCCTGCTCGCCCACCAGCGCGGCCAGCTGCGTATGCACGTCGTGCCATTCGCGCAGCCGGATCGGAGACAGGAAATTCTGCCGCAACAGGCCCACCAGCTTGCGTTGGGACGCCTTGTGCTGGACCTGCTCGCCGTACCAGCGCCACAGCTTCAGGAAGGAGATGAACTCGGACTTGTCGTCGCCGAACTTGGCGTGCGCGGCCTCGGCGGCGTCGCGCTCTTGCATGGGGCGGTCGCGCGCATCCTGAACGGACAAGGCCGAGGCGATGATCAGCATTTCGGCCAGGCACTGGTGTTCGCGCGCCGCCAGGATCATGCGGCCAATGCGCGGGTCCACGGGCAATTTGGCAAGTTCGTGCCCGGTGCGTGTCAGGACGTAGGCCGAACCGGTGCGTCCGGTGTCGGCATCGTCGTCCGACGCTGTCGCCAGTTCGATGGCGCCCAGCTCCTGCAGCAAGTGGTAGCCGTCGGCCACCGCCCGCCCCGGCGGGGCTTCGACGAACGGGAACTGCTCGATGTCGTCGAGCTTCAGCGACTTCATCCGCAGGATGACCGACGCCAGCGACGAACGCAGCACTTCGGGATCCGTGAACGCGGCGCGGTTGTTGAAGTCCAGCTCGTCATAAAGCCGGATGCACACGCCCGGCCCCACCCGGCCGCAACGGCCCGCGCGCTGGTTGGCCGACGCGCGGCTGATGGGTTCGATGCGCAGCTGCTCGACCTTGTTGCGCCACGAATAACGCTTGATGCGAGCCAGGCCGCTATCGACCACGAAGCGGATGCCGGGGACGGTCAACGAGGTTTCCGCCACGTTGGTCGCCAGCACGATGCGCCGGGCGTTGCCGCGCGGACGGAAGATCTGTTCCTGCTCGGCCTGCGACAGGCGCGCAAACAGCGGCAGCACTTCGGTGCCTGCCGGATGACGCTTGCGCAATGCCTCGGCGGACTCGCGGATTTCGCGTTCGCCGGGCAGGAACACCAGCACGTCGCCCGGACCATGCCGGGCGCATTCGTCCACGGCGTCAACGATGGCGTCGATCAGGTCGCGCTCTTCGTCGCCCGACATGCGCTCGCGGTCGCGGCCCGCCTTGGCGGCCTGCGGCGAGCCTTCGTCTGCAGCCAGCTCTTCGCGCACCGGCCGATAGCGAACCTCCACCGGATAGAGGCGGCCGGACACTTCGATCACCGGCGCGGGCTTGTCCTCGGACGCGGCGAAGTGCTTCGCGAAGCGTTCGGCGTCGATGGTGGCCGACGTGATGATCAGCTTGAGGTCCGGGCGCCGCGGCAAAAGCTGCTTCAGGTAGCCCAGCAGGAAATCGATGTTGAGGCTGCGTTCATGCGCCTCGTCGATGATGATGGTGTCGTAGCGGCGCAGAAGCGGATCGCGCTGCGACTCCGCCAGCAGAATGCCGTCCGTCATCAGCTTGATGGACGCGTTGGGCCCGGTGCGGTCGTTGAACCGAACCTGGTAGCCCACCACTTCGCCCATGGGCGTGTTCAGTTCTTCGGCGATGCGCTTGGCCACGGAGGTCGCAGCGAGCCGGCGCGGCTGCGTATGGCCGATCATCTTCTGGCGGCCGCGGCCCAGTTCCAGGCAGATCTTGGGCAACTGGGTGGTCTTGCCGGACCCGGTTTCGCCGCTGACGATCACGACCTGGTGGCCGGCGATGGCGCGCGCGATCTCCTGCCGCCGCGCGCTGACGGGCAGGTCTTCGGGGTAGGTAACGGCCAGAATGGGTCGTTCAGGTCGGGGCGCGGCCGGGCGGCCTTCGGGGCGAGCCCGGGGTTCTTTCCGGGCGTCTTGCCGAGCGTCTTCCCGGGTTTCTTCCCGGGTCTCTTCCCGGTCACTGGCGCGCGGCGCCTGCGTCTTGGGCGCCCGCGGGCTGGAGGATTCAGGCATGTACGATTTATCCGATTAGCCCGCCATTATAAATTTCCCGCGTGCCCCTGCTGAACGGGCTTCCACTTCGGCGGCTAGCCAGGCGTCAGGTTCGTGTGGGGCGCCTGCAACAAAACGTGTTGCCGGCGCCAATGGCCGCCGGGGCGCGCGGCCATATAATTCCGCGTAGCGCCGCCCTCCCGGCGGCGCACGCGGCTGGGCCTGTGCGCCTTCGCCGTCCCGCGACCCATAGGACCAAAGCAACACACATCATGCCCGACCTGGAACCAGACACCGTCTCCGCCCTTGAAGCCCCAGAATTCGCCGCCGCCCAGTTTGTGCGATGGTTCCGAGACGTAGCGCCGTACGTGCATGCGTTCCGAGGCAAGACCTTCGTGGTGGCGTTTGGCGGCGAACTGGTGCAGGCCGGCGCGCTGAACGCGCTGGTCCAGGATCTGTCCCTGCTGTCTTCGCTGGGCATCCGGCTGGTGCTGGTGCATGGCTCCCGTCCGCAGGTGAACGAGCAGCTTCGCCTGAAGGGCTACACGCAGCAATTCGACCGCGGCCTGTCCCCCACCGACGCTGCCGCGCTTGAATGCGCCAAAGAAGCCGCCGGCGAGATCCGCCTGGACATCGAAGCCGCGTTCAGCCAGGGGCTGCCGAACACCCCGATGTCGCACGCCCACATCCGCGTGATCTCCGGCAATTTCGTCACCGCCCGCCCCACTGGCGTGCTGGACGGCGTGGACTACAAGCACACCGGCCAAGTGCGCAAGATCGACGTCGAGGCGCTGAAGTTCGCCATCGAGAAAGGCTCGTCCGTCGTGCTGCTGTCGCCGCTGGGTTTCTCGCCGACGGGCGACGCCTTCAATCTGGCCATGGAAGACTTGGCCACCAGCGTGGCCGTCGGGCTGCGCGCCGAAAAGCTGATCTTCCTGTCCAGCTCGCAGGGCGTGCTGAACGACGACGGAACGCTGGACACGGAACTTGCGCGCGTCGATGCGGACGCGCTGCTCTCGGCCGGCGAACTGGACGAAGAAACGCATTCCTTCCTGCAATACGCCTCGCTCGCGGTCAAGCGCGGCGTGGCGCGCGCGCACCTGCTGCCATTCGAGCTGGACGGCAGCGTGCTGCTCGAGATCTTCACCCACGACGGCGTGGGCACCATGGTGGTCGAGGACACGCTGGACGATCTGCGTCCTGCCACTATCGACGACGTGGGCGCCATCCTGAGCCTGATCGAACCCCTGGAAGCCGATGGCACGCTGGTGCCGCGCCCCCGCAGCGTGGTCGAACGCGACGTCGAGAACTTCACCGTGCTGGAGCACGACGGCGTCATCTACGGTTGCGCGGCGCTGCATGCCTTTCCCGACGAGCAGATGGCCGAAATGGCCTGCCTGATCGTGCACCCCGAATGGCAAGGGTCGGGCGAAGGCGAGATCCTGCTGCGACACATGGAGTCCCGCGCCCGCGCGTCGGGCGCCAAGCGGCTGTTCGTGCTGACCACGCGCACGTCGCACTGGTTCATGAAGCGCGGTTTCGTGCAGGGCGGCATCACCGACCTGCCTCGCGAAAAGCAGAACAACTACAACCGTTCACGCAACAGCCTGGTCTTCATCAAGAAGCTCTAGGATCCATCCCGCGCACATGAAAGGGGCTTGGCGCCCTTCGGCCGCCAAGCCCGCTAAAATGTGGCGTTATTCATTTTTCCGGCAGCGAACCATGGCCCGTATCGTCAACTGTGTGAAACTGAAGCGTGAAGCAGAAGGGCTGGATTATCCGCCCTACCCCGGCGAAGTCGGCACGCGCATCTGGCAGAGCATTTCCAAGGAAGCCTGGGAAGACTGGAAAGGCGTGCAGACCCGTCTCGTGAACGAGAACCGCCTGAACCTGGCGGACGCCCGCGCCCGCAAGTACCTGCAGCAGCAAATGGAGCGTTACTTGTTCGAAGACGGCAGCGTCGAAGCCGACGGCTACGTCCCCCCCTCGGCCTGATTCCGCGCGCCGCCGCGCGCGGCGCCCATCATTCCGAAGCCCCTCGCCAGCGAGGGGCTTTGTGCTTATTGAGAGCGCGCGCCACGCCGGCTCCCGCATCCGCACAGGCCTTAAGATTCAAATATTGCTGGCCGTATTAATGCTGTCATGAAAGAAGAATCGCAGCCGTCCGTCTCCCCCGAACCGTCCCCCGTCATCCAGCGTGCCCTGCAGATCGAACCGGATCGCAAGACCGGCACGCTGCGGGACGTGCGCCACGTTGTGATCCTGATGCAGGAGAACCGGTCGTTCGACCATTACTTCGGCACGCTGCCCGGCGTGCGGGGGTTCGCCGATCCGCATGCGGCGCCCACCGTGGCGGGAACGGTGCTGACGCAGGCCGACGGTGACGTACGCTGCAATCCCTACAACCTGCAAGCTGCATACGCCAGCCACACGCCGGTGGGCTATATCACGCCGCACACCTGGGATGACGCGCAGCGCGCATGGAACGACGGACGCATGGATCACTGGCTGCCCGCCAAGAGCCGCCTGGGAATGGGCGCCTATGCAGCCGCCGACGTGCCGTTCCAGACCGCGCTGGCGAACGCCTTCACGTTGTGCGATGCCTACCACTGCTCGATGCAGGCCGGCACCAATCCGAACCGCCTGTTCCTTTGGACGGGCACCAACGATCCGCAGGGCCTGGCGGGCGGACCGGCGTTGGTGAACACCTTCGACCGTCTTGGTCCTGACCACGAGGGCTATTCCTGGACCACCTACCCGGAACGCCTGCAAGCGGCCGGTGTGGACTGGCGCATCTACCAGGACATGGCGGACAACTACAACGACAACCCGCTGGCCGGTTTCAGGCAGTACCGCCGGCAGCTGGCGGGCGATGCGAAGACCGCCGACGCCCCGCTGCGCGACCGCGCGCTCACCACCCGCACGCTCGACGACCTGGCACGCGACGTGGCGCAGGGCACGCTGCCCGCCGTGTCGTGGATCATCGCGCCGACGGCCGATTCAGAACACCCGGAAGTGTCGTCCCCGCGCCAGGGCGGGGCGTACACCGAGCGTGTGCTGGACATCCTGACGCGCCATCCGGATACCTGGAGCGGCTGCGTGTTCTTTGTCACCTACGACGAGAACGATTGCTTCTTTGACCACGTGCCGCCTCCGGCGCCGCCGGCGCGCCACCCGGATGGCGAATCGGGCGGCCTGTCCACCGTCGAACTGGACGGCGAATACCACGACGCGCGGCACGGTCCCAGCGCGTCCACCGCAGATGATCCGCCCGGACTGCACGGCAGGGCCTTTGGCCTGGGCCCGCGCGTGCCGATGCTGGTCGTATCGCCGTGGAGCCGCGGCGGCTGGGTCAATTCCCAGGTGTTCGACCACACTTCCGTGATCCGATTCCTGGAAGCCCGATTCGGCGTCGCCGAGCCCAATATCACCGCCTGGCGCCGCACGGTGGCGGGCGACCTGACCTCGGCCTTCGACTTTTCCGGCGACCGGGGCTCGCATCATCCGGACAGCAACCGTCACGCCTGTCCCCTGCCCTATGCGCTGGAGGCCGTGGGCAGGATGACCGCCGATAACGAGCACTACCGCCTGACGTTGCGCAATCCGGGCGGCGTGGGCGCCGTGCTGCATGTCTATGACCGCCGCGCGCTGGACCGGGCGCCTCGGCGCTACACCATCGGGGCGGGCGCCCGCCTGGACGATGGCTGGCGGCTGGGGGATGGCGGCGTGTACGACCTCTGGTTGCTGGGGCCGGATGGCTTTCACCGGCAGTTCCGCGGAAGCGCGCAGGATGCCGGCACGCTGGAAGCCCAGCTCGTGCCCGTGACTTCGGGACTCCGCCTGCGGCTGGTGAACCACGGCGATCTGCCTCAGCCGATCAGGTTGGAATCGCACATGAACGACGGCTGGCGCGCCATGGCACACGTGCCTGCGGGCGGCGCGCTCGAGCTCAAGTACGCGGGCTGCGAAGGCTGGTATGACCTGGAAGTGAGTGCGCCGGCGATGCCGGCGTTTGGACGCCGGCTTGCCGGTCGCATCGACGGCGGCAAGCCGGGTGTGCCGGACCCCAGGCTGTGCCAGGGCGCGGCGCTGCCGCCATGACGGCGGCAGCCTGTTGCTTCAGCTGTCCGACGTCTCGTCTTCGGACTCTTCTTCGCCGCGCGCCAGGCGCTCGGTGTTCTTCACGCCGGTATGGCGCACGTCGGCGCCCTTGACCATGTAGATCACGCGTTCGGACATGTTCTTGGCGTGATCGCCAATGCGTTCCAATGCGCGCGCGATGAAGATCATGTCGATGGCGCGAGAAATGGTGCGCGGATCTTCGATCATGTAGGTGATCAGGTGACGCAGCGCGCCCTTCCATTCCTTGTCCACTTCCTTGTCGCTGCGCACGACGGCGGCGGCCTGGATGGGATCGAGGCGGGCGAATGCGTCCAGCGCCTGGTGCAGCATGTTGCGCACGTTGGCGGCCATGTGGCGCAGTTCGATCACGGGAATGTGGCGCAGTTCGCCTTCGTGGACGCGGCGCGCGACGGTGGCGACCTTCTCGGCTTCGTCCCCCGAGCGCTCCATGTCGGTCAGCATCTTGGACACGGCCATCAGCATGCGCAGGTCGATGGCGGTGGGCTGGTGCCGGGCCAGGATGCGGCTGATGCTTTCGTCGATTTCGACTTCGTGGCGGTTGACTTCCTTTTCGCGCTCACGGACTTTTTCGACCAGCGACATGTCGCCGTTGGCCAGGGCGTCGATGGCCTCCTGGATCATGGCTTCCACCACGCCGCCCATCTGCAAGAACTGCGAACGGACGCTTTCCAGATCGGCGTCGAACTGCTTGTTTGTATGCTCCGTCATCCGGGCTCCCTGCGTGGTTGATCTCATTGCATTGCCCCGAATAGAAAGAGGTTACGAGATGGGCCTGCACAACCCGCAAGGTTATGACCCAAGTGTGACAAGATTATGAATGCGAGACCCGCCGGCCGCAACACGGCCCGGCGGGATGACGCGTGGGTTCAGGCGCGGCGATCCAGCCGGCGGATGCCGTTCTGGGTGGCCAGCAGCGCGACGTCCGCGCCCGCCAGCGAGAACAGGCCGCAGGTCACGACGCCCGGCAGGTTGTTGACGCGGGCTTCGAATGCCGGCGCTTGTGCGATGGACAGGCCCGACACGTCCAGGATGATGTTGCCGTTGTCGGTGACGAAACCTTCGCGCAGGCGCGGCTGCCCGCCCAACGCAATCAGCGCGCGCGCCACGGATTCGCGCGCCATCGGAATGACTTCGAGCGGCAGCGGGAACTTGCCCAGGGTCTCTACCAGCTTGGATTCGTCGGCGATGCAGATGAAGCGTTCAGCCACGGAGGCCACGATCTTCTCGCGCGTCAGCGCGCCGCCGCCGCCCTTGATCATGTGCAGGTTCGCGTCGATTTCGTCCGCGCCGTCCACGTAGATGGGCATGGACGAAACGTCGTTCAGGTCCAGCACCTTCAGGCCATGGCCCGCAAGTCGCGCCGCGCTGCGCTCAGAACTGGCGACCGTGCCGGCGATGCGGCCCTTGAAGCGCGCCAGGCCGTCGATGAACAGATCGGCCGTGGATCCGGTGCCCACGCCGATGATGACGTCCGGGCCGGCGACCTGTTCGACGAATTCCAGGGCCGCGTCTGCGGCTTGCTGCTTGAGTTCTTGCTGGGAGAGCATGGCGGTAGAAATGCGGAAAAGTTGCTTGAGCCAGGAAATTTAGCACGCGCCGGCGGCCGGCCAGGCTCGCGACAGGATCACCTGCGTGTCCACGCCGGCTGGCAGTTGCCCGAACATGCCCGCACCCGCCACGAGACGGCTGGCCACGAAGGCGCGCGCGACGGGCTCTGGCGCGTGCTGGATCAGCAAGGCGGCCTGCCACAACAGCGCCAGGCCGCCTGCGATGCGGCGCGCCTGGAACTCTGCCTGTTCGCCGTCCGCCAGCAAAGCCCGCCATCGCGCCACGGTCTCATCGAATTCGCGGTGCTGGCGTGCGGCCCGAGCGAATTCGGCCTCCAGCGCGGGCAGGGCCTCGGGCTCGCGCTGCAGCGCCCGCAGCACGTCCAGCGCCATCACATTGCCAGAGCCTTCCCAGATGGAATTGACGGGCGTTTCGCGGTAGAGCCGGGGCATCGGCCCCTCTTCGACGTAGCCATTGCCACCCCAGACTTCCATGCACTCGGCCACGGCGGAGACGGCGCGCTTGCAGACCCACAGCTTGGCCGCCGGCGTGCCGACACGCACCAGGGCGCGCGCGCCGGCGTCGGCGCGTTCATCCACGGCGCGCGCCAGGCGCAGCCCCAGCGCCATCGCGGCTTCGCTCTCCAGCGCCAGGTCGGCCAGCACGTTGCGCATGAGGGGCTGCTGGATCAGCGCCTTGCCGAATGCGTGCCGGTGTTGCGCGTGATGCGCCGATTGCGCCAACGCCTGCCGCAGCAGCGCGGCGCTGCCCAGCACGCAGTCCAGCCGGGTGGTGGCCGCCATTTCCAGCAGCACCGCCAGGCCACGGCCGGGCTCGCCGACCATGACGCCCCAGGCCTCTTCGAACTCGACCTCGGCGCTGGCATTGCTGCGGTTGCCCAGCTTGTCCTTCAGGCGGCGGATGCGAATGGCGTTGCGCGGGCCATCGGGAATCCAGCGGGGAACGAAAAAACAGCTCAGGCCTTCGTCGGTCTGCGCCAACACCAGGTGGGCGTCGGCCTGCGGCACCGAGAAGAACCATTTGTGTCCGACCAGCTGATAGGCGCTGCCCCGCCCCGGCGCGCCCAGCGGCATTGCGCGCGTGGTGACGGCGCGCAAGTCGGAGCCGCCCTGCTTTTCGGTCATGCCCATGCCGATCAAGGCGCTGCGCTTGGCGGCCAGGGGCGCGTCGCCAGCGTCGAATTCGCGGGAGTACAGCGCGGGCAGCCACTGGCCGGCAAAGTCCACGACGCCGGCGGGTTCTCGCTGCAACAGCGGCACCGCGGCGAATGTCATGGTCGTGGGACACAGGGAGCCGGCCTCGACCTGGCCCTGCATCAGGTAGGCCGCGGCCCGCGCCACCTGGCCGCCCGGCGCCGGCTGCATCCAGGCGCGGCTGTGCAGGCCACGGGCCATGATGCCGCTCATGAGCAGGTTCCAGGAAGGATGGAATTCGAGCCGGTCTACGCGGTGACCCGCCCGGTCATAGCTGATGAGGCGCGGCGGACAGCGGTTAGCCTCGGCGCCCGCAGCCAGGGTCTGCGCCCGTCCCAGCCAGGCGCCATGGGCGTTGAGGTCGCCCGACCAGGCATCGGCGCCCTCTCGGGCCACGGCTTCCCGCAAGGCCGGATCGGTGTCGTACAGGGAATAGTCTTCCAGGGGTGGCGCCTGGTTCAGCACGGTATGCGTCGTGAACGATGACATGGGAACTCCCTGATTCGATCGGCCGACGCGCCGCGACCGCGCGGCGACCTGCCGACTTGCGACTTATCGGGCCATGGGCGCCGTCAGGGCCCAGGGCCGCAGCGTCTCGACCTGCGCGGCCAGTTCCAGCAGCAACGCCTCGGAACCCAGCGGACCCATGATCTGGATGCCGATGGGCAGCCCGTCCGACGACATCCCAAATGGAATGGAAATGGCGGGCATGCCGGTCAGGTTGGCCAGCGGCGCGAACGGCGAATAGCCGATGACGCCCTTCTTGCCCAGACGGTAGGCCAGATAGTCGGCGTTGTCCATGGCGTAGCGGCCGATGGCTGCCGGCGGCTGCGCCAGCACCGGGCTCAGGAACAGGTCATGGCCCTGCGCGCCGTCGCGATGCAGGAAGCGCCCGACCCGCCGGGTAATCTCGTGGCAGGTGTCGACGCAGGCGACGTACTGCGCCCCGGAAATCGCGCGGGCGTATTCCCGCGCACCGAGCGTCGTGGGCTGCAGCTCGTCGGCGGCCAGGCGCCGGCCGCGCGCGGCCACGAAACTGTCGATGGCGTTGGCCGCTGCGCTGGCGATCAGCGGCAACATCGGCGACAAGACTTCCTCGGAGCCCACCGGCGGAGCTGCGGGCACCAGTTCGTGTCCCAGGGCGGCAAAGAACGCGGCGGCTTCGTCCAGCGTTGTGGCAACGTCGGGATGGATCGAGTCGCCTTCGTAGGTGGTGTTGACGAAGGCAATGCGCCGGCGTGCGGCCGAGCGCGGGTCGGCCGCGACGCGCGACACGACCGCACGGTAGGAATCGGCGGGTTGGGCAGGGGCCGCATAGGGCGCGCCCACGTCGGCGCCCGCACTGATGTCAAGGGCGGCCGCGCAATCGCGCACCGACAACGTCATCATGTGTTCGGTGGCGAGGCCGCCCCACCCTTCACCCTTGAGCGGGCCAAGCGGCATGAGGCCGCGCGAGGGCTTCAGGCCCAGGACGCCGCAGCAGGACGCCGGAATCCGGATCGAGCCGCCGCCGTCGCTGCCATGCGCGATGCGCACCATGCCGCTGGCCAACGCCGCGCCCGCGCCACCGCTGGAGCCGCCCGCACTATGGCCCTTCTTCCAGGGATTCTGCGTGGCGGGACCATAAACCGGGGACTCGGTGGTGGGACTGAGGCCCAGTTCGGCGCTGGTGGTGCGACCAAACGGGATCAGGCCCGCCCGGCGGTAGCGCTTGACGATTTCGGCATCGACATTCCATTCCACGTGGCGATACAGCACCGACCCCATGTCGCTGGGCAGGCCGATGGCGGCGGTGGCAAGATCCTTGAGCAGCGTGGGCACGCCCAGGAACGGCTGGTCGCGCAGGCGCGCCTGGCGCTGTTCAGACGAAAGCGCCGCCAATTCGTGGTCCAGCGCCTGGGCCAGCCGCAGGCCGGTTTCGGCCTGCACGCCGCAGGCGGCATTGATGGCGGGATTGCGAGCCGCCACCAGGTCCACCGCCTGTTGCATGGCGTCAACCGCCGTGGTGGCCCCTTGGGCGATATCGGCGCCCAGCGCCGTCGCGTCGAGCGTAGAGGAATCATGGCGTTCGGCGGTGCTCATGCTTACGATGCTCCAGGTATCGACGGCGGAATGCCGCAAGCATGAGGATATCGGCTGTCAGGGCGGGCAACAAGCGGGCCCAGCGCCGGGATGTCGCGCGGCTTCCCGGGGGCTTGTCCGGCGACCCGCTGCCCTTGGCGACCTAAGTGTCGAATCGGGCCGACGAGGTTGCCGTGGAAGCGCCGGCAGCAGGCTCGCCGGTCGTCGGATCGCCTGCCGCCAGATCGCCCGCCGCCGGATCGCCCGCCGCGGGGTCGCCCGCCGCCAGATCCTCCCCTTCGGTTCCGCCCAGCAGGCGCAGGGCGTCCGCCTCGGGCAGCGCCTCCACGCTTTTCAGGTTCCTGAGCATGGCGCGGGTGCGCACCTCGGTCTGGCCGATCTTGTTGCTGGCCGTGTCCAGGGTCTTCTTGACGCTGGCCAGGGCTTCGCCGAATTTGCCGAACTCGGTCTTGACCGCGCGCAGCACCTGCCACACCTCGGAAGACCGCTGCTCGATGGCCAGCGTGCGGAACCCCATTTGCAGGCTGTTCAGCAGCGCCGCCAGATTGCTGGGGCCCGCGACGTTGACGCGCAGCTCATGCAGTTTGTCCAGCAGGCCAGGCCGCCGAAGCACCTCGGCGTACAGGCTTTCCGTGGGCAGGAACATGATGGCGAAATCGGTCGTGTGCGGCGGTGCGATGTACTTGCTGGCGATCAGCCGCGCCTGCACCTCGACCGCTTTCGCCAACGCCGCCCCCGCCGCCTTCACGCCTTCGGCGTCCGCCGCTTCCTGCGCGTCCATGAGGCGCTCGTATTCTTCCTTGGGGAATTTGGCGTCGATCGGCAGCCAGACGGGAGCCCCGCCATCGCCGCGTCCCGGCAGGCGGATGGCGAATTCCACCGCGGCGTCGCTGCCCGGCACGGGCTTCACGTTGCTGGCGTACTGGTCTGGCGTCATGTTGTCTTCGATCAGCCGGGCCAGTTGCACTTCGCCCCACGTGCCGCGGGACTTCACGTTGGTCAGCACGCGTTTCAGATCGCCCACGCCCGCCGCCAGCGCCTGCATTTCGCCCAGGCCCTTGTGCACGGCCTCCAGGCGGTCCGACACCAGCTTGAAGGATTCGCCCAGGCGCTGTTCCAGTGTTGCGTGGAGCTTTTCGTCCACGGTCCGCCGCATCTCATCGAGCTTTGCGCTGTTGTCCAATTGCAGCGACTGCAACCGCTGGTCCACCGTGGCGCGCACTTCCATCAGGCGCCGCTCGTTGATCTGGATGAGGCCTTGCAGCTGCTCCGAAAACCCCGTCGCAAAGCGCGCCAGCGATTCCGCCGACTCCGCCCGGGCCGCCTGCGCATCGCGGGACAGGCCGGCGCGCAGGTCGCCGTGCGATTGCGACAGTTCCACCCGCAACGCACGCGTGGATTCCGAGAATTCGCTGCGCAAGCCGCGCTGGCCTTCCGCGATATCGGCGCGCAGCGCGCGTTCGGTTCGTTCCAGGCTTTCCAGCAAGGCATCCAGGCGGGCATCGGACGAGGACGGGCGCAGCCAGGCCAGCAGCGCCGCCAGACAGGCCAGCACAGCGCCGCCGGCGGCAACCCAAAGCAGAATATCGTTCAAAAGTGGCATCTCCAAAGCGCGAATTGTAGGTCGCGTCGAACTGCGGGAATCCCCGGCAAGGAGGCCGGTCCGCGAAGCCGGCGTCTAGCCGCCCGCCGGCGCCTCGGGCAGGATGATGCCCTGCCGGTCCACCCACACATAGTCATGGCCGGCGCGCTGCCCGCGCCGCAAGGGGTTGCGCGTGCAGAACGCGGCATAGGCCGGGTCCACGAAGCGGTAGCTGAGGTGTTCGTCTCGCCCCGCCGGAATGCCCAGGCGAGTGGTGCAGATAAGGTATGGCGGCGTTTCGCCGACGTCTTCGACATACAGCGCCGCGGGATCGAAGCGGCGGGCGTCCCAATCGGGCACTTTCAGGCCCAGCGCCCGGCACAGCAGCGTCTGGCCCGCGCACAGCCCGCCCAGCGAACGCGGCTGCCCCTGCGAATCCGGATTCAGCGCCTGCATGCGGGCCAGGGCATCGGGGCCCGACAACGCATCCGTCCACGGATACGCGGATTTGATCAGCACCGCGTTGCCCGGGCCGCCCGCGCTGAAATTCAGCGAGTCGCCGCCCCGGGCGTAATACATGTAGATCGTGCCGCCATCCAGGAACAGTGCGCGGCGTTTGTGGGTGTAGCCCAGCGAGGCGTGGCTGCCCCGCTCTTCAAGGTAGTAGGCTTCGGTCTCGATGATGCGCGCCGACAGCCACAGCCCGCCCACCCGGTGCCGGATCACCTTACCGGGCAGCTCACGCGCCAGTTGGGCCGCGTCGCGGTCGAAGAAGGCATCGGGCAACGCCCGGCCGGCCTGTCCGCGGGACTCAGGCGAAACGTTCGCCGTAGCGCTTTTCGCTGAAACCAACGCTCACCTCGCCGTCGGGCGTCACCGTGACCGGGCGGCGCACCAGCGCCGGATATTCGGCGATCAGCGTGCTCCATTGGGCGTCGGTGTCGGCAGTCTTGCGGTCTTCGGGCAGATTGCGCCACGTCATGGAGGCGCGGTTCACCAGCTTTTCCCAGCCGCCGAGCTGGCCGGCCCACGACTTCAGCGTCGCAGCGGGAACGGGATTGTCGCGGTAGTCCACGAAAGTGTGATCGACGCCGTGTTCGGTCAGCCAGTCGCGCGCCTTGACGCAGGTGCTGCATTTGGTCAGGCCGTACAGAGTGGTTTGCTTCATTTGGATTCGGGCTCCTTGCGCCATTGCATGCGGTTGGCGAGGATCACGCACGTGCCCACCGCCAGGATGAACAGAGTGGCAAGCGCGTTGATCTCAGGCTTGAGGCCCAGGCGCACCCGGGAGAAAACCTCCATGGGAAGCGTGCTGGAGCCGGGGCCGGACAGGAACGACGCGATGACCACGTCGTCCAGCGACAGCGTAAAGGCCAGCAGCCAGGCCGACGCCAGCGCCGGCGCGATAAGCGGCAGCGTGATCTTGAAGAACACGGTGAAGGGCGTGGCGCCCAGGTCCAGCGCGGCCTCTTCCAGCGAACGGTCCAGGTCGCGGATACGAGTCTGGATGACGACGGCGACGAACGCCATGCACAGCGTCACGTGCCCCACCCAGATCGTGAACATGCCGTTCTGCTCGGGCCAGCCCAGCGTGCCGCGCACTTCCACGAACATCAACAGCAGCGAGATGCCCAGCACGACCTCGGGGATCACCAGCGGCGCGCTGAGCATGCCCACGTACAGCGCAAAGCCGCGGAAACGCCCCATGCGACCCAGGACATAGCCCGCCCACGTGCCGATGATGACGGCCGCAGTGGCGGTGAGCACGGCGATTCGGAACGACAACCAGGCTGCGCGCAGCAGCGCGTCGTCATTGACTAGCGAGTGATACCAGCGGAACGAGAACCCGGTCCAGGACGTGACGGACGGCGACTCGTTGAACGAGAACACCATCAGGCTGAGGATGGGCACGTACAGGAAGAAATAGCCCAGCCCCAGCACCAGGGCGCGCAGTGTCTTGTTCGGGCCGTTCATTTGCGGCCTCCGGCCTGGTTCTGCTTGACCTGGCTGTACTGGAAGTACACCAGCGGCACCAGCAGGAGCAGCACCATGACGCACGTCACGGCCGAGGCCATCGGCCAGTCGGCATTGTTGAAGAATTCATTCCACATGACGCGGCCGATCATCAGCGTGTTAGCCCCGCCCAGCATTTCCGGAATCACGTATTCACCCACGGCCGGAATGAACACCAGCATGGCGCCGGCGATCACGCCCTGGCGCGACATCGGCACGGTGATCTGCCAGAACGCCTGCCACGGCTTGGCGCCCAGGTCGTAGGCGGCTTCCAAAAGGCGCAGGTCCATCTTCACCAACGTGGCGTACAGCGGCAGGATGAAGAAAGGCAGGTAGGCATAGACCATGCCGATGTAGACGGCCAGGTCGGTGCGGTAGATTTCAAGCGGACTGGATATCAGGCCCAGGCCCTGCAGCAGATTGTTCAACAGCCCGTCGTTGCGCAGGATGCCCACCCAGGCATACACGCGCAGCAGCAGCGAGGTCCAGAACGGCAGGATCACCGCCAGCAGCAACAGGTTGCGCACCTGCGTCGACGACCGGGCGATGTAGTACGCGATGGGATAGCCGATCAGCACGCAGACCAGCGTGGTGATGCCGGCGATCTTCACCGAGCTGAGGTAGGTCAGGAAATACTGGTTTTCCGTGAACAGCAGGATGTAGCCGCGCAGGTGCAGGCTGAACTGGATCGCCTCGTCCTGGAACTGCGCCAGCGACGTATACGGCGGAATGCCGAATTTCATTTCGGCAAAGCTGATCTTCAGCACCAGCAGGAAGGGCACCAGCAGAAACAGCACCAGCCATGCAAACGGCGGGACCACCGCCAGGGTCCGGCCCGACGGGAGCCAGTCACGAGGCGAAAAGCGGATCATGACGCAAGCACCGTCGCGCTGTCGGCGTCCCAGCTTACGAAGATTTCTTCGTCGATGCCCGGCGCGTCCATCTGGGCCAGCAGCCGGCTGGGCACGCTGGCCTCGACCGTCTTGCCGGAATCCAGGCGGATCTGGTACAGGGCGTAGCTGCCCATCCAGGCCATGTGGCTGACCATGCCGTGCGCCCAGTTGTATTCGCCTTCGGGTTGCTCGCGCGACACGAGCAGGCGTTCGGGCCGGATGGACACGTGGACTTCCATGCCCAGGGGTTCGCTCACACCGTGGTTCACGAAAAGCGGACGCGAGAGTTCAGCGCATTCAATGGCCACGTGATCGGGCTCGTCCACCACGATCGTGCCGGTGAACATGTTGGTCGACCCGATGAAGCTGGCGACAAACCGCGAATTGGGAAAGGCGTAGACGTCCTGCGGCGTGCCGCACTGGACGATCTGGCCTTCGGTCATGACGGCCAGGCGGTGGGCCATGGTCATGGCCTCTTCCTGGTCGTGGGTGACCATGATGCAGGTCACGCCGACCTGCTCCAGGATCTTCACGAGTTCGATCTGCGTCTTCTGGCGGATCTGCTTGTCCAGCGCGGACATCGGTTCGTCCAGCAAGAGCAGCTTGGGACGCTTGACCAGGCTGCGCGCCAGCGCCACGCGCTGCTGCTGGCCGCCCGACAACTGGTTGGGTTTGCGGCGCGAATAGCCCGCCATCTGCACCAGGTCCAGGGCTTCGAACACGCGGTCGTGGATTTCGGCGCGGTCCACGCCTTCCTGCTTCAGGCCGAAGGCGACGTTGGCCTCGACCGTCATGTGCGGAAACAGCGCGTACGACTGGAACATCATGTTCACGGGACGCCGGTACGGCGGCACGCTGGTGATGTCTTCGCCGTCCAGCAGGATCTGGCCCGAGGTGGCCTCTTCGAAGCCGGCCAGCATGCGCAGCAAGGTGGACTTGCCGCTGCCGGAGCTGCCCAGCAGCGCGAAGATTTCGTTGCGCTTGACGGACAGGTTGACGGAACGCACGGCGACCACGTCGCCAAAAATCTTTACTACATCGGAGACCCGGACGAACTCGTCCGGGTCCGCCGAATGCTGCGCCGAGTAACGGCTATCGTTCATGATGACTATTTTCCCAACTTCAGCTCGGACCACAACTTGTTCTGCAGCCGTGAAATATTCAAGGGCAGCGCCTTGATCACGTACAGGGTCTTGGAGACCTCGGCCGACGGGTAGATCATGGGATTTTCAGCCACGTCCTTGTTCACGAACTGCCGCGCCTCTTTGTTGGCGTTGGGGTAGAACATGGTGTTGGTGATGGCCGCATGGACCTTCGGCGTTTCGATGTAGTTGATGAACGCGAGCGCCTCTTCGGGGTGCGGCGCATCCTTCGGGATGACCATCAGGTCGAACCACGCCGGGGCGCCGCCCTTCGGAATGAAGTAGTTCACCTCGTAGGGCTTCTTGGCGTCCTGCGCGCGCTTGCGCGCGATCATGACGTCGCCGGAGAAGCCGTAGACCATGCACAAGTCGCCGACGGCCAGTTCGTCGATATAGCCCGACGAGCTGAATTGGCGGATGTACGGGCGGATCTGCTTCAGCACTTCCATGGCGGCCTGGTAGTCGGCGGCGTTGGTGCTGTTGGGATCCTTGCCCAGGTATTTGAGGACGGCGGGGAAAACCTGGGCGGCTTCGTCCAGCATGGAGATGCCGCATTCCTTGAGCTTGGCGGCGTTCTCGGGCTTGAAGATCATGTCCCAGCTGGCCAGGTCGACGCCGTCGCCCATGATCTGCTTGACCTTGGTGACGTTGTAGCCCAGGCCGTTGGTGCCGTAGCCCCAGGGGATGGCGTGTTCGTTGCCGGGATCGACCGTGGCGACCAGCGCCATGACTTCGGGGTCCAGGTACTTCCAGTTGGGGATCTTGGACTTGTCCAGCTTCTGGAACAGGCCGGCTTCGATCTGGCGCGACGCGTAATGGGTGGACGGGACAACGACGTCATAGCCCGACTTGCCGGCCAGCAGCTTGGCCTGCAATGCGTCGTTGCTGTCGTACACGTCATAGCGGACCTTGATGCCGGTTTCCTTTTCGAAACCCGGAATCGTGTCGGGAGCCGTGTATTCGGCCCAGTTGTAGACGTTGACGACCTTGTTCTGCGCCACCGCCGCGGATGTAGCCGCAGCAACCAGCACCGCTCCGAGCGCCCAGCGCATTCCCGCCTTTAGTTCCATTATTACCAGCCCCCTAGCTCTATGCCGAATGTGACAGGAGTACCAAAAGGCGAAATGATAAAGCTTTTTAGCGATGACCTGCCCAACTTTGGGGGGTAATTGGCGCAATTGGCCGCTGGCGGCCACCCGCAGCCGTGACCGCAATCAAGGCTGGATTCCAACGCCCCAGGCCGACCAATAACTGTCGCGCAGTCGCAGCCAGAAGCGCTCCCCGTCGTCGCCGGCCACCTTGCGCAGCGAACGGCGCAGCCGCTCGAGATTGGCCTGGCGCTGCCGTTCGGACAAGGCGCCCTGGGTTCCGCGGTCGAAGTCGATGAGCCAGACGCGGGCGTCGCTGCCGATCAGGATGTTGAATGCGTTCAGGTCGGCGTGCCAGACGCCCGCCCGGTGCATGCGCACGATGGCGTCGGCCACCGCTTGCCAGACAGGTTCGCCCAGCGCCTGCGCCAAAGGGCGCACGCCGGGTATGCGCTCGACCACGATGGCGGCCCGGTAGATCGGCCCTTGCCGCCAATAGGCGGCGGCGAGCGGCGCGGGCACCGGCAGCCCTTGCGCGCGCATGGCCGCCAGCAACCGGTACTCGCGGAAGCTGCGGGTGCGGTCCTCGCCGTTCCAGAGATAGGCGTCGCGGCTCACGCGGGCGACCATGCCGCCGCGGCGATAGCGTCGCAACACGCCCTGCCATCCCTGCCCCTGGACGAACCAGGCGGCCTGGCGCCCGCCGGCGTCCACCGGCCGGGCCTGCTCGCCATAATGCGCGGGATTGAAGACTTCAGGCCCCGCCTCGGCCAGCCGGCCGGCGTCGCTGAGCATGGCGCCCGCCAGCGGACCGCTCCAGGATGTGCGCCGTGCGCCGGACCGATCGTCACCCTTCACGGTTGCGCATCCAGTCGGCCACGCCGTAGAAGGATTCAAGCAGGCGCTCGACGAGCGCGGGCTCGATGCCCTCGTCTTCCATTGCGCGTCCGATGCATGTCACCCATTGGTCGCGCTCGACCTCGCCGATGGAGAACGGGAGGTGGCGGGCGCGCAGGCGCGGATGCCCGAAGCGCTCTATATAGTGATCCGGACCGCCGAAGTACCCGCACAGGAACCAGAACAGCTTGTCGCGCGCCTCGTCCAGGCTGGGCCCGTGGGCGGCGCGCAACTCCTTGAGGTCGGGCTCCATGTCCATCAGGTCATAGAAACGGTCGACGAGGGCGCGCACGCCGGCTTCGCCGCCAAGGAGATCAAACATGGTGCGGGTGTTTTCCACGGGTTCTTTGATAGTGTGGACGCGGGACGTCATCAGGTTTCTCGGAGGGTGACCAGGGGAGGCGTGCGCAGGACACCGCGCAGGGCGAGCGCCCCGCCGGCCCAGGCGCCCAGCATGCCGGTGCCGATGCCCGCCAGCCATGGCCAAAGGCTGAGAGTAATGGCGAAGTCGAAAACCTGGGTTGACAAGACCCAAGCGATCGCGGTGGCGCCGGCCGCGGCCAGCAGGCCCGCCAGTCCGCCCACCGCCCAAAGTTCGATGCGCTGCGACCGGGCCAGTTGGCTTCGCGTGGCGCCCAGCGCGCGCAGCACCGCGGCCTCGCGCATGCGCTCGTCGCGGGTGGCGGTAAGCGCCGCCGACAGCACCAGCACGCCGGCGGCCAGCGTGAAGAGGAACAGCAGCTGCACCGCCCTGCCCACTTCATTCAGCACGGACTGCAATTGCTGCAGGATGGCCCCCACGTCGAACACCGTCAGGTTCGGGAACTCCCGCACCAGGGCGGGCAGCACCGCCGCTTTTTCCGGAGGCAGGTAGAAGGAAGTGATCCAGCTTTGGGGCATGTCGGCCAGCGCCGCGGGCGTCAGGATGGCGAAAAAATTGACGCGCATCGTATCCCAATCCACCCGGCGGATGCTCGACACGGCCACTTCGACCTGCTGCCCGGCCACGTCGAAGGTCATCTTGTCGCCCAGTCCGATGCGCAGGGACTTCGCAAGCCCCGACTCCAGCGACACCTCGGCGGACCCCGGCGCCAGCCAACGGCCCTGCTCGATGCGATTGGAAGATGGCATCTCGTCGCCATAGGAAAGGTTGAACTCGCGGTCCACCAAGCGCTTGGCGCGCGGTTCTTCGTAATCGTCCGGGCCCACCGGCTTGCCGTTCACGGCGATCAGCCGTCCGCGCACCATCGGGGACAGCACGATGCGATCCAGGCCTTCCCGGGCCAGCGCATCCGTCACCGCCTGGCGTTGGTCGGGCTGCACATTGATGAGGAAGCGGTTAGGCGCATCCGGCGGCATCGTGCGCTGCCAGCCCTGGATCAGATCCGTCCGTGTCATGGTCAACAGCAGCAGCGCCATCAGGCCGACAGCCAGCGCGCACACCTGGGTGATGGTCGCCGCCCGGCGGCGCACCACGCCGGCCAGCGCAAAGCGCAGCGCGGGCAATCCCGCGGCCAGCCGGCGCACCCGCGCCAGTCCCAGGATGCACAGCCAGGCCACCAGGGCGAACACGCCGAAGGCCCCAAGGAAACCGCCCGCCACCACGCCCCCCAGCTTGGCGTCGCCGGCGAACCACCAGATCAGCAGCGCGAATCCCACGGCGCCCAGGATGTAACCGAAGGCGCTGCGCGCGCTGATCGTATCCGCGTCGCGCCGAAGCACCCGGGCCGGCGGCACGTGCCGCAGTTGCGCCAGCGCCGGCAAGGCAAAGCCCAGCAAGAGCAGCAGCCCCGTCAGCAGGCCCTGCAACGCCGGTATGGCCGAAGGCGCAGGCAGGGTCGTGTCGATAAGCGCGCCCAGCATCATCACCAGCACCTGATGGACGGCGTAACCAAGCAGGCACCCGGCCGCCGACGAGAACAGCCCCACCAGCGTGAATTCCAGCGTCAGCATGCGCGCGACCTGCGATTGCACGGCCCCCAGGCATCGCATGACCGCGATGCCGTCGCGGTGGCGCGTCATGTACCGGCCCGCCGCCAGCGCCACCGCCACTGCCGAGATCAACACGGCCAACAGCGCTACCAGCGACAGGAATCGTTGCGCGCGATCCAGCGTGCGCCGCACTTCCGGGCGCCCCGACTCCAGCGTAGCGACCTTCTGGCCACGCTTGAGGTTCTGATTCAGCCAGGCTGAATACCCCGCCACGGCGTCAGGTTGGCCGGCGACCAGAAGGGCATACCCGATGCGGCTGCCGGGCGCGACGAGGCCGGTGGCAGGCAGGTCGCTGGCGCGCAGCAGCACGCGCGGCGCAACGTTGACGAACTGCATGCCCTTGTCCGGCTCATAGGTGATGACGCGGTCGATGCGCAGGTGGGCGTCGCCCACGTTGAGCGTGTCACCCACCTTCAGGTTCAGCAATGACAGCAGTTGGCCGTCGACCCACACCGCGCCTTCCGGCGGGATGTCCTGCGTGGGCGCGTCGGGCTCGAACGGCGCCCCCGCCACGCGCAGGGCGCCGCGCAACGGATACCCAGGTTCCACCGCTTTCAGGGCGGCCAGCTGTGCGCTGTCCCCCGCCCCCACCATGGAGGGGAACTGCCAGGTGCTGGACACGGACAGGCCGCGTTCGCGCGCCTGCTCCTTGAACGCCGCAGGCACGGGTTCGTCGGCGTCCAGCACCAGATCGCCGCCCAGCATCTGCCCGGCGTCGCGCTCCAGTGCGCGGCCGACCCGGTCGGCCAGGAAGCCGACACTGGTCACGGCGGCCACCGCGACAACCAGGGCGAGCACCAGCAGGCGCAATTCGCCGGCCCGCGCGTCGCGCATCATCATCCGGGCGCCCAGGCGCAGGGTGGACCAGAAACCGGGGCGCTTGGCCTGTGACATATCAGGGAAATCCATCATTCATCTACGTTAACTAAGCGCCTGTGGGGCGTCCGAATCCCGATATCATCCCGGGGCGGGCGGCCAAGTCGCCCATAAAGATAACCAATTCCGGAGAAGACAATGCGTAAATCCTGGCTTGCGGCCACGATTCTGGCCGCCTGCGCGGCCGCCACATCGCTGCCCTCGGCAGCCCAGACCACCCTTAAGATGGCCTACGCCCTGTCGACATCGTCGCACTACGGCGCCGGCGCCGACGCGATGGCCAAGTCCATCGAGGCCTCGTCCAACGGCAAGTTCAAGGTGCAGCAGTTCGCCAACAGCGCGCTGGGCGGCGAACGCGAAGTGATCGAAGGCCTGCAGATCGGCACCATCGACCTGGCCATCGTTTCGACAGGGGCTACCCTGAATTTTGTTCCCGAAACCGGCGTTTTCGACATTCCGTTCCTGCTGCGCGACCTGCAGCACGCCCGCGCGGTGCTGGACAGCAAAATCGGCCAGGACATGCTGGCCAAGTTCCCCAGCCGCGGGATCGTGGCGCTGGCCTGGGGTGAACAGGGCTTTCGCCACCTGACCAACAACGTGCGCCCGGTCAAGACGCCGGCCGATGCCAAGGGCCTGAAGATCCGCACGACGGAAAACCCCATCCACATTACCGCATTCCGCCAGATCGGTATCCTGCCCACGCCGATGGCGTGGCCCGAAGTGGCCACCGCCCTGCAGCAGGGCACCATCGACGGCCAGGAGAACCCCCTGTCGGTGATCACCTCGGCCAAGCTGTCGCAGATGCAGAAGTACCTGTCGCTGACCGGCCACGTGTATGGCCCGGCGCTGGTGCTGATGTCGGCGAACGTCTATGAAGGCCTGTCGGCCGCCGACAAGGCCAACTTCGACAAGGCCGGGAAGGAATCCGCCCTGGCCATGCGCGCCTACGTGGACAACATCGAAAAGACGGGCGTCGAACAGCTGAAGAAAGAAGGCATGCAAGTGTCGGAAGTCGACCGCGCCGCCTTTGCCGCCGCCGTTGAACCGGCCTACCCCGAGTACTACAAGAAGTTCGACAAGAAGCTGGTCGACTCGATCCGCGATACCAAGTAAGCAGGCACGGCCCCCTCGCGGGGCCGTTTGCCCTGGGGCGGGAGCGGCTTGCGATGCGCTGCCCGCCCAACCTTCCGCGTTTATCGCCAACGGAATTCACCATGCGTTTGCTCTGCGCTTTCGACCGCGGCCTGTTCAAACTGGTCTCGGTCCTCGCCCAATTATTGCTGGTGGCCGCCGCGGCCGCCGCCTTCTATCAAGTCATCGCCCGATTCGTGCTGCACTCGCCCGCCGACTGGAGCGAAGTGCTGACCCGCGCCCTGCTGATCTGGACCGTGCTGCTGGGCGTGGCCCTGGCCTTCCGCCACGGCGCCATGATCAGCGTGGAGCTGCTGCGCAACATGCTGGGCGGCACGCGCCGCCGCGTGCTCGAGGCCATCATCGGCCTGATCTGCGCCGGTTTCCTGGGATCCCTGGCCTGGATCGGCGGCAACATGACCTACCGCGTGCGCTTCCAGAATGTGCCCAGCCTGGACATCTCGATTTCCTGGATCTATCTGGCGATTCCCGTGGGGGCAACGCTTGCCGCCATCGCCGTGCTGGCCCGCTGGTGCGCCGGCGAGGAAGACGACGTGCCCGTTCGCAACGACGCGCAAGGCTGAGCCGAACCCTACAGAACCTGAGCAGCAGATATCGCCATGTCCCAATTAATGATTGTCTCGATGCTGATTTTCTTCGGGCTGTCGGTGCCGGTCGCCGTGTCGATCGGTCTGGCCAGCCTGGCGGGAGTCGGCGCATCCGGCCTGCCCTGGCTGGTCGTGGCGCAGCAACTCTTCGCCGCGCTGGACAAGTACCCGCTCGTCGCCATTCCCTTTTTCATCCTGGCCGGCAACCTCATGGAAGCCGGTGGCATCTCCGAACGCATGGTGGAATTCGCCAAGAGCGTGGTGGGCGGCATCCAGGGCGGTCTTGCCTGCACCTGCGTGCTGACCTGCATGATCTTCGCGGCCGTCGCCGGGTCCAGCGTGGCGACCACCTTCGCCGTGGGCGCGATCCTGATCCCCGCCATGATCCGGCACGGTTACCCAGCCCCTTTTGCCGCCTCATTGCAGGCCAGCGCGGCCGAACTGGGCGTGATCATCCCGCCGTCGATCCCGATGATCCTGTTCGCCGTGTCCACCGACACGTCCACGGGCGAACTCTTCATCGCCGGCGTGATGCCCGGCATCCTGATCGGCGTGGCGCTGATGTTCTACGTCTGGCTCTACGCCAAGCGCAACAACCTGGGCAAACGCGATGGCGAAGGCCGCTTGCCGCTGTGGCCCGCGTTCAAGCGGGCGTGGCTGGCGCTGATGATGCCCGTCATCATCCTGGGCGGCATCTACGGCGGCGTCTTCACGCCCACGGAAGCCTCCGTGGTGGCCGTGATGTACGCCGTGGTGGTCGGCAAGTTCATCTACCGCCGCCTCAGCTTCCGGCAACTGTCGGACACACTGCACAAGTCCGTGGTGTCCACCGCCGTCATCATGTTCGTGATCGCCAACGCCGGCGTGTTCAGCTTCCTGCTCAATCGCGCCGGCATTCCCGACGCGCTGGGCGTGTGGCTGTCGCAACTGTTCGACACGCAGATCTCGTTCCTGATGGGCATCAACGCCGCGCTGTTCGTGATCGGCATGTTCATCGAGACATCGGCGTCCATCGTGGTGCTGGCGCCCTTGCTGCTCCCCGTGGCGCTGAAGTTCGGCCTCGATCCCGTGCACTTCGGCATCATCATGGTGGTCAACCTGGCGCTGGGCATGATCACCCCGCCGTTCGGCGTGAACCTATTCGCGGCCTGCGCGGTAGCCAAGCTGCCGCTTGAACGGCTGATCAAGCCGCTGGTGCCGTTCGTCGGCGTCGTGATCCTTTGCCTGATCGTCATTACCTACTGGCCGGGGCTGTCGCTGGGCCTGCGCGATCTGGTGTACGCGAAGTGAAACCAGGCGCTTGCCCGCGGCGCACCCCGCGCCGCAGGCAAGCGCCTGCCGCCGAACCCACACGGCGTTTTTTCAGGGGACGGAACGACGTCCCGCACGGCCCAAGGGGCGCACAGGAAGGCCAGAATGAGAAAAGCGCCCGGTTGGGGCGCTTTTTGGTTCTGGAGAGCTAGATTTCGCGTTCTTCCGTCTTGAGGTTGTTATCGCGGGCGAAGTCCACCACAAACTTGTAGGCCAACGGTTCCAGGTCGCGCAGGCGCTGATCGACCACGATCCCGCGCACGCCGTCGATCACGACGGGAAGCACATAGGGCGAATAAGTGAGGTGGTTACCAGCACAGCCGGCGGGCCGGAACTGTGCCATTACGCCGGCGAGCCGTTCTGCCCAATCGCTGGGACGGAATCGGCTACCGCTTTCGGTAACGCCATGAATTACGAATTGTCTGACGCGAGTTGCCATGAGTTCTTCACTGCGGGACGCCTCTCACGAAAGCCGGATCTTCGGCGTGATCAAACATGCGCCCCGCGCCGCGAATTGTATATGATTGATCCTTTGCCCTCTTTCGTAATGCGATTCGCCCCCGGATCCCCTCACGAAAAAAGGCATGGTTTGATGCCATCACCCAGGAGGATCCGCGATGAGCTCGCCTCTGGCCAACATCTATGCCCGGCTGCCGGTGTCGTTCACGCACGGCCAGGGCGTGTGGTTGTGGGACGCTGGCGGCCGCAAGTACCTGGACGCCCTGGCTGGTATCGGCGTTTCCTGCCTGGGACATGCTCATCCGAAGCTGGTCGCCGCAATCACCGAACAGGCGGCCCGCGTCATCCACACCTCCAACATCTACGAAATTCCCCAGCAGACGGCGCTTGCGGCGCGCCTGGCGGAATTGTCCGGCATGCAGGAGGTCGCGTTCAGCAACAGCGGCTCCGAAGCCAACGAAGCCGCCATCAAACTGGCTCGCTATTACGCGTACCAGCGCGGCAACAAGCACGCGCACATCATCACCATGGATTCGTCCTGGCATGGCCGCACCCTGGCGACGCTGGCGGCCACCGGCAGCGAAAAGGCGCGCAAAGGCTTTGAGCCCCTGCCCACCGGATTCGCCCAGGTGCCTTACAACGACCTGGACGCAGTGCGCGCCGCCGGCGACGCCGAGCCCCGCACCGCGGCGGTGTTGCTTGAAGTACTGCAGGGCGAAGGCGGCATCCGGCCGTCCGACATCGCCTATCTGCAGGAATTGCGCCGCCTGTGCACCGAACGCGGCTGGCTGCTGATGATCGACGAAGTGCAATCCGGCATCGGCCGCACCGGCAAGTGGTTCGCACACCAATGGGCCGACATCCGTCCCGACGTCATGACGCTGGCCAAGGGCCTGGCGGGTGGCGTCCCCATCGGTGCGATGCTGGCCGCCGGACCTGCCGCCGGCGTTTTCACGCCCGGCAGCCACGGCACCACGTTTGGCGGCGGCCCGCTGGTGTGCGCGGCCGGACTGGCAGTGCTGGACACCCTGGAATCCGAAAATCTCCTGGAGAACGCCCACACCGTGGGCGCCTACCTGAAAGATCGCCTGGCAAGCGCGCTGACCGGCACGGCCGGCGTCGCCGACATCCGCGGCCGCGGCCTGATGCTCGGTATCGAACTGGCCCGCCCCTGCGGCGTGCTTGCCCTGCGCGCCCTGGAGGCCGGCCTGCTTATCAACGTCACGCGCGACCGCGTCATCCGCATGCTGCCGCCACTGATCCTGACCCGGGAAGAGGCCGACCACGTCGTCGGCATCCTCGTCCCGCTCATCCAACAGTTCCTGGCCGAAAAACCATAATCAACGTCCCACCCGGGCCACGAGCCCGGCCGGGCCCACTGACCTGCGACATCACCATGACTCCTCCCACGACTCAAAACGGCCCGCTGCGGCATTTCCTCCAGTTCAAGGATTTTTCGTCCGCCGAGATCGCCTACGTGCTGGAACGCGCGCGCCTGATCAAGGAAAAGTTCAAACGCTATGAACCCCATATGCCGCTGCACGACCGCACGCTGGCGATGGTGTTCGAAAAGGCCAGCACGCGCACCCGCGTGTCCTTCGAGGCCGGCATGTACCAGATGGGCGGTTCGGTCATCAACCTGACGTCCAACGATTCGCAGCTTGGCCGCTCCGAGCCCATCGAAGACACCGCGCGCGTGATTTCGCGCATGGTCGACATCGTGATGATCCGCACGTTCGAGCAGACCCGCATCGAGCGCTTCGCGTCGCATTCGCGCGTGCCCGTGATCAACGGCCTGACCAACGAATACCACCCCTGCCAGATCCTGGCGGACATCTTCACCTACATCGAGCACCGCGGCCCCATCGCCGGCAAGACGGTGGCCTGGGTGGGCGACGCCAACAACATGGCCTACACGTGGCTGCACGCAGCCGAGATGCTGGGCTTCACGCTGCACGTGTCCACGCCGGCCGGCTATGAACTCGAGCCCGCGCGCATCGGCACGCCGCCCGCCAACGTGCTGCGCCAGTTCAAGGACCCCATGGAGGCCTGCAAGGGCGCGCACCTGGTCACCACCGACGTCTGGACCAGCATGGGCTACGAGGCCGAAAACGAAGAGCGCCGCGCGGCCTTCGCCGACTGGTGCGTGGACGCCGAAATGATGGCCGCGGCTGATCCGCAGGCGGTGTTCATGCATTGCCTGCCCGCCCACCGCGGTGAAGAGGTCACCGGCGAAGTCATCGACGGACCGCAAAGCGTGGTCTGGGACGAGGCCGAGAACCGCCTGCACGTGCAGAAGGCGCTGATGGAATTCCTGCTGCTCGGACAGGTCGACTGAAGCCTGCTTCCCCGGCAAAAAGGCCCGGACATCTGGTGATGTCCGGGCCTTTTTCTTTCGGCGCTGCAACGCTACAGGATCTTCCTGAACATCGTGCGGCGCGTGTTGCGGAACGACGGCCTCACGCGGCTGCTCCAGTCTGTCGCGCGCACGGCAAGCCACGGCGGGCTGCCAAAGGTTTCCTGCGTGTGCAGGTCATAGCAGGCCAGATAGCGCGGCGACTCGTCGCGGCATTCGTAGCGCCGGGCGCGCACCGTGCCGGGCACGGACGCCAGGCCCGGCAGATGTTCCTGGTCGTACCAGGCGTTGAGGTCGGCTTCCGCCTCTGGCACGACGTCGGTCTCGACGATGTAATGCCACGGCGCGTTCTGCCCGGCCGACGCGCCCGCCAGATCCAGCGTCTGGTGCAGCAGGCGCGCATGGGCGCCCGGGACGAGCTCGGCCAGTCGGGCCTCGATCTCGGGCAGCGCCGCCAACCCCGTCACGTACACATAGGTGTCCTCGGCCTCCAGCGCCGCGAACGCGCTGACACGCGCGTCGGCCAGGCCATCCGTCAGACGGGCCGCCAGATCCTTGGCACGCGGCTCGTCGAAGCGCTCGCCCAGCGACACCAGCAATATCGTTTCCTGCACTGCCATCTCCTTTCAATGTCCGACGCGCAAGGCCACCAGGAAGCGCGACACCATGTTGTACGCGCCGACCGTGGCCGTCAGCTCAACCAATTGCGCATCATCGTAGCGCTGGCGCAGCGGCGCGAACACCGCGTCCGACACCTCGATGTCGCGCGTCATGGCATCCGTCAGCGCCAGCACCTCGGCCTCGCCCGGCGCCAGCCCCGGCACCTGTTCCGGCGCGGGATTGCCGCGCAGGACGTCAATCACTTCCTGCGGCATCCCGCCGGCCAACGCGTGCGGCACGTGCGCCTCGAATTCGTACGGCGCGTTGTTCAAGGTGGCCACGCGCAGGATGATGAGTTCGCGCAGGCGCGGCGCCAACGAGGTCTTCTGCCGGATGGCGGTCAGCATGGCTTCCCAGCCTTCCACCACGGCGGGGCTGTTCAGCAGCACCTGGTACAGCGGCGAAATGCGACCGCGGGCGGCGGCGATGCGCGCCTCCAGCACGGCCAGTTCCGGGCGCGTGCCCGGCACGACGGGTTCGACTCTGCTGGCGCTCATGCTTACTCCGGACGAATGTTCTTGCGCTGGATGAGCGCGGTCCACTTCTCGCGATCCGACGCGATCAATTGGGCCAGTTCCTGAGGCGTGCTGGGCGCGGCCTCGGCGCCGAACTTCTCCAGGCGAGCGCGGACGGCCTCGTAGCCCAGCGCGGCGCGCAGGGCCTGATTCAGCTTGTCCACCGTGGCGGCGGGCGTGGCTGCGGGCGCGACAATGCCGTACCAGTTGTTGGATTCCACGCCGGCAATGCCCTGCTCGGCCAGCGTCTTGACGTTGGGCAGCAGCGGATGGCGGGTCGGCGCGGCGATGCCCAGGGGCTTGAGCTTGCCACCCTGGATGTGGCCGATCAGGCCCGGCACGTCGCCGAAAAAGCCCGACACCTGGTTGCCCATGACGTCATTGATCACCGGCGCCGCGCCCTTGTAGGGCACGTGGAGCACGTTGGCCTTGCTGGAATCCGCGAACATTTCCAGGGTCAGGTGCGGAATGCTGCCGATGCCCGACGAACCGATGGCCACGGACTGCTTCGCTGCCTGGGACTTTTTCACGAAGTCCGCGGCGTCGGTGGCGGGGTTGGACGGATTCACCACGAACACCGTGGCATTGTTCACCACGCGCGACACCGGCGCGAAATCGCGCGCCGGATCGTACGGCAGGTCTTTGTACAGCGCCGGGCTGATGGCGACGGCGCCCACGCTGGTGAGGAACAGCACGGAACCGTCGGCGGGCGCCTTGGCGACGTACGCGGCCGCGATGTTGCCATTGGCGCCGGCCTTGTTTTCGACGATGACGTTCTGCTTGAGCTCCTTGCCCAATTGCTCGGCCAGCACGCGGCCCACCAGGTCCACCGGACCGCCGGGCGGAAAAGCGATGATCAGACGCACGGGACCGTCGGCGTGGGCCACGCTCACGGCGGCCAGGCTCAGCACGGTGGCCGAGAGAATCTTTTTGAACATGGTGTCTCCTCGATGAATGAAGTTTTTTTGCGGATCCGGCATCACGGGATGCCGGCCGCGTTCGTTGCGTGCTACTGAAATCCGTAAAGCCGCGCGGGGTTGTCCACCAACACACGTTGACGAAGCTGCGCATCGGGGCACGCCTCGAAGAACGTGTCCACCAGCTCGCCATCGTCGGGCATGTCGCCCGCCACATTCGGGTGTGGCCAGTCCGTGCCCCACAAGGTGCGATCCGGCATGGCCTCGACCAACGCACGCACGAACGGGATGCCTTCCGCAAAGGGACGCACACCCGACGCAATGCGATCGATGCCGGACACCTTGACCCATGCACCGCCTACGTCGGCAAGGGTCAGCAGGGCGCGCATGGCCGGAGAATCCAGCCCGTCGGCCGCCTTCAGGCGTCCCATGTGATCCACGACGAAGGGCACCGGAAGCGCCTGCAAGCGCGGCAGCAGTTCAGGCAGCATGGCGCCGTCAACATGCAGGCAAAGGTGCCAACCCAGCGGCGCGATCAGCGCCACCACATGGTCAAACACGGCCGGATCGGGCGCGCCACCCAGGTGGGGCACGAAATTGAACCGCGCCCCCCTCACCCCGCCGTCGTGCAGCGCCTTGACGCTGGCCGCGGTAGCGTCGGCGCCCAGCAGCGCCACGCCGCGATAACGGCCCGCGCTTTGCGCCAGGGCGTCGAGCAGTGCGCGATGGTCCGATCCGTGGCAATTGGCCTGCACCACCACCGCGCGCTCGATGCCCAGGTGCGCGTGCAGCGCGGCCATTCGGGCGTACGGCGCGTCAGGCGGCGTGTAGGACCGGCCCTCGGCATACGGGAACACGTCGCCAGGTCCGAAAACGTGGCAATGGGCGTCGCACGCGCCCGCCGGCAGCACATGGCGCGGACGGGACGGCGAGGCAAGCGGGGGACGGCAATCGGACACGGGGGCTCCCAGCATGGAAAGCGCCATGGTCGCGGATCGCCGATGGGCGAACAATGCTATAACCAATATTTCAGATATAGACAATTTGAATATCCGATGGACCTGAAGCAGATCGAGTATTTCGTTCGGGTGGCCGAGCGGCGCAGTTTCTCGCGCGCGGCCGAAATGCTCGACGTCGCCCAGCCCACTCTCAGCCGCCAGGTGCGGCTGCTGGAACTCGAACTCGGACAACATTTGCTCTACCGCAATGGCCGCGGCGCGGAGCCCACCGAGGCCGGCCTGCGTTTTTTGGAACACGCCCGCGCCTTGCTGACGCTGGCCGAACGCGCCAAGGAAGATCTGCAGACGCTGCGGGAAACGCCCACCGGCAAAGTCGTGGTGGGGTTGCCGCCCCGCATCGCGCGCGTGCTCACGCCGCCCCTGGTGCAGGCCTTCCGCCGGCGCTTTCCGGACGCCTCCATCGCCGTGGCCGAAGGCCTCAGCGCCCAAGTGCGCGAATGGCTGCTGGCTGGCCGCGTGGACCTGGCTTTGCTCTACGATCCCGCGCCGTCGCCGCAACTGGCCTACGAGTCCCTCTTCCGTGAAGACCTCGTCCTGGCGGCGGCTGCGGGGCACCAGCCTCCCCTGCCGGAACGCGTGCCCGTGGCGCGGCTGGGCGACTACCCACTGGTGCTTCCCAGCCTGCCCAACGCCATCCGGACCCTGGTCGAAAGCGTCTGCCGCGCGCAGGGCGTGCGGCTCAAGGTGGCCGCCGAGGTCGACGCCGTGCAGACCATCGTGGAACTGGCCGCGCAAGGCGACGCCTACGCCATTCTTCCCCGGTCGGCGGCGCGCGGCCCCGCCGCCGAGCACGACCTGTCACTCAGCGCCATCGGATCTCCCACGATCACCAACAACCTCGTCCTGGCCAGCGCCCGCCACCGTCCCGCCACGCGGCTGTCGGCCGCCACGGGCGAATTGATCCGGGGCCTGCGCCTTGCAGAGCTGTTCGCGCCGGGCGGGTGAGCCGAGGGGGGAGCTCCGGGCGGGCGGCCCCCGGCGAGCGGCCCCGGGCGGGCAGCCCCGTGCGGTCAGCCTCGTCCCAAAAGAGTTAAAATGGCGGGCTACTTTTCTTGTTTGGCGGCTCGTTGCTGTCAAAGTCCTGTTGGCGTCTCACCTCAAACAATGACCACTATCCTCCCGAACCTGCCCACCGGCCAGAAAGTCGGCATCGCCTTTTCCGGCGGCCTGGACACCAGCGCGGCGCTCCTCTGGATGCGCAACAACGGCGCCATTCCCTACGCCTACACCGCCAACCTGGGCCAGCCCGACGAATCCGACTACGACGAGATCCCCCGCAAGGCCATGGCCTATGGCGCGGAAAATGCCCGCCTGATCGACTGCCGCGCGCAGCTCGTGGCCGAAGGCATCGCCGCCCTGCAGTCGGGCGCGTTCCACATCTCGACCGCCGGCATCACGTACTTCAACACGACGCCCATCGGCCGCGCCGTCACCGGCACGATGCTGGTGGCCGCCATGAAGGAAGACAACGTCAACATCTGGGGCGATGGCAGCACGTTCAAGGGCAACGACATCGAGCGTTTCTACCGCTACGGCCTGCTCACCAACCCGGAACTCAAGATCTACAAGCCCTGGCTCGACCAGCGCTTCATCGACGAGCTCGGCGGCCGTTCGGAAATGTCCGAATACATGCGCCAGGCCGGCTTCGACTACAAGATGTCGGCTGAAAAGGCCTACTCCACCGACTCGAACCTGCTCGGCGCCACCCACGAAGCCAAGGATCTGGAACAGCTGAATTCCGGCATCCGCATCGTCAAGCCGATCATGGGTGTGGCCTTCTGGCGCGACGACGTTGCCGTCAAGGCCGAAGAAGTCACCGTCCGCTTCGAAGAAGGCCAGCCCGTCGCCCTGAACGGCGTCGAATACAGCGACCCCGTCGAACTGATGCTCGAAGCCAACCGCATCGGCGGCCGCCACGGCCTGGGCATGAGCGACCAGATCGAAAACCGCATCATCGAAGCCAAGAGCCGCGGCATCTACGAAGCCCCGGGTCTGGCCCTGCTCTTCATCGCCTACGAACGCCTGGTCACCGGCATTCACAACGAAGACACCATCGAGCAGTACCGCGAAAACGGCCGCAAGCTGGGCCGCCTGCTGTACCAGGGCCGCTGGTTCGACCCGCAAGCCATCATGCTGCGTGAAACCGCGCAGCGCTGGGTGGCCCGCGCCATCACCGGCGAAGTCACGATCGAACTGCGCCGTGGCAACGACTATTCGCTGCTGAACACCGTGTCGTCCAACCTGACGTACGCGCCCGAGCGCCTGTCGATGGAAAAGGTGGATAACGCCCCCTTCACGCCGGCCGACCGCATCGGCCAGCTGACCATGCGCAACCTCGACATCGTCGACACCCGCGAAAAGCTGTTCACGTACGTCAAGACCGGCCTCTTGGCCTCCAGCGGCACGTCGCTGCCCCAGCTCAAGGACGCTACCTCGAAGAAGAAGTAATTCTTCAAGGCCAAGCAAAAACCCCTCGGAAATTCCGAGGGGTTTTTTATTGCGCCGCTGCCGCGGCGACCGGCAGCTTGCGCCGGCCATTGCGAATCCTACAGCTCCACCTGCATCCCCATTTCCACGACCCGGTTCGCGGGAATCTTGAAGAACTTGGTGCTGCGCGTCGAATTGCGCGCCATGAACGAAAACACCGCCCGGCGCCAGCGCGACAGCGCGGGCCTCTTGGCCGCCACGACCGTCTGCCGCGACAGGAAGAACGAGGTGCGCATCGGTTCCAGGTCCAGCTCCGGATAGGCTTCGGCCACCAGCCGCAACGCTTCCGGCACGTCGGGATCTTCCTTGAAGCCGTAATTGACCGTCGTCGCCCAGCTCGATGCGCTGAGCTTGTGAACCTCGAAACGCTCTTCCGGAGCAATGTACGGCACGTCGGCCACAAGAATGGTCAGGAACAGCACGTGATCGTGCAGCACCTTGTTGTGCTTCAGGTTGTGCAGCAGCGCGGGCGGCACGTTGCCCGAATTCATGGTCATGAAGATGGCGGTGCCCGGCACGCGCGATGGCGGGTATTCCTCGAGCTGCTCCATGAATTCCTTGAGCGGCTGGCGGTCGCGCTGTTGCATGTCCGACAGCAGGCGGCGGCCGCGCCGCCAGGTCATCATCAGCGTGAACACCACGATCGCCACCATCAGCGGCAACCAGCCGCCTTCATGGATCTTGAAGACATTGGCCGAAAACAGCAGCACGTCCAGCAACAGCAGCAGACCCAGCACCAGGAACCACATGACGCGCTTGATTCCGGTGCTGCCCCGCGGCAGCACCGCGAACGCCAGAACCGACGTCGTGAACATCGTGCCCGTGACCGCGAAGCCGTAGGCCGCGGCCAGATTGTCGGAATCGCGGAACCACAACACCAGCACCAGCACCGCGCACAGCAGCAGCGCGTTGACCTGAGGCAGATAGATCTGGCCCTTTTCGATTGCCGAGGTGTGCAGGATCTGCATTCGCGGCCAGAAGCCGAGCTGGACCGCCTGGCGCGTCACGGAATAGGCGCCGGAGATCACGGCCTGCGACGCGACGATCGTCGCGATGGTGGCCAGCGCGACCAGCGGGGCAAGCCCCCATTCCGGCGCCATCAGGAAAAACGGATTGCGGATTGCCGTGGGATCGCGCAGCAGCAGCGCGCCTTGGCCGAAGTAGCACAACGTCAGCGCCGGCAGCACCATGCTGAACCAGGCGCGGCGGATCGCCGGACGGCCGAAATGCCCCATGTCCGCATAAAGCGCCTCGGCCCCGGTCAGCGCCAGCACCACCGCGCCAAGCAGGACGAAGCTGATCCAGGGCGATTCGACGATGAAGCGCAGTCCCCACATGGGGTTCAGCGCGGCCAACACCTCGGGCGTCTGCCAGATCTGCCAGCCACCCAGGGCCGCCAGCGTCGCGAACCAAACGAACATCACGGGGCCGAAGAGCTTGCCCATCGTAGCCGTGCCGTGCGACTGGATGGCAAACAGCGCGATCAGGACGACGAGCGCGATCGGCACCACCCAGGCGTCCAGCGTGTGCGACACGATGCCGATGCCTTCCAGCGCCGACAGCACCGAGATCGCCGGCGTGATCATGCTGTCGCCGTAGAACAGCGCCGCGCCGAAGATGCCAAGCACGATCAGGATCCAGCGCAGCTTGCCTTCGCGCGCCCTCACCGCCAGTTCCAGCAGCGCCAGGGTGCCGCCCTCGCCCCGGTTATCCGCGCGCAGCACCAGCGTTACGTATTTCAGGGACACCACCACCATCAGCATCCAGAACAGGATGGACAGCACGCCCAGCAGATGAGCGGGTTCCAGGTCGGTATGCACGCTGAGCCCGGTCAGGCAGGCGCGCAGCGTGTACAAGGGGCTGGTGCCGATGTCGCCGTACACCACCCCCAGCGCGCCCAGCACCAGGGCGGCACGCGACGACGGCGCGTGCATGCCGCCGAGACCGGGGTGGCCTGAGGACGAGGATGGAGCGCTGACCGTGTCTTGGCTCATGATGCGGGTTCTTGGCGAGTGAGTTGAGCCCCTTTGCGGGGGCCAGGAAACACGACCGACAACCGTGTTCCGGAAAAATCAGGACGGCTGGTCAGCTTCCACCAGGCGCCGTGCGCATGCGCGATCTCGCGCACGATAGCCAGCCCCAGGCCCGATCCGCCCGCCGTGGCGGTGGGAGACCGGTAGAAGGCCTCGAAAACGCGGTCGCGCTCTTCGGGGGGAATGCCGGGGCCATCGTCTTCCACGGTGAGCGAAGGAGGATTGGCGCCCACGATAAGGGTGATCCGGCCGCTTGGATTGCCGTAGCGCAGCGCGTTGTCGATCAGGTTGCCCAGCAGTTCCGCCAGCAGCAAGGGGTCTGCATCGATCCAGATCGGCGTGTCGGGCGCGGCCAGGTCCAGTTCGTAGTGGGCTTCGCGCACACGGGGAAACCACTCGGCGCCGTGCACGCGCACCCATTCGCAAAGGTCGATGCGCACGAAGCTGTCCTGCGGCCGCGCATTCGGGTCGGCGCGCGCCAGCACCAGCAACTGCTGGCCCAGCCTTATCATGCGGTCGCTGACGGCCTTGATGCGCTCCGCGCGGGCCCGGACGTCATCCGGCAGGGGTCGGGCCAGCATCAACTCGGATTCGAGCCTCAGTCCGGACAGCGGCGTTCGCAACTGGTGCGCGGCATGGCCGATGAAACGCCGCTGCGCCGCCAGTGACGCATCCAGCCGCAGCAGGAGGTCGTTGGTATGCGTGACCAGGGGCTCGATCTCCACCGGCACGCCCGCGACCTCCAGCGGCTGCATATCGTCGATGGAACGCTGGCGGATTTCCTCGGACAGGTGGTTCACCGACCGCAGGCCGGACCGCACGCCCTGCACCACCACCCAGGTGAACAGGGCGATCAGCGCCACCTGACCCACGACCATCAGCCAGAAGAAGTCTTCCAGCATCCAGAGCGACATGTCGATCTTGTGCGTGATGACCCAGGTGGCCGCCAGGTCCAGCAGGACGAGCAGCAGGATCGGGGGCATCAGTCGGATGACCAGATGCCGCGCAAGGGAACGGGAGGGGAGCAAGGGGCGCGCAGCCGGGGACGGGTGAGGTGTGCGTTCCTGCGTCATGGCGCGAAGCCCTCGATGAGGCGGATGGATGCGCGCGGCCGGATCAAACCGGCCGCAGCCGAGCCGTCAGGCCGTTTCCACATCCAGCATGTAGCCGAAACCACGTACCGTCTGGATGCTGGCGCCCGTGCCTTCCAGGCGCTTGCGCAAGCGGTACACGTAGACTTCGACTGCGTTTTCGCTGAAATCCGCATCCCAGGCAGACAGCGAGTTCACGATCTGGCGCTTGGTCACGACACGGCCCACGCGGGCCATCAGCATTTCAAGAACGGACAGTTCACGCACGGACAACGACAGGCGCTGGCCATTGGCGCGGACTTCGCGACCGACGGTATCGAAAACCAGGGGACCCACTTCGATGAGCGGCTGCGCCTGGCCCGCGCGGCGGCGGCCAAAGGCGCGCACGCGCGCCGCCAGTTCAGGCAGTTCGAAAGGCTTGGTGACGTAGTCGTCCGCCCCGGCGTCCAGACCGGCGACGCGGTCTTCGATGCCGTCACGGGCAGTCAGGATCAGCACGGGAACCTGGTTGCCATCCTGGCGCAGTTGCCGCAGCACATCGAGGCCGCTCATGCCGGGAAGGTTGAGGTCGAGCAGCATGAGGTCATACGGCTGGCCTGCCAGGGCGCCCAGTACACGGTCGCCTTCGGTCAGCCAGTCGACCGCATAACCCTGGTCGGCCAGGAATTCCTGGAGCGCATGGCCCAGGGTGGTGTCGTCTTCGATTACCAGAACTCGCATGCCGCGATTCTAGCGCGATCCAAAAAAAAAGGGGCGCGAAATGCGCCCCCTTCCCTGGAATCGTTCACCCGCCGGACGGTGCCGGAGCGGGGGCCGGCGCCCCGGCCGGCGCGCCCGCTGCGGGAGCGCCACCGGAGGGCGGCGTCGTGACGAATCCGATGCGCGTCATGCCCGAACGACGAGCCGAGGCCATCACCTTGGCCAGCGTTTCGTAACGGGTGTTCTGATCGGCGCGAATGCGGATCTCGGGTTGCGGCTTGGTGCCGGCGATCGACTTGAAGCGATTCGGCAGGTCGTCGATATTGACCGGCTTCTCGTCCCAGAACAGCGCGCCGCTGGCGTCAATGGCCAGGTCCACGGTCTTGGGTTCTTCCTCGATCTGCTCCGCCGCAACCTGGGGCATGTTGATCTTGATCGAATGCGCCAGCAACGGCGCCGTGATGATGAAGATCACCAGCAGCACCAGCATGACGTCGATCAGGGGCACCATGTTGATCTCGGAAACCGCATGGCTTCCGGATCCTTTGCCCTCAAAGCTGCCAAAGGCCATTATTCGCTCCCGCGTTGAACCGCGTGCCCATTCTGGCGGCGCAGTGCGCGCACCTTGCCGTCGGACAGCGCCACTTGCTGGCCCGTGGTCAGGAACGCAAAGAGGTCATGCGCGAACGCGTCCAGACGCGACAGGAACACGCGGTTGTTGCGCACGAACGTGTTGTACGCCAGGACGGCGGGAATTGCCACCGCCAGGCCCAGACCCGTCATGATCAGCGCTTCGCCAACCGGACCCGCAATGCGGTTGATCGTCACGCCGTCGGACAGGCCGATGCCAACCAGCGCGTGATACACGCCCCAGACCGTGCCGAACAGGCCGACGAACGGCGCGGTCGAACCCACCGACGCCAGCACCGTCAGGCCGTTTTCCAGCTTGGCGGTTTCCTCGTCGATCACCTTGCGCATGGTGCGCGTGACGAAATCGGAGTTGCTGCCGGATTCTTCGAGCTTGGTCGCGCCGAACTTGTTGTGGTGCGCTTGCGCATGCATTGCATGGCTGGCCAGGTGCGAGAACGGATCACGCGCCCCGTGCGTGTTGATTTCGTGCTCGACCTGCTCCAGCGAGCTGGCATTCCAGAACTTGTTCAGGAAGTCGGCGGAACGCTTGCGCATGCTGACGTTGCTGCCGGCCTTGACCAGGATCAGATACCAGGTCACCAGCGACATCAGGATCAGGATGATGAACAGGCTCTTGCCCACGAAGTCGCTTTGGGCGACGAAGTGCAGGAAACCCATGTCGGGCGCAGCAGCCGGAGCCGGCGCAGCGGGCAACGCGGCGGCCGCGCTGTGCAGCGCGTCGGCTGATTGCTGGACGGCGCCAGCGGCTTGCTGGGCGACGTCGCCAGCAGTCGTGGCGGCTTGTTGGGCCGCAGGCGCGGCAGCGGCTGCCGCGGGCGCACCCGCTGCAGCCGGCGCGGCCGGGCTCGTGGTCGCCTGCGCCACCAGCGTGGCGCTATGCAGTGCGTTGGACATCTCAGTTCCTCATTACGAAATCGAACGGAATTTTTGCTTTGGCGGGATAGGCCACGCCATTGCGGGTATAGGGTTTGAATCGGCCTTTGCGGGCGGCGGCCAGCGCCGATTCGTCCAGGCGCGGAAACCCCGACGAAGCATCGATGGTCGCCCGCTCCACCAGGCCCTGGGTATTGATTTCCACCAGAACCACGACACGGCCCTCTTCGCGCATGCGGCGCGATGCCATCGGGTAGTTCGGCATCGGACGCGCCCCCTGGAACTCGATGCTCGAAACCATCACGGGCTGATCAGGCGGAGGCCCCTGCTGAGGCCCTTGCGGCGCCTGAGTGCCTTCGGGCGCACCGCTGGGCGGCGTCTGCTGCACCGGCGTTTCGGGCTTGGGCTCCGGCTTGACCTCCTGCTTGGGCTGGGGCTTGGGCTTCGGCTTCGGTTTGGGCGGAGGCGGTTTGGGCGCCGGCATCGGCGGTTTTTCAACCACCGGCTCAGGTTCGGGTTCGGGCTCGGGCTCGGGCGTCAGTTCCGGTTCCGGTTCGGGCTCGGGTTCGGGCTCGATCTCGGGTTGCGGCTCGGGCGGCGTCTCCGTCACTGGCTGCGGCACTTCGGGAGTGGGTTCGGCTTTGGCGATCTGGGGGATGGGGGCATCCACCACGCTCACCATGATTGCCTCGGGTTCCTCCAATTCAGGACGACTTTCCGGCGCCATGAAAATGGCCCCGATCACCGCCGCATGAAGCGCGACGACCGCCAGGCCAGCGCCTGCGCGAATACCAAAAGAAGACCGCGAAGAAGAATTCCAACCGGGTTGAAAACTAGGCATGAATCAGCCAGGGTGCATTGACTTATCCGGCCAGCCAGAACAATGACGCGCACCAGATGGCGACGCCGGCTGACCGGTACAAGCCCGTCATAATATCTTAAATGCGAATGATTCGCACGTTGTATTTCGTCTGGAACAGCGTAACACCGCTGATTCGGATCAAAGCGAAATCAATAAAAGGCTTACGAAAAAGTGCGGGCAACGACGCAATCACCCCGACGACAGGGTTCGAGGGCGATCGATGCGAAAGCAGGGAAAAAAACGAAAGCCGGAATTCGGCAGCCGGAAAACAAAAAACCCGCCACGTCGACGTGTGCGGGTTGTATGCGTCGGTTCGGTCGGACACTGATGTCCTGGCGAATCCTGGGAAAGCAAATACTTGAAAAGCTTTTGGTGGGTGCTACAGGGGTCGAACCTGTGACCTACGCCGTGTAAAGGCGCCGCTCTACCAACTGAGCTAAGCACCCATTTCGTTGCAGCTGCCCGCCGTTAAAGCGAGTTGGGAAACTGCCAATTGGGATACTCAAAAGCAATACGCGGGCCGGAGTATACCGGACCGCGTACTTGTCGGCAAATCGCCGCGCGAGGCGCCTGGCGATCCGCCTGCCGTGATTAGTTCACGGCGTCCTTCAGGGCCTTGCCCGGACGGAACTTCGGCACCTTGGCCTTCTTGATCTTGATGGTTTCGCCGGTGCGCGGGTTACGGCCCGTGCGAGCGGCGCGAGCCGACACGGCAAACGTGCCGAAACCGACCAGCGTGACCGTACCGCCCTTCTTCAGCGTGGTCTTCACGGCACCGATCAGGGCGTCGAGCGAACGGCCAGCGGCAGCCTTGGAGATATCGGCCTTGCTGGCGATATGATCGATGAGTTCGGTTTTGTTCATGCAGGTGTACCCCTCACAAGTGTGGAGTCTGCCAGGGGGCGGAGTTCATGGCCGTCAGGATGGATGCCACAAATGGACGCAAGACCAGGCAAACGACGAACAGACAGTGGATAAACTTTTTTCTTGCGCTGCAAAGCACAACTTTTAAACTGCTGCGCCGCTTAGGATTCGATGGCGTGTTGCCCCCAAATCGTCAGCGACGCAGACGTGTATTAGGCCTTGGCGTAGAGCCGCTGTCAAGCGAAAACCTCACCGCAACCCGCGCCAATACTAGCTTTTAGGCGTTTTCGCAATAAACAAAAACGCGCATTTCGGGGTTTGCGCGACACCCCCGAGAAACACTTTAAGCTTCATCAAACGTCGACCCAGCGACGCAGCAGGTTGTGATAGATGCCGGTCAATTGCACGATCGACGCGTGACCCGCAACGTCTTGATTCAGGCGCTGGATGGCCACATCCATTTCCAGCAGCAACGCGCGCTGGCTGTCTTCGCGCACTAGGCTCTGCATCCAGAAAAACGAACTGACCCGCGCGCCGCGCGTGACCGGATTGACCTTGTGCAAGCTGGTTCCGGGATACAGCACCATATGGCCGGCCGGCAGTTTCACTGCGCGCGGCCCGTAGATGTCATCGATGACGAGCTCTCCGCCGTCATAGGAATCCGGGTCCGAGAAGAACAGGGTGGCGGATAGATCCGTACGCACGCGTTCCGACGTGCCGGCAATGCCGCGCACGGCGTTGTCCACGTGATAACCGAAGGCTTCTCCGCCTTCATAGCGGTTGAACAGGGGCGGGAATATCTTGCGGGGCAAGGCCGCCGACATGAACAGGTTGTTGGCGGCCAGGCGCTGGAGGATCAGCGCACCGAGCTCTTGCGCCAAGGGATGCTGTTCGGGCAACTGCCGGTTGCGCTTGACCTCGGCAGACTGGTAGCCCGCGGTGACCTTGCCGTCCACCCAGTCCGCGGCATCCAGCCGCTGGCGAATGTCGGCCGCTTCCTGCGGCGTGAAGACTTCTGCGATCTGTATGAGCATGGGTTCCTACCCGATTGCGTTGCTGGCGCGTCCGGCGGCCGGACGACGCCTGCCGCATTATCCCTTCAGGCACCCATTGAGCGCCTGATCGAAATCAAACAGCAAATCGGCCTCGTCTTCGATCCCCACCGACACCCGGATCAGGCTGTCCGCGATGCCCATTTGCTTGCGGCGTTCAGCGCCCATCTCGTAGTAGATGGTGTGGGCAGCCGGCAGCGCCAGACTGCGGGTATCGCCCAGGTGCGTCGCCATCAGCACGACCCGCAGGCGATTGAGAAAATCGAAGCAATCGACGCCATCGGCGAGTTCGACGCCCAACAGGCCGCCAAAGCGCGAGCCGAACAGCGCCGCCGCGCGCGCATGCTGCGGGTGGCTTGCCAGGCCGGGGTAATGCACCTTGGCCACGCCGGAATGTTCTTCAAGAAAGCGCGCCAACGCCAGCGCGTTCGCGCAATGCTTCGCCATGCGCAAGGCCAGCGTTTCGGCGCCCACCGCGATGCGGTGCGCAGGCTCAGCGGCCAGCGTGCCGCCCATGTCGCGCAGGCCTTTCTTCTTGATCTGCGTCAGCCCCCAACCGGTGGACGGGCCCTTGCGATAGGCTTCGTAGATGTTCTCGTTGCCGGCCCAGTCGTACAGGCCGGTATCCGTGACCGAGCCGCCCAGCGCGTTGCCGTGGCCGCCGATGTACTTGGACAACGAGTTCATCACGAGCGACGCCCCGACCGACGCGCCCCGGAACATCCAGGGCGACGTCAGCGTGTTGTCCACCACGTAGATCAATCCCTTCTCGCGGCAGATCTCGCCGATCACCGCCAGGTCAGCCACCTGCGTACCGGGGTTGGCGATGGTCTCGGTGAAGACCATGCGCGTATTCGGCTGGATCGCCGCGCGCACCTGCGACGAATCCGTCGCGTCCACGAAGGTGATTTCCACACCCAGTTCCTGCAGCGTGCCGAACAGGCTGTTGGTATTGCCGAACACGTACTGGCTGGAGACGAGATGATCGCCTCGACGCAGCAGGGTCGTGAAAATGGCGGCCAGCGCGGCCATGCCGGTCGAGAAGCTGACCGTCCCCTTGCCGCCTTCCATCTGGCTGATTTTGGCTTCCAGCGCGGTCGTGGTCGGCGTGCCCTGACGCGCGTACGTAAAGCCCGCCTTGCCCTGGAACACGGCAGCCAGCTCGCGCGCGTCTTCGTACGCGAACTCGGATGACGGATGCATCGGCTTGTGCACCGCTCCGTGCTCGACGGATTGATTGCGGTCGGAATGGAGGATCGTGGTGGTAAAGCCGTTCTGGTGCATGATGGGCTGACGCAAAAAGAAGGGAATCTACAAAATAAGGCGGATCAGGATTGGCGCTGGCGAACGGTCTCGTACAGGCACACGGCGCTGGCGACGCTGACGTTCAGGCTTTCGACTGAACCCAGCATGGGGATATTCACGAGCTGATCGCAGGTCTCGCGCGTCAGGCGGCGCATGCCCTCGCCTTCCGCGCCCATTACCCAGGCCATGGGCTGGCGCGCATCGATGCTGTGCATGCCGCCCGTCGCCTGGTCGTCCGTGCCGACCAGCCACACGCCGCGGTCTTTCAGGCTGCGCATGGTGCGCGCCAGGTTGGTGACCATCAGATAGGGGACCGTGTCGGCCGCACCGCAGGCCACGCGCTGCACGGTGGCGTTCAGGCCGACCGCGCGGTCGCGCGGCGCGATCACGGCATGCACACCGGCGGCGTCCGCGGTGCGCAGGCATGCGCCCAGGTTGTGCGGATCGGTCACGCCATCAAGAATCAGCAGAAGCGGGGGCCCTTCGACCACATCCAGCACTTCGTCCACGTCGACGGCGAGCTGCCGCTCGTCGGCCAACGCCACGACGCCCTGGTGGCGCGTGCCGCGCGCCAGGCCGTCCAGGCGTTCCATCGGCACGGGATGCAGGCGGCGACCCGCCTTTTCCGCCTGCTCGATGAACGTCTGCATGCGCTTGTCGCGGCGCGAGGCCTCGACGTAGATTTCCTTGATCGACTCGGGCGCGTGCCGCAGCCGCGCGACAACCGCGTGAAACCCGGCCAGGACTTGGGTCGACGCCATAAAGCAATACCTTTAGATAAACGAATACCCGCCCCAGAGGGGGCGGGCCGCCGGAGCAGGCCGGCAATAACCGCAATGTTACCCCTTAAGGCCATGCCGCCCAACGACGGCCTGGCCATAAGGGTCAGGCGACCCGCCTGTCAGTGGCGCTTGCGGGTGGCCTTCTTGGCGGGCGCGGACCGCTGCGCGACCTTGGGAGGTTTGCTGGCCTTCTTGGCCTCGGCGCGCCTTTCCTTGGCAGTTTGCCCCTTGAGGGCGGCGGGCTTGGGCGACGCGGCCTTCTTGACCCGGCGCGTGGGCTCGTCGGGTCCGCGGGCCGCCGCCTTGCGCAGCGCGTCGAAGCTGGTGCCCTGGACCAGGCGGAACTCGATGCGGCGAGCCTCCAGGTCCACTCGGGACACCTGCACCTGGACTTTGTCGGTCAGGCGATACCGCATGCCGGTGCGTTCGCCGCGCAGTTCGTGCAACGCATCGTTGAACTGGAAGTACTCTCCGCCGAGTTCGGACACATGAACAAGGCCTTCGACGTGCAACGTGTCGAGCGTGACGAAGATGCCGAAGCTGGCCACGCCCGTAACGGTGCCGCTGAAGTCTTCGCCAACGCGCTCCTTGACGAACCAGCACTTGAGCCAGGCTTCGACGTCGCGCGACGCCTCGTCGGCACGACGTTCGCTGGCGGACAGCACCAGGCCCAGTTTTTCCCAGATGGCATGTTCGTGTTCGCGCTGCGTGCGGCCAATGACGACGGCGTGGTCATCCAGGCTGGGCACGTACCGCTGCCCCGCCAACAGGGCCTTGATCACGCGATGCGTAAGCAGGTCCGGGTAGCGGCGGATCGGGGAAGTAAAGTGGCTGTAGCCCGGGTAGGACAGGCCGAAGTGGCCCATGTTGTCCGGGCTGTACACCGCCTGCTGCATGGAGCGCAGGCACATCGTCTGCAGCAATTGATAATCCGGGCGCCCGCGCACCGAATCAAGGAAATCGCCGTAGTCCTTGGCGGTGGGCGTCTCGCCTCCGCCCAGCGACAGCCCCATGGTGCGCAGGAACTCGCGCAGCGACTGCAGGCGTTCCGGCGTGGGGCCTTCGTGGATGCGGTACAGGCCAGGATGCTTGCTGCGCGTCATGAAGTCCGCCGCGCAGGTATTGGCGGCCAGCATGCACTCTTCGATCAGCTTGTGGGCATCGTTGCGCACGGACGGCACGATCTGTTCGATGCGGCCCAACTCATTGCAGACGATTTTGGTCTCGACGGTGTCGAAGTCGATGGCGCCCCGCTTCTTGCGCCCCTGCGACAGCAACTGGAAGAGTTCGTAGAGATGCTGGACCTGAGGCATGACGCTGCGCATCGCGTGCGCGGCCGGCCCGCCCGGCTGCTGAAGCGCAGCCCAGATATTCGTGTAGGTGGTGCGGGCGTGCGAATGCATGACCGCGTTATAGAACTGGTAGGCAGTGACCGTGCCGGCCTTGGCGCCCGAAGCCGGAATGACCATGTCGCACACCAGCACCAGGCGATCCACATCCGGGTTCAGCGAGCAAAGGCCGTTGGACAGCGATTCGGGCAGCATCGGGATGACGCGGCGCGGAAAGTACACGCTGGTGCCGCGCTCGATCGCGTCGTCGTCCAGCGCGTCGCCGGGACGCACGTAATGACTGACGTCGGCAATGGCCACCAGCAGGCGCCAGCCGGGGCGCTTGCGCTGACCCGCGCCGAGTTCCACCGGTTCGCAATAGACCGCATCGTCGAAATCGCGCGCGTCCTCGCCGTCGATGGTGATGAGCGGCACGTCACGCAGGTCAACCCGGTCTTTCAGGTCGGTCTTGCGGACAACGTCGGGCAGACGGGCAGCCTGTTTCAGGGCCGGTTCCGTGAAGTCGACCGGCACGTCGAACTTGCGCACCGCGATCTCGATTTCCATGCCGGGATCGTCGATTTCGCCAAGCACCTCGGCCACGCGGCCCAGCGGCTGCGTATGGCGGGTGGGTTGCGCCATGATTTCCACCGCAACCACCTGCCCATGCTGGGCGCCGTTGGTGTCGCTGGGCGGAATGAGGATGTCGTGCTTGATGCGCTGATCTTCGGGCACGACGATCGACAGGCCGTGCTCGTGCAGGAAGCGTCCCACCAGTTTGTTGGTGCGGCGCTCGATGACTTCGACGATGGTGCCCTCGGGCTTGCCGCGGTATTCGCCCGACGGTTTGACCAGCACGCGGTCGCCGTGCAGCACCTTGAGCATTTCGCGCGGCGACAGGAACAGATCCGGGCCGCCATCATCGCGCAGCAGGAAACCGAAGCCATCGCGATGGCCCAGCACCTTGCCGGCCACGAAGTCCAGCTTGGTGGCCAGCAGCAACACGCCCTTGCGATTGGGCATCAGTTGCCCATCGCGCTCCATCGCACCCAGACGGCGCTCGAAGCCCACCATCGTCGCAGGGCGTTCGATGCCCATGCGCTCGGCCAGTTCAACAGGCGACAACGGCGAACCGGCGGCGCGCAGTGCTGTCAGGATGGCTTCACGGGACGGAACATCAGGATCGAAGTCCGGCGGCGCTTCGGGCAAGGGTGTTGATCTGTTGTTATTCGATTCGTTATTCGATCGTTTTGCCAAAGCTAAATTTTCCGTATATAATGCGCAGCTTCTGTGGTTCGCCCAAGGCTGAACACTGAAGCAGAAATGGTCGGAGAGGGTTTGAAAACCCGGGTTGTTTGAAAGACCCGCGTTAAAAACCCATTGTAAAACCAACTGCACTTAGACGCATGGTTTAGTTCAACGATTTGTTTTCAGCCGATTGGTTGAATATGTTGAACGGCAGCTGTTGAAAACTACAGCGATGCGACTGACGGCAGGGTAGCACATAGCTCTGACAGTATCTTTCAGTGCCCAGGTGGCGGAATTGGTAGACGCGCACGGTTCAGGTCCGTGTGCCGCAAGGTGTGGAGGTTCGAGTCCTCTCCTGGGCACCACGGAATTTATATCAAGGCAGTTTTGAACTGGCTTGATGGCAAAGGTTAAAAACCCCGGAAATCGAATGATTTCCGGGGTTTTTGCTTTGTGCGCCCGATTGGCTTTGCGTGCCAGATGACCTTGTGTACCAGATTGGCCTTGGGTACCAGGCTGGCCCTGTGCATCGGATTGGCATTAAGCGACAGGCCTGGTTTGCGCGCCGGATTTTCATTCTGTCATCGCCGATCGGCGCCGCAGCACCTGATTCCCCAACCCCACCCCCTGCCCTTTTATCGCCAAGGCACCTTTCGATTCAGGTGATGACGCGCATAAAGATCCGTACCCATTCCTTCGATCTGCCCATCGATCAGCGCTTCGAATGGCGCGAGCAGCGCATCGAAATTGCGAGGCGCCTCGATCGCGTTCAAGGCGTGGGTCACCGCCTCGATGGTGGACAGCGCGCCTGGCACGTCGGCATGGCGGACACGGTAGCGGGTAGTCAGGCCGGCCGGCAGCATCACGCGCGGCAGCGCGGCCAGCGCCGGATTGATGTGCAGCAGCTTGCGTGCATGCCCCCAGGTGCCGTCCGGCACGATCAACCGGATCGGCGTGTCCAGATCCTGCCCATAGCCTGGCGTCAGGACATCGGCGCCCTCGCCGGGAAACAGCAAACGGACCGCGTGACCGGGCTCGGACCATTCGGTTTCGGAAAAGTACTCACCCACCACGCGTCGTGCGCCGGCAAGACCCAGCACTGCAAGCCGGGCTGTGTTCAAGGCATGGCGAGATTCGCTGGGATGCTGCAACACCACGACGCGCGTGCGGCAAGACAAAGCGGGAATGAGGGCGCACAGGCAGTGCGATTGCGGACGCAGGCAGCGCGTACAGATGGCTCGGGACATGGGCGACACTATATCGAAAGCGGCCCGAACAAAAAAAAGTGAAAAAAATGCAGAACGACTTGCACACTTCAAAAAAAGTATGCATAATCTCGTTCCTCTGCTGCTGAACAAGAAACGACGCGAAAGCGACGCAAAATGTGAAGCACCAGCGCCCAGGTGGCGGAATTGGTAGACGCGCACGGTTCAGGTCCGTGTGCCGCAAGGTGTGGAGGTTCGAGTCCTCTCCTGGGCACCAATTATTACATCACGAGGTACCTGTCGTGATGCGCCAAGAAAAACCCCGTTCGCGAAAGCGTCCGGGGTTTTTTCTTTTCCGGCGGCTGAGCGCGCAGGTTTGTCGGGCTCCCGCTTCAGCGACACAACTTCCAACTCCAGTGCGCCCACTGCCCCTGCATCCAGTGCGTGAAGACAAGCATCCCCGAGGCAAGCACCCGGGAAGCACCTGAAAACAAGCCTCCGAAATACAAGCGCCCCGCTGCCAGCCTATTGCAGCGAGGCGTCGCGCCCCCAGCCTACTTCAGCACGCGCGTCATTACGACGTGCGGAATGCCCGCTTCGACGAATTCCTCGCCCTCTGCCTTGAAACCATGGGCTTCATAGAAACCGGCGGCATGCGTCTGGGCATGCAATACCAGCATGCGGTGGCCGTCGCCGTGCCCCTGGCCGATCAGCGCGTCCAGCAACTGGCCGCCCACGCCCATGCCTCGCGCTTTCCTGTGCACGGCCATCCGGCCGATGTGGCCGTCGGGCAGCAGGCGCCCCGTTCCCATCGGCGCGCCATCGGGCCCATAGGCCACGGCATGCACGGAGACGGCATCGTCGTCGTCCAGTTCGATTTCGGGCGGCACCTTTTGTTCGACCACGAATACCTCGTGGCGAACGGAATAGGCGTCTTCGCGCAGGCGATCCCACGTTCCCAAAGCGATACGCACCGTTGCTTGTTTAGTGACCGACATATCCTTCCCCTACGTTGCAGCAAATGAATAACTGAATCCTACGCCGCATTTTCCCAGGGATGAAGAAGACGCGAAACGGGGTACGATCGCGGCTTGCCTCCGACGCCTGTGTGCCGCCATGCCGCCTGCCGCTCCTCCCGCCTGGTTGAAGATCGCGCCCGCGCTCTTTCTCGTGCTCTGGTCCAGCGGCTTCGTCGTGCTCAAAGTGGGCCTGGCCTATGCCGATCCGCTGACGTTCCTGGCGCTGCGCTACGCGTGCGTAGTGCTCATCCTGACTCCCCTGCTGCTCGCCCTGCGACCGCCCCTGCCCGCCGGCGCCCGTGCGTGGGGGCACCTGGCCATGGTTGGCCTGCTGTTGCAGGCAGGCTACTTCTGCTTCACCTATCTTTCGCTCAAACAGGGAATGTCCGCGGGCGGCGTGGCGCTGATCACATCGCTGCAACCCATCCTGGTCGGATTGCTGGCGCCCGTGTTCGCGCACGAACGTGTCGATGCGCGGCGCTGGGCCGGCCTGGCGCTGGGCGTGACCGGCGCTGCCCTCGTCATCGTGGCGAAGGCATCGATCGATGTGCTGGAGCCGCTGGGGCTGCTGTTCGCGGTCGCGGCCTTGCTCTGCATCACCGGGGGAACCTTGTACGAAAAGCGCTTCGGCGTGCAGGTCCACCCTGTCACGTCGAACCTGGTCCAGTACGGCGTCGGGTTTGCGGTGTCCGCGCCGCTGGCGTTCTGGCTGGAACCGATGCACATTGAATGGACCGGTCCGCTGCTGGGCTCGCTGGCCTACCTTGTCGTGGGAAATTCCCTGGTGGCCATCACGCTGCTGCTGACCATGATCCGCTACGGCGAAGCCTCGCGCGTGTCCGCGCTGTTCTTCCTGGTGCCGCCCTGCACGGCCGTCATCGCGCTCGTGATCCTGGGCGAACCCATTCCCGTGCTGGCCTGGCCCGGAATGGGATTGGCGGCCCTGGGCATCCTGCTCGTGACCCGCAAGGCTAACGCCTCACCCAAGTAGAATGAGCGCCTTTCCGCCCCCCGCCCATTTCCCATGAACGCCGTCGTCACCGCCGCCCTGCCGGTCTTTGCGCTGATCCTGACCGGCTGGCTGGCGGCCCGCTGGCGCATCCTGGGGCCCGGCGCGACCGACGCGCTGAACCGCTACGTGGTCTACCTGTCGTTGCCCGCACTGCTGTTTCGCGCCATGACGCAGGTCGACCTGGCCCATATGGCGCACTGGGGATTCGTCGGCGCGTTCGCGGGCGGCATCGCCATCACGTTCCTGGCGTCCTTCCTGCTGGGCAAGCGCGGATCGCAGTCACTGACCGATCGCAGTATCGAAGGCCTGGCGGCGTCCTACGCCAATGCCGGCTACATGGGCATCCCGCTCTGCCTGGCGCTGCTGGGCGCGGAAAGCCTGGCGCCCGCCACCTTCACCACCCTGCTCACGGCCAGCGTGCTCTTCGGATTTGCGATCGCGCTTATTGAGTTCGATCGCCAGCAGACGCCCAACCTCGCGTCGACACTGCTCAAGGTTGGCCGGGCGTTGATCCGCAATCCGCTGTTGGCCGCCCCGGTCCTGGGAGTAGCTTGGGCCGCCACCGGACTGCCCCTTCCCGAAGGCGTGGACCGCTACGTGTCCTTGCTTGGCGCGTCCGCCAGCCCCTGCGCGCTGGTGACCATCGGCCTGTTCCTGGCGCAGACGGAAACCTCCACTTCGGGCCCCGGCGTGCTGCGCCTGGTGACGGGCAAGCTGCTGCTGCAGCCGGCCGCCACGGCGGTGCTCGCCTTCTATGTCTTTTCCATGCCGCCGATTTGGGCCTGGACCGCCGTGCTCATGAGCGCGCTTCCCATCGGCACGGGGCCTTTCATGCTAGCCAAGATGTACGGCCGCGACGCCCGAGTGACGTCCCGCGCCATTCTGGTGAGCACCGTCGCCTCGGTGCTCACCGTCAGTCTTCTGGTGGCGTGGATCAGCGCCCATCCGATCTCCTGAAGCCCCACCATGCTGCTTGCCTCCGCCATATTCGTATTCACCATCACGCTGGTCATCTGGCAACCCAGGGGCCTGTCGATTGGCTGGAGCGCCGTGCTGGGCGCCGGCCTTGCCTTGGCGACCGGCGTCGTCCACCTGGCCGATATCGCCGACGTCTGGCGGATCGTCTGGAACGCCACGGCGACATTCATCGCCATCATCGTCACCAGCCTGATCCTGGACGAAGCGGGTTTCTTCGAATGGTCGGCGCTGCATGTTGCGCGCTGGGGCGGTGGACGCGGAAGGCTGCTGTTCGTCCTGATCGTCTTGCTGGGCGCCGCCGTCTCCGCCCTGTTCGCCAACGACGGCGCCGCGTTGATCCTGACGCCCATCGTGATGGAAATGCTGCTGGCCCTTGGCTTCGGCCCCGGGGCGTCGCTGGCCTTCGTCATGGCTGCGGGTTTCATTGCGGATACCGGCAGCATCGCCCTCATCGTATCCAATCTGGTGAACATCGTGTCGGCCGATTTCTTCGGCATCGGCTTCGGGGAATACGCGTCCATCATGCTGCCCGTGAATATGGTGGCGGTGGGCTCGACGCTGGCCGTGCTGCTGCTGTTCTTTCACCGCAGCATCCCGCCGCGCTATGACGTGAACCAGTTGCCGGCCCCTGCCTCAGCCATCCGCGACCACATCACGTTTCGCGCGGGCTGGGTGGTCCTGGGCCTGCTGCTGGCGGGGTTTTTCATCCTGGAACCGATGGGCATTCCGGTCAGCGCGATCGCGGCCGCCGGCGCGATCGGCCTGCTGCTGATCGCGGGCCGCCAACACGTGGTTGGAACGCGTCGCATCATGCGGGAGGCGCCCTGGCATATCGTGATCTTCTCGCTGGGCATGTACCTGGTGGTCTACGGCCTGCGCAATGCCGGCCTGACAGCCCATCTGGCCCAAGTGCTGGATCGCTTTGCGGAACATGGCGTGTGGGGCGCAGCCATGGGCACCGGCCTCATCACGGCCTTCCTGTCATCCATCATGAACAACCTGCCGACCGTCCTGATCGGCGCGCTGTCCATCGCGGATACCAGCGCCACGGGGCCCGTCAGGGACGCGATGATCTACGCCAACATCATCGGCAGCGACCTTGGCCCGAAGATCACGCCCATCGGCAGCCTGGCCACCCTGCTCTGGCTGCACGTGCTGGCGCGCAAGGGTTTGCGCATCACCTGGGGCTACTACTTCAAGGTCGGCATCGTGTTGACGCTGCCCGTGCTGCTGCTGACGTTGGCCGCCCTGGCGTGGCGGCTGCAGTAAACGAAAACGTGGCTATATATAACTTCTAGTTATTTATGAAGCACGAATAAGTGGTTTGAGAAATTTAAACGCCACTTTAGACTGACGGCTATTCCCACGGGTGCGACTACGCACCCGTTTGCATTTAAGACTTTTTGACTCCCGGATTGCCATGAGCGCCAACGCTTCCTCCCTACCTTTGCCCTCAGGCCTGCCCGCCATCCAGATCAACCGCAAGCCGCTCTGGATCGCCGTGCTGCTGGTGCTGGCCGGCGCGCTGTACCTGCATCAGACCGTCAGCTGGCGGCAGGGCGCGCTGTGGGTGATCGGCGCCTTGCTTGGCGTGACGCTCTACCACGCCTCTTTCGGTTTCACGCAGGCGTGGCGGGTGTTCGTGTCTGACCGCCGTGGCGCGGGGCTGCGCGCGCAGATGTTCATGCTGGGCGTGGGCGTGTTGCTGTTCTTCCCGTTCCTTGCCGCCGGCACCCTGTTTGGCCAGCCCGTCAGCGGATTCGTGTCCCCCCCGGGCGTGTCGGTCGTGCTGGGCGCCTTCCTGTTCGGCATCGGCATGCAGCTTGGCGGCGGATGCGCGTCGGGAACGCTGTTCGCCGTCGGCGGCGGCAATACGCGGATGGTGGTGACGCTGCTGTTCTTCATCGTGGGCTCGGTGATCGCAACCGCCAATTTCGGCTGGTGGTCCAACCTGCCGGCGCTGGCGCCCACGTCGCTGATCAAGACTTGGGGCCTAGCTCCGGCGCTCATCGCCAACCTCGCGGTGTTCTGCCTGATCGCGTGGGCCGCCACCGCACTGGAAAAGCGCCGTCACGGCCACGTGATTTCCTTCGCGTCGCGCACCGCTCGCCCCGCCTCGCTGCTGCAAGGCCCCTGGCCGCTCATCTGGGGCGGTGTGGCGCTGGTGGTGCTCAACTTCGCCACACTGGCGTTGGCCGGACGCCCGTGGGGCATCACGTCCGCATTCGCGCTGTGGGGCGCCAAGGCGTTGGACGCAACGGGCGGCGATGTGGCCACCTGGGCCTATTGGGCCAAGCAGCCTTCGCTGGCCGCGCCGCTGCGCCAGGACGTCACCACCGTCATGGATATCGGCTTGATGCTGGGCGCGCTTGCCGCCGCCAGCGCCGCAGGCAAGTTCGCCCCCGTCTGGAAGGTGCCGGCTCGCTCGCTGGCGGGCGCCGTCATCGGCGGATTGCTGCTGGGCTACGGAGCGCGCCTGGCCTTCGGGTGCAATATCGGCGCCTACTTCAGCGGCATCCTGTCGGGCAGCCTGCATGCGTGGCTGTGGTTGCCGGCCGCGTTCGCGGGTAGCGCGTTTGGCGTGCGTCTGCGTCCGCTCTTTGGCCTGGCGGTGGAAAAGACGCCGCCGGCGTCCAGCTGCTGAAAAACAGAGTTCCACGAATGGCCTCCTGACTTCAGGAGGCCTTTTTTTCGACCCGCAACGCCAGCCAGCGCGCGGTTTCTCCCATGAAATACGCCGCCGCCGCACCGGCAAGGCCGAGCACGCCGGCCGCTTTCAATTCATCCGCCAGTCGGCCACGCTGGTGTATGGTTGCTCCATTCCGAAACACGGAGATGGACATGATGTGGATAGCCGGCCGGTACTCGGCCTTTTTATTGACCCTGGCTGCCACGGCAATCACGGCGGTACTTGCGGCGACCTTATCCCTGTGGTGGTTGGCCGCCGCCGTGCCGTTGGCGCTTTTGAGCGCGCTTGGCATTTACGACGTGATCCAGACCCGCCACGCCATCCGCCGCAACTATCCGGTGCTGGGGAATCTGCGCTTCCTCTTCGAGTTCATCCGCCCCGAGATCCGCCAGTACTTCCTGGAAGACGACACCCAGGCCGCGCCATTCTCGCGGGCCCAGCGCTCCATCGTCTACCAGCGCGCCAAGCGCGAGATCGACAAGCGCCCTTTCGGCACCCAGGAAGATGTCTATGGAGACCGCTACGAATGGATCAATCATTCGATGTCGCCCTCGCACATCAACGACATCGACTTTCGAGTCACGGTGGGCGGCCCCGAGTGCAAGCAGCCCTATTCCATGTCCGTGTTCAACGTGTCGGCAATGAGCTTCGGTGCGCTGTCGGCGAACGCCGTCCTTGCCCTGAACGAAGGGGCGCGGCAAGGTGACTTCGCGCACGATACCGGCGAAGGCGGCATCAGCCGCTATCACCGCCAGCCGGGCGGCAGCCTCGTGTGGAACATTGGTTCAGGCTACTTCGGCTGCCGCGACGAACAAGGCGCTTTCTCGGAAGAGGCGTTCGTCCGCAACGCCTGTACGCCACAGGTCAAGATGATCGAAATCAAGCTGTCGCAGGGAGCCAAGCCCGGCCACGGCGGCATCCTGCCTGCAGGCAAGGTGACGCTGGAAATCGCCGAAGCGCGAGGCGTGGCCCCGTGGCAGGACTGCAACTCGCCGGCAAGCCATTCGGCGTTCGACAGCCCGATCGGCCTGATGAAATTCGTGGCGCGGCTGCGCGAGCTTTCCGGCGGCAAACCCGTGGGTTTCAAGTTCTGCGTAGGGCATCCCTGGGAATGGTTCGCCATTGTCAAGGCGATGCTGGAAACCGGCATCACGCCGGACTTCATCGTGGTGGACGGCGCGGAAGGCGGCACGGGCGCGGCCCCGGTGGAATTCGTGGACCATGTCGGCACACCGCTGCGCGAGGCGCTGCGGCTGGTTCACAACACGCTGATCGGCGTGAATCTGCGCGACCGCATCAAGCTGGGCGCATCGGGCAAGATCATCACCGCGTTCGACATGGCCCGCGTGATGGCGATGGGCGCCGACTGGTGCAACGCCGCGCGCGGCTTTATGTTCGCCATCGGCTGCATCCAGGCCCAAGCCTGCCATACGGGCAAATGCCCCACCGGCGTCACTACGCAGGATCCCTTGCGCCAACGCGCGCTCGTGGTGCCCGACAAGGCGCAACGCGTGGCCAACTTCCACAAGAACACATTGCACGCGCTGGCGGAACTCCTGGCGGCAGCGGGACTGACCCATCCCGGCCAATTGCGCCCCCACCATATCGCGCGACGCATCTCTTCCAGTGAAATCCGGCTGCTGTCCGCGCTGTTTCCCGAGCTCGCTCCCGGTGAACTGCTGCGCGGAGAGTTCAGGCATCAGGTGTTTCGCGCCGGCTGGGCGATGGCGCAGGCCCAGTCGTTCCAGCCCACGCACGACATCACGACTGCGCTGGCTCGGGAACACGCCCTGGCGACGCCCGCCGCGGGCCGCGCCTGAACCGGGTTCAACGGCCCGCGCCCGGGCGGGCCGTTGAGCACCCTCTACAGCCAGCGTTCAAACATGCGGGAAAACGACTCCATGAAGCGGTCGTCCACGCCGCGGTCCTTCCAGGCCTCGGGCGTGATCTGCACGGCGTCGGCGACGTCGCGCTGGAACAGCGCTTCCATTTCGCCAGCGAATTCAGGTCCCAGCACCACCGCGTTGATCTCGTAGTTCAACGCAAAGCTGCGCCAGTCCAAATTGCTGGATCCCACCGTGGACCAGACGCCATCGACCACCGCCGTCTTGGCATGCAGCAAGGCGTCGCGCCGTTCATAGATCTTGACCCCCGCGTCCAACAGGCCTGTGTAATGCGAGCGGCCTGCGTGGAACACCAGGGAAGAATCGCTGAAACCCGGCAATACCAGCACCACGTCCACGCCGCGCCGCGCGGCCGCTTCCAGCACTTCGATGAACGCAGGGTCCGGCACGAAGTAGGCCATCGTGATGTGGATGGACTTCTGCGCACTTTCGAAGGCCGACATCAACGTGAGATAGACCGTGTAGCCGTCGCTGCGATCGGGCTGGTTGGCCAGGATGCGCACGCTGGTGTCACCCTTGGGCGGCGCGACGTAAGAGTCGCCGCCCTTGATGGGTTCTTTGGCCTGCGACGCCCAGCCGGCCTGCAGCACCTGCTCCAGCTGCGCGACCGCCGGGCCTTCTATACGCAGGTGCGTGTCGCGCCACGGCGCGGATTTGGCGTCCTCGGGCGGGTCGCCCGCCTGACCGCCGCCTTTTCCACCCGAACCGGATCCGGATCCGGAACCCCGCCCGCCTGAAAGCGAAGACGACTCGTAGACGCTGCTGACGTTGATGCCGCCCAGGAATCCGACCTTGCCGTCCACGACCAGCACCTTGCGGTGATTGCGCTGGTTGGGAGACCAGCCGGCGCGCGCGCGGGCTGGATTGACCGGATTGAAGACCGCGACCTGGACACCCGCATCGCGCAAGCGCTGAAAAAGGTCGTCTGGCGTCTTGATCGTGCCCACGGCGTCGACCATCAACGACACCTCGGCGCCTCGGTTGCGCGCCGCGATCAGGGCATCCGCGAATCGCGCGCCCTCGGCATCGTCGTCGAATATGTACGTTTCCATGTGGACGTACCGCCGCGCCTGGCCGATGGCCTGCAGCATTGCCTGGTATGTGCTGGGGCCGTCCGCCAGCAAGCGAACGCTGTTGCCCTTGACCAGCGGTGCGCCGCTGACCGCCTGCTCCACGGCAAGATGGCGCGCAAGAAAATCATCCTTTGGGGTCTGCGGATCCGCTGCAATGCCTTGGCCGCGCCGGTAGCTTTCCTGTGCAGCGTCGGCCGACAGACCCGCCTGCGCCGCGCGCGCCTGGCGTTCCTGCGCGTCCGGCACGCTCGCGCAAGCGGCCAACGTGGACGCCGCGCAGGCCAGCAGGACAGCGCGCGCCCACCGGCGTGCGCCGACCATCCATGCCTGCAAGCCAAGGTGCGGCCCGAACCGGCTCAAGGCCGGACACGGACTCATGATGCGCCTTTAGCGACGGCTACCCGAAACCAGGAAGCAGCCGAGGACGGCGCCCACCAATGCAGCCACCCCGACCGACTTCCAGGCGTGTTCATGCACGTATTCGTCCGCGTAAGCGGAGGCGCGCCGGGCACGCTCACGGGCGATGCCCTCCCACTCTCCCGCCGATCCGCGCGCGTCCGCGAGCTGTCGCTTCAGTCGCGCGCGCGCCGCTTCGATTTCGGAGCCCGTGTACGAAGCCGTCGACCGCAAAAGGTCTTCCGTTCCGGCGAGCAGCTCGTGAAAGCTGTCGTTCACCCGCTCACGATGCAAAGCCATTTCAGCGCGCTGGTGCTTTCGATTCATGGTCGCTCCTTTTCAATTGAGCCGCCCCGCAACGCCGCCTGATGCATCGCAACATTGCCCGGGGACGCAGGGCGTCGCCCCGCTTGGCTGAAGCCCCATTGTGAACAGCATCCCTCGCAAACTGCCCGAGCTTTCGCAACTAGCCGTAAACCGATATTTCAGCGGACCGAAACTTGCTGAGCATTGGCGTTGGCCCATGCGTCGCGGGCGGGCAACCCACGCAAAAGAGCAGCCCGCACGCATTTTCGATTTCGTAAAAATCCATTGCATTCAGAGGCTTGGCGCTTGACACCCAAACCCCCTCAACCGCCAAAATAGGTCTTTGCAATGCGCTTCAACCGCCCCAAAAAGGAACTGAACGCATGGTTTCTCCTTCCGCACTACTTGCCGCTGTCGCGCCCGAGTTCCTGTCTACCGAGCCGCAGAGCCCCAGCGCCGAACAGATCGAGCTTCGTGATGGCCTGCTGGACAGGCCCGCTCACATCGACCCGAAGTTCCTGTACGACGCATTGGGCTCTTCGCTCTTCACCGCCATCACACAGTTGCCCGAGTACTACCCGACGCGGTGCGAGGACGAAATTTTCCAGCGCCATGGAGGCGACATCGCGCGGCACATCGGGCCGGTGCAGGCGCTGGTGGATCTGGGCGCGGGAGATTGCGTCAAGGCCGAGCGTCTTTTTTCCAGCCTGCGCCCAAGCCACTACGTCCCGGTCGATATCTCCGCCGATTATCTAGAGGCCGCGGTACGAAGGCTCAAGCTCTCGTATCCCGACATGCGGATCACGTCAGTGGGCCAGGATTTCTCGCGCGAATTGGCTCTGCCCGACGATATCCCCCAGCAACGGCGACTGTTTTTCTACCCCGGTTCCAGCATCGGCAACCTGGGCCCGGACGATGCGTTCGAGATGCTGCGACGGATACGCGCGGCGTGCCCGGACGGCGGGCTGCTGGTGGGCGTGGACCGCGTCAAGTCCAGAAGCGTGCTCGAACCCGCCTATGACGACGCGCTGCACCTGACTGCGGCATTCAACCTGAACCTGCTGCGACACGTGAACGCAGTCCTGGAGAGCGACTTCGAGGTGGACGATTGGCGCCACGTGGCCATTTTCAACAGCGAACTATCGCGCGTGGAAATGCACCTGGAGGCGCAGCGCGCGCTGCGCGTGTCCTGGCCTGGCGGCCATCGCGAATTCAAGCAAGGTGAGCGCATTCACACAGAGAATTCGTACAAGTTCACTCCCCAGGCGTTCAGCGACCTGCTGCATAGCGCGGGTTATCACGACATCGAACATTGGTCGGATACGCGCGGCTGGTTTTCGGTTTTCAGCGCCCGCGCCTGACGCGGGACCACCCACGACGCCACAGGAGGATCGCCATGGACCCCGCATGCCTGCTGACCCATCCCGCCATCGGGCCTTATGCCAGCGGACAGGCCGGACAGCACGACCGGTACGACGCCGTACGCTCCACGACGACGGGGCTGGCGGCTCCGCTGAGTCCGGAAGATTGCCAGGTGCAATCGATGCCGGACTGCAGTCCGGTCAAATGGCATCTGGCGCACACGACCTGGTTCTTCGAAACCTTTCTGCTGGCGCGCTTCGAGCCGTCCAGCACGCCTTTCCATCCGCAGTATCGGATGCTGTTCAACTCCTACTACAACGCCATCGGCGACAAGCACCCACGTCCGCAGAGGGGCCTGCTGTCGCGCCCTCCCCTGTCCGAAGTGCTGCGATACCGCCAGCACGTGGACGATGCGATGCATGCGCTGATATCGCGGCTGGGAGGCAATGATGCAACCTTCGACGCGTTGCTCGAACTGGGACTGAACCACGAACAGCAGCATCAGGAATTGATCCTGACGGACGTCAAGCACATGCTTTCGGCCAATCCGCTGAAGCCCGCCTATGTGGCGCCCGGCCCGCCCGCCCTGCCGCCCGCGACGCCTGCGGGATGGACGCACTATGAGGGCGGCATCGCGCGGATCGGACATGACGGTCGTGAATTCGGCTTCGACAACGAAGGCCCCGCCCACGACGTGCTGCTGCTTCCTTTCCACCTGGCCGACCGTCTGGTGACCCGGCACGAGTACCTTGAGTTCATGCAGGACGGGGGCTACACGCGCCCCGAACTGTGGCTGTCCCTTGGATGGGACATGGTGTGCGCTCAAGGCTGGCGCGCACCCCTGTACTGGGAAGGCGCCGCCGACGAATGGCAGGTCTTCACGCTGCGCGGCCTGCAAGCGCTTGAACCGCAGGCCCCCGTGACTCACATCAGCTATTTCGAAGCCGACGCTTACGCCCGTTGGGCCGGCGCGCGATTGCCGCGCGAAGCCGAATGGGAGCACGCCGCCAGCCAATCGGCCGACGGCACCTTTTCGGCACGCGCCAACATGCTGGAAAACGGCCACCTGGATCCGCGGCCCGCCCCTTCGCGCGACGACCACGGCGGTCCGGTCCAGCTTTTCGGCGATGCGTGGGAGTGGACGTCCAGCTCCTACGACGCGTATCCCGGATTCCAGCCGAGCGCCGGCGCCGTCGGCGAATACAACGGCAAGTTCATGTGCAATCAATACGTCCTGCGAGGCGGCTCCTGCGCAACACCCCGCGACCACATCCGTCCGACCTACCGAAATTTCTTCCCCGCCGAAGCGAGGTGGCAGTTTTCCGGCATCCGGCTCGCCCGGGATGCCTGAGCGTGCTTGCCGCCACGTAGTGCGCGACCACTTGCACATCCAAAAAACTTCGTGCTAGAATTTCGTTCTTCGTTGATCAGCGCTTAGCAACACAAGCGGTGAAACAACAGGAAGTTGGCGCATTAGCTCAGCCGGTTAGAGCGACGGAATCATAATCCGCAGGTCCCCTGTTCGAATCAGGGATGCGCCACCAAAGAATTCTCTGAGAAATCAGGACATTAACGCCACCTGCGCAGGTGGCGTTTTCGTTTTTGGTCTGCGATCTGTCAACCGAACGTCAACGGCGGTGCGCGGCTTTAAAGCGCCGACGACGCTCTAGGCTGACTTTACGCCCGAGGCACGCCTACTCATCGGGAGACCTTCAATGTCTGCAATCGAGCAGCGTGAATGTGCCACTCATTAGCCACCCTCCCGTGTCGATGTGGTACACGTTGCCCAACTTGTAGTACACCCCCCCCAGCTGCGCCATCTTGGTCAGCGTCACGTGCCCGTGTACCACGGCTCGCGCATTGCGGATGGATTGCGTGTACTTGGCGCGGGAGCACACGCATCATCATCCCGCGCCATCAGACAATACCTAAAGCCAGTAGAGGCCCCAGCCATTAGCCTTTGTCCATATCGACTCTAGAACTTAAGACGTCAAAGGACAACACAATGGCAAGGCCAACTTTCGCGCAAGCATGGGCAGCATCACAGCGTATTTATGACCCCGGAGACACCAAGGCGCATGTTGCCAAGGTAGTCGGTGGGTTGGTCGCAGTGAACATCAACAACCCCGATCCCAACCAGCGATGGACAACACATGCGCAGTGCGTATGAGCTTTATCCTGAACCACTCCGGTACGCGGGTACCGAAAATTCTCAAGCAAACCGTTACTGGAGGCGACGGTCTTCAATACTTCTTCCGCGTCCCCGACGTCATAGCCTTTTTGACACGGAGTTGGGGAAAGGCTGAGATCGTAAAGTATCCACCAACCGGCGGCGGATCGTTGGCCGGGAAGAAAGGGTTGATCCTGTTTGAAGTATCGGGCTGGAACAACGCTCTGGGCCACGCGACGCTCTTCAATGGCAGTGCATGCTACGACGCATGCTACTTCAACGAGCCTAGCGCGACTTATCGCACGGACCGGGCCCATTTTTGGAGCTTGCCGTGAAAATTCGTATAAAAGGCCGACTCCTGCCCCTCGCAACAATTATCGCTTTGTGCCTAGGTACAGCACATGCAGAAGATACAAATTCCCCCCAAGCCTATAAGCGTAGCTACGCTCAAAACTACAAGGACTTGGTGTTAGCGACATGCCTCACGACGGCCTACAAGGGTTCCGATGAGGTAGCCAAAGACGTTGGCAGTTCGATCAGCGCTTTGCGCGATTGGAGCTACTACGATATGGAAAAGCACCCAGACGCCATTTCTCCCCTAATTCACAGCTACTTATCTCGCAACTATTTCAACCCCTTGGTTGAGGCAGAGGTAAAGGGTGTGCGGTTTGACTTCTTGAAGTGCTTAGATCTCTATCACAGCAAGGAACTGAATTCCTTGACCAAAGAACTGGTATCTGAGCCGGACCGTACCATTGAGCAGAAAAACGCCGGACGCAGAACCAAGGAATAGACCGTAGGACTGAACTCCCACTGCAGCTCAAGGAATTGAACAATGCGTAGAGCCACAATATTTGCAGGAGACTTTGAGGATGCTCTATCAAAAGATGTGGCTTGGGTTCGGGAGTGGTTAGAAAAATGGGACGCGGATGTTGTGGTGGTGCGCTATTCGACCGGCGGCTGGGAACACCTTTGGGATGTACTAGGGCTGGAAGCGGCGATAGATGAGATACCACCGCATTTGCTTTGCACGAGCGATTGGGCTTCAGGAACGTGAATCCGTTGTGACGAAAAGCTCATTCGGCGCCGATCAGCCGTCTTACCCGCGTCAATCCCGGCTCTGCATCGAGAAGCGGAGATCTTCAGTTGCTATCAGGCTGTCAACATAGCGTCAACGCCATAGCGAAACACAGCTAATTTATAGCGAGCACCGGACGCCCTAAGTCTTTGATTGCAATGGTGGTCCAATGCGGTTCAATCGAACTGAATCATAATCCGCAGATCCCCTGTTCGAATCAGGGATGCGCCTCCAAAGAACTTAAAAGGCCCGCGCACGGTGCAGGCCTTTTGCTTTGGGCGTTCCGCGTGCATCGGATCCTTCTATGGCGCGGTGGGGAATCGAGCCATCGAACCCCGAGCCTTTCAGGCGGCAATTTAGGCGGCACTATTAGGCAGCAAAGGCAGGCAGCAAAGGCGCTTGATGCTTCTAGCCCCTTTGCCGCTTTCAACCCCCGCCTCAGACCACCCTATGCAGCGTGTCGCGGCGACGGCCGCCCCAGGTTGCAGCCAGGCTGGCCACGAATGCGCCGATCAGCATGGAGGCAAAGCCCCACAGTGCAAATGCGGCAGCGGCCTTTCTGGCCGTGTCGGCCGCCTCCTTGGCCTTCTGCTTGGCATCGTCGGCAGCCTTCTTGGCATTCTGGATGGCCTGGTCCACGCGGCGTTGCGCCGCGGCGGGCTCGACGCCCGTCTGGGCCGCCACCACCTTCGCCACGTATTCACGGTCTTCCGGCGTCATGTCGCCGCGGGTGAGGCTCATCGCCACGATGCGGCCCACTTCGGCGCGGGCGGCTTCCGGATCGTCCGCGGCTTCGGGACGGTCCGAGCGCATCAAGGTATCGGTGAAGTAATCGGTGGCCCGTTCCATGCCGCCCCCGCTTGCCCCCGACGCAGCGGCCGCCGTAGCAGCCGTGCCCGCCCCCGCCGCCACCGAAGCGCCGGCCTTGGCCGCGCCCGATGCCATGGACGCCAGAGCGGAACCCAACAGCGCCGCACTGACGACGGCGCTCAGCGCCCACACCAGGAAGCCATGCGCGGTGTCGCGGAAATAGACCTCGTCCGAGTGCACGTCCACCCACTTGGTGCGCAGCCGGCCGGCGACGTAGCCGCCGATGCCGTACGACACGATCTGCGTAAACAGCATCCAGACGATGATGCCGATGCCGATGGCCGGGGCGGACACGCCCTCGTCGCCCCACGGCGAAACAGATAAAAAGCCCAGGCCCGTGCCGCCCGCGAACAGCGCCAGGGACAGCGCGGCGGCAATCACCGCGCCGGCGAACACCGCTGCCCACGAGACGGCGGAAATCGCGGATTCGCGTGGGGGCACGCCATCGGCGTAGGGGTGGCTCAATGAAGACGAATTTTCCATGATCGATCCTTATTCCTTGTCATATGTGGCCGCGCTTGCGCGGCGCCATGGCGGTGAACGAAGGGGTCAATGCCAGAACAGCGCCAGCAGGATGATGATGGGGATGGGTACGCCAAGCAGCCAAAGCAAGATTGAGCGCATGGAAACCTCCTTGGGTCAGATGGAAATCGCGGCGCGAAACGCGCGTTCAAGCCAGGTCGATGGTGCCCGGAGCGCGGGGGTCCGGCGCGGGCGGGGTGGGATCGACGGTGTCGGGGTTGGAGGCCGGGCGACCGGGATCCGGCTGCGGACGGGGATCGTCCGCCGGCAAAATACCCGGCAGTGCGGGATCGTCCGGCGAAATGTCGTCCGGCTGGCCGGGCTCACGATGCGGGGGTTGGGACATGATGCATCTCCTCAAGCGGCGCCAAGCGCGCCTTGCCGGAGAATCAGCAAATCGCGTGCCTACGGCTGACTTAAGAACAATCCCAGTGGCCGAACGCAGCGCGTGATGGCCGCGCTGGATATTCGACGAGGCTTGAACAGGCGTGCTTCAGGCCCTGAGCCGAGACCCGGAACCGGGCGCATCCGCATCCGGCGAATTACCGCCTAGAAACGCAACGACGGCTGCCTTGCCCGCGGACGAGGCCTCGTCAAGGCTGCCATAGCGCTTTTGCGAGTAATTGGTGCTGCGCACATTTCCGGATTCGGGATCAAGCAGCGTGATGATCCATGCGAATTCGCCGGGCGACAGCTGGCGGACCTGCAATGTGGCGCGCGTGCCGGGGCGCAATTCTTGCGGCATCTGGCGGCCTCTTCAATGGTGTGGTGTTGCCATCGTAGCGCAATCCGGACGGCTTCCGGCGGCCCTGCAAAGCCAAAAATATGCTGCGCCCGCACATCATTTCATGCTGCACACACCGAGGCAAATACACCACAAAGCCAACGTTGCGCCAGGAAAACCCTAGGGCGAACTTATGCAATACAGGCGCACAATCGATACAAACATCTAGACCGCTCAGCGGCGCCGAATCCCCTTAATCAGGCGAGGACGGAGACAACATGACTTACTTGGCAGTTTTCATGAGCTGTTTGATGGTTGTGGGTATCGTCGCGTTGGTGATTCAAACGATTCAAGGCGCAGGGCCAGAGCCCTTGCTGAAGATATCGGCGGCGATCGTCAGTTCCACCTTTGCATCGCTGTTGCTGATCCCGTTGGGATACGCCGTCGCCCAGACGATGCTTATCGAGTGATTCCCGCCTGCTGAATGCCCGCCTCGGAACTATCCGTTCCGAGACGGCTTGCCGCGCGTTGCCGCCCAGCACACCAGCGAGCCGGCGGTGACCATGGCCACGCCTTGCCAAAACGCCAAGGTCAGTGGGGTTGAAAGCCACAACGCGGCAAAAAAGGTGGAGAACACCGGTGTGAAATACGACGCGGTCGCCAAAAGCGTCAGGTTTCCTCGCAGGATTCCCACGTTCCAGAAAGCGTAGCCGGCCGCCATGGCGCCGCCTGCCACGGCCAGCTCGATCGTGGCGGGCCCTTTGAACACGAGGGAAGGCTCCGTACTGAGGAAATACTTGGCCCACAGGACCGCCGCCGTCAGCATGAAGAACAGCACGACACCGTTCTTGCCGTCGGCAAAGCGTTTGGTCACATTGCAGTACACGGCCCAGATGATGGCGCCACTGAATGCCAGCCCATAACTGAGAGGATTGCTCGACACATTGGCGACCGTGCGTTCGATGGACAGGCCGCCGGATCCGCCCACCACCCACACAATGCCGCACACCGACAACAAGATGCCCGGCGCCACCCACGCGCTCGCCCGCTGGCCATTGATCAAAATAGCAAGAACCACCGTAAAGCATGGCCACAGGTAATTGACGATGCCCAGCTCGATGGCTTGTCCGCGATTGGCGGCGAATCCCAGCGACAGCGACAGGCATATTTCATAGGCGACAAACAGGATGCTGCCCACAACAAGGTACGACCGGGGAAAGGTCCTCAGCTTGGGAAAGCCCAGCAAGAGAACCAGGAAGATCGCCCCCACGGTATAGATCAGCGCGGCGCCGCCGATGGCGCCGAAGTTTTCGCTGACGCCGCGAATCAGGCCGACGACCGTGCCCCAAAGCAGAATCGCCAGCAAACCCAAAGTCGTGGCCGCATTCCGGCCTGGAGTCAATTGCATTACCGTATCCGATTGCCCGCCGAAGGCCGCTTCATCAACGAGCCCGCCCCGGCGCCAAGGCAGGAAGTTTAGCGAAAACCCAAGGGAGAGATAGCTGCATGGCCATTTCGACACGCAGGATGAGCGACGTGCTGGCAAGCACGGTTTCGGGCCGACTTTACCGGATAGAGGTGTTCCTGCTTGCGGATGCCCCGGGCGGAGCCGCGCCGCCGCCGGCCGACACGCGTTATATCCTCCGGACCACCGATGGAGAACATGTCATCGCGCTGGACGACAGGCGTTACCGGCTGAGGTCGGGCGAAGTCCTGACCGCCCTGCCCCAGCAACGCCCGGACATCTGACGACCAGGCATCCAGGCGGGAGGCTTATTGATCCAGCGCCACCCGCCGCTTGCCCCGCCCCTTGGCCCGGTACAACGCCGCATCCGCGCGCTCGAGCAACTGCAGCATCGTCACCCCCGATTGGGGAAACACCGCCATGCCCACGCTTGCCGATACGGCGACACGGACGTTGGGATACGGCAACGACAGGCTTTCGACCAGCGCTTCGGCGACCTGCCGGGCATTTTCCTGGCTGGCCCCCAGGAGCAGCACTGCGAATTCGTCGCCGCCCAACCGGGCCGCCACGTCCGATACGCGGATGGCCCGCGCCATGCGGTCGGCCGCTTCCTTCAGCACGGTGTCGCCTGCCGCATGACCGTGCATGTCATTGACCGCCTTGAATCCGTCCAGGTCGATCGCCAGGATGGAAAACTCCCCGCCGCTGCGCTGCGCCACCGCCAGTTCGCGCAGCACCAGCTCGCCGAACAGCACGCGGTTGCACAGTCCGGTCAGCGGGTCGTAATGCGCCAGGTGCTGCGCGCGCGCCAACATGCGCGATGCCTGGAGCATCGCGGCGCCGACCTCCTGCGCCTCCTTGATGCGTGTTGCCGGCAGTTCCACCGTCCGCCCCTCGCCCAACGCCAGCGCCGGCGCGACCAGCCCCTGCACCGCAGAAGTCAGGCGGTTTGCAAGGCGGATCGCCAGCCATAGACCCAAGCCGAACGCGAACAAGGTGCCAAGGCCGATCCAGGCAATCGAGCGGTACAGGTCCGTCGTCAGCAGCTGCATCGGGGCGCCCGCCGCAACGGTCCAGCCGGACAGCGCCGATCGGCTGAACGCGGTGTAGACAGGTTCGCCTTCCTTGGTGATGGTTTCGAGCGAACCCTCGCCTTCCTGCTGGACGGCGCGCGCCAGCGCAGGCACTGCCTTCTCACCCACGAACTTGGAAGTGTCCCGCGTCCGGGCGACGATGGTGCCGGAATTGTCCAGCACCGCCGCCACCCATCCCTCGGGCAATGCCCGTCGGCCCAGCACATTGCCGATGCGCTCGGGGGAAAGCCCCACGTTCAGGCTGTACACCACCTCTTCCCCACGCACCACGGGCACGCCCAGCGCGATCGTCGGATCCCGCGTCAGGCCACCGACGAACAGGCCCGTCAGGACCGGCATGCGCGACTGGAATACGCGTATCAGCTCTTCGGGCGCCCCGTTGGCCGGCAGCGCAGTGCCGTACGGCACCTGCGTGTTGACGACCTGCCGCCCTTCCTTGTTGGTCAGGACGTAGCTGTCCACGATCTGGAAACGCACGGCTTCCCGCGCGCGCCGATGGAATCCGGCCAGATCGCCGCCGACCAGGTCGGGAGAGGGAGCCAGCATCTGCAGGCCCGCCTCGACGCCGGTAAGTTCGCGGTCCAGGATCGCCGTGAGGTTGCGCGCCAGGAAGATGGTGTCGCGAAAAATCCTTTCCTTCTGGATGACGTAGCTTTCGTACACCGCAACCGTCGCCACGATGAGTGCCGGCGTAATACAGGCGAAGACCAGGCCCAGAAGGCCGGTGCGCATGGAGTACCGGCGTGGCGGCGCGCGGCGCGAGTCAGGGCGACTTTCGCCATCAGCCATGGCGCGGCTCGCGTTTCGTCATCCGCATCCCGCGGACGTTCCACCAACACCAGCTCCCTGGACCCATGCGCCTCCCTTTGCTCTCCATCGGGCGCCCCGCTCCGCGACGAAGGAAATCCGGAAATTATTGCAGAACACGGCGATCGTGCCCCGGGCGCCTTTGCGTTACTTGTCCTCGAGGTCGGGAGTGCCGGCGAACTGGCTCTTGAGCAGCGTCAGCGCGCCTTTTTCCGCCAGGGCCTCGTTGGGAAACACATGCCTGGTGTCTTCGAGTATCGGAAATCCGAAGACGCGCACCCGGGTGTGGTATCCCTCGGGTGTCTCGGCGAATTCAATATCGAAGTTGCGTTCTTCGATCCAGCCCGATCGATGCAGTTTCCATTCCATATTCAACGCGCTCCTGTGTGGCGGAGTTGACACGAAAGGCCGGCCTTGAAAAGCCGGCGCTGCTACACCATACACCTGGCCGGGCGCGGGCGCCCGTGGCCGGCGGCTATTTGCCGGGGGTTGGACGGTCTTCGGACACGGCAGAGGGGTCACCCGCCGCGGGCGAGAACAGATCCCAGCTGGCCATGAAGAGGGCCGCGATCAGCGGGCCGATGACAAAACCGTTCAAGCCGAACAGCGCCATCCCGCCCAACGTGGAAATCAGGACCACGTAATCCGGCATCTTGGTGTCCTTGCCCACCAGGATGGGACGCAGGACGTTGTCGACCATCCCGATCACCAGCACACCGAAGGCGATCAGCACGGCGCCCTTGACCACCGCGCCCGTGAGCAGGAAATAGACAGCTACCGGCGCCCAGATCAGGCCTGCGCCAATCGCAGGCAACAGCGACAGGAAGCCCATGATCACTCCCCACAGCAGCGCGCCCTGGATCGACAGGATGGAAAAGATGATGCCGCCCAGCGCACCCTGCGCCGCCGCCACTGCGACGTTGCCCTTGACGGTGGCGCGCACCACGGTCGTGAACTTGCGGAACAGGTGCTGCTTGTGCGTGTCGCTCAGTGGAACCGCGCGCCGCAACCGCGCGGACAGCTGCGGGCCGTCACGCAACAGGAAGAACAGCAGGTACATCATGATGCCGAAGCCGATCACGAACTGGAACGTGTCCTGTCCGATGCTCAGCGCCTGGGTGGCAAGGAACTGGCTGGCCTGCATCGCGCCCGCGCTGAGCTTTTCCTGCAGGCTGGGAATGTCGGCCAGGTCGAAGCGCGCCAGCAGAGCATGCACTGACGGCGGCAAAGCCTCCATCGCTTGCTGGAAATAGGCGCCAAAGTTGATCTGGCCGGACTTGATGCTTTGATAGAGATTCGCGCCTTCGCGCACCAGCGAGCCGCTGATCACGATCAACGGAAGAATCACCAGCAGCAGCACCAGCAGCAAGGTGATGAGCGAAGCCATATTGCGTCGCCCGCCCATTCGGGCCACCAGGCGGCGTTGCAACGGGGCGAAAAGGATCGCAAGAATGGTGCCCCAGAAGACAGCACCATAGAAAGGCCACAAGATCCAGCCGAACGCGATGGTGACCACCACGAGCAGGAGCAGAAAGGTTCTGTAGTGCACGCTGGAAGATTGACTCATAGTCGGTCCAAGACACGGCGAACGCCGCGAGAGCCGCATTGTACAAAGCGCCGCCGCACGGGGCTCAAGAGGGCGCGCGCCATGCGTGACTACGGCGCGGTCGTGCCGGCGCCGGCGGCCTCGAGCACGGTCGCGCGGGCCGCTTCGAGCCCATCGGACTGCGCATTCAGACCTTGCAGCCTAAGGTTCAATTCCTGCTGGATCGTCGGCGTCGCCACGCGCGTCTGACCGTCCACCAGCAGGATGTCCGAGGCATGGGCCGCAACGAATTCCGCCACGCCCAGCGCGTCGCGCGCAACCGAATCCATTCGGGATGCGGCGTCCATCAATTCCGCGGCGGGCGCGGTGACGGCCTCGTCATACACGCCGTCATAGACGGGCGCCAGTTCGGGCGGCAAAGTCAGCGCCGCGCGCGCCTTGTCCGCCTTGGCGCGCGCATCCTGCACCTTTGCAGCGCTGTTGGCGAGGGTTTTGCGGGCGGCCTCGAACCCGGCCTTGCGCTCCACGATCTCACCCACCGAGCGGATCGTTTCGACGGACAACACGTCGCGCAGCGGCTTGGCCGCTTCCGCCAGGGATTCCTGGAATTCGGTGATCACCCCGTAGGCATCGGCATAATCGCCCACCGCCTCTTTTTCGGGCTTGGTCAAGACGCCGATCGGCACCAGGGTGACGCCGCTCATCCTGGATTGCAGCAACTGTATGAACGCGGCGCGCTCCTGGGGTTCTTTGTTGACGCAGGCCGTCAGGAACAGCATCGAGGCCATCGCCAAGCCCGTCACGCACGCGCGGAACCACCCCATGCGCAATCCTCCTTGCACTTAGATTCGCGGATTACCGGGCCGGCGGCGCCGGCCCCTCAGGGCAGATTATCCGGTAGGTTCGTCTATCGCGTCGCGGGGCGGATTTTGTTGCCATCGAAGCGTGTTGACACAGGGCCGACCCTGCGCCATGAACGCACCGGCTGTCGCGGCGCGCGCATCCACTAAAATCACGGTTTCGGCCGCTGGCGGCCGCTTGGCAACATTGCATTGGCGCACCCCATGACTCAGAACGCTTCCACCCATTCCTGGGGCTTCACCCATCCCGACTGCCGCGGCGCGAATGCGCTGCTTCTTTTCATGAACGACCTGGCGCGGGTGGTCAACCAGTATCTGGGCAACGGGCAATTGTCGGAAGAAGCGCTGGCGGATGCCCAGAAGGCGGTCGACGCGCTGCTGGACCGATACGTGGAAATCCAGGCCGCTCCAGAGGCCTTCGACAATGAGCGCATCGTCCTTGCGCTGGAAACGCTGCCGCAGCCCGACGGTACGACTGGCGCCCAGGTTGCGCTGCGCATGTCGCCCCGACTTGAGGGCCTGATTATCGAGGCGCAGCGCCAGGCCCGTCCGACTGCACACTGATCCCCTGGGGACGTTAGCGCCCGCGCGGGGCCAGCCATAACGCTAAAACGCCGGATCTGGCCTACTCGCGCGAAATTGCTTGCAAAATCAGTCTTCTGGCAGTATTATCGTTGGTTGGATCAGGCGGCCAATGAGTCAGACGGACGAATCAGGCCAAACGCCGAAAAGAGATCCAGCGATAAGTCAGCGGTAAAAGGCCCAGGGGCCCAGGCTAGCGGTAAAAATCCCAACGCCAGCGATTTTGCCCATCTGACTTTTACCCATCCGAAAGCCCCTTCGCATTTGCGAAGTACAACGCGAAAAACGCAAACCAGGGGTCCTTCGGGAATACGCGCTTTCACCAATCCGCCAGTCCGGATCCGGCTTGAAGCAACCACAATCAGCAAGACCTGCTGCCACGGCAGCGGTAACACGCACTGCGGCAAGACGGCCGCGAACGCCAGAGCCAACCCACTCTGAGCACCGTTAAGGTTGCACGCGCGCCCTCGCTATAGCTCGTTCTTCAGACGATCGCCTTGCGTCTGTCGCGCCAAGCAACCTGAAACATGCCATCTCGGACTGAACGATGGCATCACCCGCCGATCCGGCGCGCGAAAACATGAGAATGCGCAAAGGAGCGGCAGCTGCAATGCGTTAGTGTCATGAAATGCCTGTCCAATACAAACCGGCGGACACGGCACAACTCGCGAATGCCCGGCGCCATCGCCGCCGCGCTCGCGCAACATGGCTCGACGCAGCTTTTCCAATAACTAGAACTTTAGAGAACACACCATGAACACTCGTTTCACTACCTCGGACCTGGTCCGTCGCCCGGCACATACCCAGCTTGACGACATGCCCATCCACATCGGCGACATCGTCTACCTGAAGCCCGCCAACGGCCCGGAAATCCGCGCAACCGTCATTTTCAACGCGCCGATCAACGGCACGACCACCTACACCACCGACGCGGTACCGTGCAACGTGGCCACGCAGAAAGCGCCTAGCCAGCACATCCGCTTCCGCCACGAACACGTGCACCGCATCGAACCGGTACGCCGCAACGCTCGCTGAGCAAGCTCAAAACCGCCGCGCTTACGACGCGGCGGTTTGCTTTGTGCGTGATAAAGTCCCCGCACCCCTCTGCCCTGGCGATATCAACATGCAGAACAATCGTCTCGCGGTCCGCATCTGGGACCTTCCCACCCGAATCTTCCACTGGGCGCTCGTCGTCTGCATCGTCGGCGCATTCGTCAGCGTAAAGCTCGGCGGACTGTACATGGACTGGCACGTGCGCTTCGGCTGTACGGCGCTGGGGCTGATTATCTTTCGCCTGCTATGGGGATTCTTCGGCACACGCTACGCCAGGTTCGCGCATTTCCTTCGCGGCCCCGCAGCAGTGGCCAAGTACCTGAAGGGCGCCGCCGCGCCTGCCGGACACAATCCGCTGGGCGCGCTGTCCGTGATGGCGCTGCTGCTGGTCGTGGGATTCCAGGCCGTCAGCGGTCTCTTCACCACCGACGACATCATGACGCAAGGCCCCCTGTTCGGGCACGTCGCGGAATCCACCGCCAGCGCCATGACGTCCTGGCACAAGCTCAATGAATGGGTGATCATCGGCCTCGTCGCCCTGCATCTGCTGGCCGTGACCTGGTACGTGGCGGTGCGCCGCAAGCGCCTGGTGCGGGCCATCATCACCGGCGACGTCGACGCCAAGGACGTGCCCGCCGGCACGCCGCCGGCGCAGGACGGGCTTGCAGTATGGCTGCGCGCCCTGGTCCTGGGCGCCTGCGTGACAGGCCTGGTGCTGTGGATACGGTCACTCGAAGTCGTGTCGGACATGTCCTTCTCGTGATTCCGCTGACCCGTCCTGGCATAGGTTGACACCTACGGGACGGTATCCGTAGCAAGCTACG
>NZ_DAMDGT010000019.1:0-97946 GCF_032102605.1 Achromobacter sp. | reverse complement strand
GAGCGCAACCTTGCCAAGGTTGAGGTCGCGAGTTCGAGACTCGTCTCCCGCTCCAGATTGTCCGGTCTACTGTACAAAGACCCCAAAAAACATGTACAATCGCTGTCTTTGGTGAATTACCCCTGAAGCCAACCAGGTGGTGGCGCCAAAGTGGAGAACTGCACAAAGGTGAGCACTGCATTAAGCAGTACCGCAGCAGTACCCCAGCAGTGTTTTAGTAGTACCCCCCGCGGGAGTAGCTCAGTTGGTAGAGCGCAACCTTGCCAAGGTTGAGGTCGCGAGTTCGAGACTCGTCTCCCGCTCCAGATTGTCCGGTCTACTGTACAAAGACCCCAAAAAACATGTACAATCGCTGTCTTTGGTGAATTACCCCTGAAGCCAACCAGGTGGTGGCGCCAAAGTGGAGAACTGCACAAAGGTGAGCACTGCATTAAGCAGTACCGCAGCAGTACCCCAGCAGTGTTTTAGTAGTACCCCCCGCGGGAGTAGCTCAGTTGGTAGAGCGCAACCTTGCCAAGGTTGAGGTCGCGAGTTCGAGACTCGTCTCCCGCTCCAAATACAAAGAGGAAGCACCGGCCCACATCCGCGCTTCCTTTTTTCTTGCAAGTGCTGGCGCAATGGCAGAGTGGTTATGCAGCGGATTGCAAATCCGTGTACGTCGGTTCGATTCCGGCTTGCGCCTCCAGCATCTTTCCCCCTCCCCCCAGCATCTCGTTACCCATCCCTACGCCCCGTCAGCCGGATGATTGCTATGGTGACCCCGTTTTCATTTAAACGATGACTCCATGCATAACTTTTCGGTATTTCGGACGGGCGCGACTCGCCGATCGTCTTCGCTTCTGACGTTGTCCGCGGCCGCGCTGATCTCGCTGGCGCCTTTTGCCGCCGAGGCGGGTGACAAACATCATCACCATCGCCACAAAGGCGGCGACTATAAAGAGAAGTACTGGGATGGCGCCTGTAAGGTCGAGCGCAAATGGAAGCGCAACGGCGACTATAGTGAAAAGCGCAAATGCCGCGACGACTATGCTTATGGCTATGCGCCGCAACCCGTGGCCGTGCCCGTGATGCCGGTGCAGCCCGGTATCGTCATCTCCCCCACGATCGTCATCCGCCCCTGACAACATGGACCAATCGGTGAAAGACGCCCTTGCCCGCTGGCCGAATGTGCCGGCGGTGCACGGCTGGCTCTCGCTGGATGCGCGCGGCCGCTGGCGCCTGCACCCGCAAGGCCAGGCCGCCGACGGCGGACCGGGCGAGCCCATCACCAACACGCAGATCCTGGAATTCATCAACCGCAACTACGACCACGAAGACGCCGGCCGCTGGTTTTTCCAGAATGGGCCCCAGCGTGTGTTCGTGCGGCTGGATGCGGCGCCTTATGTATTGCGCCTGGCGGACGACAATCACGCATTGGTCACGCACACGGACGCCCCGGTGGAATCAATCAGCGAATGGTTGCTGGATGACGCCGGGCATCTCTACGCGATGACGCCGCTAGGCGGCGGCGTCGTGCTGGATCGCGATCTCCAGCCCCTGCTGGAAAAAATGACGACCGCTGACGGCGCCCCCTTGCTGGACGCGCTGGCCGACCTGACGCCAGACCAGCCCGTCATGGCGGCGCGTCCCGGCGTCTACCCGGCAGCGCCCCTGCAATCCGTGGCGCGCCAGGCAATCCCTGGGCGCCTGGGATTCACGCCGAACCCGCAGGCCGACCCGGCCTGACGCCCCCAATCGGATCAGTCAGAACATCCCTTGACCAGTGGCCGGCCGTTCGCTGGCGTTCAGCCGCGCTTGCTCTTGACCAGCGCGAACTTGCCGTCGCCCAGCAGGGCCAGCGCCGCAGCGGCCACGGTCAGGAAGATGGGATATTCCCAGCCGCCGCCCGCATTGCCAAAGCCCCAGCCGTTGCCGAAGTGGACCGTCGAAGCGACAAAGAGCTGGACGACCGCAATGGCGGCAACCCAGCGCGGCAAGATGCCCAGGATCAGCATGACGCCCGCGCCGACTTCGAAGAACGTGACGGGATAGGCCAGCCAACCTGCGAAGCCGATCTTGGCGAAGAACTGCGCGGTGCCGGGCAGGGTAAAGACCAGCAGCTTGGTCAGGCCGTGGGCCAGGAACATCACGCCAAGCGCGACGCGCAGCAGCAGCGCGGCATACGGCGCGGTACGGGTATCAGTCATTGCAATCATCCTTGTGCGGAAACACGAATCGACCGGAACGGGTGGATTCTTCGTGGGTCGTATTCTTGCGATTCCAAAAACAAAGATAAACATGCAGAATTGCAAATTATTGTTCCTCGATAGGAAACAATCTTGGACACCCACACCGCCATGCAGACCTACGCCAAGGTCGTCGAGCTGGGCTCGTTTGCGGCCGCGGCCGACAAAATGGGCCAAGCGCGTTCCGTGGTGACGCGGCAGATCGCCTACCTTGAGCAAAAGTACGGCGTGCGGCTGCTCAATCGCACCACCCGCAAGCTGAGCATGACCGACGCCGGCCGCGCCTTCTACGAACGCGTGCGGCCCATCCTGGCCGAGGTCGCGGACCTGGAACTATCGCTGCAGGCCGAAGGACAGCGGCCCAGCGGGCGGCTGCGGGTCAGCGCGCCCGTTTCCTTCGGCATCCTGCATCTGGGCCCGGCCATCGCGGAATACCTGCAACGCTATCCCGACGTCGTGATCGACCTGGACTTGAACGACCGGGTGGTGGACCTGGTGGAGGACGGCTACGACGTGGCCGTACGGATCGGACCACTGCTGGATTCATCCCTGGTGGCGCGGCCGCTTGCGCCCCAGCAGTTGCTGGTGTGCGCGGCGCCGTCCTACCTGCAGCGGCATGGCGCGCCGATAGTCCCCGAAGACCTCAAGCAGCACCGGTGCCTGCATTACGCCTACGCCAGCACCGGCAACGAATGGCATTTCGAGAAAGACGGCGTGACGCATCTGGTGCGCGTGAACGCGGCGCTGCGCGCCAACAACGGCGACGTGCTGCGCACCGCCGCGCTGGCGGGCCACGGAATCATCCTGCAACCGGAGTTCCTGGTGGGCGACGACATCCGCGCCGGACGCCTCGTGGCGCTGCTTACGGACTATGCCCATACGCCCATCTCCATGGTGGCCGTCTACCCGCATCGGCGGTTCCTGTCGCCCAAGGTAAGGTCATTCGTCGAGCACCTGGAAGTCCGCTTCGGCAGCCAGGCGCCCACCCCGCCCGGGCGGCGCGCCACGACCCGCCGCAGCCGTTAGAATCGTACCCATGACCGCCAAATCGCCCATCGAATACTTCCCCGCTCCGCGCCGTTCCCATTTCTGCAGCCAGTGCGGCTCGCCGGTAAACCGCCGGGTGCCGGAAGGCGACAACCGAGAGCGCGACATCTGCGATCACTGCGGCGCGATCCATTATCAGAATCCCCGGTTGGTGGTCGGCACCGTCCCCGTTTGGGAGAACCGCGTGCTGCTCTGCCGCCGCGCCATCGAACCGCGCTACAACACGTGGACGCTGCCGGCGGGCTTCATGGAACTGGGCGAAAGCACCGCGCAGGGCGCCGCGCGCGAGACCCTCGAGGAATCCGGCGCCAAGATCCAGCTGGGCGACATCTACACCATCATCGACGTTCCGCAGATTGAACAGGTGCATGTCTTCTATCTGGCGCAGGCCGTCGGACCCGAGCTGGATCCCGGCCCGGAAAGCCTGGAGGCCCGCTACTACGACGAAGCCGAGATCCCCTGGGATGACCTGGCGTTCCGCACCGTCGCGAGCACCCTGCGGCTGTTCTTCGAAGACCGCAAGCGCGGCACCTTCGGCCCCCATCACTACACCCTAGAATCCCACCGTTGAAACTGCCCTGGCTGGCCGCCGACACCCCGTTTCCTCCCGCGGAATTCGCGCTGACGGATCCGGACGGCCTGCTGGCCGCCGGCGCCGACCTGTCCCCAACCCGGCTGATCCAGGCCTATTCGAACGGCATCTTTCCCTGGTATTCCGAGGGCGAGCCGGTGCTGTGGTGGAGCCCGGATCCCCGCATGGTGCTGGCCATCAAGGATTTCGCTCCGTCGCATTCTTTGCGCAAGCAACTCAGGCAGATCGCCAGCCAGGAAAACGATCCCCCCCCGCGCGTCCAGGTTCGTGTGGACACGTCCTTCACCCAGGTCATGGCCGCCTGCGCGGCGCCCCGCGACGGGCAACCAGGCACCTGGATCACCGCCGCGATGCAGGAGGCCTACCGGAGCTGGCACGAAGCGGGGTACGTGCACAGCATCGAGACCTGGATTGACGGTGAACTGGCGGGAGGGCTATACGGCATCAACCTGGGCCGCATGTTTTTCGGCGAATCCATGTTCACGCGCGTGCCCAATGCGTCCAAGATTGCGCTGGCTTACCTGGTCAGATTCCTGGCGGCGCAAGGGGTGGAGTGGATCGACTGCCAGCAGCAGACGCGGCATCTGGCCAGCATGGGCGCGCGTCCCGTGCCGCGGTCGCGCTTCCTGGAGCACGTGCGCAAGACCACGTCGCTACCCGGCATTTCGTGGGCTGCAGGCACGCTGGACAGCCAGGGACGATTGCATCCGGTCACGCCTGCCAGCCCGGATTGCAGCGCCGGTTAGGCGTTAATATGGAGCCACTCCCGTCAGGGCTCGCCGCCATGCTGCGGGACCTCCAATGAGCCAGCTTAAAGAACTTCCCTTCTCCACGCTGCAGTTCTATGCAACCGCCCCCTACCCGTGCAGTTACCTGCCGGGTCGACAGGCCCGGTCGCAGGTTGCCGCGCCCGGCCACCTGATCAACGCGGGCACGTATTCCCAGTTGGTTGAACAGGGCTTTCGCCGCAGCGGGCTGTTCACCTACCGTCCTCATTGCGACAACTGCCAGGCCTGTATCCCGGTGCGCGTGGACGCGGCGGGATTCACGCCCAATCGCAGCCAGCGCCGCGCCTGGCGCGACCATCTGCATCTGCAATCGTTCGTGGCGGAACTGGCCTGGTCGCCGGAACACTACCGGCTTTACACCCGCTATCAGCAGGGACGGCACCCGGGTGGCGGCATGGACGAAGACAGCCGCACCCAGTATGCGCAGTTCCTGCTTACCAGCCGCGTCAACACTCGCCTGGTCGAATTCCGGAATCCGGAAGGCGTGCTGGTCATGGTCTCCATCATCGACGTCCTGGACGACGGCCTGTCCTCGGTCTACACCTTCTACGACCCCGATATCGCCGACGGCCTGGGCACGTACAGCATCCTCTGGCAGATCGAACAGTGCCGCGCGCTGAACCTGCCTTGGCTATACCTGGGCTACTGGATCGCTGACAGCCGCAAGATGTCCTACAAATCGGCCTTCCGGCCGGCGCAGTTCCTGGTGGACGGCCAGTGGCGCGACAAACCCGAGGCGGCTATCCCTCGCGCGCCGGCCGACGGCTCGCCTTCCTTCTGATTTCCCCTGCCTGCGTCCCAAGCCGTTGGCCACCGCAAGTCCGGCCCGATTCGCTCTACAATTCCGCCCCATGTCTATCCTTTTCCATGCCTATCCCCTGGCCCGCCCGGCGCTGTTCGCCATGGACGCGGAAACCGCCCACGAAGTCACTTTGTCGGGGCTGCAACGCGCTTATGAATGCGGCGCCACGCGCAAGCTCCTGCACGCGCAGCCCAAGGCGCCCAGCACGCTGATGGGGATGCAGTTGGCCAATCCGATCGGCCTGGCGGCAGGCCTGGACAAGAATGGCGCGTATATCGACGCGCTGGGCAACCTGGGTTTCGGCTTCATCGAGGTCGGCACGGTGACTCCCCGCGCCCAGCCCGGCAATCCCAAGCCTCGCATGTTCCGCCTGCCGCGCGCCAATGCGCTGATCAACCGGCTGGGCTTCAACAACCAGGGCCTGGATGCCTTCCTGGCGAACGTGCAGCGCAGCTCGTTTCGCAAGCAGGGCGGGATCCTGGGATTGAATATCGGAAAGAACGCCGATACGCCCATCGAACGCGCGGCTGACGACTACCTCATCGGCCTGGAAGGCGTGTACCCGCATGCCGACTACGTAACGGTGAATATTTCGTCGCCCAACACCAAGAATCTGCGCGCGCTGCAAAGCGGCGACGAGCTCTCCGCACTGTTGGGGCAACTGGCCGACAAGCGCCGCGCGCTGGAAGACCAGCACCAACGGCGCGTTCCGATGGCGGTGAAGATCGCCCCCGACCTGACCCAGGAGCAGATCGACGCCATCGCCGACATCCTGCCGCGTCATGGCATCGATGGAGTCATCGCCACGAACACCACGCTGTCGCGCGACGCCGTCGCAGGCCAGGCGCACGCCGAAGAAGCCGGCGGGCTGTCCGGCGCGCCGGTGCATCAGTTGTCGCTCGCCGTCATCCGCCGCCTGAAAGAACAGCTGGGCAACAGCCTGGCGATCATCGGTGTTGGTGGGGTGATGTCGGGCCGAGAGGCCCGCGAAAAGATGGAAGCGGGCGCCGACGCGGTGCAGCTCTACACCGGCCTGATCTACCGCGGCCCGGCGCTGGTGGGCGAGTGCGTGCAAGCCGTGGCGCGTCGCTGAACGCGGGGTTTGCCGTTTGCCGTTTGCCTGCCAAGCTTTGATCCGCCCGCTCTGGGCAAAAAAAAGGGGCCACCCTGTGGGTGGCCCTAATTCCAGCTCTGCTCTGTCACTCAACAGTACTACATAACTGCGATTTGCGCAGCCCTGCGTCCAACTTTAGGCGCTGCGACGGGTACGGCCGGCGACCTTGTTGGCGGCGTCGGCGGCGTCCGTGGCGGCCTTGAAGGTCGCGTTGGCGGCGGCGTTCAGGTTCGATTCGGCGACTTCAGCAGCCTGCTTGGCGGCCTTGGTCATCGAATCGTAGGCGCTGGTCGCGGTGGCCAGCGACGACTTGATCAGGGCGACGGCGCTTTCGGAGCCGGTCGGGGCGTTCTTGGAGAACTGGTCGACGGCTTCGCTCAGCTGCTGCTGGCTTTCGGCGATCTGTTCTTCGGTCAGCTTGACCAGGCTGCCTTGCACGCCGGCAACGATGTCGTACACGTGCTTGGTGTAGGCCAGGGCCTTTTCGGCGCCGGGCTGCAGCAGGCCGGTGGCGAACGCTGCGGCTTCCTGCGGATCCTTCACTTCAGCAGCTTGCTGCGATTTCTGGGCGACTTCGTCCAGGGTGGCCTTCACGACCTTCAGGTTCAGTTCGACCAGCTTTTCGAAACCGGCGAAAACGGCGGTCTGCGCGGCCACGATGGTGTTGATGCTGGCCTTTTGGCGGTCCAGGACTTGTTGCGGAATGGCGCTCATAGGATGCTCCTCTCAGGGTAGCCGGACAGCGTCCGGCAAGTAGGGATGGTTGTCTGCGACGAAATAAATCAACGTGCGCGGAAACTGGTACTACAAGCTACCGCCGGCGCGTTTGATGCACTGCACAATTGCTATTCTAGACGCGGTAAAAACCTTGTCAAGCAGTTTTTGTGCGGCGCAACAAGTGTTTGCACTTTCGCTGGGCGGCCCCTCTCCGGCATTGATTCTGCTCAACGATTTCCCATGATTCGGGAAATACCGGACATGACGCGGTATCAATTCTTTTCTACACTGCTTTCACGCTGATGACAGACAAATACAAACTACATGTCAGCGGTTGATAACTAAATCGCAGCAAGCAAAACCCTGCAATCGGAGACCTCATGACCCTCATTCCCCGCACGCTTTCGGCCCTGCTCGCGGCCGGTGCCTTCTTCGCGGCCGGCGCCGCGCAAGCGGAATATCCGGAGCGCCCCATCAACATGGTGGTGCCGTTCGCTGCAGGCGGTCCGACCGACAACGTCGCCCGCTCTCTCGCGGAAGCCATGCGCCCCAGCCTGGGCCAGACGGTCGTGGTTGAAAACAAAGGCGGCGCCGGTGGCACCATCGGCACCACTCAGGTCGCGCGCGCGCAGCCGGACGGCTATTCCGTCCTGTTGATGCACGCCGGTTTCTCGACCGCCCCTTCGCTGTACAAGAATCCGGGTTACGACCCCTTCACCAGCTTCGAGCCGATTGGCCTGGTGGTCGACGTGCCGATGACCATCGTCGCGCGTTCGGACTTCCCGCCCAACACCATCGGCGAATTGGCGGAGTACGTCAAAAAGAACAAGGACAAGGTGTCGCTGGCCAACGCCGGCATCGGGGCCGCCAGCCACCTGTGCGGCACCATGCTGGTCGAGGCGCTGGGCGTGCAATTGCTGACGATCCCCTACAAGGGCACCGCCCCCGCCATGAACGACCTGCTGGGCAAGCAGGTCGACCTGATGTGCGACCAGACCACCAACACCACGCAGCAGATCGAAGCCGGCAAGGTGAAGGCCTATGCCGTGACCAGCCTGCAGCGCGTTCCCACGCTGCCCAAGCTGCCGACCATGGACGAGTCCGGCTTCAAGGGCTTTGAAGTGGGTATCTGGCACGGTATGTGGGTGCCGAAGGGCACGCCCAAGCCCGTCGTCGACAAGCTCGTCAAGAGCCTGCAAGCCGGTTTGGCCGATCCGAAGTTCCAGGAGCGCATGAAGCAGCTCGGCGCCACCGTGCTGACCTCGGAAGCCAACCCCGACGCGCTGCAAGCCAAGGTCAAGCAGCAGGTGCCGCAGTGGGCCCAGCTGTTCCAGAAGGCGGGCATCGAAAAGCAATAAGCGCCCTGCAGCCGGGGACAGCCAACCGGGGGTCGCCTGATGGCGACGCCCCCGGATTGGCCGGGACTCTGTCCCCAGAAACCAAAAAGCCCCCGCATGGGGGCTTTTTGCTGGGGGAGGCGGGTTCAGGGTCGCAAGGCCTCTGCCGCCATGCCCAGGCCGTTGAATCCAGTGGACACCGACGGCTCAAATCCCAGGGCTTCGGAAATGCTTGCGGCCGTGTCGACCAGCGCCTTGATCCAGTCGTCCTGCAGGCGCTCGGCCGGAGCCGAGATGGACAGGCCGGCCACCAGCTTGCCGGTATCGTCGAAGATGCCGGCGGCGATGCACCGCACGCCAAGTTCAAGTTCTTCGTTGTCCCGGGCGTAACCGTGGCGCCGGACCAGCGCGAGTTCGCGTTCCAGCTTGTCCAGGTCGGTCAGGCTGTTGCGCGTATGGCCCGCCAGCCCCGTGCGCAGCGCATAGGCGCGCACCTGGCGCGTATCGCCCGTGGAAAGGAACAGCTTGCCGGTGGACGTGAGATGCAGGGGCGCCCGGCCGCCGATTGCCCGCACCACCTGCATGCCCGAGCGTTCGCTCCAGGCGCGGTCGATGTAGACGATCTCGTCGCCCTGCTGGACGGAAAGATTGATGGTCTGGCCGGTGAGCTTGTGCAGCGACCGCATGGCGGGGATGGCGGCTTCGCGCACATTGAGCCGGCCTTTGACCAGGGACCCCAGTTCCAGCAGCCGCATGCCCAACTGGTACAGGCCATTGTCGACGCGTTCGACATAGCGCCCTACGACCAGGTCGTTGAGGATGCGGTGCGCGGTGGATGCATGCAAACCGGTGGTGGCGGACAGCTCTTTGAGCGTGACCGGATCCGGCTGCGCGGCCAGGGCGTCCAGCAGGCGCATCGCGCGTTCAATGACCTGAATCGCGATGGGATGTGAGGAACCGCCTTCGGTCTCGGCGTCCAGGGGATTGCGGGGGGTCGGCAGACGGGGCATGGAAGAGGTGGGCTAGCGCCGCGTGGCCACGGAGTGACATTGCGGCATCGCAGCAAACAGTTCTTTCCCGTATTGTGAAATTTAGCGGCCTGTTTGGCAATCAGAATTTGATGAAGGGGGCAGTGCGGCCACCTTCGTCCAACCTGCGAATCACGCCGCCGCAGGTGGCGCCAGCTTGCCGCCCAGGCGAAGCACTTCCGCCCGCAGGAACTCCAGCGCGGCGGCCGATCCTTCGGGCTCGCCCTTAACACCCAGTTCGATATGGGGCATTCCGCCGGCCTCGCCGACGCTGGGCAAGCTGAAGGCGCGCACGCCGGGCCAGCGGGTTTCGACGCTGACCATCGCGGGCGTGATGCGGGATTCGGGCATGCTGAACACGAGGAAAGAGTGTTCTACGTGCGACCGCACATGCTGCAGCGCACGATACCGGGTATCCAGGGTCCACTCCAGCATTGGCCACGCCATGACGGGAAATCCGGGCACGAAGGTATGGTCCTGGATGAAGAAGCCGGGAATGCGGTTGTACGGATTGGGAACGATCTCGCAGCCTTGCGGGAACATGCCCATTTGCAGTCGTTGCTGGTTTTCGGGCGCGCTCATGTCTGCGGTGCCCTGCCCTTTGGCGGCCATTTCCTGGGTGCGCAGGGCGATGGCTTGTTCGGCTTCGGGGTGCAGGGCCAGCGGCAAACCGAGGGCAGCCGCTGCCGCCTGACGGGTATGGTCATCCGGCGTGCCGCCGATTCCGCCGCAGGAAAAAACGACGTCGCCGGTTGCAAAGCTGCGTTCGTAGGCGGCCACCAGCCGGTCGCGCTCGTCCGGCAGGAATTCGGCCCAGCTCAGATGCATGCCTCGCGCACTGAGCATTTCGACGATCTTGGAAAAATGCTTGTCCTGGCGGCGGCCCGACAGGATTTCGTCCCCGACGATGATGAGGCCGATGCGACGGGAGTTGGATTCTGCTGCCATGTCCGATTCCATTGGAAAGAGAAAGACGCCGATCAGACGTCAATGACGCGGTCTTCCCGCAAGCGCTTCAGCGCTTCCAGGCCGTAATGCGCGTAGACCAGTGCCGAGAACACCGGCAGGATAATCCAGGCGGGAGGCAGCAGGTTCAGCAACGAACAGATCAGGCCGATGCTCCAGAAGCCGCCGTTGTTCCGATGCAGGAGCAGTTTGCGTTCATCGGGACTGGCGTGCTCCACGATCGCGTCGACGCGCATCATGCGCGAAAACGCGAACGCCCACCAAAAGATCGATAGCACGACGGCCATCGGAGGCACCAGCCACAACGGCAGGGTCAGGACCCAGCCGACCGCGAATGCCGCCGAAACCCAGACCGCATTCCATACGCTGACCGCCGTGGAAAACTTGCCTCGCCGACCAACCGTCGCGTACTCGCGCTGGCCCACATGACGCAGCACCAGCGGCATGACGAACACCGCCGCGATCGCAAGTCCGAGGATGCCCGACACCGGCAGCAGGATCGCCGCCGCGATGACCGGTATCAGGTAGATCTTGAGCGAGAACAGCCCCACCGCGACCAGCCACGCGTCGACGCGGTTGACGAAGTCCCATTCCGAGGCCTCGACGCGCAGCCATTCCGTCAGGGGCGTCCAGAACAGCCACAAGAGCAGGACGGCGCCGACCAGCGAAATCAGGAAGGGCAACAACACCGCGAACAGCATGGTGGGGTGGCATTGGGACACGAGCGCACGCTTGAACGCCTGTCCCACGCTGGCAGCGCCCGCCCCCGCGCCGGACAGTCGGCCATTGCCGGGCGAGGCGGATTCAGGGCGCAATACGGTCATGGCAGTTGGAAATAAGGGATGAACATCCCGGGTATGATAGTCAAACACGCCCCGACCTGCTCACATGTCACTGCTTACCCCCGGTACCGACCTTGCACCCCTGCGTGCGCGCCTGGGCGCAACGCCCAATGCCTGGCTGATCGCCTGCTTCTGCGCCGCCTGGTGCGACACTTGCGAAGAATACAAACCCAAGCTGCAGGCCTTGGCCGACGCATTGCCGCAGCACGTGTTCGCCTGGGTCGACATCGAAGACCACGCGGAACTGCTTGGCGACGTCGACGTCGAGAACTTCCCCACGCTGCTGGTGCAGATCGGCGCGCGCGTGGTGTTCTACGGACCCATGCTGCCGCACATCGGCCATCTGGAACGCCTTCTGGAAAGCCTCAACGAAGACAGCTCCCCGGTGGCCGCAGCCCTGCCCGACCTGCCAAGAATGCTCGCGGCCGCCTGACCTTTCTATATCCGGCGCCAATAGAAAAAAAAAACCCGCAAGGCCTGAAGGCCTTGCGGGTTTTTCGTTGGGGACGCCGATGAAGCGGTCAGGGCTTGCGGCTACCGCCGAGCAGCACCGCGATCTGACGCTTGGGGGTGGAAGTCGGCGACGCGTCGTTCCGGGAGTCCTGCTCTTCGGCCGGCTTGGACGGCGCGGAGGGCTCGTAGGGCTTGAAGAAGAAGTCGTCCACCGGCTGGCGGGACCCGCCCGAATGGTGGCTGGAACGGCGGTCCGAGGAACGGCCGCGGTCGCCACGGTCGCCGCGGCTGTCGCGGTCACGGCCGCTCTCGCGCCCTTCGCGCGAATGGGAATGGCCTTCGCTGCGGCGATGGCTGCGGGCGATCAGGTCGGCCGGCACGTCGAGCGAGCCGCGCGGCACTTCGCGCTTGATGAGCTTTTCGATGTCGAGCAGGAAACGCTCTTCGTCCGCCGTGAACAGGGCGATGGCTTCGCCCGACGCGCCCGCCCGGCCGGTACGGCCGATGCGGTGCACGTAGTCTTCGGCGTTGTAGGGCAGATCGTAGTTGATCACGCAGGGCACGCCGGCGACGTCAAGGCCGCGCGCGGCCACGTCGGTGGCGACCAGCACTTCGAGCTCGCCGGCCTTGAAGGCTTCGAGCGCCTTCATCCGGTCGGCCTGGGTCTTGTCGCCGTGGATCGATTCAGCCTTCACGCCGTCGCGTTCCAGGTCGCGCGCAAGGCGCGCCGTGCCGATCTTGGTGTTGGAGAAAACAATGACCTGTTTCAGTCCGCGCGACTTCACCAGGTGGACGACGGCGGCGCGCTTGGCGTCGCTGGTCATCTTGTAGGCGATCTGCGTGATCGTCGTTGCGGTGGCGTTGCGCGCCGCGACTTCGATTTCGACGGGATGATTCAGGTACGAGCGGCCAAGCTTGCGGATTTCGTTGCTGAACGTGGCGGAGAACAGCAGGCCCTGCCGCTGTGCGGGCAACAGGCGAATGATGCGTTCCAGGTCCGGCAGGAAGCCCATGTCGAGCATGCGGTCGGCTTCGTCCAGCACCAGAATGCCCACCTGGCTGAGATTCACGTTCTTTTGTTCGACGTGATCCAGCAAGCGGCCCGGCGTGGCGACCAGCACTTCGCAACCGCGACGCAACGCTTCCTTTTGCGGGCCGATATCCACGCCGCCGAACACCACTGCCGAACGCAAGGGCGTCTGCTTGCTGTAGCGCTTGACGCTTTCATAAACCTGGTCCGCCAGCTCGCGCGTGGGCGTGAGGATCAGCGCGCGCACCGGATGCCGGGCGGGCGATGCGCTGGTGTTGGCCAGCGGCATGAGACGGTGCAGGATGGGCAGCGTGAAGGCCGCCGTCTTGCCCGTGCCCGTCTGGGCGGCGCCCATGACGTCGCGGCCCGACACCACGACGGGGATGGCTTGCGCCTGGATGGGCGTAGGAGTGGTGTAGCCGGTTTCGGCGATGGACTGCAGCAACAAGGGGTGCAGCCCGAATTCGGCGAACGTCGGCGCGGGCGCGTCAGCGGTGGGTGCTTCGGTTTGAGTGGATTCAATCATCAGGGTTTGGCAGATACCGGGACCAGTGAAAAAGAACAAAACGAGAGTGCTACGCGCACTGCTCTACATATGCATCGGGGCAACCCGAAAACGCGTGACCGCATCGCGGCGGCACGCATATTGCCGCGACTCGCCAGCGGCTTCGCGGACAATCCACGCCCTGCCTTTGCAGGCCACAAGGCGCATTCTGGATTCGATACTTATGTGGGCAGTACCAGGCCCGGATTGCTGTGGATAAGTGAATTTTAGCGCAGCCGCATTACCACACGGTCAAATCGACCCGCCGCGGGCCGGTTGAAGGCGGGTTCGGGCCGCGCAACGGGGCATACGGAGTGCCACAAGTGTCCACAGAATGGACATCATCCAAACGAAATACCGGCCGTCAGCCGGCCAGCCAGCGCAGCCCCCACAGAACCAGCATGCCGACGACAATCACCAGGACCGCGCTGCGCGTGCGCAGGAACACCAATATGGCAACCAGTCCGGCCACCAGTTTGTAATCGAACACTGGCCCCAACCCGGCCTTCCAGGGCAGCAGGTCGGGAACCACGATGGCCGTCAGCGCCGCGGCAGGCGCATAGCGCAAGGCGCGGCGCACGTTGTCGGGCAGCGGAATGTAGTCGCCAAAGAGCATGAAGCCGGCGCGTGTCAGCACGCTGCACAAGGCAAGCAACAGGATGGCGCTGTAGACGTAGATTTCGGTGGACCAGAGCGTCATGGGCGCGCCTTGAAGAAGCGTTCCGCCCAGATGCCGCCCGCCACGCCGGCGATGACGGCCGCAGCCAGGCCCAGGCGCAGCGGCAGCGCCTGCCCCACCCAGGCGACTACGCCGGCCGCCAGCATGGACACCACCATGGGCTTGGAGCTTGCCAGGGGCACGGTGATGGCCAGCAACGCCAGCACGGCGGCAAAGTCCAGCGACCAGGCGGTGGGCACCATCGCGCCCAGATAGATGCCGACGATGGATGACGACTGCCACACCAGCCAGCCCGGCGCGATCGTGCCCAGGAAGAACCATAGCTGTTCGCGCGTGCCGCGCTCGACCGAATCGCCGTAACGCGGCATGAACAGCACAAAGCCCATGTCGGTCGTGAAATAGCCCAGCCCCAGCCGCTTGGGCCAGGACAGGTGACGGAAATACGGCTGCAGCGCGGCGCCGAAGATGATGAAGCGCAGGTTCACGACGCAGCCGGCCGCGAAAATCAGCCAAAGCGGCGCGCCAGTGGCGATGAGCGGCAGCGAGGTCAACTGCGCGGAGCCGGCGTAGAGCAGCAGGGTCATCGCCAGCGCCATGGATTCGGTCAGTCCGGACTTGACCATGGCCACGCCGGTCACCAGGCCCCACGTCGCGGTGGCGATAAGGGCCGGCACTATTGCATGGATACCTGCACGGAAGGCGGTCAGGCGTTCCTGGCGGACCTGCGCGGGGTCTTCGGATTCAGGAAGCGCGGATTCAGAGGACAACGGCTGGCCCCTGGCGATTCAGACAGGACGACATGGAAACTCTATGGGAAGAAAACACGCGGCAGCCCGTTCGCCCGCCGGAATCACGAAATGCGGGCCTGGGCCCTTCGCCGGTGCGCGAATAGGCGCTTATTGTAACCTCGCTGCTTGATACAATAGCGGCCTCAAGATTCTTGACCCCTTGGGACCTGGCGCGTTGCGGCAGGTCTGGCGCGCACTGTGTGGAGTAGACCATGTCGATGGCTGACCGCGACGGTTTCATCTGGTATGACGGCAAGCTCGTTCCATGGCGAGACGCCACGACGCACGTCCTGACGCATTCCCTGCATTACGGACTGTCCGTCTTCGAAGGCGTGCGCGCTTATCACTCCACGATCGGCACCGCCATCTTCCGTCTCGAAGACCACACCAACCGGCTCTTCAATTCCGCGCACATTTATCAGATCCCCATGCCGTTTGATCGCGACACGATCAACGAGGCCCAACGGATGGTCGTGCGCGGGAACCAGCTTCAATCCGGCTATATCCGTCCCCTGGTGTTCTACGGCCCGGAAAAAATGGGCGTGTCGCCCAAGGGCGCGCGGGTTCATGTCGCCATCGCGGCGTGGCCGTGGGGCGCCTATCTGGGCGAAGAGGCGTTGTCCGACGGCATCCGCGTCAAGGTGTCTTCGTTTGCGCGCCAGCACGTGAACGTCACGATGCCGCGCGCCAAGGTGGCCACCACGTACGCCAATTCCATCCTGGCCAACACCGAAGCCCTGCAGGACGGCTACGACGAGGCCCTGCTGCTGGATACCGACGGTTTCGTGGCCGAGGGCTCCGGCGAAAACCTGTTTCTCGTCAAGGACGGCGTGCTCTACGAACCCGAGATCGCCTCCGCGCTGACGGGAATCACGCGCTCCACCATCCACGCGTTGGCGGCCGACAACGGACTGCGCGTGGTGACCAGGCGCCTGACCCGCGACGACGTCTACATTGCGGACGAGGCTTTCTTCACCGGCACCGCCGCCGAAGTGACGCCCATCCGCGAGGTCGACAACCGCCAAATCGGCGCGGGCCGTCGCGGCCCGATCACTGAACTGCTGCAGAACGCGTTTTTTGACGTGGTGAATGGCCGCAACCCGAAGTACCATCACTGGCTAAGTAAAGTCTGATTCGCGCGGCCTTGCTACGCAAGACCGCATCATTGTTTCAACCTGCCGTATATCGGTTCTTTTTTCAGGAATATCCATGACCGCTGCTGCCCCGGCCGCCGTCCCCCGCGCTCACGAAGTCATCGAGGTAGGCGCCGAAGACCTGCCCGTGTTCTGTCCCGGCCCCAAGGCGCCGCTCTGGAGCATGCACCCCCGCGTCTTCCTGGACGTGGCCCGCACCGGCTCGGCCAGCTGCGCTTATTGCGGCGCCGAATACCGCCTGAAGGCCGGCACGGTGCTGCACGGCCACGGACACTGAGTCTCCCGACCCACAACACGCTTATCCGTTTCAGCAGCCATGTTCGCCACGCCCGAAGAAGCAGAACACGCGTTCTACGAAGCCCTTGAGCAGGCGGACGCTGTCCGCCTGATGCAGGTCTGGGCCGACGACGAAGAAGTCGTATGCATCCATCCGGGGGGCCTGCGCATCGTCGGCCACTCCGCGGTGCACGAATCGTGGCAACAGGTGCTGGCCAACGGCCCGCTGCACGTCCGCCCACTGCGCCCGCTGGTCATGCTCAGCATGATGTGCGCGGTGCACGTGCTGGTCGAACAGGTAGCGGTGCGCACGCGTGAAGGCACGCAATTCGCCAATTGCTACGCAACCAACATCTACCACAAGGGCCCCACCGGCTGGCGCATGGTCATGCACCATGCCTCGCAGGCGCCCACGGAAGCCGGGGTGCTCGATCTGCACGACGTACCCGACATGCTCCATTGACCCGGGTGGACTTCTAGTTGGCTGCTGCTCGTCTTGATACATCGCCCTGCCCCGTCCCCCCCTGGCTGCCCGGGGGCGACAGCCAGACGGTTTACGCCGCCCTGTTCGCGCAGTATCACCGCATCGCGTTCGTGCGCGACCGCGTCGACACGCCGGATACGGACTTTGTTGATTTCGACTGGACCGGTCCCGGCCTGTTTCCGCACAAGGCCGCCGACGGCGCGCCTGTAAGCGGACAGCGTCCGGTCGCAAACGGCAAGACCGCGGCCGCGCGCTGGATGACGGACGCGGATTGGAAGTCCCTGCCGCAGACGCCCGATACGCCCGCCCTGATCCTGTTCCACGGTCTTGAAGGCGGCAGCAACAGCCGCTATGCGCAGTCCGTCGCGCATTACTTCCGGGCGCGCGGCTGGATTGTCGTGATCGCACACTTTCGCGGATGCTCGGGTGTGCCCAACCGGCTGGCGCGCGCCTATTATTCTGGTGATTCGGCCGAGGTCGGTTTTTTGCTGGAAACGGTGCGCCAGCGCATTCCCCATGCCAGGTGGCACGCCGTCGGCGTATCGCTGGGCGGCAACGCGCTGCTGAAATACCTGGGTGAACACCAGGAAGACACCGCCTGGCTGACCGCATGCGCCGGCGTCTCGGCGCCGCTGGACCTGGTCGCCTGCGGCAAGACACTCTCGACGGGCATCGTCAACCGGCGGGTGTACACCGCGCATTTCCTGAAGACGCTCAAGCGCAAGGTGCTGGAAAAGGCACATCGATTCCCGGGGTCGATCGACGTCATGCGCATTGCGCACGCGCACGACCTGCGCGAATTCGACGACACCTACACTGCGCCGATGCACGGCTTTCGCAATGCCCTGGATTACTGGACGCGCGCGTCCAGCAAGCCGTGGCTGCCCAAGATCGTGGTGCCGACGCTGGTGCTGAACGCGCGCAATGATCCCTTCATTCCCGCGGCGTCCCTGCCCAAACCCGAAGACTGCGCGCCCGGCATCCTGCTGCACCAACCTTCCGACGGCGGACACGCGGGTTTCCCGACTGGCGGTTTCCCCGGACACCTGAACTGGCTGCCGCAGCGGCTGGGACGTTTTTTCGAAACCGGGCAATAGGACCGATCCGCGGGCGCCGGGCGCCCGCGCGACGGGCGGGTCGAGCCCGCCGACGCGATGCGCGGGTCAGCCGGACTTGAAGCGCTCGAGCAGTTGGCGTTCTTCGGCCAGCTTGTCCTTCACTTCCTTGATCTGCACGTCGATCTGCGATTGCTCATAGAAGTCGCTGGACAGGCCACGCGCCTGTTGAAGCTGTGATTCGGCCGCAGCGTAGGCGCCCGTCATCACGTAATAGCGGGCCAGGTCGCGTCGGGCCTGCACCGGCTTGCCATTGCGTTCTTCGCTTTGCGCCAGCATCTGATACAGGCTGGGTTCGTCGCTGCCCCATTGCTTGATCTTGGCGCGCAGGTAGTCCTGCGCATCGGCGTGCCGGCCATTGCCCTGCAGCGCCTGGGCATACGCGATGCCCAGCGCGCGATGGTCCGGCCAACGCTTGGTGCCCGCCAGCGCCAGCGACAAGGCGCGCGGATAGTCCTTGCGCGCCAGTGCGATGTCCACGCTCAGTTTCGCCAGCTGGGGCGAACTGCGTCCGTCGGCGGAAGCAAGGTTCCAATAGCGTTCCGCTTCGGCCAGGTTGTTGCGCTGGAAATTCTGCAGCGCCAGTCCGTAATTGGCGGCCGACTGCCTGACTCCCGACAGCGCCTGGGCCTCGTCCTGCAATTGCTGGCCGGCCGACCGCAGACTGACCGCGTCGCGGCCCTGCACCACGCGCATCTTGGCGCGGATGTACCAGAAGTCATCGCTGTCCAGATGGCGCGAGGCGGGCATGGACCGCGCCCGGTTCTGCACGTCGGACATACGTTCGATAGACAGCGGGTGGGTGCTGGCCCACGAGCCGCCGCCCGCCCCTTCATTCAGGCGGGATGCGTTCATCAGCCGCGAGAACATCTGGGCCATGCCGTCGGCGTCGTAGCCCGCCTTGGTCAGCATCTGGAGCCCGGCGCGGTCGGCTTCGCGTTCGGCATCGCGGGAAAAGCCCAGTTGCCGGTTGATAGCCGCGGCCTGCCCGAACGCGGCGACGCCCATGGCAAGGTTGCCGCCGCCTCCGGCCAGCGCCGCCAGCAACGCGCCGGCCAGGCTGGCCAGCATCACCATGCCGTTCTGGTTCTGCTGCGTCATGCCTCGCGCAATATGGCGCTGCACGACGTGGCCGATTTCGTGGGCCAGCACGGCGGCAAGCTCGGATTCGCTCGCCGATGACACGATCAGCCCGGTGTTCACGCCAATAAAGCCGCCCGGCATGGCGAAAGCGTTGATCTCGGGATCGCGGACGCCGAACATTTCTACGTCAGGCACCCCGCCCGGGGCGAACGCCGCCAACTTGCGGCCCATGGTGGTGAGGTACTGGCTGAGCTCGGAGTCGTCCACGTAAGTGGGGTCGCGACGGCCCTGGGACATAATGGCTTCGCCCAGGCTGCGTTCGAGCATGGGGGAGAGTTCGGCCGCCGACGCGGCGCCCATGGATGGCAGCCCGACCGGCTGCGCCCAGGCGGCGATGGGGACGGCGGGCACGGCAAGAGCCGCGCACAGGCTGGCGATCGCGCCCCGTTTCGCAATCGAGCAAATGGATGGCATTTTCCTGCGGTTCATAAGCCTATGATAGCGATGAGCTTAAAATGTTTCATCGAATCTTCAACGAGGTCTCAATGCGTCCCGTCCGTAAAGCCGTTTTCCCTGTCGCCGGCATGGGCACGCGCTTCCTGCCCGCCACCAAGGCGATGCCCAAGGAAATGCTTCCCGTGGTCGACAAGCCCCTGATTCAGTACGCGGTGGAAGAAGCCGTGGCCGCCGGCATCACCGACCTTATATTCGTGACCGGTCGCAACAAGCGCGCCATCGAAGACCATTTCGATTCCGCCCCCGAGCTGGAAACCGACCTAGAAAGCAAGGGCAAGCACGAGCTCCTGGCCATGGTGCGAGGCATTCTACCCGCGCATGTGAATTGCCTCTACATCCGCCAATCGGCCCCGCTGGGCCTGGGCCACGCCGTGCTGTCGGCCGCGCCCGCCGTGGGCGACGAGCCCTTCGCCGTGCTGCTCGCCGACGACCTGATCGACGCAGATACGCCGGCCATGAAGCAACTGGTGGATATTGCCGTATCGCGCAACGCCAGTGTGCTGGGCGTGCAGGGCGTGCCGCGCGCCGACACCCGCAAATACGGCATCGTGGCGACCCATCCGGGCGAGACCCCGGCGGACGGCCGGACCGAACGCGTCACGCATATCGTGGAAAAACCGGATCCCGAGGCCGCCCCGTCGACGCTCGCGGTCGTGGGCCGCTATGTGCTCGAAGCCGCCATCTTCGACCACCTGCGTTCGACGAAGATGGGCGCCGGCAACGAGATCCAGCTGACTGACGGCATTGCTTCGCTGATGCGCGAGCGCGCCGTGTACGCACACCGCTTCGAGGGCGTGCGCTACGACTGCGGCAACAAGGCTGGGATGTTCCAGGCTACCGTGGCGCTGGGCAAGAAGTACCACGGCCTGCGTCCCGAATAACCTGGGCGCAGTCGGGCGGGCGGCTCAGGACGATAGCGCCGCGCCCGCCTTGGCGCGCGCACGCGCGTCGCGGTCGGCCTTGCGCAGGCGTCCCTTCGCGGACAGGCGCATCAAGGTTCCCAGGGCCACCATCAGCCCGATCACCTCGACCAGCGCAGCGGGTATCCACATCGTCAGGCCGCCGATCGTCTGGTCGGTCTGGGCCGACATGGCGATGGCTCGTCCGCACAGTTCGAACAGCGGGTAGATGTCGCTTTCCGTGAAAGCGATGACGGCGCCGGCAACCATCTGCGGCAGCATGGTCGCCACGGGTGAAATGACCCGGCCGCCGGGCGTCATGGCCGCGGGCGGCGCAGGCCGGCGGTCCAGGATGAGGTTCCAGTACATGAAGCCGCTGATCACCACCGACCAGTTCATGATCCGATACAGGCGCCAGTCGAGCATGGAATAGAACTGCACCGACGGAATCAGCCAGACCAGCACCAGGAAAACGAACAGCACCGGCACGAAGATCTTGTTGGTCAGGACGGCCACGGTGGCGCGGCCCGCGCCGGTGCGCAGGAAATCGCGCAGGCGGATGCGCCAGGCCATCGGCAATCCGGCGCGCATCACCTGCCCGGGGAAAGCCGCCATGACCAGCAGCGGCCCGAGATGATGCAGCACCAGATGCTGGATGCGGTGGATGAAGAACATGCGCTCGGCGTAGTAGTCCAGCCGCGTGTGCAGCGACAGGTACAACAGCACCATCCCGGTCCAGAACAGGATGCGGCGCGCGCGCGTTACATGGTGGACACGTTGACCGCGCACGAACAGCACGATGGCGACCAGGAAGGAAGCCACCAGCGTGGGAGAGAACTCCCAGGGTACGAGCCATTCGAGACTATCCATGCAGGCCATCCGAGGAACGACGGGAAGACAGGGATCGGCGGTAAGCGTCGATCTCCGCCGATTGTAGTAGACCCCGCAGTTCCCCGCTGCCAGCGCCGCGCGGGACGGCCCGGCGTTCAGAAGCGGTGCGAGACTCCCGTTCCGACGCGCGTGGTGTGGGAGTTGGCGGGGTCGAACTGATTGTCCAGCGCGTAGTTCGACGCGTAGCCGGCAAAGGCATAGAGCGTGGTGCGCGGGGACAGGTCGTAGGTGTAACCCAGGGTCGCGACCTGCGCGTTGCGCGCCGTCATGCCGTTGGCCCAGCGCCAGTCGGGTCTGGCCAGCGACCATTGCGCCAGGACGGCGCCCGGACCGAGCGGCACGCTGACGCCGATCAGCCAGGCATCGACCGTGCCGCCCTGTACAAATGCGACGGGCCCAAGCCCGACTCCAAGCTCATCGGGGTCGCCGCCGTCCAGACCGACATAGCCGTTGCGCTGCCGCGACCACGCCACCGCCAGTTTGAGCACTTCGAAATCATACGAGGCGCCTACCTGGAACGCCTGGGGACGGCCGCTCCCGGCGACTGCGGGCGCAGCGAGGCGCAATTGCTCCCAGGTGGCCACGGCCAGCAAGGGTCCGTCCTCATACTTCAGGCCGAGACTGATTGCTCGAGGATTCTGGCCTGTGCGAAATCGGTCCAGCCCGTTCGCGTCGAAGGAGTAGCCGATTCCCGCCTGGAAACCGTTCCACAGCGGCAAGTAGTAATTCGCCATATTGCTGAACTGGTAGTTGTCGGAAGCCTTGAAGGTCGCGCCCATGCCCATGTCTTTCCAGGACGCGATCTCCAGCGCATCGCCGTAGGTCTGGCCGACGCTGTACTGGCGGCCCAGGCGCAAGTCGCCGTAGCGCGCATGGTTCAGGCCGATCCAGGCGCCGTAGTTGAAGAAGCTGCGTTCATCGGCGCTGCTGCCGCTGGAGGGATTGAAGCCGCTTTCAAGCTGGAAGCTGGCCTGCCAGCCTTCCCCGAGCTCCTCCGTTCCCTGAAGTCCCCAAAGCGAATCCGTCAGTCCGCCATCCAGCAAGCCGCTGCGGCTGCCCTGGCCGGATACTTTCGTCACCGCCACGCCGGCGTCAACGACCCCATAAAGTTGCAGGCTGGTTCCCGGATCCGCGGCAAACGCTTGTTGCAGCGGAATCAGCCCCGCCGCCGCGACCACGGCGAACATTGCGATTTTCATGATTGTTTCTCGCGTGGGCGGCGGGCGCACCGCCCGCCGCATGTGAACCGTTTTACTGCCAGCCATAGCGGCGCACCCAGAAGTGCTTCAGCAGCTGCGTCAGCACGCAGTAGCTGAGCAGGATGCCCGCCAGCCAGGGAAAGTAGCTCCAGGGCAGCGCCTGCAGCTGGAAGTACTCTGCCAGCGGCGAAAACGGCAGCGCCAGGCCCAGCACGACGACCATCAGCGTCATGCCCATCAGGGGCCACGAGGCGCGGCTCTGCAGGAAGGGAATACGGCGCGTGCGGATCATGTGCACGACCAAAGTCTGCGACAACAACCCCTCTACGAACCAGCCGGACTGGAACAGCGTCTGGTGCTCGGGCGCGTTTGCCTGGAATACGTACCACATGAAGGCATAGGTAGCGATGTCGAAAATGGAGCTGATCGGGCCGAAGAACACCATGAAACGGCCCAGGCCGTCGGGATCCCAACGCTGCGGCTGCTTCAGCAATTCTTCGTCGACATTGTCGAACGGTATCGCGGTCTGGGAGACGTCATACATCAAATTCTGCAGCAACAAGTGAATGGGCAGCATCGGCAGGAAGGGCAGAAAGGCGCTGGCCACCAGAACCGAAAACACATTGCCGAAGTTCGAGCTGGCCGTCATCTTCAGGTACTTGAGCATGTTGCAGAAGGTCTTGCGGCCTTCGATCACGCCATCCTCCAGCACCATCAGGCTCTTTTCCAGCAGGATGATGTCGGCGGCCTCCTTCGAGATGTCCACCGCCGAATCCACCGAAATCCCCACGTCCGCCGCCCGCAGGGCAGGCGCATCGTTGATGCCGTCCCCCATGAAACCCACGGTGTCGCCCTGCGCGCGCAGGCTGCGCACGATGCGCTCCTTGTGGATGGGCGACAGGCGTGCGAATACGTTGGCTTCTCGCACCGCGATGCCCAGTTGGTCGTCGTCCATCGCTTCGATCTCCGCGCCCAGGTACACCTTGCGGACATCCAGCCCCACTTCGTGGCAGACCTTTCGAGTAACCAGCTCGACGTCACCGGTCAGCACCTTGACCTCGATGCCTGAAGCCTTCAGCGCGCCCAGCGCGGGGCCGGCCGACTCCTTGGGCGGATCCAGGAACGCGATGTATCCCACCAACACCAGGTCGGATTCGTCCGCCACGCCGTAGGCCTGCTGGGTAGGCGCCATCTCTTTGACGCCCACCGCGATGACGCGCAGCCCCTCGCGGTTCAGCCGGGCCGTCACCCGGCGGATGTCGGCGCGGCGCGCGTCCGTCAGCGGGTGTATCTCGCTACCCACGCGCAGATGGGTGCAGGCATCCAGCATTTCCTCCAGCGCGCCCTTGCAGATCAACTCGTGGTGATCACGGCCGTTCTCGGTCTCATTGACGACCACGGACATGCGGCGCCGCGAGAAATCGAAGGGGATTTCGTCGACCTTGCGATAGCGGGCCGCCAGATCCAGGCTGCGCTCGACTTCGGCATGCTCCAGCACCGCGACGTCCAGCAGGTTCTTCAGGCCGGTCTGGTAATAGCTGTTCAGATAGGCATAAGCCAGGACGTCGTCGCTGGACCCGCCATACACGTCGGTATGGCGCTCGAGCACGATGCGGTCCTGCGTCAGCGTGCCCGTCTTGTCGGTGCACAGGACATTCATGGCGCCCAGGTTCTGGATGGCGTCCAGGCGCTTGACCACGACCTTGCGTCGCGACATGCGCACCGCGCCCTTGGCCAGCGTGGCGGTGACGATCATGGGCAGCATTTCGGGCGTCAGCCCCACCGCGATGGCCAGCGCGAACAACAGCGCCTCCAGCCAGTCGCCCTTGGTGAAGCCGTTGATCAGCATCACCAGCGGCGCCATGACCAGCATGAACCGGATCAGGATCCAGCTCACGCGGTTGATGCCCTGCTGGAACTGCGTGGGCGCGCGGGACGTTTGCGTAACGCGGCCCGCCAGCTGGCCGAAGTAGGTGTCCGAGCCCGTGGCCACCACCAATGCGCTGCCGGCGCCACTGACAATGTTGGTCCCCATGAACGCGATGTTTTCGAGCTCGAGCGGGTTGCTGGTCTGCAGCCGCGGGGACATGTGCTTTTCGACGGGCAGGGATTCGCCGGTCAGCGCAGCCTGCGCGACGAACAGATCCTTGGCGTTCAGGATGCGGCAATCGGCGGGGACCATGTCGCCCGCGGAGAGCAGCACCACGTCGCCCGGCACGAGCTCGGCCAGCGGAACCTCCCGCTGGCGCGAGCCGGTGGCATGCAGCGCGGCGCCGAAGAATCGCCGGCCATCGCCTTCGCCGGGCGCATCGGCGTCGCTGCGCAGCACGGTTGCGGTGTTGCGCACCATGGCCTTCAGGGCTTCGGCCGCGCGGTTCGAACGCTGCTCCTGCACGAAGCGCAGCACGGTGGAAATCGCCACCATCGAGCCGATGATGACGACGGCCGTCCACGACTGTTCCTCCGACGCCGCCATCCGCACATCGGTCAGCCAGGACAGCACCGCCAGCGCGGTCAAAAGCAGGTTGAATGGATTGCGATAGGACAGCCAAAGATGGACGGGCCAGGACAGAGGCTTTTCGTGGTCGACCTCATTGGCGCCGTGCCGTTCGCGGGCGGCTTGCGCCTGGGCTTCGGACAGACCGCCCCAACCGCTGCCAAACCGCGCGAACAAGGAATCGAACCCCAGGCGGGACGTTTCCGCCATGCGCAGGCTGGCGCGGCGGGCGGCCTCGGACGACGCCGCGGCCCGATCGCCGCCCTGCTCCAGGATGGGGTTGCGGCGAAAGTGACGGCCGGTGCGGCGCAGGCGCGCGGCGGAAGAAAAAAAGGACTTCAGGAAAGCAAACATGGGAGTGGTCCGCATTTATTGATGTTGTTGCGGGAGACACGGACGACCCTGCGGGCGGCGCGCGCACACGGTCGCCGGCGGGCGGGGCCTTTTGCAAGAAAAGCCGCCGCCTGCCGCGAACGGGCGCGCGCGGGCGCCGGAGCAATGTTGCCGGTGTCCGGATCGCGTCAATGGCGCGCCCGGGTGCGGAAAACGGGGGGAGCTAGCGGGGGAATCGGAACCGGGCGAGGCGGCGCGAGATGCGCAGACGTAGCCGGGGATTCTGGGCTGCGGACTCCGTACGGACCGGGATGACTATCCGGCCAGTCGGCTCGCAGGGAGGAGACAGGTCAGACAGGCATGCCGGAGCCGCGCACAAGGCGCAATCGAGGCTCGGGGTCTAAGGCGCTAGGCATGGTTCCTCCGGTATTTCGGGTGAATGGAGTTCAGGCAGCAACAACGGCAGCAGCAGAAGCCGCGGCCTGGGCGCCGAAATGCACGTGGCGCACGGCGGGGTTGGCGCTGAGGCGGCGCGCTTGCGACATCAATTCCGCCCGCAGTTCCGGGGGGCAATTGACGGTGATGCACGCCGACGCGAGATCCGGGTCTTTTCCCTGATCGATCTGCACTTGGGCGACGTCCAGGCCGGCGGCGCTGAAGTCCAGGCAAATCTGCTTGCGCAGTGCGCCCAGCTCGCCGCGCGGACAGATGACGGTCAGCCGCGACGTGCCGCGACGGCGGCCCAGGGCGGTGGCGCGGTCCACGCCGGCACGGCGCAGGAACAAGTCAAAGAAACGCATATCGACCTCCATGGCAAGAAGGCGGAGCGTGATCGCGAACACATGCGCAGCCGAACGGCGCCAAGGCGGCGGGCACGACGGACGTGCACGAACGCGGGCGCTGCGACTAGCGGCGGTTCTGGCGGTTTATGTTGGGGAGGGTCCCGGCAAGCTGAAGGCTTGCGCTATTGGCCAGGTTTGGGCCTGGCGCCTGGGATACACCGCAACCTGAATGACAGGATGCGGCAGACGGAGTTCTGCGTGGATCCTGTCAGACAGCGACGTCGATGCAAGATCGACAACTTTCGCCGGAATCGGTATTCACGAAGACTGCTCCTGGGATGGATAACAGAACGATTTTACGCGGGTTTGTACTGATGGACAAGGGTTGTGCGCATTTCCGACACACAAAAGGGGCGCGCGCCGGGCGGGCACCGAAGATGCCCGGCCCGGCCAGCGTATCAGGCGTAGAAATGCCACCCCAGATATCCGGCGAACAGCGCATACAAACCGCCCACCGCGGACAACGCCGGCACGCTCATGGCCGCGCGACGGAAGCGCAGCCACAGAAGCGCGATGGACAGCATGGTGAACAGGCCGGCCGCCAGCAAGGGGCCGTCAAGCAACCACGGCGTCATGAAGATGCCGAGCGCGCTGGGGATGGTGGCCTGGATCATCATGGCGCCGGAGATGTTCGCCAACGCCAGGCGCTCCTTGCCCTGACGCACCCAGATCAGCGCATTCATGATTTCGGGCAGCTCGGTCGCCACCGGCGCCAGCAACAACGCCGCCACGTGCGGCGACGCGCCCATGGCGATGCCCAGCAGCTCGATCTGGTTCACGAACACATGGGACGCGCCCGCGATCACCACCAGCGCCATGATGGTCTGCGCGGCAGCCCAGAACATGGTGGGGTTTTCGTCGCGCGGGCGCAGCTTCAGCGGCTCCAGTTCCTCGCTGCCCAGGGATTCTTCGTCGTTGGAGAGTTCGCGCTTGATGTAGAGGCCGTATGTGGCCAGGAACACGAAACCCAGCCAGGGTTTCCAGGCAAAAGCCAGCAGGCCCAGACCGACCTTGAAAACAAAGATGCCCATGAACCAGGCCTGATCGCGGGCCAGCCTGCGCTGGTCCGCGTTGATACAGTCAGCCTGAACAGGCCGACCGCGACGGGCGCGCCAAAGCGCGAAACCAACCACCGCATAGGCAAGCGTGGCGAGGACAAGGGGGCCACCCATCGCGGCGCCGACGCCGATGTCTTTTTGTTCAGGGGTATCGCCGAAAACCACGGCCATGAAGGTGACGGCGCTTTCGGGCAGGGCCGTGCCGAAGGCCGCCAACACGGTGCCGGTGGCCGTGGCTCCAAGCTGGAACCGGTGGCCGACCCATTCGACGCCATTGACGAAGAATTCGCAGGCGAAGTAGATCACTGCCGCGGACAGGAAGAACAGAAACAGGGTGAGCAACATAGGGACGCGGCCGGACGAGCAGATACCATTGGCGCGACGCAGCGGCTCGCCCGGCCAGGGTGAACGCTACGCGGCCAAAGGTCTCGCCTGGCTGATCCACGCGGCGGCACGCCGCATGGGAACCGTTAGCGCCATGGAGTTCTAGCAGCTGCTCCGCAGTGCTGAACCACCAAGTCTGTTGACGCTAACTCCTTTGGGGACAAAGGATGGCTACTCCCCAATGACAGAGCGGCGATTGTAGCAGCGGTTCCATGACCGTCCAGTGAAACCCTGCCCGGCAGCCGCGTGTCGTCCGCGGGGTGTTGCATTTGCGGGATGGCAGGTAAAGTAGGTTCCATCTTCCGCCCTTGCGGGGCTTGCCGCCCCGGCCCGCCATGAGCCTGCCTCCCGACGACATTTCCCCTTTCGCCGCGCGGCGCCAGCGCCTCATGGAACGCATGCGCGCCGACGGGGGCGGGATCGCGATATTGGCGACAGCGCCCGAAGCCATCCGCAACCGCGACGCCGAATATCCCTACCGGCACGACAGCGACTTCTTCTACCTGACCGGATTCACTGAGCCCGATGCCTGGCTGGTGCTGATCGCAGGCGTGTCGGACCGGGCTTTGCTGTTCTGCCGGCCCCGCCACATCGAGCACGAGTTGTGGGAAGGCAAGCGATTCGGCCCCGAAGGCGCCGCCGAGCATTTCGGCTTTGACGACGCCCATCCCGTCGACGCGCTGGATGAGCTGATTCCCTCGCTGTTGCTGGACCACCCGACCCTGTATGCGCCGTTGGCCGCCGACAAACGCACGGACGGCCGCCTGCACCGCTGGCTGGCCGCCGCGCGCGAGGCCAGCCGCGGCGGCCATGCCGCGCCCAACCGGCAACAAGACGTCCGCCCGCTGCTGGCGGACATGCGGCTCATCAAGGACGCGACGGAAATCGCGGCAATGCGGCGCGCGGCCAAGATCTCGGCGGGCGCGCACGCGCGCGCCATGCGGGCGGCGCGGCCCGGCATGCACGAATACGAGATCGAGGCCGAGCTGCTTTATGAATTCCGCCGCCACGGCGCGCAATCAGTGGCCTACAACAGCATCGTCGCCGCCGGTGCGAACGCCTGCGTGCTGCATTACCCGGCGGGCCAGGCATTGCTGCGCGACGGCGACCTGGTGCTGGTCGACGCCGGGTGCGAAGTCGACAGCTACGCCAGCGACATCACGCGGACTTTCCCGGTGAACGGCCGCTACAGCGGCCCTCAACGCGCGCTGTACGACCTGACCGTGGCAGCCCAGGAAGCGGCCGCCGCCGCCACCGCACCCGGCCGCACGTTCAACGACGGCCACGAGGCCGCGCTGCGCGTCCTGGCCCAAGGCATGCTGGATCTGAAACTGTTGAAGGGTTCGCTGGACGGCGTGCTCGAATCCGGCGATTACAGCCGGTTCTACATGCACCGCACCGGACACTGGCTCGGGCTGGACGTCCACGACGTGGGGGATTATCGGCAGCCCGGCAATGGATCGGGCGCCGAACGGCCATGGCGCAAACTCGAGGCCGGCATGATGTTGACGATCGAACCCGGGATCTACGTCCGCCCTGCCGACGATGTGCCCGAGGCCTATTGGAATATCGGCATCCGCACCGAGGACGACGCCCTGGTCACGGACGAAGGCTGCGAGCTCATCACCCGCGGCGTTCCGGTGCAGGCCAGCGAGATCGAGGCCCTGATGCGGGAATAGCTCGCCAGACGCGGGCCTAGAGCACGTACCCGTCCAGCCAGCCCATGGCCACCCAGACATAGACCACCACCATGGCGATGGCGAACATGGTGACGATGGCCCCCACCAGGCAGGCCAGGATCGCCACCAGCACCGGCCCCCAGCCCGTGGACGTCACGCGGCCCAGGCCCGGGTTGTACAGGCGGTCGAACTTTTCATCCGACATCAGCGAGAACACCGCGCTTTCGATGAACCCGTCGATCATGGGGATGAAGAGCAGGAAGAAGGCGGGGTTGTCGTACCAGACCGGGTAGAAACTGACGGCGCAGAACAGGCTGGCCAGGGCCACCGCGGTCACCAGCCAGGCGTGGCGCCGGCTCAGATACCACCAGTGCGCGCCCACCGCGCCGAACAGGCAGGCCAGCAGCCCCACGGCGACCTTGCCGCGCGGACGGCGGGCGGATACGGCGGACAGCGAAGATGAAGCCTGAGCCTGCGTCATGTCAATCAACCGGGAAAGGGGCCATGGCGCCAAGCCGCGCCAGAGTGCCGCGATTGTAGTGGACGGTTAAAATCCGGGCATGACTGCATCCGCCTTCGACATCGCGATTCTTGGCGCCGGCCCGGTGGGCCGCGTATTGGCCCTGATGCTGGCGCGCGTGGCGCCGGACCCGGCGCGCATCGTCCTGCTGGCGGGCAGCGCCCCCGTCCCGGCTACCGCCGCCGCAGCCGTGCCCGCCGCGGATCCCCGCGTGCTGGCCATGAACCACGGCAGCCGCGTGCTGCTGGAATCGCTGCATGCCTGGCCCGAACGTTCGGCCGATATCCGCAACATCCACGTGTCGCAGCGCGGACGGCTGGGTCGCACGCTGATCCAGCACACCGATTTCGGCGTGCCTCAATTGGGCAGCGTGGTCGCCTATTCGGGGCTGCACGCCAAGCTGGACGAATGCGTCGCCGCCTGCGGGGTCACCGTGCTGCCGGGCCCGCCGGCCCGTATCGGCAGGCAGGACGCCGACGGCGTGCGCATCCAGCAGGGCGACGCCGAACTCCTGTGCCAGGTTGCCGTGCAGTCCGATGGCGCAGGCGCCACCGACGTGCGGCGCGACTACGACCAGCACGCCGTGCTGACCACCGCGCACGCCACGCTGCCCCGGCGCGGCTGGGCCTGGGAACGCTTTACCTCCGAAGGGCCTCTTGCGCTGTTGCCGCACCCGCAGACGCCGGATGCCTATTCCGTCGTCTGGTGCAGCGCTCCCGAGCGCGCGGCCGAACTGGCGGCGCTGGACAATGCCGCTTTTTCGCACGCGCTGTCGCAGGCGTTCGGCGACCGCCTGGGCCGCCTGTCCAGCCACGCGCCGCGCCACGTCTTCCCGCTGGCGCTGTCGGCCCGCCGGGCGCAGGTGCATGGCCGGGTAGCCGCCATCGGCAACGCCGCGCAGACCCTGCACCCCGTGGCGGGCCAAGGCCTGAACCTGGGGCTGCGGGACGCCGCCCGCCTGGCGCAGACGCTGGCCGGCTGGCTTGCCCACCCCGCAGGCAACCCGGGCCCGGCCCTGGCGGATTTCGCCAGCGCCCGCTATATCGACCGCTTCATCACCGCCAGCCTGACCGACTTCATGCCGCGCGTCTTCGCCACCGGGCTTGCGCCGGTAGAACATGCCTGTGGCGCGGCGTTGCTGGGGATGGACCTGGCGTCCCCCTTGCGCGCGCCCCTGGCCCAGCACCTGCTGCAGGGCTTTCGCGCCTGAATTTCCCTCGGGGATCCGGCCCTTGCAGAAGGGCCGGATCCGTCGCTTTCCTTCCCTGTTTGTTACCAACGCGTCGGCCCCTGAAAACGGGGGTTCGATCGAGCCGGTTAAAATGTGAGCATGCGCATAGGCCAGTGGACCCTCCCCAACAACGTTCTTGTCGCGCCCATGGCGGGCGTGACGGACCGTCCTTTTCGTCAGCTTTGCAAAAAGCTGGGGGCGGGCTATGCGGTGTCCGAAATGGCCGCCAGCAATCCCAAGCTATGGGACAGCGTCAAGACGTCGCGCCGCCTGAACCACGACGGCGAGATCGCCCCCATTTCCGTGCAGATCGCCGGCGCCGACCCCGCCATGATGGCCGAGGCCGCCGCCTTCAACGCCAGCAAGGGGGCCCGGATCATCGACATCAACATGGGCTGCCCGGTCAAGAAGGTGTGCAACGTGGCGTCCGGCTCGGCGCTGCTGCGCCACGAAGACCTGATCGTGCGGATCCTGGATGCCGTGGTGGCCGCCTGCGCGCCCCTGGGCGTGCCGGTCACCCTGAAGACCCGAACCGGCTGGGATCGTTCCAGCCGCAATGCCGTGCGCGTGGCCAAACTGGCCGAAAACGCCGGCATCGCGGCACTGACTCTGCACGGCCGAACGCGTGCCGACCTCTATACGGGCGAGGCGGAATATGACACTATCCGCGCCGTCAAGGCCGAGCTGAACATCCCCGTCATCGCCAACGGAGATATCGACTCGCCCGCCAAAACCAGGCAAGTCCTGGATTACACTGGCGCCGACGCGGTCATGATCGGCCGGGCGGCCCAGGGCCGTCCGTGGATCTTCCGCGAAATCGACCACTACCTGCGCACGGGCGAAACACTGGCCCCTCCCTCCTATGGGGAAATGCGCGAGCTGCTGCTCGAACATCTCGACGACCACTACCGTTTCTATGGCGAACACACCGGCGTACGCACGGCGCGCAAGCACATAGGCTGGTATGTGGACGGCCTGCCGGGCGCGGATTCGTTCTGCGCCCGCATGAACCTGATCGACAACACCCGCGACCAGTGGCGGGCGGTGGCGGACTGGTTCGACATCATCTCGCGCGACGGCGCCGCCCACCCGGCGCCGATCGCAGAAGCCCTGCTGGCGGCATAACCGCCTCAACACCAACATAAAAATATCTGTACTCAAATGAGCAAGAAAGATGTCCTGGAAGAATGCGTGCGCGCCAGCCTGGAGCGCTATTTCGAAGACTTGGGCGAATCCGAGCCCCACGACATGTGGGACATGGTCATGCGTTGCGTGGAACGCCCGGTGCTTGAAGTAGCGCTGGAGCGGTCGGGCGGCAACCAGTCCCGGGCCTCTGAAATGCTGGGCATCACCCGCAACACCCTGCGCAAGAAGTTGCTGGCGCACAATATCCAGGTATAGCTTTCCCCGCGCGGGCGGCCGGAGCCCCGGGCCGCCCTGCCCCTTCAGATTTCCCATCCGACCAGAACGAGAAAGGCGTCCCCGCCCCACTCCCGTCCCTCATCATGAAAATCGAAACCGCCCTGCTTTCGGTGTCCGACAAGACCGGCATCGTTGAATTTGCCCGCGCCCTGGCCGCGCGCGGCGTGCGCCTGCTGTCGACCGGCGGCACCGCCAAGCTGCTGGCCGAATCCGGCCTGACCGTCACCGAAGTGGCCGCCCACACCGGTTCGCCCGAGATCCTGGACGGCCGCGTCAAGACGCTGCACCCGAAGATCCACGGCGGCCTGCTGGCCCGTCGCGACAGCGCCGAGCACATGGACACCATCAAGGCGGCGGGCATCGATCGCATCGACATGCTGGTGGTCAATCTGTACCCGTTCCGTGAAACCGTGGCCAAGCCTGGCTGCACGTTCGCCGACGCCGTCGAGAACATCGACATCGGCGGTCCCGCCATGCTGCGCGCCGCCGCCAAGAACCACGGCACCGAAGCCGGCGGCGTCACCGTCGTGATCGACCCGGTCGACTATTCGCGCGTGCTCGCCGAGATGGACAAGGGCGGCAGCACTTCGTACGGCCTGCGCCTGGCGCTGGCGTCCAAGGTCTACGCCCATACGGCCGCCTACGACGGCGCCATCGCCGCCTACCTGACCAGCCTGGCCGACGCCGAGCCCGCGCAGGAAGCCGCGCCCGCCCGCAACGAATGGCCCGGCACGCTGACGCTGCAGGTCAAGCAGGAACAAGCCCTGCGCTACGGCGAAAACCCGCACCAGAGCGCCGCCTTCTACGTGGACGCGCAACGTCCCGCCGGCTTGCTGGGCAATTACCGCCAGCTGCAGGGCAAGGAACTGTCCTACAACAACATCGCCGACGCGGACGCCGCGTGGGAATGCGCACGCAGCTTCGAGGCCCCCGCCTGCGTCATCGTCAAGCACGCCAACCCGTGCGGCGTGGCCGTCGCTGCCGACACGCTGGGCGCGTACCAGCAAGCCTTCAAGACCGACCCCACGTCGGCCTTCGGCGGCATCATCGCCTTCAACCGTCCGGTGGACGCCGCGACGGCCGAAGCCGTGAGCGCGCAGTTCCTGGAAGTGCTGCTGGCCCCGGCCTACGACGGCGCCGCGCTGGCCATCCTGGCCGCGAAGAAGAACGTGCGCGTCCTGGAAGTGCCCATGGGCACGGGCCAGAACGCCTTCGACATCAAGCGCGTGGGCGGCGGCTGGCTGGTGCAGACGCCGGACGCCTACAACGTGCCGCGCGACGCGCTGAAGGTGGTTTCCAAGCGTCAGCCCACCGAACAGGAAATGAACGACCTGGCTTTCGCCTGGAAGGTCGCCAAGTACGTCAAGTCCAACGCCATCGTGTTTGTGGGCGGCGGCATGACCCTGGGCGTGGGCGCCGGCCAGATGAGCCGCATCGACTCCGCTCGCATCGCCTCCATCAAGGCGGAAAACGCCGGCCTGACCCTCAAGGGCTCGGCCGTGGCGTCCGACGCGTTCTTCCCGTTCCGTGACGGTCTGGACGTGGTGGTGGCCGCAGGCGCAACCTGCGTGATCCAGCCGGGCGGCAGCGTGCGCGACGACGAAGTCATCGCCGCGGCCGACGAGCACGGCATCGCCATGGTGCTGACCGGCACCCGCCACTTCCGCCACTGATGCGCGTCCTCGGCATCGATCCCGGCCTGCGCCGCACCGGTTTCGGTGTGATCGATGCCGACGGCACGCGGCTGCGCTATGTCGCCAGCGGGACCATCGTGGTCCCGCCGGCCTTGACGCTTTCCGAACGCCTGAAAGTCATCCTGGACAATCTGCGCCAGGTGGCCCGCGACACGCAGCCCGACGTGGCCGCGCTGGAAATCGTCTTCCTGAACACCAACCCCGCGTCGACCCTGCTGCTGGGCCAGGCGCGCGGCGCCGCGTTGTGCGCGCTGGCCGACAGTTCGCTGGCCGTGCATGAGTACACCGCGCTGCAGATCAAGAAGGCTGTGGTCGGCACCGGCCGGGCCGCCAAGGAACAGGTGCAGATGATGGTGCAGCACCTGCTGGCCCTGGACGGCGTGCCCGCGCCCGACTCCGCCGACGCGCTGGCCTGCGCCATCTGCCACGCGCACGTGGGACCGCTGCAGGACAGGCTGGAGCGCCTGGGCAGCGCCCTGCGCATGGGCGGCAAGACCCGCATCCGCAACGGCCGCCTGATCGGCTGACGTCTTTCATTTCGCCCGCCAATGTGCGCCGAGGCTCGGATCCGGCCCGCATGAACGCCCCTCGCGTATAGAATCCCCGCATTCGCCGCGCAACGCGCGGCCCCACCTTTGCCAGGCCTACACACATGATCGGACGCATCACCGGAACCCTGATCGAAAAACTGCCGCCCACCATCTGCGTGGACGTCGGCGGACTGGGTTATGACATCGACGTGCCCATGAGCACGCTGTACGCGTTGCCGGAGACCGGCGCTCGCGTCACCCTCTACACGCACCTGACCGTGCGAGAAGACGCCCACATCCTGTACGGCTTTGCCTCGGCCAACGAACGCAGCGCGTTCCGCGAGCTGATCAAGGTCAGCGGCATCGGCGCGCGCACGGCGTTGTCGGTGTTGTCCGGGCTGTCGGTCGCGGACCTGGCCCAGGCCATCACGCTGCAGGAATCGGGCCGCCTGACCCGGGTGCCGGGCATCGGCAAGAAGACGGCCGAGCGGCTGCTGCTGGAAATGCGCGGCAAGCTGGGCGCGGACATCGGCGCATCGGCGCACGTCACGCACGACAACCAGTCCGACATCCTGAACGCGCTGCTCGCGCTGGGCTACTCGGAAAAGGAATCGCTGTCGGCGCTGAAGACGCTGCCCGAAGGCGTGGGTGTGTCCGACGGGATCAAGCAGGCCTTGAAGGCGCTGGTGCGCTAGGGCCGGCCTCGGCCCCCGCCAGGCTCTCTGCCCAGGTAGCGGGGCGCGACGGCCTCCAGCCCGGTCGGCACCACATGCAGTTCGGGCGCGATCGGCCCGGTGCAGATGTTGTCGCGGCGCAGCGAGTCCAGGTTGTCGCGCGACATCAAGGGTGTGCCAGGCATGCATTCGAACAACCTGGCCTGCATGCGGCCCACTCCCATGGGGATGCTGATCACGGGCCGCGGATGGCCGCTCCAGGCGGCGCACAACCGCGCGATCTCGCCGAGCGTGTAGACCTGGGGACCGCCCAGCTCGTAGGTTTTGCCGCAGGTATGCGGATCGGCCAGCGCGGACACCATGGCGGTCACGACATCGCCGACATAGACCGGCTGCATGCGCGCGTGCGCGCCCGCCAGCGGCAGCACCGGGAGCCAGCGCGCCAACGAGGCGAACATCGTGGTGAAGTGATCGTCGGGGCCGAACAGGACCGAGGGGCGGAAGATCGTCCAGCAGCCCTCACGCCGCTCAAGGAACGCCTGCTTGATGGCGGCTTCGCCATCGCCCTTGGAACGCTGGTACATGCTGTCGCCGCTGGAATCGGCGCCCAGCGCGCTGACGTGCAGCAGCCGGTGCACGCCGTGGCGCAGGCACGCCTGCGCGATACGCTGCGGCAGATGCACGTGGGCGCGCGCAAAATCCGAACCGTAGGGCCGGCCCGAATTGCCGTGCAGGATGCCGACCAGATTGACGACGGCATCACAGCCCTGGACCATGCTGTCCAATGCGGCATCGTCGTGGATGTCTCGCTGGAGCAGGGTGACGGTCGGAAGTAATTGCAGGTCGCGTCCGCGTGCGAGAAGACGCGTCGGCACGGTGATCTGATGCTGGTCCGCGCAAAGCCGTGCAATCAAGTGACGGCCGATGAAGCCCGTGCCGCCGATGACAAGGATACGCATGCCGCAGCCCCTGTTCGTCAGGATCGAATTCCGATTCTGCCCTGCAAGGTCGACGACCGCAAGCGCGCGCGGGCGGCGAACCGCCCGCGGACCTCAGGCCGAAAGCAGACGGGCGTAAGCCGGAAGGTCGACGTTGCCGCCGCTGATGATGACGCCTACCCGGGCCCCACGCACCGGCACCACCTGCTGCATGACGGCCGCGGCGCCCAGGCAGCCCGTGGGCTCCACCACCATCTTCATGCGCTCGGCGAAGAATTTCATGGTCGTCACAAGCTGATCATCCGTCACGGTGACGATGTCTCGGACGTATTTCTGGATGAGCGGGAAGGTCAGATTGCCCAGATGCGTGGTGGCGGCGCCGTCGGCCAGGGTCTTGGGCGCGGGGATTCGGACAATTTCACCCTTGCGCAGGGACTGCTGGCCGTCGTTGCCGGCTTCCGGTTCGACGCCGTAGACCAGGCAGCGCGGGCTCAGCGCGAATGCGGACAGCGCCGAGCCAGACAAAAGACCACCGCCGCCCAGGCATACGAACAGGTAATCGAGTTCACCGACTTCCTCGAAGAGTTCCTTGGCCGCGGTGCCCTGCCCGGCGATCACGTCTTCGTGGTCGTACGGGGGGATGAGCGTGGCGCCGGTCTCGGCCTGGATGCGGCGCGCGATGTCCTCGCGGTCTTCGGTGTAGCGGTCATAGGTGACGATCTTGCCGCCGTAGCCTTCGGTGGCGGCGCGCTTGGCCGCGGGGGCGTCCAGCGGCATGATGATCGTGGCCTGCACGCCCTGCAGTTTGGAGGCCAGCGCAATGGCTTGCGCATGGTTGCCCGATGAAAACGTCACCACGCCGGCGGCCCGCTGTTCGGGCGTGAGGCGCGCGATGGCGTTGTACCCGCCCCGGAACTTGAAGGCGCCCATGCGCTGGAAGTTTTCGCACTTGAAGAACAGCGACGCGCCGGCGATGGCGTCGGCGGTGGCCGAGGTCAGGACGGGCGTGCGGTGTGCGTTGCCGGCCAGGCGCTCGCTGGCGCGCGCGACATCATCATAGGAGGGCAATTCGGGCTGCATGAAATGGGGTCCTTTGATCGCGAGGGGAAACGAAACCCTCGGATCATAAACCTCTCAGCGCCGTTTGCGCGCCGGCCAGATGCACGACGCGCGGGGAACGATGCCCGCCTATTTGCCGAAGAGGTCGCCGCTGCCGCCGGTGGTGCCGGCGGGGGCAGCCAGGCCCAGGTGGCGCCAGGTGGTCAGCGTGGCGGTGCGGCCGCGCGGCGTGCGCTGCAGATATCCGTGCTGGATCAGGTAAGGCTCGATGACGTCTTCGATCGTGTCGCGTTCCTCGCCGATGGCCGCGGCCAGGCTGTCCACACCGACCGGACCGCCGTCGAACTTGTGGACGATGGCTTCCAGCAGCTTGCGGTCCATCAGGTCCAGGCCCTGGGGGTCGACCTCGAGCATGGCCAGCGCGCGGCCCGCGACGTCGGCGTCGATGGTGCCGCCCGCCTTGACCTCGGCGTAGTCGCGCACGCGGCGCAGCAGGCGGTTGGCGATACGCGGCGTGCCGCGGGCGCGGCGGGCCACTTCGTCGGCGCCTTCAGGGGTGATGACGGCATTGAGCAGGCCCGCGCTGCGCGTGACGATGCGGCCCAGGTCAGCCGCGTTGTAGAACTCGAGCCGCGACACGATGCCGAAGCGGTCGCGCAGCGGGTTGGTCAGCATGCCGGCGCGCGTGGTGGCGCCCACCAGCGTGAACGGCTGCAAGTCCAGCTTTACGCTGCGCGCGGCCGGCCCTTCGCCGATCAGGATGTCGATCTGGAAGTCCTCGAGCGCCGGGTACAGGATTTCCTCGACCACGGGCGACAGGCGGTGGATCTCGTCGATGAACAGGACGTCGTTCTTTTCCAGGTTGGTCAGAAGCGCGGCCAGGTCGCCCGGACGCTCCAGCACCGGTCCAGACGTCTGGCGCAGCTGCACGCCCATTTCGTGCGCGATGATGTGCGCCAGCGTGGTCTTGCCCAGGCCGGGGGGACCGAACAGCAGGACGTGATCCAGGGCCTCTTGCCGCTTGCGGGCCGCGGCGATGAAGATCTCGAGCTGTTCCCGGGCGCGCTGCTGTCCGACGTATTCGTCCAGCGCCTTGGGCCGCAACGCGCGTTCGATCGATTCTTCATTGGGCGACACCGGTTGCGGCGCCACGATACGGGGGGCGTCGGGACGGGAGGAAAGCGAGTCGGACTGGATGGCCATGGTGCGGAAACGACAAAGGACGAAGCAGGATGCATCGTACCGTAGGGCGGGCGGCGCCGGGGCCGCCCCCGGTCAGGCGGCGTGGGACAGCGGCAGGACGACGCGCACGCACAGGCCGCCGGATTCCGCCTGGCGCAACTCCAGCGAACCGCCATGCGCCCGCGCGATGGCCTCGGCCAGGGCCAGGCCCAGGCCCACGCTGCCGGTGCGCGTACGCGCGTCGTCAAGCCGGCTGAACGGACGCAAGGCCTCCTGGCGGCGTTCCGGGACGATGCCGGGGCCGTGGTCCGCGACGTCCAGCACCGCCACGTCCCCTTCGCAGCGCAACGCGACATCCACCGGCGGCGCGCCGTGGTTCAACGCATTGCCGATCAGGTTGTCCAGCAGGCGGCCCAGCGCCACGGCGTCCGCCTGCACCACCATCGTGCCCGCGTCGGCGGCGGTATCCAGGGTGATTTCGGTGCCGGCGCCCTGCCAGGCGCCCACGCGTTCGGTCAGCCAATCGGACAGCACGATGGGCGCGTAACGGTAGGCGGCGGGATCGGTGCCGCGCACGAAGCCGATGAACTGGTCGACCATGTGCTGCATGTCGCGCAGATCGGTGCGCAGGCCTTCCTTCAGCGTGGAGTCGTCCGCCATCTCGACCCGCAGCCACATGCGCGACAAGGGGCCTTTCAGGTCGTGCGGCAGACCCGACAGCAGCGTGCGGCGGACCGAATCGGATTCGGACAGCGCGTCCAGCATGGCGTTGAAGCGTTCGCCCAGCACGCGCGTTTCATGGGGGCCGGAGGGCTCCACCCGTTGCGGCTGGCCCGCGGCCAGCTGATCCGCGGCGTCGGCAAGCCGCGTGATCGGCCGCGTGATGTGCCAGGAAAAGCCCACCGCCAGCAGCAGCAGAAGGCCCAGGCCGCCCAGCCAGGCGGCGATGAACGGCGTGGCGACCGGCGGATCCAGCCGGTCCAGCGGAATGACGAGCCACTCCCGCAGGCGCGGCGCATCTTCCGTGGCGGGGTTGGGCGCCAGCGATATGAAGACCTCGGGGGTGGGGCCGCGCGACAGCGCCACCCGGGTGCCGTCGTTGAGGCGTTCGTTGAGCTGCTGGACCAGCACCCGCAGATCGCGGCGGATATCGTCCGGTTCGGGCTTGTAGCGGCGGGCGTGTTCCTCGTGCTCACGGGCGCGGTCGGCCTGCCGCTGTTCTTCCGTGCGGTCGTCGCGGCCGTCCGCCATATCGCGTTCGTCGCCCCGGACCTCGGGCGGCGGAGGCGGCGGCGGGCCGTGCATTTGCGAATCCATGGCGGATGGCGCGGGCGCCGGTTTTGGGGCCGGACGCGGCGGGGGCGGCGGGCGGCGGCCGTTGAAGCGCTGCAGCTTGGCTTCGGCGGGCAGGACGCGCGACCAGAGCCGCCACTGGTTCTGGGACGCGCTACGGACGAAATCGGCACGATCTTCGGCCGGCACCTGGGACACGGCGGCGCGCAGCGTGCGGATGGTGGTGACGATGTACCCGATGGCCACGTCTTCCATGAACTTGTGCCGGAAGTACGACACCGTCACCAGGGTGGCCGCCTGCGTCAGGAGGACCGCCCCCAGAATCAGCAGGATCAATCGCGCCCGCAGCGAACGCGGGACCAGGGAACCAAGCGAAAAGCGCATCAGGGGGAAAACCGGTAGCCGATGCCCCAGACGGTCTGGATCCAGCGTGGCTGCTTGGGGTCGTCTTCGATGACGCGGCGCAGGCGCAGGATCGCGATGTCGATCGCGCGGTCGTTGCGTTCTCCGGCGTCGTCGTCGCGCGCGAGCGCCAGCAGGCGTTCACGCGACAGCGGCTTGCCGGCGTTGCGCACCAGGGCTTCGAGCAGATTGATCTCGCCGCCGGTCAGCTTGACGACGGTGCCTTCACGCGAAAGCTGGCGCGTCGAGGGATCGAACACAAAGGGGCCGAAAGCGACGGGCGCATCCTTGGTGAGCGCCGACGGGCCGCGCTTGCGACGCAGCACGGCCTCGATGCGAGCCAGCAGTTCGCGCGGGTCGAAAGGCTTGCCGACGTAGTCGTCCGCGCCGGCCTCCAGGCCGATGATGCGGTCCACGGCTTCGTCGCGGGCGGTGAGCAGGATGACGGGGATGTCTTCGCCCTGCTCCCGCAGGCGGCGACAGGCGTCGGCGCCATCGCCTCCGGGCAACATGCGGTCCAGCACCAGCAGGTCGGGGGCATAGCGCGTGATGCGCGAGGATAGATCGGTGGCGTCGGGCGCCAGCAGGGTGTCATAGCCGTGCCGATTCAGGTAGTCGGCCAGCAATTGGCGCAATGCCGGGTCGTCGTCGACGACCAGCAGCTTGGTGTGGGAATTGTCCATGGACGTCATAGTGCGGTGCGCCGCCCCTGCCTGCAAGAGGCGAGAAATCATCTGAAATATACCCGTTGCACGATGTTGGACGGATGTTTCGGTCTTTTTGCACCCGGTCCCCCGCGCCGGTTTTGCTGGTTCTAAAATGTCGCTTCGCCTGCCGCCGCTCGTGGGGTTTCCTAAAAAACGTTTACAGACGCGGCGCAGGATCTCTCTACACTGTCCCCATGGTCGCCAAAGCAACCCTCTGGCGCAGAGGGCTGTTGCACGCGGCGCTGATGGCGGGCCTGGGCTGGCCGCTGGCGCCGGCGTTCGGCAACGAGTCCGATGTGTCCCCAACTATTGTGACGCCGCCCGCCGCCGCTCCGGCCGCCGGTGACGTCATGCTCGTGGCGCGCGGCATTGGCGTCCTGTCCCCGGTTCAACCCATCCCCGTTCGTCCGGCCCCTTCCCTGGCGGATCGCGCCGTGCCGCTCGATCCCACGCCCTGCGATCTGCACGCCACGGAGCCCGGCATGGACACAACCGTGCAAGGCGGGGCCGAGGATTCGGACGATGGCTTCATTCCGGGAACCGGTCTGACGCTTACCGGGGACGCTTCGCCGCGCCCTCTTTCTTGCGATCCCCTCGCCGCGCCCTCCACCCCGGATATCGAACCCGACTATTCGTTCACCCTGGAAGACGGAGATATCCCGCGCGTGCCGGTGGTCGTGATCTCTGGCGTGGCGCGCCCCAGCCGTCCGTGGTTCGCGAGCGTCAGCGGACAGGACGGCCTGCGTTACGGCGGCAGCCGCAACTGGGTATACCGGAACACGTCGGGCCCCTCCGTGACCGTCGGCAATGTCAACCCCAACGCGCCTGCCTGGGGTAGCGGCGCGTCCGTCGGCGGATTGCAGATCTCGAACTGGGCCGGCACCAGCGCCACGCTGCCCGAAGGCAGCTTCGGGTATTCGTCTTCGGTCGGCAAGCTCAATCTCATGGACCCCGCCGCCAAGTCCGGCGCCGTCGACTATGGCGCTTCGGTGGGCAGCGGCAGCGTGCGCTACGGGCTGACGCCGGTGCTGACGCTGGAAGGCCAGATGCAGAGCGCGCCTGCGCTCACCACGCGCGGCGTCGGCACCACGTATACCGCGGGCGAGTACGGCACGTTCCAGGCCGGCGCCACCCAAAGCACGTTCGACGCGGCCAACGGCTACCGCTACCGCTTCGGCTACAGCGTGGACGTGGCCGACACCGTGATCCTGGGCTACACCAACGAGCAGATCGGCGCGGGCTATGGGGACCTGTCCACTTATTCCGACGGCGTCGCCTCGACCAACCAGACCCGCAACACCCTGTCGGCCGGCGTTCCCCTGTCTGGCTGGGGCACGCTCAGCGGCACCTATTCCGGCCTGCGCGAAGGTTCCGTCCTGGCCGAGCAGCGCGTGGGTCTGTCGCACAGCATGTACGTCGCGCCCAAGGTCAAGCTGGCGGTGGGGGCCGACCGCGACATCGTGTCGGGCGACTACGGCTGGCGCGCCAATTTGAGCATGCCGGTCGAAACCTTCATGCGCGGCACCTGGCTGAGCTGGTAGGCGCGGTGGCAGCGGACGAAAATGTCCCGCCGGGGCAGTCTGCGGCATTTGCGGCTTAAAATCGCTGCCATGATGCTTCCGGCCTACCCCCATGTCTGACGCGCGCGCCCTCGGCGTGTTGCAGCGCGTTTTCGGTTACGAATCCTTCCGCGGCGACCAGCAAGCCATTGTCGAACAGGTGATCGGCGGTGGCGATGCGCTCGTGCTCATGCCCACCGGCGGCGGCAAGTCGCTCTGTTACCAGATCCCCTCGCTGGTGCGCGAAGGCACCGGCATCATCGTTTCGCCCCTGATCGCACTGATGCAGGACCAGGTGGACGCCCTGACCGAACTGGGCGTGCGCGCGGCCTTCCTGAATTCGACGCAGGAGTGGCGGGTGGCCCGCGAGGTGGAGCAGGCTTTCCTCGACGGTGAACTGGATCTGCTCTATGTAGCCCCGGAACGCCTGCTGACCGACCGCTGCCTGCAATTGCTGGACCGCGGCCGCATCGCGCTGTTCGCCATCGACGAAGCCCACTGCGTGTCCCAATGGGGGCACGACTTCCGGCCCGAATACCTGGGGCTGTCCATGCTGCACGAGCGCTGGCCGGACGTGCCGCGCATCGCGCTCACGGCCACTGCCACGGCCGTCACCCGGACCGAAATCGCGCAGCGCCTGTCGCTGGACGAAGCGCGCCATTTCGTTTCCAGCTTCGACCGCCCCAACATCCGCTACCGCATCGTCGAAAAGAACGAAGTGCGCAAGCAGCTGCTGGAAATGATCCGCACCGAACACGAAGGCGAATCGGGCGTGGTGTATTGCCTGTCGCGGGCCCGCGTCGAGGAAACGGCCGAATTCCTGTGCAATCAGGGCATCGACGCCATGCCCTATCACGCCGGCCTCAGCGCGCAGGTGCGGGCGGCCAACCAGTCCCGCTTTCTGCGTGAAGACGGCGTGGTCATGGTGGCCACCATCGCCTTCGGCATGGGCATCGACAAGCCCGACGTGCGTTTCGTGGCGCACATCGACCTGCCCAAGTCCGTGGAAGGCTATTACCAGGAGACCGGCCGCGCAGGCCGCGATGGCCTGCCCGCGACCGCCTGGCTGGCCTATGGCCTGCAGGACGTCGTGCAGCAGCGCCGCATGATCGACGAGTCCCCCGGCGACGAATCCTACCGCCGGCGCCTGGGCCAGCAACTGGATGCCATGCTGGGCCTGTGCGAAACCGTGGAATGCCGGCGCGTGCGCCTGCTGGAATACTTCGGACAGCAGATCACCGCCTGCGGCAACTGCGACGTCTGCCTGGACCCGCCGCAGGCGTGGGACGGCACCGTTGCGGCGCAGAAGGTGCTGTCGGCGGTGTACCGGCTATGGAAGGAGCGCGGCCAGCGCTACGGCGCGGGCCACATCATCGACATCCTCCGGGGCAAGGTCACCGAGCGCACCACGCAGCACGGCCACGAGTCCCTCAGCGTGTTCGGCGTGGGCGCCGACCTGAGCGACACGGCGTGGCGCGGCGTGCTGCGCCAGCTATTGGCGCAGGGCCTGTTGACGGTGGACAACGAGGGCTTCGGCACGTTGGCCCTGACGGAAGGCAGCCGGGCGGTGCTGAAGGGCGAACGGCAGCTCATGTTGCGCCGCGAATCCGAAAAGAAGCCACGGTCCGGCAAGACCGGCAGCGGACGTCCCAAGGCCGCCACCATCGACCTGCCGCCCGAACTGCAACCGGTCTTCGAGGCTTTGCGCGCGTGGCGCGGCGAAGTCGCAAAGAGCCACGGCGTGCCGGCGTACGTCATTTTCCACGACGCCACCCTGCGCGAAATCGCGCTGGCCCAGCCGGAATCCATGGACGAACTGAGCCACATCAGCGGCGTGGGCGCCCGCAAGCTGGAAGCCTACGGCGAAGAAATCCTGCAGCGGGTGGCCAGGCCGGTCCTGTAGCGCCGGGCGTTGAACGCCCGGCCGCAGCACCCGCCCTGAAGGCCGGTGCAAAGGCCCGGCCGGGACCAATCAATAGGAAGGCGGCGGCAGCAGCGGCACGGGCGGACGTTCCTTGCCGAACACTGACCGGTAGGCCAGGATGTTGAACACCAGCACCACCGGAATTCCCACGACCGCACCCGCCAGAACCAACCGCATCGAGCCCAGCGCGCCTGCGCCGTCCCACAGGGTCATGTCGTCCAGGATCAGGTAGGGGAACAGGCTGTAGGCCAGCCCGCTGAGCATCAGTAGGAACAGCGCCACCGTCAGCACGAAAGGCAGCCAACTGAAGCGATCGGCGCGGCCGGGCAAACGCGCCAGCAGCATTTCGGCGGCGACGAAGCCCGCCAGCATCAGCACCCAGACGGACGCCGCCAGGCTCAGATGGGCGATGTTGCTCCATTTGTAGAAGATGCCCGCATTGGCCAGGCCCAGCGTGACCGCGATCGCCACCATGCCGACCGCCGTCCAGCGGATGGCATGGCGGGCCCAGCCGGCGGCCCGGCGCTGGAGGTCGCCGGCCACGCGCATGACCAGCCACGACGCGCCAAGCAGCACGTAGGCCGCCACGGCGCACAGGCCCACGAACATCGCAAACCAGCCATAGCCGGCATCGGACTGGTAGCCCGTGGCGATCCGCCCCAGCAGCATGCCCTGGCCGAATGCAGTGATGACGGACCCGGCCCAGAACGCGAAGATCCAGCGCGGCTTGTGTTCGTTGCGCGCGCGGATGCGGAATTCGAACGCGACGCTGCGCAGCACCACGCCCAGCACCATGAAAGTGAGCGGGCCGTAGAGCTTGCCCAGCACCGCTCCCCAGGCAAACGGGAACGCGGCCGCGAACAGCCCCATGCCCAGCAGCAGCCAGAATTCGTTGGCGTCCCGCCAGGGGCTGAGCAGGCTCATCATGCGGCCGCGCTCGTGTTCCGGCGCGATCTGCAGCAGGATCCCCACGCCCAGGTCGAAGCCGTCCAGGACCATGCCGGCGGCGATGACCACGAAGAGCAGGGCCATGAAGGCCAGGGGCATCCAGAACGAGGGATCGTCGGGGTTCAGGCCTTGCGAGGCGGCCAGCATCGCGATCATGGCGCGCCTCCGATGAGTTTGCGCACGGGCACGACGCCATAGCGCGCGGCGTGGAACAGCATGCCGGCGAACGCCGCCAGCAGCAGCGTATAGAGCAGGACGTACCCCGCCAGGCCGTAAAGAACCGTGCTGGAGGCCACGGAGCCCAGGACTTCGGATTGCGTGACCGTGCCGTTCACGACGAAGGGTTGCAGTCCAATGACCGACACCCACCACCCGGCCACCACGGCGATGCCGCCGGAGAACATCATGCCGCACAGGACACGCTGCCACCAGGGCGGCAGGAGGGATGGGTCCATGCCGCGACGGAACGTCCAGAGGAACGTCACGCAGGCCACCGCCAGCATCAGCAGGCCCAGGCCTGCCGCCACGCGCAGCGACCAGAACGTCAGGGCAACCGGCGGCAGCATGCCCGAATACTTGTCGAGGCCCTGATAGGTGCCGTCCGGGTTGCGATGCAGCCACATGCCGCCAGCATTGTTGAAGGTCAGGTCGCCCACGTTCGTGTGCGCGCGCGCATCCGGCCAGCCGAACAGCACCAGTTGGGGCACGCTGCCGCTTTCCCAGTAGCCGGCCGCGGCGGCCGCCTTGGCCGGCTGCAGCTTGGCCACCATCTGCCCTGCCCCGGTCGCGACCGGCAGCTGCAGGAAGGCGCCCACCACCGCGACGACCAGCGCGGTCTTGAATGCACTGCGTTCGCCATCGCCCAGCGGTCGGCGCAGCGCCTGCAACGCGGTCACTCCCATCATCAGGAACGAAGCAGCCAACGCGGCGCCGACAATGACCACGGCCATGCGCCAGCCCACCGAGGGATTCAGCACGACCTTCACCCAGTCATAGACCTGATAGCGGCCATCGACCAGCAGTGCGCCATCCGGCGTCTGCATCCATGACTGCAGGGCCAGCACCCAGAACACCGCCACCATCTGGCCGACGGCCACCATCAGCACCGCCAGCGTGTGCGCGCCGTCGGACACCCGGCGCTGGCCGAACAGCATGACACCCAGGAAACAGGATTTGAGAATGAAGACCGACAGGATGCCGTAGCCCAGCAGCGGACCGGCCACGTTGCCGATCTTGTCCATCAGGCCGGCCCACAAGCTGCCGATCTGGATAAGGACGGGAACGCTGGCGGCGAGCGTCAGCACGAAGGCGAGCGCGAAGATGCGCACCCAGAAGCGGTAGGCGGCGGTCCAGCCGCCATGGCTGGACCAGCGGGCACGGATCTTGAAGAACAGCAGCACCCAGGCCAGGGCCAGGGAAACGGCCAGGAAAAGCGCCAGGAAGCTAAGGCTGGCCACGAACTGCGCCCTGGCCAGGGATAGGGTGGAGATATCCATAATGGCCCGTAGTGTAGAGCCAGTTACATGACTATGGGAGCAGTTTGAAACCAGTTGCGGACAGGGCTGAAAGGCCTGGGCTGCGGAACGTGGCAAAATTGACGCTTTGTCGCTGCTTTTTCCTATTCTTTCAAGAATGACCTCCGCCACGACGCCGACCCCCGCTGCATCAAACTTCCTGCTCAACATCGTCCAAGACGACCTCGAAGCCAATCGCTTCCAGGGCAAGCGCTGGGCGGGCAAGCCTGGCCCGGCGGCTTTGCAGCAGCAGGGCGAAGCGGACCCGGCCCGCATCCGCACGCGCTTTCCGCCGGAGCCCAACGGCTACCTGCACATTGGTCACGCCAAGAGCATCTGCGTGAACTTCGGCCTGGCGCGCGACTTCGGCGGCGTCTGTCACCTGCGATTCGACGACACCAACCCCGAGAAAGAAGACCAGGAATACGTCGACGCCATCATCGAGGCCGTCCACTGGCTGGGCTTTGACTGGAAGGCCGACGGCCGCGAAAACCTGTACTTCGCCAGCGACTATTTTGGCTACATGTACGACTTCGCCGAAGCGCTGGTCGAAGCCGGGCACGCCTACGTGGACGAGCAGAGCGCCGAGGAAATCCGCGCCAACCGCGGCACCCTGACCGAACCCGGCACGGATTCGCCCTGGCGCAACCGTCCCGCAGCGGAGTCCATCGCACTGCTGCGCGAAATGCGCGACGGCAAGCATCCGGACGGCAGCCTGGTGCTGCGCGCGAAGATCAACATGGCTTCGCCCAATATCAACCTGCGCGACCCGGTCATGTACCGCGTGCGCCACGCCACCCACCACCGCACGGGCGACCAATGGTGCATCTACCCGATGTACAGCTGGGCGCATCCGGTGGAAGACGCGCTGGAAGGCATCACGCACAGCGTCTGCACCCTGGAATTCGAAGACCAGCGCCCGTTCTACGACTGGATCCTGACGCGCCTGGCCGAACTCGGCAAGCTTGCCGCGCCGCTGCCGCACCAGTACGAATTCGCCCGCCTGAACCTGAGCTACGTCGTCACCAGCAAGCGCAAGCTGCTGCAACTGGTGCGCGAAGGCCATGTGGACGGCTGGGACGATCCCCGCATGCCGACCATCTTCGGCCTGCGCCGCCGCGGCTACACGCCCGCCTCGATCCGCCTGTTCTGCGACCGCACCGCCGTGTCCAAGTCCGATTCGCGCATCGACTACAGCCTGCTGGAGCAGGCCGTGCGCGACGACCTCGATCCGATCGCCGCGCGTTCGGTGGCCGTGCTGGACCCGATCAAGCTGGTCATCACGAACTACCCCGAAGGCCAGACCGAAACCTGCACCGCCCCGCGCAATCCGCATGATCCGGAAGCCGGCGTGCGCGAATTCCCGCTGTCGCGGGAGCTGTGGATCGAGCGCGACGACTTCCGCGAGGAAGCGCCCAAGAAGTACTTCCGCCTGTTCCCCGGCAACACCGTGCGCCTGAAGTACGGCTATGTCGTCCGCTGCACCGGCTTCACCAAGAACGAAGCCGGGGAAGTCGTCGAAGTCCAGGCCGAATACCTGCCCGACACCAAGAGCGGCACGCCGGGCGCCGACAGCGTCAAGGTCAAGGGCAACATCACCTGGGTCAGCGCGGCGCATGCCGTGCCCGCCCAGATCCACCTTTACGACCGCCTTTTCGCCGACGCGCGTCCTGACGCCGGCGACAAGGACTTCCTGACCTGCCTGAACCCGAACTCCAAGCAGACCGTCACGGCCTGGCTCGAACCGGGCACGGTGGCCACGCCTGGCGCCACCTGGCAGTTCGAGCGCCTGGGCTACTTCACGGCCGACCTGAAGGACTCGACGGCCGAGGCCCCGGTGCTGAACCGCATCGTGACCCTGCGCGATTCCTGGGCCCAAGGCTGACGCGCCGCGCGCGCAATACCGGAAAAAGGCGCCTTGAAGCGCCTTTTTCTTTGCTTGCGGCTCCGGCTCAGGCCGCCCCGGGCGGGTTATCATCCCCGACATCCCGCAGCCGGTTGAGCGCGCCGTTTCAGGCGCCCGGACCGCCAGCCACAATCAAGATGAACACTGAATCCCTAGCCCTGGACTTCAAGAGCGCCACCCTGTATGCCATCCGGGTGGTCCTGCATAGCGCAGACACCGAACGCCTGAACGCAGCGCTGGCCAAGCGCATGGCGGACGCGGGCAGCTTCTTCGAGAACGAGCCCGTCGTCATCGACGCCAGCCGCGTGGACGAAAAGATCGACTGGACCGCCCTGGTTGCCGCATTGCGCGGCCATAACCTGCCCCCCATCGGCGTGGTCGCGGAAGGCGCCAACCTGCAAGCCGCGCGCGAAGCGGGCCTGACGCCCGTCGAACTGTCGACCCCCGCGGCCCGTCCAACGCCAGTGGTGGACACCGCGCCGCCGAACGACGTGGCGACGCCCGTGCCGTCCGTGCCGGCGGCCGCCATCGAAGTCGCTCCTGCGCCCACGGACACGTCCGCAGCCGATGCGCCGGCCAGCCAGACGCCAGCATCCGAGAAGCCTGCGTCATCCGATTCCGCCGCCGCGCCGGCCGCTGACCCCGTGCCGGCACGCGCCGCCAGCAACACCACGTCGGCGCCCAGCCCGACGCCCGCGGCGCCGCACTCCTCTTCGGCGCTGGTCGTCACCAAGCCGCTGCGTTCCGGGCAGCGCGTCTATGCGCGCCACACGGATCTGGTCGTCATCGGCATGGTCAGCCAGGGCGCCGAGGTCATCGCCGACGGCAACATCCACGTATACGGACCGCTGCGCGGCAAGGCCATGGCCGGCGCGCGCGGCGACACGTCCGCCCGCATCTTCACGACGCACCTGGACGCCGAACTGCTTGCCGTGGCCGGGGTCTACCGCGTCGTCGAAGACAAGCTTGACGGCACGTTGCAGAACCAGCCCGCGCTGGTTCGACTGGACGGCGACACCTTGCGCATCGAAGCACTGAAGGCTTGATGCCGCGTCGCCTGTCGCTTCAGTTGCGAAAGCCCGGCGAGAACCCGGCTTCGCACAACTTCAACACATCCTGTAAGAAGCCTTACACGGGCTTTTTGCTTTACGATAACGCGATTTATTCGAACATAAGGGTTTGATCGTCATGACACGCATTGTTGTGGTGACTTCCGGCAAAGGCGGCGTGGGCAAGACCACGACGAGCGCCAGTTTTTCCGCGGGCCTCGCGATGCGGGGCCACAAGACCGCTGTCATCGACTTCGATGTCGGCCTGCGCAACCTCGACCTCATCATGGGTTGCGAGCGCCGCGTGGTGTACGACTTCGTCAATGTGATCCAGGGCGAGGCCACCCTCAAGCAGGCGTTGATCAAGGACAAGCAGCTTGAAAACCTGTTCATCCTGCCCGCCTCGCAAACGCGCGACAAAGACGCGCTGACGCAGGAAGGCGTGGAAAAGGTCATCAACGACCTCAAGGAAATGGGCTTCGACTACATCGTGTGCGACTCGCCCGCCGGCATCGAAACGGGCGCGCTCATGGCGGCCTATTTCGCCGATGACGCGCTGGTCGTCACCAACCCCGAAGTGTCGTCGGTGCGAGACTCCGACCGCATCCTGGGCATCCTGGCGGCCAAGTCCAAGCGCGCGGTCGAAGGCGACGAGCCGGTCAAGGAATACCTGCTCCTGACCCGCTACAACCCCAAGCGCGTGTCCGACGGCGAAATGCTGTCGCTGACCGACATCGAGGACATCCTGCGCATCAAGCTGATCGGCGTGATCCCCGAATCGGAAGCCGTGCTCCAGGCGTCGAACCAGGGCCTGCCCGCCATTCACCTGAAGGACACCGACGTCTCCGAAGCCTACAAGGACGTCGTCAGCCGCTACCTGGGCGAAGACAAGGCCCTGCGCTTTACCGATTACGAAAAGCCCGGTTTCCTGAAACGTCTGTTCGGAGGCAAGTAAGCGATGTCCTTCCTGTCGTTTCTGCTTGGTCAAAAGAAGACCTCCGCTTCCGTCGCCAAAGAACGGTTGCAGATCATTCTCGCCCACGAGCGCGGGCGCGGCGATTCGCCCGACTACCTGCCGCAGCTGCAGCAGGAGCTCATCGCGGTCATTTCGAAGTACGTGAAGATCAACCCCGAAGACATCAAGGTGCACCTGGAACGCCAGGACACGCTGGAAGTGTTGGAAGTGAAGATCGAAATGCCCCAGAACGAAACCTGACGCCCCGCTGCGTGCCGGCCCGCCGGCATGCGCTGCGCAAAAAAAACGCCCGGCATTGCCGGGCGTTTCGCTTTGGGAAAGCGGCTTAACGCTTGCCGACCTGGTCGCCGATGACGCCGCCGATCGCCGCGCCACCCACCGTGCCGAGCACGCCGCCGTTGGTGATGACGGCGCCCGCCACACCGCCCAGCGCGGCGCCCCCCACGGTGCTTTTCTGGCGATGGCTCATGCCATCCCACGATGAACAACCTGCCATGGTTGCAGCCAACGCCACAGCGGCACAGATCTTGGAAAGCGATGCGATTTTCATGATGAAGCTCCTGTTCTTGTACCCAGGGCCGCACCGATGAACCTTGACGCGAGCGCGCGGTCCCTTTTGGGTCTACAGGATCAGGATCGCAAAATATCCGGGGACACGGTGTTAGGTTTGCCCAGGAATTGTGTCAAAGGGAGAGCGAATCTTTGCACTCCCCTGGGGACCGTGTTGCAGGCCCCGGTTGCTATTTGACGAGACGTAACACGTCGCGAAAGCGTGGATGCTCGCAGGTCTCCATCCACTCGAAAATCGCCATTTCGGTGGTGACGATATCGGCGCCATGCGCGCGGGCGCGGCGCAACGCGGCGTGGTGGTCGGCGGGCTTGCGCGAGCCCGCGGCATCCGCGACGAGCGCCACCCGCAAGCCCAGATCGATCAAACCGATCACTGTCTGCAGCACGCAGATGTGCGCTTCGCAACCGGCCACCAGCACCGTCCGGCGCGAGGCTGGCAGCCAGCCGTCGAAACCGGGTTCGCGCGTCGACGAAAAATGCATCTTCTGGAACGTGCCCTGCACCAGTTCGCGCAAGGGTTCCGCCGTGACGCCCAGCATCTTGCTGTGATGCTCGGTGGCCATCACGGGAACGTCGAGCAGACGCGCGGCCTGCGCGAGCTTGTGGGCGGCTTTGAGCACAACGTCGCCGTCGTGGATGGCAGGCATCAGCCTGCCTTGCATATCAACGATCAGCAGCGTGGAATCGGAGGCGGACAGCAGCATGATGGAGGACTCCTGGGCAAGCCACCAGAATAACCCGCGCCGCCGCAGTGGGCGCGTGCGCATGCAAACGTGCAGCGCGGCGCCTCATGTCCGCAAGGCGGCTCCGGATCCCTTCTGGCGAGCCCGAATGCCAGCCGTCCCCCAAGAAAAATCCCGGCGCGCGGGCCGGGATTTTTCGGGTTGAAGAGCGGCGAGCCGCTTACTTCAGGGCCTTGTAGCGCAGGCGCTTGGGCTTGGCGCCCTCGTCGCCCAGGCGGCGCTTTTTGTCGGCTTCGTACTCTTGGTAGTTGCCGTCGAAGAACACCACCTGAGAATCGCCTTCGAAGGCCAGGATGTGCGTGGCGATGCGGTCCAGGAACCAGCGATCGTGGCTGATGACCATGACGCTGCCCGGGAATTCGAGCAGACCGTCTTCCAGCGCGCGCAGGGTTTCGACGTCGAGGTCGTTGGACGGTTCGTCAAGCAGCAGCACGTTGCCGCCGGCGATCAGCGTCTTGGCCATGTGCAGGCGGCCGCGTTCGCCGCCCGACAGCTGACCCACGACCTTGTTCTGGTCGCCGCCCTTAAAGTTGAAGCGGCCCAGATAGGCGCGCGACGACATTTCGAACTTGCCCACGGTCAGGATGTCGGCGCCGTCGGAGACCGCGTCGAACACCGTCTTCTTGTCTTCCAGCGCGTCGCGCGACTGGTCGACATAGGCGAGCTTCACGGTCTGGCCGATCTTGACTTCGCCCGAGTCCGGTTGTTCGCGGCCGGCGATCATGCGGAACAGCGTGGACTTACCGGCGCCGTTGGCGCCGATGATGCCGACGATGGCGCCGGGCGGAATCTTGAAGCTGAGGTTGTCGATCAGCAGGCGGTCACCGTAGGCCTTGCTGACGTTGTTGAATTCGATGACCTCGTTGCCCAGGCGCTCGCCCACGGGAATGAAGATTTCCTGGGTTTCATTGCGCTTCTGGTATTCGTACGAGGACAGTTCCTCGAAACGCGCCAGACGCGCCTTGGCCTTGGCCTGGCGTCCCTTGGGGTTCTGGCGCACCCATTCCAGTTCTTTCTTGATGGTCTTCTGGCGGGCGGATTCCGAGGATTCTTCCTGCTTCAGGCGGTCTTCCTTCTGTTCCAGCCACGAGCTGTAGTTGCCCTTCCAGGGAATGCCGTAGCCGCGGTCCAGTTCGAGAATCCATTCGGCCGCGTTGTCCAGGAAGTAGCGATCGTGGGTGACGCCGACGACGGTGCCGGGGAACTTGTGCAGGAATTGCTCCAGCCACTCGACGCTTTCGGCATCCAGGTGGTTGGTGGGTTCGTCGAGCAGCAGCATGTCGGGCTTGGACAGCAGCAGGCGGCACAGGGCCACGCGGCGCTTCTCACCGCCGGACAGGTTGCCGACGATGGCGTCCCAGGGCGGCAGGCGCAGCGCGTCGGCGGCGATTTCCATCTGGTGCTCGATATCGTCCGAACCGCTGGATGCGGCCGCGGCGATGATGGCTTCCAGGTCGGCCTGCTCGGCGGCAAGCGCGTCGAAATCGGCGTCGGGTTCGGCGTAGGCGGCGTAGACCTCGTCCAGGCGCTTCTTGGCGTTGACGACCGCGCCCAGGCCTTCTTCGACGGCCTGGCGGACCGTGTGCTCAGGGTTGAGCTGGGGTTCCTGCGGCAGGTAGCCGATGTTCAGCCCCGGCATGGGGATGGCTTCGCCTTCGATCTCGCGGTCGACGCCCGCCATGATCTTCAGCAGCGTCGACTTGCCCGAGCCGTTCAGGCCCAGCACGCCGATCTTGGCGCCAGGAAAAAACGAAAGCGAGATATCGCGCAGGATCTGCCGCTTGGGCGGCACGATCTTGCCGACGCGGTTCATGGTGTAGACGTATTGGGCCATGGGCTCGTAGAAGAGATATAGCTGAGAAACCGTCGATTGTAGGCCGGAACCCTGATGGGCGCGCGGCGACGACGGTCTACCGCCGGTCCGGCCTCAGTCGGCCCGGGCGGCGCGCCCCGGCAGGCCCGGCGTGCGCATCTGCGCCAGCATGACGCCGGCCAGCGCCAGCGCTCCGCCCACGACATGAAACAGATGGGGCTTTTCGTCCAGGAACATCGCCGCGATCGCCACGGTGAACACCGGCATCACGTTCAGGAAGATGCTGGCGCGGTTGGGTCCCAGGTGCTTCACGCCCTGCATCCACAGGTAGGGCGCGAACAGCGACGGGAAGACCGCCGCGTAGAGCACCAGCGGCACGTTGGCGGCGTTCAGCGGCGACGGCGGCGCCAGCAGGAAGGCCGGCAGCTGGAACAGGACGCCGAAGGCGACCTGCACGTACAGCGATTGCCACGGCCCCACCGGCAGGGCCCAGCGGCGCAGCAGCACGCCGTACAACGCGTACGCCAGCGCGCCCAGGCCCATCAGCACATCGCCATGATTGGCCCCGACTGAAAGCAGGCGCGCCGGGTCGCCTTCACCGATCAGCAGCGCCAGGCCGGCCAGCGATACCAGCCCGCCCAGCACGGCCATGACGGACGGACGTTCGCGCAGCACAACCGCGACCACGGCGACCGTCAAGAGCGGAATCATCGCGGTGATGAAACCCATGTTGGTGGCGGTGGTGGTGGAGGCCGCCACATACGCCAGCCCCTGGTACAGCGCCATGCCCAGCCCGCCCAGCACTGCGAACTTCGGCCAGTGGGCCATCACCATCCGGCGCTGCGCCCACACGCCGGGAAGCGCAAAGGGCGTAAGCACGGCGCCGGCCAGCGCCCAGCGGTAGAACCCGATGGCGGCCGGCGCAATGACGCCGGCCGCCATCTTGGTCACGATCATGTTGACCGACCAGATCAGGGCCGCCAGCAGCGGGAAAAGCAGATAACGGAAAGGAACGTGCGGAGCGTCGGAGCGCGTCATGGGAAGCGGGGGAAACAGTCAGGAACGGCACGCCAGTGTAGGCCGTGTCCGACCTTCTGCATATAATGAAAAACAGACAAACCGACCCGAACTTCCGACATGGACCGAGCCGACACCCAGCATGTCCTGGCCGAACACCTGCCCTACCCGCTGGCCTGCCGCATCCTGCATTTCACGCCCAATTCGGGCGTGAAGCGCCACACGTCGCCGTGGGCGGAATTGAATTTCGCCATCTCGGGCATCATGGAAATCGGCATCCGCGGTGTCACTTACCTGTCGCCACCGCAGTACGCCATCTGGATACCCCCCGGGGTTGAGCACTGCTGCCAGAACGCCGGCGAAGTGCACTACGCCTGCATCGACATCCCCGCCTCTGCCTGCGCGGACCTGCCCAAGGAACCGTGCACGCTGGAGATCAGCCCCGTCATGCGGGCGATCCTGGCAGACTTCGAGCGGCGCGGCGTGTGCCATCCCGTGACGCCGCAGGATCGGAGGATGGCCGAGGTCGTCATCGACCAGGCGCGCCAGGCGCGGGCCTACGCCAGCTACCTGCCCTCCACCGCCGATCCCGTGCTGGCGCCGGTGCTGGCTGCGTTGCAGCGCCGCCCAGGCGACAAGCGTGGCGCCGCCCACTGGGCCGCGACGGCGGGCATCACGGAACGCACCTTGCTGCGCCATTGCCAGCAGCACCTTGGCATGTCCTTCAACGATTGGCGCCAGCGGCTGCGGGTGGTCAGCGCGCTGGGCATGCTGGATTCGGGCCTGCCGGTGCAAGCCGTTGCGCGCGATCTCGGCTACAGCAGCCCATCCGCCTTTATCGCGATGTTCCAGCGGTTGACCGGGGAATCCCCCGATAGCGCGCGCAAGCGCGGCCTGCCGGCGGCGCCATGAGTGCCCCGTCCCCTCTTCGTCATCCAAGCGTCCGATGCATCGCAGCGCTGTTCGCGAGACAATAGCGCCTGACGTATCTGCCGTGCCGTCGCGGCTTCATCGCGCCCAGGAACCTTCATGTCCGCTTCTGCCACTCCCCCCGCTTCCTTGACCCATTTCACAGCTCCTGAACTGGACATGCTGGCCAAGACGGCGGACGCACTCAGCGCCTATCTGGGCAAGCCCGTGCTGGCCGAAGTGGTGCTGGGCGACGAAGGGACCGAATGGGTGACCTACGGCGTGCCGATGGACGAGAAGGCCGAGACCGACGAAGAACAGACCCACGTGCAGCTCGGCGGCCCGGGCGCGCGCCTGCTGGGCAATCGTGGCGGCCTGCCGCAATCCGACGACGACACCTACGACTGCCTGTACCTGTGGGCGATCCTGATCTCGTTGAACGAAGGCGAGCGCTTCGTCAAGCTGGATCACGACGGCGAGGAATCCGCCTGGTCCGACAACCTTGAAGACGTGCTGCCGTTCGCCCTGACCGAGGAGCCGCAGCCGGACCCGGAAGAGGAAGACGAGGAAGAAGACGGCGAGGACGATGACGACGACACGCCGTACGACGACGATCGCAATCACCGCCACTGATTGATTCTTCGCCGGGCGCCGCGGGCCGCCAGGCGGCTGCGGAGCCGCCAGCCGCCTTACGCAGCGCCCGCCGGATCACGCGGTGATCCGACCTTCCTGCACCGCGTGGCAGGCCACGACCGACACGCCCGCCAGCATCGCCACCGGCGCCTCGGCCCGGCAGCGGTCGTTGGCGTGGGGACACCGCGGATGGAACGTGCACCCCGGCGGCGGATTCAGCGGGTTGGGCACTTCCCCCGCCACCGCCGTGCGCGGCTTGCCGGCCCCGTTGATGTCGGGAATGGCTTCCAGCAGCATCCGCGTGTAGGGGTGCCGCGGCCGCGCGAACAGCTCGTCGCGCGGCGCGACTTCCACCATGCGGCCCAGGTACATCACGCCAACTCTGTCGGCCACGTGATGCACGACCGCCAGGTTGTGGGAGATGAACAGGTAGGTCAGCCCCAGCTTGCGTTGCAGGTCCTTCATCAGGTTCAGCACCTGCGCCTGCACCGACACGTCCAGCGCGGACGTGGGCTCGTCGCACACCAGGAATTCCGGATTCACCGCCAGCGCGCGCGCGATCGAGATGCGCTGGCGCTGGCCGCCGGAAAACTGGTGCGGATAGCGCCCCTGGTCCGCCGGGTCCAGGCCCACCTGCCGGAGCAGGTCGCCCACACGCGCCTCGCGTTCGGCCGGCGTCATCTGCGTATGCGTCAACATGGGCTCGGCGATGATCCGGCCAACCCGCCACCGTGGATTCAGGCTGGCATAGGGATCCTGGAAGATCATCTGCAGGCGCTTGCGCAAGGCGCGGCCGCCGGACTCCGACATGCGCGACAAGGGCTGCCCGTCAAAGCGGATGTCGCCCCGGGTCAGTCCATAAAGCCCCACCAGCATGCGCGCCACCGTGGACTTGCCACAGCCGGATTCGCCCACCAGGGCCAGGGTCTCGCCGCGGGCGATGTCGAACGACACGCCGTCCACCGCGCGCAGCATCACTTTCGGCTTGCGCGCCAGCGTGCGCTCCAGCCAGGGAGGCGACACATCGAACCAGCGCGCCGCGTCCTTCACTTCAACCAAGGGCGTGCTCATGCGGCCACCTCCAACGTATCGCCTTTGTCATGCAGCCAACAGGCTGCGCGGGACGTGCCCGCCGGCAGCAGTTCGGGCCTGTCGTGCGCGCAGCGCGGCAGGCGCTTGCCACAGCGCGGATTGAATGCGCATCCCGGGGGAATGGCGTTGAGCCGCGGCATGCTGCCGTCGATCTGCACCAGCCGTTCGGCGTGGCCTTCCAGCGTAGGGATGGATCCCATCAGGCCGGACGTATACGGATGACGCGGCTTGTGGATGACATCCGCCACCGGGCCGATCTCCGCCACGCGGCCGGCGTACATCACCGCCACGCGGTCGGCCGTTTCCGCGATCACGCCCATGTCGTGCGTGATCAGCATCACGGCCGTGCCGTTCTCGCGGCACAGGCGCTTGAGCAACTCGATGATCTGCGCCTGGATGGATACGTCCAGCGCCGTGGTGGGCTCGTCGGCCACCACCAGCTTGGGCTCGGCGGCCAGCGCCAGCGCAATCACCACGCGCTGCCGCATGCCGCCGGAAAACTGGTGCGGATAATGGTCGATGCGTTCGCGCGCGGCGGGAATGCCGGTGGACGCCAGCAGTTCGACAGCGCGGTTGCGCGCCTGCGACCACGTCATGTCCAGGTGGGTCACGATGGTTTCCGCCAGCTGCCTGCCCACCGTGTACAGCGGATTCAGGGACGTCAACGGATCCTGGAACACGGCTCCGATTTCGCGGCCGCGCACGCGGCGCATCTGTTCGTCGGGCAGGTTGTCGATGCGGCGCCCCGCCAGCAGGATCTCGCCGCTGGCGATGCGGCCGGGCGGTTCCAGCAAACCGATGATGGAGGCGCCGGTCAGCGATTTGCCGGCGCCGGATTCGCCCACCACGCCCAGGACTTCGCCGGCCTGGATGGAAAAGGACACGTCGTCCAGGGCGCGCAGCGTGCCGCGGCGCGTGGGAAACTCCACGCGCAGGTTGCGGACCTCTAGTAATGCGCTCATGCGCGATACCTCGATTCAAATACCTGTTGCACACGCCCGCGGCATCCCGTCTGGCGGGGCCGCAGCGGATCCGGGTGTCCCGGTCCGAGCGCGGCGGCCCCGTGAGGGACACTCGCCGCAGGCGTTTCGGAGATGGGCCGCATCACATCAGCCGCGGGTTGAGCGCATCGCGCAGCCAGTCGCCCAGCAGGTTGACCGATAGCACCAGCAGCACCAGCGCTGCGCCCGGGAAAATGGTGATCCACCACTCGCCGGAAAACAGGAAGTCGTTGCCGATGCGGATCAGCGTGCCCAGCGAAGGCGCGGTCGGCGGCACGCCCACCCCCAGGAACGACAGCGTCGCCTCGGTGATGATCGCCGTCGCCAGGTGCACCGTGGCCAGCACCAGCACGGGGCCCAGCACGTTGGGCAGCACGTGGCGGAACATGATGACGGGCGACGCCACGCCGATCACGCGCGCGGCCTGCACGTATTCGCGGTTCTTTTCCACCAGCGTCGAGCCGCGCACGGTGCGGGCGTACTGCGGCCAGCCCGCCAGCGCGATCGCGCCAATCAGGACCGGGAACGCGATGAGTTCGTGCAGTTCGCGCGGCACCGCCGCGCGCGCCACGCCGTCGATCAGCAGCGCGATCAGGATGGCCGGAAACGACAGCTGCACGTCGGCCACGCGCATGATGAAAGCGTCGATCCGGCCGCCGGCATAGCCGGACACCAGGCCGAGCACGATGCCGATCAGCATGGACAGCAGCACGGAAGCCAGGCCGATCAGCAGCGACACGCGCGTGCCGTAGAGGATGGCCGAGTACAGGTCGCGGCCCTGGCTATCGGTGCCAAGCAGGTAGGTGGCCTGCCCGTTGGCTTCCCAGGCCGGCGGCAGCAGCGCGTCCAGCAATTCCACCTTCGTCAGGTCGAACGGATTGTGCGGCGCGACCCAGCCGGCCCCGAAGGATCCGATCAACAGGGCCGCGAGCAGCACGGTGGCCACGATGGCCACGGGGGCCCGGCGCCAGGCCCAGGCGATGTCGCTGTCCCACCAGCGTTTGAGTACGGCGCGCATCAGTGAGCCCCCCCGCCGCGAGTCATCCCCGAACGCAACCGCGGGTCCACGACGAAATACAGTAGATCGACGATCAGGTTGATCACCACGAACACCAGCGCGATCAGGCACAGGTACGCGGCCATGACCGGCACGTCGGCGAATTGGACCGCCTGGATGAACAGCAGGCCCATGCCCGGCCACTGGAACACGGTTTCCGTGACGATGGCGAAGGCGATGATGCCGCCCAGTTGCAGGCCGGTGATGGTGATCACCGGCACCATCGTGTTCTTCAGGGCGTGCCCGAAATGGATGGCGCGCCGTTTCAGGCCGCGGGCGCGCGCGAACTTGATGTAGTCGGAACGCAGGACCTCCAGCATTTCGGAGCGCACCAGCCGCAGCACCAGCGTCATCTGGAAGAGCGACAAGGTGATGGACGGCAGGATGAGGTGCTTCCAGCCCGTGGCGGTAAAGAGGCCCGACGTCCACCATCCCAGCGCGACCGTGTCGCCGCGCCCATAGCTGGGCAACCACCCGAGCTGCACGGAAAACACCAGGATCAGCAGGATGCCGATCAGGAACGTGGGCAACGACACGCCAAGCAGCGAACCGGCCAGCAGCATCTGGGAGACCAGGCTGTTGCGCTTGAGCGCCGTATAGACGCCCAGCGGCACGCCGACGACCAGCGCCAGCAGGGCGGCCACCATGGACAGCTCCAGCGTGGCCGGCAGCCGCGATTTCAACAAGGTGGATACGGGTTCGCTCTGGCGCAGGGAGATGCCGAAATTGCCCTGTGCGGCGTTGGCCACGAAATGGCCGAATTGAACGATGGCGGGCTCGTTCAGGCCCAGGCGCTCACGCAGTTCGATGCGCTCGGCATCGGTGGCGTCCTGTCCCAGCATGATGGTGACGGGGTCGCCGACGTATTGGAAAAGCACAAAGGCCAGTAGCGCGACGGTGAGCATCACCGCTACGGCCTGCAACAGGCGACGCAGAATGAAGGCGAACATAGGCGAAAAAAACAAAGACGGCGGAACCGGGTAGGTCCCGCCGTCTGGTTAGCCTGGATCAGTCGATCTTGACCCAATCGGCAACGAGGCGGTTGTCGGCGCGGTGGATGACCGTGACGTTCTTGCGCATTGCCCAGGGGATGACCTGGTCATGCAGCGGGATGTGCCCGAAGTCCTTGGCGTGCCCTTGCAGCACGGTGATGATGTCGGCGTCGCGCTTGGCCGGATCGGTCTCGGTCTTGATCCGGTCGATGATGACGTCCAGTTCCTTGTTGCTGTAGTTGCCCAGGTTGTACATGCCGTCCGCGCCTTCGCCCTTGGTGCGGATCAGGTTCTGCAGCGTGTACATGGCGTCGAACGTGGGCACGCCCCAGCCGAACAGGTAGGCGCTGGTGTCGAACGACTGCACCTTCGGGAAGTAGGTGGAACGCGGCATGGCGTTCATGGTGGCCTTGACGCCCACCTTGGCCCACATGCCCACCACGGCCTGACAGATGGCTTCGTCGTTGATGTAGCGGTTGTTCGGGCAGTCCAGCGTGAAGTTCAGGGTGCCGTCGTAGCCGGCTTCCTTCAGCAGGGCGCGGGCCTTTTCGGGATCGTACGGCACGCGCTTGTGCACCGATTCGGCCCAGCCATGCACCTGCGGCGCGATCATCGTGCCGGTGGGCGCGGACAGGCCGCGCATCACGGCGCGCTTGATGGCGTCGACGTCGATGGCGCGGTACAGCGCCTCGCGCACGCGGATGTCCTGGAACGGATTCTTGCCCTTGATGTTTGAGTACTGGAGTTCGGGACGCTTCTGGTCCAGGCCCAGGTAGATGGTGCGGTATTCGTTGCCTTCAACGACCTTCTGCGCCTGGCGGATACGTTCCAGGTCCTGCGCGGCCGGATCCAGCACGAAGTCGATTTCGCCGGACAGCAGCGCAGCGGTGCGCGTGGCGTTCTGCTTGATCGGCGTGAACACCACTTCGGTCACGTTGCCGACCTTGCCGGCCTTGTTCCACCAGTCCTTGTTTTCTTCGAAGACGGTGCGCACGTCGACTTCGCGGCTCTTGAGCTTGTACGGGCCGGTGCCGTTGGTGTTGCGCGCGCCGTAGGTTTCTTCCTTGTTGACGTAGTCCTGCGGCTTGGCGATGTTGTTCTTTTCCGACCAGGCCTTGTTCATGATGAACACGTTGGTCAGCTGGCGCAGCAGCACGGGATTGGGCGCCGAGGTCTCGACTTCGACGGTCAGCTCGTCGATCTTGCGCGCTTCCTTGATGCCCGTGGTGTACGCCTTGTAGTTCGACGTGGGCGCCATGGCGCGGTGGATGGAGAAGACCACGTCGTCCGCGGTGAACGCGGCGCCATCATGGAATTTGACACCGGGGCGCAGCTTGAAGCGATACAGCGTGGGCGAGACCTGTTCCCATTCGGTGGCCAGGCGCGGCGACACCTTGAAGGACTTGTCGTAGTCGACCAGGGGCTCGTAGATGTAGCTGTTGGCGGCGATCGTCATGCCTTCGTTCTGCGAGTGCGGGTCGAAGGTGAGGATGTCGCCTTGGGCGGCCCAGCGGAAGGTCTTGGCTTGCCCGATCGAGGGCACTGCCACGGCGGCGGCGATCGCGATAGCAATCAAAGTGCGGCGCATAAGTATCAACTCCTGACAGTAGTCTGAATATCGGCGCGAGTGTGCCTACCGGCAAGACCCGCGTCAATTCAGGGTTTGTGCGTACCGGAGACGGTTTTCACAGAGGAATGACAATCAGGGACGCATATGCTTGTAACAAAATAATCGGACCGAACAACGTTCGAGTGCGCGCGCGCAACGGACTTAGTCTTCAGCGTCGATCGGGAGCTCGAGCGGGACGTGTTCGGTCATGAGCACGCCCAGCATGTCGATCAGCATGGCCGCCTTGGCTTCGCCGAAGGGCGCTAGCACCGCCTTCTGGTGCTGCAGGGCCTGTTCGCACAGGCCTGCGATGAGGTTCGAGCCCTTGGCCGTGATGCAGACGCGTGTCTGCCGGCGGTCCGCCCGCACGCCGGTGCGCGCCACCAGGCCCTCGGCTTCCATGCGTTGCACCACCTTGCTGAGCGTGGGCTGCTTGGTGATGGCCAGGACCGCCAGGCTGCCGATGGTTTCGCCGGCGCTGCCTTGCAGGCTGGCCAGCACCCGCCATTCGGTGACCGACAGGCCCGCCGCCTTGACCTGCATGTGGAATTCGGCCGAGATGCGCTGGCTGGCCTGCGCCAGCAGATAGGCCAGGTAGCCGTCGACGAACCGGGGGCCCGGCATGGCGGCGCGGCTGCCCCGCGACTTAGCCGCCCGCATGTTGGTTTGCTCCCACGCACCGGTTTCCAAGGCTCGCCCCTTTGACGAAAAGCGCATTGCACCACGACGGCGCAGCCAAGCGCCATGATGTACCGCAATGCTGTTGCGCAGCACAGGGTATACCCCGAATCGCAACCCGTTTTTGCACCATCTCAGCGCTCCGATAGACGTTTAACCTAGGGAAGAGCCAGTATATACACCCTTGTTTTAGCGTGATATTTTTTAATTTCCATGAAATTTCATCTTTTTTGTTGACAGCTAAAACGTTGACTCCTAAAGTATTTTTCAGGCGACGTTTTCGTGATGGTTCGATGCTGCATGGCAGCACGGGTTGAGGGCCGCGCCGGTCCGCGAAAGGGATCCAGATGGCTGAAAGGTCTTTCAAGAAAGAAGTGCAGCAATTGCGCATCGGCGCGGGCGAAGAGTTCCGCGGCGAAGGGATTCTTGCGGTCACCAAGGCGCTGCTGCAATCGGGCGTCGGCTACGTCGCCGGCTACCAGGGTTCGCCGATCTCGCACCTGATGGACGTGCTGGCCGACGCCAACGACATCCTGCAGGAACTGGGCGTGCACTTCGAAGCCAGCGCCTCGGAAGCCACCGCCGCGGCCACCCTGGCGGCTTCCGTCATGTACCCGATCCGCGGCGCCGTCACCTGGAAGTCCACGGTGGGCACCAACGTCGCCTCGGATGCGCTGGCCAACCTGGCGTCCGGCGGCGTCACCGGCGGCTCGCTGGTCATCGTGGGCGAGGACTATGGCGAAGGCTCGTCGATCATGCAGGAACGCTCGCACGCGTTCGCGATGAAGTCGCAGATCTGGCTGCTGGACCCGCGCCCCAACCTGGAAAGCATGGTCAAGGCCGTGGAAGACGGCTTTGAATTGTCGGAGGCCAGCAAGACGCCCGTGATGCTGCAACTGCGCATCCGCGGCTGCCACGTGCACGGCCGCTTCATCGCGAAGGAAAACAAGCGTCCCGCGTTTTCGCTGGCGCAGGCGCTGGAAAGCCCGGCGCGCGACACCAGCCGCATCGTGCTGCCGCCCGCGTCATTCCTGCACGAGCAGGAGAAAATCAAGGAACGCTGGCCCGCCGCCATCCGCTACATCAAGGACAACAAGCTCAACGAACATTTCGACGGCGACCAGGACGACATCGGCCTGATCCTGCAGGGCGGCCTGTACAACGGCGTCATCCGCTCGCTGCAACTGCTGGGCCTGGCGGACAACTTCGGCAACAGCCGCATCCCGCTGTACGTCATGAACGTCACCTACCCCGCCATCGAAGACGAGGTCATCGACTTCTGCCGCGACAAGCGCGCCGTGCTGCTGCTGGAAGAAGGCCAGCCCGACTACATCGAACAGAACCTGCACGCGGTGCTGCGCCGCGCGGGCGTGGGCACGCGCCTGTCCGGCAAGGACGTGCTGCCGATGGCCGGCGAATACACCACCCAGGTCATGCGCGACGGCCTGCGCGAATTTCTCAAGCGCAACCGGCCGGAATCGCTGCAGACGCACCCGGCCGTCGCGGCCGACGCAGAGGCGGAAAGCGGCCAGATCACGATCACGGAAGTCGCGCGGCCCAAGCCCGCCCGGCCCGTCGAGCAGCCCATCACGTTTCACAAGCACGTCGAGGGCCTGGCGGCCGTGGTGCCGCCCCGGCCCGCGGGCTTCTGTACGGGCTGTCCGGAACGCCCCATCTTTTCGGCGCTGACGCTGGCGCAGGAAACGCTGGGCCAGCATCACATTTCGTGCGACATCGGCTGCCACCTGTTTTCAATCCTGCCGCCCTTCAACCTGGGCGCGACGACGATGGGCTATGGCCTGGGCGCCTCCAGCGCGGCGGCCTTCAACGTGCCGGCCGCCAAGCGGCCCATTTCCATCATGGGTGACGGCGGCTTCTGGCATAACGGCCTTGCGTCCGGCATCGGCAACGCGGTGTTCAACAAGTACGACGGCGTCATCGTCATCGTCGACAACTTCTACGCGTCCGCCACCGGCGGGCAGGACATCCTGTCGTCGCGCGCCGACAACCCGGACCGCTCGACCAACAATCCCATCGACCAGGCCGTGCGCGGCGTGGGCGTGAAGTGGGTCCGCACGCTGGACCGCACGTACGACGTCGCGAAGGTGCGCGCCACCATCGAAGAGGCGCTGACCACCGATATCAAGGGTCCCAAGGTCATCATCGCGCAGTCCGAGTGCATGCTGAACAAGCAGCGGCGCGTGAAGCCGCTGTTCAACAAGGCGGTCAAGGAAGGCAAGCGCGTGGTGAAGGAGCGGTTCGGCGTGGACCCTGACGTCTGCACCGGCGACCACGCCTGTATCCGGCTGTCGGGCTGTCCGTCGCTGACGGTGAAGGACAGTGGCGACCCCCTCAAGGAAGACCCCGTGGCGCACGTGGAGAGCAGCTGCGTGGGCTGTGGCAATTGCGGCGAAGTCGCCCACGCCGCGGTCCTGTGCCCGTCCTTCTACCGCGCCGACATCATCCACAACCCCACCGGCGCCGACCGCTTCATGGCCCGCATGCGCGGCGCGGTGATCGGCTTCCTGCAACGTCGCCGCGCGGCGCGCCTGGCCCAAGATGCCCTTTAAGGAAACCAGCTCCATGAACGCGGCGGCAATGCAGCAAGGCAACCCCATCAAGATCGCCATCCTGGCCATGGGCGGCCAGGGCGGCGGCGTGCTGGCCGACTGGATCGTCGACATGGCCGAACACGCCGGCTGGTGGGCGCAGACCACGTCGGTTCCCGGCGTCGCGCAGCGCACCGGCGCCACGATCTACTACCTGGAACTGCTCCCCGAGGCCGACGTGCAACGCGCGGGCCGCCAGCCCGCGCTGGCGCTGATGCCCACGCCGGGCGACGTGGACCTGGTGGTGGCGGCCGAACTGATGGAAGGGGGCCGCGCCATCCAGCGCGGCCTGGTGACGCCGGAACGCACGGTGCTGATCACCTCTTCGCACCGCAGCTACGCCGTCAGCGAAAAATCCGCGCCCGGCAACGGCATCGCCGATCCGAACAAGGTGCTGGACGCCGGCCGCGCGGCGGCCCGGCGGTTCCTCTGCTTTGACCTGCAGGACCTGGCCGACCGCGCCGGCAGCGTCATCAGCGCCAGCCTGTTCGGCGCGGTGGCCGGCAGCGGCGCCCTGCCCTTTGCCCGCGAAGACTACGAGGCCACCGTGCGCCGCGCCGGCCTGGGCGTCGACGCCAGCCTGCGGGCGTTTGCGCTGGGATTCGAGTCCGCGGACAAGGCGCCGGCGCAGCCCGCCGCCATCGACCTGGCCCGCCCGGTTCCGGCCGTGCCCGAGCGCGCCGCCAGCCCGCGCACGCAAGCGCTGCTTGACGCCATCCGGCGCGACTTCCCGTCCTGTGCGCAACCGATGCTGGCCGCGGGCGTGCGCCGCCAGCTTGAATTCCAGGACCTGGCCTACGCCCAGGACTACCTGCGCCGCATGAAGGCGATCCGCGACCTGGACGGTCAACACGGCGGCGAGGCCCGCCAATGGGCATTGACCTGTGCCGCCGCGCGCTACGTGGCCACGGCCATGGCCTACGACGACGTCATCCGCGTGGCGGACCTGAAGACGCGCGGATCGCGCTTCGAGCGCGTGCGGACGGAAGTTGGCGCGCGCCCCGGCCAGCTCGTCGACACGACGGAATTCATGCATCCGCGGCTGGAAGAAATCTGCGGCACCCTGCCGTCACGGCTGGGCCGGTGGCTGGAGGGGTCCAACGCTTTCGGCGGCTTTGTCGAACGCCGCCTGGGCAAGGGCCGCCGCATGCGCAGCGGCACCCTGGGCGGCTTCCTGATGCTGTACACGCTGGCCGGCATGCGGCGCTTTCGCCGCAGCACGCTGCGCCACCAGATCGAAACAGAGGGCCTTGAGGAATGGCTGGCGCTGATCGCGCGGCTGGCCCCGCAGGACTACGCGCTGGCGGTCGAGACCGTCAATTGCCGGCGGCTGGTCAAGGGCTACAGCGACACCCATGCGCGCGGCGGCGGCAAGTACCGGCAATTGATCGCGGCCGCCGCGCAGCTGGCGGGCCGTCCCGGCGCGGCCGACGCGCTGCGCGCGCTGCGCGACACGGCGCTCGCCAATGAAAAGTGCGGGCCCATGGAACGCCAGCTGGCTGAAAAACTGGCCGCCTGAGGCCGACACAAGACAGAGACAGACATCGTGCAGACACTCAAACTCATCGTCCGGGAAGTCCGCCAGGAATCTTCGCTGATCCGCGCCTTCCGGCTGGCGCGCGAAGACGGCGGCACGCTGCCTGCGTTCGGACCAGGCGCGCACTTGAAGGTAACGATCCCCGGCCTGCGCGATCCGCGCTGCTATTCGCTGGTGCAGCTTGCGCCCGAGGCCGGACGGTTCGCCGAGCCCGTCGAGTACCGCCTGGGCGTGCGGCTGGAAGAGACCAGCCAGGGCGGCTCGCGGCACATGCATGCGCTGGCCGAGGGCGACGCGTTGACCGTCGAGGGCCCCAAGAACGACTTTCCGCTGCACGAATCGCCGGCGGGCGACGAACCCGTCGTTCTGATCGCCGGCGGCATTGGCATCACGCCAGTGGCCTCCATGGCCGCCGCACTGAAGGCCGCGGGCCGCGCCTTCCATCTGCATTACTGCGGCCGCAGCAAGGACCAGCTTGCCTTCCTGCCGGAGCTCCAGGTGCTGGCGGGCGACGACCTGACGCTGCACGCCGACGACGATCCGGCCAGCCGCTTCGATCTGCAGGCGCTGCTGGAATCGTCCACGCCGCGCCAGCACCTGTACGTCTGCGGCCCCAAGGGATTGATCGATGCGGTGATACAGGGCGCCCGCGCGCGCCACTGGCCCGACGCCCACATCCATTTCGAACTGTTCGTGACGGCGGCGGCCCAGGCCGGCGACCAGCCGTTCGAGGTCGAACTGCGCCAGTCCGGCCGTGTGCTGACCATTCCCGCCGACAAGACCATCGTCGACGTCATGGAAGAAGAAGGCTGCGATCCCATGTTCGACTGCAAGCGCGGCGAATGCGGCGTCTGCCAGGCCACCGTGCTGGAAGGCGAGCCCGACCACCGCGATTACTACCTCTCGGACACCGAGAAGGCCAGCGGCAAGATCATCCAGATCTGCATCTCACGCGCCAAGTCCGCGCGCCTGGTGCTGGACCTGTAGCCCGGACAAGGAAGCGACCATGGCCAACTACCGCGACAATCCCGACGCCATCCGCGCCCTCGTGCGCGACACCGAGGTGCACAAGGACCTGTTCATCGACCAGGAACTGTTCGACCTGGAAATGGAACGCCTGTACGCCAACACCTGGGTCTTCGTCGGCCACGACAGCCAGGTGCCCAATCCCGGCGACTACGTCACCACCACCGTCGGCAACCAGCCCGTCGTGATGGTCCGGCACAGCGACCGCAGCGTGCGCGTGCTGCACAACCGCTGCCCGCACAAGGGCACGATGGTGGCGGGCGACGCCTGCGGCAATACCGGCAAGTTCTTCCGCTGCCCCTATCACGCGTGGACCTTCAAGACGGACGGCAGCCTGCTGTCGATTCCCCTGAAGAAGGGCTACGAAAACACCGGCCTGGAGAACTGCGAGGCCAGTCAGGGCATGGCGGCCGTGAAAGACGTGAAGAACCACCGCGGCTTCGTGTTCTGCCGTCTGAACCCGCAAGGCCAGTCGTTCGAGGACTTCTTCGGCGAATCGCTCTCCACCCTGGACAACATGGTGGACCGCTCGCCCGAAGGCCGCCTCGAAGTCGCCGGCGGCGTATTGCGCTACATGCACCGCTGCAACTGGAAGATGCTGGTCGACAACCAGACGGACACCTGCCATCCGATGGTGGCCCACGAGTCCTCCGCCGGCACTGCCGTCAAGGTCTGGGAACAGGCGCCGGATGGCACACCCAAGCCCATGGCGGTCGAACTCTTCGCCCCGTTCATCTCGCCCTACGAGTTCTTCGAGAACATGGGCATCCGCGTGTGGGAAAACGGCCACGGGCACACGGGCGTGTCCGATTCGATCCATGCGTCGTACTCGGGCATCCCCGGCTACTGGGAATCGATGGTGGCTGCCTACGGCGAGGAACGCGCCAAGCAGATCCTGGGTGACGTGCGCCACAACACGGTGTACTTCCCCAACATCATGGTGAAGGGACCGATCCAGACGCTGCGCATCTTCAAGCCCATCGCCGCCGACCGCACGCTGGTGGAGTCCTGGACGTTCCGGCTGGTCGGCGCGCCGGACCTCCTGCTGGAGCGCACGCTCATGTACAACCGGCTCATCAACGCGCCGACGTCCGTGGTGGGCCACGACGACCTGGAAATGTACGAACGCGCCCAGGACGGCCTGCATTCCCGCGCGCGCGACTGGGTGAACGTGGGGCGGCTGTATGCGCCCGGCGAGGAAGACCAGAAGAACGTCACCACGAATGGCACCAACGAGTGGCAGATGCGCAACCAGTACCGCGCATGGGGCCGCTACATGACCGGACCGGAGTCGGTATGAGCGCAAGCGACCGCGAGTTGATCGATTTTGTCTATGCCGAGGCGCGCATGCTGGACGAACTGCGCTTCGAGGACTGGCTGGACCTGTACACCGAGGACGGCCATTACTGGATGCCGCTGGCGCATGGCCAGACGGACGCGAAGCTGCACGCTTCGCTGATGTACGAAGACAAGCTGCTTCTGCGCGTGCGCGTCGAGCGCCTGGCCGGCCAGCGCACGTTTTCGCAACAGCCCAAAAGCCGCTGCCACCACCTGCTGCAGGCGCCCACCATCGAACACGGCCACCCGGAGTCGGCTCCGGCCGAGGGCCGCCACGTGGTGCGCACCGCCTTCCATTATGTCGAGACCCGGCAGGACTCGCAGACCCTGTACGCCGGCTGGGCCACGCACACGCTGGTGGAGCAGGACGGCAAGCTTCGCATCCGGCAAAAGCGCGTCGACCTGGTCAACTGCGACGCCGCCTTCGGCAACATCCAACTGTTCATGTAGGAGCGGACCGTGAATACCACCGTCCACCAGGCCTTTGCCGACACCGCGTCCCGTCATGGCAGCCAGCCTTTTCTGTGCATTCTTCCGGAGACGGCCGCCGCCTATGGCGTCGAGGCCGGCGAGCTGGCCTATTCCAAGGCGGCCGACGCCATCGAGACCCTGCGCGCCGCCTATGCCGAAGCGGGCTATGGCCATGGCCATCGTGCCGGCCTGCTGCTTGAGAACCGCCCAGCCTTCTTCCTGCACTGGTTCGCGCTGAATGCGCTGGGCGTGTCGGTAGTCCCCATCAACCCGGACCTGCGCGCCGCCGAACTGGAATACCTGACGGGCCACTCCGAAATCGCGCTGGCGGTGGCGCTGCCGGAACGCCATGCCGACCTGCTGGCGGCCGCGCAACGCGCCGGCCGGACGCTGCGCGTGATGGGGCCGGACGATGCGCCCCCCGCCGCGCCGTTTCCCGCGCCGTTGCAGGACACCGCCCCGTCTGAATTGACCGAGTGCGCGCTGCTCTACACGTCGGGCACCACCGGCCGCCCGAAGGGCTGCATCCTGCCCAACCGCTACTTCCTGCACGCGGGCGGCTGGTACGCGCGCATCGGGGGGCTTGCCGCGCTGCGGCCGGGCCAGGAACGCATGCTGACCCCGTTGCCCCTGGTGCACATGAACGCCATGGCGTATTCCGCCATGGCGATGGTGCTGACCGGCGGATGCCTGATCCCGCTGGACCGCTTTCATCCCCGCTCCTGGTGGGACAGCGTGCGGGAATCCCGCGCCACCGTGCTGCACTACCTGGGCGTCATGCCGGCCATTTTGATGAAGGCCGAGCCGTCCGACCGTGATCCGCAGCCCGCCATCCGCTTCGGCTTTGGCGCGGGCGTGGACCGCAAGCTGCATGCGCCCTTCGAGGAACGCTTCGGCTTTCCGCTGCTGGAGGCCTGGGCCATGACCGAAACCGGCGCGGGCGCCGTCGTCATCGCCAACCAGGAGCCGCGTCACGTCGGCACCAGCAGCTTCGGCCGCGAGGAAGACGACGTGGAAGTGCGCATCGTGACCGACGCCGGCGCGCCGGCCACCATCGGCGAACCCGGCGAACTGCTGGTCCGCCACGCCGGCGACGACCCGCGCTACGGTTTCTTTGCCGGCTACCTGAAGGACGATGCCGCCACCAACGAGGCCTGGGAAGGCGGTTGGTTCCACACCGGCGACATCGTGCGTCGGGAAGCGGACGGCGCGCTGCGCTTTGTCGATCGCAAGAAGAACGTGATCCGCCGCAGCGGCGAGAACATCTCGGCCGTGGAAGTGGAAAGCGTGCTGATGCAGCATCCGCTGGTGAAGGCCGTGGCGGTCGCCGCCGTGCCCGACCCCGTGCGAGGCGACGAGGTGCTGGCCTGCGTCGTGCCCGAAACCCTGCCCGCCGACGCGGCCGCAATGGCCGAGGCCGCGCGCAGCATCGTGGCATGGAGCCTGGACCAGCTGGCCTATTACAAGGCGCCCGGGTACGTGGCGTTCGTGGAGAGCCTGCCGCTCACCACCACCAACAAGATCCAGCGCGGCGAGATGAAGGCGCTGGCGCCGACCCTGCCGGGCACGCCGCGCTGCGTGGACACGTGTCACATGAAGAAAAAAACTGGAGGGGGCAGCCCCCACGCTGCGCCCAACGAGGGGCCTGCCCGATGACCCGCCTGGGCTACGACGGCGTGGTGGCGGCCCTGCCCGTCACGATTCCGTATGAACGCTATTCCACCCATGCCGCGCATTGGTGGCTGGGCCGCGCGCTGGGCTCGCTGATCCGGCAGTCCGGCTTGGCGAAGACCGACGTCGACGGCTTGTGCGTGTCCAGTTTCACGCTGGCGCCCGATACGGCCGTCGGCCTGGTCCAGCACCTGGGCATGAGCCCGCGGTGGCTGGACCACATCCCCATGGGCGGCGCCAGCGGCGTGGCCGCGCTGCGCCGCGCGGCGCGGGCCGTGCAGGCGGGAGACGCCCAGGTCGTCGCCTGCCTGGCGGGCGACACCAATCACGTGGACTCGTTCCGCAACACGGTCAGCCAGTTCTCGCGTTTTGCGCAGGACGCCGTGTACCCGTACGGCGCGGGCGGGCCGAACGCCAGCTTCGCGCTGCTGACCGCCCATTACATGCGGACGACGGGCGCCACGCGCGAGGACTTCGGCAAGCTGTGCGTGGCGCAACGCGACAACGCGCTGCGCTATCCGCACGCCCTGATGAAAAAGCCGCTGACGCTGGCGCAATACCTGGACGCGCGCGTCATCACGGACCCGATCCACCTGTTCGACTGCGTCATGCCCTGCGCGGGCGCCGACGCCTTCCTGGTGATGAGCGAAGACCGGGCGCGCGCGCTGAAGCTGCCTTATGCCCGCATCCTGTCCACCGTCGAACGCCACAACGCCTGGACCGAAGACCCCATCCAGACCCGCGGCGGCTGGACCATGGACATCGACGAACTGTACGGCCAGGCCGGCGCCGGCCCGGCGGACATGAATTTCCTGCAAGCCTACGACGATTACCCCGTCATCAACCTGATGCAGATGGAAGACCTGGGCTTCTGCGCGAAAGGCGCGGCGCCGGCGTTCATCCGGGCAAACACCTTTACCGTGGACGGCAGTTTCCCGTTCAACACCAACGGCGGCCAGTTGTCGGTGGGCCAGGCCGGCGCGGCCGGCGGCTATCTCGGCATGGTCGAGGCGCTGCGCCAGTTGACGGGCACGGCGGGCGGCACTCAGGTCGCCAGCGCCCGCCTCGGGCTGGTCAGCGGGTTCGGCATGATCAACTACGACCGCGGGCTGTGCACCGCCGCGGCCATCCTGGCAAGGAGCGACGCATGACCGAGCCGCTGGCCGAGCCGCCCCGCAAGAATCCGGTCGCGCGCACCCGGCAGCCCACGTTGCCGCCCGGCTCGCGCAGCCGTGCGGCGCTGGGACTCACCGCCGCCGCAGCCGAAGGACGCTTCGACCTGCAGACCTGCGCCGACTGCGGCGCGGTGCAGTATCCCCCGCGCGAGGTCTGCGGCCATTGCCTGTCCGAACGCCTGCCCTGGCGCCCCGCCAATCCCGAAGGCGTGCTGCTCGTCAGCACCACCCTGCACCACAGCAATGACCTCTACTTCCGCGAACGCCTGCCCTGGCGCGTGGGCACCGTGCGAATGGACGCCGGTCCCTCCGTCGTGGCGCACGTGCACCAGGACTGCGTCGATGGCGCCCGCGTGCGCCTGGCGCTCAAGCTGGACCGCAGCGGACAGGCCGTGATGATTGCGCTGCCCGAAAGGAATACGCCGAACATGGAAGACGACAAAACCCTGCGCGAGACCTCGTGCGATCCCAAATTCCGCCGCGTACTGGTCACCGACGGCAAATCGGCCGTGGGACAGGCCGTGGCGCTCGCCTTGCTGGACGCGGGCAGCCCGCTGGTGTTCCTGGGCGACCCGCAGGCCTGGAAGCGCGACGAGGCTTTCGACGCCCTGGCCGCCGATCCGCGCGTTCAGGCGGTGTCCCTGGACGTGACCGACACCGACTCCGTCGAGCGCGTGGCCGCTTCCATCGGCGGCAAGGTCGAGATCCTGGTGAATACCGCTGACCTGGAGCGCGAAGGCGGCCTCCTGAACCGCAAGGACGTGAACACGGCGCGCGACGCCATGGACGTCAACGTGCTGGGCCTGATGCGGCTGGCGCAATGCTTCGGCCCCGCGCTGTGCGGACGCGCCGCGGACGGCGTGAACAGCGCCGCGGCCTGGGTCAACGTGCTGTCCATCTATGCCCACGTGAACCTGCCGTCCCGCGGCATGTGGTCGGCGTCCAAGGCCGCGGCGCTGTCGCTGGCGCAGTGCCTGCGCGCCGAGATGCGCGGCGCGGGCGTGCGGGTGGTGAACGTGTTCCCCGGCCCCGTGGACCATGAATGGGAACAGCGCACGCCGCCCCCGCGCGTAGCGCCCGCGGCGATCGCGACAGCCATCGTGCGAGCACTGAAGGACGGCATCGAGGACGTGTATGTGGGCGACGTGGCGCAGGAATTTCGCGCGCGCCTGGCCGAAAATCCCAAGGGACTGGAAAGAGAGCTGGGCGCGGGAGGCTGAGCCGCCCGCCCCGCGCGACGCCCCGACGCATCACTGGAGATAACACCGTGACTCAAAACATCCTTGCCCAATTCATGACCGAACTGGTCTCCGGACGCATCCGCCTGGTGGACCTGACCGAGACCCTGACGCCGGAATTCCCGACCATCGTCCTGCCGCCGGAATTCGGCCAGGCCTGGCCGTTCCGCATCGAAGAGATTTCGCGCTACGACGAGCGCGGTCCGGCCTGGTACTGGAACAACTTCTCGTGTTCCGAACACACCGGCACGCACTTCGACGCGCCGGCGCACTGGGTGACGGGCAAGGACCAGCCCGACAACACCGTGGACACCATTCCCATCGATGCGTTCATCGCCAGCGCCTGCGTGATCGACTGTTCCGCCGAGGCCGCGGGCAACCCGGACTTCCTGCTGACCATCGACTTCGTCAAGAAGTGGGAAGAGCAGCACGGGCGTATCCCCGCGCGGTCGTGGGTCTTGATGCGCACCGACTGGTCCAAGCGCGCCAAGCCCGCCGAATACCTGAACATGCAGGCCGACGGCGCGCATTCGCCGGGCCCCGACGCCGATGTGGTGCCCTGGCTGATCAAAGAGCGCGACGTGCACGGCTTTGGCACCGAATCGGTGGGCACGGACGCCGGCCAGGCCCAGCACCTGGATCCGCCCTATCCCTGCCACTACTACATGCACGGCAACAACCGCTACGGCCTGCAGTGCCTGACCAACCTGGACCAGCTGCCGGCGACGGGCGCGGTGATCTTTTCCGCGCCGCTGAAGATCCGCAGCGGCTCCGGCAGCCCGCTGCGCGTGCTGGCGCTTGCGCCCACGGCCTGATTACGTCCGGACCACACCAAAAAAACCAAGGGGGAATCATGACGCACGACAATGTGGCCATCGTGACCGGCGGCAGCGCCGGCATCGGCGCCGAAATCTGCCGCAGCATGCTGGACGCCGGCTACGAGGTGATCTCGATGGCGCGCCGCGCCGCCGACCTGTCGCATCCGCGCCTGCACAACATTCAGGTGGACCTGCTGGACGCTGCCGCGACCGCACAGGCCGGCGCAGAAGTCGCCGCGAAATTCCCGGTCAGCCACGTTATCCACAACGCCGGCGTGATCTGGCCCAACCTGCTGCCGCAGGTCACGCAGGAAGAACTGCACGGCCTGACGCAGATCCATCTGGGCGCCGCGATCAGCCTGGTGCAGGCCGCCCTGCCGGGCATGCAGGAGCGCCGGTTCGGCCGCATCGTCATGATGTCATCGCGCGGCGCGCTGGGCCTGCCCACGCGCACCGCCTATTCCGCCACCAAGGCCGGCATGGTGGGCATGGCCCGCACCTGGTCGCTGGAACTGGCTCCCTATGGCATCACCGTCAACGTCGTGGCGCCAGGCCCCATCCAGACGGACATGTTCTATGACGTGATCGAGGCGGGCAGCGAACGCGAAAGGCAATTGGCCGAGGGCATCCCGGTCAAGCGCCTGGGCCGTTCGGACGACGTGGCGCGCGCCGTCATGTTCTTCGCGGACCCTGCCAACAGCTTCGTCACAGGCCAGACGCTTTTCGTCTGCGGCGGCGCCAGCGTCAGTTCAATCACCATCTGAGCGCGTTCCGCTTCGGGTTTTGACGGATAGGTAAGCACCGTGACCCGGGTCTACAGTGCACATCCTTGCCGATTAGAAATTTTAAGCAACAAGTAATCCCGCAGTTCCCGTTTTCTCCGCTTTTCAGCCGCACTCCCACTCTGCTCCCTATCCGGAGGTTTTGCCATGCTGTCGAAGAAACTCCCCCTGGCCGCTGCCGCCGCCGTCGCCGCCCTGTTCGCCCTGCCCGCCCTGGCGCAAGTCAAGGTCGGCGTGGTCACCTCGTCCACCGGCCCCACCGCGCTGGTCGGCATCCCCCAGAAGAACACGGTGCCGCTCCTGCCCAAGAAGATCGGCGACCTGACGGTGGAATACATCTCGCTGGATGACGCCAGCGATTCGACGAACTCGGTCACGGCTTTCAAGAAGCTGATCACGGAGCAGAACGTGGACGCGCTGATCGGACCGTCGGGTTCGCCCAACGCGATGGGCGTGATCCAGTTCGCCGCCGAGGCCGGCGTGCCGATGCTGGCGCCGGTGGGCACCGCCGCGGTGGTGCTGCCGATGAACGACCAGAAGAAGTGGGTCTTCAAGACCACGCAGAACGACGACATCATCGCGCGCGCGCTGATCGACCACATGGCGAAGGCCGGCATCAAGACGGTGGGCTTCATCGGCCTGAACGATCCCTATGGCGAGAACTGGTACAAGGTGTTCTCGGGCCTTGCCACGGAAAAGGGCATCAAGATCGCCGCCAACGAACGCTACCTGCGTTTCGACAGCTCGGTCACGGGGCAGGCGCTGAAGATCCTGGCCGCCAAGCCGGACGCCGTGCTGGTGGCCGCGCCCGGCGCCGCCAGCGTGCTGCCGCAAACCACGCTGTTCGACCAGGGCTACAAGGGCAAGTTCTACCAGACCCACGGCGCCGCGCTGCCGGACTTCCTGAAGCTGGGCGGCAAGAAGGTCGAAGGCACCGTGCTCGCCGCCAGCCTGATGCTGGTGCTGCCGGAAATGCCCGACAGCAACCCGTCCAAGAAGGTCGCGACCGACTACATCGCCGCGTACGAAAAACTCAACGGTTCCAAGCCCGCCACGTTCGGCGCCAACGTCTACGACGCCGGCCTGCTGCTGGAAAAGGCCGTCCCGTTGGCGGAAAAGGCCGGCAAGCCGGGCACCAAGGAGTTCCGCAACGCCTTGCGCGACGCGCTGGAACAGACCAAGGAGCTGGTGGGCACGCAGGGCGTCTACAACATGAGCGCCTCCGACCACAGCGGCTTTGACGACCGCGGCCGAGAGCTCATCACCGTCAAGGACGGCAACTGGACCCTGGTCAAGTAAAGGGAGCACCCCACGCTCACATGCGCTGTGGACGTCGCCAGGAAGCAGGCTCTGCGCGTCCCATCGGGATGCCGCGGATCCGGGCTCCGCCGGTCCGCAGGCATGCCCCCTTGGGGAAGCGCGCAGCGCTTCGGGGGGGCATCCGCTTGTCTGTCTTACCCGGAATTTCGCATGAATGCCCAGATTGCCTTGATACTCGGGCAGGACGGCATCACCAACGGCGCCATCTACGCGCTCTTGGCGTTGTCCATCCTGCTGGTCTTTACCGTCACCCGCGTGCTGTTCATCCCGCAGGGCGAATTCGTCGCCTTCGGCGCGCTGACGATGGCGGCCCTGCAGGCCGGCAAGCCCGTCCTGCTGGTATGGCTGCTGTTCGCCTTCGCACTGGCCGAAGTGGCGGCCGACCTGATGGCGCGCCGCAAGCGTCCGGGCCGCAACCGCGGAATCTGGCGCATGGCGGCCAAGGTGATCTATCCGCTGGTGCTGGCCGCGCTGTTCTACCGCCTGCCGCTGGCCCAGCTTCCGATGGCGGTGCAGGCGCTGCTGACGCTGCTGCTTGTCGTGCCGATGGGTCCGCAGCTGTACCGCCTGTTCTACCAGCCCATCGCGTCGGCCTCGACGCTGGTGCTGCTGATCGTCTCCATCGCCGTCCACCTGGCGCTGGTTGGGCTGGGCCTGCTGGCCTTCGGCGCGGAAGGCGCCCGCACGGCGCCCTTCAACGACGCCGCGCTTGCTCTGGGCCCCATCAACGTCAACAGCCAGGCGTTGTGGGTGGTGGCGGTATCGGCGCTGCTGATCGTCGTGCTCTACCAGTTCTTCGAGCGCTCCATGTATGGAAAGGCGCTGCGAGCCGCGGCCTTCAACCGGCTGGGCGCGCGCCTGATGGGCATTTCGCCGGTCTTCGCGGGCAAGGCCACCTTCTTTCTGGCCGCGCTGATCGGCACGGTGTCGGGCATCCTGATCGCGCCGATCACCACCATGTATTTCGATTCTGGATTCATGGTCAGCCTGAAAGGCTTCGTGGGCGCCATCATCGGCGGCCTGGTGAGCTACCCGCTGGCCGCGGCCGGCGCGGTGCTGGTCGGCCTGATCGAGGCCTTCTCCTCCTTCTGGGCCAGCGCCTACAAAGAAATCATCGTGTTCACGCTGATCATCCCCGTGCTGCTCTGGCGTTCACTCAAAAGCCATCACGTCGAGGAAGAAGACGAATGACGCCGCGCCACATCCTCCTCGCCTTCCTGGCCCTGCTGGCGCTCGGCCCGCTGGTGCTGCCGCCGTTCTACGTAACGCTGCTGAACTACATCGGCCTGTACGCCCTGGTGGCGCTGGGCCTGGTGCTGCTGACCGGGGTTGGCGGACTCACGAGCTTCGGACAGGCCGCCTTCGTGGGCGTGGGCGCCTACACCACGGCGCTGCTCACCACTCGCGCCGACACCCTGCCCTCGTGGCTGGCGTGGCTGGGCGCGTCGCCCTGGCTGACGCTGCTGGCGGGCCTGGCGCTGACGCTGGCGCTGGCCTACCTGCTGGGCGCGATCACGCTGAAACTGTCGGGACACTTCCTGCCGCTGGGAACCATCGCCTGGGGCCTGTCGCTGTACTTCGTCTTCGGCTCCGTCGAAGGCCTGGGCGGCCACACCGGCATCCCGGACATTCCCGCCATCAATCTGTTTGGCTGGGCGCTCAACCAGGGCGGCAGCATCTACTACCTGATCTGGGCTTTCCTGCTGGTGGCCATCTGGTCGACCCAGAACCTGCTGGACTCGCGTGAAGGCCGCGCGATCCGCGCGCTCAAGGGTGGCCGCGTCATGGCCGAATCCATGGGCGTGGACACGGCGCGGTCGCGCATGGTGATCTTCGTCATCGCCGCCCTGCAGGCTTGCGCCTCGGGCTGGCTGTACGCGCACATGCAGCGTTTCGTGAACCCGAATCCCTTCGGGCTGCAGATGGGCATCGAGTACCTGTTCATGACCGTCATCGGCGGCGCCGGGCAGGTCTGGGGCGCGCTGGTCGGCGCCGGCGTCTTCACGGTGCTCAAGCAGTGGCTGCAGGACCTGCTGCCCAAGGTGCTGGGACAGACCGGCAACTTCGAGGTCATCGTGTTCGGCTTTGGCATGGTGCTGCTGCTGCACCGCGCACGCAGCGGCCTGTGGCCGGTGTTGACCCGCTGGGTTCCCGTGAAGAAGCCGGTCCGCAAGCTGGACATGTCGGCCGAGCCGCTGCCCCGCCGGACCATGCCGCCGCGCGGCGAGGTCGTGCTGAAGGCCGTGGACGTCACGCGCAAGTTCGGCGGACTGGTCGCGAACAACGCCATGAACCTGGAAATCCGCGCTGGCGAAGTGCTGGCGCTGATCGGCCCCAATGGCGCCGGCAAGAGCACGATGTTCAACCAGATATCCGGCGTGGACACGCCGACTTCCGGCCAGGTCACCCTGCTGGGCCAGCCCGTGGCCGGCGCCGGCGCGCGCCGGATCGCGCGCCTGGGCTTGTCCCGGACCTTCCAGCACGTGCGCCTGCTGGGCCGAATGAGCGTGCTGGAAAACGTGGCGATCGGCGCGCACCTGCGCGGACACCGTGGCGTGCTGCCGGCCGCCTGGCGACTGGACCGTCCTGAAGAGGCGCGCCTGTTGGCCGAAGCCGCGCGCCAGGTCGAGCGCGTGGGCCTGGGCAAGCACCTGCACGACGAGGCCGGCTCCCTGGCCCTGGGACAGCAGCGCATCCTGGAGATCGCGCGCGCGTTGGCATCGGATCCCTGCATCCTGCTGCTGGACGAGCCCGCGGCAGGACTGCGCTACCAGGAAAAGCGCGAACTGGCCGACCTGCTGAAAAAGCTGCGCGCCGAAGGCATGGCCATCCTGCTCGTCGAACACGACATGGACTTCGTGATGGGTCTGGTGGACCGCGTCGTGGTCATGGACTTCGGCGAAAAGATCGCCGAAGGCCTGCCGGGCGAAATCCAGCAGAACCCCGCAGTGCTTGAGGCCTATCTGGGCGGAGTGGAATAGATGAGCGCGAAATTGCTGGAAGTGCGCGACCTGCGCGTGGCGTACGACAAGGTGGAAGCGGTCTCGGGCGTCAGCCTGGCCGTGGGCGAAGGCCAGATCGTGACCGTGATCGGTCCTAACGGCGCGGGCAAGACCACGCTGCTGTCCGCGATCATGGGCGTGCTGCCGTCACAAGGAAAGATCCTTTTCGGCGGCAAGGAACAGGACCACGCGGAGATCGAGGAAATGGTGGCCGCCGGCATGAATCTCGTGCCCGAAAAGCGCGAGCTCTTCGCCGAGATGACCGTCGAGGACAACCTGATGCTGGGCGCCTTCGACCGCTATCGCCGCGGCGTGCGCGATCAGGACCAGACGCTGGCCGAGGTCTACGAGCTGTTCCCCCGCCTGCAGGAGCGGCGCGCCCAGCTTGCGGGCACCCTGTCGGGCGGCGAACGCCAGATGCTGGCCGTGGGCCGCGCCTTGATGGCCAAGCCGCGCCTGCTGATGCTGGACGAACCCAGCCTGGGCCTGGCGCCGCGCATCGTGCGCGAGGTGTTCCGCATCGTCGCCCGGTTGCGAGAAATGGGCGTGTCCATACTGCTGATCGAACAGAATGCGCGAGCAGCGCTGCAGGTGGCGGACTACGCCTACGTGCTGGAAACCGGCGCCGTTACTCTCGAGGGACCGGCCGCTGAAGTGGCGCAGGATCCGCGCGTGGTGGAGGTCTACCTGGGGTTGGGGCACGGCGCGGCCGCGCCAGCCGGTTGATCGCGGCGCCAGCCACCTGGCGCCGGTGGGTGAGGCGGCTACGCGACGCCGCGTCGCCGGTCGCGGCGATAAAGCGCATAGCCCAGCGGCCACATCATCCCGACCAGGAAGGTGGCCACGGGATTGGTCAGCCGATAGGCCTGCAACGCATTCGGCACGCCCGAGTGCTTCAGGTGCAGGCGAAAGCGCGTGTAGCGCGCCGCGGCCATGAGGAACTCCCGCGGACGATAGCGGAAGAATTCCAGGTGATGCTGCAGCATGTCCCAGGCCAGCAGATAAAGCCCCTGGGCATTGTTGGAGACGGACACCGAGCCCTGGGTCAAGCCGCCCGGCGTATCGTGATAGGTGCGCACGACGCGGTTGATGAAGCGGCTGAGGTAGCCGGCGCGCGCAATCGCCCACCAGACCAGGCTTTCGGGCACGAACCCCGCGACGTTCTCGGGAAAAGGATATTTCCTGAGCAGGTCGGTGCGCATACAGCCGAATTTCTCGCCCTTGATGCGATACCGGAAATAGACATCGACGGACGTGCTGTCGAAGACGTCCTGCGGAAAGCGGTCGCCGACGATGGCGCCGTCCGGGCGCGCGCACAGGCCGGTCACCGCCACATAGGAATCGCGTCGAGCTGGCGGAATGGCGTCCCAGGCCTCTTTGAACGTGGCCAGGGCGTTGGGCGGCATCTCGTCATCGCTGTCCAGCCCGACGATCATCTTGCCGCGCGCCTCGCGCACGCCGCGATTGAAGGCTGTCTTTTTGTGTTGGTTGTTCTGCCAGACGTAGCGGATCGGAAAATCGGCCCGCGCCTGCCAGCCCAGGATGGACTCGTGCGTGTTGTCGGTGGATCCGTCGTCCACGACTACCCATTCGAAGTCCCGGAAAGTTTGCTGGCACAGCGATTCGTAAACCCGGTGCAACGTGCCGGCCCGGTTGTAGGTTGGCGTCAGAACTGTGAAGAAAATCGGTGTATCGGTCATGCCTGCTGTGCCCCTTGCGATCTTCAAAGAAACCGCTGCGGTCTTGGTTCTTATGTGTTTCGCCTGAAGTGTAGGGGATATGCCTGTGCCAACCGATGCCACGGCATTTGAATTTGCAATCAAATCTGACAATCCGTGCGCTTTTTTTTGAAGCGGCTGGCTCGGCCGGGCGTTGGGCGCGCGTCGTAGTGGCGTAAACTCGGGCGGCCCAATTCGGAACACCTATGGAAGCTTCGTCCGTCCAGCTCAATGACATCGCCTTGTTCGTCGAGGTTGCCAAGCGCAAGAGCTTCAGCCAGGCGGCTCGCGCGCTGGACATGCCGACGTCCACGCTGTCGCGCCGGATCAACGAACTCGAACGCGCGATCGGCCTGCGGCTCATCAACCGCAATACGCGCCGGCTGGACCTCACCGAGGCGGGCGCAGCCTACATGCGGCGCTGCCAGGGCCTGATCGACGAGGCGCGCCTTGCGCACGAGCAGTTGCTGTCGCTGTCGGGCGGACCGTCCGGCAACCTGCGGGTATCCATGCCGTACAGCCTGGCGATGTGGCTGCTGCCTGAAACCATCAACGATTTCACCGACCGCTACCCCGACGTCGAATGCGAGTTCGACCTGAGCATGCTGACCGCGTCGGATGCGCAGGGCACGCCGTTCGACATCGTGCTGCGCTTTGGCCGCGAAGGCGATTATCCAGGCGCGGCGTCGGACAACGGCAACGGTGCGCCGCTGCCCGCCATCGAGGGCGCGGTGGTGCATGAACTGGTGTCGCTGGAAAACCACCTGTACGCGTCCGACCGCTACCTGGAACGCCACGGCGAACCCCAGACCCCTGCGGATCTGTCGCAGCACCAATGCCTGCGCACGACCATCGACGAAGCGCATTCGTACTGGACGCTGCACAACGGCGCGATCACGCAGCGCATCCCCGTCAAGGGCCATCTGGCCGCGAACAACATGAGCATCGCGGGCACGCTGGCGGGACTGGACCTTGCCATCACGCGCATGCCGCATTGCCTGGCGCTGGAGCCGATCATCCAGCGCAATTCGCTGCGGCGCGTGTTGCCGGGCTGGTCGGTGGACCCGATCTCGATCTACGTGGTGTTCCCGTCCAGCATCCAGCCCGCCAAGACGCGGGCCTTCATGGATTTCATTCGTCCAAAGCTCGGCCCGCCGCAGCCCTGACGCATCGCGAGGACGAAAAAAAACCGCAGGGCATGCCTTGCGGTTTTTTTCTAAAGGTCAGGCCAGGTTCATCCGTGTGGATTCACCGGGCCGAACACGTCGATTAGACGCGCTTGACCTTTTCCAGCATCTTGAAAACACCCTTGGGCGACTTGACGAACAAGCGCTTGAAGGCCTTGCCCAGGCAACGGCGTTCCAGGGTGTTACGACGCACGCGTTTGCGTTCAGCCATGTTGATTCTCCTGTTGAATTTGCGGAAAGTGGCCCGCACAACCGGAAAAAGGGCTGGCGGAAAAATTCGGATAACTTGGCATTTTAGCCTGAAATTTGAAGACCACGCCAATGAGCGGGATTTGGCGGCGCCCTACCCGGTTCCGCGCGCATTTCCCACAAACAAGGGACAAATCAAATCGCGGGGGGGGGCCAGCCGGGCTCCACCGTCCCCCAGGGGCGGCCTGGAGCGCCCAAGCCGGCCAGGTCGAGCAGGCGTTCAGCCCGCCGTGTCTTTCAGGCGTTCCCAGACCTGTTCCGCGCGCGGCAGGGGATCGACCGCGCCGTACCCCAGCGTGGACAAGGCCGCCGCTGCGTTGGCGTAGCGCACGGCGTCTTCCCAGCAGTCACCCTGGCAGCGGCGCGCCAACAGGCTGCCGGCAAAGCAGTCGCCCGCGCCCGTGGCGTCGATGGCCTTTACGCGCAAGGCCGGCATGGGCTTGCGGCTGCGACCGTCATCGATGATCGAGCCGTCTTTGCCCAGCTTCAACACCACCACGCCCGGCGCGCCGCCTTCCCGGATCCAGTCGAGCGTGCGCTCGGGATCGTCGTTGCCGGTGAGATGTTGCATGTCGTCCATGCTGGGCAGGAAGAGATCGGCCGAACGCATCGCTTCACGCAGGATGGCGCGCGCGCGATCCACGGGCCACAGGCGCAGCCGCAGGTTCGAGTCCAGACTGACCTGCGCGCCGGCCGCATGGGCGCGTTCCATCGCGGCGAAGACGGTGTCGCAGGCGCTGGTGCTGATGGCCATGCTGATGCCCGACACATGCAGGAAGCGGGCGCGTTCGATCAGGCCGCCGTCCAGGAATGCGGGCGTCATCCGGCTAGCCGCGGATCCGCGGCGCAGATAGCTGAAGGCGTGGCCGTCCGGGCCGTGCTGCACGAAGTACAGGCCGGTATGGGCGTCGGCATCCGTCTGGACGCCGGACGTATCCACGCCCTCGGCCTTCCAGAGATCCAGGAACAGGCGGCCGAAGGCGTCGTCGCCCACGCGGGTCAGGTAGGCGCAGCGCGCGCCCTGCCGCGCCGCGGCGATGGCCGCGTTGGACGTGTCGCCGCCAAAACCTTGCAGGTATTTAAGCTGGTCTTTGCTGGTCTGGTTCAATTCGATCAGGGGCTCGCCCAGCGCGACGATGTCGAAGTCAGCCATGGGCGGCCTCGCGGGTACGGGTAATCTGCTCCACCAGCGCGGCGGTGTCGCGCGCGGCAAAGGCGGCCTTGTCGTAAAGGTTGCTGCCGATGCCGACCAGGCCTGCGCCGGCCGCGAAGTACGTGCCCATGTTTTCCTGGGTGACGCCACCCGTGGGGCAGAAGATCGTGTCGGGATAGACGGACTTCAGTGCGGCCAGGTGCTTGGGCCCACCGGTGTCCGCCGGGAACACCTTCACGACGTCCACGCCCGCGCGACGGGCGGCCAGCACCTCGGACGGCGTGAACGCGCCCAGCATGCACAGCGCGTCCGCGGCATGCGCCATGTCGACGATTTCGGGGACCAAGGCGGGCGACACCAGGAAGTCGGCGCCCGCCACCAGCGCGTCGCGCGCCTGGGCCTCGTCCAGCACGGTGCCCACACCCAGCAAAAGGCCCGCGCCATGTTTGTCGCGCAGCGCGCGCACCAGGTCGGTGACGTTGGGGACGGTCCAGGTGAGCTCCAGCGTCGTGCAGCCGGCCGAAACCGCGACTTCGGCCGCGTAGGCGGCGGTTGCGGCGTCGGTATAGCGCAGCACGGGCACGACCCGGGCGGCGAGCAGGGCGGCAAGCTTGGAGGCGATGGGAGCAGCGGATGCGGTCATGGATTTCCTCTGGGGCTGACGGTCAGGCGCCGCCGGACGATGCCGGCAGGACGGCGAGTTTGGCCGCGGCGGCGTCGCGCAGCCGCAGCAAGGGTTCGATATAGGCGGATTGCGGGTCGTCACGGCGCCGGAACAACAACGTGCTGACACTGACACCGGCGACGGGCTGGCCGGCCGCGTCGCAAAGCGCCACGCCATAGCAGACGATGCCGGCTTCGTTTTCCTCGTTGTCCATCGCATATCCGCGCGACGCCGCCTCGCCCAGCGCGGCGCGCAGCGCGGGCAGGCTCGTCAGCGTGGCAGGCATGCGCCCGGGCAGCGGCAGGTCGCGCAGCAGCCGTTCGCGCGCGGGCTCGTCCAGCGCGGCCAGGTAGGCCTTGCCCACCGCGCTGGAGTGCAGGGCCACGGACGTGCCCACGCGCGAGACCATGCGCACCGGGCCGGGGCTTTCGAGTTTGTCGATGTAGATCATCTCGGCGCCGGCGGGAACCGCCAGGTGGACCGTTTCGCCGGTCTGGTCGCGCAGCGCCTGCAAGTCCGGCGCGAGCGCGGCGCGCAGGTCGAACTGCGACCAGGCGCGGCTGGCCAGCGCCATCAGCCGCGGGCCCAATCGATAGGCGCCGCCGGCTTCGGCGACCATGCCCTGCTCGGCAAGCGCCGCAACGATGCGGTAGACCGTGGGGCGGGGAAAGCCGCAGGTGCGCGCCAGCATCGCGGCCGTGGGCGGCTGCGGGGCGTCCGCCACCGCTTGCAGCACCGTCATGAATTTTCCGAACGCTGCCGCGCCCGCGACCCTGGATTCTGGCAAAAACGTCCCCAAATAAAGGCGATAGCCCAGCAGATGCGCAACGCAAACAACGCGATATTCAGACGAATCTGCGATACTGTTTATTTGTACAGCTTCCGAGGCGAAGATTGTCCACAATATGGACAGCCGCCTCACAATATAGTCAATTATTCCATATCGACGCGCCCCCGACCAGCAATGGAAGGCCGCGCCGGCATGCCTCTTCCGTCAGGCTACGATACCGTCCATGAGCTCCCATATCCGCATCGTTGGCGCCCGCCAGAACAATCTCAAGAACCTGGACCTGACCATCGCCACCGGCGAACTGGTTGTCGTCACCGGGGTTTCGGGGTCCGGTAAAAGTTCGCTGGCCTTCGACACCCTGTACGCCGAGGGCCAACGGCGCTATGTGGAGACCTTCTCGCCCTACGCGCGCCAGTTCCTGGACCGCATGGACAAGCCCCAGGTGGATCGCATCGAAGGCATCCTGCCGGCCATCGCCATCGACCAGACCAACCCGGTGCGCAGCTCGCGCAGCACGGTCGGCACGATGACCGAGCTGAACGACCACCTGAAGCTGCTGTTCGCGCGGGGCGCACGGCTGTACTGCCGCGGCTGCGGCAAGCTGGTTCGCCGCGACACGCCGGATTCGGTCTATCACTCGCTGGCCGAGCGCGCCGCCGCTGCGGGTGACCCGCGCCTGGTCGTGACCTTCCCCATCGCCGTGCCCGCCAACTTCACCGAAGACGAAGTGCGTGGCTTCCTCGAGCAGCAGGGCTACACCCGCGTGCACGCCGAGGAAAACGCCGCCCCGCGCGCCGCCGCGCCGGCGGCCAAGGGAGCCAAAAAGGCCAAGGCTGCAAAGGCTGCAACGGAAGCGCGCCGCATCCTGCACGTGATTCAGGACCGCTTCCGCTTTGCCGGCACCGAGCGCGAACGCATCATGGAAGCGCTGGACACGGCGCTGCGCATGGGAGCCGGCCATATCGCCGTCTACGTCATGGACGCCGACGGCAACGACGCGCATATCTGGAAATACAGCGACCGCCTGCACTGCGCCGACTGCGACATCGAATACACCGACCCGCTGCCCAGCAGCTTCTCGTTCAATTCGCCGCTGGGCGCGTGCGAGTCCTGCCGCGGCTTCGGCCGCGTGATCGGCATCGATTTCGGCCTGGTGATCCCGGACGAGAAAAAAACCCTGCTCGAAGGCGCCATCAAGCCCTGGACCACGCCTTCGTACAAAGAATGCCAGGACGACCTGCAAAAGTACGCGCCGCGCGCCGGCGTGCCGTTGGGTGTGCCCTGGAAGGACATGAGCGACGAGCACAAGCGCTGGGTGCTCTACGGCACGCCCGACTGGAAGGGCGGCAACGACGCCTGGAAGCACCAGTGGTACGGCGTGCAGCGCTTCTTCGACTGGCTGGAGACCAAGGCCTACAAGATGCACGTGCGCGTGCTGCTGTCCAAATACCGCAGCTATACGCCCTGCCCCGCCTGCAACGGCGCGCGCCTGAAGCCCGACGCGCTGCTGTGGCGCCTGGGCGCCAAGGACGAGGCCGACGCCGTGCTGCCGCCCGAAGACGGCCGCTACAAGCGCTTCATGCCCGTCGGCACCACCTGGAGCCGCGAACAGCTCAATGGCCTGGACGGACTGTCGCTCCATGACGTGATGCTGCTGCCCATCGAACGGGTGCGGCGTTTCTTCGACACGCTGTCCTTCTCCGGCGCGCTGGACGCCGCGACCGACCTGCTCATGACCGAGGTCCGCGCGCGCCTCAAATTCCTGTGCGACGTCGGCCTGGGTTACCTGACGCTGGATCGCCAGAGCCGCACGCTGTCGGGCGGCGAAGTGCAGCGGATCAACCTGACCACGGCGCTTGGCACCTCGCTGGTGAACACGCTGTTCGTGCTGGACGAGCCGTCGATCGGCCTGCACCCGCGCGACATGCACCGGGTCGTCGAGGTCATGCATCGCCTGCGCAACGCGGGCAACACGCTGGTGGTCGTCGAGCACGATCCGCAGGTCATGGTGGCCGCCGACCGCATCATCGACATCGGGCCCGGCCCCGGCGAACGCGGCGGCCGCATCGTGTTCGACGGATCGCCCGACAGCCTGCGCGCAGCCCCGACGCTGACCGGCGACTACCTGGGCGGCCGCATGCGCGTGGAAGCGCCGCGCCCGATGCCGGTGGCGGCCAACACGCCGCGCCTGCTTCTGGAAGGCGTCAACGCGCACAACCTGAAAAACGTTTCGGTCGAGCTGCCGCTCGGCCGCCTGGTCTGCATCACCGGCGTGTCCGGTTCCGGCAAGTCCACGCTGGTGCAGGACGTGCTGTACCCGGCGCTGCTCAAGCAGAAGGGCAAGCCCTCGGAGGCGCCGGGCGCCTTCGACCGCCTGCTGGGCGCCGAGCAGATCGCCGACGTGGTCATGGTGGACCAGACCCCCATCGGCAAGACCGCGCGCTCCAATCCGGCCAGCTATGTCGGCGCGTTCGACGCGATCCGCAAGCTGTTCGCCCAGGCCCCGCTGGCGCGCGAACGCGCCTACACGGCCGGCACGTTCAGCTTCAACGGCGGCGACGGCCGCTGCCCCACCTGCGGCGGCACCGGCTTCGAACACGTTGAAATGCAGTTCCTGTCCGACGTGTACCTGCGCTGCCCCGATTGCGACGGCAAGCGCTTCCGCCCCGAAGTGCTGGAAGTGCGCGTCGAGCACCTGGGCAAGAGCGCGTCCATCGACCAAGTGCTGGAGATGACGGTCAGCGAGGCGCTGGAATTCTTCAAAGGCCTGCGCGACGTGCAGACGGGCCTGGCGCCCCTGGCCGACGTGGGCCTGGAATACGTGCGGCTCGGCCAGCCCGTGCCCACGCTGTCGGGCGGCGAGGCGCAGCGCCTGAAGCTGGCCGGCCACCTGGCCGAGGCCGCGCGCAGCGGCATCTCGACCGCCAAGGTCGCCAAGAAGGGCAGCCTGTTCCTGTTCGACGAACCCACCACCGGCCTGCACTTCGACGACGTCGCTCGCCTGATGCGCGCGTTCCGCAAGCTGCTGGCCGCAGGCCACACGCTGCTGGTCATCGAGCACAACCTGGACGTGATTCGGGCGGCCGACTGGCTGATCGACCTGGGTCCCGAAGGCGGCGACGCCGGCGGCCTGGTGATCGGCACGGGCACGCCGCAGGACCTGATGGACAATCCGCGGTCGCATACCGGCGCCGCACTGCGCGACTACGAAACCAGCATCCTGCCCACCGATGTAGTGGTGGGCGGGCAGGCCGACGTCGTGGTCAGCAACGACGCCGACGCGCAGGAAGTCGAGCAGGCGGGCCTGACGGCCCGCATCGCCGAACCCGACGCGTCCTATGGCGCCGGCGAAGGCACGCCGTTGCAGTCCCTGGTGCGCGAACGCCGCCACGGCAACATGGCGATTGAAATCCGCAACGCGCGCGAACACAACCTGAAGAACATCAGCGTCGAGATCCCCCACGACAAGTTCACCGTCATCACGGGCGTGTCGGGCTCGGGCAAATCCACGCTGGCGTTCGACATCCTGTTCAACGAGGGCCAGCGCCGCTATCTGGAATCCCTGAACGCCTATGCGCGAGCCATCGTGCAGCCGGCCGGCAAGCCCGACGTGGACGCGATCTTCGGCATCCCGCCCACCGTCGCGATCGAACAGCGCACCAGCCGCGGGGGCCGCAAGTCCACCGTGGCCACGATGACGGAAATCCACCATTTCCTGCGCCTGCTCTACGTGAAGCTGGGCACGCAGTACTGCCCGGACTGCAACGTGGCGGTCGAACCGCAAAACACCGACCAGATCGTGGCGCGCCTGCTGCGCGAGCACAAGGGCGAGCACATCGGCCTTTTGGCCCCGCTGGTCACCGCGCGCAAGGGCTATTACACCGACCTGGCCAAGTGGGCTGGCTCCAAGGGCCACTCGCATCTGCGCGTGGACGGCGAATTCATTCCCGTGGCCCCCTGGCCGCGCCTGGACCGCTACAAGGAACACACCATCGAACTGCCGGTGGCGGATGTCGTGGTCGATCCGGCCAACGAAGCCGACCTGCGCGCGGCGGTCAAAAGCGCGCTGGAAAACGGCCAGGGCGTGATGTCGGTGGTCTGGCCCGTGAACAAGCTGCATGAGGCCCTGAACAGCGAACTGCAGCAACAGCATTTTTCGGTCAAGCGCGCCTGCCCGTCCTGCGGCACCAGCTTCCCCGAACCCGATCCGCGCCTGTTCTCGTACAACTCCAAGCACGGCTGGTGCACGGGCTGCTACGGCACGGGCCTGCAATTGCAGGGCTTCGACGAAGAGCAGACCGGCGAGGAAACCGCCTGGAACGCCTGGTACGAAGGCGAGGCCAAGACCTGCACGCAATGCGACGGCCAGCGATTGAACCGCGTCGCGCGGGCCGTGCGCTGGCGCGACAAGTCGATTGCCGAACTGGCGTCGCTGCCCGTATCCGACGCGCACACCTTCTTCACCGGGCTGGTGGCGCGCGGCCGTGAAGGCGAGATCGCTCGCGACATTCTGGCCGAAATCCGCGGCCGCCTGAACTTCATGCAGGAAGTGGGGCTGAACTACCTGGCGCTGGACCGCGCCGCGCCCACGCTTTCCGGCGGCGAGGCGCAGCGCATCCGCCTGGCCGCGCAGCTGGGTTCGAACCTTCAAGGCGTCTGCTACGTGCTGGACGAACCCACCATCGGCCTGCACCCGCGCGACAACCGCATCCTGCTGGATGCGCTGGCGCGCCTGGAAGGCAACGGCAACACGCTGGTGGTCGTCGAACACGATGACGACACGATCCGCCGCGCCTCCCACGTCATCGACATCGGACCGGGCGCGGGCATCCGCGGCGGCCGCGTGGTGGCGCAGGGCACGGTGCAGGACGTGATCGATTCGCCCGAATCGGTGACCGGCCGATACCTGAAGACGCCGCTTGCGCATCCGCTGCAAGGCCGCCGTCCGGTCGAGGCCGACACGCCCATGATCGAAATCCGCGGCGCGCGCCTGCACAACCTGCGCAGCGTCGACGCCCGCATCCCGGTGGGCCGCCTCAGCGTGGTGACTGGCGTCTCCGGGTCCGGCAAATCCACCTTGGCGCGCGAAGTGCTGCTGGACAACCTGACCCAGGCCGTCTCGCAAGGCAAGGCGCCGGGTTGGGCGGGCTGCGAAAGCATCAAGGGCTGGGAGGCCATCGACCGCGTGCTGGAAGTGGACCAGACGCCCATCGGTAAAACGCCGCGCTCGTGCCCCGCCACCTACGTGGGTTTCTGGGACGACGTGCGCAAGCAGTTCGCCGACACCCGCGAGGCCCGCATGCGCGGCTGGACGGCGGCGCGCTTCTCGTTCAACACCGGCGACGGCCGCTGCCCGATCTGCGAAGGCCAGGGCATGCGCACCATCGAGATGAACTTCCTGCCGGACGTGAAGGTGCCGTGCGACGCCTGCAACGGCGCGCGCTTCAACAACGACACGCTCAGCGTGCAGATGCGCGGCAAGAACGCCGGCGAGCTGCTGTCCATGGAAGTGGACGACGCCATCGGCTACTTCGCGGCGCATCCCAAGATCCATCGTCCGCTGCAACTCATGCAGGACGTCGGCCTGGGCTATCTGACGCTTGGACAGCCGTCGCCCACCCTGTCGGGCGGTGAAGCGCAGCGCATCAAGCTGGTGACCGAACTGTCCAAGGCGCGGCTGACCGACGGCCTGATCAAGACCGGCCGCGCGTCGCGCATCCCGCACACGCTGTACGTGCTGGACGAGCCCACGGTGGGCCTGTCGATGGCGGACGTCGAAAAGCTGATCCACGTGCTGCACCGCCTGGTCGAGGCCGGCAACACGGTGGTGGTGATCGAACACAACCTGGACGTCATCGCCGAAGCCGACTGGCTGCTGGACCTGGGCCCCGAAGGCGGCACGGGTGGCGGACAACTCGTGGGCGAAGGCTCTCCGGAGCACGTCATGACGCTGGCCGACCATTCCCACACGGGCCGGGTCCTGACCGAGTTCCTGGCGCAACAACAGCCGTAAACAGCCATGGAATGTCGTTTCGAAGACCGGCTGGCCGGGCGCGCGCTGCGGCTGGACGGATTCTGCTTCCGCATCGAGGCGCGCACCGCCGCCGAGGTCGCCCCGGCCCTGGCGGCCATCGACGCCGCGCGGCAGCAGGGGCGCTGGATCGCCCTGCTGCTGGATTACGAGCTGGGCGAATGGCTTCTTCCGGAAGCCGCCCTGCCCGCGCCGGCCGGGTCCTGGGCGCCCCCGAGCGACGACGGCCGCGCACGCCTGACCGCGCTGGTGTTCGAGCGCAAGATCGACGAAGCGCCCTGGGACGCCCCCGACGCTGACGCGCCGTCGGCCGCCATCAGCCTGCCCGCGCCCCGCATGACCGAATCCGGCTACGTCCGCCAGATCGACGCCATACGCGGGCTGATCCGCGACGGCGAGCTCTACCAGATCAATTTCACGCAGCCGCTGGATCTGCAGTTCCAGGGCGATCCAGCCACGCTCTACCGGCGCATTGCCGCGCGCAATCCCGTCGCCCACGGCGCCTTCATCCAGGATGGCGAGCGCACCGTGCTGTCGTTTTCTCCGGAGCTTTTCGTCCGGCGGGACGGCCCCGTCCTCACGACTCGCCCCATGAAAGGGACGGCCCCACGCCATCCGGATCCGGTCGAGGACGAGCGCCTGGGTCGGGAATTGCTGGCCAGCGTAAAGAACCGCGCTGAAAACCTGATGATCGTCGACCTGCTGCGCAACGACCTCGGCCGGCTGGCCGAGCCGGGTTCGGTCAAGGTGGACGCCCTGTTCTCGCTGGAACGCTACCCGACCGTCTGGACCATGACGTCCACCGTGTCCGCCAGGGCGCCCGACGCGTCGCTGTCGGACGTGCTGCATGCGCTTTTTCCCTGCGGTTCCATCACGGGAGCGCCGAAAGTGGCCGCGATGCGCCGCATCCGCCAGATGGAATCCGCGCCGCGCGGACTGTATTGCGGCAGCGTGGGCTGGCTTGCCCCGGATGGCGACTTTTCGTTGAACGTCGCCATCCGCACGCTTGTCCTTGGCCAGAACGGCCAAGGCGTCTACAGCGTCGGCGGCGGCATCGTCTACGATTCGGACCCCGCCGAGGAATGGCAGGAGTGCCACTGGAAAGCCCGCATCCTGCGCGCCTGAGCGCGCAAAGCCGCCCGGCGGTAGTAGCATAGAGCGGCCCCGCCCGCCGCAATCCAGGAGAGTTCCATGCAGCCCGAATTGATCGAGACCATCCTGGTTGAAGCGTCCGGCAACGTGCCCCTGCTGGCGCGCCACCTGTACCGCCTTGAGGCGTCCTGCAAGGCGCTGGGCTATGTGTGGGGCGGACGCGCCGTCGAAGGCGACATCCTGGTCGCCGTGATGGCGCTGGGCACGCCCGGGCCGCACCGCCTGCGCCTGCTGGTCGCGCGCGACGGCAGCCGCCACATCCAGACCGCAGTCCTGCCCCCGCTGCCCGCGCACCAGGAAATCATGCTGGCCCCCGAAGCGCTGCGCTCCAGCGAGCCCCTGCTGCGCTACAAGACCACGCACCGCCCCTGGTACACCAAGACCATCGAATGGCTGCCCGCGCACCCGCACATCTTCGACCTGGTCTACCTGAACGAACGCGGCGAACTCTGCGAGGGCAGCCGCAGCAACGTCTATCTGCGCATGGGCGACGCCTGGTACACCCCGCCGGTGGACAGCGGCTGCCTGCCCGGCGTGCAGCGCGCCCACCTGCTGGATGCCGGCAAGGCGAAGGAACGCGTGCTGACCCTGGCCGACCTGCACGCCGCCGACGAGGTCCGCCTGTCGAATGCACTGCGCGGCTGGTTCACGGTGACGTTCCGGGACGTCTGACGGCGAATCTCGCGCCCCGTCCCGCCGTCAATCCGCGAACACGTCCACCACCACTTGCCGCAGCCACTGGTTGGCGGCCTCGCGGTGGTTGCGGGCGTGCCAGAACACGTTGATGACGGATTCCGGGATCTTCACCGGACACGGCGCCGCCGCCAGCCCGAACGGGCCGCAGGCGCAGTCGGCGAAGCGCTGCGGCACCACCGCGATCATGTCGGTGGCCTGCAGCACCGGTCCCACCGCCATGAAGTGCGGCACTGTCAGCCTCAAGCGCCGGCGGATGCCGGCGCGCTCGATCACTTCGTCCACCACGCCATGGCCCGTGCCTTCGGACACGATGGCGACGTGCTCGGCCGCCCGGAACTGCCTGGCGGACACGCCCGAGCGCGCCAGCGGATGGTCCTGGCGGAAGATGCAGACGTAAGGCTGGCTGAACAGCCGGCGCTGGAAAAAGCCGCCCTTCAATCCCGGAAGAAAGCCCATGGCCAGGTCCATGCGCCCACGTTCCATTTCGTCCCGGACATCGATGGATGTGGTGCGGACCGTGCGGATCGTGACGCCGGGCGCCACGCCGTCCAGGGCCCGCATCAGGCGCGGCAGAAAGTAGGTTTCTCCCACGTCGTTCACGCCGATCACGAAGGCGCGCTCGCTGCGCGCCGGATCGAATGCCATTCGCGCATTCAAGGTGCCGTGCAGCGCGCCCAGCGCGTCGGCGATGGGACGGGCGAGGCTTTCGGCATAAGGCGTCGGCACCATGCCGCGCGACGTGCGCAGGAACAGCTCGTCGCCCAGCAGCTTGCGCAACCGCCCCAGCGCATTGCTGACGCCGGGCTGGGATATGCCCAGGCTTGCCGCCACGGCCGACACGCGGCCATGCTTGTGCAGTTCATTGAAGACGACGAGCAGATTCAGGTCCACGTCTTTCAGGTTCATGCGCTTGTCTCCACCAATATTGATTTTGGTGATTTATGTAATAAGCCAGATTCTATTTATTAATTTCGTGGCGTGCCCGATGATGCGCCAAACGCCTGCGCCCATGTCGCGCAAGGCTCTGCCCGGCCGCCGCGCGGCCAGTAGGAAAACGGAGACAAACCATGCGCGCCTGCACGCATCGCATCGCCACGCCCTGTCCGCGGGGCGCCCCATGAACGCCCCTGAATATCCCGTCCATATCGTCCCGCCCTGGCAGGGCGACGGCTCCCATCGCATTCCCTTCGGCGTGTACACCGATGCCGCGCTGCACCAGCGCGAACTGGACCGCTTCTTCTATCGCGGGCATTGGAGCTACGTGGGCCTGGAAGCCGAGATCCCGAACGCCGGCGACTTCAAGCGCACCGTGGTGGGCGAACGTTCGGTCATCCTGCTGCGCGACAACGACGGCCAGGTGCGCGTGGTGGAAAACGTGTGCGCCCACCGCGGTGTGCAGTTCTGCCGAGAACGCGCCGGCAACCGCAGCGAGTTCGTGTGTCCCTACCACCAGTGGAATTACGACCTGCAGGGCAACCTGATCGGCGTGCCGTTCCGTCGCGGCGTGAAGCAGGACGGCAAGATCAACGGCGGCATGCCGCCCGACTTCAAGCCCGAGGACCACGGCCTGACCAAGCTGGCGGTCGCCTGTCGCAACGGCGTGGTGTTCGCCTCGTTCGATCATGGCGTCGAGCCGCTGGAGGATTATCTGGGCCCCGATATCCTGCATTACTTCGACCGCGTCTTCGACGGACGTGAACTGGTGATCCACGGCTACAGCCGGCAGCGCATTCCGGGCAACTGGAAGCTGATGCAGGAGAACATCAAGGATCCCTATCACCCCGGCCTGCTGCACACGTGGTTCGTGACTTTCGGGCTGTGGCGCGCGGACAATCGCTCGGAACTGAAGATGGACCAGCATTTCCGCCATGCCGCCATGATCTCCACGCGCGGCCAGGGCGGCAAGGGCACCGTCACCAGCGGCGTGTCCAGCTTCAAAGAGCAGATGTCGCTGAACGACGACCGCTTCCTGGACATCGTGCAGGAACCCTGGTGGAACGGTCCCACCGCGGTGCTGATGACGCTGTTTCCCAGCGTGATCATCCAGCAGCAGGTGAATTCGCTGTCCACCCGCCACATCCAGCCGGTGGGCCGCGACGCGTTCGACTTCGTCTGGACGCATTTCGGCTTTGCCGACGACAGCCCTGAAATGACGCAACGGCGCCTGCGCCAGGCCAACCTCTTCGGGCCGGCGGGCTTCGTGTCGGCCGACGATGGCGAGGTCATCGAGTTCTCGCAGTCCGGGTTCGAACAAAAACCCTGGCACCGCAGCGTGGCGGAACTGGGCGGAAAGACCGCCGAGAACACCGACCACATGGTCACGGAAACGCTGATACGCGGCATGTACGCGTACTGGCGCCGTGTGATGGAGGCCTGACGATGCTGGACTTCCCGCTGTATTACCAATTGAGCCGCCTGTACACCGATTACGCGGCGGCGCTGGACGCCGGCGAATGGGAGAAATGGCCCGACTTTTTCGTGGAGGATTGCGTGTACAAGGTGCTGCCGCGCGAAAACTACGAGCGCGGCTTTCCCCTGGCCACCATGGCGTTCGAAAGCCGCGGCATGCTGAAGGATCGCATCTACGGCGCCACCGAGACGATCTTCCACGATCCCTATTACCAGCGCCACGTGGTGGGATCGCCGCGCGTTCTGCTGGTGCAGGACGGCCGCATCGAGTCCGAAGCCAACTACGCGGTGTTCCGCACCAAGCCCAGCCAGTTGACCACCGTGTTCAACGTGGGCCGCTATCTGGACGTGATACGCCAGACGCCGGACGGTCTGAAGTTCGAGTCGCGGCTGTGCATCTTCGACAGCGAGCTGATTCCGAATTCGCTGATCTATCCCATCTGAAGGAGAGGACGAGAATGAGTGTGCAATGGATCAAGGCGATCGGACGTGACGAGGTACCGGAAGAGGACGTCATCGCCGTGCTGGCGGGCGAGCGCGAGATCGCGCTGTACGGCGTGGACGGCGAGGTCTTCGCGACCGACATTCTCTGTACGCACGGCAATGCCAGGCTGTGCGATGGATTCCTGACCGGCCACGAAATCGAATGCCCGCTGCACCAAGGCCGTTTCGATGTGCGCGACGGCCGCGCGCTCTGTTCTCCGCTGCGCGAGAATATTGCGACTTATCCCGTCCGGATCGAGGACGGTGTGGTGTTCGTGGCGCTTTGAACGCGTGAGTTGTCAGGCCTTGCTGCGCCAGGGTGGTCTCAGACCGCCAGGCGCAGCGCTTCGTTGGCGGCAGCCATGCCCATGGCGGCGGTCACGGTGACGACGGACCCGTAACCCGCGCACGACAGCCCCTGCGGCGCCAGGTTCATGCCGGACGCGCCCATGTCGTCTTCGCCTTCACGAGGGCGGGTCCAGGCGTCGGGCAGGATGGCGGGCTGGTCGAACCACAACGCATGGATGCCCATTTTGGGCACTCTCTTGAGCGCTTTGCCGTTTTTGTCGGAAGCCCGGGGGAATCCGTGTTCCCGCCGCAACTTGTTGCGCAACTTGGCCAGCAGCGCGTCGTTGAGCGCGTGCGACAGGTCTCCGGCGCGCAAGGCGAGCGGATCCGTTTTGCCGCCGGCCCCGCCGCACAGCAACATCGGCGTCTTGAGCTTGCGTGCGTGCAGGATCATCGCGATCTTCGCGGCCGCTTGGTCGGTGCAGTCGATGATGACCGTGTACGGGCCGGGGAGCACGTCGGCCACATTCTCGGGCGAGACGAAGTCATCTACGCGCGTGATGTTGCATTCCGGATTGATGGCAAGCACGCGCTCGGCCATCGCATCGACTTTGGACTGCCCGAGCGTCGAACTCAGCGCGTGGATCTGCCGGTTGACGTTGGATTCGGCGATGTGATCCAGGTCGATGAGTGTCAACGCCCCTACCCCACAACGCGCCAGCGCTTCGACGGTCCAGGAGCCGACGCCTCCCAATCCCGCGACGGCCACATGGGCGTTGCGGATGCGGGCGGGGGCTTCGGGGCCGTACAGGCGCGACAGGGCGCCGAAACGACGGTCTAGATCGGCGGGCTCGGGGAGGGGGTCGGGGGAGTTCATGGGGGGGATTTTATTGCAGGCGTGGGTTGTGATTGCTGCGGTGGGGGTCTTTGGGCCGTTTGGCTTGGCGGCTGGGGTTCTTGGGCCGCCTGGCACGGCGGCCGTGGCACGGCGGCTGTGGTTCTTAAGCCGCCTGGCACGGCGGCGGCTGGGGAGCGCGGGGCTACGATTGCGGTCCGGAGCCTTCGCTCCGGACTCCCCCATCCTCATCCTCGTTGCCGCCTCCGGCGGCTGCCTTCGGATTCCGTCGGGCGCATC
>NZ_DAMDGT010000018.1:0-111123 GCF_032102605.1 Achromobacter sp. | reverse complement strand
AGGGAGGCTCCGAAATTCTACCGGTTGGTGTCTACCTGAAGGGGGAGCTTACGCGGGCACGTGCGGGTGGCGGCCAATCTTTCATCCATCACGCAGTTTCTGCCGGAAGACCTGCGGCGCTTTTTGGACCAGCACCCGGGCGTGCGGATCGACCTGGAAGAAAACGTCAGCGCTGCGGTGACGCGGGCCGTTCAGGAAAACGAGGCCGATATCGGCATCTACACCCAGACCGACGACGACAGCGGGCTGCGCATTTTTCCCTACCGGCGCGACGTCATGACGCTGGTGGCCCATCGAGCCCATCCGCTTGCGGCGCGTGACAGCGTCGCGTTCGCCGACACGCTGGAATACGACCACGTGGGCATGCATCGGGGCAGCGCGGCGAACTATCTGTTTACCCGCGAGGCGGCGGCCGTCAATCGGACGGTGCGGCTGCGGTTCCAGGTCACGTCCTACGATGCGCTGGTGTCGATGGTGCGTCACGAGCTGGGCATCGGCATTGTGCCGACCGAGGCGCTGTCTTTGTTCACCTGCGACGATCTCAGGATTATCCCTTTGACCGATCCGTGGGCGCAGCGCCAGATCAAATTGTGCGTGCGCAGCAATGAACCCTTGTCGGGAGCGGCGCGGTTGCTGCTTGAACACCTGATTCATGAGAGTGCTGCGTCGGTCGCCTGAGGCTGACCGTGCGTTTGCGCCGCCTCATGCTGCGCAGCGGAATTTGCCGGCTCGGCCCGGACACTGGAAAACGAGCCATCGCGTTTCGCGATGCCCCGTTGAAGATTCGCGATTTGTGCGCCAGGGCGTGAGCTCGCAAGATGGCTCATCCATCCCATGTTCAGCCCCGAGCCCGGCTCGGGCGTCAGGAGACAGCCAATGAGCCTGCCCAGTCGCGTGCAAGTCGTGGAGGTTGGCCTGCGAGACGGCCTGCAGAGCGAGCCGGAATTCGTGCCGACCGAGACCAAGGCCGCTCTGTTGAATCAGCTGATTGCCGCCGGTGTGCGGCACATCGAGGCCACGTCGTTCGTATCGCCGCGTGCGGTGCCGCAGTTGAGCGACGCCGTCGCCCTGCTGGAGCAGGTGGACAAGCGCCCGGGCGTGGTCCTGAGCGCGCTGGCGCCCAATCGCAAAGGCGTGGAACGGGCCCTGGCGTCCCGGGCCGATGAGGTCGTGGTGTTCCTGTCTGCCAGCGAAAGCCATAACCGCAAGAATCTGAATCGCCCCGTGGAGCAGTCGCTGCGCGACATCGAAGAGGTGGCCGCGTTGTTGCAGGGCCAATCGATCCGGCGCAAGGGCGCCATTGCGGTGGCCTTCGGCTGTCCGTTCGAGGGCGACGTGGACATCGCAACACTGAAGACCATCGTGGCCGAGTTTGCCAGGCTGGAATTCGACGCGGTCACGCTGGGCGATACGACGGGCATGGCGACGCCGCGGCTGGTGCGCAAGACAGTCGAAGCGCTGCGGGCGGATTTTCCCGCGATGGATCTGTCCTTGCATTTTCACAACACGCGCGGATTGGGGTTGGTGAATGTGGTCGAAGGACTGCACGCAGGCATCACGTCGTTCGAATCTTCGCTGGGCGGACTGGGCGGGTGCCCGTTCGCGCCGGGCGCCACGGGCAACATCTGCACGGAGGATCTCGTCAATCTTCTGCACGAAATGGGCATCGAGACCGGCATCGATCTTGGCGCGCTGATCGAGGCGTCCAGGCACCTGGAGAAAGTGATGAAGCGCCGCCTGCCCGGGCAGGTGATGAAGGCCGGGCCTCGTCTGGCCCTGCATGACTACGACGGCGCCGTGGCGGCGGTCGGTTGATCCTTTGAAATCTTCGACACAGTGGAATCCATGCCCTTATCCGGACTGCGCATTCTGGACCTGACCCGCATCATTTCGGGTCCCTTCTGCACCTCGCTGCTGGCCGACATGGGCGCCGAGGTCATCAAGATCGAAGCGCCGGGGGAAGGGGACCCCGTTCGCCAGCAAGGCGTGATTCGCGATGGACTGAGCTGGTACTTCGCGAACTACAACCGCAACAAGAAATCCGTCACCCTGGACCTTTACAGCGAAGAGGGCAAGGCCGTGCTGCGTCGCCTGATCGCGCAATGCGATGTGGTGGTGGAGAACTACCGGCCCGGGGTGATGCAGAAGATGGGACTGGACGACGATGCGCTTAAAGCGCTGCGGCCAGACATCATCCATTGCAGCATCAACGGCTTCGGCACGACAGGTCCGTACCGCGACCGGCCGGCCTTCGATTTCATTGCGCAAGCCATGAGCGGGTTCATGAGCCTGAATGGCGGCGAACAGCAGCCGCCCATGCGCGCGGGTCCGCCCATCAGCGATCTGGTCGCCGGCATGAACGGTGCGCTGGGCATTGTGGCGGCGCTGCTGCGGCGCGAGCGCAGCGGCCAGGGCGACAGCATCAGCGTGAGCCTGCTGGGCAGCATGATCGGGCTGCTGAGCTTTCAGGCGTCGAACTATTTTGCCGACGGCAGGCTGCCGGCGCGCACCGGCAATGATCACGGCATCGCGGCGCCGTACGGCCTGTTTGAGACGGCCGACGGACAGGTCGCCATCGCGCCGAGCAACGACGTCGTCTATCACAAGCTGCTTGATGCGCTGGAGCTGCCAGAGCTGCGCGCTGATCCGCGCTACCAGACCAACGCCGACCGCATGCGGAACCGCGTTTCCATCACCGAGGAAATCCAGGCGCGCACCCGGCAGCACACGAGCGCGCATTGGATCGAACGCCTGAACCGGTTCGGCGTGCCCTGCGGACAGGTCCTGAATCTGCAGGAGGTCTTCGACGATCCCCAGGTTCAGGATCAGCAGATGGCCATGGACGTGCCCCACGGCGAGCACGGCGAGGTCCGGATGCTGGGGTTCCCGATCAAGTTCGCGCAGGCGGCGGCCAAGCCGGCGGAGCCGGCTCCTGCCTTGGGCGCGGACACCGAAAGCGTATTGCTGCGGTTTGGATTTGCCGAGGCGGACATCCGCGGCTTGCAGGAACGCGGCGTCGTATGACGGCGCCGCGGTAGGACGAACAGGCCGTCAGCGCCTGCCGATATGCCTATAACGATGGAGACACACGACATGCTACGCACCTTGCTCCTGTCAGCCTGCGCGCTGGGCGTTGCCGCAACCGCCCACGCCCAGGACCCGTATCCCAACCAGCCGATTCGCATCATCGTTCCGTTCACGCCCGGCGGCGGCACGGATTTTCTGTCGCGCACGGTCAGCGCCAAGCTGGGCGAAACCACCAAATGGAACGTCGTGGCGGAAAACAGGCCGGGGGCAGGCGGAACCATCGGCATCGGAGCGGCGGCGCGCGCCAAGCCGGATGGCTATGAAATCGTCATGGGACAGGTCGACAACCTGGCGGTCGCACCGTCCATCTACAGCAAGCTCTCGTACGATCCCGTCAAGGACTTCGAGCCGATCGGCATCGTCGGCGAAGCCCCTCTCGTCATCGTGGCGGGTAAAAACAGCCCATACCAAAGCCTGAAGGCGCTGGTGGAAGCGGCCAGAAAGGCGCCCGGGACGGTCAACTACGGATCGCCCGGCGCCGGCACCATCACGCACCTGGCCGCCGAGCTTTTGCAACAACGTGCGGACATCAAGTTCGTCCACGTTCCGTACAAAGGATCAGGCCCCGCCATGGCCGACCTGCTTGGCGGACAAGTTCCGGTGATCTTCACGTCCATTCCGTCGGCGGCTCCGCAGCTCAAAGCGGGCAGCGCGGTGGCACTTGCCGTCACGTCGCCCCAGCGCAGTCCGGTCCTGCCGGACGTGCCCACGGTGGCCGAGCTTGGCTATCCCGGTTTTGACGTGCGTGTCTGGTACGGGCTGCTCGCGCCGGCCAAGACGCCGAAGCCCATCATTAGGACGCTGAACACCGAACTGAACAAGGTGCTTGCTTTGCCGGCAATGCAGGAAGCGCTGGCCGCGCAGGGGGCGCAAGCCATGCCCACCACGCCGGACCAGTTCGCGTCGACGATCAAGCAGGATTACTTGAAGTGGAAGCCGGTGATCGAGGGGGCGAAGGTGAAGCTGGATTGAGGGGCGTGGTGGAGGGCGGGCGGTGCGGCATACGGTCTGCTCAATCCCGCCAATCGTCATGGAATTCCGGGTCGGTAAAACGGGCAAAAAAGCCGTGCCGAATTTCTGTCTGTTCTATCTGGGCGCCGGGGCCGATGTACACGTCTATGCGGCTGAAGGGCCCTTCGAAGTTCAGAAAATCCTTGCTGTGGAACGGGAACGAAACCGTGACCCACATGTAGGGGGGGCGGTTCATGTCAGTGGCGTACCACCGTGATTCCCCCGGCGCCAGGTCACGCTTCAGGTTGCTGGACTCAGTATCCAAGTAGAAGCCGATCGGTTCCGTGGCCTTGGCGGAATAATGCAGCGCGACGACTGGGGTGCAGAGCCACATGTACAGGACCCATAGCAGGAAATACACCCAGATCGCGCGGAAGGTCCAACTTAGGTAGCGCATCTTCGTATTCGCCTCATGCCAATTGAAGTTCGGTGTGTGGCCTGCATCCACCGGCCAAAGGCTTTGCAAGATGGCAAAGTCTAGGCCGAGCTTGGAAATACACAATCGGCGGAGTCTGAGTCGTGGTCGCACCTGCACGGTTGAAGGGGCCAGCGTTCGTCAGGAACTGGCTTGCCCCCTCTGCTTTTGAGGCGAGCGACCCCGGTTGGTCTTTGAACGGCATGCGGCCGCTCTTCCGCGCTGGTTCTGCTCAATTCCACCAATCGTCATGAAAGTCCGGATTGGTGAAGCGGGCAAAAAACCCGTGCCGAATTTCCGTCCGTTCTATGCGAACACCCGGGCCGAAGTACACGTCTACTCGACTGAAAGGCTCCGTGATTTCCAGTCCACCTCCGCTTCCGGAGGGAAAGGAAAGCATGACAAGCATGTCGGAGTCTGGGTTCATCGCGGTGGGGGTGAAATTTGATTGACCGGGCGCGATCTCACTCTTCGTCACGGTTCCGTCGGTGAGGAGGTAGAAGACGACTGATTCCGAGGATTTGGCGGAATAGTGCAACGCCACAATAGGCCTGCATGACAGCATGAACAGGAGCCATACAAGGAAATACACCCATGCCGCTCGGCATATCCAATTCAGATAGCGCATCTTCGTATTCTCCCCGCGCCAAACGAAATTCGGCGTGTCATCTGAACCCGCGAACCGAAGGCGCTACGGGATGGTTGAGTCTAGGCAGCGCTTGAAAAGACACAATCGGCGGAGTCTGTGTCGTTGTCGCTCCTGCGCGGCTGATCCAACGCGCGTCGGGGAGCTGGCTTTCCGCCGCTTATTTGTCGAGCCAAGCGCGGTTGGGCCCCGGAGGGGAATATGGCCGGTCGTCCGCACCGGTTCCGCTCAATGCCACCAATCGTCATGAAAGTCCGGATCGGTGAAACGGGCAAAAAAGCCATGCCGAATTTCTGTCCGTTCTATGCAGGCGCCTGGGCCGATATACACGTCTATCCGGCTGAATGGCTGTGTGACTTTCAGTACGTCTTTACTATCAAACGGGAACGTGATCGTGATCCACATGTCGGAAGCAGGGTTCATCGTGGTCGGGATGAATTTTGATGCGCCGGGTGCCATCTCGCGTTTAGTAAGGTATTCGTCGCTATCAAAAAAAAAGGTGATGGGAGCGCTGGCCGTCGGGGAATAATGCAGTGCCACGATCGGACGGCAAAATAGTGAGAACAATACCCATACTAGGAAGGCCACGTAGACCCCACGGCCTGTCTCTTTTAGGTAGAAAGTTCTCATATGCGGCTCACATTTGAAGGCACGCATGCCTTTGCTTTGCGCGATTTCCATGGGCGCCCCAGGGCAACGGCACGGCCACGATTCGCTCCAGAAGCTTTTCGGCCGTCAAGGCGTGGGGCGGAACGTCATAGTAAAGATCTGTCCCAAGCTTGATTGAAAGGTGATCCTGTATGTCGTCTGCACTGGCCGGCCAAGGGCCTAGTTCCGGGTGGTCATGCTGGGGTTCCCGTCTTCGTAGATTATCTAAGTACTGCGCCAGCCCCGCCCCGTTGATCATCTCACCGGCGCTGAATCCCAGAGCAACGCCGACGTAGCCGTAGTGGATGTTCGACCAGATGTCCAGGAAGTACTCGCAATCACCATATTTGTGCCACCCAGCCTCCAGGTCGGTCGGGAATTTCGCCCTCAGAATGCGTTTGTGATCCCACGGCCGGTTCGGCGCGACTCTTTCCGTCCACATGGCATACGCAATCAATTTCTGCGACATCGCGGCGCCGTAGTAATCGGGTGGCCCGACCAGGCGGGCGTACCAGGGTTCTTTCCGCCATTTGGCGAGCCACTCTTCGGGATCGGCGGCGTTTGCCATCGCGATTTTCCGGGCTTCGATGGTGAAGGGGTTGGTCTTCATTTCGCGGACCATGTACTCGGCGATTGCTACCGCGGTGTCGGCGTGGTTGCAGCCGCTGCGGCGTGCGCCGCTGGCGCCGGGCTCTGCCGAGCCGGCGTTCAAGATCTTCCTGCCCAACCCAATGATTTCTTTTCCGTGCATGGTGGCTCCTGCGATGGCCGAATCGCTCGAGTCTAGGGATCGCGTTGAAACACACCATCAGCAATGTCTGAAATTCGTGCGGATATAGCGGGCGGCCTTGTTTGCAGGCGCGAACGGAGTTGAGCGAAGTCTGCTCTTGGAATCCCTCGGAGCGGCAAAGGGAACGGCCGGCCTTGTCCTGTTACTAAGCACACACGATCGTGTTTTGTTGACAGAGAAGACCACCATGTCCGCCGACTTCACCCCTCTTTCGGGTTGCACCGCCTTCGTCCGCAATGCCGGAGCCCGCCGGTGATCGCGCGCGCCGGGCAAACGCTGGGTCTGGAGATGGAGATGACCGTGGCGCGCCGGGATACGGGTGCGAGCCATCCAGTGGCGGGGTATTTCGGGCGGTTGGCCAGGATCAAGGCCGCGCGCGATGAGTCGCCGGATCTGTATCGCATTGCCGGGCGGGACGTGGGGGTGACGGTGGCGGCGGGCGACAGCGGGCTGGATAACGGCTTCAACCTGTTGGAGACCGCTTTCGCTCCGGTGTCCTCGGAGGAGGGCGGACTGGCGGAGCTGGGCCGTCGCGTGCGGCGGGAACTGGAAGACGCGCAGGCGGCGCTGGATGCGGAAGGCGCGACGGTGTTGAACGTGTCTGAACATCCGGCTTGCACGCTGGACCCGGCCTGGTACTCCGCCGTTCAGGTGCCGCGGCCCATCTATCGCGAGTTGGTGGGGCACCGCGAATGGCTGCATCGCGTGGGCATCGACGGCAAGGCGCAGAACAGTCCGTGCACGTCGATCGACGTGCGCCAGGCGGCGCGGGCGCTGAACGTGGTGCTGGCGCTGGCGCCGGCCAGCGTGGCGATCTTTGCCAACAGCCCGCTGGAGAACGGCCGGGAGACAGGCTTCAAGGAAAACCGGCTGACGGTGTGGGACCGGATGTTCCGCTATTCGCGCTACGCCGGCGATCATTATCTGCAGCGGCTGCCGGAGCGTCCTTTTGCCGACCTGGGCGATTACTTTCGCTGGATGTTCGGGCCGGGCACGGCCAGCCGATGCCTGCCTTTGACGCCGGAAGACGGCTACAAGTCCGCCGTGGGCGTATACCTGCAGGGCAGCCCGTCGCTGACGCGCTTCATGGCGTCGGACGGTTGGCCGGGGCTGCGCACCGATACTGGCGCGGCGGTGACCGTCGTGCCGCAGGGCGGGCATTTCGAGTATTCGCAATTCGCGCATTTCCTGGATGCGCGGTGGCGTTATCGCCTGGAATCGCCGCCGACGTTGCAGGCGCTGCGCGAGGCATGGCAGCGGCCGGGCGGCATCGAGGAGCTGTACGCCGGGCTGGGCGTGGTCGGCTATATCGAGGGCCGGGCGCCGGGAGCGGGCTTTGCCGATGCGCAACTGGTGGACGACGCAGGCCAGGCTGTCGCCGCGACCACTGCGATGGCGCCGTCTGCCCTGCAACTGGGGCTGATGCGCAACCTGGACGAGGCGGAGGACCTGGTTCGCGACTGGGGCTGGCTGCGCCTGCGCGGCTTGCGTGCCGATGCGATGCGGCATGCGCTGGACGACGAGGCCGTGTGCGCGCTGGCGCAAGACGTCCTGGCGGTGGCCGAGGGCGGCCTGGATGCCGACGAATGCCGTTGGCTGGACTACGCAAGATACGTCGTCGACACCCGCAGCACCGGCGCCGATCGCTTGCTGCGCTTGTGGCGCGCGCATGCGGCCGACGCCGGGCGGCTGGGCGCGGTGTGCCGGGCCAGGGCGGTGTTGCCGCTCTGACCCGGGAGTTCCGCGAATTCCTTTGCGTGCTAGACCTGCAACATCGTCAACGGGGGCGGCGCGCTGTTGCCCAGGCCGTTGATCAGCGCCAGCAGCCGTGACTGCTGCGCGTCCGGATTCGACAGCGATTGCAGCGCAAGCTTTTCGTCCGGCGACAGCATGGCCGCCACTTCTTCCAGCGAGTCGCAGCGCGTCGAATAGGCCTGCTGCGTGCGCGCGTCGATCTGTTCCAGGGCCTTCCACGCCGACAGCATATGGGCCTGGTGCTGCTTTTCGTCGCTGATGTTGGACGTCAGCGTGCTGATGTCGCCATGGAACACCGGCAGTGCGTTCGGGCCCGCGTTCCAGACCTTCTTCTGGTCCTTCAGGTTGGCGCCCGCCTGGTCGGGATGGCTGGTGATCAGGTTGACGAAGAAGGCCTTCACCTTGTCGAGCACGCCAGGCGGCTTGGCCTCGGGCTTGCCGCCGTGCATGATCTGGTAGGCCTTGCCGCTTTCGTCGAACGTCATCAGCAGGGTGCGCGCCCGCATTTCACCCTTGGCGTCCGCATCCAGATGCACGCGGGCGCCGGTCGCGTCGTTGGGCTTGAGGAACACCTCGGACGGCATGTTGCTGCCGATGCCGCCGTCGGCGAAGACCTTCTTGCCGCCGTCCATGTCGATCGACACGGCCTTGAATGCGATGGGGAAGGCCATCGACATGCGCGCCGCATAGGCCAGCGGCATGTCGGGCGCGGTCTGGGCGTCGAAGTAGACCTCTCTTTGGTCGGTCTTGTTCCAGCCGGTCAGCGTCAGGTTCTTGAACTTCTCGGGCGCCAGTTCATGCAGTGCCTTCAAGTCGCCGAAGGTGACCATCTTGCCCTGGCGGTTGTCGTCGAAGTTCTGCGGCTGGCGCAGTTCGTCCAGGCGCACCTGCACGACCGGGTCCAGTTGCTGGAGCTTGGCCTGGAAGGCGCCGTCGTTCCAGTGGCTGTTCAGGAAGTTGGAGACGCTGTTGGCGCTGGTCTGGTCCACGACCTTCAGCGAGGCTACGGCGGGTGCGAGGCCGCCGCCCATTTCCAGGTCCGGGTACAGGCGGGTGAGATCGCCGCCGCCCTTGAGCGCATCCAGCACGCCGGGGCGGAAGAGCGCGTCGGCGGGGCCGCTTTCGAACTCCGATGCCGACAGGCCGCAAGCCAGGCAGGTGGCCGTCAGCGCGCCGGCGGACGAACCCGCCAGGTGCTTCAGGCCGGCCATCATGCCGGATTTTTCCATCTGGTCCAGCGCGGCGCTGTAGCCGATGCCCTTCGCGCCGCCGCCGCGCAGCACCAGGTTCTCGAGCTGCGGCGCGGGCCGGATGACCACGAACTTGCCCTTGTGGGGAATGATCTGCGGGCTGTTGTCCGCCGGGCGCAGGTTGGCCGTCAGTTCATTGCGCGCGGCGTCGACCTTCAGGCGGTCCAGCGCCATCGCGGCCTGGGCGCCGGCCTTCTTCATCGCGGACGCGAAGTCCTTGCCGCCGACCGAGCCGTCTTCCTTGCGCGGCAGCGCATCGAAGGTGCGCTGCACGATAGATTCGAATTTCGCCTGGACGTCGCCCGCGAAGCTCTCGATGCCCTTGGGCCCCATCATGTTGGCGAGCGCGCTGGTCTCTTGCTGGAAGTACTGCTCGAACGAGTCCTTGGCTGCCTGCACGTGGGTCGCGCTGCTGTCGGGCGTGACGAACAGGCCCTTCAACTGGCCGAGCAGCGACGTGGGCGTCTGGACGGGCGCCTGCCAGGCGGGAGCGCTGGCGCTGTTCTGGATATGGCTGGAAATGTTGGTCATGCCAGTTCTCCCGGTGCGATCGTGGCCGCGCCGCCGGCGCCGCCAAACGAGATGTCCGCGTTTTCCAGCGACAGGCTCTGCACGAGACCGCGCGTGTCCAGCGCCTGCGTCACCTGGTACTGCAGCCAGCGCGGCCAGAGGTCGTCATCCAGGCGGTCCAGCGCGATGCGGCCGGTGGTGGTGACGAAGTCGCGGCTGTCCAGGCCGACGACGAAGGCGTGTCCGCGCAGCGCGTTCTGGTTGATCAGGAGCGCACTCTTGATCACGGCGCGGCGCAGGCTGCCCTGCAAGGCGACGGCGTCGTATACGAAGAAGTCGACGACGAGCAGGCGGTTGGACGGATGCAGCGTGACGCGGCCGGGCAGGTCGTCGAACAGCAGGTCGAAATGGCGGGAGCCGGCCGGCAAGGCATCAAGCCCGCAGCTTTGGGCCAGTCGGGACAGGTCGCGTTCGGCTTGCTGCGCGTCGCCCAGCAGCGCGCGCGCATCGGCCGGGACGACGGGAAGGGCGTCGGGCTCGTCGCCTGCGGCGCCATCGACGCGATCAAGCTCGCGCAGCAGGGCATCCGCAGCATCCTGCAAAGGCTGCGCATCGCAGGGCGCATAGAGCGGCAGGCTCAAGCTGGCGCCAAGCTCCGGGGTGACGCCGCCGATCAGGCCGGCGCCAAGACGCGTCTCGAAGCCACGGCGCAAGAGCGCCTCGCCCAGCAGGTCGTCGGTGTCGGGCGCATCGTTGAAGGCGCGGCGCCAGGCCGAAAGGACGACGCTGCCGTCGTTCGGGTTGGCGGCCATGCCCAGCCGATGCTGGTCGTCCAGCGGAACGGCCCATTGCGCCGGGGGCGCGCCGTCGACGGGGGAATGGAAGGCCGCGTGCGTGTATTCGGCGGCGGCCTGCGCGATGTCGGAAATCGAATTGTGTGCCATGAGGGCCTCACGGAGTGGAACCTGATCCGTGAGTAACGGAAGCTCGCCCATGAGTTCCCCCGATTGGCCGTTGCTCCGAACGCGGGTAAGATTGGCGCCTCTCCCGCTCCCGTGCCTGCGGCGCCGTCTCGATCGCGCGGCCCCGGCCCGAACGCCTACCGTGTCAGATCCCCTATTCGCCCGGATACTCTCCGAACTCGGCCAGACCTTGGGCATTCCCGCTCTGGCGCCCGCAGAGGGCGGCCTGTGCCAGCTTGCATTCGATGGCCGGCACCTGGTGCAGCTCATGGATCATGGCGCGCGGGCGCAGATCCTGCTGTCGTGCGGGGTGGGGGGCAAGATGGACAACGCGCTGGCCATGCTGGCGGCGCAAAGCAACTTCATGCAGGCCGGCGGCGGCGTAGTTGCCTGCGCCGCGCCGGATGGCCGCATGCATCTGCAACTGGGCGTGCCGCGCGTCGACTGCCGCGCGGATACGCTGCTGGCCGCGATCGACGCGCTGCTAGTCCAGGTCGAGGCCTGGGAGAAACGCAGCGCGAGCGCCGTTCCGGACGTGGACGCGCTGCGGCGCAATCCCGCCTTCATGATGCAGTCGGTGTAGGCGGCGGCGCCGCCCGCCTTGCGTCAGCTCGACTTCTGGATCACGCCCTTCAGCGAATCGGCGATCTGCTTGGTGATCGTGCTCTGGATGTCGATCATCATCGTCCATTGCTGGATCTGCTGCTGCATCTGCAGCATCTGCGCCTGCGACACGCTGCCGTCGGCATTCGTCTGCATGCTCGCCAGCGTCGATTGCAGATTGGTTTCCTGCGTGCGGATGCTGTCGTAGATCGTGCTGTTGACGCTGTTGAAATTCAGGCCGGACGAGCCGGTAAGGCCGTTGATTGCCATGCGGGGTCTCCTTAGCGGGACAAGGAAGTGAATCGGGATGGCGGCGTCGGGGCGCCGGCATCGGAGGAAGATTGGGACGGGTATTGCGCCAGGACTTCGCGGGCCGCCTGCGCAGCATCGGCCACCGCAAGGCAGTCCTGGAAAGCGGCGGGCGGCAGACCCGCATCCATGCGCGTGCGGGCGGCGTGTTCCAGCCGCGCCAGGCGCGCGGCCAGGGACGCGCCCAGCTCCGCGCCGCCGGGGGCGGCCAGGCGGTGTTCCAGTTCGGTCAGGGCGGCGGGTGCGTTCATGGCGACGGTTTTCCGATAAGCAACGATAGGGGTCTGGACGGTCAGCGCGTCACGATGGCGCTGCGCGGTCCCTCGAAGATGATGCGGGTGTTCTCGACGGCGACCAGCCGGTACTTGCGGTAGACGCCGCCCACCAGCAGTTTGCTGCCGTCTTCCAGCACGACAAAAGGCTGGGGGCCGCCCACCACGCTGCGGATCACGAAGGGGACGCTGTCGGCCGGCCCGGCGGGGCCGGCGGCGGCGATCCTGGCCACGCCGAAATACTGCTTGTTGAAGTCGTCCACCAGGTCCTGCAGGCGTTGCCGCTGGTCGTCGTCCAGCGCGCCCGGGGCGATGTCCAGATAGTCCGCCTTCCAGGCCAGCGTGACGCCGGAAAGCCCTGCGTCCACCATCTGGCTGGAGAACGTGTCGCTGACCTGTTGCGTCAGCACGATGTCGTTGCCCAGCACGGTCATGCCCGGCAACTGCGCGCGCAGCGCGTCCATCGCGGACGCGCGTTCGCGCGCGCTGGTGGCGACGCCGGCGATGTTCAGGCGGCCGTCGCCCTGGTACCGCGGCTCGTACTTGACGCTGAAGGCGCGCAGCGCGTCGCGGGCCGTGCGCACGGCCTCTTCTTCATTGCTGATGCGCATCGCGGGCATCGGCCAGATCTGCGACAGCGAGGCGGCCACGGCGTCCTGCTCGGCCGCGTTGCGCACCCAGCCGGACACGGTGACCGTGCCGTCCCGCGACAGCGCCACGTGCAGGCGCGACGCGAGCCCCATGCGTTCGAACACGGCGGATATCTGTCCCATGGATTTCTCGGCCGCGGCCAGGCGCGGGTCGGGCGTGGGCGCCCGCTTGGCGGTGGACGGCGGAATGAGCGCCAGCGAGATCGCCACGATGATGGTCAGCAGCACCGCGCCCAGGCCCAGCGCCATCGGCCAGGAATCGCGCTTGCGGCGGCGGCCCTGCACGGGCGGCAGCGGCAGGCGGCGTTCCAGCTGGACTTCTTCGTCTGCCGCGGGCGTCGCGGCGGCGTTCGACGCCGCGTTTTGCGCCGCCGAAGCAACGGCAAGGGCAGCGTCCGGCGCGACTGGCGGCGGGTCCGCGGCCGCTGGCGTCGCATCGGCCATGTCGGGCAGACGCGGCCAGGGGTCGCCGCGCCGCGCCACCGTGATCCATATCGGACCGAGCGTCGCAGGCCGGTTCCAGGGCGTTGCCGGTGGCCCGTCGGGCTGGCTGTCGCCCAGCGCCAGATCCCAGCCGTTCGGGCCAAGGCGCACGCGCGCCATGCGCGCGGCCATGCCGTCGTCGGCCAGCACGATGTCGCAAGCCGGGTCGGCGCCCAGCACCGCGCCGTCTTCCACCAGGCAGCGCGCGTCGCGGTGCAGGCCGCTCAGGACGCGCAGTTCAAGCGCTTCGCTCATGCCGAGCCTCCGCTATGGCGCGCGTTCACAGGTCCACCCGGGCCAGCGGCTGCACGTTGATCTCCTGCGTGAGTTCCTGGTAGGAAAGCACCGGCAGTTCGTAGAGGTCCTGTTCGATCATCTTGCGCAGGTAGCGGCGGATGTCCATGGACGTGAGCAGCACCGGCTTTTGCGCCGTGGCGTTCAGGTCGCCGGTGGCGCGCTTGATGTTGTCGACGAGCTTTTTGGACGCATTGGGATCCAACGCCAGATAGCTGCCCGCGGACGTCTGGCGGATGGCGCCGCGGACCGTTTCCTCGACGTTGGGGGCCAGCAGATAGGCGGGCAGGATGTTCTGCCCGGTGGAGTACTTGTAGCTGATGTGGCGCTTGAGCGAGACCCGGACGTACTCGGTGAGCAGCACCGTGTCCTTTTCCTTCTGGCCCCATTCGATCAAGGCTTCAAGCACTGCGCGCAGGTTGCGCACGGAAATGTCCTCGGACACAAGGCGCTGCATGATCTCCGCGATCTTCTGCACCGGCATCACGCGCAGCGCTTCCTTCACCAGATCCGGGAAGCGATCTTCCATGGCGGTCAGCAGGAAACGGGTTTCCTGGATGCCGATGAAGTCGGACGAATACTTCTTCAGCACGAAAGCCAGATGCCATGTCAGCACCTGGTGCGGGTCCAGGAACGGGATGCCGGCCGCGGACAGCGTGGGCGCCAGGTCGGCGGACGCCCAGATAGTCGGGATGTTGGGCAGGAAGCGCTTGTCAGTTTCATACGGAACCTGCAAAGCCTGCAGATTCTGTTCGGTGTCTCGCACCAGCACCGCGCCCGGACGCAGCTTGCCCTGCGATACCGGCACTTCCGACAGCAGGATGTTGTAGGTGTCCTGGGGCAGCGCGTCGTTGAACCGAAGCTGGATGCCCGGGAACGGCACGCCCAGGTCGAAGTACAGCGCGCGGCGGATCTTGAGCAGTTCCTCGTTCAGATCGTCGGCGTCGAAGCTGCGCTGCAGGTGCGCGGCCACGTCGATCATCAGCGGCAGCGTGGGCGCGAATTCCGCGCTGCCGTCGCTGCGGGGCTTGGCCGCCGGCTTCTGGCCGTCCGCCGCCAGCGCTGGAATTTCGGTGATTTCGCCGGTCTTTTCGTCCACGACCTTGCGCGTGCCGCGCAGCAGCACGAAGCCGATGGTGCCGACCACCGCCGCAAGGGCCAGGAAGGTCAGGGTGGGCATGCCGGGAATCAGGCCCATGCCCACCGCGATCGCCGCGGCGATCAGCAGGGCGCGCGGCTGCGCCAGGATCTGCGCGCCGATGTCCTTGCCGACGTTGGACGGGCCATCGCCCGTCTGCACCCGCGTCACGATGATGCCCGCGCAGATCGCGATGAACAGCGCCGGAATCTGCGCGATGAGGCCGTCGCCGATGGTCAGGATGGAATACACCTGCACCGCCTCGCCCGCGGACAGTCCGCGCTGCATGGTGCCGATGAGGATGCCGCCCAGCAGGTTGACCGCCACGATGATCAGGCCCGCGATGGCGTCGCCTTTGACGAACTTCATCGCGCCGTCCATGGCGCCGTAAAGCTGGCTTTCCTTTTCGACGACGGAGCGGCGCTTGCGCGCCTCGTCCATGTCGATGGTGCCTGCCCGCAAGTCGGCGTCGATCGACATCTGCTTGCCCGGCATGGCGTCCAGCGAGAAGCGCGCGGCGACTTCGGCCACGCGCTCGGCGCCCTTGGTGATCACGACGAACTGCACGATGGTCAGGATCAGGAACACCACCAGGCCGACGATCAGGTTGCCGCCCACGACGAAATTGCCGAAGGTCTCGATGATGTGGCCGGCGTCGCCCTGCAGCAGGATCAGGCGCGTGGTGGCGATGGAAATGCCCAGGCGAAACAGGGTGGTGACCAGCAGCACCGACGGAAACGATGAGAACGCCAGCGGCGACGGCAGGTACATGGCGACCATCAGCAGGATGGCCGACAGCGTCATGTTGGCGCCGATCAGCACGTCGACCAGCGTGGTCGGCAGCGGCAGGATCATCATGAAGATGATCGAGACGATCAGTATCGCCAGGACGATATCGTTGCGGCTGGTGGCGGCGGCGACCGCGCGGTTAAGGGCTTGCATGGGGCTTCAGGTCGGCTCGGTTTCGGTGGGCAAGGCAGTGGCGGGGCGCAGCGCGACATACGCGCGCATGGCCGCGGCGGCCTCGTCCCGCCGCTCCAGGGCCAGCAGGGTCTGGGCGCGGATCAGGTGGAAAGGAGCGTCGACGCCGCCCTGCATGGCTAGGCCATCCAGGGTGGTCAGCGCGGTCTCGGGCTTGCCGGCGCGTAGTTGCGCCAGGGCCAGCGCCGCAAGCTGGCGCGGTTCGGCCTGCCTCAGTGCGCGCAGGGCGTTCAGCAGCACGGCCGTTTTCTCGGGCCGATTGTTTTCAAGATAGACATAGGCAAGCAGGCTGAGCAGCTCGCGCGCCTCGTGGTTCAGCGGCATCCGGTCTTCATCCTTGGTACAGCGCGCTGCGGTACATGGCGACCAGGTCGCGCAGGCCCGCTTCGTCCTTCAGCAACCGCAGCGCCCGATTCAGCGTGCGCGCGTCGTCCTGGCTTTGGTGCTGGGTTTGTTCGGCCGCGGCGGCCAGGCCGTCCAGCGCCGATTGCAGCGCCTGCTGGAATTTCGCGGGCATCAGCAGGTCGCGGTTTTCCAGCGCCGGGCGCAGTTGTTCGTCCAGGTAGCGCGCCGTGTTGGGCTTGTCCAGCAGTTGCGCCAGCTGCGCTCGCACGCCGTCCGCGGGAGGCGTGAGTTCGTGGCGTTCGGGAAGCTGCTGGCCGCTGGCTTCGCGGCCGGCGTACGAAATGCTGTCGATGCCGCGGTCGAATGCAAGGCCGTTGATGCGCATGTCGGACATGAAAGTTCTCCGTGTTTGCGGGTTCAGTCGTCGCGCGCGGCGTCGAGCCAGCGGGACAGGTAGTCGACGGCTTGCCTGAGCTTGTGTGCGCTGGCGTCGCCGGCTGGCAGGCGTGTCACCGCCAGCAGCCGCGGCAGGCCGTCCTGTTCGCGCAGCGCGGCCTGCACGGGCCAGTCGTCCAGGCGCGAATAATGCGCGCGCCGCCAGGCTTTGTGCAGACGGTCCGCGGCGTCGTAGGGCACGGGCTCGGATACATAGACCAGCACTTCCTCGCCGGCGGGTTCCACGGCGACGCGGCGGCCGGACTCCAGTTGCAGGGCCAGGTTGCCGCCGGCGCCGAGCGCCAGGCCGGGCATGCCGATGTCCTCGCCCAAGGCGGAGATCGCGCTGTCCAGGCTGTTCATTCGTATTCCTCGTCGATGGCCGTATCCAGGGCCTGCTGCGCGGCGTTCAGGACGGACTGCCGGGTGTCGGCATCGGCATAGACCTGCACGGGCAGGTCCTTGAGCACCGCGCGCACGCCGCCCAGAAATGCGATGCGCCCTTCGACGGTGGCGACGCCGTGTGAACCCGCAAGGCCCGAGAAGCGCGCTTCGGACACCCATTTTTCGTTGCTGACGTTGACCAGGTCCTGCATCAGGCGCTCGGATTCGAACGCCGCGCCGTGGTCGCGCTTGAGTTTGGCAGCCAGTTCCGCGCAGCCGTCCAGGACGGTGACCGCGGTGCCCAGTTGATAGAGATCCTGCACCAGGGATTGCAGGCGGTCAGGACTGGTGGACGGGCGGGCGGCGGCCAGGTCCTGGCCCAGCGCCAGGATCAGCTGCTGCAGGCCGCGGCCCACGTCCTTGCCGCCGAAGCGCTCCAGCGCCAGGGCCAGCGTCTTGGCCAGGGAAGATTCCCCCAGCACCACGTCGCGGTATGTGCGCTGGAAGTCGGCGACGCCCTGGGTGTCGTTGGCGTACGCGCCGGCGGCGGACACGGTGTTCAGGCCGGCCCGGATCTGCGGTCCGCTTTCCAGTTCCAGATCGGCCAGCGCTTCGCGCAGGCCGTCAAGCACGTCCTCGGCCGCGCCCTCGCGTTCGCCTTGGCGCAGCGCGTATTGCAGGGCCAGGAATTGCTGCGAGACGTCGCCGAACGCCTTGCCGGCGGCCTGGCGCGGATCGCCTTTCCCGCCAAGGAGAAAACGCGCCAGTTCAACCAGCTTTTCCTGGGCATCGGCGTCGTGCGTCTCGGCCATGTAGGCCAGGATCGCTTCAGCGCTCATCAGCTGCAGGGGCGCCTCTCCGCGCATCTTGCGCTCGGAGTGGTGCTTGTCTTCGGTCTTTTCCGCCATGTGCAGGCTCAATTCCTCGGCGGAATCGGCCAGCGAGAATTCGCCGTCCACGGCGACAGCGGCTTGGCCGAGCATCGTTCCGACCTGCTGCTGACCGTGCGAAACGTCGGCGTGCGAGGTCGTCGAGGAAAAGGCGGAAGAGGGCAGTCCAGCTTCGATTCGGTTCATAAGGCGCGGGGTGCGGCCGGAGAGGCCGCGCGTAGTCAGGGGTAGTAACGGGACGGCCGGAAAAGTTCCATCCGCGCCGCTTGGAACCAAGGCGCGGCAACCGTTACGAACACGGGGTAGCAGCGGCCGGCGACGGCAAGGCGCGCCGGAGGATGATCGACAAGGGTTAACCCTTGGTCTCTTGCGGACGCCGACGCTGGCGTAATCAATTCAAGGAGAAATCAATGTCCTCGGTGTCAGGAGCGGGTGTAGGGGGTGTCGCGGGTCTGGATCTGTCCAGCATGGATCTGGAAACCGCCCTGATGGCGGTCCAGTCGCAGCGCGCCCAGTTGCTGGAAGACTCGTTGCGGTCGCAGCTCGATTCGGTGAATGCGCGCAATGCCGAAATGGCCGGCCTGAACGAATCCATAACCGCCAAATCGGCGCAGAACCTGGATCTGGAAGCGTCCAACGTGTCGATGGAGGCGCAGATCGCGGAACTGAAGGATCTTCAGGGTCGGCTGGCGGCCAGCAAATGCCCGAATCCCGAGGGCTGGTACGGCCTGTCGTGGGGCCAGGGCGACGACCACGCGCTGTCTCACGCGACGCTGAAACAGATCCAGGACTCCGGCCTGACCGTGCCGACCGGCGCCGATGCGCCCCGGGATGTGGACGGCAACGGCACGATGGACGCCAAGGGGCGGGTGGTGCAGGGCTGGGTGGACCAGATCAGCGGGAAGGTGGCCGAACTGGAGGCGAAGATCAAGGAAAACGCCGCCACGGTCGAGACCAACAAGAACGACATCTCCGCGGCCAAGAACGAGGTCGACAAGCTGGGCAATACCCAGCAGATGGAAATGATGCGTCTGCAGAGCATGACGGGCAAGCGCAACGAGGCCTTCGACGTGATGACCAACTTCCTCAAGAAGATGCAGGAAAGCCGGTCCAGCATCATCGGCAACATGCGCTGACGGGGTGCGCGCCGCCCTGCGCCGGCGGGCGCGGCCGGGATGGATAAAAAGTCCGACCGGCGTGGAACTCGCAGCAGGGGCTGGTTACTTACACGGTATGCAGGGGCCGCCAGACGCGGACCCAGGCGCGATCCCAGGATCGCGGCGGATGGCGAAAATTTCGGAGATGAGCAATGACCACGGTTAATGGTTCCAACGGCGCGGCCGGCATCGGACAGATCGACCTGTCCAGCATGGATATTGAGACCGCGTTGATGATGGTGCAGGGCGAGCGCGTCAAGTTGCTGGACGCGCAGTTGCAGACCCAGATCAGCGAAGTGCAGGCGCGCAACAAGCAGATCGGCAAGCTGAACGACGCCATGAACAGCCTGAACGCCCTGGCTGGCCTGTTCAAGTCCGGCAAGGACGGCAACACGCAGATGAAGGACGGCGGCATTCCGGACTGGAACAAGGCGGGCACGGAAAACGACAACCGCTACAACCAGATGCGCGACGCGATGTTCAGCGCCATGGAAGCAGCTGGCTTGGACCTGAACACCGACAAGTACAAGCTGCAGATCGATGGCGGCATCAGCAAAGTCACCAAGGGCAGCATCGACACCGCGATCCAGGACATCAAAAACAAGGTCGATGCCCTGTCGAACACGCAGCAGATGGACATGCAGCGCCTGCAAAGCATGTCGAACAAGCGCAACGAGGCCTTCGACGTGATGACGAACTTCGTCAAGAAGATGCAGGACAGCCGTTCGGCCATCATCGGCAACATGCGTTGATTTTTTCCACCCGATCCCGATTCGCGATAAAGACATGAGCCAGAAAAAGACCCCCGAACAGATCCATGCCGAAGCCGAACGCGTGCTGGGCGACGCCCGCCGCGCCCTGGAGCGGTCCGACGATTTCTACCGCGAGCAGGGTCTCGACCCGGAGAAGGTCCGCGCCGTAACGGCGGAGCGCCTGGGGCCGAAGGAAAAGGCCGAGGCCGAGGCGCTGTTCCGCCAGGACCTGGAGGCTGTGGAGGCCGAGGTGGCGCAGGAAATGGCGCGCCAGAGCTTTGCCTCCGCGGCGCCGTCGGGCGGCATGAAGAAAATGCGTCCGATGGTGTGACGGCGCAAGCGCCCCGGGTAACGAGGAGAGCGACATGAGTCTGGACGCCAAAGAAAACGCCGCGCTGGCCGACAACCTGGCCGCGGCCATGGAAGAGGCCACGGGCGGCCTGGCCAGCTATATCCGCGAAGGCGGCAAGCTGGGCGACGTGCTGGGCCTGACGCCGGCCGAACTTGAAGCGATGTATGCGCTGGGCTATTCCCTGTACGAGCAGCAGCGCTACAGCGAGGCCTTCAAGGTGTTCTCGGCGCTGGTGTCCTACGACCACACCCAGCCGCGCTATGGTCTGGCCCTGGCCGCGGCCAGCAAGTTGCTGGGGCGGCACGAGGACGCCATGCGCCAGTACCTGCCGGCCATTGCGGCCAATCCGCTTGACCCGGCGCCGCTGTATCACAGCGCCGAATCCCTGGTCGAGATGGGGCGACGCGACGAAGCCATCGAGGCGCTGGATGCGGTCGCCGCGATGTGCGAAGGCGACGAGCAGCATTCCACGCTGGCGGCCCGCGCGCAGGTGCTTCGCCGCGCGTTGTCGAGCCCCCAAAGCTGAAACCCGATCGGCGCCGCTGCGCGCCAGACCAAGATACTGGAGCCATTCCATGACGAGCATTTCCGCTAGCGGCGGGTCCATCCCGTTGCAGAGCGCCGGAGACCTGGCCAATCAGGCGTCGGCCGATCTGACCAAGAACGCCGCCAACGGGGCGAAGCTGAACCAGGAGGCAAGCGACGCAATCCGTCAGAAGCTGATGGGTTCGCTCGATGCCGCGAAAAACCCGGCCGAGTCGGCGGCGATCGCCGCGCAGCTCGCCGCCATGGCGGACATGATTCTGCAAAGCGCCAGTGGCGCCGTCCGCGATATTCCGGCGCCGGAGGCGAAACCGGGCGGCGACGTTTCCGGCGTGCAGGGCACGCTCGCCTCGTTCACCGAAATGGACGTGCAGACGGACATCTACGCCTTCATGGCCCTCTTTCAGCAGTTGGCCCAGACCATGCGGACGTCGGCGCGCGAAGTCCGCCAGAGCGAGATGGAAGCCCAAATCGGCGCCTTGAAGGGCGCCGCCCAGGAAATCCGCAACGCCGCGCAGGATCGCATGGTGGGCGCGATGGTGGCGGGGGCGTTCCAGATCGCGGGTGGCCTGGCGCAAGTGGGTTCCGGCGCCCTCCAGGGCGTGACGCTTGCCAAGGGCGGCCAGTTCGCCGAATCGCAGGCCAAGAAGCAATCGGACATCGGCGGCGGCCTGTCGGGCATCGCCGGTGGCATCGGCTCCATGGTCAACGCCAGCCAGGAACGCAAGGCCGCCGAGCATGACGCGAAGAAGGCCGAACTGGAAGCGCAGTCCAAGGTGCACGAGTCCGGTATGCAGCAGGCCTCGGAAATGGCCCAGCAGATGATGGACGTCATCCGCGACGTGCGCGACAAGCTGGGCGCCATCGAGCAGTCGCGGATGGAAACCAACCGCGGCATCGCCCGCAATATCTGAGCCCGCGCGTCGCCAAGGATTCCGACATGAACTCCATCTCTTCCAACTCTCCCGGCATCGGCGCCGGTGTCCCGCTGCCCGGCGGCGACGGCGTCCAGGACGCAAACGCGGCCGGGGCTCAGGGCGCCGCTGGCGCGGCCAAGGTCCGTGAACTGCTGGACGCCTTCGTGGGCATGGCCGGCACGCTACCCGGCGCAAAGGACGCGGCAGGGGGCGCTGCCGACGGCGTGTTCAACGCGAACGGCGCGCCGGCGCTCCAGCCGCCGCCGCAGTCGTTCTCGGCCAGCGACATGATCGACCTGCTGCGCAGCATCCGGTCCAAGTCCGACGAGACCCAGATTGCGAGCGCCAAGGAAAGCCTGTCGGTGGCGCGCACCAAGATGGAAAAGAACAACGAGGCGCAGCTCCAGAAGATCCAGGACTACGTCAAGAAGTGCGAGGAAGCGGACCGCAAGGGCGTCCTGGGCAAGATCTTCGGCTGGATCGGCAAGATCGCCGCCCTGGTGTTCTCGGCGATCGCTGTCGGCGTGCTGGCGGCGGGCACCATTGCCACGGGCGGCGCGGGCGCGCCGCTGCTGGCCCTGGCCGTGATGGCGTTGATCGGGTCGACGATCGCATTGGCGGACCAGGTCTCGAAGGAATGCGGCGGACCGGAGATCAGCCTGGGCAACCTGATGACCACCATCGCCAGCAAGTTCCTGCAGGCCTGCGGCGTCAGCGAAGAAACCGCCCAGCGCATCGGCAAGGTGGTGGCGGGGTTGGTGGGCATTTCGTCGCCCGCCATGCTGCTGATCGAACCGAACCTGATCGGCGGGCTGGCCGGCGGCATCGCCGAGCTGGCTGGCGCCAACGACAAGACCTCGATGGCCATCACGATGGCATTCGGCATGGCCGCGACCATCGCCGTGGGCGTGGTCACGATCGCGGTGACGGCCGGCGCCAGCTCGGTCAGCACGGCGGCGCGCATTGTGGGGGCGGTGGGCCAGATCACGCAAGGCGCCACCCAGGTAGCGCAGGGCGCTATCAAGATCGACGTGGCCAAGACGCAGAACCAGGCCGAGAACATCCAGGCCGACAAAAAGGAACTGGACGCCATCACGCGCAAGCTCCAGGCCCGGATGGAGGAGTCGCGCGAGGAGATCACCAAGGTGATCCAGCAGATGGAAGAGGGCCTGCGCATGGTGACGCAGATGATCAACGGCACGGCGGACAGCATGTCGCAGATCTCGGCGAACATCGGCAAGCGGATGGCCGTCTGATGTCACGCCCCGGATGCGGCGCCTGTTGCGCCGCCACGCAAACGAATATGCAGCAAGGATAGGAAATGGCCGATACCGCAATTGAACGCAGTGAGTTTGGCGAGGCGCTGTACCGCGGCATGGAAGCGCTGCCTTCCAGCCGCCGGCTTACGCCGGAGCAGCTGGAAGTGGTGTATGCGCTGGCCTACGCCCAGGTGGCGCAGGAACAGTACGCGCAGGCGCTGCCCCTGTTCGCCTTCCTGGCGCAGTACGGTCCGACCCGCAAGCACTACCTGGTGGGACTGGGCGTCTGCCTGCAAATGGTGGGCCGGGCCGACGAGGCCATCAGTATCTATTCGCTGGTCCTGACCCTCTATCCCGATTCCCTGCCCACCGCCCTGCGCGTGGCGGAATGCCATCTAGCGTTGCGCCAGTTGGACCAGGCGCGGCGCACGCTGGAACTGCTGTGCACGCCGGGCACGCCGGACGACGTGCGGCTGCGGGCAGGGGCCCTTTTGCAACTTTCTTCGCGCGAGGCCGCGTCATGAATCATGAACGATAGCCCTCGTACGCCGGCATCCGCCGGCGCGGCCCAAGCCGTCTCTCCGGAGACGGCTTTTGTGCTTGCGGCGGACGACGCCAAGCTGCTGACCGAGGTCGGCTTCCTGGCCGCCGGTGCGGGCGACGTGGCTCGCGCCGAAACCATATTCAAAGCGCTGCGGCGCCTGCGCCCCGCGGCGGCCTATCCGCTGATCGGCCTGGCGGTTGCATGGATGAACACCGCGCGCGCGCCCGACGCCGTGGCGCTGCTGGAATCGGCCGTCATGGCCGACCCGGCTGAGCGGGCGCTGCTCGACGCGTGGCGCGGCTTCGCGTTGCAGCTTGCGGGCCGCAACGGGGAAAGCCGACGCCTGCTTGAGTCCGTCGCAGGGGGCGAGGGCGATGGCGCCACGCTCGCGCGGGGCTTGCTGGGCCTGCCGCAGGAGGGCGCCTGATGCGCGCCGCTTGCCCTCGTCATTTTGATCTTTGGAGTTAGGGAACATGGAAATCGCCGCGCTTTCGGCCGCCTTGCCGCCCATACTGAACACGCCGGCCACGGCGCCCGCGCAACTGGCCACCGAACGCTTCAATGCCGTAATGAACGCGCCGGCCATCGACGAAGCCGCAATCGCCACGCCGGCGATGACCGGCTTGCAGGCCGCGCTGCAGACCGCATTCGCGCAGCCCGTGGACGCGGCGCCCCAGACGCTGGGCAACCAGATCCTGGGCAGCCTGCGCAGCACGACCACCGAGTACGCCGCAAAGTGGCAAGGCATTTCCGGCCGGCTGGACGCGATGGGCGGGCAGCCGAACGTGGCGGACATGATGCGCCTGCAGGCGGACCTGCTGCAGGTCTCGGTGAACTATGAAATGGTCAGCAAGGCCGTGTCGCGCACCACGCAGAACATCGATTCGCTAGTCAGGATGTCGTAATGCCATACGTTGCATGTCTTTCCTCCGGCGCGCCCGAGCGCGGGCCGGTATTCGCGCTGCTGGGGCGCCTGCGCTTCCTGGCGCTGGTTCTGCTGCTGGCGCTGGCGGCCTGCGGTTCGCGCGTCGAGCTGTTCTCCGCCGCCAACGAAAGCGAGGCCAACGAGGTGCTGTCGGTGCTGCTGGACGCGGGCATCTCGGCGCAGAAGGCCACCACCAAGACGGGCGTGGCGGTGTCGGTGGACAGCCAGCAGGTGGCGCGCGCGCTGGACATCCTGCGCGCGCGGGGCCTGCCGCGCGAGCGCTTCGACGGCATGGGGCAGATCTTCCGCAAGGAAGGCCTGGTGTCCTCGCCGATGGAAGAGCGCGCCCGCTACATCTACGCGCTGTCGCAGGAGCTAACCAATACGCTGTCGCAGATGGACGGCGTGCTGGCCGCTCGCGTTCACGTCGTGCTGCCCGAACGCGGCGGCGTGGGCGAGAACACGACGCCGTCGACCGCCGCCGTCTTCATCAAGCACCAGGCGGGCTACACCCTGGACGCGCTGCAGCCGCAGATCCGCAAGCTTGTCACCCACGCCATTCCCGGCCTGACCGAAGACCGGGTGTCCATCGCGCTGGTGTCCGCGCAGCCCTCGGCGGCGGGAGCGGGCGGCCCGGCCACGCGCCAGGTGATGGGCATCGAGGTCGTCGAAGGCTCGGCCAGCACGTTGACCGTGCTGCTGGGGGCGCTGGTGCTGCTGGTGCTGGCGCTGGCCGGAGCCATCGGCTTCCTGCTGTGGCGCTATGGCCGCCCCGTGGCGAGCGCGCCTGTCCGCCGCGAACCGGCCACCGAGGCGCGCGGCTCATGACGCTGGCGGCCAGCGCGCTGGATCGCCGGCTGGTTGCGTTCAACCTGCTGCCCAGCCGCACCTTGCATCCCAGCCGGCACGCCGCCTTTGCGGCGCCCGCCGTGCTGGAAGCGGTGGCGGGCGCGCCGCAGATGGCGGCGTCCTGGCATCGGCATTGGTCTCGCGACATCCTGCGTGCGCTGGGCCTGCTGGACCGTCCGGTGACGGACGCGCAGCGGCCGGAGCTGGCGCTGGCGCTGCTGTCGCCCGATGCGATGGCGCAGTGCGCGCGCCGCATGGGCGCGGCGTTGTGCGGACCGCGCCTGCGCCGCGCAATCGCCAGGGACGAGGTGCGGATGCTGATCGACAGCCTGGGCGCGGAACTGATGGACTTCACCCGCCGGTCCGCCGGCGTGCTGCACGACGGCATCGCGGAAACCGCGGCGTGGCCGATCGAACAGGCCGTGCAGGCCGTCGATGCGTTGGGCGTGGCCGCCTTGCGTGCCGCGTTGAGCGACGCAGGCCCTGAACTACGCCTGCGCGCCGAACTGAAACTGCCGGAGCTGCCCGCCCGGGAAGCTCCCGTGCCCGCCCTGGAAGCGCTGTCGCTCGGGCTGGCGATATTGAAGAACACGGATCCCCTATGGCATTCCTCATTCCCCGCGCTCCGCTGACGCCCCGGGCCCTGGCTGGGCGCACCGACCCCGGCGCGCGTGTGCTGCGCGCGGCCGACCAGGCCGCCTGGGCCGACGCCGAAGCGCTGCTGGCGCAGGCCCGCGAGCAGGCCGATGCGATCGTCAGCGGCGCACAGGCCGCGTTCGACGCCGAGAGCCGTCGCGGCTACGAAGAAGGCCGCGAGTCCGCCCTGCTGGACCAGGCCGAGAAAATGATCGAGACCGTCGGCCGCACGGTGGAGTACTTCGCCGGCGTCGAGAACGAAATGGTGGAACTGGTGATGGCCGCGGTTCGCAAGGTCGTCGACGGCTTTGACGACCGCGAGAAGGTCATGGTGGTGGTGCGCAACGCGCTGGCCGTGGTGCGCAACCAGAAGCAGATGACGCTTCGGCTGCATCCCGCCGAAGTCGACACCGTGCGCGAGCAGATCAACGACCTGCTGGCCGCCTATCCCGGCGTGGGCTACCTGGACATCCTGGCCGACGGCCGCCTGGCCCGGGGCGCCTGCATCCTGGAAAGCGAGATCGGCATGGTCGAGGCCAGCCTCGAAGGCCAGATCCAGGCGCTGCGGCAGGCTTTCCAGCGCACGCTGGGCAGCAGAGTCTGAGAATGCGTCAGTTCGACTACATCACCGAAATGATGGGCCTGGCGCTGCAGGATACGCCGACCCTGCGCATCAAGGGCCGCGTCACGCAGGTGATCGGCACGATCATCAAGGCCGTCGTCCCCACCGTGAAGGTGGGCGAGGTCTGCATTCTGCGCAATCCGGGCGAGAACTTCGAGATGAAGGGCGAAGTGGTGGGCTTTGCGCGCGACGCGGCGCTGCTCACGCCCATCGGCGACATGTACGGCATTTCGACGGCGACCGAAGTCATTCCGACCGGCCGCGCCCACATGGTGCCCGTCGGCCCCGGTCTGCTGGGCCGGGTGCTGGACGGGCTGGGCCGTCCGCTGGACGAGGCTGAGCTGGGTCCGCTGGAGGCCAGCAAGTTCTATCCGGTATTCGCCGAGGCGCCGGACCCCCTGAAGCGCCGCATCATTTCCAAGCCGCTCGAACTTGGCGTGCGCGCGCTGGACGGCGTGCTGACTTGCGGCGAAGGCCAGCGCATGGGCATCTTCGCGGCGGCCGGCGGCGGCAAGTCCACGTTGATGGGCATGCTGGTCAAGGGCGCCGACGTGGACGTGACCGTCGTCGCGCTGATCGGCGAGCGCGGCCGCGAAGTGCGGGAATTCCTGGAGCACGAACTGGGCCGCGAAGGCCGGCGCAAGAGCGTCATCGTCTGCGCCACCAGCGACAAGTCGTCGATGGAGCGTGCCAAGGCGGCGTACGTGGCCACTGCCATCGCCGAGTACTTCCGCGACCAGGGCAAGCGCGTGCTGTTCCTGATGGATTCGGTGACGCGCTTTGCCCGTGCCCAGCGCGAGATTGGCCTGGCGGCCGGCGAGCCGCCGACGCGCCGCGGCTATCCCCCGTCGGTGTTCGCCACGCTGCCCAAGCTGATGGAGCGGGCGGGCATGAACGAACACGGTTCGATCACGGCGCTGTATACGGTGCTGGTCGAAGGCGACGACATGACCGAGCCCATCGCCGACGAAACCCGCTCGATCCTGGACGGCCATATCGTGCTGTCGCGCAAGCTGGGCGCGGCCAATCACTATCCCGCCATCGACGTGCTGGCCTCCGCCAGCCGCGTGATGAACGCCGTCATTACGCCCGAGCACAAGCGCGCGGCGGGGCGGTTGCGCGAACTGATGGCCAAGTACCAGGAAGTCGAACTGCTGGTGAAGATCGGCGAATACAAACGCGGCGGCGACGCCGTGACAGACGAGGCCATCGACAAGATCGGCGCGATCAACGCCTTCCTGAAACAGCGCACCGACGAGCGCATGTCCTTGCCGGACGCGCTGGCCCGCATGACCGACATCGTGGGGGCTGGATGAACGTATTCGACGAACTGCTGGCCATCAAGCGCTTCCGCGAAGGGCAGGCCGAGATCGCCGTGTCGCGGCAGCGCATGCGCCACGCCGAGGCCGACGCGGCGCGCCAGGGCTCCGAAGACGCGTTGGCGTCCTACCGCGTGGAGGCCGAGCGGCGCGAGCGCGCCATGTATGGCGACCTGTGCAGCCGGGTGGTGCGCGTGCGCGACATCGAAGGCGTGCTGCAGGACGTGGCCGGGCTGCGCGAAGGCGAGCGCCAGCGCCAGCAGGCGCTGGAAGCCGCCGAACGGCAAGTGGAGCAGGAAGCGCAGGCGTTGGCCGCCAGCCGCCAGCAGCATCAACAGGCCGTGCGCCTGACGGGCAAGTTCGTGGAACTGGCGCGCATTCATCTGGACGAGCATCTGCAGGCGCTGGAACGCAAGGAAGACCTGGAAATGGAAGAGGCCGCATCCATCTCGCGCGACCGCGAGGACTGGGAGCAGCACGAGGAGTTCGAGCCGGCATGAGCATCGACCGACGCATCGGGCTGGAGACGGCCATATCGCAAGGCACCCGCAACGCCGCGCATTCGGACGGCCAGGCTGCCGGCCGTCAGGCGAGCGACGCCGACCGCCAGGCATTCGAGCAGGCCATGTCGCAGGGGGACGGCGACGCGCCGCCCGCGCCGCCCGCCGCCGCATCGCCGTTTTCGCTGTTCGGCGCCGGCGCGGCCGCGACCGCCGCGGGCGCGCCGGGCCAGTCCGAGGCGCTTGCCCAGGCCTTGAGCGAGACCGCCGAACAGCTGCTGGTGGCCGACGGCAGCCAGGGCCGTCGCCAGGTCCGCGTGGAACTGAAGGACGATGTGCTGCCGGGCGTCAGCGTGTCGGTCTATGAAGACGAAGGCCGCGTGGTGGCGGATTTCGTATGCGCCAACGAATCTTCGCGCGAGCGGCTTTGCGCCATGGCGCCCGAACTGGCTGCGCAGCTTGCCCACAGCCTGGGCAGGCCGGCGCGCGTGCGCGTAAGCACGGACGACCCGGAAGACCCCCGTCTGGCCGAGGCCGACGCCGGCTGACTTTTGACGATTTCCCATGACTGCCAGTACGCAATCCTCTTATTCATCCCTGCCGTTGCCGCGCCTGACCGCCAACGAGGCGAGGGCCCGGTCCTTGATAGCGCATCACGGCGCCGACCTGCGGGTGGTGCTGCCGCCGCAGCCGGACGACGACGCCCAGCCGGCGACATGGCGGCTGGGCTTTACGCCCGGTGTGCCGGCCGCCGTGCGCCAGACGGCCACGATGATGGCCGACCTGGAATGGGCCGGCGCCCGCCTGCGCGTGGGGCTGCCGCCTTCGGCGGCGCAGGGCTGGCTCGCCGCGCGCTTTCCGGACCTGGACCCGGGCGACGTGCCGCCCGCGCTGGCCGCGCTGGCCATCGAATCGCTGCTGGCCGAGGCGATGGCGGCGCTGAGCGCGTCGTCGCCCGGCGGCCCTGCTCGCGTCGTGGCGCTGGACGCCGGCGCATCGCCGCTGCCGCAGGCCTGGACGCTCACCGCACGCAACCCCGTCAACGGCGATACGGTCTACGCCAGCCTGGAAGCGGACGGGCTTGGGCTGATGCTGCTGGCCGGCCTGGTCAGCAGCGCGGCGCCGTCCGACAACGGCATCGCCGTGGACACGGTGCCGGTGCGCGTCGCCGCGCGGCTGGGCTGGACGGATCTGCCCGCCGCCGAACTGCGCGAACTGCAGGCGCGCGACACGATTTTCCTTGACCAGTACCTGGTCACGCCGGAAGGCGAACTGTGGCTCGCCGCCGGCGGGCAGGGGCTGCGCGTGCGGCCCGAACAATCCTCATACCTCGTTACCCATGGCTGGACTTCCCTTATGACCGAGACGCCTCAATCGCCCGCGGACGCCGAGGCCGGCGCGCAGACGCCTTTCGATATCGACGCCATCCCGGTGCGCCTGACGTTCGAGCTGGGCGAGCGCCACCTGACGCTGGGGGAACTGCGCCAGCTGCAGCCGGGCCAGAGTTTCGACCTGGAACGTCCGCTGGCCGACGGCCCGGTCATCGTGCGCGCCAACGGCGCGCTGCTTGGCACCGGTGAGCTGGTCGAGATCGACGGCAGGATCGGCGTGACGCTGCGCAGCGTGGGCAAGGCGGGCGCATGAGCAGCGGTATGGATCCGATCAGCCTGGCCGTCGTACTGGCGCTGCTGGCGCTGGTGCCCCTGGCCGCCGTGATGACGACGTCCTTTCTGAAGATTGCGGTGGTGCTGACGCTGGTGCGCAACGCGCTGGGCGTGCAGCAGGTGCCGCCCAACATGGCGCTGTACGGACTGGCGCTGATCCTGTCGGCCTATGTCATGGGGCCCGTGGTGATGCAGATCGGCGACGAGCTGCGCGCGCCGTCCGCGGCGGTGGCGCCGGGCGCCGTTGCGCCGGGCGCCGCCGCGCCGGGAAGCCCAGGCTTGAACGCGCCCGCGCCGGACAGGCTGGAAGGCATCCTGGATGCCGTGGCGCGCGGCGCCGAGCCCATGCGCGCCTTCATGATGAAGAACAGCCGGCCGGAGCAGCGCGACTTCTTCGTGCGCACCGCCCGCCAGCTCTGGGGCGAGCAGGCCGCCCGCAACCTGAAAGAAGACGACCTGCTGGTGCTGATACCGGCGTTCCTGGTGTCTGAGCTGACGGCCGCCTTCCAGATCGGCTTCCTGCTGTACCTGCCGTTCGTCATCATTGACCTCATCGTGTCCAACATCCTGCTGGCGATGGGGATGATGATGGTCTCCCCGGTCACGATTTCCATGCCCCTGAAGCTGTTCCTGTTCGTCATGGTCGACGGCTGGACGCGGCTGATCCAGGGCCTGGTGCTGTCATACGGCTGAGCGCGCAATGGGAACCGTCGACCTCGTCTCGTATATGACCCAGGCGCTGTACCTGGTGCTGTGGCTGTCCCTGCCGCCCATCGCCGTGGCGGCCATCGTGGGCACGCTGTTCTCGCTGTTCCAGGCGCTGACGCAGATCCAGGAGCAGACGCTGTCGTTCGCCGTCAAGCTGATCGCGGTGTTCGCCACGATCCTGCTGACGGCGCGCTGGCTCAGCGCCGAGCTCTACAACTTCACGATTTCCGTGTTCGACCTCTTCTACAAGATCCACTAGGGGCGGCGCATAAGATGATTTCCGGCATCACCTACGCTGAAGCAAAGGTTTTCCTGGGCACGCTGGCCATGACGCAGCCCCGGATCCTGGCGCTGTGCGCGATGCTGCCGCTGTTCAACCGGCAGCTCCTGCCGGGGATGCTGCGCTACGCGTTGGGCGCGGCGATCGGCATCGTGCTGGTGCCCGCCCTGGCGCCCCGTTACGCGGCGATGGATCTGGGCACGGTCGAGATCGCGCTGATCGTGGTCAAAGAGGTGTTCGTCGGCATGGTGATGGGCTTTCTGGTGGCCATCCCTTTCTGGATATTCGAGGCGGTCGGCTTCGTCGTGGACAACCAGCGTGGCGCCAGCCTGGGCGCCACCATCAACCCGGCTACCGGCAATGATTCCTCGCCCATGGGCATCCTGTTCAACCAGGCCTTCATGGTGTTCTTCCTGGTGGGCGGCGGTTTCACGCTGATGCTGACCATGCTGTACGACAGCTTCCGGCTGTGGGATCTGTGGGACTGGACGCCCACGCTGCGCAAGGAAAGCATTCCCCTGATGCTGGACCAGCTTGGCCGCTTCCTGCGCCTGACCTTGCTGTTCGCCGCGCCGGCGATCGTCGCGATGTTCCTGGCGGAAGTCGGGCTTGCGCTGGTGAGCCGGTTCGCGCCGCAGCTCCAGGTGTTTTTCCTGGCCATGCCGATCAAGAGCGCGCTTGCCCTGCTGGTGCTGGTGCTCTACATGAGCACGCTGTTCGAGTACGCCGCCGAGGCCACCGGCCAGATCGGGTCGGCCCTGCCGTTTCTGGACAACCAGTGGCGGGCGCCATGAGCGGCGAAAAGACAGAACAGCCAACCAGCAAAAAGCTGCGTGAGGCGCGGCAGAAGGGCGACGTCGCCCACAGCAAGGATTTCACCCAGACGCTGCTGGTGCTGTCGATGTTCGGTTACATGCTGGGCAACGCGCATGGCATCGTCGAATCGCTGGGCCGCCTGATCCTGATCCCGTCGACGCTGGTGGGCCTGCCGTTCGAGCAGGCGCTGCCGACCGCGCTGGATGCCGCGCTGCGCGAGGCGGTGGCGCTGGTGCTGCCGTTCGTGCTGATCGTGCTGATCGTCGGCATGTTCTCGGAGTTCCTGCAGGTTGGCGTGGTGCTCGCCTTCGAAAAGCTGAAGCCCTCGGCCAAGAAGCTCAACGTGATGGAGAACCTGAAGAACATTTTCTCCAAGAAAAATCTGGTGGAGCTTCTGAAATCCATCATCAAGATCGCGTTTCTCTCCGCATTGGTCACGCTGGTTGTGCGCGATGCTTTGCCCGAGCTGATGGCGGTGCCGCACAGCGGGCTGGCCGGCCTGGAAGCGGGCGTGGGCGGAATGATGCGCACGCTGGTGGTGAACATCGCGTTTGCCTACGTGGTGATCTCGCTGGCCGACTTCGTCTGGCAGCGCATGCAGTACCGCAAGGGACTGATGATGAGCAAGGAAGACATCAAACAGGAATTCAAGGAGATGGAGGGGGACCCCCACATCAAGCACAAGCGCAAGCATCTGCACCAGGAAATGGTCATGCACGGCGCGGTGGCCAGCGCGCGCAAGGCGTCGGTGGTGGTGACCAACCCCACCCACCTGGCGATCGCGATCTATTACGAGCCAGATGAAACGCCGTTGCCGATGGTGCTTGCCAAGGGCGAGGGCGCGCTTGCCGAACAGATGATGAAGGCCGCTCGCGAAGCGGGCGTGCCCGTCATGCAGAACATCCCGCTGGCGCGCGCCCTGATGGCCACCGCGCAAGCCGACCAGTACATCCCCAGCGAGCTGATCGAGCCCGTCGCCGAAGTGTTGCGGCTGGTGCGCAAGTTGGCCGCGAATCCGGAATCACAGCCATGACGCCAGTGCATCCTCTTATTTCCGCCTATGTGGGCCGCCACGGCCTGCCGTTGCCCACCCGTGCCGATGGCCGGTTCACCGTGGTGGTCGACGACAGGTTCCGCATCCACCTGCACCCCGCGCCGAACGGCTGGCTGGCCATGACGTCGCGGATTTGCGCGCTGCCCGAGCAAAGCGCGGCGCGCGACGATCTGGTGCGCGAGATCGGCAAGCTGGCGGCAGGAATGTTGAGCCGCCATGCGGCGGCGTGCGTGGTCGACCCGCAAGGGCGCACCCTGTGGCTGCAGCAGACATTAAGCCCGGACAGCAGCCCGCTGGCGCTGGACGAAGCGGTCGGCGCGTTCGCCAATGCCCTGTCCTTCTGGGCCGGCGCGGTGCGGCGGCTGGCAGCATGAAAAAACGTACCGGGACCTTTACCCGAGGAGATAGTGTGTTCAAGCGGATGATTCTGGCGACAGCCCTGTCGCTGGGGGTAAGCGGCGCAAGCGTGGCCGCCCCGAACTGGGCCAACGTGCCTTACAGCTACTACGCGCGCGACGAGAACCTGCAGTCGCTGCTGCGGGAGTTCGCGGGCGGGTTCAGCCTGTCGCTGCAGATGGGGTCCAACGTGGCTGGCGTCGTCAACGGCAAGTTCAATGCGAATTCGCCCACCGAATTCCTGGACCGGCTGGGCGGCGTGTACGGCTTCAACTGGTTCGTGTACGCCGGCACGCTGTTCGTCAGCCGCACCAACGACATGAAGACGCGTTCGGTCAGCGCAATGGGCAGCTCGATCAGCGCGCTGCGCCAGGCGTTGCAGCAACTGGGCATCCTGGACCCGCGTTTTGGGTGGGGCGAATTGCCGGACCAGGGCATCGCCCTGGTGTCGGGCCCGCCCGGGTACGTGGACCTGGTGGAGCGCACCGTCGCCGCGCTGCCCATGGGCGCGGGCGGGCAGCAGGTGGCCGTGTTCCGCTTGAAGCACGCGTCGGTCAACGACCGCACGATCAGCTACCGCGACCAGAAGGTCGTGACGCCCGGCCTGTCCACGGTGCTGCGCAACCTGATCACGGGCGGAGGCGGTGGCAACAACAACGAGACGCTGGCCGCCATCGCCGCGCCGCTGCGCGACAGCCCGCCATTGTTTCCGCAGGTCAATGGCGGTCCGGCCGCGGACAGCGCGCCCACGGTCGCGGCAGCCAACGGCGCGCCCGCGCCGGCGGGCAAACCGGGCTTGCGCCTGCGCGAGCCCACCGTGCAGGCCGATGCGCGCCTCAACGCCATCATCGTGCAGGACATCCCGGACCGCATTCCCATCTACCGCAGCCTTATCGAACAGCTCGATCTGCCGAGCACGCTGGTCGAGATCGAGGCGATGATCGTCGACGTGAACTCGGATCTGGTCAACGAACTGGGCGTGACCTGGGGCGCGCGCGCGGGCACCACGAGCTTCGGCTACGGCAACCTGGCGCTCGCGCCCAGCGGCGGCCTGCCCGTGGACAGCGCGGCCGGCCTGTCGCCGGGGACGATCGGCGTCAGCGTCGGGTCCAATCTGGTGGCGCGCCTGCGCGCGCTGCAGACCAACGGCCAGGCCAACATCCTGTCGCAGCCCTCGATCCTGACGGCCGACAACCTGGGCGCCATGATCGACCTGTCGGACACGTTCTACATCCAGACCCGTGGCGAACGGGTGGCCACGGTGACGCCCGTCACGGTGGGCACGTCGTTGCGCGTGACGCCGCGCCACATCGAATCGCGGGAAGGCGCGCGGGTCGAACTCACGGTGGACATCGAGGACGGCCGCATCCAGGAGGAGCGTCCCATCGACGGCCTGCCGACGGTGCGCAAGAGCAATATCAGCACGCTGGCCGTCGTGGGCAATGACCAGACGCTGCTGATCGGCGGCTACAACAGCAGCCAGGATTCGGAGCAGGTGGACAAGGTGCCGTTCCTGGGCGATATCCCGGGCCTGGGCATTTTCTTTTCGAACAAGTCCAAGACAGTGCAGCGCCGCGAGCGGCTGTTCCTTATCCGGCCCCGGGTCATCGCCGTCAATGGCGAGGTGGTGGCGCAGGCAGGAGGAAGCGCCGTGGCGCCGATGCTGGACGCCACCTGGGGCAGCGGCGCGGGCATGACGCCCGGCCAGTACCTGGACCTGGCGCAGGGCCAGCGCACGCGGGTGCTGTTCGGGCCGAACGTGGAAGGGCGCGGCAGCCTCAAGGGGCAGTTGCGCGTGTCCGAGTGGATGCAGGGGCCGACCGCCCAGCCGATGTTGCAGGGCAAATCCCAGGCCTCGCAAGGGCCGGTGGTGCAGGTTCAACCGGTGGCGGCGCCTGGGACGGGCCGGGCGCCATGAGGCAAAGGCCTGGACGTCGCTTTCTGGGGAGCCCGGAAGGGGGCCTAGTCGTCCAGGCGCAGGCCTTTTTCGGCCATCTTGTCGCGCAGCGCCGAACGCGCGCGCGACAAGCGGCTGCGCACCGTGCCGATGGGCACCGTCAGCAGCGCGGCGGCTTCTTCGTAGGAAATGTCGTCCAGTCCCACCATCAGCAGGATGTCGCGCATGTTTTCGGGCAGTTCGTCCAGCGACTCCTGGAGCAGCCGCATGGTCTGGTTCTGCTCCAGGACGCGATCGGGCGACAGGTCGGAAGACGCCTGGTCTTCCAGCACGCTGTCGCTGACGAAGTCATGGCGGCGTTCCGGCGCGCGGGACAGATGGTTGCGCACCAGGTTCAGCGCGATGCCGTAGAGCCAGGAAGATAGCTGGGACTCGCCGCGGAAACTGCGGAAGGAGCGGGCGGCCTCGACGAACGCCTGCTGGGCCAGGTCCTCGGCCTCGGTGGTGTTGCCGATGTGCTTGATGATGAAGCGCTGCAGGCGGTTCGAATGTTCGCGAACCAGGTCGCGCAGCAGGTACTCGTTGCTCGAATCCCAGCCCGCGCCGTCGCCGTCTGGGCGAAGGTGCGGCATATCCGCTTCCGGGGAAGCCGGCGTGCAATCGCTCGGATTGGTCATGGGGATTGGAGGGGAGCAGAAACGAGTTCTAAGCTACAAATTACTACTTGTGTGGCGAATTATCGCAGCTTAGCCCCGTCACAATATTTCGAAACTTGAAATATTGCGCTAAAAGTCCGGTTTTTCGACCTTGATATGTAAAAACAAGTAAATCGGCCGGGCGAAATTCCGAAGGGCGGAAACTAGCCGGCCTTGAGCAAGTCGCGCAACCAGCCAGCGGCGGTGGCCAACGACACGGGGCTCTGACCCGAGCGGGCCGCCTGGTCGAAGCGCGCCTGCATGGCGTCGTCCAGGGCGCTGCGGCGCGAGGCGTCCAGGCTTGCCGGCGCGATGTTGGCATCGCTGCAAGCCTGCTGGAATACGGGAGTGTTGCCGGCGGCGGAGGTGGCCAGCCGAGTCATGAAGTCCACGCCCGACATCGCGTGGCTGGACGTTTCCGCCATGTCGAGCGCGGCGGCGACCGTGCGGGCGGACAGGGGCTTGCCGGGGTTGGGGTCAAGGCCCAGTTCGCGAGAGACCGCGCTGGCGATTCCCTGGCCGTAGCTGTGGGCCAGCGCCTGCGCGAACATCGCGGTCGTGTCGACATCGGGAGCCACCCACGCCACGCTGCGGCCACTGGGCGTGGCGCCCGTGCCTAGCACTTGCAGCTTTTCGCCCGAAATCTCGACGTAGATGTCCTGGCCGCTTTCCGCCGCTTTGGCGAAGGCGTCCAGTGAGACGAATGGCGACGAAGGGGTAACCGATGAAATTGTCATGCAGCCAAGAAATCCGGCGTGTCCTGTATCGGGCCCGTGTGAGGTCTGGTAGCTCCTGGGCTTGAGTAACCAGGACGCTGCTTTAGTTCCACGAACATGATGCGTTCCCCATTTTATGCCAGACGACCCGCCGTTCGCTTTGGGGGCGCCATAGATACATGGGGTTACGTCAAACGTTACGGCCGCTGTTACTGGTGCGTGGGCGGCTATTGCGCTTCGTAAACCTCGTCGGCGGCTAGCAGGATATCGACCGGCGGATCGAACCCGATGACGCGCGCCGTCTCAAGGTTCAGGGCGATCTTGGCCGGGTCGATCCATACTTGCGACAGCTCGCGCGGCTTGGCCCCGTTGAAGATGCGCGCCATGGTTTCGGCGTAGAACAATCCTACGTAGGAATAGTCCGCCTGCGCAAGGCTCAGCAGCAGGCCGTGCTTGACCTCTTCGGATCCCAGCATCGAAAAGCTGGGCACACGCGCCTGGCGCAGGATCTCGGCGATGGTGTCGACGGAAGCCGGCGTGACGCCGCGATGCACGGTGACATAGACCGCGTCCACCTGCGGGGCAAGCTTGGCATAGCATTCGACCGCATTGCGCGTGGCGGCTTCGGCGGCGATGCCGTTGGACGGCGCGTTGCAGGTCAGGACTTCGAATCCCTGTTCGCGCGCCACCTGCTCCACGGCGTCGACCGCGCTGTAGGTGCGGCCCTCGGGGCTGTCTTCATAGACCAGGCCCAGGCGCTTGAAAGGCACGATTTCGTGGAAAAGGCGCACCTGCCGCTGGTAGCGCTCCGGCTGCACGCGCGCGTGCAGATTGTCCAGGCCGCTGTCCTGGGCGGAACGCGTGATGCGCGCGCCGACGGCGTCGCTGGTGGATCCCACGATCGTCGGCACCGGCGCGCCCATGCCGGCCATGTCCTGGCCGGCCCACGTGCCCATGGCGATGATGAGATCCAGGTCGTGCTTGTCCGTCAGCCGCTGCTTGATGGCCTCGCGCACGGCCGGGCGCCGGGCGGCGTCGAAATTGCCCGGCTGCCACCAGGCGTCGCGCACGAATTCCAGCGTGTCGCTGCGCGCGTTGTCGGCAAGGAACGTCCACATCTGCTGGCCGCTGAGCCCGTCCGGAATGGCGGGCACGGTGATCCAGCCCAGCTTCTGCAATCCGTCCACGGTCACGCGCAAGGTGCGCGGGTACTCGCTGTAGTCGCCGCTTTCGAAATAGCCGATACGCCATTTCTTGCCGTCGGGCCGGGGCGTGGGTTTGGTGGAGAAGACCTGCGCCGCGGCCGGCGCGGTCGGGGCAGGGGCTTCCGCCGCCTGCGCCATGCACGCGGCGGGCGCCAGCATGGCCGCGCACAGCATGAGGGTGGACAACGATTTCTTCATGGGCGGCGGATCACGATCAATGTGATGTCATCGGATTGTTCCGCGCCGTCGGCGAAGGCCTGGACGTCTTCGAGCAGACGCTTGGCCAGGTTGGCCGAGGGAACGGGAGGATTGGACAGCACGGCCAGGAGGCGGGGATCGCCATACTGGTCGCCCTTCGGATTGACGGCTTCGGTGATGCCGTCGGTGAAGCCGACCAGCATTTCACCGGGGGCAATGAACGCGGACAGGCTGCGGTACTGCAGGTCTTCCTGCACGCCGCAGGCCGGACCGCTGCGGCCTTCCAGCAGGCGCACCACGCCGTCCGCGCCCACCACCGCCGGCGGCAGATGGCCCGCATTGGCCCATTGCAGTTCGCCGGTGGCAAGGTCCAGCACGCCCAGCAGCAGCGTGACGAACATCATGTTGGGATTGTTTTCGGACAGGCGATTGTTGATCTTCTGCATCATCAACGCCGGGTCCGATTCGTCCTCGGCGGTGGCGCGGATCAGCGTGCGCGTCACCGCCATGAACAGCGCGGCGGGGACGCCCTTGTCCGAGACATCGCCGATCGCCAGGCACAGGCGGCCGTCAGCCAGCGTGAAGTAGTCGTAGAGATCGCCGCCCACTTCCTTGGCGGGCAGCATCACCGCGTTCAGGTCGACTTGCTCGCGGATCGCGCTGGACAGCGGCACGGGCAGCAGGCCCAGCTGGATGGCGCGGGCGATGTTGAGCTCGCTTTCGAAGCGTTCGCGCGCGGTGGTCTCGCGCATCAGCCGGGCCACGTTTTCGCGCAGCTTGTGATCCATGAACAGGAACGAGGACGCGAGCCGGCCGACTTCGTCCTTGTGGCGGGCAGGCAGCGCGGCGATGTTGGCCGGCACGCTGGACGCGGCGGTCAGGTCCTGTTCGGGCAGCAGACGCGCGTAACGCGTCAAGGTCTCGAGCGGGCGCACGATGCGGGCGGCCATCAGCCATGCGCAGATCAGCGCGACCAGCAACATGCCTACGAAGATCAAGGCCTGTCGGTTCAGCAGTTCACGCGCGGGGGCGGTCAGGTCGCTTTCCGGCACGGCGGCCACCAGCGTCCATCCCAGCGGCGCGAAGCGCGCGCTGTCGATGCGCCAGGGGCCGTCGCCGCCGTCGAACGACAGGCTCTGCAGATCACTGCCGCCTTTCTGGCCCGCAAGCAGGGCGCGCAGGGTGTCGCCTTGCGAACTTTTGGCGTCCAGCAGGCCGGCCTGCTTGTCCGGCAACGGCACGATCATCCTGCCGTCGTCCGACGCGATGAAGATGAAGCCCGATTGCGCCAATGTCAGCCGCGACAGCGTGCCGCGCACCGAGCTTTCCATCTGCTCGCGCCGCGTCTGCATCTGCTCGATGACGTCATGCGCGCTGTCGGTGATGGCGAACACCCAGTTCCACGGCCGGAAATAACCGAAATAGGCGTAGCGCGTTTCGCTGTCCTCGCGCTGCGCGGAGGGCGGCCAGCGATAGATGGCGAAGCCGTAGCCCGAGCTGCGGCTTTCTTCATAGAGCGCCTGGGCCAGCGGACGGTTCTTGAAGTCCGACACTTCCGACAGATCTCGGTCGATCATCTCGGGGTTGCCGCTGGCCAGCACCTGGAAGTCGGCGTCGTACACGAAGGCGTAGCGGCGGTCGTCGAGCTTGAGGCGGTTGATCCAGTTGCGCGCCATGCCCTTGGCCGCGCCCGGCGTCACGATGCCGCGCTCGGCCATGTCCGCGTAGGAATTGAGCGCGGCGGCCACCACGGTGCCCGTCTGCATGAGCTGACGGCGTCCGCTGCGAACGGTGGAGATCTTGTCCGTGAGCAGTGCGCCCCAGCGCGCCTCGGTGTCGCGCAGCACCAGTTCCATCACGTTGTTGACGGCGTGGCGCTCGCTGTTCATCACCGTGCGTGTCACGTTGCGCTGCGTGGTGAGCATGACGAACGCGGCTACCGCCACGAGTATCGCCACGACCAGTAAAAAAATCTTGCTACGCAGCGACCGGAACGGCATGGAGGCGGTGGTGGGCGGGGTGGGGGACGGTGTGAAAAAAGATGCAATTTGCATTAATTGTAAATACCATTGGTGCCCGTGTGTAAATACTTTGCGGTGCTTCGGTCCCATGCGTAGCGAACCCATTCAATTGGTGCTGGAAGGTTTGAAACGCCGCCCGGTGCTCGAAGTCACCTTGGCCTGCCTGGCCGTGCTGCTGCTGGCGCAGGCGCTCATCGGCGCACTGAGCCTGTCTGCGTTGAACCGGCTGGTGGTGGACACCACCGCCGATCGCGTGGAAGTCGTCGCCCGCCGCGTGGCGGGCAACATCGAAAACGGATTGCGGTTGGGCAAGCCGCTGGAGCAGTACTTCGGCCTGCGCGACACATTGCGCGACAGTGTGTCGGGGTCGCGCGATCTGCGCGGCGCGGCCGTGCTGCTGGCCGACGGCCAGACGCTGGCCTTGCAGGGCGATCTTCCCGATGGCGCCATCGCGCTTTCCAGGGCGCTGGACGCTGGCGGCGCGCGTGATCCGGCGGCCACGCGCCGCGCATCGGGGGCGCTGATGTCCGTGGGCGACGGCGCGGTGACCGTGGCGGTGCCGCTGGCCGGCGCGGACGGCAAGGTCGCAGGCGCGGTCGTGCTGTCGACGGCCAAGGACGCGGACGCGAGCAGCCGGCTGATCCTGGACAACCTGAAGGTGCTGCTGGCCGTGACCCTCGCGGTGGGCCTCGGTCTTGCCGCCGTTTTCAAATACCTGGTGCCGCTGACCTCGCTGGCCGCCGGCGGCCGCGCCCGCTTCGTGGTGCCTCTGCTGGCGCTGATGCTGGCCCAGGGCGTCTACGCGGCCTACACGATCTCCACGTTCCGCAGCGGCTGGGTCGACGTCACGCGCAACAACGTCGGCTTGTTGGCGGAAGGCCTGCAACGCGATCTGGACCGGGTCCTGGGATATGGGCTGACCCTGGACCGGTTGCGCGGTGTCGACGCGCCGTTCTCGCGGCTGGCCGCGACCTTCCCCGCGGTGGACCAGATCGAACTCGTCGACAGCAATGGCCGTGTGCTTGCACGCGCGGACGCAGGCGGGCCGCTCGATGTGGCCGGCCTGCCGGCCGCGCGTCCGCAGGCCGGAGACCTGACGCTGGTATTGCCGGTGGGCCAATCGCGCACCGATCCGCGCGCGCATGGTGACCTGGTGCTGCGCCTGTCGGGCGACGTCATCGCTGCCGGCGTGCGCAGCCGCGCGCTCGACGCCGTGACCGTGGTGGCCGTTGCGCTGGTGGCGGCCATCGAAATGCTGTTGCTGCTGGCCCTGCTGATGAATCGAGCGTTCGCGGCGCGCGCGGTGCTGCCCGATGGCACGCGCGTCGGCCCCGACGACGCCTCCGAAGTGGGCCGCATCGCGCGGCCGGTGATGTTCGGATTCCTGTTCGCGTGGGCCCTGCCGTTGGGGTTCCTGCCGCTGTACGCGCGCAGCCTTCCGTCCGGCGGGCTGGACCTGCCGGCCAATCTGCTGCTGGCGTTGCCCATCTCGGTTGAAATGGGCTGCGGCCTGCTGACATCGCTGCTGGCCGGGCGGCTGACCGATCGCAAGGGCTGGCAGGTGCCGGTGCTGGCCGGTCTGGGCGTGTCGTGCGCGGGCATGCTGGCCTGCGCGGCCGCCGGCAACCTGCTGATGTTCAGCGCGGCGCGCGGCCTGGTGGGCCTGGGCTATGGGCTGACCTGGATGGGGTTGCAGGGCTTCATCGTCACGCGCAGTCCGGCGGCCTATCGCGGCCGCAACATGACGGGCGTTATCGCGGGCCTCTTCGCCGGCCACCTGTCGGGCGCCGCGGTGGGCGCGATGCTGATGGAACAGGTGGGTTTCCGCGCCGTGTTCGGCGTGGGGGCTGCAATGCTGGCCCTGCCGCTGGCGGGCGTGCTGGTGCTGATGCGTCCGTACATGGAAGCCGGCCGCAAGCTCGCCGGCCAGGCGGCGGCGCGCGCTGGCGCCAGCCTGTCGGATACGCTGCGCCTGCTTTGCACGCGCGATTTTGGCCTGCTGCTGCTGGGCAGCGTCATTCCGTTTTCGATCGCGCAGGTGGGCCTCTTGTCCTTCGCGTTGCCGCTGTATCTGGAAGCCGAGGGCGTGGCCGCGTCCAGCATCGGCCGCGTATTGATGATCTACGGGTTGTGCGTGATCTACCTGGGCCCGTTGATGGGGCGCGTGGTGGACCGCAGCCGGATCAAGAAAAGCTGGATCGTGGTGGGCGGCGTGGTGGGCAGTCTGGGCATGCTGGGCCTGTATTTCAACAGCGGTCTGCTGGCTGCGGCGGCGGCGGTGCTTCTGCTGGCGCTGGCCAGCTGCTTCGCCGGCGCGTCGCAGTCCCCTTACATGCTTGCCTTGCCCGATGTGCAGCGCTACGGCGCAGCGGGCGCAACCAGCGTCATGCGCGCCGCGGACAAGCTGGGCCAGATGGCCGGGCCGCTGGTGGTGGGCGCGATGTTCGGCGCGGCGGGCATGAGCGCCGGACTGGCCGCGACCGGTGTCATCTATCTGTGCGCCACCGTCCTGTTCTTGCTGTTCGCGCCCGCGCGTCCGCGAGGCGAGGCCGGCTGAACGCGCGCCATCGCGCCTGAAGTCGACGCGTGCAGCGGCTTCAGGCGCGGGCGCCATTCAGCGCGCCGCGGCCGCGCCGGCCAGGTGTGCGGGAACGCGAGCGCTCAGGCTCGTCCACAGATCGGCCGCGATCGTGCCGGCCGACGCCGCGACTTCCTCCACCGCCAGGCCGTCGGCGCCCCACAATGTGACGGGCGCCCCGATCAAAGCGTGCGGAACGGGGCCCAGGTCCACGGCCATCATGTCCATGGACACGCGGCCCAGCAGGCGCGTGCGCACGCCGTCGACGAGCACCGGCGTGCCGGTAGGCGCGTGGCGCGGATAGCCGTCCGCATAGCCGCAGGTAACGATGCCGACGTCCATGATTTCCGGCGCCGAGAACGCCCCGCCATAGCCCACGCCCGCCCCGGCGGCCACCCGCTGTATGCCCACCACCTGCGAGTGCAGCGACATGGCGGGCCGCAGGCCCAGCTGCGCGGCGCTGGTGTCAGCAAAGGGGCTGGCGCCATACAAGGCCAGGCCGGGGCGCACCCATTGCGTGTCCGCGGCGCGCGCGCCATGCTTGAGCAGGGCTGCGGAATTGCTGGTGGAAACCGGGCCGGGCAGGCCCGCGATGGTGTCGCGGAAGACCTTGTCGGCGTCGCCCACGCCGTCGGGCTCGTCGGCGCGGGCGTAATGGTTCAAGTGGCCGACATCGCCGATCACGCCGCGCCGGCTCAGGGCGCGCGCGGCGTCGTAGGCGGCGCGATACGCGGTGGCCGAGAAACCGGTGTGATGGATGTCGCCGGCAAAGCGCAGCCATATCGCGGGCGGATGCGCCAGCGGCGCTTGCGCCAGCCAATCCAGTTGCGCGGCGTGCGTGATCACCAGATGCAGGTCGGGCGTATCCATCAACAGCGCATCGGCCGGCGAGTACAGGCCGCCGTAGACGAGGATCGGGCCTTCCCAGCCCAGGCGACGGCAGGCGCGCGCTTCGTCCAGATGCAACACGGCCAGTCCGTCCGCGCCACGCAGGGCAGAAAGGACGCGCGACACGCCATGACCATAAGCGTCGGCCTTCACCGTCGCCCACAGGCGGGGCGCGGCGGGGCCGGCGGGCAGCGCTGCGCGCAGCCGCGCCAGGTTGTGCGCCACGGCGTCCGGATGGATGCGGGCATGCAGCGGTCGGGCGGTCAGTCCTTCTGGACGATAGGGTGCATTCACGGGCGGCATCAGTACTCAAGCGGCGCGCAACTGGCGCGCCGTACAAGCATGAGTGACGGATGCCCGGATTTTGTTCGGTATTTTCTGCCTATGAAGCGGAAGGCATCGATAGGCTAGCCAATGAACCGCAAGAGGCGAGGGTTCAGCCGGCGCGCGCGATAAGGGTCAGGCAGTTGCGGCCATCGGTGCGCGCGTAGCGCAGGTCGTGCAGATAGTGCTGCATGAGACGCACGCCGTGTCCGCCGACTTCGGCTTCGTCCAGGCTGGCGGCCAATGGAGGCGGCGGCGTCTTGGTGGGATCGTAGGCGCGGCCGTTGTCGACAATGTCGAGAGAAATCAGATCGCTGTCCTGGCGGCAGGACAGCACGACGCAAGGCGGGTGGCCGGCTTGCGAGGGATCATCGAACGCATACGACACGATGTTGGTCAGCGCTTCGTCCAGGCTGAGCGACAGTCCGAAGTTCAGCTTGGGCGGCCACGCTTCGCGTTCGGCGATACCCTCCAGCCATTGCATGGCCGAGGCAACGGCGTTCTGGTCGGGAACGAGGTCAAGCGTATCGGGCTGAGAAGACATGAGTCGCCTAGCGTTCAGGGGTACACGTGAGGCGCAAGTATGCCCGATTGCACCGCGCCGCGAACAGGTCACGCCGCGTCGCGTATTATCTCGGGCATCGCGCCGCCGGCCCCATGCGCAGGCGCCGGGCGCCGGACATTCACGGGGAAACGCTATGAGTCTCGCAATAGAGAAAGTCGGAGAAGTGCTGGTTGTCTCGCCCGAAGGCCAGATCAACAGCGGCAATGCCGCCGGCATCGAGGCCGACCTGCTGGCCCACGTCGAAAAGGGCGAAGGCCGCTTCGTGCTGGATCTGTCCAACCTGAACTACATCTCTAGCGCGGGCCTGCGCGTCGTCCTCGTGTTGGCCAAGCGCCTGAAGCAGGGCGCCGGCGCCCTGGTGCTGTGCGCGATGCAGCCGCACGTGCGTGAAGTCTTCGACATCAGCGGTTTTCTCGCCATCCTGACGGTGGTGGACACGCGCCAGGAGGCGGTGGCGAAAGTCGCGTAACGCGGGTCTCAGCCCTTGCGGTTTTCGTAGGACGTATCCAGCACGTCGTCTTCGGGGGTGATGACGCCGGGTTCGCCCGGTTCCGCGATGGCGCGGCCGCGCCGCGGCATGCCGGCGACGACTTTGCTTTCGTCGGGCATGGGCAGCACATCGGTGCCTTTGCGCGGATCCGGGGCAGGTTTCACGTCCTCGGGAGGCTTGGGCGCAAGATTGGGATCTGGGGCAGTTTTCAGCATGATGATCGCTCCGTCTGCGGGCGTCCCACGATGGCGACGCGCCTGGATTCCCTTCCCATCTTAGGACCGTCGCGCGCTGTCGTCGCCGTTTTGACTGTCACGATTGCAAGGGGCTGTTGCAGGGCCCCGTCCTTATAATTTCAGCCTTTGCGGGGCTTGCGGACTGTGCCTTGCCCGCCCCATTGCCGCTCGATTTTTCCCTTTCCCGTTTTGTTCTGCCTACGCCTACCTTGACCGAAACCGTCGAACGCTCCGTCCATGCTGAACTCGTTGCCGTGCTGGTCGCCGTGACCAACGGCCAACCGCGCGTGCTGACGACCGACGATGCGCGCGCCTTGCCGGCCGGCCCTTTCGAGCTTGCGCACCGCTCGCTGCAGGCGGGCCTGCGCGCATGGGTCGAAGCGCAAACGCACCATCCGCTGGGTTATGTCGAGCAGCTCTACACCTTCGCCGACGGCGACCGTTCGGACGAATCCGGCGGGCGCGTCATTTCGGTCAGCTACCTGGGTCTCACGCGGGAAGCGGGCGAGACCGGCGTCGCGCAGGTCGGATGGCAGGACTGGTATCGGTACTTTCCGTGGGAAGACCGGCGCGCGGGCACGCCCGCGCTTGTCGAGGACGTGATCGTGCCGCGGGTGACGGCCTGGTGCGACGACAGCTCGGACGCCGCCGAGCGCGCGCGCCGCCATCAGCGCGCCGCCATCACTTTTGGAATGGACGGCGCGGCCTGGAACGAAGACATGGTCCTGCAGCGCTATGAATTGCTGTTCGAGGCCGGGCTGGTGCCCGAGGCGGCGCGGCGCAGCAACGGCGATGCCCCGCTGCCGGGTCAGCCGATGCGGCATGACCATCGGCGCATCCTCGCCACGGGCATCGCTCGCCTGCGGGCCAAGATCAAATACCGCCCGGTGGTGTTCGAGCTGATGCCCGAGCAGTTCACGCTGCTGCAGCTGCAGATGGCGGTGGAGGCCCTGGCCGGCCGGGGTTTGCACAAGCAGAATTTCCGCCGCTTCATCGAGCAGCAGGCGCTGGTCGAAGAGACCGGCGACATGGCCACCGGCACCACCGGTCGCCCCGCGAAACTGTTCCGCTTCCGCCGCGACGTCCTGCTGGAACGGGCGATCGCGGGCAGCAAACTGCCCTTGTCCCGGGTGCTTTGACGCTTGACATGTCTTATGCTCGTCTTTAGCATAAATGGTGCGCAATAAGTGCGCGCCTTTTTTTAACTGACAAATACTCAAAATGAGCATTAAAGCCGCAGTGCCCGCCGCAACCGACCGCCTGCCCGTTCCGCCGCTGCCGGACGTCATGCTCGAGCCGTTGGTGCGCGCGGCTTTGCTGGAAGACCTGGGCCGCGCCGGCGACCTGACTACGGACGCCATCGTCCCCGCCGACGCCACGGCCCAGACCCGGCTGGTGGCGCGCCAGGAAGGCGTGCTGGCGGGCTTGGATCTGGCGCGGCTGGCCTTCCGGGCCATGGATCCCGGCATCGAATTCATCGTGTCGCGTCGCGACGGCAGCGATCTGGAACCCGGAATGGAGATCGCGCGCATCCACGGCAACGCGCGCGCCATGCTCAGCGCGGAGCGCGTAGCGCTCAACTTTCTGTGCCATCTCAGCGGTGTAGCCACGGCCACCGCGTCGATCGCTCGCGCCATCGCCGGCCATGGCGCTCGCGTCACCTGCACTCGCAAGACCATGCCGGGGCTGCGCGCCGTGCAGAAGTACGCGGTGCGCGTGGGAGGCGGCAGCAACCACCGCCATGGTCTGGACGACGCGGTGCTCATCAAGGACAACCACATCGCATTGGCCGGCGGCGTCGCCACTGCCGTCGAGCGGGCGCGCGCCGGCGTCGGCCACATGGTCAAGATCGAACTGGAAGTCGACACGCTGGAACAGCTTGAAGTGGCGCTGTCGCTGGGCGTGGACGTCGTGCTGCTGGACAACATGAGCCTGGACGATCTGCGCCGTGCCGTCGCCATGGCGCGCGGCCGGGCCATCACCGAAGCCTCGGGCCGCATCACGCCCGACACCGCTGCGGCCGTGGCGGCTACCGGCGTGGACCAGATCGCGGTGGGCTGGTTGACCCACAGCGCCAAGGTGCTCGACATCGGCCTGGACGCCTGAGGCCAGTCGCCAGTCGCCGGCCCAGCCGGCTTCGCTTTAATCCGCAGCGCGGGCCGCGCGCTGCGGTTCTTACCGGCCCGCTATATGAAACGCCTGCTGCTTTCGTCCCTTACGCTCGTTGCGCTGTCCCTGACGGCCTGCGGCAATCCGCCATCGGGCGAGGCGCCCGGCGACGCCTCCTACCCCTCGCATCCGATCACCATCGTCGTGACCTTTCCGCCTGGCGGCGGCACCGATCTGCTGGCCCGCCGAATCGGCGCGAGCTTGCAGGAATCGCTGGGGCAGCCGGTGGTGGTTGAAAACCGGCCCGGGGCCAGCGGCAATATCGGCGCGCGTGTCGTGGCCGAGGCGCCGCCGGACGGCTACACGCTGCTGATGGTGAACAGCTCCTTCGCGATCAACCCGGGCGTCTACCGCAACCTGGGTTTTTCACCCAAGCGGGACTTTTCCGCCGTCATCAACGTGGCGTTCGTGCCCTCGGTATTCGTTGTGCCGTCCGCATCGCCTTTGCGCAATCTGGACGACGCCCTGGCGGCCGCCCGTTCGGACAAGCCGCTGCCGTTTGCGTCCTGCGGCAATGGCACGCCGCAGCATTTGGCGGGCGAGATGCTGGCCCGCGCGGCAGGGGCCGTTCTGCAGCACGTGCCCTACAAGGGTTGCGGCCCGGCGCTGACGGATGTCACGGCGGGGCAAGTCCCCATGGGCGTCGTAACGGCGTCCAGCGCGGCGCCGCTGATCGCGGCGGGCAAGTTGCGCGCGCTGGCTGTTACGTCGCCGGCGCGATCACCGCTGATGCCCACCGTTCCCACGGTGGCCGAACAAGGGGTAAAGGGCTATGCGCTGGACCAATGGCACGGCCTGCTGACGCCCGCCGCGACGCCGCCGGCGGTCGTGGACAAACTGAATGCGGCGGTAGCGAAGATCGTGCGCCGGCCCGACGTCCAGGCTGGGCTGCGCGAGCAGGGCTTCACGCCCGCAAGCAGCACGCCGCGGGAATTCCAGCAGATGATCGACGCGGATATCAACCGCTATACCGCGCTGACCGAGGCGATCGGACTGCGGGCGGATTGAACGGATAACGGCGATCCATCGGCCACCATGGTCGCGACCTGCGGATCGTTCGACCGCCCAACGGCCTGGCCAGACCGCCCTGCGCGGGCGGCCTGCCTGTCCGTCAGACGGCCGCCTTGGCGTGCTGTTCGAGCTGTTCCTTCAACCCCGGCTCCAGTTTGAGCTGACGCGCCAATTCATCCAGGTAGGCGCGTTCCATGTAGCTTTCCTCGTCCACGACGAGCAGGCTGGCCAGGTACATTTCCGCCGCCATTTCGGGCGTCTTGGCGGACTGCGCAACGACGCTCGGGTCCAGGGGACGCGACAGTTCGGCTTCCAGCCACCGGCGATCCTGCGCATCCGACGACAGTTTGGCCAGTTCGGTTTCCAGCAGGGTCTTTTCCTCGGGGCCGATGTGGCCGTCGGCCTTGGCGGCGCCGATCATGGCGGTGAGCACGGCATTGCTGTGCTGCTCGGCTTCGGGCGCGGGCAGGCGGTCCAGCGTCTGGGGCGGGGCGGCCGGCGCGCCGCCCTGTTTGCGCTGCCAGTCGCCGTAGGCGCGATAGGCCAGCGCGCCCAACGCGGCCATGCCGCCGTACATCGCCACCTTGCCGCCGATCTTGCGCGCTTTCTTGCTGCCCATCAGCAGGCCAAGCGCTCCCGCGCCGAGGGCGCCGCCGCCCAGGCCGGAGAGGAACGAAGATCCCTTGCCGCCGGTGGCGTTCTGCACGCGGTTGGTGGTGTCGGAAAGCAGGCCTTGTCCGGACTGCAGCAGTTGGTCGAGTAGTTGCCGGGCGCTCATGCGAGCCTCCTGTAGATCGTTTCAGTCAGGGATATCGGACAGGCGCGGCGGCGGGAAGTTCAGCATTTTGTCAGCGACGCCGTCCCGGCCCCCAAAGGCTGCGTCAAGTGCTACAACATTGCAGGTGCCGGCCAGCCGGCAGTCCCAACCAGGAGATCCGATTGATGAGCATCCGCGTGCGCCAGAATGCGCCCCACACCCTGCAATTCACCGCCACCGCCGAAGGCCATGACCTGCCGCTGGCCATGCCCCAGCCGCAGGGCGAAGGGCCGGATCCGCATGATTATTTCGATACCGCGCTGGGCGGCTGCAAGGCGATGACGCTGATGGTCTACGCGCAGCGCAAAGAGCTGCCGCTGGAATCGGTGGGCGTTGAAGTGGTGCGCGACGCCAGCGAAGAGCGCAAGGGCATCTACCGCCTGACCGCCAAGCTGACGCTCCATGGCGAACTGTCCGACGCGCAGATCGATGAATTGCTCGCGGTGGCCGAAAAGTGCCCGATCCACAAGCTGATGACGGCAGTCGACGTGCAGGTGTCGACGCTGGTGGTGCGGCCGGACTGAGCCGCCGGACCGGACCAGCAAGGCGGGGCGCCATGGCCCCGCCTGCATGGCGTATTACCCTTCCATGCCCGGGACGATGGTCGAGAAACCGCCGTCCACGTGGGTGATTTCGCCGGTCACGCCTGCTGCCAGGTCCGACAGCATGAAGGCGGCGACGTTGCCGACGTCTTCGATGGTGATATTGCGGCGCAGCGGCGCCTGGCTTTCCACGAACTTCAGGATGGCCGAGAAGTCCTTGATGCCGCTGGCGGCCAGGGTCTTGATCGGGCCGGCCGAGATGCCGTTGGCGCGGATGCCGCGCGGGCCCAGCGCCGTGGCCAGGTAGCGCACGCTGGCTTCCAGCGAGGCCTTGGCCAGGCCCATCGTGTTGTAGTTGGGAACCACGCGTTCGGCGCCCAGGTACGTCAGCGTCAGCACGGAACCGCCGCGGCCTTCCATCAGGGGCAGGGCGGCCTTGGCCATGGCGGCAAAGCTGTAGGCCGAGATGTCATGGGCGATGCGGAAGCCTTCGCGCGACAGGCCATCCAGGAAATTGCCGGCGATGGCTTCGCGGGGGGCAAAGCCGATGGAGTGGACCAGGCCGTCCAGGCCGTCCCAATGCTTGCCGAGTTCGGCGAAGGCGCCGTCGATCTGGCTGTCTTCGGCCACGTCGCAAGGCAGCACGATGCTGCTGCCGAATTCGGCGGCGAACTCGCCCACGCGGTCCTTGAAGCGATCACCGACGTAGGTGAAAGCCAGTTCGGCGCCTTGCTGATGACAGGCGCGCGCGATGCCGTAGGCGATGGAACGGTTGGAAAGCACCCCGGTGACCAGGATGCGCTTGCCGGCGAGAAAGCCCATAGATTCGTCCTTTGATTTTTTCCCTTCTGGAGACCGCCTATTTTAAGGAATTTGGCGGGCCAGCGGGCATGGAAACGCGGCGCCGGTTCGGGCGCCGCGCTGTCCTGAATGTTGCGTCAGCCGCGGGCGTTCGTGCCCGGAACGCGCAGTTGCGTGCCGATCTTCAGGGCGCTGCCCTTCAGGTTGTTGAGCGCGCGCAGCGCGTCGACCGTGGTGCCGTACTGTTTGGCCAGCGAGAACAGGGTGTCGCCCTGGCGCACCTTGTGGCTGCGCACGTTCGGGCGGGCGCTGGACACGCGGGCGGCGGGCGCCTGGGCGGCGCGGCCACGCGGGGCCGCGGCCTTGTTGTCTTGCGGCGCCGAGTCCAGCGCGCCCACGGGGGGCGCCAGGGACGCGATCTGGATGCCGCCCGTGCCGGGTTCGCCGGGCACCAGCAGCGATTGGCCGGTGGCCGACTTCTGGCGCGAGCCGATGTCGTTGGTCTGGCGCAGCGACGCTTCGGTCACGCCGAAACGCTTGGCGATCGAGGCGTAGGATTCGCCGCGGCGCGTGTGATAGACCTTCCAGGCGGACAGGTCGCCCTTGTAGTTGGTCAGGTTCGCGTTGAAGGTCTCGACGCGGTCAGCCGGCAGCAGCAGCGTGGGGCCGTGGTCGCCGCGGATGACCGGGCGGTTGAACGACGGGTTCAGGGCCTTGAATTCGTCCAGCGGCATTTCGGCCAGCTTGGCGGCGATTTCCTGGTCGATGTCGCTGTTCTTCTGCACCGTCACGAAGTACGGCGTATTGCCCACGGGGGGCAGCGCCACCGCATAGCGCTGCGGGTCGGCGATGATGTTCTTGATGGCCTGCAGCTTGGGCACGTAGTTGCGGGTCTCGTCCGGCATGTTCAGCGACAGGTAGTCGGTGTTCTGGCCGGCGGCTTCGTTCTTGGCCATGGCGCGCTGCACCGAGCCTTCGCCCCAGTTGTACGAGGCCAGGGCCAGGTACCAGTCGCCCTGCATTTCAAACAGCTTTTCCAGGTAGTCCAGCGCCGCGTTGGTGGAGGCGATGGGGTCGCGGCGCTCGTCGCGCCACCAGTCCTGCTTCAGGTTGAAGTGCTGGCCGGTGGCCGGCACGAACTGCCACAGGCCGGATGCCTGGGCCCGCGACAGCGCGGTCGGGTTGTACGCGCTTTCCACGAAGGGCAGCAGCGCCAGTTCGGTAGGCAGCCCGCGACGATTGATCTCGTCAACGATGAAGTACAGGTATTTGCCGGCGCGTTCCGCCATGCGCTGCACCGATTCCGGGTGGGACGCGTAGTAGTCGGTCCACTGCTTGGAGAGGTCGGTATTCAGGTTGGGGATGGCGAAACCGCGGCGGATGCGGTCCCAGGCATCGGCTGGCGGGTTGGTCAGGTCGATCGTCCGGGACGTATCCCGCGCGATGTAGCGGCCTTGGGAATTGGTAGTGAGATTCTTGCTATCGGGAGCTTTGGTTCCTGCGCAACCGGCGAGGACTGCCACCATGAGCGGCAGAAGGAGTCGGGATAGATTCATCAGGTGGTCACTTGAAATCGTTCTTCCATTCACGAAGGGAGGCAAAGACCTCTACCGGCGAATTCTGGCTGCGTCCCGCCCAGCTTGCAGCGGCCTGGACGACGTCGGGCTGCTGCGTGCGCAAAAACGGATTGGTCGCGCGTTCCTGGCCGATGGTCGAAGGTAGCGTGGGCTGACCATCCGCGCGTAATTGCTGGGCTTGCAGCTGCCACGATTGCAGTTCGCGGTTGGTCGGTTCGACCGCCAGAGCCCAGCGCAGGTTCGCTAGAGTGTACTCGTGCGCGCAAAAAACCTTTGTATCGGGCGGTAAAACGGAAAATTTTTCCAAGGAATCATACATTTGCGGCGGTGTGCCTTCAAAAAGCCGGCCACAGCCGCCCGCAAACAGGGTGTCGCCGCAGAACAATGCGGGCTCCACGCCGGCCGCCCGGCCGACGTAGGCAATGTGCCCGGCGGTGTGGCCCGGCACGTCCAGCACGGCCAGATCCAGGTCCAGTTCGGGCAGGGTCACGCGGTCGCCTTCGGTCAGCGCAACGTCGCAGCGCGGCAAGCGTTCGCGCGCGGGACCATATACGGTGATGCCCTCGATGCGTGACAATTCAAGTACGCCTCCCACATGGTCGCCATGATGGTGCGTGAGTAGAATGGCGCGCAGCCTCAAGCCTTGCTGCTCAAGAAACCGCAGCACCGGGCCTGCTTCTCCGGGGTCCACGACCGCCGCCTGGCCGTCGCGGACGATGGCCCAGATGTAGTTGTCGGAAAAGGCTGGCAAAGGCAAGACCGCGGCGTTGCGTTCGCGGCCGCCTGCGGGGGCGGTCAAGGCTTGCATGGGATTCGAAGGATAAAAACGTGGCAGAAGAAACTCCGCCGATTGTAGAACTGGCCGAATGGTTCCAGACGCCGCCGGGCCAGTACGTGCTGGCCTGGGAGCGCGCCCAGTTCGACGCGGCCGTCGCGGATGTCTTCGGATATTACGCCTGGCAGGTCGGTCTGGCCGACATGAACCTGCTGCGCGCGAACCGGATGCCGTTCAAGGGCTACGTGGGCACCGAAACGCCCATGCCGGAAAACATGGCCGCCTGGCAGTCGCGGGTGGTCGTGTCGCAACCTGAGGCCCTGCCGTTCGAATCCCAAAGCGTAGACCTCTTGATTTTGCCGCACGCCTTCGAATGCACGCCCGAGCCCCACAACGTGCTGCGCGAAGTCGAGCGCGTGCTGGTTCCTGAAGGGCGGGTCGTCATCTCGGGCTTCAATCCCTGGAGCATGTGGGGCGCGCGCACCCGGATGCCCGGCATGGAGCCATGGCTGCCGCAGCCGCCGTCATCCCAGGTATCGCTGGCGCGGCTCAAAGACTGGTTCAAGCTGCTTTCGCTGGAAGTCGACGAAAGCCAGTTCGGCTGCTACGCGCCCGCCTGCCGCAGCGAAAAATGGCTGCAGCGCTGGAACTTCCTGGAGTCCGCCGGCGCCCGCTGGTGGAGCCTGGGCGGGGCGGTCTATATGGTGTCGGCCGTCAAGCGCGTGGCCAGCATGCGTATCATCGGGCCTGCCTGGAAAACCAAACCCAAGCGCGCGCGCGCCGCGTCGGTGGTGGTCAACCGCCACGCGGACGACGGCTTCGACCGCACCTGAGCGGCCAGGTCGGCCTCACATTGCACGAACAAGGAAAACCACGCAGCACCATGCAGGACAACAAATCGAACGACCAGAAAGTGGAAATGTGGACCGACGGCGCCTGCAAGGGCAATCCCGGTCCCGGCGGCTGGGGCGTGCTGATGCGCGCGGGCACGCACGAGAAAACGCTGCATGGCGGCGAACTCCAGACCACCAACAACCGGATGGAGCTGCTGGCCGTCATCGAAGGCCTGCGCGCGCTCAAGCGTCCCTGCGTCGTCACCATCCACACCGATTCCCAATATGTCATGAAGGGCATGACCGAGTGGCTGGTCAACTGGAAGCGGCGCGGCTGGATCACGGCCGAGAAAAAGCCGGTCAAGAACGCCGAGCTCTGGCAGGCGCTGGATGAACAGGTCCAGCGCCACGAAGTCTCCTGGCGCTGGGTCCGCGGCCATGCGGGCGACCCGGGCAACGAACGCGCCGACCAGCTGGCCAACATGGGCGTCGAAGTGGCTCGCCGCGCGTGAACAAGACGTCGGCGCCGTCGTAGCCACTGGCGGCTGAATCGGCGCGCTCCGCGCCCCGGTCGCCCGCTTCGGCGAGTTCGGCCACGCTATCGGCATCCGGATATACCCTCAAATCCGCCTTCAAGGGCGGATTTAGTTCTTTCATCCTGCTTCAGGATTGTTCCAGTATGTAAATTCGGGTGCTAAAGTGCCAACCCTCCATCCAGTTCCTGCGGCGCCGTCCGAGCAGGGCAAGTCTGGCCCGCGCCGCAATACCGCCACATTCGCGCATGAAAAAAGCAGTACTGCTGGCCGCCGTTGCGGCAGGATTGGCCGCGGGGGCCGCACTCGGCGTTTTTGTTCCACGCTGGCTGGCGCCCGCCGCCACGCCTGCCCAAGCCACTTCGAAACCTCCTGCGGCGCCCGCCGCCCCGGCCCGGGTCGCCGTCGCGCCCGTCCAGGAAATCCCCTTTGCCCGCGGCTTGTCGGCGGTGGGCAGCCTGCGCTCCGACGAATCCGTCGTGCTGCGCCCGGAAGTGGCCGGCCGCATCCAGGCGATCGAATTCAAGGAAGGCCAGCCCGTCAAGCAAGGCCAGTCGCTGATCCGCCTGGACGATTCCGTGCCGCGCGCGGAACTGGCCCAGGCGCGCGCCAACCTCACGCTGGCGCAAAGCCATTACCGGCGCTCGGTGGAACTGCAGGGCAAGGGATTCGTCAGCCAGCAGGCGCGTGACGAGGCCGGCAGCACGCTGAAGGTGCAAGAGGCCGCCGTGGCGCTGGCCCAGGCCCGCCTGGACAAAATGACCATCACCGCGCCGTTTGGCGGCATTGTCGGGCTGCGCAGCGTGTCGGTCGGCGATTACGTCAATCAGGGGCAGGATCTGGCGCCGCTCGAGGCAATCGATCCCCTCAAGGTGGATTTCCGCGTGCCGGAGATGTATCTCAGCAAGGTGCGCGTGGGCCAGCAACTGACACTGCGGCTGGACGCGCTGCCAGGTCAGGAGCGCCGTGGCCTCGTCTATGCCGTCAGCCCGCTGATCGACGCGGGTGGCCGGTCCATCCTGCTTCGCGCCACCGTGGCCAACCAGGATTCCGTGCTGCGGCCCGGCATGTTTGCCCGGGTGCAACTGCTGTTCAACGAAGACAAGGCGCTGGTCGCGCCGGAAGCCGCGCTATCGCCCTCGGGCGAAACGCAGTACGTTTACCGGGTCGAGAACGGCGTCGCGCAACGGCGCGAAGTGACGATCGGCGAGCGCCGCGAGGGCCGCGTCGAGATCCTGACGGGTGTGGCGGCCAACGACATGCTCGTGGTCTCGGGCCTGCAACGCGTGACGGACGGCGCGTCCGTGACCATCGTGGGCAACGGCTCGTAGCGCCGGCCCCCTCCATACATTCAGCGATAGCGCCATGCGTATCTCCGAAACCTGTATCAAACGGCCGGTGTTCGCTTCGGTCCTGTCGCTGGTCATCGTGCTGATCGGCTTGATTTCGTATTCGCGCCTGACGGTGCGCGAATACCCCAAGATCGACGAGCCCATCGTGTCGGTGGACACCACCTACAAAGGCGCATCGCCCGAGGTGATCGAATCGCAGGTGACCAAGCCGCTGGAAGACCAGCTTGCGGGCATCGAGGGTGTGGACGTGATGACCTCGCGCAGCCGGTCGGAACGCAGCCTCATCAACATCAAGTTCAACCTGTCGCGCAATCCGGACGCGGCGGCGGCCGAAGTCCGCGACAAGGTATCGCGCGCCCGGCGCTTCCTGCCCGACGAAATCGACGAGCCCATCATCGGCAAGGTCGAGGCCGACTCCCAGCCCATCATCTATATCGCCGTGGAGTCGGGTTCCTTTTCGGCGATCCAGACTTCCGATTACATTAACCGGTATATCAAGACCCGCCTGTCGGTGCTGCCGGGGGCGGCGGAAGTGCGCGTGTTCGGCGAACGCCTGCCGTCCATGCGCATCTACGTCGACCGCGACAAGCTGGCCGCCTACGGCCTGACGGTGCAGGAAGTCGAAGCCGCGCTGCGCAGCCAGAACGTGGAAATTCCGGCAGGGCGCATCGAATCGCGCGCCCGCGAGTTCTCGGTCGTTTCGTCCACCGACCTGCAAACCCCCGCCCAGTTCGAGGACGTGATCGTCGCCAACGTGAAGGGCTATCCGGTGCGGCTGCGGGACGTCTCCAAGGTGGAGATCGCGGCCGCCAACGATCGGGTGCTGTCGCGCTTCAACGGCAAGCCGGCCATCAATATCGGCGTCACCCGGCAGTCCACGGCCAACCCGCTCGAACTGTCCAAGGCGGCGCGACAGGAAGTCGAACGGCTGAACGAAACCCTGCCGGCCGGCATGAAGTTGAACATCGCGTACGACTCGTCGGTCTTCATCGAACGCTCCATCGATTCCGTCTTCCACACGATCGGCGAGGCCATCGTGCTGGTGGTGCTGGTCATCTTCTTTTTCCTGCGCAACCTGCGCGCCAGCATCATTCCCATCGTCACCATCCCGGTGTCGCTGGTGGGCGCCTGCGCGCTGATGTACCTGTTTGGCTTCTCCATCAATACGCTGACGCTGCTGGCCATGGTGCTGGCCATCGGGTTGGTGGTGGACGACGCCATCGTAGTGCTGGAAAACATCTACCGCCACATCGAGGACGGCATGCCGCGCAAGGAAGCGGCGCTGCGCGGATCAAAGGAAATCGGTTTTGCCGTGGTGGCCATGACCATGACATTGGTGACCGTGTACGCGCCGCTGGCTTTCGCCACGGGCCGCACCGGCCGGCTGTTCATCGAGTTCGCGCTGGCCCTGGCGGGCGCCGTGCTGGTGTCCGGCTTCGTGGCGCTGACGCTGACACCCATGATGTGTTCCGTGCTGCTGCGGCACGAAAGCAGCCACAGCCGCTGGTACAACCTGATCGAAGGCTGGCTGAATGGCATGAGCAACGGCTACCGGCGCATGCTTGGCGCGTCGTTGCGGCACCGCTGGATCGTGGTGGTCATCGGGCTGGCGGTGGCGGCCGGCAGCGGCGTGCTGTTCAAGGTGGTCAAGAGCGAGCTGGCTCCCGTCGAAGACCGCGGCGTCGTGTTCGGCATCGTCAATTCGCCAGAAGGCGCCACGCTGAACTACACGCTGGACAGCATGCTGGGCATCGAACAGTTCTATGCCGCCATCCCGGAAGCCAGCGGCAGCCAGGTGACGGTGGGCTTTCCCACCGTGACGGACGGCACCGCCATCCTGCGCCTGAAGCCCTGGGAAGAGCGGGAACGCAAGCAGCAGGCCATCACGCAGCAATTGCAGCCGCAGTTCGCGTCGCTGCCCGGCGTGCGCGCCTTTCCGACCAATCCGCCGTCGCTGGGCCAGTCGGCCCGCTCCAAACCGGTGGAATTCATCATCATGAGCCAGGCTTCGTATGAAGAACTGTCGCGGCTGACCCAGATCTTCCTGACTGAACTGCGCAAGTATCCCGGCCTGTTGAACCTGGACACCGACCTGCGCCTGAACACGCCCGAACTGCGCGTGCGCGTGGATCGCGACAAGATGGCCGACGTGGGCGCCAACGTGGACACCGTGGGCCGCACGCTGGAGTCCATGCTGGGCGGCCGCCAGGTCACCCGCTACAAGGACGAGGGCGAGCAATACGACGTCATCGTGCAGGTGACGCCGCGCGATCGCGCGAACCCCACGGATATCTCGGGCATCTACGTGCGGGCGCGCGACGGCAGCATGGTCCAGCTGGACAACCTGCTGGGCGTGCACGAGGGCGTGTCGCCGCAGTCGCTGAACCACTTCAACCGGCTGCGCGCCGTGAAGATCGACGCCGCCGTGGCGCCGGGCTACGCGCTGGGCGAAGTCCTGACGCACATGCACCAGGTGGCGCGCGACGTCCTGCCCAACACGATCGTGACGGACCTGGACGGGCAGTCGCGCGAGTTCCGCGATTCGTCGGGCAGTATCTATCTGGTCTTCGCGATGGCGCTGGCCTTCATCTACCTGGTGCTGGCCGCGCAGTTCGAAAGCTGGCGCAACCCGTTCATCATTATGTTGTCGGTGCCGCTGTCCATGACGGGCGCGCTGCTGGCCCTGTGGCTGACGGGCGGAACGCTGTCCATCTACAGCCAGATCGGCCTCATCACGCTGGTGGGCCTGATCACCAAGCACGGCATCTTGATCGTGGAATTCACGAATCAGCTTCGCGACGAGGGCAGGGAGCTTTTCGAGGCAGTGACCGAGGCCAGCGTGCTTCGTCTGCGGCCCATCCTGATGACGACGGGCGCCATGGTGCTGGGGACGGTGCCGCTTGCCCTGTCCACTGGCGCAGGGGCGGAATCGCGCCAGCAGATCGGCTGGGTTCTGGTTGGCGGACTGATGCTGGGTACACTACTGACCTTGTTCGTCGTGCCGGTGGCCTACACGCTGATTGCCACCGCACGCAAGAAGCCGGCCGGCAGCGAAGCGCATCACCCGCAGACGCCGCCGGCCTCGCAGCCCCAAGCGTCGGAATAAAGAGTTATGCGCCAGATCATCTTTGACACGGAAACCACCGGACTGGACCCTGCCCAGGGCCATCGCATCGTTGAAATCGGCTGTGTCGAGCTCGTCAACCGCATGGCCACGGGCAACAACCTGCACATCTACCTGAACCCGGACCGCGACAGCGACCCCGAGGCGCTGGCGGTGCACGGGCTGACCACCGAGTTCCTGTCGGACAAGCCGCGCTTCTCCGAGGTCGCCGATGAGTTCGTCAAATTCATCCAAGGCGCCGAACTGATCGCGCACAACGCCGCGTTCGACGTGAAATTCTTCAACGCCGAACTCGCCAAGACCGGCCGCGGCCCGATCAACGACTTCTGCGAAACCGTCACCGACTCGCTGCTGCACGCCCGGTCGCTCTTCCCCGGCAAGCGCAATTCGCTGGACGCGCTGTGCGACCGCTTCGGCATCTCCAACGCCCACCGCACCCTGCACGGCGCATTGCTTGACTCGCAACTGCTGGCGGAAGTCTGGCTCGCCATGACGCGCGGGCAGGATGCGCTGCTGATCGACGTGGACGACAGCGCCGGCACTGGCAGCGACGGCGTGGTGCTGGCGAAGTTCGACGCCTCGGGCCTGCCGGTCCTGTACGCAGCCCCCGAAGAACTGGCCGAGCACGAAGCCTACCTGGCCGCGCTGGACAAATCCGTGAACGGCCAGTGCGTGTGGCGCAAGCTGGAAGCGCCCGCCGAGGTCGCGGCATAAGCGAACTAATTTGGCGACTTGCACACGTTCAAAAAAACGTGCTATTATTTCGCCTCTTTCGGGGTGGTTAGCTCAGTGGTAGAGCACTGCCTTCACACGGCAGGGGTCACTGGTTCGAACCCAGTACTACCCACCAAAGACCCTTCAAAGGTTTTTAAACATTTGAAGAGCCCCAGAAAGACAAGGCCGGTTTCACGCGAGTGGCCAAGGTTTTGTTCTTCGGGCAGTAAGCAAAAAGCCAACCTTCATCGGTTGGCTTTTTTGTTTTGTCTCGCCAGCATCGTGTTGATCGACCCGCATGTTGATCGATCCGCATGTTGATCGCCGCTTGCACGTTGCCGCATTCCGGCCAAATCATTACTCTTCTTCTGATATGCCGCAATCGAGCCCATCGCATCGCGGCCAGCCTGTTTCACGCCTGTCTATCATCGATAAAACGAATTAATGAACGGCGATCGACTGCCCAACCCGGGGCTTCACACCGGTTCAGGGATCGCCAAACAGGAGAAGGCCATGGGTCCGCACACCAACACCATGCTCATCATCATCGTCACCGGCGTGGCGCTCATGCTGATCGGGTTCGGGTTCCGGGATCGGAATCTTGGCATGGCGTTGATGGGGCTGGGCCTTGTCACCGCCATCGGCGCCATCCTGTACAAGGCGTACATCACCTTCTATTGACCGCTGTCGCGGCCGGCGACGTCAGCCTTTTTGCGCCCGTTGCCGGGCAGCGCGGGACAGCAGGCCGTCCAGCTGGTTGGCGAACGCCTTGCGGTCGGCCTGGCTGAACGACGACGGCCCGCCCGTGTCCACGCCGCTGGCGCGCAGCTCTTCCATCATGTCCCGCAGCGCCAGGCGTTCGCGGATGGTTTCCGGCGAATAGCGTTCGCCACGGGGATTGAGCGCCATCGCGCCTTTTTCCAGCACCTGAGCGGCCAGCGGGATGTCGCCGGTGATGACCAGGTCGTCTTTTTCCACACGTTCGGCGATGTGGGCATCGGCCACGTCGAAGCCTCGCGGCACCTGCACGGCGCGGATGAGCGGTGACGGTGGCGTGTAGAGCGCCTGGTTCGCCACCAGCGTCAAGGGCACCTGCCAGCGCTGCGCCGCGCGGTACAGAATGTCCTTGATGACCGCGGGGCAGGCGTCCGCGTCGACCCAGATCTGCATGAAGACTATTCGCCCAACGCTTTCTGCAGCGCTTCGGCGACGAGGTCGTTGGTGGATACGCCGCGCTCGGCTGCGGCGGCGCGCAGTTTGTCGGCTTGCGTTTGGGAAAGCTTGAGCGGGAAAGGCACCAGGCCGGCCGCCTGGTCGAGCTTGCGCTGTTCGCGCCGGTCCGGCATTTGCGAGGCGGCGCCGAAACGGTCAGGCGTGGCCGACTGCTTGAGCTGGCCGGCCAGTTTGAGGGCCTGGTTCTTTTGGAGGTCGAATTTGTTCATCGGAATTCCTGATAGGGAGCGCCATCATAAGCGCAACCGGCCTCAGCGCGGTTTGCCACGCTCCAGTTCGGCGATGCCTTCTTCGGCGCCGTCGTGCAGCGGCACGCTCAGGCCAACGCGGGCGGTGGCGGCCGACACCTGCGATCCCTGCGCCGAGCCGGCTGCCAGCAGGTCCTGACCGGTCTGGTACACGGCGCGCACGACCACCAGCGCCTCGTCGCGCGTCAGGTCGGTGGTGGTCAGCATCAACGCGGCCATGCCGACGGTGGGAATGCGTTCGGGCTGGTTGGGATACGTGCCGGCCGAGATGTCCAGCGGCATCAGCACACTGTTCTCCGACGTCAGGGTCTTGATCGCCGCGGCGTCCAGCGGCAGCAGCTTCAGCTGGGCGGGAATCAGCGCGTCGCGCAGCGGCGTGGCCGGCACCCCGATCACCTGGGCGGCGGCGTCCACGGCTCCAGAGTGCAGCAGCGGCAACGCGGCGATGAACGGCGTCTCCACCACGGTGTAGTCGCGGCCGGCCTGCATGCCATGCGCCGCGAGCACCGATTCCAGCGTGGCGCGCACCGCCGATCCCTCCGGGCCCAGCGCGATCGTCTTGCCTTTCAGGTCCGTCACCCCGCGCAGCGCGGGATCGTCGCGCACCACGATGTGGACCATTTCCGGATAAAGGCTGCCCAGCGCGCGCAGGCCGGGGAACGGACCCTGTTTCGCAAACGGGCCTTTGCCCTCGTAGGCAAGACGGGCGGTGTCGGCCTGGGCAAGCCCGACCACCGCATCTCCACTGCGCAGCAGCGCAATGTTGTCCGCGCCGCCGCCCGTGATCAAGGGAGACACGCGGATCTGGCGCGCGCGCGCCACGTCGCTGAGCGCGCGGGAGAACGCTAGGTATTCGCCACGGTCGGGCCCCCCGGCCAGCGGGTAGCCCTGCTGCAGCCGCGACAGCCGGCCATTGATGCGGGCCACCGATCGCTCCAGTTCCTGCTGCACGACGTGCTGCGCTGTGCTGGAGGCGCTGTAGGAAACCGAATGCGTGATCTGGTCCAGCGTGTCCAGCAATTGGCGAGTCACCGTAGGCGGGGCGCCCGTGTCCAGCGAGGGCGCTTCGGCTGCCTTGAAGCCCGCGGGGGTCACCAGTTTCCATGCGCCGTCTTCCTGCCGGTAGATCGCGCTGGCATGGGCGACGATGCGGTCGCCGGCCTGGTTGCCGCCGGACTTCACGCCGCTGATGCTGCGCGGGCCCGCGCCCAGCAACGTCACCAGCGACGCCGCGCCGGGTTGGTCCCAGGCGCCCAGCGATATGTCTCGGGCCAGCTCCAGATCCACGTCGTAATAGACCACGCGCCGCTTTTCGCCCGGGGGGGCCGTGCTGTCGGTGGCGGAACCCATGCGCCGCAGTTCGGCGATGCGGAACAGATCCTGGCCATAGGTGGCGGCAAGGCTGCGTTCGACGTCGGCGCGCAAGGCGTCGGTGTCCGGCGCGCGGCCGCAAGCCGCCAGCAGCAGGCAAAGCGCAAGCAGAATCAGTTTCTTGAACATGGCTACATCCCTCCCACGAACGGCAAGGGGATCAGCGAGCTCAGGACGATCACGTTCAGGATGTCGACCAGGAAGGCGCCGGTGACGGGAACCACGATGAAGGCCTCGGGCGCGGGGCCGTGGCGCCGCGTGAGCGCCTGCATGTTGGCGATGGCGGTAGCCGTCGCGCCCAGCGCAAACCCGCAGAACGCCGCGGACATGATGGCCGCTTCGTAGTCGCGCTTTAGCATCCGGAACACCACCCAGGCGGCGTACAGCGCGCAGACCAGGGTCTGCACCGCCAGCATCAGCGCCAGCGGACCGGCCAGCCGGGCGACGCTGGACAGGTCCAGCGTCATCATCGTCATGCCCAGGAAGAGCGACAGCGAAATCGTGCCGATGATGTCGGTCGCGCGGTCGTCGAGCCTGATTCCCACCAACGGGCCGGCGTTGCGGATGACCACGCCGGTGGCCAGGCACCACAGGAAATTGGGCAGGCTGACCGGGGCGTTTTCCACCCAGGCCGCCAGGATGCCGCCCACCACCAGGCAGACGAATGCCGCCGTCAGGGACAGGATGAAGGTGCCGGGGTTGGGCGGCTGGCGATCCTCTTTCAGGTCGACAACCTGGCCGCCTTCGCCGGCGGCGGGATCCTTGCTGCCCGACACCTTGTAGCGCCGTATGATCCATTCGGCCACCGGCCCGCCCACCACGCCGCCCAGGACCAGGCCCAGCGTCGCCGCCGTCATGGCCAGCGGCATCACGTCCTGGATGTTGTTGAAATCCGCAAAGCGGGTGGCGTACGCGGCGCCGGTTCCGTGTCCGCCCACCAGCGTGATCGTGCCGCCCAGAAGGCCCATCAGCGGATGCATGTCCAGCAGCCAGGCCATGCCCAGGCCCACGGCGTTCTGCAGGACCAGGAACGGAATCAGCACCATCAGGAAGGCGATGAGGCGGGGGCCGCCGCGGGCCAGCAGTTTCAGGTCTGCGGTCAGCCCGATGCATCCGAAAAAGAGCAGCAGCAGGGTGGGCTTGATGCTGGTCTCCAGTGAGACCGCCATGCCGCCCCACGTCGACAGCAGGTAAGCCAGCACGGCGAACAGCAAGCCGCCCACGATGGGATCGGGAATGCTGTAGCGGGCCAGGATGCCGATGCGGGTGGTCAGCACGCGTCCGACGACGAGGACCAGGCAGCAGGCGAGAAAAGACTGGACGGGCGAAAGCGAGATCATATGAACCTTCGCGCCCCGCCGGGGCGCAGCAAGTCAGGCTATTCGAACCATTGCCGCCGCATCGCTCGCGGACTGCGGATCTATCTTACGGCTGGCGGGGGCTGGCTGTACACGGGGTGGAAGGTTGAGTCATACGGCGCTTGGTGGATCTGACGCCGAGGGGCCGCGGCGCAAACCGCCTAGAAGGGAAAGCCGCGCGACATGTAACTGGCGTTGGGGCCGTACCCGGCCAGCTTATCGGCCAGCCCGGCGCTATTCGCGGCCAGCGGCGCGTATCCGTGGCGCAGCCAGTAGCCCGCCGCGGACGCCAGCGATACCAGGCTGGCGTGCGTCAGGCCATTGTGCATGGCGCGCCCGGCGGCCGCGCGCACCAGGGCCTGGCCCACGCCCAACCCTTGCGCCTCCGGCACGACCGCGCAGTCGTGCAGGAACCAGTGGTCGGCGCCGGCTGGCAAGGCGGTCAATGGCACATCCAGGGCGGGCGGCAAGCCGGCGTCCCAGGGGTAGGAAACGAGATAACCGAACAACTCCTTGCCCGCCAGGCCTTCGCCGGCTTGGGCCACCCAGCAGTATTGCGGGGCCAGGGCAAGACGATTCAGGAAGAATTCCGCGCTTTCCAGCAGGAAGCGGGGATAGGCCAGGGTCTGGGCCAGAAGGATGGCGTCCACATCGCTGGCCAGCATGGGGCGGACTTGGAATTGCATGACGACCTGCTAACGGGAGATGGCGCGCCATTTTAATGAACCGCGTTCCGCGCGGGCATCGCGGGCATTTCATGAAAATTCGACGAGGCCCTGCGCATACTGCCCGCATCGTGTCCGCATTCCCTGTCGTCAAAGTCCCAATGCACATCCAATTTCGATCCGACCCGCTTTTGCAGCACTTGCCGGCCAAATCGTTTCCGCTGAGATCGGTTTGGCCGCCGCAGGCGGCGGACGTGCCTTATGACACGCGTGTCAGCTGCGTCATTCCCTGCCTGAACGAATGCGAGAACCTGCGGGTATTGCTGCCCTTGCTGCGTAACCGGCTGTCCGCGCTGTGCACCAGTTGGGAGATCATCGTGGCCGACGACGGCAGCACCGATGGCACCGACGACCTGATGGCGGAATGGGTCGAACACGACGGATTCCGGCATGTCGAGCTGTCCCGCAACTTTGGCAAGGAAGCCGCGCTCAGCGCCGGCCTGGAGGCCGCCACCGGAAACGTGGTGATCTGCCTGGACGCCGACCTGCAGCATCCGCCCGCGCTGATCGAGCAGATGCTTGCGCGCTGGGCGGCCGGCGCCGAGATGGTCTACGCCGTGCGCGAGGACCGCGCCGACGAATCCTGGATCAAGCGGTCGGGCGCGCGTTGGTTCTACAAACTGCTCAGCGGCGCGCGCGGCGTGCAGGTGCCCGCGCACGCCGGGGACTTCCGGCTGATGGACCGCGGCGTGGTGGACGCGCTGATCGCCTTGCCCGAGCGCACGCGCTTCATGAAAGGCCTGTATGCGTGGGTCGGCTTCAAGGGCGAGGCTTTGCCCTACACACCGGACGAACGCATGCATGGCGCCAGCCGTTACAGCGGCCTTCGTCTGTTTCGCCTTGCGTTGGACGGCCTGACCGCCTTCACCACGTGGCCGCTGCGCCTGGTCAGCGTGGTCGGTGTCGCGTTCGCCGTGCTGGCGCTGGCCTACGCCGTCTTCCTGGTGGGCGACTATCTGTTGTCGGGCAACGCGGTTTCCGGTTGGACGACCATCGTCACGGCGGTGCTGTTCTTCGCCGGCGTCAATCTCATATCGCTGGGCGTGGTGGGCGAATACGTCGCCCGCATCTTTGACGAGGTAAAGGGCCGGCCGCTCTTCGTCGTCCGGCAAAGGCGCGGCCGTCCCGCAGGAAAGGCTCAGAACTGACCTGGGCTTGCCGCCGCGCCCCGGCGGATTTCAAGCAGGCGATTTGTGCCGGAACGCCCACAGGCGGCTGGCGACGAAGGTGGCGAACGCCAACCCGATCAGGATCAGCGCGAGCAGCGTGTCGTACGGGATGTCCGTGGCGTGCAGCAGCCACGCGTAGGCCGATTCGTTGATCGCGAAGCCAATGGCGGAAATCAGGAAGAAACGGCGGGCCGCCACGGTCCAGGGTATGGGCGATTGCCGAAAGGTAAGGCGGTAATGGCCGCTGAAGGAAACGACGAAGGCGGTCAGCCATCCGACCAGGTTGGCGGCCAGTGGCGGGGCGCCGAAGGCTTCGACACAACCCACGGCAACGGCCCAGTGGGTGGCCGCCGCGGCGCAGCCGACGGCGACGAAGAGACTGATTTGCCGGAGCAGGGCGCGCATGTCGAAGGGAACTGAAGAAAGAATGAAGGTGCGGACAGATGAATAAAAACGTAGCGGTGTGCGGTGACGATTTTGGCATGAATGCGGACATCGACGAGGGCATGATTGCGTTGGCGCGCATGCAGCGTCTCAGCGCGGTGAGCTGCCTGGCGCTGGGCCCGACGTTCGCCGCGAATGCGCCGCGCCTGAACGCGCTGGACGTGGATATCGGGTTGCATGTGAACCTCTCTGAAACGCTGGATCCGACGGCGGATCCGATGCCCTCGTTAAGCACGTTGATCCTGAAGGCCTACACCGGTCTCCTTGACGTCGCCTGGATCGATGCGCAGCTGGCCCGGCAGTTCGATGCCTTCGAAGCCGCATTCGGCCGCGCGCCGGACTATGTCGACGGCCACCAGCACGTGCATCAGTTGCCGCGCATCCGCAAGCGCATCCTGGCGCTGCTCAAGCAACGCTATGCAGCGAATCCGCCGTGGCTGCGCCACACCAGGCCCGGCACGTATAGCGGCATTCCACTGAAGGAAACGCTCAAGGCCCGAATCATCGGCGCGTTGGGGGCGCGAGCGCTGGCGCAAGAAGCGCGTTCCAACGGCTTGCTGACGAACCGGCGATTCCTGGGCGTATATGCGTTCGATGGCGGCAGGCGGGGCTATGCGCGTCTGCTGAAGACCTGGCTTGCCAATGCCCGCGAGGGCGACCTTCTGATGTGCCATCCCGCCCTGGGCGACGCGGCGGGCAACAACGCCATGGCGCGCCAGCGGCAGGCCGAATTTGACGTCTTGGCCAATCCCAAGCTGGACAACTGGCTGGATGCCAACGGCGTGCGCATCACGCGCCTGCGGTTCCCGGCGGACTGACGCGGCAGGCTATCCCTGCGTCAGGCTCTGCAAGAGCCACGCGCCGGCCGGCCCAAGCGCGCGGCGGGTGGACCACACCGCGTCCACGCGGATCTGGCGCGGCCAGCCCGGCACGTTCAGTTCGACCAACTGATCTCCGCCAAAGCGCTGGATCATCCAGCGCGGCAACTCGGTCCAGCCAAACCCCAGGCTGGCCATTTCCAGCAGCATCAGATAGCCGGGCGCCGACCAGGTTGCGTGCGCGGGCGTCGCATCCTTGTCGTCCAGTTCAAAGGTGCTAAGCCGCAGCTCGCGTTCGGCCTTCAGGTGGTCGGCCGTCACGGCCGGCAGGCTGGCAAGCGCGTGGGATCGCCCCACGCACAAAACGATTTCCGACCCTTCCGCCAGGCAGGCGTGCGCCACGTCGGGCGGATAGGTCTCCTGCGCGGCCATCAGCCCCACATGCGCGCGGCCCTGCTGCACCAGCGCCACCACATCCTCGTACTCGGCGATCAGGCATTCGAACCGCAGCGCGGGATAGCGCTGGTCGATCTGGCTGAGCATGGCCTCGAACGTGCGCGACTGGAACGTATCGGACAAGACGACGGTAAGCCGGGGTTCCAGGCCTTCGGAAAGCTGGCTGGCGCTGCGGTTCAGGCGGTCGTTGGCGGCCAGCACCTGCAAGGCCTGTCCCAGCAGCACCTTGCCCGCCGACGTCAGGGAGGGCTGCCGCTGGCTGCGGTCGAACAGTGTGACGTTCAGGTCCACTTCCAGATTTGCGATCGTTTCGCTGATGGTGGACTGGCTCTTGCCCAATTTGCGGGCGGCAGCCGAGAACGAACCTTCGGAGGCCACTTGGGCGAAGGCGGCCAGCGATTCGAGGGAATGGCGCATGCTTGTCTGGGTGAGGTGTATCGGTTTTTCCGATGGATATTATCTTTATCGTACCGGAAATGTCGCGGACAATGCCGTCACTCCGTAGCAAACGACCGCAGGTGGGTCATGACGCAAGCCAACAAGACAATCAAAGAACGTTTCCTTCACGCCTTTCTGTTCGAAATCATCGCGATCGGCCTGTGCGCGCCGGTGGCGGCGTGGGCCATGGGCAAGTCCCTGTTCGAAATGGGGGTGCTCACGGCCGTGATCGCCTGGATCGCGCTGGTGTGGAACATGATCTACAACGCGGGATTCGACCGGATTGAAAACCGCCTGGGTTGGACGCGCACCTTCCGCATTCGCGTGGTGCACGCGTTCGGATTCGAATTCGGGCTGATCCTGATCGTGATCCCGCTGGCGGCGTGGTGGCTCAATATCAGCCTGTGGGAAGCGTTCGTGCTGGATATCGCGCTGGTGCTGTTCTATCTGCCCTACGCGTTCTTCTACAACCTGGCCTACGACCGCGCCCGGCCCCGGGTGCTGAAATGGCTGGCCCGTCGTGCCGACGGCGCAGAGGCCCGGGCCTAACCCTTGTTGCGCTGGTAGGCCTGGCTGGCGTCCTGCATGAAGGTCTTCACGGCCGATTCGTATTGCGTGCCGCTGCGGAACGCGCCCGAGTGCGAGGCGCCTTCGATCTTCACCAGGCGCTTCAGGTCCGGCGCCACGTTGCGCGCGGCCGCGAACAATTCATCGCTCATGGTGTGCGGCACGACGCGATCGGCGGTGCCATGCATGAACAGCATCGGTGTGTGCAACTGCGCCAGCTTGTCCACCGACGCGAACGGCTGCGTGACCAGCAGGCTGGCGCCGGGCACCTTGCCCCAGCGCAGGGTCGCCAGCATCGCGCCGATGCTGGTGAAGCTGGATTCCACGATCAGGCCCGCAAAATCCGGCTGTTCGGGGCGCGAAGCCAGGTCGATGGCGATAGCGCCGCCCAGGCTGTGTCCGTACACGAAGCGGCGCGCGGGATCCGGCTGAAGCCGCGCCAACTCCTTCAGCCCCGCCATGGCGTCTTCAAGCGCGCTTTCTTCGGACGGCAGTCGCGGCGACGACGCGCCGAAACCGCGATAGTCGATCGCCAGCACGGAATAGCCCATGCGGGCCCAGCCGTCGATGCGAAACGCGCTGCCGTTCAGGTTCCATCGCGCGCCATGCAGATACAGAACCGTGGGAGCGCCCGCGTTCGGACTTTGCCAGTACCAGGCGCGCACCTTGTCGTCGTTGGCCAGCGTCAGGTCGTAGACCTCGGTGCCCGCAGCAGGCTCGCGCCACCAGGTTTGCGGTTCGGACTGGGGAGAAAAAATCGTCTGGCGCTGCCAGGAATCCAGTTGCGTGCAGCCCACCACGCCGGAGGCGCAGAGCAAAATGGCGACGAACAGTCGACGGGCGGAAAATCGGGGCAGGGCGGGCATGAATGGTCTGACCCTGCAAGTCGGGTAGGGTTCCGGCATCAGCATACTCCGGCGCGGCGGGCGGGGCCCAGCGCCGCGCGTTCATGCCGTGGCGGGATGGACCTCGCGCGTAAGGGCAAGCCAGGCCTGTGCGGCGTGCGACAGGTAACCGCCCCGGCGCCACACCAGGACCATCTCCCAATCCGTCCCCGCGTCGCGCAGGGGCACGCGCGCCACGCCTGCGTGCAGTTCCTCGTTGGCCTTGATGCGCGGCAGGAACGCGACGCCCAGCCCGGCCGCCACCAACGCCACGATGAAATCGATCTGGCCGCTGCGTGCCGCAATGGCCGGCGCAAAGCCGGCGCGTTGGCAGGCGTCGTGAAGGATCCGGTTCAGGGCGAAGCCCGTTTCGAACAGGATGAAGGGCGAATCCCGCAACTCGTCCAGTCCCACCGATTTCGCCCGCGCGTGCGGATGGTCGGCGGGCATCAGGGCCACCAGCGGTTCGCGCGCAACGGGCTGCCACTCGAAGTTGTCGGGCACCGGCTTCAGCGACGCCGCCAGTTCGATCTCGCCGGCCATTACCATCTCTTCAAGGCGCCGGCTGCCATGTTCCACCAGGCTGATTTCGATGCGCGGGTAGCGGCTGCGAAAGCGCGCGAACATCGGCGCGAACAGCGAACTGCTGCCCAGCGGCGGCAGGCCCAGGCGCAGCACGCCGCGTTTCAATCCCTTCAGTTCGTCGAGCTCGGCGTTCAGGTCGTCGCGCTCCGCCAACATCGTCAGGGCGCGCCGATAGACGATCTCGCCTGCGGCGGTCAGCCGTAAGGGTTGGGCGTGGCGGTCCAGCAACGGCATGCCCAATTCGTCCTCCAACTGGCGAACGGCCTTGCTGACCGTGGGCTGGGTCGCGTAGATGACTTTGGCGGCCTGCGAAAAGCCGCCTTGGCGGACGACCTCGACCAACGCGCGAAGGGTGCGCAATTCCATATATATGCCGATTTGGAATAAGGTGAATTCTTCGAATTCATTTTATCTATAGGGCTGCCAGGCGTAAAACATGAGCTTGCCGCTGGAACCCTGTCACATGTCTCGCTTACGCCTTTCCGTTCTTTTGCGCAGCACGCTGCGCCGCAGCCGAATGCTGCAGATCGCCTTGATCATCCTGTTTTCGCTGCTGGGACAGGCGCTGGCGCTGGCCTCGGGCCTGCCCGTGCCGGGCGGGGTGATTGGCATGGCGTTGGTGCTGGTCCTCCTGGCCACGCGGCGGTTGCGGGTGCGCAACGTGCAGCGTGGCGCAAGCTGGCTGCTTGGGGAGATGCTGCTGTTCTTCGTGCCCGCGGTCATGTCGCTGCTGGACCACCGCGAATTCCTGGGCTTGCTGGGCTTGAAACTGCTGGCCGTGATTCTGCTCGGCACCGCGCTGGTCATGGCCGGCACGGCGTTGACCATTGACTTCTGCTACCGCTGGATGAATCGCCGTGCCGTTTGAATTCAACCTGGTGTTCTGGCCGGCGGCCACGGTCGCGGCCTACGTGTGCGCGCGGCTCTTCTACCGTCGCTACGCCTACTGGTGGACGTCCACGCTGGTCGTCGCGCCCGCGCTCCTGCTGACGCTGGCGCTCGTGCTGCATACGGGCTATCGGGATTACATGTCCGGCTCGCATTGGCTGATGGCCATGCTGGGACCCGTCATCGTGGCGTTTGCGCTGCCGCTGTATGAACAGCGCGGCCTGATCCGGCGCTACTGGCCCGTGCTGGCGGCGGGTGTCGCGGTGGGTAGCGGCATCGCCGGCGCCAGCGCCTGGCTGCTGGGCAGCTTGCTGGACCTGCCGCCAGACCTGCGGCTCAGCCTGTTGCCGCGTTCCGTGGCAACGCCATTCGCCGTGGCCGTGTCGTCCCACGTGGGCGGCGTGCCGGATCTGACCGCCGTCTTCGTGATCGTCACCGGCGTTTTCGGCGCTGCGATCGGGCAACTGATGTGCCGGTGGCTGCCGCTGCGTTCGGCGCTGGCGCGCGGCGCGCTGTTCGGCATGGGCGCGCACGGGGCGGGCACCGCCAAAGCGCGTGAGATGGCCGCCGAAGAGGGCGCCGTCGCCGGCCTGGTCATGGTGATGGCGGGCCTATTCAACGTGCTGGTCACGCCGGCGGTGGTGGTCGGGCTGCTGGCCTGAACCTGCCCGTTAGCGCAGCAGTTCCAGGGCCACCGGATAGAGCGACGCCACCAGCAGCAGGGCCATGCCCACGTTGAAGGCGCGGATCGCCGCCGGCTTGTGCAGCACGCGCCGCAGCGCCGTGCCGAACGTCACCCAGATGCCGATGCTGGGCAGGTTGACCACGCCACACACGATCGTGGCGATCACCAGGTTTGCGAAGAAGCCATTTTGCGGGGTGTAGGTGGCCACCACGCCCACGGCCATCACCCACGCCTTGGGATTAACCCACTGGAAGGCCGCCGCCTGCAGGAACGTGAACGGCTTGCCGCGCGCCTTGCCCTCTTCCAGCGGACCCGAGTTTGCAATCTTCCAGGCCAGGTAAAGCAGATAGGCGGCGCCCGCGTACTTCAACACGGTGTACAGGCCGGGCGTCTGCTGAAAGACCGAGCCCAGGCCGACGCCCACTAGGAAAATCATCAGCGTGAACCCCAGGTTCACGCCCAGCAAATGAGGCAGGCTGCGGCGAAAGCCGAAGTTCAGTCCCGACGAGGCCAGCATTACATTGTTGGGGCCGGGCGTGATGGAACTGACCAGCGCGAACAGCGCCAGGGGACCCAGCAGGGACAGGGAAGCAAGGGGGATATCAGCCCAGTTGGCGGTGAACAGGCTCATTTTGAAGTCCTCACGATGGCGCGGCGGCCACCGGCAATAACGGCAATCACGGCGGCTGCGAACACGAACGTCGCGGCCTCGACGGATTCGCCAAACAGCAGGGCGGCGGCCACCACGGTAAGGAACGGTTGCAGCAACTGCACTTGTCCCACGCGGGCGATCCCGCCCGCGGCCAGCCCGCGATACCAGGCGAAAAAGCCCAGGAACATCGAACCGAACGCCAGGTAGGCGCAGGCGGCCACGACGTCCGTGCTGGGCCAGTGCGCCTGCTGAGCGGCCATCCAGCCTACGGGGACGACGACCACGGGGGCGCTGATCGCCAGCGCCCAACATATTGTGCGCCAGCCGCCCAGCGTGCGCGAGGCCCGCGCGCCTTCGGCGTAACCCAGCCCGCCCAACACCACGGCCACCAGCAGCCACAGGTAGCCGGCCGTGAGCGTGCCTTCCCCCTGGCGTAGCGCATAAGCCGTGACCAGCGCGGCGCCCACGAAGGCCCAGCCCCAGAAGGCGGCAGACGGGCGTTCGCCGCTGCGCAGCGCGGCAAACGCAGCGGTCGATAGCGGCAGCAGGCCGTTGAACACCGCGCCCTGCGAAGACGGAACCGTCTGCATCGCAAGGGACGAAGCCAGCGGCCATCCCACGACGATGCCCAGCGCCGCCAGGAGGACGCCGGGCCATTCCTGCCGATTGGGCCGGCGGCTGCGGGTCAGCCACAGCAGGGCGACGGCGGGCAGGGCGGCAATCAACGCGCGGCCCAGCCCCACCAGCAAGGGGGCCAATTCGGCCACCGCCAGCCGGGTCATCGGCAAGGTCAGCGAAAACACCAGCACGCCCAGAAAGCCGTACCCATATCCTTCCCAAAGGGCGGAAGAGTCGGCGGGGCGGGCCGGGGGCGTGGGGTACAGCAGGGGACGAGTCATGACGGCACCGGAGGGGAATTTTGGAATCTGCGGCGCCTGCAGTTGCAGGCCGGCCGCATTGCTGTCACTCTACGCATAGCCATCAGTACAGTACCGGTACACCTTGGCATGTCACTTTAATCACTGGCCTGGTGAAATCTCCATGACAGTTACGCCTTCAGCCCCCTCCATCCCCTGGCAGCCCGTGCGCCAGGCCGACGCCACCCTGGTCGCGCAGCTGGCCGACGGCCTGGCCCGCCGCATCGACGAACAAGGCCTGCGCCCCGGCACTCGTCTGCCGTCCATCCGGAAAATGGCCGAGCAGTCCGGCGTCAGCCGTTTCACCGTCGTCGAAGCCTACGATCGCCTGGTGGCGCGCGGATTGGTCCAGTCGCGGCGTGGCGCGGGGTTCTTCGTGCGGGCGCGCAGCGGCCCGCTGGCGGCGGTGGCCACGGCCGCGCCCAGTACGCTGGCGGCGCCGGCACGCGTGGACATCGCCTGGTTGCTGCGCAGTATGTTCCGCGAATCCCAGGCGCCCGGCATGCCCGGCGGCGCGGGCCTGCTCCCGGCCGACTGGCTGGATCCCGAGATGGTGGCGGGCGCCGTGCGGGCGGTGGGCCGCTCGGTGCGCGCCAACCTGGTCAGCTACGGCAGTCCCCAGGGATTCGGGCCCCTGCGCCAGCAGATCGCGGCGCTGCTGCAGAACGAAGGCGTGCCCGCGCATCCCGAACTCAATCTGCTGACGACCAACGGCGTCACCCACGGCCTGGACCTGGTCGCGCGGCATCTGGTCAAGCCGGGCGACACCGTCCTGGTCGAGGACCCCGCCTGGTTCGTCATATTCGGCCGGCTGGCGGCTTTCGGCGCCCAACTGATCGGCGTGCCTCGCGGTCCGGATGGTCCGGACCTTGCGCAGCTGGAGCAGCTGGCGGCGCAGCACAAGCCCAAGCTCTTCATCATCAACGGCGCGGTCCACAATCCCACCGGGCACACACTGTCCGCCGGAGCGGCCTACGGCATCCTGCGCATTGCCGAACGCCACGACTTCATGGTCGTCGAGGACGACACCTACGGCGACCTGCATCCGGGCGGCGCCATCAAGCTGGCCGCGCTGGACCGCCTGAACCGCGTCATCTTCGTCAGCGGCTATTCCAAGATGCTGGCCGCCAGCCTGCGCGTGGGATACGTGGCTGCCAATCCCGAGGTCCTGCAGCGGCTGGCGGACCTGAAGATGCTGGCGGGACTGACCTCGCCCGAACTGGGCGAGCGCGTCGTGCACCGGGTCCTCATGGAGGGCCAGTACCGCCGTCATATCGAACGCGTCCGCACGCGGGTCGACGACGCTCGCCAGCGCTGCATGAAAGGACTGATGAAACTGGGGCTGAAGGTGCCTCATGAGCCGCACGCCGGCATGTTCGTCTGGGCCGATTGCGGGCGGGATACCGAAGTGCTGGCCCGTGCCGCCGCCGACCGCGGCATGCTGCTGGCGCCGGGCACGCTGTTCTCGCCGTCACAGGCGCCGTCCACCATGCTGCGGTTCTCGGTGTCCATCGCCGACCACCGGGGCATCTGGAGCGAATTGGAAAAACTTTTCGCGCAAAACGGCTCCTACAATCAATAATATGCAGCTGTATCGCCAAGCCATCGAAGGAACCGTCATGTCCGCACCCATCAAGCCCCTGACCCAGAACTTTGCCGTCGCCCCGCAACTGGGTCCCGACGACATGGCCGACGTAGCCGCCGCCGGCTACAAAAGCGTCATCATCAACCGCCCTGATTTCGAAGGCGGTCCCGACCAGCCCACCGCCGCCGACGTGTCCCGCGCCGCCCAGGCGGCCGGCCTGCAAATCGAATACCAGCCCGTGGTTGGCAGCGCCATGACGGCCGCCGACGTGGCCCGCTTCGCCGAACTCTTGCGTACCCTGCCGAGCCCTGTGCTGGCATACTGCCGTACCGGCACCCGCTGCACGAACCTGTTCGCCGCCGCCCAGCAGTTGGGATAAACCCGCCATTGACGCTCGTCAAAGCCCCCGTTTCGGTCTGATGTGGACCCGGCGGCTTTCCGGTAGCATAAAGATTCCTTTAAGACAGGAGCAGGCAAGATGTTCAAGAAGATCCTGATTCCCACCGACGGTTCCCCGCTTTCGGCGCAAGCCGCCAACGCTGGCATTTGCTTTGCGCGCTCTGTCGGCGCCGAAGTCGTGGCCCTCTACGTGACGCAGCCGTTCGCTGCCACCATCGGTTTTGACGGCATGGCCGCGGCCTACGCCATCACCGACGAAGACTACGAAAAGGCCTCTGCCGAGCAAGCCGACAAGTACCTCAAGCAGATCACCGACCGTGCCGACACCGCAGGCGTCAAAGCCGATGCGCGCGCCGTGTCCAACTTCAACGTCGCCGACGGCATCGTGCAGGCCGCCGGTGATTCCGGTTGCGATCTGATCTTCATCGGCAGCCACGGCCGCAGCGGCCTGTCGCGCCTTCTGCTGGGCAGCGTCACCGCCAAGGTGCTGTCGCTGGCCAGCACCGCCGTGCTGGTGTACCGCGTCAAGGAAGAAAAGAAGTAATTGCGCCGAACCGGCGCAAATACGCGCCCCATGCGACGCAGCCCCTCTGACCGAGGGGCTTTTTCATGGGCGCCGCAGGCGGGCCGGAAGCCGACGGAGCGGTTTCGCGGAACCCGATGCGGACATCCGGGCGCGTCGCGACCGGGCTATACGATGGTATGCCCCGGGCAAACCCATGTACCCCGCTAACTCTTTGCGGAGGGCCGTTTCAGGCTTGTATCTTGCCGCGCGGCGCGTAATATTTATGCATCCGCACCCAACCGCTAGGGAAGAGGCCATGACCCGCAAGACGCGCATCGAGCTTTACCGCAATATCGGCATCAGCGCCCATATTGATGCAGGCAAAACGACGACCACCGAGCGCATCCTCTTCTATACCGGCATTACCCACAAGATCGGCGAAGTCCATGACGGCGCCGCGGTAATGGACTGGATGGAGCAGGAACAAGAGCGCGGCATCACCATCACGTCCGCCGCCACCACCGCCTTCTGGAAAGGCATGGCGGGCAACTATCCTGAACATCGCATCAACATCATCGACACCCCCGGCCACGTGGACTTCACCATCGAGGTCGAGCGTTCCATGCGCGTGCTGGACGGCGCGGTCATGGTCTATGACGCGGTGGGCGGCGTGCAGCCGCAGTCCGAAACCGTCTGGCGCCAGGCCAACAAATACCAGGTGCCGCGCCTGGCATTCGTCAACAAGATGGACCGCGTCGGCGCGGACTTCCTGCGCGTGCATCGCCAGATCGCCGAACGCCTGAAGGGCGACGCCGTTCCCATCCAGTTGCCGGTGGGCGCCGAAGACCACTTCGAAGGCGTGATCGACCTGGTCAAAATGAAGGCCATCATCTGGGACGAAGCCAGCCAGGGCGTGAAGTTCCAGTACGAGGACATTCCGGCGTCCATGCAGGCGCAGGCGCAGGAATGGCACGACAAGATGGTCGAAAAGGCCGCCGAGGCCAATGAAACCCTGCTTGAAAAGTACCTGTCCGGCGAACCTCTCACCGAAGCGGAAATCAAGCAGGGCCTGCGCGCCCGCACCATCGCCAACGAGATCGTTCCGATGCTGTGCGGCAGCGCCTTCAAGAACAAGGGCGTTCAAGCGATGCTGGACGCCGTCATCGATTACCTGCCGTCGCCGCTGGACGTGCCCGCCATCAAGGGCCACGACCAGCGCGACCACGAAATCGAACGCCATCCCGCCGACAACGAGCCGTTCTCCGCGCTGGCGTTCAAGATCATGACCGACCCCTTCGTGGGCCAGTTGGTGTTCTTCCGCGTTTATTCGGGCGTGGTGAAGTCCGGAGATTCCGTCTTCAATCCCATCAAGGAAAAGAAGGAACGGCTGGGCCGCATCCTGCAGATGCACGCCAACGAGCGCCGCGAGATCACCGAGGTCTATGCGGGCGACATCGCCGCGGCCGTGGGCATCAAGGACGTCACCACTGGCGACACCCTGACCGATCCTGCGCACGTCATCATCCTGGAACGCATGGTCTTCCCGGAACCCGTCATCTCGCAGGCCGTCGAGCCCAAGACCAAGGCCGACCAGGAAAAAATGGGCATCGCGCTGGGCCGGCTGGCCCAGGAAGATCCGTCGTTCCGCGTGCGCACCGACGAAGAATCCGGCCAGACGATCATCTCGGGCATGGGCGAACTGCACCTGGAAATTCTGGTCGACCGCATGAAGCGCGAATTCGGCGTCGAAGCCACGGTCGGCAAGCCGCAGGTGGCGTACCGCGAAACCATCCGCAAGCCCTGCAACGAAGTCGAAGGCAAGTTCGTCAAGCAGTCGGGCGGCCGTGGCCAATACGGACACGTGGTGCTCAAGCTTGAACCGCAAGAACCGGGCAAGGGCTATGAATTCGTCGACGCCATCAAGGGCGGCGTCGTGCCGCGCGAATTCATTCCCGCCGTCGACAAGGGCATTCGCGAATCGCTCAATGCCGGCGTGCTGGCGGGCTATCCGGTCGTGGACGTGAAGGCGACGCTGTTCTTTGGTTCCTACCACGACGTGGATTCGAACGAAAACGCCTTCAAGATGGCGGGCTCGATGGCGTTCAAGGAAGGCATGCGCCGCGCAGACCCGGTGCTGCTCGAGCCCATGATGCAGGTCGAAGTGGAAACGCCCGAGGACTTCACCGGCAACGTCATGGGCGATCTTTCATCGCGCCGCGGCATGGTGCAGGGCATGGAAGACATCGCGGGCGGCGGCGGCAAGGTCGTGCGCGCCGAAGTGCCGCTGGCCGAGATGTTCGGCTATTCCACGTCGCTGCGTTCGCTTACGCAGGGCCGCGCCACCTACACCATGGAGTTCAAGCACTACGCCGAAGCGCCTCGCCAGGTTGCGCAGGAAGTGATCGCGGCCCAGGGATCGGGCCGCTGACGCCAGGAACTCAGGCGGCGGCTGCGGCCGCCGTCGGGCGCATCCGCGACGCGGCAAGCTTCACACCCAGCAGGATCATCACGAAGCCGTAGGCATGGAACAGCTGCGGCGCCTCGCCCAGCAGCGGCCAGGCCAGCAACGCGGCGTACACCGGCACCAGGAACATGGACAGCCCCGCAGTGGCCGGGCCGGCTTGGCTGATCAGACGGCCATAGACGTAGTACGCGCCCAGGCTGGGCACCACTGCCAGGAACAGCAGCACCGCGGCCAGACGCGGGTCTGACCACGGCGGCGCCATCCCGGCCGCGGCCTCGATGGCTGCGAACGGCGCCAGGGCCAGCACGCCACCCAGCATCATTGCGGCCAGCCGGGCGCTGTCGGGCACCGTAGGCAGCGTCAGGCGTTTTTGCAGCACGGTGTAGAGCGCCCATCCCGTCGCCGCCAGCAGCACCCACAGGTCACCCTGTCCGAACTCCAGGCGAGCCAGCGCCTGGGCGTCGCCGCGGGCCAACACGACCAGCACACCGCCCAGCGCCAGCGCCAGCCCGGCCGCGCGCGCCGCCGACATGGGCTTGCGCCAGACCACGGATTCCAGCAACGCCACCAGCAGCGGACTGCACGAAAAGATCAGAGCGATATTGGTGGCGCTGGTGGTCTGCGCACCGATGTATTGGGGCGCCACCGCCACGCCCATGCCCAGGACCGACAGCGGCAACAGGGTCGGCAAGCCGCGCCACAAGGCCTTGCGGTGCTTGCGCAGGGCAGGGGCGGCAATCGGCAGGAGGATCAGCAGGGCGATCAACCAGCGGCCGAACGCGAGGAATACGGGGGGAAGGTTTGCGTCGTGGGCCCAGCGGGCGGCCACCATATTCGAGGCGAATAGCGCCGGGGCTGTGAAGAGCATGACGGCGGCGGACAAGCCGAGACCGCTTCTTGCAGGTGCTGCTGCGTGGGACATGGTTTCCAGCCGCGCGGATCGGCGCGCGGCGTTGCTGCGTTGGAACTGCCGGCGCGCGCGCCGGGTTGTGCCGCAGCGTGAGCGCCGAATCCGACGGGTGGGATAGTGCCCGTCTTTGAGGAAAGTCTACGGCCCAGCCTGCAAAATAGGTTTCCTGATTCACGCCGGTTTTCGCGTTTGCGGAAAATTTCCTTCAGTAAAATTCGCGAAAACAGGGAATTCATCTTTCGCATATGTCCTCTTTGCCAAAACTCGACGAGACCGACCGAAAAATCCTGCGCGCGCTGCGCGCGGATGGGCGGCTGACCAACCTGAAGCTGGCCGAGACGGTCGGCCTTTCTCCCACGCCGTGCTGGAATCGCGTCAGGGCGCTGGAAGAAGCGGGAGTGATAGAAGGCTATGCCGCCTTGCTGAACCAGAAGGCGCTCGGGCTGCCCGACACGGTGATGATCGAAGTCACGCTGGAACACCACGACGACGACACGCTGGCCCGGTTTGGCGAAGAGATCAGCCGCCTGCCTGAAGTGGTGGAAGCCTTTCTGGTGACGGGCGAATACGACTACCTGATCAAGGTGGCCGTGGCCGGCACCGAGGGGTACGAGGAATTCCTGCGCAAGCGTCTGTACAAGTTGCGCGGCGTGCGGCACAGCCGCTCCACGTTCGTGCTGCGCCGCCTGAAGCACACGCCGTCGGTCGAGCCCTGACGGGCCTGTGCGTCAGGCCCCGATGAAGTCCTGGATGGCGCCGTTGAATGCGCGCGGATTGCCCAGGTTCATGCCGTGCGAAGAGCCGACGATATCCACGCGACGCGCCTGCGGCAGCCATGACGCCAGGGCGTCCAGCACGGCCGGGTAGGGCGCAGGGCTGAGCGCGCCGCCGATCAACAGGACCGGCATGGTCAGGCCGCCAATCTGTTGCGGCGTCAACGTGTCGGGTTTTTCCTCGGCCTGTCCGAAAAGCGTGCCGACATTGTCGCGGACCATCTCCTTGAACCACGGCACCATGCGCTGCCAGGTGTTCGGTCCCGTGACGGTGTCGACGAACAGCGCCAGACCTTCTTCGATGTCGCCTTGGCGGATCAGCGCCAGCGCGCGCTGCCGGAAGCCGCCACGCTCGTCATTGCCGCCGGGCAGGGGCAGGCCCGGGTCCGCCAGCGTCAGGGTGCGCAGCAATTCCGGCCGCTGCAGGGCCGCGTCGAGCACGACGCGTCCCCCCCGCGAATGGCCCACCAGATGGGCAGGGCCGCCCGCCACCTGGTCGATGAACTCCAGCACGTCGCTGGCGTGCTGCGCGATCGAAAAGCCGCCGCCTTCGCCATCCCAGGTTTCCGGCCAGTACCGCCGAAGGCATACCGCCAGCACGCGGAAAGAGCCACCCAGCGGCGCCATCTGCGATTTCCAGTAGCGGCTGTCGGACAAGGAACCGTGCACCAGCACCAGGGGTGGGCCGCTGCCGTATTCGGTGTAGGACATGGCGTAACCGCCGATCGGTGCGGTTTGCAGGGGCAGGACGGGTTCGGAACGCATGGGGGTGGGGACGGGAAGCCAGGTCCGCATTCTAGCCCGGCGAGGCGGGCGGCTGCGCTTGGCGGGTCGCTGATAAACTCGTCAACGACTTGCCGCCGCGGCGGGTCCGCGCCGCCCCATCCCTGCAACGGAGTTCCGCTCGATGTCCCCAGAATCCCTCGCCGCCTTGCCCGAATCCGCCCAGCGCGTTGCGCGCCTGCTGCTGGAAATTGGGCACGACAAACCGGTGGTCGTCCTGCCCCAGACGGGCAAGACGTCGGCCGAAGCGGCGGCCGGGCTGGGCTGCGAGGTGGCCCAGATCGCCAAGTCCATCATTTTCCGACGCGCCACCGATGATGCGCCGGTGCTGGTGATCGCCAGCGGCGCCAACCGGGTGGACGAAGCCAAGGTGGCGACGCAGGTGGGGCCGTTGGCCAAGGCCGACGCGAAATTCGTGCGTGACATGACCGGCTACGCAATCGGCGGCGTGTGCCCCATCGGCCATGCGGTCAAGCCGGTGGTGCTGCTGGATGCGGACCTGTTCAACTACGACAGCCTCTGGGCTGCCGCGGGCCACCCGCACGCGGTGTTCAACCTCACGCCCGCGCAGTTGGCTGACATGACCGGCGCGCCGGTGGCGGACGTCGCCTTGCGCGCCTGAGCACTTTCTCCAGGCTATTCGCCTTCTCGCGTCGGCGGCCGCGCGTCTTGCGCGCCCTCCGGCCAATCAGGCGGGGTGCTCTTCCAGTCCGTCGATCAGCACTTGCCGCCGACCCCGCGAGCAGGTCTCGACGCGCGCCTGCACACCATAGACGGCCGCCAGCGCGGCCGGTGTGATCACGTCGGCGGGCGCGCCCGCGGCATGCATCCTGCCTTCGTGAATCATCACGGCCCGGTCCGCGTGCTGCAGCGCCACGTTCAGGTCATGCAGGACGATAAGACTGATCAAACCGTGGTCACGCGTTTCCTGCTTCAGAAGCCGCATGACGTGGAACTGGTAATTCAGATCCAGGGCCGATAGCGGCTCGTCCAGCAGCAGCACGCGCGGATGGCGGATCAGCGCCTGGGCCAGTCCCACGAGTTGTTTCTGCCCGCCTGACAGCGCGTCCAGGTAATGCAGCGCCAGGTGCGCGATGCCCAGCCGTTCCAGCAGCCGATCGATGGCCGGAAGGTCCGCGGGCGGTTGCGCGGCCTCGCTTGCCCTGGCCGCCACCAACACCGATTCGAAGACGCGCAGGTGCACGGCGGCAGGCAGGCTCTGGGGCAGATACACCACGTGGCGGGCGCGCTCGCCGTGGTTCAGGCGCGTCAGGTCCAGGCCGTCCAGCGTCGCCTGTCCTGCGCGAGGATGGACCAGGCCAGCCAAGGCCTTCAGCAAGGTGGACTTGCCGCTGCCATTCGGACCCAGCAGCGCCGTGACCTCGCCCGCGGCCAGCGCGGGGATCGACAGGCTGCGCAGCACGTCCTCGCGACCGTAGCCGGCGGTCAGGCGCTGCACGGCCAATCCGGTGAAAGCGTTCGAACCGTCGTGCTTCGTCATGGCAATTGCCTGCGCAGCACGACGGAAACGAAAAACGGGATGCCGACGAGCGCCGTCACGATGCCGACGGGCACCACCACGCCCGGCATGAGATTCTTGGACGCGATGGATGCCAGCGACAGGATCAGCGCGCCCACCAGCGCGCTGCCCGGCAGATAGAAACGGTGGTCTTCGCCGAAGAGGCGGCGCGCGATATGCGGCGCCACCAAGCCGATGAAGCCGATGGTGCCGACGAACGCCACGGCCAGCGCCGACAGCAGGCTCACGCGGGCCAGCGTCGACACGCGCAGCCGGCGCACGTCCACGCCGAAGCTGGCGGCGCGGTCTTCACCCAGCCGCAGGGCGGTCAGCTTCCAGGATTGACGCATCGCCAGCGGCAGCGCCAGCGCGAACGCCAGCGCCAGCACGCCGACGCTCGTCCAGCTGGACCGCGCCAGGCTGCCCATCGTCCAGAACACCAGGTTCTGCAGGGCTTCCGCACTGGCCGTGAATTGCACCAGCGACACCAGCGCGTTGAAGGTGAACACCATGGCGATGCCGAACAGCACGACGCCCGACGTGTTCATGCCGCCCCAACGCGCCACGGCGTCCAGCAACAGTGCGGCCATCAGGGCAAAGAGAAACGCATTGGCCGCGATCAGCCATCCCGCCGAGATTCCCGGCAGCCCGAGATGCAGCACGATCGCCAGGGACGCGCCGAAGGCCGCGGCCGACGACACGCCCAGCGTGAAGGGGCTGGCCAAGGGGTTGTTCAGGATGGTCTGCATTTCGGCGCCCGCCAACCCCAGCGCCATGCCCACCAGCGCGGCCATCAAGGCGGACGGCAGGCGGATGTCCCAGACGATCACACGGAACGTGGGGTCGGCGTCGGCGGGCGTGGCCAGCGTGCGCCAGAGATCGCGCCAGGGCAGGCCCGACGGGCCAACCGTGAAATCGATCAGCAGCGCAAATGAAATCGCCGCCAGCAGCAGGGCAATGAGCCCCGCCCGGCGGCGAAGAATGTGCCGGTAAGCGCCAGCCGCGCTGGCGGCCTGGCGCATTACTGCAGCAGTTGCAGCCGGCTCTTGGCCGTGCTGGCGGCGGGCGTCGTGGGGTAGTCGCGAACGATGCGTTGCAGCGTCGTCTTGGCGCCGGCGCGGTTGTTCATTTCGATCTGGCTACCGGCAATGATCAGCAGCGCATCGGGCGCGCGGGCGTTATCCGGCGACTTCTGGACCATGGCGTTCAGTTGCTCGATGGTGCCCTTGAAGTCCTTCATCGCGTAGCGGCTGCTGCCCTGATAGAACTGGGCGCTGGGCGCAAGCTGGCTGTTGGGATAAAGCGCGGTGAACGCGGCCAGCGATTCGGCCGCTTCCTTGTATTGGCCCTTGCGGAACAGGTCCATCGCGCCGTCATAGGCGGCCTGTTCCTGGGGATCCCCGGCAGAGGCGCCCGGCGGGTTCGATCCGCCGGCAGCGGCGCCCGGCTTGGCGCTGGGCTGCTGGCGCGACACCAGCTCGAGCTGGTCGCGCAGTTGAGCGACTTCCTGTTGCAGGGCTTGAATCTGGTCGGCCAGTTGAAGCTTGGCGCGTTGGCTTTGCTCGTTCTGCTGCTGCACCTGCTGGCGCAAATCCAGGATGGCCTTGCGGGCTTCATCGTCGGAAAAAGCGTGAGCGGGGGCCGTCAGGGCGGCAAGCGCCAGGCCAGTGGCCACAATCAGGGGACGCAGGGACAGAACGTAATCGCGCATGAATATTCCCGGGTATAAAAACAAACGTCGGGACGGCCGGCTGACCGTCCCGACGCGTGGTAGGGCTCCAGACTAAGCGAGAAGCTTAACGCAGATAGTTGATATCGGCGCGGCGGTTCTCAGCAAAATCGGCTTCAGTCGTACCCGTCGAGCGCGGCTTTTCCTTGCCGAAGCTGATGGTTTCGATCTGGTTGTCGCTGACGCCCAGCAGGGTCATCATGCGACGCACGGCGTCGGCACGACGCTGGCCGAGGGCCAGGTTGTACTCAGCACCGCCGCGTTCGTCGGTGTTGCCTTCGATCTTGATCTTCTGCTGTTGGTTGGAAGCCAGATACTTGGCGTGGGTTTCGACCAGGCCGCGGTATTGGTCCGACACGGTGTAGCTGTCGAAATCAAAGTACACCGAGCGCTGTTGCGCCAGGATGCTTTGGGGGTTAAAGGGATCAAGGATCTGGCCGGAGGCCGAGGATCCTTGGCCAGCGCCTCCACCCTGACCCGCTTTATCGTCGAGAGGGACGGAGCTGCAGGCTGCCAGGGCGGCGGCCAGAGCGGCGATGGTTAGGCTTTTGGCAATGCGCGACTTCATGATAGTTCCTTTGCAAAGAGAGTCACACGTGTTATCGGGTAAATGGGCCCCAAGTCGGTTCACGTATTTCCCCGTTCAGTACCGAAAGCGTCTGTCGTACGCGTCCATCGCTCGATACTCCTGCAAGCACGCTACGGCCATTTTGGATGGCGGCGTAGAGGACTTGCATTCCATTTGGCGCAAAGCTAGGTGACTGATCGTCACGACCATCAGTCAGCAAGGCTTCGGAACCAGTGGACAAGTTCAGAGATGCGATTCGAAACGCGCCGTCTCGTCTTGCAACGTACAGCAGCGTCGATCCGTCGGGGGAAATTCGGGGTGAGATGTTGTAACCACCATTAAACGTGAGACGGCGTGCTTCGCCGCCTGTCGAGCCGGTCTGATAGATTTGCGGCCCGCCGCTGCGGTCACTCGTAAAGATAATGGAAGCACCGTCGGGCGTAAAGCTCGGCTCGGTGTCAATCCCGGGAGAACGCGTAACTCGGCTCGGATTCGAGCCATCCGACGCATTAACGACGTAAATTTGCGACAAACCATCGCGCGTCAGGGCGACGGCCAGCTTGCTGCCATCAGGCGACCAGCCGGGGGCGCTGTTGTTGCCCTTGAAGTTGGCGACCGGGGCGCGGGCGCTGGTGGCCAGCGTGTGCACGTAGACGACGGGCTTGCCCGATTCGAAGCTCACATACGCCAGCTTGGCGCCATCGGGCGACCAGGACGGCGAGATGATGGGTTCGCGCGAACGCAGGGCGACCTGCGGATTCTGTCCGTCAGCGTCGGCCACCTGCAATTCGTAGGTGGAGCCCTTCTTCAGCACGTACGCGATGCGCGTCGAGAACACGCCGCGAACGCCGGTGATCTTTTCGTAGATGCGGTCGGCGATCTGGTGGGCCACGCGGCGCAGTTCCTGTTCGGTGCCCGAGAACGCGACGCCGTCCAGTTGCGATTTCTTCACCGTGTCGGCCAGGCGATAGCGCACGTCATAGCGGCCATCGGCGCCACGGGTGATGCTGCCGTAAGCGACGAAGTCGGCGCCCTTGCCGCGCCAGTCGTCATGGGCGATCGGGGAATCGACATTCAGTCCGGAGCCGGCCGCGTTGATCAGGCGGAACTGGCCCGTACGGGTAAGGTCGGCGCGGATGACTTCGGCCAGCGCGCGGCCATGGGTGTCGTCAACGGCGAAATCGGCAATGGCCACGGGATACTGGGTGGCGCCGGTGCCCGAGATATCGACACGCAACTGCGCATGGGCGGGCTTCATGGCCATCAGGCAGGCCAAGGCCACCATCAGCAGCCCGATTCCATACGATCTCCAGAGAGCGAAGGGGGGCACTCGTCGACTATAAGCGGGAGTCATATTCGTCAATCTCCTGTCAATCATACATTCTGTACACAACGTCAATAATGGGTTCGTAGCGGCCCGTGGAGGGCTTCGGGAACGGGTTGCATCGTTGGATGCCGGTCTCGACCGCGCGGTCAAAACCCGCGTTGCCCGAAGAGCTAGTCAACGTGACACGATTAACCTTCCCGTCAGAACCTAACTGTACCCGGTATTGCGCGGTCGGATTTTGCGAGCCGCTGCGGGCCGGGGTCGGATATGCCACCCCTGGTTGCACGCAGGCGCGGACCTTGGCGCCATATCCGCTGTCGCGCCCGCCGCCAGCCTGGTTCCGGTCGGCGGTGCCTCCCGGAATGCCGGCTGCGCCCAGGGCGTCGTTGCGGAAGGCGTCCTTCAGGGCCTTGTCGGCGGCGGCCTTCTTCGCGGCGGCAGCTTTCTCGGCGGCCGCCTTTTCAGCGGCGGCCTTCTCAGCAGCCGCCTTTTCGGCAGCAGCTTTTTCGGCCTTTTCAGCGGCAGCCTTCTCCGCGGCGGCCTTTTCGGCGGCCGCCTTCTTGGCAGCGTCGTCCTTCGCCTTCTTTTCAGCGGCGGCCTTCTCGGCAGCAACCTTTTCCGCAGCTGCTTTCTCGGCGGCGGCCTTTTCCGCTGCCGCCTTCTGCGCGGCAGCCTTCTCGGCAGCGGCCTTTTCGGCGGCCTGGCGTTCCTGTTCGATGCGCTTCTTTTCCTTCAGTTCAGCCTGCTTGCGCTCTTCTTCAAGACGCGCCTTTTCCTTGGCGGCCTCGGCGGCTTCGCGCGCCTTCTCTTCCTGCTCGCGCTTCTTCTTCGCTTCCTGGATGGCGATCTCGGGATCGGCTTCCTCGGTTTTGGGCTGAACCTGGGGTTCCGGTTCAGGCGGAGGAGGAGGCGGCGGCGGAGGCGGGGGCTCGGGCGTCTTTTCGGGCTCGGGCTGAGGCTGCGGTTTGGGTTGCGGCTTGGGAGGTTCGGGCTGGGGCGTGGGCGGCGGCGAGACGGGCGAATTGCCGTCTGCCCAGAGTTCCACCTGGACGGGGCCAGGGTTCTCGGTGTGCCAGTTCACGCCAAAGATCAGGGCGACCAGCAGCAGCAGGTGCACCGCCACGGCCAGAATCAGCGAATTCCGGTTGTCGTTGTTGGGCGGAGTGGCCGGCGGGCCGCTGCGGTGTCGAATTATGGGTGGCGTCATGTGCGGTGCATGCCGGCCGGGCCGGCGGAAGGCGGCGCGTTAGCGTTTCTGGGCGGGTGCGGGCTGAGCGGCCCCGGCGGACTGGTCCACCAGCAGGCCCAGGCGGGTGATGCCGTTGGTGCGCAGCTCGTCCATGACCTTCACGACCGTTTCGTAGGGCACCTTGCCGTCGGCGGCAATGACCACGGGGGTTTCCGCGGTAATGCGCGAGCGCACTTGAGCCACCAGCTCGGGACGCGCGATGTCCTGCATGGTTGCGCCGGGTTCGCGCATGCGCAGGGCGATCTTGCCGTCTTCTGAAATCTGGACTTCCAGGGGCTTGACCGGCACGTCGGAGGCGGCGCCCACCGACGGAAGCTGGATCAGGCCCGGCGTGATCAGGGGCGCGGTCACCATGAAGATGACCAGCAGCACCAGCATCACGTCGATGTACGGCACCACATTGATGTCGGCCTTCATGCGGCGGCCGGACCTGCCGCGTGAGCTTACCGAGGGCATTAGCGCACCTGCCGTTGCAGAATGTTCAGGAATTCATCGACAAAGCTGTCGAAACGGATCGAGATCCGGTCGATGTCATTCGTGAAGCGGTTGTAGGCAACGACGGCCGGGATGGCGGCGAACAGGCCGATGGCGGTTGCGATCAGCGCTTCGGCGATGCCGGGCGCCACCGAGGCCAGCGTGGCCTGCTGCATGTTCGACAGGCCGATGAACGCGTGCATGATCCCCCAGACAGTACCCAGCAGGCCGATGTACGGCGACACCGAGCCGGCGGAGGCCAGGAAGTTCAGGTGGGATTCCAGCGAATCCATTTCGCGCTGGTAGGCGGCGCGCATGGCGCGGCGCGGGCCGTCCAGCAATGCCGTTGCATCGCTGCCGGCGTTGCCCCGGCGGGCCTTCAGGAATTCGGTCATGCCGGCATCGAAGATGCGGGCCAGAGCGCCTTGTTCGTCGCGGCGCGACGCCACGGCCTGCTGCAGCATGGACAGGTCGCCGCCCGACCAGAAGTCGTCTTCGAAGCGGCGGGTCTGGTCGTGCGCGCGCTTGATCGCCATCCGCTTGGCGAAGATATAGGTCCACGACATGATCGAGATGCCCAACAGCATCAGCATGATCAGCTGGACCGGCACGCTGGCGTGCGAAATCAGCGAAAGCAACGACATGTCGTTGGTGACTTGCATGGTTATTCCTGAATGAATTCCAGTTTTGCGCGGATGTCAGCCGGCAACTCTGCCGGCCGCATGTGAATGGCATCGACGCAACAGACTTGGATGTTGCCTTCGGCAAGCAGTTCCCCGTTGCGCTCCGCGCGCTGCGCGAAGTGTATCGAAGCGCGGCCCAGTTTGGTGACTCGGCTGCGTATGGTAAGCAAATCGTCCAGTCTGGCCGGTTTGCGGTACGACATGTCCAGGGCGCGGACAACGAACAGTCTTTGTTCGCTGGCCGCCAGTCCGGATTGGTTGACTCCAAGATCGCGCAGCCACTCGGTGCGGGCGCGCTCCAGGAATTTCAGGTAGTTAGCGTAGAAGACCACCCCGCCGGCGTCCGTGTCTTCATAGTAGACACGGACCTGCAGGGTGGACTCTGGGGACTTCGGATCGGTCACGATGCGGATAAAAGAAAGGTGCGGGTCGGGACGCGAAAAGTCCGTAGTTGCTATAGGGTTACAGGGTGTCGAGTTTGGTCAGCACCGCTTCAAGCGCGGACTCTACCGCAATCTTGGCTGCTTCGGTTTCCCGACGGGCCTGCAATTCCACCACACCGTCGTTCAGGCCGCGTTCTCCAACTGTTACGCGCAGCGGCGCGCCGATCAATTCCCACTCGGCGAACATGACGCCGGGGCGGGCGTCCCGGTCGTCCAGAATGACGTCCACGCCCCGCGCCAGCAGCGATTCATACAGCTTTTGGGCGGTGTCACGCACCGTTTCACTTTTGCCCCAGCCCACCGGGCAGATCACGACCTCGAATGGCGCGATCGCGCGGGGCCAGATGATGCCGCGCGCGTCGTGGTTCTGTTCGATGGCGGCGCCCACGATGCGGGTGACGCCAATGCCGTAGCAGCCCATTTCCAGCACGGCGGGCTTGCCGGTTTCGTCCAGGAAGGTGGCCTTCAGGGCTTCGGAGTACTTCTTGCCCAGATAGAAGACATGGCCCACTTCGATGCCGCGCTGGATCGACAGCGTGCCCTTGCCGTCGGGGGACGGATCACCGGCCACGACGTTGCGCAGGTCGGCCACGAGGTCCGGTTCGGGCAGGTCGCGGCCCCAGTTCACGCCCTGGGTGTGGAAATCTTCACGGTTTGCGCCGCAGACGAAGTCGGCCATGTTGGCGACCGTGCGGTCGGCGATCACGTGGACGGGCTTGGCCGTCTTGACCGGGCCCAGGTAACCGGGCTTGCAGCCGAAGTACTCGACGATCTCGGATTCCGTGGCAAAGCGGAAGCCCGACAGGCCGGGCAGCTTGCCCGCCTTGATTTCGTTGAGTTCGTGGTCGCCGCGCAGAAGCAGCAGCCAGATGTCGACCTTGCCCTTTTCGCCGTCGGTCGCCAGCACGATCGACTTGATCGTGCGTTCCAGCGGGATATCCAGCAGCTTGGCCACGTCCTCGCACTTGGCGGCGCCCGGCGTCGCCACGTCTTCCATGGCCTGGGCGGCCGCGGCGCGGGTGGGGTACAGAGAGGGCGCTTCCGCCAGCTCGATGTTGGCGGCGTAGTCGGAATCCGCGTTGTAGACCAGCAGGTCTTCGCCCGTGTCGGCGATGACCTGGAATTCATGGCTGCGCGTGCCCCCGATGGACCCCGTATCGGCCGACACAGCGCGGAATTCCAGGCCAAGGCGGCCGAAAATGCGCATGTAGGCGTTGAACATTGTGTCGTAGCTGCGCTGGGCGCCAGCTTCGTCGCGGTCGAAGGAGTAGGCGTCCTTCATGGTGAATTCGCGGCCGCGCATCAGGCCGAAGCGGGGGCGACGCTCGTCCCGGAACTTGGTCTGAATGTGATAGAAATTCAGCGGCAACTGGCGGTAGCTGTGGATTTCGTTGCGCGCAATGTCCGTGATGACTTCCTCGGACGTCGGCTGCAGCACGAAATCGCGCTGGTGGCGGTCTTTGATGCGCAGCAGTTCCGCGCCGTACTGCTCCCAGCGACCCGATTCCTGCCAGAGTTCCGCGGGTTGCACCACCGGCATCAGCAGCTCGATGGCGCCAGCCGAGTTCATTTCGTCCCGAATGATGGCCTCGACCTTGCGGATGATCTTCAGGCCCAGGGGCATGTAGGTGTAGATGCCGCCCGCAAGCTTGCGGATCATCCCGGCGCGCGTCATCAGCTGGTGGCTGGCGACTTCCGCTTCGGACGGGGCTTCTTTGAGGGTGTTGATATGGTAGTTGGATGCGCGCATGTTTAAAGGTGGCAGCAGATACGTATAATCGACCGTAATTGTATTGAATTCGGTGGGGGTGGCCCATGCTTGACCGCGAAGGCTACCGCCCCAATGTCGGCATCATTCTCGTCAACACTAGAAACGAGGTCTTTTGGGGCAAGCGTATCAGGGAACATGCGTGGCAGTTCCCCCAGGGCGGCATCAAGTATGGCGAAAGCCCGGTGCAGGCCATGTATCGCGAACTCCATGAAGAAGTGGGCTTGAAGCCCGAGCATGTCCGGATTTTGGGGCGTACACGCGATTGGTTACGTTATAACGTGCCCGATCACTTTGTCCGGCGTGAGTGGCGTGGCCACTATAAAGGACAAAAACAGATTTGGTTCTTGTTGCGCCTGGTGGGACGTGACAGTGATGTTTGCTTGCGCGCGACGCAGCATCCGGAATTCGACGCCTGGCGCTGGAGCCAGTACTGGGTTCCGCTGGATGCCGTCATCGAGTTCAAGCGAGACGTCTATACCCAGGCGTTGAACGAGTTGTCGGCTATCCTCTTTCGGCGTCATCACGAAACCCGCTACCTGCGCCAGCGCGTGCATGGGCAGCGGGCTGCAGAGAATTTGCCCGAAGGAACGGACGGTCATGCGCATATTGTTGGTTGAAGACGAACGGGACATGGCGTCCTGGCTGATGCGCGCGCTCGCCCAAAGCGGGTTCGTGCCCGACCACGCCGCCGACGCCCGCACGGCCGAAGCCTTCATGGCGGGCACCGAATACGATGCCATCGTCATGGACTTGCGCCTGCCTGACAAGCACGGGTTGGTCGTCCTGCGCGAAATGCGCAACCGCGACGACCGCACGCCCGTGCTGCTGCTCACCGCCCAGGGCGCCTTGCAGGATCGGGTGCGCGGCCTGAACCTGGGCGCGGACGATTTCCTGACCAAGCCGTTCGCGCTGGAAGAACTCGAAGCCCGATTGACGGCGCTGGTGCGCCGCAGCCGCGGTCGCCAGCATCCGCGCCTGCAGTGCGGCTCGCTCTCCTACGACAGCGAAAGCCGCGCGTTCACGCTGGACGGGTCCCTGCTGTTCCTCACGCCCCGCGAACATGCCGCGCTGGCGGCGCTGCTGACGCGCAGCGGCTATCCGGTGGACAAGTCGCAACTGTTCGGCAAGGTGTTCACGCACGACAGCGAAGCCAATCCGGACGCCATCGAGGTCGTGCTGCATCGCCTGCGTAAAAAGCTGGCCGGCAGCGACGTGCGCATCGTGACCGTGCGCGGGCTGGGCTACATGCTGGAAAGCGTCGCCAGCGAGTCCGCGGAATCCTAAGTGAGCCTGCGGATACCGGGATTGCCGCGAGTCGGCATCCGCGCGCTGCTGATCATCCTGCTGCTTCCCGGCGTCGTGGCCCTGCTGGTCATCGACAGCCTGAACGACTACCGCACGCTGGCCGAAATCACCAACGAAGCCTACGACAGCGCGTTGGTGGAGCCCGCGCGCGTGCTGGAAAGCAGCCTGGAATTCACGCCCGATGGCAACCTGCAGGTGGCGACGCCGCTGTACGCGCAGGTCATGCTTGAATCCCGCGCGGGCCTGCGCAAGTATTTCCGCATCGAGGAAATCGACCCTCCATTGCCCGACGGCGCTCCCGTGCCGCAGGTCCAGGGCAAGACCTTGCTGGGCATGCCGGAAATGCCTCGCCCGCCCACCTGGCCTCGCTCCAACGGCCAGCCCATCTTCTACGACAGCGTGTACCGCAACGATCCCGTGCGCGTGGTGTCGGTGGTGCGCGATCTCTACTACCAGGGCCAGCATCGCCAGGTGCTCGTGGTAGTGGCGGAAAGCACCGGCAAACGCATCGAAGCCGAGAACAATGCGCGCCGCCAGGAAATCCTGCGCGACGCGCGCATGCTGGCGCTCGTCGTGGTGCTGGTCTGGTGGGGGGTGTCATGGGCCTTGAAGCCGTTGCGGCGGCTGCAGGCGGATATCCGGGGGCGCCGCCCCGACGACCTGACGCCGCTGGACTCGTCTCGCGTGCCCAGCGAAGTCGCGCCGCTGGTCGAGGCCGTCAATCACCACATCGCCCGCTATCGGCGGGTGCTGGACGAGCAATCACAATTCCTTGCCGACGCCTCGCATCAACTGCGCACGCCGCTGGCCATCATGCTGACGCAGGCGCAGTACACGCTGCGCGAACGCGATCCCGCGCGGGCGCGGGAGGGGCTCCGGGCCATCGTCGACCAGCTCGGCCGCACGCGCCGGCTGACCGAGCAGTTGCTTTCGCTGGCGCATGCCAACCAGGCCAGCCAGCTTCCGCGGCAACTGCTCGACATGAACGCCGTGTCGCGCGAAGTCGTGCTGCAGTACTTGCCGCTTGCGCACGAAAAGCAGCAGGACCTGGGCTGGGTGCAAGCGGATGCCGAAGAAGGGCAGGAGACGTCCGTTCCGGTGTCCGGCAACGAGGCCGAACTGCACGAAGCCTTGTCGAACCTCGTCCATAACGCCATCCACTACGCGCCGATGGGGGCGCGCATCACGGTGTCTGTATGCCGGGTGGAAAACCGCGTCGAAGTCGTGGTGTCCGACAACGGGCCCGGCCTGGAACCCGTGCTGCGGGTGCGCGCCTTCACGCGTTTCGAGCGCGTGGGCACGGACAAGCCCGTGGCCTCGTCGGGCTCCGGCCTGGGCCTGGGAATCGCGCGGGCCTACGCCAGGCGCAACGATGGCGACATCGAACTGCGCGACGGCGAAGCCAACGACCACGGCGGCGTCGGCCTGGCGTCGGTGCTTTGGCTGCCACGCGCTCACACCGTATCCCAATATCCGCAGCCCACCGAGGTCCAGCTCAAGGGCGACCAATAGCCCGGCTGCACGCCTTCTCACCGCATTTTTCTTGCCCGTCGCGGCAACCGATCAGGGATAACCCCCGGATTCAGGAACGCGACAGCGCACAGAAAGCGGATTAGCAGCTTCCTTCCGTAATCTGCCTTCCGGCCTGTCGTCAAGGGCCGGGCGTTGCTCGTTCCGGGCGCGCATCAAGGGCCTGCACGGTCCCGCACGAGGAAGGAGGATGGAAGTGCAAAAAACAATTAACAGAAAGGACTACTACGGCGGTGCGCTGATGGTCCTGATCGGACTGGGCGCCGTCTACGGCGGGACCGACTATCACATCGGCACGCTCAGCCACATGGGCCCCGGCTTTTTCCCCGCCGCGCTTGGCGGCCTGTTGGCGCTGACCGGTTTGCTGATCGCGATATCCGCGCGCTCCGGCGAACCCGCTTCGCCGGCGCCGGCAGAGGGTCACCCGACAGGCATGCCTGACATGCGCGGCAGCATCTGCATCCTGCTGGGCATCCTGGCCTTCCTGCTGCTGGGCCACTACGGCGGTCTGTTGCCCGCCACGTTCGCCATCGTCTTCATCTCGGCGCTGGGCGACCGCACGAACACGATCAAGCAGGCAATCCTGCTGTCGGTCGCCATGTCCGCGATCGCGGTCGTCGTTTTCTGGTGGGCGTTGCAATTGCAGCTGCCGCTGTTTCGTTGGGGTTGAAGCGCCATGATCTCTCAAGCACTGGTAGACCTTTGGTACGGCTTCGGCGTTGCGTTCCAATGGCACAACCTGATGTGGTCGTTCTTCGGGGTGCTCGTCGGCAACCTCATCGGCGTGCTGCCCGGCATGGGCGCACTGTCCGCGATCTCCATCCTGCTGCCGCTGACCTACGTCATGCAGCCCGTGCCGGCCATCCTGATGCTGGCCGGTATCTTCTACGGATCGCAGTATGGCGGCGCGATCGGCGCCATTCTTCTCAATCTGCCTTCGCATCCGCCGCACGCGGTCACCTGCCTTGACGGTTATCCATTGACCAAACAGGGCAAGGGCGGCACGGCGCTGGGCATAACGATGATCTGCTCGTTCTTCGCGGCGTCCGTCGGCATCATCGTGATGATCTTTGCATCGCCCTTGCTCGTGGAAGTGGCGTTCAAGTTCGGTCCGACCGAGATCTTCTCGATCATGCTGCTCGGCCTGCTTGCCGGCGCCACCATGTCGCGCGGCTCCCCGCTCAAGGGCGTCGCGATGACGTTGTTCGGCCTGATGTGCGGCGTTGTCGGCACCGACGTGAACACCGGCACCATCCGCTTTTCATTCGGCCTGCTGGACCTGTCCGACGGCCTGGAGCTGGTGGCGATTTCGATGGGCCTGTTTGGTGTGGCCGACTTCCTGATGAGCGTGAACCGCATGACCATCATCGGCAGCGGCGCCAAACTGCGCCTGCGCGACATGCGGCCCAGCAAGCAGGAACTGAAGACCGCCTTCTGGCCCATGGTGCGCGGCACGGCCGTCGGCACGCTGTTCGGCGCGATGCCGGGCACGGGTCCCACCATCACGACGTTCGTGGCTTATGCGCTCGAGCGCAAGATCTCCAAGACGCCCGAGAAATTCGGCACGGGCATGATCGCCGGCGTGGCGTCGCCCGAGGCCTCTTCGCACTCCAAGACCCAGGTCGACTTCATTCCGACGATGAGCCTGGGCATTCCCGGCGATGCCGTGATGGCGTTGATCCTGGGGGCGCTGCTGATCCAGGGCATCCAGCCCGGTCCGCAGCTCATCACCGAGCATCCGGACATCTTCTGGGGCCTGATCGCCAGCTTCTGGGTAGGCAACGTGTTGCTGATGGTGCTGAACGTGCCGCTCATCGGCGTGTGGGTCAAGCTGCTGCAGGTGCCGTACCGCTACCTCTTCCCGTCGGCGCTGTTCTTCATCGCGGTGGGGGTGTTCAGCACGCAGAACAGCCTCTTCCAGATCTGGGAAGTGCTTGCCTTCGGGGTCATCGGCGCCATCCTCATGACGCTGGAATTCTCCGTCGCGCCGATCCTGCTGGGATTCGTGCTGGGCCCGATGGTCGAAGAGAACTTCCGACGTGCTTTGCTGCTGTCCCGTGGCGATCTGGCGGTGTTCATCGAACGTCCGATCAGCGCTTGGTTCATTGGCGCCAGCGCCTTGCTGATCGCGCTGCAGGTCTGGGCCTTCGTGCGTCGCAGCAAGGGCAAGAACAAGCCCCAGGTGCCGCAGACCGCGTGATCCGGTGGCATCCGAGTGATCGCGGCCCGGCTTCATGCCGGGCCGTTTGATTTGTGCGGCGGCATCCCTCATGCTTGGGGTTTCCATCGCTTGCGCTGCCGACCATGCATATTCTCTTTGCCTGTCCCCACCACGATCCCGACTCCTGGGTGCCTCGCCTTGAAGCCGCCATGCCCGGCTGCCGCATTTCCGTGTGGAATCCCGACGGCCCGCCGTCAGGCGCCGAAGTTGCTTTGGTATGGCGTCCGCCGGTCGAACTCTTCAAGCACGAAACCCAGCTCCAGACCCTCTTCAACCTGGGGGCGGGCGTGGACGCTTTGCTGAAGATGCCCGAGATCCCGGCGCACGTGCGTATCGTGCGCCTCGAAGACGCCGGCATGTCGGTGCAGATGGCCGAGTACGCGCTGTATGCCTTGCTGCGCGTCTCGCGCGACTTTGAAGCTTTCGACCACGCACAGGCGCGCCAGCACTGGGACACTCGCGATGGCACGCGCCAGGCCGATTGGCCCGTGGGCGTGCTGGGCCTGGGGCAAGTGGGCGCGCGCGTCGCCCAGACCCTGGCCGAGTTCGGCTACCCCGTGGCCGGCTGGTCGCGTTCGCCGCGCGACATCCCGGGCGTGGAATCCTTCGCAGGCCAGGACGCCTTGCCGGCCTTTCTGGCGCGCACCCGCTTCCTCGTGAACGTGCTGCCGCTCACGCCCGACACGCACGGCATCCTCAACCGCGAGACGCTGTCCCAACTTCTGCCCGACGCGCATCTGGTCAACGTGGGCCGCGGCGAGCACCTGGTCGAGGACGACCTGGTCCAGATGCTCGAAGAAGGCGAAATCGCGGGCGCGACCTTGGACGTCTTCCATACCGAGCCGTTGCCGAAGGACCATCCGTTTTGGCGCGACTCGCGCGTCCACGTCACGCCGCATATCGCGGCGCGCACGCTGCGCGACGAAAGCATTGCGCAGATCGCCGGCAAGGTTGCCCAACTGCTGCGCGGAGAGTCCATCTCCGGCGTGGTAGAGCGCTCGCGCGGTTACTGAGGCGCCGGGACAGCGGCTTTTTCAAGCCGCTGGTACATCGAGGGCAAGCGCTGCGACAGGAAGTCCAGCAGCGTGCGCACGGCGGGCATCATGCCCCGCCGTGACGGATAGATGCAGTGCACGATGCCCTCGGGCGACTGCCATTGCGGCAGGACTGGCACCAGTTGTCCGCGGCGCAGCTCTTCCTGCGTGGCGATCGACGGCAGCAAGGCAATCCCGCGGCCGCGCACGGCGGCTTCCGTCAGCACGATGAAATCGTTGCACGACAACTGCGGCTTCAATTCGATCTGCACCTCTTCGCCCTTGTCGTTGCGCAGCGGCCATCGCACTTCGTTCTGGGGATCGCTGAAGCTCAGGGTCGTGTGCGAGGCCAGGTCCTGAGGCGTGTCCGGTGCGCCGTGGCGCTGCAAATATCCAGGGCTGGCCACCAGCGTTCCGCGTGCCGTGCCCAGGTGCCTCACGACCAGTTCGGCATCCGTGTCCAGCTTGGTCCGCACGCGCAGCGCCAGGTCAACGCCTTCGCGGATCAGGTCCACGCGGCGGTTCGTGACCAGCAATTGCACCGAGATCGCCGGCCAGGCATCAAGAAATTCGGGCAGTATCGGCGCCAGCACGTCCTGGGCGATCGACACCGGGCAGCTCACGATCACCGGGCCGGCGGGTTCGGACTGCAACTGACGCATGGCGTCTTCCGCCGCGCGCGCCGATGCGGCCATCTCGCGGCAGTAGTGCAGGTAGCGCTCGCCGGCGGACGTCAGCCGCAGCCGGCGCGTGGTGCGTTGCAAGAGACGCACCCCCAGGCTTTCCTCCAGGTGCGAGATCCGGCGGGACAGGCGCGACTTCGGGATGTCCAGCGCCCGGGCCGCGGCGCTGAATCCGCCTTGCTCGACGACTTGGGAGAAGTAGTAGAGGTCATTGAGATCTTGCATGATTGTTCTAAGTTTGGAACGAACAGTTCATGATACCCGTATTTATGTATCGAATTGACCGGTCTACAGTGACGCCATGCATTCGGCATCTGCCAACGCCGCAGTCGGCGGCAGGCCCGGCCCGGTTCTTCGGGCGCGGCGCTGACAGATGCTGACCGCCCGCGGCTGCGGGCCATCACTGGAGATATTTGTCATGAAAACCCTGGTCATCCTTTCCTCGATTCTCGGCGAGCGTTCCAACAGCAAGCAATTAGCCGATCACCTGATTGCCCGAATCAAGACTTCCAATCCCGCCGCCGTCGTGAAGGTTCGCGACATCGGCGCCCAGCCCATCCCGTATTTCGACGGCAACACCGCCGGCGCCCTGTTCACCCCCGCCGAAGCCCGCAGCGTCGAGCAGCAGCGCTTGGTCGAACTGAGCGATTCCCTCGTCGCCGAACTGATGGAAGCCGACCGCGTCGTCTTCGCCGTGCCGGTGTACAACTTCAACCTGCCCGCGCAGTTCAAGAGCTATCTGGACCACCTGGCCCGGGCCGGCGTCACGTTCCGTTATACGCCTGAAGGCGTGCCGGAAGGCCTCGTCAAGGGTAAACAGGTGTTCGTGCTGACGTCGCGTGGCGGCAAGGCCGAGGGCACTCCCTCGGACACCCTGACGCCGTATCTGCGTCAGATGCTGGGCTTCCTGGGAATGACCGACGTGAACTTCATCGCCGCCGAAGGCATGGCGATGGGCGAAGTGGCTGCTCTGGAAGGCCTGGCCTTGGCCAAGCAGCGCATCGACGCGCTGGTTCCGAGCGCCGGACAGGATGCTCTTGCCGCGTAAACGCACAATGCGCGCCATGCAAAAGGCGAGCCGCCAGGCTCGCCTTTTTTTCCATGCGTCGACAGGCCGGGCGTCGATACGCCGGGCGTCGACACGCCAGGATCAGTCGCGCAGGCGCTTGATCAGGCTGGACGTATCCCAGCGTCCGCCGCCCAGCTTCTGGACGTCGCCATAGAACTGGTCGACCAGGGCGGTCACTGGCACGCGGGCGCCGTTGTTGCGGGCCTCGGCCAGCACCAGGCCCAGGTCCTTGCGCATCCAATCCACCGCAAAACCGAAGTCGAACTTGTCGTCGACCATGGTGCCGCCGCGGTTTTCCATCTGCCAGCTTTGCGCCGCGCCCTTGCTGATCACGTCCAGCACGACCTTCATGTCCAGATCGGCAGCCTGGCCAAAAGCGATGGCTTCGGACAATCCTTGCACGATGCCGGCGATGCAGATCTGGTTGACCATCTTGGCCAACTGGCCCGCGCCCGGAGGGCCCACCAACGTGACCGCGCGGCCGAAGCACTGCGCCACGGGTTTGATGGCGTCGAACACGGCCTGCTCGCCGCCGCACATGATCGTCAGCACGCCGTTGACCGCGCCGGCCTGGCCGCCGGACACAGGCGCGTCGATGAAATTCAGGCCCAGTTCCTTGGCTTGCGCATGGAGTTCCCGAGCGACGTCCGCGGAGGCCGTCGTATGGTCGACGAACACGGCGCCGGGCGCCATGCCGGCGAAGGCGCCATCCGGACCCAGTACGACGCTGCGCAGGTCATCGTCGTTGCCCACGCAGGCAAAGACGATCTGGGCGTCGGCAACGGCTTCGCGCGGCGTGGCGGCGTGACGGCCGCCGAACTCGGCAACCCAGGCCTGCGCTTTGGCGGGGGTACGGTTGTAGACGGTGACATCGTGCCCGGCGCGGGCCAGATGCCCGGCCATGGGCAAGCCCATGACGCCCAAGCCGAGGAAAGCGACTTTCTGGGCTACGACCGCGTCGTAGCTCTTGGTACCGATCGTTGCCATGCAATGGACTCCGCGTAAAAAGGGTAGGTCTGTTTCAGGACACTAACCTTAACGCAATCAAAAGCCGGCGGCGAGCCCATCTCGGCGACTGTCGCTGGCGCTGACGTAGCCATCGACGGCGGGATCGCCCAGGCGCCAGATGAACTGGCCGGATCCGAAGTCCATGTAGGGATCGTCCTGGCCTTGCAGGACATGGCCGCGGTCGCGAAGCCCCTGCGCAACGGCCGCGGAAATCGTCGGTTCCAGATCCACCTCCAGACCCTGGTTCCATTTCCAGCGGGGCGCGTCGCAGGCGGCCTGCGGCTGCTGTCCGTAGTCCAGCAAACGCACGAGCGCCTGCATCTGTCCTTGCGGCTGCATATTGCCGCCCATGACGCCAAAGCTCATGACCGGCGCGCCGTCGCGCATCAGAAAGCCCGGGATGATCGTGTGAAACGGCCGTTTGCCGCCGGCGACGACGTTGGGATGGTTCGGGTCGGTGCTGAAGCAGTGTCCGCGGTTCTGCAGGCTGACACCGGTGCCGGGCACCACGACGCCCGATCCGAAACCCATGTAGTTGGATTGGATGAAGCTCACCATCATGCCGTTGCGGTCGGCGGCGGTCAGGTAGACCGTGCCGCCTTGCGGAGCATGACCCGAAGCAAACGCCTGGGCCGACCGCGGATTGATCAGTCGAGCGCGCTCGGCCAGATAGTCGGCGCGCAGCATTTCTTCCGGGGCAACGCGCATGTGCCGTGCATCGGCCACGTGCGCGTAGACATCGGCAAAGGCCAGTTTCATCGCTTCGATCAACAGGTGTTGCGTCTCGGGATGATCGACCGGGCGGGCCGCCACGTCAAAGTTCTGCAAAATGCCCAGCGCGATCAGCGCGGCGATGCCCTGGCCGTTGGGCGGAATCTGGTGCAACGTGTGCCCGCGGTAGGACTGGCTGATCGGCGTGACCCATTCCGGCGTGTAGTCGCGCAAGTCCGCCAACGTCATGGCGGCATCATGCGCCTGGGCATGCGCAACCAGCTTGTGCGCCGTTTCGCCTTCGTAGAAATCCCGGCCGCCGCTGGCGGCTATGCGCTTCAGCGTGGCGGCGGCGCCCTGCAGGACGAAGTGCTCTCCGATGTGCGGCGCGCGACCGCGCGGCAAGAAATGCTGGGCGAAACCCGGCTGCGGTTGCAGGATGTCGGCTTGCGCCGCCCATTTGTCGTGCACGACGGGCGAGATCGCGAAGCCCCGTTCCGCGTATTCGATGGCAGGCGCCAGGATATCGGCGAAGGACAGGCGCCCCAGCTTTTCGTGCAGGGCTCCCCAACCGGCGACACAGCCCGGGACAGTCACGCTATCCCAGCCCCGCGCCGGCACCGAACCCTGGTGCTTGCGCCGGAAGTAATCCACGTTCCATGCAGCCGGCGCCGTGCCCGATGCGTTCAGTCCGTGAAGCCTCGCGCCGTCCCATACGATCGCAAAGCAGTCGGATCCCAGACCGTTGCTTACGGGTTCGGTCAACGCCAGCGTGGAAGCCGCTGCAATGGCGGCGTCTACCGCATTGCCACCCTGGGCCAGGATGCGCAGCCCGGCCTGGGCGGCCAAGGGTTGTGAGGTGGCGACGACGTTGCGCGCGAATACGGGCCTGCGGGTGGTCGTATAGGGATTCTTCCAGTCGAAATTCATGGCGAATCATCGCGTGGGGTAAACCCGTAGCTTAACGTAGTTGAAAGCGCCTATGTACGAATGGTTGCGCGCTGTAATTAGTTGTAGCTTTCCGGGGGGCTCATCCGTCCGCGCAATAAAAAACCCCCGGCGGGGCCGGGGGTTCGGTAGCAAGGGCGCGGCCATTGGCCGGCGCGTTGCCGTTTACTCTTCTTCGACGAAGGTCTCTTCGCGCTTCTTGCGGATGGCCGGCAGGGCGACCAGGATCACCAGGAAGACCGCCACCGCCAGCAGCGTGGCCGACAACGGACGCGTCACGAAGGTGGTGAAATCGCCGCGCGACAGCAGCAGGGCGCGACGGAAGTTTTCTTCCATCATGGGGCCCAGCACCAGGCCCAGCAGCAGCGGGGCGCCTTCGCACTTCAGCTTCGACCACACGTAGCCGATGATGCCGAACATGGCGGTGGTGAAGATGTCGAACGGGTTGTAGTTAAGCGAATACACACCGATCGTGCAGAACACCAGGATCGCCGGGAACAGGATGCGGTAGGGCACCTTCAGCAGCTTGACCCAAAGGCCGATCAGCGGCAGGTTCAGAACCACCAGCATCAGGTTGCCGATCCACATCGAGGCGATCAGGCCCCAGAACAGCTCGGGGTGGCTCGTCATCACTTGCGGGCCGGGCTGGATGTTGTGGATCGTCATTGCGCCGACCATCAGCGCCATCACGGCGTTGCCGGGAATACCCAGCGTCAGCAACGGGATGAACGAAGTCTGGGCCGCAGCGTTGTTCGCCGATTCCGGGCCCGCCAGGCCGGCCGGGTGGCCCTTGCCGAAGCGTTCCGGATTCTTCGAGATCTTCTTTTCCAGCGTGTAGGAAGCGAACGACGACAGCACCGCGCCACCGCCCGGCAGGATACCCAGGGCCGAACCCAGAGCCGTGCCGCGCAGCACGGCGGGAGCGGCTTCCTTGAATTCCTGCTTGTTCGGGTACAGGGTGCCGATCTTGTCGGTAATGTCGACGCGGTTTTCCTTCTGCTCCAGGTTGGTCATGATTTCGGCAAAGCCGAACACGCCCATGGCCACGATGGCGAAGTCGATGCCGTCTTGCAGTTCCGGCACACCGAAGTCGAAGCGGGCAACACCCGAGTTCACATCGGTGCCGACCATGCCCAGCAGCAGGCCCAGGATGATCATCGAGATCGCCTTGGGCAGCGAACCGGAAGCCAGCACCACGGCGCCAACCAGGCCCAGACACATCAGCGAGAAGTACTCGGCGGGGCCGAACTTGAACGCGACTTCAGCCAGAGGAGGCGCGAAGGCGGCGAGCAGCAGCGTGGCGACGCAACCGGCAAAGAACGAACCCAGCGCGGCGATAGCCAGCGCTGCGCCCGCACGGCCGTTGCGTGCCATCTGGTGACCGTCAAGCACGGTCACCACCGCTGACGTTTCCCCTGGCAACGCCACAAGAATGGCTGTTGTCGAGCCGCCGTACTGGGCGCCGTAGTAAATACCCGCCAGCATGATCAGGCCGGCCACCGGGGGCAGCACGTACGTGATCGGAAGCAGCATTGCAATGGTCGGAACGGGGCCGATGCCCGGCAGCACGCCAATCAGCGTACCCAGGATGCAGCCCAGCAGTGCGTACAGCAGGTTCTCGGGCGTGAACGCCACCGAGAAGCCCATCATCAGGTTGTCAAACAATTCCATGGCCGATTGCTCCTCAGTTCATGCCCAGAAACGACGGCCACAGCGGGAAGATCAGCCCCAGCCCCTTGATGAATGCCAGGTACGTGAACACCACCAGGAAGATACCGTTGGCGACGGCGACCTTCAGGCTGAATTCATGGCTGGCAAGGCTGCTGATGACCACCAGCACGAACACCGAGATGTACACACCCAGCAGTTTGAGGACCAGGCCATACAGCACGACGGAGCCCACCACCAGGAAGACGATGCGCCAGTCGAACTTGTCAACGTGAGTTTCGTGGGCTTTCTTGGACAGCGAGCCAAGCAGCACGATGGCGCCCAGCAATGCGAGAACAATGCCTAGCCAGAAAGGAAAGTACCCTGGGCCCATTCGGGCAGCAGTACCCATTTGGTAGCTGCTGGCCTGCCAGGCGAATCCCAGTCCAAGGGCGATGAACATCACCCCCGACCAGAAGTCCTGTCGATTGCGTAGCTGCATGATTGGTTGGCTCCTGTTTACAGCATGTAGATAAAAGAGGTTTGTAGCCGGATGAGTCACTCTCCGAAAGGCGAGTGACAGGCACAAAAAAGGCACTTCGGGGTGCCATTAGTTATTCTGAAAGCGACGACGTGGTTTCTTGAAAGGCCGAATGGTAATGGACGCCCGCCACGCTGCAAACCCTGTAAGGTCTGTGAAAGCCTGGGGTTTTCCCTAAAATTGGGGAACTCCCGACCCCCGTTTGTAACGGCGCGGGAAGATTGAGGGCTTTTTGAAAGCTAAGTGAAAGTTTATAGAAAGAAATGCGAAAGCCGGATCGGCCGGATGCGGCAATTTCGGCGGATGGGACTTTTCAGGGCATTGAAGAATCGGTAACCTTCGCGCGCCGTTCACCCACCGTATTTCCTACTGAATATTGCCGGGTTTCTCACCTTGCGTGAAGAGGCCCGGTCCAACCCAGGATGGTTTACGATAGCGCCCATGCTGCAAGATCTAGACCAACTCGCCGCCCGAATCGGGCAACTGGTGCAACGCACCCGCCAACTCCACGCCGAGCGTGACGCGTTGCGTCTTCGCCTGAACGAATTCGAAGCCGAGCAGCGCACGCTCAAGCAGCGCGCCTCTGACCGCGAAGCCGAAGTCGTCACGCTGCAAAGCAAGCTGCAGGATCACGACGGCGCGGTGTCCGCCATGCTCGAACAGGCCAAGCAGGCGGAAGCCGCGCTGCGCGAGCAACTGTCGCGCGAGACCGCCGAGCGTCAAGCGCTCGAGTCGCGGTTTGCCGCTCGCGAAAGCGAACTGCAGGGCACTCTGCAGAATCGCGACACAGAACTACAGCGCTTGCGTGTGGCCGCCGCGTCGGCCCGCGAGCGCATCGACGCCGTCCTGGCCCGCTTGCCGGGTGCGCCGTCCGGAGAGCAACACTAATGGAACGTGTAGACGTATCGATCCTGGGCCGTGAGTACTCACTGGCGTGCTCGGCCGAAGAAAAGCCCACGCTGATGGCCGCCGTTCGTCATGTTGATCAGCTCATGCTGCGCATCCAGGGCACGGGCAAGGTCTCCAGCAACGAGCGCATCGCCGTGATGGCTGCATTGCAGGTCGCTGGTGAGCTGCTCGCCATGAAGGCGCCCGATGGTCCGCTGGGCGGTTTGGCGGTCGGCGACTTCAAGCGTAGAATTGAGGACATGAACGCAGTACTCGATGACGCCTTGTCGGGTCAGGAAAAACTGCTCTAACGTTCATAAGCAGTATTCAAGAATTTTCAGTTTGTCCCTGCCGTGTTCGTGACTAGGCCATACATTCTCTGAACCTATGTCTTTTTGGCATATTGGTTGCGGGAGTGCAGAGCTGGAGTGATTGTCTCTTGCAGACGAACCCGATGCTCTTCGGAACGCGACCACCTTGAACCTCAGGGTTCGAGATGCCGGCCTTGACGGCACAGGCGGGGCATCTATCCCAGCGGACCTGCCATGCGTGCAGGTCCGCGCCGGGAGCCTCCCCAGGCAATTCCCCTCCGTCCTCCCTCCTAGGACCAGTCCATGTTCAAACACCGTGTTTTTTCGCTGACCAAGCTTGGTGCAGCGTGCGCAGCCGTGGCCGCCATCGCTGCCGCGCAGCCCGTTTACGCACAGGCGCAGGCGCCCGCCGCGGCGCCCGCTGTCGAACCCGCCGCCAGCCGTTCGCCCGAACTGACCCTGCAGGCCATGGCCTCTTCCGAGGTCAAGCAAGACACCGTTCGCATCGCTTTGTCCGCCGAAGTCGACGCGCCGGACCAGCCCGCCGCAGGCCAGAAGCTGACCGCCGCGCTCGAAGACGCGGTCAAGCGCGCGCGCGACACGAAGGACGTGGAAGTGCGCACCAGCAACTTCAATGTCTGGCCCAACATGAACAACAAGGGAAAGATCGCCTCGTGGCGCGGCCAGGGCGAGATCGTGCTGGAGTCCAAGGACTTCGCGGCTGCCGCCGCGCTGGCTTCCAAGCTGTCCGACAAAACGGCAATTTCCAACATCAGCTTTTCGCTGTCGCCGGCCGCCCGCGAGGCCGAAGAACGCAAGCTGCTGAAGGAAGCCGCGCAGGCGTTCAAGGATCGCGCGTTGGCCGCAGCCAACGCCTTCGGTTTTTCCGGCTATCGCCTTTCCAAGCTTGAACTCGGCGGTTCCGGTGGCCCCGTGCCGATGCCGCGCATGATGGGCGCGGCAATGGCCAAGGACTCGTCCTTCAGCAGCGCTGGCGCCAGCGTTCCCCTTGAAGCCGGGAACGTGACGGTCAGCGTGTCGGTCAACGGGACGATCGTTTTGCAGTAAGGCTGAACATGATGGCGCCCAGCGCCACCATCGGCACGGACAGCCACTGTCCCATGCTCAGACCGCCCGCGAGCAGACCCAGGAAGTTGTCGGGCTCGCGGGTGAACTCCACCAGGAAGCGGAACGTTCCATAGCCCATCAGGAACAGCCCGCTCACCTGTCCCAGCGGGCGCGGCTTGCTGGAAAACCACCACAACAGCGCAAACAGCACAATGCCTTCCAGGCCCAGCTCATAGAGCTGCGACGGATGGCGCGGCAACCCGTCGCCGCTATCCGGGAACACCATGGCCCACGGCACATCCGTGGGACGGCCCCACAACTCGCCGTTGATGAAATTGCCCAGGCGGCCGAACCCGAGGCCCAGCGGAATCAGCGGCGCGATGAAGTCGCTGATCGCAAAAAACGGCAGGCGCTTCTTGCGCGCGAAAAGAAACATCACCAGGATCACGCCGATCAGGCCGCCGTGGAACGACATGCCGCCTTGCCACAGGTACAGCACTTCCAGCGGATGTGACAGGTAGTAGCCCGGCTTGTAGAACAGCACGTATCCCAGCCGGCCCCCCAGCACCACGCCCAGCACGCTATAGAAGATCAGGTCTTCAAGGTCGCGCACGTTCAGCGACGTGGTGTGCCCGCTCTTGATGCGATGGCGGCCCAGCAAATACACGAGCGCGAAGCCCGCCAGGTACATCAGTCCGTACCAGTGGATGGCCAGCGGCCCGATCTGCAGGGCGATGGGGTCGAATTTTGGATATTGCAGCATGTTCTGCCCGACACAATAAAGTTGAATGATAATAACCGGCGAGCACTGAAGATTCGCATGCAAGCGAGCCAGCTTCCCCCGGGTGCGTTCGCCATGTCCGCGCCCCGACGGCCGACAGGAGACACTGACCATGCCGCACAACGAACGTTCCCGCCATATCACGCAAGGCGTCGCGCGCGCGCCCAACCGCGCCATGTATTACGCGCTGGGCTACAAGGAAACCGACTTCGACAATTCCATGATCGGCGTGGCCAACGGCCATTCGACGATCACTCCCTGTAATAGCGGCCTGCAGCGCCTGGCCGATGCCGCGATCGACGCCATCCGCTCGTCCCGCGCCAACCCGCAGGTGTTCGGCACGCCCACCATCTCCGACGGCATGTCGATGGGCACTGAGGGCATGAAGTACTCGCTGGTCTCGCGCGAGGTTATCGCGGACTGCATCGAAACCGCCGCGCAAGGCCAGTGGATGGATGGCGTTGTCGTGATCGGCGGCTGCGACAAGAACATGCCCGGCGGCATGATCGCCCTGGCTCGCACCAATGTGCCAGGCATCTACGTATATGGCGGCACGATCAAGCCCGGCCGCTACAAAGGCAATGACCTCACCATCGTGTCCGTCTTCGAAGCCGTGGGCGAATACACGATGGGCCGCATGCCCGAAGAAGATTTCAAGCAGATCGAAAAGTGCGCGATCCCCGGCTCGGGCTCTTGCGGCGGCATGTACACCGCGAACACGATGAGTTCCGCCTTTGAAGCCATGGGCATGAGCCTGCCGTACTCCAGCACCATGGCCAACGAAGACGAGGAGAAGGTCACGTCGGCCGCCGAATCGGCTCGCGTGCTGGTGGACGCCGTCAAGCGCAACCTGCGCCCACGCGACATCATCACGCGCGAGTCCATCGAAAACGCCGTATCCGTGATCATGGCCACTGGCGGGTCCACCAACGCGGTGCTGCACTTCCTGGCTATCGCCCATGCCGCCGAAGTGCCCTGGACCATCGACGATTTCGAACGTATCCGCAAGCGCGTGCCGGTGCTCTGCGACCTGAAGCCATCGGGCAAGTACGTGGCTACCGACCTGCATCGCGCCGGCGGCATTCCACAGGTCATGAAGCTGCTCTTGAACGCCGGCTTGCTGCATGCCGACTGCATCACCATCACTGGCAAGACCATCGCCGAAACCCTGGCTGACGTGCCCGATGCGCCGCGCGCGGATCAGGACGTCATCATGCCTATCGATCGCGCACTCTATCCTCAGGGGCATCTGGCCATCCTGAAAGGCAATCTGTCGCCGGAGGGCTGCGTCGCCAAGATCACGGGCCTGAAAAATCCCGTCATCACGGGCCCCGCGCGCGTCTTCGATTCCGAGGACGATGCCATGACGGCCATCATGGCCCAGCAGATCCGCGACGGCGACGTCGTCGTCATCCGCTATGAAGGGCCCAAGGGCGGGCCGGGCATGCGCGAGATGCTTGCCCCCACGTCGGCGCTGGTGGGCCAGGGGCTTGGCGAAACCGTGGGCTTGATCACCGATGGCCGCTTTTCGGGCGGCACGTGGGGCATGGTGGTCGGCCATGTCGCGCCCGAGGCCTATGTCGGCGGTCCCATCGCGCTGATTCAGGAGGGCGATTCGGTTACCATCGATGCCCACAAGCTGCTGCTGCAGCTCAACATCAGCGACGAGGACATGGCGGCTCGTCGCCAGGCCTGGGTCCAGCCCAAGCCGCGTTATACACGCGGTGTGCTCGCCAAGTTTGGCAAGCTCGCCAGCACCGCGAGCCGTGGGGCAGTAACCGATGCATTTGAAGATTAGTCTGTTGGTGGCCGCGGCCGGCGTCCTGGGCGCTGGCGCGGCGCATGCGCAAACCACTGGCCTGGATCTGGCCAAGAGCAAGGCCTGTATGGCCTGTCATCAGGTAGAAGCCAAACGTGTAGGACCTCCCTTGAAAGGCGTGGCCGAAAGGTACGCGGGGCAGGGCGACGCCATGGTGGACTACCTGGCTGGCAAAATCCGCGGCGGCGGCCGGGGCGCCTGGGGCGCCGTGCCCATGCCGGCCCAGACCCACGTTTCCGCCGAGGACGCTCGCGCGTTGTCGGAATGGATCTTGTCGCTGGCGCCGCCAAAGCAGTAGCCTTAATCACATGCCCCGGCATCGAGCCGGGGGCGCGGGCCGCGCGCAGCGGCCGCCGATCAGGAAGGAATCGTCATGGCAGAACAACCATCACCGGGCAATGAAGTCGCCGTTCTTGGCGGCGGGTGCTTTTGGTGCGTCGAAGCAGTGTTCACCGATCTGCGGGGTGTGAAGAGCGTATTGCCCGGCTACAGCGGCGGCCACGTGGACAATCCCAGCTACGAGCAGGTCTGCGGCAAGGACACCGGCCACATCGAAGTCGCCCGCATCGAATACGATCCGGCCGAGCTGTCTTATAGCGATCTGCTGCGCGTCTTCTTCGCCACGCACGATCCCACCACACCGGGCCGTCAGGGCAACGACATCGGTCCGCAATATGAATCGGCGATTTTCTGGCAGGACGAATCGCAGCGCGAGCAGGCCGAATCAGTCATCGCCGAGGTCAACGATCAACAGGTCTACGACGCTCCGATCGTCACCAAGGTGTTGGCTCCCGCGCGGTTCTGGCAAGCCGAGGACTATCACAGCAACTACTTTGCGCTGCATCCCGAGCAAGGCTATTGCCAGTTCGTGATTGCTCCCAAAGTCGCCAAGTTCCGCAAGCAGTTCCAGGATCGCCTCAAGCGCTGATCCGGGTCATCAAGCCTTATGGCCAAAACGGCCCCTCTGCGGCAGGACATGCTCCTGCCGCAGAGGGGCCGAATCTTTTTCCATGCCGGACGTGAAAAGGCCCCGCCATGCTGCGGGGCCTTGAAGCCGACGCCCCGTAGGGGTGCCGTGTATTGCTGCGTGTACGCTTATTCGACGGTCTTCAGCACGCCGCGGCGCATCTGGTCCAGTTCGATCGATTCGAACAAGGCCTTGAAGTTGCCTTCGCCGAAACCGTCATTTCCCTTGCGCTGGATGATCTCGAAGAAGATCGGGCCGATCTGGTTCTCGGTGAAGATCTGCAGAAGCAGCCCGCCGCCGGGCGCGCCGTCGAGCAGGATGCGGTTCTTCTGCAGACGGGCCACGTCTTCGCCATGATTCGGCAGGCGGCGGTCCAGCAGTTCGTAGTAAGTCTCCGGCGTGTCAAGGAACACCACGCCCGTCTGCCGCAGGGCTTCGATCGTGGCGTAGATGTCGTCGGTCGCCATGGCAATGTGCTGGATGCCTTCGCCGCGGTACAAATCCAGGTATTCCTGGATCTGGCCCTTCTCGTCCGTGCCTTCCTCGTTGATCGGAATGCGGATGTTGCCGCAGGGTGACGTCATAGCCTTCGACTTCACGCCCGTCACCTTGCCTTCGATGTCGAAGTACCGCACTTCCCGGAAGTTGAAGAGGCGCTCGTAGAACTCGGACCACTCCGCCATGCGTCCCTTGTGGACGTTGTGCGTCAGGTGATCCACCAAGGTCAGGCCGGCGCCGCGCCAGGCCACGTCGGTCTGCGCGTTGGCGGGATCCAGGGGAATGAAGTCCACGTCGTAGATGCTGATGTCGCCAATCCCGCCATGGCCTTCCTTGCCGGCCCAGCGGTCCACCAGATAGATCAGCGAATCGCCGATGCCCTTGATCGCGGGAATATTCAGTTCCATGGGGCCGCTATGCGAGTCAAAGCCCCAGGCGCCCAACTCCAGGGCGCGCTTGTACGCCGCGTTGGCGTCCTGAACTCGGAATCCAATCGCACAGATCGACGGGCCGTGCAGCCGCGCGAAGCGCTGCGCGAAAGAATCCGGTTCGGCGTTGATCAGGAAATTCACGCCGCCTTGGCGGTACAGGGTGACGTCCTTGTGACGGTGCTTGGCAATGGCCTTGAAGCCCAGCAGCTCAAACACCTTGCGCAGCGCTGCGGGGTCCGGCGCGGCGTATTCAATGAACTCGAACCCGGCGGTGCCCATCGGGTTGTCCCAGGGTTGGAAAGCGCTGCTCATAAGTCTGCTCCCTTGCATGTTTTGTGAGGACGACTTGTTGTTCAAGTCTAGACGCAGATTGTAGGTAGGAAGGCCGGGCAGACAATTGCAAACATGGCGCAGAAGTGCGGCTTTGGAGCAATAATATTGCCGAATGTTTAAATTATGAGGTTGAAAATGTCTGGTATCGAGCTTGATAGGACAGATCTAAAGATCCTGGCCGAATTGCAGAGGGACGGGCGCCTCAGCAACCAGGAACTTGCCGACCGCGTTTCCTTGTCGCCCAGTCCCTGCCTGCGTCGGGTCCGCCGCCTGGAAGAGCAGGGGTTCATCAAGAAATACGTGGCGCTTATTGATGCCGCAAAAGTAGGGCTGGGCTTGTTGGCGTACGTGAACATCCGTCTGAACAAGCACAGCGGCTCCAGCCATGCGCCCATGAGCGACTTCTCCCGAGATGTCCAGCTCTGGCCAGAGGTAGTCGAGTGCTACGCCATGTCTGGCGACATGGACTACCTCCTGCGCATCCAGGTTGCGGACCTCGCCCATTTTTCGCGGTTCGCAATGGATACGCTCATGCGCCACCCGGCGGTAGTGGACATGCGCTCCTTCTTCGCCCTTCAGCAGATCAAGGAGACCACCGAGCTGCGTATCTGACCACCCGAGGGGCAGGAAAGCCCGTCACTGGGCGCTCATACTGAGGGCGCCGTCGTTCGTGGGGGCGGCGCCGAAGATGGGCGCTATATAGGCTCCGTAGACGGGCGCTATATATATATATAGTGACTGGGCTCTATATAGGGAGTGCGTTCCCGCGTATATAAGTAAGAGGTCGCTCCGCCAGGACCGCTGGCTTTGCGTTGCTCTCTATATATATGTAGGGGCTCTCCGGATACGCCGCTCTTCCTCCAGGGGCGTGAAGGCGGGCGGACGCGGTGCGCGTGGCGGCCAGCGGCGTCTCCAGACGCCAAAGGGCGGTGCGTCCCCCCAATAATTCATATTTCTGCAAAACGGGTGTCGTGCCAGGCACACAGCTCAAAATTCTGTGCTATAGTCTCGCTCCTTCGCAGTTCACACAGTTCTGAATCGCGAAGCCAGGCAGGTGCAACGGGTCAGTCGGTTTTCCGGCCCGCCGCAGAAGCGATCAGAAATGAAAGCGCAGCGGTTATTGCAAGAGTTGAGGCAAATCAGGCAGAAGCCAGTTGCGCAACCAGCAAAAATTGTGCTATAGTCTTGGGCTCGGTTGGTGATAACGAATTAGGGATTTCCCTGGCAGGCATCATCAACCACCTGTGCGGTAACCAGCCCCTGAAATTCAGGGCCGCTTGCAAGTTAAGCGGGGTTGCAAGATAGGGTGCAAATCAGGCAGAAGCCGGTTGCATAATCTGCAAAAGCTGTGTTATAGTGGAGGGCTTGGCGGTTGCCGAAAAATTAGGGTTTACCCTGACATTTCGATAGCTGCTAGGCGCTGAGAAATCAGCGCAGCCGTATGTAGTACCGAATTTAGCAGTACCGCTCTTTAACAATTAAACAACCGATAAGTGTG
>NZ_DAMDGT010000017.1:42751-115675 GCF_032102605.1 Achromobacter sp. | reverse complement strand
GGCGCGGGGATAACAACTTTTAAAACGCCTCGCCCACAAAAATACGGACAGGCTCACGGCGCGCGTTCTGACCGAGGCGACAGTTGGTCGGTGTCTGACACCCGTCGACACGGGCGTCGATTTGAAGCGTGTCGCAGGTAGGTGTAAGACACCTGCTGAGCGGCTGAGCACACAAAAACGCATCTGGTCGGCGTCAGACACCTGCCGAGCGGCCAAGCACACAAAAAACGCATCCACACTCGCAGCGTCATCACAACGACGCAAGACGTCGCGTAAGCCCCCGGCCCGCCGCCCGCGCGGCAGGCCGGGGGCGGGCCCCGCAAGACCTTCCTCTACTTTCCCACGGTTGGCGAGAAGCTCAAGAACTACACTCGTCCCGGCGATCATAAAGCTGAAACCGCAAGAGCCTGGCGTGGCGTGGGCCTGGGGTGGGCGAGGCGTGTAGATGCGCCCGAGGGAAACCGTAGGGAGCCGAAGGCGGACAAGGTTGAGGACGGGGCAGTCCGGAGCGAAGGCTCCGGACCGCAATCGTAGCCCCGCCTACCCCAGGCCCGCGCCGCGCCGGGCGTCTCAAGAACTCAGACACCCGCGCTAAGACTCTCAGCCCCGGCATCTTCCAAGGCACCTCCAAAAAACAGCCAACCACTCACTGCCGGTGATAAACCTCGCTGCCTTTCCGCACGAACTCCACCGACTTCTCCTGCATTCCCTTCTGCAACGCTTCCTTCTCGCTGACCCCCTGCGCCGCCGCGTAATCCCGCACGTCCTGCGTGATCTTCATGCTGCAGAAATGCGGTCCGCACATCGAGCAGAAATGCGCCACCTTCATCGAATCCTTCGGCAAGGTTTCGTCGTGGAATTCCTTGGCCGTGTCCGGGTCCAGGCCCAGGTTGAACTGGTCGTCCCAGCGGAACTCGAAGCGCGCCTTGGATAGCGCGTTGTCGCGGATCGCCGCGCCCGGATGGCCCTTGGCCAGGTCCGCCGCGTGCGCCGCGATCTTGTACGTGATGATGCCGTCCTTCACGTCCTTCTTGTTCGGCAGGCCCAGGTGCTCCTTCGGCGTCACGTAGCAGAGCATCGCCGTGCCGTACCACCCGATCAGCGCCGCGCCGATGCCCGACGTGATGTGGTCGTAGCCGGGGGCGATGTCGGTCGTCAGGGGCCCCAGCGTGTAGAACGGCGCCTCGTGGCAGTGTTCCAGCTGAAGCTCCATGTTCTCCTTGATCATCTGCATCGGCACGTGGCCCGGGCCTTCGATCATCACCTGCACATCGTGCTTCCACGCCACCTGCGTCAATTCGCCCAGCGTCTTCAGCTCGGCGAATTGCGCCTCGTCGTTGGCGTCGTAGCCAGAGCCCGGCCGCAAGCCGTCGCCCAGCGAGAAGCTGACGTCGTACGCCTTCATGATTTCGCAGATCTCGTCGAAGCGCTCGTACAGGAAGCTTTCCTTGTGGTGCGCCAGGCACCACTTCGCCATGATCGAGCCGCCGCGCGACACGATCCCGGTCATGCGGTCGGCCGTCATGGGAATGAAGGGCAGGCGCACGCCCGCGTGGATCGTGAAATAGTCCACGCCTTGCTCCGCCTGCTCGATCAGCGTGTCGCGGAAGATCTCCCAGGTCAGGTCCTCGGCCTTGCCGTCCACCTTCTCCAGCGCCTGGTAGATCGGCACCGTGCCGATCGGCACGGGCGAATTGCGGATGATCCACTCGCGGGTCTCGTGGATGTGCTTGCCCGTGGACAGATCCATCACCGTGTCACCGCCCCAGCGGATCGCCCACGTCATCTTTTCCACTTCCTCGCCGATGCCCGAGCTGACCGCGGAATTGCCGATGTTGGCGTTGATCTTCACCAGGAAATTGCGGCCGATCGCCATCGGCTCCACTTCCGGGTGGTTGATGTTGGCCGGGATGATCGCGCGGCCGCGCGCGATCTCGTCGCGAACGAATTCCGGCGTGATGGCCGCGGGAATGGACGCGCCGAACGACTGGCCCGGATGCTGGCGCAGCAGGCGCTTGACCATCTTTTCGCCGTCCGGTCCGCTGTCGCGCAGCGTCTGCAGGTAGTGTTCGCGGCGCAGGCTCTCGCGGATCGCCACGTATTCCATTTCCGGCGTGATGATGCCGCGGCGCGCGTAATGCATCTGCGAGACGTTCGCGCCGGGCTTTGCTCGGCGCGGCGGGCGCTGCAGGTCGAAGCGCATGACCGTCAGCTTCGGATCGGTCAGGCGCTCCTTGCCGTAATCGCTGGTGGGGCCCGACAGCACTTCCGTGTCGCCGCGCTCTTCGATCCACGCGCGGCGCAGTTCGGGCAGGCCGCGGCGAATGTCGATCTTGGCATCGGGGTCGGTGTACGGGCCGCTACAGTCATACACGGTCAGCGGCGGGTTCTTTTCGCCGCCGAACATCGTGGGCGTGTCGTCCTGCTCGATCTCGCGGAACGGCACGCGGATGTCGGGACGCGAGCCGACTTCATACACGCGGCGGGATTTGGGCAGCGGTGCGACGGCCGCCGCGTCGACTTCGGCGGTGGCGGCCAGGAATTTGGGATTGGCGTTCATGGAAAGCTCCAAGCGAGTGATTGGAGCCGATCGGGATGGACTCCCGCCAGGCGTGCACGGACGCGTGGCGGGAATACGCTCCCAGCATCGGCATTATCCGTACTGGTACGAAGGGACTCTCTCAACACGTCGTCGCCTGGAAGGCGGGACGAGTACCCCTGCGCGAACGCGAAGTATAAAGCGAAGATGACGCCGCGCGTCCATGAATCGATCTCCGCCGCGCCAGCGCGCAAGAACGCCCGGCGCGACGCCTGTGCACGCAGGGCTGTATTACAGCTTTACATTTGGATTCAGACTAGGCAGACACCGTCATTCAGGTTCGGTACACTTTTTTCCACAAGCCACGTGTACAGTCTTAGAGTCTTACCGTCCGGCATCAGCCCACTTAAGAAGGAAACGAGCATGCAACTGAACTTACGCACATTGGCGCCCGCCCTGGTAGTCGTGACACTGGCGCTAGCGGGTTGCAAGACCGCCCCGACTAAGACGTCCGACGCTGCCACCACGCCGCAAGCCGGCCAGCAAGCCGGTACGCCCGCCGCCGCGTCGCGCGTGGATTTCTACCTGGCCAAGCGCGAACCCGGCCCCGGCCTGCGTGAAGTGGCCTTGCCCGACGGCAAGCTCTATCTGCAGGAAACGCCCGTGCTGACGCGCGCCGACCTGACCGACGCCGCCGCGCTGGTGGATCGCCAAGGCCAGAATTTCGTTGGCCTGCGCTTCTCCGAAGCCGGCACCCGCAAGCTGACCACGGTCAGCACCGCCAACGTCGGCAGCGTGCTGGCTCTGGTGATCGATCAGGAACTCGTGGCCGCGCCGCTCATCGGCGAACCGCTCAACCGCGGCGTGCTGGCGTTCGGCGTGCCGTCCGCCCAGGCCGCCTCCGAGATCGCTGCAAAGATCCGCGGCGACGCCGCCACCCCGCCCGCTGCCGGCGGTGCGCCCGCCCCGGCGCCTGCAGCACGGCCCTGATACGGCCTTCGAAAAAAACCCGGCTCAGTGCATGGCCGGGTTTTTTTTCGCCTGATGGTTCGGAGTCGGACTGCGGCAGGTTGCAGGATCGCATGCTCGCCAAGCCGGGCATATTTGTCCGCTTTGGTCGCGTCACAAGCGCGCGGGCCCCCCCGAACCTTATGAGTCGTGATCAGCCGGGCTTGCGGCCGCGCGACTTGGCGCCGCGGCGAAGCAATGTGGTTTCGATGAAGGTCTGCGCCAGCGCCTCGAGCATCGCGCGCTCTTCAGGCGTCAACGATTCGAAGTGCGAGGGCGAAATGTTCGGGAAGGGCCACGGCGCCATCGGGCGCGGTCGGCCGCCGGGACGCGGAGCGGATTCGGCAACGCCCGAAACCGGCAGCGTATTGCTCAGGTCATAGCCTTCCAGAGGAAGCTCCATGGGCCCCTTGCCGGTTTCAAGCCATTCGACCTCGATCTTCAAGACCTGGGCCAGCTTGCGTGCGGAACGGCTGGAATGCCGCAAACCACTTTCGTAGCTGCCGATAGCACTTTGCGAGATCCGAACCAGACGGGCGAGCGCCTTCTGCGTGTGGCCACGTAAAAGGCGCGCGTGCTTCAGTCGGTCTGAGAATGTTTTCACAAGGCGATTGAAGCTTGCTGATCTGTCACTTTGGTGGCTATAAACATTACTTAGGTGATAACTGGCAAAGGCATTTACATGCAGGAGCGCGGGCGCGTATTCGTCGTGCAATCAGACGACATGGGTGGCAAGGACTTCGCCGCGGCGCTGCGCCAGTACCAATGGGACGTTCGCGCTTTCGGCACGTTGGCGGGTTTGCTTGAACAATTGCCGGTTCAGGCCGCAGACGTTCTGGTGCTGCGCGGGGCTCACGCCAGCGTTCCGGCGCTTCTTGCCCGGCTGCGGTACGCCGCAGTCGGCGCAGCCCTGGTCTGGCAACCTTGGGCGGCCACCGCCGCCGAGCGGGCCGCAGCTCTGGATGCCGGCGTCGACGCATGCGCGCCGGCTGGCATGGAACTCCTGGAATGGGATGCGCTGTTGCGCAGCCTGTGCCGGCGCGCGCGCGGCGACGCGGGCTCGTGGCGCGTCATGCCGCCCGGTCGCACGTTGGCGGGCCCCGACGGAGAGCGCCTGCCCCTTACCCTGCGCGAGCGCGCGTTCTTCGAGCGGCTATTCAATGCGCCCGGCCATTGCCTGCACCGAGAACGCTTTTTTCCCGCCGAATCACCTGATGCGGTGGACAGCGCGCGGCGGGTGGATGTGGTCGTGTCGCGGCTGCGCAGCAAGGCGCGTCGCTTGAATATCGAACTTCCGCTGCTTGCGGTGCGAGGGTGGGGCTATATCCTGTTGCCCCACGGCGTAACCAGGACGCCGCCCGTGGCGGATCCCTCTTAAAGCACCACCAGATTGTCCCGGTGCATGAGCTCGGGCTCGGTCATGCTGCCCAGGATGCGCGCGATTTGCGACGATGGCTGGCGCAGGATGCGGCGCGTGTCCGCCGACGAATAATTGATCAGGCCTCGGGCCCATTCGTGGCCCGTGCTGTCCACGCAGGCCACGACGTCGCCGCGGCCGAATTCGCCTTCCACTTCGGTTACCCCGATCGGCAGCAGGCTCTTGCCTTCGCGCAGCAGCGCCTGCACCGCGCCGTCATCCAGCACGACGCGTCCGCGCAACCGCAGGTGGTCGGCCATCCATTGCTTGCGCGCCGACCACACGGGCAGAACGGCACGCAGTTCGCTGCCGATACACTCGCCCTGTGCCAGGCGGGTCAACACGTTGCGTTCACGTCCCGACGCAATGACGGTATGCGCGCCGCTGTGCGCTGCACGCTTGGCGGCCAGCACCTTGGTCAGCATGCCGCCGGTGCCGATACCGCTGCCGGCGCCGCCCGCCATGGCTTCCAGCGCCGGATCTCCAGCCTGGGCATGCGACATGAACCTCGCCTGCGGATTCTTGCGCGGATCGGAATCGTACAAGCCGCGCTGGTCGGTCAGGATGACCAGCGTGTCGGCTTCGATCAGGTTGGTGACCAGCGCGCCCAGCGTGTCGTTGTCGCCCAGGCGGATTTCGTCGGTGACCACCGTGTCGTTTTCGTTCACGATCGGCACGACGCCCAGCCGCAGCAGTGCGAACAGGGTGCTGCGCGCGTTCAGGTAGCGGTGGCGGTCAGCCAGGTCTTCGTGCGTCAGCAGGATCTGCGCGGTGCGCAATCCGTGCTCGGCGAACGCCGCTTCGTAAGCCTGGCAAAGTCCCATCTGGCCCACGGCCGCCGCGGCCTGCAGTTCGTGCATGACGGACGGGCGCTTGCGCCAGCCCAGCCGCGCCATGCCTTCCGCGATGGCGCCGCTGGAAACCAGCACGATCTGCTTGCCCTGCTTGTGCAGCGTGGCGATCTGCGAGGCCCAATGTGCGACCGCCGCGCGGTCCAGGCCTCGGCCTTCGTTGGTGACCAGCGATGAGCCGACTTTGGCGACGATGCGCTGGGCGTTGGTGACGACGGAAACGGCGGGTGATTCAGCGGACATGATGGCAGCCGGCTGCGGCGAATGAAGGCGTAATCGTAAGGACTGCGATTATGGCTTATTCGTCGCCGCCACGCGCCGCGGCGGGCTTGTCCGCGTCGGAACGCTTGTCGTCGAAGCGGGGGTCCGGCGCGACGTAGCTGCCGTCGGCCTGATCCTGCGCCAGTTGTTCCTTTTCGCGCTCGGCGTCCAGGTAGTCCTGCAGCGCGTAGATCAGGTCTTGCGTGCCTTCGCCGGACAGGCCGGAAATGCCGAACACCGGGCCCTTCCAGTCGTACAGCTCGATGAAGCGGCGCTTGGTGTCTTCGGGATCCGGCACCATGTCCAGCTTGTTCAGGATCAGCCAGCGCGGCTTGGCGGCCAGGTCGGGATCATAGCGGCGCAGTTCCTCGACAATGGCGCGCGCGTCGGTCACGGCCTGCTCGACGGGATCGGCATCCGGATCCGGCGTGGAGACGTCGACCAGGTGCAGCAGCACGCGCGTGCGCGCAAGATGGCGCAGGAACAGGTGGCCGAGGCCCGCGCCTTCGGAGGCGCCTTCGATCAGGCCGGGAATGTCGGCCACGACGAAGCTGCGCGACGGCGACGTGCGCACCACGCCCAGGTTGGGATGCAGCGTGGTGAACGGGTAGTCGGCGATCTTCGGCTTTGCGTTTGAAATGCGGGTAATCAGCGTGGATTTGCCGGCGTTGGGCAGGCCCAGCAGGCCTACGTCCGCCAGCACCTTCAGTTCCATGCGCAGGTAGCGGTGTTCGCCTTCCTTGCCGGGCGTCCATTGCTTGGGCGCGCGGTTCACGCTGGATTTGAAGTGGATGTTGCCCATGCCGCCCTGGCCGCCAGCGGCCAGCACGACCTTCTGTTCATGCGTGTTCAGGTCGAACAGGACTTCGCCGGTGTCGGCGTCATGGATGATCGTGCCTACGGGCACGCGCAGGGTGATGTCGGGAGCGGCTGCGCCGTACTGGTCCGAGCCGCGGCCGTTTTCGCCGTTCTTGGCGCGGTGCAGGCGCGCGTAGCGGAAGTCGATCAGCGTGTTGATGTTGCGATCGGCCACTGCGTAGATGGTGCCGCCGCGGCCGCCGTCGCCGCCGTCCGGTCCGCCCCGGGGAATGAATTTTTCGCGGCGAAAGCTCGCCACGCCATTGCCGCCTTTGCCGGCGACCACTTCAATGGTGGCTTCGTCTACGAATTTCATGGTGTATGCGCGTGTAGTAGGTGAGGGCGGGCGCAGGGAATCGCGACCCGCCGGGAGGCAAATGAGAGCTTACTCGTCAAATGCCTTCAAACAAAAAAGCCCTGCCGCACGCGACAGGGCTTTTGCCGTTAGGAGACGCGATGACTCGCGTTCCTGACCGTATTTGTCCGCGAACAAACCGTTCGCGGCCTTGCTATCCGATTACTCGGCAGCGACGATCGAGACGGTCTGCTTGTTCAATGCGCCCTTGAAGCCGAATTGAACCTTGCCGTCGATCAGCGCGAACAGGGTGTGGTCCTTGCCCATGCCGACGTTCACGCCAGCGTGGAAGCGAGTGCCGCGCTGACGCACGATGATCGAACCAGCGGGAATCAATTCGCCGCCGAATGCCTTGACGCCCAGACGCTTCGATTCTGAGTCGCGTCCGTTCCGCGTAGAGCCGCCGCCCTTTTTCTGTGCCATGTTTAGCTCCTGCTAAGTGGTACCGAGTCGCTTCTTAAGCCGTGATGGCTTCGATGCGGATTTCGGTGTAGTTCTGACGGTGGCCCTGACGCTTCTGATAGTGCTTGCGACGGCGCATCTTGAAGATCTTGACCTTGTCGTGGCGGCCTTGCGCAAGAACCGTTGCCTTGACCACGGCGCCGGAGACGAGGGGCGTGCCAACTTTCAGTTGGTCGCCTTCGCCCACGGACAGCACTTGGTCCAGGGTGATTTCTTGCCCAATGTCAGCCGGTATCTGTTCTATCTTGAGTTTTTCGCCAGCGGCAACGCGATACTGCTTGCCACCGGTTTTTACGACCGCGTACATGGGGTGTTCCTTAAATAGGTAAATGGGTTCGTCCATGCTGCCTGCCCTGCTGGGCAAGATTGCCGACTTGGCCGACAGCCCGGAAATCCCGGGCTATCCTGCGGCCCTGCTGGAGTGACCAACTGGGGTTGCTCAGATGGGACCAATACCCAATACCTGAGCGTGCAAGACGGTTTGCATGAACAACCGACGTAATTCGGGCATTGCTGACCGAATCCGGGATATTAGCCTGGGACTTCCGGAAAGTCAAAAAGGTGTTGCAGGCTAAGGGCTTAGGTGTGGCGCGCAGGCTTCAAGCGCCCGGAATCACCCGCAGCGCGATGTCGCGCGCCACGCGCCGGATGCCTTCCATTGCCTCGAGCCGGTGGGCGTCGTCCAGGCGGTCGGTGGGTATCGACGTGCTGACGGCGACGCGCTTTCCCAGCGGCGTGACGCCCACATAGGCCGCATAGCAGACCAGGCCGGTGGCGACTTCCTCCAGGTCCTGGGCAAGTCCTGCCTGCCGCGCGGCGTCCAGTTCCCGGTGCAGGATGGCGGTGTCGGTGATCGTGCGGTCCGTGACGCGGGGCAGGGTGTCGGGCAGGCGCGCCGCGAGCTCGTCGGCAGGCAGGCTGGCCAGCAGAGCCTTGCCCAGCGCGCAAGCGTGGGCGGGCAGCCTGAGGCCAAGGTCCGACACCAGGCGGACGGGGCGGCGCGCATCTTCCCGCGCAAGGTAGATCACGTCGAAGCCGTCCAGCGCGGCCAGTTGCACGACCTCGTTGCTGCGCGCCACGAAGGCGCCGGCCGCCTGTTGAAAGGCGGCTTGCAGCCCGTCGTGACGCAGATACGCGGAGCCCAGCGCCAGCAATTCCAGCCCGATGATGTAGCCGCCGTCCTGTCGGTCGATCCAGCGGCGCTGTTCCAGGCAATCCAGCAGGAGGTACAGCGTGCTCTTGGGCAACCCGCAGGCTTCGACAAGCTCGGCCGCCTTGACGGGGCTTCGGCGGCTGGCAAGCACGCGCAGGATGTCATGCGCGCGCCGGATGGCGGGTACATCGTAATCACGGGGCATGGCGTCGTGTCCAACCTATTGGACTGAAATTCATGATGTTGGACATCATAAATGAAGTCTCCTAGACTGCCTTGCACACGAGGCGACGCCGTTCGCACGCCGATTCCAGGGCCGCTAAAGCGAGAAGAACATGAACGAAGACATTTTTTTGCCTGCCGATCTGCCGCAGGCGTTGCTGGTAGGCAGGGTCTGGCGCCCGGGCCCGAACGCCGGTCCCAGCGTGGTCGTCGTTCGCGACGGCCAGGTCGTGGACCTGACTGCCGTTGCGCCCACCGTGGCCGATCTGCTGGATCACCCCGACCGCGTGGCGCTGGCGCGCGAAGCCAAAGGCGAATCGTTGGGCGACGCGCGGGCGTTGATGGCCGCCACATTGCAGGGCGCGGCCGGGCCGCGGCTCCTGGCGCCGTGCGATCTCCAGCCGGTAAAGGCTGCAGGCGTCACCTTTGCCATCAGCCTGCTGGAGCGCCTGATCGAGGAAGACGCCGGCGGCGACGCGACGCGCGCGCAGGAAATTCGCGTGCGCATGCAGGCGCTGATCGGTTCCGACCTGTCGCGGCTGCGTCCCGGATCGCCGGAGGCGGTCCGCCTGAAGGCGGAACTGGTCGAGCGCGGCCAGTGGTCCCAGTACCTGGAGGTGGGCATCGGCCCGGATGCTGAAGTCTTTTCCAAGGCGCCGCCCATGGCCTCGGTGGGATTCGGCGCCCAGATCGGCGTGCTGCCCGAGTCCCAGTGGAACAACCCCGAGCCCGAGATCGTGCTGGCCGTCGACAGCCGGGCCGAAGTGGTGGGCGCCACGCTGGGCAACGACGTGAACCTGCGCGATATCGAAGGACGCAGCGCGCTGCTGCTGACCAAGGCCAAGGACAACAATGGTTCGTGCGCGATCGGGCCGTTCATCCGGCTGTTCGACGGCAATTTCACCCTGGACGATGTGCGCCACGCGGACGTGTCGCTACGGATCGAAGGGGCCGATGGCTTCGAACTGGATGGCGTAAGCCACATGCGCGAAATCAGCCGGGACCCCCTGGATCTGGTGCGCCAGACCTGCGGTGCGCACCATCAGTATCCGGATGGCTTCATGCTGTTCCTGGGCACGATGTTCTCTCCCTCCAAGGACCGCAAAGGTCCAGGCACCGGCTTCACGCATGTGCCGGGCGACCGCGTCGTCATCGCCTCGGAGCGGCTGGGCGCGCTGGTCAATGACGTGCAGTTGTGCACGGAGATTCCTCCCTGGACCATCGGCGTGCGGGCGCTGTACGCCAACCTGGCGGCGCGCGGCCTCCTGTCTCGCGAGCGCTGATCCGGCCGGTGGATCCGACCCGTGCAGGGCGCCGGACCGCGGGCCTCGCCGCTTGCGGCGGCCGCGCCCGGAATTCCCGCGCACTCCCCGTATAATCCGTGGTCGAATCCCCCCGCCGACCGCTGGCGGGCCCAGCGGTATGAGCCGTCACGCGGCTCGCTTCACACTTGTCGGATACGTCTTGAATCTCCCCGCGCTCATTGCCCCCATTGCTGACGATATGAAAGCCGTCGATGCGGTTATCCGCGAGCGGCTGAATTCCGATGTTGTCCTGATCCGCACGATCGGCGACTACATCATTGGGGCGGGCGGCAAGCGCATGCGGCCAGCCATGGTGCTGATGGTGGCGCGCGCCCTGGGATACGAGGGCACGCATCATCAGCTGCTGGCCGCCGTGGTGGAATTCATCCACACCGCCACCCTGCTGCACGACGACGTCGTGGATGAATCCGACCTGCGCCGCGGCCGCGAGACGGCCAACGCCGTGTTCGGCAACGCCGCCAGCGTGCTGGTGGGCGACTACCTGTATTCCCGCTCGTTCGAGATGATGGTCGAGGCCGACTCGATGCGCATCATGAGCATCCTGTCCGAAGCCACCACGGTGATCGCCGAGGGCGAAGTGCTGCAGCTCTTGAACGTGCACGACCCGGACGTCTCGCAAGAGCGCTACCTTCAGGTGGTGCGCTACAAGACGGCCAAGCTGTTCGAGGCAGCCGCGCAGGTGGGCGCCGTGCTGGCGGGCGCCACGCCCGAGCAGGAAGCCGCCGCCGCCGCCTACGGCCGCCATGTGGGCACCGCGTTCCAGCTGGTCGACGACGTGCTGGACTACAGCGGCGACGCCGCTGCCCTGGGCAAGAACGTGGGCGACGACCTGCGCGAGGGCAAGCCGACGCTGCCCCTGATCCGTGTGATGGAAGTGGGCACGCCCGAGCAGCAGCAATTGATCCGCGACGCCATCAAGACGGGCGACGCCGACTTTGCCGCCGTGGCCGCCGCCATCCAGGCCACCGACGCCCTGGAGCACGCCCGCCAGGCCGCCGTGGCCGAGGCCGAACTGGCCCGCCAGGCACTTTCGATCTACCCCATTTCCCCTTTTCAAAATTCTCTGTTAGAATTCTGCGCTTTCGCGGTGAATAGAGATCGCTGACCTGAAAGGGCCAAGCGAGAAGTCTTCAAGAAGCTCTTTTCACAACGCCAAACCAACGCCAAACGCCAGCCTGAGCCGTCAGACCTGGTGGGCCGCGGAAGGTAGCAAGTATCTGGTAGCACTGAGCGCCGCTAGATAAGTAGTAAAGATCGGGGCGTAGCTCAGCCTGGTAGAGTACTGCGTTCGGGACGCAGGAGTCGGAGGTTCGAATCCTCTCGCCCCGACCACTTCATGTGGTCGAATTCATGAAGGTGTTTCCCGACACCTTTGGCTGAAAGCCGGTATCGCGCAAGCGTGCCGGCTTTTTTGCATTTGGACTTTGTTCCACGCAATGTGGCGCGCAGCTGCGTGCTACGCCTATTCAAATCCGCGCCGCCGTTTGCCCCGGTCGCCCCGGGTGCTTGATTAGCCGCTGAAATCCCGCTTTATGCAGCGATGCGGCGGAGTGCGAGCCGCTGATTATGAAAAAACACACCATTTCCCCGAGAAAACTTCATATTGCCTTGTGCAATTAATAAATAATCTGGTGAAATGCGGTAAGTGTTTTTCAGTTTGGTTAATGCAGACCAACAAAAACGACTTTTTATATTTGTTAACAATCGCACCGATCCGCATGTTGCGATTTGTGTAATGAATGTAATTCTTTGAGGGATTTCCCGGGTTTATTACGGGCATTTCTGATTTATTTCCACAGCAACAAAAACCTTTAGAAAAAAGTTTGCTGTTCAGCCCCTCTACGATGCCCTGGCTCGCTTCCCGACATAGTTAATCGGCGGCGAGCCGAAATTCATTTTTAGCTATATGTCCGCCCGTATACGGCATATGTATTTCGGCTTCATGTCGATTTACTTGCCTGCGGGTGTCGATTTCTAGTGTCTGCGACACGACGAAAACAGTGAGGTCCCCCCGTGGTAAAGAGAATCGCAGTGTGTGGCCTTGGATATGTCGGCCTTCCCGTGGCCGTGGCATTTTCCAGGCGCTTTGATGTCATCGGTTTTGATGTGGACAAGCGGAGAATCGCACGGCTGAAAGAGGGTGATGACTGGACTGGAGAGATCGAGCGCGACGTATTGCTTGCATCACCCATGCAATTCACCGACCAGTTGTCGGAACTGGAAGGATGCGATTTCTTCGTGGTGGCCGTTCCGACGCCCGTCGACGAAAAGAACAATCCCGATTTCTCCCTGCTGGTCCGGGCATGCGAGGCGATCGGCCCCGTGCTGCGCCCGGGATGCATCGTGGTGTTCGAATCGACCGTCCACCCCGGCGCCACGGAAGAAATCTGCGGTCCCGAGCTGGAAAAGTCGTCCGGTCTGCGCTGCGGCGTCGACTTCAAGCTGGGCTACAGCCCGGAACGGATCAACCCGGGCGACCGTGAGCATCCGCTCGAGAAGATCGTGAAGATCGTTTCCGGCCAGGACGAGCAATCGCTGGAAGTCATCGCGGGCGTCTACGAACAGATCATCGACGCCGGCGTGCATCGCGCATCGTCGATCAAGGTGGCCGAAGCCGCGAAAGTGCTGGAGAACACCCAGCGCGACATCAACATCGCCCTGATGAACGAGATGTCGAAGATCTGCGATCTGGTCGGCATCCGCACGTCGGAAGTCCTGGCGGCCGCGGGCACCAAGTGGAACTTCCTGAAGTTCACGCCCGGCCTGGTCGGCGGCCATTGCATCGGCGTCGACCCCTACTACCTGACGTCCAAGGCCCAGGAACTGGGCTATCACCCCGAAGTCATCCTGTCCGGCCGCCGCATCAACGACGGCATGGCCGCGCACGTTGCATCGCGCCTGGTGCAGCAGCTTGCCCGCAACGGTCGCCTGAACGCCTCGACCCGCGTCGGCATCCTTGGCATGACGTTCAAGGAAAACGTTCCCGACATCCGCAATTCCAAGATCGTCGATCTGTACAACGCCCTCGGCCAATACGGCATCACCCCGGTTGCGTGCGACCCGATGGTCGATCCGGAGCAGATGGAACACGAGTACGGCATCAAGCTCGTCGACCGCGACCAGTTCCGCGACATGGATGTGCTGATCCTGGCGGTGCCCCACCGCGAAACCATGGACTCCATCTGGCAAGACCTGCCCCAGCTCGTCAAGAGCGGCGGCATGGTGTGCGACTTGAAGTCCGTACTGGATACCAAACGGCTTCCCGCCGACCTCTTGTACTGGACTCTCTGAGTTCAGGCTGGATATCCACTACGACAGGAGAGACCCTGAATGACCGCTTTCACCATTGCTCCCATCGGAACCTGCCGCATCCATACGCCGCTGCGTGATGCCGTGGGCCGCTACCCGATCAAACTCCAACTCGGCCGCAACTACGGTTTCGTGCACACGGCGGCCGAAGCGCTGCAACAGGCGCGTTTCCTGTTCGGCCAGGCCGACATTCCCGCCGACGTCCAGCGCCTGGTTTTCCGCCCCTCGAATGGCGAACAGGCTCGCCGCGGCACGCACAAGCCGGCCGACATGTACATGGTCGAGCTGTCCTCGCGCAAGCTGCTGACCATCGACGGTCATCCCATCCAGTCCAACTACCTGGGCCGCTACTTCAGCGAGTTCTTCGCGGATCGCGCCCGTACTCGCGCGTTCTGGTCCATGGCCTCCGCCGAGCGGCTCGCCGAGCGCCGCGCGGCGCTGGACCAGGATCCGGTTTTCAAGAGCCTCAATACCGAGGATCGTGACCTGCTGGCCCGCATCGTGAAGCGCGATCAGACGGACGAAGAGATCGAGCAGGAAATGCGCCAGCTCGTCGAACTGCTGGGCCGCGACAAGGTGGTGTTCGTCACTCACGTCAACGCCATGACGCCGGACAACGTGCCGATCGAGCAACGGCAGCAATTGATCGCCGCCGTGGCCGCCGCCGCCCAGCGCATCGGCGTGCCGTGCTACGACCCGACGCCCCTCATGAACAAGATCGGGCAGGCTGAAGCGATGGAGGACGGCGGGCTCGACCTGACGCACTACACCTCGGTCTTCGCCGAGCGCCTGTATACCGACTGGTACAAGAATTTCATGCGTCCGCGCATGGGCGCATCCACCCCGCAACCCAGCGCGCCCAAGCTGGGCGCCGAGGACAGCGCCGAGCGCATCGAAAAGCTCTGGGAGTCCGGCGATCTGCGCGAAGCGTCGCGCCGCGTGCGCGACGTGCTGCGCCGCTACCCCGGCCTGCCTGATCACGTGCTGCTGTTTGCACGCATCCAGGAAGAGCTGGGCGACTACGAAGGTTCTCTGGCGCTGCTGGGCGGCGTGGACGGCGCCCTGGCGTCGGGCAGCAGGGCCGAGCAGATCCTGATGCGCAACCAGTTCAAGACGGGCCGCCATGACGTGGCCTACTCGCTGGCGGCCAGCCTGCTGGGCGACGAGATCGAAACACCCGAAATCGTTCGTATCGCAGCGGTCTCCGCTGGCCACCTGGGCTACGTGGACGAGAGCCTGGGCAACTGGAAGCAGTTGTTCCGCATTTCCTCGCCGCAGGATGCGACGGCGCTGGAAGCGGCCGACACGGTCCTGTCGCTGCTGCAGACCTCCGGCGACATGGAAGGCGCGATCCGCTGGGTCCATGAGGTCCGCGCGGCGCTGCCCAACTACGGCCGCGGCTTTGCCATGCTGTGGCGCGATCGGCTGCTGGCCGGCGACCGCGACGCGCTGCGCGACCTGGCGGGCGAGCAGCCCGCGCTGGAAGACGGCGACGCCCTGGAACTGGTCAAGGAAGCCTCGTGGCGCGGTTGCATCATGGTCGCGGCGACGCTGGCCGTGTCTTGCGGCCTGGTCAAGAGCCAGCAGGAAGACGTCGTCGCATGGCTGCAGTCGCAGTCGGCGACCTGGGCCGAGGAAGGCAATCGCGCGTTGGAGGAAGGACGCCTGCGCGACGCCGCCGAACGCATCTGCGCCCACCGTCTGCTGAATCCTGATGCGCTGGCCGGTGCCCGAGCCCAGCGTGCCTTCGAGCGCGCGATGCGCCTGGGCGTGCGAGCCGCACTGGTGGCGGGCAATCACAAGGAAGTGATCGACCTGACCAACCTGGCGCTGGACACGAACGTCGACTTCCCCGAACTGCATGCCATGCGCGGCCGCGCCGCCGATGCGCTGGGGGACAAGAAGACCGCGATGCGCCATCTGGAGCAGGCCGCGGCCGGCGAAGCCGCGCCGTTCAACACCAAGCTTCACTTTGCGCGTGTGGCGTTCAACGGCGGCTGGTTTGGCGAAGCCATCGACGCATACAAGAACGTGCTTGCCCATCCGTCCGCCGATCAAAGCGCCCGCGACGAAGCCGAACGCCAGCTTGGCCGGTTGGGACCGCGTGCGATCCGCGGCGCCCGCCAGATCCTGTCGCAGGGCGACCACCAGGCCGCCTGGAACCTGCTGGACCGCGTTGCGCAATCGTGGCCCGGCATGCCGGAAGTGGATCACGAAAAGCGTCGCATCCTGGCCTATCTGTACGCCGAAGCCCGCACGCTGGATTCGTCGAGCACGACCGAACGCCTGGCCTTGGGCGAACGCATCGTGGCCCTGGTGCCGGATGATCCCATCGGCCTGCGCCTGGCTGCCGTCGGCGCCATGCGCCTGCACCGTTTCGAACTGGCTCTGCCGTACTGGAAGAAGCTGCAGGAGCGTTCCGAGAATCCGGCGCAGTTCGACCATTACATCGAGCGCTGCCAAGTGTGGATCGAGAAGATCAACCGGAGAAAGGCAGCATGAATCCTCCACTGATTACCGAGCGAGCGGACGCCGCGTCCGATCTTCAACAGGTTCAAGCGCAGTTGGAGGAAATCGTCGCCGCGTCGGGACGGGTGCAAGTCGCACAGGAAAACCTGGCCCGAGCAAAGGTGCTGGCGCGGGATCACATGGAGGATTCGAAGGTCCGCTTCCTTCTGCTTCGATTGCAGGAGTCGGCGGGCCTGAACGAGGGCATGGCCGAGCAATGGGCGACCTTGCTGGAGGAATGCCCGGACGATCTGCAGATCGTGCGATTTTGCGCGACCCGCCTGGTGAAGGAGCGGCATCTGGACGAGGCGTTGGCGCTGGTGGACAGGCATCTGCCCGCGTCGGCGACCAACCCCGACCGGCTTTTTTCGCGGGCAAAGCTGCTTAGCGACATCCGTGCGCACGATCAGTCCGACGCATTGTTCCGTCGGCTGATCACGCAGTACACGGATCGCAACATGCGCGTCGAATTCGCCAAGCGGCTGCGCAAGCGCGGCCTGCTGGCCGACGCGTTCGACGCGATCGCGCCGGTGGCCAAGCATCTGGCGCCCGGCAGCAAGGCGGCCGAACTCGCGGAGGGGCTGGCAAGCGACTACGCGTTCTATCAGCGCTTCGAGTCCGAAGAGGCGCTGGCGGGCAAGGACGTGCGGATCGTGTCGATGAAGCATGCGATCCTGCATTTTCGCAACCGCAAGATCGCCGAACACACGGCGGACAAGCCGGTTTCCGTGGCGCTTGTCACGGGAAGCCTGGGGCCCGGCGGCGCCGAACGGCAGCTGACGCGCCTGGCCGGCGAACTGACCCGCCTGGCCGAGTCGCCCGAGCATCAGCCTCCCGACATCGTCATGCGGCCCAAGAAGGTCGAGGTGATGGTCAAGCAGCACACCGAACCGTCGGGCTCGCCCAAGAAGCAGGACGACTTTTTCCTGCCCGTCCTGGTCAAGGCGCGAATTCCGGTCACGGAAATCAACCGCTTGCCGGCGATCTCGGTGTCTCACCAGTCGGTTCCGGAAGGCAGCCTGAGCCGCCTGCTGGAGCAGTTGCCCCCGCCCGTCCACTACGGCGTGACGCGCCTGGCGCCGGTATTGCGCGCCAACTCGTTCGACGTCGTGAGCCTGTGGCAGGACGGCACGTGCCTGTTCGGCGCGCTGGCCGCGCTGCTGGCTGGCGCTCCGACCATCCATCTGGTGTTCCGCGGGCTGCCGCCCAACATCCGCAAGGATCGCTTCCGCGAAGAGTACCCCGAGCTGTACCAGGCCCTGGCGCTGGTGCCGGGCGTGGTGTTCGTCAGCAACAGCCGCAAGGCCGCCGAGGCGTATTCGGAATGGTTGGGCATCCCGATCATGCGCTTTCACATCCTGTACAACGGCGTTCCCGACCTGGCGACTGACGCGTCGGACGCCGACAAGGAAAAGTGGAAAGCCTTCCAGGAAGCCACGAGCGACGCCACGGAAACCATCGGCGGCGTGTTCCGGCTGGAGCCGGACAAGCGACCGCAGCTGTGGATCAAGCTGGCGGCCCTGTATCTGAAGGATCGGCCACAGGCGCGCTTTGTCATCGTGGGCGATGGACGCTTGCGAGACATCATCGAGGCGCTGGCCGAAGAGCTGAACGTGACCGGAAGGTTATTGCTAGTGGGTCTGTCCAACCATGTCGGCTTCTGGTATTCGCAGATGGACGCCAGCGTGCTGCTGTCTCGCTACGAAGGCTTGCCGAACGTGCTGATCGAAGCACAGTTGCTGGGGGTCCCCGTGATCTCCACGCCGGCAGGCGGCGCAGGCGAGTGCTTCGTCGAGGGCGAGACGGGCCACCTGCTGACCGACGTGGACCACCCGGACATGCACGAGGCGTGCGAAAAGGTGGTGTCGATGGTGGACCGTGTGCGCACCAATCAAGAGCTGAGGGCGCACAGCCGCCAGCGGGCGAAAGAGCTGTTTTCGCTCGATGCGATGCTTACGAAGTTCATGAGCATCTGCATGCCCGCCATGTCCGAGTCCGAGAACGATGAACGCATCGACCTGGCGCCGCGTCGCCTGAAGCAGGCGTGATTCGTTGTTGCGCTGTCTTGGTGATTGCTCTTTATTAAGCTGCTGATGCTGAAGGAACTTATGCAAATGAACGTCTCGGCCCTGGGCTCGCGGCGCCACCTGACCGTGGCCATGCTGCTGCTTGCCGCACTGACACTCACGGGTTGCCAGCTGCCGCGGTCCGGCCCGATGCTCAATGAAATGACGGGGGCTCACGATGACAAGGACGTCATCGTGATGCCCGTGTCTCGCGACCTCGTGCAGAAGAGCAGGGTGCCCGAGGTGGCCGATTTCCCCGTCCGTTACCGCGATCTGTCGGAAGCGGGATTCGATAGCCTGGTTCCTGGCGACGGCATCAACGTGAAGGTGTGGGAGCGCGGCGGCCTGGGTGTGTTCGCCGCCGATCCGTCCGGCGTGAGCGACCTGGGCAACCAGGAAATCAATCGCCTGGGCTATGTCACGTTCCCGATCATCGGCAAATTCCGGGCGCAAGGCTTGACGCTGGGACAGTTGCACGACTCCATCGTGGCGCGGCTGAGCAAGCTCGTCGTCGGCGCCGACGTCAGCGTGACGCGCGCCGCGGACGCGCGCGGGCAGATGGTGACGGTGCAGGGCAACCTGACCAAGCCAGGCATGTACCCGATTACGCAGACGTCCCAGCGCCTGAGCAGCGCGCTGGCGCAAGCCGCGCCGGTGCAGACGAATCCGGAGCAGCTGATCGTCAGTCTGCGCCGGGACAACCAGGTGGCGTCAGTGCGCCTGTCGGATATCTACCGGAACCAGAACAACGACATCCTGCTGCGGTCTGGCGACGTCATCACCGCCTACGACTCCAAGGAGTTCCTGACGGTGCTGGGCGCGGCAGGCCAGCAAGGCCGGGTGGCGATCAGCAAGCGCAACTACAGCGTGCTGGACGCGTTGGCGGATTCCAAAGGCCTGGACGACAAGCTGGCCGACCCGCGATCCGTGTTCCTGTTCACCCCCGCGACCGCCGGGACGGAAGGCAAGCCGGACCAGCTGCCCGTGGTCTATCAGTTCGACCTGACCCGTCCGGAGCAGGTGGCGCTGGCGCGCGAATTCACGGTGCATGAGGGTCAGGCGATCTACATTTCGGACGCCCCGTTCACGCAGGTGCAGAAGGTGCTTTCCGCCTTCCGCGTCACGATGAGCGCCGGCTTCAGCGCCACGCGAGCCATCGACAGCGATTCCGGCTCCAGCTCGACCGGCGTAGCCCAATAGCGCGTCGATGAGTAACGAGGATCGGATCAAAGGCTGGCGATCGCGCCGGAAAGACAGTAACTACACGGTAGGGGCCGGCGTCGCCGCCTGGCGGCTGGACCCGGCCAAGCTGTTCGAAGCCAAGGCCACGCCGGCCGTGCTGTTCAAGCCGTTGCTTGCCCGCTTGCAGGGCGAGCCGCACGACTCCGTGGCCGCCCGGCGGGCGGTGTACGAGGCCGTGCAGGCGGAGCTGGACGCGGAGATTGCCCGCAGCGGGGTCGACGAGACCCTGGCTGACTTCTCCCGGCGGCGCCTGCGCATCATCGTGCGCCTGCTGGAGCAGGACATCCGCGCGGGTGTCGAGGTATTTGCGCCGGGATACATGCCGGCCAAGCTGGTGGCCGAGGACGAGCGTCTGGCCGCGGCGCATGCGCGGCGCGTCGAGCGGCGCAAGCAGGACGAAGCGCGCGAAGCGCGGCGCCATGCATCGCGCAACGACATCGCGCTGGAAATCGAGGTGCCGCGGGACGAAGCGGGCGACCTGGAGATCCTGCGGGACCACCTGCGCGTCCTGCACGAAGGACATCCGCCGGAGACGGCAGGCCAGGCCCGGCCGGTCGGGCGCACGCTGATGGCGATGTTCATCTACCAGCTGCGCGTGATGCACGGCGAAAGCCGCATCGCCCTGGTGTGGGCGCTGGTCGGCCCGGTGGTGCTGCTGACGCTGATTTCGTCCTTGTACATCCTGATGGGCACGCATTACATCCTGGGCATGGACGTGCAGACGTTCTCGCTGTTGGGTGCGACGACCTGGATCATGTTCCGGCAGATCGCGTTCAGGAGCAGCACGGCCTATGTGTCGGCTCGCGGCCTGCTGAACTTCCAGGGCGTCACGCCATTGATGTGTGCGCTGGTGCAGGCGCTTATCTATGTGTCGGTGTATCTGGTGGTGTTCGGGGTGTTGATCACCGCCGGCCACGCGATTGGCCTTATCACGCTGCCGAAAAGCTGGGCCGGGTTCCTCCTTTTCGTGGTGCTGATGGGAGGTTGCGGGACGGCGATGGGGGTGTTGTTCGGCTCGATCGCGACCTACTGGCACTTCTTTCTTCGGCTCGCACCGATCATCGAGCGCTTCTTGCAGATCTTCGCGGCCGTCTTTTTCGTGTCGGAGCAGTTTCCGGAGCAATTGCGCCCCTGGATGCTCTGGTCGCCGTTCGCGCATGGCATGCAGCTGCTGCGTTCGGCGTATTTCCAGGCGTACGAGTCGCACGATGCCAGCTTGGGCTATTTCCTGACCTCGCTGGTGTTCCTGATGGTGGTCGCGCTGATCGCTGAGCGCCTCGCCCGTCCCAATGTCCAGCCGATGTGAGTTAACAGGTCCTAAAGATGATCCATTTGAATGGCGTCACTGACGAACCCTACGCCTTCGGCAGCCGGCAGCCGCTGCTGGCCAACGCCACGCTCGATATCCCGGCCGGGCGCTACGCGCTGCTGTCGCCCGCGCCGGAAATGCATCGCCAGCTCGTGGACGTGCTGTGCTGCCTGCGACCGCCGCGCCAGGGCTTCGTGAAGCACGATGGCAACGTGTCGTGGGCGATCGGGCGGCAGGGATTTATCCGTGGCAAGGCGAACGGTCTGAGCATGATCGATTTCGTGAGCGAGATGTACGAGATCGACGCCGACACGACCTACGAGCTGGTTGCAGACCTGATCAGCGATCCCAAATGCCTGGCCAAGCCCATGGAGCATTGGCCGCTCTACGCAAGGCAGGAGTTTTCGTTCGCGCTGGCGCTGGCGCCAGCGTTCGACGTCTACGTGATCGAAGGGACCATGCCCTTCGAACCCTGCCGTTTCACCCGACTCTGGCTCGCCCTGTTCGAAGAACGGCTGGTCGGTCGGACTCTTATTTTTTCCAGTTACCGCCAGAATCAGTTGGCGGATTACTGCTTCAAAGGCTTGATCTATGAACGAAGCGCGCTCAGCATCGACGACGACCTCGACCAGTGCCTCCGCAGGTATCCCCCGCGACGATCTCGGAGCGACGCCGGCACAGGCGACGACGTCCTCGGCGGCAGCTTCGACGACGTCGGCCTCTGAAGGCGGCTCCGAGATCGAACGCCGCCGCCGCGAGCGGCAGTCGGCGGTGCGCGAGCGCCGTCGCCATCGCTGGATCAATGCGCTCATCGTCCTGGCGCCGGTTGCGATTGCCCTGTTGTACGTGTCTTTCGTCGCGACGCCGCGCTACGAGGCCGAGTCGCGGTTCTTCGTGCAGTCGGCGTCGGGCCAGCAAGGCGGCGCGGGCGCGGCGGCCAGCCTGCTCACCACGGGGAATTCGGGCGGCATGCTGGGCGGGTTCGTGGACGGGTGGGCGGTGGCCGACTTCCTGAAGTCGCGCGACGCCATGCAGCAGCTCGACAAGAAGGTCGGCTTGCGGCGCTACATGATGAACGAAGGGTGGGATCCGCTGAATCATCTTTCCGAGGACTCCAGCGAGGACGACCTGTATCGCGCCTATCAGGCGTCGGTGCACGTCTCCTTCAACGCGCTGGAACAGATCGACGTGCTGCGCGTAAGCGCGTTTTCTTCCGAGGACGCCGCCATGCTGTCCAAGGAGCTGATCGGCCTTGCCGAAGAATTCGTCAGCTCGATGAACAAGAAGGGCGTCGCCGACAAGCTGAAGGTCAGCGAAGAGTCGGTCAAGTTTGCCGAGGAGAAATCTTTCGCCGCCCGCGACGCGCTGATGGCATGGCGCACCCAGCACGGAAACATCGATCCGACCGCCACCGTGTCGATGCTGCTGAACCTGTCCAGCCAGCTCGAAGCGGAACTGAGCACTGCGCAGATCAACCTGGACAAGATCCGGGCCCTGGGCAACAAGGATCATTTCATGCTCAAACCGGCGCAGATGCAGGTCGCGGCCTTGAAGAAGCGGCTTGCGTCCGTGCGCCATCGCTTGAGCGGGGACGGCAACACCGAAGCCAAGCAGCTCAAGTCGTACGAGGCGTTGCGCAACACCCAGGCGTTCGCGGATTCGAACCTGACCCTGGCGCAGCAGTCGTATCAGCAGGCGATGACGGACGCTTTGCGTCTGCAGCGGTACCTGTCCATCATCGCGCAGCCGGTCCCCACGGACCGGCCCAGCAGCCCGCGCGTCGGCATCCTGCTGTTGCAGGCATTGGCGTTGGGCTTTGTGTTCATGTTCATCGCTCGCGTGGCGATGGCTTTGTTGAGGGGGCTGCGTCATGGTTGACACGGTTATGGAAACTCGCGCGACCGAGTCCGTCGCGGATGCGCGGACCGCCACCGCCCGCCTGCGCGAGGTCATCGGACAGATACGCGCCTCGGCCGATCCCGAGCGCGACATGGCTGCGCTGGAGCCCGTGCTGCGGCAGGCCAACGACGGTTGGCGCGACGTGCGGCGGCTGCTGGTTGCGCCTTACATCAAAGAGGCGCGGATCGATCTTGCGGTGGCCGCGCTGAATGTGCTGATCGGCGTCCTGCCGTCGCGTGCCGACGACCGCCGCCTGCTCGCCAGCCTGTTGGGCCGCCTGGGGCAATGGGACCGGGCGATCGCCGAGGCGGACGCCGCCGCGGGCATCGAACCTGGCAACGCGGCGCTGCATGCCGCGCGGATCCAGCTGCGCGTGCAGGCCGACCGGGTGCCCGAGGCCGCCGAAGTCGCGCGCGCGACCCTGGACCAGGCCCGGGCTGAGCCCGGCGAAGCGCATTGGTGGATGACGGCCTTCGTGCGAAACGGCGATGCGGCCGAGGCGGCGGGCATCGCAGCCGCGCTGGATCCGGACAAGCTGCCCAACGAACGCGTGGCGACGACGGCCCTGCGCGCGCTGATGGCCGACGGCCGCACCGCGGCGGCGATCACGTTCGGCGACGCCGCCCTTGGCGCCGGCCACGATTGCGCGGCGCTGCGTTCGTCGCTGGGTCTGTCGCATCTGCGTCGCGCCACCGAGGATGATCGCAAAGTCCATGCGCTGACGCATTTCGAGGCGGGCTTGCAGGCAGCGCCGACGGACGTGAGGCTGTTGACGCTTTACGGTGAAACCCTGCTGCGCGCCGGCCGCTACAAGGATGCGGTGGCGCCGTTGGCCCAGGCTCTTGAACTGGCGCCAGACCTGGAGCAGACGCGCGCGCTGTACGCCCGCGCGCTGCGCTACACCTTGCAGTACGACGAGGCAGCCGAGCAGACCCTGAAGCTGCTCGAGAAATCGCCCGACAACCTGCTGTGGCAGCGCTCGGCCATTGGCGCGCTATCGCAGGCGGGCCGCAAGCAGGAGGCCGAGAACCTGTTCGAGCAGTACGTCGCCGCGCGGGGCGCGCGGCTTCCTGAAACCTTCCAGGAAGCCATGGCCCGCATGGAGGAAAAGCTGGACACCGCGCCCATTCCGCAGGCCCGCCTGGACTGGGCCTGGTCGATGCGTGGCGACACGTCCATCGACCGCGCCACCTGGGAGCGCCGGGCGCGCTGGGGCCACATGATCGACCATCTGCTGTTCGACTGGCTTGAATGCCGCGAAGAGCGTGTCGAAGAGGCCATGGAATTGCTGGGCGAACTTGATACCGGCGAACAGTTCTTTGCGCCGTTGCTGGCGGCAGGGCGCGGCGTCGTGGTCGCCACGGCGCACGTCGGCCCCATGTACGCCGGCCTGATGGCCCTGGAATTGGTGGGCATCCCGTCGCGTTGGCTGGCCACGGCGCCCAGCGTGGCCAAGAGCAGCTATTCCGCTGCCCTGATCTCCACCGCCGATCAGAGCGAGGCGCAGGTCGCCAAGGCCTGCATGCGCGCGATCGGATCGGGCTACGTGCTGTGCCTGGCCATCGACGGCGCCGCAAACCCCGCCGCGCCGCGCACGACGTTCGAAGGACAGGACGTGACGTACTCGAGCTTCGCGTCCCATCTGGCGCATCGCCTGAACGTGCCGTCGGTGTTCTACGCGCCGCGCTGGGAGAACGGGCGCGTGGCGTACACGCTGGAAATGCTACCGGCGGCCAATCCGGGCGAGGACCCGGACGCCTATGCGCAGCGCTGGCAGAAGGCGTATTTCGAACGGCTTCGGGAACATCTGGCCGGGGCGCCCGAGAACCTGCGCCTGAGCGGCGGCATCTGGCGCCATGTGACCTCCGCGGATCGGTCCGCGCAAGAATAGGAAGCGGATTCGATGTTTGCACGAAAAAAGGCGATAGCCTGGTTGTTGGCGCTGGCGGCGCTGTACGGCGGCGCGGCGGCCGCCGAGGAGCGGTGCGCGGCGCCGGATGAACAGTGCTCGTTCATTGCCACGTTGCTGCAGCAGCGTGAAGGCTATGGCGCCAAGGCCACGGGCGGATTGGGCGGCAAGTTCATCGTGGTGACGTCGGACCAGGACAAGGGGCCAGGCACGTTGCGAGCCGCCCTGGCGCAGGCCAAGAAAGGGCCGACGTGGATCCGCTTTGCATCGGACATGACCATTGTCCTGGACTCGCAGCTGCGCGTGCCGTCCAACACGACGATAGACGGACGCGGCAAGCGGGTCGCCTTGATCGACGACGGCCTGGGCGTGTACGGAAGCCAGAACGTCATTCTGACGCACTTGACGATCGACGGGCGGCTGAACCGGCTTACGCAGGCCGTGAACGTGGCCAACGGCAGCCGCGACGTGTGGGTCGACCACATGGATCTGTCGCGCATGTCCGACCGCCTGCTCAACGTGAAGAATGGCTCGACCGACGTGACGATCTCGTGGACGAAGTTCCACAATTCAAACAAGGTCATGCTGCTGAACAACATCACGTCGAAGAATCTGTTTCACAACTACGATCGCGACTCGATCGCCCGCGTGACGTTGCACCACAACTATTTCTTCAACACCGTGCAGCGCAATCCACGCGCGCAGTTCGGCACGTTTCACCTGTTCAACAACCTGGTGGAGAACTGGGATTTCTACGGCATGAGCTTCAGCCTGGAAGCCAAGGCGCTGGTTGAAGGCAACATCTTCAACAACGACTCACAGCGCAAATGCGCGGAACCGGAATTCTTTCCCACCGTGGAAGGGATCAACGTGAATTACTGCAGCTATATCCCCAAGGCGTCGCAGCGCAGCGCGCTGGGCAACGGCGAATCCGATCGGGGCGCCTACGAGAAGCGTAAAGACCAGCACGGCTATACCCGCGACTACAAGGCCTTTCTGCGGCTGAAGGACAACCTGTATCTGGGCGATGCGAAGCCCGTGCTGCAGGACTACCGGCCCGAGTCGGCGCCGGTCCCGCCGTACTGCTACGGCTACGAGAAGCCGACGCCGGATCTGGCCGAAAAGATTCGCGAATTCGCAGGCAACACGCCTGCGAATACCCCGTTGCCCGAATCGCGCACCGGCGCGGGTTGCGCAAAGTGATGCCACGGGAGTGAGCTTCGTCATTTTGGCGCCAACCCACGCGTAGCGCGCGTCAGCACGTTCATTCCAATAGGTCAGGGGCCATGTCCGATATCGTCGTTTTTGTCCGAAGTCAGCCGCGGTTTGGCGACCAGATCGTCGCGTTTCCCACGCTTTACCTGCTGAAACAATGGTGGCCGGACAGGCGGGTGCGGGTCGTTTCGCGCTACGAGGTGGGCGATTACTACACCTGCCTGCCGTGGGTTGACGAGTTCATTCGCGCCGATGCGTTCGGCGAGCAACTCAGGGCGCTTCCTGCCCGGGCAAGCGCATCCCTGACGTTGCATCATACGAGCGAGCGTTTCGCGCTCATCAACCTGCTTCGCAGGCCCGCGCTGCGCGTGGGTTTCAAGAACCGAAGGGTTGGCGACTGCGTCTGGACGCATTCCCACACCAAGGACATTCGCGAGTACATCGGCCTGGCGAACCTGCGTCTCCTGGAAACGCTACGCGGGCACGATGCGCATTCCACCGCGCGCCAGTGCTTCACTCAGATCGCAAAGCTGTGCGTGGACAAGACTAAGCCGGCTGACATCGTCCTGATCCCGGGAGGGGGAGCGGGCGAATTCAAGCGGTGGTCGCTGGATCACTATGTGGCCCTGGCCGGGATGATCCGGGCGCGGCTAGGAGGAGCAGCGCAGTTCACCTTTGTCCTCGGGCCGGACGAAGCCGCCGAGCGTGACCGCCTGGAACGCATGCAGCGGCCGGATTTTCGCGTGGAATTCTGCCGGCCGGTGGCCGACCTGGCCGCGCTGATGCAGGACGCGCGCCTGATTGTTTCGAACGACTGTGGCCCTTCCCATATTGCGCAGGGCGTCTGCGTGCCCTACGTGGGCGTGTTCAACGAACCCAATCCGGAGTGGTTCTGGGCGCGAGAGTATGCCCGGGACGTCGTGCCGGAAGTCTTGTCGGCCGGCATCAATTCGATCCATCCGGAACGGGTGCTGGAGGCCTGCATGGCCGTGCTCGATGCGCCACGGCCGCGACCCGCTTACGCCCACCGTGTTGGATAGCTACCGCGTTCAGGGAAGCACCGCCACCTTGCCCACATGCCTGCGCGTTTCGACGGCCTGGTGCGCCATTGCGATGTCTTCCAGCGCGTAGGTGTGCACCTGCGGGTGATGCAGACTGCCATCCGCCAGCCATTGGTTGAGCTGTGCGATGGCCTTTTGCTTCTGCACCGGCGGCATGGTGTAGACCAGCAGGAACGACAGCCGCAGATTGCGGCGCATCAGGTCGCGCACCGGCAAGGCGGGCTGCAGGTCGGTGTCCGACGCATAGGTCGCAATGTGGGCGCCATTTTCGGCCAGCGCCAGATTGCTTGACAGGTTGCCCGCGAAATCCAGGTCGATGAAGGCGTCGAAGCCTTCGCGCTGCCGCTGGGCCAGCCATTGCCTGGCTGCGCCATTCAGGTCGGCGCCACGCGGTGCGGTCTCGATGCCGGCCGCTTGCGCGATACCAGCCTGGTCAGCGTTCGACACACTGGCCAACACTTCGGCGCCGCGCAGTCGCGCCATTTGCGCTGCGTAGAACCCCACGGCGCCAACGCCGCCATGCACAAGCACACAGCGCCCGGCCTGCGCCTGGATCTGTTCGTTGCAGTACCAGGCCGTCAGGGCCGGCACGCCCAGCGAGGCGCCCACTTCCAGCGGCACGCCGTCAGGCAGGGGCACGGCCAGTCCTTCGGGAACGGTGACCATTTCCGCCGCCGTGCCGTTAGGCCTGCCGAGTTGGCATTCGTAGAGCCAGACGCGCTGGCCCACCCGGCCCGCGTCCACGCCCGCACCCACCTGCAGGATGACGCCGGCGCCATCCTGATGCGGAATCGTGAGCGGCCAGGGATTGGCGCGCGCACCCGAGCCAGTGCGCGTCTTGACGTCGGAAGGGTTGACGCCCGAGACGGCGACGCGGACCTGGACCATGCCGGCGCCGGGCGATTCCGGCGGCACGTCTCCGACACGCAGCACGTCCTGCGCCGCGCCGGGGATTTCGTAGAAGGCTGCTTTCAAGAAGGCTCCTTATCGGTTGGCCATGCCCAGCACCGCCTTGGCCACGATGTTGCGCTGGATCTCGTTGGAGCCGCCATAGATGGTGGTGACCAGCGATTGCAGGAACGGCGCGGCGGGAATGAGCGAGGTGCCGTCGTTCATCGCCACGCCGGTCCAGGTTCCCCCGGCTTCGTCGGCCCAGCGCACGATTTCGCGGGCGATGCGGACGTAGGTTTCGGTGGCCAGGACCTTCAGGCCGGAAACCGATGGCGGCAGCAGTGCGCCACGCCGCACGATGTCCGCGAAAAGGCCATACAGCGATTCCAGTTCGCGCACGTCGCCCAGCAGTTGTGCATAAGTCTGGCAGAACTCGGGCAGTTCGAACAGGGACTGGCTGTCGGCCAGTTGCTCAAGATGATGCAGGGCCTGGCGCGACTGCTGGGGACTGCCGGCGAAGATGCGTTCATAGCCGAGCAGGTCCTTGGCGATGGTCCAGCCCATGTTCAATTCGCCCACCAGGTTCGTGGCGGGGACCTTCACGTCTTCAAAGAAAACCTCGCAGAATTCCTGCTCGTCGATGATGTTGGTGATCGGCCGGATGGTCACGCCCGGCGACTTCAGGTCGATGAGCAGGAAGCTGATGCCGGCCTGCGGCTTGACGGTCTTGTCGGTGCGCACCAGCGCAAAGATGTGGGTCGCGTCGTGGGCCAGCGTCGTCCAGATCTTCTGGCCGTTGACGATGAAGTCGTCGCCCACGCGCCGCGCCTCGGTGCGCAGCGACGCCAGGTCGGAACCCGCGTTGGGCTCGGAATAGCCCTGGCACCAGATGTCCTGGCCCGACAGGATCCGCGGCAGGTAGTGCGCCTTCTGTTCCGGCGTGCCGTGCTGGATCAGCACCGGGCCCAGGTTGATGATGCCCTGGTCGGGCAGTCGCGCCGCGCCCCAGCCTTCCATTTCCTCGAAGAAGATCAGCAGTTTGGCGGGCGACAGGGCCATGCCGCCGTGTTCGCGCGGCCAGGCGGGCGCAAGCCAGCCGTTGCGCGACAAGGTCTGGTACCAGTCGCGCACTTCAGCGAGGCGCAGGCGGCGCGGCACGTGCCGCAGATGCTGCGGGTAGTTCGAACGCAGGAAGCCGCGCACCATCAGGCGGAAGCCCTCGTCGCTCATGGCGGCGTAGTCTTCGCCCGACGCCGCGACGCCGTCGGCCTGAGCCTGGCGGCCACCTTGCTGGCGCAGGGCCAGGTAGCGCGCCTGCAGCGTGCGCGGACTGCCCAGCCAGCTTGCCAGGTGCAAGGCGCGCTTGAGATAGATGCCGATGTCGTATTCGTCGGTGTATCCGATGGCGCCGTGAAGTTGCACGGATTCGCGGCATAGCGCGATGACCCGCTCAGCGATGCGGGATTTGGCCAACGCCGCCACGCGCGGCAGCGCAGCCGGGTCCTGGCTGGCCTCGCGATAGCTGTCGGCCAGCAGGGCGCCGCACGCCATGACGCCCACGTAGGCGTCCACCATGCGATGCTGCAACGCCTGGTTGGCGCCGATCGGACGGCCGAACTGCACACGCGTCTTCAGGTAATCCAGCGTCATGCAGAACACGCGCCGGGCGATTCCGTAGAGTTCGCTGCACTGCAAAAGGCGCGTCGTCTCCAGCGCCTGCTGGCAGACGCTGTCCACGGCCTCGCCTTGCGCGACGATACGCGTGGCGGACAACACGACGTCCATCTGCAGCGTGCACAACAGGCTGCCGTCCGCGCGCTGTTCGGTTTCCACCGTGACGCCGGCGTCGTCCGGCCGCAGCCAGACCAGCGTCGGCAGCTCGCCCCTGCGGGCGTGCACCAGCCAGCCGGTAGCCCCAACGGGCGACACCCACCGCTTGCTGCCCACAAGGCGGATCCGATCGCCCTCGATGCTGGCGGAGGTCGACACGGAAGTCGGGATGAGTTCGCCGGGGTTTTCCTGCCAGGCAAGGCCCAGCACGGCCGATCCGCTGATCACGTCGTTCAGCAGGTCGCGGGCCAGCGCGTTGTCCGCAAAGGCCGGAAGCACGAGGGCGGGCAGGGCGCCGGCGCCCAGATAGGGGTCGGGCAGGGGGGATTCGCCGACGGCAGTGGCGATTGCGCCCAGCACTTCGACGTCCAGGCCCAGCCCACCCAGGCTTTCGGGCACCGTGACCGACGTCCAGCCGGCTTCAGCGAGCGCCTTCCAGGTGGCGGTATCCCACCCCGGGCTGGCGCCGCGCAGTTCGCGCAGTCTTGCCATTGGCGACACCTGGGCCAGGATGCCCGCCGCCGCCTCCATGAATTCGGCTTGCCGGGGCAATGGGCCGAAAATCGAAAAAGAATCGAGTGCGTTCATCATGGTCCTTCTGTGACGGCATGGCTTGGAAAGGGAGCTGCAAATTCTAGGGTCGCGTCCGCGGTCCGTTCATAACGCTTTGTTGAGAGCTGCTATTACAAAACTGCTGGGGTGCAATGGCGGGAACCTTCCTAGAATTGCCCCTAAATCAAGACAGCCACAACGGCGAGGAGACAGGAAAATGCGTGTATTGATGGCGTGGATAGCCGCGTGCATATCCACCGCGGGCATGACCGCGACGGCTTCGGCTGCCGACGCGTCCGTGGAGCGTATCGTCGTCCCGTATGCGGTCGGCGGCGTCACGGACCTGTATGGCCGTGTGCTGGCCGAGCGTTTGCAGGCGGACCAGGGCAGCCCGATCATGGTCGACAACCGTCCGGGCGGCGGCGCCGCGATCGGAACCGCCTATGTCGCCAAGAGCCCGGCGGACGGTCGCACGGTGTTGCTGGGCAGCGTGGGCACGGCGACCAATCCGGCCATGATCAAGAGCATGCCCTACGACCCCCGCGACATCGTGCCGGTGGCACAGGTGGCGACCAGTCCGCTGGTCCTGTACGTCCGGGCCGACCTGGCGACCGACGTGCCGCAGTTGCTGGCCCATGCGCGCAAGGCGCCGGGCGGGCTGTCGTTCGCAAATTCAGGGGTCGGATCAAGTCCGAATCTGGCGGCGGCGCTTTTCGCGCGTCAAGTGGGCCTGCAGGTCACGCACGTCAGTTACCGGGGCACGTCCGCCGCCATCAACGACTTGCTGGGCGGACAGGTGGACGCGTACTTCGACACCCTTCAGGCGATGACGCATGTGAAGTCCGGCCGCATCCGGGCGCTGGCCGTGGCGGCGCCCGAACGGCTGGAAGCGGCGCCGGACCTGCCCACGCTGGACGAGCTGGGCGTGCGTGACGTCCACGCGTCGAGCTGGTGGGGGATTTTCGTGCCGGCCAAGACCTCCCGGGAACAGATACAGAACCTGCAGGCGCGCCTGCGCAAGGTGATTGCCGAGCCCATCGTGCAGCAGCGGGCGCGTGAAATGGGGGCGGTTGCCCTGTTCCGCGACCAGGCGGCTTTCCAGCAGTTCTTTGACAGCGAGGTGGCGCGCTGGAGCGAAATCATCGTCGCCGAGAAGCTGTCGGGCCAGTGACGCCATGGCGAAACCGAATGACTCCGCAGGCTGGGACTTGCGCGCGCTGCGGATCTTTTCGATGGTGGCGCGCAGCGGCAGCATCACCAAGGTGGCCATTGACCTGGGCGTAAGCCAGCCCGCCGTCAGCCGCTATCTTTCGATGCTGGAAAAGCAGTGCGGCGGCTACCTGTTCACGCGCAATGGCCGCGGGATGGGCCTGACCGAGCTGGGTCGCCAGGTGCAGCCCGCGATCGAACAGGTGCTTGCCAGCGCGATCGGCCTGAACGACGTGGTGGCTGCAGCCCACGGGCAGGTGTCGGGCACGGTGCGCATCGGCACGCTGCCTTCGCTGAGCAATGCGCTGATCATTCCCTTGCTGCTGCGGTTGCAGCGCGAGTATCCGGCCATCCAGGTGCAGATCGTGGAAAGCGCGGCCGGGCAGATCGAAAGCTGGCTTGCCCACCACGAGATCGATATCGGCCTGCCGTACCGCAGCCACGATGCGCTGGGCAGCGACGAGGACGTCCTGCTGCGCCTGCCGTCGTACCTGATCGGCCCGCCCGGCGACCGCATCACCGCCGACCGCCAGGTGCCGTTCGCCAAGCTGGACGGCCTGCCGCTGGTGCTGTCGCGCAAGCCCTCGTCCGTGCGCATGATGCTGGATGAAATGGGCCGGCGGCACAACGTCAATATCAGCGTGTCGGTGGAGGCGGACTCGGGCTTCATCCAGAAGCAGATGGTGGTCCGACGCGCCGGCTACACCCTGCTGCCGTGGCATTTCGTGGCCGCCGAGGTCGAACGGGGCGAGCTGCAGGCGTCCGAGATCGTCCAGCCCTCCGTCCTGCGCATCGTGTCGCTCATGCTGACCGACCGGCCGACGCAGGCCGTGAAAGTCGTGACCGCCCTGCTGCGGGAAATCGTAAGTGAATCATTGACCCAGCTCGACGCCCGCCCGCCGGGTGCGAGCTGATAACAACGAGCCAGCCGTTCCCGGCCGGCCAACAGGAGACAAACCTTGATCCGCTTCATCACACGCGCCTGCGCGCTTGCGCTGGTGGCCAGTTCCGCGCTGGCGGCCTATCCCGACAAGCCCATCAAGCTGGTGGTGCCGTTTGCCCCCGGCGGCGGGGCTGACCTGACCGCCCGGGTCGTCGCCGAGACGCTGTCCAAAAAGCTCAAGCAATCGGTCATCGTCGAAAACAAGGCGGGCGCCGGCGGCGTCATCGGCGCGGCCGCCGTGGCCCGCGCCGATCCGGACGGCTACACCTTGCTCTACACCACGCCGGGCCAGCAGATGACGCTGCCCTACCTGATGAAGAACATGCCGTACGACCCCGATGAACTGCGTCCGGTATCGCAGGTGTCGCTGGCGCCCAGCGTGCTGGTCGTCAACAAGCAGCTGGGCGTGAAGTCGCTGGAAGAGCTGATCGCACTGGCCAAGAAGCGTCCGGGTGAACTGAACTACGTCAGCGCGGGCATCGGCGCCAGCAGCCATCTGAACGGTGAACTGTTGCAGATTCTGGCCGGCGTGCGCCTGCAGCACGTTCCCTACAAGGGCACGGGCGAGGCGGTCAAGGACCTGGTGGGCGGCAATGGCGACATCGCGATAGACACCGTGGGGATCTACACCGCCTTCATCAAGGACAAGCGTCTTATCCCGCTTGGGGTGACGACGCCCTTCGAGGTGCCGCTGCTGCCTGGCGTGCCGCCGATCTCCAAGACGCTGCCGGGCTACGACGCGTCGCCGGTGAACTACATCTCGGTGCCGAAGGCCACGCCCGAACCCATCGTGCAGCAGTTGGCGGAGGCCCTGCGCGCGACCATCGCAGAGCCCGGCGTGAAAGAAAAAATGCTTGAGCAGGGCATCCTGGCTATCTCCAACACGCCGGAGGAAATGGCCGAGCTGCTGAAGAAGGAACAGGCCCGCTGGCGCGACGTCATCAACAAAGCGGGCATTGCCGAGAAATAGCCGGTTGGAGTCACCAGCATCATGTCATCGCAGCAGTCTCATCCTCTTTCCCATATCCGCGTGCTGGACCTGAGCCGCGTCCTGGCCGGCCCCTGGGCCAGCCAGACGCTTGCCGACCTGGGCGCATCGGTCATCAAGATCGAGCAGCCCGGGGCGGGCGACGATACCCGTGCGTGGGGGCCGCCGTTTCTCACGCATGAAGACGGGTCGCGGTCCAACGAGTCCGGCTATTACCTGATCTGCAATCGGGGCAAGCGCAGCGTCACCGTCAACCTGAAATCGCCGCGCGGGCAGGCGCTGATCCGCAAGATGGCACGCGAGGCCGACGTGGTGCTCGAGAACTTCAAGGTCGGCACGCTGGACCGGCTGGGGCTGGGCTATGAGCAGTTGAGCAAGGAGAACCCGCGCCTGGTGTACTGCTCCATCACGGGTTTCGGGCAGACGGGCCCGCGCGCGCAGCAGCCGGCGTATGACTTCATGATCCAGGCCATGAGCGGCCTCATGAGCATCACCGGCGAATCGGACGACCGGCCCGGCGGCGGCCCGATGAAGATCGGCGTGCCCATGGTGGACCTCATCACCGGGCTGTACGCCAGCAACGCCATCCTGGCCGCGCTGGCGCGGCGCGAGGTCACCGGGCAGGGCGACCACATCGACATGGCCATGCTGGACGTGGGCGTGACCCTGCTGGCCAACCAGGCCATGAACTATCTGTTGACCGATGTCGTGCCGCCGCGGCGCGGCAATCGACACCCCAACATCCAGCCGCAGCGCGTCTATCCCTGCCGGGACGGACACATCATCATGGCCGTGGGATCCGATGCGCAATTCGCCAAGCTCTGCCGCGTGCTGGGCCATCCGGAGATGGCGCAGGACGAGCGGTTCCGCACCAACGCCGCGCGCGTGATCAACCTGTCCATCCTGGATCCCTGGCTGGACGAGCAGGTGGTCGAGCACGACAAGGCCGCGCTGCTGGCGGCGCTGGATCGCGAAGGCGTGCCTTGCGCGCCCATCAACAACATCGGCGAGGCCCTCAAGGAACCGCAGGTCGTGCACCGCGAAATGCTGTTCAACGCGCCGCATCCCGCGGGCATGGACATGCCGCAGATCCGCAGTCCATTCCGCTTTCGCAATTCGGCGCTGCGTCTGAACGACGGCCCGCCCACGCTGGGCCAGCACACGGACGAGGTGCTCGGCGAGCTGGGATTGAGCGCCGAAGAAATCGCCGAACTGCGCGCCGATCAAACCCTCTGACACGAGACAGGAACATCATGCCCGACTACCGCTTTGACACCCTCCGCGTGGAATTGCAGAACCATGTCGCCACCGTGTGGCTGGCGCATCCGCCCGTCAACGCCGTCAACACCCAATTGCTGCTGGACCTGACCCTGGCGCTGGACATGTTCGGAGACGATCCGGACGTGCGCTGCGTCGTCCTGACGGGCGAGGGACGCGTCTTCTGCGCCGGGGCCGACTTGAAGAACCGTGGACAGATGCTGGATCAGCCGGGCGGGCTGCCCCAGCACTCGCGCCGCACGCGCGAACTGTTTCATGCCATTCGCGAGTGTCCGAAGCCGGTCATCGCGGCGTTGAACGGGCCGGCGCTGGGCGCGGGATTGGGCATCGCGGCGTCCAGCGACATCCTGATCGCCGCGGAAGGCGCATGCCTGGCCTTGCCTGAAGTCGACGTCGGATTGCTTGGTGGGGTCAAGCACGCGCAGCGTTTGTTCGGGCATTCACGCCTGCGGCGCATGATGCTGACGGGCATGCGCGTGTCGGCAGAGGAGCTTTATCGCCTGGGCATCGTGGAAGCCTGCGTGCCGGCGGACAAGCTGCTGGAGGAAGCGCGTGCGATTGCCGACCAGATCGCCAGCAAGAGCCCCGCGTCGGTGCGCCTGATGATCCAGACCGCCAACGCCATCGAGGACATGAGCCTGCGCGACGGCTACCGCTACGAACAGGACATGACCGCCCAGGTTGCCAAGACCAACGACGCGCAGGAAGCCCGCAAGGCGTTCCTGGAAAAACGCGCGCCGGTGTTCACGGGAACGTGATGGACAAGTGAGCAAGGCGCAGACGCGCTCTTGCGGTCAAGGAAAAAGCCACCCGAAGGTGGCTTTTCCGTTGTTTGCCCGCAGGGTGAGTGGATCACCCCGCGCAAACGATCATCACACCCCGATCGGCCCGCCGTCGGCGCGCTGGATCACCACGGTGGACGAACGCGGGCGCACGACGCCGGTCGTTGCGGTGGTCGCATCGTCGGTGTCGTAGGAGGGCCAGTTCACCGGATGCTGCACGTTCAGGAAGATGCTGGTGTAGTCCGGCGTGAAGGCGAAGCCGGTGATTTCGGCTTCGTTCGGGCCGACGAAGAAGCGGCGCAGGTCCGCCTGGTTCGAGGCGTTGATCGCCGGGCCCGTGCCGGTGCTGTCCGACAGCGCGCCCGGGATCACGGCCAACATCTGGTCGTTGGTCGCCTTGGCCACGTTGTTGTTGCGGCCGCCGTCGATGCCGTTGTCGGTCTGGATCCACAGGATGCCGCGCGGATCGAAGCCCAGGCCGTCGGGGCTTGCCAGCTGGTTCAGCGCGGTCAGGCCGGAACGGTTGGTGTCGGCGTCGGCGCCGGCGTCGGAACCGAAGACGAAGATGTCCCACTTGAACTTGGCCGAGCCCGGCTCGTCGTGCCAGCGCACGATGTGGCCGTTGGCGTTGTTCAGGCGCGGGTTGGGCGGGTTGGTGCCCTTGCTGGCGTTGCGGCTGGTGTTGTTCGTGAGCGTCAGGTAGATGTCGCCGTTCGTCGGATGCGTGGCCGTCCATTCCGGGCGGTCCATGGGCGTGGCGCCCACGAAGTCGGCCGCGCCGCGGGTGTTCAGGATGATGTTTTCGAGGCTGCCGAATTCATCGGCCAGCGTGCGGCCGCCGGCGCCCACGGTGGAGCCGGTCAGCGCCAGCCATTCGCCCGTGCCGTCCGCATCGAAGCGCGCGACGTACAGCGTGCCCTTGTCCAGGTACTTTGAGCCGACGGCCAGGCGGTCGGTGCGCTCGGCGTCCTTCGGATCCCACACGGCTTCCGAGACGAAGCGGTAGATGTATTCGAAGCGCGAGTCGTCGCCGCTGTAGAACGCCAGGGGCTTGCCGGCTTCGGGCGTGCCGTAGGCGCAGCCTTCGTGCGCGAAGCGGCCCAAGGCGGTGCGCTTGGTGGCGATGCTGTTTTCGTTGAAGGGATCGATCTCGACCAGGTAGCCGAAGCCGTTGGCTTCGTTGCGCCAGTCCTGCGTGAAGTCGGCGCCGGTTTCGGTGACGTTGAAGCGCGCGAATTCGCCCTGGATTTCCAGCGGATCGTTGGCGCCCGTTTCCCATTGATAGCGGCCGACGGCGTCGGCCAGGCCCACGCGCAGTTGATGCGCCGGTTGCGTGCCGGTGTTCACGAAGCAGGCGGCCCAGTTCTCTTCGGCCGTGATGTAGGTGCCCCAGGGCGTGAAGCCGTTGCCGCAGTTGTTGTTGGTGCCGCGCACCATCGTGCCGTTGGGCGAATACGGGGTCTTGACCAGATCCGTGCCGCCAACCGGGCCGGCCAGCTTCATCGGCGTGGCCGAGGTGAAGCGGCGGTTGTAGCGCGAATTGTGGACGATGTTCCAACGCGCGCCTTCACGGCGCACGTGCAGGATCGCCACGCCGTGCGCGTTGATTTCCTTGCGGATCTCTTCGATGGGACGCTTGCCGGCCACGAGGGTCGGGCCGTTCGGGTGCAGGGCCTTCGGGTCGATGTATTCGTGGTTGATCGCCAGCAAGCCTTCGGTCGAGCTGCCGTTGAGCGGGAAGTAGTGCATGCCGTCGTGGTGCATGCCGGTGGAATTGAGCAGGTCCGTCGAGCTGTTGTTGCCGTTGCGGTCCCAGGGGCTGGCGTTGTCGTTGAACGGCGTGCCCCACGGTGCGAACACGTGGGCGATGTAGCCGGCGGGGACGACACAGGCGTCGGTCATCGAGTTGGGCAGGGATTCGAAGCCCAGCTTGACCGGAGCCGCGGGCTGCTCGCCGCCGGGGACTTCGGGCGCGGGGTTCTGGCCGCCACCGTCGACGTTGTCATCATCGTCGTCGCTGCTGTTACAGCCGGCAAGGCCCAGGCTGGTCACCGTCGCGAAAGCAGCGGCGATGCCGCCGCGCATCACCATGCGGCGGGACATGTTCTTTTCCAGAATCTCGCTGAACGGGCTGCTCTGGCTGGGATTGCGGACGGTCTTGTCGGAGATGGACTTGCTCATTGGAACTCCTGGCGTTGGGTCTGTGCCCGATGGGGACGAGCAATACTAGAAGTCCGAAATGAAAGGTTAATGACAGATGACTGAAACTGTCCGCACTTGCGTCCCGATGTCAAAAAACAAAAGGCTGACGCCGCATGTGCGGCGCCAGCCCTGGGGTGCATGACGCGGATGGCAGGAAGCGCGGCTAGCGGTTCTCGTCGTCCATCGTAAATCCGCCTTCTTTCATGATGCCTTGCGCGATGTCTTCAGCCGACTTGCCGGCGAAGCCATGTTCGCCGGCCGTGATGCGCAGGCTGTCTCCTTCGAGCGGACTCATCAGTGTGGCCGAGGACAGGAGGATGCCGTTCGATCGAAACTGGATGCGCTGTCCCACGCGGTTGCGCGTGAAGTCCGCCAGCGTCTTGGTGCTGTCGGGCTTGAGTTTGATGTCGACAATGCGGGCATTGGTGTGCGGATCGGCGCCGGGCGTGGCCTGCTCGACATGCAGGACGACGGATTCGGCATGGGCGGCGATGGGGAGGGCAACGGCGATCACGGCCGCGCAGGCGGCTTGTCTCAATGAGGGCATGAAGGTCTCCTTCCGATAGGCGGTTTCCATCCTAGCCGATGTCGGGCCGGTCTCTTGCAACAAGGCGTTCCCGGAGAACAACGCCCGGGTGTCGCCAGCCAGCCATCCACAGGCGGGACGCCATCGCACGCCTTACGGCTGCCCGCCCGGGGCGCGCAGCAGATCCTGCAGCCCCTGGATGGGAGACATGCCGGGCTGTGGCAACCACGGGGGATTGCGCGCCGCGTCCTGCAGCACCGTAGACCATTCGCGCGGGTCTACGGGTTCGCCCATGCGCACCTTCAGGTCCAGCAGGTCGAGCGCGGCGCGTCGGTGGCCAGCCTGCGCGGCCTCGCGGAACAGCCGCTCGGCCACTTTGTAGTTCTTGGGCACGCCGCGCCCCATGCCTGCAAGCTCGCCCAGGTAGGTCTGTGCGGGCGCGAAACCCTGATCGGCCGCGCGCTCGTACCAAAGGGCGGCGGTCTTGTAATTCCGTTCGACGTGCTCGCCGTTTTCGGCGATGAGGCCCAGCGTGGTCATGGCCACCACGTCGCCCGCTCGGGCGCGCGCGGTCAGCGATTCCAGCCGCGGCTCGTCCAGGTACTGCGCGCCGCGTTCGATTTCGTATTCCCAGGCGGTCATGCGGTCCTTGATCAGGTCGCGTCCCAGGGTGGGCGAGGGGCCGCGGCCCGCTTGTCCGGGCTGGCCGCCGGGCGTGGCGGGCGTCTGCCCGTCGGCCAGGCTGGTGAACGTGATGGTGCCCACAAGGCTGCTGGCATAGTGCGGAACCTGCCGATATGCCGTGGCGGTCTGCACGTCGCCGGTCAACTGCTTGAAGAAGGTCTCGACGGGCGCCGACGCCGGCAGCGCGGCAAGCCCCTGCGCGAAGTAGAACGCATAGGGACTGTGGCGGGGGCCGTCGCGGCCAAAGCCGTCCTCGGCCGTGGCGCCCGGCTGCGTGGAGAAGGCGATCAGTTCGCCGCCGGCCGGCACGGTATGGACCAGTCCGGCGGCGGCGGGGCCGCGGGTCAGGTTGGTGCGGCATGCATCCAGCACCAGCAGGCGGGCGCGGATGTCGGCGCGGCGCAGCGCCTGCGAGACGCGCCGCATGCTCAGCGAATTCTGCTGAGCGCTGCGGATGCGCACGTCGGCCAGAGGCAGGGGCAGCTCGACGCCGAACAGATAGTTCACGTCGTCCAGCGCCACCGCATGGCCGGCGAAGTACAGCATGGCCAGCTCCGCGTCCTTTGCCCGCGCGGCGAATTCCTCGACGGCGGCCTCCATTTGCGCGGTCGTGAGGTCGGTCAGCAGGGTGACGTCAAAGCCGCGCTTGCGCAAGGTGTCGGCAATGAGCCGGGCGTCGTTGACGGGGTTGGCCAGCACGTTGGCGGGCACGGCATAGCGCGCGTTGCCGATGACCAGCGCATACCTGCGCGCGGCGGGAACGGGCGCGGGGTCGGCGGCGGCAGCCACGCCGGGAATCAGCGCCGTCGCCACGGCGGCCGCCAGCGCGCCGCTCAGCAGGCGCCTGCGTGTCGTGAATGACGGTTGCACGTGCATGCTCCTTGAAGATGTGTTCATGGCCGCGGGCATGCGCCGGCCGGACCGGGCACGGCCGACAGCGCACCCAATGCCGCCGCGGCGTCGCGCAGGGACGATTCGCGAGGGGCGGCCAGCACGAACCGGCCGTCCTCGTCGGGCCCCGAAACGATGGACACGGCGTACTGGGACAGGGTGTTGCGCAGTTGCCGAGCGGTGACGCTGTCGGGCAGATCCACCAAAAGGGTCGGGCAGGAGGCGCCGCCGCGGGTGAGCACGACGTCCGAGGTCAAATCGTCGCGTGGCGCTTGCAGCACAACCACCGCCGACAGCGCCAGAGCCAGCGCCCAGCCCGTCGGCATCAGCAGGCCGGATGCGTTCGGCCAGAGCGATTGCCAGAAGCCCCGGCGCGGCGCGGGCGCGCGCTGCTGGCTCCGGGCCAGCGCGAGGAGGAAGTCGCGGTCGCGGTCGGCCTGCCCGATTTCGTTGTGCGCCAACTGGCGCGCTTCGGCAAGCGCGCGCCATTCGTCGGCTTCGGCGCGCAGGGCCGGGTCGCGCGCCAGTTCGGCCTCGAAGGCGCGGCGGGTGGCGTCGTCCATGTCCGCGGACAGGTAGGACAGCAGGCGGTCTTGGGGCATGGTCAGTCCATCCCTTTGCGCGTGCATTCGGCCACGAGCTTGCGCGCGGCGTGCAGGCGGCTCTTGACGGTGGGAACGTGCAGGTCCTGCAGTTTGGCGATCTGTTCCATCGGCGTCTCGTCCAGGTACAGGTACATCGTGGCGCGCAGGGTGTCGCTTAGCCGGTTGAGGCATTCGCGCATGCGCCTGACGACAGACAGGTGCTCGTAGGCACGGGCGGGGTCGGCGTAGGGCGACGGGTCACCCACCTGGTCAAGCTCGGCCTGGCTGTCGCCGGCCGGCTCGCCGTCTTCTGCGCTGTACTTCCACGGGACCTCGTTCCGCGTGCGGCGGTGCGCCCGGATCAGTTCGTGCAGGGATCCCCGATAGAGATACCCGCCCAGCTTGCCCACCGCGAGTTCGTGCGCCGCCCAGCCCGCCGCCGGCTGGTCATGCAGAAACCCCTCGTCGCGGAAGCTGCGGGTTTGCAGAAACTTCATCAACGCGCTGTTGAAGGCGTCCAGCACGCCGTCCGGCGAGGTGTTGAAAAACTTCCTGCGTAGCTTCAGGGTGATGTGCTGCTCGGCCTTGTTGCGAAAGTCCAGCGCATAGCGGGGATCGGCGTGCATGATGCGCAGCAGCGCGTCGATGTTGTTGATGACATAGCGCTTGGGTTCGAGCGTATTCATGATTCGGATTCTTGTGGCCGGGCCACCGGCATGACGGCGACCCATCCGCGCCGGGGCGCGTCGTCCCTGCGGCGCGAGGGCAGCGGCACCATAGCCGTGCCCCCGGGGAAAATCAAGCGCGGCGGCGCCACGCGGCAATCCCGCGCAGCGTGAATCCCACCATGATCGCCAGCGAAAGATAGAAGCCGAAGCCGAAGGAAAGGCTGTCCCACAGCGCGCCGGCCATGTCCTGGGCCATGTTGCGGCTGCCGCGCGAACTCCCCATGAAGCCCGCAAGCTGACGGCTCGCGCCCATGAATTCGCGCACCTGCGAGGCGACGCCTGCGATGGCGATGCCCCACAGCGCCAGGGGCGCGAAGTAGCCCAGCCGGGCCGCCCGGTGCGGCAACAGCGAGGGCAGCAGCGGCCCGACCATGGCCAGCAGCCACAGCAGCGCGTAGATGCCTGCGCCCTGGCCTCCCATTGCGCCCTGCAGGTCGCCGCCGTTGAGCAGGCGCAAGAGGCCATAGAAGCTCAGGCCTGCCTGCGATCCCATCATGCGAACACTGACCACCGAGAATGCGGTGGTTGCCAACAGGAACAGCAACGCCGCGATGGCATCGCCCCGGTTGACGTTCGCGGCGGCATAGCGCGCCCAACGGCTGGCGCGAGCCCCCAACAGCGTCATCGTGTCGCGCGATTCGTTTTCTTGCATGGTCTTTCCTTTTTGGAATTGGGAAGGCGGGATGCCTGTATGAGCGCTACGCCGGGGGACCAAAAAGGTTTGATATATTTCTGGCGAAATTTTTTCCGAACCTTTATCAGGGCGGAGCGTAGCGATGGCATGGGCGCGGATGTACCCGCCGCCCGCCAACCACACGGAGAGTCCAGACATGTCCAACACCACCCCCCTTGCCGCGCTTTACCAGACCGTCATCCAGGAAGAGCTGGGCCTTGTCGCGCGTGTGGACGACGAAGGCGATGTGGTCTTCCGCCACCCTGACCTGGGCACGATGTTCTTCAGCCTGTCGGAAGGCGATCCGGAATTCATGCGTCTGATCTATCCCGGGTTCGTCGATGCGGACGACCTGAAGATCACCCGAGCCGAACTGCAGGATGTGGTCAACACCGTGAACTACCGCTGCAAGGGCGTGAAGCTCAGCATCCCGCAGGAGGGCGCGGCGGCCGGTCGGGTATCGGGATCGATCGAGAGCTTCATCGCCGGACCGGACAGGTTGCCCGACGAAGCGCTGCTTCGCGCCATCATCGCGCGCTGCATGTCGGCCATCCGCCACGGGGTGGGCGAACTGCTGAAGGAAACCATCGAACGCAAGCAGGCAGGCGCGCAAGCCGCGCAGTGACACGGGGTTTGCGCCGGCGCGCGGGCTATGAGGCCGCGCGCGCAGGCAGCCCGTCCGTCTGCATTTGCCGGCCCCGGCCGGGAATTTGAAGGAGCGACCATGATTGCACGCGTCATCTGCCAGGTTTCACTTGCTGCTCTTGCGGGCGCCGCTCACGCCGGGTCCGCGCCGGCATCGCTGTCGTGCGTGTCGGAAAGCGGCAAGGTGGCGCTGCAAGGCGTCATCCCCTCGCCGTCTTCCGACGAGCTGGAGCTGACCCTGACCTACGGCAAGTCCACCCTGGCGTTCACGGCCGACGCCGCGCCGGGATACGTGGTCGCGAATTTTGCGCAGGCGGTCTTCACGCTGATCGCGCCGGCCGCGGACCAGGCGCTGACCCTCTATGCGCTGCCGTCCTCGGTGGCCGTAAAAAAGAACGCGGACGGAGATCTCGCGGGCACGTTCCAGGCCAAGCTGCTGGCCCCGCGTCCGGGCGGCAAGCAAGCCAGTGGCTATGCCACGCCATTGCAGGCCACGCTTAACTGCGACTACAGATATTCGCTGTAGCGGTCATCCCCGCACGGCGGACCTTCAATCCGTCATTCGCCTGACGCGGCACGCTTGCGGCTGCCTGTACGCCCAGGGAGCGCGCCTTTGTTTTTCACGGTGTCTTCCTGCTGGCGCCGCAGCACTTCCAGCGCGGTGCGTTCCGCCCGGCTGATGTGCTCCTGGGCCGCTTCCCGCGCGCCCTGCGGATCGCGAGCCTCGATGCGTTCGTAGATCCGGTCGATCTCGGCCAGGCTTTCCGGCAGGCGATCGGCGCGGGCAAACGACGTGGCGCGCAGCAGGTTGATGCGCGACAGAAGCCCGGGCAGCATGTCCTTGATGAGGTCGTTGTCGCAGCCTGACAGCAGCACGTCGTAGAAGTCCCGCTTGGCCGCCAGCAGGGCGGGCTTGCCGCCGCCCTTGGCCTGGCGGTGCAGCGCATCCACCGATCGGCGCAGGCGCGCCACGTCGGTCTCGCCGGCAAGGCGCGCAAATTCGTGCGCCGCAAAGCCTTCGAGCAGCCCCCGCAACGCGTACAGGTCACGCGCCGCCTTTTCAGTGATGCGAACCACCGTGGGGCCGCGGTGCGGTTCGATCGTGATCAGGCGTTCGGCCTCCAGCGTGCGCAGCGCCTCGCGCAGCGTGCTGCGGCTGATGCCCAGTTGATCGCAGAGCTCGACTTCGCGCAGCCGTTCGCCGCCGAGAATGCGGCCGTCCATGATGGATGCGCGCAGGAATTCCTCGACGCGGGCGCGCAGGGTGGCGGGTTTTTCGAAGACTGTGCCGGCAGGGCTGGGCATGGCTGGTTCTCGATCGGAAAGACGCAATATAGCCCGCGCCGGTGGCCCGGGCCGGCCCCGAACGCGGGCTTAAACAATGCTGAAGATTGTCAGACAATCAGACTATTGACGTTGCGGCGAAGTGTCGCTCACAATCGGTTCAATCACAACAGGCAGGCCGGGACGCGCGTTCTGGCGCCATCTCCGGAGGACCCCATGGCAGACACCAAGTCCGAAACCCAGGCCCTGTTCGACCAAGGACTGGAACTGCGCCGCCAAGTGCTGGGCGCGGAATACGTCGATGGTTCGCTGGCTCGCGCCAACGATTTCATGATGGCCTTCCAGAAGATCACCACGGAGTGGTGCTGGGGATACACGTGGGGCCGTCCCGGCCTGGAAAAGAAGACGCGCAGCATGCTGAATCTGGCGATGCTGACGGCGCTGAACCGCCCGGCCGAGATCAAGCTGCACGTCAAGGGTGCGCTGAACAACGGCGTCACGGTGGAAGAAATCAAGGAGATCCTGCTTCAGGCCACGGTCTATTGCGGCATCCCGGCCGGCCTGGACGCCTTCAAGGTGGCGAACCAGGTGCTTGAAGAAGAGGGGGCGTTCAAGGGGCCGCAATCATGAGCCCGGACGCGGAACGCGTCGGGCTCATCGGCATCGGCAGCATGGGCTGGCCCATGGCGGCCCGGCTGGTTCAGGCGGGATTCCAGGTGACGGTCTTCGACGCCGCGCCAGCGCAGGCCAGCCGGTTTGCACAAGAAGTCGGAGGCCAGGCCGCCGCCAGCTGCGCGCAACTGGCCGCCCAGGCAACCCTCATCTTCACGATGCTGCCCACAAGCGCCATCGTAGAAGAAGTACTGACCGGCGAAGCCGGTGTGCTGTCCGCGCTGCAACCAGGCAGCGTCGTCATCGACATGAGTTCCGGCGTTCCCGCGCACACGCAGCGCCTGGCGCAGGCCGTGCATCAGGCAGGCGGCCAGATGGTGGACGCGCCGGTGTCGGGCGGCGTGGCGCGCGCACGCACCGGCGACCTGTCCATCATGTTCGGCGGGGCGGCCGCCACGCTCGAGCGGGTGCGTCCGGCGCTATCCGCCATGGGTTCGTCGATTACCGCCGTGGGTGACGTCGGCAGCGCCCATGCCATGAAGGCGCTGAACAACCTGGTGTCCGCCGGCGGCTTTCTGATCGGCGTCGAAGCCATGCTCATCGGTCGACAGTTCGGCCTGGATCCGGACGTCATCGTGGACGTGCTCAACGCGTCCACCGGCATGAACAACTCGACGCAGAAGAAATTCAAGCAATTCGTGCTGTCCCGAGAGTTCAATTCCGGTTTCGGCCTGGATCTCATGGTGAAAGACCTGAGCATCGCATTGGGCATTGCGTCCGACAGCGGCACGCCCGCGCCATTTTCATCGCTGTGCCGCGAACTGTGGGCGTCGGCGGCCAAGACGCTGGGCCCGGGGCAGGACCACTCCGCGGTAGCCCGGCTATCCGAGCAATTGGCCGGCGCGGAACTCGGTTCGCGCAAGACCTGATTTTGCAGCCGAGAAACGGGACATTTCGAGCCCTGTTCGCCCCGAACCACCCGGCCAGCTGCGGTATCATCGCTCCTCACGGTATGTTACAAATAAACAATTATCGACATAAGGCCGCGGGTCACCGCCTCGCGGTTTGTGTCCAGACAGACCGGCGCCCCGTAACGCGTATTTGCGTGTTGGGCGCCGGCTTTTTTTCCGGCATAGTTTGCGGTGACCCGGTATGCCCGGGCTCCATCGCTCAAGCAGCATGGCTACACAATCGCAGTTTCCACTGTCCACGCGGGTAATCGCGGCGTTCGACTTTGACGGCACGCTGACCCAGCGAGACACGTTCGTCCCTTTCCTGGCCCATCTTTCCTGGGTCAGGCTGGCGGCGGCCCTGCTGCGGTCCTCGCCCGCGCTGGCCGGCTATGCGCTGCGCCTGCGCAGCAACGAAGACGCAAAGATGGCGCTCTGCCGGCACGCGCTGCGGGGCCGTTCCCGCGCCGACCTGGCCCGGGTCGCGCGCGCGTGGGTGCACACCATTCCGTTGCGTCCCGCGCTGGTCAGGCGGCTGCGCTGGCACCAGCAGCGTGGCGACCACTGCGTGCTGGTCAGTGCGTCGCCCGATGTCTATTTGGAAGACGTGGCGCGCCTGCTGGGGTTTGACGACCTTATCTGCACTCGGATGCAGGTGGACGCGCAGGGTCGGCTGACCGGCGACTTCGATGGCCACAATTGCTGGGGACCGGAGAAGATTCGTCGGCTCGTGGAGCGCTTTGGCGCCCCGGATCAGTACGAGCTTTATGCCTATGGCGACAGCCGCGGCGACCAATGGCTGATCGACGCGGCGCAGCATGCGTGGTATCGCGGCCAGGCGGTCAAGCCATGAACGCCCTGGTCTCCCTGCTGCGTCCGCAGCAATGGCTCAAGAACGGCTTCGTGCTGATCGGGCTGATCTTCAGCCATGGGTGGTCGGACCTTGCGCTGGTGTTCGCCGTGGGCGTGGGCTTCGTGGCGTTCTGTTTCGCATCCAGCGCGGTCTATGTGCTGAATGACTACCACGACCGCGCGGCCGATGCCCTTCATCCCACGAAGCGCCATCGCGCCCTCGCCAGCGGCCGCGTCAGCCTGTCCACGGCGCGTGTGCTGATCGCCGTCCTGTTCTGCGCCGCGCTGGGCCTGCCGCTGGCGTGCGGGCTGTGGCCCGTGGCGCTGGCCGTGGCCGGCTATCTGGCGCTGAACATCGCCTATACGTTGAGCCTCAAGCACAAGGTGCTGGTCGATGTGTTCTGCATCGCCGCCGGGTTCATGATCCGGCTCGCGTGTGGCACTTACGCAGTGGGCATCATCCCGTCGCGCTGGATGCTGCTGTGCAGCTTCATGCTGACGTTGTTCCTGGGCTTTGCCAAACGGCGCGCCGAGATCGTGTCCGCGCCGGAAGGGGAGTCTGTCGAAACGGGCAGGACGCGCACCGTGCTGCAATACTACTCCCCGCATTTGCTGGACATCCTCGTGGCCATCACCGCCAGCGCGACCTTGCTGGCGTATGGCCTCTACACCGTGGACGCCGAGACGGCGGCGATGCACGGCACCCAGCATCTGATCATCACCCTGCCCATCGTGACTTTCGGGGTCTTTCGCTACATCCATCTGCTGTACAGGGGCGGATCGGGCGAGGAGCCGGGCCGGGACCTGCTGGCCGACAAACAGATACGCATCGCGGTGCTGGTTTGGGTGGCCGTCGTAGTTTTGCTTGTGGGGGCATGAAAATGGCATACCTTTGGCTGATACTCAGCGGCGCGTGCAGCGTGGCGGCAAGCGTGGCGCTCAAGGCGGCGGGCGCGGCGCAGGCGGCGCCGCTCACGACACAGGCGCTTCCATATCTGGCGGCGGTCGGGGCGTACGGGTTGGGATTCGGCTTTTACGCCCTGGCGCTGCGCCATCTGGACCTGACGCTGGCGTACCCGCTGATGGTGGCCTGCGCGATCGCCGGCGTGTTCCTGTACGGGCTGGTGTCCGGCACCGAGTCGATCACCGCGATGCGGATGGCGGGCGCAGCGTTCATTGCGGTCGGCGTGTTCCTGATTTCGAAATAGGCGCGAGCATCCCATGAAGCGTTTTTTCCGCAGCGCGGGCTATCGCTGGTTCCTGTTGGCGTGTGCCTATGTGGTCGTGGCGGCGGCCGTCATGAACGGCTTCTATACCAAATGGCGCCTGAACGACGGACGGCCCGCCCTGGGCTTGTCTCTGATGGTGGAAGGCACGGCCCACCGTCCGTATGTGTATCGCCAGTTTGTGCCGGCGCTGGCCAATGGCATCCAGGCGCTGCTGCCGCAGGCGACCGTGGCTCGCTTGTCCGAACGCCTGTCCGAGCCGCGGCGTGTGGACAGCCGATCCGGCCTGGCGATGCGCTACCCGGGATCCGAGGCGCTGGTTCCCGCCGTCACGCTGCGATATCACCTGGTCTATTACCTGACGTTCCTGGCGTTGCTGGCGGCCCTTTTCGTCATGCGGCGCTTGTGCCTGAAGGCAGGGGCGGACGCCGCGGCGTCGACGGCTGCGCCTGCCATTCTTGCGCTGATGCTGCCGTTCTTCCTGACGGAGGGCGGCTACTTCTACGATTTCGTCGAACTGATGTTCATGATGAGCGCGGCGCTGCTGGCTCTGGGCGCCTCCCGCCAGACGCCGGTTCGACTTCTGCTGCTGGTGTCGCTGGCTGGCCTGGCGACCTGGAACAAGGAAGCCTTTTTCTTCTTCACTGCGGCGCTGTACCCGCTATTGCGACGCAATTTTTCCCGTGTGCAGGCCGCGGGCCTGGTGGCGGTGTTGCTGTTCGTCTGCGGCAGCGTATACCTGGCGCTTCGCATGCGTTATGCCCTGAACCCCGGTTCCACGGTGGATTATCAGTTGTGGGACAACCTGCGCTACTACCTGGATCCCGGAAACTGGCTGCGCACTGAAAGCACCTATGGGGTGCTGCTTCCGCGCGGCTTCGGCATCGTGAGCGTCCTGGCCGTTGTCGGTATCGCGATCAATGGCTGGCCGCGCCTGCCGCAAGCCTTGAGGCGGCACGCACAATTGGCCCTGGCCATCAACGTGCCGCTGTTCGTGTTGTTTTGCTCGCCCGGCGAAATGCGCAACCTGAGCATGCTCTATCCGTCGCTGTTGTGCCTGTTGGCGCTGGCACTGGCGAAATGGCTGGCGCCGCAGACGGAAGTCCGCCCGGATTCGGGCCTGGAAGTTCGATGATTCAATTTTTCAATAGCGTGGGCTATCGCCGTTTCTTGATGGCCATGCTTTACGTGGTGGTCGCTGCGGCGGCCTTCAACGGGTTTTATACGAAGTGGCGGCTTTACGACGGCCACAGCCCGAGTTCCCTGGGCTCGATGGTGGAAGGCACGGCCGATCGGCCCTACGTCTACCGGCAGTTCGCGCCCGCCATTGCCAACGGCATACAGGCCCTGATGCCAGCCGCAACGGTGGAACGCCTGTCCGCGCGCCTGTCCGATCCGCGACGCGTGGACAGCCGCTCGGGGCTGGCGATGCGCTATCCGGCCTCCCAGGCCATGGTGCCATCCATCACGTTGCGCTATCACATCGTCTATTACCTGACCTTCGGCGCGTTGCTGGGATCGCTGTTCGCGATGCGGGCGCTGTGCTTGAGGGCAGGAGCCAGCACTGCCGCCGCAACCGCCGCGCCGCTGGTGTTTGCGCTGCTGCTGCCGTTCTTCCTGACGGAAGGGGGCTATTTCTACGACTTCTTCGAAGTGCTGTTCATGACATGCGCGATCCTGCTGGCGTGGCGCGTCCCGGTGGACAAGCCGGTTCGCGCCGCAGGGAGGCTGGGCCTGCTGGCGGTGGTGGCGGGCATCGCCGCGTGGAACAAGGAGGCTTTTTTCTTCTTCGCGGTGACGCTGTACCCCTTCCTGCGCGTGAGTCTGTCACGGTTCAAGGCAGCGGGTGTCGTCGGCGCGCTGGTGTTCATCGCTGGGTGTGTGTATCTGGCGCTGCGCATGCGGTACGCCGGCAACCCCGGCGGCACGGTGAGCTTCCAGCCCGGGGCCAACCTGTTCTATTTTTTCGACCCGGGTAACTGGTTCCGCACGGAAAGCACCTATGGCGTCATGCTGCCCAAAGGCCTGAGCGCCTTCATGATGCTGATGATCGCCGGCGTCGCGGCCACGGGCTGGCGTCGCCTGCCCGCGGCATTCCGCCTGCACGTACTGACAGCGTTGGCGGTCAATGTTCCGCTGTTCCTGATGTTCGCGGCCGAGGGCGAGGCGCGAAATCTCAGCATGCTGTATCCCTCGCTGGTGGTCCTGATGGCGATGGCGCTGACGAGCTGGATGCAGGCGGGTGGGCCGCAAGCCATGGACGGCGGCCGGCACCCTTAGGCGACACCGTTTTATCTGGCGCTCGGATTGCGTGTCCCGCCACCTCGATGCGAAGCGCCGGCGCCTGCGGACATGCGCGTCCGGGGCGATTCCTGCGCCTGGCGCAGGCAATCGATGAAGCACTGCGCCGCCGGCGTGGGTGGCGAGTCGGCTCGGGTCAGGATGGACACGCGGGCGGCGGGCAGTTCGTGCGCCAGCGGCATCATGCGCAGGCTGCGGGGCAGCAGTTGGTGGTCGAACAGATTTCGCACGAAGATCCCCAACGCGTCGCTATCCGCAATCAGGGCCAGCGCCACGGCGATGGATTGGCAGGGGATCACGTCCCGGGGCGGCGGCAGTTCATGCGCGGCGAACGCCAGGCGCAGCAAGTTGGCGGGGGCCTGCACATTGCCGGGAAGCAGCCACAGCGCATCGTGCAGCTCGGCCAGGGTGCGCGCGCCGCGCTTGGGATGACCCGCCCGGGCCCCCACCGCCAGCGGCAGCGACAACAACGTCGATCGCGCAAAGCCGTCGTCGATATCGCCGTCATATTCCGTCTGTACCAGGAAATCGTAGCGGCCGGACTCCAGCTGTTCGTGGCTGTAGGGCGGCGCGACCTCGTTGAATGCCACCGACACGCGGGGCATGCGGGCGCGAAAGGCCGCCAGCGCGGCGGGCAGCACCGTCAATGCCGCGGAACTGATGGCCAGATTGAGCGTGCCGCCTTCTCCGTCCCGCATCTGCCCGATCTCCTCCTGCGCCTTGCGGGCTTCCTGCAGGATGAGCACGGCTCGTTTGTGCAGCGCTTCGCCGTATGGCGTGAGCTCCACGCCCTTGACGCTGCGGCGCACGAGTTCGGCGCCGACACTCTGTTCCAGTTCGCGCAGGCTGCGCGTGACGGCGGGTTGCGTGACGAACAGCGCGCGGGCTGCCGCGCGGATGCTGCGATGTTCGGCGATCAGGACGAAGGCGCGAAGTTGGCGCAGGTTCATGGACGAAGGAATCCGATACTCGGCGATGTGCCGGCGGGCAGGGCCGCCCTATAAGGAAAAGTATTCACGAGAACAAAAATACTGTCTTTTGCTTATCGTGCGCCATCCGTATATTCACGGCGATGGGGCAGGTACAGCGTCCGGAATCACGGACCGGCTGCTCCCGGATCGGACATCAAGGGGAAAACCATGTCTATCGCCATCGCCGCGTCCGGCGGTCCGCAGTTGTACACGCCATCGATGCGCCGCCGGGTCATCGCCGGCACGACCATCGGCAACGCGCTGGAGTTTTTCGACTTCACCGTCTTCACGTTCCTGATGCTGGTCATCGGGCCGCTGTTCTTTCCCGCAGCGTCCGGGTACGGCCAGCTGCTGTTGACCACCGCCACCTTTGGCGTCGGTTTCCTGATGCGCCCGGTGGGCGGCATGCTGATCGGCTCGTACGCGGACCGCTACGGGCGTCGCGCCGCCATGACGTTGACGCTATGGCTGATGGGATTGGGGTGTGCGCTGATCGCCGTGGCGCCGACCTACGCCCAAATGGGCGTCGCGGGGCCGGTGCTGATGGTGCTGGCGCGGCTGATACAGGGTTTCGCGGCGGGCGGTGAGGTTGGCGCGTCGACCACGCTGCTGGTGGAACACGCGCCGTCCAGCCAGCGGGGCTTCTATTCGAGCTGGCAGTTCGGCAGCCAGTCGCTGGGGGTGATGCTGGGGGCGTTGACGGTGGCGATCCTCATGGGTGCGCTGACCAAAGAGCAGATGCAGGAGTGGGGGTGGCGGGTGCCGTTCGTCATCGGAATCCTGACCGTGCCGGTTGGCGCCTACATCCGGCGCAACCTGGAGGAAACGCTGGAACCCGCAACGCCCGCGAGCGGCAGGCGCGAATTCGCCGCGGAGCACCAGCCGCTGCGCCGCATCTTCACCGAATACAAGGGCACGGTGGCCAAGGGCATCCTGCTCGTCATCGGTGGCATGGTGTGCGCGCAGATCATCGGCTTCTACATGCCGGCCTATGCCACCAAGGAACTCGGATTGCCGGCCACGTCCACGTTGTTCGCCAGTGTGGTGCTGGGCGCCATCGGCTTCGTGCTGGCGCCGTTTGTCGGGATGCTGGCGGACCGGGTCGGGCGCAAGCGCGTGATCTTCTGGTCGCGCGCGGTCACCGTGTGCGCCTTGCTGCCGTGTTTCGAATGGCTGGTGTCCGCACCCAGCTCCGCGCGGCTGATGACGGTGATCGCCTTGCTGGCAGTGCTGCTGGCGATGCAGACCGCGCCCGTCATCACCATGCTGCCCGAATTGTTCCCTAAGGCCGTGCGCACCACCGGCATGTCGGTGGTGTACGGGCTTGGCATATCCGTCTTTGGAGGCTTTGCCCAATTCTTCGTGACGTGGCTGTTGCACGTCACCGGCAATCCGATGGCGCCCGCCTGGTACCTGATGGTCACCGTGACGCTATCCACCGTGGTGCTGTTCTGGATACAGGACCGCACCGGCCACGACATCGACAGCCAGGAGTCCTGACATGCACGCGTTGACCCGCTATTTTTCCGACAGCTACGCGCAGGCGCGCGAACGCTTCCTGGCGGCGGCTGAACCGCTGGCCGCGCACATCCAGTCCTATCCCATCGAGGCCAAGGGCAGCCAGGGCGAGGCGCTGGCCACCGACGTCGCGCTGATCGGCGATGCCGGCGCGCAGCGTGTGCTGATCATGACGTCGGCCACGCATGGGGTGGAGGGTTTCTGTGGTTCGGGCTGCCAACTGTCCCTGCTGGATGACGCGCCCATGCTGGAGCGCGCGCGCCAGGCGGGCGTGGCGCTGCTGCTGGTGCATGCGGTGAATCCTTATGGGTTTTCGTGGGTATCGCGCACGGACGAGGGCAATGTGGACCTCAACCGGAATGCGCAGCCCTTTGACGGCAGGCCTCTGCCCGCCAATCCGGGCTATGGCGATATCCACGGCCTGCTGCTGCCGCAGGAGTGGCCGCCCACCGAGCACAACCGGCAGGCCATCGCGCGCCACATCGAACAGCACGGCCTGGCCGCCACGACGCAAGCCGTGTCGCGCGGGCAGTACACGCACCCGGACGGGCTGTTCTACGGTGGCGATCGTTCTGCGCCGTCATTGCAGAACCTGCGCGCGATCCTGCAGACGCACGCAAGCCGCCATGCGCGCATCGGTTGGATCGACGTGCATACCGGCCTGGGGCCGCGCGGCCACGGTGAGAAGATCTACGCCGGCAGGCGCGACGATTCGGAAGTGGCGCGCGCCCGGCAGTGGTGGGGCAGCGACGTCGCGGTGCCTTACCAGGGCAGTTCCGCCTCGGTGGACATCACCGGCCATCTGGCTGGCCTTGTCTACGAGGCCTGCCCGAAGTCCGAGCCGACCCTGATGGCGCTGGAGTTCGGCACGTTGCCGTGGGAAGAGGTAGTGCTTGCACTGCGCGGGCGCAACTGGCTGCGCGCGCATCCGGAAGCGGGCGATGCGCTGACTCGCGAGATCCTGCAGTCCACGCTTGACGCTTTTTATTGCGGACAGGCCGATTGGCAGGGCATGGTGCTTGGACAGAGCCGCGTCGCCGTGCTGCAGGCGCTGTGCGGGCTGCAGGCGTCGCGATAGTCCTGCGTCGCAGCATGGGTTGCACCTGCCGCGGTATTGCTGCGTGGCGGGTTGCACCGGTTTTGGCGCACCAGCAGGGATAACCCGCGACTCATCGCATGTGTTGGGTTATCCCTACTTGAGCCTTCAAGCAACCCGTCGATATGCTTTGGTTAACCGCAGGGACCGCAGAGTCTCCGGAGGAGTTTGAAACCAAGCCGGCAGTTGCTGAAAGGATCCGGATTTGCACAATGCGCCTCCTTTGGACTCGGCCGCCGTGGCCTCGCGGGAAAAGCCGTTGCGCGTGATCCCGTGGGCCACCTGGCTGCACCGTGTCTTCGTCGTCCTGATGTATGCGTTCATGCTCAGCCCCATCGTGCTGGTGGTCTGGCTTAGCTTCTTCAAAGACGCCATTCTCTATTTCCCGCCGTCCGGCTACACGCTGTCGTGGTACGTCAAGGCGTGGGAGAACCCCGCTTTCGCCAACGGCTTCATCTTCAGCCTTCAGGTGTCGCTGGTGGCCGCCTTCGTCGGCGTGGCCATGGGCGTGCTGGCTGCAGTGGCCATCGCGCGCTATCGATTCCAGGGCAGCAAGGGCATCAACACACTGCTGCTGTCGCCGCTCTTGATTCCCGGCATCGTCGCGGGCGTGGGCATCTACCTCTTTTACCTGCGCGCCGAAGAGGTGCTGGACCAGGACCTGGTCGGCACCTTCGGCGGGCTGGTCATCGCCCACGTGTGCCTGACGATTCCGTGGACCGTGCGGCTCGTGACCGCCGGCATGGCGGGCCTGGACGGCTCGATCGAAGAGGCGGCGCGCAACCTGGGCGCCAGCGCGCCTGTGGCATTCATGCGCGTGACGCTGCCCATGCTGCGGCCGTCCATTGTCGCCGCGGCCTTGTTCAGCTTCGTGGTGTCCTTCGAAAACCTGGAGCTGTCGCTGTCGCTGGTGGGCCCCGGCCGCACGACGCTGCCGATCGCGATCATGCAGTACCTGGAATTCAATCTGGACCCGACCATCGCGTCGGTGGCCTCGGTGCAAATCCTGCTGTTGGGCATCATCATGCTTGTGACCGACCGCTATGTGAAACTCAGTCAGGTGGTGTAGGAAATGGCGAAGGTCTCAATCGAAAATATCCGCAAGCAGTTCGGCGCGGCGGTCGCGGTGTCGGATTTTTCCCTGGAAATCGCCGAAGGCGAACTCGTGACTTTCCTGGGGCCCAGCGGCTGCGGCAAGACGACGACGCTGCGCATGATCGCGGGATTCATCACGCCGACGGCGGGCCGCATCCGCATCGGCGACACCGACGTCACGCGGCTTCCCGTGCACAAGCGCGACACCGGCATGGTGTTCCAGCGCTATGCGCTGTTCCCGCACATGACGGTGGCCGAGAACGTGGCCTTCGGGCTTGAAATGCACAAGGTGCCCAAGGCGGACCGCGACGCCAAGATCCGGCGCGTGCTGGACATGGTGCGCATGACCGAGCTGCGCGAGCGCTATCCCCGCCAGCTGTCCGGCGGCCAGCAGCAGCGCGTGGCGATTGCGCGCGCGCTGGCGATCGAACCCAAGGTGTTCCTGCTGGACGAGCCCTTGTCCAACCTGGACGCCAAGCTGCGGCTGGAAGTGCGCGAGGAAATCCGCGCGCTTCAGCGCCGCCTGGGCCTGACCACCGTATTCGTCACGCATGACCAGGAAGAGGCGCTGGCGATCGCGGACCGCATGGCCATCATGCACGACGGCATCGTGCAGCAGGTGGGATCCCCCGACACGCTGTACGAGCGACCCGCCAATCTCTTCGTGGCGGATTTCCTGGGCAAGATGAACGTCTTCACAGGGCGCGGGCAGGCCGACAATGTCTTCCAGACGAAGACGGGCCAGCAGATCGCGGCGCCCGGCGGCGGAGCCGCCACGCACGTGGGCGTGCGGCCCGAGCGAGTGCGGCTGCAGGACCAGCCCGCGGCCGGTAACGCGTTGGCGGGCGTGGTCGAGTCGTCGCTGTACCTGGGGTCGGTGCTGGAGGTCCGGGTGCAACTGGACGGCGGCGACCGCATGATCAGCCAGGTCGTCAACGGCGGCGCCCGCGTCGCGCCGCCGGCGCCCGGCGCGCGCGTCTACGCGTGCTTCGAGCCCGACGACTGCGTGGCCTTCACCTAATAGGAGGCTTGATGACGACCGCAACGCAAGACGGGCGGCCCAGCCGCTGGCTTGGGCCGGGGCTGGCATTTCCGGCCTCGTTGGTGGTGCTGGTGATCATCATGATCCCGATCCTCCAGCTGGCCCGCTACAGCTTCAATCATTTCGATCCCGTCGAGATGATGCAGACGGCCTTCACCTTCGACAACTACGCCAAGTTCTTCGGCGATCCCTACTATCGAGACATCTTCTTCACCACGCTGGGCATCGCCGCACTGTGCACGGTGCTGGCGCTGGTGCTGGGCTTTCCCGTGGCGTATTTCCTGGCGCGCACGCAAAGCCGGTTCAAGAGCCTGTTCGTGATCCTGCTGGTGTTTCCGCTGATGGTGGGCAACGTCGTGCGCGCCGCCGGCTGGATGGTCGCGCTGGGCAACGCCGGCGTCGTCAATGCCGTGCTCCAGGGGCTGGGTGTCATCGACAAGCCGCTGACGCTGATGTACACACCCACCGCCGTCGTGATCGGCACCACCGCCGTCGTCATGCCGTACCTGATCCTGACGCTCCAGAGCGTGCTGGAAGGCATGGACCTGTCGGTGGAAGAGGCCGCGCGCAATGTGGGCGCCAGCTTCTTCACGACCTTCCGCCGCATCGTGCTGCCCATTGCGGCGCCCGGCGTGGCGGCGGGCACGATGCTGGTGTTCATTCTTTGCATGAACGCGTACGCCACGCCGGTGCTGCTGGGCGGCTCCGGCCTGACGATGATGGCGCCCGCGCTTTACGACCAGATAACCAAGGCCTCGAACTGGCCCTTCGGCGCGGCCCTGGCCGTGATCCTGGTGTGCGGCACGCTGATCATTGCGCTGATTTCGAACTGGCTGATCCACCGCCGCTACATCAAGACCATGGCGTCCTGATCCCGGCAACACGACAAGGAAATAATCATGTCCGCTGTACTGTTCAAGAACGCGAACCTGCTGGATCCCTTGCAGTCCGATCTGCTGGAGGGCCATCACGTGCTGGTCGAGGACGGCGTCATCAAGGAAGTGTCGGACAAGCCGATCAACGCGGCCTCCGCACGGGTGATCGACGCCGCAGGCCGCACGCTGATGCCCGGCCTCATCGATCTGCACGTGCACGTGCTGGCCACGCAGCTCAACCTCAGCACGCAAGGCGTGCTGCCGGACGCGCTGGTGATGATGCGCGCCGTGCCGATCATGGCGGCCATGCTGCGCAGGGGCTTCACCACCGTGCGCGATGCGGGCGGCGCCGGCTGGGGCCTGAAGTGCGCCGTCAACGAGGGCACGGTCAAGGGGCCGCGCCTGTTCATTTCGGGTCGCGCCATCAGCCAGACGGGCGGCCACGGCGATCCGCGTCCGCGCTCCGATCATCTGCGTCCCATGAGCTTCTGCGGCTGCTGCTTTCGCGCGGGCGACATTGGCCGCGTGGCGGACGGCATCGACGACGTGCGCAAGGCCGTGCGCCAGGAACTGCAGATGGGCGCGGATCAGATCAAGATGATGGCCTCGGGCGGCGTGGCTTCGCCCACCGATCCCATCGCGGCGTTCGGCTATTCCGAAGAGGAAATCCGCGTGATCGTCGACGAGGCGGCCGGCAGGCAGACCTACGTCATGGCGCATTCCTACACGGCGGATGCGATCGAGCGCGCCATCCGCAACGGCGTGCGCACCATCGAGCACGGCAACCTCGTCGACGAGCGCGTGGCGCGCCTCATGGCGGAGAAGGGCGCGTTCGTCGTCCCGACGCTGGTGACCTACGAGGCGCTGGCCAACGAAGGCGCGGACTACGGCCTGCCGCCCGATTCCGTCGCAAAGATCGCCACGGTGCGCACCGCCGGCCTGCATTCGCTGGAAATCTACAAGAAGGCGGGCGTGAAGATTGGCTACGGGTCAGACCTGCTGGGTCCGTCCCAGCGCCTGCAAAGCGACGAATTCCGCATCCGCCGCGAGGTGCTGTCCGCGCAGGAAGTGATCCAGTGCGCCACCACGACGGCCGCCGAAGTGCTGAACCACGTGGGCCAGCTTGGCCGCATCCAGGCCGGCGCGCTGGCGGACGTGCTGCTGGTGGACGGCAATCCGTACCGCGACCTCTCCTGCCTGCTGGGCCAGGGCGAGCACATCGACCTGATCATGAAGGGCGGGGAAATCGAACACAACGGGCTGGGGGTGTAAGCGCCATGACGGATCCCACGTTTTCGCAGTCGGAAGTCGGCGAGGAGTCGCGCGACGTCAATGCCGCCAAGGGATGGCATCCGCCGTCGGCGCCCGCGCCGCGCGATCGCGGGCTGGGGCCATTCCCGCGCCTGATCCTGCGCGGCGCCACGATCATCGACGGCACGGGCGCGCCGCCCTGGGGGCCGGTGGACATCGTGATCGAGAACGACCGGATCACGGCGCTGGTCAACGTGGGGACGCCGCACAAGGCCATCGACCCCAAGCGGCGGCCAGGGCCAGGCGACCACGAGATCGACTGCCACGGCAAGTTCGTCACGCCGGGCTTCGTGGACGCGCATGCGCACATCGGCACGCCGTATCACGCCATGAGCGGCATCGTGCCGCCCGCCGACTACATCTACAAGCTGTGGCTGGCGCATGGCGTGACGACCGTGCGCGAGATGGGCGCGATGGGCGGCCTGGGCTGGACGATGGAGCAGCGAGAGCTGTCCGCCACCAACAAGATCGCGGCGCCGCGCATGGTGGTGCACTCGGTCTTCCCCGCGGTGAATGACCGCGTCAAGACCATCCACACGCCCGAACAGGGCCGCGAGTGGGTGCGCAAGCTGGCTGCGCGCGGCGCGGACGGCATCAAGTTCTTCGGCGCGCCGCCCGCCATCATGGAAGCCGCGCTGGACGAGGCCGCCAAGGTGGGCCTGCGATCGGGCTGCCACCATGCGCAGATGGCGGTGACGCGCGTCAACGCGCTGAAGTCCGCACGCTGGGGGCTGACCAGTTCCGAGCATTACTACGGTCTGCCCGAGGCCCTGTTCGAGGACCGCGTGGTGCAGTCCTTTCCCACGGACTACAACTACAGCGACGAGTACTACCGTTTCGCGGTGGCGGGCCAGACCTTCATGCAGGCGGCGCAGCCGGGGTCGGCCAAGTGGCGCCAGGTCATGGACGAGTTCCTGGAGCTGGGGCACACCTTCGTGCCCACCTTCAACATCTACGACGCCAACCGCGACCTGATGCGCGCGCGCCGGGCGGATTGGCACGACGAATACACCTGGAAGGCGGTGTGGCGCTACTTCCAGCCGCAGCGCGGCGGGCATGGCGCGTACTGGTATCGCTGGAGCACCACGAACGAGATCGAATGGAAGCAGAACTACCGGCTGTGGATGCAGTTCATCAACGAATACAAGAACCTGGGCGGCCGCGTCTGCGCGGGCAGCGATTCGGGATTCATCTACCAGATCTACGGTTTCGGCTTCATCCGTGAGCTGGAGCTGCTGCAGGAAGCGGGCTTTCACCCCATCGAGGTCTTGCGGGCGGCCACGTCCCACAGCGCGGCGCTGCTGGGTATCGACGACGATACCGGCTCCATCGACGTGCAGAAGCGCGCCGACCTGCTGATCCACGACCAGAACCCCTTGACCGACTTCAAGCTGCTCTTCGGCACCGGCGCCATGCGCCTGAACGACGACACCGCCAACGTCGAATGGAAGCGCTGCCTGCAAACCACGATCAAGTCCGGCGTGGTGTATGACACGGCTGAGCTGCTTGCGGATGTGCGGGCCATGGTCAGTGATAGCTGGGCTGACGATCCGGACGGCGAACGGCCGCCGACGGGCGGCGCGCCCGCCGGATCGCCGTGCGATACGGGCGAGGACGCTTCCTGATGGCGGTCGATCTGTTCCTGCTGTGCGGTTTTTTGGGCAGCGGCAAGACCACGCTGCTGGTGGACTACCTGCGCGATCCGGATTCCCGCGACACGGGCGTGATCGTCAACGAAGCGGGCGAGGTCGGCGTGGACGGGGCCATCGTCGCCAACGAGAGCGACAACGTGCCGATGACGCTGATGGCGAACGGATGCGTGTGCTGCTCGCTGCGCAGCGACCTGGTGTACACGCTGAGCGCGCTGCTGGATGCGCCGCGTCCCGAGGGCGCGGGGCCGTTGCAGCGAGTCATCCTGGAATGCAGCGGGCTGTCGCGGCCCGGCCCGATCATTGCGTCGCTGGCGGATCCCGAGCTGGCAAGCCGTGGCCTGCGCCTGACGGTGGTCTGCACCGACGATTGCGGCCGCGATCCCGACGCGCTGGCGGAAATGGACGAGGCCATGGCCCAGTTCGGCGCCGCCCACCGCATCGTCCTGACCAAGACCGACCTGTTGCCGCCAGGTGGACTGGAAGCCCGCGCCGCGCACGCAGTCGCCCTGAATCCGCTGGCATCCGTTGTCGCCGACCCGGACCGCCAGCGCGCCGTGCAGGCGGCGTTCTCGCCATCGCAAGGGACGGCTGACATGGCCGGACTGGCGGCCCGGGTGCTGTCGGCGGGCGGGCAGGGCGCGGCGCATCCGCGCATCCGCGTGATGGCGGCCCGCGCGCGAGCGGGAACGAGCTGGACGGAATTCTCCGAATGGCTGGACAACCTGGCCGGCCTCTGCGGTGAGCGCCTTCTGCGCGTCAAGGCGGTGGTGCGCGTCAGCGATTGCGAGGAACCCATATTGATCCAGTCGGTCGGCTCGACCTTCAGCGTGCCGCAGCGCCTGACCCGGCAGCCCGACGCGCGCGAGGCGATCATCGTGATCGCGCGCGATATCGATACCGAGGAGATCCGGGCGTCGGCGCCTGACTCGCCGGTCGAGATGCTGGCGTGACCGAAATTGAACTCAGAGCCACGCGGCCGGGCATGGCCTGCCGCGCGGCGCTTCGCAGCAAGTCGTCTGTTCCCTTCGATACGAGGTTGTTATGCAAGAGAAAAACCTGACTCGCCGTGGCTTCATCAAGACGGCCTCCGGCCTGGCCCTGGCTCCCGCCCTGGGCTGGGTGCCCGGCATGGCGAATGCCGCGGAAAAAGAAATCGTGGTGGGAACCTGGGGCGGCGATTACCAGAACCTGCTGCAGCAGATCATCAATCCCATCGTGGCCAAGCAGGACGTGAAGGTGGTGTACGACACCGGCAACGCCGTGGGGCGCGTGACCAAGCTGCGCGCCGAGAAGAACTCGCGGCGCGGCAGCATGGACGTGGCGCTGCTGGGCGAAGTCGACATGTACGACGCCGAGCGTTCGGGCACGCTGGAGCCTGTAGACGTAAAGAAGCTGCCCAATCTGGCGAACGCGATCGACACGCTGAAGACGCCGTACTCGATTCCGCACATCTTCAGCGCGATGACCCTGGTCTACAACACCGAGAAATTCCCCACGCCGCCCGACTCCCTGGAAGTGCTGCTTGATCCGAAATGGAAGGGACAGGTGGGTTTTTCGGACATTCTGTACCTCTACAACGCCGTGTTCGTGGGCCTGGGCGCGGGCGGCAACACCAAGGACTTCGAGGGCGGCAAGCGCTTTCTTGCCAAGCTCAAGCCCAATGCCCCCCGCATCTATCCGTCCAACGAGGCGGTCGCCGCCGCCTTCAAGTCCGGCGAAATTGCAATCGCGTGCATGTGGAAGGCGCGCGCGCTGCAATGGAAGGACAGCGGCCTGCCGCTGGGCTTCGTGATTCCCAAAGAGGGCTCGGTGCCGGTGTCGTTCGAGGCCGCCGTCGCCAAGAACAGCCGCAACAAGGATGCGGCGTGGGCCTACCTGAACGCCATGCTGGATCCGCAAGGACAGATCGGGTTTGCCGAGAAAATGGGCTACGCGCCCACCGTGACCAACGCGTCGCTGCCCGAACCGTTGAAGCGCGTGGGCTTCTCCGATGCCGAGGTCAAGCTGCTGCACGCGTATGACCTGAAGGGACTGACGGAGAAGAAGGCGGACATCCTGGAATTCTGGAACAAGGAGTTCAAGGCGGGGTAAGGCTTAGGGGCCTTTTGGCCCGTCCTGCTTGTCGGCCGTTCTGCATCGAAGCGCGATTCCTGTGGGATCGCGCTTTTTTGTTGCGGGCGCGCCCCATTGACGCAGGCTGGGTTCGATTCTCTTCACCCGTTCATTTGCACTGGTTATGAAATGTTATATCATCCGCCTGCTATTTGTAATGATATAACATCCGAGAGATTCGACATGAAAGGTAAGAAGCAGGGGATCGGGAAAGCAAGCAGCAGGGCCGTTCGTCGCCGGGCGGGGCACCGGGCGCCCTTGAGGCCGCTGGTGTGCTCATTGATGTTGATGGCGCCCGTCGCGCAGGCGCAGACCGAAGCCGAGGCGGCGCGGGCGCAGACCGTGGCCCCCATCACGGTGTCGGCCAATCCGCTGGGCCTGGACTTGAACAGCACGACGACGCCGGCCTCGGTGCTGGAGGGCGATGCGCTGGTCGAGCAGCGCAACGGCACGTTGGGCGAGACGCTCAAGAACCTGCCCGGCGTGAACAGCGACACGTTCGGCGGCGGCGCCAGCCGGCCGGTGATCCGCGGGCAGACCGCCCCACGCGTGAAGGTGCTGTCGGATGGGTCCGAAGTGATGGACGCGTCGGCCATTTCCCCCGATCACGCGGTGACCGTCGAGCCCCTGCTGGCCGACCGCATCGAAGTGCTGCGCGGCCCGGCCACGCTGCTGTATGGCGGCGGGGCGATCGGCGGCGTCGTCAATGTGATCGACAAGAAGATCCCGGTCGAAGTGCCCGAGAAAGGCATCGCGGCCGAGGCGGAACTGCGCGGCGCGACCGGCACCAAGGAGCGCGCCGGGGCCGTCGGCATCACCGCGGGCGAAGGCCAGTTCGCCGTGCGCGTCGAGGGCATGAAGCGTCGCACCAGCGACTATGACGTGCCGGACTGGCCCGGGGGCAAGCTGGAAGGCTCGTACAGCGAATCGACTCAGGGCTCGGTCGGCATGTCGTGGATCACGCCGCGCGGCTACGTGGGCGTGGCGTTCACGCATCTGGAGAGCGAGTATGGGCTGCCGGGGCATAACCACGAGTACGAAGGCTGCCATCCGCATGGCACGCATCTGCACTGCGGCGGGCATGACCACGACCACGAGGGCGAAGAAGGCCACGACCACGATCACGACCACGAGCATGGCGGCGTGCCCTACGTGAAGCTGCGCAGCAATCGGGTGGACCTGCGCGCCGAATACCAGGATCCGTTCGCCGGATTCGAAAAGATCCGCTTTCGCGGCGGGTTGACGGATTACCAGCACGACGAGATCGAAGGCGGCGAAGTCGGCACGCGTTTCAAGAACAAGGGCTACGACGTGCGCGTCGAATTGCAGCACAAGCCCATCGCGGGCTGGCGCGGCGTGATCGGCCTGCAGAACGCCTATAGCGACTTCAGCGCCGAAGGTGAAGAGGCGTTCCTGCCGCCCAGCAAGACGCGCTCGACAGGGCTGTTCGTGCTGGAGGAATACCAGTTGAACGACTGGCGCTTCGAGCTGGGCGCGCGCCAGGATTGGCAGCGCGTCTCGCCGTCGGGCGGCGCGCCGCGCAGCAACATGTCGGGCACGTCTTTGTCGGCGGCCGCGATCTGGGACTTCGCGCCCCAGTATTCGGTGGCCCTGTCGCTGTCGCGTTCGCAGCGCCTGCCGAACGCCCAGGAACTGTACGCGGACGGCGTCCACCTGGCCACCAACACGTACGAACTGGGCAACCCGGACCTGACTCGCGAAACGTCGCACAACATCGACCTGACGCTGCGCAAGCATTCCGGCGACACGACGTTCTCGGCCAGCGTGTTCCACAACCGCGTGAAGAACTACATCTACGCCAATACGCTGGACCGCTACGAGGATTTCCGCCTGATCGAATACACGCAGCAGGATGCGGAATTCACGGGTGTGGAAGGCGAGTTGCGCCACCAGTTCACGCCGGTGTTTTCGGCGGCGGTGTTCGGGGACTACGTGCGCGGCAAGCTGACGGGTGGCGACGGCAATCTGCCGCGCATCCCGGCCGCTCGGGCGGGTGTGCGGGGCAACGTGAACTGGCAGCAGTGGTCGGGCGGCGTCGAGTACGCGCGCGTCTTCGCGCAGAAGGACATTGCGGCCTACGAAGACACGACGCCTGGCTACAACATGGTCAACGCGGTCGTGGCCTATCGCGGGCAGTATGGCGCGACCGGCTACGAGGTCTTTCTGCGGGGCACCAACCTGCTGAACAAGCTGGCCTACAACCATGCGTCGTTCATTTCGTCGGTGGCGCCCCTGCCCGGCCGCAGCGTGCTGCTGGGCGTGCGCATGACGTACTGATTGGTGCTTGGGGGCGGCGTCGGGCTGTGATATTTTCGCCCGATGCCGCCGCCGGCGGCGGCATAATGCGCCAGGAGCCCGCCATGCTGAAGTTCGCCGCCAATCTGTCGATGATGTACACGGAACATGCGTTCCTGGACCGCTATGCGGCTGCCGCCGCCGACGGCTACGCCGGCGTGGAATGCATGTTTCCCTATGAAGCGCCGGCCGCTTTCGTGCGCGAGCGCATGGATGCCGCCGGCGTGGCGCAGGTGTTGTTCAATGCGCCGCCCGGCATCACCGCCCAGGGTGATCGCGGGCTGGCCGCGTTGCCCGGCCGGCAGGCGGAGTTCCAGGCGGGCATCGAACAGGCGCTGTCCTATGCGACGGCGCTGTCGTGCTCCAACATCCACGTGATGGCAGGCGTGGCTCCGCCGGACGGGTCGCGCGAGGCCATGCTGGACTGCTATCACGCGAACCTTGACTGGGCGGCCCGCGAGGCGCGCTCGGCGGGCGTTACGTTGCTGATCGAACCCATCAACACCCGCGACATCCCGGGCTACTTCCTGAACCGCCAGGACGAAGCCCATGCCATCGTGCAGGCGGTCAACGCGCCCAACCTGAAGGTGCAGATGGACCTGTACCATTGCCAGATCGTCGAGGGCGACGTCACCATGAAGCTGCGCGAATACCTTCCCACGGGCCGGGTCGGGCACATTCAGATCGCGGGCGTGCCGTTGCGTCAGGAGCCGGACCGCGGCGAACTGGATTACGGCTGGATCTTCAACGTGCTGCGCGAACTGCAATATGGCGGCTGGATCGGCTGCGAATACCGTCCCGCGGGCATGACGTCCGCGGGTCTGCGCTGGCTGGGCGCCGCCCGGGCGTAGTCGATCGTCCGCACCGCCGGGCAGGCATCAAAAGGAGTTCCCGTTATGTTTCCAGGCATGCTGCGCATGCTTTTGTCGGCGGCGCTGGCCGCTGCCGCGCCGGCGGCGTCGCTGGCAGCCGACTATCCCGAACGTCCCATCCGCTGGCTCGTGCCTTTCAGTGCGGGCGGCGGCAGCGACATCGCCACTCGCATCGTTGCCCGTCATGTCGGCGAAACCCTGGGGCAGGCCGTGGTGGTCGAAAACCGTCCGGGCGCGGCCACGATCGTCGCCGCGCAGGAAGCCGCGCGCGCCGATCCGGACGGCTACACGGTGCTGACGGCCGGCATGAGCACGCTGGCCCTCAATCCCTGGCTGTACACCGAGCTGCCTTACGACCCGCAAAAACAGCTGACGCCAGTATCCACGCTGGTGATGCTGCCCATCGTGCTGGTTGTTTCGCCGGATTCGGGTTTGCACACGCTGGCTGACGTCAAAGCGTATCTGAAGCGCGCGGAGCCGGGCAGCTATGCGTCGCTGGGCGTGGGCAGCCCGCACCATCTGGCGATGGAGCTGTTCATGGAAACGATCGCCGGCCGCGCGACGGCGGTGCCGTACAAGGGCACGCCGCCCGCGCTGCAGGACGTGGCTGCGGGCGTGGTGCCGATGATGATGGCTGACCTGGCCGCCGCGCGTCCGCTGATCCAGGCGGGAAGGCTGCGCGCCATTGCCGTGCCCGCCGCGCAACGGTCGGATCAACTGCCAGACGTGCCGACTTTCGCCCAGGCTGGCGGGCCGGCCTTCGAGGCTGCGGCCTGGCAGGGCGTGGTGGCGCCCGCCGGCACGCCAGAACCCATCGTCGAAAGGCTGAGCCAGGCGATCGTGAAAGCGCTGCAGTCGCCGAACGTCGCGCAGCAGTTGACGCTGCAAGGCATGGAGCCCACCGGCAGCACACCACGGGCCTTCGAGCGCTATGTGCGGCAGGAGTACGAGCGCTGGGGTGCGGTCATACGAACCAAGAAAATCTCCGCCCAATGAGCCGGGGTAACAGCCGCGGCAAGGTGTAACGGCTGCGTTCGCCCGGACGTTGCGGGCGTACGATAAAACGATGAGCATCCGGCCCGGCATCCGGGCGAGGAGACTGCCATGTCTTTGATCGTAGCTGCCCGATTCGAGGGCTTCGAGGCGGCGAAAGCCGCCGCCGGCCGCCTTGCCACCAGCGGCTTTCCCGATTGGGATATCCATACCTTCTACGTCAATCCCGCCGGCGAGCATGGGCGCTTCCCGTATGGCGGAGACCGGCGTTCCGATCCCGATTCCGGCCGCGCCGACATGGGCGCTTATCTGGGCGCGGGTGGCGTGGGCGCCGTGTTCGCGGTGTTCAGCGGTTTCGTGGCGGCGGAAGTGAGCGATTCGACCGCGGCCATACTGGCCGCTGCTGGCGTGGGCGCGTACCTGGGGTCGCTGTTTGGCGCGCTATGGGTGACGGGCCACGGTACGACCCAGCACGGTCACTTCAATCCCGACGCACACGCTGAGATCCGCCAGGCGGGCGTGATGGTCGCGGTGCGCACGCGGCCGCAACGCGAGGTCCTGGCGTGCCGCATCCTGCGGGAAGCGGGCGGGGCGGACGTGGAACACGCCAATGGCCGCTGGCGCAACAACCACTGGGAAGACTTCGATCCGCTGGCGCCGCCTCAACGCGAACCGCACTTTGGCTGATCGCTGGGTATTTCCTGTCGTTTGCGTGTAGGACGTGCTTCGGCCTCCGGCATGCGCCGGAGGCCGCGCAGTTTTTCAATCCGGCGCCGGCACGGGAGCCGCCTTGCGGCTGCGCTGCGCCGTCGCCGCGCAGCCCGCCGACGCCACGATGATCCCGCAGATGGCCAGCCACTGGGTCTGGGACAGGTGTTCGTTCAGCACGATCACGCCGGCCAGGGCGCCCATGGCCGGTTCCATGCTGAGCAGCACGCCGAACGTCTTTTGCGGCAGGCGCCGCAGCGCCACCATTTCCAGCGAATACGGCAGCGCGCTGGACAGGATGCCGACGCCGATGCCGGCCAGAACCAGCTTGGGGTCGAGCAGGGCCATGCCGGCGTGCGCCGCGCCGATGGGCAGCGCGACCATGGCCGCGGCCAGCAGCCCCAGCGATGTCGCCTGGCCGCCATGCACGTTGCCGGCTTTCTTGCCAAAGATGATGTACAGCGCCCAGCACACGGCGGCGCCCAGCGCGTAGGCAATCCCCTCGGGGTCCAGGTCGTGGACGGACTGCCCGGTGGGAATCAGCAGGATCAGGCCCGCCAGCGCGCAGGCGATCCAGACGAAGTCGATGGCGCGGCGCGACAGCACCACGGCCAGCGTCAAGGGCCCCGTGAATTCGATGGCGATCGCCACGCCCAGCGGCAAGGTGCGCAGCGCCATGTAGAACAGCAGGTTCATGCACGCCAGCGTCACCCCGTACAGCGCGATCTTGGCGGCGTTTTGGCGGGTCAACGGGAAGCGCCACGGCCGCCAGAACGCCAGCAGGATGATGGCGCCGATGACGATGCGATACGCCGTCGTGCCCTGCGCGCCCACTTCCGGAAACAGCGATTTGGCGAACGAGGTGCCCACGCACAGCGAGGCCATCGCGCCGATCAGCGACAGGGTGGGAAGCAGGGTGGACGCGGAGTCGTTGTGTCCGTTGTTCAAGGTGGCGGCGGTCATGGGGCTGGCGTCATGCGTGGCGGTTCAGGGAAAAGCGGGAACGTCTGTCGTGCCGGACGCTCAGGGCAACGGATTCGAGGCGGTGGAGTAAAGCACATACAGCGCCAGCCCCAGCATGATGGCGCCCAGCAGGCCCTGCTGCGCCCGCAGGAACCACGGATTGCGTCCGACCCACCCGCGGATGCGCGACGCGCCATACGCGAAGAAGCTGCCGTACGGCAGGCTCAGCGCCTTCATCGTTACGCCCAGCACCAACATCTGCACCCAGACCGGTCCGTTGTCCGGCGTGGTGAACTGGGGCAGGAAGGCGATCATGAACAGCAGCACCTTCGGGTTCAGCAGGTTGGTGATGAATCCTTGCCAGAAGGCGTCGCGCGCGTCGCCCGGGCGCGCCGCCAGCGAAACCTCGGCCGACCGGGCGCATCGGACAATCGCCTTGATGCCAAGATAGCCCAGGTACAAACCGCCTGCCGCCTTGATGCCGACGAACAGGGTGGGGAAGGCGCGCAGCACCGACGCCAGGCCGAGCACCACGGCAGGCACCTGGATGAATCCCGCCGCCACGTTGCCCAGCACGCTGTGGAAAGCTGGCCGGAACCCCTGGGTCATGCCCCTGGACAACGTCAGCGCCATGTCCGGGCCGGGCGTAAGCTTGAGCGCCGCATCGGCGGCGAGGAACAGCAGGAAAAGCTGGAGTGAGGGCATTGCAGGGTGCGGCTGGGTATCCCGCGAGGCGGGCGGAGGGCTCCCAGTGTAAGCAAGCGGCATGAATATTTCCTGCATCCCGGGGTCGCGAAATGAAGGTTCCCGTCTAAATCGCGCAGGTTTTCATCGCGGCCAAGATTAAAATCTGCCCAAGGCCGTGCCAGACCGCCGGCTTGCGTCCCGAGACACCCATGGAACTAGACGATTTCGACCTCCAGATCCTGCAGAGCATGCAGGAAGACAACCAGCGCACCAGCCAGGACGTCGCGCAGCGCGTGAACCTGTCGCCCGTGTCGTGCCTGCGGCGGATGAAGCGCCTGCGGGAATCGAAGGTGGTCACCGCCGACGTGTCTGTGGTGGATCCCGCCGCAGTGGGACGTGGAATCACCATGGTCGTGCTGGTGTCCCTGGAAAGCGAGCGGGCCGACAAGCTGGACCTGTTCAAGCGCGCCATGCAGGGGGCGCCTGAAATCATGCAATGCCTGTCCGTCACGGGCGAGGTCGATTTCGTGCTGACGCTGACCATGCGCGACATGGCGGAATACGAGGTCTTCGCGCAGCGGCATTTCTGGGGCAATCCCAACGTAAAGCGGTTTTCCACGCTGGTGGTGATGAGCCGGGTGAAGAATGGGTTGACGGTGCCGGTCGCGACGGGCGTCTGACTTCGGCTGCCTGGCCGATCAGCGAGGCCGTGGGGGCGGGGCGTCGAACGGGGCGGAAACGGAATCGGGGGCGGGATCGGGAGCTGAACCTGGCGGCCGCGTGGCGGCCAGCGTCCGGCCAGCCTCTTCCGAAACGCTGCGCAGGTGCAGGTCCCGTTGCGGAAACGGAATCTCGATGCCCGCCTCTCTCAGCGCGTCATACATCCGCGCCAAGAGGTCGCTGCGGATCTCGATCCACCGGTCGAAGTCGTATGTCCACGCGCGCAGGCTGAAATCCAGCGTGCTGGCGCCAAAACCCATGAACAGCACCATGGGCGGGGGCTCCGTCACCACACCCGGCGTCTCCCGCGCCAGGCTGTCCAGCAGTTCGAGCACCTGCCGCGGCTCCGTGCCGTAGGCCAGGCCGATGCTGATCTCGATGCGCCGGCTGCGGTCCAGCATGGTCCAGTTGATCAGCTTGTCGGAGAGCAGGGTGCCGTTGGGCACGATGACGTCGGCGCCTTCAAAGGTCTTGATGCGCGTGGCGCGCATGCCGATGTCTCGCACCTGGCCTGACGTGCCGCCGATTTCGACCACGTCGCCCGGCTGGATGGGGCGTTCGAACATCAGGATCAGACCCGACACGAAATTGTTCACCACGGCTTGCAGGCCGAATCCGATCCCCACGCCCAACGCGCCGAACACGATGGTCAGCTGGCTGGTCTGAAAGCCCGCCGCGGACAGCGCGACGCCCAGGCCCAGCAGCAGCACCAGGTAGTACGTCAGCGACGCGATGCTGTTGCCCACGCCGCGCGGCAGCGACATGCGGGTCAGCAATTCGTCGTGCAGGATCAGGCGGATCGTGCGCGCCGCCCAGAACGCGATCACCACCGAGATCACGAAGATCAGGATGTTGCCCAGGCTGATCGAGATCTGCCCGATTTCCAGGGTGTACGACAGCACTTGCACCACGACGGCGTAGGTGGCGCGCAGCACGCGGAAGCGGTCCATCGTATAAAGCGCCCAGCCCACGACCGCTGCGGCCGTCAACAGGCGGATGAGCAGTTGCACGACGGGCGGCGCGTGTTCGCGCGCCAGCCTGAACCGCGATATGCCCTGGCGCGCCAACAGTAATTGCAGCAAGGTGATGATGACGGTAACGCCCGCGTAAAGCACCAGGCCCAGGTAGCCGCTGCCGATGATCCCGCTGGTCAGCATTTCAGACAACGACACGTTGCCGATCAGGTTCGCGCTCAAGGATACGCACAAGAGGGCGGCCGCGCCCCAGGCCACGGCGCGCAAGGTGCGCACCAGGCGCTCGGACCCCGGCGGATACGCATGGCGCCGCCCGCGCGCCAGCAGCCACAGGATGGCCGCCAGCGCCAGGGCCGTCATCGCAACGGTGGATATGCGGTAGAACAGGGTATTGGCCAGGAACAAAAAACCCAGCCGCTCGGCCAGGAAAAGCGCCGTGATCACGCGGGGCCAATGATCAAGATGCCGGCGGCTGGAAGGCGGAAGCAGACGCAGGACCGGCACGGCGGCCAGCACCATGGCGATCTGCTGCACCATCAGCGGCGCGTCCGGCTCCAGCGCCAGCACTCCCAGCATGGACAGCAGCACCCACGTGGATAGCGGCCGGCCCAGCACGCCTGCAGCGGTCTCGCTCATGACGCCGGTTCGGATCGCGTTGCGGCTCTTGTGGGCCAGCCACAGCAGCAAAGGCAGCAGCAGCAACTGCAACGCGTGCAGCGCGCGCTGGTTGCTTGCGCCCGCTGCGCCATATTCTCGGGCGAAGCGCAATTCGATATCCAGCCCGTCCCGAAGCAGGGCCAGCGTGTCCTGATCAGAGCCGGCAGAGGTCGTCAGCGCCCATAACGGCGGCGAATCGACGCGCAGCAGACGGGCGTCGACGTAGTCGATTGCATCGGTCACCACCCGCTGGCCAGCCTTGATCTGTTCTTCGATGGCGTTGGCGCGCTGCTCCAGTTCGACCTGGTGGGACAGTGGGCCGGACAGCGCCTGGCCGGCTGCCGTCAATTGAGCGATCACCACCTCGATGCGATCGGACAGGGCGGCGGGCAGCCCGGCTGCGCCGGGCGCGTCTTTGATCGCCTGCCAGGCGGTGCGCCGCCGCACCAGTTCGGCCGCGTCGCTGGCGTACCACGCCGTCGCCTGCCGCATGTCGGCCTGCCATCGCGCCAGCCGGCGGACGTCGAAGAGCCAGTGCCGCTCAAGGCTTTCCAGCCGCAGGATGGGAAGGTTGCGCAGTTTGGCCGGCTGGAATTCGTAGAGCTTTTCATCCACCGACTGCGCGATCACATCAAGCGGGGGCATGAACGACGAAACGGGATTCGCCGTGGCGGCGCGCTGCAGCACGCCTTCGGCATAGCGCAGGTCGGTATCCGCGCGCAGGGGGATGTCGGCCATCTGAATCGCAGCCGGCGCCGGCGCGGCGGGCGCAGGCACGTCCGCTGCAAACGCTGCGCGCGCCCATCCCAGGGCCAGTCCAAACAAGCAGAAGAGGATTCGTGCGCGGGGGCGCATATCGCGACTCCGTTGTAGACGACGGACTAGCGGCCAAGGGGGCGGAATCTACTGGGGGACGGCGGCATGTCACGATATCGCGAAATGCTGGCCGCAAAAAGAGGGGCGTAATCCAGGTCGGCGGGCCGCTTCATCTCGGCCTGCTTTTAAGCTGAGCCGGCGGAGATCGTCTGGGTGCGTTCCCCTGTCAGGATGGGAGCGCACTTCATGCCTTGGCCTCTGCACTTGCATTAAGCCGTCCCATCGGCGATATTCGTAATTCGCGAATAGCGAATACGGCAATCAAATGGAACTGAAACCGCAAGACCTGCTGGTGTTGTTGAAGGTGGCCGCTCACCCCCCTCGCCGTTGGACATATGCAATGTTGGGCGAGGCGCTGTTCATGAGCGGCTCGGAAACCCACGCGAGTGTCAAACGCGCCGTGGCATCCGGTCTGGCGGTCGCGCCGGCGCGTGGCGAATGGTCACCGGTACGCACCAGCATCCTGGAGTTTGCCGTGCACGGCGTGCGCTATGTTTGGCCGGCCATGCCAGGGCCGGTCAAGCGCGGTGTGCCGACCGCGTTTGGGGCCGAGCCTCTTGCCAGCCATTTGACAGCCGCGCCTGCGGACGCGCCCGTCTGGGCGCATCCTTCGGGCATGGCGAAAGGACCCACGCTTTCGCCCTTGTACCGCACCGCGCCACAGGCAGCGCTTGCGGACCCGGCCCTTCACCGATTGCTGGCCCTGTTGGATGCCTTGCGAGCCGGTCGCGCTCGCGAGCGGACGTTGGCCGCCAAACTGATGGAGACCGAAATCATGAGCGTTGACACGGGAGTTGCTGATGCGGGCGAATGATCCGAATCTTCCCTATTTGCGCAGCATCGCCGAAGCGCTGGGCGAATTGCGCGAGCAAGTGGTGTTTGTCGGGGGAGCCGTCGCGGGCCTCCTGATCACGGACCCATTGGCGGACGCCGTACGCGCAACGCGCGACGTGGATGCCGTAGTGGAGGCAGATCGCGCCGTGTTTCATCGGTTCGAAGAAGCGGTCGCCGCGCGCGGATTCGTGCGCGATGTGAGCAGCGAGATCATTTGCCGATGGGTACACAAGGAATCCGGGGTGCCGTTTGACCTCATGCCCGTTCAGCCGGAGGTTCTGGGCTTTTCCAATCGCTGGTACCCCTACGCGGTCGAGACTGCCGGTATCGTGGATCTGGGCTCAGGCGTCACTATTCGTCTGATAAGTGCCGTGGCGTTTGTCGCCACCAAGATGGAGGCTTTTGCGGGCCGAGGCGGCGGCGACTTCATGAACAGCCATGACCTGGAAGATGTGCTGAACATCATAGATGGTCGAGATGAACTGGTCGTGGAAATGGCCGCCGCACCGGTTGAATTGCGGCACGCCGTTGGAGCTGCCTTCATTCATCTTGCTAAAAATCCGGACTTTGCCAATGTGCTGCCGGGTCTCATCGCCGAGCCGGAGCGCGCCGGCGTGGTCATGGAGCGCCTTAACACCTTGGGTCAATGAACCTTGATCAAGAAGGCCGATTTGGCCGCGGTGCTCAATCGCATGTTGGCATGGGACGTCTCGAAGAAGCGTGACCGATGAATGAAAAGCCGGCCAGACCAAAGCAAAAAGCCCCGCCGTAGTGATACCGGGCGGGGCTGAGTGCTTGAATCTTTTGGTGGCCTGGGGCGGAATCGAACCACCGACACAAGGATTTTCAATCCTCTGCTCTACCGACTGAGCTACCAGGCCAACGAAGCCCGCAACTATACACAAATTGTCGGGGCAGCGGGCGCGGGGCCCGCACAGCCAACAAAAAACCCAGCGCTATGGCTGGGTTTTTCGTGGGAACCGAGGTTCCCGGAAATTCTTTTGGTGGCCTGGGGCGGAATCGAACCACCGACACAAGGATTTTCAATCCTC
>NZ_DAMDGT010000017.1:0-42651 GCF_032102605.1 Achromobacter sp. | reverse complement strand
TGCTCTACCGACTGAGCTACCAGGCCAACGAAGTCCGCAACTATACACAATTTTTGGAGCTTGTGCCAGTCCAAGGGGGACGGGGCACTATTTTTTGCGCCCGGCCAGCGACAGCGGCTGTGCCCCGGCATCAAAGGGCCCGACCGGGCTGGACTGTTGGCTCGATGGGACGAAAGCCGCGCCACAACGCCCGGGATGGTTACGGGAGTGGCCTGGGGATAACCCGCAGGGGTATAATCACTAGTGGTTTGTTGTTACAGCCGGATGGTTCCCAGCGCTTGATGCGCGACAAGCCGGTTGCGACACATTGTTCTTATAGTGGCAGTACTTGGGTTTGCAGTACGTCGTTCGCAGTACTAACGCGCAGTACATAACGCTTAGCCGCTGATGGCCTTGGTCATCTCTCTCTCATGTCGGTAGCTGTCCTTGCCTTCGGTCTGAATCACACGTCCGCGCCGGTTTCGGTCCGCGAACGCGTGTCCATGCCCGTCGATCTGGTCAAGCCCGCCCTGGAAGGCTTGCGTTCGGCATTTGGCGGCTCCGTCCGCGAAGCCGCCATCCTGTCCACCTGTAATCGCACCGAGATCTACTGCGCGGCCGACGGCCACGTGGCGGATCAATTGCCCGCCTGGCTGGCCGAACACAACCGCCTGGACGCCGGCACGCTGCGTCCGCATCTTTATCGCCATCACCAGGACGACGCCGTCCGCCACGCTTTCCGCGTAGCCAGCGGCCTGGATTCCATGGTGCTGGGCGAAACCCAGATCGTGGGCCAGATGAAGGACGCCGTGCGCGCCGCCGGCGAAGCCGGTTCGCTGGGCACGCTGCTGCACCAGATGTTCCAGCGTACCTTTTCGGTCGCCAAGGAAGTCCGGTCCCAGACCGCCATCGGCGCGCAGTCGGTATCCATGGCCGCCGCCGCCGTGCGCCTGGCCGAACGCGTCTTCGGCAACCTGGACCAGGCCCGCACGCTGTTCATCGGCGCGGGCGAAATGATCGAATTGTGCGCCACGCACTTTGCCGCGCAGCGTCCGCGCAGCATGGTCGTGGCCAACCGCACGGCCGAACGCGCCGAACTCCTGGCCAACCGCTTTTCGGCCAGCACGATGAAGCTGTCCGACCTGACGGACCGCCTGTCCGAGTTCGACGTCATCGTTTCCTGTACGGCAAGCTCCCTTCCCATCCTCGGCCTGGGGATGGTGGAACGGGCTACGCGCCTGCGTCGCCACCGCCCCATGGTCATGATCGACCTGGCCGTGCCGCGCGACATCGAACCCGAAGTCGGCCGCCTGGACGACGTCTACCTGTATTCAGTGGATGACCTGGGCCGGCTGGTGCAGACCGGCACCGACGCGCGCCGCGCCGCGGTGGTGCAGGCGGAAGCCATCATCGAAACCCGCGTCCAGGGCTTCATGCACTGGATGCAATCCCGCGAAGTGGTGCCCGTCATCCGCGACCTGCATCAGGCCGCCGAAGACGTCCGCGCCGCTGAACTGGAACGCGCCCGCCGCCTGCTGGCGCGGGGCGAATCGCCTGAAGCCGTGCTTGAACAGCTGGCTCACGGCCTGACCCAGAAATACCTGCACGGCCCGCTGGCGGCGCTGAACCGCAGCGAAGGCGACGACCGCAAGCAGCTGCTTGCCTGGATGCCGCGCCTCTTCCCCGGCCGCGATTCCCGCCGTTAGCGGCTCTGCCCCACGTCCCGCCTCATGGCGGGCGTTCGCTTTGTGGGCGCCCGCTTTTCCTGTCTTCTCTTTGGTCATCCCCTCATGAAATCTTCCATGCGCAGCCGGCTGGAGCATTTGTGCCATCGCCTGATCGAGGTCGACGCACTGCTCGCCGAACCGGAAACCGCGTCGGACATGGACCGCTTTCGCAAGCTTTCCCGTGAACGCGCCGAACTGGAGCCGGTGGTCGAGGCGTTCACCGCCTTTGCGCGCACCGAGGAAGACATCGCGACGGCCCAGGAGATGCTGGCCGATCCCGACATGAAGGCCATGGCCGAAGACGAGATCAAGACCGGGCGCGTCAAGCTGGAATCGCTGGAATCCGCGTTGCAGCTTCTGTTGCTGCCGCGCGATCCCAATGATGGGCGCAGCGTGTTCCTGGAAATCCGCGCCGGCACGGGCGGCGACGAAAGCGCGCTGTTCTCGGGCGATCTGCTGCGCATGTACACGCGCTATGCGGAACAGCGCGGCTGGCGCGTTGAGCTGATGTCGGAAAGCGCATCGGAGCTGGGCGGCTACAAGGAAGTGATTGCGCGCATCGATGGCGATGGCGCCTATGGCCGCCTGAAGTTCGAATCGGGGGCGCATCGCGTGCAGCGCGTGCCCGCCACCGAGGCGCAGGGCCGCATCCACACGTCGGCGTGCACCGTGGCCATCATGGCCGAAGCCGACGCGATGTCCGAGATCGTCATCAACCCCAACGACCTGCGCATCGATACTTTCCGCGCCAGCGGCGCGGGCGGCCAGCACATCAACAAGACGGACTCGGCCGTGCGCATCACGCACTTGCCGACCGGTCTGGTGGTGGAATGCCAGGACGACCGCTCGCAGCATCGCAACAAGGACAAGGCCATGCAGGTGCTGGCCGCGCGGCTGAAGGACAAGGAAGAGCGCGAGCGGCAGAGCAAGGAAGCCGCCGAGCGCAAGAGCCTGATCGGCACGGGCGACCGCTCGGAACGCATCCGCACCTACAACTTCCCGCAGGGCCGGGTGACGGACCACCGCATCAACCTGACGCTGTACAAGCTGCAGCAGATCATGGAAGGCGACCTGGAAGAACTGACCGGCGCGCTGATTTCCGAGCATCAGGCCGAACAGCTTGCGGCGCTGGGCGACGACATCTGAGGCGGGCGCCATGACCTCGCCCCAGATAAAAAGCCTGCTGCTCGACACGCGGCTGCCGCGCCTGGAGGTGCGGATGTTGCTGGAGCACGTGCTGGACAAGCCGCGCGCGTGGCTGCTGGCGCATGACACGGACGCGCTGGCGCCGGAGACGGCCGCCGCCTACGAGGCCCTGGCGCTGCGGCGCATCGCCGGCGAGCCCATGGCTTATCTGGTGGGTAAGCGCGAGTTCATGGGCCACCTGTTCCGGGTGACGCCCGACGTGCTGATCCCCCGTCCCGATACCGAGGTGCTGGTCGAAACGGCGCTGGAATGCGTGGCCGGCGTGGCTGGCCCCGCGGTGCTGGACCTGGGCACGGGCAGCGGGGCCATCGCGATTTCGATCGCGCTGGCGCGCCGCGACGCGCGGGTGATGGCGTCCGATGTCAGCCCCGCCGCACTGGCCGTCGCGGCGGGCAATGCCTGGGAGTTGACGGCGGCGGTGCGTTTCGTGGAAGGCAGCTGGTACCAGGCCGTGCCTGCGGGCGAAGGCTTTGACCTGATCGTGTCCAATCCGCCCTATGTGGCCAGCGACGATCCTCACCTGGAACAAGGCGACGTGCGCTTCGAGCCGCGCGGGGCGCTGACCGACGGCGCGGGCGGGCTGGACGACCTGGCGCGCATCGTGCAGGGGGCCGGCGCCCACCTGAAGCCGGGCGGCGCGCTCTGGATGGAGCATGGCTGGGACCAGGCCGAGGCGGTGCGGGCTATGCTTGTCCAGGCGGGCTTCCAGGACGTCCACAGCCGGCGGGATCTGGCTGGCATCGAGCGGATCTCGGGCGGGCGCAAGGGCGGCTGAGGGCCGCTGAGGGCCGTGGAGGCCGCTGACGAGAGTGCGGCCCGCGCGCCGGCGCTGGCCTCCCTCGGGATATACCGGCGCCGCGCCGGGGTAATCCGGGTGGTTTTCCCGGCTGTACCTATAATTGACCTATTCCGTTTTGCCTGTCCAAGAGACCACCATGAGCGACGTTCAAGAATTCATCCGCGAAACCGTTACCCAGCACCCCGTCGTGCTGTTCATGAAGGGCACCGCCCAATTCCCGCAATGCGGCTTTTCCGGCAAGGCCATCCAGATCCTCAAGGGCTGTGGCGTCAAGAAGCTGGTTACCGTGAATGTGCTGGAGGACGACGAAGTCCGCCAGGGCATCAAGGAATTCTCCAGCTGGCCCACGATTCCCCAGCTTTACGTGTCCGGCGAGTTCATCGGCGGCTCGGACATCATGAATGAAATGAACGAGTCCGGCGAACTGAAGACGCTGCTGGAGCAATCCGGCGCCACGGCCTAAGGCCATCATGCGGCGGCTGGTCGTCGGCATCACGGGCGCCACCGGCGCGCTCTACGCGGTGCGCATGCTGCAGGCGCTGCGCGGCGTGGATGACGTCGAATCGCATCTGGTCGTGTCGGCGTCGGGCGTGCTGAACATCAAGCACGAACTGGACGTCAGCCGCCAGGATGTCTACGCGCTGGCCGATCATGTCCACAGCATCCGCGACGTGGGCGCCACGCTGGCCAGCGGCGCGTTCCAGACCGCGGGCATGGTGATCGTGCCGTGCTCGATGCGCACGCTGGCGGCCGTGGCTCACGGCCTGTCGGACAACCTCATCACGCGCGCCGCCGACGTCACGCTCAAAGAGCGCCGGCGCCTGGTGATGATGGTGCGCGAGACGCCCTTCAACCTGGCCCACCTGCGCAACATGACGGCGGTGACGGAAATGGGCGGCATCGTGTTTCCCCCGCTGCCCGCGTTCTATCACCGGCCCAAGTCCATCGACGAAATGGTGGACCACACCGTGGCGCGCGTGCTGGAGATGTTCGACATCGTCGTGCCCGGACCGCACTGGGAAGGCACGTAGCCGTAGCGGCGAAAAGTTTGGGGCGAGTAGCCCCGGGCGCGCTTACTCCACCAATCCCAATCCGTTCAGCGCTGCCAGGTTTTCCGGCCATTTCCGCGCGCGGGCGTTTTGCAGTTCGATGCGCGCCCAGGCCATCCAGCCGGCCCATTCGATGCGCTTGTCCCATGCGGTGCCCCAGGCCTGCAGCGCGGCCAGGCCGGCGGCCGCGTGGCGTTCCGCGGACTCGAAATCTCCCGTCGTCAGCGCCAGTTGCGCCAGCAGCAAGCGGGGTTCACCCACCCAGGGATTGTGTTCCACCGCCGCTTCCAGCATGTGGCGGGCGCTGTCCATTTCGGTCAGCGGATGCATGCGGGTGATGACCTGCCAGTACAGTGCGCTGGCGGCTGCTTCGTCGCGCGGGGAAAGCGTGGCGCGGCAGTCGTCGAACGCGGGCGGAATGGGAATGCCGGTGTCCTGCGGCATGCGCGACAGCGGCGCCAGCAGGTGCGACAGCATCGACAGGATGTTCGACGGCGGCTTGAGCGGGCCGGGCCATAGCGACGAGGCCCAGTTCGTCTTCAGGTCGCGGCGCTGCTGGTGCGGATAGCCAGCAAAGATCTCGTCCTGCCAGCTATGCCATTGCTCGCCCATGTCGGCGGCGGACACGACGATGAACGCTGCGACCTGGCGGGGGGTGAGCGTGAAGACCTGGCCGTTTGCGCCCTCCAGCGTCAAGCCTTCGGGTCCCGTGCCCTGGCCTTGCAGGATGACCTGCACGAACTTCGTGCGCGGCATCGCGCAGAACAGGCTGACCCATTCCTCGGCCTCCGCGCCCAGCACGTCGCGCAGCGTGTTGCGCTCGCGTTCGCGGTCGAACAGCGTCAGGTCGACGTATTCATTGCCGTACACGCTGTGGAACAGGCCCAGCAGACGCACCTCGCGCGGCTGGTTCCAGAGCGCCAGCGTGCGGTAGACGCCCAGCAGGTGATGCTTGAACGTGCCGGCCTTGTGCCAGTCTTCGCCCGCGCTGCGCGCGAACAGCAAATCCAGCAGGGCAGGCAGATCGGAGTCGACGGCGGCGTAGTGGTCGGCCAGCAGCGCGCGCGCGTGGGGATGAAGTTCGGTGTGGGTGGACATGGCGCTCGGATCAAGGTGATGAAAGCAGGCTCTATTGTGTCCGGATGCGCCGGCGCTGTCATCGCGACGGGTTTTATATCGAAATCCGCATATCAATATGAATATTCATTGCTTCCGGTTTTGAGGGACGGTCACTAGAATCCGGGGTCATTCTTCCCTACCTGCAGAGATCTTGCCATGCGCCTTCGCCATTCCCTGGCCGCCCTTGCCACCCTGATCGGTTTTGCCAGCACTGCGGCGATGGCCCAGGACGCCGAACTGAAGGTTGGCGTGACCGTCGGCCCGCATGCGCAGATCGGCGAGGTCGTGCAGCAGGTCGCCGCCAAGGAAGGCCTGAAGGTGAAGCTGATCGAATTCAGCGACTTCATCCAGCCGAACGCCGCGCTGGACGCCAAAGAGCTGGACGTGAACATCTACCAGCACAAGCCTTTCCTGGAATCGCAGAACAAGGCGCGCGGCTACAAGCTGGTGCCCGTGGCCACGGCCGTGGTGCAGCAGATGGGCATCTATTCCAAGCGCGTGAAGTCGCTGGACGACCTGCCGCAAGGCGGCAAGGTGGCCATCCCGAACGATCCGACCAACGGCGCGCGGGCGCTGCTGGTGCTGCAAGCGGCAAAGCTGATCAAGCTGAAGGACGGCGTGACGGTGACGGCGTCGATCTTCGACATCGCCGAGAACCCCAAGAACCTGAAGTTCGTCGAGATCGAGGCCGCGCAACTGCCGCATTCGCTCAAGGACGTGGACGCCGCCGCCGTGAATTCCGCGTACGCCATTCCGGCCGGCCTGTCGCCCGCCAAGGACGCGTTGGCGCTGGAAAGCAAGGAAGCACCGTTCGCGGCGGTGGTGATCGCCGCCCGTGAAGACAACAAGAACGATCCGCGCATCGCCCGCTTCATCAAGGCCTACCAGTCAGATGAGGTGAAGGCTTTCGTCGCCAAGCAGTTCCCCGGCGCGTATACGACGTCCTGGTAAGCCAACAGCTCCACGTCGACGCTGACGATCTATGCCGAAGCCGCGCCGCAGGCGTTGCGTTGTTCAACGATTCCGCGGGATCGGCGGCGCAATTCACGGGCGACGATATCGCCATGCGGGTTCCGGGCTTGCCCTAGGCGTTCCGGCGGGACTTGCCTGAAGCCTTGCGCCCGGCCGCATCCGGTGTGCGGAACAGCCAGGTCTGCGCTTGTTCAGCCAAACCTTCCTGCAGCAATTGCGCCGGCGCGCTCATTGCCCGGTCGCGCGACCACACCACCGCGAGCACCGGGTCCTCCAGCGCCAGAAGATGGCGGGATGCCAGGCCTTGCCGTTCGGCGTAATGGGCGCCCAGGCTTTCCACGATGGCCACGCCCAGGCCCTCTCCGGCCAGCGCGCAGGCTGCAGACGATTGGGCCGCCTCGATGATGGGGCGATAGGGCAGGCCGCGCGATTCCAGCGCCAGGCGTGTCGCGCGGCCTGCGGGCAGTGCGGGGGCCAGCACGATGGGGCCGGCCGCCGCCACCTCTTCAAGCGTCAGCGCTTTCTTCGTCGCCCAGGGATGGTCCTGGCGCATCACGGCGTGCAGTCCCAGGGGCGCCAGCCGGAGGCTAGCGACGCGCTCGATGTCCGGCGGCGAGCCGATGATGATGCCCAGGTCGATGCGATGATCCACCGCCATTTCGATGATCTCCAGCGCGGTGCCGGCGCGGACGGTGACGGCCACCGCCGGATGCGCCTGCCGCACGCCGGCCAATGCGGCGGGCAGCAGGCTGGACGCCGCGATGGCGACGGCGCCCACGTCCAGCCGAGCCAGCGCGCCCTGGCGGATATCGACCGCGAGCCGGTCGACGGCTTCGATGCCGGCCAGCGCGTTGAGCACCTCGGGAATCAGTGACCGACCCTGGCTGGTGAGATGCAGCCGGCGATTCTCGCGGCTGAACAGCGCGAAGCCCAGGCGTGTTTCCATGTCGCGCAGCAGGGCGCTGGCGGCGGGCTGCGTCATGTTGACCGACGCCGCCGCGGCGGTGACGGTGTCGTGCCGGTACATGGCGCGCAGCAGCAGAAGTTCGCGACGGTTGAACATATGAAATTCATATGGAAATAGTCAATTCATCTATTTGACCATATGAACTGGCGGCCTCCAGAATAGCCGGGTCGAATCTTGCCTATCCAGCCGCCCACCTCCATGTCCGCCAACACCATCGTTTCCGTCACCTGCATTCCCCTGCGCCTGCCGTTCCACCACTGGAGTCCTTCGCCGCTGTTCGCCGGCCGTCCGCGCGACAAGCTGGACAGCGCGCTGGTGCGCGTGCAGACCGAGGATGGCACGGTGGCCTGGGGCGAGTCGTATTGCGTGGAGCCGCGCGCCTTGCCGGCCATCTTCGAGACCCTGATCGCGCCGCTGGCGTGCGGACGCGATGCGGACGACGACACGTTGCTGCCCGGCATGCAGCGCACCTTGCACAACCTGGGACGGTCCGGGCCGGTGGTGCATGCGCTGGCGGGTCTGGACATTGCGCTGTGGGACCTGCGCGCCAAGCGCGCCGGCGTTCCCCTGTACCAGCTGTTGGGCGGCAAGCGGCGCGAGCGCGTTCGCGTCTACGCGTCGCTGCTGCAGTACTACGGCAACGAGGAACGCCTGGACGCGGTGACGACGCGCGCGTTGAACGAGGGTTACACCGAGATCAAGCTGCATGAACGCACGGCCTCCGCGCTGGCCGCGGTGCGGCGCAGCACCGGCGCGGGCGTGCCCATCATGGTGGACACCAACTGCGCGTGGCTGCCTGGCGAGGCGGAGGCCGCCATCGACGCGATGCGTCCGCATGATCCGTACTGGATCGAGGAGCCGCTCTGGCCGCCCGAGGACGACCGCGCGCTGGCGCGGCTGAAACGCGCCTGCGGCATTCCCCTGGCCGTGGGCGAAAACGCCAGCAGCGCCACCGATCTGGAGCGCGTGGTGGACAACGAGGCCGCCCAGTACGTGCAGCCCAGCGTCATCAAGCTGGGCCTGACCGCCGCATGGCGCATCGCAGAGAAGTGCGCGGGGACGAACGTTGTCTGCGCGCCGCAGGTGGCGTTCTTCGGCCCGGGCTACCTGGCCAGCCTGCACCTGATCGCCGCGCAGCAGGCCGAGGTGTCGCTGGAGCGCCTTTACGTCGAACTCGCGCACCTGCCCTATGGGCGCAGCGTGCCGATCGTGGACGGGTGGGTGGCCGTGCCGGACGCGCCCGGTTTGGGCGCGGATCCGGAAACCGAACTTGCCGAGGGCCGCTACAGCGCCTGAACCCCTCGCATCGCGGCGCGCAACCGACCGCACAGAAAATACAAACACGGAGACAAAGACATGCACCAATCGCGCAGAGCGTTCCTGATCAACGGCGCCGCCGCAGCCCTGGGCGCGGCCATCCTGCCTTGGGCGCCCGCCGCGCGGGCCGGCGAGTATCCCGACAAGGCGGTCCGTCTGTACATCCCGTATCCGCCCGGGGCGGCAACCGATACCTTGGGCCGCATGGCGGGCCAGGTGTATGCCGAGGCGCTGGGCCAGCCGTTCGTCGTGGAGAACCGCGGCGGCGGCGGCACCACCATCGGCACGCGCGCGCTGGCGGTATCTGCGCCCGACGGCTACACCATCGGCATGGTGGACTCCACGTTCACGATCAATCCCGCGCTGCTGGGAGATCGCCAGCCCTACGACGCCATCAAGGACTTTTCGCCGATATCGCTGATGGCGACGGCGCCCTTCGTCATGGTGGTGCACCCATCCGTGAAGGCGACGGACATTGCGTCGTTCGTGGCGCTGGCCAAGGCGCAGCCGGGCACGCTGTCGTTCGGGTCGGCAGGTGTCGGCAGCGGGCCGCACCTGGCGGGCGAACAACTGCGCCAGCAGGCGGGCGTGGACGTGCTGCACGTGCCGTACCGTGGCGGTGGAACGGTCATCACGGACCTGTTGGGCGGGCAGGTACAGTTTGCCTTCGCCACCGTGCCCACGCTGCTCGAACACATCAAGGGCGGACGCCTGCGTGCGCTGGCGGTCACCAGCCCGCAACGCGTGGCCCAGTTGCCCGACGTGCCTACGTTCGCGGAGGCCGGGTTGCCGGGCGTGGACATTTCGCCTCTGTTCGGCGTGATTGCGCCAGCCGGCGTGCCGCAGCCCATCATCGAACGCCTGTCGGCGACGCTGGCGGAATCCGTGCGAAATGGTGAACTGCGCGGCAAGCTGGCGGGACTGGGCTTCCAGCCCGTCGGCAGCACGCCGGCCCAGTTTGCGCAGCGCATCCAGGACGATGTGGCGAAGTGGACGGGCGTGATCCGGCGCGGGGGCATCAAGGCGGAGTAAGCCGCGGTCCCCAATGCAATCGGCCCCCGTTTCCGGGGGCCGTTTTGCGTCATTCAAGTCGCGGCGGAAACCGGAACGCGGTAGGTCTTCTGGTAATGCACCGTGAACGTCTTGAACGCGTCCAGCGCCTTGTGCGGGTCGTGGCCGGGCTTGACGAGAAAACTGTCGAAGCCCACGCGCGCCTGGTAGTGGATGGTGTCGATCATCACGTCGCCGACCGCGCGCAGTTCGCCTTGCCACTGGTAGCGCGTGCGCAGCAGCTGCGCCAGCGAGTAGCCGCGGCCGTCGGTGTAGACGGGAAAGTCCACGGCGATGAAGGCGATGCCCTCGGGGTTCAACGTGCCGTCGGCGTCCGTCAGGTCGGTCAGGTTGGAGTCCGGATTGAGCAGCACGGCAACCGGATGCTTGTGGCGGCGCAGGGTGTTGCGCGACGCTTTCCAGACGGACAGGGGCACGATCCAGCCGGGCTCGTCGCCGGGCACCTGGCCCTCGGCGGGCACTTCGGGTTCGGGCACGAAGGGGCGCGACGTGTCGGCTTCCAGCTTGCCGTTGCGGATGAGGTGCGGGCCGGGGGCGTCGTGGGCGTAGATCTCAGACATGGGCGGCCTCTGCGACCTGGGTGGGTTTGGCGAAGGCAGGATCCGCGTAGACGTCCTGTTTGAAGGGCTCGATGCCGACGCGGTCGACGACGTCTATGAAGCGTTCGGCATCGCTGTCGCGCAGGCCAAGGTACGTGCGGATCAGGCGGTCGACCACGCCGTGCACCTGATGGCGCGCAAAAGACGGGCCGATGATGCGGCCCACTGCCGCGCCGCCGCCGTGCGTGGATTCGATGTCCGGCAAAGGCTTGGCGGCGCCGTTCTGGCGGCCGCCCAGCGTGACCTGATACCACTCTTCGCCGGCCTTATCGACGCCCAGGATGCCAATGTGGCCGACGTGATGGTGGCCGCAGGAGTTGATGCAGCCCGAGATGTTCAGGTCCAGCTCGCCGATTTCGAACAGATAGTCCAGATCGTCGAACTGGCGCTGGATGGCCTCGGCAACGGGAATGGAGACCGCGTTGGCCAGCGCGCAGAAGTCTCCGCCCGGACAGGCGATGATGTTGGTGAGCAGGCCGATGTTGGGCGTCGCGAGATTCAGCGCGTCCAGCTTCTGCCAGAGTTCGTGCAGGCGTGCGCGGCGCACGTCGGCCAGGATCAGGTTCTGCTCGTGCGACACCCGCAGTTCGCCAAAGCCGAAATCGTCGGCCAGGTCGGCCACGGCGTCCATCTGGTCGGCCGTGATGTCGCCCGGCGGCACGCCGGTAGGCTTGAGCGACACCGTGACGGCGGCGTAGCCGGCCACCTTGTGCGCATGCACGTTGGTGCGCAGCCAGCGCGCGAAGCGCTTGTCGCCCGCGGCCAGCGCGGCGGTGTTGTCGATGTCGGACTCGGCGGCCGCGTCGTACGTCGGCCACACGAAACGGGCCTTGATGCTGTCGACGAATTCCTGCGTGATGGTGTCCGGGCCACCCCTGATGAGCTGCCATTGCTCGTCGACCTGCTGCGCATAGACTTCGGGCGTCAGGTCCTTGACCAGGATCTTGATGCGCGCCTTGTACTTGTTGTCGCGGCGGCCGTGCAGGTTGTAGACGCGCAGCGCGGCCTGCAGGTAGGTCAGGAGGTCCTGCCATTCCACAAACGGGTTGATCAGCTTGCCGACGATGGGCGTGCGACCCAGGCCGCCGCCCACCCAGACCCGAAAGCCCAGCTTGCCGTCGCGTTCGACGGCCTGCAGGCCGATGTCATGCACGCCCACGGCGGCGCGATCTTCGACAGCGCCGCTGACGGCGATCTTGAATTTGCGCGGCAGGAAGGCGAATTCCGGATGCAGCGTGGACCACTGGCGGATGATCTCGCACCAGACCAGCGGGTCCACAAGTTCGTCCGGCGCGACGCCCGCGAAGTGGTCGGTGGTGGTGTTGCGGATGCAGTTGCCGCTGGTCTGGATGGCGTGCATCTGGACCGTGGCCAGTTCGGCCAGGATGTCGGGCACGTCTTCCAGCTTGGGCCAGTTGAACTGGATGTTCTGGCGGGTGCTGAAGTGGCCGTAGCCGCGGTCCCACTTGCGCGCGATGTGCGCAAGGGTGCGCAGCTGTCGCGACGCCAGCAGGCCGTAGGGGATGGCGACACGCAGCATGGGCGCGTGGCGCTGGATGTACAGGCCGTTCTGCAGGCGCAGGACGCGGAAATCATCTTCGGTAAGCTGGCCGTCGAGGAAGCGGCGCGTCTGGTCGGCGAATTGCGCCACACGCTGCTCGACAAGCTGTTGGTCGACGGGGTCATACACGTACATGTCTACTGCCCTTGAAGTCTTCTCGATCAGAGCCCCGGGACGGGGCGGGCGCACGGCGCCGGCAAAACGGGGATTCATAACCGTAACAGCCACCCATCGCGACCGTCTAAGTCATTCTGGTAATAAGGGTATGCATGCCCCCACGGTGCGCACGCTGCGCGTGCTTCCTGCCCCCCGAGGGGGCTGCCCCGCCTTGGGGCGGCCCGGCGGCGGGGCGGCTATTTTTGCGGAGGGTGGGGCGATACGCCCTTTGCGGGAACGTGTGGTGAACCGTGACGTAAGTCTCTGGCGCTGACGGGTCCGAACTTGTAGCGATGGTTCCACACGCACTGGCGGTTGGTCTGCACTTACTTATATAGATACTCGCAAAACAGATGCGCACGCCTTGGCGCCTGCGCGCGCCTACAACGCCGCGTTCACCGCCCAGCGCGCCACTACGACCAGGATGGTTACCAGGCAGGCGGCCAGGAGCAGGCCTGTGGCGATGAGGGGGGCGGGTTTGTTGTGGGCGATGTCGGCGTCGTAGCCGCGGCCGCGGCGGACGCCGAAGAAGGCCCAGAGCACGGAGCGGACCGTGCGCAGGAAACCAAGCATGTGCGACTCCTGACGAAATGGCGTACCGGGCCACTGTAGTCGCTGGGGCGGCGGGCCGACAGATGCAGTTTCGCGTCAGCTGACCGTATCAGCCGGCGAGGCGGCCTGCGCGCCGATGCCGCGGACGATGTGTTCCAGCAGTTCGCGCGCGGCCGGAGAGATGTGGCGGCCGGCGCGGCTGAGGACGTGCAGGCTGCCCTGGTTCAGGATCGGATTGGCCAGCGGCAGGCTGGCCAGCCGTTGGGCGCGCATGTCCGCGGTCACGGCGATGGGGGGCGTCAGCGCATAGCCGATGCCGGCCGCCGCGAACTGCCATAGCGCCTTGAACGACGACGTCGTCAGGACGTTGTGCAGCCGGACCTGTTCGCTGATCTCGGCGGCCTGGATGTGCTGGCGCACCCCGAAACCTTCCTGCATCGACGCGCCGGGATAGTCGGCCAGGTCCGTCAGCAGCAGCGGGCGGTTCAGCCGCGTGAGCGGATGGTCCTGGCGCACGATGGCGCGTATGGGCTCGGGCCGCGAGTAATGCGTGCGCAGGCGCGCATCGTTGGGCGGCTGGAACACCAGTCCTATATAGGCGCGGTCGTCCACGATGCGCTGGACGATCTCGGACGTGCGGGCGACATCGATGTCCAGCGTGACTTCCGGGTGGCTGCGCCAATAGCCGGGCAGGACCTGGTCGAACATGAGTTCGACGAAGCCCTCGCCCAGCACCAGGTCGATGTGGCCGCGCTCGGCTTTGCGAAGGCTGTCGATCTCGGAAAAGAAGCTTTCCTGGATATTCTGCTGGCGCTTCACGTAGCGGGCCAGGATATGTCCGGCGTCCGTGGGAACGACGCCCCGTCCCCGGCGCTCGAACAGCGCCATGCCGCAGTCGCGCTCCAGGGCGGCGATGGCCCGGCTGACGGCGGAAGGGTCCATTTCCAGCGCTTCGGCCGCGCCGCGCACGGAACCCCGGCTCATGACCTGCATGAAGTAGTGCGTGCGGCGTGCGTCCAGTTTTTCGTCCATGTGGGCAGGGCTCCGTGGCGGAATTGCGGCGAATTCTTCACTAGAGGGACTAGGGTTTACCCCTAGCTATATAAGCATCACTGCAAAACTTTCCCAGGAAGGTGCCGTCCGTTGCATTTTACGCAACGCTTATGGGTTTCGGTTGTCATGGTTGCGCGTGGAAGGGGTGGGCGAAAATTGCGCACGCTACGCGATCGCCGGTGGGGGCGTCATCCGTATCGGCCGCCCAACGCCGTCCCAGCGCCCGTGCTGACCCGGCTGTGCGACCCGACCGGCCCGCAGGATCGCGACCGGCTCGCGGGGATTGCGGCGCCTTTGCCGCACATCGCGGCGAATTGCCAAGACACGTCGGGCCCGTCCCGCCATTCCCGGCCTGACCCGCCCGCGTCACGAACATTATTCACGTCTCAGGGGAAATCGAATGTCTCATGCCAGCGCAAGCCTGGCCCTGCCTTCCATGCCGCTATCGGGCCGGGTGCGCATGCTCGCCGCCATCCTGCTGGTGGTGGTCATTTCCGAAGCGATCGGCAGCGTCACCTTTGCCGTCGGACCGGGCAAGATCATTCTGCAGCCGATGTTGTGGGCCATCTTCATCGGCGCCGTCGTCGCCGCCTTCGGCCAGCGCCTGCCGGCGAACGCCGGCATCGACAAGGCCATGCAGACGCGCATCAGCGGCTACCTGCAATACGCGCTGCTGCCGTTCCTGGCCAAGCTGGGCCTGATGGTGGGCGGCGCGCTGCCGCAGGTGCGCGAGGCCGGCTGGGCGCTGGTGTTCCAGGAATTCGGCCACTTCTTCGGCACCATGGCCATCGGCCTGCCGCTGGCGCTGTTGCTGGGCATCAAGCGTGAAGCCATCGGCGCCACGTTCTCGGTGGGCCGCGAGCCCAGCCTGGCGATCATCGGCGAACGCTACGGCATGAATTCGCCGGAAGGCCGCGGCGTGATGGCCGAGTACATCACCGGCACCGTGATCGGCGCGCTTTTCGTTGCGCTGATGGCGGGCTTCATCACCAGCCTGAACATCTTCGATCCGCGCTCGCTCGCCATGGGCGCCGGCGTGGGCTCGGGCAGCATGATGGCGGCCGGCGTGGGCGCCATCGCCTCGCAGCAGACGCCTGAAATGGCGCATCAGGTCGCGGCCCTGGCCGCCGCGGCCAACCTGCTGACGACCGTGGTGGGCGTGTACTTCACGCTGTTCATCTCGCTGCCGACCACCATCTTCCTGTACGGCAAGCTGGAACCCGTGCTGGGCCGCTTCTCGCGCGGCAAGGGCGACGACGCCGTCGTGGATGGCAGCGTGTCGGAAGACGTGCCCGCGCACAGCACCAAGATGGGTTTCGGCGACCGCCTGACCGCCTACGTCATTTGCGGCCTGTTCGCGCTGGTGGGCAACCGCCTGGGCTACAACGTGCCGTTCATGGATGCGCTGCCCGGCATGGGCATCATCATCCTGCTGGTGGTCATCACCGACCTGGTCCTGCGCGTCATTCCCAAGCTGCCGGCCGTGTTCGTGCTGTCGCTGATCGCCATGACGGCCGGTTGCCCCGGCGTGCTGCCGTACTCGGACCAGATCATCGCGCTGGTCGGCAAGGTCAACTTCCTGCCGTTCACGACGGTGATCCTGGCCATGGCCGGCTTGTCGATCCTGAAGGACCTGCCCGCCTTCCGCAAACTGGGCTGGAAGATCGTGGTGGTCTCGCTGGCCGCCAACGCAGGCACCTTCATGGGCGCCACGATGATCGCGGAATTCTTCCACTGATCTGATTGCGCATGACGAAGAAGCCGCCTGAACCAGGCGGCTTTTTTATTGGCGTGGCGCGCGGAGACCCACACGCATCCAGCAAGAAAATGCGGCATTCAGGGCGCGCGGCCCGGCCGGTACCGCGCGTTGTCGGTGACGTTTTCAGTGGCGCCGATGTTGGCTACCTTGGGAATGCCGATGCCGGCGGCCTTGAGCGCGACGGCGGCCTGCAGTTCCACCTGGGGATTGCTCATCGCGACACGATAGGGCTGCAGCGGGGCCAGTCCGTCGATGGTGCCCCAATCGTTGGCGGTATCAGCGCGTTGCGCCACCGGGTCCGGGCGGGCGGAAAACTCTTCAACCGCGCGCCGCATCCGGGATTCGGCGTACAGCTCGCGCAATTCGTCGATGTTGGCGGACGGCGCGGCAATGAGAAGGGGCGTCGCCCTGGACAAGTTTTTGTCGCGGACGCGCGCTGCGGCATGATCGGCCTCGGCCGACTTCGCGGCCTGGGCGCGTTCGATGCGTCTGGCTTCCCGGGCGTCCTGGGCCTGCGCGGCGCGCTGGGCCTGTCGCGCGGCCTGGTTCTGAGCCAGGCGTTCGGCTTCCCAGTTGGGACGGGTCTCATCCAGCATCGGCACGCGCGCGGGATAGGGCGCGGCAACGCGGGGAATGGCGGAGATCGCAGCAATGCTTATGCGGGGCTCCCTGTCGTGGTTGACCTGCAGGTTGGTCCATCCTTCCAGTTACAAGTTCACTGTAACAGAGGAATACCCGTCCGCGGCCCTTGCGCTCCTAGCCCATATGGCCGATTCCCATCTGCGAAATCCGTCACGTCATTGAAGGCTCGTCCATAAAAAAGCCCCCGCAGGAGTCGGCGGGGGCTGCAGGTGTGGGTGTGGTTCCGTAATCGATCAGGGCTTGGTGGCCTGCATCGACGGGCGCTGGCTGAAGCCCTCGTACCACGCGGCGGTAGCCGGGTGCGACGTACGCCAGTCCAGGTCGGGGAAGCGGAAGTCCAGGTAGCCCAGCGCGCAGCCGATGGTGATGGTGCCGATGTCCAGCCGGCCTTCCAGGCTGGCGGCGTTCTTCTCGATGAGCGCGAGGCCGTCGCGGACCTTGCCCAGTTGGCCCTCGATCCAGCCGTCCCAGCGCAGCGCCTCGGGGCGCAGCACGGTCTCGTAGCGAGCCAGCAGCGCGGCGCCCAGGATGCCGTCGCCCATGGCCTGTTCCGTCAGCACCTGCCAGCGGTTCTTGCCGGTGGGGAAGAGGGATCCGCCGCCCAGGTCGTTCAGATATTCGCAGACCACGGGGCTGTCGAACAGGGCCTGGCCGTCGTCGGTGATGAACGTCGGCACCTGGCCCAGCGGATTGGTCGGAATGATGGTCTGGTCGCGCTGGACCGGACCAGCGGCGCTGGGCAGCTTTTCGATGCGATCGGCAAGGCCGAGTTCATGGGCGATGACCATGCACTTGCGTACGAAAGGCGAAGCAGGCGAGAAGAAGATTTTCATGGGGTTCCCTGTCGGTAAGGAGGCGTCAGTGTTGCGCATGGGCCAGGTGCTGTCCAGCCACCCAGCCAAAGGTCAGCGCGGGGCCGAGCGTGATGCCGGGCGCCGGATAGGCCCCGCCCATCACGGACTGCATGTCGTTGCCGGCCACGTACAGGCCGGGTATCGGCGCGCCGGCCGTGTCTAGCGCCTGGGCGTTCGCGTTGGCCGCGATGCCGCAGGCGGTGCCAATGTCGCCCGGGTACACCTTGACGGCGTAGTACGGGCCATCGCCCAGCGGCGCAAGGCACGGGTTGGGCTGGTGTTCCGGATCCCCCAGGTAGCGGTTGTAGGCGGTGCTTCCTTTACCGAAGTCAGGGTCGGTTCCCTGTGCGGCTTGGCTGTTGTAGCGTTCGACGGTGGCCTGCAGCGCGTCGGCGGGCGTGCCAAGCTTGCCGGCCAGCGCGGCCAGCGTGGGCGCCTGCAACAGGTAGCCCTGGTCGATCAGATGCTGCCGCGGCCGTCCGCCGGGCAAGGCCAGGCCCAGGCCCCACGTGTCGATGAACCGCTGGTCGCAGACCAGGAAGGCCGGAATGCTGGGTGTGTCCGCATGGCTGCGGTACATGGCCTGCACGAACTCGTGATACGACGTCGATTCATTCACGAAGCGTTCCCCCGCGCCGTTGACCGCGATGAGCCCGGGTTTGGCGCGGTCCCATACCAGGTGGGGGTAGTGCAGCGGCGCCCCATTGCCGGACGCCAGGATTGACACGGGCGCCCAGAACGCGGGGCTGGCGTAGTCCCGTTCCAATGCGGCGCCCGCCTGCTCCGACAGGCGGATGCCGTCTCCCGTATTGTCGCGGGGCGACATGGACCAATTGCCGGTGGGTTGGGGATAGGTCCGGGCGCGCCGCTCGGGATCCCAAGGAAAGCCGCCGGTCGCCACCACCACGCCGCGGCGGGCGCGGACGTTCACCGTCTTTCCTTCGTGCGATATCGCGGCGCCCAGCACCCGGCCCTCGGCGTCGCGCAGCAGCGCGTGCGCAGGCGCATCCAGCCAGTATTCGATCCCGCGGGTCAGCAGGCCATGGAAAAGCTGCGCCGCCAGGGCATTTCCCAGTAGCAGTCGCGTGCCGCGGTGATAGCCGCGCGCACGATCCCAGCCATAGCGCAGCACCAGCGCCATGCTGTGCCGCCAGGCGGAAAACGAACGTGTGGCGCGGAGCAGGTGCCGCACGTCCGTGATGTTGACCATCATGCCGCCCAGCACGGTGAATTCCTTCAGCGGGTCGCGTAGCGAGGCAAATCGGGAGCCCAGCTTGCGGCCATCGAACTCCACCGGATCCAGCGAACGCCCGCCCATGGCCGCGCCGGGACGATCAGGGTAGTAGTCGGGCGACGCGGTGCGCGCGGCCAGCTGCAGGAGTCCGCGCGACACCAGGTAATCCATCATCCTCGGCCCAGCGTCAAGGTAGGCGCGCTTCATGTCGTCGGATGCCGCTGCGCCGACGGTCTGTTCCAGGTAGGTCCAGACCTGTTCCAGGGTGTCGGGGTGGCCGGCGCGCGCTGACTGCGCATTGAGCGGTATCCACACCGCGCCGCCGGAAATCGCGGTTGAGCCCCCGATGCGGTCCGTCTTCTCGACCAGCAGCACACTAAGGCCTTCCTCGTGCGCGGTAAGCGCCGCCGCCATGCCGCCCGCGCCGGATCCCACCACCAGCGCGTCGACTTCCTTGTCCCACTCGATACGGTCCATGTTGCCTATGCTCCCGACCCGCCCAGCGACTTTCCGCCGTCTACGAATATGACCTGGCCCGTGATGAAGTCCATGTGCGGAGCGGCCAGGAAAGAGACCGCGTTGGCGATGTCTTCGGGCCGGCCCGCGCGGCCGGTGGGTTGCAGCGCCAGTTGAGCGGCCATGCGCTCGGGCGTCAGATTGCGCAGCAACGGGGTGTCGATCAGGCCGGGGGCGATGGCGTTGACCAGGATGCCGCGCGCGGCAAGCTCCATGGCCGAAGCGCGCGTATAGCCCACCAGCGCGGCCTTCGACGCAACGTAGTGCGGGTGGTTCTTTGCGCCCAGATATGCGCGCGAGGCAATGTTCACGATTTTTGCGCCGGGCAGCATGTCGCGCGCGGCCTCTTGCGTGAGCGTCGCCACCGCCAGCAGGTTCACGTCGAATACCCGGCGGTAATCATCGCTGCTGACGTCGAAGAATCGGCGTTCGTCAAAGAGCCCGGCGTTGTTGACCAGCGCGGCCAGCGGCGACAGCGAGCGCGCAAGGTCGCGCGTGGCGGCCTCGTCGGTCAGGTCGACGACGCGGTGTTCGACGGCGAGACCCAGGCCGGCGAGCGCTCCAGCCTCCCTTTCCGCCAGCGCGGCGTTGCGGTCGGCCATCACGACGCGAAAGCCGTCGCGCGCCAGCCGCTCCACGATCGCCAGGCCCATTCCGCTTGCGCCGCCCGTGACCAGTGCGGTTCCCAGACTCATGTTTTCTCCTTAGACAGCCAGGTAGCCGCCATCCACGGGCAGCACCACGCCATTGACATAGCTGGCCATATCCGAGGCCAGGAACAGAATGGGGCCGACGATTTCCTCTGCCCGTCCGGCGCGCGCCATCGGCGCCCGTTGCATGTACCAGTCGGTGCCGTGCGCCTGCGCGCGCTGGCCGGCAGTCATGTCGGTTTCCATCAAACCCGGCGCCACGGCGTTCACGCGTACGCCATGCGGCGCCAGATCCCGCGCCAGCACTTCCGTGAACGAACGCACGCCGCCCTTGGAGACGACGTATCCGGCCGTCGATATGCCGCAGCCGTAGGCCACGATGGAGCAAAGGTTGACGATGGCTCCCCGCGTGGCCTTGAGCTGCTCGACAAAGGCGTGCGTGACGTTGAACGTGCCTTGCAGATTCACGCTCATGACACGGTCCCAGACCTCGGGCGTCTGCGGGTCGTCGAACGGCGCCCGCGCGGAAATCCCTGCATTGTTGACGAGGATGTCCAGGTCGCCGTGACGGGCCGCGGATTCGGCGGCAAAGGCGCGGACGGCGGAGGCATCCGTGACATCCAGCACAACATGCGCCGCGCGGCCGCCGGCGTCGATGATGGCCTGCGCCGACGCAGCTGCCAGCGCGCCGTCCACGTCGGCCACGATCACCCGGGCGCCCTTTGCGGCAAAGCCTTGCGCGATGGCTGCGCCCAGTCCGCGGCCGGCGCCCGTCACGAGGACCCGCTTGTCTTGCATCGATATCATGGTCGTTCCTTGCGGCGCGTTAGGCGCCCAGATAGGCGCGCTGCACGCCTTCGTCGCTTGCGAGCGTGGCGGACGGGCCTTCCAGCGCGATCTCGCCGTTCTCCAGGATGTACGCGTGGCTGGACACGGACAGCGCCAGTTTCACGTTCTGTTCCACAAGCAGAATCGTGATGCCCTGTTCGCGGTTCAGCCGCAGGATGATGTCGAAGATCTGTTCCACCACCAGCGGAGACAGTCCCATGGACGGCTCGTCCAGCAAGATCATCCGCGGCCTGGCCATCATTGCGCGGCCGGTCGCCAGCATCTGCTGTTCGCCGCCGGACAACGTGGCGGCCTTTTGCTCGAAACGTTCGCGCAGGCGGGGGAAGGTGTGGCACACCATGTCCATGTCCTGGCGGACGGCGGGGCGGTCGTTGCGCAGGTAGGCGCCCATTTCAAGGTTCTCGCGCACGCTCATCTCGCGAAAGATCTCGCGGCCCTCGGGCACCTGCACGATCCCGCGGCCGACGATCGCGTCGGCGGGCAGGCGATGGATGGCTTCTCCCGCAAAGCGGACGCTGCCCGCGGTTGGCGCGACCAGGCGCGAGACGACGTTCAGCGTCGTGGACTTGCCGGCGCCGTTTGCGCCCAGCAGCGCCACGATGGCGCCTTGCGGCACCTTCAGCGACACATCCTGCAAGGCGCGGATATTGCCGTAGGCGGCGGAAACCGCATCGACTTCCAGAAGAATTTCAGCCACCGGCGGCTCCCTTGCCCAGATAGGCCTCGATAACGCGGGCGTTGCTGCGCACTTCCGCGGGCGTGCCTTCGGCGATCTTCTCGCCGAACGACATGACGGTGATGCGATCCGATATCGACATCACGAGTTGCATCACGTGCTCCACCAGCAGCACGGTGATGCCGTCGCGCTCGCAAAGCTCCGTCAGCAGACGGTCCAGCGTTTCGATCTCCCGGTTGCGCAGGCCGGCCGCGGGTTCGTCCAGCAACAGCAGCCGGGGCGATATCGCCAGCGCACGCGCCAGTTCAAGCATTTTCTGACGGCCGAAGTCCAGGCTGCACGCGGGCGTGTCCAGAAAATCGGCCAGGCCCACGCGCTCCAGCAAATGCTCGGTCCGTTCGCGCGCCTCGGCGCCGGCAGGCCGCAGCACCTTGCCCGCCGTATCGGCGCCGTGCGCATACGTGCCCAGCAGGGCGTTCTCACGCACGCTGAGCGCGCCGAAGAGCTCCAGGTTCTGGAAGGTGCGCGCCACGCCTAGGGCCGCCATTTCGTGCGGCTTCTTTTTCGTGATGTCGACGCCGTCGAACAGGATGCTGCCGCTGGTCGGGCGGTAGTAGCGCGAAATGCAATTGAACGTGGTGGATTTGCCGGCGCCGTTCGGTCCGATCAGCGCATGGATGCGGCCGCGTTCCACCTGCATGGACAGGCCGTTGATGGCGGTCAGCCCGCCGAACTTCACCGTCAGGCCCTGCACGTCCAGATAGGGGTGGGTGCTCATGCTGCGCTCCTTTGCGCAGGCTTGGCCGCATCCGCCGCAGCCCGCGAGGCTGCCGGCAAGGGCGCGGCCGGCGGTGGCGCGCGGCCCGCGAAGAGGCCCTTGGGCGCGAACATCATGAAGCCCATCAGGATGAAGCCATAGATGATTTCCTGAAAGGACAGGGCCTGGCGCAGCAGCTCGGAAATCAGGCCGAACGCCAGCGCGCCCGCGATGGCGCCGCGAACCGAGCCGATGCCGCCGACCACCACCATCGTCAGGATCAGGATGGTGGTCTGGAAGCCCAGGCTTTCCGGGTGGATGAAGGACGCGAACAACGTGTACATGCCCCCTGCGATACCGGCGTAGGCGGCCGACAGCGTAAAGGCGGTGCGCTTGATGGCATTGACGTTCACGCCCATCGCCTGCGCCGCAACGTCGCTTTCGCGCACGGCGCGGAAGGCGGATCCCAGTTGCGAGCGCGACAGCGCCACGGTGGTCCACAGCAGCAGCGCGGCAATCACGACAACGAAGGGGTAGGCCTTCACGTCCGATACCAGTTCGTAGCCGAACAGCGTCGCGGGCGATATGCGGAACCCGTTGGAGCCGTTGGTGACCGACTGCCAGTTCAGGAACACCCACTGCATGGCTTCGCCGAAGGCGAAGGTGGACAGCGCAAGATAGATGTCCCGCATGCGCAGCGCCAGGGCGCCGATCAGGTATCCCAGCGCGGCGGCCAGCAGGCCGCCGGCGATGATCGACACGAAGAAGGGCGGGTGCCACAGGTTGTTGATGAGGCCTGCGGTGTAGATGCCCACGCCATAGAAGGCGGCATGGGACAGCGCGAATTGCCCGGTTTCGCCGATGACCAGGTGCAGGCCCAGCGCCAGCACCACGAACACCATCAGCAGGTTGACGACATAGATGACGTAGCCGCTGGCCATGAACGGCAAGGCGGCCAGCACGATGGCCATGAGCGCCAGCAGGACGCGATCGATCTTGTTGCTCATACTTTCTTCACCTGCAGTTTGCCGCCCAGCAACCCTTGCGGGCGCAGCAGCAGCACGACCATGATGGCCACGAACGGCGCCACCACGATGGCGTTGGTCGAAATGAACAGTCCCACCAGGTTTTCGGCCACGCCGATCACAAAGCCCCCGACCACCGCGCCCGGCACGCTGGTGATGCCGCCCACGATGGCGGCCGCGTAGGCCAGGATCGCGATGTGGCCGATGTCCGGCGTGATGAGGATCTTCGGCGTGATGAGCAGCGCGGCGACGGCGGAGATCAGGCCGGACAGCGCCCACACCATCATGCGGATGCGGGTGAGGTTGACGCCGGCAAGCCGCGCGGCCTTGGGATTCATGCCCACCGCGCGCATGGCCCGGCCGACGCGCGTGTAGGCGAACATGCCGAAGAGCAGCAACATGACGCCCACGGCCACGGCGAAGATCACCAGGTCCAGCCGGGTCAGCACGGCGTCGCCGATGATGATCGCGTCGGTGGACGCGAGCGGCGGCAGGGAACGCGGCGTGTCGCCCAGTCCGGACGTGCGGACCAGACCCTTCAGCGCATACGCCAGCCCCAGGGTGGCGATCACCATCTGGACGCCGACGCCCTTGGACGCAATGACGCGTTCCATGACGACGCGCTGGAACAGGCCCGACAGCAGGGCCACCGCCGCCAGCGTGACGGGGATGACCGCCAGGTAGGGCCAGCCCATCACCAGGATGAGGAACAGGGCGACGTAGCCGCCGACCATGAAGATCTCGCCCTGGGCGAAGTTGGGCACGTCCGTGGTTTTGAAAATGATCACGACGGCGACGGCCAGCAATGCGTACACGCTGCCCGTCACCAGTCCCGACAGCACCCCCTGCTGCAGGAACAACCAGATATCGGCAAAGCTCATGATGGTCTCCGGCGGCCCGCGCGATGCTGCGCCATCGCGCGGGCGTGGCCTGTGTCAGGCCGCGGGTTTACTTCTGGTACTGCCAGGTGCTCTTGAAAGCGCCTGGCACGAGCGACATGCTGGAGCCGTCGAACTTGATGTAGATGGCGGCCTCCTGGGCGGCGCGGTCGCCGGGGCCGAATTCAATCGGACCCGCCATGACGCCGGAATCGAACTTCATGGTTTCCAGCGCCTGCAGCACCTTTTCACGCGTGGGCTGCGGGCCGGCGGCCTTCAGCGCGTTCACGACCGCCATGGCGGGCGGAAGGCCGTAGGGCATGTAGGTCTGGGGGTGGCCCGGCTTGGCGGCCAGGTCGGGGTAGGACTGCTTGTACATGTCGTACACCCAGGTCAGCTTCGGGCCGCCGGGCAGGTCGGACAGCACATCCTGGATGTAGACGTTCTTGAAGGCGTCCTTGTTGCCCACGTTTTCAACGAGCTGCTTCAGGTCCGCGGTGCCGTTGACCGCCAGCACGATGGGCTTGTTCCAGCCGAGTTCGTGGGCTTTCTTGATGATGAGCGCGGCGGGACGGGCATAGGTGGTCAGCAGCAGCACATCGGGATTGGCCGCGCGGATCTTCAGCATGGGCGCGGTCACGTCGGTGATGTTCGGGTTGACCGACTGCACCTGCAGGGCCGGATCGCCAAGCTGCTTGGCCTGGGCCTGGGCGGCTTCCAGGTTCCAGCCGCCATAGGCGTCGTCATGGTTGATGTAGCCGATCTTCTTCGCCTTCAGGTGTTCCGACGCGAACTGCACCATCGATCCGCCGACCGCATGCTGCGAAATCGAGAAGGCACCATAGATGTACTTGGAGGGCGGGTAGAGCGCGCCGTCCCCGGATGCGTTGAGCATGACGAGCGGCACCTTTTCGCGCTCGATGTATTCGCGCGAGGCGACGACCGCGGCCGAGCAGGATCCCCCATTCAGCAGGAAGACCTTGTCCTGTTCGTTCAGCTTTTTCACGGCAGCGACCAGGTCGTTGGCGTTGCAGCGGTCGTCCTCGACAACGAGTTCGATCTGGCGGCCGTTCACACCGCCTTCCTTGTTGACCTTGGCGTACCACATCTTGGCTGCGTTCAGCACGTCAAAGCCATAGGCCATGCCGCTGCCCGACAGCGGCGCGAACACGCCGATCTTGATGGTCTTGTCCGTGATCCCCGGCTCCTGCTGGGCCTGCGCGCCCGCCGCGAAGGCGAAGGCGCACAGCGCGGCGGCGGCCGCGTAGCGACTACGTTGGTTCATGCTTTGTCTCCCGTTCTTATTGAATGCGCGTCTTTGTTGGATGACGCTTTGCTGCGTTGACGGCCACGCCGCCCGAAACCCTTACTGCATGCGGTACCCGCCGTTCACGTCGATGACGCTGCCGGTGATGTAGCCCGCTTCCTCGGAGGTCAGGAACCGCACGGCGGCGGCCACGTCCTCCACGGTGCCGATGCGGCCCAGCGGGATCGCCTGCGCGGCGGCGGCCAGTGCGCCGCTGCTGGTCACGGTGCTGCGCAACATGTCGGTGTCGATGAGGCCCGGCGCGATGCCGTTGACGGTGACGCCCAGGTGAGCCGCTTCGCGCGCCATGGCCTTGGTCAGGCCCAGCACGGCGGATTTGGCGGCGATGTACGAGGCGCTGGAGCGGTAGCCGCCCAGTTGCGCGGCTACCGACGTGAACGTGACGATGCGGCCGTGCGCGAGCGGCGCCGCTTCGCGCCTGCGCAGATAGGCGCGGCCGCACAGAAACACGCCACGGGCGTTCACGGCGAAGCTGCGTTCCCAGATGTCCAGGGATGTGTCCTTGATCAGCGGGCGTTCGCCGTTTTCCTGGAACAGCAGAAGGCCAGCGGCGCTGACCAGCACGGCAATGCGGCCATGTTCCCGTTCGATCTGGTCGAAAGCGCCTTCCACGGCGGCTTCGTCGCTGACGTCGAAACCGTGCGCCGCGTGCGGCGCGCCCAGTTCGTCCGCCACGCGGCGCGCGCGCTGCGCGTCGACGTCCGACACCACGACGTGGAACCCGGCCTGGGCCAGTTCCCGGCAAATCGTCGCGCCGATGCCGCCGCCGCCGCCGGTCACCAGGGCAAGGCGGGACGCCGGGCCGGTCGCAGCCGGTGTGGATACATTGGGCATGCTGTCTCCTCTTGGGCGTGCCGAACGCGTAGGGATGGCGTAGGCCGCTGGTCTGATTTTTTGCGATTATGTATACATGGATAGGGTGCAGGTATAGGGGCTTACCCTGAACATCGTTTGATTTACGCCAGTCGCACTAAGGAAAGTCCTAATCCCCGGGTTGCGGAGGATGTCGCATGTATCCTTCATGTATACAATTGGCGCATGGACACGCTATCTCAACACGTCACCGACACGCTGCGGGACTGGGTGCTGCACGGCAAATTCAGCCCGGGCGCGCGGTTGGAAGAAATCCCCCTGGCCGAAAAACTGGGGGTGTCGCGCACGCCCGTGCGCGCGGCGTTGGCCACGCTGGGCAACGAGGGGCTGCTCGAGCACCTGCCCAAGCGCGGCTATACCGTGCGGGCATACGACATCGGGGAAATCGTGGCGGCGTACGAGGTGCGGGCCGCGCTCGAGGGGCTGGCCTGCCGGCAGGCGGCGCTGCGCGGGCTATCGAACGATGCGGTGGCGGTGTTGAAGAACTGCCTGGACGAGGGAGACCGCATCCTGGCGAAGGGCGAACTGCTGCCTGAAGACCACCTGCCGTACCAGCAGGTGAACATCACGCTGCACAACGGCATCCTGGAGGCGGCGGGCAATCCGTGGGTAAAGCGCTTCGCCACGCAGGCGCAGGCGATTCCCTATGCGTCGGACAGGATCATCCTGTGGGAAGACCACGGGATCATCCTGCGCTCGCACGACGATCATCACCGGATCGTCAGCGCGATCATCGCCCGCGACGGCGCGCGGGCGGAAGATCTGATGCGCGAACACGTGTATTACGCGGGCATCATCTTGAAAAACAATTACGAACGGCTGGCGCAGGCCTATCGGGTCTGAACCACCCGGCCCGCGCGTTCGGGCCCGGCAATGGGCCCGGCCCGCCGCTTATCCCGTGATCCCCGTCTCCAGGCAAGGATTGAATTCGCCGGTTTCGGGATCGCGCAGGAACAGGACGCCCGTGGCGACGCCGAAGTACGTGCCGTGCAGTTCCAGCTCGCCCTTTTCGACGCGGCGGCGGATGGACGGGAACGTCATCAGGTTGTTCAGGCTGTGCTCGACCGTGGCCAATTCCAGGCGCTTCAGGCTGGCCTGGCGGTCTTCGGTGCCGGGGGCCATGCGTTCGGCCACGGGCTCGATCTGCGACATCCACTTGCCGATGAAGTCGCCCTTGCTGAGCGGCTTGGCGTCGTCGAAGAAGAAGCGGATGCCGCCGCAGGACGCGTGGCCCAGCACGACGATGTGCTTGACGTTCAGCCCGTTGACCGCGAATTCGATGGCGGCGCTGGTGCCGTGGTACGACGATTCGGAGTCGGGGTCACAGGGCGGGACGAGGTTGGCCACGTTGCGCACGACGAACATTTCGCCGGGCCCGGCGTCGAAGATGACTTCGGGCGAGACGCGCGAATCGCAACAGCCGATGATCAGGATTTCCGGGCTTTGGCCGATTTCGGCCAGCTTTTGATAGCGGCTGCTTTCAGTTTGGAAGCGGCCGTCCAGGAAAGATTGGTAGCCTTCGGAGAGTCTTTTGGGAAACATGATCTTCACTTCCTAGTATCGAGGCCAGGCTTGCTGGCGCGCCGGCAGACGCAAGAAGGGGCTTCGTGTGGAAGCCCCTTTTATCGAGCCGGCAGTCTGGATTTTCCCATAACTGGCCTGATAGCCGCCTGTCTAAACCCTGATCGGGTCAGGGTTTTTCGTCCCGGTGGACGATCCCGGATCCTACCGGGCGGCGACGTCCAGCGCCGTCACCCGGGCGAATTCCAGCGGCGTGATGGCCTTGACCACCTTGATCTGGCCGGGGGCGAATGGTCCCACGACGTCTTCGCGCACTCTGCCCACTTCCCGGTCCTGCGCGTCATAAAGGACGTAGGTCAGAAGCACGCTGGTGACCGCGCGGTCGGACTGGTTGGCCAGGAACCCGCTGATGGTGGACACGTTGCGCGTGGTGTCGCGCACCGCCTGGACGTTGCCCAGGGTGATGCCGTAGGCCAGGTTTTGCGCGTCGGCAGCGCCGGACAGACCCGCCAGCAGGGCAAGCGCGGCAAGGGCGTAGTGTTTCATGGTGGTCTCCTGGAACCCGGAGCGCGGACTGCGTCCGGAGCGGGTTACGCGTATCTCACTCCCTTTCGCCCACCGATACAACGGGCCAGATGGATGAATGGGTAACAGGTTGCGGCTGACATTGCGAAGCGGCGCGGATTATCCGATGATGACCGGGCCGGCGCCTTGGCCGGCGGACCGTGCCGCCCGCGTTGCGCGTGTCGCCACGCCCACGGGCGCTCAAGGGAGGAACTCATGCTTTCCCGTACCAGCCAACTGGCTTCGGCCATCCTGTTGTCCGCGTGTTTTGCCGGCGCCCAGGCGCAGACCCCCGCCACTCCCTCCACCACCAAGACGCCCACCGCGCAGCAGCAGCGCATGGCGGATTGCAACAAGTCGGCGGAAGGCAAGAAGGGCGATGATCGCAAGGCCTACATGAGCAGTTGCCTGAAGGGCGAGGAGCCCGCCAAGCAACTGACGCCGCAGCAGCAGAAGATGAAGGACTGCAACGCGAAGGCGGGCGACCAGAAGCTGACTGGCGATGCGCGCAAGACGTTCATGAGCACCTGCTTGAAGGGCTGAGCGCCCGGGCATGAAAAAAGCGCCAGACGGATGTCTGGCGCTTTTTTGTGCCGCCGGCGCATGCGGGACACCCGAGACTTAGCCTATGTGCCGGTGTCAGACACCGGACGCAGGCCGGCTTTGGCGGCTCGTATCAGACCGTCGCGATCGGCGTGACCGGCGAACCGATCGCGTGGGGCAGCCGCAGCGGCGGGGCCGTCAGCATGAAGTGGTGGCGGCCGTTCGCGTGCAGGAAGTCCGCCAGGTCCTTCAGGTACCAGAGTTCCGCCAGCGGCAGGCCCAGTTTGAAGAGGCAGTGGTGGTGCAGCGGCAGCATGGCGCGCGCGCCGGTCTTTTCGCGGGCGGGATAGGCCTCGACCGCGTAGTTGTCGGCGCAGATGGCGGCGATGCCGCTGTCCGTGATCCATTGCAGCAGCGCGTCGTCGGTGCCGTCCAGCGCGGCGCCGTAGGTGTGCAGCACGTCAGCGTCAGGCGTGCCGTTCATGGCGACCACGGCTTCGGCGTAGCCGGTGCGCAGCACCAGCATGTCGCCGGATTCGACCGTGATGCCGTCCGTTTCCAGCACATGCATCAGCTCGGCGTGGCCGATCAGGGTGCGGCCCGGGCCGTAGTGGCGGAACAGGTCGACCAGCACGCCGCGTCCCTGCATGCCTTTCTGCGCCAGGATTTCGACGCCCAGCTTCAGCGCCGCGGACGGGCCGCCGCTGTTGCAGCCGCAACCGGTGTGGTCGCCGTCGGCCGGGCCCACCACGTCCACGCCGGCCTGGTAGCCGTTGTAGTAGCGCAGCTCGGGCTTGCCGTCGCCGTCGGCGTCGAACAGGGCGCCCACGTGCGCCAGCGCATCCCACTGCGTCGAATACTGCATGGACAGCAGCACCTGGTCATCGCTCAGCACGTCCAGCGCATCGGGATTGACGTTCTTCAGCGGAAAGTTCAGGTACGGCGTGTCTTTCAGCGTGGTGGGGCTGAGGCGCGGCGGATGGCGGCGCGGATTCAGGACGTTGCCGCCCGGCAGGTCCAGCGGCAGGGACAGGCAGAAGGTCTTGCCGGCGCGGATCTCGCGCGCGCCCTTCAGGACCTGTTCTTCGGTGATGAGATTCAGGCGGCCGAGTTGGTCGTCGGGCCCGAAGTCGCCCCAGTTGGAGCCTTCGGGCCGTTGCTTCCAGCGTTGCATGCGGCTTACTCCGTCAGGAAGTCGACGACCGCGCGGGTGAAGGCTTCCGGTTGCTCCCAGTTAGAGATGTGGGAGGTGTTCAATTCAACGTAGCGCGCGCCGGGGATGGCGGCGGCCAGTTCGCGGCCTTGCGCGGGCGTGGCGGCCAGGTCGTGCGTGCTGCCGATGACCAGCGTGGGGGCCTTGATGGACGAGACCTGTTCGCGGAAGTCGGCGTCGCGCAGCGCGGCGCAGTTGCCGGAATAGCCGGCGTCCGGCGTGCGGCGCAGCATGTCGATCAGCACCTGCGTCAAGCCCGGCTCGGCTGCGCGGTAGCCGTCGGTAAGCCAGCGTTCGACGAGCGTGGGCGCCATTTTTTCCAGGGTCTGGTCGGCCACGGCGGCGATGCGGGCGCTCCAGCCTTCGGCCGATCCGATGCGCGCGGCGGTGTTGCACAGCACCAGCTTGCCGATGAGTTCGGGGCGAGCCAGCGCCAGCCACAGGCCCGTGGGGCCGCCCATGGACAGGCCGCAGAAGTGCGCGCGCTTGATGTTCAGGTGCGCCAGCAACTCCGCGACGTCGTTGCCAAGCTGCTCGAAGCTGTATTCGCCTTCCGGCACCGAGGACTTGCCATGGCCGCGGGTGTCGTAGCGCAGCACGCGGAAGTGCTTGGTGAGTTCGGGGATCTGGCGAGCCCACATGTCGGAGCAGGTGCCCAGCGAATTGGAGAGCACGAGCACCGGCGCGTCGGCGGGGCCATCGATGACGTAGAACAGCCGTGCCTGGCTGAGATCGGCATAAGACATGTGGGATTCCTTGGGGAAAGCCGCGGCCGCGCGATGGGCGGCCGCGCGGGTATTACAGGTGGCAGACGCCGTCGACGTAGGCCTTGCGCCAGCGCGTGATGGTCACGCGGTCGAACAGGTTGGCCTGGGCGAACGGATCCGCGTCGATGAACTGCTGGGCCGCTTCGCGCGTTTCCAGGTCCACGATGTACAGGCCGCCGCCGGCGTCCTTGCCGTCGTCCTGCAGCTTGGCGCCGCACGCCAGCAGCAGCTGCTTGTTGGCGTCCAGGTATTCCAGGTGCGCGGCGCGGTGCTGCTGGCGCACTTCCTGGTGGTTGGGCTTGTCGAAGGTTTCGATGATGTAGGGCATGCGATGCTCCTGTCAGATCGCCGAGGGATGGCGCGCCAGCGCGGTGACTTCGATATCCATGTACGGGAACAGCGGCAGCGAGGACAGCAGCGTGTGCAGTTCGTCGTTGTTTTCAACGTCGAAGATGCTGACGTTGGCGTAGCGGCCGACGACGCGCCACAGGCTCTTCCACTTGCCGTCGCGCTGCAGTTGCTGCGCCAGTGCTTTTTCGTCGGCCTTCAGTTTGTCCGCGCGTTCGGCGGGCATGTCGACGGGCAGATTGACCTGCATTTGAACCATGAACAACATGATGGACTCTCCATGAGGCCGCCCCGATGAACAGGGCGGCGTATCGGCAAAATTGGCGGCTGAAAACTCAGCGGGAAAACTTCAGCGGCAGGCCGGTGAGGCGCAGCAGATCGTCGGGGGTGGTGTCGCCAAAGATGTCGGTGACCGTCACCCCGTCCTTGTTGATGTCGAACACCGCCACGTCCGTGTACACGCGCGACACGCAGCGCACGCCGGTCAGCGGATAGGTGCAGGCCTCGACCAGCTTGCTCTGGCCTTCGCGGGTCTGCAGTTCCATCATCACGAAGACGTCCTTCGCGCCGATGGCCAGGTCCATCGCGCCGCCGACGGCCGGAATGGCGTCGGGCGCGCCGGTGTGCCAGTTGGCCAGGTCGCCATGCTGCGAGACCTGGAAGGCGCCCAGCACGCAGATGTCCAGATGGCCGCCGCGCATCATGGCGAACGAATCGGCGTGGTGGAAGAACGAGCAGCCGGGCAGTTCGGTGACGGGCTGCTTGCCGGCGTTGATCAGGTCGTAGTCTTCCTTGCCCTTGGCCGGCGCGGGGCCCATGCCCAGCATGCCGTTTTCGGTGTGCAGAATGACTTCACGGCCGGCCGGCAGATGATTGGCCACCAGCGTGGGCAAGCCGATGCCCAGGTTGACGTAGGCGCCTTCGGGAATGTCCTGCGCGACGCGGGCGGCGATCTGGTCGCGGGTCAGTTTGGTGCTCATTGCTGCTCCTTGGCGGCCGGCTGGCCTGCGATCTGCACGACGCGCTGGACGAAGATGCCGGGCGTGACGACGGTTTCGGGGTCGAGTTCGCCCAGTTCGACGACTTCACGCACCTGGGCCACGGCGACGCGCGCGGCGCTGGCCATGATGGGGCCGAAGTTGCGCGCGGTCTTGCGGTACACCAGGTTGCCCCAGCGGTCGCCGCGCTCGGCCTTGATGAGCGCGTAGTCGGCGTGCAGCGGGTATTCCAGCACGTATTGGCGGCCGTTGATTTCGCGGGTTTCCTTGCCGTCGGCCAGCGGGGTGCCGTAGCCGGTGGGCGTGAAGAACGCGCCGATGCCGGCGCCGGCGGCGCGGATGCGCTCGGCCAGGTTGCCCTGCGGCACCAGTTCCAGCTCCAGCTTGCCGCTGCGGTACAGGCCGTCGAAGATCTGCGAGTCCGCCTGGCGCGGGAACGAGCAGATGATCTTGCGCACGCGGTTGGCGCCCAGCAGGGCGGCGAGGCCCGTGGTGCCATTGCCGGCGTTGTTGTTGATGATGACCAGGTCCTTCGCGCCCTGCTCAAGCAGGGCGTCGATCAGTTCCATGGGCTGGCCGGCGGTGCCGAAGCCGCCGATCATGACGGTGGCGCCGTCGGGTACGTCCGCCAGGGCGGCCGCCGCGCTTGCAACAAGCTTAGAGATCATGATGTTCGCTCATAGGTGGCGTGTCATAATTTGTTCTTCATTAGAACTTTCGTTCTTCTGAAGAACATCGTTTCATGGGGAATGCGAGGGCGTCAAGACGTGCCCGGACGCCGCACTCTCCATCGTTCGTAGTCGCCCGCACAGGGGCGACGCAGGGCCCGCCCGCGGCGGGCCTTTTACTCTTGGGACCAGACGGATGGCCGAGCAAGATCCCCAGCAACCCAGCGACAGCTACGTGCAATCCTTCGCACGCGGGCTGTCGGTGATCCGGGCCTTCGGCCCCGACCGATCGCAGATGACGCTGTCCGAAGTCGCGGCCGTGACGGGACTGACCCGCGCCGGCGCGCGCCGCATCCTGCTGACGCTGGAGCATCTGGGCTACGTCACGGTCGACGACCGCAAGTTCGCGCTGACGCCGCGCATCCTGGAACTGGGCTATGCCTATCTGTCGGGCACGCCGCTGTGGAACCTGGCGCTGCCCTACATGGAAGAAGTGGCCGAGCAGACGCGTGAATCGTGTTCCGTGTCGGTGCTGGAAGGCGCGGACATCGTGTACATCCTGCGCCTGTCCACCCACAAGGTGATGACGATCAACCTGGCCGTGGGCAGCCGCCTGCCGGCATGGGTGACTTCGATGGGCCGCGTGCTGCTGGCAGGCCTGCCGGAGGCGGAGCTGGACCGGGTGCTGGCGATGAGCCAGATCCAGGCCTACACCGCCGACACGGTCACCGACATCGCCGAGATCAAGCGCGTGCTGGCCGGCGTGCGCGCCGACGGCTACGCCTGCGTGGCGCAGGAACTGGAGCCGGGCCTGCAGTCCGTGGCCGTTCCCATCATCGACCGCAGCGGCCGCGTGATCGCCGCGATGAACGTCAGCGGCCATGCCAACCGGTTTTCGCGCGAGGCGATGCTGGATGCCTTTCTGCCGCCGCTGCGCCACGCCGCCGACCAGATCAACCACGCGCTGCTGCGCCGCTAGGCAAGGCCTGCGGGCAAGCACGGGGGCGATCCGGGCGGACATGGCGGTGTCGCTCAGATGAGCGCGACGCCGAGCGTCGTGCCGCCGCAGACATACAGCATCTGTCCGGTGACGAAGCCGTTGTCGGGCGACAGGAAGAACATCGCGGCGCGTGCCACGTCTTCGGGCGTGCCCAGGCGCTTGACGACGATGCTGTTGATGATGCGTTCTGTCTGCGGAGCGCCGGCCGGATTGCTCTTGGTGAAAAGGTCCGTCGCGATGGGGCCGGGGCCGATGGCGTTGACGGTGATGCCGTCGCCGCCCAGTTCCATGGCCAGCGTGCGGGTCAGGCCGACCAGGCCGGCCTTGGTTGCCGAATAGACGACGCGGTCCGGCTTGCCCAGCGCGGCGCGGGACGACATGTTCACGATGCGGCCGAAGCCGGCCTCGCGCATGGCGGGCAGCGCGGCCTGCACCAGGATGAGCGCGGTGCGCAGATGCAGGTTCACCACGTAGTCCAGGTCCGCCAGCGTGGCCGTGTCGGCCGTGCCGGGACGCGTCGCGCCGGCGTTGTTCACCAGGCCGACGATGTTGTAGGCGCTGGTGACTTCGCGGGCGACTTCCTGGGTGCGCGCTTCGTCTGTCAGGTCGGCCTGATACGAGACCAACCCCGCCGGCGGATTCTCGGGCAGCTTGTAGTCGATGTTGACGACCTTGTGGCCGGCATCGAGCAGCATGCGGATGATGGCGGCCCCAATCCCGGCGCTGCCGCCGGTGACGAGATATGCGGTCGGTTTGCTCATATCAGTTTCCGTTCCGTTCAATTCAAGAAAACACAGCTACGACGATAGTCCTGCGCGCGCGCCAGCGCGTACGGGGAGCTCAATGAGTCAGATAGCCCCAGGCCAGCACGGCGGTGATGTGGATCACGCCCACCCACAGCATCATGATGACGGTGTAGCCCATCACATCGCGCAGCTTCAGCTTGGACAAGGCCAGCGCCGGCAGGATCCAGAAGGGCTGCACCAGGTCGTTCCAGGCGTTGCCCAGCATGACGGCCATGGTGGTCTGATTCAGGGCGCTGCCGATTTCCTTGGCGGCGTCGATCATGAAGGGACCCTGGATGACCCAGTGGCCGCCTGCGGACGGCGCGAAGAAGTTGATGACGAACGAGCTGATCAGGCCCCAGAACGGCAGGGTTTCCGGCGTGGCGACGTCGACGAAGACTTTCGAGATCGTGGTGACCAGGCCCGATGCCGCCATGATGGCCATGATGCCGGCGTAGAACGGGTATTGCAGGATGATCCCGGAGATGGTCTTGATGCCTTCGGTCAGCTTGGCCACGTAGGCGGCCGGCGTGCCCAGCAGGATGATGCCCAGGAACAGGATGATGAAGTTGATGAGGTTCAGGTCCAGCGAGCCGCCGTCCATGAAGTGGAAGACGACGTAGGCGACGCCCAGCGCGCCGATCAGCAGGCTGAGGATGCGGCTGTTGTTCAGCTTGGAGGCGATGGTGCCCTTTTCCAGCATGTCTTCGGCCGCGTTGGACGCGTTGGCGTCGCGGTCGATGTTGGGGTCCACCTCGACGATCGCCTCGCCCTTCTTGGGGTGCAGCCAGGCATTGAGCAGCGGCAGCGTGACGATGATGACGAGGCTGGTGATCAGCATGGGCACGGAGAAGATGGTTTCCGTCAGCGGGATGGTGCCCATCTGCTTGGCGGTGGGGTGCCCGGGGGTGGCGACCAGCACGGGGATGCTGGCGGACAGGCCCAGGCCGTACATGGTGAAGCCGCTATAGGCGGCGGCGATGATCAGGGGGTAGTGAACGCCCTTGACCTTCAGAGCCAGTTTCTTGGCGACGATGCCGCCGATGACCAGGCCAAAGCCCCAGTTCAGGTAGCTGCCGATGCCGCCGACCAGGGTGGCGACGATGATGGCGGTGTGCGGCTTGTGGACGTGGCTGACGATGCGGTTGAGCAGGCGGTCGGTCAGCGGCGCGGTGGCCAGCACGTAACCCATGGCCAGGATGACGGCCATCTGGGTGGTGAAAGCCAGGAGGCTCCAGAAGCCTTTGCCCCAGGCGCGGGTGATGTCGCCGATGCCCTGGCCTTCGATGCCCATGGCCAGCAGTACGGTCAGCAAGGTCAGCGCGATCGCAAAGACGAAGGGATCGGGCAGATACTTGCGCATCAGCTCGGTAAAGAATGAAGCCAGTTTATTCATGGTGCCTCCAACAACTCCGTAAGGCGGGTTCTCTGATGTCCTTTACCGCGGCGCATCGGGTGGCGACGGGCGCGGGCGGGACGATTGCTTTTCTTTGTGTGGTTGGGCTCGTGGCCCGGTGGCGCGGTCGGTCGTGGCCGCCGCGCCTTGTTTTGTGGATTCGGGAGAACCTGCTCAGGAGCCGCCGGCCTTGCCGGTGAGCCAGGCGGCCAGTTCGCCGAGCGCGGCGCTTTTTTCGCGCAGGACGCGTTCGCGGCGTTCGGGACTCCAGGTGTAGAAGCCCTGGCCGCTCTTGGCGCCGATCTGGCCGCTTTCGACTTTGCTTTTCAGCAGGTCGGACGGTTCGGTGCGGTTTTCGAGGTCTTTGTACAGGTAGCTGGCAATGGCGTAGTGGACGTCGATGCCGTTCATGTCGCGCTGTTCCAGCGGGCCGGATAGGGCGAGACGGATGCCGAGGCTCCACTTGACGACTTCGTCGATGTCTTCGGCGCTGGCGATGCCTTTTTCCAGGAGGGAAATGGCTTCCCGCGCGAGGGCGTGCTGGATGCGGTTGGCGATGAAGCCGGGGATGTCCTGGCGCACGAGCACGGGGCGCTTGCCGGCAAAGCGCAAGGTGGCCATGACTTTGGCGACGGTGTCTTCGGAGGTGTCGTCGTTGCGGACGACCTCGACGAGGGGGATGACGTCAGCCGGGGTGAAGAAGTGGGTGCCGACGAAGCGATCGCGGCGCAGGACGGCGCTGGCGATGGCGTTGATGGACAGGCCGGAGGTGTTGGTGGCAAAGAGGGTGTGCGCGGGACACAGGGAGTCGAGCTTGGCGAAGATGCCGCGCTTGAGGTCCAGGTTTTCCGGGACGGCTTCGATGACGAGGTCGCTGGTGGCGGCGGCTTCCAGGCCGGGCTCAAGACGGATGCGCTGGATGGCTTCCTGGACCTGGCCGGGAGCGTAGACATTCAACTGCCGGTCGATGGTTTTCAGAGCCCGCTCTAGGGCGCCTTCCATGGGGTCGATCAGGACGACGTTGAGTCCCTTGGAGGCAAACAAGGCGGCGATGCCGCTGCCCATGGCGCCTGCGCCGATGATGGCGAGATTCTTGAGGGGAGTGTCCATGATGGCTCGCTTGGTGCTTGCGGCTGCTGCTTGCAGGCGGGCACGCCAAGGGAACTCTGTCTCGTCCAAGGGTGCCTTTCTGTGCTTGCTTGGCCAGAAAAATCTTTGTGTTCTATATACGAACATTTGTGCGTGTATAGAATTTCTGTTGGGGATAGTACTAAAAGTCGCGGGGGGTGGACAAATCGGGGGGGTGGGTGTTCGTGGGGTGGACGGTGTGGGGAGTGCTGGCCGAGGTGTCTGACACCGATCGCGTTGCCGAGGTGTTGCTGGCCGAGGGCGGCGTTCTTGAGACGCCCGGCGCGTCGGCGGCCGGGGGTGCGCGGGGCTACGATTGCGGTCCGGAGCCTTCGCTCCGGACTGCCCCTTCGTCATCGTCGTCCCGGCCTGCGGCCGCTCCTTCCGATTCCCTCGGGCGCATCTACACGCCCCGCGCACCCCCGGCCGCCGACGCGCCGGGCTCTGATGACTAGACCTTGCCGGTCGCTGGGGCAGACGGGGTTCTTGAGGTTCTTCTTGGCGTTGGCGCGGGATTGGAATGTCTTGCGGGGCCCGCCCCACGGCGGCCGCGCGGGCGGCCTTGTGGGGCTTACGCGGTGTCTTGCGGCGAGGCGCGGACGCTGCGCGCCTGCGGTCATTGTCGTTGGGGGACGTACCGCGCCGTGGATTGCTCCCCGTGGAATCGCTCCACCGATAGACTTTTTGGACGCTATGCGATCAATTGCAACGCTTGACCAACTGTCTGATCAGGTCGGTAACCTTGTCCGGCTGTTCGAAACCCGCCAGATGGGCGACGTCCTGCAATTCGTGCGCTTCAGCGTTTGGCAGCAGTTGCGCGACCCGCTTCGCGCGGCTTTGGATATGCGGGAAGTCCAGATTCCCCCATATGACGGATGAAGGCGCGCCGATGGTCTTCAAACGATCAAAAGGGCGTCCAGTGTCGCGATTGGCCCCCGATGGCGCAGCGGCCAGTGCAATGGCGTTCATCTCTAGAAACAGGCGTCGCATGGGGCCGGTCACGCGTCCGGGAGAAGCCAGCGGACCATCCAGGAACAATCGCGCCTTTATCTCGTTGAGCCGCGCGAGGTCACGCGATGCTTCCGCCGGTTGTTGCTGCTCCAGCATCGCCTGCGATTCGGGGCTGTAGACGGCCTCGGGGGCTCCGTTCACAGCAGGCGCAATCAGCATCAGGCCACTAACCCTTGTGGGGTGCGCCAGTGCTGCATTCAATGCGATGTTGGCGCCTTGTGAGCACCCAACCAGGATTACGGGAGCGGAGCCAACCGTGGCATCGATGACGGCAAGCAGGTCCGCCACTGCCGAATGGTCTTCCGCTTGGGCCTGTGTTTGCCCAAAGCCGCGCCGGTCGTAGGCGATCGCCTGATAGTGCGTCCCACTGGCTGCGATCTGCGCGTGCCACATGCGCTTGTCACAGATGTTGGCGTGTAGGAACACGATGGGGGCGCCGCTGCCAGCCGTCTCCACGGCAATGCTGGCGGCGCCGGAGGCGACCCTCTGGGTTGCATTCATATGGGTGGCTACCCCGAATTCCGCAGCCCCGCCGCAATCCCGTTGATCGTCAGATGAATCGCCCGTTGCACGCGGGTGTCCGTCGCGGCGTTGGAGCGGTTGGCGGCGGCGCGGTGGCGGCGGATCAGGTCGATTTGCAGGTAGTTCAGCGGGTCGATGTAGGCGAAGCGTTCGCGCAGGGAGATTTGCAGGGTGGGGTTGTCGGCCAGCAGTTCGCGCTGAGTCAGGAGTTTGAGCATGGCGAGGGTGCGGCCGTGTTCTGCGCTGATGGAGCCGAAGATGCGTTCGCGCAGGGCGCGTTGCGGGACGAGCTGGGCGTAGCGGGCGGCGATGGCCAGGTCGGATTTGGCCAGCACCATTTCCATGTTGGACAGGAGGGTGCGGAAGGCGGGCCAGTCGCGGGCCATTTCGCGCAGTTGGGCGAGGCGGCCGCGGCGGGAGCGGGGGGCGTCGGGGGCGCCGGTTTCCAGGTAGGCCTCGATGGCGGAGCCCATGCCGTACCAGCCGGTGAGCATGAGGCGGCATTGGGCCCAGGAGAAGCCCCAGGGGATGGCGCGCAGGTCTTCGATGCGCTGGCCTTTTTTACGGGAGGCGGGGCGGGAGCCGATGTTGAGGCCGGCGATTTCGCTGATGGGGGTGGCGGCGAAGAAGTAGTCGGCGAAGCCGGGGGTGTCGTAGACGAGGCCGCGGTAGGTGCGCTGCGCGGTGTCGGACATGAAGGTCATGGCGGGGCCGTGGTGGGCCATGTGGGCGTCTTCGGCGCTGGTGGCTTCGGCGCGTGGGGCGAGGCTGGATTCGAGGGTGGCGGCGACCAGCAGTTCAAGGTGCCAGCGGCCGACTTCGGCGTCTTTGTATTTGCTCTGGATGACCTCGCCCTGTTCGGTCAGGCGAATCTGGCCGGCGACGGTGCCGGGGGGCTGGGCAAGGATGGCGTCGAAGCTGGAGCCGCCGCCGCGTCCGACGGAGCCGCCGCGGCCGTGGAAGAGGCGCAGTCGGACGTTGCGGCTGGAGAAGACGTCGACGAGGGCGCGTTCGGCCTGGTAGAGCGACCAGTTGGACGTGAGGAAGCCGCCGTCCTTGTTGCTGTCGGAGTAACCCAGCATGACTTCCTGTGCGCCGTTCTGCGCGAGTTTCACGCGCTGGCGGACTTCGGGAAGGTCCAGCCAGGCGGCCATGATGTCGGCGCCGCGCTGGAGGTCGGGAATGGTTTCGAAGAGGGGCACGACCATGAGGCCGTCTTCGGCGGAGATGTCCTGGCCGGTGGGGGCGATGAGGCCGGCTTCTTTCTGCAGCACCATGACTTCGAGCAGGTCGCTGAGGGTTTCGGTGTGCGACACGATGGTCTGGCGCACGGCCTGTTTGCCGTAGCGCGCGCGGCCGGCGGCGGCGGCGCGCAGGACGGCGAGTTCGCGGGTGGTGTCTTCGCTGTAGGCGATCCAGGGGGATGCCAGCGGGCGCGCCTGCGCGAGTTCGGTGCGCAGCAGCTGGACGCGTTCTTCTTCGGTCAGCGCCAGGTAGTCCAGTGGCTTGCCGTTGTGCATGACGCCGGCGCGCGAGAACAGTTCCGCGAGGGCGCTTTCGTGGACGTCGGAGCTTTGGCGCAGGTCGACGGTGGCAAGGTGGAAGCCGAAGACTTCGACAGCCTGTTGCAGGCCGGAGAGCCGCAGCTTGGCGACGGGCGCGCCGTGGTGGGCGGCGAGCGAGGCGGCGATGGTGGCGAGGTCGGCGGACAGTTCGGTGGGCGCGTCGTAGGCGGGGGCGGCGACGGTGCTGCGGCGGGCAAGGTCCTGGCCGGTGAGGCGCAAGGCGGTGGCGGCCAGGCGGGCGTAGACGCCGACTAGGGCGCGGCGATAGGGTTCGTCGCTGCGGTGCGGGGAGTCGTCGCCGCTGTTGTCCGCCAGCTCCAGCAATTGGGGGTCGGCGGCGATGAGCAGCGTGGTGATGGACAGTTCGGCGCCCAGGGCGTGGACTTCCTGCAGGTAGTGTTCGAACAGGACGGTGGCCTGGCGCAGCAGGGCGCGTTCGAGCGTGGCGGCGTCGACGTTGGGGTTGCCGTCGCGATCGCCGCCGATCCAGCTTCCCATGCGCAGGAAGGGTTCCAGCGGCGGGGGTGGCGCGGCGAAGGGCTTGGCGGCTTCGCGGTTGAGGAGTTTGGACAGGTCGCCGTACAGGCGCGGGATGACCTGCAGGAAGGTGCTGCGATAGTACGAGAGCGCGTTTTCGATTTCGTCGGCCACCGTCAGGCGGGTGTAGCGCAGCATGCGGGTCTGCCACAGCGTGGCGACGCGGCCGAGCAGGGCGGTGTCGAGTTCGGCCAGTTCTTCGGGAGTGAGCGGGGCGTCGCGCTGGGTCAGGGCGGTGGCGATTTCGCGGTGCACGTCCAGGGTGCTTTTGCGCTGGACCTCGGTGGGATGGGCGGTCAGGACGGGCATGACGCAGGCGTCGGCCAGCAGGCGGCGGATGCGCGCGACGCCGACGCCTTGTCCGCCGAGGATCTGGATGGCTTCGCGCAGGCTGCCGCGCGCGGGCGTGCCGTCAGTCAGGGCGCGGGCGCGCTGCCGGCGGTTCTGGTCGCGGTCTTCGGCGATGTTGGCCAGGTGCAGGAAGTAGCTGAAGGCGCGCGCGACGGAGTTTGGGTCGCTGCCTTGCAGGCGCTTGACGCGCTGTTCCAGCAGTTTGCTGTCGGCGTCGTTGCCTTCGCGGCGGAATTTGACGGCGGTGCGGCGCAGGGTCTCGATGGTGTCGAAGACGCGCTTGCCTTCGCATTCTTCGATGACCTCTCCTAACAGTCGGCCCAGGAGCCGGATATCGTGACGCAAGGGTTCTGCGGAATCGGACTGCGTGCGCTTGGCGTTCATCGTGCGGGGATCCGTCTGACGGCTGTAGGGAAGGGGAAGTCGAAGCGGGCGTTGCGGTGAACCTTGAAAATGATCGGTCGATTTTACGCAGCGATCCTTACGGGGGAGGCGGTTCGCTCGGTTAAAGTGCCAGGTATCCCTTCGTTATTCCAGAAGCCCCCTTTATGCAAAATCATCAACGTCGCGCGCTCGTGCTGTTTTCGGGCGGCCAGGATTCCACCACTTGCCTGGCCTGGGCGCTGGACCGCTATGCCCATGTTGAAACAGTGGCGTTCGATTACGGCCAGCGTCATCACATCGAGCTGTCGGCCCGGCTGAATGTGCTGCGCGAGATCCGCGCGAATTTCCCGGACTGGGCGCCGCGTCTGGGCGAGGACCATCTGCTGGACCTGAAGGTGCTGGGGCAGGTGGGCGATACGGCGATGACGAGCGACCGCGCGATCGAGATGCAGGCGAACGGGCTGCCGAATACGTTTGTGCCGGGGCGCAATCTGCTGTTTTTGACGCTGGCGGCGGCGCTGGGGTATCGGCGGCAGTTGGACGTGCTGGTGGGCGGGATGTGCGAGACGGATTTTTCCGGGTATCCGGATTGCCGCGACGATACGATCAAGGCGCAGCAGGTGGCGCTGGGATTGGGGTTGGGGTCGCGGGTGACGATCGAGACGCCGCTGATGTGGATCGATAAGTCGGAGACCTGGGCGTTGGCTTATGCGCTGGGCGGCGACGCGTTGGTGGAGACGATCGTCGAGGAAAGCCATACGTGCTATCTGGGGGAGCGGGGGGCTCGGCATGATTGGGGCTACGGGTGCGGGGAGTGTCCGGCTTGCAAGTTGAGGAAGATCGGGTGGGAGAAGTGGGTGGTGGCTTCGGCGGCTGAGGGGTGATGGTTTTGGGCGTTGGCCGTTAGGTTTTGGAGGCTGGGGTTCTTGAGACGCCCCGGCACGTCGGCGGCCTGTTGTGGGCGGGGCAGCGATTGAGGTCCTGAGTCATCGTTCGCCAGATGTCTGACATCCCCAGCGCCACCGCCGCGGTCTGCCGATTGTCTTCGCGGGTGTCTGACACGGATCGTGTTAGTGAGGTTGCTGGCAGAGGTCGGCGTTCTTTAGACGCCCGGCGCGTCGGCGGCCGGGGGTGCGCGGGGCTACGATTGCGGTCCGGAGCCTTCGCTCCGGACTGCCCCTTC
>NZ_DAMDGT010000016.1:0-115870 GCF_032102605.1 Achromobacter sp. | reverse complement strand
TGGACGGACGTCTGTGAAAGTAGGTCATCGTCAGGCTTTTATTCCGCAAACCCCCGCAGTTAATCCCTGCGGGGTTTTGTCTTTAGTGAGAACCTCGTAGGCCGAGCGCAATTCACGCGGCCATGATCGCCTCTACGGCTGGTCGGGCGCCTGGTTCACACTGCAGTACCCAAGATTCGAATGGTCGACGCCATCGTCGACTGCTCAAGCAGCTACGCTTGACGACCACAGCAAGGTGGTACCACTCCTTCCCATCCCGAACAGGACAGTGAAACGCCTTTGCGCCGATGATAGTGGACGGACGTCTGTGAAAGTAGGTCATCGTCAGGCTCTTATCTCAAAGCCCCACCGGTACCCCGGTGGGGCTTTGTCGTTGGAGGCCGCGCAGGCCTGCAAGCCGCGCCAATGCTGAATGTGCCCAAATAACAACGCCCGTGGACCACGTGGCTTTGTGCGGTAAGATTGACCGAGTCAATTCGTTGGAGCGTTATCGTGAGTGATCCCCAGACCCCCGTGCCCGGTACGACGTTGGACCTGCGCACGTTGACCCACGTGGCCTATGGTTTGTATGCCTTGGGCTTTTTGACGAGTGGATTCCTGGGCATCGCCACGCTTGCCGCCGTTGTGCTGATGTACCTCAAGCGTTCGGACGCCGCCGGCACCGTGTACGCCGCTCATTTTGATTGGCTGCTGCGCACGTTCTGGTGGGCGCTGCTGTGGCTTGCCATCAGCGGGATCGCGACGCTTATCTTCATCGGATGGATTGGCGTGGCCGCAACGGTCATCTGGGTACTGTACCGCTTGATTCGCGGATGGCTTTCCTTGCTCGAAGGCAGCGCGCCCACTTCGTACGCTTGATCCATAGCGTGTTCAAGCAGAAAGGCCGGCCTCAATGCCGGCCTTTTTACATGGGGCGCCGTTGACTGAAGTGGGCTTGGCGCGGTCTGGATCGCCGTTGCTATACGTCTTCGCGGTCTCTGCTGGGTAAGGCGCCCCGGGGCTGGCTTGCCAGCGGTCCTGGAGCGGCATGCACAACGCTTCAGCTTAACGGGAGATGGTGGGACGGCGCCTGGACGGGCGCAACCAACATTGGACGCGATTAGGGACGTGTGGCCATGCGCCCGGCAGGACGCGCGATGCTGATCCCTTAGGCTCGTGCGCACAGCAGGATGCGCGATGCTGATCTCATGTGCTCAGGCGCACGGCAGGTCGCGCGATGCTGATCTCAAATGATCGTGCGCACGGCAGGACGCGATGTCGGTCTCAAGTGCTCATGCGCACTGCAGGACGAGATCCAGGTCACATGGCCCATATGCGGTTAGACGCGATCGCTGGTCTTGCGTGCTCATGCACAGCCTGATCACGACGTTGCGTGCGGTATGGTGAATACGTGGGTAGAGACGCGCCAGGCCTGATGATCAGGTGATGCGGAGGGCGGAGGGGATGTCCACGAACGTGGAGAGATGCGGCTTGCGGGGATATGGCGTGTGGTGGCCGAGCTCGCCCGGCCTAAAGCCAGGGCGTCGCGACAATCCAAAGGCAGGGACGTACGCCGTACGCCCTTTGCCTGCTTACTTCAGATGTGCGTTGACCAGTTTGGTCAGTTCGAACATCGTGACCTGATCCTTGCCAAAGATCGGGCGCAGCTTGGCATCGGCGTTGATGTTGCGCTTGTTGCTGGCATCTTGCAGGTTGTGCTTCTTGATGTATTCCCAGATCTTCTTGGTGACCTCGGTACGCGGCACGGCTTCCGAGCCGATGACGGCGGCCAGTTCGGCGCTGGGGGTCAGGGGCTTCATGAATGCAGCGTTCGGCTTGCGCGCGGTCGCGGGTTTGGAGGTTGTGGCCATAATGCGGCGCTCCTTCTCTGGCTGTTGGAAAAATTGTCCTGCGGCCGGAGCATAACGTGTCTCTACAGTAAAGACAAAGGCATTTATCCTCTGTAGCAACTAAAATGCACGGACCGTCCCCTCTATCACGTCATTCTGTAACGTCCTATGTACGCACGATCTCCGTTGGAATCGATTCGGCTTTTTCATGACGAATTGACGGCGCTGCGGCGCGATTTGCACGCTCACCCTGAACTCGGTTTCGAAGAGGTCCGCACGTCGGGCATCGTCGCGGGCGCCTTGGAAGCGTTGGGAATTGAGGTCCACCGCGGGGTCGGCAAGACGGGCGTGGTGGGCGTGATCCGCGGCAAGCGGTGCGACAGCGGCCGAATGATCGGGTTGCGCGCCGACATGGACGCGCTGCCCATGACGGAAGACAACACGTTCGGGCACAAGTCGACCAAGCCGGGATTGATGCATGGATGCGGGCATGACGGCCACACGGCCGTGCTGATCGGCGCGGCAAAATACCTGGCGCAGACGCGCAATTTCGACGGCACCGCAGTGCTGATTTTCCAGCCTGCCGAAGAGGGCCGAGGCGGTGCGCGCGCGATGCTCGAGGACGGTCTGTTTGATACCTATCCTTGCGATGCCATCTACGCGCTTCACAATTGGCCTGGGCTGAAACCCGGTACGATCGGCATCAACCCCGGGCCGATGATGGCTGCCGCGGATCGCTTCGAGATCCAGATCACCGGTCGTGGAGGGCATGGCGCGCATCCCTATCAGACCATCGATCCCGTGACGATCGCCGGCCATATCATTACCGCATTGCAGACCATCGTCTCGCGCAATGTGAATCCGCTGGATTCCGCGGTGTTGTCGATCGGTTCGGTCCAGGCCGGACACCCGGGCGCAATGAGCGTGATCCCGCGCGAAGCGCGTATGGTCGGGACGGTGCGCACGTTCCGCAAGTCCGTGCAGGAAATGGTCGAGACCCGCATGCGGGAACTGGTGAGCGCGATTGCGGGCGCGTTCGGCGGCACCGCCGAAGTCATTTACGAGCGCATCTATCCGGCTACCTTAAACACGCCGCATCACGCCAATCTGGTGGCCGACATCGCAACGGAAATGATCGGCAAGGAGAACGTGGTGCGCGACCTGGTGCCATCGATGGGCTCCGAGGATTTTTCTTTCATGCTGCAGGCGAAGCCCGGCGCGTATTTCCGCCTGGGTCAGGGCGGGGCGGATTCCGGCTGCCTGCTGCACAACCCGCGTTTTGATTTCAACGATGCGGTCATCCCCCTGGGTAGCGCCATGTTCTGCGCGCTGGCTGAGCGGGGCATGCCGCTGGCAGATTAAGAGCCTTCCCATGTCTACTCAAAGCACCACTCAACTCACCATTACCCGTCCTGACGACTGGCACCTGCACCTGCGCGATGGCGCAGCATTGGAGGCAGTGGTCGCAGACACCGCGCGTCAGTTCGCCCGCGCGATCATCATGCCCAACCTGAAGCCGCCGGTCACGACCACGGAACAGGCGCTGGCCTATCGCGGTCGCATTCTCGAAGCGTTGGGCAAGGCCGGCGTCAACCCGGCTACGTTCACGCCTTTGATGACGCTTTACCTGACCGACAACACGTCCGCCGAGGAAATCGTGCGCGCGCATGAATCGGGCCAGGTCTATGCGGTGAAGCTGTACCCGGCCGGCGCCACGACCAATTCGGACGCGGGCGTCACCGATCTGCTTGGCAAATGCACGAAGGCGCTGGAAGCCTTGCAGAAATGCGGGATGCCTCTGCTTGTGCACGGCGAAGTGACCGACCCGTCGATCGACGTGTTCGACCGCGAAGCCATCTTCGTGGAGCGCGTCATGAAACCCTTGCGCAAGGCATTCCCGGCGCTGAAGGTCGTGTTCGAGCACATCACGACGAAAGAGGGCGCCGAATATGTGCGCGATGCAGAAGGGCCGATCGCCGCGACCATCACGCCGCAGCACATGCTGTACAACCGCAACGCGATCTTCCAGGGCGGCGTGCGGCCTCATTGGTACTGCCTGCCTATCCTGAAACGCGAAACGCACCGCCTGGCGCTGGTCGAAGCTGCAACCAGTGGCAGTCCGCGCTTTTTCCTGGGTACCGATAGCGCGCCGCACGCGCGCGGACTGAAAGAACATGCCTGCGGCTGTGCGGGCTGCTATACCGCCCTGCACGCCATGGAGCTGTACGCCACGGCCTTTGAGGCGGCGGGCAAGCTGGACAAGCTGGAGGGCTTCGCCAGCTTTTACGGTCCGCACTTCTACGGTCTGCCCCGCAACACGGGCACGTTGACCTTGTCGCGCGAGACTTATCAAGTTCCCGAAGAGGTGGCGTTCGGCAACACGACGCTGGTGCCGCTGGCCGCCGGCGAATCGCTGGGCTGGCGCGCCCACGCGTAGGGCAAAAGACCGGCGGCTCCTGCCGCCGACCAAAAAAAAGGGTGATCGGCCAGGCCGGTCACCCTTTTTTGTCTGGTGTGCGCCTCTATGTATATATAGAGGGGCCTTGTCAGAGTGTGCCGTCGCGCCGGGCTTCCAGCAGCTCCCAGCGCGCGAACTTCTCTTCGAGTTCCGTTTCGAGCTTGGCCAATTCACCGTTGATGCGTTCGACTTCGTCCGGCGCGTCACGGTAGAGGCTGCCGTCGGCGAGCTTGCCTGCCAGGTCTGCCTGCTGCGCTTCGAGCGCGGCAATGGCGTCTGGCAGGCCTTCGAGCTCGCGCAGGTCCCAGGCGTTGATCTTGCCGGCCTTGGCCGGTTTGGGCCGAGCAGCCTTCGCGCGCGCCGCGCTGTCGTCCGCGGGTTTTGCCGCCTTGTCGGCGTCGGGCTGCTGCGCGGCGGGAACGGGGCGCTGGGCGACCCATTCGTCGTAGCCGCCCACGTAGTCGTGCCAATGGCCGTTGCCTTCGTATGCAATGGTCTGGGTCACGACGTTATTCAGGAACGCGCGATCGTGGCTGACCAGCAGCACGGTGCCGGCGTATTCCTGCAGCAGCTCTTCCAGCAGTTCCAGCGTTTCGATGTCCAGGTCGTTGGTGGGTTCATCAAGGACCAGCACGTTTGCGGGCCGGGCGAATAGCCGCGCAAGAAGAAGGCGGGCGCGTTCGCCGCCCGACAGGCTGCGCACAGGAGACCCCGCGCGCGCGGGTGAGAACAGGAAATCGCCGAGATATGTCATCACGTGCTTGCGCACGCCGCCGATTTCAACCCATTCGCTGCCCGGACTGATGATGTCGACGAGCGAGGCATTTTCGTCAAGCTGCGCGCGCATCTGGTCGAAGTATGCGACTGCCACATTGGTGCCCAGGCGAGTCGCTCCGGTGTCCGGCTGCATCTCACCCAGGATGAGCTTGAGCAACGTGGTCTTGCCGGCGCCGTTGGGGCCGATGATGCCGATGCGGTCGCCGCGCAGGATGGTGGTGGAGTAATCATCCACGACGATCTTGTCGCCGAAGCGCTTGCTGACGTGGTCAAGTTCAGCAACCAGCTTGCCCGATCGCTGTCCTTCGGCCAGCGCCAGCGACACGTTCCCGACGCGTTCGCGGCGCTCGGCGCACTGGACGCGCAAGCTTTCCAGGCGCCGCACTCGGCCTTCGTTCCGCGTGCGGCGGGCTTCGACACCCTTGCGGATCCAGACTTCCTCTTGCGCCAGCAGCTTGTCGAAGCGCGCTTGTTCCAGCCGCTCGGACTCGAGCCATTGCGCCTTGCGCTCCTGCCATTGCGAGAAATTGCCGGGAAAGCTCAGGAGCCGGCCGCGGTCGAGTTCGACGATGCGGGTGGTCACGGCGTCCAGGAAGCGGCGGTCGTGGGTAATGATGACCGCGGCGCCCTTCCAGGCGCGCAGCATGTCTTCCAGCCAGGCGATGCCTTCGAAGTCCAGATGGTTGGTGGGTTCGTCCAGCAACAGGAGATCAGGTTCGTCGATCAGGGCGCGTGCGAGGGCGACGCGCTTGCGCGTCCCGCCCGACAGGCCGGCGATCTGGACGTCCGCGGGCAGGCCGAGCTTTTCCAGCACGGCGCGCGCGCGGGATGGCCGCTGCCAGTCTTCATGGTCGCCTTCCGCACCGCACACTACGTCGAACACCGTGGCGTTGTCATCGAGCTCGGGTTCCTGTTCGACCGTGGCAACCCGCAGGCCTGAACTGCGCGCGATCGCGCCGTCGTCGGGTTGGGTCCGGCCGTCGAGCAGCCTGAGGAGCGACGATTTGCCCGCGCCATTGCGACCGATGAGGCCGATGCGCTCGCCGGACTGGATGGCAAAGTCGGCATGGTCGAGCAGCGGGTGATGACCGTACGCAAGCTGGATGTCGGTCAGGGTGATAAGAGTTTCGAGGGCCATGTAGTAAGCGTGTCTGCGGCGTCTAAGCGGAACAACGCGTATTGTCGCAGGAACCCGGCAGGCCGTATCGACGGTCCCTCGCGCTCGCGTGACCGGGGACGGAGTCGGCGCCTGTAATAGAATACGGACTGCAAGACGGATCGGACGATCGCGGTGGGTGCAAGCCCATCGAGGAAGGTCCGGACTCCACAGGGCAGGGTAACGGCTAACGGCCGTCCGGCCGCGCCTTCGGGCGGGGCTGAGGAATAGGACCACAGAGACGAGACTGCGGCGCGGGCGCGCTTGGCGCGCACTGATACGGCCATCTCCGTATTGCGGCCCCCGGCAACGGGCGTCGGCATCGCAGGGTGAAACGCGGCAACCTCTATCCGGAGCAACATCAAATAGGCATGCGTGCGGCCTCACGGCCGTGACGGGCGGCTCCGTCCGAGTATGCGGGTAGATGGCTACAGCGGCTCAGCAATGATCCGCGCAGAGGAATGATCGTCCGCCAGGGCAACCTGGTGTACAGAATCCGGCCTATAGATCCGTCTTGCATTGAATTCCCGCAGCGCGCGCGTGGCTGGCCGAGGCCGCGCGGGCGCTCGGCGCCCACCGCGCCAATTTATTTGCACTTCCAGGGTCGCCTGTCCGGCGGGAAGCCTCGCCATCCGTAGGAATCGACCGAGCGCAAAACAATGCGTAGCCATTGTTAGCCGCTACTTCTGAAGTAGGACTTTTAGAGTATGTCGCAACCTCCTGATTTCATGGGAGGTTTTTCTTTTTGCGAATTTACAACTTGATCTAAGTCCTTGTTGTGATTGAAAAAATTGCAACCCCGCGCTTGACCGCCCCTTTCCCATACCGTAGAGTGGGAAATAGTAGGAAATTGTGCAATTAAGTGGGGTAAAAGTGGTGTTTCAGGGAAGCAGCGCGCTCACGCTGGATGCCAAGGGTCGGATCTCGATTCCGACTCGGCATCGTGACGCGCTCGTGTCGCAGGCCGAAGGCCGCCTGACCCTGACCCGCCACCCCGACGGCTGCCTGCTGGTATATCCGCGGCCAGAGTGGGAAAAGAAGCGCGAGCAGATCGCGGCATTTCCCATGACGGCACGCGCGCTGCAGCGGCTGTTGCTGGGCAACGCTCAGGACGTGGAACTGGACGGCTCCGGCCGGGTCCTGATCGCTCCTGAACTGCGCAACGCTTCCGGTATGACGCGCGATGTGATGCTGCTCGGTCTGGGCTCTCACTTCGAGCTGTGGGACGCCGCTACCCTGGCCAGCCGCGAGGCTGAGGATTTGGCCAAGGGTATGCCGGATGTGTTGAACCAGTTTTCGTTCTGAAAGAGTTATGGAATTCGAACATCGGCCCGTTCTGCTGGCGCCGACGGTGGACGCGCTATTGCTGCCCGGCTTCGGCGGCAAGGGCGCGGCACGGTCGCAGCCGCAGGGCGAGTTGGACATGCCCACGCGGATCGAAAGCGGCGTTTTTGTGGACGGCACTTTCGGGCGCGGCGGCCACAGCCGCGAATTGCTTGGCCGATTGGGCAAGCAGGCACGGCTGGTCGTGTTCGATAAGGACCCCCAGGCAATCGCCGTCGCCAACGCGCTGGCGGCGCAGGACCCTCGGGTCACGGTCGTTCATGGGGGCTTTGCCACCATGGCGGAAGAATTGGAGCAACTCGGCATCGGCAAGGTCGATGGCGTGATGCTGGATCTGGGCGTTTCGTCGCCTCAGATCGACGATGCCGAGCGCGGCTTCTCGTTCATGCGAGATGGCCCGCTCGATATGCGGATGGACACCACTCGTGGTCCCACGGTGGCGGATTGGCTGGCGCAAGCCAGTGTGGATGAGATGCGGGAGGTCATAGCGGATTATGGCGAAGAACGGTTTGCTTTTCAGGTTGCAAAGGCGATTGCTGCTCGCCGCGCAACAAGGCCGCTGCGCACCACGCTCGAGCTTGCCGAGTGCGTCGCCAGCGCCGTCCGCACGCGCGAAAAGGGGCAACATCCGGCCACACGCACCTTTCAAGCTTTACGGATTTACATCAATCGGGAACTCGAAGAGCTCGCGCGCACCCTCGCGGCAGCTCTAGACCTGCTTGCCCCGGGGGGGAGGTTGGCGGTGATCAGCTTTCATTCGCTTGAAGACCGCATGGTCAAGCAATGCATCGCGGCGGCGGCTCGGCCGGCTGCCGCGCATGCACGCCTGCCTCTGCGCGAAAGCGAAATGCCTCAGCCGGTTCTGCGTTCACTTGGCAAGGTCGTGGCCGAAGACGAAGAAGTCTCGGCCAACGCCCGTGCCCGCTCTGCCATCCTGCGTGTCGCCGAGCGCACCGAAACGCCGTTGTCTGCGGAGGGCGGCTTCGCCTTCGTGAAGATCGGTTCGCTGCCGGGCAGCGACCTGGCCCCGCCGCCTCGGCGCGGCGGCAAGGGAGGGCGCCGCTAATGGGTCGCGTCAACCTGATCGTTGCGGCTTTGCTGATGCTGTCGGCCATCTCTTTGGTCACCAGCCGGTATCAGTCGCGCCAGCTCTTCGTGGAGCTGGGCCGCGATCAGGCGCACGCGCGCGACCTGGAAACCAATTGGCGGCGCCTGCAGCTCGAGCGTGCCGAGTTCGCCCGTAATGCTCGGGTGGACGCCATCGCGCGCGATGGCTTGAAGATGATTCCCATCGTGCCCGACCGTACGCTGTATATCAATCAGGCGTCCGTGCCCGCCGCCGGGGGGGCGCAATGAAGCGCGTTCCATTCTTCGACAATCCCGTGCTGCGGGGGCAGTTGCCCACGTGGCGTGCGCGCTTGGTGCTGATCCTGCTGTTCGGCGGATTCACCGTGCTGGCCGGGCGTGCGCTGTTCCTGCAAGGCTTGTCGACGGAATTCCTGCAACAGCAGGGCGAACGCCGCTACGAGCGCACGCTGACGCTGGCCGCTACACGCGGGAAGATCATGGACCGCAACGGCGCGGTGCTCGCGTCGAGCGTGCCGGCCCGCGCGATCTGGGCCATTCCCGAAGACGTGAAGCAGGCATCGCCGGCGCAGATCGATTCATTGGCGAAGTTGCTGGACACGCCGGCGGCCGACCTGCGCCGCCGCCTGGTGGACGAGGACAAGAACTTCGTTTATCTGAAGCGCCAGGTCTCGATGGACGTGGCTGACAAGATCAAGCAGCTGAACCTGCCGGGGGTGCACCAGCAGCCCGAGACGCGTCGCTACTATCCGGACGGCGATGTGATGGCTCACGTGGTGGGTTTCAACAGCGTCGAGGATCAGGGCCAGGAAGGCGTCGAACTGACCTTCAATCAGCAGCTTTCCGGCCGCCCGGGAAGCCGGCGCGTCATCAAGGACCGTCTGGGCCGCGTGATCGAAGACGTGCAGGCCGTCACGCTGCCGGTTGATGGCCGCGACCTGCGCCTGTCCATCGACACCCGCCTTCAGTACCTGGTGTTCAAGGAACTGAAGGACGCCATGGACAAGCACCAGGCCAAGGGCGCCACCGCCGTGGTCGTGGACGTGCATACCGGCGAAATCCTGGCGTTGGCCAATGTGCCGACCTTCGATCCCAATCGGCGCGAGACCTTCCATGGCTCGAAGCTGCGCAACCAGGCCATCACTGATACGTTCGAGCCCGGCTCCATCATGAAGCCGTTCACGGCCGCGCTGGCGTTGGACCTGGGGCGTATCACCACGTCGACGCTGTTCGAAACGGGCAATGGCCGCTTTACCTATCAGGGCAGCACCATCAGCGACGTGAGCCGCAACGGCACGCTGGATGTTGCTGGCGTGCTGCGCAAGTCCAGCAACATCGGCATGACGATGATCTCCGAGAAGCTTGAATCCCGCGAAATGTGGGATCGTTTCACGGAATTGGGGCTGGGGCAGGCCCCGCAAGTGGGATTCCCCGGCGCCGCGCCGGGCCGGCTGCGTCCGTGGGACCGCTGGCGCCTGATCGAAAAGGCCACGATGGCCTATGGCTACGGCCTTTCCGTGTCGCTGCTGCAGGTGGCGCGCGCCTATACCGTTTTCGCCCGCAACGGCGACATGGTGTCGCTGACGCTGGTCAAGCGCGACAGCGACCCGACCAGCGTCAAGATCTATACGCCCAAGACGACCGGAATGGTGCGCGCCATGCTGGAAGCCGCCACCGGCCCGGACGGCACGAAGGCCGCGCAGGTGCAGGGCTACCGCGTTGCCGGCAAGAGCGGCACCGCGCGCAAGATCGTGGACGGCAAGTACAGCACGCAGCGTTACCGCAGTTCGTACGTGGGCTTTGCGCCGGTTTCGGATCCCAAGATCGTGGTGGCGGTGTCTATCGACGAACCGACGATTGGCGGTTATTACGGCGGCGCGATTGCCGCGCCCGTGTTCTCCCATATTGTGGGGGGGAGCCTGCGGCTGATGGGGGTGCGACCCGACGCCCCATTTGAATCCACGATTGTTGCTGGTATCAAGGAGCCAGGCAGATGAGCGCCAACGGCTTCCTCTCTTCCCCTGTCGCCACGGTTGCTGAAATCGTGGCGTGGTTGCATGCGCGCGTCTCGTTGACCGCGCATCTCAAGCTGGACTCGCGCGACATCGAGCCGGGTGACGTGTTCGTCGCGTGCCCGGGCCTGTCGAGCGACGGCCGTCTCTATATAGATAAGGCGTTGGCGCTGGGCGCCAGCGCCGTGCTGTTCGAAGCGCCCGCCACCGATGCGATGCGTGCGGCTGCCGCGGACACGCCTCTGCTGGCCGTGACCGGCCTGCGTTCGCTGCTGGGTGAACTTGGCGACACCTGGTACGGCCGTCCGTCCGCCGCGCTGGCGGTGGTGGCTGTCACCGGCACCAATGGCAAGACCTCGTCGGTTCAATGGATTGCGCATGCGCTGAGCCGCAACGACAAGGCCTGCGGCACCATCGGCACGTTGGGCGCGGTGCTGCCCGACGGACGCCCCCTGGGCGGCGACCTGACCACGCCCGACGTTCTGACCGTGCATCGCACGCTGGCCGCGATGCGCGATGCCGGCGCGAAGGCGGTAGCCATGGAGGCATCCTCCATCGGCATCGAGCAAGGCCGCATGGACGGTGTGCGGGTTGCGCTGGCGGCCTTTACCAACCTTACGCGCGACCATCTCGACTATCACGGCACGATGGAGCGCTATGAAGAAGCCAAGGCGCGCCTGTTCCGCTGGCCGGGCCTGACCTCCGCCGTGATCAACGCCGACGATGAGGCTGGACGACGCCTTATCGCCAGCCTGCCCGACAGCGTATCGTCGATGGGCTACAGCCTGGTCGAAGACCCCGAAATTCCCGCCGCGATGCGCGCGCGCGATTTGCAGGCGACTTCCCAAGGCCAGATCTTCACGTTGGTCTCGCCGCATGGCGAAGCGCAGATCGTGACGCGCCTCCTGGGCGCGCACAACGTGTCCAACCTGCTTCTCGTGGCGGGCGTGCTGTACAAGCTCGGCTTGCCCTTTGCGCAGATCGCTCGCGAACTGGCCGCGACCGATCCCGTCGATGGTCGGCTGCAAACCGTGGTGCCGCTGGCTGTGGACGCGCCGGCCAGCACCGGCCGCGGGCCGCTCGTCGTTGTCGATTACGCGCACACCCCCGACGCGCTGTCCCGCGCGCTGGCGGCTCTGCGTGCCGTCGCCGTGGCGCGATCCGGCCGACTGATCTGCGTTTTTGGCTGCGGCGGCGAGCGCGATCCCGGCAAGCGCCCGGTGATGGGCGCCATCGCCGCCGAACTGGCCGACCACGTGGTGGTGTCCAGCGACAATCCGCGCACCGAATCACCCGAGGCCATCGTTGAACAGATTCTTGTCGGCATTCCCGAAGGGGTGCAGGCCGAGGTCCAGGTCGACCGCGCTCGCGCGATCATGCAGACCGTCTGGGCAGCTTTGCCGGAAGACGTGGTGCTGCTTGCGGGCAAGGGGCACGAGACGTATCAGGACATCGGGGGCGAAAAGCTGCCCTTCGACGATCGCGAATGGGCGCGTCTGGCGCTGCTGCTGCCGCAGGTGAATGGCGTGTCGACCGATACGCGTCGCATTGGCGAAGGTGAACTGTTTGTCGCGCTGGTCGGCGAAAACTTCGACGCGCACGATTACCTGGACCAAGCCGAATCGCGTGGCGCGTGCGCTGCCGTCGTGGCGCATCGCGTGGCGGATGCCGAACTGCCGCAACTGATCCTGGGCGACACCCGCGTGGCGTTGACCCGCATTGGTGCAGCCTGGCGCGCGCGGTTCACGCTGCCCGTCGTGGCGGTGACCGGCAGCAACGGCAAGACGACCACCAAGGAAATGGTTTCCGCCATGCTCGCCGAATGGCGCGGCGTAGCGGGCCGCCTGGCCACGGCCGGCAATCTGAATAACGATATCGGCGTGCCGCTGACGCTGTTGCGGTTGCGCGCGGAGCATCGGGCGGCCGTGTTCGAGCTGGGCATGAATCACCCCGGCGAGATCGCGCAGCTGGCGGCCATCGCGGCGCCGACCGTGACGCTGGTCACCAACGCCCAGCGCGAGCACCAGGAATTCATGCACACCGTCGAGGCGGTTGCGTACGAAAACGGCGCCGCCATTACGGCCTTGCCGCCGGACGGCGTGGCCGTCTATCCGGGCGACGAACCCTATTCGGCGATCTGGGATGCGCTGGCCGCGCCGCGCCGCGTGTTGCGCTTTGGCCTGCAACCCGGCCTGGACGTCTACGCAGAACAAATCATCGCGGATGTGGATGCGACGCGCTGCCGCGTGGTGACGCCGGTCGGCACCGCTGACCTGACCCTGCCCGTGTCGGGCTTGCATAACCTGCGCAATGCGCTGGCGGCGATCGCCAGTGCGATCGCCGCGGGGGCGCCGCTCGACGTCGCGGTGCGAGCGCTGGCGGGCTTCAGCCCGGTAGCGGGGCGCATGCAGCAGAAGCGAATGAGTGACGGAACGCTGCTCATCGACGACACCTACAATGCCAACCCCGATTCGGTTCGCGCGGCCATCGACGTGCTGGCGCGAATTGCCGGCAAGCGCGCCCTGGTGCTGGGCGACATGGGCGAAGTCGGGGACAACGGCCCCGCCATGCATGCCGAGGTGGGCACTTACGCGCGCGAGCAGGGGCTCGACGCATTCATCACGCTAGGCGAAGCCAGCCGGGCGGCAGCCGCCGCATTCGGGCCTGGCGCGCACGCCTGCGCATCGGTAGACGAAGTCGTTGCCGCCTTGCGCGGCTTGCGCCCGTCCTGCGTATTGGTAAAAGGATCGCGCTTTATGCGCATGGAGCGGGTAGTGACGGCTTTTTCCACGAACGAAAACACGGCAGCCTCGGGGCAGGGAGAGCAGCATGCTGCTTGAGATCGCCCGGCTGCTTTCCGATGATGTGCGCGCCCTGGGCGTGTTCGAATACATCACGTTGCGCGCCGTACTGGCTTGCGCAACGGCGCTGCTGATCGGGCTGGTGGCGGGACCGCGCGTGATCCGCAAGCTGACCGAAATGAAGATCGGCCAGGCTGTGCGCACCTATGGTCCCGAGTCGCATCTGGTCAAGACCGGCACGCCCACCATGGGCGGCGTGCTGATCCTGATTTCCATCGCGATCAGCACCTTGCTGTGGGCAGATTGGACCAACCGCTTCGTGTGGGTCGTGCTGCTGGTCACCTTCGGCTTTGGCTGGATCGGCTGGCGCGATGACTACCGCAAGGTCGTCTATCGCGATCCCGAGGGCATGCCGGCCCGACAGAAATTTTTCTGGCAAGCCACCATTGGTATGGTGGCCGCGGTGTATCTGGCGTTCGCCGTGTCCGCACCCGCCAATACGGAACTCTGGCCGCTGTTCAAGGCCTGGGTCGGCAGCGGCTTCACGATGTCCCTTCCGACGCGTGCCGACCTGATCGTGCCGTTCTTCAAGACCGTCAGCTATCCGCTGGGCGTGCTCGGCTTCGTCGCGCTGACCTGGGCGGTGATCGTCGGCACCAGCAACGCCGTGAACCTTACCGACGGCCTGGACGGCCTGGCCATCATGCCCACCGTCATGGTCGGCAGCGCGCTCGGCATCTTCGCTTATGTCGTCGGCCGTGTGGACTATTCGAAGTACCTGCTGTTCCCGTATATCCCGGGCGCATCCGAATTGATGGTGCTTTGTGCGGCGATCGGCGGCGCGGGACTGGCATTTTTATGGTTCAACGCGTATCCGGCGCAGGTCTTCATGGGCGACGTCGGCGCGCTTGCGCTGGGCGGCGCGCTGGGCACGATCGCGGTCATCGTGCGCCAGGAAATCGTGCTGTTCATCATGGGCGGCGTGTTCGTGGTCGAGACCCTCTCGGTGATGATCCAGGTGACCTGGTTCAAGTACACGAAGCGACGTTATGGAACAGGTCGACGCATTTTCCGAATGGCGCCGTTGCATCATCACTTTGAAGTGGGCGGCTGGAAGGAAACCCAGGTGGTCGTGCGTTTCTGGATCATCAGCATGATGCTGGTGCTGATTGGCCTCTCAACCCTGAAGTTGCGATGAATATGATGGAAACCTCCCGCGCTGACGCGCCGCTCGTCTTGATCCTCGGATTGGGCGAGACGGGTGTCGCCGCCGCACGCTGGTGCGCCCGTCAGGGCGCCCGCTTGCGCGTGGCCGACACACGCGCTGAGCCGGGCGGGATCGCCGCGTTGCGCGAAGCGCTGGCGCAAAGCGAAGTGGAATATCGCTTGGGCTGCGGTGACGCTTTTGGCGCCGACCTTCTGGACGGCGTCGATCAGGTCGTGCTCAGCCCCGGGCTGGCGCCCACGCAGGCGCCTGCCGCGGACGTGCTGCGCGAGGCCGAGGCCCGCGGCATCGAGGTCGTCGGCGAGATCGAGCTCTTTGCGCGGGCTCTTGCGGATCTGGCGCAGACGCGCGAGTACCGGCCGCGGCTGCTTGCCGTGACTGGCACGAACGGAAAGACCACCGTCACCGCGCTTACCCGCCAGCTGATCGAAGCCAGCGGCTTGACGGTCATCGCAGCGGGCAACATCAGCCCGGCCGCGCTGTCCGCGCTGATGGATGCGTTGGACACCGACGCGCTGCCGCAGGTGTGGGTGCTGGAACTGTCCAGCTTCCAGCTGGAAACCACGCGCAGCCTGATGGCGGACGCGGCCGTCGTGTTGAACGTGACCCAGGATCATCTGGACTGGCACGGCGGCATGCAGGCCTATGCCCAAGCCAAGGCGCGCCTCCTGAAAATGGCGCGCATCGCCATCGTCAACCGCGACGACCCGCTCACCGTGGACATGGTTTCCGCGCTGAACGCCATTAACGTTCGCAGCTTTGGCCGCGACGTGCCGGAACTGGTCGGCGACATGGGCCTGGAACTTGGGCAGGGCGTGGCTTGGCTGACGGCTTGCGAACCCAACGATTTCGATGAGCCCGCGCCGCCTGTGCGGCGCAAGAAGGACGCTCCCGAGCCGGTGCGCGCCAAGGGCCGCATGAGCCGCCTTATGCCCGTGGACGCGCTGCGCATCCGCGGCATTCACAACGCCTTGAACGCGCTGGCCGCCCTGCAACTGGCCCGCTGCCTGGATCTGGGGTGGGGCGCCATGCTGCGCGCGCTGCGCGAATACGCAGGCGAACCGCATCGCGCCGCGTTCGTGCGCACCATTGGCGGCGTCGACTACATCAACGACAGCAAGGGCACCAACGTGGGCGCCACGGTGGCTGCGCTGGAAGGCCTGGGACAGCCGGTCGTGCTGATCGCAGGCGGCCAGGGCAAGGGCCAGGACTTTTCTCCGCTGATTCCCGTGGTGTCGCGCCATGCGCGCGCAGTCATGCTGATCGGCGTGGACGGTCCCGAGATCGGCCGTGTGCTGGCTGCCACCGACGTCAATTGCGTCGAGGTCGATTCCCTGCGCGCCGCCGTGCGCGGCGCGGCGGATCTGGCGCAACCGGGCGATGCCGTACTGCTTTCGCCGGCCTGCGCCAGCCTGGACATGTTCCGCAATTACCCGCATCGCGGGCAGGTGTTCGTGGAAGAGGTCGAAGATCTGGCCCGCGACCGTGGAGAGGTGGCATGAGCCGCAACGCCACTCCTGACGTGAAATCCACCGCGCGTGGCGCCGAGGCCATGCAATGAGCCTGATCGCCGATCTCACCGCGAGCGTCAATGCCGTACGGCCCGGCCGTACCCGCATGCGCAACTTCGACATGCCGCTGGTCATTGCGGCATCGACGTTGCTGCTGCTTGGCTTGCTGATGGTGTATTCGGCGTCGATCGCGCTGGCCGACGGCCCGCGCTACGCGTCCTATGGCCGCTATTACTTCGTGATCCGCCATGGCCTGTTCGTCAGTGCAGGCCTGGTCGGCGCAGCAATTGTGCTGTCGATTCCCATCCGGGTCTGGCAGCGCCTGGCCGTGCCGTTGTTCGTGGTGGCGATGACCCTGCTGGTCGCGGTGCTGATTCCCGGAATCGGCCGCGAGGTCAACGGCGCCCATCGCTGGATCCCGCTGGGTCCGCTGAATTTCCAGCCGTCCGAACTGATGAAGCTGGCCGCCTTGCTGTACGCGGCCGACTACACGGTGCGCAAGCAGGAACACATGCAGGCGTTCGCCCGCGGCTTCCTGCCGATGGCCTTCGCCCTGGCCGGGGTGGGCATGCTGTTGCTGCTCGAACCCGACCTGGGCGCGTTCATGGTGATCGTGGCCATCGCCATCGGCATCCTGTTCCTGGGCGGCATCAACGGCAAGTACTTCAGCAGCCTGCTGGCCGTGCTGGTGGGCACCTTCCTGATGCTGATCTGGCTGTCGCCGTGGCGCCGCGCGCGCCTGTTCGCCTACCTGGATCCCTGGAACGAAGACAACGCCTACGGCAGCGCCTACCAGTTGTCGCACTCGCTGATCGCGCTGGGTCGTGGTGAGTGGCTGGGTGTGGGCTTGGGCGCAAGCGTGGAAAAGCTGCATTACCTGCCCGAAGCGCATACCGACTTCCTGATGGCGGTGGTGGGCGAAGAACTGGGTTTTGCCGGCGTCATGCTGGTGATCTCGCTGTTCGCCATCATCGTCTACCGCGGTTTCGACATCGGCCGCCAGGCCATCGCCATGGAACGCACTTTCGCCGGGCTGGTCGCGCACGGCGTGGCGATGTGGTTTGGCGTGCAGTCGTTCATCAATATGGGCGTCTGCCTGGGACTGCTGCCCACGAAGGGACTGACCTTGCCTCTGATGAGCTACGGTGGTTCGGGCGTAGTGATGAATCTGTGCGCGTTGGCAATGCTGATCCGGGTGGACGTCGAGAACCGAATCATGATGCGTGGAGGACGGGTATGACCGCCGCTCGCACCATCCTGATCATGGCCGGCGGCACCGGCGGGCACATCATGCCGGGTCTTGCGGTGGCCGACGTGCTGCGCGACCGCGGCTGGCGCGTGCTGTGGCTGGGCAACCCGGAAAAGATGGAAGGACGGCTGGTGCCGCCCCGTGGCATCGAACTCGTGCCGCTGCGTTTCCAGGGCGTGCGCGGCAAGGGCGCGGCGGCGTTGCTGAAGCTGCCTTTCCTGTTGTTGCGCGCTTTCGCGCAAGCCTGGTCGCGTCTGTCGGACGTGCGTCCGGACGTGGTGCTGGGCATGGGCGGTTATGTGGCGTTCCCCGGCGGCGTAATCGCGGCGCTGCGTGGCACGCCGCTGGTCGTGCATGAGCAGAATGCCGTCGCCGGCACGGCCAACAAGTGCCTGGCGAAAATGTCGCGCCGCGTGCTGAGCGGTTTTCCCGGTGTGCTGCCCAAGGGCGAAGCCATGGGCAACCCGGTGCGCGCAGACCTTTGCGCCTTGCCCGATCCGGCCGAGCGCTATGCGGGCCGCGTCGGCCCGTTGCGCGTGCTGGTCGTGGGCGGAAGCCTGGGGGCGCAGGCCTTGAACACCACCTTGCCGCAGGCGCTCGCGCGGCTGCCCCAGGGCAACCGGCCCATCGTCGTCCATCAGGCCGGCGAACAACATTTGCCGGCGCTGCAGCAGGCCTACGCCCAGGCGGGCGTGCAGGCCGATTGCCGCGCCTTCATCGACGACATGGCGGGCGCCATGGCCGACGCCGATCTGCTGATCTGCCGCGCGGGCGCCATGACGGTGTCCGAAGTGGCGGCGGCCGGCGTCGCGGCCCTGTTCGTGCCGTTCCCGCATGCCATCGATGATCATCAAACCGCCAACGCGCGCTTCCTGAGCGACGCAGAGGCCGCCTGGCTGCAGCCGCAGACCGCCCTGACGCCCGAATGGCTGGCGGACTGGCTGGGCCAGCGCACCCGACAAGAACTCCAGGCAGTTGCCGTCAGGGCCCGCGCGCATGCGCAGCCTGATGCGGCCGCCCATATCGCCGACGTCTGTGAACAAGCAGCGGGGCGTTCATCATGAAACACAGAATTCAACACATCCATTTCGTAGGCATTGGCGGCTCGGGCATGAGCGGCATTGCCGAAGTGCTGCTCAACCTGGGCTACGACATCAGCGGCTCCGACCTGAACGAGTCGGCCGTGACGCGTCGTCTGGCCGGGCTGGGCGTGAAGATCGCGATCGGCCATGCGGCCAGCAATGTCACGGGCGCCAGCGCCATCGTCACGTCCACCGCTGTCGCGGGCGACAACCCCGAGGTGATCGCCGCGCGTTCGGCGCGCATTCCGGTGGTGCCGCGCGCCATCATGCTGGCCGAACTGATGCGGCTGAAGCGCGGAATCGCCGTTGCCGGCACGCACGGCAAGACCACCACGACCAGCCTGGTGGCCAGCATCCTTGCGGCCGGAGACCTGGATCCCACCTTCGTGATCGGCGGCCGGCTCAATTCTGCCGGCGCCAATGCTCGGCTTGGGCAGGGCGACTACATCGTGGTCGAGGCCGACGAGTCGGATGCGTCGTTCCTGAACCTGCTGCCGGTGATGGCCATCGTGACCAACATCGACGCCGATCACATGGACACCTACGGGCACGACGTCGCGCGCCTGAAGAGCGCATTCATCGAATTCACGCAGCGCCTGCCGTTCTATGGCAGCGCGGTGCTGTGCTCGGATGATGCCAACGTGCGTGAGATCATGCCGTTCGTGTCGCGTCCCATCACGACCTACGGTTTGAACCCGGAGGCGCAGGTGCGTGCTTATGAAGTGCAGCCAGAGGGCACGCGCATGCGCTTCAATGTGCAGCGCACGCATGGCGACACGCTGCTGCCGCCGCTGCAGGTGGAATTGAACCTGCCCGGCCTGCACAACGTGCGCAACGCGCTGGCCGCTATCGCGGTGGCGACCGAACTGGGCGTTTCCGACGCCGCGATCTGCGAGGCGCTGGGCGCCTTCAAGGGCGTTGGCCGCCGGTTCACGCAGACGGGTGAATTTCCGGTTCCGGCCAGCCATGGCGGCGGCACCTTCACGGTTATCGACGATTACGGCCATCACCCCGTGGAGATGGCCGCGACGCTGGCTGCCGCGCGTGGCGCGTGGCCCGACCGCCGCATTGTGCTGGCCTTCCAGCCGCACCGCTACACGCGGACGCGGGATTGCTTTGAGGACTTCGTGCGTGTGCTGGGCACCGCGGATGCCGTGCTCTTGACCGAGGTCTATGCCGCCGGCGAGCCGCCGCTGGTTGCGGCCGACGGGCGCGCCCTGTCGCGCGCGCTGCGCGTGGCGGGCAAGGTGGAGCCGGTGTTCGTGGAAGACGTGGCCGACCTGCCACAGGCGGTCGTGGATTTCGTGCGCAACGGCGACGTCGTCGTTGTGATGGGAGCGGGTTCGATCAGCAAGGTCCCCGCCCTCGTGGGAGAGCTGGCATGAGCAAGCAATTCGGCAAGGTAGGCGTGTTGTATGGCGGCCAGTCCGCCGAGCGCGAAGTGTCCCTGATGTCGGGAAAGGGCGTGCAGCAGGCGCTGATCAGCGCCGGCGTGGACGCGCACCTTTTCGACACGGGCGAGCGCAGCCTGGCCGAACTGGCGGGCGAAGGCTTTGACCGCGTTTTCATCGCGCTGCATGGCCGCTATGGCGAAGACGGCACGATCCAGGGCGCCCTCGAGCTGCTGGGCATTCCCTACACCGGCAGCGGCCCGATGGCCTCGGCTCTGGCCATGGACAAGACCATGACCAAGCGCATCTGGCTGCAGCACGGCCTGCCTACGCCGGATTTCGAAGTCCTGGACGCGGACACCGAGCTGCGCCTGGTGCCCGACCGCCTGAGCCTGCCGCTGATCATCAAGCCGCCGCACGAAGGTTCGACCGTGGGCATCACCAAGGTCGTGGGTTACTCCGACATGAAGGAAGCCTACGCCGCCGCGGCGCGCTTCGACAGCGAGGTCCTGGCCGAGCAATTCATCACGGGGCGCGAACTGACGGTGGCGGTGCTCGGTTCGGGCAAGGCCGCCCGCGCGCTTCCGGTAATCGAGATCGCCGCGCCCGGCGGCAACTACGACTACGAGCACAAATACTTCTCGGACGACACTCAGTATTTCTGCCCGGCTGCCTTGTCGCCGGACGTTGCTGAAGAAGTCGCCCGAATTGCCGTAAAGGCCTATCAGACACTGGGCTGCGAAGGATGGGGTCGCGCCGACTTCATCCTGGACCGCGACAACCGGCCCTGGCTGCTTGAAATGAACACTTCGCCCGGCATGACCGGCCATTCCCTGGTTCCCATGGCGGCGAAAGCCGTGGGCATCAGCTATGCCGATTTGTGCGTGGCGATCCTCTCCGAGGCTTCGTGCAAGGTGCACAGCCCCGCTCGCAACGCTTGACCTGGATTTTCCGTGTGGAACGACGCTCGTACTACCAACCTGATCGCCAACACGCTAGCCGTGCTGGCGGTTTGCGCCTTGCTCATCGCGGGCGTGGTGTGGGTGGCGCAGCGTCCGTTCTTCACGTTGTCGGCCATCGAACTGGAATCGATGCCGGACACCGAGCTGCACTATGTGTCGACGGGCGCCGTCCGGTCGGCGATCGCGGGCCGGGTGACGGGGAACTTCTTCACCGTGGACCTGGACGACGCGCGGGAGATCTTCGAATCGGTTCCGTGGGTCCGGCATGCCACCGTGCGGCGGATCTGGCCCAATGTGCTGCGAGTTCGCATCGAAGAGCAGCAGCCGCTGGCGCTGTGGAACGAAAACCAGATGATCAACACCTGGGGCGAGGCTTTCACGGCCAACACGGGCGAGGTGGACGACGAAACGGTGCTGCCGCAGTTCTCCGGGCCCGATGGCACGGAGTCGCTGGTGGTGCAGCGCTATGCCGAACTGGCGCGATGGTTCGCGCCGCTGGACATGCATGTGGAGCAGTTGGATCTGAGCCCGCGCTACGCCTGGCGCGTCGTGCTTTCCAACGGCATGTCGCTGGACCTGGGCCGCGATCCTGGCGCCGATGCGCCGGACCCGCATGGCTTGCCCGGCGCATTGCCGTTCGCGGCTCGTATTCAACGCTTTGTGCAGGCGTGGCCCGCCGTGTCGGGGCGCCTGGAAGGGCGCACGGTCACGCAGGCCGACTTGCGCTATCCCAATGGTTTCGCCCTGGCGCTGGCTCCGTTGCCCGCGTCGGAAACCAAATCCAAATCCACACCGAAACCTCCCAAGAAACGCTAACGCCATGACCCGTGACATCAAGGACCTTATCGTCGCCCTCGATATCGGCACCAGCAAGGTGGTGGCTGTGGTGGCTGAAATCCTGCCTGAAGGCCGTTTTGAAGTGCTCGGCCTCGGCCAGCATGAATCGCGCGGCATGCGCAAGGGCGTGGTCGTCAACATCGAGACCACTGTGAATTCCATTCAGCGCGCGCTTGAAGAAGCCGAGCTGATGGCAGATTGCAAGATTCGCGACGTCTACACCGGCATCGCCGGCAGCCATATCCGCAGCTTCAACTCCAGCGGCATGGTCGCCGTGAAAGACAAGGAAGTCACCGCCACCGACGTCGCCCGCGTCATCGAGACCGCCAAGGCGGTGAACATCCCGACCGATCAGCAGGTGCTGCACGTGTTGACCCAGGAGTTCATCGTCGACGGCCAGGAAGACATCCGCGAGCCGATCGGCATGAGCGGCCTGCGCCTGGAAGTGCGCGTCCATATCGTGACGGGCGCGGTCAGCGCCGCCCAGAACATCGTGAAGTGCGTGCGCCGCTGCGGCCTGGAAGTCCAGGACCTGATCCTGCAGCCGCTGGCCTCCAGCCTGGCCGTGCTGACGGCCGACGAGAAAGAGCTGGGCGTCGTGCTGGTCGACATCGGCGGCGGCACCACCGACGTGGCGATTTTCACCGGCGGCGCGATCCGGCACACCGCCGTGCTGCCCATCGCCGGCGACCAGATCACCAACGACATCGCAGCGATGCTGCGCACGCCCACGCCCGACGCAGAGGAAATCAAGCTGCGCTACGGCGTCGCCAAGCAGGTGCTGGCCAGCCCGGACGAGTCCGTGGAAGTGCCCGGCCTGGGCGACCGCGGCCCGCGCCAGGTCAAGCGCCAGGCGCTGGGCGCCGTCATCGAACCGCGCGTCGAGGAACTCTTCACGCTTGTGCAGCAGGTCGTGCGCGATTCCGGCTACGAAGACCTGCTGGCGTCCGGCGTGGTGCTGACCGGTGGGTCGGCGCAGCTGCCCGGCATGATCGAACTGGCCGAGGACGTGTTCCTCAAGCCGGTTCGCGTGGCGGTGCCCGAGTACGAAGGCAGCCTGGCCGACGTGATGCGCAATCCGCGCTTCTCGACGGTGATGGGCTTGCTGCAGGAAGCGCGCATGCAGCGTGTGCGTGGTCGCAAGGTGGCCGCGCAGACGGGCAACTTCAAGAGCCTGCTGGCGCGCATGAAGGAGTGGTTCATGAATTAAAGGTGCAGGTTGGGGCCTGCTCCTTGGTGAAAACCGCGGCGGTACTGGCGGGGATCACCAGAAAGAGGAGGCGTCTCAAACCCGTGGCGGGCCTATGTAGCCGGCGTCGGCTTTGAGGCGATTCACAAAATATAGGTTGTCGGGGAATTTTTGTGATTTGCAAAATCGGACTTGTGAGGGAGTCATCATGATGAACTTTGAGATGCTTGAGAACAACACCAAAGGGACCGTAATCAAGGTCGTTGGTGTGGGCGGTGCGGGCGGCAATGCCGTGGCGCACATGATTCGCAGCGGCGTGCACGGCGTGGATTTCATCTGCGCCAACACCGATGCGCAAGCGCTGGCGGCTACCAATGCGCCGGTGCAGATTCGCCTGGGCCGCACCGGCCTGGGCGCGGGCGCCAAGCCCGAGCAGGGACGCGCGTCGGCTGAAACCGCGCGTGAGGAAATCCGTGCCGCGCTGAACGGCGCGCACATGGTCTTCATCACCGCAGGCATGGGCGGCGGCACCGGCACCGGTGCTGGCCCGGTCGTGGCCGAGGTGGCGAAGGAGCTGGGCATCCTGACCGTCGGCGTGGTCACGAAGCCGTTCTCCTTTGAAGGCAACAAGCGCCTGAAGATGGCCGAGGACGGTATCTCCGAACTCGCCAAGCACGTGCATTCGCTCATCGTGGTGCTCAACGAGAACCTCTATGAACTGATGGACGAGGACGCGACGCAGGAAGACTGCTTCCGTTCGGCCGACGACATCCTGCACAACGCTTGCGCGGGTATCGCCGAAATCATCAACGTCGAAGGCAACGTCAACGTCGACTTCGAAGACGTGAAGACGATCATGGGCGAGCAGGGCCAGGCCATGATGGGCACGGCGTCGGCATCGGGCGCGGACCGCGCACGCGTTGCCGCCGAGCACGCCATTGCTTGCCCGCTGCTGGAAGGCGTGGATCTAAACGGCGCGCGCGGCGTGCTGGTCAACATCACCGCCAGCCGCTCGCTGAAGATGCGCGAAACGCGCGAAATCATGGAAACGATCCGCAGCTACGCTTCGGACGACGCGACCGTGATCTTCGGCACCGCCTACGACGAATCCATGGGTGAAAACCTGCGCGTCACGGTGGTTGCAACCGGCCTGGGCCGCGCGCAAGCCCGTCCGCAACTGGTGCAAACCACCGCCGAAGTGCTGCGCACCGGCACCGACAACATGCCCATGGGCACGATGCCGGCCGGTCAGGGCGGCGACTACCGCAACCTGGACATGCCGTCTGTCATGCGCAATCCGCGCAGCCAGGCGTCCGCCCAGGTCCGCGCGCTGGAAAGCTCGGGCATGGATCACTTCGACATCCCGGCGTTCCTGCGCAAGCAGGCGGATTGAACCTTAGGGCCGGCCAACGGCTCTAATTGCACTCCCTCATCTCCGGCTCGCCTGTCCCCTCGGGCGAGCCGGAGGCAGAGCGGTCCGTGTTTCTCCCGCACGTTAAACCGGGGACGGAGGTATAGGTCGGTCCGGCCGCTTAGATGGCGACATGGATCGGACAGAGTTACAATAGATCGGTTACGCCGGCAAATCGTTAGCTATCTTGCCGGCTTCCTGATTCAAAATTCCCAATTCCCATGTTCCGACAGCGCAGCATTCAGAATCTCGTCCGCACGACAGGCGTCGGCGTCCACTCAGGACGGCGGGTGGAGCTCACCCTGCGCCCGGCACAGCCGAATACCGGTATTGTCTTTCACCGCGTCGACCTGCCGCAGGTTGTGGACCTGCCCGCCCAGGCCACCGGCGTGGGCGACACGCGCATGGCGTCCGTGCTGCAGCAGGGCAATGTCCGCGTGTCCACGGTGGAACACCTCATGTCGGCGCTGGCCGGCCTGGGTATCGACAATCTGCACGTCGACCTTACTGCCGAAGAAGTCCCCATCATGGACGGCAGCGCGGCGACGTTCGTTTACCTTTTGCGTTCGGCGGGTATCGTCGAACAGAACGCGCCCAAGCAGTTCATCCGCGTCTTGAAGCCGGTGGAAGTGCGCGAAGGCGAAGGCCGCAACGAGAAATGGGCCCGGCTGGAACCCCACGAAGGGTACTCGCTGGCATTCTCGATCGACTTCCGTCATCCCGCCATCGACTCGACGGCCAATTTTGCTGAAATCGATTTCGCCACGCATTCGTACGTGCGCGAGATCGCGCGGGCGCGCACCTTCGGTTTTGTGAATGAAGTCGAGGCGCTGCGTTCGATGGGCCTGGCCCGCGGCGGCAGCCTGGACAACGCCATCGTCATGGACGAATTCCGTGTGCTCAACAGCGACGGTCTGCGCTATGACGATGAATTCGTGAAGCACAAGATCCTGGACGCCATCGGCGACCTCTATCTTTTGGGCAAGCCGCTGGTGGCGCGCTACGTGGCGTGCAAGTCGGGCCACGGCCTGAACAATCAGCTGGCTCGCGCGCTGCTCGAGCAACGCGACGCCTGGGAATTGATCACCTATGAATCGCAGGCTGAAGCGCCGCAGGCGTTTCGCCACGAATGGAAGCTGGCCTGAGGGCAGGCTTTCAATTTGAGCCCGCGCAAGGGACGGTCCACGTTCAACGCCCCGGGTTCCTGCTTAAGGATGGCGCTGGCCGCCATCCGATAGCGCAATAGTCGCAAACCGGTAGCAGACCATCCGGCCATCGGCCCGAAAAGTTGGTTTCGCTACGTTTCCGACCCGCCGGCTTGCCGGACAAAAGCAGAGTTGCTCAGCTACTCTTGTGATGCCGCAAGAGCTTGGCGACCGCATCGGCCAAGGGGCCGGGCCGCAGATTTCCATGCAGCGTTTCAAAGGCTCCGAGGGCCTTGTCGCCCAAGGGCAGCGCCTCTGGCGCAGGACGCGGCTGACGGCTGCCGGGCTTCGGTAAACCCGCTTGTACCTTGATGGCAATTTCGTTAAGGTTCCAGCCTTGGTCCGCCAGCGACCGCGCCACGCGCGGAGCCAATTGACGCATCTTGGCCGCGTGGGCGGCAGTGGGCACCACCAGGTGCAGGCACTGGTTTTCCAGCTTGCCCACCTGGCACACGGCGCCCAGCGGGGCGGGCAGCACCGCCGCCACCGCGTACTGAATTTGCAGGTGCTTGCGAGCGGTCGCCAACACGCCGGCGCCGCGCATGTCATGACCCAGCCATCCCAGGGCGGTATTTTCACGCCGGCTGGAACCACTGGAACGTTGACGGTATGAAGCGGGTCTACTCATGCCGGCTTTAAGAGAATTAGGAAGCACACCTTGAAAATCGTGATTATGCACGCCCGCGACGGGCAGGACGGGCATCTCACCCTGGGCGGCAAGCGCCTGGCGGTGCTGCTGGGGGGCGCCCTGATCACCGCGGCCATCTTTGGCGCCGCGCTTCAACGATACATCACTCCCATCCTGCCTGCCGTCCACACCATGGGCTGGCCGCTGTCCGAGCAGCCGGGGCGTGACGCCGATTTCCTGCGCGAGAACATGAACCTGCTGGCCGCGAAGGTGGGATCTCTGCAGGCCAAGCTGGTCAGCATAGACGGCCTGGGTCAGCGGGTGGCCAAGGTGGCCGGCGTGGCGTATACCGACCCCGAACTGGCCAAGCAGTTGGCGACGGCGGCGCCCGAGGCCCCGGCCGCGCCCGAGGCCACGCAGGTCATGGACGACCTCTTCACCGATCATCCGCCGCCTAGCGCAGCCTCGGCCGAAGCCCTGGGTCGCCAACTCGACGAAATCCAGGCCCGGCTGTCGCAGCAGACGGACAACCTGAAGCTGCTCGACGCAGCACTGACCAAGCGTTCGGCGGACCAGGCGCGCATGCCCACCGCCATGCCGATCACCGACTATCCCTATCTCTCCTCTTCGTATGGCTGGCGCCGCAACCCCGTGACGGGCCGCTCCGCCATGCACGAAGGGCTGGATTTCGCCGCGCCCTCGGGCACGCCCATCCTGGCCGCTTCAGGCGGGGTTGTCCTTGAGGCCAAGTGGCAGGCCGGCTTCGGCAACATGGTCGAAATCGACCACGGCGACGGCCTCATCACCCGCTACGCCCATGCTTCGTCGCTGATGGTCAAGCAGGGGCAACTGGTCGAACGTGGCCAGCAGGTGGCCCGCGTGGGCAGCTCGGGAAGATCGACCGGCCCGCACCTGCATTTCGAGGTTCGCCTTGCCGGACAACCGCTGGATCCCCGCCTGTTCCTGGGGCCGCAGCACCAGCATGCGCCGCCCGCGGTGGCCCAGGCAGCCGTCCCGTGAACCCTGGGCGTGATGACCGGTCAAATCGGTCAACAGTGCTACCCTGGTCATAGGTCCAGGCTATTACGCGCCAGGTGCGTTAAACTGGTTCGTTTCCCGGCGGACCCCCGCTCAACCAATAACATCAAGTCACGGGTGAAGCCCCGCGCGCTTTCCGGCGCGGCGTAGCTCGTGCGGCCGACATACGCATGGTTTCTCTGCTCAAAAAACTCATAGGCAGCCGCAACGACCGGCTGCTTAAGCAGTATCGCAAGCTGGTAACCCAGATCAACGGGCTCGAACCCAAGATCTCCGCGCTCTCCGACACGGAGTTGGCGGCCAAAACCGAGGAATTCCGTTCCCGCCACGCCCAGGGCACGTCCCTGGACGACCTGCTTCCCGAAGCCTTCGCCGTCGTGCGCGAAGCGGGCAAGCGGGTGTTCGGCATGCGCCACTTCGATGTGCAGATGCTGGGCGGTATCGCCCTGCACAGCGGCAAGATCGCCGAAATGCGCACCGGCGAAGGCAAGACGCTCATGGCCACGCTGCCCGTCTACCTGAACGCCATCGCCGGCAAGGGCGTGCACGTGGTCACGGTGAACGATTACCTGGCTCGCCGCGACGCCGAATGGATGGGGCGCCTGTACCACTTCCTGGGCCTGAGCACCGGCGTGGTCGTGCCGCAGCAGCCGAACGAAGAGAAGAAGGCCGCGTACGCCGCCGACATCACTTACGGCACCAACAACGAATTCGGTTTCGACTACCTGCGCGACAACATGGAATACCGTGTTGAGGACCGCCGCCAGCGCGCGCTGTTCTACGCCATCGTCGACGAAGTGGACTCGATCCTGATCGACGAAGCCCGCACGCCGCTGATCATCTCCGGCCAGGCCGAAGACCACACCGAGCTCTACGTCCGCATGAACGCGGTGCCGCCGCTGCTCAAGCGCATGGCCAGCGAGCCGAAGCCGCAGGAGCCGGAACCCGAAGGCGACTACTGGGTCGACGAAAAGAGCCAGCAGGTCTACCTGTCGGAAGCCGGTCACGAAAACGCCGAAGGCATCCTGGGCCGTCTGGGCATCCTGCCGGAAGGCGAATCCCTGTACGACCCGCGCCATATCGCGCTGATGCACCACCTGATGGTGGCCCTGCGCGCCAACACCCTGTTCTTCCGCGACCAGCAGTACGTCGTGCAGGAAGGCGAAGTGGTGATCGTGGACGAATTCACGGGCCGCCTCATGGTGGGCCGCCGCTGGTCCGACGGCCTGCACCAGGCCGTCGAAGCCAAGGAAGGCGTGAAGATCCAGCACGAAAACCAGACGCTGGCGTCGATCACGTTCCAGAACTACTTCCGCATGTACGAAAAGCTGTCCGGCATGACCGGCACGGCCGACACGGAAGCATACGAGTTCCAGGAAATCTACGGGCTCGAGACGGTCATCATCCCGACCAACAAGCCGATGGTCCGCAAGGACCAGAACGACCAGGTCTTCAAGACCGATGGCGAGAAGTACAACGCCATCCTGGAAGACATCCGTGATTGCCACGAGCGCGGCCAGCCCGTGCTGGTGGGCACCACCAGCATCGAAAACTCCGAGCTGCTGTCCGGCCTGCTGAAGAAAGCCAAGCTGCCGCACGAAGTGCTGAACGCCAAGCAGCACGCCCGCGAAGCTGAAATCGTGGCCGAAGCCGGCAAGCCGGGCCACATCACCATCGCCACCAACATGGCGGGTCGCGGCACCGACATCGTGCTGGGCGGCAGCGTCGACAAGCAGGTCGACCTGATCCGCGCGGACGAGTCGCTGACCGAAGCGGAGAAGGCCGCTCGCATCGAAAAGGTGCGCGCGGAATGGAAGCCGCTGAACGAACAGGTCAAGGCCGCCGGCGGCCTGCGCATCATCGGCACCGAACGCCACGAATCGCGCCGCATCGACAACCAGCTGCGTGGCCGTGCTGGCCGCCAGGGCGATCCGGGCTCGTCCCGCTTCTACCTGTCGCTGGAAGATTCGCTGATGCGCATCTTCGCGGGCGACCGCGTGCGCGCCATCATGGAACGCCTGAAGCTGCCCGAGGGCGAGCCCATCGAGGCCGGCATGGTGACGCGTTCGATCGAGACCGCGCAGCGCAAGGTGGAAGGCCGCAACTTCGACATCCGCAAGCAACTGCTGGAATACGACGACGTCTCCAACGACCAGCGCAAGGTGCTGTATTCGCAGCGCAATGACGTGCTGGAAGCCGCCAGCGTCGGCGCCACCGTGCAGAACCTGCGCGATGCCGCCGTGACCGAGATGTTCAACACCTACGTGCCGCCGGAATCGGTGGAAGAACAGTGGGACATCCCGGCCCTGCAAAAGGCGCTGGAAGCCGACTGGCACCTGCATCTGCCCCTGACCGAGATGCTGGAAAAGGAACCCAACCTGAACGACGAAGAACTGCGCGAACGCGTGGTGGCCGCGGCGCGCGAGGCGTACCAGGCCAAGGTCGACCAGGTCGGCGTCGAATCGTGGTCGCAATTCGAACGTTCGATCATGTTGCAGGCGATCGATACGCACTGGCGTGAACACCTGTCGGCGCTGGACTATCTGCGCCAGGGCATTCATCTGCGCGGTTATGCGCAGAAGAATCCCAAGCAGGAATACAAGCGCGAGGCCTTCGAACTGTTCTCGGGCATGCTGGATCGCGTCCGCGACGACGTCGTTCGCGTGCTGATGACGGTGCGCGTGCAGTCGTCGGAGCAGGTCGAACAGGCCGAGGCCGAAGCGGCGCAGTCGCATGTGCAGAACGTGCAGTACCACCACTCCGACTACGACGAGGCGCTGGCTTCCAATGCGCAGGAAACGGGCGCGCAGCCGGCGCGCAACGCCCTGCCCAAGGTCGGTCGCAACGATCCGTGCCCGTGCGGCAGCGGCAAGAAGTACAAGCAGTGCCACGGCAAGCTGGTCTGATTGGTCTGATAAAAGAGGTTAGCCATGCTGCATTCCGTCGGCCGCACTGAATTCGACCACGCCGTCGTCATGGTGCGCGACCGCTTGGATGCGCTGGCGCCTCGTTACGAGCGCCAGGGTTTCCACCTGAGCGACAAGGCCGTGCACAACCTGGGGTCGTGCAATCGCCTGATCGTGCTGGAAGGCACGTATGTCGAATTGCTGGGTTGGCCCCCGGGCGCGCCGCCCGCGCGCAAGGAAATCGCCGATTCGCCGTTCGGACTGGAAGCGCTGGTGTTCCGCACCTACGACGCCGAAGCCACCTACACGCGGCTGCGCGACGCGGGCTTTGCCGTGAATCCCGTGCAAGAGCTCACCCGTCCCGCCATGCTGGACGGGCAGGAAGTCCAGGCCCGTTTTCATACCGTGCGCTTTGCCGAGCAACCGCTGCCCGGCATCCGCATGTACTTTTGCCGTCACCTGACGCCCGAGTGCGTCTGGTCTCCGGAACTGATGGCGCACCCCAACGGCGCTCGCAGCCTGCATCGCATCGATGCGCGCGCGGCCGACGCTCGCGGGGTTGCCGAACGTCTGGCGCTGGTGGCGGGCGTCGCCGCCGAAGCCGACAGCGGCGGCTGGGACGTTCCCCTGGCGAACCTGCGCATCCACGTGCAACCGAACGCTGCCGCCCAGACGCCCGTGCTTTCCTCGCTGACGCTGGAAAACCGTGACGGCGCCCACTACACGCTCGACACCGGCCTGTAATCGGCGCTTGGCGCATGCATCCCGGCCGGCCGTCAAAAGGCCGGCTTTTTTTCGCTCGTTTCCTGCGGCGCCGCGCGACGCGCATGGGAGCGCCTGCGGGCAAACCCGAGTTGCCGTTCAAAGTGTATGCACTTTAGTATGCACTTCACTTACAGGTGGAAACGATCCCAGGCGATCCCGCATGACGCTTTTGCAAACTGCAATCCGACCCGTAGCCCGCGCGGCCCGCACGTCGGCAGGGCAGGCCGAGCTTTACGGCGCGGTCAAGGCGATGGCCGTGCGTTTTGAATTCAAGCCGGGCGAACGCATCAACGAGGTCGAACTTGCGCGCCGGCTCAACGTCAGCCGCACGCCGCTGCGCGAAGTTCTCAACCAGCTCATGGTCGAGGGCTTCTTGACTCGCGCCGTCAATCGCGGATTCATCGCTCGCCTGCTGGACGCCAAGCAGATCCACAGTCTTTACGAATACCGCGCCGTGCTGGAAGCCGGCATCGTGCGCGCCGCCTGCGAGCGCGCCACGGACGAAGAACTGGCCAGCCTGCGCGCGTTCGTCGAGCACTCGCGCGACGAGCCGGAAGACAGCGACGCCGCGCGGCTCCTGGAACTGGACGAAGCTTTTCACCTGGCGCTTGCACGCTATTCCCGCAACGACGAATTCGTGCGCGCCTTGGAAAGCGTCAATGCGCGCATCCACTTCGTGCGCTGGATCGACATGCAGCAGGGCCGGCGCGGTCATACGCAAGGCGAACACCTGCGCATCGTGCAGGCGCTGGAGCGCCGCGACATCGACGCCTTGCCCGCCCTGATCAGCGCCCATATCGGCCGTCGGCTGGATCAGATCACCGACGTGATACGCACGGGCTATTCAACGATTTACATGCGGGACCAGGCCGAACCCGTCACCGCAACACCGGCCAACACCACAACAGCAGGGGAAATCAGATGAACCACACGATCAAGCGGGTACTGGCAGCGGTTTGCACGCTGGCTGCGGCAGGCGGCGCCTTCGTCGCCGCGCCGGCCGTCGCCGAGGAACGGCCGCTGGTGCTTGTCGTGCCCTACCCGCCGGGCGGCAGTACCGACATCCTGGCGCGCATTCTGCAGCCGCGCCTGTCGCAGCAGATGGGTGGCCGCCCGGTAGTGGTCGAGAACCGCCCGGGCGCCGCCAGCCAGATCGCCACGGCTTTCGTGGCGCGCGCGGAGCCTGACGGCAATACGCTGCTGGTCAGCTTCGACAACCACGGCATCAATCCCGCGGTGAAGCCGAAGCTGCCCTACGACACCTTCAAGGACTTCGTCGCCATCGGCCAGACGGTGCGGTTCCCGCTGGTGATCGGCGCGAACCCGGGCGTGCCTGGGGACAACCTGAAGGAGTTCCTGGCCGCTGCCGCCAAGCAGCCAGCCAACAAGTTCAACTATGCATCGACCGGCGTAGGTTCGTTGAACCACCTGGCGCCGGAAGAGCTGAAGCGGCTCTCCAAGGTTGAGCTGCTGCACGTGCCGTATGGCGGCGGTGGCCCGGCCATCCAGGCCGTGGTGGGCGGGCAGGCCAACATGACGTGGCTGAGCTTCGCGGCGCTGCGCGGTCAGATCCAGGCAGGCAAGATCAAGCCGCTGGCCGTGGCCGGCGAGAAGCGTCTGCCCGAGCTGCCCAACGTGCCGACGGTGGCCGAGTCCGGCTTCCCGGGCTTCGTCGCTTATTCGTGGAGCGGCATGTTCGCGCCCAAGGGCACGCCCGAGGCCACGGTGAAGAAGCTGACCAACGACTTCCAGACTGTTCTGGCCGATCCCGAGATCAAGAAGAAGATCACGGAAGCAGGCTTCGAGATCGTGGCGTCCGATGGTCCCGCACTGGATGCGTACGTGAAGTCCGAGTACGACCGCTGGAGCGCCTTCATCAAGAGCAGCAACATCAATCTGGATAACTGAGCGGCAGTGAGCCGGGCGGCCATGCACCGCACGGTGCGAACCGTGAAACACGTGGAGAAGACATGGAAAACATGAACGGCGCCGAAGCCATGGTGCGGATGCTGCAGCACAACGGCGTCAAACATATTTTTGGCTTGTGCGGCGACACGACGCTGCCGTTCTACGATGCGCTGTATCGCCTGGACCACGGCATGCAGCACATCCTGACCCGCGATGAGCGCAGCGCCGGCTACATGGCGGACGCCTATGCGCGCGTCACCGGCAAGGTCGGTGTTTGCGAAGGCCCCAGTGGCGGGGGCGCGACCTATCTGCTGCCAGGCCTTGTCGAGGCGAACGAATCGTCGATTCCCGTTCTGGGGATCACCTCCGACGTGGCGGTGGGTTCGCGGGGCAAGTACCCGCTGACCGAGCTGGACCAGGAAGCGCTGTATCGCCCGCTGACCAAATGGAACCGCACGATCGACCGCGCCGACCAGATTCCGGGCATGGTGCGCGCGGCCTTCCGCGCCATGACCACCGGCAAGCCCGGCTCGGCGCACCTGTGTTTTCCGTATGACGTGATGAAGCAGCAGGTGGATGCGTCGGATGTCTGGGCGCAGCCCGAACATGGCTGCTTCCCGGCCATGCGCTTCGCGCCCGATCCCGCCGACGTCGCGCGCGCCGCGCAACGCCTGGTGGCGGCTCGCACGCCGGTGATCATTTGCGGCGGCGGCGTCGTCATCGGCGGGGCCTGCGGCGCGTTGCAGGACCTGGCCGAGTCATTGAAGGCCGCCGTCTGCGTGACGGTAAGCGGCCAGGGCAGCCTGGCCGACACGCATCCGCTGAATGCGGGTGTGGTGGGCTCGAACGGCGGCGTGATGGCCACGCGCGACGTGGTCGCGGCCGCCGACGTGGTGCTCTTCGTGGGCTGCCGCGCGGGGTCGACGTCGACCGAGCACTGGCGCTTCCCGAACCGAGACGTGCCGATCCTGCACATCGATATCGATCCGATGGTGATCGGCGCCAACTACCTGACCGAAGTCGGTCTGGTGGGCGACGCGAAGCTTGCGCTGGAGGCGCTGGGCGCCGAGGTGCGGGACCGTCTGGCGCACCGGCCGTCGGACGCGACGGACGGCGCGGTGCTGGCGGGTCGCGCCAAGGCGGCGCGCCGCGCGCAGCTGGAACCGCTGGCCAACAGCCTGGATGCTCCCATCCGCCCGGAACGCGTGGTGCAGTCGCTGAACCGGCTGCTGCCCGACGACGCGGTGGTTTGCGCGGACCCCGGCACGCCTTGTCCGTATTTTTCGGCGTACTACGATGTCTCGCGCCCCGGCCGCCATTTCATCACCAACCGCGCCCACGGCGCGCTGGGCTTTTCGATGTCCGCGGCGCTGGGTGCGTGGGTGGGCCGGCCGCAGTCCAAGTGCGTGTCCGTGATGGGCGACGGCAGCTTCGGCTTCACCGTCGGCGAACTGGAAACCATCGTGCGTCACAAGGCGCCGCTGTTGATGGTCGTGTTCTCGAATTCGGTCTACGGCTGGATCAAGGCCAGCCAGAAGGCGGGCTACGACAAGCGTTACTACAGCGTGGATTTCGACCGCACCGACCATGCGCGCATCGCCGAGGCCTACGGGGTGAAAGCCTGGCGCGTCGAGGATCCCGCCAAGCTGGACGCCGCGATCAAGGCCGCGATGGAGCACGACGGTCCTGCGCTGATCGATGTGGTGGCTCAGCCGCTGCAGGACGCCGCGGCGCCCGTCAGCCAGTGGATGGGTTGACGCGCCCGTCGCGCCGACGCCAAAAGGGGCCCGATGCGGGCCCCTTTTTTTGATTGCGCAATCAAAGCGGGCCGGCAGCATCGACCAGGTGATTGACGCCGGTGCACAGGTCCGCCTGATCCACGCCATAGATATGCAGCGACACGGCGACGCGTGCGCCGCCGTTGCCCAGGCGATGGATGTGGCGCAGGCCCTGCGAGGCGGTGACGATCTCGCCGGGACGCCGCACGGCCTGGCCGCAGGGCACGGCGACGGCTGCGTCCGGGTTCCAGCGGTAGTGGGTTTCGGTCAGTTCGCCCTGCAGCACCTGGTACGTGCACCAGGTCTTGTGCCCGTGGACCGGGCTGAACTGCCCGGGCCGCCAGATCAGGTACGCGATGGTGAACGCGCCATGCGGGTCGGCATAGGCGATATGGCGGGTGTAGGTATCGGCGCGGCCGGCGCGCAGCTCCGGCGGCAGGCTCTGCAGCATGTCGCCGGCGTTGGCGACGCTGCTGGCCAGATCCCGCAGCAGGGCGCGCGCGGCGTTCATCTGGGCGGCCAGCACCGACTCGCACAGGGATTGCAGGTCGGGCTGGTCAGACGGTTCGTGGGCCATGGCATACCTCCTGGAGGCAAGCTTTCATGCTACGGGTTCGCGCCTGGAATGCCTTTGCCAAATATGGCGGCATCGCGCGGCGGATTAGAAAAAAATTCCATCCCGCCCAGGCGCGCTCCTATACTGGTCCGCTTCTGAGCGGAAGCCGCCGGGGCTTGCCGCCATCAACGCGTCGGCAAAAGGGGCGGGCATGGATCTCGGGATCAGGGGCAAGCAGGCACTGGTGTTTGGCGGCAGCCGCGGCATGGGCCGGGCCTGCGCGCTGCAACTGGCGCGGGAGGGCGTGGCGGTGACGATCGCGGCGCGCAATCCGCAGACGCTGGAGCAGGCTGCGGCCGAGATATCCCAAGAAACCGGCGTCGGCGTGGGCTGGGTATCGGCCGACCTGACCCTGCCGCAGGGACGGGACGCGGCCATCGCGGCCTGCCCGCATCCCGATATCCTCGTCAATAACGCCGACGGCCCGCTGCCGGGCGACTTTCGGGACTGGTCGCGCGAAGACTGGATCGCGGCGCTGGACGCCATGATGCTGGGCCCGATCGACATGATCCGCCGGGTGGTGGACGGGATGGTCGAGCGGCGCTTCGGCCGGATCGTGAACATCGTTTCGCGCAGCGTAAAGGCCCCGCATGCCGAACTGGGCTTGTCCAACGGCGCGCGATCCGGCTTGATCGGCTTCGTCGGCGGCTTGGCGCGCCAGACCGTGCGCCATAACGTCACCATCAACAACCTGCTGCCCGGCGCTTTCGCCACCGACGCGCAGGCCAGGCACATTCAAGGCATGCTGGAGCAGACCGGGAAAACGTTCGAGCAGCTCTGGGACGAGCGCGCGCGCAGCAACCCCGCGGGCCGTTACGGCCAACCCGAGGAATTGGGCGCCCTGTGCGCCTATGTCTGTTCCGCGCATGCCGGCTACATGACGGGCCAGAATCTGCTGATCGACGGCGGCGGCTATCCCGGGACTTATTGATCGCAGTCCGGCCCCGGCCTGCTGGACGAGAGGCCGGCGTTGAAGGCAAGATTGGCTCGTCATCGCGGGAAGGAAACCCATGGACCAGACGGACATCAAAATATTGGCGCTGCTGCAAAAGGACGCCACGTGTTCGGTCGCTGAAGTCGCGGAACAGGTGAACCTGTCCGTGACGCCCTGCTGGCGACGCATCCAGAAACTGAAGGACGATGGCGTCATCGCGCGCAATGCGATTCTGCTGGATCCTCGCGCGCTTGGTCTCAACCTGACGGTGTTCGTGTCCATCCGGACCAGTCAGCACAACGAAAAATGGACGCAGAGCCTGATCAACGCCGTGATGGCGCTGCCCAATGTTGTCGAGTTCCACCGCATGGCGGGCGACGTCGATTACCTGCTGAAGGTCGTGGTCGAGGACATGGCGGCCTATGACCGCTTCTATCGCCGGCTGATCGGCGCGGTGGACTTGCTGGACGTCAGCGCCAGCTTCTCGATGGAAGTCATCAAAAGCACCACGGAATTGCCCTTGGGGGCGGTGTAGGCGCCGACGCGGAATTTTTTTCCCCGGACCGCCTTCGTCGCGGATGCAAATTTCTTTCAGCCCGTTGCGACGGGTCAATCTCGCAATTCTTTTGCGCGGGCGGCGGCGTAGGATATCGATCACTCCAGCCTTGGAATGAACCGGGATATCAGAGGCCCCTATGTCGTTGGCAGTGCCCGCCGGCTGCGCCGGTTTGGACAAATCGCGGCAAGCGGTTTCGGTGGATGATCTTCTGGCCGGCTGGAATGGCGTCGACGACCTGTGGGTGTTCGCCTACGGTTCCCTCATCTGGCACCCCGGCTTTGCCTGGCGCGAAAGGCGCCTGGCCACCGTGCGCGGTTATCACCGATCGCTGTGCCTGTGGTCGCACGACCATCGAGGGTCGCCGGACAATCCCGGACTCGTTTTCGGACTGGACCGTGGCGGCTGCTGCCGCGGCGTCGCTTTCCAGGTCGCGGCTTGCGACGTGCCCGCGGTATTCCAGACGTTGTGGCGCCGGGAAATGGTGACGGGCGCGTACAGCCCGCGCTGGCTGACCTGCCATACCGATGCGGCGCCGGTGCGTGGGCTGGTGTTCCTGCTGAACCGCGCCTGCCGCGAGTATGCGGCCGATATCTGCGATGACCGCCTGCTGGCTTCAGTACGCAATGCCGTCGGACATTCCGGGCCTTGCCTGGACTATGTGGTGGAGACTGCGCGGGCCCTGCGCGCGCACGGCATCGACGACCTTCGCCTGGGCGACCTGGTGCGCAAGCTGGGTCACGCGTTCTGACGTGTGGCGCTGGCTTAGAAGTGCCAGCGGCCGAATACGAACAGCACGTTGCCTGCGCCACTGGAACCCGGGATGTACGTGGCGTACAGCATCGCGTCTTTGTAGCCCGCGCTGACCAACGGCAGGATGCCCGGGAAGGGCACGTAGCTCATGATGTCGTGCCGGGCGGTCAGAAACACCGTATAGCCGGCGCCCAACCGGAAGTTATCGCTGACCTGCCCGATCTTCAGGAAGCCATAGCCGGCGATGGGCTGGACCTTCGAATGCGAGTCCAGGAACGCCATGGCGTACAGCCCCTGCCAGTCGCCGTCTTCGTCGTAGATGCTGCGGCCGTAGCCGCCGCCCCAGGCCAGTTCATTGAAGCTGGCGATTTTTTCGGCGCTGTATTTGGAACGGTTGTGCCAGGCATAGCCGCTGACGTACAGGTCGTTTCCGCCCTCGGTCCAGATCTGGTCGATGCGGTTGCAGGCCGACTTGGCCCACGACGGCATGTCGTCGCAGGGATATGCGGGGATGGCGAAAACGGACAGCAGCAAACACAGCAGCGCGGCGCGAAATCGGGCGGTCATTGCGGGCCGGAAGGGAAGATGACAATTCCGTTACTGTAACGGAGTCGCCCTGATCCTCCCTGTCAGCCGGCTGTCGCGCCGGGAGGCGGCCGCGCATTGCGGCGAATTCCCGTGGCGCCGGCGCTACAGCAGGAAGATCGTGGCCAGGCCCAGGAAGATGAAGAATCCCAGCGAGTCGGTGGCGAAGGTCAGCAGGACCGAAGACCCCATCGCGGGATCCTTGCCGAAGCGCGCACGCACCATGGGAACCAGCACGCCGACGGACGCGCCGACCAGCATGTTGCAGATCATGGCGGCCATCATCACCAGCGCGATGGACACCGAGCGCGAAATGACCCACGCGAAAAGGGCGGCCACCACACTGCCGCACAGCCCGACGAGCAGGGTGACGAAGAGCTCGCGCTTGACGAGTTGCCACAGGTTGCGGCCCGTGATCCGTCCCATGGCGAGCGCCCGGATGATGAGCGTCATGGTCTGGTTGCCGGAGTTGCCGCCGATGCCCGCCACGATCGACATCAGGAAGGCCAGGATGACGATATGGCTGACCGTGCCCTCGAACTGCGATGCCACGAACGAGGCCGTGGCGGCGGTACAGAGGTTGAACAGCAGCCAGGGCGCGCGGTTGCGCAGCGCGGTGGTGACGGGCGCGAAGATGTCTTCTTCCTGCAGACCGGCGCGGGACAGGGCCTGTTCCTGCGAGTCCTCGCGCATCACGTCCACCACGTCCGCGATGGTGACGCGGCCGATGAGGCGGCCCTGGTCGTCCATCACCGGGGCGGACACCAGGTCATAGCGTTCAAAGGCGCCGGCGGCGTCGGCGTCGGAATCCAGCGGGTTCAGCGTCAGGAAGTCCGAATTCATGACTGCGCGGACTTCGGTTTCGGGTTCGCTGACCAACAGGCGCGACAGGGGCAGGATGCCTTGCAGCTTGTCCTGGCGGTCGACAACGAAGATCTGGTCGGTGTGGTCGGGCAGTTCGTGCAGACGGCGCAGGTAGCGCAGCACGACCTCGAGCGTGACGTCTTCGCGCACGCGGACCATCTCGAAGTCCATGATGGCGCCGACGCTGTCTTCCGGATAGCCCATGGCCTCCAGCAGTTGCGCGCGCTCTTCGTCGGTCAGGCCCTTCTGCACTTCCGCCACCACGTCGGGCGGCAGGTCGGGCGCCAGGTCGGCCAGCTCGTCGGCGTCCATGCTTTCGGTGGCGGCGACCAGGTCCTGGCGGTCCATCGCTTCGATCAGCGATTCGCGGACCCAATCTTCCACTTCCAGCAGGACGTCCGCGTCGTGCTCGGGGCTGACCAGCTTCCAGATGGCCTGGCGTTCGTCCTTGGGCAGGGACTCCAGGATGAAGGCGATGTCCGCAGGATGCAGGCCGTCGACCAGCGTCTTGAGCTCGGCTTCGTGCTGGCGATGCACCAGGTCTTCGACCAGCGTGGCCTTGGCGTCGCCTTCTTCCTGGCGGTGCACCAGGTCGGCCACCAGCTGCTGGCGGCGCAAGCGCTCCTGGACTTCCGCCAGGGCGGTCTGGGCGTCCTCCGGGTCGAGGCGGCGGGGCGTCGCGGGCGGTTTCTGCGCGGCGGCGGACTGCGTCATGCGATACGGCTCAAAGGGTGGGGAGGGGGCGGCTGCGCCGCGCTTCGTCGGTGGCGACGTAGGTCAGCGTGGCTTCGGTGACCTTGACGACTTCAGCGTCCAGGCGCTGGCGTTCCGCGTAGACCTCGACGGACACCGTGATCGACGTGGTGCCCGTCTTGACGATGGATGCGTAGAAACTGAGCAGATCCCCCACGAACACGGGCTCTTTGAACTGGAAGGCATTGACCGCCACGGTAGCCACGCGCCCGGCGGCCCGGCGGGCGGCCGGGATGGATCCGGCGATGTCCACCTGCGCCATGATCCAGCCGCCAAAGACGTCCCCATGGATGTTCGCATCGGCCGGCATCGGCATGACGCGCAATACGGCGTCGCGATTGGCTGGCAGAGTCGTGAACGGGGTTTTGTTGCTGGAGGTCATGCGGCCGACTCCGGTGCTAGGGAACCAGCCGATTATGCAGGAAAAACGAGGCGGCGGCGTGTGCGCTGACGGCTCGCCGACGCGTGCTGCGGCGGCGAGCGGGGCGATCAGCTTGCCAGCTTCACGATCCCGTAGCCGCCAGCCAACAGCCAGACGTACAGGATGAAGCCCAGGGCCATCACCCGCGGGCCGGCCTTCTTGATCTGGGCGAAGCGCGTTTCGATGCCCAGCGCGGTCATGGCCATGGTCAGCGCGAAGACGTCCAGGCGGCGGATGGCGGCGATCAGGTCAGCGGGAATGATGTTGAGCGAGTTGACGATGGCCAGCGCCAGGAACCCGACCGCGAACCACGGAATGGGCAGCTTGGCGCCCTTGCCGTCGCCGCCGGCGTGGGACGCGGCGCTGCGTAGGTACATGCCCAGCACCAGCAGGACGGGCACCAGCAGCGCCACGCGGGTCATCTTGACAATGGTGGCGACTTCGGTCGTGGCGGGGTCGATATTGCTGGCCGCGCCCACGACCTGGGCCACTTCATGGATGGTCCCGCCGATATAGATGCCCAGCGCCTGGGTGTCCAGCTGCAGCCACCCCGCGTGATAGAACACGGGGTACAGGAACATCGACAGCGTTCCGAACAGCACCACGGTGGCCACCGCCACGGCGCTCTTGTGGGGGGCGGCGCGCAGTGTCGGTTCAAACGCCAGGACGGCCGCGGCGCCGCAGATCGCGCTGCCCGCGGCAGTCAGCATGGCCGTGTCGCGGTCCAGGCCCAGCAGGCGCTGGCCGACAACGGTGCCGATCAGCAGGGTGCCCAGCACCACCGCCACGGAAACGGCCAGGCCGGGCAGGCCGACCGCCGCAATCTGCTGGATGCTGATGTTCAGGCCATAAAAGGCGACCGCGATGCGCAGCAGGCGGCGCGCGGTGAAATTCACGCCGACGCCCCAGTCGGCCGGCATCGTGCCCCGCAGGAAATTGCCATACAACATGCCGCAGACGATGCCCACGACCAGCGGCGAAAAGCCCAGTTGGCGGATATAGGGCAGATCGGCCAGCTGCATCACCGCGCCCGCCATCAAGCCCACGAACAGCACACCATTGAGCTTGTCCCGCCACGGGGTGGCGGCTGCGGACGCCGCGGCGGGGGCGGGCGCGGACGTGTTGACGGGGAGGGGAACGGCGCTGGTCGAGGTGGTGTTCATCACTAGCCTTTTCGGCATAACTACATAACTAGACGAAATATTAGATCCGGCCGTATTATTTGAAAAATCTTCAATTTGAATAATCAATATCGGAAATCCTGATATCCGCCACCCATGACGCCCGATCAACTGCTTACCTTCGCCGCGGTCGCAGACAGCGGCAACATCAGCCGGGCGGCCCAATCGCTGCACTTGTCCCAACCCGCCGTCTCCGGCCAACTGCGCGCCTTGCAGGAGTGGTTCGGCGAACCGCTGTACCGGCGCAGCGGACATGGCATCGCGCTGACCGAAGCGGGCGAGCGCCTGGCCGAACAGGCCCGGCAGCTACGCCAGGTCTACCGGCAGGCGCAAGCGGTGCGGGAATCCTGGCGCGGCCTGGAAACGGGCGTCTTGCGGCTGGGCGCCAGCACCACACCCGCCAGTTACCTGCTGCCCCGCTTGGTGGCGGACTTTCGCCATGCGTTTCCCGCCGTGAGCCTGCATCTGTCGGACGGCAATACGCGCGAGATCGTCGAACGGCTGCCCGCGCTGGACCTGGCGTTCATTGAAGGGGATGTGCCCACCGGCCTGCCGGCCGACACGGCGGTGCACGCCTGGCAACAGGACGAAGTGGTGGCGATCGTGCGGGCCGATCACGCACTGGCGGGCAAGGGGTCGGCCACGTTGCATGACCTGGCGGAGTCGCCGCTGGTCATGCGGGAACCTGGGTCCGGCGTGCGCCGGCTGGTCGAACGGGCGTTTGGCGACGCCGGGCTGGCGCCGGCGGTCGGGCTGGAGCTGGCCGGAGTGGAAGGAGTGAAGCAGGCGGTGCGGGCCGGATTGGGCGTGGGCTTCGTGTCCGTCATGTCGATGCGGCACGAGGACGGCGCGCTGGCGGCGCTGCGCCTATTGCCCACGCCGTTGACGCGCACCCTGAGCATCCTGGTGCCGCATGCCGACGCCGCCGCCCGCGCCGCCGGGCGCTTCCTGGCCATGTGCCAGGCGGTGGGGGCGCAGGACGCCGTCTAGCGGCGTCAGCGCCGGCTGAAACGGCGTCAGGGTTTGGCCAGACGCTTGAGCGCCAGTTGCACCCAATACGTGCCGCCCAGCGGCAGCAAGTCGTCGTTGAAGTCGTAGCTGCCGTTGTGCAGCATGCAGGGGCCCAGGCCGTGGCCGCTGTCGCGGTGCTCGCCCGTGCCATTGCCGATCCAGACGTAACAGCCCGGCAGCTCTTGCAGCATGAAGGCGAAGTCCTCGGCGCCCATGGTGGGCTGCACGTTGGCATTGACGTTGGCGTCGCCCACGATGTCGCGCAGCACGTCGGCGCAGAACTCGGCCTCGCCGGGGTGGTTGATGGTGGGCGGATAGTTGCGCTGGAAATTGAATTCGACTTCGCAGTCCATGGCCGCGCAGGTGTGCCGCGCGATTTCTTCCATACGGCGTTCGATCAGGTCCAGCACATCCAGCGTGAAGGTGCGCACCGTGCCGCGAAGTTCGGCGTGGTTGGGCACGACGTTGTCGGCGCTGCCGGCGTGGATCTGGGTGATGCTGAGCACGGCCGCATCCAGCGGATTGCGGTTGCGCGTGACGATGGTCTGCAGCGACTGCGCCATCTGCACGGCCGCCATGACCGGATCGATGCCCAGATGGGGCATGCCGGCATGGGTTCCCTTGCCCTTGATGACGATCGAGAATTCGTTGCTGGACGCCATGATGGGGCCGGGCGTCAGGCCGAACTGGCCGGGCTTCATGCCGGGCCAGTTGTGCATGCCGAACACCGCTTCCATCGGGAAGCGTGTGAACAGGCCGTCGTCGATCATGCGCTTGGCGCCGCCGCCGCCTTCTTCCGCGGGTTGGAAGATGACATAGACCGTGCCGGCGAAATCGCGGTGCTGCGACAGGTATTGCGCGGCCGCCAGCAGCATCGCGGTGTGGCCGTCGTGGCCGCAAGCGTGCATCTTGCCTTCGTTCTTGCTGGCGTGCTCGAACGTGTTGGCTTCCTGCATGGGCAGGGCATCCATGTCGGCGCGCAAGCCCACCGCGCGATCGCCCGGCTGGTTGCCGCGGATGATGCCCACGACGCCGGTGCCGCCCAGGCCGCGATGGATTTCGATGCCCCATTCCTCGAGCTTGGCCGCCACGACATCGGCGGTGCGGAATTCTTCGAAGGCCAGTTCGGGATGCGCGTGGATATCGCGTCGGATCTTGGAAATATCCTGGTGCCAGGCGACGATGGGTTCAAGGAGTTTCATGGGGGAACTCGGGCGGAATAGGGGGAACGCACACAGGGTATCATCATTCAAAAATCAATTTAATGGAGACAAATACCATGACACGTCCGTGGCTTGCTCAGTATCCCCAAGGCGTTCCGGCGGAGATCTCCACCGAGGATTATTCCTCGCTCACCGACTTGCTGGACCGGGCCTGCAAGCAATACGCGCCGCGCATCGCATGCACGGCGATGGGCAGCGACATGACGTATGCCCAGTTGGACAAGCACGCCCGCGCGTTCGCCGCGTGGCTGCAGAATCTGGGCCTGCCCAAGGGCGCCCGGGTGGCGCTGATGATGCCCAACGTGCCGGCTTATCTGGTGTGCATGCTTGGGTCGCTGCGCGCCGGCCTGACTGTCGTGAACGTCAATCCGCTCTACACCGCCGAAGAACTGCAGCGGCAGCTGCTGGACAGCGGCGCGTCCGTCATCGTCATCCTGGAAAACTTTGCGCACACCTTGCAGCGGGTGGCTGATCGCGGCGACCTCAAGCACATTGTCGTGACCGGGCCAGGCGACTTGCTGGGCGGACTGAAGGCGCCGCTGGTCAACCTGGCCGCACGCTACATCAAGAAGATCGTTCCTGCGTGGCATATCGATGGCGCCCATTTGCTGCCGAAGGTGCTGCACGAGGGCGCGCATATGCCGTTCAACGCCCCGGCCATCTCGATGGACGACGTGGCGGTGTTGCAGTACACCGGCGGGACCACGGGCGTACCGAAGGGCGCCATGCTGTCGCACCGCAATCTTGTGGCCAATGTGCTGCAGACGGAAGCGGTGGCGCAGCCCGTCATCCATGACCTGGCGGACCAGCAGCTCACCATCATCAGCGCGCTGCCGCTGTACCACGTGTTCGCGATGACCGTGTGCGGCCTGTATGCCATGCATGCGGGCATGCGCAACGTGCTGATCATCAATCCGCGCGACCAGCCCTCATTGATCAATGCTTGGCGCAAGACGCCGGTCAACGTATTCCCGGGCGTCAATACGCTGTTCAACGCGCTGGCGCACAACGAGGACTTCGCGCGCCTGGATTTTTCCGGGCTGCGGCTGACGCTCGGCGGCGGCATGGCCGTGCAGCAACAAGTGGCAGAACGCTGGCTGAAGATCACCGGCCGGCCGCTGATCGAAGGTTATGGGCTGTCCGAGACCTCGCCCGTGGCGACGGTCAATCCCACCAACGCCACGGCGTATTCCGGATCCATCGGGCTGCCGTTGCCATCCACGGACGTTGCGATTCTCGATGACGCTGGCAACGAGGTGCCGCTGGGTGAACGCGGCGAAGTCGGCATCCGCGGCCCGCAGGTGATGCTGGGCTACTGGCAAAAGCCCGAGGAGACCCGGCATTCGATGACCGCCGACGGCTTTTTCCGCACCGGCGACATCGGCATCATGGACGAGCAGGGCTACACGCGTATCGTGGACCGCAAGAAGGACATGATCGCGGTGTCCGGATTCAAGGTCTATCCGAACGAAGTCGAGGCAGCGGTGGCGCAGCATCCCGGGGTTCTGGAATGCGCGGCGATCGGTGTGCCCGACGAACATTCCGGCGAGGCCGTCAAGGTGTTCGTCGTGAAGAAAGACCCGTCGCTCACCGAGGCGCAGGTGCAGGAGTGGTGCAAGGAAAAACTGACGGGCTACAAGCGGCCGCGATTCGTGGAGTTCCGCGACGAGCTGCCCAAGAGCAACGTGGGCAAGATCCTGCGCCGCGAACTGCGTCCCGACGCGAAGGCCGCCGCGTCCTCTCCCGCGGGCACGTCGGCCTAGGGGCGGCAAAGCCGCCCCGGCAGGCGTCAGCCTTGCTTGTGCAGGTGCGGCGCAATCATCTCGTGAAGCGCGCGTTCGATGGCGGGATTGCCCGCCACGACGCGGCCACCGATCGGCCAGGGATCCTGTTTGTGCATGTCGGAGCAGGCGCCGCCCGCTTCGCGCAGGATGAGGGTGCCGGCGGCCACGTCCCACGGAGCCAGTCCCATTTCCCAGTAACCGTCGTAGCGGCCGCAGGCGGTCCAGGCGAGGTCCAGCGCGGCCGCGCCCATCCGGCGCACGCCGCGCGCGCGATTGATGGCGTCGTGCAACATGGGCATGTACTGCGCGGCGAATGAAAAATCGCGGAACGGAAAGCCCGTGGCCAGCACGGCGTCTTCGATGGTCTGCGTGCGCGAGCACGAGATGCGCCGTCCGTTGAGCCAGGCGCCTACACCATAGACTGCGGTGAACAGCTCTTCGCGGCAGGGATCGTAGACCACGCCGATGACCGGCGTGTCTTCCGCCAGGGTCTGGTCGGCCAACATGGACGTGCCCGCGTGCGCGATAAGCGCGATGGACACAGCGTAGTGCGGGATGTCATGCAGGAAATTGGTGGTGCCGTCCAGCGGGTCGATGTACCAGGTGGCGGCGCCTTGCGCCTTGCCCCCGGTTTCCTCGGCGACGATTCCGAACTTGGGCGTGCGAGCCTTGAGCTCCTGGATGATCGCGGCTTCTGCCTCGCGATCCGCCTGGGACACAAGATCATTCCGCGCCTTGCGGTCGATCACGAGATCGGCGCGATGGTGCGCGTAGGATTGAAGGATGGCTGCGCCTGCATGGGCGGCGGTGACGGCCGCGTCGATCGCGGCGCACAGGTCGATGGGCGAAGCCAGCGATTGGGGCTGATCGTAAGTATCCATGAATTCAGTGTAAGCCCATGTATGCGTCAAACCCGTGGCAAAGCGCTGAAATCCGCGGCGCTGCGTGGTGTCCATCCAACGCGAAACCGCGCGCGGCCCGATAATTCGCGCTACGCCGTCTATAACTATTGGACTTGTTGTCTGTGACTTACGTTCCGCTGATTCCTGCAAAGGTTGCTTTCGATTCCACCGGAAGACTGGTTAGTTCCGTTTATGGGGACGTATATCACTCGCCGTCAGGCGCGCTGGGGCAGGCCGAGCACGTATTCCTGCGCGGCAACGGGTTGCCGGAACGGTGGAGGGGGCGTTCCTCCTTCACCGTCTGCGAGACCGGATTCGGCCTCGGTCTGAACTTCCTGGCGTTGTGGAAAGCCTGGCGGGACGACCCGCAGCGGCCCGCGGCGCTGCACGTCGTATCGATGGAAGGGCATCCATTCACTCGCGATGACGTGTCCACCCTGCTGTCGCGCTACGCGCCCGAGCCGCTGGCCGCCCTGACCACCCGCCTGTCCGCGCAGTGGCCTGCGCTGCTGCCGGGACTGCACCGACTGGAATTCGAGAACGGCGCAGTTACGTTGACGCTGGGCTTCGGCGACGCCCAGGTCCTGGCGTCGCGACTGAGCGCGCGCGTGGACGCGTTCTTTCTGGACGGGTTTGCCCCCGAGCGCAATCCCCAGATGTGGGCGCAGCCGCTGCTGCGCTCCTTGGCTGCCCTGGCGGCGCCCGGCGCCACCGTGGCCACCTGGGCATGCACCGGCGAAGTGCGCAGGGACCTCGCGGAGGCCGGATTCGATGTCCGCCGCGCGCCCGGTTACGGAGGCAAATGGCACATGACGATGGGCCAGGTCCGGGAAGCGGGCCGAGCGGCGGCATCGCCGGCCGTGGGGCAGCGTCATGCTGTGATCGTGGGGGCGGGGCTGGCGGGCGCGGGCATCGCACAGGCGCTGGCGGTTCGGGACTGGAGGGTCACGGTGCTGGACGCGGGCCGGATCCAGGGCGTGCCCACGCACGCGGGCCACCTGGCCGCGGCCCTGACTCCGGTCGTGGCGCGTGACGACAACGCGCGCGCCCGGTTGTCGCGGGCGGGCAGCGAGCGGGCGCTTGCTCGGTGGCAGAGCCTGCCGGGCGGCGCGGCGCCTCGGGTATGCGGGACGGTCCAGGTCGAGCGCGACGCGGGGCGATCCGCCGCGCTGGCCGGCACCCTGCAAGCCCTGGCGTTTCCGCCGGATTGGGTGCGCCAGGTTTCGCAACAGGAAGCCAGCGCCTTGGCCGGTCTGCCGGTGGCGCGCGGGGGCGTGTTCTTTTCCCAGGGCATGCTGGTGCAACCGGGCCTGTTGATCGACGCGCTGCTGACTGCCGCCGGTGCGCAGGTCGTGCCGGGACGGGCGGCGAGCGTGTCGCAGGTCGGACAGGGATGGAGCGTGCGCGATGCCGCGGACGCCGAACTGGCCCGCGCCGATACCGTGATCCTGGCCAATGCCATCGGCGCTCGTGACGTGCTGTCTGCCAGCGGCCTGCTGTCGCCCCTGCCGCGGGTGGCGCAGATGCATGCGCTGGCGGGCGAGGTCACGCTCGTGCCCGCGGCGGCCCTGGAGGGCGGACCGCGATGCATCGTGGGCGGGGAAGGGTATCTGCTGCCGGATGTCGGAACTGGCTGCGTGGTCGGCAGCACCTATGTGCACGACGCCGCGCAGGCCCGCGTCAGCGACGTGGGCCAACGCGTCACGCTGGGCAAGGCAGCCGGCCTGCTTGGCGCCTGCTTTCCCGGTTTCGATGCGCTGACGCCGGGCAGCCTGCCCGGCTGGGCGGGATGGCGGGCGGTTCTGCCGGGGCGTTTGCCGGCGGTTGGCGAACTGCCGCACGCGCCCGGCCTGTGGATGGCCGCGGGATATGCTTCGCGCGGGCTGTCCTGGTCGGCGTTGATGGGCGACCTGATCGCCGCGCGCCTGATGGGCGAGCCCCTGCCGCTGGAGACCGATCTGGTCCAGCTTGTTACACCGCGATGAAAAAAATTTGAGGGTGCTCCGGTGTCGCGACCGGCTGGCGTAGAATTGTAAAAATTGCCGGAATTTGGCGCCAGTAGGCCGTAATTGACCTCCGGGTCGGCATTTTGGCGGTTCGGCGGCGTCTGCGCTCCCGGACGCTGGCCAAGGGCTTTATGCCCCTTTTTTGGATGATATGACCGTCCAAAAGAGGGACCGAGTTTATTTCAAAGCTCAAATCCGTCAAAATAGCGTCTTTTGATGGTTTTTGGCTTAAGCCGGGGGATGCTCTGTGCCGCCCAAGTTCGACTTTGCCCATACTACCCAACTCGACAATGTCGAGTTGCTGACGTCCCGCCCCAGTCGCATCGATTTCGACGCGGGCGATGGGTTGCACCTGGTAATCGAGGCGCATGCGCCGGGCGTCTTTCGCCTGCGCTGCGGCGAGGCGAACCACTTTAATGATGACAAGCCAGGAGCGCGTGCGCGCGCCGTGGCTGAAATGCTGCTCGCGCGCCAGGAGGCGGTGGGCGAAGCCGCCATCGCGCCCCGCGACGACGGAAACGGCTGGCGGATCACCCAGGGAGACGTCTCCCTCGAGATCCAGACAAGCCCCGTCCGCGTGGCGTTGTACCGCAACGAAGAGCGGGTCTTCGAATCCGAGGTTTCCGCGCATACGCCCGCATTCGGGCACAACGCGCTGGACCAGGCCGACGACGCCGTCTGGACGGCGGGCTTTTCGCTGGCTGGCGAAGAGCGCGTGTTCGGCCTGGGCGAAACCCCCGGAGACCTGAACCGGCGCGAGGAATCGGTTGTCTCCGACGACCCCGAGCATCGCGCCCTGCCGCTGGCATGGAGTCCGCGCGGCTGGGGCTTGTATGTCAACACGATGCGCCGCGTGGAGCATTCGGTGGGCGTCTCGCCCGCGGATTCCGCCTACGTGCTCACCGTGGACGACGCCGTCCTCGACCTGTTCCTGTTCGCCGGCGAACCCGGCGAAATCCTGAACCAATACACCGCGCTGACCGGCCGAGCCGGGCAGCCGGTGCTGTGGGCCATGGGCGCCTGGCTGCAACAGGCCGCCGGCGAGATGCCCACCCAGACGGTCGCCCTGGTGGCGCGCATGCGCGAAAACCAGATTCCCGTGGACGCCGTGACGCTGGCTCAGCCGGCTGCGTGGGGGTTCCAGGCGGACAAGACGGTCTTTGAATGGGACGCCCAGCGCTTCCCGGACGCCAAGCAGATGCTGGCGCTGTTCCACAAGCACAACGTGCATGTCGCTGCGTCCGGTTTTCCCGGCGTCATCAAGACCAGCCCGCTGTTCGAGGAACTCGAAGACCGCGGCTGGCTGCTGGCCAAGGACGATGGCTCGGCCCAGGTTTTTGACGGCAACGCCGCTACCTCCGGCCAGCCCTATGGCCTGCTGGACCTGACGTATCGCGACATCTACAACCTGTGGGTCGAGCGTCACCGCCAGTTGGTCGAAGACGGCCTGGACGCACCTGCGTGCGACGCCCAGATCGCCATCCCCGACGGCGTGACCGCCCGCAACGGCGAGACCGGCCCGGCCCTGCGTTCGATGTACCCCCTGCTGGTGCGCCGAGCGCTGTTCGACGCCGTGGCGGGACTGAAGGTGCCTCCGGAAGGCGTGGTGCCCAGCGCCGACCTCTTCCCCGCTGCCCAGCGCCTGCCCTGGCAGGTTGGCCCCCAGGTGGACAACACGTGGGAAGGCCTGCGCCATACGCTGCGCACTTCCCTGTCCATCGGCTCCAGTGGCGTCCCGGTGCAGGTGCACAATATCGGTTCTGCTGCGCGCGACCGCGCCGGGATGACGTCCGAGCTCTACCTGCGCTGGCTGACGGCCGGCGTGTTCTCGGCCAACTTCGCTTTCCAGGGTGTGGAAGGCCTGATGCCCTGGGATTTCGGCGACGAAACCCTGGCTCACGCCAAGACCTGGATGCAGTGGCGCTATCGCCTGGTGCCGTACGTTTTGGGCGCCATCGAAGACTCCGCCCGCACCGGCCTGCCGGTGCAGCGGTCGATGGCCCTGTCGTTCCCGAACGATCCGCACGCCCACGAATGGGACCTGCAATACCTGCTGGGCCCGGCCCTGCTGGTGGCGCCGATCACCGAACCGGGCAATCAGGTGCGCGTGTACCTGCCCAAGGGCGAAGCCTGGTGGGACCTGAACACGGGCCATCGTTACGAAGGCGGGACCACCTGGACCATCGACTGCGAACTTGGCCAATTCCCGGTCTTCGGCCGCGAAGGGCACATGCTCTGTCTTGGGCCGGCCGCGCAGCATACGGGCGAGTTCAATTCGGCGCGCATCCTGGACGAAGTCTGGATGTTCGGCATGCCGGTGCACAACCCGGTCGTCATGCGCAACAAGATCCGCGTGATGCAGATGCAGGGTTCGAGCTACATCAAGGGCCTGGAAGGACTGCGCATTTCGCCGTCCGAGGGCCTGGAAGTGAAGCGCCGCGGGGCGGAAGTCCGCATTTCGCGCGCGCGCTGAACCGGGTGCGGCCGCTAGCCGGCCCCCTATAAGAAAAGGGCAGTCAGGAAGGCTTTCCTTCCCGGCTGCCCTTTATGTCTTTGCCGTGGCGACACCCCGGCGGCACGTGCGTGCCGGCCACTCTCCGGGGGCCAGTGCGGCGATTCATATTACTTATAGTTATTAAAAATGGAAAAAACTGTCGTTCTCTTCAGAAGAGAAAAGATACAAAATCGCTTGCCATGATTCACATCGAGAACCTATCCAAGACCTACGCCACGCCGCACGGGGAATTCCAGGCGCTGCGCGGCATCAACCTGCGCATCGAGCAGGGCGAGGTCTTTGGCATCATCGGCCCCAGCGGCGCCGGTAAAAGCACGCTGGTCCAGTGCATCAATTTGCTGGAGCGCCCGAACGAAGGCTCCATCACCATCGGTGGCCAGGCCCTGACCGGCCTCAGCGAAGCGCAACTGCGCGCGCAGCGTCGCCGCATCGGCATGGTGTTCCAGGGCTTCAACCTGCTGTCCCGCCGCACGGTGTACGGCAACGTCGCCCTGCCGCTGGAAATCGCCGGTGTCTCCAAAGCCGAGATCCCGGCCCGCGTGGAACGCCTGCTGGCGCTGGTCGGCCTGGAGCACTTGCGGGATCGCTATCCCAGCCAGATCAGTGGCGGCCAGAAGCAGCGCGTCGGCATCGCCCGCGCCTTGGCCAACAATCCGGACGTCCTGCTCAGCGACGAAGCGACGTCCGCGCTCGACCCGGAAACCACGCACAACATCCTGGCCCTGCTGCGCGACATCAATCGCAAGACCGGCGTGACGGTGGTCATGATTACCCACCAGATGGAAGTCGTGCGCGAAGTCTGCGACCGCGTCGCCGTGCTGTCGCAGGGCGAAGTCGTTGAAATCGGCAGCACGCGCGAAGTCTTCGCGCAGCCGCGCCACGAGGTCACTCGCAACATGGTGTCGGCCGCCACGGCGTCGGACCTGACCGACGCGACGCTGGCCGCCGTGCAGGAACGCATCCAGGCGCTGACCGCCGCCAAGCCGGGTCAGTCCGTGCGGCTGTTGCGCCTGTCGCTGACCGGCACGGACGCGTCGGGCGCCTTCCTGTCCGACCTGTCCCGTCAGTACTCGCTGGACGTCGGCCTGGTGCAGGCGCGCGTCGAAGATATCCAGGGCGTCGCCGTCGGCACGATGTTCGTGCTGGCCCAAGGCGCGCCCGCCGCGGTCAAGGATGCGATTGCCGCCTTGAACGCCCGTGACATTACCGTTGAAGAAATAGCTCATGAGTCCGCAACTGATCGACCTGCTTATTACGTCGCTGCTTGACACCCTGCTGATGGTGGGCGTGGCCAGCGCCATCGCGGTGGTCATCGGCATTCCGCTCGGCGTGACCCTGACCGTCACTGCCCGCGGCAACATGCTTGAAAACCAGCCCGTGAATCACGTTTTGGGCGCGGTGATCAACGCCACCCGCTCGGTGCCGTTCGTGATTCTGATGGTCGCGATCATTCCGTTCACCCGCCTAGTGGCGCAGACCTCGATCGGCACCACCGCGGCCATCGTGCCCCTGTCTGTCGCGGCGATTCCGTTCATGGCGCGCATCGCTGAAAACGCCATGCGCGAAGTGGATCCCGGCTTGATCACCGCGGCGCGCGCGATGGGCGCTTCGCCCATGCAGATCATCCTGAAGGTGCTGCTGCCCGAGGCCTTGCCGGGTCTCATCGCCGCCACGATCGTCACGGTCGTCAGCCTGATTGGTTATTCGGCCATGGCCGGCGCGATCGGCGGCGGCGGTCTGGGCGACCTGGCGATCCGCTACGGCTACCAGCGTTTCCAGTCGGACGTCATGGCGGCAGTCGTGATCGTGCTGATCGTTCTGGTCCAGGCGATCCAGAGCTTCGGCGACCGCTTCGTGCGCCGCCTGTCGCATCGCTGATTTCTTTCGCAGTTCGTTCTCTTTCTACTTCCGTTATTTCGGGATATCGCAACATGAGCATCAAGGTTTTGAAGTCGCTGGCCGCGTTCGCCCTGGGCGCCGCCGTTTTCGCCCAGCCCGCGCTGGCCCAGGACAAGCCGCTGAAGGTTGGCGTCACCGCCGGCCCGCACGCCCAGATCTTTGATGTGGTCAAGGCCGAAGCCGCCAAGCAGGGCCTGAATCTGCAGATCATCGAGTTTTCCGACTACGTGCAGCCCAACGTGGCGCTGGCTTCGGGCGACCTGGACGTCAACAGCTACCAGCACCAGCCGTATCTCGACAACGCCAATGCAGACCGTGGCTACAAGCTGGTCAGCATCGCCAAGACCGTGATTTTCCCGATCGGCATCTACAGCAAGAAGATCAAGTCGCTGTCCGAATTGAAGGAAGGCGCGCGCATCGCCCTGCCGAACGATCCGACCAACGGCGGCCGCGCCCTGTTGCTGCTGCAGGCCAATGGCCTGATCAAGCTGCGTCCGGAAGCCGGTCTGAAGGCCACGCCGATCGACGTGATCGAGAACCCGAAGAAGCTGCGCTTCATCGAACTGGACGCTGCCCAGCTGCCGCGCTCGCTGGACGACACCGACGCCTCGGCCGTAAACACCAACTTCGCGCTGGAAGCCGGCCTGAATCCCACGAAGGACGCCATCGTGCAGGAATCGCCGGATTCGCCGTACGCCAACGTGCTGGTCGTGCGTGAAAAGGACAAGGATCGTCCCGAATTTGCCAAGCTGGTTTCCGTGTATCACAGCCCGGCGGTCAAGCAGTTCATCGAGACCAAGTTCAAGGGCGCCGTGGTGGCGGCCTGGTAAGCCGGTCTTTGCACTGACCTCGAAACGGCCGCCGCGAGCGGCCGTTTCCTTTGGGCGGGGCGCATCAGCAACGCGACCGCCCGCTCATTTTTTGACAAGCCCGACGAAATCCGCCATAATTTCGGGCTTCGGTCGGGTTGTTAGCTCAGTCGGTAGAGCAGCGGACTTTTAATCCGTTGGTCGCGAGTTCGAGTCTCGCACAACCCACCACCCCCCTGCCTTTTTGCGAAGGCAGAAGAGAATCAAGCACTTGCGAGCGATCGCGGTGCTTTTTTTTCGTCCGTAGGGGACGCGGCGTCCGAGCAAAAACTGGCCTTTGCCGGAAAACTGCCGAACTCGGAGAATCCAGATCGAGCGTGTTGTCACACATCGGAGTCTGGAATGGGCATACATAAGTCAAAGGGGCGCGTATTGGCGTGCCGAAATCCGTCGGCGAGGTTTAAGGCCGCCTATCGAACTTTCGATACGCGCCAACCAGCCCAACAGTGGGCCCGTCGCACCGAGTCTGAGATGGACGCTGGCGTCTATGTGGATCGCAGCCAAGCAGAGCGGGCCACACTCAAGGAAGCGCTGGAGCGCTATCGGCTCGACCTGTTGACTGGCAAGAAATCCCCCCAAGCAGGAGTCTGGCCGGATCGATCGATGGTTGCGCACGGATCTGGCACATCGCACCCTCGCGAATCTGCGAGGTGCCGACTTCGCGCGCTACCGTGATGCCCGCCGTGCAGAGGGGCGAGCAGAAAATACAATCCGTTTGGAACTACAACTCGTTAGTCATCTTTACGAGACTGCCCGCAAGGAGTGGGGCATGGAGGGATTGCTCAATCCGCTGCAGAACATTCGGAAGCCGAGTGGCAGCGCTGCACGAGAGCGGCGCCTTCAAGACGGAGAGTATGAGGCTATCCGCAGCTACTTGGCATCGTCAGGAAACATCTATGCAGTGCCGGCGTTCGACCTCGCTATCGAGACCTCTTTGCGTCAGGGCATGCTCTTCGCGATCCAATGGGAGTGGGTAGATCTCAATGCTCGTCTCATCAGAATTCCTGCTGCTTGGCGCCGTGCTGGCAACAAGTGACCTTCCCCCGCAAATTGGACAGTTCAAAACTGTAGAGTGGCTGCCTCTTTTGGTTGCACTGACCACTTTTGAACGCACTCACGCGGGGTCAGATGGCCGAGTGAGCCGCGGGGACGATGATGGTTGTAATCGTCCTGCCAAGCTCGCAGTTTTTGCTGCAGGTCGTGCAGCGTGATGAATTCATGGACGTTAAGAAATTCATCACGCAGTCGACCGTCAAACGATTCGATCGGCCCATTATCCGTCGGCTTGCCTGGGCGTGTGTAATCGAGCTTGATGCCGCGTCGATATGCCCAGTCGTCCAACGCCCGAGACGTAAATTCCGTTCCGTTATCCACGGTGATTGCCTTGGGCCAGCCGCGAAGAACCGCCGAGCGGTCCAATGCCTGACCGACGCACCGGCCAGTCTGCCGGAAGCAGGCCTCTAGGCACACCCTTCATCCTTAATTGCAGCCCTTCCAGGTCATAGAGACGGTAGACGCGCATCTTGCCTACGTCCCAGCCCTCGCGTTGCAACATCACTAGTACGCGATGGTAGCCAAACCTCGGACGACTCATCGCGATGTCGCGGATGCGTTGGCATAGCGCGCTTTGGTCCCGCGCATGGCTCTTGGCGTACCAGGTCGAACGTTGCAGCAACGCCAATCCGCACGAGCGCTGCACGCTGATCTGGAAGCGCTCGTGTATCCAAGCCGCCAGCTCGCTCCGCTTGGCGGACTTCAGACTTTTTTTCGCACCACCTCCTGTAGGATTTGCTTGTCCAGCATCAGGTCAGCGACGATGCGCCGTAGGCGTGCATTGTCGTCCTCGAGCTGCTTGAGCTTACGCAGCTCGCTCACCCCGAAATCGGCGTATTTCTTCTTCACGTGTAGAAAGTCGCCTCCGACACACCCAGCTGCCGACATACGTCGACCCCCGGCGTGCCGCTATCGGCCAATCGCAGCGCATAGGTGATCTGCTCTTCGGTAAATCTCGACCGTTTCATGGTGTTTGCTCGCCCCGCTCGGGGCGCTGAGAAGCAACCTTACCTCCAGTTTTGACGCGGGCACGTCAGCACGGATTCGAATTTTTCTTATCGTCTCTCGCGTGGAAGAAATTTTATCATCCACCCACATAACGTCTCAGCCTTCGCACGCGCGCCCGTAACTGCCACTCAGGTTGATCTGTCTCTGAATCAACGTGGTCCCCGCGACTTAGCGAAACACTTCTTGGCGTTAGACGGGCGCTACGGGGCCCATACGAAGTGAAAGCGCAGTTCCGCGCGCCAAGCTTGGCGTCTCACGAGAACCGAACGCGAACAGCCAATGCCGTGTCTTTCCGAGTGTCTTCAGCTCTCTGGCGTCAGCGTGGAGATCATCTGGGCACGAGCCGGCACGAGCTAAGGACTCTATCCCAGCGCTGACTTTGAATCACTGACAAGTGTGGGATCAGCAGTTCCTCTCAAACCACCTAACCTCTCTTTAACGGCGACATGCGCCATGCTCCCTCATTTGATTATCCGAACTTATTGCCCTCAGAGTATCAACGACGTGCTCAAACGACACCACATCGGCGCTCTCATCCTAGCTAGCGCCGGCTGCATCCTGGGTCGCCCCGCTGACGCCCAACAAATAAAGGTGAACGGAACCTCGTTTGACATACCAAGTGGCACGGTGATCAACACAGGGGTCTTGGCCGGCGCGTCAGGTGGGTATGGCATATTGGGGACAAACAACGGGTCGCTGACGAATGGGGGGCCTTTCTCGCTTATCACGGGAGGGGCGAGCGCGCACGCCGTGTTCATGGAAACCGGGTCAACTGCTGTACTTCAGGACGCGGCCATCCACACCTTGGGTGGTGGGTCGCACGCCTTGGATGCATTCAATCCGGGAAGCGCGATCACGCTCAGAAGCTCCACTGTTTTTACGGAAGGCAACTCGGCCTTTGGGGCGCGGGCCGTGGGCGGAGGCGTCATAAACCTAGCGGATAGTTCAATTACGACAACCGGGAATGGTTCGTATGGGTTAAACGCTTCGGGCGCGGGCTCCGCCCTCCACGCTGCCGGAGTGTCGGTTCTTACCACTGGCGCCCCACAGAGCACCACCAAAGCCGTTGGCGGCGTGGTCGAAGCAGGTGGTCTACTTTCAATTGCCAACAATGCAGCGCGCCAAACTTCTGTCAGCACTACGGGCTTCAATGCATTCGGATTGCTTGCTCAGAGCGCGGGTACGTTGATTGCAACGGGCGACAGCCTTCCGGTCGTGGTACGCACGTCGGGGAGCTACGCGCCCGGCGCGTGGGTGCAAAACGCCGGATCGCTTATGAACCTGACCAATGTTGACGTCGAAACCGCGGGACCTAACGCCTCCGGCGCAGTAGGCGTCGACGCGGGCGCGCGATTGGTCATTCAGGGCGGACGCATCGCCACGAAAGGGGACGCCTCAAGCGGGGTTGTCAGCAACGGCAGTGTAGTTGCTATCCGACCCAATTCGGGGGGCGAAGGAACAACGATTCTGACCGCCGGGTCTTTCTCCCACGGGTTGGAGGCCTACGGAGGAGGCACCATTGATGCGGATAGCGTGAATGTACTCACAGAGGGTGAATCTTCGCGCGCCGCGCGTGCAGCCTTTGGCGGAACTCTGACGTTGACGGATTCATCGTTCGTGACCCAGGGTGCGTACGCGTATGGCCTCGCGGCAATTGACCAAAACTCGTTCATCAAGGCCACGAATGTAAACGTGGAAACCATGGGGCCGCCTGCCGGAGTGCAATCGGCCAACGGCATTGTGGCGGAATTCGGTGGCGCCGTAAGCATCAATGGCGTGAGCAAAGTGAGGACGACCGGCCTTAACGGAATCGGTCTGCTTGCCCAAGCAGGAGAAGATACCACTTTGAACGCCACGGTCCTCACATTTGACGGCGAGGGAGGGGCGAGTATTGAAACTCTTGGTGGGTTTGCGCCTGCCGTTGAGGCCTGCTCGCGTGCGCCGGGATCGCGAGACTGCACCGACCCGTTTGGTAATGATGTTGCTGGCGTGGGCGCTTTAACGGCGATAAACGTTAACAATGCAAGACTTGCAACGAAGGGTGAAGGCTCATTTGGCCTCTACGCTTTCGGGCAGAATGCAAGCGTGGATGGTCGCAACTTAGACATCAGCACGGTGGGTGTGGATGCACATGCAGTCGTGACTCGGAATGGCGGTGCCGTGACGGTGTCGGACAGCACCATGTCAACCACCGGAACAGGTGCTGCGGGTCTTTTCATGACCGGGCCTGCAGGGATTGTGGGCACAGCAACTCTTACGAACGTGATCGTCTCCGCGGCGCGGTCAGCCTCGGTCATAGTTGACGGAGGTATTGCTGATATAAGAATGCAGGGTTCAAAAGCGGAGACGAACAGCGGTTCGTGGCTCATCGTAGGCGCGACGGACGCGGCAAATCCAGCGGTGGCGGACGTCCGCCTTGATTCGTTTCAGGTCAAAGGAGCCGTCGCAACAGCGAGCGGGGCTACTTCCAACGTCACATTGACGAACGCGACCGTTTGGCAAATGACAGGGAATTCCAACCTTACTAAGCTGAGCAATGATGCCAGTTCGATAGTGTTCTCCGCCCCGGGCGGGCCGATCGCAGACGCGTCTAGTTACAAGCAGTTAACTGTCCGGCAATACAGCGGAAATCGGGGCGTAATCGGATTGAACACTTTTCTCGGAGGGGACGAGTCTCCGACAGATCGCCTGGTCCTCGACTCGGGTGGCGCAAGCGGTAACACGTCGCTACTTATATCTAACGCCGGCGGAGGGGGCGAGCTAACGACGGGGGATGGCATCCTGATAGTGGATGCTCAAAATGGCGCGACCACAACTACGGGCTCATTCTACCTGGGCAATCGTGTTGCCGCAGGGGCGTACGAGTATTCTCTACATCGTAGTGATTCTTCCAACGCAGATAAATTTTATTTGCGCAGCACGATCATAGATCCTGAGGAGCCGTCTCGCCCGATCACGCCCGAGTGGCCCGATACGGGAGTTCCGGCGTCCGAGATACCAAACTATCGGGAAGAGGTGCCCTTGAATATGGCCATCCCCACGTTGTCTGGTCGTTACGGCTTGATAATGCTGGGAACATATCATGACAGGAACGGGGAAGATTACGCCAATGCGGGTGCGGTCGGCTCGGGAAGATCATCGTCATGGGGGCGCGTACTTGGAGAGACCGGGAGCGTCGGCAAAACAGGCTTCAAGGAGTTTAAGAAGCAAGGCGCATCTTATAACTACGATATAGCAGGCTTCCAGATTGGCCACGATTTATACCGCGCGCAAGACAAGCTCGGCAAAAGGGATATCGCGGGCGTGTATTTGGGCGTGGGCGCAGTGTCTAGTCAAGTGGACGCGGTTTTAGGAGGGCGTGCTGGCAAGGCAACTTTAAACGGCACGACGCTGGGTGGATACTGGACGCGCAAAGGGCCTTCTGGAGGGTATTTGGACGGAGTCGTGCAAGGCACCCTTTATCAGGACGTAAAAACCCGGTCAGTGATGGGTCAACGGCTTTCCACAGATGGTTTTGGCATCGCAGCCTCCATCGAGGGCGGATATCCTTTGGCGCTTGGAAATGACTGGGCAATCGAGCCTCAGGCGCAGTTGATTTATCAGCATATATCCATTTCGAAGGCGAAGGACGATTACGCGAGCATCAAATTTAAAGACATGAACGCAGGGATCGGGCGCGTCGGCGCGAGGGTTACGAAGCAATTTAGTACCACCAGCGGCGAAGAGGCTACCGGATGGATACGGGCAAACATCTGGCAGCACATGGGTGCAGATGCTCGCACTTCCTTCGCGGGCTCGGAAGACGGAAGCCCTGTGACTTTGGGAACTAGTCTTGGAGGGACTTGGGCGCAAATTGGCCTAGGCGTGTCTGGCCAGCTATCCAAGCGCGTAAGCGTCTATGCAGGGGCCGACTACAACCAGTCCCTGGGCGCCAGCGACGGTAATAGTGTAAGTGGTCGCGCTGGGATGCGAGTTCGTTGGTGAGGTCAGTATGCTGACGCAGCGACTCATGCTGCGAGACGGTTCAGTTGCACGCACGCCGCAGGAAGAGATTGGTTAATCTCCGCTTCCGAGTTGGATTGTCTGGCTCTTGTGTTCGACTGCGTGGGCAGGATAAACGCGGGAGAGTCCGCATTTACTCTAAACGTCTCGAAACTGCCCATTTCGATGAATGGACTTTGGAAGCAGGTGTGACCAGCAGTGCCTCTGGACTGCTGTGCGATGCGCGGAGGACGGGGACTACCGCTCGAAGGGGTGTGGTCCCAGATGGCAAACTCGAACAGGCGCCACGCCGGCGGATTTCAGGAAGTCGCGCTGCACGGGTGTTTCCACGCCCTCGGCATTGACGATCACGCCCATAGAACGCCCCAGCGTCACGACCGCATTGACGATGGCGGCGGAGTCGGGCCCTTCTCCGATGTTCGCCACGAAACTTCGATCAATCTTGATCTTGTCCACGGCGAACTTCTGCAGATAGCTGAGGCTGGAATATCCGGTTCCGAAATCGTCGAGCGCGATGCGGAAGCCGGCTTCGCGCAATTCCTTGATCGCTTGTTGCACGCGGCCGTCGTCTTCGATGAATACGCCTTCCGTGACTTCAAGCTCGATCTGCGTGGGACTGACGCCGGCGCTCCTCACGAGATCGATGACACGCGCCGCGAAGCCTGCGCCACGGAACTGCACGGGAGAAAGATTCACGGCAATCGACAGCTCGGGCCATTGTCGCGCCGCCGGCACGCCTCGTTCAGGGCCCACTCTCCCCAGCGGCACGATCAGCCCCGTCGATGAACCTGACGCCGACAAGCAGGTTGGGCGATTCGGCGGACGGTGCATCCGCGCCGGGATGAAAGCGCCAAACGCGATGAACAACAGAATGATCAGTCCGCTGGCGGAGCGGGGTAGTGGTCCAGTTTTTTTTCTCATGCCCGCACTGCTTCTTTTGCAAGGCTGCCAGTGATTGATTCGAGGTGTCGGGAGACTGCTATTCGCTGGGGCCAGGACATGATTCGGCTCGGCCATGGCGCTGGGACAGCAACTCCTATGCCCCGGCGGGCGCAGGGTCGCCTACGTTCTTATTGCCAGACGGCCTCATAACCAACCGACTGGCGTGGGCGTATCAGGAGGCTTCCGTTTTTCCAGGCCATCGCGTATAACGGCCGTACGGTATGTGCGCCGCAACATAGTTCATATCGCAGGCATCAAGATCGCAAGCTCACCCCTTTGCTTCCCGCAAGGAGTACCGCCGTGGCCCGATCCAAAGCGTCAGCAAATGCACGCGCGCCCCTGCTGATCGACCTTGCCTTGCAGGGCGGAGGCGCGCACGGCGCATTCACATGGGGGGTGCTGGACCGCCTGCTGGAAGAGCCCTGGCTGGGCATCGACGGCATCTCGGGCACGTCCGCCGGCGCCATGAATGCCGCCGTGCTGGTGCTGGGGCATGCGCGCGGGGGCGCAGACGGCGCCCGCGCCGCGCTCGAAGACTTCTGGCGCCGCGTGTCGGACGCCGCCCAGTTCAGCCCGTTTCGCCGCAGCCCGCTCGATGTGCTGATGGGCTCGTGGTCCCTGGACAACTCACCCATGTTCGTCGCCTTCGACCTGGCGTCGCGGGTGTTTTCCCCTTATGACCTCAGCGCGTCCGGATTCAATCCGCTGGCCGACATCCTGCGGGACGTCATCGATTTCGACGAGCTGGCGCGGGCTCCCATCCATCTCTTCATCACGGCGACCAACGCGCGTACGGGCCGCGGCCGCGTGTTCAAGAACGCGGAGGTGAACGCTGATGTGCTGCTGGCATCGGCCTGCCTGCCCACGATGTTCCGCGCGGTGATGATCGACGACGACCCATACTGGGACGGCGGTTACAGCGGCAACCCCACCATTACGCCGCTCGTGCGCGAATGCGAATCGCACGACACCATCCTGGTGCAGATCAATCCGGTCGAGCGTCCCGGGCTGCCCAGCAGCGCGCGCGAGATCATGAACCGCCTGAACGAGGTGACGTTCAACGCGTCGCTGCTCAAAGAGCTGCGCATGATCGCTTTGCTGCGCCAGGTGGCCGACCCGGGCAGCGGCGAAGGGGCGATGTGGGCGGGGATGCGTATCCACCGGGTGTCGTCCGACATCATGGTGGATCTGGGGTATTCGTCCAAGCTCAACGCGGAATGGCCGTTTCTCTGCATGCTGCGCGACGAGGGCAGGAAGGCGGCGGACCAATTTCTGGCGGCCCATAGCCATGACCTGGGCAAACGGTCGACGCTGGACATCGACGAAATGCTGGGCGAGGTCTGATCATGGGACTCTTCGGCATCCTGCTCGCCCTGGTACTGCTGATCTGGCTGGCGTATCGCGGCTGGAGCATCCTGCTGCTGGCGCCGGCGGCAGCCATCGTTACCGCCGCGGCGTCGGGCGAGCCCCTGTTGGCGCACTGGACGCAGACGTTCATGGGGGGCGCGGCTGGCTTCGTCGCGCAGTTCTTCCCTTTGTTCCTGCTGGGGGCGCTGTTCGGCAAGCTCATGGACGACAGCGGGTCCGTCACGGCCATCGCGGGTTTCATGACCGCCAAGCTGGGCGCACGGCGCGCCATCCTGGCGGTAGTGCTGGCGGGCGCCATCGTGACCTACGGCGGCGTCAGCCTGTTCGTCGCCTTTTTCGTGTTGGCGCCCATGGCGCACGCGCTGTTTCGAACGGCGGGCATTCCGGTGCGCCTGATGCCTGCGGCCATCCTGTTGGGCACGTCCACGTTCACGATGACCGCATTGCCCGGCACACCCGCCGTGCAGAACGCGATCCCCATGCCGTTCTTTTCCACCACGCCGTTTGCCGCGCCGGGCCTGGGCATCATTGCAAGCGTGATCATGTTGGGGTTCGGCCTGTGGTGGCTCGCGCGCGCGGAAGCGTCGGCGCGACGCGGGGGCGAGGGCTACGTCGCACCCGCGGGCATGGATGTGGACGTGTCCGAAGACGTGGTGGTGCGAGAACGCGCCACCGTAGCCCGCGAATTCGATCCCGCCGAAATCCATCACGGACAGCGCAGCCCGGATGCGCCGTCCGTCCTGGTGGCCGCCACGCCTCTGGTCGTCGTCATCCTGGTGAATCTGTTGATGACCCTGGTGGTGCTGCCGCGGATGGACACGGCGTGGCTGGTCGAGCCGCGCTGGGGCGGCACCAGCCTGGCCGCCGTCGGCGGGGTCTGGTCGGTGATCACGGCGCTGCTCGCCGCCATCGCGGTACTGGTGGCGCTGAACTTCCGGCGCCTGCCGTCGCTGCGCGACACCATGGACGCCGGCGTGAACGCTTCCGCCTTGCCGTTGTTGAGCGTTGCGAGCCTGGTGGGTTTTGGCGCGGTCGTCGCTTCGCTGCCATCGTTTGCCGCGGTACGCGACTGGGTGCTGTCCATCGAGGGCGGACCCCTGGTGTCCCTGGCCGTGGCCACCAATGTGCTCGCGGCCCTGACCGGATCGGCCTCGGGCGGACTGACCATTGCGCTGCAGTCGCTCGCCAGCACGTATATGGAGCTGGCGCAGTCGCTGGGGATCGATCCGGCGCTGATGCACCGCGTGTCGGTGATCGGCGCGGGCACGCTGGACAGCCTGCCGCACAACGGCGCGGTGGTGACGCTGCTGGCGGTGTGCGGATCCAGCCACCGTGAGGGCTACATGAACATCGTGGTGGTGGGTATTGTCGGTCCCATCGTGGCGCTGGCCGCTGTCATCGCGTTGGGTGGCGCGCTGGGTTCGTTCTGAAACGGCGCACTGGGGGCCGTCGCACCGGAGGCCCGCCCGCCGGCAGCGTCAGGACAGCGTCCGCGCCGGAAATGCCGCCGACAGCTCGTGCAGGCTCAGTCCGCAGCAGCGCGCCCTTTCGGCCAAGGTTTCGCTCTGCTCCAGCGCACGCCTGCTTTCGTCCAGCAGCACGTCCAGTTGCTCTTCGGGCGTCGCAGCCATGGCCCAAGCCCTTTCGGCGAACCGGGCCGAGAACTGGTCGACACAGTCCTTGCAGATGGCTGCGCCATTCTGTTCAAGCAGCGCCGCGCCCTGGGCAAGCGTCGATCGGCAAAACTGGCAGGCTAGGGCGTGGTTCATGTGTCGGGGCATCGGGTGCGGGAGGGGCGGGAAAGGCTGCGCGGTTGACGGCGCCTGCCTTGAACAACGGCCCGGCGCGCCAACTCTTAAATTTGCGTCGCGCCCCGGCCGGTCCCGCCCCGAAGCCCAGCAGGCGCTAGTCCACGTAGAAGCCGCCCGGCCCGGCCTGTCCGAGCAGTTCGCGGGCGCACTGGACGGCCTCGCCCGGCGTGGCGACCGCCAGGAACGGCATGCCGAATGCATGGGCCATCTTTTCGCCGCGCTTGCGCAGCTTTTCCAGTGATCCAGCATCCCGTTCCACGGCGATGAACGCCCGGCAGCGCGCTTTCAGGCGCGGCATGTTGGCTGTCTGCCACTCGATCATGGCTTTGCGGTCTTCGTGCGCGGCCTCGATCTGCATGTCGGGGACCACCATCACGAAAGTGCGCGGATTGTCCACCAGCAACTCCATTTCCCGGATCCAGCTGGCCGAATAGCCCTGCGGCGCACTGCCGTGACGGGCGGTCACGATGGGAAACTGGGATAGGTCATGGAAGAAAAAGTGATCGTGGTTCATTCGAATTCTCCGTGTAGGGCGGGCGCCTCCTTGGCGCAGCCGCAACTGCCGTAGAGCACCAGGCTGTATGAGTCCAGCTCGAAGCCGCAGCGCCTGGCGATCTTTCTGACCAGTTGCGCCATGGCGGGATCGCTGGACTCCTGGATCTGGCCGCAGCGCGTGCAGACCAGGTGGTCGTGATGCCCTTTGTCGTTGAGCTCGAATACGGTGGTGTGCGTATCGAGCTGAGTTCGTTTGAGCAGACCGGCGTGCTCAAGTTGCGTGATCACGCGGTAAACCGTGGCAAGGCCAATATTGCTGCGGTCAGAGATGAGCGTGCGGTAGATATCCGCGGCGCTCATGTGCTGATCGGTGTGGCGGTAGAAGATGTCCAGAATCTTCAGCCGGGGGAAGGTGGCTTTGATGCCGGCGTCGCGCAGCCGTGTGTGATCCATGAAAATTCTCCATTCGGGGGGCTGATGCCCGATTGATGAGAATGATGTACATTTTCAAATGGACCCGCTAACGGGAACCCGTCAACCTGTAGCTCAAACCTGCCAACCATGCTTCAAACGGCCTCCGCGCCCGCGTTGCCCGATGTCCTGCTGACGCCGTTCAGCGTGCGCAGGCGCCGCGAATCCAAAGGCATCGCGGTGCCCGCGCACGTCCACGAAGAGGGCATGCTGGTGCTGGTCCACGAGGGGCTGATCATGGTGCAGTCGGGCGCCAGGGTCTTGACGGTGCTGCCAAGCTGCCTGAGTTGGATACCGCCCGGCGTGCAGCATGGGGCGCGCTGGTTCGGCGAAGCGCGCGGATCGTTCGTGCACGTCCACCCGGAAGTCTGCGGTCGCCTGCCGCCGTACTGCCGGTCCTGGCCGTCGTCCAAATTGATCGAAGCGCTCATCGATCGGTTTACCAGCGGCGCCTGGCATGACATGCCGTCGGCCTACCAGGTCCAGCTGTTCGAGGTGCTGCTGGAGGAACTTCGGCAGCATGATGGGGAAGCGTCCCTGCCGCTGCCGCTGCCGATGCCCGCGGATCCGCGCCTGCAGGACTTGGCGAATACGCTGCTGGACACGCCCGACGACACCGCCGGCATCGACGAATGGGCCCAGCGGTTGAACATGTCTTCGCGCACCTTGATGCGCCGCTTCCGCCAGGAAACCGGCGTGACACTGGGGCAATGGCGCCACCAGGCGCGCCTGCTGCGGGCGCTGGAAATGCTGTTTCGAGGCGGGTCGGTCACGCAGGCCGCGCTCTCGGTGGGCTACGAAAGCACCAGCGCGTTCATCGGCAGTTTTCGCACCGCCTTCGGCACGACGCCCACCCGCTATCTCGCGGACCGGGCATAGCGCGCCTGCCCGCGCGGCAGGGCGCGGGCAGGTGGATCAGGCCGCGGCGGGCTGGTCGGGATGCATCGGGCCTTGCGGGTCGTTCTCGGCGTCGGGCCTTGGCGGCACGGGAGCCAGGCCCAGATTCATGCGCAGGCGCTGGCAGTCCGGATTGGGCGAACCGTCCGGCATCCATATGTCGAATTCCCGGCAAGGCGTGGGGCGGTCCTCGTAGATGGCGCAGTGGATGCCGGGCTTGCCCAGTTCACCGCGCAGCGAGATGCAGCGGCCGCCGCCCATCTCCGTGCCTTTCATGCAGGCCCGCAGCGGACTCATCTGCGTCACCAGGTCCAGCGGCACGCGCCCGCCGTTTTCGCCGGCCAGCTCTCCGCAGTAAAAGGACACGCGAAAGTGCGCGCAACAGGCGCCGCAGTCCAGACAGGGATTGGCGGCCGGGTCGTCGCCGGCCAGGACGGCGGGGGAGACGAACGAGATTAGGGAAGTCTGTGTCAGGGACATTGGAGGGAAGTCCGGGATGGGCCTGTCCGGCTCCCGGTCCAATGGCGCGACGCAAGCCGCTAGGCGTCGGCCGGCCGTGCTGATCCGGGGCGCGCGCGGCGGGCCGGCGCGGAATCAGGGCCGGAAATAGTAGCTGGATATGAGCTGCGGCCGCTACGACTTTTTTCAGGGACGTTGCTGGAGTAGCATCGGTAACCCTTCAGCCTTCAGGAGCCTTCCGTGCACGCCAAAACCGATTTTCCCGATGGTCTTGCCCGTTGCGGCTGGGTGGATACGTCCGCTGAATACATGGCTTACCACGACGCCGAATGGGGGCGCCCCGAAGCCGACGACCGCGCACTGTTCGAACAGCTCTGCCTTGAAGGTTTTCAGTCGGGCCTCAGCTGGCGCACCATCCTGAACAAGCGGGACGCCTTTCGCCGAGGCTTCGCCAACTTTGAACCCGCAAGGCTGGCGGCATTCGGCGAAAAGGAAGTGCAGGCACTGCTGGCCGATGCGGGCATCGTGCGTCACCGCGGCAAGATCGAAGCCATGATCAACAATGCCGCCCGCGCGCTGGAAATGATCGAAACCGAGGGCTCGCTGGCCGCGTATTTCTGGCGGTACGAAGCCCCCGCAGACGCCGCGTCCACCCTTGGCGCCTCGTCGTCCGACCAATCCGCGGCGCTGTCCAAGGCCCTCAAGAAGCTCGGCTGGAAATTCGTCGGGCCCACCACCGTCTATGCCTTCATGCAATCCGTGGGCATGGTCAACGACCACAGCCCCGATTGCCACTGCCATGCCGTCATCGAAAAAAAGCGCAAGGCTTTCGTGCGGCCGGCGCCACAGGCAAACCGCGCGCCGACTGCCTGACGGCTATCCGGGCGGCGGCTGCCCCGCCACCCATTCGGCCACTGCACAATTCAATTCGCGCGCTGGCCTTCCGTAGCGTTTTCAGTTCGCGCGCTGGCCTTCAGCGGCCGATTGCGTCGGCGCTTGCCCGGGCAGGCTGTAGCGGCCCTCGCGATAGGCCCAGCTTGGCCACAGGGCATGGGCCAGCGCCTCGGTGGCCAGGCCGGCGTCCAGCGGCGCCGGCGCGTACTCTTCCGGCGCGGTGTAGTGGTACTGCACAGGAGGCTTGTTGGGCGCCATCACCAGCAGCTTGTCTTCCTTCAGATAGCCGTAGGTGTTGTCGTATTGCATGATGGCCCGGCCGGGGGTGCTGCGCGTCAAGTCGTGGCCGATCATCGGATGCTCGGTGTCCACGCCGATCAGCGACAGCAGGGTCGGGGGCAGGTCGATCTGGCTGATCAGGCGATCGTCGCGCCGCGCCTCGATGCCGGCCCCCAGGATCACGGCCGGAATGTGGAAGTGCCGTACCGGCACCAGACTGGCGCCGAAGACGCGCGAGTCGTGGTCCGCCGCCACCAGGAATACGGTGTTCTCCCAATACGGCGATGCCTTGGCGCGCTCGAAGAACCGTCCCAGCGCCCAGTCAGCGTAGCGCACCGTGTTTTCCACCGTGGCGGGGTTGCCGTCGGTCTCGATGCGGCCGGTCGGGTATTCCCACGGCGAATGGTTCGATACGCTGAAGGCCAGCGTAAAGGTGGGCTGGTCGGCGTCCTGGCGCAGCAGTCGATCCAGCTCATTGAACATGTCTTCGTCAGAGGCGCCCCAGGTGCCGACGAAAGCGGGATCGATGAAATCGGCGCGGTCCACGATCTGCCTGAAGCCGTTGCCCAGGAAGAAGCCCTTCATGTTGTCGAAGTGCGCCTCGCCGCCGTAGATGAAGCGCGAATGGTAGCCATGGCGGCCCAGCAAGTCGGCCAGCGAGAAAAAGCCGCGTTGCGACCGCGGCAGCTTCAGCACCGCCTGCGCGGGCGTGGGCAGAAAACCGGTAGTCACGGCCTCCAAGCCGCGCACCGATCGCGTGCCCGTGGCGTACGCGCGGGTGAAGGTCCAGGCCTCGCGCGCCAAGGCGTCCAGCTCCGGCGTGAGGTTGGCGCCGCCCAGGTCGGCGCTGTACTGCGCACCCAGGCTTTCTTCAAGAATGATCACCAGATTCAGGGGACGCGAGGTTTTGCGCGTGGCCGGCTGGCGGTGCAGGCTGGGGAAGTCGGGATTGGGCGGAGGGTAGGGCAGTCCGGCCTGCGCCAGCACCAGTTGGTGCATCTTGTCGTCGTTCATGCCGCCGTAGACCGCGGACGCCGACTTTTCGTTCTTCATGCTGTAGACCGCATAGAAGACGTTGTAGAGCGAATTGAGCGCCAGGGTATTGAGCATGCCGTCGGCGCTGTAGGCGACCGATGACGGGTTGATGGGGCGGTGGCCAAGGGTGCCGCGGATCGCCAGGATGACCACCGCCAGGATCGCCACGCTGGCCAGCGGCATCTGCCACCAGGTCAGGGGCGCATCCGGACGCGCGTCGCCCAGCAGGGCATAGGCGCCCCAGCCGATCAGCGCCAGCGCGGCCAGACCGCCCACCAAAGCGCCCTTGTAGCCGCGCCACAGCATGCCCGAGACTTCGCGCGGGTGCTTCAGGTATTCGACAAACAGCCGGTTGGGACGGGAGTCGTATTCCACGATGAAGGGCGGCGTCGCCACTTCCAGGAAAGCCAGGAGGACGAGGGCGACGAAATACCAGACCGATGCGATCGTGGCGGCGACGGGCAGATGGCCGAACAGGGGTGAAAGCACGGCCGGCAGGGCGGCCAGCACGGCGATCTGGTGCGCATCGATGCGCAGCCCTCGCAGCAGCAGGGGCCACAGGCCGCCGGCGTTGCGCACGCGCTGCCATTGCCATAGCGCGAGCGCCAGGCGGCTGAGCGTCAGCAGCGCGAACGCCGCCAACACGAAGACTACGGTTGAATGCCGCATCGGGCCTCCAGGTTGTTCTGCCATCCGCCCGGGGCAGGTGCGGATTCAATCATTTTGGGCATTTGAGCCGCGCGCGTGTCAAAAATTCAGCGAATCGAGGCATTCAGGTTTGCTTTTGTCCGCCCGAGTCGTCTCTCTTTGTAACGTCGCAGAGCTGTCCAGGCACGCTATGTGCTGTGCACCGTGGTGGACGAGCGTGCCGGGCAAGGATACGCAGGCGCGCCACACTGAAAAATCCACATACATTATGGCGTCGCCACGCCCGAACAGCGCTGCGGGCCGCGATACCCTTGGGTGGATATCACAGCCGGCGTCGGTTGGCCGGCAGCAACGCCAAGGATAGTAACCATGACGCGAACAAGAAAAATAGCGATCGGGATTGTAGGGGGCATTGCCCTGCTGGTGGCGGTATTGGTGGTGGTGATCGCCACGTTCGACTGGAACCGCGCCAAGCCCATGATCAATGAGCGTGCCAGCGCCGCCATGGGCCGCCCCTTTGCTATCAATGGCGACCTGAGCGTGAAGTGGGGGCGTGAGCAGGGTGAAGGGGGCTGGAGATCCTGGGTGCCCTGGCCGCGCGTGATCGCGAACGATATTTCGATCGGCAACCCGTCGTGGGCCAAGGCGCCGAATTTCGCCACCCTGAAGCGGGGCGAGTTCAGCCTGGCGCTCCTGCCGCTGCTGGGTCAGCGCGTGGTCATCCGCCGTATTCAATTGACAGAGCCGGCTGCGGACCTCCAGCGGCTGGAGGACGGCCGGGCCAATTGGGTCTTCACGCTGCCGGAAACGGGCGAGCCGTCGCCTTGGGTGCTGGATATCAATGAAATCGGCTTCGATAAAGGCCGCGTGGGATTTGTCGACGACGTCCTGAAGGCGGACCTGACCGTGCTGGTCGACCCGTTGGGCAAACCGGTGCCGTTCGCGGATGTGGCGGGGAAATCGTTTGTGCCGCAAGACGGATCGGCGCCGGCGCCGCGCGACTACGTGTTTGGCTGGAAGGTCGATGGCAAGTTCAAGGGGTTGTCGACCAAAGGCGAGGGCAAGGTCGGCGGCATGCTGGCGCTGCAGGATCCCAAACAGCCCTTTCCCCTGCAGGCCGATGTCGCTATCGGCGGAACTCGGGCGTCGGTTGCGGGCACGCTGACCGATCCGGTGAACCTGGGAGCGCTGGATCTGCACTTGAAGCTGTCGGGCTCGTCCATGTCGCAGCTCTATCCGCTGACTGGCGTGACGCTGCCGGACACGCCACCGTACTCCACGGACGGCCATCTCGTGGCGAAACTGCAGAATCCGGGCGGCGCGGTGTTTGAGTACAAGGGTTTCAACGGCAAGGTCGGCAACAGCGACCTGCACGGCGACATCACGTTCGCGCTGGGCGCCCCGCGGCCCAAGCTGACCGGCAAGCTGTCGTCCAAGCTGTTGCGGATGGACGATCTTGGCCCCCTGATCGGCGTGCCGTCCGGCGGCGGCTCGCGAGCCGCGGTGGACAAGTCCAAGGATGCGCCCGCCAAGCCCAAGGGCGGAAAGGTCCTGCCCACGCAGGAATTCCGCACGGACCGGTGGCGCGACATGGATGCGGACGTGGCGCTGGAGGGGGCGCGCATCATTCACGACAGCAAGCTGCCGCTGTCGGACTTGTCCGTGCACGTCGTGTTGCAGGATGGAAAACTTACGCTCGATCCCTTGCGTTTCGGGATGGCGGGCGGAAGCATGAGCGCCACGGCGCGGCTGGACGGCGCGAATTCTCCGCTCACTGGCCGCGTCGAAATGCGGGCGCGCCGCCTTCAGCTCAAGCAGCTGTTCCCCGCGACGGAATCCATGCAGAAGACCCTGGGCGAATTGAACGGCGACCTTGCGATCAGCGGAACGGGCAACTCGGTTGCGGCCTTGCTGGGTTCAGCAACGGGCGACGTGAAAATGCTGGTCAATGACGGCGTGATCAGCCGCAGCCTGATGGAGCTTGCCGGCCTGAACGTTGCCAACTATGTTGTCTCGAAGCTGTTCGGCGACGATGAGGTGCAGATCAATTGCGGCGCCGCGGATCTCGAGGTGAAGAAGGGCGTATTGACGCCGCGTCTGTTCGTATTCGACACCGATAATGCCCTGATCACCATCACCGGCACGGCAAACTTCAAGGACGAGACCATGGACCTGGATATCTCGCCCGACAGCAAGGGCTTCCGCATTTTCTCGCTGCGCTCTCCGCTGTATGTTCGCGGGACCTTCGGATCGCCCGACGTGGGCGTGCACGTGGCGCCGCTCGCCGCGCGGGGGGCGGGCATGGTGGCGCTGGGCGTGCTGCTGACACCGGCGGCCGGGCTGCTGGCGCTTATCGCGCCCAGCACCACGGACGAGAACGCTTGCGGCCCGATGCTGGAGCAGATGCGCACGCCGCCGAAGGCGCCGGCTCCCGACAAGCGTAAATGACGTCAGGGCGGCGGCACCAGCCGGCAGCCTTCCGGCGCGTCGTCGTCCGCCGCGCACACCGCGTCCCGCCCATGATTCTTGGCGTGGTAAAGCGCCCGGTCCGCGCGCTGGAACACAGCACCCAGCGTCGCGCCATGCTCCGGATAGCTGGCCACGCCCACGGAAATGGTGATCGGGGTGGGCAGCGGCAGCGCACCGCGCGACGCAAGGCGATCGCGCAGCCGCTGCGCGATGGCGATGGCGGCGGTCATGCTTGCCGATGGCAGCAGCATGACGAATTCTTCGCCGCCGGTGCGCGCCAATGCGTCGCCACTGCGGGAGCCTTCGCGCATCACGCCTGCCAGCGCTTGCAGGGCCTGGTCACCGGCGGCGTGGCCGTAACGGTCGTTGATGTGCTTGAAGTGATCGATGTCTATCGCGACGATTGCCACGGGAGCGGCCTCTGCTTCCAACAGGGCAAGTGCTTCGTCCATGCCGCGCCGGTTCAACAGGCCAGTCAGCGTGTCCGTCGTGTTTTCCCGGCGCAGATCGGTCAGTTTGTGATGGATCGACGCCAGTCCCATCAGCAGGGCACGCTTGAGTTGGGCGGCCTCGAAATACCAGGAGCGGACCTCGCGGATGCGATCCGCAGAGTCCGGATCCTGCATGCGCTTGGCGATGCTGGCCATCTCGCCAAGCGGGCGGGCGATCCAGCGCGACAGCAGCCAGATCAGAACCACCGAGATCAGCAGCAACGGCAAGGTGTTGCGCGCCGTGGCGAACAGCAGATCGCCAAGGGGCTGCAACGTGCTGGCCACCGGCCGCTGGACAATGACGCTCCAGCCAGTGCTGGGCACGGGCGCGTAGCCCGCCAGCATGTCCCGGCCTTCGTCATCGATGAAGCGTCTTTCGCCGGTTTCTCCGCGCCGGGCTGAAGCGAAAATCTCGTTGTCGGGTGCGGTCTTGCCCAATTGGTCGCGGTTGGGGTGATAGATCAGCGTCCCCTTGCGGTCTATCACGAAGAGATAGGAGTTGTCGCGGTAGAAGTGCTGGTCGAGCAGGCGGTCCAGCACATTGTCCTCGTGCAGGTAGAGCGAGCCCGCGATAAAGCCCAGGTACCGGTAGTCCCGCGAGAAGATGGGTTGGGTGTACAGGATCTGCCACCGCCCGTTCCGGGCCTGGAAGGGCTCGCTGATTGTCGGCCGCCTGGCGTCCAGCGCCTGCATGACGGCGTCGCTGGTCAGTTGCTGCCCCAGCAATTGCGGGTACGACGGCGACACCGCCAGGGCCTTGCCTTGCGGCGACGCGATAAAGCTTGAGTTGAAATGGCCCATCTGCTGCTCTTGACGCCGAGTTTCCTCGGCCGTCTGCGCAGGATTGCTTTCCATGTCGGCCAGCTCGTCGGCGCTGTACGAAAGGTAGCGGCGGATGTCGTTCAACAGCGCGTCGGTGGTCAGCGCAAGTTTGGACGCATAGATGCGGTTCGCGTCCATTGCGTTGTGCAACAGCAGATCACGCTGCACCAGGTAGCTGGCGTGCAGGCCGCCCGCCAGGACCACGACGATCGACAGCAGGCTGATCCACAGGATGAGGTGCCGCAGGTCGACGCGGAACATGATGGCGTCCGTCAGTTGCGGCTGCGGCCCGGGGGGACACCGGACGGCGGCGCGGCATCTTCCGTCAGCGCATCCCAGGCGCGCATCGCCTGCCGGGCCACCGCCTGCAAGGTCTTGCGGCTGGCGCCGTCACGCGCCTGGATCGACATGCCATGCAGGACGGTCGTGTAGAAGGCCGCCAGTCCCTTGAGGTCCGTGCCGGGCGGGAGCTCGCCTTGCGCGGCGCCCGCGGTCAAGCGGGCGAGGATGCGGCTTTGCATCTCGCGGCGGTTGTCTCCCAGGAAATCGCTGACGCCGGCCTGGTTGTCGCAGCCTGCCGGCGCGCCCAGCACGATCATGCACCCTGGCGGCAGGCCTGGCGCCGTGAAGCGTTCGGCGGACGCCAGCAGCATCGATTCGATGGCTTCGCGCGCGGTGGCCGCGGCCAGCAACGCCCGCCGGCCGGACCCGCCTTCGGTGTCGCGGTACAGCGCCACCGCTTCGCGGAACAGACCTTCCTTGGAGCCGAACGCGCCATAAAGACTGGGCGAGTTGATGCCCATCGCCTCCGTCAGATCGGACAGCGATGCTCCTTCGTACCCTTTCGACCAGAAGACTTCCATGGCCTTGTGCAGTGCCTGGGCCCGGTCGAAGTTGCGCGGACGCCCACGTTCAGCCATGCCCGCGATTTTACCCGCGCAGGCTATTTTGTGTTGATCGATAAAAAAATCGTTGACGCAAGTGGTGCGCCGCGGCGATGATATTTGTACCGATCACTACATAATGAGGTGCAGAATGCAGAACCTGACTGGAAAAATCGCCTTCGTGACAGGCGGCAGCCGCGGCATCGGCGCCGCAATCGTCCGCCGCCTGGCGGCCGACGGCGCTGACGTGGCTTTTACCTACGTGAGCGCATCGTCCGCCGCGGCGGCGCAAGCCTTGGTGCAGGAACTGACGGGACAGGGGCGCCGCGCGCGGGCCATTCAGGCAGACTCGGCGGATGCGGACGCCGTGCGCCGGGCAGTCGAAGAGTCCATCCGCGAGCTTGGCCCGGTGGACGTGCTGGTCAACAACGCCGGCATTTTCCTGACCGGCGCCATCGGCGATAACAGCCTGGAAGACTATGAGCGCACGATGGACATCAACGTGCGCGCGCCTTTCGTCGCCATTCGCGCGGCGCAGGCATCGATGCCGGACGGTGGGCGCATTATCAATATCGGAAGTTGCCTGGCCGGCCGCGCGGGCCGGGCGGGCGTGGCGCTATACGCCGCAAGCAAATCGGCGCTGGTCGGTCTGACGCAAGGGCTGGCGCGCGACCTGGGCGCTCGCGGCATCACCGCAAACGTGGTGCACCCCGGTCCCATCGACACCGACATGAATCCGGCCAGTGGCGACCGCGCCGCGAATATGGTCGCCGTGCTGTCGCTGTCGCACTACGGCGAAGCGCGCGACATCGCCGGCATGGTCGCTTTCCTGGCAGGCCCCGAAGGCCGCTACATCACGGGCGCGAGCTTGGCGGTGGACGGAGGGTATGCGGCGTAACGCAGCCTGCCTGAAGATTTTTGCAGGCCGACTTGCACAAACAAAAAAATGCCCATATAATCTTTCTTCTTCGCAGCACACACATAACGAAACGCAACGGCGCAAACCGGATAGCGGATCGGGACTGAGTGAATTGCAGGGCTGTTAGCTCAGTTGGTAGAGCAGCGGACTCTTAATCCGTAGGTCGAGTGTTCGAGCCACTCACAGCCCACCAAAATTAAAAAGGCCGTTGGCGATTATCGCCAACGGCCTTTTGCATTTCCTGCGCCATTCGAATGGTGTTTGGGTGCAGCGATCGGTGAGCGCTGCAGAAGGCGATTGGGTAGAAGGCGGCTTGGCAGAACGCGATTGGGCAAGTTCGCTGTGGCGGGTCGATCTGTGACGAATTCGCCGTGGGATTGGCCTCAGTCAGGCGCCCTGGATCTGGCGAAAATCACGCTTAACGACGTGGCCGACGTCAGGCGCAGCGTGACATCGATGGATGGACCCGTCGCTGATCCGACGACGCGAGCAAGTCCCGATGCCAGTCCCGATAGCAGGCCGATCGCCGGCACCGTCGCGGAAAGCAGATCCCCCCAGCCGGCTGGCGAATTGAGCGGAGCATGCTCCACCTCGCTGCTCAACCCTTTTGCGCTCAGCATTGCCTGAATCCCAGCGACGGCGGAATTCAGGTCGTCCACGTTTTCCAGAAAGAAATCTTCCTGCCTGCTGCACAGCTCCGCAAGCATATCGCTGCTTGTGCGGTTGAAAAAGTAAGTGCGCGCCAGGGTCATGGAGCCTCCGCAGATGAGCCATGATAGCTGCCGAACCTTGATCGCGGGCGATCGTGCCGAATGGCGGTTCGCGGACGCCAACGGCCACGGGGGGCAGTTGGAGTTATCCGGGGAGGGACATCAGGCGGTTCGTTGCGGTCAGGAGTAGCAAACGACACGCAATTTTGCGCATCTCCGGGCGTACAAAATGTTGCCCGGCGGCGGACGGCCCCTTGCTAGCATGATCCTCGCCGGAATGATCCGGTATCTGGATGGACAGTGGAGGTTGCCATGAATTCAAGAAAAACGCTCAACCGGATCGCCGTGCTTGCCGCGGCAGGGGCCTTGCTGGCGGGGTGCGCCACGCAGCAGCAGACGAATACCGCCGTGGGAACGGGAGCCGGGGCGGCGCTGGGCGCTGGTATCGGCGCCTTGATCGGACATGGCAAGGGCGCTGCGATCGGTGCGGGCATCGGCGCGGTGGCGGGTGGCCTGGTGGGCTACAACTGGAAGGTCGTGAAGGACGACGTGCAGAAGTCCGGGGCCTCGTCCCTGGGTATCGACGTGGTGGAAATGCCGGATGGCAGTCTGAAGGTCAATATTCCGAGCGGCGTGTCGTTCGACACGGACAAGACGCAGCTCAAGCCGGCGTTGCTGCCGGTGCTGGACAGCGTGGCGCGTTCGCTGAATCAGCATCCCGAGTTGCGGGCGAAGGTGGTCGGCCATACCGACAGCACCGGCGCGCTGGCCCATAATCAGACCTTGTCGGTGAACCGTGCGAAGAGCGTGACGGACTACCTGGCCGGGCAGGGCGTGGCGGCCAACCGGCTTTCGGTCGAAGGCCGCGGCCCGAATGATCCGATCGGCGACAATGCGACCGCCGAAGGACGCGCGCTGAACCGGCGCGTAGAAATCTACCTGTACGCGGTCCGGCAGTAGGCGAGGACGCGTTTATCGTGAACGGGCGGCTGGCGCGATGCGCCGCCGCCTTTTCTTTCTGGAGTCTGTCATGAGCGACTTTCCTCCCGCCCGCATCGGTACCGATATCGCCATCGCCGCGCTTACCGGCTGGCAGGCCGCGGCAACGCGAGAAGCCATCGAGAAGCGCTACCGCTTTCCCAGCTTCAATGCGGCGTTCGGCTTCATGTCCCGCGTGGCGATGTTTGCGGAAAAGCTGAATCATCATCCTGAATGGACCAACGTCTACAACCGCGTGGACGTGACCCTGACGACCCATGACGCGGGCGGCGTGACCGAGCTGGATGTGCGCATGGCGCAGTTCATGGACGAGGCCGCCGCGCAGGCGGGCGCGACGGCGCCGAAGGCGCAAGGCTGAACGGCGTTCAGTCCGGCGCGTCGTCCGCCTCGGCGTGCAGATGGCCGATCAGCCGGTCCAGCATTTCGCCGAATTGGCGTTGTTCGTCGGCGGTAAGGCAGCCGAAGATTTCGTGGTTGCGGCGCGCGATCAGGTCGATGATTTGCCGGTACTGCGTCATGCCGTCCGGCGTGGGCGCCAGCACCACACCGCGTCCGTCGGACGCGGATACCGTTTTCTCGACCAGGCCGCGATCGACCAGCGCCTGCGCCGAGCGGCTGGCCTGGCCTTTGTTCAGGTTGGCCGCGCGCGCCAGATCGTTGACCGACAAGGGCGCGTAGCGTCCGATGGCGGCCAGGCAGCGCGCCTCGCCCAGCGGGATGTCGCAGTCTTTGAGATAGGCGCGATTCGTGTCCCGGTCCGTGATCTTGTTGAGCACGTGCAGGCGGTAGGTCAGGAATCTTTCCAGGGCGGGCGTTTTCACGTCGGTCGGTTGGGAAGGGAGGCCGGGTAGTTTGCCATAGCGCCGTCATCCAGGCTGGACGCTTCGGCCTGCGCCATCAGCGCGAGCGCGTCCTCTGCATTGGGCAGGCGGCTGAGCAAAGACAGCCCGAGTATCGACAAGAAAAGCGGCGCACGGGACTCGCCGACGCGCGTCAGCGCCTGCGCCATGCCGGTGTAGACCTGGTCCAGTTCATCGTTGTTCATGCTTGGCCTTTCGTCGTGGCGTTCTGAGTGACCGAGGGGTAGTAGGGCGCCAGCGCGGCGCGCAGTTCGGCCGCGGCGGGCGACGCCCAGCGGCCGAGCACGTAGCCGTCCGGGCGCAGCAGATAGACGGTGCCGGCATCGCTGCCGTAGCGCTGGCTCAGGTGGCCGTGCGGGTCCGCCAGGCCCCCAGCGCCGGCGCGCAGCACGCGCAGCGGGTGCGGAGCGCCTTGCGTGTCATCGGCCAGTCCGTCCAGGGTCGCCGACAACGCGGCGTCGGGCGAGATCGCGAGGGCGACGAAGCCCGCGCCGAAACTGGCGCTGAGATATTGCGCCGCTTCGCCGTCCTGAAGCAGGGCATCGGGCGCTGGCTGTCCGGGCGCCGCTGCGGGGCCGGCCTGAGGCGCGCAGTCATCCGTGTTCAGCGGCGAGGTGTCATACGAGATGGGCGCGGATTGGCGTGGGTTGATCAGCGAACGGACGTTGTCGTCCACCAGCGCGAGGCGCAAGGCGGCGTCACGCATCAGGCGAAAACCGAAGTCCGGCGGGGCCATGAATTCGGTGCTCTTGGCGCCGTAGGCCAGGTTCTGCCGGGTGGCGTGGACGCGTTCGACGCTGTAGCTGTCCAGCAGCGAATCGGGCGACTGGCCTTTCAGCACCCAGGCCAGTTTCCATGCCAGGTTGCCGGCGTCATCCAGGCCGGAGTTCAGACCGCGCACGCCGAAGATGGGAACGAGGTGCCCCGCGTCGCCGGCGAACAGCACGCGTCCGTGGCGATAGCTGTCCAGCGTCAGGCACTTGGCGTTGTAGATGGAAATCCAGAGCGGCTTCCAGGGCGCGGTCTCGCCGATCATGTCCAGATGGCTTTGCACGCGCGGCAACACGTTTTCCGGCTTGACGGCCTCTTCGGGGTCTTCGTCGTCTCGGATCTGGTAGTCGACGCGCCACACGTTGCCGGGCTGGCGGTGCATCAGAAGCGTGGAGCCTGGATTCGACGGCGGATCGAACCAGGCCAGGCGTTCGACGGGCCGCTGCGATTCCTGCTCGATGTCGACGATGACGTAGCGGCCTTCATACTGCATGCCTTCCAGCTTGAGCCCCATGGCCTCGCGCACGGTGCTGCGTCCGCCGTCGCAGGCGACGAGCCAGTCGGCGCGCACGGTCTGGCGCGTTCCGCCCGTCTCCACTTCCACCGACACCCCATCCGCGTCCGGCTGCACGCCGATGACCCTGGCGGACCATTGCAGCGTGGCGAGGCCCGGGCGCCGCAGCATGGCCTGGTGTGCGAATTCCTCGATGTAGTACTGCTGGATATTGACCATGGGCGCGTAGCGCTGCTGGGGGTCATGAGGCATCTGGAAATGCAGCACCTCGCGGTCGCGGAAGTAGCTGCGGCCGCCGGTCCAGGCCAGGCCCGTGGCCATCAGCGGCTGGTCGGCGCCGACCCAGCTCAGGATCTCCTGAGAGCGCCGCGACATGCAGATGGCGCGGCTGCCACTGCAATAGCTGTCGTCGGCTTCGACGGTCAGCGAGGCAATGCCGTATTCGGCCAGCAGCGCCGCCAGGGTAAGCCCGACTGGGCCGCCGCCGGCGATCAGGACGGGGACGTGCGTGGGGAGCGTCATGCTGTCTCCATGATTTGGTTGTTTGCGCAACTATATGCTCGATATGTTGCGTGCGCAACTACTTAGAACGAGCAAAAAAAACCCGCCGGATCAGGCGGGTTTCGTGGCGTTCAGGGTGCGCTTCAGTTGCGCACGTAATAGATACGCATGGCCTGCTGTTTCTGGTTGGCGTCCATCACGCGCAGCACGACGACCTTCGGGGTGAAACCGTCGGGCAGCTTGAGCTGGCCCAGCGCGTAGTCGTAGCGGTCCACCGTGAGGGCGGGGCCTTCGGGGGTGACGGTGGCGGCGCGTCCGTTGGGGTAGGAACCGTCGATGGCGAAGGTCAGCGTGCCCTTGAAGGGGGCGCCCTGGCGGTCTTCGCGCATAACGAGGACCTGATAGTCCAGCTGGCCGGGCGCGCGCTTGAAGGTGGCCGAGCGGATGCCCAGGTTGCCGCCGCGGGGATCGGGCGGCATGGCGTCCTGGAACAGCACCAGTTCCTTATCCAGCGTGTCGATCCGGGCGCGCGCGTCGGCCAGGTCGCTGGTCAGCTTCTCGTGGCCCGACTTGTTGGCGTCGCGCTGCTGCGTGGCTTCTTCAAGCTGCGATTGCAGGCGCTGGCGTTCGAGGTTGGAGGCGCTGAGTTCGCTGTGCAGCTGTTCGGATTGTTCGACGGTCAGGCGCTGCGGACCGTAATTGGTTTGCAGGAAGAGCACGCCGCCCGCGCCAAGCGCGATGCCGACCAGCAGCAGGACAAGCCACCGCGGCATGCGGCGCGTGCGCTGGCCCGGCTGGTATACGGAGGGCTTGAACACAGCCCGTTGCGATCTTCCAAACATCCCCATTCCTAGAAAACTTCCTGTGTATTTGCTCGTTGGCAGGCGGCGCGCGCATGCCAAAGCGTCAGAGAATACCCCGTTAGCCGGGGGCGATGAATGCGCAGACAAGCCTCGTTGCGCACCTTGATATTGTGAAATATGTGGGTATCAACCGGCCATGCCGTCCAGTTCCGCGTCCAGGTCGGCCAACCGTTGCGGCGTTCCGACGTCTGTCCATCGGCCGGCGTGGCGGGCGCCCCAGGCCAGATCCCGGCTCATGGCTTGCCTGAGCAAGGGAGCCAAGGGTGCTGCCGCGCCGCGCGGGACGTCCGCGAACAACGAAGGATGGTAGACGCCCACGCCCGCAAAGGTCAAACGGGGCTCTCCCTGTGCCAGCACGCGGCCGTCCGCCTTTAGGACGAAGTCGCCGGTGGGATGGTGCGCGGGATTGTCCACCAGCAGCAGCCACGCGCCGGACTCGGGCAATCGCGGCGCCACGTCGCGGGCCGCGGCGGGATTCCAGTCGCACCAGATATCGCCGTTGATGACCAGGAAGGGGGCATCGCCCAAAAGCGGGAGAGCCTGCGCGATGCCGCCCGCGGTTTCCAGCGCGGAGGCCTCGGCCGAATAGCGGATCCGCACGCCGTGGGCAGCGCCATCGCCAAGTGCGCCTTCGATTTCGTGCCCCAGCCAGGCGTGGTTGATGACGATGTCCCGGAAACCTGCCTTGGCCAGGCGTTCCAGATGCCAGACGATGAGCGGCTTGCCGCCCACCGGCAGCATGGGCTTGGGCAGGCGGTCGGTCAGCGGCCGCATGCGTTCGCCGCGCCCGGCGGCAAGAATCATGGCTCGCATCAGAAGGTGTATCCGACGCTGACCTGGCGGTCGTCCAGACGGTCCAGCAGACGAAGCAGCGGCGTGAAAACGCCATAGCGCTGCGCGACCTGGCGCACGTAGCCGTTGACGCGCGGCATGTGGGCCAGGTAGTGCGCCTTGCCATCGCGATGGTTCAGGCGGGCGAAGACGCCGAGGATGCGCAGATTGCGCTGCAGGCCCATCCACTCATAGGCTCGGTGGAATTCCGCGAAATCGGCGTCGACCGGCAGGCCGGCGGCGCGCGCCATTTCCCAGTAGCGGATGGCCCAGTCAAGCTGTTGGGGCTCTTCCCAGGTGGTCCGGGCGTCCGTCACCAGCGAAGCGAGATCGTAAGTGATGGGGCCGGACAGCGCGTCCTGGAAATCGATGACGCCCGGATTGGGGCCGTATTGCGGCTGGTCGCAGACCATCAGGTTGGGCGAATGGAAGTCGCGATGCACCAGCACCTGCGGCTGTCCGGCATTGCTGGCCGACAGCAGCGCGAAAATCTTTTCCAGCGCGCTGGCCGTCTTGTCGTCCAGCGTCTCGCCATGGTGCTTCTGCACGTACCACTCGGGAAACAGCTTGAGTTCGTCGGCCAGCCGGGTGCCGTCATAAGAGGCCAGCCCGGAAGTCGACGCCTGCTGCAGTTTGACCAGGGCGGCCAGCGCTTCCCGGTACAACGTCTGCAGTTGCGCGTCGCTGATGCCGGCCTGGATGCGTTGGTAATAGGTGTGCTCGCCAAGGTCGGACAACAGCAGAAGGCCCTGGTCCAGGTCCTGCGCCAGCACGGCCGGCACGTTCAGTCCGGCGTCCGCCAGCAGCCGCTGCACGTGCAGAAACGGGCGGCAGTCTTCATGCTGGGGAGGGGCATCCATGACAACCAGGCTGCGCTCGCCCGCATCCAGCCGGAAATAGCGACGGAAGCTGGCGTCGGCCGAGGCGGGGCGCAGTGTTTCCACGGCCAGGTTCAGCGCGGAAGGCAGGCCTTCCAGCCAGGCGCGGACCTGCGCCAGGCGGGGGTCGTGATCGTTTTTCAAGGAAGATCCGTGTCAGAAGGGCAATATTGCGGAAACCGGGTTTGGCGAACATAAGGCTGGGCGTTGTTCGCGGCTTCTCTATAATACCGGCTCGTTTCCGTCAGCATCGGCCCCGCCTGGGCGCCTTTGTCCGGCTCTCCCATGGTCAATAAGGGCTGTTTTCATTCGTGCGCAAGGTTCCGTGGTTGATCCTCTCTGTTGTCAGCGTCGCCGCTGGAACCGTTCAGGCCCAAGGTAGCCCGGGCACCGCCGCCTCCGCGCCGTCTGTCACCTCGGCACCGTCCGTCACGTCCGCTCCGCAATTGCGCACTTCGCCCGGCCTGCGGATCCACCGGCTGCCGGACGAAAGCATTCCCGCTTACATGGAAGCGGACCGCATTTCCGGGGACCCCGAATCCGAACTGAATCTGACCGGCAGTGCGCAGGTGCGCCGCATCGACGGCGTCATCAAGGGCGACGAGATCAATTACCGCAAGGACACCGGCGAGGTCGATGTTCGCGGCAATGCCCGCATGATGCGCGACGGCACGCTGGTGACCGGGCCGAACGCCAAGTTCAACGTGGACCGTTACTCCGGCGAGGTCGAGCAGCCCAATTTCTGGATGGGCGCCACGGGCGGCTTCGCCGTCGCCGACCACGCGGACATTTTCAGCAAGTCGCAGATGCGGCTGCATACGGTGACGTATAGCGGCTGCCCCTGCCCGAATCCGTCCTGGTACATCAAGGCCAATTCGGTCGACATCGATTTCGACGAAAACGAGGGTGTGGCCCGCGGCGGCGTGCTGTATTTCAAGGATGTGCCTATCCTGGCCTCGCCCTACATGACCTTTCCGGTCAAGCGCGAGCGCAAGTCGGGCTTTCTGATTCCGACCTATGGCACGACCAGCCAGGGCGGTTTCGACATCTCGATCCCGTATTACTTCAACCTGGCTCCCAATTACGACCTGACGGTGCAGCCGCGCTATTTTTCCAAGCGCGGCACGCAACTGGGGGGTGAGTTCCGCTACTTGGGATCGAGTTATGTCGGCACCATCGACGGGACGTACCTGCCTGACGATCATGTCACCGGTGAAGACCGCTGGATGTACTGGTGGCGCCACCAGCAGACTTTCTCGCACGGCTTCTATACCGACTGGGACATTGCCAAAGTCTCGGACGACAACTACTACCGCGATATTTCGCAACTGGGGCTGAACCAGGCGTCGACCACCTACCTGCCACAGCGCGGACGCGTGGGCTGGGGCTCGCGCTATTGGAGCGCGTACGCCCAAGTCTATAAGTACCAGACGCTGCAGGACCCCGACGCGCCGCTGATTCCGCCGTACAACAAGGAACCCGAGCTTTATCTCCGGGGCGCCAGATACGATTGGGGCGGCTTCGACGTCGACTGGACGTCAACCGCGGTGCGGTTCAGCATGCCGTCGTTCGGTTCGACGCTGCGTTACCCCGACGGAGACCGCCTCCAGACCTACCCGACCGTTTCCTATCCCATCGTGCGGCCGGGCTGGTTCGTCATTCCCAAGGTGGGCGTCAACTACACGCAGTACCAGACCAAATGGTTCGGCGTTGACACTCTGAATCTGAACAACGGGTCGGCGGATGGCTTGCCTCGGTCGCAGTCGCGTACCGTCCCCATCATGTCGCTGGACACCGGCCTGATTTTCGAGCGCGACACCACGCTGTTCGGCAAGTCGTCCACCCAGACGCTCGAGCCGCGGCTGTATTACCTGAACGTGCCGTACCGGAATCAGTCCACGCTGCCCGTCTACGACACCTCGCTGGCTGATTTCAGCTTCTCGCAGGCGTTCGAGGAAAACATCTATACCGGCGGCTGGGATCGCATCGCGAACGCCAACCAGTTGACGGCGGCGCTGACGACGCGCTGGCTGGACGCCGCTACCGGCTTCGAGCGCCTGTCGCTTGGCGTGGCGCAGCGCTTCTACTTCGAGGACCAGAAGGTCACTCTGCCCGGCGAGACGCCGCGCGAGGACGTGCGTTCCGACTTCCTGGTGGGCGCCAGCGCAGCCTTGACCGACACCCTGAACACCGACATCGCCGCGCAATACAACCCGTACGACAACAACTGGTCGCGCGGGCTGATCAGCGCGCGCTGGTCGCCGCAGCGCCTGACCACGGTGGCGGTCGCCTACCGATACCAGCGCGACCCCCAGCCAGGCGTGCTTTATCAACCGCAGGGCCAGAACCAGGTCAGCCTTGCGGTGCAATGGCCGTTCAGCAAGCGCTGGTACGGTGTGGGCCGAGTGGACTATTCTTTGCGTTCGGGGCCGTCCAGCACGGTCGCCAACACGACGGAATCGCCCCGCGTGACGCAGGCCATCGCCGGCCTGGAGTACAAGGGCGACTGCTGCTGGGTAGGCCGCATGGTCTACCAGCGCTACGCCGTATCGGCGGCGGACACCAACTCCGCGCTGTTCTTCCAGCTTGAGCTCACCGGCCTGGGTTCCCTTGGAACCGACCCGATGAACCTGCTGAACAGAAGTATCCCCGGTTACACGCGCGTCACGCCGCCTGTGCCTGCCGGAACTACATTTGAAAGGTATGAATGATGCGTAGGTTGCACACTTTGCGCCGCCTCTCCGGCAATGCGCTGCTGCTGGCCCTGTGCGCTGGCTTGCCCGCCGCCCACGCGGCCGAGCAGACCGCCCGCGGCGCAAACAGCGGCGCCAAGGCCGCTCCCACCGCGCAGAACAATGCAGCGCCCGCGCCGAAAGGCGAACAATTCGTGGACGGCATCGCCGCGATCGTCGACAAGGACGTCATCACGCTGCGCGAGCTGCGCGACGCATCCCAGCGCATCGCCAGCGAACTGAAGGCCCGCGGCATCCAGGTGCCGGACGATCAGACGCTGCAGCATCAGGTGCTGCAGCGCCTCATCATGGAACGCGTGCAGCGCCACGAAGCCGACCGCCTGGGCATCCGGGTGGACGACGCGCAGATCGATACGGCCGTGCAGGCGATCGCCAGCCGCAACAAGATCACGGTGCAGCAACTGCGCCAGGAACTCGAAAAGTCCGGCACGTCATGGGAAAACTACCGCAAATCGCTGCGCGACGAGATCCGCTCGGACCGCCTGCGCCAGCGCGCGGTTGATTCCACGATCGTCATTTCCGACGCCGAAGTGGACGCCTTCCTGAAGGACCAGCGCCGCAATCCGGCCTTTGGCGCGTCGCCCCAGGCGGGCGCACAGCCGCACCCGCAACCCCAGGCGCAGGCACAGCCCGCACCGGAGCAGGCCGCCGCGCCTGCTGGTCCCATGCTGTATGCGTTGGCGCAAATCCTGGTGCGCGTGCCGGAAGGTTCCTCGCCGGATCAGCTTGCCCTGCTGCGCAAGAAGGCCGAAGGCCTGCTCGCCCAGGCCAAGCGCGGTGATGATTTCGCCAGCCTGGCGGCGGCTTCCTCCGACGGCCCCGAGGCGCTGCAAGGCGGCCTCATGGGCGTGCGTCCGCTGGATGGCTGGCCCGACCTGTTCGTCAAGGCGATCAGCAATCTTCAGAAGGGCCAGGTCAGCCAACTGGTCCAGAGCGGCAATGGTTTTCACATCATCAAGATGATGGATCGCGGCACCGCCCAGCCTGCCCCCAGCCGCACTGCCCGCGCGCCGGCGCCGCAACCGGCCCCGCAGCCCGCCCCGCAACCGGCCGCGCGCCCGCAGGCGCCGCAAGGTCCCACGCAGGTCGTGCAGACGCACGCGCGCCACATCCTCATCAAGACCTCGACCGTCATGAGCGATGACCTGGCGCGCCAGCGGCTTGAACAGGTGCGGCAGCGCCTGGTGAACGGCAGCGCCAAGTTCGACGAAATGGCGCGGCAGTACTCGCAGGACTCGACGGCGCCGCAAGGCGGCGACCTGGGATGGCTGAATCCCGGCGAGACCGTGCCGCCTTTCGAGGCCGCCATGAACCTGTTGCAACCTGGCGAGATCAGCCAACCCGTGCAGACGCCTTTTGGCTGGCACCTGATCCAGGTCGAAGAGCGCCGCGACCACGACGCGACCGACGACCTGGCGCGCATGCGCGCCCGCCAGACGTTGTTCGAGCGGCGCGCACAGCCTGCCTTCGAAGACTGGCTTGAACAGCTGCGCGCCCAGGCGTACGTGGACAATCGTCTCGAAAAGCAGCAAAAGATCCAACAGAACAACCGCTAAACGCACGACGGGCTTTTCATGTCTCAACACCAGGCGCGCAAGCGCTTTGGCCAGAACTTCCTGACGGACGAGAGCGTCGTCGAGTCGATCGTCCGGGCGGTTTCGCCCGCCCGGGACGATACCGTGGTCGAGATCGGCCCTGGTCTCTCGGCGCTTACGCGGCCGCTGCTCGAACGCCTGGATCACCTGACCGCGGTGGAAATCGATCGCGACCTGGCCGCCCGACTGCGCAAGCAGTTCGACGCGTCCCGGCTCACCGTGGTCGAGGCCGACGCGCTGACGGTGGATTTCTCGCAGTTCGGCGGCGCGTTGCGCGTGGTGGGGAATCTGCCCTACAACATCTCCAGCCCGCTGCTGTTCCACCTGATGGCTTGGGCGGATCACATCCGCGATCAGCATTTCATGTTGCAGCGCGAAGTGATCGACCGCATGGTGGCCAAGCCTGGCAGCGGCGATTTCAGCCGCCTGTCCGTGATGCTCCAGTCGCGCTATCGGATGCACAAGCTGTTCGACGTGCCGCCGGAGGCTTTCGATCCGCCGCCCAAGGTGGTGTCGGCGATTGTGCGCATGATGCCGCTGCCGGCGGACCGCTTGCGGCCCGTCAGCGAGCGCGCTTTCGAAACCGTGGTGGCGCGCGCCTTCTCGCAGCGCCGCAAGATGCTGCGTCGCGTCCTGGCGGACTGGGCCCCCCAGGTGCCTTGGGAAGCGCTGGACATCGCGCCGACGGCTCGCGCCGAGGACATCTCGGTAGACCGCTACATCCGCCTGTCGGATGCGCTGGTCGAAGCCGGCGTACTGCCGCGGGACTGACGTCGCGACGGAAAGCAAAGAGGCCCCGCGGGGCCTCTTTTTTTTCAGGCGACGCGCCACCCGGCGCGCGGGTCACAACATGCGTTTTTGCGCCGCCATCCAGAGCAGCATGATGTCGCGCGCCCGTTCGGCAAGCAGCCGATCGGCGTCCGCCAAGGCCTGCTGCAGCGTGATGGGCCCGGGCGCCAGGCTGAACGCGGCGCTGATGCCGCACGCGTGCAGGGCTTCGTAGCCTTCGCCCAGCGACCCGGCCAGCGCGACGACGGGCACGCCTGCGCGCTGCGCAATCCGGGCGACACCGGCAGGCGTCTTGCCGCGCAGCGTCTGGGCATCCATGCGGCCCTCGCCCGTGAATACGAGTGTGGCGCCTTCCACGGCATCGGCCAGGCCGCCGAGTTCCGCGACGATTTCCACGCCTGGCCTGAAGTGCGCATTGAGAAACGCCTTGGCGGCAAACCCCAACCCGCCGGCGGCGCCCGCGCCGGGCTCATTCCGATGATCCGCATTCAGATGGCGCGCGCAGACGTCAGCGAAATTCGCCAGCGTGGCGTCCAGCGTCTGCACCTGTTCCGGCGTGGCGCCCTTTTGCGGCCCGAATACGTGCGATGCGCCTTGTGGTCCGCACAAGGGGTTGTCGACGTCCGACGCAATGTCGATGCGAATGGTGGACAGGCGCGGGTCCAGCCCGCGCGTGTCGATGGATGCCAACTGGCCCAGCGCGCCGCCGCCCGGAGGCAGACTCTGGCCGCTGGCATCCAGCAGGCGAACGCCCAGCGCCGTCAGCATGCCGGCGCCAGCATCATTGGTGGCTGAACCGCCGAGCCCCAGGATGATGCGCGTGGCGCCCGCGTCCAGCGCGGCCCGCATGAGTTCGCCCACGCCATGGCTGCTGGCGCGCATGGGGTCGCGCTTGGACGGGGAAATCAGTTCAAGGCCCGCCGCGGCGGCCATTTCGATCACGGCGGTGCCGTCGTCCAGCAGCCCCCACACGGCGTCGACCTTGTGGCCCAGGGCGTCGTTCACGGTGACCTGTCGTTCCTTGCCGCCCGTGGCCGCCAGCACCGCTTCGACGGTGCCTTCACCGCCGTCGGCCATCGGCACGCACACGGTATGCGCGCCGGGGAAGGCGGCCTTGACGCCGCGCGCGATGGCGGCCGCCGCATCGGGGGCGGAAACGCTTTCTTTGAAAGAGTCGGGAGCGATGACGATTTTCACGGGTTCAAGGAGCTCGTTGAAGGTCAGGGTGACGCCCATGATACCCGTGCGAACGCGGCCGGCGTACCATAGCGCTTTCGTTGATTTTGCGAGAGTGGACCGCCATGCCTGTATTGCGCCGCACAAAAATTGTCGCCACCCTGGGACCCTCGACGTCATCGCCCGAACGCATCGACGCGCTTATTCGCGCCGGGCTGGACGTGGCGCGGCTGAACTTCTCGCACGGCAGCGCGGACGATCACCGTGAACGCGCGCGCCTCGTGCGCGAGATCGCCGCGAAGCAAGGCCGGTTCGTCGCGATCATGGGCGACCTGCAAGGCCCGAAGATCCGCATCGCGCGTTTCACCGATAAGCTGGTGCAGTTGCAGGTGGGGCAGCCGTTCACGCTGTCGCGCGTGCATCCCAAGGATGCCGGCACCGCCAGCATCGTCGGGATCGACTATCCGGAACTCGTGAACGACTGCCGCGTGGGCGACGAGCTGCTGCTCGATGACGGGCGCGTCGTGCTTGTGGTGGACCGCGTCGAGGGCGACGAGGTCTACACCACCGTCACGGTGGGCGGGCCGCTGTCAAACAACAAAGGCATCAACCGCCGCGGCGGCGGCCTGTCCGCGCCCAGCCTGACCGACAAAGACCGCGTCGACATCAAGCTGGCGGCCGAAATGGAACTGGACTACGTTGCGGTTTCGTTCCCCCGCTATGGCAGCGACATCGACGAGGCGCGCACCTTGCTTGCCGCGGCCGGCAGCCAGGCGTGGATCATCGCCAAGATCGAACGCGCCGAAGCCGTGGCCGACGACGAAGCCCTGGACGCGCTGATCCGCGCCAGCGATGGCGTGATGGTGGCGCGCGGCGACCTGGGCGTGGAAGTGGGCGACGCCGAACTGGTGGGCATCCAGAAGCGCATCATCCAGCACGCGCGCACGCTGAACAAGGTCGTGATCACCGCGACGCAGATGATGGAATCGATGATATCCAGCCCGATGCCGACGCGCGCCGAAGTGTCCGACGTCGCCAACGCGGTGCTGGACTACACCGACGCCGTCATGCTGTCCGCCGAAAGCGCGTCGGGCCAGTATCCGGTCGAAACCGTGCAGGCCATGGCGCGCGTGTGCCTGGGCGCCGAAAAGCACCCCACCTCGACCAAGTCCCATCACCGCATGGGCGAAACCTTCACGCGCTGCGACGAGACGATCGCGCTGGCGGCCATGTATGCGGCCAACCATTTCCCGGGCGTGAAGGCCATCATTGCGCTGACGGAAAGCGGCCACACGCCGCTGATCATGTCGCGTATCCGTTCGGGCGTGCCGATCTACTGCTACAGCCCGCACAGCGTGACGCAGAACCGGGTGACGATGTTCCGCGGCGTGTACACGATCCCGTTCGCGCCGTCCGACTACGATCCCGCGGACCTGAGCAATGCCGCCATCGACGAATTGCGCAAGCGCAATCTGGTGCAGACGGGCGACTGGGTGATCCTGACGAAGGGCGATTTCTACCGTGACAGCGGCGGCACCAACGGGATGAAGATCCTGCTGGTGGATTGACGCATAAGGTGGCTGCCGGCGCGGCTGCCGGCAGCCGCGCCGCGGATGTCATCCGGCCCCGGCCGTCTTACCCGAAGAACCAGTAGCACACGCCGATCGCGGCCAGCACGCCGGCCAGGTCGGCGACCAGCGCGCAGCCCACCGCATGCCGCGCGCGCAAGATGCCCACCGAACCGAAGTACACCGCCAGCACGTAGAAGGTGGTCTCGGTGCTGCCTTGCACCACAGCGGCCAGCAGCGCGGGAAAGCTGTCCACGCCGAAGTGCGTCATGGTTTCCAGCATCATCGCGCGCGCCGCGCTGCCCGAGAACGGCTTGACCAGCGCGGTAGGCAGCGCATCCACGAAGCGCGTGTCCCAGCTTGCCTGCTGCGCCAGCCAGCGGATGCCATCCAGCAGGAAGTCCAGCGCACCCGACGCGCGCAGCACGCCCACGGCGCACAGCATCGCCACCAGGTAGGGCAAGAGGCTCTTGGCGATGTCGAAACCTTCCTTGGCGCCTTCGATGAAGGCCTCGTAGACGGGCACCTTTTTCCAGGCGCCCACGACCAGGAATGCCAGCAGGATCCCGAACAGTGTCAGGTTGCCCAAGAGCGAGGACAGCGACGCGATGGCGGCGCCCGACATGCTGGCCAGGAGCGCCATGAATCCACCCAGGACGAGCGCCGCGCCGCCCAGCCACAGCATGATGACGGGATCGGCCAGACGCATGCGCTGGCACGCCGCGACCGCGAGGAAGCCGGCCAGCGTGGACGCGCTGGTGGCCAGCAGGATGGGCAGGAACACCAGCGTGGGATCGGGCGCGCCTTGCTGCGCGCGAAACATGAACAGCGTGACGGGCAAGAGCGTCAGCGACGACGCGTTGAGCACCAGGAACAGGATCTGCGCATTGCTCGCGGTTTCGGGCGTGGGATTCAGGGATTGCAGCTCGCGCATCGCGCGCAGGCCGATGGGTGTGGCGGCATTGTCCAGCCCCAGGCCGTTGGCGGCGAAGTTCAGCGTGATCAGGCCGATGGCCGGATGATTGCGCGGCACCTCGGGCATCAGCCGCGCAAACAGCGGCCCCAGCAAGTGCGCCAGCTTTTCCACCAGGCCCGCGCCTTCGGCGATGCGCAGGAAACCCAGCCACAGCGTCAGCGTGCCGAACAGCAGCACCATCACGTCCACCGACACGCGCGCCATGTCGAAGAGGCTGGCGACCATCTCGCGGAACACCTCGGCATCTCCGATGGCCAGCCAGCGGTAGAGCGCGGCAACGGCGGCGGTAAGGAAGAAGCCAAGCCAGAGTTTGTTCAGCATGCGGACGTGCCCGGACAGCGGTTGGTTGCGCATCAGCGCGGCGACGCCCATTGTCGCAGAGTCGGCAACCCGCAGCTTGGCCCGGACCCGCCAATTCTGGTACTTTGGCCCGATACGTCTTGTAGCCATAACAAGGGGGACCCATGGATTTCAACGCCTGGCGCCGGCGCCGCATTTCGGAACCTGCGTACCGCTGGGCGCGCAACGCGATGCCCGCCATGTCGGCCACCGAGCGCGAAGCCATCGAGGCCGGCGACAACTGGTGGGACGCCGACCTGTTCACCGGCAACCCGGACTGGCACAAGCTGCTGAACGTGCCGCCGGCCACGCTGACGCCGGACGAGCAGAAATTCATGGATGGTCCCGTGGCCGAACTGTGCGCCATGCTGGACGAATGGGACATCTCCTGGAACCGGCGCGACCTGCCGCCGCAGGTTTGGGAATTCCTCAAGGCGCGGCGCTTCTTCGGCATGATCATCCCGCGGCGCTACGGCGGCCTGGGCTTTTCGCCTTATGCGCACTCCGAGGTCGTGCGGCGCATCTCCGCGTATTCCATCACCACGGGCGTCACCGTCATGGTCCCGAATTCGCTGGGGCCAGGCGAACTGCTCATGCAGTTCGGCACGCCCGCGCAGCGCGACTACTGGCTGCCCCGGCTGGCCGACGGCCGCGAAGTCCCGTGCTTCGGCCTGACCAGTCCCGAGGCCGGATCCGACGCGGCGTCCATGGTGGATACCGGCGTCGTGTGCCGGCAGGTCGTCGACGGCCGCGAGCTCATCGGCATCCGGCTCAACTGGCACAAGCGCTACATCACGCTTGGGCCCGTGGCCACCGTGCTGGGGCTGGCATTCAAGATGTCGGATCCGGATGGCATCCTGGGCGGCGCCAAGGACATCGGCATATCGGTGGCGCTGGTGCCCACCGAGGCGCCCGGCGTCGAGATCGGCCGTCGCCATCTTCCCGCCATGCAGGTCTTCCAGAATGGCCCCAACTCGGGGCGCGACGTTTTCGTGCCTCTCGATGCGCTGATCGGCGGCGTCGAACGCGCGGGGCAGGGTTGGCAGATGCTGATGAGCGCGCTGGCGGCGGGGCGGGGCATTTCCCTGCCGTCGCTATCGGCGGCGGCCGCCGTCATGTGCGCGCACACCACCGGCATGTACGCCCGCGTGCGCGAACAATTCGGCATCCCGATCGGCAAGTTCGAGGGCGTCCAGGAGCGGCTTGCCAGCCTGGCGGGCAACGCCTATCTGGTGGAAGCCGCGCGCCGCCTGACCTGCTCCGCGCTCAACCAGGGTGTCAAGCCGGCGGTGGTGTCGGGCATCATGAAATACCACGCCACCGAACGCATGCGCATATCGGTGAACGACGCGATGGACGTGCATGCGGGTCGCGCGGTGATGGACGGCCCCAGCAATTACCTGGGGTCGCTGTACCGCGCCGTGCCCATCGCCATCACGGTCGAAGGCGCCAACATCCTGACGCGCAACCTGATCATCTTCGGGCAGGGCGCCATCCGCGCCCATCCCTATCTGATGCCGGAAATCCTGGCGCTCGGCAATCTGGACGAAGAGCGCGGCATCGAGGTCTTCCACGACGTCTTCTGGCGCCATCTGCGCCACGCGGGTGCAAATGCCCTGCGCGCCATCGGACGCGCCTGGACGGGCGGCGTGCTGGCGCCCGCGCCGGCTGCCGGGCCGGTGGCGGGGTATTACCGACGGCTGGGCCGCTATGCCTCGGGTTTTGCCCTGCTGGCCGACGCGGCGCTGGCCCAACTTGGCGGCGGCCTGAAGCGCCGCGAAATGATTTCCGCGAGGCTGGGCGACATCCTGTCCGAGCTTTACCTGCTGTCCGCCGTGCTCAAGCGCTGGGAAGACGAAGGCCGCAAGCACGACGACCTGCCGCTGGTGCGCTGGTGCATGGAGCAGGGCTACGCAAGCATCGAGAAAAGCATGGACCAGGCGTTGCGCAATCTGCCCGTGAAGGCGCTGTCCTGGGGCTTGCGCGTGGCGATCCTGCCGTTGCGGCTGGCCAAAGGGCCCAGTGATGCCCTGACGCGGGAATGCGCCGAACTCTTGCTCAAGCCGTCGCCCACGCATGCGCGCCTGGCGGCGGACCTGCAGCGCGAGCCCGGCGAAGATCCTCTGGGGCTTCTGACCCGCGCATTCGCGCTGGCCGACTCGGTGAAGCCGATCCGCGACCGCCTGCGCCAGTCCAACGTGCGCGATTGGCGGCAGGCCCACCAGCTTGGCGCGATCACGGACGCCCAGGCGGCACAACTTGAAGCGGCCGAGGCCACGGTGTTGCGCGTCTTGCAGGTGGATGATTTCGCGCCGCAGGCGCTGTCGCCGCAAGCCGAGCCGAATGCTCCGGCAGCGGATGCGGCTCCGGCTCCGACTTCGACTCCGACTCCGACTTCGACTTCGACTCCGACTCCCGCTCCGACTTCGACTCCAGCTCCGCCTCCGCCTGCGGCGGATTCCAGCCAGGACGCTTAGTCGTCCTGGTTGGGATCCATGCCCGGGAACAGGATTTCGGTGAAGCCGAACTTCGAGAAATCCTGGATGCGGGACGGATAGAGGCGCCCGATCAGGTGGTCGCATTCGTGCTGGACCACGCGCGCGTGGAAGCCTTCGGCTTCGCGCTCGATCAGTTGGCCGTAGGGGTCGCGGCCGGTGTAGCGGATGTGGCGATAGCGCGGCACCAGGCCGCGCAGGCCGGGCACCGACAGGCAGCCTTCCCAGCCGTCCTCCGTCTCGTCCGAGAGCGGAGTGATCACCGGGTTGCACAGGATGGTCTGCGGCACCGGCGGGGCATCGGGATAGCGATCGTTGCGATCAAATCCGAAGATCACCAGCTGCAGGTCCACGCCGATCTGCGGGGCGGCCAGGCCCACGCCTTGCGCGGCCGCCATGGTTTCGAACATGTCGTCGATCAGGGCGTGGAGTTCTGGCGTATCGAAGCGGTCGACGGGCGGCGCGACGCGCAAGAGCCGCGGGTCGCCCATTTTCAGGATGGGATGGATCATGGCGTAGGTCTGTGTGCGGGGCCGGCCAGACGCGGGTTCATGGCGTCCGGCCTAAGGATGGTCAGTCCTGGCGGCCCTTCTTCTGGATGAATTCGATCTTGTAGCCGTCCGGATCTTCCACGAACGCGATCACCGTCTTGCCGTGCTTCATCGGGCCGGCCTCGCGGGTGACCTTGCCGCCGCGTTCCTTGACCTTGTCACAGGTCTCGTAGGCGTTGTCGACTTCAAGGGCGATGTGGCCATAGCCGTTGCCCAGGTCGTACTTGTCGGTGTCCCAGTTGTGGGTCAGTTCGATGACGGCGCCGTCGGCTTCGTCCTGGTAGCCCACGAAGGCCAGCGTGAACTTGCCGTCCGGATAATCGTTGCGGCGCAGCAGGCGCATGCCGAGCACGTTGGTGTAGAAGTCGATGGACTTGTCGAGGTTGCCGACTCGCAACATGGTGTGGAGCAAACGCATGGGAATATTCCTTAAGCGGTGAGGGGTTGGGGAAAGCGCCCGGCACTGGCGGCGCGATCCCGATTGATTCCGATGTCGCGCAGCGCGCCGCCCATGGCGTCGACCGCCTGCCGCATCTGGTCGGCGCCAAAGGCGCCGATGCAGCCGACCCGGAACGTGGGTTCTTCGGTGTTGTAGAAGTTGCTGATGACGTAGCCGCGCTGCTTGAGCGCGTCCACGAACAGTTGCAGGTGCCAGGTCGGCGCATCCGGCGCCCGGACGTTGACGACGATGGGCCCCTGCAGGTCCGGGGGCAGGTAGGGCGTCAGGCCCAGGTCCACCACGCCATCGTAAAGCGTGCGCATGTTGGCCGTATAGCGCGCCAGCCGGGCAGCGCGTCCTTCCTCGCGGTACAGGTCAAGCGCCACGGCCAGCGCGGCCAGCGTGGGGGCGGCCGGCGTGAAGCGCGGGCCGGCATTCGGGACCAGGGTGTGCTGGTAAATGTCGGCCAGGTCCAGCGACCAGCTGCCCGCATTGCCGCGGGCCGCGTCGAGGCTGTCGCGCCGCGCCACCACGAAGGCCGCGCCGGGCAGGCCTTCCAGGCATTTGTTGGCCGTCAGCACGACCGCGTCCACGGCCGGCAGGGCTCGCAGTTCCAGCGGCAGCGCGCCGAAGGCGGACACCGCATCGATGATGACGCGGCGCCCCAGCGCATGGGCGATGCGCGCCAACTGGGGCACATCGTGGCAGATGCCGCTGCCGGTCTCGCTGTAGACGACCGCCAGGTGCGTCAGTGTGGGGTCGCGTTCCAGCGCGTCGGCCACCGCCTGGGGATCCAGGCGTTCGGCTTCGCCCACGAAGAGGGGCACGGCAACCCGGCCCGCGTCGCCGGCCAGCTTTTGCAGTCGGGCGGCGTAGGCGCCAGTGGACGGCGCCAGGACGCGTCCGCCCGGCGGCACGAAGGTGCGGATCGCGGCTTCCACGGCGAAATGGCCGCAGCCGGGCAGCGCCAGCGCCACGTGCTCGTCCGGCGCGGCTTGCGCGATGGCCAGCACGCCGTTGCAGACCTGCCGGTAAAGCTGGCGGAAATCGTTGTCCCACGGCGCGTAATCCTGCGCTATGGCGGCCTTCACCCGCGCATCGGTCGTGACCGGGCCCGGTATCAGCAGCAGCATGTGGAGTCTCCTTGGGATCGCAACAGGCGGGCTCCCGGCGCTTAAAACTGAGGCAGGGAAGCCGGATCGTGACGCCGCAGGATGTTCTTGGCGTCCTCGAAGTCGGGCAGGATCTGGCCCACTTCGCGCCAGAAATCCTGACTGTGGTTCATCTCGCGCAAATGGGCAAGCTCGTGCGCGATGACGTAATCGATGATGGCGGGCGCGAAATGGATCAGGCGCCAATTCAGCATGATGTTGCCGTCGCTGGTGCACGAGCCCCAGCGCGTAGCCGCCGACGACAGGCGCCAGCGTCGGATCTTCAGACCGCTGATCTGCAAAAAGTGCGCCAGCCGCGCGCCGAACCACGCGCCTGCGCGCTGTTGCAGCCAGGCTTGCGCGGCATCGCGTATGCGGGACTGGTCGGCGTTGGACGGCAGCGCCAGCCACAGGGTGTCGCCGTCCTGCGGCGCCTCGGCGTCGCCGGACAGGCTGGCCTGGCGGCTGTCTCCGCCCACGCCGATGACGATGCGCCGGCCCAGGTAGGGAAGTTCGCCGCCCGCCTGCCAGCGCGTATGCGCCATGGCCAGCTGCTGCTTTCGGGCATGCCATTCGCGCAGCTTGGCCAGGATCCAGCGGGATTTTTCGCGCACGGCGTCGTCGATCTGCGCCAGCGTGACCCAATTGGGCGCGGTGACGCGGAGGCCGTCGTCGGTGATTACGAAGCCGATGCTGCGGCGGCGCGAGCGCAGCAGCACGAAGCCGATGGGCTGCTGTTCGGTCGGCACTTCACGCCAGCGCGCGCCGGGAGGCAGCGGGTCGGGGCAAGGCGTGGGAACGCGGGCCGCGGCATTGGGCGACAGCGTCAGCAGCGGTTCGCCAGCGGGGGCGGGGGCTGCTGCGGCGTCGGGAAAGAGATTGGCTGGCGCGACCGGCTTGGGAGCGTCCGGTCCGGGGGACGGCGCGCGAGGCGCCGGGGGACGGAACGCTGCCGGCGGCGTGGGCGCAGCGATCAGCGCCGGCGCGCCCGCGGGCGCGTCGTTTTCCTGCGTGTTGAACAGGAGTTCAAGCTGATCAGTGCTGGGCATACCTTTCGGGGTTGAGTCGCCGCATTTCCCCTTCGATCCAGTCCTGGACCTTCTGGTTCAGTTCTTCGGGGGTGAGGCCCTTGGATTCTATCGCGGGACCGATCGACAGGGTGACCAGCCCGGGACGCTTTACAAATGCGTTGCGCCGCCAGCACTCGCCGGCGTTGTGCGCCACCGGGATGACGACGGCGCCGGTGCGCGACGCCAGCAGGGCGCCGCCCATCTTGAACCGCCCCGTCTTGCCCGGCGCCACGCGCGTGCCTTCGGGAAAGAGCAGCGGCCAGCGGCCCTCGTCCAGGCGGGTCTGGCCCTGCTTGACCACCTGCTCGAAGGCGTCGCGGCCCTTGGCGCGGTCAATGGCGATCATGCGCAGAAGCGCCAGTCCCCAACCGAAGAACGGCACCATGTGCAGTTCTTTCTTGTAGACGAAGCAGACCTCGCGCGGCATGTAGGCGGGGAAGAACAGGGTTTCCCAGGCCGACTGGTGCTTGGACAGCAGCACCGCCGGGCCGTCGGGCAGGTTTTCCCAGCCCTTGACCTGCCAGCGGATGCCGCAGATGGTCTTGGCGCCCCAGATGGCCAGGCGCGGCCAGCCGACGGTCAGCTTGTAGCGCCAGTGCAGCGGCAGCGGCGCCCACAGGATGCAGGCGAATGCGTAGGGAATGACCGTGACGGACAGGAACAGGAAATACAGCAGGGAACGAAGCCGGGCCATCGATCACGCGTCCTGCAGCAGGGCGTCGACCACGGCCGACAGGTCATCGCAGACGCGCGTGTTGTCGGGCAGTCCGCCCTTTGCCAGCGTCTTGCTGCCGTTGCCCGTCAGCACCAGCCAGGGCTTGCAACCGGCGGCGGACGACGCCTGCAGGTCGCGCAGGGAATCGCCCACGGCCGGCACGCCGGTCAGGTCGATGTCGTAGCGATGACCGATCTGCTCGAACATGCCGGGGCGCGGCTTGCGGCAGGTGCAGTCGTCGTCGGGGCCGTGCGGGCACATGAAGACGGCGTCGATGTTGCCGCCCACGGCGGCGAGCTCGCGGCGCATCTTGGTGTGGATGGAGGTCAGCGTGTCCATGTCGAACAGGCCGCGCGCCAGGCCCGACTGGTTGGTGGCAAGCACCACCTTCCAGCCGGCCTGCGTCAGGCGCGCGATGGCCTGCAGGCTGCCGGGCAGGGCGATCCATTCGTCCGGCGTCTTGACGAATGCGTCGCTGTCCTGGTTGATGACGCCGTCGCGGTCGAGGATGATCAGCTTCACTGTGCAAGCCTGGAAATGTCGGCGACCTGGTTCATCAGACCGTGCAGCTGGCCCAGAAGGGCCAGCCGGTTGGCGCGCACGGCGGGGTCTTCGGCCATGACCATGACGTCGGCGAAGAACGCGTCCACGGGTTCGCGGGCCTTCGCCAGCGTCGACAGGCTGCCGGCGAAGTCGCCCGCGGCCAACTGCGATTCGGCTTGCGGACGCAATGCGGCCACGGCAGTCGCCAGGGCCTTTTCCGCGGGCTCGATCAGCGCTGCTTCATTCACGGCGCCAATCTCGCCTTCGGCTTTCTTGAGCAGGTTGCCGATGCGCTTGTTGGCGGCGGCCAGGCTGGCGGCCTCGGGCAGCTGTGCGAACGCTGCGGCGGCGCGCACGCGTTCGGCCACCTGGTGCAGGGGCGGCGTCAGCGCGATCACGGCCTCGACCGCATTGCGGTCGAAGTCGTTGATGAGCTGGTTGCGATAGCGTTCATAGATGAACGTGCGGACGTCGGACAGCGTGTCGCCGGGGATTTTGCCCGCAGGGAAGGTGCCCGCGGCCAGTTCCAGCAGGCCGTCCAGGGACAGCGGACCGTCCTGGCTGATCTTCAGCCAGCCGCCGGCGGCCAGTTGCTCGAAGGCGCTGATCAGGCCCAGCGCGGCGCGGCGCAGGCCGAAGGGGTCGCGTTCGCCGGTGGGGGCCAGGCCGATGGCCCAGATGCCGACCAGCGTTTCGATGCGTTCGGCGATGAACAGCGTGGCGGCAGTGAGCGTGTCCTGCGTGACCGGCGCGTCGTAACGGTTGCGGTATTGGGTGCGCAGGGCTTCCACGACGCTGGCGGGTTCGCCGTCGCCGGACGCGTAGTACGCGCCCATGATGCCTTGCAGTTCAGGGAATTCGCCCACCATGTTGGAGCCCAGGTCGGCCTTGGCCAGCAGGGCGGCGCGGTCAGCGGCGGAAACGTCGCCGCCCAGCAGGCCGGCCACGCCGCGGGCGATCGCGCGCACGCGCTCCACGCGTTCAAGCTGGGTGCCCAGCTTGTTGTGGTAGACGATGGATCCCAGTTGTTCGACGCGCGCGGCCAGCGGCGTCTTGCGGTCGGTTTCGAAGAAGAACTGGGCGTCGGCCAGGCGCGGGCGCACGACGCGCTGGTTGCCTTCGACGATGTTCACCGGATTGTCCGTGCGCATGTTGCTCACGATCAGGAAGCGGTGCGTCAGGCGGCCGGTTGCCGGGTCGAACAGCGGGAAGTACTTCTGGTTCAGCCGCATGGTCAGGATCAGGCATTCCTGCGGCACCTGCAGGAACTGCTCTTCGAACTGGCCCTCGTAGACGGTGGGGTGTTCGACCAGGGCGGTCACTTCGTCCAGCAGGGCGGTGACTTCGGGGTCGTCGCCCAGGGTGGCCGACAGGCGGGACGCATGTTCCTGCAACTGGCGCTGGATTTCAGCGCGGCGTTCTTCGAACGAGGCCACGACACGGCCGTTTTCGGCCAGCGTGGCGGCGTAGGCGTCGGCATTGGCGATCGACACGGCGCCCTGGCTCATGAAGCGGTGGCCCTGCGTGTCGCGGCCGGCCGCAAGGCCCAGCGCCGACACGGGCACGACGTCGGCGCCGAACAGGGCGATCAAACCGTGCGCGGGGCGCACGAACTTGACGGTGGTGGCGCCGTCGGCCAATTGGTAGCGCATGACCTTGGGAATGGGCAGGCCGTCGATGGCGGCGTCGATGCCTTCTTGCAGGCCCGCGGCCAGCTGCGCGCCGGCGGCGGTGCCGCGCGCGACCAGGTAGTCCTGCTTGCCGTCGGATTCACGGTCCAGCGTGGACACGTCGATGTTTTCCAGGCCCTTGGCCGCCAGCTTCTTCTGCAGCGCGGGTGTGGCCTTGCCGTCTTCGGTCAGGCCGATCTTTACCGGCATCAGCTTTTCGGCATAGGCCTGGTCGGGCGCCTGCGCCAGCACGGCGGACAGGTGGACGGCCAGGCGGCGCGGCGTCGAATACGCGGTCACGGCGCAGCCGTCGGCCACGAGACCGTGGCGGGCCAGCGTGGCGCGCACGCCTTCGGCAAAGGCCTGGCCCAGCTTTTGCAGGGCCTTGGGCGGGAGTTCTTCGGTCAGGAGTTCGACCAGCAACGGGCGGATGTTCGTCGTCATTTATGCTGCCTCCCCGGCGGCCTTTGCGCGGCCCAGCATGGGAAAGCCCAGTCGTTCGCGGGAATCGTAGTAAGCCTGGGCGACGGCGCGCGACAGGTTGCGGATGCGGCCGATGTACGCGGCGCGCTCGGTGACGCTGATCGCGCCGCGCGCGTCCAGCATGTTGAAGGTGTGGGCGGCCTTCAGGGCGGCCTCGTAGGCGGGCAGCGCCAGCGGCACGTCCATCAGGCGCTTGGCTTCGGCTTCGTAGTCGTTGAAATGTGCGAACAGCATGTCGGCCGACGAATGCTCGAAGTTGTACGTGGACTGTTCGACTTCGTTCTGGTGGAAAACGTCGCGGTACAGCACGCGGTTGCCGTTGGCGCCTTCCGTCCAGACCAGGTCATAGACGCTCTGCACGTCCTGCAGATACATGGCCAGGCGTTCCAGGCCGTAGGTGATTTCGCCGGTGGTGGGCGTGCAATCCAGGCCGCCGACCTGCTGGAAGTAGGTGAACTGCGTCACTTCCATGCCGTTCAGCCAGACTTCCCAGCCCAGGCCCCAGGCGCCGAGCGTGGGGTTTTCCCAGTCGTCCTCGACGAAACGGATGTCGTGCTGCGTGGGGTCAATGCCCAGCGCCTTCAGCGAACCGATGTACAGATCCAGGATTTCCGGGGGCGCCGGCTTCAGGACCACCTGATATTGGTAGTAATGCTGCAGCCGGTTGGGGTTTTCGCCATAGCGGCCGTCCTTGGGACGGCGGGACGGCTGCACGTAGGCGGCGCGCCAGGGCTCGGGGCCGATCGCGCGCAGGAACGTGGCCGTGTGCGAGGTGCCGGCGCCGACTTCCATGTCGTAGGGCTGCAGCAGGGCGCAACCCTGCTTGTCCCAGTATTCCTGGAGCGTAAGGATGATTTGCTGAAAGGTGAGCATAGGATTCTTGGAATTCGGCCGCCGGGCAAGGGTCGCCCTGGGCGTGGGAAACCTGGCATTTTAACTGGCGCCGGGCGGCGCGTCCCGAAGGGGTTAGTAAGTCGGGGGCGTGACCGCGCTGACGATTTCGCTGGGACCGTCGTGGACGTTGCGAAAGCGGTGCGGAACCCGGCTGTCGAAGTAGTAGGAATCGCCCGCCTGGAGCACCCGGGTCTTGTCGCCGACGGTGACTTCGACCGCCCCGGACAGCACCAGTCCAGCCTCCTGGGCGGGATGGCTGAACAGTTCGCCGGAATCGGCGCCGGGCTGGTAGCGCTCCTGCATCATCAGCATGGCGCGGTTGGCGAAGCGGCTGCCGATCATGCGGTACGAGATGGCGTTTGGATTGCCGATCTCGGGCAGGTCGTCCGGCGTGTAGAAGGGCGATTCCGCCACCAGCAGCCGGCTGTTCGAGAAAAATCCGACGATGGTGGTGCCCAGCGCGTCCAGCACCGCCGCCAGGGTGTCCAGCGACGGGCTGATCTTGTCGCGCTCGATCAGCGAGATCGATGCGTGGGAAACGCCCGAGCGCTGGGCGACCTCGCGTATCCCCAGGCCGCGGCGGCGGCGTAATTCCCTGATGTCTGCGCCAATTCTCGGCATCGTGTCTCCTCCTGCGGGCCGGCAGCCGTTTTGGCTTGCAGGATACACGGGGCGGCGTTCAGCCCGCCGCCGATTGCCGGACCCGCAGCTCGATTATTTGGGGACGGTATGCTGGGGTGTCCAGCGGGTAGAGCGGCCGGGCCTTGCCGAACGGCAGGCGTTCCGGATGGTAGCCCGTCAGGCCCGGCGTTTCGGCGCAGGCGCAGTCGCCCATGTCGGAGAAGGCCAGCTTGAAGTGATAACCGGACTTGACCACGATGACGTCGACGCCGTCCAGGTCGATGCCGGCATCCAGGTAGCAGCCGGGATCCTGGGACATGACGGCGTCCTGTGTGATCAGCAGGTCGTAGCGTTCGTTGCGCAGCACGGCATACGGCCCCAGCCGCAGCGTGGCGCCGCGCATGAATGCGCCGCGGTTGCGGAAGACGCCGCTGCCCAGCGCGGCGATGCGGCCCGATACGATCATGGGCTCGCAATCCACGCTGTACAGCCCCCCGGCCCGCAGCTGCACCGGGGCGTCGACGCCGGCCTGCTCGCACGCATGCAACGCGGCGGGATCCGTGACGATTGCGGCGATGCGTCCCGGCGTAAGGGCGAGCGCACGCTGCAGCACGTGCAGGCTGTCGCCCGGTCCCCCGGCCAGCACACGGTCGCCGAAGTCGCCAATGATGAGCTTGCGGCCGGAGCCAGCATGGCGTTCGAGCAGCGTGTCGGTGTCCGGCAAGTCGTGGACGTACGCATCGCGCCCGTCCCACAGGGCGCGGGCGAGCGTCGCCGCCAGCGTCCTGGCCTGCGGCAGCCCGTTGGCGTTTTGCGCGTAGACCAGCACGGTCTGACCCACGCCCTCGCCGTCGATGAACGGGTTGACGTTGAACAGGGACACGTCCAGCAGGCCCTTGCGCGCCTCGACGGCTGCCTGCGCCTGGGCGTGCAGCTGCGCAAGGGGGCCACGCGCGGTCTCGTCATTGCCACGCGTCAGCATCGGCACCAGCACGCTGACGCCCGCGGGCCGTTCGCCCGTGTCCAGAATGTGCAGGAGCTGCGTGGCCACCCGCGTGCCGGTCTCGGCGGCGTCCGCATGCGGATTGGTTTTGTAGGCCGATGCGAAATCCAGTTGCCGGAGCAGGCCGGGCACCGCGTGGGCATGGAGGTCGAAGCCGGCAACGATGGGCATGTCGGGCCCGACGATGGCGCGCAGCGCCGCCAGCAGGTCGGCTTCGGCGCTGTCCAGCCCCACGGTCTGCATGCAGCCGTGCAGGCACAGCGCGATCGCATCGAAGCCGCCGGCTCGCGCCCCGTCCAGGACACCTTCACGCAGCAGGGCGTAGGCGCTGTCCTCCACCCGCCCGCCGGGCCGGGCGCGCGCAGCCAGCGTGGGGATGGCCTCGCAGCCATGCGCCTTCAATGTGCGCAGGATGCCGCCCAGCACTGAATCGGCCGCGGCGTTGGCGGTCAACATGGCCCGGCCGCGTTCGATCTCGAAAGCCGACAGGGGCGTGTTCACGGGGGTGAATCCGTGCGTCTCCTGGAATAGCTGTGCCACCAGGATGCGATAGCGAGCGGGCATGTCTGGGTCTCCGGATGCAGGCAGGTAAGGGGGAATCTACTTCAGGCTGATGTGGGCGCGCTGCGCGGTCGCCCGTTGCTTGTCGATCTCGGCCTTCAGTTCCGCGGCAAATTCGGCGGGCGGATTGCCCACCGGCACGGCGGAGAATCCTGCCAGCTTTTCCTTCACTTCCGGCGTGGCCAGCACCTGCGCGACCGCCTTGTAGATCGTCTCCACGACGGCCGGCGGGGTGTCGCGGGGCGCGACCAGCCCGAACCACGATGCGTCGTTGACGTCGGGCAGGCCCACCTCGGCGAATGTCGGCACGTCGGGCAGCGCATCGATGCGTTGCGGGTAGGCCACCGCAAGCGCCTTCAGGTCGCCGTTGCGGATGAACGGCAGCGAGGACGGCAGATTGTCGAACACCGCCGCGATCTGGCCGCCCAACGCGTCCTGCAGCGCGGGGCTGGAGCCGCGGTAGGGCACGTGCATCATCTCGGTGCCGGTGCTGAGCTTGAACAGCTCGCCCATCATGTTGGCTTCCGACCCCGCGCCCGCGGAACCATAGGTGTAGACGTTGGGCTTTTCCTTCAGCAGCTTCACGAAGGAAGCCATGTCGGTGGCGGGCACCTTCGGTCCGATCGTCAGGACGTTGGGCACGGAGGCAAGCTTGGTGATGGGCGCCAGGTCGCGAGTGACGTCGTACGAGATGTTGTCGTAGACCACCGGCGTCACCGCGTGCGAACTGACCGTGGCGATGCCCAGCGTGTATCCGTCGGGATCGGCGCGGATGACGTACTCGCTGCCGATGCGGCCCGCTGCTCCGTTGCGGTTCTCCACGACGACGGTCTGTTTCAGCAGCTTGCCCAGCGGGTCGGCGATGGTGCGCGCCAGCACGTCTGTGGTGCCGCCAGGCGGGAAGGGCACCACAAGCTTGATGGGGCGCGACGGATAGGGCTGCTGCGCGTGCGAAGGCGCTGCAAGGCTCGCGCCGGCCAGCGCCAGCGCGCCGAGGATGATGCCGAGTTTCATTTTTTTCCCCTTGTGGACGATTTATTGGAATGGCCGCCGGACGGTCCCGATCCGACGGCGGATTGACGTCAGCCCATGCGCAGCGCGGCGGCGCGGCGGTGGCCTTCCATGCCTTCGGTGCGGCTCTGGCGTTCGGCCGGCGGGGCCACGGCGGCCACGCCGCGGGCATCAAGCCACTGATGGGTGCAGATCTTCAGGAACGAGCCCACCCACAGGCCGCCGGTATATCGGCCCGCCCGCATGGTGGGCAGCGTGTGGTTGGTTCCGCAGCATTTGTCGGAGTACACCACGCTGGCCTGCGTGCCGATGAACAGCGACCCGTAGTTGCGCAGCCGGCCGGCCGTGGCGTGCGGGTCGAGCGTATGGACCTGCAGATGTTCGGCGGCCACGTAGTCGGAATAGGCGAGCATTGCCGCTTCGTCGGGGCTCAGCACGATCTCGCCGTAGTCGGCCCAGGCGCGGGCCGCCACCGGGGCGGTGGGCAGGTCTTTCAACTGCCGCTCCACGGCCGCCAGGGTTTCCCGGGCCAGCCGCTCGCTGGTCGTGATCAGGCCGACCCGCGTGCGCACGTCGTGTTCGGCTTGCGCCAGCAGGTCCGTCGCAATCATTTCCGCGTCGCCGCTGTCGTCCGCGACCACGAAGATTTCGCTGGGGCCGGCAAGCTGGTCGATGCCGACTTCGCCGAACACCTGGCGCTTCGCTTCATTGACGTAGGCGTTGCCCGGGCCGACGATCTTGTCCACGGCGGGAATGGATTCGGTGCCGCAGGCCATGGCGGCGATGGCCTGCGCGCCGCCCACCAGGAAGATCCGGTCGGCGCCGGACAGGTGGCAGCCCGCGATCATGGCGGGATGGGCGCCGGGCGGCAGGCAGGCGATGACCTCGTCGCAGCCGGCGACCTTGGCCGGAACGATGGTCATGACGGGCGCCGACAGGATCGGATAGCGGCCGCCGGGCACGTAGGCGCCGATGCGCTGCACGGGAATCACGCGGTGCCCAAGGTGCAGGCCGGGCAGCGTCTCGATTTCCAGCGGCAGCACCGTCGCCAGTTGCGCCTCGGCGAAGGCGCGGACGCGCTCGATGGCGAATTCGGTGTCCCGGCGGGTCTGCTCGTCCAGGTCGGCGACCGCCTGGAGGCGCGCCTCGATGGAAACCTCCAGCACCGGCGTGTCCTTGCCGTCGAATTTCAACGAGTACTCGCGGACCGCGGCGTCGCCACGGGTGCGGACCTGCGCGATGATCTCGCGCACCGTATCCTCGATGGCGCTGGCGCTGTCCTCGGCACGGGCGGCGGGGGCTTTGATGTAGTTCAGTTGGCTTGTTGCGGGCATGAAAGGCTCTTCGTGGCTGAAGCGTTGCGGGTGGAGGCCACTATAAGAGCGGCCCTCGCGCTTGTTTCACGCCGACGCGGGGGTGGTCACTATATTGAACGGCAGGGTGCGCGGGCCATGGATGGCGCGCCGCTCGGCAAGCCCGCGCGCGCCGCCGCACAGCAGGCGAAAGGCGTGGCGCGGGTCGGGGACGGAACGTTGCGGGCTGGTGAATATACTGATCGGCGGGGGGCGGCAGCACCTGCCGCCCAATGGTCGTATCATTCCGTTCTGACCCAGTCTTATATAAAACCCGGAACCCGATTCCGAGAATTCCCGGAAGGAGCAGTCCCATGTCTGACCTGATCACGGTGGAAGTCACCGACGGTATCCAGATCATCACGATCAACCGTCCCGAGGCCAAGAACGCCATCAACCTGGAAACCGCCGTGGCCATGGCCGCCGCGCTGGACCAGCTGGATAGCCGCGACGACGTGCGCATCGGCATCCTGACGGGTGGCGGCGGCACGTTTTCGTCGGGCATGGACTTGAAGGCATTCGCCGCCTCCGGCCAGCGCCCGTACGTGGAAGGCCGCGGCTTTGCCGGCCTGAACGAACGTCCGCCCAAGAAGCCGCTGATCGCCGCCGTCGAGGGCTATGCCCTGGCGGGCGGTTGCGAAATGGCGCTGGCGTCGGACCTGATCGTGGCTGCCAACAACGCCAAGTTCGGCCTGCCCGAAGTCAAGCGCGGCCTGGTGGCCGGCGCGGGCGGCCTGCTGCGCCTGCCGCGCCGCCTGCCGTATCACATCGCCATGGAAGTCATCCTGACCGGCGAAATGCTCAGCGCCGAACGCGCCCACGCCTTTGGCCTGGTGAACCGCCTGACCGAGCCGGGCGGTGCCCTGGCCGGCGCGCTGGAACTGGCCCGCGCCATCGTTGAAAACGGCCCGCTGGCCGTGCAGACCGCCAAGAGCATCGTCGCGCAGTCCGGCGACTGGGAACAGGAAGGCATGTTCGACCGCCAGCGTCCCCTGATCGCGCACATCTTCACGTCGGCCGACGCCAAGGAAGGCGCCACCGCCTTCGCCGAAAAGCGCAAGCCGGTGTGGCAAGGTAAATAGAGAATGTCCCCATATTGCTGCGCCAGGCCGGCTGATGGCTCCCCGATGGAGCCGATTTGCCTTGAGGCGGCCGCGCAGCAAAAATAGTGGTTTACCCCGCGCGGCTGGCTGCCAGGGCCAGCCGCGTTTTCACGTTTTCCATCCAGACCTGCAAATCGCCATGTCCGTCATCATTAAAGAAGAAGACTTCATCCAGTCGATAGCCGATGGCATCCAGTTCATCAGCTATTACCACCCCGTCGACTACATCCGCCATCTGGCGCGCGCCTACGAGCGCGAGGAAAGCCCGGCCGCGCGCGATGCGATGGCGCAGATCCTGACCAACTCGCGCATGTGCGCCGAAGGCAAGCGTCCGCTGTGCCAGGACACCGGCATCGTCAATGTCTTCCTGAAGATCGGCATGAGTGTGCGCTTCGACACCAAGCGCACCCTGCAGGAACTGTGCGACGAAGGCGTCCGCCGCGGCTACCTGAACCCCGACAATCCCCTGCGCGCCTCCGTGCTGGACGACCCGCTGTTCGCGCGCAAGAACACGCGCGACAACACGCCCTGTATCCTGCACGTCGAACTTGTCCAGGGCGACAAGGTCGACGTGCAGATCGCCTCGAAGGGCGGTGGCTCCGAAAACAAGACCAAGTTCGCCATGCTGAACCCCAGCGATTCGCTGGTGGACTGGGTGCTGAAGACCGTTCCGACGATGGGCGCCGGCTGGTGCCCGCCCGGCATGCTGGGTATCGGCGTCGGCGGCACGGCCGAAAAGGCCATGCTGATGGCCAAGCAGTCGTTGATGGAAGACATCGACATGTACGAACTGCTGGCCCGCGGCCCGCAGAACAAGCTGGAAGAGCTGCGCGTCGAACTGTACGAAAAGGTCAACGCGCTGGGCATTGGCGCGCAAGGCCTGGGCGGCCTGACGACCGTGCTGGACGTCAAGATCAACACCTTCCCGACGCACGCGGCCTCCAAGCCCGTCGCCATGATCCCGAACTGTGCGGCCACGCGCCACGCGCACTTCGAACTGGACGGTTCGGGCCCCGCGCGCCTGGATCCGCCGTCGCTGTCCGAATGGCCCGAAGTTCACTGGGCGCCGGACTACAACAAGTCCAAGCAGGTCGACCTGAACACGCTGACCCGCGAAGAAGTCGCCAGCTGGAAGCCGGGCCAGACCCTGCTGCTGTCGGGCAAGATGCTTACCGGCCGCGACGCCGCGCACAAGCGCATCCAGGACATGCTGGCCAAGGGCGAGCCGCTGCCCGTCGATTTCACCAACCGCGTGATCTATTACGTGGGCCCGGTCGACCCGGTGCGCGACGAAGTGGTCGGCCCCGCCGGCCCCACCACCGCCACGCGCATGGACAAGTTCACCGACATGATGCTGGACAAGACCGGCCTGATCGCCATGATCGGCAAGTCCGAGCGCGGCCCGGTGGCCATCGACTCCATCAAGAAGCACGGCTCAGCCTACCTGATGGCCGTGGGCGGCGCGGCGTACCTGGTGTCCAAGGCCATCCGCGGCGCCAAGGTGCTGGGCTTTGCCGACCTGGGCATGGAAGCCATCTATGAGTTCGACGTCAAAGACATGCCGGTGACCGTGGCGGTCGACTCCCACGGCACGTCGGTCCACACGACCGGACCCAAGGAATGGCAAGCGAAGATCGGCAAGATTCCGGTCGCCGTTGCGTAAATGAAATGACTTGGTAAAGATCAATTGGCCGCTGAAATCAGCGGCCAATTTTTCTTGGTAAGAACGCACCTCTGCGTGGGGTGTATATACTGCGCCCGTCATTCCGGGATAGTTCAGCGGTAGAACATTCGGCTCCAGTCCGGATAGGCGCTGGTTCGAATCCAGCTCCCGGATCCCTTCCTCTCGCATCCCTTCATAAACAAGCCAGGCATCATGGACGACACGCCGCATGCGCGCGGGGTGGGCAGCGGCTATGCCGCGGCCATGCTCGCGAAAGCATTTCTGACCCACGACTCCCATCCCGACCCACGACTCCCATCCCGACCCAGCCGTTCGCGAACGCGCGGCGGCGCGTGTCGAACGCTGGCGGCAAGTGCTGGCGCACGCGCTGGGCGGTTCGGTCACTTATGGTTCCGCGACACCGCTGCCCGGTATTCCCGATTGGGTGACCCTGGATGTCGCCACGGGCGGCTTTGCCACGGGGGCGCTGCTCGCCGGTGGCCCGCTGACCCCGTACGAGCGCGAACTGGCCGCTAGCCTTCCTGGTGTCGCGGCTGGCAGCGAACGGCGGGATCTCAACGCCTACTTTCTCAGCGAAGCCGGCGTCGCGCATTTGCAGGACCGCCTGGCCCGCGGCGACTATCGCATCGACGTGCCGGAAGAAGCTGCACTGGCCGTCGTGGCCTGGCTGTTGGGCCAGAGGCTCGCCGACGCCGCGCGGGAACTGGTCGCGGTGCTGGCTCCGTTCTTCGATCGCCTGCGCTTCTATCCCGCTCCAGGATCGGGCGACGACGACGCAGGCGCCGATATCCACGTCAGCACCGCGGGCGACGTCGCCGCACGGTTATCCAGCCTGCCCGCGCAGCCGCGCATCGCCGCGCAGCGCGCGGCGGTTCAGACGCTGTTGCCCTGCTACGACCGCGCCGTCGCCCTGTTCCTCGAAACCTTCGAAGACGATTGGCCGTGCCGGCGCTATCCGCAGGATTGGGCGCACCGGGCCTTGGTGCTGACATCCGAAATCGCTGTCGCGCAAGCCAGCGGCCAAGTGTCTATCGGAACGTCGCGCAAGCATCGCCACAAGCGCGAACTCTTCGACCTGCTGGCGCGCTGCGCGCTGGCCCCGGCCGACCTCACTGGCAGGCAGGTGGGCCGGATACGCCGCATCGTTCGCGATTTCGTGGCTGCGCACGGCCAGCCGGAATCCGTGGCGCATCAAGCACTGCGCGAACGTCAATGCCGCGATGTCTCCGCCGTCGGATTTCATGAGATCGCGCGACTGGTGGCCGTCCGGTTGCAGGACCATCCGCAGGCGGCCGGCGTGGCCGACCTGGCGCCCGTGCTGGCTCCGTTGAATGCAGCCGAAGCGGGAAGCCTCGGGCTTTCGCCCGGTACGGACGTGCCGGCGCCTGTGGCAAGGCGCGCGCGTCGCTGCCAAAGCGGCACGCTTTCCGAACTTGTGGAGCAGGGGCTGATCCCCTCGGGGGATTTCCTGGCGACGCTCACGCCGCAGATCACGTCGACGCTGCAGAGCGGCGGCTTTGCGAATCCCGCATTGCGCTCGCTCCATGGCGCAAGTTATCGCGCGTTCCGCCAGCGTCGGTCCCTGTTGCTGCTGAATCTTGAGCGGCAGGCCTCGTTCGACGGGCTGCCCTGGATCGCAGCCATCGAAGCCCTGCGACGCCCGGCGCAACAGGACCCCGATTCGGCTCGCGCCGCATTCACCGAAATCGCAGAGTTGGCGCTGGTCTCATTCCCCTATGCGCCATTGCCCAACAAGCTGTTGCAGGAACTGCACGCGCTGGCGGAGCGTGCGCAGTGGGAGCTTCCGCTGGTCGACGAACTAGCCGCGGACATCTTCATGGGGCGATTCGGACGCAAGTTCCTGGACGCGGCCCGGTGCGCGGCGACCTTGCTGGATGGCAACCTGTACGCCAACTATTTCGCGATCGATGCACGCGACGTTCTTGCACTGCCGATACCCCAGGAAATCCCGAACCAAGTATGCACAGGTCGACGCCTTTGGTCAGCTTTGCGCGACGCGCGCCGGGGTGCTGCCGGGTCGAGGTAGCGTCGGGGCCAACGGCATGGTGATCGAACAACAACAGATCCTGACGACCCAGAACCTGGCGGTGCTGGTGACGGACGCCGGCCTCGATGCCAGGTTGCGCAGCCGATATGGCCAGATGGCGGCCGCCGGTTTCGAATGGATCTGCGCGCGCCAGCAGATGGCCATCCATGACTGGCATGCGCGCGTGCGCATGATCCGCAATACGGCGTCCGCCTGGCGGCAAGTGCTGTTCTTTCTGTCGCTGATGCCGGCGGCCGAGCAGCAGGCGGCAATCGCCGCCATGCAGGCGCACTTGCAGGCGCAGGGCTCGGCATTCCGGACGCGCTTCCAGCCCGTCATGCGCGGCCTGCACCTGGCGGCTGGCGGCCAGCGCCTGCCGCAGCATGACGCCGGCGCCCAAGACGCCCGCGTCTTCAGGGGCTGGTTCGACAAGCGTCATTGGCTGCTGGACGCCATGGCGTAAGCGGATGGCGCTTGCGGCCGCTTCCTACTTCCGGAACGCTGCGATCGCCTCCGCCGACTTGCCCAGCACGTCGCGCAGCACTTCCTCGGTGTGTTCCCCCAAGAGCGGCGGCGCGCGCCGGTACACGACCGGAGAATCCGAGAAGCGCAGCGGACTGGCCGTCACCGGCGCCACGCCGCCCGCCGGATGAGGCATGTCGCGCCGAAGCTGCCGGGCCTGAGCCTGCGGATGCGCGAACGCTTGCGCGATGTCGTTGATGGGGCCGCAGGGCACGCCCACTGCCTCCAGCTTGGCGATCCAATCGTCGCGCTGGCCTTCTTTCATGATCGCAGTCAGGATGCCGATCAGTTCCACGCGATTGGTGACGCGCAGCCGGTTGGTGGCAAAGCGTGGATCGTCGCCCAGATCCGGCACGCCGATCGCGCGGCAATACGCGCGGTACTGTGATTCGTTGCCCGTGGCTACGATCAGGTGGCCGTCGCTGGCGGCGAACACCTGGTAGGGCACCACGTTCTGGTGCGCATTGCCGGCGCGCGTGGGTGCGACGCCCGAGTTGAAGTAGTTCGAGTTCTGGTTCGCCAGCAGGGCCACGTGGCTGTCCAGCAAGGCAATGTCCAGGTGCTGGCCCTGGCCGCTGCGATGGCGTTCCTGCAGCGCCGCCAGCACGGCCACGGTGGCATACATGCCGGTGACGATGTCGGTGACGGCCACGCCGGCCTTCTGCGGTCCACCGCCAGGCAGGTCATCGCGCTCGCCGGTGATGCTCATCAGCCCGCCCATGCCCTGGATCATGAAGTCGTAGCCGGGGCGCTGCGCGAACGGGCCGTCCTGGCCGAACCCCGTGACCGAGCAGTAGATGAGGCGTGGGTTGATCTCTTTCAGGCTCTGGTAGTCCAGCCCGTACTTGGCCAGCCCGCCCACCTTGAAGTTTTCGACCAGGATGTCGCTGACCGCTGCCAGCTCGCGGATCAGGGCCGCGCCTTCGGGCGTGGCCATGTCCGCTTCGACTGACCGTTTGTTGCGGTTGGCGCTGAGGTAATAGGCAGATTCGTTGGTGTCCTGGCCGTCTCCGTCCTTCAGGAACGGCGGCCCCCAGGCACGCGTGTCGTCGCCCACGCGCGTGCGTTCGATCTTGATGACGTCGGCGCCCAGGTCGGCGAGGTTCTGCGTGCACCAGGGGCCGGCCAGGATGCGCGAAAGATCCAGGACGCGGATGCCGTCCAGCGGAGGCGGCCGCGTCATGATTGCACCGTCGCGGTGCCGTGGCTCATGACCACGACGCCGCGCTCTTTGGCGCGGGCGATGAAGCGGATCTGACCGTCCGGCATCCGCCACATGTCGCACTGCAAGGTCTCGCCCGGATACACGGGCGCGGAGAAGCGCGTGTTCAGGCTGGTGAGGCGGGCGGCGTCATAGTCGCAGACAGTCCTGACGATGGCGTGCGCCGCGACGCCGTAGGAGCACAGCCCGTGCAGGATGGGACGCGGGTAGCCTGCCTGGCGCGCGACGTCCGGATCGGCATGCAGCGGATTGCGATCTGCATTCAGCCGGTACAGCAGCGCCGCGCTGGGCGGGATGCGCAACTCGCAGCGCAGTTCGGGATCGCCGTCGGGCGCGGCGGGCAGCGGATCGGGACTGGCGTCGCCCTGGCCGAATCCGCCGTCGCCGCGGCAGAACGTGCTTTGGCGCAGGGTGGCCAGGCAGGCGCCGTCCTCGTCATGCAGCGTGCGTTCGCTGACGATGATGGCGCCCTTGTCCGCGCCCTTGTCGATAACGTGCGTGTTGCGGGTCTTGCCGGTGACGACGCCGGCCGAGGGCAGCGGCGCGTGCAGCGTCAGGCGTTGTTCGCCATGCACCACCTTCACCCAGTTAACGGTCGAGCGCGGGTCGCTGACCCAGAAGCCGGGGTAGCCGAGGATCACGCTCATCGTCGGAAACGCGCGCAGGTCCTTTTCGTACACGTAGCGCAGTTGCCCCGGGTCTTCAGGTTCCTGTCCCAGGCCGATGCCCAGCGCATACAGCATGGTGTCCTTCTGGTCGTAGCGCTGGCGCACGTCGTCGAAACGCCAGTCCTTCACGGTTGCATAGTCCAACGGCATGTGGCGGCCTCAGATGGGATCCCAGTCGATCACGTCGGGCGAACGCTCCAACGCGTAGAAATGCTTGCGCATGGCGGGCGCGGCGATCTCGGCGATGCGCTCGGGCGTCCAGCCTTCGCCGTGATGCACGGTGCGCAGCGGCCGTGGCTGGCTCATCAGCATGATCTCGTTGGCGCGCACGGCGAAGATCTGCGCGGTGATCTCGCTGGCCGCATCGCTGGCCAGGAATACCGCCATCGGCGCGACCTTGCCGGCCTCCATCTTCTTGAGCTTTTCGACACGCGCCTTTTCCTCGTCGGTCTCCGCGGGGATGGAACTGGTCATGCGGCTCCAGGCGAACGGCGCGATGCAGTTGGACCGCACGTTGTAGCGCGCCATGTCCAGCGCGATGGATTTGGACAAGGCGACGATGCCCAGCTTGGCCGCCGCGTAGTTCGCCTGGCCGAAATTGCCGATGAGGCCGGACGTGGACGTCATGTGCACGAAGGCGCCGGACTCCTGTTCGCGGAAGTAGGGCGCCGCGGCGCGGCTCATGAAGAAGGAACCGTTCAGGTGCACGTCAATCACCTGCCGCCATTCCTCTTCGCTCATCTTGTGGAAAACCCGGTCGCGCAGATTTCCAGCGTTGTTGATCACCGCATCGATGCGGCCGAACGCGTCGATGGCGGTCTGCACCACGCGACTGGCGCTGTCATAGGCGGCCACGCTGTCGGTGTTGGCCACGGCGGATCCACCGGCCTCCTGGATCTCCTTCACCACGGCCTGCGCGGGTCCGTCCGCGCCGCCTTCGCCCGTGAGCGACACGCCGATGTCGTTGACCACGACCTTGGCGCCCGCCTGGGCCATTGCCAACGCAACGCCACGGCCGATGCCGCCGCCCGCGCCCGTCACGATCACTACCTTTCCGGAAACCAAGCCGCTCATCGAATCCGACTCCTGTGCTGCGGCGCGAGCCGCGTGTGGAAAACAGTTCCGCATCAACCCGTCTGGTTCATGGGGATGCCTCATGGTAGATTCGACTCGGCATTCGAAGAATTCAAAATTAGAAATGCCCCCCTTCTGCGTGGTGGAACATGAGACATGATCTGACGGACCTGCGTTTGTTTTTGAACGTGGGAGAAACACTCAATCTGACCCGTGCTGCGGAACGCACATTCCTGTCGCTGCCGGCGGCAAGCGCGCGCGTCAAGCACATGGAAGAGGCGTTCAAGGCCCGCTTGCTGGTGCGCATGGCGACCGGCGTCGCGCTGACGCCAGCGGGCGAAGTGCTGCTCAAGCACGCCAACGCGGTGTTCCGCCAGCTTGAATGCCTGAATGCAGACTTGCAGCCTTATGCCAGCGGGCTCAAGGGACGCCTCAGATTGCTGGCCAACACCACCGCCACCAACTCTTTCCTGGCTGACGCGCTATCCACGTTTCTTGCTGAAAACCCGGACGTCGACGTGGAGCTGGAAGAAAAAATCTCGGGCGACATCGTCATCGCCATCCGCGCGGGCGCCGGGGACCTGGGGCTGGTGGCGGGAAACATCGACGTCGATGGACTGGACGTCACGCCGCTGTTCCGCGACGAACTCACCGTGGTCACGTCGCTGGACCATCCGCTTGCCAAGCAGAAATCCGCGCATTTCGTAGACCTCGTGGACGCCTATCAATTCGTGGGCATCCATCCCGACAGCGCGATCCAGACCTTCCTGGAAGACATCGCCAGCGGCCTGGGCAAGCGTATCTGCCAGCGCGTGCACGTCGGCAGCTTCGAAGCCGTGTGCCGCATGGTCGAAGCTGGCGCGGGCATCGCCGTCGTGCCACGCGCCTGCGCGGCCCGCTACAGCCGCCCCGATTCACTTCACGTGCTGAAGCTCGACGACCCGTGGGCGCTGCGCGACCGCCTGCTGTGCCGCCAACGCGGCCGCGACCTACCCAGCTTCGCGGAATGCTTCATCGAGCACGTGCAGCGCGCCGCGCGCGGGCAATAGCAGGGTAGGTCGACAGCAGGGTAGGTCGATAGCAGGGCGCACAGGCGCGGACCGCATTGGTTCCGACGCCGTAGACCGTATGCCGTATGTCCACGGCGCGTCGACGAATGTTGTCCGGTGAACGAACGTGCGGCCCCCGCGAAAGAGGGGCTTTTGAAAATACGTAGCAGCAGATCCCGGCATTCGGAAAATAATAAAAAACAGCGGCGGGCGGATTGCCAGATGCTTGACCGCAACCAGAACAAGACTCAGGAGACTGCCGTGATCGATCTAGACCGCCGCCGCGCCGTCGCGGGGCTGGGCGCCGCATGCGCCGCCGCCATGCTTCCTTCCTGGGCCCGCGCCGCGACGTGGCCGGGCCATGCCGTAACCTTCATCGTGCCCTTTCCGGCAGGCGGTCCCGTAGACACCACCGCCCGCTTCACGACGCAGCCGCTGGGCCAGCTCTGGTCCGTCCCTACGGTGGTGGACAACAAGTCCGGCGCGGGCGGCATCGTGGGCGCGCAATTCGCCGCCAAGGCCGAGCCCGACGGCTACAACTTCTTCTTCGCCTCCATCCATCACGCGGTGCTGCCCAGCCTGCGCACCAACCTCAGCTATGACATCACCACCGATTTCGTGCCGGTGGGCATGGCCGCCGTGTTCCCGATCGTGCTGGTGGTGAACGCGTCGCTACCGGTGAACACGGTCAGCGAGCTGATCGCCTACGCCAAGCAGAATTCCGGCAAGCTGTCCTTCAGCTCGTCGGGCACCGGCGGCGGCACGCACCTGGCGGGCGAGCTCTTCAACGCCATGGCCGGCGTGCGAATCCAGCACGTTCCCTACCGCGGCAGCGCGCCGGCGATGCAGGACCTGCTGGGCGGCCAGGTACAGGTCATGTTCGCCGACGGCCCGTCAGCAGTGCCGCATCTGAAGGGCGGCAAGGTGCGAGCACTGGGCGTAGGCAACCCGACGCGATCCAGCATGCTGCCCGACATCCCGACCATCGCGGAATCGGGACTGCCGGGCTACGAGGCATATTCATGGAGCGGCGTGATGGCCCCGAAAGGCACGCCACCCGACATCGTGAAGCGAATCAACGCAGACATGGTGAAAGTCCTGTCGGATGCGGGGACGGCCAAGGCGATGATTGCTGCGGGTGCAGAGCCTAAGCCTGGGACGCCGGAGCAGTTTGGGGAGTTTGTGCGGGAGGAGATTGCCAAGTGGAGGGAGGTGATTGTTAAGGCGAACGTTAAGTTGGAGTGAAGGGGGGGGCGGTTTTTGGCTGCGGGATATTTGTATGACGGAGTTCTTCGTTGGTGCTGCGTCTTCGTATGTCCTGGTTCTTCGTCGGTGCAGGATCTTCGTATGTTCCAGATCTTCGTAGGCCGCCCGGCGCCGCGGGCGCCGTGGCTGCGGAGCCTGTCCGTATTTTTGTGGGCGAGGCGTTTTAAAAGTTGTTATCCCCGCGCC
>NZ_DAMDGT010000015.1:0-127702 GCF_032102605.1 Achromobacter sp. | reverse complement strand
CTAATGAGGCAACGTCAGTGCAAATGCCTAGAACACAAAAATTCTGACACTCCCCTGGTGGAGGTTGGAGTTCTTCTTGAGACGCCCGTGTCTGACACCCCTAAGGCGCACTCGTAACGAGTGAAAGCCGACCTACGCGGGGTGTCTGACACCGGGTTAGAAACCCATCGGGCGTCAGACACCAGCCTGAGCAGTCTTTATTTCGTCGCGACCTTTTCCGGCGGCACCGGATTGTCCCAACCTCCACCAATGGCCCGAATCAATCCCACCGTCGACCGGGCCTGTTCGGCAGTCAGCTGCACGGACACGCGTTGCTGCAAGAGGACGCTGCGGTCGGCTTCAATCACGTCCAGATAGCTGATCGAACCTTCGCGGTATTGCGTGTGCGAGAGCTTGGCGGCTCGGGCGGCGGCTTCCACGGCGGCGTCCTGGGCCTTGGTCTGGTCGGCCAGGATGCGCAGGTTGGCGAGGTTGTCTTCGACTTCGCGGAAGGCGTTCAGGACAGTCTGGCGGTAGACGGCGACGTCTTCTTCGTAGACGGCGCGTGCGCGGTCCAGGCCTGCCTGGCGGCGGCCGCCGTCGAAGATGGGCATGGACAGGGCGGCGCCGACCAGGGGGCCCAGCAGGAAGGTGCGGCTGGACCACTGGAAGAGGTTGCCGAGGTCCGAGGATTCGTAGCCGAAGGCGCCGGTGATGTCCAGGCGCGGGAAGAAGGCGGACTTGGCCGCGCCGACTCGGGCGTTGGCGGCGGCCATGGCGCGTTCGGCGGCGGCGATGTCGGGGCGGCGTTCCAGCAGGGTGGACGGCAGGCCGGCCGGGATGGACAGCGCGACCTTTTCAATGGGCTGCGGCGGCATGGTGAAGTCCGATGGGGCGCGGCCCAGCAGCACGGCCAGCGCGTGTTCGGCGGTGGCGCGGCGGCGGTCGATGCCCAGGGCTTCGGATTGCGCGGACGCGAGTTCGGCCTTGGCGCGGGCCAGGTCCAGTTCGCTGATGTCGCCGGCGTCGTAGCGGCGCTGGATCAGTTGCAGCGTGTCGGTGCGCAGCTTGACGGTCTGGTGGTAGAGCCGTGATTCGGCGTCCTGTTCGCGCACCAGGAAGTAGGTGGTGGCGACGTCGGCCTGCAGGGCCAGCAGCACCGACCTGTACAGCGCTTCGCTCTGCTGTTCGTCGGCGGTGGCGGCGTCGACCGTCGAGGCGACGCGACCGAAGAGGTCGGCCTCGTACGAGACGGTGCCCTGGGCGCGCCAGGTGGTGACGGGCGTGGTGGCCGTGCCGTCGGGCAGGCCTTGCGATACGGCGGACGGGCGCTGGCGGCTGGGGCCGAAGCCGGCGTCCAGGCTGGGGAAGAAGCCGGACCGGGCTTCGCGCTGCAGGGCGCGGGCCTGGGTCAGGCGGGCGGCGGCGGCCTGCAAGTCCTGGTTGGCGCGTTGGGCTTCTTCTTCAAGCTGGTTCAGGCCTTCGTCGCCGAACACCTTCCACCAGGCGCCGCGCAGCATCGCTTCGGACGGCTCGGCGGGCTTCCAGGTGCCGGCTTCGGACGCGGGCAAGGCGGCTTCCTTGAAGGCCGCCGGCGTGGCGGCGGCGGGCCGTTCGTAGGTGGGGCCCACCGCGCAGCCGGCCAGCACGAGCAGCAGGGCAAGCAGGGCGGATCCTCGGGTCAGTCGTTTGATCATCATGACTATTCTCTTTGGCGCGCGCCCGTCCGTCTGGACGGGACGCGCTGGCTTCTCTTTTTTCTGGCGGCCTACGCGTTGTGCTGCGTGGCGGGCGGCGCGTTCGGGTCGATGTGCGGCATGCACACGGGGGCTTCGTGCGGCGCGGCGGAGTGCAGCGTCTTGCCGCCCAGGGAGCGCAGCAGCACGTAGAACACCGGCGTCAGGAACAGGCCGAACAGCGTGACGCCCAGCATGCCGAAGAACACGGCGACGCCCATGGCGTGGCGCATTTCTGAACCCGCGCCCGTGGACAGCACCAGGGGCACCACGCCCATGATGAACGCGATGGACGTCATCAGGATGGGACGCAGGCGCAGGCGGCTGGCCTCGATGGCGGCTTCCAGCGGCGTGCGGCCGTTCATCTCGAGTTCGCGGGCGAATTCCACGATCAGGATCGCGTTCTTCGCGGACAGCCCCACCAGCACCATCAAGCCGATCTGCGTGAAGATGTTGTTGTCGTTGCCTGTGAGGTAGACGCCCGTCAGCGCGGCCAGGATGCTCATCGGCACGATCAGGATCACGGCCAGCGGCAGGGTCAGGCTTTCGTACAGCGCGGCCAGCACCAGGAACACCAGCAGCACGCTGATGGGGAACACCCACAGGCCGGCGTTGCCCGCCAGGATCTGCTGGTACGTCAGGTCGGTCCATTCGAACTTCACGCCGCGCGGCAGCGTTTCGGCGGCGACGCGTTCGGCCGCGGCCTGCGCCTGGTCGGACGAATAGCCGGGGGCCGGGCCGCCGTTGATGTCGGCGGCGGTGTAGCCGTTGTAGCGCACCACCATTTCCGGGCCGAACGTCTGCTTGACGGTCACCAGCGACGACAGCGGCACCATGTCTCCCGCGGCGTTGCGGGTCTTGAGCTGCAGGATGTCGTCGGCGTGCGCGCGGAACGGCGCATCGGCTTGCGCGCGGACCTGGAAAACCCGGCCGAAGCGGTTGAAGTCGTTGACGTACATCGAGCCCAGGTAGATCTGCATGGTGTCGAAGACTTCGGTCACCGGCACGCCGAGCTGCTTGGCCTTGACGCGGTCGAGGTCGACGTCGAGCTGCGGGACGTTGATCTCGTAGCTGGAGAACGAGGGGCCCAGTTCCGGCGTCTGGCGCGCCTTTTCCAGGAAGGCCTGCTTGGCTTTGTCCAGTTCGGCATAGCCCAGCGCGGACCGGTCTTCAAGCTGGAGCTTGAAGCCGCCCAGCGTGCCCAGGCCCATGACGGGCGGGGGCGGGAACACGGCGATGAACGAGTCCTGGATGGACGCGAACTTCTGGTTCAGCGAGGCCGCGATGGCGTTGCCGGACAGCTCGGCGCTGTTGCGTTCTTCGAAGGGCTTCAGCGTCACGAACACGATGCCGGCGCTGGAGCTGTTGGTGAAACCGTTGATCGACAGGCCGGGGAACGCGATGGCGGATTGCACGCCGGGTTCCTTCAGGGCGATGTCGCTCATGCGGCGGATCACGTCTTCCGTGCGGTCCAGCGACGCGCCGTTGGGCAGCTGAGTGAAGCCGATCAGGTACTGCTTGTCCTGCGCGGGCACGAAGCCGCCGGGCACCAGGTACGACACGCCGATGGTCGCGGCCACCAGCACCGCGTACACGCCCATGGCGCCCGCCTTGCGGCGGATCACGTTGGCGACGCCCGTGCCGTAGGACTCGGACGCGCGGCCGAACATGTTGTTGAACCAGTTGAAGAAGCGGCCGAACACGCGGTTCATGCCCCGGGTCAGCCAGTCGGGCTTGTCGTGGTGGCTCTTGAGCAGCAGGGCAGACAGCGCGGGCGACAGGGTCAGCGAGTTGAAGGCCGAGATCACCGTCGAGATGGCGATGGTCATGGCGAACTGCTTGTAGAACTGGCCGGTCAGGCCCGTCATGAAGGCCAGCGGCACGAACACGGCGCAGAGCGTCAGCGCGATGGCGATGATGGGGCCGCTGACTTCGCGCATGGCGCGGTAGGTCGCGTCGCGTGGACTGAGCCCGGCCGCGATGTTGCGTTCGACGTTTTCCACCACCACGATCGCGTCGTCCACCACGATCCCGATGGCCAGCACCATGCCGAACAGCGACAGCGCGTTGATGGAATAACCGAACACCAACAGCAGCGCGAACGTGCCGACGATGGACACGGGCACCGCCAGCAGCGGGATGATGGATGCGCGCCACGTCTGCAGGAACAGGATCACCACCAGCACGACCAGCGCAATGGCTTCCAGCAGCGTGTGCACCACGGCCTCGATACTGGACCGCACGAACTGCGTGGGGTCGTATTCGATGCGGTATTCAACGCCCGGCGGGAAGTCCTGGGCCAGTTCGGTCATGGCGGCGCGCACCTTGCTGGACACGTCCAGCGCGTTGGCGCCCGGCGATTGCATGATGCCCATGCCCACCGCCTGCTTGTTGTCCAGCAGCGAACGCAGGCCGTATTCCTGTGCGTCCAGTTCCACGCGAGCGACGTCGGACAGGTGCGTCACGGCGCCGTCCGGCGAGGTCTTCAGGATGATGTCGCGGAATTCCTCCTCGGTCTGCAGCCGGCCGCGCGCGTTCACGTTCAGTTGCAGCGGCACGTCGCCCTGCGTGGGAGACGCGCCGATCACGCCGGCGGCCACCTGGACGTTCTGCTCGCGGATCGCGGCGACGACTTCGGACGCGGTCATGCCGCGCTGCGCGACCTTCTGCGGATCCAGCCACACGCGCATGGAGTAGTTGCCCGAGCCCCACACCGTCACTTCACCCACGCCCGTGATGCGGGCCAGGCGGTCCTTGACGTTCAGGATCGCGTAGTTGCGCAGGTAGGTGATGTCGTAGCGGTCATTGGGCGAAATCAGGTGGACCACCAGCGTCAGCGTGGGCGAGCTCTTCGCCGTGGTGACGCCCAGGCGCTGCACGTCCGGCGGCAGGCGCGGCAGCGCCTGCGACACGCGGTTCTGCACCAGCTGCTGCGCCTTGTCGGGGTCCACGCCCAGCTTGAAGTTCACCGTCAGCGTCAGGTTGCCGTCGCTGTTGGCCTGCGACTGCATGTACAGCATGTCTTCCACGCCGTTGATGGATTCCTCCAGCGGCGACGCGACGGTTTCGGCGATGACCTTGGGGTTGGCGCCCGGATACTGCGCGCGCACGACGACGGACGGCGGCACGACTTCCGGGTATTCGGAGATGGGCAGCTGGAACATGGCCAAGAGGCCCGCCAGCAGCACCAGGATGGACAGCACGCCGGCGAAGATCGGCCGGTCGATGAAGAATTTCGAGATATTCATGAACGTTCTCGTTAGACGCGTCGGCTCAGTTCTGCGCCGAGGCGGTCTGGACCGGGTTGCCGCGGTTGGATTTGGCGGCAACCATGGGGACGACGGTCGGTGTCACGGCGTCGCCGGGCCGGATGCGTTGCAGGCCGTTGACGACGATGCGCTCGCCGGCGGCCAGGCCGGAATCGACCACGCGCAGGCCTTCCTGGTTGGCGCCCAGCTTCACCTGGCGGTAGACAGCGTGGTTCTTGTCGTCCAGCACCAGCACGAAGCGCTTGTCCTGGTCGGTGCCGATGGCGCGTTCGTCGATCAGCACGGCCGAGCGCGGGTCGCTGCCGCCCAGGCGGACGCGGGCATACAGGCCGGGCAGCAGCGTGCCGTCGGCGTTGTCGAATTCGGCGCGCACGCGGATGGTGCCCGACGTGGCGTCCAGGCGGTTGTCGACTGATTGCACGACGCCGGTGCGCGAGTAGCCGTCTTCGTTGGCCAGGCCCAGTTCGACGGGCACCGCGCCGGCGCGGCCGTTGCGGGCGGGATTCACGTAGCGCAGGAAGGTTTGTTCGTCCACGTCGAACGATGCGTACATCTTGGATACCGACACCAGCGTGGTCAGCGGCACCGACGCGGCGCCGGCGGCCACCACGTTGCCCACGGTGACCTCGGCGCGCGACACGCGGCCGGCGACGGGCGCCTCGATGCGCGTGTAGCCCAGGTTCAACTTGGCGTAGTCCAGCGCCGCCTGGGCGCCTTGCAGGTTCGCGGCGGCTTCACGCGCGGCGTTCTGCTTTTCCTCGAAGTCGCGGCGGGCGATGGCGTTGTCCGTCAGCAGGCGCTGGCCGCGGGCCAGTTCCGACGCCGTGTAGGCTGCACGCGCCTTGGCGGCGGTCAGCGCCGCAGCGGCGCGGTCCACCTCGGCGGCATAGGGTCGCGGGTCGATGGTGAAGAGCACGTCGCCCTTCTTGACGATGCTGCCGTCCTGGAAGTGGACGGCGGTCAGCGTGCCGGACACGAGCGGGCGGATGTCGACGCGGTCGATCGCTTCGAGGCGGCCGGAGTAGCGCTGCCAGTCGACGATGGTCTTGCTGACCACTTCCGCCACTTCGACCGGGGGCGCGGCCGGGGCGCCCTGCGCCATGGCGACATTGCCGGCCGCGGGGCCGCGGGTCAGGGCATAGCCGCCGCCGGCGGCCAGCACGGCTGCAAAGACGACGAGCACAGCAATACGTTTACGCGAAACCATGATGTTTCCTTGTTTGGTTTATTCAGGTGCGAATGCGCGCTTGCGCTGATCCCGAGGGTTTGGGGGCGGCGGGGGATGCCAGTCCTAAGAATCCGGGGCTATATGGATATGCTGCGGCGCAGCATCGACCGAGGTCGCTTATCCGGGGGCTGCGAGCGCCTGATCAGGACGGGTCGCTGCGGGTTCGGAATCTGAGGATTGACATGCCCCTTCAGGGCGCCGGGCGGCAAGGGCACTTCAAGATGGTTTGCATTCTGAGTGTTTTGCGGGGCCGGATAAACCTGTCTATCCCGGCAACACTGTTCGTGGAGAATGACTAATCAGCGGCAAAATCGGGTTATGCTCCGTTCACCCTGACTTATTTGCCTAAGGACACCCTCGCCATGGACCGCTTTCAGGCTATGCAGGTGTTTGTGCGCGTCGTGGACGCCAATAGCTTCACCCGGGCGGCCGACAGCCTATCGCTTCCGCGCACCACCGTTACCACCATCATTCAGAATCTGGAACGCCTGCTGGGCGTGCGCCTGCTGAATCGCACCACGCGCCGCATCGGCCTGACGCCCGACGGCGCGGGCTATTACCAGCACTGCGTCCGCATCCTGGCCGACGTAGAGGAAACCGAGGCTTGCTTCCAGGAAGCGGCCCTGCGCCTGAAGGGTCGGCTGCGCATCGACGTGCCGACCTGCATCGGCCGACTGATCCTGATTCCGTCATTGTGTGATTTCCACGACAAATACCCGGATGTCGAGCTGGTGCTGGGCCTGGGCGACCGTCCCGTCGACATGGTGCAGGAAGCCGTGGACTGCGTGATCCGCGCCGGCGATCTGGAAGATTCCAGCCTGGTGGCCCGCCGCATCGGCACCCTGCAGACCGTGACGTGCGCCTCGCCTACCTACGTGGCGCGCCACGGCATGCCCACCACCATCGAATCGCTGCGCGACCACCACGCGGTGCATTATTTCTCCAGCCGCACCGGCCGCAATTGCGCCTGGGACTTCAAGGTGGATGGTAAGCACCAGGAAGTCGACATGAAGGGCACGGTGGCCGTGAACGAGGCCGGCGCCTACCTGGATTGCGGGCTGAAGGGCTTTGGCCTTATCCAGACCGCCCGCTACATGGCGTTGCCTCACCTGCAATCGGGCGAGCTGATCGAAATCCTTCCTCAGTGGAAGCCCAGCTCCACGGCGATCTCGGTGCTGTATCCGCAGAGCCGCCAGTTGTCGCCCAAGGTCCGCGCCTTTACCGATTGGGTGGCGGAACTGTTCGCCGGCTGCCCGCTGCTCAGCGGCCGCGACGAAACTGATCCGGCCGCCGCGTCCTGCGCCGTGTATCAACGCAACCAGGGACAGCCCATCGCGGCGCAGCCGACTGTCCCGGCGATCCCGGCATTGGCCGACATGCCCCCGCGTCGCCGTACCGCCCGCGAGGAAGCGGCGGAATACGCCCTGTAAGGGATACACATGGTGGACCCGCGGGTCCGCCATGTGCGGTAAGCACGGGAAACCCCGTAGTAAATACAGCCCTTACGTCCCTCGTATCGGGTGAAACGTCTGTATAGTCCGACAGTCAAAGCCTACAACGCCCTTAACGTCGGTCCGCTATGCAGCCTGTTCTACCCGCTTACCTGATCGCCCGTTGGCTGTTGCTGCTTGTGCTGTTGGCGGGGGTTTACTTTCTTAGCGGATTCCTGGTTCCGGCCCTGGCGGCGCTGATCATCGGCCTGGCCAGCTGGCCCCTTTACCAACGCCTGGTCGCCCGCTGCGGCGGCCGAACCGCGGTGGCCGCCTCGCTGGCGCTGCTGGTGGTCATCGTGGTGCTGATCGTGCCGATGACGCTGGCGCTGTCCTATGCCATCAAGGAAGCCAGCGCGTTCTTTGCCTGGGCCATTGCGGCCAACCGTCACGGGGTGGCGGTGCCGGCGTGGATCACGTCCATGCCCGTGGTGGGTGAACGCCTGGGACAGTACTGGGAATCCTATATAGGCCAGCCCCACGCGCTGGGCGCGCTGGTCGAAGCCGTCAGCGGCGAACACCTGGGCAACATCTACCGCATGGTGCTGGCGGCCACGGGCAACGTGTTCCAGCTGCTGCTGACCGTGCTGTTCATGTTGATCACGCTGTTCTTCGTCTACAAGGACGGCATCCGCATGGTGGCCCAGCTGGACGTGCTGGGCGAACGCATCCTGCCCGCGCGCTGGCAGCGCTTTTCCCGCGTGGTGCCGGCCACTATCAACTCCACCGTCACCGGCATGGGCCTGATCGCCCTGGGCGAAGGCCTGGTGCTGGGCATCGCCTACTGGATCGCGGGCGTGCCGTCGCCCGTGCTGCTGGGCGTGGTCACCGGCTTCATGGCCCTGATCCCGGGCGGCGCGCCGCTCTCCTTCACGCTGGTGTCGCTGTACCTGGTGGGCTCCGGCCACGTGGTGGCGGGCATCGCGCTGATGGTCTGGGGCAGCGTCGAACTCTTCATCGTCGACAAGACCCTGCGGCCGCGCCTCGTGGGCGGCCCGGTCAAGCTGCCGTTCCTGCCTACGTTCTTCGGCCTGGTAGGTGGCGTGAAGACCATGGGCATCGTCGGTCTGTTCGTGGGCCCGGTGCTGATGGCGCTGCTGGTGGCCGTATGGCGCGAATGGGTGCACCATGAAGTGCAGGAACGCGACGCGGCCCGGCTGAATCCACCGGCCGGCACGCCAGAAAAGCGGCCGGCTGGCTGAAGCGGCGCTAGGTGACCGGCGCGAGGTGACCGGTGAGTCGGCCAGATAGCGTCCGGCGTGCTCAGCCAGCCCGGCGCGCCGGTTCCGGCGCAGCTGGCCCGCAGCCGGCCAGACGCCCCGGCCGTTTTGGTAATCTAGCCGTCCCGCGTCGACCGGCGCTCGTCCGGTGCGCGCCTGCCCGTATGCAGACGCGTCGCATACGCCGCGGGCTGTGAGGATCAAGATGTCCGGGTTACTGCCTGATGATCAGTTAGCCGTCCTGCGCGAGCAGGGTTTCGTGGTGGCGCGCCGCTACGCCAACCCGGAGCAGGTGGCTGCGCTGCGCGCGCTGTCCGAAAGCCACCTGCGCGACCACGTGGCGCCCATCGAATACGAAGCCGACCTGCGCTATCCCGGCGCACCCGAGTCCCGCGCCGCCGAAGGCGGGCTGACCGTTCGCCGGCTGCTCGGCGCTTACGCGCGTGATCCTCTCTTTGCCCAATGGGCCACGGATCCCGGCATCGCAGGTTCGCTGGCGCGTTATTTCCACGAGCCCGCCGTGCTGTCCACGGTGCATCACAACTGCGTGATGACCAAGCACCCCGCCTACGGCAGCCTGACCGGCTGGCACCAGGACATTCGCTACTGGTCGTTTTCCGATACGGACCTGGTGTCCTCTTGGCTGGCCCTGGGAACGGAAACGCGCGCCAACGGCGGTCTGTCGTTCATCCCGGGCTCGCACGCGGCCGCTTTCACGCCCGACCAGTTCGACGAAAAGAAGTTCTTCCGCGACGATGCCCCGCAAAACGCCGAATGGATCGCGCGCGCCGTCTGTCCAGACCTGGAAGCCGGCGACGTGGTGTTCTTTCATTGCCGCACCTTGCACGCCGCGCAAGGCAACAGCAGCGACCGAGTGAAGCTGTCCGTGGTCCATACCTATTACCCGCAATCCTGCCACCCGCTGCCGGGCACGCGCTCAGCATCGCAGCCGGGCGTGCCGCTGGCGGAGGCTTAGATCGGTTGGCGATAAAAGTAATTGAAATCTGCTATTAATGATTGAATTACAATTAAATCGAGCGCAATACGCGACCTGAGGCCGGCAAGTCCCGTGTCGCGTTGGTTCTTGCGCCGCCTCACCATTCAAAAGGCTGCCCCTGTGCGCAAATCACCCATCGACGACACGGAAAATCCGCAGGCGCCGACCGAGACCCGGTCGTCGCTGTTCGTAGGCTCCACCGAAAAAGCCTTCCAGGTGCTGCACGCATTCGACGGATCAAAGCGCCACATGACGCTGGCCGACATCGCCCGCGCATCGGGGCTGGACCGCAGTGCGACGCAGCGTCTGGTCTACACACTGGAAACGCTGGGCTACCTGCGCCGCATCCCTGACACGCGCAACTATGGACTGACGCCCAAGGTGCTGCAGTTCTCGTACAACTACGTGCGCGCGAATGAATTGATCGACAAGGCTTCGCCCTATCTGCTGGATATCAGTCGGACGTTGGGCGAAACGACCAACCTGCAGGAACTGGACGGCTACGAGATCGTCTTTGTGGCGCGCTTTCCCGGCCACCACCTGGTCAACGTGGATATCGCCGTCGGCAGCCGACTGCCCGCGTACTTCACGGCGTCCGGCACGGCGATCCTGTCGCGCCTGTCAGACGAGCATCGCCGCGAGATCCTGGGCCAGACGCGCCTGGAAGCCATCACTCCGTACACGGAAGTGAACCCGGACAAGCTGCTGGAGCGGGTGCAGCGCGTGGCCGAAAAGGGCTACGCGATCATCGTGAACGAGACGGTGCTGGGGGATATTTCGGTTGCTGCGCCGGTGATCGATCATCGGGGGCTGGCAGTGGCGGCAATCAACATTTCCGTGCCGACGACGCGATGGACGGTGGCGCGGGTCGAGGCTGAACTGGCGCCGCATGTGCAGGTGGCGGCGACGTCAATCTCGAAGTCGAAGTTCTCGGCTTATTCGAGGTGATGCAGGGAATTGCGTTCGTGATGTGACGTACTACTGACGTGATGACTTGTGGCCGGGCTGCGGGGTTGAAATGACGATTACTGTTGGGGTTGCGACTTGCGATTGCGACTCGCGATTTGGGGCTAGCGCCTTGCGCGAAGCGTCATCGCAACGACGCAAGACGCGAAGGCTCCGGACCGCAATCGGAGCCCCGCCCGCCCAGGCCCCCGCCACGCCGGGCGGCTCAAGAACCCGGCCCGTCAAGAATCAAACGACCCCTTCAAACTCCCGAAGCAAAGGCACCAACTCCTCCCGCAGCGCGGCTTGCAATCCGTCTGCCGGCGCCACCAGCGGATCCAGCACTTCCGGCGCGTGCACGCCGATCAGATCCATCACCGACTTCATCGGCCCGGGGTTGGTTTCGGCGAACGCCAAGTTCATCAGCGGAATCAGACGCCGATGCAGTTCCATCGACTCGCGCGTGCGTCCCGCAGCCCCCAGCTCGTACACCTTGCGCCAGGCCGACGGGAGCAGGCTGGCTGTCACCACGATGCCGCCGCGCGCGCCGGCCGCCAGGTGCACCGGCAGCAGTGTGTCTTCCCCGCTGAACACCGCGAACGACTCATCCACGCCCGCCACCGTGCGCAGGAAATGGTACATGTCGGTATTGCAGGCCTTCATTCCGATGATGTTCTCGTGCCGCGACAGCTCATGCAGCACTTCCGGCGCGATGGCGATGCGCGTGCGGTACGGAATTTCGTAGATCATCACCGGCAGCGGCGACGCGTCTGCATAGCGCAGGAAATACTCGCGGATGCCGGCCTGCGTCGGCGTCGTGTAGTAGGGCGTCAGCACCATCAGCGCGTCAGCGCCCGCGTCGGCGAATTCCTGGCCCGCCTGCAGGGCGTCGTGAAACCCCGGGTCCAGCACGCCGGGAATCACCGGCACGCTGCCGGCTACCGCGTCCACCGTCAGCTTGCACATGCGGATGCGTTCCGCGCGGGCCAGCGCGCCGTACTCGCCGGTGCCGCCCAACGGGACGATGCCGTTGATGCCCTGCTTGAGCAGGTAGGCGATCAGCGCCTGGGCCGCCGGGACGTTGATGGTGTCGTCGGCATTGACCGGCGTCGGGATGGCGGGAAAGACTCCGCGCAGTTGGGTTGCGTTCAGCATATTGCGAATCCTAGAAAGTGAAACAAGCGCGGATCAGTTGGCCAGGCTGCGGCGGCGCAGCCGGTCGGCCAGCCAGATCAGCGCGGCAATGAAGATGAAAAGGCAGGTCGACACCGCGGCGATCACCGGAGAGATCTGCAGCGTCACCTCGTCCCAGAATTGCTTGGGCAGCGTCGCGTTCAGGCCGCCCGAGGCGAACAGCGCGATCGTCAGTTCGTCGAACGACGTCGCGAATGCGAAGAGGAACGACGACAGGAGGCCCGCGCTCAGGATCGGGAAGGTCACGAAGCGCAGCGTGGCCCAGGGGCCCGCACCAAGGCTTTGCGCCGCCAGGTCCAGGCGCGTGTCGTAGTTGCGCAGCACCGCCATCATGGTGATCACGACATAAGGCACCGCCACCACGGTGTGCGCCAGGATCAGGCCGATCGTCGACCCCACCAGGCCCACGCGGGCGAAGAAATAGAACATCCCCACCGCGATGATCATGCGCGGCACCACGATGGGCGACAGCACGAAGGCCAGCATGGCCGACTTGCCCCGCATGTTGGCGCGCACCATCAGGAAGGCCGCGGGCGTGCCGATCAGCATCGCCAGAAAGCCCGTTCCCACGCCCACGATCAGCGAGCGCGTGATCGCCTGCATCCACACGGGCGACGTGAACATCTGCTCGTACCACTGCAGCGAAAAGCCCTTGGGCGGCCACGTGAGGCCCGAGCCGGAATCAAAGGACAGCGGGATCATCAGGAAGGCGGGGGCGGACAGGAAAGCCAGCACCAGCAGCACGATCCACCACAGCGTGCGCGATTGGCCCGTGCCCGACACCGAGCGGCGCAGGCGCTTGGGCAACAGCGCGAACAACGCGTCGGACACGTTGGCCAGCAAGGTCAGCACCGCATCGCCGGCGCGGCGCGACAGGCTTTCCTTGCCGGAGGCGCGCACCCGCGTAGAGGCGCCGCCCGTCATGGTCGACAGGCCCAGCACCTTGTCGTAGATGGCGAATACGACCAGCACCACCACCAGCAGAAGCACCGATACCGCGCCTGCGAACTCCCAGTTCAGCGTCTGCTGGACCTGGTCGATGATGATCTGCGTGATCATCGTCTCCTTGCGTCCGCCCAGAAGCGCGGGCGTGATGAAGAAGCCGATCGCTGTCACGAACACCATGATGGCCGCGGCGGCCACGCCGGGCATCGACAGCGGGAAATAGATCTTCCAGAACGCGGTGCCGGGCCGGGCGCCCAGCGTGGACGCGGCGCGCGGCAGGTTGCGGTCGATGTTCTCCATGACCGACAGCATCGTCAGCACCGCCAGCGGCATCAGCGCATGCACCATGCCCACCAGGACGCTGCCGAAGTTGTAGAGCAGGTTGGCCGGCGCATCCAGGATGCCCAGGGCCTGCAATAGCTGGTTCACCACGCCGTTGCGGCCCAGCAGCACGACCCAGGCGAAGGTGCGCACCAGGAAGCTGGTCCAGAACGACAGCAGCACCCAGAACAGCAGCGACGTCTTGCGCTTGGCCGACAGGCTGGAGATCAGGTAGGCCACGGGATAGCCCGCCACCACGGAGAAGAACGTCGTCCACAGCGAGATCTTCAGCGTGATGAGCAGCACATTCACGTAGACCGACGATTCGAAGAGCTTCTGGTACTGCGTCAGGCTGAAGCCTTTTTCGCCAAAGATGCTCAGCAGCAGCAACTGGCCGACCGGATAGATCAGCAGCACCACCAGCAGCAGGACCAGCGGAGCCGCCATCAAAAAATGGCGGCGGCCCTGGCTCATGCGCTTACGGGGAGTAGCAAGGGTTGTCATGCGATCACTCCGCAATGGCCACCGCGTCGGCGGCCTGCCAGCTCACCGCCAGCGTCTGGCCGATCTCGTAGTGTTCGGCCTGGCGCTGCGTCGGGTACGCAACCACGATCGGCTCCGCGCCCGTGACGCCAGAATCCAGATAAAGCTTCGTCAGGCTGCCCGTCACCATCACGTCCAGCAGCTTGCCGGTCAGCGCCTGCCCGGCTGCGCCATTGCCGGCCGCGCTGACGCGCAGGTTCTGCGGGCGCAGCATCACGGTCACCTTCTGGCCCGCCTGGATCGGCGCGCCGTTGGTCAAGGCCTGGCCCGTCACGCCCTGGTGGGCGAGCTGGACGGACAGGGTTTCGCCCTCGACCGACGTCACGACGCCCTGCAGCAGATTCGATTCGCCCAGGAAGTCGGCCACGAACAGCGTCCGCGGGCGGAAATACAGATCCGCCGGCGTGCCCAACTGCTCGATCGCGCCGCCGTTCATCAGGCAGATGCGGTCGGACATCGTCATGGCCTCTTCCTGGTCGTGCGTCACGTAGACGATCGTCGTCCCCAGTTCGCGGTGGATGCGCTTGATCTCCAGTTGCATCTGGTCGCGCAGCTTCTTGTCCAGCGCGCCCAGCGGTTCGTCCATCAGGATGATCGCGGGGCGGTAGACCATGCACCGGGCCAGCGCAATGCGCTGCTGCTGGCCGCCGGACAGCTCGCGCGGCAGGCGCGCCGCGACGTGAGGCAGCCGCACCATCTCCAGCGCCTCGAGCGCCCGGCGGCGCGCTTCGGCGGCAGGCACCTTGCGCATCTTCAGCGGAAACGCGATGTTTTCCTCGATGGTCATGTGAGGGAACAGCGCGTAGTTCTGGAACACCATGCCGATATCCCGCTCGTATGGCGCGCCGTAGGTCACGTCGGCGCCGTCGATCAGGACGCGGCCCTCGTCGGGCTGCGCCAGGCCGGCGATCAGGCTCAGCAACGTGGTCTTGCCGGAGCCGGAAGGACCCAGCAGGGTCAGGAATTCGCCGCGGGCGACGTCCAGGTGCGTGGGCGCCAGCGCGACGAAGTCGCCATAGCGTTTGCCCAGGCCCGAGATTTGCAGATTGGAAGAAGACATGGTGTTCGACACAGGAAAAAGTGGGCCCGCGCGGCTCCGGGGAACGCGCGGTCTACAGGCTTACTTCAAGACCCAGCCGTTGAAGCGCTCGATCACGTCGCGCTGCTTGTCCAGCCAGTACGCCGCGTTGATGTGCAGGCCCGTCTTGATGTTGTCGGGGTGCGTGGGGCAGCTGCGGGCCACATCGGCTTTGATGTAGTCGAAGGCGGCCGGCTGCGTGACGCCGGCGGCGAAGTATTCGACCAGCGCGGCCTGGCGCTTGGGATCCGACGCGAACTTGATGAACTCGCGGCAGGCGTCGGCGTTGGGCGTGCCCTTCAGGATCGACCAGTTGTCGCAGCCCCAGATGTTCTGGTCCCACACGATCTGCACCGGCGCGCCATTGGCGATGGCCGACTGCGCCCGCGATACCCAGGTGGCGATCATGTCGACTTCCCCCGAACCCAGCATCTGTTCCACCTGGGCGCCGGTGTTCCACCACACGTCCACGGACGGCTTGATCTTGTCCAGGCTGGCCAGCGCGCGGTCGATGTCGCACGGATAGACCTGGTCGGTCGGCACGCCGTCGGCCATCAGCGCTTCCTCGATGGTGTCGAACGGGTGCTTGCGCAGGCCGCGACGCCCCGGAATGTCCTTCACGTTCCAGAAGTCGGCCCACGAGGCCGGCGCGCGACGTCCCTTGAAGGCGTCCGTGCGGTAAGCCAGCACCGTCGTGTAGACGTTGTTGCCGACGCCGTAGGGCGACATGTATTGCTTGGGGATGGTGGAAACGACCGGATCGGACTCCAGGCCGTGCTTTTCCAGATACACCTTGCCGCCTTCGGTCAGCATCAGGATGGCGGGCTGGCTGATCTTGGCCATGTCCCAGGTGTAGTTGCCGGTGTCCACCATGCTGCGGATCTGCGCGGTGGGTTCGGCGTTGGCCTGCACACCCACGACCTGGATGCCGGTGGCTTCCGTGAAGGGCTTGTAGAACACCGTGCCGTATGCCTTGCTGTAGATGCCGCCGTCGTCGCGCACGACGATGCGCTTGGAGGCCGCGCGGGACGGCGTCCAGATCATGGGCATGGCCAGCGCGGCGGCGCCGGCGGCGACGGTCTTCAGCGCGTTGCGGCGCGAGGCGTTGTGGGAGGTCGATTTCATGGAAGACTCCTGCGGGTCAGGGACTACGGATCAAGAACGACGGCTCAGGGCAGCAAGCGGCCGGGATTGAAAAGATCGGAAGGATCGAAAGCGGTTTTCAGCGCGCGCATCATGTCCAGTTCGACGGGGGACTTGTAGTGCGCCATTTCGGCCAGCGACGTGCGGCCCACGCCGTGTTCGGCGCTGAACGTGCCGCCCAGGGCGTCGGCGACGTCGTTGACCGCGCGACGCATGGCGGCGGCCATGGCGTCCCGGTCGGGCAAGGCGTCCCAATCGTCGAACGTGAAGAAGGGAATGAAGTGGACGTTGCCGTCGCCCAGGTGCGCGACGATCAGCACGGGCAGGTCCGGCACCAGGCGGCGCACGGCGTCCGTGGCTTCCTTGATGAAGCGCGGCACGCTGGACACCGGCACGGCGCTGTCCGTGGTCAGGCCGACGCCCGCCTTCTTGTTGCCTTCCGACACGCTGTGGCGCACTTCCCAGAGCGCGGCGCGCTGGGTGTCGTTGCTGGCCACCACGGCGTCATGCAGCAGTCCTTGTTCGGATGCCTGCTCCAGGATTTCCTGCAGCAGATCCTGCAGACCGGCGCTGTCGCCGGTGTCGGACAGTTCCACCAGCACGTGCCACGGGTGCGCGCCCGCCAGGGGATTCTTGCGGCCCGGCACGTGCTCCATCACGACATCAAGCTGATTGCTGTCGATCATCTCGAAGGCCGACAGGCGCGAACCGCAAGCGCGCTGGAACAGGCCCAGGATGTCCAGCGCCGCCTGCGGGCTGTCCGGCGCCAGCCACGCCACGGCGTGGGCGGTGGGCAGCGGATGCAGCTTTAGCACGGCGGCGGTGACGATGCCCATCGTCCCCTCGGCGCCGATGAACAGGTGCTTCAAGTCAAAGCCCGTGTTGTTCTTGCGCAGGGCGGTCATGCCGTTCCAGATGCGGCCGTCGGGCAGCACGACTTCCAGGCCCAGGATGTTGTCGCGGGTGTTGCCGTAGCGCAGCACGCCGGTGCCGCCGGCATTGGTGGCGATGGTGCCGCCGATCTGGCACGAGCCTTCGGCGCCCAGGCTAATGGGATAGAGGCGGCCGCTGGCGGCGGCGGCTTCCTGCACCGCGGCCAGCACGCAGCCAGCCTCGACCTGCATGGAGTTGTTCGCCGCGTCGACGTTGCGGATCTTGCGCATGCGCGACAGGTTCACGATGACGGGCGGCTTGCCGGCGGCGGACGGAACCGCGCCGCCGCACAGGCTGGTGTTCCCGCCCTGCGGCAGCACGGGCGTGCCGTGCTGGTTGCACAGGCGCACGACATCGGACACCTGCTGCGTGTTTCCGGGCAGCACGACGCACAGGGCGGGACCTTTGTACCGGCCGCGCCAGTCTTCGGTGTAGCCGGCGGTGTCGGCCTCGGAATGAAGGATGGCGTCCTGGCCCAGGGCCTGGGTCAACGCGTCTAGCAAGGTAATGCCGTTGGTCATGTCTGTGGTCCCGAATAGGGCTGGGGAGTCGATAAAACCCCGAGCGCATTGAGGCACAGCATACGATTACTTAAATCGCTTTTCGATTTGAATAATCGTATATCGATTGATTTTAGGGTATGTCCTAGGGGCGCGCGATCGTTGGCGTCTGGGCATCGCGCAAGCGCGCAAGCGCCGGGGACCCGCATTCTGGCAAGGTTTGCGCGGTGAGTCGCTATGCCTGTCCGCGACGTGAAGCGCCTAATGGCTGACCCTGATTGCGGCGATCGAAATGATCGAAATACAATCGATATGTTCGAATTGCAATTTTAAATTTTATCGCCCAGACCAAGGAAGGGACATGCTTCCCAGTGTGATGGAGTACCGGCGGCACGCGCAAAGGCGGCTGCCCCGGCTGGCGTTCGATTATCTGGAAGGCGGCGCCGAGGACGGCGCGACGCTGGCCCGCAACACGGCCGCCTATGCCGGGCTGGAGTTTCGTCCCGATGTGCTGGTGGACGTGACGGACTGCGCCCTGGATGTAAGTATTCTGGGCGCGCAGGCCGCCATGCCGGCCATCGTGGGCCCGACCGGCCTGAATGGCCTGTTCTGGCCCGAGGCTGACGTCCATCTGGCTCAGGCCGCCCACCGCGCCGGGTTGCCCTTCGTGCTGTCCACCGCGTCGACCTCCCTGCTGGAGCACGTGCGCGCCGCGACGGCGGGCGAACTCTGGCTGCAGCTATACGTGCAGCGCGACCGCCGCATTGCCGAACACTTGATGGACCGCGCGTGGCAGAACGGCTTTACGGTGCTGTTCCTGACCGTGGACGTTCCCGTGCATGGCAACCGGGACCACGACAAGCGCAATGGATTCAAGCTTCCTCTGCGGCCGTCGCCGCGCCTGCTGCTGGACCTGGCCGCGCACCCGGCCTGGTGCTGGCAAATGCTGCGCTACGGCGGGCCCCAACTGAAGAACCTTGCCGTCAGCTCGAACGCCCGCGAGAACATCACCGAGCAGGCGGGGGCGTTGAGCCGGCAGATGGATCTGGCGCTGACCTGGGAAGACATCGCTTGGCTGCGCCGCGCGTGGCGCGGGCGGATCGTCATCAAAGGCATCCAGGGCCTGGCCGACGCGCGGCGAGCACAGGCGCACGGCGTGGACGGCGTGGTGCTGTCCAACCATGGCGGACGCCAGCTGGAAAGTGCCCCGTGCCCGCTGGACCTGTTGCCCGAGGTGGCGTCGGAACTGGGGCAGTCGATGGAGATCCTGGTGGACGGCGGCGTGCGACGGGGCAGCGATATCGCCAAGGCCGTGTCGCTGGGCGCGCGCGCCGTGCTATTGGGCCGCGCGCCTTTGTACGGGCTGGCCGGCCGAGGACCCAAGGGCGCGCACGAGGTACTGGCGATTCTGCGCGCGGAACTGGAAAATACGCTTAGACTGCTTGGCCGCAACTGCATCGGCGCGTTAAACGCCGCTGCGGTGCGCAAGCGCTGACCGGACCTGCAATCCATTCTCTGGAACTGAAGCAACATGCGTGAAAAGATCGTCTTCATCGGCGGGGGCAATATGGCCTCCGCCATCATCGACGGGCTGCTCGGCCAGGGCCGGGCATTGACCGATTTCCTCGTGATCGAGCCCTATGCGCCGACGCGCGATGCCTTGACCGCGCGCGGGCTGCCCTGCCGCGAAAGCGTCGACGCCGGCCTGGCCGACGCCGCGCTGTGCGTGCTGGCCACCAAGCCCCAGGTGCTGCAAGAGGCCTGCGGCCAGATCCGGCAGCATTTGCCCTCCGACGCCACGGTTGTCAGCATTGCGGCGGGCGTTGAACTTGCCTCGCTGTCGGACTGGCTGGGCGGCCACGCGCGCATCGTGCGCGCCATGCCGAACACGCCCGCCAAGGTGGGCCTGGGCATGACGGGCCTGTACGCCACGCCGGGCTGCGGCCAGGCCGAACGCGATCGCGTCGACGCGCTGTTCGCGGCCGTCGGCGAACGCATCTGGACCGAAAGCGAAGCCATGATCGATGCGGTCACCGCCGTGACGGGCAGCGGCCCCGGCTACGTGTTCCACTTCATGGCGGCGCTGGAAAAGGGCGCTGTCGAACTCGGATTCACGCCGGCCGACGCGCGCCGGCTGGCGGTGGCGGCGTTTCGCGGCGCGGCCGGGTTGGCCGCCAGCGAAGACGTGCCCCTGACCGAACTGCAGGAACGCGTGACTTCCAAGGGCGGCACCACCTATGCCGCGCTGTCGCACATGCAGGAAGCGGGCGTGGCCACGGCCATCACCCAGGCCGTGCACAAGGCCGAACAGCGGGCCCGCGAACTGTCCGCGGGGTAGGGCAGGTTCATTTCCCCCGTGGCTCCGGACAATCGGCGGGGCGTGGGTCTGCGGGGGCGACGCGGACGGCTGCTGTAGTCGGTGCTCCATTGCCCGACTGCGCCGCGCCGGCTGGCTACCGGGATGCTGGAAAGGCGGGATTGACGGCCTGGTGCAGGCGGGTATATCGTACGACTTATGTCGTAAGATACATCGTAAGAGCCAAATCATGCGCCATCCCCATTTCGTCGCCGCGATCCAAAGCGTTTTCCAGGGCCACCACGCCCACGGGCGCCAGGGTCATCCTCATCACGACGGCCACCCCCACCATCACGGGCATCACGCCCACGGTGGCCGCCACCACCATCGCCACGCCAGCGCCGGCGGCGACTGGTTCTCGGGCTCGTCCAACGGCCGCGGCGACGCCGACGGCTTCGGCGGCGACGGCCGGGGCTTCACGCGCAGCCGCAAGGTTTCCAGCGACGATCTGCAGCTGATGCTGCTGGGTTTGTTGGAACAGAACCCCAGCCACGGCTATGAGCTGATCAAGGCGCTGGGGGCGCTCAGCAACGGCTTCTACACGCCCAGCCCCGGCATGGTCTACCCCGCGCTGACCTACCTGGAAGAACTGGGCTACGCCACCGTCGAGCAAGAGGGCGCCAAGAAGCGCTATCACCTGTCGGAACCCGGCCGGGCGCATCTGGACGCCAACCGGGATCGCCTGACGCTGATGTTCAACAAGCTCAAGCGCGTGGCGCGCAAGATGGACTGGATGCGCCAGGCCTGGAGCGGCGAGCCTCGCGCCACCGGCCCCGAGGGCGAGGATGCCCGCACCGGCTGGGTGCCTGAATTCGTGGCGGCGCGCCAAGGCCTCAAGCGCGCGTTGCTGGACCGCACCGACGCCTCGCCCGCTGAACAACGCCGCATCGCCGCCATCCTGGCGCGTGCCACCGACGAGATCACCGGCAAGTCCGGCTGTTGATCCCGTCCCGATAAATTTTGGAGTTTCCATGACCCGTAGCGACCTGAACGTAGAGCGCGTACGCCACAACCTGAAAATGCGCATGCTGACCGTGGCTCGCGTCGAACGCATCGCCGGCCTGCTGGCGCGCGTCACCTTCACCGGCGAAGACCTGCAGGACTTCGTGTCCGCGTCTTTCGACGACCACGTGAAGATTTTCTTTCCCGCCGATCCCTCGCAGCCTCCCGTGCTGCCCAGCGCCGGCCCTGACGGCATCAAGTTTCCGGAAGGCGCGCCCAAGCCCGCCGCGCGCGACTACACGCCGCGCCGCTTCGACGTGACGCGCCAGGAACTGGACATCGATTTCGTGCTGCACGGCGACGGCCCCGCCTCGACGTGGGCCGAGCAGGCCGAAGCCGGCCAGCAGTTGGGCATCGGCGGGCCGCGCGGCTCCTTCGTGGTGCCCAAGGCCTTCGACTGGCACGTGCTGATCGGCGACGAGACGGCGCTGCCCGCCATCGCGCGCCGCCTGGAAGAACTGCCGGCCACGTCGCAGGCGATTGTGCTGATTGAAGTGCCGGCCGCGTCCAACGAAATCGCGCTAGCCACGTCCGCGCGCGCAACGGTGCGCTGGCTGCACCGCGACGGCACGGCGCCGGGATACAGCACACTGCTGCTGGAAGCGGCGCGCGAACTGGCGTTGCCGCCTGGAGAAGGCTATGTGTGGGTCGCGGCGGAATCAGCCACAGCCAAGGCCGTGCGTGAGATCATGGTGGCGCAGCACGGCATCGACAAAAGCCGCATCCGCGCGGCCAGCTACTGGAAGCGCGGCGCGGTGGCCGTGCATGAATCGCACGACGACTGAGGCACACTGAGAATCACCCGAGGCGCGTTTCGCGGGCCAGCGCCAGCAGGTTCGCGGTTCGTCCGCCCGAAGGGCCGTTCTGGCGCAGCGCCAGTCCCAGCACGGCGCGCGGCCAGTCCAGCGCGAAGGGGCGGTAGACCACGCCGTCCGGCCGCAGATGCCGCAGCGAAGCGGGCACGATCGCCACGCCCATGCCCGCGGCCACCAGATTCACGGCCGACGACAATTGCGGCGCCTGTTGGCCGACGACCGGGCTCAGGCCGTGCTGGCGGCATGCGGCCATGATGTCCGCGCTGAGCCCGTAGCCCGATTTGCGCGAATAGAGGATGAAGTTTTCCTGCGCCAGGTCCGCCGGCGCCAGACGCTTGCGACGCGCCAGCGCGTGCCCCAGCGGCAGCGCCACGACCAGCGGTTCCTCGACAAGCTGCACAAACGTCAGGCCGCCATCCAATGCAAAAGGCGGCCGCACGAATGCGGCGTCGATCACGCCATCGCGCAGTTGGGCCACCAGCGTCTCGCTGTCGCCTTGCGACAGGGTCATCTCAATCTCCGGGTAACGCTCCCGATACTGGCGGATCAGCTCCGTCACCACGCCGTTGAACGACGCGGATTCCGTGAAGCCCAGAATCAGTTCGCCGACCTCGCCGCGCGCGGCTCTTTGCGCCGTGCGCACCGCCGCATCCGCGCGTTGCAGGATGTCCTGCGCGCACGCCAGGAACGCGCGCCCGGCGTCGTTCAGCGCCACGCCGCGCCCGGTGCGGTCGAACAGCGGCGTGCCCACTTCCTGCTCTAGCTGACGGATCTGCTGGCTTAAAGGCGGCTGCGCGATGCCCAGGAGTTCCGCCGCCCGTGTGAAGTGCTGGGCCTCGGCAGTGACAACGAAATAGCGCAGATGGCGAAGTTCCATATTGATATCTAAAAAGTACCGATCATAAATTTTCCATATATTGGACATTCTAGTTCGTCAGATCGATGATGCACTCATCCGTCCCATCGCATTGAAGGAATTCGAATGAACACCACGCTCAAACCCGGCGCCTTGCTGCGCCAGCGCCTGGCCCAGGACATCGTCGTGGCGCCCGGCGCCTACGACGGCATGTCGGCGCGGCTGGTCGCCGACGCCGGCTTTTCCGCCGTGTACGCCAGCGGCGGCGCCATCGCGCGCGCGGCGGGTTATCCCGACATCGGACTGCTCAGCTTCACGGAAGTGATGGACCGCGTGGAAAAGATCGTCGACGCCAGCGGCCTGCCCGTGGTGGCGGATGCGGACACGGGGTTTGGCGGATCGGCCAATGTGGAGCGCACCGTGCGCATCATGGAGCGCGCGGGCGTCGCCGCGTTCCACATCGAAGACCAGTCGTTTCCCAAGCGCTGCGGCCACCTGGACGACAAGAGCCTGGTGACCGTGCAAGAGATGTGCCGCAAGGTCCACATCGCGCGCCAGACGCTGGCCGATGCCGACACGCTGGTCATCGCGCGCACCGACGCCATCGCGGTGGAAGGCTTCGACGCCGCCATCGCGCGCGCCGAGCGCTATCTGAAGGCGGGCGCCGACATGATCTTCGTTGAAGCGCCCGAAACCTTGGAACAGATCCAAGCTATTGCCGATCGCCTGCCGGGCCTGAAGCTCATCAACATGTTCTATGGCGGCAAGACACCGCTGGTGCCGCTGCCGGATCTGGCTGCCATGGGCTACCGCCTGGCGATCATTCCGTCAGACCTGCAACGCGCGGCGATCCACGCGATGCAGGCCATTTTGGCGGCCATCCGGCAGACCGGCGACAGCAGCGCGCTTGCCGACCGGCTGACCAGCTTCAAAGAGCGCGAAGAGATCGTGCAGACGCGCCGTTACCTTGCGCTGGACGCTCAGTAGGCGCGCGACGCGGTGGTGCGTTTGCAGCCTTGCGGCATGCGCAGGGGCCACAGGCGCTGGCCGGCGGCGCCGTACAGCGTGCGGACGCCGCACTGCATCTGCACGTACGCCAGTGTCTGCCCAGCCGCATCGATGATCCGCGAGTCGTCTTCCGTGGACACGACCGCGCGCTGGTTTGCGAATCCGGACACCGCCAGGAATTCCGCCGGAATGGCGAACTTGCCATCACTTCCGACATAGCCATAGCGGCGGTCGTCGCTGGCGGGCGCCAGGCCGCCACGCATTGCGCCCAGCGCGTCAAAGGCGGGGCCGACCAGCGCGCCCTTGGCATCAACCCAGCGCACTCCACCGCCTGACACCTGCGACACGGCGCGCCCTTCGGAATACGCCGACCCCAGACCCTCGACCGTGAGCCGCGACTTGCCGGCCAGGTCGGTGTAGTCGGTCATGGTTCCGTCTTTCCCGGTGTAGTGGCGGATCAGCGAGTCCGAGCCGCGCGGCCAGCTCCATTCGCCGGCAGGCAGCGTGGCCAGGACCTTGCCGTTGGCGTCGATCACGCGCGTTCCCGTGGCGGTCGACGACAGCGCCCGCGCAGGCGCGCCTTGGAACGCGGTGCCGGCTTGTGCCGTGGGCTCGATCTGCCAGCTTCCCACGCTGTTCAGGTAGCCCTGGCGGTCGGCGCGCCGGATCTCCATCCAGTCGCCCAGCCGGACGTAGTCGGCATCCTTCATGTCCAGCGCATCCGCGCCGTCCGGCGAGATGATCCACCGCCGTTCGCTGTTGCCAGCGCTGACGGAGCCATCCCCGTAATCGCCCACCTGCAGGCCGCGCAAGAAGGCGGTCAGCGCCTGCCCTTTGGCGTTGAACACCGCGGTGGGACGCTCGTATTCGCTTTCCTGCTTTCCGGGCTGCGACACCAGCCACAGTTTGTCGTTCACGCGTTCGGCGCCGTGGTGGCTGGCCGGCAGGATCCAGCGGCCCTGCATGTCGATGACCCCGACGCGGCCGGGGCCCAGCGAGGCGACGGCCTGGCCGTCCTGGAATTCGCCGATGCTGCGGAACGATGGCGCGGCCAGCTCCTTGCCGGCTACGAAGTCATACAGACCCCACGGCGCACCGTCGGCCGCCGTCTTCAGGAAGCGGACCACGCCGGGCGCCACGACCTGCGTGTCGAAGTTCTCGGGCAGTTCGTAGGTCTTGCCCAAGCGGTCGATCATGCGGACCACGCCGTCGCCATAGACCTGCGCGTATCCGTGGCGGAACTCGCCGATGTGCTGCTGCGCGGGAAGGTCCACCGGCTTGCCGCGCGCGTCCAGCAACACCATGCCCTCGGCGCTCTCGGCGGCGTAACGCAGCTGGTCTGCCTTCAGGGAGGCGTCATCGCCGGCGTCAAGCGGCGTCACGGCGGTCCACGACGGATCGGTCACGATGCTGCCGTCCGCCAGCACCAGGCCCGCGCCGGCCTCCGCGCCGCCGCAGTGGCAATGGTCTTGCCCCAGCAGGCCCAGCGGGCCGCCTGGCACGCCGGCGGGCAGCGGCTGCAGCGGCTGGTCCTGCAACGCCTGCGTGGTCTCGGACTTCAGCAGCGCCTTACCGTCCTTGTCCACCACGTTAAGCAGCCGGCCCCGCGCATCGGACATCCACAGATTGCCGTCGCGCACGTCCAGGCGTCCGGTGTCGGCCAGCCACGCGGGCGCCGTGTCCTCGTGCAGCCAGGCGCCCGTGGGCGTCAGCAGCCCGGCGGCCTGGCTCGCGCCGTCGACGAACAACACGTAGCCCTCCAGCTCGTCCGTGGCGCTCAAGCCGCGCCCCAGCGTGATGGGCGATGCGCGTCCCGGCACCAGCGCCATCAGGTTTTCGCCGGACGGATACACGATGGTGTCGGCATGGCGCTGCGAGGCCTGGCCTTCGTCCTGGGTCAGCGTGGCCACGACCGCGCCGTTCACGTCCAGCACCGCGAAGCCTGCCCGGCGCGGCAGCGCCGCGCTCCAGAAGGCCTTGCCCACCGGATTCATGCTTTCGTAATGCTGGTCCTCGCCGATCAGCTTGCCCTCGGCGGTCACCATCACCGAGCCTTCGGGCCCGTAGGCGGTGGCCACTTTCCCGCCGTCGTGGACGAAGATATCGTCCAGCACCGGCTGGATGACCCAGTTCCAATCCTTGTCCACGACGCCGTATTTGGCCTCGCCGTTCGAGGCGACGTACAGGCCTTTGTCGCCCAGCGGCCTGGTGATGACCACGCCGCTTTCGCCATAGCGCCGCTCGCCGGTCGCCGAACGGTATTCCTCCTTGTATTGGACGGTGGCGCGCGCTGGCACGCCGTCCGACAGGTGGATGGCTCGCACGATGTCCTCGAGCGGAGCGCCCGCCGGGTTGCCCTGGCGGTCGATCAGCACCGGCCTTCCGTCCAGCGTGGCCACCGCCAGCCCGATCTCCACGAAGTCCTGCACCGCCTCATAACGCGGGCGCACCGCCATCCGGCCGTTCGTGTCGATGAAGCCCCATTTGCCTTGCCATTGCACGGCGGCCAGGCCGTGCCGGAAGTCGCGCACCGCCTCGAAAATGGGTTCGATGGCGACGCGGCCGTTCTGGTCCAGGAAGCCCCACGCATGGCGGCGCAGCGATCCGTTGCGCGGCACGCGGTCGATGTTTTCGATGGCCGAAGGAAGCAGCACCGCGGCGCGTCCGTCGGACAGATCGCGGATGCAGCCGTTGCCAAAGGGATTGCGCGCGGAGATATCGTCCGCGGCGGGGTAGGCGGTGTAGTTGCCGTCTTGCAGGCAGTACACATGGCCGGATTGGGCCTGCACGGACAGGGACGCGCCCAGCGCGGCCAGGGCGCAGGCAATGCGGGTGATTCGTAGCGCGCGTGACGTCATGATCATTCTGCGTGGGCGTGTTCGGTTGCGGGCGGCGGGATGTCGGCGGCTTCGGGGCAAGTCAGCTTCTGCGGCGGCCAGCTTTGGCGGTCCTGGGCGTCCACGATCACCATCGTGTCGCAGAGCACGCCGAACAGCGCCGTCGTCTTGCCCTTGGTGTCGATGAACTCCACCAGCCGATCGCGGCGGACCAGGGCGCGTTCTTCCTGGAAGTCGTCGGCCCAGGTAAAGGCCGGCGCGATGGCGTAGCGGCCTGTCAGGTCGATGTAGCCATACAGCTTTCCCGTGCGGGCAAGGCGGCGGGCCTTGGCAAGCCCGTTCTTCAAGGCGCCGAGCTGGTCGAAGTGCGCGCCCACCACGCGCTTGCCGGACGCGTCGATGAATCCGTATTTGTCGTTCGCGTCGCCATAGGGGACCACGCCTTCGCTGGCGTTGCGGTCGTTGATGGCGTAACGGCCGGCCAGGCGCGCGACTTCACGGCCTTGCAGGTCCACCATGATGCTGGACGAATCGTTGTCGTCACCGAAGACGATGCGCTGCATCGACGCCAACGGCGTGCCGTCGCCCAGCTTTTCCAGGATGGTCTTGCCGGTCTGGTCGATCACGCGGTAGCCCGTGCCGATGCTGGCGCGGGCCAGCCCTTCGGGCTGCGTGAAGAACGGGTTGAACTCGCCATAGCGGGCGGGCACTTTCATGTTGCCGCGCGCGTCGATGGCGCCTTCGCGCTCGTCGTACTTGACGTAGATCCAGTCTCCGTACTGCTCCTGCCTTTCCGGGCGGCCTTCTGAAACACGGGTGGCCACGCCCTGCGCGTCGAACAGCGCGGCGCTCCCGTCGGGCAGTTCACCCAGATATCGTCCGCCTTGCAGTTTTTTCGGCTTTCCGACGACCACTTCGCTCGCCTTCCCCGTGCGCAGATTGACCAGGCGATAGGCGCGTTCGCTATAGCCGCCGCGCTTGCGCGCGGCGTCGGGCGCGTCGACCAGCATGAGGCCGTCGCCCAGGTATTCCATGTCGTAGGCGCCGTTATAGGCGGCGGGAAGCACCCACCGGCCTTCGCGGTTGACCACGCCCCAGCGGCCCTTGTCCTGCACCTTGGCGAAGTCGTCCTCGAATTCCTGTATCTGCTCGTAGACGGGCTTGAGCGCAGGCGCGCCGGTGCGGACGTTCCAGATGCCCCAACGGCGCTGCCGGTTCTCGTTCAACGCCCGGTAGTGGACCAGGTCGCCGTCCAGCTTGGACGCGTCTTCCAGCACGTCGGCGGGCAGGGGCACGGTCTGGCCGTGCTCGTCGATCAGCACGGCGTCGCCGCGCTTCATGTCCTGCCGGCGGGCCCAGGTGTACGGGCCTTTGAATGCGCGCATGTCGGCGAATTCAGGTGGAACCGCCCACGCGCCGTCCGGACCGATCGCGCCAGCGGCGCGGCCTTTCGTACGCGCAACGAGCGGCATCGAGACATCGTAGGTGTCGATGTCGTTCCAGTCGGCGTTCGTGACGATGGCGCCAGTCGCGGTCAGGATCCCGAGCGGCTGTTCGTAATCGCGGGGGCGCAACAACGCCAGCGGCGCGTCCTTGGCGCTGGCGCCGGCCGCGCGGGCATAGTGGAAGGGGCTCAAGTCGTAGCCGCGCAGGCGGGCAACGGTGGCGGCGTCCACCAAGGCGCGGCCATCCGGGTCGTAGATCTGGTGCAGTAGACCTTCGTCGCTCTGGGCGACGGCGGCGTCCTGCGGAACGTCGGCGGCATCGGCCGCCGCGGTATCGACCGCCGCGGCAACATCCGCTTCCGAGAACGCCAGCGCTGTGTCATCGCTGGTGTCTTTCGAAGCGTCGGCCGCCAGGGTGGGCACGGCGGCGTCCACTGCGGCGTCCGCTGCGGATGCCGCCATGACGGCGTGTTCCGCAAAGGCCTCTGCTTCGGCAGGCGGCGTCTCGAACGCCGCTGCGGTCTCGGCCACCGATGCCGCCTGAACCGCTGCCGCGTCCGCAGCGGCTTTTGCCTCGTCGGCAGGGCTCATGTCCGCGGGGGCGTCGGTCGGAGCACGCCCGCCCCATGCGGGAAGGCCATACACCCACGCCCGTCCCTGCAGGATTTCCACCTTGCCGCTGCGCAGCGGCAGGAGTTGGTGGTTGCCGGAGGGATCAATCAGCAGCGTCATGCCGGGCTCGGCCGCGTAAGCCCAACCGTCGCGCTTCACTACACCCACATAGCCGCCGTTGAACGTATGAAGAGGTGTGAGCGAGCCGTCCAGCAGCGTTGACTTGCCCCTGCCCGACCGCGCCAGCCACAGGCCCGGCGCCAGCAATTCCACTTGCTCATACAGGTCGGAAGACAGCGGCTCGCCGCGGGCGTCCACGAATTGCCAGCCGCGCGGCTCGCGGTTCACCGCCACCACGTCGCCGTCCCGCATGGGCGGCGCCACGGACCGCAGCACTTGCGGGGGGATGGACCATCCTTCGCGGCTGTCCAGCAGCCCCCACCAGCCGCCATAGCGCGAATCGCGCGTTTGGGCCGGCAGGTAGTCGCCGGTGGGCGCGGCCAGGGCCATCACGCCGTCCGGCAGCGCCGCGGGCTTGCCGGTCGCGGTGTTGAACAGGCGGGGAGGCGTGGGGATTTCCATGCCGGCGAGCTTCTGGCCGGGTTGAAAGCCCGACGTGCGCGTGCCCAGCGGAAAGGTCTTGATGACCTTGCCCTGGCGGTCGATCAGCACGTCGTGTCCATTGTCTTCGGCCAGCGCAGTGCCTTCGGCATTGAATCCGGTGGCATCGGTGAAGCGCGGCTCGATGACCCATTTGCCCTTCTTGTCGATGTAGCCCCAGAGGCTGTCCCGGCTGACGGCGGCCAGGCCATTCTGGAACGGCCTTGCGTCTTCGTAGGCGGGAGGAATGGCCATACCGCCTTGTTTGTCCAGGTAGCCCCAGGCACTGGATTGCTCGTCGGCGGTGCCGGCCAGCACCGCAGCCAAGCCTTCGTGATAGGGCTGGTGGCAGGATGTGCCCGATCCCTCGCCGTAGTAGCTGGTGGCGCACTGCTGCATCCATTCGGGCATGGCCTGCGCGGCCAAAGGCAGAAGGGTCGACCCGGTCAGCGCCGCCGCCAGCGCGGCAGGTTTCAGGAAATGCCGCGCCTTCATCGCGCGCGGGCGCGGACGGAAACCGCGATTACGGAAGTGCCAAGCCGGGCGTGCCACATGGTCGAATGCCTGCCGATGGAATAGGAAGGCAGCACTGTAACCAGCAGTAGCTACGCGAATTCAGGTAGATGTAACTATTGAAAACGAAGCGTTAACAGGCGGCGCCTCGTTGGCCCGCGATGCACGAAACGGCGTCCAAAAGCCCCTAATTGCGTTTAAGTGGGCGGTTTTTCGCGTCAAGGCGCATCGGTGATGAACGTCGCCACGCGTACTGCCGCCATCAGGGCTTGCCTGCACGGTCACGAATCCAGGCAGACGCCATGCGCCTGAAGTCGCATGCGCAAGTGCATGCGCGCCCGGGACATGCGGCTTCGCACCGTGCCGATCGGCACGGCCAACTGCTTCGCGGCCTCTTCGTAAGACAGTTCGTCCACGGCGACCAGTTGCAGCAGCGTGCGCAGGTCCTCGGGGATTTCCTCCATCGCGCGGTCCACGATGCCGACCATCTGCCGCCATTCGGCCCGCGCCGGCGGATCGGGCTCGGCGCAGGGCTCCGCCGCCAGCATGTCGATGTCCACAAATGAGTACCGCCGTTCCGGCGACCGCGACAGGTGGTTGCGGATCAGGTTCAACGCGATGCCGTAGAGCCACGTCGACGCTTTGCTCTCGCCGCGGAACCGGTCATAGGACAGCGCCATTTCCGCCAGCGCGTCCTGTGTGATGTCTTCCGCCACGCTCCGGCTGCCCACGTGCCGGGCAACGAAGCGCCGCAGCCGGTCGCGTTGCTCGCGCACCAGATCCGCGACCGGATCGGCGGGCAGGGCAGGCGCCATGACGGCGTTGGCGGGGCGGCGAGGGACGGGAGCAGGGTGCATGGAGACGGTGCGGCTTGTTCATGGACGGGGCGCTCCGTGCGTCGAACCGTGCGGCCCGCATGCGGGCGCAAGGCTGCCTCGGGCCGGCAAATGCGGCGCGCAACGGTGACGGCATAGGAGTTGAGTGAGCGCCTGCGATGCCGGGTGTCTGGACGTACAGAGATGGCGAAGCGCTGCCGGGCCAGTCTAGAGACGTAATACCCTGCGGAAAATACGATGGGTGTCGTATTTTTCGGGCCGACGGCGACGAGAAACCCGGCCCGTGCTGTGATGCGCTTAACCCGTGGGCAGTCCCAACCGCACCGCGTAGGCAACCAGCTCGGCGGTGCTGTGCAGGCCCAGTTTGCGCATCAGGTTTTCACGGTGCTTGCGCGCGGTGTACGGGCTGATGTGCAGGTCTTCTGCAATCTGCGCTGCCGTGGCGCCCCGCGCCGCCATGGCCAGCACCTGCTGCTCACGCCGCGTCAGCGTTTCGTGGGGCGTGTGGGCATAAGCGGCATGCGCGGCGCGCGGACGCTTCGCGCCGCTGGCCAGGTCCGAGATCGCGGCCAGCAGCGGCTGCGAACTGCCGGTTTTCGCCAGGAAGGCGTCTGCGCCGGCCTCTAGCACGGCGGCGCGGGTGCGTTCGTCCGTGTTCGCAGTCAGCACCATGATGTGCAACGCCGGATAACGCAGGCGCAGCGCGCGCACCCAGCCCGACCCCGACACCCCGGGCATGCCAAGGTCCAGCACCAGCAGGTCGGCGCCGTGCGCGGCGAGCAGCGCCTGCACCTGTTCGCCGGTGCCGGCCTCGTCCACCGCGCCGATGGGCGCCTGGGCCTGCGACAGCACCATCTTCAGGCCCTCGCGCACGATGCCGTGGTCGTCGGCCAGCAGGATGCGCAGCGGAACTCGAGAAGGCGGCAAATTCATCGGGGGAGGGAGTGACATGATGTGTCAGAATGACGCGCCATTATAGGGACCGATCCCTCGCGCCCATTGCGGCCCAGACCATGATACCTTCCGCCACACCGGAGCCGTCCACACCTGAACTGGCCGTCCCAGAGCCAACTGGAGCGCTCCAATCCGCGTTGGCAGGGCTGCTGTACCGCCAGTCCTATGGCGTGCTGTTCGCCAATTTCGTCGTGGTGATCCCGGTCGCCTACGTGATGCGTGACAGCGTGACGCCGTGGATGTTGGCGGCATGGGCCGCCGCCATCTACCTGCTGACCGCCTTGCGCGTGGGCGTGAGCCGCGCCTTTCTGGGGCGGCAGGTCGCGACGTCCGCAACGGGCCGCTGGGTGCTTGGGTTTTCCGCGCTGTCGTGGCTGTCGGGCCTGCTGTGGGGACTGGCCGGCCTGGCTGCCGTGGTGTCGCACGATGACATGATGCTGGCGTTCGGCTGCGTGATGCTGGCCGGCATGTGCAGCGGCGCGGTGCCTTCGCTGTCGGCCTATCCGCCGGCCTATGCGGGGTCGGCGCTGGGCATGCTGGCGCCATTCACCATCGCCTGCCTGGCCGAAGGCGACAACCTGCACCTGGTCTATGCGGCCTTCGCGTTGTGCCTGCTGGTCGTGAACATGTACTTCAGCGCCGTCACCTACCGCAGCCTCAAGACCACGGTGGGCCTGCGCTACGAGAACACCAACCTCATCGAAAACCTGCAACGCGAGCGCGACCGCGCCACCGCCGCCGACAACGCCAAGACCCGCTTCCTGGCCGCCGCCGGCCACGACTTGCGCCAGCCCGTCCACGCGCTGGGCCTATTCACCGACATCCTGGCCGACCGCGCCGCGCAAGGGCACATCCTTGCGCAGGATGCGCTGCTGGTGGCGCAGCGCCAGCAAACCGTGCTGGAAGGCCTGAACCGACTGCTGGACGGCCTGTTGGATGTCTCCCGCATGGACGCGCATCTGACACGCGTGGAGCCGCGGCGCGTGAGCCTGGATGCGATGTTCGACGCGTTGTGCGAGGACTATGCGCCGCAGGCGCGGGCTCGCGGGCTGCAACTGACCGTGGTGCCCACGGATATCGAACTGGACACGGACCCGGCGCTGTTGCGACGCATCCTGGACAACCTGCTTGGCAACGCGCTGTCCTACACACCAACGGGCCGCGTGCTGCTGTGCGCGCGGCGCCGCGCAGGCGGCGCCCTGATTCAGGTCTGGGACACGGGCGCCGGCATCGCGCCCGAGGCCCAGGAAGCGATCTTCACCGAATTCACGCGCGGCGCCGCCGCGCCGGGATCGCCGACGGCGCAGCAGGGCCTGGGGCTTGGGCTTGCGATCGTGCGGCGCCTGGCCGGACTGCTGGGATACAAGGTGGCGGTCCGGTCGGTATTGGGCAGGGGGTCGGTGTTTTCGGTCCAGGCGCCCGTCGCGCTGCCGAGAGCCAGCGGCTGACTTCACATTCCCGCCGCGCATGCAGCGGACAAAAATTAATCGGTTGAATCGCCGGCGCACCACCCGTGTAATAGAGCCAATGCCCGCTCGCACGGGGGCGACGTTCCACGCCAGAGGTTCGCCATGTCCTCCTCAAGCAAGTCTTCTTTGGATGTTTCGCAGTTGTGGCTGCTGGTGCTGGCCGGCGGCGTCGTCATGGGCCTGGCCCTGGGCGTGCGCCATGTGCAGGGCCTGTTCCTCCTGCCCATCACGATGGACCGCGGCTGGAGCCGCGAGACCTTCGCCATCGCGCTTGCCGTGCAGAACCTGACGTGGGGCATCGTGCAGCCTTTCACCGGCATGATCGCCGACCGCTACGGATCGGCCAAGGTCATCGTGGGCGGGCTGTTCTTCTACGCGCTGGGCCTGGTCGGCATGGCCCATGCCACCACGCCCGCTGGCTTCATGTGGACGGCGGGCGTGTGCGTCGGCATTGCGCTATCCGGCACGGCATTCGCGGCGATCTATGGTGCGCTCAGCCGCCTGGTGCCGCCCGAGCGCCGCAGTTGGGCGCTGGGTGTGGCTGGCGCCGTAGGCGGCCTGGGCCAGTTCACCATGGTTCCCGCGGCGCAGTGGCTGATAGGAGGCTGGGGCTGGGTGGCCGCGCTGCTGGCTTTCGCGGTGGCGCTGATGGTGCTGCTGCCCCTGGCGTTTCCGCTGCGCGAGCCCTCCGGCAACCAGCGCGATGCCGCTGCCCCCGACGCGAACCTGTCGCTGCCGGCAGCCATCCGCGAAGCATTCACGCAGCCGGGTTTCTGGTTGCTGAACCTGGGTTTTCTCGCCTGCGGCTTCCAGCTCGCGTTCATCGGCACGCACCTGCCGGCCTATCTGATGGACAAGGGCCTGCGGGCTTCGGACGCGGTGGCGGCTTTGGCCATCATCGCGCTGACGAACGTCATGGGCACCTATGTGTGCGGCGTACTGGGGGCGCACCATCGCCGCAAATACCTGCTGGCAGGCATCTATCTGGTGCGCACGGCGGCCATCGCGCTGTTCGTGCTGCTTCCGCTGTCCGCGTGGTCTGTCTACGCGTTCGCGGCAGTCATGGGCTTCGTCTGGCTGGGCACCGTTCCGCTCACCAACGGCCTGATCTCGCAGGTGTTCGGCGTGCGCTACATCACGACCCTGTTCGGCTTCGTGTTCTTCGGCCATCAGGTCGGGTCGTTCCTGGGCGTGTGGCTGGGCGGCGTCGTGTTCGAAGCCACCGGGTCCTATGACCTGATATGGCTGGGCGCGATGGCGCTGGGCGTGCTTTCGGCGGCCCTGCACTGGCCGATCGACGACCGCGAGATCCAGCGCGCGCGTCCTGCCGGGGCACCGGGCTAGCGCCAGCGTTACGCGGGCCGGTGCTGCGTGCCCGCGCCCATGGTGATGTGCAGCATGCGGCAGGGTTCGATCACCCTGACGGTGTGCCACGCGCCCTTGGGCACCACGTAGGCGTCGCCGGCCCGCATCGTCACGGCCTGGATGCCGGTGGGCCATTCCAGGTGCAGTTCGCACGCGCCTGACATCAGGCGCAGGACCTCGTCGGCGCCGGGGTGCATTTCCCATTGCGGCCAGTCCGCGGTGAACTCGAATTCGGACACCAGCCAGCCGCGGCCGAACTTTTCCAGGTCTTCGCCAGACTGCGACCAGAACGCGTCGCCGCCCTCTACGGTGGCGGCGGCGCCGGTGGCGTCCAGGTACACATAGTGCGACGTCAGGTCGGTAGCCATGTTGCGCTTCCTTGGAGGGGGGCGTTGGGGCAGTGTATGACAGCGCGGCCGTCACATTGAAACGTTTATCATGTGGACCTTCGGCATCAAGGAGAGCGGGCGATGAACAAGGGATTCGAGGGGGTGCGCCCCGCTTCGGAATCGTCCATCGAGATCGGCTTCTTCTTTGACGGCCGGCATTGTGTCGAGCGCATCCGGGTCAAGCCCACCGCCGCCAATCTCAAGCGAGCCGCCGACAGGCGTGCCGCCATCCTTGCGGCCATCGCGCGCGGCGACTTCGACTACGACGCCGAGTTTCCCAAACGCGGCGCCAAGCCATCACAGGGATCCGCATGACGAGCACCCCGCAGTTGGAAATTCTCGATCTCACGCCGGACGCATTCAAGAGCTATGGCTGGATGCTGGGCAAGCCCATGCCGGACGGCAACGGCGTGCCGCTGTACACGAACCCGGCCACCGACTTCTGGCACGAACATCTCTTCAATACCGGCGCAGGCGGCGATGCTGAAGTGCTCTGGGTCAACTACCGCACCCGCGCGCTGGACATCGACAGCCTAGAAAAGCACCTGCTCACGCAGCAAGCCATCGTTCCGCTGACAGGCGGAATCATCCAGGTGGTGGCTTGCGGCGCCGCCGATGGCAGTCCCGACCTGTCCACGCTGGCCGCCTTCCACGTGCCGCAGGGGCAGGGCGTCTGCATGCGCCCGGGCTGCTGGCACGCCACGCGGGTTGCAGATGCCGAGGTCACGTGCCTGATGTTGACGCGGCGTTCCACCACGGTGGACCTGATCCAGCACCTGACCACCGACGCCAGCATCACGGAAAGCGCCCTTGCCGCCATTCCGGCGCATCGCCTGGACATGCCGCAGGACTTGCTGCAAAGCGCCTGAAGCCGTCCGCAGCTTGCCGCGTATCAGGCCCGCAGGCGCTTAGGGCAGTTGTCCGCACCCGGGCGCCGTAGCGACGTCACTCGGTTTCGTCGCACACGTACCCCAGGCGCGCAAACAGCGGCCACTTGTTGCGGTAGCTGTCGGTCCAGCACATGCCGTAGAACGCGGCGAACGGCGCGTCCACCTGCTGCGCCGACACCTGTGCGGCGGCCTCGGGCCCGCCCGGGCAGAAGGCCTGTCCCGTGGTCGGGTACAGCGCGCCGTCCCAGATCGGCTTGTCGCAGTGTTCGCAGAAATTGCTCCATTCCCCGGACCGTTCCGGGTTCGGGCGGTAGCCCGGCGCAAGCGCGCTCAGCGTCTGCGCCACGCCGGGCGCAAGCGCCCGGGTGGAAGAAATCATTGCCGGGCCAGGAATTGTCTGCCATTGCACGGGAGCGAACAGCCAATCGCGAAACGCTTGCGGATCCAGGCCGGGGCTGTCCGCGTCGGCGTCGTCGAGTTCCAGGTCTGCTTCGGTGCTTTCATGGCCGGGCGGCACCGCCAGGGCAATGACGGGCGACACGCTGCCGCAGGCGTCGCAGCGATGCGCGGCCCGCAGCACGAAGTACGAGGACGCGCGAATGTTGAAAGCCTCGCCGTCCGGGCCTGTTGTGCTGGGGTCTTGCGCTGCCATGCTGGTGTGCCGTTCCTGAGATGCCGGCGCGCCGCGCCGATTCTTTGACATGAAGGGGAAATATGCCAGAATCCCCCGGAATTCAAGCCTTGCGGGCCGCGCCGCCGTCATCCGGGCATTGGCGCCACTCTCGCAATGTCGGAGCCATGCATGCGCCACCGCCAGATTAGCACCGGATTTCGCCGCGGCATCCGCCGTCCGCTGACCAGCTTGATTGCCGCTGCCGCGCTTGCCGTCCCATTGGCGGGATGCAGCTTCACGTCGCCCGACGCCGCGACTGGCTCGCAATCGGTGGGCATCGATGGCGTCACGGCGCAGCAGGCCCGCAGCATTGCGCGCGAGGCCTATCTGTACGGCGCGCCCATGGTGGCCAGCTACCAGGCCATGTACGCCTACAGCATCGACAAGAACGGCGCGCAGTACAAGGGGCCGATCAACACCATCAACCCGATCGGCACGGCCGGCGCCGCGGCGGCAAGCCTGGACCCGGCCTATCTGTATTCCTATGCCGCGCTGGACCTGCGCGCCGAACCCATCGTCATCACCGTGCCGCGCGTCGAGAAACGGCGCGACGCCTCGCTGCAATTGATGGACCTGTACACGTACCGCATCGCGTACCTTGGCACGCGCGGCATAGGGGGCGGCACGTTCCTGGTGGCCGGGCCGTCCTGGAAGGGCAAGACGCCGGCGGGCATCACCAAGGTGTTCCGCTCCGAGACCGAGCTTGCGACCCTAGTCGGCCGTACGCAGCGCTTCAGCCCCGCCGACCAGGACAACGCCCAGCGCATCCAGTCGCGCTACAAGATCGAACCTCTGTCGGCGTTCCGCAAGCGCGCCGCGCCAGCCGCGCCGGCCAAGGTGGACTGGATCGCGCCGGTGCCGCGGGCGCAGATGTACGCGTCATTGGAGTTCTACGACGAGCTGGCTTTCCTGCTGCAGTTCGCGCCCCTGCACGCCTCTGAAAAATGGCTGCGCGAACGCATGGCCAGCATCGGCATGCGTGCCGGCGAGCCCTACGATACCGGCGCGCTGAATCCGGCCTTGCGGCGCGCGCTGCAAGAAGGCATGCACGACGGCCAGAACGACATCGACAAGAATCGCGCCGCGCAGGCCGCCAACACCGATGCGCTGTTTGGCGGCCGCGGCACGCTCCAGAACGACTACCTGTCGCGCGCCACCGGCGCACAGATGGGGCTCTTCGCGTTCGGCGGCAAGGCGGCGCCCAGGAAGTAGGCGAGCGCCAGGAAGCGCGACTTCAATATCCAGGACCTGCGCATGTTCAGGGGCGCCAGCTTGGCTGGAAGTGAAGGCGGCAGGCAATCCGGTGTTGCGGTGCAGCGTGAAAATGCCTGCATCGGGCCGGCCTGCATCACGCCGCCCGCGTCGCGCTGAAATACAATATTGGCATGCCGAAATACCTGTTTCGGCCTCAGTCTGGTTTGCGCGCAAGAGCTGTTCTCATGACTCACTTTCAGCCCCATCGCGCGGTGCGCCACACGCCGCCGCCGTGTCTCCGGATTTCTTTTGCAGGGCCTCGGTCATGAGCAACGTTCTTGCGGTCGACCTCGGCGGAACGCGCTTTCGCGCCGCGCTGGTCAACGGCTCGGGCGGCATCGCCCATGCCTGCTACATCGACAGCCCCACCGGTTCCGGCGACCGCCCCGGCTGGGACGACATCGACGCGGACGCTTGGTGGCGCGGTTTGCAAACCCTGTCCGACACGCTCGCTGCAAAGGCTGGCCCCGCCTTTGGCGCGATCGAGGCGGTCGCCATCTGTGGTGTCACCCGCACCCAGATCTTCGTCGATGCGCAAGGCGCGCCGCTGCGTCCGGCCATCACATGGCGCGACTCCCGCACGGCGGCAGACGTAGGACTCTGGCTGGCCAGCATGCCGGCATCGCACCCCGAGGCCAGGCACGTCAACGCTTTCCATCCGTGGGCGCGCGTATCGTGGCTGATGCGCGCAGAGCCGCAGCACGCCCAGCGCGTGCACAAGGTGCTGGAACCCAAGGATTACCTTAACTTCCGATTGACGGGCCGCATGGCCAGCGACACGGTGTCGATGGCCCGGCTGGCTGCGTCCGCCCAACCGCATGCCCAGGGCGCTGATCTGCTGACGGCCGCAGGGGCCAGCCCGTCCTGGGTGCCGGACCTGCTGGATCCCCTGGACACAGTCGGCCCGGTTCAGCAGGGTTTGCCGGGCGCGCTGGCGCATCTTGCCGGGCGTCCGGTGGTTGCCTGCTCCAATGACACCTGGGCCGCCGTCGCGGGCCTGGGCGCGTTGCGACCCGGCTACGCCTACAACATCTCGGGCACCACCGAAGTGTTTGGCGCGGTGGGCGCCGAACCCGTGCAGGCGCAGGGCCTCATGACCGTGGACTGGGGCGGCGGCCATCATCAGATCGGCGGGCCGGGCCAGAACGGCGCGGACACCGTTGCATGGCTGTTGCCGCTGCTGGGCCGGCTGGGCGAAGACGGCATGGCGGGCGTGGGCCAGGCGATGAGCGATCTGCTCGACGCGCCCCGCGACCAGCAGCCCGCCCTGTTCCTGCCCTATCTGCAAGGCGAGCGCGTGCCTTACTGGGATCCGCATCTGCGGGGCGCGTTCCTGGGCCTGAACCGCCGCCACGGGCCCGGCGATCTGGCCTGGGCCGTGCTGGAAGGCGTGGCCTTCCTGAACCGCATCGTGCTGGAACGCGCCGAATCCGCATTGGGCGCGCCCGTCGCCGAAATCCGCTTCGGCGGCGGTGCGGCGTCCAGCGCGCAGTGGTGCCAGGTCAAGGCCGACATCTGCGAACGGCCCGTCGTCGTCGGCCATGCCGAACAACCCGGCGTACTTGGCGCCGCCGTTGCCGCGTGGACGGCGCTGGGCAAGCACAGCAGCTTTGCGGCCGCGCAGGACACGCTGGCCCGCGCCGCCCAGCATTACGAGCCCCAGCCGGAACGATCCCACTCCTACCGCCGCATGTACACGCAGTTCCGCGCCGCCGAAGCCGCGCTGGCCCCCGTGTCGCACGCCCTGGCGGGCATCCGGTTCTGACCGGCCTCTCGGTAAAACCCCAGGGGCAGCCACATCGCGCCCCTGCCGGACGGCTCCCAGGTATAAACTTCCGAGCCAACAGGGCGTGGTCGCCCGGCAGGCGGTGGCTCACCCTTGCACAAACAAGAATTCGAACGCAGCAAGGGTTGAATCGATGCGCGGCATCCTGGAAAAGTACGGCACGGCAATCGCGGGACTCATCCTCGTGGGCTTCTTCGCCATCGCCGCCCCGAATTTCGCGGCGCCCAACAACCTGCTGAACATCGCCAAGGAAACCAGCTTCCTGGCCATCATCGCCATCGGCTTCACGCTGGCGCTCGTCACCGCCGAACTGGACCTGTCCGTCGCGGACGTCGCCAGCCTGGCGGCCGTCGTCACCGGGGCGCTGGTGCACACGGGCCAACCTGTGCTGCTGGCCATCGCGGCGGGCCTGGGCGTGGGGCTGCTGTGCGGCCTGGTCAACGGCATTGCCGTCACGCGTCTGCGCGTGCCATCGCTTATCGCGACACTGGGCATGGCCGCCATGGCGCGCGGCTTCGCTTTCATGCTGACCGACGGCGTGTCGTACGTGGGCCGCTGGCCCGCGGCCTTCACCGACCTCGCGCGCGCCAAGCCCTTCGGCATCCCGGCGCTGGTCCTCTGGATGCTGGCCGCCGTGTTCCTGGCGTGGTTCCTGATCAAGTGGACCCGCACCGGCGCCCGCATGACCGCCACCGGCGAGGCCGGAGAATCCGCGCGCCTTGCCGGCATCAACATCCGCGCCATGAAAAGCATCGGTCTCGCCCTGTCCGGCGTGTGCGCGGGTCTAGCCGCCATCCTGCTCACGTCCAGCCTGTCGTCCGCCGCGCCCAACATGGCCGGAGACTACTTCCTGTACGCCATCGCGGCCGTCCTGCTGGGCATGACCATGTTCAATCCCGGTCACGCCAATATTCCCGGCACGCTTGTCGCCGCCCTGATCCTGAAGGTGCTGGGCAACGGGCTGGTGCTGATGGGCGCGCCGTACTACGTGCAGGACATCGTGCTGGGCTTCATCATGATCGCGTCCGTCGCGGTGTCATCGGCCGTGCTGAAGAAAGCGGCCTTCAAATTCTGATCGGAAGGGGAAACCACATGAATAAACTCTTGAAGCGCACGCTGCTGGCTGGCGCATTCGCCGTCCAGGCCCTGGCCGCCAGCGCCGCCCACGCCTTTGACGTCGGCATCGTCGCTTTTCAGATGTCGTCCGAGACCCACGCGCGTGTCGCAAACGCCGCGGCCGAAGCCGCCCGCGGCAAGGGCTGGACAGTCACCCAGTTGAACGCCGAAGGCTCGCTGCCCAAGCTGGCCGAACAGCTCGACACGCTCGTCAACAAGAAGGTCGACGCCATCGTCGTCGCCATGGGCAAGCCCGTCGAGACCGACGCGCAGCTCCAGGCCGCGAAGGAGAAGGGCATTCCGGTCGTTGGCGTCATGTCCGGCGCCAGCCCGCACATGCTGTTCGACGTCGAGGTCAACGAATACGCCACCGGCGCGCAGTCGGTGCTGTACCTGCTGGGCAAGATGGGCTACCAGGGCAACATCCTGTCCGCCCGCTTCGACGGCAACTCCGGCACCCGCATCCGCGGCAAGATGCTCGACGCCGTCCTGACGGAAAACACCGCCGTCAAGGACCTGGCCAAGTTCAGCATGGCCCGCACCCAAAGCTGGCGCGACGACGTGCGCAACGGCATGCAGGCCCTGTTCCTGCGTCACCAGGGCCAGTTCAAGGGCGTGTGGGCATCCTTCGACGGCCAGGCCTACGTCATCGACGACCTGCTGCAGGCCCAGGGCATGAAGAAGGGCGACATCACGCTGGTGTCGGTGGACGGCGGCCCCGAAACCTATCGCCGCATCGCCGATCCCAACAGCCTCATCACCGCCACCATGATGATTCCGTTCGAACAACTGGGCGTCAGCGCCATCGACTCCATCGACCGCATCGTCGTCAAGAAGGAACCCAAGGACAAGGTCGCCGCCGGCCCCTACCTGTTCATGGACTCCGTGCTGGTCGACGAGACCAACGTCCAGAAATTCCTGCAACCCGCCAAGTAAGAGTCCCGCAGCCATGACCGCCGCATTGTCGCTACGCCAGATCCGCAAGTCCTATGGGGCGGTAGAAGCCCTGAAGGGCGTCGACCTGGACGTGCCCGAAGGCAAGGTCATGGCGATCTGCGGCGATAACGGCGCCGGCAAATCCACGCTGATCCGCATCATCTCCGGCGCGCAGGAACCCAGCGGCGGCGCCCTGACGCTAAACGGCAAGCCTGTCGTCTTCGCATCGCCGCACGACGCCCTGGTCCAGGGCATCGCCACCATCTACCAGGACCTGGCCCTGGCTCCGCGCCTGTCCATCTGGGAAAACGTCTTCATGGGCGCCGAACTGACGCGCCGCGTGGGCTTTCTCAGCGTCCTGGACAAGCGCCAGATGGCGCTGGACGCGCGCGGCTACCTGCAACGGTTGTCGGTCCCGATCGAAGACATGGACCGCCCGGTGGAACGCATGTCCGGCGGCCAGCGCCAGGCCGTCGCCATCGCCCGCGCCCTGCGCTGGGACGCGCGCGTCGTCATCATGGACGAACCCACCGCCGCCCTGGGCGTCAAGGAAACGGCGCTGGTCCTGAACCTGGTGCGCAAGCTGCGCGAAGAAGGGCGCACCGTCATCCTCATCAGCCACAACATGGCCGACGTCGTCGCGCTGGCCGACCGCGTCGCCATCCTGAAAAGCGGCGTCAAGGTCATCGAACGCGACGTGGCGGGCCTGGACGCGGACGCGCTGGCGCACATGGTGATGACCGGGAAGGAGTGATCCGGCGGCAGCAGGCTGTCGACTCCTGCGTGCAAGTCATTGAGCTGCCATCAGCAAAGCTTCACTGACATGCGCGAGGGTTATTACAAGCCAGATGTACGCGACTAAAACAAGAAGGCCGCCGCCAGGTAACCCTGGCGGCGGCCTTCTTGCATGCAGCGGCGGGACTTAGTCCTTGCGGCTGGTCACTTCAACCAGGTGGTAGCCGAACTGGGTCTTCACCGGACCCTGGACTTCGCCGACCGGGGCGCTGAACACGACGGTGTCGAATTCCTTGACCATCTGGCCCGGGCCGAACGTGCCCAGGTTGCCGCCGTCCCGGCTCGACGGGCAGCTGGAGTTTTCCTTGGCCAGCTGGGCGAAATCGGCGCCGTTTTCGATGGCGGTCTTCAGTTCATTGGCCTTCGCTTCGGTGGAAACGAGGATGTGACGGGCGGAGGCTTGTGCCATGTGGGTACTCCTAGGGGGACTGATTGGGGTGGGGAGAGTAACGCATTTGGGCGTGCTCACTACGGTGGGATCATAAACGGCGATTGTTAAGGCGCTGGTTAGCGGGCGTTCCCGCGCGTAACCACACATCCGCACTTCCCCTAATACCCCCTCATATCCTTATACGATTATCGTATTTTCAACGCACCCCTCCCCGGGGCGCGTCCACAGCCGAGGCAACGCGGGCTGGCAATGAGATGCACGTTTTCGAACGAGACTTCCTATGCCTGATTCAGCTTCCCGAGTACTGTTGAAAAGAGAATCGGTCGCGCCGTTTTCGTCGGAGCCCAATCTGACGGACCGCGTCACCGAGATGCTGCTGGATGAGATCACCAGCGGCGACTATCAAGTCGGCGAGGTCCTGCCCCCTGAGCAGACCATCGCGACCCGGCTTGGTGTTTCGCGCACGGTGCTGCGCGAAGCGGTTTCCCGCCTGAAGGGCGATGGCATCGTACAAAGCAAGCAGGGCCGCGGCCTGACCGTCATGCAGACGGCGCGGCCGTCCGTGTTGCGCATGCAGGCGGCCGATATCGGTGACGCGGACCAGGTGCTGCGCATCGTGGAGCTGCGCCGGGGCTTCGAGATCGAGGCCGCGCCGCTGGCCGCCGCGCGCCGCGATGATGACGACCTGGCCGCCATGCGGCTGGCGCTGCGCAAGATGGCCGACGCGATCGCGTCGGGCGATGTGGCGGTGGGCGTGGATGCCGACATGGAATTCCATCGCTGCGTGGCGCGCGCCACGCGCAACGAACACTATCTGAATTTCTTCGATTTCCTGGCGGTGCTGCTCAAGAAGAATCTGCGGGTATCGCGTTCGCGATCGGCCAAGATCGCGGGCCGCGGCGCGCAGGCGCAGAAAGAGCACGAGGCGTTGTTCGCCGCCATCGAAAAAGGCGACGTCGAGTTGGCGCGGCAGCATGCGCGCACGCACGTCGACAACACGGAAGCACGTCTGCGTACAGCGGCGGCCACGGCGGACAAGTCGTAGGCGCCCAATAAAGGGCATCCTCCAAGGGGAAGTGGTGATGGGTCAGAAGACAATCGATGAGTTGGTGCGCGCCGACGAGGGGCTGGTCAGCCGGTCCATCTTCGTGGACGAAGAGATTTTCCAGCAGGAACTGAAGCAGATTTTTTCTCGAGCGTGGCTGTTCGTGGGGCACGAAAGCCTGGTGCCCAAGCCAGACGACTATTTCGTATCGCGCATGGGCACGGAGTCGGTGATCCTGACGCGCGACCGGCAGGGCCAGATCCAGGTCATGCTCAATAGCTGTGCGCATCGCGGCATGAAGCTGTGCCGCTACGACCATGGCAACAATCGCACGTTTACCTGTCCGTACCACGGCTGGAGCTTTTCCACTGACGGCAAGCTGGTGGAAAGGCCCGGCGAACTCGTCGGCGTGCCCGGCCACGCGACGCACTACAAGGGTGAACTCGACAAGAAGCAGTGGGGCCTGAAGACGGTGGCGCAGGTGGTGAACTACAAGGGCGCCGTCTGGGCCACCTGGGATCCCGACGCGCCGCCATTCCTGGACTACATCGGCAACATGCGGCTGTACCTGGACGCGGCGCTGGACCATCGCGATGGCAGCGCGGGCGGATCGGAAGTGATCGGCGGCGTGCAGAAGTGGCGCGTGAAGTGCAATTGGAAGTTCGCGCCCGAGAATTTCATCGGCGACCTGTACCACGACATCAGCCACCGTTCGGTGGACATCGTGGGCATCGGCCCCGGCGGCGGCAAAGGGCGGCGCGATGCGTCGGCCACGCGCTCGGCGATCTGTTTTCCCGAGTTGGGTCATGGCCTGCTGGGCCGCTTGCCGTTCTATGAAGAAGGCCCTTACTCGCCGCAGTATGCGCGCTACCCAGAGGTGGAGGCGTATTACCGCGAAATCCACGAAAAGCGCGAGCGCACGCTGGGGTCGGCCATGCGCGTGCAGACCAGCGTGGGCACGATCTTTCCGAACATGTCGTTCCACGGACGGCAGCCGCGCACGCTGGCGGTGTTCCATCCGATCAGCTCGACGGAGATGGAAATGTGGCGCATGTACCTGGTGGACAAGGACGCGCCCGAGGCCGTCAAGGAAGCCGCGCGCCACTACTTCCTGCGCTATTCGGGACCAGGCGGCATGACGGAGTCCGACGACATGGAAAACTGGACGGGCGCCACCGAGGCCAGCATGGGCACGATGTCGCGCGAACTGTTTTTCAACTACCAGATGGGCGTGGGCCACGCGCAGCCGGTGCCCGAGATCCCGGGCTGTGCGGTCAATGGCGAATACACGGAAGAGAACGCGCGCATCTATTACCGGCGTTGGGCGCAGTTCATGAATGGCCAGTCGTGGGACCAATTGATGGCAGGCGCGGTGCGCCTCGAGGAGCAGACGGCATGAACGCGACCATCGAAAATGCGCCGCCCGTGGCGCAGGACGACAGCGTGGACGACATGCTGCTGTGGTGGGAAGCCCACCGCTTCCTGCACTACGAGGCCGATCTGCTGGACCACCGCGAGTTCGATGCGTGGTTAAGCCTCCTGGACGAGCAGATTGCGTACCGCATGCCGCTCACGCGCAATGTGCGGCGCGACGCCATGGCGCAGGAATATTCGGGCAAGCAGGATGCGGCCTGGTTCGACGAAGGCATCGACACGCTGCGCCAGCGCGTCGCGCAGATCAAGACCGGGATTCATTGGGCCGAAGAGCCGGCCTCGCGGGTGTCCCACCTGGTGACCAACATCCGCGTGCTGGACGTGACGCCGGATGAGGGCGGTGGCGATCTGGTGCGGGTGCGCTCGCGCTTTCTGATCTACCAGAACCGCCTGCAGGCCGAGGTCAATCAGTTCGTGGGCAAGCGTGAGGACGTGCTGCGCCGGCGCGATGGGCGCTGGACCATCCTGTCGCGTGAGATCCACCTGGACCAGAACGTCCTGTTATCCAAGGCGCTGACGATCTTCTTCTAGCGCCCATCCCAACCGGGCCGGCCCGTCTGCCGGAGTTCGATGGTTTTCCTTCCACTCGGGGCCAGTCCGCCGACAGGGCGAGGCTCGTCCATACCTGGAGTCGCAGCATGCATAGACGTACTGTACTGAAAGCCATCGCCGGCGCGGCCGCGTTGACGGCGGCGGGCGTGTCGCGCGCCGCGGACGGCGCGTATCCCAGCAAGCCGATACGCCTGATCGTGCCGTATCCGCCAGGCGGCGTGACCGACGTGGCCGGGCGCCTGGCCGGAGAAATCCTGACCCGCAAGTTCGGCCAGCCGGTGGTGGTGGAAAACCGCCCCGGCGCCAACGGCATGATCGGCAGCCAGCAGGTGGCGACGGCGCCCGCGGACGGCTACACGCTGCTGCTCAACGGCCTGGGCGGCATGGTGCTGCCGATGGCCACGGTGACGGGCCTGCCGCTGGACACCGCGCGCGCCTTCACGCCCATCGGGCAGATGGCGGAATTCATCAATGTGCTGATCGTGCGCGCCGATTCGCCGATACGCAGCGTCGACGACCTGATCGCCACCGCGCGCAAACGCAGCAAGGACGGCCTGAACTACGGGTCGAATGGCATTGGCTCGTCGGTTCACCTGACTACCGCGTTCTTCGCGCAGCACACGGGCACCAACCTCTTGCACGTGCCCTACAAGGGCAGCGGCGAGATGCTGGTGGACGTGGTCAACGGAAACCTGGACTTCAGCTTCAGCAACCTGCCGCCGGTGATGGGCCTGATCCGCAAGGGGTCGATCCGCGCTATCGCCGTCACCAGCAGCTATCGCAGCAAGCAGTTGCCGGACGTGCCGACGATGGCGGAGCAGGGCGTGGCCGACTTCGACGTGACGAGCTGGCTGGGGCTGTACGGCCCGGCCGGGCTGCCCCCCGATGTGGTGAAGAAGCTGAGCGCGGCCCTGCAGGAGGGCATGGCCCTGCCGCAGTCGGCCGAAACGCTCAGCGCCGCGGGCTTCGAACCCCGGCCGACGGGCGCGGATGCGTTTGCGGAATTGAACCGGGCCGAACTGGTGCGCTGGAAGCAGGTCGCCACGAAAGCCAATATCTCGCTGAAATTCGGAGCTTGAGCATCATGGAAACCTCATCGGGTCTGCAGCGCGTCCACACGGCCATCATTGGCGCGGGACACGCGGGCGTGGAGTGCGCCTGGGCCTTGCGCGCCGCTGGCGTCGACGGCGACGTGGCGCTGTTCGGCGCCGAGACGCATGCGCCGTACGAGCGGCCGCCGCTGTCCAAGGCGCTGCTGACCGGGTCGACCAGCGCCGAACGCATCGCGTTGCGCGCGGACAGCGCCTATGAAAAGTCGCGCGTGCGGGTGGTGGCCGGCGATCCGGTGGCCGCCATCGATACCGCCACGCACACCTTGCGCACCCGATCCGGCAGGGTGGTGGCGTATGAGCATTGTGTGCTGGCCACCGGCGCCGGCGCGCGCGGCATCGCGGACGTGTCGGGCGAGCAGGTGTATTCGGTGCGCGGCCTGGACGATGCGCATCGGCTGCGCGAAGCGCTGCGGCCGGGCGTGCGCCTGCTGGTGGTTGGCGCGGGATACCTGGGCCTGGAAGCTGCGTGCTCGGCGCGCAAGCTGGGCGCCGACGTGCTGGTGCTGGAGCAGGGCGGCAACGTGATGGCGGGCAAGGTGTCCGAACCGACCGCCACGCGCATCGGCGACTTGCACCGCGAAGCCGGCATCGAAATCCGCCACGGGGCGACGGTTGCGAGATGGGAACGCACGGCGTCGGGCTGGCGCGCCCATCTGGCCGACGGCCAGGCGCTGGACGCCGACGTGGTGCTGGTGTCGATCGGCGCCGTCGCAGAAACCACGTTGGCGGAGGCCGCCGGCCTCATCTGCCTGGACGGCGTCGTGGTGGACGAATGCTGCCGCACCTCGGCGCCGGACGTGTACGCCATCGGCGATTGCGCCAGCGCCTTCCGCGGCGAGCTGCAGCGCTATGCCCGCATCGAAAGCGTGCAGAACGCGCTGGCGCAGGCACGCACGGCGGCCGCCGCCATCGCCGGCAAGACGCCGCCCGCCTCGCGGCCGCCTACGTTCTGGTCCGAGCAGCAAGGTCGGCGCCTGCAGATGGCGGGCCTGGTCGATCCCGCCGCGCCGTGCCGCGACGTGCTGCTGCCCACCGCCAAGGGATGGCTGGTCGAGCGCTATCAGCACGGCCGCCTGGCCGCGATCGAAGCGGTCGACAGTCCCGTCGAATTCATCAAGAGCGTGCCGCGCATCGGCTCGCCAGAAGCGGCCGAGGCAGCCGCGTGATCCAACAACAGGGAGCAGACATGCCTATAGCCATATTTGAATTGCCGGACGGCGCCGAACAGGTGCTGGACGTTCCCGACGACTGGTCGCTGATGGAAGCGGCGCGGCGCGACGGCCTGGAAGGCATCGTGGCCGAATGCGGCGGCGGCGCCATCTGCGGCACCTGTCACGTGCAGGTGAATGCCGACTGGCACGCGCGGCTGGATCCGCCCGGCATGGCGGAGGAAGCGCTGCTGGAGGTGGTGCCGGAACGCTGCGCGACCAGCCGCCTGTCCTGCCAGGTCATCATGACGCCCGAACTGGACGGCATCCGCGTGCGCGTGCCGTCCTCGCAGCTCGAGCTCTAGCCGCGTCCCCCACGACAAGGAGCCCACGGCATGGCCGACAACAAATCCATCAACCTCGTCGATCTGCAACCCGGCGTGCGCGTGCGCATGGCCGGCGGCGCGCTTGCCGAGATCATCGAGAACCCGCAGGACGGCTTCTGGCTGATTGTCCGTTACCTGGACCATCCGGCCGAACCCGCGCTGGTCGACGCCGGCGAGCAACAGGTGTTTGCCACCGACGTCGAAGCAATCGAACCCTGATCCCACTGGAGCCCCCATGAATCAAAAGCCCAAAGTCATCGTTTCCGCGCCCGTGCCGGCGGACCTGCGCGAACGCCTTGCCGAACAATGCGAGATCGTCGAAGTGCCGACCGGCCAGAATCCGGCGGAGGTCCTATCGGCTGACCAGCGCGCGCAGATCGCGGGCATGGTCTGCACCGTGCGCACCAAGGTCGATGAAGCCCTGCTGGACGCGCTGCCGGCGCTGAAGGTCAGCTCGAACTTCGCCGTGGGCTTCGACAACGTCGACCTGCAGGCCGCCAATCGGCGCAAGGTGCTGATCTGCAATACCCCGGGCGTGCTGGACGGCGCGGTGGCCGACGTGACCATCGGCCTGATGCTGTGCCTGGCCCGCAATCTGGTGGCGGGCGATGCGTTCGTGCGCAGCGGCGCGTGGACCAAAGGCGCGTTCCCGCTGACGCGTGACATTCGCGGCAAGACGCTGGGGCTGCTGGGCATGGGCCGCATCGGGCGCGTCGTGGCGCGCGCGGCGCAGGCCTTCGACATGAAGGTGGTGTATCACAACCGCCGCCAGGATCCGCAGGCCGAAGGGCTGGCAACCTACGTCGAGCGCGACGAACTCTTCAAGGTGTCGGACGTGCTGAGCGTGCATATTCCCCTGTCCGCCGAGACCCGCCATTCCATCGGCAAGCGCGAACTGGGCCTGATGAAGCCCAGCGCCTACCTCATCAACACGGCGCGCGGCCCCGTCATCGATGAAGCCGCCTTGGTGGAAGCGCTGCGCGCCGGCACGATCGCCGGCGCCGGACTGGACGTCATGGAACAAGAGCCGCTGCCGGCCGACAGCCCGCTGTGCGCGCTGCCGAACGTGGTGCTGCAGGCTCACGTGGGCAGCGCTACCCATGAAACGCGCCGCGCCATGATCGACCTGGCGGTGGCCAACCTGATGGATGCGTTGAGCGGCAAGACGCCGCAGGCCATGGTCAATCCCGACGTCTGGCAGGCGCGCGGCTGACGCGCGCGGCGGGCCAGTTCCAAGACCGGAGCCGCCCATCGTGGGCGGCTCCGGTCTTTTCACGCGGGAATCACTTGCCGCCGTAATCGACCACGATGCCGGCTTGCTGCGCGACCTCGCTCCAGCGCTTCAGTTCCGTCTTGGAAAACGCCTGGAACTGCGCCGCGTCGCGCAGCTTGGGTTCGAAGCCGGCCCCGATGATCCGGGCCTGGAACTCGGGCGTCGCCAGCCCGGTGACGATGGTGCTGGATAGCTGCGCAATGATGGCGGGGTCGACCTGGGATGGCGCGTACATGCCCAGCCAGCTCGTCACGTCGAAGTCCGCCATGCCCTGTTCCTGCATCGTCGGCACGTTTGGAAGCTGCCGCGCCCGATAGGCGCTGGTCACCGCCAGCGCCTTCAGGCGCTTGCCCTCCACCATGGGCAGCGTGGGCGGCAGGTTCATGAAACAGACGTCCAGATCGCCGTTGGCCGTGCCCACCAGGGCCTCGCTGGCTCCCTTGTAGGGCACGTGGTCGAACTTCAGGCCGGTGCGCATGGCGAAGAGTTCCGCCGTCATCTGCGACGAGCTGCCGACGCCGTTGCTGCCGTACAGCGGCTTGCGCTTGCTGGCACGCAGGTGTTCTATCAGTTCCGGGACGGTGTTGGCGGGATGGTCCACGCGCACCACCAGCGCGTTGACGAACTCGGCGACCTGCGCAATGGGCAGCAGTGCAGTGGGGATGTCGATGGGCAGTCCCCGCAGCGTGGCGGGCGGCAGCACGTTGTGGCCCAGGCCGCCGGTGGTCAGGGTGTAGCCGTCGGGCCGGGAGGCTGCGGCGGCCTGCATGCCGATGACGCCGCCGGCGCCGGCGCGGTTTTCGATCACCACGCTTTGGCCGTACTTGGCGAAGAGCAGGTCTGCGACCAGTCTCCCCGCAAGGTCCGTGGCGCTGCCCGGTGTGGATGAGACGATGATCTTGATGACTCGGGACGGATATGGCCCGCTTTGTGCCCAGCTTGCGCCGGTCAGGCCGAGGCCGGCGGCGGCCCCCATCAGCTTCAACGCACTGCGACGTTTCATGACGACTTCCCCTTGGGTTATAGACCTACTGCTTCACGTGCTGCTCCAAAAATGTGATCCGGACTTTGTACGATAAACATATTTCTCGTACGGTACGGGGCACGCGAGCGACACGCAAATTGCGGCTAACCCTAGGGGAGGTCTGCAAACCACTGCCTGAACGGCTCCGGATCCAGATTGGCCGGCACGTACCAGACCTTGCGGGTCTTGTCCCACTGAGCCCCCAGCTTCTTTACGACGTCCCTGTTCGCGTACGCGACCTTCAGATCGCGATGGCCCAGGGCCTGCGTGGGCGCGGCCAGATTGCGGCGCAGGGTGTTGTCCGCGCGCGCCTGGATACTGCTTAGCTGCAGTTGCGCCAGGAACGGGCTGCGCTGCGCGGGCGTCTCGGGCGCGATCAACGTCAGCCGAGATTTCGCGCGGGTGGCGGCGACGTAGAACAGGTTCTTTTCTTCTTCGAGTTCCCGAAGCGGGCTGGGAAATTCGCCGGCCTCCATGAACGGCAGAATGACGTGATCGAACTCCTTGCCTTTGACGTTGGCGATGCAGTCGATCAAGACCGCGTTCTTGCCGGGGCGCGCGCCGGCAAACGCTTCCGCGGCGCCGATCCATTCCGAGAACTGGCGCAGGGTCTTTCCGGAGTCGCCCGCGGTCATGATGAATCCGCGCACGGATTTGCTGACCACCGACGCGTCGTAGGGATTGATGTACAGCCGCCGGGCCAGGTTCTCCATATCCATGATGCGGCACACTTCCTCCAGCGCGCCCTGGGCCGGCGCATCGGCGGAAAGCCCGCGCAGGTGCGACACGGCATCCGCGATACGGGTGCGCTCGGCCACGCTGCCCACGCGCTGGATCTGCCCGTCGAAGAAATGCTTCAGCGCGGACGGTTCCTTCGCCAGCGTGCTCTGGGCTTCGTGCAGCTCCTGAGGCGTCAGCGGCACCTGCGCAAACGTCGCCAGCGCGCCGACAATCACCTCACGCGTGGCGGGAGTGGCGACATGGTGGAAATCGTCGAGCGCGATGGCGATCATGCCCCGTAGAAACAGGATCTCTTCGCGCAGCAGATAGCTGGGCATCGTCAGCGTGCGGTACTGCACGCCCGCGTTCATCAGCGCGTTCTCGACTTCAATGGACTGGTGCGCATCGCGCAGCAGGATCCCGCAGCCGTCCAGCGGTTTCTTGTCCTGCTTCCATTGCAGAACGGCCTTGACCACCTCGGCTCCGCAACCGCCCGGGGCTGCCGCGTAGGTCGGTTCGCGGATTTCCGTGCGCAGGGGCAGGCAGGAATCGACGGGCTTGTGCTTGAAGGCCTCCATGGCGTACGCCAGGTGCGGTCCATGCCGGTACGTCATGGTCAGGGGCAGGCGGGCGCAATCCGGAAAACTGGACGCGATGCGGTGCTGCAAAAATGATTCGTCCGCGCCCAGGTGCGAATAGATGACCTGGTCCTTGTCCCCGACGCCGATGAAGTAGCTGGTGCCGATGCTCATCAACGCTTCAAGAATGCGGAAAGACGCCTCGTTGACGTCGTGCATTTCGTCGCACACCACCAGCTTGAAGTGCGGCAGCTGATAGCGCGCATCAGGTTCCGCCCGGAGCCGGGAGGCCAGGTCATAGGTGGCGTCGAAGAAGCCGCGCGCGGCGACCTGGCCGAAAACGTCGACGCGCAGCGTTTCGTATTCGATGGCCCACAGGTAGTCGGTCAGCGGCACGGCCGCACTGTCAGCCGCGTACTCCGGATCGTCCTCGCCATCGACGGAGATCGTCATCGTGGCTTTCAGCCGCAACAGATTGTCCAGGAACTGGCTGACGGCCGTGTTGTGGGTACGGATGTCCAGCGAGTCCGCGTACTGCGGGTTGTTGAGGGCGACGGTTTCCAGCGCCGCGAGGGCGTGGCTTTGCTGTTCGCGCCGCGAATGCAGGATCTCCGGCTTGCCGTCTTCCAGCTTCGCCAGCACGCGCTCTGCGAAGCCTTCCATGGTCTGGACGTTGACGCGCCGGGCGGTGTCGTAGGCGATGCCTACTTCCTTCAGGCGGGCTTGCAGCACTTGCCTGGCTTCGTCGGTGAAGGTCAGCGCCAGGATGTCCTCGGGCGGCAGTCCCCGAGTCAACGCCTCGCCGATGCGCAGGGCCAGGGTGGTGGTTTTCGCGGCGCCGGCATTGGCGATGACAAGCGTGGTCCGGTTCCGCGAGATCTGGATCTTGCGTTGTTCTTCAGTGGGGACGAATCCCGCCGGGATGAACTGAGCGGAAGCGGAAGTGGTGGTCATGGGCAGGTAAACAGGCGGGCATCGAAGGCCGCTGGGTCCAGCGGCGGCTTCAGTGTAAGCGGACGGCGGCCGTGCCCTGCCCGGCAGCGGCCGACCTCCGCCTGAATGCCCGTCCCGCGCGTTACCTTACCGGCCAGCCGTACATCAGGCCGCCGTTGCGGTAGGACGCGTTCAGACCGCGCTCCAGCTTCAGCGGGCTGTTGGGGCCCAGGTTCTTCTCAAAACTCTCGCCGTAGTTGCCGATGGTCTTGATGATGTTGTAGGCCCACTTGTCATCCACGCCCAGGTTCTTGCCCATGCCCGGCGTCACGCCCAGGAGGCGTTGGATGTTGGGATTGGTGCTTTTGAGCATCTCGTCCACGTTCTTGGACGTGACGCCGTATTCCTCGGCTTCCAGCATCGCGAACATGGTCCAGCGGACCAGGTTGAACCACTGTTCGTCGCCCTGGCGCACCATCGGGCCCAGCGGTTCCTTGGAGAAGTTCTCGGGCAGGATGTCGTACTTTTCCGGGCTTTCCAGATTGCTGCGCGCGGCGGCGAGCTGCGACTTGTCGCCGGTGAAGGCGTCGCACCGGCCCACGGCGAAGGCGCGGATGATTTCGTCCAGGCGCTCGACAACGACGGGCTTGAAGGTGACGTTCTGCGAGCGGAACCAGTCGGCAAGGTTCAGCTCGGTGGTGGTGCCGGGCTGCACGCAGACGGTGGCGCCTTCCAGTTCCTTGGCGCTCTTCACGCCCAGGGACTTGTTCACCATGATGCCCTGGCTGTCGTAGTAGTTCACGCCCACGCCGATCAGGCCCAGCGTCGTGTCGCGGGTCAGCGTCAGGGTGGTATTGCGGGTCAGCACGTCGACTTCGCCGGACTGCAGGGCGGTAAAGCGCTGAACGGCGCTGATCGCCTGGATCTTGGCTTTGGATGCGTCGCCGAACAGGGCGACGGCCAGCGCGCGGCACAGGTCGACGTCAAGTCCGATCCAGCCGCCTTTGCTGTCGTTCACGGAAAAGCCCGCGACGCCCGTGGATACGCCGCAATGCACGAAACCCTTGTCCTTGACCGCGTCGAAGGTCGCGCCAGCGTGGGCAGACCAGGACGAAATGAACAAGGCGGTTCCGGCCGCTGCCAGTTTGAGTGCTTTCATGGTGTCTCCGCGCAGGGTTTGCGCATGTTTATCGCTCAGCCGAAGGCTGAAGTGCGGCGAATGGTACCAGCGCGCCCCGGGGGGAGAATCGGGGAATTCCCGTTAAATCCGGAGTGCGGAATTTGAGGGCATTGCCGGCGCTGGGTCGCCCGGCCGGTTTGCCGTCTCCAGACCGATCGCCCATACTGGACGCTTCCCTCATCCATGCCCGGCCGCCGCCAAGCCCCGCCACGTCCGGCCGCAGCGACCCGCGATACGACAGCCAATCTCCCCTCATGAATAGAAACGACGATCCCGCCGGGCGGGAAGGCAGGCCGCGCCGCCCGTACGACTTCATGAAGGACCAGTTGCGCGGCACCTGGACGGAGCTGACGCGAGTCCACGCCAGCGACCGGCCTTGGGAAATGCCCTTGGCGGCCGCGCTGTCTTCCGGTCTGCCCCTGATGGTGGGCGCCTATTTCGGCCGCATGGACTATGGCCTGATGTCCAGCCTGGGCGGCATGGTGTTCCTGAGCCTGCCCAACGCGTCGCTCCAGATCCGCATGATGATGCTGCTGGCCGCGTCGTTCGGCATGGTGGCCTGCTACGCGCTGGGCGCGTTGACGCAATTCTGGCCCACCGCCACGATTGCGGCGCTGACGCTGATCGCCATGGTCGTGAACATGGTGTGCCGCTGTTACCGGCTGGGGCCGCCGGGCAGCCTGTTCTTCATCATGGCCACGGCAATTGCCGCGTACACGCCCGGCACCATTCACGACATCCCCCTGCGCGTGGGCATGGTGGCGCTGGGCTGCCTAATCGCCTGCCTGGTGGCCTTTGCGTATTCCCTGCACATGACGCGCGTGGCGCCGCCGCCGCCGGCCACCGAGCTGCCCAAGCCCACTTTCGACTTCGTGGTCTATGACTCCGTCATCATCGGCCTGTTCGTGGGAATTTCCCTGCTGGTGGCCGAATTGCTGCAGCTTCCCCGGCCGTACTGGGTGCCGGTCAGTTGCCTGGCCATCATCCAGGGCGCCAGCCTGCGCGCCGCCTGGAGCCGGCAGATGCACCGCATCCTGGGCACCGCCGTGGGCCTGTGCGTGGCCTGGGCGTTGTTGAGCCTGCCGCTGAATGTCTGGACGCTCAGCCTGGTCATGATGGCGCTGTCGTTCGGCATCGAAACGCTGGTCGTGCGCCACTACGCCAGCGCCGTGACGCTGATCACCCCGCTGACGATCTTCCTGGCCGAGGCGCCGCACCTGGGGCAGGGCTATCCCATCGATGTCATCGAGGCGCGCTTCGTGGACACGGTGATCGGCGCCTTCATCGGTGTCCTGGGCGCCGTGCTGCTGCACAACCAGCGCATCCGGCCGACATTGTCTCGCTGGATGCGCGCGGTGCTGCCTCGGCGGGTGAACTAGGCCGCGGGCAGGCGTCAGGGGGGCTTCGAGCGGGCGCGCCGCGGCGCGGGTGACGGGGCCGCCGCCGGTGGTTCACCCGCCAGAAAGGACTGCACCAGCGTGATGATGCGTTCGGCCGTGGGCGACAGGCTGCGCCGGGCACGGTGGATCACGCTATATGTCAGCGGGCCCGAGGCCGGGTAGGGCAGCGGCAAGGCCGCGAGCGTTCCCTGATCCAGCTCCGCCGCGATGGCCTCGCGCGTACAGAACAGCACCACATCGCTGCCGACCGCTACGTCGCGCAGCGTGCTGACGCTGTCGCACTCGAAGGCGATGGGCAATTCGTCCGGTCCACTCACCTGGTACAGCTTGGCCAGGTATTCCCGAGCACGCTGCGGCAGGTCGGTGGCCGCCAGTCGGTATTGCGACAGCGCGGTGCGCAGTTTGGGCTTGCGCACCGATTGCAATGGGTGTCCCGCGCGCACGAACAGGCCGCCATGTTGCGGCGGCAGCGCGCGCACGGTGAAGTCCGACGGCGGCGGCAGACTGTGCGTCACGGCGACGGCAAAATCCAGCTTGTCCTGCAGCAGCTTGTCCAGCAGGCGCTGCCAGCTTTCGATCTCGACGTGCACGCTCAGGCCGGGATGCTCGCGCGCCAGGCGCACCAGCAGCGGCGACAGGAATCCTGCCGCCGGGAATGCCCCCACGCCGAAATTGACGCGTCCGGTGTCGTGGCCCCTCATCAATTCGGCCTCGCGCCGAAGGGCGAGCACGTCGCCCAGGATGCGGCGCGAACGATCGAGAACCATTTTTCCCGCCTGCGTCGGCGTGACGCCGATGGACGCGCGGTCCACCAGCACCAGTCCCAGCGTTTCCTCCAACGCCTGGATGCTGCGCGTCAAGGCCGACTGCGTCAGATGCAGTCGCTGGGCCGCCCGAGAGAAATGCCGTTCTTCGGCAAGGACGGAAAAGTGCTGGAGCGAACGTATCGTCAGGCCCATGTATTTTTCTCATCGGGAATGCGCCAAATATGCATTTGATTCGGGTCAATTGCAAGACTAAAACAGCTTGACCACGGGTGCCGGCGACACGTCTGTAGCACCCGGGAAAACCACCATACAGAGCGCTGCGCGGCCTCGCGACACGCCAACCTCGCAGGAGGAGACAACATGAACCAGAAGCCGATTTTTTCTCTGGCGGGCTGGAGCGCCGCCGCCGCGCTGAGCATGCTGGCCTGTACCGCGGCGGTCGCGGCGCCTTCCCCGCAGCCTGACGCCTGGCCGGCGGCCGGCAAACCGATACGTATGGTCGTGCCGTTCCCGGCGGGCTCGGGGTCGGACTCGCTGGCGCGCATGCTGGCGGCCAAGGTCACGCAGCAAACCGGCGCGTCCGTCATCATCGACAACAAGCCCGGGGCTGGCACGATGATCGGCGCGCAGGACGTGGCGCGCGCCAAGCCGGACGGGTACACGCTGCTGTACACCATCGTCGTCACGCACACGCAGAACCCGCACCTGTACAAAAAGCTGCCGTACGACCCGGTCAAGGACTTCACGCCGGTCCTGCAGGCGGTGCGCTCGGCCACGGTGCTGGTGGCCAACAACAATGCGCCGTTCTCCACCACGGCGGAACTGATTGCCTACGCCAAGGCGCACCCCGGCAAGCTCAACTACGCCTCGTACAGCCTTGGGTCGACCTCGCACCTGAACGGCGAGATCCTGAAGATGAAGACCGGAACGGACATCGTCCACGTGCCCTACAAGGGCACCGCCGACGCCAGCCGCGCACTGCTGGCAGGCGACGTGCAGGTGTACTTCGACGGCACGGCCACGGCTGTGGAAAACGCCCGCGCGGGCAAGGTCAAGCTGTTGGGACCCGCCACGGACCGTCGCCTGAGCGTGCTGCCAGAGCTGCCCACGCTGGAAGAGCAGGGTATCGAGGGGCTGAACATCGTGGGCTGGCAAGGCATCTTCGGCCCCGGCGACATGCCGCCCGCGCTGGCGGAAAAAGTGGCCCAGGTATTCCGCGCGGCCCTGGAATCCACGGAGGTCACGCAGACCATCTTGTCGCAGGGCAACGAGGTCAGCGGTGCGGGGCCGAAGGAATTCGCCACCATCGTCCAGCGCGACAGCGCGCGATGGGGCGATGTGATCCGCCGGATCGGACTGGTGCTGGAGTAGCGCGCAGCAGACGCGCGTAGCAGGCGCGCGTAGCAGACGCGCGTAGCTGACACCCAATGAGCGGGCCGGCAGGGCCCTTCGGAGAACGCAATGCATGATGTGGTGATACGTGGCGGCACGATCGTGGACGGTTCGGGCGCGGACGCCTATGTGGGCGACGTCGCCATCGATGGCGGCCGGGTCGTGCAGGCGGGCGGCAAGGCCGGGTCGGGACGGCGCGAGATCGACGCGCAAGGCGCACTGGTCACGCCGGGGTGGGTGGATATCCATACCCATTACGACGGGCAGGCAACCTGGGATCCGTACCTCAGCCCGTCTACCTGGCATGGCGTCACGACCGCCATCATGGGCAATTGCGGCGTGGGCTTTGCGCCCGTCAAGCCGGACCGCCGCGAATGGCTGATCAAGGTGATGGAAGGCGTCGAAGACATCCCGGGGTCCGTGCTGTCCGAAGGCATCGAATGGGACTGGGAGACGTTTCCCGAATACCTGGATGCGCTGGACCGGCGGCCGAAGGCGTTGGACATCGGCGCGCAGATTCCGCACAGCGCGGTGCGCGCCTATGTAATGGGCGACCGCGCCATCCACCACGACGAGGCGTCGCCCGCGGACCTGCTGGCGATGCGCGAGGTCGTGCGCGCGGCCCTGCAGGCGGGGGCGGTGGGCTTTTCCACGTCGCGCACGTTCCTGCACAAGTACGACGAACGCAAATATCCGCCAGGCACCTTCGCCACCGGCGAAGAAATCAGCGCGCTGGGCTCGGTGATGGGCGAGGTCGGCCATGGGGTGTTCCAGATGACGGCCAACCATCCCGCGATGGAAGGCGAGATCCCGTGGCTGGAACAACTGGCCCGCCACAACCGCCTGCCGGTGCTGTTCAACCTGCAGCAGACGGATGGCGCGCCGGACGTGTGGAAGCAGATCGTGCGGACGCTGGACAAGGCGCGCGACGAAGGCGTGCCGCTCATGGCCGGCATCAGTGGCCGCCCGCTGGGCATTCTGTTCTCGTGGCAGAGCTCGTTGCATCCCTTCATTGCGCATCCAACCTATCAGCCCCTGCACGCGCTGCCCATCGAGGAGAAGCTTGCGCGACTGCGCGATCCGCAGACGCGCAAGCAAATCATGAACGAACAGCGCGGCCTGCTGGACCGCCGGGCCGAGACCCTGTTCAGCAGCTTCCACAAGATCTACCGGCTGGGCCAGGATCCCGATTACGAACCCCTGCCCGAAGACAGCGTGGCGGCGATGGCGGCGCGCACCGGACGCCCGCCGTTGGAACTGGTGTACGACCTGATGCTGGAAAACGATGGCCGGGCGATCCTGTACTACCCGTCCTTCAACTACTCCTACGAAAACCTCGACCACCTGCATCAGCTCATGCAGCACGCCAACACGGTCAACAGCCTGTCTGACGGCGGCGCGCATTGCGGGTATATCTGTGACGTCAGCATGCCCACCTTCATGCTCAGCCACTGGACCCGCGACCGCCGCCGTGGCCCCCTGTTGCCGCTGGAGCTCGTCGTGCGCCGGCAGACCCGCGATACGGCGATGGTGTACGGCCTGCATGACCGTGGACTGCTGCAGCCCGGGTACAAGGCCGACGTCAACGTCATCGACCCGGACGCGCTGAAGGTGCATTGCCCGGAGATGGTGTTCGACCTGCCGGGGGGCGGGCGCAGGCTGGTGCAGCGCGCCGACGGCTACGCGGCGACCCTGGTGAACGGCGTGCCCATCTTCATGCAGGGCGAGGCCACCGGGGACCTGCCGGGCAGGCTTTTGCGGGGGGCGAAGGCGCAGCCCGCCTGATCATCCGGGCATACCCGAATATATTTGCGCTGGCGATTAATCCGCCGGAATTTCTCATTTGTTGTGCAGGATTTCACTCCCTATGATCGGCAGGGTTGCTTCATCCGCAACCCAAAAAATCAAGGGGAAAACAATGAGAAAGTGGAAACTGGCCGGCGCGGCCGTCGCCGTGCTGTCGGCCTTTGCATCGACGGCGATCGCCGACACTGTGGCCTATCCGAAAGGCCCGGTCACGCTGGTCGTGCCGTTTGCGCCGGGCGGGTCGACGGACGTGATCGGACGGCTGCTGGCCGAACGGCTGGCCGTGGCGCTGAAGCAGCCCGTGGTGGTGGAAAACCGCTCGGGCGCTGGCGGCAACATCGGCGCCGCCATGGTGGCCAAGGCCCAGCCCGACGGCCAGACGCTGCTCTTCGGCACCACGGGCATCCTGGCCATCAACGAATTCCTGTACAGCAACCCCGGCTACAAGGCCGACCGGGACCTGCGCCCGGTGGCGTACACCGCCTCCATCAGCAATGTGCTGATCGTGAACAAGGACCTGCCGGTGTCCAGCGTGGCCGACCTGATCAAGCTGGCCAAGGCCAATCCGGGCAAGTATTCCTTCGCGTCGTCGGGGGCGGGCAGTTCCACCCATCTGTCGGGTGAACTTTTCAAGAGCATGGCGGGCGTTGACCTGATGCACGTGCCGTACAAGGGCAGCGGCCAGGCGCTGGTCGACCTGGTTGGCGGGCAGATCAACATGATCTTCGACAACGCGCCGTCCGCCGTGCCGCTGGCCCAGTCCGGCAAGGTCAAGGCCCTGGCCGTCACCAGCGCGACCCCGCTGTCCGTCCTGCCCGGCGTGCCGCCGCTGGACGAGGCCGGGCTGAAGGGCTACGAGTCCCTGTCCTGGACGGGCGTGGTCGCGCCCGCCGGCACGCCGCAGCCTGTCGTGGACAAGCTGAACAAGGAACTCAACGCCATCCTGGCCGACGAGAGCGTGCGCAAGAAGCTCACCGAACTGGGCGCCCAGGCCACGGGCGGCACGCCCCAGGACTTCACCACCCACATCGAAGCCGAGCGCGCCAAGTGGGGCAAGCTGGTGAAGGAAGCAAAGATCGCGGCGCAGTAGGTGCGCTGGTGCCATAGGTAAGTGTCTGACACCCGCAAGCGACAGTCTGCCCGCTGAGACCGTGCCTCATGGGTGTCAGACACCGTGCGCGTCATTCACGCGGAGTTCTTTTCCGTCTGCCGCGCCTTCCCATCCTTGCGCCCCAGCACCCGGACGCCCGCCGGCACGGGCTTTTCGCTGATCACGTCCCGCATGTACTGCAAAAACAGCTCGGAACTGGCCGACAGGGACCGCAGCCGGCGGGTGATCAGGCAGACCTCGCGCGATAGCCGGGGCGAGCTCAGTTCCCGGAACACGAACGGTCCCGGCTCGGCCCCTTTGCCGGCCGCCGGCGGGGCGATCGAGCTGGCGGCCAGCGCCGGCAGGATGGAATAGCGTCCGCCGCCCCGCAGCACGGCGTGCAGCGACGACGTCCGCGAGACCTCGTCGTGCTGCTGTTCAAAGAACCCCGCCTTGCCCGCGTGCGCGCGCAGGAACGCGCCAATGCCGGTGTCTTCTGTAAAGCCCACATATTCCGCGGGGTCCAGGTCGGCCCATTTCAACGGACGCGAGCCTTGCGCATACGCGTACGACGACGCGCAGATCACCCCGTACCGGTCTTCGAACAGCGGCGTGTAGACCAGTTCATCAATGCCATGATGCGACGTGGAGATCGCGAAATCGATGTCGCCGTTGGCGATCATCTTCTCGACCTGTTCCGATCCGGCGTCGTGCAGGGAAAACGTGATCTTCGGATACGCCTGGCGGAACGCGGCGATCGCATCGCCCAGAAAATAGTTGGTGACCGACGCCACCACCGCGATCCGGACATGGCCCTGACGGCCTTGCGACAACGCTTCCAGGTCGCTCAGCGCGCCATCGAACTGGCTGAGGATGCGCTCGGCCTCGGCCTTGAAGCGCGCGGCCTCCGGCGTCATCACCACGCGGCGCGTGCTGCGGTCAAAGAGCTTTACGCCCACCGCCTCCTCGAACTGCTGGATCGTGGCCGTCAGCGAAGACTGCGTCAGGAAGAGCTGCGACGCTGCCACGGTGAAGGAACCCGTGTTGGCCACCGCCACGAAACTGCGGAAGTGGCGCAGCGTGATGTTGCGATTCATCGTCTAGCTCCGGAACGCGCCCTGCGCGGATATATCGGAAAAAACGAATAATAAGCAAAAATCAACAATTTGTAGTGAAGAAAATGCCGTCCTAGAATTTCCCTCGGGCTGGCGCGGCGTGCGCCGCCGTCTATCGCAAGAAAGAGGGAGCGTAACGATGAGCAGTGCCGGCGTTTTACAGATCGAGTCGATGCGGGACCGGTGCTCGGCCGCGGAATGGCAGGCGCGCGTGGATCTGGCCGCCTGCTACCGGCTGGTGAACCTGTACGGCATGTCGGACATGATGGCCAACCACATCTCGGCGCGCGTGCCGGACGAAGACGGCGCATTCCTCATCAACGCCTACGGCATGATGTACGAAGAAATCACCGCGTCCAGCCTGATCAAGGTGGATCATGCCGGCGCGGTCCTGTCCAAGCCGGACTTCGGCGACCTGGGCTATGGCGTCAACAAGGCCGGCTACGTGATCCACAGCGCGATCCACGCCGCGCGTCCCGAGGTGGCCTGCGTCATCCACACGCATAGCTGGGCGTCCATGGCCGTTTCCGCGCAGGAATGCGGCCTCTTGCCCATCACGCAGACCGCCATGCGTTTCCTGAAGGTCGGCTATCACGACTACCAGGGCGTCGTGCTTGACCTGGCCGAGCAGGAATCCCTGATCGCCGACCTGGGCACGGGCGAAGCCCTGATCCTGCGCAACCACGGCGCGCTGACGGTGGGCAACAGCGTGGGTGAAGCCTTCAACTGGATGCACAGGCTGGAACTGGCCTGCCGCTCGCAGTTGGCGGCCATGGCGGCGAACTCGCCGCTGGCACGCGTGGCCGATCCGGTCCTGCAGGAAACCTGGAACAACTACCAGCCCGGCACGCGCCGCCCCTACGGCGTGATGGAATGGCCGGCGCTGCTGCGTAAGCTGGACCGCATGGATCCCTCTTTCCGCACCTAGGACGCCGACATGACGACACAACGACCCTTACGCATCCTGATGTCCGACCAGACGCAAACCCGACTCGGCGACGCGGTCGCCGACGTGCTGGGCGGGCGCGCCTACGAACCCGTCATCGCGGCTCAGCAGCACGGCAATGAACCCGGCGACGTCGACGTGGCGTTCATCTCGCGCGATATCACCGGCCTGTCGACCAAGCACCGCGTGCTGGAGCCGCTGGAGTCTTTCTACGTATCCCTGCGCAATTCGCCCCGGCTGGCCTGGGTGCACGCGCACTCCGCGGGCGCCGACCGGCCCATCTTCGGCGAACTGAAGGAACGCGGCGTGCGCGTGACCACGTCGTCGGGCGCGAACGGCCAGGTGGTGGCGCAGACGGCCTTGGCCGGGATCCTGGCGCTGGCCCGCGAATTCCCGCGCATGTTCGACGCCCAGCGCGCGCGGACCTGGACGCCGCTGATCGGCGGCCTGCTGCCGCGCGACCTGGCGGGCCAGACGGCGGTGATCGTGGGCTGGGGCCCGATCGGCCGGCAACTCGCCGGATACCTGCAAATGCTGGGGCTGAACGTGATCGCCGTGCGCAGCGCGGCGGCGCCGGACGCGGATGGCGTCGAAACCCACGCCTTCGAAGACCTGGCGCAGATCGCCGGCCGCGCCGACTGGCTGGTGCTGGCCTGCCCGCTCAGCGATCGCACGCGCGGCCTGGTCGACGCCCGGGTGCTGGCGCGCATGGCCCCGCACGCCCGGCTGATCAACGTGGCGCGCGGCGAGGTCGTCGTCGAACGCGACCTGATCGACGCACTGCGCGCCCAGTCGCTGGCCGGCGCCTACCTGGACGTATTCGAGCACGAGCCCCTGGACGGCGAATCGCCGCTGTGGAATCTGCCCAACGTCATCGTCACCCCGCATTCCGCTGGCCATTCCGACGGCAACGAGGCCCGGGTCGATCGCATCTTCCTGGACTACCTGCGCGAATGGCGGCAGTGATCCTGTCTTGAAGCCGGGCGCCCGGCCACGAATCCAAAACCTCGGACATCACCTCTTAGGAACTCCCATGCTCCAGACCGCCGCGCGCATCCAGCGCATCAAACCCTCGCCCAGTTCCATGGCCGGCCAGCGCGCGCGCGAACTGCGCGCCACCGGTCGCGACATCGTCGCGCTGACGGCGGGCGAGCCCGACTTCGACACGCCGGACAACGTCACGCAGGCCGTCATACGCGCCATGGCGCAGTCGCGCACCAAGTACACGGACGTGGGCGGCACGCCCGAGCTCAAGGCCGCCATCCGCGAGAAATTCCGCCGCGACAACGGCCTGGACTACGCGGCCGGCGAAATCATCGTGGGCAACGGCGGCAAACAGATCATCTTCAATGCGCTGCTGTCCACGGTCGAAGAAGGCGACGAGGTCATCGTGCCCACGCCGTACTGGGTGTCCTATCCCGACATCGTCCTGCTGGCGGGCGGCACGCCGGTGTTCGTGGCCTGCCCGCCGAAGGAAGGCTTCAAGCTGCAGCCCGCCGACCTGGAAAAGGCCATCACGCCGCGCACCCGCTGGCTGATCCTGAACGGCCCCAACAATCCCAGTGGCGCGGCCTATACGCGCGAAGAACTGAAGGCGCTGGCCGAGGTGCTGCTGCGTTACCCGCACGTCTGGCTGATGACGGACGACATCTACGAACACATTCTGTACGACGGCCGGCAATTCGCCACGATGGCGCAGGTGGAGCCCGAGCTCAAGGCCCGCACGCTGACCATCAATGGCGTTTCCAAGGCCTACGCCATGACCGGCTGGCGCATCGGCTACGGCGCGGCCCCGGCGCCGCTGATCAAGGCGATGACCAAGCTGCAGTCGCAGAGCACGTCCAACCCGTCGTCGATCAGCCAGGCAGCGGCACAAGAAGCCTTGTCCGGGCCGCAGGGCTTCATCGCCGAGCGCACCGCCATCTTCCAGGACCGTCGCGACATGATCGTCTCCAGCCTGAACCGGATCGACGGCATCACCTGCCACGTGCCGGAAGGCGCGTTCTATGTGTTCCCGTCGTGCGAAGGGCTGCTGGGCAGGACGACGCCGACAGGGAACATACTGAAGACCGACGAGGACTTCATCATGTACCTGCTGGATGAGGAGAACCTGGCGGTGCTGCAAGGAGCCGCGTATGGCGTGTCGCCGTTCTTCCGGATTTCCTATGCGGCGTCGATGGACCAGCTGGAAGAGGGCTGCGCGCGGATCAAGCGGGCCTGCGCGAAGCTGGGCTGAAACGCGCGTTGTGGGGGGCGGCGTTCACCACAGGCTGGTGACGGTGCCGCCCGAGATCGCGACCGTTGCTTCCTTGCAGCGTTCGCGCAGGTCCTCGCACAGGGCCTGCAGGCTGCTGGAAGAAAACTGGGTGGCAAACCCCACTGCGCTGACCGCCATGATGGGGCGTCGGCTGGAGTCGAGGATGGGCGACGAGACGGTGACGACACCTTTTACGTAGTTGCCGTGGTCGACGGCATATCCGTTGTGCCGGACCTCTTCGACTTCGCGCATGTAGGTCTCGAAGCTGGGTCCGTCCTCCCAGCGCAGTTCGCTGAGCTTGCTGCGCAATTGGACGGCGCTCAGCCCCGAATGGGCTGCCATGCAACGGCCCAGTGCGGCGATGTACATGGGAAGCCGCTGTCCGATGCTCATGTGGATGCGCATGGCGGAGCCGCTGTCCGCCAGGTCCACCAGCACCACCCGGTCGCCCCGCGATCTTTGCCACAGCGTCGTCGTGATGTTGTGGCGTTCAGCCAGTTCCTGCAGGTGCGGGCGCATCAGCCGCACGTAGGACGCCTTTTCCAGAGACCCCTTGGCCAGTTCGACCAGCCCCAGGCTCATGCTGTAGGTCTTGGTTGGTTCGTCGAACGTCACCAGACGTTCATGGACCAAGGTCTTGAGAAGGTTGAAACAGGTGCTGGCGTTCAGGCCCAGATCCTTGGCAATGCGCGTCACGCCGTGCGGGGTCGATGCACTGGCCAGATAGCGCAGGATTCTAAGGCCCGCGCTGAGGGCTCCCACCAGTTTCTCCGGAGGAGTGGGCTCGTTCGAGGTTGGAGAAGCGTGTTCCATTCTGATAGGGGGCGATCGGCCTTGGGGGGATTCTTGGAGGCTGTTTAGTGTAAGTCAGGCATCGCCCGGACGGTCTGCCGGGTGGGCATGCGCAGCGGGGTTACCGCGGAGCGAGCGGCGTGATCAATGCGTCCAGTGCCCAGGCCCGAGAGCCTCGTATCGCCAACGGGTTGATTTCCAGTTCACGCAGCGGCTGGGTCAGGAACCAGTCGCAGAGGGCGGAAATGCGGGCGGCCAGCGCGTGGATGTCGACGCCGGGGCGTCCGCGGAAGCCTTGGAGGAGCCTGGCGCAACGCAGGTTCAGCATGAGGGACGCGATGTCGTCGGCCGTGGCGGGAAGCAACAGGCTGGCCGCATCCGGGTCCAGTTCGGCCTCGACGCCGCCGCGAGCCAGGGTAAGCACGGGACCGAACCGCGCGTCGCGGCGCAGGCCAAGCAGCAGTTCATGATCGAACGGCAGCATCTGTTCGACGAGCACCCCTTGCGTGGCCAGCTTCAGTTCGCGGCCCAGCGCATGCAGCCGCTGCACCGCGGTCTGCAGCGCCCCGGCATCCTGGATGCGCAGGATCACGCCACCCGCATCGCTTTTGTGCAGCAGTTCGGCAGACTGCAGTTTTGCGACAACCGGGTAGGGCAGGTCCACGGGACAGGCATCGCCGTCGCGCAGCATCCAGCCGCAGGGGATTTCGACCGCGGCTTGCGCTTCCAGCAGCCGCTTTCCGTCCGCCTCGGACAGCGCAGGCATGCAATCCCCGGCCGCGCCAGCGCCGTCGGGGATGTCCTGGGCGGGTCGCTGCGCGATCCGCTGGTGGGCCGTGCGCAGCCCCAGGCAGCGCGCCATGGACTGGGTCGCCTGCGGGATATCCAGGAACACGGGGATGCCCGCAGCTTCCAGTGCGTGGATGCTGCTGTCCATCGCACCCACCCAGATCACGATGATGGGGCAGTGCACTTCCCGGCGGGCCTGCGATAGCGCGTGCACGAAGGCGTCGGCGATGCTGTGCATCATGCCGATGAACAGCACGATGCCATGGATGTCGCGATCGGTCGCCAGCGCCTGCATGGCGCGGCTGATCATGGGGGTGTCCTGTAGCACATTGCCGGTGATGTCGAGCGGGTTGCTGGGATGCACGAAGCCCGGCAGGACGGGCACCAGCGCCTGCGCGACTTCGGCCTTGAGCGCGGGAAGTTGCAGGTGCAGGGACTCGCAGGCATCCGCAATCAGCACGCCGGCGCCGCCGGAGACCGACATTACCGCCAGTCTGGGGCCCAGGGGGGCGGCATCGTGCAGCAGCAGGCGCGCCGCGTCCATCATTTCGGTCAGGCTTTGCACGCGCAGGGCTCCGTACTGTCCCAGGCAGGCGTCGTACAGCGCGTCGTCGCCGGCCAAGGCGCCGGTATGCGACGCCGCCGCAGCAGCGCCCGCGCTGGAACTGCCCGCCTTGATCGCGATCACCGCCTTGCCCGCTCGTGCGGCGCGGTCCAGCGCTGCGCGGAAAGCATCAGTACGGCGGATGTCCTCGATATAGAGGCCGATCACCCGGGTGTCGGGGTCGGCAACGAGGTAGTCGATGGCTTCGGCGGCATCCACGTCGCATTCGTTGCCGGTGGTGATCCATTGGCTGAACCCGATACCGCTGCGCAGCACGATATCCATCCAGTAAGCGCCCAGCGCGCCGCTCTGGCTGACGAACGAGAAACCGCCCTGCCGGACCGCGTGACTTTCCAGCGCGGTGGTGAATGTCGCGATCAGCCCGGAGCGGCTGTTGGCGACGCCCAGGCAATTCGGGCCGACGATCGCCACGTCATGCTCGCGGGCCAGTCGGGTCAATTGCGCCTGCAGGGCGCGGCCTGCCTCGTCCAATTCGGCGAATCCGGACGAGAACACCACAAAGGCCTTAATGCCTGCCTCAATTCCTTCGCGGATGGCGCCTTCCACCAGATGGGCGGCGGTGCCCACGATGGCCAGGTCCACCGGCTTGCCGATCGCCGCGAGGTTCGGGTAGCAGCGCAGGCCCTGCACCAGTTCCCGCCCCGGATTCACGGGGTAGATATCGCCCTGATAGCCCCGCGCCAGCATATAGGCGATGGGGCGCCCGGAGATCTTTGCGGGATCCGCGCTGGCGCCCACGACTGCCACGCTGCGGGCATTGAGCAGGCTTTCTAAGCGGTGCGCGGTACGGTCTGGGGCCATCGATGACATTGAGTTCACCTGAATATTATTCTGCATGAAGAATAGTATCGTCCATTTAAAGAATGTTTTCCGAAATAATGCAGGATTTCAGGGGTATACCCCTAGGTCTTGTTCAATTTTTATGTTTTAAATTCTCTATCAAGAAAATTTTTGATTGAGATGTCAATGAGCCTCGATTTCTCCTTTTCGCCAGAACACGAAGCGGTGCGGGACACCGTGCGCCGTCTGTGCCGCGAAGAATTGGCGCCGCTCGTGGAAGAAGCCGAAGAGCACGAGCATTTCCCCAAGCACGTCTTCAAGCGCTGGGGAGAACTGGGGCTTCTGGGTGTGCGCTACCCCGCAGCGGACGGCGGCAGCGACATGGATAAAGTCAGCGACTGCATCGTGCGCGAAGAGCTCAGCTACATGAGTCAGGCCTTTGCCACGAGCTGGTCGGCCCAGACGCATCTGTCGGTGTGGCCTATCTGGAAGATCGGCACCGAACTACAGAAGGAGCGCTATTTCAGGCCGGCGCTCGCGGGTAACAAGATTGCCGGGTTTGCGCTGAGCGAGCCCGATGGCGGATCGAACATCCGGGCCATGACGACCAAGGCCGAGAAAGTGGAAGGGGGCTGGAAGCTCAGCGGCAGCAAGCTCTACATCACCAACGCGCCGATCGCCGACTTCCTGCTGGTGGCGGCGCGCACGTCGCCGGAGCTCAAGCCCGACGCAATCAGTCTCTTCATCGTGGAACTGCCGCACAAGGGCTTCGATATCCACAAGCTGCGCAAGGAAGGCATCCGCGGGTCGGAGACCGCGCTCATCCATATCGAAGACGCTTTCGTGCCCGACGAGTGCCTGGTGGGCGAACGCACCGGCACCTATCCCTTGCTGCTGGAATGCCTGAGCGAAAATCGCGTGGGAGTTGCCGCCAACGCGCTGGGCATGGCCCGCGCCGCGTTCGATGCGGCCAGGGCATTCGCCGAGGATCGCGTCGTTGCGGGCAAGCGCATAGGCGACTACCAGGCGGTAGCTCACAAGCTGGCGGACATGGCGGCGGATATCGAGGCGGCGCGGTGGATGGTGTATTACGGCGCGTGGCTGGTCGACCAAGACCGCCTGGATGCCGCCACCGCCGCAAAGGTCAAGTTGATCGCCACCGAAACCGCGCTGAAGGTCAGCGAGCAGGCGATCCGCATCCATGGCGGCGCCGGCATCATGCGAGAGTATCCGGTCGGCCGCATTCATCGCGACGCCCTGGTCTACGTGATCGGAGAAGGCACCAGCGACATCCAGCGCAATATCATCGCGCGCGGCCTGGGCTTCAAGCCCTGAGGGATGGCGCAATGACGATGAACGCATTCATCACGGGCGCGTACGACACAGCCGTCGGAGAATTGCCCGGCAGTAGTTGCATGAGCCTGCATGCCGAGGCCGCGATGGGCGCTGTTGCCGACGCCGGTCTTGCGCTGTCGGACATCGATGGCGTGCTGTGCGCGTATTCCTTCACCGAGCCGCACCTGATGCTGGCGTCGGTGTTCTGCGAATACCTGGGTATCCATCCCGGCGCCTGCCTGGCGATCCAGGCCGGCGGCGCCAGCGCGTGCATCATGGTGATGCAGGCTGCCGCGCTGGTGGCCAGCGGGCAGTGCAGCCACGTGCTGGTGGTGACCGGCGACAACCGCCTGACGGGTATGTCCCGGGACGGCGCCGTGGCGGCGCTGTCCGAAGTTGGCCATCCCCAGTTCGAGCGTCCGTTCGGCATCAGCGTACCCGCTTCGTACGCGCTGGTGGCGAAGCACTATATGCATCAGTACGGCGTGACGTCCGAGCAGCTGGCCGCTATCGCGGTGGAGCACCGCCGCCATGCCGGTCGGCATCCCAAGGCGCACAAGCGCGATCCCATCACGGTCGAGCAGGTGTTGGACTCCCGGATGATCGCCGATCCCCTGCACATGCTGGACTGCTGTCTGATCTCCGACGGGGGCGCGGCCCTCGTCGTCAGCAGCCGGACGGCTGCGCGCGATACCCGAGGCATGGCCATCGAGATCCTGGGCGCGGGGCAGGGTCACACGCATGAACACATCGTGGCGGCGCCCAGCCTGGTGGATTTCGGCTGCAAGGCGTCCTCGGTCGTCGCGTTTGCCCGGGCGGGCGTGCGGGCGGGCGACATCGACGTTGCCCAGATCTACGACTCTTTCACCATCACGCTGGCTGTTGAACTGGAATCCATTGGCTTTTTCGAGCGCGGCCAGGCGGGCGCGGCGGCCGCGGCCGGGGAATTGGGCCTGGGCGGAAAACTGCCCTGCAACACCCATGGCGGATTGATGTCGTACGCGCACTCCGGCGCGGCAGGGGGCATGTTCCACGTCGTGGAAGCCATGCATCAGTTGCGTGGCAGCGCCGGCCCCCGTCAGGTGCAGGACGCCAGGCTGGCGTTCGTGCACGGAGACGGCGGCATCCTGTCCGCCCACTGTTCACTGGTGCTCGGAGCCTGACATGACGACGAATCACTATCCATTACCCCGTCCCAATGTGCAGACCCAACCCTATTGGGACGGCGCCGCGGCCGGCGAATTGCGCTATCAGCGCTGCGCGGCCTGCGGCCACGTCCAGACGATTCCCCGAAGCTTGTGCGAACAGTGCCATGGCGGCCGGCTGGACTGGAAGCAATCGGAACGCCGCGGAACCGTGCTGACGTTCACCACCGTCCATCGCGCACCCTTGCCCGCGTTCAAGGAGATGGTGCCGTACGTCATCGCCATCGTGGACATGGACGAGGGCTTTCGCGTCATGGCCAACGCCGCGCTGCGAGACGCACCCGTCCTGGCGATCGGGGCGCGGGTGCGCATCGGGTTCCGCGACGTGCACGGCATGGCCTTGCCGGTGGTCGAAGCGATGGAGGAAGCCTCCGCATGAGCGCTTCGCCCATCCTCTTCGATGATTTCGTGCCCGGAGCCCTGATCGGGGAACGCGTGGAGATATACGACGCGGAGCAGGCCCGTCGCTGGCAGGCCATCTTCGGCGATGGTCCCCAGGACGGCGCCAATGGCGCGGCGGAGGGCGCCAGCATGGCCGTGGTCAACATGATGCGTGCCTACCTGAACGTGGTGACGCCGCGTCCTCCCGGCAACGTGCATGCGAGGCAGCAGTTGCGCCTGCGAGGCGTGCCGCGCTGCGGCGAGGCGATCCGCGTCACCGTGCATTGCGTGCGAAAGGAAATACGGCGCGATCGCCGGTATGTGGACCTGCAGGTGCACGGAGCCGGCGAGGCGGGCCGCGACCTGTTCGATGGCGTGATCGGCCTGATCTGGGCTGCGTGAATAAGGAGAACTGCCCATGAAAGCCATTGGAGAACTGCAGCCCGTCAGCCTGACCGTCACCGAAGCGGTGATCCAGGCCTATGCCGAACTGAGCGACGATTTCAATCCCATACACGTGGACGCGGACTTCGCAGCGACCACGCCCATGGGCCGCCCCATCGCGCATGGAACCCTTTCGCTGTGCCTTCTGTGGCAGTGCCTGCAGCGCGGCCTGGGCGCGGACGCGCTGTCGGGTCTTGACCTGCAGGTGCGTTTTGTCAAACCCGTCTACGTCGGCGACGTGGTCACGGCCGGCGGACAACCGGGCGAAGCCGGCTCGGGGCACTACGACGTCTGGGTCCGTGGACAGGATGCCAGCGACCGCATTGTCGGCGCGGTCATCCTGAATCCGCGGGACCCGGCAGACCAAGGAGATCGCGCATGAGCGCCAGGAAGAATCGGGCGGCGGCCCCGCCAGAGCGCCTGCAGCCCCTATACCGGACGATGAGCCTGATCCGGCATGTGGAGACCGCGCTGACGCGCCTGTTCGCGGACAACGAAGTGCCTGGCTTCATTCACCTGAGCATCGGGCAGGAGGCCGTGGCAGCCGGCATCGCCAGCGCGTTGCAGCCTCAGGACACGCTTGCCACCACCCATCGGGGACACGGCCACGTGCTGGCCCGCGGCATGGATGTCACTGGATTCATGAAGGAGATCATGGGGCGTGAAGGCGGCCTGTGCAAAGGCCGGGGAGGGTCCATGCACGTAGCCGATCTGAGCCTGGGAATCCTGGGCGCCAACGGTATCGTGGGCGCGGGCATTCCCATCGCCCTGGGTAGCGCGATGGCCCACCAGGTGCGCAAGACAGGTGGCGTGGCCGTGTCGTTCTTCGGCGATGGCGCCATGGCGGAAGGGGTGTTGCACGAAACCCTGAACATGGCGGCGCTCTGGAATTGCCCGCTGCTGCTTGTGTGCGAGAACAACGGTTGGTCCGAGTTTTCGCCCACGTCGCGCCAGTTCGCGGCCAAGCTGGAAAAACTGGCCGCCGCCTTCGGCGCAGGCTACGCGAAGGTGGACGGCAACGACGTGCTGGCCGTGGCGGATGCCGCCCAGACGGCTGGCGACCTGCTGAGGGCGGGCAAGGGCCCGTTCGTGCTCGAGTGCATGACGACCCGCGTCCGTGGCCACTTCGAAGGCGACGCGCAGAAGTACAGGGACGCCGGCGAGCTGGATGCCGTACACGAGCACGATCCGCTTGTCGCCGCCCGCGGCCTGCTTGTCACCGCCGGCGTGGATACCGCGGATGTCGACCGGACCATCGCGGCGGTTGTGGACGCCGCCATCGAGGCAGCGCGGGCCGACGCGCTGCCTGCGTTGGAGCGCGCCATACAGGATGTCTACACGCAGGCAGGGGAGGCGCAGGCATGAGCACAATCACTGAAATGCGCTACGTGCACGCCGTCACGCAAGCACTGCGCGATAGTATGGAGGCGGATCCCGCCGTCGTGGTCCTGGGCGAAGACATAGCCAGTGCCGGCGGCTCGTTCAAGGCCACGCGGGGGTTGCTGGACGCTTTTGGCCCGCAGCGCGTGATCGACACGCCGATCTCCGAGGCGGCGATCACGTCGGCGTCGGTGGGCATGGCGCTCACGGGCTTGAAACCCGTGGTCGAGATCATGTTCATGGACTTCATCACCTTGTCCATGGACGCGCTGGTGAACCAGGCCGCAAAAGCCCGCTATATGTTCGGCGGACAGGGCTCCGTGCCCATGGTGCTGCGCACGCCGCATGGCGGCGGCCTCTCCGCCGGTCCGCAGCATTCGCAATGCCTGGAGGCCTGGCTGGCTCACATTCCCGGCCTGAAAGTGGTGTGCCCGTCGATCCCGCAGGATGTCTACAGCCTGCTGCGCGCAGCCATTTCCGATCCCGATCCGGTCATGTTCATCGAACACAAGGGTATGTACGCCAGCAAGGGACTGGTCGATACCTCGCTGAACGTCGGAATCGGCGAGGCCCGCATCGCGCGCGCCGGCCGCGACGCGACGCTGGTGACCTACGGCGCAGCGGTGCCCGTGTGCCTGAAGGCCGCCGAGCAGCTCGCCAAGGAATGCGTGGAGGTCGAAGTGATCGACCTGCGGTCCCTCCAGCCATGGGACAAGGCCACCGTGCTGGAATCGCTATCGCGCACGCACCGTGCCGTGGTGGTGCACGAGGCGGTCCAGGCCTTTGGCGCGGGCGCCGAAATCGTCGCCACCATCGCGGATGAAGGATTCGACGAACTGGATGCGCCCGTGCTGCGCGTGGCCGCGCCTTTCATGCCGGCCCCCTTCGCCAGCTCGCTGGAAGCAGGCTATGCGGTCACCGTGGAGCGCGTGATCGGCGCCGTACGCAAGACGCTGGCCTGAGTGCGCAAAACGTTAACAAATACGAGGAGACGACCGATGTCCGACGATAACAACCCCATCCTGTGCGAACGCCACGACGCCGTGGGTGTGCTGACGATCAACCGCCCCAAGACGCTCAATGCCCTGGATACTCCGACCCTGCTGGCCCTCGAGACCGCCCTCACGGCGTTGGAACGCGACGATGCCATCCGCGCGATCGTCATCACGGGGGCGGGCGACAAGGCCTTCGTGGCGGGCGGGGACATTGCCGACCTGAACAGCCGTCAGGGCCTCGCGCACTATCAGGAGTTCGCCGAGGTGATCCACCGCGTTTTCCGGCGCTTCGAGACCTGCGACAAGCCCACTGTGGGGGCGATCAACGGCTGGGCCCTGGGCGGCGGCACCGAGCTGCTGCTGACGCTGGACATCCGGCTGGTGGCCGAAGAGGCAAAGTTGGGCCTGCCCGAAATCAACTTGGGGCTGTTTCCCGGTGCGGGCGGCTCGCAGCGCCTCATTCGCCAGGTGCCGCTATGCCGCGCCAAGGAACTGATGTTCACGGGCGGCCAGATCAGCGCCGCCGAGGCCGTGGATCTGGGCCTGTGCAACCGCACCGTGCCGCGTGGGCGGCTGATGCAGGAGGCCATGGCAGTGGCCAGCCAGATTGCCCAGAAGTCGCCGCTGACGCTCAAGCTTCTCAAGCGCGCGTTGCGCGACGGGGCCGAGATGCCTCTGGGCGCGGCCTTGGCGCACGAACAGGCCATCATCGGACTCGTGCTCGACAGCCAGGACGCCCACGAAGGGTGCAGCGCGTTCCTGGATAAGCGCAAAGCCCAATTCACCGGAAGGTAAGCCATGCGCCGAGAAATCCTCGTACCCAAGCTCGGACTGACGATGTCAGAAGGCGTCCTGGTCGAATGGATGGTCGCACCCGGGGCGGCGTTCAAGGCCAACCAGGGCTTGTTCGTGATCGAGTCGGAAAAGGCCGCCAACGAGATCGGGGCCGAAGGCGACGGCGTACTGACCGAGATCGTTGCCCAGGCGGGCGAGACGCTTCCGTGCGGTGCGGTGATCGGGTATTGGGATGATGGCGCGACCGACACGCCTGCAAGCGGCCGGGCTCTGTCCAACGAGCCAGCGGCCTTCGCGCAGGCACCGCCGGACATAAAGGCACGTGGCACGGTGGTTCCATCGGCAACATTGAGCGGGCGCACGCCCGTCACCCCCCTGGCGCGCCGCCTGGCGGCGCAGCAGGGCGTCGACCTCTCGACGGTGACAGGCTCCGGTCCGCGCGGTCGTATCCGTGCTGCGGATGTGCAGGCCGTCGCGCATCGGGTCGGTCAGCCGGCGGCCGCCAACGAAGCCGCTCCGAGCGCACGGGTCGAGGAAACCAGAGGGGGCGCCCCGCGGACCGGCATACCCGCTGCCTCCGGTACGCTACGCGCCCCGAGCGGCATAGAGCGCACCATGGCTCAGCGCTTGACCGCCGCCAAGCAGCAGGTGCCGCATTTCTACCTGGCCGTAGAGGCGGAAATGAGCGCCGTCATGGCATTACGCGTGCAAATCAACGCATTGCAGACGCGCCAGCGCCTGACGCTGAACCACTTCGTGCTCGCGGCCGTGGGAAATGCCCTGGAGGCGATGCCGGAAGTGAACCGGGTGTGGACGGACGACGGCATCCTGAGCCTCGACAGTTCCGACGTGGGCATGGCCGTGAACACCGAAAGAGGATTGCTCGTGCCCGTGCTGCGCGGCGTAGGAAAGCAGCCGCTGGGCGACATCGCGCGGCAGGCGGGCGAATTGATAGAACGGGCCCAGGCCGGGCGTCTGAGCGGCGGCGATATGCAGGGAGGCGCAATCACGGTCTCGAACGCGGGCATGCACGACGTGACGTACATGACGTCCATCATCAACCCGGGCCAGTCCATGATTCTGGGCGTGGGCAGCATCCGCGAGGTATTTCGCCCCGATGACGGCGGCCAGCCGGTGATCCGACGCGAGATGGGCATGGTGCTGTCCGCGGATCACCGGGTGCTCGATGGTGTGGCGGGCCTGAAATTCCTGAAGCTCGTCGCGAATGGACTGTCGCAACCCCTGGGATTGCTGGTGTCATGATGGCCCCATCCGAACAGTCCTTCGATCTCGTGGTCATCGGCGGCGGTCCTGGCGGCTACGTCGCCGCGTTGCGGGCGGCCCAACTCAAATTGCGCACGGCGTTGGTGGAGCGCGAAAGCCTCGGCGGCGTATGCCTCAACTGGGGCTGCATTCCAACGAAGGCGCTGTTGCATTCCGCGGACACCGTGCGTCGCATTCGTCACGCCGGCGCCCAAGGGATCTCGGTGCCGGAACCACAGGTCGATTTCGGCAAAGTCATGGCTCGTTCCCGTCAGGTGTCGCAGCGGCTGAACCGGGGCGTGACGCATTTGCTGAAGAAGGCCGGCGTCACGGTTTTCGCGGGAGTGGCGGAACTGCAGTCGCGCAAGGTGGTGCGAGTGACGGACGCTCAAGGCCGGCGGCAAGACGTGCCAGGCAGGAACGTCATCATCGCCACCGGGGCCCGGCCCCGCGAGCTGCCGATGCTTCCCTTTGATGGAAAGCGCGTCTGGAGTTACCGCGACGCGCTCTCCGCCCAGGAACTTCCCGAGTCCCTGGCCGTGATTGGCGCGGGCGCCATCGGCATGGAATTCGCGAGCTTTTATGCCACCCTGGGGACGAGGGTGACTGTGTTGGAATCCGCGCCGCGCGTGCTGCCGGCCAGTGACGAGGACGTCAGCGCCTTCGTGCGGCAGAGCATGGACAGGGAGGGCATTCAGATCCTGACCGACGCCGCCGTGGCCGCCGGCCAGGCGAATGCCGATGGCGTGTTGCTGGCGGTGGAGCATGGCGGCATGCGTCGGGATGTCCGGGCAGAGCGTGTTCTGGTGGCGGTGGGGCTGTCGGGGAACACGGACGGCCTGGGTCTGGAGCACACGCGGGTGATAGTGCGCAATGGCCTGATCGAGGCAAGCGACTGGGGCCTGACCGCGGAACCAGGCATCTACGCCATCGGCGATGTAACAGGGCCGCCAATGCTGGCGCACAAGGCCAGCCATGAGGGCATCGCCTGCGTGGAACACATCGCCGGCCTGCGCGTGGGCGTGCAACGCCACGCACCAATTCCGTCGTGCGTGTACAGCCATCCGCAAAGCGCCAGCGTCGGCTTGACCGAAGCGCAGGCGCGACAGGGTGGAAGCCGGGTGCGCGTCGGGCGTTTCGCGTTGGAAGGCAACGGCAAGGCCATCGCCGTCGGCGAGGCGTCAGGCTTCATCAAGACCGTCTTCGACGAGGCCACGGGCGAGCTGCTGGGGGCGCATCTGGTGGGTCCGGAGGCGACTGAGCTGGTGCATGGCTACACGTTGGCGGCGACGCTGGAGACCACCGAGGCCGAACTGATGGATACCGTCTTTCCGCATCCGACGCTGTCGGAAGCCATGCATGAAGCCGTCCTGGCCGCATACGGGCGGGCATTGCACCTATGAGATGACCGCCGACCCTGCCGGCACGACGGGCAAGGCGAGCGGCATCCGCACCCCTTCAATCAAAGGAGACAACCATGTATGCATTCCGTAGTTCCCTGAGACTGGCGGCAGTTGCCGTGGCTCTCGTCGCGACGTCCGCTCAAGCGCAGGATGTTCCCGCCGGCAAGCAGATGCGGATCATCGTGCCGTACTCGGCCGGGGGCACCTCCGATATCCTCGGACGCAAGCTGGCGCAGCAGCTCGGCGAGCGCCTGGGCCGCCAGGTGATCGTCGAGAACAAGGCCGGGGCGGGAGGTTCCATTGGTACCGATGCCACCGTGCGCGCGGACGCGGATGGCTCCACGCTGTTGCTGCACAGCGGCGCCATCGCGACTGAACCGGCGATCAAGTCCAAGCTCCCCTACGACGTGAACAAGGACCTGGCAGCGGTCACCACCGTGGTAAAGGGGCCGTTCGCGTTGGTCGTGAACAACGACCTGCCGGTCAAGAACGTGGCGGAGTTTCTGGCTTATGCAAAGGCCAATCCCGGCAAGGTGAATTACGGAACGCCGGGCGTGGGCACCTCGGTGCACTTCGCCACCGAATACTTCAAGGCGATGTCGAAAGCGCCCATCACACACGTGCCCTACAAGGGAGCGAGCGCGGCGTTGGTGGGCCTGATGGGCAACGAAGTACAGCTGGTGATCGACCCGCTGTCCACCGCCAAGAAGTACGCCGAATCCGGAAAGATGCGCGCCCTGGGCGTGACGACGGCGCAGCGCACCGACCTCTGGCCGCAGATGCCGACGATCGCGGAAGGCGGCGTGCCCGGCTTCGACACCGCAGTCTGGTACGGCCTGTATGTGCCCGCCAAGACGCCCGCCGCCACGGTGGACAAGCTCAACAAAGAGCTGGTCGCCATCCTGCAGTCTGACGACATGCGAAAGTGGTTGAGCCAGGAGGGCCTGGAGCCCGTGGCCGATACGCCTGCGCAGTCGCAGGATTTCCTGCGCAAGGACATCGAACGCTGGAAGGCCCTGGCCAAGTCGGCCGGTATCCAGGCCGAGTAACCGCCGCCGCCAGCCGCCCTTTCCGGGCGCGCATGGCCTATGTCACCTTCAAGAGACTTACATCATGGATTTCAGGCTCAACGACGAACAGCGCATGATGATCGACACCGCCCGCCAGATCGGCGACACGTTCGGTCTGGAGTATTGGCGCAAGCAGGACGAGAAAAAGGCCTTTCCCCAGGAATACTGGAAGGCTGTATGCGACGCGGGCCTGGCGGGTGTGGCGTTGCCGGAGGAGCACGGGGGAAGCGGCCTGGGCATGATGGAAATGAGCCTGATCGTCGAAGCCCTGGCCGCCACCGGCGGCGGCTCTACGGTGGGCCAGCTATTCATGATCAATCCGATCTTCGGCGGAGTTTCGATCTCGCGCTTTGGCAGCGAAAAAATGAAGAAGGAGCTGTTGCCACGCATCATCAGCGGGGACTTGAACTGCAGCATGGCGCTGACCGAGCCCGATGCGGGAACCAATACGCTGGAGATCAAGACCTACGCCAGCGCCGACGGCGATGGCTGGCGCCTGAATGGGCGCAAGATCTGGATCACCGGGGTGGAGTCGGCCGAGAAGATGCTGGTTATCGCTCGCACCAAGAAGCTGCAGGACGCCGCCTCGCGCACCGACGGGCTGAGCATGTTCATGATCGATGTGAAGCGCGAAGGGTTGACGCATACGCCCATCGACAAGCTGGGCACCTGCACGCTGGATTCGAGCAGCGTGTTCCTGGACAACGTGCGGGTGGAGCCGCATGAATTGATCGGCACGCTGCACAAGGGCTGGCGCGAATTGCTGGACGTGCTCAACACCGAGCGCATGGTGACGACCGCCGGCCTGGTGGGAACGGGCGAACTGGCCATCAGGCTGGCCGTTGAGTATGCGAACGATCGAAAGGTGTTCGGCGACCGCCCGATCAGCGCCTATCAAGGCCTGCAGTTCCCGCTGGCTCAGTGCCATGTGGAAGTGGAGTCGGCGCGCCTGCTGAACTACAAGGCGGCCACCAATTTCGACATGGATCTGCCCTACAGCAACGAGGCCAATGCCGCCAAGCTGATTGCCGCTCAGGCGGTGGCTCGCGCTACCGAACGCGCGATGCAGACCATGGGCGGCATGGGTTATGCGAAGGAATTCCATGTGGAACGCCTGTGGCGCGATTGTCGCCTGTTCCGATTTGCGCCCGTATCGGAAGAGATGCTGCTGAATTACGTTGCCAACCATGAACTGAAGATGCCCAAGGGCTATTGAGGCGAACAAGGGGTTCCCTATGGTTTCCGTTACTGCGAGCGTGGCGTGGTGGGCGCGCACGCAACCTGGACGACTTGCGCTCGTGTATGGCGAGCAGCGCCTGACATACGCAGACCTGCATCGGCGCGTGGCGCATTCCGCCGGCCTGTTGCGGGCGTGCGGCGTGCTCGCGGGCGACGTGGTCGCCCTGCTGATGAAGAACAGCCCAGCCTTCCTGGAACTGTCGTTGGCCATTTCTCATGTGGGCGCCGTGGTGCTCCCGGTCAATTACCGGCTGGGGCGGCAGGAGGTGGCCTACATCGCCGAACACGGCGGGGTAAAGCTGCTGTTCGCGGACGAGGAGCTGATGGCCTGCGTGCCCGATGGCGTGATGACGGTGAGCGTGGGCCTCGACGCGCAGGGCGACAGCCGTCTGCTTTATCCGGCAGGGCAGCCTGACAGCCACGCGCCTTTCGCGGCCACGCCGGACTCCTTGTGCCGCCTGATGTACACCAGCGGCACGACCGACCATCCGAAAGGAGTGATGCATAGCTACGGCAATATCGCCTGGAAGTGCATGGACCACATCGCCGCGCTGGGCATCGGCCGCGACGACCGCCTGCTGGTGGTCGGCCCGCTTTACCACGTGGGTGCCCATGATCTGCCGGGCGTGGCCCTGTGGATGGTGGGAGGCGCACTGGTGCTGGAGCGGGATTTCGATGCCGCTCGCGCACTGGCCCTGATCGAGCGCGAACGGGTGACGGGCGCCTGGATGGCGCCCGTGATGCTCAACCGCTGTCTGACCAGCCAGGCCCGGTCCGCGCATGTGCTGGACAGCCTGAAATGGGTTGTCGGCGGTGGTGAGCGCACACCGGAAGAGCGCATCCGCGAGTTCGCCAGCGTATTCCGCAGAGCCCGCTACATCGACGCCTATGGCCTGACGGAAACCTGTTCCGGAGACACCCTGATGGAGGCAGGCAGGGAAATCGAGAAGATAGGTTCCACGGGGCGAGCCCTGGCGCATGTCGAGCTGGCCATCCTGGGCGACGAAGGACGATGGCTCGGGGCGGGAGACGAAGGAGAGGTCTGCGTGCGCGGCCCCAAGGTGACGCGCGGCTATTGGCGGGACGAAGCAAAGACCCAGGCCAGCTTCCACGAGGGCTGGTTCCGCACCGGCGATGTCGGACGCCTGGATGCGGACGGCTTTCTGTTTCTGACGGACCGGAAAAAAGACATGATCATCAGCGGCGGCGAGAACGTGGCCTCGTCGGAAGTCGAGCGGGCGCTGAATCAGTTGCAGCAAGTGTCGGAGGTTGCCGTGATCGGACTGCCCGACGCGCGCTGGGGCGAATGCGTCACGGCGGTGGTGGTGTTGCAGGCAGGATCGTCATTGACGCTGGACGAGGTGCGCAGCCACTGCGCGGATAGGTTGGCGGGGTTCAAAACGCCCAAGCGGCTGGTGGTGCGGGACGCGCTGCCCCGCAACCCTTCCGGCAAGGTGCTAAAGCGCGTGTTGCGCGACGAATTGGCGGCGGGCGACGACGATTCGTGCAGACTGGGGGCTGGCTAGGCGCTGCCTGGCATGAGCGGCGGCGCGAGACGTCCGGCATTAGTCGCGCAGTACGGGCAGTCGGGCGCGCACGGACCTTCCGGCGGCGCGCCTACGCCTTCGACATCAAGAAAGCACTCATGCGCCAGCCACTGGCTGAGCCGGTCGTAGCTTTCCATGTTGCTGCGCCAGTTGGGCGCGCAAAGATAATAGCCAAGCGGGCTTTCGAAGGTGCGGTCGAAGATGTCCACCAATTGCCCCGTGGCCAGCTCCTTTTCGATCAGGCAGTGCGGCATCAGCGCCACGCCAAAGCCCGACGATGCGGCCTGGATGATCATCGAAAACAGATTGAAGCCGGGCCCGAACCGGGCGCGGTCATAATCGCCCAGGTACGTCGAAAACCAGTATTCCCACGACAGCGGAATCTCGATGTGTTGCAGCAGCGTGCATTGCTTGATGTCTTCCAGGCTGCTGATCGGATGCTGCTCCAGATATTCCTTCGAGCACACCAGCCGGGTTTCGCGGCCGGTCAGGTATTTTGCGTTGCCGTCCGGCCAGTCGCCATATCCGTACTGGATCGAGGCGTCGAAATCCAGTTCGGTGCTTTTGTAATCGGCGACGCTGTAGCGCACGAAGTTGATCGAGATATCCGGATTCACCTCGCGAAACGTCTTCAGGCGCGGAAACAGCCATTGCGCCGCGAAGGTGGGCGCGGCGGATACATTCAGTGACTTCGCCGACTGCTGCGTGGCCATGACCTGCGAGGTGGCGCTTTCCAGCGTGTGCAGGGCGGGGCGGATCAGGCTGAGGTACGTGGCCCCCATGCGCGTCAGCTGCAACCCGTTGGTGCCGCGGATGAACAGCGCGTGCCCCAGATAGCTTTCCAGCGTGGCGATATGCCGGCTGATGGCGCTTTGCGTGACGAACAGTTCCTTGCCGGCCTTCGAGAACGACAGGTGGCGCGCCGCCGCGGAGAACGCATTCAATTCGGAAAGGGTGGGGCAGCGGCGTCTCATAGGGGGGTATGAGTAATGCTCATAAGGCTGTTCTATTTTGTGTCGAATACATAAGGGGAGACCCGGTATCGGACCCCTGGATTGTACCGGTAGAGTTCGCCATGCCGTTTTTTCCAGGCATTTTTGAACTGTTTACGTGGTCGATTATGAAGCCGGTTGTCATCAAGAATTGCAGGATCCTCAATACCCGAACCTTGGCCCTCGAAAGCGCCGCGACCGTGCTGGTCGAGGAAGGCCTGATCACCCGCATCGGCGCCGATGACGCAACGCCGGCGGATGCGGAGGTCGTGGACGCCAAGGGCATGACCCTGATGCCCGGCATGATCGACTGCCACGTGCACGTGGTGGCCTCGTCGTTCAACCTGGGCCGCGTCGCGGCCCTGCCCAACGCCCTGGCTCTGCTGCGCGCGCTGCCCATCATGCAGGGCATGCTGGACCGCGGCTTCACGTCGGTGCGCGATGCCGGCGGCGCCGACTGGGCGCTGGCGCAGGCCGTGCTGGACGGCACGGTGGACGGCCCGCGGCTGTTCTGCTCGGGCAAGGCCCTGTCGCAGACCGGCGGCCATGGCGATTTCCGCCAGCGCAACGACGAGCTCGATCCCTGCCCGTGCTCCGTCAAGATCGGGAACATCGGCCGCGTGGTCGACGGCGTGGACAACTGCCGCCTGGCCGTGCGCGAGGAAATCCTGAAAGGCGCTACGCAGATCAAGGTCATGGCGTCGGGCGGCGTGGCCTCGCCCAACGATCCCATCCAGAACCTGGGCTTCTCGGAAGCCGAGCTGATCGCCATCGTCGAAGAAGCCAACAACGCCAACACCTATGTGATGGCGCATGCATACACGCCCCGCGCCATCACGCGCGCCGTGCGTTGCGGCGTGCGCACCATCGAGCACGGCAACCTCGTCGACCACGAGGCCGCCCAGGTGATGAAGGAGCACGGGGCCTACATGGTGCCCACGCTGATCACCTACGAAGGCCTGGCCAACGACGGCGAGCGCTATGGCCTGCCGCTGGACTCGGTCAGGAAGATCGCCACCGTGCGCACGCAGGGCCTGACCGCGCTGGAGATCCTGGACGAAGTCGGCGTGAAGATGGGCTACGGCAGCGACCTGCTGGGCGAGACCCACTACATGCAGTCCGACGAACTGGTGCTGCGCAGCCGCGTGCTGGGCAACGCCAAGGTGATCCAGCAGGCCACCTTGATCGGCGCCGAAATCCTGAATCAGGAAGGCCTCCTGGGCGAAGTCGTCGAAGGCGCCTACGCCGATCTGCTGCTGATCGACGGCAATCCGCTGGACGACATCGAACTGCTCACCAAGCCCGACTCGATCAAGCTGATCATGAATCGCGGCCTGCTGCACAAGAACGCCTGCTGACGGCCTCTCTTTACTTTTCTCCGGAACTTTTCACCATGTTTTCCGTATCGGACCGCCTGGAGCGGTTGCCCTTCAGCAGCTTTCATTTCCGGCTGCTGATGATCGGCGGCCTGGGGCTCGCCTTCGAAGCGCTGGACGCCGGCATCATCGCCTTCATCATTCCGTCGCTGCGCACACAGTGGGGCCTTTCCACCGGCCAGATCGGCTGGATCGCCAGCAGCACGTACGTCGGCTTCCTGGTCGGCGCGCTGTTTTCCGGCATTCTTGGCGACCGGTACGGCCGCAAGAAGATCATGATGTGGGCGCTGCTGCTGTTCTGCGTGGCCACCTTCGTCAACGCCTTCGCCCGCAACTATCACGAGTTCTACATCCTGCGCATGATCGCGGGCATCGGCATGGGCGCAGAAGGCGCCATCATCGCGCCGTACCTGGCCGAATTCGTCAGCAGCAAGTACCGCGGCCGCTTCACCGGCGCGCTGGCTGGCTTCTTCTCGTTCGGTTTCGTGTTGTCGGCCCTGCTGGGCTATTTCATCGTGCCGCTCAGCGATGACGGCTGGCGCTGGATCATGATCATCGCCTCGGTGCCTGTGATCTTCCTGCTGTGGTGGCGCAAGTCCCTGTTTGAATCGCCGCGTTGGCTGGAACACACCGGCCAGGAGGCCGAAGCCAACCGCATCTGCTCGGCCATCGAAGCCGAAGTGCAGCAAAGCACCGGCCGTCCGCTGCCCAAGCCCATCGCCACGCGCAAGGCTGCGCCCACCCCCGCCGACCAACAAGGCGCGATGGCCAAGCTGGCGTCGCTGTTCTCCAAGCAATACCTGGGCACCACCGTGCTAGTGTGGGTCTTCTGGATCACCGTGCTGTTCTGCTACTACGCCTTCCTGGTGTGGATCCCCAGCCTGCTGGTGGAACGCGGCTTCACGATCACCAAGAGCTTCTCGTACACCATCCTGATCTACCTGTCGCAGATTCCGGGCTATTTCTCGGCGGCGTACTTCAACGATAAGATCGGCCGCAAGTACACCATCCTGGCCTACATGCTGCTGTCGTGCCTGTCCGCGCTGGGCTTGGCGCTGGCCAGCGGCGAACACCAGATCATCATGCTGAGCATGCTGCTGTCGTTCGGCATGAACGGCGTCATCGCGGGCCAGTACACCTACACCGCCGAAATCTATCCCACCTCGATCCGCGCGACCGGGATGGGGGCAGCATCCGCCTTCGCTCGCATCGGCTCCATCGCATCGCCGACCATCGTGGGCGTGGCATATCCGGTGCTGGGCTTTGCCGGCGTGTTCGCCATGATGACCGCCATCCTGCTGATCGGCGGCCTGGGCATCCTGTTCTACGGCAAGAACACCCGCGGTGTGGTGCTCGAGGAGATCGCGGCATGACCAAGGTTTCCGCGTTGCGGCCGTGGGCCGGACACGCCCGAGCGCTGGCCCTGGCCGGTGACCGCCAGGGCCAGTGGGGCGTGATTTCCGCCCTGCTGGAAGAGGCCTTCGGCCACAAGCTCTTCACGGCGCTGCTCTACCTGGAGGAGCACCGCCTGATGAAGCGTCTGTACACGTCCGATGAAAGCATCAGCCCGCTGGGCGGCTTCAAGGCCACGGGCAACGGCCCGTGGTCGCGGCTGGTCCTGGAAGAAGGGCAGATGTACGTCGCCAGCAACGAAGACGACGTGCGCACCGTGTTCTCCGAGGCGCCCATGCTGATCGAACGCGGCCTGCAGTCGGCCTTCAACATCCCCGTGCGTCACGAGGGGCGGGTGATCGGCTCGCTCAACATGCTGGCCACGCGCCATGCCTACGACGATGTCGATCAGGATCTGGCTGCTGTTGTCGCCGGCCTGTGCGCACCGGTCTTCATCGAAGAGATCAAGGACGCGCAATCGGCCGCGGCTGGCGTGGATCGGTCCGCGCTGGACAGCGTGTAATTTCCGTTATTTGAGTCGCCCGTCCCGATGAGGGACCGGGCTTGCGGGTCGCTTGCCGGAGTGGCCCGTTTTTTTTGCGGACCGCCTGTTTGGGAGGTCCGCTTTTTTTGTTCCATAGTCCCGCGGATTCAAACCTGCCGCTTGTTCAGGATCACCAACGCCACGCCCGCCAGCACCAGCGCCGACGCGGCCACCAGCACAGCCGTTAACGGTTCATCCAGAAACAGCGTTCCGCCAAACGCCGCCAGCACCGGCACGCTGAGCTGCACGGTGGCGGCGCGCGTCACGTTCAATTGCTTCAGCGCCGCGTACCAAAGGATGTACCCCAGCCCGGATGTCACCGCTCCGGATGCGACCGCATAGGCCGCGCCGGCGGCATCGGCCTGGACATGGGACGCCACGAACTGCCCAAGCAGCAGCGCCAGCGCGATCGGCGCCGCGCGGATGAAATTCCCCGCGGTCGCGGCCACCGGATTGTTGGCGCCGCGTCCCAACAGCGAATAGATGCTCCACGCCACGCCCGACACGATCATCAGGAAACCGTAGAACACGGGCGGCGCGCCTACGGTGGGCAGCATCAGCGCCACCAGCCCGGTGATCGCCAGCGCAATGCCCACGCCTTGCAGCGGCGACAGGCGCTCGCCGATCGTCAGCCCGTACAGGATCATGCTGATCTGGATTGCACCGAACAGCAGCAGCGCGCCCGTGCCAGCAGGAATGTGGGTGTAGGCATAAGAGAACGCCACCGCGTAGGCGAACAGGGCCAGCGCACCCGCCCACGTGCCTTCCAGGCGCTCGGATTGCCGGCGCAGCGCCAGCACCAGCCACAGCATCAGTGCTCCCGACACGATGCGGATGGCGACGAAGGTGGTGGGATCGATGGTGGTCTGCTTGAGCGCCAGGCGACACAGCAGCGAATTGCCGGCAAAGGCCAGCATGGCGAAGAGGGTCAGGGCGAAGAGGCGGAATGTCACGGCGCGGGCCTTTCATCAACCGCGGTTAGGCGGCGCAGGCGCCGGTCACTGCACGGCCAGGGCGGCCTCGCGGAACCGCTGCACCAGCGGGGAACCGTCTTCCGAACGATACGCCAGAAGGACCTGGCTTTGGGAGTCCGGCGTGTCCAGGTCGCGATAGACCACGCCAGGAATACCTGTCTTCATGTAGGTGTCCGGCAGGATGGAAATGCCCATGCCCGCCGCCACCAGGCCGATGATGGTCGCGCCTTCGCGCGCTTCCTGACCCACCTGCGGCGCAAACCCCGCGCGGTTGGCCAGCACGCTGACGTGGTCGAACAGTCCGCAGCCCAATCCACGCGGGAACAGGATGAAGGACTCGTCCGCCAGTTCCGCCATGGGCAGCGGCGTGCTGCGGCGCGCAAGCGGGTGCGACTGTGGCATGGCGACCATCAGGCGATCCGTCCACAACGGCTGCGTCGCGATGTTGGCCGGAGGAACGAACAGGATCGACGGCCGCAGGAACCCCACATCGATGTCCTTGGACGCCAGCGCCCGCAGTTGCTGGCCGGTGGATTGGTGGCTCAAGTCCACGCCCACCCCGGGAAAGTCCGTCCGAAACGCGTGCACGATGCGGGGAAACGCCTCGAACATCGGCACCGACGCCGTGAACGCCACGCGGATTTCGCCTGTTTCGCCCAGCGCCGACTGCCGCACGACCTCGCCGGCGCGCTCCAGGTGCGCCAGCGCGCGGCGCGCCTGATCCAGGAACAGCGCGCCTGCCTGCGTCAATTCCACGCTGCGGCTGGTGCGTGTCAGCAAGGGCGATCCCAGTTCTTCCTCTAGCGCCTTGATCTGCAGGCTGAGCGGCGGCTGGCTGACGTGCAGGCGGCGCGCGGCCTGGCTGAAGCTCAGTTCCTCGGCGACGGCGACGAAGTAGCGCAGTTGGCGGAAATCCATATCGATTTGGAAAGCAAATAGATCGTCTTGAAAAACGGTATTGGACGGTATGAGTGTACGCCGCGCATCATACCGACAAACATAACTAGATCGACAGGAGACTCCCATGAAGGTTTTCGCCCCGTCGCGGCCCCGCCGCGCCCTTGCCGCCACTGCGGGATTGAGCACGCTGCTGGCCGCCGCCGCGCTGATGCCGCTGCCCGCGGCCGCCCAGGGCGCCTATCCCGACAAGCCAATCCGCATCGTCGTCCCGTATGCCGCCGGCGGCGGCGTGGACATCGTGACGCGCCTGGTCAGCCAGAAAATGGGCGACGCCCTGAAGCAGACCATCATCGTCGACAACCGCCCGGGCGCCGCCACCAATATCGGCATGGACGCGGTGGCGCGCGCGCCGGCCGACGGCTACACGCTGCTGACCGCATCGAACACGCTGGCCGCCAACGGCGCCCTGTTTTCCAAGTTGACCTTCGACCCGACGCATGACTTCACGCCGGTGGGCGCGATCGGCTACGCGCCGCTCGCCGTCGTGGTCCCCGTCGAATCCTCCTTCAAGACTTTGAAGGACCTGACGGATTATGGCCGCAGCCATCCCGACAAGCTGACCTACGCGTCCGCCGGCAACGGCAGTTCGGGCCATCTGGCCAGCGAACTCCTCAAGCGCGAGAGCGGCATGAAAGCCCTGCACGTGCCGTACAAGGGCGGCTCGCCTGCGGTTACGGACCTGCTGGGTCAGCGGATTTCGTTCATGTCGATCAACCCGCTGGAAGTCGTCTCGCACGTCAAGGCCGGCAAGCTGCGCGCGCTGGCTGTGCTGGACGACGAACCGGCCGCCATGTTGCCCGAGGTGCCGACGGTGGTTTCGCAAGGTCTGCCGGGCGCGATGGCGACCGTGTGGTGGGGGCTGATCGGCCCCAAGGACCTGCCGCCCGACGTCACCGAAAAACTGAACGCGGCGCTCCAAACCGCGCTTAAGGATCCCGAAGTGAAAAAGCGCTTCGGTGAGATGGGCGCCGTCGTCACGCCGGGCACCGCGCCCCAGTTCCGCGATTTCGTCGCGGCGGAAACCACTAAATGGACCAAGGTCATCCAGGACGCGGGCATCAAGGCCGATTGAGGCTGCCTGCGCCCACGCCGGCACGGGATCGCTGCGCGCGCCCGGCCGGCATTCATGCATAGAGGAATTGAAATGGAACGGCAAAAGAACGCGTTGGTCGTCAGCGCGCATTCCGCGGACTTTGTTTGGCGCGCTGGCGGCGCCATCGCCCTGTACGCAAAGCGTGGCTGGAAAATGACCGTGGTGTGCCTGTCGTTCGGCGAACGCGGCGAATCCGCCAAGCTGTGGAAGCAGCCCGGCATGACGCTGGAAAAGGTCAAGGCCGACCGCCGCGAAGAAGCCCGCATCGCCGCCGACATCCTGGGCGCCGATATTCGCTTCATGGATTGCGGCGACTATCCGCTGCGCGTGTCGGACGATGCGCTCTTCGAACTGGTCGACGTCTACCGTGAGCTTCAGCCGGAATTCGTGCTGACGCATTCGCAGAAAGATCCCTACAACTTCGACCACCCGTTGGCCACGCACGTCGCCCAGGAGGCCCGCGTCATCGCTCAGGCGCATGGCCACCATCCCGAGCAGGCCGTGCTGGGCGCACCGCCCGTGTTCCTCTTCGAGCCACACCAGCCCGAACAATGCGAATGGAAGCCCCAGGTGCTGCTGGACATCTCTGAAGTGTGGGACTTGAAGCGCCGCGCCTTCGAAACCATGGCGGCGCAGGAACATCTGTGGGAGTACTACACCCGCGTGGCATTGCAGCGGGGCGTGCAAGCCTCGCGCAACTCCAACATGAAGATCAAATACGCGGAAGGCTACCAGCGCGTGTTTCCCCAAGTCACCGGAGAGCTGGCATGAGCATCGCCGTCAGGAACATCCCGCGCGCGGACAGCGCCGTCATTGCACGTCTGGTATCGGCCGGCGTCGCCACCGCGCACGAGGCGCAACAGCGGACAGGCTTGCTGCAGCCCTGTATGCGGCCCATCTACGCCGGCGCATCCATCGCAGGTAGCGCCGTCACCGTCTTGGCGCAACCCGGCGACAACTGGATGCTGCACGTCGCCATCGAACTCTGCCGGCCGGGCGACATCCTGGTCGTCGCCTGCGCATCGTCGAACGAAGACGGGATGTTCGGCGAGCTGCTGGCAACATCCATGCGGGCGCGCGGCGTGCAGGGGCTGGTCATCGATGCCGGCTGCCGCGACGTGGCGGCGCTGACCGACATGAAGTTTCCTGTCTGGTCCAAATGCGTATCGGCCAAGGGCACGGTCAAGGCCACGCCGGGGTCGGTCAACGTGCCGGTGGTGTGCGCTGGCGCGCTGGTGCAGCCCGGGGACGTCGTCGTGGCTGATGACGACGGCGTGTGCATTGTCCCGCGAGCACGGGCAGCGGAAGTAGCCGATGCCTGCGATACGCGTCTGCGGAACGAAACGGACAAGCGCAAGCGGCTGGCTGCGGGAGAGCTGGGGCTGGATATCTACGGCATGCGGGAGAAGTTGGCCGCCGCGGGGCTGGTTTACGTGGACAGCAGCCCCGACGCGTAATTCGCGCGTGCCATGCCGATGTCTCGATGATGCCCCAGCGCGGCTGATATCGCCCGTTCGCGAGTTACCGCGTCGTGCAGCCCACCGCGTTGCCATATCGGTAGCAATCGGTAGTCGTCGGGCGCGGCATGGGCGGATTCATGTAGGGCATCATCAGCAGCATGTTCTGATCGCGCTGCGCCTGCTGCTGCGCGGCAAACTGATTGGCCTTTTCCACTTCGGCTTGCGTGGCCTTCTGCGAGTCCGTCAGCAGACGCATCGCGGCGGTGTTGTACTGGCCGAAAGTGATTTTCTTGGCCCACAGTTGCGCCCTGAGCGCTTTGCTGTCGGCTCTCAGCGCGTCAAAAATGGCGACAACGCCACCCGGCGTATAGGCCTGCAAGTACGCGCGCCGCATGTCGAAGCACTGCGCCATGGCCGGGTCGAAATCGCTGATCGCCTGTTGCTCCCCAGGCGTGGCCAAGCTGGGATCCGCAAGCTGCGCCACGGTCGCGTCGGGAACCTTGACGGGCAACTTCGTCCGGATAGGATCCAGCCGGGTATCCGACCACGCCTGGGCGCAGAACGTCTCGACATTATCGGAATCAATCTTCTGCTGGTTCGCCCGCTGGGCGCCGGGAAGCGCGCATCCGCCCAGAATGCCCGCCATCAAGAAAACTGCAACTGCTTTCATACTCAACAGCCTCAAATTTTGACGCCCCGCCACGCCGTCCGATGATTGGTACGGGTGCATTGCATGGGGCGAGATCCACAATCCCGTAAGCCGGACCGCTCCGATTACGCGTCGGAGTGGATCATACGGCGAGAAGGGCCGTAGGGTGTGGCGCGACTAAAGCCGTCAAGACCGCGCAAGCTCAATTGTGACAACGGCCCCGTAAACGGGGCCGCTGGTGTGAAGAGGGCAACGTGCCGCCTTCAGCGCTGGCGCTGCGCATCCACCGGCCCGGTGACCGTAATAACCAACGGTACTCCGTTGATTTCGCGGGGCAGGCGCGCCGCCACGTTGGCGTCCGTCACACCCACCGCCAGCGCCTCTTCTCCCGGACGCCCGGTGGTAACGCCTACCGACACGACGCCGGGCGTCGCAAGAAGCCGGGACTCTTCGCTGGCCAGCAGGCTTTCGACCTTTCCGCTTGCTCGCGTTTCAGCCGGACTGTATTCGACGGGGCCGGCACCAGAAAAATCATGTCCAGGATTTTGTATGTTGCTCATGGCTCCAACTCCTCGTGCCTCGTCGAATCTTGTGAAATCGGCCGCCCCGGATAAGGGGACAGGGCGACCGGGACTTTCGTCAGGGCAGTAGCCTGATATTCAGTGCGGAAAGCACGGACGCAATGGGATTAGCAAACGTCGTGCCGCCGCCGCCCGCGAAAAGCAGGGCGACCGGGCGCACGCCGGAAGCCCAATGCCAGATCAGCGAACCGGAATCGCCGCCCGCCGAAAACGGGTTGGAATTCACCGATTGAATGGCAATCTGGTTACGGAACAACGCGACGCGGCCACCGCCGTAATTCACGTTAACCGACACGCCGATCTGTGTCACGCGGCCTTGGGTAAGGCCCGTAGTGCGGCCGCTCTTGCCGACGATCAGCCCGAGCGAAGCGGCCAAAGGCGACGTGCCTGTACGGTAATAAGCGGCGCTGCCGCCCGACAGATAATATTGCTCGCCACGAATGCGGTCGTGCCACGCCCAGCCGAACGCGCAGTCCACAAAGTTCGCCGCGCCGCCGAAATTGATCGGCACCCAGCGCGCCAGTACTGCAATCTGGTCTCCCGGATGACGGCCCCCATCCGCCGCGCCCGGCTGGATGATGCTGTCGTTCACGCTGGCGACATTCGAATTCGCCAGCACGTGGTTGTTGCTGAGAATCAGGTGCCGGTTCGTCCACGGGGCTGTCAGCCCGATCGCACGGCTTCCCAGCGTTCCCGCCGTGACGTTCACGTGTCCCACCGATACTCCGCCCGGCGCCGGACGGTGCCGCGCCCGATGCGAATAGGCGTCCACCACGCCCACCGGCACCTGCTGCACCGGCACGCTCGAAAGAGCGCGTGTGCCGGCCGCCTGCGCCAACTGGCCCAGCACCGCTTCATGCGGCATGGCGCTCTCGGTGAAAATCGTGAGCACCGGTTCGCCCGGGCCGCCCGCGCCGAAAGTCACGTTAGTCGGGTCCGGCAAGCCGATCCCCACGCCCACGATGCCTTCAGCGGAAGAGCCGTCGGACTGGGCCCGGGATTCGCCGGACGCCGAGAGCAACTGCGCCTCGATCGCGTCCCGCAGCGCCAGCAGATCGTCCGAAACGCCTGCCTCGGCGAATACGGCTTGTTGCTCCGCCTCTTGGCTCAGCGCTTCAAGCCCGGCGGCGTCAGAATCCGGGTTCTCGGGCGTCCCCGAGGCGGACTTGCCGGTGGCCGGCCCGCCTTGGTCTTCTTCGCCCGGGTTGTCCACCCGTGGAATATTGTTGTTCTTTCCTGACATGACAGTCTCCAACAATTCAAGTACGCGTTAGCTGGAACCGGGCAGAGATGCATCAGGTCGTAGGGCGCCCCAAGGCCCGCGAGCCAAGAAGGGCATGCCCCGCATTGACCAGCACTGCCGCCCGGCTGCAAATGGTCGATAACGTTCTGTCGATGACTCCTTGGGGTAGGTGGCCGATCTGGCCGGACAAAGGCAGCCCATCTGCCGTGAGCGAGCGTTGTGGTGCACGGTCAGCGGAATCAGGGCTGGGGAAAACTTCGAGGGAGAACTCGGGAGTGCTGGCAGCCTTGCCGGGATGTGCCAGCGCGGCCGCGATCTAGCGCGGGCGTCCGGCGAGACAGGCATGAAGCTCCCGCGATCCGCGCGATGCGCGGATAGTCAGGCGCTAGTAGCCGCTTGGTCGGGACAGCGGATTAGGCCTTTTGGCGTGTTGATGCCAGCCATTATTTGGCTGCCATCCACGGATGTGTATGGGCAACTTTCAGTATGGACAATGTGCCGCCAGCCCAAGCGGATTAGATCTGGATGGCGACCGGCCTCCGCTGGCCCGCGCCGCGCCCACTACTGGTAAATCCCGAGGCAATTGTTAATAAGAACGCTTATCAAGAACGCTTATCATGCGCGTTTTTGGGATAACGTGCGGAGTGGGCTGTGGGACGTGGATCGAAAGACTGTCAAGGTGCGCAACGGCGCGTCGCCATGACCATCAAGCAGGCGGTGGCTGGCAGCGCGGCGCTGTACGCGGCCTCGCTTTCGGCTCAGACGGCGGCGCCGGATCCCGCGGCGATCACCGTGCTGCCCACCGTTACCGTCACCAGCGCGCCGGTGGCCTTGGGCGAGGCGCCCGCGCCAATTGCCGGGGGCCAGATCGGTGGCGGCGCCCGCATGGGCATCCTGGGCAACACGTCGGTCATGGATACGCCCTTCAGCGTCACCAGCTATACCGCTCAGACCATCGAGAACGAGCAGGCGCGTTCGGTGGCCGACGTCGCGACTCTGGATCCGTCAGTCCGCATGAGCAGCGCCCGGTCCAACATCAACGAAGACCTCACCATCCGCGGGTTCAACGTACCCACGTCGGATTTCGCCTTCAACGGCATGTTTGGCCTGTCGCCGTACTGGCGCGCTCCGGTGGAAACCCTGGAACGCGTGGAGATCATCAAGGGTCCGTCGGCCGCGCTATTCGGCATGACGCCCGGCGGCAGCGTGGGCGGCGTCGTCAATTTGGTGCCCAAGCGCGCCACCGATGACCCCATCACCCGCCTGAACGCCAGCGTGATGTCCGACTCCGTATTCGGCGTGCATGCCGACGTGGGCCGCCGCTTCGGCCCGGACAATGCCTTCGGCATCCGCGTGAACGCTTTGCTGCGCGACGGCGACACGCCGATCAAGGACCAGTCCGCGCGCGACGCCCTGGGCTCCGTCGCGCTGGATTATCGCGGCGAGAAGCTTCGCACGTCCCTGGACCTGCTGTGGCAGAAAGAACGCATCGACAACGTCGTGCGCCAGTTCCAGCTTGGCACGGATCTGACCTCGGTTCCCCAGGCGCCCAGCAACAAGAATCCTTATCCCGGCCTGGGCTGGAGCGACGGCCGAAATAGCGCCGGCGTATTCAAGATCGAATACGACATCACCGACAACATCACTGCCTACGCGGGCTACGGCCAGCGCAAGCTGGATTGGGACGCCTTCGCCGGCAACCCCGTCCTGCAGAACACGCAGGGCGACTATTCCTTCTTCGGCGGTTGGCAACGGATGACCGTGGACAGCAAGTCCACCGAAGCCGGCCTGCGCGGCAACTTCAAGACCGGCCCCGTAAGCCACAAGGTCGCCTTCAGCTATACCTTGTTGGACCAGGACTCCAAGCTTGGCTTCTACACCGGCTTCCCGCCGGGCAACTCCAACATCTATTCCGGAGCCATCCTCGATACGCCGTCGATCTCCGGCATCAGCAACCCCCTGAATCGGTACCAAAGCACCAAGCTGACCAGCTATGCACTGGCCGACACCCTGGGCTTCATGGATGATCGGTTGCAACTGACTCTGGGCGTGCGCCGACAGAACGTGCAGGGCCAGAACTACGACTTCAGCAACGGCGACCCCAGCGGCCCGCGCTATGACGAAAGCGCTACCACGCCCCTGGCCGGCGTCGTCTTCAAAGTGCGTCCCGACCTCTCGGTCTACGCCAGCTACGTCGAAGGCCTGTCGCAGGGCGACACCGCGCCCACCAGCGCGGCCATCACCAACCCGGGCCAAACCCTGTCGCCCTTCAAGTCCAAGCAAAAGGAAATCGGCGTCAAATACAACCTGAACGACGACATGCTGGCTACCGTCGCCTTGTTCGAACTGACGCGCCCCAGCTCCGGCATCTCTGGCGACACGTTTGGAGAATTCGGCGAACAGCGCAACCGCGGCGTCGAAGCCAGCTTCGCCGGCGAAGTCACCAAGGGCGTGCGTCTGCTGGGCGGCGTCAGCTACATCGACGCCGTCATCAACAAAGCCACCACGCCCGGCCTGCAGGGCAACAAGGCCATCGGCGTGCCCGACTGGCAATTCAACCTGGGCGCCGAATGGGACACCCCCTTCGCGCCCGGCCTGACGCTGCTGGGCCGCATCATCTACACGGACAGGACGTACGCCGACGCCGACAACGCGTTGTCCGTGCCAAGCTGGACGCGCGTCGACGCCGGCGCCCGCTACGAAACCAAAATCAGCGGCACGCCCGTCACGTTCCGCTTCAACGTCGAAAACCTGTTCAACCGGAACTACTGGGGCACCGCGACAGCCGGCTACCTGTTCGTAGGATCGCCGCGCACCTACACGTTCTCTACCAGCATCGCGTTCTAAGGAGGCTGGAATGTCCACGCAAACCTGGTCCTGGATTCACAAGTGGAGCAGCCTGGTCTGCACCGTATTCATGCTGTTGCTCTGCCTGACCGGGCTGCCCTTGATCTTCCACGAAGAGATCGAGCACCTGTCCGGCGTCGTCGAAGCGCCGCCCATGCCCGCCGGCACGCCCAACGCCAGCCTCGACCGCATCGCGCAGACCGCACTGGAACGCCGCCCGGGCGAAGTCATCCGCTACATGTTCTGGGACCAGGACGAGCACCCGAATATCACCTATGTGTCGATGGCCAGCGCCGTCGACGCGCCGCCCGAGGAAAACAACGCCGTCGTCATCGATTCCCGCACGGCCAAAGTGCTGGACGAGCCGGCCACCGACGAAGGCTTCATGTACGTCATGCTGAAGCTGCACACGGACATGTTCGCTGGCCTGCCGGGCATGCTGTTCCTGGGCGCGATGGGCCTCTTGATGGTCGTCGCGATCGTCTCGGGCGTCGTGCCGTACTACCCCTTCATGCGCCGCCTGAAATTCGGCGCGTTGCGCACCCAGCGCAGCACCCGCGTCAAATGGCTGGACTGGCACAATCTGCTGGGCATCGTCACCGTCGTCTGGCTGCTGGTCGTGGGCATCACGGGCAGCATCAACACCCTGAACAGAGTCGTCCTGGGCTTGTGGCAAATGGACCAGATGGCGGAAATGACGGCCCCCTTCAAAGACCTGCCGCCCGTCACCCAGCCCGCACACCTGGAAGACTCAATTCGCACGGCACGCAGCGCCGTGCCCGACATGGCGGTAAGCCTGGTCGCCTTCCCGGGCACCATGTTCTCCAGCCCGCACCACTACACCTTCTTCATGAAGGGCAACACGCCCGTCACCGCGCGCCTGCTCAAACCGGCGCTGGTTGACGCCTCCAACGGAGAGCTGACCGATACCCGGGAGATGCCCTGGTACGTGAAGACCCTGTTCCTGTCGCAACCGCTGCATTTCGGGGATTATGGCGGCCTGCCGCTGAAGATCCTTTGGGCGGTGCTGGATATCTTTGCGATCGTGGTTTTGGGTAGTGGGGTGTATTTGTGGCTGCGCAAGCCGAAGGCTGCCAGCGCCTCCAAGCCGCAGACTGAGGACGCCGCTGAAACGGCCGGGGCGATGCGCCAGCAAGACCGCCAGGAGGCCGCGCAATGAAAAACACCCACGAACCGCGCGGTGCGCGCACCGAGAACCTGCAATCAGCTGGAGAAGTGTTCCGAGCGCCGATCTGGCTGGGCGTCGCATCCATCGTCGGACTCGTGTCGGCGCTGCTGGGCGATGGCGTGTGGGACGGGCTGTCCTGGGCGACCATCTTCGCGCCGATTGGGGCCGTGTGGTGGGCGTGGCGGCGGCGGGGCGGGTAGGGCGATCTTTCCTTGTTCAAATGCGCCGGCGCCGGATCGTCGATTGAATCGGTCATGCCGCAGCGTGACAGGGGCTGCGACGCGCCCCGCCGGGAATGCGCCAGCGCTTGCGTAGCGTCACCATCCGGCCGATTTCAGACGGCGCTGATCGACAGAGACGTGGCTTTTTTCGACATTCATCGCTCCATCAACAGACCGGAGTCATCGAATGGACGAGAAAGCTGCCTACACCGTGGCCCTCACGCCTGATCAGCTTGACGCAGTCCTGCAAGGCGAATCGCTCGCCGACGCATTGAATTGCTCTGGCCGAATGTGGGGAGGCCTGGCCCCCTTCGGGGGCATTTCAGAAATGCTGGACGGCGCCGCACAACTCGCGTTGTCCGCGCCTGCTGCATGCAACGATGGGGGCCACGTCGAACGCGGCCAGTTTCCCAACCTGGAGCGATTCCTTGATGGATGGTTTCATCAGGAGTGGGCAGCTACCGGCGAAACCATCCAGGAAGTCGCACAAGACTACAAGCAGGTATTCGACGGGAGGGAAGTCCGTCGAGTTTGCGCAGAGATGGATGCCTTCATCGCCACGTGCGGGCCGAAATCTGAAGCAGCCTTCGCGAAACTTTGGCCGTCGTTCGGCCCGGCTGCGATTGGCTACACCGCGGCTTCGTTCCTTCTTGAACTGAAGGGGATTTTGGAAGGCGAAGACGGGGCGGCAAGCCATGGCTGAAATGGCGCGGCGGCTGGTCGGAATCTGGTTTGCGGTATTGGCGATGATTGCCGTGTTGGCAGGATGTTCGGATACGCCGCACGGAAGGTGGCAGGTCATCGCGCCGATCGAGGTATACGCATCAATCGATGATTTCGCCCCAACGTTTTATCTTCAACCGGGAGAGATCTGCGCTTTGGGCGATGAGTGGAGCTATCAGAAGGCCTTCCGCTTCAAGCGGGTTTCGTGTGAGAGGGGGGTAGGGTGGGTGATGACTGATAGTGAATTTGAACGGGTTTGGGGAAGTTCGTGAGCCAGCTGGTCGTGCCGTCACAAAAACGGCGGGCGTCGAAACTCGGATACTTTGTGTATACGATAAACGTCAGATTTCGGGGCAAGTCATATTAGTTCGAGGTCTTGCTTCATGAGCGGGAATACAGCATCGCCCACTTCTTGTACGAGAAACTATGACTACAGTTGCTGTCATTTCTGAACCAACAATTATTCCGGCTGACGTGGAAGTCCTTTGGGATGCGGACGTCCAGAATCTGTATTGCAAAATCGCTTATCCACAGAAAGAGCGCGTACACGACAAGTCCAAGGCACTTCGTGACATGCTGGATGCGCAATGGCCACTCCCACGGCCTCGTCGCATGATTGTTGCAGGTGACCTCTCCATGGCCCTGGACTCAGAAGGGCGTCTTTGTGACTTCGACATCCGCGCTGACTTGACGGAGCGGGCCCTTCAACCAGTACCCTCTACCGATGCCGATTATGTGGAGCCATATATTCAGGCTGCCTTCGACGACGGCGGCGATGCGAAGTGCTCCCCGATTGAAGAAGCGCTGTATGACTCTGCGCGAGGCATTGCCTGCCTCAGTTGGGGCGCAGTTGACCGTTGGTACACCGTCGCGCCCACGCTGGCGCTAGGGCTCGCAATAGATGGGGCGCTCATGAAGATTCAATTGAGCGAGTTTTGGATTCCGGCGCCGGAAGCTCAGCCGGAAAGCACGTGGGCGCGCCTGAAGCGCCGATTCGGCCCACAGTCCAGCAACTCTCGCTAAGCGGTAAGAAGGGCGGAGCGTGATGCCCCTTCGACTTGCAACCCCCCCTGATGTGAAGGCGCCGGGCTGCTCCCACTGCAGAGGCATTAATAAATCGTAGGCCGGCGCCTTTTTTAGTTAGGGAAGGCGCCGATAAAGCCGCCTTCCCGTTTTATGTACGGCAGGCTGTTAGTGATGGGCGGACATGAGAGTAAGCACGTCGTTCAGCGAGCGCACAGACTCCGCGGAACTCGTCGTGGCTGGCTGCCTGTCCAAATGGTATCCATGGATGCCAAAGTTCCGAGGCCCGACCATATCGGCTTCAATGGTGTCGCCAATCATCAGGACTTCATCGGGACGGCACGCAATGCCATCACAAAGGTATTCGTAGATCTGAGGTTGCGGCTTTACGGCCCCGGCTTCGTATGACCACGCGCAGAAGTCCGGTTCGATTGGCAGCAGGTCCAACACAGGCGGCCCGTACGGCGCGGCAAGGTTGGAACAAAGCGCCACCTTGATTCCGCGCTGCTTCAATGCAAGCAGCGTCGGCGCTGCGTCAGCGAAAAGCGTGATCGACTGAATCTCTTCACGCAATTCAGCTTCCAGCGCATTTAACTTCTCTTCGCTGATCATTCCGCCAAACAGGCTGGCGGCCTGTCTCAGGTCGATCGCGTTGCTCATCGCCCGAACGCCATCGTCGCGTTGGCGCTGGCGGCCCGCTTCGTGCAGCAGGCGGACCAGCTTTCGGAATGGGCGGGTTGGCCGCTCGATGTTGACCAAGGTTCCAAATACGTCAAATGCCACGGCCTTGATTGCCATTGAACCTCCGGGTTGCCAAAGAAGCCTTCCACTGTTCGGTCGATAGTTAGATCGAACCTTGTTTGGACGGAATTCTAGCGGGTAAACCTTGGTTCGGATCTGGATATGGATCGGGGTTCGACGGGCTGCGCAACGGTTTTCCATGTCGGACCAAACTCTTGCCAGATTGGTGCAAGTGTTCTTGCGATTCAACCGAGTCGACGAGCCCCCATTTTTTCCGGCGTTTGCCTACGCATCGCTTCGCCGCACGCATGGCGCGCTGCCGCGCCGCCGCCCAACTGGCCGGCGGCGCTTGCACCCATCAACGACGGCGCGAGGTCAGCCAGTCGATCGGCTGCAGGGCATGGTCGACGATGCGCACTTCACCGACGCTGCCAAAGAAGCCATCGGCCCGAGCGCCGTCCCACGAACCTGCACCGATGATCCACGGCATGTTTGCCGCCAGCGTCGCCAGGCCGGGGGCGTCGGACGTGTTGCGCAGGACGGGCGCGCCTTCCACGTACAGGATGGTTTCGTGCGTGGTGTCATCGTTGACCACGGCAACGTGCATCCACTTGTCGGGGATGATCTCGCCAGACCAGTTAGCCTTGGGTCCGCGCGTGCCCGTGGCGTCGGGAACCACTTCCCACTGGATCTCGCGAAGGCTCGACACGGCGAACAGCAGCGGCGGCGACTCCGGATCACCACCGGAGAATCCCGGCAAGCTGCCGCGCTTTCCGTCGCGCGTCATGATGTTCATCCACGCGTGCTTGGACGCGACCCAATCTCGGTCAATCTTGATGAAGGCTTCTACCGTGTAGCCATTGGGCGCGGTTTGGCCGTTGATGATGGCCGCGGCGTCCGTGGTGAAGTAGCTCATGCGAGCCGTGTTCTTGTCGGTGTTCAGGAAACGCACCGATCCCGGCGCCGCCGAAAGGAAATGGTGGTCGTCCGACCAGACCACGTCGCCCAACTGCGCACCGGCCACGCCGTCAATGTTCAAGGCTGCACGGCGCATGGGATTCAGACCCGTGCGGTCCGCGATCACCTCGCCCACCGGCACCGGCTGGCCATTGGCGCCGCCAAAGAAGCGCCAGTGCGCCAGCGTGCCGGACACCTGCGGATAGTCGTCCGGATCGGCGGCAGGCTTTTGCTCGGCGGCGACCGGATCCGTGTAGTTCGCCAGGATCAGCGCGCGGGCCTGGTCGATCAGCGCGGTATGCGACGGCGTGGCCGCCTTGAATTCCTTGTTGAACCCACCGAAGCGCTTGGCAAAGTCGATCTTGATCGTGAACTGCTCGTTCGCGCCGGTCAGGATGGCTTGGTCAAACGTGTTGAGCGTTTCCTTCGGCTTTTGCGGCACCCACGGCGAAAACGACAGCACACGGATCTCGTCGTTGCTGAGATCGAATTCGTACAGGCGCATCAGGCCGTTGCCGCCCTGATAGGCCATCTGGTAGTCCACCACCATTTCCTCGACGGCGTTGCCGAACGCATTCGTCTTGGTCAGGTGCGCGGCGCCGTGATAGTGGCCGTTCAGCGTCATGAAGATCTGATCGTTGTCGCGGATCAGCTTGTCCCACAGCATCAGCCCATAAGGCACTTCAAGCGGCGTGACGCCATCCTTGTCGATGTTCAGCAACTGGTGGTTGACCAGGATCACCGGCAGCGACGGGTTCGCACGAATGACCTGATTGGCCCACGTCAGCGCGGCATCGGAAATGCGCCACGACAACGACAGGACCATGAACTTCTGGCCTTCGGCTTCGAACACATGATATTCGTGAAAGCCGCTAGGATCGCGGCCGCCAAAGGTGGCCTGATTCTTGGCGCGATCTGCACTGAACGTTTTCAGATACGGCTCGTTGGCCAGCGTGCGCTGCGCGTCCGTGGCGCTGGCCTGGCTGCTGGCGTCGACGTAGTCCCGGTCCAGGATCACGTCGTGGTTGCCCGCCAGGATCGAGTACGGCACCTTGGCGTCTTCCAGGATCGCCATGGCCGCGTCGGCCACCTTCCACTGATCCGGCTTGCCCTGCTGATCGACCACGTCGCCCAGATGAATCAGGAACGGAATGCCAAGCGACTTGGAATGGTCGGCCACCCACTGCGTCTGCGCCTTGAACGGCTCGCTACCGTACTTGCGCATGAACTGCTGGTTTTCAGCGTCCGTAGCGTAGCGCGAGTAGAACTGCGTGTCCGGCAACACCGCTACGGCGAAGCTGGAGATGTTGAGGGGTTGCGGCTGCGGTTCGGGCTGAGGCTCCGGCTGGGTCCCGGGCGTCTCGGGCGCTGCGGTGTCATCGTCATCGTCGCTGGAGCAGGCAGACAACAGAAGCGAACCGCCCACCGGCAGGAGCGTGACGCCGAAACCGGCCTTGAGCAAACTGCGACGGCGCGGATCCGTCGCGGTCGGCAGGGCGGGAAGTGTGTTGGCAATCTCAAGTTTGCCGTCGTGCTTGTCGTGCGCCATCTGTGCTGCCTTTCAGAAAAAGCGGGAAGCATAGGGAGGGCGAATGACGGGATGATGAATGAGGGGTTACAAATTTGGGAACGGTGATGGGCGACCGTGGTTCGGGTGCGCAGGTCGGAGGGAATCGATGCTGGCGCTGCTGGCGGCTTCTGGCACGAACAAGTTCTGCTCGCTGGGCACGCCGCCAGACAAACTGGCTGATCTGTCTCAGGTCACTAGCGTTGCGCATCGTCCAAATGCCGTCATGGCGCTGACGCCGACGGCCCGCTTCATGAAGCTAACGGGCGAGGTGTCGAAAAGGCCGAGTCGGCCGCTCTATGCCGGCCAAGGTTCCAAATACATCGATGCCAACTAGGGGCGAAAGACTTGATCATCGAAAAACGCATCGGGATCGGCACCGCTCGACCGGACCAATGCTCCTAGCCGCTCGACAAAAACTTCGTGGGCCGTGTCTATTACTTCGCATGCCATCGTTATCGGCGTCATCAAGTTACGAGGTAATGCGGGCCGTTGCTCAGTGGCCCTGTCCAGCGCTGGGCGCGAATCGTCCTGATTTGCCTATTTCCACGCATGTCCTGTGCGCGGTCCAAAGAGTGGGAGCCAGCGCCTGGCTGGTGGACGTTCCGGCTTTTCGGGATCAACCTAGACGACGGCAATAGATGAATCTAGACCATCCCGGACACAGAGCGCGCTAGTACGGGTACGGATTCTCATGCTGAAAAAGGCGTGCTCGTCACGCCTCCGTTTGGAGTGCTCGGCATACCGACCGTGCATCGGACGCCGCCGATAGGCCGGCGACGATAGCCCGTGAACTATGGACGATCTCGCTTTCGCCAGGCCGCCCAAATGCCAGACAGTCCACTTGCCCTAGACGATGAATCCTCTTACGTGTGGGATGGCGTTCCGCCACTTTCACCGGCACTCTTCGAATTTCTGCCGCCTAGCGTGCCTGAAGGGGCGCAGCCCATCCACGATGAGACCTCGGATGCGATCATTGGATATCGAATAGGTTTTGGTGGCGTATTCCGGACCTACGACCTTTCGGGTGAGCTGCAATCGATTGACGAATTGCCTCTGGAAGCGCCGCTGATCGATCCCCTGGATGTGGTCTTTCTGGCGGGGGCGGCTTGGAAGCTGGGTTCAAAGCTGGTTCGAGGGGCTGTGCTGGCGCGCGCGGGTGTGACCATCAGCCAGTCGGTTTTGATACCGCTGCGCGCGAAATACTATGCGCTGGCCAAAAGAAATCTGCGCTTTACACGCAAGGCTTTAGGACGAATGCTGGAAAAAGGCCGCTTCGTTCCAGTTCACATACTCCGCTTGGCCATATTGCACGGAAAACGAGTGCCAGACCCGCAGGGGACGGCTGGCTATTTCATGTATTTGATCAAGATCCGTAAACAAGGGCGCCCGTACACGCTTGAGGTGTTGCTCAACGAGCGCGAATACATCATTGCCCACTTTAAGATCTTCGAATGATGATCATGCAGACGATACGAGTTAAAGCCAAAGCCACGTCTTCACCAGCGCTTGCACAGGCTTGTTGGGAGCCTGAAGGTAGCATTCTTAGTTGCACCATCAAGTATCGGGCAGGTGACAATCAAGAGCGAGACTCGAAGTATCCCCTCCGGGACTACCTAGACCAGCGGTGGCCTCTGCCCGAAGTTGCTCCGATTATTGACGCTGGATCGCTTAGCCTGGACCTGGATGACCGTAAGCGCCTCGTCGAAGTGTACATACGCACAAGTCCTGCAGAATGGGTCACGCGGGGTATTCGGCCGGCGATGGGAGATGGCGGTGAGGCTTTTTTCGAAGCGCCATTCGAGGATGATGGGCGTGCCAGGTGTCAGCCAATCCAGGCGGTCGAATACGACCCACAGCAAGGCATTGTCAGCCTTAATTGGGGGGCGGTTGACCGTTGGTGTATCGTCGCGCCTACGCTGGCGCTTGGACTCGCCCCAGACGGCACGCTCATGAAAATTCAAATGAGCGAGTTTTGGCTTCCGGCGCCGAAGCCTCGGCCGGAAAGCGTGTGGGAGCGGCTGAAGCGCAGGCTCGGCGCACCCTCCAGCAGCGCGCGCTAAACGTTAGTGAGGATCAGCACGCGCTCTCCACCTGTGCTGCGCCTCACCTTGTGAGTCGCCTATTTGCACTTGCCCCTGTCGCGCACGCCGCTTTTGATTGGAAGGTCTGAGCTACTTCGGCTCAATACACAAAATCATTTCGTCGGCGCTCCTTCGCGCGACTCGCGGACCATTTCCACCGGACCCAGGCCCCCCAAAGTGCTAAAAACACTGGAGACGGTCTTCGTTTTGGGCTCGAAAAGTTCGGACGCAATGTCCCTTATCATTTCAGCGTCTAAACCGTTAGAACATTCATGGTTGGGAAAGGTGATAATCGCCGAAACTTCCCGTTCCGCAAGAGTTATTGGAAGTTCTTTGATTGCCAGTGTGGCAGTCGTCTTTTGGCTGTTCTTCGAACTGGGGCGATCGGCAATGGGAAGGTATCTCCTAACATATGGGTCTTTCCACATACCTGAGCATGTACAGGCCGCCGCCATCTGTCATCTTGCGGGCCTTTTCCGTGGGCTTGGCCTGGCGGATGGCGGTGTCGATAGCGGCATTCTTCGCGCTCCTGACGGTATCTCGCAGATACCGCCAGAAGTACCGTCCTCCGACGGTATCTGACGGCAGATGATCGTAGATTACCCCCGACGACAAAAAACCCGCAGAGCGTGAGCCGGTGCGGGTTTCAAGTATTACCTGATATCAATCCAGACAGGTTTCTGGTGCCCGGGGCCGGAATCGAACCGGCACGCCTTGCGGCGGGGGATTTTGAGAGCGGCAATCCTGTACTTCTCTGGACTTCTATAGACATCCGAAATATCTATAACATATTGATTGATAAGGATTAATCGTCTAGTTTCGTCTGTTACTATTTTCTTCCATCTTGCGTTAAACTGTGCACAGAACTGTGCACAGATGGGGCTAGATGAAAGAGCAGATGACGTTGAAAACCGCGATTGAGACGATAAAGCCGAGGCAATTTCTGCGGATTGAATCGGTATCGCCACGCGGTAGCCTTGAGGTGAGAAAGGCGGCTAAGGATGGGATCACTTTTTATTACAGGTTCACTCACGAAGGCAAACCAGATCGAGTGCAGATCGGTCTATATGACAAGCTAGCTCCGCCCAAGAGTGTCAATCCCACAAAGCAAGGGTACTCGCTTTCTGCGGCTCGCTTTGCCGCGGCGGCCCTGGCAGCGCGGCACTATGAGGCTCGCGATCGAGGCGGCCTAAGGGGACTCTTGCAGCAGGCGAAGGCCGAGGTAGATGCCCAGAGAGAAGCAGAAGCCTTAGCTGCTGTTGCCAAGGGTTATACCTTGGAGAAATTGATGGCTGTGTATATCGACGGCCTACGCAACCCTGCAACGGCCAAGGACACAAGGAATTCGGTTCACAAGAACGTGAAGGTAGCCTTCCCCAAGATTGCCGCCACTCAGGCTAACCAGGTGACAACCGAGCAGATTTCGACTGTGTTACGCAAGATTTTGGAGGCCGGGCACAAAACGACGGCGAGACAGGTGAGAGCGTATCTTCATGCCGCATATGAGCAGGCCAGGAAGATCAATAACGACCCCGCTGCTTCCAAAAGGTACGCTCCGTTCAACGTCAAAATCAATCCGGTTTCTGATGTATCGAGCATCCCGAACTCCTATGGTGTCGACAAGAACCCACTGATGCCAGAGGTGATGCGAGAGTACTGGAAGGTCATCAACGTGCCTGGTAGAGAGTCGGCGTTCCTGCGGTTGCATCTCTTGCTTGGTGGCCAGCGACTGGAACAGTTGCTACGGCTAAAGAATGAGGATGTGCGATCCAATGCAGTTGTCTTGGAGGACACCAAGGGACGCTCAGGTAATGTGCGCCTTATTCTCATACCCTTGATTGAAGCCGCTGAGACTGCGCTCAGCGAGTTGCGGTGTATCGAAGGCGAGTTTGCTTTGTCAGTAAGCCCTGGTACACCTCTGAGCGCGACCACCGTGAGGCGTTGGGCCAAGGATGCCGTGGGAGACTCAATCGAGGGCTTCTCCCTGAAACGAGTGCGCTCTGGTGTGACGACCTTGTTGGCCAAGCTCAAAGTGCCGAAAGAATTCCGCGATGAGCTCCAGTCCCACGGGTTGTCGAGCGTGGAGAAGCGACACTACAACCTCTATGAGTACTTCGATGAGAAGAAAGAGGCTCTAGAGGCGATGTACGACTTTCTTAGTTCGTCTGGCGAAGGCAAGGAGGGGGAGAGCCGGAGGCGGGAGCGACGTGTGAGAACAAAGTCGCGATCAGGGCTTGCGGCGTGGAAGCGAAGGAAACATTAACGATCCGCTGAAGCAGTAACAAGCTTCGAATCGTAGAGTTTCTGTGCAGCGGAAAATGTGTCGATACCTCGGCAATCTCGTTGGACCAAGGTTAGCTCTGCGAAGCCCTGAGTGGGGGAGTTGGTCAGATAGTGCCCGGTTAGCTTTGTGCCATTTTCGACCAACCTCAATTCTGCTGCTCCAGTTGTTAGTTTCCGTTCATCCGGTTTCCGAATAGAGAACTCATACATGTACCGTAACACGACTGTGTCGTGCTGATCGTCGACAACTATTGATTCGACCAGTGTTTCACTGTTTTGGTGGGCGGTATATGAGAGCAAAGAGTAGCCCAGGTAGGTTTGCTTGATGACAAACGCAATAGGGATCTTTGTTAATTGGCTAGTAGCATCTATATTGTAGTTTGTATGAAGGTGGCCGAACCAAATTCCATGTATGATCGGTCGGCCTGCCACTTTCGCGAGCCAATTTATTGTCCACGGACGTCTAAAAGCCCAGATGGCTATGCCAACAGCCATGCTGATGCCAAAGCTTAATCCTTGAGCATAGGCGAGCGTGATGTCAGTGCCAAATGCAAGATGGCGAATCAAACCTGCAATAGCACCTATTAGAACAGTTATTGCCGAGACGAACAGTAAAGCCTTCTTGAGCTCTCTGGTGGATAGCGAGACGTTAGCCATCGGTTAACTCATCTTTAATAATGTCTATGCCATTGCAATAAAGACGTATTTTTCCATCTTGAGCTACGAGTCCAACATAAGCGATACCGGGAAGCAAGGAAGCTAGAACCGCAGCAATCAAGCGGGCCCCAGTTCCATGAAAATTTCGCTCAGCATCTTGTGGAATAGGAGGGGAGATGAATTGCGACAGGTGCGTTAAGCGCCATGACGTCGCATCGATAAAATGAAAGCCATCGTGTAGTGGATTATCCATGCTTGAAATAGAGATGAGCCCATCTGCGAGATCAGTACCTGCGAACCTAGATAGGTCTGGCGACGCAACATTATTTGTTAGTTGCATGTGCGGCAGCGTTGCTAGGTCGTGGTAAAACACTATCCCAATACCTGAAAATCGGCTGCTTCGTCTCCCTGACAGCAATCGTAGGAGGCCTAAAGCTTGATCAAAGCATTCATCGGGTTTCGAATGGCTAGGTCCAGACATAGTTAATGCTTCTTACATCAAAATACGATAATGACGCTTGTCAGCATCGCTGGACATCATGAGCCTATATTCCATGCCGCTCGCTACCGCAATCTGGTTGGCGAACTCCTTCTTTGCTTGAACGACTGCGTCGTCGATTTGGTTGTCTGCTTTGACTTCCACAATCACGTATTTTTCAGAACCATCTGGCTCTTCCCTCACAAATACGAAATCTGGATAGTAGCTACGTACAGTCCTTGAGTCCGGATCAATGTATTGGATGAAGAAGTCAGACTGGCCATGGGTCAGCATCCCGGTGAAGTAAATCTTCTTCACCCGCTGCTCACGCAGCAGATCCCAGAACAACCAGCTTTCAGAGCCAGAGTCGAAGCAGTAGGTGTCGAGGTGGAAGCTCTTGGCACGCTCATCATCCTTGATTTGGGCGTCTTCCCTCCGGACCATCTTGTCCTTGGCCGCTGTGACCTCGTAGTAGCCATTTGGCGGAAGCTTGATAAGATCGACCTCGTGCTCTTCGGTTTGCTGTGATTCGTCAAGGTCATAGAGCTGACGAAACAGGCGTGGAATGAGTTCGTCATAGAGCAACTCATTAAACTCATTTGTCATCGCAACCAGGTCCGCAGTGCCCTCCTTGGTTGCGTCCAACAACTCTTCAATTTCCAGTGGACTGCGGTTCAGATAGCGCGACACTTCTGCCACCAACGTTATAGGCGAGAAGGTTCTTTTCTCGCGCCGCGCGGTCAAATCGAAGGTACGGCTCGTTGACGCTCGAGCAGCTTCCGCCGCAGTTAGTCCATCCTGTTGCGTCTCGATTAGCCGGTACTTTTCAACCAGCTCGTTCCACTTTTCACGGGATGGACGTTCTGGAAACAGTTCATAGCCTGGCGAAATCACCTTATCACGCATGTTGTACTGCTTGCGCACACGAACCAATTTGATCTTGACCGGTGGTTCGGTAACACGCACCTGAACGCGCTCCTTGTCCTTGGCGACTTTTTGAAGCTCATCAGCGCTAATGCGGAAGTTCTGTTGTAGCTCCTCGTTGAGGGTGTTGAGGTTGGAGTCCGAGAGGAAGACGTGGCCGGTATGCTGGGCTTCGCCGATGGCGCGCAGACAGCGCATGGTGGCTTGCAGAACAAATACCTTCGATTTCGGCTCGCGGAACAAGCCCACGCCGAACAGCGAACGGCAGTTCCAACCCTCGCGTCCTTTGTTGACCAGCAGGATGAACTGCTTCTCCGAACCTTCAGTATCGAGACGATTGAACTCGCGGATGTCGTCGTTGGTGGTGATCTTGCTGTCACCCACGTTGACCAGGATACGCGAGGTGGGAATGCCGTGTTTGAGCAGCGCACGCTCGACGGCAGGCTTCAACTCTTCGGTCAGCTCTTCCACGGTGGCCGCAAAGAACGCCAGCTTGGGCAGCATTCCTTCCGGGCGCAGCTCACCTGATCCTTTCAGGAAGTTCTCGATGGCGATGTCCACAAACTCATCGGTGCGGGTGTTGGCATAACCGTGCAGCGTCACCTTTTTGAGGAAGCCCTTGTCGATGGCATCCTTCAGTCCGTAGGCGTACACCACTTCCGGCAACACCTCACGCCCGACGTAGGGCGTGCCAGTGTAGTTGTAGCAGGCCACCACGCGCGTGCCCGCTGCGTTCAGGCTGGCGGCCAGGATGTCGATGGTAGTACGCAGGCTGGTGTCCGTTTGAGCGCCGACGCCCATGTCCTTGGCCAGCGCCTTGCCGAAGGCGTGGTGGGCCTCGTCCACGTAGATGCCCAACTGCTCCAGGCGGCGCAGCTTCTCGAAGCGCTGGTTAGTGGTCAGTTCACCTTCTTCTTCCGGCTGGTCGAAGTTGTAGAGGTCGGCGGCATCAGCATAGACGCTGGTTGCCGAGAGTGTTTCGCCAGTCGCGCCGAACAGCTTGTCAACGGAGGTTTTCTCCTTGTGCTGGCGCTTGAGAATGATCTTCTGCGTGTTGGATACGATGATGTTGAAGCGCGAGCGATCCAGCGTGTCCAGCGAGGTGCCAGCTTCTTCGAGGTAGTGGAAGCGCAGGTGCGTGGTCAGGAAGTTGACGTACTCCGGCGGCACCACGCTGGTGAGGTCGAACGCCTCAATCTCCTTCAGCGATTGCAACACCGTCTTGTCCGGTGCGAACACCAGCGCGTTGTGGCAGTAACGCGCGTCCTTCTCGAATTTGTTGCCCAGCAGGAACTCATAGAAGATGCAGGTCGCCATCAGGATGGTCTTGCCGGTGCCCATCGTCAGCGCGAAGATGTAGTTCGGGTAGGCGCGCGAGTTTTTGCGCATCGCCGCGAACACGGCCTTGTACTGATCTTGCGTGATCTTGTCGAAAAGGCCGACCTGGCCCGCGTTGCCCGACACCACGCCACCCTCGGCACGGTCAGCGAAGCGACCTTGCTTCTCGAACCACTGCTGGAAGATCTCCTCGACCTTGGCGTTGCCGAGGAACTCCTTGAGAAAGATGTAGGTTTCCAACGCCTCGAACTGCGGCTGGCGCAGGAAGGCCTTGGGGTTTCGATCCGGGTTGTTGAAGTCGAGGAACTTGCGGGTCAGTTCCTTGTAGTGCTGGCGGATGGTGCCCCGGTTGGCCTGATAGAACTGCCAGAGAAACTGGAAGAACGCGAAGTCGAGCGAAGCGCTCACCGCCTTGGCTGCGCGTTTAGTCGCCATTGGTCACGCTCCCTTCCCAGGACTCCGACAGCAAATCGGTGATCTTCACGCGGATGGTGCCCGCGTCATCCGGCACCTTGTACACGCCCTTGACCATCTCGTTCTTGCCCGGGATATCCACCACCGCCGGTTGTAGCACCGCGCCATCGTAGTTCCAGTCGATCAACACCGACTCGGCCAGCTCCTTCCAGTCCTCGACCGCTTCCTTTTGCAGCGAGAGCTTTTGCAGTAGGTTCATCGGGTAGAACTTCTCGATGACCAGTTCGCCCTTCTTGATCGACACTTTGGCCTGCGAGTCGCGCTTGAACTCCAGATCGGCCTTGTCGCGCAGGATGTCCACCACTTCCACGTCGATCTTGAAGGGTTTGGCGGCCAGTTCCAGTTCTGCTCGCAAGGTCGGCTCGTGGCCCATGCAGACGAGGGTGATTTTCTCGACCGGGCGGTTCGGGCTTTCGTTCTGCTTGCGCTCCCATGCCTTGTAGTCGAAGCCTGCTATCAGCTCGTTCAGGTCAGCGCGGGTGGCGATACGATTGACGGGCATGATCTTGACCATGCGCCCATCCTTCTCGCCGTCGAATACGGTGCTGAATTCGAGTTTCTGAACTTCCAATGCTTCGATCAACAGATCCTTGGCCTGCGCCGGATTCCGGAAAACGTCATAGTGGTTGACGTTGTGCAATTCGAATCCGGTGAAGGGGTTCGCTTCCCCATCAAGGTTCTGCTGACGCAGCTCCTCAGAAACGCCCAGAAGACGTTTTGTGGTTGTCTGGATCGCGCCGAGATTGATATCAGCACCAATGAAGCGACGTCCGAGCTTCATTGCTACGGCTTGGGCAGTTCCTGATCCCATGAAACAGTCAAAAACGATATCCCCCGGTTTTGAGCTGGCGAGGAGAATGCGCTCCAAAAGTTCTTCTGGTTTTTGCGTTGGATAGCCAGTTCGCTCTCTTGCCGCTTGGTTTACGGGATTGATGTTCCACCAGTCCAACGGAAGGCTGCCGTCTTTTAGGTAGTGTCTAAAAACAAGTTCAGGATTGGTTTTTTCCCATTCAGGGCTTACGTCTCGATGCCACTGGATGGGGCTTCCAGCTACATTCTTACCAAAAAGTCTATAACGGCCATTTTCATCCTCGTATCGGTACTTCTTGATGTTCTCCTCGGTATGGGGTCGCAATACTGCTTCATAGTTGAACGTCCACTCCTCAGATTTTTTGAAAAACAGAATTGTGTCGTGCTTTGTATTCCAGTACTTCTTGCTATTTGCGGCATCTGAATAACACCAAATGACGTCATTCAAGAAGTGCTCCTGACCGAACACTTCCTCCATGATGCAGCGAAGATGATGTGACTTGTGGGAATCGCAATGAACGTAAATGCTCCCGGTCTTGGAAAGCAGTTCACGCATTAGGACAAGCCGCTCGAACATGAACTGCAAATATTCATCGTTCGACCATAAATCTGTGTACTGCTTTTCCTCAAAGACGGGCTGATCCGTAGTCGTTGACTTCCCACCAAGTTGTACCTTTTTCTTGTAATCAGCGCCGGAATCAAACGGCGGATCGATGTAGATCAAATCAACCTTGCCCCGGAACTCCTTCAGCAGATGGCTCATCACCTGAAGGTTATCCCCCCAGAAAATCTTGTTGCGCCAGCCGTCCACTTCTTCGCCGTGGACTTCCTTCAACTGCGCCGGGTAATACTGCGTCGAGGTGAACGGGCGCTTGCCGCGCCAGTTGAGCATCGGGTAGCCCTTGATCGGCTGGAACTCATACTTCTCGACGTTGGTGGTACCGCCATCGGGCGTGGCCAGTTGCAGGCTGTCCTGCGCGGGGGTGTTCTTGCTCATCAGTTGCTCTTCCTGAATTTCCAGTTCTTGTTGTCGCAGTAGGCGCGCATGTCGCAGCTCAGGCACAGCTTGGCCGGGCGTGTCGCAATCCCATAGTCCTGCCGCTCGATGCGGGCCACGATGTCGTCGAAGCGCGCGATGGTCTTGCCGATGGCGCGATCGTCTTTGCTGAAGGAGACGTAGGGATTCCCGCCGTCCTCGCCGGTGTAGTACAGGTGCATCCGGCTGACTTTCTGGCCGGTGCGTTCCTCAACCAGGTGGGCGTACACCTCCAGCTGGCTCTGGTACTGGCGCAGCCGATCCCGATCCTTTTCCATGTCGGGCTTTTTCTCCGACTTGAAGTCGATGATCTCGACCGTGCCTTGTTCACCGCGAATCAGGTCAACGCTGCCCTTGAGGATGTACTGATCCTTGACCAGCGAAATCTCGACCTCGGCTTCCTTGATGCGATCCCAGTTGCCGTTCTCGCGCTCGTAGTAGCGCAGCACGTGCAGCAACGCGGCCTGCTGCGAGCTGGGCGCAAGGTACACGCGCTCCTTCTTCGACAGCAGGGCGTAGTTGGCCGCGAACCAGCTCTTGATGCCGTCTAAGGTGATGGTGCTTTCCTCGCCGCGCAGCACGGTCTTGTGGATGTCCTCGATGGTTTGATGCACCAAGGTACCGAAGAGCATCGGGCTTTCGCGGATGGCGGCGAATTCCAGTTCCTTGAAGAAGCGGTACTGTTCGGCGCAGTTCTCGAACACGGTGATGTCCGAGGTGAAGGAGTATTCGCGCTTGAGGTTGATCTGCTTGACCGCCTCATAGGTCAGCGCCGACAAATCAACATCGCGCCAGCTCGGCACGTCGTAGAACAGGCGCTCGAAATACTTCGACGGCGACTTGCCCCGACCTTGCTTTTCCTGCGCCGCCAGCACCAACAGGTTCTGCGCACGCGAGAAGGCCGTGTAGAACAGCCGCCAGAAGTCGAAGTTCTTGATGTGGTCGAGCGGCTCGAAGCGCTCTTTGGAGAGGTAACCGCCGTCTTCCAGCAGCACGTCGAGCGCGCCGTACTGCTTGCGCGGCACCGCCTCCAGCGAGCCGCACACCACCACCGGAAACTCCAGCCCCTTGGACTGGTGGATGGTGAGGAACGACACACAGCCCTTGGGTGCGTACTCGGATTCATCCTCATACTCGCCAATGCCACCATCGACGAGGAAGCGGATGAACTGGTTGAACAGGTCGCGGAGGTTTTTCTCCAGGAACTCGGGGTTGAGCACGCTTACATAATGCAGGTATTCAAATTTCGTTAGTAGCTTGGAAAAAGTACCAAGGTTGCGTGCCGCACGCCCTTTATCCACGCCTTGTACGGCCTCTTCGGCAAGAAAACGCGAGAACAGTGGAAATTGCAGCAGTTGGTAGAACACGCCGGAGAAGGAATAGTCTGTATTCTGTGCCAAGACAGCATGGCGTTTGGCCAGTGGGCGTGCCCATTCCAGCAGCTGCTTGTTTTCTGGCTTGCGTAGTTCGTCTATGAAAGGCTTGAAGCACTGGTGGTCGTAGTAGTCCCAAATTGCCAACTTGGCATCCTGTGCCCACTTTCTTATTTCGCCAAGTTGCGGATTTCCGTACTGAGGAAAAACAAAAAGGAGCGCGCCGATCATCAGGCGGATTTCCTCTCGCTCGAAGAACATGTTCGAGCGTGGCGAGAACACCGGCACACCCTGCGCTTCGAGGAAGCGTGCGAGCGTCACCACCTTGTTGTTTTTGACCGAGCGGAACAGAAATGCTACTTGATTCCAGTCTGTAAGCTGACCTGATGCCTTTAGCTCATTGAGGAAGGCCAGCACTTCTGCATGCCAGTTGGTTGTATCGTCCTTGTCATCGCTGGCAGCCAGTCGCACCGTCGTGGGCATGTCGGGGAAGTCGTCCTCGCGCGGGACAATCCGCTTGGCAAAGCGGAAAGAACGAGTGCCGTCGTCCCACGTTTGTTCGCGCATCCACTCGTTGTAGAAGCGAATGATGTCCGGGTGCGAACGGTAATTGACGGTCAGCTGTACCTGCTTACACTGGCCCTCGTCGAACAGCGCGGGGAACTCCAGAATGTTGCGGATGGTCGCGCCGCGAAAGCGGTACAAGCCCTGGTCATCGTCGCCGACCACGCACAGATTCTTTTTCTCGCCCGCCAGCAGTAGGAGGATGCGCTCCTGAATGGTGTTGGTGTCCTGGTACTCGTCCACCATCAAGTAAGACAGCTTCTCGCGCACCTGCATCAGGACTTCGGGGTGCGTCTCCAGCAACTGCAGCGCCTCGTACTGAATGCCTGAGAAGTCGAGCGAGTTGTTCTCGTGCAGCAGTTCCTGGTACTTAGCAAAGCACGCGGCCAGCGCGCGGATTTCCACGTCGGGGGCCGCGGCCAGTGTGGCAACGTCGAGCGCTTCTTCGCTGACCTTGTTGAGCCACTTGAGCAGATTCTCCGACTGCGCCCAGCGGCCCGACTGGTCGTCGCCCATGACGAGCTGGGCATCAGGCAGTTCGCGGAATTCCTTGATGCGCTGGTACAGAAAGTATTGCTGGTCGAACTGATCGAACAACGTGAAGCTGCGCTTGAGCCGGGTGAACTCTCGGTAGTCCTCCAGCAGCCTCAGACAGATGGAGTGGAAGGTGCCGAGGTACATCTCGTTCAGGTTGAACTTGATGCCCAGATCGGTCAGCCGATTGGAGATGCGCGTGGTCAGCTCGCGCGCGGCCTTGTCCGTAAACGTCACTACGAACAGGGACTCTGGAGCAATTCCCTTGTTCGTAATAAGGTAGACAATCCGTTCAACCAGTGTGAACGTCTTGCCTGAGCCAGGCCCGGCGATGATCAACACAGGGCCATCAGTGGCAAGAATTGCCTCCAGTTGCTGAGCATTGGCCGTGCTTTGCAGCTTTGCGTCAGTGGAGATCATGCCTTTTCCCCATAGGCGACTCGGCCAACAGCAGCAAAGCTGAGGCTAAAAACCAACTGACCAACCATGTTCGACTTAATACGCAATAGCTCCTCCTACTCGAGGGCAAGACCCTGACTAACCATTACTTCGACTTTAAATTCGCCACTCCCAAAAACTCAGAAGATAGTTTTTTGCTACGAAAATCTGCTCTAGGGAAATAACACTTACAACGCTTTAATCGGCCCCCTGGACGTATCCGGCCTAGGATCGCGATATCCCGGGGCCAATCGTGCATTGCTTGCTCCGTACAGTGCCAGAGGGTCCTTCAGCCAAAGAGCATACTCAAGCCCCTCAAGGCTATGGTCAGGAGAACAATCGATCGTGGACATTCGAAGCATGTAACCCGCATTCGCTGCCCGGACTTTGACGTGCAGGACACCGTCAGGCATGTCGTAATCCATCATCACCACCTCGGGACGCGGGTGGCTTGGATGCGGAACTAGCTCGAGCTCAATGATCCGGTTCCACTGGACATCCTTTTCGGCTTTTTCTTCCTCGCCGATGGGGCTCTCCTCTAAGACGACGGGGTTCTCCATACGAGTGAGCACGAAATCACGGAATCCTTTACGCCTGCGATCGAAGGCCCGTACGTGCCATCGAATGCCGATGTCGACAAGGGCTATGGGAACGATCTCACGTTCGGTACGACCACTTTCTACTGATGTGTAGACAAGCTTGACCGCTTTGCCGCGGTTGATGGCACGCGTAATAGGTGCCAAGACCGACATCTTGGGCTGATTCAGCGCTGTAGGAAACTCGCATCGGACCATCGACTTCAGGGAATCACCCACCCCTTCGCCAAACCCATGGGACAACGCCGTTAGTACGCGTTGAGGCGAATGATCGAACAGGGGAACGAAGCTCTCTGTAGGGCGATAAACCTTGTCGACGTTGTCTAGAACCAGGTTTTCAGGCGCGATCTCCCTGTACTGCGCGATGTCACGAGTCGCCGCAGCCGGACCAGTGCCAAAGCGGCCCACTACATCAGCACGTCGCAGCTCCCCAAGGAAGTACAACTTGAAATCTATGTGCGACAGCCGCTCACGCTGGGCTTGAGTCAGCTCATCCAGTAGCGCGCGTCTCTGTTCAGTCGTGTTCGTAGTCATCCCAAGATAATAACAAACCATGCGACGTAAAGCGATATATTTATGTGCTTGATCTAATCAGTTTGATGATGTATAGTGATCTCACGAACTATGAATGGAGGCTTACATGGCAAAAAACCATCCAGTCGGAGACGGCCATCGAGTTGGCGCGGTGCGAGATCGCAGCCAAACACAGACCCCTTCTGGTCATTACGTCAAACGTGATACCGGAACAGGCCGCTTCATGGACGTTAAAACATCGGACAAGACCCCGTTCAAGGGTGTGCGTCGCGAGATACGGTGACCTACATGCCAGATCAACGTCCATCTTGCACAGCACGGGCGCATCGCTCGCCCCTGACCGAACCCTTGCATTGGTCCTACTCGCTCGTGATGAAGGAGGAATTTGGATGTTGACTGGGCACGACACTCACTTGCCAGACCAAGGCGCAGAGCCTAGTCAGGATCTAGGAAGCCAGACTGGCGCTACAGCTCCCTTCCATGTTTTGGCGCTATCCGGCGGCGGCTTCCGGGGGCTGTACACCGCCACCGTCTTGAAGCACCTGGAGGAGCAGCTGGGAACGCCGCTGGCCAAGCGGTTCGATTTGATCTGCGGAACCTCAGCTGGTGGCTTGCTTGCTTTAGGGCTAGCAGCCGAGATTCCGGCGCCTCAGTTGCAAGACATGTTCGAGCACCATGGCAGTCGCATTTTTGGTGGCTCAGGGATCAGGCGCCTTCTTCCTCCAATCTTCAAAGCCAAATATGCGCCCGACGGACTGAAGGCAGTCCTAACCGAAAACTTTGGCGATCTCACCCTCGGCGACCTGAAGCATCGCGTACTTATCCCGACGGTTAACTACTCCAAGGGCAACGGGCAGTTCTTCAAGACGCCACACTCCCCAAGGTTCTTCATGGACTACAAGCGCAAGCTTGTGGATGTCGGGTTGGCGACTGCCGCAGCGCCGACGTACTTCCCGCTGCACGCCATCGGAGAAGAAGGTGTCTTTGCTGATGGTGGTCTGGTCGGCAACTCTCCAGGCTTCTTTGGCTTACATGAGGCCCACCACGCCTTGGGGGTGCCGCGCGGGAAAGGAAACGTCCGAGTCCTTGCGATTGGGACGATGACCCTGGGTGCAACGAAAAGTGGCAGCACGGGCCTTGACTGGGGTATCAAACAATGGGGAACACGAATCTTCGACCTCGTCATATCTTCGCAAGAACACTCTGTCGACGCGATGCTGAGCCATCTGCTCGAGGAAGACTATGTCCGGATCGATGACCCTGCCACACCGGATCAGAGCAAGGACATTGCAGCTCTCGATGTGGTCACTCCAGCCTCCATCGAAGTGCTAAAGAGCCGAGGAACACAGGCCGCCCGTCGGGCTCTGGGTGATAAGGCACTGACACCATTTTTGAATCACACCGCCGCCACCCCCGTGTTCTTCCACGGGCCTAACAAAACCGTGGAGAACCACCATGCTTAACCTGAGCCCTCTCTTCTACTCTGGCGTGGAACAACCTACGCTCCTGGATAACATCACCCTTTCGGATCAACGTTGCGAGTTCATCCTGGAAGCCAAGGAGGCTATCCGTACCCAGTTGCGCACCGGGCTTCCGGCCGTTCTTAAAGAGCTTGGGCACCCAGGGGCGGCTGTTCAGCCGCGCTTTTTCACGCAAGGATCTTGGGCATACAAGACGCTCAACGCACCTGCGTATCCAGAGCAACAAGCGGACATCGATGATGGCGCTTACCTGCCGCTGAGTTTCATGCGGCTCACCTCGAAGCCAAGCATAGCCAGCAAGGTGTTTTTCGCGGCAGCTGAAACAGCCCTGATGCCACTGGTTCAAGAACGCAAATGGCGCCTCATTACTGACAAGCCAACGTGTATTCGTATTGAAATAGCCCAGTTCGCTCATATCGACGTTCCTTTGTACGCAATTCCGGATGAGCAGTTTGAACAGCTGCGCAAAGCAGCTCTCTCTACACACGGCTACTACGCTCTTGATGAGGCGATGAAACGCGCCGAACGCGATGCTTGGACAGCACTACCGCACGATCAGGTGCTCCTCGCCCACCGGGAAGACGACTGGGTTAAGTCTGATCCACGACCAGTAAAGCGGTGGTTCCTCGGCGAGGTAGAACGACACGGCGAACAGTTCCGCAGGGTTGTTCGCTATCTCAAAGCCTTTAGGGACTGGCAGTGGGTACAGGGAGGCCCGTCATCGATCCTTCTTATGGCTGCGGCGGCTCCTTTGTTCGATTCGCGTGATCGCAGAGACGACCTTGCTTTGCTCGACTTGCTTGATAGCCTGCCCGGGGCCCTGCGAGAAGGCGTTCTTTGCCCGACAGACCCCAATGAGTCGCTAACGGAGCGCCTCGGAGCGCCTGGCGTCGAGGATGCTGCGCAGAAGCTGGAGCAGCTTGAAAGGTCGCTCCGGGGAGCGATTCATGCTAGCTCGCCAAGCCAGGCGATCATCTGGGTACAAGGGCAGTTCGGACCAAGGTTCCCGAATGCCCCTGAGCGCGTCAAAGCAAGCTCCGCTACAGCAGTGGTTCAAGCCACTCCGGCAGCGATTGTGTCAACGCCGCTCGTAGGGCGTACTCAGGCCGGCTGATGAGCGACGAGACCCAGCTGTCTAAGCTTACCCGCGCGATGAAATCACGAGGGTTCGCCTACATAGGGCGGGATGCGAACGATTGGCTAGCGTTCAAAGGGGTCATGGCAGCAGCAGACGCCACACACGCAGCGTATGTAGCTGTTGATCCGGCCGGCGTGGAGCTTCCTCGCATTGGTGTACAGCTACCCCGTGGAACGCCGAGTGTTTTAGCCCATGTCGGTGCCAACGGCCAAATCTGTTACGCCGCCCAAGGGAGCGTCGTTCTGGATATTTTTGACATCGCTGGCCAGACGTTAGGCTGCCTTGATCGGGCCGAGGAAGTCTTGGATCTATCGTTGCGCGGCAAGATGGATCAGGACCTAGAGGACGAGTTCTTCGCGTTCTGGCATGGTGATCTCTGCTTTCTTGACATCTACCCCGGCGATCCAGGAGCACTCGACATCCTGTTTGCCAGGCGCGGCAATGCCGAAATCAGCGCTGTATTCGTCACTAACGATGTAACCCGCACTCGCGAGAAGCTTCAGGCCATGTCGCTCCAAGAGCGAGAAGTACTGAAGGGAGCTGCTTTCAGGGTAAGCACTTCTGCAAAACCAAAACCATCACAAGGTGTATGGCCACCTCCAACGGTAGCCGCGATGTTGAAATGGCAGGGGATGCTTGATCCGGCGGCAAGGCGCAACATAGAGCGCCGGTTGCTTCAATCGATGTCTGCCAGGCAGAGCGTGGCACTGTGCGTCGTAGATTCACCATTGACACAGTACGCCTTCTGGGCTGATTTCGAAGTCAAAGATCAGCAGGACTCTCGATCACGACAAGATCCAAGAGTAATGCTCTACGCCTCAAAAGTGCATCCTATGATTTCGATCAGAATGGACGATAAATACGTCGCCGAACGCAACGTGCCTGGGAATCCGACTCTAGCGGGCAAGCGCATCGCCCTTCTTGGGTGTGGAACCATCGGAGGCTTTCTGGCGGAATTGCTGGTGAAGGCTGGCGCTGGCCTGAATAATGGCGATTTGGCCCTCATTGATCCAGATATCCTGCTTCCACAAAATGTCGGCAGACACCGCCTAGGGCTAAATCGAGCATTACAGAAGAAGTCCAATGCTCTAAGGGAAGAGCTTTCGCTCGCAGCGCCGACGGCTAAGATTCGAAGCCTACCCGTGAGAGCGGAGGAAGTCGACCTGACCTCCTTCGACTTGATCATCAATGCAACAGGAGAAGAAGCATTAGGCCACTACCTGACACGCGCAACCACTGACTCAGGGAATTTTGTCCCGACGCTGTCTGTGTGGGTTGAGGGGCCTGGCGTCGCAGTACGAGCTCTGTTTCGCGACACTGAGCAAGCAGCATGCACTCGCTGCCTTTCAGACGCCCATCGAATCTCGCTTCACCCCGTAGTAAACGAGCCGGTGCCGATCGAGTTGGCGGGGCACGGATGCGAAAGCTTATATGTACCCTTCCCAGCCAGCGTCTCGGTTCAGGCCGCATGCCTGGCTATCGAAATGACAACCAGTTGGGCGGCGAACCAACCTAGCCCACGGCTGCGCACTCGAGTGACTCGACCTGGCTTTAGTCAAGCCGCACCCGATAGCGATCCAGTGCGGCAACCCACGTGTGCAGCATGCCATTCGTAGCTGAATGGTCGACTGCGGACAAACGCAACCTAGTGGTTTTTTCGCCAGATGTTCTCAGGGTTTTCAAGCGTTATCGGCAACGATTCTTTTGGCAGCCGGAGGGCGGAGGCATTCTCTTAGGGCGCAGGCGCGGCAAGCATCTTGAGGTCATGCTTGCAACGGAACCGAGTCCTAAAGACAGCCGCTCAGCATTTTCCTTTGTTCGTGAAGCTGATGGGCATGCGGAACTTGCTGAACAAGCCTGGCGCCAGGGCGAAAAGCAGATCGACTATCTTGGAGAGTGGCACACTCACCCGCAGAGGGTGCCGACTCCGTCAAGCATCGACCGGCGTGAATGGGGGAAATTGGTACTTCAACGGCCTAAGTTAACGCCCATTTTGGTCGTCGTGGTCGGTACGAAAGCAATACATGCGGAACTCATTGATGGCACTCAAGGTAAGGTGCTGTCGCCAATAGAATTGTCGGAATAGGCCCTACTCGACCGACAACGCATAGGACAACAAATCTGGCACCCAGGCGGCCAGCGGCCGCAGCCCTATTCGGTTGTTGGCTCCTGCGTTCCGTAGGGGCTAGTCGATTCCCCGCCTGTACCACCTCGGCTCTGGGTGCAGAAACTGGGCATCCGCGCTCAATGTGAGCGCATCAGCCGCAGATCGAGTTGCGATGCCTCGGACTGCTGGATGACTTATTAGATCGCCTAGCAATTTACACCGCCACTTACACCGTCAGCTACACCGCCACTTTCTCCAATGGCGGGCGAAGCCTGCAGGCTCTCGCTGTAGGCTTTGTTTCGTTGACCGTCCGGCAACTCAGCCCCAGCCAAGGAGACTGTAATGGGCTCCTCAGGTTCGGTCACCTTCTCGGCTACCGGAATGGGCACCACAAGATAGAACGACGATGCCACGGCCGGCAGCGCGACAGCGCCAAACGCCAGTGCGCACGAAACAGAAAGAAGGGATTTTTTCAGCATGAGCATACCTTTAGGGTTGTACGTCCTAAGGTATAGCTCCGGTCCGTGACCCATGATTTGGCTTGAATTTCTTCAGGTGTGGATGGCAATGGCTTGCCCATGAAATACCAAAAGGGCAAGCCGGCACTTGTCAGCTAGGCGCTTCGATGCCGCGAGCGGCCATAGCAAGAAAGCCTCAAGCCGATGCCGCACCCAGGCGGCCGGTGGCCGCAACACCAGCTGTGTGACCAAGCTCCTTGTACGACGCTCCGGGTTTACGGATCCCGCTGGCGAGGTCGAGTGGGTGCAGAGGTCGTCCACCCCTCAGCCCTGGGTGCAGAAACCGAACGTCCTTGCCCGAGGGCGTTCTCAAACCGAAGGACGAGTTGCAATGCGACCAGGTAGCGAGATGACTCCTTGCTTGCGCATCACCTCAAGATTTCGGCTCCATCCTATGAGGGGGGCTATGCATGCTACAGAGTCTACATAGTCTATGGCGGTGTTCTCTCGCGCAAAACTCCGCTTATTTGCGATGTGTTTTCTGTCGTCAGCCCGGTCCGTGTGCTGCAGCCTACAAGCTTTCGTGCTGTAGCCTACAAGTTTTGATGCTGTAGCCTACAAGTAAACGTGCTGTAGCCTACAAGTGGTTTTGAGCGCTATTTTCGCCCAGGCAATGTCACAGAATCAGGTGGGGGGGGGAACTCTCCGGTGCGTATTGACTCCGTCAAGGATCTCCAATGCGGAGCTATACATCGGAATTCACTTTTCCATAGAGTTTATGAGTAGCGCAGAAATATCATCGATCAAGGACGAAGTGTCTCGTCCCGAGACACTTCAAGTCATTTTCCGTTCTCCCAAAGGGAGGAGTGATGGCTTCCAGGGCGCATGCCATGGGAGGAAGAATGACTAAGCTCCAAGACGTATCCCGTACCCAAAAGTTTCGCGCTCTTGCCGACGCTACAGCCCGGGCCGCTACGGATGCGGCCCCTCTTGAACGAGAGAAGCTGCTCGAAGCGTCGAGCACGTTGTCTTCCCTTGCTCGATCCAGCGAGCGACGCATCAAAGGAAACGATGATGCCGTCAAGCTTCTGCCTTCAAATGCTACCAAGGCGGAAGTAACTTCATCACGTCGCCGTCAGGCGACTCGGCACGGTGTAGATACGTACTTGCCCAGCCTGTCTGATGTTGTCCAGATCATGCCGCACGAACTGCTGCGCTGTTCATTATTCTCCAGCAATCGTACTGTGCAGGCGAAGAATGAACAGGTTCTATCGGGTGATATCTCCCTGCTGGTCGCCAACAAGAAAATCGCGTCATTCAACAACGTGACGGTTGAGCTTAGCGGATACGAGCTGTGCCAGTTTGACCGAATCGTCTATGCAACATGTCTGGACTACTACCGCGAGCGCCCTCTTTCCCGAGAGATGGAGCGCAGGTACGTGGCAACCAACTTCTATGAGTTCACCCAGAGGATGGGGCGTTCATACAGCACCATTCTTCATCGCTCGACACGTGCAAGCCTGTTGCGCTTGAGCTTTGCTCAACTGCGTATTCGCAAAGAGCGTCTAAACCTCGAGGTGCCCAAACTTCTCTCAGCTTCATTCGAAGACAGCGAGCAGGGCTCCGGATCGCTGGTTGAGGTAGGGCGACCGAGGGGAAGCGACCGACTATGGCTGCAGGTGGGAGAGTCTGTTGCCGAGCTTTTCGGCCCTGGTGCGTGGTCTGGGTTCGATCAAAAGATGGCTCACTACACGGGGCTCCAGGGATGGCTGGCAAGCTTTTATGCCACGCATCAAGCTCCGCTTTGGCTTGATGTGAAGAAGCTCTATGACCTGTCTGGCTATGAATCCAGGTTCAGCAATTTCCGGAAAGGGTTGTGTGAGGCGCTCGACAAGCTCAAGGCTCCTGGCACGCCACGATCGTGCAAGATTGTTGACTATCGGTTCACCGCAGATGGCACGAAGGTCGAAGTACACAAGGCGGCTTGGAAAGCCGCGTAGTAGCTCAACTGCGCACAAGTCGATCAAACCGGCATGACTACGGTCATGATTCAGCTCATTTGCCTATACCGTAGGCGAAGCTTTTTTGCTGAGCCACCTTTGCCCGATGATTACCTGAGGTTTGTACCCCTTTTCAGTTGAAAGGTGAAAAGCCGTGAAAGGGAATAAATCCAAAAAATCAGATAATTACAAAATCGTCAGGTATTTCACTCCGTCGTCTATAACTGCTTCGCAGACGGCAGAAAACCAAGGTGGTTCGGCTAGAAAGAGATTTATGAGCCAGCCATTAACCTATCGAGTACTGCTCGAAAACCTGAATCGCCAAGTTGATCTCCAAACCATCAACGCCCAGACCGCAGCAAACCGCGCAACCGTGTTGCGAAGCTTTCTACGGGCCAATCGCTTGAGCATGGATGATGTCATCGGCAGCGAGATGCGCGTTAGCCACATGGAAGCCCTGGAGCGCTTCTTTAACTCTCTGGTGGACGAAGGAAAATCGAACCGAGACATCTCCAACAATCGATCAATGATGCGACGCTGGAAAGAGGCCGTCGTCGAGCTAGACACGACAGCGGCCCTGGGTGCCGACAGTCAGACGCCGTTCCAGCAGACGCTCCGAAGCGTAATTGCAGACCTACCCGTTGCCCATGTAGCCCGGCGAGCAGGCATCCCAAAAGACATGCTCTGGGGCTGGTTGCACGGGAAGATTCCTCGCGCGGGTAGTGCTCGATACCTGCTGCGCCTGGAAGGCTTCTTCGGCCTGGAAAGAAACCTACTGGTGAACCTTTCCGGGATGCGTCCTTACGGCTTCAAACCAAATGTCGGTGGCACGCCAGCGCCTGTGCCGTTCAATCAAAAGATTGTGGAGCTCACGAAGTTGCAGTTCTGCGCTAAGCCCGATGAGGGCTCATTGTTGCAAGAGCAATGGACTGATTTTCTCCGATATAAAACATCAGCCGTCCCAAGCTATAAGCGCAGCCGCCTCGCCAAGTGGCGGTTTTCTCCCTGCCCCATCACACCGCTAAGGCCATCGAGTTGGTTTGAGTTTCTGGATGGCCGAGAGGTACCGTCAGCAAGAATCAATTGGTACAAGACGGCCTCGTATCTCGGTTGGCTCAGTCTCGACAAAAGTGAGGGTGGGTTGGGTATGGCTAACGAAGTGGCCGAAACAATGGGTTGGCTGGCAGTGCCTGACCATATTGAGCAATACGTGGAATGGCACCGCAAACGGGTGGGTGCTCTGAACCGTGGAGTGCGACAGTTCTTTGGGTTCATTGGGTCGATTGTGCGCCCTGAGGTTGGCTATTTGCGACAACGCCCCGAGCTCCTGAAAACTCTTCCGGAGAAATACTGGAGCTATGACTGGGAGACGCTGTGCCAGCGTCAGTTTGAGCTGCTTGACCAGTTAATGCAGTCGTACAAGGATGAGATTGTCGCTTCCAGAGGTTCCATGGAGCCCTTGAAGCACATTCTGCAAGCCCCACAGCCAATGGATGCCATGGCCGATATGATCCAGCGGATTCGTGCTGATCGCCCAGTTGGTCAGCCCCGCAGAGAGGCCTTCTGGGCCCGTGATTTGGTGCTTTTGAGAATGCTGATAAGCAACCCGCTGCGGTTTCGTATGCTTGCAAGCTTGACTTGGAGAGCCGATAACACAGGCGAGTTGTACCAGCGTTCTGACAAGTCGTGGTGGATTCGCATCTCAAGGACGAAGTTCAAGAACGTGAAGGGAGCGGCGGGTGATGGGGACTATGACAGCCAGGTTCATGCGTCCGCTTGGCGAGATATTGAGCGCTACCTATTCAATTTCCGACCCAAGCTATTGCGCGAGCCGACTGACTTGGTCTTCCTGGCGATGCCGTCCCATGGCGTGACAGAGCACAGGCCTTGGGAGGGGCTGAGTCGGCATGTGGCCAAACTCACAGCTCGATACCTCGTGCGCTGTGTCGGGATTCGCGCCCACGCCTTCCGGCATATCGTTGCAACATCGATCTTGAAGGCGAACGGAGGGGATTACAAGACGGCAGCGCTGGTTCTCAATGATCGCCCTGTAACGGTGGAGCGCCACTATGCATGGCTGCGCTCGAACGATGGTAGCGAGCGCATGGCTGAGTTGTTAGATAGTTCGTTCAAGCGGATGTAGGGAACGCTGATTGGTGCCGCTCGGATCTCGTGAGCGGCACCAGCCGGGTGAATCAGCAACCCGAAGCGGTCATTGCTAGCTGTGGCGCTCTTATTCTTCGCCGGGGTCTGGTCCCCAGTCAGGGCCCACATCGCCATAATCGACGGCAATCCTTCGGCTATCCGGCTCGACCTCAACTTCAACCAATTCGGCGTCTCCTGCGAGGTCACCCTCGAACGTCAGGATGACCCTTAGATCCATAGGCACGTCAACCGTTGCCGAGGCTGAACCAATGGAAACCTCATCTTTATCAATTGGATCTGTAACCGAAAAATCGAAGGAAGAGGAGACTTCAATCGTCGCTTCTACGGCAGCTTCAATAACCAGCACATCTTCGTCTGGTTTATCGATTACTCGAAACGGTTTACGCGTTTTTAAGTCGTTTTCTATATAAATAGAAGCAACGTTGATGTCATAAACATCTGCGTCATAGAAATAACCCGAGCTTACTTCCGGCATGAACATCATATGATCTGTAGCATCCCGCACTGCATTTTCTATAGCGCGCTCAATTGGTAGCGGATCCTGATTAAACCGTTTGATTAGTCGAGCACAAGCGACCTCAGCATTTTGATGAAAGTAGCTCAGTGCGTTTGCAAGGTCGTGGGTAGCTACTAAGTGAGGGGAGGTCTTGCAATATCGAACCCAATCGGAATCTTTCGATACGACAAGTAGCTGGAGATCCTGCTCTTTGGCCCAGTGCTCCAGTGCCTGGAGCGCAAATGCGTCTGGGAACTCGCTCTTCTTAGCTGCTGATTTTCCAAAAGGAGGAGTAGCCGAAAAGTAGTCATCTAGGATACGGGCGACACTCACTCGACTAGCGGATTCGACTGTTTCTACTGCTGAGGATTCGATGAAAGCGCTTATTCTTCGATGAGCATGTTGCTCCGGTGTCTCATCTCCGAAAAGTGCACGCATAGCGTCATCTTGGCGCTCTGGATTGAATTGCCAAGCCTTGCTGGCGGACTTTAGCCCAGCTCGAACTTTGGTCTGCCCATCGATGGCTTCTGATATCACATGAGATCTCACCTCTTGAACAACCACTTCTGACAGTACGACACGAATATTTGTGTCATTGAATTGTTTAAGTCGAGCAAGCAAACCGTGTTCGAAACGATTGCCGTTTTCTGAAAAGATGGACGTGTCCAGAGTGATCGCTGAAATTTCTTCTCCAGCGATCGCATCTTTGATTTGGTCGTCATTTAGATCCATGTCGGATACTTCTATTCCTAAGCAATTCTTATTACACGAGCCTCAGCATATTCCCTAACCAATAGGTTCCTTATCGTGAACAGTCGCTAAGAAAAGAGCGGTTTGAACTAATTAGAGGAATTTTGAAATCGGGAGAGCGTTTTTTAGCGAGGATAGAGACTCTTGGCAGCTTCGGCTAAAACTTTAGAGCGAGTCACTATGGCGTCCTCGTCCCAGGCGTCTTCAGTCATCAAGCTGCCGTTGATGCTCAGCACAGTGTTAGCGATCAGCAGATTTTTCTTAATGGGGAACGACTTGTTCTGCGCCTCACGGTTGACCGACAGGTTTAACAATGTGAGATTACCCAACGTCGGGATTGCCTTGTCACGCTGACGGATAGCCTGGTCCTGACTTGATAGGATACCGCCCATGAGCTCTTGTTGTTCTGCGAATTGGGCATCGACGGATGTCGCCTTGGAGCCATCGGAGAGTGCCCAATGCTCATACCAGGATCTCGGCAAGATATGGTCGATATCAAGGTTGGACAAGTCTGGGATGGTGGGCTCTTCAGTGCGCTTGGTCGAGCGTAGCCAGCCTTCCAACTCAGTGAGCAACATGCGGCACCGACCTGCGTCAAGGTTGCCGTAGTAAATAGCTGCTGTCTGGAGGGCATGTGTGAATTCATCGTCGTCAGGCCAGCGTGACACAGGACTGCTGGGTGATGAGGCTAGAAGGTCTCTCAACGCGACACGGGTCATAGGCCCTTTGATCCATTGGCGCAGCATCGACATGAACCAGTTGTTGTAGTTCTTAGGGGTCAGGCCACAAACTGCACGGCGTACGACATAGGAGACGATATCGTTGAACATCGCTGTCTTCTCGCTGTCCGGCAAGTCGGCTATTGAAATGCGCAATGCAAGTGGATGGGTGGTTGTAGTGTCAAAGGGCTGGAGACGTCTGCCGAACCTGGCTACAGGCAAGGGGCCTTCTCCTTCGATCAGTTGAAGATAATGCTTGGCATAGGTATCAAGCATATCCAATTGCTGGGTTGTGGTCTTACCTTGAGAGTGGCTTTTAAAATCTACGTACAGTCGGGCCAGATCGCCTTCCTGCCCAGTCTGTGCACGAATAGCAGAAAAAATCAGCCACTCCAACCGTGGTTTAGTGATGCGACCTCGGCGCTCTTTGGTTTTCCACGTTTCTTCTTCAAACTGCTTCCACTTACCGTCGTACAGCAATGCTGAATCTTCAGTGGCGCTGTCGACACTCATAAACAAGTAATTACGGATCAAGTCCGTAGCATCGAGCTTCGCTCCACGACCGTTCAAGGTTTCAAAAATAACCTGGGCATCATCGTCTTTCTCTAACTGAATCATCACCACTTTTAGGTCGGTCAAGATCGCCAGAACCAACGCTTCGACGGCATCAGCGCCACCGTTGTCCTTGATCCAGTTCAAGGCCCAATCGGCGAAATTCCAGATGGCGTCCAACGCCGCAGGATGAGTGATGCCAATTTGCCGGAGGGTGCCGGATTTGGTGAAGTGCTCGGGGAACCGGGATTGCAGCGTAACCAACTGGTCAGCGGTCATGGCCTCAACAAATGCCTTCTGATCGGAGAACGTCGGCCAGACTTTGAATACTTCAACGGCCGCGTTGGCCATGGTGCTGGGGTTTGGGTTATCCAGCACGGCGGCCAAATAAGACTCATAGTCCTCAATCTCGAGCTCGCGGGTGGCTAAACGGATACCGGCCAAGACATACTGTAGAGTCGTCAACCGCTGTTGACCATCGATTATGTGGAGAGTGTCGACACCTCGCGTAAGCTCCCCCTTCAGGTAGACACCAACCGGTAGAATTTCGGAGCCTCCCT
>NZ_DAMDGT010000014.1:0-129590 GCF_032102605.1 Achromobacter sp. | reverse complement strand
GGTCGGTCTCCTTGAAAACCATCATAGGCCTGCACACAAAAATCCGGACACTCCCTCCGTATCAAGCGCGGAACCGGATCCCACAACGGAACCAGACCCAAATTCACCAAGGAAGCACTCCCAAGCCTCCGATTCAATATCCTCAATCACCACCCCATCCTCACCCGCAATGGTGAACTGCTCCTGACTATCCCCAATGCTGGCAGCGCCATCCAACCCCAGCAACAACGAATACATCGTGTCGCGTAGCGCGGCGTCCAACACCTCCCGCACCCCCGCAAGCTGCTCAGCCGACAACCCCAACGCCCGGACCTTCGCCGCCACGTCGCTGCCGCCATCCACCGCCATGAACGTCTCCAACAACTCCCCCCGCAGCGCATTCCAGTTGCCGACAAATTCCTTCGCGTCCATTCGTTTCCCTTAACGTGTCCCAACCCACGGCCGCATACCCAATAACAACCGCGAACCAACCAACAAAAAACAAGGGCCGCTGAAACAGCGGCCCCTGCATGTACTACGGTCTAAACCCGATCAAGCCTTGCGCACCTGCGCAATCAGAGCGTCCAGCTGCTTCAGCATCGAATCCACTTCCTCAGCCGTCACATTCAGCGCCGGCATGAAGCGCAACAGGTTCGGACGCGGGGCGTTCAGCAGCAGGCCTTCCGGCGCCTGATTGCGCGCAGCTTCGACGATGGCGGGGCCGTCGTCACGGTCCATGACCAAGGCGCGCAGCAGGCCCATGCCACGCTCGCCCTTCATGCCGTACTTGGCCGACAGGGCCAGCAGGCCTTCGGAGAGCTGCTTGGCGCGGGCGTTGACCGCGTCCATGAAGCCGGGGGACACCAGGGCGTCGAAGACGGCGACGCCGACGGCGGTGGTCAGGGGGTTGCCGTTGTAGGTGCCGCCTTGGTCGCCGTGCTGGAACACGCTGACTTCCTGGCGCGCCAGCAGGGCGGCCAGCGGCACGCCGCCGCCGATGCCCTTGGCCAGCGTCATGATGTCGGGGACGACGTCAAAGTGCTGGTAGGCGAACATCTTGCCGGTGCGGCCCATGCCGGTCTGCACTTCGTCGACGATCAGCAGCAGCTGGTTTTCGTCGGCCAGCTTGCGCAGGCCCTGCATGAATTCCTTGGTGGCGGGCAGCACGCCGCCTTCGCCCTGCACGGGTTCCAGCATGATGGCGACGGTCTTGTCGTCGATCAGCTTGCGCACGGATTCCAGGTCGTTCAGTTCGGCCTTGGGGAAGCCTTCAACCTGCGGCGCGAACATCTTGTCCCAGCCCGGCTTGCCCGACGCGGACATGGTGGCCAGGGTGCGGCCGTGGAAGCCGTGGTTCATGGTGATGATCTTGTAGGCGCCGTTCTTCTTGACCTGGCCCCATTTGCGCGCAAGCTTGATGGCGCCTTCGTTGGCTTCGCCGCCGCTGTTGGCGAAGAAGACGCGGTCAAAGTCGGACGCGCCGGTCAGGCGCTGGGCCAGCTCGATCGAGGGGATGTTGTAGAACGCCGGCGACGGGTTCATCAGCTTTTGCGACTGTTCGACCAGCGCGCGCTGCATTTCGGGCGCGGAGTGGCCCAGGGTGTTCACCGCCCAGCCCTGCACGAAGTCCAGATATCGCTTGCCCGCGTGATCCTCCAGCCAGGATCCCTTGCCGCTGACGAACACGAGGTCCGGGCGGGAGGTGATCTCCATGAGGGTGTCGACGTTGAACTGGCTGAATTCCATGGCGTTTCCTGCGGATGTAAGGACAGGGGATAAAGGAAATTTCGGGGAACTTCCCCGGGGGAAGCGCGAAAAGGCAAATGTAGCACCGACGGGGGGATGCTATCGTGACGCTACCCCCCGATCTGCCCCGGGCCGGCCTCACAAGGGCCGCCAGCGCGGGCGCTCTATTTTATGCAGCCAGCGTGCCCTCGGCCCGCTACCGGCTGTCGCTTTTTACTGACCAATCATGAAACGTATTCTTTCCAGTCTTGCCGCCGGCCTGGCGCTGGCAGCGGCCGGCGCCCCGGCCCACGCCGAATATCCCGACCGTCCCATCCGCCTGATCGTGCCGTTCCCGCCCGGGCAGGCCACCGACATCTTTGCCCGCGCCCTGGCCGAGAAGCTGGGCGCCGCCGTCAAGCAGCCCATCGTCGTGGAGAACCGCGCCGGCGCCGGCAGCAATATCGGCATGGAGCAGGCGTCGCGCGCCGCGCCCGACGGCTACACGCTGGTGATCGCGGGCAGCGCCGCGGCGGTGAACCAGACGCTGTACAAGACCATCAACTACAGCCTGACCAAGGATTTCGCCCCGGTTTCGGGCGTGTTCTCGGTGCCGCTGATGTTCCTGGCCACGCCGGCCTCGGGCATCACGTCGCTGCAGCAGCTGGTGACGCAGGCCCGCGCCAACCCGGGTGAACTGGCCTACGCCAGCGCGGGCATCGGCGGCACGCAGCATCTGTCGGCCGAAATGTTCAAGGCCGCCGCCGACATCGACATCCGCCACATTCCGTACAAGGGCAGCGGTCCGGCCCAGGCGGATTTCCTGGGTCACCAGGTTCCGCTGATGGTGGACTCCGTCACGGCGGGCCTGCCGCACGTGCAAAGCAAGAAGGCGGTGGCGCTGGCGGTGACGACGGCCAAGCGGCTGCCGCAGTTGCCCAATGTGCCGACGGTGGCGGAATCGGGTTATCCGGGGTTTGAGGCGATTGGCTGGGCGGCGGTGTTGGCGCCGAAGGACACGCCTGCCGAGATCACCAATGCGCTGAGCAAGCAGATTGGGCAGGTGTTGAATACGCCGGAGATGCAGAAGTTCTTCCGGGATCGTGGCGCGGAACCGATGCCGTTGTCGCCGGAGGCGACGGGGACGTTTATTGCCTCGGAAGTGGATAAATGGGGCAAGGCGGTGAAGCAGTCGGGCGCGCAGGTGGATTAATCGGCGCCCGCTGTTGCGGCAACAAGCCGTCCCTGTGCAGGGACGGCTTTTTTGTGGGCGGTTGCTTGGCGGGGGGGTGTCCGAAGTGAAACTGGTTGCCGTTTCATCCTTGGGCGGGTCGCGCAATGCGCGGTGAATCACTGACACCCGGGGAGCGCTACTTCAAGTTGGTAGCCCGTCCATGCGGGTGCCCGGCAACTGGGCAACCTACTCGCGAAGCGTCAACGCTACGACGCAAGACGCCGCGTAAGTCACCGGAGGCCGCCCGCGCGGCCGAACGGTGACGGGCAGCGCAAGACGCTTCTCTTGCTCACGGATGCGTGCAAGATCCTAAAGAACCCAATCCGCCCCGACGCCCGTAAAGATTCAACAGCAAAGCCCGGTGCGGCGTGGGCCTGGGGTGGGCGGGGCGTGTAGATGCGCCCGGCGGAAACCGAAGGCAGCCGCCTCAGGCGGCCACGAGGTTGAGCGCGGGGCAGTCCGGAGCGAAGGCTCCGGACCGCAATCGTAGCCCCGCCCACCCCAGGCCCACGCCGCGCCGGGCGTCTCAAGAACTCCACCCCCAGGCGATAACGCGGCACCGGGATGCGTCTGAAGTAGAACTGGCTGCCGTTTTATCCTTTGGCGTATCGCGCATGCGGTCCAAACCAGTGCCGCGACGCCCGCCATCGACGCATCGGGCGCACCAGAACGGGGCGAAGCACGCGCCGCTCCCAGTGCAGCCCACATGGCATGGAACTTGCATCTTTCCAGTTTGTATACCGACTTGGTGTGCAACGCATTGGCCCAGCCGGGCAGTGCGGGCCCTGGAGAGTTCCTTATGAAACGCAGAACCCTGTTGCTGTCCCTTTGCGCCGCCGCCAGCATGCTCGCCGCGCCCCTGTCGCATGCCGACGCGCTGGACGATATCGTCAAGGCGGGCGTCATCAAGATCGCCGTGCCGCAGGACTTCCCGCCGTTTGGGTCGGTGGGCTCCGATATGAAGCCGCTGGGCTACGACATCGACACCGCCCAGCTCATCGCCAAGCAATTGGGCGTGAAGCTGGAACTGGTGCCGGTCACCAGCGCCAACCGCGTGCCTTATCTGCAAACCAAGAAAGTGGACCTGGTGATCTCCAGCATGGGCAAGAACGCCGAGCGCGAGAAAGCCATCGATTTCTCCGACGCCTATGCGCCGTTCTTCAATGGCGTGTTCGGGCCGGCCGACCTGAAGGTGGCGTCCGCCGCCGATCTGGCGGGCAAGACCATCGGCGTGACGCGCGGCGCGGTGGAGGACATCGAGCTCACCAAGATTGCGCCCGAATCCGCCACGGTCAAGCGTTACGAAGACAACAACGGCACCATCACGGCCTTTCTGTCGGGCCAGGTGCCGATGATCGCCACCGGCAACGTGGTCGCCGCCGCCATCCTGGCGCGAAATCCGGCCAAGAAGCCGGAGACGAAATTCCTGATCAAGAACTCGCCGTGCTACATCGGCCTGAACAAGGACGAGCCCAAGCTGCGCGCCCGCGTCAACGACATTTTGGCCAGCGCCAAGCGCGACGGGTCGCTGTCGGCGATCTCGCAGAAATGGCTGGGCGCCGAGCTGCCCAAGGACCTGTAGGCCGAGCGCGCCGTCATGGCCTACCAGTACGACTTCTCGTCGGTGTTCGAGTACACGCCGGTGCTGGTGAAGGGACTGGCCGTTACCGTCGAACTGATTGCGTTCGGCGCGGTGGCGGGCGTGGCGCTGGGCATTGCCTGCGCCTGGGCGCGCACGCAAGGGCCCGCGTGGCTGCGCGCGCCCGTCACGGCCTATGTCGAGGTGATCCGCAACACGCCCTTTCTGATCCAGCTGTTTTTTGTGTTCTTCGGCCTGCCGTCGCTGGGCATCCGGCTTGGGGAGATGCAGGCGGCGTGCCTGGCGATGGCGCTGAACCTGGGCGCCTACAGCGCGGAGATCATCCGCGCGGGGATCGACGCCACGCCGCGAGGCCAGTACGAGGCCGGCGCCAGCCTTGCGCTGTCGCGGCTGCAGGTGTTCCGGCACATCGTGCTCAAGCCGGCGCTCATGCGTATCTGGCCGGCGCTGTCCTCGCAGATCGTGATCGTGATGTTGGGATCGGCGGTGTGCTCGCAGATCGCGGCTGAGGACCTGACCTTTGCCGCGAATTTCATCCAGTCGCGCAATTTTCGGGCCTTCGAGGTGTATTTCGTGACGACGGGCATCTATCTGGCGCTGGCGGTGCTGCTGCGGCAGTTGTTGCGCATGACCGGGCGGCGGCTGTTCCGCAAGGCGGCGCGATGACCGAGTTTTCAACCTGGGACATCGTGCGCAACCTGCTGCTGGCGGCGCGCTGGACGATCGTGCTGTCGCTGGCGGCCTTTGCGGGCGGGGCGCTGATGGGCTTGCTGGCGCTGATGATGCGCACGTCCCGCGTCGCGCTGATGCGCCGCGCAAGCTGGGCGTATATCGAGCTTTTCCAGGGCACGCCGCTGTTGATGCAGCTTTTCCTGGCGTTCTTCGGGTTGTCGCTGATCGGCGTGGAGGTGCCGCCGTGGCTGGCCGCCGGGGCGGCGCTGACGCTGTGGTCGGGCGCGTTCCTGGCCGAGATCTGGCGCGGCTGCGTGGAGGCCGTGCCGAAGGGACAGTGGGAAGCGTCCGCCAGCCTGGCGCTGGGCTATGTGCAGCAGATGCGCTATGTGGTGCTGCCGCAGGCGCTGCGCATCGCCGTGGCGCCGACCGTGGGGTTTGCGGTGCAGATCGTCAAGAGCACGGCGCTGACGTCCATCATCGGCTTCACGGAGCTGTCGAAAGCGGCCACGGTGATCACCAACGCCACCTTCAGTCCCTTTACCGTCTATGCGTGCGCAGCGCTGGTCTACTTCGCGCTGTGCTGGCCCCTGTCGCGCCTCAGCCTCCGGCTGGAAAGGAAGTTGCATGCCCCTCATCGCCCTTGAAGACGTCCGCAAGCGGTTCGGCGACAACGAAGTCCTGAAAGGAGTGACCTTGCGCGTCGATCCGGGCGAGGTCATCGCCATCATCGGCAAGAGCGGCTCGGGCAAGAGCACGCTGTTGCGATGCATCAACGGACTGGAGCAGATCGACGGCGGGGCGATCATGGTGGCCGACGCGCAACTGGGCAATGACGAACTGCGGCTGCGGGCGTTGCGGCTGAAGGTCGGGATGATCTTTCAGCAGTTCAATTTGTTTCCGCACCTGACCGTGGGGCGTAACGTCATGCTGTCGCCCATGGTGGCCAAGCGCATGCCCGAACGCGAGGCCGCGGACATGGCCCGCGCCATGTTGACCCGCGTGGGCCTTGCCCACAAGTTCGACGCCTGGCCGGACGAGCTGTCCGGCGGCCAGCAGCAGCGCGTGGCGATCGCCCGTGCCCTGGCCATGCAGCCGCTGGCGTTGCTGTGTGACGAGATCACGTCGGCGCTGGATCCGGAACTGGTCAATGAGGTGCTGGCGGTTGTGCGGGAATTGGCGTCCGACGGGATGACGCTGTTGATGGTGACGCACGAGATGCGTTTCGCGCGCGAGGTATGTGACCGCGTGGTCTTCATGCATCAGGGCCGGGTCCACGAGATTGGGCCGCCGGAGACGCTATTCAACGCACCCGGCACTCCTGAGTTGCGGCAGTTCCTGGGGATGACGAACCTGCAGGACAGGTAAAAATGCATCAGCTGACCTGGTGCGTCTGCTTCTATCGCCCACTAGGCGTGCTTCCTATATTGGACTTGTCCGCAGCTGGATTCAGGTTTTTCCGGCGCGGTTTCACGCAACCCGAGACCTGAGGAGCGATGACATGGACAAGGACCGCATCAAGGGCGCCGTCAAGGAAGTGAAGGGCGCTGTGAAGGAAACGGCCGGCAAAGTGACGGGCAGCACCCGGACCGAAGTCGAAGGCAAGGCAGAAAAGACCGAGGGCAAAGTGCAGCGCAACGTGGGCGAGGCCAAGGATCAGGCACGGGACTTGCTGGACAAATAATCGCGGCGGCCGATCGGCGTGACCCGCTATGTCCAATGAATGCCCGAAGGAGAAAAACATGACCCACCGTATTTGGCTTGTGCTGATGCTGGCGATCTCTGCCGTGACCGCCGGATGCAACACGATGGAAGGTGCCGGCAAAGACATCGAACGTGGCGGAGAGAAAATCCAGAACCAGGCCAAGTAGGCGCGGCAGCCTGCATCCGAAGGTCGGTGCGTCGACGACGCGCCGGCCTTTTTTCGTTCAGCGAACTTTGCGGCGGTGGGATGTGGCGCGGGCTGCGGGAGGTCGGATCGCCAGCCGGGGCCGCTGACCCGTGCGGCCGCCTGGCGTCCGGACCGCCGGGCCGCTGCCAAAACGAATCAGCGCGAAAAGCCCCGCGCCGAGATCTCCCAGATGTCCTGAACCACGCCGTCGCGCACGACCACCAGGCCGTCGTGCAGGTTGAAGGTCGGATCGACGTGCGAAGGCACCAGCCGCAGTACGGATCCCAGCGCGGGCGCCTCTGCGCCCGGCTCCACGCGCACGACGCCATGTTCGTCGTTGATGGCCGTGTAGGTGAGACCAGGCTCGCCGAAGATGGCGGGCGGCCCGCATTCCGCCGTGGTCGACTTGAGCCCGGCATCCAGGATCACGCGATCCGGCGCGGGTGCGCTCATGACCGTGGCCAGCACGAACAGGCTGTTCTGGAACGTCAGCGGGCCGTCCCATTCGTTCGCGCCGTAGTCGCCATCCATGAACGCGTACGAGCCGGCCTGCAATTCGGTGTAGACGCCGCTGGCCGCGTCGAATTCCGCGCTGCCCGTGCCGCCACCGGTGATCGTGTCGCAGGCAATGCCGCTTTCGCGCAGAAGCTGGGCGTAGGATGCGGCGATGCGCGCCGCCTGGCGGCACACCTGGGCGCGCTCTTCGCGCGTGCGGTAGTGCTGCACCGACCCGTGATAGGCCTGCAATCCCGCAAAGTTCACGCCCGGCAGGTCGCGCGCCTGCTGCGCCAGCGCCAGCACCAGCGCATCGTCCGATACGCCGCAACGGCCCTGGCCCACGTCGACTTCGACCAGCACGTCAACCTCCGCGCTCGCCTGCGTCATCGCCTGCGAGATCTGCGCCAGGTTCTGCGCATTGTCCACGCACACGCTCAGTTTGGCGACGCGCGCCAGCTGACCCAGCAGCGCCAGCTTGGCGGCGCCGACGACTTCGTTGCTGATGTGGATGTCGCGAATGCCTGCGGCCACGAAGGGCAGGGCTTCGCTGACCTTCTGGCAGCAGATGCCGCGCGCGCCCAGCGCAAGCTGGCGCAACGCGATTTCCGGACACTTGTGCGCCTTGGCGTGCGGACGCAACGCCACGTCGTGGCGATCGGCCCAGGCCTGCATGGCGCGAAGGTTGGCCTCGAACGGCGCAAGGTCCAACACCAGGCTCGGCGTATCCACGCGGGACAAGGGATCGCCCGGCTGGGCGGGCGGGGGCAGCGCAATGCCGCGTATGACTTCCTGAGACATCTTGGGTAACTCCATTGTCCTGCGTTGCGATGTAACCGCACACATAACCAAAGCAGGGCCACCCATAACCTAAGGAGCGTCACACCCCCAGGTAAACGATAGCCCCGTAACCATTGGCTACGAGAAGTCGACATGACAGAATTTCATCATGAAAACGGCCCCCAAGGGGAGGCCCATTTTTGGCCCGGAAAAACCACCGGCGCCGGAAATGACAAGACGAACCACGTCATTCGATACACCTGTCATCCATACCGGAGAAGCCCGCATGAAACTCAAGCACTGGATCACCGCCCTGACCGTCGCGGTCGCCGCCGTCGGCACCGTGGGTTCCGCTCAGGCCCAGCAGTTCTTCCGCATCGGCACGGGCGGCACCGCGGGCACCTACTACCCCATCGGCGGCATCATCGCCAACGCCGTCTCGCAACCGGGCAAGCTCGTTGCGACGGCGGTGGCCTCCAACGGCTCGGTTGCCAATATCAACGGCATCATCGGCGGTTCCTTCGAGGCGGGCTTCACGCAGTCGGACGTCGCGTTCTGGGCCTACAGCGGCACGGGCACGTTCGAAGGCAAGCCCAAGGCGCAGGACCTGCGCCTGATCGCCACCCTGTACCCCGAGAGCATCCATCTGGTGACGCGCAAAGGCGCCGGCATCAAGAGCGTGGCCGACCTGAAAGGCAAGCGCGTGTCCATGGACGAGCCGGGCTCCGGCACGCTGGTCGACGTGCGCCTGATCCTGGGCGCCTACGGCATGACCGACAAAGACATCAAGGCCGAATACCTCAAGCCCAACCAGGCCGGCGACAAGCTCAAGGACGGCGGCCTGGACGCGTTCTTCTTCGTGGGCGGCGCACCTGCCGGCGCCATCGCCGAACTGGCGTCCAGCGGCGCGGGCATCGAAATCGTGCCGCTGGTCGGCCCGGAAATCGACGCGCTGCGCGCCAAGCAGGAATTCTTCACGCCCGACACCATCGCCGCCAACACCTACCAGAACGTCGGTGAAGTGAAGACCATCTCGGTCAATGCGCAGATGGTCACGTCGGCCAAGCTGCCCGAGCAGGTCGTCTACGACGTCACCAAGGCGCTCTACAGCGACGCCACGCGCAAGACGCTGGACAACGGCCACGCCAAGGGCAAGCTCATCACGCGCGACAACGCCGTGAAGGGCGCCGGCATCCCGTTCCACCCGGGCGCCGAGAAGTTCTACAAGGAAATCGGCCTGCTGAAGTAAGCCCCCCCGAAGCGCCTGCGGCGCTTTCCCCCCCAGGGGGCGCCGTTGGCGGACCGGCGAAGCCGGATCCGCGCGGCCTCGCTTGGGCGGCCTCGGTTCTTTTTGCGATTGGCTTGCCTTTGAAGGGATGGCGGATCGTTTAAGAATCTATGTGGCGGCGTTGGTTGATGCGCCGCCTTTGAGCAGGGCCGCCGCTGCGCGGCCCTGCTTGCTGGAACACCTTGAGAATTACCGCGATGGAAATTGATCACGACAAAACCCAGCAGTTGGCGGAAAAGTACGACTCGGAAATCCGCTTCCGGCCGCTGGACAAGACAGCAACCTGGATCGTTTCCGGCCTGCTGGTCACGCTTTCGATCTTTCACTACTACACCGCCGGCTTTGGCCTGCTGCGCGAGGCGACGCACCGTGGCGTTCACCTCGCCTTCGTGCTGAGTCTCATCTTCCTGGTTTTCGGCTTTTCGAAGTCGCATTACCAGCGCCAGCCCAAATCCACGTGGTTCACACCAGGCGGCATTCCGCTCTACGACTGGATCATCGCTATCGCGCTGGCGCTGTCGGTGCTGTACATCCCCTATATCTTCGAAGACCTGGCGTTCCGCGTGGGCAATCCCCTGCCGATCGACGTCGTCATGGGCTCGATCCTGCTGATCGGCCTGCTGGAAGCCACCCGCCGCGCCATGGGCTGGCCGCTGCCCATCATTGCGCTGGTATTCATGGCCTACGCCATGTTCGGTCCGTATTTCCCCGGGCTGCTGCAGCATGCGGGCAACAACTGGTCCCAGATCGTCAATCACATGTACCTGACCAGCCAGGGGGTGTACGGGGTGGCGGTAGGCGTGGTGGCGACCTATGTGTTCCACTTCGTCCTGTTTGGCGTGCTGGCCACCCGTATCGGGCTGGGCCAGCTGTTCCTGGACGTGGCCTCCACGATCGCCGGCCGCTATGCCGGCGGCCCGGCGAAGGTGTCGGTCTTCGGCTCGGCCATGTTCGGCATGCTGTCCGGCTCGTCGGTGGCCAACGCGGTCACGGTGGGATCGCTGACCATCCCGGCCATGATCCGCATCGGTTATCCGCGACATTTCGCTGCGGGCGTGGAAGCCGCCAGCAGCACCGGCGGCCAGATCACGCCGCCCATCATGGGCGCGGCCGCCTTCCTGATGATCGAATTTCTGGGCATTCCGTACCAGCAGATCGCCATCGCCGGCATCTTTCCGGCGTTTCTGTACTTCTTCGGCATGTTCATGCAGGTGCATTTCGAGGCCAAGCGCGAGGGCCTGCGCGGCCTGACCGCCGAGGAAATGCCCAAGCTCAAGCAGTCGTTCAAGATGCGTTGGCCGACGCTGATTCCGCTGGTTCTGCTTATCGGCGTGCTGGCCAGCGGCCGCACGCCGTATCTGGCCGCCTTCGCCGGCATCACCGGCTGCATCATCGTGGGCCTGCTGAACCCGTTCCAGCGGCTGCGCTGGCGCGATCTCTATGAAGCCTTCGAAACGGGGGCCAAATACGCGCTGGCGGTGGGCGCCGCGGCGGGAACCGTCGGCATCGTGATCGGCGTCGTGACGCTGACCGGCGTCGGCTTCAAGATCTCGTACATCGTGATCTCGGCGGCGCAGTCCATCGCCGGCGTCGCATCGATGGTCATTCCGGACACCGTGGCCAACATGCAATCGCTGACGCTGGTCGCGGCGCTCGTCATGACGGGCCTGGTCTGCATTCTGATGGGCTGCGGCATCCCCACCACGGCCAACTACCTGATCATGGTGGCCGTGGCCGCACCCACCCTGGTGCAGCTCGGGGTGCAACCCATCGCCGCCCATTTCTTCGTGTTCTATTTTGGGATCCTGGCGGACATTACGCCCCCGGTTGCCCTGGCGGCCTACGCCGCGGCGGGCATGGCGGGCAGCGACCCTTTCAAGACGGGGAACACCGCGTTCAGGCTCGGCATCACCAAATTGATCGTTCCGTTCGTGTTCGTGTTCTCGCCGTCTCTGCTCATATCGGTGCAAGGCTTCACGTGGTACGACTTCTTCGTGACGCTGTTTGGCTGCATGGTCGGGCTGGTGCTGCTGTCGGCGGCGTTCTCGCGCTACATGCTGGTCGGGATGAAAAGTTGGGAGCGGTGGTTGTGCACCATCGGCGCCTTGCTGACCATCCTGCCCGGGTTGGCCAGCGGGCTTATCGGCCTGGCGATCTGCATCCCGGTATTCATCCGACAAGTGGCGGAACTGAAACTGGAAAACTCGCCCAAATCGGCCTGACCGCGTCACGCGCCTGCGCCGGCTGACGGCAAAAAGGGGCGGATCCCCGGGATCCGCCCTGATCCAACGGAATCGACCATTTTGGCGCTATTTGGGGGTGGAACGAGCCGTTTTTGCGGCAAAGGGACGCCATACAACACCCGCCTTTCCGACGGTTGCCCGGCAAAATAAATCGGCGTAAAGTAAAATTCATGTTTGCTGGTCTGCCGATATGCGGGCCGACTGTGCAAACAGGCACAAACTGCGCCATATGTTCGATATCCTGGTCTATCTGTTCGAGAATTACTACACGCCGCAGGCCTGTCCTGCTGCCGATGTGCTCGCCAAGCGGCTCGCCGCCGCCGGTTTCGAGCACGAAGACATCGACGACGCGCTCGGCTGGCTGTACGGGCTGGCCGAGACCACCGAACGCTGTGTGGATCTTGCACAGGCGCCTACTTCCGGCACCCGCATCTACACCGACAACGAATACCAACAGCTCGGCACCGAATCCATCGGCTTCATCGCCTTCCTGGAATCGGCCGGCGTGCTGCCCGCGCCCCTGCGCGAAATCGTCATCGACCGGGGCCTTGCATCCCCGGAAACGCCGGTGCCGCTATCCAAGATCAAGATCATTGCCCTCATGGTGCTCTGGAGCCAAGAGGCCGAGATCGACAATCTGGTCCTGGAAGAGTTGCTGGACGAAGACGGCGTGCGCCTGCTGCACTAAGCCTGCGCCGCCGCACCCCTGGCATCGTCACCCGTCCTTTCCCCCGCGCGCGTTGTCGCGCGGGTCCAGTCCTGTAAATCCATCCCTGTGAATTACGTCGGCCGCTTTGCTCCCAGCCCCAGCGGCCCGCTGCATGCGGGCTCTCTGGCGACCGCGCTGGCAAGCTGGTTGGACGCGCGCGCCCAGGGCGGACGCTGGCTGCTGCGCATCGAAGACGTCGACACGCCGCGCACGGTTCCCGGCGCGGACCGGGTCATCATGGGCCAGCTGGAAGCCCTTGGCCTGGCGTGGGATGGCGAAGTCATCTGGCAATCGCATCGCAACGAGGTCTACCAGGCCGCCTTTGACGCCCTGGCCGCACACGGGCTGATCTATGGCTGCGGCTGCACACGCCGGGAAATCGCCGACTCGGCGCTGCGCGGCCAGACGGCGCCCGGCGCCGATGGCGAACGGGCCTATCCGGGGACTTGCCGCCACGGCCTGCCGCCGGGACGCGAGGCGCGCGCCTGGCGCGTGCGCGTGCCGGACGGCGTGGAACACTTCACGGACCGTTGGCTGGGACCGCAGGAACAGGACGTGGCGCAGGCGGTGGGGGATTTCGCATTGCGGCGGGCTGATGGCCTATGGGCCTACCAGTTGGCCGTGGTGGTGGACGATGCCGCGCAGGGCGTGACGGACGTCGTGCGCGGCGCCGACCTGCTCAGTTCCACAGCCCGGCAGCGTGTGCTGGGCAGGCTGCTGGGCCTGCCGCCGCTGCGGTACATGCATGTGCCGTTGATCCTGGACGCCGCCAGCGGCCTCAAGCTGTCCAAGCAGAACGGGGCACCGGCCATCGACACCGGCGCGCCTCTGCAGCCCTTGCAGGCCGCCTGGAGGGCATTGGGGTTTACGCCGTTCCCTGCGGAAGGCGTCGCGCCGTTCCTGCGGGAAGCGACGGCGCGCTGGGCCGAGCGCTTTCCGCGCTGACCACCCAGGCCACACAGCCGCCTACAGCGGCTGCAAGTCCGCCCCCAGCATTCTGACCAGCAAGGCCTCGCCGTCGTCGGCGACGCGCAGTTCCCCATATTTGGCGACCTCGTAACGGGCGGCCTGGCCTTCCGGGAAGAAATACGCGTTGGTGACGATGCGCACGCCGTTGCCTCGGACACGGTAACGCAGCGGGACCTCGCCGTCCGTGTGCGGATGGACGTCGGACTGGATGCGCACGGCCTGGGCGACGCCGCGCGCGTCCGGCGTCAGCATCACATAGCCGTCAGGCTCGTAGCCCATGACGGTGTCGGCTTCGGCCTGGGCGCCGCCCAGCCGCAGGCGCGTCACTTCGCGGCCGGCCGCAAAATTCAGCGCCATGTAGTCGCCCTGCATGAGCGACCGGGGGTCAACCGGCACCAATTCCAGAATGACGACCTTGCCCGAGGCCAGCAGCTTTTCGCGCTGCCAGATACCCGCGTTGGCGGCCACCAGCACCAGCGCCAGACCCGCCAGGATGCCCAGCGTGCGCCAACGCAGTACGCCGGACACCGGCGGCATCACTCGCGGCTGCGCGGGGGGCTGCGTGCGCATCAGGCGCGGCACCAGCCACACCGCCGCCCGCAATACGAAGAACAGCACTGCGGCGCCGCCCAGCCACAGCGCTTTCTGCAGCAGCGGCAGCTCTAATTGGTAGTAATAGACGCCCAGGTAGACGAGCAGGCTTGCCGCGCCAAAGATCATCACGCGGGGCTGGTTCAGGCCGAAACCCAGAAGCAGCCACGCCAGCGCAAAACCCACTCCCGGGCTGGGCAGCCAGAACAGCGCCAGCAACAACAGCGCGATCGGAACTCCCCAGGTGACGCTGCCCGTCAGCAGGTTGCGCCGCGGCCACAGCACGGCCAGCGCCGCGGCCATGGGCAGCAGGGCGCCCGCCACGATCAGGATGGCCGTCTGCGGCGCCAGTTGCCAGATGGCGGGAAGCTCGATGACGGAAATGCCGCTGGCCAGCCACACCATGCCCTGCACCGACAGCAGGAAAGCCCACGCCAACGGTTGCAGCGCATGCCCGCGCCTTGCGCCCACCCGGTGGCTGACGGTGATGATGACCGCAGTGGCCCATGCGCCGATCACGCCGATGGGCAGCCACAGGAAAGTGGCCCGCGTCGCGTCGAAGCGCAACCAGGCTTCCATCAGGTCTTCCTGCATGAGGTCGGGCGACAGCCCTCGCCAGATCAGCGCCGCGCTCGCCAGGGCGATCAACAGGCCGCTGAGAAAGCGCAGGATCACGTCAGGCCCCAGCGCGTAGACGGCGGCCGCCATCAGCAGCACGAAGAAACTGGCGCTGGCGAATGACGTGGAACTGGACAGGCCGAAGACGATGAGGATCTGGCCGGTGAACGCCATGGCCGTGCCGCATTGTCGCCAGAAGGGTCCGGCGTCGCTGCGCAGCACTGCCACCCCGGCGGCGCAGAGCACCAGCCCGGCCACCAGCGCGCCGCCTTCGGTCGTGATCAGGTTCGAAAAGGCAACGAACACCAGCAACAGCAATGTGGCCAGCCAGGCGCTCAGGCCCAGCAGGCACTGCACGTACCAGGGCGGCTCGGCCCGCGGCACGGCGGCCGGGGCAAGCTGCGCGACGGGCGAGCCGGAATCGGCGGGGTCCACGGCATTGCCGGCCGACGCGGCGGCCGGTTCGGCGTCCGCTGCCGGCAGGGCAGGCGACGGTTCGTTGCTCAGCCCGCGCAGCCAGCGGGCGGCCACCACGGCTTCGGCCATCAGCAGCGCGGCCAGCGGCAGCGCGGCCCAGACGCCGGGCTCCAGCCGCCACAGCCATTCGCCCACCACGCGCAGCGACACGCAGATGACGCCCGCGGCCAGCATGGCCAGGATGACCAAATCACGCCTGCCGCGCTGATAGTAAAGACCCAGCCCGACGGTCGCGGCGACCCACGCGATGCCGTTGTAGGTGCCCAGGCCTTCGACGATGGAGTCTCCGAACATCAGGGCCAGCACCAGCACGCTGATCGTGATGGCGGCAAGAATGCGGGGCCCGAAAACCGTGCTGGCGCGCCACCGGTGCGCGGCCAGTTCCCAACCCAGCAGCAACAGCAGGTTCAAGGCCGCGATGAACAGGCTGGGCAAGCCCGGGCCGCCAAAGATCATCAGCCACGTGAACACCCGTTCACCCAGCCACAAGGCCGCCGCCAGGTTCAGGACCAGCGCCCACAACAGCCAGACGGCCTGGCTGCCGGCGGCCAGCGCCCACGGCAGCAACAGCACCGCCCACCAGGCGAACAACTCCCAGGTGTCGGCGCCGGTCTGGTAAGTTTGGCCTAAAAGCGCGAGCAGGGCGCCAAGCAGGATGCCAGCCAGAGCCAGCAGCGCGCCGGGGATGCTGCGCCGCACGCTCGGCCGGGCGCGCAAGCGCAGTCCGGCCCACGCGGCGGCCAGCGCGCAGACGGCCAGAAGGCCCTGCACGCCGGCGAAACGCTGCATTTTTGTCATGTCCTGCCAGTTGGCCGCCACCCAGCAGACCGCGGCGCTGCCCAGCAGCAAAACGCCTAGCCACAGGGTGCTTCGCGCCAGGAATTGACGCCAAGCGTGCAGTTCGGATCCCGCTTGTCTTTCAGTGCCGACTTGCATCTGGCGAATCTCCGATCTTATTATCCGCGCTACTACGGCGGGACTACCGCCACTGGATACACATGAATAAAACGCTGATTATTGCCGAGAAGCCCTCGGTTGCCCTGGATATATCACGCGCCTTGGGAGGCTTCGCGCGCGAGGGTGACTATTTTGAAAGCGAACGTTACGTGCTCGCTTCCAGCATCGGCCATCTGCTCAGCTTGGTCGCGCCCAACGATCCGGTCAAGGGAAAGTGGAGCTTCACGCACCTGCCCGTGATTCCGCCTGCGTTCGAACTGGGCCCGACTGACAAAAAGTCCGCCGAACGTCTTAAGCTCCTCGTCCGGCTGGCCAAGCGCAAGGACGTGGACGCCATCATCAACGCCTGTGACGCGGGGCGTGAAGGCGAACTGATCTTCCGCTACATCATTCAGTACGCGGGCGTGAAAAAGCCCATCCAGCGCCTGTGGCTCCAATCCATGACGCAGGCCGCCATTCGCGAGGCCTTCGCCAACCTGCGCGACGATACGCAGCTCAAGCCGCTGGAAGCGGCCGCGCGCTCCCGCGCCGAAGCCGACTGGCTGGTGGGCATCAACGGCACGCGCGCCATGACCGCCTTCAACAGCAAGGACGGCGGCTTCTTCAAGACGCCGGTCGGCCGTGTGCAGACGCCCACGCTGGCCATCGTGGCCGAACGCGAAGAGCGCATCCGCCGCTTCGTGCCGCGCGACTACTGGGAAGTGCGCGCCTCGTTCGTCGCGGCCGCCGGCCTCTACGAAGGCCGCTGGATCGATCCGCAATTCAAGAAGGACGAACGCGACCCCGAAAAGCGCGAATCGCGCCTGTGGTCGGCAGCCGCCGCGCAAAGCGTGGTTGCGGCCTGCCGTGATCAGCCGGGCAACGTCACCGAGGAATCCAAGCCGTCCAGCCAGATGTCGCCGGCCCTGTACGACCTGACGTCGCTGCAGCGCGAGGCCAACGGCCGCTTCGGCTTTTCCGCCAAGACCACGCTGGCGCTGGCGCAGACCCTGTACGAACGCCACAAGGCGCTGACCTATCCGCGTACCGATTCCCGCTACCTGCCCGAGGACTACATCACCACGGTGCAGGAAACCATGCGCGCGCTGGCCAAGGGCGGCTCCAACGCCGTGGGCGGCCTGTCGCGCCACGCGGACACCGTCGTCAGCCAGCAGTGGGTCAAGCCGAATCGCCGCATTTTCGACAACAAGAAGGTGTCGGATCACTTCGCGATCATTCCCACGCTGCAGATTCCGCATGACTTGAGCGAGGCCGAGGCCAAGCTCTACGACTTGGTGCTCAAGCGCTTCCTGGCGGTGTTTTTCCCCGCCGCGGAATACCGCGTCACGACCCGCCTGACCGAAGTGCAGGGGCATCGCTTCCGCACCGACGGCAAGGTGCTGGTGAATCCGGGCTGGCTGGCCGTTTACGGCAAGGAAGCCCAGGGCGAGGACGCCAACCTGGTGCCCGTGGCGGACGGCGAAACCGTGCGCACCGAGGACGTGGAAGCCGTCGGCCTGTCGACCAAGCCGCCGGCGCGCTTCAACGAAGGCACGCTGCTGTCGGCCATGGAAGGCGCCGGCAAGCTGGTGGACGACGAAGAACTGCGCGAAGCCATGTCCGAGCGCGGCCTGGGCACGCCGGCCACGCGCGCGGCCATCATCGAAGGCCTGCTCAACGAGGTCTACCTGCGCCGCGAAGGTCGCGACCTGGTGCCCACGGCCAAGGCGCGTCAGCTCATGACCCTGCTGTCCGGCCTGGACGTCTCCGAACTGACCTCGCCCGAACTTACCGGCGAATGGGAGCACAAGCTCAAGCAGATCGAGCAGGGCGCACTCGACCGCGAGGCCTTCATGCGCGAAATCGCGCAGATGACCCAGGTCATCGTCAAGCGCGCCAAGGAATACGAACGCGACACGGTCCCGGGCGACTACGCCACGCTGCAGACGCCGTGCCCCAAGTGCGGCAGCGTCGTCAAGGAAAACTACCGGCGCTTTGCCTGCACGGCCTGCGATTTCTCGATCGGCAAGCACCCGGGCGGACGCACGTTCGAACTGCCTGAAGTCGAAGAGCTGCTGGCCAAGCGCGAGATCGGTCCGCTGCAGGGCTTCATCAGCAAGATGGGCCGGCCGTTCGCCGCCATCCTGCGCATCAGCGACGAATACAAGCTTGAGTTCGACTTCGGCCAGAACGACGAGGACGACAACGAAGCCGTGGACTTCACCGGCCACACGCCGGTGGGCTCGTGCCCGAAATGCCAGTCGCGCGTCTTCGAGCACGGGATGAGCTACGTCTGCGAAAAGTCCGTCGGTCCGGAAAAGACCTGCGACTTCCGTTCGGGCAAGGTCATCCTGCAGCAGGAAATCTCGCGCGAGCAGATGGAAAAGCTGCTGACCAACGGCCGCACGGATCTTCTCGACGGCTTTGTCTCCAGCCGCACGAACCGCAAGTTCAAGGCGTTCCTGGTGCGCCAGCCGGACGGCAAGATCGGCTTCGAGTTCGAGCCGCGTCCCGAGAAGCCCGGCCGCGCGCCGGGCAAGACGGCGGCGAAGACGGCCACAAAGACAGCCACTAAAACGGCGGCAAAGAAGGCGCCGGCCAAGAAGGCCGCGGTGAAGAAAACCGCGACCAAGACGGCCACGAAAACCGCCGCCAAGAAGGCCGTGAAAAAGGCCGCGCCCAAGAAGACGGCGGCGTAGTCCGATACGCGCCGCAGTCACGAACGCCCGGGAAACCGGGCGTTTTACATTGTTGGGCGGCATGCGCTGGGGTATTGTTTACGCCAAACAGCTGCAACCCGATCACACCGAGGACGACATGACCCGTAGCTCCGACTTCACCACCCGCCGCCGCGTTCTGGCCGCCGCGTCCGCGCTGGCCGGCATCGGCCTCTTCAATGGGCGCGTCGTGTTTGCGCAGCCCAAGCTGGGCAAGGTCGTCTACGGCCAGGGCAGCATCGACCCCTTTTTCGCGGCCGGCTACGTTGCACTAAAGAAAGGATTTTTCGGCGAAGGCGGCCTGGAGGTCGAATACCTGAATTCGCAAAGCGGCCCGCGCACCAACCAATTGCTGGCCGCCGGCCAGATCGCCTTCGGCGCCACCGCGGCTACCGCGGCGCCCGCGTTGACCCTTGCAGGCAAGCCGGCCACGCTGATCTTTGGTTTCGACCGCAAGCTCACCTACGCCAACGTCATCGTGCGCCGGGACGACTACGAAAGCGGCAAGATCAAGTCGCTGAAGGACCTGGCGGGCAAGCGCGTCGGGGCGACGCAGCCGCAGTCCAGCACGTGGCTGATGGCGCTGTACCTGATGCAGAAGGCCGGCGTGGCCGACAAGGTCGACATCCGCCCCCTGGGCGACCTGGCGACGATGCTGGGCGCGCTCAAGACGGGTTCGGTGGCCGCCAGCATGGCCACGATGTCCATGATGGAACAGGCCCGCCAGGAAGGCTGGGGCGTGCCCATCTTCGACGCCACCACCGAAAGCTCGTGGAACGAGTTCATGGGCGGCGACGTCCCCGGCATCGCGGCCCTGACGCTTGAAGACACCATACAGAAGCGGCCGGAAGTGGTGCAGGCCTTCGTCACCGCGATGGTCAAGGCGCAGGACTTCATCACCGCCAACAGCGCGGCGGCCATCACCGACCTGATCTTCGACGACTTCCTCAGCGCGTTCCCCCGCGCCGCCATTGAGAAAACCCTGGGCGTCTACAAGGAAACGGTGTTCCTCAACGACAACATCATCACCGAGGACGCGTACAACCGCATGACGGCGATCATGGGCGACGGCCGCCAGTTCTCCAACGACGAGATCAAGACCGTGCCGTACGCCAAGTGCGTGAACATGAGCTTCGTGCGCAAGGCCCGGGGCCTCTGATGATCACGCTGGACAAGGTGGGCAAGGCGTACCAGTCGCGCCAGGGCACGACGCACGCGGTGGGCGAAATCAGCCTTGCCATCCAGGAAGGCGAGTTCGTCTCCATCGTGGGGCCGTCGGGCTGCGGCAAGAGCACGTTGTTGAACATGATTGCGGGTTTCCTGCGCCCCACCACCGGCACGATCCGCGTGGACGGGCGCGTCGTGGACGGGCAGGTGCCGCCGGCGCTGGGCTACATCTTCCAGAAGGACACGCTGCTGCCCTGGTTCAGCGTTCGCAAGAACGTGGCGCTGGGCCTGAAGTTCCAGGGCGTGCCCGCCGACCGGATCGAACGCCGCGTCGCCGAACTGCTGGAACTGGGCCACCTGAGCGCCTTCGCCGACGCGTTCCCGCATCAGTTGTCCGGCGGCATGCGGCGGCGCGTGGCGCTGCTGATGAGCCTGGCGGTGGAGCCCCGCATCCTGTTGCTGGACGAACCGTTCGGCGCGCTGGACACGCACACCAAGACGCACCTGCACCGTGAACTGATGGAGATCTGGCGCAAGCTGGGCCAGACCATCGTGATGGTCACGCACGACCTGGACGAAGCCATCCTGCTGTCGGACCGGGTGGTGGTGCTGTCCGGCCCGCCCAGCCGCGTGCTGCTGGACGAGCGCATCCAGATCCCGCATCCGCGCGATGTCTTCACGCTGCGCGAAACGCCGCAGTTCGTCTCCCACGTGCAAAGCCTCTGGAGCGTGCTGGGCCAGCAGTTCCGCGCCGCCGCCTGAACCGATACGCGCCATGACTTCGATTGATACCGCCGACAATCTGCAGGACCAGCTGCGGCTGGACCGCCGCGCCGCCGTCGCGCGCCGGCTGCGCATCACTTTCTGGCAGGTGCTTATCCTTGCCGTCATCCTGGGATCGTGGGAAACGCTCACGCGCATTCCGTGGTTTACGCAGAACACGCTGTTCGATCCTTTCTTCATCAGCCAGCCCTCGCGCGTCGCCGTGCGGCTCTGGGAATGGCTGCAACCCGGTCCGCGTTCGGTCTGGCCGCATCTGTGGCTGACGCTGCAGGCGACGATGGTGGGCCTGGTGGTGGGCGTGGGCAGCGGCTTCGTGGTGGGCATGACGCTCAGCCGCAGCCGCTTCCTGGCCGACGTGTTCAACCCCTTCATCGTGGCGTTCAATTCCATGCCGCGCATCGCCTTCGTGCCGCTCATCACCATGTTCTTCGGGCTGGGCCTGGCGTCCAAGGTGGTCACGTCCTGGTTCGTCGTATTCTTCCTGGTGTTCTTCAACACCTACAAGGGCGGACGCAGCGTGGAGCGCGAGCTTGTCGATTTCTGCCGCACGCTGGGCGGCTCGCCGCGCCAGATCCTGTGGCGCGTGCGCATTCCCACCGCCGCGGCCTGGACCTTCGCGGCGTTGCCCAACGCCATCAGCTTTGCGCTGATCGGCGTGGTGCTGGCTGAATTCGTGGGATCCACCACGGGCATGGGCTACCTGATGATCACCGCGCTGGCCACGTTGAACGCCACCGACATGTTCGCGGCGGTGACGCTGCTGTCCATCGTCGGCATTGCGCTGGTTTATTGTGTGACCTGGCTGGAACGGCGGCTGCTGCACTGGGCGCCGGAATTCAGGGAATGAACGAGACCCATCGATGACGACACTTCCGTATCTGCGCAATTTCGACCTGACGGGACAGGTTGCGCTGGTGACCGGCTCGGCCCGCGGGCTGGGCTTCTGTATCGCGCGCGCGCTGGCAGGCTGCGGTGCGCGCGTGCTGATCAACGGCCGTAACGCCGACGCAGTCGACGCCGCCGTGGCCGATCTGACTGGCGCCGGCCTGGACGCGCATGCGCTGCCTTTCGACGTCAGCGACGACGCCGCCATGGAACAGGCCTTCCGCCGCATCGACGACGAACACGGCCGCCTGGATGTGCTGGTCAACAACGTGGGCGCGCGCAATCGCAAGACCCTGCGCGACACCAGTCCCGCGGAAATCCGTGAACTGATCGACACCGACCTCGTGGCCGGCATGCTGCTGGCCAAGTTTGCCGCGGAACGCATGATGCGCCAGGGCGGCGGGCGGCTGATTGCGATCACGTCGGTGGTAGGCGAACTGGCGCGCGCCGGCGACGCGGTGTATCCCGCGGCCAAGCAGGGCCTGACGGGCATGGTGCGCGCGCTGGCGGCGGAATTCGGCCCGCACTACATCACCAGCAACGCCATCGCTCCCGGCACCTTCGCCACGGAAACCAACGCAGAGATGGTTGCAGACCCGCAGTTCGGCGCGCGCATCGCCGCGCGCAACCCGACCGGGCGCTGGGGCGAACCGGAAGAAATCGCCGGCGCGGCCGTATTTCTGGCGTCGCCGGCCGCGTCCTATGTGAACGGCCACGTGCTGGTCGTGGACGGCGGGTTGTCGATACAGTTTTAGGACGTCTAACGCAGCTGCTCAGGTCGTCTCGTCCTGGTACCAGACCCCTTCGGCCAGCATCATCTTCTGATGCCCGTGCCCCGCAGGCATCATCGGGAAGCAGTTTTCCTGCGCCGTCACCGCCACATCCAGGAAGTAGGGGCCGTCGTGCGCCAGGCATTCGGCCAGCGCCGCGTCCAGCTGGGCGGGGTCTTCCACCCGTGCCGCGCCCCAACCAAAAGCGCGGGCCAAGGCCACGAAATCCGGTAGCGACGCGTTGTAGCTGTGGCTGTAGCGGCCGCCGTGGATCAGTTCCTGCCACTGGCGCACCATGCCCATGTAGCCGTTATTGCACAGCACGACCTTCACGGGCGTCTGGTGCTGCATGGCGGTGGACAGTTCCTGGATGTTCATCAGCACCGACGCGTCGCCGCTGACGCAGACCACCGTCTTGTCGGGATGCGCGACCTGCGCGCCGATGGCGGCGGGCACGCCATAACCCATGGTGCCCGCACCGCCGGAGGTCAGCCAGCGGTTCGGCTTTTCAAAGCGCAGGTACTGCGCGGCCCACATCTGGTGCTGGCCCACGTCGGTCGAGACGATGGCGTCGCGGCCCGTCAGCGCGGCGTTCAGGCGCGACATCAGATGCTGCGGCAGGATGGCGTCGGGCGCGGGCTGATAACCCAGGCAATCCTGGGCGCGCCAGGCGTCGATGCGCTTGAACCACGGCGCCAGGCGCGCGGGCTCCAGCGGCGTGTCGCCCAGCTCGGCGCGCAGTGCGCGCACCAGCGGCAGGCAATCGCCGACCAGCGCCACATCCACGCGCACCACCTTGTTGATCGACGCGGGATCGATATCGATATGGATCTTGCGGGCGTGCGGGCAGAATTCGGACAGCTTGCCGGTGATGCGGTCATCGAAGCGGGCGCCGATGCACACCACCAGATCGGCGTTGTGCATGGCCAGGTTGGCTTCCACCGTGCCGTGCATGCCCAGCATGCCCACGAACTGCGGATCCGACGCGGGGAAGGCGCCCAGGCCCATCAAGGTCAGGGTGCAGGGCGCGCCGGTGTGGCGCACCAGGTCCGTGAATGCCTCGCAAGCCTCGGGGCCGGCGTTCACCAGTCCGCCGCCGCCATAGAAGATGGGGCGCTTGGCCTGGGCGATCAGCGCGGCCGCACGGCGCACGGCCGACTGCGGCAGTTTGGGCGCCAGCTTTCCCGACTGGCGGCGCGCCCGCAGGGCGGCCAGCTTTTGCTGCGAAGGTAGGCCAAGCCCTTCGTCGTCGCTGTCGCGCGGCACGGCCAGCTGCACGTCCTTGGGAAAGTCGACCAGCACGGGACCGGGACGGCCCTGGCGCGTCAGCTCAAAGGCTCGGCTTACCACGCTGCCCACGTCGTCGACGGCGCGGATCTGGGTGTTCCACTTGGTCACCGAGCGCGAGATGCCGATGGCGTCGCATTCCTGGAAGGCGTCCGTGCCGATGGCCGCCGTGGCCACCTGGCCGCTGATGCACAGCACCGGGATCGAGTCGCACATGGCGTCCAGCAGGCCGGAAGTCGTATTAGCCATGCCGGGACCCGACGTGACGAACACGACGCCCGTGCGGCCGGTGGTGCGGGCATAGCCCTCGGCGGCATGTACGGCGGCTTGCTCGTGCCGCACCAGGACGTGACGCAGGCGGGGCTCGGCGTAAAGCGCGTCGTACAAAGGCAGGACCGCGCCGCCCGGATACCCGAAAACCGTGTCCACGCCGTGCGCAATCAGCGTGTCGAGCAGAAATTTCGCCCCGTTTTCAGGGTGGGATTCGGTGGCGGCAAGCGCGGCGGCGGCGGTGGGGTGCAGGCGATCGTTCATGCTATCCATCTTATTCGTAGACCTGAAGAATTTTTATCTTCTTTTCCACAAATAACGGGCGGAAGCAGTAAATTCATCTTTGATTTGGAGGAATCAAAGAAAATGAACCTGGACAAGTTTGACCTGGCCATTCTGAAGGTATTGCAGGACAACGCGCGGGCCAGCCTGAACGACATCGGCGCGGCGGTCGGCCTGTCGTCCACGCCGTGCTGGAACCGCATCAAGCGCATGGAGAGCGCCGGCGTGATCCGGGGCTACACGGTGGACATCGACCCGGCCAGCCTGGGCTTCATGGACACGGTCATCGTCCACGTCACACTGGAAAGCCACAGCGAAGAGACGCTATACGAATTCGGCCGCGCGCTGGCGCAGATACCCGAGGTGCTGGAGGCATTCCTGGTGTCGGGCGACTACGACTATTACATCCGCATCGCCGTGCGCGACACCCGCGACTACGAACGCCTGCTGCGCGAGCAGCTCTACCGCATCCCGGGCATCCGGCACAGCAAGTCATGCTTCGTGCTGCGCCGGCTGAAGGAAACCAAGCTGCCCTTGACCGGACCGGCCGGATAAGGCGGCCGAGCTGGCGCTAGCGCAGGACGTAGTCCACCGGCACCGCGGGTTCGGGCAAGGGCCGCACTCCCAGGCCTTCCAGCAGGTCGATCTCGATCACCCGCGCCAGCGCCGACAGCGGCAGGTCGTTTTCTTCCGCGCCAAAGGGGTCTTCCAGTTCATCGCCCAGCGCATCCAGGCCGAAGAAGGTATAGGCGACGATCGTCACCGCCACCGGCGTCAGGAATTCCAGGGTGCCCACCAGCCCGAAAGGCAGCAGCAGGCAGAACAGCCACGCCGTGCGATGCAGCAGCAGGGAATAGGCGAACGGGCAGGGCGTGAACTTGATGCGTTCACAGGCGGCCTGGATGGCGGCGCATTGCGCCACGCGCTGGGTCAGGCCCTGGTAAAGAATGTCGCTGAGTTCGCCGCGGCGCAGGCAGGTCGCCAGATCGCGGTTGATCGCCATGAGCAGGGCGTCGGGCACGTTGCGGCAACCAGCCAGCGTTTCCAGCTCATCCGCCTGCACCCACGGACGCACCGCCTCGACCATATCCTGGCCGCGCAGGCGCGCCGCCAGGCCATACCCAAAACCGATGCAGCGCCTGACCAGCCGTTCCTGAACGGGATTGGCGGTGCTGGCCGCCAGCAGCACGGCGCTTTCGCGCGCCAGGCTGCGCGCCTGCACGATCAGGTCGCCCCATTGCTTGCGGGCCTCCCACCAGCGGTCGTAGCAGACGTTGTTGCGAAACCCCATGAAGACGGACAACGCCAGCCCGAACAGCGAGAAGGGCACTGCGGTGAGGTGAGCGGGGGAGAAAAGCTGTCGGTGGTACATCCACACGACCACGCAGGAGAGCAACGTAATGACGATGATCCTGCTGAGGATGCGCGGGATGATGGAACCGCGCAGTACAAAGAACAAAGCCAGCGCGGAAGGCCGCGGACGGACAATCATGATGAATATCAAGCGAGGGACAAGGCGGCGCTCACTATACGCCTGTCATCGCGCAAAAAAGCCGTCGATATAATTCTGTTTCGTCTCATCGCCACACTCAACGCCACATGACCACCGAAGACACCCTGATCAAGCCCTGGTATGTCGTCCGCCGCTCCAAGCTGCACGGCAACGGCGTCTTCGCCGCCCGCAAGATCCCCGCAGGCACGCGCATCATCGAATACGGCGGTGAACGCATCAGCGCCAAGGAAGCCGACCGGCGCCATCCCACCAATCCGGACGATCCGTTCCACACCTTCTTCTTTGCGCTCAGCTCCGGCCGCGTGATCGACGGCGGCGACAACGGCAACGACGCCCGCTGGATCAACCACTCCTGCCAGCCCAACTGCGAGGCCCAGGAAGGCCGGCACGGCAAGCGCGTCTACATCGTGGCGCTGCAGGACATCCCGCGCGGCACGGAACTGTCGTACGACTACGGCCTGGTCCTGGACGGCCGCATCACCAAGGCGCTCAAGGAAGGCTACCGCTGCCTCTGCGGCACGCCGCCGTGCCGTGGAACGATGCTGGCGCTGCCGGCCAAGAAGAGCAAGAAGGCCGCCCCGGCCGACGCTGCAAAAGCCGCCTGAACCCGGAACGAGGGCCAGTCTCTCGTTTTCCGAAGACCACAACTGCAATAAGCATATTCAATCCGGCCCGCCGGACAGGCGTACAATCATTCGGTCGTTAACACGACATGCAGTACGTCTTCAGGGCGGGGTGCAATTCCCCACCGGCGGTATGCCATGCAATGTGGCGAGCCCGCGAGCGCCCGGTTTCCTCCAGGAAGCCGGGGTCAGCAGACCTGGTGAGAAGCCAGGGCCGACGGTCATAGTCCGGATGAGAGAAGATGTGCCGGCACATACTCGGCTGCCCGGGCGCGCTTGCGCCCGCCAGGCCGTATTGCGTTCGGCTGTCGATTAGCCCTGAAACGTTTTTCGCCCCTACAACCTGCGAGAGCGTTTCAATGTCCAACCTTGCTTTTACCCAGCAGTCCCCCATTCCCAGTCTTGCGTCGCAACCCTTCGCCGCCCGTTTGCAGCGCGCGTTGCATCACTTGCGCCTGGGCCGCCCGATCATCCTCATGGATGACTTCGACCGCGAGAACGAAGCCGACCTGATCGTCGCAGCCGACAAGCTGACCGTGCCCGTCATGGCGCAACTGATCCGCGACGGCAGCGGCATCGTCTGCCTGTGCCTGCCCGGCGACACGCTGGACCGGCTGGAACTTCCCCCGATGGTCCAGCGCAACCAGAGCCGCTTTGCCACGGCCTTCACCGTGTCGATCGAGGCCCGCGAAGGCGTCAGCACCGGCGTGTCGGCCGTGGATCGCGTCACCACCATCCGCGCCGCGATTTCGCCGTCGGCGCAGGCCGACGACGTCGTCAGCCCCGGCCACGTCTTCCCGCTGCGCGCCCAACCCGGCGGCGTGCTGACCCGCCGCGGCCACACCGAAGGCTCGGTGGATCTGGCCGTATTGGCTGGCTTGCGTCCGGCGGGCGTGCTTTGCGAATTGATGAACGCCGACGGCACGATGATGCGGGGCGCGGCGCTCGAGCGCTACGCCGCCCAGCACGGCCTGGTTGCGCTGACCATCGCGGAACTGGCCGATCATCTGCAAAAGCTGAAGGATGGCCAGGCAGAGGCCATCGACGACGAAGTCCTGGAGATGGCGGCAACCGTCTGATCCCGGCTTGATGCTTGCGCCCGCGCACCGCGGGCGCGGCTTTTAGCCTTTGCGCCGTAACGCGACGCCCACTGCCAGTGCGGCCAGCGCGCACGCCCCGCCCAGCGCGAACACCGCGTCATAGCCGCGCAGGCCCGCCACCCAACCGGCGGCGGGGCTGCCCAATCCCAGCGCCACATCCAGGAAGGCCACGTACGCGCCCATTGCCGTGCCGCGGATTGCCGCGGGAACGCGGCGTACTGCCTCCACGCAAAACGCGGGAAACGCCAACGAGTAGCCGGCGCCGGTCAACACCGCGCCCGCATAGGCCCATGCTGGCGTGGCCGCGCTCCAGATCAGCCCCTGGCCGAACGCTTCAATCAATACGCAGACCGACGCGACCCGGGCGCCGCCCAACCGGTCAGGCAAGCCCGCAAAGAACACCCGCGCCAGAATAAAGCCCACCCCGAATGCCGTGAACATCCACGCCGCACCGCTCCAGCCGCGCGCATCGAACAACAGGCTGACGAAGCCGGTGATCATGCCGAATCCGACGCTGGACAGGGCCAGCCCCAGGCCGGGCAGCCATACCAGGCCCAGCACGCGATAGAACGGTGGGCGCATCGCGCCTGCAACTCCCACGTGGGGCGCGCGTTGCGGCAGCACCAGCGCCAACGCCGCCACGGGGATCAGCACCGTGGCCCACGCGATGCCCGCCAACCCGGACGCACCGTACAGCCGCATCCCCGCAGGCGCGCCGAGCGCGAAAGCCGCGTAGATGGCCACGCCCACCCACGCCATGACGCGGCCCGAGTTCTGCGGGCCTACCAGGCCAACGCCCCAACTGAGCGCGCCGGTGACGATCAGGCTTTCCGCGCATCCCATCACCGCGCGTCCCGCCAGAAGGGCGCTATAGGCGGCTTGGGGCTGATCCCCCAGTCCGTCGGCCAGCAGGTAGAACAGGCCTGCAAGCGCCCCCAGTGCAAAGCCGCAGGTCATCGCGCGCTTGGCGCCACGGCGATCGGCCATCGCCCCGGCGCCCGCGCGCGACAACAACGCCGCTGCGAATTGCACGCCGGCGACGACGCCGACCGCAAGCGCGCCCATCGCCAGCGTTCCGTCCACGTGCAGGGGCAGGACCGGCATCGGTAAGCCGACCATGAAAAAGCCGATGAATACCGCCAGGGTCAACGGCAGTATCCGCAAAAATACGGAGCGCACGGCTCCCTGGGCCGCTGGCATCGCCGCGGCCGAAGAGTTCGACATGATGTTTCCTTGAAAGGGTGAGTCGCAGCCTGGCGTCGGGACACATCCAGGCGATGGCATAATCCGCGCACGGCGGGAGAACGAATTGCAACGCCGGTCGCCGGAGCGTCAGCCGCCCGAATGCCGGTATGCCGGTATGCCCGGATTCCGGTAGGCCGATACGCCGGCCGTCGCATTGCCCGCCTCAAATTTTATGAGCCATTGCTCACGTTTGATACTCGCCTTTCGCCACACCCATGACCGCCATCCCGCAGCCCCGGAAATCGCCACGCCAGCTCAGGTCCCAGCACACCGTCGACACCATTCTTCAGGCCACGGCTCGCATTCTGGCCACGCACGGCTATGCCGGCACCAACACGAACCTGATCGCGGAAACGGCCGGCGTCAGCGTGGGTTCGCTGTATCAGTACTTTCCCAACAAGAATGCGCTGATCGCCGCCCTGCACAACCGGCACGACAACCAGATGCTGGACGTGATCGACGATGTGCTGAACAGCAATCCCGCAGCCACCCTGCGTGAACGCGTGGCCGCCATCGTCCAGGCGATGCTGCATGCCCATTTGCTGGAGCCCGCGCTGCATCGCGTGCTTGAACGCGAGTTTCCGCTGTTTGACCTGCCGCACGAGCACAGCCGCGCCGATCAGGACATCCATCGCCGCATGCGCCACTTGCTGGAGCTGCACCGGGACGAAATCGCGCAGCAGGACCGCGACCTGGCGACCTATGTGGTTCTACGTATTACGGAATCGCTGGTGCATGCCGCGGCGCTGGAACCGCCGGCGGGCTTTTCGCCGCAGCAGTTGGAAGGGGCGGTCGTGGATGCCGTAATGGGATACCTGGGCACGCCGGCCGAGGCCGCGCCGCGCCGCGCGGCAAAGGCCGCAATTGCCGCCCGCCCTGCGAAAAAGGCCAGGGCGCCGCGCGACTAGCGCGAGTGCGTCAAAGGGGCGCGCGGGCCATGCTGGCCAGGCAATCGGCCGCGCCGCCCTTCACGATGCGCGCGCTGCACGCCAGCATCAGGTTCAGGTTCAAACCGAAATCCTCGACGGTGTGGCCTTGCGCATCGACCATGCGCGACACGCCATCGTCCGCCGAAGCGCCCACCGCCACCTGGTCGATGAGCGAACCCTGCTGGCCGGTATAACCCCAGACAGGCTTGCCGCAGGCAATCGCGTAGCCGACCTCGAACGCCGTGCCGGAATCGGGTTCGGCGCCGCGAAACGGGTTCAGGTTTGCCATCACCATGTCTGCGCGACGGATCAGCGCGATGTTCGCGCGATAGATCCATTGCGCGAGTTCGGGGCCAGACAGGTCGCGCGGGACGGCGTTGTCCAGCGGAAACATGCCCTCGAAGCCGTAGGTTGCGCACAGCTTCTTGAGCCGCTCGCCGTGCGCGACGGCATCCGGCAGAAAGACATCGAAACCCGCCAGGTAGACGCTGCGCATGGCACTTACTCCGGATCGGAAACGTTGAAGGCTTCGCCCGTGGCGAAGAAGGATCCGCCAGCCAGGTAATGCACCGAACGGCGATCGTCGTCCGGGAAATGCCAGCGATTGTTGGAGAACACCTCTGGTTCGGCCCAGGCCGCGACGACCTCGCCGATGAACAGATCGTAGGCCTGCTGGTTGTGCGGCTCGGGCACGACCTTGCATTCAAGCCATCCCAAGCAGCCGCTGATAAGCGGCGCGCCGACCTTGCTGGCCGGAAAGGTGGACAGGCCACTGGCCTGGAACTTGTCTTCGTCACGGCCGGACTGCGAACCCACGACCATCGTGGCGCGCGCCTGCGCCCGCGACGGAATGCACAGCGCGAATTCGCCCGAAGCTTCGATGAGCTGACGCGTGTACGTGTTCTTGTCCACCACCACCAGCATCTTGGGCGGGCTGAAGTCCAGCGGCATGGCCCAGGCGGCCGCCATGACGTTGCGCGCCTCGCCGTGAGCGCTGGTGACCAGCACGGTGGGGCCGTGGTTCAGAAGCAGGTAGGCGCGGGGCAGGTCGACGGGTTCGATCATGGACAACGCTAGAACATGCCGTTTTTGTTGGCGGGGTTCTCAGGAATTTCCTGGCTCACGTCCCAGTGTTCGACGATCTTGCCATTTTCGACGCGGAAGATATCGACCACGGCCTGACCGCGGTCTTCAGGTGAATCGCGCCACAGGTTGTGGATCATCACCAGATCGCCTTCGGCGATCACGCGCTTGATCTCGACGATGGCCTGCGGATGCTGTTCGAAATACGCCGGGAAAAAATCCACCACCGGTCCCACGCCGTCGCGCATGTACGGATTGTGCTGCGTGTAGTTCGGGCCAACGTAGCGGCGCACGGCCTCTTCGACGTCCCGGTCCTGGAACATCATGCGGAAGAACGCCACGACGATTTCCTTGTTCGACTGAGGCGCGGCCGCAAGCCCGGGCGTAGCCGCCAGGCAACTCGACGCGACCAGCAAACATGCGGCCAACGATTTCCACTTCATACGCATACGGGACAACTCAGGTAACGCCGGCTGGCGGTCTGCCAGTTTACAAAACAAAGCGGCCGTTTTCGGCCTTGTTGCACAATTGGAATGGAGCCCTTGACGGGCTCCAACAAGCTTGCATCATGGGCCGCCAAGGCGGCTGGCGTCAGTAGCCGACGGTGTAACGGCGACGCGAATGCCGCGGCGATTCGACCTCGTCGACCAGGGCGATGGCGTAGTCTTCCATCGAGATCCAGCTCTTGCCTTCCTCGTCCGCCAGCAGGTGGTCGTCGCCCACGCGGAAGTTGGCCGTGCGCTCGCCCGGTTCGAAAATCGCCGACGGCGACAGGAACGTCCAATTCACCACCTTTTCCTGGCGCAGCGTATCCAGGAACACGACGCCCGCCCGGGCCTCGGGCTTGTAGGCATCCGGAAATTCAGGGGTGTCGATCAGCATTTTTCCGGGCGCCACCAGCAGGCTGCCCGCGCCGCCCACCACCAACAGCCGGGGGACGCCGGCGTTCTTCACGGCAGCCAGCAGCGGCTTGGCGTCCGCCGACACGAAACGCGTGGCGCTGATCACGGCGTCATGCCCGACCAGGATCGGCGTAAGTCCTTCGGGGACGGTGGCGTCGCCCTGGCGCACGGCAAGACCGGGCTGTTCATTCACCTCGGCGGGGTTGCGGGCGATGCCCGTCACCTGGTGGCCGCGCTTGAGCAACTCGTCCGCCACGCGGGAACCCACGCGGCCGGTAATTCCGATCAATGCGATTTTCATGGTCTTGCTCCTTGCAGGAATAGGCCGGAACGGCCGCCGCGCCATTGCGGCAGACGACGTCCCGGCTCAGGCAAAGCCATACTATTCGGCCAGATCCGATCAAAAAACCCATGAAACCGGATGAGTTTTTTGCAATTCATGCACCAATCAGTGGGATGCAGCCGGAAAGGCGCGACCGGCCCGACGCTTGCACGCGGCGCGGCGCGGCCCGCCCTGCCAGTGTGCGCCGGGCGGCCCCGCTTGAACAGGGCCACCCGTGAGGGGTCACGCTGCGGCGCGTTGCGCCTGGTAGACCTGCAGATGCGAATACGCCACGCGCAGGTAGGTGGCATCCACGCCCAGCGAGCGGGCGCGCCGGACCATGTCGCCCACGATATGGTCGGCCTCGACTGGCAGGCCCTGGCGCAGGTCGCGGAACATGGAAGCCGTCATGGGTTGGGTGCGGTCGCTCAGCAGCTTCTGCACGGCCGCATCCGCTTCGGGGCGGACGGCGTGGCCGGAGGCGGCCGCAACCGCCTGCGATTCCTGCAGCAGGCTGTGCAGGATGTCCACGCCATCGTCGGTGGAAGCGATCTGGCCGATGGAGCCGCGCATCAGGCAGGTGGCGGCGGCCAGCGTCGTCAGCATGACGTACTTTTCCCAGATGTCCTGGTAGATGTTTTCGCTGAGGCGGCTGACGTATTCACCGCCGGCCAGTGCTTGTTCCAGCGCGACGCAGCGTTCACTGCGAGCGGGACCGGCGCGTTCGCCGAAGACGATGTTGGCGTGCTTGCCCAGATGGACGACTTCACCTTCCGGGCCTAGCGTTGCGTTGATCTGGCACAGTCCGCCCAGCACGCGATGGGGCTCGAATTCGCGGTCCAGCACGTCGTACTGCAGCACGCCGTTCATGATGGGCAGCACGGCGGTTTCCGGCCCGACGGCGGGACGGATGGCCTCGATCGCGCTGTCCAGGTCATAGGCCTTGCAACTAAGCACGACCACGTCGTAGGTGTCCTGCAGCGTTTGCTGCGTGACCAGCTTGGGCTGCAGCGTCGCGTCGCCCAGCGGGCTCTGGATGCGCAGTCCTTGTTCGCGGATCCGCGCCGCCCGAGGCTCGCGCACCAGGAAGGTGACGTCGGCGCCCGCCTGCGCCGCGCGTCCGCCAAAGTATCCGCCGGTTCCGCCGGCGCCCAAGAACAACAACCGCATGCCTGTCTCCTGTTGGCTGCCCGCGTCAGGCGCGGGCCGATGAGGGAATTATGCGCCTCGACCGCCGCAACGCCGCCACGCGGAACGCGGCGGCGCCCATGCGCCGGACACGCGTGCGGACAAGGTGCGTCATTGCTTCTGCAACCGATTCAGGCCTGATGCTCGTGCTCGGCCCAGGCGCCATATCCGCCGCGCAAAGCCCAGGTCTTGCGATAACCGGCGGCACGCAGACGCGAGGCCAGCAGCGCGGCCGACACTTCGTTCGGGCACGCGCAATACACCACGATGTCGGAATCCAGTGCGGCCGGGTCCAGCGCGGGCAGCGGCTGCTTCAGGTCCACGGCTACGGCGCCCGGGATGCGCGCCGCCTCGCGCATGGCTTCCGGCCGCACGTCGAAGACCAGCGCGTCGCGGCCATCCTGGCGCCATTGCATCAGCTCGTCCACGGACAGACGCGGAATGACCCGCAGGCTGCGCAGCAATATCCGCCGCCGCAGGAAGCGCGCCGCAATATAGAGACCCAGCACGGCGGCCAGCACCGCCAGTCCCATCGGGCCGTACGTGCCCAGGACGTCCAGCACGTCGTTGACCACGCTGTGGAACAAGCCGCCCAGCAACAGGGCCGAGCCCACCCAGATCAAGGCGCCAACCAGGTCGTAGACAAAGAACCGTCGATAGGGCGTGTTCGTCAGGCCCGCCATGACGGTGGACAGCGCGCCGGCGCCCGGCAGGAACTTGCACACCAGCAGCGCGCGCACGCCGATCCGCAGATACAGACGCTGCGTCTGCCGGATGCACGAATCCTGCGAGAGGGAAAGCTTGCAGACCACGCCCAGGAGCCGCGATCCATAGCGGCGCCCGGCGAAATACCAGAGGGTGTCGGCCAGGATGCATGCGGCCGTGGCCGCCAGCAGGGGCACGAGCCATCCGCCCGCGCCCCCGAGCGCGCCCGCCGCGATGATCATGGGATAGGCGGGTACCGGCAGGCCGGCCTGCTCGATCAGGACGTTGGCGAACACCAGCCACCCACCGTACTGTTCGAGCAGCAATTGAATATCTTGCATGGTCTTTCCTGCTTGCCGCGCCAGTCGGCGCATGGACGGAATTTTAGGCGGGCGGCCGCGCGCCAGCGCCATAGACCCTGCCCGCGGCGCGGCAACGGTGCGTTTCATGCGCCATGCGTCTGGCGCATTGGAAGACAACGCACCAATCTGGTGCCACGCTTCCCCGCCGAGGTGCCTATAATCCTGCCCGGCCATCAGGTTTCCCCGACTTGTCGCAGGAATGCCCCGTGGCATACAAATTGCTTCGCCAGGACTGGCTGCGAACCCGACCATTCGGATGGGTGCGCCTCCTGGCGCTCCCATCCGATGACCGATCCCACGCACTCGTTTCCGTACGCTCGCCCCGGCATGCCTGCCGGCCGTGGCAACCGTGAAACCGGCAGCCTGCGTGGCGATCGCGTCGCCAACGGCCGCTCTGACGGCGCCGCGTGCGCGTTGCTGACGTCCGACATGGCGCCGGCATGCAAAGCGCCTGCAAACACCGCGCCGGTACGCAACGCGCCCGCGTGCACCGCGCCCGTCTGCACGGCGCCCGCCGTTCCTTCATCTCCATTACCTGTCCTTCCCCGCGTAGGAGTCTTCCGCATGAAATCCCATACCCTCTCGACCGCTGGCGGCATCGCCCGCCGCGGCCTGCTCAAGCTGGCCATGGCCGCTGCCGGCGCGCTGCTGTTCTCGGGCGCGGCCCAGGCGCAGGCGCCCGCCAAGATCAAGGTCGCCGCCGTCTACACGGTGCCGGTCGAACAGCAGTGGGTGTCGCGCATCCACATTGCGCTGTCCGCCGCGCGCGATCGGGGCGAGATCGACTACACGTTCTCGGAAAACGTCACCAACGCCGACTATGAACGCGTGCTGCGCCAGTACGCCGAGCAGGGCAACAAGCTGATCGTGGGCGAGGCCTTCGCGGTTGAAGCCGCGGCCCGCAAGGTCGCCAAGGACTATCCGCAGACCGCTTTCCTGATGGGTTCGTCGGGCAAGCCGCAGCAGCCCAACTTCTCGGTGTTCGACAACTACATCCAGGAACCGGCCTACCTGACCGGCATGATCGCCGGCGGCATGAGCAAGACCGGCAAGATCGGCCTGGTCGGCGGCTATCCCATCCCCGAAGTGAACCGCCTCATGCAGGCCTTCATGGAAGGCGCCAAGGAAGTGAACCCGAAGGCGGAGTTCACCGTGACCTTCATCGCCTCGTGGTTCGATCCCCCGAAGGCCAAGGAAGCCGCCTTCGCCATGATCGACAAGGGTGCGGACGTGCTGTACGCCGAACGCTTCGGCGTGTCGGATGCCGCCAAGGAACGCGGCAAGCTGGCCATCGGCAACGTGATCGACACGCAGCCGCAGTATCCCGAGACGGTGGTCGCCTCGGCCCTGTGGAGCATGGTGCCCACCATCGACGAAGCGCTCAAGCAGGTCAAGGCGGGCACGTTCAAGGCCGACGACTTCGGCCAGTATTCGCTGATGAAGCACAAGGGCTCGTCGCTCGCGCCGCTGGGCACCTTCGAGCAGAAGATCCCGGCTGACCTCGTCGCCAAGGTCCAAGCCAAGCAGAAGGCCATCCTGGACGGCAGCTTCACCGTGAAGGTCAACGACAAAGAACCCAAGTCTTCGGCACGATGAACCAAGCGCCTCTCGCCCTGCAACTGACGGGGATCACCAAACGCTTCGGCAGCCTCACGGCCAACGACGATGTCTCGCTCACGCTCCGGCAGGGCGAAGTGTTAGCATTGCTGGGCGAGAACGGCGCCGGCAAGTCGACCCTGGTGTCGATCCTGTTCGGCCACTATGTGGCCGACGCCGGCAGTATCGAAGTCTTCGGCAAGCCCTTGCCCGCCGGCCGGCCTGACGCCGCGCTGGCGGCGGGCGTCGGCATGGTGCACCAGCACTTCACGCTGGCCGACAACCTGACCGTGCTGGACAACATCATGGTCGGCACGGAATCGCTCTGGAAGCTGGCCTCCGGCCGCGGGCAGGCGCGCCGCCGCCTGGTCGAACTGGGCCAGCGCTTCGGCCTGGGCGTGGATCCGGATGCGCGCGTGGGCACGCTGTCGGTCGGCGAAAAGCAGCGCGTCGAGATCCTGAAGGCGCTGTATCGCGGCGCCAGGGTCCTGATCCTGGACGAACCCACTGCCGTGTTGACTCCGCAGGAAGTGCAGGATCTGTTCGCCACGCTGCGCGGCTTCGTTGACGAAGGCCTGGCCGTGATCTTCATTTCGCACAAGCTGGACGAAGTGATGGCCGTGTCGCGCCGCGTGGCGGTGCTGCGGCAAGGCAAGCTGGTCGCCGAACGCGACACCGCGGGCACCAGCCCCGCGGAACTGGCTGAACTGATGGTGGGCCGCAAGGTCGTCATGCCGCGCGTCCAGGCCGCGACGGCTGCCGAGCAGGCCGCCCCCGTCGTGACCCTGTCCCAGGTGACGGTGCGCGACAGCCGCGACGCCGCGCCTCGCCTGGACAGCCTGGACCTGGTGGTCCACACGCACGAGATCGTGGCCATCGCCGGCGTCGCCGGCAACGGGCAGCAGGCGCTGGTATCGGTCCTGACCGGCCTGCGCCAGCCTTCCGACGGCACGATCCGGCTGGGGCCGGAACACGCCGCCGCGCCCACCACCCCGGCCGGCTGGACCGCCGCGCGAGTCGGCCGCATCCCGGAAGACCGCCACGGCGAAGGCATGATCGGCGACAGCCCCTTGTGGGAAAACGCCATCGTCGAAGACCTGAAGGACAAGCGCTTCGCCCGCCATGGCCTGATCCGCGCCCGCGCGGGCAAGGCATACGCGGCGTCGCTGGCCAAGCAGTTCGACGTGCGCGCCGCCTCGCTCGACGTGCGCACCCGCAGCCTGTCCGGCGGCAACATGCAAAAGCTGATCCTGGGCCGCACGCTGGCGCGCGAGCCGCGCTTCATCGTGGCCGACCAGCCCACCTGGGGCCTGGACATCGGCGCGGTGGCCTACGTGCGCGAACAGCTATTGGCTGCCCGCGCGCGCGGCGCCGGCGTGCTGTTGGTGTCCGAGGACCTGGAAGAAATCTTTGCCCTGGCCGACCGCATCGCCGTGCTGTGCGGCGGCAAGCTGGTGGCGGTCAAGCCCGTGGCCGACTGGACGCCCGCCACCGTCGGCCTGGCCATGACGGGAACCCGGGCATGACGGACTCATCCGTCTTTCCCGGCTTTCTTCACTATTGAGCATCCCTCGCATGAAACTGATCCTGGAACGCCGCCCCGAGCCCAGCCGCCTGGCGCTGGCTTTGGCCCCGATCGCGGCCATCCTCTTCACCCTGGCGGTCTGCACCTTGCTGGTGGCCTGGGCCGGCGCCCCCGTGGGCCGCACCTACGCATTGCTGTTCGAAGGCGCGTTCGGCACACGATTCGCACTGTCCGAAACGCTGACCCGCGCCACGCCGCTGATGCTGACCGGCCTGGCCTGCGCGGTGGCGTTCCGCGCCCGCTTCTACAACATCGGCGCCGAAGGCCAGCTGTATTTGGGTGCGTTGGCGGCCGTTGCGGTGGGCGGCATGCACGACGGCACCGGCTTCGACCTGCCGGTGCCCATGCTGTTCGCCGGCATGATGCTGGCCGCTGCGTTGGCCGGCGCCTTGCTGCTGCTGATTCCGGCCATCCTGAAGACCCGCCTTGGCGTTGACGAGGTGGTGACTACGCTGCTGGGCAATTTCATCGTGCTGCTGTTCGTGTCCATGATGCTGGACGGTCCAATGAAAGACCCCATGGCGATGGGCTGGCCGCAGTCCGTGGCGCTGAACGGCGACCTGGAGCTGGGCAAGCTGATCGAACGCACCCGCGCGCACACGGGCCTGCTCTGGGCCGCGGGCCTGGCCGTGGGGCTGTGGCTGCTGAACCGCTACACGGTATTCGGCTTCCAGATGCGCGCGGTGGGCGCCAATGCCCACGCCTCGCGCTTCCTGGGCCTGCCGGTGAACCGCGTGATGCTGGGCACCGCCATGCTGTCGGGCGCGCTGGCCGGGCTTGCCGGCGCCATTGAGGTGGCGGGCCGCAGCAGCTACGTCACGCTCGACATGTCGCCAGGCTACGGCTACACCGGCGTGGTGGTCGCCATGCTGGCGGGCCTGCATCCGCTGGGCGTGATCCTGGCCAGCATCTTCGTGGCCGGCATGCTCGTCGGCGCCGACAGCATGAGCCGCGCCATCGCCGTGCCGAACTACATCGCCGACGTCATCGTCGCCACGTCGTTGCTCGCCATGCTGGTCGCGACGCTGTTTGCGCAGTACCGCCTGCGTCGCAACCGGGCTTGAGGAGCACCCCATGGAATGGATGGATCTGATGAGTTCCTCGGCCTTCTGGGTGGCCGTGCTGCGCCTGGCCACGCCGCTGATACTGGGCACGCTGGGCGTGCTGCTGTGTGAACGCGCCGGCGTGCTGAACCTGGGCATCGAGGGCATCATGGTGGCCGGCGCCTTCACCGGCTGGCTGGTCGTCTACCTGGGCGCGCCGCTGTACGTGGGCGTGCTGGCGGCGGCGCTGGCCGGCGCCGTGTTTGGCCTGTTGCACGCGGTGCTGACTGTGCCGCTTGGACTGTCGCAGCACGTGTCGGGCCTGGGCGTGACCTTGCTGGCCACCAGCGTGAGCTACTTTGCGTACCGCGTGACGTTCCCCAGCGTCACCACGCCGCCCACCATCACGCCCTTTGCCGAAATGAAATTCCTGGACGGCATTCCCGTCATCGGGCCGGTGCTGGCCGGGCAGACGCCCATGACCCTGATCGCGCTGGCCGCGGTGCCTATCCTGGCCTGGGTGCTGAACCGCACGCCGGTCGGCCTGGCGATTCGCATGGTGGGCGAAAACCCCGCCGCCGCCGAAGGCCAGGGCCTGTCGGTCACGCGCCTGCGCATCGGCGCCATCGTGGCCGGATCGGCGCTGATGGGCGTCGCCGGCAGCTTCCTCACCTTGGCGGCCTTCAACGCGTTCTTCTTCAACATGGTCAATGGGCGCGGCTGGGTCTGCGTGGCGCTGGTGGTGTTCGCGTCGTGGCGGCCCGGCAAGGCGCTGCTGGGCGCACTGATCTTCGCTTTCTTCGACGCGCTTCAACTGCGCCTGCAGCAGGGCGGGGCGTCGCTGCCCGGCCTGCCTGAACTGCCGTATCAGGTATACCTGATGCTGCCCTATATCCTGTCCATACTGGCGCTGGTGTTCATGGCGCGTCGCGCCGCCTATCCGCAGGCCTTGATGAAGCCGTATCGCAAAGGCGAACGCTAAAGGTCGTGGACCACCCCCGAAGCGCTTCGCGCTTCCCCCTCAAGGGGGCGTCGCTACGGACCGGCGGAGCCGGATCCGTGCGACCCCGATGGAGCGGCAACGCCCTTATGCGGCCGGGTTGCGTTGGCAATCGTATTTTTTGCAAGGAATTCGCATGCTCGATCTGATTTTCAAGAACTGCACGCTGCCCGACGGCCGCAAGAACATCGACATCGGCGTGGCGCAGGGCCGCATCGTCGCGATGGAACCCGCGTTGAAGGCCGAGGCCGCGCAAACGGTGGATGCCGGCGGTCAGCTGGTGACCTCGCCCTTCGTCGACGCACACTTCCATATGGATTCCACGCTGTCCTTCGGGCTGCCGCGCGTGAACCAGTCGGGCACGCTGCTCGAGGGCATCGCGCTGTGGGGCGAGCTCAAGCCCCTGCTGACGCAGGAAGCGCTGGTCGAACGGGCGCTGGCCTATTGCGACTGGGCCGTGGCCCGCGGGCTGTTGGCCATCCGCTCGCACGTGGACGTGTGCGATCCGCGCCTGCTCGCCACCGAGGCGCTGCTGCACGTGCGTGAAAAGGTGAAGCCTTACCTCGACCTGCAGCTGGTCGCCTTCCCGCAAGACGGCGTGCTGCGCGCGCCGGGCGCCCTGGACAACCTGAAGCGCGCGCTCGACATGGGCGTGGACGTGGTGGGCGGCATTCCGCACTTCGAACGCACCATGCAGGACGGCTCGGAATCCGTGCGGATCCTGTGCGAGCTGGCCGCCGAACGCGGCCTGCGCGTGGACATGCACTGCGATGAAAGCGACGACCCGCTGTCGCGCCACATCGAGACGCTGGCCTATCACACGCAGCGCCTGGGCCTGCAGGGCCGCGTGACGGGTTCGCACCTGACGTCCATGCACTCCATGGACAACTACTACGTGTCCAAGCTGATCCCCCTGATCCGCGAAGCCGGCGTGTCCGCGATCGCGAACCCGCTGATCAACATCACGCTGCAAGGCCGCCACGACACCTATCCGAAGCGCCGCGGCATGACGCGCGTGCCGGAACTGATGGCGGCGGGCGTGCCGGTCGCCTTCGGCCATGACTGCGTGATGGACCCCTGGTACAGCCTGGGTTCTGGCGACATGCTGGAAGTGGCGCACATGGGCCTGCACGTGGGCCAGATGACGGGCCAGGACGCCATGCGCGCCTGTTTCGAGGCCGTGACCACCACGCCCGCCAAGATACTGGGCCTGGACGACACCGGGCTTGCCGTCGGCAAGCGCGCCGACCTGGTGCTGCTGCAGGCGCGCGACGCCGTCGAGGCGCTGCGCCTGCGCGCCACCCGCCTGATGGTGCTGCGCGCCGGCCAGGTAGTGGCGACCACGCCGCCCGCCACCGCCACGCTGAACCTGCCCGGTCGCCCCGGCGAAGTCAGCTTTCAGACACCGGCCCGCTGACGAATCCGGGCCGCTTGGCGGCCGTGACGATGATCTCTACCAGGAGCTCCGGCGCGGCCAGCTTGGCCTCGCACGTTGCGCGCGTAGGCATCGCGCGCGGCAGCGCCCATTCCGCCCACACCTCGTTCATGCCGGCGAAGTCGCGCTCAATGTCCTTCAGCCAGATCTGCACCGACAAGAGCCGCGTCTTGTCCGTGTCGGCCCGGGCCAGATAGCCGTCTATCTTGTTCAGCACGTCGCGCGTCTGCGCGGCAATGCCGCCCTCTGCCGTCGACGTCACCCCGGCCACATACACGGTATCCCCATGGATCACGATGCGGGACAGACGCTCGTTGGAATCCTTGCGCACGATTTCGGTCATTTGTCTTGCTCCTTTGCGGATGGTCCGGAGGCCTGCGCGGCATCCGAAAATCGGTCGATCCTGAATGGCGCAATCGGCATGTCCGTCGCGCCGGTCGTGATCAGGTCGGCCATGATGCGGCCGACGATGGGTCCCAGTTCGAAGCCGTGGGCCGAAAACCCGAAAGCGTGGAAGGCGGTTTCGTGCCGGCTGCTGCGTCCGATGACGGGAATCTCGTCGGGCATGGCGGCTTCAATGCCCGCCCAGCCACGGTTCACGATCGCATCCCGCATGTGCGGAAACAGGTCGACGACCGTCCGCGCGCCTTCCGCCAGTGAACGGAAATCCAGCTCGGTCCATTCGGCGTCGCGGTCTACCCAGGCGCGCCGGCCGCCCCCGATCAGCACGGTGCCGTTGGTGCGCTGCTTGAACGACAGGGCGCGGCCCGTTCCCAGCACCACCGGGTCCAGGAAGTGGTCCATCCGCAGCGTCACCAACATCATGGGGCTGATGGGGATCAACGGCACCGGCTCGCCCCATTGCGCCGCGATGCGGTCGGCCCAGGCGCCCGCGCAGTTCAGCACCTGCGGCGCGGTGTACACGCCCGCGTCGGTATCCACGCGCCACTGTCCATCGCGCCACTCCACGCCTTGCACCCGCACGCCCTCCAGGAACTGCGCGCCCAGGCTGGCGGCTTTGGTGCGGAAGGCGAGGGTGGTGCGATAAGGATCCGCGGCCGCGTCCTCGCGCGCGATCAGTCCGCCATGCACCGTCGGCGCAAGCGCCGGAATCAGGTCCAGCAGGTCTTCGCGGGTTATCCACTGCTCGTGCGTGTAGCCATGATCGGTCATGGTTTGCAGGCGGGTTCGCAGCGTGTCGGCGTCGGCGGCGGTTTCAGCCACGCGCACCTGTCCGTGCTGTTCAAAGCCGCAGTCGTCGTCCACCAGTTCACCGATGCGGTACCAGAGCTCGCGCGAGGCCAGCGCCAGCGGCACCTCGGCCAGGTGGCGGGACAGCGTGCGCACGCCGCCCGCGTTGACGCCGGACGCGTGGCGCCCCACGTAGTTCTTTTCGATGACCAGGGCGCGCACGCCCACGCGCGCCAGGTGCAGCGCGGCGGAACTGCCATGCAGCCCGCCGCCGATGATGATGACTTCAGCCGCCCGCGATTGAACGGTCATGGTGGCCACCCATCACTTCTTCAGGCGCACGACGGCCTGGCGCGACTCGTCGGTCTGGGGCAGGGATGCCAGTTCGCCCAGCGTCAGCGGCTTGGTGGGGAAGCGCAGCCGGTAATAGCCGACCTCCTGCGTCGGCACGCCGCGCTCTTCGGCGATGATCTCCGACACCGTCAAACCGCAGAACCGGCCCTGGCACGGCCCCATCCCGCAGCGCAGGAAGGCTTTCATCTGATTGGGCCCGCTGCATCCCAGCTTGACGGTCTCGCGCACCTGCGCGGCGGTCACTTCCTCGCAGCGGCACACGATGGTGTCGCCGGTGGGGCGACGGAACGCCTCTGGCGCCTTGTAGAGCGTGTCGAAGAATTCACGGCCTTGCACGGCCCTGGCCAATGCGTCGCGCGGCGCCGCGGCCTCGCTGTCGCGTTTGCGGGCGTCGATGCGGCCCAGCAGGTGCGCCGCCTGCAACGCCGCCAGCCGGCCGCGGTGCTCGGCCGCCAGCGCGCCGGCGATACCGGCCCCATCCCCCGCCATGCCGATGCCGTCCACCGACGTGGCGCCCCATTCATCGACCTGAGGCTCCCAGCAATCCAGCGCGTCGTTCCAGCGATGCGCAACGCCCACGGCGCGCGACAGGTTCACGTTCGGCACCACGCCCTGGTGCAGCATGAGCTGGTCGGCGGGCAGGGTCTTGGTGACGCCGCCGGCGGTGTAGCGCACGCTTTGCAGTCTGTCGTCGCCAAGCGCTTCAAGCGCCGTGACGCCCTTCACGATGGGCACGGCGGCCTTGACCGCGCGCAGCAGCTTCAACCCCTTGCCCAGGTACGGCGAGCGCACGAAGCCCCAGATCTTGGGCAGCGCCTGGCCCATGCGTCCGGGCGGGGTGGTTTCCAGCAACGCATCGACCTTCACACCGGCGTTCAGGTACTGCCAGGCCACCAGGTACAGCAGCGGGCCGCACCCGGCCAGGATCGTGCGGTCGGACGGCACCACGCCGGACGACTTCAGCAGGATCTGCGCCGCGCCCGCGGTGATGACGCCCGGAAGCGTCCAACCCGGAATCGGAAAGGGTCGTTCCTGCGCGCCGGTGGCCAGCAGCAGGCGGCGGGCATGCACGATGCGGGCTTCGCCCGCCACCGAATACGCCACCTCGAATCCCTCGGCGGGATCGGGCGCGGTGTGCTGCGCCACGGCCCAGACGGTCGCCCCCGGCACGTAGCGGGCGCCGGACTGCTGGAATGGCGGCACGAGCGTGGCGCCGTGCCAGTAGTCTTCGCCCAGGATGCCGCGGTCGGTGACCGGGGTGGTGGTGATGGCGCGGTAGATCTGGCCGCCAGGCGCGGGCTGCTCGTCCAGCAGAATGGTGTCCACGCCCAGGTTCGCGGCCAGCGTCGCCGCCGCCAGGCCGGCTGGTCCGGCGCCCACCACCAGCAAATCGCATTGCATCGTGTCGATCATGCCTGCACCTTGCGTGCGCCCAACTGGCGCTCGATCTTCATTCCATCACGCACCGCGGTCATGCAACCCTGCTGGTTCGCCTGTCCGTCGATGGTGACCAGGCAGTCGTAGCAGACGCCCATCATGCAATAGGGGCCTCGCGGGACTTCGTTGACCGCGGTGTCGCGACAGGCCTGCACGCCGCCTGCAAAGAGCGCCGCCGCCACGGAGTCGCCCTGCCGGCATTGCAGCTCGACGCCATTCACCGTCACCCGCACCGGCGCGCCTTGCGCCTGCCGCTGCGCCTCGTCAAGCCGCTTGAACATGGAACCTCCGGGTCGAGAAGGGCGCCATGTCGTCGGCCAGCCTGCCGGCGGCGATCATGGGCGCAAGATTGAGTGCATGCGCGGCGGCTAGCGTCACGCCGCTGTGACAGGTGGCGACGAACGCCCCCGGGCAAGTCTCGGATTGCTGGTAGATGGGAAAGCCATCCTTGGACATGACGCGCAGCGCAGCCCAGCTGCGCACCACGCGAACCTCGCGCAGGGCAGGCAGCGTGCGCACGGCGCGGTCGGCCAACGTGCCCAGGATGGGCAGGCCCACCAGGTTGTCCACATACCCGGCCTCTTCCTGCGAATCGCCAATCAGCCACGTGCCTTCGTCGGTCTGGCGCAACGTAGACAACGGGGTCTCCAGCATGCGGCGCGTGCGTTCCAGCACCACGATCTGGCCGCGTTGAGGCCGCACCGGCACATCCAGGCCAACCTGCTCGCCCAGTTGCTTGTTCGACAGCCCCGATGCCAGCACGACCTTGTGCGCGCGCACCGTGCCCTCGGGCGTGGCGATCTCGAACACGCCGTCGCGCTGGCGGATATTCTGCGCGGGACGACCCGGCAGGTAATCCACAACCCGCTGTGCAAAACTCATGTGCAGCGCGCGCAGCAGTTTCAGCGGATTGGCGATGCCGTCCACCGGCGTCCACGTGGCGCCGCGCACGTCGGGGCCAATACCCGGAACCAGGTCCGCGACCTCCGCGCGGTCCAGCATCTTCCATTCGTACTGCGCCATACCGGGCTGCGCCAGCAGTGTGTTCATGAACTGCTTGCGGGCCTCGACTTCCTCGTCGCTCAACAACGCGTGCAGACCGCCGCGCTGTTCAAGGTGGACATCCACCCCGGTCTCTTCCTGCAGCAGGGCGGCAAGCCGCGGCCAGCCCGTGGCCGACGTCATGGTCCACACGCCATAGCGCGGCAGTCCCATGCCCTTGCTTTGCACCCACACCAGCCCGAAGTTGCCGCGCGAGGCCCGGTAAGCCACGTCGCCTTCGTCCAGCACGGCCACGTGGTCGAGTTCGCGCCGCAGCCCGTAGGCCACGGCCGACCCAACCAACCCGCCCCCGATCACCGCCGCATCGTAGATGCCCCGGTGCGCGGGCGCGCGCGGCGCCACTTCTTTTTCGTCCATCATTGGCGTCCTTTTCCTACAAACAGCTTCTCCAGGCCGACGACGCGGTCCAGGATGAATATCGCGATGATCGTCACGTAGATCAGCACCGCCGATACGGCCGTCACCAGCGGATCGATGGTGTCTTCGATGTGCAGGAAGATCCGCACCGGCAGCGTCGTGGTGGACGGCGATGCGATGAAGATCGACATGGTCAGTTCGTCGAAACTGGTGATGAACGCGATGACCCAGCCGCTGACCACGCCGGGCAACAGCAGCGGCAGCACCACGCGGCGGAACGCCGTCCAGTTGGAGGCGCCCAGCGACAGCGCGGCGCGCTCCAGCGCAGGGTCGATGCCCGTGGCCGACGCCAGCACCAGCCGCAGGGCGTACGGCATGATCAGGATCACGTGCGCCACCACCAGGCCGAAATACGTGCCGGCCAGGTCCACCGTCGTGAAGAACTTCAGGAACGCCAGGCCCAGCACCACATGCGGAATCATCAGCGGCGACAGGAAGAACGCCACCAGCGCCTCGCGTCCGACAAAGCGGTTGCGTGCGATCGCCAGTGCGCTGGGCACCGCCAGCCCGATCGCAAGCGTCGCAGACAGCGTGCCCAACCCCAGGCTGAACCAGAAGGCGTCGACAAACCGCGGGTTGTCCAGGATGGCGCGGAACCAGCGCAGCGACAATCCGCCGGATGGCAGCGAGATGAAGCCTTCGGACGTGAACGCCACCGCGCACACCATGACGATGGGCGCCAGGATGAAAAGGATGAACAGGGTATGGAACAGCAGGCCGATGGGGCCGTTGCGAAATTGCATGTCAGCCTCCGGCCTGGTTGAACACGGCGCCGTAGCGGCGTTCGATGTAGCGGTTGGCGGACAGCAGCACCACGACAGTCGCCACCAGCAGCACCACCGCCAGCGCGGCGCCCAGGGGCCAGTTCAAGGTGTTCAGGAATTCGTCGTATGCGGCCGTGGCGACGTTCTTCAGGCGGCGCCCGCCGATGATGGCCGGCGTCGCGAACGAGCTGGCCGCCATCGCGAAGACCATGATCGCGCCGGACAGGATGCCCGGCATCACCTGCGGCACGATGACGCGCCGGATCACCGTGAACTGGCTGGCGCCCAGCGACAGCGCCGCGGCCTCGGTGGCCGGGTTGATTCTTTGCAGCGACGCCCACACGGAAATCACCATGAACGGCACCAGCACGTGCGTCAGCGCGATGGCGACGCCCAGGTTGCTGTACATCAGGTCGATGGGCGTGGAGATCAGTCCGATCCCCATCAGCGCCTTGTTGATGAGGCCGGTCGAACCGAACAGCAGCGCCCACCCCAGCGTGCGGACCACCACCGAGATCAGCAGCGGGCCCAGCACCACCATCAGGAACAGCCCCTTCCAGGGATTGGCCATGCGCGACAGCACGTAGGCTTCGGCCGTGCCCAGCACCAGGCAGGCCAGCGTCACGGCAGCGGCCACGCCGAAGGTGCGCGCGTAGATTTCGTAGTAGTAGCCGTCCGTGAAGATTTCGACGTAGTTCTTCCACGTAAAGGTGGCCTGCATGCCGCCGTAGAACTGGAAATCGAAGAAGCTGATCAGGACAACCAGCGCCATCGGCACCACCAGGAACGTGGCGTATACCGTCAGCGCGGGCGCGCTCAACACCCACGGATTGGTGCGCGTGCTCATGACGGAAGGCCTTCGCGCCCGCCTGCCGGGTTGACGTCGCACATGTCCTGCGCGCGCCAGCGCAGGTGCACAGGTTCACCTTCCGCGGGAACGGGAACGCCGTCGTTCTGGCGTATCACCATGACTTCGCCGACCGATGTTTCCACCTGGCAGAGCCAGTGGTTGCCCTGGAACACGCGCGTCTTCATGCGGCCGGGCAGCGCACAGGCGGCCGGCTCGGAAAACAGGATTTTTTCGGGGCGCACAATCACGGCGCCTTGCGGCACGGGCGCGCCGTCCATGGCCACGTGGGCCTCGCCGATGCGCGCGCGCGTTTCGCCTTCGTATTGTTCGGCCTGGGGCGTGAAGACGTTGGCCTTGCCCAGGAAGCCGCCGACGAAGTGGCTGGCCGGTCCTTCGTAGGCTTCGAACGGTTCGGCCACCTGTTCAACGCGGCCCTGGTTCATCACGACGATGCGGTCCGATAGCGCCAGGGCCTCGGACTGATCGTGCGTGACGAGAATGGTGGTGGTGCCCACCGTGCGCTGGATGCTGCGCAGTTCCAGCTGCATTTCCTCGCGCAGCTTGGCGTCCAGGTTGGAGAGCGGTTCGTCCAGCAGCAGCACGCTGGGCCGAATGACCAGCGCGCGCGCCAAAGCCACGCGCTGCTGCTGTCCGCCGGACATGCGCGCGGGGTGGCGGTCGGCCAGGTGCGACAGGCCGACGAGCTTGAGCGCGTCGGCCACGCGCGCCTCGCGCTCGTCTTTTTTCACACGCTGCATTTCCAGGCCGAAGGACACGTTCTCGGCGGCGGTCATGTGCGGGAACAGGGCATAGTTCTGGAACACCATGCCCAGGCCGCGCTTGTTGGCGGGCACCTTGCTGACGTCCTTGCCGTTCAGCACGATGCGGCCGCCGGAGGGTTCGACGAACCCCGCGATCATCTGCAGGGTGGTCGTCTTGCCGCAGCCGGACGGGCCCAGCAACGAGATGAACTCGCCCTGGCTGACGGACAGGCTCAGGTTCTCGACGGCGGTGGTTTCGCCGTAGCGCTTGCTCAGGCGGTCCAGCACAAGATAGGTCATGAATGCTCCCGGTGGCGGCGCGTGCGCCGCCCGTTGCCGCAGGCGGTCAGCGCTCGATTTCCCGCGTCCAGCGCTTGTTCCAGTCATCCCGGTTCTGGTTGACCGTGTCCCAATCGATCACGATGAGGTCCGCCGCGCGCTTGCCGATGGGCAGCGGCACGCGGGGATCGTCCGTGACCTTGGCTTTCTTGTTGACCGGGCCATAGCCGTAGGCGGACGCCAGCTTTTCCTGGACCTCGGGCGACACCAGGTATTCGACGAAGGCCTGCGCCTTCGGATTTGCGTTGGGCTTGGCGACCGGGCACACGGACGACAGCAGCGCATAGGCGCCTTCCTGCGGGTAGACAAAGCCCACCGGGAAACCGGTGTCGGCAAAGGCTTTCACGCGTCCGCTGCCCCACACCGCGATGGTGGCCTGGCCGCTGGAGAACAGTTCGGTCATCTTGCCGGGCGAGGGCTCGTAGACCAGCACGTTGGGGCCGACCTCGTTCTTGAACGTGGCGAATCCGGGATCGATCTTTTTCTCGCCGCCGCCGCCTTCACGGGCGTATTCCACCAGCGTGTGCAGCCCGTAGGTGTTGTTCAGCGGCGGAATGACGAGCTGCTTCTTGTACTTGGGATCCTTCAGGTCCTTCCACGAGGTGGGCGGCGCCCACTTCTTTTCGTCGAAGACCTTCTTGTTGTACATGATGCCGGTGGCGACGATGCCGATGGCGACGGCCTTGTCGTCCTTGTATCGGGCGGTGCCGTAGATGTCGTCGCCGGGCAGGTTCTTGATGGGTTCGCAGAAGCCCAGCGCGATGGCCTGGTACATGGGGCCGTCGTCGATGATGGCCACGTCGATCTGCTGGTTGCTCTTTTGCGCCTGCAGGCGCGCCACCGTGTTGGTGGAGTTGCCGGCCACATAGTCGAGCTCGACGCCATGCTGTTTGGCGAAGGGCGGGAAGATGTCCTTGCGCATGATGTCTTCGAACGAGCCGCCGTATCCGGCAACCACCAGCTTCTGCTGCGCCTGTGCATTGGCGCCCAGTCCGGCGGCCACCGCCGCCGCCGCGAGCACTGCAAGTACCTTGCCCATGAGAACCCCCGAATATTGGAAGAGAACTGCAAGAACTGCTGATTTGTTGCCCGGCAACTTCATGTCCGCCGTACAATTTGTCCGTACATGAATGTCCGGACAAATAATGAATCCGGCAAGACTGCCTTGTCAATCGGTTATTTTCCGTACAAACCCTATAAAACGATCAAGGAGCCATCCCCATGACCCGATCCTCCGAGCGCGCCGCCAGCCCAGGCGGGGAGCGGGAAGCGCGTGGCCGGCCCGGCGCCGTAGTCCCGGCAGGCGCCGCCGGCGGACCGCGCTACAAGAGCATTTATCAGACGCTCTCCCAGGACATCAGCTCCGGGCGCTATCCCGTCATGACGTTGCTTCCCACGGAGCACGAGCTCTGCGAGCAGTTCGGCGCCAGCCGCCACACGATCCGCGAGGCCATCCGCATGCTGACGGTGGCGGGCGTGGTGTCGCGCCGGCCCGGCGTGGGGACGCGCGTGGAAACGGCGCGCGCGACCACGCGCTTTACGCAGCGGATCTCGCAGTTCCCGGATCTTCTGCAGTACGCGCGCAACGCGGCGCTGCTGGTGCAGGATGTGCGCACGGTGAAGCTGACGCGGCGTCTGGCGGAGACGTTGGGCTGCGAGCCGGGCGAGTCATGGCTGCACATCAACTCCATCAAAACGCTGGACGACCCCGATACCGCGGCAGCGTGCACGCTGATCTATGCGGACCCGGCGCATTCGGAGGTGAGCGTGGATGTGAAGTCGCGGATTTCGCTATTGCGATTGATCGAGGACCATTTCGGCGACCGCATCACCGAGGTCAATCAGGAGTTTTCGGCCACGCCGATCAGCGCGGCGATCGCGCGGCAACTTCAGGTGGAATCGGGCACGCCGGGCTTCGTGATTACGCGCCGCTATTACGGCGATGGTGGCGTGCTGCTGCTGGCCACCATCACGACTTTTCCGCACGACAAGATGAAGTATTCGATGACGCTGAATGTGAGCTGATGGCGGGGCGCGGCGGGCGAGGACATTGTGGTCCTTGCGCCCGGCCGCCGCGCCCGAACCCGTTGCCGCGAGGGATTGCGCGGGGCTCGTGCTTTTACTTGAGCGGCAGGCAGATGCGAGTCTGCAACTGCGCGGGCGGCGTCGTGCGCGGGTCGTTCAGGTATTGCTCGAACATGGGGAAGTCGGCCGGCGCCATGCCGCTGGCGGGCAGCCATTCCGAGAAGAGCCAGTCGTACGGTTTGCGCATTTCGTTGTAGGGGCCGGTGTAGGTGAGGATGGCGCAGCGGCCGGCGGGGATTTCGAAGCGCTCCAGTTCACCGCCGAGGTCGGCGTCGGGCGCCACGGGCATGCCGGCAAGCGAGCGCAACTGGTTTTCGGGCACCTGTTCGGGGTCGTCGAAGTAGATGCCGAAGCCGATGGTGTCGGGCGCGGCAATGCCCCGGCCGATGGCGAGCATGAAGGCGCGCGAGAAGACCGGTCCGATGTCCTGGTAGCTGCCGCGATGTGGCAGGACGGCGAGGGTGGCGCCGGGGAAGTTTTCGATGACGACTGGGTACATGGCGAGCTCCTTTGAGGTGGGGGATTGGGAGCGAGCAGCGCGGTACCGTCCGGGCGAGATGCCGAAGACGGCGCCGAAGGCGCGGTTGAAGGCAGCGTCGGATTCGTAGCCGGCGCGTTGTGCGACGTCTCGCAGCGCGGTCTGCGTGCCGGCCAGGGCGACCGCGGCGCGATGCATGCGGATGCGCTGGACGGTGGCGTTGACCGTTTCTCCCATCATGGCGCGGTAGACGCGATGGAAGTGGTACGGCGACAGGCAGGCCAGGTCGGCGAGCCGGTGCAGGTCGGGATCGGCGTCGGGGTTGGCGGCTAGCCAGCGCAGGACGGGGTCGAGGCGTTGGGTGTAGAGGGATCGCGTTGCGGGCTTCATGCTTGCTCCTTGGAGGGCAATGTAGCTTTTGCTTGTTTGCAGATTTTGCGGTTTTTTTGTTGTGGTGTGCTTGGTGCGTTGGAGATTTGGGTTCTTTAGACGCATGGTGCGGCTGCGGCCCGGGTGCGCGGGGCTACGATTGCGGTCCGGAGCCTTCGCTCCGGACTTCCCCTTCGTCATCCTCGTCACCGCCTGCGGCGGTTCCTTCGGATTCCCTCGGGCGCATCTACACGCCCCGCGCACCCGGGCCGCAGCCGCACCATGCTCGTTTTGTTGAATCTTTACCGGCACCAGGCAGGCCTGTGTGCTTGGCGTTCTCGCAAGCAGCGGGGGGGTTGGAGGATCTTGCATTGCCCGCTCCACGGCGGCCGCGCGGGCGGCCTTGTGGAGCTTACGCGGAGTCTTGCGTCGTGGGTTTGCGCTGCGCGCTTCGCTTGGCGTTTGCGAAGCGCGTATGGGTGCCGATCTGTCTTGGCTCAGTATCCGCGCAGCGGATCGTAGATGTTTGGCAGCGATTCGCCGCGTTCGTTTGCGGCGATCAGTAGTGCGGTGTGGCGGGCGCGTTCCTTGCGGTCGGGGATCGCGGCGCAGTGGGGGGTGATGATGATGCCGGGGTGGGACCAGAGGGGGGATTCCGGCGGCAGGGGTTCGGGGTCGAAGACGTCCAGGATGGCCTGGTCTAGTTGGCCGCTGTCCAGGGCGTCCAGGAGGTCCTGGGCGACCATGTGCGAGCCGCGGCCGGCGTTGATGAGGCTGGCGCCTCGGGGTAGCTGCGACAGCGTGGCGCGGTTGAGGATGCCGCGGGTGGCGTCGGTGGCGGGCAGGAGGCAGACCAGGAGGTCGGTGTTGGCCAGGAATTGGCCGAACTGTTCCTGGCCGGCGTAGGACGGCAGGCCGGGTAGCCTGGTGGCGCCGCGGGACCAGCCGCTGACGGGAAAGCCTACGCGCGATAGCAGTTGGGCGGAGGCGACGCCCAGGTGGCCGAGGCCCATGATGCCCACGCGCACGTCGGCGGCGACGCGCAGGGAGTCGATGACTTCCCAATGGCGGCGCGACTGGTTGTCCACGATTCGCTTTACGCCGCGCGTGATCATGAGGGCGCTGGTGAGCACGAACTCGGCCATTTCGGTCTGGGTGCGGGCGGTGACCATGCGCGCGATCGAGAGGTGTCGTGGCAGCGCTGGGTCGGCCAGGATGTGGTCGACGCCGGCGCCGGCGCTGATGATGAGCTTGAGGTTGCTGAAGGTGGCCAGGCGGCCGGGGTCGGGCGCCCAGACCAGGGCGTAGTCGACGCTGGCGGGGTCGATGTCTTCGTGCCAGCCTGCGACGTCCAGTTCCGGCGCGAAGGTGCGGAATTGAGCGCGCCATTCGTCGATCGCCTGGGGGCCGCCGGAATTGATGATGAGCCGCATGCTGGTGCTTCCTGGTTTACGGGCGCGTGCGCCCGATATGCCGCGCGCGGCGCGCCTGCGGGTTGTCCACAGGTGCGCCTGCGCGCTGTCTTCAACGTTCGACCGTGCGGTTCCAGCGGGCGTTGAAGGCCGGCCGGGCCGCGTTGATCTGGTCCCAGTCCAGGATCTTAGCGTTCGCCATGTAGCCTTGGAAGCGCTTGAGCGCTTCGGCGTTGTCGGCGGGCGCCTGGACGTTTTTGTTGGACGGGAAGTGGCCGCCCATTTCCAGCGCCTTGGCCTGGGCCTTGGCCGACAGCAGGTACAGCGCCAGCTTCTGCGACAGTTCGGGCTCGCTGTTCTTGGCGATGACGCATTCGCCGACCATCAGGATGACGGAGCCTTCCTTGGGCTGAGCGTATTCCACCGGGATGTCGCGCTTTTTCAGGCGGGCAATGGCGGTGGGGGTCAGCGGGAAGATCGCGGCTTCGTTGGACTGGATCATTTCGGCCAGCTTGGCCGAGTTCGGGATGTATTCCAGCACGTTGGGGCCGATGGTGGACGGCCACTTCTTGAACCCCGGTTCGTAGTTCTGGTCGTTCCCGCCTTCGATGCGATTGAACATCAGGAAGCCGTGCAGCCCGAAGGTGCTGCCGGAGGCGGACTGGAACACGACTTTGCCCTTGTACTTCGGATCGGCCAGGTCCATCCAGGAGGTGGGCGGGGCCCAGCCTTTGTCGGCGAACATCTTGGTGTTGTAGCCCAGGCCGGTCATGCCGATGTCGATGCCCGCCGCCATGCGGTCCTTCATGAGCGCGGTGGGGTAGAGCTCTTTCAGGACGGGGTCGTCGTTGAGCTGTTCACACAGGCCCATCGAAATGGCGCGGGCCATGATGCCGTCATCCAGGAACATGACGTGCATCTGCGGCTTGTCTTTGTAGGCCTGGGCCTTGGCCAGCACGTCGGTCGAGGTGCCGGGCACCACGACGATCTTTACGTTGTTGGCCTTTTCGAAGTCCGGGAACACGTGTTGCGTGAAGGCGCGTTCCATGTCGCCGCCGTTCATGCCGACGTACAGCGTTTTCTGCTGCGCCATGGCGCCGGCCGACAGCAGCGCCAGCACCGTCGCGCCCAGCAGGCGCTTCCCCTTGGTCAGGCGCATCGCGCCCTGTTTCTTGTCCATCATGGTGACTCCAGCGTTTGCTCACGAACACTCTCAGGCCGGGACGCGGCGCCGTGAGCGGCGGCCGTGTACCGTTCAATGCGGAAGGCATCGATAGGAATGGAGGAACGGCCATGCACGACCAGTTCTGACAGCACTTCGCCCACCGCGGGGCCGATCTGGAAGCCGGCGCCCGACAACCCGAAGGCGTGGAACAGTCCAGGAACGGTGGCGCTCGGTCCCAGCACCGGATTGTGGTCGGGCATGTTGCCCTCCACCCCCGTCCAGAAGCGGATGACCTGCGTGCCGCGCAGCGCCGGCAGCAGCCTCACGGCGTTGGCCATCAGCGGGGCCAGGTTGGCCCGGCCGGGACGCGCGAAGTCCGGGTCCGCCGACACGCCACGGCCGCCGCCGATCACGCAGTTGCCGCGCGCAACCTGGCGCGCATAGATGCCGCCACCCTGCATGCCCAGGCTCACGTCCATGAACACCGGCAGGGGCTCGGTCACCATCATGAGGGGATGAATGGAGGTCTCGGGCACGCTTTCGCCGAATCCTTCGGCGATGCGGCCGGCCCAGGCCCCCGCGCAATTCAAGAGGTAACGGGAACGCACTTCCAGCGCATCGCCCGCGCGCACGATGAAGCGTGATCCGTCGTGTTCGGCGGCGGTGACACGCGCGCCTTCGCGCACGTCGGCGCCCAGGGCGCTGGCCGCGCGCGCGAAGGCCGGCGACACGAGCCGCGGATTGGCATGGCCGTCTTCAGGGCAGAACGAGCCGCCCGCCACGCCCTGTCCCAGCCAACCGTAACGCCGCGACAGTTCACGGCGCCCCAGAATTTCCAGATTCAAGCCGAAACCGCGCGTGCGGTCGCGGTATTCCTGCAACTGCGCCAGGTCCGCTTCCGACATGGCCAGTTTCAGGTGTCCCGAACGCACGTATTCGCCATCGATGCCGATCAGTTCCGACAACTGGGCCCATAGCTCATGAGCGCGCCGCGTCAGCGGCATCTGTTCAAGCCCGCGCCCCTGCCGGCGCACCCCGCCATAGTTCACGCCGCTGGCCTTGGCGCCGCACAATGCGGCTTCCAGCAGCACCACCGGCACGCCCTGGCGGCGCAGGAACAGCGCGGCGCTGCCGCCAACGATGCCGCCGCCGATGATGGCCACTTCCGTATCCACGCGCTGCATCATGCCGCCTTTTTCTTCGGCCGTTCCAGGCACACCACGCCGACGGGGATCGGCTTGACGGGCGGCTGGTTGCGCAGCCGGCCGACCTCTTGCGGCAAGCAGTGCACGGCGTGTGCGAGGACCTCGGCGGCGGCGACGCCACACATGCGGCCCTGGCAACGTCCCATGCCCACGCGCGTCAGCGCTTTCAGCCGGTTCATTTCCCGCACCTCGTTGACGCGCGCGGCGTCACGAATGGTTCCCGCGGTGACCTCTTCGCAGCGGCAGACGACGGTGTCGTCGGCGATACCGGCGGCCCAGTCCTGCGGAAACGGAAAGGCGCGTTCCAGCGCGTCGCGCACGCGGCCGTTGGCGGCCAGGCGGGCTTCCAGCGCCTGTGCGCGCCGCAGGTCGTGCGGATGTCCTGTGTCCTCAAGCAGGGCCAGCGCCGCGCGCTCGCCCGCGATCTCCGCCGCGTCGGCGCCCCCGATCGCCGCGCCGTCTCCGGCCACGTACACGCCGGCCACGCTGCTGCGCCCCGCGGCGTCGCGCCGCGGCGTCCAGTTGCGGTCGCGTTCGTTGAATTCGAATTCGCAGCCGACCAGGCTGGCAAGCTGCGTTTCCGACCGCAACGACAGGCCGAAGCCGACCGCGTCGCACTCCACGGTGCGTGTCTGTCCGCCTTGACTGTAGGCCAGGCCCGTCGCACGTTCATTGCCTTGCACGGCGACAGGGCGCACACCGCTCTTCATCGGCACGCCATGGGCGCGCAGCCAGGCCATGTAGTACAGGCCCTTGGCCAGCAGCGCAGGCGCGCGCAGCATGCCCGGCAGCGCGGCTGCGCGGTCGCTGAAGCGGGACGTGTCCAGCACGGCCGCGACCTTGGCGCCCGCCTTGGCGTACTGGTAGGCCACCAGATACAGCAGCGGCCCGGTGCCCATGAACGCGACGCGCGCGCCGATGGCGCATCCCTGGTGCTTCAACGCCACCTGCGAGCCGCCCAGCGTGTAGACGCCGGGAGTCAGCCAGCCCGGGAACGGCAGCACGCGATCGGTGGCCCCGGTGGCAAGGATCAGGTGGGTGTACGGCACCGACGTGCTGACGCCGTCGCGCAGCACGTCCAGCGTCTTGTCATCGGCATTCCACACGAGGCACCCGGGCCGGTATTGCACCTTTTCCAGCAGGCCTTCCATCGTCCGGTGCACCGCATCGGCCTTGCGGTGTTCGAAGCCATAAAGCGCCGACTTGGGACGCAAGAATCCGGGCGGCGGCTGCCGATAGATCTGCCCGCCGGGGCGCAGCCCTTCGTCCAGGATCACCGGGCGCAACCCTTGCGCCACCAGCGCCTGGGCGGCGCGTATGCCGGCGGGACCGGCGCCGACAATCACAGGCAGCACCAGGCTCATGATGCGTCCTCGGGCCAGGCAGTGGCCGACAGGGTGCCAGGAACCGACGCCGGCGCCAGCGCGATGCTTTGCAGCCGCATGCCGGGTTCGATGAAAGTGGAACAGGCACGCACGCGCTCGCCGTCCTCGAGCTGCACCCAGCAGTCCTGGCACGCGCCCATCATGCAGAATCCCGCGCGCGGACCGCCGCCGAATTCCGAGAACCGCAGGCGCTCGGCCTGCGTCAGCACGGCGGTCAGCACGGTGTCGCCGGCCAGGGCCGTGCAGGCCTGGCCGTCGAGCGTGAACGTCAACGCGGGGCGGCCGGTCTCGGCCAGCCGTTTCAGGATTGCCATGGCGCCCGCGCCTCCTTTGCGCTTGTCGGCAGCAGCTTCATTTCTGTCCCACCAGGACGCGGTCCAGCCCGTATACACGGTCCAGCAGCAGCATGGTCACGGCCGTCAGCGCGATCACCAGCGCCGACACCGCCGCCATCATGGGATCGATGGATTCCGTGGCGTACATGTACATGCGAACCGGCAGCGTGATCGTGGTCGGCGCCGTGATGAATACCGACATCGTCAGTTCGTCGAAGCTGTTGATGAAGGCCAGCAGCCAGCCGCCCGACACGCCAGGAATGATGAGCGGCAGGGTGACCTGGAAGAACACGGTGGCGCGGCTGGCGCCCAGAGACAGGGCGGCGTGCTCGATGGAGCGGTCAAAGCCGACCAGCGCGCCGATGACCAGGCGCATCACGTACGGCGTGATGACGACGACGTGGCTGGCCACCAGCCACGGGAAGCTGCCCGTCATGCCCATCAACGCAAAGAAGCGCAGCAAGGCGACGCCCAACACCAGGTGCGGGATCATCAGGGGCGACAGGAACAGGCCGTTCAGGACATCCCGCCCCGGAAAGCGATAGCGCGTGATCGCGATGGCGGCGGGGACCGCCAGCGTCACCGCGATGCTGGCCGACATGAACGCCAGCCACAGGCTGTTATTGAACGCCTGCATGAAATTGGGATGCTCGAATACCGCGTAGAACCAGCGCAGCGAAAAGCTGGTGGTGGGAACGGTGAGCGTGGAGTCCGGCGTGAACGCCACCAGGCACACGATGACCAGCGGCGCCAGCACGAACGCCACCACCAGGAAATTGAAGGCCAGCGCGAAGGTACCGTTCTTCTGCATGTTCGATTCCTCGCGGGTCAGCCCAGGCTGCGGCGGTAAGAGCGTTCGACGACGCGGTTGTACGCCATCATGACGATCACGTTGACCAGGAGCAGGATGATCGCGATGGCTGCGCCCAGCGGCCAGTTCAGCTCGGTAAGGAACTCGTCGTAGACGACAGTGGCCACCATCTTCAGGCGGCGTCCGCCCAGCAGCGCCGGGATGGCGAACGAGCTGGCCGACAGGCCGAACACGATCAGGCTGCCGGACAGGATGCCCGGCATGGCTTGCGGCAGCACGATGCGCGTAAGCGTCTGGAAACGCGATGCGTTGAGCGACAGCGCGGCGTGCTCGACGGTGGGGTCAAGCTTCTGCAGCGACGTCCACACGGGAATCACCATGAAGGGCAGCATGACGTGGACAAGGCCGATGATGACGGCGGTGGGCGTGTACAGCAAAGGCCCGAGCCCCAGCGCCGCAGCCGCCTTGCCGATGGCGCCCCCCGGCCCCAGCAGCATGCTCCATCCGAACGCGCGCACCACCAGCGAGATCAGCAGCGGCGACAGCACCACCAGCAGGAAAATAGAGCGCCAGGGCTTGCCCATGCGCGACAGGATGTAGGCCTCGGGCGCGCCGATCAGCACGCAGATCAGCGTGGTGACGCCGGCGATCCAGAACGTGCGCCAGAAGATCTCGATGAAGTAGCTGTCGGTCACCACCGCCAGGTAGTGTTCGAGGGTGTGGCCCGGCTGGATGCCCGTGGCGTAGTCGAACGGCCGGAACGACAGCGCGAAGGTCAGCGCCAGAGGCGTCAGCACCAGCGCCAGGAACACGATGGCCAGCGGCAGGGATCCCAGAATGGCGAGCAGGCCGTCGTTGCGCGGTTTGGGCGGGCTGCCGGCGGCGCCGTGTTGGGTCAGGGTCGTCATGTCAGTCCGCCGTCGCCGTTGCCGTGGCCGTCATGCGCAAGACACGCAGCACGCCGTCCGCCCAATCCAGCCCGATCGCCTCGCCGTCGTCGTGCGGGCGGCGGCCATCGTTGGGTGTCAGGATGGTCAGCGCGCCCACGGGGGAATCCAGGTCGTACATCCACTGGCTGCCCAGGAAGTAGCGCGTATTGACGACGCAGGCGAGCTTGCCTTGCCCCGACGGCACCGGCACCAGTTTTTCGGGGCGCAGCGAAAGCTGCACGTTGTCGCCATGACGCAGGCCTTCGCCATCGACCAGCAGGCGAAGCGCGCCGGTCTCGACTTCCGCCTGTCTGCCGCATCGCGTGACGCGCCCGGGCAGCAGGTTCGTCTTGCCCACGAAACGGGAAATGAACTCGCTCTGCGGGTGTTCGTACATGCGGTAAGGCGCGTCCACCTGCGTCGCACGCCCGTCCTGCATGACGACCACGCGATCGCTGATGGACAGCGCTTCCGCCTGGTCGTGCGTGACCATGACGGTGGTGGTGCCGATCTTGCGCTGGATGGCGCGCAGTTCGAACTGCATGTCTTCGCGCAGCTTGGCGTCCAGGTTGGACAAGGGTTCGTCCAGCAGCAGCACCGGCGGCCGGATCACCAGCGCACGCGCCAGCGCCACGCGTTGCCGTTGGCCGCCAGACAGCTCGCGGGGGAAACGGTCCGCGTGCTTGTCCAGCTTCACCAGCGCCAGCGCCTCGCGCACGCGGTCCTGGCGCTCAGACCGTTCGACCTTGCGCATCTTCAGGCCGAAGGCCACGTTGTCGGCGACGGTCAGGTGCGGGAACAGCGCATAGCTCTGGAACACGATACCCAGGCCGCGCGTGTTCGGCTTGGCGTGCGTGATGTCCCGTCCGTCCAGCGAGATCGTGCCGCAGGTCACGTCGGCGAACCCGGCGATCATCTGCAGCGTGGTGGTCTTGCCGCAGCCCGAGGGGCCGAGGAGGGAAACGAACTCTCCCTTTTCCACCGCCAGGTTCAGGTCCGAGACGACCCGCAGGTCGCCGTAGTTCTTGGAGACGTTGTCCAGCCGCAGAAATGCCATTTTCCAAACCCCGTGGCCCGTGCGGGCCTTGCGTCGCCGGCCCATCCCCATCGGGGGCCAGACGGCTTATTTGATGGCGCAGTCTAGGAGCCGCCAAAACCGAGGGTCAATTAGGGTTTTCCGAAGAATCGAATTTTTCATTTCAAATTTCCGTTAGGCTGAATTTCTTGTTAAAAAAGCGTCAGATTATTTTGATTATCGGAACCCAAGAATGAAGAAATCAGAAACGCCTGACGACTCCAGCGGCCAGGGCGTGTTGCAGCGCGCGTTTGCCGTCCTGCGCGTGCTGGCGGACGCAAAGGGAGAAAAGCTGCGCCTGACCGACATCGCCGCGCGCACCGGCCAGGCCCAGGCCACCGTGCACCGCGTGCTGCAGGGGTTGATGCAGGAAGGCGTGGTGGAGCAGCCGGCGCAAAGCAAGGGCTATCAGCTGAGCGTGGCCTTTTTTTCGCTGGCCGCCGCCGCCGGCACCCATCAATCCAGCCTGCGCAGCCTGTACCGGCCCGCCATGCTGCGGCTGTCCGGCATGCTCAACGACACCATCTTCCTGCTGGTGCGCAGCGGCTTCGACGCCGTCTGCGTCGACCGCGTGGACGGCGCGTTTCCGGTGCGTTCACACACGGGCGACATCGGCGGGCGCGTGCCGCTGGGCATGGGGCAGGGCGGCCTGGTGCTGCTGGCCAGCCTGCCGGAGGCCGAGCGCGAAGAGGTCATGCGCTTCAACATCCCCCGCCTGCACCATCTTGGCTTCGTGGACGAGATCTCGATGCGCGTGCGCATCAAGGAATGCCAGGAACTGCGTTACGCGCGCAGCCAGGGCCAGGGCGTATTCCCCAACATCGCGGGGCTGGCCGTGCCGGTCTACGACCCCAACGGCGTCACGGTCGCCGCGCTGAGCGTGGCCGCGCCGCTGGAACGCATCAGCGATGAACGACTGCCGCTGATCGTGGAAATGCTGCGGCGCGAGGCCGACGCCGTAGGCGCACAGATCAACCCCTTCGACCCCGCGCTGCGCCGCCCAAGCCAATTCCTGGGCACCGGCAACGGCGGATAGGCGCGGCAACCGCCTCCCAAAGAAAAACGGCCCGGACAGAGTTGTCCGGGCCGTCGCAAGACGCTTGGCGTTGCTTAGTTCGGGTACGTGCCCGGCAGCAGGATGCTGCGGTCGCCGGGCTCGATCGAGCGGCGGCCGCACAGCGCCATCGTCGTGTCCATTTCCTTGTACAGGATCTCCAGCGTGCGGGTCACGCCGGCCTGGCCGTAGGCGCCCAGGCCATACAGGAAGGCGCGGCCGATCATGGTGCCGCGGGCGCCCAGCGCCACGGCCTTCAGGATGTCCTGGCCGGAACGGATGCCGCCGTCCATCCACACTTCGATCTTCGAGCCCACGGCATCGGCGATCGACGGGAGGGCCGCGATCGACGACATCGCGCCGTCGAGCTGGCGTCCGCCGTGGTTGCTGACGATGAGCGCATCGGCGCCGCTGTTGGCCGCCAAATGCGCGTCTTCGACGTCCAGGATGCCCTTGATGATCAGCTTGCCGCCCCAGCGCTGCTTGATCCACTCCACGTCGTCCCAACTCAGGCGGGGGTCGAACTGTTCGGCCGTCCAGGACGACAGCGACGACAGGTCGCTCACGCCCTTGGCGTGGCCCACGATGTTGCCGAAGGTGCGGCGCTTGGTGCCCAGCATGCCCATGCACCAGCGCGGCTTGGTGGCCAGGTTGATCAGGTTGCGCAGGGTGGGCTTGGGCGGCGTCGACAAGCCGTTCTTGATGTCCTTGTGGCGTTGGCCCAGGATCTGGAGGTCCAGCGTCAGCACCAGCGCCGAGCAGCCGGCGGCCTTGGCGCGATCGATCAGGTTGGCCACGAATTCGCGGTCGCGCATCACGTAGAGCTGGAACCAGAAGGGCTTCTTCGTCGCCTGCGCCACGTCTTCCAGCGAGCAGATGCTCATCGTGGACAGCGTGAACGGCACGCCGAAATCGGCGGCGGCCTTGGCCGCCAGGATCTCGCCGTCGGCGTGCTGCATGCCCGTCAGGCCGGTAGGCGAGATCGCCAGCGGCATGACCACGTCCTGCCCCACCATGGTGGTGCGCAGCGACCGGCCTTCCATGTTCACCGCCACGCGCTGGCGCAGCTTGATCTTGTGGAAGTCGCTTTCATTCGCGCGATAGGTGCCTTCGGTCCAGGCGCCGGAATCGGCGTAGTCGTAGAACATGCGCGGCACGCGCTTCTGCGCGACAACGCGCAGATCTTCGATGCAGGTGATCGTAGAAAGGTTAGCGGTCATGGAGTGGTCTGTGGAGTGATAGGGGTGCGCCAGCTGCGACTCGTTTTATTGTGCTTTTGGGGCCGCCAGCCTTGGGCAGCCTTGCCGCCGCGCCAGGCGTGAACGCCGCGCGGCGCCGCCCAGTATACGCGCCGAGGCCGGCAAGCGTCGCTTGCCGGCCCCGTTCGCCCCCCTGCGCAAGGACTCTACGTCCCCTGCACGCCCAACCCTATCTTGGCCACACTTTGCTCACCGCGCGGATCGTGGCCCATGCCACCCAGCGCGGGCTGGTGAGCCGAGCGCCCGGCAGGCGCCGCATCACGTCCACCGCCAGCCCGCCGCGCTTGTGCCATTGCTTCTTGCGCGTCTGGCTATCCGTCCAGCGGCCTTCCAGCCACGGGAATTCCCGACGCCCGGGTTTGTAGACGGGCGGCGTGTTGTAGATCAGGATGTACGCCAGCCGCGGCGACTGCGACGTGTTCGGCCCCGTGAAGTGCAGCGTGCGGGCGTCATGCACGGTGATGCCGCCCGGGTCCAGCGGTTCGGCCACCGCCTGCTCGCGCGGGAAGTCGCCGCAGCACTCCAACGGATGCAGGGTCTTGTCGCCACCGGGCGAACGATGCTCCAGCACATCCCACTTGTTCGAGCCGGGCAGGAACTGCATGCAACCGTTCTCCAGGGTGGCCGGTTGCAACGCCAGCCAGATGCTCAGCTCGTTGTAGATGAAGTCGGGCGAACGGAACGCCTCGTCCTGGTGCCACGGCGTTTCCGGTCCGTGCGGGCCGGGCTTGAGCAGGGCGTGCTCGCCGTACAACGCGGCTTGCGGACCCAGCAACTGGCGGGCAAGCTCCAGCGTGCGTTCGTGGTAAACCGTCTTCAGAAGGCCCGGGGCATAATGGCGCGGATCGTGCAGGCTCGGAAATTTGGCGGGCTTGGTCGGATCGTCGCGGCTGACGAAGTCGTACTGCGCGCCTTCGTTGTAGCCGGTCTTGTTCGCGAACATGTCCAGCAGCGTCCTGCGGATGTAACCCACCTCATCCTGCGGGCACACCTCTTTCAAGGCCAGGTACCCCTGGTCCCTGTAGCGCGCTGTCTCGACTTCCGACAACAAACTTGTCTCTTCCATAATGGCCTCTCCCAGCTCTGGTAATTGATGTTCTCGCTGCCACGTTTTGACATGTGCTCTAACGTATCGCTTCGATGCCTGCCGGGCCTATAGACCATCTTCTGTAGTCGATTCCGTCTACGCTAGCCGTGCGTCGCGACGCATCATCCGAAGGAAAAACCATGCAAGACCCTAAGGCCGATTCCCATATCGAAACCGTTCACGTCACCGTCCGCGGCACGGTGCAAGGCGTGGGCTACCGGCACGCGACCGTGCGGCGCGCGCATATGCTGGGCGTAAAAGGCTGGGTGCAGAACATGCTGGACGGCACGGTGGAAGCCCTGGTGCAGGGCACGCCCGACCAGGTGGATCACATGCTGGAATGGTTGCGCCGCGGCCCGCCGGGCGCGTCGGTGCAGGAAATCATCACTCGCCGGGAGTACACCGATAAGCGTTACATCCGCTTCGAGCAACTGTAAGCGGGCAAGGCCCTAGGCAGCACGATGTAGTTCGATCCACCGAGAAAACGGGCCGCGCCCGAGTCGAAATGGATCAGCGCGAACGCATCCAGCGTCCGCCAACCTGGTTGATGACCAGGCCGGAAAGCACGCACGCAGCGCCCAGCCACTGCAACGGCTGGAGCCTTTCGCCAAAGGCCATGGAAGCGGCCCACAGCCCCACCACGGGGACCAGCAACGAGAAAGGCGCGACCTTCGCGGCCGGGTGGCGCGTGAGCAGTTGCGTCCACAGCGTATAAGCCAGCAGCGTCGCCAGCACGGCCAGGTAGATCACCGACAACGCCTCGCCCCAGCCCATGCCCGTCACCATGCCCACCACGGGCTCCCAGCCGTCGATCAGGATCGCCAGCAGCAGGAACGGCAGCACCGGGGCGGCGCTGCTCCAGGCAATGAAGGCAAAGGGGTCGTAGCCGGGCGCCTTGCGGCTGGCCAGCCGGACGATCATGTTGGACACGGCCCACATGGAAGCGGCGCCAAGAGTCAGCACGAAGCCGGCCGTCGTCATCTGCCCCGGCCCGTCGCCGCGTCCGCCGGCGATCACCGCCAGGCCCAGCGCGGCCACGCCCAGTCCCAGCCAGTGATGACGGCGCGCGCGCTCATGGAGCACGGGCGCCGCCAGCAGCAACGTGAAGAAAGCCTGGGTCTGGATGACGAGCGACGCCATGCCCGCCGGCATGCCGAATTTCAGCGCGGTGAACAGCAGGCCGAACTGGCCCAGGCCCTGCACCAGCCCGTACGCGGCAACCCATTGCCACGGCAGCCGCGGCATGCGCACGAAGAGGATGAGGGGAAAGGCCGCCAGCGCGAAACGCAGCGCGCCGAGCATCATCGGGGACAAGCCCCGCATGCCGACCTTCATGACGACGAAGTTCAGGCCCCAGATGACCACCACCGCCAATGCGCAGAAATAGTCTTTTCGGGAAAGGTGGGTGGTGGACATGCGGCATTATCGCATCGCCCACCCCAAAACAGCCTGAATCAGCGGCCGTTCAGCACCGTCGCAAACGCCTGCACGGCCGCGTCGATGTCGGCGTCGCCGATGTGCCGGTGCGTCACGCAGCGCAGCCTCGTGCGGCCCCACGGGCGGGTCAGGACGCCTTGCGCCTGCAAGGCCGCGACCCACTCCGCATTGCTCATGCCGGTGTCCGCGGTCTCGACCTGGACGATGTTGGTCTGGGGCACCGTCGCCGTCAGGGCCGGCGCCAGCCGGTTGATGCCGTCGCTCAGGCGCCGGGCGCGGACGTGGTCCTCGACCAGGCGGTCGCCCATGTGCTGCACGCCCTCAAGTCCCGCGGCGGCCATGATGCCGGATTGGCGCTGCGTACCGCCCAGCATGCGGCGCAGCGTGCGCGCTTTGGCCACCACGGCCTGGCTGCCCGCGAGCACGGCGCCCACGGGTGCGCTCAGGCCCTTGGACAGGCACAGCGACACCGTGTCGGTGTAGCGGCTGATATCGGCCGCAGGCACGCCCAGCGCCACCGCCGCGTTGAACAGGCGTGCGCCATCCAGGTGCAAGGGCACGCCGGCCGCGCGCGCCATGCCATGCACGGCCTGCATGTGGTCCAGCGGCAGCACTGCGCCCCCGGCGTTGTTGTGCGACGTCTCCATCGCCACCAGCGAGGTCTTCAGCTTGTGCCCGCCGGCCTGCAGCGCGTCTTCAAGACGGTTCAGATCCATCGCCCCGGCAGTTCCCGACACGCCCTGGTAGAACAAGCCGGTGAACGTGGCCGCGCCCCGTTCCGACGTGTACATGTGGGCTGTGGATTCCAGCACCACCTGCTCGCTGCGCTGGGTCTGCGCCAAGACGGCCAGCAGGTTGGCCATGGTGCAGCTGGGCACGAACAGGCCGGCCTCTTTGCCCAGGAGATCGGCCACAGAGGCTTCCAGTTCGCGTACGGTGGGATCGCCATCCAGGCCGTCATCGCCGATCGGGGCGGTGCGCATCCGCTCGTACATGGCTGCGGTGGGATGGGTGACCGTATCGCTGCGCAGGTCGACGGGCGTGCTGACAGGGTCGGCGAGGTTTCGCTGGGTCATGACTTTCAGTGCTGAAGAATTTTGGAAAGAAACTGGCGCGTGCGAGCGGCACGCTCCTCGACGTTGCCGAAGAATTGGTCCTTGGGGCAGTCCTCGACGATCTTGCCGCCGTCCATGAAGATCACCCGGTCGGCGACGCGGCGCGCGAATCCCATCTCGTGGGTCACGACCATCATGGTCATGCCTTCGCCAGCCAGGTCGGTCATCACGTCCAGCACCTCGTTGACCATCTCCGGGTCCAGCGCCGACGTGGGCTCATCGAACAGCATCACCACCGGGTCCATCGAAAGCGCCCGCGCGATCGCCACGCGCTGCTGCTGGCCGCCCGAGAGCTCGCCGGGGTGCTTGTCCTTGTGCGCGGACAGCCCGACGCGCTCGAGCAGCGCCAAGGCGCGCTGGCGCGCCTCTTCCTTGCCGCGCTTGAGCACCTTGATCTGTCCCAGGCACAGGTTCTCCGTCACCGACAGGTGCGGGAACAGTTCAAAGTGCTGGAACACCATGCCGGCGACGGAGCGCAGCTTGGGCAGGTTGGTGCGCGGGTCGCCCACGGACACGCCGTTGACCACGATCTCGCCCTTCTGAAAGGGCTCGAGCGCATTGACGGTCTTGATCAGTGTCGACTTGCCGGACCCGGACGGGCCGCAGACCACCACGACCTCGCCGCGGCGCACCGTGGTGGAGCAATCGTCCAGCACCTGGAAGTCGCCGTACCACTTGCTGACCTGCCTGATCTCGATCATCGGGGGATTGGAAGAGAGTTGCATCGTTGAACCTGTGGATAACCAGAAATGCGCCGCGGACCGCTCAGCGCAGCACCCGCGTGCGCTTTTCCAGCCGCTTGACCAGACGCGATGCCGTGAAGCAGATCACGAAATACACCACCGCCACGAAGAGATAGAGCTCCACCAGCCGCCCGTCGCGCTGGCCGATCTTGGCCGCGGCGCCCAGGAAGTCGGTAAGCGACAACACATACACCAGCGAGGTGTCCTGGAACAGGATGATGACGCGCGTCAGCAGCGCCGGCACCATGTTGCGCAAGGCCTGCGGCAGCACCACGTAGCGCATGCCCTGCCAGTGATTCAGGCCGAGCGCCATGCTGGCCGACACCTGTCCGCGCGCGATCGACTGGATGCCGGCGCGCATGATTTCGCAGAAGTACGCGGCCTCGAACAGGGTGAAGGTGATCACCGCCGAATTGAAGGCGCCAACGCGCAGGGGCGTGTTCGATCCGACCACCCATGCGGCGATGTAGGGCATCAGGAAGTAGAACCAGAAGATCACCAGCAGCAGCGGGATCGAGCGCATCACGTTCACGTAGATGCCAGCCGGCACCGACAGCACCTTGAAGCGCGACAGCCGCATCATCGCCAGAAGAGTGCCCAGCGCCAGCCCCATCACGCCCGCCAGCACCGTCAGCGTCAGGGTGAACGTCATGCCGGTCTGGAACAGGTACGGCAACGCGCTCCAGATGACGTCGAAATCGAATTTGCCCATGCTAGCGCCCCAATCCTGCGGGGACGTTCCGCGACGCCGACCCGATCAGGCCCGGAACCGCGACATGGCGTTCCAGCATGCGCATGCCCAGCACGACGATGCCGTTGATGATCAGGTAGATCACCGTCGCGGCCGAAAACGCCTCGAAGATATGGAAGCTGAACTCCGCCATGGAGCGCGCCTGTCCGGTCAGTTCGAGCAGGCCGATGGTGAGCGCCACGGACGAATACTTGATGGTGCCCATGAATTCCGACGTCAGGGGCGGCAGCACGATGCGGTAGGCCTCGGGCAGGATGATGTGGCGGTACACCTGCGCCTCGGTCAGGCCCAGCGCGGTGCCGGCCTGAAATTGTCCGCGCGGCAGCGACTGTATGCCCGCCCGCAGCTGCTCGGCCACGCGCGCCGATCCATAGAATCCCAGGCACAGCACGGCGGGCAGAAACTGCCCCCACGGCTGCGACATCTGCTTCATCGCCAGGCCCCACCCGTGGGGCAGCAGTTCAGGCAGGACGAAGTACCACAGGAACATCTGCACCAGCAGCGGGATGTTGCGAAAGAGCTCCACATAGGTCGCGCCGACAAGGTTCAAGAGGCGCGAACTTGCCGTGCGCATCACGCCCAGGCAGGACCCGAGCAATAGCGAAAAGACCCACGCCGTCAACGCCAGCGCCAGCGTCCAGCCCACGCCGATCAGGATCGTTTCCAGGAAGGTATGCACGCCATCCGGCGACATCTCCAGGAATACGCTCCAACTCCAGTTGTAATTCATGCCCTCGCCCTTGATCGCGACGCCGGCCGCGCCTGGCGGGCGGCATCCTTACCCCGATATGCGGCGCGGGACGGACCGCGTCCCGCGCACCACCTGCTTACTCGTAGGCCTTGGGGTCGCCCGAATCGGTGGGCTTGGCCAGGGCGCGCTTGAGCGCGTCGCTCATGGGGTACTTCAGGTTGATCTGCTTGGGCGGGATCGGCGAATTGAAGTACTTGTCGTACAGCGCCGCGACCTTGCCGGTCTTGATCAGGTCCAGCACGGCGTCGTCCACGACTTTCTTGAAGGCCGGATCATCCTTGGGCTGCATGATGCCGTAAGGCGCCATTTCCAGGCCCTTGGTGCCGATCACGAAGGCGTCGGGGTTCTTGGACGAGGCGACCGCGCCATAGGCGATGCCGTCATCGTTGGCCGAGCCCGCCGCGCGGCCCGATTCCACCATCAGGATGGTCTCGGCCGTGTCCTTGGTGGGCGCCATGGAAATGCCCAGATTGCCTTGCGCGTTCAGTTGCGAAATCAGCTTGAACGTCTGGCCGCCCGCTTGCGCGGCGATAGTCTTGCCACGGAACGACGCGAGGTCATTGGGGTTCACGCCCCCGTCCTTGCGCGCGACCAGCACCACCTGCGCCACGAAGGTCGTGGGCGCGAAGGACACCAGCTCGTGGCGCGCTTCGTTGTTGGTGGTGTTGCCGCATTCCAGGTCGATCGTGCCATTGGCCAGCAGCGGAATGCGCGTGGCGGACGTCGTGGGGTTGTAGCGCACTTCCAGCTTGGGCAGCTTCAGCGCGTCCTTCACGTAATTCGCCACTTCCTGGCAGATTTCGACCGTGTATCCGATCGGCTTCTGGTTGCCGTCCAGGTAGGCGAACGGCACGGAAGTTTCGGGATGGCCGATCGTCAGGACGCCGGTCTCGCGGATCTTGTCCAGGCGGCTGGGACCTTCGGCATGAGCCGTTGCAACGCTGCCCAGGAGGGCGGCGGCGACGGACATCGCGGCAAGTGCTTTCATCTGATTCCCTTGGCGCCGTGCGTGCGGCGCGTATTTATGTTCACGATCGACGGTTCCAGACTGGTTGGCAACCGCCGCGTCCCGCGATGAGCCCCGCGGCTGGCAAAAAGTATCAACTAGCAGTATGGTTTTATCCAGTTCCAATCAGGTATTCCTCTATACGGATTTGATATGGCCATTCCACGGATGGGCTTGCGACACATCGAGGCGTTCCGCGCCGTCATGATGACCGGATCCATGACGGCCGCGGCCCGGCGAGTGCATACCTCGCAGCCGCACGTTAGCCGCTTAATCGCGCAATTGGAAGCAATCACCCAATTCCCATTGTTCGACCGCAATGGCAGCCGGCTCAGCCCCACCCAGGACGGATCGCGCTTCTTCCAGGAGGTCGAAAAGACCTTCATCGGCCTGGCCGGCCTGGAATCGGCCGCGGCCAGCATCCGCTCGTTCAGCGCCAGCCGCTTGAGCGTGGCGGCCATGCCGCGGTTGGCCGGCGGACTGCTGGCGCGCATCGTCGCGGCCTTCAAGACGGAATACCCCGATGTCATGGTGGCCATCCACTCCGGCAACGCCAGCGCGGTCCACAACTGGATCAGTTCGGGGTTTTGCGACACGGGGCTGGCCATGCTGTCGGGCGAGGCGCCCGGCATCCAGGTCGAACCGGTCCTTACGATGAACTGCGTGGCGGTGCTGCCGCGCGGCCACCGCCTGACCAAGCTGAAAAAGCTCAAGCCCGCCGACTTCGCGGGCGAACCCTTCATCGCCTTCCCCAGCGGCACGCCGCTGCGCGAACGGATCGACGCCGTCTTCAAGTCCGCCAAGGTCGAACGCCACACCGTGGCCGAAGCGGGGCTGGGCTCATCGGTCTGCGCGCTGGTCGGCGCCGGGCTGGGCGTGGCGCTGATCAACCCGCTGGCCGCGCGCGAGGAATACGAGGCCAACGGGGTCGAGGTCCGTCCATTCAGCCCGGCGGTCGCGGTCACGGTCGCGCTGCTCTATCCGCCGTATCACACCCGAACCCGCCTGGTCACCGTCTTCTCACGCTATGCGCATCAGCTCATGCAGGAAGAAATGGGGGATCTGAAGGCGCGGGCGCAAAGGTAGCCGTTTGCTGCGGCACCGTTGCGCAAGCCTGGAGGCCTTGGGAGCGACGCGCGCCGCCCCGGCCGCGTCACGCCGGCGTCACCCGGCCATCACGGTGCAGCATCACCAGCGCTCCCGTATCGCCCCGCATGGCCCGCACCGGGTCGCCCTGGCTCCATTGCCCCGCAATCGCCGGCGGGCCGTTGTAGACGCCCGCCGCGGTCTGCAGGGATTCCGGCGAACCGATCCAGGCGTAGACGGGCTCGTGTAGCCAGTCCCCGCCGGCCCGCGCTACGCCCACATAGAGGCCGTCCACGTTGTGAGGGCAGGGCGCCTCGGCCGTTTGCAGCGCAAGCCAGCCATACCCGCCGTCCCACGCCAACCCGAACGTCAGCACATGCCGGCACGCAAGCACCTCGCGTCCCTCGGCCATGTCATAGACGCCTTCTGCCCACGTCTCGTCGCCATCGTCATCGCGACCCGCATTCGCCAGGATCCGCGCATACCGCCCCGCCTGGCCCTCAGGCGCGGGCTCCGGGATGCCAGGCAGTTCCGACGGCAGCCAGCTCACCTCGCCGAGATCGCTGTAAACGATCGGCACCCACACGGCCCCTTGGCCATCCACCACACCGCGCCGCTCATCTTGCGTCAGCACGCTGATCCGCATCAGACCGCTTTTCCACAGCTCGGCCGCATCCGCCGCAGTGTCCAGCGGCGCTAGCGCAGCAAAGCACGCATCCAGCACGGGGCGCCCCGACGCGTCGATCAGCCCTTGCTTTCCATCGCGCTCGGTGATGAACGCGTGCAGGTCCTCGTCCCAATAAACGTCCTCCCACTCGGGCGCCGCCACCCATCCACCGGTCCGGTCGATGAGCCCCCAGGCCTGCGCCTCGAACGCGGGCGCCAGGCCCCCTGGGCAGAACGCCCCCGCATCCTCGAAGCGCGGCGTGATCGCCCAGCCACCCGACTTGTCCACAAAGCCCAGCAGATCTCCCACGCGCGCCACCACCAGACCTTGCGCGCAGTTCCAGGCCTCGTCCAGCGACGGCGGCAAAATTTCGCGGCCATCCGCGGCGATCAGACCGACCTTGTCCCCCACCTGGACGCTCGCCACGTCTTCTTCAAATTGCCACACCGCGTCAAAGCGCGGCGCCACCAGCACGCGTGCAACGTTCTCCGTCACGCCCAGCAGCCCGGTGCGACCCTCGCGGCTTATCCACAGCACGCCTTCATCGGTCGCGCCACTGGACCAGATCGCATCCCACTGCGGCGCCATCACCGGGAGCCAGCAATCGTCGTCGGACTCGGATTCCGGATCGACCGCTCGCAGCCCCCACAACTTGTCCACACGGTAGCGGTACAGACCGCCGCCCAGCCACGCATCGTCGTCGTCCTCGGCAACGTAATCCTCGAAGCTGACCGTTCGGGCCGGCTCCTGTTCGTGAAAGTAGGCATGCGACAGCCCACCGAAGCCAAAGCGCCAGGCCCAGCCAGACGCGTCGCCGGCATCCTGCACGTCCAGCAACGGGCACACGGCGGCCAGGTCGCCCACCTGCATGCCTTGCCGCACCGCCCGCCAACGTTCGTCGCACAGGGCACGCACCTGGTGGACGTAGGCCGCCGCACCGCCCGCATGCAGCCACGACAGTTCATTCAGATTGGCGCTTATCCACAAATCGCCTTCGCCGTCGTGTTCATCGATCAGCTCGCCCAGATACTGCGTGGCGGCGTCGAATTGCAGCACGTGCGGCGCATCGTCGTGAGCCGCGTGCGACCGCATGAATGCCGCCAGTTCGCACAGGCGGTCATGAGCAGCGCGCGCTTCGACGGCAATGCCCGCCGTGCCGCCCTCGCCGAAGATGTCCTGGACGTCGAGCGCCGCCCCTTGCTCACCCTGCGCCAACAGCACCTGCCACAACGTGGGCAGGTTTCCATTCGCACTGGCGAGTTCCGCGGGCGGCTCGCCCTGATCCTGATCCGAGCACAAATACAACCAGGCTCGATTTCCCATCTTTGCTTCCTTGTGACAAACACGGACGAGCGAACGGCGTCCGTTTCCAAGATCCAGAAAGTCAAAGGCCAGCCCTTTCGGGGCTGGCCTTCAATGTGCAAGCTGCTAGCCGGTCAGGCGTCGATATTGCCCGCCGACAGCGCGTGCGTTTCGATGAAGTTGCGGCGCGGTTCGACGTCGTCGCCCATCAGCGTGGTGAAGACCTCGTCGGCCGCGATGGCGTCTTCGATCTGCACGCGAAGCAGGCGGCGCACCTTCGGGTCCATCGTGGTTTCCCACAGCTGTTCCGGGTTCATTTCACCCAGACCCTTGTAGCGTTGCTTCGAGATGCTGCGGTCGGCTTCGCTGCGCAGCCACTGCATGGCTTCGCGGAAGTCGGACACCTGCTGTTCCTTGCGCTTGTCGCCTTCGCCGCGAGCGGCCAGCGAACCCGAGCCGACCTTGCCCAAGAAGCTCTTGGCCGCCTTGGCCAGGATGGCGTAGTCGGAACCGTTGACGAAGTCGGCGTCGATGATGCTGACGCGCACGTTGCCGTGGTGCATGCGCTGCACCGACAGGCGGTGGCGTTCGGTGGTTTCGTCGAACTGCGGCACGACTTCCACGCCGTTGCCGTTGACGGGATCACGCATGGCGTCGGCCAGGCGCTTCGCGGAGTCCGCGGTGGACTCGGCCGATTCCAGGTTGATCTCCACGCCTTCCGCCATGGCCGACAGCGCGCCCACGTCGAACACGCGCGACAGGCGCGCAATGACGCCGTCGGCGGCCACGTACTGGCGGGCCAGATCGTTCAGTTCTTCGCCGCGGATGATGTTGCCGCCCGAGATGATCTCGGCGTCCTTCAGCGCCAGCGACAGCATGAACTGCGCTTCTTCCTGGTCGTCCTTCAGATAACGTTCTTCGCGGCCGACCTTGACCTTGTACAGCGGCGGCTGGGCGATATACACATAGCCGCGCTGGACGAGTTCCGGCATCTGGCGATACAGCAGCGTCAGCAGCAGGGTGCGGATGTGCGCGCCGTCCACGTCCGCGTCGGTCATGATGATGAGGCGGTGATAGCGCAGCTTGTCGACGTTGAAATCGGGGCCGATGCTGGTGCCCAGCGCCGTGATCAGGGTCGCGATCTGCTCGCTGGCGATCAGGCGGTCAAAGCGCGCCTTTTCGACGTTCAGCACCTTGCCGCGCAGCGGCAGGATGGCCTGGAACTTGCGGTCGCGGCCCTGCTTGGCCGATCCACCTGCGGAGTCACCCTCGACGATGTAGAGCTCGCACAGCGCGGGATCCTTTTCCTGGCAGTCGGCCAGCTTGCCGGGCAGGCCGGCGCCTTCCAGCACGCTCTTGCGACGCGTCATTTCGCGCGCCTTGCGCGCGGCTTCGCGGGCGCGGGCGGCTTCGACGATCTTGCCGCACAGGGCCTTGGCGTCGTTCGGATGTTCGAGCAGCCAGGTTTCCAGCGTGCGAGCCACGGCTTCTTCGACGGCCGGACGCACTTCGCTGGAAACCAGCTTGTCCTTGGTCTGGCTGCTGAACTTGGGCTCGGGCACCTTCACGGACAGCACGCAGGCCAGGCCTTCGCGCATGTCGTCGCCGGACGTTTCGACCTTGGCCTTCTTGGCCAGTTCGTTGTCGGTGATGTACTTGTTGATGATGCGCGTCATCGCGGCACGCAGGCCGGTCAGGTGCGAACCGCCATCGCGCTGCGGGATGTTGTTGGTGAAGCACAGCACGCTTTCGCTGTAGCTGTCGTTCCACTGCATCGCCACTTCCACGCCCACCGGCACGCCGCCAGCCGAGGACTCGGTGGTGACCGAGAACACGTTGGCATGCAGCACGGTCTTGGCGCGGTTGATGTATTCGACGAAGCCCTTCACACCGCCCGAGAAGGCGAAGTTCTCTTCCTTGCCCTGGCGCTGGTCGATCAGGCGGATCTTCACGCCGTTGTTCAGGAACGAGAGCTCGCGCAGGCGCTTGGAGAGGATCTCGTAGTGGTATTCGATGTTGTTGAAGATGATCGGATCGGCCAGGAAGCGCACTTCGGTGCCGCGCTTGTCGGTCGTGCCGGTCACTGCCAGGGGCGCAACGCGCTCGCCTTGGCGGAATTCCATCTGATGCACCTGGCCGTTGCGGCGGATGGTCAGCCGCAGCCATTCGGACAGCGCGTTCACGCAGGACACGCCCACGCCGTGCAGGCCGCCAGACACCTTGTACGAGTTCTGGTCGAACTTGCCGCCCGCATGCAGTTCGGTCATGACGATTTCGGCCGCACTGCGGTGGAATTCGTCATCCTTGTGGATGTCGGTCGGGATGCCGCGGCCGTTGTCGGTCACGGAGATGGAGTTGTCGGTGTGGATCGTGACGACGATGTCGTCGCAATAGCCGGCCAGGGCTTCGTCGATGGCGTTATCCACAACTTCAAACACCATGTGGTGCAAGCCGGTGCCGTCGGACGTGTCGCCGATGTACATGCCGGGGCGCTTGCGCACGGCCTCCAGCCCCTTGAGCATCTTGATCGAGTCAGCGCCGTAGCCGCTGGTCTCGGGAGTGGTGTTCTGCTGATCTGACATGTCTGTATCGATAACGCTTTAAAGAACGGCCTGGCGGCCGGACCGCCCACGGACCATCCGGTCCGCAAGCGGCACAAACCCACAATGGGGATGCGGATCAGATCCGCATGGGCATGACGACGTACTTGAACTGGTCGTCTTCGGGCAGGGTGATGAGCGCCGACGCGTTGGCATCGGGCATGACCGACCACTGGATGTTGTCGACCTTCACGTTGGACAGCACATCGAGTAGATATCCAACGTTAAAGCCCACGTCCAGCGCTTCATGGCCGTAGTCGATGTCGATTTCTTCCTGAGCCTCTTCCTGCTCGGCGTTGGAGGACGAGATCTTCATCTGGTTCTGCGCCAATTGCAGGCGCACGCCCTTGAACTTGTCGGTGGTCAGGATGGCCGCGCGCTGCAGGCTGCCCTGGAGCGCTTCACGCCCGACCAGGAAGTGGCGCGTGTAGTTCGTGGGAATCACGCGCGTGAAATCGGGGAACTTGCCTTCGACCAGCTTGGACACCAGCTCGACGTCGCCGAAACGGAAACGGATCTGGCCCGGCGCCACGTCGATGGAAACGATCTCATCGGAGTCTTCCAGCAGGCGCTGCATTTCCAGCACGGTCTTGCGCGGCACGATGACTTCGTGGCGCTCGGCAATGCCGTCGGCTTCCGTCGAGCAGTGCGCCAGGCGGTGGCCGTCGGTGGCGACGGCGCGCACGCGGCCCGGTTCGAACACCAGCAGCATGCCGTTCAGGTAGTAGCGGATGTCCTGTTGGGCCATGGCGAAATGCACCATGTTGAACAGGTGGCGCAACGTGCGCTGCGGCATGGTCAGCGAGACGTCCCATTGCTCGGGCTGGGCCACGGTGGGGAACTCGCTGGCGGCCAGCGTCTGCAGCGCGAAGCGGCTCTTGGCCGACTGCACGGAAAGCTTGTTGCTGGCCAGGGCCAGGCGCACGTCGCCCGTGTCGGGCAGGGCCTTCAGGATGTCCAGCAGCTTGCGCGCGGCCACCGTGGTGGACTCGTTGTCCTGGCCCACGCCAAAGTCGGCGTGCGTGGTGATCTGCACTTCCAGGTCGGTCGCAATGAAGGCAACCTTGTTGCCCTCTTTGCGCATCAGGATGTTCGCAAGAATGGGCAGGGTATGGCGTCTTTCGACGATGCCCGCCACAGTCGACAGCGGTTTCAGCAATGCATCGCGTGTGGTTTGTACGAGTTGCATGTTCATCCTTTTAGAGTTTGTTCCAACACGTGCAGGGTATGGTTGAGCTCCGCTTGCTTGGCGCGGGCATCGGAAATCTTGCGAACGGCGTGCAGCACCGTGGTGTGATCACGGCCGCCGAACAAATCGCCGATTTCCGGCAGGCTTTTCTGAGTCAGCTCCTTCGCCAGGTACATAGCGACCTGACGCGGCAAGGCGATATTGGCCGGCCGGCGTTTCGAATACATGTCGGCGACCTTGATCTTGTAGAAGTCGGCCACCGTTTTCTGGATGTTCTCGACAGTGATCTGGCCGTTGGACACCGACAGCAAATCTTTCAGCGCTTCCTTGCAGACGTCCACCGTCAACACGTCGCGACCGTGGAAGCGTGCGTAGGCCAGGACCTTGCGCAGCGCGCCTTCCAGTTCGCGCACGTTGCTGCGCAGATGCTTGGCGATGAAGAAAGCCACTTCCTCGGGCATGGGCACGCCTTCGGATTCCGCCTTGCGCAACAGGATCGCCACGCGCATCTCCAGCTCCGGCGGCTCGATCGCCACCGTCAGGCCGGAGTCGAAACGCGAGATCAGGCGGCTGTCGATGCCCGACAGTTCCTTCGGGTAGGTATCGCTTGTGATGATGATCTGCTTGCGCTGCGCGACCATCGCTTCGAACGCATAGAAGAATTCTTCCTGCGTGCGGTTCTTGCCCGAGAAGAACTGGATGTCGTCGATCAGCAGCAGATCCAGCGAATGGTAGTAGCGCTTGAAATCGTCGAATGCCTTGCGCTGGTACGCCTTGACCACGTCGGACACGTATTGGTCGGCATGCACGTAGCGCACGCGGACGCCGGTGCCCGCAGCCACCATCGCGTTGCCGATGGCGTGGATAAGGTGGGTTTTGCCCAGGCCCACGCCGCCATACAGGAACAGCGGGTTGTACGAGGTGCCCGGATTCTCGGCGACCTGCAGCGCGGCGGCGCGCGCCAGCTGGTTGGCCTTACCGGTCACGAAGTTCTCGAACGTGAGGTCGGTGTTCAGGCGCGAACGCTCGTACACGATATTGGCTGCGTCCGCGTTGACTGCCTGTGCGGCCACCGTGGTGGCCGGCGCAGCCGGGGCGGCAGCCGTCGTCACCGTGACGTTCAATGGCGGCGCTGCCCCGGAGGGCGGCGCGGCGGACAGGTGTGTTTGCGCGGAAGGCTGCTGCGCGCGCACGGGCGCGACGGGCATGCGCGGCGCGGCGCCTTGCGAAGGCAGCTCGAACAGCACCTGCACCGGACGCTTGAACCACTCCGCGGCCAACGCTTCGATCTGGTGGGAGAAGTTCTTGCGCACCCAATCCAGCTTGAAGCGGTTGGGCGCGGCCACGCGCAGCACCGCCTGCGTTTCGTCGTACGCAAGCGGGACCAGCGGTCGTATCCACGCGCTGATTTGTTGGGGGGGGAGTTCCTGCTCAAGACGACTGACGCAGGTCTGCCAGAATTCTTTCATGTCGCTCTTAATCAAACCTCGATTCTACCTTGCCTGGGCTGGGGTTATCCACAGGGAGGGACATAAGCATCTACAGCGGTCCGCCTTAACTGTTTGACAAGACAGGGAAAACTTGATGAAATGGTGGGCTTTTCCGAATTCTGTCTGTCAGAAGGTTTCGCAGAAAGCTTGCCCGGGCTCGCTCTATTACCGAGCATTTGTCCGGTTTTTAGCTTTGCTGAATAGGTTGCACGGGAAGAAATTCCCGGTCCAGAGCCCCGTCTGAGCGTTGTTTTTTGCATAAATTGCAAAAGTGCGCCAGATACCCGCTTCTGCTTTTGCAACTTGGAACCCTCCGGGCAGGTCCCTTCTGACTTTTGTTCTTTTTGTGGATCGTCCATGAAACGTACCTACCAACCTTCCGTTACCCGCCGCAAGCGCACCCATGGCTTTCGCGTGCGCATGAAAACCCGCGCTGGCCGCGCCATCCTGAGCGCCCGCCGCGCCAAGGGCCGCAAGCGTCTGGCCGTCTAAGTCCTGGTTTTCCGGTCTTTCCGGAAACCTGACTCCTGCACGGACCGGCCATATTGCAAGACCTCTCGCAATCCTGTTCCGGTTCCGCGCATACGCCTGACCCGCAGTCCATGCCGCGCTCCACGCTTCCTCCAGAGGCGCGGCTGCATCGCCCCTCCGAGTTTGCCGCCGCCCTCAAAGGCCGGCGTCTTGCCCGAGGGGCATTTTTCATTGTGAGCGCAGCTCCCAATGATCTGCCTGCGGGCCAGGAGGCCTGTGCGCGCCTGGGGCTGGTGATTGCCAAACGCTTCGCCCCCCACGCCAGCACACGCAATGCCTTAAAGCGGGTCATTCGTGAAGCTTTCCGCCACCGGCGCCTTGCGCTGCCGGCGAAAGATTACGTCGTGCGCCTGCAAAGCAAGGTCGCTCCGGCCACCCTCACTGCACTGAAACGTGCAGCGCGAGCCGAAGTGGACGCTCACTTTGATCGGATCGCGCGATGATCAAGGCGCTGCTCATTGCCCCCATCCGGTTCTACAGGTTTTTCCTGAGTCCCTGGATAGGCAGGCAGTGCCGTTTTACCCCGACCTGCTCGGCGTACGCGATCGAAGCGATCGAACGTCACGGCGCCTGGCGCGGTTTCTGGCTGGCGGTGCGGCGTATAGGCCGTTGCCACCCGTGGTCTCCGGGCGGGTTGGACCCGGTTCCGCCGTCCAAGGGAACCAATGACGCCCGGTGCTGCTCCCACAGCCACCGCATTGAGCACGATTGACGCTAAACTGGCGGGCTTTGCTGGCCCGTATTCACTTCAGTAGGCACCATGGATATCCGACGAACCGTCCTCTGGATGATTTTTTCCTTTTCGCTGTTGCTCCTTTGGAACAACTGGCAAATCCATAACGGCAAGCCGTCGCTGTTCGGTGCGCCGCCCGCGGCCAGCACGACCGAATCGCCGGCGGCCGCAAACAATGCGACGCCGTCGGTGCCCAGTGCGCCTTCTGCTGCCGCCGGCCCCACTTCCACGGTGCCCGGCGCCGCCGCCCCCGCACCTGCGCGCTCCGAAGAAGTCGTCATCACGACCGACGTTCTGCGCCTGACCTTCGACACGATGGGCGCCCAACTGGTGCGCGCTGAACTGCTGAAGTACCCGGCCACCGGCCAGCCCGACAAGCCCACCGTCCTGCTGGACCGCTCCGCGGGCCTGAACTACGTGGTGCAGACCGGCGTGGTCGGCGCGGCTGCCGGCCAGAGCTTCCCCACCCACCAGACGCCTTTCCGCCTGGTCTCCCAGGAACGCGAACTGACCGGCGACAACCTGGTCGTCACGTTCGAAGGCGAATCCGGCGGCGTCAAGGTCACCAAGACGTTCACGCTGCACCGCGGCCGCTACGACATCGACGTGCGCCATGACCTGGCCAACGTCGGCGCCGCCCCCGTGTCGCCTTCGCTGTACCTGCAGATCGAGCGCGACGGCAACGATCCGGCCGACACGTCCAGCTTCTATCACACGTTCACCGGCTTCGCGGTCTACTCCGAACAGGACAAGTTCCAAAAGAGCACGTTCAGCGACATCGAGAAGAAGAAGGCCAACTACATCAAGCAGGCTGACAACGGCTGGATCGCCGTCGTGCAGCACTACTTCGCCACGGCCTGGGTGCCCCCGCAAGGCAAGCCGCGCACGAACGAACTGCTCGAGGTGCAAAAGAATCTGTACGCCGGCCGCAGCATCGAAGCCGTCGGGGAAATCGCCCCGGGCGCCGCCGCTCGCGTGGATTCCCACCTGTGGGTCGGTCCGCAAGACCAGAAGGCCATGGCCGCGCTCGCGCCGGGCCTGGAACTGGTGGTCGACTACGGCTGGCTGACCATCATCGCCAAGCCGCTGTTCACGCTGATGACCTGGCTGCATTCCATCCTGGGCAACTGGGGCTGGACGATCGTGGCGCTGACCGTCCTGATCAAGGCCGTGTTCTACCCGCTGGCCGCCGCCAGCTACCGCTCGATGGCCCGCATGAAGCAGGTCGCCCCGCGCCTGCAGGCCCTGAAGGAAAAGTACGGCGACGACAAGCAGAAGCTCAATGCGGCCATGATGGAGATGTACCGCACCGAGAAGATCAACCCGTTGGGCGGCTGCCTGCCCATGGTGGTGCAGATCCCGGTGTTCATCTCGCTGTACTGGGTGCTGCTGGCCAGCGTGGAAATGCGCGGCGCGCCGTGGATCCTGTGGGTGCACGACCTGTCCGTCCGCGATCCGTTCTTCATTCTGCCCGCCATCATGATGGCCACCATGTTCCTGCAGATCAAACTGAACCCCACGCCTCCGGATCCCATCCAGGCCAAGGTCATGATGATCATGCCGCTGGTGTTCGGCGGGATGATGTTCTTCTTCCCGGCCGGCCTGGTGCTCTACTGGTGCGTGAACAACATCCTGTCGATCGCACAACAGTGGTCCATCACGCGCGCCATCCAGCGCAAGGCGGAAGTTGCGGCCAATCGCTGATCGCACTTCGAACGCAAAAAAACCGGCCCATTGGGCCGGTTTTTTCTTGCCTGCGCGAAACGCAGCGCGAAGGGTACGCTCAGCATTTTCTATGCCTGAGCGCCGCTTCGATAGTAAATATTTATCGGAGAAGCTAGATCAATCAACTTCACATAGCCCCCCATGGCTCCTATGATGGCTCTGCGCTTGCCGTGCCGGCTGCTTTCCGCCGACGGTTGGCTGCAACGCCACGCGGCCCATCCAGCGGCCCGCGCATCCAGGATTACTAAGGGAGTGTGCCATGACCGACAAGAAGCCTCTGACCACCGCCTCGGGCGCGCCGGTGCCAGACAACAACAACACGCTGACCGCGGGCCCCCGCGGTCCGGCGCTGCTGGAAGATTTCTGGCTGATTGAAAAACTTGCCCACTTCGACCGCGAACGCATCCCCGAACGCGTCGTCCATGCCAAGGGCTCCGGCGCCTACGGCACCTTCACCGTCACGCACGACATCACCCGTTACACCCGCGCGAACATCTTCTCGAAGGTCGGGAAGCAGACCCCCCTGTTCCTGCGCTTTTCGACCGTGGCGGGCGAGCGCGGCGCGGCCGACGCGGAACGTGACGTGCGCGGCTTCGCCATCAAGTTCTACACAGAGGAAGGCAATTGGGACCTGGTGGGCAACAACACGCCGGTGTTCTTCATCCGCGATCCCCTGAAGTTCCCCGACTTTATCCACACCCAGAAGCGCGATCCCAAGACCAACCTGCGCAACGCCACGGCCGCCTGGGACTTCTGGTCCCTGAACCCGGAATCGCTGCACCAGGTCACCACCCTGATGAGCGACCGCGGCATACCCGCGAACCTGCGCCAGCAGCATGGCTTCGGCTCGCACACGTTCAGCTTCATCAACAGCAACAACGAACGCTTCTACGTGAAGTTCCACTTCAAGTCGCAGCAGGGCATCGCCTGTCTGTCTGACGAGGAGGCCGCGCAGGTCGTCGCGCACGACCGCGAAAGCTCCCAGCGCGACCTGTTCAACAACATCGAAGAACGCAACTTCCCGAAGTGGACGCTGAAGGTGCAGATCATGCCCGAGGCGGAGGCCGCAACCTACCACATCAACCCCTTCGACCTGACCAAGGTCTGGCCCCACGGCGACTATCCGCTGATCGAAGTCGGCGTGCTGGAGCTGAACCGCAATCCCGAAAACTACTTCGCGGAAGTCGAGCAGGCCGCCTTCACGCCGGCCAACGTCGTTCCAGGCATCGGCTTCTCGCCGGACAAAATGCTGCAAGGCCGCATCTTTTCCTATGGCGATACCCATCGCTACCGCCTGGGCATCAACCACCACCAGATCCCGGTGAACGCGCCCAAATGCCCGTTCCACAGCTTCCACCGCGACGGGGCGGGGCGCGTGGACGGCAACGCCGGCTCGACGTTGAACTACGAGCCCAACAGCGCGGGTGAATGGAAGGAAACGCCCTCGGCCGCTGAACCGCCCCTGCCGCTCGACGGCCAGGCCGCGGCACGCTGGAACCATCGCGTCGACGACGACTACTACTCGCAGCCGGGCGCCTTGTTCCGCCTGATGACGCCGGCCCAGCAGGAACTGTTGTTCGGCAACATCGGCCGCCACATGGCGGGCGTGCCCGAGGCCATCCAGCGCCGCCAGCTGGACCACTTCCGGAGGGCCGACCCGGCCTATGCCGAAGGCGTCGCCAAGGCGCTGGGATTGAAGCTGTAATCCATCCGGAAGGCAGCCAATGAAAAGGGGCGGCATGATGCCGCCCCTTTTTTATTGGCCGCCCGCGACGAAAGCGTCAGCGCTGCATGCCCCAACGCCGAACCGTGATGCGCTCCAGCGTATCGAACAACAGGTTTTCCACAAGAAGGCCGATGATGACCACGGCGGCCAGGCCAGCGAACACCCGGTCTGTGTATAACTCGTTGCGATTCTGGAAGATGTACCACCCCAGCCCGCCTTTGCCGCTGGACGCGCCGAACACCAGTTCCGCGGCAATCAGCGTGCGCCAGGCAAACGCCCAGCCGATCTTCAGGCCGGCCAGGATGGCAGGCAGGGCCGCCGGCACCAATATCTGCAGCACGTAACGCAATCCGGTCAGTCCGTAGTTGCGTCCGGCCATGCGCAGGGTTTCCGACACACCCAGAAAGCCCGCATACGTATTCAGCGCCAACGCCCACAACACCGAGTGGATCAGCACGAACACCAGGCTGCCTTCGCCCAGGCCGAACCACAACAGCGCCAGCGGCAGCAGGGCGATGGCGGGCAGCGGATTGAACATGGCGGTCAGCGTGGACAGAAGGTCGCGGCCAAAGCGCGTCGACACCGCCAGTGTCGTCAGCACGAAAGCCAGGGCGACCCCGGCTACATAGCCTTGCACCAGCACACGCAGCGACTGCCCGGCGCGGGCCAGCAGCTCGCCGCTGGCGATGCCCTGCACGAACGCCTGGGCGGTCTGCCAGGCGCCGGGCAGCAGCAAATCATTGTCGGTATATCGCGCCGCCAACTCCCATAGCCCGGCCAGCATCGCCAGGATCACCAGCTTGCGCAGGCTGGCGTGCTGCCACAGGCGTTCGTGCCAGGGCAATGGAGTCTCGGCTGCCTGCGGGGGCAGGGGCGCAAGCTCGTACTCGATATCGGGACGGATGACTGCCGCCCCGGCGTGGGTAGTGTTCATGCGCGTCCTCTCAAGCGGCCGCGCGCTCGGCTTGAGCAATCGGCGGGGAATCGAACAACAGATCGTGGATGCGCCGCGACGCCGCCTGGAAAGCGGCGGATCCCTGGCTATGCAGATCGAACCCCTGCGCGTTCAATTCCGCGCGGACGCGACCCGGGTGCGGCGACAGCAGCAAGATGCGGCTGCCCAGCACCAGCGCCTCTTCAATCGAGTGCGTGACGAACAACAGCGTGAAACGCACGTCGTCCCACAGCGTCATCAGCTCTTCCTGCATGCGTCGACGCGTCAGCGCGTCCAGCGCGGCGAAGGGCTCGTCCATCAGCAGCACCCGCGGCTGCATGGCCAGCGCCCGCGCGATGGCCACGCGCTGCTTCATCCCGCCCGACAGGGTATGGGGATAGGCGTCGGCAAACGCCGACAGCCCCACCTTGTCCAGATAGTGCATCGCCCGCTCGTCGGCCTCGCGGCGTTTGAGCTTGCGCGAAGCCACCAGCGGAAACGCAACGTTCTGGCGCAGCGTCTTCCAGGGCGGCAGCTGGTCGAATTCCTGGAACACCACGATGCGGTCGGGCCCCGGCCCCTGCACCGGCTTGCCATCGATGGCGATCCGTCCCTCCGTGGGTTCGATGAATCCGGCAACCGCCTTGAGCAACGTCGATTTCCCGCACCCGGACGGTCCCAGCAGGATGAACCGCTCGGCGCCGTGCACGTCAAAACTGACCTGATGGGTCGCTCGGACGCGCCGTTCGCGCGTCTTATATTCGATCGACACCTTATCCACAGCCAGCAATGGCGTGGCCTTGTCGACGTTATCCACAGGGCTGGCGGTGTGCAGCGCCATGGTCAGCTACCCTGCGCGGTGACGGCGTCGTCAAAGAAATAGTCGCGCCAGCTTGCAGGCGCATTCTTGATCGCGCCCACCTTGTGCATGAACTCGGCCAGCGCGAACGTGTTCTGCGGCTCAAGCTTGAACTGCACGTCGGGATTCTTGATGACCTTGATCAGGAAATCGCGGTCCTGCTTGGCGCCGGTGACGCGCAGATAGATGTCCGCGGCCTTTTCGGGATTGGCGGACGCAAAGCTGGCCGCCTCCTTCAGCGCTTCCTGGAAGGCCTTGTACGTCTTGGGATTCTCGCGCCGGAATTTTTCGGTGGCGAACAGCACGGTGGACGAACTGGGGCCGCCCAGCACGTCGTACGAATTGAGCACGATGCGGGCCTTGGGATTTTCGGCCAGCTCCTGTTCCTGGAAGGGCGGGTTGCCGAAATGACCCGTGATCTCCGTGCCGCCGGCAATGATCGCCGCCGCTGCGTCGGGGTGCGGCAGCGCCACCGAAATCTTGTCCAGCTTGTTGAACTGCGCATCACCCCACAGCTTGGCGGATGCCAGCTGCAGCACGCGCGATTGCACGGACACACCCACTGCCGGCACGGCAATGCGATCCTTCTCCGTGAAATCGGCGATCGTCTTCACATTGGGATTGTTGGTCACCAGGTAATAGGGAAAATTGCCCAGCGACGCCACGCCTTTCACATTCTGCTTGCCGTGCGTCCGATCCCAGATGGTCAGAAGCGGTCCGACGCCCGCCCCCGCGATATCCACAGCGCCGGACAGCAACGCATCGTTCACGGCGGATCCGCCCGACAGTTTGGCCCACTCAACCGAGATATCCACACCCTCGGCCTTGCCGTGCTTTTCGATCAGTTGCTGGTCGCGCGCCACGTTCAACAGCAGATACACAATGCCGTATTGCTCGGCAATGCGGATGCGGCCTTCGGCCATCGCCGGCGTGGGCGAGGCCAGCGCGAGCACCGCAAGAATCAGCGCCAGGCCGGCGCCCGTGGCGGTCCGGACCAGTCGATCCCGTAGCGTGGAAGACAAACTCATGGCGTTCCTTGTGGATAAGTCGTGATGACGGTCGACGGGTGCAATCTCAGAAGGGCGTGTCGCCTTCGATCGTCGTGCGGTAGAGCTTGCGTCGCAGGTGGTCGGGCGTGCCGCCAGCCAGATGGATCAGCGATCGGTTGTCCCAGAACACCAGATCGTGCGGCTGCCATTTGTGGCGATAGACGTGCTCGGGCCGAACGCTGTGGGCAAAGAGTTCGCTCAGCAAGGCGCGGCTTTCGTCATCCGGCAGGCCTTCGATCCGCGTCGTGAAGCCTTCGCTCACGAAGAGTGCGCGGCGCCCGTTTTCCGGATGCGTGCGCACCACCGGATGCACCACTTCCTGCACCTGCGCGATCTGCTGCGCGCTCAGGTTGGGGCGCCAGTTCCCTTCCTTTTGCAGCTGTCCGTACTGCGCCAGATAGGAATGCACGCCGCGCTTGCCCTCGATCGCGTTTTTCAGCGCAGCCGGCAGCGTGTCGTACGCAAGATGCATGTTCGCGAACAAGGTGTCGCCGCCCTCAGCGGGCAATTCCTGTGCGTGCAGCAGGGACCCCAGGCTGGGCAGTTCCTTGTACGAGATGTCCGAATGCCAGTACTTGCCGGCGTCACCCAGGCCGATCGGCTTGCCGTCTTCCACGATGTTGGACACGGTCAGGATCTCGGGATGGCCCGGCAGGTGAAATTGATGCAGTACGTGGATCATCAGGCGTCCGAAACGCCTGCTGAAATCGATGTGCTGTTGCGGCGTGATGCGCTGGTCGCGGAACACCAGCAGATGATGGTCCAGGTGCGCCTTGTGGACGCGCGCGAAATCGGCGGGAGTCAACTCGCGGGACAGGTCCAGGCCCGTGATCTCGGCGCCCAGGGGGCCGGGCAGGGGACGCACGTCGAAGGACTGCGCCTGGGGCAGGGGGGCGGCGTGCGTTTCGCGCCGCAAGGCATTGCTCTGGGACATCGATCGCTCCGGTTCGCCTTGCGGCATTGCAGGAACGATCGATTATGAAAAACGCGCCATCTATCTCAAACGAAGTTATCGGCGTTTGATCAAAGCTTTACGTCATATAGCAGGAAGCCGCGGGGAGCCTCCCGCGGCTTCATGAGCCCTTGCATATAAGCAAATAGCGAATCGGTCCTTACCGGGCGGGCATGAATGCTTCCACCAGCTTTACCCAATACGTGGCGCCCACCGGCAACAACGCGTCATTGAAGTCGTAGTTCGGGTTGTGCAGCTGGCAAGGTCCCATGCCGTGATAGCTTTCCATGCGATGGTCGCCATCGCCATTGCCCAGGAACAGGTACGAACCGGGAATGGCTTCCAGGAAGAACGAAAAGTCTTCGGCGCCCATGAAGGGCGGCATGTCGCGCAGCACGTTCTCGGCGCCGAATGCATCTTCCGCGACCTTGGCGGCAAAGGCGGTTTCATTTTCCCAGTTCACGAGCGGCGGATAGGCCCGAACGAAGTCCAGTTCGCCCGTGCCGCCATAGACTTGCGGCAGCGTGGTCGCGATGCGGCGCATGTCCGCCTCGATCTTGTCCAGTGTTTCCACCGAGTACGTGCGCACCGTGCCGCGCAGCACGGCTTCGCCCGGGATGACGTTGTAAGCATCGCCCGCGTGAATCTGCGTGATGGAAAGCACCGCCTGCTCCAGCGGATTCTTGCTGCGCGAAATGACCGTCTGCAGCGCATGCACCATGTCGGCCGCGACGATGATCGGGTCCACCGACGCGTGGGGCTGGGCGGCGTGGCCGCCAACGCCCTTGATCACGATGTCCCAACGGTTGCTGGAAGCCATGGTGGGACCGGACCGGAAGCCGAATTGGTTCACGGGCATGCCAGGCATGTTGTGGATGCCGAACACGGCATCGCAAGGAAACTTGTCGAACAGCCCGTCCTGCATCATGGCCCGCGCGCCCGCATTGCCGCCTTCTTCGGCCGGCTGGAAAATGAACACGATGGTGCCGTCGAAATTGCGATGCGTGGACAGGTATTGCGCGGCGCCCAGCAGCATCGTGGTGTGCCCATCATGCCCGCAGCCATGCATGCGCCCGCTGATCGTCGACTTGTGAGCGAAACGGTTGTGCTCCGGCATGGGCAGCGCGTCCATGTCGGCGCGCAGGCCTATCGTCTTTGTGCCGCTGCCCGCGCGCAAGACGCCGACCACGCCGGTTTTCCCCAGCCCGGTGTGGACTTCCAGTCCCCAGCTGCGCAGACGCTCCGCCACCAGGTTCGAGGTGCGCGTTTCCTGGAACGCCAGTTCGGGATGCGCGTGGATATCGCGGCGCAACGCGGTGAGATCGCCGTGCACGCGTTCGATTTCGGCTATGGTTTTCATGGCTGTGGATAAGCTGTGTAGGTTGATGGATTGCGCACGCTTGAATGGCCTGCTGGTGCAGGAATTCTCGCGCCGCCCCCGGTTCCGCGTCCAGCCCTTTTTCGGCGCAGGCTCAGGCGGAGTCGTTCAAATGGCATGCACTGTACTGGCCCGGCGCGATTTCGCGCAGCAGAGGACGTTCTATCTTGCAGCGCGGCATGGCATGGGGACAACGCGGGTGGAATGCGCAGCCGCTGGGAGGATCCAGGGGGGAGGGCAGCTCGCCCTTGATGGGCTGATAGGCGCGGCGCCCCGGCACCAGCGACGGCAACTCCTTAAGCAGCGCCTGGGTATAGGGATGATTGGCGCGCGTGAAAACCGTGTCCGTCGCCGCCAGCTCCACGATGCGTCCCAGATACATGATCGCGACGCGATCCGATATGTGGCTGACCACGCCCAGATTGTGGCTGATGAACAGATAGGTCAGGTCCAGGTCTGCGCGCAGGCGTTCGAACAGATTCAGCACCTGCGCCTGGATCGACACGTCCAGCGCCGCCACGGCCTCGTCGCAGACGATGACCGAAGGCTTCAACGCCAGGGCCCGTGCAATGCCGATGCGCTGCCGCTGGCCGCCGGAAAATTGATGGGGATAGCGCTGCGCGAAGCTCGGGTCCAGCCCCACCTGTCGCATCAGCCCGGCCACGTACTCCGCCTTGTCGCGCGACCGGACCAGGCCATGCGCGGCGGGCGCCTCGCCGATGATCTCGCGCACGCGCATGCGCGGATTCAAGGACGCATACGGGTCCTGGAAGATCATCTGCACACCCAGTTCGTAGGCGCGCCTATCCGGGCCTTTCATGGCGTGCACGGCCTCGCCCCGGTAATGCACTTCGCCGGCGGTGGGCGGCAGAATGCCGGAGACGATGCGGCCCAGCGTGGATTTTCCGCAGCCCGATTCACCCACGATGCCGATCACTTCGCCAGGCCTGACCGACAAGTCCACGCCTGCGACTGCATGCACGACCTGGGTTTTCAGCCCGGCCCCCAGCAGGTTCGCAATGCGGCCGGCCAGGTCCACCGGCTGCACGAAGCGCAGCTCGACCCCGCGCAAGGCAAGGATGGGAGTGGGGTTGTGCTCCACTGCGCTCATTTAGCGTCAGGCTCCCCAGCATGCCAGCAGCGCACCCATTGCGCCGGGCGGACTTCCACGGGCTTCGGCTCGATCAGACAGGCGTCCGTCGCGCGCGGACAGCGACCGCGGAACGCGCAGCCCTGTGGAAGATTCAACAGTGACGGCGTCATGCCCGGGATCGGCACCAGCGGCTTGCCGCGCGATTGCGGTGTGGGAATGGAAGCGATAAGACCATGCGTGTACGGATGCATCGGATGGCTGATCACCGCTTCTGTCGTGCCCGTTTCCACGATGCGTCCCGCGTACATCACCGACACACGGTCGGCCAGTCCCGCCACGACGGCCAGATCGTGCGTGATCCAGATCAGGCCGGTGCCCGTTTCGCGACAGAGCTTCTGAACTTCAAAAAGAATCTGGCCCTGAATGGTGACGTCCAGCGCCGTCGTAGGCTCGTCCGCAATGATGAGGCTTGGCGAATTGAGCAGCGCGATGGCGATCGCTACTCTTTGGCGCATGCCGCCTGAAAGCTGGTGCGGATAGGACCTCAGGCGTTCCTCGGGCGCGGGAATGCCGACCATCGTCAAGGTCTGCAACGCCCGCTGGCGCGCCTGTTCGCGCGATGCGGCGCTGTGCGCCTGCACCGCCTCGATCATCTGGGTATCGACGCGCAGCACGGGGTTCAGCGTCATCATCGGGTCCTGGAAGATCATGGCGATCTCCTTCCCCCGGATCTGGCGCCAACGCGCGGGCGAGGCTGCGCGCAGGTCCTCGCCATTGAACAGGAGCCGGCCATCCACGATGCGCCCCGGCGCATCCAGAAGTCCCATCAGCGAAAAACCGGTAATGCTTTTGCCTGACCCGGATTCCCCGACCAGCCCCAGGATTTCGCCTTGCGCCAGGTCGAGATCCACGCCATCGACGGCCTTCACCACGCCATTGCGCGTGAAGAAATGCGTCTTCAGCCCCAGCACCTCCAGCAACGGCCGGGACGCGGGCATGGCGGGTCTTTCCGCTTGTGTCAGCATCGCGCCCTCAGTTCGCATGCCGCGGGTTGAGCACATCGCGCAGATGGTCGCCCACCAGGTTGATGGCGATGATGGCCAGCGCCAGCGCGATGCCGGGAAAGAAGGAAATCCAGTACTGGCCGGACAGCAAGTACTCAAAACCGTTGTAGATCAGCATGCCCAGCGACGGCTCGGTCACCGGCACGCCCACTCCAAGAAATGACAGCGTGGCCTCCAGTGCGATCGCATGCGCCAGATCGATCGTGGCGATCACGATGAGCGGCGGCATGCAGTTGGGCAACACGTGGCGAAACAACACGCGAGACCACGATAGCGACATACAGCGCGCCGCCTCTACATATTCCTTGCCGCGCTCCACCAGCGCCGCGCCCCGCGCCGCCCGCGCAAAATAGGCCCATTGCACGACGATCAGCGCGATGATCACTTTATCCACACCCTTGCCCAGGATGGCCAGCAGCATCAGCGCCACCAGGATCGCGGGGAACGAAAGCTGGATATCCACAACCCGCATCAGCAGCGCATCGATGCGTCCGCCGAAGTAGGCGGCGATCAACCCCACGGTGGCGCCGATTCCAAAGGCGGTCAGCACTGAAACCGTCGCAACCATGAGGCTGGTGCGCATGCCATAGAGAATGGCGGAAAACAGGTCCCGCGCCTGGCCGTCGGTGCCCAGCCAGTGCCGCATGGAACCATCACCGCTTTCGCTGCCCGGTTTGAGCTTCGAATCCATGATGTCCAAGCTTGCCAGGTCATATGGGTTCTGCGGTGCGATCCAGGGGGCCAGAAGTGCGGCCCCGACGATCGCGATCAGCATCACAAGGCCCAGCGTGGCCAGCTTGCTGGCAAAGAAATCCGACACGAACCGCCGCCAGGGCGATTGTTCCTTCGTGGGGGCGGACGACGCAGCGGCGGCGGGCGTATTCATCGGCGGCTATCCAGTCGTACGCGGGGATCGAGCACCGTATAGATGATGTCCACCACGAGGTTCAACATGACCAGGAAGAAAACGATCAGCAGCAGATAAGCCACCACCACCGGCCGGTCCAGGTTGATGATGGAATCGATCAGCAGCTTGCCCATTCCGGGCCAGGAAAACACGGTCTCCGTCACGACGGCGAACGCCATCACCTGGCCGAACTCAAGGCCTGCGACAGTCACCACCGGAATCAGGATGTTCTTGAGCAGATGCACGCCCAGCACGCGCTTTTCCGACAGCCCCTTGGCGCGCGCGAACTTGATGTAGTCCATGGGCAGCGCCTCGCGCGTCGCGGCCCGCGTGACGCGGATGATCATTGCGCACTTGGCGATTGCGATGGTGGCGGCAGGCAACGCTAGGCTCCGCCAGCCCTCGAACGTCAGCACGCTCAATTGCAGGGAACCGATGCTGACAGTCGCGCCGCGCCCCCCGGCAGGCACCCACCCCAGCATCACCGCGAACACCATGATGAGCATCAGGCCGACCCAGAAATTGGGCAGCGAAAAGCCCAACACGGAACCCGTCATGATTGCGCGCGACCCGGCAGCCACCGGTTTCAAGCCCGCAAGAATTCCCAGTGGCACGCCGATCAGCACCGACAGCAGCATGGCCACACAGGCGAGCTCGACCGTGGCCGGCATGCGCTCCAGGATCAGATGCATGGCCGGTTCGCCAGTCAGGAAGCTGTTGCCGAAATCCCCGCGCACGGCCTGGCTCATGAAGATCAGGTACTGGCGCCACAAAGGCTGGTCCAACCCCAGCGACGCGCTGATCGCGGCCCGCTGCGCTTCGGTGGCTTCCGGGCTGGCCAGCATCGACACCGGATCGCCGACCATATAGATGCCGGCGAAGACCAACGCCGACATGACGAGCATGACGACGATGGTCTGCAACAGCCTTCTGACGATGGTTGCAAGCACGAGATATCGCCCGCTGCGCGCTTACTTCTTCAGCGTTGCGTTCTGCGCCAGCGTGACCTGGTCGGGACGACCCTGATATCGGATGTCGTTCTTCATGGCCCATACCGACAGCTCGAAATGGACGGGCAGCATCGCGAAATCATCCATGGCAATGTTGCTGGCGTTGGCCAGCAGCTCGGCGCGCTTGGCGTCATCCATGGTGGCGGACGCTTCCTTCACCAGATCGTCCATCTTGGGATTGGAGTAGCGGCTGCGGTTGGTGGTGCCCTGGCCCGCTTCCGGATTGCGCGTCATCAGCAAGGAGGTCAGCGCATTGGACATTTCACCACTGGTCACGGACCAGCCCGCCAGATAAGCCGAGAAAGAATAGCTGTCGCGGTTCTTGAAGAACACCGGGGGCGCCATGGCGTCCACGCTGGTCTTCACGCCCACACGCGTCCACATCGATGCGATCGCCTGCGCCACCTTGGAATCATTGACGTAGCGGCCAGACGGAGAACCCAGCGTGATCGAAAATCCGTTGGGATAGCCCGCTTCCTTCAGCAACGCCTTGGCCTTTTCGACATTGGCCTTGGGCGCCTTGGAGTGCTCCTTGCTGGATCCGAACATCGGATACGGCAACAGGTTGCCCGCCGGCAGCGCCACGCCGCCCATCACACGCTCAACCAGGGCGTCGCGGTTGATGGCCAGCGACAGCGCCTCCCGCACGCGCTTGTCTTTCATCGGGTTCTTGTCGGTGCCCTGGACGCCGGGCGAGGGCTCCGCATACTGATCCAGCGCCACGTACACCACGCGCACCGACGGCGTTTCCTCGACAAAGAGTTTCTTGTCGGACTTGAGCTTGGGAAGGTCGTCGGTGGGAGGATCTTCGATCATGTCGACGTCACCCGCCAGCAGCGCGGCCACGCGGGCGGCGGCATTGCTGATGGGGCGGTAGACCACCCGATCCCATTCCGGCTTCTTGCCCCAGTAATTGTCGTTGCGCGCCAGCACGAATTCGGCGCCGCGCTTCCAGGACACGAACTTGTAAGGCCCGGTGCCGATCAGGCCGTCGCCGCTGTTCAGTTCCGTCGTCGTCTTGCCTTCCGCCGCGGGGCCGGAAGCCGCCTTCTTCGACATGATCGGCAACTGCGCCAAATTCACCAGCAGATTCGGCGCGACATCCTTGGTGGTGATCCGGATGGTCATCGGGTCGACAGCTTCGGTCTTCGCCACGGAGCCCAGGTACAGCGTGAACGGCGACGGGCTGTTCGGCACCTTCGGCACGCGGTCATACGTGAATACGACGTCTTCGGCGGTAAAGGGCGTGCCGTCCGAAAATTTCACGTTCGGACGCAGCTTGAATGTCCAGACCTTGCCGTCCACGGTCCAGGATTCCGCCAACGAAGGCTGCGGCTTGAGCTGCGCGTCGGTGGCGACGAGCGTGTCGAAGATGGTCTGGGAGATCTGCGTGTTGGGCGTCAACGCGTGGTATTGCGGATCCATTGAAGACGGTTCGGTCTTCAGGCCAATCACCAGGTCGCGAGCCATGGCCGAACTGAACGCGCCACAGGCCAGCACTACCGCGGCTGCGCCGCAGGCCAAGACACGCGAAAACCGAGATGCCATTGTGATCTCCCAGAGTTGTTTCGGGTTTTGAACCTCCGGGCCACAGTAACCAGCAAACAACGCGCCGCGCAACAGTTATATTCCCCTATTGTCCTAGCATCGCCATCCCTCCGTTATGTCCGCCCACGCCCCCATTGCCGCCATTGCCACCGCCCCTGGAAGAGGTGGCATCGGCGTCGTGCGCATATCTGGCGCGGACTTGTCCGGACTGGCGCGGCGCTTGTTCCAGCGCGACCTGACGCCGCGTCACGCGCACTATCTGCCTTTCAAGTCCACGGAAGGCGAATTGCTGGACGAAGGCCTCGCCATCTACTTTCAGGCGCCGCATTCCTACACCGGCGAAGACGTGCTTGAACTGCAGGGCCATGGCGGCCCGGCCGTGCTGCGGCGCGTGCTGGACAGCTGTCTGGCCGCCGGCCGGGACCTGGGCCTCAGGCTGGCCGAACCCGGCGAATTCACCCGCCGCGCCTTCCTGAACGATCGCATGGACCTTGCTCAGGCTGAAGCCGTCGCCGATCTGATCGAAGCCTCGTCGGTCGCGGCCGCGCGCGGCGCGATGGCCTCCCTGTCTGGCGAATTCTCGTCGCGGGTCAACGATCTGTCCGACCGCATCATCCATTTGCGCATGCTGGTAGAGGCGACGCTGGATTTCCCGGAAGAAGAGATCGATTTCCTCGAAAAGTACCAGGCCCGTCCCACACTGGACGCGTTGACTTCCGACCTTGGCGCGTTGATCGCGCAAGCCCGCCAGGGCGTGATCCTGCGCGAAGGACTTCACGTCGTGCTTGCCGGCCAGCCCAATGTGGGCAAGTCCAGCCTTCTGAATGCCCTGGCCGGCGACGACATCGCCATCGTCACGCCCATCGCCGGCACTACACGCGACAAAGTCGTGCAGGAAATCCACATCGATGGCGTTCCCTTGCATATTGTCGACACGGCCGGCCTGCGTGAAACGGAAGACACCGTCGAAAGCATCGGTATCGCGCGCACCTGGCAGGAAATCGAACGGGCTGACGTCATCCTGCACCTGCAGGACGCCACCCAGCCGGGCGACGAACTCGACGCCCAGATCACCGCGCGCCTGCCGGCCAGAACGCCGGTGCTCAAGGTTTTCAACAAAGTCGATTTGCTGCCTGCGCCGTTTGCCGGCGGCCCCGGCGAACTGGGTATTTCGGCCAAGCGCGGGGGCGGACTGGATCAGCTCCGGGCGGAATTGCTGCGCATCGCAGGCTGGAATCCTGGCGCCGAGTCGCCGTGGCTGGCGCGCGAGCGACATCTGCATGCATTGCAGGATGCGGCCGAACACCTGGAACTGGCCGGCGCGCACGCCAGCCAGGACGACCGGGTGCTGGACCTGTTCGCCGAAGAGCTGCGGCTGGCGCATGACAGCCTGTCCAGCATCACCGGCAAGTTCACCAGCGACGATTTGCTGGGCGAGATCTTCTCCAGTTTCTGCATCGGCAAATAGGAAGAGGGCGCGCCGCCGTGAATACGAAACCCGCCCCCCATCGTATCCGGCCCGCGACTTCCCGCGATGTGGCCCACATCGAACGCATCGTTCGCGAGGCCTACTCGCCCTATATCGCGCGTAACGGCGCCACGCCCGGTCCTATGCGCGACGACTATCCGGCTCGCGTGGCGCAGGGTGCGGTTTACGTGCTGGAATCGGACGGCGTCATCCAGGGGCTGACCGTGCTGATTCCCGAACCCGACGCGGGCTGCATGCTGTTGGACAACATTGCGGTTTCACCGTCGGCGCAGGGCAACGGCTTTGGCCGGGCGTTGCTCGACTGGGCCGAAGAGATTTCCCGGAAGGCAGGTTTTTCAAGTATCCGGCTCTACACGCAGGAAGTGATGGTTGAGAACATCGCCATCTATATGCGGCACGGTTACGTCGAAACCCATCGCGCCACGGAGATCGGTCTCAATCGGGTATTCATGCAAAAACCCCTTGAATAAGGGACTTTCCAGCATTTCAGACGCACATTCAGACACCTTCCGACCGCGCCTTATTCGCTCGTTCAACTACACGAGCATTTACTCATATTTTTGAACGAACGTCTTTCAGGTCGGTCATTCTTCTTGCCATCCGGTTGCTTGCCAGCGATTTCGCGTACACCGATTCCGGCCGTATGCGCTGCGCGATGACATACCCCGTCATGCAGGCAAGCATCAACGGCAACATGACCTCATAGCTCAGCGTCATTTCGAAAATCATCAGAATCGACATCAGCGGCGCGTGGGTGGTTGCCGCCAGCAGCGCCCCCATGCCCACGACGGCGTAACTCGACACCGCCGACAGGCTGCCCGCCGGAAATAGCCCCTGCAACGCGTTCCCATACAACGCGCCCAGCGCGGCGCCCACGAAAAGCGTCGGCGTGAAGACGCCGCCCAGAGCGCCCGACCCGACGCTGGCCGCGGTGGCCAGAACCTTGAGAAACAGGATGGCCGCGATGGCCTGCCACGCCCATTGCGTATGCAGCATGCTGTTCACGACGCTATACCCGTTGCCCCAAACGGCGGGATTCAGCACGGACAGTGCGCCGACGATCAGCCCGCCCAAAGCCATCCTGGCCCAGAGCCGGAACGGCAGCCGCCGAAATGCCGCGCGGGACAGATCCAGGAATCGCAGGAATTGGGGCGCGACCAGGCCGGCGATCAAACCCAGTCCCTGGTAATTGACGACCTCCCACCCGGACACGAAATCGAAATGGGGCATATGAAAGACCGCGTCATAGTGCAGCACTTGCCGGGTGACGATATTGGCAACCACGGAAGCCACGGCCAGGGGAACCAGGGTGGCCGTTGAAATGACGCCGTAGACGATTTCCGAAATGAAAAGCGCACCCGCGATGGGTGCGTTATAGGCGGCCGTAATGCCCGCCGTCGCCCCGCAGGCCACCAGCAGCCTCAGATGTCTGGGCGGCAACACCAGATAACGGCCCGTCAGCGAGGAACACATGGCCGCCAGTTGCACCATCGGGCCTTCACGCCCAATGGATGCGCCGGACCCGATCGAAAAAATGGACGACAGGCTGCGGGCAACGGTCTGGCGAAAGCCGATGACGCCACGACCGATCGAAATGGCTTCCATATAGTCGGCGGCGCCGCGTCGAGGCAGCCATCTGGTGGCGGACTGCAGGATGACGCCCGCAATCGCGCCTCCCACGGCCGGCATCAGGAAACGTTGCCAGGCGTCCAGTCCGCGAGCGAGCGACACCATGCCTTGCGGGATATCCCCACCGCTGAGCACCATTTGCGTCCAGCCCAACAGCTCGCGGAACACCACCGTCGCCAGGGCGCCCAGCACGCCTATCACGCCTACGGCGCACAGCGTGACTGTCAGATTTTCAGCCAAAAGGGCGCTTCTTGCCCGCCTGGCCCAGGCGGGTTTCCGGATTTTCAAGTCCTTGTCCATGGCCGAATTCTACGGCGAATTCTGCTCACTTTTTGTTCAGTCCCCTGTAATGAAAGCCTGAACATCTCCCCCCGAATGGCCACTCTCGCCAGCGCCTCACAGGCCCGTTTTACCCCTCTGGAGAGGCAAAAAACTCGGGTGCCGCCAAGCCAATTTTCGGAGTAAAAGTGCGCTTTTCAGGGTCCGATTGCCAGAAAGGGCCTGTGGATAACTCCTAAGCAGCGCGCTTGTGCACATGTTGTGGAGGCATGTTGAACAAGCAGGGGTTTCAGACAGGGTCCAAAATCTTGTCCAACTTCAACTTTTTTCCCACACAGAGTTCTTGCACAGGCAAAAACGGCTGCAAGGTGATGAAAAAAAAGAGGTTTTCAAGGTTAAGGTAGTTATCCACAGCCCTTATTAATCATTAGTCTTTATATAAAGAGAAATAAAGGAAAAGCCAAACATGCTTTCCTATCCCGCCCATCCACCGCCCCCCGGACTGCGTCCATGCGTATCCTCCTGATCGAAGATGAAGCTGAACTTGCCCGTTGGCTTTCAAGAAGCCTGGCCAGACATGCTGGCTTTGTCGTTGAGTGGGCTGATGACGGATTGATCGCCGAAAGAAGACTTGCCGTCGAAGAATTCGATGCGGTCATCCTGGATCTCGGACTTCCGGGCATGGATGGCCATACTTTGCTGGCGAAGATTCGCGCGCGGGACGACCGTACGCCGGTGCTGGTCTTGACCGCGCGCGATTCCCTGGCCGAGAGAATCGGAACACTTCACGAAGGAGCGGACGATTTCCTGCCAAAACCCTTTGTTGTGGAAGAGTTGGAAGCGCGACTGATTGCGCTCATCCGACGAAGCCGGGGACGCGAACACCCTCGGCTGGCTCTTGGAAACCTGGTTTTCGAAACTTCCGCGCAAAAATTCACGGTCGACGGACAGCCTTTGCAGTTATCCCCACGTGAACATGCGGTGCTTCGGGTCTTGATCCAGAAAAGCGGGGAACCCATCAACAAGCAGCAAATCCTCGACCGGATCCTGACGGACGATGCGGACATCAACCTGGAAGCCATCGAAGTCCTGGTTCACCGGCTACGTAAAAAATTGGCGGAAACCGGTGTGCAGATCGTGACCATGCGGGGCATGGGCTACTGCCTGGAGAACCTTGTTGACAACTAGAAGTTCGGAAAAAAACTCGGTTTTCGCGGGAAAAAAGCGCAGCCGGACCCTGAAAGCGCAGTTGCTCTGGTGGCTGATCCCCACCTTGGTTCTGGTGATGATGGGCGCGCTGTGGCTGTCGAACCACCAACTGCGCAACCAGGTCGACATTGCGTACGACAGATCCCTTTCCGGAGCACTGCGCGCCATCGACCACAACATATCCACAGCCAGCGGTGGATTAGCCATGGAACAGCCGTACCTGATGCTGGAATTTTTCGAACTGACGGCCAATGGAAGCGTGTTCTACCGGGTGGCGACGGAGGACGGGCTGGCTGAAATTGGCCATCCCGACCTGCCGCTGCCTGAACAACCCCTGGTTTCCGGGGAACCGCGTTTTTTCGACGCGACCTACCAGGGCACGCCGGTACGTCTTGCGGCGCTGGCGCGCCCCATGGATCCTCCGCTGTATGCCAACAAAGGGGGACGGGTTATCGTGCAGGTCGCCGAAGGCCTGGAAAGCCGCCAGGCGTTTCTCCACAAGGCGCTGGTGCGCTCGGTAGAGCGCGATCTGGCCGTGATCCTGATCAGCGTCCTGGTGATCGTTTTGGGCGTTATCATGGCCTTGCGCCCCCTGGAGCGGCTGCGCCAAGAGGTCAAAAGCCGGTCTGCAGACGATTTAAGCCCCGTCAGCGCGTCCGAGATGCCAGGAGAGGTCCTACCCCTCGTTGCGGCGGTAAACCTCCACATGGCCCGTTTTGCGGCCTTGGGGAGGGTGCAAAGCCAGTTCCTGGATGACGCATCGCATCAGTTGCGCACGCCGTTGTCGGTTTTGCGGACCCAGACGGCCTATGCCTTGCGCGAAACAGACCCCCAGGAGGTCCGTACAGCCCTTCAGGCGATGCAAGAAGGCTTGGACAGGGCCGTACGCACCACCAACCAGATGCTCGCTCTGGCGCGCGCTAAAGACGCCTCGCTGGCCGAAGGCGGATTCACCCCGGAGCCGGTAGACCTCGTGGACCTGGCCGACGGGGTGATCCGCACCCTGTTGCCCAACGCTCGCGCCCGGCAGCTGGACATCGGCCTGGAGGCGGACAATCGTCCCGTGGCGGTCAGCGGCGCCGAGTGGCTGCTGCGCGAGGCGGTCAGCAACCTGGTGGACAACGCCATCCGGTACGCATCGCCGGGCGGCGTGGTGACGGTCCGGATCGGATCGACTCCCGATGAAGCCCGTTTGGCCGTGGAAGACGACGGGCCCGGCATGTCGGAAGAGGATATTGCCCGGGCATGTGTCCGATTTCGCCGGGGAGCGGCGGGGAAGAACACCTCCGGCGCCGGGCTGGGGCTTGCGATCGTAGGCACCATTGCCGAAATCCTGGGTGCGCGTCTGGTGCTGGAGAACCGGGCAGGGCAACCAGGCCTGCGTGCCGCATTGGTGTTTTCCCTGAAATAGCGCCGTGATGCTGCGCCGCGTCACGAAAACGACGGCAATTGAAAGCTAACGGAAAGGTTCGGTTTTGTACGGTGGCGTCCACTGGTGCTGCCGACGCGCAATCCGTGCCCGATCGATGCTGCCAGCCATACCAAGACCTAGAAATTCTGGAGACGCAAGAATGCAGACGAGCCTGAAGCTGCGCATTGCCGCCGTGGCGGCGCTTGGCGCGATTACCCTGTCCTTCGGAGTGGCCCGCGCCGCCGACGAACCCCGCCGCCCGGAGTGCATTGCACCGGCACAGCCAGGTGGGGGTTTTGACCTGACGTGCCGCCTGGCCACCGAAGGCCTCAAACAAAGCGGGGCGCTCAAGAACACCATGCGCATCGTCTACATGCCCGGTGGCATCGGCGCCGTCGCGTACAACAACATCGTTGCGCAGCATCCAAACGAACCCGGCACCATCGTCGCGTTCTCCGGTGGGTCGCTGCTCAACCTGGCGCAGGGCAAGTTCGGCAAGTACAACGTCAATGACGTGCGTTGGCTGGCCGCCATCGGCACGGACTACGGCGTGGCCGTGGTGCGCAATGACTCCCCCTATACCGACCTGAAGGGCCTGATGGACGCCTTCAAGCAGGATCCCACCAAGATCGTGCTTGGCGCGGGCGGCACCGTGGGCAGCCAGGACTGGATGAAGGCAGCGCTGACCGCCAAGGCAGCCGGCGTCGATTTCAAGAAAATGCGCTTCGTGGCGTTCGAGGGCGGCGGCGAGGCCGTGACGGCATTGCGCGGTGGCCATATCCAGGCCTACATGGGCGATGCGGCCGAGGCATTCACGATGCTGGAAGGCGGCGCGCCCATTCGCGTGCTGGCCGTATTCAACGACCAGCGGCTGCCGGGCAAGCTGGGCACGGTGCCCACGGCCAAGGAACAGGGCTACGACATCGTCTGGCCCATCATTCGCGGCTTCTACGTGGGACCCAAGGTTTCCGATACCGACTACCAGTTCTGGGTCGACGCGTTCAACAAGACGACGGCCGCCCCCGAGTTCGAAAAGCTGCGCCAGCAACAAGGCCTGTTCCCGTTCAACAAGACCGGGCCCGAGCTGGACGCCTACGTGAAGAACCAGGTCAAGCAGTACGGCGAACTCGCCGACACGTTCGGCCTGATCAAAAAGTAAGCCGGCCGCCCCCGGCCAACCCCACCCGATCGCGCGCCCGAAAGGGAATGCCCGCCGCCAGTCTTGCCGGCGGCGGGGCGTGACGCGCCGCGCGATCCGACTACTACGGAAACCTGGATCATGAATGATCGAATCCTGGGCATTGCCGCCCTGGCGCTTGCCGTCTTCATGACGGCCGCCGGCTGGAGCATCGAGGCGCCATTCGCCTATGAACCTGTCGGGCCGCGCGCCTTTCCCCTGCTGGTTGCGCTGATCATCGGCCTGTGCGGCCTGTGGCTGGTCTACAAGGGCGGGCACGCCGTCGAGGCGAATCCCGCGGGCGCAAATGGCCGCATCGCGTTGATGGTGGTGTTCGTCACGGCGTATGCCTTCCTGTTCCAGTGGTTGGGCTTTGTGATCGCCACATCCCTGATGACGGTCTTCGTGGGCCGCCTGTTCGGTGGTAGCTGGGTCAAGTGCGCCATCGGCGGCGTCGTCATGAGCCTTTTCTTTTTCGTGCTGTTCGACAAGGTGCTGGACGTGGTCCTGCCCGGCGGACTGCTGGAGAACCTGATATGAGCGGCATTCTCGATCATCTGTCGATTGGCTTTGGCGTTGCCTTTTCGCTCACGAATCTTCTGGTCGCGGCCATTGGTTCTTTCATCGGAACCATGGTGGGCGTGTTGCCGGGCCTGGGCCCCGTCAATGGCGTGGCGATGCTGATTCCCATCGCATTCGCGATGAACCTGCCGCCGGAGACGGCGCTCATCCTGCTGGCCGCCGTGTACGTAGGGGCGGAGTACGGTGGCCGCATCACTGCCATTCTGTTGAACGTGCCGGGCGAGGCCAGCGCGATCATGACGACGCTGGACGGCTATCCGCTGGCCCGCCAGGGGCTCGCGAACGTCGCACTGTCGCTCTCGGCGTGGTCTGCGTTTTTCGGCGCGATCGTATCTGTCGTGGGCATCATCCTGCTGGCGCCGATGCTCGCGAAATGGGCGCTTGCCTTCGGTCCGGCCGAGTACTTCGTGCTGATGATTTTTGCGTTCTGCTGCCTGACCAGTTTGTTGGGCAAACAACCCGTGAAGGGAGTGTTGGCGGCCATGATCGGGTTGTCGATCTCGGTCGTGGGCGTCGATGCCAATTCGGGCGTCTATCGCTATACCTTCGAATCCGTGCACTTGGCCGATGGCATTGATTTCGTCGTCGTCGTGATCGCCTTGTTCGCGGTCAGCGAGATGCTGGAAATGCTTGAGAAGGTGATGGCCGGCCACAGCGTCGAGGTCAAGCCCAGCGGCCGCAAACTGTTCAACCTGAAAGAGTTGGCGTACACGTGGTGGAGCGTCGTGCGCAGCGCGTTGGTGGGCTTCGGCGTGGGCGTGCTGCCGGGCGCGGGCGCCAGCGTCGCGGCGGCAGTGGCGTATTCGCAGGAAAAACGCATCATCGAAGCCAAGGATCCGGAAGCGAAGTTCGGCAAGGGCGACATGCGCGGACTGGTTGCGCCGGAAGCCGCCGCAACCGCCTCGGCGATCGGCTCCTTCGTGCCGATGCTGACGCTGGGCGTGCCGGGCTCGGGCACTACGGCAGTGATGATGGGAGCATTGACGCTCTACAACATCACGCCGGGTCCGGTGCTGTTCGACACCAAGCCGGAACTTGTCTGGGGCTTGATCGCCTCGCTGTTCGTGGCCAACGTCCTGCTGTTCGTGATGAACGTGCCGCTGGTGCGGTTCTTTTCAAAGGTGCTGTCGGTGCCGGGGTGGCTGATGGTTCCGGGCATTCTTTGCATCAGCTACATCGGGGTCTATGCGATCAACGCCGGTACGTTCGATCTTCTGCTGGTTGCAGGCATCGGAACCCTGGGATATTTCCTGCGCAAGTTCGGCGTGCCGATGGCGCCGCTGGTGCTGGGCGTGGTGCTGGGCAACATGATGGAGCAGAACCTGCGCCGCGCACTGTCCATGACTGACGGCGACGTCGGTGTGCTGTTCGCCAGCCCGGTGTCGATCGCATTGTGGTCGGGGGCGGCAGCGGTGGTGATCGTGCCGCAGCTTCTGCGCCGGTTGCGCGCTGCAAGAAAGGTTGCCGCTGGTCCGGTTTGATGACGCGCGGATCGAAACGCCGGAGGGCGTTCGGTCGGGGATGTAGTCCAAGCCGGAACTTGAAGGGGCGCCATTTGGCGCCCCTTTTTTTTAAGCGATGATGATGCGAGCCGGTCTTTCAAATATGTGAGTCTTTGCTCGTATATTACAAAATCACACCTGCTTCAGCCGTTCCAGTGCGGCATCGAGCGTGGCGTCTTTCTTGGCAAAGCAGAAACGCACGATCCGATGATTGGATTCGGGCGCGTCGGGCTGGCGATAGAACGCGGATACCGGGATCACGGTGACGCCGTGCTTGACCGTGAGGTCGCGCGCAAAATCCGCTTCGCTCTGCTTGGATATCTGGCTGTAGTCGGCCAACAGGAAGAACGTGCCGGGGCTGGGCAGGGGGCGGAAACGCGTCTGGGCCAGGCCTTGCGAAAGACGGTCGCGCTTGGCCTGGTAGAAGGCCGGCAATTCCAGGTAGGGCTTGGGATCACGCATGAATTCAGCCAGTGCGATTTGCATCGGCGAAGGAACCGTGAACACCATGAACTGATGCACCTTGCGCAGCTCGGCGCTCAGGTGGCGAGGCGCGCAGCAATAGCCGATCTTCCAGCCGGTGGTGTGGTAGGTCTTGCCGAAAGAAGAGATAACGAACGCATGCTCGGCCAGCAAAGGACGGCGCGCCACGCTGGCATGCGGTTTTCCGTCAAACACGATGTGTTCGTAGACCTCGTCGGACACAAGCAGCACGCCCGTATCGCGCACGATGGCTTCCAGCGCATCCAGGTCGCTGTCTTCCAGCACGGCTCCCGTGGGATTGTGCGGGAAGTTCAACATCAACAGGCGCGTCTTGGACGTGATGGCGTCACGCACGCGCTGCCAATCGATGCGGTAGTACGGGTCGGCTTCCGTAGGCGCGCGCAGCGGCACAGGCACTGCGGTGCCGCCCGCGAGGCGAATTGCGGGCAGGTAGGAGTCGTAGCAGGGCTCGATGACCACGACTTCGTCACCGCTTCCGACAGCGGCCAGCACCGTGGCCATCAAGGCTTCGGTGGCGCCGCTGGTGACGGTGATCTCGGTCTCGGGGTCGTAGGAATGCCCGTACAGTTCGCGCGTCTTGGCCGCGATGGCTTCGCGCAGGGGCGCCACGCCGGGCATGTAGGGATACTGGTTGTGGCCTTCGGCCATGGCCTTGGTGACCAGCGCGCACAACGCGGGGTCCGGATCGAAGTCAGGAAAGCCTTGACCCAGGTTGATGGCCTTGTGCTCGATGGCCAGGCGGCTCATCACGGTGAATATGGTGGTGCCGACGTCGGGAAGTTTGGATCGGATCATGTTGGACGCAAGGATGAACGCGGGTAGGCAAGGAAAGTTCTCGTAAGTATCCCACTAACTCATAATTCATTTTTCATGAGCTTCTAACGCGGACAAGATTGTGGGCCAGAACATGTTGTTGCGGGTGATCGGCGGCTTTGCCATTGCGCTGATCGGTGCGTTGTTGGCGGTACGGGCGCACATGCCCCTGCCCTGGATGCTTGGAGCGCTGCTGCTGACTGCAGCCACGCGCATAGCCGGCGTGGGAACCGCGTGCCCCCGGCCCGCGCGCAATGCGGGGCAATGGGTCATCGGGACGTCGTTGGGCTTGTACTTCACGCCGCAGGTGCTCGGCCACATCGGCGGCAATGCCGGCCCCATCATTGTCGGCATGCTGTTCGCGCTGGTGCTGGCGTTCATGGGCACCGCCATTCTGCGCCGCTACACCGACGTCGACTTCAAGACGGCGTGGTTCTCGTCGGCCATTGGCGGCGCGAGTGAAATGGCGAATCTGGCCGAGCGGCACGGGGCGCGCATCGACCGCGTCGCAACGGCTCACAGCGTTCGCGTGCTTCTGGTCGTGGTCACGGTGCCCTTCATCTTCCAGTGGTGGGGTGTTGCCGGCCTGGATCCCACCGTGCCGGGTCCCAGAGACGTACATGGCCCGGGCTTGGCCGGCCTTATCGCCTTGACCATCATCGGCGGCGCGGTGTTCGTGAAATGGCGGTTGCCCAATCCGTGGGTGTTGGGGCCGATGCTTGTGGCGATGGTGCTTACCGCGAATGGTATCGAGCTGTCCGCATTGCCCGACTACGTGCCGAAGGCGGGCCAGCTGTTGATCGGGTGGTCTCTCGGGGATCGCTATCGGCCGGATTTCTTCAGGGCCGCGCCACGTTTCATGGCGGCGGTCGCTGGTTTCACGATGTTGGCCCTGACGCTTGCATTCGGCGTCGGAGCGCTTCTTTCGTGGTGGTCTGCGGCTCCCATACCCACCCTGATTCTCGGCACCACGCCTGGCGGCATCGCAGAAATGGCCATTACCGCCAAGCTGCTGCAGTTAGGCGTGCCGGTGGTAACGGCGTTTCACGTTACCCGCATGGTTTTTGTCGTGATTGTGACCGGGCCCATCTATGCGTTCCTGGTGCGGCGGCAGGCGAATTCCGCGTAGCGGTATTGCCGTTCCAGTGAAAAAAACGCCACATTGGGGTAAACAACTATATGACTCTGTAATGCCGGATGAGTATGCTGATTCCGCAGTTGATTCAAGCAGCGCGCGGACTCGTTCTGCCGCGCTGGCGACAAGCGGGAACACAGGTTTTGCACCGATCGTTCAGTTCGCACGGCGTCCTTGATTCATTGCATTTCGATTTATTTACAGGACGCTAGAAAAAATGGCTCAGAAGGGCAAAGTCAAGTGGTTCAACGCTGACAAGGGTTTCGGTTTCATTACGCCGGACGTGGGCGGCACCGATGTGTTCGCACACTTTTCCGCCATCCAGGGTCGCGGCTATCGCAGCCTGAATGAAGGTCAGGAAGTCGAATTCGAAGTCAAAGATGGTCCGAAAGGACCTCAAGCGGCCGAAATTCGCCCGCTCTGAATCGGGAAATCCCAATTTCCCGTTAGCCAGGTTAGGCCTGGCTACAACGCCCCAAGACCCCCGGGTCTGGGGCGTTGTGTTTTTTGGCGCGCCTATTTGCGGTGCACCGTCCACGGATTCAATCGAGGAAGTTAGTATTCACTAACTTATTCTCGATCATTGGATAACTCTGTGGATAATTATTTTCGGGAATGAGTATTCGGCTGCTCAGTTATGAAGCAAAGGGTATTGTCCTTACTCGGTTTTGCACATTTTTTTGGGGTTCGACTTGAGTGCTGCCGGTTTCCTGCACGAATCTCCTCAACACACGCCGCATATCATCCAAATAGTCATTTTGGTCGCTATTCCCGGGGGAAATGGCACGTTTTGCGTGTATCCCCGCCCCCTCCACAGGGCGCCTGCCGGGAATAGTGATGGTTGATTCCCCGCCTTTTATCCCCGGTCCGCACGCATGGTTGGGTAATTGTTCACAAAGATATCCCCACCCCTGTTATGCACAGAATTAGTCCTTCAGCTGCCCAAATTCGGGGAGTCAGCCTGTGGATAGAAATGGGGATATCAAGAGCTGGAGTTGGGGTCGGGCACGCAAATTGCGGATGCGTTCCCCCTTGGACCGCAGCGCCAGTTTGCGTGCCGGGGTCCGCCATTCTCAGGTTTGAGATATTCCTGAAAAGTTGATCAGCGACTTTTCCACAGGCTTTCACGTGAAGTCTCGTCGTCTCCGCCATATGGATGATGGTGTCTTCGGAAAAGTGCGAGCAAGATAATTGACGTGACAATCAACGTGCGCTCTTGGCGATCGCGTTGATTGGACCGGTGGGGACAACGATGTGTATAACGCAACCTCCGGAAGTCACGTCATTGGCGAAGGGCTTGAACGATGCGCGAATACTGTTTTGGTATTCGCGGCTCCGGGCGTTACTGGGACGCAACATACAGGGCGATCCCGTTTCGGGTTGGGGATAAAGACAAGTTGTGCAGCCAACGTTTCAGCTGGCGGGAGGCTCGGTTTTCTAGCTAAAAAGATCTGCCGTCGTTCGCGCATGGATTTCATGGTGGTCGCGCGGTTTCTTAATGCGAAGCAAAAGCCCCAGAAGTGTGGAAAACCAGGTGTCGCCCAAGAGTCGATGTTTTCGCCTGTTGATAAGAATGTGCGTAACCTCCCCGTCGCCGTAGTCGATAGGATGGTTTTCAGAGGAAGAGACGCGCTGTGTCGGTCTTCGCTTCCTGTGGATAACGACGAAGCCATAGTGCGCGGCTGACGGTAGCCTGAGCACCGCCCAGCGTATCAAGTGCCGCGTTCTGTCGGCCGCTCAAAGTGCTGAACATGATTGCCCAACGAAGCAACGGGGCTGTGGCGCGTAGTCGGCGTTGTCTTGGACGTGAAGAATCTTTGCACCTGGCCTGTCCTTGCTTCGGTTCATCCCGCCCTTGCCTGGCTTGAAGTTCGCGTTCGTCGATTCACTGGTTTCAGAAAAAATTCGTTTTTTTCGGCCTAGGGGTAGGCCAGGGTGGAATAAATCGATATTTTTCTGCTTTCTTACCTTTTCCGAAACTTCTACATCCGGGGACTTAGGCGGCGCTTAGGTGGTCCAAGCGGCGTCCTCGTCTCGTCGCGGGGAGGCGGATAGGGCGTGTGTCTCTGCCAACGTTTCACGTGAAACACCGAGGCCACCCGAATCGCGGCGCTCAGCTAAGCGCATGTTCCACGTGAAACTTTACAGGGGCGAGTCACGGCGGCCTTGTGTGTTTTACGTGCGACTAAGTGAGATCGGAATTAGGGCAGGAGGGCCGAGCCAACGTGATGACATGCGGCCTTTAATTGTTACGCGAAAGAGGTGTTCCACGTGAAACCAACTCTTCAGCAGGTGAAAGGACGGTCCGAGTCCGACACCGATGTGCCATATTCCAACGTGCTGGCTTTCAGTCGCTGCGCCAACTGTGTGGTGCCTGACTGCGACGTGGTCAGCCGCGGCTTTCAGCGAATTCATTCTCATCCACAGTCGAGCTCAGTGCAGTTGGCGCTATAGACACCGCCAGACACGCCATTGAATTCGAGTTCGATGCTGTGCTGGTGCGACCCGCGAGCTGGGGCGTCGTGCATGGCATCGACTACGGATGGCGCATATTCAGCCGGGCTCACCAATGGGTCTGCATGTTTCACGTGAAACATCAAAGCCCGTCGGGCAGTTGCTGCAGATTCATCTTGATGCCCAGCGGGATCCGTTGCTGCAATTACTCTGGGCAGAGGGGGCCCGGTTGAGGCTATCCGCAGCTACTTGCCAACGGTTCCGGGCATAGACCCAACCGAGGACCCGCGTGCCGGTGCTTTGTTTACTACATCGAGTTCAGACAATCTGTGGCGCCGAAGCGGGCAGGGGAGGACCTGATGTTCCACGTGAAACAGTGACCTCCGCGCTCCGTGTCCGGCTGTTGAGTACTGCTGGCATACAGACACTGAGACGCCTGGTCGAAACGCCTCTAATGCGGAGTACACGAAAGTCCTCCAGTCTTGGGTGGAGGCTGCCTCCTCGACCACGGTGCGTTCCACGTGAAACATGCCCGGCTTCGCACCCGGGCTCCTCTATCACCCAGTCCGCCTGGACGGTGTAGACGCGACAAGATACGGAGCGCTGTTAGCAACAATTGCTGGAAAGTGCCGCACCGTGACGTCGCTTTAAGGCAGAACATGCGACTGCGCGGTAGACACACATAGCGCGTTGCGGCCGGCGGGCGAAAAACATCGTAGGTCGACATCCGCCAGTGACCCATCGTCCCCTGTTTCACGTGAAACACAACATCGGCACGTGCCTGTATCTTCTGACGACGCCCGGCCAACCGGGGCATCGGTCGCCGAACGATGTGGAAATTACACAGGTCTGCACTGAGTCCAAAATGTTTCATGTGAAACATGGAACCCCTGCCTCTATAATGAGCGCCGAACGCTCTCTTCTTCACTTCCCCCCATCATGGACTATCCCCGCGAATTCGATGTCATCGTCGTCGGCGGCGGCCACGCCGGCACCGAGGCCGCTTTGGCTGCGGCCCGCACGGGCGCACAGACGCTGCTGCTTACGCACAACATCGAGACCCTTGGTCAAATGTCTTGCAACCCGTCGATCGGCGGTATTGGCAAGGGCCACCTCGTGAAAGAGGTGGACGCCCTGGGCGGGGCCATGGCGCTGGCCACGGACGAATCGGGCATCCAGTTCCGCATCCTGAACGGCTCCAAGGGCCCGGCGGTGCGCGCCACGCGCGCGCAGGCAGACCGCGTCCTGTATCGCAAGGCCATCCGTGGCCGCTTGGAAAACCAGCCCAATCTCTGGCTGTTCCAGCAGGCTGTCGAAGACCTGATGGTGGAGGGCGACCGCGTCGTAGGCGCAGTGACGCAAGTCGGGTTGAAGTTCAGGGCGAAGACCGTGGTGCTGACGGCGGGGACTTTCCTCAACGGACTGATCCATGTCGGGCTGCAGAATTACTCGGGCGGCCGCGCGGGCGATCCTCCGGCGATTTCCCTTGGCCAACGGCTGAAGGAACTGCAGCTGCCCCAAGGACGCCTGAAGACGGGCACACCGCCGCGCATTGACGGTCGCACGATCAACTACGCCATCCTGGAAGAACAACCGGGCGACCTGGACCCGGTTCCCGTGTTCTCGTACATGGGCAGCGTGGCCATGCACCCGCGTCAATTGCCGTGCTGGATCACGCACACCAATGCGCGCACCCACGACATCATCCGGGGCGGACTGGACCGGTCCCCTATGTACAGTGGTGTCATCGAAGGCGTGGGCCCGCGCTACTGCCCGTCCATCGAAGACAAGATCCATCGCTTTGCCGACAAGCAGTCGCACCAGGTCTTTCTCGAACCTGAAGGCTTGGACACCCACGAGGTCTACCCGAATGGCGTGTCGACGAGCCTGCCGTTCGATGTTCAGCTCGACCTGATCCATTCGCTGCCGGGACTGGAGAACGCACACATCATGCGGCCCGGTTACGCCATCGAATACGATTACTTCGATCCACGTGGACTCAAGAGCACGCTTGAGACTAAGGCAATCAACGGGCTTTTCTTCGCGGGCCAAATCAACGGCACCACGGGCTACGAAGAGGCTGCGGCCCAGGGCCTGTTGGCTGGCGTGAATGCCGCACTCAAATCGCAGGACCGCGAACAGTGGACCCCGCGTCGCGACGAAGCTTATCTTGGCGTGTTGGTGGACGACCTGGTCACGCGCGGCGTGACCGAGCCTTACCGCATGTTCACGTCGCGGGCTGAATACCGTCTTAGCTTGAGGGAAGACAATGCCGATCTCCGCCTGACTGAAATCGGTCGCCGGCTCGGTATTGTCGACAATATGCGCTGGGATGCCTTCAACCGCAAACGCGACGCGGTCGCTGCCGAAGTCGAACGCCTGAAGGCTTCCTGGGTGAATCCGCGGTTGCTGCCGGCCGAGGTCTCTGAACCTCTGCTGGGCAAGGCAATTGAACGTGAGTACTCACTAGCTGATCTGTTGAAGCGCCCGAGTGTTTCCTATGAAGCCCTCATGGCCGCCCGCAACGTCGACGGCTCGCTGCTGGCGGGTCCCGGCGTGTCGGATGACGAGGTCCTGTCTGAACAGGTCGAAATCCAGGTCAAGTACGCCGGCTACATTGCCCGACAGCAAGACGAGGTGCAAAAGCACCTGGCGCACGAACAGCAGCCGATACCGGCGGATGTGGACTACGACGCCGTGACCAGCCTGTCGTTCGAAGTGCGCCAGAAGCTCAAGACCCACCGTCCGGAAACCATCGGCCAGGCCGCGCGCATCTCGGGCGTCACGCCAGCCGCCATTTCGCTCCTGCTCATTCACCTGAAGCGCCTGCATTACGGCTCGCGCAAGCAAGCGGCATGAGCGCGCCCGCCAATCAGGCCGGCACGCAGATGGCCGGCCGACTCACTCGCGCATGCGAGCAACTGGGCTTGCCCGCCGACGACGAGGCCGTAGCCAAGCTGCTCAATTACCTGGCGCAGATGCAGCGCTGGAATCGCACGTACAACCTGACCGCCATACGCGATCCTCAACAGATGCTCGTGCAGCATCTGTTCGACAGTCTGGCAGCCGTAAAGCCCTTCAGCGAGGCGCTGGCTGCGCCCGACACGGCAGCCAAGGTCTACGACGTCGGATCGGGCGGTGGCCTGCCTGGCGTCGTCCTGGCCATCATGCGGCCGCAGTGGTCGGTGACCTGCGTCGATGCAGTCGAAAAGAAGACCGCGTTCGTGCGTCAGATGAGCGGCGCGCTTGCCTTGCCCAACCTGCAGTCGCGACACGCCCGCATCGAAACACTGGCTCCCGCCGAGTGCAACATCGTCACGTCGCGAGCGTTTGCATCATTAGATGATTTTGCGCAACTCGGGGGTCGGCACGTAGCCAAGAATGGTACCCTCGTCGCCATGAAGGGCAAGGTCCCCGAAGAAGAAATCCAGGCGCTGCATGCGCGTGGGGAATGGCAAGTCGACCATATTCAGCCGCTCCAAGTGCCGGAGCTGCAAGCAGAACGCTGCCTGATCTGGATGCGCCGCAGTCAAGGAACCCTATGAACAACATACCCCCCAGCACATCCGCCCGCGTATTCTGCATTGCCAATCAAAAGGGCGGCGTTGGCAAGACGACGACCGCCATCAATCTGGCGGCGGGTCTTGCCACGCACAACCAACGCGTGCTGCTGGTGGACCTGGACCCGCAAGGCAACGCCACGATGGGCAGTGGCATCGACAAGAATTCGCTTGAATCGAACCTGTATCAGGTGTTGATCGGCGAGTCCTCCATCGAGCAGGCCCGTGTGAAGTCGGAGTCCGGCGGCTACGACGTGCTGCCAGCCAATCGGGAACTGTCGGGCGCCGAGATCGACCTGGTTCAGATGGACGAGCGTGAACGCCAGTTGAAGGCAGCGATCGACACCGTCGCCACACAGTACGACTTCGTGCTGATCGATTGTCCCCCCACGCTGTCCCTGCTTACGCTGAACGGCCTGGCCGCGGCCCATGGCGTGATCATCCCGATGCAGTGCGAATACTTCGCGCTGGAGGGGCTGTCGGACCTGGTCAACACCATCAAGCGCGTGCATCGCAATATCAACGATGACCTGCGCGTCATCGGGCTGTTGCGTGTGATGTTCGATCCGCGCATGACGCTGCAACAGCAAGTGTCCGCACAACTTGAATCGCACTTCGGCGACAAAGTTTTCAAGACGGTCGTACCGCGTAACGTGCGGTTGGCCGAAGCACCCAGTTACGGTATGCCGGGTGTCGTTTATGACCGTGCGTCACGCGGCGCGCAGGCGTACATTTCGTTCGGCGCCGAAATGATCGAACGCGTCAAAAGGGACTTGAACTAGCCGCTTCAGATGTCCGACGCCGCGCTCTTTATTCCGACACAGAACACGCTCTCCACGCCGCCCGCCGACGTGCGTAGTGCGCTGCACGTGCGGCTTGAAGAGGCGGCGCTCAACGCCACGGCGGTCGGCTCTCAGGTGCTCTATGATGGCTGGCTGGTGCGCTTCGCGCGCTCGCCGGCCAAGCGCGTCCGAAGCGTGAATGTGCTGGGGTTATCCACACGTCCCCTGGATGAGCGGCTGGCGTATTGTTCAACGTTGTATGCGCGCCATGGCTTGCCCATGGTCATGCGCGTCACCTCCATCGGCCCCGATTTTTCGCTCGACGCCGACCTGGAGGCCCGCGGTTATATCTACACCGGTGAGACCCGAGTCATGAGCATGCCGCTCGCCCCCCGGCCATGCGTCGGGGGCGATCTGCTTTTCAGGATCGTCGATTCCGATCGCTTCGCGGCGGCGGTCGGTGCCATGCGCGGTTCGTCCGCCGGGCATATTCATGAACACCAATCGCGCTTGCAAGGCCTGGCTGTGGATAAGCAGCCGGTCCTCGCAATCGACGCGGCGGGGCAGTGCGTCGCAGGCGGCCTGGCCGTTCGCGACGGCGACCTGCTCGGCCTGTTCGACATCGTCACCGACCCCGGACATCGGCGTAAAGGCTACGCCGCCGTTCTGGTCGAGCATTTGCTGGCCGAAGGCGCCGCCGGCGGCGCCACCACGGCTTATCTACAGGTTGAGCCGGAAAACACGGCCGCGCGGGCCTTGTATGGCCGCTACGGTTTCAAAGACTGTTACGCGTATTGGTACCGTTTGCCCGCCGAGCAGACGGACACCTGAGCCTCGGCTCGGGATACAAAGACAGAAGGAAAGAGGATTTAATTATGGCCACCAAGAAACCCAAGGGATTGGGTCGCGGACTGGACGCCTTGCTGGGCGCCGACGCGCCTGCCATCGACAACATCGGCAAGGCCGCGGCCAAGCCCGAGGGTCCCCCGTCCACCCTGCCCATCTCGAAAATGCGCGCCGGCAAGTATCAGCCGCGCACGCGCATGGACGAGGGCGCCCTGGGTGAATTGGCCGAATCGATCCGCACACAGGGCATCATGCAGCCCATTCTGGTGCGCGCGCTTGGCGAGGCCGCGCCTGGCCACTATGAAATCATCGCGGGCGAGCGGCGTTTCCGCGCTGCGCAACTGGCAGGCCTGAAAGAAGTGCCTGTGCTGGTGCGTGAAGTGGCCGACGAGAACGCGGCCGTGATGGCGCTGATCGAAAACATCCAGCGCGAAGACCTGAATCCCCTGGAAGAAGCGCACGGCGTTCGCCGTCTGCTCGACGAATTCGGCCTGACGCACGAACAAGCCGCCCAGGCGATCGGCCGTTCGCGGTCGGCCACCAGCAACTTGCTTCGTCTTATGAACCTGGCTGCGCCCGTCCAGACCATGCTGCTGGCGGGTGACGTGGACATGGGTCACGCGCGCGCGCTGCTCGCCGTCGACGCGGCCACGCAGATCCAGCTTGCGAACCAGATCATCGCGCGCCGTCTGTCGGTGCGCGAGGCCGAAAAGCTCGTCGCCAAGACCGCGAAGGAAGCCGAAGCGTCGGCACAGCCCAAGAAAAAAGCCAACGGCGTATCACGCGATCTGACTCGACTCGAAGAAGCGCTTTCCGACCATCTCGGCACCCGCGTCGCCCTGAAGGTAGGGGCCAAGGAAAAGGGACAGATCGTCATCGATTTTCATGGCTGGGAGCACCTGAATTCGCTGCTGGAACGCCAAGGCCTGTCCGGAGCCGTGGATGCCTGAGCGCGCCTTGCCCGTCATTGCGGTGCTGGCTACGGGCGGAACGATTGCTGGCGCCCAAGCCGATGCCACCGCTGCGGGATACAAGGCCGGCGCATTTTCGGTGAACGACCTGCTTGCGGCGGTGCCGCAACTGGCCGGCATCGCCGATATCCGCGCCGAGCAGGTTGCCAATGTCGGCAGCCAGAACATGACGCATGACGTATGGCGCGCGCTCGCGGCGCGTGTCGATGCCCTGTGCCAGGACGCGTCGGTGGCGGGCATCGTCATTACCCACGGCACGGATACGCTCGAGGAAACCGCCTATTTCCTCAGCCTGGTGAACCGTCACGACAAGGCCGTGGTTTTGGTAGGCGCCATGCGGCCGGCGACGGCGCTGGGCGCAGAAGGCCCGGCCAATCTCTACAACGCGGTCGCGCTCGCCCTTCATCCTGACGCGCGCGGTCGCGGGCCGCTGGTCGTCATGAACGAAGACGTGCACTATGCACGCGAAATCCAGAAGGTCGCCAGCGCCGGCCTGTGCGCGTTCGCATCGCCCAATCGCGGCCGCGCGGGCGTCATGCACGGCGGCGCGCCATGCTTCTATTCCCGCAACGCCACCACGCACGGCTCGCAAAGCGAGTTTTCACTCGCATTGCTGGAAAAGGCTGGATGGCCACGTGTGGACATCGTCTACGCGCACGCCAACCTGCAGGCCGACCTGATCGATTTCCTGGCCAGCGCGGCCGATGGAATCGTCCTTGCCGGCGTGGGCGACGGCAATGCCACCGACCTCGCCATTGAAGGCCTGCGCCGCGCTGCCGATGACGGCGTCGCGGTCGTGCGCTCCAGCCGCACCGGCAGCGGCTTGGTCGCGCCGAATGTCGAAATCGACGACTCCGACCAGGGTTTTGTCGCCGCGCGCGATCTGAACCCGCAAAAGGCCCGCATCCTGCTGATGCTGGCGCTGACGATCACGCGCGACCCCGTCGCGCTGCAACAGATCTTCGACCGTTACTGAGCGCCCGGCCTCACGGGCTGCGCCGTGGCGTCGGCCTGTTGCGCCAGCCCCAGGTTGGTCTTCAGCATGTCGTACACCTGCCGTGTCAGCGGATTGATCAGATCACGCCTTATCCACAGGAAATAGGTCACATCCGGCAGGGGCGGCAGTCCTTCCTTTTCCCCAAGCACCCGCATTTCAGGTCCCAGCAGTTCCACACTGCGCGCCGTCACGCCCAGGCCGGCGCGCAACGCGGCTTTAATCCCCACCAGGTTGGGCGCCACGTAGTTCGTGTGCCAGCGCACTCGCGCCTGTTCCAACGCATTGAGCGCCAGGCGGCGGAAGATGCTGGGATCATCCGCCAGCACCAGCGGCACCGGCGCATGCGCATCATGAACATAGTCCGCTGAAGCCAGCCAGACGGTCGGCGACGTGCGAAGGGCTACGCCCTCGAAATCCTGGTCGAAGCGCGTCGAAATCGTCAGGTCGATTTCACCGGCGCGCAACGCATCCATCAGGAACGGGCTGCGATCCACGCGGATCTCCAGCTTCACCCGCGGCGCGACCCGGGCGATATGCGTCAACAAGGTGGGCAGGATCGTGTCCGCCACGTCGAGCGGCGCGCCCAATCTTAGATCTCCCTCAAGTGGGCCGTCCTGCAAGGCGCGCAGCGCTTCGTCGTTGATGGCCAGCATGTGCCGGGCGTACTCGACCAGCCGTCGGCCATGCGATGACAACAGCTTGTTGCGCCCCTGTTTTTCGAACAGCGGCAAACCGATCATGGATTCGAGCCGCTGCATCTGTTGGGTAATTGCCGACTGCGTCTTGTGAAGCCGATTGGCGGCTTCCGAGAACGTGTCATGCTGCGCGATCGCTGTCAGCGTGCGGAGTAGATCCAGGTCGAGATTGCGCATTTGGTTTTAAGTCTGGGAGTTCAGGGATAACCCGACACATTAGCATCGCTAATGGAATGTTAAGGCAATTTAAATTGTTTGGAGGGTACGTCGGGCGATACAGTGATTGCAATAACTCATCCAGCAAGAGGGAAAATCAACGTGAGCACCGCACACCCCCACCAATCCGGCATCGACAGCACGGTTGAAAATATTAAAAAAACTGTAGGAAATAAGGGCCTGACCCGCGACAGCCTGCAGGCAGTGCTAGATGACCTGGTGGCGCTCGCGGGCAACACCGAATGGTGGAGCGCAGACCGTTATCCGGCGCCCGAAGGCGACGAGCGTCAGGCGCGCTACCTCATCGCCGAAGATTCCGACAAAAGCTATGCGCTTTACTTGAACGTGATGCGCCCGGGCAAGAAGATCGTGCCCCACAATCACACGACGTGGGCCTGTATCGCGGCAGTGGAGGGCGTCGAACACAATTACGTCTATGACCGCGTCGACGATGGCTCCGTGCCCGGCGTGGGCAAGCTGGAACAGACGGGCACCGTTGTCGTGGGCCCCGGCGCCGGCATTGCGCTGATGCCCGACGACATCCACGCCGTGGAGATTCAGGGCGACAGCGTCATCCGTCATCTCCACATGTACGGACGCGCGCTGGAAACGCTGAACGAGCGCCTGGGCTTCGACCTCGAGGCCGGCACGTGCAAGATCATGCCCATCGGCGTGCAGACGCGGCGCTGATCATGAGCAAGCCCTATCGGTCCACGACACGCCTGCTGCGTGCGGGGCGTCCCCATGAAGGATGGGTCAACACCCCCGTCTCGCGCGCCAGCACCTATGTGTTCGGCAGCGTGCAGGCGTGGCGCGAAACGCGGGCGCGCCGCGAAGAAGAGCGGTTGCCGTCCTATGGCGCCCGCGGCACCGACAGCACGCACGCGCTAGAAGACGCGTTGGTGGAACTGGAAGAGGGTTTTCGCGCCAAGCTGTATCCCACAGGCCAAGCCGCGATCGCGACCGTGTTGCTTGCCTATCTGCGCGCCGGCGACCATGTCCTGCTGACCGATGCCGTCTATGAACCGGTGCGCAGGTTCTGCTCGGAACATCTGGCGCGCCTGGGGATCGAGCATACGTATTACCGGCCCGATGGCGTCGGCATCGAATCGCTGATTCGGCCCAACACCCGGATGATCTACGCCGAGTCGCCGGGATCGTTGACCTACGAGATGCCGGACCTCTCCAAGTTATCCACAACTGCGCGCAAACACGATTGCTGGCTGGCTGTGGACAACACGTGGGCGTCCGGATTGCTGCATAAGCCTCTCTCGCTCGGCGCCGATATCTCCATTCTCGCGGCCACCAAATACCTGGGCGGGCACGCCGACGTCATGATGGGAGCAGTCATTACGAATGCACGCGCCTGGCGCGCGCTTGAACGCGCGACGATCGACTTCGGCCAGACCGTGGGCGCAGACGATGCGTTCCTGGTGTTGCGTGGCATGCGCACGCTGCCGCTGCGCATGGCGCAGCACGCCCGCAGCGCCATGCGGGTGGCCCAATACCTGCAATCGCGGACCGAGGTCGCGCGCGTGCTTTGTCCCGCCTTGCCCGGCGATCCCTCGCACGAAATATGGCGGCGAGACTTTCGCGGCGCCAATGGCCTGCTGACCATCGAACTGTCCGACGCCTGCTCGGCCGACGATGCCGAACGCATGATCGACAGCCTCCAGCTCTTTGGCATCGGCGCATCGTGGGGAGGCTTCGAAAGCCTGGTGATTCCGGTCTCCTTGCAGTCGTCTCGCTCGCTGCCCGGCAACGAAGCGCGCGGCCCCATGTTGCGCCTGCATGTCGGCCTGGAAGATCCCGAGGACCTGATCGCCGACCTAGAACGTGGCCTGGCCGCGATGTCTCAACCCCTACGCTCGCTCCGAATCTCATGATGCTGTCCCATAACGACCAAAACCAAGCCGACGTTGATTCGCACACCCTCAAGCAATGGCTGCACGATGGCCGGGAAATCGCGTTGCTGGACGTGCGCGAGCATGGCCAATACGGCGAATCGCACCTCTTCTACGCGGCTCCCGTGCCCTACAGCAGGCTGGAGGTCGACGTCGTGCGCCTGGCGCCGCGCCGCAGCGTGCGCACCGTCGTCTACGACAATGGCGGCGCGGACGATACGGCGGTCCGCGCGGCGCGTGCGCTTGCCGCGCTGGGCTATGAACACGTGCATTGCCTGGCCGGCGGCCTCGCTCAATGGCAGCGGGACGGATACGCGGTATTTGCCGGCGTGAATGTGCCCAGCAAGACGTTCGGTGAACTGGCCGAAGAGGTTTTCCACACGCCGCGCATCGGCGCACGTGAGCTCGCCGAACGCCAGCAGCGGGGCGACGATCTGATCATTCTGGACGGCCGGCCCTTCACCGAATACCAGAAGATGAGCATCCCGGGCGGCATCTGCTGCCCCAACGGCGAACTGGCGCTGCGCGCCCACACGCTGGCGGCTCGCCCGGACACGACCATCGTGGTCAATTGCGCGGGCCGCACTCGCAGCATCATCGGCGCGCAGACGCTCATCAACCTGGGCGTGCCCAATCCTGTCTATGCGCTGGAAAATGGCACGCAGGGCTGGTACCTGGAAGACTTGCAGCTGGAGCACGGGGCGCGACGCCGCTATCCCGAGAATGTCGCAAAGGAAGACGTCCCCGCGCTGGCGCAGCGCTCCGCGAAACTGGCCCAGCGCCATGGCGTGCCAGCCATTGGCGCCGAAGAGCTCGAAACCTGGCTCCAGGACCCCCTGCGCACCACGTTTCTGTGCGACGTGCGCAGTGCCGAAGAGTTCGCCGATGGTTCGCTGCCAGGCGCGCAGCACGCGCCGGGCGGGCAGCTGATCCAGGCAACGGACCAATACGTGGCGGTTCGTGCTGCGCGCATCGTGGTGTTCGATGGCGAAGGCGTACGCGCACCCGTCGTGGCCAGCTGGCTCAGGCAGATGGGTTGGGACGCCCATACCCTGCAAGAAGGCGTGCGCGCTGCGCTGCCGCACATGGCGCGCGTCACGCATGCGCCGCAGGTCGAGACGCTCTCCGACGCCGATCTGGCGCGCGCGCTTGCGCAAGGCGCGCAGCTCGTGGATATCCGCCCCAGCATGCGTTTCCGGGCCTGCCATATCGCCGGTGCGCGCTGGTCTGTTCGCCCGCGCCTGAATCGCCTGGCGCTCGACGCAGCGCGGCCAGTGGTGCTTCTTGCGGAAGATGCGGCGCCGGCCGCCTGGGCGGCCGGCGACTTGCGCGCGTCGGGCGTCACGGACGTCAAGATGAACACGGGCACGCCCGAAAGTTGGTCGGCGCACGGGATCGCGCTGGAATCGACGCCCGCCGAACCGGCCGACGCCGATTGCATCGATTACCTGTTTTTCGTCCACGACCGCCACGACGGCAACAAGGCCGCCGCGCGCCAGTACCTGGCGTGGGAAACCAACCTGGTCAAGCAGATCGACGAGCGGGAACGCGCGGCGTACCGGTTTCCTGTCGGCTGACGACGCGGCTGCGGCGCTGCCCGCGGCCTGACAGACGCTTCAACCTGATCTTTACGCCCCGACGGCCGATGCCGGCGGGGTGCGGACGGTTCATGGCGAACCGGATTGCAAAGGACGGCCGAGTATCCGGCCGCCATACCAAGGGGAAATCCAGATGAAGCATTACGCATTGCACGCTTGCAGAGCCGCCGCGGTGACGACCGCCGCAGTGTCAGCCGCTCTGATGTTTGGAACAGCGGCGCAGGCACAGACGCCTGCGCCGCTGGCTGACTATCCGAAGCAGGCCATTACCGTGGTCTCGCCGTTCCCGCCGGGCGGCGGCAACGACGGCGTGGCGCGTCTGATTGCGCAAGAGCTCGGGACCATCACCGGACAGAGCGTCGTCGTTGAAAACCGCTCGGGCGCGGGCGGCAATGTGGGCACGGCGCAGGTGTCGCGCGCCAAACCCGACGGCTACACCCTCGTGATGTCGCAGACCAGCGTCATGGCTGTCAATCCGCGCTTGTACAAGAACGTAGGTTTCGATCCCTTGAAGGATTTCGTCCCGATCTCGCAGATCACGTCGGCGCCTCTTGTCCTCGTGTCGCGCGGCGAGGGCCCGTACAAGACATTGGAAGATTATCTGGCGGCCGCGCGCAAGCAACCCGGCGTCATCACCTATGCGACGCCCGGCAACGGCACCATGAGCCACCTGATGGGCGCGCTGGTCTCGCAGAAGGCAAACGTCAAGCTGGTGCACGTGCCATACCGCGGCGCGGCTCCCGCCATCACGGACCTGATGGGCGGAACGGTGGACATGTTGATTACTTCGCCAGCGTCGGCGGAACCCATGGTGGCGGCGGGCAAGCTGCGCATCCTCGCGATGAGCCATGGAGACGGTGTGGGCGTCTTCAAGAGCGCGCCCACTTTGCAGCAGGCCGGCATGGATGGCATTACCGCGGACGACTGGTACGGCTTGTTCGCGCCGGCCGGGACGCCGCCGGATCGAGTCGCCTATCTGGCCCAGGCCGTTGACCGGGCCATGAAGTCGCCCGCCGTCATCGCCAAGATCAACAGCGGCGGAAGCCAGCCGGTGGGTAGTGCGCCCGCAGCGTTCAAGACGCGTCTGCAGAAGGACACCGCGTACTGGGCCGAGATGGTCAAGACGGCAGGCGTCTCGCTGGATTGAGCGCGGATCCGGCCGAGGTCACACCGCCAGCGTGTTGCCCACGGCCGACTTCAACGCCGCATAGGCCGGCGACTTCTGCGCGCTGCCGTTGGTGACCAGGTGGTCGATGCGGTCAGCGCTGCAATACGAAACGCGGCTGCAAAGACCAATCTTGCTGAAGTCAGCCAGCAACACCAGTTGCTTGGCGTTGGCCGCCATCGCACGCGCCACCTCGGCCTCGCGCAGGTCGTAATTGGTGGCGCCGCAGTCCACATCGACGCCCACGGGTGACAAAAGCGCCAGATCGGCGCGGTAGCGGTGGATTTCGGCAACGGTGATGTCGCCGGCCGTGGCGCAAACCGGGCCGCCCACCGATCCGCCCAGCATGATGAGCTGGTTGGCGCCGTTGCCGGCCGCGCCGACCTTCAGGGCCACGTCGAACGAATTCGTGATGATCGTCAGGCCGGACAGCTTGGCGAGCTCATCGGCCAACACGCTCGTCGTGCTGCCGGCGTCCAGGAACAGCGTCTGGCCGCTGGCGACGAGGCCCGCGGCCGCGCGGGCTATCGCGCGCTTGTACTTCACGCGGGTATGCACGCGTTCGGCGATGGGCGGTTCGTTATGCACGGGAACGGCGCCGCCGTGCACGCGGCGCAATTCGCCCAGCGCTTCGAGTTCCAGCAGATCGCGCCGTACGGTTTCCCGGGAAACCCCGAGCTCGCCGACGATGCGGTCGGTCGATACCTGCTGCAATGAAGACAGCAGGGCGCGGATTCTTTGATGCCGCTCTTCTTGCCACATATCCGATGCTTCCTGTTCTATCTATGCCCGCCGGCGCGCGACCGCTGTTATCAGCGCTCGCATCACCAGCAGGGAGCCCCCCACGACCAGCATGATAAGGGTTGAATAGGCCGCGGCTTGTGACACGAAGCCGGCCTCGTCCAGTCGCAGCACGGATACCGGCGCCACGCTGACCGATGGCGTCACCAGGAATATCACCGCTGACAGCGTCACCATCGAGCGCATGAACAGAAAGAAGAACACGCCCAGCACGGTCGGTGCGATGTACGGCAGCACAGCGTCGCGCAACACGTGCAGCGTGCCGCCACCGATGCAGCTCACGGCTTCTTCCAGGGCCTGCGGCACGGCGCGCATGCCGGTCATCATCGTCAGGAATCCCTGCGTGTGGTAGTGGTAGAAGTTGCACAGGGCGATCAATGCCGCGCTGCCATACAGCACGTACAGCGGGTTGTCCGGCGCATTGAACGCAAAGATATACGCCAGGCCAAGCACCAGGCCCGGCACGCCGACCGGCAGCACCGACACCATGTAGATCAGCTTGGCCCAGGCGCGCGAAATCCGGCATACGCCGAACGAAAGAAAGAACAACAGCAACACGCCGCCGCCAGCCGCCGCAAGCGACAGGTACAGCGATGTCCACAGTGGCGTGTAGCCCCCGCTGACCGTGATGTCGTAGTGCTTCAGCGTCCATTCCATGCGGTAGGGCCACAGCCGCATGAAGCTGGCGAAGACGACGGTGCCGACAGTGAGGATGATCATGCCAACGGCCGCCAGCACCCCCGCGCCAAACGCCAAATCACGTGCCGCCGAGGGCTGCGGCGTCACCGGCAGGGCGCCGGCGGCTGTTGACCCGAACTGGCGTTGCGAGGCCACGCGCTCGATCTGCACCGAAATCAGCGAAGGCAGGAGCAGCAGGATACCCACCACCGATCCCATCCCGAAGTTCATCTGGCCAGACACCTGGCTGTAGATTTCGGTGGCAAGCACGCGGTAGTTGCCGCCAATCACCGCCGCATTGCCGAAGTCGGTGATCGTGATGACGAACACGACGAACGCCGCGCTGAGCAGGCCGAATTTGCAGTTGGGCAGCGTGATGTCGAAGAACTGCCGGGGGCCCGAAGCTCCCATGACTTCGGCTGCGTCGTAGTAGCGGGCGTCCATGTTGCGCAGCGCCGCCTGCAGGATCAGAACCGCCTGGGGCAGGGCGTAGAACACGTTGGAGATCAGCAGCCCCCAGAAGCCGTAGATATCGATGTCCCATCCGGTCCAGCGATGCACCAGCCCATTGCGGCCCAGGAGAAAGATCAGCCCCAGCCCCTGCACCAGTGACGGCGCCAGCAGCGGCAACACCAGCGCGAATTGCACTATGGTCTTGCCCCGCATGCAGCTGCGGTCCAGGCCGTAGGCGATGAAGAAACCCAGTCCAATGCTGATCACGGTGGTCGACGCGCTCATGACCAGGCTGTTCAGCGTGGCCGTCAGGATGCCGCGCGTGGCAAAAACCTCGGCATAGTTGTCCCAGCCAATGGCGCCATCCTTTTGAATCAGACTGCGCCACGCCACGGTGGCCAGCGGATACAGGAAGAACAGCGCCAGCCCCGCCAGGGGAATGGCGACGCACGTCCAGAGCAGCAGTCGGTCCGCCGACCAGGGGGCGCGGCCTGCCGGCGCGGCAAGCGGCATGCTTGCATTCGCGCCGCTCACGCAGCCGCTCCTGTCCGCGTGTTCATGTGCTGACCCACGCGCATTGCCCGGGCTCCAGGGCCAGGCTTACCGGCGCGCCGCGCGACAGACCCGTGGCGCCACGTTGCTCCACCGTCAGTTCGCGGCCCTTCCAGGCCACGCGCAAGCGTGTGAGGTTGCCCATGAAGCTCAGGTCCTGCACGCGGCCTGCGCCTTGCGCATCGGCCGCAACACGCAGGTTTTCCGGTCGCAGGCAGGCGTCGTAGCGCTCGCTGGCTCCGTCCGGCCTGGAGGCCAGCAGTTCCGGCATGGCTTCGCGCACCCAGTCGGTTGGCAGCAGGTTGCACAGACCCACAAACGTCGCCACGAAGCGCGTGCGCGGCTTCAGGTACAAGTCGGACGGCGATCCCACCTGCTCGATGCGCCCGTCGTTCATGCAGACGATCTTGTCGGCCAGTGTGAGCGCCTCTTCCTGGTCGTGCGTCACCATGATCGTGGGAATTTTCAGCCGCCGCTGCACGTCGTGGATTTCGGCGCGCATTTCCGTGCGCACCTTGGCGTCCAGCGCGGATAGCGGCTCGTCCAGCAGGATCAGCGCCGGGTCCACGGCAAGCGCCCGCGCCAGGGCGACGCGTTGTTGCTGTCCGCCGGAAAGCTGGTGGGGATAACGTTGGGCGAATCCGGGCAGCTTGATCAGCGCCAGCAGTTCCTGGACGCGGGTGGCGATGCGCTCGCTCGCTTCGCCGCGTATGCGCAGGCCATATCCCACGTTCTCCGCCACCGTCATGTTCGGAAAGAGCGAATAGGACTGGAACACGATGCCGAAGCCGCGCTTTCGCGCGGGCACCGCGCTCAGGTCGCGGCCGCCCAGCGTAAGGACGCCTTCATCGAACGGCAAGAGGCCCGCCACCACACGCAGCAGGGTGGTCTTGCCGCAACCGCTAGGACCCAGCAGGCAGACGAATTCGTGTTCCCCCACCGACAGGTCGATGCCGTCCAGCGCGACGGCGCCATCGAAGGTCTTTCGTATCCCTCGCAATTCCAGATACATGGCGTCTCCCGGTATCAGGCGCCTGCCGCCGACATCAACGCTTGATGGTGTTCTGCCACGTTTTGATCGTGGCGTCGCGTTCGGCGGCGGACTTCTGAAAATCCACGGGGTACAGCACGGCCGTCAGGTCCTTGGGCAGACCGGCGGCTTCCGCGGCCTTGTTGGGGGCGGAGCCGGGCAGGGTGACCAGCTCCTTGTACTTGCTGTACAGGCCGCCCGCCTGCGCCGATAGCGTCCAGTCCAGGAAGCGCTTGGCGTCCTCGGGATTCTTCGCGGTCTTCATCAGGCCCGAGGCTTCCAGCTCATAACCCACCCATTTGGACGGGATCACCATCTTGATGGGGTAGCCTTCTTCGATGGATTGCATGGCGGGGAAAGCGAACGACACGCCGATCGCGTATTCACCGGCGCGCGCCATCTTGCAGGGCCGCGATCCCGACGGGGTGTATTGCGCCACGTTCTTGTCCAGGTCCTTCAGAAGCGCCCATCCCTTCTCCTGGCCCAGGCCCTGCAACAGCGCCACGATCTGGAGATAACCGGTGCCCGACGCTGCAGGGCTGGGGATAACTATTTCGCCCTTGTATTCGGGCTTGGTCAGGTCTTCCCAAGAGGTCGGCATCGGAAGATTCTTCGACTTCAACCTGTCCGTGTTCACACAGAAGGCGGCGACGTAGCCCGTGGCGGCAAACCATTTGTCGTCCGCGCCGCGATATTGGGCGGGCAGGGCGTTCATGCCCTTGGCGGCGTACGGCGCAAGCAGGTTCTGCAGGCGTGGGTCCAGCATGTTGCTGACTGCGAAACCCCAGATGACGTCCTGCTGCGGATTCGCGGCCTCGGCGATGAGGCGCGCGCCAAGGTCGCCGGTCGACAATCGCAGCACATTGACCTTCACATCGGGCATGGCCGCATTGGCTGCTTTCAGATAGGCCGCGATCTCATCTTCTTCCAGCGCGGTGTAGACAGTGATGGCGCCGGCGTGGGCCTGTGCATAACCTAGGGAAATTACTGCAACCACAAGACTGAGCTTCTTCATACATTGCATGATGGGACTCCGGTTGGGAATACACGGCAACGGTGGCAAGCCAGATATGCGGAAAGCGACTCGCGCATGGGTCGCGCGAGGTTGTAGTTTTGAGCATGTTTGCAAATTTGTGGCAACGTGTCTAGACTGGGGCAAACGTGCATGCAGGCGTTTTTTTGGCGTAGTCATCCCGCCTTCGCCGATCCGGGAGGGGACATCGATGCAGGCTTCCTCTAGCTTGTCCGCGCCGCAGCTGGCGGCGTTCTCCTCCTTCGCCCAGTCGCTGGCGGATCTGGTCCGGCCGTTGTCGCGCAAGTGGTTCCGGCATGAACTTGCCGTCGACACCAAAGCCGACGAAAGCCCCGTCACTCAGGCCGACAGGGAAGTCGAGGCCGCCCTGCGCGACGCCATCGCGCAGCATCATCCCGACCACGGAATCTTCGGTGAAGAGTTCGGCGCGTCCCATGCCGAAGCCGAATTCGTGTGGTCGCTGGACCCAATCGACGGCACGCGCGCCTTCATATCCGGCAATCCGCTTTGGGGCACGTTGCTCGCCTTGCTCCACCGGGGGCGGCCCGTGCTGGGCCTCATCGATATTCCCATGCTGGACGAACGCTGGATCGGGGTGGGCAATGCGCCCACACGGCTAAACGGACAAGCGTGCAAGGCCGCAACGTGTTCCGAGTTGCGCAACGCCATTCTTTACGCCACGTCTCCGGATATCTTCAGCGGCAGCGAGCTTGCCGCCTTTGACGCGCTGACCGCCGCCGCGCGCATGCGCCGCTACGGTGGCGACTGCTACAGCTATGGCTTGCTGGCCAGCGGCCATGTCGACCTCGTCGTGGAGTCCGGCCTGCAGCCGTATGACTATCTGGCCCTGATGCCCGTCATCGAAGGCGCGGGCGGCGTCATCACGGATTGGGCCGGGCAGCCGCTCGGCCTCGGATCGCAGGGCCGCGTGATCGCCGCCGCCACACCGCAGCTGCATCGCCAGGCGATGCGGGTGCTGGGAGCGGCCGTGGCTTGATTGGCGCGCCCACCCGCAGTTCAACGCAACGCTTCAGCCATAAGGTGAACAAGCATGCATGCACTAGGGGTAGCAACGGTGGAAGATGCGGAGCGTCTGGTGCAGTCCAGCCCGCTTTCGCATATCAAGGTGGGATTGTCCGACGTGGACGGCGTCATGCTCGGAAAATACCTGCGGCGCGACAAGTTTCTGGGCGCCCTGCGCTCGGGCCTCGCATTCTGCGACGTGGTGTTGGGCTGGGATCTCGACGACCAGCTCTACGACAACACCAAGTACACCGGCTGGCACACCGCATACCCCGATGCGCAAATGAGGATCGTGCCGCAGAGCGCGCGCCGGCTTCCGCTGGAGCAGGGCCCTGGCGGCGAAGACATGTTGCTGTTCCTGGCGGAATTCGAAGGGGACGCCAGCGCGATCTGTCCGCGCCGCCTGCTGCACCGGGTGATCGATCGCGCCGCCGGCATGGGTTATGACGCCTATGCGGCGTTGGAGTACGAGTTCTTCATGTTCCGCGAGACGCCGCACTCCGTCCGCGCGAAAAACTACCGCAACATGGAGAACTGGACGCCCGGCAATTTCGGCTATTCCGTGCTGCGCAGCACGGTCGAGGGCGACTTCTATCGCAAGCTGCTCGATATGTGCGAACGCATGGACATGCCGATCGAGGGCCTGCATACCGAGACCGGCCCCGGCGTCCTGGAGGCAGCGATCGCCGTGGACCTTGCCGCCGCTGCGGGCGACAAGGCCTTTCTATTCAAGACTTTCGCCAAGGCGCTGGCGCAGCAGAACGGACTGATGGCCACCTTCATGGCCAAGTGGTCGCACGACCATCCGGGGCAGAGCGGCCATATCCACCTGTCGCTGCGCGACCGCAAGACCGGCCGTTCCGCCTTCTACGACGAGTCCCAACCGCACGGCATCAGCGCCACGCAGGCGTCCTTCATGGCCGGCGTGCAGCGCTACCTGCCCGAGTTCATGGCGCTGTATGCGCAAACCATCAACAGCTATTCGCGCCTGGTGCCCGGGTACTGGGCGCCGCTGGACGCGACCTGGGGCATGGAAAATCGGACGACGGCTCTGCGCCTCATCCCGGGCAGCGACAAATCGCAGCGCGTGGAGGTGCGCATCGGGTCGGCTGACGCCAATCCCTACCTGGCGCTGTCGGCGGCGCTGGCATCGGGACTCTACGGAATCGAGCAGGGGCTTTCTCCGGATCCGATGGTGCAGGGCAATGCCTACACCCAGCAATTTCCCGCGCACCTGCATCTGCCCGCAACGCTGTGGGAGGCCGCGCAGCGCCTGCGCGGATCCGAAGCCGCGCGTCTTCTGTTTGGAGACGCCTTCGTCGACCACTACGCCGCAACGCGCGAGTGGGAAGAGCGGCAGTTCCGTCGCCACGTGACCGATTGGGAGCTGGCGCGCTACTTTGAAATCATCTGATCGTCCAACCCCGCGCCAAACCACCATGACCGATGAACTGATCACCATCAGCCCGATCGACGGACGCGAAGTCGTCCGCCGAGCCTATGCCACCGAAGCGCAGGTTGCGCTGGCCTTGGCCAATGCGCAGGCCGCCCAGCCCGCCTGGCATGCCTTGGGCGTCCAGGAGCGGGGGCGCATCGTGTCGGACGCCGTCGACCGCTTCGTGGCGGCCAAGGATGAGATCGCTCGCGCGATCACCATCCAGATGGGGCGGCCTCTGCGATACGCGCCGTCGGAGGTGGACGGGTTCGAAGCTCGCGCCCGCCACATGATCGCGATCGCGGGCGAAGCCCTGGCGCCAATCCGCGCGCCCGAACAGGCCGGGTTCACTCGCTTCATCAGCCGCGAGCCCATCGGCGTGGCGTTGACGATCGCTCCCTGGAACTACCCTTTGCTGACCGCCGTGAACAGCATCGTGCCCGCGTTGATGGCAGGCAACGCCGTCATCCTCAAGCATTCGGACCAGACGCCCTTGTGTGCGGAGCTCATCGACCGCGCATTTCGCGACGCGGGGGCGCCAAGGGGCGTATTTCAGTACCTGCATGCCAGCCACGACATCGCACAGCGGTTGGTGCGCGCGCCCGAGATCGGCTATGTGTCGTTTACGGGATCGGTGCGCGGCGGCCGAGTCGTTGAAGAGAACGCAGCCGGGCGGTTCATCGGCGTGGGTCTCGAGCTCGGCGGCAACGATCCGGCCTATGTGCGCGCTGACGCCAGGCTGGATGTCGCGGTGGATACGCTGGTGGACGGCGCCTTCTTCAATTCGGGGCAATCGTGTTGCGGCATCCAGCGCATCTATGTGGCGCGCTCCCTGTACGAAGAGTTTGTCGTGCGCGCCGTCGCCTTGACCCATCGCTATGTGCTGGGCAATCCCCTGCAGCCGGAGACAACGCTGGGGCCCGTCGTGCGCGCCCGAGCCGCCGCTGAAATACGCGACGTCATATCGCAGGCCGTGGACGCCGGCGCGAGAAACATGATTGATCCATCACATTTTAGAGAAGCGAGTGAAGGCTCGCCTTATGTGGCGCCGGCCGTGCTGACCCAGGTCGATCACCGAATGCGCATCATGAATGACGAATGCTTCGGGCCGGTCGTCGGCATCATGCCGGTGGACACGGACGAGCAGGCCGTCGCGCTGATGAACGACAGCCCCTATGGCCTGACTGCCGCCGTGTTCACGCAGGACGAAGAGGCGGCCTTGCAGGTGGGCGGCCAGCTGCAGGCAGGCACCGTCTTCATGAATCGCTGCGATTACCTGGATCCGGCGCTAGCCTGGACGGGTGTCAAGAACTCTGGGCGCGGAGTGTCGCTGTCGGCCGTCGGGTACGAGCAACTCACCCGCGCCAAATCTTTCCATTTGCGCAGCGTCTGATCGCACGCCTTCAGGAACCAAACCATGTCCGTGCCCTCCGTCAACTGGAACTACCCCACCGCCATCAAGGCCGGCCCAGGCCGCGTCAAGGAACTGCCCGACTGCTGCCGCGAACTCGGCATGGCGCGTCCTTTGCTCGTCACCGATCCGGGGCTCGCCGCCTTGCCGATGATCGCCAACGCCGTGAAAGCCTGCGGCGATGCTGGCCTGGAATGCGCCGTGTTCCATGACATCAAGGGAAATCCGACCGGCCGCAATGTCGAAGACGGGGTGGTGGCGTTCAAGCGGGGGCGCCACGATGGGGTGATCGCATTTGGCGGGGGATCGGCGCTCGATGCCGCAAAGGCCATCGCCCTGATGGCAGGCCAGAGCCGTCCGCTTTGGGACTTCGAAGACATAGGCGATAACTACCTGCGGGTGAACGTCGCGGGCATGGCTCCCGTGGTGGCCGTGCCAACGACCGCAGGCACCGGATCCGAGGTGGGGCGCGCCTCCGTCATCACCGACGAATCGGCCCAGATCAAGCGCATCATCTTCCATGCGCGCATGCTGCCGTCCATCGTGATCCTGGACGCCGAACTGACGGTAGGACTGCCCCCGAAAATCACGGCGGCCACCGGCATGGATGCGCTTTCGCACAACCTCGAAGCCTATTGCTCGCCGTTCTTTCATCCCATGGCGGCGGGCATTGCCCTGGAAGGCATGCGCCTGGTGAAGGAATACCTGCCCCAGGCAGTGGCCGACGGCTCGGACCTGCAGGCGCGCCAGCAGATGCTGGTGGCCTCCAGCATGGGCGCCACGGCTTTCCAGCGCGGGCTGGGCGCCATGCATGCACTGGCGCATCCTCTAGGCGCGCTTTATGACGCGCATCACGGGCTGCTCAACGCAATCCTCATGCCGTACGTGCTCAAGGCCAACCAGCAGGCCGTGGCGCCGCGCCTGGAAGCGCTGGCGCGCTACCTCGGATTGCCGCAAGCCGGGGCGGACGCGGTGCTGGATTGGGTGCTGGCACTGCGACAGACCGTTGGCATCCCGCACACCCTGGCAGAAATCGGTCTGGATGACGCCCAGGCGGAGCGGGTGGGGCGCATGGCAAGCGAGGATCCGTCGGCCGGAACCAACCCCGTCAACTACACCGCCGAAAAATATTCTCAGCTTTTCCGTGCAGCAATTCGCGGAAACCTGTAAGCTTCGCCCCCTCTGCGCGGAAACGCGGCGGAGGTGGAACGGAAATTTTGAATTTTTCATCCGAATGGTTTGACAGCGGATTTGAAAGTGTTCATAATCTCAAGTTCTCCGCTGGAGGGGTGCCCGAGTGGTTAAAGGGGGCAGACTGTAAATCTGTTGGCCTTGCGCCTACGTTGGTTCGAATCCAACCTCCTCCACCAGAGACCCATACCTAAATCCAGGCGCGGTTTGCCTGGATTTGCAATGTAAGGCCTAGAGGAACTAGGCGGCCTTCGCAAAGAAGGCGGTACGGTTCCTTTAGCCTTGGATTTGAAAGGTTTGGGACAGAGAAGGTGAAAGGGTTTGCCGCGGGTGTAGCTCAATGGTAGAGCAGAAGCCTTCCAAGCTTACGACGAGGGTTCGATTCCCTTCACCCGCTCCAAGATTTTTAAATGCCCATGTGGCTCAGTGGTAGAGCACTCCCTTGGTAAGGGAGAGGTCGCGCGTTCGATCCGCGCCATGGGCACCACGAATTCCAAATTCTTTTCTTCAGTCAGAAGCGCAATCCAGGTCAGGAGTCAGCCATGGCAAAAGGCAAGTTTGAACGTACCAAGCCGCACGTGAACGTGGGTACGATT
>NZ_DAMDGT010000013.1:0-130252 GCF_032102605.1 Achromobacter sp. | reverse complement strand
TACCCCAGCACCCTCCTACAGAGGAAGGCGCACCCACACCATACAAGGTTGACGAAGGGGCAGTCCGGAGCGAAGGCTCCGGACCGCAATCGTAGCCCCGCCCACCCCGGGCCCGCGCCACGCCGGGCGGCTAAAGAACCCAAATCAGCAGAAAACGAAAGCCGAGAAAACAAGCAGCGATTACCCCCGCGCCCGCAACCACTCCTCGAGGTCCCCCGCCGGCAACGGCGGTGAAAACAGAAACCCCTGCCCCGCCGCGCACCCCTGCTCGATCAGGAAGCGCCGCTGCTCCTCATTCTCGACCCCTTCGGCAACTACGGGCAGACTCAAGCTCTCGCCGATCCGGATCACTGCACTGGTCAGCGCACGAGCGGCATCGTCGCTCTCCAGCCCCTGCACGAAGCTGCGGTCCAGCTTCAGTTCGTCCACGATCAGACGGCGCAAGTGGCCCAGGCTGGAATAACCCGTCCCGAAGTCGTCCATCGAAAGGCGTACGCCCAGCCGATGAAGTTCGGCGATCGTCCGCAACGTGCCCGCCGTCGCGTCCAGGACCACGCCTTCGGTGATCTCCAGCATCAGATCAGCCGGCACCAGCCCGAACTCCGCCAGCGTCGCGGCAATCATGCGCGGCAGGTTCAGGTTGTGGAAATTCGTCGCCGACAGATTCACCGACACCGACGGCACCCGCAGACCGTTGTTGCGCCAGATCGCCAGTTGCGAGCACGCCTCGCGCAGCGCCCAATCGCCCAGGTCTCCGATCAGACCGCACTCCTCCGCCAGCGGCACAAAGCGCGCCGGAGAAATGTCGCCCAGCGTCGGATGACGCCAGCGGGCCAGCGCCTCCACTCCGTACAGGCTGCCGTTCTTCAGGCCCACCTGCGGCTGGTAATGCAGGCGCAGGGCCTTGGCTTCCAGGGCGTCGCGCAACGCCGCTTCCAGCGCCAGACGCTCCTGCGCCTGGCGGTTCATTTCGGCGCTGAAAAACGAAATGCGGTTCCGCCCGGCCGTCTTGGCCTGGTACATCGCCATGTCCGCGTGGCGCAGCAGCGTGTCCATATCGCGGCCGTTTTCCGGGAACACGCTGATGCCGATGCTGACCGACGGGTTCAACGTAATGCCGCCCACCGAAAACGGCTGGGCCAGCGCCACCAGGATCTGCTCCGCGGCGGCGGTCAGGCGGCCATGTTCGAACTCCGGCATCAGCAGCACGAACTCGTCGCCCGACAGCCGGCCCACGATATCGGTAGACCGCGCCAGCCGACGCAGGCGCTGCGCCACGTCGCGCAGCAGCGCATCGCCGATCGGGTGCCCAAGCGTATCGTTCACCTGCTTGAAGCGATCCAGGTCCAGGAACAGCACCGCGACGCGCTTGCGCTCGGGTTCCGCGCGCGCGATCGCCTGCTCGGCCTGAGCCAGCAGCAGATTGCGGTTGGGCAACCCCGTCAGCTCGTCATAGAACGCAAGCTGGCGGATGCGGGCGCGGGCTTCCTCGCGCTCCAGCGCCAGCGCGCACAGGTACACGCAGACATCCACCAGACGATGGTGGAAATCATCCGGCAGCCGCCGCTCGCGGAAATAGAACCCGAACGTGCCGATCACCCGGCCATCGCTGGACTTGATGGGGGACGACCAGCAAGCCTTGAAATCGTCGGGCAGCGGCAGGTGCCGGTAGTCGTCCCAGAGCGGGTCCGTGGCGATGTCCGGCACGATCACCGGACGGCCAAGGAACGCGCTGGTGCCGCAGGCGCCGACCTGCGGGCCGATCGCCACGCCGTCCAGCGCATCCGAATAGGCTTGCGGCAGGCTGGGCGCGGCCATCGGCCGCAGCAACCCGGCGTCGTCCACGCGCACCACCGTGGCCGCCACCTCGGGCGCCAGGCGCTCGACCTCGCGGCACACCATGTTCATGACCTCGACCACCGAGGCCTCGTTCACCATGGCCTGCAGCACCCGGCGCTGCAGGACCTCGTGCACCTTCGTGGGCGTGATGTCGGTCAGCACGTCCACGATGTTGACCAGCGTGCCGCGGTCGTCGAACACCGAGTTCGCCATGACCGAGACCCACAGCGGCTTGCCGCCGCGGTCGTAGACCAGCACGTCCTTGTGATAGCCCTCGCGGCAGGCGATGCGGCGGTGCAGTTCCTCGCGCGTGCCGCCGTCGGCGCGCCCGCCCGACAGCAGTTCGCCCAGGTCCTGGTTCACGGCGTCGCTGCGGGAAAAGCCCAGCATGCGCTGGAAACCGTCGTTCACGTAGACGATGCGCCCGTCGCAACCCGAAACCGCCACGGCGTTGCCGGTCTCGTTGATGCCCAGCATCAGCAGCCGGATTTCTTCCTGGCGTTCGGCGTCGGCGATCGATTTGCGCGAGATGACCGAGATGCGGCCGACGTCGCCGGCCTCGTCAAGCATCGGCAGGTACGTTGCTTCGATCCAGAGCGAGCTGCCGTCCTTCTTGCGGTACCGGCAGGTGCCCGAGAAATGCTGGCCAGCGCGCAGGCGGGCCCAGATCTGTTCGCCGCTGGCGATGCCCTTGCCTTCGTCCATGCTGTCGCACAGCATGTCGTGGCGCAGCGCCAGGGCTTCGTCGCGGGCATAGCCCACCGCGCGCAGGAAATTTGCGTTTGCGTTCAGCAGGGAGCCGGTTGCGTCGAAGTCGAACAGCAGCAGCGCCCGGTCCATCGACGAAAGGTAATTGCCCACATGCCACGCGGCGCCTTGGGGGTTCGTGCTTGAACCGCCAAGATGAGAATCAAGCATAAGGGGCTCCAACCCGGATAACAGCGGTTCCGGTTTCATTAGCGCCTCGGGAAGCCAAGCGCGACGCGGTCACGCCCGTCTTGCTTGGCCAGGTACAACGCCTGATCCGCCCGGCTGAGCGTCTCGGAGAAGGTCTCGCCCAACTGGTGGTACGCCATGCCGATGCTGACCGTCAGCCGCAGCACGTCTTCCCCGGCGGCGATCGCCAGGCCGCGCACGTCGCCGACCAGGCGGTCCATGACCGCCTGCGCCGTGTCCGGCTGCGTCTGGGGAAGCAGCACGAGGAACTCCTCGCCGCCCCAGCGCCCGCACAAATCGTACTGGCGCAGGCTTTCGCCCAGCACGCCGGCAAGCTCGACCAGGGCGCGGTCGCCGGTCTCGTGGCCGTAGCGGTCATTCACGGCCTTGAAGTGATCCACGTCCAGCATCGCGACGACGAAACTGTCGCCGCTGCGCGAGGCGCGCTGGACTTCCTGCTTGATCATTTCCATCAGCGCGCGCCGGTTCAACAGGCCTGTCAGCGGGTCGCGGCTGGACGTTTCCTCCAGCGCGCGGTTCAGGTCGCGCATCATGTTCTGGTAGTGGTCCGAGATCCGCGCGATACGGGTAAGGCGGCGCAACTGGCGGTCGAACTGGTCGCACAGGCCTAGTTCACGCTCGTGCGCCATGCTCTGGTAGGCGTCCGACAGTTGGGTCACGCGCTGGATGCGCACCATTTGTTCACCGGTGTGCCGCCAGAGTGCCTCGAGCGCCTCGCGCAGCGGATGGCCGGCATAGGCCGGATCCGCCAGCAAATCGGCGATGCGTTGGTCCAGTTCGGCGGCGCCCGGTTTCATTGGCGGCCGACGACCGAAAACGGAAAGGTGCAATCTTCCTTGAATTCCTCGGCCAGCTCGCCAACGCGCTCGTTGCGCATGTCGTAGAACCAGGTGACGCCGACCTGGCGACCCTTGCGGTGCGCGGCCTCCAGCACGTCGAAAATGTCCATGACCGACTTGATGCTGCTGGTGTTCAGGTAGAGCAGTTCGAGTTCCAGGCTCAGGGGCGCGTCGCTGCCTTGCAGGTAGGCCTCGACCCATTCAATGACCGGGCCGAACAGTTCGAAGGAATTCTCGGGATAGGAGTCGCCGCGCATCGCCAACACGCCGGCGGCGGCGTCCGCGGCAATGGCGGGCGTGGACTGGGTCCCGGGAATGTTCAGGTCTTTCATCAAATACTCCGAAAATAATCCTTTGAGCGCGTCTCAGACCACGACGCTCAGGCTGAAGAAGGCCTTGCCCGGCTGCGCGGCGGGCGTCAGGCTGGCTTCCAGCGGGGCGCCGGCGCGGCGCGCGATGTCGATGAGGCCCAGACCCGCCCCCGACGCCACGCCTTGCGTGCGCGGCTTGTGCAGCTGGGCCTTGTACTCGGCCTTCAATGCGGCCTTGTCCAGCGCGGCCAGTTCCTGGATGCGGGCGACCAGGCTGTGGCCGTCCTCCGAGCTGACCAGGTTGCCCGCCGACACCACATAGCGGCTTTCGTCGCGGCGGCCGATCACCACCGTGGCCGACGCATCCGCGTCGCCGTTCTGGGCCGCGTACTGGCGGATGTTCTGGATCATCTCGATGTAGACCGAGAACACGTCCATCGCTTCCGCGGGCCGGACGTGCTCGGCGTTCAGGTAGTTCTTGAGCGCGTTCCCGATTTCCTCGATCAGGCTGCGGGAGATGGGCCCGTTGAAACACAGGAGGGTGCGGTTCTGGTCGAACCGCGCGCCCAACGCGTAGAGATCGGAGGCATTCATGGAGGGTAGCGCCTTGATAACGATTATTCGAAACGGAAAGACAGCAAGGTAATGTCGTCGCGCTGCGGCCGGCCACCTTGGTATTCGGCAAGCGCCTGGCTGAAGGCGGCCGCCTGTTCGGTTAACGGCCGCCGGGCGTGCGTCTTGAGCATGTCGGCAAAGCGCGTGTTGCCAAAGCCGAATCCGTGCTCGCCGCCCGCCTGGTCCAGGAATCCGTCGGTGGCCAGGTAGTACGTCCAGCCCGGCTCCATCTGCAAAGCGATGTTCTCGTAAATTCCCACGCGCTTGTCGCCCAGCGCGCGCCTGCCGCCCGGCACTTCGCGCAGGCTTTCGCCGTCGCTTGCGTACAGGCTGATCTTGGCGCCTGCATACAGCAGCCGGCCGGCGCGGCGGTCAATATATACCAGCCCCGCATCGGTGTTTGTGGCCAGCGCCCGGGGCAGTTGCGCGTCCGCAAGCATGGCGCGGATGGCATTGTCGGTGCGGGTAAGGATGCCGGCGGGGTCGCCCGGTCCGACTTCCGTGATCGCCAGGTCGATGGCGGCGCGCGCCAGCATCGTCATCAACGCGCCAGGCACTCCGTGGCCCGCGCAGTCCATGATCCCCAGCAGGCAGTTGGCGCCGTCCTCGCGGAAGACATAGAAGTCGCCGCCCACCACGTCGCGCGGCTTCCACAGCACGAAGTGATGCGCGCCCAGGGACTGGGTCAGTTGACGGTCGGGCAGGATGGCGCGCTGGATCAGGCTGGCGTAATCGATGGAGTCGTCGATCTTCTTGTGCGCGGCCGCCATGGCCCGGTTGGCGTCTTCCAGTTCGGAGGTGCGTTCGCGCACTTTCGTTTCCAGTTCGGCCGTGTGCTTGCGGACCTTGTCGGCCATGACGCCGAACGCGCGGCTCAGGTCGCCGATTTCGTCCTGGCCGCCCGGCGGCAGGCGCACGTCATAGCTGCCATCGGCAATGGCGCGAGCCGACTGCTGCAACCGGCGCAGGGGACGCAGCATCAGGCGTTCGATGGCATAGCCGAAGCAAAGCAGCATGGCGGCGAACAGCACCACCAGGCCGATGGCCGCCGGCCACAGCCAGCCGGTTTCCAGCACGCGCGCGGCGCCCAGGTCCACCACGGTCAGCACGTGCCAGTGCAGTTCCGGCATGTACGCCACGGAGACCAGCTGGCGCACCCCGTCCATCTTTACCCATGCCGATTGCACCGACTGCGGGTCCGCCTGCGCCGCGTGCATGGCCGACAGCAGCTCGTCGCGGCCTTCGCCGGCATCCAGCAGGCTGAACACCATGCCCTTGCCGCCGGCGCCGCCCGCGCCCGAGTTGTAGGCGATAAGCGCCGGGTTCATGTGCGCCTGGATGGCGCCCGCTTCGTCGACGATGATGGGCGTGACGCCGGGCTGCCCGCTGTTCACGAATTCCTTCAGGAAGCCGCCCACGTCCAGGCCGGCGCCGGTCAGACCCATCACCTTCTCGCCGTCGCGGATCTGCACGTTGATCCACACCTTGGTGGTCTGCAGCTTCAGGTCGGGATTGACGTTGATGTTGTATCGGGCGGTCGCTTTGAGCGTGGCGTAGAACCAGCCGTCGTCCGCTGCGCTGGGGCTGAGCGTATAGCGCGGCGTCTCGGACAGCGGTTTGTCGTCGTTGAAGTAATAGTTGCCCGTGGCGGCGCTGGCGATGAAATAGGCGCCGCCCAGCAGGTCGCGGCGATAGCCGTCGGCCTCGCGGAAAAACAGTTCGCGCGCGGCGGGGTCGCTTTCGTTGCGCAGCCAGCGGCGAGTGACCTCGCTATCGGCAAGCCGCTGGGAAAGCGCCAGTTCGCGCGATACGGGCGCCAGCACGCGCTGGCGGTTCAGCTGCGTGAAGTTGTCAGCAAAGGCGCGCCCGAAGTGCTCCCGGACTCCGTCCAGCACCTGCCAGCCGATCAAGGCGGCCGGCGCCAGGGCGACCAGACACGCCAACAGCAGCGCCATTAGTGATTTTCTGCGCAAACCCCATTTCGCCATGCAAAGTCTTCCTGACAGCCTGATGAGTCGCCACGCGCGAAAAGGGGGCCGCAGGCCGGCAAGCTCGCCGTGTTACGACGCGCTGCCCGTCCTTGTGCCCTGCCTCTTGAGCCATGAGCCTGAACGCCAAGGCCTCCCTGGAGGGAGGCCGGCGCGGCTAGTGTAGATAACAGCGGGGTTAATTGATACAGGTGCAAACGTCTGGATGCGTTCAAGACACCTTAAGTTTCACCGCAGCAATATAAATCCTGATTTATTTCGTTTTATATCAGGGATTGTTACCACTCGGCCACCTGCTTTGCAGCTTTATTACTACACGCCCAGGTAGCGTTCCCACAGCCCACGGTCGGCGTCCAGAGCGGAAGAGTCGCCCGTCCAGACAACTTTGCCGCGTTCCAGGATGACGTGGCGGTCCGCCAAGCTGAGTAACCTTTCGACATATTTGTCGATGACCAGGATAGTCTGACCGGCTTCCCGCAGACGGGCCAGGCAATTCCAGATTTCCTCGCGGATCTTCGGCGCCAGCCCTTCGGTGGCTTCGTCCAGGATCAGCAGCCGAGGGTTGGTGACCAACGCCCGGCCGATCGCCAGCATCTGCTGCTCGCCGCCGGAAAGCTGGTTGCCCATGTTGCGGGCGCGTTCGGCAAGGCGCGGAAACAGCTCGAACACGCGGTCAGGCGTCCAGGGCGCGCCGATGTCGGGGTTGCGCGCCGCCACGAACGCGGTCAGGTGCTCGCGCACCGTCAGGTTGGGAAAGCACTGCCGCCCTTCCGGAACGATGGCCATGCCGACCCGCGCGATGCGGTCGGAGCTCCAGCCGCTGATGTCCTGCCCCGCAAAATGGATCTTGCCCCCCCGCAGCGGCAGCTGGCCGAACAGGGTGCGCAGCAGCGTGGTCTTGCCCATGCCGTTGCGGCCCAGCAAGGTCACGACCTGCCCCGCGCCGATTTCCAGGTCCACGCCGAAGAGCACCTGGCTGGCGCCGTAGCCGCTCTTGGCCGATTCGATGGTCAGCATCACGCGGTCTCCTCGTCGCCCAGATAGGCCTGGCGCACTTCGGGATTGGCGCGGATTTCGTCCGGCGTGCCCGACGCAATCACGCGGCCATACACCAGCACCGACAGGCGATCGGCCAGGCGGAACACCGCCTGCATGTCATGTTCAACCAGCAGCATCGCGGCGCGTCCCCGCATGGATTCGATCAGTTCGGTCAGGCGGACGGTCTCGTCGGGACCCATGCCGGCCATGGGCTCGTCCAGCAGCAGGACCTTGGGCCGGGCGGCCAGCGCCAGGGCGAATTCCACCTTGCGCTGCTCGCCATGCGGCAGCGTGCCCGCCGCGCGCCCCAGCAGGCCGGCGTCGATGGCGCATTCGCGGGCCAGCTCGCGCGCCTGCTCATACAGCGCCGACTCCGCCGCGCGCGGCTTCCAGAAGCGGAAGCTGCTGCCGGCGTGGGCCTGGACGGCCAGGACCAGGTTGTCCAGCACGCTGGACTGCTTGAAGATGTTCGTGATCTGGTAGGACCGCGACAGCCCCGCCGCCACGCGTTGGTGCGCATTCATGGCGGTGACGTCGCGGCCGTCGACGGTCAGCGCGCCGGAATCGGCGGACAGCGTGCCCGACAGCAGGTGGATCAGCGTGGACTTGCCCGCGCCGTTGGGGCCGATCAAGGCGTGGATCTCGCCGGGTTCCAGCGACAGCGACACATTGTCGGTGGCCACCAGCGCGCCGAAACGGCGCACCAGGCCCCGCGCCTGCAGGGCGGGCATCGTGCCGCCGGCGGCGGCTCCGGTCGTAGCGTTCATTGGGATGCTCATGAGCCCACCTTGCCGGATTGCGGGGCGGCGCGGCCGCTGAACAGCGGCCCGAAGAGGCCGACCAGGCCGCGCGGCGCGCCGAACACCACGCACAGCAGCAGCACGCCCAGGGGCAGGTGCCAGTATTCGGTCCACAGCCGCAGCACTTCTTCCAGTGTCAGCATCACCACGGCCCCGGCCACGCCGCCATAGCGCAGGCCGATCCCGCCCACCAGCACCATGATCAGCAGGTTGGCGGACTGGGTCCAGTGCATGAGGCTGGGCGAGATGAACAGGTTGTGGTTGGCAAGCAGCGCGCCGGCAAGGCCCGCCGCCGCACCGCTCAACGTGAAGGCCATGAGCTTGATGCGATAGACGGGATAGCCCATGGATTCCATGCGCGATTCGTTCTCGCGGATGCCTTGCAGCGCCATGCCGAAGCGCGAGGCGACCACGCGGCCGAACACCCACATGAGCAGCGCGAAGAGCACCAGCACCAGGTAATAGAAGCTGACGTCATTGGCCAGGTCGATGCCGGGCAGGCTGGAGTAGCCGGGCAGGTTGAGCCCGTCTTCCCCGCCGTACTGGCGCAGCGAAATGAAGATGTAGAACAGCATCTGCGCGAACGCCAGCGTGATCATGATGAAGTACACGCCGCGGGTGCGCAGCGAGATCGCGCCGGTGATGCAGGCCAGCACGCCCGCCAGCAGCATCGCCACGGGCCACGACACCAGCGCCGACGTGACACCCGACATGGCCAGGATGCCCACCGCGTAGGCGCCCGCGCCGAAGAACGCCGCATGCCCCAGCGCCACCATGCCGCCGTAGCCCAGGATCAGGTTCAGGCTGGTCGCGGCCAGCGCGTAGATCAGCACGCGCCGCACGAAGGAAATGTAGAAGTCCAGGCCCAGCATGGGCGCCACCAGCGGGAACACCGCCAGCGCGGCCAAAAGGACCACGGTCCAGAGTTTGGTCTTCATGGTCAGCCCCGCGCCGGAAACAGGCCGGAGGGCCGGAACACCAGCACAGCCGCCATCAGTACGTAAATGGCGATGGCCGCGAGCGTCGGGCCGACGCTGGAAGCCACGGCCGGAGAAAAGACCTGGCGCAGCAGCATCGGCAGGAAGGCCCGCCCCGCCGTGTCCACCATGCCTACCAGCAAGGCGCCGACGAACGCGCCGCGGATCGATCCGATGCCGCCGATCACGATGCACACCAGCACCAGGATAAGGATCTCTTCACCCATGCCCACCTGCACCGAGGTGATCGGACCGAGCAGCGCCCCCGCCACGGCGGCCAGCATGGCGCCCAGCACGAACACGCCCAGGAACAGCAGCGGAACGCGCACGCCCATCAGCGTGGCCATCTGGCGGTTGGAGGCGCCCGCGCGCACCAGCACGCCGGCCCGGGTGCGCGTCACGAACCAGTACAGGCCCGCGGCGGCGGCCACGCCGAACACGATGATCATCAGGCGATAGGCGGGATACATGAGGTCGGGCAACAGGCGCACCGGGCCGGACAGCACCGCGGGCATGTTGAGCATGACCGGCGCCGGACCCCAGATCATCTTGACCAGGTCATTGGCGATGAGGATGACGGCGTAGGTGCCCAGCACCTGGGCCAGGTGGTCGCGCAGCGCCAGGCGGCGTATCAGGGTGAGTTCCAGCACCACGCCGACGATGCCCGTGGCGACTGCCGCCACCAGGACCGCGGCGGTGAACGAACCCGTGCGTTGCATGGTTTCGGCGGCGACGTAGGCGCCAGCCATGTAGAGCGAGCCGTGAGCCAGATTCATGATGTCCATGATGCCGAACACCAGGGTCAGCCCGGCCGCGATCAGAAACAACATCAACCCAAACTGCAGACCGTTCAGCAATTGCTCGACGATCAGCGTAAACGTCATGAAAACTTCCCCCTTGCCGCGCGCTGCCGAAGGCGAGCGCCGACACAATCACCAAAGCTAACCAATCTGCATCCCGCAACCAATATCCGCAGCGCTCAAGTCATGAGCCGCCGCCCCCAAGCGGGGTCGCGCGGATCCGGCTTTGCCGGTCCGCTGCGACGCCCCCTGGGGGGAAGCGCGCAGTGCTTCGGGGGGGTCACATCTTTTTGCAGTCGCCGACGTAGACGTCCTGGTACTTGTCGAACACCTTGCCCACCAGCTTGTTGGTGATGCGGCCGCTGCCGTCTTTTTCGACGACGCGCAGGTAGTAGGCCTGGATCGGATAGTGGTTCTTGCCGTAGGTGAAGCTGCCGCGCACCGAGGGGTAGTCGGCCTTTTCCAGCGCCTTCACGATGGCGTCGCGGTCGGAAGCCTTGCCGCCGGCCTGCTTGACGGCGGCGTCCATGGCCATGATCACGTCGTAGGCCTGGGCGGCGTACACCGACGGATAGCGGCCGTTGTATTCCTTGCGGAAGGCCTCGACGAACGTCTTGTTCTGCGGCACGTCCAGGTCATGCGCCCATTGCGCGGTGTTGTACATGCCCAGCATCGGGTCGCCCACGGCCTGGATCACGTCTTCGTCGGCCGAAAAGCCCGGGCCGATCAGCTTGACGTTCTGCGACAGGCCGGCGGACACGAATTGCTTGACGAAGTTGATGCCCATGCCGCCGGGCAGGAAGATGTACACGGCATCCGGCTTGGCGGCGCGGATCTGCGCGATTTCCGCGGCGTAGTCGATCTGGCCGAGCTTGGTGTAGACCTCGTCGCCCGGGGCGGTCTTGTAGCCGCGCTTGAAGCCGTTCAGCGCATCCTTGCCGGCCGGGTAGTCGGGGGCCATGATGAACATCTTCTTGAAGCCGCGGTCGGCGGCAACCTTGCCGGCGGCCTCATGGAAAGCGTCGTTCTGGTAGGACGTGCCGAACCAATAGTTGTTGCACTGGGCGCCAGCGAACTGGCTGGGGCCGGGGTTGTTGGACAGGTACGGCACCTTGGCCGCGAACAGCGCCGGGCCGACGGCCAGCGCCACGTTCGAACCGATTGGGCCGGTGAAGAAATCGACCTTCTCGCGCTGGATGTAGCGCGTGACCAGTTGGCGGGCCTGATCCGGATTGCCGCCCATGTCCGTCTGCACGAATTCCGCGGGCTGTCCGCCCAGCTTGCCGCCCAGTTGCTTGATGGCCAGGTTGAAGCCGTCGCGGGCTTCGGCGCCAAGCGCCGAGAACGGGCCGGAGATGTCGTTGGCGATGCCGACCTTGATGGTGTCGGCGCTGGCCATTGCCGGGACCAGGGCGGCGGCAGCCAGGAGGGAAGTGATCAAACGCATGGTGGTGTGCTCCGTGCGCGAGCCCGCGCAGAGGGTGTTCTTTTTGAAGGTGCGATTCGAAAGACTTCTTGCCCGGCCGGCCGGCGCCGTTGCGCCGCCGTCAGGCCGGTGCGGGCAATAACACTGCCTGCAACGCCGCGATCCCGTGATGCAACAAAGGGAAACTGGCGTGGTTCATAGTTTAGGTTTAAAGTATTCGGCAAAACAAGTCTAGGGTTTTTACCAAAGGGTTATTACTAACGGGCTTCGGTTCCAGAGTCCTTGTCCGCAAGCCTTAGCCGGCAAGCCCAACATAAGCCTTCACCACGAACCTGCCGCCATGGTCACCCTCTACCGCAACTACGATCGCGCCGGTCTGGACGTCCAGTACAACGCTCGCGCGACAGTACCCGACATCCAGCCGATACTCAAGAAATACGCCGAAGACAGCGCCACGGCGCGAAGCACGCTGGACTGCGCGCTGGACGTGCCTTTCGGCAAGCATCCCGACGAATTGCTGGACATTTTTCCGGCCGCCGGCGCCGCGCCGGGCAAGCCGGGCGCTCCGGTCTTCGTCTTCATCCACGGCGGCTACTGGCGCCTGCTTTCCAAGAACGAATCCAGCAGCATGGCGCCCGCCTTTACGCAGGCCGGCGCGGTCGTCGTGTCGGTGAATTATTCGCTGGCTCCGGCGGTCACGCTGGACCGCATCGTCGACCAGAACCGGCGCGCGCTGGCCTGGGTGTACCGCCACATCGCCGAATACGGCGGCGACCCCGCGCGCATCCACATCTGCGGCAGCTCGGCCGGCGGGCATCTGGTGGGCGCGCTGCTGTCTGGCGGCTGGCACGCCAGCTATGACGTCCCGCCCGGCGTCGTGCGCGGCGCCGCGCCCCTGTCCGGCCTGTTCGACCTGCGGCCGCTGGTGCACACCCATATCAACGAATGGATGCACATGAGCGAGGCCGACGCCATCCGGAACAGCCCGGCGCTCAATCTGCCGCAGACGGGCTGCCCGCTGGTGGTCAGCTACGGCGAATCCGAGACCGACGAATTCAAGCGCCAGAGCGACGACTATCTTGCCGCCTGGCGCGACCGCGGATATCCCGGCACATACGTCCCGATGCCCGGCACAAATCACTACGATATCGTCCTGACGCTCAACGACCCGCACAGCCCGCTGACTCAAGCCATCTTCGAACAGATGGGCCTGGCGCCCGCTCCTTCACGCATTCCCGGTAACCTTCCTAGCCATGACTGATACGCCCGACCTGGAATCCCGCGCCGCGCCCGACGACCACCACGCGCTGCGCCTGTGGCTGCGCATGCTGACCTGCGCGAACCTCATCGAAGGGGAAATCCGCAGCCGCCTGCGCAACGAATTCGACACCACCCTGCCCCGCTTCGACCTGATGGCGCAGTTGCAGCGCGCGCCCAAGGGCATGAAGATGGGCGAGCTCTCGCGCCACATGATGGTCACCAACGGCAATATCACGGGCATCACCGACCAGCTGGAAAAAGAAGGCCTGGTCGTTCGCACCAAGGTCGAGTCCGACCGCCGCAGTTCGCTGATCAAGCTGACCCCGCAGGGCAAGAAGAGCTTTGCGCGCATGGCGCGCGCCCACGAAACCTGGGTCAAGTCCATGTTCGCCGACCTGCCCGAGGCCAGCCGCAACGCCTTGTTCCAGGCGCTGGGCGAACTGAAGCTGCAGGTGGTGGCCACCCGGTCCGCGTCGGCACGGGACTAAGGCCCCGGACGCGGCGGAAACCCCCGTCCGGATTGGCGCATAATTGCCGCCATGATTCCGGTTTCCCTACCTGGCGGTAACTTCTACGTGCTGATGGCGGCCTCCCTGGCCTGCCTGTCCACGCTGCTGACCTGGCTGGCCGTGCTGGCCACCTCGCGCGGCGCGCGGGGCTGGCTGGCCGGACACCGGCGCGCGGGCACGTTCCTGATGGCCTTCCTGGCCCTCATCGGCGCCATCTTTCCCTTTCAGCAGTTCAGCCTGTGGTTCTCGGCCCAGCGCGCCGCGCAGGCCGACGACGACCGCAAGACGGTGCTGGCCCAGCCCACCCAGCTGTCGGGCGTGGACATGCCCGCCGGCACCGTGCTCAGCCTGGCCACGCCCGGCGAACTGGCCTCGTTCGAGCGCGCCGTCTTCCCCGAGGCCCACCCCGCCGCCATCCAGGGCCTGGCGGCCACCCGCCTGTTCCGCTATCCCGCGACCAGCAAGCAGCCTGAAACGCTGTCCGTGGAAATCGCGCGCGACCAGGCGCAGGAGGGCTGGCTGTGCGCGCACGGGCATCGGATCGAATTCGTGGTGCAGGCCGGGCATCCGCAATTTGCAAGCTGCCACCTGGCCATCGGGAATACGCTGGACCAGCAGCCGGTGCCCCCCGGCGCCTGGCTGAAGGTCGACCCGGCCGCCCGCGGCACGCCGCTGGACAAGGCCGGCTCCGCCCCGCGCTGGCTGCTGCGCACCGAGGGCAGCGGTTCCCTGACCGTGGCGCAGATTCCCTTGCTGAAAGTGGACCTGCAGCTGGACGGGCAGCGCCGCACGCTGGGCTTCGAAGGCCTGGCCGCGCGCGACACCGTGCTGGGCGAGATGACCTATCCGCCCGGCACGCGCGTCCTGTCCGCCAACCCCCGCCTGCAGGGCGCGCAAGCGGGCGACCTGCTGTTTTCCCCCTCGCGCGGCCGGTCGGCGCGCCGGGCGGGCGGCGAAGACGTGCCGGCCGGCAAATCAGTGCTGCAGGCGCCCGATGGCAAGGTGCGCAGCGTGCTCAGCAACCGCGAGGCCGGCGTGCTGGACGTGGCCGAGATGCGCATCGGCCCCTGATCCGGCACGCGCGCCCCTCGGGATGCCGAGGGGGCCGGACACCGCGCCCATAAGCGGTGGGATAATACGAACCTTTCCCGCGCGCCGCCTTGCCTGGCGGCGGTTCCGCCCGCTCACTCCAAGAGACGAAGTCATGGCCGTTAATCTGCAGATCCCCTCCGAGTCCGAAATTTTTCCTGTTGCCGGCGTAGAAATCGGCGTCACCGAGGCTGGCATCCGCAAGGCCAACCGGCGTGACCTGACGGTGTTCCGCCTGGCCGAAGGCACCAGCGTGGCGGGCGTCTTCACGCGCAACCGCTTCTGCGCCGCCCCCGTGCAGGTCTGCCAGGCCCACCTGGCCGCCGGCGGCCCCATCAGCGCGCTCGTCATCAACACGGGCAACGCCAACGCCGGCACCGGCGAAGAAGGCCTGAAGAAAGCCAAGGACACCTGCGACGCGCTGGGCAAGCTGCTGGGCGTGCCGGCCGCTCAGATCCTGCCGTTCTCCACCGGCGTCATCCTTGAACCCCTGCCGCTCGACCGCCTGGTCGCCGGCCTGCCGGGCGCCATCGCCAACCTGGCGGCCGACCACTGGTCCAGCGCCGCCCACGGCATCATGACCACCGACACCCTGCCGAAGATCTCGTCGGCCAAGGTGCAGATCGACGGCAAGACGGTCACCTTCACCGGCATCAGCAAGGGCGCCGGCATGATCCGCCCCAACATGGCCACCATGCTCAGCTTCCTGGCCACCGACGCCGGCATCGCCCAGCCGCTCCTGCGCAAGCTGGCCGTGGAAATCGCCGACGCCTCGTTCAACCGCATCACGGTCGACGGCGACACCTCCACCAATGATTCCTTCATCATCGCCGCCACCGGCAAGTCCGGCGTCAACGTCAACAGCGAATCCGACGCCGCCTACGCCGCCGTGCGCAGCGCCCTGACCGCCGCTGCGCTGGAACTGGCCACCAAGATCGTGCGCGACGCCGAAGGCGCCACCAAGTTCATGACCATCCGCGTCGAAGAAGCCGGCACCACCGACGAAGCCCTGAAGGTCGCGTACGCCGTGGCCCATTCGCCGCTGGTCAAGACGGCCTTCTTCGCGTCGGACCCCAACCTGGGCCGCATCCTGGCCGCCGTCGGCTACGCCGGCATCGACGACCTGGACGTCTCCAACATCCGCCTGTGGCTCGACGACGTGCTGGTGGCCAAGAACGGCGGCCGCAATCCCGACTACCAGGAAGCCGACGGCCAGCGCGTGATGAAGCAGGCCGAAATCTCGGTGCGCATCGCGTTGGGCCGCGGCCAGGTCAGCGACACCGTCTACACCTGCGACTTCTCGCACGAGTACGTGTCGATCAACGCCGACTACCGCTCCTGATCGACCATGACGGCCACCGAGTTCACCACCCTTATCCAGCGCGCCGAGCGCGTGCTGGCTCAGCTTGAAGCCTTCCTGCCGCCCGCCACGCCCGAGATCGACTGGACCGCGCACGCGTTCCGCTGGCGCAAGCGCGGCGCGCGCGGCTGGCTGGACGCCGTGCGGCACGTGGCCCGCATCGACATGCAGGACCTGCAGCACATCGAACGCCAGAAGGCCACCATCGACCGCAACACCCTGCAGTTCCTGCAGAAAAAGCCGGCCAACAACGTCCTCATGACTGGCGCCCGCGGCACCGGCAAGAGTTCGCTGGTCAAGGCCATGCTGGCGGCCTACGGCGACCGCGGGCTGCGCCTCATCGAAGTCGACAAGTCCGACCTCGGCGACCTGGCCGACATCGTCGAGCTGGTCGCCGCGCGGCCGGAACGCTTCATCGTGTTCTGCGACGACCTGTCCTTCGAAGAAGGCGAGGCCGGCTACAAGGCGCTGAAGTCCGTGCTGGACGGCTCGGTATCGGCCTCGGGCGACAACGTGCTTATTTACGCCACGTCCAACCGGCGCCACCTGATGCCGGAATACATGAGCGAAAACCTGCAGGCCAAGCATCAGCCCGACGGCGAAATCCATCCCGGCGAAACCGTCGAGGAAAAGATTTCCCTGTCCGAGCGCTTCGGCCTGTGGCTGTCGTTCTACCCCTTCAAGCAGGACGACTACCTGGACATCGTGTACCACTGGCTGCGCGAACTGGGCTGCCCGGAAGCGCAGATCGAACCCTCTCGCACCGAGGCCCTGCAATGGACGATCGAACGCGGTTCGCGTTCGGGCCGTGTGGCCTATCAGTTCGCGCGCGATTGGGCAGCCCGCCATGTCTGAAAAGATCGTCGACGTCGCCGCCGGCCTGATCCTGCGTCCCGACGGCATGCTGCTGCTGGGCCAGCGGCCTGAAGGCAAGCCGTGGTCGGGATGGTGGGAACTGCCCGGCGGCAAGCTGGAACCCGGCGAAACGGTGCTGGAAGCGCTGGCGCGCGAGCTCCACGAAGAAATCGGCATCCGCGTCACGCAGTCGCGTCCCTGGGTTACCTATGTGCACGTCTATCCGCACACCACGGTCCGCCTGGCGTTCTGCCACGTCACCGGATGGGAAGGCGAACCGCAAAGCCTCGAGAACCAGCGCCTGGAATGGGTGCACCCCGCCAACGCGGCCTCGGTGGGCGACCTTCTGCCCGCCACCTTGCCGCCCTTGCGCTGGCTGCAGCTTCCCACCACCTACGGCATCAGTTCCATCGGTTCGCGCGCGGGCATCGCGCCGTTCCTGGGCCGCCTTGAAGCCGCCCTGGCGCGCGGCGTGAAGCTGGTGCAGTTCCGCGAACCGCAATGGCCGGACGGCGTGGGCGCCAGTTCGCTGCACGAAGTCCTGCAGCAGGTGCTGAAGCGCTGCCGCGCCGCCGGCGCGCGCGTGCTGGTCAACAGCATCCATCCCATCGCATGGTGGAAGGAAGCCGATGGCGTGCACCTGCGCACCGTTGACGCGACGCGCCTGACCGCCCGTCCCGAACTGCCGAAGGCCGCGCTGGTCGGCGTGTCCGCGCACGACAACGCGCAGGTCGTCCACGCCCGCGACATCGGCGCCGACTTCGCGGTGCTGGGCCCGGTGCTGGATACCCCCAGCCACCCGGGAGCGCCGACGCTGGGCTGGGAAGGCTTCGTGCAGGGCAACCGCGACGCCGGCATTCCGGTGTTCGCACTGGGCGGGCAATCCACCCAGACCGTGTCGCAGGCGCTGCGCCACGGCGCGCACGGCATCGCGGGCATACGCGGCATCCTCTGACGCGCGCTTGACGCCACCGCCTCCGACGGCCCATGCCCTGCATGGGCCGTTGCTTTTTTGGGCCCGGGCGGGAAAGCGCGCATAGACCGGATCGACGCGCCCATGCACCCTTCTTCCGATGCCGCCGCATACCGGCGCGCTGTCGTGGACCTGGCCGGCAGGACCACCGCATCAACCAGAGGAAAACATGTCCGAGATCGCATTTGCCACGATGAGCGAACTGGCGGACGGCCTGGCGCAGGGCCGCTACAGCTCGGTGGAGCTGACTCGCCACTTCCTGGACCGCATCGCTCAGGCCAATCCGGCATTGGGCGCCTTTGTCAGCGTCGACAGCGCCGGCGCGCTGCGGCTGGCGGAAGCCTCCGATGCGCGCCGTCTCGCGGGGTACGGCCTGCTCAGCCCGCTGGACGGCGTGCCAGTGGCGGTCAAAGACCTGTGCGACATCCAGGGACACGTCACCACGGCGGGCTCCGAAGCCTGGCGCGAACGCCGCAGCGGCGTCACCGCCACCGCCGTCGCGCGCCTGCTGGACGCGGGCATGGTGATGCTGGGCAAGACCCACATGGTGGAGTTCGCCTTTGGCGGCTGGGGCACCAACCCGGTCATGGGCACGCCGCGCAATCCCTGGGACCTGCGGCAGCCGCGCGTCCCCGGCGGATCGTCCAGCGGGTCGGGTGTGGCCGTCGCGGCCGGCCTGGCGCCCGCCGCGCTGGGGTCGGACACGGGCGGCTCGGTGCGGATCCCCGCAGCGCTGAACGGCGTCACGGGCCTGAAGACCACGCGCGGGCTGATCAGCCTGCACGGCGCGGTGGCGTTGTCGACCACCCTGGACACCCTGGGACCGCTGACGCGGGACACGCGCGACGCGATGCTGCTGACCGCGCTGATGGCGGGCCCGGACCCGCAGGATCCCCACACGCTGGGCACGCCCGCCTTCCAATACGTTGAGCCTCCGGACAGCCCGCAGCCGCTGCGCGGCGTGCGCATTGCGGTGATGCCGCTCGTGCAGCATCCCATCGCCGTCGACGGCGACGCGCTGTCCGCGCTGGACGATGCGCGCCGAGTGCTGGCGGCGTTGGGCGCGGACGTAGCGGAAACTCCTCTGCCCTTCGACTTCCGCGAGATGATGCAGCGCAACGGCCAGATCATCGCGGCCGAAGCCTACGCGGTCCATCGCGCCTACATCGAGGACGCCGGCATGCCCATCGGCAAGTATGTCCGGGCCCGTGTCCTTTCCGGCAAGGGGATCTCCGCCGCCGACTACATCGCCGCGCTTCAGGCGCACGTGCAAGCTCGGCGCGACTGGCTGGACTGGATGCGCGACTTCGACGCCGTGCTGACCCCTTGCGCCCCCTTCGGCGCGCGCCATCTCGAAGACGTGGACGAAGCGGCCACGCCGCTGGCCGCCTTCACGCGGGCCGGCAATTACGTCAACGCGTCCGGACTCGCCCTGCCCGCAGGCTTCACCGCCGACGGCCTGCCGCTGGGCGTGCAGTTGTTGGGCAAGCCGAATGGCGAGGGCGCGCTGGGCCGGATCGGCATGGCTTTCCAGGCGGTCACCGACTGGCATCGCCAGCGTCCGGATCTGAAGGCGGTGGGGCTGTAGTCCCGTCGGCGATCGCCGCGCCGGGCGCGCGACGGGCAGCTGTCGCGCACACGGCCTGCGCGTCTTAGGGAAACTCCCCCCTTGATGGTGGCCGGTCCAAGGCAATACCGTAAACGCCAAATGTGACCATGCAGTCACAACATCATGGCCCGCGTTTCATCGTGATGAAGGAGTAGGCCCATGTCTCGCCGCGAAAACACCGAGCGACTGATACTGCAAGCCCTGGAATCCCAGATCCTGGAAACCGGAATGGGCGGCGTCGGCATCAATGCCATCGCCAAGCGCGCCGGCGTCAGCAAGGAACTCATCTACCGCTACTTTGACGGCATGCCCGGGCTGATGCTGGCCTGGATGCAGGAGCAGGACTTCTGGACGCGCAACCCGGGTCTGCTGGCGGCCGACGAATCCAGCCAGCGCACCCCCGGCGACCTCGTGCTGTCCATGTTGCGCGCCCAGATCGACGCGCTGTCCGGCAACGAGACGCTGCGCGAAGTGCGCCGCTGGGAACTCATCGAACGCAACGAGGTGTCCGCGCCGCTGGCGGAACGCCGCGAACGCGCCGCGCGCGGCTTCATCGACCGCGTCGACGGCCTGGCCCCCGACGTGGACGTCCCCGCCGTCGTCAGCGTGATGCTGGCCGGCGTGCTGTACCTGATGCTGCGCGCCAAGACCGAATCCCACTTCCTTGGCGTGCCGCTGCGCACGGAGGAAGGCTGGGACCGCATCAACGGCGCGCTGGAACACCTGGTCGCGCACGGCTTCCCGACAGCCCTGAACACCGAATCGCTCGCCAATCTGGAGGCGCGCCGTCCACCCCGGCCGGCCGCCCCGCCCGAACCCTGATCCCCTCCCCGCCATGCCCGCGCATCCCGAACAGCAGGATTACGACATCATCATCACCGGCGGCCTGGTGGCCGACGGATTGGGCGGTCCCGCCCGCCGCGCCGACCTCGCCATCCGAGGCCAGCGCATCGCCGCCATCGGCGACGGCTCGGCGTGGCGCGCCGGTCGACGCATCGACGCCACCAACAAGGTGGTGTCGCCGGGATTCATCGACTGCCACACGCATGATGACCGCGCGCTGCTGGGCACGCCGCTGATGCGTCCAAAGGTCAGCCAGGGCATCACGACGGTGGTCACCGGCAACTGCGGCATCAGCCTGGCCCCGGTCAGCACGCCGGGCGACGCCGTGCCGCCGCCGCTCAATCTGCTGGCCAAGCATCCCGGCGAACTCTATGCGCGCATGCAGGACTACGCACAGGCGCTGCACGATGCGCCCGCCGCCGTGAACAGCCTTGCGCTGGTGGGGCATTCCAGCCTGCGCGTGTCCGCGATGAGCCGGCTGGACAGGCCGGCCGACAAAGGCGAAATCGCCGTCATGCGCCGCGCGCTGGACGAGGCCATGGCCGCCGGCGCGGCAGGACTGTCCACCGGTCTGTACTACCCCACCGCCATGCACGCCAGCACGGAAGAAGTGATCGGCGTGGCCGAACCGCTTTCGTCGTGGCGCGGCCTGTACACCACGCATCTGCGCGACGAGGCCGACCACGTCTGCGATTCCATGGAAGAGGCTTTCCTGATCGGCCGCGCCGCCGACGTGCCCGCGATCCTGTCCCACCACAAGGTCACCGGCAAGAACAACCACGGGCGCACGGCCGAAACGCTGGCGCTGTACGACCGCGCGCGCGCCAACCAGCCGCTGGGCATGGACGTGTACCCCTATTCGGCGTCGTCCACCATCCTGGAGCCGCGCCGCGTGGCCGCCGGCGAAAAGATCATCGTGACGTGGTCGCAGACCCGCCCCGAGATCCAGGGCGTGGACCTGCGCGAACTGGCCGAGCGCGAAGGCAAGGATCCCACCCGGCTGGCCGAAGAACTGTCGCCCGGCGGCGCCATCTATTTTTCGATGGACGAAGACGACGTGAAGCGCGTCATCAGCCACGGCAGCGTGATGATCGGCTCCGACGGCCTGCCGCATGACCAGCGCCCGCACCCGCGCCTGTGGGGCGCTTTTTCGCGCGTGCTGGCGCGCTACGTGCGCGAGATGCGCGTGCTGGGAATGGAGGAAGCCATTCGCCGCATGACCAGCCTGACCGCCGCGCAGTTCGGATTGAAGGACCGCGGCGTGTTGCGCGCCGGATGCCTTGCCGACGTGGTGGTGTTCGACCCGCGCACCGTGGCGGACCTCGCCAGCTTCGCGGAACCGACGCTGCCGTCCACCGGCATCCATGCGGTGCTGGTCAACGGAGTGCTGGTCGAGGAAAACGGAGCCGCCACCGGCGCGCGGCCGGGACGCCTGCTGCGCGGCGATGAACGCGCCGCCCCCGGCTTCGAAACGCCCGCATGGGCGGCCTGACCGCACACGATCCCATGCGGACATCGCACAGCTTGGCGCGCGCTGCAATGCCGTGCCGCTTCACTGGAACACCATGCATATAGTTGTCATCGGCGCGGGCGTGGTCGGCATGACCACCGCCTACTTCCTGCATCGCGAGGGCCATCGCGTCACCGTCGTCGATGCGGGATCGGGCCCCGGGCAGTCCACCAGCATGGCCAACGGCGCGCAGCTCAGCTATAGCTTCGTCGCGCCGCTGGCCGATCCGGGCGTGCTGCCCCGGCTGCCTTCCTGGCTGCTGGGACGCGACACGCCGTTGCGATTCCGGCCCAGGCTGGACCCTGACCAGTGGCGCTGGAGCCTCGACTTCCTGCGCGCCTGCACGCGCTCGCGCAGCCGCTCGACCACGCGCGAACTGCTGGCGCTGGGCTTGTACAGCCGGCTCTGCGTGCACGACCTGGTGCAACGCGAAAATCCGGATTTCGATTTTTCTTCGTCCGGCAAGCTGCTGGTCTACCAGGACGCGCAAGCCTATGAACATGCGTTGTCGCAGCGCGAATACCAGGCCACGCTGGGCTGCGAGCAGCGCGTGATGGACCGGCAGGCCTGCCTGGACCTGGAGCCGGCGCTGGCCGATATCGGCGCCAGCATCGCCGGCGCCATCTACACGCCCACCGAAGATGCGGGGGACTGCCAGCGCCTGTGCACCGAGCTGGAACGCATCCTGCGCGCCGCGCCGGATCCTGTGCGTTTCCATTTCAATACGCCGGTGCAGGCGTTGCGGTCCGAACGCGGACGCGTGGTCGGCGCGGGGACGGCCGGCGGCGACATCGACGCCGACCACTACGTGCTGGCCAGCGGCATGGGCGCGCAAACCCTGGCGCGGCGGCTGGGCATGGACTTGCGTATCTATCCGCTCAAGGGGTACAGCCTGACGTACGACCTGACCCCCGACAGCATCGCACCCAGCGCGAGCATCAGCGACATCCGGCGCAAGGTGGTCTACGCCCGGCTGGGCCAGCGGCTGCGCGTGGCGGGCATGGTCGACATCGGCACCGGCGGCAACGCGGTGGATCCCGCGCGCGTGCGCAGCCTGGAACGCGATGTGGCGAAGTTCTTTCCGCGCCTGAATCCCGCGGGCGCGCCGCAGGCCTGGGCGGGCCTGCGGCCCGCGCGGCCCGACGGCAAGCCGCTGATCGGCGCCACGCCCTACCGCAACCTGTGGCTGAACACCGGCCACGGCGGCCTGGGCTTCACGCTGGCGGCGGGCAGCGCACGCATGCTGACGGATCTGATGCGGGGCCGCAGCCCCGCCGTGGAAGCGGCGCCCTTCGCTCTGCAATAAGCAGGGCTGGCGCCGCGCGTGGGCGGCGTCGCCTTTTCAGTATCAAGATAAACAGGGCGTTCGCCAGGCGCAGGGCTCAGTCCGCCTTGATGCCGCGGTTCTGGATCAGCTTGCCCCACTTGTCGCGCTCCTTGACTTCGAACGCAGCCAGGTCGGCGCCGAAGACGTTGCCCGGCGTGGCGCCGCCCTGCGCCAGCGACTTCTGCAATTCGGGCGATTTCAGCGCCTGCCTCATGGCCGCGATCAGCTTGTCGACCACCGGCGCGGGCGTGCCGCGCGGCGCGTATAGGCCAGACCACGCGGTGACCTCGAAGCCCGGCAGGCCCGCTTCGGCCATCGTGGGCAGATCGGGCGCGGCGGGGCTGCGCTCGGCCGACGTGACTGCAATGCCGCGCAGCCGGTCGCCCGCCTTCAGCGCCGCCATGGAGCTGGGCAGGTTGTCCATCAGGATGTCGACCTGGCCGCCGATGACGGCGGGAATCGCGGCCGACGACCCTTTGAACGGCACGTGCAGCATCTGCAGGTTGGCCATGGACTCGAAATAGGCGCCCGTCAGGTGCACCGACGAGCCGATGCCCGGCGAGGCGTAGGAATACTTGCCGGGATCCTTCTTCACGGCCTTCATCACGTCTTCAAGATTGCGCCAAGGCGATCCCGCGGCCACCGCCATGACGTTGGGCGTGGATGCGATCATGCCCAGCGGCACCAGGTCGGTGGCGGGATTGAAGCCGATGTTGCTGTACAGGAACTGGTTGACGCTTTGCGTGCCGACGGAGCCCAGCACGATGGTGTAGCCGTCCGGCTGCGAGCGCGCGGCCGTCGCCACGCCCAGGTTGCCGGCCGCGCCCGGTTTGTTCTCGACGACGATGGCCTGGCCCAGCGAGGGGCGCATGTGCTCGGCGATGGTGCGCGCGAAGATGTCGGTGGTTCCGCCCGGGGGAAACGGGACGATCAGCGTGATCGGCCGTGCCGGCCATTCCTGCGCGGACGCCGCCGCCGCTCCCAATGCCAGCGCGGCGGCAGCCGCCACGCCGGTCCAGCGCCCTGCCAAGGCGGCCGTCCGCCCACGAGATAACCAGCCCATCCTCATTCCCCTTCGCAATGTGCGTGTTCGATTGATCAAACGGAAGTCGGTGCATCGTTACTGCGCGCAGAAGTGACCGCATGGTCACTTTGACGGCATTAGGAACCTGCGCCGAAGGCTTGTCAATGAATGCGAGGGGGGTTTAGGCGTAATCCCTATGCGGTTACTGCGCCTGGTCGGCGCGCGCGGATTCGACGGGCGGCAGTCCTTCCCAACCGCCGCCCAGGGCCACGATCAGGTTGACGCTGGCCGCCAGGCGGCTGCCCATGAGGCTCAGGGCATTGCGCTCGCTGTTGAGCGCGGTGGCGTCCACCACGGCGACGCTCAGGTAGTCGACGAGACCCGCCCGGTACTGGTTTTGAATCAGCCGCAGCGATTCGCGCGCCGATTCCAGCGCGCGGCGCTGCACGATCTGTTCCTGTTCCATGACGCGCAGCTGGATCAGGTAGTCCTCGACCTCGCGCAGTCCGGTCAGCGCGGCCTGCCGGTAGGCCGCCGCCTGCGAGTCGTACGATGCGCGGGCCTGTTCAACCTGCGCTTCGCGCGCGCCGCCGTCGGAGATGGTCATGGCCAGCGCCGGCCCAAGCGACCAGAAGCGCGCCGGCGCCGTCAGCAGTTCCGCGAATTCGCCATTGCGAAAGCCGCCGTCGGCCGACAGCGTCAGGCTTGGAAACCAGGCGGCCTGCGCCACGCCGATCTGCGCGTTGGCGGCGGCGGCCCGGCGTTCCGCGGCCGCCACGTCGGGACGGCGCTCCAGCAATTCGGACGGCAGCCCCACCGGAATCTGCGGCAGCTTCAACGTGAACACCGCGGGCGGCAGGCTGAACTGCGACGGCGCCTGCCCCATCAACACGGCGATCGCGTGTTCGTACTGGCCGCGCTGCCAGTCCAGGTCGATGGATTGCGCGCGCGTGCTTTCGAGCTGCGTGCGCGCCACCGCCACGTCGGCCTGGCCGGCGACGCCGACTTCGTAGCGGTTCTGCGTCAGCTGCAGCGACTTTTCATACGCCGCCACGGTGGCGTCCAGCAGCCGCTTCTGTTCGTCCAGCACGCGCAGTTGCAGGTAGGTCTGCGCCAACGCCGCCTGCGCGCTCAGCCGGGTCGCGCCCAGGTCGGCCAGGCTGGCCGCCGCGCTGGCTTCCGACGATTCCACGCTGCGCCGCACACGGCCCCAGACGTCGAGCTCCCAGCTGACGCTGCCGGTCAGCGAATACTGATTCGACACGTTGCTGCCCGACGAGGACGACGAGCCGTTCTGGCTGCTGGCGCCCGCGCGCGTCATGCCGGCCGCCGCGCCGACCGTGGGATAGAAGCCCGAACGCGCGCCCCGCACCAACCCCAGCGCCTGGCGGTAGTTGGCCTCGGCCTGCGCGATGGTCTGGTTGGATTCGTTGAGACGATCCAGAAGGCCGTTCAGGACGGGATCCTCGTAAACCTTCCACCATGCGCCCCGGTCCGGCTCGTCGCGCGGCTGCGCGGGCTTCCAGCCCGGCACTTCGACCTGGCCTTCCTTGTAGGCGTCGCCCACGTCCAGCGCGGGACGCTGGTAGTCAGGGCCGACCGCGCAAGCGCCCAGCAGCGCGCACAGCGCCAGCGTCGCCGCGGCGCGAGGGAAAAAAGCATGGTGGAACAGCTTGGGTCGGATCATGTGTGTTCTGTGGAAACGGTATCGCCTGCCCGAGCCGCGCGCCGGCGCGCGGCCCAAAGGCGGAGGCGGTCCAGGTATAGATAGACCACGGGGGTCGTGTACAGCGTAAGGATCTGGCTCAGGACCAGGCCGCCCACGATGGTAATGCCCAGAGGCTGGCGCATCTCGACGCCCGCGCCGGTGGCCAGCACCAGCGGCAGCGCACCGAAGATGGCCGCCATCGTCGTCATCATGATGGGCCGGAACCGCGTCAGGCAGGCCTGGAAGATGGCGTCGCGCGGCGACATGCCGTGATTGCGCTCGGCGTCCAGGGCAAAGTCCACCATCATGATGGCGTTCTTCTTCACGATGCCGATCAACAGGAACACCCCGATCAGCGCGATCAAAGTGAAGTCGTAGCGCACCAGCAGCAGGGCCAGCAGCGCGCCCAGGCCCGCCGACGGCAGCGTCGACAGGATGGTGAACGGGTGGATGAAGCTTTCGTACAGGATGCCCAGCACGATGTACATGGTGACCAGCGCGGCCAGGATCAGCCATGGCTGTTGCGCCAGCGTCTGCTGGAGCGCGGCGGCGGTGCCCTGGAAGCCCGCCTGGATCTGGTCCGACGGCAGGCCGATGCGGGCCACGGCGTTGTCGATGGCGGTCGTGGCTTGACCCAACGACACGCCCGGCGCCAGGCTGAACGAAATGGTGTCGGCGACAAACAGCCCCTGGTGCTGGACGCTGAGCGGCGCGTTGGAGTTTTCCAGTTTGGTGAACGCGGACAGCGGCACACGGGCGCCATCCGCAGTGATGACCTCGACCTGGCGCAGCGATTCGATGTCCTGCGCGAACTTGGGGTCCACGCCCAGCACGACGTGATACTGGTTCAGCGGCCCGTACATCACCGACACCTGGCGCTGGCTGAACGAGTTGTTCAGCACCGTCGAGATGGTGGACATGCTGACGCCCAGGCGGGTCGCGGCGTCCCGGTCGATGACCAGGTTGATCTCGCGGCCACGGTCCTCGACGTCGGTGTCGACGTCGGTGATTTCCGGGATCTTTGCCATGGCCTGCTGCACCTTGGGCATCCACGTGCGCAGCAATTGCAGGTCGCCCGACATCAGCGTGTAGTCGTAAGAGCCCTGGCTCTGGCGCCCGCCGATGCGGATGTCCTGCTGCGACACCAGGAACATGCGCGCACCGGGCATGTTCTGCAGCTTGGCGCGCAGCCGGTTGATGACCGTGTCCGCCGACACCTTGCGTTCGGCCAGCGGCTTGAGCTGGATCTGCATGAAGCTGCTGTTGCTGCCGCCGCGCCCACCGGCATAGCCCGTCATGCTCTGCACGGCCGGATCGGCCAGCACGACCTTGCGCAGCGCCTCGAGCTTGGGCAGCGTGGCCTGGAACGACGTGCCCTGATCCACGCGGAAAAAGCCCAGAAGCTGGCCCGTATCCTGCTGCGGGAAAAAGCCCTTGGGCACCGCCGTGTACAGGTAGATGTTCAAGCCGACGGCGATCGCCAGCGTCAGCATCATCAGGCGGCCGTGCGCCAGCGCCCAGCGCAGTGACACGCGGTAGCCGTACAGCATGGCCGCGAAGGCGCGCTCGGACCATTGGCCCAGGCGTCCCGGCGGCTTTTCATCCTTGGGTTCCGGGCGCAGCAGGCGCGCGCACATCATGGGGGTTAGCGTCAGCGACACCACCAGCGACACCAGAATGGCGGCCGACAGGGTCACGGCGAACTCGCGGAACAGGCGTCCCACCACGCCGCCCATCAACAGGATGGGAATGAACACCGCCACCAGCGACAGGCTCATCGACAACACGGTGAAGCCCACCTCGCGCGATCCGCGCAGCGCGGCGCGCATCGGCGACATGCCGCCTTCCACGTGGCGCATGATGTTTTCCAGCACCACGATGGCGTCGTCGACCACGAAGCCGGTGGCAACGATCAGCGCCATGAGCGAAATGGTGTTCAGCGTGTACCCGCACAGATACATGATGCAGAAGGTGCCGATCAGCGACACCGGTACCGCCACGCTGGGGATGATCGCAGCCCGCCAGCGCCGCAGGAACAGCAGCACCACCAGCACAACCAGGCCCACGGCGATGATCAGCGTCAGCTCCGCTTCGTGCAGCGACGCGCGGATGCTGGGCGTGCGGTCTTGCGCCACCGTCATGTTCACGTCCGCCGGCATCAGCGCCTGCAGCACGGGAAGCTGCGCGCGCACCGCATCCACGGCTTCGATGATGTTGGCATCCGCCTGCCGGCGCACGATCATCAGGATGGCGTTGCGGTCGTTGTAGAAACCGGTCTGGTACAGGTCTTCGACCGAGTCCTCGACGCGGGCCACATCGGACACGCGCACCGGCGCGCCGTCGCGCCAGGCGACGATCAGCGGCCGGTATTGCTCGGCGCGGCTGAGCTGGTCGCTGACCATGATCTGCCAGTGGTAGCGGTCGTTCTCGAGCACGCCCTTGGGACGGTTGGCGTTGGCGTTGGCCAGCGTGGCGCGCAGTTCGTCCAGCGACACGCCCTGGTTGGCCAGCGCCCCCGGCAGCACCGTGACACGCACCGCCGGCAACGAACTGCCGCCCACCGTGACCTCGCCCACGCCGTCCACCTGCGACAGCTTCTGCGCGACGATGGTGGAAGCCAGGTCGTAAAGCTGGCCCTGGCTGAGCGTGTCGGACGTCAGCGCCAGCGTCATGATGGGCGCGTCCGACGGATTGGACTTGTGATACGTGGGATTGCTGCGCAGGCTGGTCGGCAGCAGGGAGCGGGCGGCGTTGATGGCCGCCTGGACGTCGCGCGCGGCGCCGTTGATGTCGCGCGACAAGTCGAACTGCAGCGTGATGCGGGTGGAACCCTGCGAGCTGCGCGACGTCATTTCGGTGACGCCCGCGATGCTGCCCAGGGATCGCTCCAGCGGCGTGGCGACGCTGGAAGCCATGGTCTCGGGGCTGGCGCCCGGCAGGCTGGCCGACACGGAGATGGTCGGGATGTCCACCTGCGGCAGCGGCGCCACGGGCAGCAGGAAGAACGCAAGCATGCCGGCCAGCACGACCGCCAGGCTCAGCAGCGTGGTCGCCACCGGCCGGACGATGAAGGGCGCCGACAGGATCATCGGGCATCTCCGGCGGACGGCTCGTCGGCGCGGCCCCAGCGGCGCGACATGCGGTCGAACATCAGGTAGATGACCGGCGTCGTGAACAGCGTCAGCACTTGCGACAGCAGCAGGCCGCCCACCATGACCAGGCCCAGCGGCTGGCGCAATTCAGCGCCCGTGCCCGTGGACAACATCAGCGGCAAGGCGCCGAACAGCGCCGCCAGCGTGGTCATCAGGATGGGACGGAAGCGCAGCAGCGCCGCTTCGTGGATGGCTTCGCGCGGGGCCAGGCCGCGCTTGCGCTCGGCGTCCAGCGCGAAGTCGATCATCATGATGGCGTTTTTCTTGACGATGCCGATCAGCAGGATGATCCCGATGATGCCGATCATGTCGAGCTCGGTGCCGCTGATCAGCAGCGCCAGCAGCGCGCCGACGCCCGCGGACGGCAGCGTGGACAGGATGGTGATGGGGTGGATGTAGCTTTCGTACAGCACGCCCAGCACGATGTACATCGTGATCACGGCGGCCAGGATCAGCCATAGCGTGCTGGACAGCGAGTTCTGGAATGCCAGCGCCGCACCCTGGAAGCGGGTTTCCACGGCGGCCGGCATGCCGATCTCGGCCTCGGCCGCGGTGATGTTCTGCACCGCATCGGACAGCGATGCGCCCGGGGCCAGGTTGAACGACACCGTCACCATGGGGAACTGGTCCAGCCGGTTGACGGCCAGCACGGTCCTGCCTTCGGAGATGTGCGCCACGGAAGACAGCGGCACCTGCGCGCCCGTCGACGTCGGCACATGGATCTGGCCCAGCGCGCCAGGGGACATCTGAAACTGCGGCAAAACCTCGAGCACCACGCGGTACTGGTTGGACTGCGTGAAGATCGTGGAAATCAGCCGCTGCCCGAAGGCGTTGTACAGCGCCTCGTCGATGACGGCAGCGGTGATGCCCAGCCGCGAAGCCGCGTCGCGGTCGATTTCCACCCACGTCTGCAGGCCGTCGTCCTGCAGATCGTCGGCAACGTCCATCAGGCCGGGCACGCTGCGCAGGCGCTCGACCAGCTTGGGCGTCCATTCGCTCAGCACCTTCAGGTCGGGATTGGACAGCGTCATCTGGTACTGCGTGCGGCTGACCCGGTCTTCGATGGTCAGGTCCTGCACGGGCTGCATGTAGACGGTCAGGCCGTCCTGCTTGCCCAGCGATTCCTGCAGCCGCGCCATCACCGTGCGCAGGTCGCTGGTGCGCTCGGCCTGCGGCTTCAGTGAAATCTGCATGCGGCCCGCGCTGAGCGTGGCGTTGCTGCCGTCCACGCCGATGAAGGACGACACGGCCTGCACGTCGGGATCTTCCAGCACGAGCCGCGCGGCCTCCTGCTGACGTTCGGACATGGCCTTGAACGAAATGGACTGAGGCGCCTGGGTGATGGCCTGGATGAGGCCGGTGTCCTGCTGCGGAAAGAAGCCCTTGGGCACCATCATGTACAACAGCACCGTCAGCGCGAACGTGGCGACAGCGACCACCAGCGTCAGGGTCTGGTGGCGCAGGACGACCTGCAGCATGCGGTCGTACGCGGCGATGACCCGATCGATGAAGGCGCCGGTGGCCTGGTGGAAGCGCCCGTGCTTCTGGTCGGATTCGGCGCGCAGCAGCCGCGCGCACATCATGGGCGTGAGGGTCAGCGACACCACCAGCGAGATCATGATGGCCACCGCCAGCGTGATCGCGAATTCCCGGAACAGGCGCCCCACCACTTCGGTCATGAACAGCAGCGGGATCAGCACGGCGATCAGCGACAGGGTCAGCGATATCAGCGTGAAGCCGATCTGCGACGCGCCCTTGAGCGCAGCCTGCATGGGCTTTTCGCCTTCCTCGATGTGGCGGGCAATGTTCTCGATCATGACGATGGCGTCGTCCACCACGAAGCCGGTGGCGATCGTCAGGGCCATCAGCGTCAGGTTGTTGATGGAGAACCCGGCCAGATACATGATGCCGAACGTGCCCACCAGCGACAGCGGCACCACGACGCTGGGGATCAGGGTGGCCGTCACGCTGCGCAGGAAGACAAACGTGACCATGACCACCAGCCCCACCGCCAGCAGCATCTCGAATTGCACGTCCGCCACCGAATCGCGGATGGTCTGGGTGCGATCGGACACCACGGCCACGTCCAACGTGGCGGGCAGCGCGGCGCGCAGCTGCGGCATCAACGCCTGGATGCGGTCGACCACGTCGATCACGTTGGCGCCAGGCTGGCGCTGGATGTTCAGCAGGATGGCCGGCTTGTCGCCGGCCCATGCGGCCTGGCGCGTGTCTTCGGCGCCTTCGACGGCGCGCGCCACGTCGGCCAGCCGCAGCGGCGCGCCGTTCTTGTACGCGATGATCAGGCTGTTGTAGTCGGTGGGCGACTTGAGCTGGTCGTTGGCGTTGATGGTGGTGGACCGCTGCGGACCATCCAGGTTGCCCTTGGGCTGGTTGACGTTGGCGCCCACGATGGCGGTGCGCAAGTCGGACAGCGACAGCCCGTTGGCCGCCAGCGCCTGGGGGTTCACCTGGACGCGCACCGCCGGGCGCTGCCCGCCGGCCACGCTGACCAACCCCACGCCCGGAATCTGCGACAGCTTCTGCGCCACCCGCGTGTCGACCAGGTCGCGCACCTGCGGCAGGGGCATCGTGGGCGAGGTGATCGCCAGCGTCAGCACCGCCGCGTCGGCCGGGTTCACCTTGTTGTAGGTGGGCGGCACCGGCAGGTCGGACGGCAGCAGGTTCGAGGCCGCGTTGATCGCCGCCTGCACCTGCTGCTCGGCCACGTCCAACGGCAAGGTCAGGTTGAACTGCAGGGTGATGACCGACGCGCCGCCCGAACTGGTGGACGACATCTGGTTCAACCCCGGCATCTGCCCGAACTGGCGCTCGAGCGGAGACGTGACCAGCGAGGTCATCACGTCGGGGCTTGCGCCGGGATACAGGGTGACGACCTGGATGGTCGGGTAGTCGACCTCGGGCAGCGCCGAGACAGGCAGGAAACGATAGGCGATGAGGCCGGCGATCAGGATGGCCACCATCGAGAGGGTGGTGGCCACGGGCCGCAGGATGAAGAGGCGCGACGGGCTCACGGCGTTCTCTTACTTCGTGGGCGGCGTGGTGCCAGCCGGCGCGCCCGCGCCCAAAGCCTTGTCGCGGCCGGCGGGGATGACTTCCGCGCCGCCCACGATTTCCACCTTGGCGCCGGCGCGCAGGCGGTCGGTGCCTTCGGTGACGACGCGGTCGCCGGGCTGCAGGCCTTCGTTGACGGCGACCATCCCGCTATTGATGGCGCCCAGCTTGACCTGGCGCACCGCGATCGTGTTGTCGGGCTGCACCAGGAACACGAACGCGCCGGCGGATCCCTGCTGGACCGCCGCGGTGGGAATGGCGGTGACGTCTTTGCGGGTCAGCACATGCAGCCGGACATTGACGAACTGGTTCGGAAAGAGCGCGTCGTCGGCATTGTCGAAGCGGGCCTTGAGCCGCAGCGTGCCGGTCGTGACGTCGATCTGGTTATCCAAGGTTTCCAGGGTGCCGGTCGCGATGCGGCGCGTGTCCGCCCGATCGTAGGCTTCGACGGTCAGCGTCTTGCCTGCCGCCAATTCGGCGCGCACTTCGGGAAGCTGCGTCTCGGGCAGCGTGAACACGACGGAGATCGGCTGGGTCTGGGTGATGACCACGAGGCCGTTGGTATCCGAACTGGACACGAGGTTGCCGCGGTCGACCTGGCGCAGGCCAAGGCGGCCGCTGATCGGCGCCGTGATGCGCGCGTAATCCAGTTGCAGCTTGGCGTTGTCCACGTTGGCCTGGTCGCTCTTGACCGCGCCTTCGTATTGGCGCACCAGTGCGGCCTGCGTGTCGACCTGCTGCCTGGCGATGGAATCCTGCTTGTACAGGGCCTGGTAGCGCTGGAGGTCGCGCTTGGCGTTTTCAAGCTGGGCCAGGTTCTGCATCTGCGTGCCGCGCGCCTGGTCCAGGGCCACCTGGAACGCGCGAGGATCCACCTGCGCCAGCAGGTCGCCCGCCTTGACCTGCTGCCCCTCCTGAAAGGCCACTTCCACGAGTTCTCCGCTGACGCGGCTTCTGACCGTGACCGTGTTGTAGGCGGTGACGGTGCCCAGGGACCGCAGGAAGATGTCGATGTCCTGCTGCGCGGCGGTGGCTGCCCGCACGGGAACGGCCATGTTGGCCATGTTCGCCATCGCGGCCGCCGAGGGACGGCCGCCGCCCCGCCCGCCCGCGCCGCCCGGCTTGGCCGAGGGACGCAACGCCACCCAGGCAATTGCCGCCACGACGAGCAGCAAAATGACCAGACCGAGGACTTTGCGACGGCTCCAGCGGGAGGGTGGGGATACAGGACGGCTTTCGGACATGGAAACGGTTCCGGCACACTCGGAAGGAAAGCCGTATTGTCTACTAGACCGTCCCGGTTTCGGCCGGCGGGGCCGTCAGGCTGAAACTACCCGCAACAGGTATCCGGGCAGCGAAACCGTGCGTAACTTGCGCCTACGAGCTGCACAGCGTCATCTGGAAGGCGACGTCGCGCGCCACCTGCTGGGGCTTGAATTCGCCGTCCTGAGTGGAAAAACGTATCCAGATCATGTACTTATTGGCGCTGATCTCTGGAAAGACGCCGTGGGTGGGGTCCACCCAGACACGCAGAAGCTGGAACTGCTTGCCGCCCAGCATCTGCTGGTAGGCGCCCTGTTCGGCAACGATGTCGGTCTTGCGGCCGGATTCGCGCAACAGGCGCAGCGCCAGCGTCAGGCCGTCGTAGAGGGGAAAGAAGGGTGTTATCCAGGCCTGCAAGTCGGCGAGTCGGGCGGCTTCGGGCTTGTTCTGCCAGGCAAAGTAGGACGGCATGTCCACCTGGGTGGCGCTGCCCGGAACCGACAGCCTGCCGCGCAGGCTGGTCAGCCATTCGTTTTCGCGCAGCGACTGGCCGGTCTTGCCCGGCGCGGCCAGCGCACTGGCCACCTTTTCCATTTCGCGCAGCATGCCCTCAAGCGCGTCCTGCGCCACGCCGGGATGATCGCGCAACCCCACCAGCGCCAGGCGTTGACGCTCAAGGTCTTGCAGCACCGCGCCCTTGACGTCGGTGCGTTCGCAGGCGTCCAGCAGATCGAAAAGCGAGGTGACGGCAACCTGATGCTGGCGTGAGTCGCCTTCGCGCGCAAAGAAGAACAACCTGTCGAACAGGTATTCCAGCCGCAGATAAGCGCGGATGCGCTCATTGAAGGGGTATTCGTAAACGATCACGCTTTTTTACAGGCCCTATCAGTGGTTGGCCGCCGGGCCAGGGATGTTCAGGGGTGCCGGCAGCCCGCTGGCTTACCGGCCTGTCGTGGTCGCCAGCGCCAGCCAGCGGTCATGCAGGGTCAACGCCCGCGCGCGCAACTGTTCCGGAGTAGTGGCTGCGTCGTTGAGTATGACGTCGTCCGCAACCGCTAACCGGCTTGCCCGCGCAGCCTGTGCCGCCATGATACGCCGGATGTCGGGCTCCGTCAGCCCGCTGCGCTGCTGTACGCGGGCGACCTGCGTTTCGGGATCGCAATCGACTACGCAGATACGATCCACGCGCGATCGCCAGCGGTCCAGGGACTCCACCAACAGCGGCACAACGAAGACCAGATACGATCCGCTCGCGCTCTCGGCCTGGCGTTTGGTCTCGCGGCCGATGAGCGGATGCAGCACGGCTTCGAGCCGCTGGCGCACTTGCGGATCGGCGAAAGCCTGGGCGCGCATCCATGCGCGGTCCAGGGCGCCATCGAGCGCCAGCGCCTGCGGACCGAATTCACGTTCGATCGCCGGCATGGCCGCGCCGCCAGCGATGGTCAGCGCACGCGCGATCTCGTCGGTATCGACAAGCGTCGCGCCCCATTCCGCCAACATGTCCGCCACACGGGACTTGCCTGAACCAATGCCGCCCGTCAGACCGATCTTGAACATACCGCCTTCCCTTTTGTTTCTTGCCTGGATGTCATTGCGTGGCCGTCATCTGTTGCCGGAGGCTTGGTGTTCGGCCCTGAATGCATGGCTGCGCCGGTCAGCTCATGAATTGCCACACGCCCTGTTCGCCTCCCAGCAGCAGCATGACAAGGCCCGCCAGCGCCAGATAAGGTCCGAAGGGCAAGGGCTGGCCGCGGCTGGCGCGGCCGCTGAGCGTCAGCGCCCCGCCGACCAGCACGCCAACCAGCGAAGCGCCAAGCAGCACCATGGGCAGCGCGCCGATGCCGAACCAGGCGCCCAGCGCCGCCAGCAGCTTGAAGTCACCATGTCCCATGCCTTCCCGTCCGGTCAGCAAGCGGAACACATGAAAGATAACCCACAGGAACACATAGCCGGCGACCGCGCCAGCCACGGCCATCTGCAAGCTGGTGAACGCATCGAACAGATTGACCAGCAGGCCTGCCCATACCAGCGGCTGCGTCAGAACGTCGGGCAGCAGCGTCGATTCGAAATCGATCCACGCCAGCGCGACGAGCGTGGCGGACAGGCCCATCGCCATCAACGCAAGAGGCGTCGCGCCAAAGCGTACGGCGCAGGCCGCGAACAGTGCGCACGTCAGCAGCTCGATGACCGGATATCGCCAGCCGATGGGCGACTTGCAGGACGCACAGCGGCCGCCCGACAGCAGCCAACCCAACAGAGGAAGCCGGCCCTTCCAGCCCACCGGCGCGTTGCAGGCGGGGCACTGCGACGCCGGCGACAGCAAGCCATAGTGGCCAGCGGGCGGTGGTTTGCCCACGGCCTCGAGGCATTGCGCCTGCCACTCGCGTTCCATCATGCGCGGCAGACGGAAGGTCAACAAGGTCAGCCAGTTGCCCACGAACAGGCCGGCCAGTGCGGCAATTCCGATGAAGGCTGCTGCGGGTATGTCGAAGACTTGCCACATCGCCGTCAATTTCCCCCGCGGTTTGCGCGCGGCCCCGCATTCGCCTTGCCAACGATGGAGCAAGGTGTAAAGGGCCGCTCGCGCCCATGTCGTAATTTGTGCATAAAGTACCGGCTAGTCCCGCAACGGCTAAGGGGAACGTATCGAATCTTCGCATAAGTGCGTAAAATCGGAGACAGACTCAATTCACGGATAAGCTGCCATGGCCGCGCGCGTCGATATCGTTTCCCGCTCCCGCAAATTCAGCGTCATGGGGCTGCTGCTAGCGGGCACCGTGATAGGCGTGACAGGCTGCGCCAAACAAAAGGCAGAAGGCTATTACGACCTGCCCGCCGAAAGCACCGTGACCGACGCACAGTACCAGGGCTCTGGCGCGGGCTATCGCAGCGTCATCCGCGCCCCGTCGCAAGTGCAGATCGAACTCAAGCCCGACGCCCGCAAGGCGCAGAACCAGAACAACCAGGCCAACCCCGCCGGCCAGACCACCGAAGACGGCCAGGCCGTGCCGGAAGGCGCCGAAAGCGGCTCCGGCAGCTCCGGTGGTTCGGGCGCCGCGGCGTCCGCGCCAGCCCCGGCGCCGGCGCCCAGCGGCATCTCGCACAGCCTGGTTCCGCAGCCCCAAACCTATATGGGCACCCTGCCGTGCTTTTCGCCCGCGATGCAGTGCACGGCGCAGCGGGTAACCCTGACGCTGGCCCCCAACGGCCGCTGGCGCGGCCGCACCGCCTACCTGGACAACGATCCCAAAAAGGGTCCTCCGGTGTCCGAACAAGGCTGCTGGGACGCCACCGACGAACGTCCGCCGCGCGTCATCCTGATGGACGGCCAGGGCAACGTCCGCGTGGAATTCCTGGTGGCCGCCAACAACGTGCTGCGCGTGCGTTCCATTGGCGGCCAGACGCCCAACCTGAACTACAACCTGACCCGCCAGCCTGATCTGGACCCGATCGACGAACTGGCCAAGTCCACCGCGCCGAAGTGCCCTTGAACCCAGGCTGCGGCGCCTGAACACCGCAAGACGACACAAGCATTCCCCGGGCCTGACGAACGCAATGTTCGCCAGGCCCGGTTTCATTTGGGGCGAAGGTTAAGCGGCCCGTCTTCATTGCGACCTCGGTTTGCAGGACGCATCGGTGTCGGGGAGCCCCGTCCCGCACGGCACGTAGGCGCGGGCCGGTTCGTGCAGGACGCGGCCCCCGACGCCCCCGACGCCCGCGTGGCCCGGCGCGGCTTCGCCCCGAGCCTGCCAGTGAGCGCCGGGCACCGGCGATGCGCCCGACCGGCCGTGTTTGCACAGGCGACAGGCCAATTGCATCGCGTTGCGAGCATTCAGTTTGACGAAGATGCGGGCGCGATGGGCCTCGACGGTGCGCAGGGAGATGCCCAGGTCGATCGCGATGACCTTGTTGGCGCGGCCGGCCGCAACGTACTCCACGATCTGGCGTTCGCGGGCGGTAAGGGAGGACAGGACGGCGTCCAGTTCGGGGTGGGGAGATTGCATGGGGCGGCTCGCTTGCAACGTAGGATTGCAATCAGTCTGCCCCGCCCCCTTGCCAGGCGGAAGCTGGCAATTCTGACAGGGGTGGACGAAAACACCCCTGTTCCGGCTCCGAAGGCCGGTTCCCGCTACGGAATCAGGCCGTGTAAACCAGTTCCAGGTTGTCGATCAGACGGGTGGCGCCCAGTTTGGCCGCGGCCAGCACCACGACGGGCTCGCCGGCCTGCAGGTCGGCGGCTTCGGGGCGCTTGAGGTCGCGCTGGCGGCGCAGGGCCACGTAGTCGACCTTCCAGCCGCGCTGTGTCAGGCGGTCGGTGGCGTCGCGTTCCAAAGCGGCGGCGTCGCGCTCGCCCTGGCCCAGACGGGTGCCAATCTGCTGCAGTTCGGCGTACAGGGCAGGCGCCTCGGCCCGCTCGGCGTCGCTGAGATATCGGTTGCGCGACGACAGCGCCAGGCCATCGGCGGCGCGCACGGTCTCGTGCGCCAGCACTTCCACCGGCAATTGGAACTGGCGGCACATGTTGCGCACCACCATGAGCTGCTGGTAGTCCTTCTTGCCGAACACGGCCACGCGCGGCTGCACGCAGGAAAAGAGCTTGAGCACCACCGTGCTGACGCCGGCGAAGAAACCGGGGCGGAACTCGCCTTCCAGGATGTCGCCCAGGTCGTCCGGGGGCTGCACGCGGTAGTTCTGCGGCTCGGGATACATCTCGCGCTCGTTCGGCGCGAACAGCACGTAGACGTCGCGCGCCTGTTCCAGCTTTTCGATGTCGGCGGCCAGGGTGCGGGGATATTGGTCGAAATCCTCGTTCGGGCCGAACTGCAGGCGGTTCACGAAGATGCTGGCCACCACGGGGTCGCCGTGCTGGCGCGCCAGCTTCATGAGAGCAAGATGGCCCTCGTGCAGGTTGCCCATGGTGGGCACGAACGACACGCGATTCTGTCCGCGCAGGTGATCGCGCAATTCCTGGATGGTGTGTACGACTTTCAAGGAGAATCTCCGGGGTTGGCGGCCGCCCGGTCAGGTGTCAGGCCGCGACCGCCGCCACGCTGGTGTAGGCCAGGCGCACGTAGATGGGAGCATAGGGCTCGGCCTGCGTAATCTCCAACAGGGACTCGCGGGCCAGCTCGAGCATGGCGATGAAATGCACGACGACGACGGCAGCGGGCGCGCCCTCGCGGACGCGCTCCATGAACAGATCGCCGAACTCCATGAAGCGCACGTCGTTCAGGCGCCGCAGGATGTGCGTCATGTGATCGCGCACGGACAGCTGCTCGCGCGTGATGTGATGGTGCTGATTCAGCTTGGCGCGCTTCATGATGTCGGCCCAGGCCGCCCGCAGGTCGTCCACGCTGACGTCGGGCAGCGCGCGCTCCACGCTCAGGTCGGCCACGGCCTGGCTGCTGACGAAGTCGCGGCCCAGTTGCGGCATCTTGTCCAGCTTCTGGGCAGCCAGCTTCATCTGTTCGTATTCGAGCAGACGGCGGACCAGTTCGGCGCGCGGATCTTCGGGCTCTTCGCCGGTGTCGGTCTTTTTGACCGGCAGCAGCATGCGCGATTTGATCTCGATCAGCATGGCCGCCATCAGCAGGTATTCGGCGGCCAGCTCGAGGTTCGTGATGCGGATCTGGTCCACATACGACAGGTACTGCCGCGTGACATCCGCCATGGGGATGTCCAGAACGTTGAAGTTCTGCTTGCGGATCAGGTAAAGCAACAGGTCCAGCGGCCCCTCGAACGCTTCCAGGAAAACTTCCAGCGCATCCGGCGGGATGTACAGGTCCGTCGGCATCTGGAACAGCGGCTCGCCATAGAGGCGCGCGAAAGCCACGCTATCGATGGTGTCGGGCGTGCTGTCGACGGACGGTTGCACTAGCGCGGCCAGGGCATCGCCTGGCACCGAGGAGTTCTGGACCATGTTTGCCGAGACGGGTATCAGTCAGCCTGATACACGTACGGCCTTTGCGGCACACGGGCCGCGCGGAAGCCTTCGAGCAGCTCCGGATCCTGCGGTTTGTCCCAAAGGCGGGCGCGTCCCTCGCGCTGGCGCTCTTCCGTGCCAGGGTGGGATTTCTTGAAGTCCTTCAGGAACAGGGTGATCTCGGATTCGTAGTTGGTCGCCATGGCACCAATTTCATTAGGTTGCAGATGCCACGAGTTTACTTCACGGCGGCCCGATCCCCGGCGTTACAATCGTCAGGCATCCACCGCCGCTTTCCGACATGTCCGCAGAATCCGCAGCCGCAGCCAATCCCGCTCCGCCCTCAACCCCGGATGCAGTGCGCGCGGCGCGCATGATTCCCTTCATCGTGGGCTGCGCGCTCTTCATGCAGATGCTGGACGCCACCGTCGTGGCCACCGCCCTGCCCGCCATGGCTCGCGCGCTGGGGTCCACCCCGGTGCGGCTCAACGTGGCGATCACGTCCTACCTGCTGGCCGTCGCCGTTTTCGTGCCCATCAGCGGCTGGGCGGCCGACCGCTACGGCGCCCGGCGGGTGTTCATCACCGCGATCGGCCTGTTCACGCTCAGCTCGGTCGCCTGCGCCCTGTCACAAGACCTTCAGCAGCTCGTGCTGTCCCGGATCGTGCAGGGCATGGCGGGGGCCATGATGGTTCCGGTGGGCCGGATCATCCTGCTCCGCACCGTTCCCAAGCATGACCTCCTGAAGGCGATGTCCTTCCTGTCCATCCCCGCGCTGCTCGGGCCCGTGATCGGCCCGCCGCTGGGCGGCTTCATGGTCACGTACATGTCGTGGCACTGGATCTTCCTGATCAACATCCCGATCGGCATCCTGGGCATCTTCCTCGTCCTGCGCTTTGTTGCGGAAATCCGCGAGACCGGCACGCCCCGCCTGGACTGGATCGGTTTCCTGCTCAGCGCCATCTGCCTGGCCACCCTGGTCAGCGGCTTCGAGGCCATCGGCCGCGACGTGATGCCGCTGCCCATGCTGCTCGGCCTCATCGCCGTGGGCATCGTCTGCGGCCTCTTGTACGGCGTGCACGCCCGCCGCACCGAACATCCCATCATCGACCTGTCCCTGATGCGGATCCCCACCTTCGCCATCTCGACGCTGGGCGGCAACCTGTGCCGCTTTGCCGTGGGCGCCACGCCGTTCCTGCTGGCGATGCTGCTCCAGGTGGGCTTCGGCCTCACGCCGTTCTCGGCCGGCCTCATCACCTTCGCCAGCGCCGCCGGGGCGCTGCTCATGAAATTCGTCGCCACGCCCATCGTGCAGCGCTTCGGCTTCCGGCGCGTGCTGACCCTGAACGCGCTATTGACGGGCGCCTTCATCATCGTCTGCGGCGCCTTCAGCCCCGCAACGCCCGTGTGGCTGATGATCGCCATCCTGCTTGTGGGCGGCTTCTTCCGGTCGCTGCAGTTCACGGGGGTAAATACGCTAACCTATGCCGACATCCCCCCGTCCAAAATGAGCCGCGCCAGCAGCTTTTCCGCGATGGCGCAGCAACTTGGCATCACCCTGGGCGTCGGGGTGGCCGCGGTCACGCTGAACATCAGCATGTCCCTGCGCGGCGCCGAAACGCTGGCTATCAGCGACGTGGTCGCGGGCTTCGTCGTCATCGGCCTGCTGTGCATGGCTTCGACCTTCTCCTTTAGACGCCTCGACCCGCTGGCCGGGGCACACCTGAACGGCGCGAAAAACAGTGACGACGAATGAATTTGTCCTAGCCCTGGACCAGGGTACGACCAGCTCCCGAGCCATCGTCTTCGACCGCGAAGGCATCGTCCGCGGCGTCGGCCAACGTGAATTCCGCCAGCACTACCCGCGCCCGGGCTGGGTCGAGCACGACGCCAACGAAATCTGGCACAGCCAGCTCGACGTCGCGCGCGAAGCCTTGCGCAACGCCGGCGCAGCCGCCGCCGACATCGCCGCGATCGGCATCACCAACCAGCGCGAAACCACCCTCATCTGGGAACGCGCCACCGGCCGTCCGCTGGCCCGCGCCATCGTCTGGCAAGACCGCCGCACCGCCCCCCTGTGCGACCAGCTTCGCCAGGACGGCCACGGCGACTTTCTGCAATCCCGCACCGGCCTGGTCGTGGACGCCTACTTCTCGGGCACCAAACTCGCCTGGCTGCTGGACCACGTACCCGGCGCGCGCCGCATGGCCGAACGCGGCGAACTCGCCTTCGGCACCGTCGACACCTGGCTCATCTGGCAACTGACCGGCGGCGCCGTGCACAGCACCGACCCCAGCAACGCCTCGCGCACCATGCTGTTCGACCTGCACACGCAGGACTGGAGCGACGACATCCTCGCGCTCCTCAACATCCCGCGCAGCGTGCTCCCGCAAATCGCGCCCAGCAGCGCCATCGTCGGCGACGCCCTGCCCGAATGGCTGGGCGGCTCCGTCCCCATCGCCGGCGTCGCGGGCGACCAGCAGGCCGCCACCTTCGGCCAGGCCTGCTTCAAGCCCGGCATGGCCAAGAACACCTACGGCACCGGCTGCTTCATGCTGATGAACGTCGGCGACAAGCCCGTCCAATCCCGAAACAACCTGTTGTCCACCGTCGGCTGGGGCCTGCCCCAGCCCGGCCAGGCCAAATGGAAGCCCGCCTACATGCTGGAAGGCGGCGTCTTCGTGGCAGGCGCCGCCGTGCAGTGGCTGCGCGACGGCCTGGGCATCATCCAGCGCTCCGAAGACATCGAATCCCTGGCCGCCAGCGTCTCCGACACCGACGACGTCTTCATGGTCCCCGCCTTCGCCGGCCTGGGCGCCCCGCACTGGGACCCCTACGCCCGCGGCACCCTCGTAGGCCTGACCCGCGGCACCTCCCGCGCCCACATCGCCCGCGCCACGCTGGAATCCATCGCCCTGCAAAGCGCAGAACTGCTCACCTGCATGAACGGCGACAGCGGCATCGCCCTGACTGAACTACGCGTCGACGGCGGCGCCGCCCGCAACGACCTCCTGATGCAAATGCAGGCCGACATCCTGGGCGTCCCCGTCGTGCGCCCCCGCGTCCCCGAATCCACCGCCCTCGGCGCAGCAGGCCTGGCCGGCCTCGCGGTCGGCTTCTGGTCCAGCCAGGACGAATTCGCCTCCAAGTGGCAAGCCGAACGCACCTTCGCCCCCACCTGGCCCCAATCCGTCCGCGACGCCCGCATGAAACGCTGGCGCCAGGCCGTGGAACTGTCCAAAGGCTGGTCGGCCGGCGCGGCGAAATAGGCAAAATAGCAGGCAAGCGCGCAGCGTCAGCCCCCGACGCAAGACACAGCGTGAGCCCCACAAGGCCGCCCGCGCGGCCGCAGTGGGGCGGGCCCCGCAAGACGTTCCACCTCACCCCAATGGCGGCAAGAACCTCAAGAACCCCGCCCGCCCCAACGACCGGCAGAATCCAGCCGCCAGAGCCCGGCGCGTCGGCGGCCTGGGGTGCGCGGGGCGTGTAGATGCGCCCAAGGGAATCGGAAGGCAGTCGCCGGAGGCGACAACGACAATGACGACGGGGCAGTCCGGAGCGAAGGCTCCGGACCGCAATCGTAGCCCCGCGCGCCCCAGGCCGCCGACGTGCCGGGCGTCAAAAGAACAACGCCCATCGCCAGCCGCCAATCGTCCAACAGTCAATGCTCAGAGGGATGCCGTCGCTCCGGCGCCGCTTGTGGCCGATGGGATACTCGCAGACGGTCCAGCACCCGCACCAATCAGACACCACCCTCAAGCCGCCCTAACCCCAATCGCCACCACCCGCGCCGTAAACTCCTTCAACAACTCCTCCCGCAAAGCCTCAGCCCGCACCATCGACGCCTCCTTCACGTGCCCGTACCCGCGAATCTCCTCGGGCACGCTCGCCAACGCCACCGCCCGATCCAGATTCCCGCGGTTCAGCTTCGCCAGGATCGCCGTCATCGTCTCCCGGTACTCGCGGATCAACTCGCGCTCCGCCCGCCGCTCCTTCGTATACCCAAACGGATCAAACCTCGATCCACGCAAAAACCGCATCCTTGCCAGCAACCGGAACACCTTCAGCATCCCCGGCCCATAACTGCGCTTGACCAGATGCCCGTCCTTGTCGCGCCGCGCAAAGATCGGCGGCGCCAGGTGAAAGCGCAGCTTCCAATTTCCCTCGAACTGCTCGCCCACCCGCTTCACGAACTCGCCGTCCGAATACAGCCGCGCCACCTCGTACTCGTCCTTGTACGCAAGCAGCTTGAAGTAATAGCGCGCCACCGCCAGCGCCACCCGGCCCGTGCCCGTCGCCTCGCGCTCGGCATGCGCCACCTTGTCGACCAGATCCGTGTACTGCTGCGCGTAGGCCGCGTTCTGGTATTGCGTCAGGAAAGCCTTGCGCACGGCAACCACCTGCGCAAGTTCGCCCGCCGGCTTCTTCAGGTCCACCACCGGACTCGGCGCACGCGGGCGCGTGATCTCGATGATGTCCTCCGGCTCGGCCAGCGGCACGCCGCCATTCGCCATCAACTGCGCCACACCCGCGGGATCGTGCGCCGCGCGCCGCCCCCATCCGAACGCCGCCAGATTGCTGGACACCTGCTGCCCATTGAGCTCGATCGCGCGCAGCAGCGCCTCGCGCGACAGCGGAATCCAGCCCTTCTGCCACGCATAGCCCATCAGCAGCGGATTCGAATAGATCGCGTCGCCCAGCAGCACCAACGCCATCGCAGCCGCGTCCAGCGTAGCCAGGTTCTCGTTGCTGCAGGCTTCGCGCAAATCCGCCGTCAGGCTCGCGCCCGGCAGCGTCCAGGCGGGGTTGGACACGAACGCCGCCGTCGGCGCCGTATCTCCATTCAGCAGCACGCGCGTGCGGCCCGGGCTCACGCGGGCCATCGCGTCCGCGCTGGTCGCCACCACCAGATCGCCGGCCAGCAGCAGATCGGCCTCGCCCATCGCCACCCGCGTGTTCAGCAGGCGATCCGGCGTGCCCGCAAGCACCACATGCGAATACACCGCGCCGCCCTTTTGCGCCAGACCCGCCATGTCCAGCACCGAACAGCCCTTCCCCTCCAGATGCGCCGCCATGCCCAGCAACTGGCCGATCGTCACCACGCCCGTCCCGCCCACGCCAGCGATGAACACGCCATAAGGCTGGTCCAGGACTTGCACCCGCGGCGCCGGCACGTCGTCGTCCGGCGCGCCGTCGTCCTGCGCCAGCGCACGCGGCTTCTTCAGCTTGCCGCCCTCCACCGTCACGAAGCTGGGGCAAAAGCCCTTCAGACAGGAAAAATCCTTGTTGCAGCTCGATTGATTGATCTTGCGCTTGCGGCCGAATTCCGTCTCCAGCGGCTCCACGGACAAGCAATTCGACTTCGCGGAACAGTCTCCGCAGCCTTCGCAAACCCGCTCGTTGATCAGCACGCGCCGCGCCGGATCCGGGTATGCGTCGCGCTTGCGGCGGCGCCGCTTTTCCGTGGCGCAGGTCTGGTCGTAGACCAGCACCGACACGCCGGGGTGATCGCGCAGCTCGCGCATCACCTCGTCCAGCTCGTCGCGATGGCGCACCGGCACCCCCGGCGCAAGATCGGACACGTCCGCGTACTTGTCCGGATCGTCGGTCACCACAACGATCTTGTCGATGCCCTCCGCCGCCACCTGCCGCGTGATCATCGGCACGCTGATCGGGCCATCCACCGGCTGGCCGCCCGTCATCGCGACCGCGTCGTTGAACAGAATCTTGTAGGTAATGGGCGCCTTGGCAGCCACCGCCGCGCGTATCGCCAGCAGCCCGGAATGGAAATACGTGCCGTCGCCCAGATTGGCGAAGACATGCTTCTCTTCCGTGAACGGCGCCTGGCCCAGCCACGGAACGCCCTCGCCGCCCATCTGCGTAAAGACATCAGTGCTGCGGTCCATCCACCGGACCATGTAATGGCAGCCAATGCCCGCCATGCCGCGCGAGCCCTCCGGCAGGCGGGTCGACGTATTGTGCGGACAGCCCGAACAGAACCAGGGCTTGCGCTCTTCGACCACGCGCGGACGCGCCAGCGCCTGTTCGCGGGCGCGGATGAACGCCAACCGCGCTTCGATGCCCGCGCGCACGTCGTCCGGCAGCGCAAACCGCAACAGCCGTGCGGCGATGGCCTTTGCGACCATGGCTGGCGAAAACTCGTAATGCGCCGGCAGCAGCCAGTTGCCCTGCGGCACCGACCACTCGCCGCCGTCCTTGTCGTCAAACTTGCCCACCACCCGCGGAATCTTCTTGCCGCTGCCGATCCAGCTGAAGAGTTCTTCCTTGAGCTGATATTCCAGCACCTGGCGCTTTTCCTCGACCACCAGGATTTCGTCCAGCCCTTCGGCGAACTGCTGCGTGCCCGTGGATTCCAGCGGCCACACCATGCCCACCTTGAAGAGACGCAGGCCGATGCGCTGGCACACGTTCTCGGTCAGGCCCAGGTCGGACAGCGCCTGCTGCGTGTCCAGATACGCCTTGCCGGACGTCATGATGCCGAAGCGCGCATCGCGCTGCGGCACCTGCCACAACTCGCGGTTCAGGCCGTTGGCGCGGGCGTACGCCAGCGCCGCATACAGCTTGTAGTCCAGCAGCCGGGCCTCCTGCTGCAACGGCGTATCGGGCAAGCGGATGTTCAAGCCGTCCGCGGGAAGCTGGAAATCCTCGGGCAGCAGGATCTTCACGCGATGCGGATCCACATCGACCGACGCCGACACCTCGACGATATCGGTGATGCACTTCATGCCCACCCACACGCCCGCGTAGCGGCTCATTGCCCATCCATGCAAGCCGTAGTCCAGCACTTCCTGCACGCTGGACGGAAACAGCGCCGGGATCATGCAGGCTTTCAGGATATGGTCGCTCTGGTGCGGCAGCGTCGACGACTTGGCCGGATGGTCGTCCCCCGCCACCACCAGCACGCCGCCGTGGCGCGACGTGCCCGCGGCGTTCGCATGCTTGAAGACATCGCCGCAGCGGTCCACGCCCGGCCCCTTGCCGTACCACATGCCGAACACGCCGTCGTACTTGGCGCCCGGAAACAGGTTGACCTGCTGCGTGCCCCACACCGCAGTGGCGGCCAGGTCTTCGTTGATGCCGGGCTGGAACTCGACATGATGCGCCTTCAGGTACTTGGCCGCCTTCCACATGTTCTGGTCGACGCCACCCAGCGGAGATCCCCGATAACCCGACACGAATCCCGCGGTGTTCAGCCCCGCCTGCGCGTCACGCACCCGCTGCATCATGGGCAGGCGCACCAGGGCATGGATGCCGCTCATCCAGGCGCGGCCGGTCTCCAGGGTGTATTTGTCGTCAAGCTGGACGGATTCGAGCGCCGCGCGGACGGCGGGCGTAAGGGGGGCATTCATGTCTACTCCAAGCTCTGATGCCCCCACCAGCTTCGCGCGCCGTTCCAAAGAACGCGCACGGGCCAACAAGGGCCGTGAAAGTGAAGTCCTGATGCGTTCGCGCTTCTTCGGGCGGAATCGCGCTTGCGGCGCCTGCTTTCCGATAACGGGGCCGGCAAGCCCTAGTCCTTTCGGTTGTAACCGCTGCCCCCCGGAGCGGCAATAGGGCGATGCGATAATTGCCCGCATGGACTTCGCCCCTCGCATCGTCGCCTGGCAACGCCAGCACGGCCGCCACGATCTTCCCTGGCAAAACACCCGGGATCCCTATCGGATCTGGCTATCGGAAATCATGCTGCAGCAGACGCAGGTAGCCACCGTCATCCCCTACTACGAACGCTTTCTGCAACGCTTCCCGGACGTCGCGGCGCTGGCCGCCGCCTCGCAGGAAGACGTGATGCCGTACTGGGCGGGGCTGGGCTATTACGCGCGGGCCCGCAACCTGCATCGCTGCGCGCAGGAGATCGTGCGCGACTGGAACGGACGCTTTCCGCCGACGGCCGAGGCCATCACCACTTTGCCCGGCATCGGCCGGTCCACGGCCGCGGCCATCGCCGCGTTCTCGAATGGCGAGCGTTCGCCCATCCTGGACGGCAACGTCAAGCGCGTCTTCACGCGCCATTTCGGCATCGCGGGGGATCCGTCCAAGCGCGAGGTCGAACAGCGCCTCTGGGCGCTGGCGCATGCGCAGGTCGACGCCGCGCCCGGCCTGGACATGGCGGCCTATACCCAAGGGTTGATGGACCTGGGCGCAACGCTATGCACGCGCGGCAAGCCCGCCTGCGACAGGTGCCCGGTTGCAGACAGTTGTGTGGCCCGGCGCGAGGGCCGCCAGGCCGAACTGCCCACCCCCAAGGCGCGCAAGACCATCCCCGAGCGCGAGACCTGTATGTTGGTGCTGCGGCACCAGGGCGCGTTCCTGCTCCAGCAGCGGCCCGAGCCCGGCATCTGGGGCGGCTTGTGGAGCCTGCCCGAGTTCGACGTGGCGGGCGACCCCGACAGCGCGTCGCGCGCGCTGGGCCTGGAGCCCGAACAACGCTTCGAACTGGCCGCCTTCGCGCATACGTTCACGCATTACCGGCTGCACATTCGCCCGTGGCTAGTGCCCGTGCGCGCGGTCGGCGTACGCGAATCCGCCATGCCGCAACGCTGGGTCGCCGCCGGCGATCTGGCGTCCGTGGCGCTGCCCGCGCCGGTAAAGAAATTGCTGCAGGGCCTGGTGGATGCGGGCATGCAGGATAGCCTGTTCGGTGAGGAAAGCGCGGCATAGAGGCTGCGTCTCAGGTGTCTGACACCATTCAGGGCAGGATGGCGAACACGCGTCCCGCTGGCCTGCGCCGGCCCCTCAAACCGCCGCCTGCGCCGCCTCCCCCGCGCCGCTCAGCAACATCACCAGCTTCAAATCCGGATGTGTCGCCAGCCGGAAGGTGATCTGCTGAAACGCAAGCTTGCCGCGTCGCGGATGCTGGAACTCACGCAGGCCGCCTTCGCGCTCCACGACGGCATGGCGCGTCCACCAGTGCGAGAACACGACGCTCTGCCGGCTCAGGCTGTCCAACAGCGCCACCACGGCGGGCTCGTCCAGGTGCGCGCCCGCGTCGGCGCGGAACTCCGCCACCACGCGGCGCGCGCGCTGGTCCCAGTCCACCACCAGTTCGCGGGCAGCGGGGTCCAGGAAGATGTAGCGCAACAGATTCGGTTCCGGATCCCGCGTCGGCCAGTCGTCGAACAGATCGCACAGCGGCGCATTGCAGGCCAGCAGATTCCAGGCGCGGTCCAGCACATAGGCCGGCGCATTGATCGCGTCCACGCATTCGCGCAGCGGTCCGGGCGCTCCGCCAGCGTCGTCGCGCGCATGCTGCGGATCCGCGCAGTCGGCCAGATCGAACAGATAGGCGCGCTCCGCGCGCGCCAACTGAAGCACCCCGGCGATACGCGACCACACCGACGGCGACACCGACACCTCGCGCCCCTGCTCGATCCAGGTGTACCAGGTGACGCTGATGCCGCACAGCTGCGCCACTTCTTCACGCCGCAGTCCGGGGGTGCGGCGGCGTGAACCTTCGGGCAGGCCGGCCATCTGGGGCGTGATGCGCGACCGCGCGCTGCGCACGAATTCGCCCAGCGCGTGACGGCGCAGGTGCGAGCCTTCATGGCCGGCGATGGCGGCCTGGGGGGAAGTAGTCATACCAGGATAAACAATGGGCTTGTACGTGTATACGGGCCCGCCTATCTTAGCGCCTGCACCCGTTCCGCATCCAAGACACCAAGGACATCCGATGACCTCCAGCTCCCATGACGCCGCCGTCGACCGCCAGTTCAGCCCCCGCGCCACCGCCTACCTGACCAGCGCGGTCCACGCGCAGGGCGAAGACCTGCTGCAGATGGCCGGCATTGCCCGCCAGCACCCGGGCGCCCGCGTGCTGGACCTGGGCTGCGGCGGCGGCCACGTGAGTTTCCACGTGGCGCCGCTGGTCGGCCAGGTCACCGCCTATGACCTGTCGCAGCAGATGCTGGACGTGGTGGCGGGCGAAGCCGAAAAGCGCGGCCTTGCCAACCTGGTGACCTGTCAGGGCAAGGCCGAATACCTGCCTTTCGGCGATGGCGAGTTCGATCTGGTCATGTCGCGCTATTCCACCCATCACTGGCAGGACGCCGGACGCGGCCTGCGCGAAGCCTTCCGCGTGCTCAAGCCGGGCGGCACCGCCGTGTTCGCCGATGTCGTGTCGCCCGGCGAACCGCTGCTGGACACCTGGCTGCAAACCATCGAGGTGCTGCGCGACACTTCGCACGTGCGCGATTATTCCGTCGCCGAATGGACGCGCATGCTGACCGAGGCGGGCTTCACCCTGCAGGAACTGGCGCCGCGCCGCCTGCCGCTGGAGTTCCAGTCCTGGGTCACGCGCATGCGCACGCCCGACACCCTGGTCGCGGCGCTGCGCCACATGTTCGGCATCGCGCCGGACGTGGTGCGCGCACACTTCGACGTGCGCGACGACAGCTCCTTCACCAGCGACACGGCGACGATCGTGGTGAGGAAGCCGGGCTGATTCAGGCTGGCCGCGGCGAATATGCCGCGGCCAACGTCCCCGCCACGCCAAGACTGCGCAAGGACTGCACGGCCTCTGCGACTGCCCGCAGGAAACGCGGATCCCGGCCCAGATCGCCGAACACCGCCTGCGCCCCCATCATTTCACCGGCCCAGGCCAGCATCGCCGCGGGTCCGTCGCCGGCTTCCCGCGCCGCCCGTTCGGCCTGCGCATGTCGAGCCGCCAACGCCGCGGCCATCGGATCCTGGATCTCGTAGCGCCGCCCCGCCTGATCCACACCGCGCAGGAAATGCAGCCAGCCCGCCACTGCCAGCGCCAGGCCCGTAATCGGGCTGCCAGACGCCAGTCGGTCCCGCACCGTGTCCAGCAGGCGCTGCGGCAGTTTCTGCGAGCCATCCATGGCGATCTGCCGCGTCTGGTGCCGCAGCGCCGGATTGGCAAACCGCTGCAACAGCCGCCGCCGGTATTGCGCAACGTCCAGGCCCGGCAGCGCCGGCAACGTAGGCTCGATTTCCGCCCGCATCAGTTCATGCAGGTACCGTGCCATGCCCGGCTGCGCCATGGCCTCGTCCACCGTCTTCCATCCCGCCATCACGGACAGGTAGGCCAGCGCCGAGTGCGCGCCGTTGACCATGCGCAGCTTCAGCGATTCGAACGGCGCCGCGTCTTGCACGAAGCGTGCTCCGCCCGCCGTCCAGTCCGGGCGGCCCGCCGCGAACCGATCCTCGACGACCCACTCCAGGTAGGGCTCGGCCAGCACCGGCCAGGCATCGTTCAGGCCCAGCGCCTGGCCGATCTCCTGCCTGTTCGCATCGGTCGTGCGAGGCACGATGCGGTCGACCATCGAGCACGGATACGTGCAGCCCGACGCAATCCAGTCCGCCAGCCCCGTATCGACCCGCGCAGCGAACGCCAGCACCATCTCACCAAGCAATCGCCCGTTAGCGTGCAGGTTGTCCAGCGACATGACGGTGATGGGTCCAAGCCCTGAAGCGCGCCGGCGTTCCAGGCCCCGCACCAGGAAGCCAATGGTGCTGCGCGGCGCATCCGGCGTCGCCAGGTCGTGCACGATGTCGGGATGCGTGAAATCCAGGCGCCCGCTGGCCGGGTCGTGGCAATACCCCTTCTCGGTGACCGTGACGCTGACGATGCGCGTGTCGGCGGCGGCAATGCGCGCCAGCACGGCCCCGGGATCCTCGGGCGCCACCAGGGTCTCAAGCAGGCAGCCGATGACGGCTATGCGTTGACGGGGCGCGCCGTGTTCATCGGCGTCGCTCAAGGCCAGCGCGTACAGGCCGTCCTGCGGCGCCAAGGCGTCGCGCGTGCCCGCCTGGCGCAGCGACACGCCGCAGATGCCCCAATCGTGCCCGGAGCCGCCGCCGAGGTCCCCGGCACGCAGCGCCGCATCGTTCACCGCCGCCAGATGGGCGCGCGCAAACGCGCCCAGGCCCAGATGCACGATGCCGATCCGCAGCGCCGACCGGTCATATCCCGGACGAGCGACCTCGGGCGGCAATGCGTCAAGCGTCGCTTGGCTCAGGCAAGGGGCCTGCGGCGCTACCAGTTCCATAGCGTGCCGTCGTGCTGCAGCCGGTTCACGGGCAGATAGGCGCGCTGATACGGATACCGGGCCGCCAGCTTTTCATCGATATCGACGCCATGGCCGGGCACGTCGCCGGGGTACAGCATGCCCTGGTCGAACGTGTAGGCGTGCGGGAAGACGGCGTCCGTCTCCTCGGTGTGGCGCATGTACTCCTGGATGCCGAAATTCGGCGCCCACAGGTCGAAGTGCAGCGCCGCGCCCATGCAGACCGGTGACAGGTCGGTGGCGCCGTGGCATCCGGTGCGCACCTGGTAAAGCGACGCCAGGTCGGCGATGCGCCGCAAGTGCGTGATACCGCCCGCATGGACGACGGTGGTGCGGATGTAGTCGATCAGCTGGTTCTGCACCAGGTCCTTGCAGTCCCAGATGGTGTTGAAGATCTCGCCCACGGCCAGCGGCGTGGTGGTGTGCTGCCGGATCAGCCGGAACGCCTCCTGGTTCTCGGCGGGCGTGGCGTCCTCCATCCAGAACAGGCTGTAGGGTTCCAGCGACTTGCCCAGCCGCCCGGCTTCGATGGGCGTCAGGCGGTGATGCACGTCATGCAGCAGATGGTGTTCGAAGCCCAGCTTTTCGCGTATGCGCTCGAACAGCAGAGGCGCATGGCGCAGGTATTTTTCGGTCGACCAGTCGTGCTCGCTGGGCAGGTCCGCGTCGGCGGGCTCGTAGAACAGGCTGCCGCGCCCCACGCCGTAAACCTTTTCCAGCCCCGGCACGCCGCTCTGCGCGCGAATGGCGCGATACCCCATGTCGGCGTAGCGCAGCACTTCGTCCACGGTGTGCTCGATGTCGGATCCGTTGGCGTGGCCGTAGACCATGACGGCGCTGCGGCTCTTGCCGCCCAGCAACTGGTACAGCGGCAGGCCGGCGGCCTTGGCCTTCAGGTCCCACAGCGCCGTGTCCACCCCCGCGATGGCGGTCATCGTGACCGGCCCGCGCCGCCAATAGGCGCCCTTATACAGGTATTGCCAGATGTCCTCGATCTGGTGCGCGTCGCGGCCGATCAGGCACGGAATCACGTGCTCGGTCAGGTACGCGGCCACCGCCAGTTCGCGCCCGTTCAGCGTGGCGTCGCCGATGCCGGTCAGGCCCTGATCGGTTTCGATTTTCAGGGTCACGAAATTGCGGCCCGGAGAACAGACAATCACGCGTGCATTCGTAATCTTCATCTTCGGCTTCCGGCTACAGGGGTTGGGGCGGCCACGCAAGGCGGCCGGCGGGTCAGAACGTCACCATCACTTTCATCGCCTGTTGACGGTCGCCCGCCAATGCGAAGGCATCATGCACACGCGCCACCGGCACCGCCGCCGTCAACAGCGGCGACACGTCCAGCACGCCACGGCTCAAGCAGTCGACGGCGATGGCGTATTCGTCCACGAAGCGGAAGCTGCCGACGCACGACAGGCTCTTCACCATGATCTGGTTGAAGGGGCAATGCTCGCTGCTGCCGCTGAGCGTGCCGACGGTGACGACCACGCCCCGCGGCCGCGACGCGCGCAGGCAGTTCGCCAGTCCCGCGTAGCTGCCCGAGACTTCGAAGCACACGTCCACCGTGCCCTTGCCCGCGGCCAGTTCGTCCAGCGCTTCCGGGGCCGTGGCCGCATTGATGGCGCGCGTGGCGCCCACCCGCAAGCACGCCGCCAGCGTCTGGTCCACGATGTCCACCGCGACGATCCGGCTGGCGCCCGCCAGGCGCGCGGCCATCACGATCAGGGCGCCGATCGGCCCGGCCCCGACCACCATGACCGTCTTGCCCAGCAGTTGCCCCGCGCTGCGCACCGCATGCAGGGCGACGGCCAGCGGCTCGCCAAAGGCGGCCAGCTCGAAAGACAGGGAGTCCGGCACCGGCACGCACTGCCGCTCATCGACCACGACCTCTTCGCGCATCGCGCCCTGCATGTGCGGATAGCGGCTGGCGCTGCCGAAGAAATGCACGGACTCGCAATGATTGGAATCGCCCTGGCGGCAGTAGCGGCATACGCCGCAGGTGCGAGCCGGATCGAGCGCCACGCGATCGCCCCGTCTGACGGAAGTCACGTCCGCGCCCACCTCCAGCACCTGCCCGGCGGCCTCGTGCCCCGGCGTGAGCGGTTCGCGGATGACGAAATCGCCCACCTTGCCGTGGCGGAAATAATGCAGGTCCGATCCGCAGATGCCCACGGCCTTCACGCCGACGCGCACCTGCGACGGCCCCAGCGCTTCCGACGGCCGATCGGCCACGCGCAGGTCCTGCGCCCCGTGTATCTCGCAATTCAGCATCAGCGCCACCCCTGTGCGAATTCGCCGATCACCCGCTCCAGGTGATCGCGCATGGCCTGCCTTGCTTCCTGCGCATCGCGCGCCACCAGCGCGCCGAAGATGCGCTGGTGATCCGCCTGCGACGCCAGTCGCAACGCCTGCGTGTGGAAATGTTGCTCGATTTTTTCCCAGATCGGCCCATGCGCCTGGTCCCACATCGACGTCACCGTCGCCAGCAGCACGCTGTTGCCGGTGGACTGTGCGATGCAAAGATGGAACCGGCGGTCGGCCTCGGCGTTGGCGGCCTTGTCGGTCATCTGGTCGCGCATGGCCGTCAGCGCTTCGAAAATACGATCCAGGTCCGCGTCGCTGCGGGTGGACGCGGCCAGCGCGGCAATCTCGGATTCGATCAGGCAGCGCGCGCGCAGCAGTTCGAAGGGACCGACGCCCGGCTCCTGCGCCATGGGCAGGCGGTTCACGCCAGCGCCGGGCTCGCACACATAGATGCCGGACCCGCCCCGGACCTCGACGACGCCCTGCAATTCAAGCGCAATGATGGCCTCGCGCACGGACGTGCGGCTGACGTCGAAGCGCTCGGCCAGCGCGCGCTCCGCCGGCAGGCGCTGGCCGGCGGCGAATTCTCCCTGCGCCACCAGCGCATGGATCTGGGCCGCCAGCCGCAGGTAGCCGCGATCTGCCGCGGGCCGGCTGGTCGGGACGTCGAGCTTCGATAGCGATTGCAACGTCATGGCGCCTCAAATTGGTCTTACCAAATCGTATTTGGTCCACCAATTTTCGGCATCGTGGTTTACCACTAGCCCGCCAATACGCCGGCCTGCCCCGTCCTCGACAGCCCCCGGTCCGCCCCTGTATAGATACGGGTTCAATTCGACCAAGGAAAGCGCCATGCCCAGCACGTCCGACCAGCCCTTGCCGTCCGAACTGGCGGGCCTGACCGTCGCCGAAGCGGCGGCCCTGATCCGCGAGGGCCGTCTCAGCAGTCTTGCGCTGACGCAGGCCTGCCTGGACCGCATCGACGCCCGCCAGGACCTGAACGCGTTCATCACCGTCGACCGCGAAGGCGCCCTGGCACAGGCGCGCGCCTGCGATGCCGCGCGCGGACAAAGGGCGCCAGGCGCCCTGTGGGGCGTGCCGATTGCGATCAAGGACAACATCCACGTCGCGGGCCTGCCCAACACGGCGGGCACGCCCGCGCTGCGCCACTTCCACCCGGCAGAGGACGCGCCCCTCGTGCAGCGCCTGCGCGAGGCCGGGGCCGTGATTCTGGGCAAGACCAACATGCACGAACTGGCCTTCGGGGTGTCCGGCTACAACACGGCCTTTCCCGGCCCGCATGGCGAAGGCACGCGCAACGCCTACGATTCCCGACTGATCGCCGGCGGGTCTTCATCGGGCAGCGGCGCGGCGGTAGGCGCGCGCCTGGCGCCTGCCGCGCTGGGCACGGATACCGGCGCGTCGGTGCGCCTGCCCGCCGCCGTCAATGGCGCGGCCGGCTTCCGGCCGACCGTGGGCCGATACAGCGGCGACGGCATCACGCCGATTTCGCACACCCGCGACACGGCGGGCCCCATCGCCAACTGCATGGCGGACATCGTGCTGCTGGATGCGGTGCTGACGGGCGACTCGCAGCCGCTGGCGCCCTTGCCGGCGTCAAACATCCGCCTGGGTCTGGCCGGCTATTTCTGGGCGGACCTGGATCCCGAAGTGCAGACGGTGGCAGACGCAGCCCTGGACCGCTTGCGCGCCGCGGGCGTGCAATTGGTGGACCTGAACATCCCCGACCTGCCGGCCGCCAACGCCGCGGTGGGCATGCCGCTATGCCTGTATGAGCAAAAGCCCGACCTGACGGATTACCTGGCGCGCTACGGCTCCGGCGTGAGCTTTGAAGAGGTGGTGGCGCAGATCTCCAGCCCCGACGTGAAGGGCATCTTCGACAACCTGATCGTGCCGGGCGTCCTGCCCCTGCCCGACGGACAGGTCCTGGCGCTGCAACCGCTGTATGAACGGGTCATCGCAACGCAGCGCGGCGAGCTCATCGACATCTATCGCCGCGCGTTCCAGGAGCACGGGCTGGACGGATTGCTGTTTCCGACCGTGCCGGTCCTGCCGCCCGCCGCCACGCCCGAGGCCAGCAGTTTCGAGGTATTCGGCCGCCTGGCCCGCAACGTCGACCCCGGCAGCAATGCCGGCCTGCCGGGCTTGAGCGTGCCCGCCGGCCTGTCGGCGCAGGGCCTGCCTGTAGGACTGGAGATCGACGGCCTGCCGGGCGATGATCGCAAGGTGCTTGCGATCGGGGTGTCGATCGAGAAAATACTGGGGCGCATCGCCGCGCCCCAGTCATAGTCTCTTAGCCCAGGTTGGGCGCCAGCGTGCGCTTCAGGTCCTCGATGCTGCGACCGCTGCGGCGGGCGTAGTCTTCAAGCTGGTCCTGGCCGATGACGCCCACGTTGAAGTACTGCGACTGCGGGTGGCTGAAGTAAAAGCCCGACACGCTGGACGCCGGGTACATGGCGTAGCTGTCGGTCAGCATCATGCCGATATCGTCGCCGTCCAGCACGCGGAACATGTCGGTCTTCACCACGTGTTCCGGGCAGGCCGGATACCCCGGCGCCGGGCGGATGCCCACGTATTTCTCGGCGATCATGTCTTCGTTGGACAGGGCCTCGTCGGGCGCATAGCCCCACAGGTCCTGCCGCACGCGCGCGTGCAGGCATTCCGCGAAGCCTTCGGCCAGGCGGTCCGCCAGCGACTTGAGCATGATGCTGGAGTAATCGTCCAGCGCCTTTTCGAACTCCGCTTCCTTCTTCTCGATGCCCAGGCCGGCGGTGACGGCGAACATGCCGATGTAGTCCAGCTTGCCGCTGGATTTGGGCGCGATGAAGTCGGACAGGGACTTGTTGCTGACGCCTTCACGCTTGGCGCCCTGCTGGCGCAGGTTGCGGTACGTGAACAGCACCTCGCTGCGGGTCTCGTCCTTGTAGATTTCGATGTCTTCGTCGTTGATGCTGTTGGCCGGATAGAAACCGACCACGCCGTTGGCGGTGAGCCAGCGGCCCTCGATGATGCGCTTCATCATGGCCTGGCCATCGGCGTAGACCTTGCGCGCCTGTTCGCCCACAACCTTGTCGTCCAGGATGGCGGGGAACGGGCCGAACAGGCTCCACGTCTGGAAGAACGGGCCCCAGTCCACGTATTTCGCGACCTCGGCCAGGTCGTAGCTCTTGAAGGTGCGGCGGCCGATGAACTTCGGGCGCGGCGGGGTGTAGTTGTCCCAGTCGATCGCCGGACGCGAGGCGCGCGCCTCGGCCAGCGGCAGGATGGGCGTCGCCTTGCGATTGGCATGGCGACGGCGCACGTCTTCGTATTCCTCGGCCAATTCGGCCAGGTAGGCTTCCGACTGATCCGACATCAGGCTGGTCGCCACGCCCACCGAACGGCTGGCGTCCGGCACGTAGATGACCGGTCCTTCATAGTTGGGCGCGATCTTCACGGCGGTGTGCACGCGGCTGGTGGTGGCGCCGCCGATCATCAGCGGCACCTTGCGGCTACGGAAATACTCGTCGCGCTGCATCTCGGACGCCACGTACGCCATTTCTTCCAGGCTGGGCGTGATCAGGCCGGACAGGCCGACGATGTCGGCATTTTCTTCCTTGGCCTTTTCCAGGATCTGCGCGCAGGGCACCATCACGCCCATGTTCACGACTTCGAAGTTGTTGCACTGCAGGACCACCGACACGATGTTTTTGCCGATGTCGTGCACGTCGCCCTTGACCGTGGCGATGACGATCTTGCCCTTGGCGCGCACGTCGCCGCCGGCCGCCGCGATCTGGCGCTTTTCTTCCTCGATGAAGGGAATCAGGTGGGCCACCGCCTGCTTCATCACGCGCGCGGACTTCACCACCTGAGGCAGGAACATCTTGCCCTCGCCGAACAGGTCGCCCACGACGTTCATGCCGTCCATCAACGGGCCTTCGATCACCTCGATCGGACGGCCGCCGCGCGCGGCGATCTTCTGGCGCACCTCTTCGGTGTCTTCGACGATGAACGCGGTGATGCCGTGCACCAGCGCATGCGACAGGCGCTGCTCGACCTCGGCATTGCGCCACGCCAGGTCTTCTTCCTTCTTCGCCCCCGTGCCCTTCACGGAGTCGGCGAACTGCACCAGGCGTTCGGTGGGCGTGCGCTCGTCCGCCGGGTCCGTCTTGCCGACGGGTTCCGGGCGGTCCAGCACCACGTCTTCCACCAGATCGCGCAGCTTGGGATCCAGGTCGGCGTACACGCCCAGCTGGCCGGCGTTGACGATGCCCATCGTCATGCCTTCCTTCACCGCGTAATACAGGAACACGGTGTGGATGGCCTCGCGCATCGGCTCATTGCCGCGGAACGAGAAGCTGACGTTCGACACGCCGCCCGAGATGCGGGCGTGCGGCAGGTTTTCGCGGATCCAGCGCGTGCCTTCGATGAAGTCCACGGCATAGTGGTTGTGCTCGTCGATGCCAGTGGCGACCGCGAAGACGTTCGGATCGAAAATGATGTCTTCCGGCGGGAAGCCTTCTTCCTCGACCAGGATCTTGTACGCGCGGCCGCAGATTTCCTTGCGGCGTTCCAGCGTGTCGGCCTGGCCCTGTTCGTCGAAAGCCATGACGACCACGGCCGCGCCATAGCGGCGGCACAGGCGCGCATGGTGACGGAAGGGCTCCAGCCCTTCCTTCATGGAAATGGAGTTCACCACGGCCTTGCCTTGCACGCACTTCAGGCCGGTCTCGATGACTTCCCACTTCGAGCTGTCGATCATCACCGGCACGCGGGCGATATCGGGCTCGGAGGCGATCAGGTTCAGGAAGCGGTGCATGCAGGCCACCGAATCCAGCATGGCCTCGTCCATGTTGATGTCGATGATCTGCGCGCCGTTCTCGACCTGCTGGCGGGCGACTGCCAGCGCCTCGTCGTATTTTTCTTCGCGGATCAGCCGGGCGAACATCTTGCTGCCCGTCACGTTGGTGCGTTCGCCCACGTTGACGTACAGCGTGTCCTCGTCGATGTTCAGGGCCTCCAGGCCCGACAGGCGGGTCTTGACCGGGATGTCCGGAACGACGCGCGGGGTCAGCGAGGTGACCTTTTCGGCGATTGCCCGGATGTGGTCAGGCGTGGTGCCGCAGCAGCCGCCCGACATGTTCACCAGGCCGGCGCGCGCGAACTCCTCGAGCAACGCAGACGTGTCGGCCGGGGTTTCGTCGAAGCCCGTTTCGGCCATCGGGTTGGGCAGGCCGGCGTTGGGATACACGCAGACGTAGGTGTCGCAGATCTTGGACAGCTCGGCCACGTAGGGGCGCATCAGCGCCGCGCCCAGCGCGCAGTTCAGCCCGATGGTGACGGGACGGGCGTGGCGCACCGAATTCCAGAAGGCCTCGACCGTCTGGCCCGACAGGATGCGGCCGGACGCGTCGGTCACCGTGCCGGAAATCATCACCGGCAGGCGGATGCCGCGCTGCTCGAACACCTCTTCGGTGGCGAAAATAGCTGCCTTGGCGTTCAGCGTATCGAAGATGGTTTCGATAAGGACGATGTCGATGCCGCCATCCAGAAGGCCATTGAGCTGCTCGATGTAGGCGACGCGCAGCTCGTCGAAGGTCACGTTGCGCGCGCCGGGGTCGTTCACGTCCGGCGAGATCGACGCCGTCTTGGGCTGCGGGCCCAGCGCGCCGGCCACGAAGCGCGGCCGGTCCGGCGTGCTGTAGGCATCACAGGCCTCGCGCGCCAGCTTGGCGGACACCACGTTCAGTTCGTAGGCCAGTTCCGGCAGGTCGTAGTCGCCCTGCGCGATGGTCGTGGCGCCGAAGGTGTTGGTCTCGATGACGTCGGCGCCCGCTTCCAGGTACTGGCGGTGAATCTCGGAGATCACGTCGGGCCGCACCAGCGACAGCAGCTCGTTGTTGCCCTTCACGTCCTTGCCGTGATCGGCGAAGCGCTCGCCGCGGAAGTCCGCTTCGCCCAGTTTGTAGCGCTGGATCATGGTGCCCATGGCGCCGTCCAGGATCAGGATGCGCTTGCCCAGCAGGCGCGCGAATTCGCCGCCATGGGTATAGGCTTCGGGAGGGTACGGCAGGCGGGGATACGACACGATCAGGTCCAAATGGGTTGGCCACGGCAGCGCGAATGTGGCTAAAAAGCGAAAAACGCTGGAAAAACAAGCCCTGATCGTAACAAAATGGGCCTTCCCGCGCCTCCCGGTGATACAGTTTCGGCCCCGAACCGGTGCTTTCGGCGCAATTAGCAGGCAAAGACGCAACACTTGCCCGCCGCGCGCGGAAGATAAACGGGAAACAGGAAGACGCCCCCCAGCGGGCCGCCGCGCCGTCCACAAGGCCGCCCGGCAGCCCCCGCGTCCAGCCTGTGCTGCCCCCGCAACGGTCCCCATGCGCGCTCGCGCCCATGGCAGCCCGATACCGGCCTGTTCGCTCGTCAGGATGCTCGTTCCACGCCGCCCGGCCCCTTGGCCCGCCGCGGCCAGGGCATCCTCCCCATCGTGAATGGCCTGCGGGGTCGCGGGTCGCTTCGAGGTTATGTAGATGAAAGCCCGCTCCATCCGGCGCTACGCCGGCGCTCTGGTCTGTTCCGCCCCGGCGCTTGCCGCCGCCCAGCAAGCTGCCCCCGCCACCCCTGAACTCGACAAGATCACCGTCACCGCCCAGCGCGTGCCCACCGACGGCCGCACCCTGCCGGTGTCGATCTCGGTGCTTACCGCCGAAGACATCGCGGCCAGCAGCGCCCGCACCATGCAGGACCTGCTGTCCACGCAGGCCGGCATCAACCTGATCAACACCACCAGCTCCAGCGACAACGCCATCGTGGACCTGCGCGGTTTCGGCATCACGGGCGCCAGCAACACGCTGATCCTGATCGACGGCGTCAAGCAGAACACCAACGACCTGTCGGCGCCCAGCCTGGGCGTGGTGCCGCTGGACCAGGTGGAGCGTATTGAAATCGTGCGCGGCAGCGGCTCCGTCCAGTACGGCGGCGGCACCACCGGCGGCGTGATCAACATCATCACCAAATCGGATTTTTCGAAGGAACCGGTGACCGCCCGCGCCACCGCCACCTTCGGCAGCTACGGCCTGCGCCAGTACGACGCCGCCGTCTCGATGAACAACGAAAAGGTGGGCGTCGACGCCTACATGCAGTCGCTGCACAGCGACGGCTACCGCGACAACAGCGGCGAGCGCCGCGAAGGCGGCGGCGGCGGCATCACGTTCCGCCACGACGACGGCTCGATCCGCCTGTACGGCCGCACGACCACGCAGAAGCTGGAATTGCCGGGCCCGCGCTCGATCAACCCGTTCACCGGCGTGAACGAATTCCAGGACGACCCGCGCGGTTCGAAGAACGACGTCGATTTCGTCAAGACGACGACCACCACGTTCGGCCTGCAACTGGAACAGGCCATCGGCGCCGGCGTCCTGTACGCCGACCTGTCGACCCGCGAAAAGAAGCTGAACGGCCTGACCTATGACGGTTTCGGCGACACGCTGCGCGACCAGACGCTGGAAGAGAACATCGGCAGCATTCGCTACCGCCTGCCGATCAACGGCGGCCACAGCGTGGTGTTCGGCGCAGACGCGCAGGAAGCCAAGACCACGGCCGACCAGAACGCCTACTACGACTTCGAGCCGTCGCAGTGGCAGTCGCGCCAGCACCAGTACGGCCTGTTCGCCGAAGGCCAGATCCGCGCCACGGAAAGCACCTACGTGACGATGGGCGTGCGCCGCCAGTACGCGTCGGACGACCTGGACGTGATCTCGGGTTCCGGCACCCCGTCCGACCGCAGCAACCACCTGACCGCCTGGCAGTTGGGCGTGCGCCAGGACCTGCCCAGCGGCTTCGGGCTGTACGGCAAGGTCGGCCGCAGCTTCCGCCTGCCCAATGCCGACGAACTGCTGTCGGTCCAGTCGCCGCTGGCGCCCCAGACCTCCATCGACAAGGAACTGGGCGTCACCTGGCAATCCGCCACCAGCAGCGCGCGCCTGTCGTACTTCCACTATGACCTGACCAACGAGATCCAGTACAACCCGCTGGCCGACGGTCTGTGGGGCCCGGGCACCGGCGCGAACACCAACCTCGATCCGACCCGCCGTCAGGGCATCGAACTGGAAGGCCACACCGCCCTGTCCAGCAGCGTGACCCTGGACGCCAACCTGACCTGGATGGAAGCGCAGTTCCGCTCCGGCACCTACGCCGGCGTGGACCTGGCGGGCAAGACCGTGCCCCTGGCGCCGAAGTGGCTGGCCAATGCCGCCGTGACCTGGCGCCCCACCGATTCGTTCCTGTGGAACGTGGCGGCGCAGTACGTGGGCAAGTCGCGCATGGACAACGACCAGGCCAACCAGTTCGACAAGCAACTGGACGCCTACGTCCTGTTCAACACCAAGCTGGCCTACAAGTTCACGCGCAACATCGAAGGCGCCGTGGGCGTGAACAACATCTTCGACCGCCAGTACGCCACCTACGGCATCCGCGGCGGCAATGCGTCGTTCGAAATGCTGGGTCCGGTCGCCAACTACAGCCTGTACCCTGCCCCGGGCCGCAATTTCTACGCGTCGCTCACGCTGCGCTATTGATTGCCGGCTTCCGATATAGTCGGCGGGCCCCGCCGACTATTTCGAGATTCCTCATGACACCCCTCCGCGCTTCGACGATCGCCGGCCTGGCGCTGATGCTGGCGCTCGGTCCGGCGTTCGCCAGCGGCGCGCCGGCCGGGTCGGCGGCCGCCATCCAGGTCCACGACGACCGCGACCGCAACGTCGTCCTGGCCGCGCCCGCGCGGCGCGCGATCACCCTTGCCCCGCATGCCACCGAACTCGTCTACGCCGCCGGCGCGGGCGACTACCTGGTGGGCACCGTGCGCGGCAGCGACTACCCGCCCGCGGCCCGCGCGGTGCCGGTCATCGGCGACGGCACGCAGCCGGACGCCGAGCGCGTGGCCGCCGCCCGCCCCGACCTCTTGATCGCCTGGCAGCCGTCGGCCGCCGAACCCCTGGTGCGCGTGATGGACAAGCTGGGCGTACCCGTCTTCTACAGCGATCCGCTGACGCTCGAGGCCATACCCGGCGCCGTCGAGCGCATGGGCGTGCTGTTCGGCACCGAACCGGTCGCGCGCGCCACCGCGCAGGACCTGCAAAGGCGGCTGGACGCCCTGAAGGCGCGCTATGCGGGCCGGCGGCCCGTGCGTGTCTTTGTGCAGGCGGGCCTGGACCCCATCTTCACCCTGAACGACGCCAGCATCGTCAGCGACGCGCTGCGCCTGTGCGGCGGCGTCAATGTCTTTGGCCAGGCGTCCATCGTGGCGCCGCAAGTCACCCTGGAAGGCGTACTGGCGGCGCGGCCCGAGGTGGTGCTGGCCGGCGTCGGCCGCCCCGAGGATACGCAGGCGAACCTGTCTGCATGGCAGAAGATGGGCCTGCCCGCCGCCCGCCAGGGCCACGTGTACGGGATCGACGCCGACGCGCTGTACCGGCCGGGGCCGCGGCTGATCGACGCGGCAGAGACCCTTTGCGCGGACCTGGACCGGGTGCGCTGACGCGCGTCTTGCGCAAATAGTGGAACGCGCTTGGCGACGGCCGGCTCCTGCCACACCGCGACCTGCTTTATCATTCGGGCATCAGACAGCCAGTCCCCCGCGGGCCTCGCATCGTGCGCGCCCGCCCTTTGAAGCACCGCCATGACCACACAAGACACTCTCACCATCGCCGGCCGCGTCTATTCGTCGCGCCTGCTCGTCGGAACCGGCAAGTACAAGGACTTCGAACAGACTCGCGCGGCGCTGGACGCCAGCGGCACCGAAATCGTCACCGTCGCCATCCGCCGCACCAACATCGGCCAGAACGCCGGCGAACCGAACCTGCTGGACTACGTCCCCACGTCAAAATTTACGCTGCTGCCGAACACGGCGGGCTGCTACACCGCCGATGACGCGGTGCGCACCCTGCGCCTGGCGCGCGAGCTCCTGGACGGCCATGACCTCGTGAAGCTGGAAGTGCTGGGCGATCCCCACACCCTGTTCCCCAACATGCCCGAAACGCTGAAGGCCACCAAGACGCTGGTCGACGAAGGGTTCAAGGTCATGGTCTATTGCACCGACGACCCCATCCAGTGCCGCATGCTCGAAGACATGGGCGCCGTGGCCGTCATGCCGCTGGCCTCCCTGATCGGCTCGGGCATGGGCATCCTGAACCCCTGGAACCTGCGCCTGATCATCGAGCAGGCCCGCGTGCCGGTCGTCGTCGACGCCGGCGTGGGCACCGCGTCGGACGCCGCCATCGCCATGGAACTGGGCTGCGACGCCGTGCTGATGAACACCGCCATCGCCGCAGCCCGCGACCCCGTCCTCATGGCCAGCGCCATGAAAAAGGGCGTTGAAAGCGGCCGCGAAGCCTTCCTGGCCGGCCGTATGCCCAAGAAGCTCTACAGCGGCGCGCCCAGCTCGCCCACCGAAGGCCTCATCACCGCCGGTCCCGCCAAATGAGCTCCCGCCAGCCGGCCGCCAGCGGCCGTCCCATTCCCAATGCGCTGACCATCGCGGGCGTCGACCCCTCCGGCGGCGCCGGCATCCTGGCCGACGTCAAGGCCATGAGCGCGCTGGGCGCCTATGGCTGCGCCATCATCGCCGCGCTGACCGCGCAGAACACGCAGGGCGTGACCGGCATTTCGCCGGTGCCGCCCGCCTTCGTCGGCCTGCAGATCGACACGCTCTTCACCGACGTGCGCATCGACGCGGTCAAGGTCGGCATGCTGGGCCAGCGCCCGGTCATCGAAGTCGTGGCTGAAAAGCTCGCCAAGTGGACGCCGTCCCACGTGGTGCTGGACCCGGTCATGGTCGCCAAAAGCGGCGACCTGCTGCTCGAGAACGACGCCGTGGGCGCCATGCGCGAAGCCATGCTGCCCCTGACCACCCTGCTGACGCCCAATCTGCCCGAGGCCGGCGTGCTGCTGGAAGAACGCCCGGTCGAAACGGTCAAGGAAATGCGGCGCGTGGCCGAACGCCTGCGCAACAAGCTGGCGCATTCGGGCGAACGCTGGGTGCTGGTCAAGGGCGGACATCTGCCCGGCAGCGAAACCATTGACCTGCTGCACGACGGCGACCGCATGATCGAACTGCCCGGCCACCGCATCGATACCGCCAACACGCACGGCACCGGCTGCACGCTGTCGGCCGCGCTGGCGGCTCTGATCCCGCAAATCGGGGACGTACCGGAATCCGCCAAGCGTGCCAAGGCTTACCTCACCGAAGCGATCCGCCACGCCGAGCGCCTGTCGGTGGGCTCGGGCCACGGACCGGTCCACCACTTCCACGGATGGTGGTAGCGGCCACGGCCCTGCTTTCAGACGGCGCCCACGGGGCGCCGTCTGCTTTTGCGGGGTACGGCGTCCCGACTGAAACATCTACCGGCGGGGCGGGCCGTCACAGGACGCTACGAATCGGTACAATGGCCTGTTGATTCCTCTGTTTTTTCTGACCGTCATGAACGCTTCGACCCTGCCCGACGTAGAACAAGCCCGCTTCAATATGGTGGAACAGCAGATCCGCCCGTGGGACGTCCTGGACGCCAACGTGCTGCAAGCGCTGTTCGATGTGCGCCGCGAACAATTCGTTCCGCCGGCCCTGCGCGCCCTGGCGTTTTCCGACCTTGAGCTGCCGCTCGAGATCAATGCGGTCAATACGCGTCAGACCATGCTGGCCCCCAAGGTGGAAGCCCGCCTGGCGCAGGAGCTGCTGCTGACCAAGTCCGACTGCGTGCTGGAAATCGGCACGGGTTCCGGCTATCAGGCCGCCCTGCTGGGCTACCTGGCGCAGCAGGTCACCTCGGTTGAAATCGACAGCCGCCTGGTGACCTTCGCGCAGCAGAACCTGCAGATCAACAACGTCACCAACGTCAAGGTCGAAACCGGCGACGCCCGCAACGGCTGGGGCTCCACCGAATACGACGCCATCCTGGTCACCGGTTCCGTGCCGGTCGTGCCGGACGCACTGAAATACCAGCTGCGCGTGGGCGGTCGCCTTGTCGTGGTCGTCGGCCAGGCTCCCGTCATGACGGCCTGTCGCATCACCCGCACCACCGCCGCCAGCTTCGAAACCGTGAACCTGTTCGAAACCGTCATCAAGCCGCTGCGCGGCGTCGCGGTCTCCCAGTTCAAGTTCTAAACCCGCAACCTCGCCGCCCGCGCCCGGCCCCGATACAGGCCGGCGCATCGCCCGGCGGCCCGGCGTATCGTTGAAGATCATGCGCGTCCGCTCGCTTACGGCTTTACTGGTATTCACCTCTGCCGCAAGCGTCGGCCCCCTGACCGCCTCTGCGCAAAACCTCGTCCAGGTCTGGCAGGCCGCGCTGGGCAACGACCCCGTCTACGCTGCGGCGCGCGCCAACTACCGCGCCGGCCTTGAAAAAGAACCCCAGGCCCGCGCGCTGCTGCTTCCGCTGATCTCCGCGGAAGCCGGCGGCGCCTACCAGGAAACCCGCAGCACCCGCGGCCTGTCCTACGCGTACAGCGGCGGGCGCGGCGTGTGGGACCTGGCGCTGACCCAACCGCTCTTCGACTGGGGCCGCTGGCAGAACTTCGAACAGTCCAAGCTTATCGTCGCCGACGTCGAGGTCCAGCTTCAGCAGGCCTATCAGGACCTGCTGCTGCGCGTGGCGGACGCCTACTTCAACGTGCTGTATGCCCAGGACACGCTGACCGCCACCGAAGCGGAAAAGGCCGCCGTAGGCGGGCAGCTGGAATCCGCCAAGCGCAACTTCGAACTCGGCAACGCCACCATCACGGACACGTACGAGGCCCAGGCCCGCTACGACCTTGTCGTCGCGCAGGAACTGCGGCTGCAGAACGATCTCGACGTCCGCCGCGAGGAACTGGCCAAGATCATCGGCACGGCGCCCGGCGCCCTGTCCGAACTGCCCTATGGCGTGCAACTGCCCGCACCGCACCCGGCGCGCGTATCGGACTGGAGCACCCAGGCCGAATCGTCCAGCCTGGAAGTCCTGCGCGCGCAGCTCCTGACCCGCATCGCCGGCCGCGAAATCCAGATCGCCAAGAGCGGCCACTACCCCACGCTCAACCTGCGCGCCACCAGCGGCAGCGCCAGCGACGCCGTGATGCGCAACGCGGCGCCCGGCAAGCCTATCGACAACACCATCGGTGTGGTGCTGTCCATCCCGCTGTATTCGGGCGGCGGCGTGTCCTCGCAGGTCACGGAAAAGGTGGAACTGGAGCAAAAGGCGCGCTACGACTTCGAGGCGGCGCGTCGCCAGGCCGTCCAGGCCGCCCGCCAGTACTACACCGGCGTCACCAGTGGCCTGGCGCGCATCCAGGCGCTGGAAGCCGGCGAGAAGTCCAGCCGCGCCGCCGTGGAGGCCAACCGGACGGGCTACGAGGTCGGGGTGCGCATTAACCTGGACGTGCTCAATGCCCAGCAGCAGCTCTACGCCACCCAGCGCGACCTGGCGCTGGCCCGCTACAGCACCGTGCTGTCCAGCCTGCGCCTGAAGGCCACCAGCGGCATCCTGGCCGAATCGGATCTGGAAGCCATCAACCGGCTGCTGCGCGACCCTCGCTGACGGCCTGACAGGCAGTCTCGGACAAAAGAAAAAGGCGGCCTCGCGGGCCGCCTTTTTCTTTGAGGTCGAGGGCGGTTGTCGTTCAGCCGCCCTGGATCTTCTTCACCAGCGCCGTGGTGGAACGTTCGAATTCAAAGGGAATCGCCACGGCACGCCCGCCCCAGGTTTTCACCAGCGCGGTCTCGGGCAACGTTTCCATGTCGTAGTCGCCGCCCTTGACGATGAGGTCGGGCTTGATCTGCCCGATCAGCGCCTCGGGCGTGTCTTCGTGGAAGGACGTGACCACGGTCACGAAGCCCAGCGCGGCCAACAGCGCCGCCCGGTCTTCCATGCGGTTCAGCGGACGCTCCGCCCCCTTGCCCAGGCGGCGCACCGATTCGTCGGTGTTCACCGCCACCACCAGCGTGGCGCCCAACTGGGCGGCCTGGTCCAGGTAGGTGGCGTGTCCGCGATGCAGGATGTCGAACACCCCGTTGGTGAACACCAGCGGCCGCGGATAGCGGCCGGCGGCGATGGCGGCGACGCATTCGTCGCGGGACAGGACCTTGGATTCGAAACGGGCGGCGGACATGCGGCGATTATAGGAGGGATCAGGCGCCGGCCAGGATGATCTCTTTATCCTTGGGAACGATCAGCGCCGTCATTTCCTTGCGGTAGCGGTTCAGGTCCTTCACGGTCTCGAAGCTGCGGTCCATGAGCTTGGACAGGATGTGCAGGATCCGCGTGGCGACCTTTTGTTCCCAGACGCCGTCAAAGCGGATCTGCGTGTCCAGCCAGTGCTCGAGCCAGCCGGGTTCCGGCAGGCGCGACTGCACGGTGTCGTTCGGGAACAGGTCTTTGTTCACGTGCAGGTTGGTCGGGTGCAGGGCCTGCTGCGTGCGGCCGGCCGAAGCCATCAGCACGCCGATCTTCGAGAACGCCAGCCGGGCCTGCTCGCTGGTGTGCTGCCCGCGGTCATGCAGTGCGCGGCGCATGTATTGCAGATAGGCGCCGGCGTGGCGCGCCTCGTCCTGCGCCACCGTCTTGTAGATGGCCTTGATGACGGGCTCGGTGTGCCATTCCGCGGCGCGACGATACCAGTGGTTCAGGCGCACTTCACCGCAGAAGTGAAGCATCAGCGTTTCAAGCTCCGGCGCGGCGTCGAACTCGAAGCGCACGTTGTGCAGTTCTTCTTCGGTGGGCACCAGGTCCGGGCAGAAGCGCCGCAGGTATTCGATCAGCACCAGGGAGTGCTTCTGCTCTTCAAAGAACCACACCGACATGAACGCGCAGAAATCGCTATCGCCGCGGTTGTCGCGCAGGAACATTTCGGTGGCCGGCAGCGCCGCCCACTCGGTGATGGCGTTCATCTTGATCGTGTGGGCCTGTTCGTCCGAGAGCTTGCTGCGGTCGAAGTCGCCCCAGGGAATGTCGTGCGCCATGTTCCAGCGCACGGCTTCCATGGTCTTGAAGAGTTCAGGATAAAGCATGTTCTGCCCTTGTATTCGTCCCGCTAGTGGGGCTATGAAAATTGATGAATGGCGCGCGCGTTCTTATAGGCGGAGGCGCTGCATTCCATCCACCGCAGCGCTATTTTTCGCCGTCTCCCGCGAAGCTATGATGACCGTTTCATGAATGAAACATGACAAGGATGGTCTAGATCATCGCGCCGCCTATCGGGTCAGGGCCCATATGGCGACCCCGACGGCCAGCGCCAGCACCCCAACCAGCGCTGCAACCAGCCGGTTGTTCTGCTCCTGCGCGCGGCGCAGCTGCGTCATCTCGGCCAGCAGCGCCGGCGAGACATTGGGACGGCTCAGGTGGTCATGGACCAGCCTGGGCAAGGCCGGCAGCATTTGCGACCACTGCGCGGCTTCTTTTTCCAGGCTCTGGCGCAGGCCCTGGAATCCGACACGCTGGCGCATCCAGCGTTCCAGATAGGGCTTGGCCGTCTTCCAGAGATCCAGGTTGGGATCGAGCTGGCGGCCCAGTCCCTCGACGTTGAGCAGGGTCTTTTGCAACAGGACCAACTGCGGCTGGATCTCGACATTGAACCGGCGCGACGTCTGGAACAGCCGGAGCAGCACCTGCCCCAGCGAGATTTCCGACAGCGGACGGTCAAAATACGGTTCGCAGACGGCGCGCACCGCGCCCTCCAGTTCTTCCTCGCGCGTGTCGGGCGGCACCCAGCCCGACTCGATATGCAACTGCGCCACCCGGCGATAGTCGCGGTGGAAGAACGCCAGGAAGTTCTGCGCCAGGTAGTTCTTGTCGAACTCGGACAGCGATCCCACGATGCCGAAGTCCAGCGCAATATAGCTGCCCAGCGTCCCGGGGCGGTCCGACACGTAGATGTTGCCCGGGTGCATGTCGGCATGGAAAAAGCCGTCGGTGAACACCTGGGTGAAGAAGATTTCAACGCCGGTGCGCGCCAGCGTGGGGATGTCGATGCCGGCCTCGCGCATGCGCTCGACCTGGCCCACCGGCATGCCGTACATGCGCTGCATGGTGAACACGGTGGAAGCCGTGTATTCCCAGATCACCTCGGGCACGATCAGCATGTCGCCGCGGCCGGATTCGGGACCGAAGTTGCGGCGCAACTGGCTGCAATTAGATGCCTCGCGCACCAGGTCCAGCTCGTCGTGCAGGTACTTGTCGAACTCCGCCACGACCTCGCGCGGCTTCAGGCGGCGGCCGTCCGGGCCCAGGCGCTCGATGATGCGCGCCACGACCTTCAGCAGCGACAGATCCTTTTCGATGATGCTGAGCATGCCCGGGCGCAGCACCTTGACCGCGACTTCGCGGCCGTCGTGCAGGACGGCAAAGTGGACCTGCGCAATCGAGGCCGACGCGACGGGATCGATCTCGAACTGCGCGAACAGCTTGTCCGGAGGCGCGCCCAGGGCAGCCTCGATGCAGGCCGCCGCCTGCGCCGACGGGAACGGCGGCACGCGATCCTGCAGCAGGGCCAGTTCGTTCGCGATGTCGGCCGGGATCAGGTCGCGCCGCGTGGACAGCACCTGCCCGAACTTCACGAAAATGGGGCCCAGCGATTCCAGCGCCAGGCGCAGCCGCTGGCCGCGCGGGGTGCGCGGGCGCGTGCCCAGTCGGATGACTCGCAGCAGGCAGGTGGCCAGCGGATGGTTCAGGCTGGACAACACCAGTTCGTCCAGGCCATAGCGCAGCGAAACGAGGATGATGCGGAAAAGGCGCAGCAAGGGGAACATGGATCAGGCGCCCCGCTTTGCGCTGGCCGAAGCCAGGCGGGTTTGCAGCGCGGCCGCCGAACGGGCCAGCGCGTCCGCGCGGGCGTTCAGGTCGGCCAGGTCCAGCCGCCACTGCTCCAGGGCCGGACGGCCCGCCAATACGCCGCTTTCCTCGGACAGGTATTCCGAGACGTTTTCAGCAAGCCGCTGACCGGCCGTGCGCGCGCCGCCGACCACCGCGCGGGCGCCCCCCACGATGCGCAGCGCGGCGATGTCGCCCACCACGCGGGCCAGTGTGTCCTCGGGATCCCAGCGCAACTGCTTGGACAGGTCGGCAACCACCTGCGCCAGCGCCGCGTCCCCGGAAATATGCGTGGCCTCGGCGAAGTCCGGCGTTTCGCGGCCGGCGCCCAGGCGCGGCAGCGGCAGCTTTTCAGGGGCGACGGTCAGGGTAACGTCTGGCACCACGGCGGGGTCGGCCTGGTCGGCCAGCCCTTCGCTGTCGATGGACAGGCCAAGGGTGAATCCACCCATGGCAAACCGCACCGTCTTGCCGGCATGCCGGGCCAGGCGTTCGCGCGCCCAGTCCTCGCGCCGCAAGAGGGCGTTGAGGGCGCTGATGGCCAGGCGCGTGGGGGTGGGCAGGAACGGAAGAGGCAGCATGACGGTTGCAACGACCCGATGGCGGGGCTTGCCGAAGTTGATGGGTAAATCGGGAGTGTAACGGGTTAGATGGGTGCCTGTTCTGCGGGGGCACATGGAAAAACCGGCCCTTGAGGGGCCGGTTCAAGCGGACGCCTTATGGCGCCCGCGGCACAGATCGGTCGAGCAGGGCCGCCAGGCTTAGCTGGCGTGCTCCACCGGGATCTGCTGGATGCCGGCCAGCAGCCAGCCGCCCGTGGCCGGCTTGAACAGGTTCCAGACCTCTTCGAAGCGGAAAGCTTCGGCGCCCGGAGCCTCGCGCAGCATGCCGGAGAAGCGCACGCTGGCCAGGTGACCGTCGGAAACCGTTTCGATGCCCAGCATTTCGGCGTTCAGCAGGACCACTTCGGTCTTGTTGGGCGCCGCGCCGCGCTCGGCCAGCTGGGGCTTGAGCTCGGTGATCAGGTCGTCAGTGAGGAATTCGCGCAGGTTGTCGACGTTGCCGCTGTCCCACACGCCTTGGATCCGGACGAACTGGTCCTTGGCTTGCTTCAGGAAGTTCGCCGTGTCGAAATCGCCCGGCACGAACCAGTTGGTGTCTTCGCCCATCTTGGGCAGGACAGCCGGAGGAGCGACCGGTGCAGCAGCGGCAGCGGCAGGCGCAGCGGCGCCGGGCTGCAGCGATTCGCGCCACATCGGTTGCTGTTGCTGCTGGCCCGAGGCGTTGTTGCCACCGCCGAACGCGCCCTGGGTGGCAGTGCGCGGACCGGCGCCGCGCAGGCGGCGGATGATGAACATGACGGCGAAGACGACCGCGGCGATCAGCAGCGCGGACGACAGGAACTCCAGGAACGCGCCCGACAGGCCCATGCTGGAGAGCAGCGCGGCGATACCCAGGCCGGCGGCGATGCCGGCGATGGGGCCAAGCCAGCGCGAAGCGCCGCTCTTGGCGGCGGCGCCCGCGGCGCCAGCCGTGGCCGCGCCAGCGGCTGCCGGAGCGGCGGTGGCGCCTGCCGTGCTGCTGTTGGCGGCGGGCGGCGTGGTGGCCTGGCGCTGCTGCGTTACGTTGGACGATTGGCGGCCGACGCTCGAGCCGCCGCCAGCGCGGCGGGCTTCGGCGTCAAACGACGCCGTCACCAGCGCAGCGCCGGAAACGGCGATGAGCGCCGCGGCGACAAACCGCGAAAGACAGAATTTGGACATAGGTTTGCTCCCTCGTACTCGCGCCCCCGCTGCCCCGAGCAACGGGAGGGCCCCGCAATACGCGAGACCATCTGCGCGACTTTTCTTACAGTAATCTGAATGGTGTAAGAATAACGGACAAGCCGTCGCCCGACAAGTTCCCCGCCGGAGGGTGAAACTTGCCGTGGACGCCCCGCGTTATCCCAGCCGCACGCCTTCGTGCAGGGCGGCGATGCCGGCAGTCAGGTTGAAGTACTGGACCCGTTCGAGCCCGGCCGTGCGCAGCATGTCGGCCAGGGTGTCCTGGTCGGGGTGCATGCGAATGGATTCCGCCAGGTATCGATAGCTGGCTTCGTCCTTGGCGACCTTCTTGCCCAGCCAGGGCAGCACATTGAAGGAATACCAGTCGTACGCAGGAGCCAAAGGCTTGGCGATGCGCGAGAATTCGAGGACCAGCAGCTTGCCGCCCGGCTTGAGCACCCGGGTCATTTCCGCCAGGGCGCGGTCCTTGTGGGTCATGTTGCGCAGGCCGAAGGCCACGCTGACGCGGTCGAAATAGCCCGAAGGGAACGGCAGGCGTTCAGCGTCGCACACGGCGGCGGGCACCAGCAGACCGGCGTCGGTCAGCCGATCCCGGCCCACCCGCAGCATGGAATCATTGATGTCGGTGAGCCAGACCTCGCCCGTGGGGCCGGCGCGCTTGGCGAAGGCGCGGGCCAGGTCGCCCGTGCCGCCGGCGATGTCCAGCACCTTCATGCCGGGGCGGATGGCCGCACGGCCAATCGTGAATGCCTTCCAGACGCGGTGCAGGCCGCCCGACATGAAGTCATTCATGATGTCGTAGCGCTGGGCGACCGAATGGAAGACTTCGGCGACCTTGCGGGCCTTATCGCTTTCCGGGACCGACTGGAAGCCGAAATGCGTGGATGCCGAGTCCGAGCTGGAGGATTGTTGCGATTCGGAGGGGTTTTGCATGGTGTATTCCCGATATATCGTTCAATGGTAGCCTATCGGGCGCGCGCCGGCGGCGGACTCAGCCGCCAGATGACGCGCTGCGGTCACATACCTGAAATATTGCGGCCATACTATCGCAATGTTCGCGCCGCGCCGGCGCTCCGAAGTGTGCCAAATTCCACATGTCCAGCACCATCCTCGTCGTCGAAGACGAACCCGCAATCCAGGAACTGATCGCCGTCAACTTGTCCTTCGCCGGGCACAAGGTGCTGCGCGCCTTCGACGCCGACCAGGCCCAGACGCTGATCCGCGCCGAGCTGCCCGATTTGATCCTGCTGGACTGGATGCTGCCCGGCACGTCCGGCCTGGCCATGGCGCGCAAGCTGCGCAACGACGAGCGCACCCGCGCCGTCCCGGTCATCATGCTGACGGCCAAGGGTTCCGAGCAGGACAAGGTTGACGGCCTGGAAGCCGGCGCCGACGACTACATCACCAAGCCGTTCTCCCCGAAAGAGCTGATGGCCCGCATCAAGGCCGTGCTGCGCCGCCGCGCGCCGCAGCTCACCGACGACGTGATCGACGTCGGCGGCCTGAAGCTCGATCCGGTGACGCATCGCCTGTCGGGCAACAGCCAGTCGCTGCAGATCGGGCCCACCGAATTCCGCCTGCTTCACTTCTTCATGACGCACCCCGAACGCGTCTTCTCCCGTTCGCAGCTCCTGGACCAGGTCTGGGGCGACCACGTGTTCGTGGAAGAACGCACGGTCGACGTCCACATTCGCCGCCTGCGCAAGGCCCTGGAACCCAGCGGCCACGACGCGCACGTGGAAACTGTCCGCGGCAGCGGTTATCGGTTTACGGCACAGCTTCCCACGCGGTAAAACTTGCGCACGATGATCTGGCTGCGCACACTTTTCCTGGTCGCCCTGTGGGCGGTGATTGCATTACTGGCGCAATGGCTCATTGGAGACCCGGCGGGCTGGCTGGTGTTTTCAACCGCGCTGACCGCCATGCTGCTCTGGCGAAGCTGGCGGCTGTCGCTGGTCTCCCGCTGGGCCAACCACCCCGACACCGCCCCGCCCGCTTCCGTGGGCCCGTGGGACGACATCCTCGCCCCGCTGTATCGCTACACCCGGGCCCGCGCCCGCGAACTGTCCGAGACCCGCGACACCATGCAGGGCATGCTGGCGGCCGCGCAGGCGCTGCCGGATGGCGCGGTCACCCTTAATGAAGACTTCCAGATCGACTGGTGCAACCGCATGGCGCGCCAGCACCTGGGCTTGCGCCTGCCCGCCGACCGCGGCCACAACCTGCTGAACCTGCTGCGCGCCCCCGAGTTCGTGGAGTACGCGCACCGCGCGTCCTGGCCGGAGCCCATCCTGGTGCGGCTGGGCCAGCAAGGCCAGGAACGGCTGATGATGATGCAGCTCACGGCCTACGCCAGCAACCAGCGCCTGCTCATCACGCGCGACGTCACGCAGATCGAACGCCTGGAAACCACCCGCCGCGACTTCGTCGCCAACGTCTCGCATGAACTGCGCACGCCGCTGACCGTGCTGGCCGGGTTCCTGGAAACGCTGCGCGACATGCCGGACGACGCGCTGCCGCAAGAGCAGCGTGCCCAGTACATCGACATGATGCATGAACAGGCGCATCGCATGCAGGCCATCGTCGAAGACTTGCTGACCCTATCCACGCTGGAATCGTCGCCGGGCAGCGATCCGCGCGCCGTCAACATGGGCGCGCTGCTGCAGAAGGCGCGCCAGCAGATCGAGGCGCTGTCGGGCGGCCGTCACGTGCTGGAATGGCACATCGACGAAAGCCTGGACGTGCTGGGCGCCGAGACCGAACTGACTTCCGCCCTGTCCAACCTGCTGACCAACGCGGTGCGCTACACGCCGGACGGCGGCAAGATCACCGTGCGGTGGGAGCGCGAGGCCGATGGCGGGGCGCACTACAGCGTGCAGGACACCGGCATCGGGATCCCCGCGCGCCACCTGCCCCGCCTGACCGAACGCTTCTACCGCGTGGACCGAGGCCGGTCGCGCGCCGTGGGCGGCACCGGGCTGGGGCTGGCGATCACCAAGCACATCGCAATGCGCCACGACGCCGAACTGCTCATCACCAGCGAACCCGGCAAGGGCAGCGTCTTTGCGCTGCGCTTTCCCCCGGACCGCATCGCCGTCGCCGAAACGGCCTGATACCCCGGCTTTGAGGCGGGGGTATCGCCAGGCCTTTCCACCGGCGCGATGGTAAATTTTTGGCCATGCGCATCCTGGTCATTGAAGACGAACCCAAATTGGCCGACTACCTCAGGAAGGGGTTGTCGGAGCAAAGCCACGTCGTGGACGTGGCGCGTGACGGCCTGGACGGCCGGCACCTCGCCCTGGAGGGCGCGTACGACCTGATCGTGCTGGACGTCATGCTGCCCGGCGTGGACGGCTTCGAGGTCCTGGCGTCGGTGCGCGCGCGCAAGGACACGCCCATCCTGATGCTGACGGCCCGAGATGCCGTCGAAGACCGTGTGCGCGGTCTGGAAGGCGGCGCCGACGACTACCTGGTCAAGCCCTTTGCCTTTTCTGAATTGCTGGCCCGGGTGCAGGCCCTGCTGCGACGCGGCCGCACGCAGGAACCCACGCTGCTGCGGCTGGCCGACCTGGAGCTGGACCTGGCGCGCCGCCGCGTCCAGCGCGGCGGCCAGCGCCTGGACCTGACCGCCAAGGAATTCAGCCTGCTGGCGCTGCTGCTGCGCCGCCAGGGCCAGGTGCTGTCGCGCACCACACTGGCCGAGCAGGTTTGGGACATGAATTTCGACAGCGACACCAATGTCATCGACGTGGCGGTGAGGCGGCTGCGCGGCAAGCTGGACGATCCCTACGACATGAAGCTGCTGCACACCGTGCGCGGCATGGGGTACGTGCTGGAATCACGGTCGGCTGACGGCCGCCCCCCTGACGGCCGGCATTCATGAATCCTCCCGTCGGTCGCCGGCCCCGCGTCCGGTCGATGCAGGCGCGGCTTACGCTGCTGCTGGGAGCCATCGCCCTGCTGGTGTCCAGTCTTGCCGGCGCCACCCTGTTCTGGGCGCTCAAGCGCGAAGTCGAGCGCCAGGAGATCACCGAGGTCAGCGGCAAGCTCGAACTCATCGACCACCTGATCGACATGCAGAACAGCGCCAGCGGCCTGACCGACCTGGCCGCCACGTTCGACGAGATGCGCGCGGGACAGGCCCAGTTGAGCATCTGGATCCAGGACGCGCAGGGGAAGGTGGTGTATGGCGGCGCCGCTCCTGAAACGCTGGAGACCGCGGACGGCCGGCAGGTCGTGCTGCAGGCGCCCGACGGCGGCCGCATGCGCGGGCTGCGCGTGGCCATGAACGACCGCATCCTGCCCGGCGCGCATCTGACCGTCGCGGTCAGCACGCGCACCAGCTCGCAATTCCTGTACGCCTACGGCACCGCCCTGCTGCTGATCTGCGCGCTTTGGGTGGGCGCGACCGTGGTGCTGGCCGCCTGGGCCGTGCGGCGCAGCATGGCGCCGGCGCGCCGGCTGTCCGAACAGGCCGCCGGCATCCAGCCCGACAACCTGGCGCTTCGCCTGCCGCTGGAAGACACCGACCGCGAACTGCATGAACTGGTCCGTTCCTTCAACCGGACGCTGGACCGCCTGCAGTCCGCCTACCAGCAGATGGAAGGTTTCAACGCCGACGTGGCGCATGAACTGCGCACGCCGCTGGCGACGCTCATCAACGGCGCGCAGGTCATGCTGTCTTCGCCCCGCGATGCCGCGGAGCTGCGCGACGCGCTGGAATCCAACCTGGAAGAGCTTGAGGACCTGAAGACGCTGGTCAACGACATGCTGTTCCTGGCCCGCGCCGACCGGGGCGAACGCGCGGCCGACCTGTCGCCGGTGTCGCTGGCTGCCGAGGCCCGCCGCGTCGCCGAATACTACGAGGCCACGCTGGAAGAACATGGCGTGCGGTTGCGCAACGAGGGCGACGCCACCGTGGCGGCCAACCCGGGGCTGGTGCGCCGCGCGCTGGCCAACCTGATCTCGAATGCGATCAAGGCCACGCCCCGCGGAGAAGAGATCGTGCTGGCCTGCTCGATGTCCGACGCTGGAGCGCGGGTAGAGGTGCGCAATCCCGGCGCGCCCATCCCGCCCGCCGATCTGCCCCGCATCTTCGACCGCTTTTTCCGCGCAGGGCCGGCTCGCGCCCCTCGCAGCGAAGGCCATGGCCTGGGGCTGGCCATCGTGCGCGCCATTGCGCGCATGCACGGCGGCGACGTGGATGCCGCGTCGGACGCGGGTGGCACCGTGATCGGCATCACGCTGCGTGGCCCGGCATCGCCCGCCCCGAACATTACAAAAACGTAATCTGCGCGACAGGATCGGGTCACCCCGGTTTTTCTACAGTGCCATCACGGTCACTCCCAGAAAGGATTTCACGTGAAAGGCACTCAGCTTCGCACCACGCTCATTGCCGCCCTGGCGTTCGCGCCGGCCGCCGCCGTTCTTGCCGCCGGCGCCCAGGACCATGCCGGCCACGCCATGCCGGCCGCCTCCGCGCCCATCGGCAAGCCGGGCGACGCCGCCCGCGTCACCCGCACCATCGACATCGACATGACCGACGCCATGCGCTTCACGCCGGCCAGCATCGACGTCAAGGCGGACGAGACCGTGCGCCTGAACGTGCACAATTCCGGCAAGATCCGCCACGAGCTGGTGCTGGGCACCGACGCCGACCTGAAATCGCATTACGACATGATGATGAAGGACCCCGGCATGCGGCACGAGGAAGCGAACGCGGTGTCGCTCGAAGCCGGCAAAAGCGGCGCGATCGTGTGGCGCTTCGACAAGGCCGGAACAGTGTCTTTCGGCTGCCTGGAACCCGGCCATTACGCTGCGGGCATGAAGGGTTCGGTGTCGGTGCTCTGACATGACGGCGCTTACCTTGCGCCCGCGCCACGAAGACACTCGAGATCAAGCGCGCTACGTTGCCGTATCCTTTGAGCGCCAATTACCTCCTTACCCATTGCACGGAGCATCATGAACGTTACCCGTCTTACGCGCCGCCTGGTCATCGCCGCGGCCCTGTGCGCGCCTGTTCTTGTTGCCGCCCAATCGACCGTCAAGGTCGAGGTCTGGAAGACGCCTACCTGCGGCTGCTGCGAGGACTGGGTCAAGCACATGCGCGACAACGGATTTGCCGTCACCACGCATGACGTCGACGACACCGGCCCGATCCGCCGCAACGCCGGCATGGCCAACTACGGCTCGTGCCATACCGCCCTGGTCGACGGCTACGCCATCGAAGGCCACGTGCCCGCCAGCGACGTGCGCCGGCTGCTGCTGGAGAAGCCCGACGCGGCGGGCCTGTCCGCACCGGGCATGCCGCTGGGGTCTCCCGGCATGGACGGCCCGGAGTACGGCGGCCGCAAGACCCCGCACGACATCGTGCTGGTGGACAAGCAAGGCGGGGCCACGGTCTTCCAGGCGTACCGCTAGGCCGCGCCGCACTTCAACGCCACGGAGCCCCGGCCCAGGGGCGTCCATGGCCACGCGTTGCGGCCGCACGCGCCGCCGCACTGAAACAATTCATCCCCATTGGCTCAATGGCTACTCCTTGCACCGCAGCAAAAATGGTCCACAATAAATAAAACGCGTTTCTCACCCACCCCTTGGCAGTCATGGCACAAATCGTCCTGTTCGAGAACATCCACCCGAGCGCCCGCGCCGTCTTCGAGGCCGCCGGCTACACCGACATCGTCACGCACGCTGCGGCCCTGCCGCCGGCGCAATTGCACGACGCCCTGCGCGGCGTGCAAGTGGCGGGGATTCGTTCTCGCACGCACCTGGACGCCGCCCTGCTGTCCGGCAACCCCGACCTGCGCGTCGTGGGCTGCTTCTGCATCGGCACCAACCAGGTCGACCTGGACACGGCCATGCAGCGCGGCATCCCGGTGTTCAACGCACCGTTTTCTAACACCCGGTCGGTCGCCGAACTGGTGCTGGGCGAAGCCATCCTGCTGCTGCGCCGGATCCCCGAAAAGAACGCCCGCGTCCATTTGGGCCATTGGGACAAGAGCGCCGCGGGCGCCTTTGAAACCCGCGGCAAGACGCTGGGCATCGTTGGCTACGGCAATATCGGATCGCAGATCAGCACGCTGGCCGAAAGCCTGGGCATGCGCGTCATCTACCACGACGTCGAGGCCAAGCTTCCGCTGGGCAACGCCCGCCCCGCCGGCACGCTGAACGAACTGCTGGAACAGGCCGACGTCGTGACGTTGCACGTGCCCGGCGGCAAGTCCACCGAAAACATCATGAACGCGGACACCATCGCGCGCATGCGCCGCGGCTCCATACTGATCAATGCCTCGCGCGGCACGGTCGTGGACATCGCCGCCCTGCACGCTGCGCTGAAGTCCGGCCACCTTGCCGGCGCCGCGCTGGACGTTTTCCCGACCGAGCCCAAGGGCGCAGGCGAGCCCCTGGCCAGTCCGCTCATCGGCATGCCCAACGTCATCCTCACGCCGCACATCGGCGGCAGCACGCAGGAATCCCAAGAGAACATCGGCCGCGAAGTGGCTGAAAAGCTCGTGCGCTTCCTGCAGGCCGGCACTACCAAGGGCGCCGTCAACTTCCCCGAACTGCCGTTCCTGGAACAGGCGGGCGGCACGCGCATCCTGCACGTCCACCGCAACGCGCCCGGGGCGCTGGGCGCGCTGGACAACCTGATGGCGCAGCACGGCCTGAACATCGTCAGCCAGACGCTGCAGACGCGGGGCCAGATCGGCTACGTCATCACCGACGTCGAAGGCGCGGTCGACGACATCGTGATGTCCGACTTGCGCAACCACCCCATCACCGTGCGCTGCGACCGCCTGTAAGGCACGCTGAGACCGTCGGTAATGACCAAGGGCCCCTTCATCGGGGCCCTTCTGTTTGGCGCACGATGACGGCCAGTCGAATGCGTGGCTGACGCCAGATGGCTACGCCGTTCCATCCGCCCTGATGCGCCAACGGCGTCAGGCGTCGTCCGCCGCAGCCCGCAGCAGGCATTCCGCGATCTTGTCGCGCACGCTGCCCGCATCGAAGGGCAGGCGCCCGATGATGCCGATCTCGCGATGAAAGGCCAGTTCCTCCAGCGACAACAGGCGCAGCCCCCTCATGTCCAGCCGCCGCAGCCTGGGCAGAAGCGCCACGCCCAGGCCATGGCGCACCATGCCCGCGATGGCCTCGATCTCGTCCAGCTCAACGGCCTCATGGACGTTGATCCGGTGCTTTTTCAGGAAGATGTCCACCACCCGTCCGCCGAATGACGCCCGGTCGTAGCGGATGAAGGGCTGGGTCGCCAGCAGTTCCCGCCAGGGTGCGAGCGGCATGGATTCGGGCATGGCGAGCATCACGGGTTCGCTCATCAACGGCTGCCAACCCAATTCGGGCGGCAAGGCAAACGGTGGCCGGATCAGCACGGCCAGATCCACCTCGCCAGCATCCACCTGCCCCAGCAGCGACAGCGAGACACCGGGCACGATCCGCACGCGCACGTCCGGGTAGACAGCGCGGAATTCGCCCACCGCGCGGACCAGCAGGTCCTGCTGAACGGAAGCGATCGCGCCGATGCGCAACGATCCGCTGACATGGCCCGCCCCGGCCGTGGCCGCCATCCGCTCGGCCATGGCGACCAGTTCTTCGGCCTGCGGCAGCATCTCGCGGCCCTGTGCGTTCAGCACCGCCGCGCGCGCGCCGCGGTCGAACAATTCCACGCCCAGGTATTCCTCCAGCCGCTTGATCTGCGCACTGACGGCGGACTGCGTCAGACCCAATTGCGCGCCCGCACCGGTAAAGGTGCCATCGCGCGCAACGGCGAGAAAGGTCTTGAATTCCTTGATCACGATCAATTATTTCGATGCTAAGGCACAAAAAATATCGTTTTTCAATCAAAAAAACAATACCTAAACTACCCACCAGTGCTAGCCCTGTCCCATATTGCGACGGCCGGCATTCTGAACGATCATTTTCCTTAGCCTTACCCCGGAGCCTTTCATGTCCGCTCAAACCAACCTGCCTCCGTTCCACCTGGCCTTCCCCGTCCGCGACCTGGCCGAAGCTCGCGCCTTCTATGGCGAAAAGCTGGGCTGTCCGGAGGGCCGCAGCTCGCCCGAATGGATCGACTTCAATTTCTACGGCCATCAGATCGTGGCTCACCTGGCTCCCAGCGAATGCGGCCACAAGGCCACCAGCGCCGTGGATTCGCACAATGTGCCGGTGCGCCATTTCGGCGCCGTGCTTTCCATGGAACAATGGGAAGCCATGGCCAAGCGCCTGACCGACGCAGGCACCGAGTTCGTCATCGAGCCCTACATCCGCTTCAAGGGCGAAGTCGGCGAACAGGCCACCATGTTCTTCCTGGATCCGTCGGGCAACGCGCTGGAATTCAAGGCGTTCAAGAACATGGACTCGTTGTTCGCCAAGTAACCCGTCACTACAGGTTTCGTGCCGTTGAACGCAATTTCAGACCATTCTTCTTCGGCCGAAACCCGCTGGCGCATCCTGCCCCAGGGTGACCGCTGCCTGATCGTCTCTTTCGGCGAACACATCGACGTCTCGGTTGGCCGCACCTGTCTGGCTGCGGCCCGCAAGCTGCGCGATGCGCGGCTGCCGGGCGTTACCGATGTCGTGCCGTCGTTTGTCGCCGTGGCCGTGCATTACCGGCCCGGTGGACACGGCGAAGGTCCCACCTACGCCGCCCTTTCCGAACACATCGAGGCCTTGCTGGCCGGCGGCATTCCAACCGAAGACGCCGGCGGACGCGAGGTCGACATTCCCGTCTGCTACGGCGGCGAACACGGACCGGATCTGCAAGACGTGGCCCGCGCGGCGCGTCTTACGCCCGAGGCCGTCATCGAACTGCACAGCCAGCCGCGCAGCATGGTGTTCATGCTGGGCTTCGCGCCCGGCCATGCCTACCTGGGCGTGCACGACGAAAAACTGAACATCCCCCGCCGTCCGTCGCCGCGCACCGCGGTGCCGCCCGGCGCCGTGGCCATCGCCAACCGGCAGACCGTGATCTATCCCAACCGGCTGCCGGGGGGCTGGAACATCATCGGCGCCACGCCGCTCGTCATGTTCGACCCCGCCCGCGAACCGGCTGCCCTGCTGCAGCCCGGCGATTCCGTGCGTTTCGTGCCCATCGGCCCCGACGAATTCAACCGCATCCGGGAAATCCAGAAATGAGCGTGACCGTGATCAAGCCGGGCATGCTGTCCAGCTTCCAAAGCCGCGGGCGCGAAGGCTACCAGCACCAGGGCATCCCCGCGGCGGGCGCCATGGACGAACGCGCCCATCGGCTGGCCAACGCGCTGGCCGGCAACGCGGGAGACCCCGCCACGCTGGAAATCACACTGACCGGCCCGTCGCTGCGCTTCGACGTTCCCGCCTGTTTCGCGCTGGCCGGCGCCGATCTGGGCGCCACCCTGAACGGCAAAGATATTCCCCTGCTTCGCCCCCTGGTCGCGCACGCGGGCGACGTCCTCGCTTTCGGCGCCCGGCCGGCAAATGGCGTGCGCGCCTATCTGGCCGTGCACGGCGGTTTTGCGCTGACGCCCGTGATGGGTAGCGAAACCACTTATCTGCGCAGCGGCTTCGGCGGCTTCCAGGGACGCGCATTGGCCAAGGGCGACGTCGTGCCCCTGCGAGAGCCGCTCGCGCAGGACCGCGACCTGGCCGCGTTGCAGAAAGACCTGTGGACGGTGCGCGCCTACCTGCCCACGACGCTGGGCAACAAGCCGCGTGAATTCATACGCTTTCTGCCCGGCGTGCACTGGCCCGAGTTCTCGCAATCCAGTCGCCGGGCGTTCGCCGAATCCGAATATCGAATCAGCCCGCAGTCCGACCGCATGGGCTACCGCCTGACGGGCCGGCCGCTGGCCATGAACCAGCCGCGGCAGACGCTGTCGGAAGCCGCTTGTTTTGGCACCGTGCAGGTGCCATCGGGTGGCGAAGCCATCATTCTCATGGCCGACCGGCAGACCACCGGCGGCTATCCCAAGATCGCGCAGATCGCTACGGTGGACCTGCCCGCCCTGGCGCAATACGCGCCCGGCCAGGTGCTTCGATTCCAGCGGATCGAACTCGACGAAGCGCAACGCCTGGACGGCGAACGCGAACGCGCCTTTGCCCAATTGCATGAATCGCTGGCGCCGCTGCGCGCGATTCTGGCCTAGAAAGGAACTCGCTATGACTACCCGCATCGACTTGAACTGCGACATGGGCGAAAGCTATGGCGCCTGGACCATGGGCAATGACGCCGCGGTGCTGCAATACGTCAGCTCCGCCAACATCGCCTGCGGCTTTCACGGCGGCGACCCCGCTACGATGCGCAAGACGGTGGCCGCGGCGCTCAAGCAGGGCGTGGCGCTTGGTGCGCATCCCAGCCTGCAGGACCTGGCCGGATTTGGCCGCCGCATCATCCAGATCAGCCCGGAAGAAGCCTACGACATCGTCGTGTACCAGATCGGCGCCCTGGCCGGCGTGGCGGCCTCGCAAGGCGCGCGGCTGCACCACGTGAAAGCGCACGGCGCGCTCTACAACATGGCCGCCAAGGACGAGAACCTGTCGCGCGCCATTTGCCAGGCAGTCAAGGACGTGGACGCCTCGCTGATCCTCTACGGTCTGGCCGGCAGCAAGCTGATCGACGCGGCGCGCGCCATTGGCCTGTCGGCCGCCAACGAGGTCTTTGCCGACCGTTCTTACCAGGACGATGGTTCGCTCACGCCGCGCACGCGCGCTGGCGCCATGATCGAAGACGTAGACCAGGCCGTGGCGCAGGTCGTGCGCATGGTGCGCGAGGGCCTGGTGCGCTCGGTGGACGGCAAGGACGTGCCCGTGCAGGCCGACACGCTCTGCATCCATGGCGACCAACCCAATGCCCTGGTATTTGCCAACGGCATCCGCCGGGCGCTGGAGCAGGCGGGCATCGAGGTGCGTACGCCCGGCCGCTGACGCGCGCCCGGGCCGCGTATCGCCGCGGGGCTTACGCGGCTTCCAGCGACGCTTCGCGGTAAGCGCCCAGTATCTCGGGCAACACTTCCATGACGTAACGGCGCGTCAGGTCGGCCGCCTGGTCGAAGTCGCGGTTGCCCAGCGCCTGGATGATGCTCTCGGTATAGGCCGGGATCTTGATGGCTTCCAGCGACCGCCGCGCCAGCAGGTAGCCCAGCGGCTCGATCTGCTCATAGAGCTTGCTGAGCATGCTGGTGAGGGGCGCATTGCCCGTGTACCGCGCCGCCGCCAGGTAGAACTCGCGCGTGGCCGCGATGAAGCCGCGCGCCTCTCCGCGCGCCATCGCCGCGACGATCGTCTCGTGAAAGCCGGCCAGTTCAGCCACCAGCGGGCCCACGTCGGGCATCTCAGCAACCTGGCGAATGCAATAGGCCTCGAGCTCGGCGCGCAGCATGTACAGGTGGCGGATCTGCGTTTCGGTATAGAGCGTGACCCGGAATCCCTTGCGCTGGATGTGCGTGACCAGCCCGCTGAGTTCAAGCAGGCGCAGGGCTTCCCGGATAGGGCTGCGGCTGGTGCCGAAGCGCTGTTCCAGTTCCTGTTCCCGCAGCGGCTGCCCAGGTCGGATAGTGCCGTCCACTATCAATCCACGAATCTGTTCCTGTAGGAAATACGGAATCGTGGCGGGCGCTTTGACGTCCAATCGGCTCCCCTTTTACTGCGCAATGCATGGTATGAGACAGCGACAAGATACTAGAAATTTATTGAAACACAAGTATTGATACTGTTTCATACTAGTCAAACTACGTTTCATACGGCGTATTGGGGAGCCTGCCGCGTCGGCTCAGTGCCAGTCGTCCCGGTACACGAACTTGGGCATTTGCCAGTTGAAGCGCAGGGCCAGCAGACGCATCGTCAGTCCCGCCGCAAGCGCGATGGGCACGGAAGCGTTGGCGGACAGCCCGAGGGCCATGGATCCCAGGTACAGCGCGCCGGTGACCAGCGACACGCTGGCGTACAGTTCCTTGCGGAACAGCAGCGGCACTTCGTTGCACAGCACGTCCCGCAGCACCCCGCCCGCGCATCCCGTGATCATTCCGCTGAGCAGCACCACCGTGATGGGCAGCTGCATCATCTGCGCCACCTGGCAACCGATGACGGTGAAGGCGACAAGGCCCAGCGCGTCGGCCAGCAGGAAGATGCTGCGCAGACGCTTCATCACGGGCGCGATCAACGCGGTCAGGATGGCCGCGCCGCCCGTCATCCACAGGTATTCCGGATGCACCACCCAGGTCAGCGGATAGTGTCCCAACAGCACGTCGCGCAGCGACCCTCCGCCCAGGGCGGTGACGCACGCAATGATGCACACGCCCATCCAGTCCATGTCGCGACGACCCGCCGAAAGCGCCGCCGTCATGGCTTCCGCGACGATGGCGACCAGGTACAGCGTATGCAGCAGGGCAGGCGAAAGATCGGAGAACATGGATCAGCAGAGGGTTGGCGAAGGCCCCATTGTATTGAGGCTTGCCGACGGCGGCGGCATTGCCTGGCAGCGCGTCATCCCGTACCCTCGTCTTTGCGTTGATATCAATCAAGCCCAGTCTCGTTTCGCGGCGAGACAATGGAGACGTGCCCGACCGGGCGCAAACGGGCCAGGCAGCGCGGACGCGGGAGCCGACGCCCTGGCCACTACCGGGAGATAAGGTATGACACAGCAAATTGGCCCCATCCTGCTGGCCACCGACCTGAGTGCGCGCGGCGACAGAGCCCTGGATCGCGCCTTGCAGTTGACCAAGGAACTCAACACCAAGCTGATCGTGCTGCACGTCATGGAATCCCATGCCACGTCCGCGCGCCTGACCACCCCCGTGTGGCGGCGCCTGTCGCCCGACCACAAGGCCCTGGCCGAACGCGAGCTCGCCGAAGACGTGGCCGCCGCCAACGTTCCTACCGAAGTCGTGGTCGCCAAGGGCGATCCCGTCGCCAGCATCATGGAAACCGCCGACACCTACGGCTGCTCGCTGATCGTCGCCGGCATCGCACGCCAGGAAACCCTGGGCCGCCTGCTGCTGGGCACCACCGTCGAAAAACTGGCCCGCCAGGCCCGCCAGCCGGTGCTGGTCGTGAAGAACCGCCCACGCAAGCCTTACCGCGACGTCCTGGTCGCCACCGACTTCTCGGACGGCTCGCGCCAGGCGCTGCGCGCCGCGCTGCAACTGGTCCCCAACGCCGAGATCACACTCTTCAACGCGTACGAAGTGCCCTTCCAGAGCGTGAACGTGCCCGACGACGCGGTCGTCAGCAGCTTCTACAAGACTGCGGAACAGTGCGCCGAGCGCTTCATCGCCGAAACCCCTGAACTGCCCAAGGGCCGGCCCACAAAGGTCGTGCTGGAAGCCGGCCAGCCCGAAACGGTGCTGTCCGAGTATTCGTTCAACCATCGCTCTGATCTTGTCGTCACCGGCACGCATGGCCGCACGGGCATCCTGCGCACCGCCATCGGCAGCGTGGCCGAACGGCTGCTGGAATCCCTGCCCAGCGACGTGCTGATCGTCAGGCTCAGCGGCGACGAATAAGCCGGGCAAAAAGAAGGCGGCGCATGCGCGCCGCCTTCATGCAGGACGAGACGCAGCCGCGCTACGCCTCGTTCTGTTTTTCCATGGCGTCGATGGTGCCGCGAAGCATCTTCAGCAGCACCAATCCCGGGATGGCGATGGCCACCGTCAGCAGAAAGAACCCCGGCCACCCCAGATGATTCACCAGCGGCGGGGTCAGTGGCCCGGCCAGGTAGGTGCGGCCCACGGCCGACAACGCGGACAGCAGGGCGAATTGCGTGGCCGAAAACCGCTGGCGGCACAGCGCCATCAGCAAGCCCACGAACGACGCCGTGCCCAGCCCGCCGCACAGGTTCTCGATGCCCACGCCGGTGGCCATCAGCCACAGGTTTTTCGGACTGACCGCGATCAGCCAGTAGGCAAGATTGGACACGGCCTGCAGCAGGCCGAACGCCATCAGCGACCGGTACAGGCCCCAACGCGACATGAGCGAGCCGCCGGCCAGCGCGCCGATGATGGTGGCGGCCAGACCCAGCACCTTGTTCACGGTGCCCACTTCCGTCGGCGTGAAGCCCGCCCCGCGTATAAGGAACGTCGTGGACAGGGCGCCGGCAAACGCGTCGCCCAGCTTGTACAGCACGATCAGCAGCAGGATCGCCAGCGCGCCGCGGCGCGTGAAAAACTCATGCAGGGGCTCGGCCACCGCTTCGCGCAGATTGCGCGGCGGGCGCGCGATGTGTTCGGGCTCGGGCGCCCATAGCGTGGCCAATGCGCACAGCAGCATCAGCCCGCCCATCAGCATGTAGGTATTGCCCCACCCTATCCACTGATCCGCCAGGATCAGCGCCAGGCCGCCCGATACGATCATCGCCAGACGGTAGCCCATGACCTTGATGGCCGCGCCCGCCCCCCGCTCTTCCTTGCGCAGCACGTCCGTGCAGTAGGCGTCGAAGGCGATGTCCTGCGTGGCCGACAGGAAGGCCACCAGCACGGCCAGCAGGGCCAGCGGCATCAGCGCCGCCGACGGCGACAGCGCGCCCATGGCCATGATCGCCGCGGCCAACAGCAATTGGGTGACCAGCATCCAGCCGCGGCGGCGTCCCAGCAAAGGCGGCGCGTAGCGGTCGACCAGCGGCGCCCAGAGAAATTTGATGGTGTAGGCCGTGCCTACCAGGGTGAGGAAACCGATTTCCTGCAGCGGCACGCCTTCGACGGTGGCCCAGGCCTGCAAGGTGCCGCTGGTCAGGGCTAGCGGAAGGCCGCTGGCAAAGCCCAGGACCAGCAAAGGGGCGACGCGTGGGCTGGTGTAGACGTTGGATACAGCGGTGATGACGGTCTCCTGGAACGTGACCGGCGGCGGCACAGGCTCGGGCCGCAGGCCTGCGGCATTTTAGGGCCTGTTCGCCCGTTGCGTCAGGAGGAGGCGTGTCGGAATGTCAGGGCGACGCGAAGCGGTACACCGCCAGCGTGCTGCGCCAGCTTGGGAACAGCCGGACTTCATTGCCCTCGTTGAACGTGGCGCGTTCCTGGATGCGCAGGCGAAGTTCCCCCGCCAGTTGCTCGAAGTCGCGCAGCGTGCACAGGTGGATGTTGGGCGTGTTGTACCACTGGTAGGGCATCTGCCCGGTCACGGGCATGCGGCCGCGCAGGATGGCCCAGCCGTGCGGCCAGTAGCCGAAGTTGGGAAACGACACCACGCCGTGGCGCGCCACGCGCGACATCTCTCGCAGGATGTGCTCGGTGCGGTGCATCGACTGCAGGGTCTGCGACAGGACTACCGTGTCGAACTGCTTGTCGTCGAAGAGCGCCAGACCGTCTTCCAGGTTCTGCTGGATGACTTCGACGCCACGCCGCACGCACGCAATCACGCAGGTGTCGTCGAGTTCGACGCCGGCGCCCTTCACCTGGCGATGGTCGCGCAGGTGCGCAAGCAGTGCGCCGTCGCCGCAGCCCAGGTCCAGGACGCGGCTGCCCGGCTCGATCCAGCTGGCGATGCGCGCCAGGTCGGGCCGCAGCGCGTCATGGGCATAGCGGGGAGTCACGGGAGTCATTCGGATTGTCCTTCGGTCAAGGCGGCGGCCTCCAGGCCCAGGTCCCGCGCAATGCGCTCGTAGTAGCCACGGACCACGGCATGGTAGCGCGTGTCTTCCAGCAGGAAGGCGTCGTGCCCGTGCGGCGCGTCGATCTCGGCGTATGTGACCGGGCTGCCGTTCTTGAGCAGCGCGCGCACGATTTCGCGCGAACGCTCCGGCGGGAAACGCCAGTCGGTCGAGAACGACACCAGCAGGAAATTCGACTTGGCGGGCGCCAGCGCGCGGGCCAGGTCGCCGCCCGTCGTGCGGGCCGGATCGAAGTAATCCAGCGCGCGGGTGATGAGCAGATAGGTATTGGCGTCGAAATACCGCGTGAACTTCTCGCCCTGGTAACGCAGGTAGGACTCGACCTCGAATTCGACGTCGTAGCCGTAGCGGTAGGCGCCGTTCTCGGCGGGCGCGCGCTGGGCTCGGCCAAACTTCTCGGCCATGTCGTCATCGGACAGATACGTGATGTGCCCGATCATGCGCGCGACCGACAGGCCGCGGCGCGGCACGGTGTCCTGCGCGTAATAGTCGCCGCCGTGGAAGTCCGGATCGGTGATGATGGCCCGGCGGGCCACTTCGTTGAAGCCAATGTTCTGCGCCGACAGGCGCGGCGTGCTGGCGATGACGATGCAATTTGCGACGCGCTCGGGCAAGGTGATGGACCAGCTGAGGGCCTGCATGCCGCCCAGCGATCCACCCATCACCGCGGCAAAGCGTTCGATGCCGAAATGGTCCGCCACCCGCGCCTGCGCGCGCACCCAGTCTTCCACCGTCAGCACCGGGAACGCCGCGCCCCACGGCTTGTCCGTCGCGGGGTTGATGCTGGCCGGACCCGTCGACCCGAAGCACGAGCCCAGGTTGTTGACGCCGATCACGAAGAAGATGTTGGTGTCCACCGGCTTGCCGGGGCCCACCATGTTGTCCCACCAGCCGACGTCCGTCGGATTGTCCGCGGCCAGGCCAGCCACGTGATGCGAGGCATTGAGCGCGTGGCAGATCAGGATGGCGTTGGTGCGCTGGGCATTGAGCGTGCCGTAGGTTTCGACGGCAAGCTCGTACGAAGCCAGCGACTGGCCGCTGAGCAAGGGCAGCGGCTCATCGAAACGAATGAAGGTGGGAGCGACGAGACCGACCGAACCGGGATCAACGGAATCGGATGTCGTGACGGTTGCGGGTACGAACCCGCTGGCCGAATCACCGGCCAAATGCTGGGCAGGAGTGGTCATACGGACCTCTTTAGCTGGATTTATTGGAAGGCGCCCGCAAGCGGATCAGGCAAATCGGCGCCGAAATTGGATAGTGCGGCAAGAATTCTAGCACTGCTTGAAGTGCCGGGCAGCAAGGCCTTTATCGCGGACGTGGCCGGCTGGCGGCCTGGCTGACGGCTTCGACACGGCGGTGTCCCGCCGCCGCCGCGCGGTCAGGCGCCCGCCTCCCAGGGCTCCTGTCCCAGGTATTCGTAGCTTGCGGTATTCACGCGGGACACGCGCCACTCCACCGGCTGGCGGTTGTAGGAAAACGCGATGCGCCGGATCTCCAGCAGCGCGCTGCCCTCGGGCACGCCCAGGCAGCGCGCATGCGTGCGCTCGGCCAGGCAGGTCCGCAGCCGTTCGTCGGTGGCGATGACGTTCACGCCGAAAAGGTCCTGGTAAAGCGCATACAACGTGCTGGAGCGCTCACGCAGATGCTCCTCGGTTAGCCCTGGAAAACGCGACTCCGGCAGGCAGACGTCATCGGCCATGACCACGTCGCCGTTGAGCGACAGCACGTTCAGGAATTCGTACACGTAGGCGCCGGCAGGCAGGGCAAGCTTTTCGCGCGCCACCGCCGACGCCTTGACGCGGCGGAATCGCACCAGTTCGGTGGTGGGATAGGACTTGCCGCCGTCCTGGCCGACGATGCGGAAGAACTTGAAGAAATGGTGGTTGCGCGTGTGCACCGCCACGTAAGTGCCCCGCCCCTGATGACGAACCAGGATGTTTTCGGCGGCCAGTTCGTCGATGGCCTTGCGCAGGGTGCCGATCGATACGCCGAAGCGCTCGGCAAGATTCTTTTCCGGCGGAATCGCCTCGCCCTGCTTCCATTCGCCTTGCGCCAGCGCGCCAAGCACGGCCTGCTTGACCTGTTCGTACAAGGGACTGCCCAAAGGCACAGTCGGTGACAGGCTGGTGTTCATGGGTGCATCGCAATATTCACGGCCCCCAAGTGTAGCGGTGCGAACTCCGTTCGCTCAAGTCATACAATTCATCTATATGATTTAGTTGACTTTAAAAAAAGGCGGCCCTAAGATTTCCTGGCCGTTGTGATCCGCGCCGCGTGCAGCACCCCGGCGGCGCACCAGACCAAGAGAGGAAGACAATGATTCACGCCGTATTGCACGATGCGAAGGACACGGTGGCGGTCGCCGTGGTGGAAGGCCTTACCGCCGGAACGGAGCTGAACGCCTGGATCATGGATGAGGACAGGATCATCCATGTGCGCGCATCCCAGGACATCCCCATCGGCCACAAGGTCGCGATGCAGGACATGGCCGTCGGCGACACGGTCTTCAAGTACGGCGTGGACATCGGCCGCGTGGTGGAGCCCATCAAGGCCGGCCAGCACGCCCATGTGCACAACATCAAGACCAAGCGCTGGTAAGCGTCCCCCCATCGCACAGGAAATCACCATGTCCATCATCGATTCCAGCACCGCCTTCCAGGGCTATCGCCGCGACAATGGCCGCGTCGGCGTGCGCAATCACGTCATCGTCCTGCCCGTTGACGACATCTCCAACGCGGCGGCCGAAGCCGTCGCCAACAACATCAAGGGCACGCTGGCCCTGCCCCATCCGTACGGCCGGCTGCAATTCGGCGAAGATCTGGAACTGCACTTCCGCACGCTGATCGGCACCGGCTGTAACCCCAACGTCGCGGCCGTCGTCGTCATCGGCATCGAGGAAGGCTGGACCAAGCGCGTCGTGGACGGCATCGCCGCCACCGGCAAGCCGGTCATGGGCTTCAGCATCGAACTGCACGGCGACCACGACACCATCATGCGCGCATCTCGCTGCGCCAAGGAATACGTGCATTACGCCACCGCGCTCACGCGCAGCGAATGCCCGATCGCCGACCTGTGGGTGTCCACCAAGTGCGGCGAATCCGACACCACATCTGGCTGCGGCGCTAATCCCACCGTGGGCAATGCCTTCGACAAGCTGTATGCGCTGGGGTCCACGCTGGTGTTCGGCGAAACGTCGGAACTGACCGGCGGCGAACACATCGTGGCCGAACGCTGCGCCAACGACGCCGTGCGCGAACGCTTCATGTTCATGTTCGACCGCTACCAGGCCATGATCGACCGCTGGAAAACCAGCGACCTGTCCGAATCCCAGCCCACCAAGGGCAACATCGCCGGCGGTCTGACCACCATCGAGGAAAAGGCCCTGGGCAACATCCAGAAGATCGGCAAGAAGTGCCGCGTCGACGGCGTGATCGACAAGGCCGAGATCCCCGACGGCCCGGGCCTGTGGTTCATGGACTCATCGTCGGCGGCGGCCGAGATGGTGACCCTGTGCGCCGCATCGGGCTACGCCGTGCATTTCTTCCCCACCGGCCAGGGCAACGTCATCGGCAATCCCATCCTGCCGGTCATCAAGATCTGCGCCAATCCGCGCACCGTGCGCACCATGTCCGAGCACATCGACGTGGACACCAGCGGCCTGCTGCAGCGGGAAATCGACCTGAACCAGGCGGGCGACAAGCTGCTGGAATGCATGCTGGCCACCGCCAACGGCCGCTGGACCGCGGCCGAGGCCCTGGGTCACCGGGAATTCGTCCTGACGCGGATTTTCGAAAGCGCCTAGCGCTCGCGCCGGCGCGTCAAGGAGGGCGCGCCGGCCACCCCTCGCGACACCATCGCGGCATCACGACTAGAACCAGCAGACCCGGGCGCAGACCGCGGCAGCAACAGGCGTATGCATTCCTACCCGGGCACCATCCCCAAGGAGGAAGACAGATGAGTAGCGAACCGCAATACCCCCTGCACGACGCGCAACGCCGGCGCCTGCTCGGCGCCCTGGGCGCCGCCGGCCTCTGTGCGCTGGCCCCGTGGGAACGGGCGCTGGCGCAGAAAGGCGCCTGGCCCGACCGCCCCATCAACTACGTCGTGCCCTTTCCGCCAGGCGGCCTGACGGACGTCGCCGCGCGGCAGGTCGGCAAGGCGCTGAGCGACGCGGAACGCTGGAACGTCGTGGTGGAAAACAAGCCGGGCGGCAGCGCCAACATCGGCGCGGCGCATGTCTCGCACGCCGCGCCGGACGGCTACACCTGGCTGGCCATTACGTTGTCCCACGCCGCCAACGCCACCCTGTTCGCCGGCAAGGCGGGCTACGACCTGACCCGCGACCTGACGCCGCTGGCGGGACTGGCGTCTTCGCCCATCATGGTGGTCGTCAACGCCAAGAGCCCCATCAAGAGCATGGACGACCTGGCTCGGGCGGCGAAGGCCAAGCCGCTGTCGGCCGGTTCCAGCGGCAATGGCACGCCGCCGCACCTGACGCTGGCGCTGTACCAGAAGCTCACGGGCACGCCGCTGATGCACGTGCCGTACAAGGGCGGCGCGCCGTCGCTGACGGACCTGATCGGCGGGCACCTGGACGTGGTGTTCTCCAACTATCCCGAGTCCCTGGCGCACGTGAAGAACGGCTCGCTGCGCGCGCTGGCCATCACCACGCGCGAACGCAGCAAGGATCTGCCCGACCTGCCCACCGTGGCGGAAGTCGGCCTGCCCGACCTGATCGTCGAAAACTTCACCGGCGTGCTCGCTCCGGCCGGCACGCCGCCGGAACTGGTCGAGCGCATCGGCGGCGCCATCGTGAAGCAGGTGTCGCAGCCCGCCATGCAGCAGGCCCTGCTGCAACTGGGCTTTGTGCCGCAGCCGCGCGGACCGCAGGAATTCGGCGCCTACCTCAAGTCCGAGGTCGACCGCTGGGCCAAGATCATCCGCGACGCCAACATCCAGGTCGCCTGACGCGGCCCGCCCCACCCTGCCCATCACGACGAGGAGCCCGGCAGATGCGAGTACTGATTTCGGAGTTCATGGATGCGCCCGCCGTCGATGCCTTGCGGCAGCGGTTCGACGTGCATTACGCCCCCGACCTGGTCGAACAGCGCGGCGCCCTGCTGGACGCCGCCGCCGAGGCCGACGCGCTCATCGTGCGCAACCGCAGCCAGGTGAACGCCGAACTGCTGGCGGCCGCCCCGCGACTGCTTGCGGTGGGGCGGTTGGGCGTGGGGCTGGACAACATCGACCTGCCCGGCTGCGAGGCGCGCGGCATCCAGGTCATTCCGGCCACCGGCGCCAACGCGCGGGCGGTGGCCGAGTACGTCATAGGCACGATGCTTACGCTGCTGCGCGGCGCCTACGCGGCCACGCCCGACGTCGCGGCGGGCAAGTGGCCCCGCGCAGCGCTGTCGCAGGGACTGGAAGCGCACGGACGGACGCTTGGCGTGGTGGGCTTTGGCGGCATCGGCCGGCTGGCCGCGACGCTTGCCCGAGGACTGGGCATGCGCGTCGTGGGCAGCGATGCGGCGCTGCCGCCCGGCCACCCTGCCTGGCAGGAAACCGGCGCCGCGCCGCTGCCGCTGGACGAGCTGCTTGCGCAGGCCGACGTGGTGACCCTGCACGTGCCGCTCACCCCCGACACCCGCCATCTGCTGGACGCCGCCCGCATCGGCCGCATGCGGCCGGGCGCCGTCCTGATCAACACGTCGCGCGGCGGCATCGTCGACGAAGCCGCGCTGGCGCAGGCCCTGCGCGCGGGCGCACTGCGCGGCGCGGCGCTGGACGTCTTCGAACAGGAACCGTTGCCGGCCGGCGGCCCGCTGGCCGACGCCCCGAATCTCATCCTCACGCCGCACATCGCGGGCCTGACGCAAGAGGCCAATACGCGGGTTTCCGACATGGTGGCCGCCGGTGTGACAATAGCGCTTGACGCCCGCGCACGCTGACGAGGCGCGGCGCGCCTCCCACGACAGGAAGGATATGGCTCACATCTATCTGGACGAACTTCAACACCTGGCCGCGGCCGGGCTTGCCGCCGCCGGCGCCAACCCGATCATGGCGGACAGCACCGCGCGCGCGCTGGTCTTCGCGGAAAGCCAGGGGCTCAGCTCCCATGGCCTGTCGCGCGTCGCGTTCTACGCCGGCCACCTGCGCACCGGCCGCGCCATCGGCACGGCCGAGCCCCGCATCGTGCACGAGCGTGGCGGCGCGGCGCTGATCGACGCAGGTTCCGGCTTGGCGTTTCCCGCCTGCGCGATGGCCGTGGATCAGGCTGCGACCCGCGCCCGCGAGCACGGCGTCGCGTTCGTCGGGGTGTCGAACAGCCATCACTTCGGGGTGGCCGCCTATCACCTCGAGGCGCTGGCCGATGCCGGCATGGTGGGGCTGGCGCTGGGCAATTCTCCGGCCGCCATGCCTGCTTGGGGCGGCAAACGGCCGCTGTTCGGCACCAATCCCATCGCAGCGATTTTTCCGCGCCGCGGCGGCGGCCGTTTGGTCGTCGATCTGTCTCTATCGCAAGTGGCACGCGGCAAGCTCATGATCGCGGCGCGCGACAACCAGCCCATCCCGCTGGGCTGGGCGCTGGACGCGGACGGCCAACCCACCACCGACCCGAAGGCCGGGCTGGCGGGCAGCATGCTGCCCGCGGGCGGCGTCAAGGGCGCGATGCTGGCGCTTATCGTCGAACTGCTGGCCTGCGCGCTGACCGGCGCGCGCTTCGGATTCGAAACGGAGTCGTTCTTCGTGGACGAAGGCGGCCCGGCGCGCCTGGGCCAGGCGTTCATGGCGATCGACCCCAACGCGCTGGCCGGCAACGACGCCTATCTGGAACGCGTCGAAACGCTGGTGGAGGCCATGCTCGACGACGACGGCGTACGTTTGCCGGGCGACCGCCGCCGCAAGCTGCGCGACGAGGCCATCAAGCATGGCCTGGAACTGCCCGACACGCTGATGGCTCAACTGCGCGCCATGGCGGGCGCGGGCTGAACCGGCCCGGCGCCCTCTACTGCCCGTGGGAGAACCACAGCATCAGGGGCGCCAGCAGCAGGAACACCACGGTGGACACCAGCACGGCGCCCGCCGCGGTGTCTCCCAACTGCGTGTAGCGCCGGGTGTACATGTAGCTGACCACGGCGCAGGGCATGGCCATCTGCAGCGTCAGCGCGCCCGCCAGCACGGGCTCCAGATCCAGCGCCCACGCCACCGCCAGACCCGTCGCCAGGCCCACGGCCAGGCGGATCGCCGCCACTTTGGCGCCGTCGCGCATGCCGTTGGAAGGAATCAGCGCGAGGGCATGGCCCAGGCTCAACAGCATCAACGGCACCGTGACCGCGCCCAGCATGCGCGCCGTTTCGATGATCCACTCCGGCACCGGGATGTGCAGCACCCGCATGGCCACGGCCACGACGGAAGCCAGCAGGATCGGACTCTTCCAGCTTCCTTTGGTGTTCACGCCGGGCAGCAGCCGCACCGCGATGGTGTGCATCACGAACGAATTCACCGCGAAGAACGCCACCGCGACCGACAGGCCGGCGTCGCCGAAAGCCAGCTGCGAGATCGGCAGCCCCAGGTTGCCGGCGTTCGGCAGGAAGGCGGTGGGCAGCAGGCTCAACACCGGCAGCTTCCAGACCTTGAGCAGCGCGGCGCACAACAGCGCGCAAAGCAGCAGCGCGATCAGGGTCGCGGCGGCCACGTCGGCCAGCGCCCGGTCGTCCAGGTGGGTCGTGACGAATGTGTGGAACACCAGCGCCGGGGTGGTCACCGACGTCACCAGCGTGGTGATGAAGCTGCCGCCGAAGGGAAGATCGCGCTTGCCCCAGAACAGCCCGATTCCCACGCAGGAAAGCAGGGGCAGCATCAGCACGATGGCTGACAAATAAAACTGCGCGATGGCCAACATGCAACTATTCCGTCAGAGATAAAGAGATTGATGCGTCGCGGCATCATTGCTTGCCCTGCCCGCGGCGCCCGCCGCAGCATAAGGCCATTGTTCATGAATGGGCGTCCCGCCCCCGCCGCCATGTCCGTCACGCCGACGCGTTTCTTTCCGCACGCCCAATCGCCCTATGCCGCCGGCAGCGCAACGCCGTGCGCCGGCTTGCGGCTGTCCGACCGCCAGGCCGCCTGCCTGCATTGGTCGGCCGCCGGCAAAACCAGCTGGGAAACGTCCCGCATATTGGGCGTCAGCGAAAGCACGGTCAATTTTCACTTGCGCAACGCCTGCTGCCGGCTGGGCGTGCGCGGCCGGCGCGCAGCCGTGGTGGCCGCCCTGCGGCTGGGTCTGCTCGATGACGTCAAGGCTTGACGACGACCGACCGCAGGAACTCGCGCGCGCGATCGGCGGGCAGGCTTTCCTCGGTGCCGGCGGCCACGGCCTCGATCAGCATCGTGTCCGTCACCCACACCTTGGCCAGCAGCCATCCCGGCTTGCCCACCGCCTTGCCCCGCACCTCAATTTCCTGCCCATAGGGCGGCCAATCGGTGGGCGGCGGCGACTGCATGTTGGTGTGCAGCGATCGCATCAGCGCAACACCCAGCGCCTGCCTGGCCGCGGGGCTGGCCGCGATCTCCGGCGGCAGCGGCGCCGATCCCACGGCAAAGACCGCCTCGTCTACCGTCGCACTGGCCAGGGTGAACTTCAGGGTGTGGTTGTCCAGCTTCAGATCACGGGTTTCTGTGGACACCCGTGCGGGAAACGCCGCGCGCACGTGCCCATCGGCCACGTCCATCTCGCGCCAGTTGTAACTGGGCGAGCACGCGGCCAGCGCCAGGGCCAGCGCCAAAAAAAGGCCCGTTTTCTTCAGCATGAAACGAAACAGCGATGAAATCGTCATTACCCGAGGACCCGCAAGGGTCTAGTCATTTCGAGGAATCCAGAAATTGTCGCCGATTTCGATGACCCCCGCGCCCGACGGCACGTCGCTGGCCAATTATTCGTGGGCAGCCGCGCCCAATGTGCCGCTTCCCATCGCCGGCGCAGGCAGTCCCAGCGTGTACCTGATGCACGGACTCAGCGAGCACGCCGGACGCTACGACCGCCTGGCGCGCTGGCTGACGGCGCGCGGCTGGACCGTGGGCGCCCATGATCACCGCGGCCACGGCCGCTCGGCCGGGCATCCCGCCACCCTGAAGCAACAGGAAGACCTGGTCACCGATGCCGTCGACAGGCTGCATGCCTGGACGCAGGCGCAGGGTCGGCCGCCCATCCTGCTGGGACACAGCCTGGGCGCTCTCGTCGCCGTGCGCATCGCCCAACGTCGCTTGGCGGACCTGAACGGGCTGGTGCTCAGCTCGCCGCCCTTTGCCGTCAACGTGCCGCAGTGGGTGCGCCGCACTTTGTCCTGGATGTCCCTGCACGCCCCGGACTTGCGCGTGCCCCATGGGCTGGCGCCGGCGCGGATTTCCCATGATCGGGCCGTCGTGAAGGCCTACCGATCGGACCCCCTGGTGCGGCGCCGCATGACGGGCCGGCTGGCGCGCTTCGTGGACGAGGCCGGCCAGGAAGCCCTGCGCGAGGCCTGGCTGCTGCCCTGCCGCACCCTGCTGATGGTGGCTGGCGACGACTCCATCGTCGCCGCCGAGGGAAGCCGCCAGTTTGCCCAGCGGGCACCGGCCGAACTGCTCACCCTGCGCTGGTACGACACGGCCTGGCACGAGATATTCAACGAAACCGCCCCCATCGCGGATCCGGTCTATGCTGACCTGGACGAATGGCTGGCGCGCACGTCCCAGGCATTGTCCCTGTCCCCAGTACTGGTTCCCTCTGCACAGGAGGCCAGCACCCCGTAAAATCCGGCGACAGCCCCCAACGAGAAGAATCCGTGACCGATACTGCCGCCAACCGCCTCGCCCGCCTAGAGGCCAACCGCTCGCTGCTGACCCAGACCCTGCGGGGCATCGAGAAAGAAGGCCTGCGCGTGGACGAACAGGGCATCCTGGCCCGCACGCCGCACCCCGCCGGGCTGGGCTCGGCGCTGACCAACGAACACGTCACCACCGATTATTCCGAATCGCTGCTCGAGCTCATCACGGGCACGCATACTGACGTGGACGCGCTGCTGGCTGAATTGGCCAACACGCATCGCCACGTGTACAGCGTGCTGGACCATGAACTGATCTGGAACCAATCCATGCCGGCGACGCTGCCGGCCGAGTGCGACATTCCCATTGCCTGGTATGGCACGTCCAACACGGGCATGCTCAAGCACGTATACCGGCGCGGCCTGGCCGAGCGCTACGGCAAGACGATGCAGTGCATCGCGGGGGTGCACTACAACTTTTCGCTGCCAGAAGACCTGTGGTCCGTCCTGGATACGCAGCCGGGCTCGGTGCAGGACCGCCGCTCGCGCGGGTACATCGGCCTGATCCGCAACTTCACGCGCTATTCCTGGCTGCTGATGTACCTGTTTGGCGCGGCTCCCGCCCTGGCCAGCGGCTTCCTGAAAGGGCAGGACCACGCGTTGGAAAAGCTGGGCGACCACACGCTGTATCTGCCCTACGCCACCAGCCTGCGCATGAGCGACCTGGGCTACCAGAACAAGGCGCAGTCGCAGCTCAAGCTCTGCTACAACGACCTCGACACCTTCCTCGGCCGCCTGTACGGCGCGGTGACGCAGCCGTGGCCCGACTACCAGAAGATCGGCACGCATCGCGACGGCGAATGGATCCAGCTCAACACCAACGTGCTGCAGATCGAAAACGAGTACTACTCCAGCATTCGCCCCAAGCGCGCCACGGGCCGCTGCGAACGCCCCATCACCGCGCTGGCCGAACGCGGCGTCCAATATGTTGAAGTGCGCTGCCTGGACATCGACCCGTACTCGCCCGTGGGCATCGACGCCGCCACCAGCCGCTTCGTCGACGCCTTCCTGCTGTTCTGCACCGCCTCGGACAGTCCCTTCTTCCCCGCCAACGGCTACTGTCAACGCAGCGCCGACAATTTCTCGACCGTCGTGAAGGAAGGCCGCAAGCCCGGCCTGATGCTGGACCGCGAAGGCCAGGCCATCAGCCTCACGCAATGGGGCCATGAACTGCTTGACCAGATCGCGCCCTACGCCGCGCTGTACGACGCGGCGCTGGGCGGCAGCGCCTACGCCGAAGCGTTGGCCGCGCAGCGCGCCAAGCTCGACCAGCCCGAATCCACGCCTTCGGCACGACTGCTCGCCTCGCTGAAGGACTCCGGCCTGTCGTTCCACGACTACTCGCTCGAACTCAGCCGCAAGCAGGCGGATGCGCTGCGCGCGCAGCCGCTGCCGGCCGCGCTGGCAACGGAATATCAGCAGGCAGCCGCACAGTCCGCCGCGGAGCAGCTTCGACTGGAGCAGTCGGACACGGACGATTTCGAAACCTATGTGGCCCGCTATCACGACGCGCTTAAGGCGCCGATCAAATAAGGCGTATCGTTAGGGTTCGGTTCGCGCCCGGCGCCTGGCTGGCGGACGGCGCGGACCTGACCAGTCACATCAGGAGGTTTTACCCATGCGCCGCACCGCAAAATTCCTGCTGGCCCTGGCGGCCAGCATGGCGGGCATCGCCCATGCCGCGCCGCCGCCCATGCAGACCGTCGAATCCGTCGACCTGAAGCGCTACGTTGGGATGTGGTACGAAATCGCGAACTTTCCCATGTTCTTTCAGCGCAACTGCGTTGGCGACACCACGGCGGAATACACCGCGCATCCCGATGGCACGATCGGCGTGAACAACCGCTGCCGCACGAAGGACGGGGATATCGATTCGGCGTCGGGCACCGCCACGGTCGTGGAAGGCAGCAACAACGCCAAGCTTGAAGTCTCGTTCTTCAAGCCGTTCAAGGGCGATTACTGGGTGATCGGACTGGACCCGGAGTACCGCTGGTCCGTGGTCGGCACGCCAGACCGCAAGTACCTGTGGATCCTGTCGCGTTCGCCGCAAATGCCCAAGGAAGAATTGGACAAAGCGCTGGCCGCCGCGACGGCGCAGGGTTACCAGCTAGACGAGCTGCGCTACACGCCGCAGAAGTGAAGTAACCCCAAGCAGCCCCACGCAGCCCCGCACAGTCTTCAGCCCGCGTAGTCGCGGGCCAGCCTGACCACCGTCACGCCGGGCTTCAGTTGCCGCAGCGACGGCATGATCAGCGTGCAGTTGTCGTAGGGCGTGACGATGGGCTGTTCATCGGCCCAGCCGATCGAAGACCCCGCCTTTTCAAACGTTTCCAGTCCCGACCACGGGCCGGCGAAACGCACGTTCATGGACGGCGCCACCACGGCGTCCGTGACTTCCAGCACGCGTTGATCCACGGCGTCAGGCAACATCCAGCCCGCGGGCAGGTCCGCGGCGTCCACCACCCCCGACTCAACCAGCATCCGCGCCACCATGTCGCGCGCCACGTCGCGCGACGACAGGTCGCCGTGAAACCCGCATTCGATCAGCAAGGCGCAAGCGTCTTCCCGGGCCGGGTCGCCAAAGTGCTCGAAGTCGCGCATGCGCACGCCATCCTTGTGCCCGGCGTCGACGATCACATGCTGCGGCGCCTTCAGGCGGCGCGCCAACGCGACATTGCGAGGCAGCACGCCCGTCAGCAGCAGCGGCGCGCCCGGCTCATGCATCGAATGCAGGTCCAGCAGCCAGTCCGCGCGGCGCACCCAGGGGCGCAGCGCAGCGCCGCGCTGGCGGTCCGGCGTCGTGGGATTGTCCAGCCGCTCGGCGCTCCAGACACGGTTCATGTCTTCCTGCACAAAGCGCGAGGCATCGTGGTTGGCCAGGTCGAAACGGTCGAACGCGTCCAGATTGCAGAACGCCAGCGTCAGGCTGCCGCGGCGCGGGCGCAGGCCCGACGCCAGCAATTCCTTCAGCGCCCATGCGCCGCACAGTTCATTGCCGTGCACCAGCGCGGACACCATGAGCGCCCGTCCCGGAACGCCCGAATCAAAGTGCCACACGCCGGGCGTATCGGTATTGCCCGCGCGTTCGGCGGCGAGGTCGGGTACGGGGAGCTTGAATTCCATGGTGATGTCCGCTTGATGCCTGTCTGACGATGACTTGATTTACGACGCGCAGCCTTTATTGCGCCTCGATCTTGGCGGCCTTCACGAGCGCGCCGTACTTCTTGGTTTCTTCGGCCTGGAAGGCCACGGGATCGACACCCGGCTTGGCCACTTCGCCGCCGGCTTCCTGCATCTTGGCGCGGAACTGCTCGGACTTCAGCGTTTCATCCAGCACGCCGCGCAGCTTGGCCACCACCGGCTCGGGCAGGCCTGCGGGGCCGTACAGCGCGAACCACAGGTTGATGTCCACGGACTCGAAGCCCGGCGTGGCGGCCAGCGGCGCGATTTCCGGCGCGGCGGGCGAACGCTTGTTCTCGGTCAGGCCCAGCGCCACGATATTGCCGCTGCGCACCTGGGGCAGGCCCGACGACAGCACCAGCATGCCGTAGTCCAGCTGTCCGCTCATCAAGTCCGTCACCAGCGGCGACACGCCGCGGTAGGGCACGTGCTCGGCGCGCGTGCTGGTGGCCTGGTTGATCATTTCACCGGCCAGGTGCAACGTCGTGCCCACGCCGGACGAGCCGTAGTTGAACGTGCCCGGCGCCGCGCCCTTGAGCTTTTGCAGGTAGTCGGCGGCGGTCTTCACACCCGAGTTCTTGCTGGCGGCCAGCAGCATCGGCTGCGAAGCCACGATGCCCAGCGCCGTGAAGTCCTTGGCGCTGTCGTACTTCACAGCGCTGTTGATCATGCGGGCGATCACCATTTCATTGGTGGAGCCCAGGAAGATCGTGTAGCCGTCCGGCGCGGCGCGCGCCACGCGCTGCGCACCGATCGTGCCGCCGGCGCCGCCGACGTTCTCGACCACGACGGTCTGGCCCAGGCGCTTGCCCAGTTCTTCGCCCAGCAGGCGCGCGGTCAGGTCCAGGCTGCCGCCGGCGGGGTAGCCGACGATCAGCGAAATGCTGCGGGCAGGGTAATCAGCCGCAGAGGCGGCAGGTGCGACGGCAAGGGCCGAGGCGGCGCAAAGCGAGACCAGCGCTGCGCGCAGCGGGTGCAGAATGGACTTCATTATTTCTCCCTGGGGTGCTGTGGGGTGGACGGCGTGGCCGTCTCGTTTGAGTTTCGGGAGGTATTTTCGAGCGGGGTCCAGGCGTCAGCCGTGCTGAAACAGCACATCCCCGTGCTTATCGGGTTCTGCGCTGAAGAAATCAGGCTTTGCGGTTGGCGGTCGCTTCCCAGGCGGCCTCGGCCAGATCCGTCAGCCGTGCCCGCGGGCGATACAGCCGAACCTCGAACGCGATTTCTTCGCTGCGCCCGCCCAGCGTCGCCAGCGCCCCGCGCCGGCAATCCGCGGCCACCATCGACCACGGCAGCCAGGCAACGCCAACACCCTTGGCGACCGCGCCATGCGCCGCGTCGAGCGAATCGCTGCGCACGAACGGCGTCAGGGCGTACGGGGTGGCTTCCAGCCGGTCGCCCACGATGCGCTCCATGGCCAGCCCGCCCGTGTAGGTGATCAGCGGCACTGGCGCTCCGCCCTCTTCCAGCAGATAGCGCGGGCGGCCGCGAGCATCGACCTGGCTGACCGGGACCAGCTTGTCGGTCGCCAGCGTCATATAGCGGTAGCGCGATGGGCTGAGCGGCACGGACAGGGCGGGATGTTCGTAACAGCACAGCAGGTCCACCTTGCCCTGTTCCAGACGGATCACCAGATCCTGCGCCTTGCCGGTGGACAGTTCGACCTGTGTGCCGTCGGTCAGCACCTTGGGCGTGCGGTGCCGCAGCCGCGCGATCCAGTCGGCCACCAGCGTGCGCGCCAGGCTGCGGCCCGTGGCGATCCGCAGCACGGCCTCGCCGCCCGCCCCCGAACTGCGGATGCGATGGCGCACCAGCCCCATCTGCTCGATCACCTGGGTGGCCGTCTTGAGCAGCGCCTCGCCTTCCGGGGTGAGCGTCACCGGTAGCCGCTGCCGCTCCACCAGGGGCGCGCCGGCCCAGGCCTCCAGCGCGCGGATGCGGCGGCCGAACGCGGGATGCGTGACGTGGCGCAGTTCCGCCGCGCGCACGAAACTGCCGGTCTGCGCCAGCGCAATCAGGTCTTCGAGGAGTTTCAGGTCTGCCATGGACGACAAGCTTACGGCATGGCGCGCGCTACGCGGTTCAGGCGGCCTCTTGCCCTGCGGGAAGGCTGAGAATGCGTTCGATGACCTGCGCCGTCTTGCGGTAGTGCCCCGCCAGTAACGCCACGGCGCCGTCCGCATCGCGCGAGATCGCGGCGTCCAACAGCTGGCGGTGTTCGTCGTCGACATTGCGGTCGGCGCCGTAGGCCATGGCGCGGGCCCGCGCTGGCCGGCGGTAGCGCTCGGTCTGCGCGTAAAGCTGCGCGGACAGGTCCAACAGCCACGGCGAACGGCACGCGCCGATCAGCGCGTGGTGGAAGTCCAGGTGCCGCGCTTCCAGCGCGTCCTCGCGGTCCTGGTCCAGCGCGGGCGCCTCGTCCGCGCGCCGAGCGGCCAACGCCAGCGCATGGAATGCCCCCACCAGCCGCGACTCCCACGCATCGTCGGCGTTGGCCAGCGACCGGCGCAACGCATCGCAGTCGATCAGGATGCGGGTCTCGCAGGCGTCCCGCATTTCCTCCACGGTCAGCGGCGCGATCCGGAATCCGCGGGACGTCGTGGTCAACACCATGCGTTCGCTGCGCAGGCGGTTCAGGGCTTCACGGATGGGCGAAAAGCTGCCCCCGTAGCGCTGGCGCAGCAGCTCCAGCCGCAGCGACTGACCCGGCGCGAAAGCGCCGCGCATGATGTCCCGCCGCAGCAGCCGGTAGATCTGCTCGGACAGCGTGATGTCTTCGACATCCGCGCCGCCCGGTCCGGTCGCATCCTCGCGCGGGGCCTTGATTCTGGGCTTCACGCGTTGCTCCCCTTACACCGCCACCACGGGATGGCGCAGTGTGCCAATGCCTTCGACGCAGGCCACCACCACGTCGCCCGGCCACAGCCATTCCTGCGGCTTGCGGCCGGCTCCCACGCCTTCCGGCGTGCCGGTGGCGATGATGTCGCCGGGCTCAAGCGTGATCCCCGCGCTGATGTCGGAGATCAGGAACGGCACCTTGAACAGCATGTGGCGCGTATTCGACCCCTGCTTCTTTTCGCCGTTGACCGTCAGCCACAGGTCCAGCACCTGGGGATCCGGGATCTCGTCGGCCGTCACGATGCACGGACCGAACGGCGCATACGTGTCCTGGCCCTTGGAATAGATCCACTGGCCCGCGCGGCGGCAATCGCGCGCGCTCATGTCCAGCATGACGCTGTAGCCGAACACATACGACAGCGCGTCGGCCTCGGCCACGCGCGACGCGCGCCGCCCGATGATGACGGCCAGTTCGACTTCCCAATCAAGCTGCTGCGTGATCTTCGCGTTGTGCTCGATCGCGTCGCCCGGCCCGATCACCGCGGTGGGCGGCTTGGAAAAGATGACAGGCTGCTTGGGCAGCTCGACCGACGTGTCCAGCGTGCGGCTGGACTCCGCCACGTGCTCCACGTAGTTCAGGCCGATGCCGAAAATGTTCTTGCGCGGGCGCGGAATGGGGGCCAGCAGCTTCACGTTGTCCTGCGGCAATGCCGTGCCGACAGGCCAGTTGCCTCGGAACGTGTCGATCAGCCGCGTCGCCTGGGCCACCGCGACCGGCCCCAGGTCGATGAAGTCGAGCATGTCATCGGGCAGGTCCACGCCGCCTTCCTGCCCCAGCAGGAAAAGGTCCACTACGTAGCCGTCGACGACCGCACCCAATCGGGCGGCGGCGGTGGGATGAGCGCGAAAGGTCACCAGGCGCATAGGTACTCCGGGTAGTCAGGGATGGGATGGAATCGGACCGCCTTGCGGCGGCGCATGTCAGTGAAACTAGATCAGGATCTGATGGCCGCCGTTGTCCTGCAGCGCCTCTTCGCGATAGAGCGCAAGTGATCGCATCACGGGCAGGTCGTTAAAGCAGAACAGGCAGGCGTCGTCGTTGGACGACAGGTTGGCGTGCTCGTGGATGGACCACGAAGGCACGCAGAAAATGTCGCGTTCGGTCCAATCGAAGCGCTTCCCATCGATGACGGAAAAGCCGCTGCCCTTGGCGACCTGGAAGATGAAGCTTCCGGTATGCCGGTGGGCTTTGGTGTGCTCGCCGGGGCGCAGCAATTGCATGCTGGCGCCGATGGTCGGCATGACCGAGCCGCCCGTGGCCGGGTTCACGTATTCCAGCAGGATGCCGTCATAGGGGCTGCCGGCCGTCGTGCGCGCGTAGCGGCGCAGGGCTTCGTACGTGGGCTCCCATTCGTACTTGAAAAGCGGCGAGTACGGCTTGGTCCAGCCGGACACCTGCGGCCGCAGCGCCACGCCGCCCCACGCGCCCGTGGTGTCGTCGACGGGATGCGTCACCGCTTGGTTCAGATCGGGATGCACGGCATAAAAACCGGCCTCCAGCGCGTTGACCAACGGGATATCCAGGCCGTCCTGCCAGATGCAGGTGGTGCCGTCTTCCGCCACACCGTGCTCATGCCAGGTGCCGTTCGGCGTCAGCACGAAGTCATTCGCGCCCAGCGTCATCTTGTGGCCGTCCACCACCGTGTACGCGCCGCGGCCTTCCATGATGAAACGCAGCGCGGAATGGGTGTGCGCATGCGCCGAAGCCAGCTCGCCTGGCTTCATCACCTGCAGGCCGGAATACAGCCAGCCCACCGCCGCCGCCACATCGCGCCGCCCCGGATTATTCAGATAGATGACGCGACGACCCGCCTCTTCGGGAGACACGAGTTCGGCGGATCGCAGGACATGGCCGCGAAGGTCCCGGTAACGCCAGACCACTGGCACCGACGCGGACCGCGGCGCCCAGGGCTCGATCTTGTTCGCCACCGTCCACAGGGCCCCCGTCTCCAGCCGGGCAAGTTCCTGGTAATAGGCCACCCGCTCTGGCGAGTCGGCCACATTGGCGCGGCCAGCAATGTCTTCGCGGTAAACGTCGTAGCGGTTCGCTTCCATCCCTTGCCCCTGGTTTTATAAAACACGGAGGATTTTCGAAAATATTACGAGAGGGAGCGGAACGCGGGCAATGGCGTGGAACTAGGGGTTTTCCTGTGCCGCGGAGTTCCCACGAAAAATTTGTTGGCGACACCGCGAAAATACTGTACAAAAACACAGTGCGACGTGATACATTGCGCTCGCCCGAAAAACTGTCGTCCAGGGGAGAATTCCTGTGTCAGAAGCTGCTCATATCGTTCAGTACATCGTCGTACCCTACCGCGCCGCCGCCAATGGCGTCGCCCCCGGTGAAATCCGTCCGGCCAGCAGCGAATTCGGAGCCATCCGCATCGCGAATTCCATGGCTTCCAAGTTCGCGGGCGTGGCCGCGTACGAAGTGATGATCGACAAGGAAACCGGCGACATGGAATCGCCGCGCATCCTGGCGCAGATCGGAACCGTGCCTGCGCTGGACGATTGAACCCGCGTCGCCCGTCCGTGCCTTTTGGCGCGGGCGGGCTCCCTCGGCTCAAAGTACGTCGACGCGCACGTCCGCAATGGACTGAATCGAAATCAGCAACTCGACGCGCGAGTTCTTACGAACCGCTGCTGGGCTGGTAAAATTTGGGCCTCTTTGGGGAGTAGCCTCCTTCCAGTGTTAGTTGGAAGGGTTTACGTCAACATTCTTGGCCTGCAACCGGCCATGGCGTAAACGGTAGATGAACTTGGCGAGACCACAGACCTTCCACAGCACGCTGGGCGATGTGGACAGTCTGTGCCGTTCTCGCCCAGTGACATCACGCTCATGAATGCCCTCTCCATCATCGTCCTCGCGTTCGCCATGTCCACGGACGCCTTTGCCGCCGCCGTAAGTAAAGGCGCTGCGCTACACAGACCTCGAATCTCGGAAGCCTTGCGAACCGGCGTCATCTTTGGCGTCATCGAGGCGCTCACCCCGTTGATCGGCTGGGGAATCGGATCCGTCGCTGCGAAATACGTTGAAGCCTGGGACCATTGGATCGCCTTCTCCATGCTCTGTATCCTGGGCTTGCTGATGATCCGCAACGCAATGAAAGAAGAGGCGGAGGACGCAAGCCCGGTAGCACGACACTCCTTCTGGCTGCTCGCCGCGACGGGCTTCGCCACCAGCATAGACGCAATGGCCGTCGGAGCTGGCCTGGCCTTTGTCGACGTAAACATCGTGATAGCGGCGGTTGCCATTGGCCTGGCCACCGCGCTGATGGTCACGCTTGGTGTGATGCTCGGCCGCGCCCTGGGCTATGTGGCTGGCAAACGTGCCGAAATGCTCGGGGGCATTGCTCTTATCGCCATTGGCAGCGTCATCCTGTACGAGCACCTGGCAGTCGCCGCCTAGCGGCCGGCCGGACGTGTCGCCCTTGGAGCAACACTCAGACTCAGGATTCGCAATGTCGAATACGCCGAAGGGTTAGGATGTGCTTTTTTCAGCGTTTGCGGGCAGGCTGGCGGACTTTGGCAGCCCACCAACGCGACACATACAGTTACCTGGCAGCACGCTACCAATGATTGCAGCATGGTAGATATATCGTCGGGAACGGCCGCTCGGCACCTCGCCGGGCGCATTCCCATTTTTTTGAGGAGCTGACCATGAATACTGTTCACAAGTTGAATGCTGTTCAAGTGCCCCTGAAAAGAGTATCCGCGATGCTATGCCTGGCCGGTCTCGCGTGGGCCGCAGGCGCCGCCTACGCGGCCGACACAAGCAGTGCCTCGCAAGCGCAGTTCGACAAGGACGTTGCCACGTGCAAGAGCGGCGCCTCCGGTCAACCGATGGAGACGTGCCTACGCGAAGCCGGGGCGGCGCGTCAGGAGCGCGATCGCCAGAACCTGAGTGCGGAGAGCCCGGAGCAGCTACGGCAGAACGAGCTGGCTCGGTGCAATCGCCTGCCCGAAGCGCAGCGTCAGAACTGCGTGGCGAAGATGACCTCACCCACGAACGTGCAGGGCAGCGTCCAGGGCGGCGGCGTGTTGCGTCAGAAAGAGATTCAAGTGCCCGCCACGCCGAGTACGCCGGCGGGCAATGCGGCCACTCCCGCGCGCTGACCGCATCGGGGGTAGAAATCACAAAGCGATGACTTGCAGCCACGCGCGAAATACGCGCGCGTGGCTGGTCTTGTCGATTTCCACAAGAATCCGGACAGGCTCCCTTTTTGCGATAACGGCTACAGAACTACTTCAGTGGCCGGTCCGACACTAAATCGCGTAGCTGAAATGCTCGTCTACTGTTGAGTTCTGCAATGCAAGCGAAGCGGCGCATGGCTAGGGCGTTGCCAATTGCTCCTCCGCCCAAAGCCGAAGCAAAAGCGCACTGGGCATCCCGGTACTTAACGAATTCCTTGTTAGATGCGTTGAATTTAGCCTTGGCTTGATTCACGTACTTGGTGTCCTCATCCCATTGAGTCAGGACATCGATCACACGCTTTTCTGCGTCTTTAAGGTCGACTTCACTTGCCGCGGCCTTTTCTTCGAGGCATTCCCTTACCCCGGTTAATTCACCCGAACATTCATCGCGCAGCTCACGCTCACTCTGAACATGAGCATCGGCGGTCGCCATCGAAGCCAATGGAAAGAAAGTAGTCACAACAAAAATCAATGGCGCTATTTTGTGCATATGCGGGTCGTTCCTTTGCTAAGGAGATTTAAGGCGTGGTTGAGCTTCATTTCGTAATTGTTATCCCCGCCGCCGTTATAGCGTGCCGCCATCAAGGCCGTGGAGATCTTCCGCCAACCCGTGATGACGCGCCTTACAGAAGCCATTCGGTACTTCAACACCTGGCCGGGGCGCAAGATGCTAGCCGTTGGATTTAGTGCTTTCATCGTGTCGACCGTACTACCCTGGGCCTTCGCAATCTTTTCAAGGCTATCGCCTGCCTTCACAACGACTTCGTAGATTTTGGAATCGGCATCAGGGACGCTGCGGTATTCGTACTGGCCCATTTTCATCAACAGATAGCCAATTCCCGCACGAATGTTATGGGTAGGGATAGCTCGCGCTGAACTGACAGTAAGCTTGCCTTTCCAAGCGGCTGGAAGAATTAAGTTCCCACCTTCGTTGCCCGACAGCAGCGATGACAGTCCGGGGTCGCCGGGCACTCCAATACGCATGGGCCTGTTCTTCCAATCCGCGTTAGCTGCTCCGGACTCGACCCACAAAATTGCCTTGATGAACTGCCAATCTAGCTGGACGTATCCCGCCGTGCCAGAAAGGTGGCGGTTGTATTCATTGACGGCCATCTGAATTTCGCAGTCCCATTCATTCCATTTGGGATCACCAACCGCCTTGTCGACGCCGTCTCGCCATTTTTCGTAGCCTGTTCTTTTTGCTGATGCCTGAACCGCCATATCAATCCTTTAGGGTTAAGTTCGGGTGGCCCCTCCCGACCGCATAGGCGGCGTGTCGAGACGCGAGCCGCAACCGAGGCTAAAGGCAACAGCTTTTTTTGACGTTAGGTGCTGTCTTATGTGAGATCGCTGACCAGCCTGCTTACAGGGTCAGCGTCTGTTGAGGGCGCCAGCGAAAGCCCCCGTCCTGAGCGGCAGCGCTTCTTTCGGCAAGTCCCAAAAACGACCATCAAACAGATCCGCTATGAAGTGGTCGCGGGTTGATTTCAGGTGCAAGAAATGGGGGAGAGGGATGCGCGGCAGACTCGGCGTACACACGCCACGATGGGCTAGCACGCCGGAATGAATCCGGGATGCTTGTCGCGGCAAATGGGGCGTAGCAATGCCAAGATGTCTTCGAGGTCTACACGAAGCGAATTGACGGCGCGGCAAACCAGCTTGAGAAGGACAAGATGCGAAGTCTTGTCGCACGCGATACGCCGCGGGACTCTACAGGCGAATGAGGCTTCGCTGTCTGGGGCGTTTTGGGCGCAACGCGGGCACAAAGTCCACGTAAGCCATTGAATTTTTGGCGCGCCCGACAGGAATCGAACCTGTATCAAGAGCTTCGGAAACTCTCATTCTATCCATTGAACTACGGGCGCAGCGCAAGGAGGCGGTATTGTACCTAGTTTTGCGGGATCTGCATGAACTGGATCAAATCTTCGGGGAAACTCATCGAAAACCCGTTCGTTTGCATTGGACCTGCGTCCCTGACACCGTTATATAATCCAGCGTTTGCTTGCAGGCGGGCATGGATTGCCGCCAACTTGTGCAGTACTGATTTTCTGTTGCCGCCGCCAGGCGCCCCCGGTACCCGTTAGCAGGATTTGGTCATGAGCAACGAGCAGGAACACATAGAAGAGCACTCCTCCCCTATCAAGACCCCGAAGCAACTGATCGTCACGGTCATCCTGGCTTTCGTGGTTCCCATCGCCATCATCATCCTTCTGGTGAATATGGTGGTTACCGGCACCAAGACCGGTGCAGGCTCGGACGCGCTGTCCGGCGAAGCCGTCGCCCGGCGGATCGCCCCCGTGGCGGGGTTCGAACTTGTCGATGCCAACGCCCCCAAGGTCTTCAAGACCGGCGAACAAGTCTTCGCCGCCGTCTGTACGGCCTGTCACACCGCCGGCGTGGCTGGCGCACCCAAGATGGGCGACAACGGCGCGTGGGCTCCCTTCATCAAGGCCGGCTACGACGCCATGCTGAACGTTGCGCTGCACGGCAAGGGCGGCATGCCCGCCAAGGGCGGCAACCCGGCGCTGTCCGACTACGAAGTGGCGCGCGCGGTGGTCTACATGGCCAACAAGTCCGGCGGTTCACTGCCCGAACCCGCCGCCCCGGCTGAAGAAGGCGCCAAGAAGGAAGCCGACGCAGGGGCTGCCCCCGCCGCGGCTCCTGCTGCAGCCGCTCCTGCCGCTGCCGCAGCGCCTGCCGCCGCCGCACCGGCAGCGCCCGCGCCGCAAGCCGCCGCGGTCAATCCCGCCGGCGAGCAGCTCTACAAGACCGTTTGCTTCGCATGCCACGCCACGGGCGTCGCCAATGCACCCAAGTTCGGCGACAAGGCCGCGTGGGCGCCCTACATCAATACCGGCATGGACGCCATGGTGAAGGTAGCGATGACAGGCAAGGGAGCGATGCCTCCGAAGGGCGGCGCAGCCAACGCCTCGGAAGACGACATCCGCGCAGCCGTGCAATTCATGGTGAACGCCGCCCAGTAAGCGTTGGCCTGACCGCCGGCAAAAAAAAGCCCCATGAATCATCATGGGGCTTTTTTGTGTCCGCTTGCCGTTCGCCGCTGACCGCAGGAGGCTCGCCGCCGGCACGCCGGTTCCCGCGGTCTTCCGGCCGATCGCGGCCGGATGGCTGATCAGTCCGCCGACGACTTCAACAGCGACATTCCCAGCTGGACGCGGCGCTGCAGCCACAGGCTGGGACGATAGCGGGGGTCGCCCGTCACGCGCTGCATGCTCTTCAGGATTTCAAGGATGCGGTCGGCGCCCAGCTTGTCGCCCAGGGCCAACGGACCCACCGGATAGCCCAGACCCAGCGTCACGGCCAGGTCGATGTCTTCCGGCGTGGCGATCTGCTGCTGCGCGATGTCGCTGGCGATGTTGACGATGGTGGCAACGATGCGCTGCGCGATGAAGCCGGGCGAATCCTCGATCACCGTGACCGGGACGCCATCCGAGGCCAGCAGGGCATGCGCGGCATCGCGCCATTTGGCTTCGGTGGCGGGCGAGACCATGATCGTGCGGCGCTTGGCGCTGTCGAAGGCGTGCAGCGTGTCCAGGCCCACGGTGCGGCCCGCGTTCAAGCCTTGCGCGGAAACCGTGGTCGACACGTCTTCACCGAACGGCGTGACGAGTATGAGCGCATCGGCGTCCGGCGACGATCCGGTGACCAGCGTGCCGCCCAGCGTGTCGACCAGCGCCGACGCGCGCGCGTAGCCTTCCGCATGCTTCGGGCTGACCCAGACCTTCAGGCCTTCGGGCAGCGTCGGCACGGGCGCTTCGGCGGGCACCTGCTTCTGGCCGTCGGCGTAGACGTAGAAGCCTTCGCCGGCCTTGCGGCCGATCAGCCCGCCCGCCAGGCGCACCGTCGTGATGGGCGACGGACGGAAACGCGGCTCGTCGAAGAATTGGCGGTAGATGGACTCCATCACCGGGTGCGACACGTCAAGCGCGGTCAGGTCCAGCAGCTCGAACGGCCCCATGCGGAAGCCCGCCTGCTCGCGCATGACGGCGTCCACCTGGGCGAAGGTCGCCACGGCTTCCTGCGCCACGCGCAGGCCTTCGGTATTCATGCCGCGGCCGGCGTGGTTGACGATGAAGCCCGGCATGTCCTTGGCGCGCACGGGCGTGTGGCCCATGCGGCGCGCCAGTTCGGCCAGCGCGTCGCCGACTTCCGGCGCGCTGCGCAGGCCGTCGATGACTTCCACTACCTTCATCAACGCGACCGGATTGAAGAAGTGATAACCGGCGACCCGTTGCGGACGCTTGCACGCCGCCGCGATGGCGGTGATGGACAGGGACGACGTGTTGGACGCCAGGATGCAGTCATCGGAGACGACGCCTTCCAGTGCCGCGAACAGGTCGCGCTTGACGTCCAGCCGTTCGACGATGGCCTCAACCACCAAATGGCAGTTGGACATGTCCGTCAGCGCGGTGGCGGACTCCACGCGTTCGAGCGCAGCCTGCGCATCGGCGGCGGTCAGCTTGCCCTTCTGGGCCAGCTTTTCCCAGGTCTGGCGCAAGGACTCGCGCGCGGCGGCGACGGCATCGGAACTGGTGTCGTACAAGCGCACGCGCAGTCCAGCTTGCGCCGCGATCTGCGCAATGCCGCGCCCCATGGCCCCGGCGCCTACGACGCCGATGGTTTGAATCTCCGTCATCAACTCTCTCCTGCCTTTATTGGAATGGATATCGCGCCTGGCGCGGCGCGGCATGCGCGGTCGGCGGCGCGGGCCGCCCGGCGCGCGATTTACGCCCGGCTCTGCGCCAGCGCCTGGATTTCTTCGGCCGACAGCCCCAGTTTTTCGGTAAGCACCTGCTCGGTGTGCTCGCCCAGCATGGGCGGCGCGCGGCGGTATTCGACCGGGCTGCCGGAGAACTTGAGCGGGCTGGCGGCCATGGGCACGGTGCCGGCCGCAGGATGCGGCAGTTCGCGCTTCATGCCCCGGGCCAGCACGTGCGGGTCTTCGTAGACCTGGTCCAGCGTGTTGATGGGGCCCGCGGGCACGCCAACGCCTTCCAGTGCGGCCAGCCAGTAGTCGCGCTCGCCGGTGGCCATGCGCTCGGCCAGCAGCGGCACGAGTTCCTCGCGGTTCTTCACGCGCTGCGGATTGGTCGAGAAACGCGGATCGGCCGACAACTCCGGCAGACCGATCGCGCCGCAATAGTTGCGGAACTGGCTGTCGTTGCCCACCGCGACGATCAGGTGGCCGTCGCTGGCCGCGAAGACCTGGTACGGCACCAGGTTCTGGTGCGCGTTGCCGGCGCGGCGGGGCGCCACGCCAGAAGTCATGAAGTTCAGGTTCTGATTGGCCAGCATGGCGACCTGGCAGTCCAGCAGGGCCATGTCGATGTGCTGGCCCAGGCCGCTGCGGGCCCGCTCGTGCAGCGCGGCCAGGATGCCGACGGTGGAATACATGCCGGTCATCAGGTCGGCCACGGCCACGCCCGCCTTTTGCGGACCGCCGCCAGCCAGGTCGTCGCGTTCGCCGGTGATGCTCATCAGGCCGCCCATGCCCTGGATCATGAAGTCATAGCCCGGACGGCTGGCGTACGGACCCGTCTGGCCGAAGCCGGTGATCGAGCAGTAGATCAGGCGCGGATTGATTTCCTTCAGGCTCTCGTAGTCCAGGCCGTACTTGGAAAGTCCGCCGACCTTGAAGTTTTCCACCAGGATGTCGCTTTGCAGGGCCAGTTCGCGAACCAGTTCGGCGCCGCGGGGCGACGCGATGTCCAGCGCCACCGACATCTTGTTGCGGTTGGCCGAGAGGTAGTAGGCGGCCTCGGTGGTGTCCTGCCCCGCTTCGTCCTTCAGGTACGGAGGCCCCCAGGCCCGCGTATCGTCGCCCGAGCCGGGCCGTTCGATCTTGATGACTTCGGCGCCGAGGTCGGCCAGGTTCTGGGTGCACCAGGGACCCGCCAGCACGCGGGTCAGATCCAGCACACGTATGCCGGTTAGGGGAGCGGGACGTTGGGACATCTGTAATCTTTTCGCTAGAAGGGAAATGAGAACTTCCGGCCCGCGCGCACGCGCAAGCCGAACTGGGATTCCGTCATGCCAGGAAGCGGCCCGCGGGGGCCGCCTCCTGATCAGCATTCGTCAGACTGGATATTAGCCTTTCGAACGGCTGGGCCTGCGTTCCGGACGCGGAAAGATCAGGAATGGGCCTTGATCGTCTCGCGGGCAATCACCAGTTGCTGGATCTGCGACGTTCCTTCGAAGATGCGGAACAGGCGCACGTCACGGTAGAAGCGCTCCACCGCATATTCGGACATGTAGCCGGCGCCCCCGTGGATCTGCACCGCGCGGTCGGCCACGCGGCCCACCATTTCCGTGGAGAAAAGCTTGCAGCAGGCAGCCTGCATGGTGGTGTTTTCGCCGCGGTCGCGCATGCGGGCGGCATCCAGCACCATGCAACGGGCCGCGTAGAGCTCGGCCTGGCTGTCCGCGATCATGGCCTGGATGAGCTGGAACTCGGCGATGGGCTGGCCGAATTGCTTGCGATCGGTGGCGTACTTCACCGCGTCGCGCAACAGGCGGTCGGCAATGCCCACGCACAAGGCCGAGATGTGCAGGCGGCCCTTGTCCAGCACGCGCATCGACGTGCGGAAGCCGTTGCCTTCCTCGCCGCCCAGCAGGGCGCTGGCCGGCACACGGCAGTTGTCGAAAACGACGTCGCTGGTCAGCGCGCCGGCCTGGCCCATTTTCTTGTCCGGCTTGCCGATGGTCAGGCCGGGCGTGCCCGCTTCCACCAGGAAGCACGAGATTGAACCGGCGCGACGCTCCGGCGCGGTGCGCGCCATGACCGAGAAAAGGCCGGCGATGGGGGCATTGGTGATGTAGCGCTTCGTGCCGTTCAGCACGTAGCTGTCGCCGTCGCGCACGGCGGACAGGCGCAGCGCCATGGCGTCCGAGCCGGCGTCCGGTTCGGTCAGCGCGAAGGAACCGATGAGTTCGCCGCTGGCGAGCTTGGGCAGGTAATGGGCGCGCTGCTCGTCGGTGCCGGCCAATACGATGGACTGCGAACCGATGCCGATGTTGGTGCCCGCCAGCGAACGGAACGCGGGCGAAGTCTGGCCCAGTTCGAACACGACGCGCACTTCCTCTTCCATCGTCAGGCCCAGGCCGCCGAAGTCCGGCGAGATGGACAGACCGAAGAGGCCCAGGTCGCGCATTTCGTTGACGATGTCCGGCGGCACCTGGCCGGTGGATGCCAGTTCGTCTTCGGCGGGAATCAGGCGTTCGTGCACGAAGCGGCGCACGGCGTCCAACAACAGGTTCAGGGTTTCGGTGTCGAGGGCCATGATGGAAGTCTCTCTATGCGGATTCAGGTCGGAAGTCGGATTGGCGTCATGTGGCGGCACGCATGCCGCCCACCAGCAGATCGAAGTAACCGGCGGCGATGGCCTCTGCGCTCTCGCCCTGCCCCGGCTTGTACCAGCGCACCATCCAGTTCAGCATCGACAGCACGGCGCGGCCGGTGGCGGCCACGTCCTGCGGGCGGAATGCGCCCTCGGCAACGCCTTGTGCGATCACTTCGCGCAGGCGCTTTTCGTAGCTGTCGCGCAGCTTGGCGGCATCCTCGCGTTCGGACAGCGCCATGCCGGAGTAGCCGATCAGCATGGTCACGAATTGCGCGTGGTGCTGTTCGAAATAGCGCGCGTGTCCCACCATGAATGCGCGCAGGCGGGCAACGCCACCCTCGGCGGCGGCCACGTCCCGGCCGACCGTCTGGGTCAGTCCGTTCAGCACCTCGAGGATGATGGCGTCGTAGATGTCCTGCTTGGTGGGATAGTAGTGATAGATGGCGGCCTTGGATGCCCCGATGGCGGCAGCCAGATCCGAAATGGAGCTGCCGTCGTAGCCGCTGCGGGCGAAGAGCTTGGCGGCTTCTTCAAGAATGCGTTCGCGCGGGGCGGCCAGCGTGGGCGGCCGGCCGGCGCGTGCGCGTTTCTGGATGGGAGGGGCGGAGGTCGCCATGGCAGCCTTTGCGTCAGGCCGCGCGGAAGGCTGGCGGGGTTCTGGCGAACCTCGATTGACAGCGGTTCCGGGCATGCCGTTAAATAAAGATTAATTAATTACCGGACGGTCGGTAGGTAATTAATATACTCCAAAAACATCTACAACGAGACGACGCCATGCCGAATTCCCTCGTGACTGATTTGTATGGCCAGATGTCCTTGCCGGTCATCAGCGCCCCGATGTTCATCGTCTCCAACCCCAAGCTGGTGACCGCCCAGTGCACGAGCGGCATCGTGGGATCGTTTCCCGCCCTGAACGCGCGCCCGCAGTCGCTGCTGACCGACTGGCTCGATGAAGTCCAGGCTGGCCTCGCGTCTTACCGCGAAGCCAATCCGGGCGCCGCCGTCGCGCCCTTCGCGGTCAACCAGATCATCCACCAGTCCAACGACCGCCTCGAGCAGGACCTGGCCGTGTGCGCCAGCCACAAGGTGCCGCTGATCATCACCAGCCTGCGGGCGCCCGGCGACCTGGTGAAAGGCATCCACGATTGGGGCGGCAAGGTTTTCCACGACGTGACCACGATTCGTCACGCCGAAAAGGCGCTGGAAGCGGGCGTCGACGGCCTGATTCTGGTCTGCACGGGCGCGGGCGGCCATGCCGGAACGCTCAGCCCCTTCGCGCTGATCTCCGAAGTGCGCCGCTTCTATGACGGCCCGCTGATCCTGTCCGGCGCCATCACCTCCGGCGCGCACGTGCTGGCCGCGCAGGCCATGGGCGCCGACTTCGCCTATATGGGGACGCGCTTCATCGCCAGCGAGGAAGCCAACGCCAGCGAGGGCTACAAGTCCGCCATCGTCGAAGCCAGCGCGTCGGACATCCTGTACACGCCCTTCTTCACGGGCATTCCCGGCAACTACCTGAAGGCCAGCATCGCCGCGGCCGGCCTGGACCCGGCCAACCTGCCAGTGCCCGACACCGGCGCGTCGAATTTCGGGTCCACCCGCGTCAAGCCCTGGAAAGACATCTGGGGTGCGGGCCAGGGCGTGGGCGGCATCGCCAGCGTCGAGCCCACTCGCAAGATCGTCGAAACGCTGCGGCGCGAATACGCCGAGGCAAAAGCCCGCCTGGCCGCCGGGCCGCACGCATGAGCGCCGGCCTGCAGGTCGCCCGCGACGGCGCCGTCCTGACGCTGACCATCAACCGCCCGGACCGCCGCAACGCGCTGGACACGGCAACCTATGCCGCGCTGACCGAGCAGATCACGCAGGCCAGCGCGGACGTCGCGATCTCGGCGGTCATCCTGACCGGCGCTGGCGAACACTTCACTGCAGGCAATGACCTGCGGGATTTCCAGGCGGAGCGCGGCGCCGGCGACAGCGCCGGATTGACTTTCCTGCGGGCGCTGACGAAGGCCGACGTACCCGTCATCGCCGCCGTGGAAGGCTACGCCATCGGCATCGGCGTCACCCTGCTGCAGCATTGCGACTTCGTGCACATCGGGGAAGGCGCGACCCTGCGCATGCCCTTCGTCGCGCTGGGCCTGTGCCCGGAGGGCGGCTCCAGCCTGCTGATGCCGCGCCTGGCCGGACGCCGGGCGGCGGAATGGCTGTTGCAGGGCAAGGCCTTTTCGGCCCGCGACGCGCTCGAAGCCGGACTGGCCACGTCGGTCACGCCCAGGGGCCAGGCCCTGGCCGCGGCGCAGGCAACCGCCGCCGACCTGGCGGGCCAGCCGCCCGCGGCGTTGCGCCTGACCAAGGCCATGATGAAGCGCGCCGACCGCCAGGCCATCCAGGAAACGCTGGACTACGAGGCCGAGCAGTTCCGCGCCCGCCTGCGCACCGACGAGGCGCAGGCGGCGTTCGCGAAGTTCTTCAAGAAGTAGCGCCGCGCCTCAGAAGGGCGAGTCGGGCCGGAAATTCGGCGCGCGGCGTTCGCGCAGGGATTGGATCCCTTCGCGGACGTCGGGGCCGCCAAAGCCCATGAACTCCAGCGCCAACGACGTATCGAAGGTCGGCCCCGCCATGCGCAGCCAGTTGTTCAGCGAATACTTGGTCCAGCGAATGGCCGTCTGCGACCCCGCCGCCAGCTTGTTGGCCACCTCGAACGCCTTGGGAATGAGCTCGGCCTCGTCCACGCAGAGCGACACCAGGCCGATGCGTTCGGCCTCTTCGCCGGAAACCGTTTCGCACAACATCAGGTAGTACTTCGCCTTGGCCATGCCGCACAGCAGCGGCCAGACGATCGCGGCGTGGTCGCCCGCCGTGACGCCCAGGCGGGTATGGCCATCGATGATCCGGGCGTCGCGCGCCGCGATGGAAATATCGGCCAGCAGGCCCGCCACCAGCCCCGCCCCCACCGCCGCGCCATGCATGGCCGACACGATGGGCTTGCTGCAATTGATGATGTTGTAGACCAGGTCGCGGGCCTCGCGCCACACGCGCGTGCGCACGTCGAAGTCGTCCGCCATCTGCTGCACCAGTTCCAGGTCGCCCCCGCCGGAAAAGCCCTTGCCCTCGCCGCGGATCACAACCACCCGCGTGTCCGGGTCGGTGTCGATATCGCGCCAGATGTCGGCCAGTTCGCGGTGCATCCGGTCGTCGGCGGTAGACAGTTTGCCGGGCTGGCCGCCCTTGGCGCCCATGATCAACTCCAGCACGCCGCCGGGATGCCGGCGCAGCTTCAGGGATTCATAGGCCGAATAGTGTTCCAGCGTGATGTCGGTCATTGTCTGCTCCGAGTGGTCTATTGGTTATCCGGCAGTCCGCCGACGGCGGCCGCGTTTTTGCGCACTATAGTGGATACGCCCCATCCGCCATGACGATTCGCTTCAGGAGCCTCAGCCAATGAACACCCCGGACCTGCCCGTCGCCGCTCCCATCGACCGTGACGCCCTGTCTGCCCTGTTCGCGCCCCGCGGCCAGGGCACGCACAAGGGAAGTTTCGGCACCGTGGGTGTGGTGGGTGGCGGCCCTGGCATGACCGGCGCCGCCCTGCTGGCGGCGAGAGCCGCCCTGAAGACTGGCGCCGGCAAGGTCCTGGTGGGTTTCGTCCAGGAAAGCTCGCCTTTGCCCTGCGACCCGTTGCAGCCCGAGCTGATGTTGCGCGACTTCCGCTCGCTGCTGGAAGAGGACTGGGGCGTCACCACCTGGATCGCCGGCTGCGGAATCGGAACCGGCGCGCTGGCCGCGAACGCCCTGTCCGAACTGTTCGTGCTGCGCCGTGAAGCCCCCCTGGTGCTGGACGCGGACGGCCTGAATCTCCTGGCGCGGGGGGACATCAACCCCAACTGGGGCGCCGGCCCGGTCATCCTGACCCCGCACCCTGCGGAGGCCGCCCGGCTGCTGGGGACAAGCACCGACCAGATCCAGCGGGATCGCCCCGTGGCCGCCCGCCGCCTGGCCGAGCGCTTCCGGTCCTGGATCGTCCTCAAGGGCGCCGGCACCGTGGTTTGCGCTCCCGACGGCGCGCTGCGCATCAACACCACCGGCAATCCGGGGCTGGCCACGGCCGGAACCGGGGACGTATTGGCCGGCATGCTGGGCTCGCTGATCGCTCAAAAGCTGCCCCTGGACCAGGCCGTGCCCGGGGCGGTCTGGTTGCACGGCGCAGCCGCGGATGCGCTGGTCGATCAGGGTATCGGCCCTATCGGATTGACCGCCGGCGAGCTTGCCGACGCCGCCCGCAGGCTGCGCAACGGATGCTAAGTCCCCGGCTCACAAAACATTTTTACAACATCCTAGGGTTTTCCCTAAAAAGCTCATTGCTTTTGCTCTAGGGTTATCCCTATAATGGTTTACCCCAAGACGAAACGGACTGGAGCAAACCATGAGCGAACTGACCCTGAACCACACTGCCCGCCTGACCGACGCGCTGGAGCGTGACCTGCTCCGCGGCGCCCTCGAAAACCAACCGAATTCCCACCCGCTAACCAGCCTGAAGAAGGCCGGCCAATCCGTCGCAGCAGCCATCGCTGCGGTGTTTGCCTTCATCGACGAAGTGAACGAATCGATGAACAAGGCTCGCGCCGCCAGCTCGCGCTTCTCCGGATCGCAGTGGTAAGAACAGCCGCGCCGGACTGACTCGCGACCGATCTCCCGCGTATCAGTCTGGCGCGCTGCCGTTGCAGCGCCCGCCGGGCTTTCCCCCGCGCCCCTGCAACGATCCGGCGCCCGTCCCCTCACCGGCGCCATCGCGCCGCGCAGGCCCCAAGAGGGGCCGCGCGACGCCCTCTCCCTCTTCTCCTCTCGGCGTTTTCCCTAACGCCACAATCGCCGCTGCGCATTGACAGCGCGCGAAGCCCCTACCGATAATCGGCCCCTTGCCGTCGTGCCTGGCGACACTCCCCGCAAGCCCCTGGCCGACGCAGTCGTCCCCTGGCACGCGTGGCCGCCGCAGCACGATCCGGTTCGTTCCCAATCCGGAGTTGTCACCATGAAGTTGCGCACCACCCTGGCCCTTGTGGCCGCCGCCATTCCTTTGGCTGCCGCCCAAGCCCAGACGCTGAAGATCGGCCTGTCGGCCGAACCCACTTCGGCGGACCCCCACTATCACAAGATGACGCAGAACGACGCGTTTTCCGCGCACGTCTACAGCTCTCTGGTGGGCCGCAGCGCCGATATGAAGCTGGTTCCCCAGCTGGCCACGTCGTGGAAGAACCTGGATGACCTGACCTGGGAATTCAAGCTGCGCGACGACGTCAAGTTTTCCAACGGCAAGCCGTTCACGTCCGAAGACGTGCTGTTCACGGTCTGCCGCACGCTGAACAACGAAACCAACGTGTCGCAGTCCTACATGGACATGACGAAGCGCATCACCGACGTCCAGACGCCGGATGCGCACACCGTGATCATCAAGACGGGCGAACCCTTCCCCCTGATGCCGGCCGAACTGGCCCGCTCGCTGCCGATCGTCTGGAACGGCATCGTCGAGCACGGCAAGCTCACGTTCGACCCCAAGAAGGGTTGCGGCGTGACCGGCGCCTGGCCTACCGTGGCGGATTTCAACAATGGCAAGGATGCCATCGGCACCGGCCCCTACATGCTGAAGTCCTACGTCAAGGGCACGGGCATCGAGCTGGTCCGCAATGAAAACTACTGGGGCGAAAAGCCCCACTGGAAGGAAGTGAAGTTCGTGCCGGTGCCCTCCGCCGGCCCGCGCCTGACCGGCCTTCTGTCCGGCGACTTCGACATGATCGAAAACCCCGCCGCGCGCGACCTGCCCCGCCTGAAGGACAACCCCAAGTTCGGCTTCGTGGCCACGCCGTCCACCCGCCTGGTGTTCTTCCAGCCGGACGTGGGCCGCAACCCGAGCCCGTTCGTCAAGGCCGCCGACGGCAAGAACCCGCTGCAGGACCTGCGCGTGCGCAAGGCCATCAACATGGCCATCGACCGCAAGACCATCACCGCCCGCATCATGGACGGCATGGCCACGCCCGCTTTCCAGTTCATGCCCGACGGCATGTTCGGCGCGCTGCCCAAGGCTCCGGAAATCAAGTACGACCCCGAAGGCGCCAAGAAGCTGCTGGCCGAAGCCGGCTACCCGAATGGCTTTGAACTGACGCTGTCGTCCACCAACGACCGCTACGTCAACGACGGCCAAGTCGCCCAGGCCGTGGCCCAGTACCTGTCGCGCGTCGGCATCAAGACCAACGTGGACGCCATGACGGCCTCCATCTACTTCCCCAAGCGCGCCAAGCGCGAGTTCAGCTTCTCGATGGGCGGCTGGCCGGCGGAAACGGGTGAAGCGTCGGCGCTGTTCCAGCTGTGGGTGGCGTCCCTGGATTCGCCCGTCAGCCTGGGCACCAGCAACTACGGCGGCTTCTCCAACGCCGACTTCGACAAGGTCTACAAGCAGGCCATCGTGACCGTCGACCCGGCCAAGCGCGAAAAGCTGCTGCAGGAATCCACCCAGATCGCCCTGGACAACGTGCCGCTGATCCCGCTGCACTTTGAAAGCAGCATCTGGGCCTTCCGCAAGGGCATCACCTACGAAGGCCGCCGCGACCAGTACACGCTGGCCTCGTCGGTCAAGCCCGACGCAAAGTGAGCATCGAGGGCTGATTGAACCGAAACGGCTGCCGCGTGCAGCCGTTTTGTCTTGTGGGAAGGAGCCGACGCGCTGCGTCCCGACCCAGCCTCCGGCCCCATCCCCTATACAATCGTCCCGCTTCATCGGAATTGCCATGCACACGTCCTTGCCCCCGTCTTCCCCGTCCAGCCCACGCCCGTTTCTTCTTGCCTGTCCGGACTTGTCGGCGGAGCGCCTGGGCAATACCGATACGCCGGGAGTCTGGCATTTCGATTCCGGCATGCCCGGCAAGCGAGTCATGCTGAGCGCGCTGATCCACGGCAACGAGCTCTGTGGCGCCTGGGCGCTAAAGGAAGCGTTGACCGCCGGCCTGCGCCCGCGCCGTGGCACGCTGACGCTGGCGTTCTGCAATCTGGCCGCCTTCGATCGCTTCGACGCCCGCAATTACGCGCCGGCCCGGTTCGTCGATGAAGACATGAACCGGGTCTGGAGCGAAGACAAGCTCTCCATCCCGACCAGCCAGGAACGCCGCCGCGCAGCCGAGCTTCGCCCATGGGTGGAACAGGCCGACTGGCTGCTGGACTTCCATTCGATGAGCAATTCCGACGTGCCGTTGCAACTGACCGGCCTGGAACAGCGCAACATCGACCTGGCCCTGGCCCTGGGCAATCCCGCCACCATCATCGCCGACGCCGGCCACGCCGCCGGCGTGCGCATGCGCGATTTCGGCCGCTTCGGAGAATCTGGCGAAAACGGCACGCGCTCCCTGCTAATTGAATGCGGATTCCATGGCGCGCCCGAGGCGCGCGGCGTTGCCGTGGACCAGATGGCGCGCTTCCTGGTTCAGGCCGCTACGGTCGACCGCGGCGACCTCCCCGTCGCCTGGTTCGCGCCCGGCGCCCCTATCCAGCGCGCATTGCGCGTGACGCACGCCATCGCCGCCAAGAGCGCCGATTTCCGGTTCGCCGAACCCTGGAAAGGGCTGGAGATGCTGGCCAAGGCAGGTACGGTGATCGGCTGGTCGGAAGGCGAACCCGTCACCACGCCCTATGACAACTGCGTGCTGATCATGCCGTCCACCGCGAACCTGCGGCCCGGCGTGACCGTCGTCCGCCTGGCGCAACCCATCGTTTGAGCAATCGCGCGGCGCCCGCCACGCAAGTCCCCGGCGCGCCCTCTATCCAACCCTGAGCCCACCAAGGAAATCATCACGTGGCCTTGTTCATCCTACGCAGACTGATACAGAGTCTGTTCGTGCTGCTGGCCGTCTCGGTCGTGGTCTTCTTCGCGGTGTATGCCGTGGGCGACCCGATCGAACTGCTGGTCAGCCCCGAAGCCAGCCAGGCCGCACGCGAGGCGATGATCGCCCGCCTGGGCCTGGACCTGCCCGTGTGGCAGCAGTACACAGGGTTCCTGTGGCGCGCGCTGCATGGCGACCTGGGCACGTCCTTCGTGCACGGGATCCCCGCCATCGAGCTGATCGTGCAGCGCATCCCCGCCACGTTCGAACTCGTCATCGTGGCCATCCTGCTGACCTGTGTCATCGGCATTCCGCTGGGCCTGGTCGCGGGCCTGTACCGCGACGAATACCTGGGCCGCGGCATCATGGCGTCATCCGTCCTGGGCTTTTCGCTGCCGAACTTCTGGCAGGGCATGATGCTGATCCTGCTGTTCGCCGTGTGGCTGGGCTGGCTTCCCGCGACGGGCCGCGGCGATACGGTCGACGTGCTGGGCGTGCGGCTGTCCATCCTGACCGCCGACGGCTGGTCGCACCTGATCATGCCGGCTATCAACCTGGCGCTGGCCAACATCGCCCTGGTGCTGCGCATGACGGCCTCCGGCGTGGTCGAGGCCCGCAGCCAGGACTACGTGAAGTTCGCGCGCGCCAAGGGCGTCAAGCCCGGCCGCATCGTGCGCCGCCACATCCTGCGCAACATCCTGATCCCCGTGGTCACGGTGATCGGCATGGAATTCGGCACCCTGATCGCCTACTCCACCATCACCGAGACGGTGTTCGCGTGGCCCGGCATGGGCAAGCTGCTGATCGACAGCGTCTATCAGCTGGACCGCCCCGTCGTCGTCGCCTACGTGATGCTGGTCACCCTGATCTTCGTCGTCATCAACCTGGTTGTGGACATCCTGTACGCCGCGCTCGACCCGCGCGTGCAGCTCGTGGCCCCCGCTCAATAAACCGCCATGGCTAATACTCCCGATCCCGGCCGCACCCGCACCGTCCAGCCTCTGGCCGAGACGCCGCGCCGCGCCGCCATCCTGAAGAAACTGCACGCGCGCCCGACGGTGCGCGGCTCCGTCATCGCGCTGGCCATCCTGGTGATCCTGGTAATCTTCGCGCCGTATTTCGCGCCGCAGAATCCCTACGATCTGGCCAACCTGTCCCTCATGGACGGACGCCTGGCGCCGCGCCAGGCGCTGATGGACGGCAGCATCGCCTGGCTGGGCACCGACGACCAGGGCCGCGACATGCTCAGCGCCATCCTGTATGGCCTGCGCATCAGCCTGATGGTCGGCCTGTCCGCCGTGGTCCTGGCGACCGCGATCGGCGGCGCCATCGGCCTGGTCGCCGCCTATGTGGGCGGCGTGGTCGACACGGTGCTGATGCGCATCGTCGACTTCATCCTGGGCTTTCCCACCATCCTCGTGGCGCTGGTGCTGCTGGTGGTGCTGGGACGCGGGGTCGACAAGGTGATCCTGGCGCTGGTGCTGGTGCAGTGGGGCCACTACGCGCGCATCATGCGCAGCCGCGCCCTGCAGGAACGCCGCAAGGAATACGTCGAAGCCGCCGCCAACCTGGGCTTTCCGGCCTGGCGCATCATGCTCTTTCATCTGCTGCCCAACTGCCTGGGTCCCGTGATGGTGTTCGCCACCATCCAGATCGCCACGGCGATCGCGCTGGAAGCGACGCTGTCGTTCCTGGGCGTGGGCGTGCCCATCACCGAACCGTCGCTGGGCCTCCTGATCTCCAACGGCTTCCAATACCTGCTGTCGGGCGACTACTGGATCAGCCTGTTCCCGGGCATTGCGCTGCTGCTGCTGATCCTTTCCATCAACATCGTGGGCGACCGCCTGCGTGAAAGCCTGGATCCGAGGAAGTGACGGCCCACCCCCGAAGCGCTACGCGCTTCCCCCTGAGGCGGGCCCCCCTCAAGGGGGCATGCCTGCGGACCGGCGGAGTCGGATCCGCGGCATCCCGATCATGCGATATCCGCTGCATGCGCAGTGGATGGGGTTTGGCCTGTGGACAAATGAAATGAGCGAAAACATTCTTGAAGTGCGCGGTTTGCGCACCGCATTCCATACGGAGGCCGGCGCGTGGCTGGCGGTCGATGGCGTCGACCTGACCGTGCGCCGCGGCGAAATCGTCGGCCTGGTCGGCGAATCGGGCTCCGGCAAATCCGTCACCGGCTTCTCGCTGCTGGGCCTCATCGACCCGCCCGGGGAAGTGGTGGACGGCGAAGTGAAGTTCAAGGGCACGGACCTGCGCAAGCTGTCCGAAGAGCAGATGCGCCAGTTGCGCGGCAACCGCATCGCCATGATCTTCCAGGATCCGCTGATGACGCTCAACCCGGTGCTGCGCATCGGCGAGCAGATGATGGAGGCCATCCTCACGCACGAAGACGTGCCGCGCGCGGTGGCCGAGGAACGCTGCCGCGAGGCGCTGGCCATGGTCGGCATCCCGTCGCCGGAAAAGCGCCTGAAGAGCTACCCGCACGAGTTTTCGGGCGGCATGCGCCAGCGCGTCGCCATCGCCATCGCGATGCTGAACAAGCCCGACCTGATCATCTGCGACGAACCCACCACCGCGCTGGACGTCACCATCCAGGGCCAGATCCTGTACCGCATGCAGCAGATCTGCCGCGAGCACAACACGGCGCTGATCTGGATCACCCACGACCTGGGCGTGGTGGCCGAACTGGCCGACCGCGTGGCCGTCATGTACGCCGGCCGCATCGTGGAAAGCGGCCCGGTCGAACAGGTGCTGGACGCGCCGCGCCATCCCTACACCAAGGGCCTGTTGGACTCGATGCCCGGCGCCACCCAGCCCGGCGCCCGCCTGCACCAGATCAACGGCATGGCGCCCAGCCTGGCCGGCCGCCCCTCGGGCTGTGCGTTCCGTCCGCGCTGCTCCCACGCGGTCACGCGCTGCACCGAGCAAGCCCCCTCCGTCACCAACGAAGGTCCGCGCAGCTACCGCTGTTACGTGCCGATAGCCCGCGAGGCACAGTAAGAACATGAGCCAAGCCGATACCCCCGTCATCGAGCTCAAGAACGTCCACAAGCGTTTCGAACAGCGACCCGACCTGGCCCAGCGCATTCTTTCCCTGACCGGCCGCCCCATCGACCGCCGCACCGTCTACGCCGTCAATGGCGTGGACCTGTCCATCAAGCGCGGCGAAGTCGTGGGCCTGGTGGGCGAATCCGGTTGCGGCAAGTCGACGCTGGGACGCGTCGTGGCCGGACTGCACCGCCAGACCGAAGGCGAACTGCTGTACCAGGGCCAGGACGCCAATCGCCTGCGCGGCGCCGACAAGCTGGCCTATACGCTGGGCGTGCAGATGATTTTCCAGGATCCGCAGGCCTCGCTGAATCCGCGCCAGCGCCTGCGTCAGATCCTGGGCGAATCGCTCAAGGTCCACAAGCTGTCGCCCCCGGCCGAGATTCCGGGCCGCATCGACAAGGCGCTGAAGGAAGTGGGCCTGGACCCCGAATATCGCGACCGCTTCCCGCATCAGGTCTCGGGCGGCCAGCGCCAGCGCATCGGCATCGCCCGCGCGCTGATGGTGGCTCCCAAGTTCCTGGTCTGCGACGAACCCGTGGCCGCGTTGGACGTGTCGATCCAGGCGCAAGTGATCAACCTGTTCATGGACCTGCGCGAACAGCACGGATTCACGTACCTGTTCATCAGCCATGACCTGGGCGTGGTCAAGCACATCTCGGATCGCGTCGCGATCATGTACCTGGGCAAGATCGTGGAAATTTCCACGTCTGCCGAGATCTTCGCGCGCGCCAATCACCCCTACACTCAGGCTTTGATGGCCGAAGTGCCGGACGTGGGCCGCCGCGGCCGCAAGTTCACGCCGATCAAGGGCGAGATCCCGTCGCCGCTGAACCCGCCGCCCGGCTGCACTTTCAATCCCCGCTGTCCCCACGCCATGCCGCGCTGCCGCGAACAGGCGCCGGTCCTGAAAGAAATCTCGGCGGGCCACTGGTCGGCCTGCCACCTGAATGAAGTGAGCGCCTGATGAAACCCTCCGAGATGTCCAACGTCGACCGCATCGCCATCGAACTGGGCCATGCCGGCCGCAACGCCATCCTGTACGTGGACGAGGATCGCAATTCCGATCGTCCGTTCAAGCTGCAGACCTACCGCCCGTACGGCTACACGCCGGACCGCCCCGTGGTCATCGTGCAGCACGGCGTGCTGCGCAACGGCGACGAATATCGCGACTTCTGGGTCGAGGCCGCCGACAAGCACAAGCTGCTGATCGTCGCGCTGACCTTCTCGAACGAGATCTGGCCCGGCGTCGAAAGCTACAACAACGGCCGCGTGTTCTCGGCCGGCGGCAATCCGCGGCACATCGCAGGCTGGACGTATGCCCTGGTCGGCAACGTCATCAATGACCTGATCGCCGGCGAGATCACCGACGGACAAAACGTCTACCTGTTCGGCCACAGCGCGGGCGGCCAGTTCGTCCACCGCCTGATGAGCAGCCAGCCGCACGCTCCGTTCAAGGCCGTGACGGCCGGCAACCCGGGCTGGTACACCCTGCCCACTTTCGACCATCCCTATCCGGAAGGCATGGACGGCGTAGGCCTGACGGAAGACCATCTGATCAAGCTGCTGGCCTATCCGATGACCATCCTGGCGGGAGACCAGGACATCGTCACCGACGACCCGAACCTGCCGTCCGAGCCCGCCGCGATGCGCCAGGGCCCGCACCGCTTCGCGCGCGCGCAGAACTACTTTGAGTTCGGCCGCCAGGAAGCCGAGCGCCGCGGCGTGCCGTTCGGCTGGAAGCTGCAGGTCGTGCCCGGCATCGGCCACGACGGTCGCGCCATGTCAGCCGTGTGCGCCAGCCTGTGGTTCGACGGCAAGATGCCCGACGACGCCGAACTCAAGCGCCTGGCCGGCCAGCAGGTCGCCTGATCCCATCCCTTTCATTCGTTGCTGAACTCAGAAACCGCCATGTCCAACACCCAGACTACTGAACAGATCGTCGCCGGCATCCAAGGCTGGCTGCAATGCGAATCGCCGTCGAATTTCCCCGAGGGCATCGCCGCGATGGCGCGCATCATCGCCGACTACGCGGCCGCCGCGGGCCTGACCGTCGAGCTGTCGTCGCTGGGTCCCACGACGGGTCCGCTGCTGTACGCCACCAACCGCGCCCCCGGCGACACGCGTCCCGGCATCCTGATCCTGGCGCACATGGACACGGTGCACCCGGTCGGGACGCTGCTGGAGAACCCGGTGCGCATCGACGGCGATCGCCTCTACGGGCCGGGCAGCTACGACATGAAGGCGGGCATCTACCTAGCCCTGACCGCCCTGGCCGGCGTGGCCCGCCCGGGCGCGACGCAGTTGCCCGTGGACTTCCTGGTGGTCCCGGATGAAGAAACCGGCAGCCATGCGTCCCGCGCGCATATCGAACGCTTCGCCGCCAACGCCAAGTACGCGCTGGTCTGCGAACCGGCCCGCCCCAATGGCGGCAAGTGCGTGACGGCCCGCAAGGGCACGGGCATGCTGAGCCTGAACGTCAAGGGCCGGCCGGCCCACGCCGGCATGCAGCACGAGAAGGGCCGCAGCGCGATCCGCGAGATGGCGCATCAGGTGCTGGCCCTGGAAGCCATGACGGACTACGACCGCGGCATCACCGTCAGCGTCGGCACCATCGCCGGAGGCACCGTGACCAACACCGTGCCCGCCCTGTGCCGCTGCGTCGTGGACTTCCGCGTGCCGGACATGGGCGCCGCCGAAGACGTGCTGCGCCGCATGCGCGAGCTGTGCGCGGTCGGCCCTGACGTGGAACTCGACATCGACGTGGAACTGAACCGCCCGCCGATGGTGAAGACCGAAGCCGCCGCGGCCCTGCTGGCGCTGGTCCAGGGCTATGCGGACCGGGCTGGTTTCCTGCTCGAAGACGCCCCGATGACGGGCGGCGGCAGCGACGCAAACTTCACGTCGGCGATGGGCATTCCCACGCTGGACGGCCTGGGCGCCGACGGCGACGGGGCGCATACGTTGAATGAATACGTGCTGGTTTCCACGCTGGAACAGCGGTTGAAGTTTTGGGAATTGCTGCTTCGGGAATTGGCATAGGGTTTTTGGTTTTTGTGGCGGTTTGCGTTGCGACGGGTGGAGTTCTTGAGACGCCCGGCGCGGCGTGGGCCTGGAGTGGGCGGGGCTACGATTGCGGTCCGGGGGAGTGTCAGAATTTTTGTGTTCTAGGCATTTGCACTGACGTTGCCTCATTA
>NZ_DAMDGT010000012.1:0-132765 GCF_032102605.1 Achromobacter sp. | reverse complement strand
ATTGACTCTCCTTTTTTCTCTCAAAAAGATGTCAACCAAAATCAGGACGGGTCACGCCCATGAAAAAAGCCCTGCAAGGGGCTTTTTTCACTACAGCCGGACGGCTCCGCCGAACTGACGCCCGGCCTTGCCGCCAGAGGCTTATTTTTTCTTGCGATAGGCGTCGTGGCAGGCCTTGCAGCTTGCGCCGACGTCGCCGAACGCGGCGCGCAGCTTGTCCAGGTCACCGGAATCCGCGGCGGCAGACAGCTTGACGATGTTGTCCTGGAATGCCTGCTGCTTCTGCTTGAAGCCAGCAGCATCGCTCCAGACTTCCGGACGGGCGTCGCCGCCCTCGGTGCCAGGACCGAAGCCCGCCCACGGCAATGCCGACAGCGTCTTCAGCACGTCGACGTTGGCCTTGATTTGCGCGGCGTCATAGGGCGCCTGGCCCTTGACCACCGGCGCCATGCGGCCGAAATGCGAGCCGATGAGCGAAAGCGCCGACTGGCGGTACTTGACCGCATCCTCGGGCTTGGCGAATTGGGCGGACGCGGACGTCGCCAGCAGCGGACCCACCGTCATACAGGCCAGCGCCACGAGCGTGGACAACTTCTTCATTGCTATCTCCCGTAGGTACAACGTGAAAGCCGCGCGCGTACCGCGCGCGGCACGGCGACTATACCGCCCGGGCCAGCTCGGCCGCCAGGCCGATGTACGAGCGCGGCGTCATCGCCAGCAGGCGGGCCTTGGGCTCTTCAGGCAGCGCCAGGCCCTGGATGAATTCTCGCAGGGCTTCTTCGGTGATGCCCTTGCCGCGCGTCAAGGCCTTCAGTTGCTCGTAGGGTTGCGGCAGGCCATAGCGGCGCATGACGGTCTGCACGGGCTCGGCCAGCACTTCCCAGCAGGCGTCGATGTCGGCATCGATGGCAGCCGTGTTGACTTCGAGCTTGCCCAGGCCGCGCATGCACGCATCCCATGCCACCAGGCAGTAGCCCAGGCCCACGCCCAGATTGCGCAGCACGGTGGAATCGGTCAGGTCGCGCTGCCAACGGGAGATGGGCAGTTTGTCCGACAGGTGGCGCAGCACGGCGTTGGCCAGGCCCAGGTTGCCTTCGGAGTTTTCGAAGTCGATCGGGTTGACCTTGTGCGGCATGGTCGACGAACCGACCTCGCCTTCCTTCAGGCGCTGCTTGAAGTACCCCAGCGCCACATAGCCCCAGATGTCGCGATCCAGGTCGAGGATGATGATGTTCGCGCGGGTGATGGCGTCAAACAGCGCCGACATCCAGTCGTGGGGTTCGATCTGGATGGTGTGGCGGTTCTGGGTCAGGCCCAGGCCAGCCAGCACGCGCTGGCTGAAGGCGGGCCAATCGATTTCGGGATAGGCGGACAGGTGGGCGTTGTAGTTGCCCGTCGCGCCGTTCAGTTTGGCCAAAGGTTCGACGGCCTCGACGGCGGCGATGGCGCGCAGGAGGCGCGCGGCCACGTTGGCGAATTCCTTGCCCAGCGTCGAGGGGCTGGCGGGCTGGCCGTGCGTGCGCGACAGCAGCGGCTGGTCGGCGTTGGCGAGAGCCATGTCGTTCAGCTTGGCGGCGACTTCGCGCAGGCGCGGCACCACGACCTGGTCCCGTGCGCGCGACAGCATCAGCGCGTGCGACGTGTTGTTGATGTCCTCGGAAGTGCAGGCGAAGTGAATGAATTCAGCGGCGCGAGCCAGTTCGGCGTCGTCGGCGACCTTTTCCTTCAGCCAGTATTCGACGGCCTTCACGTCGTGGTTCGTGACGCGCTCGATGTCCTTGATGCGGCCGGCGTCCGCTTCGGAGAAATTGGCGACCAGTTGCGCCAGGCGGGCACGGGCGCCTTCGGAGAAAGCAGGCAGCTCGGGCAGGCCGGCGTCGGACAGGGCGACCAGCCAGGCCACCTCGACTTCGACGCGGTGGGCCATGAAACCGGCCTCGGACAGCAGGCCGCGCAGCGCGTCGCCCCGGGAAGCGTACCGGCCATCCAGTGGCGAAAGGGCGTTAAGTTGGCTCAGTTGGTCGGCGATTTGCATGGTCTGGGAAGGAAAAAGCTACGGATGGGAAAACCCGACGATTTTATCATCCGAGGGCGGGCAACATTGTGGCAAACTGACGAAGATTCCGGCCCGCGGACGATTAGACCGTCATGCGGCCTGCTATACTTCGGCCGCTTTCCGACTCCGCTTGTGACTCCATGAAACTGATCGGCTCGCTTACCAGTCCTTACGTGCGCAAAGTGCGTATCGTCATGGCCGAGAAAAAGCTGGACTACCGGCTTGAACTCGAAAACGTCTGGTCCGCCGACACGCAGATCCAAACGTACAACCCGCTGGGCAAGGTGCCCTGCCTGGTCATGGAAGATGGCGGCGCCCTCTTTGACTCGCGCGTCATCGTCGAGTACCTGGACACCCTGTCTCCCGTCGCCCGCCTGATTCCTCAGCCGGGACGCGACCGCGCGGCCGTCAAATGCTGGGAAGCCATCGCCGATGGCCTCCTGGACGCCTGCGTGACCATCGTCAAGGAAAACCAGCGCCCCGAAGCCCAGCGCAGCCCCGAATGGATCGAACGCCAGTACGGCAAGATCCACGCCAGCCTGGACGCCATGAACAAGAGCCTGGGCGACAACGCCCATTGCATGGGCATCAACTACAGCCTGGCCGACATCGCCGTCGGCTGCGCCCTGGGTTACCTGGACCTGCGCTTCGCCACGCTGGATTGGCGCAGCAGCCACGCCAACCTGGCGCGCCTGTACGAAAAGCTGTCCCAGCGCCAATCGTTCATCGACACGGTGCCGAAGACCGCCTGACGGTTCGCGGCAGCCCTGGCCATGCCAGGGGCGCCGAAGGACATCTGATTCACCGGCCGCCTCGTGCGGCCGGTTTCATTGTGCGGCCGGTTTCACTGTGCGGCCGGTTTCATTGTGCGGCCGGCTTCATAGCCCGGCCGGTTTCATTCAGCCCCGGCTCACGCCGAATAGGTCTGCCATGCCGTATACAGCATGTACGCCGCCAGGGCGAACAACAGGCAGGCGAATACGCGCTTGAGCGTCTGCACCGGCAGGCTATGAGCCATGCGCGCTCCCAGCGGCGCCGTCAGGACGCTGGTGCACACCAGCGCCAGCAGGGCCGGCCAATAGATGAAGCCGAGCATGCCCGGATACGATTCGGCCGCATTCAAGCCCGAGACCACGTAGCCCACGCTGTTGGCCAGGGCGATCGGAAAGCCCAGCGCGGCCGACGTAGACACCGCATTGAGCAGCGCCACGTTGCACCAGACCATAAACGGCACGGACAGGAAGCCGCCCCCCGCCCCCACCAGGCCGGACAGAAAGCCGATGCCCGCGCCGGCGGCGCTGGTGCCGACGACGCCGGGCATCTGGCGCGAGGGCTTGGGCTTCTTGTTGCGCAACATGCTCCAGCCCGAATAGCCCACGAACAGCGCAAAGAACAGCGACAGCCACAAGGTGCTGAGCGCCGCGAAGACCGCGCCGCCCGAGAACAGACCGCCGATGATGATGCCCGGCGCCATCGCCGCGACGATGCGCCACTTGATGGTGCCCCGCTGCTGGTGGGCGCGGACGCTGGAAATGGACGTGAACAGGATCGATGTCATCGACGTCGCGATTGCCGCATGCACCACCAGATCGGCCGGCATGCCCTGCCACGTGAACAGCATCGTCAGGAAAGGCACCAGCAGCATCCCGCCGCCGATGCCCAGCAGGCCCGCCGCAAATCCCACTACGCCGCCCAGCACCAGCAGGCAGATCACCATCGTTACATCCACGTCCATCTCCTCTCTTTTATTGTCATGAACAAGGCCCCTCGGGCATGGCACCGGGGGGCCTCGGTTTAGCGGCGTGGCGCCATCGGCTACAGGATGATGCCGCCGCCCAGGCAAACTTCGCCATCGTATAGCACGGCCGACTGGCCGGGGGTCACCGCCCACTGCGGTTCCGTGAAATCCAGCGTGAACACGCCATCCGAGGCATCGGCCAGGCTGCAGGCCGCGTCCGCCTGGCGATAGCGCGTCTTGGCGCCGTAGGCGCCCGCTGCCGGCGGATGGCCCGCCACCCAGCTTGCGTCCTGCGCCTGCAGGCTGCCGGAAAGCAGCCAGGGATGGTCATGCCCCTGCACCACATACAGGATGTTGCGCTCGAGATCCTTGCGCGCCACATACCAGGCTTCGGCGGTGCCGTCGTCGCGCTGCCGACCCTTGACGCCTCCCACGCCCAACCCCTTGCGCTGGCCCAGCGTGTAGAACGACAGGCCCTCGTGGCGGCCGACCTGCTGCCCTTCGGGCGTCAGGATGGGGCCGGGCTCGGTGGGCAGGTAGCGGTTCAGGAACTCGCGGAACGGGCGCTCGCCGATAAAACAGATGCCGGTCGAGTCCTTCTTGGCGGCATTGTGCAGGCCGATCTCGTGCGCGATGCGCCGAACCTCGGTCTTGTGGATTTCGCCCAGCGGGAACAGCGTGCGCGACAGTTGCGCCTGATTCAGGCGATGCAGGAAATAGGATTGGTCCTTGGACGCGTCCAGCGCCTTGAGCAACTGGAACTGCATGCCGCCGCCTTGCGCGGGGATCTCGCGCACCCGGGCGTAGTGGCCCGTGGCGATATGTTCCGCGCCCAGGGCCATGGCATGGTCCAGGAACGCCTTGAATTTGATCTCGGCGTTGCAAAGCACATCCGGATTCGGCGTGCGGCCCGCGGAGTATTCGCGCAGGAACTCGGCGAACACCCGGTCTTTGTATTCAGCGGCGAAATTGACGAACTCGAATTCCACGCCGACCAGATCGGCCACGCTGGCTGCGTCCAGAAGGTCCTGGCGGGTGGAGCAATATTCGGAATCGTCGTCGTCTTCCCAGTTCTTCATGAACAGACCGACGACCTCGTAGCCTTGCTGCTTGAGCAGCCATGCGGTGACCGAAGAATCGACCCCGCCGGACATGCCGACGACAACGCGGCCTTTCTTGGTGGATATTTGACTCATGATGCGGCTATTTTAGATCGGACGAAGCTTCTTCCCGGGGCTGCGGCTCGGCAGCGCGCGACACTTCCATCAGCCAGGCCCGGAAGGCCTGCAAGGTGGGCAGGTTCGCCTTCTGCTCGGGATAGCAAAGGTAATAGCCCATCCGCGCGCGGATGGGCAGCTGGATGGCGATGGCCAGCTTGCCGTCGCGGAGCTCGTCCTCGATCAGGCAACGCGGAATCAGCGCCACCCCGAAACCCGCCGCGGCAGCCTGGGACAACAGCGCGTATTGATCGAAACGAGCCCCCTCCAGGCTGCGGCGCGTGTCGCAGCCTGCCTGCTCGAACCAGTCGCGCCAGCCCTCCAGGGCCGACGTATGATGCAGCAGCGGATACGCCAGCAGGTCCTCGGGCGACTTGCAGCCGCCCGGGATCAGCCGCGGACTGCATACCGGCAGGATCTCGCGGCCGACGATGTAATCCGCGCCGCTTCCGGGCCACAGCCCTTCTCCGAAGCGCACCGCGGCATCCAGTTCCGGCGTCGAAAAGTCATAGCCCTGGCGGTGCGGCAGGAATTCCACGTGGATGTCCGGGCGCAGGCGCATGAAGGCGGTCAGGCGCGGGATCAGCCAGCGCGCGCCGAATGTGGGCATGCAGGTGAGATTCAGCGTGCCCCCGCGCCCCTGGTGCGCGATAAGCTCCACGGTGGCCGCCTCGATCTGCCCCAGGCCGGCCTGAATCTTGGTCAGGTAGCTGCGTCCGGCTTCGGTCAGAACCAGTCCTTGCCTGATCCGCAGGAATAGTTCGACGCCGACGAACTCCTCTAAATGTTTCACCTGTTTGCTCACCGCGCCCTGGGTCACGCATAGTTCCTGGGCGGCGCGCGTGAAACTGCTATGGCGGGCAGCAACCTCGAAAGCCTGAAGATCGGTTAAAGAGGGACAGAATCGCCTCATCTGTAGCCCCCACTGATTGTGGGGCTCCCTGCCCTGCGGGCTTGAAGAAGGTCTGCGAGCGCCGCAAACGTTACACAAAAGTAACGCCCGATGGCCGTCGCCGAAAAAGAGGCATGAAAAAAAGTCATAGCTTACGGAGAAACTTTCGTTTGCGCAAACAGGCCCGCCAGGAAAGAATCGTTGCGTTTGCGTCTGCCTTTGCGCATCCGCTTTCTAATTCTTAGGGGAATTCATGCAACGCCGTAATGTAGTACTGGGCCTCTGTGTCGCCGCTGCGACGCTGGCCACGCCGCTGACCTCGGGTATCGCGCACGCCGAAGACGCGTATCCCAGCAAGCCCATCCGCCTGATCGTTCCCTTCCCGCCCGGCGGCACCACCGACATCGTCGGCCGTCTCTTCGCCGACAAGCTGGGCAAGGAACTGGGCCAGACCGTCGTGGTGGAAAACCGCGGCGGCGCCGGCGGCTCGATCGGCAGCGCATTCGTTGCCAGCAGCGCGCCGGACGGCTATACCCTGGGTATCGCCACCGTCAGCACGCACGGCATCAACCCGGCCATTTACCCGAACCTGCCGTTCGATGGCGAGAAGGACTTCACGCCCGTCTCGAACCTGGCTGCCGTTCCGAACATCATGACCATCAACCCGAAGGTCCAGGCCAAGAACATCGCCGAATTCGTCCAGCTGGCCAAGAGCCAGCCGGGCAAGCTGACGTACGCGTCGGCCGGCAACGGTTCGGTCTCGCACATGATGGGCGAACTCTTCAAGATGGCCTCGGGCACCGACCTGATGCACGTGCCGTACCGCGGCGTGGGCCCCGCGCTGAACGACGCGCTGGCCGGCCAGGTCGACGTCATGTATGACAACCTGCCCTCGACCCTGCCGCACGTCCAGTCCGGCCGCCTGATCGCCATGGCCGTCGCCTCGCCCAAGCGCGTGGCTTCGCTGCCCGACGTGCCCACGTTCGCCGAAGCCGGCCTGCCGGCCGTGAACGATGCGTCGTGGTTCGGCCTGGTCGCCCCGGCCAAGCTGCCCGCCCCCGTGCTGGCCAAGCTGAACGCCGCCGTCCAGAAGGTCAGCGCCGAAGCCGACGTCAAGACGCGTCTGGAAGCCCTGGGCGCCTCGCCGGCCGCCAACACCTCGGCCGAATTCGGCGCGCAGATCTCGGCGGAAATCGCCAAGAACAAGCGCATCGCCAAAGAAGCCAACGTGAAGATCGACTAAGCGATCTTCGGTCCTCGCGCGCCGATGGTGCGCGAGGACCTCCGATTCACGAACGCAGTACCCCTATATGCGAATTACCCAACCCCTGTCCTATCGCCTCGACCTTCCGCAGCAGTATCCCGATTCGGAAATCTCGGCCCCGCTCGTGCTGGACTCTCCGCACAGCGGCACCGCCTATCCCCCCGATTTCGCAGCCGCGGTGAACTATGGCGCGTTGCGCACTGCCGAGGACACCTGGGTTGACGACTTGTGGGGCGACGCTATCGAAATGGGCGTGCCGATGATCGCCGCCGCGTTTCCGCGCGCGTACATCGACGCCAATCGCGCGTCCGACGAAATCGATGAACTGCTGCTGGACGCCGCCTGGCCCGAAGCCGTCAACGCGTCGCCGAAAGTCAAGCTGGGCAAGGGCCTGATCTGGCGCATGCTCGATGACGGCACGCCGCTGTACGACCGCAAGCTCACGGTCGAAGAAGTTCGCCACCGCATCGACGCCTGCTGGAAGCCGTATCACGCTGCGCTGGGCCAGGTACTGGACAACGCCCATCGCAAGTTCGGCAAGGTCTGGCACATCAACTGCCACTCCATGCCCAGCGTCGCCGGCGAGTTCGCCACCGACCGCCCCGGCCTGGTCCACCCCGACTTCGTGCTGGGCGACCGCGACGGCAGCACCAGCGACCCGGCCTTCCGCGAGTTCGTCGCGGCGTGGCTGCGCGAACGCGGCTACGACGTCACGGTGAACGACCCCTACAAGGGTGTGGAACTGGTGCGCGCCTTCGGCCGCCCGCAAGAAGGCCGCCACAGCCTGCAGATCGAGATCAACCGCAAGCTCTACATGGACGAAGTCTCGCTGCGTCCAAGCAACAACTATGGCCGCCTGAAGGCCGATCTGCGCGACCTCACGGCCGCGCTGATCCACTGGACCCGCGCGCAGGCGGCTTGACGCCGGACGTCTGCACGCAGGTGCCGGCCAGCGGCGTGGTTCGACTGGCCGGAGCAATCGGGTTGCAAAACCCTGACCCCATGGTTCGCCATGGGGTTTTTTTTGCCCATGCACAAGCGGACCAAACGGGGGGAGCGTCAGAGCGCACATTCCGTGTATAACTACGGCGAACCTTCTGAGGAGAGGCGTCGATGCACATCGGGATACCAAAAGAAACCCGAGACGGGGAAACCCGTGTCGCAGCAACACCAGAGACCGTCAAGAAGTATGTAGGCGGCAAGCACACCGTCGTGGTGGAGCGAAGCGCCGGCAGTGCGGCCCGCTATCTGGACGACGCCTATGTCGCGGCAGGCGCCACGCTTGGTTCAGCCCAGGATGCCCTGGGCGCCGAACTGGTCATGAAGGTTCGCGCCCCCTCCGCCGACGAACTGCCTCACATGAAGCCGGGCACGGTGGTCGTGGGCATGCTGGATCCCTTCGACGCCGAAGGCCTCGCGCAACTCGCCGCGGCGGGCCTGACCGGCTTCGCGCTCGAGGCCGCTCCCCGCATCACCCGCGCGCAAAGCCTGGACGTGCTGTCGTCGCAGGCCAACCTGGCCGGCTACAAGGCCGTGCTGCTGGCCGCTCACCATTACGGCCGGCTGATCCCCATGATGATGACCGCCGCCGGCACGCTCAAGGCCGCCCGCGCGGTCGTGCTGGGCACCGGCGTGGCCGGGCTTCAGGCCATCGCCACGGCCAAGCGCCTGGGCGCGGTGGTCGAAGCTTCCGACGTGCGGCCCGCCGCGCGCGAGCAGGTCGAATCGCTGGGCGCCAAGTTCATCGACGTGCCCTTCGAAACCGACGAAGAACGCGAGATCGCGCAAGGCACGGGCGGCTACGCCCGATCCATGCCTCCCGCCTGGATGGCGCGCCAGGCCGCGCTGGTATCCGAGCGCTGCAAGCAGGCCGACATCGTCATCACCACTGCGCTTATCCCGGGCCGGCCCGCGCCCACGCTGGTATCCGCCGAAACCGTCGCAGCCATGAAGCCCGGGTCGGTGCTGGTGGACCTTGCAGTCGAACGCGGCGGCAATTGCCCCCTGTCGGAAAAAGGCCGCATCGTGGAAAAGCACGACGTCACGATCATCGGCCTGACGAATCTGCCCGGGCTGGTGGCCACTGACGCCTCGGCGCTCTATGCGCGCAACATCCTGGATTTTCTGAAGCTCATCATCAATGCGGACGGCGCGCTGGACATCAAGCGCGACGATGAAATCGTGGCCGCCTGCCTTGTGTGCGAAGGCGGCAATGTGACGCGGAGGTCCTGACCATGGAAGCGATCAACCCCACCCTGATGAACCTCATCATCTTCGTGCTGGCCATCTACGTCGGCTACCACGTGGTCTGGAACGTCACGCCCGCGCTGCACACTCCACTGATGGCCGTCACCAACGCGATATCCGCGATCATCATCGTGGGCGCGATGCTGGCGGCCGCGCTGACCGAAGGCGGGCTCGCGCGCGGCATGGGCGTGTTCGCCGTGGCGCTCGCCGCGGTAAACGTGTTCGGCGGCTTCCTCGTCACGCGCCGCATGCTTGAAATGTTCAAGAAAAAGGACCGCAAGCCAGGCAAGGAGGAAGCGAAATGATCTCGCTGAATCTTGTCACGCTGCTGTACCTGATCGCCTCGGTTTGCTTCATCCAGGCGCTCAAGGGGCTTTCCCACCCCACCACTTCGCGCCTGGGCAACGCCTTCGGCATGGCCGGCATGGCCATCGCCGTGGTGACCACCGCAGCGCTGATCATCGGCCTGGCGCGCAGCGGCGCCGCGACGATCGGGCTGGGCTGGGTGGTGCTGGGCCTGCTGGTGGGCGGATCCCTCGGCACGCTGATGGCCAAGCGCGTCGAAATGACGAAGATGCCCGAACTGGTCGCCTTCATGCACAGCATGATCGGCCTGGCGGCCGTCGCAATCGCCGTCGCCGTCGTGGCCGAACCCCACGCCTTCGGCATCGCGCCGCCCGGCATGGCCATTCCCACCGGCAACCGCTTTGAACTCTTCATCGGCACGTTCGTGGGCGCCATCACGTTTTCGGGTTCCGTGATCGCGTTCGGCAAGCTGTCGGGCAAGTACAAGTTCCGGCTGTTCCAGGGCGCGCCCGTCGTGTTCGCGGGCCAGCACATGCTGAACCTCGCGCTGGCGCTGCTGATGCTGGCGTGCGGCTTCTGGTTCATGCTGACCCAGGAATGGACGCCCTTCATCATCATGACGGCCATCGCATTCGTGCTGGGCGTGCTGATCATCATCCCGATCGGCGGCGCGGACATGCCCGTGGTCGTGTCGATGCTGAACAGTTATTCGGGCTGGGCGGCGGCGGGCATCGGCTTTTCGCTCAACAACCCCATGCTGATCATCGCGGGCTCGCTGGTGGGTTCGTCGGGGGCCATCCTGTCCTACATCATGTGCAAGGCGATGAACCGGTCGTTCTTCAACGTGATCCTCGGCGGCTTCGGCGGGCAGGCCGCGAGCAGCGCGGCAGCGGGCGATGGCCAGCAGCGCAGCGTCAAATCCGGCAGCCCGGATGACGCGGCCTTCCTGATGACCAACGCCGAAAGCGTGACCATCGTGCCGGGCTACGGCCTGGCGGTGGCGCGCGCCCAGCACGCGCTCAAGGAACTTGCGGAAAAGCTCACGGAACGCGGCGTGACGGTCAAATACGCCATCCACCCCGTCGCCGGCCGCATGCCTGGCCACATGAACGTGCTGCTGGCCGAGGCCGAAGTGCCCTACGACCAGGTCTTCGAAATGGAAGACATCAACAGCGAATTCGGACAGACCGACGTCGTGCTGGTGCTTGGTGCGAACGACGTCGTCAACCCGGCGGCCAAGAACGACCCGAAGTCGCCGATCGCGGGCATGCCCATCCTGGAAGCCTACAGGGCGCGCACGGTCATCGTGAACAAGCGCTCCATGGCGTCGGGTTATGCCGGGCTCGACAACGAACTCTTCTACATGGACCGCACCATGATGGTCTTCGGCGACGCCAAGAAAGTGCTGGAAGACATGGTGAAAGCGGTGGAATAGCCGCTTCCGTCCGCGTTCATGCGCCGCTTTGCCGCCCCCGAAAGGGGGCGTTTTCGTTGTGGCGCGAACCCGGGAGCTGGACCGCGCGAGCCGGCGCTACGCCGGACCTGACTTGCGCAATTGTTCGTCCACCACCTCGACCCAGTGCCGCACCGGGGTATCGGTGCCGCTCTGCAGATGGCCGATGCAGCCGATGTTGGCCGACAGGATCACATCGGGGCTGGACGCTGCGATCGCCCCCAGTTTGCGGTCCCGCAGCTCCAGCGCGATCTCCGGATTCAGCACCGAATACGCCCCTGCCGATCCGCAGCAAAGATGCTTGTCCGCAAACGGCTGCAGTTCGAATCCCAGGTCGACCAGCAACTGCTCGGACAGAGGGCGCAGTCCCTGCCAGTGCTGCAAAGTGCAAGGCGGATGGAACGCCGCCCGCGAGCCCGCCGGCAAGCGTGCACGCAGTTGCGCGCCGTGGGGCGCGACGATCTCGGCCACATCCTTGACCAGCGCCACGATGTCCGCGGCCTTTTGCGCATACGCCGGGTCGTGCCGCAGGTGATGGGCATATTCCTTCACCATGGCGCCACACCCCGAGGCGTTCATCACGATGGCCTCGACCTTGCCATCCTGAACCAACGGCCACCAGGCATCGATGTTGGCGCGCATCTGCGCCACGGCCTCGTCCTGCGCGTCCAGATGGAAACTGACCGCGCCGCAGCAGCCCGCGCCCGGCGCGATGCGCGCGCCGATGCCAACCGCATCCAGCACACGGATCGTCGCGGCGTCGATGGTGGGCATCATGGCTGGCTGAACGCAGCCGGCCAGCATCAGCACTTGTCGCGTATGGTGGGTCACCTGCGGCAGCTCGCCTGGGTCGCGTCGCTCGGGAACCTTGCGTTTGAGCGACTGCGGCAGCAGCCCGCGCAAGCTTTGCCCCAGCCGCATCGCCGGTCCGAACAAAGGCGACAGCATGGCCCGCCGCAGCACGCCGCGCTTGGTCTTGTCCGCCCACGAGCGATCCACGCGCTCGTCCACGATCTTGCGGCCGATATCGACCAGATGGCCGTATTCCACGCCCGATGGGCACGTGGTTTCGCAGTTGCGGCAGGTCAGGCAGCGGTCCAGGTGCTGTTGCGTGGACTGCGTGGGCTCCTTGCCTTCGAGCACCTGCTTGATCAGGTAGATGCGCCCGCGCGGACTGTCCAGCTCGTCGCCCAGGACCTGGTAGGTCGGACAGGTGGCCGTGCAGAACCCGCAATGCACGCAACGACGCAATATGGCGTCCGCCTCATTGCCCAGGTCCGTGCCGCTTGCCCAGGATGCCAGATTGGTTTGCATGATGCGTTATAGCTCCAGGACCAGGCGGCCCGGATTGAACAGGCCGGCGGGATCGAGTTCTTGCTTCAGTCGGCGCGTGATCGCGCCGACGCCCGGCGCCAGCGGATGGAATACGCCGTCGGCGGGCGGCTTTGAGTGCGCGGGGCGGAACAGCGTCGCGTGGCCTCCGTGCCGCGCCGCAACCTCCCGCAGCTCGGCCGCGTCGCGCGCGCCGGACAGCCAGCGCTGCCCGCCGCCCCATTCCAGCAGCGTGGCCCCCAGTCCAAGATCTGCCGCGGTCGGCGGCAACGCCAGGCGCCACAAGGGCTGGTTCGGCGCGAAGAATGCATGGGTCTGCTCGCGCAGCGAACGCCACCAGGCCTCGGCCGCATCGGGCGACAGCGGATCCCCGCCGATCACCTGGCGCGCGCTCGCCAGAGCCGGCGGCGCGCCCGACAGGCGCACCGTCGTCAAGCCGTCGGCGCCGCCCCCGTCGCTCGTCCAGCTGGTGGCCGAGATCGGCAGCGGCTTCCCGCGCCAGAATGCAAAATTGGCCAGCGCCTGCGCCTGCGTGGCGGGCAGCACCAGCGTCAGCTCCTGCATCGGCTTGGGAACGACCTTGAGCGACACCTCCAGAATGGCGCCGAAGATGCCGTGCGAGCCGGCCAGCAGGCGGGACACGTCATACCCCGCCACGTTCTTCATGACCTCGCCGCCAAACGACAGGATGCGCCCTTCCGAATCCAGCAACTGAGCCCCCAGCACGAAATCCTTCAAGGCGCCCGCGTTCATGCGGCGCGGGCCCGACAGGCCGGCGGCCACGCATCCGCCTACCGTCGCGGACGGCGCGAAATGCGGCGGTTCGAACGCCAGCATCTGGCCATGCTCGGCCAGCGCGGCCTCAAGCTCGGCCAGCGGCGTGCCCGCGCGCACGGTCACCACAAGCTCCGACGGGTGATAGCTGACGATGCCTCGGTAGGGCGTCATGTCGAGCAGGCAATGGCCATCCTGCGGCCGGATCGGCCGGTAGTTGCCATAGAACCGTTTGCTGCCGCCTCCCATCACGAACAGGGGTTTGTGTCCGGCACGCGCCGTCATGACCTGGTCGCACAATTCCGACAGGACAAAATCCATAAGGGATGCGTCCTAGAAACGGGCGAGATCGGGGAAGCGCAGTTCTCCCGCATGGACGTGCATCTTGCCGTATTCGGCGCAGCGAGCCAGCGTGGGAATGACCTTTTCAGGATTGAGCAGGCACGGCGGATCGAAGGCCCGCTTTACCGCCAGGAACGCGTCGAGTTCTTCGCGAGAGAATTGCACGCACATTTGATTTATCTTCTCCATTCCTACACCGTGCTCTCCAGTCACGGTTCCTCCCACCTGCACGCACAGCTCAAGAATGGCGGCGCCAAATTTCTCGGCGCGCTCCACCTCGTCCGGCTTATTCGAATCAAACAGGATCAGCGGATGCAGATTGCCGTCGCCGGCGTGAAAGACGTTGGCGCATCGCAGGCCGAATTCGTCTTCCATTTGCTCGATGGCGCCCAGCACACGCGCCAGATGGCGGCGCGGAATCGTGCCGTCCATGCAGTAGTAATCGGGCGACACGCGTCCGGCGGCAGGAAACGCGTTCTTGCGTCCTGCCCAAAATTTCAGTCGCTCGGCCTCGGACGCCGACACCTGGCAACGCGTGGCGCCGGCTTCGCGGAACACCGCCTCCATCCGCGCAATCTCGTGCGCGACCTCTTCGGGCGTTCCGTCCGATTCGCACAGCAGTATGGCCTGTGCGTCCAGATCGTAGCCGGCCCGCACGAAGGGCTCGACCATCTGCGTAGCGCGCCGGTCCATCATTTCAAGGCCTGCGGGGATCATGCCGGCCGCGATCACCTGCGTGACCGCATTGCCGGCCGCCTCGACGCTGGAAAAACTGGCCATCACGACCTGCGCGCAGGCAGGCTTCGGGATCAACTTGACGGTCACTTCCGTGACCACGCCCAGCATGCCCTCGGATCCGACGAAGACGGACAGCAAGTCCAGCCCCGGCGCGTCGGGCGCCTCGGATCCCAGTTCCACCACGTCGCCGTCTATCGTGACCACGCGCACCCGCAGCACGTTGTGCACGGTCAGCCCGTACTTCAGGCAATGCACGCCGCCGGAGTTTTCCGCCACGTTGCCGCCGATCGAGCATGCGATCTGGCTGGACGGATCCGGCGCATAGTAAAGCCCGTAAGGCGAGACAGCTTCGGAGATCGCCAGATTGCGCACGCCCGGCTCGACGATGGCCGTGGCGCTGGCCAGGTCGATATGCTTGATGCGGTTGAACTTGGACAGCCCCAGCAGCACGCCCTGGCTGTGCGGCATGGCGCCGCCCGACAGCCCCGTTCCTGCGCCGCGCGCAACAATGGGCGTGTTCAGCCGCTTGCAGACGCGCATGACGGCCTGCACCTGCTCTTCGGTTTCGGGCAAGGCGACAACCGCGGGAATGGAGCGGTATAGAGAGAGACCATCGCACTCGTATGGGCGGGTGTCTTCTTCGCGGTACAGCACGCAGTGCGCGGGCAACGCGGCCGACAACGCCTCGATGAGTTGCTGCTGCGAATAAGGCGCCTGCACTTGTGCCAGGCCAGTTTCGACCAATGAATTCATGAGCGCAACAATAGCGCGAGCGCCCGTGATAAGCAGGCCGGGATTTACCCGCACCTAACGCTATCGCGAGGATAGTCGGGCGATTCAGTCGTAACCAGCCGTAAACCCTGGACCGGCCTGTGGCTGAAAAGCTGCACAGCGGCCCGTTGATGGACCGATGTGAGGTTGCGGAGACGGCGATCGCCGGGGGCTATCGCGCTGACGGGCGGCGTTTGGAAGCGCCCGCCGCGCCTGCGCGGTGCGCCTTACCAGGACACGATCTTGCCCGGATTCAGGATGTTGTTCGGGTCGAAGGCATGCTTGAGGCTGCGCATCAGATCCAGCGCGTCCTCGCCGTGCTCTTCCGCCATGAACTGCATCTTGTGCAGGCCCACGCCGTGTTCGCCCGTGCACGTGCCGTCGGCAGCGATGGCCCGGCGCACGAGGTTGTGGTTGATGGCTTCCGATTCCTGCCATTCCTGGGCGCTGTCGGCGTCCAGCAGCATGAGCACGTGGAAGTTGCCGTCGCCGACGTGGCCGACGATCGTGTACGGGAAGCTTGCGCGGTCCAGCTCCTCGACGGTGTCGCGCACGCAATCGGCCAGACGCGAAATCGGCACGCAGACGTCGGTGGTGCTGGCGCGGCAGCCGGGCCGCAACTGCAGGCCTGCGAAATAGGCATTATGGCGAGCGGTCCAGAGCCGGCTACGGTCTTCGGGGCGTTCGGCCCATTCGAAATCCATGCCGCCGTGCTCGGCCGTGATGGCCTGGACGGTTTCCGCCTGCTCCTGCACGCCTGCGGGACTGCCGTGGAATTCGAACACCAGCAGCGGAGTTTCGCGCAGGGTGAGCTTGCTGTGCAGGTTCACGGCGCGCACGCTGGCCGCGTCCATGAATTCGACCCGAGCGATGGGCACACCCATCTGGATGATTTCGATCACGCTCTGGACCGCTGCATCCAGCGTCGGAAAGTTGCAGACGGCGGCCGACACGGCCTCGGGCTGCGGATAGAGCCGCACGGTCACTTCCGTGATGATGCCCAACGTGCCTTCGCTGCCCACGAAAATACGAGTCAGATCGTAGCCGGCGGACGATTTACGTGCGCGGCCCGCGGTGCGGATGATCCGCCCGTCTGCCGTGACGACCGTCAGCGACATGACGTTTTCACGCATCGTGCCGTAGCGCACGGCGTTGGTGCCCGAGGCGCGGGTAGCGGCCATGCCGCCCAGGCTGGCGTCCGCGCCGGGGTCGATCGGAAAGAACAGGCCAGTGCTGCGGATTTCTTCGTTGAGCTGCTTGCGCAGCACGCCCGCCTGCACCGTGGCGGTCAGGTCTTCGGCATTGATGGCCAAGACCTTGTTCATCTGGGACAGGTCCAGGCTGATGCCGCCCTGGATCGCGAGGATGTGGCCTTCCAGTGAAGAGCCCGCTCCGTAGGGAATCAGCGGCACGCGATGCTCGTTGCACACCTTGGCGACGTAGGCGACGTCCTCGGTCGACTGCGCGAACACGACGGCGTCGGGCAACATGGCGGGATAAGGGGATTCATCGCGGCCGTGGTGCTCGCGAACGGCGGCGGATTCCGACAGGCGGTCGCCAAAGTGGGCGCGCAAGGCATCCAGACAGGCGGCCGGCACCGCGCGGCGCAACGTTTCGGCGTGCAAGGGAGCGTTCATGATCAGCGGGTCTCGGGGTCGATAATCCGAATATTCTACGCCGCTGCGCATGCTGCGCCGCAACCGTCCCAGGTTGACGGTCAACGGCGCCCCCCACATTTATTTGCCGGAAGTCAGCGCGACCCGGCGGCGCTCGCGCACGGCTTGCGCCAGGCGCTCAAGCACGGCCACCGACGCGTCCCAGTCGATGCAGCCGTCAGTGATGCTCTGGCCATACACCAGCGGCTGGCCGGGGACCATATCCTGGCGACCGCCCAACAGGTGGCTCTCAACCATGACGCCGACCAACCGAGCGTCGCCCGCTTCCATCTGGCGCGCCACGTCTTCGACAACCAGCGGCTGGTTCTCAGGCTTTTTGCTGCTGTTGGCGTGGCTGGCGTCGACCATGATGCGCTGGGCCAGCCCAGCCTTGGACACATCCTGGCAGGCAGCGTCGACGCTGGCGGCGTCGTAGTTGGGCGTCTTGCCGCCGCGCAGAATCACATGGCAGTCCTCGTTGCCGGCGGTGGAAACGATGGCGGAATGCCCGCCCTTGGTCACCGACAGGAAATGATGGGGCTGCGACGCCGCCTTGATCGCGTCCACGGCGATTTTCACGTTGCCGTCCGTGCCGTTCTTGAATCCCACCGGACACGACAGTCCCGAGGCCAGTTCACGATGCACCTGGCTTTCGGTAGTGCGCGCGCCGATCGCCCCCCAGGAGACCAGGTCCGCAATGTACTGCGGCGTAATCATGTCCAGGAACTCGCACCCCGCCGGCAGTCCCATGCTGTTGATGTCGAGCAGCAATTCCCGGGCGACGCGCACGCCCTTGTTGATGTCGAAGCTGCCGTCCAGATCCGGATCGTTGATCAGGCCTTTCCAGCCCACCGTGGTGCGCGGCTTTTCGAAGTACACGCGCATGACGATTTCCAGGTCGGCGCTGAGCCGGTCGCGCACGGGCTTCAAGCGCTTGGCGTATTCGATGGCGGCACGCGTGTCATGGATGGAACAAGGCCCGATCACGACGATCATGCGATCGTCCATGCCGTGCAGGATGCGATGCATGCCCTGGCGGGAGGCGAATACGGTTTCGGACGCCTCCTTGGTGCATGCGAATTCGCGCATCACGTGCGACGGCGGATTCAGTTCCTTGATTTCTCGAATGCGAAGGTCATCGGTATTGTGCGACACGGTACTGCTCCTGGGTTGCCCGCCACGGCGGCACAAAAAAAGCCGCCAGTTTTGCTGGCGGCTTTTTTGGGGGATTCTTTCCAAACTTCAGATTGAGCGCGTCCCTTCCTCCGCCAGCGGCTTCAGAAAACCAAAAAAATAAAAATAAAAGGCGGGGGATGCGAATTTCATGGGGATTGACTCTAGCACAATTTTTTTAGGGCGTCACGCCAGTTTTATGCCGACGTGCGCCCTTCTTTGTGGCGTCAGGCCGTGCCGCCGACCGTCAGGCCTTCCATGCGAACGGTCGGCATGCCCACCCCGACCGGCACGCTCTGGCCATCCTTGCCGCAGGTGCCCACGCCGGAATCGAGCTGCAGGTCGTTTCCGATCATGGTGACGCGGTTCATCGCGTCGGGGCCGTTGCCGATCAGGGTGGCGCCCTTGACCGGGTAGGTCACCTTGCCGTCCTCGATCATGTAGGCCTCGGACGCGGAGAACACGAACTTGCCGCTGGTGATGTCGACCTGCCCGCCGCCGAAGTTGACGGCGTAGAGGCCGCGCTTGACGGAGGACACGATTTCCTCGGCAGGCTTGTCGCCGGCCAGCATGTAGGTGTTGGTCATGCGCGGCATGGGCAAGTGCGCGAAGGATTCGCGGCGGCCGTTCCCCGTGGCGGCGGTCTTCATCAGGCGGGCGTTCAGGGTGTCCTGCATATAGCCGCGCAGGATGCCGTCTTCGATCAGCACATTGCGTTGCGTCGCATTGCCTTCGTCGTCGATGTTGAGCGAACCACGACGGTCGGGAATGGTGCCGTCGTCGACCACGGTGACGCCCTTGGAGGCCACGCGCTCGCCGATCCGGCCCGAAAACACGCTGGACCCCTTGCGGTTGAAGTCGCCTTCCAGCCCGTGGCCGACGGCCTCGTGCAGCAGGATGCCGGGCCAACCCGAGCCCAGAACGACAGTCATTTCGCCAGCCGGAGCGGGACGCGCTTCGAGGTTGACCATGGCCTCATGCACCGCGCGCTCGACGTAGCCTTGCAGCATTTCGTCGGTGAAATACGCCAGCCCCAACCGGCCTCCGCCGCCGGCATGGCCCATCTCGCGACGGCCGTTGCGTTCAGCGATGACGGTGAGCGACAGGCGCACCAGCGGCCGCACGTCCGCGGCCAGGCGGCCATCGCTGCCGGCCACCAGCACGACGTCGTACTCGGCACCCAGTCCGGCCATGACCTGAATCACGTGCGGATCGCGCGCACGCGCCATGCGTTCGATGCGCTCGAGCAGCGCCACTTTTTCTGGCGCGCTGAGGGTGGCGACGGGATCGATATCCGCATACAGGCTGCGCCCGATCTCGGCTTCGACGTGGGCGGCGACCTTGACCTTGCCGGCGCCGCGCCGGGCAATGCCGCGCACGGCATGCGCCGAAGACAGCAGCGCTTCGGGCGACAAGGAATCCGAATAGGCGAAGGCGGTCTTTTCGCCGCTGACGGCTCGCACGCCCACGCCCTGGCCGATGGAGAAACTGCCCGTCTTGACGATCCCTTCTTCGAGGCTCCAGCCTTCACTGCGCGTGTACTGGAAGTACAGGTCGGCGTAATCGACCTTGTGGGTGAAGATTTCACCCAGCGCCCGCGCCATGTCCGCCTCCGTCAGCCCCCAGGGGTCGAGCAGGAGGGATTTGGCGGTGGCTAGGGATGCAATGGCGGGATCGATGATTTTCATAGGCTCTGTTCAGGGACGGCAGCTGGGCCGCGCACGCGCGCGAAGTGGCTCAAGCCCGTATCGTAACGCCGACACGGCTCCGGCGTCCCGACTGCAAGGAAGTCGCGGCAAGGCGCGCCCATCGGCGGGCGACAAAATGGTCACGGATTATCTTCGGCTAATAGATGGGGACGGAATATTGCATATCAAGTTAACTATTCGACGCAGGCAGCAAACCGGGGGTTGAAATCAGGCGCTTGTCATACAACCTGACACCAAAATGAAATCTTGGCGGCGGACCACAACTAATCAAAGGCTCCATATCATTCCCGGAAGATGAGAAAGCCAAAATGCATGGACATTTATGACACCGAAGAGTTGCATGGTGGCTCATCACACGACTCGCCCGGCAATTGCCGGGAACGGCGAAGAACACAGCTGCTTGCCCTTTCGGCGTTTGAGTTCGGACTTGCCGCCCCCGCGCTCTCGGGAAACCGCCGGCAGACCGCGTAAGGACAGAGCTGCACGTCCTTGTTCGCCCAAGCAAGCGCTTGTATCAAGTTGTCCCAAATCTGGGATTAATCTTCCCAAGATTTGCACGAATGGACGAATCGCTGTCGCCACCCGGAGGGACGCTTTTGATACAAAGTAATTAGTCCGAAAATCGGAAATGCCGGGCTTAATTTCTGTATTATGCGAAGCACAACAAATAAACATAACTTCGCCGGCGATTAAAGCAGTTCCATAATCAGGAATAAACCATGGCCCGAGAAACCTACGCAGCTCTGCAAGCAAAGATCGAAAAGGAAATCAACAAGCTCCAAAAGAAGGCTGAAGTCCTCCAAACGAAGCGTCGCAAGCCGGTGATCACCTCGATCATCAACTCCATGCGCGAATACGACATCACGCCCGAGGAAATCATCGCGGCTTTCGGCGCAGGCAAGCCCGCGCGCGCCTCCGGCCCGCGCCGCAAGGCTGGCGCCCCCGCTCGCGCCGCCACCGCTTCCAAGCGCGCCGTGGCTCCGAAGTACCGCCACCCCCAAACCGGTGAAACCTGGAGCGGCCGCGGCAAGGCTCCTCGCTGGCTCGCCGCCGAAGAGGCTTCCGGCGCCACCCGCGAGAGTTTTCTCATCAAGGAATAAAAGCTATTCCTCAGTAAGAAATAAAGCGGCGCACCACCATGGTGCGCCGCTTTTATTTTGGAAATGCAACAACGCGGGCTTGGCCCGCCTTACTGCACCGGGAATTGAATCTCACGTTCAGCGCCATTATTTCCCGGGAAATTGTCGAATATCGCCCGCACCAGATAGGGCATGGTGCGAATGAAATCATCACGCTCACTCAATATGAAGGCGGTGGAACGGTATACCTCGGCGCCCCCTTGCTGGGTATCGCGGATGAAGAGTGTCAGCGAATTGCGCTGGACCACCATCGGCACATCCACCCAGCCCGGGCCCCAGTAGCCCGGGCCCCAGTAACCCGCGCCCATACCCCAGGGCCCCGGCCCATAGTACCCACCGTAGCCACCATAGAAATATGGATCATAGGAACGGCGCACCATCACCTGGGTCTGCGAAGTGCCATAGCGGAAGGACACATCGAAACGGCCCCTGGCGCCCGGCTGGGCCTCGACAAGCCCTGTTGCGCCGATGCCCGCGCGCACCATGTCCTGGAAGGATTGGTATTCCAGATTATTGAGCTGCGACGAATCCGCCGGCACGAACTGGTAGGTTTGGCCTTCCACGGCCGCCGGCCACTGCTGAAACGACGTTACCCTGGCCGACACGGTCGGCGCTGCACATCCTGTTAACGCCAGCGCGCCGAGCACGGCCAATATGCCTGTCCATCGGGCTACATTGCCGAACAAAAATCTTGCGGACATTTGCGACTCCTCTTGCGCGACGGCGCCCATCTTACCGAGGTTTGACATACGCGCTTGCCAAAAGTTTAAGGCTAGCCCGAATGCCCCAGCGTGCGCTCTGCGGCCAGCCACTACAATAGGGTCCTCGTTCATATCGGACTGCAATCCCATGCGCACTGAAACGCCCGTTACCGTCTACCGCAAGGATTACCAGCCCTACCCCTACGAAATTCCCGAAGTCGCGCTGGCCTTCGATCTCGCGCCGGATGCGACCGAAGTCCGCTGCACCATGCAGGTGCAGCGCAAGTCCGAAGCCAACGCCGACGCCGCCCTGGTCCTGGACGGAGAAGAGCTGGAACTCGTCTCGGTAGGTGTGGATGGCGTGGCCCTGCCCGCTGATCGCTACCAACTGTCCGAACACAGCCTCATCCTGCACGGCCTGCCCCCCGCCGCCACGGTCGAGATCGTCAGCCGCTGCAAGCCGTCCGCCAATTCCACGCTGATGGGCCTGTATGTATCGGGCGGCAATTTCTTCACGCAGTGCGAGGCCGAGGGGTTTCGTCGGATCACCTGGTTTGCCGACCGGCCCGACGTCATGTCGCGCTACCGCGTCACGCTGCGCGCACGGCCGGACTATCCGGTGCTGCTGTCCAACGGCAACCTGATCGCCTCGCGACAGCTTCCGGATGGCCGCAACGAAGTCGAATGGGAAGACCCCTTCCCCAAGCCGTGCTACCTGTTCGCACTGGTGGCTGGCAATCTGACGCACCGGGAAACCACGGTGAAGACGGCCAGCGGACGCGACGTGCTCCTGCAGGTCTATAGCGACCCCGGCTCCGAAACCAAGACCGAATGGGCGCTGGATTCGCTGGTGCGCGCACTGCGCTGGGACGAAAACCGCTTCGGCCTGGAACTGGATCTGGACCGCTTCATGATCGTCGCCGTCCATGACTTCAATATGGGAGCCATGGAGAACAAAGGCCTGAATATCTTCAACGCCGCGTACGTCCTGGCCGACGCCGACACCGCTACCGACGCCAACTATGAAGGCATCGAGTCCGTCATTGGGCATGAGTACTTCCACAACTGGACGGGTAACCGAGTCACATGCCGCGACTGGTTCCAGTTGAGCCTGAAGGAAGGGCTGACCGTATTCCGCGACCAGGAATTCAGCGCCGACATGATGGCGGACGACATGGACGCCACAGCCGCGGCCAGCGCCCGCGCCGTCAAGCGCATCGACGACGTGGTCGCCTTGCGCGCCGCGCAGTTCCCCGAAGACGCCGGCCCGATGGCGCATCCCATCCGCCCGGAAAGCTACCAGGAGATCGGCAACTTCTACACGGCCACCGTGTACGAGAAAGGCGCCGAGGTCATCCGCATGCAGCACACCCTGCTGGGCGAAGAAGGATTCCGCGCCGGCATGGACGAATACTTTCGCCGCCATGACGGCCAGGCCGTGACGTGCGACGACTTCGTCGACGCCATGGAGTCGGTATACGTGCGCAAGCACCCGGGACGCGACTTTTCCGTGTTCCGCCGCTGGTATCGCCAGGCAGGCACGCCTCGCGTCACCGTCAAACTCGACCACGACGCCGCCGCCCGCCGCTGCACCATTACGCTTACGCAGGCGAGCCCGTCCGTGGGCGTGGAAAAAAAGGCCGGCCCTGACTACGTCAAGTCGCCCTATCACATCCCCTTTGCGATCGGCCTGCTGGACCGCGACGGGCGCGCCCTGCCGCTGCGCCACGAAGGCGCGGTTGCAGACACCGCACTGTTGGAACTGACTACGCAAAGCCAGCAGTGGGTGTTCGACGATATCGCGGACCGTCCCGTGCCCTCTCTGCTGCGCGACTTCTCGGCTCCCGTCATCGTGGATTACGACTGGTCGGACGAGGAACTGGCGCTGCTGTCGGCGCACGACAGCAACCCGTTCGCACGCTGGGAGGCAGGGCAGGAACTGGCCACGCGGCAGATCCTTGCTCTGGCCGAGGCCCGCCAGTCCGGCCGCACCCTGCACGCCGACGCCGCCTTCGTCGAAGCATGGCGTGCGTTGCTCACCGATCCGGCGCTGGACGCCGCCTATCGCGCGCGCGCGCTGGCCCTGCCTTCGGAAAAGACTTTGGCCGAACGCATGCAGCAAGTCGACCCGCCCGCCCTTGCCGTGGCCCGCGACTTCCTGCGCGCCGAACTGGGCCGGCAGCTGGAAGCCGAGTTGCGACTAGTCTTCGACGACAACCAGACGCCCGGCGAATACAGCCCCGCGCCTGTCCCGGCAGGCAAGCGGGCGCTGAAGAACCTTGCGCTCAGCCATCTCATGGCGGCGGGCGAACAGGAAGCCCAGCGCCTGGCCGAACGGCAATACGCCACGGCCGGCAACATGACCGACAGCATCGCCGCCCTGTCCGCCCTGGTCAATTTCGGACAAGGCGCTTATCCGCAGGATGCGCTGGCCGGCTTCTACGAAAAATGGAGCAGCAACCCGCTGGTGGTGGACAAGTGGTTCGGCCTGCAGGCCGCCGCCCGCTCGACCACGGTGCAGACTGCGCGCGAGCTCATGGCGCATCCGGCCTTCACGTTGCGCAATCCCAATCGCGCGCGCGCGCTGATCTTTCAGTTCTGCCTGAACAACGCGCGGGGCATGCATCACCCCGACGGTTCTGGCTACGCGTTCTGGGCCGAACAGGTCCTGGCCCTGGACGCGCTCAATCCGGAAATCGCCGCGCGCCTGGCGCGCGCGCTGGACAACTGGTCGCGCTTCGTGCCCTCGCTCCGCGCGCCCATGCAGGCAGCCCTGCAGAAGGTGCGCCAGCACGAAGGCTTGTCGCGCAACGTACAGGAAATCGTATCCAAGGCTTTGGAATTCGCAGCATAGGAGACCCTTTTGAAACGTAAGACACTCACTCAATATCTGGTGGAGCAACAGCGCTCCACCCAAGCCCTTGCCCCGGAAGTGCGGCTGCTCATCGAAGTGGTGGCACGCGCCTGCAAGGCCATCAGCCATGCCGTCAGCAAGGGCGCGCTCGGCGGCGTCCTGGGCAGCCTGGAAAGCGAAAACGTCCAGGGCGAAGTCCAGAAGAAACTGGATGTGCTGTCCAACGAAATCCTGCTCGAAGCCAACGAATGGGGCGGCCACCTTGCGGCCATGGCCTCGGAAGAGATGGAAACCATCCATCTGATCCCGAACCGCTACCCCAAAGGCGAATACCTGCTGCTGTTCGATCCCCTGGACGGTTCGTCCAACATCGACGTGAACGTCTCGATCGGCACGATCTTTTCCGTGCTGCATGCGCCCCATAACGTTTCGGGCGCGCCTGTTTGCGAAGCCGATTTCCTGCAGCCGGGCAACAAGCAGGTGGTGGCCGGTTATGCCGTCTACGGCCCGCAGACGATGCTGGTCCTGACCATCGGCAATGGCGTGGTGGGCTTCACGCTGGATCGCGAGATGGGCTCGTGGGTGCTTACCCACGACAACATCCGCGTGCCGGAGGACACCAAGGAATTCGCCATCAACATGTCGAACATGCGTCACTGGGCCCCGCCGGTCAAACGCTACATCGACGACTGCCTGGCCGGTTCGACCGGTCCGCTGGGCAAGGACTTCAATATGCGGTGGATCGCGTCCATGGTGGCGGACGTGCATCGCATTCTTACCCGCGGCGGCATTTTCATGTATCCCTGGGATGCGCGTGAGCCCGGCAAGGCCGGCAAGCTGCGCCTGATGTACGAAGCCAATCCCATGAGCTTCCTGATCGAGCAAGCCGGCGGCGCCGCCATCAACGGCGAACAACGCATCATGGACATCCAGCCTGAAAAGCTGCACCAGCGCGTCAGCGTGATTCTGGGTTCCAGGAACGAAGTGGAACGCGTGGGCCGCTATCACGCGGAAGACGCGGGCAAGTAAGGCGCCCGCGCACACTGCGCGTCAATGCAAAAGCCCCGGCATGACAGCCGGGGCTTTTTTTGGTTCAGGCGGCCAAGTTAGTTTACTTGACCTCTTCGATCGACTTCACGTCGTCCTTGTTGACCTGAACCTTCTTGCCGTTTTGTTCGTATTCGTACATGCCCGACTTCTTGTCGTATTCGGGCTCATCGGGCGCTACGGTCGAAGAGCCGTCGCGTTGGTTGATAACCGAGGGGGACGAGCATCCGGCCAGTACTCCAAAGCCGGTCATCACCAGGGCCAACGTCATGGTCTTCAGCTTCATGGTCGTGTTCTCCGAGTGTGAATGGGTGATTTCACTCTATCGGAATCCGCCCCCAAAATCGTGTCGGCTTGTCGGCAAAATGCATAAGAACGTAAAACTACCCCGGCCCCAATAATGAAAAACCCCTCGCAGGAGGCACCAGCGAGGGGTTGCAACCGTACACAAGCGGCAAGCGTGGTTTACACCTTGGCGTTTGCCTCGATGAAACGGCGTACGGACGCTTCGTTGCAGTCCATGATTTCCACGCGTTGCGGCAAGGATTCGAGGTCGGCCAGGTTGCCCGGCGGCGTGGCCGGACGCCCAAGCGCCTCCTCGATGGTTTCGGAGAATTTGGCGGGCAACGCCGTTTCCAGCACCAGCATGGGCACGCCGGGCTCGACGAATTCGCGCGCGACCTTCACCCCATCGGCAGTATGCGGGTCGACCAACACGCCGGTGGCGTCGTACAGCGAGCGAATCGTCGCGAGGCGGTCTGCATGCGTGCTGGCGCCGGACACGAAGCCGTAACGCGATTCGAAATGCGCCATCAGGTCGGACAGGTCGAACGACCCATCGCGGGCAAGCGCCGTCCACAGTTCCTTCACGCGCGCGGTATCGCGCCCCACCAGGTCGAAGACGAAGCGTTCAAAGTTGGACGCGCGCGAAATGTCCATCGACGGGCTGGAGGTTGCGTAGGTCTGTTCGGCCGGACGCGGACGGTAGACGCCAGTACGGAAAAATTCTTCCAGCACGTTGTTCTCGTTCGTGGCCAGGACCAGGCGGCGGATGGGCAAGCCCATGCTGCGCGCGATATGGCCCGACAGGATGTTGCCGAAGTTGCCCGAAGGAACGGCGAACGACACCTGCTGACCCGGCTTTTCGGTGGCCCGCAGCCAGCCGTGGAAGTAATACACCACCTGGGCCGCGATGCGCGCCCAATTGATGGAGTTCACTGCGCCCAGACGGTAGCGGGTCTTGAAGTCCAAGTCGCCGGCCAAGGCCTTGACGATGTCCTGGGCTTCGTCGAACACGCCGCGCACGGCGATGTTGTGGATGTTTTCGTCCTGCAGCGAATACATCTGCGCGCGCTGGAACGCGCTCATGCGGCCGTGGGGCGACAACATGAACACCGCCACCCCCTTCTTGCCGCGCAAGGCGTATTCCGCCGCCGAGCCCGTGTCGCCTGACGTGGCGCCCACGATGTTCAGCGTCGTGTCCCGCTTGGCGAGCACGTATTCGAACACCTGGCCAAGGAATTGCATCGCCATGTCCTTGAAGGCCAGCGTCGGCCCCTCGGACAGGCCCAGCAACGACAGACCGCCATCCAACGGACGCAGCGGGACGATGTCCTCGCTGTTGAACGTCTGGGGCGTGTAGGCCGCGCGGGTCAGGCGGCGCAGATCGTCCGCGGGGATGTCCGTCGCGAACAGCGACAGCACTTCGAAGGCCAGGTCGGCATACGGCAGGCCACGCCAGGATTCCAGCGTTTCACCGGACACCTGCGGCAGCGTTTCCGGTACCGCCAGGCCGCCGTCCGGCGCCAGGCCTTCCAGCAGGATGTCGGAGAATTCCAGCGCGGCCATGCCGCCGCGGGTAGAGATGTATTTCATGCTGATTGCTCCATGCTGAGCCCAACGTTCCCGATCCGGGCTCGGGCGGAGCCGGCTGTGCCGGTCCGCGCGCGGCGCTTGCCGCAGGGGCAAGCGCCGGACCCGCTTCGGGAATGGGTCTTCATGTCAGGTGTTCCACACGCAGACGCGTGACCTTGGATCGCACGAAAGGCAATGCCTCGATGCGTTCGATAGCCTCGTTGACGTTGCCTTCCACGGCCTCGTGCGTCAGGAAAATGATATCGGCGCCGCCGATGTGCGAGGGCTGCTGGATCATCGATCCGATGGAGATGGAACGGTCGGCCAGCAGGCGGGCAATGTCCGCCAGCACGCCGGGCTGGTCGTCGACGCGCAAGCGCAGGTAATACGACGTGCTGACCTGCTCGATCGGGAGGATCGGCGTGTCCGACATCGCGTCCGGCTGGAACGCCAGGTGCGGCACCCGGTTGCCCGGATCCGCCGTGTGCAGGCGCGTCACGTCCACCAGGTCGGCCACGACGGCCGAAGCGGTGGGTTCTTCGCCCGCGCCTTGGCCGTAGTAGAGCGTCGGGCCGACGGCGTCGCCCTTGACCAGCACCGCGTTCATCGCGCCTTCGACGTTCGCCAGCAGGCGCTCGGAAGGAACCAGCGCCGGATGCACGCGCAGTTCGATGCCGTCGGGGCGGCGCTTGGTGATGCCAAGCAGCTTGATGCGATAGCCCAGGCGCTCGGCGTGCTCGATGTCTTCGGCGGCAAGCTGCGAAATGCCTTCGATGTGGGCGCGGTCGAATTGCACGGGCACGCCGAAAGCCAGCGACGCCAGCAAGGTCAGCTTGTGCGCGGCGTCCACGCCTTCCACGTCGAACGTCGGATCGGCTTCGGCGTAGCCCAGGCGCTGCGCTTCAGCCAGCACGTCGGCGAACGGGAGGCCGCGCGAACGCATTTCGGACAGGATGAAGTTCGTGGTGCCGTTGATGATGCCGGCCACCCACTGGATGCGGTTGGCGGTGAGGCCTTCGCGAATCGCCTTGATGATGGGGATGCCGCCCGCGACGGCAGCTTCGAAGTTCACCATCACGCCACGCTCGGAGGCGGCGGCGAAGATTTCGTTGCCGTGCTTGGCCAGCAAGGCCTTGTTGGCAGTGACCACATGCTTGCCGTTGGCGATGGCTTCCAGCACCAGCTCGCGGGCCAGCGTGTCGCCGCCGATCAGTTCGACGACGATGTCGATTTCAGGATCGCGCACCAGCGCGCGCACATCGGTGTCGACCAGGATGGAATCGCCCACACGCGCACGCGCCTTGGCGACGTCGCGCACGGCGGCGCGGGTCACTTCGATGCGACGGCCGGCGCGGCGTGCGATTTCCTCGGCGTTGCGTGACAGCACGGTCCACGTGCCGCCGCCAACCACACCAAGACCAAGCAGGCCCACCTTCATGGGTTTCATCGCGCCGCCCTCTGCGGGCGGGCGTTGAGGGGAATTCATTTCAGTTCTCCATAATGCTGTGCAAGAAGCAGATGCCCCCCTATCGGGATGCCGCGGATCCGGCTCCGCCGGTCCCCAGGCATGCCCCCTTAAAGGGGGCCCGCCAGAGGGGGAAGCGCGCAGCGCTGCGGGGGTGGGCCCCATTCACTTCAGCAAGCCGTCCTTGCGGAACATATCTTTGATGCCGCGCACCGCCTGGCGGGTGCGCTGCTCGTTTTCGATCAGGGCGAAACGTACGTATTCGTCGCCGTACTCGCCGAAGCCGATCCCGGGGGACACGGCCACCTTCGCGTCCGACAGGACACGCTTGGCAAATTCCAAAGAGCCCATCGCCCTGTAGGGTTCGGGGATCTGCGCCCATATGTACATGGACGCCTTGGGAATCTCCACATTCCAACCTGCTTCATGCAAGCCGCGCACGAGCACGTCGCGGCGGCTCTGGTACTGCGCCACGATCTCGTTCACGCAGTCCTGCGGGCCGTCCAGGGCGGCGATGGAAGCCACCTGGATCGGCGTGAACGTGCCGTAATCGTGATAGCTCTTGATGCGCGCGAGCGCATTGACGAGATCGCGGTTGCCGACCATGTAGCCAATGCGCCAGCCCGCCATGTTGTAGCTTTTGCTCATCGTGAAGAACTCGACGGCGACATCGCGCGCGCCGGGCACCTGCATGATGGACGGCGCCACGTAGCCGTCGAACGTGATGTCGGCGTAGGCCAGGTCGTGCACGACGAGAATGTCGTGTTCCTTGGCCAGCGCCACCACGCGTTCAAAGAACGACAGGTCCACGCACTGCGCGGTCGGGTTGCTGGGAAAGCCCAGCACCATCATCTTGGGCTTCGGGATGGATTCGCGCACGGCGCGTTCCAGTTCCTCGAAGAAATCCACCCCCGGCGTCATGCGCACCGAGCGGATGTTGGCGCCGGCGATGACGGCGCCGTAGATGTGGATCGGGTAGCTGGGGTTGGGCACCAGCACGGTGTCGCCGCGGTCCAGCGTGGCCAGCATCAGGTGCGCAAGCCCTTCCTTGGAGCCGATCGTGACGATGGCCTCGGAATCGGGATCGAATTCGACCGCGTAGCGGCGCTGGTACCAGTCACAGATCGCCTTGCGCAGACGCGGAATGCCCTTGGAAACCGAATAGCCATGCGTCGTGGGACGCGTGGTGGCCTCGACCATCTTGTCGACGATGTGCTTCGGCGTCGCGCCATCCGGATTGCCCATCGACATGTCGATGATGTCTTCGCCGCGCCGACGCGCCGCCATCTTGAGCTCGCCGGTAATGTTGAAAACGTACGGCGGCAAACGCTCAATGCGAGAGAACTTCCTCATGATGGGAATCCTTAGAGGCGAAAAAGCAAAAATACCAGGGCGCGGTCGCGCGAAGGGGAAATGGACTCAAAGCCGCGCCAGCGCACGTTTGCAGCGCAGCAAAACCCTGTAATCTAGCGCAACGCCGCCTGGGCGGCAAATGAGGCGAAAAAAGCCCCTTTTCCCTCGTGGATACGTTGCAACATGCGGTGTGTCCGATGCGCTATTATCAAGCACGTAAAGCCGGAGTTTTTATTGAAGCTGCATACCGATCCTGCGACGGCCGCTCTTAATACTGTCACCGCCTACGGCGATGGCTATATCGAGGTCAACCAGGTACGTTTTTCCTCCTCGGTCGCATTTGGCCCCGAAGGCGAAGTTACCCTCTGGCCCGTTGAGTCGCCGGCCGACATCACCCCCTCCCTCTTGCTCCAGGCAGCCGGATTGTCCGAGCCCGCCCGCGATCCCATGGACTTCCTGGACGCGCCGGAAGCCGCACCCAGTCGACCAGCCAACGCGCCGGAAGTCCTGCTGGTGGGCACCGGCGGCCGCCAACAGTTCCTGCGCCCCGAAATATTGCGTCCCCTTTTGGCGGCGGGTATCGGCGTGGAGATCATGGACACGCACGCCGCCTCGCGCACCTACAACATCCTGATGGCGGAGGGCCGGCGCGTGGTCGTCGCCCTCATCCCTCCCAATGGAGCATCCAGTCAATGACGCCGAGCATAGGCAAACCCGCCCCGCTGTTCACCGCCGAAAGCACGATAGGCCCGATCAGCCTGGAACAGTGCCAAGGGCGGGCGGTGATCCTGTACTTCTATCCCAAGGACAACACGCCTGGCTGCACCACCGAAAGCCAGGATTTCCGCGATCTGCACGCCGACTTCCTGTCGGCCAGTGCCATCGTGATCGGCATCTCGCGCGACTCGTTGAAGTCGCACGAGAATTTCAAAGCCAAGTACGAGCTTCCCTTCCCTCTCATCTCCGACGCCGACGAAACCGTCTGCAATATGTTCGGCGTCATCAAGCAAAAGAACATGTATGGAAAGCAGGTGCGCGGCATCGAACGCAGCACCTTCTTGATCGATGCCTACGGCGTGCTGGTGCAGGAGTGGCGCGGGGTGAAGGTCCCGGGCCACGCCAAGGAAGTCCTGCAAGCCGCCAAGAGCATCGGTTAGCCGCACAGGAAACCCGTCAGGCGCTATTGCCGGCCCAAACAGGAGAGTGACGCATATGCCGCTTCCGAAGTTGCCTACCCGCCCCGCAGCCATCCTGACCTTCCCCTCGGGCGATTCCGCCCGGGCGCAGGCCCGCACGACCAAGACTGCCGCTGCGCGGTCCAATACCCAAGCCGCCCTCGCCGAAGACGAGGACGAGCTGCTGGTTCAGCCAGAGCTTGATGGTCTGGCCGCCCCGGCGCGCAAAGCCCAGATTCCCGCTCCTGCCCGCGAAGTGCCTCCACCGGCGCCCGCGGCGCCCGCCGTGCGCGCGTCCGCGCGACAGCAGGCCAAACCCGCTCCCGCCCCCGCCAAGCGCGGCAAGGCGCGCGCCGAGAATGCCCCGCGCAAGCTCTTCGTGCTGGACACGAACGTGCTGCTGCATGACCCCAGCTCGCTGTTCCGCTTCGAAGAGCACGACATCTTCCTGCCGATGATGACGCTCGAAGAGCTGGACCACCAGAAGAAAGGCATGTCCGAAGTGGCGCGCAATGCGCGTCAGGTCAGCCGCTCGCTGGATGCGCTGGTGCAGGACGCCACGCACCTTGAAGAAGGGCTGGAACTGGCCAAGCTGGGCAACAAGGACGCCACCGGCCGCCTGATGTTCCAGACGACCGCCATCCACAGCACCCTGCCGTCCGACCTGCCGATGGGCAAGGCCGACAACCAGATCCTGGGCGTGGTTCGCGCCCTTCAGGAAAAATACCCGCAACGCGAAGTCGTGCTGGTGTCCAAGGACATCAACATGCGCCTGAAGGCCCGCGCGCTGGGCATGGCCGCGGAAGACTACTTCAACGACCACGTCCTTGAAGACTCGGACCTGATGTATTCGGGCGTGATGCAGTTGCCCGAGGACTTCTGGAACAAGCACGGCAAGGACGTCGAATCCTGGCAGCAAGGCGGCACGACGTTCTATCGCATCCACGGCCCGCTGTGCTCGCAGTTCGTCGTCAACCAGTTCGTCTACTTTGAAGGCCAGATGCCGCTGTACGCGCAGGTGCGCGAGGTCAGCGGCAAGATGGCGGTGCTGGCCACCCTGCGCGACTACACCCACGGCAAGAACAACGTCTGGGGCATCACCGCGCGCAACCGCGAACAGAACTTCGCCATGAACCTGCTGATGAACCCGGAATGCGATTTCGTGTCGCTTCTGGGCCAGGCCGGTACGGGCAAGACGCTTCTGGCGCTGGCCGCGGGCATCACGCAGGTGCTGGAAACCAAGCGCTACACCGAGATCATCATGACCCGCGTCACGGTGCCCGTCGGGGAAGACATCGGTTTCCTGCCCGGCACCGAGGAAGAAAAGATGCTGCCCTGGATGGGCGCGCTGGAAGACAACCTCGACGTGTTGAACATGGGAGACGGCGAAGGCAACGGCGATTGGGGCCGCGCGGCCACCATGGACCTGATCCGCTCGCGCATCAAGGTGAAATCCCTGAACTTCATGCGCGGCCGCACCTTCCTGAACAAGTACCTCATCATCGACGAGGCGCAGAACCTGACGCCCAAGCAGATGAAGACGCTGGTGACACGCGCGGGTCCTGGCACCAAGGTGATCTGCCTGGGCAACGTCGCCCAGATCGACACCCCCTACCTGACCGAGGGCAGCTCGGGCCTGACGTTCGTGGTGGATCGCTTCAAGGGCTGGCCGCATTCCGGCCACGTCACGCTGCAACGCGGTGAACGCTCTCGCCTGGCGGACTACGCGGGCGACGTGCTGTAAGCCTGCCAAGTCCCGGCCACAAAAAAAGCCCCTTGATCGCTCAAGGGGCTTTTTCTTTACGTACGCGAGCCGATTATTTGTCGGCAGCGTTGGTGATGGCGTTGCCCGCCCGGGACATGTCCTTGCCCATGCCGGCCACGGTATTGCAACCGGCCAACACAAACCCGAACACCACAAAGGCGGTCACCACGATCTTGCCGCGCATGCTGGAAACTCCTGGATAGATAAAAAGAAACTACGCGGCTCAGACGATCTGCACGCGCAGTTCGCCCAGGCCCTCGACGCCGCCGGTGATCACGTCGCCCTGCCGCACGGCGCCCACGCCTTCCGGCGTGCCGGTGAAGATGATGTCGCCGGGCTGCAGTTCAAACAGGCCCGAAAGGTACGAGATGCTTTCCGGCACATTCCAGAGCATCTGCGAAATGTCGCTGGACTGCTTGCGTTCGCCGTTGACGTCCAGCCAGATCGCGCCCTTGTCCAGCGTGCCGACAACGCTGCGCGGGTGGATGGGGCCCAACGGGGCGGATTGATCGAAGGCCTTGCCGATTTCCCAGGGACGCCCCTGCTTCTTCATTTCGCCTTGCAGGTCGCGGCGCGTCATGTCCAGGCCCAGCGCATAGCCCCACACGCATTCGTTGGCCTGATCAACGGGAATGTCGCGCCCGCCCTTGCCCAACACAACGACCAGCTCCATTTCGTAGTGCAGGTTGGAGGTCTTGGGCGGGTAAGGCATCTTGCCGGTTTCGCCGTCCGCCACGAACAGCACGGCATCCGCGGGCTTGCAGAAGAAGAACGGATCCTCGCGGCCAGTGAAACCCATTTCCTTGGCGTGCTCGGCGTAATTGCGGCCAACGCAATAAACGCGACGAACGGGGAACAGGGCGGCGCTGCCGGCCACGGGGACCGCGACGGGCGGCTGGGGAGGTAAAACGTAGTCCATGAGCTATCAACCTATGACAAATACGTGACCGGAAACCGGCGAAACATGTTACCCCGACGCCGCGCGCGCTAGGCATGCCCTGTGACCCCGCGATAGGGGCGTTTTTGTTTTGGGCGGCCGGGCGTTAAAAAGCACTCGCGAGTTTATCCCTTTCTGCGGCCGAAGCGAGGACCGATTGATTCGGGAACGCGCAAGACAACGGCGCGGCGGACGACAAGTAGCCGTCGCGACCGCGCCGCAGCAAGGGCCCGCCCGGCGCAATGCCGGCAGGCCCGGGGACTTATCAGCCCTTGGCGTAGCGCTCGGCGCTGCGAACGATTTCCTCGTGCGCGGCGTCGACGCCCTTCCAGCCCTTGACCTTGACCCACTTGCCCTTTTCGAGGTCTTTGTAGTGCTCGAAGAAGTGCTGGATGCGGGAGATGTCTTCCGTCGGCAGGTCTTCGTAGGTCTTGATGTTGCGGTAAGGGGGGTACAGCTTTTCGATCGGCACGGCCAGCAGCTTGGCGTCGCCGCCCGACTCATCGTCCATCTCGAGCACGCCGATGGCGCGGCAGCGCACCACGGCGCCGATCTGGATGGGGAACGGGGTCAGCACCAGCACGTCGGCGGGGTCGCCGTCTTCGGAGAGGGTCTGCGGGATGTAGCCGTAGTTGCACGGATAGTGCATGGCCGTCAGCATGAAGCGGTCAACGAAGATCGCACCGGAATCCTTGTCGACCTCGTACTTCACCGGGTCGGCGTTCATGGGGATTTCGATGATGACGTTGAAGTCTTCCGGCAGCTTCTTGCCAGGGGAGACGCGATCAAGACTCATGATTCAACCTTGTTTGTCTGGGAGGATATTCAAATCGAGCCGTCGTCCTTGAACGGCGGCTTGGTGGTGGGCACCGGCGCAGGCGGCGCCGGCTTGGTGGCAGCGGGTGCCGCAGGCGCAGGCGTCGGGGCGTACGTGGGCACGGGCTCGTCGAAAGCGGCGGCGGGAATCGGAGCGCTGTCGAAATACTCGTCGATGTCGGACGTTCCGCCAGCCAGCGGTGCGTTCTCGGGCGCCAAGGCACGGTCACGATGCTCTTTGCTGACGCGCGCGTCCGGGTCCAGCACGTAGTCGGAAGCCGACGCCGCAACCGCGGGCGGCAAGGCCGGATAGTCGCCGGCGATCTCCGCATCACTGTCGCTGTCGGACAAGCCAACGGCATAACCGCCCTCGGCGTCTACCCGGTAAGGATCCGAGCCCGTGTCGGCCGCCGGGAGCGCGGCATCCGCGGCCAGGACCGGCAACGCCATGCTGGCGGCCGTTGCCAGGCGCCAATGGCGGACGGCATCGGCGGGACGGTCCAGGCGATCGTACAGGCTGCCCAGCAAGGCATGCGTCTGTGCGTCACTGCGCCGGGCCAGGCTGCGCAGCAGATAGCGTTCGGCTTGACCCCACAGCTGGCCATTCAGGCAGAGCATGCCCAAAGCGGTAAGCAGATCGGGATCGGTCGGACGCTGCTGCAGCCAGGTTTCGGCTTTGGCCAGGCGGCGGGACACTTGTTCGGTATCGCAGCGGGCGTAGGCCGCAACCAGGGCGGGATTAAACTTGACGGCGACGGCCGCCTCGAGGACACGGGCCGCTTCGTTGGGTTCACCTGCAGCCTCGAAGGCCGCCGCGCCGGACAGCGCGACTTCGGGCAACAGGCGCTCTTCGGCTTTCAGGTCTTTCCAGATGGCTCGCCACGCATCGCTGCCCGCGGCTGCGCGCAACCGCGCTGCGCCCGAGGCGTCGATCAGGAGATCGGCTTCGGAGCGGCCAAGCGCATTGCGGCGCAAGAGCCCGCGCGCCAGCGTGAAGACTTGTTCCTGGTGGTTCAGCGCCGTGTGCGCACGCAGCAACAGGCGCATCGTGTGCAGATGGCGCGCGCCGCCATCCGCCAGCGGCGCCAGCACCGCCAGCGCGCGTTCGGCACGTCCCTGGTCCAGGAGCATGTCAGCCGAGACCGTGGCCGTGGCTTCCACCAGGCCGGGATCGGAGTCCGCCTGCTCTTGCGCGGTGGCCAGCAGACGATCGCGTCGGTCGAACTCGCCCAGGCCATGCGCGGCCCGCGCGGCGGACAACCCGGCCAGAACACGGCGCGTGCGCACCTTGGTCTGGTCCAACAGCTTGGTCAGGTCTTTCTCGGCATGGGAGTAGCGGCCTTCGAGCAAGCCGATCCAGCCGCGTTCGAGCAGTTCGTGGTCGCGCGCCTGAGCGCGCTTGCCGCGCCAGGCACGGACGCGATCCGGAATGGCAAGCAGCCAGGCCAGAAGGCGCAGGCCCACGTAGAGGATGATGAAGGTCGCGACGATCAGCAGGACGGCGAGCGTCAGCGACATCTCGATGCGCCACGGCCACACCAGCAACAGCACATTGCCGGCATGTGAACGCAGCACCACCGCCAGGGCGACGGCGACGACGGCGAGCAACAGAGTCCAGAACCAGGTACGCATAAGCCTCAGTCCTGATCGCTGGTCTTGAAGCCGGCTGCGCGCAGTGCGGCCACGGCGTTCAGGCTGTCCGCCACGTCGGGCATGCGCACGGCGATGTCGGTCTGGGCCAGTTCGCGGGCCAGGTTCTGGGCGGCGACGGTGTCCGGGGAACGGCCATCGAAGTACTTGGCGAGCGTAGAGTTGACGTTGTCCAGTTCGCTCTTCCAGACCGACGGCTGGCGCATCAGCATGGCCAACTGGGCGGTCAGCAGGCGCTGGCGCAGGGTGCCACGCACCTGATCGGCCTGTTCGGGAGACAGCAGCAGCGCGGCGGGCTCGTCGACACGCTGGATGGTGATGAGGCCACCCAATTCATGGGCCAGGGCCGAACCGGCGCGGCCAGGCCACGAGGCGACCTCGGCGCGCCAACGCTGCCACCAGGGCGCGTCGGAGGGAAGGTCCGCCAGGGGATCGACAGCGGGCGCAGGTGCGGCCGGCTGGGCTTGCCCCACGGGAGCCGCACCCGCCGAGGCGGCGTCCGGCACCAGCAGCGGCGCCCTGCCGATCAGCGAGACCAAACGTTCAATGCGGCCGGACTGGGCGGGGATATCGACCGTGGACACCGCACGCAGGCGGTCCAGGTCGCCATTGATGGATTGCTGCAGACTGGAGAAGCGCGGGCGGTCGGCGCGCGCCAGACGAGACTGAGCGGTTTCCAGGGCGACGATGGCATTGGAGACGTTGCCGGCCAGGCGCAGTTGCTGATTGGCGATGGTGAGCAGTCGCTCGACGTCGTTGGCCAGCAGTTCATCGCTGGCGCTGTCGTTGAAGTTTTGCCAAGCCTGCTGCAGGGCGTTGTATTGGCTTTGCGTTTCGCGCAAGGTGTCTTCGAGTTCGGCCACGCGGCCCGCCTGTGCCTGCGCAAGGGCCAGGGCTTCGCGGGTGTCCTTGCGGGCCTGCGCGACGTCGGCGCCAAGCGTATCGATGCGGGTAGCCACTTCGCGGCCAGCCGATACGAACTGGGCGCGCTGGTTCCACAGGGCATAGCCCAGGCCCACGGCCACGAGGATGACGATTATCAGCGCGGTGACCAAAGGGCCACTGCCGCGCTTGGCCGCACGAGGCTTGACGGAATCGGCCGGGGCCGACGCGGGCGCGGTTGCGTCCGGGGCAGCCGGATGAACGGCCGGATCGGTAGCGGGAGTCTTGTCTGTCATGACGCGATTGTATTCGGTGTCAGTCCGAACCAACGAATCAAGCAGCAACAAAAGCCTGGAATATCGACTCGTCGTTGGGCAAGCAGATTTTTACCATCGCCTGGCAGCCTGCGCTATCGCGGGGCTGTGGCACGCGGCGTGCCAGCGTGGGGTGCGTCAGCACGAACCGGCAGCGTTGCCACCAGTCCGCAAGACCGGCCGCCTGGACATGATCCCGGATGGCGTCGGCGCCCTCCCCGCTGGTAATCAGCCACGTCGCGATGGAGCCGGCATCCGCCCATTGCCGCAGGGTGGCCAACTGCCCGGAGTTCCAGTCGGCGGGACGTCGCAGATAGGCCGCGTGACGCGTCACGCTTGCGCCATGGGCTTCCAGTTTGTCGCCCAGCCAGTCCCTGCCCTGCGTGCCACGCACCAGGAGCACCCTGCCGGGCAGTTTGGGCAGACTTTCAAGGATGCTCCACAGCGCCTCGGAATCGTGGCTGGCAGCGGATTCGTCAGGGCAAAGAACTGTTGTATTCGCGCCAAAATAGCCTGAGTCGCGCAGGGCTTGCGCACTGGCGGGGCCCACGGTGGCTGCCGCCACGCCGGCCGGCCAGGAAACGGAGCCGTCCGCCAGCGCCAGTTGATCCAGGTATTGCCGGGCCGCGTTGCCACTGACGAACACCACGAGGTCGTAGGAGGATGGCCGAGGCAGATCCACCGAGGCGATCGGCAACGCCTGGATTTCAAGAGCGGGAAGAATGCAGGACTGCCAGCCGGCGCCAAGCAGGCGGCTGGCCAGCGTCTCGTTGCGCCCGGCGGGCCGAGTCAGAACGGCGATGCGCGGCCCTTCGGCGGCTGCAAACGCCTGGCTCATCAGTCCGGCCCGGCGGTTTGCTGCAGTTCGCGAAGAATGGCGTCGGCGCCCGCGTCCAGCAATTCGGAAGCGGCGGCCTCGCCGATGGCTTCGGCGTCGCTTGCGGGACCGGAGTGGGAAGCGTGGATCATGCGGGTGCCGTCCGGCGACGCCACCAGCGCCCGCAGCGACAGAGTGTCGCCGGAGATCTGGGCGAATGCCGCCAGAGGAACCTGACACGAGCCGCCCAGCCTGCGCGAAACCGCGCGTTCGGCCAGAACGCAGGCGGTGGTGTCGGCGCTGACCAGCGGCGCCAACCACGCCCGCATGTCATCGCGATCGTCGCGGATCTCGATGCCTAGCGCGCCCTGACCGGCTGCGGGCAGGCTGTCGGCGGGATCGAGCAGGCTGCGGATGCGCGCACCCATGCCCAGGCGATCAAGACCTGCAGCCGCCAGCACAATGGCGTCGTAATCGCCGTTGTCGAGCTTGCCCAGGCGCGTGTCCAGGTTTCCGCGCAGCGGCTTCACCACCAGCTCGGGATACCGGGAGCGGATCTGCGATTCGCGCCGCAGGCTGGACGTGCCAACCACCGCACCGGCGGGGAGGTCGGCCAGCGAGGCATATTGGTTGGACACGAAGGCGTCGCGCGGATCGGCGCGATCGAGGACCGCGCAAAGCTCGAACGGAGCCTGGAGATCCACCGGCACGTCCTTCAAGGAGTGAACGGCAAGATCGGCCCGGCCGTCGAGCAGCGCGTTTTCGAGTTCCTTGACGAACAATCCTTTGCCGCCCACTTTGGAGAGCGTGCGGTCGAGGATCTGGTCGCCGCGGGTCGTCAGGGTAAGAAGTTCAACCGCGCACGCCGGGTACAGCGTGCGCAGCCGATCGCGCACATGCTCGGCTTGCCAAAGGGCAAGCCGGCTGGCGCGGGTCGCGATGACCAGGCGTTGCGGCAGTGACACGTGCGGCCATCAAACGAAGTTGGAGACGATGACCGTCGCGACTACGCCGAGAATGGCCAGCACGAACAGGCCCTGAAGAAGACTCAGGCCTGATTCGGTTTGCTGGGGATCAGAAGATCTACGCAGACTCATGTGCTGATTCCTTGGAAGCGGTTTTGCGGCTTGCAAGCCACCGTCCAAGGACAACAACGAGCAAGGCGCCAATGATTTCTGCGCCGATTTTAACCGCAGTCGGCTGAACGCCAAATTGACGCTCGACAACCACGTCGGTGATCAGCATGCCGCCGGCGATCCAGCCCAGAAGGCCCGCACCGAACGTAACGACCAGCGGATAGCGGTCGATGAGCTTGAGCACCAGCGTGCTGCCCCAGATGATGATCGGCACACTGACGATCAGGCCGAAGGCGACCAGGCCGATCTGGTGATCGGCGTGGGCGTTCTGGGCCGCGCCGGCAATGGCGATGACGTTGTCCAGGCTCATCACAAAGTCAGCAATGATGATGGTTTTGATCGCGGCTGCGATGGATGTTCCGCCCTTTACGTTGCCATGCGCATCGTCTTCGGGGATAAGGAGCTTGACGCCGATCCAGACGAGCAACAGGCCGCCCACTACCTTCAGGAACGGAATGGACAGGAGCGTCAGCGCAAAGGCGATCAGCACGACGCGCAGGATGATCGCGCCGGCGGTGCCCCACAGGATGCCTTGCATCCGCTGCTTGGGCGCCAGGTTGCGACACGCCAGCGCGATGACGACCGCGTTATCGCCGCCGAGCAGGATGTCAATAAGGATGATCTGGAATACCGCTGCCCAACTCAGCGTCTGGAAAAACTCAAGCACTTTGAACCCCCGAAGGCATTTATGAAAAGAATTGGCCGGTCCCGAACCGGCCGCCCTGCCCGCGCGCAGCGCGGGCAGGTTAATTTCAGAACAACATATTATTGTAATTCAGCTTTCAGTCAGCTTTCTGGCGCATCAGCAAAACTTTGCCGATAGCCAGCACCAGCACGGCGCCCAGCACGCCTGTCATCAGGGCGAAACTGTGCTGCGTGACTCCCAAGGCCGCGTCGATGCGCGCCACGGGTTCCTGCAAGGCGGGATCGCCCACCAACAGTTCGCCAGCGATGAAGCCCAGGAGTGCCGCCCCCACCCAAACGATGACCGGGAAGCGCTCGATGACCTTCAAAAGCAACGTGCTGCCAAAGATGACCAGAGGAATACTGATCGCCAAGCCAACAATCAGCAAGGTGTTATCGCCCATTGCCGCCGCGGCAACCGCCACCACGTTGTCCAGGCTCATGACCAGGTCGGCGATCATGATGGTGCGGATCGCGGTGAGGAGATTGCCTTGCGTCTTGCCTGCACCGTCTTCGTCTCCTTCGGGCAACAGCAGCGTCACGCCGATGTAGACCAGAAGCAGCGCGCCGATCAGCTTGAGCCACGGCAACAGCAATAGCTTGGCCGCAACCAGCGTCAGCACGATACGCATGATGATCGCAGCGGCGGAACCGACCACGATCGCTTTCTTCTGTTGCGCCGGGGGCAGTGAACGCGCCGCCAGCGCAATAACCACGGCGTTGTCGCCCGATAGCAGAATGTTGACCCAAATGATCTGGAGCAACGCGATCCAGAATGCCGCTGAACTGAGTTCCATACCTCTCTTTCCTAGGTGTGATCCCCCTAGGAGAAAACCAAATTAATGGATGAAATGAAGACAAAAACGTACTGACCGTCTTGGTGCGAGCCGTGACGGCATTCTTGCTTGGTACGCGCGAAATTTCTTTCATTATAGTTTCGTTCAGCTTTCCGTATGATTCGCCTGACCGCGTCCTGTACGCGGGATTACCCTAGGAAAACGTAAAAAAAGCGGACGAAAAAAAGCCCGCCGAGGCGGGCTTTTGCAGCGCAAGGCTGATGGTCAATGCAGGCGCTTACAGCACCGACTTGAGCAGCTTGCCCATTTCGGAGGGGTTGCGCGTGGTGCGGATGCCGCAAGCTTCCATGACTTCCAGCTTGGCGTCGGCCGTGTCGGCGCCACCGGAGATCAGGGCGCCAGCGTGGCCCATGCGCTTTCCGGGAGGGGCGGTGACGCCAGCGATGAAGCCGACGACCGGCTTCTTCATGTTGTCCTTGGCCCACTGCGCGGCGTTGACTTCATCCGGACCGCCGATTTCGCCGATCATGATGACGGCGTCGGTGTCGGGATCGTCATTGAACAGCTTGAGCACGTCGACGTGCTTCAGGCCGTTGATGGGATCGCCGCCGATGCCGACGGCGCTGGATTGACCCAGGCCCAGCTCGGTGACTTGCGCCACGGCTTCGTACGTCAGGGTGCCCGAACGGCTGACGATGCCGATGCGGCCCTTGCGGTGGATGTGGCCCGGCATGATGCCGATCTTGATTTCATCGGGGGTGATGAGACCCGGGCAGTTCGGGCCCAGCAGCAGCGTCTTGCTGCCCTTGGCCTTCATGCGGTTCTTGACTTCCAGCATGTCGCGGACCGGGATGCCTTCGGTGATGCAGATCACCAGTTCCAGTTCGGCTTCGACAGCTTCCCAGATGGCGGCAGCGGCGCCGGCCGGCGGCACGTAGATGACGGACACGGTGGCGCCCGTGTCGGCCTTGGCGTCCTTCACCGACGCGAAGATCGGCACGCCTTCGAAGTCTTCACCAGCCTTCTTGGGGTTCACGCCGGCCACGAAGGCGGCCTTCCCATTGGCGTACTCACGGCACATGCGGGTGTGGAACTGACCAGTCTTACCCGTGATGCCCTGGGTGATGACTTTGGTGTCCTTGTTGATCAGAATCGACATTTGTGAATCCTTGGCAATTTTTTGACGCCGGGCCGCCCCGAGTCTGAAACGCCCCCTTGCGGGGTCGCCAGCCTCAAAGGGGCGCGGCGTGGGTCATATTTACTTGACGGCGGCTACGACGCGGGTGGCGGCTTCGGCCATCGTGTCGGCGCTGATGATCGGCAGGCCTGAGTCGGCCAGCATCTTCTTGCCGAGTTCTTCGTTGGTGCCCTTCATGCGGACGACCAGCGGCACGTTCAGGTTGACGGCCTTGCAAGCGGTGATCACGCCTTCGGCGATCACGTCGCAGCGCATGATGCCGCCGAAGATGTTGACCAGGATGGCCTTGACGCTCTTGTTGCCCAGCATGATCTTGAAGGCTTCGGTGACCTTCTCGGCCGTGGCGCCGCCGCCGACGTCCAGGAAGTTGGCCGGCTCGCCGCCGAACAGCTTGATGGTGTCCATGGTGGCCATGGCCAGGCCGGCGCCGTTCACCAGGCAGCCGATGTTGCCGTCGAGCTGGATGTAGGCCAGGTCGAACTTGCTGGCTTCGATTTCAGCGGGATCTTCTTCGTCCAGGTCGCGGTAGGCGACGATTTCCGGATGACGGAACAGGGCGTTGGAGTCGAAGTTGAACTTGGCGTCCAGGGCGATGATGTTGCCCTTGCTGTCGCGGTTCAGGGGGTTGATTTCGACCAGGGAGGCGTCGGTGTCCATGTAGCACTTGTAGAGCTTCTGGAAGACGTCCACGGCTTGGGCGGTCGAGTCGGCGGGCAGGCCGATCGCGTTGGCGATCTTGGTGGCTTGCTCGGCGGACAGACCGGTCAGCGGGTCGATGTATTCGGTGATGATCTTTTCGGGGGTGGAGTGAGCCACTTCCTCGATGTCCATGCCGCCTTCGCTGGAAGCGATGAAGGCGACGTTCTGCGTGGCGCGGTCGGTGACCAGCGAGACGTAGTATTCCTTCTGGATGTCAGCGCCGTCCTCGATGTACAGGCGACGGACCTTCTGACCTTCCGGGCCGGTCTGATGCGTGATCAGCTGCATGCCCAGGATTTCGGAAGCCAGCTTGCGGACGTCGTCCAGCGAGCGGGCCAGCTTGACGCCGCCGCCCTTGCCGCGGCCGCCCGCGTGGATTTGTGCCTTGACGACCCAAACCGGTCCACCCAGCTTTTCAGCGGCAGCCACGGCCTCGTCGACGGAAAGAGCGGGGATCCCGCGCGGCACGGGGACGCCAAATTGCTTCAGCAGTTCCTTGCCTTGATACTCGTGGATTTTCATGTGTTACCTGTCAGGACGTATGAGAAAAAGAAGGTGAATCGGAGGACGACTCGGCCGATGCCTCAGCGCTACCCCCGGTGTACCACTCGGGATAATGCTCAGCCACCACAGGACCGCCAGTGCTGAGCGCATGGCAGCCGTCCAGTTGGAATGGACGCCGATTCGGGTTGATTTCCTGCCGCCGGCGGTTGGCCATGGTCTGGACCGCCGCGGTGGGAAGCACCTGCGACAGTTCGGTCATGTGCGTACAGCCTTCCACGTGCCCGAACCGTTCCTTGACCTGGCGGCGGAACCCTTTGAGCAGGTTCATGCCGATCAGGTCAGTGTACGCCGGCTCGATGGCCTTGCAATGCTCGCCGTAAGGCGCCGCGTCATAGACGGCCTGAGCCGCCACGATCGAGAAATTCTCGTCGATGGTGATGCGCAGGTGCATATGGTGGATGGGTTGCCCGGCCTTGAACATCTCGCCGTCGCGCTTGGGAAAATCGTACGCCTTGACGTCGATAAGCTCGGCTTCCAGGTCCCAGTTGCCGTCATCGCGCGCGTACGACTGCACACGTATGGAACGCGTATGCAGCGGTTGGCGAGGACTATCCGGCGGTGGCAATGGCATGCGTGGGGCCTGCGGGGCAAAGATGGCCTGCGCAAATGGTGCGCGGCAACAAAACCTTCAAAGTATAGCGCAGGCGGGTAGTTATCAACCGTATTCTTGCACCCCATCGCGCGGCGGCCGAGCCGGCCGTCTCCGCAGACCGGTGATTGCGCGCTGCCCTGCCCGCCGCCCGAAGAGCCTGCAAGGGGGGCCGGGGAACTGAAAGCGGCGCAGGATCTGCAAAAAACCCGGCATGCGCCGAGGCGCATCCGGGTTCCGGGACCGTGCCTTCCCGGGGAACGTGTCCCCGGAAATTTGCCTACGCGGATTCGCGCAGCGCGCGCGCCGCCTGCACCATGCCGATCAGCGCGGCCTCCGTTTCCGGCCAGGCGCGGGTCTTCAGGCCGCAATCCGGGTTGACCCACAGACGCTCCTTCGGGAGGCGGGCGGCAGCCTTGTTCATCAGGTCGACCATCCAGTCCACGTCGGGCACGTTGGGCGAGTGGATGTCATAGACCCCCGGCCCGATGTCGTTCGGATAGCGGAAATCCTCGAACGCCTTCAGCAGTTCCATGTTCGACCGCGACGTTTCGATCGTGATCACGTCCGCATCCATGGCGGCGATGGATTCGATGATGTCGTTGAACTCGGAATAGCACATGTGCGTGTGGATTTGCGTCTCGTCGCGCACACCGGCGGTCGACAGGCGGAAGCAGTCCACCGCCCAGTCCAAGTAAGCCTGCCAGTCGGCGCGGCGCAACGGCAGGCCTTCACGGATCGCGGGCTCGTCGATCTGGATGACATTGATGCCGGCGGACTCCAGGTCCACCACTTCGTCGCGAAGAGCCAGCGCCAGCTGGCGGCAGGTCTGCTCGCGCGGCTGGTCGTCGCGCACGAACGACCATTGCAGGATGGTGACCGGGCCGGTCAGCATGCCCTTCACCGGCTTGTCGGTGAGCGATTGCGCATAGGACGACCAGCCCACGGTCATGGGAGCCGGGCGAGCCACGTCGCCGAAGATGATCGGCGGCTTGACGCAGCGCGAGCCATAGCTTTGCACCCAGCCATTCTTGGTGAAGGCAAAGCCGGCCAGCAGCTCGCCGAAATACTCCACCATGTCATTGCGCTCGGGCTCGCCATGGACAAGCAGGTCCAGGCCGACCTTCTCCTGGAAGCGAATGACCTCCTCGATTTCCTTGCGGATCGCGGTCTCATAGGCCGAATCCGTCAGCGCCCCGGCCTTCCAGTCACGGCGCAGCGCGCGGATCTCGGCGGTTTGCGGGAAGGAACCGATCGTGGTGGTCGGATAGGCGGGCAGCCCCAGTTGATCTTGCTGGCGGGCGATTCGGCCGGCAAACGGCGCGCGCTCGCGCGACACGTCCGCGGCAGCCGCCATGCGACGGGCGACGGCCGGATTATGGATGCGGACCGACGCGCGGCGAGCCGCCAAGGCTGCGCGTTGCCCCGCCAGGCCATCCTGCACCGAGGGATCGGTCGCGCTTTCCAGCGCGCGGCCCAGCAGGCTCAGTTCGTCCAGCTTCTGGGCGGCAAACGACAGCCAGCTCTTCAGCTCGGCGTCCAGCTCGGTTTCATTGGCCAGGTCCACCGGCACATGCAGCAGCGAGCATGACGGCGCAAGCCACAGGCGGTCGCCCAATTGACGCTGGATCGGCGCCAGCGTGGCAATCGCCGCGTCCAGGTCGGTGCGCCAGATGTTGCGGCCGTTGATGACGCCGGCGGACAGAATCTGCCCGGCGCGCAGGCCGGCAGCCACCTCGGCCAACTGTTCGGGCGCGCGCACCAGATCCACGTGCAGGCCGGCCACCGGCAGAGCCAGCGCCGTAGGCAGATTGTCCTTCAGCCCATCGAAGTAGGTGGCGGCAAGCAGTTTGACAGGGCCGGCCGCAAGCCTGGCGTAGACATCCTTGAACGCATCGCGCCACGCTTGCGGCAGATCCAGCACCAGGATGGGCTCGTCGATCTGCACCCACTCCACACCCAGCTTGGCAAAACGCGCCAGCACTTCTTCGTAGACCGGCAGCAGCGCGGCCAGCAGTTGCAGCTTGCCCGCGTCGGCGGCGCCACCGCCAAAAGCATCGCCCTTGCCCTGGTAAAGCCAGGTCAGCGGGCCCGGAATCACCGGCTTGACGGCGTAACCCAGCGCTTGCGCTTCCCTGACCTGGTCGAACAGGGATTCGCGGGCGATACGGAACGTTTGGCCGGGGACGAGTTCGGGGACGATGTAGTGATAGTTAGTGTCGAACCACTTGGTCATTTCGCAGGCTGCCGCCGGCTTGCCGGTCGGCGCGCGGCCGCGCCCCATGCGAAACAGCGTGTCCAGCGTAACGGGTTCGTTGTCTTTCTGGCCAAAGCGGGCCGGGACGGCGCCGAGCAGCGTCGTCCATTCCAGGATCTGGTCGTACCAGGCAAAGTCGCCCACGGGCACGTATTTCAGGCCGGCTGCGGCCTGCAGCTTCCAGTGCCGAGCGCGCAATTCGCGCCCCGTGTCCTCAAGCGAGTCGGCAGTCTGCTTGCCGGCCCAATAGGCCTCGACGGCGCGCTTGAGTTCACGCTGGGCGCCAATGCGGGGGAACCCCAAATTATGAATCGTAGTCATGAGAACGCCACCATTTCACAAAATTTGTTCAAGTGGCGATCATTCTGAAGCATCATCAAGATGAATCAAAATCAATGTCTACATTCATTAGATGAGAAAATCTCATAGAATATAAGCTCATTTCCGGGCCATCAGGTTCGGAGCCAGGACTCACCGTCGCTTCCGACGGGGTTCGCTTAATGATGCCGCCCTTGCCATGCTGGAAATTCGCCATCTTGAAACGCTGACTGCCATCCGGGAGGGCGGCAGCCTGCAAGAAGCCGCGGAACGGTTGCACCTGACGCAATCCGCGCTGTCGCACCAATTGCGCGATCTGGAAACCCGCCTGGGTACGCCTTTGCTGAACCGCCGCACCCGCCCTGCCCGGCTTACCACCGCAGGCCTGCGCGTGCTGGCCCTGGCCGACGAAGTGCTGCCTCGCATACGGGCCACCGAACGAGACTTGCAACGCCTGGCTGCCGGGCGTACCGGGCGGCTGCACCTGGCGATCGACTGCCATTCCTGCTTTCAGTGGCTGATGCCGGCCCTGGACGCCTTTCGCGTCCAATGGCCCGATGTGGCGCTGGACTTGTCGGCAGCGTTCTCGTTCGCCCCACTGCCAGCCCTGGTGCGCGGCGATCTGGACCTGGTCATCACTTCTGATCCCCAGCCGCTGGACGCCGTGGAATACCTGCCGCTTTTCAAGTACGAACTGGTGCTGGCGGTCTCCGAATCCAATCCGTTGGCGGGCAGCAAGTTCATCACGCCCGAACAGCTGGCCGACCAGACGCTCATCACGTACCCGGTGGACAAACAACGGCTGGACATCTTCACCGCGTTCCTGGATCCGGCCGACGTCGAACCCGCCGCCATCCGCAAGGCGGAACTGACACCCATCATTGCCCAGTTGGTTGCAAGCAACCGAGGCGTAGCGGCACTGCCGAACTGGGCGCTCACGGAATACATGAATCAGGGATGGCTGCGGCTTTGCCGGCTGGGACCGCAAGGCGTCTGGCGCACGCTGTATGCAACGGTGCGCAGCGAGGACACTGATGCGTCATACATCGACGAATTCCTGACCATCACGCGAGACGTCTGCTTCAAGACGCTGTCGGGGATCAAGTCTGCGAAATAGGCCGCAGCGTCCGGCGAGTGCGCCAGGCCGCTGGTCGAAACAGGTAATCAGTCCTCTTCGCCGTCGCCGAGGATGCGGCGGATGACGTCGTGCGCGAATCCGCGGCTGGCCAGGAAGCGCGCTTGCTTGGCGTAGGCCGCGCGGTCGTCTGGCTTGGCGCTGAAGCGCTTTTTCCAGACCTCCAACGCCCGGTCGTATTCGGTGGCGCGAAGCTGGTCGCGCAGTTCGGCGACCTGGTTGTCGTCGACGCCGTGCTGGCGCAGTTCCTGCACGATGCGGGCAGCACCCTGGCGGGAAGCGCGCCGATGGACCAGGCTTTGCGCAAAGCGCTCGGTGGACAGCCAGCCCTCTTTTTCAAGCGCATCCAGCACCGTGTCGACCTCGGCCGGGTCTTCGGCATAGGCCGCCAGCTTGCGCGCCAGTTCTTCCCGCGCATGTTCACGCCGCGACAGATAGCCCACCGCTCGCATCTTCAGCGACGGTCCTTTGCGGGCCGGCTTGCTGTCAGAGGATGAAGCCTCTTCGCCGGCATCGGCGGGCCGCCTGCGCCCCGCGCTGCGTTGTTCGGAGCTGCGCTGCCATTGATCCGCGGATTCGACATGGCCGTCAGACGCTGCGGCGTCGCGCTCGACGCGGGCATCGGAAGTTCGCCGCAAGCCTTGCGGCTTGGCGACGGTTTCGAATTCGTCGTCCAATCTGGCGCGTAGGCGCTCGGCTGACGCGGGAGTCGATTTCCAGCTCATGCGCTTTCCTGCATGCTAAGCAAAACGGCAGGCCCGTGAAGGCGCCTGCCGCAGTTCACCACCCCCGACGGGGGGGCAGCCAGGGCCGCGCCCGATCCGCGGCGCGACCGGTCGAGCCACCGATTATTCGGCAGTGTCTTCCGCCGTGGGCACGAATTCGGCGGCACGGCTGACGATGCCCTGGTTTTCGCGGACGCGGTTTTCGATCTCGATGGCTATCGCCTTGTGTTCTTTCAGGTATTCCCGGACATTGTCCTTGCCCTGGCCGATACGATTGCCGTTGTAGCTGTACCAGGCGCCAGACTTGTCGACGACGTTGGCGGCCACGCCCAAGTCGATGATTTCGCCTTCGCGCGAGATGCCGGCGCCGTACATGATGTCGAATTCGGCTTGCTTGAACGGCGGCGCGACCTTGTTCTTGACGACCTTGACGCGGGTTTCGTTGCCGACGACTTCGTCGCCCTTCTTGATGGAGCCGATGCGGCGGATATCCAGGCGCACGGACGAGTAGAACTTGAGCGCGTTGCCGCCAGTGGTGGTTTCGGGGTTGCCGAACATGACACCGATCTTCATCCGGATCTGGTTGATGAAGATGACCATGCAATTGGTCTTCTTGATGGTGGCGGTGAGCTTGCGCAGCGCCTGGCTCATCAGGCGCGCCTGCAGGCCAGGCAGCGAGTCGCCCATTTCGCCTTCGATTTCGGCCTTGGGCACCAGCGCGGCCACCGAGTCGACGACGATCAGGTCGACGGAACCCGAGCGCACCAGCGCGTCGGTGATTTCCAGGGCCTGTTCGCCCGTGTCCGGCTGCGAGATAAGCAGGTCGGCAAGGTTCACGCCCAGCTTGGAGGCGTACTGGACGTCGAGCGCGTGTTCAGCGTCGACGAAAGCGCAGGTGCCGCCCACCTTTTGCATTTCGGCCACGACCTGAAGGGTCAGCGTGGTCTTGCCCGACGATTCCGGACCGTAGATTTCGACCACGCGGCCACGCGGCAGGCCGCCGACGCCCAGCGCGATGTCCAGACCCAGCGAGCCCGTGGAAACCACCTGGATGTCGTGCGAGACCTCGTTGTCGCCGTAGCGCATGATCGAGCCCTTGCCGAACTGCTTTTCGATCTGCGAAAGCGCCGCGGCAAGCGCCTTGGCCTTTTCCGAAGCGGCGGCCTTGGTGGTTTTGTCGTCCATGAGGAGTCCTGTCTGTAACGTATCTGGATGTCGGGAAAAACTGCGGTCTGACAGTAATGCGGTCTGACAGCGAATGGGCTGGCAGCGATGTCTGACGGGTGGGATCAGGCGTGTCCGGGTCGAATCTGGACTGGAAACGCCTTGAGCTACGGATCAGATTATGGCACTGGATTGTACTGTACAAAAACCCAGTGTGCCAGTCTTTTGCACGTATACCCTGAGTGGCAAGCCTGGCGCCATATGACAGAATCAAACGCGATCCCGGTATTTTCCCTTTTTTCCGCCACCGGATCCGCCCCCAGGCGGAAAGCGCCCATCCCAAGAGGTGGCAGCCGCGGCGGGTTTCTCCTTGCAGCAGCCCATGCGTATTCTGATCGCCGAAGACGACAGCATCCTGGCCGACGGCCTGTCCCGCTCTTTGCGCCACAACGGCTATGCCGTGGATGCCGTGCGCGACGGGCTCGCCGCGGACTCCGCGCTGGCCGCGCAGGCCTTCGACCTTCTCATCCTGGACCTCGGCCTGCCGCAACTGGCCGGGCTGGAAGTGCTGCGCCGCCTGCGCGCCCGCAATTCCGCCCTGCCCGTGCTCATCCTGACCGCCGCCGACAGCATCGAACAGCGGGTAAAGGGCCTGGACCTGGGCGCCGACGACTACATGGCAAAGCCTTTCGCCTTGTCCGAACTCGAGGCCCGCGTGCGGGCGCTGACGCGGCGCGGGGCCGGCGGCGGCGCGACGATGCTCAAGCACGGCCGCCTGCTCTTCGACCAGACGGGCCGCGTGGCCATCGTGGACGACCAGACCCTGGACCTGTCCGCCCGCGAGGTCAGCCTGCTCGAGATCCTGCTGACCCGCAGTGGGCGCATGGTCAGCAAGACTCAGCTTGTCGACCACCTTTGCGAATGGGGCGAAGAAGTCAGCACCAACGCCATCGAGGTCTACGTGCATCGCCTGCGCAAAAAGCTCGAGCCCAGCGGCGTGAAGATCGTCACCGTGCGCGGCCTGGGCTACTGTCTTGAGCGGGACCAGGGTGCGGCGTACCTCGCAAGCTGAGCCCTCTCCAGAGCCGCTCAACCAGGAAGCCCTGGACATCATGCAAGCTGGGTCCAAGGGCCCCAGCTTCGCGCCGCCCCAGCGCTCGCTGCTGGGCGAGATCCTGGACTGGATGCTGGCGCCCCTGTTCCTGTTGTGGCCGATGAGCGTCGCGATCACGTACGTGGTCGCGCAGAACATCGCCAACGTTCCCTACGACCGCGCGCTTGCCAACAACCTGCATGTGCTGACCCGCCAGGTCCACGCCCAGGACGGTCGCGCCGTGCTGAAAATGACCGATGCCGCGCGCGACGTGCTGCGCGCCGATGAAACGGACAGCGTGTTCTGGCTGGCCCTGGGCAGCCGCGGCGAATACCTGGGCGGCGACCGCGCCCTGCCGCTGCCCACCACCGTGGGACAGCCCCGTCCTGGCGAGGTCCAGTACGAAGACGACACGCTGCGCGGGTTCGGGATCCGGCTGGCGTTCACTTGGGTGGACCTGCATCTGCCCGGCACCCAGCCCGCGCTGCTGATCGTGGCCGAAACGGTGGAAAAGCGCACGCAGCTTGCCAACGACATCATCAAAGGCGTGATCATCCCGCAGTTCGTGGTGCTGCCGATCGCCGTGCTGCTGGTGTGGTTCGGCCTGTCTCGCGGCGTTGCGCCCTTGAACGCGTTGCAGCAACGCCTGCGGGCTCGCCGGCCGGACGACCTGTCGCCCATCGACGAGCGCGCCGCCCCTTCCGAAATCGCGCCGCTGGTCGCGGCCATGAACGACCTGCTGGACCGCCTGTCCGCCAACGTCCAGGCCCAGCGCCGCTTCGTGGCGGACGCGGCGCACCAGCTCAAGACGCCGCTGGCCGGCCTGCGGACCCAGGCGGAACTGGCGCTGCGCGATGCCAGCCCCGAGGAAATGCAGTCCAGCCTGCGCCAGCTGGTGACGGGATCCGAACGGGCCACCCGGCTGGTCAACCAGTTGCTGCTGCTGGCCCGCGCCGAAAACCCCAGCGCCATCGGCCTGACCCGCACGGACATCAACGCCATCGCCTACGAGCAGGCCATGCAATGGGTCCCGATGGCGCTGTCGCTGAACACGGACCTGGGTTTCGAGGGATCCGAAACGCCCGTCGAAATCAACGGCAATCCCCTGCTGCTGGCAGAGCTGCTCAACAACCTGGTGGACAACGCGCTGCGCTACACGCCGCGGGGCGGCCACATCACGGTGCGGGTCCTGCAGGACGACGGCCAGGGCATCCTCGAAGTGGAAGACTCCGGACCAGGCATTCCTCCCGAGGAACGCGAACGCGTGTTCGACCGCTTCTATCGGGTGCTGGGCACATCGTCCGACGGCAGCGGCCTGGGACTGGCGATCGTGCGCGAGATCACGCAAAAGCATCAGGCAAGCGTTGTGATCAGCGACAACCCCTCCGTGCATTCCGAACTTCCCGGCACCCGTATCCGTGTAGTGTTTCCTCTGTATAGCCACAGTGCTGACCTGCCCGAATCCGCCTAGGACTATCCCTAGTGCTCCCCGCATTGCTTACTATTTGTTTCAAATTTAAGATTCGAGTAAGTGTCTCGTCAGAACCTCGTCAGCGTCGGCCCCCAATGTGACGCTTAGCTCGATGTCGGTCTCGCCGGCGGAGGGTCAAGCACGGCGGAAAACCGCCGGCCAAAAAACGAGGAGACATCATGAGCACAACTACCATGGCAGGCCGCGGTCCATCCGCGGATCCGCGTCCGATGACCAAGGAGGAGCGCAAGGTCATCTTCGCGTCTTCACTCGGCACGGTGTTCGAGTGGTACGACTTTTATCTTTACGGCTCGCTTGCAGCCATCATCGCCCAGCACTTCTTTTCGGGCGTAAACCCCACCGCAGGCTTCATCTTCGCGCTGCTGGCCTTCGCAGCCGGCTTCGCGGTGCGTCCGTTCGGCGCGCTGGTGTTCGGCCGCCTGGGCGACCTGGTCGGACGCAAGTACACGTTCCTGGTCACGATCGTGATCATGGGCCTGTCCACCTTCCTCGTGGGCATCCTGCCCAGCTACGCCAGCATCGGCCTGGCCGCTCCGGCCATCCTGATCATCCTGCGCCTGCTGCAAGGCCTGGCGTTGGGCGGCGAGTACGGCGGCGCGGCGACTTACGTCGCCGAGCATGCCCCGCACGGACGCCGCGGCTTCTACACGTCCTGGATTCAAACCACCGCGACGCTGGGCCTGTTCCTGTCGCTGCTGGTCATCCTGGGCATCCGCACGTTCATGGGCGAAGACGACTTCAAGGCCTGGGGCTGGCGCATTCCGTTCCTGATCTCGGTGGTCCTCTTGGGCATCTCGGTCTGGATCCGCCTGCAGCTCAATGAATCCCCCACCTTCAAGCGCATGAAGGAAGAAGGCAAGGGTTCCAAGGCGCCGATCGCGGAATCGTTCGGCCAATGGAAGAACCTGAAAGTCGTGCTGCTGGCGCTGCTGGGCCTGACCGCCGGCCAGGCCGTGGTCTGGTACACGGGCCAGTTCTACGCCCTGTTCTTCCTGACGCAGACGCTGAAGGTCGACGCCAACACGGCCAACATCATGATCGCCGTGGCGCTGCTGCTGGGCACGCCTTTCTTCGTGATCTTCGGCGCACTGTCCGACAAGATCGGCCGCAAGCCCATCATCATGGCGGGCTGCCTGATCGCCGCCGCGACGTACTTCCCGATCTTCCAGGGTCTTACTCACTTCGCCAACCCTGCGCTGGAAAAGGCCCAGGCGACCGCACCGGTCACCGTCATCGCCGACCCCAGCACGTGCTCGTTCCAGTTCAACCCGGTGGGCACGTCTTCGTTCACCAGCTCTTGCGACGTCGTCAAGTCGTTCATGGCCCGCAACTCCGTGAACTACCGCAACGAAGCCGCACCGGCCGGTTCGGTGGCCCGCGTCAAGATCGGCAACGACGAGTTCACGTCGTTTGACGGCAAGTCGATGGCCCCGGCGGACTTCAAGGCCAAGGCGGCCGAACTCGACAAGGCCCTGACCACCGCCATCCGCAGCCACGGCTATCCGGCCAAGGCGGATCCGGCCCAAACCAACAACGTCATGGTCGTGGTGCTGCTGACGATCCTGGTTCTCTACGTGACCATGGTCTACGGCCCGATCGCGGCAATGCTGGTGGAAATGTTCCCGACGCGCATCCGCTACACGTCGATGAGCCTGCCCTACCACATCGGCAACGGCTGGTTCGGCGGCTTCCTGCCACCCGTCGCGTTCGCGGTGGTGGCGGCCACGGGCAACATCTACGACGGCTTGTGGTACCCGATCATCATCGCCGTCATGACGCTGGTCATCGGCACGCTCTTCGTGCGCGAATCCAAGGACAACGACATCAACGCGTAATCGACCATCCCCCGCCGGGTGGGACTGCTGCGCCTGCCCGGCCTTTCAAAAGCTCCTTGCGGAGCTTTTTTTTTATCTGGCGCGCACTTTCAGGACCATGTCAGACCCGCCCCATTAGACTGGGCGCTCAGATTACGGCCTTGCGCCAGATCGACTGACGATTGATCCCCCTGTCAGGCGATTGCAGGGCTGGTGTTCTGACACCAATACCGCGTTCCCCGCGAGCCTTTTTATGACGCGGTATTGCGTGCTCCCGTACCGGCCCGACTCTTCAATGAGCCGGGCCGCTTTTTTTTTGCGCATGCAAACGAAGGGCGGCCGCAATGCGGCCGCCTTCTTCATGCTGCGCAACCGGCTCTGCGGCCGGCCGCGATCAACGACGCATGCCCACGCCGATCGCCACCACGCCCGCCACGATTGCGGCAATGCCAGCCCACGTCGGGATCGGCACCGACTTCTCGGTTTCGGCGGTTGCCTTCACGGATCCGATCTGCAGAACCGTCTCTTCGGACTTGTAGCTGAAGCCCTTGTAGGCCAGGGCGGCAACGCCCAGGACAATCAGGATCGCGCCAATGATCTTCATGTTTTTTCTCCAATTCCATGCTGGTGCGCGGGACAGTACCGGATCGCCCGGCCCCTGTCAGTGACAGATCGTGTCGCCTTGGGCCGACGCATCTAACCACTTCGGCAAAGCCGCCGCGTCGTATAGAATCAACCCTTTTGGCCGACGCTCATGTGGTTCAAGAATCTCAAGATTTACCGCCTTTCCTCGCCCTGGACACTGACTGGCGATCAGCTTGAAGAAACGCTGGCGCGGCATGCCTACCAAGCCGGCAACAACCTGGAAATGCAAAGCCTGGGATGGGTGCCGCCGCGTGAAAACGGCGGGCTCGCCCACGTGGTCAATGGCCAGATCCTGCTTAGCCTGCGTGCCGAAAAGAAGCTTCTGCCCGGCACCGTGGTCAACCAGGTCGCCAAGGCCCGCGCCCAGGAAATCGAAGAGCAGCAAGGCTACAAGCCGGGCCGCAAGCAGATGAAGGAAATCAAGGAGCGCGTCACCGACGAGCTCCTGCCGCGCGCTTTCAGCGTGTATCGCGACACGCGCGTGTGGATCGATCCGCAGAACCACTGGCTGGTCATCGATGCGGCCGCGTCCGCCAAGGCTGACGAAGTCATCGGCCTGCTCGCCAAGTGTGTAGACCCCTTCCCGCTCGAAAACCTGTACGTGGCCCAATCGCCCGCCTCGGCCATGACGGGCTGGCTGGCCGAAGACGAAGCGCCCGCCAACTTCAGCATCGACCAGGACACGGAGCTGCGCTCGTCCGGCGAAAGCGGCGCGGCCATCCGCTACGTGAAGCACTCCATCGACGCCGATGACGTGCGACGCCATATCCAGTCGGGCAAGCAGTGCACGCGCCTGGCGATGACCTGGGCCGACCGCGTGTCGTTCGTGCTGACCGAAGGCCTGGACGTCAAGCGCGTCGCGCCGCTGGACGTGCTGAAAGAAGGCAACGAAGGCGTGGCGGCGAACGACGACGAAAAGTTCGACTCCGACATGATGCTGATGACCGGCGAACTGGCCAAAATGATGGCCGAGCTGGTGGAAGCCCTGGGCGGCGAAAAGAAGGTGTAAGTCCTTTGCTCCGCAAGGCGCAAACGACCAGGCCGCCCCAAGGGGCGGCCTTTTTCATGCCGCGACGCTGCGGTCGCGGCCAGCCTGCTTGGCTTTGTACAGCGCCTTGTCGGCGCGGTCGATCAGGTAAGCGTAGTCGGGATGTCCATCGAAGGTCGCGACACCGATGCTGGCCGTGACCTGCAGCGCGCCGGAGTCGGGCAGCGCGAAACGATGCCGGCGGATCTCGGCGCCGAGCTTTTCAGCTGCGGCAAGCGCGGCATCCCGGCCTGTGTCCACCAGAACCACCAGAAACTCTTCGCCGCCATAACGGAAGACGAAGTCGCTGGAGCGGCACGTCTGGTGCACCACCTCGGCGAACTGGCGCAGCACCTGGTCACCACCCGAATGGCCGTGCTCATCGTTGATGGCCTTGAAATGATCGATGTCCAGCAACAGCACGGAAAAGCCCGAACGCTGACGCTGCGCGATCGAGATCTCGCGCCCGATCACAGACGGCAGGAAGCGCCGATTCAGCACATTCGTCAAGGGATCGCTGCCGCTTTCGATCTCGGCCACCATGTCGAAAAGGCCGTTGAGCAGATGCTTGATGCGCGCCACCAGTTCCTGCAATTCGCGAACCTGGTCCGGCAGCGTGCCCCGCTCTTGCGCATCGCCCTGCATCATTCGCGGCAGCACCGTGTCATCCAGGCGCGACACGGCTTCCGTTATCTGGCGCAGCGCCGGCGCGCTCTCGAACAGCACCGCGCCCTTATGCTGCAGCCACAGGCCGAATTCCGACGCAGCCAGGCGCGGCAAGGCCTGTTCCGGCGCGCGGTAGTGCAGCCCGATCAACACGGCCTGGCTCCATTCCAGCAAGGCGGCGCGCTGGCGCTCGCGCTCGGTGGAAATGTTCTGCCCCAAGGCGAAGAGGCGATAGGCCTCGTCGTTGCGCGCGCCGCGGTTGATGTCGCGCATGAAGGCCCGGCTCATCTGTTCGATCGCCAGGTCGAACAGATTACAGACGTATTGCGTGGCCACCGAGGCCGAGACGCCATCCAGGTCGCTCGTGCGCAAGCGCTGCGCGATCTCGTTCTTCAGGATGCGCGCGCCGGCCATCACCAGGTGGATCGGGATGTGGACGCGCGCGTGGATCTCGCCCACCTTTTTCTGCGTCGCCATCAGCACGTCGATGTCGCCCTGTTCGCGGACGCACAGCAGGCCTTTGAGCCAATGCTTCATGCCGTTGTGCAGGCGGGTCGAGACGATTTCGTGAGAGAGCCGCGGGCCCGCCTCGGCATCGGACAGCAGCGTGGAATAGAAGGCATCGACCAGTTGCGTGGCGCTGTCGGCCACTACCGCCGCGACCTGGCCACGCGTATAGGCGTCGACCGACTGATAGACCGCTTCCCAGGCTTGCGCATTGGAGGCACTGAGGTAGCAATCCTGGTCGCGGGCCGCAACGGCGCCGGTCGAGGAAATAGGAACACCGGTACTGCTCGAAGACATAAGATCATCCGCCCTGGAACTGGGTGCGTGTCCAGCCGAGACACGGCCGGAAAAGCCAGCGCGGATTATGCTTGAATTCTCCGTGGCAAGGCGCTGCGGCCTTGCCACGGCGGCACTTCAATCCAGGCCGTGGAAGACCGAATCATCGGGGCCCACATGCGACGGATGCTGCCACGTCACGTCGCGCAGCGAATGCTGCACCAGGCCTTCGACGCCCAGCAAGACGGCGAAGATCGCCATGCGGATGGGAATGCCGTTGTCGGTCTGGCGGAAGATCGCCAGGCGCGGATCGTGGTTCAGGTCGACGCTGAGGTCGTTCGCGCCCGGGCGGCTGTCGCGCGGCAGCGGGTGCATCACGATCGTCTCGGGGCTGCAATAGGCATCGATGATGGCGCGATTGATCTGGAAGTCGGGCGTGTAGCCCTCGTTTTCTTCGTTTGCGAAGCGCTCTTTCTGCACGCGCGTCGCGTAGATGACGTCGGCGCCGGCCAGGCCTTCGGCCAGCGAGGTCTTCTGTTCGATGATGTTGCCGTTGCGGCTGGCCTGCTCGACGATGTAGGTCGGCATTTCCAGGCCCTTGGGCGACACCAGCGAGAACTTGACGTTCTTGTACAGCGCCATCAACTTGATGAGCGAATGCACCGTGCGGCCGTACTTCAGGTCGCCGACCATGGCGATGTGCGCGCCGTCCAGCAATTTGCCCAGCCGCGAGAACTCGGTCAGGATCGTGTACAGGTCCAGCAAGGCCTGGCTGGGATGTTCGCCGGGGCCATCGCCGCCGTTGACGACGGGGATGTTCGTCGCACGCGCGAATTCGGCAACCGATCCCTGGTCCGGATGGCGGATCACCATCGCGTCCACGTAGCCGCTCATGACGCGGCTCGTGTCGTAAATGGATTCGCCCTTGGCCATCGAGGAAAACGTAAAGCCGGTCGTGTCGCACACCGAACCGCCCAGGCGGCAAAAGGCAGACCCGAAGCTCACCCGCGTACGGGTGCTGGCCTCGAAGAACAGGTTGCCCAACACGGCGCCTTCCAGCACGCGCGAGACCTTCTGGCGGCGCGCGATGGGTTGCATCATGTCGGCCACTCGGAACAGGTCTTCCACTGAATCGCGGGTGAACTGATCCACGGACAACAGCTGATTCTTGCCCTCGACAGCGATGCGTTCACGCAGGGGGCCGTCTTGTACGCTTTGCGTATATTTTTCGAGCAAAACACCATTCTGGACGATTTCGGTCACGAAGCGCTGCACGACTTCCGGCATGGCTCGGAATTCTTGGGAGCCTTCGGGCAACAGCCAGGTGTCCAGCGCACGGCGCTTGACGCCGATACGAGTGGCAAAAACGTCACGGGTGAGATTGAGGCGGCGCATGGCGTCGCGCAGGAAGGCTTGCTGGGAGATGCTCATGACGGGCCCCAAAAAGAGGATTTATATACGCAGAGCGCATATTATTCCCTACACACAGACAAGTCCAACATTTTTGCGCACACGGGTTTACCCGTGTTTTTACCGCTGCGCGTAGGCGGTCGATTGCGGCGTATCCAGGGCCGCCTGACCCGAGGCCAGCCAGCACGCGCCGCAGAAGGCCAAGGCGCTAGCCAGGTAGCAGATCATGGCCAGCAGCTGGGAGGGCCAACGGCCCCGCGTCAGATGGCCGTTGTAGCCCTGCCGCAACAGGCTGACCTGCGCCAGATAGGCAAACAGTACGCCCAGGCAGGAGAGCATCAGGCCCGCCAGGAACAGCAACAAGGGAATCTGCAGATCCGGCGCGGCGACGTCTCCGCCCACCACGCCCAACGTAAAACCGACAAGGACCAGAGCAGCGGCGCCGTTCAACCATCCGAGGAACCGGAATGCCCCCGAAAACAGCGAGAACGACAAGCTGCCGGTGCGTATCTGCTGAGCACGGGGATCCATATGTCAACCGCCGGTGGCGTCGCGGCACACCGGGGTGGCGCTCTGGATCGACTTGCGCGCCGCGGCGATCTCGGCCTCGTCCCAACGGCCATCGCCCAGCACAGTGACGGTGACCTTGGACTTGGCCGGGCCGTCGGCTTCGGCGGAGATCAGCTCCAGCACCGTGGCGGGTTGGCCGACCTTGAAAACCTTGATTTCGTCGGGCGCGCCCTTTTCACCCAGGGTGTGGCGCCACGAATAGGCGGCGCCGTAGGCATGCGGCTTCAAGACATGACAAGTGCGGACGTATTCGCCGGCGCGACGAAAAGCCGCCTGGTAGCTGGTGTCGACGCTGAAGGTTTCTTTCTTGACCTCCTCCGCCTCGTAGACTCCCGTGCTCGCGCAACCGGCCAACAGGACCGCCAACGTTGCACCTACCCATACAGACTTGCGCATGATTCTTCCCGACATTGGTATTCGAACTTCCGGGATTATGCCAGCGGCCACAAAAAGGCCACGCCCGAAATGCCGAAACATTTCTCGCGTGGCCTTGAGCCATCAGTGCGGCAGCGGAGGCTGACGCCCTACCTCTTTTCCGCGGCGCCCTCGATCTTTTCGCCGCCGCGCTGGATGTCCTTGCCTGCCCCTGCAACGGTATTGCAGCCTGCCGACAGCGCGGCAATCGAAAGCAGCACGACGAGAAAGACTCTGTTCTTCATAAAGATCTCCTGTCTGGGCGTGGAATCGGGACCCAGCATACCTTAAAGTCCCCGATTTGCGCAGCAGCGCCCGGCAGCCTTGCAATGACCAAAAGGATGAGTGCAATCCGCGCCCGCGACGCCGGCCGGCCCGCAAACTCTGTAACAACGCTGAAGAAAAACCGTCACCACCCTTACGCGCCCGTGACATTTCCAAGGCATTCCCGCCTGTCGCGTATTTGCCGCCAATGGATTAGGATGCGCACATGACGAAGAAACAAGCATCGGACCGCGCAGGCGCGCAACTTCAGCCGTGGGGCTGGGAGCAGCCTGGATGCCGCGGACAGGCCGCTTTGGCCCTGTTTATTGACGATTTGCATCGGGTTTTGCAGGCCCACGCAGCGGGTAAGCTCGCTGACAGCAGCACCCTCGCGGACGCGCAGGCGCAAGTGAATGAACTATTGGCGCGCTACAACGAAATCGGCGCGGCGCCGGATATTTTTCTTGGGCAATCTGTCCAACTCAAAGAAGGCATCGACCGCAGCGGCGTAGCGCACACGGTGCCGATTTTTTCGCCGCGACTGAAGCAATCGTTGGTGTCTATGCTGGGCCAGGGACCCGGCTGACCATGTGGCGCCCGGCACGTGCCGAGGCCCGCCAGAACAGCCCCAAAGGAGACCACAAGATGAGTTCGGACAACGTCGTACAGTTTCTCCGCCTGCTGTCACTGGACGTTACCCTGGGTACAGCCGCCCAGCATGCAGCCAGCCAGGCCGACGCGCCGCTGGCGCTGGCCCGCTTGGCCACGGCACATGGTTTGCCGTGTAGCGCTTCGGATTGGTCCTCTTTTGCACGCAACTGCCTGGACAACCTGGACTCTGCCGACGGAGACGCGGGCCTGGCCGGCACCACGATCTGGCAGTTGGTGCAGGATCCCGCCCACGGCACGACCATTCCGGCCAGCGCAATCACCCGCGTCATTGGCATCATTTCGCAGCCCGAAGGGGGGCCTCCGGTGGTGGGCCATGTCGTGGGCGATCTTGCTCCACGCGCCCCGCTCGGCATGGCGCCGCACCCCACGGGCTCCTGATATCTGTCGGCGGCCAGTCCCGTTCAGGGCTGTCCGTTCAGGAAATCCATGACGCCCCCAGCGCCGAAAGCGCCGCTGGCCATGCAGGCCGTCAACAGGTAGCCCCCCGTGGGCGCCTCCCAATCCAGCATTTCGCCGACACAGAACACGCCGGGCGCCGCCTTCAGCATCAGCCCGGGCGTCAGTCCGTCGAAAGACACGCCGCCCGCGGTGCTGATGGCCTCGTCAATCGGTCGGGGACGCGCCAGCGTCACAGGCAAGGCCTTGATGCGGCGCGCAAGGCAAGCCGGATCCTTGAAGTCTTCGGCCGAGGCGCATTCGCGCAACAGGCCGGCCTTGACGCCAGTCAGACCCATCCGGCTTTGCAGGTGGCTGGACATGGAGCGCGCGCCGCGCGGATGCGCCACAGCCGCCATGACGCGTTCCGGCGTCCAGTCGGGCGCAAGATCCAGCGTGATTACCGCCTGACCGCGCGCCTCGATCTGATCCCGCACGCTTGCAGACAGCGCATAGACGAGGCTGCCTTCGATCCCTGTCTCGGAAATGACGAATTCGCCTTGCCTGGCGGCACCGCCGCCGGCCATGGACACGGACTTGACCGGTTGACCGGCAAACTTCTGGCGAAAATGCTCGGTCCAGGCGACATCAAACCCGCAATTCGCCGGACGCAATGGCGCCACCGGAATGCCGCGGGCCTGCAATTGCGACACCCACGCCCCATCCGACCCCAGCTTGGCCCAACTGCCCCCGCCCAGGGCAAGCACCACGGCGTCGGCCGCCACGCACGTCTGGCCGGACGGCGTTTCGAAACGCAGTTCTTGCGCGGCAGGCTGGACGCCCTGCCAGCCCAGCCAACGATGCCGCATGTGAAAACGCACGCCGCGCGCGCGCAGCCTGGCCAGCCAGGCCCGCAGCAGAGGAGCCGCTTTCATCTCCTCGGGAAACACACGGCCGGAGGAGCCCACAAACGTTTTGATGCCCAGCGTGTGGGCCCATTCGCGCAAGCTTGCTGCATCCATGACCCCAAGCCACGGCGCCACGGCTGCAGCGCGGGCGCCATATCGCGCCAGAAAGGGTTCCGCGGGTTCGCTATGCGTCAGATTCAGTCCGCCCCGCCCCGCCATCAGGAACTTCCGGCCGACCGAGGGCATCGCGTCGAACACGTCCACTTGCACGCCCGCATCGCTCAATCGCTCCGCCGCCATCAGGCCGGCGGGTCCGCCTCCGACGATGGCGACGCGTCTGCCGGCAGGGCTCATGGGGCCGATACCTTCATGACGGGGCGAGAGGCGGGCAAGGTAGAAAACATGCAGGACAAAGTAGTAAAGGAATGACCGGACGGGCCCACGGGCAGTGGGGATGCGATTGTCTCATGGAGGCATCCCGGCACGGCGTGGGCGTAAAAAAGGGCCGGCACCGGCCACTTCTTGACCGCAGGCGCCAAGCCCTTGTTATTGCAAGAAAAATCGAGAATACGCAGTGACTATCCCAAGGCTTGTCCACAATCCTTGTGGGTAACTATCACCGTCCCGCCCAGCCAGCCTGGTCAGACGCGCTCGGCGGCTTGCATGGGACCGGACCAGGGTTCGGCATCGATCTGGAACCGAAGCTCCTGGTATTCGCCATCCACCGCAACGGACGGCAGCAGCCCGGCGTCCAGCGCCTGGCCCAACGCGCGACGGCAAAGGGTTTCAGGGTCGTCCGGCAGAGACTGGAAGACGCCGTCCGGGATGCGAAGACGGAGCAAAGCGCGGGGATCGCCGCGTTCCGCGGGCCGGCCAATATGGATGTGGGCGGGATAGCCATGGGGGCACCAGATGCCCACATGGTATTTGCCCTCGGCGCCCGTATCGGCAACGTAGCCGGGATGGTCGTATTTTGCGGTTCCCATGGATACTCCTGGTATGCGGCAAGCTAGCGCGCGTGACCCATGGTAGCGCAGGGCCACGGCGATGTGCGGACGCGGACACCCGGGAAACTCCGGACTGGAACGACGGCATGACCCAGCGCAATCGCCCAACGAAAAAAAGCCGCGAAGAGATTCGCGGCTTTTCTGGCGGGCCCGACTGAGCGCGCTGTAAAAGCGCTGCCGGCTGGCCGGGGTACTGCTTGAAACTGGTTGCGGGGGCAGGATTTGAACCTACGACCTTCGGGTTATGAGCCCGACGAGCTGCCAGACTGCTCCACCCCGCGTCTGATGTGTGAATCATACATCATTTTGAAATCTTGTGCAGCGCACCCAGCCGATTGTTTCCATTTTTCGGCAAAAACCATCGAAAAATCGCTGCGACCATGCGGTAAAGCGGCTGAGCCAGACCCGGCGCATCCAGACACATCAGCCGCGCGTCGCCAATGGCGATCAACCTTATGGCGCCCCCGTACGACACGACATGCGATTCTCCCGCGTTCACGCGGACTGCCACCACGCGAACCAGCGCGTTCGCGGCTTCCGAGCCTTTCATGACTTCTTCCACGGTGACGCTGCCTTCCGTGCAGATCACCGCGGCGCCGGGTCGCAGCGGAAGCCGCCTGTCAGCGCCGGAGGGAAGGTCGACGCGGAGCGCTTGTGATTCGAAGTCGGGGTGCGGGGTCATGGTCATCTCCAAATGGACAACCACAGGCTACGCGCGCCCTGCTTTGCGCAACAGCCACACAAGCGACCTTTCTGTACCGATGCAGAAGCTCGATTTTGTGCCTGTTATGGTGTACTTTTCCTGGATCTGTGCCTACCCCTATTCCACCCCTCGGGAGCAAGATCGGCGCATGGACCCTCAACCGCTGTACGTACGCCTGGCGAATCATTACCGGCGAGCCATCCAGACGGGCGTGCTTGCTCCCGCTCAGCGCATGCCTTCCGTCCGCACGTTGGTGCGTACCCATCACGTCAGCTTGTCGACCGCGCTGCAGGCGTGCCGCCAATTGGAAGATGACGGCTTGATCGAGGCGCGCCCGCGCTCCGGCTACTTCGTCCTGAAGCCCCGGCGCAACAGCATTCCGCCCGTAAGCGAACCGGATATCCGGCAGATGCTCGGCGCGGCGCAGTATGTGGGCATCCACGATCGCGTCTCCGACTTCATCGCCAAGTGCGAGGCCCATCCGGTGAGCGCCAATTTCGCCCTGGCGGCGGCCGAGCCGCAGGCCTATCCCATGGACGCCATCAAGCAGGCGATGACGCGCGCCCTGCGGCAGTCCCCGGAGGTGTTGGTCAGCCCGGTGCCGCCGCAGGGGCATCCCGACCTGCGCGGCGTGCTGGCGCGCCGCGCCCTGGCCAACGGCATCAACGCCACGCCGGACGACGTCATTGTCACGCACGGCTGCATCGAGGCCCTGAACCTGGCGCTGCGCGCCGTGGCGCGTCCCGGCGACACGATTGCGGTGGAATCGCCTGCGTATTTCGGCCTGCTGCAGATCCTGGAAAGCCTGGGAATGCGGGCATTGGAGATTCCGACCAGTCCGCAACACGGACTGTCGATCGAGGCGCTGGACCTGGCTTTCCAGACGCACGGCAATATCCGCGCCGTGGTCGTGGTGCCGAATTTCCAGAACCCATTGGGCTGCGTCATGCCCGACGAGCAGAAGGCGCGCCTGGTTGCCCTTTGCGAGCGCCAGCAGGTGCCGCTTATCGAGGACGACACCTACGGCGCCCTGACCGACGACGACACGCCCCTGGCGGCGGCCAAGTCCTGGGATGCGACCGGCAACGTGATCTATTGTTCGTCGATGCACAAGACGCTGGCGCCGGGCATGCGGCTGGGCTGGCTGCTGGGCGGACGCTGGAAGGCGCGCATCGCCATGCTGAAGTTCGCGCAAAGCCGTCCCAATGAACCGCTGGCGCAGATCGCGGTGGCCGAATTCATGGGCTCGCGCGCCTATGACCGGCACCTTGCGCGGCTGCGCCGGCAGTTGAAGACCCAGCGCGACCAGACCGCGGAAGCCATCGCCGCGCATTTTCCGCGCGGCACGCGTCTGAGCGTACCGCAGGGCGGTATGCTGCTGTGGGTCGAGATGCCCGACGGGCTATCCGGAATGGAAGTTTTCGAAGCCGCGCTGCGGCAAGGGATACGTGTCGCGCCCGGCGCGATGTTCTCGAATGGCCCGAGGTACAACCACTTTTTGCGTATCAGCTGCGGTCAGCGCATCACGCCCGACGTCGCGCGCGCGCTGGTGACGCTGGCGCGCATCGTGGAAGAAAAGACAGGATGAATCCGGAACTGCACCAATTCATCGCCGACTACGGGTTGTGGGCCGTAGTGGGTGGAACGTTCCTGGAAGGCGAGAGCGTCGTGGTGCTGGCGGGCTTCCTGGCGCACCAGGGGCTCTTCCCGCTGCCATACGTGATGTTATGCGCGTTCGGCGGATCATTTCTGGCGGACCAGTTGCTGTTTTATCTGGGCCGGCGCTATCGCGATCACCGGTACGTGCGGCGTATCCGCGAAAAACCCGCGTTCGACAAGGCGTTGGCGGCCATCGACCGCTATCCCGACGGGTTCATCCTGACCTTGCGGTTTCTATATGGGCTGCGCACGGTCGGCCCCGTCGCCCTGGGCGCGTCGCGTGTGTCGCCGCTGCGCTACCTGCTGCTGAACGCCATTGCCGCCGCGATCTGGGCGGTGTGCTTCAGCTTGCTGGGGTATGTGTTCGGACAGACGATCGAGGCTCTGCTGGGTCGCCTGCACGGCGTGGAAACCAAGCTGGCCGTGGCCGCGGCGCTGGGAGTGCTGGTCTGGCTGGGGTATCGGCTATACGCCCGCCTTTACGCCCGCCGCCGCACGTGACGCGGGCCGGGTTCAGATCACCAGTTTGCCGCTTGCGCGCTGGACATGACGGCGCCGGGCATTGCGGTACAGGGTGCCGATGAACGGCAGCCGCGCCAGGCGGCGAAGGATCGGGTGCCGCTGATCGAAGTCGTGCCAGGCCTTGAAGCCGTGGCCCATGCGCTCCCAGCTCTCCCGTGCCTCGGGAGAAAGTTTGCCGGGGTCGAACGCCGCCAGCTTTGCCGCTTCCGAAACACGTGCCGTCATGGCTTTGCTCCGGCATTCCAATGAATACTGATTCCGCATGGGGCGGCATATTAACCGGGCTGGACCTTCCGTGCCGGCCCACGAGATGCATCAAGGCGCATCACCCGGGCGTCACCTTTGACCGCAAATTCCAAGCCATTGTAATCAAAGGGATTTGCGCACCTATGCCCGCGCTATCCCAAGGCTTGTCCACAGAAGTTGTGGGTAACTCTAGCCGTCCGGATCACTTCAATGCGGCGATGACCATGTCGCGCACGCTTTCAAAGCCTGCCACGTATTGGGGATTTTCGGAACGCGCCAGCAGGCTGGAGTAGTTCTGCTCGAGTTGAGCCTCGATGGCTTCGCGCAGACCCGGGGAACCCTTCACCAGATGCAGCGTCGACAGCAACGCGGCATTGAGCGCGTCGATGCGGCCGCCCTGATGCGAAATGGTGTGCACGATGACGGCGATTTGTTCCTGCGTATCCATGATGTAAAGCCTCCTGGCAATGATTTTCGGCGCAAATCCTAGCATGGCCCCCTGCTCCTGCGACCGGCCCTGGCAGGCGCCGCGGAAGCGCCCCGCCCGCTAGGCAAGCTTTCAGGGGCGCGCTAGCATGAAGCGTAGCCGCAAGGGCACCGCGGCGCACGCCGCCGGCGCCGGTCCGGGCCGCCGGCGCCTTCGGAGCGCGCTCATGAAAACGATTCAGAACTACGTCCCGCCAAACGCCCAGTCGCTGCAGCGACTCCAGGACAGACTGGGATACAGCGATGCCAAGATGGCCGAGCTGGCCGGACTGGATGCATCGACTCCGTGGCCCAGCTTCGTCGGCGGCCCGGAGCCCCGCTCGCTGGGACGGCAACGCCTTTTCTACATGATGGCCCGGCTGACGCTGGAAGAACAGGAGTGGCAGCGCGTGTTGGCCGCCATGGCGGAAGTCGGCGCGCGGTTCGAGTACACGGACGCTCACGCCGCCGACCCGGCGCCGCCACCGGAACCGATGGCCGACGAAGAACGCAAGTTCGGCATGCTGCTCGTCAGCCGCAACGGGTCCTTCCATGAAATGGAGCAACTGCGCGAATTCGCCCGCTTCGCCCATGAGTCGGATGTCAGCCGCTTCGTGCACAGCGCGTTCTACGACAGCGACATCGACCTGTGCCGATTCAGCTTTGCAGACCACGACGGCCTGGACGACGCCAGCCGTGACCGAATCTTCGATGCCGCGCACAAAACCATCACTCGCTTCGAGTTCGATGGCCGCATCTACCAAGGCGGCATTCTTCCCGAATCCGACGGATGAGCGCGCAACATTGACGCCGGCAGGCCGGCGCCTGTACCGTCGGCATTTCGCCGAACGGCTCATCGCCAACGCCCACGCATGAACGAACGACTCGACGCCATCGACCGGCAATTGCTCAGCCTGCTGCAAGCCAATGCGCGCGAACCGGCGGCGATTCTTGCGCGCAAGCTGGGCCTGGCGCGCACGACGGTCGTTGCTCGCATCGCGCGGCTCGAGCGCGAGAGCATCGTGGCGGGCTATGGCGTGCGCCTGGGGCGGCTGCTGGAAGAAGCGGCGGTAAGGGCTTACTGCTTTATCAGCGTGCTTCCCAAGACGCCGGCCGCGGTGATCCGCGAACTGGAAAAAATGCCCGAAGTCGAAGAGGTGTCATCGGTCAGCGGGCCTTATGACTACCTTATCTTCCTGCGCTGCGAAACCCACGAGCAACTCGACGAACTCCTGGACCGCATCGGGCTTATCGACGGCGTCAAGCAGACGCAGACGTCCATCGTGCTCAGCCGCAAGGTCGACCGCCGCAGCGCCGTCGCCGCGCCGTAAGGGGCGCCGTGGCGCGCCGGCTTTCCGCCGGGCGCGACATGGTGGTGTAATGAGGCCTGTCGCGAATCCTGGATTTTTCATGCTTGCACGCCTTGCCCCTGCCGCCGCCCTGCTCACCCTGCTGACTGCCTGCTCCAGCATGAGCGAGGTCACGTCCGTCGACAAGGACCTCTACAGCGTCACGTACAGTTCCGGCACTCAGCTGCTGAGCTGGGTGGAAATCAAGAACAAGACCATGGAGCGCGCCGACGAGCATTGCCAGTCGCTCGGCCGCAGGCTGATCAAGCCCAAGGTCACGTCCAACCACGCGACCGGCCTGGGTTCCAAGCGCGCCACGGTCACCTTCGAATGCGCGCCCATCGAACCGCCCAAGGACAAGGCCGCGGCGAACTGAGCGCTGCCCGGCGCCGCGCTTGATCGGGTGTAGCATTGATGACACCCGCTTCCTTACTGCACTCCACCGTGAAAACATCCCTGCCCGTGGGCATTACCATGGGCGATGCCGCTGGCATCGGTCCCGAGATCATCGTCAAAGCCTACGCGCAGGGCATGCACGCGCCATGCGTGGTGTACGGCGACGCCGGCGCGCTGCGGCGCTCCGCAGCGCAGCTGGATGCCCGCCTGGATATCGTCGAGATCACGGCGATCGACCAGGCCCGGCCGGAACCGGGACGCCTTCACGTAGTCGCCTGCAGCCCGCCTTTGCCCGCCGACCTGCCGCTCGGGCGCGTGAACGCGCTTGCCGGGCGCGGGGCCTATGACTATGTCTGCGCGGCCATCGACGATGCGCTGGCCGGCCATATCCGCGCCATCGTCACCGCCCCGCTCAACAAGAAGTCCATGCACGAAGCCGGCATCGACTTCCCCGGCCACACCGAAATCCTGGCGGAGCGATCCGGGACGCATGACTTCGCGATGATGCTGGCCAACGACGAACTGCGCGTGCTGCTGGTTACGATCCACGTGGCGCTTGCCGACGTCATTGCGCGCATCACCCCCGAGGCCGAGCTGACCGCGATGCGGCTTGCGGATCGCGCCTGTCGCCAAATGGGCATCGCGCGTCCGCGCGTTGCCGTCGCGGGCTTGAATCCTCACGCAGGCGAAGGCGGCAAGTTCGGACGCGAAGACATCGACATCATCGAACCGGCCATCGAAGCCGCGCGCGCGGAAGGCATCGACGCTAGCGGCCCCTGGCCCGGCGACACGATCTTCATGCGTGCCCGCCGTGGTGAATTCGACATCGTCGTGGCGCAGTACCACGACCAGGGATTGATCCCCGTGAAGTACCTGGGCCTGGATCATGGCGTGAACGTCACCGTCGGATTGCCCTTCGTGCGCACCAGCGTGGATCATGGCACTGCGTTCGACATTGCCGGCAAGGGAACGGCCGACCACGCATCGCTGGTGGCCGCGTTTGACCTGGCGCTGGCGATGACGCCCTGACCCCGAAAAAAGCCGCTGCCTGAATCATCGCGCGGACGATTGCATCCGCCGGCGACGGATCGCGCCCGCCCCGGGTCTACAATACGCCCCGTTTCCGGCGCCCCGCGCGCCCCGCCGCTTTTCTGTCTTTCCTCCCGTCCCCATGTCCCGCCTCGTTCGACTCCTGCCTGACCGTTTCACCCTTTACCTGATCTGCACCGTCATCATCGCCAGCATCGTGCCCGCGCATGGACAGGGCGTGGTCATCTTCGGCTGGATCACCAACGTGGCCGTCGGCCTGTTGTTTTTCCTGCATGGCGCACGCCTGTCCCGCGAGGCCATCATCGCCGGCCTGACGCACTGGAAGCTGCACCTGACCATTTTCTCGGCCACGTTCCTGATGTTCCCGCTGCTGGGACTGGCGCTCAAGCCCGTGCTTGAGCCGCTGGTGACGCCCGAGCTGTACCTCGGCATCCTGTTCCTGTGCTGCCTGCCGGCAACCGTGCAGTCCGCGATCGCTTTCACCTCCATGGCGCGCGGCAACGTTCCCGCGGCGGTCTGCAGTGCGTCGGCCTCCAGCCTGCTTGGCATCTTCCTGACGCCCCTGTTGGTCGGCACCGTGGTGGCCAACGCGGGCAGCGCACCGATTTCGTTCGACGCGGTCGGCAAGATCATGCTGCAACTGCTGCTGCCCTTCGTGCTGGGCCAGTTTGCGCGTCGCTGGATCGGCGCCTGGGTGCACAAGCGCAAGGCCATGCTGAAGTTCGTGGACCAGGGATCGATCCTCCTGGTGGTCTACACGGCATTCTCCGAAGCCATCAATGAAGGCCTGTGGAGCAGCACGCCCATTCCCGCGCTGGTCGGGTTGGTCGTGAGCTGCGGCGTGATCCTGGCGCTTGCGCTGGGTTTGTCCGCGCTGGCCGGCAGAATGTTCGGCTTCAGCATCGAAGACCGCATCACCCTGCTCTTCTGCGGTTCCAAAAAGAGCCTCGCGAGCGGCATTCCGATGGCGCAGGTGCTGTTCGCCGGCCACGCCGTCGGCGCGGTGGTGCTGCCGCTGATGCTGTTCCACCAGATCCAGCTCATGGTCTGCGGCGTCCTTGCCGCGCGCTACGGCAAGCGGCCCGAAACCACGCACTGACGCTTCTTAGGCCGCAAAAAAAAACCGCGCTTTCCACAAGCGCGGTTTTTTTACGTATGCCGACGGATCAGTACATGTCCCGCGGCTGCGCGCCCGAGAAGTTCAGGAAGCGCGTGCTGGACCCCTGGAAGGTCAGGCGCACCGATCCGATCGGACCGTTACGCTGCTTGCCGATGATGATCTCGGCAGTGCCCTTGTCCGGCGAATCCGGGTTGTAGACCTCGTCGCGGTAGATGAACAGGATCACGTCGGCATCCTGTTCGATGGCGCCCGATTCGCGCAGGTCGCTCATGACGGGGCGCTTGTTGGGGCGCTGTTCCAGGCTTCGGTTCAGCTGCGAGAGCGCGATGAGCGGGCAGTTGAGTTCCTTGGCCAGGCCCTTGAGCGAGCGGCTGATTTCCGACACTTCGGTGGCCCGGTTTTCGCCCGACCCGTTGCCCGACATGAGCTGCAGGTAGTCGATGATGATGAGGCCAAGCTGCCCGCACTGGCGCGCCAGACGGCGCGCGCGCGCCCGCACTTCCATGGGGCTGAGCGCAGGGGATTCATCGATGTAGACCTGCGCGTCCTGCATGAGCTGCACGGCGTGCGTCACACGCGGCCAGTCCTCGGCGATCAGCTTGCCGGTACGCATGCGGTGCTGGTCCAGCAGACCGACGGAGCCCAGCATACGCATGGCCAGCTGCACCGCGCCCATTTCCATCGAGAACACCGCGACCGGCAGCCCTTCTTCGATGGCCACGTGCTCGCCGATGTTCATGGAGAACGAGGTCTTGCCCATCGACGGGCGGCCCGCCACGATGATCAGGTCTCCGCCCTGCATGCCGGAGGTCATCTTGTCCAGATCGGTGAAGCCCGTGGGCACGCCCGTCACGTCGGACGTGCTTTCGCGGTGGTAAAGCTCGTCGATGCGCTCGACCACCTGGGTCAGGAGCGGCTGGATTTCCTGGAAGCCCGCAGCGCCGCGCGCGCCCTCCTGGGCGATCTGGAAGACCTTGGATTCGGCCTCGTCCAGCAGCTGACGCGCTTCCTTGCCCTGGGGGTTCATGGCCGCCGACGAGATTTCGTCGGCGATGGACACCAGCTTGCGCAGCATGGCGCGCTCGCGCACGATCTCGCCATAGCGCCGGATGTTCGCGGCCGACGGCGTGTTGTGCGCCAGCGCGTTCAGGTAGGCCAGGCCGCCGGATTCCTCGACCTTGCCGGCGCTGACCAGCGACTCGTGCACCGTGATGACGTCGGCCGGGCGCGCCAGCCCGATCAGCCGGGCGATGTGGTGCCAGATCAGCCGATGGTCGTGCCGATAGAAGTCTTCTTCGATCAGCACGTCCGCGATGCGGTCCCATGCGGCGTTGTCCAGCAGGAGACCGCCCAGGACCGACTGCTCCGCCTCGATGGAATGAGGAGGAACGCGCAGGTATTCGAGCTGGGAGTCGGCGGGTGTATTCATGGCTTCAATAGTAACGGCTGCAGGATGTCCGACACGCGGAAAAACCCTTGGACATCGCGCGAGGGAAAGCGGCTGAGAACGGGGCGCAGCGGCATTGCAACGGCGCACAGGACGCGGGCCAGGCGCATCAGGCCGGCCTTGACTTCGGGATCGGGGTTGCTGTCCAGATAGACGTCCAGGGCCAGTTTACCCAGCGTCCGGGCGTCGCCGTCGTCCAGTTTACGTAGCGACACCAATGAAGCAAGCATCTGGAACAGGTCGTACGCCTGTGCCAGCGGACGGGACAGCGTCGCCCCGATGTTTTCTTCGAAATCGATGCGCCAGAGCTCGCCTTCCTGCAGCGTCACATTGCGGATCTGCGCGCCGCCGTGCCACATGCCGCGCGCATGGAAGGCCGCCAGGTCGGTGGCGGCCGCGCGCGTCAGCCACAGGCGCGACGTCGAGTCTTCCTTGCGAATGAGATACGCAAGATCCGACCCCACGAACTCCAGCACCAACAGGTTCTGTTGCTGCCACCATACCTCGGGGACCCTGCAGCCGGCCTCCTGCAATTGCGACAGGCGCTGCGCTTCATGGGCCAGTCCATTGCGCAGCAGCACGCCAGGACGCGGAAACTCGCCCAGGAATATCTTGCAGCCCACGCCGAGGAAGAGCGCGCGGACATAGCGCAATGCATAACTCACGCCCTGCAGGAAGCCTGGCCTGCGTCGCTTGATGATGCAGCGCACGCCGTCAATCTTCACATCCCGCACCGAAGGTTCACGCGAAGCATCCACGCTGTCGAGCCAGGCTCGCAGGCCGGGCGGCGCATTGTGGTGGACAGGCGGATGACTCAAGAGATCCTCTGGATTGACAGCGTGAATCGGGGCGCGCATCGGAGCCGTTCGTAGCAGGACGGGAGCGAAAACACGCAAAGAAAAAAAGCCGGCGCGCGGGCCGGCTTCTTTTTACCGCGAGTGCCGGTTTAGGACAGTTCGCCTTCGACCAGGACCGTGATGTCGACGACGACATCAGCGTGCAGGGCGACCTGGACGGGGAACTCACCGATGGCCTTCAGCTGGCCATTGGGCAGACGCACCTGGGCCTTTTCGACGGCTTCGAAAGAAGCCTTCTTCAGACCTTCGGCGATGTCGGCGTTGGTGACCGAACCGAACAGACGGCCGTCGACGCCAGCCTTCTGGCTGATCTTCAGCTGGAAGCCGTTCATGCGCTCGCCCAGAGCTTGGGCAGCGGCCAGCTTTTCAGCCTGGGCCTTTTCCAGTTCGGCGCGGCGGGCTTCGAATTCCTTCAGGGCGGCGTCGGTTGCACGACGGGCCTTCTTCTGGGGAATCAGGAAGTTGCGGGCGTAGCCATCACGGACGCGCACGACTTCACCCAGGTTGCCCAGGTTGACGACTTTTTCGAGCAGAATAACTTGCATTTCAGTGCCCCGGATTAGTTGTGGTTGTCGGTGTAAGGCAACAGGGCCAGGAAGCGCGCGCGCTTGATGGCGGTGTCCAGCTGACGCTGGTAGATTGCCTTGGTGCCGGTCAGGCGAGCCGGGATGATCTTGCCGTTTTCTTGCACGAAGTCGCGCAGGGTGTCCAGATCCTTGTAGTCGATCTCTTCGACGCCGGCTGCGGTGAAGCGGCAGAACTTACGACGCTTGAAGAGCGGGTTCTGCTGCGTGAATTTGCGTTTTTCTTTGCGTTTTCCGAAGAAAGCCATGATATGTGCCTTTATGTTTGAGGGGGTTGGTCCTGCCCGGAATTATCAAGAACCGGGTCCAACTCCCCATAACCTATCCGTATTCAGAAGGCGCTCTCGCACCCTTGGACTCATTCCCTTCAAGCCACCTGCGGATCGCTTCCAGCGCTTCCGCCGATCTTGCGCGCCTGCTGCAAATGCAGCTTGATCTTCACCGAGTCCTTGCGGGCGGGAGCCAAAAACCCCTGCACCAGCAATTCGGACCCTAACGCGGTGTTTCTCAAGAGCAACGCCAGGTCTCCCAGTGCCACGGCGGCGATCGTCAATTCGACACGGCGCGGGTGGCCGGCTTCGATGACCTCCGACTCGTGTGCCAGCAGCATTTCCAGCGCTGGCAATCCGGCGGGGGTGTGGCGCAAAGGCTCGCATTCGAGAACGCGTGCGCTGAGTTCCAGCTTGTTCATCCTGCCAGGTACCGAGGGGACTTAATGGGAAGAGCTCTGCGTGAGCCCTGCTTACTCGGGCTGAGCCGCGACAGCTTCCGCCGAAGCCTTGCGGGCTTCTTCGCGCTCGACCGACTTCATCATGATCGACGGAGTGGTCTGGGCCTTCTTGGTCTTGATGACCAGGTGGCGCAGGACGGCATCGTTGTAGCGGAACGAGTGTTCCAGCTCATCCAGCGTGGCTTGGCCGCACTCGATGTTCAGGCAGACGTAGTGAGCCTTGACGAGCTTCTGGATCGGGTAGGCCAGTTGACGGCGGCCCCAGTCTTCCAGGCGGTGGATCGAGCCGCCTTGGCCCGTGACCAGCGCTTGGTAACGCTCGACCATGGCGGGCACTTGCTCGCTTTGGTCGGGGTGAACGATAAACACTACTTCGTAGTGACGCATGAGTAAAACTCCTTGAGGATGTCTTGCTGGCTGGTCGTCTTGCACCCGCGCTTTCCATCATGGGTGGATTTACATCATCGACGATCGCCGCAAGGGGCAGCCCGCAACCCAAAAACCATGGGTGGTCGAGCAAGAAAGCTCTCGATTATCACCGATTGGCTGCCTGCATGCAAGCCGCAGCCGCATCACGAAATAAGGGACGCGTTATTGGCCGGTTCGGCACCCGGCGCGACCGGTGCGTCCGCCGCAGTGATGGGCTGCGGCCGGTTGACCGCGCTGACCATGACATAGCTGATGATCATCAGCAGGAACCAAGAACCCAGCTTGGCGATGGAAACCAGCTGCCAGACCTGCGACTGGTTCGGATAGCGCCAGGCGTTGGCGAAGGTGCCGATGTTCTCGGCGAACCAGATGAAAAGCGCCACCAGCACGAAACCCAGCAGAAGCGGCATGCGGCGGTAGACGCGCCAGATGCGGAAGTACACCCAGGTCCGTGCGAACAGGATCGCCGTCATCGCAAACAGCGCCCACCGGAAATCCAAGACGTAATGGTGCGTGAAGAAATTCAGGTAGATCAGCACCGACAGCGCCACCGTGGCCGCCAGCGGCGGATGGGCACGGAACCGGAAGTCGAACAGTCGCCATACCCGGGCCAGGTAGCTGCCCACCGCGGCGTACATGAATCCGGTGAACAAGGGCACGCCGCCGATGCGCAGCACGCTGGCTTCGGGGTAGATCCACGAACCGGCGGCGGTCTTGAAGATCTCCATGCAGGTGCCCACCACATGGAACATCAGGATCACCCGAGCCTCGCTCCAGGTTTCCATGCGCAGTGCGAGCAACGCGGCCTGGATGCCGAGCGCCGCCAGGGTCAGGAAATCGTACCGGGCCAGTGCGGCATCCGGGGGATACCACCAATGCGTGCCCAGCAGCAAGGCGCACATCAGGCCTCCGAAGAGGCAAGCCCAGGCCTGCTTTACGCCGAAGCGGAAGAACTCGTAAAGCGCCACCCCGAAACGGCCGCGGTTGGCCAGATTGCTGGCCAGCCGCGTTTCCCAATGCTGCAGATCGGCGATAAGCGGCCAATCGCTGGCCGCCGGATGGCGCACGGCCGCTCAGCCTTCGACGACGGCGTAGGCCGAGTGATTGTGGATGGATTCGAAGTTCTCGGCTTCCACGCGATACCGCGCGATGCCGGGATGTGCATTCAGGCGGGCCGCCACGTCGCGCACGAGGTCCTCGACGAACTTGGGATTGTCGTAGGCGCGTTCGGTGACGAACTTTTCATCGGGCCGCTTGAGCAGGCCCCACAGCTCGCACGAGCCTTCCTCTTCGATGAGACGGATGACGCCATCCATGCCGATGTCTTCAGTCAGGATCGACGAAACCGTGACATGCGAGCGCTGGTTGTGGGCGCCGTATTCGGAAATGGCCTTGGAACACGGGCACAGGCTGGTGACGGGCACCTGCACGACGAGCTCGAACTCGACGCTGTCGGCCTGGGCGCGGGCGATCCACTGGACTTCGTAGTCCAGAAGGCTTTGCACGCCCGAGATAGGCGCGGACTTGTTGATGAAGTACGGGAACGAAGCGGTGATGTCGCCGCGTTCGGCGTTCAGCAGGGGCAGCATGTCGGCCGCCATGGCGCGGAACAGCTCGGGCGTCATCGGCGTGCTGCGATATTTTTCCAGCAGCGCCACGAAACGGGACATGTGGGTGCCCTTTTCTTCGGGCGGCAGGGCCACGGTCAACGTCCAGTTGGCCACGGTGCCTTGCACGGAGCCGTCGCCGCTTTGCACCAGCATGGGATGACGCACGCCGCGGATGCCAACGCGCTGGATCGGGATGTGTCGCGTGTCCGTGGAACTTTGGACGTCGGGCATCACGATGGCGGGGTCGATCGGAGAGTTCATTTCGGCTTACCTGTCCGGGCAGTCTGCCGTGTCGCACCGCGCTGGCCCGGTAATCTTGAGAGAGGGGCCATTATCGCCCAAGCGCGCGCAATCGCCAGGAATACCCTTTGGCGGGTAGGCGGCGGGACCGGAACAGTGTGTCTCAACCTTGCGCACGACTGCCGTCGTACTCGTGCGCAAGGAGGAGTCTTCAGTTCAGCAGGTCGGCGTAGCGCGCGCGGATCGATTGCTCGATGCCCGCCGCGTCCAGGCCCAGACCGGCCAGCAGAGCTGATTGCTCGCCGTGGTCGATGAACTCGTCGGGCAGTCCCAGTTGCAACACCGGAATCTGCACGCCGGCGGCGCTCAGGAGCTCGAGCACGGCGCTGCCCGCGCCGCCCATGATGCAGGCGTCTTCCACGGTGACGAACGCATCGTGCCGGTTCACCAGATCGAGGATCAGCTCGCGATCGATGGGCTTGACGAAGCGCATGTCGGCCACGGAGGCATCGAGCTTGCCGGCTGCGGCCAGCGCAGCCTGGACCAGCGTGCCAAAACCGAGGATGGCGATCTTCTTGCCTTCGCGCCGAACCACGCCCTTGCCCAGGGCCACGACGTCCAGGCTGTCCGCTTCGGCCGCGCCGCAGCCCGCGCCGCGCGGATAGCGGACCGACGCGGGGCCGGGGTGCTGATAACAGGTCGACAGCAGTAGGCGGGTTTCGTTTTCGTCCGAGGGGGTGGCGACCACCATGTTCGGCACACAGCGCAGGAAGGCGATGTCGTAGTTGCCGGCGTGCGTGGCGCCGTCGGCGCCGACGATGCCGGCGCGGTCCAGCGCGAATGTGACATCGAGATTCTGCAGGGCGACGTCATGGATGAACTGGTCGTAGCCGCGCTGCATGAACGTGGAGTAGATGGCGACGACCGGCTTCTGCCCTTCGCAGGCGACGCCCGCCGCAAAGGTGACGGCGTGCTGTTCAGCGATGCCCACATCGAAATACCGCTGCGGAAAGCGCTGCTCGAACTCCACCAGCCCGCTGCCCTCGCGCATGGCCGGCGTTACCGCAACCAGGCGCGTATCCTGCTGCGCCGTGTCGCACAGCCACTTGCCGAAAACCTGCGTGAAGGTGCGCTTGCCCGGCGCCTTGGATTGCTGGATGCCGACCGCGGGATCGAATTTGCCGGGACCGTGATACAGCACGGGATCGGCTTCGGCGAGCTTGTAGCCCTGCCCTTTCCGGGTGACCACATGCAGGAACTGCAGGCCTTCCAGGGCCTTCAGGTTCTGCAGCGTGGGAACCAGCGCGTCGAGATCGTGGCCGTCGATGGGACCCACGTAGTTGAAGCCGAATTCCTCGAACAGCGTGGCCGGCGTGACCATGCCCTTGGCATGCTCTTCGAAGCGGCGCGCAAGCTCAAGCACCGGCGGCACATGCTGCAGCACGGCCCGGCCCACATTCTTGGCCGCTGCGTAGAAACGCCCGGACATCAGGCGGGCCAGGTAGCGGTTCAGCGCCCCCACCGGCGGCGAGATCGACATGTCGTTGTCGTTCAGGATCACCAGCAGGTTGATGTTGGGCGTGACGCCGGCGTTGTTCATGGCTTCGAACGCCATGCCGGCCGACATCGCGCCATCGCCGATCACGGCGATGTGCTGGCGTTGCACGCCCGCATTGCGCGAAGCGACGGCCATGCCCAGCGCCGCCGAGATCGAGGTGGACGAATGGGCGGTGCCAAAGGCGTCGTATTCGGATTCGCTGCGCTTGGGGAAGCCCGAAATGCCGCCCTGCTGGCGCAGCTTGGCCATGCCGGCGCGACGGCCCGTCAGGATCTTGTGCGGATAGGACTGGTGGCCGACGTCCCAGACGATGCGGTCATGCGGTGTATCGAACACCTGGTGCAGCGCCAGCGTGAGTTCGACGGTGCCCAGGTTGGACGACAGATGCCCGCCCGTCTTGGAAACCGACTCAAGCACGAAGCCGCGCAGTTCGTCGGCAAGCTTTTTCAGTTCGCGACGATCCAGGCGCTTGAGGTCTGCCGGCGATTGAATGCGGTCCAATAAATCAGTCGTCATGCTTTTATGAGTTCGTTGGCCCGGCCTGCGAAGCGGCCGGGCTGGTCACGGATCAGCGGTCTCGAAGAACGATGAAGTCGGCCAACTGGGCGAGGCGCGCGCCGGCATCCCCGAGGGGAGCCAGGGCCGCCAGGGCCGCCACGCGCAGTTCCTCGGCAAATGCCCGGGCGTCCGCCAGGCCCAGCAGCGAAACGTAGGTAGGCTTGTTTTCCGCGGCGTCCTTGCCCGGCGTCTTGCCCAGGCTGGCGCTGTCGGCGGTGACGTCAAGGATGTCGTCGACCACCTGGAAAGCCAGGCCCATGGCCTGCGCGTAGGCGTCCAGTGCCTGGCGCGAGGCCGAGCTGGCGCCCGCCACGATGCCGCCCAGCGCCACGCTGCAAGCCAGCATGGCGCCGGTCTTCATGCCGTGCATCGTCTGGAGTTCATCGCGCGACAGCGAGCGGCCGACGCTGAACAGGTCGATGGCCTGCCCGCCCGCCATGCCCTGGCTGCCGGCGGCGCGCGCCAGCGACTGGGTGGCCTGGACGATCAGCGCCGGGGCGATCGGCATGGAGGCCAGCAGGTCGAACGCCAGCGGCTGCAGCGCGTCGCCCGCCAGCATGGCGGTGGCTTCGTCGAACTGCACGTGCGTGGTGGGCCGGCCGCGGCGCAGGGTGTCGTCATCCATGCAGGGCAGATCGTCATGGATCAGCGAGTACGCATGGATCAGTTCCACGGCGGCGGCCGCGCGGTCGAGCGAAGCCTCGATGGCCAGCACGCTGCCGCTGACCGGGCAGGCCTGCCCGGCGGCATAGACCAGCGCGGCGCGCACGCGCTTGCCGCCGCCCAGAACGGCGTACCGCATGGCTTCGTGCAACCGCGAAGGCAGCGCGTCCGCGGGAGGCAGGAGGTCGTCGAGCACGTCCTCGACGTGATGCGCACGGCCCTGCAACCACTCGGGAAAAGCGAGTTGAATTTGCTTCATCGGGTTCTTATTCGTCATCCAGCGCCGCGGGGTCCAGCGGACGCAGCAGGTCGCCCTCGAGGACCTTGACCTGCTGTTCGGCCTGCGCCAGGCGATCCTGGCAGACCCGCGTGAGCGCCACGCCGCGCCGGTAGGCAGCCAGCGATTGCTCGAGCGGCAGCGAGCCGTCTTCCATGGCCGCGACCAGCGATTCGAGTTCGGCCAGGGCCGTTTCGAAATCCTGGGGCAAGGGACGATCGTCGTTCTGCGGATCAGCTTGTGTGGGGTTGGCCAAACGGGCCTCCGGGGGCACTAGGGGTGGATCAATCCGTGAATTGTACGAGATAGCCACGCGCGCCCCGGATGCCCTGTGCGAGTCAGGCCGGTCCGCCGGCCAGGCCCGCCACCGCCGCCAGCAGCGCCGGGGCCACGCGGGCTCGCAAGTGCGCTTCTTCGAGCAGGCCTGCGGGCCCGCCGCAGCTCATGACGAAGACGCCCTCGCCTGTGATGGACGTGAATGGCACGGCAACGGCGTTGATGCCGGACTGCCAGTCGCCGATGGCAAAGCAGCATCCCGTTTGCGCCAGGTCGGCGCGGGCGCGCTCGACCGCCCCGGGGGTGGGAGCCGCGGCGCCCAGGCGCGCCAGGACGGCGACGCGATCGGGTTCGGGCAGGCTGGCCAGATAGGCCCGGCCCATGGCGCTGTCCAGCGTGGCGCGGTAACCGACCGGCAGGCGCAAATACAAGGCGGAGGATCCGTGGATGGCTTCAACGTAGGTCATGGCATCGCCGTCGAAGGCGCCCAGCGCGACGGCGCCGCCGGTCTCGCGCGCCAGATCGGTCATGGAGGCCTTGGCCAGTTCGCGGACCTCGAGCCCTGCCAGCAGGCCGAAACCCAGCGCCAGCACGCCATAGCCAGGCGAATACTTGCCGGTGTCCGGGTGGTATCGCAGGTAGCCCAGTTCGGTGAGCGTGTAGGTGATCCGGCTGATGGTGGGCTTGGGCAAGCCGGTCAGGCGCGCCAAATCAAGGTTGCCAAGCGCGGTGACGCCATGCCGAAAGCAGCGCAATACATCCAGCCCGCGCGCCAGCGCGGTAATGAAATCGGGCGAGTTGGCGCCTTCGGAGGCCCCGGCGGCGCGCTTGCGGCGCGCGGGCAGGCTCAGTTCCAGCTTCTGGTCGGGCTTGGATGGCGGTTGCGTGGGGCGCCGGGCGTCAGAAAATGATTGCATTTCTATTCGCTTCGTTTTTATAGTTTATTCCGGAATACAAAATTAAATTCCATATCGCGGAATTTAATCCAACCAAGGAGACTTGGCAAGCCACCCGAGATGCATCGCATCGCGCCGGCCAAGCCAGGCCCGACGACCATCCTGACCACGCGATTCCAAGGGGAAAACATGATTCGCAACAGCTTCAAACTGCTCGCCACCCTGATGCTCAGCGCCGCCGCACTGGGCGCCCACGCAGAAACGTATCCCGCACGGCCGATCAAGGTGATTTCGCCCTTTCCGGCCGGGGGCGCCACCGATGTGCTGACGCGCGTCCTGGCCGAGCGCATGGCCAAGAACCTGGGCCAGCCCATGATCGTCGAAAACAAGGCCGGCGCGGGCACGTCCATCGGCGCGGCCTTCGTTTCGCGCGAAGCGCCTGACGGCTACACCATCCTGATGGCCACCAACTCGACGCTGGTCACCAATCGCTATCTCTATAAGGAGTTGCCGTACGATCCGGACGGCTTCGCCAAGATCGGCATGGTGGGCGTGGGCCCGCTGGTCCTTTTGTCCAGCCCCAAGCGGCCGTTCAACAGCACCCAGGACGTGGTGGCCTACGCCAAGCAGAATCCGGGCAAGCTCACCTTCGCAACGTTTGGCCCCGGCACGTCATCGCACCTGGCCGGCGAACTGTTCAAGGAACGCGCGGGCATCGACATCCTGCACGTGCCCTTCAAGGGCGCCACGCAGGCCCTGCCCGCTTTGGTCAGCGGCGACGTGGACCTGTTCTTCGACATGGTCGCCACCGGCATGCCGCAAGCCGACGCCGGCAAGGTCAAGGTCTTCGCGATCACCAGCCCCACGCGCCTGGCCACCCAGCCCAATTTGGGCACGCTGGCAGAACAGGGCTACCCGTCGTTCGACATGACCGCCTGGTTCAGCTTCGTGGCGCCGAAGGGCACGCCGGCCGCCGTGGTCGACAGGCTGCAGACGGCCCTGACCGAAACCTTGCAGGACGAATCGGTGAAAAAGCGCCTGCTGGACATGGGCATCGATCCGCGCTCGGGCACCGCGGCCGAACTGGACAAGCAGATCAAGACCGAGCAGCCGATCGTGTCGCAACTCATCAAGCAGGCCAACATCGTCCTGCAGTAAACCTGGGTTCGCCACGCACGGTTTCGTGACAAAACGTTCGCGGACCGCCGGCCCGCGATCGCTGGTCCGCAGCCCTGCCGTGGACCGGTTTCTTCCACCGACAGCGCCAATCGGCCCTGTCGGTTTTTTACGTGCGGCCTAACCCCTGGATACAGAAATCGGCTCGCCCCCGCTGCTAAGGTAAGGCGCACGAAGCCGAACATCCCGCGGGAGCCCGATGACTGACAATGAAGACCGATACGCCCGTCTGGACTCAGCCCGATGGCTGGCGGCGGTGGCCGTCGTGTTGTTGCACAGCGCCGCGCTCATCGTCAGCGACCCCGCCGCCCACGGCCGCGGGGCGTGGCTGGCAGCCAATCTGTATGACTCCGCTGCCCGGTGGTGCGTGCCCGTCTTCGTCATGGTGAGCGGCGCGCTGCTGCTCGACCCCGACAAGCCCCAGGACGCGCGTCGTTTCTACAGCCGGCGGCTGGCCCGCATCTGCGCCCCCCTGTTGTTCTGGACGCTGTTCTACCTGGCGTGGCGGACCGGCCTGGACTGGTGGGACGATGGCCGGATCGATTTTTCGTTCTGGCCGCGCAAGGTCGCCCAAGGCGAGCCCTACTACCACCTGTGGTACCTGTACATGATCGTGGGCCTGTACCTTTTCGCCCCACTGGTCCGTCTGCTTTATGCACGCAGCACGCCGCGGGCGCGCTCGTTGTGGGTCGTCGGCATCCTGGGCGTGGCCATCCTGGATTCCCTGTACCGCCGAGCCCTTGGCGCGCCTCACGGTTTCTTCCTGACGTGGTTCCTCCCCTATCTGGGCTACTTCGTGGCGGGCCGGCTGATATTCGACGGCGAGCTGCGGATCCCGCGACCCGGGCTGATGCTGGCCGCGAGCGTGGCCGCCACGGCGCTGGGCGTCACGCTCATGTCCGACGGTCATGCCCTGGACACCTACTTCTACGATTACTTCAGCCTGACGGTGCCGTTCATGTCGCTGGCCGCGTTCCAGTGGATCGTGTCGTCACCCAGGCTGCCACGGCTGGCGGCGCTTGCGCCTCTGACGTTCGGCGTATACCTGATCCACCCGGTCTTCCTGGACGTTGCACGCCGAGCCGGCGCCTTCTCCGGTGGAGATCGCGACGCGTGGATCGTGCCATTGCTGACGATGATGGTGTTCGCGCTGTCGGCCGCCAGCAGCTGGCTGTTGCGACGCCATCCAGCCACACGCAGGCTCGTCTGAAAGACCTACGGCGCGAAGGGTTAATCCACGTTTGCGCAAGGTCAACCCTGCCCCGGCGTTTTCAGGGAAGGCCTAGGCTTTCCTGCCGGGCGTCGCACAGGCCCTTGGGGTACAATTCACGGCTTATTTGATCGGCCAGACACCGATTTTTCTTCGCGCCAGAACGGATTTAGCCAGGCACGCATTCATGAACAGGCCGCCCCGAAAAAACTTTCGGGGAACCTGGCCTGAACAAAAGCGCTTGGCGAAGCTCAAACCGTCCTGGCTTTTTTATCCGAGCGGAGGGAATCATGACCGACATCGGTCGGATGGCACATGTCGTGCCAGCTCGCACCCAGCTACCCGTCAGCGCATATTTTGACGAAGCCCTCTTTGCCCGCGAGCAAGAACTCATTTTCAAGCAATCCTCGCTTTACGTCGGCCACCAGAAGTTGGTGCCCGAAGTCGGGGATTGGCGTACGTTGGTTCAGGAAAACGGAGGGCGCACGCTGGTTCGCAACCAGCAAGGCGTCGACCTCATCTCAAATGTCTGCCGCCACCGTCAGGCTTTGATGCTTGGCGGCGAAGCCGGCAACGTGGCGGGCAACTGCAATACGCACGGCAACCTGAAGGCCACGGGCGGCAACATCGTCTGCCCGCTGCATCGCTGGACGTACAACAACCACGGTGAGTTGTTGGGCGCGCCCCAGTTCGAGACCACGCCCTGCATGAACCTGCAGAAGTTCCGCCTGCGCGATTGCCATGGGCTGCTGTTTGAAGGCCCGCGCGATCCGGCCTCGGACATGGCGCCGCTGTTCGCGCGGCCCGAGTTCGACTTCGGCGACTACGTGCTCGACCACGTGGAAGTGCATCAGTGCAACTACAACTGGAAGACCTTCATCGAGGTCTACCTCGAGGACTACCACGTCGGTCCCTTCCACCCGGGACTCGGGCGCTTCGTCACGTGCGACGACCTGACCTGGGAGTTCAACGACTGGTACAGCCTGCAGAAGGTTGGCGTGCATAACGCGCTGGCGCAGCCGGGTTCGGATGTCTACAAGCAGTGGCACGATCGCCTGCTGTCGTTCCGCGACGGCGACGCGCCGGATTTCGGCGCGGTCTGGGTCACCTACTTCCCGACCCACATGATCGAGCTCTACCCGCACGTACTCGTGCTGTCCACGCTGTACCCGAAGGGCCCGCAGGAAACCATCAACGTCGTCGAGTTCTACTACCCCGAGGAAATCGCGGCGTTTGAACGCGAATTCGTCGAGGCGCAGCGCGCGGCCTATATGGAAACGGCCATCGAAGACGACGAGATCGCCGAACGCATGGACGCGGGCCGCAAGGCCCTGATGCTGCGCGGCGTGAACGAGACCGGCCCCTACCAGTCGCCCATGGAAGACGGCATGCAGCACTTTCACGAGTGGTATCGCCGCATCATGCAAGACGTGTAGTTTCCACATCGGCACTACGGACGAACAAAGGGCCTCGCAATCGCGAGGCCCTTTTTCTTCCAGGCGCGGATCAGCGTCCGGTCACGCCCGCGACCGTCCGTTCACCGATGGCAAGCCCCACCGTCATGCCGACGCCGGAATGCATGACCGCCACGGTGGTGGCCTTGTCCACCGGCAGCACCGAGAACGGCGCCGGGCCATGCGCGCCGTATACGCCCTGCCAGCGCTCCAGCACGCGCAACCGCGCGCCCAACGCCTGGGACGCGAGGTCCAGCATGGCGTCGTCGACGGCCTCGTCGTTGAAAGGCGGCGCGTCCTGCCCGTACCGGTGCGAGTCGCCGATGATCAGTTCGCCATACGGCGTGGGGCTGATCAGCAGATGAATGCCGTTCTCCAGCAACATCGGGGTGCGCGCCTGGATCACGTTCCGCAGCGCGTGCGCCGATGGCAGGTCGGAGAAGGCGCCGTAATGCACGCAGGACAGGCCCGTCAGCAACGGACGGTCCAATGCGATGGGATTCGTCTCGAAGGCCGCGCGCAGCATCTGCAGTCGCGTGACCTCCAGGTTCAACGGCGCGAAGTGTTCGGGCAGCAGGGTCAGGTAGTCATGGCCCGGGCACACGAAGACGTGCGAGGCCTTGAAGTCCCCGGCCGTCGTGCAGACTTCGCCATTTTCCACGGCACGCGCCAGCGTTCCGGTGATGAAGGCGACCTTGAGCGACGATTCCAGATAACGCGTGATGGCGGGAAGCGCCTCTCGCGAATAGATCTGCAGGTCGTCATGGCCGCGCAGCGCCATGCAGTGATGGGCGAGCTGGCCGTCATACAGGCCGGCCACATCGCGGCCGGACAGCAGTTCGGCGCGATACCCTTCCTGCCGCATGCGCGTGTCGGCGAACTCCTGGAGGACGTCGGCTTCGTCGGCATTGCGCGCCAGCACCAGCGCGCCGTTGGCGCGGACATGGAAGCCTGCGCTGGCGGCCAGGTCCAGCCACAACTCACGCGACTGTTGAGCGTGCGACAGCATGGCGCCGGGCGCCTGCCCCGTCACGATGACCTGGCCGAAGTTGCGGACCGTGGCGCCGTGCGCCTGGCGGCTGCGTTCGATGACGGCCACGGACAGCCCGCGCTTGGCGGCCGCCCAGGCGTGCGCGATGCCGAGCATGCCCGCACCCACCACGATTACGTCGAATGTTTTCATCTTCGGAATACTGCAAGAAGGATTGCTGGGAAGCCCTGCGCGGGCTTCCCGATGCGCGGCGGCCTCTTGCCGCCGCGTGGTCATGGATCTACTTCTTCTTGGGCTCCGACTTGCCGTCGTAGCGCTTGGTCCATTCCGCGATGATGCGGTCGCGGTTGGTGGCGGCCCACGTGAAGTCGTTCTTGATCATGCGCGAAGTCAGGTCAGCCGGCAGGTTCGGATTGGCCGTGGCGATCGAGGGGATCGCCAGCACCGCGAAGTTGGCCTTGTAGAGTTCGTTGGCTTCACGGCTGGCGGAGAAGTCGGCCAGCTTGCGGGCGGCTTCCAGATTCTTGGTGCCCTTCATGATGGCGGTGGCTTCCACTTCCCAGCCCAGGCCTTCCGACGGGAAGACGGCTTCAACCGGCGCGCCGTCGGCCTTCAGCTTGGCGGCGCGGTAGTCGAAAGAAATGCCGATCGGGAACTCGCCGGCGGCGGCCATGTTGCAGGGCTTGGAGCCCGAGTGCGTGTACGAGCCGATGTTCTTGTGCAGGGCGTCCATGTAGGCCCAGCCCTTCTCTTCGCCGAAGATCTGCAGCCATGCGCTGACATCCAGGAATCCGGTGCCCGACGACGCCGGGTTCGGCATGACGATCTTGCCGGCGTACACCGGCTTGGTCAGGTCCTGCCAGGACGTGGGCTTGGGCAGCTTCTGCTTTTCGGCTTCGATCGTGTTGAAGCAGATGGCGGCGGCGTAGCCGTCCATGCCGACCCACGACGGCTCGGCCTTGGCGTCGCGCATGTTGGCGGCGATCTGGTCCAGGCCCTTCGGGGCGTAAGGCTGCAGCATGCCTTCCTTGTCCATCAAGCCCAGCGCCGTACCGGCCAGGCCCCAGACCACGTCGGCCTTCGGATTGCTTTTCTCGGCCAGCAGCTTGGCAGCGATGATGCCGGTGGAGTCGCGCACCCACTGGATCTTGATATCGGGATTCGCCTTTTCGAACGCGGCCTGGTAGGCCTTGATCTGGTCGGCTTCCAACGCCGTGTAGACGGTCAGGGTGGTCTCGGCAGAGGCAGCGCCCATCACGCCCGTCAGGGCGGCAGCCAGTGCAAGCAGCTTGTAGCGATTCATGCGGAACTCCGTAGGTAAGCGGAAAAGTAGGGTGAACAAGGTCCCCGCTGCCGGCGGCTGCCGGTTGCGGATGGCGGGGGGATAAGGAAAGGCGCCCGACGGCCGGGCGGCGGGCTTCTAGATCAAGGGCGTTCGCCTCGCGCCAGACGGGCCTCGATATCGGTGATCACGGCGGGCAGGTCGGCCACCGTGTCGATCAGGTAATGCGAGGTGACGGACGCCAGTTCCTGGCGGGCGGCGGCGCGCGCGGCCTCGCGGCCGGACTCGTCCAGGCCCAGATATTCCTCGAGCGTGAGGCCAGCGGCATTGCCCGACAGCAGCAGACCCACCGTCCACATTCCGGCGCGGCGGCCTTCCTCGATGCCGGGCGCCGTGTCGTCGACCTTGATGCAGGCCGCAACGTCGAACACACCCAGTTCCACGACGTTCTTCAAGGCCATGGCGGGCGCCGGACGCGCACGCGGCACGTCATCGCTGGCGACGATGCAGTCGGGCGCAAGGCCTTCGGCGGCGCCGCGCTCGACCACGCGCCGCATGACGCTGTCGGGGTAGCCGGAACACGAGCCGATCTTCAGGCCGCGCTGGCGCAGTGCGCGCAGCAGTTCGGCGGCGCCGGGGATGGCCGCGGAATATTGCGCGACCTTTTCGAGCTGCATCGGCAGAAAGCGCTCGTAGATGGCGGTGACGTCGTCGTCGGTGGGCAGTCGGCCGAACCGCGCCTGGTACTGGCTGGCGATGGCGGGCTGGTCGCACAGGGCACGGATGTGGTCCCACTTGCCCATGCCCATCGGGCCGCGGGCTTCCTTCAGCGACACTTCCATGCCGAACTGCGAGAACGCATCCACGAACACTTTGGTTGGGGCGAAGGAGCCGAAGTCGACCAGCGTGCCGGCCCAGTCGAAGATCACCGCTTCAAGGCGGACGGGCAAGGGTTGAACAGTCATGAGGGTCATCCAGTAAAAATGGTCGATCAACGGGCCACGGGGCGGCGCCATGCCTGGCTGCGCGCCACCAGGGCGCGGCTGGCCAGGTGCAGCGCCAGCGCGGCAACGGCGGAACTGGCCATGATCACGGTGCACATCGCGGCGGCCGGTCCGATAAAGCCGGCATCGTCCATGTTAAGCACGGCGACGGCCGCCAGCACGGTGGACGGGCTGTAGAGGAACACCACGGCCGACACCGTCGTCATGGCCGAGACAAACAGGTAGCGGGCGACGTCCAGCGCCGCGGGCAGGCACATGGGCAGGGTCACGCGCAGAAAGGTGGTGATCCGGGGAACCTTGAGCGACGCGGAAGCCGCTTCGAATTCGGGATCCAGCGCATTCAGCGCGGTGCAGGCCGTCAGGTGGGCGCTGGTATAGAAGTGCACGACCGTGCACAGCACCAGCAGCGGCATCGTTCCGTACAGGACATTCAGCGGATTCACAGGGCTGTTGAAGAAGAAGATGTAGCCCAGGCCCAGCACCAGCCCGGGCACCGCCATGGGCATCAGCGCCAGCATTCCCGCCATGCCCCGCAGGCCGCGCGCCATCCCGGCGCGCGCCGGCACTTTTTCCATCATCCATGCGCCGGCAAAGACCACCACGGTGCCCACCAGCGCCGTGCAGAACGCCAGCTGCAGGCTGTTGCGCCAGGCAAGCCAGCCGCCGCCGTCCATGTTGTCGAAGTCGTACGAACGCAGCGACATGGACAGGTTGTACGGCCACATCTTCACGAACGAGGCCCAGACCGCCACGCCGATGATCAACAGCAGGAATGCCGCCATCACCGTAGCCAGCGCCAGGAACGCGGCGTCGCGCCGGCCATTGACGCCCGGCGCATAAGGCTGGGCGCGGCCGCTCATCTGGGCGCCCTGGCGGGCACGCAGGCGGCGGTCCAGAACGAAGGTCAACAGCGCCGGCAACAGCAACAGGATGCCGATCGCCGCCCCCTTCGGGAAATTCTGCTGGCCGACCACCGCCTTGTAGGCTTCCATGGCAAGCACGTTGTAATCGCCGCCCACCACCTTCGGCACGCCGAAGTCCGTGACGGTCAGCGTGAACACCACGCAGCAGGCAGAGAACACCGCATAGCGCGTGCCGGGCAGCGTGACCGTCAGGAAGGTGCGCCACGGCCCCGCGCCCATGGCGCGCGCGGCGTCAAAGAGCCGCCCGTCCGCCAGCGCCAGGCCGGTCAAGAGAATCATGAGGGCATGCGGGAAGGTGTAGAAGGCCTCGCCCACGACGATGCCCCAGAAACCATAGATGGTGGCGCCGCCAGTCAGGCCCTTGAGCAGGCCCTGGTTGCCCAGCAGGTACACCAGCGCGATGCCGGGCAACAGCGACGGCGCCAGCAACGGCAGCAGTGCGATGGTGCGCAACAGGCCCTTGCCTGCAAGGCGGGTGCGAGTCAGTCCATAGGCGAATCCGTAAGCGCAGGGCACGACCAGCATAGTCGTCACCACGCCCACCGCAAGGCTGCGGCCGACCATGGCCAGAAAGCCATCGGCGCCGATGATGCCGGCGATGACCGCCAGGCCGGCCCAACCGCCATCGCTGTCGGTGACGGATTTGACCAGGATCGCCGCCAAGGGCAGGGCCAGGAATACCAGCAGGCCAAGCGCCAGGCCGCCCTGCCCCAGCGTCAGGCCCAACGCGCCGATCCATCCGGGCAGCGGGCGGCGGCCGAGCGCGGGGACGGGTGCGGCGGCGGCCGGGACTGGCTGGGTCGCAGGCGCGGAAATCGGGGCCGGCTGGGCCATCGTGCGAGCGTTCGTCACGGCCGGATCAAGCGTAGGCGCGTATCGCATGGCGCGGCAGCTCCACCCAGCAGCGGCTGGCGGCGTGAGGGCCCAGCAGGGCATCTCCGGTTTCGGGAGACACGATGGAATGGACGGTGGCGCCGGGCACCCCTTCCAGACGCAAGGCCAGGCGGTAGCTGCGGCCCAGGAACACGCCGTCCAGCACGTCCGCCAGCATGGCATTGGGCTCGTCGGGCTTGGCCATGCTTACCCGAACGGCTTCGGGGCGCACGAACAGCTTGCCCGCGCCCGTATCCAGCGCGGTGTCCACCGCCAGTTCCTGGCGGCCCACTCGGGCGCGGTGGGCGTCGATGCGCTCGAACGGCAGCCAGTTGGCCTCGCCCACGAAGTCGGCGATGAACTTTGATCCCGGCTGACGATAGAGCTCCCGGGGCGTGCCGTATTGTTCAATGACGCCGCCGTTCATCACGGCGATGCGATCGGCCATCACCATGGCCTCTTCCTGGTCATGCGTCACCATCAATGTGGTGATCGAGAGCCGTTTCTGCAGCGCTCGCAATTCGATGCGCAGGTGCTCGCGCACCCGGGCGTCCAGGGCCGACATGGGCTCATCGAGCAGCAGCAGGGACGGCGACGGCGCAAGCGCGCGCGCCAGGGCGACGCGCTGCTGCTGGCCGCCAGAGATCTGGCCCGGATATTTCTGCGCCGCGCCAGCCAGGCCAACCAGGGTCAGCATTTCCTCGACGCGGGCGGCGACGTGGCTGCGATGGGCGCGTTTGCCGCTCAGGCCATAGGCCACGTTCTGGGCCACGGTCAGATTTGGGAACAGCGCGTAGGACTGGAACAGGATGCCGTAGTCGCGCTCCTGGGGCTCGGCATTGGAGATATCCCGTCCGGACAGCACGATGGCGCCGCTGTCCTGCCGCTCCAGGCCGGCGATGGCGCGCAACAGCGTCGTCTTGCCGCAACCCGACGGCCCCAACAGGCAAACCAGCTCTCCGGCGCGGATATCGAGCGAAACGTCGGCCAGCGCCGTGTGGCTGCCGAATCGCTTCACAAGATTCTGCACGGATAGAAAGGCGGTATCGCGTTGGGGCATGGTGCCTCCGGTCTGGGAACGAAGGCAGTATGGAAGGCGCGTATTGAGCGTTTATGACACTTCGCGCAAATGCAGTAATAAAAACATCAAATTATTTTGGTGTACTGGCGGTCTTGCGCATTGCGTCCCTCCTCCGCCCCCACCATCGTGCTCGTCGCCGAACTCAAATCCTTCTACGCAGTGGCCCGCTGCGGCACCGTCACCAAGGCCGCCGCCCAGCTTGGCGTGAGCCAGCCCACGGTGACCGGGCAACTGCGCCAGCTGGAATCGCGCTACGGCATCGAACTGTTCCACCGCCAAGGGCGTGGGATGCGGCTGTCCGACGCGGGCCAGAGCCTGATGCCGATGGTGGAAAAACTGGTGCAGCAGGAAACCGAGATCGACTTCCGGCTGCGCGATGCCAGCGATCTGCGTGAAGGCAACCTGCGCATCGGCGCCACCGGCCCCTACTACATCATGGACACGGTGCGGCGCTACAACCAGCGCTATCCCGGGATCGACCTGACCGTCACGATCGGCAATTCGCAGTCGATGCTGCAGGCGCTGCACGACTACCGCATCGAGATTGCCACGTCGTCCTTTCTGATGGATGACAAGCATCTGTACCGCCGCAAGATCGCGGCGGACCCGATCCGGGTCGTGACCCATCGCGCCCATCCGCTGGCCCGGTTGGGGCAGGTCCGGCTGGCCGACCTGGCCCAGCACGCGCTGCTGCTGCGCGAGCCCGGTTCGATGACCCGCCAGCTGACTGAAGAAGCGCTGCAAGCCGCCGGCGTAACGGTGCGCCGCACGCTGGAAATCGGCAGCCGCGAATCGATCCGGCAAGCCATCCTGTGCGAACTGGGCATCAGCCTGATCCCGTCGCGCGAAATCCCTTCCCATCCCGATCTGGCGGCCCTGGACATCCAGGACGCCGGCATCGTGATGAATGAGTACCTGTACTGCCTGCGCGAGCGCCAACCGGTGCAGCTTATCGCGCGCTTTCTGGAGATGGCGCCGGCAGCCGGCTGACCTGTTGCGGTCACTGCCCGCCTCTTCCCCTTGCGGCCACTCAGGAGACAACCATGGCCTTGACCCTGCAGGATATCGAACAGCTTTTCCTGGAACGCGGGCACCGTTCCTATCACGGCGAATCCGTCAGCCACCTGCGGCATGCGCTGCAGACCGCGGCGCTTGCCGAGCGGCACGGCGCCAGTGCGCATCTCATCACGGCAAGCCTGCTGCATGACCTGGGCCACCTGATCGCGGACCGGCCCGGCACGCCCACTTTGCGCGGCATCGACGACAAGCACCAGTACTTCGTGCTGCCCTTCCTGCGTGGCCTGTTCAGTTCGGCGGTGCTGGATCCGATCCGCCTGCACGTGGAGGCCAAGCGCTACCTGTGCTATGTGGAACCGCAGTACGAAGCGTCGCTCTCCGAGGACTCCCGGCGCAGCCTGGCGCTGCAGGGGGGCAGCTTCGATGCGGGCCAGGCAGTGGACTTCGCCAGCATGCCCGGCGCGCCGGACGCGATACGCCTGCGCCGCTGGGACGACATGGCGAAGGTGCCGGGACTGGCTACGCCGCCTCTGGATCACTTCCTGGAGATCGCCGAGAGCGTGTCAGGGCGCGTCAAGCTGGCCGCCGTCTGGTGAAGGGCGCCGGGCGCCGATGAAAAAGCCAGGGTGCTGCCCTGCCTTTTTTGCTTCAAGCGCCCTTGGCCACCGGCCGGGACGGATCGCTGCACCATTCGCTCCAGGATCCCGGATACAGGCGCGAACCGGATAGACCGGCGATCTCCATCGACAGCAGGTTGTGGCAGGCAGTGATGCCGGAACCGCATTGGTGCACGATCGCGGCCGGGTCGCGGCCGGCCAGCAGGCCGGTGAATTCCGCGCGCAATTGTTCGGCCGACTTGAAGCGACCGTCCGGCTGAAGGTTTTCGCCATTGGGGCGATTCAGCGCGCCCGGAATATGGCCGGCCACCGGATCCATGGGTTCGACTTCCCCGCGGTAGCGGTTGGCGGCGCGGGCGTCGATGACGGTGAACGACGGCTGGGCAATGTTGTCCTGCACCGTCCGGGCATCCACTGTCCCAACCAGCGCTGCGGCCGGCTCCACCGGCGCGCCCGGTTGCACGGCGGGCGCGGCCTCGAGGCTGACCGGCAGCCCGGCGGCCGTCCAGGCCTGCCAGCCGCCGTCCAGCACGGCGACCTGATCGTGCCCCAGCCAGCGCAGCATCCACCACAGATGCGCCGCGTACATGCCGCCGCTGGCGTCGTAGGCCACGACCAGGGTGCGGGGCGTCACGCCGTGCGCCGCCATCAGGGCGCCGAAATCGGCCCGTGCCGGCAAGGGATGACGACCATTCTTGCCGGTGCGGGCCGCGGCCAGTTCGGTCTCGTGGTCCAGGTAGCGCGCGCCCGGGATGTGACCGGCGTCATAAGCCTGACGGCCGGCCGCGTGATTGGTCAGGTCGTGGCGCACGTCGAATACGCGCACGTCGGGCTGGTCAAGGCGCGCAGCCAGATCGGCGGCGGAAATGAGTGTCGTCGTCATTCGATGTGCTCCTGTACGGGAAAGAGACAACCGCTGGGGATCAAGCCGACTTGGGATCGCGCATGGTGCGCCACACCGACAAGAGACCCGCGGAGATGATCAGGCCCATGCCGGCCCAGGCCAGACCGTCCAGATGGTCTCCCCAGACTCCCATGCCCAGCAAAGCCGCAAAAATGATGGTGGTGTACTGCAGCGCCGCCGTCAGCAGCGCCGACCCGACGCCGAAAGCGCGGGTCATGGCCAACTGGCCGAACAGCCCCGCAACGCCCACGCCCAGCAACGACAGATAACCGGTCCAGTCGGCATGGCCCCAGCCTTCGAAGGCCAGCCCCGCGCCGCTAGACACGCACACGGCGACCGAGAAGAACAGCACGGTGCGCCATTCGGGTTCGCCGATGCGGCCCAACTGGCGGATCTGCATCATGGCGATCGCCGACATGGCGCCAGCGCCCATCCCCAGCAGGGCGGCCAGCCATTGGTCTTCGTTGATGCTGGGCCGCAGTACCGCGATCACGCCCAGAAAGCCCAGGGCCACGGCCAGAATACGCACGGGATCGCGCTGCGCCCCGCCCCATCCCAGCATCCAGCACGCGATGAAAAGCGGCGCGGTGTAGTTCAGGCTGGTGGCGGTGGCCAGCGGCAGATGGGAGATGGCGAAAAATCCCAGCCACATCGACGTGACGCCGGACACGTTGCGCCAGATGTGCAGCTTCCAGCTGGTGGGAATGATGGACTGGCGGCCGGCGCGCGCCCAGATCAGCAGCAGGACCACCGACGGCAGACCGCGAAAAAGCACGATCTGGGGCAGCGACGCGCCGTGTTCGGTGCCGAGCTTCACGAACGACCCCATGATGGCGAACATGGCGGACGCCACCAACATCCAAAGTGCCTGCATGCGGGTCTACGCTAAGGGAAAAGAGAAGAAGGAATAAGGGAAAGCGATACTATACTCTCCGTCACCGGGAGCGGAGCCGGCGAGTCGGGGAACTGGCGGGCCGCCGCCATGTCGAAACCCGGGTATTTGCCGCTCGCATAGGAATAAAAAAACATGAAACGCATCGTCCTTTTTGTCTTGACCAACCTGGCCGTCATGCTTGTGCTGTCGGCCACACTGCGCATCCTCGGCGTAGACCGCATCATCACGGCCAACGGGCTCAACTTCAACGCGCTGCTGATCTTCTCGGTGGTCGTGGGCTTTACCGGCGCCATCATTTCGCTGCTGATGAGCAAGCCGATGGCCAAATGGAGCACCGGCGCCCAGGTGCTGGACCCCAACTCCCCCCGCAATCAGCGCGAGGCCTGGCTGGTGGACACCGTGCATCAGCTTGCCGACCGCGCCGGCATCGGCCGCCCCGAAGTCGCCATCTACGAAGGCGCGCCCAACGCGTTCGCCACGGGCGCCTTCAAGAACGACTCGCTGGTCGCCGTATCGACCGGCCTGCTGGAAAGCATGAGCGAAGAAGAAGTCGCCGCCGTGCTGGCCCACGAAGTCGCGCACATCGCCAACGGCGACATGGTCACCCTCACCCTGATCCAGGGCGTGGTGAACACCTTCGTCGTCTTCCTGGCGCGCGTGGTGGGCTACTTCATCGACCGCGTCGTGTTCAAGAACGAACGCGGCATCGGCCCGGGCTACTTCATCACCGTGCTGGTCTGTGAAATCATCTTCGGCGTCCTGGCCTCCATCATCGTGGCCTGGTTCTCGCGCCAGCGCGAATACCGCGCCGACGCCGGCTCGGCCCACCTGATGGGCGCCCGCGAACCGATGATCCGCGCCCTCGCCCGTCTGGGCGGACTGGAACCGGGCGAACTGCCCAAGTCCTTCGAAGCCTCCGGCATCACCGGCAAGGGCGGCCTGGCGGCCATGTTCGCCTCGCACCCGCCCATCCCGGCCCGCATCGCCGCTCTGCAGAATGCCCGCGTGATCTGATCCGCGCCGGCAGCAAAAAGGCCCCGCAAGGGGCCTTTTCCATTGGGCGCGACGCCTGATCAGCATTCCACGATGTTGACCGCCAGGCCGCCGCGGGCAGTTTCCTTGTACTTGGTCTTCATGTCGGCCCCGGTTTCGCGCATGGTCTTGATAACCGAATCCAGCGACACGTAGTGCTGGCCGTCCCCGCGCAGCGCCATGCGCGCGGCGTTGACGGCCTTGACCGACGCCATCGCGTTGCGCTCGATACAGGGAATCTGAACCAGGCCGCCCACGGGGTCGCAAGTAAGGCCCAGGTTGTGCTCCATGCCGATTTCGGCCGCATTTTCGACCTGCTCGACGGCTCCGCCCAGCGCGGCGGCCAAGCCGCCAGCGGCCATGGAACAGGCCACGCCCACTTCGCCCTGGCATCCGACCTCGGCGCCCGACAGCGACGCGTTGTACTTGTACAGCAGGCCGATGGCGGCGGCCGTCAGAAGGAAGTCGCGCACGCCCTCGCGGTTGGCGCCCGGCACGAAGCGGTCGTAGTAGTGCAGGACCGCCGGAATGATGCCCGCCGCGCCGTTGGTCGGCGCCGTGACGACGCGGCCGCCGGCGGCGTTCTCTTCGTTGACGGCCATCGCGTACAGGTTCACCCAGTCCATGACGGACAGCGGGTCGGACAGGGTGCGTTCGGCACGCTGCGTCAGGTTGCGGTAGAGCTCGGGCGCCCGGCGGCGCACCCGCAACGGGCCGGGCAGTTCGCCGTCCGCTTCCGGATAATTGATGCCGCAACCGCGCGATACGCAGTCCTGCATCACCTGCCAGATGCGATCCAGCCCGGCGTTGACCTCGGACACGTCGCGCCACGTGAGCTCGTTCTGCATCATGATCTGGGCGACGGAGAGCCCGCTGTCCTGGCACATGGCCAGCAGCTCGCGTCCCATGCGGAACGGGTACGGCAATTGGTCGTGCGCGGCGATGACCTGGCTGTTCGATGCTCCGGCGGTGACCACGAAGCCGCCGCCCACCGACAGGTAGCGCGCCTCGCGCAGCGACTGGCCTTCGGCGTCGAATGCGTGGAATTTCATGCCGTTGGGATGTTCGGCCATGGCTTCGCGGCGATAGAACATCAGGTGTTCCTTTTCGACGAAGGGCAGCGGGTACTTGCCCAGCAAAGGCAACTGCCGGCTGGACCGCACCGAGGCGACCATGCCGGCGATGGCGGCCGGGTCCACGGTGTCGGGCGCTTCGCCCATCAGGCCCAGCAGCACGCCCTTGTCGGTGCCGTGCCCCTTGCCGGTGGCGCCGAGGGATCCGTAGAGTTCGGCCCGCACGCTGGCGACACGAGGGATCAGTCCATCGCGTTCCAGGCCCTGCGCGAACAACAGCGCCGCCCGCATCGGGCCCACCGTATGGGAGCTAGACGGGCCAATGCCTATCTTGAACAGATCGAATACGGAAACGGCCACGCGAAACTCCAGTACATCCACATATGATCAGGCAATGATACGCGCTGGCCGGGGCGCACGCAGCAAAGCCCCGCCGGGCGTATCCTGTATCTGCCGGGCGGGTTTCCCCGCCCGCCGGGGCATGCGATCATTACAGAATTATTACTTGTCATAAAAAGAACGGAAACACGCCTGGATGTCTGGACTCACTACCCTGCTTGACTTCGCCGGCTACGTGGCGCTGCTCCTCTGGGGCGTGCATATGGTCCAGACGGGCGTCCAGCGCGCCTTCGGAGCGGCCCTGGGCGCCGCACTGGGCCGGGCGCTGGGCACTCGCCTCCGCGCGTTTGCTGCGGGCCTGGGCATCACCGCCGCGCTTCAGAGCAGCACCGCCACCGGCCTGATGATCACCGGTTTCGCGGCCGGCGGCGTCGTGGGCCTGGTGCCAGCCCTGGCCGCCATGCTGGGCGCCAACGTGGGCACCACGCTGATCGTCCAGCTCCTGTCCTTCGACCTGACCGAACTGGCGCCCATCCTGATCCTCGCGGGCGTCTGGATGTTCCGACGCTATCCGCCGGGCCGCACTCGCGACCTTGGACGGGTATTCATCGGCCTGGGATTGCTGCTGCTGTCTTTGCATCAGCTCGTGGAGCTTTTCGCGCCGTTCCAGACGGCGCCGATGCTGGGCATGATCCTGGACGCGCTGTCGACCCAGCCCGTTGCGGCCGTGCTGTTGTCGGCCGCGTTCACCTGGGCGGCGCACTCCAGCGTCGCCGTGGTGGTGCTGGTGATGTCGCTGGCCAGCCACAATATGGTGGCCCCGCACGTGGCCTTTGCGCTGGTGCTCGGCGCCAACCTGGGTACCGCGATAAATCCGATGATCGAAGGCGTCACGGGCGATGACCCGGCCGCGCGGCGCCTGCCGCTGGGCAATCTGCTGACGCGGGTGCTGGGCGTGCTGGCCGGGCTGATGCTGCTGCCATTCCTGCAGCCCTGGATGACCGGCCTGGCCAACGATCCTGCCCGCGCCGTCGCCAACTTCCACACCTTGTTCAACGCCGTCATCGCGCTGGTGTTCCTGCCGCTCCTGACGCCGTACGCCGCCCTTCTCACCCGCTGGCTGCCCAAGCGCGCCGATCCCAACGATCCGTCCCGGCCCCAATACCTGGACGAGTGGGCCCATGACGTCCCGGCCGTGGCGCTGGGCAACGCCGCGCGCGAGGCCTTGCGCATGGCCGACATGGTGCAGACGCTGCTGCTCTACGCGCGCGCCGGCTTCAAGCGCGACAACCGCCACCGCATGGTGCAGGCGCGCCAGCTGGACGGCGCGCTGGACAAGCTGGAAAACGCCATTACGACCTACCTGGCCACGCTGGACCAGGAAAACATGACGCGCGACGACATCCAGCGGCTGGACGACATCCTGGCGTTCACCAGCAACATCGGCCACGCAGGCGACATCGCGCATCACGGCCTGCTCAGCCACGTCGCCAAGCTGCGCAAGCAGGGTTGGGTGTTTTCGCCCGAGCAACGCGCCAGCCTGGACGACACCCTGGGCCAGCTCATCGCCAACCAGCGCACCGCCGCAGCGCTGTTCGTGAACGATGACTTGCGGCAGGCCCGCACCCTGGCCGAGGAAAAGGCCCGCTTCCGCACGATCGAAACGCAGGCCGCCGACAACCACCTGCAGAAGATCAAGTCGGGACAGGTGGATGCCGCCGAGGTCGGCGCCCTGTACCTGGATATCCTTCGGGACATGAAGGGCATCAACTCTCACCTGGTAGGCGCCGCCGCCTACCCCCTCCTCGCCCGGCACGGCGAACTGCTCCCCAGCCGTCTTCGGGAAGCCGGGAATTGAATGTCGGCCTGTATGTTGGCGCGCACGCCGCCTAACCCGCTCGTGCTGGCCGGCCCGTTATGGGACGGCCCGTTATGGGACGGCCCGTTATGGGACGGCCCGTTATGGGACGGCCCGTTCCGAGACGGCCCGGCGGCGCCCCGCAACTTTGCATGAACCGCAACAGCAGCCCGGCAACAAAAAACCGACCCTCGGGTCGGTTTTTTCCTGACTGATCACAAATACCGCTTGAACCAATCCAGCATCCGGCGCCAGCCATCCTTGGCAGCCTCGGGGTGGTAGCTGGCGCGGTAGTCAGCCAGGAAGGCGTGATCGGCTTCCGGGTAGACGACGATCTCGGACTGCTTTGCCGCGGCGCTGCCCGACGCGAGCTTGGTCTTCATGGTTTCGACGTCCGCCAGCGGGATGCTGGCATCGCGGCCGCCGTACAGGCCAAGGACAGGGCCATGCAGCTCGTCGACCACGTCGAACGCGACGCGCTTGATCAGCGGACCGTGGCCCACGCTGAGCTTGCCGTACCAGGCCACGCCCGCCTTGACGTCCGGATTGTGCGCCGCGTACATCCAGGTCAGGCGGCCGCCCCAGCAGAAGCCCGTCACCGCCACGCGGCGCGCGTCACCGCCATTGGCCGCCGCCCACGCAACACTGGCGTCCAGGTCCGCGTACACCTGTTCGTCAGGCACCTTGCTGACCAGCTCGGAGATAAGTTTCGGGATGTCGGTATAAGCCGAGGCGTCGCCCTGACGCTGATAGAGATTGGCGGCCACGGCCAGGTAGCCTTCCTTGGCCAGGCGGCGGCAGATGTCCTTGATGTGCTCGTGAACGCCAAAGATCTCCTGCACGACCAGCACGATGGGCAAGTCGCGCTTGCCTTGCGGCGCGGCGTAGTAGGCGTCAATCGGCCCGTTGGCGACGGGCAGTTGGAAATCCCCGTGGACCAGACCCTGCGTGTCGGTGTGGATCACGGTGGGGGCTACATTGCCGGCGGCGGTGGAAAAACTCATGGAGAACTCCTTGGTTGGGATCGACAAAGCCGGCCCTCCCCCGCCCATCCCGGCGCTAGTGCCGGTGGCCGTGCTCCGCGTGGGCGGCGCCATGGCCCGCATCCGCGCCGTGCTCGTGCCCGTGGTGCATCAGGGTCGTGACGCTGTAGATCAGCGCCACGCCCACGCCGACCAGCAGCAATTGCGGCACGGCGTCGGAAAGGGAGACCCGCTCGTGCATTTGCGGCATCAGGTCGGCCACCGAGATATACAGGAAGCTGCTGGCGGCAACCACCAGGATATACGGGACCAGGTCCTGCGCCTGCTGCAGCACGAAGTACCCTATTATGCCGCCCACGGCTGAACACAAGCTGGTGAACAGGATCAATGCGAAAGCGCGGCGGCGGCGCAAACCGGCATTGAGCAGAACCACGAAATCGCCCAGCTTGTGCGGCACCTCGTGGACAATGATCGACGCCGCGGTCAGCACGCCCAACAGAGGATCGGTCAGGAACGCGGCCGCGATCAGGACGCCGTCGCACAGGTTGTGCAGCGAACTGCCGATCAGGATCAGCACCCCGCCGCGTCCGGCCTCGTGACGGTCGTGGCCCTTGTGATGATGGTGGCCATCCCCTTCGTGGTGATGGCTATGGCGCAGCAGCGCGATCTTTTCCAGCACGAAAAAGCCGATCAGCGACGCCAGCATCAGGCCAAACAACACGTGGGAATCGCCCACGCCGGTTTCGAAGGCCTCCGGCAGCAGATGCAACAAGGCGACCGACAGCAGCACCCCGACCGACAGGCTCACCATGTGATGCAGATATTGGGCAAAGACCTTGTACGCCAGCCAGCTGGCGACAAGGACGGCAATAAGGCCGCCGGTAACGGTGGCAAGCAGGACCCAGAGCAGCAACATGAGGCGACGGAGAATTAGGCGGGGTGAAAGCGCAACATTATATTGTTGCAATCGCAAAAGCGGAAATGGGCCGCCCAGGGCGGCCCACCGTCATGGGGAAGCGGGACGTCGTCCCGCCCCGAGGCGGCTGCGTCAGTGCGCCTGCTCCCAGTTCTTGCCCACGCCGACCTCCGCCACCAGCGGCACGCGCAGGGTCGCCACGTTGCACATCAGGCGTGGCAGCGCTTCCTTGACCAGTTCAAGCTCGGCGTCCGGCGCTTCAAGCACCAGTTCGTCGTGCACCTGCATGATCATGCGCGTCTGCAGCTTTTCGGCTTCGAGCCAGTCCTGCACCGCCACCATCGCCATCTTGATCAGGTCGGCAGCCGTGCCCTGCATGGGCGCATTGATGGCCGCGCGCTCGGCGCCCTGCCTGCGCGGGCCGGACGCGCCTCGAATTTCCGGCAGTTGCAGTCGGCGCCCGAAGACGGTCTCGACGTAGCCCTGCTCGCGCGCCAGGCGCCGGGTGTTGTCCATGTACATCGCAACACCGGGGTAGCGCGCGAAATAGCGGTCGATGTACGCCTGAGCGGCGTCGCGGGTGATGCCCAGGTTGGAGGCCAGGCCGAAAACGCCCATGCCGTAGATCAGCCCGAAGTTGATGGCCTTGGCCGCCCGCCGCTGATCGGAGGACACGCCGTCCAGCGGCACGCCGAAGACCTCGGATGCGGTGGCGCGGTGGATATCCTCGCCAGCCGCGAAAGCCCGCTGCAGGTTGGCGTCGTCCGACACGTGAGCCATGATGCGCAGCTCGATCTGCGAGTAGTCCGCCGACAGGAGCATGCCCTGTTCGGCGATGAAGGCCTCGCGCACGCGCCGGCCGGCCTCGGTGCGGACCGGAATGTTCTGCAGATTGGGATCCGACGAAGCCAGGCGCCCCGTGATCACGGCGGCCTGCGAGTAATGGGTATGTACCCTGCCCGTAGCCGGATTGATCATGCGCGGCAGCTTGTCGGTGTACGTGGACTTCAGCTTCGACAGGCCGCGGTATTCCAGCAGCACCTGCGGCAGCGGATAGTCCAGCGCCAGCTTGCTGAGCACTTCCTCGTCGGTGGAAGGCGCACCGCTCGCGGTCTTGCGCACCACGGGCAATTGCATGCGGCCGAACAGGATCTCGCCCAGTTGCTTGGGCGAATTCAGGTTGAACGGCTGGCCCGCCAGTTCATAGGCCTTTTGTTCCAGCAACAGCATTTCCTGACCGAGCTTGTTGCTCTGGCGGCCAAGTTCCGCCGCGTCCACCTTCACGCCATTGCGCTCGATGGTGGTCAGCACGGCGGACACCTGCATTTCCAGCTGGTAAATGCGTTCCAGCCCTTCATCGGCAGCCACCATCGGACGCAACACCTGATGAAGCTGCAGCGTGAAGTCCGCGTCCTCGGCGGCGTAATGGCCAGCCTTGTCCACCGCGACTTCGTCAAAGCCGATCTGCTTGGCGCCCTTGCCGCAAAGGTCCTCGTAGGACACGCCGGTGCGGCCCAGGTAACGCTGCGCCAGGTCGTTCAGGCCGACGCCCCGATGGGACTCCAGCACGTAGGCCTGCAGCATGGTGTCTTCGGCGGCGCCGGCCAGGCGGATGCCTTCGTTGGCGAACACGTGCGTGTCGTACTTGGCGTGGTGCAGCAGCTTGGCGCGCGCCGGATCTTCGAGCCACGGCTTCAACCGGGCCAGGACTTCGTCCTTGGGCAACTGGGTCGCGCCGTCCGGTCCGCGATGCGCGACCGGGATATAGCAGGCCACGCCGGGCGCGACCGACAGCGACAGGCCAACAAGCCGCGCCTGCATCTCATCCAGCGAGGTGGTCTCGGTGTCCAGCGCCACCAGGGACGCGTCCTGCATCAGCGCCATCCAGGCGTCGAATGCGGCCCAGTCGGCAATGATGCGGTAGTCGATGGTCGCCGGCGCGGCCGGCGCTTCATGGGCGACCCGTGCATCGCCTGCGGGCACGCGCTCGGCATCGCCGGTCAGGTCGCGCAGCCATGTGCGGAACCCGTAGCGTTCGTACAGCTCGGTCAGCACCGCGTCGTCGCGCGAGCGCGGCGTCAGGTCATGCACGCTGTCGACGTGGCCGGTCAGGTCGCAGTCGCATTTGACGGTCAGAAGCTGGCGCGTCAGCGGAAAGTTGGGAATGGCTTCGCGCAGGTTGTTGCCCGCCACACCCTTCACGCCATCGGCGCCTTCGATCAGCTTGTCGATGGAGCCAAATTCCGTAATCCATTTGGCGGCCGTCTTGGGCCCCACCTTGGTCACGCCCGGAACGTTGTCGACCGTGTCGCCCACCAGCATCAGGTAATCCACGATGCGATCGGGCGGAACGCCGAACTTGTTGACGACGCCCGCTTCGTCCAGGACTTCGCCGCTCATGGTGTTGACCAGGGTGACATGGCTGTTCACCAATTGCGCCAGATCCTTGTCGCCCGTAGAGACAATGGTGTGGACGTCGTGTTGCGCGGCATGATGCGCCAGGGTTCCGATCACGTCGTCGGCCTCGACCCCTTCGATCGCCAGCACCGGCCACCCCAACGCGCGCACGGCGCGATGGATGGGATCGATTTGTGCTGCCAGGTCTTCAGGCATAGGGGGACGGTGCGACTTGTACTCTGGATACAGGTCATCCCGAAACGTCTTGCCGCGGGCATCGAAAATGCATGCGGCATACTCTGCCTTATGGTCAGATACAAGCTTGCGCAGCATATTCACCACGCCGTAAAGCGCACCCGTGGGTTCGCCTTGCGCGTTGCGCAAATCAGGCATAGCGTGGAAAGCGCGGTACAAGTAACTTGAACCGTCGACCAGTAATAAGGTTTTTTTCATGGTTACAAAGGCAGATATGGATACACCCGCCGGCAAACAAATTCCGCTGATTATGTCAGAGATACGGACGGCGGCAGACAAGCTCGCACACATCGGGCCCGCGGTCAGCGTTTTCGGCAGCGCACGAGTCAGCCGCAATTCCCCGTACTACGAAACCACCATCGCAATTTCGTCCGCACTTGCCGAAGCCGGCTTCGCGGTCATCGCAGGCGGCGGCCCCGGCATCATGGAGGCCGCCAACAAAGGTGCATTTGAATCAGGAGGCACGAGCGTCGGCTTGAACATCAGCCTGCCGCACGAAGCGCACAACAACGAATACCAAACCATCAGCCTGTCGTTCGAGTACTTTTTTCCTCGGAAGGCGGCGTTTTTCATGCACAGCTTCGCGTACGTGGCGATGCCGGGCGGCTTCGGCACCCTGGACGAACTCTTCGAAGCATTGACGCTCATCCAGACCGGCAAGGTTCCGCCCGCGCCGATCGTGCTGGTCGGCAGCGAATACTGGTCGGGCCTAGCTGAATGGCTGGGCGACCAGGTGCTGGGCAACGGCATGATTGCCGCGCATGACCTGGAACTCTTCATCATCGAGGACGATCCCGTCAAGGTGGTGCGCAAAGTCGTGGAATTCCACGAACGCGTCACTTCCTCGGAACAGTACGCCCCTTCCCTGCCCGCCTGACCGTCGCCGCCGCAGCGGGCAGCGCCGGCCGCCCTGCGCCACGCAGCGTCGCCTCGAGGCCGATGCCTATGCCATCGCCTTGACGATGGCCTCGCGCGCCAGCCCCACGAAGTCGCTTTCACCGGGGCGGGCGGCGAGCAGGCGGAATTCCACCGACGGCAGCGGCGGCAGGCCCGGCGCATGCACGCGCGTCATGCCTGCCCGCAGCGCGGACTCGTTCAGGCAGGCGATGCCCAAGCCTGCCGCCACCGCCAATTGCAGGCCTGCCACGCCGGAAGCGACATGCGCCACCGAGTACGCCACACCGCGACGGGACAGCAGCCCTTCCACGTACTGCCGCAACGCGCAGCTCTCCGGCAACACCAGTAGCGGCAACGGATCGGCAAGCGGAGCGGACGCGACTTCGGACGCCATCCACAACAGTGGCTCGCGGCGCAGCAGCGCGCCTTGCGCCCGCCCGCGCGCGGCGCTTCGTTCCTGAATGACCATCGAAATGCCCACGTCGATCTCGCCACGTTCGTAGGCGGCTTCGATGGCGCCGCTTTTCATGATGGTGACGTGCAGCCGCACCTGCGGATATTGCTCGTTGAGTCGGCGCAGCATGCGCGCCACGTCGCCGGGCCGGAAATAGTCGGTGATGCACAGCCGCAGCTCGCCACGCAAGGCGACACCGCGCAGGTCGCGATAGGCCTCGTCGCTCAGGGCGAGGATTGCCCGCGCATGCGCAAGCAGGCGCTCGCCCGCCGGTGTGGCGGCGACGCCGGCCTTGCCGCGCACCAGCAAAGCCTGGCCGGCGCGGTCTTCCAGTTTGCGCATCTGTTCGCTGACCGACGATTGGGACAGGAACACCTTCGGCGCGGCCGCCGTCAGGCTGCCCGCATCCAGCACGGCCACAAGCGTGCGCAATTGGTCCAGGTCGAAGCCCGACATAAGGCGTCTCCATCCAACGGATTAATCGATAGATGAAATCGTAAATTCCCGCTTTTCCGATGTCAACGGCGTTTCTACACTGCAGTTGTACCGTCCACCCAGGAGATCCGCCATGCCTCACATCGTCATCCATCGTTCTGGAACGCCCGACGCCGACATCGACCGCCGCATCGTCGATGCGGTCAAGGGACTGACCCAGTCCGTGTTGGGCAAGAAGCTGCCCGTCATCGCCATCACCCTGCAGCACATTCCGCACGAACTATGGTTCATCGGCGGCCAGCCCTTATCCGAACTGGGCAAGCACGCATTCCACCTGGACATCAGCGTCACGGACGAAACCAATACCAAGGCCGAAAAAGCGCGCTTCATCAAGGAGGTGTTCGGCGCCTTCCAGGACATCCTGGGCGAGCTGCACGAGTGCTCCTACGTCCACGTCATCGACGCGCGTGCAGCCGCCTATGGGTATGGCGGCCGCACGCAGGAGTACCGCCATCAGCACGGTGGTCTGTAATGCCGCCAACGAAAAAAAGCCGCGCACCCTGAAAGGTGCGCGGCTTTTCGCATCGAGGCGGGAAGACCAGGCTTCCCGCGCTCAAAGTCAGACAGCGGCTTCGCGTGCGGCGCGCTTGCGCTCGTTTTCCAGCAGGTGACGCTTGCGCAGACGGATCGACTTCGGGGTGAGTTCCACCAGTTCGTCGTCGTCGATGAATTCCACGGCGTATTCCAGCGACATCTGGATCGGCGGAACCAGGCGCACGGCTTCGTCGGTGCCCGAGGCGCGCACGTTGGTCAGCTGCTTGCCCTTGATCGGGTTCACGACCAGGTCGTTGTCGCGGCTGTGAATGCCGATGATCATGCCTTCGTACAGCGCTTCACCCGGATTGACGAACATGCGGCCGCGATCCTGGAGCTTCCAGAGCGCGTAGGCCACGGCGTCGCCGTTGTCCTGGCTGATCAGCACGCCATTGCGGCGCTCGCCGATGGCGCCTTCCTTGACCGGGCCGTATTCGTGGAAGATGTGGCTCATCAGGCCCGTGCCGCGCGTCAGCGTCAGGAACTCGTTCTGGAAGCCGATCAGGCCGCGGGCCGGGATCAGGTATTCCAGGCGGGTACGGCCACGGCCGTCCGGCTGCATGTCCTGCAGGTCGCCCTTGCGGCGGCCCAGTTCTTCCATGACGCCGCCCTGATGCGCGTCTTCCACGTCGACCGTCAGGGATTCGAACGGCTCGGACTTCACGCCATCGATTTCCTTGAACACGACGCGCGGACGCGACACGGCCAGCTCGTAGCCTTCACGGCGCATCGTTTCCAGCAGAATGGTCAGGTGCAGTTCGCCACGGCCCGACACTTCGAACACCGTGTCGTCGCCCGTGTCGCGCACGCGCAGCGCCACGTTGGACTTCAGTTCACGATCCAGGCGGTCGCGCAGTTGGCGGCTGGTCACGAACTTGCCTTCGCGGCCGGCCAGCGGCGACGTGTTCACCATGAAGTTCATGGTCAGGGTGGGCTCGTCGATGCGCAGCATCGGCAGCGGTTCCTGGTTGACCGGGTCGGTGACGGTGCAGCCGATGCCCAGTTCTTCAATGCCGTTGATCAGCACGATGTCGCCGGCTTCGGCTTCGTTCACGACGACGCGCTCCAGGCCGTGGAACTTCAGCACCTGGTTGATGCGGCCACGGCCGCCCTGGCCGTCGGGACCGAACTTGTAGGCGACTTCCATGCCGGGACGCATGCGGCCACGGTTGATGCGGCCCACGCCGATTTTGCCGACGTAGCTGTTGTAGTCCAGCGAGATGATCTGCATCTGCAGCGGACCATTGGGATCGTCGTTACGCTGCGGCACGTGCTGCAGGATGGCTTCGAACAGCGGACGCATGTCGCCTTCGCGCACGTCCGGGGTGAGACCGGCGTAGCCCGACAGGCCCGAGGCGTACACGACCGGGAAGTCCAGCTGCTCTTCGGTGGCGCCCAGCTTGTCGAACAGGTCGAACGTGGCGTTGATGACGAAGTCGGTGCGGGCGCCGGGGCGGTCGACCTTGTTGACCACGACGATCGGCTTCAGGCCCAGGGCCAGCGCCTTGCGGGTCACGAAGATGGTCTGGGGCATCGGGCCTTCGACCGCATCGACCAGCAGCAGCACGCCGTCGACCATGGACAGCACGCGCTCGACTTCACCGCCGAAGTCCGCGTGTCCCGGGGTGTCGACGATGTTGATGTGGGTGCCCTGGTATTCGACGGCGCAGTTCTTGGCCAGAATGGTGATGCCGCGTTCTTTTTCCAGGTCGTTCGAGTCCATGACCCGTTCGGTCAGCGCCTGGTTTTCGCGGAAGGTGCCGGATTGGCGCAGCAGCTGGTCGACCAGGGTGGTTTTACCGTGGTCAACGTGGGCGATGATGGCGACGTTGCGCAAGGCGCGAGTCATAGCGAGTCCTTTATGGTCAGGGTGGAGGGCAGCAAGCCCTCCGGCAATTCGTTCAGTGCAAGCAATGCCTGCTTCGGGTCTGGCATGGCCTGCAAGGCTTCCAGTTCAACGGCGCGTTCCAGAGAAAATGGCCCGACATGCGTGCGCCGCAGCGCCGTCAGGTGGGCGTAACAGCCCAGCACGCGCCCGATGTCCTGGGCAAGCGTTCGGATGTATGTGCCTTTACTGCAAGCCACATCGATCTCTGCCTGCGTCCCGTTCAGGGACAACAGCTCGATGCGGTATATCGTGATCTGGCGCGGAGGCCGCTCCAGCTCGATGCCGGCGCGCGCGTACTCGTACAAGGGCTTGCCGTCGCGCTTGAGCGCCGAGTACATCGGCGGAATCTGCGAGATGGTGCCGGAGAAACGTGACAGCGCGTCGCGCAGTGCCTGTTCCTCGACGGCGAACCCCGGTTCGGCGGTGGCCGTGACGTTGCCCGTCAGGTCGCCGGAATCGGTTTCCGATCCAAATTGCAGCGTAGCGCGATATGCCTTGTCGGCGTCAAGCATCGCGCCGGAAATTTTGGTCGCGCGCCCCATACAGCACACCAGCAAGCCGGTCGCAAAGGGGTCCAGCGTGCCGGTATGGCCCGCTTTTGCCGCGTCCATGGCGCGTTTGGCGCGCTGCAGGGCGTGGTTGCTCGACAAACCTACAGGTTTGTCGAGCAACAGCACACCGTCGAGCGCAAGCCCGCGTCGTTTAGCCATCGTCGAAATCCGGAAAATGAAGCAGTGACGACAGCCCGTTCAGGACTGGTCTTCTGGCTCGTCGGGAACGCCCGAATGCGGGCCGGGGCGGTTTGCGCGGTCGATGAGGATCGACATCTCGATGCCACGAGCGACTTGCTCGTCGTGGAAAAAGCGCAAAGTGGGGACGGTGTGAATGTGCAACAGCTTGTAGAGCTGCGAATGCAGCCAGCCGGCCTTCTCGTTCAGCAAGGCGGTGGCGGCTTCGGGCTCGGCGCCCAAAACCGTGAACCACACCTTGGCATGCGCGTAGTCGGTCGACAGCTCCACACCCGAAAGGGTGATCAGTCCAGCGCGAGTCGTGTCGATTTCGCGCTGGATGATCCCGGCCAGATCCTTCTGGATCTGGTCGGCCAGCCGCAGATTGCGGCCGGGGATGGCTTTGGACTTGTGACGGCTCATTAACAATGCCTGGCGCGCGCTTTACAGCGTACGCGCGATTTCCTTGATTTCAAAGACTTCCAGCTGGTCGCCCACCTGGATGTCGTTGTTGCCGCGCAGCGTGAGACCGCAATCGAAGCCCGACTTGACTTCCTTGACGTCGTCCTTGAAGCGGCGCAGCGATTCGAGCTGGCCGGTCCACTGGACCACGTTGTTGCGCAGCAGGCGGACCTGCGAGTCGCGACGCACGATGCCGTCCAGCACCATACAACCGGCGATGTTGCCGATGCGGGAGATGCTGTAGACCTCGCGGATCTCGACCAGGCCGATGATCTCTTCCTTCTTCTCGGGCGCCAACATGCCCGACATGGCCGCCTTCACCTCATCCACGGCGTCGTAGATGATGTTGTAGTAGCGCACGTCGATGCCGTTGTTCTCGGCAAGCTTCTTGGCGCTGGCTTCCGCCCGCACGTTGAAGCCGATCACCACGGCGTTCGAGGCGATGGCCAGGTTGATGTCGCTTTCCGAAATGCCGCCCACGGCCGCGTGCACGACTTGCACGCGCACTTCGTCGGTGGACAGCTTGGTCAGCGATTGCACCAGCGCTTCCTGCGAACCTTGAACGTCGGTCTTGACGATCAGGGCCAGGGTCTGCGTGCCTTCGCCCAGGTTGTCGAACATGGACTCGAGCTTGGCGGCCTGCTGGCGGGCCAGCTTGACGTCGCGGAACTTGCCCTGGCGGAACAGCGCGATTTCACGCGCCTTGCGCTCGTCGGACAGCACCATCAATTCGTCGCCGGCGGCGGGAACTTCGGTGAGGCCCTGGATTTCCACGGGGATCGAAGGACCGGCTTCCTGGATCGGCTTGCCGTTTTCGTCCAGCATGGCGCGCACACGGCCAAAGCTTGCGCCGGCCAGCACGACGTCGCCGCGCTTGAGCGTGCCGCTCTGCACCAGGATCGTCGCGACGGGGCCGCGGCCCTTGTCCAGACGGGCTTCGATGACCAGGCCCTTGGCGGGCGCGTCTTCCGGCGCCTTCAGTTCCAGCACTTCGGCTTGCAGCAGCACGTTTTCCAGGAGGTCGTCGATGCCCTCGCCGGTCTTGGCGGACACGCCGACGAACGGCACGTCGCCGCCGTATTCTTCCGGCACGACTTCTTCGGCAACCAGTTCCTGCTTGACGCGGTCCGGGTTGGCGGACGGCTTGTCGATCTTGGTCACGGCCACGACCATGGGCACGCCCGCGGCCTTGGCGTGGTGGATGGCTTCACGCGTTTGCGGCATCACGCCGTCGTCGGAAGCAACCACCAGGATGACGATGTCCGTCGCCTTGGCGCCGCGGGCACGCATGGCGGTGAACGCCTCGTGGCCCGGGGTGTCAAGAAAGGTCACCATGCCGCGCTCGGTGCGGACATGGTAGGCGCCGATGTGCTGCGTAATGCCGCCGGCTTCGCCCGCGGCAACCTTGGCGCGGCGGATGTAGTCCAGCAGCGAGGTCTTGCCGTGGTCGACGTGGCCCATGACGGTCACGACCGGGGCGCGCGGCAGCTGTTCGGCTTCGGATTGCGAGGCGGTTTCGTCCAGGAAGGCTTCCGGATCGTCCAGCTTGGCGGCGATGGCGACGTGGCCCAGTTCCTCGACCACGATCATGGCCGTTTCCTGGTCCAGAACCTGGTTGATGGTGACCATCTGGCCCAGCTTCATCAGTTGCTTGATGACCTCGGCGGCCTTGACGGACATCTTGTGCGCCAGGTCGGCCACGCTGATGGTTTCCGGCACGTGGACTTCACGCGCGATGAATTCCTGCGGCGCCGGTTCGCTGCGACGGTCGTTCTGCTGGTTGCGGCCACCGCGGCCGCCCGACTTGCCACCGCCCTTGCCGCCTGCGCGCCAGCCGTCGCGGCTGGCAGGTGCTGCGGGCTTGTCGGCAGGCTTCTTGCGCGAGGAGTCATCGGACCAGGTCGAAGCGACTTCGGCGGTCTTGATGGTCTTCTTGGCGCCCGGAGCTGCGGGCTTGGCGTCCTTCTTGGCGGCAGGCGCGGCGCCGGGCTTGCCGGCCGGCTTGTGCAGCGTGCCGGAAATCGGCGCGGCGGCAGGAGCCTCGGGCTCGGGCGCACGCAGCACCTTGCGCGGACGGTTGAGCATTTCACGCAGCGCGGCAGCTTCAGCTTCGGCAGCGCGGCGGGCTTCGTCACGGGCAGCCGGAGCGGCGGACGCGGCCAGCGGCGGACCTGCACGACGATTGTCGGCGCGGTTGCCAACCTTGGGGGCGGCAGCGGGCGCGGCAGCCTCGGGCTTCGCGGCGGGCTTTACGGGTTCGGACTTCGCGGCAGGCTGGGCCTGGGCGACAGGCCCAGCGGCCTGGGAGGAAGAGGATTCGGACTTATTGGCTAGCACAGCGGGTTCCGGCTCGGCTTGTTCAGCCTGGGGCTCGGTGGGTTCAGTCTTGATTTCGGGCTTGGCCTCGGTGGCCACGGGCTCGGCAGGAGCGGGCGCCGGCGTCGGTTCGGGTTCAGGCTGAGCCTGGACTTCGGGCGCTTGGGCCTCGACGGGGGCGGGCGCTTCGGCCGCGACGGATTCAGTTGCCTCGGGCGCTTCGACCGGCGCGGCCGTTTCGGCGGCGGCGGGCTCTTGCACGGGGGCGGGAGCCGGGGCCGGGGCCTCGGCCGGCACGGGAGCAGCTTCGCGGGGCTCGACGGCGGCAGGCGCCACAGGCGCGGCCGGCGCGGAGACCTGCTGGGCCTCATCGGCCGCAACTTCTTCTTCCGCACGGGCGGAAGCAGCCTGCTCCAGGGCGAGTTCGGACGGGTCGCGCTTGACGAAAACGCGCTTCTTGCGCACCTCGACTTGAATGGTGCGCGAACGGCCCGTGGCGTCGGCTTGCCGGATCTCGGAAGTCTGGCGGCGCGTCAGCGTGATCTTCTTGCCTTCGGTCGCGCCATGGGCGCGACGCAGCGATTCGAGCAATTTCGCCTTGTCGCTGTCGGTGACGGAGTCGTCGACCGATTTGAGGTCAACGCCAGCCGAACGCAGCTGATCCAGCAGCACGTTGGCAGGCATTTTCAGCTCGGTAGCGAACTGGGCGACGGTATTACTCGACATTAGGCTCTCTCTTCCCTATAGGCAGCTATTACAAACAACGTGAACTTGCGGCAGACGAAGCGGAGCTTCCTCCGCCGCAGACCCGTGTCCTTTTGGTTATTCTTCGTCGAACCAATGGGCGCGGGCACGCATGATGAGATCGCTGGCTTCCTGTTCGGTCAGACCGGCGATTTCCGCCAGTTCGTCCGTTGCCAATTCGGCCAGATCATCACGCGTATGCACTTGACGCTCGGCCAGCTTGGCGGCCAGTTCCGGCGTCATGCCTTCGAGTTCAAGCAAATCCTGTGCGGTCTCAAGGCGCTCTTCCTGGGCGATTGCCTCGGTCAGGAGCGCATTGCGGGCACGGGCGCGCAACTCATTGATGGTGTCTTCGTCAAACGCCTCGATTTCCAGCAGTTCCTGCATGGGAACGTAGGCGATTTCCTCGATACCGGTAAATCCTTCGTCGATCAGGATGTCAGCGACTTCTTCATCGACGTCAAGCTTGCTCATGAACGTGGTGCGCAACCCCGAACGCTCGACTTCCTGGCGATTCAGGCTTTCTTCCGGCGTCATGATGTTGATCTGCCAGCCGGTCAGTTCGGATGCCAGGCGCACGTTCTGGCCCTTGGCGCCAATGGCCTTGGGCAGGTTTTCCTCGTCGACAACGACGTCCATCGCGTGCTTGTCTTCGTCGACCACGATGGATTCTACGTTGGCCGGCGCCAGGGCGCCGATGACGAACTGCGCGGGATCTTCCGACCACAGCACGATGTCGACCTGTTCGCCGCCGAGTTCGTTGCGCACGGCGGTTACGCGCGAACCGCGCATGCCCACGCAGGTACCGATGGGATCGATACGCTTATCGTATGCCACCACGGCGATCTTCGCACGCACGCCGGCGTCGCGGGCAGCAGCCTTGATTTCAAGAAGGCCCTGTTCGATTTCGGGCACTTCGTTCTCAAACAGCTGGCGGATGAACTCGGGCGACGTGCGCGAGAGGATCACTTGCTGGCCGCGCGCGGCGTGGTCTACACGCAACACGAAGGCGCGCACGCGATCGGCGACCCGGAGGTTTTCCTTCGGGATCATTTCGGAGCGCGGCAGGCGCGCTTCGATCTTGCCGGTTTCGACGATGGCGTCGCCCTTGTCCATGCGCTTGATCGTTCCGGACACGATGGTTTCACCACGATCCAGGAAGTCGTTGAGCACCTGCTCGCGCTCGGCGTCGCGGATCTTCTGCAGGATGGCCTGCTTGGCCGCCTGCGCGCCGATACGACCGAATTCGATGGGTTCGAGCGGCTCTTCGATGTACTCGCCTTCCTTGATGCCGGGGACGATTTCCTCGGCATCCGACAGCATTTCCTGCTTGTCGGGCTCTTGCAGGCCGGCCTCGTCGGGCACGACCAGCCACCGGCGGAAGCCTTCGTGGTCACCGGTTTCCCTATCGATGGAAACACGGATGTCCGCATCATCCTTGAAGCGCTTTTTCATGGCCGAGGCCAGCGCACTTTCGAGAGCGCCGAACACGACGTCACGCGTGACGTTCTTTTCACGCGCCAAGGCATCGACCAACAGAAGAATTTCGCGACTCATCGCTTTTTGCCCTTGAAATCCAGAACGGGATCCAGTTTTGCACGTTCGATGTCATCGACCGTGAAATTCAAAACCTGGACTTCGTTCTTTTTTGCCTCAAATTCGAGACCGAACACGGTCTTGTGCATTCCAGCAGCGTCCGAGGCTGCGGCGTCGTCTTCCGGCACGGTCAACGTGCCCGAAAAGACCTTGCGGCCGTCCAATGCCTCGCGCAGCTTGATTTCGATGCGCTCGCCTGCGAACCGGCGGAATTCGGCCTCGTTGCGCAACGGGCGGTCAATGCCCGGCGAACCGACTTCCAGCCGCTTGTAGTCGATGTTCTCGACCTCAAACACCCGCGACAATTGGCGGGACACCTGCTCGCAGTCTTCGATGCGCACACCGCCGACCCGATCGATCGTGACGCGCAAAAGGCCCAGGGCGGCACGCTCGACGTCAACGAGTTCGACGTCCATGCCGGCCAGAGCCTCTTCGGTCAATGCGAATAAATCAGCCATATACTCAAAAAAAATGGGCTGCACGCCCAGCCCACCGATATTGCACAGAGCCCAGCCGCTTCCCTACTGCACGTAAGGAGCAATGCTGGGCAGCGCCCTATATTGCGACCTAATTTTTGGCTTGCGCCGCCTTGCCTGCCCTACCCGTTCAGTCCGGGTACCGCGGCGCTTGCGCACCGACTGCAGATAGCGACACGCGCCAAGGAGACTGCTGCAAACAGCGTCCGGCACACGCCAGTACAAAAGCACACGCCAGTACAAAAGCCGTGCGCCCGACTGGCAGAAACGCCGCCGACGTGCTTTTTGCGGTAACGCGCACTGAAGACAACGCAGTGCATCCGTCAAAAAGCAATGACGCGAAGCCATGAAAACCATTGATTTTACCAGATAAACTGGAAAAACGCCTGATTCGTCACGGGCTTACGGTTATGTGGGACGGATCCCAAACCAGACAGTGCGTCCAGCGCACCGCCTGGCGGCCTTCAGCGGCCCTGGCGCCCCCGGCCACCACCCACCACGCCCAGGCGCGATTCGTGCGCCGAAGCACCGCGGGGCTGCCAGTCGTCGCCGCGGGAGGAACCCTCGCCGCGCGATGCGCCGCTGCGGGGCGAGCGCGGCTTGCCGCCTGCGCCCGGACCCTTGTTTCCACCCGTGCGCGCGCCTTCGGCCTTGTTTCCGCCGCGTCCGCCGGACGCGGGCTTGCCATTACGGGGAGCATTGCCGCCGCGTGAACCGGCCGGCTTGCCACCGGCAGGCTTGCCGGAAGACTTGCCGCCAGGCCGACGGCCCGTACCGGCAGGAGCCTCTGCCATGCCGCCAGCCGCCACATTGGCGGAAGCCGCATTGCCGGCAGGACCGTTCGCAGCTGCGGCCCGCGGGCCACGCGGCTTGCCGCCGGACCGCCCGCCGGGCTTCCCGCCCGGCTTGCCAGCGCCGGAGGGCCGGCCCGTGGACTTGCCGCCCTTGCGGTTGCCAGCACCGCCTTCGGCAGCCAACGGATGACCATTGGCGTAGCCGCCGGCAATCATCAAGCCGGTGCCGAAAGGATCGGAGGGACACGCCGCGGCCTGTCCGGCGCTACCGACACCGCCGCCCTGCAGCTTGCCGCGGCGTCCGATGCGAGCGCCGTTCATGCCGTTGCGGTCCATGGTGCCGAATCCCGGGGGCAACGCGCTGTCATGCGATTGCGGCTGCTTGGAGCGCCGGCGATTACCCGGCGCATCGTCGTCATCTCGCAACAGTCCAAGCTGAACCATGAGGGCGGTCACGAGCGAGGCGTCCAGCTCGTCCCACCGGCCGCGACGCAGCGTGCGGGGCAGGACCACGTCGCCGAAACGAGTGCGGATCAGGCGGCTGACGGTGACGCCAACTGCCTCGAACATGCGGCGGACTTCGCGATTACGGCCTTCCTGCAGCGTGACGCGATACCAGCGGTTGCTGCCGTCGCCGCCCAGGTAGTCCAGCGAGCCGAACGCAGCCAGGCCGTCTTCGAGCTCGATGCCGTCCACCAGCGACTGGCGCTGCGCTTCGTCCATTTCACCCAGGACGCGGACCGCGTATTCGCGCTCGGTGCCATAACGCGGATGCATGATCCGGTTGGCCATGTCGCCCGAGGTCGTGAAGATCAGCAGACCTTCGGTGTTCAGGTCCAGACGCCCCACCGACAGCCATTTACCGGTGCGCAGCTTGGGCAGGCGCGCAAAAACGCTGGCCCGGCCACCCGGATCGTCGTGGCTGACGATTTCGCCGGCGGGCTTGTGATAGAGGATCACGCGCGGCGGCTTTTTAGTGTTCGCGCGCATGATCGGCTTGCCGTTGACGCGCACCTGGTCATTGGGACCCACGCGCTGGCCGATGTGGGCCGGCTCGCCATTGACGGACACACGGCCCGCGACAATCAGTTCTTCCATCTCGCGGCGCGAACCGATTCCGGCATCGGCCAGCACCTTGTGCAGCTTGGGCATGACGGCTTCGCTGTTCAGGTACTTGCCCAGCCGCTGCTCCATACGGTCGGCCGTATCCAGATAGGCCAGGGCCTGTTCGGCTTCCTGCTCATTTCCCCGGGAATCCACAGATTCGACCGGAGCGGCCGCCGTCGCGGGCTGCCCTTCTGCCGCGGGCGCCTGTTCCGCCGCGGCGTCACCGCGGCGACGGCGAAACGGCGTCCTCAGCTTTCGTCCGCGACCGCGCGCGCCGGCGTCACCTTCGGCAGCCGGCTCTCGCGAGACGGAGGTTTCAGGCTGGCCGCCGGTCACGGCGTCATCCGGGCGGGGGGTGTCGTCCTGCATTGCTGTATTCGTTGTCACTGGGACAGCTCCGAATTTCAAACTTGTGTAGGCCTGCCGGGAGCAGGCGCGTCATCATCTGGGGACGCCGAAGTCCGTTCAGACCCGGACCGCTCGGGGTCCGCCTCTTCCGGATCCGCGGTGGCGGAATCGGGGTCAGGCTGAACGGCCTCGCCAAGACCATGAACGGGCTCACGCCCGGCGGCGCCAGGGGCCACAGTATTGGTCTCGTCAATCGGGTCAGTCGGTTCCGCGTGTTTTGCGTTCTCGACCATTTCCTTTGCAGCACCGGCCTCGGAGGCATCGGCGGCCATATTGGAAATGTCGTTGCCAGCCCTGTTGCCGGAGAATCCGGACGAGGGCAGCGTATTGGACAAGCCTTCGGCTTGCTCCCGGACGGTGGATTCGTCGGCGGGATCCGCGCCTTCTTCTGTGCGCGAAAGCTGCGATTCTACGCTATCGATGGCAGCTATGGGAGCATCGTCTTCCGAAAGAGACAATTCAGGCAACGGAAAGTTCAGATCTTCGTCCCCACGGGCATTCCCAGCGCGCACATTTTGCGACTCGGTAGTTGTGGGCGAGTCGAGGGCGTCTGCCTGCTGCTCGAAGGAATCATCCTCGGACGAAGCGGCTTCCGATGCGATTTCTCCAGAGGCGATACCTTCGGCGGCGATTTCTTCAGCGTTCGCAGACTTTTCAGTAGCCGCAGCCTCTTCGGCGCTCGCAGCCTCTTCAGTGGTAGCACTCTCTTCAGAGGCCCCATTGCCCGAACCAGCGCCTTCGGCAACCGATTCCAGGGAGCCTTGCGCGTCGCCCGCATTTTCAGACCCGGACGCGTCGGCGGACACCCCCTCTTCTTCAGGACCAGCCTGCACCGCTGGCGCGCCTTGCTCCGCGCCGGCATCGCTTTCGGGGGAATCGCCCCCTTCTCCCAGGACCTGCTGGACTTCGCCCAGATCCAGCCCGGCCAGCGCGGCAGCGGCGTGGGCGGACTCCAGCGGGGGCAGCTCGTCGAGCGCACGCAAGCCCAGGTCATCCAAAAACTGGCGCGTCGTGCCGAACAGCGCGGGACGTCCCGGCGCGTCACGATGGCCGATGACTTCGATCCAGCCGCGATCCTCGAGCGCCTTTACGATCTGCGATGACACCGTCACGCCGCGAATATCTTCGATATCGCCACGCGTCACGGGCTGGCGCCAGGCCACGATGGCCAGCGTTTCCATGACGGCGCGCGAGTACTTGGGCGGCTTCTCGGGGCTCAGGCGCTCCAGGTAGCGCTGCATGCTGGGACGGCTTTGAAACCGCCATCCGGATGCCAGTTGCACAAGCTCAAGTCCGCCGTCGGCCCAGTTGCTTTGCAGCGTCGCGAGGAGCGTACGCACGGCGTTGTTGTCGAATTGTTCATCATCCCCGAACAGCTTGCGCATATCGGAAATCTGCATCGGCTGCACCGCACACAAAAGCGCGGTTTCCAGCACGAGTATTGCCTCGCTATCGTTCATCGACATCCAAATTCAAAAAGGGGCTAACTTGCGCTAGGTTTGAAAGAAGGTTAATATTCATTTCTCAGACGCGGGGTGGAGCAGTCTGGCAGCTCGTCGGGCTCATAACCCGAAGGTCGTAGGTTCAAATCCTGCCCCCGCAACCAAATTGATGAAGGCCTGGCGTATGCGCCGGGCCTTTTTCATTTGCGCCCGCGAATTGAAAACAAGCGGCCGACAGGACTGCCACGCGCATTGAAGCCACCGGCGCCGAAGCTGCGGACACCGAAGCCTCAGATACCGAAGCTGCAGATACCGAATCCCCTGACACCAAAGCCACTGACAGCGAAGGCGCAACACCAGCCGCGCCAGCAAGAAGACGCGAAACCGCGCGAAAAACCGCACGCAGGCGCGAAGACGCCACTGCGGGGCTTGCGATCACACGACGCGCATCCGCACACGCCCGGCCCGCCGCAAAAACGGCGACGCGACAGTCGGTGTTGGCTTGCATAGTTATCACTGGGTTCCTGTCTTACCGCCATGCACGCCGCCCCATGCCAAGGCCAGCGCGAAACGGCCGCGCGAATGCCTATGAGGCGGACAGCCTGCCGCGGCGCGTGGCCAAGGCAGACATCCCGAGCAAATTCTGGAAAAGCTGGCGCCAGTCGCGCTGGCGCCAATCGCCAATATGGCTGCGGAATGCGCCGGTAGCTTCCAGCGCCAACCCTTCCGCGAAAATTGATAGCAAAGACTAGATCAACAGGCATCGGCCCTGCGACACGGCGGAAAAGCGCCTTTCGCAATCCGACACGCCCCCTTGCGCATGCGAAGCCGGGCCTCGCCTTGCGTCGGCCCGTTACCAGGCCGGAACGATTGTTTGGTGTTTTCTAAGGTCGAATGCTAGCGGACATTGGCCAGCCTTGGAACATCCACGGGGAGAAACATCCCGGATGACCGGCCACGCCAAATACGTCCAAACAGCCGCCAAATTATACCGCCATAAAGACCGCCATTTAAATGGCCCTCAAGCCGCGGCGAGCACGACAAACCGTCGAACGGCTAGGCCGCCGTCTTGTCCCACGGAGCCGAACCAAGCCGGTCAACCAGAAAATCCAGCATCGAGCGCAAAATCAGCGGCATTTGGCGGCGCGAGGCGTAGACGCCATAGATACCCAGCTCCTGCGGCTTGCACTGAGGCAGGATGACCTGCAGCCGGCCCGAGGCGATGTGGTCGGCCGCGTAATACGTGGGCAGCATGGCGATACCCGCCCCTTGCACGGCCGCGCTGGACAACACCGACACTTCGTTGGCGCTGATGCTTCCACTGACCGGCACATCGACGGGCTCGCCATCGCGCTCGAACCGCCACAGGCTTTTGCCGAAATACGAATGGGTGAGGCAGTTGCGCAACGACAGGTCTTCGATGCGCGCCGGCACACCTTCGCGCGCCAGGTATTCCGGCGAGGCACAGACCACCGAACGGCACACCGCCAGCTTGCGGGCAATCAGGTTCGGATCCAGGTCATTCGTGATGCGCACCGCCAGGTCAACCCGCTCTTCCACCAGATTGACCGCACGTTCCACCAGCATCAAGTCCACCGAAGTGCCCGGGTGCAGCTTGACGTAGTCCGTCACGGCGCCCGCCAGGTGGCGTGCGCCGAAGGACATGCTGGTGGTGATGCGCAAGAGGCCTCGCGGCGTGTCTTCGGGAGTTGCAACGGCGCTGTGCAGATCACCGACCATGTCCAGCATCTGCCGGCAACGGGGCAAGGTTTCAGCGCCCGCCGGCGTCAGACTGAGACGGCGCGTGGTGCGGTGCAAAAGGCGCACGCCTACCCACTGCTCCATCTCGGCCAGATATCGTGACACCATGGCGCGAGACATATCCAGGTGGACGGCGGCCGCCGACAGGCTGCCCCGGTCGGCAACCTCGACGAACACCTGCATGGCTTTCAGACGATCCATGATTGTCTCGATACGTGCATCAGACCGTACCGGTTATACCGTATTTCCGTGCAACATCAGCAACGGAATTTCGGCCAATGCAACGGGGTCCTTCCACGGCGCCCGTCAGCCCGCGCCCTGCCCCAGCGCCTCGCGCACCGCATCGCTGACCTCGCGGACGTCGAGCCCGCGAACGATGAACACCAGCCGGGACAGACGGTCTTCACCAGGCCATTCAGCCAAGGGACGCATTGGATACAGCTCGCCATGCACACCATGAACCTCGGTGGGCAAGGCCTCTCCCTGGAAGCAGATCAATCCTTTCATTCTCAGCAAGGCCGGGCCAAAGCGCTCCTGGATCCGCGCAACGCCCGCCAGGAAGGCCGCCCGGGAAGGAAGCGGCGACAGCGTCAGCGAAAAACTCTTCACGTTCGCGTGGCGGCCGGCGGCGGGCGCGGAAAAAGCGCTCAGCCACTTCGACGTGACCGTCCCGTCGCGTCGCGCACGCGGGTCGCCCCCCTCGCGCAGCGCGGCGGCCAGGGGCTCATCCGGCAACTGCACGCAACGGTGCGCGCCGGGATTGATGGCGGCGATCGCCGCTTCCGTCTTGCGCACCTGCGCGGCATCCGTCAGGTCGGACTTGCTGATCACCACCGTGTCGGCAAGGGCAAGCTGGCGGCCCGCCTCGGGCTGCAGATCCAGCTCTTCTGGCCCGTGCGTTGCCGCCACGACGACTATGGCGCCCTGATAGACGTATCGCTCCGCAAGGAATTTATCGTGCTTCAGCGTGAAAAGAACAGGCGCCGGATCCGCCAGCCCGCTGGTTTCTATCAGCACCCGCCGGAATGGCTTGATCTTGCGGCCGAGGGCAAGCATGAAGAGTTCGCGCAAGGCGTCAACCACCGAACCGCTTACCACACAGCAAAGGCAGCCGCCCTCGACCAGCACGACGTTGTCCGGCGCCAGGCGCACCAGATGGTGATCGACGCCGATGTCTCCATACTCGTTGACGATGACGACGGCATCGGCATAGGCCGGCTCGCGCACCAGGCGATTCAGCAGCGAGGTCTTCCCGCTTCCCAGAAAGCCCGAAATCACGGTCACGCCAACGCGCTTGTCTTCCTGACGGCTATCTTGCTTGTCGTGTTCCATGCAGATGGCTCCCATGGCGTGCGCACAGCGGCGCGTGGCGCGGAAAATGCCCACAGCGACGCATGCCGCCGAAAAACCCACAGCGGCGCATGCCGCGGAAAAAACGCACAGCGGCGCACGCCGCCGAAAAACCAAAAGGGCCGCTCACTTGCGTGAGCGGCCCTGAATTCTTTTGGCTCCCCGAGCTGGGCTCGAACCAGCGACCTGCGGATTAACAGTCCGTCGCTCTACCGACTGAGCTATCGGGGATCTGCCAAGACCGAAATTATGTACGAAAAATCCAAAGGATGCAAATCGCATTTTTTTCAGAGAATTTTGGCGTGACCCTTCCCCATCGCCAAAAAACTCTGATATGATCTCGGTCTTTCCAGATCGGGCCCTAAAAAAGGCAGCGAACTGGGAAAACAAAGATGTTTTGCTTGCAGCTTTCCGGCCTGGTCCAGAAACAAAAGCAAATGGTCTTGCCGGCATAGCTCAGTTGGTAGAGCAGCGCATTCGTAATGCGAAGGTCGTAGGTTCGACTCCTATTGCCGGCACCAATTCCTAAAAGCAGCCCCATTCGGGCTGCTTTTTTCATTTCTGGCCCCGCCTATGCCCACCCCTGCCCCTGCCGCTAGGGAACTCGGGCCGTTCGCCGCGCGTCCAATCTGCTGGACCACCCAAGCGGAACCCCCATGCGCATCCTCCTTGTGGAAGACGACATCATGATCGGCGAAAGCGTATTGGACTGCCTGCGCGCAGAACATTACGCCGTCGACTGGGTCAAGGACGGCAACGCGGCGGAGCTTGCCTTGCGCACCGACCCGTACGACCTCGTGCTGCTGGACCTCGGGCTGCCCAAGCGTGACGGCCTGGCGTTGCTGCGCGAATTGCGCGCGCGCAAGGACCGCACGCCGGTGCTGATCGCCACCGCACGCGACGCCGTCAGCGACCGCATCGCCGGGCTGGATGCGGGCGCGGACGATTACATCGTCAAGCCCTATGACGTGGACGAATTGCTGGCGCGCATGCGTGCGCTGATCCGCCGCAGCGCGGGCCGCGCGGAGCCCGTGTTCGAACACGATGGCATCACCATCGACCCTCAGGCCCATGCAGCCATGGTGGATGGCGCGCCGGTGGCGCTGACCGCTCGGGAATGGGCCGTCCTGGAACCTCTGATCGCACGGCCCGGCATGATTTTTTCGCGCGCGCAGCTTGAAGAAAAGCTCTATAGCTGGAAGGACAGCATCAGCAGCAACGCCGTTGAGGTATATATTCATGGCCTGCGCAAGAAACTGGGGCAGAACCTGATCCAGAACGTCCGAGGCGTGGGCTATGTCATCCCCAAAACATGAGCATTCCGCTTAGCTATTCGCTGAGAGCCAGGCTGCTTTTCTTTCTGCTGGCCGCGATCGCGGTCGGCGCGCTGGTGCAAGGCGCAATCGCCTACCGCAGCACCCTGGCGCAAGCCGACGACATTTTCGATTCCCTGCTCCAGCGCACCGCCCTGTCGCTGGGCACCGGCGACGGCCTGCTCAGCACCGGCCCCACACACGCACGCGGCGCGGGCTCACCCGTGGCCGATGACCTCATCATCCAGATATGGACGCCGGACGGCCTGCGCGTCTTCAACTCCCGGTCGCGCCTGCGCCTGCCCAGCCAGATCGTGCTGGGATTTTCCGACGCCAGACTGGAAGGCGAAACCTATCGGGTGTATTCGCTGGCGACGCCATTCCAGGTAATCCAGGTAGCGCAGGACATGGGGGTGCGCAGGAACATGGCGCGCGCGCTTGCGCTGCGCACCGTGGCTCCCATCGCCGCGGCCGCGCCACTGTTGATGCTGATCATCTGGTGCGTCGTCAGTTGGTCGCTGCGCCCGGTCAAGCGGGCACGCGCCCAGGTGGCCGCTCGGCAGCCCGAGGATCTTTCCCCCATCAGCGTACGGGGCCTGCCCGACGAAATCCGCCCCCTGGTTCAAGAGCTGAACCTGCTGCTCGAACGCATGCGCGGCGCATTCGCCCAGCAAAAGCAATTCGTGGGCGACGCGGCGCATGAACTTCGTTCGCCGCTGGCGGCGCTGCGGCTGCAAATGCAGGCGCTGCAGCGCGCGGGCGACGCACCGGCGCGGCAGGTGGCCGAACAGCGGCTCACCGCGGGCATCGACCGCGCCACGCGGCTGGTCGAACAACTGCTGTCCATGGCGCGGCACGAAGGCGCCGAAGAACTGGCGCCGCCGGCGCCGGTGGATCTGGCCGACGTGCTGCGCCAGGCAATTTCAGAGGCGCTCCCGCAGGCCAACGCCAAGCGAATCACCATTGCGCTGGAGGGCGAGCCCGAAGCCCGGATACTGGGCGATCGCGACGCGCTGGTCCTGATGGTGCGCAACCTGCTGGACAACGCGATCAAGTATTCCCCCGCCGAAGGCCGCGTCGGCATGCGCCTGGAGCATGCCGCGCAACGCACTTCGTTGTTGATCGATGACGAAGGACCCGGCATCGCCAAAGAAGAACGCGAACGCGTGTTCGACCGGTTCTACCGTGTGCAGGGCAACACGCAACACGGCAGCGGGCTGGGGCTTGCGATCGCCCGCGCCATCGCGGACCGGCACGGCGCGACCATCTCACTGGAAGATGCGCCAGAAGGTCGCGGACTGCGAGCCCGCGTGGATTTCCCTGCTTAAGTTTCACCTAAGTGTCAGGCCCGAACATAGCGCCATGTCCTTAAACATGAACGCAGGAGCCGACATGAAGACCAAGCAAATGCAACCCTCGCGCCTCGTCCTGGCGCTGCTGGCCGCCGGCGCCATTGGCGGCGCGGGCGCAACCGCCTTGACGGGCAGCGTATCGATGGCGGCCGACGCGCCCGCCGCCGCTTCGCAACCGATCAGCGCATCCGTCCCGCCCAATTTCGCGCAAATCACGCGTGATTTCGGTCCGGCCGTCGTGAACATCAGCGTGAGCGGCACGCGCAAGGTGTCCGCCACCGAAAGCGACGACCCGCTCGCGCAGTTCTTTGGCCAGGTCCCCGGCTCCCGCGGCCGCGCGCCAGCCCGAGAAGTGCCGATGCGCGGCGAGGGCTCCGGCTTCATCGTGAGCCAGGATGGCGTCATCCTGACCAACGCACACGTCGTGCAGGACGCCAAGGAAGTCACCGTGAAGATGACTGACCGCCGCGAGTACAAAGCCAAGGTGCTGGGCGCCGATCCGCAGACTGACGTGGCCGTCATCAAGATCGAGGCGAAGAACCTGCCGGTAATCAAGGTGGGCGACGTCAACAAGCTGCAGGTGGGTGAATGGGTGCTGGCCATCGGATCGCCCTACGGCCTGGAAAACACCGCCACCGCCGGCATCGTCAGCGCCAAGGGCCGTTCGCTGCCGGACGACACCTCGGTGCCGTTCATCCAGACGGACGTGGCTGTGAACCCCGGCAATTCGGGCGGCCCGCTGTTCAACGACCGCGGCGAAGTCGTGGGCATCAACTCGCAGATCTACAGCCGCACCGGCGGATTCCAGGGCCTGTCGTTCTCCATCCCCATCGACCTGGCCTACAAGATCAAGGACCAGATTCTCGAGCACGGCAAAGTGCAGCACGCGCGGCTTGGCGTGACGGTGCAGGAAGTCAACCAGGACCTGGCGGATTCGTTCAAGCTGGACTCCCCGTCCGGCGCGCTGGTCTCCAGCGTCGAAAAGGAAAGCGCGGCCGATAAGGCGGGCCTGCAACCAGGCGATGTGGTGCGCAAGATCGACGGCAAGACCATCGTGTCCTCGGGCGATCTGGCTTCGACCATCACCATGGCCGCACCCGGCGAGAAGATCAAGCTGGACGTCTGGCGCGCCGGCGCGCAGAAGGAACTGGTCGCCACGCTGGGCGGCATGCCCAAGGACAAGACGCAGGCATCGGCGGATGGTCAGGAAGTGCAACGCGGCCAGCTTGGCCTGGCGTTGCGCCCGCTGAGCCCGCAAGAGCAGCAGGCGTCGGGTTCGGAAGGCCTGCTGATCGAGCGTTCGGCCGGCCCGTCCGCCAAGGCCGGCATCCAGCCTGGGGACGTGCTGCTGTCGCTCAACGGCGTTCCAGTGCACAACGTGGCGCAGGTGAAGGAACAGCTGTCCAAGTCGGGCAAGACGGTCGCGCTGCTGGTGCAGCGCGGAGAAGACAAGATCTTCGTGCCCGTGCAGGTCGGCTAAGCCAACCTGGCGTTACTCCGCGTCGGGCTGCTTGCCCGGCGCGGCCGCATCAAAGGCCGGCAACGCACGGCACGCCGCGTCGATGCGCAACACATTGGGCATGGCCGACAGGTCACACTCGAAACGCTGCGCATTCGCCACTTGCGGCACCAGGCACAGGTCGGCGATGGTGGGCGTATCGCCATGGCAGAACTTGCCGGTTGCACTGGAACCCGCCAATTGGGCTTCCAGGGCTTCCAGGCCCTGATGCACCCAATGCTTGTACCAGGCGGTCTTGGCCGCTTCGTCGACACCCAGCGTGTGCTTCAGGTACTTCAGCACGCGCAGGTTGTTCAGGGGATGCGTATCGCACGCGATGCCCAGGGCCAGGTCGCGCACGCGAGCCCGCCCGATGGCATCGGCGGGCAAGAGCGGCGTCTCGGGATGCGTTTCTTCCAGGTATTCGATGATGGCGAGCGACTGGCCGATGATGGCGTCGCCGTCCACCAACGTGGGAACCAGCGCGGACGGATTCATCTTGCGATAGCCGGCGGAAAGCTGCTGGCCGCCGTCCTTGAGCAGATGCACGGGCACGTACTCGTACGTCAGGCCCTTCAGATTCAGGGCAATGCGCACCCGGTAGGCCGCCGAACTGCGGAAATAGCTGTACAGCTGCATGGAGTCTCCTTGGTGTTCTTCTGGCGCCGCCCGCTTGGGGCGGCGCTTGTTCATTCCAGCGATTCCGTCTTGGCCGCCTTGCGGGACAGCCCCTTGGGCAGCGGGAACGCCACGTTCTCTTCCAGCCCCGGCATCTTGCGCACCGAAACGGCGCCCAACTCCTTGACGCGGGAAATCACCTGCTGCACCAGGATCTCGGGCGCCGAGGCGCCGGCCGTCACGCCGATGCGCCTGCGGTCGACCAGCCAGGCGGGGTCGATGGAATCGGCGCCGTCGATCAGGTAGGACGCGACACCCTTGCGCTCGGCGACTTCCCGCAAGCGGTTGGAGTTCGAGCTGTTCGGGCTGCCCACGACCAGTACCAGATCGCATTCCGGCGCCATGACCTTGACTGCGTCCTGGCGGTTCTGCGTGGCATAGCAGATGTCGCTTTTCTTGGGCTCGGCGATGTTGGGAAAGCGCGCCTTGAGCGCCTTCGACACCGCCGCCGCGTCGTCCACCGACAGCGTGGTCTGCGTGACGTATGCAAGGTTTTCCGGGTCAACGACTTCCAGGCTGGCCACGTCCTCGACGGTCTCGACGAGGTACATGCCGCCCTGGGCCTGACCCAACGTGCCTTCGACTTCGGGGTGCCCCTTGTGCCCGATCATGATGATTTCACGGCCGGCGGCGCGCATCCGCGCCACTTCGATGTGGACCTTCGTCACCAGGGGGCAGGTGGCGTCGAACACCTGCAGTCCGCGCGACTCCGCCTCCGCCCGCACCGCCTTGGATACGCCGTGCGCGGAAAACACCACGATGGAACCCGCCGGCGCATCTTCAAGTTCATCAATGAAGATGGCGCCCTTGGCGCGCAGGTCTTCCACGACGTAGCGATTGTGGACGATCTCGTGGCGCACGTAGATGGGCGCGCCATGCAGCTCGATGGCGCGCTCGACGATGTCGATGGCACGATCCACGCCTGCACAGAAGCCGCGGGGCTGCGCCAGCAGGACTTCGGCGTCGGACGCGGTGACAACCTGGCTCATCAAAGAACCCCCAGCAACGCCACGTCCACCTGCAGGCTTATGCCCGCCAGGGGATGGTTGAAATCGAACAAGGCCGACTCATCGTTGATTTCCTTCAGGACGCCCGAATACCGTCCGCCGTTGGGCGCGGTGAATTCGACCAGGTCGCCGGGTTCGAACGTGGCGTCGGCGCCAGCGTGCTCGGCGAGCATCGTGCGCGTCACGCGCTGGATGAGTTCGGGGTTGCGGTCGCCGTAGGCGTCGGCGGGCGGCACCGTGACGCTGAACCGATCGCCTTCCTTTCGACCGACCAGCGCGGCCTCCAGGCCGGGCGCCCACTGGCCGCTGCCCATTTGCAGCGTGCCGGGGCGGCCATCGAAGGTGTCGGCAAACACGGAGCCCGCGCCGGGCCCGGAGGCCAGCGTGATCCGATAGTGCAGCGTCAGGTAGGAATCCGGACGGACCAAAACGTTCACTTCGTTAGAGGCGATGCTCAAGATCTGCCACCGTATGGAATTAAATAAACCTTGATTTTAGAGCCTCTTATGAAATTGTCCGTCCGGCTGCCGCAACAAGAGCGTCCCCGAGAGCGTCTCATGCGCCACGGCGCCGCCTCGATCGAGGACGCCGAACTCCTCGCCATCGCGCTGCGCACCGGCATTCCGGGGCTGAACGTCGTCGACCTGTGCCGCCAACTGCTGGACCGGTTCGGCGGCCTGCGAGGCTTGCTGGGCACCCCGCCCGAAGACCTGATGGCGGTGGCCGGACTGGGATCCGCCAAGGCCTGCACCCTGGCCGCCCTGCTCGAGCTCGCCCGCCGCGCCCTCGAAGAAGACCTGACGCGCGACAGCCCGATGAACCACCCCTCGCGGGTGAAACAATACTGCAAGGCCGCGCTGGCGCACCGCCATGTGGAACACTGCATCGCCCTTTACCTGGACGCCCAGTTGCGCCTGATCGCCACCGGCGAGCTGGCCCGCGGCACGCTGTCGCAGGCCGCCGTCTATCCTCGGGAAGTGGTGCGCGAAGCCTTGCGGCACCACGCGGCCGCCCTCATCGTGGCCCATAACCACCCTTCCGGCGTGGCGTCGCCCAGCGGCGCCGATCATGCCTTCACCCGACACCTGAAGGAAGCCCTGGCGCTGGTCGACATCAAGCTCGTCGATCACCTGATCGTTGCTGGCGGCACCGCGGTGTCCCTCGCGGAACTGGGCTGCCTGTGACGGCGGAACGCCCCGGAATTCGTTAGACTACCGCCCCATATTGCTTTAGGCTTAACCTAGTTCCGGCCTCCGCATCCCTTCTGCCCCATGAAACGCCTGTGGGATATCTCCCCGCCCGTCTCGACGGCATCGCCTGTCTTTCCGGGCGATACACCGTACCGCCAGCAATGGAAGTGGTCGCTCGCGCCCGGCTGTCCGGTGAATGTCAGCGAAATCACGCTGTCGCCGCATATCGGCGCGCACGCGGACGCCCCGCTGCATTACCAAAACGGGGCCGCAGCCATCGGGTCGGTATCGCTGGAACCCTTTCTGGGCCCGTGCCGCGTCATCCACGCCATTGACTGCGGGCCGTTGATAACGCCTGAGCATCTTGCTCATGCGTCCCTGAATATGCCGCCCCGCGTGCTGGTGCGCACTGCCAAGCACGCCGCGCAAGACTGGTGGACCGACGACTTCTCTGCCTACGCGCCCCAGACGATCGAATGGCTGGCCGAACGCGGCGTCATGCTGATCGGCCTGGATACCGCCAGCATCGACCCCGCTTCCAGCAAGACCCTGGACAGCCACCACACGATCTTGCGGCACGACATGCGCGTACTGGAAAACCTGGTGCTCGACGATGTGCCGGAAGGCGATTACGAGTTGATCGCCCTGCCGTTGGCGCTGGTCCAGGCTGATGCCAGCCCGGTCCGCGCGATTCTGCGCGAGCTGTAGGCTGATTCGCCGGCCAACGGGCGTCATGACATCGATCAGACGCCCCGCCTAGAGAAGCACGACCATGAAAAACCCATTTGCGCCCCATTGGCGCGCCCTCCCCGCATCGGCCCGCCGCGCCGCGCCGCCCGCCCAAGGAGCCCGCGCATGAGCCAGAACGAACGACCCGAGGACATCGTCCACCAGGAAAAAGCGCAACTCGACTTCACGCGCGACATGACCTACGGCGACTACCTGCATCTGGATGAACTGCTGGGCGCCCAGCATCCGATGTCGCCCGAACACAACGAGATGCTGTTCATCATCCAGCACCAGACCAGCGAACTCTGGATGAAGCTGATGCTGCATGAGCTGCGGGCGGCGATTGCAAGCGTGGCTACGGACCGCTTGCAGCCCGCCTTCAAGATGCTGGCTCGCGTCAGCAAGATCATGGAACAGCTGGTTCATGCGTGGGACGTGCTGGCGACCATGACGCCGCCCGAATATTCGGCGCTGCGCCCCTATCTCGCCCGCTCAAGCGGATTCCAGAGCTATCAGTATCGCCAGGTCGAATTCCTGCTGGGCAACAAGAACGCCGCGATGCTCAAGCCCCATTCGCACCGTGCGGACCTGCTGGCCCAGGTGCAAAGCGCCTACGAAGCCCCGTCGCTGTACGACGAGGCTCTGAGGTTGCTCGCGCGCCACGGCCTGGATCTGCCGGCTGACCACCTGGAGCGCGACTGGACGCAGCCGTACCAGTCGTCAGCGGCCGTCGAGGCGGCCTGGCTCACGGTCTATCGCGACACCGATCGGTACTGGGATCTTTACCAGCTGGGCGAAAAGCTCACCGACCTGGAAGATGCGTTCCGCCTGTGGCGCTTCCGCCACGTCACCACCGTCGAGCGCGTCATCGGTTTCAAGCGCGGCACCGGCGGCACGTCGGGCGTGGATTACCTGCGGCGCATGCTGGATGTCGTGCTGTTCCCGGAAATCTGGAAGCTGCGCACGGATCTCTGACATCTGTCCCTTAAATAGGCGCGGGCGCGGGGTTGGCCCGCGCCTTCAATTCTGGCTGGCCCGGGTCAGCTGCACATGCTAGAATGCGGGGTTACTTTTTGGATACGTGGCTAGCGCCTGCGCGCACCTGATTCGGCAACGATATCTGGTAGCGGATACCTGGCAGCTTTAGCTGGCGACCCTAACAACCTGAGAAAGACTCGACCGAGTCTAGGAAAGCACCATGAAAGAAGGCATTCACCCCGAATACCGCGAAGTCGTCTTCGCCGACCTGCAAACGGGCAACAAGTTCATCACCCGTTCCACCGTCCAGACGCGCGAAACCGTCGAACTCGACGGCAAGACGTACCCGCTCTTCAAGTGCGACGTGACCTCCGAATCGCACCCGTTCTACACTGGCGCACAGACCCGCATCGTCGAAACGGGCCGCGTGGAAAAGTTCCGCGCCCGCTTCGCCCGCACGGCTGGCACGGTCAAGTCCGCTTCCTGATCCTGTTGCTCCTGCGGGAGTCACAGCAAAAAGGCAGCCTTCGGGCTGCTTTTTTTTCCACCCCGGCGGCTGCTTTGCTGCCCAGGGGCTGGCGCACCCAGCCCACTCGGTTACATTAACGCCCGTGTCCCCACTTTCCATTTCCACTCCGGCCCGACTGACGTCGGTAGCCACCGCAAAACTGCCCCGCCTCATCCTGCTGGGGCTGGCCCTTGCCTATATCGTGGCCGGGCTGTTCATGCGCGATCCGTGGAAAACCGACGACGCCGTCGGGCTGGCGACCATGATCACCGCGATCCGCGAAGGCGGCCTGACCTGGCTGCTGCCGCAGGTGGGTCATCTGGCTCACGCCGAGGAAGGACCGCTGATCACGTGGGTGGGCGCAGTAAGCATCTGGCTGTTTGGCCCCTTCATCGGCGACATCACCGCGGGACGCCTGCCCAATCTGCTGTGGTTTGGCATCACGACCGCCAGCGTCTGGTACGGCACCTACCTGCTGGGCCGCCGCGCCGAGGCGCAGCCGCTGGCCCTTCCCTTTGGCGGTGAACCCGAGCCCCGCGACTACGGACGCATGCTGGCCGACGCCGCGCTGCTCCTGCTGCTTGCCACCGTCGGCATTCTTCAGCGCACCCATGAAACCACGGTCGTTCCCGCGATCATGGCGTGCCAGGCGCTGGCGTTCTATTCGCTGGCGCGCACCGTGGATCGCCCGGTCACCGGATCCACCACGCTGGGCATCGCGCTGGCCGCCAGCTTCCTGACTCGCGGCTGGGTGGGCGCCCTGCCCATCATGATCGGCGCGGCGCTCGCTTTCTACCCCCGCAGCCCGCTCTGGAAATGCAAGCGCTGGCTGCTGTGGGCCGCGGTGCTGGCCACCGGCCTGATCCTCGCATGGTGGATCCCTGCCTCGCAAAGCAGCGAATACTGGATCCGCAACTGGAAGGCCTGGAACCTGACGTCCTTCGCACTTCCCAGCCTGCACGACGCCGCGCGCACGCTGCGCGACCTGCCCTGGTATCTCTGGCCCACGTGGCCGCTGGCGCTGCTGGCCGTCTGGCGCTGGCGCGCCTGGATCTACGCGCCGCACATCTGGCTTCCTTTGATGCTGCTGGCGTGCTCGGCCTTGCTCCTGTTCTTCCTGGACGAAGCCACCGACTCCGAATTCGTGCTGCTGGCGGTGCCGTGCGCGGTGCTTGGGGCCTTCTCGCTGCCCACCTTGCGCCGCGGCGTGGTCAATACGCTGGACTGGTTTGCGGTCATGTGTTTTTCGCTGACCGCAGCGACGGCCTGGCTGGGCTGGGTGGCGCTGCACTTCCACTGGCCGGCGCAGATTGGCCGCAATATCGCGCGCCAGACCACAGGCTACGAACCGGTAATCTCCTGGGTATCGTTTGGGCTGGCGGTGATCTTCACGCTGGCGTGGATCTGCCTGGTCGTTTGGCGGCTGCGTGTGCGCCCGCAAGCCCTGTGGCGCGGCACCGTGCTGTCTGCGGGCGGACTGACGGTCACGTGGATCCTCCTGGTGTTGCTATGGCAGCCGGCCGTGGATTACGCCCGCAGCTACCGCACCGTTTCGGGCCAACTGGCCCAGGCGCTTGAGAAACACAAGCGCCCCGGCGAATGCGTGCGCGGACTGGGCTTGGGCAGCGGCCAGCGCGCGTCGTTCCTGATTTTCGATAATCTGTCGTTCCCGTTTGACTCCCGCTGCACGCTGGTCCTGCAACAGACCAACAACCAGAGCCTGCGCGACGGTACGGCGGCGTACAGCGATGGGGCTGAAGTCCTCTGGCAAGGCGGCCGACGCGCCGACCGCTCCGAAGTCTTCCGCCTGCTGCGGACCGCCCCCCCGCAATGACGTCCGTGACGTCTGCGCCGATGACCTTCGGCGCCACCCTGCGCGGCATCGCCAAGCAGGCATGGCCGGTGTTGATCAGCCAGTGGGCCGGTATTTCGTTCGGCGTCCTGGACACCGCCATGACGGGCCACTCCAGCCCCGACGACCTGGCGGCGATGGCGCTGTCCGCATCCATATACATCACCATCTTCGTTGGGCTGATGGGCGTCGTGCACGCCCTGATTCCCATACTGGCGCAGCAGTTCGGGGCGGGCAACAACCTGGAAGTCGGCAAAAGCTGGGGCCAGGGCGTATGGCTGGCGCTGGGCCTGTCGGTGGTGGGCGCGGCGCTGATGCTCTTTCCGGACATGTGGTTGTCGATGTCGGGCGAAGTCGCGCCCGGCGTGCGTGACCGCATCGCGTCTTACCTGCAGGCGCTGGTGCTGGCCCTGCCCGCCGCGCTAGTGTTCCGCACGATCTATGCGCTGGGGACGGCAGTGTCCCGGCCCAAGCTGGTGATGGCCATCAACCTGTCGATCATCGGCTTCAAGGCGCTGTTCAACTGGATCTTCATCTACGGCAAGCTGGGCCTGCCCGCCATGGGCGCGGCTGGCGCGGGTCTGGCCACCGCGGTGGTGTCCTGGATGAGCCTTGCGCTGGGCCTGTGGGTGATCACGCACGACCGCTACTACCGCCGTTTCCAGCTTCGCGTCGGCAAGCCCGACTGGAAAGCGCTGAAGGAACTGCTGCGCCTGGGCCTGCCCATGGGCGGTTCCTATCTGGTGGAGGTGTCCGCGTTCACTTTCATGGCGCTGCTGGTTGCGCGTGAAGGCACTTTCGTGACGGGCGGCCACCAAATCATGTCGAACCTGGCCGCGCTGTGCTACATGATGCCGATGGCGCTTGGCGTGGCGACTGCGGCGCTGACCGCCCAGGCCATTGGCGCCGGCAACTATGCGCATGCGCACCGGACCGGCATGGCGGGACTTGTGCTGGGTCTGATGGGTGCGTTGCTGACGGCGGCAGTGCTGCTGGTGGGGCGCCCGCTCATCCTGGCGGCGTACACGGACGACGCCGCAGTGGCTGCCGTGGCGACCACGCTGCTGGCCGTCCTGCCGCTGTTCCACCTGTTCGATTCGATGCAATGCATCAACTCTTACCTGCTGCGCGCCTACAAGATCGCCGTGGTGCCGCTGCTGCTGCAGACGGTAGCGCTGGCCGGCGTGGGCCTGGTGGGCGGCTGGTGGTTCGGCTTCGGCCCGGGACGCGGCGGGCTGGACGGCTTGCGGAACCTGCTGGTGCCCGGCTCCCCGGAAGGCGCGGGCAGCATGTGGCTGATGGCCATGTTCGGCCTGGCCCTGTCCGCGGCGCTATTGCAGTTCTGGTACCGGCGCATCCTGCGCACCGTGGGCCGCTAGAACTGGCGGCTCTGACGCGTCCTGGCATAGGTTGACACCTACGGGACGGTATCCGTAGCAAGCTACGGATTC
>NZ_DAMDGT010000011.1:3059-138835 GCF_032102605.1 Achromobacter sp. | reverse complement strand
CGGCTTGCTGGACTGCTTCGCGGACTTCGGGTTGCGTGCCATGGTCGGTCTCCTTAAAAACCATCATAGGCCTGCACACAAAAATCCGGACATTCCCGCGCCTAAAGAACGAACAGCCCGGCAGCAAAGCGCCAACACCGCAACAACGGTGCAGCACCACGGCAGCAACAACGCAGCGACAGCGCGAATCAAAGCCACATTCAAACGACGACAGCACGCGTCCCGCTACAGCCAACAGAACGGCCCCACGAAGAAAGGGATTTCCCTCCCCCCACCCGCAACGCCGACCCCGTCCCGTAAACTCCGCCCCAAAGCGCACCAAAAACCCGCGCAAGGGGATCCGGGCAATAAAAGCCCGGCAGAAGCACACACCGGGCCAGTCATGTTCGCCGACCTCAAGCACCTATCGCACCACGCCGCCTGGCGCCGCCAGCTCGAAATGCTGCTCGAATCCGCCGGCGAAGGCATCTACGGCATCGACCTGCGCGGCCGCTGCATCTTCATCAACAGCGCAGGCGCCGAAATGCTCGGGTACACCCCCGACGAACTCGTCGGCCGCAACATGCATTACCTGATTCACCACTCGCACGCCGACCGCAGCCTCATGCCCGTGCATGACTGCCGCATCTTCAAAGCCTTCCGCGACGGCCGCGGCGAACGCGCCGACGACGAAGTGCTGTGGCGCCGCGACGGCTCCTGCTTCGACGCCCAATACGCCTCATATCCCATCCGCAACGAACAGGAAGTCGTCGGCGCCGTCGTCACCTTCTCCGACATCACCGCCCGCAAACGCATCGAACGCGAACTCCAAAGCACCCAGGCCCTGCTTGAACGCCGCGTCGGCGAACGCACCGCCGAACTCAGCGCCGCCCACGAATCCCTGCGCCGGCTGTCCTCGCACCTGAGCACCCTGCGCGAAGAAGAACGCGCCCACATCGCCCGGAACATCCACGACGACCTCGGCGCCTCCTTCACCGCCCTGCAACTCGACCTGAACTGGCTGCGCCGCCAGCTCGGCGCCGCGCCCGCGCTCCAGGCGCACCTGGACCGCATGCTGGAAGTCACCCAGACCGCCATGGGCGCCACCCGCCGCATCCTCAACGATCTGCGGCCCGTCGTCCTCGACCACCTGGGCCTCTGGGCCGCGCTGGAGGCCCTGCTGCAAGACCTGCAGACCCGGAGCGGCCTGCAATGCCGCTATTTCTGCCCGCCCGACACCGAAAGCCTGCGCCTTCCCAGCAACGCCGAGATCGCCATCTACCGCATCGTCCAGGAACTGCTGACCAACGTGCAGCGCCATGCCCGCGCCCGCAGCGTCAGCGTCAGCGCCGTCTGCGGTGCGGACGGCCTGGTGCTTAGCGTCGAAGACGACGGCGTCGGCATGCAATTGCCCGAAGACCGCCACACCTTCGGCATCCTCGGCATGCGCGAACGGGCGCGCGCCATCGGCGGTGACCTGGCATTGGACAGCGCCCCCGGCGCCGGCATGCGCGCCCGCCTGCGCCTGAACCCGCTGGCCGCATAAGCAACCCGCGCCATGGCCCTGAACCTGCTCATCGTCGACGACCATCTCATCATCCGCCGCGGCCTGGCCCGCATCCTAGAAGAAGACCCCCGCGTAGCCCTGGTGCACGAAGCCGCCGACGGCCCCGCTGCCCTGCGCGCCTTGCGCCAGGCGCATTACGACGCCATCGTCCTGGACGTCGCCCTGGGCGAACGCGACGGCCTGGACGTCCTGAAAAGCGTGCGCGCCGACTACCCCGCCCTGGGCGTTGTCATGCTGTCCGTCTACCCCGAGACCCAGTTCGCCGTGCGCGCCCTGCGCGCCGGCGCCCACGCCTACCTCAACAAAGGCTGCGAACCCGAGGAACTGCTGTCGGCCCTGGGCAACGCCGCCGCCGGGAAGATGTATGTCACGCCCACCGTCGCCGAACTGCTCGCCCACACGGTCCGCCAGGACAGCACCCGCCCGCCCCACGAACTGCTGTCCAACCGCGAATTCCAGGTGCTGCAACTGCTGGTGGCGGGCCGTTCCGTCTCGGCCATCGGCGAACAGCTCGCCCTGTCGGTCAACACCATCTCCACGTACCGCAGTCGCATCTTCGAAAAGCTCAACGTCCGCACGCTTGTCGAATTGGTCGCCTACGCCAACGCGCACCAGTTGGGTGCCATCTGATCAGGCGCGCACTATGGCGGCGCACGAAGCGCACCACGTAGTAGGCCCCCTACACGCCTATCGTTGAACCCGCGATACCGGCTGCTTGCGGCCGGCCCCATCATGGCTCCATTCCCGACCAAGGAGCCATCATGTCTCTCTTCAGCAATCCGTTCGACGCCAACAGCCGCCTTGCTTGCGGCTGCGGCCGGCACGCCTCGCAAGCCGAACACGAGCGCGCCGCGCAGGCATCCGTGCGCGGCAGCGCCGTCGACAACGCCGTCGAACAGGCCGTCATGCGTGCCCTGTTCCCCCAGGACGCCCTGCGCCGCCGCTTCCTGCGCGCCGTCGGCAGCAGCACCGCCATGGCCGCCATCGCGTCGATCTTCCCGCTGGCCGCCGCCAAAGAGGCCTTTGCGCAATCGGCCGGACCGCTGGAAAAACAGAAGCTCAAGGTCGGCTTCATTCCCATCACCTGCGCGACGCCCATCATCATGGCGCACCCCATGGGCTTCTACGCCAAGCAGGGCCTGGACGTCGAAGTGGTCAAGACCGCCGGCTGGGCGCTGATCCGCGACAAGGCCATGTCGGGCGAATACGACGCCGCGCACATGCTGTCGCCCATGCCGCTGGCCATTTCGATGGGCGTGGGCGCCAGCCGCGCCGTGCCATGGACCATGCCGGCCGTCGAAAACATCAACGGCCAGGCCATCACGCTGTCCATGAAACACAAGGACCGGCGCGACCCGAAGGACTGGAAGGGCTTCAAATTCGCCGTGCCCTTCGACTACTCCATGCACAACTACCTGTTGCGCTACTACCTGGCCGAGCATGGCCTGGATCCCGACACCGACGTGCAGATTCGTTCCGTGCCGCCCCCTGAAATGGTGGCCAACCTGCGAGCCGACAACATCGACGCCTTCCTGGCGCCCGACCCCGTCAACCAGCGCGCGGTCTACGACGGCGTGGGCTTCATCCACACGCTGTCCAAAGCCATCTGGGACGGCCACCCGTGCTGCGCGTTCTCCGCCAGCAAGGAATTCGTCACGAGCATGCCCAACACCTACCAGGCGCTGCTCAAAGCCATCATCGAGGCCACCGCCTATGCCCGCGACCCGTCGCACCGCAAAGAGATCGCCACCGCGATCGCCGCGCCCAACTATCTGAACCAGCCCGTCACGGTCGTCGAACAGGTGCTGACCGGCACCTACGCCGATGGCCTGGGCAAAGTGCTGACCGACCCGAACCGCATCGACTTCGATCCGATGCCCTGGCAGTCGTTCGCCGTGTGGATACTGACGCAGATGAAGCGCTGGGGCCAGGTCAAGGGCGACGTCGACTACCAGAAGGTGGCCAGCGAGGTGTTCCTGGCGACCGACGCCGTGCGCCTGATGCGCGAGGCCGGGCTGACTCCGCCCGCCGAGACCGCCAAGACGTTCAGCATCATGGGCAAGCCCTTCGATCCCAGCCAGCCCGAGGCGTACCTCGCCAGCTTCAAGATCCGGAGGACTTGATGCGGTCCGTGCAACATTGGCGGGCGACTTTCCTGTCCATCGCGCTTTTCCTGGGCTTCCTGCTGCTGTGGCACGCCGCCACCCGGCCCGACGCGGGTGCGGCGACCGTGGACCCGGCCTACGCGGCGCTGGTGGGCAACGCCGCCGCTAGCGGCTCGAAGACGCCCTTCCCCGGCCCCGCCGAGGTCGGCGCGCAACTGTGGCAGCACGTCAAGAATCCCTTCTACGACCGCGGCCCCAACGACAAGGGCATCGGCATCCAGTTGGGTTACTCGGTGGCCCGGGTGCTGACCGGCTTCGGGCTGGCCGCGCTGGTGGCGATACCGCTGGGGTTCCTGATCGGCATGTCCAAGACCGTGTATCGCGCCTTCGACCCCTTTATCCAGGTGCTCAAGCCCATCTCGCCGCTGGCGTGGATGCCGCTGGCGCTCTACACCATCAAGGACGCTGACACGTCCGCGATCTTCGTGATCTTCATCTGCTCGCTGTGGCCCATGCTGGTGAACACCGCCTTTGGCGTGGGGGCCGTGCGGCAGGACTGGCTGAACGTGGCGCGCACGCTGGAAGTGTCACGCCTGCGCACCGCGTTGCAGGTGATTCTGCCGGCCGCCGCGCCCACCATCATGACGGGCATGCGAATTTCGGTAGGCATCGCCTGGCTGGTGATCGTGGCCGCCGAGATGCTGATAGGCGGCACGGGCATCGGCTATTTCGTCTGGAACGAATGGAACAACCTGTCCATCGCCAACATCATCTGCGCCATTTTCTTCATCGGCCTGATCGGCATGGTGCTGGACAACCTGCTGGCGCGCGCCGCCCGGCTGGTGAGCTACCGGGAGTAACGCCATGAGCCAATCTTTCCTGCAAGTGCAAGGGCTGGGCAAGCGCTACCCCGGACGGGACGGCCGTCCGCAGCCGCCCGTGTTCGAGAACATCGATTTCGACATCGACAAGGGCCAGTTCGTCTGCGTGATCGGGCATTCGGGCTGCGGCAAGACCACCATCCTGAACGTGCTGGCCGGCATCGACGAAAGCAACGAAGGCATCGTCATCATGGACGGCCGCCAGATCGCGGGGCCGTCCCTGGAGCGTGGCGTGGTGTTCCAGTCCCACGCGCTGCTGCCCTGGCTGACGGCGCTGCAGAACGTTGAATTCGGCGTGCGATCGCGCTGGCCCGCCTACAGCCGCGACCAGGTGCGCGCGCACAGCCAGCGCTACCTGGACATGGTGGGCCTGGCCCATGCCGCCGGCAAGAAGCCCTGCGAACTGTCGGGCGGCATGAAGCAGCGCGTGGGCATCGCACGCGCCTTCGCCATCCAGCCCAAGATGCTTTTGCTTGACGAACCATTTGGCGCGCTCGACGCGCTGACCCGCGGCGCCATCCAGGATGAACTGCGCGCCATCGTCCAGCAGACCCGCCAGACCGTATTCATGATCACGCACGACGTGGACGAGGCCATCCTGCTGTCGGACCGCATCCTGCTCATGAGCGCGGGCCCCTACGCCCGCATCGCGGAATCCGTCAGCGTGGACCTGCCGCGCGACCGGACCCGCGCCAGCCTGCACCACGAACCCCGCTATTACGAAATCCGCAACCATCTCGTCGACTTCCTGGTCGACAAGGCAGCCCAAAAGGAGTGAATCCCATCATGATGTCCCGCGCTGAAGTCACCGAACTCGTCGCCACCCGCAAGCTGGAAAAGCAGCTGAGCTGGGGCGCCATCGCCGAGGCCGTCGGCCAGAGCAAGGAATGGACCACCGCCGCGCTGCTGGGCCAGATGACCATGACCGAAGAGCAGGCGCTGGCCGCCGCCCGCGTGCTGGACCTGCCGGCCGATGCGGTCGTGCAGTTGCAGGTCGTGCCTTACAAGGGATCGCTGCCGACGACGGTTCCCACGGATCCGCTGATCTACCGTTTCTACGAGCTCATCAACGTCTACGGCACCACCTTCAAGGCCTTGATCAACGAAGAGTTCGGCGACGGCATCATGAGCGCCATCGATTTCAAGATGGACCTGTCGCGCGAGGCCGACCCGAAGGGCGACCGCGTGCAGATCGTGATGAGCGGCAAGTTCCTGCCGTACAAGACGTACTGAAGCCGGCAAGACGGGGGCATTCCCCGCCTGCCTTTGGCGTTTAGCCTTCAGCGGCCAGTTCTTCCCAGCCCAGCTCGCGGGTGCGCTCCAGCGTGACCGTGACCTGGGCCGCCGCTTCGCGCACCGCCTCGACGAGCGTCAGCCCATTCAGCAGCCGCGAGGCAACCCCTGCCATGAATACGTCGCCCGTGCCATGCACCGACGGCGGGATGGCGATTTCCGGATGCGTGACCACCGTGACTTCATCGCGCGTCACGACCGCGAGTTGCAGCGTCCCGGGTTCGGCCGCCATCGGCGCGGCGCTGGTCGCGACGATCCATTTCGGTCCGCGGGCGATGAGCTCGCGCGCCGCGGCCACCACTTCGTCCATCGACGACAACGGCCTTCCGGCCAGCAGCTCGAGTTCGAAATGGTTCGGCGTCATGCCCTCGGCCAGCGGCACGAGCAGGTCCCGATACTGCGCGACCAGCCCTTCGTTCACATACAGGCCGTCGTTGCGATCGCCCATGACGGGGTCGATGAACACGCGCAGGTCCGGGCGCGATGCCCGGACCGCCGACAGCCATTCGGCCAGCAGGCCCGCCTGCCCGGGCTGCCCCAGATACCCGCAGACTACGGCGCGCGCCACCTGGCTCACGCGTCGCTCGTTCAACCCCTGCAGCAGGCCTTCGAACCAATCCAGCGGTATCGCCCCGCCGTGCAGGGTCGGATAGTGCGGCGTATTGCTGAGCACGACGGTGGGCAGCGCGATCGCCCGCAGGCCCGCCTTGCGGAAGACCGGCATGGCGGCGTTGTTGCCGACGTAGCCATAAACGACCTGAGACTGGATGGAGACGACATCCACCTGTGCTGTACGGGCGGGCAGCGCTGCGCCCGGGAGGGGGGCAGCGGGAATTGCGGTCATACGGATTGCTCCTGGTGTGCTTGCGGCAAGAACGCGATGGCAGCGCCGGCTTGCGGCGGTTGCGCATTATTCTAGTCCGCGGCCAGGCCGCCCTTTCCGACCCGAGGCTTCTACTACCCCGGCAGCCTGCTCCCCTGGGCCATCAGCGCTCGCTGGCCCGCGACGCCACCAGCCATCCCGCCCCGTGCTCAACTGCGCGCCCCACGCCCGCCAGGTGCGAGCCGAAGGGATAAGCCAGCGCCGACACGATCCGGCAGTGCGCCAATTGCGGATGCGCGGCATTCAACAGGTACTGGACGCCGCCGGCCGCGGACGGCACGCGCAGCAGCAGGGCGTCGCCGCGCGCCAGCCAGGCATTCCCCGCGGCCCGCGTCGCGGCGGTGTCGGTCCGCCAATGCGTCGGCGCCCGGACCTCGTCCACCGCTGCTTCCGGAACCGAGACCTCGAGCAGGACGTAGTGCCGGGGCAAGGCGCTCGGATGCTCGGCTTCGGACTGCGCCAGCCTTGCGAACACGGCGGCGGCGGGCGAGGCGTCCAGCACCAGGACCGGCGCGCCGGCATCGTGCCAGCGGCCGGCGGGACGGGCCCGCGGCAGCAGGTCCTCGCTATTGCTCAAGCGCCAGAGCGCGATCATGGGCCGTTTCCTTCGTCGATATCGACAAGCCATTGCTCGATCGCCTGGGCATGTTGCCCGAACTGGGCCAGCAGCAGCGGCACCCGTCCTTGCAGGCGCCGCTTGGGCTGGCACAGCCACAGATGGGCAAGCTCCTGGTCGCCGAACACCAGCTCGGCCAGCCAGGCGATCCGCAGCCCCCTGTGCAGCACGCGCAGGTCCGCCAGATCCAGGCCGCGTTCGCGCGCCGGATCCCGGCCCCGTCCTGGAATGTCCAGCGGCACCAGAGGAAACCAGTCCCGCGTTTGCGCGGCAAAGGTCATGCGCAAGGCCCGAAGCAATACCGCCGTGCATTGCACGGTATGCGGCGGCCCTGTCCAGCCCAGCGCCTGGTGCAGGCGGGCATCCAGCGCCTGGGTGACGGGCTGGCGCTGGCTGAGCGCGGCGCGTCCTTTCGCAGAGTCAGGGCGCGCGCGCGACAGCCGGCTTGGCGGACTGGCCGGCCTGGGACTGTTCGAACGCGGCATTGAGCGCCGCGCCATCGATGCTGACGGTGCCGGCATTCAACAAGCCCTCCAGATAGGCCCGCGCGGCCAATTCCTGACGCTGGGTGCGCAGCGCCTCGCGCAATTCTTCCTTGACCTGCTCGAACGGCGCGACGCTGGCGGCCCGCACGTCCGTCAGCTTCAGAATGTGCAGGCCGGCCGCGGAGCGCACCGGTTCGGACACCTGGCCCGCCTTCAATTGTTCGATCGCCGGCCGCATCTCGGGCGTCAACTGCGCCAGCGGCGCGTAGCCGATGTCGCCGCCTTGTTCGCGCGTGGTCGCGTCACGCGAGAACTCGCGCGCCAGCGCCGCGAAGTCGCCCTTGGGCGCCTGTGCGCGCTTGACCAGGTCCTGCGCCTGCTTGCGCGCGGCGGCCAGGGCTTGCTCGTCGCCCGGCGCCACGGGCAGGAATATCTGGCTGATCCGGTACATCGCCGGCTGCGTCAGCTGCGGCTTGGCGCGCTCATAGGCCGCCTGCAGATCCGCGACGGCGGGATAGTCGTCGGGCGCGCGGCTGACGGATTCCAGATAGGTTTGCAGCATGATGCGCTCCTCTGCCGCCCGGAACGCGCGCTGGAGCTCCGGCTTGTCCTGCCAGCCCTGCGCGCGCGCCTGCTCGACCAGTGCCTTCTCGGCCAGCCGGGCGCGCAGCCACTGATCCAGCGCGGCGCGGTTGTCCTTGATCTGCGCCTGCGACTGAGGCGGCAAGGCTTCCAGCTGGCGGAGCAGCTCGTCCCGGTCCACCTGGACGGCGCCCAGCGTCGCGATGGCCCGGGCTTTCGCGGGAGCTGGCGCGGCAGAAGCTACGGCCAAATTTGCGGCAGACGACTTGGTCGCGCCAGATGTTGCGGCGGGCGTACCTGCGTCGGGCGTACCCGCGGCCGGCTTCCCCGCAGCCGAAGCGGCCGCCGTCTCGCTACTCTGCGCGTCGTTGCCGCGCATCAGCGCCACTCCGCCAGCCAGCACGGCAATCGTCAGTACGGCCCCGGCCGCGCGCAGCGTGGTGGGGGATTTCAGGATGGTGGTCATTGTCGGAACCTTTGCTTGCTTCACATCGAACCGCCACGGGCGCGCGGTGAACACACCGTGCCGCCGGCGCGTGGCGTCGCGCGCACCCGGCGCGCGACCCGGCGATAGACCTTACCGAGCCGCCTCTTCCGCGACGGCATCTTCCTCGCGGACTTCGTCCGCGCCAGCGGCCGGCGTATCGCCTTCCGTCTGCGCGCTGGCATTGGCGCGCAGGAACAGCAGGAATTCCTGCAGCAAACGGTCCCACAGCTCGGTGGTGGCGCGCAGGTAGTTCTCGGACACGCCGCCCGCCACGATCACGTCCAGTTCCAGCACCAGGAACGCGCCCTGCACGGTCAGACGGGCAAAACGCTTTTCGACGTTCCAGCGTTCAGCCAGGCCTTCGGGCAACTGGCCCTGCACACGCAGGGCGCAGCTCAGCGTGTAGTCCAGAAACAGGCCGTCGTCCCGGCCCGGATTGCCCATGCGGGCGGCAAACCCCACGCCCTGGCTGGCGCTCAGCAGCTGCACCATGCCGTTCTGTTCGGACACGGTCACTCGGTATCCCTGCGATTGCAGCAACTCCTGCAGGCGCTCGGCGTTCACGTCGAGAATCAGGGTGGATTCGGTCATTGCGGTATTCCTGGAAAAAGAAATGAAACGGTCTTGTCAGATTAAGGATTGGACGTTGCAGCAGCTTGACAGGGCGGCACCTGCGCGTCGTACAGCTTGTCGCCGTACGCCTGCGCCTGCTCTTCGAACTTGACCCGGGCCTTGCCCGCGAAGGGCTGCTTCAACGCCAGGATGTCGCCCGTGCTGATGCGTTCGTAGGCGTTGAGGATTTCCTTGCCGGCGTCGTACATGTCGCGGTTCCGGGCCACGCAGACCTTGACCTCTTCGTCACGCTGCGCCAGGTGCTTGGCAAGCGCCTGCCGCTCGGACTCCTTGGCGCGCGCGAGCGTCAACAGTTCGTCGTACGCGCCCTTGAACTTGCCAAGCTGCGCCTGGGTGGCCGCGACCTGCGCCTGCGCGCTCTCCACCACGGCCTCCTGCTGTCCGGCCAGCTTGTCGGCCTGTCCGCGCGCCTGCGCAAGCTGGGCGCGCAGCGTCTCCAGTTCCTTGAGCGCGGCGTCGCGCTGGGCCTCGGCGGCCGACTTGGCCGCGTTGACTTGCGCCTGCTCGCCCTGCAACTGGGATAGTTGCTGCGTGGTGGTGCGCAACTGCGCGCGCAAGCGCTCTTCCATGCTTTCCGCCTGCGCGCCGGCGGATAGCGTCAGCCCCGCGGCGCACAGCGCCACGGCAGCCGCCATCCGCCGCCCGCGTCCCGCAGCGGCCGGGTGGCGGGTTTCATCCCATTCGATATACATGTCCATGGCCTCAGAACCTGGCGTTGATCTCGAACTGCATCGTGTCGATGGCCAAGGGCGGACCGTAGATCTCCTTGGTGCTCATCCAGCGGAAGACGCCATAGACGTTCTTGTCGAAGGCGTAACCGCCACCGATGTAATAGCCGCGCGCATTGGTGCCGCCCTGGTGGAACGTCGAATCGTTGAAGGCGTCGGGCAGCGCATCCGGCTGGATGTACTTGTAGCCAACGAAGGCCAGCCAGTCGCCCTTTTCCTTCAGGTCATACGACCGGCCCAGCGTGGCCTGCAGCATCCAGGCGTTAGGGCCGCTCTCGATCTCGCCGTTCTCGCCGATGTTGTTGACGATGAAGCCCTGCGAGCGGCTCGCCATCTTGCTCTTGCCGTAGGCCAGGTTGCGGATGTAGTTGCCGTTCACGCGCAGGCCCAGGCCGTTGAACACGCGCGTATCCCAACGCAGGTTCAGGTCCAGCAGGCCGAACTTGGACGCCAGGCCGACATACTGCGGCTGCGGCGTGTTGGCCGGGTCCAGCGGGTTGGGTGTGATGTCGCGCAGCAGGAACACCGTGTTGCCCCTCTGCATGAACGCGGGGCGGGACCAGTCGGTGCTGCAGGTCTCGTCGCCGGCCCACGGCGAGCAGGGGCTGGACCGCTGGCCTGCGATGTTGTCGAAGTGGTAGTAGGCCAGCGCGCCGCGCAGGCTGTTCTGGTTGTTGACCTTCCAGTCCGCGCCAACCTGCGCGCCGAAGAGCCACTTGTTCTCGCTCTCGCCTTCGGACATGGTGCTGGAGCTCCAGCCGTTGTGCGCATACTCGGTGGCAAAGGCGCCCAGCGTGCCGAACAGGGTGACGTCGCGGCCTTCCAGCGGGTGCTTGAAGATCGCGGCCACGCCGTCGAAATTCAGATCGTTGGAGAACAGCGTGTCGGTGGATTCGAACGGATTGCCGATGCGCCCGCCCGTCACCGTGGCCCACTTGGCCGGACGGTACGTCAGGTAGGCCTGGTCCAGCCAGATGTCCTTCTTGGCCATGCCGCCGCCCAGCGTCTGGGTGGTGGAAACCGGGCTGTCGTCGCTGCCCGTCGCGATCCGGATGCCCGCGGTCCAGTCTTCGGAGATTTCGGCGCGCACACCCAGGCGGGCGCGGATACGAAGCTGGTTGCGGCGGTCTTCCCGCGTGTTCAGCATGGGCGGAAAGGCGGTGCTGGTGTTCGGATTGACGTCGTACGGGCCGTTGGCGTTCAGCTTGGCGAAATCGGTGATTTCGTTGCTGTTGTTGCCGCTGTAGAAGCGCGATTCGTCACGGACCCGCACGTCGCCTTCCACCGTGATGCGCGACACCCAGTCGGGGAACGTGTTGGGCTGGGCCCAGTTTTCTTCCTTGGCCTGCACCATGACTTCCGCCTTGACCTCGTCGCGGATCTGGTCACGCACCGTCTGCGGAATGTAGGGAACGCGCACGTCGCCCGCCTGGGCGACGGCGGCGCCGCGGTCCGGCGTGGCCTGGCGGGCGGCCTTGGCTTCAGCCTCGGCCTGCGCGACCAGCGCGTCGGCCTGATCAGGCTTGAGCACGCCTTGCTGCACCAGCAGGCGGATGAGGTTGATGGTCGCGTTCTCGGAAGGGGCCGGGGCCGCCAGGGCGGGCGCTGCAACGGCTCCCGCCGCGGCCAGCGCAAGCGATGCCGCCAGCCGGTTCAATTGGAACTTCATTCTTGGGTACTCCAGGATCGGTTCAATTCGTGGTTCAGGATGGGCGGCGGCCGGTCAGCGATGCGCGTATCGGCATGCTGGCCGAAGCCGGCGGACGTTCGTCCAGGGCAGAAACGGCGCGCAGCGCGGCGACCACGCGGGCGTCGACGTCGGCGTCCCCGCTGCCGCGGGTCAGCTCCACCCGCGTGATCTGGCCGGATGCCGTCAGCCAGATGTTGGCTTGCAGGCGGAAGGTCAGATTGCGGGTGCGCTCGTCTTCCCGCAGGATCTTCTGCAGCGCATACGCCAGGTACTGGCTGTAAGTGGCGTTGCCCGCGCGGCCCCCGCCACCGCCCGCCATGCCCTTGCCCTGGCCCGCGCCGATGTTGAACGCGTCGCTGCCGGCCTGCGCATCGCCGTCGATCTGCATGGGGTTGGCCAGGTCGTCGGCCGGGCGCGGCGGCGCCTCGTCCTGGGGCTTGGGCGGTTCGGGCGTGGGCTGCGGTTCGGGTTCCGGCGTAGCCACGGGCTCTTCCTTGGGCTGCTCGGGCTCCGGCGGCTTCTCGGGTTCGGGCGGTGGCGGCGGCGGAGGCGGCAGCGGGATGATCGCGGTGACCTTGGGCGGGTCGCGCCTGACGCCGGACATGTCGTTGGCCCAGCGCCAGAGCGCGTAGGCCGCGACCGCCGCCGCCACCGCGACGGCCGCCAGCTTCAGCCAGCGGCGCGCCGGGTGCTGCGCGCGCGAGGAATCGGATGCGTGTTGCGGCATGACGTTAGCCTTCGCCCCTTATTGCGGCTTGCCGGTGACCAGACCGACCTGCGCCAGCTCCAGGCGGCGCAACAGGTCCAGCACTTCCACGACCTTCTGGTATTGCACCGCGGCGTCGCCGCGCACAATCACCGGGAAGTCGGGATTCAGCGCCTTCTCGGTGCGCAGCCGGTCTTCCAGCTCCGGCAGCGTGACGGGATAGGCGTCCAGGAAGACCTGGCCGGCGTCGTTGACGGAGATCGCCTTGGTCTTGGGCTGCGACAGCGCCATCGTGGAACTGGCCTTGGGCAGGTTGACCTTGATGCCGGCGATCTGCGCGGTGGCGGTCAGGATGAACATGACCAGCACGACCATCAGCACGTCGACGAGCGGCGTGATGTTGATGCCGTCCACGGGCGCGTCGTCGTCATCGTCCTGGGATGCGGATACGGAAGCCATGGCTCCTCCTTATGCCTCGACGGGCGTGGGCTGCGCATCGCGCACGGCCGGGCGGACGGCCGCCGGGGCGCGCGAGGCGGGGCGATGAGCGGCTTCCTGCGCCTGGGTCTCGCCATGCACTTCAGCCAGACGGGTGACGAACTCGTCCACGAACACGCGCATGTCCGCGGACACTTCCTTGTTGCGCGAGATCAGGCGGTTGTAGCCAAACAGCGCCGGGATGGCGACGAACAGACCCATTGCGGTAGCCAGCAGCGCGGCGGCCATACCCGGGGCGATGGCGTTGATGTTCACGTCGCCGGCCATGGCCGTGCCCAGGAACACCACCATGATCCCCAGCACCGTCCCAAGCAGGCCGATGTACGGACCGCCGGCGATCGCGTTGGACAGGGAGCCCAGCTTGGCGCTCAGGGCCTGGTTCTCTTTGGTGCGCACGGCGTCCATCGATGCGCGGATGGCTTCAATGGTTGCCGCCGAGATCGACGTGGTGTCGGCGCCCTGCGCGCGGCGGGTGCGGATTTCGTTCACGGCCACGCGGTACAGGCGCCACAGCGATGCGTGTTCCAGGCGATTCGCCAGCGCGGCGTCGTCGGCCAGCAATTCCAGGCGCTGACCCACCTTGGCGAAGGATTCGCGGAAGGTTTCGTTGGCGCGCGAGACGCGAGCCACATTGCGGCTCTTCTTGATCATGATGATCCAGGACTGCACCATCATCAGCACCAGCACGCCGATGATGATCCATGCGTCCAGCGGCACAGCCTTGAGCAGGAAGCCCAGGCCGCCGAAGCCGAAGCCGGATTGCTCCTCGTCCACGCCGTAGGTCACCAGGCGCGACTCGGCGCCTTGCGAGGCGGCGTCGGCGTAGATCAGCGCTGCGGGACGGGCCACCTTGGACAGGCGCACTTCGTCGATGGCGCCCACGAAGGGGGCATAGACCGGCTGGGCCGGGGCCACGGCTTCCGTCGGCGCGGCGGCATCGGCGCCCGCTGCGGGCGGGGCCGGCGTCGGCGCAGCGACCGGGGCCGGCACGTCGCCGCCCAGCGCGGCGGTGGTGTTCAAGGGCGGCAGGCTCACGGCCAGCGAGGCGGACGCGCGGCCATTCACATACAGATTGACCTGGCTGCCGTCGGCCGTCACGGCCAGGTGCTGCCACGCGGCCGGGGTCAGCGGCTGGCCGGGCTGGCTGCGCTGACCGTTCACTTCCACGAAGGGCACGCCCTGGCTGATGCCGATCAGCAAGGAATTGCCGGCGTCGCGGCGCGCATAGACGAGCTGGTCGCCGGCCGGCTGGTCGGCGCGCACCCAGGCGCTGAACGTGAACGCGCCGGCGGCGGGAATGGCCAACGACGGGCTGGCGGGCAGCATCAGGGGCGCGCCCGCAAACTTGGCCGCGCGGCCGATCACGCCGTCGGCCAGGCCGCCGGCCGGCGTCTGCGCGTGGTTGCTGTAGGCCGTGGTGTCACGCGGCGGCGCGCCTGCGGCGCCGTCGAAGTGATACACCAGCGTGTAGTTGGGATCGAACGAGAGCTGGCCGTTGGCCGAAGCGGGAGCCTTCTGGTTGCCGTAGTACATCCAGATGTCCTGGCGCTGGCCGTCGGCCACCTCGGGCACGTCCACCCACACCAGCGCCATGCCCAGCAACGGGTCGAAGGCTTCAAGCTGGTGATGCAGCACGGTCTGGTCGTCGGCCGCGACGAATCGGATGTCGGCGCCCTTTTCACCGATGCCGTCAAAGGTGAAGTTGCCGGTGTGCAGGCGCACCAGCAGCGGCGTGCGGCCGGCGGAACCGCCCAGCGGCAAGCCCTGCGGCGTGCTGTCGACAGTGATTTGCTTGCGGAACTGCCAGTCCGGCTGCCACCAGGCATTGGCGGCGGTCGGCAAGACGCCGGCCAGCACGGTCAGCAGGAGCATCAATAAGCGTTGCATGGTCAAGACTCCGGGATGAATGCGGTTTGCGCGCGCGCTCAGAAGCTGGCGCGGACGCTGAAATACAGGCGGGGATCGTGTTTCTGGGTGTTGGGGCCGTCCTTCAGCGGATAACCCCAGTCCATCGAGCCGGACAGCCAGTCCAGCACTTGCAGGCGGGTGCCCAGGCCGACGCTGGCCAGCGAATAGCTCGCGTCCTGCTCGGGCAAGGGATCGCGCAGGCGCAGCGTGGCGGCATCGGCGAAGGCATAGAAGCGCCATTCATTGACGTTGCTGCCCAGCCACCGCGCCAGCGAAGGCGTGCGCCACTCGACCGAGCCCAGCAGGCCATCGTCGCCCGTGCGTTCGGCGGCCAAGTAGCCGCGCACGCTGGTCATGCCGCCCGCCGAGAACTGTTCGTTGGACACCAACGCGCCGGAGGCAAGCTGGAACGAGCCGCGCAGGCCCAGTTGCCAGTCGCCGAACAGGCTCTGCGTGTGGGTGCCATCGCCGCGCAGCAGCGCGAAACTGGGGCTGGCCATGTAGCGCTTGTTGTCGAATTCCTGCCAATCGCTGCTCTGATTGAAGAAGGAGCCGCTGGCGCCGACGATGGACAGGCCCAGGCTGCTTTGCGACGACTCGGAATACCGGTAGCCGTTATAGGCCAGCGTGAACGGCAGGTACTTGATCGGGATCTGGTCTTCGTTGTCGCCAAAGCGCGTGGCCTCGTCGAACTTCTTGTAGTCCAGGCCGATCGACAGCGAATTGCTCCACGCGCCCAGCGGGTCCATCGTGTAGGTTGCGGACACGCCGAAGGAATGGCCCCTGCCCAGCACGTTGGTGCCGCCGATGGTCGCCACGTTGCTGTCGCTCTTGTAGCCGGAAAACTGCAGGCTCCAGCGGCTGGACAGCGGCATGGAATAGGAACCCGACCAGACCTTGGCGTTGTCGGTCTCTTGCGGCGCCGTGAAGAAGGTCAGGCTGACCGAATGGCCAAGCTGCCACAGGTTGTCGTAGCCCAGCGACGCCGTGCTGCGCAGGTGCGTGGTGTCGGCGCTGTAATCGTTGTTCAGGCCCAGGCTGGCCTGCCAGGGGCTTTTGTCCTCGACCTTCAGGTCCACGTCCATCGTGCCGGGCAGGCGCCCTTCCTTGACCAGCGGCACCACCTGACGGCTGACGCTCTTGTTCAGGCCCGTCAACTCGGCCTGCGCCTGGTTGAAATTGGGCACCTCGCCCTCTTTCAGCGCCGGCACCTCGTCGCGGATCGCAAGCGGGGAATAGTGCTGCGCGCCCACCACGCGCACGCGTCCGACCTTGGTCTCGGCAACCTGCAGGAAGACGATGCCGTCCGCCACCTGCTGCTCGGGCAGGTCTACATAGACGGATTGGTAGCCGCGTTCCTGATAGATCGTCTGCAGCGCTTCGCGCGCGGCCTCGATGTCGGCCAGCGTGCGGTCCGGGCCGAGGTAGGGATAGACGGCCCGCTCGATGTCGCGCGCTTCCAGCACGGTGTTGCCGCGGACGATGTATTCGTTGATGTTGACGCGGCGGGCATCCGCCGCTGCGGGAACCGCGGCGGACTCGGCGTCCTGTGCCGGCGCGCTTTGCGCCCACGCCGCGTTGATTGCCAGCGTCAGGACGATTGCTTCCGGCGCGCGACGCAACATGGCGCGCAGCGCGCTACTCCTACTTTCGAAATCATGCATAGCGATGCACTCAGTTCCTTGTGTGAAAGCCGGCTGGCGCCGGCCGCTACCGTGCAGTCCGCTTGCGACAATTCCGTTACGGTTTTTCCCCGCAAACCCGCGACTACAGCTTCTGCTTGTTACTAGACGTACTGGCCACGCGCAGACCGCGCGTTGTAAGAAAAACTTCACAAAAAGAATTGCGGGCTCGGACGACGGGGAGTCTGGATCGCGAACATGACGGCGACTGGATTCCTGCCGAACCAATAAAAAAAGGCCGGCATGCTTGCCGGCCCCAATGGCGCGAAGGCGGCGGCCGGGCGATGCCCGGCCCCGCGATCACATCGCCAGCCTGCGCTGCTCGTCTACGCTGAGCTTCGCGGTTTCACTGGCGTCCAGCGCCCCCGCGCCCAGCACCTGGACAGCGCTGGCTGGGTCGTACTTCGGCGCGGCAGCCGCGGCGCCTGCCTGCGGCGCAGGGGGCATTCCTGCAACGGGCTCTTCCCCATAACCCAGGATCTGCACACTGATCACCGAGGGCTGGTTCTGGCGGGCCGCGTCCTGCGCTCGCTGCGCCGAGTCCTGTGCCGCGTTCACGGCGGATGTCGCGGCGGCGCTGGCCGAAGAAAGCGCCCCGGTGTTCACGGACGCCGCCACCGGCACGCCCGTGCTCTCGCCCTGGACCTGGATGTTGGCCGCATTCGCCACATGCAACGCGCCTATGTTCACGCTGCCCGACACGCGGATGCCGGCCTCGCCCGCATCGATGGTGCCCAGCGGCGCGTACAGGTCCACGTCGCCCGCCGGCACTTCCGGCAGCGGCGCCAGCGTGGCGATACCCGCGCCGGTGCTGGGCGCGTTGGGCGACAAGGTCACGTTGCCGACCGCGTCGTAAACGCGCTTGGGCGGGGTGTACAGCACGGTGGTCTTTGAACCCCGGCCGGCGTTGATGTCTCCTTGCGACGACCAGGCGAGAATGTCGCCGCCGAAGGTGGTCATTACCCGGCTCTGGCCCAGCAGGATGTTGCCCAACGCAAAGAGCTGGATGCTGCCCTCGCCCTGCGTGATGATGCCGGCGCTGGCGGGCGGCGCCACGCCTTCCACGCCGAATATCTGCTGTCCGCCCGGCGTCATCATCTGGATGTCGCCGCCGAAAATGCTGCGCACCCCAGCCCCGCCGTACAGGGTGATGTCGCCCTGGTACGCGCCCGGCGCGGTTTCCGGGAACAGGGCCGCGATGGCCTGGCGGGAACGCAGATAGCTGCCGTTTCGGGGACTGGACTTGTCGTTGTATTCGCGGCCGCCCGATCGCAGCTCGGCGAAATACACCTCCCGGGCGAAGATGCGCTGCTGCTCGGCGGGCAAGGCCGCGAAGTAGGCGCGCGCGTCGTCCGTATTGCCGGCAAAGCCATAGCGCTGCGTCAGCCACAGGAGCAGCTCGGCCTCGTAGGTCTTGAAGGCCAGGCCCTGGTCGACCAGCGGACGGCTGGGGTCCGCCGCCTTGGACGGGTCCAGGTAGTGCGCCAGGAAGCCCGCGTAATCCGGCCCCTTGGCGCCCACGCCCGCCTGCATCGCGATGGATGCGCCGGCACGATGATCGCCCGGCAGCACCGCGCCCAGGCTCGTGACCGACGCGCGATCGGCCATCAGCACGTTTCGGCCCGCCGAGATCTCCAGGGTGCCAGGGCCGGCAACCTGGAACGAGCTGTACAGGATGTCGCGGCCCGCCGACACCCGGGACACGTCGCGCGCGTCGCGGTGCAGGAACAGGTTGCCGGTGGAGGTTGCTGGTTGGCTGCCGCCGCTGGAGGGGTAGCCGTTGTTGCTGGGCACCACCGCGACCGTCCCGATATCGGTGCCCGAGGCCACGATGTCGCGCCCGGCCATCATCCAGACCGGCCCCGATGCCTCATACCAGGTCTGCCCCAGATTCACGCCTGCCAGGAGGGCAATCGTTTCGCCGCTGCGCAATCCCACGATGTCGCCATCGCGGGCGTAGAAGCGCGTCACGTCGCCAGTGCCGGCCGCGCTTGCCGTGGGGGAATCGAAATAGAACATCGGGAAATGGACATTGCGGCTTCCCGCGAACCCATTGGCTCCCTGGTTGGTCAACGTGGCAGCCTGGATGACTTCATTGCGGTATCCGGCAAAGGCCGGCGCCAGCACGCTATTCACGCTTGCCGGGTTGGCGCCCGACCGGTTGATGGCATAGCCGCCTGCATAGATCGAATCGCCCGCCAGCATTTCCAGCTGTCCGCGCGCGCCGGGCGCAAGCGTCAACGCGTACGGCAGGCCGGTCTCTTCGTTGTTCAGATAGGCCGCCGACAGGCCCGCGTAGATGCTGCCGTCGTAGGCGGTTGCCCGCAGGATCGAGGGATACAGATAGCGCGCGTCGGAGGCCGACGTATTGCGCCCCGTCTGCAGCCCCATGCCCTTGGCGCTATGCGACGTCTGACGGCTGGGCGTCAGGTTGCCCCCCGCGCTGGACAGTTCGATGGCGGTGTGCTCCGTCCACATCGAAAACCAGGTGTAGCCGCCGCCATCGTACAGCGTGCCGTCGGGCAGCCGGAATGGCGTGCTGTTCGGCAGCGCGACGCGGCCCGGATCGCTGGCGCCGCCCACGACCAGGTCGCCCCGCGTGTCCAGGCGGATGACCGCGTCCCCCGGAATCAGCGCCAGCCCGCCCGTGGCGCTGGCCAGCGTGGACACGTAGGGGTCATAGCCGCGGGTGTCCTTGACGTCCTGCTGGCTGGCCAGGTTGCCGTACTGCAGGTCCAGCCCGCCGACCGCGCCGCCCGTCAACTGGACATGGCCGCGCAGATTGATCAGCGCGCCTTGCAGGTCGATGGCGGGTTCGCCGTAGTAGGGTGTCGTGCCCCCTGTGGACGACACCAGTCCGCGCGCGCTCTGCGTGGGGTTCAGGCCGCCGCCGATGCGGATGTCGATATCGCCGCCGCCCGTGAGCGCCATGCTGCCGTCGGCCGCGACGCGGCCCGTGCTGCCCACGGCAACGACCAGGCCCTGGCCGCGAGGATTGTTGAGCGTTCCCCGCGATTCGATATTGCCCGCGTCGCCGTCCACGCGCATGCTGATATTGCCGCCGCCCAGCGCGCCAAAGCCCGTGAAGCCAACCAGCAAGGGCGTGTTGTCCTTGAACGCGGAGGGCGCGCGCGCGTAGCTGCCGAAGTTGATCCACCACGCGGTTTCGGTATCGCCGCCATTGGCGCTGCCCGTGCCCTGGCGCCACAGCCAATTGCCGATCCCCACGCTGGGGTCGATCACCCGTGCGTCGGCGGTGGCGCCCACGGTCTTGCCCCACACATCTCCGCGCAGCGCGCCGCCGGCGTACAGGCTCAGGTTGCCACCCGCCTCGGGATACCACGCCTGATAGCCGGCGCCGGCGGTCACGAAGGGCTCGTAGGTCGTCGAATGGGCGTCGCCCAGCACCGTGCCGCCGAAGCGGCCCCGCGGCAACTGATAGTCGGACGAGACGCCCGCGGCCTGCGTGCCGGCCGTGTAGACGCCATACGCGGACATCAGACTGATGTCTCCGCCCGCCGCCAGTTCCAGGTCGCCCGTGCCCGTGCGCAGCACGCTGAAATTCTGCGAGTGGGCCAGCACCGAGGTCGTTTGCTTGTTCTCGATGCATTGGAACGGGAGGTCGATGCAGACGCTGATGTCCGCGTCCGCGACGGGCGTGCCCTCCGGGTAGCCCCACCAGTTGTCCTGGGCCCACAACCAGGCCGGAGGCGGCAAGCACAGGCCCGGGACCACGTCGCACAACCAGAGCAGGTCTTCCGGCACCGGCTTGCCGGGCTCAAAGCCGGACGATTCCCCGTCGGGTCCCCAGACCAGGCTGGCGCCCTTCTGCAGGCTGGCGCTGTAGTGGCTGTCGGCCAGCGTCAGTTTGCCCGCCGCCGGCCCCGGCAGGACCCGGCGCGGATCGGCGGCGTCCAGGTCAGCGCCGGCCACCAGTTGCACCGACCAGGACTGGCTTCCCGCCGGCAGCATCTGGGCAAGGGCCCAGTTGCGCCGCTGGTCCGTCGCCGTGCCGGGACGCAGTTCCACATAATCCGTGCCCGCTGGGAACACGAGCTTGGCCTGCGACGGAATCAGCGCGCCCTGCTTGAGCGTGATGGTGCCCGCCATCAGCAGGACATTGACCTCGTAGGCCTGCAGGGTGTGCAGGTTGGGCAGGGCCAGGTTCGCCGGCCAGGTGAACGCCTTCATGGCGGTGCCGCTGGTAAGCAAGGTCCCCGCGCCCAGACGCGTATCGACGGGCAGGACCACCGCCTGCTTGAGGATGCTGCCCGCGGCATACAGAAGCGTGCCGGAGGCATCGCGCACGTCGCCGGAAAGCACGGTGCCGGCGGGCAGCGACAGCGCCTGGTTCAGCGCGGCCTCCACCGGCAGTCGGGTGCCCGCCGCCAGCGTCGTCGCCTGCAGGGGCAAGGGATAGTTCAGCGTCTTGCCGCCGGGGAATTCCGTGCCTTCGGCCAGTTCCACGCCGCCGCGCGGCAACACCACATCGCCGCCGAACGGTTGCGCGCCCGGCGTCAGGATCCAGCCGCTCTCGTCGTCCGGCGTCACGGCCGGCGGCGCGAAGCCGTCGTTGATGCTGCCGTAGACGTCCAGGTTGCCCTTGGCGCGTATCGTCAGCGCGCCCACTTCACCCGAGCCGTAGACGCCGGTCATCGGCGTGCGCGGATTGAGGCTGGCGTAGCGATAACCCGACAGGTCCAGATCGCCCTGCACCACCAGGTCGCCGTCGGCAGTATTGCTGACGATTTCGACGCCCGGCCGCAGATGGAACACATCACGGTAGGTGGCGTTGTTCAGGCCCGCCAGCTTGCCGTTCAGCAAGTTGCCGTTGGCCAGCGCATTGCCGATGAACAGCACGCCGTCGGCATGCTTGGCATTCAAGTAAGCCTGGTCAATGATCTGAAAGTCGCGGCCGCTGGTCCGGTCAGCCGCGACGCCCGGGCGGGCGTCTTCGTAGCGCTGCATTGCAACCAGCGCGATGGACTTGGCGCCGTCGATGGCGACCGGTCCCCGGGCCTCGATGGCGGTGTCGCCATACGTGGCCGCGGCGCCGCCGTTGATTCCTGCATTGCCCGCCGCGTCGATGCGCGGCGCCAGCAGATCCAGGGTGCCGCGCGATGCGCCGTCGTGCTGCCCCGCCGCCGTGCCCGGCGTCGCAGACGTGCCGTGGCGCAGGTCGAGGCGCGCGCCCCCGGCCAGCGTCAGCACGCCACGCCCCGAATTCAGTTCAACCACGGCGCGGTTGGGCGCGTCGATGATCTTGCCGTAGCTGTCCACGCGCAGCACGGTGCCGTGCGCGTCCAGCACGGACGTCGCGGCCAGGGTCAGGCCATCGCGCGCGGCCAGTCGGATCCGGCCTACCCGTTCGCCGCTGGCGTCCACCAGCCCGGCCACGGTCAGAGCGCCGCCATCGATCGACAGATCGATATCGTTGGCACGCAGCGTATTGCCCATGGTCAGGCTGCCTTGCTTGATCTGGAAGCGGCGCGCGCCCGTCACGTTGCCGTCGTTCAACCGCTGGTTCAAGGCGTCGAAATCCGCGCTCAGCGCGCCGGGGGCTCCCAGATTCTGCGCACGGACGTCGATGCTGCCCGCGCGGTACGGCACCAGGGTGCCGCCCGCGTCGTAGCGGCCGGTGGCCGTGCCGACAATGCGGCCCTGCAGATCCACCAGGCCCGCCGACGCCGACAGCGCGTCGGCCCGCAGTTGTCCCGCGTTGTTTTCCTGCGCGGAAAGATCGATCAGCGAACCGGCTTCCTGGACGATGTTGCCCAGGGTGCTTTCCACGATGACATCGCCGCCCCAGCTATAGCGCGTCACATCGTTGAATGCGACGGCGCGGCCCGCCACGTCGATGACCGACGCGCCCGTCAGCACCACGCCATCGCGGCCGCTAAGCGTGAGCTTGCCGCTGGGCAACGCAATCCTGCCGTCGATCCGCACGTTCGACCCGGTCAGGCTCAATTCCGCACCCAGATCCTGCACAGCCGCCGCCGGCGCGCCGGCGGCGGCCGACACGCGCAACTCGCCGCCGGCCGTAATGCGGTTGATGGAACCGGCCTCGCCGGTCAGCAAGGGCGTGTTCAGGTTCAGGTTGCCGCCGGCATACGTGTAGCCGCTGCCGGTAACGTATGCGCTCTGCGACTGGTACACGGCCAGGCTGCCGCGGTGATTCGACGTGATGCGCTCGGAGGCGTTCAGGTTCACATTGGCGAAGCCCAAGGCAAGGCGGCCATTGTCGTCGCCGCCATTGGGCTGGGCGCCCTGGCTGTAGCCGAACACAATGCGTTCGGCATCCACGCGCAGTGTGCCCTTGCCCGAGCCGGCGCCGCCCGCGACCACCGCGCCAGGCGCCTGCGTCGCCCCGCTCCAGATCAGATTCTGCGTGCGGATGCTGGCCTCGTCGCCGGCCTCGCCGTAACCGTAGATCGCGGGCGTGCCCAGCGCCAGTGTGGCCAGGCTGTACTTGCCGGTGACCGGATCCCGGGTGTCCAGCGCGACCGTGCCGTAGAAATTCATGGCATCGCGCGCGGTCAGGGTCAGGACTTCCAGCGCGGGCGCGCCAACGCTGGTATCGCCACGCAGCAGGCGGCCCAGGATGTCCTGGTTCAGCGTCAACCCGCTGGGCAACAGCCCGCTTGCGGCTGCCTGCGCCAACGCGCCCGCCGTGCCCACGTTGACCGCGCCGACAGCCAGTGTCAGGTTGCGGGTGCCGTAACGCACCTGTTCGCCCAGATCGAACGTGCCATTGGTGGCGGCGGCGATCGTGCCTTCGGAATACAGGCGCGTCACGCCTGCGCACGGCTGCGCCGCGCAGGTGCCGATACGGATGCCACCCGTCGCCTGCGCATCCGGCGCCAGCACGTCCAGGCGGCCGTTCGACACGGCCAGCAGCGCGGCCTGGCCAGGCTGGAAGGCATAGCCGCTGGCCGAGTCCACCGACGGCGCACCGCGACCCAAGGTGGAAATGCCGGCGCCCGCCTCGATCTGGATATTTCGCGACGAGATCAGCACTTCTGGCGCCGCCAGTTGCGCGCCAGCGCGCAGCACCGTTTCGTTCCCGGCGCCCTGGAATGTATAGAACCGTCCCCCCTGCCCGTAATACACCACCGGCAAGGCCCCGATCACCAGGCGGCTGGCGCCCAGCGCCGTCAGCGCGTCCGCCGCCACGGAAGCGCCGGTAAAGCCGGCGGTGGGAGCCTGTCCCGCCGCCAGGATCTCGACCAGGGAGCTGCCGCCATTGAGCGTAGCGGCGCCGCCGAAGCCGCCCTGCGCCGCCTTGAAGTTGGCCAGGCCCTGGAAGCTGAGCGCCTGCCCGTCCTCGGAGCCCTGGTGTATCGCGAGGCGCAGGGTGCGCGCATCGGCGGGCAGCATGGCGCGCGGCACGCCGCGCGTCACGGCATCCGCGCGCACAAAGCCGGCGTAACTCATCTCGTTGTATTGCGAGTACGTGCGCAGGACATTGGCCGGGGTCAGGATGACCGACCTCGCCAGGCTGTCCGCCACGCTTGTGCCAGTCGTGGACAGCGTCCCGCTGGCCGCCCACGACTGGTTGCGCATTTTCATCGGCGCCACGGCGGCGCCCGCCGCCGCCCCGCCATTGAGCTCGAGGCGGAACGCGCCCGGCAGCAAGGCATAGGTGGACGGCATCAGCGTATAGGTGCCCGCAGGCAGGCCCGGTATGCCCGCGCCCAGCGTGATTCTCTGCCCGACGCCCGGCGCGGACGCGCCCGCCTCGCCGCCCACCGGCGCGTAGCCCGGCTGTACCCCCGGCACGATCGCGTAGACCGGATTGCTGGCCAGGCCAGGCAGGGTGAAGCCGCCATTGGGATTCATGCGAACCAGTGGCGCAAAGCGCGCGTCGGTCGAGCCCCCGCGGCCGGAGACAAAGCCCGCGCCCGTCAGCTCGCCACCGCCGGACAGGTCCAGCACGGACCCCGGCAGCGCGTCCACATCGCGGAACCCGAACGTGATGCCGGTGCGCAGATAGGCGCCCGAGCCTACGGCCGTGCCCCCCCCGACGCCCACCAGGGATACCTCCGCGCCATTGAACTTGTACGACACGCCATCGGTCGTGCCGCCATACGGCATGACCAGGCCGGCGCCGCTGACCGACGTGACGCTGCCGGGCAGCAGCACCAGGCGCTGCGTGCCTCGGGGTGCGCTCATGTCGCCCAGTTCGATCGCCCCCAGCGGCGCGCGCAATACGCCCCCCTGCTCCACGTTGGCGGCCGCCATGCGCAGCGTGCCAAACGCGGAATAAGGCGTAGCCAGCGCCGCGCCCTCGTGCCGGCCGATACGCAACACGCGGTCCGGGTCGAACACATTGATGCCCGATACCGGGTTGCGCGTGTAGCCGGCCAGCACCTCGGCCTCGGTGCCCGTGCCCGGGTAGATCTGCGCGGCGATCAGGTCCAGGTCGCCCCGGGTCCAGAGGCGTGTGCGCGGCTCTTCATCGTTGTGGCGCAGGAATCGCAGATCGCCGCCACTGTCCAGCACGACACGGTCAAAGCCCGATCGCTGCAGCGTCAACGCGCCGCCCACGCTGCGGTTGATGCTGCCCTGTGTGCCAAAAGACAGGCTGTTGCCGACTTCCAGCAGGTTGCCCGCGCGCACGGTGAACGTGCCCTCGCCCACGTCGGGCGCATCGGCGAACATCACGCGCGGCCTGATCACACCATTGGTGCTGAAATACTTCCCGGGGCCGGACAAGCGCACGTACGACGCCGCCAGGTTCACGCGGGTCTGCGCGTCGGCCTTCGGCGCCAGTGAGTATGCGCCGGCATACAGGCGCAGGCTCTGGCCCACCGCGACGTTGACGTCGCCATCGAAAGACATCAGGCCGTTGGACAGCAGGCCTAGATGATCGAAGCCGCCGCCGGCCAGCAAGCGCGCAGCGTCCAGGCGCGTCTGCCCATATTGGAGGCCTTCTGCGGCTTCGCCCGGTGCAAGACCCGCGTCCAGCGCATTGCCTTCGCCCGCCGCCAGCACCAGCTCGCGCGGCACCTGCACACCCACGCCGGCCACGCCCTCGCCCCAGGTGCGGTACAGCGGCGTCTCCAGCGCAATGTCCAGTGTGCCACCGGAGGCATTCGCGCCGCCTGCGCGCGCAATGAACGTTCCGTCCAGGTGCAGGCCGTTATAGGAGCTGAGCGAAATGCGGCCGCCGTCGCGGTTCAATTCCACCGGCCCCACGCCGTTCACATCCACGATCGCGCCCGCGCCCGACGCATCCAGCACCGCGCCGGGACGCACGATGACGTACGCATCGGACGAGGTCGCCGTTGCGCGGTCATGATCGATCTCGCCACCGATGACGATCACACCGCCCGCATCCGCCACGCCGTAGCGGCGGCCCCGCGTATCCACGCCGGTTTCCGCCCGTCCGGCCACGTCCAGCACCGCCTGCTCGCCGATCCAGATCGACCGGTCATGCACCTCGCCGTCGGCGATGTCGCCGTCTTCGGCCACATCGAGGTCGCCCATGCGAAGCTGGCGGATATCGATCTTGCCGCCCGCCGCCCTCAGGGCGCCCAGTACCGTCATCTGGCCCGCGCCGCGCAACTGGATGGTTTGTCCGGGGTCTACATTGATTTGCGCGCCACGGCCGATGACCAGATCCGGATCGGTATCGACGCTTACCAGCCCCAGGCTGCGGCCGCTCTGCAAAGACAGGCTGGCGCCGCGGCGTTGCGTGATCGTTCCGGCCACGGGGTCATGCGGATAAACGGGCGGGAGCCAGGTTTCCAGGACGGCCGAAGGATCGGTGTCGCCCGGCAGGCGGGCCGCGCCGGAGATGGGGCGGTACACCGGCATCAACACGTCGACGCGTGTATCCTGCGCCACTTCCAGGCCATGGCGGCCGGTCACCTCATAGCGCGAGTAGCCCTGTTGGAAAAGCGGGGCCTGCAGCACCAGCGTGTCCGCGTCAACGCCGGCTTGCGGTTCTCCAATCACGACCCTGCTCGCCGTGACAGCCAGGGTGCCCCCGCCTTCCACGCCATAAGCGCGCAACGTCGAGCCCAGGACCAGGCGCCCGCCGGCCTCCGTGCCGCTGTCGATCGACTCCACCGTGGTGTTGCCGCCCTTGCCGCCCTTCAGCTTGCCGGTCGCGCCGAGCAATGCCCCCGAACTCACGTCGATGACGCTGCCGGCGTCCAGCAGGATATCCGCGCTGCTGCGCAGGGACACCGTTCCGCCGTTCAGATAGGGCATGCCGCCGGTCAGGTCCGGTGACATCGCCAGATTCGACCCCAGCCCCGCCACATTCAGCCGCGCGCGCGCGCTCAGCGCCAGCGCATCCTCCGCACCCACCGCGCCGGAGAACGTGTCGGCCGTTCCAGAGGACGAGGTCTGCGCCAGCGCATTGCCCAGGCGAATGTAGCCCCCACGCGCAGTCAGCGTCGCATCCACCGACACCTTGCCGGCGAACAGCGTGATTTCGCCTCCCGGCGACACGGCCAGGTCGGACTGCACCGCGATCTCGTTGGCGGCGATCCTGATGGCGCCCAGTCCGAAGCCATTGAGCCTGGCCGTATCCAGATGAAGGATGCCCGCGCGGTCCTCGGGCAGCGCGGTATTCAGGTCCAGCCCGGCGGCGATTGCCGCCGCACGGTCGGACAGCACGACTTGATCGACCGTATTTTCGTTCCGCCCCAAGCCGTATTGCAGCGCGCCGGTGGCCTTGACGTAGTTGGGGCGATAGACGCCCACGACAAGCTGCGCGCCGCGCGCCGCGGCGCGTTGCGATTGTTGATATCCATCCAGGCCCGCCTGCGGGGCCGAGCTCTGGCGGTCACCCTGGAAAGTCTGTCCGACCAGCTCGCCTTCCAGCACCGCGCTCTTGGTGCCGATGACCAGCCTGCCCGCGTCGCGCCCGACGGTATAGCCGGTTTCGAACCTTTCCTGCGGCGCGATCAGCGGGTTATAGAAATAGCGCGTGTGGCCCCAGCGCTCGCTTTGCGCCTCGTAGCCCTTGTACAAGCCGGTGTAGGCCAGGTCGCCCGGCGCGCGCGACACCTGGTACAGGCGGCCGTCCGCGCCACGCAGCCACGTTTGCCGGATCATGCCGTCCTGCACGTCCAGCGTGCCGCCCGACACGTTGATCTGCGAACCGGCACGCGTCACGACGTCGCCGCCGGTGAACTCCACATTGCCGCCCACCGCCATCCATTCGTTGATGGCGTGCCCCTGCGTGCCCAGGTAGCCGCTGACTTCCAGCAGGCCGCCGGCCGTGTACCAGCGGTCAGTGGCGTAGCCGTTGGTGCCCGCCGGCACCAGGACCAGATCGCGCGCATCCACCCAGACGTCGCTGTTGTTCAGTTTCCCGCTGTCCCGGTTGATCGGGGCATCGCGCTGTTCGCTGCCCTGCACATTGATCTTGACGTTGTTGTTTTCCATCGCGACCGGCACGCCCACCGCGCCCGCCACGTCCAGGATCGCGCCGTCGCGCAACAGGCTACGCTGCGCGGCCTGGACGGCGATCTGGCCGCCGGTGGCCAGGGTGATGGAACCGGACGCGAAGTCCACGGTGCCGGTGCTGCTGATCTCGACCCGGGACAGCTCGCGCCGGTCGGTGCCGGCCGCCACGACCGGAGACTTCGTCTGCGGCCCCACGGGCACGCGCAGGCCGTCGCGCTGGCTGTCCAGCGCAAGGGCTCCGCTGCGGTCCAGCAGAATGGTCGTCGTGCTTCCGTCGGCCAGGACGACGGTCGCGCCCTCGCCCGCCGCGTTCAGGTGCACCGTGCCGCGCGTATCCACGGACGTGCTGGACAACACCACCCCGGCCTGCACCACGTTCCCACCCGTCAGCGTCACGTCTCCCATGGACGCCTGGATCAGGCCCGTGTTCTGGACGCGGCCCAGCGCGCCCGCGGGCGTGACCTCGTTGCCCTTGGTGGTGGACGCCAGATTGCCGGACGTGCCTTGCCCCCGCTTGATCACGAAGCTGTCGCCGGCCGCCAGCAGCGCTTGTCCGCCCGGCGTGTCAATCGTGCCCGCGTTGGCGGTTTCCTTGCCCAGCAGCAGCACATAGCCGCCGCCCGAGGTGGACGTCTTGGACGGCGCGGTCTGGATGACAGCGCCGGCCTGGACCTCGATGCCGCCCAGCGTATCTTTGAACGTGGGCGCCGCGCCGTTGTCCGCGTACAGGCCCTTGTCGCGAAACTGCTGGTCGCCGATGTCGGCCGCCGCCGCCACGAGGTTGCGCACGTTGACCTGGCTGGTGCCGGTGAAGATCACGCCGTTCTGGTTCACCACCAGCACGGTGCCGTCCGCCTTGATGGCGCCGTGGATCTGGCTTGGTTTGGCCGATGCGCCCACCACGCGGTTCAGCACGGCGTCGTCCGCCCCCTGCTTGAATTGCACCGTGGTGTTGCGGCCCACGTTGAAGGTGTCCCAGTTCAGGATCGCGCGCGACTGCGTCTGCTCGATGGTGACGACCTGCCGGCCGTTCTCGACGCTGGCCTTGGCGGCCTTTGCGCCTTCCCATTTGGCCAGGGCGCCCTCGGCCGCCCACAACCCGCCTTCGGTCAGCCCGTCCGGCACACCGCCGCCGTTGCCCGCCGCGGCGGCAGCGCGCGCCGCCGCCTGGGCCGCCTGTTGCGCGGCCACCGCCGCCGCCGTGCGGTTCAGGTTGTCCAGCGATTTCTGGAGGGTCTGGCGCGCCTGTTGCTGTTGCCGGGCGCTGTCGCCCACGCCCGCGAGCCCGCCATTGGGCAGGCGTCCGCTGCGTTGCGCGGTGGACTGCACCGCGTTCTTGTCGGAGAACCAGCCCGGACTGAAAGCCCGGGACTGCGCCTGCGTGGCGCTGGTGGCGCTGCCCGCGATCAGCAGGGCCGTCACGGCCTGCGACAGCGGCGTCGGCCGCCAGCTCATGCGCCCGCGCCGCGCCTTGCGCGCCATGTTCCCGTTTCCGACCGTCTCCGACATCCGTGCCTGCATGATCGCCTTTCCTTGTTCCAATCGCGTGTGTTCGCCACTTAGAACAAGACAGACGGATGGAAAAATGCCGACCGGAACACTGTCACAAATAATTCATCAACCCCGCGTGGTGCTTCGCGGTCAGGACAGCAGCACGACGCCTGCCGGAAGATGGGTCACGCGCGCGCCGTAGGCATCGCGGATCAAGCCCTCGGCATCCGCCACCTGCGCCAGCGAAAACCGCGCCTGCACCAGGCGCTTGCCCAACTGGTCGTTCATCAGCACCAGGCGGCCGCGTCGGTAGCGGTTCAGCTCGTCGACCACCTGCGCCAGCGGCTGCTGGTCAAACACCAGCCAGCCCTGCCGCCAGGCCGTCACGACGTCCGGATTCACCTTGACCGGCGGCTGCACCCGAGTATCGTCATAACGCAGTTCGCGGTCGGGCCCCACGTCGAAGACGCCCTGCGCATGCACCAGACGCGCCGTCCCCGACAGGCAGCAGAGACGCGCCTCGCCGCCGATATAGCGCAGGTTGAACACGGCGTCCCTCGCCGTGATCCGCCCTTTGCCAGCCACCACTTGCGCCGCCACCGCCCCGCTGCGGATTTCGGCTTCGCCATCGGCAAGCTCGATGATGGAGGCTCCATCAGGCGCGGCGGCGACATTGATGCGTGTCTGCGTGTTCATCTCCACTTCCAGCGCGCCCCCCAAGGCCAGCCGGCGCTGCTCGCCCGCCGCGGTCCGATAGTCCGCGCCCAACTCGTCCACGGCGGGCCACAGGCCCAGCGGCGGACGAAACGCCAGGTAGGCCGCCGATGCCGCCAACGCGCCACCCAGGAACGCGCGCCTGCCGTGGCGCGCCGGGCTGCGGGCGCGCCGGCTGGCACTTGCCGCCTGCTCCTCTTGCAACGCCGGTCCCAATCCCTGCCACAGGCGCTTCTGGTCAGCAAAGGCGGTCTCGTGCGCCGGGTTGGCGGCCAGCCAGCTGCGGAATGCCGCCGCGTCGGCTTCCGTCGCGCGGCCGGACGTCAGCGCCAGGAGCCACGCGCGGGCCTCGCGCGAAAGCGCGTCCTTGTCTTGTTTTTTTCCGGGCATGATCATCGTCAGCGCCATGGTCCTTCGTCCTGATTCGGTGCATGTCGCGCGGGCGCGCGTTGAGAGGGCTCGACGCCTTCCGACGCTTGCAGCACCCGCGCACAGTGGTCCAGCGCGCGTTTGAGTTCCTTGGACACGATGCGTTCGGACACCCCATAGCGGCGCGCGATCTCCGCATGCGGCAACTCGTGCACGCGGGCCGCCAGCAGCATCTGCTGCGTACGCTCGGGCAATCCACGCAGCGCGCGGCGAAATGCGTCGATCTGGCTGCGGCCCTGCGCAATGCGCGCGGGGTCGGCCGCCTCGTCCGTCATATTGATGAGCTCACTGATTTCCACCCCCGTCAGCAAACGGGAGTCCCTGCGCCGCTGGTCTTCGGCGATGTTCAGCGCCACGCGGAACAGATACGCCGCCGGCTGCTGGATCGAAGAACTGGGAGGCAGGTCGCTCACCTTCAGATAGGTTTCCTGCATGGCGTCGTGCGCCAGATCCTCGGAGCCCAGCCGCCGCTTGAGCTGGCCGCGAAAGTCGTTGTAGCGCTCAAGGAATATCGAAAGCAATGAGCCATCCGGCTTGCTATCGCGCACGTGGGGCTCCCGGCTGACCTGCGCAGTCCCCCGCGCTTGCGGGCTCGAGCAACACAGTGACTGGTTGCGCCATGCCCACAGGCATCGGCCCCACGGCCACGCCCCGCAGCGCCGCTTCCAATTGGCCGTCCAACGCGGAAGATCCCGTCCTCGCCACCCAGCTCACCCGGCTGACGTGCCACGCCTTGTCGAACCATAGCTGCATCAGCGCCCGGTAATTCCCCGGTCGGGTAGCCGCTGCGGCACACAACGCACGCTTTACCGCGTCCTGAAGCACCGCAGCATATTGCGTGTCGCGCAGGCGCCTGCCCTGCGAAGCGTGCCGGCCACCCGCCCGGGCTGTTTCGGCCACCAGCGTAAATGACTGCGCGCTGGCATAGCGTATGGCCAGGGCGGAACCCGCCAGCAGCTTTCGCAGCGCCTCGTCCGGGCTGTAGTTTCCCACTACCGCCGGCGCCTGCCGCCCCTCCGTCAGCACGCTGTCCACCAGCACCGTCAGGCCGCTTGCAAGGCTGTATTCGGCAAGCGCCTGCGCCAAAGGCTGCGCCGCGATCGCGAACGCAATCGGCCGGACCGGCGGTTCCGCGCCTGCCGGCGCCGCCAGCGTGCAGAACCCCAGAGCCAGGCAGGCGCGCAACGCTGCGCCGAACCCCGGAAAGACGGCGATCATGAACGCGCACGCATATGGAAATCGCCTGGCATGGCAGTGGCAACGGGCGGCAGCCCCGACAAAAGCCGCCATGCTAGTGGCGCCGAATGACGCATTCGTGACACGCCAGGTGAACGCCGTTCGCCGCCGCCATGCAATCGTCACCTGCGCGGCGGAACGCCACCCTATACTTTCGGGATCGATCCGGCAGTCCCGCGCCGGGCCCAATTCAAGGAACGCGCATGCGCAACGTGTGTCTATCCGCTGGCCGCGCCTGCCTGCTGTGGGTCGCCGCGCTGGCGGCCGCGCCAACATCGGCCGCCGAGGCCGAACCCGTCACCCCGCCTGCTGCCACGGCCCGCCAACCCTCCGCGCCGGACGGCGCGTGCATCGAGACCGAGGTGAACGGGTATCGGGCCCTGTCCTACGACTGCCTGAATCAGAAGATGGCGCCCACGGCCGCGCCCCGGCCGCCCGCGGTGCTTGAGTCCGAAGCCATCACGCAGGGTCCGCCCAACCAGATGGGCCTGACCACGCCGGCCACCACCAGCAACCGCATGGGCAATACCTTCGGCACGTCCGCGTATCCGCAGCGGCCCGCCCCGCAACCCGGCCGTTAGGCCATCCGGGTGATGAAATAGATCTTCTTGACGAACTGGTCCACTTCCCAGCGGCCCGTGTAGCCCTCGGGCATGACGAAAGCCTCGCCCACCGTGAGCTCGTGCACGGTGCCATCCGGGTCCACCAGGCGAGCCGACCCTTCGACGATGTAGCCGAATTCGATGTACCCGGTGGTGTTGGACTGGAAGGAACCGGCGGTGCTTTCCCACACGCCGGCCTCGGCCTTGCCCGCATTGCCTTCAAACGCAGTCACCGTGCGAAACGCCGCATCGCCAGAAATCGGACGGCGCGGCTTGCCGGGCACGGGGTTTTTCATCGGACCGGCGTCGATGCGGACGAGCCGCGATTGATCGTTCTTCATGGTTGTTCCTGTATCGAATTGGAGGGGGTGCGGGTTGCGAGTCGTCAGCGCGCCGCCACCACCAGCACCTCGGCCATGGCGCGGCTGACCGTGCGCATGCGGTGCGGGAGTTCGGAGTCGAAATAGACGGAGTCGCCGGTCTCCAGGCGGAACTGGCGTTCGCCGACGTGCACCTCGATGGCGCCCTGAGCACCAGCAGGAATTCTTCGCCTGGGTGCGGGAACACGGCGGTGGCATCCGGGAATTCGCGGGGCGGGCGCACCACGAACGGCTCCATGGCCTTGACCTTGCGCCGCCCGGCCAGCGATTCGTAATGGTAGTCGCTGGCCGGCCCCCGGCGCTGCAGGGCTTCGCGGTCGGCCACCCGGACGACGCTGACTACTTCATCCTGCGCGGGATCGTCCGATCCCACGAGCTGCGACACGCCCACGCCATAGCCCTCGGCCAGGCGCAGCACCGTCGAAATGGAGGGTTCACTAAGGCCCCGCTCAAGCTTCGAGAGGTAGCTTTTGGTCAATCCCGTGCGCTGCGCCAGCTGTTCCAAAGACAAGGACTGCTGGCGGCGCAGGGAGCGTAGTCGGTGCGGCAGGTCGATCATGGGGCGGGAAATGCGCGGATACAACCGGCAAGGATGCCCGAATCCGGCGGCGCCGTCGAGCGCCTCCAAGTGTGCGCGCTGTCGCCCTCGGACCGGGCCTGTGTTTGCCGAAATTCGGGTCTTGGCGCGTCGGCAATTGTCGATGCTTACTGTCTGCGGATTCGCGGTCTGCGATCACCCCGCAATCCAGACGAGCCGGCGACTGCCTATCCGCCTGACCCGTGCCCGGCCAACCCGGTTCCACCGTACTTCAATCAGACCAAATCACGGTCATAGCAGGACCGTTTTAGCCGACCATAACGGCGTTGCAGTCGAAACTGCAATCACAAGGAAGTTTCCCGACCGCACTGGGCGGCAGAATGGAGAAAAACAGTTGGCGAGCACACCGCACACGAACCTCAAAGGTGGATTAAAGTCTCGCCACCTGACCATGATGTCCATAGCCGGGGTCATCGGCGCCGCCCTCTTCGTGGGGTCCGGAAAACAGATTTCACTGGCCGGGCCGGCGGTGATCCTGGCCTACATTGGCGGCGGCCTGCTCGTCGTTCTGGTCATGCGCATGCTGGGCGAGATGGCCGTTGCTCAGCCCGACACGGGCTCATTCTCCACGTACGCCGATCGCGCGATTGGCCGCTGGGCCGGCTTTACCATCGGATGGCTTTACTGGTACTTCTGGACATTGCTCATGGGCTGGGAGGCCTTCGTGGCCGGACAGATCCTGCACAATTGGTTCCCGTTCGTGCCGGCGTGGGGTTATGCCTTGATCGTCACGCTGTCGCTGATAGGCATCAACCTCATGAACGTTCGCAGCTACGGCGAATTCGAGTTCTGGTTCGCCCTCATCAAGGTTTGCGCGATCGTCATTTTCCTTGTAGTCGGCAGCCTGGCGCTCATGCATCTGTGGCCATGGGGTCAGGCAAATGGCATGTCGCAATTGACGGCTCACGGGTTCATGCCCAACGGCATCAAATCCGTGGTCGTCGCCTTGCTAGGGGTCATGTTCGCCTTCATCGGCGCAGAAATCGTGACCGTCGCGGCCGCTGAGTCCGCCAACCCTACCAGCGCAATCATCAAGACGATCAAGTCCGTGGTCTGGCGCATCTGCCTGTTCTATATCGGTTCCATCTTCATCGTCATCTGTCTGGTGCCCTATAACGACCCCCTGCTGACGCACCCCACGCACGGAAGCTACAACACTGCATTGAAAGTGCTCGGCATTCCCCATTCCCAAATCATCGTCAATTTCGTGGTGCTGACGTCGGTATGCAGTTGCTTCAATTCCGCCCTCTATACCGCCTCCAGAATGTTGTACTCCTTATCAAAACGCGGCGATGCGCACCGCATCATGCAGATGACCGGCCGGCGCACTGGCGCGCCATACGTGGGTGTACTGGTATCCAGCATTTTTTCGTTTGCGGCCGTCTGGATGACGGCTACGTCGACCATGGATCTTTATGACGTGCTCATGCAGGCCACCGGCACAATCGCGCTCTTTGTCTACTTGGCCATTGCCTGCTCTCAGCTGCGCATGCGCTACCGCCTGCAAGCGCAAGGAGTGGAGCTGAAATTCAAGATGTGGCTTTTCCCATGGCTTACCTACGGCGTCATCGCGCTCATCATCGCCGCCTTGGCAACGATGATTGCGGAAGGCACATACCGCACTGAAGTGGCCTACACATCGGCGCTTGCGGCCGTGATCGCAACCACGGGGATCGTGGCGCAGCGCTTTGGGATAGGAAGAAGCAGCATCCAAGACGAAGCCCGGGAGGAACCAGCAAGGGGCGCCATCCGGCAAGAATCGGAGGCGTGAACGACAGCCACGGCATGCACGACCGCTCGGGGTGACGGCATTGAACGCCGTGTCGCCTTATGGCGTCACCCGATACATTGCCGGCGTTTTCGTATGCGCGCCCGTTTCTAAGCCAAGCTCACCGTGCGCGCGCCACGGATTGCTACCGCACTGCGGTGCGGTTGTGGCCATCCGGCCGATTTACACATCAGGACGTCGGGGACCAAACTTGCAGGCTCATCCTAGTAAAAAAAAATAGGAGAAACACAATGCCGGCAAATCACCCCAAGCGCCCCATCGCTGTAACCGCATTCGCGGACGATGGCACTACATATCGAATCGAACGCCGGGCACGAAGTCTGCCCGGAGACAAGGGCGACAGCGCCTTTTTCTATTGCTGCCTGCCTGACGGGCAAACGGTTGGCTGGTTGGGCTATGGCCAATACCAACTCCCCAACGGAACCGTCGTCCGAACGCCGCCGTCGACCAGCGCGTAAGTCTTTCGGCCTCGGTTAACGCCGGGGCCGAAAGGAAAATCTGTATCCGTGTATCCAGTGAAGAGCCTGCGCCCCTACCGGTGCGTTTTGGCCGGCCTTGCCTGCCCATTGACCGGCAGCTGGATTAGTGCGCCAATAAAAACAGGTAATGCGCATGCTGTAGGAGATAGCCATGACGGACTACACCAAGCGAGCCCTGGAATTGATCGCGGTTGCCAGCGACGGAAACACTTATCGCATCCAACGGCGTTGCCAAACGCTACCCGGCGACGAGGACGGCTCCCATTACTACTGCTGCCTTCCGGATGGGCACCAAGTCGCATGGCTAGGCGATGGAGCGTACCAGCTGCCTGACGGAACGGTGGTGAAAGTGGTGGCCTGCGCGTTGCACAAGTGAACTGTGCTGCTGGGCAACGCGCCGTACGCTGATGGCGCTTAGATATGGCAGAACACGACGACAGGATCAATGCCACGGGTTCCGGCAAACAGATCCTGCAAGCGCTTTGACGATGCGCTGGCGGGTCGCTCTACCAGACCCAGAAGATGCTCGCCCCACAGCGTCATCCCGAGATGGCCTGCTGCGAATTCGTGATTTTCAGATCGCCATGCCGACAGTGGCGCGGTCGCATTGCATGACCTGCACCGCAGCAAAGTAAGGTCCGGAGCCAGGCACCAAGCATCGAGGGCCTCATACAAATCTTGGCTGCCGTCTGCTCCAAGCTCGACAGCGAGTTTGCAGCTCGGGCAATTCACGCTGAAGCCCCCGTCAAAATTCATGAACAAACCGTTGGTGTCGGACTGAGCCGTCAGTTCGGGTCGACCCGTTGAGCCAACTTGCCACCGGTAGCCCGTCACGACGATTTCAAGGGCCGTGATACGTGTAAATTCGGGACTGTGTTCATCGATCGTTCGCTCCGGATAACCCCAACCTTCAAGGTCATCCAGGCCTCGAAAGTCATCGCGTAACGGAAACGCCAACCCGCCCAGCGACAAGTCATCACGCAGCTCGGGACGGATGACTCCGCCGTCGACAAGGCGCTCATAGAGCGCAAGCGCCAATTTCGGGGCAACCTCGCGAGAGGTCTCCGTATCAACCAGCGAAGTATTTCTGTCACCCACGAGGGCTCCGGTGAAAAGTTCAGCAGGAACCCATTATCCTTCGCGCTTTGCCATTACCAAAGGACGATATGACTGGAGCCATCGACGTAGTCACCCACAACCAGGCTGCTTGGAACCTTCAGGCCGCGCAAGGCTGCGCATGGTCCGCGCCGGTGAGCCCAGAAGAAATCAGGGCAGCTCGTGCGGGCGCCTGGAGCGCCCGACTGACGCCCGGCCCGCTGCCCTCCGGCTGGCTGGATGATGTACGTGGCCTGCGCATCCTTTGTCTGGCCGCCGGCGGAGGTCAGCAGGCCCCCATACTGGCGGCGGCGGGGGCAGACGTCACAGTTTTCGATTTTTCAGAGGGCCAGTTGGACCAGGACCGAAAAGTCGCTGCGCGAGACGGTCTTGAACTGCGCTGTGTCCAGGGAGACATGCGAGACCTCTCCATCTTCGACGACGCCAGCTTTGACTTGGTCTTCCACCCGATTTCCAATCTGTACATACCCGACGTGCGCCCGGTCTGGCGAGAGTGCGCACGCGTCCTGGCAACGCAAGGACAACTGTTGTCCAGCTTCTGGAATCCCGTGGTTTTCGTGGCTGATCGCGACGAAGCGCTAAGCGCCCAGGGCCTGGTGCGTCCCAACCGGCGGCTTCCCTATTCGGACATCGCGCATTTGACCGCGGCGGACCTGGTTGCAAAACAGGAGCGTGGTGAAGCACTGGTGTTCGGGCATACGCTTGCAGACCAGATTGGCGGGCAACTTGACGCCGGTTTCGTACTGACGGGTTTTCACGAGGACTGGCAACCTCACCCACGTTTCGTGGTTGAGAACGTCATGCCAACATTCATGGCGACCAGAGCCGCGAAGCGTTGACCCAAGCGATGCGCGGCAAAATCCGGTCCTGAGGGTATCCGCTTTGGTCGGCTGTACTTGCGGCGGCCTGCTTTCAAGCTATCCGGCGTAACGCAGATGAATCAGGGGATAAGGGCGCCCCTGTGAATCCACCTCGGAACGTCCGATTTCGACGAATCCCATCCGTTTATAAAAGCCGACAGCCTGAGAATTCTGCATGTTGACGTCCGTGGTCAATGCCCCATGCAACGACAGTCCATGCTGCAACAACTGGCGACCGATACCGTTTCCACGGACATCGGGATCGATGAAGAGCGCCTCCATATGTGTGCCATCGATCAGCATGAAGCCATGGGGTTTGTCATTTTCGTCGACTGCAACAGTCAATGGCGCATGGGGCAGAAAGCCACACACTTCGGCATCAATGGCCTTTCGATCTTCGGCACTGAGGAAGTGATGCGTGGCGTCCACGGAGCGCCTCCAAAGGTCAACGAGAGCGGGGCCATCGTCAGGACGTGATGTGCGCAGTGTGTACATAGCAACCTTCAAAACAGTTTGGATTCGGATGAAGTATGCCTGTGTTCCCACTACCCCACCGCCCCAATCAGCCAGGCTCGCCGCCGAACAAATCCGCTTGGCGCGGATCCGCCGCAGTCAGGTCATAGCCGATCTCCCCCGCAACCTCGCGCAGAATCGCCTGGGCAAGGTTGAAGGCGGTATTCGCCGCGGGGACGCCGGCGTAGATCGCGTTCTGCAGCAGCACTTCCTTCAGCTCTTCGGGCGTCAGGCGCGAGTCGTCGGTGGCTGTAAGGGCGGCGCGCACGTGCAGCTCGAATTCCTCCCAGCGCGCCAGCGACAGCGTGACGGCCAGCACCATCATGCGGCGCGACTTGCGCGGCAGGCCGTCTCGGCTCCAGATGTCGTGCCAGGCGTAGCGCGTGATCATGTTCTGGTATTCGGCGGTAAAGCCGGTGGCGCGCGACAGCGAGCGCTCGACCCAGGCGTCCCCCAAAACGGCGCGGCGGTTGGCCAATCCTTTGTCAAAATCGTCCTTACGGCTCATGGTGTCTCCTGCTGTGGTGAGTTTGGCGAGCATAAACGCAAAACGCCGGCGCGCATCTGCACACCGGCGTTCTGGCCATCAGGTGATCCGCGATCAGTTCACATTGATGTTGTTGGACTTGACCACGGCATCCCAGCGCGTCTGCTCGTCGCTGACGAACTTGGTGAAGTCGGCCGAGCTGCTGCCCACGGGCGTGAGGCCCAGCTTGCCCAGCTTCTCGCGGGTTTCCGGGCGCTGCAGGGTCTTCTGGATCACGTCCTGCAGCTTGGCGACCACCTCGGGCGGGGTGCCAGCCGGCAGGAAGAAGCCGTTCCATTCGACCACGTCGAAGTCGGACATGCCCGCTTCGGCCACGGTGGGCACGTTGGGCAGTTCGGGCATGCGCTTGGCCGACGACACGGCCAGGGCCTTGAGCTTGCCGGTCGTGACGTAGTTCAGGCTGGATGCCGCGTTGGCGAAGTAGACGTCGACCTGGCCGCCCATGACGTCCACGATGGCCGGGGCGCCGCCCTTGTAGGGCACGTGCACGGCTTCGATCTTCGCGTCTTTCTTCAGCAGTTCGCCCGCCATCTGGGCCAGGCTGCCCGGGCCGTAGGACGCGTAGGTGTAGCGGTTGGGGCTGGCCTGCGCGGCCTTGATGAAGTCGGGCAGCGTGTTGAAGGCCGAGCCGGGCGCGGCCACCAGGATGTTGGGCACGCTGACGGCCTGCGACACGGGGATGAAATCCTTCTTCGCGTCGTAGGGCAGCTTGCGCAGCACCGGGTTGATCGAGAATGCCGAGGCGTCGTACAGCACGGTGTAGCCATCGGCCTTGGCGCGGGCCACGAAGGCGGCGCCGATCGAGCCGCTTGCGCCGCCCTTGTTTTCGATGACCACGCTCTGGCCCAGCACTTCACCCATGCCCTGGGCGATGATGCGCGCGGCGTTGTCCGCGCCGCCGCCGGCCGAGTACGGCACGACCACGGTGATGGCTTGCGACGGATAGTCGGCCGCGACGGATGCGCCGGCGAAGCTCAGCCCGAAGCCGGCGATGAGCGCGGCGCGGATCAGGGTTGCTTTGTTTTTCATGTCTTCTCACTTCTCCCGTGCAGGGGGTACAAAAAAATAATTGGAATAGTCGTGCATCGCGCGACCGCTGATATTCCGGCCGGACGGGCCGGGGCAATCAGACGGTCGCGATGGGGTTGACCGGCGCGCCGACCAGACCGGGCACATACATGGGCGCCGCGGTCAGGAAGAAGGCGTGCCGGCCGCGCTGGCGCAGCCAATGCGCCAGCGGGGTCAGGTGCCAGAGCTCGCCCAGCGGCAAGCCCAGCTTGAATAGGCACTGTTCGTGCAAAGGAAGCAGCGGGCCGCGCTCGGCGGACAGGCTGTGGTTGCGCAGTTCGACCGCGTGATTGTCGGCAGCGATGGCTGCGATGCGGCTGCTCTTGATCCACGCCAGCAGCTCGGGATCGTCGCCGTCAAGCACGCAGCAGCTGGTCTTGAGCCGGTGCTGTTCGTCATCGGGCAGCGTCAAGGCCAGGTCGGCCAGGCCGGTATGCAGGCACAGCACGTCGCCGGGCCGCACGGTCACGCCGTCGGCCTGCATCACGCGTTGCAGATCGGCCAGGCTGATCTTGCGCTGTTCGTCGCCGAAGTGCGCGCGCAGGTCCACCATCACGCCGCGGCCCTGGATGCCGTGGCGCGCCATGGGCGCGATCGACAGGTCGCGGGTGCCAGTGAAGCCTTCAGTGGCGGGCTTGCTCACGGTGAAGCCGTTGTAGCCGGTGGGCCGCGCCTCGCCGTTGCCCTGGGCGTCGTAGAGCGAGCCGACGTGGCCAAGGGCGTCCCATTGCGTGGAGTATTGCGGCGAGATCGTGACGCTGTCGTCGCTGATCACGTCGGTCGCGCCGGGCACGTCGGTGGCCAGCGGATAACGGTAGACAGGCACGCCGTTCTTTTCGGCCGGGCGGATCACGGGGCCCTTGCGGCGCGGGTTCAGCACCGGCGCGCGCGGCACGGTCAAAGGCAGACTGAGCGAAAACGAAATGCCTTCGCGCACCTCGGCGATCGCGGCCAGGCGGGTAGGCGCGTCAAGATGGTTCAGCGTGCCGAGCTGGTCGTCGTCGCCGAAATCGCCCCAGTTCGACCCGGCGGGCCGCTGGTGGTATCGCTGCTGGCTCATCGCCATGTCTCCTCGCGCCGCGTCTTGTATGGCGCGCTTTGTTCTTCAGGCCGGCGGCTGGGCCGCCGGCGTCTTTCTTTATCGCGACGGTGCGTTCAGCGCACCGCCTCCCGGCCCATCAGGGCGTCGATGTCCTGCTCGCCATAGCCCAGGCCAGCCAGGATTTCCCGGCTGTGTTCACCCAGCGTCGGTGCGCCGATGCGGGCCGGGGCTGCGGTGTCGTGCACCGTGCCGTCCGGAGCGAAATGCGCCCATTGGGCCAGGCCAACATAGTTACCGGCCGCCGGGTTGGACAGGGGCTGCATGAAGCCCATGGCCTGCACCTGCGCATGGTCGAACATGTCTTCGACGCGATTTACCACGGCGCAGGGCACGCTCTGGCCGAACAGCTCGGCCCATTCGGCGGCGCCGCGCTGCGCCAGCGCTTCGCGCACCCGCGGGATCAGCACGTCAGCCTGGGCCGCGCGTTTCTTGACGGTATCGTAGTCGGGGTGTTCGGCCAATTCGGCAAGGCCCAAATGGCCGCACAGCGAACGCCAGAAGTGCGGCGTGTTGGCCGAGATGTAGAGATGGCCTTCGCGCGTGGGGTGTATCCCGGTGATGCCGCCCGAACGCATGTCGCGTTCGATGTGGCGCGGCTCGCCCTCGGCCCACACCAGGCGCGCCGACTGCATCGCCAGCGCGCTGCCAAGCAGCGACACTTCGATGGCCTGGCCGCGGCCGGTTTTCTCGCGCTGATACAGCGCCGCGGCGACGCTGTTGGAAATCAGCGCGGCGCCGTAGTAATCGACTACCGATCCATAGAGGATCTCGGGCGGGCCGTCGGCCTTGCCCTGCGAGGCGCACATGCCCGTCATGGACTGCAGCACCTGGTCATAGCCGGCATGCCCCGCCATCGGGCCGGCCGCGCCGTAGCCCGTCATGGCGCAATACACCAGGCGCGGGTTGATCGCAGCCAGCGTGGCGAAATCGATGCGCAGCCGTTCGGGCACGCCCGGGCGGAAGTTGTGGACCAGCACGTCGGCCTCGCGCACCAGACGCGTCAGCACTTCGTAGCCGGCCTCGTCCTTCAGGTTCAGGCAAAGCCCGCGCTTGTTGCGGTTGATGCCCAGGAAGGCGCGGCTTTCGCTGGCCAGTGTCGACGGATACTTGCGCAGATTGTCGCCTTCGGGCGGCTCGATCTTGATCACTTCGGCGCCCATGTCGCCCAGCAGCGCGCAGCCGTAGGGGCCGGCGATGTAGGCGCTCAGGTCCAGCACTTTGACGCCGGACAGCGGCAGGGAAGATTCGGCAGGGTGTTGCATCGTGCGAGTCACTCAGTCTTGCGGATTCGGGAAGGGATTCAGGCGTGTCCGGCGGCCAGCAGCACGTCCTCGGCGCGGCGCACGAAGGGCGCGTCGATCATGCGGCCGTCAAGCAGGAAAGCGCCCATGCCCGCGTGTTCCCGGCTGGCCTCGACGATGCGACGGGCCTGCTCGATCTCGTCGGCCGAGAAGCCGAATTCCTCGTTGGCGATGGCGATCTGGCTGGGGTGGATGCACGACTTGCCCAGGAAACCCAGCGAGCGGGCCAGGCGCGCCTCGGCCCGAAAACCGTCCGCGTCTTTCACGCGGGCATAGGCGGCATCGAGCGCGAACTTGCCGGAAGCGCCGGCAGCCAGGCGAACCGCCAGCATGATCGGGCGCAGCGTTTCGGGCGCATAGCGGGCGATGCCCAGCGGCTCGAACAGATCGGCCAGGCCCAGTTGCAGGCCGCAGACGCGCTCATGCGCGGCGGCCAGTTCGGCGGCGCGGGCCAGCGCCTGCGGGGTCTCGATATTGACGAGGAAGCTGCCCTGGAACCCGGCGGCGCTGGCGCGCGTCACGGCGTCCTGCACCGACGCGGCGTCCTGCGTCTTCGGCACGTTCAGAATGTCAAACGGCACGCCGCCCAGCACGGCCAGGTCGTCGGCGTAATAGGGGGTATCGGAGGCATTGATGCGGACGATAATTTTCTTGGCATGCGCGGCGCCTGCCTGCTTGCCAAGCCAATCGGCCAGGATGGCGCGCGCCTCGGCCTTGCGTTCCGGCGCGACGGCGTCCTCGAGGTCGAAGGAAATCGCGTCGGCGGCGCTGGCCATGGCCTTATCGAACAGTTCCGGGCGTGACGCCGGGACGAATAGCTTGCTTTTCATGGTTGTCTCCTGGCCGGATTGTGGCGCGGGGGCAAGCTGGGTTGGGCGAGCTGGGTTACGATCAAACGATAGAATATCTATCATCATGAACACCGATTTCCTTCAAACGCTTGTCGCCGTGGCCCGCCACGGCTCCATGGCCGAGGCCGCGCGCCGGCTCGGTGTTACGCATGGCGCGGTGGCGCAGCAGATCCGTGCGCTCGAGCAGGAACTGGGCGCGCCGCTGGTGGCGCGCGCCGGCCGCACCGTGCACCTCACCGCCAAGGCGGCCGAATTGCTGGCGCCCGTCCAGGACGTGCTGGCCAGCCTGGAACAGATCCGCTACCTGGCGCGTTCCGGCGAGGTGATGGGTGAATTGCGGCTCGGCGCGGGCAACACGGCGCTCAATTCCATGGTGCCGGCCATCCTGGAACACCTTGTGGCGCGCCATCCGCTGGTGAACGTGGCGCTCACGCCCGGCCATTCGGCGCGTTTCTATCCGGCGGTGGAAGCCGGCGAACTGGACGCGGCCATCGCGCTGGAAGCCCCGTATCCGCTGGCCAAGAGCCTGGGCTGGCAACTGCTGCGCGAAGAGCCCTATGTGCTGGCGGTGGCGCCGCGGCTGGCGGGGCGCGATCCGCATGCCCTGCTCGCCAGCGAGCCATTCATTCGCTATCAGCGCAACGATTGGGGCGGCCGCCACGTGGACGACTACCTGAAGCGGGTCGGCATCACGCCGCGGGACCGCTTCGAGCTCAATGCGATCGAGGCCATTGCGGTGATGGTCAGCCGCGACCTGGGCGTGGCGATCCTGCCGTTGGCGACCAACCACGCGATCGAGCGCCTGGGGCTGGCGGTGTTGCCGCTTCCGGCGCCGTGCGAGCCGCGCCGCTTCGGCCTGATCTGGCCGCGGGGGTCGTCGCGGCTGGCGCTGATTCAAGCGTTTCGCGACATTGCGATCGTGGAATACGCCAGGGCGGGCGGCGCTCAGGTTGCGTCGGGGCTTTGATCCAGCTCTACAGATTTGCCAGCGCTGGCTTCGTAGCGCCAGCGGAAATACTCCGAGGTATCTGGGCCACTTCAATCCGATTGCGTCCCTCCGCCTTTCCTCGGTACAGCGCGGTATCGGCTTGCCGAAGCGCGTCATCCAGCGCATGCGCGCCGTGGAATGGCGGGGAAATTCCAATGGTGACCGTGCAACGCAGCAAATCACCCGCACCGGCCACTTTGATCGCCTGGCTTTCAACGCTGGCACGCAGCCGCTCTGCCAGGCCCATGACACCGTCGCCGTCCGTTTCCAGGAAGACAGCCACAAACTCTTCTCCGCCAATACGACCCGTCAAGTCGCCACGGCGCACCGTTGCGCGCAGCAAGTCTGCAATGCGGCACAAGACCTCGTCGCCGGCCTGGTGCCCGTAGGTGTCATTGATCAGCTTGAAATGGTCGACGTCCAGCAGCAGCAGGTAGGCAGGCGCGGCATGCCGGTTATTGAAATGCAGCTGCATCGCATCCGTCAGCCCTCTGCGATTGAGCAGATCTGTCATGGGATCACGGGCCGCCATATTGCGCAGGCTGTCCGTCAGCCGCCGCAGCACCAGCCAGACAATCGACGGCGGCACGATGGTGGCCAGCGTTGACATGTAGATGTAGAAGATCATTTGAAAGCGGCTGTCCATGTGCAGCGCATCCAGGCCGCCCTCCACGATTTTCATGAACTTCAGCGCATTGAGGACGCATATCCCGCTGATCAGCAACGCGAAAAAAATCATTTCGCCGTGCAGGTCTTTTGCAAAGGTGCGCACACCGTAGATGACGGTCAGGGTCATCGCAAAGAAAAGCAGGGTTGCCATCGCAGCAAGCATGGCGTAGCGCGCGGCGGGCCCGGCGTTCCACTGCACCAGCAGTTGCGCAATGCCATAGACCACGGCAAACGCCATCAACGGACGCCACAACGGCACCTGACGCCCAAAGAATCGCATCGCGCCAAGCCAGTAGGCGATTGGGGCGGCCAGCGTGAGGATGTGGTTGACGACGCTCATCAGGCTCCAGGCGGGGCCTCCTTCAACCAGTTGCAGGATGTAGGCCAACGCCAGCAGCAGATTGCCGACGGCGAAGAAATCCATCCCCATCCTGTTGCCAGGCAGGCGACGGCTGATAAGCAAAAACATGCCTGAAAAGCACAACAGGTGTGCACACAGCATGCCGACCAGAGTGGATGCAACCATGAAGGGACGTCGAGAGGGGAAGCGGAATTCCTGCGCAATGCTGCCAGGCCGCGATCAGGCGACACCTTAACCGAGGAAAGCCGAATCAGGTCAAGTTCGGCTTCTGAATTGGTTCAGATCGAAATTGACCTCGGCGCGGCTCGCGCCATCGTCGCCTGCCCCATGGCGTCCCCAGGCCCCTTCGAATGGCGGCTGCGGCCAACCAATCCCTTATCCGCGGCCAGCCTGAAACTCAACCGCAATTTGTAATCACGCCGCCGCGGGGCGCGCAGCATCCGCGCCCCGCTCCCTGCCCATTCTTCAAAGATGCAACGCCATGGCCGGATCGCTGACGCCGTGCTTGCCGTTCTCCATGCGACCGGCGAAGCGCCGCTCGAAGCCGTCCGCCGCGACGGTGAAGTCGTACCAGTTGCTGTTTTCCGCGATGGACCAATGGTGCTCGGCCACGGCGCCCGGTTCCACCGCCAGTACCCACGGGCCGTCTGACCGGTAGGCGTTGGCCTGCATCGAGACCTGCATGCTCGCCGCACCGTGGTTGGCCACTTTTACATACAGCGCGCTGCCGGCGGGTTCATAGCAGACCTGCACCTCCATCGGCACGCCGCGCTGCGTGTTGCCCGAGAACGCGCGCACGAAGCCATTGCTGCTGTAGACCCACAGGTCATAGTCGCCGCCGTCCCAGGTGTCGGAGAGGGTCTTGCCTGCTTCCACGGTGTAGCGGCGGGGAATGAGGTCCAGCCGGCGCTTGTCGTAGACGTGGAAGACCGCGCCCACATTGCCGGTGTTGCTGAACAGCAGTTCGACGGCGCCGTTCTGTCCGATGCGAGCGCTGGTGTGCAGCTCGTACGGCAGCGCGCGGGAGAGGCGCGTGCCGGGCTCCTGGAACAGGGGCTGCGGCGTGGCGGGCGCCTGGGTGATGGAGGTGGTGGGCAGCAGGTTCTGCGCCGCGTTGATCGCCGCAAAGTTGCTGGTGTCCGGCAGCTTGGGCACGCTGGCGTCGTTGGGGCTGACGAAGTCGAAGCACGAGGTAAGGTCGCCGCACACCGCGCGATGCCACGGGCTGATGGCGTCGACCGTGATGCCGAAGCGCTGCTCCAGGAATCGCCCCACCGAGGTGTGGTCGAACACCTGAGAATTGACCCAGCCGCCCTTGCTCCACGGCGACACCACGTACATCGGCACGCGGGAGCTCAGGCCCCACGGACGGGTCTTGCCGGTGGTGGTGTCCTCGGCCTTCAGGTAGTTGCCCACCGAGGCATCGAAGTACAGGCCTTCCAGCGGCACCGTGGATTTGCCCATCAGGACGCCGTTGGCGTCAAACGACGGCACCGACGGCATGGCCAGATGGTCGAAAAAGCCATCGTTTTCGTCGAACGTCACGAAGACGGCGGTCTTGCTCCAGACTTCGGGGTTGGAGGTCAACGCGTCCAGCACGTCGGAAATGAAGTCGGCCGCGCCCGCCACGCCCTGGCTGCTGCCGGGATGCTCGGCCAGGTCCTGCGTGGGCAGCACCCATGACACCTGGGGCAACGTCCCGTTCGTCACGTCCTGCTTCAGCTGGGCAAGGAAGTTGACGGCGCCGTCGGTCTTTTCGGGGCCGCCCGTCAGGCCATGTTCATAGATGGGCGAACCCGGCTGCGCGGTACGGAAACTCTGGAATGCCAGGCAGCCGTGCATGGCGCCCGTCCAGTTGTTGTTCATGTTCTGGTAGATGTGCCAGCTGACGCCGGCGCGCTGCAGCAGGTCCGGCAGCGTGTCCCACTTGAAGGGCGTGTTCTTGTACTGATAGTTGTAGGCGCCGGCCACGGTGTCGAACTGGCCCGAGCCGTCCGGTTCCTGCGCGCGGCCCGCCACCCAGTTGGACGGGCTGGGCCAGCAGCGCGAGTTCACGGGTTCGGAATCGGCGTCGGTGCAATTGATGCCCATCTTGCGCAATTCCGGATTGAAGTTCGATCCCGACCAGAACACGATGCGGTTGGGATCCGTGCCGGTCAGGATGGAACAGTGATAGCCGTCGCAAACGGTGAAGGCATCGGCCAGCGCGAACTGGAAGGGAATGTCGTCGCGCATGTAGAAGCCCATCGTCGCCTGGTTCTTGAACTGAATCCAGCGGTCCATCTTTCCCTGGTTCCAGGCCGCCTGCTGGTCAGGAAAATTATGGGGGGTGCCCGAGCCGATCAGTGCCTTGCCGATACGCGAATCGCGCCGGAACGGCTGGATGTCCTGGCCGCCATTGGGATCGGGCTGGAAGAACACCGATTTGCCGTTGGCCAGCGGAATCGGGAAGCGGTCTCCGAAGCCGCGCACGCCGCGCATCGTGCCGAAGTAGTGATCGAAGCTGCGGTTTTCCTGCATGAGGATGACGATGTGCTTGATGTCCTGGATCGTGCCGGTCTCGACCGCGGCGGGCACCGCCAGGGCGCGCTGGATCGACGCGGGCAGGAACGCCATCGCGGACAACGCGCCGGCGGTCTTGGCCGAGGCGCGGATGAACTGCCGGCGTCCCGGTTGGGCCAGGTCGGCGTCGGGGTATTGCGGAGTGTTGGGCTTGGTCATGAGGCTACTCGTGCGAAGGATTGGACGGGGACGTTCAAGGCGCGCAGCGCAGTTGCGGGGCGGGAGGCGTTGGGCCGGGCTGTTCGACCTCGGGAGGCGCAGGCGCGCCGTCGTCCGAATCGTCGTCGCCGCCACAGGCGGCTAGGGTCAGGCTTAGGGCAATGGCCGCGGCAAGGGCGCGGCCTGGTGCGAAATACGTCATGGCGGACTCCTGGACTGGGAAGGTTCAGGCACGCAGAGTAGGCACCGCACATGACAGACAAATGAAAAACGCTCATTTTTGTTTTTATGTTTTTTGAGTTTTGTTCAGATAAAATGCGCACGACTCGGACGCCCTATCCGGGCTTCCGCGCACCGTCTCAACCACGCCCTTGTCCGGGCTTTCCTGGCTTGCCATGAATCGTATTGAAAGCGCCGCCCTGCTCTCTTGCCCCGACGTTTCGGCGAAGGAACCGCCCTGGGCCTCGCGCTCGCGCGGCCTGATCCTGGATCTGGACGGCACGCTGGTGAGCGGCCACGAAGTGCTTCCCGGCGCCCCGCAATTGCTGGCCCGCTGGTCTGGCCGGTACGTCGTCGTCTCGAACAATTCCACCGACACGGCGGCGCGCCTGGCGCCGCGGCTGCAGGCGCTGGGCCTGTCCATTCAGGCGGATGCGCTGGTGCTTGCGGGGGAACAGGCCTTGCGGCATATCGCGCGCAAGCATCCGCATGCCCGTCTGCTGCTGTGCGGATCCGACGTCCTGCGGGAATGCGCCGCGCGACTGGGCCTCGCGCTGGTGTCCCGCGAGGCCGACATCGTGCTGCTGGCGCGCGATCTGGCGTTTTCCTATGCCACGCTGCAAACGCTGTCCATCGAACTGGCGCGCGGCGCCGTCCTGATGGTGAGCAACGGCGACTTCACCCATCCCGGTCCGCAGGGCCTGCTGGTGCCCGAAACCGGCGCGCTGCTACAAGCCGTGCAGGCTTGCGCGCCCGGCGTGCGCCCGATCATTCTGGGCAAGCCGGCGCCAATGCTGTTCGAAGAAGGACTTCGCAGATTGAACGTGCCGCCTGAAGACGTCACGGTCATTGGCGACAACGCGCGCACCGATGCGAAGGGGGCCGTGTCGCTGGGGATGGGATATTTGCTGGTGGGCGACACGCCCGAGGCGGACGCAGCGAACGTGGCAGGCCTGATGCTGGCTGCGCCGCCACGGCGCCATGCGCTGCCGGCACGCGCCGCGACGGATCAGTAGCGCTTGTTCGACAGGACGTCGAACGTGCTGCGCAGGGTCGACACGGCCTTGTCGTAATCAGACAGCGCCAGGCAGGCGATGAGCGTGTCGATGATGGCCAGCTGCGCAAGGCGGCTGGTCATCGCCTCGGTGCGAAAGCGCGTCTCGCGCGACATGGTGTGCAGCACGACGTCTGCATGTTCCTGGATCGGCGACTTGCCGAAGTTGGTGATGCAGATCGTGCGCGCGCCGGCCTCTTTGGCCAGCCGCGTCGCCAGCACCGTTTCATGCGTGCTGCCCGAATGCGAGATGGTCAGCACCGCGACGTCCGGGCCGGTCAGCGACGCGCTGATGGCCTGCACGTGCGAATCCGTGACCGCCGTGGCATGCAGCCCGATGCGCAGCATGCGGTAATGGGCGTCATGGGCGATGACCGCCGAGCTGCCGATGCCGTAGATCTCGACGCGCCGGGCCCCGCGGATCAGTTCCACCGCGGCCGTCAGCGCGGCGATGTCCAGCACCGATTCGGTTTCCTGCAGGGTCTGGATGTTGCTGTGGAAAATCTTGCTGACGACCTCGGCAGGCGTGTCCCGGGCATCCAGGTCTTCGTGGATGTACTGCACGGGCTGCACGATCTGCTGCGCCAGCGCGATCTTCAGTTGCTGAAAGCCCGTGGCGCCTAGCAGCTTGCAAAAGCCCACCACGCTGCCTTCGCTGCTCTGCGTGCGCTCCGCAACCTCGCTGACCGACATGTGCACCACCTCGGCCGGATGGCGAATGACGAATTCCCCGATGCGCTGCGACGCCGCGCCCATCGACGGCAAGAGGCTCTGGATGCGCGCCAGCATGGCCTGCGGCGGCGTTTCGACGGCGACGGGCGGCGTTCGGGAAGATCGTTTGGATGTGGTCATGACGGCCGGCAGGCGCCGTTACTCCGACTGCGCGGATTCGCTCAGCGACTTCAGCACGGTCCAGCCGGATTCGATGTGCTTGCGCATGGCCAGCATGGCCGCGGACGCGTCGCCCGAGGCGAAGGCCTGCAGGATTTCCTCGTGCTCGCGCACGGCGTGCTCGCCGCGGCCGGACGCCGAGTTGATCAGGTCGAAGGGATAGCGCGCCCACAGGATCTGCACGAAATGCAGGGTTTGCGGCAGTTGGGCGATGTCGTAGAGCTGGCGGTGGAAGCGGTAGTTGATGCCCCGCGCGGTGGCGCGGTCGCCGCTTTCAAAGGACTTGGCGAAGTCGTCGGCCAGGATGCGCAGTTCGGCGATGTCCTGGGTGGTGATGCGTTCGATCGCGGCGCGGACGAGCTGCGATTCCAGCAACAGGCGCAATTGCAGGATTTCGGCCGACGCGCCGGCGTCGAAAGGCACGACGCGCGCGCCGCGGTAGGAATCGCCGCTGATATAGCCTTCGGCTTCCAGCAGCTTCAGCGCTTCGCGCACTGGCGTGATGCTCAGCCGCAACTGTTCGGCGATTTCGGCCTGCTTCAGGCGCGAGCCACGGGGAAATACGCCCGAGATGATGCGCTCGCGCAGATAGTCAGCGACCTGTTCCTCTTTTGTTCGGTATTCCATCGATTAAGCCTGAGTGGCCCGGACGAACCGGATAAAGCTGCTTGCAGGCCGCAAAGCCCCTGTGGGCCCGATTCTAACCGTTAAGCCATGGCCGCACCCACCGAATCCGCAGCGATGCGCCGCGCCTGTTCGACCACCGGCTTGTCGATCATCTTGCCGTCCACGGCGGTGGCTGCGCCGCCGCTGGCCTCGAACGCAGCCAGCACCCGCTGCGCCCAGGCAAGTTCGGTTTCGGTCGGCAGCCAGGCGGCGTTGACCTCTGCCACCTGGCGTGGATGGATGCATAACTTGCCGCCGAACCCAAGCTGGCGGGAGCGGCGGGCGTCGGCCCGCATCCGGTCCGGATCGGTGAACTCCAGGCTGACGCCGTCGACGGGCGCGGCGAGACCCGCATGGCGCGACGCCAGCACGATCGCCGTGCGTATGGCCGTCATCGCGTCGCCCTCGTCGGCAATGCCGCTGTCCATGGCGAAGTCCACGCTGCCGAAGGCAATGCGTTCCACGCCCGGCAGGCACGCGATCGCCTGCAGGTCCATATACCCCGCCACGGACTCCAGCAGCGCGATGATCCGCCGACCGGGCAACGCCTGGACCACCATCGCCAGCGAAACCTCGTCGGCCTTGGGTAGCATGACTGCGGCGTGCGGCAGCTTGCGCAGCGCCGCGATGTCGTCCTGGTGCCAGGGCGTGTCGGCGGGATTGATGCGCACGCAGGCCCGGCCGCCCCCGGCCAGCCAGGCCGCAACATGGGCCCGAGCCTGTTCCTTGGCGCCCGGGGCCACGGCGTCTTCCAGGTCCACGATGACCTCGTGCGCGCCGCTGGCAAGCGCGCGGTCGTAGCGTTCGGGACGATCCCCGGGAACGAACAGCAGGCTGCGGGCGGGTCGGTTCACGGCGGGCTCACTCGAAGACGACATCGTTGGAATTGGTGATCCGGCAAAAGCGTTGCAGGCTCTTGATCGCGTTGTCATGTTCTTCCGTGGTCAGGCCGCAGCAGCAGTCGTCCAGCACGATCATCTCGTAGTCGCGGTCGTGTCCTTCGCGGACGGTGGCTTGCACCACCGCGTTGGTGGAAATGCCCGAGCAGTAGATCCGCTTGATGCCGTTCGCGCGCAGGATGGCTTCAAGGCTGGTGCTGTAGAACGGGCTGACGCGGTGCTTGACGATGTCGAAATCCTGCGGCTCGCGGCCCAGGTCGGGATGCACTTCGGTGCCCCATTCGCCCAGCTTGAAGACGCCGTTCTTGCGCGCGCCCGAGAAGATGGGCGAATTGGGCGGGCATTCGCGGTAGTCCGGCGAAAACCCCACGCGCACGAAGCCGATGTGCAGGCCCGCGGCGCGCGCCTTGTCCACGGCGCGGCGCGTGTTTTCCAGGATGCCGCGGGCGCGCACTTGCTCGCCATAGGCCGCGCGGCCGTTGGGTCCGTCGGCATGGACCAGGTCGTTCTCCATGTCCAGCACCAGGTAGATGGCGTCTTTCATCGGGAAATCCTCAAGGTTGTCGGGTTTGGTGGGTGTTTCGATGGCTGCGGGCCGGCATGGTTACAGGATCACTTCGCGCGCTTCCAGGTCCGCGCGCTGCGCCGAGTCCAGCCCCAGCAGTTCGCCGAACACGTAATCCTCATCCTGCCCCAATGCGGGCGTCAAGCGCCGGATGCCGATCTGGTCCGTCCTGCTGAACCGTGCCGGCGCGCCCACCGCCAGACGCGCGGGAATACCGGGCGCCTCGACGGGCGTCACGGCGCCGCGCGCCTGCAGATGCGTGTCCGATGCGATGTCCTGCATGGTCCATGACACGTGCGCCGGCACGCCGGCCTGCTGCAGTCGTTCGGCGACGGACTCCGCGTCGCAGGACGCCAGCCATTGCGTAATCAGTTGGTCCACTTCCGCGCGGTGCGCCAGGCGCGCGCCGGCGCTAGCGTAGCGGGCGTCTGCGCCCTCCTTGCCCAAAACGCCGACCAGCGCCTGCCATTGCGCGTCCGTCCTGACGGCAAGGGTCAGCCAGCGGTCGGGCTGGGCCGTGGGATAGACGCCATGCGGGGACATCGCCAGGTCCGCGTTGCCCGGACGCTGCGGCTCGATGCCCAGGCTGGCCAGGACCAGTGCGTCGCCGATCATGGCTGACGCGACTTCGCGCGCGGCCAGGTCCACGTGCTGCGCGTGGCCCGTGCGCCTGCGCTGGTGCAGCGCCGCCACGGTGGCCAGGGCGGCGTGCGCACCGGCGGCGTGGTCCATCACATGGCGCATTTCGACGGGCGGCCCGTCGCTGTACCCGCTCATCCATCCCAGGCCGCCCCAGGCGCCGAAGAGTGGTGCATACCCGGCAAAGTGGGAATCGGGCCCGCTCTGTCCGCAGGACGACAGGGACAGCAGCACGAGATCGGCTTTTATCTTGCAGAGGTCGTCAAAGCTTAGCCCCAGCCGCGTCATGACGCCGGGGCGGAAGCTCTCGGCCGCCACGTCCGACAGCGCGACAATCCGCTTGGCCAAGGCCACCGCCTCAGGCTGCTTCAGGTTGAGGCGCACGGACAGCTTGTTCGCAGATACCTGGTCGAACGTCGCGGCGGACATGCGCCCGTAGACGGCGTGCGGCTTGCGGAAGGCGTCCGGCCGCGTCCGGCTTTCGATCTTGATGCACTCGGCGCCAAGCTGCGACAGCAGGTGCGTGCAGAACGGGCCCGCCGCGTGGATCGTGAAGTCGGCGATGCGCACGCCGGCAAGGGGCGCCCGCAGGGCGGGGGTCTGTTTCCCGATGGGTGATTCGGACTGCGTCATGCGGATGCCTCCTGCGCCATCTCGCCCAAGGGCGGGACGCGCCCCTTCCTTGGCAAGGGCGTACAACGGAATTGAAACGGCGCGACCAGGATGCCGGCCTCGCGGCCGCTGGCCAGCTCGGCCGGCGCGAACAGGCCGCGCGCCGCTTCCTGTTCGCCATTCACCACTTCGGCCGGCATGCGGTACTTGGCGGCCGGCACGCCCAGTTCCTGCGCGCGCCGCACGATGTCCTCGACGGGATGGCGCGCCATCCACTCGCGGATGTGGCCATTGAGCTCATCGCCGCGACGGCTGCGCTCGAGCGGATCGCGCAGGCCGGGATCCGCCGCCCAAGCGGGGCTGCCCAGCAGTTGCACCAGCGACGCCCATTGCCGGTCTTCCAGCGTCAGCAGTTCGATGAAGCCGTCCTGCGCTTCGAACACGCCGCCATAGCGGAAGCGCCGGCTGGTGCGGTGCTCCAGGGACCCATCGCCCAGCCGCTGCAAGGCGAACGCCCCTACCGACAGGACGGCGTCCTGCACCGACACGTCTACATACTGCCCGCCGCCCGTGGGCACGGCCCACCACGCCGACAGCGCGCAGAAGGCGGCCATCGCCCCGCCCTGGTAGCCGCCGAAGTGGCCGTAGATCTTCAGGGGCGGTCGGTCGGGGAACAACTCGTTCGACAGGCCGTTGGGTAAAAGAAAGCCTTCCCCGCCCGCATGCAGCAGGTTGACTTCCTCGCCGTCCCAGCCGGCTTTGGGGCCGGCGGCGCCGAACGGCAGGACGCTCACATGGACCAGGTCCGGAAAGCGCCGGCCGATGTCCTGCGGCGCCAGGCCCAGCGCTTCACGATCGATCACCGGCGTGTCGTCGATCAGGATGTCGGCGCGCGCCAGTTCCCGTTCCAGCAACGCGCGGCCGGGCGGCGACGACAGGTCCGCCTCCAGGCTGCGCTTGCCGACGGCTAGATACGCGAACAGCGCGCTCTCGCCGTCGGCGGTCAGGGGTGGCGCCTGCCGCAGCCGCGAACCGCCGGGCGGCTCCAGCATCACGACCTGCGCGCCCAGGGCGGCAAGCATCCGTCCGGCATAGGCGGCCGCCACCGTGTTCGACCGCTCCAGCACGCGGCATCCGGATAACGGCAGCGCGCCGGCTTGTGGCGTTTCGTTGGACTGCATAGGGCTGTCTCGATGGGTTGCGGCCGCGGGCCGGATCAGCGGGTCACGGGCAGTTCAAGATCGACGCCCGATCCGTCCAGGAAGGCCGGCAGCCGCACGTCGCGCGACGGCAGCGCCACCGTGGCGATGCCCGGGGTGGTCAGCTCGCCGCGCTGGTTCTCGGCCGCCAGTTCGATGTCGACGAGTCCCGTGTTGTCCTTCACGTACTTGCGCACCACCTTGCCCTTGCAGAACGTCGTGTCGCCCATGATGTTGAAGCGGCGCATTTCCGTGCGCACGCGCTTGATCACGCCGGCGTCGCCCATCCAGTTGGTCACCAGCGAGCACATCCACGACGAGCGCTGCGGGCCGTAGTCGTAGGTGCCCGGCACGCCGACTTCCTTGGCCACCGATTCGCGGTGATGGCCAATGCCCGTGTATTCCACGCCGCCGCCCGCTTCCGGATTGCGGAAGAAGTGGCCCGGGTGTTTCACTGCCGCCTGCAGCACCACGCCGTGGGTGTGGCCGCGGCCGCAGCCCACCAGGAAGCCCATCGTGTCCATCAGCGACAGCGGGCCGCGAGCGATCGTCGGCAGTTCCTCGCCTTCCTGCACGTCTTCCCAGTAGCGCACGTTGGCGCCCCGGACGTTCTTCGGCTCGTCCAGCACCATCTGGTCGATGCGGTCGCGCTCCTCGTCGGTGTATTCGTGCTGGACGATTTCCTTGTATTTGCCGGTGTCGCGCGCGGCCTTGCGCTCGTGGCGGGTGCAGGTGCCCAGCGCCCGGGCGATCAGTTCGCCGCGCTGGTTGTAGTAGCTGGCTTCCACGTACTGCAGCACCAGGCGGCCCGAGAACTTGCTTTCCTTTTCCTCCACGCCCACCACGCGCTCGATCGCGGTGATGCGGTCGCCGGGACGCACGTGGCGGAACAGTTCCCAGTCGTTGCCGGCGTAGAAACCGTGCACGCCCGGCAGGCCCCAGCGGGTGCGGCCCAGCCAGCCGAACGCCATCGGGAACATGGGGTGGCCCAGGAGCGTGCCGTAGCGCGTGCCCGCGGCGTAGCCGGGGTCGCGGTACAGCGGGTTGAGATCGCCGATGCCGTTGCACCAGTTGCGCAGGGTATCCGCCGTGGCGTCCTGCAGATACGGGCCTTCGGGACGCAGATGCAGCCCGATCATCGCGCGGGCGGCGGCGACGGCCTCGTCCGTGATGCGGCCTTCGGCGGGCGCGTTTCCGACATCGGCTTGGGGAAGACTCATGACGTTGCTCACTTTGTTGCTCCTCGACTTTCAGAGTGAATGCAGAATGCATTCTTTAAGAACCGAAAAAAAAGCGCGCGTTCTGGCGCGGCTGCCTGACTATTCGATACGGATTCCAGCCGCCTTGATGATGGCGCCCCACTTCTGGCGTTCGTCCTTGACGAAGGCATCCAGCTGCGCGGGTTGCATCACCAGCGGTTCGACGCCGATATCCAGCATCTTGCGGCGCGTCTCGGGCTGTTCCAGCACTTGCCGGATGTGTTCGCTCATTTCATGCACGATCCTGGGCGGCGTGCCGCGCGGCGCGAACAGCGCGTCCCAGGCCACCACGTCAAAACCCGGAACGCCCTGCTCCGCCACGGACTTCACGCCGGGGAGCATGTCGCTGGCCTTGAGCGAAGTGATGCCCACCGCTCGCAGCTTGCCGCTGGTGATGTAGGGCCGCGCGGCGGTGACCGTATCGATCACCAGCGGGATCTGTCCGCCCATCGTGTCCGTCAGGGATTGGCCGGACGCCTTGTACTTGACCGCGAACAGCGGCGCCTGCGCGGACTTCACGAATTCGGCAAAGACCACTTGCGCCGTCGTGCTGGGCAGGCCCACGTTCAATGCATTGGGCTTGGCGCGGGCGCGTTCGATCAGCGCCGGCACGCTGTTGGCCGGCAGGTCGGTGTCGGACGTGCAGATGACCATCGGCAAGAGGCCGATCATGGCTACGCCCGAGAAATCCGCCGCGGCGTCGTAACCGGGGGTGGAATAGAGAAATTCGTTTGCCGCGTTCGTGGCGTTGGTGCCGAACAGAAAGGTGTAGCCGTCGCCCGCGGCGCGCGCCGCCGCCGCGGAACCGATGTTGCCGCCCGCGCCCGCCCGGTTTTCGATGACGATAGGCTGGTTCAGCCGCTTGCCCAGTTCCTGCGACACCAGCCGCGCCAGCAGGTCGGCGCCCTGCCCCGCCGCGTACGGCACGATGATGCGGATGGGCTTCTCGGGCCAGGCTTGTGCTGCACCGGCCTGCGGCAGCAGGCACAGCGCCGCCGCCCCCAGCATTGCCGCCATGGCCGCTCGCCGGCCGGAATCAGTCACGGGCTTCATCGATGCGTCCTTTGTTTGATTGGTCATGGCGGTCAGCCATTGAGCGCCAGGCCGGCGCGAGGCCAGCGCGCGGCGAACAGCTGCCCGCGCCCCGACAGGGTGATGTAGGCGCTGCGGCGGTCCGGGCTGCCAAAGCAGATGTTGGTGCAATAGCCTTCGGGCGCCTCGTGGAATTCCAACAGTTCCCCGCCCGGCGAAAACACGCTGATGCCGCCGCGCACTAGCGTAGCGATGCAGATGTTGCCGTTCTCTTCCAGCGCCAACGAATCAAAACGTTGAAAGCCCGGCAGGCCATGCACCAGCCGTCCGCCGTTGGGCGAAGGCCACGGCTCCGTACCCAGGTGGCCGGCCTCGCCGCCCTTGTCCAGGACGGGATACGACCACAGCCGGCTGGTCTCGGTCTCGGTCACGTAAAGCACGCTGCCGTCCGGCGACAGGCCGACGCCGTTGGGCGTCAGCACCGGATGGGCGGCGCGGCGGATGAAGCTGCCGTCGGCGCGCGCGTAATACACCGCGCCGCGCAGGATCCTGTCTTCGAAGGTCTTGCCGAAATCGGTGAACCAGAATCCGCCATGCGTATCGAAGACGATGTCGTTCGGGCCGTGCAGGGGCACGCCGTCGCAATGCGTGTAGAGCGTCTGGACGGCGCCGGTCGACAGATCCACCCGCTGGATGCTGCCGCCCGCGTAGCCCACGGCCGGCCCGGTCGGGCGTGTGAAGCCATCATCGGTGCGCCAGCTGAAGCCGCCGTTGTTGCACACATAGATGAGCCCATCAGGCCCCAGCGCTGCGCCGTTGGGTCCGCCGCCCAGGTCGGCGACCTTGCTCAGTTCGCCATTGGGCAGGACGCGCGTCAGGCGCCCCGCGGCGATCTCCACGACCAGCACGCTGCCGTCCGGCATCGCGACCGGGCCTTCCGGGAATTCGAGTCCCGTGGCCAGGACCTCGCCTTGCAGCTTCAGGTGTTCCATGCGCGTTTCCTTTGCTATGCGTGAGTCGCGTGGGGTTGCGCCTGACCGCGCGCGCCCAGGTAGGCGTCGATGGCGCGCTGCCGCCCTTCCCGGCTGCGCAGCGCCTGTTCGTCCAGTTCGCCCACAATGTGGCCATGTCGCAGCACCCAGGCTCGAACCGCCAGCTTGGCCGCCACGTGAAAGCTCTGCTCGACCAGCAGCGCCGCCAGCTTCTGTTCGCGCTGGATCGCCGCCAGCCGTTCGTACACGCGCGCCACCAGCAGCGGCGCGAGGCCGAGCGACGGTTCGTCCAGCAGCAGCAGGCGCGGACCGGACATCAGGCCGCGGCCGATCGCCAGCATCTGCTGTTCACCGCCGCTGAGAAGGCCCGCTGGCGCGTTGCGCCGCCCCGCGATCTCGGGGAAGAATTCCATGACCATCTCTTCGCGCCGGGCCCGCGTGCGCGCATCGACGAAGTACGAACCCAGGACCAGGTTTTCGCCGACGGTCAGGTCGGTCACGATGGCCCGTCCCTCCGGCACGTACACGATGCCCCGGCGAAAGCGCTGCGCCGCGGTCAGGCCGGTGATGTCCTGTCCGTCCAGGCAGATCCGGCCCTTGGCGGGCTCCAGGCCGGCGATCGCGCGCAGCGTGCTGGACTTGCCCGCCCCGTTGGCGCCCAGCAGCGCGACGACCGACGCCGCGCCCACGGACAGCCCGATGCCATGCACGACCGGACCCGCGCCATAGCGCACCGTCAGCCCTTCCACCGTCAGCAATGCCGAGGCTTCACTCATCCTCGTCTCCCAGGTAGACCCGCACGACGTCGGGATTGCCGCGCACCTGTCCCGGGTTGCCCGAGGCCAGGAGCCTGCCCACGTTCAGCACGTGGATGGTGTCGCACACGTCCATGATCAAGTCCATGTCGTGCTCGACGACCACCAGCACCAGGCCCGGCGCGCGCAGGCGCTTCAAGGCGCTGGACAGGTCGCCAGTTTCAACCGAATTCAGGCCCGCGGCGGGCTCGTCCAGCAGCAGAACTCGGGGATCGCCGACGATCGCCCGCGAGATCTCCGCCAGACGCAGGACGCCGGGCGGAAGCTGCGCGGGGTATTCATCGGCCACCTGCAACACTCCCAACCGTTCCAGCGCGGCCAGGGCGCGTTCGCGGTTGCGCGCGCGTTCGGCCTTGCCGCGGAGCAGCGGCAGGAAGGCATCCAGCCATCCGGCCGACGATTGCCGGTCCAGGCCGATCATCACGTTCTCGGCGATGGTCAGTTCGGGGCACAGGGCCACGTGCTGGAAGCTGCGCGAGAATCCGAGCGCCGCGCGGCCGGGAGGCGGCACGCCTTCCAGGCCCTGGGCTCCCAACCGGATGCTGCCCTGCTGCGGGGAATACAGCCCCGTCAGACAATTGAAGAAGCTAGTCTTGCCCGCGCCGTTCGGACCGATCAGGCCCGTGATTTCGCCCGCCTTCAGGTGCAGGCCGATACTCTGCAGCACCTGGATGCCGCCGAACGACAGCGACAGGTCCTGCACCACCAGCGGATCGCGTTCCAGCGTGGCTTGCGCGTTCATGGATTGCCTCCGTGCAGCCTGGCGCGCACCTTGGCGGGCAGCGCGTTCACGCCCAGCACCACCGCCAGCAGCGCCGATCCGTACAGAATGGGCACCCAGTCGCCCGCGCCCGCCAGCAGCAAGGGCATCAGCGTCAGGAAAAGTCCGCCCAGCAGGCTGCCCAGGATCGACATCGAATACAGGCTGACCACCGAGCCCACCAGCAGGAAGATGGACGTCCACAGCGTGAAGCTGTTGGGCGACACCGTCGACGAACTGAACGACAGCAAGGCGCCCGCGATGGCCGCGATGGATCCGCTGAGCGCCATGCACGACAGGCGCGCCCAGCTTCTGCGAATGCCGAAGGACTCGGCCGCATGCGGCGACGTGCGGATCAGCAGCAGCGCCATCGCCTGGCGCGACCGGCGGAAGTGCCGCAGCAACAGAGCGACCGCAACGAGGCCCGCCAACGGCAGGTAATACCGCTGGGTCTCCTTGGCCAGGCCGGGCAGCGCATCCAGCTTCACGTACAGGCCTTCATAGCCGCCGGACACCGACGAAAAATGCAGCAGCACTTCGGGCAACGCCAGGGCCAGCGCCATCGTGGCCACGGCCAGGTAGATGCCGGACAGGTAGCGCGACGGATAGGCGAACACGAGTCCCAGCATGGCGCCCGCCAGCGCGGCCGCCGGCAGGCTGGCCAGCAGCGACACGCCCAGGTACTTTTCCATCAGCGCCACGGTGTAGGCGCCTGCCGCGACGAATACGCCATGGCCGATCGAGACCTCGCCGCCGTAGCGCACCAGGAAGCTGACCGAAATGATGGCGATGGCGTTGGCAAAGCACAGACCCAGCGTATAGGTCCAGTAGCCGCCGGCCGCCAGGGGCAGCAAGGCCAACGCCAGAACGCCGGCGACGCCCGCGCACGCCATCCAGCGCCGCGGCTGCGCCGGCTGCGCAACCGCCTTGGATTCCGCAAGGCGTTCGGAAGGTGACATGATCACGCTAGACACGGGCGCCTCCCCGGATGGCCAGAACACCCTTCGGGAAGACGTTGAGCACCAGCAGAATCGTCAGCAGCAGATAGGTGTTGTTGAACTCGGCGGACACGTAGAACGACAGCAGGTTCATGATCGCGCCGATGAGAATCCCGCCCAGCACCGCCCCCGGCAGGCTGTTGAAGCCCCCCACCACCGCCGCGGCGAACGCCTGGAGCATGAAGGACGACACGCTGGTGGACGACAGGAACGTGGTGGGCACGATCAGCAATGACGCGATCAGGCCGAGCACGCCCGCCGTCACCCACGAAAAAAGATGGACCCGGCGCAGGTTCAGCCCGCACACGCGGCTGGCGTACGGATTGGCCGACACTGCGCGAAACGCGATGCCGATGCGCGTGCGCTCGATCAGCAGGTACAGCAGCCCGATCGCCAGCGCCGTCGCTCCCAGCACCGCCAGATCGTAGGACGTGACGTGAATAGGCCCGAACTGGCCACGCCACTTGGGCAGCGGCAAGTCCAGCGACACCACGTTGGAACCGAAGAGCAGCTGCGTTGCGCCTTGCGCGATCAGGCCGACGCCCAGCGTGGCGATGGTGCTGGTCAGGTCCGACTTGAAGACCAGCGGCGCGATCAGGAAGTAGCTGACCGCCATCACCGCCACCATGATGACCAGCGTGATGACCACCGCCGCGCCCCACGCAAGGTTGGCGAAGAGGCCCGCCGTGAAGCCGAACACCAGGAACGCCGCCAGGCCCGCCAGGTTGCCATGCGCGAAGTTCACGACGTTCGAGCTCTTGTAGATCAGCACGATGCCGATCGCGCCCATGGCGTACAGGCAGCCGCTGACGACACCCGCCCAGACCAGGCCGACGAAGTCATCCATGGGCCTGCCCCGATTGCCCGGTCGCCTCGGCTGGGCCGTCGCCGCGGTCGATGATTTCGATCACCGACGGGAAGTAGCGGCCGCCCCAGCCGCCGCGGGCCGTGGCGGTGTAGTAGCGCTGCGCCAGCTGCGTGACGTGCGCCGCCAGGCCGGTTTGCGAGGCAAGCTCCAGCACATAGCTCAGGTCCTTGAGCGCGTATTCCGGCGGAAAGGACTTTTCCGGGAATTCGCGCGGCAGCATGGCCTTGCGGCCGTGGTTGCGCAGCACGAAGCTGTCGCCGGAGCCCTTGGATACGGCGTCCAGCAACACCGCCGGCTGCACGCCCGCCCGTTCGCCCAGCACCATCATCTCGGCCAGCGCCACGGTGTTCTCGAACACCAGCGCGTTGTTGATCAGCTTGACGACCTGGCCGCAGCCCACCTCGCCGCAACGCGTCACGTCCGAGCCCATGTAGCGCAGCAGCGGCTCGATGCGCGCATACAGCGCCTCGTCCGCGCCCACCATGATGCTCAGTTCGCCGCGCTGCGCCGCCTCGCGGGTGCGCGCCACCGGCGCGTCGGCAAAGGCGATGCCGCGATTGGCCAGCGCTTTCGCGGTGGCGCGGGCCGAGGCCACGGTCGTGGTGCTCAGGTCCACGATCACGGCGGGGCGGCGCGATCCCGCCGACAGTCCTTCTGCGCCCAGGCAAACCTGTTCCACCTGCGGCCCGCCGGGCAGCGACAGGAAAACCACGTCGGCGCGCTGGGCCACGTCGGCCACGGAGGTGGCGCGCTGTGCGCCGGTGCCTTCAAGCAAGGCATAGGCCTGCTCGTTCATGTCGAAGGCGATGACCTGGCCGGCGTGCTTGACCCCGACGTTGCGGCACATCGGTCCGCCCATCACGCCCAGGCCGATAAAGCCGATCACGGGTGCGTTGTCTGCTGTCATGGTGGCTCCCTTTGCGTTGCCGCCTAGTCCATCCACATGCCGCCGCTGATGTCCAGCGACGTGCCCGTGATCCAGTTCGAGGCCGGCGAGCACAGGAACAGCGCCGCCTGCGCGATATCGTCGGCGTTGCCGTAGCGGCCCAGCGGCACGGTGCCGTTGGCCGACGGCGCGCCACCGCTGGTGACGCTGGCCCACATCGCGGTCTCGACCGGTCCCGGGGCAAGCGTGTTGGCGTATACCCCGTGCGGCGCGCCGGCCTTGGCGATCCAGCGCATCATGCCGTGCACGGCGGCCTTGGACGCCACGTAGGCCGGGCCCGAAGCCACGCCGCCGTTCTTCGCCGCGATCGATCCGGCAGCCAGGATCTTGCCGAAGCCCTGCTTGCACATCAGCGGAAACAGCTTGCGCGCCGGGTTGACCACGCCGCGCACGTTCACCGACATCACCGCGTCCCACTCGTCGTCCGTGCTGTCGCCCAGCGGGGTGCGAGCGATGATGCCCGCGCACAGCACCAGGATGTCCACCTTGCCGTATTCGGCCAGCACCGCGTCGATGACCTGGTCGGTCTCGGCGCGCGAGGTCACGTCGTAGCGGCGGTAATCGATGCCGCCGCCCAGGTCCTGCGACTCGACACGGTCCGTCGCGATCACGCGCGCGCCCGCCTGGCGGAAGGCTTTGGCAATGGCCTGGCCCATGGCGCCCGCGCCCCCCGTGATCAACGCAACCTGGCCCTCAAGATTCGCGGGACCGCTCAAATGCTGTGCCATCTTTTCTTGTCTCCTGATAGTTTTTCTAGGGGCGGCGTCGCGTTCAGCGCAGCGCCGCGGTGGCGGACATCGCCAGTTCTCCGTCGGGGCCGCGCGCCCACAGGGCGAGCGTTCCGTCTTCCTGCGTGTGGCCTTCGATGCGGAAGGCGCGCGTCACGAACAGCGGGCTGACGCCGCGGAACGCGAAGGACGCAAGCGGCCGCCCTTCGCCGTATTCCAGCGCAAGCTGCTGCAACAGCGTCGCGGTCAGCGGGCCGTGCACGACCAGGTCCGGATACCCCTCTTCGTTGCGTGCATACGCCTGGTCGTAGTGGATCCGGTGGCCGTTGAACGTCAGCGCCGAATAGCGGAACAGCAGGGTCGTGTCGGGCTGGACGGCACGGCTCCAGCGGGCCTGGCCTTCGTATTGCTCCGGCGCCGCGGCGGCCGCGCCCGGCGGCGGGGCCTCGCGGTAGACGATGTCCTGCTCCTCGACGATGCAGGGCTCGCCCTCGCAGGCCGTGGTGTGCTCCACCGTCACGAACCACAGCGACCCGCGCTTGCCCATCTTGTTTTCGACCTTCACGATGCGGCTGCGACGCGTGGCCTCGGCGCCGATCGGCAGGTCCGCCAGGTAGCTGATCCGGCTGCCCGCCCACATGCGGCGCGGCAGTTCGATGGGCGGCAGGAAGCCGCCGCGCCGCGGATGGCCATCGTCGCCCAGCCCGCTGCGGCGCGCGGCCGGGTTGAAGAACAGCCATTGCCACCCGGGCGGCAGTGGGTCGCCCGCAACGGGCGCGCGCTCCAGGTCCAGCGTCGCCGCCATGGCCTGGACGACCGCCGCATCGATGCGCTGCGTATGCGCCTCTTCGCGGCCGACCCAATCATCGTATGCATTGCTCACGCGAGAACTCCTTCAGTAGGTACAGGCCCTAGGCCAGTTTTGCGTCGAACACGTCGGCCGGATAGGGCTTGAAGTCCCGCACCAGCTTGAAGCTGCCGCCGGACACCGCCTGGATGATCCCTTCCTGGCGCGCGCCACGGTGGTCGCCGGGCTTGAATGTGACCTGCCGCGCGCCGCCCACGGTCTGGTTGGTCATGGTCTCCATCACGTCCACCAGGTTTGCGCGCGTCAGCGGCTTGCCACTGGCCAGCAGCATCTGGAAGCCCTTGGCGAACAGCGCCGCATTGCTCCAGCCGTTCAAACCGAAGACGCCGATCGGATCGTTGGGATACAGCTTGGCCACGGTTTCCCGATACGCCTTGATGTTCGCGTCGTCCGCGTCGACAGGCATCAGCCACGAGGAAAAATAAGCGCCGTCCAGCAGCGGGCCGGCCAGCTTGTAGGTGGTGGGATCGGCGGTGAAGAACGGCGCCATCCATTTGCCCTGGTAACCCAGCCGATCGGCGGTCTTGAGCGCCGCGGCCAGGTTGGCGTTGGACCCGAACAGGATCACCACGTCCGCTTTTGCGTTTGCAATCCGGCGCACGTGGGGCGTGAAGTCGGTGCTGCGCACCTCGAACGGGATCGACTCGGCCGCCTGTTTCTGGTTGGCCGCCATCAGCATGTCGAAGCCGCGCTTGGCCGAACGTCCCAGCTCGTCGTTTTCCCACAGCAGCGCGACCCGGCTCGCGTTCAGGCCCGTGAAGGCGTATTCCAGGTTGGACGCCGCGGACCAGCCGTAGTCCGGCAGCAGCGGAAATACCAGCCGTTCGGCAAACAGGGCCGTCGCGCCGCCGATCGGGCCGATCATCGGCAGGCCCACTTCCTTGGCGTAGGGAATCACCGCCACCGACTGCGCGGTGCCCACCGGCGCAGCCAGCGCAAAGATCTTGTTTTCCTCCACCAGGCGGCGCGTCACGGCCACGCTGCGGGCCGGCTCGTAGCCGTCGTCATAGGTGACGAGCTTGACCTTCCAGCCGTTCAGCGCGTCGGTCTCGTTGATCCATTTGAAGCAGGCGTCGGCGGCGCGGGAAAGAATCGCATAGAACGGCACCGGCCCCGTGATGGGCGTGAAGGCGCCGACCGTGACCGTCTTGCTGGCCGTATCGATGCCCGGGGAAACGGACTGCGCGCGCGCCCAGCCTGGAAGCGAAATCGAGGCTGCCGCCGCACAACCGGAAAGAAATGTCCTTCTGTGCACGAGATGTCTCCTGGTTGTTCTCTTCGATCGCCGCCGTCTGCTGAGCGACTAAGAATGCATTCTATATTTTTGACGCCGCCGCAAAATACGGGCTTTCCCTAGCAAAAAAGGTTGAATTGCGCAAAGTCTACGCATATATAATGCATTCTTTCAAGACCAACGCCAGGAGACACCATGCACTCCCCACCCCTCGCGGGCCGCCGCGTCATTGAATTGGGCACCATGCTTGCCGCGCCGTTTGCCTCTCATATCCTTGCGCAACTGGGCGCCGAGGTGATCAAGGTGGAACCGCCTCGCGGCGACCCCACCCGCAGCCTGGTCCGGGGCGGGCCCAGCGGCACCTTCATCGCGTACAGCCATGGCAAGAAGAGCGCGTGCATCGACCTCGCCCACCCGGACGGCCACGCCGCGTTCCTCAAGATGCTGGAGACGGCCGATGCATTCGTGCACAACCTGGCGCCCAAAGCGGCGCGCAAGCTCAAGCTGACCAAGGCCGAATGCCAGGCCATCAATCCCCGGCTGATCTACTGCCACATCCGAGGCTACGCCGAGGGACCGCAGGCCGACGACCTGGCTTCCAATCCCGTGGCTGAAGCCTCCACCGGCGTCATGGAAGCCAACCGCATCAATGGCCGTCCCAGCCGGCTGGGGCCGTCGTACCACGACCAGTTCGCGGGCGCGTATGCGGTGATCGGCATCCTTGCCCGCATGCTGCAGCCCGACTCCAAGGATGACGGCGGCCATATCGAGATCGGCCTGTACGAGACCGGGCTGCACGTCGCCTCGCGCGACCTGGTCGGCGTGCAGCTCAAGACCCAGCTGCTGGGTCGTCCGGAGCGCGAACCGCATGGCGAATTCAGCATGCCGGGCTATGGCGCCTACCTGACCTCCGACGAACGCTGGATGTACCTGCTGATGCTGACCGACGCACACTGGCTGAAGTTCTGCCAGGCGCTGGACCTGCCGGAAACCGCCGACGCGTCGCTCTACGCGCTGAAAGACCGGAAAAAGGCCCGGGAGCGCGTGGAGGACATCGTCAAGGCCGCCATCGGCGCCCATACGTTCGACGACGCCACGGCGCGGCTGCGCATGGCCGGCGTGGGAAGCACTGAAGTGCTGCCGCTGGAGCGCGTGCTGGACGCGGAACAGGCGCGCCAGCCGGGCAAGCTGCGCAGCGTCCGCTACCGCGATATTGCCTTCGACGTGCCGGAGTTTCCGCGCTTGAACGCCGCGGACGACGGCGTCGCGACGCTGCCGCCGCCGGACCTGGGCGAACACACGCGGGACGTGCTGCTGGCGGCGGGACTGACGCCCGCCGAATGCGACGCGCTGATCGACAGCGGCGCCGTATCCGCCGACCGGCCAGGAGATTTTGCCTGGGCGCCCGTGCGCAAGCAGGCTTGAGACGCGTATAAAGCGCGTTGCACGCCGGAAAGAAAGCGGGCGCGACAGACCGCCCCACAAGAAACGAGGAGACTGCAGATGCTGAAGCTCAATATTGTGCCGGGCCTGTTGAAGGCCGCCTTCGCCGGCTTGCTGTTCGCCGCCGCCACCGCCTCCGCCGCGGATTATCCCGATCGGCCCATCCGGCTGATCGTCGGCTTCCCGCCGGGCGGCGGCGCCGATTTCGTGGCCCGCCAGGTTGCGCAGCGCCTGGGCGAGGCGCTGAAGACCAGTGTCGTCGTGGACAACAAGGCGGGCGCCAATGGCACCATCGCCGCCGCCGAAGTCGCCCGCGCCCCCGCCGACGGCTATACCCTGCTGCTGGGCGTCACGGCCTCGCAATCCATCAGCCCCGCCCTGTCGCCCAAACTGCCCTATGACCCGCTGCGCGACTTCACGCCGATCACGCAGGTGGGCTACACGCCGCTGGTGCTGGTGGTCAATCCCAAACTGCCCACCAGGACGCTGGACGATTTCCTGAAATACGCCAAGGCCAGCCGCACGCCCGTGCCATATGGCTCGGCCGGAACCGGCAACATCACGCACATGGCCGCCGAACTCTTCGTGCAGTCGTCAGGCGTGACGAACTTCCAGCACATCCCCTACAAGGGCAGCAGCCAGGTCATCACCGACCTGATCGGCGGCCGCGTCGACGCCTATTTCGACACGCTGCCGTCGTCCCTGCCACTGATCCAGAGCGGCCAGCTGCACGCGCTTGCCGTCACGGGCCCGGCGCGCTCGGACATGGCGCGCGACATCCCCGCCGTGCAGGAAGCCGGCGTGCCGGGCTTCCAGACCACCACGTGGTTCGGCGTACTGGCGCCGCCCAAGCTGGACCCGGCACTGGCCAATCGCCTTTACGAAGCGCTGAAACGCGGCATGGGCGCGCCAGAGGCCCGCCAGGCCCTGGTCACGCGCGGCGTCGAGCCGGTGCTGGACACGCCGGCGCAATTCACTGCGGAGCTGAAGGAAGACCTGCAACGGTGGCGAGACGTGGCGCGCAAGGCGAATATCAAGCTGGAGTGATTTTTCAGGGTGAGTGCAAGGCGGGCGCCCGAGTCGCGCCGCCCGCCGGCGACACGCCGCATTCCCCGATCCCGGCGGTGCAAGCAATCGGGCCGGGCGCGACGCCGCGCCAGCCCGACTGACTGACGCGTCGCCGTCTTCAAGGCCCTGCCGGCCGGATGTTCTGGTTATGCCGGAACAGGTTCTTCGGGTCGTACCGGGTCTTCACCTGCACCAGCCGGTCGAAGTTTTCTCCGTAGGCCGCGCCCACCCGCTCGGTTTCCTCCTGGGTCAGAAAGTTCACGTAGACGCCGCCCTGCGAATACGGCTCGGTGGCCTTGAAGATGTCGCGCGTCCAGGCGATGCAGCGCTCATCGTCTTGCGGGCTGTCCCAGCGACCATGCACGTTCATGGCGAACTGCGCGGACCGATGTGGATAGGCCATTGAGGAAACCGGAACGCGCATGGCCGCGCCGGCAATATGGCCGAAGAAGATCTCGCACTGCGGCGACGGTACGCCCTGCACGGCCGCGACGACGGCATCGATCAGCCCGTCCTGAAGCTCGCCCAGATTGTGCGATTTCCAGTAGTTGCGCGCGCCGGGTGTCAGCAAAGGATCGAAAGCCTGCTGCCAGGCCGCATAAGGCATGGGCCCAAGGTGCTCGCCGTAAGGCTCGCCGAACTTGCGCACCACCTCAACCGCCTCGGGCCCTTTCTTGACGTCGCCGGTATAGCAGGCGGCAAAGGCGACTATCGGTTTGCCGTGCGTGGATTCCGGCAGGAACGGCAGCGGAGGCGCCTGCCGCAGCACCGCCCATACGGTCAGTTCCTCAGGCATGGTGCGCAACGCGGCGCGGTAGTTCGCCAGCGCCTCCTTGCCCTGCTCAAGCGGCACCACCACCAGTCCTCCATAGACTTCGGGTCCCACCGGATGCAACTGGAACTCGAACATCGTCACCACGCCGAAGTTTCCGCCCCCGCCCCGAATGGCCCAGAAAAGGTCAGAGTTTTCGGCATCGCTGGCGCGCAGCAATTGGCCGTCGGCCGTGACCACATCCGCCGACACGAGATTGTCCACGGTCAGGCCAAACCTGCGGCTGAGCCACCCGAAGCCTCCTCCCAATGTCAGGCCGGCCACGCCGGTCGTGGAATTGATACCCAGCGGAACCGCCAGGCCGAAAGCCTGGGCTTCGTGGTCGAAGTCGGCCAGGGTCGCGCCGGGTTCGACATAGGCGCGGGCGCGCCCGGGATCGATGCGCACCGACTTCATCGGCGACACGTCGATCATCATGCCGCCATCGCAGACGGCCGTGCCCGCAATGTTGTGGCCCCCACCACGCACCGACACCATCATGTGGTTTTCGCGAGCGATATCCACGGCCTTGCGCACGTCGGCGGCGCCCGCGCATCTGACGATGACTTCGGGTCGACGGTCGACCATCGCGTTCCATATTTTCCGGGCATCGTCGTAGCCCGCATCGCCGGACGTCAGCACCTGGCCTCTTGCCGATGCCCGCAGATTTTCCAAAATGCTGCTGGACAGTTTGTTCATCACACATCTCCCTGTAGGCGATGCATCCACAAACAGCGTCTAAAGCAAGCCGTCTATCTGGTTGGGCGCGACATGGAAGAAATTTGCCTCCTGGCGTAGGGGCCATGACCCGGGGCGCGTGCTTGTCCGGTGTACGCCGCGCGGGGAGAAGGCGGCAGACGCCCTGCTTCGTGCGCCGGAGCGTGCGGGATCAAAAAAGTATAGGCCTTTGGACCCGCGCAAGCAGCCCCTAGGCATCATTTTTCAGGACGCCGCGCACGTTCATGGCGGCCAGGCCAAGTTGCAGTGCAATAAGCGCCCAGGCGTCATCATGCAGGCCCCATCCTACCCACAGCACATTGCTTGACAGGAATACCCAGAATCCCGCGTTGCGGCGGCGGGCGCTGCGGGACGCGACCAGCCAGGCCGCGCCCAGCGACGCCACCATGGCCGGCCACTGCAGCAGGTCCCACAACGTGTCCAGCGTCATGGATCAGCCCCCGGCGAGAAAGGGAGATGACATCAAGGCTTGGAACGCGCGCCCTGCCCGCGGTTGCGCTGGCTTTGCTGGTCCTGGCCCGTGCCGATCTGCGTGACGTGGCCCTCTTTCTTCGTCCGGTTCTGGGTATCGCCGTGGCTGGCCTGGGTTTCACGAGGCGTATCGTCCTGGCTGCGGTCTTGCGCGTCCTGGTCCTTGTTGTCCTTTTGCTTGGTCATGGTCTTGCTCCTTGAATTCAGGGCCGTATACGGCAAATGCGTTCGCGAAAAGGCTTATTCCTTGACGCCGCCTGCGGGGCCCGTGGTCGTGGCATCCGTTCCCTGGAACCCTGCAACGCGGATTCGGTTATCGACGTCCTGGACGCCAGCGCATTCCACGGTGCAGTCCTCCACGTAATGCTTGATACGGCGATTGGGGACAGTGCCTTCCAGCACTACCCGTCCGTCGACCACCGCCACCGACACATCGCTGACGTCCAGGCCGCTGTGCGCCAGCGATTCGCAAACGTTCTCACGCACCCGGTCGTCCGAACGGATGTAGCCCTTGGGATCGGTGCGACGCGATCCGCGATCGCGCCATGCGGTCAAGCCGCGGTTGTAGCCGCCCCGCTCAGCGGTCTCGAAGGACATCGACTCTTCGCGCCACGCGGGACGGTCGCCGTAATAGCCGCCCTCGTCGTCGCCGAATGACGTGGGACCGTCGTAGCCCTGTTCCCTGCTGCCGTATCCGCGGGCCTGATTGCCGTAGCCCCTGTCCTGGTTGCCACCTTGTCCGCGTTCCTGGCGGCCGTATTCGCGATCGCGGTTGCCGTAGCCCCGGTCCTGATCGCCGTATCGGCGATCCTGGTCGCCGTACACCTGCTGCCGCTGGTACGAAGGATCTTCGTTCGAAAAGCCCCCGTAACTGCTCTGGCCGGGGTCCGCGCTGCGGCTGCGAACCGGTTCACGGCTTTCGCGCGTGCCGCCCTGGCGGGTGCCTTCGCCCTGGTATCCGAAGGAGGGCGCGGGGTCGTGCCAAGGTTCCCGATCGCCGCGATTTCCAGACGTGTTCCTCGGATCTCTGTTCATCTCATATCTCCCGTTGCGAATTGTGGATCTTGCGAGTCCGGCGACGGAATGTTCGTTCGCGCCCGTCGCGGCCCGCTTTGTACGGGCAGCAAGTGCTGTGCCGGGCTGTTTCGCGAGTGTCTAGTCCCGAAGGCCCACTCGCTGAATGGCGGATAGGCCTGCACGCGTGCGGGTGATAAGAATGGAACCCTGTGCGGTCACAAACGCGCCACAGGCGTTATGCGCCGCATCCGGCACAACGACACACGACATTCAGGAGATCAACATGGCTTCGGGATCCAGGCTGTCAGATGTAATCGTGAAACTCCCCGATCGTTCAACATGCCGCGTAGAACGGCGTTTGATCGCCAAACGCAGCCCGACTTCCTCGGTTCCCATCTACGTATGCACATTGCCTAACGGCGAACCCGTCACCTGGCTGGGCGGCGGCAAGTACCGGCTGCCTTGCGGGTCCGTCGGCGTGGCTGTCGCGCATCGCCCCCCGGAGAAATAGGGGCACGCGACCGGCACGCGACTTGCTGTCGCACCCCGAGATTCAGCCGGGAGGGGCGGGAATGAATGCCATCGAAAGGGTCGCGGCGTACATGCACGAACACACGCTCGTGCTCGTCACGGCCGAGTCGTGCACCGCCGGGCTGATCGCCGCCACGCTGGCCGACATTCCGGGCGCGGGCGCGCTGCTGGATTGTGCGTTCGTCACCTATTCGCCGCGTTCAAAGCAGCAGTGCCTGGGCGTCACGTCGCGCACGCTGCAGCGCCACAATCTCACCAGCGAGGCAGTCGCCCGGGAAATGGCGCTGGGCGCCGCGCGCAATAGCGCGGCCAACGTCTCGATCTCGAACACCGGCGTCACCGATGACACCGACGACGAGATCCCCGCCGGGACGCAATGCTATGCGTGGGTATTCAAATCGGGGCCGGCCGATGCATCGCCCACGGTGTATTCGGAAACGATGCGCTTCACCGGTGACCGCAATTCGATCCGCCGAGCCAGCGCCGAACACGCGCTGAGCCGGCTCGTGGCCTATCACGCGCAATGGCGGAAAGGCGACCGTCCCTCAACGAACAGGTCGTCTTGACGGACGTGCGACACCACGTCGCGCGACGGACCGTCAATCCATGCGCGTGTTCATCGGATGACTGCAGCCCCCAGCGGTATCGCATCACCTTCGACGCACGCCACCAGCACTGCGCCCTGCTCCACCCGAACGGCGTGTCCGCCCGTGAAGTCCGAGAACGCAGGCAGTACGGTGATCTCCGGCCTGAGCCAGAACGCCGGCCAGCTGCGCGGCACGCCGGGCACGCGCGTCTTCGGATGCACGTGGCCGGCGATGACATGGCGGCCGTCCGGGTCCGCATGAGGCAGATGGCGGAACAGAAACGGGCCGTCTCCCCAAGCCTCTCCCAACTGACGCACGCCCAGCGCCGCGCCGTCCAGGGCCCGATCGTGATTGCCGGCCAGCACGGCAACGTCCAATGCTGCATGGTCGCTACGCCACGCGATCCAGGCATCGCGCCATGCTGCCTGCGTTGAGGGGCCGTGGAGCACGTCGCCCACCACCACAAGCTCCCGCGCATCTGTCGCCACCAGCAGATCCGACAGCCGGCGCAGGTCATCCAGCGTGGCGCCGCGCGGCACCGCGATGCCCGCCTGACGGAAGACGTGGCTTTTCCCCAGGTGCAGATCCGCAATGATCAGCCGGGCGCGCGCAGGCCAATGCAGCGCGCGCCCGCCCAGCAGGACCACTTGCTCGCCCGCCAGCTCCATGGCCAGCCCTTGATCAGGCGACACGGGCATAGCGCTTCTCCAGTTGTTCGGCGGCTCGCCTCACGCGCGCCTGCCAGGTCTCGGTGCTGAGCTGACCGCGCAGGCTTTCCGTCCACAGCGGAAACGACAGCGGCGTCAGCGCCCGCGGTTCGCGCAACGCAAGCTCACGGCCCTGGCAATCCTGCAGCGCCGCCATCAGGCGCGGCGCCTCAAGCTGCAATTCGAAGACCTCGCGTTCGGCTTGCGCCAGCAGCAGATGGTCAGGATCGTAGCGGCGCAGCACGTCGTAGAGCAGTCCGCTGGATGCCTGCACCTGACGCAATGAACGCGCCGCCTGGCCCGGCAGCGACGGCGTCAGCAGGCCGGCGACGCGCGCGATTTCACGGAACTGCCGGCGCGCCATTTCACCCAGATTGACACCGTCTCGCAGGTCCTCGGCCATGTTGTCCGGGCTGAGAAGCTGGCGCAGCAGCGCCTCGTCCAGCGCCGCCGGTTCCGCCAGCGTGAGCATCAGGCCGTAGTCGTTGACGGTGAAGGAAAAGGTGTTGGCATGCAGCCGCCCCCAGCGCAGCGCGACCATCGCGGCGATGCCCTCGTGGACGGCGCGCCCCGCAAAGGGAAACAGGAACAGATGCATTCCGCGTCGCGTGCCGATGCGCTCGGCCAGCAGGCGCCCTCGGTCAGGCAGCGCGCTGGCCTGCTCCTGGATGCGCAGCAACGGCTCGACCGCGCGCATTTCGGGATGGGCGCCCGGATGCGCATACAGGCTCTCGACCTCGCTCGCCAGCTGCGTGGACAAGGGCATGCGCCCGCCCAGCCAGGTCGCGACGGGGCCGTCGCCCCCCTTGGCCCGACGCACGTAGGCGACCATGCCTTCCAGTCGCACAAGTTCAAGCGTGCGACCGGCGAACTGGAAGCGGTCGCCCCGCCGCAGCCGCGCAAGAAACCCCTCTTCCACCGAACCCAGGCTGCCGCCCCGCAGATACTTCACGGCCACGGCGCCGTCGGCGGTAATGGTGCCGATGGACAGGCGATGACGGAACGCAATGCGGCGATCATGCACGCGGTAGCAGCCGTCATCGTCGCGCACCACGCGGTGATAATCGGGGTACTTGGCCAGCGCGCGTCCGCCTTGCACGATGAAATCCAGCACGGCCTGCCACGTCGCGGCATCCAGCGCGGCATAGGCGTGCGTGCCCTGCACCTCGCGGAACAGCTCGCCGGCGTCGAAGCCGCCACCCAGCGCCAGCGTCACCGCGTGCTGGGCCAGCACGTCCAGGCTGCCGATCGGTGGCTGCCGGGACTCGATCTCGCCCCGTGCGATGGCCTGTCGGGCCGCGGCATACTCGATCAGCTCCAGCGCTTGCGCCGGCACGCAGATGACGTTGCCGGACTCTCCCGGCCGATGCCTGGCGCGGCCTGCGCGCTGCAACAGGCGCGCCACGCCCTTGGGGCTGCCAATCTGCAGGACCTGGTCCACGGCGGGGAAATCCACGCCAAGGTCCAGGCTGGACGTGGCCACCACGCAGCGCACGGTCCCATCGCGCAGACCCTGCTCGACCGTGGCGCGCAGCCTGGGGTCTAGCGATCCATGATGCAGCCCCAGCGTGCCGGGGTCCTCGGGCCAGATCGATTCCAGCGCGCGATGCCACAGCTCCGCCTGCGCACGCGTGTTCGTGAACAGCAGCGTGGCGCGCACGTCGAAGAGCCGCTTGAAGACGCGCTCCAGTTGCGACAGGCCCAGGTGACCGGCCCATGGCAAGGATCGGCTGCGTTCCGGCAGCAATGTGGAGATCTGGATCTTGCGCGGTTTCGCGCCCGCAACCATCGGACTGCCGGGCGCGTGGGGTAGCAGCACGGCGCGCGCCTCCTCCAGGTTTCCCAACGTGGCGGACAGGCCCCACGTTCGCGCGTCGGGCGACAAGCGCCGCAATCGGGCAAGGCAAAGCTGCAGCAGCACCCCGCGCTTGTTGCCCAGCAGTTCGTGCCACTCGTCCACCACGACGCAGCGCAGCGCGCAAAAACGCAGTGACGCGTCGGCATACGACAGCAAGAGGGCCAGGGACTCCGGCGTGATCACCAGCACATGCGCCTTGCCCTGACGGGCCAGCCGCTTGTCTCGTGCGCTGGCATCGCCCGTGCGCAGCGCGACCGTCCACGGCAACTCCAGGTCGCTCGCCGTCTGGCCCAGCGCCCGCGCGGTGTCGGCGGCCAGCGCCCTCAGCGGCGTCACCCACAGCACGCGCGGGCCTTCGCCGGTCACGGGCCGTGCAGACGTGTCGTCCGCCAGCGCTTCCAGCAGCGGGCCGCCGAACGCGGCCAGCGTCTTGCCGCTGCCCGTCGGCGTGTGCAGCAAGCCTGAATCGCCATCCAGGTAGCGCCGCCACGTCTCGCGCTGGAACGGCGCGGGCTTCCAGCCGCGGGCCGCAAACCACGCCGCAAGCGGCGCGTCCCATCCGCGCGCCGCGGCGCTCATCGGGCCAGCGCCTTCAGCGTGTCCAGCTGGTCGGCCTGGTCGGCGGGCTTGTCGTGCCGCCAACGCAGAATGCGCGGAAAGCGCACCGCGACTCCCGACTTGTGGCGCTTGGACAGGTTGACGCCTTCAAAGCCCAATTCGAAGACCTGCACCGGCTCGACCGAGCGCACCGGCCCGAAGCGCTCTCGCGTGTGCGCGCGCAGCCAGCGGTCAAGCTCCAGGATTTCCTTGTCGTCCAGGCCCGAATAGGCTTTGGCGATGGGCACCAGCGCTTCGCCTTCCCACAGGCCGAACGTGTAGTCGGTGTAGAGCGTGCTGCGACGGCCGTGTCCGGACTGCGCATACAGCAACACGGCGTCGATGGTCAGCGGATCGATCTTCCACTTCCACCAATCGCCGCGTCTTCGGCCGCTTTGGTAGGGCGCGCTGCCGCGTTTGAGCATGAAGCCCTCGACCCCGCGTTCGCGCGATTCCGCGCGCAGCGCATGGGCTGCTTCCCAACTACCCGGAGCGACGGTGGGCGACAGCCGCAGCCGCGGGTCCGGATGCGCGCGCAGCAAGGCTTCCAGCCGCGCGCGGCGCTCGGACTGCGGCAAATCCCGCAAATCGGCGCCGTCGAGTTCCAGCAAGTCGTACGCCAACATCCGCACCGGCGCTTCGGCCAGCCACTTGGGCCCCGGCTTGAGCCGCTGGATACGGGTCTGCAACGCGGCGAACGGCATCGGATCGTCGTTGTCGTCCTGCCACGCCAGCAGCTCGCCGTCCAGCACGCAATCCACGTTCAACGCAGCCGCCGCAGCCTCCACTTCCGGAAACCGTCCGTCCAGGCGCTCTTCCCCACGCGACCACAACGCGACGTCTCCGTGCCGCCGTATCAGCTGGGCCCGGATGCCGTCCCACTTCCATTCGACCAGCCAATCGTCGATGGGGCCCAGCAAGGCCGGATCGCCCTCCAGCGGCGACGCGAGGAAAAAGGGATAGGGCTGCTGGCGGTCTCCGGGCAGTTCCTCGGCGCTGAGCAGATCGCGCAGGAACGCCGGACTGGGCGCCCACGCACCCAGCATGCGCTGCGCGATGCGCGCAATGGGAACGCCCGACATCTCCGCCAGGGCCTGCTGCACCATGCGCTGCGATACACCGACTCGCAGGGCGCCCGTCAGCAACTTGTTGAAGACCAGGCGTTCTGCGTAAGGCAGGCCCAGCCATGCCGACACGATGACTTCACGACGCTCGGCTTCGTCGCGGTTGGCGACGGGCACCAGGACTTCTTCGATCCAGTCCGCCAGTCCGCGCTCGGGTGCGGCCATGGCGGGATCGGGGACCAGCAGGGCAAGGGTCTCGGCCAGGTCGCCCACCTGGTCGTAGCAGGCGTCCAGCAACCAGGGCGCGGTATCCGAGGCGACGGCCGCCCACGCGCGCAGTTCGCCCACGCCTGCGATCTTGCGACGCGCGCTGGTGATCTTGCCACCTGCCAGCAGGTACAGCGCCCAGGCCGCATCCCGCGGCGGCGCATCGCGGAAGTACGCCACCAGCGCCGCGCGCTTGTCCAAGGTGGCGGTGCTGCGGTCCAGTTCCTGATACAACGCCGCGAATCGCTTCATGCCTGCGTCCGTCTCCCTTCGACCCATTAACTGAAAGGCGCCGCGAACACGCCTAGTCGTCTTCTCCGTACTGCGTCACCAGCGTTTCGGCGGCAATGCCGGATTCATTCAGCGTCCGCACCAGCGCGTCGGTATCGCCGTGCGTTGCGATCACGCGGCGCGCCCCGGTCTCCTGGATGGTGCGCAGCAGATCGGGCCAGTCCGCGTGGTCCGACACCACGAAACCACGGTCCATGTTGCGCCGCCGCCGGTTGCCGCGCAGCCGCATCCAGCCGGAGGCGAAGCCGTGCTGCGCCTTGCGGAACCGCCGCAGCCACGGGCTGCCGGCCGCGGACGGCGGAGCCAGAACAAGCTCCCCAGCAAACCCCGTGCCCGAGGCCGCCGGCGCACCGTCCGCGTCGATCACCAGGCGGGTGTCCGCCATCGGAACGCCGGCCTTGCGGTACACGTCCACGCCCGCGGCGATGGCGCCATGCAGATAGACGGGGCAGTCCGCGAATGGCATCAATTCCGCCAATACGCGCTGCGCCTTGCCCAGCGCGTAGCAATAGAGAATGGCGGCCTCGCCGCGCGCGGCGCAATGGTCGCGCCACGCCACGATGTCGCGCGCGACGTCCGCGGCGCTGGGCCAGCGGTAGATCGGCAGGCCGAAGGTGGCCTCGGTGATGAACGTGTCGCACGGCACGACCTCGAACGGGCTGCACGTGGGATCCGGCTGGCGCTTGTAGTCGCCGGATACGACCCAGACCTGGCCCTCGGCCTCGATGCGGACCTGGGCGGAACCCAGCACGTGCCCGGCGGGATGCAGGGACACGCGCGCATCGCCTAGCGTGAAGGTCTGTCCGTAATCGTGGACGCGGTAGTCCTGGTGTCCCAGGCGCCATTGCAGGATGGGCAGCCCTTCCGCGCTGGTGTGGTAGCGGCCCATGCCCGCGCGCGCGTGGTCGCCATGGCCATGGGTAAGCACGGCGACGTCCACCGGCCGCCAGGGATCGATGTGAAAGCCGCCTGCCGGACAGAACAGGCCTTCCGGACGCAATTGGACGATGTCGCGCATGTCAGCTCCCGAAACGGCGCGGCGCAAGGGCTTCGCGCCGCCTGTTTTTGTTATACCGCGAAGCCCGGCGCGGCCTGCAAAGCGATTGGCGTGCTTTTGCAACGCGCGCGCTGCGCCGAAACCATCCGATGAGCATTTAAAACTTCAGTTTCAGACTGCGGCCACATCAGCATGTACTGTCGAAGCGTGGCTTTAAGGAGAAAATATGCGTACGAATCACATCCTCACGCTCGTTGTCCTGGTCGTCGTCGTCTCGGTCGCCCTGTCGGTCGTCCCCTGGTAGCGAGGCCCATCATGCCGCGGATCCTTCATGCCACCTTCGCCGACGCCCGCCCTGCTGGACCAAATCCTGCACGCTGTTGCACGGCGTTTTCGCGTGCCGCCGTTGCCGGCGTGGACGCTGGGGCTGGAGGAATCCGATCCTTCCACCGCGCTCGCGATCATCATCGAAGAAGCCCGGCAGGCTCTTGCGGGCGGCACGCCGCCTGAACCCGCCTTGCAATGGCGCTTTTGCAAGGCGCTCGCGCAACTGATCCGCGAAGCGATGCGCGACTCGCGCGGCGATCCGGTGTTTCAAGCCATGGTGCTTCGGCACCGCGCGCCCCGCGTGCGCGAACACGCATCGCTTTATGCGCACGCAGACAGGGATAGACGCGCGGTTCGCACCGCCGTCGACGCGATGGCCCATCCCGGCAAGCTCCGCAACATGCCTGTGGGCGCACTGCGCGAAGCGCTGGCGCAACTGTATGGAGCTGCGGCGTCCGGCGCATGGACCACACTGGCGGACGACGCCGCGCGCATCCTCGCCACGCCGGAACAGGCGCAGGATCCCGCTATTGCCGCGGGCCTCGCCAAGCTGCTGGACGAGCAGGCCCTTGCGCACTTGCGCCGTCTGGACGAGCTGGCCGCTGATCCGCTGGTGCAGCGTTATCAGACGCTATGGGACAAGCAAGGTCCGCGGCCCGGCACGCCCGAAGCCGCCGCGCAGGGCCTGCGCTCGCATCGCCGCGGCGTCGCGGTCGAAGCCCTGGCCGAACAGGCCATGACGGCGCTGGCCCAACGCCTTGCCCATGCCACCGGCGATTCCTGGCGCGTGGCAGCCTCATTGCGCGTGCCCGCGTCCATACCGGGCGAGACGGAACGCGCCAAGACCGAATGGGACGTGGCCCTGCTGCATCGGCCGCACGACGCGGACACCGGGAACGACTGGGACGTTCGCCTTCTGGTGGAGGCCAAGGCGTCCACCGATGCCGCCAACACCGACCTGCCGCGCCTGATCCGCGGCCTGCGCCTTCTTGCAAACGCCGACCCTCACACCGTCCATACGTTCAAGAGCCGGCAGGGGCCGTTGCGGCTGCGAGGCGCATCGCTGCGCGCGCTGGACACGGACGAGGCTGCTCTTGACCGCAGCGTCCTGTACTTTTCGGATGCGCCCGCGGACGCCCGGCCGCGCCTGCTGGGCGCCGCGGGTCGCATGCAATTATTGTCGGCGCCGGCCAGCCTGGACTTCGCCGGGCGCATGACCGACGGCCAATCGCCGGCCCCCCAACTGCTGGAGCCCGTGTGGCGCGAGCTTCTGGAATCGCCGCGCTGGAGCGCCGTGCTGAACCAGTATCCCTTGCTGCGCCGCGTGCGCAGCCTGATGGTCCACGCCGACGACCTGATGGCCGCCATCCAAGGCATGGAGCGGGCGCCGTAGGCGGCGAGCCCTCCCGTCACGACGCGGCCGCAGCCGCCCTTTCCCAGTCCTGCACATGCCGCTCGATGTGCTCGCGGATGAAGTCGGCCAGCACGCGTGTGGCCATGGACGGAAAGCGGTTGGGCGCGGTCAGCAGATAGATGGCGTCGCCGACGCCCTCGGGTTCGAACGCCGGCATCACCTCGCACAGCTCCTGGTCGCGCAATTGCGCCCACACCGCGTATCTGGGAAGCAACGCGACGCCCAATCCCGCCAGCACCGCATCCCGCAGGAACGGGTAATCGCCCGACTGCAATCTTGGCGCCACGCGCAGGATCAGCGGGTCGCCATGCGCCTGCTTCAGCCGCAGGTCAAAACGGCGGCCCAACGACTGTGGGGCGATCAGGTCGCAGCGTCCCAACTGTTCCATCCTGTCCACCGGGCCGTTCCGGTCCAGGAACGCCGGCGCCGCGCACAGGCACCACTGGATGCCGCACAGGCGGCGCGCCACGTGGTCTTCGGGCGGCGACGACGTGATCTTCAACGCGATGTCGACCTCGGCCGAGATCAGGTCGCCAATGCCGTCGTTGATGTGCACGCGCAACGCGATGTCCGGATGGGCCCGCGCAAAGTCCAGAAGCACCGGCGCCAGATACAGGTGGCCCAGGCCCGTGGGCAGGCGGATGCGCACGTCACCGCGCACGACGCCGTCCAGGCTGTCGATCGCTGCCTGCGCCGCGCGCATTTCGTCCAGCAGCCGGATGCCATGCTGGTACAGCAACTGACCGGCCTGGGTCAGTTCGACGTGGCGCGTGGTGCGCCGAAAGAGCTGCGAGCCCAGGTCCAGTTCCAGCCGCTTCAGGCGATGAGACATGTTCGACCGCGTCATGCCGCAACGCTGCGCGGCCGCGCTGAGATTGCGCGACTCCACCATTGCCACGAACAGCCTGACGAGATTCAGGTCCGGCATATTGTCAATCATGGTTCACCATTCCAGGCACAAACACGTGGATTGTCCAATGCGTCGGCCGAGTCTAGCATCGTCCACATTGCTCACTTCCCTTTGTGCAGCCCCATGCCGACAACGCCCCCCGAGCTTTCCACCGGCCCCTACGACGGGTTGCGCGTGCTGGACCTGAGCCAGGGGATCGCGGGCCCGTACTGCGCCCAGATCCTGTGGCAGCAAGGCGCGGACGTCGTGAAGGTGGAGCCGCCGGACGGCGATTGGGGCCGGCATGTGGGCGTCGTGCGCGATGACCAGAGCGCCTTGTCCATCGCCTACAACGTGGGCAAGCGCGGCGTCTGCGTGGATGCGCGCCAGCCGCAAGGCAAGGCCCTGCTGGCGGACATGGCGCAGCGCGCCGACATCGTGATCCAGAATTTCCGGCCCGGCGTCGCCGAACGCATGGGCGTGGGCTACGACAGCCTGGCCGAACGCTGCCCGGGCCTGGTGTACGTGTCCATCAGCGGCTATGGGCAGGATGGCCCCTATGCGAACGCACCGGCCTCGGACTCGGTCATGCAGGCCGACAGCGGCCTGATGTACGCCAACCAGGCGCCCGGCGGCGAGCCCCGTCGCATCGGCCTGCTGATGGCGGACATCGCCACCGCGCTATACGCAGCGCAGGCCACCAGCGCAGCCTTGTACCAGCAAGCGCGCAGCGGCCGCGGACAGCACGTGCGGCTGAACCTGTTCCAGGCCTGCGCCGCCTTGCAGGTGAACGACATCCTGGCCCACGGCATCGCAGGTAAACGCCAGGCAGGCGCGGTCAGCGCGCCCAACGGCGTGTTCGACACCGCCGACGCGCGCCTGTCCGTCCTGGCGCTGAACAATGAGCAATTTGCCCGCCTGTGCCGCGCGCTCGAGCGGCCCGAGTGGCTGGCCGACCCAACGCTGTCCAGCAACGCGGGGCGCATGGAGCAGCGCGAACGCCTGCATCGCGAACTGGCGGATCAGCTGGCGTCGCGGCCAGCGGCGCACTGGGAGGAACGCCTGACCGGCGAAGACGTGTTGCACGCGCGGGTCCGGAACTATGACGATCTGGCCGCGCATCCGCAGGCGGCGCATATAGATCTGCTGGAACCCCTGGCGCAGCCCGGAGGCGCTCCCCTGCCGTACGCCCGCGCACCCGGCGCCGCCGTGCGCCGGCCGCTGCGGGCCGCTCCCGGAATCGGCGAGCATACGGTTGAAGTGCTGGCTGAATGGGGCGTGTCCCAGGCCGACATCCAGGCCATGCTGCAAGCCGGCGTGCTGCGTCAGGCGCCCGCGAGCAAGGAGTTTCGCTGATGCGCGCCCTGGTCTGCCACCGCCACGGCCCGGTCGAAGACGTCCGGCCCGGAGAGCTTCCCGATGCGCCCCCGCCGGGCCCCGACGAAGTCACCATCGCCGTCGAACACGCCAGCGTCAGCCACGCGACCAAGCTGTTGATCGAAGGCAGCTACCAAAGCCGCCCGCCCCTGCCTTTCGCGCCGGGCACGGAAGCGGCCGGCCGGGTCGTCGCCTGCGGCGCGAATGTCACACGGATAAAGCCGGGCGACAAGGTGGTCGCGCTGGCGCGTTGGGGTTGCTACGCGGAACGACTGACCGTGCCTGAAGCCACGGTCTATCCCGTGCCCCACGATCTACCCCTCCTGACGGCCCTGCCCATCCCGATTTCGTACGGCACCGCTTGGGGCGCACTGTTGTGGCGCGCCGCCCTGCAACCGGGCGAGGTTGTGCTCGTCCTTGGCGCCGGCTCCGGCGTGGGCCTGGCGGCGGTGGAGATCGCCTCGGCGCTGGGCGCCAAGGTGCTGGCCTGCGCCAGCTCGGACGCAAAGCGAGAGGCGGCATTGGCTGCAGGCGCAATGCACGCGTTTCCGGCCGACGACGGCATGGCGCGGGCGGTGAAGGCGGCCAGCGGCGGGCGAGGCGCAGACGTGGTGCTGGACGCCGTGGGCGGCGACGCGTTCGAGCGCAGCGTGCGCGCGGCGGCGGCCAACGCCCGGATCGTGTCGGTGGGGTTCGCCAGCGGCCGCGTACCCGATGTGCCGCTGAACCTGCTGCTTGTAAAGAACATCGCCCTGCATGGGTTTTTCTTCGGCCGCTACATCGGCTGGACGCCGGTGGACGAACGCAACGTCCACGCGCCGATGATGCAGCGGACCCTGTCCACCTTGTTCGACTGGGCCCGCAACAAGCGGATCCGGCCGGCTGTAACGGCGGTCTATCCGATCACCGGTCTTGCCGCAGCACTCGCCGCCCTGGAAAGCCGACAAGTCGTCGGCAAGGTGGCGATCACGATAACGACGGAGACAAACCCATGCTTACCCCCGACCCCCGGCGCGCCGCCTGGCCGCGCCGCTCCCGCATAGCGCCGCGTCTCGGCAAACTGGCCGCCCTGGCGCTGGCGGCAAGCCTTTGCTGCGCGCCGTTCGCGGCCCAAGCAGCCGATGCGGCCTTCCCAACCAAGCCCATCACCATGGTCGTCCCGTACCCGCCGGGCGGCCCCACCGATATCGTCGCGCGGCTGGTGGCGGCCGAAATGTCCAAAACCATCGGGCAGAACATCGTCGTGGACAACAAGCCGGGCGCCAGCGGCATGATCGGGGCCGATCTGGTGGCGCGCGCCGCGCCGGATGGCTACACCTTCCTGGCCAACGCATCGCTGCACGTCATCAACCCGTACATCTACGCGTCCATGCGCTACGACGCGTTCAAGGACTTCGCGCCCATCACGCAGCTGGCGGACGTGCCCCTGGTGCTGGTGGTGCCGGAGACCTCGAAGGTGCGCACCGTGCAGGACCTGGTGGCGCAAGGCCGGACGCAATCGCTGAACTTCGGCTCGGCGGGATCAGCGTCGGCGCAGCAGCTTGCCGGTGAATCGTTCAAGGTGCGGTCCGGACTGCCGATGCAGCACGTGCCCTACAAGGGCAGCGCGCCCGCCTTGACGGACCTGGTAGGCGGACAGATCCAGCTCATGTTCGACTCGATGCCGTCGGCCATGCCCTTCATCAAGTCCGGCAAGCTGCGGGCGGTGGCGGTCACGACAGCGCGGCGAGTGAATGAACTGCCCGACGTGCCGACCATGGCGGAATCGGGCTTCCCCGGTTTCGACATCAGCACCTGGTACGGCCTGTGGGCGCCGAAAGGCACGCCTGCGGCCATCGTCGCCAAGCTGGCGGAGCACGCCGCGCGCGCGCTCAAGCAGCCGAACGTCGTGACGCAATATGCGGGCCTGGGCGCCAAGCCGGTGGGATCGGACCCTGCCGCGTTCGCCCGGTTCAATGTGTCCGAGGGAGAAAAGTGGCGGGATATCGTCAAGGCGGCGCAGATCACGCCGCAATAGTGGGATCCGCGGGGCGCCGGCGGGTCCGCGCCCCAGCATGTCTTCTCACCACGCGTACTTCATCGTGGCCAGCACCAGGCGCCCCGCGCCATAGGTGCATGCGGTGGCCGTCACGCACGTGCCCACGTAGGTCCGGTCAAACAGATTGCTGGCGTTCAAGGCCAGCGTCAGCCCGCGCATCGCCGGCTGCATCTGCCCGAAGTCGTAGGTCAGGGCGGCATCGACCAGCGTCACGGCTGGAATCCTCAAGGTATTGGCCGGATCGCCCCAGTCGGCGCCGATGTACCGCACGCCCGCGCCCAGGCCCAGCCTCTGCAGAGGCCCGCCCTGCACCTTGTATCCCAGCCACGCCGCCGCCTGATGCGCCGGCGCGTAATACTGCTTCTTGCCCTGGCGCGACTCCGGGACGCCGTTGACGATGTCGGTGTTGGCGCTTCGGGTCACCACGGCATCGACGTACGCGTACGACGCGATCAGGTCCCACCCCCGCGCCAGGTTCGCCTTGCCTTCCAGTTCGATTCCGCGTGCGCGGATCTGGCCGGTCTGCGTCTGGAAGCCTGGCGGCCGGTTGGGGGTTGTGTCGCTGGTCAGCACGTTGTCCTGCGTGAGCTGGTAGGCGGACAGCGTCACCAGGCTGTCGCTGCCCGGCGGCTGATACTTCAGCCCGGCTTCGATCTGCCTGCCTTCGGTTGGCCGGAACGGATTCGATTCAAAATCGGTGCCGCCCGTGGGCGCGAACGACGTCGAATACGCCACATAGGGCGCCAGTCCGTTATCCATCAGGTAGGTCAGGCCGGCCCGACCCGTAAACGCGGAGTCGTTCTGCGACACCTTGCCTGCGGTCAGCAGGTTGCGCGTGGTGCTGCGCGCCATGTCGTAACGCCCGCCCAGCGTCAGCAGCCAGCGGCCATAAGAGATCTGATCCTGCGCGTACACGCCCGTCTGTTCAGTGTCCTGGCGCGCGTCGATACGCGGAATCAGGTCTTGCAGGCCGGGGCGCGGCCGGCCATAGACCGGATCGAAAAGATCAAGCGATGGCACGCCGGCGATGACGTTGGCGAACTTGTACGTGTCGCGCATGTCCAGGTAGTCGAAGCCCACCAGGAACTCGTGGCCGACCGGCCCCGTGCCGAACCGCGCGATCGCCTGCGTGTCGACGTTCAGCGTCGCGCCGGTGCCCTGCCCGCGCGTCATGGTGCGCGACCACGTCCGCATGTCGACGGGGTTGAGCAGGTAACCGACCCCCGTGCGCGCTTCGCCACGCATGTGGCTGTAGCGCAATTGCTGCTTGACGGTCCAGGTGTCGTTGAACGCGTGCGTGAACAGGTAGCCGGCCGAATATTGCTCGCGATCGTAGAGATCCCAGCCGGGCTCGCCCGGAAATCGGTCGCGCGGGATTCGCCCGTTGGGATTGGAGTAGAGCGTGCCCGCCGCGGGCAGGTTGCCATACAGAGGCACCTGGTGGTCGTCCTGGTAGAAGCCCAGCAGGCTCAGCGACGTCGCAGCGGAAGGCCGCCACGTCAGCGCCGGGGCGACGAATGTCCGGTCGTCCTCCGTATAGCGCGAGGACTGGGCCGCGTCGCGCGCCAGCGCCACCAGCCGATAGCTCCACACGCCGGCCTCGTCGACCGGCCCGCTCAGGTCCATTGCCGCCTGCGCCCGGCCGTAGCTGCCGGTCTGCAGCTCGACCTCGCGCCTGGGCGTGGCGGTCGGCAGCTTGCTGACCATGTTGATCAGGCCGCCTGGATTGTTCTGGCCGTAAAGCACCGACGATGGCCCTTTCAGCACCTCGATCCGCTCCAGTCCGTACGGCTCGATCTGCAACATGCCGAAGCTGTATGAGCCGAATGGCAGGCGGGCGCCGTCCAGGTTGTTGCGCGCGCCGAACCCGCCGCGCAGATAGATGTTGTCGTAGCGCAGGTCGGTGCTGCCCCCCGGTGCGTAGACGCCCGGCGTGTAGGCCAGCGCCTCGACGACGCTGCGCGCCCCGCGGGATGCGAACTCGTCACGCGTGACCACGTTGACCGTCTGCGGGATCTCCAGGATGGGCGTATCGGTCTTGGTGCCGGTGGCGCTGCGCAGCGCCACGATGCCCGCAACCGGGCCATACGCGGACTCGCCCGCGCCCTCGACCCGAACGGCGGGCAGCAGGGCCGTGGCTGCCGTCGGCAGCAGCCGCAGTGTGTAGACGTTGGCCCCATCGCGCCGCGCGGCCAGTGGCGTGCCGGCCAGCAGGCGGGCCAGGCCTTCGTCCACCGGCCAAGCGCCTTGCAGGCCCGCCGTCGCGCGGCCTTCGGTCAGGGCGGGATCGAACGACAGATTGATGCGCGCCGCGCCAGCGAAAGCGGTGAGCGCCGGCCCCAGCGGCCCGGCCGGGATGTCGAACCGGGTCAGTGCGGCCGCGGCAGGCGGCGCTTGCGCGCCAGATTGCGCCAGCGACACCGGAGACGCCAACGCCAACGCCGCGCATAACGCGCCCGCGGCTGCGCGGCGCTGCGGCCCGGCCGCGAAAGGATTGATTCTTGAGGGCATGCTGATTCCGACAGAGTGCAAGCGAAGGTGCTCTATGGACTTGTCGGACGAGCGCCGAAAAGGGGACAAAAATCGTGGAACCGTCGTCTTGCGTCCGGTCCGGACCGCCGCCGCTGAAAGCGCAATGCCTTCAACGCGGCGCTTTTGGAAGCGCGTCTTGTCCTGTCAGGCGGGCACGACGCTGACCCAGTACCGGGTGCGATACACCACCCGCACCGGCAAGCTGCGCGATACCGCCAACAACGCCGCATCGGTATCCTCCGCCTGGAATCCGCCGGAGATCCGCAGATCGGCGATTTCCGGATCGCAGCGCAGCACGCCGGGACGGTAGCGGGCCAGATCCTGCAGGAAATCCGCCAGCCGCGAATTGTCCGCATACAGCACGCCGTCCAGCCAGGCTTGGGGCGGATGCGGGCTGGCAACCGGCGGCAGCGCAGCCACCGCGGAAAAATCCATGCTCTGCCCGGGCTCGACGACCACATCCGCCGTCCCCGACAGCGGCCGCACCCGTACGCGCCCCTCGATGACCGCCACGCGGCTGCGCGCCGGAAGCTGCCTGACCGAAAAATAGGCTCCCAGCGCCTGGGCGCTGCCTTCGGCGGTGCGCACCAGCAGGGGCCTCGGGTCCGGGGGCACGGCATGCGCCGACCGCAGCAGTATCTCGCCTTCCTTCAGCCGCACCTGGCGCTGCTCACCGTCATATTCCAGGTCCACGGCGCTTGCAGTGTTCAGCACCAGCAGGCTGCCGTCCGGCAATTCGATGCGGCGACGCTCGCCGCTGCGCGTGGCGTAATCGGAGGTCCATTGCGGAGGCGCCGCACGCGACGCCAGCCACCCGACGGGCGTGGCCACGATCAGGCCGGCCAGCACCCTCAGCCCGGCGCGCCGCGACGCCGTCGCATCCATCGTGGCGCGTCCCAGGCCCGGCGGCAGGCCGCCCAGCTTGGCCAGCACGGCCTGGGCCCGTGTCCAGGCCCGGTCATGTTCGGCGCTGCGCTGGCGCCAGCGTTCGCACGCCACGCGGTCGGCCTCTGTAAAGCGCCCGGAATGCAGGCGCACCAGCCAGTCGGCGGCCTCGCCGGCGATCCGCGGGTCGATCGGCGCGGAAGCGGCGCTCATGCCGCCGCCAGGATGCAATGGGTAAAGGCGTCAGCCATGTAGCGTTTGACCGTACGTACGCTGACGCCCATTTCGACACCGATCTGCTCGTACGTCAGACCGTCCAGTTGCGACAGCAGGAACGCCACCCTGACCTTGTCGGGCAGCGCCGCCAGCAAGGCGTCCACCTCACGCAGCGTCTGCAGCACCACCATGCGCTGCTCTTCAGAGGGTGCGTGCTGCTGCGGCAACGCCGCCAGGACCTCGAGATAGGCCTGTTCCAGCGCAAGCCGCCGATAAAGGTCCACGATCAGGCGCTTGGCGATGGTCGTCAGATAAGCCCGGGGCTCCCGCAAATCCGGCATGGCCCGCCGCCGGCAGGCGCCGAGCAGTCCCGCGAACGTGTCCTGCGCCAGGTCCGCCGCGTCGGCGCTGTTGCCCAGGCGGCGCCGCAGCCACCCAAACAGCCAGCCGTGATGCGCATCGTAGAGTCGCTGCACGGCGATGTCTGAAGATTGCTCGGAGGTGGGCATGAATGAGGGCAGGCGAATGATCTAAATAGGAAGCAGTCGCAATTATCCCGATTAACCGCCCTCGTGACAACGCCGCACGCGCAAGCGCGCAAGCGGCCCGTTCGCTTTCAGCCGCGACCGGCAGGGTTATCCCCCATAAGCAGCCACTCTCCGCTGGATAAGAATTCATGGTTTCTTATGTGCAGCCGCCGCGCGTATCGCGGACGTCCAACCCCGAGGATCCCAGGCATGAAGGCTTTCTTCCACGACGATCAAAAGCTCCACCACCCGCGGACTTACTTCTCGCGCGGCAAGATGCGCACGCCGCAGGAGGTGCCGTCGCGCCTGGACGGCCTGGTGCAAGCCGCCCGCGGGCTGGGGTTCGACGTGCAGGCGCCGGCCGACCATGGGGCCGGCGCGCTGTCGGCCGTGCATTCGCTGGACTACCTGCGATTCCTCGAAGACGCCCACGAGGACTGGATGAAGCTGCCGGGAGACTGGGGCGGCGAAGTGGTTTCGAACGTGTTCGTGCGCGAGCCCAACGCGCTGCGCGGGGTGCTGGCCAAGGCCGGCCGGTATCTGGCCGACGGCAGTTGCCCGGTCGGTCCCAAGACCTGGCATTCCGCATACTGGTCGGCCCAGTGCGCCATCGCCGGCGCCGAGGCGCTGCTGGCCGGCGACCGCCGCGCCTACGCCATCTGCCGCCCGCCGGGCCACCATGCGCGGCGCGACGCCGCGGGCGGCTTCTGCTACCTGAACAACGCGGCGATCGCCGCGCAGCGGCTGACGTCGCGTTATCCGCGAGTGGCCATCCTGGACACCGACATGCATCACGGCCAGGGCATCCAGGAAATCTTCTACGACCGCAGCGACGTGCTCTACGTGTCGATCCACGGCGATCCCGAGAACTTCTATCCGGTGGTCGCCGGCTTCGAGGACGAGCGCGGCGTGGGCGACGGTTACGGGTTCAACATCAACCTGCCCATGCCGCACGGCTCGCCGGAGTCCGTGTTCTTCGACCGGCTGGCGCAGGCCCGCCGTGCGATTGCGTTGTTCCAGCCGGATGCCCTGGTGCTGTCGCTGGGATTCGACATCTTCGAAAAAGACCCGCAAGCCATGGTCAGCGTGACGGAGGACGGCTTCGAACGGCTTGGCCGCGAGGTCGGCGGCCTGGATCTGCCCACCCTGATCGTGCAGGAAGGCGGCTATTACATCGAAGGCCTGGAATCCAACGCGACGCGCTTTTTCAAGGGACTGGCCGGCGCCTGAGCGCGCGGAGCGCAACGCCAAGGGTGCGGCCGGAGAGCCTCAAAAGCTCACGGCCAGACCCACCGAAAAGCCCGACACGTTGTTGCCGAAGACGTAGCGGCCCACCAGGCGCGTGCGCGTGATGATCATGTCGTACGCGCTGGAGTCCAGTTCCAGGCCCGCGCCCAGCGCGGTCAGGCGGTCAAAGCCCAGGGCGCCGCGCTGGTCGCCCAGGAACTCGGAGTGCGTCAGCTCAAGCACGTAGCGCAGCGGCCGCTGCAGCATCGTGATGCCCGTGGGCGCCCGGTAGCGCGCCCAAAGATTGGCCGACTGCGCCACGGCGTTCCCCTTGACGGCCGACGAGCTGTCGAAACTCTGGAGCCGGATGTCGGAATATCGCAGTTCCACATCCACTTCATAGCCGGGACGGTAGTGCTCGTAGTCCAGCATCAGGGATCCGCCCAGGCCGTAGGCGTTCAGGGATCCTCGATCCAGGAAGTCGATCTCGCGGCCGGTCCGCTGCCCCACATACCAGCTTGCGGCGCGCAGGTCGCTGGTGACATTGCCCAGCGCGAAATTGAAGATCGGTCGCAGCTTCAGTTCGTCGGTCAGTTTGAAGTCCCAGCCTACGCCGCCCGTGGCCGACACGCTGTTCCATTTGGTGGGGATGCTGCGGGACTCGGCGCCCTGCGTGGCGACAAAGGTCGGGTCGTAGCGGCTGGCGGCGATGACGCCCTCAAGGTAGATGGGCACCGACTTCGACACCGTGTCTCCGCCCCCCAACTGCGTCATGTAGAAGCCCGTCGATCCCGAGGTCGAGCCGCTGCCGCCACGGATGTTCAGGGAACTGGTCGTGATGTCCGGCACGATGGAATACGACATCAGCGCCAGGACGCCGTTGGCGCGCTTCTGCAGATCGTCTTCCGTCAGGCGCACGGTCGATTGCGCGTGCGCCCCCGCTGTCGCGGCGCATGCGCATGCCGCGATCAGCTTTGCCGATATGGCTCTGGCCTGCCGCCCGGCCGTCCCCTTCCCGTCCCGCATGCCAACCCCCAGATCTGTACGCCCCGCACAAGGGCCTGAAACGCCGCCGCACGCCGGACACCCGATTCAGGCGCCGGCGCCCCCATTCCACAACGTCACCCTGTTCCGCCCCGCCTGTTTGGACGCGTACAGCGCCTGGTCGGCGCATTTGACGACGGCCTGAGGTGATTCCCCATCCCGCGGCCACAGCGCCACACCCACCGACACCGTCACCGCGCCCACGCCATCCGGCATCGGCCGGGCCGCGACCGCCGCGCGAATCCGCTCGGCGGTTTGCACGGCCCTTTCGGACGTCGCCGCCGGCACCATGACGACGAACTCCTCTCCGCCAATGCGGAAGGGCTTGTCGTCCGCCCTCACGCAGTCCTGCAACGTCTTTGTCAGCGTCACCAGGACCTTGTCTCCGGTGGGATGGCCGTGCACGTCATTGACCTGCTTGAAGTGGTCCAGGTCCAGCGCGATGACCGCGAACGGATCGCCGGCCGCCACGAGTCCGTCGATGCGCTCGTGCAAGGCGCGACGGTTAAGCAGGCCCGTCATCGGATCCGTCATGGACTCGGTGTTCAGGCGTCCGACCTCGTCGCGGTGCTGCGCCAGGGTGGCGGCCAGCGCCTGCCGCAGCTTTTCGGCCTCGTCGTACCAGGTCTTCAGGGTGGTGGCCTTGAGCGCCTGCGCGCCGGCCGCGCGCGGGCTGGCCAACGCGCCGGTCAGCCGGGTCAACGGCCGCGCGATGGCGTACGCGCAGGCGCATACCAGCAGCAGCGTCAAGGCCACGGCGGGGATGGCGAACCGCAGCGACTCGCCCAGCAGGTCCTTCAAAGGCGACAAGGCCTGGTCCAGCGGCCGCTCCACCACAACCGCCCAGTTCCCCTTGGCGAGCGGCACGTAGCCCGCAAGGACCGGCTCGCCAGACGAGCCCAGCACTTGCGCCGCACCCGGGCCGGATGCCAGCGACAGGTTGGCCTTGACCGAACTGACCACGTCCGCCTGCGCGCCACTGGCGCTATGGCGGTACAGCATCTGGCCCGCGACGTTGACGAGGTAGATGGATGTGCCGTCGGCATAGGCGTGCTGTCCGATCAGCCGATCCAGGCCGCTGCCGCGCTCTAGCACCACGACGGCCGCCAGATAGCCGGCAGGCGCGCCCTGCTTGCCCGCAATGGGTTCCACCAAGGTCAGCGTGGAAAGCCCTGCGCCCAGCAGGCAGCAGGGGCTGACCCACTGTCCCGCGCGCAGTTCGCGCACGCCCAGGTCGCTGAGCTTTTCGATGGCGGCAAGCGGCTCTGGACCGCCGCTGGACTGCCCGGTGACGTTGCCATTGCCGTCGGCATACAGGACCGCCGTCACGCCCTCGATTCGGGCGGTGACCGCCGACAGTTCACCATTGAGCGCGTCGCGCGCTTGCGCCGCCGCGACGATGCGGTCGGCGCTGGCCAGCAATTGCCGGTCGGCGGCGCGGATGTACAGGTTGATGATGTCGGCCAGCTTCTGTGCGTAGGCCAGGTTGGATTCCAGCGTGTTCTTGACGACTTGCGTCTTCTGCGCCTGATAGCCCGCAACCATGGCGTTGAAAAAGCCGACCGCCACGCTGAACACCGCCAGCGAAATCAATACGGTCAACAAGCGCACTTTGCGTTCTCTTGCCATGATTCTCCGGGGCGGCCGCCGTCCGGTACGCACGCCGGTTCCGGGACGCCTGCCGTCGCGGGTCGGGCTGGCGCGGGAGGAACCCAGAATACCGAACAATCTTTTGGTTTGCCAGCGCTTCCCCGCCGCGGCGGATAGGGTCGGCGTTTCTTGCCACGCTTTCCCCGTCCGCCGATCTTCGCTTATTTCGCCTGCCGCGCGACACCGGGGGCCGGCCAGCGCATCGCGACGCGGCGTTGCGCCGGCAGTCCATGACCGGCCTCGTCTTGCAGCACACCGGCCAGCCGGGAATCCGGCAATACGTCTTCAGGCAGGAACCCCAGCCCCGCATACCAGGGCGCGTTCCAAGGCAGATCGCGGAAGGTCGTCAGGGTAACCCCGGACAGATTCAAGGCCACGGCATGCTGGCACGCCGCGCCAACCAGTTGTTTGCCGATACCCATTCTTTGATGGCCGGCGTCCACGGCCAGCTCCCATATGTGCAGTTCATCGCCGAACCGCTCGGCATCCAGGAAGCCGCACAGGCGCCCCGACTCCGATTGCGCCACCCACACCGTCTGCTGGGCGATCAACCGCAAGTGCGTGGCTTCCGGCAACACGTCGTCGTCCGCAATCCATTCCAGCCCCGGGACCGAGCGAAAAAGGACGCCCGCGGACGTTTCGATGGCGGGCAGCAGCGCGGCGTCTGCCGGGTGGGCGGGACGAATCAGCATGATTTGAACGGACAGGGAATTACAACGGCCGGATTCTACGCCGCGCCGGCGGACCGTCCGATCCGCGGCGCATGTCACGGAACATGCACGCATTCCGTTGTCTAATCAGCGCTCCCTCGCGGGATACCCGGTGAACGTTGCGACGCGCACAACGCGGAACCGGGCCGAACAACAAACCCTCAGGATTTCCCACGTGTTTCATGTCATCACCGCCCTCATCGCGCTCTATGTCACCTGGCGCTTCGTGTGGCCCCTTGCCTGGCCCGCCAAGGCAAAGGCGCTGCTGGCGGCAGCCATCTTCCTGGCTGCCGAACATCATCTCGTCACCCGGACCTTCTTCGGCACGATGGCCTCGCCCGAAGTGCCCGCCGCCGTCCTGATGGTGCTGGGCTGGGCGTTCGGCGCGCTCATCCTGCTTGCCCTGTTCCTGTTCATCAAGGACGTCGCCGGATTGGCGCTGTCGATGTTTTCGCGCAGCCGGGGCCGCGCGCTGCTGTCGTGCACGCGCCTGCGCGCCGGGCTCGCGGCAGCTTCTCTGGTGCTGTCCGCGCTGGGTGTCTGGCAGGCGGTCCGCTTGCCAGACGTCAAGACGATTGAAGTCGCCCTGCCCGGCCTGCCGCAAGCGTACGACGGCTTTCGCATCGCCCACCTGACCGACCTGCACGCCAGCCGCCTGCTGCAGGCCGACTGGATGCAGGCCGTCGTGGCGCGCACCAATGCGCTTGACCCCGACCTTACGCTGATCACCGGCGACCTGGTCGATGGCACGACCGCGGCGCGCGCCGCCGACGTGCAGCCGCTGCGCGACCTGCGCGCGCCGCATGGTGTCGTCGCGATCCCGGGCAACCACGAGTACTACGCCGAGTACCTGGGCTGGATGCAGGCCTTCGAGAAACTGGGCCTGCGCATGCTGAAGAACGAGAACATGGCCATCGAGCGCGATGGCCAGACGCTGGTGCTGGCCGGCATCACGGACAGCGCGGCGGCTCGCGTCGACCAGCCGCTGCCCGACATCGCCGCGGCCATGAACGGCGTGCCGCCTTCCGCAACGGTCATCCTGCTCAGCCATCGGCCCGTCGGCGCGGTGCGGCATGCGCAGGCCGGGGCCAGCCTGCAACTGTCCGGCCACACACATGGCGGACAGATCCTGGGTCCGCACCTGCTGACGCAATGGGCCAATGAAGGCTTCGTGTCGGGGATGTACCAGGTGGGCAACATGAAGCTCTACGTCAGCAATGGCGCCGGCCTGTGGCCCGGCTTCCCGATCCGCCTTGGCCGTCCTTCCGAAATCACGCAGTTCGTGCTGCGCGCCGCCCCGCCGGCCTGAAGGCGCGTGCGCATTCGCAACGGCGGCGCATTGACAAGCGCCGCCGCGTTGCCTTAGGATTCGGCCCTGCTTTTTTCAACCCCTTCTCTTTTGGGTGCAACCGTGTCTGCCATTCGTCAATTCGCCTGAACGCCGACGAGTACCGTCCTGGTACCGCGGTCAGCCTGTTCGTCTCCGTTGCTCGACCCTGGGTCTTGAGCATGCAATGAACGACAGGCGCGGTTCCAGGAAGCGCAACACCACCCCCTTCCCGCTTCCCTCCCCGTAAGACTGCGTCGTCGGCTTTTCCCATCTGCTGGAGAAGACTCATGACGCTGGATTTCTGCGCCTACGCGCAATCGCTGGACCTTTACCGATATCCCCGAACGCCCCACCTGGAAGGCTCGCGCCTGCAGGACGGGGACGAGGGCCATGGCCACGTGCCCTACCGCAAGCTGGCGGGCCTGACGCTGGTCGTCGAAGAGAAGCTGGACGGCGCGAACACCGGCATCAGTTTCAGCCCGTCGGGCGAACTGCTGCTGCAATCCCGCGGCCACTATCTCGTCGGCGGCGGCCGCGAGCGGCAGTTCAGCTTCATCAAGGCCTGGGCCGCCGCGCATGCGGACTGGCTGCTTGAACGGCTGGAAGACCGCTACGTGATGTACGGCGAGACGCTGTCGAAGAAGCACTCCGTGTTCTACGACGCGCTGCCCCATCACTTTTTCGAGTTCGACGTGCTGGACCGCCGCACGGGCGATTTCCTGTCGACGGACGCGCGCCGTGCGCTGCTGGCGGACGGCCCCGTGTTGTCGGTGCCCGTGCTGTACGAAGGCGTGGCGCCTGCCCGGCTGGCGGACATGAAAGCGTTGCTCAAGCCGTCTCTGGCCAAGACGCCCGATTGGCGCCGCGCCTTCGAAGCCACCGTGCTGCGCGAAGGCCATGACCTGGACCGCGCCTGGAAACAGTGCGACAAGTCGGACCTGTCGGAGGGTCTGTACATCAAGGCCGAAGCGGACGGCAAGACGCTCGGCCGCTACAAGTGGGTGCGCCGCGACTTCGTGCAGGCCATCCTGGATTCGGACATGCACCATTCCGAGCAGCCCTACGTGCCCAATCTGCTGGCGGGCGGCGTGGACCTGTATTCGCCCCGCCTGGCGGTGGATTGGGACACGCTGCGCGACGCCCGCAGGAACGAGGAGCCATCATGAATTACGAACACATGCGGGCGCTGACGCCCGCGCCGGGGCAGGACCCGGATTACGCCGCCTGCCTGGCGGCCTTTCCCGCGTTGGAGCTGGCCAAGACCACGCCGCAGGACCCGCGCTATCACGGCGAAGGCGACGTGTGGACACACACGCGCATGGTGGTGGACGCGCTGCTGGCGCTGCCGCAATACCAGGCGGCGCCTCGCGCCGACCAGGAGATCGTGTTCCTGGCCGCCCTGTTGCACGACGTGGCCAAGCACAGCACCACGGTCGTGGACCCGGTGACGGGCGCCATCGGCCAGCCGGGCCATTCGCGCAAAGGGGCCATCGACGCGCGCATCGCGCTGTGGGACGCCGGCGCACCCTTCGCCCAGCGCGAAACGATATGCAGGCTGATCGCCACGCACCAGGTGCCCTTCTTTGCGCTGGAAGGCTCGCGCCGCGGCAAGTCGCCCGAGTTCATCGTGCGGGAGCTGTCGTGGCAACTGAACATCCCGCTGCTGGCCATGCTGGCGGAAGCGGACATGCGTGGCCGCATCTGCCAGGACGCCGGGCGCGTGCTGGACAACATCGCCCTCTTTTGCGAACTGGCGCGCGACGAAGGATGCTTCGGCCAGCCGCGCGCGTTCGCCGACGCCCACACGGCCATCAGCTATTTCCGCGGCGCCGACGTGCACCCCGACTACGCGCTGTTCCAGGAGCCGGGATCGCGGGTGATCGTCATGTCAGGCTTGCCGGCGTCCGGCAAGAACACGTGGGTCGCCGCCCATCATCCAGACTTGCCGGTGATCTCTTTCGACGACGCGCGTGAAGAACTGGGGCTGCGGCACGGCAAGAACGAAGGCATGGTCGCGCACCTGGCCATCAACCGCGCCAAGGCCCTGCTGCGCGCAAAGGCGTCATTCGTGTGGAATGCGACCAACCTCAGCGAGCTGATGCGCAAGAAGACGCTGGACCTGCTGTATGCCTATCAGGCCGACGTGGAACTGGTCTACCTGGAAAAGCCGCGCGCCGAACTGCTGCGTCGCAATTCCCGGCGCGACACGTCGCTGTCGAACAAGACACTGACCGGCATGCTGCACCGCTGGGATCTGCCGCTGCCCACCGAGGCGCACCGGGTCACCTACGCGGTGTAGCGTCGCTCAGGCCTCGACCGGCGCGAGCATGCTGTCGCGCAGCCTCAGCACCGAAGCACACGACGTATCGCGGTGCGTCACCAGCGACAGGGACAGCGCGCCTTGCGCATCGGGGTCGGTCAATGACACAAAGGCGACGTGGGGCGTGGAATACGCGCGCGTCACGCCCGGCACCAGCGCGACGCCCAGGCCGCTGGCCACCAGGCTGACCAGCGTCTGCACCTGGATCGCCTCCTGGCTGATTCGCGGCGAGAAGCCCGCCTTGTGGCACAGGGCCAGCGTCACGCCGTTCAGGCCGGGCACCTTGGCCGGCGAATACAGCACGAAGCCTTCGGACCGCATGCGCTCCAGCGCGATGGGGCCGTTGGCGGCCAGCGGGTGCGCGGCGGGCACGGCAAGGATCAGATCGTCGCGCTCCACCACCCAGGAATCCAGTTCGCTGTCCTCGGCCAGCGGCCCGCGCACCAGGCCGGCGTCGATCTCATTGGCGCGCAGCATGGCCACCAGCCCGACCGTGCTGTCCTCGCGCAGGTCGAGCTGCACATCCGGGTACTGCGCGCGGAACGCCGGCAGGCAACGCGGCAGCAGCATATAGGTGGCCGAGCCGACGAATCCGAGCCGCAGCGTGCCCCATTCGCCCAGGGCAACCCGGCGGGCGGCCTGACGGGCCTGATCGGTATGAAACAGCGCGCGGCGCGCGTCAGCCATCAAGGCGTCCCCCGCCGGCGTCGTGGTCACGCCCTTGGCGCCGCGCACCAGCAGCGGCACGCCCACCGCGTGCTCCAGCTTCTGGATCGACACCGACAGCGCCGGTTGCGCGATATGCAACGCGTCGGCTGCGCGCCGGTAACTGCCCAGCTCGGCAATGGTCACGAACTGCCGAAGCTGCCGTAAATCTATAGCCATAACAAAATCCATATCAAGCAATACCGAAGCCATATTAGACGGGTATGTGCAGCGCCGATAGGATTTCCGCCATGACAACCTCTCCCTCACCCCGCGCGAGCGCGCTGGATGGCGTCCGCGTGCTGGACCTGACGTCCGTGGTGTTCGGCCCCTATGCCTCGCAGATCCTTGCCGACTACGGCGCCGACGTGATCAAGGTCGAAGCCCCGGCGGGCGACTCCACCCGCCGCACCGGGCCGTCGCAGGAGCCCGGCCTGGCGGCGATCTTCCTGGGCCTGAACCGCAACAAGCGCAGCATCGTGCTGGACTTGAAGCAGCCGGTCGCGCGGCAGGCCCTGCTGGCGATGGTGGACCAGGCCGACGTGCTGATGCACAGCATGCGCCCCGCCAAGATGGCCGCCCTGGGGCTGGACCCCGCCACACTCTGCGCGCGCAACCCCCGGCTGGTGTATGCGGGCCTGTATGGCTTTGGCGAGGGCGGCGCGTACGACGGCCGGCCTGCCTACGACGACATCATCCAGGGCCTGTCCGGCTTTGCGGACCTGGTCGGCCGCCAGACCGGCGCGCCGCGCTATCTGCCCACCGTGGCCGCGGACAAGACCTGCGGCCTGGTGGCCGCCCACGCCATCCTGGCCGCGCTGTTCCAGCGCGAGCGCACCGGCGCCGGGCAACAGCTGGAAGTGCCGATGTTCGAGAGCATGGCGTCGTTTGCGCTGGTGGAGCACTACTACGGCCGGCACCTGGCCGACGATCCCGGCGAGGCTGGCTACCCCCGTGTGCTGACCCCGTGGCGCCGGCCGTGCCAGACGGCCGACGGCCATGTCTGTCTGATGCCCTACACCGACGCCCACTGGCGCGATTTCTTCAACGCTGCAGGCCGCGCCGACCTGGCCGAAGACCCGCGTTTCACCGACATTTCCGCCCGCACGCGGCACATTGAAACGCTCTACGAACTGCAGGCAGGCATCGTCGCCGCGCACGACACCGCCTACTGGCTGGCGCTGTGCGAACGGCTGCAGATTCCCGCCGCGCCGGTGAACCGGCTGCAAGACCTGGAGACCGACCCCCACCTGCAAAGCGTCGACTTCTTCGTGCCGCTGGAAAGCGCCACTGGCAGCCGCTACCGCTTTCCCCGCAATCCGGTTCGTCTGCAGCAATCGCATGTCCCGCCCGCCATGCCGCCACGTCTGGGAGAACACACGATGGACGTGCTGCGCCAGGCGGGCCTGCCCGCCGCCGACATCGCCGCCCTGCTGGAATCGGGCGCCGCCCGGCAGGCGCCCGCCCCCACTTCCGACCACTGCAAGGACCCCGCATGACCCAAGATCGCACCCCCTCCGGCATCGCGCAGCTAGGCCAGGGCTACTACTGGCAGGACCTCGCCGTGGGCCAGCGCTTCCACACGTTCCGACGCACGGTCACGGAAACCGACATCGTGAACTTCATCAGCGTCACGGGCATGCTGGAAACGATTTTCATCGACGCCACCTATGCCCATGGCGCCATACAGGGGCGCCCCGCCCCCGGCGCGCTGACCTACGGCCTGATCGAAGGACTGATCATGCAGGGCATGGTGCAGGGCACCGGACTGGCCCTGCTGGAAGTGCACAAGAAGATGCTGGCGCCCGTGGTCGCCGGCGACACCATCTGGGCCGAAATCGAAGTGACCGGCGTGCGCCCGACCTCGCAACACAATCGCGCGGTCGTCACGTCCGCCATCGAAGTCCGCAACCAGCACGGCAAGCCGGTGATGGCCTACACGGCCGTGCGCATGCTGGCCGGCAGGCCGGACTGACCCCGCACACGCCGGCAAAGCGCCCCGCGCAGAGGGCGACACCGGCGGCCTGCGTTCCGCAGCACCCATAAAAGCACAAGGAGACAAAACCATGAAAAAAGCATTGCTGGCTGCAAGCCTGGCCGCCCTGGCGCTGGGAAGCGCGTCCGCCGCACACGCCGCGTGGCCCGAGCGCCCCATCACGATGGTCGTGCCCTTCCCGCCGGGCGGCCCGACCGACCTGGTGGCGCGCGTCCTGGCCAAACAGCTGACCGACCAGCTGGGACAGACCGTCGTCGTCGAAAACAAGGGCGGCGCCAACGGCAACATCGGCATGCAGTACGCCGCGGCCGCCAAGCCGGACGGCTACACCGTGCTGTACAACACATCGTCAATCGCACTGAGCCCCAACCTGTATCGCTCGCTGGCGTTCGACCCGGTCAAGGACTTTGCGCCGGTATCAAGCACCGCGGTCATCCCGCTGGTGCTGCTGGTGCACCCGTCCGTGCCCGCCGACAGCGCGCCGGCCTTTGTCGACTACGCTCGCAAGCATCCCGGCAAACTGTCGTACGGATCCGCCGGCGCCGGCAACGTGACGCACCTGGGCGCCCTGCTGCTGTGGCGGTCGCTGGACATCGACGCGGTGCACGTGCCTTACCGCGGCAGCGCGCCCGCCATGACGGATCTGGTCGGCGGACAGGTGCAAGTGATGACCAACACGCTGAACGATTCGCTGGGCTTCATCCGCGAAGGCAAGCTGCGCGCGCTGGCCGTGACCAGCGAGGCCCGCAGCGACCAGCTGCCCGACGTGCCGACGGTGGCCGAAACCGTGGCCCCGGGCTTTGGCATGGGCGCCTGGCAAGGCGTGGTAGCGCCCGCCGGCACGCCCGCCCCCGTGATCGAAAAGCTGAACGCCGAAATCCTGCGTGCGCTGAAGTCGCCGGAAATGCAGAAGCAGCTCAAGGCGCAGGGCGCCCAGGCGCTGGGATCGACGCCGCAGGAATATGCGGCCTACATCAAGAGCGAAATCCAGCGTTGGGGTGAGGTGGTGAAGGCGGCGAACGTGAAGCTGGATTAGCGGCCGCCGGCGACAGGCTCGAACACGTACTTTTCGCCATGTTCTTCGCAATCGGCAGCCAGTTGCTGCCATGCCCGGGTGCTAAGGGTATGCGGGAACATGGCAGCGCGATCGCCTTCTTCGTACGTGTTCCTGCCCCATTTCACGGCGTCGGTTTCGGCCATGAGGCTTGATTCGCGGATTTCCTTATCCCGATTGCCGCGCCACCGAATCAAGCTTTCCTCCTCCGTCCAATGCAGCCAGACCATTCCCCCTCCGTCGTTCCACCGGTAACCGACCACACAGAAGTGATTGGTCTGCCCGTCCTTGCCCAAGTACGCCAACCGGTTCGCGATGGCGACTTCAGGCTGATGGAAGTAAGGGCTGGCAGACACCACGAAACGCCCGTCCGGTGGTGTGCGGAAAGGCGCGTCGGGCAAGTCCCCGGCGGCTGCCAGCATGGGTAAAGCAAGGAAAAGCGTCGCAAGCAGTGAGTTCATTGGGGAACCGTGAAGCTGAACTAGCGATGACGGACAAATGGCTTGAATACGTACTTCTTGCCATACCGCTCGCAATCCGCTGCCAACTGCTTCCACGCTCGAGTGCTCAGGTTATGACGGAACACCTCAACTAGTTCGCCTTCCTCGAAGGTATCCCTGCCCCATTTCACAGCGTCGCTATCGTCCATCAGGCTTGATTCTCGGATTCTCTTATCTCGATTGCCGTACCACGGAATCAAACTTTCCTCTTCCTTCCAATGCAGCCAGGCTGTTTCGGCGCCCCCCTTCCAACGGTATCCCACCAGGCAGAAGTGATTGGTCTGCTCGCTTTTGCCCAAGTATTCCAAGCGGTTCGCGATTGCGCGTTCGGGCTGATGGAAGTAAGGGCTGGTAGACACCACGAAGCGCTCGTCTGGCGGCGTGCGGAATGGCGCGTCGGGCATGTCGTTGGCGGCTGCCAGGATGGGAATCGCGAGTAAGAGCGTCGCAATCAGTAGTTTCATTGAAATCCCCATCACCGGATCTTGAGCACGTTTGCCCTGTAGGCCGGCGTCAAAGTGTAGAAGTCTTGCCCGCCCATCGTTCGAAAGAAAGCGAAGTTTGGCCCTGGGCTGTCGGCTTCATGTGTCCGCCATGCGTACAAGCCGGTCGGACAAGGGTCTGCGATTACGTCGACGCTCTGCGCAACTGAGATCACGTCATTGACGTACTGCCGAAAGAAACGGTGTCGCTTATCGGAGGCGTCGTTGGCGATGGCTGTGGTGCTATCGATTCGGTCCTTCAACCGTGACCTCAAGACCGGATACATCTCGAACGACTCGACCTGCCCCCGTGCTTTGACGACGTCTTGCAGGGTCCGAATGGAACGTGCGTCGACGGATCCGGGGTTAAGAGAAAAGTGGTGCGCGCCGGCATCCAACCTGTTTTGCAGGACCCGCTTGATCCACCGCATGCTTTCCACGGACTCTGCCCGGCCGCCATAGCGTGAATCATCGGGGCCCACTGTTTCCGCAAGAAAGACTCTCGCAAGCAAGCCAGCTTCAGTATTTTCATGCGGCAGTTGAAGCCCCGGCAGTATCTTTATCCTAAGCCGTCGCGTGTTTCCGTCAATCCTCATCAACGGATCTTCGTCCACATACGCGGCTACTTCGACCACGTTCTCCAATTGTGAATTTGTGGCGATGGAGACCAGTCTGATCGACTGTTCCTTATTCCTGTGGTTGGGATTGATTGCCTCGACTCGAAGCAAGGAAGGCTGGTTTCCCTTGAACACAAGGTGCTTCTTGTTGGGCCCCAGGCCAAGGACCTTGAGAAGAAGCGCGTTGCCCTGAACCATCGTGATTTCGGGGGGAACCGTCGATCGGTCGTTACGAAACAGCGTTGCCATAATTGAGCCACCTCGCGCATACAGTGAGCGGCGGAGCGCCGCCTCTGGTGGTGTACTCGTGCTGGTTCTAAATCGGCTATCAGGATCGTCCTAAATGGCGCATTCGGGCTGATGGAAATAAGGGCGGATACGACGAAGCGCTCATCGGGCGGGGTGCGAAATGACCTGTCGGGCATATGGCCAGCCAATGCCAGCACGGGACAGACCAGCAATGCCGTCGCACGCCAGGGCTTTCCCACCGAGCGGCCGTGACGATTCGAAGCAGCCATTCAGCGTCACCTTGCGCATAAAAAAAGCGGCCGGATCGGCCGCTTCTTGGTGTACCTGCGTTGGTTGAATCCGGGCAATCAGCGTCGTCTCAACGATGGCGCATTCCAAATACGCCCCTGCTTCGCCGTTACCTTCCGGCTGCCTTGGCGGTCAGCCCGTTCGCCACGCCCATGTCCGTCTTGGGCACGTCGCGCAGCAGGACGCGGACGTCTTCGCCGGAGATGTCGATGCTGGCGCATACGGCCTGGTTCAGGGCCGCGATCAGGGCGGCTTTCTTGGCTTCGTCGCGGCCTTCGATCAGATCGACGTCGACGCGCGCCATGCGCTTGCCGATCTCGCCCGCCACGATCACGTGTTCCGCGGGTACTTCCTGCAGCACGATCCGCACGCTGGGCAGCGGCGCGGCGATGCTCTCGACGACGGCGTTGGATGCGGCCTTCAGCAGGGCGGCCTTTTGCTCGGCCGAATGGCCTTGCATGATCTGGACATTCAAGATGGGCATGACGGGATCCGATTTTCCAAGTAGGGGAAGACCGGCCTGGCCGACCGGCAAGCCATCATATCGTGACTGCGCCCGCGTGCAAGGGCATGCACGCGGGCGCAGTCGGTCTTACTGAATGAACGTCGGTCAGGCGGCCTTGTCGTGGCGCTCCAGCTCGGGTTCAGATCCGGGTTCAGCCAGCAGTTCGGCCGCTTCGGCCGGAGCCGCGCTGTCGGTCAGCGCCGGCGTCACCAGCTCGACCACCTTCTTGCGGGACAGCATGCCCAGGAACTCGTCATCCTCGCCCGTCACGGCGACCGGCTGATCGCTGTGCACAAGCTGGGCCAGCACTTCGCCCAGGCCCGCCGTGGCCGGCACGGAGGCCAGGTCCTCGACAAAGCGCGAGACGTCGCGCGCGCCTTCCTGCATCGCCTTGGCGGCGGACTCGGCGGTCAGCACGCCGGCAAGACGCTTGCCGTCCAGCACCGGCGCGTACTCGTAGTTCAGCGCGTTCATGCGATCCACGGCGTGCGCGGGACGCGAGCGCATCGTCAGCGTCAGGCGCGCCGGGTTCACGGCGTGCGTGGCGTTCAGCACCTTGGTGCGGTTCACGTCCTGCAGGAACGACTGCACGTAATCGTTGGCCGGGTTCAGCAGGATGTCTTCCGGCGTGCCTTCCTGCACCAGTTCGCCGTCCTTCAGGATGGCGATGCGGTTGCCCAGGCGCAGCGCTTCGTCCAGGTCATGCGTGATGAAGACGATGGTCTTGTTGAGCTTGGCCTGCAGTTGCAGAAGCTGGTCCTGCATCTCGCGGCGGATCAACGGGTCCAGCGCCGAGAACGCTTCGTCCATCAGCAGGATCTCGGCGTCGGTGGCCAGCGCGCGCGCCAGGCCGACACGCTGCTGCATGCCGCCCGAGAGCTGATGCGGATACTGGTTCTCGAAACCCGACAGGCCCACCTGCTCCAGCCATTCGCGGGCGCGCTGCTCGCGCTCGGCCTTGGCCACGCCCTGCACGGTCAGCCCGTACGCGGCGTTGTCCAGCACCGTGCGGTGCGGGAACAGCCCGAAGCGCTGGAACACCATGCTCATCTTCTTTTGGCGGAAGACTTCCAGGTCGCGCTTGTTCAGGCTGACCACGTCCACGCCGTCGACCAGGATGTGGCCCGAGCTGGGCTCGATCAGGCGGTTGAAGTGGCGGATCAGCGTGGACTTGCCCGAACCGGACAGGCCCATGATGACGTAGATGCTGCCTTCTTCGATGGACAGGCTGATGTCGCGCAGGCCCAGCGTGTGGCCGCTTTCGGCCAGCAGCTGTTCCTTGCTCATGCCGCCCTGGGCGGCCGCCAGCCATTTCTTCGGATGCGCTCCGAAAACCTTGTAGATGTTCTTGACTTCGATCTTGCTCATCGCTGGCCTCCCATGCGCATGCGCTGTCCATACGATTGCGTGATCCGGTCGAACAGCACGGCCAGCACCACGATACCCAGGCCGGCCAACAGGCCACGGCCCACTTCCAGGCGGTTGATGCCCAGAAGCACTTCATAACCCAGGCCGCGCGCGCCGATCATCGATGCGATCACCACCATCGACAGCGCCATCATCGTCGTCTGGTTGATGCCAGCCATGATGTTGGGCAACGCCAGCGGCAGTTGCACGCCGAAGAGCTGCTGGCGCGGGTTGGCGCCGAAGGCGCGCGACGCTTCCAGCACTTCGCGGTCCACCAGGCGGATGCCCAGGTCGGTCAGGCGGATCAGCGGCGGCACGGCGTAGATGACGGTCGCGATGATGGCCGGGATCTTGCCCAGGCCGAACAGCATGACCACGGGAATGAGATACACGAAGCTGGGCATGGTCTGCATCACGTCCAGCACCGGCAGCATGCCGGAACGCAGCCAGTTGACGCGAGCCATCAGCACGCCCAGCGGGATGCCGATCAGCACCGACAGGCCGGCCGCCATGATCATCAGCGCCAGCGTCTGCATGCCGGCGTCCCACAGGCCCAGCACGCCGATCACGCACAGCAGCGCGCCCATCGCCAGGCTCAGGCCCACGCGACGGCTGACGCCGTAGGCGATCGCGACGGTGACCGCGACAACCGCCCACCAGGGCGAGCTGCGCAGCAGTTGCTCCAACCACACCAATGCGTGCAGGACGGGCTGGGAGAGCTTCTCCAGCGTATCCGCGTAATTGGTGACCAGGTGATCGACGAAGCCGTCGATCGCCCCCCGTACCTGACGGGCGGGAATAAGTTCAGGAAACATGCATACGACTCCATTCTGGCGCGCTCGCCGCCCGTGTCGCCACCGGGCACGCCGGCGCAGCGGAAAACAACGAGACTGAGACTGGCGCCAGGCACCTGGAAGGACGTGCAGCGAAGGTCCTTCCCACATCGGTGCCCGGCACCGGAATCACTGCCACCGCAGGTGGCGGCACAAGCACGCTTGCCGGGCCGGGCGCTTGCGCCCGGCCGGCGGCCATCCCGGCAAAGAGGTCCGGTCCCTTGAAGAACCGGTACGCGCCACCGCGGCGCGCAGCCAGGATCACAGTGCTTTACAGCGCGCTTTGGACGCGCCCGGCGACGTCGGCGGGGACCCACTTGGTCCAGACGTCGGGTTTGTTCTTGAGGAACCACTTGGCCACGGCGTTGGACTCATCGCCGGACTCTTCCATGTGGGCCAGGGTTTCATTGATGACCGGCAGCGGGACCGAAACCTTGGACAGGAAGTCCGTCAGCTTGGGCGCCTCTTCCGAGAACTTGGTGTTCACGGCGGTGAAGACGGGATTGTCGGGATACGCGCTGGGCTCGGGCTTGGCGCACTTGGGCGACGTCAGGCACTTGTGCTTTTCCGCGTCATAGGCCGGCAGGTCCAGCTTGACCAGATCCATGGCGCCGACGAGCGGCGTGGGCGACCAGTAGTAGAACACCACGTTCTGCTTGCGCTTGTAGGCCGACATCAGGGCCGCCTTCTGCGCCGCGCCCGTGCCGGGCGAATACAGCGTGTAGCTGTCGTCCAGCTTCAGCGCGTGGAACAGGTTGTTGCTGGTGACTTCGCAACCCCAGCCTGCCGGGCAGCCGTAGAAACGGCCCTTGCCGGGCTCTTCCGGATCCTTGAATTCGTCCTTGAACTTGGGCAGGTCGGCAGCGGACTTCAGCTCGGGCAGACGCTCGGCCGTGTAGCGGGGGATGTACCAGCCCTCGGCGCCCATGTACAGGTCGCCGATGCGCTTGACCTTGCCGGTCTTCTCGGCGCGGGCCCAGGGATCGGCCACGCTGTTCAGCCAGATTTCGGTATTGATATCCAGGTCGCCGCGCTCAAGCGCGGCCAGGGCGGGCAACGTCTCGGTGGGCAGGGTTTCGGTCTTGCAACCGTAGCCCTTTTCCATGATGAAACGTTCGACGTCGACCAGGACCAGGTTGGATTCCCAGTTCATGGCGCCGAAGGTGACCGGGCGCTTGATTTCGCATTGGGGCGCGTCGGCGGCTTGGGCCGCTCCGGCGAAGGCGAACAACACGGCCGCGGCGGCCAGGGTCTTGACAGGGGTAAAACGCATTGGCTTTTGCCTCCATAGGTTCAGGCACACACGCCGGGCCAGGCCCGGGAGGCACCGTGGAGCTAAGGGGGTTGTGCGGAAGACGGGCTGAACCGCCAATACAAACCGACACTAGCAACAAGACGGGTCGCGAGGGACGCGATGTCTTGCAAGACAGGGACCTTCAGACAGGAGCGTCTGAATGCCCACAGAAAGGGAACAAACTGAACGAAGAAGGCAGCATCTTAAACGAAATTGATGAGCAGACCAACCCCAAGAGTGAATGAAACAGATACATCCGAGTCAAAATCAGTAAGGGTAAACCCCCGCTCGCCAGGGGGTCGTCGCGCATTTTCCCCAGGGAAAAATCGGGCTTGAAACAGCGATACATTCAGTTAATATTTTGTTCCTATTAATACATACAGAGCGTTCCAAACGGCCCGGAAAACCCTGTTTCGGGCCGCTTTTTTTTCAACTTCCCGGATTCGCATGGGCCTCATCGAAGAAATAATCCTTCCATGATTCGGCCCTGGACTGCAACACGCCGATCTCGCGCAGCTTGTCCGCATATACCTGCGTCTGCTGCGGGTTTATCGTGAACTGGTTCTCGGGATCGTCGATGATCTGCTTCACGAACGCCGGCGGCAGCTTGGAATTCTGCTGGCGGATGAAGATCGCGGCGGCCTCTTCTTTATGCGCGGGTATCCACGCAGCGGCTTCGGCCAGCGCCGCATAGAACGCCTTGTACGTCTTGGGATTGGCGTCGTGGAATTTCTGCGTGGTGTACAGCACGTTGAAAGTCGCTGGTCCGCCCAGGATGTCGTACGAACTGATCACCTTGTGCACCGCCGGATTGCGCTCCAGCGCCTGGTAGTAGAACGGGGCGCTGGAAAAATGCGCGTTCACCTCCAGTCCGCCCGAAATCAGCGCCGTCGTCGCGTCGGGGTGCGGCAGGCTGATCGAGATGTCGTCGAAGCGCTTGAAGTTGTCTTTGCCGTAACGCTTCGCGGCTTCGATCTGCAACGTGCGCGACTGGAATCCGACGCCGGCCGCCGGCACGGCAATGCGATCTTTGGACGAAAAATCGTCCAGCGTCTTCACCGCCGGGTTGTTGCTCAACAGGTAGTTGGGCAACGAGCCCAACGCGGCCACCAGCTTCACGTTCTGCTTGCCGCGCGTGCGGTCCCACAGCACCAGAGCCGGCGGAACTCCCGCCGACACCATGTCCAGCGCGCCGGCAAGCAACGCCTCGTTCATGGCTGACGCGCCCGAGATCTGCGCCCACTCCACCTTGATGTCCACGCCGGCTTGCTTGCCGTGCTTTTCGATCAGCTTCTGGTCCTTCACCACATCAAGGATCAGATAGGCGATGCCGAACTGCTGCGCTACGCGCAGCGTGCCCTCGCCATGGGCCGGGGTCGCAGCAAAGCCCAGGGCAAAGACGACCAGGGCGGCGGATGCGGCGTTGCGCCGCGAGCGGAAGATATTAGAAAACATGGAGAGGCAAGTTCCTTGGACCGGTTGGTTCGCACTTAAGGTGTGCGGGCGATCCTAGCAATCGTGCGCCTCCGGGCGGAACGATCAATTTCTGCTAATCAAATAGCGGATGGGTCAATTGCGTCCCTCGTACATATAGTCCCGCCTCCAGGGATACGACAGGTCGACGGGATGGTCCAGCTCGTCCGAGCGGCCCGTCGCCGGGTGCTGCGCCAGGATCTGGTGCAGCGCGATCCAGCCATGCTCGAAGGCCATCGCGCAGCCGGCCAGGTATAGCCGGTAGGCGCGCAGCGAATGTTCGCCCTGGTCGCCGCCCAGGATCCGGGCCGCGTCGGGCAGCCGCGCTTCAAGGCCGTCGCTCCATGCCCACAAGGTGCGGGCATAGTGCGGGCGCAGGTTCTCAACGTCCAGGTCTTCCAGGCCGCCATTGGCCAGCGTCTGCATCACCACGCTGACGTGGGTCAGCTCGCCGCCCGGGAAGATGTACTTTTCGATGAATTCGCCCATGCCGTTGCCCAGCTCGGGGTTGTCCACGCCGGCGGCGGTGATGCCGTGGTTCATGATCAAACCGCCCGGCTTGAGCAGCCGCCGCAGCTTGGCGAAATAGCTTTCAAGCTGCGAGCGCCCCACGTGTTCGAACATGCCGACCGAGGCGATCTTGTCGTACGGCCGGGATTCGTCCAGCTTGCGGTAATCCAGCAATTCCATGCGGACGCGTCCGCCCAGCCCTTTTTCCTGGATCAGCCGCGTCACATGCGCATGCTGGTTGCGCGACAGCGTGATGCCCGTGGCGTCGACGCCGTAGTTTTCGGCGGCCCACAGCAACAGGCCGCCCCACCCTGCGCCGACATCCAGAAAGTGCTCGCCGGCCTGAAGGCGAAGCTTGCGGCAGATGTGGTCCAGCTTGGCTTCCTGGGCCTGCGCCAGCGTCATGTCCGGTTGGCGATAGTAGGCGCAGGAATACACACGACGCGGGTCCAGCCAGAGCGCGTAAAAGTCGTCGGACAGGTCGTAGTGGAATTCGATCTGCCTGGCGTCGCGTTCCACCGAATGCCGCCACACCGACATCACGTTGCGCACCAGGTCGGTCAGCCAGCCGCCCCGCGCCGCGTCCATGGGCGAACCCGGCAGCAGCGCAGCGGCGGCCGCCATGACATCGCGCATGCTGCCTTCGATATCGATGCGGCCTTCGACGTAGTCCTGGCCCAACACACCGACGGCGCCCTCGGCCAGGTGGGCGAGCGCAGTCTTGTCGTGCGTCACGAACCGGACTCGCGGATCTTGCGCACCCAGCACGGCGCCGTCAGGCAGCACCAGCTGGACCGGGACAGGCAGCGCCTGAAGTTTGCGTTCCACTATAGATAGCAAAGGATTCACGGCTCTTCCTCCGGATTCGTCGGATGCGTAAGGACGCCACAAACTCTATCGGAAAACCGAAGCAACCTTCCTGTAAGCCTGCCCATGATAAAGTCCCCGGCTTGGCGCGAACAGTGTGGCTCCGCTTGCACTTGCCCGCGCCCTGTCCCTGCGTTTTACCGCGATCTACATGCCCCCAACACAAACATCCCGCAGCAGCCTGCCCGGTTGGCTCATTCTCATGGGCGCGCTGACGGCCATCGGTCCGTTCGCCATTGATATGTACCTGCCCGCGTTCCCCACGATCGCGGCGAACCTGGGTGTAACGCGCGGCGACGTCGAACGCACCCTGGCGGCGTACCTGATCGGACTGGCGCTGGCGCAGGTGTTCTACGGCCCCATGGCCGACCGCTACGGCCGCAAGCCGCCGCTGCTGGTGGGCCTGACGCTGTTCATGGTGGCGTCGCTAGGGTGCGCGCTGTCGGGCTCGGTCGAAGCGCTGACCGGCTGGCGCGTGGTTCAGGCCATGGGCGGCGCCGCCGGCATCGTGATCCCGCGGGCGGTCATCCGCGATCACTACGAGACCCACGAAGCCGCGCGCGCCATGTCGCTGCTGATGCTCATCATGGGTCTGGCCCCGATCCTGGCGCCGCTGATCGGCGGCCAGATGCTGACCATTACCTCGTGGCGCAGCCTGTTCTGGATCATGCTGGCGGGCGGCGCCATGCTGATGGCGGCGGTCATCCTGATCATGAAGGAATCGCTGACACCCGAGCGCGTGGTGCCCCTGCGCTGGAGCACCATCCTGCACAACTACCGCGCGCTTTTCGCGCACCGCGGCTTCATGTCGCACAGCCTGGCCGGCGGCTTCGGCCAAGCCGGCATGTTCGCCTACATCATCGGTTCGCCCCGTGTCTTCATCGAACTCTACGGCGTGCCGCCCCAGTATTACGGCCTGCTTTTCGGCACCAATGCGGCGTCGCTCATCGTTTGTTCGCAGATCAGCGCCCGCCTGCTGCGCACCTACACGCCCCGGCAACTGCAACGCCGCGCCCTGACCACGCTGGCCTGCGCCAGCCTGGCCGCGGTTGCGCTGACGCTGGGCGGTCTGCTGACGCTGCCGCTTTTGATGCTGTGCCTCATCTGCTACATGGGCAGCCAGGGCTTCGTGAACCCCAATTCCGCCGCGCTCGCGCTGGCGGATCAGGGCAAACGCCTGGGCGCGGCCTCCGCGCTATTGGGGACACTTCAACTCTCGTGTGGCGCACTGGCGGGTTTTGCAGTCAGCGCCTGGCAGGCGGACACCGCCCTGCCCCTCACGACTACCCTTGCGGCATGCGCCTGCCTCTCCTGGACGGCTGGCCGTGTGGCGCGTTCGCACACGGCATAACCTTCCAGGCTTGATTTAATTGCGTTTTTCGTATTAGAATCGCGGTCTTCACATGAAGTTTCCCGTGCGGGACTACTATGCTTTGTAGTTCAGCACTCTGACCCCCAACCGCGTGTTGTGAATTTAAGCGGGTGGCAGGCAGCGGGTATAAGCACTGGGGCGAAATCACTTTCCCCCTCATCCACTAAGACTGGGTGGCCGGCCAAGGCAGCGCACAGCGCAGCCTCAACAGCCCGGCGGCTAAAACCCCCGTCTACCCTCCGTCTCTACACCCCAACGATGCGCGGCAAGAACGACACTAAAGAGGTGCATCCATGGCACGCGTATGCCAAGTGACCGGCAAAGGCCCGATGGTGGGCAACAATGTTTCGCACGCGAACAACAAGACCAAGCGCCGCTTCCTGCCCAACCTGCAATCGCGCCGGTTCTGGGTTGAAAGCGAAAACCGCTGGGTTCGCCTGCGTGTTTCGGCCAAGGCCATCCGCACGATCGACAAGAACGGCATCGACGCCGTGCTGGCCGACATGCGTGCCCGCGGCGAACTGGCTTAATCGGCCTTCCCGCCAATCTACATACTAGGAGCACGACATGGCCAAAGGTATCCGCGAAAAGATCAAGCTCGAGTCGACTGCCGGCACGGGTCATTTCTACACGACGACCAAGAACAAGCGCAACATGCCCGAGAAGATGCTGATCAAGAAGTTTGATCCGGTCGCTCGCAAGCACGTTGACTACAAGGAAACCAAGCTGAAGTAATTCAGCCGGTATTCCGAGCGCAGAATCCTGCGCACAAGAAAGGCCCTGCACAGCAGGGCCTTTTTCGTTTGGCGCGGCGATTCGTGGACGGCGTCGGCGGCCAACGCCGCGTTCTGCTGCGTCACTACATCCATCAGCGGCACGGCCTGCCCTGCGCAAGGCGCGGCAGGGGCATTTTCATTTGCCCCGCCGCCAAAGCGCATGTTTCAATTGGGCCGCACCCGCGGCGCTCTCCGGCGCATGCAGAGGCCCGACTCATCTACAGCCTGCGATACCTCGCCATGATCCGTCCCTGCCTTACCCTGTTGCGCCGCGCGCTGGCGCCCGCCATCCTGGCCCTTGCGCTGGCCCCGGCCGCGCCCGCCGTCGCGAAAGACAAGGAACCGCCGATCCGCATCGGCGAGATCAACAGCTACAAGGCGATTCCTGCCTTCCTGGGCCCCTACAAGAAGGGCTGGCAGCTCGCGCTGGAAGAGGTCAATGCCGCCGGCGGCGTGCTGGGCCGGAAACTCGAGGTCGTCTCCCGCGACGACAACGGCAATCCCGGGGACTCGGTGCGCGCCGCGCAGGAATTGATCGCGCGCGAAAAAGTCGAGCTGCTGTTCGGCGGCTTCCTGTCCAACACCGGCCTGGCGCTGACGGATTTCGCCAAGCAGCAACAGGTGTTCTTCCTGGCGGCAGAGCCCCTGACGGACAAGATCACCTGGCAGGAAGGAAACCGCTACACGTATCGCCTGCGTCCCTCCACGTGGATGCACGTCGCGGCGCTGGCGCCCAAGGCGCTCGCCCTGCGCAAGAAGCGCTGGGCCATCGTCTATCCCAACTACGAATACGGCCAGTCCGCCGTGGCCACGTTCAAGGCCATGATGCAGTCCTTCCAGTCCGACGTCGAATTTGTGGTCGAACAGGCCGTGCCGCTGGGCAAGGTGGATGCCGGAGCTGTCGTCCAAGCCCTGGCCGACGCCAAGCCGGACGCCATTTTCAACGTGCTGTTCGCCGCTGACCTGACCCGCTTCGTGCGCGAAGGCAACACGCGCGGCCTGTTCGAAAACCGGCCCGTCGTGTCGCTGCTGTCCGGCGAACCCGAATACCTGGAACCGCTGGGCGCCGATACGCCCACGGGCTGGATCGTCACCGGCTACCCCTGGTACGCCATCGACACGCCGGCCAACAAGACCTTCGTCGAGGTATACAAGAAGCGCTACAACGAGACGCCCAAGGTGGGATCGGTGGTCGGCTATGCGTCGCTGATGTCCATCGCCGAAGGCCTGAAGGCGGCCGGATCTTCCGACACCGAAAAGCTCGTCGACGCCTTTGCCGGCCTGAAGGTGGACACGCCCTACGGCCCCATCCAGTACCGCAAGATCGACCACCAGTCCACGATGGGCGTATACGTGGGCGTCACCGCGGTGGAAGACGGCAAAGGCATCATGAAGGACTTCACCTACATCGACGGGGCGCGCCTGCAGCCGCCCGATGAGCAGGTGCGCAAGATGCGCCCGGCTCACTGATGAGTTTCTCCGGGCTGCTGCTGCAGCTGCTCAATGGCCTGGCGGACGCCAGCGCGCTGTTCCTGGTCGCCGCGGGTCTGTCGCTGATCTTCGGCGTGACGCGCGTCGTGAACTTCGCGCATGGCTCGTTCTACATGCTGGGCATTTACCTGGCGTGGACGTTCACCAGCTATTTCGGCAGCGGCGCGGGCTACTGGGCCGGCCTGCTGCTGGCCGCACTGGCCACGGGCCTCATCGGCGCCGCGGCGGAACTGCTGGTGCTCAAGCGCCTGTACCGCGCGCCCGAACTTTTTCAGCTGCTGGCCACTTTCGCGCTGGTGCTCATCATCGGCGACGCGGCGTTGGCGATCTGGGGGCCCGAAGACCTCTTCGCCCCCCGCGCCCCCGGCCTGTCCGGCGCGGTCCAGATCCTGGGCCGCCGCTATCCCGAATACGACCTTCTGCTGATCGCCGCCGGCCCCATCGTGCTGGGGCTGCTGTGGCTGCTGCTCATGCGCACTCGCTGGGGTAGGCTGCTGCGCGCCGCGGCCGAAAACCGCACGATGCTGGCCGCGCTGGGCGTGAACCAGGCCTGGCTGTTCACCTCGGCCTTCACCCTGGGCGCTTTTCTCGCCGGCCTGGGCGGCGCGCTGGCGGCGCCGCGCGTGCCCGCCACGTTGGGCCTGGACCTGGAAATCATCGCCAGCGCGTTTGTGGTGGTGGTCGTGGGAGGGCTGGGATCGGTTCCGGGCGCCTTCCTGGCCGCCCTGCTGATCTGCTCGGTGAAGGCGCTTTTCGTATTCCTCGGCCAGGTGGCCATCGGCCCCTGGGTCTTCAACCTGTCCAAACTGACGCTGCTGGCGGAATTCGCGGTGATGGCCGTGGTGCTGGTGGTGCGCCCGTGGGGCCTGCTGGGCAAGCCGCCCGCGCCGACTTCCCACGCCGGGATGCCAGAACGCCCCATCGCGCCGGCCGGCCCGCGCTTGCGGATTGCCTATGGCGTGCTGCTGGCCTTGCTGGCCCTGGTGCCGGTCGCCACCCTGTACTGGCCCTATCTCAGCATCCTGATGACCGAGATCCTGATCGCCGCGCTGTTTGCCGCCAGCCTGCACTTCCTCACGGGACTCGCGGGCATGACGTCGTTCGGCCATGCGGCCTGGTTCGGCCTTGGCGCCTATGGCGCCGCGCTGCTTCTGAAACTGGCCTCGGTTCCCATGGAAGCCGCCCTGTTGCTCGGGCCCTTTGCCGCCGCGATCGGCGCGCTGGTGTTCGGCTGGTTCTGCGTGCGCCTGTCCGGGGTCTACCTGGCGATGCTGACGCTGGCGGTTGCCCAGATTCTCTGGGCGCTCACCTATCAGTGGGACGACGTGACGGGCGGCAGCAACGGGCTGACCGGCTTGTGGCCATCGGCCTGGCTGTCGCAAGGACCCTGGTTCTACTACGTCACGCTCGCGCTGTGCACCGCGGGCGTCTGGTGGTTGCGCCGGCTCGCGTTTTCGCCGCTGGGCTACGCCTTGCGCGGGGTGCGCGATTCCGCCTTGCGCGCCGAGGCGCTGGGCATGGACACGCGGCGCGTCCAGTGGGCCGGTTTCGTGGCCGCCTCGTTCGCCGCCGGCCTGGCGGGTTCCCTCTACGCATTTTCCAAAGGCAGCATCGCGCCCGACGTGCTGGCGGTCAGCCGGTCGGTCGACGGCCTGGTCATGGTGCTGCTGGGCGGCATCCAGACGCTGGCCGGCCCGCTTGTCGGCGCGGCGTCCTACACCTGGCTGCAGGATGTGGCCGCGCGCAGCACCGAATACTGGCATGCCGTCCTGGGCGTGGCCATCCTGGCGCTGGTCATGGCCTTCCCCGAAGGCCTTGCTGGCGCCGCCGCGCGCTTGCGCAGGAGGTCCGCATGACCGCATCCGCCCCCTTGCTGCAAGTGCGCAATCTGCGCAAATCCTTCGGTGGCATCGACGCGCTGGCGGATGTCTCGTTCACGCTGGACGCCGGCCAGATGCTGGCCTTGATCGGCCCAAACGGCGCCGGCAAATCGACGTGCTTCAACGTGCTGGGCGGCCAGTTGCGCCCGGACTCGGGCTCGGTTCTGCTGCAAGACCAGGAACTGGTCGGCCTGTCCGCCGGCAGGATATGCCGGCTGGGCGTGGGCCGCAGCTTCCAGACCGCGGCCACGTTCCGGTCGATGACTGTCGTGGAAAACGTGCAGACCGCCCTGCTGTCGCGCGACAGGCTGCTGTTCAACCCCTGGCGCCGCGCCACGCGGCACGCCCAGGACGAAGCCATGACGCTGCTGTCCCAGGTGCAGATGGCCAACAAGGCGCTCGAGGCCTGCGGCACGCTGGCCTACGGCGACGTCAAGCGCGTGGAACTGGCGATGGCGCTGGCGCACCAGCCGCGCCTTCTGCTCATGGACGAGCCCACCGCCGGCATGGCCACCAACGAACGCCATGCGCTGATGCGGCTGACTCGCCACTTGGCCGACACGCAGCGCATCGCCGTCCTGTTCACGGAACACAGCCTGGACGTCGTGTTCAAGCATGCGGATCGCATCGCCGTGCTGGTGCGCGGCAGTCTGCTGGCCGAAGGCCCGCCCGCGGCGATCGCTGCCGACGAACGGGTCAAGGCCGCCTATCTGGGCACCGAGACGCCCCAAGGCGCCTGAACCGCGCAAGCGCCATCAACCGTCGCGTTGCGGACTGTCTTGCTGGCATTCCCAGAATATCCGGGCCGAGCAGCCCGCGCAGATGCCCCGGTCCAGCTTGGCATAAATGGCGTGCAGCGCCGTCGCCTTGTCCGGAAAGATGTGGTCTTCGCCCAAGCGCTCCAGGAAACCCGTGCGCCGCCACATGTCCATGACCTCGGGCCGAGGCCGGTGGAAGTACAGGTCACCGCCCATGGCGCGCCTTGCGGCAAGCTCGTCGTCCCAAACCTGCGCGCCGGCCAGGTCGATGAAGTTCATGCTCTTGGCCATCACCAGCAGATGGCGAGGGGCGCCGGGCGCCGAGCGCAGATCGTGCAACCGCTGCGCCACATGCGCGGCCGCGCCGAAATAGACCGAACCTTCCATGCGCAACAGCTTCAGTTGCGGGCATTCCGGCAGCGCATCCTGCTGATGCTCCAGGACGATGAATCGCCGGTCCAAACCGCGCGAATCGAAGCCCATCGTGCGCATCGCCGGCCGCGACGTGCGGTGCAGATAGACCATGAGCGACAGCACCGTGCCCAGCAGGATCGCCACTTCCATGCGAATGGCGATCGTGGCGGCCAGCGTGGCGCCGGCGATGGCGCATTCGCCGCGCTGCGTGCGCAGCAGCAGGCGCCAGCGCGGAATGTCCAGCAGGGTCCATGCCACCAGCAGCAGCAGTCCGGCGATCGCGGCGAGGGGAATCAACGCCAGCAGCGGCGCCGACACCGCCACCAGCAGCATCAGCAATAGCGCCGAGAACACGGACGCCAGCGGGGTCTTTGCGCCGGCCTCGTAGTTGGGAATGGAGCGATTCAGCGATCCGCAGGACAGATAGCAGGAAAAGAAACCTCCAACGATGTTGGAAATGCCCTGCCCCACGAATTCGCGATTCGCGTCGATTCGCTGTCCGGAACGGGACGCCACCGCCTTGGCGATGGAGATCGATTGCGCCAGCGCCACGATGGTCAGCGCGAACGCCACACTCAGCAGGTCAGGCAGTGCGCGCCAATCGACGCTGGGCACGTGGAATGGCGGCCAAGGCTGGCTGATTGCGCCCAGCACGGGCACCGGCGTGCCGCCTTGCGCCTCCACCGTCGCGTTGAAGACCCACGCGGCAAGCGTCCCCGCGGCCAGGCCCAGCAGCATATAGGGCTTGCGCTTATCCAGCTTGCGCGCCAGCAGCGCGGCGCCCAGGGTGACCACCGTCACCAGCACGGCGCCGGGATGCGCCTGGCCGATATGCGTGGCGACGCTTTCCAGCACCGCGCCCGCGCCATGCGACTCCGGCGTCGGCAGCCCAAAGGCATCCTTCAATGCATGCACGGCGATCAGCACGGCCGCCCCGCTCATGAAGCCGAACAATGCAGACGGAGAAATGAAGTGCGCAAGCGAGCCCAGCCGCAACGCTCCCACCAGCCACTGCATCACGCCGACCAGCACGGTCACGGCCAGCGCCAACTGGATGTAGGCCGGGCTGCCCGCCGCCGCCAGCGGCGCAAGCACCGCGAACAGCGCCAGCGAATTGGCGTTGGTGGGACCGGACATCACATGGCGGCTGGAGCCGAACAGGGCGGCGAAAATACAGGGAACGATGGCTGAATACAGGCCGTATTCAGGCGGCAACCCCGCCAGCGTGGCGAAGGCCACGCCCTGCGGCAGCACCAGCAGTGCGCCAAGCAGGCCCGCGGCCAGATCAGCCCGCAGCGTCAGCCTGTCAACATCGTCCACCCACGCGCCGAACACCCGGCGCGCTACGTTCCTTCCCCCCTGCATCATCCTGTCTTGTCCCTGGCGTCGGCGCATCGCGCCTGTCCGCGTAGCGTAATCGCTCGCTTGCTGCCGTGCAACGCGGAAGGCGCCCGTACGGCCGGCGAGTGATCAGCCGGCATCGCCGCCACGACGCGCCTTCATGGCCTGCCCGATCGCGGCCAGCGCGTCGTCGGAAATCAGCCGAGCGGCCATCGGCAACAGCTCGTCTTCTTCGCGGCGGATATGTTCGCTATAGGCTTCGGCAAAGGCCTGGACCTGTTGCGGCGGCAGCTCTGCCGGCCGTCCCGCTGCGATCTCGGACAGCGTGAAGCGCAGCGGCTCCCACAAACCGGCCAGGCGACGATGGTCCGCCATCAGGCCGTCCACCAGCGCATGCAGGCACACCGCGTCCGATCCGGCCATGGAATCGATCAAGGCCGGGAACAGGTCTTCCTCTTCGTCTTCGTGATGGTGCGCCGCCGCGGTATCGAAGTAGCGGCGCACGCTGGCGGCTGCGGTCTGCGCCGTGGCATCGCTGCCATGCGCGGGCAGGTGCGCCGCCAGCCGCGCGAGCGTGGCGCACTGACGGGAAATTCGCCCGTGACAGGCGGACAGCAGGGCCAGCGGATCATGCGGCCCCGGCGCGGGCGCCGGCCCGCCAGGAAAGCTCACTGCCATCGCATGCCTCCGATATTGCCTTGCTTATCCCTCGGTTCCGCGCCACCAGAGGCGAACGGAATCCCATGCGCGCCCGGCGATCCCTGCCTCGGCCACCGGCTCCAGCGCCACGACCGGGAATTGCATGGCCGGCTTGCCGTCCACCATCACGCGCAGCTCACCGACCGTGGACTGCGCCGCAATGGGCGCAACCAGCGGCGCTTGCGGCGCCCACACGGATTCGACCTTGGCGCCCGCCGGCACCGTCACGTACGCATCACGCGCGAATCCGGCCTTGAGGCTGTCGGCTTCACCCTTCCAGACCTCGGGGGTCGCCACCGCCTGTCCGCGCGCGTACAACTTGATGGTATTGAACCCCTGGAAGCCCCATTCGAGCAACTCGCGGCTTTCCTGCGTGCGCAGCTTGTCGGAAGCGGTCCCGACCACCACCGTGATCAACCGGCGCTGATCGCTGCCATTCGGCCGCCGCGCCGTGGCGATGATGCAATAGCCGGCCGCTTCGGTGTGCCCCGTCTTCAGGCCGTCCACGCTGGGGTCCAGCCACAGCAGGCGGTTGCGATTGGGCTGGGTGATCTTGTTGTACGTGAATTGCTTCGCCGAATCGTAGGTCTTATATAGCTGTGGAAAGTCCCGGATGATGCGCGTGGCCAGTATCGACAGGTCGCTCGCGGTGGAATAGGTCTGGGGATCCGGCAGCCCGTGCGGGCTGGCGAAATGCGTGGCGTGCAGGCCCAACCGAGCCGCGGTGCCGTTCATGCGCTCGACAAACGCCTCGACGCTGCCGGACACGGCCTCGGCCAGCGCAACGGCCGCGTCATTGCCGGACTGGATCATCAGGCCGCGCAGCAGATCGTCCACCGCCACCTTCGAGCCCGGCTCCAGGAACATCTTCGAGCTGCCCGCCGGCACCTTCCAGGCTCGCGTCGAAATCGTGACCAGCTGGCTGGCCGACAGCTCTTTCTTGTTCAGGGCTTCGAACACGACGTACGCCGTCATGACCTTGGTCAAGGACGCGGGTTCGATCCGCGAGGTGGCCGCGTGCGACGCAATGACCTGTCCGCTGGTTTCGTCCAGCAGCAGCCAGGCCTTGGCCGACAGCGCCGGCGCGGGCATCGATTGCGCCATGGCGCCGGACATACACGCGGTCGCAACGAGCAGGCTCGCCGCCAACTTCTTCATCAACATATAGCTGCTTCACTTCCATGCTTGGTTATCACGGGCGCGCGGAATACCGTTGAAACGCCGGAAATCCGGGGGTTTCGGCCACCGCCGCAACCGCGCGCCGCCCGCAATTTGAACACGCGCGGCAACATAGGTTCACCGGTCCGATCCCACACAGGATTTGCCCGCGAATGTCACGACATCTTGCAAGAGTGCTTGTACAAAGGGGTTTTCTGCGTCGAAAACAACAAACAGTGGCTGAAAACCCGCTTGAAAGCCGCATTTAACGCCACTCTTCCGCTATCATCGGGCGCGTAGCGTCAATTGCCGATATCCGGCGCGCGCTGCTCCATGCCCTCAACATACGGATTTTGACCATGGCCACGAAAGCAAAAGCTCCTGCCAAGAAAGTCACCAAGCCCGCCGTCAAGGCGCCCGCAAAGAAGGCAACCGCCGCCAAGCCCGCTGTGAAGCCGGCAGCAAAGAAGGTCGTCGCCGCCAAGAAGGTCGCTGCTGCACCCAAGGCAATCAAGGCTGCTCTGAACAAGACCCAGCTCATCGCCTACATCGTTGAGCAATCCGGCGTCGAAGCCAAGTCGGTCAAGGCCGTCCTGACCAGCCTGGAAACCTCGGTGCTGGGTTCCGTGGACAAGAAGGGCGCTGGCGAATTCACGCTGCCCGGCCTGTTCAAGGTTGCCGTGCAAAAGGTTCCCGCCAAGGCCAAGCGCTTCGGCAAGGATCCGTTCACCGGCGAAGAGCGCTGGTTCCCCGCCAAGCCGGCTTCGGTCAAGGTGAAGGTTCGCCCGCTCAAGAAGCTGAAGGACGCCGCGCAGTAATTCGTTTACGCGCCGTATCCGGTCACTCCGGGAAGGGCCCGCCTCGCAAGAGGCGGGCCCTTCTTTTTTTCCTGCCCTTTCTTGCCCGGCGCTTTGCATCGCGATGGGCGGGCTGCTAGAATTTTATCTTCACGTAAAGATACTTCAGATAAAACAATTTTGGCTGCCCCCATGAATGACCTCGTCGATCAAGTCATTGCGCAATGGGCGAAGGAATGTCCCGCCCAGGACTTCGCCTCCATGTCGGTCGTTGCCCGCCTGTTCCGTTTGAACGCATTCGCCGCCCGCAACGTAAATCGCAGTTTTCGCCAGCACAACCTGCATCAGGGCGAATTCGACGTGCTGGCCACGCTGTACCGCACGGGCGCGCCGCACGCGATGAATCCACAGAAGCTAGTCGAGGCCCTGCTGCTGACGTCCGGCGCCATGACCAACCGACTGGATCGCCTGGAACAAGCCGGCCTGCTGGTGCGCAATCCCAATCCGGAGGATCGACGAGGCGTCATCGTGTCGCTCACCGCCGACGGACTGCGGTTGATCAAGATCGTGCTCAAGGAATACCTGAAAGACCTGAACGACCTGCTGGAACCGCTGTCGGCCGCCGAACGCCGGCAACTGGCCAGCCTGCTGAAAAAGCTGCTGATCAAGCAGGACCAGGACACCCCGGGCAGCGTGGGCGCCTGATTCACCCGCCCAATCTCCGATCCGTCCGCCATCGCCCCCCGCAATCATTCGTTTCTCGCATCAGATCCGTGACTTCCCCGACGCAATCGCCCCCCACCCTGACCGCGCCCATCATCCTGCTGATGTCCGTGGCCACCGGCCTGGCAGTCGCCAGCAACTATTACGCGCAGCCACTGCTGCACACCATCAGCCAGCAATTCGCCATTTCCAATGCGGCGGCCGGCGCCATCGTCACCACCGCGCAGCTCAGCTATGCAGTCGGGCTGATGCTGCTGGTGCCGTTGGGCGACATGTTCGAACGCCGCTCCCTGATCGTGCTGATGACCCTGCTGGCGGCGGGCGGGCTGCTGGTTTCCGCCTTCGCCACCAGCCTCGCAGTCCTTATCGTGGGCACTGCCCTGACCGGCATGCTGTCCGTGGTGGCGCAGATTCTTGTGCCCTTCGCAGCCACGCTTGCGGCGCCCCACGAACGCGGCAAGGCCGTCGGCACCGTCATGAGCGGACTGCTGCTGGGCATCCTTCTGGCGCGCACCGCCGCCGGCGCGCTGGCCGACGTGGGCAGCTGGCGCACCGTGTACTGGGTGGCGGCCATCCTGATGGTGTGCATGGCCGGCGCCCTGTGGCGCGTGCTGCCCCGCTACCAAAGCCCCACCGCCATGAGCTACCCGCGCCTGCTGGGCTCGATCCTGCGCATGTTCGTCGAGGAACCCCTGTTCCGCGCCCGCTCGCTGCTGGGCGGGCTGCTGTTCGCCGCCTTCAGCATGCTGTGGACGCCGCTGACCTTCCTCTTGGCAAGCCCGCCTTATGAATACAGCAACACGACGATCGGCCTCTTTGGCCTGGCCGGGGCGGCCGGGGCTTACGCCGCCAACCGTTTCGGACGCCTTGCCGACCGGGGCCTGGGCAACCTCGCCACGCGCGTGGGCCTGCTGCTGCTTCTGGGCTCTTGGGGGCTGATGGCCTTCGGCCAGGTGTCGGTCGTCGCCCTGCTGGCCGGCATTCTGCTGCAGGACCTTGCAATCCAGGGCGTGCATGTCACCAATACCAGCTCCATCTACCGCCTGCGGCCCGAGGCGCGCAGCCGCCTGACCGCCGGCTACGTCACCTGCTACTTCATCGGCGGCGCGTCCGGTTCGCTGGTATCGTCCTGGCTGTACGCCCATTTCGGGTGGTCCGGCGTGGTCACCGCAGGCGCCGTCCTGGGTGCTGTAACGCTGGCTTACGGCGCACTCGCGCCAAGCGCGCGGATCCCGGAAACGGCCTCTCCCCCTGCCCGCGCCTAGCACCTCCTATAATCAGGGGTTTTGACCGCCTCCGCGCCCCGGCGCGATGGGGCGGCTCACCCTTTTTCGCCACCGCGCACGAGCCCATGCAGGAACGCTACCTCCCCACTACCGTCGAAGCGGCCGCCCAACAAGACTGGCAGGCCCGCGACGTCTATCTGGTCCACGAACACGCCAAGAACCCCGACGGCTCCGAAAAGCCGAAGTTCTACGCCTGCTCCATGCTGCCCTATCCCAGCGGCAAACTGCACATGGGTCACGTGCGCAACTACACCATCAACGACATGATGGCGCGCCAGCTGCGCATGCGTGGCTACAACGTGCTCATGCCCATGGGCTGGGACGCGTTCGGCATGCCGGCTGAAAACGCCGCCATCAAGTCCAAGGTGCCGCCCGCCAAGTGGACCTACGACAACATCGCCTACATGAAGAAGCAGATGAAGGCGATGGGTCTGGCAATCGACTGGACGCGCGAAATGTGCGCCTGCGATCCGCAGTATTACAAGTGGAACCAGTGGCTGTTCCTGAAGATGCTGGAAAAGGGCGTCGCCTACCGCAAGACCCAGGTCGTCAACTGGGATCCTGTGGACCAGACCGTGCTGGCCAACGAACAGGTCATCGACGGCCGCGGCTGGCGATCGGGCGCGCTTGTCGAAAAGCGCGAGATCCCCGGCTATTACCTGCGCATCACCGACTACGCCGACGAACTGCTGGGCGCCGTCCAGAACGACCTGCCCGGCTGGCCCGAGCGTGTGCGCCTGATGCAGGAAAACTGGATCGGCAAGTCCGAAGGCCTGCGCTTCGCCTTCCCGCACCAGATCGCCGGCCAGGACGGCCAGCTCATCCAGGACGGCAAGCTGTACGTCTTCACCACCCGCGCCGACACCATCATGGGCGTGACCTTCTGCGCCGTCGCGCCGGAGCACCCCCTGGCCACGCACGCCGCGCAGTCCAACCCGCAACTGGCCGCGTTCATTGAACAATGCAAGCTGGGCGGCACGACCGAGGCCGAAATGGCCACGCGCGAAAAAGAAGGCATGCCCACGGGCCTGTTCGTCACGCACCCGGTCACCGGCGCACAAGTCGAGGTCTGGGTCGGCAACTATGTGCTCATGACCTACGGCGACGGCGCCGTCATGGGCGTGCCGTCGCACGACGAGCGCGACTTCGCCTTCGCCAAGAAGTACAACCTGCCCATCGTGCAGGTCATCGACGTGGCGGGCAAGGAATACTCCACCGACGCCTGGCAGGAATGGTACGGCGACAAGCAGTCCGGCCGCACCATCAACTCGGGCAAGTACGACGGCCTGTCCTACAAGGAAGCCGTGGACGCCATCGCGGCGGACCTGGGCGCCAAGGACCTGGGCGAAAAGCAGACCACCTGGCGCCTGCGCGACTGGGGCATTTCGCGCCAGCGCTATTGGGGCACCCCCATCCCCATCATCCACTGCGCGGACTGCGGCCCCGTCCCGGTGCCGGAAAAGGACCTGCCCGTGGTCCTGCCGGACGACCTGATCCCCGACGGCAGCGGCAACCCCCTGGCCAAGAACGAAGCCTTCCTGTCCTGCTCGTGCCCCAAGTGCGGCAAGCCCGCGCGTCGCGAAACCGACACGATGGACACGTTCGTGGACTCGTCCTGGTATTTCATGCGCTACACCTCGCCCGGCAACGACAACGCCATGGTCGACCAGCGCAATGACTACTGGATGCCGATGGACCAGTACATCGGCGGCATCGAGCACGCCGTGCTGCACCTGCTGTATGCGCGCTTCTGGACCAAGGTCATGCGCGACATGGGCCTGCTCAATTTCGACGAGCCCTTCACCAAGCTGCTGTGCCAGGGCATGGTGCTGAACCACATCTATTCGCGCAAGACGCCCCAGGGCGGCATCGAATACTTCTGGCCCGAAGACGTCGACAACGTCTACGACGACCGCGGCGCCATCGTCGGCGCCAAGCTGAAGTCTGATGGCTCGGCCATCAACTATGGCGGCGTGGGCACGATGTCCAAGTCCAAGAACAACGGCGTCGATCCGCAATCGCTGATCGACACGCTGGGCGCCGACACGGCCCGCCTGTTCGTGATGTTCGCCAGCCCGCCCGAGCAGACGCTCGAATGGTCCGACTCCGGCGTGGAAGGCTCCAACCGCTTCCTGCGCCGTCTCTGGTCCATCAGCTATTCGCGCCGCGACGCCGTGGCGCGCGGTCTGGCCCATGGCGCGGACTGGGCGCAGGCGCCTGCCGCCGTCAAGGATCTGCGTCGCGAGGTCTACGGCTTGCTCAAGCAGGCCGACTACGACTACCAGCGCATCCAGTACAACACCGTCGTGTCCGCCTGCATGAAGATGCTGAATGCCATCGACGACGCCAAGCTGCCGGAAGGCGCCGAGGCCGACGCCGCTTACGCCGAAACCGTCGGCATCCTGCTGCGCGTGCTGTACCCGGTCGTGCCGCACGTCACCTGGCATCTGTGGCAGGACCTGGGCTACGCCAAGGAACTTGGCGACCTGCTCGACGCGCCGTGGCCGCACGTGGACGAAGCCGCCCTCGTCGCCGACGAAATCGAGCTGATGCTCCAGGTCAACGGCAAGCTGCGCGGCTCGATCCGCGTGGCGGCCAAGGCAGCCAAGGAAGACATCGAAAAGCTGGCCGCCAGCCAGGAAGAGGTCACCCGCTTCCTGGAAGGCCGTCCGCCCAAGCGCGTCATCGTGGTGCCGGGCAAACTGGTCAACGTCGTAGGCTGATGAGGTCAAGCATGTACTTCGCCGGGCAACACACGCAACTTTCCCGCCAAACCTGGCTGCTGCGCGGCGCCTGCCTGGCGCTGTTCATGCTGCTCTCCGCTTGCGGCTTCACGCTGCGGGGAGTCACCCCGATGCCGTTCGACAGAATGTACGTGGGCATTCCCGACACGACCCAGTTCGGCGCCGACGTGCGCCGCGCCCTGCGCGCGGCCTCGCCCAACACCAAGCTGGTGGACACGCCCAAGGAAGCCCAGGCCATTCTCCAGCAGGTGAATGACTCGCGCACCTTGCGCGAGGTCTCGCTGAACGCGCAAGGCCGGGTCGAATCCTACGAACTCGGCATCAACTACACGTTCCGCCTGATCGACGCCCAGGGCCGCGCGCTGGTTCCCGACACGACGCTCTCCATCTATCGCGAAATGCCGTACGACGACCAGGTCGTGCAGGCCAAGCAGGGCCAGATCGACACCCTGTTCAAGGCCATGCAGCGCGATCTGGTGTCGCGTGTGCTGCGCCGTATCACCGCGCCCGACGTCCACAAGGCGTTCGAAGCCGCGCAGCAAGGCGAAGAAGGCGCCGACACTCCGCTGTTCAACCCGAACGAGCCGCAGCCGCAGCGTGTGCCCACGCCCTGGCAGACGCCGTCCGTCACCGATCCGACCAACGTGCGCTAACCCATGGCACAGCCCCTGGATGCGGATCGGCTGGCCGAACACCTGCAGCGGCCCGGCAACCGGCTGGCGCCGCTGTACACGGTTTCTGGCGACGAGCCGCTGCTGGTGACCGAGGCGGTGGACGCGCTGCGCGCCGCCGCGCGCAACGCGGGCTACACCGAACGCCTGTCCATGGTGATGGACGCGCGCAGCGACTGGAGCGCGGTCATCGCCGCCACGCAAAGCGTGTCGCTCTTCGGCGACCGCCGCATCCTTGAAATCAAGATCCCCACGGGCAAGCCCGGAAAATCCGGCGCCGACACCCTGGCCAAGCTGGCTGAACAAGCCGAAAAGCAGCCGGATGCCGACACGCTGGTCCTGATTGCCCTGCCCCGCCTGGACAAAGCCACCCGCGAAAGCCGCTGGATGCAGGCGCTGGCCCGCGCCGGCATGTCGGTGGACATCGCCAACATCGAACGCGGCCGCCTGCCCGCCTGGGTGGGGATGCGACTGGCGCGACAGAACCAGCGCGCCGACAGCGCCACCCTGCAATGGATGGCCGACAAAGTCGAAGGCAACCTGCTGGCGGCGCACCAGGAAATCCAGAAGCTCGGCCTGCTCTACCCCGAAGGCCAGCTTGCCGCCGAAGACGTGGAACGCGCCGTGCTGAACGTCGCCCGCTACGACGTTTTCGGCCTGCGCGACGCCATGCTCGCCGGCGACATCGGCCGCACCATCCGCATGATCGACGGCCTGCGGGCCGAAGGCGAGGCGCTGCCGCTCGTGCTGTGGGCAGTCGGCGAAGAAATCCGCCTGCTTGCCCGCATCGCTGAAGCGCGCGCGCTGGGCCAGGATGTCAACGGACTGATGCGCCGCCTGCGCATCTTCGGCGCCCACGAACGCCTGGCGCTTCAGGCCCTCAACCGGGTGCAACCCGGTGTCTGGCCTGCCGCCGTCCAACACGCCCATGAAGTCGACCGCCTGATCAAAGGCTTATCGGTGACAGGACGGCTCTCGGACCCCTGGGAAGAAATGACCCGACTGGCGCTGCGCGTGGCCGCCGCCGGCGGACGACCGTGAAGGCGGCCTCGCCGCCGCCTTGACCCCGCCCCCATCCGGCCCCCATCGCCGGATCTCGCCCGGCCTCGCAGCCGGATATACACTGACTCTCCAGGCGGCGCCCGCGCCGTCCCACTTCCATGATCGACGCCGCCATGTCCTCGTCCTCCATTGAACAAGCCATGCTCGCCCTGGGCGAGAATGCCCGGCGCGCCTCGCGCGCCATGATGCGCGCCAATAGCGCCGCCAAGAACCAGGCGTTGCTGGCCATGGCCGATGCGCTGGCCGCCAGCCATGACGAACTCAAGGCCGCCAACGAGAAAGACGTCGCCGCCGCGCGCGCCAATGGCCTGGAACCTGCCCTGCTGGATCGCCTGACGCTCTCGGACAAGACGCTGGCCCACATGGCCGAAGGCCTGCGCCAGATCGCCGCCCTGCCCGACCCCGTCGGCAGCATCACCGCCACCACCGTGCGCCCCAATGGCATGCGCGTTGCGCAGATGCGCGTGCCGCTGGGTGTGATCGGCATCATTTACGAATCCCGGCCCAACGTCACCATCGACGCCGCCGCCCTGTGCCTGAAGTCCGGCAACGCCGCCATCCTGCGCGGCGGCAGCGAGGCGCTGCACTCCAACGTCGCGCTGGGCCGCATCGTGCAGGCCGGCCTGGCCGCCGCCGGCCTGCCGCAGGATGCGGTACAGGTCGTGGCCACCGCGGATCGGGCGGCCGTCGGCACGCTCATCACCATGACAGAGCACATCGACGTCATCGTGCCGCGCGGCGGCAAGGGCCTGATCGCACGCCTGTCGCAGGAAGCCCGCGTGCCGCTCATCAAGCACCTGGACGGCAACTGCCACATCTACATCGATGCGGCCGCGGACCCGGACAAGGCACACGCCATTGCCTTCAACGCCAAGACTTACCGCTACGGCATCTGCGGCGCCATGGAAACGCTGCTGATCGACGCCGTGGCGGCAGTATCCATCCTGCCCAGCCTGGCCGCGGCCTTTACCGAACACGGCGTCGAACTGCGCGGCTGCCCGCGCACGCTGGCGCTGCTGCCGCACGCCAAGGCCGCCACCGAAGAGGACTGGGCCACCGAATACCTGGGGCCCATCCTGGCCGTGCGCATCGTCGATTCGCTGGACGATGCCATCGAGCACATCGCGCGCTGGGGTTCGGGCCACACCGAGGCGATCGTCACCGAAGACTTGTCGGCCGCGCAGCGTTTCCAGCGCGAGGTCGATTCCAGTTCCGTCTACGTCAACCTGCCCACGTGCTTTGCCGATGGCTTTGAATACGGCCTTGGCGCCGAGATCGGCATTTCCACGAATCGCCTGCACGCGCGCGGCCCCGTGGGCCTGGAAGGCCTGACCACGCTGAAGTGGGTGCTGAACGGCGAAGGCCAGACCCGCGGCTGACCTTCAGGCAGCAACCCAGGCGCTGACGCGGCCCTGAACACGGGGCCGCGCCAAGCCCTCTACAATAGGGCCAGCTTTTTTCGCCTGGCTTCTTTTCATCCCACGCGGTCTTCCGCGCATTCTTGAGACCCCCATGCATTCACCTGTCATGGCCATGGCCTTCAGCCTATTCGTGCTGTGCTTCATCACCTGCACCCTCAGCGGCATCGTGCTGTTCTTCTTCAAAAGCAAGCAGATCAACGCAACGCTGAAACACCCCTATCTGCAGCATCGGCCGTTCAAGCAGTACCCGCTGTCGATCCAGGCGGCGATCATGCTCGACTATTTCTTTCGCCTGATGTTTCCGGGTACCCGTTTCTGGCTGATCGGCAATGCCAACGACCTTCTGGAGCACGTCGATCCCAAAAAGACGCCGCTCGCGCTGAAATGGCCGATCGTCGGCTTCTGGGGTTCGTGCTGGCTGGGCCTGATCGCCATGATCGTGCTCTGGATCATGCTATTCCTGGGAATCTGAACCATGCAGATCCGATTCGAAGACTATCCCGGCAGCATCGAAGCGGCGCGTTTCCTGATCGCCGCGCGGGAGTCGGGCGTCGCCGGTCCGCGCCTGCCAGCCGCCTGCCGGCCCCAGTCCCTGGGACAGGCATTTGCCGTCCAGCAGCGCACCGCCGAACTGCTGCGCAACACGCGGCATGACGGCATCGCCGCCTGGAAGAGCGCGTTGCCGTCGCCTGAAAAGACCGTCGTCGCTCCCATCTATGCATCCGGCACAGCCGACGCCTCGGCGGGCCCCGTTGCCGCCAGCGCCGATGTCGTGCGCATCGAACCCGAAATCGCGTTCCAGATCGCCCGCGACCTGCCCCCGCGCGACACCCCCTACACCGACGCCGAAATCGATGCCGCCATTGGCGAAGCCCGACTGGCGCTCGAGGTCTTGGGCTGTCGGTACGCATCCCCCGAACACGCCAGCCTGCCAGAGCTGCTGGCCGACCACATGTTCAATCAGGGACTGGTTCTGGGCCCGCGCATTGCCTCGCCCGACGCCGCGCCGGGCAGCATGACGCTCACGCTGTCCGTCGATGGCGCCGAAATCGAACAGCATGCCGGCATCCATCCGAACGACCACCCCAAGGCCGGCCTGTACTGGCTGGCCAACTTCCTGCGCGAACAAGGCCTGGGTCTGGTGGCTGGCCAGCACGTCATCACCGGTTCTTATGCCGGCTTCCTGGACGTGCCTGCCAACAAGGACATCGAGCTGACGTACGGCGACCTGGGCGTGCTGCGGGTACGCTTCGGCAAGTAGCGCCCCGCCACTGCGCGGGCGCTTCATCGCGTATCGCTAACGCGGCGCGGGCTCGGCGATGCGCACGGGTTCGCCGCCCGCCTCGATGATTTCCCCGACCGCCAGGCACAGGTCTTCGCGGAAGCGCCCCGCCACCACTTGCACACCGACGGGGCTCGGACCCGCACTGCTCGTCGCGCTGCCCATGGCGACGGACAGCCCGGGCAGGCCCATGAACGGCAGGCCGATCTGCGTGAGCTGCGCCTTCCAGACCCTCGCGTAGGCAGCGTCGCCTTGCAGGTCCAGGTTGTCGGGAAACGGCAGCTCCGCCGATACCGGCAACAGCAGCACGGGATACTCGGCGAAGAACAGTTCCCACAGGCGCGTCAGCGTCGCGCGGCGCGTCAGCACCGCCGAAAAGCTCGACAGGTCGGCACTCGCGGCCCTTTCGCGCTGCCCGGCCAGCGCCACCAGCGCACCCCGGTCGCCTTCCTTTTCGGCGGCCGCCACCATGGCGTCGTACCCGTCCGCCATCCACATGCGAATCTGCAGGTCCGCGGCTTCCTGCATGGGCGGAATCGCTTCCAGCGTGTCCACGGACCAGCCCGCCTCGCTGAGCCGGCGCGCCGCCTCCTGCAACGCTTTCACAACCGCGGGATCGGTATCCATTCCTTCGGGATTCAGGCACAGCGCGGCGCGCTTGGGCACTTCCGGCCCGGTGAGCGGCGCGGGCACCCACCAGGGATCCCGGGGGTCAGCAGCCGACAGCGCAGCCAGCCCAAGGCGCACGTCGGCAATAGTGCGGCCCAGCGGTCCGGATACGGCCGTGATCTGGCCGCCGATCGAACGCTCCGGCAATGCGGCGTTGTAAGCCGCCACCCGGCCCAGCGACGGACGCAGTCCATGCACGCCGCATGCATAGGCCGGATAGCGGATTGAACCGGCGATGTCCGTGCCATGGGCCAGATGCCCGATGCCCGCGGCGACAGAGGAAGCCGCGCCGCCCGATGATCCCCCGGGCGTCAGCGCCGGGTTGCGGGGATTGAGCGTGTCGCCATGCAGCGCGTTGCCGGTAAACCAGCGCAACGAAAACGCCGGCGTATTGGTGCGGCCCAGTATCACGGCGCCCGCGCGGCGCAGGTTGTCGACCACCGGGCTGTTGTACTGGGCGATCAGGTCCTTTTGCAGGCTTACGCCGTTGGTCGTGGCAAAGCCCGCCTGGTCCACATTGACCTTCACGGTGACGGGCACGCCCGCCAACACGCCCGGGTCTTCCCCGCGGGCAAGGGCGGCGTCCACCTCTTCCGCCTGGGCCAGCACGCTCTCAGGCCGGTGGTCAACCACCGCGTTGATGGCAGGATTGACGGCATCGAGGCGCTGCAACGCGCTTTGCGCGGCTTCGAGTGCGGACACTTCACGCTTGCGGATCAGGCCGGCAAGCTCAACTGCGGACAAACGCCAAAGTTCGGACACGCGCAACTCCTGGGATCGTGGTTTTCCTGAGGGCAAGCAAACCTTAGCGCCTACCGTCCCGGCCCACAAGCCGCCGCTTACCCACGCCTCTACGCGCTTTCCTCGAAAACCTCGACGATGGCGTCGGTCACGGCGCGCACTCGCGCCGTGCGGTTCAGGTCGCCGTGCATCACCAGCCACAGGTCGTAGGCTTCGGCGCGGCTCGGCCAGATGCGCACCAGATCGGGAAAGTCCGGAGCCATGTGCGTGGGAAGTTCGCCGATGCCCAGTCCCGCCACCACCGCCTCGATGAGCATCATCCCGGAATTGACCTCGATCCCGATCCGCCCGTTGCTGGTGGGCTCGCCGCAAAGGCTGTCGGACCAGCCCGGCAGCACGGCCTGCTGATAGGTGACCAGCGAATGCCCGGCGAACGCGGTGCCGGGCCGGGGCTCGCCGCGCGCCGCCAGATAGGCGCGGGACGCGTACAACCCCACCTCCTTGCGCGCCAGGTGGCGGTGGATCAGATCGGGACTGTCGGGCCGCAGGTTGCGGATGGCCAGGTCGGCTTCGCGCCGCGTCAGATTGCTGATCTGGATGCCGGTGGACAGCACGACGCGGATGTCGGGATGCTCGGCATGGACCCGCCTGACGGCTTCCATGATGAAGTACCGCGCCACGGTCTCGGAAGTGGCAATGCGGACGACGCCCGAAAGGCGGTGGTCCAGTCCCTGCATCTGGCGCTGAAGCTGGTCGGCGGCCTGTTCCATGCGTTCGGCCGCGGCGAACGCCAGTTCGCCCGCCGCGGTGGGAACGTAGCCGCCGGGCGTGCGCAGGAACAGCCGAGCATCGAGAGACGCCTCCAGCGCCGTCAGCCGCCGGCCCGCCGTGGCCTGGTCGATCTGCAGCACCGACGCGGCCCCACGCAGCGTGCCTATCCGGTAGATCGCCAGAAATATCCTGGCATTGTCCCAATCCATGGCGCCTCGCTCGATGCAATTTTGCATGACTATAAAGCAATTATTCGGCTTTTTTGCATCACGAATCAGGCCTAAGCTTCATCCTCGCTAGCCGCCAAGTGAATCTTCATCATGTCTTCCGCCTGCCGCCCCGTGTCCGTCGCCGCCTTGACCCCTCCACCCGCCGTCGCAGGCCTGCTGCCCCTGGTCACGCTGGCCATCGGCTTCGTCATGGCCATGCTGGACGTCACGGTGGTCAATGTCGCGCTGCCATCCATCGCGCTGCAGTTCACGGTGCCGCTGACGGACCTGGTCTGGATCGTGGACGGGTACACCCTCACCTTCGCCGCCCTGCTGCTGGTGGCCGGCGCTCTGGCGGACCGTTACGGCGCCAAGACCATCTATTTGGCCGGCCTGGGGGTGTTCACCAGCGCATCCCTGCTGTGCGGACTGGCCCCGGACGGCGCCACGCTGATCGCCGCCCGCATGCTGCAGGGCGTTGGCGCCGCCCTGTTCATGCCCAGTTCGCTCAGTCTGCTGACGCACGCGTACGACGACGAGCAGATCCGCAATCGCATGCTGGCGGCATGGTCGGCCATCGTTGCGGTCGCCGGCGCGTCCGGTCCGCTGTTGGGCGGCGTGCTGATCCACCAGTTCGGGTGGCGAGCCATCTTCCTGATCAACATTCCGCTTGGGCTGGCCGGCCTGTGGTTGGCCGTGCGCCGCATCGCAGTCGCGCCGCGCCGCCCCCGCGCGCTCAATCCCGTAAGCCACGTGCTTGGCGTCGTAGCGCTGTCCTCGCTTTGTTTCGTGCTGATCCAGGGCAATGCCTACGGGTGGACATCGGCCCCCATCGCCGCGACGATCGCGCTGTTTTTGACTGCCGCGCTGTTGCTGGTGCAGCGTGAACGGCGCAACGCCGAGCCGATCATTCCCCGCGCGCTGTTTGCAACGTCGCAGTTCGCCGCCGCCAACGGCGTGGGCTTTCTCATCAATCTCGCCTCGTACGGGCAGCTTTTCCTGCTCAGCCTCTTCCTGCAGCATGCGCGCGGCGCCGACGCGCTTCAGACCGGGGTCCAACTGGTGCCGATGCTGGCGGTGTTCTCCATCGGCAATCTCATTTCAAGCCGGGTGTCCGCGCGCTGGAACGTGTCCGCATCGCTCCTCGGCGGCGTGTCGCTTGCCGCCGTGATGAGCGCCGCCGGTATCTTCTTCTTTGCACCCGGCATGGCCTACTGGCCTTTCGCGTTGGTCGTCGCGCTGGCCAATCTGGGGGTGGGGATCGCCGTCCCGGCAATGACCAGCATCGTCATGCAGGTCTCCGGCAAGCACCACGCCAACAGCGCGGCGGCGGCCCTGAACGCCAACCGCCAATCCGGCGCACTGGTCGGCGTCGCCGTGATGGGAACCATCCTGCACCTGTTGCCCGATTGGCGCGCCAGCTTGCCCGTCGCCTATTGGGTGATCACCGCCAGCTATGCGCTAACCGTTGTCCTCACGTGGCGCCATCTGCGCCGGGCCCGCAACGGCTGAGCCGGCCGCCCACGGCCCCGCATCAACGCGGCATGATCGCCACGCCGCGTTGCGCAAAGAACCTGTCGAACTCGGCCAACGGCAACTCGACATCCGCCTGGGTATCCGGCTCACCCGAAGGATTGTGGAACGTCACGGTATCGGCCGTGGCCCGCGTCACCAGGACCAGGTGCCCGCCCTTCCTGGGCGGTTCGCGGTCGGGCCAGCGTATCCACGGGTGGACCGACGCCATGAAGTACTCGGCTTGCCCCATCAGCGCCGGCAGCGCCGCCGCCGGCAGGTCGACGCGCACCTGCGCCTGCAGCTCGAAGACATCGGCGACGTAGCGGACGAACGGCGCGTAGATCAGCCCTTTGATGCCGCCGTCGGGCTCCTCGACGTAAGCGCCATAGGGGATGCTGCGACGGGCCAGCTCCAACGTGGGATACGCATGCCCCGTGCGCGCGGCCAGCACCATTTTCAGGCACGCCATGCCACAGACGTGGCTCGCCCACCGCACGTATTCCTCCAGATGCCGCGCGCCGGAATCGCGCCACGCCGGATCGTCGGCCAGATCAAGCTCTTTGCGGATGATCTCGCCGGCCAGATGCGCGGACTCCCACTGGCAGAAATACGGTACGGCTGCTCGGGCGGGCATCGTGCTCATGCAGGCTCCAGACATTCAGAAAAGGTCCGATATGTTGCCGCCGCGGAGGCCGCGTGGCAACGGCGCCGGGTTTGCTTCACAATGAAACCACAACCATGACAAGGAGATCCGCATGTCCAGTCCTGCCACGTCCAGTCCCATCCGCCGCGTCGCCATTGTCGGCGCCGGCACCATCGGCGCCAGTTGGGCCGCGCTGTTCCTGGCGCATGGACTGGAAGTCGTCGTCAGCGATCCCGGTCCGCATGCGCAGGCTCAGACCATCGCCCGCGTCCAGGCCGCATGGCCCGTGTTGACTGAACTGGGCCACGTGCGGCATGGCGCCTCGCCCGACACCCTGCGCTTCGAGCCCGACCTTGAAACCGCCTTGGCCGGCGTGGACTTCGTGCAGGAAAACGCGCCCGAGCGCGAGGACTTCAAGACGGATCTGTTCGCGCGCATCGACGCGGTCCTGCCTGCGCACGTGATCGTCGCATCCAGCTCGTCCGGCCTCATCATGAGCCGGTTGCAGTCCCGCTGCCGCCATCCCGGGCGGTTTGTCATCGGCCACCCCTTCAATCCCCCACACCTGATCCCGCTGGTCGAAGTGGTTGGCGGTGACCAGACGTCTGCCGAAACCATCGACCGCGCCATCGATTTCTATCGCAGCATGGGCAAGCATCCCATCCGCCTGAACAAGGAGGTGCCGGGCCATATCGCCAACCGCCTGCAGGCCGCGCTCTGGCGCGAGGCCATTCACTTGGCGGCGGAAAACGTGGCCAGCGTGGCGGACATCGACGCCGCGGTGTCGCAAGGCCCCGGCCTGCGGTGGGCCCTGTTCGGCCCCCACATGACGTTCAACCTGGGAGGCGGCGAAGGCGGCATGGCGCACTTCATGCACCATCTTCTGGGACCGGTGCAAACCTGGTGGGACGACCTGGGCGCGCCCGAAGTCACGCCCGAACTGCAGCAACGCCTGATCGAGGGCGTCAACGCCGAAGCCGGCCACCGCAGCATCGCCGACCTTGTCGAAGCGCGCGACGCGCAGCTCACGGCCCTGCTGAAGGTCCTGCATCGCTGAACGGGCGGAGGGGCCGGGGGCCGGGGGCCGGGGCGCGGGGCTGGGGCGCGGGGCTGGGGGCTCCGGGCTGGCAACCCGGAGTCCGCGCCGCAGGGCTGTTATCCTGGAAACCAGGAAAGCCCGGCTCGGGCCCCCACAACCAAGGAATGTTCCCAGATGATCTCCGTGACTCACGACACCGAACGCTCCCGTTTCACCGCCACCGTCGACGGCGTGCTGTGCGTGTTGGACTACCAATTGCAGAACGGCGCCATGGCAATCACGCACACCGGCGTGCCCAGCGCGGTCGGAGGACGGGGCATCGCGGCCGAACTCACCCGCCAGGCGTTGGTCACCGCACGCGCCAATGGCTGGAAAGTCCGTCCCGATTGCTCCTACGCCGACGCCTACATCCGGCGCCATCCCGAATACACCGATCTGTTGGCCTGACCGCACCGCTTATCCTCCCGAATAAACCGATTTGTTGGCCTGACCACGCCGCTTATCCTCCCGAATAAACCGACCTGTTCGCCTGACCACGCCGCTTATCCTCGTGTCGAAGCAAAAGCCTGCCTCTATATCGCCCTGCCCTTGCGGCATCCCCCGTCCCTACCCCGACTGCTGCGGCCGCTGGCATGACGGAGCGCTTGCGTTGCAGGCGCCCACCGCCGAAGCCCTCATGCGGTCACGCTACAGCGCCTTCGTTCTGGACAAGCTGCCATACCTGCTTGCCACCTGGCATCCCAGCACACGTCCGGCCTCGTTTGGACCGAACCCGCCGGGCCTCAAATGGCTGGGCCTCGACGTAAAGGCCGCGGCCGATCAGGACACCGACCACGCCACCGTCGAATTTGTCGCCCGAAGCCGCCTCGACGGCCGAGCCAGCCGCCTGCACGAAACCAGCCGCTTCGTCCGCGAAGGCGGACAATGGTTCTACGTCGACGGCGACCTGCGCTGATCGTTGTGTCGGAACGCCAGAAGCCTCGGCTTCCGCGGACGTGCTTCGGTGTACCGGATAACTGATTCCGGCGGGATCTGCGACGCGTTGATAGCAGACGACACGCCGTCATATGGCAGTCGCCGTCTCTCATAGCCCGCTCTTGGAATACCAGCGGTTCCATTCAGCACCGATTGAATCCACCTTGATGGCTAACGCTACGTTGCCAAAGTCCGCTCACCGTCGTGGATGGCTAGCTTCGATGCGGCCGCAGATTTGGTGCAACCAAATTGAATCGCAGCGGCTCGCGCTATGCAGTCGCCTGACGTAACGCCGTCAAAGTCCGCACACCAGCGCGGACGGCTTGCCTCGGTGCTGCCGCAGAGTCGGTGCAATCAAATTGAATTCGCAGCGGCTCGCGCTATGCAGTCGCCTGACGTAACGCCGTCAAAGTCCGCACA
>NZ_DAMDGT010000011.1:0-2959 GCF_032102605.1 Achromobacter sp. | reverse complement strand
CCAGCGCAGACGGCTTGCCTCGGTGCGGCCGCAGATTCGCGGTGCAACCAAATTGAATCGCAGCGGCTCGCGCTATGCCGCCGCAATTTGTGCGTCGTCTGCGATCGCCTGCTTCAGCGCCGCCAGCAGATCTTGTTCGACTGGGCCAAGCGCGCGTTGGTCTGTAACGATCGCAAGCTCGGTGGGCAGCACCGGCGCGAAGCCCTCTTGTTCACCCAGCTCCACGTGTGTGTCCAGGCATGCAAATTCCGGCAGCAGGCTCACGCCAAGCCCCGCCGCGACGGCGGCCTGCACGCCCGCAAGACTATGGCTGTGATAGGCGATGTGCCACGGCCGGCCCGCGCTTTCCAGCGCGTAAATCATCCGCTTGCGATAGATGCATCCCTGCGGAAACAGAACCAGTGGCACCGCTGTAGCATCCCGGTCTCGGCTTCGCCCGCCCACCCATACCAGACGCTCCGGCCATGCCGCCAGACAGGGCCCATCGCCGGGTTCGCGTTTGACGAGCGCCAGATCCAGATCGCCCGAGGCCAACCCGGCACGTAAATCGCTGCTCATGCCGCTGGCCGTCTCCAGGCGCACGTCGCCGTGGCTGGCCGCAAATTGCGCCAGCAACACGGTCAGGCGCGACACGTCGAAATCCTCGGGCACCCCCAGCCGCATCACGCGCGCCGCGCGCGGCGCCGACACCACATGCTCGGCTTCCCCCGCAATGGCGAGCAGGCGCCGGGCATATGCCAGCATCAATTCGCCGTCTTCCGTCGCGGATACATTTCCGCCGGCGCGATCCCGCAGCACAAGCGTCTTCCCGACGCTCTGTTCAAGCTTGCGCACCTGCTGGCTGACCGTCGACTGGGTGCGGTGCACGCGAGTCGCGGCTCGCGTGAAACTCCCTTCGTCCACGACGCAGACCAACGTCTTCAGAAGTTCAAGATCCAACATAGGCTTGGATATTCGATATACAACTGGGTTGAGTCTTTTTATTAATTTTACAACTATAGTGCTGCTCCGTACGCTGGTGGTTGTCTTCAACGCACTTAGGAAGCGTCATGCCACTTGACCAATTACCCCGTCCGCAATGGCTCACGTTCGATTGCTATGGCACCCTCATCCAATGGGACGAAGGCCTGCAGGCAGCGGTGGCCAGAATCCTTGACGCCAATCCGGACAAATCCAAGGCGCCATCCGCCGCCGAATTTCTGCACGTCTATGATGAGCACGAGCATCGCCTCGAACGTACGCCACCCTATCGCCGATTCGCCGACGTGACTCGCGAATCGCTGCGACTGGCCATGGAGCACTTCGGCCTGGCCTACCGGCCCACCGACGCCGAGGTTCTTACGGGCAGCATCTCCCGCATGCCGCCGTTCCCCGAGGTTGTCGAAACCCTCGCTCGTCTCAAAGCGGCGGGATTCCGTCTGTGCATCGTCTCCAATACGGACGACGACATCATCGCGGGCAACGTCGCCCAACTGGGCGGCCATATTGACCGCGTCATCACCGCCGAACAGGCTGGCGCCTACAAGCCGTCGCGTACGATATTCGCGCACGCTCACCGCAATCTGGGCGTCACGCCCGACGAAGTCGTCCACATTTGCGCCAGCCCCCACCTGGACCTCGCGGCAGCCCGCGACATTGGCTTTCGGTGCATCTGGATCGACCGCGGCACCGGCCGCAAACCCTTGCCTGACTACCGGCCGGACGCTACCGTAGCAACGTTGGATCGCGTCCCCGGCTTGTTTCATGACGCCGGCTGGCTCTGATCCCCGTCACTCAACCTATTCCTGAAGGCTGCCATGAATCACGATCCCCGCTTTGCCGATGCCCTCTTTCACGCCGACACCGTCACAGCGCTGCGTTCGGACCTGGCGCTGGCGCTGCGGGCAGCGGCCGCACATGGGTTGGGCGAAGGCGTCTGCAATCATTTCAGCGTGGCGCTACCGGGGGACCTCGACCATTTCCTGCTGAACCCCCGCGGCCTCATGTGGAATGAAGTCCAGGCGGACGACATCGTGCTGGTCGACGCGCACGGCAACAAACTTGCCGGGCGACACGAGGTCGAGCCCACCGCCATGTACATCCACGCCGCCATCCATCGGATTGCCGGCAAAGCCTGTGTGCTGCACACGCACATGCCCTATGCCACAGCCCTAACGCTTACGTCGGATCGCGGCCTGGACACCACGCTGTCCCAGAACGCCATGCGCTTTCATGGTCGCCTGGCCATCGACGAGCATTACAACGGGCTTGCGCTCGACGTCACCGAAGGCGAGCGGATCGCCCGCGCCATGCAAGGCGCCGACATCGTGTTCCTCGGCAATCACGGCGTCGTCGTGTGCGGTGAACGCATGGACTACGCCTACGACGATCTTTTCTTCCTGGAACGGGCCTGTACCGCCCAGGTCTTGGCGCAATCCACCGGACGCCCGCTGGTGCCCGTCAATCCGGACCTCGCCTCCAAAGTCGCGGCGCAAATCCAAAGTGAACGTCATCAGTCCGAGCTGTTCTTCGAGGCCTTGCGTCGGCAACTGCCTTGACCCCAACTGGCTTGACCCAAAGTGCCCTGACCCGAAGTGCCCTGACCCGATGTGACTTGACCCGATGTGACTTGACTAAGCGATTCCACCGACAAAGCTGGCGTCGTCAATACCAGATCAGTCGAAGATAGGAGACAAACAAAACCCCCCTCGTGGCGCCAGCCGCGAGGGGGTTGTTCATTGGATAAAGCTTGCGATCACGCGTGTTGATCAGCGCCACGACAATCCGATTTGCCCCGTGGTAATTCCGTTGCAGATCAAATGTCCGGCCGCGCGATCCGCGCGTTGCACGATCAATATATCTGGTCTGTCGCGCAAATCTGGCGCCACTTCCGGCGCCACAAAGACAAAACCCCGCAGCGATTAACTGCGGGGTTTTGCGGAATAAAAGCCTGACGATGACCTACTTTCACAGACGTCCG
>NZ_DAMDGT010000010.1:0-147604 GCF_032102605.1 Achromobacter sp. | reverse complement strand
CGGACGTCTGTGAAAGTAGGTCATCGTCAGGCTTTTATTCCGCAAAACCCCGCAGCTAATCCCTGCGGGGTTTTGTCTTTGTGGCGCCAGCATTGGCGGCAGAAGTGGCGCCAGATTTGCGCGACACACCATATATTCCGATCCTGCACATCGAGGATCGCGCGCCCAGCCCTCCTGTGCTTTGGTTTGTCACGCGCAGGGCCCCGGCGCAACTCGGATCCTCGCGCACAATCCACTCGCGCAATCACAAGCTTGAAACCAATGAAGAAACCCCCTCTCGGCTGGCGCCGCGAGGGGGGTTTTGTTTGAGTCACGCAAATCGGATGGTGGCACCAGAAGCACAACGTGCCCGCTATGGGCACCCAAAATCGCTATTCAGTGTGCAAATGGGACTGAAGCCAAGCAGCAGAAAGCCGCATGCGATTCTTCGTTCACACTGAGCCGGGCGTCGTGGCGCCAACGTACTGCTGGCGATCGATGCCGTGGCGTTGCAGCTTGTCGTAGAACGTCTTGCGGGGGATGCCCAACGCATCCAGAGTGGCTTTGACGTCGCCACCATGCGCCGCCAGCGCGTCGCGGATAAGTTGAGCTTCGTAGTGCTCTATGCGCTCTGGCAGGCTCATGGTCTGAGTTGGAACTGGCAGGGGTTCTGGCTCCGGTGCATTCAGGACTCCCAGCACGACGCGTTCGGCGAAGTGGGCGAGTTCTCGCACGTTGCCGGGCCAGTCGTGGGTCATGAGATGCTGCCGTATCGACGCCGGCATGTCTGGAATGTCGCGGTGGAAACGGCGCGAGGCGTGGCCGAGATAATGGGCAAACAGCAGCGGGATGTCCTCTCGGCGCTCGCGCAGTGGTGGAAGCCGGATGGTGACCACGTTCAGGCGATAGAACAGGTCTTCGCGGAATTTGGCCCGGATGGCTGGATTTCCCAGGTCTTCTTTGGTGGCGGCGACGACGCGCAGGTCGAGATTGCGGACTTCGTTGCTGCCCAGCGGCGTAATCTGGCGCGATTCGAGTACGCGCAACAGCTTGACCTGTACCGCGAGCGGCATGCTTTCGATTTCGTCCAGAAATAGCGTGCCACCACTTGCGTGCTCGATGCGACCGATCCGCTTTTTCTGCGCGCCGGTGAACGCGCCTGCTTCGTGGCCGAAAAGTTCGCTTTCAATGACGCTTTCGGGCAGCGCGCCGCAATTGATGGCGACCAGCGCTCGATTTCGACGGCGGCTGAGACGATGCAGCGCCGTGGCGACCACCTCTTTGCCGGTTCCGGTTTCGCCTTCGACCAAGACATCGACGTCGGCGTCCGCGATGTGACGCAGGGTCTGCTTGATACGCTGCATGGCTGGGGTGCTGCCGATGAAGGGAATCTCGTCCGCATCAATGGCGAACGCGGCATCCCGCAGGCGGCGATTTTCAAGCACCAGGCGTCGTTTTTCCGCGGCATGCGTGATGGCGGCGACCAGGCGGTCGGCCGGGTAGGGCTTGGACAGGAAATCGTACGCGCCCTCTCGCATGCACTGCACCGCCGTCGCGATGTCGCCATGGCCTGTGATGAGGATGACAGGGATGTCGGGATCGATGTCGCGCAGGCGCTGGAAGAGTTCGAGCCCATCCATGTCCGGCATGCGGATATCCGTGACGACGACGCCATCAAAATCCCGATTCAAGGCGGGAAGCGCTGCGCGCGCGCTGGCGTGCGCCTCGACCGAGATGCCGTGCAGCTTCAGTGTCTGGATGGCGGCGCGGCGCAGTTCGTCGTCGTCGTCGATGAAAACGGCATGCGCTACGGCGGGCCGCAGGATGTGTTCGCGGTTCGGCGCCGAAGCCGGTGTGTGGGTATCAGGGGCGCGGGGCATGGTGTGTGCTTGAAACGTGGTCCGAACCCGGCGTCTTGCGCAGGGTAAGAATGAACAGGGCGCCGCTGTCGGGCGCATGGGGTGACGCGAAGCCGGCATCGCCCGGATGAGCCGCCCGCAATTCGCCGCCGAATTCTGCGGCGATGTCGCGGCTGATCACCAGGCCGAGGCCCAGGCCATCCGGCTTGGTCGTGTGGAAGGGCGTGAACAGGCGCGCACGAGCTTCTTCGGACAGGCCGGGGCCGTTGTCGTGCACATGAAGCTGCACGGTTTCTCCCAGGTCGTGCAAGGCAACGACTATCCTGCCCTCCAGCACGCCTTCGAGCGCCTCGAGACCGTTCTGAAGCAAATTGACCAGCACCTGTTCCAGTCGGACGCGATTGGCCAGCACTACGCAGTTCTGGTTGCGGGGCGGACTCTGCAGCACGACACCCTGGCGGCGCGCCCGGGGGCCCACGAGCAGCAGCGCGCCGCCCAGGGCTTCCTGCAGATCGGTTGGCCCGACAGAGGCGCCTGCCTTGCGCGAAAACGCACGTAGCTCACCAGTGATGTGGCCAATGCGTTCGGTCAGGGTTGCGATGGTCCCGAGGTTTTCCTGGACCGCGCCTTCGTCGTGGCGGCGCAGGAATTCGGCAGCGTTGTCGGCATAGGCGCGTATGGCGGCTACCGGCTGGTTGACTTCGTGGGCGACGCCCGCGGCAACCTGGCCGAGCAGTGCGAGTTTGCTGGCCTGGACGAGCTCATCCTTCATCGTGTGGAGCTGGGATTCGGCGTGCTGGCGCTCGTCCATTTCTTCGAGCAGCTTTCCATTCACGTCGCGCAGCTGGGCGGTGCGTTCTTCGACCAACGCGGCCAGTTGTTGCTGGATGGCGGCCTGTTGAGCCGCCCGTTCGAGGTTGCGGTGGCGACGGTACAGCACGATACCGGCCAGCGCGGCCAGCACGCTTTGCACGAGCAGGGCGCCAAGCTGGGCATTGGCTGTGGCCTGGTTCATTGCGGCCTGCACCGGCGACAACTGATGCAACGTCCAGCCTGGTGATTCGATCACCGGCAAGGTCGTGTGCAACAGCGGCGCGCCGGCGGCGGCTCTGGGCAAGGTCTCGTCAGCACGCACAAGCTGGTTGGTGCTGACAGTCTGCAGGGGCGGGTTCAGGGGCAGCGGCTGGAACCGTGCATCGCCGAATTGCAGGCTGGTGCGCAGCGTCTGCGCGAGCGCGGCGGGCAGGGGCGCCAGTACCTTGAAGCGCCAATCCGGGACATTGCCCAGCAGCACCACGCCGTGCCCGTCGGTGACGAAGATGACGGCATTGGCCTGCCGCCAATCCGATTCCAGATCGCGGAAGTCCACCTTCAGGACCACGACGCCCAGCATCGCGCCTTGGGCGTCATCCACGCGGCGCGCCAGGTAAAGCCCGGCTTCGTGGCTGATCGTGCCCAGCGCGAAATGTTCGGCCGAACCATGGGTGACGGACCCCTGGAAATAAGGGCGGAACTGGTAGTCCACGCCGACAAATGTCGCGGGCTCGCGCCAATTGCTGGCCGCGATGGCCAGGCCCTTCTTGTCGAGCACATAAATGGCCGACGCGCCTACCCCGCGACTCAGTTCCTCGAGCTTTTCGTCCAGCGATTCGATCTGTGCGGGCGTGGCGCCCTGCAGCGCGGCGCGCAGATCCACGTCCTGGGTCAATACGAAGGGGAGCGCCCGGAACTTGTCCAGGTTGTTGCGCAGCAGGGCGGCGTTGATCTGTCCGGTGCTGCGCGCCTGGATGGCGGCCTCATCGACGGCGCGGCCCCTGGCCCATCGCGTGGCGGCGTGCAGGGTGGCGGCAACGATGCCTACGGCAATGAGGATGGCGAGGGCCCGCAACGGCCACGGCCATCCCCGCGGTTGTGAGAGCGCGGAGGAGGGCCGGGGGGAAGGGGGGGAATCGGGAGCGTTCATCGTTGTGCGGCTTTCCGCACAGTTTAGCTGTTATCTGTGCGGAATGTCGCCTTTATGGCGCCGATTGATATCTTCGCCAGGATAAAAAAGTCTTTACGGTTCAAAGACTTATGGCAGCCTGGGTGTCGGCGGCAACCTTGGCATGGCTATTGCATATATAGGGGCAAGCCGCGCGGCCCTGAGCTGGCGGTGAAATCGGCGTGCGGCAGGAACGCATGGCCATAAAACAGATAACGCCCCGTCGCCAGACGCGCTTTACCCGCGCGGAGCAAGGGGCCCCTGGTGGGGACAATCCCAATGATCGAAGTGGATCACAGCGCGCCTGCGCGCAAGCTCAAGTTCTATCAAATCCTGTACGTGCAGGTGATTTTCGCCATCGTGGTGGGTATTTTGCTGGGCGCTTTCAAGCCTGAGCTGGGCCAGCAGATGCAACCGCTGGGCGACGCCTTCATCAAGTTGGTGAAGATGATCATCGCTCCGGTCATCTTCCTGACCGTGGCGACGGGCATTGCCGCCATGAGCGACCTGAAAAAGGTCGGACGCGTGGCGGGCAAGGCCATGCTGTACTTCCTGGTGTTCTCGACGCTTGCGTTGATCGTGGGCATGGTCGTGAGCCACATTGTCCAGCCGGGCGCCGGCATGCACATCGACCCCGCGACGCTGGACCAGAAGGCCGTGTCCGGCTATGTCGCGAAGGCGCATGATTCCACGATCAGCGGCTTCCTGATGAACGTGATTCCCACGACCATCTTCAGCCCGTTCGTGGGTGGCGACATCCTGCAGGTGCTGTTCGTGGCGGTGCTGTTCGGCATTTCGCTGGCGATGGTGGGCGAACGCGGCAAGCCGATCCTGAACTTCATGACTGCGCTGGCGCAGCCGATCTTCAAGATGGTGGCGATCCTGATGAAGGCCGCCCCGATTGGCGCGTTCGGCGCGATGGCGTTCACCATCGGCAAGTACGGCATCAAGTCCGTCATCAACCTGGCGATGCTGGTTGGCACGTTCTACGCGACGTCTGTGCTGTTCGTCGTTGTCGTGCTGGGTCTGGTCGCGCGCTACAACGGCTTTTCTATCCTTAAGCTGGTTCGCTACATCCGCGAAGAACTGCTGCTGGTGCTGGGCACGAGCTCTTCCGAAGCCGCCTTGCCCACGCTGATGCAGAAGATGGAACGCGCTGGCTGCTCGAAGTCCGTCGTCGGCCTGGTGGTGCCTACCGGTTATTCGTTCAACTTGGATGGCACCAATATCTACATGACGATGGCGGCGCTGTTCATCGCGCAGGCCTGCGACATTCCGCTGTCGCTGGGCGACCAGATCCTGTTGCTGTTGGTCGCGATGCTCAGTTCCAAGGGCGCAGCCGGTGTGACCGGCGCCGGCTTCATTACGCTGGCGGCCACGCTGTCGGTGGTGCCGTCCGTCCCGGTGGCCGGCATGGCGCTGATTCTTGGCGTGGACCGCTTCATGTCGGAATGCCGTGCGCTGACCAATCTGGTCGGCAACGCGACCGCCACCGTCGTCGTGGCGCGCTGGGAAGGCGAACTGGACCAGGAACAGCTGCATGCAGCCCTGGACAGTTCTGGCACGCCCGCAGCCGGACAGCCTGCAGCCGGACAGCCCCCCGTCGCTCTGGCCGAGCCGGCCCGTCAGGGCTGATCGAAGTCGCGCCGGGGGGATGCCTCCACCGGCGCGATCACATTCCCCGGACGCGGCGACCGAAGCCCAGCCCGCATGAAAAAACCCCCGACGCCGAAAGGCGCAGGGGGTTTTTTAGTTGGGGTGACCGTTGACTCAGGGGACCTGAATGCCGGCGTCGCGAAGCAGGTTGGCGGTTTCGAACAGGGGCAGCCCCATGACGCCCGTATAGCTGCCGGCGATATGCGAAATGAACGTGCCGGCCAATCCCTGGATGCCGTACGCGCCTGCCTTGCCGAAAGGTTCGCCGCTGTCGCAGTAACGCGCGATTTCGGCGTCGGTGAGCTCACGCATGCGGACTTCCGTGACGGAAACGGCTTCCAGCAAGCGGTCGTCGGTGCACACCGCGACAGCGGTATGGACTTCGTGGACCGAGCCTGAAAGGGCGCGCAGGATGCGGAAAGCGTCTTCGCGATCCGCCGGCTTGCCCAGGACGTCACCCGCCAGAATAACGGTGGTATCCGCCGCCAGCAGGGGCAGCCGCCGCAGCGACTGAGCGTCCATCCAGCCGCGTCCGCGCATAGCCTTGTCCCTGGCTGTGCGCCGCACGTAGTCGGCAGCGCTTTCGCCTGCATGTTGCGGCTCGTCTTCGCCGGGAGGGGCCGGCACGAGCAGGACTTCGTGCGCCAGGCCGATCTGCGTCAACAGTTCGCGCCGGCGCGGGCTGGCCGAAGCAAGATAGAGGCGGGGGGTAACGGGTGCGATAGCGGCGGAGTCGGTCATGCGAGACAGGGCAGGCGCCGGGCCGTCAAGGCGTCAGGCGCGATGATAGGGACGGTTGGTCATGATGGCCCAGGCTCGGTAGAGCTGTTCGGCCAGCACCACGCGCACCATGGGATGGGGCAGGGTCAGCGACGACAGACGCAATTGGCCGCTGGCGGACGCCTTGAGCGCGGGATCCAGGCCGTCCGGCCCGCCCACGAGAAAGGCGACATCCTGTCCGCCCGCACGCCACTGCTCCAGCTTTTGGGACAACGCCATCGTGGTGAGGTCGCGACCCCGTTCGTCCAGGGCCAACCGCAGCGCATTGGCGGGAAGGGCCGCCTCGATCCGTTTGGCCTCGGCCGCCATCATCTGCGCCGGCGTCTTGCCGGTGGTGCGAGGTTCGGGTTTGATCTCGCGCAGTTCCAGTGCACAGTCGGCCGGCAGGCGCTTGGCGTAGTCATCCCAGGCGGTTTGCACCCAGTCCGGCATCCGCGTGCCTACCGCGACGACGATCAGTTTCACGACGCGCTCAGTACGCGGAGTCGTCGTACGCGTCGCCGCTGTCGCTGGCGACCGGGGCAACCCGGGTCGATTCGGGCAGGAGCTTCACGCGCACCGGCTTGCCGCCCCAGATTTCTTCCAGGTTGTAGTACTGGCGGATGGCCGGCTGCATGATGTGCACGACGACATCGCCGAGGTCGACGACGACCCATTCGCCCGTGTCTTCGCCTTCGATGGTGATGCCCGTGATGGACATCGCCCGGCCGCGGTCAGCCACGCTGGAGGCGAGGGCGCGGGTCTGGCGGTTGGAGGTGGCGCTTGCAATCACGACGCGATCGAACAGGCTCGTCAGATGCGTGGTGTTGAAGACCTTGATGTCTTGCGCCTTGACGTCTTCGAGGGCGTCGATGACGGCGCGTTGGAGTTTCTGTATATCCATAGTTGCAAATATAACCCGCTCGGGGACAGCGGAGGCTGGCCCGGCGGCGCTGTCGGCGCACGGCGGGGAGTGGTTTATCGGTAGAGTTTGTGCGCTGCAATATATGCGGCGACGGACGAATCGAGCAGTCCGTCGGTGGATTCGCCTTGCGCCAGGCGCCGCCGGATATCCGAGGCCGATACTGGCATGGGCGGGAAAGGCAGTTCCATAAGGTCGCGGCCGTGCCTGTTCAGCCATTCGGCCAGTTCGGCCGGCGCGCTGAGCGCGGTTCCGGGACGCATCGCCACGGCCAGGTCCACCAGCCGCGAGATTTCCTTCCAATCGCGCCAGGTGCAGAAGTTGGCCAGCTGGTCGGCGCCCAGCAGCCAGACGTAGCGCGCGTCTTGCGGCAGCGCGCGCAGCGTATCGATGGTGTAGGTCGCGCCGCCGCGCTGGATTTCAATAGGATTGACCGCCAGGCCCGGGTGACCGGCGACCGCAAGCTCGAGCATGTCGCGGCGTTGTTCACCGGTGGCGTTCAGGGCCGCCCGCTGCCACGGGTTGGCGGCGGGAATGAGCTGCACTTGCGTCAGCCCGAGCGCCTGCAGGGCATTCTGCGCCAGCGCAATGTGCGCGACGTGGACGGGGTCAAAGCTGCCGCCCAGGAGCCCGATGCGCTTCAAACCCAGTCCCGCGGTTTCAGGTAGGCGGCCAGCTCGGCCTCGGGCGTGCCGGCTTCCGGCTGCCAATCGTAGCGCCACTGCGCCAGGGGCGGCATGGACAGCAGGATCGATTCGGTGCGGCCGCCGGATTGCAGGCCGAAGAGGGTGCCACGATCGAAAACAAGATTGAACTCGACGTAGCGGCCGCGGCGATAGGCCTGGAAATCGCGCTCGCGTTCGGTATAGGCAGTGCCGCGGCGTTTTTCCACGATAGGCAGGTAGCTGTCGAGGAAGGCGTCGCCCACCGATCGTGTCAGGGCGAACGATGCGTCAAAGCCGGGAGCGTTCAGGTCATCGAAGAAAACACCGCCGATGCCGCGCGTTTCGTTGCGGTGCTTCAGGAAAAAGTACTCGTCGCACCAGCGCTTGTAACGGGGGTAGTAATCGGCGCCGTGGGGCGCCAGCGCGTCGCGGCACACCGTGTGGAAATGGCGGGCGTCTTCCTCGAACGGGTAGTAAGGGGTCAGGTCGATACCGCCGCCGAACCAGAAGACATCCGATTCATCATGGCCGGGGCGTGCCGCCGCGACAAACATGCGCACGTTCATGTGCGTGGTGGGCACGTACGGGTTGCGCGGATGCAGCACCATCGATACGCCCATGGCTTCCCACGAACGACCGGCAAGTTCTGGCCGGTGCGCGCTTGCGGACGGGGGCAGCTTCGTTCCCGTGACGTGGCTGAACAGCACGCCGGCACGCTCGAAGAGCTGCCCGCCCTCGAGCAGGCGCGACAGCCCGCCGCCGCCCTCTGGCCGCACCCATTCGTCGGCGCGGAAGGGGCCGCCTTCGGCTGCTTCCAGAGCGCCCACGATACGGGCCTGAAGGCCGGTGAGGTAGTTCCTGACGTCGGTGACGGGCAGTGCGGTCATGGGCGGATACCGTTACGCGTTGGACTTGGGCTTTTGCTGCGAGGGCTTGAGCGCGCGCCAGCCGATATCGCTGCGGTACTGACGGCCGTCGAAATGGATGCGGTCGATGGCTTCGTAGACGCGGTCGCGGGCCATCTTGACGGAATCGCCCAGCGCGGTCACGCACAACACGCGGCCGCCGGTGGTCTTGGTTTCCTCGCCGTCGAGCTTGGTGGCTGCGTGGAAGACCATGCAGTCGTCGGCGTCAGCGGGCAATCCACGGATGACGTCGCCGGTGCGCGGCGTATTCGGGTAGTTGTGGGCGGCCAGCACGGCGCCCAGGGCGGTGCGGCGGTCCCAGACGATGTCGGCCTGGTCCAGCGTGCCTTCGACCGCATGTTCCAGCGCGTCCAGCAGGTCGCTCTTGACGCGCATCATGATGGGCTGGGTTTCGGGATCGCCCATGCGGCAATTGAATTCCAGCGTCTTGATTTCGCGGTCGGGGTCGTCTCCGGGAGCGATCATCAGGCCGGCGTAGAGGAAGCCGGTGTAGGGAATGCCATCGCGCGTCATGCCCTGCACGGTCGGCAGGATGATTTCGCGCATGATGCGATGATGAAGTTCGGGCGTGACGATGGGCGCGGGCGAATAGGCGCCCATGCCGCCGGTGTTCGGGCCGCGGTCGCCGTCTTGCAGCCGCTTGTGGTCCTGGCTGGTGGCCAGGGCCAGCACATTGCGGCCGTCGCACATGACGATGAAGCTGGCTTCTTCGCCCACCAGGCATTCCTCGATGACGACGCGGGCGCCGGCTTCGCCCATGGAGCCGTCGCCCAGCATCGCGTCGACTGCGGCATGGGCCTCTTCCAGGGTGGCCGCGACCACGACGCCTTTACCGGCGGCCAGGCCGTCGGCCTTGATCACAATGGGCGCGCCTTCCTGGTCGATGTAGGCATGGGCCTTGGCCGGATCGGTGAAGGTTTCGTAGCGCGCGGTCGGGATGTTGTGCCGGACCATGAAGGCCTTGGCGTAATCCTTGGAGCTCTCGAGCTGCGCGGCGGCCTTGGTGGGCCCGAAGATCTTGAGTCCGCGGGCGCGGAAGACGTCGACGACGCCCGCGGCCAGCGGCGCTTCGGGGCCGACGACCGTCAGGGCGATACCCTCGCGCTGGACGAAATCCGCCAGTTCCTCGGCATTGGTGAGCGGGATGTTCTCCATCTGCTCGGCCCGTTGCGTGCCGCCATTGCCCGGGGCAACGTACACCTTGTGTACGCGTGGGGAGCGGGCCAGTCGCCAGGCGAGGGCATGTTCGCGGCCGCCCGAGCCAATTACCAGGAGTTTCATGTTGCGTGAGTCTGAAGGGTTGCCACTCCAGGACCTGTGGAGGCCCTAGCCCGTGGAAAAGGCAACGGATCCGATACGGCGCGGATCCGATTACACCCTGGCGTGCAAGCGGGCTGGGCCGCTTGCATGCCAGGCAAGGGGATTTACTGAGCTTCGTCGAAAATGACGGTCGTATAGACTTCCTGCACGTCGTCCAGGCCTTCCAGGGCGTCGAGCAGTTTCTGCATCTTGATGGCGTCGTCCCCGGCCAGTTCGGTTTCGTTCAGCGCCTTCATGACGATGCCGTCGACTTCGGCCTTCAGGCCGGCGTCGTCGAAGGCCTTGCGCACGGCGGCGTAATCGGCCGGGGCGCAGACGACTTCGATCACGCCTTCTTCGTCGGTGGTGACGTCTTCGGCGCCGGCCTCGAGGGCGGCTTCCATGACCTTGTCTTCAGGAGTGCCGGGGGCGAACACGAATTGGCCGCAGTGCTTGAACATGAAGGCCACGGAGCCTTCCTGGCCGAGATTGCCGCCGTTCTTGGAGAAGGCGTGGCGAACTTCGGCCACGGTGCGGGTGCGGTTGTCGGTCATGCAGTCGACGATGACCGCCGCGCCGCCGATGCCGTAGCCTTCGTAGCGGACTTCCTCGTAGGCGTCGCCGTCGGCGCCGCCAGCGCCGCGCTGGATGGCGCGCTGGATGTTGTCCTTGGGCATGTTGGCATCGGTTGCCTTGTCCCAGGCCATGCGCAAGCGCGGGTTGCTGTCCGGGTCGGGGCCGCCGGCGCGCGCCGCCACGGTGATTTCACGAATGATCTTGGTCCAGAGCTTGCCGCGCTTGGCGTCTTGGCGCCCTTTGCGGTGCTGAATATTGGCCCATTTGCTGTGTCCGGCCATGGCTTCCCAGGATAAATTGTCTGCAAAGACGGCATTTTACCGTGCCGACGGCCCTCTCGTCCGGGGGATAGGCCGCATGTGTCCATATAGCCACGCGCATAACCACTCGGCAGGCTCTACACTTGGGCATCCATCGAATTCCCCCCTTGGTCCGGAGCCTCCCCCATGTCCAACCCCATCGTCATCGCCAAGAACGCGCAGGCCGAGATGGCGCTGCTGCCCGCCCTGGCCAACCGCCATGGGTGCATCACTGGCGCGACGGGCACAGGCAAGACGGTCACGTTGCAGGTGCTGGCGGAGTCCTTTTCCCGCATTGGCACCCCCGTGTTCATGGCCGACGTAAAGGGGGACTTGACTGGCATTTCCCAGGCCGGAGTGGCAAGCCCCAAGCTGCAGGAGCGTATCAAGAGCCTCGGGCTGTCCGAACCGGCATGGGGCGCGAGCCCCGTCGCGCTGTGGGACGTCTACGGCGAACAAGGTTTGCCGGTGCGGGCAACCATCACCGACATGGGCCCATTGCTGTTGTCGCGCATCCTTGAATTGAACGACACGCAGGAAGGTGTTCTGACCCTGGTTTTCAAGGTGGCGGACGACGAAGGGCAATTGCTGCTGGACCTGAAGGACCTGCGCGCGATGCTCCAGGACGTGGCCGACCGCGCCTCCCAGCTGAAGACGCGTTACGGCAACGTGTCGTCGGCCAGCGTGGGCGCCATCCAGCGCGGTCTGCTGGCGCTGGAATCCCAGGGCGCGGAAAAATTCTTTGGCGAGCCCATGCTGGATGTCGCGGACCTGATGCGCACGGACGCGCAGGGACGTGGGGTGGTCAATGTGCTGGCCGCCGACAAGCTGATGCAGGCGCCGCGGCTGTACGCGATCTTTCTCCTGTGGCTGCTGGCGGACCTGTATGAAAAGCTTCCCGAAGTGGGCGACATGGACCAACCCAAGCTGGTCTTCTTCTTTGATGAAGCCCACCTGCTGTTCAACGATGCGCCGCCGGCCCTGCTGACCAAGATCGAGCAGGTCGTGCGGCTGGTGCGGTCCAAGGGTGTCGGCGTCTACTTCGTGACGCAAAATCCGCTGGATATTCCCGACACCGTGCTGGGTCAATTGGGCAACCGGGTCCAGCACGCGTTGCGCGCGTTTACGCCGCGCGACCAGAAGGCCGTCAAGACGGCCGCCCAGACCATGCGTCCCAATCCGGGACTGGACATCGAAGCGGCCATCACCGAGCTGGGCGTGGGCGAGGCGCTGATATCGCTGCTTGACGCCAAGGGGCGGCCGATGCCGACCGAGCGCGCCTACATCGTTCCGCCGGCCAGCCGGATCGGCCCGGCCACCGATGCCGAGCGACAGGCATTGCGCCGGGACAACCCCCTGGTTGCAAAGTACGAAAAAGCCGTCGACCGCGAATCCGCGTACGAAATCCTTGCCGGCCGCGCGGCCGCGCCCGCGGAACCCGCCGCCCCGACGGACGCCGCCAAGGCGCCGCCCAAGGCAGGGCAGCCGCCGACCGAAGAGGATGGGGGCGGCCTGATGGACAGCCTGAAAGACGTATTGTTCGGCTCGACTGGGCCGCGCGGCGGCAAGCGCGACGGGGTGGTGCAGACCATCGCCAAAAGCTCGGCCCGTTCCATCGCGCGCGAACTCACGCGTGGAATATTGGGGTCGCTGCTGGGATCGAAAGGACGCCGCTGACCTGCTGGCGGAAATCCATGTGTCAACGCTCCGGCCGTTTTGTAACGGGGGGTGTTGTGTTGCCCGCATTTATGCCTAAGATTGCGGGCGGTGAACCATTGAAAACCAAAGGAAAAAGCGGTGGCTAAGAAACACAGAATTGCAGTGCTTCCCGGAGACGGCATCGGCAAGGAAGTTGTGCCCGAAGGTCTGAAGGTGCTTGACGCCGTGGCGACGCGGTTCGGCATCGAGTTCCAGTGGGACCATTTCGACTGGAGCTGCGACTATTACGCCCAGCACGGCAAGATGATGCCGGACGACTGGAAGGAACAGATCGGCCAGCACGAAGCAATTTTCTTCGGCGCGATTGGCTGGCCAGCCACGGTGCCGGACCACGAGGCCTTGTGGGGCTCGCTGTTCAAGTTCCGCCGCGAATTCGACCAATACATCAATCTGCGCCCGGTGCGCCTGATGCCGGGCGTGCCGTCCCCGCTGGCTGACCGCAAGCCCGGCGAGATCGACTTCTTCATCGTGCGCGAGAACACGGAAGGCGAGTATTCAAACAGCGGCGGCCGTCTGTTCGAAGGCACCGAACGTGAAGTGGTCATCCAGGAAAGCGTGTTCACCCGCGTGGGCGCCGAGCGCGTGCTGAAGTTCGCCTTCGAACTGGCGCAAAAGCGGGGCAAGCATCTGACCGCCGCCACCAAGTCCAATGGCATTTCCATTTCGATGCCCTGGTGGGACGATCGCGTGGCTGAAATGGCCGTGAAATATCCGGACGTGCGCTGGGACAAATATCACATCGATATCCTGTGCGCGCATTTCGTGCAGCATCCCGACTGGTTCGACGTCGTTGTCGCCTCCAACCTGTTCGGCGATATTCTTTCCGACCTGGGGCCTGCCTGCACGGGCACGATTGGCATCGCCCCGTCGGCCAACCTGAATCCCGAACGTAAATTTCCGTCGCTTTTCGAGCCCGTCCACGGCTCGGCGCCCGACATCTATGGCAAGGGCATCGCAAACCCGATTGGTCAGATCTGGAGTGGGGCATTGATGCTGGACTTCCTGGGGTATCCCGAGGCGTCGGCCGCCGTTGTCAAGGCGATCGAAACCGTGCTGGCCGACGGGCCGCGCACACGGGATATGAAAGGCAACGCTTCCACGGCCGAGGTCGGGGACGCGATTGCTTCACTGGTCCGGGCCGGCTGAGCCTTCCGGTCGGCAGATGTGTCTGGTTCGTAGATGAACGACTCGATTTTCTCTTCTCCCTCCGACCACGTGGGCGGCGGGCGGGCCGACCGCTTCGTGCGCAAGCTTTTTCGCGTACTGCGTTCGCGCACCCAGCGGCACAACCAGCACCTCTGGCCGTTCGTACGAATCTGGCGCGACAAAGAGGGAGTCATCAACGGCTTTCGCGCCTTCGGCCGTTCGATGACCGTCACGCCGTTGTCCCAGGGATTTGATCCGGCTGACAAGGCGGTGCACCTGATCCTCAGCGGCCCGTCCATCTCCGAAATTCCCTATGACCGGATGAATATCGGCGTGGCGATGGGCGTCAATGGCGCCATCACCCTGTCGCGCAAGTTCGATCTGCAATTCAAGTACTACTGCATCATCGACCAGAACTTCGTGCGCGACCGCATCGAACTGGTGCGGGATATCGTGTCACGGGACCTGACGCTATATGTGTTCCCGGAAGTCCTGCGCTACATCATGCAGGGCATCCCGCAAGAGCATATCCGCTGCCGTATTTGCATCATCGAACTGATTTCCAGGCGCGCGTACGAACGCACCGTGGCGCCGGCGGTGCTCAAGCGCATTGCCGCGGCCACGCCCGACGTCCAGTTGCTGGATGCCAAGCAGGGGCTGGGCTATAGCTTCGACGCGTCGTTGGGAGTGTTCGACGCCGATACGGTTGCCTATGCCGCGTTGCAGGTGTTGGTGTCCGGCGGGGCGCGTGAGGTATACGTGCACGGCCTGGATCTCACCGTGAAGGGCGGATTGCGCTTCTACGACGAAGGGCCGCGCCCGCAGACCAGTCGGTTGACGCGCAATTTCCCTCGCTTGATCGAGCCGTCGTTCCGTTTTGCATCGGCGCTTTGGCGCGCGCGCGGGGTGTCCGTGTTCAATCTATCGCCGGTCAGCGCGCTGTCCGCCGAGATCATCGAACGCAGGGACTGGCACACGCTGTTGAAGGATTGATTGCCGAACGCATAAAGCACAAAGGCGCCGCGAGGCGCCTTTGTGCTTTGCAAAACCGAACCGCGTATCAGTGGGCGCCCGCAGCCGCTTCCGCCGCGCCGCCACCGCCCGACTTGGCCGACCTGGGCCGCGCGAACCAGACCAGTCCTGTCAGCAGCAGGAAGATGACCGCGGATGCATAGAAGACATCCGTTGCCGACATCGTGAAGGCCTGCGCATTGATCAGCCCATCCACCATCGTGAGCGCCTGCTGGTGCGACACGCCCAACCCGTTTTGCAGGGTGTTCATGGTCTGGTCAAACGCCTGCTGGCCGGGCCTGGCGATCTCGGTCAGTTGCGCGTGATGCATCGTGGCGCGGTTTTCCCACAGGGTGGTGGCGATCGATGTGCCGAACGCGCCCGCGGTCAATCGCAGGAAATTCGACAGCCCCGAGGCCGCCGGAATGCGCCACGGTTCGATGCTGGACAGCGTGATCGACGTCAGCGGAACGAAGAACGCAGCCATGGCGGCGCCCTGGATGATCGTCGGGATCATCAGCGTGCGGACATCCGTCTGGGTGTTGAAGCCCGATCGCATGAAGCAGACCAGCGCAAAGATCAGGAAGGCCACCGTTACGATTTGCCTGGGGTCGCGCGTGGCCAGCATCTTGCCAACGATGGGGGTCAGCAGGATGGCTAGCAGGCCCACGGGGGCGGTCACGAGTCCCGCGTAGGTGGCCGTGTAGCCCATATTGCTTTGCAGCCACAAGGGCAGCAGCACGACGTTCCCGAAGAAGACGCCGTACGCGACCGCCAAGGTCAGCGCGCCGACGGTGAAGTTTCGCACCTTGAAGAGGCGCAGATCGACCACGGGATGGGCGTCGGTCAGTTCCCAGATGAGGAAGAACACGAACGCCACGAAGGCGATCGCCGCAAGAATGATGATGGTGGGGCTGGCGAACCAATCCAGCTCCTTGCCCTTGTCCAGCATGATCTGCAGCGCGCCCACCCAGACCACCAGCAGGACCAGCCCCAGTTTGTCGATGGGCAGCTTGCGCGTCACGGACTCGCGCTTGCCGTAGATGCGCCAGCTGATCCAGGCGGCCAGCAGGCCCACCGGCACGTTGATGTAGAAGATCCACGGCCACGTGTAGTTGTCGGAAATCCATCCGCCCAGCAGAGGACCAGCCACCGGAGCGACCAGCGTTGTCATGGACCAGACCGCCAGCGCCATGCCTGCCTTTGACTTCGGGAAGCTGGCCAGCATCAGCGTTTGCGACAACGGGATCATCGGACCCGCCACCGCGCCTTGCAGCACGCGAAAGGCGATCAGCGCTTCCAGCGAAGGCGAAAATCCGCACAGCCAAGACGCCAGCACGAAAAGCAGCGTCGAAATCAGGAAGAGTCGCACTTGCCCGAAACGCTGTGTCAGCCAGCCGGTAAGGGGCACCGTGATGGCATTGGCAACGGCGAACGAGGTGATGACCCAGGTGCCCTGGCTGGTGCTCACGCCGAGGTCGCCGGAAATGGTCGGGATGGACACGTTCGCGATCGAGGTGTCCAGCACGTTCATGAACACTGCCGTGGACAGCGCGATGGAGCCGATGATGCGGGTGGCGCCTTCCAGCGGAGGATAAGTGCCTGGCGGGCGGGCGGCTTCGGCGGGCGCGCCTGCGCCCGCGGGCTGGGCGGCCGTGCTCATGATGCGAGGTTGGCGGCGACGATTTTGCTGATCATGGCGTCGACTTCATCATGCGCGGGTTCGAAGGCGCGCGTCGACCAGGCGGGTTCCTTGCGCGCCGCCTGAGTCAGCGGTTGGCCGTCTTCTTTGCCCACGTCGACCTCGACGTCCATCGACAGGCCCACGCGCAGCGGATGCTGCTTCAGGTCTTCGGCGTCCAGCGTGATACGGACGGGCACGCGTTGCACCACCTTGATCCAGTTGCCGGTGGCGTTCTGGGCAGGAAGCAGCGCAAAGGCGCTGCCGGTGCCGGCGTCAAGGCCGGCGACCGTGCCGTGGTAGGTCACCGAGCTGCCGTACAGATCGGCAACCATTTTGACCGGCTGGCCAATGCGCATCTTGCGCAGCTGGCCTTCTTTGAAATTGGCCTCGACCCAGACCTGGTCCAGCGGAACCACGGTCATCAGCGCGGCGCCGGGCGCAACGCGCTGGCCGACTTGCGCGCTGCGGCGGGCGATCACGCCGCTGACGGGGGCGGGCAGCACCGTGCGCGATTGCGCGAGCCATGCGTTGCGCAGGTTGGCGGCTGCCTGGCGCACGTCGGGGTGGTCAGCGACCGATGTTCCCTGGGTCAATGCCTGGTTGGTCGCCAGCTTGGCTTGCGCCGCGGCAAGCGCCGCCTTGGCCTGCGCCACGCCGGATTGCGCGGACTTGAGCGCGACTTCGGCGTGCAGGATTTCCTCGCCGCTGACGCCGCCCGACTTGGCCAGCTGCTGGCGGCGCTTCACGTCGCTTTGCGCGCGGGTCAATTCGGCCTGGGCGCGCAGGATGTCGGCATTGCGCAGGTCGACGTCGGCCGCCAGCGCATCGTTCTGCACGTAGTACGTCTGCACCTGGCGAACGGTCTGCGCGAGCTTTGCCTGCGCCTGTTGCAACGCGATGTCGGTGTCGGCCGGGTCCAGGCGCAGCAGCGGCTGGCCGGCGGTGACGGTTTCGGTGTCGTCGGCTTCGATCGCCACCACGGTGCCCGGAACTTGGGGCGTGATCTGCACCAGGTTGCCATGCACGTAGGCGTCGTCGGTACTTTCGAAGTGGGCGCCGAACAGCGCCCACCACACGCCGTAGGCGATGGCGACAACGATGAAGGCCCCGGTCGCCGTCAGCAGCAGGCGTTTACGGGCGGGATGAGTCTTGGGAGTGGCAGCGTTCATGACGTCTGAATCCGGGATCGTTCAATGAATGGAATTCGGGGCGGCTTCAGCCTGCGGGGCGTAACCCCCGCCCAGCGCGGTGGCCAGGTCGGCGTCAAGCTGATAGGCGCGGATGCGCAGGTCCGTGTCCAGGCGAGCCTGCGCGAGGACGCCGGTTTGCGCGATCAGCACGGTGATGTAATTGCCCATGCCCGCCTTGTAGCGATTGACGGCCAGCGCGTAGGCGGCCTCGATGGCTTCGCGGGCCTGGCGCTGCTGGGCCTTTTCCTGGTCGAGCAGCCGCAGTCCGTCCAGCGCATCGGCGACCTGGTGCGCGGCGTCCAGGACCGCCTGGTTGTAGTCAGACACCGCAAGGTCCGCATCGGCGCGGCGGCCCGCCAGGTTGGCATTGAGCTCACCGCCATGGAAGATGGGCAGCGTGACGGCCGGGCCGAAGCCGGCCATGCGGGCGTCGGCGCCCAGCAGATTGCCGGTGCCCATGGCCTGGAAGCCGACGAACGCGACCAGGTTCACGTTGGGATAGAACTCGGCCTTGGCGGTGTCGATGGCGTGTTCGGCAGCCTGGGCGCGCCAGCGTGCCGCGGTGACGTCCGGCCGGTGTCCCAGGAGGTCCAGCGGAACGCTGGAGGGCAGGGCGCCCGCGGGCGCGGTCAGCGCCACAGGCGCCAGGCTCTGCCCACGCTGCGGCCCCGCGCCGGCCAGAGCGGCGACCTGGTTGCGCAATTGCGCCAGCGTCGTTTCGGTCTGGGTCAATTCCACCTTGCCCGAAGCCAGCGACGATTCAGCCTGTTTGACCTCGACCTGGGTGTCCAGTCCCGCGGCGTAGCGGCCTTGGGTCAATGAGAGGACTTCGGCGCGCTGTTCGATGACGCGGTTCAGCACGTCGCGCTGCGCGAAGGCGTTCTGCAGGTTCAAGTAGGCACGCACGGTGGCGCTGGCCAGCATGTTGCGCGCGGCCTGGGCGTCCGCGGCGGCGGCCTCCTGCTGCGACACTGCAGATTGCAGGCGCGAGCGGTTCTTGCCCCAGAAGTCCAGCTCATAGCTGAAATCCAACGCCAGGCGATTGTCGCTGACGATCGAACCGCCCAGTGGCGCAGGGTAGATGTAGTCCTTGGACAGGTGCTCGCGGGTCAGCGCATAGTTCGCATCAACGCGCGGCAGCAAGGGCGCGCGCGCCACGCCGACGGCGGCGTTGGCCTTGGCCAGGCGCGCTTGCGCGGCGCTCAGGGATGGGCTGTTGGCCAGCGCTTCGGCCATCAAGGCATCGAGCTGCGAGTCGCCGTAGCGTTCCCACCATTGCGTGGCGGGCCATTCAACGGTCGGGCCGGTCAGTCCAAGCTTGGCCGCATCCAGCGCCGCGACGGGTTGCGGCGCCGGATCCATCAGTGCGCAGCCGCCCAGGGCCAGCACCAATACGGTAGATAAGAGGCGTTTCATCCTGACTGTTTGCTGAAAGTAATTGATTAATCTGTATTTGACTAGGCAGTGATTATGCCAAATAAAAACCCCGGTTTTGGCGCGGGGTTTTGCGTCAACGCTCGGCAGGGGCGCCAGACGCGGATCCGTTGGCGATCATCCGGCGCATGAAATGCATGAGCTGGGTGACTTCGTCGGTGGAGAACCCGCGCAGGTGGTGATTCAGCGCCCGGGCGATATTCGCGGGGATCTGGCGGGCCTTGGCCTCGCCCAGTTCGGTGAGTTCGATCTTGACCACCCGGCGGTCTTCCTGGCTGCGGTTGCGCCGAAGCAGACCCTTGGCTTCCAGTCGATCCAGCGCGCGGGTCATCGCGCCGGTGTCCATGTCGTTGAGTCTTGCGAGTTCGGCCGGGGTGTCGGCACGGCCGAGGAACACCATGGCCAGCGGGCGCCATTGCATGGCCGTGAGGTCGAGCGGCGCCATTTCCTGGTCAAGCATTCGCGTGAGGGAGTGGTAGACCAGCTTGATCAGGTAGCCGGCGTTGTCCTCTGCCATGCAGCGGGTGTCGTTGCGGTAGTGGACGGGAGCACCGGGGGTTTCGGGCGTGGGCAGGGAAGGCGCGTCATTCATGCCCGAAATTTTACTGCCTAGTCAGTTATTGTCAAGGCTGTATCTTTGATGCCTGGTCGGATGCCGACGTCGCCGGCGTCTGCTTGCGCAGGCCCGACCAGACGATGGCGGAGACGATCAAGGCGGCGCCTGCCAGCATGCGCGGGGTGGGCTGCTGGCTGAACAGCACCCAGGCAAAGGCGATGGCGTAAACGGGTTCCAGGGCGATCACCAGACCGGCGCTGCGCGCGTTCAATCGGGTAAGGCTGGAGACAAACAGGAAATGCGACAGGCCCGTGCAGAAAACGCCAAGCAGCGCCAGCCAGAACCAGTCCAGCGCGGGCAGGGCCGGCAACTGACCAATGGCGAAGGGCACCATGACCAGCGCGACCACGACGTTTTGCCAGCAGGCCACCTGCATCGGATCCATGCCGGAGGCCGACCGGCGGTTGCTGAGGGCAAGCAAAGCGAAGCTCAGGCCGGACAGCAAGCCCCAGGCCAGGCCGATCGTGCCCTGGTTGGCCAGGTCGAATGAAGGCGTGACCAGCATCAGGCCGGCAGTGACCAGGCCCAACAGCAGCCATTCGGCCAGACGGACCCGTTCCCGGAAGATAAGGCCTTCGAACAGCGTGATGAAGGCCGGGAAACTGGCGAAGCCGAGGGTCGCGATGGCAATGCCGCCCACCTTGACGGAGATGAAGAAGGTGACCCAGTGGGCGGCGAGCAGTACGCCAGCGACCACCAGCACGAAGAGCTGAGCGGGCGTGAGCGCACCGAGCAGCGGCTTGCGGCGCATGCGTGCAAAGATGCCCAGGGCCACGACCGCGAATGCCGCCCGTCCCAACGTGATGACCGCGGCGCTGGCCTGGATCAGTTCACCGAAGACACCGGTCAGGCCGAACAGCACGGCGGCAATATGGATATAGGTGAGGGCGCGTTGTCGGGTCATGCGTTGTGGGGTCATGCTTTGCGAACGGCTGAATGCGTGAGAGAAGCGTGCAAATATTTTTGCGGTGAATTTAAAATCATCGCATGAATCGTATTGCCAAGCTTACGGCGGTCCCGATGGCCTCCAGCCGCGCCGCCGGAATCGCCATGGCGGTGATTGGCGCGATCCTCTTTTCCGCCAAAGCCATCGTCGTCAAATTCACCTACCGCTACGGTATCGATGCCGTCACGCTGATCGCCTTCCGCATGCTGTTCGCCATGCCGTTTTTCGCGGCGGTGGCGTGGCATCAGTCTCGACGCGCGGCGCGCGGCGAGATCGTCGTCATGACCACCAAGGAGCGCCTGCAGGTTTGCGTGCTGGGGCTCCTGGGCTATTACCTGTCCAGCTTTCTGGATTTCCTGGGGCTGCGTTACATCACCGCCAGCCTGGAACGCCTGATCCTGTTCCTTTCGCCGTCACTGGTCGTGCTGTTGTCCGCGCTCTGGTTCAAGCGGCCGATCGAGCGGCGCCAATGGCTGGCCATGGTGCTGTCGTATGCCGGCGTGGTGCTGGTGTTTGCGCACGATCTGTCATTTGGCGGGGGCGGCGAGGTCCTGTTAGGGTCTTTGTTCGTTTTCGGCTCCGCCGCAAGCTATTCTGTGTACCTCATCTGTTCCGGAGAACTGATCAAGCGTATCGGCCCGACGCGCCTGGTGGCGTATGCCATGCTGGTGTCGTGCGTGGCCTGCATCATTCAGTTCTTCGTCGTGCATCCGCCTTCGATGCTGATTCAGCCCCGGGCGGTCTACGGTTATTCCATCATTCATGCGACCCTCAACACCGTGGTGCCGGTATTCATGCTGATGTGGGCGGTGTCGTTAATCGGCGCGCCGACGGCGTCGCTGCTGGGCATGGTGGGGCCGGTGTCGGTGTTGTTTCTGGCGTCATGGTTTCTGGATGAACCGATCACGGTTTGGCAGATGGCCGGAACGGTATTGGTGCTGGCAGGTGTGTTCGCCCTGATGGGGGGCGGCGCGGGCCGCAGGCCCGCCGAACCGAAAGATTCGCAGTCCCCGCGGTGAAGTCTGCATTTCCAGGTCAATTCGCGTTATTTCCAATGAAAGGAGGCCAGCATGGCCAGCAATCTCGTCAAGGCAATTCGTATCGAGCAGCACGGTGGTCCCGAAGTCCTGAAGCTGGTTGAGGTGGAAGTTCCGCCGCCGGCCGCCAACGAAGTCACGATCGAGCAGCACGCCGCCGGTCTGAATTTCATCGATATCTATTTCCGCACGGGCTTGTATCCGCATCCGCTGCCGCATGGCCTGGGCTTTGAAGGCGCCGGCGTGGTGACCGCCGTGGGCGCCGACGTCAAGCACCTAAAGAAAGGCGATCGCGTGGCCTACGGCCAAAGCCCCATCGGTGCTTACGCCAAGGCGCGCAACGTGCCGGCGGCGCAGGTCGTGAAGGTTCCCAAGGGCATCGCGTTCGACGAAGCCGCTGCGTTGATGCTGAAGGGCCTGACGGTGCAGTACCTGTTCCGCCAGACCTATCGCCTGCAGGGCGGCGAAACGATCCTGTTCCATGCCGCGGCCGGCGGCGTCGGGCTGATCGCCTGCCAATGGGCCAAAGCGCTGGGCGTGAAGCTCATCGGCACGGTCTCCAGCCCCGAAAAGGCGGAACTGGCGCGCGCCAACGGCGCCTGGGAAACCATCGACTATTCGCGCGAAAACGTCGCCGAGCGTGTGCTGGAACTGACGGGCGGCAAGAAGGTGCCGGTGGTGTATGACGGCGTGGGCAAGGACACCTGGGAAACGTCGCTGGACTGCATCGAGCCGCGCGGCCTGATGGTCAGCTTTGGCAATGCGTCCGGCCCGGTGGCCGGCGTCAATCTTGCGACGTTGAACCAGAAGGGCAGCCTGTACGTTACGCGTCCGTCGCTGGGCGTCCACGTCAATACGCTGGAAAAGCTGCAGGCCGCTTCCGAAGAGCTGTTCGACCTGGTGCTGAAGAAGAAGATTAAGGTTCGCATCGACCAGCGCTACACACTGGAGCAGGCCGGCGAAGCGCAGACCGCGTTGGCTTCGCGCAAGACCACCGGCGCCACCGTGCTGCTGCTGGACTGATATCGCATGAAGTGTTGCGGCGCCCCATGGGGCGCCGCAGCGGGCCTGGAGGACGACGCATTGCGTCGAAATCCAGGCCTTTTTCTTGCCGGCACGTCGAGCCCGAACGGGCAGGGCGTCCGAAGGCAGCTCAACCGGCCATCAGAGCTGTTCCTCGTTGATGAGGTCTTCCTTGCCGTAGAACTTGACGCCGATGTGGATGCGGTCGCGGCCTTGCGAGCGGCGGTGCCGGTTGGTGTCGCGCAGCGAATAGACGCAGCCGCAATACTCCTGCTGATAGAAGTTCTCGCGCTTGCTGATTTCGATCATGCGGGCCGAGCCCCCGCCCTTGCGCCAGTTGTAGGTCCAGTAGACCAGGTCGTCGTAGCGCGCGGCCGCGCGTTCGCCGCAGCCGTTGATCTGGTTCATGTCCTTCCAGCGCGAGATCCCGAGCGAACTGGTGATGGTGTCGAAACCATGCTCGTGGGCGTAGAGGGCGGTGCGTTCGAAGCGCATGTCGAAGCAGGCGGTGCAGCGTTCGCCGCGCTCCGGAGCATCTTCCATGCCCTTCACACGATCGAACCAGTTGTCCATGTCGTAGTCGGCGTCGATGAATTCGATGCCGTGCTGCTCCGCGAAGCGGATGTTCTCCTGCTTGCGGATTTCGTACTCTTTGACCGGATGGATGTTCGGGTTGTAGAAGTAGATGGAATAGTCGATGCCGGAAGCCGTCATGGCTTCCATGACTTCGCCGGAACAGGGCGCGCAGCACGAATGCATCAGCACCTTGCTGCGGCCGACGGGCAGGTCGAGTTTGGGGCGGACGAGTTCAGACATGGCTAGCAGGCAAAAGCGGAAAAACCCTTATTTTACGACGAGTTGCCGTGCGCGACCCGGTTCCGCCGGCAGCCGGGCGCAACTGCCCTGCCAACCGGCTGCGGGACGTCACCCCAACACCGCCGTCCAGAGCTCCCTGACCGCGGTCCGCTCCTCCGGCAATTGCTCGGGCGCCACGCGCGCCTTTTCCACGCCCTGCAAGCGCAATTGATGCTGGACGCGCCGCAGCGTGCGATAGGCGTTGCCCGAGCGGGCCGCCAGTTCCGGAGCAATCAGGCCGGCTTCGCCCGCCAACCGCAACAGCGCGATGTTGCCCAGGTTGCGCACCAGCACGGGATGCGTGCCGGCATGGCAGAGCACCAGGTATTGCGTGACGAACTCCACGTCGACCATGCCGCCGCGGTCGTGCTTCAGATCGAAGCGGCCGCTGGTGTTGGGATGACCGGCATTGATCTTCTCGCGCATCGCCAGCACTTCTTCACGCAGCGCCGCGGCGTCGCGCGGCAGCACCAGGATGTCTTCGCGGATCTGCTCGAAGCGCGCACCCACGCGGGCATCGCCGGCGGCGAATCGCGCCCGCGTCAGCGCCTGGTGTTCCCAGGCCCAGGCGTGCTTGTGCTGGTATTGCTCGAATGCCTCCACCGACACGGCCAGCAGCCCGGCGTCGCCGTCCGGCCGCAGGCGCAGGTCTATCTCGTAGAGCCGGCCGGAGGACGTCATCGTGGACAGCCAGGACGTCATGCGCCGGCCCAGCTTGGCATAGACTTCGGCGGCGTCTTCGCGCGGGTCGTCGAACAGGAAAACCAGGTCCAGGTCGGACGCGTAGCCCAGTTCCTTGCCACCCAGTTTGCCGTAGGCGATGACGGCGAATCGCGGTTCGGCGCCGGGAACCTTGTTCACCAGCGGCCATGCGCGGCGTATGGTCTCGGTCAGGAGCATGTCCGCCAGCGCCGACAGCTGGTCCGCCAGCTTTTCAACCGTAAGCTCGCCCTCGAGATCCTGCGCCAGTAGCTGGAAGCTGGCCTGGCGCTGCACGTCGCGCATCAGATTCATCTGGCGTTCGATGTCGGGGTCGCCATCCGGCAGACGGCAGGCGTCCAGGTCCGCCGTCAATTGTCTGCCGAGCTGGGTGATGTCCAGCGGCTCGAACAGGGTCCGCCAATCGATCAGGCTGTCGAGCAACAATGGATGCTGCGTCAGGTATTGCGCGGCCCAGGGGCTGGCGGCCACCATGCGCGCCACGCGCGCAAGCGTGTCCGGATACTCGGCCAGCAGCGCCAGATAGGCGCTGCGTTGCGCGATCTTTTCGATCAGGTCGAAGAGACGGACAGCGGCTTCGAGGGGCGCGGGCGTCTGCAACGCCGCGCGCAAAGCGGCCGGAAGCAGGACATCCATGCGCCGGCGGCTGCTTTCCGGCAGGCTGCGCACGCGGTGGCTTCCCGTCAGGGTCTCGGCACGGCGCAGCAGGTCCTGTGCGTCGTCGCCGAATGCCTGGCGGATCTGGCCGGTCAGTTCGCTTTCGCTGTCGGACTCTTCCTGGGCCGGGGAGGCATCGGCGCCGTTTGCCGCGGGCGCTGTGTCTTCTTCACCCATGCCCATGATGCGGAACACGTTGCGGAAGGTCTGCGATACGAATGCGCGATGGCTGGCCAGTGTCTGTTCGAAGTCTTCGGGAGTCGCGCCCAGCGCCGCGGCCAGCGCCGCGCGCTGGGCCGGGTCGCCCGGCAGCAGGTGGGTTTGCTCGTCTTCACGGTACTGCAAAGCGTGCTCCGTGCGGCGCAGGAATCGATACGCCTCTTCCAGTCGGCTCGCGTCTTCCTCGGGCACCAGGCCGGCCAGGCGTTCGGCGTGCAGCGCTTCCAGCAGGCCACGCTTTTGCAGGGCAGGCATGCGGCCGCCGCGTATCAGTTGGGCCAGTTGCACCACGAACTCGATTTCGCGGATGCCGCCGTCACCAAGCTTGATGTTGTTCGCGCTGTCGATGCCGGTTCGCGCGGAGGCGCGCCGCTGCCAGTCCTGGCGGATGCGTTCGCGCAGCGCGCGCAGCGCGGCCAATGCGTCGAAATCGAAATACTTGCGATAGACGAAGGGAACGCGCAGGCTTTCCAGCTGCCTGGCCTGCGGGGCGCTGTCGCTGTCTTCGAAGGCCTGCGCGGGCATCAGTCTGGCTTTGAGCCAGGCGTATCGCTCCCATTCGCGTCCCTGGCCGATCAGGTAATGTTCCAGCGCGTCCAGGCTCCAGGCGAGCGGGCCCGAGTCGCCGTCGGGGCGCAGGCGCAGGTCGGTGCGAAACACTTGCCCGTGGGCGTCCACCTCGGACAGGACCGGCATCATGCGGCGTGTCAGGCGGCCATAGAATTCGTGATGGCTGATGCGGCGCGGGCCGTCGGTTTCGCCTTCCTCGCCGTACAGCATGATCAGGTCGATGTCGGAAGACACGTTCAGCTCGCAGCCGCCCAGCTTGCCCATGCCCACGATCAGCATTTCCTGCGGCTTGCCGGTGGCAGGATCGCGCGGCACGCCATGCACCGACGCCAGGTCGGCGGCCACGCTGCGATACGCAGCGGCCACCGCCATGTCCGCCAGGGTGGTCATCGCCCCGACGACTTCCTCGAGCTCGGCTTGCCCGGAAAGATCCCGCACGATGAGAACGCTGAAGACGCGTTCACGCAGTTTGCGCAGCACCATGCGGCACACGTCCACCGGCAGGATGCCGCCCGCGGCGGGGCCGGCGAGTTCGGTCTGCCACTGTTCCATCAGCGCCGGTGTGACCGGCTGTTGCACGGCTTCAGTCAGCCAGGCGGCCAGATCGGGATGGGCGTCGAGGCGGCGGCGCAGATGGCCGGACCAGGCGAGGGCGGGGGCAAGCGGGGACGGGTTGGACATGGTACGAGTCTGGCAGACGGATGGACGTGTTTCAGGTATAAGTGGGGACGATACTGCAAGACATCTCCTCCTGCCCACCGATCCGTGTCTGTTCCAAAAAAAGTGCTCCGCTGCCTGTTCTGGGCCGCGCTGACCGTATATGGCGTTGTCGCCATCGGGTTTCTGGGCGTGCGCTACTGGGTCCTCCCGCGGGTAGACCAGTGGCGCCCTCAGATAGAAGCCTACGCCAGTCAGGCGTTGGGCGCCCGAGTTACGATCGGAGCGATCCGCGCGAATTGGCAAGGGCTCAATCCCAGGCTTGATCTAGCCTCCGTCCAGGTCTATGACGACGAGGCGGACCCCGTGCTGACTCTGCCGTCCGTATCCGCTGTCGTGGCGTGGCGCAGCCTGCTCGCGCTGTCGCCCACGCTCGTCCGCCTGCGACTCGACAAGCCGGAACTGACGCTGCGCCGCGACGCGGCCAATCACCTGTGGGTTGCGGGTCAGGACATCGACCTGAACGCCAGCGATCACTCGTCCGACCTGGATCATCCGGGATTGCGCTGGTTGGCGGCCCAGCGTGAACTGCTGGTGCGCGACGCCACGCTGCGCTGGCAGGACGATCTGCGCAAGGCGCCTGAGTTGAAACTGGATGGCGTCAATTTCCTGGTGCGCAATGGCAAGCTGTCCCATCGGTTCGTGTTGCAGGCATCTGCCGGCGCGGCGCTTGCGCCCAAGCTGGAACTGCGAGGCGAGTTCAACCGCAGCCTGTTTGCCGCCGACGCGAAGAACCCGTCCATCTGGAGCGGCCAGCTATTTGCGCAATTCGATGACCTCGAACCGCTGGCATGGTCGCCGTGGGTCGACGTGCCCGCGATCCGGGGCCGCCTTGCTGCTCGCGCGTGGTGGCAACTGGACCATGGCAAGTTCACCAAGCTGACCAGCGACGTCGCGGCACGCGGCGTGGCATGGGCGGAGGCGTCGGATGGGCCGGCGTTTCATGCGGGCTCGGCGCAATTGCACATTTCCGCGCTGCCCGGCGATTTCGTGCGCATCGACGGCGTGCCATTGGGGCGCAGCACCGGCGCGGCCGACATGGCCGTCAAAGGCGCCGTGCGTCAATTGAGCGTGACGCTGCCGGGCGTGTTTGAAGCGCCCACGCTGCAGGTGAACGATCTGGAGCTCGACGCCCAGGTCAAGGGGCCGGACGCCAAGGACTGGTTCGTGGACATCGCCCAGCTGCGTGTGGCCAATGAAGACCTGGACGTGCGCATGCAAGGGCAATGGCGGCGGGAAGGCAAGACCGCGGCAGGCAGCGCCGATTTGCGCGGCACGATGGTGCGGGGCGCCATGCCGTCCATCCATCGGTATCTGCCGCTGGAGGTCAACGCAGACGCTCGCGAATGGCTGGCCTATGGTCTGCCCGCCGGCGAAATGCGTTCGGCTGCCATCACGCTCAAGGGCGACCTGGACGACTTCCCCTTCGGTGCGCCCGGCGCCACCGGCGAGTTCGTCATTGCAGGCGCTTATTCCGGCGCCAAGGTCGACTATGCGCCCGCGCGGCAACACCGCAAGGGTTGGCCGATGCTGGAAAACCTGTCGGGCAACTTTCGCATCGACAAGGCAAGCCTGGCGCTGGACAGCGCAGGCGGAGGCCTGGCGCAGACGGGCCCGGGGCAGACGGTCACCCTGGGGGCGGTGAAGGCCGTCATTCCAGACATGGAGCACGATTCGCAACTGCGGGTCACTGGCGAAACCGCGGGGCCCGTGTCGGCGTATCTGGCCCTGGCCGCCAATTCGCCGCTGGGCGAACTGCTGGACGGCGCGCTGGACGAGGCGCACGGCACGGGCGACTGGCGCATGCCGCTCGATCTGGACGTTCCGCTGCTCAATACCGACGATACGCGGGTGCAGGGGCATATCCGGTTCTCGGACAATTCGTTCACGTTCATGCCCGAGGTGCCCGTGTTCAGCCAGATGCACGGCGATCTGGAATTTTCCGAGAAGGGCGTGCAAACGAAGGGCATCCGGGCGCAGTTCCTGGGCGGACCCGTGAACATCCACGGTGCGCTTGCACAGAGTTCCGACGTGCTTCGATTTGACGGCACACTGACGGGCGCCGGGCTGTCGCAATTGAGTCGCGCCCCAACGATGTCGCGCTTTTCGGGCAGGGCCGCCTACAAGGGCAGGCTCGGTTACCAGAAGGGCGGCGCCGTCGACATCTCGGCGGAATCCGACCTCGTCGGCATGGCGATCGACATGCCCGCGCCGGCCGGCAAGCCCGCCAATGCCTCGCAATTGCTGAAGCTGCAATGGGGGCCGGCGCAGGATCGGGGCGCCAGGAACCGGCGCTGGCTGACGGCAAGCCTGGGCGACGGCGTGAACGCGCTATTTGAGCGGGACCCCGCCGATTCCGCCCCTTCGTATTTCGCGCGGGGCGCGCTGGGCATCGGCCGCCCCGCCAGCCTGCCTGACCGGGGATTGAGCTTGAACGCCAGCCTGCCGGAATTGGATATGGACGGCTGGGAAACCGTCTCCGACGGATTCAGCGTGCCGACCGCCCGGGGCAAGGCTGCCGCCAAGCCCGTCCTGCCGCAGCCGGAGCGCATCAGCCTGGCGGCTGGCGTTCTGCGCGCCAGCGGCTTCACCTTTAACGACCTGACGCTTTATGCCACGCGGCCCGCCCCTTCGCGGTGGCGCGTTGAACTGGATTCCCGCCAGGTGGCCGGCACGCTGGAGTGGCGCGAAGCCTCGGGCGCGATCGCCGGACAGATCACCGCCCGCCTGAAGCACTTGTCCTTCGGCGCCGAAGGCGACACCAACGAAGCCGACAAGGCCTTGGCGTCCGGCAACGACCTGGAGGACATCCCGGCGATCGATCTGCAGGCCAAGCAGTTTTTCCTGTATGGCAAGAACCTGGGCGAGCTTCAGGTGATTGGCACCAACCTCGAGCGCGGCCGTCAGTGGCGGTTGGACAAGCTTTCCATCGCCAATGATTCCTCCGCCTTGAACGCCACCGGCAACTGGACCCTTGAAGGGCCCGGGCGCGGTCTGACCGTCGACGCAGCCCTCAAGCTCGAGGACATTGGCCAGTTCATGAACCGCATCGGCTTCGAAAACGTCGTGTCGGGCGGCAAGGGCAATGTCCAGGGCAAGGCCACCTGGCGCAATCTGCCCTGGACGCACAACATTGCCGACGTGACGGGCGATGTGGTCGTCAGCCTGGATAACGGGCGCTTCATGCACGTGAACTCCCGGACGGCCCGTCTGCTGGAGCTGCTGTCGCTGCAATCGCTGCAGCGGCTGGCGCGCCTGGATGTGAATCCCACGAACCTGTTGCGCGACGGATTCCCGTTTGACACCATCCGCGGAAATGTAAAGATCGCGGACGGCGTGTTGAACACCGAAGGCTACAAGATCAACGGACCCGTGGCCGCCATCGTGCTGGCCGGCGGGGTGAACCTGGTCAAAGAGCGCTGGGACATGAAGGCGGTGGTCATTCCCAACCTTGACGCCAGCGGCGCCGCCGTGGTGACGGCGTTGGCGGTCAATCCGCTGATCGGCCTGGGCGCCTTTGTCACGCAGTGGCTGCTGAAGCAGCCGCTGGCGCGGGCCATGACCATGCAATATGCGGTGACGGGCAGCTGGGACGATCCGCGCATCGAGCCCATCGACGCTTCGGGCAACGAACTTGGCAAAGAGACGCCGCGGCCCGCGGATTCGACGCCGCGCCGGATCCCGGAATTCATCGAGCATTGATCCCGGGCGGCGAGCAATCGACGGGTTGTCCGGCTGCCGCGCGTCGGAGCGATGCGCGATGCGAGACGCGGGCGTGTATCGATCCAGCCCAGAAAATAACCGCCCTGACGGGCGGTTATTTTCTGGGCGGAAGACCCTGCTTACTTCTTCTTCATCATGTCGAAGAATTCGGCGTTGGTCTTGGTGGCGCGCATCTTGTCCAGGATGAATTCCATCGATTGGACTTCGTCCATGTCGTGGATGAACTTGCGCAGCACCCAGACCTTCTGGAGCAGGTCGGGGGCGATTAACAGCTCTTCGCGACGGGTGCCCGACTTGTTCAGGTTGATGGACGGATAGACGCGCTTTTCGGCCAGGCGGCGCTCGAGGTGGACTTCGGAGTTGCCGGTGCCCTTGAATTCTTCATAGATGACTTCATCCATGCGGCTGCCGGTTTCGATCAGCGCCGTGCCCAGGATGGTCAGCGAGCCGCCTTCTTCCAGGTTGCGGGCTGCGCCGAAGAAGCGCTTGGGGCGCTGCAGGGCGTTGGCGTCGACGCCGCCGGTCAGCACCTTGCCGGAGGCCGGCACGACCGTGTTGTAGGCGCGGGCCAGACGGGTGATCGAGTCCAGCAGGATCACGACGTCCTTCTTCATTTCGACCAGGCGCTTGGCCTTTTCGATGACCATTTCGGCCACTTGCACGTGACGCGTGGCGGGTTCGTCGAAGGTGGATGCCACGACTTCGCCGCGCACCGTGCGCTGCATTTCGGTCACTTCCTCGGGGCGTTCGTCGACCAGCAGGACGATCATGACCGCGTCGGGGTAGTTGGTGGTGATGGCGTGGGCGATGTGCTGCATCATCACCGTCTTGCCGGACTTGGGGCTGGCGACAATCAGGCCACGCTGGCCCATGCCGATCGGGGCGAAGACGTCCAGGATGCGGCCCGTCAGGTTTTCTTCGCTCTTGATGTCGCGTTCAAGGCGGATGACGCGATTCGGATGCAGCGGCGTCAGGTTTTCGAACATGATGCGATGCTTGATCGCCTCGGGCGCCACGCCGTTGACCTTGTCCACCTTCACCAGGGCGAAATAGCGTTCGCCGTCCTTGGGGGTGCGCACTTCGCCTTCGATGGAGTCGCCGGTATGCAGGTTGAAGCGGCGGATCTGCGAAGGAGAAATGTAGATGTCGTCGGTGCTGGCCAGATACGAGGTTTCCGGCGAACGCAGGAAACCGAAGCCGTCGGGCAGGACTTCGAGAACGCCGTCGCCGAAGATCTGCTCGCCTTGCTTGGCGCGTCGCTTCATGATGGCGAACATCAGTTCCTGCTTGCGCAGGCGGTTGGCGTTCTCGATTTCCAGGCCAGCGGCCATTTCGAGCAGCTGCGAGACGTGCAGCGCCTTCAGTTCGTTGAGGTGCATCGCGGTGAGTGTTGGGGGAAAAGTAGAGGAGGGTTCTGGCGGCGCGCCACGGACGGGCTCGCGCGGTACTGAATGAGCGCCGCCTCGCGGGCGGCGCCTTCGTTTACAGCACGCGATTTACAACGCGCCGTCCAGGAATGCGGTAAGTTGCGACTTCGACAGCGCGCCAACTTTGGTGGCGGCGGCTTGGCCGTCTTTAAAGAGCATAAGGGTGGGGATGCCGCGGATGCCGTACTTGGTGGCGGTGCCCTGGTTTTCGTCCACGTTGAGCTTCGCGACGGTCAGGCGGCCGGCGTACTCGGTGGCGACTTCTTCCAGGATCGGGGCAATCATCTTGCAGGGGCCACACCAGGCAGCCCAGTAGTCCACCAGCACCGGCTGGCCGGATTTCAACACATCGGCATCGAAGCTCGCGTCACTGACGTTCTTGATTTGGTCGCTCATGATGGTGATTCTCGGTTCGGCAGCAAAAGGCGCGTGGAAGACGCGCCTTGCAGTTGTTCTTGTTTGTGGAATGGCCTAAAGCATACCACTGTCAATAACAACAGGCATACCACTGTTAATAACAACAGGGTTTGCTGGATTTGTGTAGGATGTCGCGGCGCAGTTGTCGTGTTCCGGGCCGTCCAACCCCGGGACGCCGGCTGTGACTGTCATCATCCTACCGAAATCGGACCTGGTCAGGTCGTGCGCATCCCACCCGGAGCCGCGCAGAATCTAGGCTTATCCGTAAAATGTCGGTTTTTTTCCACAGATGTTGGGGATAACTTGGCCACTCCACGTTACAACGAGGCGTCCATTCGCGTCCTGAAGGGACTGGAGCCCGTGCGCCAGCGCCCGGGCATGTACACCCGCACGGAAAACCCGCTGCACGTCGTGCAAGAGGTTATAGACAACGCCGCAGACGAGGCCCTGGCCGGCTACGGCAAACAGATCCAGGTCACGCTGCATGCCGATGGCAGCGTGTCCGTCGAGGACGACGGACGCGGAATTCCCGTCGGCCTGCATCCCGAAGAAAATGCGCCCGTCGTCGAACTGGTGTTCACGCGCCTGCACGCCGGCGGCAAGTTCGACAAGGCCGGCGGCGGCGCCTATGCCTTCTCCGGCGGCCTGCACGGCGTTGGCGTGTCCGTCACCAATGCGCTGGCGACCCGGCTGGAAGTCGTGGTCTGGCGCGATAACGCGGTGAGCCGCCTGGTCTTCAAGGGCGGCGACGTCGCCGAGCCCCTGGCGCCTTACGACCAGGGCGGCCGCAAGAAATCCGGCACCCGAGTTCGCGTCTGGCCGGACGCCAAGTATTTCGACAGCCCGAACATCCCGCTGGGCGAACTCACTCACCTGCTGCGCAGCAAGGCCGTGCTGCTGCCGGGCGTGAAAGTGACGCTCGTCAACGAGAAAACCGCGGATACCAAGACCTGGCAATACCAGGACGGCCTGCGCGGCTACCTGGCCGAGGCCCTGACCGGCGCCGAACTGATGGTGCCTTTCTTCGAAGGCCAGCAGTACGCCGGCGCCGACCACGAAAACTTCGCGGAAGGCGAGGGCGCCCAGTGGGTGGTCGCCTGGACGGAAGACGGCAACGCCGTGCGCGAGTCCTACGTCAATCTGATTCCCACGCCGGCCGGCGGCACGCACGAATCCGGCCTGCGCGAAGGCCTGTTCGGCGCGGTGAAGGGCTTTGCCGAACTGCACAGCCTGCTGCCCAAGGGTGTGAAGCTGCTGCCCGAGGACGTGTTCGCCCGCGCCAGCTTCGTGCTGTCCGCCAAAGTGCTGGACCCGCAATTCCAGGGCCAGATCAAGGAACGCCTGAACAGCCGCGACGCAGTCCGCCTGGTGGGCGGCTTCGCCAAGAGCGCCCTGGACCTCTGGCTGCACAGCAACGTCGAATACGGCAAGAAGCTGGCCGAACTGGCCATCCGGCAGGCGCAAGCGCGCCAGCGTTCGGCCCAGAAGGTCGAAAAGCGCAAGAGCTCGGGCGTCGCCGTGCTGCCCGGCAAGCTGACCGATTGCGAATCCAGCGACGCCTCACGCACCGAAGTGTTCCTCGTCGAGGGCGATTCGGCCGGCGGCTCGGCCAAGATGGGACGCGACAAGGAATTCCAGGCCATCCTTCCGCTGCGCGGCAAGGTGCTCAATTCCTGGGAAGTCGATCGCGACCGGCTGTTCGCCAACAATGAAATCCACGACATCTCGGTGGCCATCGGCGTGGACCCGCACGGTCCCGGCGATACTCCCGACCTGTCGGGCCTGCGCTACGGCCGCATCTGCATCCTGTCGGACGCGGACGTCGACGGCTCGCACATCCAGGTGCTGCTGCTGACGCTGTTCTACCGGCACTTTCCCAAACTGGTCGAAGCCGGGAATGTGTACGTGGCCAAGCCGCCGCTGTTCCGCCTGGACGTCCCGGCGCAAGGCAAGCGGCCCGCCCGCAAGATCTACTGCCTGGACGAAGGCGAACTCGAGGCCGCGCAGGACAAGCTGCGCAAGGAAGGCGTGCGCGAGGGCGCCTGGTCCGTCAGCCGCTTCAAGGGCCTGGGCGAAATGAACCCCGAACAGCTCTGGGAAACCACCATGAATCCGGATACGCGCCGCCTGCTGCCCGTGGGCTACGGCGACCAGACGCCGGACGACACCACCCGCATGTTCGACATGCTGATGGGCAAGGGCGAATCCTCGCAGCGCCGCGCCTGGATCGAAGAGAAGGGCAACCTCGCGGAGCTCGACATCTGATGACGCTCTCCGCGCCCGGACAAGCCCGCATGACCGTCGACCTGACGGCCGACGACTATGCGGATTTCGCCGCCTATGTGTACAAGCGGCCGGAACTGCGGCGCCGCCGCTACCGGTCCCACTTGCGGTTTGCCGTACTGATGATCGTGGCCCTGCTGGCCTACCTGATGTGGCAGACCTGGGACGGCAAGGGCCCGAACTGGGGCCTGCTGTTGCCGGTGTACTTCCAGGGGCTGGCGGTGGGCCTGGGCATCCTGGCCCTGCTGGCGTTGTCCTACGAATACGTGCTGCCCGGACTCGTCAGGATGAACACGCGCCGCATGCTGGCCCGGCAGCCCGACACGCTGTATCTGGGTCGGCACGAGCTCGACTTCGGACCCGACGGTATTTCGGACAGCACCGCCACGGCGTCCGGACGCATGGACTGGACCGACGTGCGTCGGGTCGAGGAAACCCCGCAACACCTGTACGTCATCCTTGGCACCCTGCAGGGCGTGATCATTCCCAAGCGCGGGCAGGACGCCGCCACGCTGGAGGCGGTGCGCGCCCAAGTGCGCGCGCACGTCGCCGACACCCAGCTGGCCCCGTCCTCCTGAGGCGCATCGGCGCCGCTTCGATGAAATTGTCTAACTGAATACATCATGACCGACAGCAATCAACCCGGCCTGTTCGACTCCACCCCGCCCGGCGGCGACGGCGACGGCAACGCCGCCATCACGCTGGCGCGCTATGCGGAGCAGGCCTATCTGGACTACGCGGTGTCCGTGGTCCGCGGCCGCGCGTTGCCCGACGTGGGCGACGGGCAGAAGCCCGTGCAGCGCCGCATCCTGTTCGCCATGCAGGCGATGGGGCTGGGCGCCGGCGCCAAGCCCGTCAAGTCCGCGCGCGTCGTGGGCGACGTGCTGGGTAAGTATCATCCGCACGGCGACCAGGCGGCGTACGACGCCATGGTGCGCATGGCGCAGGATTTTTCGCTTCGCTATCCGCTCATCGACGGCCAGGGCAACTTCGGTTCGCGCGATGGCGATAACGCCGCCGCGATGCGATACACGGAAGCCCGACTGACTCCCATCGCCCGGCTGCTGCTGGACGAACTGGACGAAGGCACCGTGGACTTCGTGCCCAACTACGACGGCAGCCAGCAAGAGCCGCAGATGTTGCCGGCGCGGCTGCCCGTCATGCTGCTGAACGGCGCCTCGGGCATTGCCGTCGGGATGGCCACCGAAATCCCGCCGCACAACCTGCGTGAAGTCGCCCGGGCTTGTGTGGCCCTGATCAAGCAGCCGCAGCTGCCGGACGAAGAACTGTACGCAATGGTCCCCGGGCCGGATTACGCCGGCGGCGGCCAGATCATCACGCCCGCGGCCGATATTGCCCAGATCTACAGCGGCGGCCGCGGATCCCTGAAAGTGCGCGCCCGTTGGCAGTTCGAGGAACTGGCGCGCGGCCAGTGGCAATTGGTGGTCAACGAGCTGCCGCCCGGCACGTCCGGCCAGAAGGTGCTGGAAGAAATCGAGGAAATCACCAATCCCAAGGTGAAAACCGGCAAGAAGAGCCTGACGCCCGAGCAGACGCAGTCCAAGGCCGTCATGCTCAACCTGCTGGACGCCGTGCGCGACGAATCCGGCAAGGACGCCGCGGTGCGCCTGGTATTCGAGCCCAAGACCTCGCGCGTGGACCGCGACGAATTCGTCAACACGCTGCTGGCGCAAACCAGCATGGAAGGCAGCTCGGCCATCAACCTGGTCTGCATTGGCACCGACGGCCGGCCGCGCCAGAAGGGCTTGCGCGACATCCTCGTCGAATGGCTGGCGTTCCGCACCAACACCGTCGTGCGCCGAACACGCTACCGCCTGGACAAGGTCATTGACCGCATCCACGTGCTGGAAGGGCGCATGGTGGTCTACCTGAACGTGGACGAGGTCATTCAGACCATCCGCGAATCCGACGAGCCCCGCGCCGCGCTGATGGAACGCTTCAAGCTGTCCGAACGGCAGGCCGAGGACATCCTGGAAATGCGCCTGCGCCAGCTGGCCCGCCTGGAAGGATTCAAGATCGAGCAGGAATTGGCCGACAAACGCAAGGAACAGGTTGGCCTGCAGGAACTGCTGGACAACCCCATGACGCTCAAGCGCCTCCTCATCAACGAGATCGAGGCCGACGCCAAGCAGTATGGCGACGACCGCCGCACGCTGATAGAGACCGCCGAGCGCGCCGTGCTCGAAACCAAGGTGCTGGACGAACCCGTCACCGTGGTGGTGTCGCAGAAAGGCTGGTTGCGCGCCCGCCAGGGCCACGGCCACGACGCCGCGCAATTCGGCTTCAAGCAGGGCGATGACCTCTACGGCGCGTTCGAGTGCCGCACCACCGACACGCTGATCGCGGTGGGCGATAACGGCCGGGTCTATTCGGTTCCGGTGTCCGGGCTGCCTTCGGCGCGCGGCGACGGCCAGCCGGTCACCACCATGATCGACCTCGAATCCGGCACGCGCATCGTCCACACGATCGCGGCGTCCAGCGACAGCCGCTGGCTGCTGGCAACGCGCGGCGGCTACGGCTTCGCGGCCAAGCTGTCCGACATGATCAGCCGCCAACGCGCGGGCAAGCAGTTCGTCACGCTGGAAGAAGGCGACGAAATGCTGCGTCCCGTGCCGCTGTTTGCTGGCGCGGAGCAACTGGCGCTGCTGTCGCAAAAGGGCAAGTTCCTGGTCTTCGGGCTGGACGAGGTCAAGTCGCTTTCTGGCGGCGGGCGCGGCACGATCCTGATGGGCCTGGACGGCGCGGACAAGCTGGACCAGACCGTGCCTATCGGCCCGTTGGGGTTGCGCGCCACCGGCATCTACCGCAACAAGATGACCGAGGACATCCTGGTGGGCGCCGCCTTGGCCACCTACGTGGGCAAGCGCGCCCGCAAGGGCCGCGCGCTGGACGTGCGGCCCAAACAGCCGCTGCTGTCTCCGGTGCTGGGTTGACACCGACCACCCGTCTGAAGAGCAACGCCGCTGACGGCGCGCGCAAGTTGCGCCGCCAGCATCCCGCTCCGCAACACCCATGAACGGCCCGGGCCACTCGCGCCAGCGGCTTGCCCACGTGGATGCGCTGCGCGGCTTTGCGCTGTTCGGCATCCTCGTGGTCAATATCGGGGTTTTCGCCTCGCCCTTCTACGGGGCAGGCGTGCCCGATCCGGTGTTCTCGGGTCCGGTCGACCTGGCGGTCCGCTGGCTGGTGGCCTGGCTGTTCGAGACCAAGTTCTACCTGCTGTTTTCCTTCCTGTTCGGCTACAGCTTCACGCTGCAGATGGCGGCGGCGGAACGCAGCGCGTCGGCTTTCGCGCCGCGATTCCTGCGTCGGCTGGCGGGCCTTGCCGCGTTGGGCCTGGCGCATGCGGTGCTGTTCTACCAGGGCGACATCCTGGTGACGTACGCCTTGCTGGGCCTGGCGCTGCTGCTATGCCGCCATATGGACCCGGCGCGGGCGCTGCGCATTGCGCTGTGGCTGATCGTGCTGGCTTCTGCGGTATGGGCCATCCTGGGCGGGCTGAGCCTGCTGGATCCGGTGCAGCCCAGCTACGCGGCGCTGTACAAGGCCGACGCGCTTGCTTCCATCGAGGCCTACCGCGGCACCATCGGCACCACCATCGCCCAGCACATCAAGGAACTGACCGAAACGATCTGGTTCATGGTGCTGTTCGTGCAGGGGCCGTACGTCTTTGCGATGTTCCTGGCGGGCTATGCGCTGGGGCGGCGCAATGCGCTTGCCGACCCGTGGCGCGCACCACGCGCGCTGGGGCTGCTGTGCGCATTGGGCCTGTTGCCGGGACTCGCGGGCGCGGCGGCGTACGCGACGTCCGCCATGCCGCAGATGAGCGCCGTGTGGGAACTGCCCGGCCTGGCGGCCGGCCTGCTGACTGCGCCGCTCCTGAGCCTGTCCTACGGCGCGGCGTTCCTGCTTGCGCTGCGCACGCGGGTGGGCAGATGCGTGGGCGCATGGCTGGCGCCCGCCGGCCGAATGGCGCTGACCAACTATCTGATGCAGTCCGTGATCTGCGCCTTCGTGTTCACGGCCTGGGGCCTGCGGATGTTCGCCGCTGTTTCTCCGCTTGCCGCCTTCGCCATCGCGATCGTCATCTTTGCCCTGCAGCTACCGCTGTCGGCATGGTGGCTGCGGCGCCATGCCTACGGCCCCGTGGAGTGGTTCCTGCGGGCGCTGACGCTGGGGGCGCGGCCCCCCTGGCGACGACTGGCCGACTGACTAGGCGGCGCGGGCTCGCAGACGGCTCGCCGGAGCGCCGCCGTCTCGCCGGCCCTGGCGCGCCCACATGCCGGCCAACATCAACAGCGCCGGAACGTACACCCAGAAATCCGACCAGCGCTGCGGATTGGGCGCCTTTACGTTCACCACGTCCCAGCCCTGTTCCCAGCCGGCGCGTTGCGCGCGGCTGCCGAAACGGACGCCGCCGATCTGGATCTGGTCGCCCAGGCTCATCAGCGTCAGTCCGGCGTCGGCCAGGCGCTTGCGCCCGGCGTCGGGCGCCGTGCCGCCGCTTTCCAGGGCGGGCAAGGCCACCGCGACCGTCTTGGTCAATTCGTCACCTTCCAGATTGATGCCCCTGAGCACCACGGTCAGCCGGCCGTTGTCGGGCAGGGCGGCCGCCGTGGCCAACATCTCGGAGGCGGGGCGGTCTTCGTGGCTGGGTGCGAAATGATCCATGAACCAGTCGGGCCTGAACAGCATGAACGTGACCAGCAGCAGCACCACGACTTCCGCCAGCGTGCAGCGCGTGCGGAACCATCTCATGGTGGCGGCGGCGAAGGTCAGCGACGCGATCGTCGCGCCCGTCACGACCAGCGCCAGTTGCCAGCCGTAGTTCACGTCGATCAACAGCAGCATCGGATTGAAGACGAACATGAACGGCAGGATGGCCGTGCGCGCCGCGTAGGTCACGCCCTGGATGCCGGTCTTGATCGGATCCTCGCCCGATATGGCCGCGGCCGCGAAGGTGGCCAGGCCCACGGGCGGGGTGATGTCAGCCATGATGCCGTAATAGAACACGAACATGTGGACGGCGATCAGCGGAATGACCAGGCCGTTCTGCGCGCCCAGCTCCACCACCACGGGCGCCATCAGCGTGGCCATCAAAATGTAGTTCGCGGTGGTGGGCATGCCCAGTCCCAGGATCAGGCACACGACGGCGGTGAAGATCAGCATCAGCAGCACATTGCCCATCGACACGAGTTCGACGAAAGCCGTCATGCGCAGTCCCAGCCCGGTCAGGGTGATGGCGCCGACGATCAGGCCGGCGGTGCCGCAGGCGATGGCGATGCCGATCATGTTGCGGGCCCCATCCTGCAGGCCGCCGATGGCGTCGCGCCATCCCTGCCGCCAGGCCGGGGCGGCTGGCTGTTTGCGGAACCAGGCGATGAGCGGGCGTTGCGTGACCATCTGGAACAGCATCGCCATGGCCGCCCAGAATGCCGACAGGCCGGCGGACAGTTCCTCGACGCTCAGGCACCAGACCAGGATGCCGATCGGGATCAGGAAGTACAGCCCCGCCCGGACCGTCGGCCAGGGCTGGGGGCGCACCGGGTGGTTGATGTCGATGTCCTGGGGCAGGTCGGGGTGACGGGCGGCCACGCGCAGCAGCCACAGGTACAGGCCCGCCAGGAGGGTCAGCAGCACCCATATGGCCGCCGGCCCGGCCAGCGCCTGGACGCCCGTGCCGATCCAGTACACCGCGCCCATCACCAGCAGCGTGCCGCTGATGCCCATGCCCCAGCCGGCCAGCTTCTGAAGTGGCGTGCGCGCGGGGCCGGAGGCCATCATAGGCTGGATGCCCAGCTTCAGGGCCTCGAGGTGGACGATGTAGAAGAGCGCGATGTACGAGATCGCGGCTGGCAGGATGGCGTGGCGGATGATGTCGGTATAGGGAATGCCCACGTACTCGATCATCAGGAATGCGGCGGCGCCCATGACGGGCGGCATGATCTGCCCGTTGACCGATGAGGCCGTCTCGATGGCCCCGGCGCGCACGCCGCCATAGCCCGCCTTTTTCATGAGGGGAATCGTGAAGATGCCGCCCGTCACCACATTGGCGACCGACGACGCCGACACCAGGCCGTTGACCGCCGAGGACACGACCGCCACCTTGGCTGGTCCGCCGCGCAGGTGCCCCAGCAATGCGAACGACACCTGCATCATGTAGTTGCCCGCGCCGCACTTGTCCAGCATCGAACCCAGCAGCACGAATATGAAGATGTACGACACCGACACGCCCAGCGCGACGCCGTACACGCCCTCGGTGGTAAGCCACATGTGCGACATCAGCCGTTCCACCGACGCGCCGCGGTGCGCCAGCACGTCGGGCAGCCACGGGCCCGCCAGCGCATACGCGACGAACACCAGCCCCAGCACCGTCATGGGCAGGCCGAGCGCGCGGCGCGTGACCTCCAGCAGCAGGGCCAGGCCGATCACGGCGGTGCCCACGTCCATCGGCGTGGGCTGGCCGGGCCGGGCGGCCAGCTCGTTATAGAACACGTACAGATAGCTGCCGCAAAAGCCCGCCGTCAGCGCCAGCACCCAGTCATACCAGGGCATGCGGTCGCGCGGCGAACGCTTGCTGGCCGGATAGGCCAGGTAGCCCAGGAACATGGCGATGCCCAGGTGCAGCGCGCGGGCCTCGGTGTCGTTGAAAATGCCCCAGTTCAGCGAGAACGGTATCGGCGACGCGTACCAGAGCTGGAAGAAGGACCAGATCAGCGCGCCGGCGGCCAGCGTGGCGCCGGCGATGCCGCGAGCGTCGCGGCCGCCGCGGTCAGCCTCGGCGACGAGCTGTTCCAGATCCGGGGTCGGCGCGTGCGACTCTTTTGTCATGTGATTCCCCTGCATGTCGTGGCGCGCGTCCAAGCCGGCACGCGCGATGTGTTCCCGCGCGTCGGGCGAGCGGGAAGCGGCAGCTCGCCCGGCTCCAAGGCGCGGGCCTCGAGTCCGGGCGGTGCCGGTGCGGCAGGCCTTACAGCAGGCCCTTTTCCTTGAAGTACTTCTCGGCGCCCGGATGCAGCGGCGCCGACAGCCCGTTCTTCACCATGTCGGCGGCCTTCAGGTTGGCGAAGGCGGGGTGCAGCTTCTTGAAGTCGTCGAAGTTGTCGAAGACGGCCTTGACCACGGTGTAGACCGTGGCGTCCGGCACGTCGGCGGACGTGACGAAGGTGGCGGTCACGCCGTAGGTCTTGGTCTCGTTGGGGTTGCCCGGATACAGCCCTGCGGGAATCGTGGCGTGCGCGTAATACGGGTACTTTTCGACCAGCTTGTCCACGGCCGGCCCGGTCAGCGGCACCAGCTTGGCGCCGCAGCTTGTGGTGGGATCCTGGATGTTGGCGGACGGGTGGCCGACGCCGTAGAAAAAGCCGTCGATCTTGCCGTCGCACAGCGCCGAGCCATGCTCGTCCGGGCGCAGCTCGGAGGCCAGTGAAAAGTCCTTCAGTGTCCAGCCCATCGTGGCCAGCAGCTCTTCCATCGACGCGCGTGTGCCCGAGCCCGGATTGCCGACGTTGAAGCGTTTGCCCTTCAGATCTTCAAAGCCTTTCACGCCGGACTCCTTGCGCGCCACGACGGTGAAAGGCTCCGGGTGGATCGAGAATACCGAGCGCAGCTTCGGGTATGCGCCCGCCTGCTTGAACTGGCCTTCGCCGTTGAAGGCATTGAAGCCGACGTCGGATTGCACGACACCCAGGTCCAGCTCGCCGGCCTTGATGGTGTTGGCGTTGAAGACCGAGCCGCCGGTCGATTCGACCGAGCAGCGGATGCCGTGGGTGGCGCGGTCTTTGTTGACCAGGCGGCAGATTGCGCCGCCGGCGGCATAGTAGACGCCGGTGACGCCGCCCGTGCCGATACTGACGAACTTCTGTTGGGCGGCGGCCGGAGCCGGCGCCGCGGACAGCAATGCCGTCGCCAGGCCCGCCGCGGCGAGCGTCCAGGCATTGCGATGGCCCAAGGGGTGTTTGACGGACGTGGTCATGCAAACTCCTTTTGGGGTTTTTCCCCGTGATTTGCCGGTCTCTGCCGGCGGTTGGCAGCCCCGCGAGCCGCGGGTCGCCCTGTGCTGAATCATCACGTGCCCGTTGGTGGCGGGCCGTGCGCGCGGATCCCAGGTTCGCGCGCGCCGGCGGCGGCTAGCCGCCGGTCTGGCTGATGGCCGCGTCGATCGCGCCGGCCAGCCGTTCAGTCAATTGGTCGAGTTCGTCGTCGGAAATGATGAAGGGCGGCGCCAGCAGCACGTGGTCGCCGTGGCGGCCGTCGATGGTGCCCCCCATCGGATAGACCATCAGGCCGCGCGCCATGGCTTCGCGCTTGATGCGCGCGTGCAGCGTCAACGCCGGGTCGAAGGTCTGCTTGGTGGCGCGGTCCTGCACGAGCTCGACGCCCATGAAAAGGCCGCGTCCGCGGATGTCCCCCACGTGAGGATGGTCGCCCAGCGTTGCTTCCAGGCGTTGCCTCAGGCCGGCGCCCTGGATTCGAACTCGTTCCAGCAGGTTGTCGCGGCGGATCACTTCCTGGACGGCCAGCGAGGCCGCGCAGGCCGTTGCGTGGCCGAGATAGGTGTGGCCGTGCTGGAAGAATCCGCTGCCCTGCTGCATGGCGTCGACGATGCGCCGCTGCGCCATCACCGCCCCGATGGGCTGGTAGCCGCCGCCCAGGCCTTTGGCGATGGTGATCAGGTCGGGCGTCACGTTTTCCTGCTCCACGGCATAGAGCGTGCCCGTGCGGCCCATGCCGCACATGACTTCGTCGGCGATGAGCAGGACGCCGTGGCGGTCGCAGACCTCGCGGATACGGCGGAAGTAACCGGGCACGGCCGTCACGGCGCCGGACGTGGCGCCCACCACCGGTTCGGCTACGAAGGCCATGACGGTGTCGGGTCCCAGGCGTTCGATCGTCTGTTCCAGTTCAACGGCCAGGCGCTCGCCGTACTGATCGGCGCTTTCGTTTTCGCGCTGGTCGCGATAGGCGTAGCAGGGCGAGACATGCTCCACGTCGATCAACAGCGGCGCGAACTGCGCGCGTCGCCAGGCGTTGCCGCCCACCGCCAGCGCGCCTAGCGTATTGCCGTGGTAGCTCTGTCGGCGCGCGACGATATGGCGGCGTTGAGGCTGGCCGGTTTCGACGAAATACTGGCGGGCCATCTTCAAGGCCGCTTCCACGGCTTCGGATCCGCCGGACACAAAATAGGCGTGCGAGGTGCCCGCCGGCGCGTCGGCCACCAGCCGGTCGGCCAGCTGTTCGGCGACGTCGGTCGTGAAGAAGCTGGTGTGGGCGTAGGCCAGCGCGTCGATCTGTGCGTGCATGGCGGCCTGGACGTCGGGATGGTTGTGCCCCAGGCAGGACACCGCGGCTCCGCCGGAGCCGTCCAGATAGGCGCGGCCAGCGCTGTCATGGATCCACACACCCTGGCCGCGCACGGCGACGGGAGGTGTCTGGCGTAGAGAACGATGCAGGACGTGTGTCTGGCTCATGCTGCGGTTTCCGTAGATCTAGGGTTAATGATGGCTGTGGTGCGTGCCTCAGCCGGGCCGGCGCGCGCTTGCGCCAGTCCAGTAGACGCCATCGGCGCGCAGCCGCGCTTCCACTTCGGTCAGGCGGTTCAGCACCGCCTCGCCGCCGCGAGCGGTCAGGCGGGCGATCAAATGTTCCGCCAGGCCCAGCAGACCGGCGGTGGTGTGGAAGAAGGATCCCGGGCCCTGGCGCGCGGGCCGGGCTCGCACACCGTCCCGGTCCGGCGGCGCGAACCGGAGCGTGTGGCGGGCGTCCATGGCCAGCGGCGACAGCGGATCGTCGGTCAGCGCGACCAGCGCCACCCCGCGCTGCGCGGCCTGGCGCGCCAATTGCACAGTGGCGGTGGGGTAGGGCGCCTGTGAGATAACGATCAATGCGTCGCCCGCGTCCAGGTTGTCGATCTGTTCGGCGGGCGCCCCGCCCATGCCATCGATCAGGACGCTGTTGCGGCGCACCAGCTGGTAGGCGTAGCGCATCTGGAAGGCGATGCCGAAGGCGGATCGCGTGCCCAGGAAGCCCACCTGCCGCGCTTCCAGCAGCGTCTGCACCGCCGCGTCGAATGCCGAGGGCGGGTTCAGCTTGCACACCGACGCCATCGCCTGGACCTGATAGTCGGTAAGGACGTCATGCCCGGGATCGGCGTCGGCGCCGGCCGCCGCCTGCAGGGCGGCAGCACGGTCGCGCAACCCCGGCTGGCTTTGTCCCGCCAGAGCCTGTTGGAACGGCTGGCGAAAACCTTCATAGCTGTCGTAGCCGACCGCCCGGGCCAATCTCAGCATGGTGGCGGGCGCAACGCCCAGCGCCACCGCCTGCCGCCGCATTGACCATAGGCCCACTTCCGCCGGATGCGCCACAACCCAGTGCGCCGCCCGTTGCAACTCGGGTGGCAGTTGCTCCAGCTTTTCCTGAAGCGTGGCGAGGAGGGCGGACGGCAGGGACATGTCAGGTCGGGAAATAATTGAAAAAACAAATGGTAGATAAATGCTAGCGAATAAAACATATGTTTTTTATAGGGACTTCCCCCATGGAAAAGCCGCGCATGGCGGTTTCCGAATCCCTCTCGGCGGATTCAAGTCCAGCCATAGTGCTGTCATCATCGGCAAATCAGCGTTCATTTATTTACATCGTGCCGGACGTTTTTGTTTGACTCGAATAAATCGGGCGCATATCATTTGTGTAGAAATGATTTGACCGAACCACCCTCCGTAACCATGACTGACGCCGCGAAAACCGATCCCTCACAGCAGTACGACCTGCGCATATTGCGAGCCCTGCGCCGCATCACGCGCTCGATCGCGCTGCATTCGCGCCAGTTGTCCGCGGTCAGCCACATCACGGCGCCGCAGTTGATGTGCCTGCGCACGGTCATCGCAAACGGGCCGATGACGGCCACGGCGATCAGTCGCGAGATGCACGTCAGCCCCAGCACCGTGGTGGGCATCCTGGATCGCCTGGAAGACAAGGGATTGATCCGCCGCGAGCGCGGCCGGGAAGACCGCCGCATTGTGTTCGTCACGGCTACGGATGTGGGTCGGGAATTGGCGCAAGGGGCGCCGTCGCCGCTGCAAAAGCACCTGGCCGACGCCCTGAATGCCTTGCCGGAATTGGAACAGGCCACCATCACGCTGTCCCTTGAGCGCATCGTGACGCTCATGGAACAGGATGGCCAGGCCGCAGTCGACACGCATGGAGACGTGTCGTCGCCCATCCTTGAAGTGCCCACGGGCGGGGCACCCCCAGAATCGGGAATCGTTGCATGAAGAAAAACGAACTGGACACCCCAATACTCTCAAGTGCCGTGGCGCCGGCAGTCAGCGCGCAGACCCACACGATGCGTCTGCCCGACCGCAAAGACGGCGCCGCCATCCACCGCCTCATTTCCGAGTGCCCGCCGCTCGACCTGAATTCCCTCTACGCGTACCTGCTCCTGTGCGAGCACTTTCGCGACACCTGCGTCCTGGCCGAAAGCGCCGGAGGACGCATCAACGGTTTTATCTCCGCCTATGTGGACCCGTCCCGTCCAGACGTCCTGTTCGTCTGGCAGGTCGCGGTGCACGCCCGCGCTCGCGGCCATCGCCTTGGCCGCGCCATGCTTCGGGAACTCTTGCAGCGCAAGAACCTGGCGCATGTCCGCTATCTTGAAACCACGGTGGGGCCTGACAACCAGGCTTCGCGCCGCACCTTCGCCGGGCTTGCCGGCGAGGTAGGCGCCCACGTTTCCGAACAGCCGTTCTTCGACCGGCAACTGTTTGGCGGCGCGGACCATGACGACGAGATGCTGTTAAGGATAGGTCCGTTCGCCTTGCCGTCCCCCTAGGGGTGGCGCCGGCCTGACGGACTTATCGAATTACCGGGATGGTTGACCGTCCGGATGCGCGTCGCGCACCCGGAGGGAGCTGGCCGTCTGTCAATTTATGAGATGAAAAGGGAGGATTAATCATGGACTTGAAGATCTTTGACCGCATGGAGTCGGAAGTTAGGGGCTACATCCGGTCGTTTCCCGTGATATTCAATCAGGCCCGCGGTTCGACGCTCATCGATGAGGATGGCACCGAATACATCGACTTCTTCAGCGGCGCAGGCACGCTGAACTATGGTCACAACAATCCTGTTCTCAAGGAAAAGCTGCTGGAGTATGTGCAGGCGGACGGCGTCGTCCATGGCCTGGACATGGCCACCAGCGCGAAGAAGCGTTTCCTTGAGACGGTGGATCGCGTGCTGCTCAAGCCGCGCAATTGGCAGTACACCCTGCAGTTCACCGGCCCCACCGGCACCAACGCCGTCGAGGCTGCGCTGAAGATCGCGCGCCAGGTGAAGGGACGCTCCAACGTGATCTCGTTCACGCATGGATTCCACGGCGTCAGCGGCGGATCGCTCGCCGCCACGGCCAACATGAAGTTCCGTGACGCCGCGGGCTACGCCCTGGGCAACACGACGTTCATGCCCTACGACGGATACTTCGGTCCGGACGTGGACACCATGTCTTATCTGGAACGCATGCTGGAAGATCCCAGCAGCGGCATGGACAAGCCGGCTGCCGTCATCGTGGAAACGGTGCAGGGCGAGGGCGGCGTGAACGTCGCCACGCTGCGCTGGCTCAAGGAACTGGAAAAACTGTGCAAGCGCCACGACATGCTGCTGATCGTGGACGACATCCAGGTCGGCTGCGGCCGAACCGGCACGTTCTTCAGCTTTGAAACCGCCGGTATCCGTCCGGACATCATCACGCTGTCCAAGTCGCTATCCGGTTTCGGCCTGCCGATGTCGCTGGTGCTGATGAAGCCCGAGCATGACATCTGGAAGCCGGGCGCGCACAGCGGCACCTTCCGCGGCAACAACCTGGCCTTCGTCACCGCGACGCAGGCGCTGGAAACCTACTGGACCAACGCCGCGTTCACCGCGGACATCCAGCGCAAGGAACGCCTGGTGGGCGACTGGCTGGAAAACCTGGTGCATAGCTATCCCAACGCCGGCCTGTCGGCGCGGGGTCGCGGCCTGATCCAGGGCCTGGTGTCCAACAGCAACCCGGCGCTGTCCAACCGCATCGCCCAATGCGCCTTCAAGAAGGGCGTCGTGATCGAAACCTCGGGCGCGCATGACGAAGTGCTCAAGCTGCTGCCCGCGCTGACGATCGAGGAGTCGCTGCTGGCCAAGGGCCTGGATCTGATCGAGGCCAGCGTGGCTGAAGCGCTGGCCGATGAGGGGCAGTCTGCCCGAATCCTGAAATTTGGAGGAAAACGTCAATGATCGTACGCAATGTCAAAGATGTGATCGGCACCGCCGACGAAGTCCGCACCGACACCTGGGTCAGCCGCCGCGTGCTGCTGAAGAAGGATGGAATGGGCTTTTCGTTCCACGAGACCACCATCTTTCCGGGCGGCCGCACGCACATCCACTACAAGAACCATCTTGAGGCCGTGTGGTGCATCGAAGGCGACGGTTCGATCGAGACCATCGCCGACGGCAAGAAATACGACTTGGGCCCCGGCGTGGTCTACGCGCTGAACGAGAACGACGAGCATTGGCTGTGCGGCGGCAAAGAACCGCTGCGCGTCATTTGCGTCTTCAATCCGCCGCTGACCGGCCAGGAAGTGCACGACAAGGAAGGTGTCTACGCGCTGCCCGATGCCGTCGCGGCCTGAAACAAGGAGGTTCGCATGATCTCACCCGCTCAGGATCCGTACGCGTCTCGTACGGATCGAAGTTCCGCCATCATTTCGCGCCAGGACCCCGTGGTCTACGAGGACGGCAAGTACGCCAGCGCCTTGAGCAACGAGCAGGTCGGCCAGTACGACCGCGACGGCTTCCTGCTGCTGGAAAACCTGTTCTCGGAAGCCGAAGTCCGTGCGCTGTCGGCCGAGGTCGAGCGCATGACGCGCGATCCGTCCATCGTCCGCCGTGAAGAATCCATTACGGAGCCCGGCAGCAACGCCGTGCGCTCGATCTTCATGGTGCACGTGCTCAATCCGATGTTGGCGCGCCTGGTGCGCGATCCGCGGCTGGTCAACGTGGCGCGTCAGATTCTCGGCTCGGAGGTCTACATCCACCAGTCGCGGGCCAACATGAAGCCGGGGTTCAAGGGCAAGGAGTTCTACTGGCACTCCGACTTCGAAACCTGGCACGTCGAAGACGGCATGCCCTCGATGCGCGCGCTGAGCTGCTCGGTGCTGCTGACCGACAACAACGAGTGCAATGGTCCGTTGATGCTGGTTCCCGGTTCCCACCGGCAGTTCATCTCGTGCGTGGGCGAGACGCCCAACGAGCACTACAAGCAGTCGCTGAAGAAGCAGGAATACGGCGTGCCGGATCCTGTCAGCCTGCAACTGCTGGTGGAGCAGGGCGGCATCCGCTCCATGACGGCCAAGGCCGGCTCGGTGGTGTTTTTCGACTGCAACACGATGCACGGATCGAACAGCAACATCTCGCCGTGGCCGCGCGCCAATGTCTTCATGGTCTACAACAGCATGGAGAACACGCTGAGCCCGCCCAAGTACGGGCTGACGCCGCGTCCCGAGCACATCGCGACGCGCAAGGGGTTCAAGGCGGTCACGCCGCTCGACGCGCTGAAGCTGGTCGGCGGCTGAGCCGGCTGGTCGTTCGGAAACAGCCCGGGCCTTGGCCCGGGCTTTTTTTCGTCCGGCCGCGGTGCTGGACGGATGCAATTCTTGTATTCTCACCGGCATCCGCAACCGCTCCGCCTCCCCCGCCGCCATGTCCGCCCGCATCCTCAGCCTGCATATCTATCCCGTCAAATCCTGCGCGGGCATCGACCTTGTCGAATCGCCCATCGACCGTGCCGGCCTTGCCCATGACCGGCGATGGATGGTGGTGGACGCGGACGGCCAGTTCATGACGCAGCGGCAATGGCCCGCCATGGCGCTGATCCGCACGGCCCTCACGCGTGATTCACTGCGCCTGTCGGCGCCGGGCATGCCGGATCTGGACGTCCCACTGGACGGGTCGGAGCTGCAAGCCGGGATTGAAACTGTGGGCGTCTGGAGCGACATCACTTCCGCGCGTCGCGAAGGCGCGGCGGCAGCCGAGTGGCTTTCCGGATTCCTCAAGACGCCATGCCGCCTGCTCAAGGTGGACAGCGCCGCGCGCCGCAATGCCAAGCCCGACTGGGTGTCGCGTTGGGTGGATGCGCACCCCGACCTGGCCGATGCGTTCGTGGGCGAACACTGTTTTGGCTTCGCCGACGGATTCCCGCTGCTGGTGGCAAACCAGGCGTCGCTGGACGAACTGAACACCCGTTTGCAGGCCAAGGGGGTGTCGCCGGTGCCGATGGACCGGTTTCGTCCGAACATCGTGGTGGATGGCGAGTGGGGACCCTACGACGAGGACCACACCGCCATGATCACGGCAGCCGGCGTGCGGATGGCTTTCGTCAAGCCGTGCACCCGCTGCTCGATCCCGGACATCGATCAGCGCACCGCAAAGCAGCACGACGAGCCCGGACGCACGCTGGCGGGTTACCGCAATCTGGAAATCGGGGTGGTGTTCGGACAGAACGCCATCCTGGATGCGCCGGCAGGAGCGCGCCTGAAAGTGGGCGACGCAGTCGAAATCGAACTGGACTTCTGACGCGCCGCCCGGCGGAACGTCAGGGCGAGGACAGCTTCAAACCGACCAGCCCCAGTACGATGAAGGCGACGCTGGCGATGCGCAGCCAGCTGGCGGACTCGCCGAACAGCACGATGCCGGCCACGAAGGCGCCGATCGTGCCGATGCCCACCCACACTGCGTAGGCGGTGCCCAACGGCAGCGTTTTCATGGCCAGGGCAAGCAGCCAGAAGCTGATGATCATGCCCACCACCGTCACGACGGACGGCCCGAGCCGGGTGAATCCGTTGGTGTATTTCAGGCCGACGGCCCAGACGATTTCAAACAGGCCTGCCAATACCAGGATGATCCAGGTCATGCACGACTCCCAAGATTGCATTGCCGGCGAGCACCGGCATAAATAGGGGTCGTCCCCGGAAATAGCGGCAGCCATTTGACTGCCCGCAGCAACGGGCCGTCCCGCTGCGGCAAAAATTATAGAATACCGGCTTTCGACGGCAAATCCGGGTGCCGGGAATCAACTCTAGCAACACTTCGCGATCCGGGCCGCGAAACCAGGAAATTTTATGCAACGCATCATGCTGCGGGCAAAGCTGCACCGCGTCACGGTCACCGAAGCCGACCTTCACTATGAAGGCTCTTGCGGCATCGACGAAGACCTGCTGGACGCTGCCGGCATGCGCGAGTTCGAACGCATCGAACTCTACAACGTCACCAACGGCGAACGCTTCGACACCTACATCATCAAGGCCGCTCGCGGCAGCGGCGCCATTTCGCTGAACGGCGCGGCTGCGCGCCGTGCCCAGGTCGGCGATCTGCTGATCATCTGCACGTACGGCCCCATGTCCGAAGAAGATTCGGCCACGCACAAGCCCCAGGTGGTGCTGGTGGACGACGCCAACCGCGTCAAGGAAATCCGCAAGTTCCCGGCTTGACGCCGGGCCGGGCGAAGCGCCATCCCGGCCGTGCCGGATAGCGCTTCGTCGCCTCTGAACCGTTTCATCATGAGCTTCCAGGTCATCATCCAACCCAGCAAGCATCAATTCCCGGTCGAGCCCGGCCAGACCGTGCTCGACGCCGCGCTGGCGGCGGGCATCGTGCTGCCCTATAGCTGTCGCAACGGCGCATGCTCCACCTGCAAGGGCAAAGTGGTGTCCGGGGAGTTCGACGCCGGCCAGTACCCCGCGCAGATCCTTTCGCCTGAAGAGCTGGCCGACGGCTACACGCTGTTCTGCCAGGCTCGTCCCGAGTCCGACCTGGTGGTCGAATCGACCGAAGTGCGCCTGGCCAGCGATATCCAGATCCGCAAGCTGCCGTCGCGCGTCCAGACCATGGAGCGCGTCGCGCCCGACGTCACGGTGCTCAAGTTGCAGTTGCCGGCGTCCGAACAATTCCGCTACTACGCGGGCCAATACGTCGAAGTCATCCTGAAGGACGGCCGCCGCCGCAGCTACTCCATGGCCGGCGCGCCGCATACGGGCAGCCCGCTCGAACTGCATATCCGCCACATGCCAGGCGGTCTCTTCACCGACCACGTCTTCGGCGCCGGCGATACGCAGATGAAAGAACGCGAGATCCTTCGCCTGGAAGGGCCGTTCGGATCCTTCTTCCTGCGTGAAGACAGCGACAAGCCCATCGTGCTGCTCGCCAGCGGCACCGGCTTCGCGCCGGTCAAGGCGATCGTGGAGCACATGATCCACAAGAACATCGCCCGCTCGGTCACGCTGTACTGGGGCGGCCGCCGCCCGCAGGACCTCTACATGAACGAGCTGGCGCAGTCCTGGACCGCGCAACTGCCTGGTTTCAACTACGTTCCCGTGGTTTCCAACGCCTTGCAGGAAGACAACTGGACCGGCCGTACCGGCTTTGTCCACGAGGCCGTCATGAGCGACGTCGCCGATCTTTCCGGGCATCAGGTCTATGCTTGCGGCACCCCGCTGATGGTGGATGCGGCGCGGCGCGAGTTCAGCGCCCAGAACGGGCTGCCGCCCGAAGAGTTCTACGCGGACGCCTTCACGTCCGAGGCCGATCTGGCGAAGGCCGGGTCGTAAGTAATATGTTTTTTTATTACTTAGGCGGCTGCAAAACGGCAAGGTAAACTGCCTTTTGCAGCGGCTTGCCGGGGGCGCGGACATCGGGTCCGCGAACGGTACCGGCACGCAAGGAGCGATGCGCGCATGAAAGTAGCGGTATTGGGTAGCGGCATTATCGGCATCTCCAGCGCCTGGTGGCTAAGTCAGGCGGGACATGACGTCGTGGTCATAGACCGCTGCACCGGTCCCGCCCAGGAAACCAGCCTGGCCAACGGCGCGCAGATTTCTGTTTCCTACGCCGAACCCTGGGCCAATCCCCAGGCGCCGCTCAAGCTGCTCAAATGGATGTTCCGCGACGACGCCCCGCTGCTGTTCCGTCCTCAACTGGATTGGCGGCAATGGATGTGGGGGCTGGCGTTCCTGCGCGAATGCCTGCCCAGCCGGCTGGCCCCGAACATCCGCGCCATGGTCCGCATGGCCGAATACAGCCGCGCCACGCTGCGCGGCATGCGGGCGGAACTGGGCATCCAGTACGACCACCTCGAACGCGGCATCCTGAATTTCTACCGCGATCCCCACGAATTCGAAAATTCCCAGCGCGCCGCCGGGTTGATGCGTGATTTCGGCGTTGAACGCCGCGTGGTGTCCACCGACGAAGTCATCGCAATAGAACCGGCGCTCGCACGGCATCGCAACACCATCGTCGGGGGCGATTTCACCCCGGAAGACGAAAGCGGGGACGTGCACCTTTTTACCGTCGCCCTCGCCGAACATTGCGCCCGCGCTGGCGTCGAATTTCGCTACAACACGCGGGCCACGCGGCTGCTGACTACCGGCGGCGCCGTACAGGGCGTCGAAATCATCCAGCCGGACGGCCGCTACGCCAACCTGGCCGCCGATGCCTACGTCGTCGCGATGGGCAGCTTCAGCCCAGCGCTGTTGCGTCCCCTCGGCATCCCTTGCAACGTGTATCCGGCCAAAGGCTACTCGGCCACGTTCCCAATCCTGAATCCCGGTGCGGCCCCCACTGTCAGCCTCACCGATAGCAGTCACAAGGTCGTGTTCTCGCGGCTGGGCGATCGCCTGCGCATGGCGGGCACGGCGGAACTGTCCGGCTATTCTCGCAGTCTTAATACCGGTCGCTGCGAGGCCATGACTCGCCTGGCTCAGGAACTTTTTCCCGACGCGCTCGATTTCGAACGCGTCAGTTACTGGTCGGGCTTGCGCCCGTCCACTCCCTCAAACGTGCCCATCATCGGTCGCAGCCGTATCCCCAATTTGTTTATCAATACAGGACACGGTACGCTCGGTTGGACGATGGGTGTTGGCTCGGGCCGGGCGTTGGCCGATCTCCTCAGCGGACGCCGGCCAGAACCGGAATTCCCTTTTCTTGGTTTGTGAACCTATGAAGAAACTGCAATTGGCGGGCGTTGCCCGCGCGATGTTCGCCAGCCGGCGCGCATGGGTGTTCGGCGCCGCGATGGCGGTGGCCGGCGCGGCAAATGCCGCCACCGAGATACAGGTCTGGCACACGCTGACCGACGCAAACAAGGCCGAGTTCGAAAAGCTCGCGAAGCAGTACAACAAGGAACAGGACGATGTTCGCGTCACGCTGCGCGGCTTTGCATCGCCCGCCGCGCTTGAACAAGAGGCGGTCTCTGCGGTAAAGGCCAAGAAGGGCCCGAACCTGCTGCAACTGTCCGACAACCACTCCCCCGAGGTCGTGGCCCAGCACAAGGCGGTGCTTCCGCTGTATGAACTGCTGGCCAAGTACCCGATCAAGGACCTCAACTGGTTCATCCCCGCCACCAGCAGCTTCACGCGCGACAGCAAGGGCCGCCTGCTGGCCTTCCCCTGGATGGCCGAAGTGCCGGTGATGTTCTACAACACCGCCGCCTACAAAAAGGCCGGCCTTGATCCCAACAAGCCTGCGCGCACCTGGACTGCCTTGCAGGGCGAACTCCTGAAGTTGCGCGACGTGGCCGACATTGATTGCCCGTACGCGTCCAGCGATCAGGTCTCGGTTCACCTCGAGAACCTGGCCCCCATCAACAATCAGCAGTTCACCAGCAACAACAACGGCCTGGATGCGGTCACCAAGAAGTCCGCCGCGCCCGCCATGCAGTTCGACACCCTGTACATGCGCCACATCTCGCTGATGGTGAGCTGGAAGCGTTCGCTGCTGTTCATGGCGTACTCGGGCGACAACGCCAGTGACAAGCTGTTCGCCAAGGGCGAATGCGCCGTGCTGACGGCCAATTCCGGCGCCTTCGGCCAGTTCCTGGCGACCAAGTCGCTGTCCTTCGGCGTGGCTCCGCTGCCTTACTACGAGCAGGCCACGAAGGAAGGCGGCAAGCCGTTTGTCAGCGGTTCGGCACTGTGGGCTCTTGAAGGGCATCCGCAGGCCCAGGAAAAGGCCACGGCGCAGTTCCTGGCCTGGCTGGCCAAGCCTGTCGTTGCCGCCGAATGGCATCAACGCACGGGTTACCTGCCCCTGACCGAAGCCGCGTTCCGCGCGTCCGATGTGTCGTTCTACAGCCGCATCCCCGGCGCGCAGATGTTTGTTGCCTCCATGAGCGCAAAGCCCGTGCAGAACAGCCGCGGTTTCCGCATGGCCAACTACGAACGCATCGAGCCCGTCCTGAACAAGGAACTCACCGACGCTTTCGAAGGCAAGGTGCCGCCCGTCGCCGCGCTGAACAACGCCGCCGCGCAAGCGCGCAGCATCGCCGCGCAACGCTGATCTCCACGGCGCCAACAGGGCGCCGCCCCAGGAATTGCCCGGTCCTCGGACCGGGCTTTTTTTTGCCTGCCGAGTCCGCATGGACATGGCGGATCAATTCATCCATGCGTACATGCCAGTCTGGTGGCGCTCAGGATGGTCGGCCACCATGCCTCTCACGCGTGTCGATTCCGATGCGCCCTTTGCTCGCGGTGAGGCATGGTACGAATCTTCTTTATGGCGGCCGGGCTGTTCTGCCTTGGCGCATGCACATGGTCGGGCCCAGGCTCTAACCTTGGCCCGGGCGGGTCCTCCTGGCAGTCGGCCGGGCCGTCCGCGCAGGGCTTCCGCTTTGACTGGCAATTATCGGGCGATCCAGCCGTCGCTCCTCTGCAGGTCTTCGACGATGGCCGCGAGACCTGGCTGCAGTTCCTGCCCGGGCAGCCGCTGCCCGCCATCTTCGGCATGGGCAACGATGGCGAGCGAGCCCTGCCATACGTGCGGCGCGACCCCTACGTTGTGGTCACAGGCGTGTGGAACGGGCTGTCGTTCCGCGGCGGGCGGCTGACGGCCAGGGCGCAACGCGCGAACAGCGCAGCGCTCGCCCGAATGGAAGGGAGTCGGTCCGACACCCCTGCACCGCAGCCTTCTTTCGGCTCGCCCGATCCGGCGCAGCACCTGCCGCAAGGCTCGCCATCTCCGATCGGTCCGGCGTCCGAGTCGATTGCGCAGTCTTCGGGCGGCGCGCAGGCGGCGTCGGCGCTGCTGGCGCGGCCGCCTTCAGCGGGCGCGGTCCTCGCTGGCTCCAGCCTAAAAAATGCCGAAACCAAGGCCTTGCCCGAAGCCGCCCAGCTGTCGGTCTTCCGCGCGGCGCCGCCCGACGCCACGTTCCGAGCCGTGCTTGCGCGCTGGGCCGACGCAGCGGGATGGACGTTCCATCCTCAGCATTGGGCCGTCGACGTCGACATCCCGCTTGCTGCAACCGCCGAATTTCCCGGTGATTTCAAAGCGGCGGTGCGCGGCCTGCTGGGCGCCACCGAATTGGCGGACCGTCCCTTGCAGCCATGTTTCTACGGGAATCGCGTGTTGCGTGTCGTGCCGCTTGCACAGTCGTGCTCGCGCGCGCAAACGCCTCAGGGGGCCGCAGCATGAACCCCAGACTGTTTATGCCCGCCATGCTTTCCTGCATCCTTGGCGGCTGCTCTGTGTCGGAGCAGGTCTCCGACATGCGTCGCGCCTCCACCGGGCGGCATGCCGAAATAAGCGCACGGCATCAGGACTTCGCCGATGGCCTGTCCAACCGCCAGGCACGCATCGCCGCCCAGGAAATCGCCACGCCATGGCTGGCGGGCAAGCCGCAGCCTCTGGCGCGCGAGGTCGTGCTGCCGCCCGCGCTGCGCGAAAACGTGCAGACCACGCTGATGCTCGCCGACGAGGCAGACCTGTCAACGCTCGCCCAGCGACTATCCGCCGCGACCGGCATCCCGGTGCGCGTGCGCCCTGAAGCGCTGCTACCGCAAGACCAGTTCCTGCCACGCCTCGCCGTCAGTGGGTCCATGGCGCTTGCCGCGCCGGCGCGCATGGAAGTCCGCGCCGATCCCCAGCCGCTGGCCGACTTGCTGGACGCCCTGGCGGCGCGCTTCTCGGTTTACTGGCGCTATGAAAACAATGCGCTCGAGTTCTACCGGACCGAAACGCGGGTATTCGAATTGCGGGCGTTGTCTCTTGCCAGCAAGGTCGATGTCCGGCTGGGGCGCTCCGGCAGCGCCGAAGGTGAAGGCTTTGAAAGCACGTCCAACACCACGCTGTCGGCGGGCGAGCACAACGCGCTGGCCATCCTGCGCGCCAACGTTCTGCCATTCCTCACCAGGTCCGGCGTCATCGCCGATCCGGTTCCCGGCGCGGCCACGCTGGTCGTGACTGACACGCCTGATGCCCTGGACCGCGTGGGGCGCTATCTGGAACGCGAGAACAAAACACTCACGCGTCGCGTCCGTCTGGTCTTCGAGGAAATCACGCTGATCGCCAACAGCGAGACGTCGGGCGGCGTGGACTGGACAGCGCTGTATGCCGCAGCAGGCGCAACCGCTCGGCTGGCCATGCCCGGCGTGCCGGTCACCGGCGCTGGCGTGCTTCAGGCGGGCGCCGGCACGGGCCCGTTCCAAGGGTCGCAGGCCATCGTTTCGGCGCTTAGCACCATGGGCGCGGTCGTGCGGCATAGCAAGATACCGGTCCTCACCTTGAACCGCCGGCCCGTCACCCATGCCGTCCGCACCACGTTTTCCTACATCGATCGCGTGCAGAGCACGGCGGTTCCGGGCATGACGTCCACCGGCGCCAACGGTTCGCTGCCCGCGGTGTCCATCAGCCAGAAAGAAGAGACAGTCGGTTCGTTCCTGACGCTGGTGCCGGATATCCAGGAAGACGGGCAGATCCTTCTGTCCATCGCCTATGACAATGCGGTCGCGCAACCGCTGAAGACCATCACCTTCGGGCAAAACGCCAATCAGGTGCAGGTCCAGCAGATCACTATCGACGGCACCGGCACCGTGCAGCAGATCGAACTGCGTCCTGGCCAGCCCATGATCGTCGCGGGCTTTGACCGCCAGCAGGACCAGCACGACCGTCAACGGCTCGCGCCCGGAATGCCGTTGCTCGCCGGAGGCCTGGACAGCGCCGCCACCGAACGCATGACGACCCTGGTCCTGGTAACGGCCCAGGTCGAGGAAGGGTACTGACCGTGAACCGGGCTCCCCAAATCCTGCTGCTCGAGTCCCCTGCTTCCGGGCGGCTGCTGGCGTTCGGTTTGCGCTGGTTTGCATTGATCGGCTCCAACATCCCAAAGCTGGCTCGTTCGCGAGGGAGGCGCCTGCGGGCCACGCATTACGTCGTGGGCGGCGCTCCTGCCATGGTCGCGGGCTATGGCCGCGCCCGCGCGTCCCGACGCCGAGGGGTATCGCGGCGCATGCTGCCGGGGGATGCGGCCCATCCTCAATCGGCCGCGCAATTGTTCGCGCTGCTATACCCGGAAGGGGGCCAGAGCCTGGTTCGCCTGCCCGACGGGCGTCATTGGCTGATCGCGGCCCACGGCGGCGCGGTCCTGTCCCAGACGGACAGGGTGTTCGGATCGCTCGATGACGCGCTTCACGAACAGCGGGCGCTGCTCGCGCAGCGTCCTTCACTGATAGAACACGCCGCCGACCGTGTATGGGCGGACCTGCTCCAATCCGTCGAACCCGGCGCCGCGCTTATCGCACTGCCCACTCGTTGGGCGGAATTGCCGTTCGCCTTGCGTCTGTTCGTGGCCGCCATCGGCGTGGCTGCGGTGGCCCCGACAATATGGAACGCCACGGTCCATCCGCTCCTGCGCAAGCAGGCCGTCGCACCAGAACCCGCGCCAGCCCGTGATCCGGTCGTGGATGCCTATCAGGCCATGTTGACCGACACCACGACCCATCCACAGGCGGAGCTGGGTCGCTTGCTGGCTGGGGTAGGGGGATTGCCCGTGACAGTCCAGGGCTGGGCATTGCGGCGCGTGCAGTGCGAAGCGGGGTCGCAGCAATGGAACTGCTCCGCCGTGTATGCCAGGGCCCATCCTCTTGCCACCAATCACGGTCTGTACGCCTTGATGCCGGCTGGTTGGCGGGTGTCGTTCAAACCGCTCGAGGAAGCCACGCTGGCCTGGCACATGGCGTCGCGGCCGATCCCGCTCGCCGACATGACGTTGCCGTCTTCGCTGCATGTCGACACCCAAGTCGCGGGGGGCTTGCAGGGCCTGCGGCCGGCTTTCGCTTCGGTGGCGCTGTCTGCGCCCGCGCCGCTCCAGCCGCGCATGCCCGCTGCATCCCGCGCGGACGCTTCCCGTGTGCACACCCCGCATCAGGACATGCCCATCATCAGGCGCCGCACGCTGGTGCTGCACGGGCCCTTGCGTTCGATGGCGTTGATGCCGGGGCCTGTCTCTGCCGCCCGCTGGTCCCGTCTGGTCGTCGACGTGCAGCCGCAAGCGCGACCCAGCCTCGTGGCCAGCGCGCTTGTTGCCGAATTGCAAGGAGATATCTATGAACAGGAATAGGCATTGCATGGCGGGCCGACCCGTCATCGGACGGCTTCTCTTCGGTCTCGCGAGCAGCGTCGCGGCAACGTGGAGCTTGCCGGTTCAGGCTGCAGCACCGCAGTCGTCCGAGCCGCAACCGTGGCCAGAGGCGGAAATCGTGCGCACTTTGCTTCGCGCGGATGCCGCCGCCGCACTGGCAGACTGCAGGGTGCCAGGCCTCTGCGCCAATGGCGCAGCGCCCGGCGCGAGCGTCGCGCGGCCGCCCGAGCCACGGCTGGATGACATCCGCGTGGCCGCGATTTTCGGCACTGCGCGCAGTCTGCACGTGGACGTGGTCGTCAACGGGGCTCTGCTGCGGTATCGCGCCGGCCGCGCCGATCCCATCGCCGGGCCGGCCACGTCACAGCCTTATCGCCTGTTGGCCGTCGACGGCGGCTGCGTGCGCCTGCACCGCGATGGCCGCGACCACGCCGCCTGCCTGGACGCCGGGGGCGCCCGGCCATGACGGTCCACAGCCTGCCCGTCGCCGCATCGCGCGCACTCGTGCCCGAACTGCAAACTCCTGAAGATGTCGCGCGCCTGGAGCCGGCCTTCGTCCGCGCGTTGGGCCGCCAGTTCGACCTGGCGTCGCTCGCTGGCCGCCTTTGCCCTGTGCTGTTGGAAGGCGGGGAGGCCGCTATCTTCGCCGTCATGGAATACACCGTGGGCGACCAGATCGACGAAGTCGAACGCATGGTGAAGGCGGCGGGCTATCGCATGGCGCAACCCTCCCGCTACGTGCTGCCCGCGCCGCTACTGCTGATGATCGCCCGCGGCCAGTTCACCGCACCGGGGCCGGCGCGCTGGACGCGCGCCAGGCAGGCGGAGCGCGCGTCGGCATTGGCCGCGCTTTTTCTCGATATCGTCCGGTGGGGCGTAGCCCAGGGCGCGAGCGACGTCCACATCAACGTGAACCAACGGCGCGACGCCGGCGACATCCGGTACACCATTCATGGCGAGTACGTCAGCACCGACCGGTTCTCGGGACTGTCCAGTTCGACGCTGCTCGAAGTTCTGGCCGTGGCCTGGATGGACGTGCGCGGCGGAAACGGCGCCGTGTTCGATCCCGCCGTCGAGCAGCAGGGGCGTATTTCACTGGACGTCGACGCCGTTCCGATCGTGCTGCGCTGGGCCTCGCTGGCCGCTGACGCGGGGCCGTCGGTGTGTCTGCGCATCCTGCGGCTCGACGCGACCGTCGACGGCGACCTGCTGGCGCTCGGCTACCTGCCGGGACAGGCCGAGACCCTGTTGCGGGCACGCGAGCGCGAAGGCGGCGCCATCGTGCTGGCTGGCGTCGTTGGTTCCGGCAAGTCCACCACCATCGCAGCACTGATGCGAGGCATCGCCCCCACACGCAAGGTCATCACGCTGGAAGACCCGGTTGAATACCACATCGGCAACGCGCTGCAGAACACACTGGCGGGCGCGCTTGCGGATTCAGCCTGGCCTGCGCTCGACGCCAAGCTGAAGACCATCAAGCGGTCGGCGATGAATGACCTGCTCATCGGCGAGATCCGCGATACCCACACTGGCCGGGCCTTCATGGACCTCGCCAGCTCGGGCGTCAGCTTGTACGCCACCACACACGCCGGATCGGCGGCGATGATCCCAGAGCGCCTGGCGTCCGACGCAATCGGCGTATCTCGCGACTTCCTCGCTTCGCCTGGTGTCCTCAAACTCCTCATCTACCAAACCTTGCTGCCCAGGCTTTGCAATGGCTGTGCGCTGCCCGTGGACAGCCTGTGGAGCACGGCTCAGCAAAATCCAGGGGGCGGATGGGACTGGCGCAGCTGGGTTCATGGCATGCAAGAGGCCTTCGATCTTGACGCCATGACGCTCAGGGTCAGAAACGCGGCGGGTTGTCCCGAATGCCGACGCGCGCAACTGCCGGAACTGAACGGCACGACGGGCCGCAGCGTGGCGGCCGAAATGGTAGAGCCCGAGTGCGCGAATGGCTTCCTGGATCGCGTGCGCACGCGCGACAACGTCGGCCTGAAGCAGCAATTCCTGCCCAGCACCGGCGGCGCCTGGCGCGATGCGGCCATGCGCGGCGCACGCGCGTTGGATTGTGCGTTGTACAAAGTCAGCCTTGGCGAAATCGATCCTCGAACCCTGTTGCGCAGGTTCGAACTGCCCGTCGCGCCGCGTGCCGGCGCAGCCGGGCCCGCGGGGGGCAGCCATGGTTGATCTTGCGCCCCGGTCTTCATGGCTCCGCGTTTCCAGCGGCTTGCACCAGCCGCGGGTGGACGGCCTGCGCTTCCGCTCGCAGCGCGCCGACTATTACGAATATCTGGCCGACGTCGTGGAAGGCACGCAGGGTCGCAAGAGCCTGCGCGACATCTTCGAAGACGACGCGCGCCGGTATGGGCCCGCCACGGTGCGTGGGCGTCTTTGCCAACATTGGGCCGCTGCCTACCTGGATGCCGGCGGCGACCTCGGCATCGCGTGGCTCGATACGCTGCCGCAGGGCGAATGCGAATTGCTGAGCTGCGTGCAGGAAGAGGGCGGCGATCTCGCCGCGGCGTTGCGGGACCTGGCTCGCGCCGTCAGGCTCGCGTCCGACGCATGGATGGCGCTGCTGTCGGCCGCCGCGACAGGCGTGGTGGCGGCAGCCGTGGCCTTCGCTCTGCTGTGCGCCATCCCATTTTTCAGCGTGCCTCGCTTGCAGCAAGTCTTTCAGGCGGTCCCTGCCGAAGACTACGCCCGCCTGACGCGCGCGCTCTTCGCGCTGTCCAGCGGATTGAGGCAATGGCTGGCGCTTTGGGTGGTTCTTATCTTCGGCGCTGTCCTGCTGGCGCTGTGGTCGTTGGCGAACCTCACCGGGGATGTACGGGCCGTGCTCGACCGCTGGTTGCTTTGGCGGCTGTACCGCGATTTCCAGGCAATCCGATTTCTGTCCTTGCTGGCGGTGCTTATCCGGCAGCACGGCGCGGCTGACACGCGCTTGCGCCGCGCGCTGTCCGTGCAGGCCCGCCACGCGCCGCCTTGGCTGCACGCCCATCTTCAGTCGATGTTGAACCGCATCGATGCCGGCGCCAGTGGTCCCGAGATATTCGGAACCGGACTGCTGGACCCGGAAACCTGGTGGTACATGGCCGACATGATGGATGCCCTGGGCGTGGAGCCCGGGCTGGCGCGTGTTCGTCAACGGGTCGAGCTTCGCCTGCTGGCGCGGGTGCGGCGCCAGGCGCTGGTGCTGCGATGGTCTCTGCTGATCCTGTCGCTGGCGACAGTGCTGGGCATCACGCTCTGGCACTACGCCGTCATCGACGAATTGCGCCAGGCGCTGACCAATTTCTACGCCAGCCAATAGAGGGTTCTGCGGCCGGCGACAAACGGCGCAGCAAAGCTGCGCGCTTTATCCAAAGAGGGCATTGATGAAAGGTCTTGAAAAGATGGGATCTGGCGCCTCGCGCCAGCAGGGGTTTTCCTTGATGGAAGTCTCCATTGTCACTGCGATCGTCTTGCTGATCGCGATCGTCGGGATTCCGGCCATTGGCGGTTACGTGATCGAAAACAAGGTGCCGAAGGTGGGCGAGGAACTGCAGCGATTCATCGCAAGCATGAAGATCAACGCGCAGGGAGGCGGAGTAACGCCCTACACCGGGCTGGACACTGGCGCCCTTGCCAACGCGTTGCGAGATTCCACCGTGCTGGCCGTGCAGGGCACCGGCGCGTCGGCCAGTGTCGCTCACGGACTGGGGGGCAGCGGGACGGGCGGCAGTGGCATCGTCGAGGTCGAGCCCGCCGCCGTCGATGGCGCCGGCGTGGGCTCGGCATTCACGCTCACGCTGACCAGCGTGAGCCATGCGGCTTGTCCAGCGCTGGCCTCCGTGCTGCAGCGGGTATCTGAAGTTATTTCCATCTCGGGCGGCGGCGGCGCCAAGGTCGTCAAGGACTCGATCGCAAAGCCCAGCACGCCGTACCGGGCTGCGCAGGCGCAGGCGCAATGCAGCCAGGGCGACGTCAACACTTTCGTATTCACCGCAAGATGAGCGCCTCGATCCGCGCCTCCATGCGCTCCCCGATTTCGGCCTGGATGGACTCGCGGCGACCGGCGGCCCGCCAGCGGCGCCAGGCCGGCTTTTCCCTGGTCGGATTGGTCCTGGCGCTGGCTATCACCACGGCGGTCGCCATATGGGCTTCCAACGAAGTCGTCCACAACATCGAGGCGTCTGCCGCCCGATCCACGGGCGCATGGATGACCCAGATCCGCCTTGCGGTGGCAGGCGTTGTGGCGCGCCATTCCGACGCACTGTCCAAGGGGGCATCTCCGGTGGACGCCCAAGGCCTGCCGCTGTTTGTGGATGCCTTGCGGCCCACCTTGGCCGAATTGCGCAGCCACGGACATCTGCCCGGCGACTTCCCGGATAAGTCCGCAATGGGCTTCGGCGCGGATATCCAAATTACCCGGACAACAACCTGCCCAGCCGAGCCCTGCCGGCTTGACGGTCTGATCATCGCCGACAAGCCCGTTTTGAAAAAAGGGACGCAATTGCCGGATCAAATTGCCATGGCGTCGGTCATCGAGGCGGCCGCTGGCTACGGCGGGGCGGTGTGGCCCGACGCGCCATCCCAGTTGCGCGGGGCTGCCTACCGCTTTCCCAACCCCGTGGCGCCGGGTTTGCCCACTTATGCGCCCGGCACCCTGGCCCTGTGGGCGGGCGTCGGCAGCGGGCCTCCAGACTTGAGCGGCTATGTGAAAATGCGCGACACCCGGGACCCGGATCTTCAAGGGCAGCTTTCCGTGGCGGGGAACCTCGACGCGGGCGGGCATGTCACGGTGGGCGCGCGAGAGATCCCTGGACATTCCTGCGGCGCCCAGGCCGGCACGCTGGCCACCTCCAGCGTCGGACAACTGCTCTCGTGCGAGTCCGGCGTCTGGATGCAGGCCAGCGGCGGGTTCGGGGGCGCCTTCAGCACCAATTATCCGCTGGGCTGCTTCCATTACACCGGCGTGTCCACGGCCAACCCCCGGACGGGCCAGTGTTCCTGCCCCGAGGGCTACGCGGGCGTAATCATTTCCGCAGGCGGCAAATGGACAGAGACCGAAGGCTGGACCACCGGTTACGTTTGCGTCCGGTAGCCCGGCCGGGCCCGTTCAGGCGTATTTCCGCCAACCCTCTATAATTGGCGATTCGCCTAAATTCTGCTTCATCCACGATGAAATCCTCCGAGATTCGCCAGCAGTTTCTGCAATTCTTCAAGTCCAAGGGACACACCATTGTTCCCTCGTCGTCGCTCGTCCCAGGCAACGACCCGACCTTGCTCTTCACCAATTCGGGCATGGTCCAGTTCAAGGACGTCTTCACGGGCAAGGAATCGCGGTCGTACACGCGCGCCACCTCGTCGCAGCGCAGCGTGCGCGCCGGAGGCAAGCACAATGACCTGGAGAACGTGGGCTACACCGCCCGCCACCATACGTTCTTCGAAATGCTGGGTAACTTCAGCTTTGGCGACTACTTCAAGCGCGACGCCATCCAGTACGCCTGGGAATTGCTGACGCAGGTCTACAAGCTGCCCGCGGAAAAGCTCTGGGTAACGGTCTACCAGGAAGACGACGAAGCCTACGACATCTGGGCCAAGGAAGTCGGCGTGCCGGTCGAGCGCATCATCCGCATCGGCGACAACAAGGGTGCGCGCTACGCTTCCGACAACTTCTGGCAAATGGCGGATACCGGCCCGTGCGGTCCGTGCTCGGAGATTTTCTTCGACCACGGCCCCGAGATCTGGGGCGGCCCTCCGGGATCCCCCGAAGAAGACGGCGACCGCTACATCGAAATCTGGAACCTGGTGTTCATGCAGTTTGAACGCGATGCCGCCGGCAACATGCCGCGCCTGCCGCGTCCCTGTGTCGACACCGGCATGGGCCTGGAACGCATTGCCGCTGTCCTGCAAAACGTTCATTCCAACTACGAAATCGACCTCTTCCAGCACCTGATCGCCGCCGCCGCTCGCGAAACCGGCCTCAAGGACCTCGAAGACAACTCGCTCAAGGTCATCGCCGACCACATCCGCGCCTGCTCGTTCCTCATCGTCGACGGCGTGATTCCCAGCAACGAAGGCCGTGGCTACGTGCTGCGCCGTATCGTCCGCCGCGCTCTGCGCCACGGATACAAGCTGGGTCAGACCAAGCCGTTCTTCCATCGCCTGGTGCCGGATCTGGTCGCTCAAATGGGCGAAGCCTATCCGGAACTCGCCGCCGCGGCCGATCGGGTCGCGCAGGTGCTCAAGCAGGAAGAAGAGCGCTTTGGCGAAACCCTCGAACACGGCATGCGCATTCTGGACACCGCCCTGGCCAACGTGCCCAAGGGCGGCGTGCTGGACGGCACCACGTTGTTCACGCTGTACGACACCTACGGCTTCCCCGTCGACCTCACCGCCGACATCTGCCGCGAACGCGAAGTCGAAGTCGATATGGCTGGCTTCGAGGTCGCGATGGAACGCCAGCGCGACCAGGCTCGCGCCGCCGGCAAATTCAAGATGGCCGAAGGCCTCAGCTATGAAGGCGCCGAAACGCGCTTCGAAGGCTACGAAAAACTCGAACTCGACGGCGTCAAGGTCACGGCGCTGTACGTGGACGGCACGCAGGTCCAGGACGTAAAGGCTGGTCAAAGCGCGGTGGTAGTGCTTGACGCCACGCCGTTCTATGCGGAATCGGGCGGCCAGGTGGGCGACACCGGCCTGCTGGAAGCCGACGGCGTGCGCTTTGCCGTTGCCGACACCCTCAAGATCCAGGCTGGCGTGTTCGGTCACCACGGCGTGCTCGAATCCGGGTCCCTCGCGGTCGGCGACACGCTGCTTGCCCGCGTTGACGCGGTGCGCCGCGCCCGCACGGTGCGCAACCACTCCGCCACGCACTTGATGCACAAGGCGCTGCGCCAGGTGCTGGGCGCGCATGTGCAGCAGCGCGGCTCGCTGGTCGACCCTGACAAGACCCGCTTTGACTTCGCGCAGGACGCACCGCTGACGGCCGAGCAGATCGCTCGCGTCGAAGCCATCGTCAACGCTGAAGTCCTGGCCAACCATCCCACGGTCGCCCAGGTCATGGGCTACGACGACGCAGTCAAGGGCGGCGCCATGGCGCTGTTCGGCGAAAAGTACGGCGACACCGTACGCGTCCTCGATATCGGTTTTTCGCGTGAACTGTGCGGCGGCACGCACGTCAGCCGCACGGGCGATATCGGCCTGTTCAAGATCATCTCCGAAGGCGGGGTGGCTGCGGGCGTGCGCCGTATCGAAGCCATCACCGGCGACAACGCGCTGGCGTGGGTGCAGAATCAGAACGCCTTGCTGACCCAGGTTGCCGGCATGCTGCGCAGCACGCCGGCCGACCTGCCGACGCGTATCGCCCAGGTGCAAGACCAGGTCAAGACGCTCGAAAAAGAACTGGAACAGTCGCGCAACAAGCTGGCCGCCAGTGCCGGCAACGATCTGGCTTCCAGCGCCGCTGTCGACGTCAAGGGCATCAAGGTCCTGGCCGCCAGCATTGGCGATGTTGATCCCAAGGCGCTGCGCGGCATGGTCGACAACCTGAAGGACCGACTGAAGCCTGCTGTCGTGCTGTTGGCCACCGGCTCCGCCGACGGCAAGATCAGCGTGGTGGGCGGCGTCACCGCCGACCTGACCGATCGCATCAAGGCCGGTGATCTGGTCGGCTTCGTCGCCAGCCAGGTGGGCGGCAAGGGCGGTGGTCGTCCCGACATGGCCATGGGCGGCGGCACGGATATCGCGGCGCTGCCCGCGGCGATTGCCGGCGTGCAGAAGTGGGTGGACGAGCGCCTCTGATGAGCGAGGCCGATACCCGTCTTGACGCGGACGCCGCGGCGCCCGCGTTCGACCACGAGGTCGATGCCTCCGGCCTGACCTGCCCGCTGCCTATTCTTCGCGCCAAGAAGGCGTTGGCGCAGATGGAAAGCGGACAGGTGGTGCGCGTCATCACCACCGACCGCAACGCCATCCGCGACTTCCAGGCTTTTTCGCGCCAAACCGGCAACGCGCTCGTCGCGCAACAAGAAGCCGACGGACGCTGTGTGCATTTCCTGCGCCGACGCTAGGTCGATTGTCTGGCATGCACAAGTAAAGGCCCGCTTGAAGAAACGGGCCTTTTGCATCGTGGTGCGCGCCGCCTATCGATGGATGGCTGCGGCGACAGCCTGCGTAATGGTGAAGTCGACCAGATCGCCTTCCTTCAGCTGCTGCAGCTTTGCTCGCAAAGCCGGATCCCTCACCTGAATGGTCCGCCTGTTGCCTTGCGGTCCCTTCAGTATCACCAGGTTCGCGCTGGGATTGATGTGCCAGATTTCGGCGGTGATCGTGGTCTGTCGGCCAACGGCTCCGCCCGGCCGCGCGCCCTTGGCGCTGCGGGTCGCCGCCGTTTCAGTCACGACTTCTGGCGCACCCGAGCCCGCCGGGCGCACATCGACCGCCACGGACTCGTAGTAGTCCAGTGTCAGTGTGTCGCCAGCCTTGATCTGGTTGAAATTGCGGATGTCCGGCCCTGCGACGACCTCCACGGAGTTGCCTTCGGGGCCTCGCAGGGTGATGGTTCGCGTGGCGGGATCCACCGCCGTGACCTGGCCGGACGCCGTAGTCATTGCGGCGCCGATCACCCTGGCCGAGGCGCCCATGGGCATCGCCAGCGTGCCCGCCAGCAATCCCGCCAGAGCCAGGCGCGTGATCGGGGTGAAGACTGTCTTTTGTTTCTTCATGATGTGCACACTCCGGTTAAAGGTAGTTCATGGAGGAAAACGCGGACAAAAACGGGGTCGCGGCAGCAGGGCCTGGGAGTATCCCGGCAGAGGGAAAAGGGGGGGATGTAGCGGTAGTTCGCCACCGCCTGGGGGGGCGGCCGGACAAGGGAAAGCGTAGAGATCTGCGCGGGTCGACATGAAACCGATCGCTCCAATCGGGTTGCTCTTCAGACGCACCAACTGCTCAAACGCATTAAAACGGGCCGGCGGCAGGCACAAGCGCGACGGGGAGGCTACACTTCTGGCTGCGGTGGACCTGGGACCTGCGTTCGTAGGATACCCGGATGTGTCGTGTTTTAGGATACAAATCGCGCCGCACCACAGATTTCGGCACTCTCATTTGCCAGCAGGCTCCTTTAAGTGCTAGAATTTCCCGTTTTTCACAACTAATTCAAGGGATTACCTATGGTGGTGATTCGCCTGGCCCGCGGTGGGTCCAAGAAGCGTCCGTTCTACAACCTGGTGGCCACCGATTCGCGTAACCGTCGCGACGGCCGTTTTATCGAGCGCGTGGGTTTTTACAACCCCGTGGCTAGCGAAGGCACGGAAAACCTGCGCATTGCGCTGGATCGCGTGCAGTACTGGACCGGCACCGGCGCGCAACTGTCGCCCGCAGTCGAGCGTCTGGTCAAGGAATACTCGGCCAAGGTTTCCGCCGCGGCCTAATTGCCCGCGTCGGGGTATCTTTAGCTGATACCCCTTGGCTGGTACTCCCAGCCGCTGGTTTTTCCACGCTGAAAGCTACGCGCTTGAAAGCTACCATTCATAGCTTTTTTCAAAGCTATCAAAGCACGATAAAGAGCACGATACATGCCTGATGCCGCAACCTCCAACGCGGCGCCTACGGATTTGGTCGAGCTTGGCCGCATCACTGCAGCCTACGGTGTGAAAGGCTGGGTTAAAGTGCAGCCGCATTCGGCCAATGCCGAAGTGCTGCTCTCAGCATCTCAATGGTGGTTGACTCGCCCTGTGCCTGAATTGGCGCGGGGCGCTGTCGCGTCTGCACCTGTCGCATTCAAGATCCTGCAAGTCCGTTCGCAAGGCGCCACCGTGGTGGCGCAACTGCAGGGCATTGCGGATCGCGATCAGGCCGAGGCGCTGCGCGGTCATACCGTGCAGGCGCCGCGCGGTTCTTTTCCCGCGCCTGAGGAAGACGAATACTACTGGGTCGATCTGATCGGTTGCGCGCTGTACACCAGCGCCAACGGCGAACCCGCGCTGATAGGCGTGGTGGGCGAGGTCCTCGACAACGGCGCTCATGCCGTGTTGAAGGTCTTGCTGCAGAAGGCGGGGGCCGAAGGGCCCGAGCCCGTGCTGGACGCCAAAGGCCGACCCGCCGAAATGCTCGTTCCGTTCGTACGCGCGCACATCCACGCCGTCGATCTTGCGGCTCGCCGCATCGATAGCGACTGGCCAGTGGACTTTTGATGCGTATTGACGTCATTACGCTCTTCCCCGAGATGTTCGGGGTAGTGCGCGATCTGGGAGTCACCGGCCGGGCGCATGCGCAGGGCCGGTGGCTGCTGCATGCGTGGAATCCCCGCGATTTCACGCATGACGTACATCGTACCGTGGACGATCGCCCCTATGGCGGCGGCCCCGGCATGGTGATGATGGCGGCCCCTCTCGAGGCCGCCGTCAATGCCGCCCAACAAGCGCGCGCCGCCCAAGGCCTGGGGCCGGCGCCCGTGGCGCTGCTTGCGCCCGTGGGCCGGCGCTACGATCAGGCCGGCGCAGAAACGCTGGCCTCCAGCGATGGCATCATCCTGATCTGCGGCCGCTACGAGGGCGTCGACCAGCGTTTCATCGATCGTTGCGTAACGCACGAGATCTCGCTGGGCGACTTCGTCCTGTCGGGCGGGGAAATCGCCGCGCTGGCGGTGATCGACGCCGCAGTCCGTCTGCTGCCGGGCGTGCTCAACGACGGCGATTCCGCGCTGCAGGATTCCTTCAACGACACCTTGTCCGGCCTGTTGGACAGCCCGCACTACACCCGTCCCGAAGTCTATGAAGGCGTGCCGGTGCCTGCGCCGTTACTCAGCGGCCATCACGCGAACATCGCGCGCTGGCGACGTGATCGTTCTCTGGGGTTGACCGCCACTCGGCGGCCCGAGCTGATTGAATCCGCCCGCGCCAAGGGGTGGCTCAACAAGCTGGATGAGCGCTTTCTGGCCGAATTGTCAGGCGCGCCGCTTCCCGCGGAAGGCTCTTCTCCAAGACGCCGAAAGCCGCGCAAAGCGCCAGGCGGTGATGTCTCGCCCAAGCTTGCACCCGGTACGCCCGACCCGTCCGACGCGACCTGACGGTCACCTCCACCTGGAAAAGCGGCCCCAGCGCTAGGGATGTTCCTAGATTGTGGGCGGATAGGCTGCTCCTTAGCATTGAAAATTACACACATGTGAAATTTTCATATGAGCTCCCCCGCCCGCGTAAGCCGTGCCGCCGCCGCGCCGTCATCGCCCATCGTCCGGGCGGAGCGGCCGGGGTCCGCTGTCGACCTTTGGCTGGGCCAGCAACTTCGCCAGCTTCGCAAACAGCAGGGTCGTTCCCTCGCCGAAGTGGCCCGCGCCTGCGGCATGTCACTCGGCCTGCTGAGCCAGATTGAAAGAGGCCTCAGCTCCGCCTCCGTGAAAGTCCTGCATCTGCTCGCGCTCGAGTTCCGCGTCTCGGTGAATTCACTGTTGCGCAACGCCGAGCATACCGGCGGTGAAGAAGATGGCCGCGTCGCGCGCGCAGGCACCCATCGCTTCATCGACCTGAAGGAAAAGGGCATCAGCAAAGAGATGTACACGCCTTCGGCATGCCGCAGCATGGACCTGTGCCGGGCGTCGATCGCGCCGGGTGGATCCACCGGCAACGAGCTATTCGTGACAGGGCAGGGCGAGCAGATCGGGGTGGTCTTGAAGGGCGTGCTGGAGCTTTGGGTCGGCGACCACGTCATCCGCCTGCAGGAGGGCGACAGCTTCTGCTATGCCAGCAGCACGCCGCGCCGCTGGTGCAATCCGGGGACTCAGACGACCGAGGTCATCTGGGCCATATCCAACATCACTCAGGCCTCGGGGGACGACACGCGACAGACGCCATAAGCTCGCAGCACCAACGCAGCGGGAGGGCACAGGGGGCCGTCCTGCCACCGGGCCGCAACGCCGCAGCCCGGCTCTTTTGCCACGATGAGGATATGTCATGAAATTCAAGACTCTGGTTGTCTCTGTATTCGCAGCATTGTCCATGGCCGCGGGCGCGCAAGCCCAGACTGTGCTGAAGGTGGGCTCCACGCCCACCGGCAGTCCGTTCACGTTCCTCGACACCAAGTCGAACAGCATCGAGGGCGTGATGGTCGACATCGTCAAAGCGGTCGGCAAGGAGGCGGGATTCTCGGTGCAGATCGAGCCCATGGCGTTTTCGGCGTTGATCGGATCGTTGACCTCCAAGCGCATCGACATCGTGTCGGCGGCGATGTTCATCACGCCTCAGCGCCAGCAGATAGTGAGCTTCTCGGAACCCGTCTATCGCTATGGTGAAGGCCTGATGGTGCTGAAGACGGACAACAAGGATTACAAGTCGTTCGCCGACATGAAGGGCATGACGGTGGGCGTACAGGTCGGCACCGCGTTCGTCGAACCCATCCAGAAAAGCGGCGTTTTCAAGGAAGTGAAGCTTTACGACAACCCCCCCGACATGATGCGCGACGCCAATGCCGGCCGTATCCAGGGCGGCTTCATGGACTATCCGATCGCGGCGTACATCCTTACCCAGGGCAACTATCCGAACCTCAAGATGGCGCAGTCCTACCAGCCCACCATCATGGGCAGCCTCGGCCTGGCCACGCGCAAGGAAGATACGGAACTGCTCGATCGCATCAACAAGGCGCTGACCAAGCTGAAGGCGGACGGTTCCATCGACGCCATCCTGAAGAAGTGGGGGCTGGGCGGGGCCTGATGCCCGCCAGGGCCGCATGGCCCAGGCAATCACACGCTCCGTCCGGCGCGCCGAACGCGCCGGACGGGTCGCATCTGTCGTGCTTGCGCGCAAGTTATGTCGAGGCGGGTTGATTCATGATGCAATTCTTCAAAGACGCGGCAGAGTTCATGCCGATCCTGCTGGAAGGCGCCAAGCTCACGATCCTAGTCACCCTGGGCTCGCTGGCGCTGTCCACGGTGTTGGGGCTGGTGTGGGCGCTGATGCGCGTGTCGGGCAACAAATATCTGTCCGGATTCAGCGCCAGCCTGATCAATCTGCTGCGCGGCATTCCGATCATCGTGCTGCTTTTCTACATCTATTTCGTAATGCCCGATATGGGTGTGTCGCTGAGTGCGGTGCAGGCGGCGATCATCGGCCTGGGCGTCGCGTACTCGGCCTATCAGGCCGAAAACTTCAGGGCGGGCATACAGGCTATCGACCGCGGCCAGGTCGAGGCCGCGATGGCGATGGGCATGAGCTGGAGCCTCACGATGCGGCGCGTCGTGCTGCCGCAAGCCGTGAAGATCGTCTTGCCGCCGTACGGCAACATCATGATCATGATGCTCAAGGACTCGTCCCAGGCGTCCACCATCACGGTCGCGGAACTCGCCCTGCAAGGCAAGCTGATCGCCGTTTCCACTTTCAAGAATGCGACCGTGTTTTCGCTCGTGGCGCTGATGTATCTGGTCATGTGCGTGCCGCTCATCTTGCTGGTGCGTCATCTTGAAAAAAGGAACGCAACCAAATGATCCACTTGCAAGGCGTCCGCAAAAGCTTTGGCTCGCTCGAGGTCCTGAAAGGCATCGATGCCGAGGTCGCTCAGGGTGAAGTCGTCTGCGTCGTCGGGCCGTCCGGTTCGGGCAAGTCGACCATCCTGCGTTGCATCAACGGTCTCGAGCGCTACAACGCCGGCCGCATTACGGTTGACGGAGAGTTGGTGGATTGCGATGCCCCGTCGATCGTTTCGATCCGCACGCAGGTGGCGATGGTGTTTCAGCGCTTCAACCTGTTCCCGCATCGAACGGCGCTGGAGAACGTGATCGAAGGACCGATCTTCGTGAAGAAGGAGCCTCGCGCCCAGGCCTTGGAGCGGGGGCGTGAACTGCTGGCCAGCGTGGGCTTGGCTGACAAGGAGAACGCGCATCCGAACCAGTTGTCGGGCGGCCAGCAGCAGCGTGTGGCCATCGCGCGGGCGTTGGCGATGCGGCCGAAAGCGATCCTGTTTGACGAGCCGACGTCGGCGCTCGATCCCGAACTGGTGGGCGACGTCCTGGGCGTCATGCGCAAGCTGGCCGAGGCCGGCATGACGATGGTCGTCGTGACTCACGAGATGAGCTTCGCGCGAGAAGTCGCCGACCGCGTGATGTTCTTCGATGGCGGGGTCATGGTCGAGCAGGGCGCCGCCCGCGAAGTGCTGAATCATCCGCAGCATCCCCGCACGCAGGACTTCCTGCGTCGCGTGCTGCATCCCATGTAAGGAAGCCCCATGCAGCAATCGCCGTTTCCTCTTTCCCCCTCGTTGTGGGCGGCTACCGCGGCGGCGGCGCCGCCCACCGAGCCGCTGGGCGCGTCCACGCAGGCGGACGTGCTCGTCATTGGCGGCGGGTACGCCGGACTGAGCACGGCGCTGCACTTGGCGGAGCACGGCGTCAGGGTCGTGTTGCTGGAAGCGCGGGAGATAGGCTTCGGCGGTTCGGGCCGCAATGGCGGGCAGGTCATCCCGGGCTTGAAATACGACCCCGACGACTTGCTGTCCATGTTTGGTCCCGAACGTGGCGAACGCTTGCTGCGATTTGCGGGATCCACGGCAGACACCGTGTTCGACCTCATCGAACGGCATGCCATGGAGGTGCCTCGTGTGCGCAAGGGCTGGATCCAGGGCGCGCACAATCCCGAGGCCTTGCGCGTGGCGCACGACCGCGCTGCGCAATGGGCGCGGCTGGGCGTGGATGCTCAGCCCCTGGACCGGGCGCAGGTGGCGCGGTTGATCGGCGCGGACAAGTACCTGGGGGGTTGGGTGGACCGGCGAGCGGGGGCGATTCAGCCCTTGAGCTACGTGCGCGGCCTGGCTCGCGCCGCCTTGAATGCGGGCGCCATGCTGTACACGGGTACGCCCGTCACCGGCCTAAAGCGAGACGGCGGGAAGTGGACGGCATCAACGGCGCTCGGCCCGACCGTCTCGGCCGACCGGGTCGTGATGTGCACCAATGCCTATTGCGGCGATCTCCTGCCGGGGCTCAAGCCGTCGATCATCGACGCGAATACTTTCCAGGTCGCGACGGCGCCTCTGCCGGACCGCATCCGGGCCGGCATCTTTCCGGACGGGCACGTCACTTCCGACACGCGCAACCTGCTGCTGTACTTTCGCCTGGATCACCAGGGCCGTCTGTTGATGGGCGGCCGCGGGCCATTCCGTGAGCCCAGGGGGGATGCCGATTGGGCGCATCTGGAACGCGTGATGGTGAAGATGTTTCCCCAGGTGGCGGGTACGCCGATCGAGTTCCGCTGGTGCGGTCGCGTCGCCATCACGCGCGACTACCTGCCGCATCTGCATGAGCCGCAACCCGGGCTGCTGGTGGACATCGGCTGCCAGGGGCGCGGCGTCGGTCTGCAGACCAGCATGGGGCGCGCAATGGCGCAGTACGTGGCGACCGGCGACGCCAACGCGCTGCCATTGCCGTTGTCGCCGGTCGTGCCGTTCCCGCTGTATGGTTTGCGCCGGCTGTATGTGAACGCGGTAGTGACCTGGTACAGGATGACCGACGGCGGGGTCTGACGCTTTCGGAACGCAAAAAAAATAACCCCGGAGCGAAGTCCGGGGTTATCGGTTCCACGGTCAGGCGGAAGGTCAGTCGCCCAGCTTGGCGCGCTGCTCCTGCACCTTTTGCAGGGTTTCACCGAACTGCGCCATGCGCGCCTTTTCCTGGTCGACGACGGCCGCGGGCGCACGCTCGACGAAGCTGGCGTTGGACAGCTTGCCCTGGGCCTTGGCGATTTCTCCGGCCAGGCGCGCGATCTCCTTGTCCAGGCGCACGCGCTCGGCGGCCACGTCGACTTCGACGTGCAGCATCAATCGGCTGGAACCCACGACCTGCACCGGCGCGCCCGCATCGGGCAGGGCGTCCAGCACATCGACTTGACTCAGCTTGGCCAGCGCAGCCAGGTACGGCGCGTTGCGCGTCAGCATGGGTGCGTCGCCCTGGGCGCACAGCGGCACCTTCTGCGAGGGCGGCAGGCTCATTTCGCCACGCAGCGCCCGCACGGCCTCGACCTGCGCCTTCAGCTCGGCCACGGCCGCTTCGGCGTCCGTGTCGACGGCGTCGGGGTTGGCCTTCGGGTAAGGCTGCACGCTGACGCTGTCGGCGACGCCTTCCTTGCGCTTGCCAGCCACCACCGACACCTTTTGCCAGAGCTCTTCCGTGATGAACGGAATGATCGGGTGCGCAAGGCGCAGCACGCATTCCAGGACGCGGATCAGCGTGCGGCGCGTGCCCAGCTGCTGAGCCGGCGTGCCGGTCTGGATCTGCACCTTGGCCAGCTCCAGGTACCAGTCGCAGTACTCATCCCACACATAGCGGTACAGCGCATTGGCGACGTTGTCGAAGCGGTAGTCGGCGAAGCCGCGCGCGACGTCGGCTTCCAGTGTCTGCATCTGGCTGACGATCCAGCGGTCCACGAAGGACAGCTCGCCGGCATCCGGCACCGTCAGGTCGTGGCCTTCGGTGTTCATCAGCACGAAGCGCGTGGCGTTCCAGAGCTTGTTGCAGAAGTTGCGATAGCCTTCGCAGCGCTTCAGGTCGAAATTGATGTTGCGACCCAGCGTGGCGTACGCGGCCATCGTGAATCGCAGCGCGTCCGTGCCGAATGCCGGGATGCCGTCCGGATACTGGCGGCGAGTGGCTTTTTCGATGGCGCCGGCCTGCTTCGGATTCATCAGGCCATAGGTGCGCTTGGCAACCAGGCCGTCCAGATCGATGCCGTCGATCAAGTCGACCGGATCCAGGGTGTTGCCCTTGGACTTGCTCATCTTCTGGCCGTCCGCGTCGCGGATAAGGCCGTGCACGTAGACGTGCTTGAACGGAATCTGGCCGGTCAGGTGCGTGGTCAGCATGACCATGCGGGCGACCCAGAAGAAGATGATGTCAAAGCCCGTGACCAGCACGCTGGACGGCAGGTAGCGCTGCAGATCGGGCGTGTTTTCGGGCCAACCCAGCGTCGTGAAGGGCACCAGGCCGGACGAGAACCACGTGTCCAGCACGTCAGGGTCGCGCGTCAGCGGGCCCGTGACGCCGGCGGCGCGCGCCTGCGCGGTGGCGTCGGCCTCGTCGTGGGCCACGAAAACCTGGCCGTCTTCGGCATACCAGGCCGGAATCTGGTGACCCCACCAGAGCTGGCGCGAAATGCACCAATCCTGGATATTGTTCAGCCACTGGTTGTAGATGGTCGTCCAGTTGTCCGGGTAGAACTGAATGCGGCCGTCCGCCACCACTTCCAGCGCAACCTCGGTGATGCTCTTGCCGGGGTTCAGCGTGCCTTCCGGCGCGGGCTTGCTCATCGCCACGAACCACTGGTCGGTCAGCATGGGTTCCAGCACGACGCCCGTGCGGTCGCCCTTGGGCTGCATCATCTTGTGCGGCTCGACTTTGACCAGATAGCCTTCGGTCTCCAGCTGCGCCACCACGGCCTTGCGGGCCTCGTAGCGCTCCATGCCCTGGAATTGCTTGGGGCCGTTCGCGTTGATGTGCGCATCCAGCGTGAAGATCACGATCAGCGGCAGATCATGGCGCATCGCGCAGGCGTAGTCGTTGAAGTCGTGCGCGCCCGTGATCTTCACGCAACCCGTGCCGAATTCGGGGTCCACGAAGTCGTCCGCAATGATCGGAATGTTGCGGTCGCAGAGCGGCAGTTCGACTTGCTTGCCCACGAGGTGCTTGTAGCGCGGATCCTCGGGGTGCACGCACAGGGCGCCGTCGGCCAGCATCGTCTCGGGACGGGTCGTGGCGATGGTCATGCCGCGCAAGGTGACGGTCTGGCCGTCCTTGTCGACGATGGTCTGCGGGCCATCGACGAAGGGGTAGAGGATGTGCCACATGTGGCCATCCGTCTCTTCGGACTGGACTTCCAGGTCGGACACGGCGGTGAGCAGCTTGGGATCCCAGTTCACCAGGCGCTTGCCGCGATAGATCAGTCCCTGTTTATACAGACGCACGAAGGTTTCCACCACGCCGCGCGACATGCGGTCGTCCATGGTGAAGTATTCGCGCGGCCAGTCGGCGGAGGCGCCCAGGCGGCGGACCTGCTCGGTGATGGCGTTACCGGACTTCTCTTTCCATTCCCAGACCTTCTCGACGAATTTCTCGCGGCCGAGGTCGTGGCGGGAAACCTTTTGGGCATCCAGCTGTCTTTCCACGACGATCTGCGTGGCGATGCCGGCATGGTCGGTGCCCGGGATGAACACGGTGTCGTCGCCCGACATGCGGCGATAGCGGACCAGACCGTCCATGATGGTCTGGTTGAACGCGTGGCCCATGTGCAGGGTGCCGGTCACGTTGGGCGGCGGGAACTGGATGACGTAGGGCTGGCTTTCCGTCCCCGTTTTTACGTGCTGGCCGGCCGTGAAGTACCCGCGCTTGTCCCATTCGGCATACCAGCGGGATTCCAAGTCAGAGGGTTCGAAGCTCTTGGAGAGCTCCGGGGTTTCGCCCGCGAGAGGCGCGGCGTTCGGGGAGGCAGCTTGAGTCATTACAGGGTTCCGGCAGACAGGGGCGCCCGCCTGGGAAGCGGGCAGCAAACCGCTCATTTTAAGATGTAATGCGGTCTTCTCAGCGTGTTAGAATACCGGGTTACTGTAAACCTTTTAGAAGTCCCTGAATTCATTGAGGATTCCTTCAGAAACGTGCGCGAAAATAGTCGGTGTTCGTGCACATCTGGAATCCCGCAGGCAATCCAGGACGCGTCCGACAGGTCGGCAGTGTCGAATCCCTGTCCTGGTCGGTGGCTCCGGACGGCCCGATGCCCTCATCGGGACGTCTGCGCGCCAACAGCGCAATGATGCTTGACGGGCGGCGCCGAACGGCGGCACCGGCAAGCGCAGAGCCTCACCAGGCAATTAACCAGAAACCCGTCAGAAAACCAGTTTTCGGAGTCCTTATGTCCATTCAACGCACCCTCTCGATCATCAAGCCCGACGCCGTCGCCAAGAACGTCATCGGCCAGATCGTCGGCCGCTTCGAGCAAGCCGGCCTGAAGGTCATCGCCGCCCGCCTGATCCAACTGTCGCGCGCCGATGCCGAACGCTTCTACGCCGTGCACAAGGAACGCCCCTTCTTCAAGGACCTGGTTGACTTCATGATCTCGGGTCCGGTCTTCGTCCAGGCCCTGGAAGGCGAAGACGCCATCCAGAAGAACCGCGACCTGATGGGCGCCACCGACCCCAAGAAGGCGGCCGCCGGCACCATCCGCGCCGACTTCGCCGACAGCATCGACGCCAACGCCGTCCACGGCTCCGACGCTCCGGAAACGGCTGCTGTCGAAGTGGCTTTCTTCTTCCCCGAAATCAACATCCACAGCCGTTAATTTTTCGGCTCGATTGTTGAAAGCGCTTTAGTTTTACCTGGTCATGGAATCCGTCGAACGAATCAATCTGCTGGGGCTTGATGGCTCCGCCTTGTCCGATCTGGTCGGGCAGTGGGGCGGCAAGCCGTTCCGCGCCCGTCAGCTGCAGCGCTGGATGCACCAGCGCGGCGCCGATTCGTTCGACGCCATGACCGACCTGGCCCGCGAATTCCGCGGCCAACTTGCGACGCACTGCCGTATCGAAGCATTGCCCGTCAACATCGAGCAGCGCTCGACCGACGGCACCCGCAAGTGGCTGTTCGACGTGGGGCAGGGCAATGCCATCGAAACCGTCTTCATTCCCGAAGACGATCGCGGCACGCTGTGCATATCCAGCCAGGCAGGCTGCGTGGTGAACTGCCGCTTCTGCTCGACAGGGCACCAGGGCTTCAACCGCAACCTCAAGACCAGCGAAATCATCGGCCAGTTGTGGTGGGCCAAGCGCGTGCTCGAGGCCGACATCGGCACCGCCCGCCTTGAAACTGCCCGCGCCACCGAAGACACGCGCGTCATCAGCAACGTCGTGATGATGGGCATGGGCGAACCCCTGCTCAACTACGACCAGGTCCTGCCGGCCTTGCGCCTGATGCTCGACGACAACGCCTATGGTCTGTCGCGTCGCCGCGTCACGGTGTCCACGTCCGGCGTGGTTCCCATGATGGACCGTCTGTCGCAGGACTGTCCGGTTGCCCTGGCCGTTTCGCTGCACGCGCCCAACGATGCGCTGCGAGACGAACTCGTGCCGCTGAACAAGAAGTACCCCCTGAAGGAACTGCTGGCCGCTTGCGAACGCTATCTGGCGTTTGCGCCCCGCGACTTCATCACTTTTGAATACTGCATGCTGGACGGCATCAACGACACCGACCAGCACGCCAAAGAATTGATCCACATTGCACGCCAGGTGCGTTGCAAGCTCAACCTGATCCCGTTCAACCCGTTTCCTGCGTCCGGCCTGAAGCGTTCGGCCTCGGCGCGCGTGAAAGTCTTTGCTCAGCGTCTCATGGACGCCGGCATCATCACGACGGTCCGCAAGACTCGGGGCGACGATATCGATGCGGCTTGCGGCCAGTTGGCCGGAGAGGTGCGCGATCGCACTCGGATTACCGAGCGCAACGCCGCACAGCGCCAGACCATACCAATTAAACAGGTGCACGCATGACGCAGGATTTCGCTTCTGCAGTTTCTGAAACGTCCGCAGGCGCTGCGGGCAGCGTCGGCTCCGCATTGCGCGTCCTGCGCCAGTCCAAGGGCTGGTCGCTCGACGAAGTGTCCAGCCGCATCAAGTTTTCCACGAAGCAGATCGAAGCCCTTGAAAACGAGCAGTGGGACAACCTGCCCACCGGCGTTTCTCTGCGCGGTCTGGTCCGCAACTACGCGCGCCTGTTAGGCGCGGATTCGCAGGCCATCGTCGATTCGCTCGATCCCAAGGCCCGCGTCACCGGCCCCGTAAGGCTCAGCCCGGGCGCGTTGCATTCGGCGCACTCCATTCCCCAATCCAGCGCCGAGGACGAGCGTTCGTCGTCGACGTCCTGGGGTTGGCTGATCGCCATCGTGCTGGTGCTGGCCGCCGGCGTGGCGTATGCCTTCTGGCAAGGCTGGTTGCCGCAGCAATGGCTGCCGGCCGACTGGCTGCCGAAACCGACCAAGTAACCCGGCTTCAACCGATGCAAGATTCCTCTTTGCCTTGCCAGGATGCGCCGCCTCCCCCGGTCGGGGCTGCGGCGCGCCGTGTCACGCGTTCCGTCGCAGTAAAGTGGGGCGACCGCGTCGTGACGGTGGGGGGCGACGCCCCGGTCGTGGTGCAGTCCATGACCAACACCGACACCGCGGATGCCATCGCCACTGCGATCCAGGTCAAAGAGTTGGCCCAGGCCGGCTCCGAGCTCGTGCGCATCACCGTCAATACGCCCGAAGCGGCCCGCGAAGTCGTCGCCATCCGCGAACAGCTCGACCGCATGGGCGTGAACGTGCCGTTGGTGGGCGATTTCCACTACAACGGCCACAAGCTGCTGACGCAATTCCCCGAATGCGCCCAGGCGTTGTCCAAGTACCGCATCAACCCCGGCAACATGGGCGGAGGCAAGCGGCGCGACGACAACTTCGCCCAGATGATCGAAGTCGCCTGCCGGTACGACAAGCCCGTGCGCATCGGCGTCAACTGGGGCAGCCTCGACCACGAACTGATGGCGCGCAAGATGGACGAAAACAGCCGGCGCGCCCAGCCCTGGGAGGCGCAGGCGGTCATGCGCGACGCGCTCGTCGTGTCGGCCATCAGCAACGCCCAGCGCGCTGAAGAACTCGGCCTGCGCCGCGACGCCATCATCCTTTCCTGCAAGGTCAGCCATGTGCAGGACCTGATCGCGGTTTACCGTGACCTGTCCGCGCGATGCGACTATCCCCTGCACCTGGGCCTGACCGAAGCCGGCATGGGCAGCAAGGGCATCGTGGCGTCCACGGCCGCGCTGGCCGTGCTGATGCAGCAGGGCATCGGCGATACCATCCGCATTTCGCTTACGCCGGAACCTGGCGGAGAGCGCAGCCGCGAAGCCATCGTCGCGCAGGAAATCCTGCAGACCATGGGCCTGCGCGCATTCACGCCCATGGTCGTCGCTTGCCCGGGTTGCGGACGCACCAGCAGCACGTTCTTCCAGGAACTTGCCGACAGCATCCAGACGTTCCTGCGCCGGCAGATGCCGGTGTGGCGGGCGCAATATCCCGGCGTCGAAAGCATGAACGTCGCGGTGATGGGCTGTGTGGTCAATGGGCCGGGCGAAAGCCGCCATGCCGACATCGGGATCAGTCTGCCCGGCACCGGCGAGGTGCCGGCTGCCCCGGTGTTCGTCGACGGCGAGCGCACCGTTACGCTCAAGGGCGACCATATCGCCGAAGAGTTCCAGGCCATCGTTGAAGAATACGTTGCGCGTCGCTACGGCGCGCTCGCCTCTCACTAAAGTAAGGGTGTAGCCGCCCGCGCGCCGGCGCGCGGCGCGGCATGATCAAGATGACTCAAGCTTTCCAGAAAGTCGCCGCCATCCGCGGCATGAATGACCTGTTGCCAGGGGCAAGCGCCCGCTGGGAGCAATTCGAGGAAATCGTGCGCGGCTGGCTGCGCGGCTACGGCTATCGCAATGTGCGTACGCCCGTGCTTGAGCATACGCGCCTGTTCGCGCGCGGCATTGGCGAAGTCACCGACATCGTCGAAAAAGAGATGTACACGTTCACCGATGCGCTGAATGGCGAATCGCTGACGATGCGGCCCGAGATGACGGCCGGCATCGTGCGCGCGTCCATCGAGCACAACCTGCTCTATGACCGCCCGCAGCGCGTCTACTCCATCGGTCCGGTCTTCCGCCACGAACGTCCGCAACGCGGCCGCTATCGCCAGTTCCACCAGATCGACGTCGAAGCGCTCGGCTTTGCTGGTCCCGATGTGGATGCCGAACTGATCGTCATGCTGGCTCGCCTCTGGAAGCTGCTTGGCCTGAAAGACGTGCGCCTCGAACTGAACTCGCTGGGGCAGCCGGCCGAGCGCGCCGCGCATCGCGCTGCCCTGATCCAGCATCTGGAAAAGCATCGCGACGTCCTGGACGAAGACGGCCAGCGCCGCATGTATAGCAACCCGCTGCGCGTGCTGGACACGAAGAACCCCGCCATGCAGGAAATGGCCGACAGCGCGCCGCGCCTGTTCGATTTCCTGGGCGAAGAATCCCGCGCGCACTTCGATGGCGTGTGCCAGCGCCTGTCGGACGCCGGAATCGAGTACCGCTTGAATCCTCGCCTGGTCCGCGGCCTGGACTACTACAACCTGACCGTCTTCGAGTGGGTTACCGACCGCCTCGGTTCGCAAGGCACCGTCTGCGGCGGAGGCCGCTACGACGGCCTGATCGAACTGCTGGGCGGCAAGTCGGCTCCCGCCGTGGGGTTCGCCATTGGCATGGAACGCCTGCTGGATTTGTGGGAACAAAGCGTCGAAGTTGCCGCTCCCGCGGAATGCGATGTCTACGTCGTGCATCAGGGTGAAGACGCGCAGCGCCTTGCCGCCCGCGTAGGTGAAGACCTGCGGGACGCTGGCCTGTCAGTCATCGTTCATGCCGGTTCGGCGGGCTTCAAGTCCCAATTCAAGCGCGCGGATGCCAGCGGCGCTCGCGTTGCGGTTATCCTTGGCGCCGATGAAGTGGCGTCGCAGACCGCCAGCGTCAAATTCCTGCGCGCGCAGGAACAGGGCGAGGCGGCGCAGCAGCAGGTTCCGTTGGCGAATCTGGCCGATGCATTGAACAACAAGGGTTAAGGCATGGCATACGATCTGGAAGAACAGGAAAAACTCGACGCGATCAAGGCGTGGTGGGCCCGCTACGGAACTCTCGTGCTCACGCTGGCGACCGTCGTGCTCCTGGCCTGGGGCGGCTGGTGGGGCTGGAAGGCGTTTGAATCGCATCGCGCCAACCAGGCCATGGGCTACTTCGAGGCGCTCGAAGACGCGGCCCGCCTGGGCGGCGCCGATTCCTCGGTGCGTATCAAGACTGCCGCCGCGACGCTGCGCGACAAGTACCCCAATACCGGCTATGCCGCACGCGGCGCGCTCGTTGCCGCGCAGGCGCTGCAGGCTCAGAAGGACGAGGCCGGTGCTCGCGAACAGCTTGAATGGCTGGCCGGGCAGGGCAAGAACCCGTCCATGCAGGCCGTCGCGCGTCTGCGTCTGGCCGGCATGCTGCTGGACCAGAAGCAATACGATGCCGCCCTGGCGCAACTGAACAATCCGCCCGCTGCCTTTGCCGCGTTGTTCGCGGACCGCCGTGGCGACGTTCTGGCCGCGCAGGGCAAGCGCGACGAGGCGCGCGCGGCGTGGCAAAGCGCCATCGATGGCCTGGGCATGGCGAACCCCCTGACCCAGGTCGTGCAACTGAAACTGGATGCCTTGAGCGGAGCGTGACTGTAATGCGTAAATTTGCACCTGGCCGTACGTGGCGCGGCGCCGTTTTGCTGGCAAGCCTGCTTGCGCTGGGCGGATGCGGCATGTTTTCCCACGACGACGGCCGTTACGACCCCGCTCCCCTGACTGAATACAAGGCCGGCATGTCCGTGCGCCAGGTATGGTCCACGTCCATCGGCAGCGGTTCCGGCCTGGGCTTCGCGCCCACCGTGCTGGGCGATGCCGTCTACGCGGCTACGCCCGACGGTTCCGTGGGCAAGTTCGATCTGCAAAGCGGTCGCGCCATCTGGAAGGCCAGGGTCGACGGCAAGCTGTCCGCAGGCGCCGGTAGTGATGGCACCACCACCGCAGTCGCTTCGCCCAATGGCGACGTGATCGCTTTCGACGACACCGGCAAGGTGAAGTGGAAGGTCCGCGCCTCCAGCGACGTCAGCGTGCCGCCGGTCGTCGGCTACGGCATCGTTGTCGTGCGCAGCGGCGACTACCGCATCCAGGCTTTCGACGCCAATAATGGCGAGCGCGTCTGGAGCGTGCAGCGTCCGGGCCCCTCGCTGGCCTTGCGCAGCGTGTCGCAGATGGTTCTGGCCGAAGGGTTGGTCATTACCGGCCTGCCGGGCGGCAAGCTCATGGCCATTGCTTCCAATAGCGGCAACGTGCAATGGGAAGGCACCGTCGCGACGCCGCGCGGCGCCAGCGACCTCGAACGCCTGACCGACGTCGTCGGCAGCCCGCGCCTGGCCGGCACCCTGCTGTGCGCAGTCGCTTACCAGGGACGCATCGTCTGCTTCGACGTCACTGCGGGCGGCCGTCCCCTCTGGGCGAAGGATTTTTCCAGCGTCAGCGGCCTTACGCTCGACGACCGCTTCGCCTATTCCGCAGACCAGAACAGCGTGGTGAACGCGTTTGCGATGGATAATGGCGGCAATGTCTGGAAGCAAGCTGCGCTGAAGAACCGCCAGCTCACCGCACCGGCTATTCTGGGGGGAGCGCTCGCCGTGGGCGACCTGGATGGCTATCTGCACTTCCTGTCGCGTAGTGACGGCAGCCTGCTGGCGCGCCTGTCCGTGGGTGGCGGCGCGATCGTGACGCCGCCGCAGACGACCCCCCAAGGTGTGCTGGTCCAGACGGGCAATGGCAATCTCGTCATGATCGGCACCAACTGAAACCTATAAACCAAAGCCTTACACCGTGTCCTTCAAGCCTGTCGTTGCCTTGGTCGGCCGCCCCAATGTGGGGAAATCGACCCTTTTCAACCGCCTGACGCGATCGCGCGCCGCGCTGGTGGCCGATTATTCCGGCCTGACCCGCGATCGCCACTACGGCGAGGGCAGGGTAGGCGAGATTCCGTTCATCGCTATCGATACCGGCGGTTTCGAACCCGTCGCCAAGGATGGCATCCTGCGCGAAATGGCCCGCCAGACGCGGCAGGCCATCGCTGAAGCCGACGTCGTGGTGTTCCTGGTCGACGCGCGGGCAGGCCTGAACGCGCACGACCACGAAATCGCCCAACTGCTGCGCAAATCGGGTCAGCAACGCGTATTGCTGGCCGTGAACAAGGCGGAAGGCATGGGTTTGGGTCCCGCCATCGCCGAGTTCCATGAGCTCGGCCTTGGCCGACCCCACCCCATTTCGGCTGCGCACGGCGACGGCATCGTCGACCTGATCGAGCTCGCGCTCAAGGATCTGGCCGAGCCGCCTTCGGAAGAAGAACCCGTCGAAGAAGGCGAGCACGATCACCGTATCAAGCTGGCGATCGTCGGTCGTCCCAACGTAGGCAAGTCCACCCTTATCAACACCTTCATGGGCGAAGAGCGCGTGATCGCGTTCGACATGCCGGGCACCACGCGCGACGCGATCGAAATCGATTTCGATCGCGACGGCCGGCGCTACACGCTCATCGACACCGCTGGCCTGCGCAAGCGCGGCAAGGTGTTCGAAGCCGTTGAAAAGTTCTCCGTCATCAAGACCTTGCAGGCCATCGAGGCCAGCAACGTCGTCTTGCTGATGCTGGACGCGCAAACCGAGATCTCCGAACAAGACGCGCATATCGCCGGGTTCGTGCTGGAAACCGGGCGCGCCGTGGTCGTCGCCGTCAATAAATGGGATGGCCTGGACGGCGAAGAAAAGGAGCGCATCGAACGCGAGTTCAACCGCAAACTGCGTTTCCTCTCGTTCGCGCGCGTGCACACGATTTCGGCGTTGCAGGGGCAGGGCATCAAACCCTTGCTCAAGTCAATCAACGCCGCGCATGCAGCCGCCTTCGCCAAGCTGTCCACGCCCAAGCTCACGCGCGAGTTGCAAGCCGCGGTCGAACAGCAGCCGCCGCCGCGCAAGGGCATTTTCCGTCCCAAGATGCGTTATGCGCACCAGGGCGGACAAAATCCGCCGCTGGTCGTCATCCACGGCAACGCGCTTGATGCCATTCCGGATTCGTACCGTCGTTACCTCGAAACGCGCTTCCGCAATGCGTTCGACCTCGCCGGCACGCCGTTGCGCATCGAATTCAAGTCTTCGCATAACCCTTACGCGCAGGAAAGCTGATCCATGAGCCGTTTCTGGAGTCCCGTCGTCGGGACGCTCAGCCCCTATGTCCCGGGCGAGCAGCCCAAGCTTCAGAACCTGGTCAAGCTGAACACCAACGAGCATCCTTACGGACCCTCGCCCAAGGTGCTCGATGCGATCCGCGAGGCTTGCGACGACACGCTCAAGCTTTATCCAGATCCGTCGTCCGACCGCCTGCGTCAGGCCATCGCCACGGCCGTCGGCGCCCAGCCGGCTCAGGTCTTCGTGGGCAATGGCTCCGACGAGGTCCTGGCGCACGTGTTCCTTGCGCTGCTCAAGCATGACCGGCCGCTGCGTTTTCCGGACATCACCTATAGCTTCTATCCGGTGTATTGCGGTCTTTACGGCATCGAGCACCAGCCCATGCCGTTGACGGCCGACTTCCGGATCGATGTCGACGACTATCTGCCCGCGCGCCACGGGCAGGCCGGCGCCATCATCTTCCCGAATCCCAATGCGCCTACCGGGCGCGCTCTGAGCGCCGCCGAGGTCGAACGCATCGTTGCCGGCAATCCAGATACGGTCGTCGTCGTGGACGAGGCATACGTGGACTTCGGCGCAGAATCGGTGATTCCGCTGGTCTCCCGTTACGACAACCTGCTGGTGGTGCAAACGCTCTCCAAGTCGCGATCGCTCGCGGGCCTGCGAGTCGGTTTCGCCGTCGGAAGCGCCGCCCTGATCGACGGTCTTGAGCGGGTAAAGAACAGTTTCAACTCCTACCCCATCGATCGTTTGGCATCCGCAGGAGCGGTGGCGGCCTTGGAAGATAGGGAGTACTTTGAGCAGACTCGCCAAGCCGTGATCGCCACCCGGTCGCGGATGGCGGCGGGGCTGGAAGCGCTAGGTTTCGAGGTGCTGCCGTCGGCCGCGAATTTCGTGTTCGTCCGACATCGTTCAAAAGACGCGGCGGTCCTGGCCGCCGAACTGCGTGAACGCAGCATCATCGTGCGCCATTTTCGTCATGCGCGGATTGACCAATTTCTGCGCATCACGGTGGGTACGGAAGCGCAATGCGACCTGCTTCTGGCGGCGCTCGCGCAGGTGCTGCAGGCGTGATTTTCAGAGGCTTTTCAGCTGGAAAACTCTGGTCTCATTTTTGCTTCCCGGCCAAGTAGCACGGGCCGGGAAAACCCTGTAGAGTACGTGTTTCGGCGTGCACCACCAGTACAAAAAGCACGTCATTACTCAATAACAAACAAATGGAGCCTGGCCAATGAGCAATAAAGGGCAAACTCTGCAAGATCCGTTCCTCAACACGCTGCGCAAGGATCATGTGCCCGTGTCGATCTACCTCGTGAACGGCATCAAGCTTCAAGGGCAAATCGAATCCTTCGACCAGTACGTGGTGTTGCTGCGAAATACCGTCACGCAAATGGTCTACAAGCACGCCATTTCCACCGTCGTTCCCGCGCGTGCCGTGAATTTTCAAGTGGAAGTCCCTGCTGAGTAATCTCGCTCCAGCTTTACCTTTTATTGCCCGCCGGACGGATGACGTCGGCGGGCATTTTCGCTTTGGCTCCAATATGGTGCATGTATGCGCGCTCTGATCATCAGTGTGGACCTGGGTGACCCAGACTTCACGGCCCATGCCGAGGAATTCGCCATGCTGGCCAAGGGCGCGGGCGCCGAAATCGTCGGCACCCTTACCGCCCGGCGCGATCGCCCCGACGCCAAATTCTTCATCGGCTCGGGCAAGGCCGACGAAGGCGTCGCGATGGCGCAGGCCCTGCTTGCCGATATCGTTCTCTTCGACCAACCGTTGTCACCCGCCCAGCAGCGCAACCTCGAACGCGCCTTCAACCTGCGCGTGGTCGACCGTGTCGCGCTCATCCTGGACATCTTTGCCCTGCGCGCAAAGAGTCACGAGGGGAAGCTCCAGGTGGAACTTGCCCAGCTACAGCATTTGGCCACCCGCCTGACGCGTTTGTGGAGCCACCTTGAACGACAGCGGGGCGGCATCGGGATGCGCGGGCCGGGTGAATCCCAGCTCGAAATGGACCGCCGCATGATCGGCGCCAAGGTCAAGACCCTGCGCGAGCGCCTGGATAAGGTCGAGCGCCAGCGCGTCACTCAGCGGCGCGCCCGCGCGCGCGGCGGCGCGCTGTCAGTGTCGCTGGTGGGCTACACCAACGCCGGAAAATCCACCTTGTTCAACGCCCTGACGCGGGCCGACGCCTACGCCGCCGACCAGTTGTTTGCCACCCTGGATACCACCACGCGGCGCATCTGGGTGGAAGGGGCGGGTTCGGTTGTCGTTTCCGATACGGTAGGCTTCATTCGCGACCTGCCTCACGGCCTGATCGCCGCTTTCCGGGCCACCCTGGAAGAAACGGTGCACGCGGACCTGCTCCTCCATGTGGTGGACGCCTCCAGCCCCCAACGGGATGAGCAGATATTCGAGGTCAACAAGGTCCTCGCCGAAATCGGCGCTGCCGCGATTCCCACCATTCTGGTATACAACAAGATCGACCGGGCGGGATTGGAACCGCGGGTGGAGCGCGATGCACATGGTACGATTGCGCGAGTATTTGTAAGCGCCACCGAGCGCGCCGGTTTGGATGCGTTGCGCGGGGCAATTGCGGAGACCGGACAGATTGTGGGAAACAATGCCGCGAATTATCAAACTCTTCAATCTGAATGACCCCGGCTGGGGTCGTGGAAACAACAACGGCTCCGAGCCGCCGCCGAAGCGGCCCCAAGGCAATGGAGACGGCCCTCCTGATCTGGACGAGGTCTGGCGCGATTTCAATAATCGCATCGGTTCCCTGTTCGGACGCAAGGGCGGGGGCGGTAATAACCGACCCAACAACCGCGGCGGTATGACGCCGCCTTCTCCGCGTGGAACGCGCATCGGCCTGGGCGTCATCGCCCTGGTCGCGGTCGGCATCTGGCTGGCCAGCGGCTTCTACATCGTGCAAGAAGGCCAGGTCGCGGTCGTGACCCAGTTCGGCAAATACAAGAGCACGTCGCAGGCCGGTTTCCAATGGCGCTTGCCGTATCCCATCCAGAACCACGAGATGGTGAACGTGTCGCAGCTTCGCACGTTCGAAGTCGGTTTCCGTGGCGGCGCGCGCAACAAGGTGCTGCCTGAAGCGCTGATGCTCACGACGGACGAGAACATCGTCGATATGCAGTTCGTCGTGCAATATCGCCTGCGCGCCGACGGCGCGCCCGACTACCTCTTCATGACGCGCGACCCTGACGAATCCGTCCGCCAGGCGTCCGAGACCGCCATGCGCGAAGTCGTGGGCAAACAGTCGATGGACTTCGTGCTCTACGAAGGCCGTACGACGGTCGCCTCGCAAGTGCAGGCGCTGATGCAGCAGATCCTGGATCGTTACCAGACGGGCGTGCAGGTCAGCACGGTCGCCATCCAGAACGTGCAGCCGCCGGAACAGGTTCAGGCCGCGTTCGACGACGCCGTCAAGGCAGGACAGGACCGCGAGCGCCAGATCAACGAAGGCCAGGCGTACGCCAACCAGGTCGTGCCGCTGGCCAGTGGCCAGGCGTCGCGCATGACGGAGCAGGCCGAAGGCTACAAGGCCAAGGTCGTCGGCGATGCCCAGGGTAATACGTCGCGCTTCACCAGCATTCTCGGCGAATACGAGAAGTCTCCGCTGGTCATGCGCCAACGTATGTACCTGGAAAGCATGCAGGACATCTTCACGCGCGCCAGCAAGGTCATGGTCGACACCAAGAGCAACAACAACATGTTGTATTTGCCCCTGGACAAGATCATGCACTTGGCAGCCCAGGATGCGGGCAAGTCCAACATCGGCGGCTCCGGTTCGCCGACCCTGGTCAACCCGCCCGTCCAGCAGCCTCCACGCGGCACCGCCGCGCCGGCGCCGCAGCCTTCCGGCAGCAGCAATAGCAACACGCTGCCTCGCGACCGTATGTCGCGCTAACCCGGAGGAGTCCTGATCATGAATCGTCTTATGCCTATCCTGGTCGGCCTGCTTATCGTGCTGGCCCTCCTTTCTTCCAGCGTTTTCGTCGTGCGCGAGCGCGACTACGCGCTGGTGTTCTCCCTGGGTGAAGTTCGCCGGGTCATCAGCGAGCCCGGTCTGTATTTCAAGGTTCCGCCGCCTTTCCAGAACGTGGTCACGCTCGACAAGCGCATCTTGACCATCGAAACCAACGAAGCCGAGCGCATCCAGACTTCCGAAAAGAAGAACCTGCTGATCGACTCGTACGTCAAATGGCGTATCGCGGATCCCCGACTGTTCTACGTGACGTTCGGTGGCAATGAGCGTGCGGCGCAAGAGCGTCTGCAAGCCCAGATCCGCGACGCGCTGAACGCGTCGGTCAACGTGCGCACGGTGCGCGACGTGGTGTCGACCGAACGCGACAAGATCATGGCGGAAATCCTGACGAACGTCGCCAAGCGCGCCGAACCGCTGGGCGTGCAGATCGTCGACGTGCGCCTGCGCCGGATCGAATTTGCGCCGGAAATTTCGGAGTCGGTGTATCGCCGCATGGAGGCAGAACGTACTCGCGTCGCCAACGAGCTGCGTTCCATCGGTGCCGCCGAAGGCGAAAAAATCCGCGCCGAAGCGGACCGCCAGCGCGAAGTCATCGTGGCCCAGGCGTATGCGAAGGCGCAGGGCATCATGGGTGAGGGCGATGCTGCCGCGGCGGCCATCTATGCCCAGGCCTATGGCAAGAACCCGGACTTCTACACGTACTACAAGAGCCTGGAAGCCTACCGTGCTTCGTTCTCCAAGCCGGGCGATGTCCTGGTGGTGGACCCCAGCTCCAGTTTCTTCCAGTTCATGAAGGACCCGGCCGGCGCCGCATTGGCTCCCGTCACCGTGCCGGCCAAGTGATTCGGCTAGGTTGGTAGTCAGGAAAAGCCTCTTGGTACTCAAGGGGCTTTTTCATTTCTGGCGGGGCGGGGCGGTTTTCCGCGGGTATGAGGGACGGGTCCGTGCGACGCCTTTTCCGCGGGTGGCGCGGATGCTCGAACCATGTACAATACCGCGTAAGCTAGAAAACATTCCGCAGCGGCTGAGCGGGCTTACGCCCCCTCAGCCGCTTTTTCGTTTGGGCGACGCCCACGCATCACTTGGCGTTATTCAGGTAAACATTCATGGGTAACTGGTTGCTGCCCGAGAGCCTTGCCGACGTACTTCCGGCAGAGGCCCGGCGCATCGAGGAATTGCGCCGCGAACTTCTCGACTTGTATCGCACATACGGGTTCGAGCTTGTCGCGCCGCCCCTTGTCGAGTACATCGATTCTCTGCTGTCGGGCACTGGCACCGATCTGGATCTGCGCACCTGCAAGCTGGTCGACCAGCTTTCGGGCCGCACGCTGGGCGTGCGAGCAGACATGACTCCCCAGGTCACGCGCATCGACGCTCACTTGTTGAACCGCGCGGGCGTTACCCGCCTGTGCTATTGCGGCAACGTACTGCATGCCCGTCCGTCGGACTTGCTGTCCAGCCGCGAACTGCTGCAGATCGGCGCTGAAATCTACGGGCACGCGGGCTTCGAGGCCGACCTTGAAATCATCCAGCTTGTGCTGGAAACCGTCGCAATTGCCGGCGTGCGCAATCCTCGCCTGGACTTGTGCCATCCAGGAGTGCTTCGCGCCATCCTGAAATCGGATCCGGCAGCGGCAGAACTGTCGCAGGACGCCATCCGCCTGATGCGCGACAAGGATGTGCCTGGCTTGGGCGAACTGGCGACGCGTGCGCCTGGCATCCGCCCTGACACGCTGAAGGCATTGCAGTTGCTGCCTACCTTGTACGGCGGTCCGGAAGTGCTGAAGACCGCGCGTCGCGATCTGCCCTCGCTGCCCGGTGTGGCCGAGGCGCTGGATGCGCTGCAGGCCGTGGTCGACGCGATGCCGAATGTGTCGTTCAGCGTGGACTTGGCGGACGTCGGCGGCTATGCCTACCATTCTGGCGTCAAGTTCGCCCTGTACGCCGAAGGTTGGCACGATGCGCTGGTCAGCGGCGGTCGCTACGACGACGTCAGCCGTGCATTCGGGCGGGCGCGTCCCGCCACGGGCTTCAGTCTTGATTTACGCAAGCTGGCGGCGGGTTTGCCGCCGGCGGAACGGGCGCGCGCGGTTCGTGCGCCCTGGGGGCAGGCCCCCGCCCTGACCGAGGCGGTTCGCCGCCTTCGCCGGTCGGGGGAAATTGTCGTTCAGGTATTGCCCGGTCACGAGCAGGATCAGGACGAATTCGTTTGCGATCGCGAGCTGGCGCTGCAGGATGGCGTCTGGACGGTCAGAACGCTGTGACTAACTCCCCCTCGGAAACGAGGGGGCCGCGGGGAGATTTCCGGATTTCCCGAGAAACTCGATATTGATTCGTAACATGAGCAAGAACGTAGTCGTAATCGGCACCCAATGGGGTGACGAGGGCAAGGGCAAGATCGTCGACTGGCTGGCGGAATCCGTCCAGGGCGTGGTCCGCTTCCAGGGCGGTCACAACGCCGGCCATACGCTGTGGATCAATGGCAAGAAGACCATTCTTCGCCTGATCCCGTCCGGCATCATGCATCCCGGCGTCACCTGCTTCATCGGCAATGGCGTTGTGCTGTCCCCCGAGGCCCTGCTCAAGGAAATCGAAGAGCTTGAGGCTGCGGGTCTGGACGTGCGTTCGCGCCTGCAGATCTCCGAGATCTGCCCGCTGATCCTCCCTTACCACGTTGCCATCGACAAAGCGCGCGAAGCGCGCAAGGGCGAAGGCAAGATCGGCACCACCGGTCGCGGCATTGGTCCGGCGTACGAAGACAAGGTCGCCCGCCGCGCCCTGCGCGTGCAAGACCTCTTCAATCCCGCGCTCTTCGACGAAAAGCTCGCCGAAGTGCTGGATTATCACAACTTCGTGCTGACCAAGTACCTCGGCGCCGAAGCCGTGTCCGCCAACGAAGTGCGTGACCAGGCCATGGCGCTTGCTCCGGCCATCGCGCCGATGGTCAAGGACGTGTCCAGCAACCTGTACGCCATGCAACAGGAAGGCAAGCGCCTGCTGTTCGAAGGTGCGCAGGGGGCGCTGCTCGACGTCGACCACGGCACGTACCCCTTCGTCACCAGCAGCAACTGCGTTGCCGGTGCGGCGTCGGCTGGCGCGGGCGTTGGTCCGCAGCAACTGGACTACGTCCTGGGCATCACCAAGGCCTACACCACCCGCGTCGGTTCGGGCCCGTTCCCGACGGAACTGGTCGACGAAATCGGCACCCGCCTGGCTACCATCGGCAAGGAATTTGGCTCCGTCACGGGCCGTCCGCGTCGCTGCGGCTGGTTCGACGGCGCCGCGCTGAAGCGCTCCGTCCGCCTGAACGGCATTTCCGGCCTGTGCATCACCAAGCTGGACGTGCTTGACGGCCTGGAAACCATCCAGCTGGGCGTCGGTTACCGCGTCAACGGTGAATTCCGCGATGTCCTGCCGTACGGTGCGCACGCCGTGGCCCAGGCCCAACCGGTGCTCGAAGAACTGCCCGGCTGGAGCGAATCGACTGTCGGTATCACCGAATACGACAAGCTCCCCGAAGCGGCTCGCCGTTACCTGGAGCGCGTGGCTGAAGTGTGCGGTGTTCCGATCGACCTGGTGTCCACCGGTCCGGATCGCAACGAGACCATTGTTTTGCGTCATCCCCTGAAGGGCTGACATCGGGTTATTATCCCCAAGGCCGCCGCCGGTCATACCGGCGGCGGCCTTTTCGTATTTTTGTGCAGGAGATGCTTGCCTATGAGCACGCCGACCAGTGACGATAGCCATCTATGGGTAACGTGGGACGATTACAACCGCTTGATCGAGCGCCTTACTTTGCAGGTGCACCAATCGGGCTGGAAATTTGACAAGATTCTTTGCCTGGCGCGCGGCGGTATGCGCGTGGGCGACGTCATGTCCCGTATTTTTGACGTGCCGCTGGGCATTCTTGCCACCAGCAGCTATCGCGAGGCGGCGGGCACGAAGCAGGGCGACATGGATATCGCCCAGTTCATCACCATTACCCGCGGAACCTTGTCCGGCCGGGTGTTGCTGGTGGACGACATGGTGGATACCGGCAAGACCTTCAACAAGGTGTTCGACCACTTGAAGAGCCAGTTCGCCGACATCACCGAATTGCGTAGCGCTGTGCTGTGGTGGAAGGGTCATTCCCTGGCAACGCCCGACTACTATGTCGAGAAGCTGCCGACCAACCCGTGGATTCACCAGCCGTTCGAAGATTACGACAGCTTGCGTCCTCATCAGCTGGAAGCCTGGATCCGCAAGGGCTCCCAAAGCTGAGGCGCTGACTGGAAGGGCGGTCGCCGATGGTCGGGATGCCCTTTCGGTAGTCAAAATGGCCATGACCATGCTAGAATCGCTGGTTATCGCTAAACCGAACTTGGCTTGTTACTCTCTGGGTAGTCTTTGGGTAACGGAAACAGCCAGCTCAAACCTGGGCGCACGCATGCCCGGGTTGCGCTTACAAGGTTCCTAGTTCGCGGTACTTGCCTATTGGTGGTTCGCAGTCTTATCGCCTGAGGCCGTCTTCGCGTACCTGGATCCGCGCAGCGTTGCTGGAAAAGCAAGCCAGGTTTGTCATCAACTTTTGTTACCCTACAAGCAGGCCAATTACTTTATGCCTATCGTTCGACTGAAGGAAAACGAACCGTTTGAAGCCGCTCTGCGCCGCTTCAAGCGCACCATCGAAAAGACCGGTTTGCTCACCGAACTGCGCTCGCGCGAGTTCTACGAGAAGCCCACCGCCGAGCGCAAGCGCAAGCATGCCGCCGCCGTGAAGCGTCACTACAAGCGCATCCGTAGCCAACAACTGCCCCCGCGCCTGTATTGATTTTTGATTCCCGAATCTATTGATTCCAGAATCATTCATCCAGGATCTACTCGCCCGAGTCGACGTCGTCGATGTAGTCGGGCGATATGTGCAGTTGCGAAAGGGTGGGGCCAACTTGCTTGGCCTGTGCCCCTTTCATAACGAAAAAAGTCCCTCGTTCACTGTCAGCCCCACCAAACAGTTCTATCACTGTTTCGGCTGTGGAGCACATGGCAGCGCCATCACCTTTCTGATGGAACACACGGGCACCAGTTTCCCCGAAGCCGTGCGTACGCTCGCGGCTTCGGCGGGAATGACGGTCCCCGAAGAAAACCGCAGTCCTCGCCAGCAGCAGGAATCCGCGCGCCGCAAGGCCGAGGAATCCCGTCACACGCAAGTGCTGGACGCCGCACAGGCGCACTACCTCAAGCAATTGCGTGCGTCGCCCGCAGCCGTCCGCTACCTGAAGCAGCGCGGCCTCACGGGTGAGATCGCGGCGCACTTCGGCCTGGGGTGGTCTGGTACGGATCGGCACGGCCTCACCCAGGTGTTCCCCAATTACGAAGATCCCACCCTGGTGGAGTCCGGGCTGGTCATCGAGTCCGAAGATGGCCGGCGCTACGACCGCTTCCGCGAACGGATCATGTTTCCGATTCGCAACGCGCGAGGCAGTCTCATCGGATTCGGCGGCCGCATCATCGGCAAGGGCGAACCCAAGTACCTGAACTCCCCCGAGACGCCCCTGTTCTCCAAAGGGCAGGAGCTCTACGGCCTTTGGGAGGCCCGGCAAGCCATCCGCCAGGAAGGTCAGATCATTGTCGTCGAAGGCTACATGGATGTGGTCGGGCTGGCGCAGCAGGGAATCGCGAACGCCGTTGCGACGCTCGGTACCGCTACCACGCCGGACCACGTAAAGAAGCTTTTGCGCGCAAGCGACAAAGTCATCTTCAGCTTTGATGGCGATGGCGCCGGGCGGCGAGCGGCGTGGCGCGCCTTGCAGGCGTGTCTGCCGGTGCTCAGGGACGACATCGCAATTCGCTTCCTGTTCCTGCCGTCCGAGCACGACCCCGATTCGTATGTGCGCGAGCTGGGATCCGAGGCGTTCCGGGCCTGCCTGGGCGAAGCGGTGGCGTTGTCCCGTTTCCTGTTGGACGAACTTGCTTCGCGCCACAACATGAACGAGGCCGAGGGCCGCGCCAGTTGCCTGCACGAGGCCAAGCCGCTTCTGGCGGCAATTCCCGAATGCGCGCTACGCGTGCAGATCGAGCGGGAAATGGCCAAGTTGGTGCAGTTGACCCCCGAGGAAATGGCCCAGGTGCTGGCGCAACAGCCGGCCAAGCCATTTGCCGCCGGTCCCCGGCCGGCGCCCGGCATGGGTAACTCGGGGGCTCCCGCGGGCTCGGCGTCCGGCTCCGATGGCGGTCCGCCGGACATGGGCTATGACGGCGGCCACGAATTCCACGACATTCCGGCGGATGACTCGGAGTTCATCGACTACGGCCAGTTTGCCTCGCAAGGCGACGAGCCCGCAGGCCTCGAGGGCGGCTGGCAGCAGGACGGCAAGCCGCAATGGAAAGGCAAGAGCGATTGGAAGGGGAAGGGCGACTGGAAAGGGAAGGGTGACTGGAAGGGAGGCAAGGGCAACTGGAAGGGTCGTCGCGACAACGATGTGGGCGGCTTCGAAGGGCGCCGGACCATGCCATCGCTGGCGAAACGGCTGCTTGGGCTGTTGCTGGCGCACCCCGAGCTGGTGGACTCCATGGGAGACCAGCAGCTTGAAGTCATCGACCATGGCCCCCATCTAGGTCTTGTAAGGGATCTGATCATGCTGGCCCAGGCCAGTGGCGCCCGTCACGTTGGCGCGCTGCTGGAAGCCGCGGAGCCGGATTCCGACCTGGCGACCGTACTCAAGGGCCTTCGGGCCGACATTCTGTCGCAAGAAGATCTGCCAGATCCCCAGACGGAATGGGACGACGCGTTGCGCCGCATCGAATTCGATTCCGCGAAATCCGAGATGACCAAGCTGGCTGCTGCCGGCTTGGCGTCAGAGGAGGCGCGCAAGCGCTATCTCGAGTTATCTAGTCGGATGACCATATTGAAAGGTGCCGGCATACGCTAAATGCGTTAAAATCAAAGGTTTTCCGCTCATGCGGGGCCTTGAATTTTGCCGCCACAAACCCGATATGGGCGTGTAGCACAGCAGCGGCGCCGATTGTTGCGTGATGGATGCCGGGAGTTGCCCAATGTATGCTTGATTGGTGCGATTTCCGACACAGCGATGCAGAGTGTTGAAAATATGTAGTGTGGTGATCGGACTTTATTTCCGCGGAATCCAATCTGCGGAATCTATTCCGGATGCTGGAATCTAATAGTTATTGTGCCATTTTGACGAGGGCGGTTTGTACGCCCGAAGTACCCCGAGCGACGGCTTTAAGGCAGTCGCGCCGAACAGGGACAGGGCCAGAAGGTGGCCCTTTATCGCAACGGCTTCAAAAAGACGGGACGCGTGCGTCAATTTTGTTACATAGTTAATTAATATAGCTGAGCGGTGAATCAGGCAGTTCAGCGGCGGTAGTTTCCGCGTGGCGTTAGTGGTCGGGTGCTGTGTACACGTAGCTGCTTGGGGCAATGGCCCGGTAAGCAAGCAAAGCCTATTTATAGGCAGGCAGCCCCCCCCGATGTCCGGAACCCGTCGATGAATGAGGTCATGCACGTCAGGCGCCAAAACGGTACTGCACCGGGACGACGCCAAGCGGGCTCGCAAGAGCTGGCGCTGCGAACAACGCAGCCGCGTGAACTCCGCCGATTCACCAGATTTACCCGTATTCCACGTTGCGCTGGGCCTTCGTCCAGCGGGGCGTCATGCGGTGCAACATGCCCAAACGGGTTGCGACGACCACGGAAGCGACTATGACCAAATCCACCGGCAAATCCTCCTCTGCAATTGATGCGGCTGAAACCAAGGCTGACGCGCCCAAGCGCGTCGTCAGCATGGCTGCGGAAAAAGCGCCCGCCAAGACGGCGGTGAAGGTCGCCAAGCCCGCTGCCAAGACGGCCGCCAAAAAAGTGGCCAAGACGGCTGCTGCCGCGGACAAGCCTGAAAAGGTGACGAAGGCCCGCGCCAAGAAGGCCGAAGACAAACTCGCCGACCTGGTTGGCAGCGCACGTCCCGTCCCGAGCGGACGCCGCCCCGGCCGCCCCGCCAAGAACGCCAACAACGACTCCGACGGCTTCGACGACTCGATGGACGGTGAAGGCGAGGTCCTGCCGGACCTGAAGCCGCCCAAGCGCGGCGGCAAGCGCGGCAAGGCGGATCCCAAGGATCTGATCGCCCGCGGTCCTGTCACGCCCGAAGAATACGAAGCTCGCCGCAACCGCCTGAAGCAGCTGATCAAGCTGGGCAAGGACCGCGGCTATCTGACGTATGGCGAAATCAACGATCATCTGCCCGACGATCTGGTCGACGCCGAAGCCATCGACGGCATCATCAGCACCTTCAGCGACATGGGTATCGCGGTCTACGACCAGGCGCCCGACGCAGAAACTCTGCTGATGAGCGAAAACGCGCCGGTCGCGTCCAACGACGACGACGTCGAAGACGAAGCCGAAGCTGCGCTGACCACCGTCGATTCCGATTTCGGCCGCACCACCGATCCCGTCCGCATGTACATGCGCGAAATGGGCTCGGTCGAGCTGCTGACCCGCGAAGGCGAAATCGAGATCGCCAAGCGCATCGAAGACGGCCTGAAGCACATGGTCATGGCCATTTCGGCGTGCCCGACCACCATCAACGAAATCCTGGCCCATATCTTGCGCGTGCGTGAAGGCCAGGCCCAGATCGACGAGGTCGTGGACGGCTTGGTGGATCCGGAAGACGGCGAAGAATACGCCGGCGCCGGCGTCACCGCCGACGAAGACGAAAGCGACGACGGCCCCGCGGGCGGCATGTCCAGCAAGCAGCTGGAAGACTTGCGCGTGAAGGCCCTGGCCAAGTTCGACGAAGTCGGCAAGCAATTCGACAAGATGCGCCTGTCGTACGAGAAAGACGGCTACAAGTCGGACATCTACGTGCGCGCCCAGGAATCCATCCAGAATGAACTGATGGGCATCCGCTTTACCGCCAAGATGGTTGAAAAGCTGGCCGACACGCTGCGCAACCAGGTTGAAGAAGTCCGCCAACTCGAGCGCGCTGTCCTGCACACGTGTGTGGACCGGGCCGGCATGCCGCGCCTGCACTTCATCAAGGTGTTCCCGGGCAACGAGACCAATCTGCAGTGGGTCGTCGACGAAGTGGCCGCCGGCCATCCGTACGCCGAAACGCTCGAGCGCCAGATCCCCGCAGTGCAGGAACTGCAGCAAAAGCTCATCGACCTGCAAACGCGCGTCGTGCTGCCGCTGAAGGACCTGAAGGACGTCAACAAGCGCATGGCCACTGGCGAAGCCAAGGCCCGCAAGGCCAAGCGCGAAATGACCGAAGCCAACCTGCGCCTCGTGATCTCCATCGCCAAGAAGTACACGAACCGCGGCCTGCAGTTCCTGGACCTGATCCAGGAAGGCAACATCGGCCTGATGAAGGCCGTCGACAAGTTCGAATACCGTCGCGGCTACAAGTTCTCGACCTACGCAACGTGGTGGATCCGTCAAGCCATCACGCGTTCCATCGCCGACCAGGCTCGCACCATCCGTATCCCGGTTCACATGATCGAAACGATCAACAAGATGAACCGCATCAGCCGCCAGATCCTGCAGGAAACTGGCGCTGAGCCGGATCCCGCGACCCTGGCGCAGAAGATGGACATGCCCGAGGACAAGATCCGCAAGATCCTGAAGATCGCCAAGGAACCGATCTCCATGGAAACGCCGATCGGTGACGACGACGATTCGCACCTGGGCGATTTCATCGAAGACACGTCCACCCTGGCGCCTTCGGACGCCGCATTGCATGGCTCCATGCGCGATGTGGTCAAGGAAGTGCTAGACTCTCTCACCCCGCGTGAAGCCAAGGTCCTGCGCATGCGTTTCGGCATCGAAATGAGCACCGACCAGACCCTGGAAGAAGTGGGCAAGCAGTTCGACGTCACACGCGAGCGCATCCGCCAAATAGAGGCTAAAGCGCTGCGCAAGCTGCGTCACCCCAGCCGTGCAGACAAGCTGAAGAGCTTCCTGGAAGGGCAGTAAGTTTTCCTGGGCCTCTAGCTCATGCCTGGTTAGAGCAGCGGACTCATAATCCGTTGGTGCCGAGTTCGACTCTCGGGGGGCCTACCAAGTAAAGACGCGGGTTTGCATGAGATTCATGCAACCCGCGTTTTCTTTTGTGTGGGGGATTTTTTGCCAATCTGGCCGAGCGCCGTTTTGATGGCATCGGTCGCTAGGTGCGCGTAGCGTTTGGTGCTCGCCGCCGACTTGTGGCCCAGCACCGCGCCCACGGTGTACAGATCGACCTTCGCATTGATCATCTCGCTGGCTGCGCTGTGCCGCAGGTCATGAAAGCGTAGGTGGTCCATTCCTACGGCGATCGCCGCAGCCTTGAACTCCTTGGACACGTTCCACTTGTTGCGCGGGGAGGCCTTGGCAGCCGCCCGGATCTTAGGGTGCATCGGGACGTGTCTTGGTTCTCCGTTCTTCGTATCGGCCAGGACAAACATCCCATCCAGACGCTGCGCCCCAAGGATTTCGCTCAGGCGCATTCCGCTGTAGAAGGCAATGCGGATAGCAGCGCGGGCGCGCCGACACTTGCAGGCCCGGGCGATGGCCAGCATCTCAGCGCGGTTGACGAAGTGCCTACGCTCGTTCCTGACCTCAGGGGCTATCACCCGCTCAGCCGGGTCGCGGTCGTGCATCCCGTGACGCTTCCACCCCCATCGGCAGGCGCTGGTGAGGTATCGGATCCGGTTGCGCTTGGTGGCGGGGGCCAGAGGCTCGCCGGTGAGCTCGTTTAAGGCCTTTTCTGCATAATCCCGGCATACATCGTGCAGCGAGCCCATAGGCTTGCCCTGGTATGCCCACATCATTTGGGCCAGCTCGCGGACGATGGTGTCACCGGACTTCAGATCAGGAATGCGCTCCTTCAGGTAGACGGCAACCGCGTCTTCAATCAGGAACTGTGGGCGCTGGACACCAGTTGCAAGCGCGTAGAGGCGGGCCGACTCTTGGCGGTCGTAGGCGTCAGCTTGGGCTTTACTCCATGACTTTGGAAGAGCTTTTCGAGCGCGGACCCGCTGCCCTTCAATGAGACGGTCGAACTCAAAGACGAGGCAACCGCGCGCTTTGTCTCGGTAAATCGACATGATTGCAGGTACTCGAATAGGTCTTCGGGCGAGAACAGGATTCGACGCCCGACGCGGTGGCAGGGGATAGGGCCGCCCGGGGCGGCCAAATCGTAGACGGTTCGGGGGGAGACCCCCAGTTGTCGGGCGGCCTCAGGGACAGAAAGCATATCGCCTCCAAAACGAAGCCCGCGCTAGGCGGGCTGTATCCAGTGCTTCTTTGTGGTGTCCAGCAGGCGCTGGATTGCTTCATTCACTGCGGCGTTGCTCCGTTGATGAGTCATAGGAGCGGTGTGTGCGCGATACATTACGCATCCGCGCCTCCGTCGTTGTGCTGCTTGGGGAACTCCGGACGCGGCATCCAGTGCGTCGGCTCGATGTGGGCAAATTCCTGATGGGAGTAAACGAGGCACGTCCAGCCGAATTGCTCCGTCCAGTAGCCCACGTTTACGTGCGGCGCGTAGACCTTGCCGTCCTTCTTCAGGCCGCCGAACAGCAGGATCACGTCGTCCTTAGGGGCCGTGTCGATCGGCTGCCACGGGCCGTTCTTCTGCGCGACAGTTCCGGTGCACTCGTTCCGATGGTCCGCCGCATGCGGGCAGCGCTTGTCCCCGCAGATGCCGCACAGGATCATGCGCATTTCCACGCTATGCGGGCGGCAGGTCGCGCAGTTGCAGCCCTTCTGCGCTCCCGGTTGCGCGGACAGGGCGGCGCTCGGCTGACGGCACCATTCAGCGCCAGCGAGAAACCCCTCGTGCGCGGAGTGAACATAAATCTTGTCGTTCGGGTGATTCGTGACCCAATGCGTGAAGGCCTGGAAGCTGCCCGGAACCCCTCGGTCCAGGTCTGGACGAATGTGGTCTTCCGATGCCGTTATTCCGGCATCGCGCACCGCCTCGCTGGCCTGGGGCGCGGCATAGAGCGGTATTAGTTTGTCGCGCCTCAGATTGTCTTGATCGGGCTTAGTGGTGAACACCGTGTAGGGGCGGGATGGAGTGTTGAATGCCCACGCCACCGGCTGCGCCTCCCCGGCTACAGGGGCGCTTGCCCCGCCAGCGTGCGGCAGGTCGAACGACAGGCAGCACCAGCCATCCGCAAGCCCGTAGCCCGTCAGTACATGGCTGACGAACCGCTGGCACTCGCGCCCGGTGTACACCAGCGGCGCGCCAGCACGCATTTCCGCACCCGTGAACCGCGTTTCGCGCAGGCCCAGCACGTCGCCAACGGCATAACCTCGGTCGTTCAATCGGATTTCAAAGGTCTTCGCGCCGGACAGGACCGCCTGAAAAACTTTCGGGTCGGTCTTGAGAAGATGGTATTGACGGCCCGGCGCAGTCTGCTCTGCGGCCCGCTCATCGGCTACAGGGGCGCGCAGCTTGGACAGCGTGGCGACGGCACCAGCTGCAACGTATTCGTGTGGCCCGGCATCGGTTAGACCTTGCTCACGGGCGCGCCGGATCGCATCCTTGAAGCAGGCGATCATTTCGTCACCCGTCAGCAGGGGCTGCGTGGCGTTGTTCTCGTTCATGCTGCAATCCTTTTCTCAATGCGGCAGCGCCGCGCAACCTCGACCAGCCACGCGGCCAGCTCGGGGGGGGTATGCTCGCGCTCTGCCTTGGTGATGTGCGGGCGGTAGTCTTGGCGCTTGCGGGACTGAACGACATGGGTTGCTTCGCCCAGTACCAAAGGGACAGGCGGCATATCCGAGGGCCCCACGCCCACGATGTAGAACCATGTCGCTTTCTCGGCCTTATGGCCCCACCACATCTGCGGTGCGGCGAAGGTCCAGCCGCCGTACTGGTCTCTGGCGCCGCCAGGGCGCGGCAGCATCTGGGCGGACCAGAGAGTGCTGCCTGCCGGGTGTTCCAACACGCCGCCGAACTCGCGCACAAGGGCCACGGCCAGGCGCGCAAGGTTCATTTCGTCCGGGCGCGGATTGGCAAAGGCCCGCAGACGACCCCACGCACGGCACGGAGGATGCGCGACTATCGGCATGCCGCCCTGGAACGTCCGGGCGTCACGGTCGATGTCGTAGACGTCCACATCGGGCAGCGCTTTGTAGGTGCTGTCCTGGCGGGCGAACAACACGGCAACGTCCATCACGCCTCTCCCTGCTGCGGGACCTGGACGGCAACAAACGACGGCTCGTATTCAACATTTACTTCCCATCGCCCAATCTCGGGGCCGGTGAACCCGTCGAATATGGCGAACGTCAGCGGCCAGTTCGCCTCGAAGCCGTCATGATTGCGGAAGTAGTCTTCGGCGCATGCCTCGGCTTCCTCCTCGTCGATATCATCTGCAGACGAGCGTTGAACGAACTCCGGGGCCAAAGTGCGGCTACCCAGGCCAGACTGCGGCCAGACTCGTGCATAGAACCTCATGCTGCATCTCCTTTGTGCGGGACCTGGGCGGCGAGGGCGGCATTCTTCGCCTCAAGCACGGCCGCAGCTTCGGCGTAGACGTCCGCGAGCCAGCGCATCGGAGCGCCCATGTAGTCTTGCGTGTAGGCGATACGGCAGCGATTTTCTCTGGCGCGCATCTCCGCTGCGCTCAATTTCAGGTTGTCCGTCACAATGCGGCGGCGCATTTCACATGCCATCCAGTCCTGGCGCTCGTCCTGCGCATCCCCAGGCGCTGAAGAAGTGGAACCAGGGGCGGCGGGCAGCGGTCGTCGCAGCGCCTTCATGGCTTCGTACAGGAGCAGGGTGGTGGAGTCCTGGCGGACATTCACGGCGAGGAACTTTTCAATGCGGCTCGCCACGTCGGCCGGGCTGCCATACTCATGCGCTTGTCTGGCGAGCGTTGAAGGTGCAGGAATTGGCCACTTAACGTAATCGGCAATGCCAGGGATGTCCTGAAACGCGATCCGAAAGCCGCGCCCTTCGCATTCCTCGCATTCCTCCTTGAACTCCTGCACGTCGGATTTGCGCTCGGCAACCTGGCGCTCGACAAAGACATGGCCGGAGCCGTCGCAGTGGTCGCAGGTCAGTTCCCAGTCGCGGGATTCGTTCTTATCAGACATTTCAGGCTCCGGAGAAATAGGGGTACAGGAAGCACGCCGCGATGCCGGCGGCGGCCAGGGTGATCAGGGCGCCGATGCACAGCACGCGGCGCTGGAAGGCCCGGTCCTCCGGGCTGTCGGTCGGGTCGGCGGTCATGTCAACTCCGCAGCGGTGGGGTACGATTTCCAATCCAAAAAAAATGGAGAGGCTTATGGAACAGGAATGGAAGGTAGTTGCCAGGGGCACCAGCGAGGGCTGGTCCTATACCGTGGAAGTTCAAGAATGTGATGGCGGGCTTGTCACCCGAATCACGCCGGGGAACCAGTCGTTCCGGCTGCTCGATGGAACCTTCACCACCCTTGATCAGGCCTTGTCCGCTGCGAAGGTGGTTGCTGAAGAAGCCATCCGCGGGCTCCGCAAGGCCGAGGGCTACCGGCCTGAATAGCGACAGGTAGGAACTAGAACGGGATGTCGTCGTCCATGTCGGCCAGGTTGGCAGCCGGCGTCGGCTGAGGCGCGGAGCCGCTACGCTGGTCGGCGTACTCGTTGCGCCGCGGCGCCGGACGTTGCGCCGGCGCGCGCTGCTGGCGCGGTGCGTCGTCGTAACCGCCGCTGCCGCCGCCCTCATCGCGGCCGCCCAGCATCTGCATCTGGTCCGCGATGACTTCGGTGCTGTAGCGATCGGCGCCGGTGTCCTTGTCTTGCCACTTGCGCGTCTTCAGGCGGCCTTCGATGTAGACCGAGCGGCCCTTCTTCAAGTACTCGCCGGCGATCTCCGCCAGGCGGCTGTACATGACGACTCGATGCCATTCAGTTTCGTCCCGCTTCTCGCCGCTCGCCTTGTCCTTCCAGGACGACGTGGTGGCGACGGACAGATTGCAGATGGCGGCACCGTCGGGGTTGTAGCGCACTTCGGGATCTCGCCCCAGATTCCCCACCAGGATGATTTTGTTGACGCTGGCCATTACGCGGCTTCCTTGAGCAATTGGGGGTGGATCTGGTCGAAGTCCTGGATCACCTCGGCGAAATACTCGCGCGCGGCCTTGACCTTGGTGACCATCTCGCGTTCCTTGTCGAAATCGCGCTCGATGATCCAGGACGTCAGGCGCTGGTGTTCCGGGATGTGCGACACCAGGTGCATCTGGATCGGCTCGAAGCCAATCAGACGCTCGGGCGTGTCCACCAGCGCATAGTTCACTTCCCACTGGTCGGCGTCCCACAGCATCATGTAGCCGCGCATCTGCCATTCGTAGCCGCTGTCGATCGCGTCGACGAGCCAGCCCGGGAACGTCTTCGCGGACCACGACGATTTCAGGTCGTGCCCGCGGCGGGCGCCGGCGTCATAGAGGTCGCATTCACCGGTGATCCAGTCGTTGGTGCGGCGCTCGGCGTTCTTCACCAGGGACAGGCCGCGGACGCGGTTCAGCAAGGCGATGGACTGATCTTCGACTTCCAGGCCCTTCTGGGTTTCCTTGCTGGAGAATTCGAAGTCGATGCCCAGGATTTTCTGCTGGGCCAGTTCTCGGATATAGGTCTTGGCGCCGACCGACAGGATCTCACCGGCCTTGATTGCGGCGGCGGTGGGGTTGGCCATCAGCTTGCCGATGCTCGAGCAGCGAAATTTGATATCACGCATTGCTATCTCCTTGAGGTTGCTTGATTTCTGCGCCGCGCTTTTGCACCGCCGCGGCGAACAGCTTGTATCCATCCTGGTCGCGAGCGCCCTGGAACACCTTCACGCCGGCCTTCATGGTGGCGCGCAGTTCGTCTTCGTTGGCCGCTGCCTGTGCCTTGGTGACCCATTCGGTGCGGACTTCCTGCATGTGCGTTTCACGCTCATCCTCGGCCAGGTGCCGGACCAGCTCGGCGTCCAGGTCTTCCAGGTCCTGGCTGAACATGTCGCTGGCGGCGGTGACGTTCAGGACCATGGCGATCTTGGCGCGCTTGCAGGCCATCTTCAGCACCGTGTTGGCGAGGTCGGCCGGCTCGGTTCGGATCTGCTGGACGGTGTAATGGCCGCCCGACTTGCGCCCATACTTCGTGCGCTTCATGTCGGCCGGCGTGCCTTCGAATTCCGCGTCGCAGACCGCCTTGCGCCAGCGATACTTCTCTTCGTCGGTGGACGCCTCGCCCAGACCTGACCCCAGAGCGACGCCCGTGGCCTGGTGGCGGCCGATGCACTTCACGCGATAGCGGACGGCGCCGGCCGTGGAGAGGTCCACGATTTCGTACTCGTCGGCGATGCGGAAGGTCATGCACAGCACTTCGGCGCCGGGCTTCAGCAACGTGGGCTTCTCGCCGGCGCCCGGGATAGCGCCGTAGTGCACGTTCGGCTTCATCACCGAGCGCATGACTTCCTGCACGGCGATCACGTGGCGCGTGACATCTGCCACCGAACTGCGGCCGTCCTGCTGCGGGACAATTCCAGCCTGTCGGGCTGGCGCTTCGATAACGTCGTTCATGGCGTCCTCAGTAGGTGATGCGGATGTTGGGGATCAGGCCCTTGGCGATCAGCGTGATCACCTTCTTGGCGCAGTCCTCGGGTATGGCGCCCTTGACGAACGCATCCAAGGCGGCGCGGTTGACGCTGGTCTTGTGGGCGATGTCGGCTTCGCGGCGCTGGGCTTCAGCGGCCTCCGCGGCTTGTTCGTCAGCGATGCGCTGGCGTTCGGCAGCGGCGGCCCGGTCGGCGGCCTCTTTCGCGCGCTGCTCGGCCTGGGCGGCTGCCTCGCGCTCACGTGCGGCGGCGGCTTGGCGATCAAGCTCGGCCTGTTGTTCCGACGCGATCCGACGCTGGTCGGCCAGTTCGGCGTTCAGGCGGGCCGTCTCGGCGGCAGCCAGCGCATCAGCCTCACGGCGCGCGGCGGCGTCGCGCTCGGCCCGGGCCCGCTCGTTGGCTTCCCGCTGGGCCTTCTCGGCGGCTTCGCGGGCGATGCGCTCTTCGCGCTCCTTCTGCTCGCGCGCTGCTTCGGCGGCGCGGAAGCGGGCCAGCTCGGCCTGCTTGGCGTCGTACTTCTCGCGGGCGGCCAGACGGTTGCGCAGGCCGGCCAGCGCCTTGTCTTTGGTTCGCGCTGCTTCCGGTTCGAACTCTTCCCATTCCGGGCCGATGGCGACCGCTTCGGCCGCCGCGATGGCGGCGCGAATGGACTCGACCGTTTCGCCGCAGTCGGCAGCCAGCCCGGCCATGCCCTCGATCGCGTCCTTGTGTCGCTGGATGCGCTCATCTTCGGCTTGCTCCCAGGCGGTGAGCGGCGCGCGGACCTCTTCTTTCAACGCATCCAGCAGATCCCGCATTCGCTTGCGCTCCGCGTCGATCTTCTTGGGCACTTCCTTCAGCTCGGCAACCAACTCCTTGCCGATATCGTCCAGCGCGACTTTGGCCTTGCCGACCTTGTGGGCCCGACTGGCGATCGCGTCGCGGCCTTTCTTGGTCGTCAGGTCCGGCGCATGGCCGGTGACTTCCGCGCGGATCTTGTCCAGCCAGGGATCCAGGCCGCCGGCCTTGGAATAGACGTCCAGGGCGGTTTCCGCCGGCGGCAGCTCGGCAAGTTGGGTTGCTTCGGTCATGTCAGTCCTTCGCGGCGACTGCGGTCTTGCCGCAGCCTTCGCAGGCGGTGAGGGTGGGAGCCGGCTCGTCCAGCAGGCCGGCGAGGGAAAAGGCGATGGTCATCGCCAGGGCCATGACGATTCCTTCCCAGTGGGTGCGGATCTGGTTTCTCATGTCAGCCTCCCATGTCACGGTCCATGAGGTCCTGCAGATCCTCGTCGTCTTCGCGGAGGCGCTGAGCCAGATATTCGGCTGGGCTCATGTGCGGGAATGCTGCGCGGGGCAGGCCAGCGTTGAGCTTCGGTTGCTCTCCCTTGGCCTTGGCGATGGCGACGCGTGCGACAGCTACCGCTTCTTGCACGCGCGGCCCGCGCTGGTAGGCAACGTCCATATCAAGCAAGGCCTCCAAAGCTGTCAGCAGATCGTCGCGTTGGTCCAGCAGGCTCAGCACGTTGGCCGGGCTTGCCGCCGCGATGTGCCTGGCGTACGCCTTGCCAACAGGCCGCGACAGGCCGGTGATGCACAAATCCTTGCCAGCCCAGTCTTCCGTCTCCGGGATATGGACAGTCGTGTTGCTGCGGCCCCAGAACATGCGGGGCACTTGCTGTGCGGCTTCGCGCAGCTGATCCGCAACGGTTCTATGTGTCGTCATGCTTTGCTCCAGGAATCGCGGCGGGCGTGCGCGCGCATCAGCGCATCGCCAGCACGGCCGATCAGGTAAAGGGCGGCGCACAGGCCAAGAAGAGCGGCGGCGGTCATTTGCGGCGCGCCGGCAGTTCGAAGGACACGTCAAGCTGGCGCTCGGGGTCCTCGATCGCTTCGGCCAGCGTCTCGACGTAGTGCGCGCTGGCGTCGTCCATGAACTTGCTGAACAGCTCGCCGATCCGGCCGAACGTGTCGCCCACCGCATAGGCCTTGGCCACCGCGTCGAAGGCTTCGACCAGGTGGGGATCGCCGATGCTGTCCTCGTACACAGCGCGTGCCACGGGCGTGCGGTTGGGGTCGGCTACGGCGTAGGTGATGACCTCGAGCATGCAGCCGCGCAGCGCGGCGCGCACGTCGCCGGCCAGGTCCATGCGCAGTTCCTGCGCGGGAGAAATTCGGAAATTGGGAAGGGCGCCCATGGCTCAGTTCCTCGACTCGTTCTCATAGGCCGCAGCCATGACACCGGCGCGCGGCGCGGCGGGCATGCGGCGGGCCGCCAGCAGGCGGACGTAGTAATCCGGGATCAGCGCCGCGCGCAGCGCCATGAAGTCCGTGCCCACATCGCAGGCCACGCGCAACGCGGCGCGGGCGGCAGGGCTGACCGGCGCGCTGTAGCGGTCGCCGAACCAGAACCGGCGCTCCTTGAACAGCGCGTCTTGGGCGCTGCGGCGGTTCGCCGGGTTCACGCGGTACCCAGGCTGGCGGTCCCGCGAGTAGTCGCGCACCATGGCGCGCAGCTTCGACACGTTCAGCAGGTATTCCCGGCCAACTGCGCCGATACGCGCGGCGCGGCGTTTGATGCGGTTCTCGTTCATGGAAGTCTCCAGGCCCCGGCGGCCGGGGAAGGTTGGGGGTTACTCGTCTTTCTCGTCAGCCGTCCAGCCCTTTACCTCCCGGGCGAAACGGGTCCACCGCTGCTGCTCTTGCTCGGTCATGTCGCGCCAGGGCGGCGCAATGTCGGACTGCACGACTGCACCCGCGCGCAGCGTGTACGTTCCGCAGTTGCTGCCCAGGTCCTCGTCTGCGTAGGTGACGCGGATCTCCGCGTCCGGGAAGCGCTGCGACACGGCTTGGAACACCGGCTTGGGGCAGCTCCAGGCCGTGTCGAAAGATGCTTCGCTTTGGTCCTCGGAGACGCTGCTGTCGCACGCATTCCATTTGGTGCCCCACGTGGCGCGGGCAAAATCCATCTGGTTCAGGAACCCGCATTTGCGGTGGTTGCGCAGCATTTGGATGAACTGCTCAAAGTCCTCGTCGTGCAGATCGGATAACTTCGCCCTGGAACGATTAGATGCTTCCAGCGATGCGATCAAAGGATTCTGATGGAGCGGAACACCAGCAACGATTTCGGCCATTTCTTCGGCCCGCAGGGATATGGTGTCCCACGGAAACTCGCCGGGGAACGGCGCGGCTAGGGAGAAGTCCACGTGACCCTCTGCGTTGACCATGGCCTTGATAACTTCCGGGCTGGTGCAGATCTTGTTGGTGACCCAATTCGGCATTGCTGTTCTCCCAAGTCGTTCACCGGGTGGTGAGGATTCATTCGTCAGCCGGCGCTCGATGAACGGGCTGACGGGCTGTCACTTCACAAGGCCTTGCAGCGCTTTCCCGCTGCCGCGGAAGTCGATATCCGGGATGATTTGCTGCGGCTTGAAGGTGACGCGGTAGTGATAGGCGCTGGCCTTGACCGCTTCCAGCTGCTCGGCAAAGAAGGTCACGTTGTCGGACAGACCGAGAAAGTGCTTCTTGTATTCGCCGGGGCCGGTCATGCAGATGACGTGCAGCGTCTTGCCGGTCGAACTGGTGTCAATCGAACATCGGCCCTCGACGGTCAGCATGTACTGGTCGGTGATGCCGTTGTAGAAAACGATGCGGCGGTTCACTTCGAAGTTGTCCGCAGCCTTGGACAGGTTGCGGCTGGCGACTCGGGCGTCATCGTCGCAAGCTGCGAGCATGGCGACCAGCGGCAGCAGGACTAGGAGCTTCTTCATCAATTCCTCCAGGTTCATGAAAAGCCCAGCACTCGGTGAATGGGGCTTCAGATGAAATCTGGGGCAACGCTCCCCTGGCTACTCCCGCTCATCGCGGCTCCAGGTGGGGCGCTGCCTCTTCAATCCCGTGCACGCCCTATGCGATCCCCACTTGGGATCAAGGCGTGTCGGTGATAGCCCCCGGTCTATTCATTCAGGCGTGGGGGATTGCCACCTGCGCTTACCGGCCTTTCGGCTTTAGGCGTATTCCATGGCTTGCTGGTTGTTAAAGAGCGGGCCTCGTTGCTGCGTGATGAGGCGATGAATCAATTAAACACGATGTTTAATTGTTGTGTCAACACCATGTTTATTTCTGGGCAAAAAAAAGCCCGCTTGAGGCGGGCAGGGGTTTGAAACGGGAAGGCCTTAGGTTGGCATATCGATGCCTGCGGCCTTGAGGGTGGCGACCCCCTCGGTGAGCTTCTGAGAGAAATCCTTCCCGCTTGTGATACGAGAAATCGCCTTCATGCAGGCGTCGCCCTCCTTGGTGCATTCGGATGGCTTGAGCGCGCCGCTGATTGCTACCACAGCGGCTACGACTTGCGCGGCAGACGCGTTGGTGCGGGCGTTGCTCAGGAGTATGTCGGTCTGCCGCGTGAGCTTGGTAACTTCAGCTTTGGCAACCGCGTCAGCCGGCGCGCAGTCCTTCAGCATGGCAGTTCCGAGAGTGGCGCCGTTCCCAACGCACACCAATCGAACCGCCTGGCCGCGTTGAGCAGCCGCGGCGTAGTCGACTGCGTCTTTGCGTATCGCGGCCTGAGGAGCATCCATTCCCGGGCCAAGTACAAAGTAGGGTGAACCGCCGATTCCTGAATGGATCCGCTCGATCTTGCCAGACACCAACAACTGCTTGCCTTTGTAGGTCTTGTCGGCGGCGACCTCGTTTGCCTTGTACGCCTTGGCAAGTGACGCGCTCGACACATTTACCGTTCCAATGCGGGCGCCAATCAGGGAGTCCGAACCGCTGGCGAAGTTCTTCGCTTCGTCGTTGAGGAGCGTCTTGAAAACCGCGTATTCCTGAACGGAGAGTTGGTACTTGTGCGACTTCCCAGCAGAGAACTCGCTGACTTGGCGCTCCTGGGCGCTGGCTGGGAAAGACCAGGTTGCAGCCAACATGGCAGCTGCGGCCAAACCGAGGATCGAATTCTTATAGGTGGACACCTCTATCACTCCCTGTGCGGTTATCGTGCGCAGATTGTACGTTGCCCAATGAAAAAGCCACCCGGAGGTGACTGATTTCCTGACGAAAAGAAAATGCGGCTTATCGTTGGCGCGCCCACTGGCCGGCCTCATCATCCCGCAGCCGCGCACCCGCCCAGACCACTTGGCCGAGCACGCGCACGGGCGTCCCGTTCTCAAGCGGAATGTCGTAGTACGCCGGGTTGAACGAACGCGCTACCCAACGCCCAGTCAACTTGTCCCTGACCACGGTTTTCACCAGCATCTTGCCGTCGTAGTTGATGGCGTAGACGCCGCCAGTGGCCACGTCTTGCAGCGTCAGGTTCTCATTGGGAACGACGAGTAGGGCGGCGCCGTCTCGAATGACTGGCTCCATGCTGTCGCCTTTTGCATACACCACGCGCGCCTTCCCGTTATCGGCGCCGACCGCCTTCAGGAACGAGCGGCGGAATTGGATCATGCCGGTCTGGTCTTCGCTATGGTTCTCGATGCCGTCGCCGGCGGCCAGGCGCACCTCGGCCAGTTCTGGCACCTTCTCGAATCTGTCATTGGCGGCGTGCGGTTCACCCGGCCCGGCGTTTGCAGTGACGCCCGTCTGAGTGCTGATCCTGATCTTCGGGTTGCGCTCTGCTTCGAATGTCGTTGTGCCACCTTCCCAGGGCGCCGGCGGCAAGCCCGCGATGCGCATCGGGAAGGGATCGTCGGCATGGTCCATGTCAACCAGACCGCCGGGCTTGTGTGAGCGCATCGGTATGACCGTGGCGGGCGGCGCCGGCCGCGGTGACACCTGTATCCCAAGCTTCATTTGAGCGATTGCGAGCGCAATGGCTCCCTCGAGCGCATTGAGCTGCGACTCGGGTAGTGCCCGCAACTGGTCCTCAGGGATCGTGCGGAAGGGCCACGGCTGCGCCTTCGCCGCTTCCGGCTCGGCCAATGCCTTGGCGGGCGCGGACGTCGTGAACATTGCGCCTTCGCCTGTCATCACCCAGGTGGCATTGACTCCCAAGACGTTCTGGGCAGCCAGCATGCCTTCTTTCGAGGGGCCGCGGCGCTCCCAGTTGTTGACGTTCTGCTGGGCGACGTTCAACAGGCGCGCCAGATTTGCTTGCTCCGGGCCGCTCATGAGCATCCCCGAGGCCCGTGCGGCCTCGTAGATCCTCGCCATCTGTTCGTGCATTTGCTTCATAGGGCGATTGTTGCCGGGATAAACGTGTTGTTGATACACGCCGTGTTGACCTGACGATTAAACATGGTGTTTAATTGGCCGCATGGAGAAATCAATGGAACAACTTCACCGGGACGCCGCGCGGATCGATGCCTTTGGCGGACCGACCAAGGTTGCCGAGCGTCTTGGCATCGCTGACGAGCCCGGCGCAGTCCAGCGCGTTAGCAACTGGAAACGCCGAGGCATCCCGTCAAGCGTCCTGCTGGCGCATGAATGGTTGCGTGCGCCAGCGCCCGTGCAGCGGGAGGCGGCATGACATCAATGCACCGTCGCGCTCTCGCGCCCATCGGTTGCCCACGCCATGCGGTCACGCTCGGCGCACAGCTCCTTAAAGATTTCCAGCACAGCCGACTCGGACGGATCCAGAAAGGTCCGCTTGGCGATGTCGGCGGCGTTCTTCAGCAAGGTTTCGGTCTCGGACATTTTTCTTCGGTTCGTGTTGTCGATTGGAAAAATTTTGCCCCGAAGCCACGCTGTAACTCATCTTGTAACTCGATGAATTTTCCCTACTAAGCGAAGAGAAATGCACACCCATCCCGCAGTTGTTTATAGCGCCAGTACCACGTCGGCGCCCGCCGGAAAGAGGTTTCTGCCGCCGTCGACGGTTGCCGCGTGCAAGACCTTCCGCGAGGCGGTTCGCCTTGCCTGGGAACATCGGACCCGCCCGAACATGACTCAGCGGAGCCTGGCCGAGGAATGCGACCTGTACGCGCCCCACGTCAGCAGCTACCTGCATCCCGAACCCTTCGACGAGAAGAACCGGCCGCGGCTGAATCTTCCCGCCGATCGCATCGATGCCTTCGAAGAGGCCGTGGGCAACCACGCCATTCGCCAGTACCTCAACCATTTGGGCCGGCTGACGATCATGGAAGAAGTCATCGCCCAGAGGGCCGCATGACGTATGAACAAGCCCTCGCAATTGCCAAGCGCGCCTTTGAAGAAGAGCTGCGCCGGCACAACTGGGACCGCGTCAAAGCGTACGAGGAAATGATGCTGCGCGAAGACCGCGACCCCCAACTGCGTGAAGCCGTCGCGATTGTCGGCTGGCACACGAATTTTGCCACGAGGCACTGACATGTCGGACGCCGTACATCGTGAGTTCCTGCTGACCGGTGAAGCGCCTGCTGGCGCCCTGTGGCAGTTCGTCAAATCCAACGCTCGCGCCTTCGCCGAGCGAGGCCATCCGCTGCGCGTGATCGTCACCGATGAGGAAGAAGACCGGCTCGATCAGCAGATCCGCTTTTACTTTGGCGTCGTCATCAAGGCAGTTGCCGACCAAGTATGGGTCGACGGCCGGAAGTTCAGCAAAGAGACCTGGCACGAGCACTTCGCGCGAAAGTTTCTGCCGCCTTCCGAGATGGTGTTGCCGGACGGCGAGGTGGTGATCAAGCGTGCCTCGATCGCTCGAGGACACATTGGCGTGCGCGCTATGTCCGCGTTCACTGAAGAGGTCCTGGCGGAGATCTCGACCGAGTATGGGGTGACCGTCTGATGCTGCGCAATTCGACTCTCAAGCGCTCGACGCCACTGCGCTCCAAGACTCCGATGAAGCGGGCCAAGTCGGACCGCGGCGAAGGCCTGGGCCGCAAGGTCGAGATCGTCATGGGTTTCTACCGGCCGCCGGGCCACAAGCTGCCGACGCTGCTGCGTAGTGAGCACCACCGTCGCAACGTCGCGGCATTGGACTGCGCATGCTGCGGGCGCCAAGGGCCGAGCCAGGCGGCCCACGCGAACATCACCAAGGGCATGGCGCTGAAGGCTTGCGACAGCCTCACGTTTCCGTTGTGCCCTGAATGCCACCGCGATCTTGACCAGGGCGGGAAGCTGCTGAGGGACGCGCGTCGTCATCGCGAATGGGTATGGGTCGACTGGGCGCGCGCGGAACTGATGGCGCTGGGCAAATGGACCCCGGAAATCGAATTGCACTATCGCAAGGCCATCGAGCCCTTGCGCATGCTGGGAAGCGTTGACCAATGAGTTGTGTGCACACGCCTAGGGTAGCTCCCGAAAAGCCGGATTTCTCCACCCGGCCTGGCGCTGTGTTTTTTGTGGAGAGCAACGGAGATTGCATCGTGGAATTTTTCCAACAGTATCAGCACCCTGAATGGCAGAAGAAGCGGCTCCAAGTTCTTGAGCGCGCCGGTTGGAAGTGTGAGCAGTGCGGCGAGGCGGACAAGCAAATGCATGTCCACCACAAGCGCTATATCAAGGGCCGCAAGGTTTGGGAGTACGACCTTGAGAACTTCGAGGCGCTCTGCGGCGCATGCCACGAAGACAACCATGAAGCCAAGGATCGGATCAACGACATCCTCGCTTGGATTCCTGGCTACATGTGGGGAGAAGCCGCTGACCTGCTGTTTGGTTGGGCTGGCGCGATTCCCCAGTCCGATCAGGAGGGCCACTCGGCTTACTTCTACGCCGGCAAGCTTGCGGGCATTTGTCAGGACCTTTCCCGAGAAGATATCAAAACTCTGATAGAGCAGGCCCTGGCGCTCCGCAGCAAGCCGTGCCCGCCGAGTGGACTCATCGACTAAGCCATGGCGAACGGTCCTCAAATTGAAGACGGCTTTCTCAGGATCGCGAACGAGCTTTACGACGCGATCCTGGCATTCCCGTTCACTGCCCGACAACTGAAGGTGGTCATGTCCATCATGAGAAAGACGTACGGCTTCGGCAAGAAGCAAGACGACATCTCCGCATCCCAGATTGGGGCTATGTGCGGGATGAGCCGTAACCATGCCACCAGTACCTTGAATCAACTGGCCGCGCTTCGCGTCATCACGAAGGCTGCCGGGGTTTACGGGTCTGTCGTCGGCATCAATAAGGACTACAAGTCGTGGGTAATTGCTAGTACCGAATCGGGACAGGTGTCCCAATCTGGTACTAGTCCCGATATGGGACAGGGTGTCCCGGAACAGGACTTTGCTAGTCCCGATTCGGGACAGGTCGATAGTCCCGAATCGGGACACACAAAAGACAACTTTCCAAAAGACAACCAACAAAAGAAAAAAGACCCTTGCGCAATCGCTGACGCGTTTGCGCGGTTCTGGGCTGTCTACCCGAACCGGAAATCTAAGGGACGTGCCCAAAAGGCGTTTGAGAGGATCAATCCGAGCGAGCAGCTTCTGGCGACCATTCTGGATGCCATCGAGCGGGCCAAGACCTCGGTGCAGTGGACGAAAAACGCCGGAGAGTACATCCCGCATCCCGCGTCTTGGCTGAATGCCGCAGGCTGGGAAGACGAGTTCTCGGGCGAAGGCGCCGGCGTGTCGTTCGAAGGCTTCATCGAAAATTGCAAGGCGGCCGGTGAAAAGGCGATAAGCGAATACCAACCGCTGCTTGCCTACGTCGAGGACGCTGGCCTGCCGATGGAGTTTGTGAATCTGGCGTGGCTCGAGTTCAAGCGCCGTCACCTGCCGGGTGGCCCGGACGCACACAAGGTGCAAGCTAATTGGCGCCAGCATTTCGTCAACTGCGTCTCGAACGGCTGGTACAAGCTCTGGTACGCGAACGCGGAGGAAGGCTACGGCCTGACGACGGTCGGCATCCAGGCACAGCGCCTGCACGACAAGCGGGAGGCCGCATGAACACCATCGCCGTACGCGTGCCGCCGCATTCCGTAGACGCCGAGCAGGGCGTGATTGGTGGCCTGCTGCTGGACAACCGCGTATGGGATCGCTTGGGCGACCTGCTGAGCGCGGAGGATTTCTACCGCCACGACCATCGTCTGATCTTCGGCGCCGCGTCCAGCTTGCTGAACGCCTCCAAGCCGGCCGACGTGCTGACGGTCTTCGACTCGCTGCAGGCCGCCGGGCAGGCTGAGGATGCGGGTGGCTTGGCCTACCTGACCGCGATCGCCAACAACGTCCCCAGCAGCGCCAACGTGCGCAGCTACGCGGAGATAGTCCGCGCCCACCGCGTGCGCCGCGATGTGCTGGCCGTGGGGCACGACATCGCTGAGCTAGCGGAAACCGCAGATCCGGCCGAGCTGGTGGAGTGCGCGACAGGCCTGGTCATGGCGCTGGCGGACACACGGGCGGCTGGCCGCGATCCGGTCGAAGTCGGCGCGCTGTTGCGGAATGTGCTTGAGCAGCTTGAGGCACGTTCGGAGCGCGAGGGCGGCGTGTCTGGTCTGCCGACCGGGTTTGCGGACCTGGACGAGAAGACCAGCGGCTGCCAAGACGGCGACCTGATCATCATCGCCGGCCGCCCCTCGATGGGAAAGACGACGTTTGCGATAAACATCGCGGAGAACGTGACCGAGGATGAGGGCGTTGCCCTGGTGGTCAGCCTGGAAATGGCTGCGGCCCAGCTGGCTGAGCGTTCGATTGCACGCTACGGCGCTATCGACACCCAGCGCCTGCGCACCGGGAAGCTGCACCAAGGCGACTGGCCGCGGTTGACGCACGCCATCCAACAATTGGAAAACCAGCGACTGATCATCGCCGACGATCCCAGCCTGGCCAACGTGGCGCGGATCCGGCTCGCGGCCCGCAAGGTGAAGCAGCGCCAGGGGCGGCTGGACCTGATCGTCATCGACTACTTGCAGCTGATGCAAGGCGAGGGGTCCACGCGGAACGAAGACCTGGGCGGAATCACCCGGGCGATCAAGTTGCTGGCGCGGGAACTGGGGTGCCCGATCATCGTGCTGTCCCAGCTGTCGCGGAAGGTCGAGGAGCGCCCGAACAAGCGCCCGATCCTCAGCGACCTGCGCGAGTCTGGCGCGATCGAGCAAGACGCCGACGTCGTGATGATGGTGTACCGGGACGACTACTACCAAGAAGACAGCCCGTTCAAAGGCCTGGCCGAGATCCTGATCCGCAAGCAGCGCATGGGCCCGCTCGGGGAGGTGTTCTTGACCTTCCAAGGCCAGCACTCCCGTTTCCTGGATGCGGATCAGCAGGCCGTGATCGAAGCGCGCAACGCCGTGCAGTTCAAGCCGAAGCAGAAATACAGCCAATTGAGGGACTGACATGGCGACCAAGTACCGAAACAAGAAGACCGAATTGGATGGAATCAAGTTCGACAGCAAGCGAGAGGCGGCCCGCTATTCCCAGCTCCGCCTTCTGGAGCGGGGCGGCCAGATCCGGGGGCTGTCCCTGCAGCCCAAGTTCACGCTGATCGACAGCCAACGCCGCGCGGATGGCAAGCCGGAGCGACCAGTCGTCTATGTAGGGGATTTCATGTATTTCGAGGGCGACAAGTGCGTGGTCGAGGACGCTAAGGGAGTACGGACGCCGGACTACGTGATCAAACGCAAGTTGATGCTGTTGCGACACGGCATCACGGTTAGGGAGGTCTAGGCGATGACGATCATCCAAAAGCCCCGCGCCCGGCGGGAGGGCAGTATGTGGTTGGTGTGGTGTGCAGCCGTCGGGCCGAGTCCGCGGCCCACGCTGGAAGCGGCATACCAGGCGTGGGCCTGGCGGCGCGGGTGGCTCGCATGACAGCCGACCTGCAGAAGTGGGAATTCCGCGACCCGATGCTGGTCGTGATGAGCCGCCAGCAAGCCGCGCTGAAGCGATCCTGTGAAGGCTGCGCCAACGCGCGGACGGTCCAGACGCCATTCGAGGACACGATGCGCCGCTGCCTGAAGGGCAAGCCCTACGGGAAGAAATGCAAACAGTACGAGGTGGCCGATGAGTAGGCTGACGGGGGATGACTTGCTTTGGAATTGGTGCCGCTGGAGCTGGTCTGGTACCTGCGTTGGGAATATGCCCATCTACTACGAAGACGAGGTCGACCCGCGCCCCATCAACTATGACCACGCGATGGCCGTGGATGCGATGCACGCAGCACTGCCCTGGCACGAAAGGATGGTCATCATTGCCGAGTACACGCAGAAGAACAACCTGTTCGGCGGTATGGACGCAAAGGCCCGAGTCCGCGCCGCACTTCGCTGGATTGAAACGACAACCGGAACCCGCCTTACGGAAGGCGAATACAAGATTTACCTGGGCATGTTCCGAAATGAAGTGGAGAGGAAGATTCGATGAAATACGCCACCGAGGTTCTTGATTTGCTGGGGACTTACCCCAAGCGAGACTTCCGGATGATGGAGATCGTCAATTACATCCTTGGCGACAACAAGAATCGACAGGATAGAGAGGCCGCGCGGAAGGCGGTCACGCGCGTTTTGCAGGCGATGGAGAACGGCGGCAGCCTGATCCGCATCGCGCCCATCCATGAGCGTGGCGGCTATGCAACCTACCGGCTGAAAAGCTATGCAATTCCGGACGATGCGCCTGGCGAGGACCGTATCGCCAGCGTCCTTGGCGACCTGAGTCCGGAAGCCCTTGCGAGAATTCGCGCCCATGCCAAGAGCCAGAGGCTTTCTGATCCATACCACGCGTTCATGAAGCAGAAGACCCGATCCGCTGGCCGCGGCATAGGCTTCGAACTCACTTTTGCCGAATGGTGGGAGTTCTGGCAAGACCACTATCACCTGCGTGGCAGCGGCCCTAATGATCTCTGCATGGGCCGGTACGGAGACACGGGTCCGTATGCCGTCGGCAATATCTACCTGACAACGATCCGGGGCAACATGGCCGACTACGTTGGGTCGGCCAAAAAAGAAGCGGACGTCGCCAGTTTGACGTCGCGGCGTCGGGCAGAATTGATTGCCATGGCTGAAGCGGTAGCGAATCGCCCACCGCCTCAATACACATATGAGCAGGTGCAAGCCATGCTCAAGCTTGGAATCCCCTTCGAGCTGAGGGCAACGTGAGGAAAAGTGGGACACGGACATTCCGGAAAGCGCCCCGCATTGTGGGATACTAGCGCCGGGCTCTTGCGCCCTGAAGAAATGAAGCCCCGAGCGAAAGCCGGGGCTTTTTATTTACCCAACGCGTTTGGCGGAAAGGCCCAGGTCCACGATGTAGTAAGCCCCCGGACCCACAGTTTTCACCGCGTGCCCGGCACTTGTGACCAGGCGGCCCATAGTTTCTATCCAATTGCTGCCGTCGAGGCCTCCGCCATCGGTCTGATCGGAAAGGCGCATCACGGTGTGTTGATTGCCTGACTCATCCTGCACTTTGAACCTGTCTGTCACGATTTTTCGACGGTCTGCCATGTCGGCCTCGTTATAGGGTGATGGGCCGCAACGTTAGCACCATCCGAGAGGTTTTTGCATAGCCGTTTCCAGAGAGCAGGGGCCAGAGAGAACCGTCCGCCGGGCCGCATGGGCACCGGCTGGCAGACGTCACGCTCAGGCCTTTGCTCTGTGGGAACAGCCGCCGCAATCGACCAGCCAGCAGCGCGCCACAGGCCAATGCTGCACTCGGGGATAGCCCTGTACCGCTGGCTCCGACCGGCGCCGCCCGACAACTCCACCCGCGACGGGATGTCTGCTGGGGAGGGGCCCCACAACCAACCACACCCCCATGAGTCGCCTCAGCAGGCCTGGCGCCCGCGCAGGGGCAAATGCGCGGGACACTTCTACCGGTCTTGTCGCCGGTGGCCAGCATGACGAGAACCGCCGCACCCAGCCCGCTTCGGCGGGCAGACGGATGGGGGCAATTCCCAAAGAGGCCTTGATGCGCGCACCACCGCCGCCACCCCTGTGCCCAGTCCCGCACTCACTTGGCCGCGTGAGGTTTGAGGGGCCACCGCTCCGTCACGGAACGTGCCGCCATTGCGGTAGCCACACAGCGGCTCAGAAGTGGTTCGGCCCGTTGGTGTGCATCAACGACGAGTGCGTGCGGCGGAATGGAAAATAGACAGGATCAAACATGGCGCTGACAGACAAACAGCGCCGCTTCGTGGATGAGTATCTCGTTGACCTCAACGCCACGCAAGCGGCGATAAGGGCGGGGTACAGCCAGAAGACTGCTGGCCAGATTGGCGAGCAGAACTTGAAAAAACTTGAAATTGCTCAGGCGATTCAGGAAGCCCAGGCGGCACGCTCCAAGCGTACCGAGATCACCCAGGACATGGTCCTGCGCGAGCTGGCCAAGATCGGCTTCAGCGACATCCGAAAGATCGTGCGCTGGGGCAAGACGGAACTGCGCGTGACTGACGCGGACGACGATGACGCCGAAGCGACTGAGCCTTATCACGGCCTGGCGCTGGTGAGTGCCGATGAAATCGACGACGACACCGCGGCGGCCATCTCCGAAATATCCGAAGGGCGCGAAGGGCTGAAGGTCAAGCTGCACGACAAGAAGGGCGCGCTGGTCGATATCGGGCGCCACCTTGGAATGTTCAAAGATCGGGTGGAGCACTCCGGCCCGGACGGCGGCCCCATAGCTACCGCGGCGGTCAGCCCGGAAGAGCTGAGGAAGGCCGTTCAAAGTGTCCAAGACAAGTTTTAGCCCTGCTGAACGACTGGCTGCGGTGGGCTGGTCCCGAGAGGACCTGTTCAGTTTCAGCCGCTGGATGTTCTTGCAGCGCAAGGGCTACCAGTGGCAGAGGGCGGCGCACCACAAGCTGATCTGTGATGCGCTGATGCGCGTCTACAGGGGAGAGACGAAGCGGCTGATCATCAATGTGCCGCCGCGTTACTCCAAGACCGAGCTCGCGGTGGTGAACTTCATCGCCTGGTGCTTTGGTCGATCGCCGGATTGCGAGTTCATCCACGCCAGTTACTCGAGCACGCTCGCGGTGAACAACAGCGCCAACGTGCGCGGCGTCATCCAGCATGAGGCATACCGGGAGGTGTTCCCGGCGGTATCCCTGGCAAGCGACGCCCAGCACCATTGGAAGACGGAGCAGGGCGGCGTGATGTACGCCACTGGCGCGGGCGGGACCATTACCGGCTTTGGGGCCGGCAAGCACCGCGAAGGCTTTGGCGGGGCGATCATCATCGACGACCCGCACAAGGCCGATGAGGCGACTTCCGAAGTGATGCGGAAGAACGTCATCGACTGGTTCCAGAACACCTTGGAGAGCCGGAAGAACAGCCCAGATACGCCGATCATCGTGATCATGCAGCGCTTGCATGAGGAAGACCTGTCGGGCTGGCTGTTGGGCGATCGGGGGCAAGATGGCCAGGGGCCTGCGGTCGCTGGCGGCAACGGAGAAGTATGGGACCACCTGTGCCTATCTGTTTGGAACGACGACGGAACGCCGCTTTGGCCGGAGAAGCACAGCGCGGACGACCTCGCGCGGATGGAGAAGGCGGCACCGTACGTATTTGCCGGGCAGTACCGGCAATGGCCCACGCCTCCGTCTGGCGGGACCATCAAGCCGGACATGATGCCCATTGTGGACGCGGTGCCGGCCAGCGTGGTCGCATGGGTCCGCGGGTGGGACTTGGGCGCTTCCGCTTCGGGCGATCACACGGCCGGTGTAAAGCTTGGAAAGCTCAGCGATGGCCGCTTCGTGATTGCCGACGTTCGCCGAGAGCAGTTTGAGACCAATGAGCGCGACGCGCTGATCAAGAACACGGCGGATGCGGACGGCGCCAACAAGGTCGTCCAGTCCCTGCCGCAAGACCCTGGGCAGGCGGGCAAGAGCCAGGTTGTAGCTTTCGCCAAGTTGCTCGCGGGGCACAGCGTCAAGTTCAGCCCTGAGAGCGGCGACAAAGTGACCAGGGCTACTCCCCTGGCTTCCCAGATCAACGCCGGGAACGTGCTCCTGCTGCGGGGAGGATGGAACCAGGCGTTCAAGGAAGAGTGCAGGTACTTCCCCCTGGGCAAGTACGACGATCAGGTTGATGGCGCATCCCGCGCATTCAACGAAATTTTATCGCTGAAACGCGGATTCTTCGGATGAAATTCCTTCGCAACCTGCTCGGACGGAGCCAAGAGCCCGCGCCGGCGCCCAAGCGGCGCGGCCTGTTCTCCACGCATCCCCTGGGCCACAAGGTGCAGACTCGTTTCGAGATGCCGGCGTTTGAGCAGCCCACGGGCGCGCCGACCGTCGCTTCCGACAACGGCTACATCGGCGAGCGCCCGACGCCCAAGACCGCCAGCTTCACACCGGTCAACGAGGCGCAGCTCGGCTTCTACGCGGCCGGCAGCATCTTCATCGGGTACCAGGCCTGCGCGATGCTGGCCACGAACTGGCTGATCGACAAGGCGTGCAACATGCCCGCGCGCGATGCGGTGCGCAATGGCTACCTGCTGACGTGTGGGTCGGACGCTGTCTCGTCCCGCCTGATGGCTGGCGACAAGAAGTACGCGGTCAAGCGGCACCTGCGCGAGCTGGTGCACTTCGGGCGTGTGTACGGCGGCCGGATCGTCCTGTTCGACGTCGAGGCGGCGAACCCCGAGGAGTACTACAAGGCGCCGTTCAACCTGGACGGCGTGCAGGTTGGCACGTACCGCGGCATGTCCCAGATCGATCCGAACTGGGTGACGCCAGTGCTGACCGAGGACAACCTGAACGACCCGGCCAGCCAGAGCTATTACGAGCCGACGTTCTGGAAGATCAAGGACCGGGTCTATCACAAGTCCCATCTAAGGATCTTCGTGCCGTACCCGGTGCCGGACTACCTGAAGCCGCATTACCGCTATCTTGGCGTGAGCGTGCCTCAGCGCATGATGGAGCGGGCGTACGCGGCAGAGCGCAGTGCCAACGAAGGCCCGCAGCTGTTGATGACCAAGCGGCTGACGTCACTGAACGTCGGCGATGCCGCCCTGAGCAACCGCGAGGAGCTGGAGAAGAACCTGGCGGAGTGGGTGGCCTTCCGTGACAACTACGGCGTGCGCGTCGGCGGCGCCGAGGAGACCATCCAGCAGTTCGACACCGCGCTAGGCGACGTGGACACGGTCATCATGACCCAGTACCAGCTGTCGGCGTCTGTGGCGAATGTCCCCGCGACCAAGCTGTTGGGCACGCAACCGAAGGGCTTCAACGCCACGGGCGACTACGAGCAGTCGGTGTACCGGGAAGACCTGGAGAGCATCCAGTCCAACGACATGACGCCGCTGCTGGAGACGCATTACCGGTTGCTGGCCAAGTCCGAGAACATCGCGCTGCCGGCCGAGATCGCCATCCAGTGGATGCCCGTGGACAGTCCGACCGCCAAGGAATGGGCCGAGATCGACAAGATCAAGGCCGACCGCGACGCCGCGCTGTTCAACACCGGCGCGATCGATGCGGAAGACATTCGTGACCGTCTGCGCGAAGACCGCGAGGGCGATTACCACAACCTTGAAGACGCCGAGTTCGTAGATGCCGAAGAAAATGGTCACGAAGCGGCGCCAGGCCTGGGGGCAGCAGCAACAGGCCAGCCAGTTCAAGGGCTCGGCACTGGCGTACCCGGTCGCCGTTGAGGGCCGGTACCGGGCCAGCATGGAGTCGATGATTGACGGCATGCTGGCCGAGTACGACAAGGCTCTGCGCGCGCTCTACCGCTCGAATCCGGAAGTCACGCAGGACGAGAGCGTCACCACGCAGGCGCGGCGCATCCTGGCCGAGCTGGGGCGCAAGTGGAGCAAGGCCTTTGCCGAGAAGGCGGGCCCGCTCGCGAACCGCACGATCGGCCAGGTGGACAGGTTCTCAAAACAGAACCTGGGCGCCTCGCTGCGGGACATGTCGGGAGGGCTGACCATCAAGACGTTCCAGATGCCGGCCGGGCTGTACGACAAGGTCCTGGCCAGCACCGCCGAGAACGTCGGGCTGATCAAGAGCATCCCGGCTCAGTTCCAGGACCGGATCCAGGGCATCGTCATGCGGTCGATCCAGTCGGGCGGCCAGGGCTCGAGCCAGATCTTCGACGAGATCAAAAGCCTGAACCAGGTCACCCGCAACCGCGCCAAGCTGATTGCGGTGGACCAGACGCGCAAGATCACGTCCGCCATGAACGAGGAGCGGATGAAGGCTGCTGGGGTGAAGCAGTTCGAATGGATACACAGCGGCGGTGGCGCGGAGCCCCGGTCACTGCACGTCCAATACAACGGGCAGACGTTCAGCATGGACAACCCGCCCATCATCGACAAGCGGACCGGGCAGCGCGGCTTCCCTGGCGAGCTGATCAACTGCCGGTGCCGCATGCGCCCGGTCATCGACTTTACCGAGTACCTCGATGAGCAAGCGACAAACTGACGTCAACGGCTACCTGCTGGTGCGCGACAACCCGATCACGAAGGTCGGGGTGTTTCCGTACCTGGGGCGCGAGATCGGCGCTCCGGATCCGGACCGGATCTACATGGTGTACCGGCCCCAGGAAGAGCTGGAGAACCCGGAGACGATCGCCTCGGCCAACCTGGTGCCTTGGATCGACGAGCACGAGTTCCTGGGCAAGGACGGCACGCCGGCCGAAAAGAAAGGCGTGCAAGGCACCACGGGCGAGACGGCGCGCTTCGAGTATCCGTACCTGCGCAACAGCGTCAAGGTCTATTCGGAGTTCATGAAGAACCTGATCGACCGCGGCAAGGTGGAGCTTTCGCCCAGCTACCGCTGCCGATACGAATTCACCGAAGGGGCGTTCGATGGCAAGAAGTACCACGCCATCCAGCGCGACCTTCGGTTCAATCATCTGGCAACCGTGAAAGAGGGCAGGACGGGGCCGGACGTGGCTGTACAGGACTGCCTCACCATCACATACGACTCAGCGGAGTTCATCAATATGGAATTGACCCCCGAAATCCTCGAACAGATTCGGGCGTTGATCGAGCAGGTGCTGGCGGACAAAGCCGCCGCCGCTGGCTCGGACGACGACCTGGAGAAGAAACCCGGCGCCGACGCCGAGACGCCTCCGGCCCCCGGCGCCGTCACGACGGAAGAAAAGGACGCCGTCGAAGAGACCGCCGCGGCTGCCGAGCAGGCGACCAGCGCTGTCGAGACGGCCACGGCCGCAATCCAGGAGGTCACGGCTGCCCTGGAGGAAGTCGAGGCTGCTGCCGAAGCAGTGAAGGCCGCGCCGACCGCCGACAGTCGCAAAGCGCTGGACGCCGCCATGGCCAAGCTGGGCACCGCCAAGAACAAGATCGCCGCGCGCGCCGCGGACTCCCAGGTCCTGGGCATGATCGGCACGCTGCAGACCCAGGTGAAGGCCAACGACGCGAACGCGGTCATCAAGCAGATCGCCGAGCGCGACGCACTGGTCAAGCGCGTGACGCCGTTCATCGGCGCTTTTGACAGCGCGCTGCTGGTGTCGGACGACCACGTCGCCAAGTACGCCGTCAAGAAGCTGGGCCTGAAGGCGCAGGACGGCGCCGAGCTCGCGGTGCTGCAAGGCTACCTGCAGGCCGCCAAATCCGACGCCGAGAAGATCGTCGGCGATTCCAAAACCGTGCGCGCCGAAGACACGGCCGCCAAAGTCTGGGGCGAAAAGAAATGATCCCGAACACCGCACGAACCTACCTGCTGTCCGGCATCCCCGGCAACATCAGCCATGACGGCCCGACCCGCGCCGCCTCGGCGATCATCGACTCGGCGACCGAGGCGAACAACGTCTTCGGCCGCGCCTTCACGTACGTTGACGGCCAGCCCTCCGGCCGCGGCACCTTTGAACAGGTGCAGGCCGGCGGCGACGGCGCTTTCGCTGGCATTCTGATTAACCCCAAGGCGTACGCGATCGACGTCACGTACGCGCGCAACGCCACGGTCGGCGAGTTCCTGACCATGGGCGAGGTCTACGTCCAGCTGGGCAACGACGGCAATATCGGCGATCCCGTGTCGTTCGACCCGGCCACCGGCATCATTTCGGCCGGCGAGACCGGCACCGTCATCCCCGGCGCGCACATCGCCCGCCACGAACCCAGCGCCGAGACCCCGCGTCTGGCGGTGATCGCCCTCAATGGCCTGGTGGTGCTGCCCACCCCGGCCGGCGCCTGATCGGAAAGGAACCAAAAATCATGGCAAAAACTCAATCCAAGGTGCACATGCACATGAGCGGCCGCCTGGCCCTCTCGCGCGGCGCCGTCAAGCTGGGCAGCGATGCCAAGATCGGCTTCGAAGACCTGGAGAACCTGGGCGTCGGCCTGCGCGCGATGGACTCGGCCCTGACCGGCCCGGCCGTCACGAACGGCGCGATGCTGTCGCACATGCTCCAAACCTGGCTGCCCGGCACGCTGCGCGTCGTGACGCAGGTGCGCAACATCGACGAGATCGCCGGTATCACGACCGTCGGTCGCTGGGAAGACGAGCTGATCAGCCTGCGCGTCGCTGAGCCGGCCGCCAAGGCCGAGCTGTACGGCGACACGACTAACATCCCGCTGGCCGACTACCGCCAGTCCATCGAATCGCGCGGCGTCGTGCGCTTCGAGCAGGGCTTTCAGGTCGGGAAGCTGGAAGACGCCCGCCAGGCCGCCATCGGCTACCAGGCTGCGGACGAGAAGCGGCGCGCGGCCACCGAGTCGCTGGACATCAGCCGCAACCAGGTGGGCTTCTACGGCTTCAACCAGCCCGACACGAACGTGTACGGCCTGCTGAACGATCCCAGCCTGCCGGCCTTCGTCTCGGCCACCACGCCGTGGCTGACCGCGAACTTCGACCAGTTGGTCGCTGAGTTCACGGGCATGTACAACCAGCTCGAAACCCAGATGGGCGGCGAGCTCAAGGACACGGCGCGCCTGGTCCTGGTCCTGCCGACCGGCTACCGCTCGATCTTCAGCGTGTATAGCCCCGCGGCCTCGGGCATGACGTTCCGCCAGTGGCTGAACGAGAACTTCCCGAACGTGCGCGTGGTGACGACGGCCGAGTTCAAGGATGCCAACGGCGGCCTGGACGTGGCCTACCTGTTCGTCGAAAACGCAGCCGATCAGGACGAATCGGACATCACCGGCGCCAGCCTGATCCAGGCCGTGCCCGTGCGCTACCAGGTGCTGGGCAGCGAGAACCGCATCAAGGGCTACATCGAGGACGCCATCAACGCCACGGCGGGCATCTTCGTGCTGCGCCCCTGGGCGTTCGCCCGCAAGACCATCAGCGCGTCGTGATCGTCGCGCACTGAACAGAGGGCCGGGGAAACCCGGCTCTTTTCATTTCTGGAGTCGAAATGTCTCGCATCTATATCTACAGCACCCTCAGCAACGACCAGCGCTACCAGCTCAAAAACGGCCGCTCGGTCCTGATCGCTGGCAAGGCCAACGTGGCAAACAAGCAGCTGGTGACGCTCAAGGGCATGGCTACCTCCATCTCGGAAGACGAGTTCAACCTCCTGCAGGAGAACATCGTATTCAAGGCGCATTCGAAGAACGGCTTCGTGTCCGCCAGCCACGACAAGCAGGACGCGGAAACCTTCGCCGCCCGGAATTTGGAGCCCATGGACAAGTCGGCCCAGGACACCCCGGAAACGGCCAAGAAGCGCAACGCCGGCGGCGCCAAGGTCAAAGACGCCGAGGCCTGACATGGACTTCCCGCTGGCGAAGTTCCGGATCCTGTTCCCCATGTTTGTCGCCATCCCGGATGACGTCGTGCTGACCGTGGCGGAATGGGCGCAGTGCTACACCAGCGGGCGCGGCTGTCAGTGCAACGAGCAGTTGTGGATGCTGATCACGGCCCACCTGCTGCAGCTGCGGCTGAATGCCGAATCGGGCAATCGAGGCGTGCCAGGCGCGCTGGCCTCGGCGACGATCGACAAGGTCAGCGTTTCGTTCCAGGCGCCGCCCGCGACCGACTCCTGGTCGCACTGGTTGAACCTGACGCCATACGGCCAGCAGTTCCTGGCGCTGTCCAAGAGCTGCGCGGCTGGCGGCGTGTATGTGGGCGGGCTGCCCGAGCGCGCGGCGTTTCGTAACGTGGGCGGCCTGTCGATCCGCGGGGGAAGGTTCCGATGAAGGTGGTGCGCAAGGGCGGCACGGAGAAGCTGCAGGCGACGCTGAAGGACGTTGGAGGCAAGCAGATCCGGGTGGGATTCTTCCCCGAGGCCAAGTATCCGGATGGCACGCCTGTCGCGTACGTGGCGGCCATCCAGGAATACGGCTATCCGCAGGGGAACATCCCGGCGCGGCCGTTCATGCGACCCACGGCCGAGCAGAAGAAGGCTGAATGGGGCCGGCAGATCGCCGGGGCCGTGCGCGGCGCAATCGACGGCAGGGTTGACGTCGGCCAGGCCTTCGAGGCGCTGGGCGCGCGGTCGGCCGGCGATATCGCGCGAACGATATCGCTCCTGACTACGCCGCCCTTGAAGAAGACAACTCTGGAAGCCCGCCAGGCCCGGAAGAAGACGCCCGGGGTATCCAAGAAGCCCCTGGTCGACACCGGGCTGATGATCCAGTCCGTCAGCCACGTCGTGGAGAATAAATCGTGATTCCAGGAATCAACGTGCTTGGCCTGGCGGCCGGCGTGATCGCGCAGCAGGCGCCGGTGTGGCTCAAGTTCAAAGGCCGCACCGAGAACTCGCGCGGGCAGTGGGTCAACGAGTACGAGCCGCCCCTGCCGATCCAGGGTTCCTGGCAGCCGGTGAGCGAATCGACGATCCGCGACCTGGGGCTGGACACCGCCAAGCGCTATTTCAACCTGTACACGTCCCACCCCGTGGAAAACGTGCAGCGCGGCGCGGCGCCGGACCAGCTGCTTTATGGCGGGCGCCGGCATGACGTTGTGGGCGGTGCCGACTGGTACACCCAGGACGGCTGGCGCGGGATCCTGTGCGTTGACGTGGGGCCAGCATGAAACAGAAGCAGCTGGAAGCCACCATCCGGGCCGCACTGCTAGCGCTGCTGCCGGAGCAGGGGACCACCCTGCCTGTGCTGGCAGCCTTCCAGCCGACGAAGCAGGGCCGCGTCGACGACGGCATCTACTTCTTCCCGGTCGGCCGGGGGAAGCGCGGCTGGCAGGCGCGCAAGTACCGCGATGACGGCGCTGCGCTCACGGCAACGGAATCCCAGATCAACGAGTCGATGTACCAGTTCCAGGCGTTCGTCGAGGACGACCTGGACGCACCGGAGCAGCTTCTGGCCTCCGACGTCCTGTCGGTGGTCCGCGGCGTGCTGCAGTCCATGAAGTTCACCCAGGCCATGACGGCGGCCGGGATTGGCGTGCAGCGCGCGACGGACATTGTGACGCCGGCCTTCGTGAACGACCGCGACAACTTCGACTTCAACCCGAATTTCACCGTCATCTTCACCCACAACCGCAACATCACCCAGGCCACGGCACATATCCAACAGGTTGCGCCGGGCATCCATCGCATTTGAGGAAAAAGACATGTCCATCAAGATGACTCGCTACGTCCGGATCATCAGTGCGGTGATCGGCGCCAATGCCGTCGCCCAGCAGCAACTGACCGGCCGGCGCTTCACCACCGACCCGCGCGTGCCTGTCGGCCAGATCGTCTCGGTGCGCCCGGGCGGCGCGGACGATTATTTCGGCTCGGACTCGCCCGAGGCGGCGTTCGCCCGCCAGTATTTCTCCTACGTCAGCCCGGCCCCTGCCTCGCAGGCGCCCGAGCTGCAGTTTGCTGCGTTCCCGGACGTCGCTCGTCCCGGCCGTGTGTACGGCTACCGGATCTCGGCCAGCCTGGCAGACTTCCAGGCGGTCACGGCCGGCGCCATGAATATCAAGGTCGGCGAGTTCTCCTACGCGCTCACCGGCGTTAACCTGTCGACGGCCACCAGCCTGACGAATGTGGCGCAGCTGGTCACGGCGGCGATCGCCACGGCGGCCACCGCCCAGACCGGAACCGCCGCGACGGTCACCTATGACGCCATCGCGGGATCGTTCACGGTCGAGTCAGCCGCGACGGGCCCGGGCGCTGTTGTCGTGTCTCCGGCCACCGGCAGCGATATCGGTGCGATGCTGGCGCTGCAGGGTGCCCAGGCCATCAGTTCCCCCGGCTCGGTCGCGATGACTCCCCTGGAGGCATTCCGAGCGGCCGAGAATGTGACCGACTCGTTCGGCTCGGCATCGTTCGGCGCTGCGGTGGACCTGGAAGACGCGATCCCCCTCGCGGAGTACGTCTCCGGCGAGAACGTGAAGTACCAGATGTACTGGTCGGTGGATTCGGTCACGGCTGACACCTGGAACGCGGCCATGATCGGTACCGCCTCCAACGCCCTGATCCTGAACGGCACGGCCGGCGAGTACAAGGAAGCCCTGCCGATGGCGGTGATGGCGGCCACGGACTACGACCGCACGAACGCGACCATCAATTACATGTTCCGGCAGTCCGGCGTGACGCTTACGTCCGACGTGACTGACGATCAGATGGCCGATTTCTACGACGCGCGCCGGGTCAACTACTACGGCCAGACCGCCAGCGCTGGCCAGAAGATCTCGTTCTTCCAGCGCGGCTACCTGATGGGCGGCGCGACGGCGCCCCTGGACATGTCGGTGCACGCCAACGAGCAATGGCTCAAGGCGTACATGACGGCCCAGTTGATGAGCTTGCTGCTCACCACGAACAAGATCCCGGCCAACAACGACGGCCGCGGCATGGTCATGGCGATCATCCAGGGCGGTGTCAACAAGGCGCTGAACAACGGGACGATCCTGATCGGCAAGGCGCTGACGGAGCTGCAGAAGGTTGCTGTCGGCCAGCTGACTAACGACCCTCTGGCATGGCACGACGTGCAAGACAACGGTTACTGGTTCAACGTCAGTATCGAGCAGGACACCGGCGAGTCGGGCGTGACCGAGTACACGGCCAAGTACACGCTGGTCTATTCGAAGGGCGACATGGTCCGGAAGGTGGACGGCTCGCACAACCTGGTCTGACCGGGCAAGACAACGTTTCGGACGGCCTGCGGGCCGTCTTTCTTTTGAGGATCAGACATGTACGACATTTCCGCTATCGGCGTTGCGATTCGCTTGTTGGCCAGCGAGTCATTCCCGTCCGGCTTCACGATCACCGAGTTCGCGGACGACGCGGATCCGTTCGATCTCCCGGCGATCGACATCGCGACTGCCGCCATGACGGTCAATGGCGACTTGGTCACCTTCAGCGCGCCGACGCCCATCACAATCACCGTCAACGTTATCCCCGGCAGCGAGGCTGACAACAACCTTGCCGTCATCTTCGAAGCGAACCGCGCCGCCAAGAACAAGCGGCACGCGCGCGACGAGATCACCATGGTGGGCACCTATCCAGACGGGTCGAGCCTCAAGCTGAGCGAGGGCAAGATGATCAATGGCATGCCGGGCAACTCGCCGGCGTCTGCCGGCCGCCTCAAGTCGAAGTCCTACACCTTCGCCTTCCAAAACCTGTCCCGCACCCGCGGCGAGTAAGGACGACTCATGGCCGACCTCATCAAACCCCGCGTCGTCATGGTCAAAAACCGTGATGGCGTGGAGAAGGCATTCACGATTTCCCGCCTGCCGGCCACGGTGGCGCGGGAGGTCATCGCCAAGTACCCGCTATCGAACATCCCGAAGCTGGGCGACTACAAGACGTCGGAAGAGGTCATGAAGAAGCTCATGTGCTATGTGGCGGTCGATCTGGACGGGCGACAGCTGCGTCTGACGACCGGCGATCTCATCGACAACCACGTCGATGACGGCATCCAGCTCATGAAGCTGGAGGTCGAGATGATCGAGGAGAACACCGGTTTTTTCGGACTCGGCGGGCAGCGCGGTTTCCTCGATTGCCTGCTGGAAAAGTGTCTCCACTCGATTATGCCAATGCTGACCCCTTTATTGGGTCAATTGTCAGCTCAGGACTCGCCCGACTCGTCGAGCTCAAAACCGTAATTGACCTGGAAGAGGCGATGGACCTTTGGGAAATCGCCACGACCAACAAGGTCAACGAGATCCGCGCGATGGAAGCGGAAAAGAGGAAGTGACATGGCCTTGCTGGACGCCCTGACGTACATCATCGACGCGGACAACTCCAAGCTGAACAAGGAGATCGACAAGTCCGAGCAGAAGACCGACGAGTTCGGCAAGTCGATGCTGACCGCCGAGGGGCGCGCTGCCCTGATGGAGCAGAAGATCAAGGGGGCTTTTACCCGGATCGGCGCCGCCATCCTGGCTACCGTTGCCGCCTCCAAGGCTCTGGAGACGTTCAACAACCACGTGCAGACGGTCGAGCAGATCCGAAACACCAGCGATGCGCTGGGCGTGGCGATCGAGGACGTCGACGCGTTCGGCAAGGCTATTGAGCGGATGGGCGGCGACGCCCAGGGCGCGCGAGACTCCCTGACGGACATGGCGGAGTCCATCGGCGAGGCGCTGCAGGATGTCGAGTCCGGACGCGCCAAGACGTTCAAGGCGCTGGGCATCAGTCTCAAGGACGTCTACGGTCAGGCCAAGAATGCCGTGCAGGGCATGGTCGAGCTGGCCGGCGCTGTCGAGGGGATGGGCCGCGAGCAGGCGGTGTTCCGGATCAAGGAGTTGGGCATCACCGACAACCGGTCGGTCGAGCTGCTGCTGAAGGGGCGCCAGGAAGTCGAGCGCATGCTGCGCGTGCAGAAAGAGCAGGGTGTCGTAACCAAAGAGTCCGCCGAGCGCGTGCGCGTTTACTCGGAAGCCTTGGCCAAACTGCGGCAGAGCGCCGGCGTGGCGACGAGCGGCATCGTGGACTGGATCCTGCCGGCCATCACGCGCTTCATCCAGATGCTGGATTCCGTCGTGACTTGGATGAACCGGCACGACACCTTCGTCAAAGGCTTCTTCATCGGGCTGACGACGATCTTGACGGCGATGTTCCTGCCTGCGGTGATCTCGGCCACGGCGGCGGTGTGGGCCTTGATCGCGCCGTTCCTGGCAGTGGCGGCGCCGATCGCCGCGGTCGTGGCGCTCTTCGCGCTGCTGTACGACGACGTGATGAACTTCCTGGAGGGGAACGACTCGCTCATCGGGCAGATCTCGGAGAAGTACCCGATCGTCGGCGAGACGGTCAAGGCCATGGCGCAGGCCGTGACGGCCGCATTCGATTGGGTCAAGGAAGCTTTGGCCGGCGCCTATGACTCGGTCAAGGTCTTCGCGTCGGGCGCGGTGAACGCTTTTGCCGTCATGGGTAAGTCCATAGGCGCCATCTTTCAGGGCGTCGTCGGTGTGGTGAAAAGTGCCTGGACGTACATCAGCGGGGTGTTCGACAGCGTCTCGTCGGTCATCTCCAGGATTGGAAAGTGGCTGGGCTTCGGCAGCGGTGACGATATCCAGGTGACGGCGTCGACGGTGTCCAAGGGTGTATCGGACGCCGAGGCCAAGGCGGCCGAGAACATGAAGGCGGCGCAGGCGCAGCTTGACCAGGCGTCGGCAAACCCGATGAACTCGATTACGTCGAACGCGATCTCGAACGCCAGCAACACGCACACCGAAACGAATGTACAGGTGGGTCAGGTCACCGTGCAGACCCAGGCAACCGACGCCCAAGGCATCAGCCAGTCGATCGGTGGCGGCCTGAAGGACGAGCTCAAGAACTTGCAGGCTGATTCTGCCAGCGGGGTGAAACGGTAATGCAGCTATCAGACAGCCTGTCGACATCCACCCAGCAGCAGGTGACGATCCTCGATGCTGAGAGCTTTGAGACCCTCTTTGCGTCCGCCCATCCCATGCGGGTTGCGGTGAGGGAGGCAAAGCGGGCGACCAAGTTCGCGGTCGAGGATGGCAGCGAGCGGTCGGACCACGTCGTGCGCGAGTTGGTGGAGATCCAGATCGATTTCCTGCTGACCGACGACACGCGCAACCAGTTCGAATCCCTGCGCCAGGCCTTCGACAAGAACAAGCTGCTGACGGTCCAGACGAAGGTCAAGTCCTACGAGAGCATGCTGATCGTAGACATGCCGCATGACGAGACGCCAGAGCTGGGCATGGCCATCAACGTCCCTGTGCGGCTGCAGGAGTGGCTTGAGGTTAAGCCAGAGTTCGGCGAGTTGCCGCCGGCGAAGGTGGAAAACAAGAGCCAGTCCAGCACCGTGAAACGGGGCCAGCAGACTTCGGAAGAGTCCGGCGCCGGCACCGAGCGGAAGGGCAGCGTCTTGAGCGGGGTGTTCAAGTGAGAGACATCACCTTGTTGGCGGTGCCGAACCAGACATTCTCGGCCACGATCAACGGCGTTCTGTGGGAGCTGACCATCAAGGCGGCAATCGGCACCATGCTCGCCGATGTAAAGCGGGACGGCGTGAATCTGGTGCTGGGCCAGCGGATCGTCGCCGAGTACCCCATCTTGCCGTATCGCTACCTCAGCCACCAGGGAAACTTCGCCATCCTGACCCGCGATGGCGAGCTGCCATGGTGGGAGGAGTTCGGGCGGTCGCAGTCGTTGATTTACCTGGATCCGGCGGAGGTCGGCATCGATGATTGACCTACGCGCTATCCGGATCGGAATCGAAGTGTCCGGTCGGATGAACTACTACAGCGCCGCAGATGGCATGCGGATCAAGGCCAGCGGCACCAAGTACGCCAACGCGACGCAGAACGAATGCAGCGTGACCATCTCGAACCTGCGGCGCGAGACGCGTGACTTCCTGCTGACCGAGACGAGTCCGTTCAACAAGAATCGGACGCCGAAGCGGTTGGTCGTGGAGGTCGGGCGCGTCTCCACGGGCCTGTTCAAGGTCTACACGGGCGACATCATCAGCGCCGAGCCCAGCAGCCCGCCGGACGTGGACATCGTCCTGAAATCCAAGACGGGAAACGCAGCGAACGGCTTGGTGGTGTCCAAGAGCGCGCAGGCGACTTCCAGGTTGTCGGCGATAGCCGCGGCGGTGGCCACGGACATTGGCGCCACGCTCGTATTCCAGGCGTTGGACAAACTGATCGGGAACTACACCTATACCGGCGGTGCGCTGGGTCAAGTCAACAGGCTGGCCGAGGCCGGCGGCGTCCGCGCCTTCGTGGACGACACCCGGCTGATCGTGCAGGACTTCGACAAGGCGGTCAGTGGCCGGGTCAAGATCCTGAACATGAACAGCGGCATGGTGGGAATTCCGAAGGCGACGGAAATGGGCGTGGAGGTGACCTACCTGATTGACGGCGAGTCGGTCCTGGGCGGCACGCTGCGCCTGGAGAGCAAGTTCAACCGGTCGCTGAACGGCGACTACAAGATCGATCAACTGAAGTTCGACGTGGCCAGCCACGAAGACCCCTTTTTCTATCAAGCGACATGCAGCCGACTGTAGCCCCCGATATCGACGGTGCCGACGATGGAAGCATGGCGGGCGTCCTGAAATCCTGGATCCGCGCGTTCATCCGCGAGAACCTGGACGACATGCTGCCCGCGCAGGTGGTGTCTTATGACGACGCCTCAAACCGGGCGGTGATCAAGCCGTTGATCATGGTCGGCACGACGGATGGTCAGAAGATTTCCCGCGGCAGCATCCCGAACATCCCGGTGTTCCGCTTCGGCGGTGGGGGCTTCTTCATGCGGTTCCCGATCAAGCCCGGGGACTTCGGCTGGCTGAAGGCGAACGACCGCGATGTGTCGTTGATGTTCCAGCGCGGCGGCCGGGAGGATTGGCCGAACACGGAGCGGCTGCACTCGTTCTCGGACGCGATGTTCTTCCCTGACACGATCAAGGATTGGGCGATCGACGGCGAGAACGCTGATGCTCTCGTCCTGCAGTCGACGGACGGCGCGGTCTGCATCTCGTTGCATGCGGGGGAAGTCCGAATCAAGGCGCCCAAGGCGAAGGTGGAGATCCCCGAGACGGAGTGGATCGGGAACATCGAGTTCAAGGGCAACGTTGCCACCAGCGGCGGAAACGTGGCGATGTCGGGCGGCACGCTGACGCACAACGGAAAGAACATCGGCAGCACGCACACGCATAACGGCGTGCAGCCCGGAAGCGGCAACTCGGGAGGCCCGAATTGATTTCATTTCAGACCGACGACGATAACGACTTCGTGACGCTGCCCAATGGCAACCTGGCGATGGTGACCGGGCGAGACGCCGTGGCCCAGGAAGCCAAGCATTTCGCGGCCACCGCGCGCGCGGAAATGATCCACGCTTACGACGAGGGCATCCCGTTCCTGCGCGAGGCGTTCAGCAAGCAGCCGAACCTAGCCCAGTTCGAAGCGTCCTTGCGCCGGCGGCTTCTGGGAACGCCGGACGTCACGGGCATTCTCAGCCTGACCACTCAAATTGACGGCGAGACGCTGAAGTACACGGCGACGCTCCAAACCACATACGGCACGGTAACGATCAATGGCTGATTACAGTTTCATCGCGAACCGCGGCGTCATCGTCGTGGACACGGCCACCACTCGGGCGCAGGTAGAAGCCGAGTTTCGGGCGGTATTCGGCGAGGACATGCCGACGGATCCGGCTACGCCTCAGGGCATGCTCATCACCCGCATCACCGAGGAGCGGGACGCGATCGCCCGGAACAACGCCGAGCTGGCCAACCAGATCAACCCGAATCTGGCCGGCGGCGTGTTTCTGGACTCTCTCGTCGCGCTGACCGGTGGCAGGCGCCGTAGCAGCGTGAGGTCGCTGATCGTCGGCGCGCTGCTCGGTGGAATCCCCGGCACGAACGTGCCCGCCGGCTCGATCGCCGAGACCGCGCAAGGCGAGCAGTTCGAACTCGTCACCACGGTGGTGCTGGATTCGGCCGGGGCAGCGTCCGGCAACCTGCGCGCGCTCCAAGACGGAGAGATCGTCGTGCCGCCGGGCGGACTGAACACCGTGGCCTCCAGCGTCTTGGGTTGGGAGACGATCACCAACCCTGTCGCGGCGATTCCGGGCCAGGTGGAGGAGAACGATGTCCTCTTGCGGCGCCGGCGCGCGCAGACTCTGGCGCTGCAGACCACCTCGATCAACGAGGCGATCGTTTCGCGCCTCTACAGCATCGAGGCCGTGCGTTCCTGCTACTACCTGGAGAACTACGCCGACGTCGACCAAGTGATCGACGGCATCCATATGCGCAAGCACAGCATCTGGGCGTGCATTGAAGGCGGCACCGACCAAGAAGTCGCCCAGGCGCTATTCGAGACAAAGACCGTCGGCGGCGGGTACAACGGCGCGGTGGTTGTCCAGGTGCCGGATCCGGTGAACGGCCGGCTGTACGAAGTGAAGTTCGACCGGCCGGAGGAGATCGCGCTCCTCATTCGCATCACGGTGCGTGCGAGTCCGCTGGACGTCCAGCAGCTGGTCCCGGACTTGATCATGAGCTACGTCGACGGCGACATCGAGGGGGATGTCAGCTTCGTGGTGGGTAGCGACGTGTCGACGTTCGAGATCGCCAGCGCTGTCAACCAGCAGGAGCCGACCATTTTCGTCAAGAAGGTCGAGCTGTCGGTGGTTGGCTCGGGCACCTGGTCGGCCGACACGATGGAGATTGCACCGGACCAGATCGCACGGACGCAGCGCAGCTCGATCCAAGTGGTGATTGCATGAGCGGAACCCAGCAGTTCGATTTCTCCGTCGATCTGATGCGGTCCGTCCTCTGGCAGTACGAGGGGGCACCGCGCGCTGTCGCGCTAGCGCGGAACGATCAGGCGTGGATCGATGACCACCAGTCAGAGTTCTGGAGAAACTGGCACCGGGACGTCTTCGACCTGGACACGGCGAACGAATTCGGACTTTCAGTCTGGGCCCGGATCCTCGGCGTGTCGTTGGAGATCGGCGCACCGCGGCGAGTGGAGGGTGTGTTCGGGTTTGGCGTCAACAACGCCAACTTCGAGAACGGGAATTTCGGCCGGGCCAGCGACGGCCAGGTGAGCCTCGACATCGAGTCAGCGCGCAAGCTGCTGAAACTTCGGTGGTTCCAACTGACCATGCGGCCGACGGCGCCGAACATCAACCAGGCGCTGGCGGTTGTCTTCGGTGATGGGGTGGCATATGTGGCGGACAGCTACGACATGACGCTGGTCACGTTCTTTTTCACTCAGGTCCCTGATTACAGGCTGCGCCGGCTGTTGGAAAAGACCGACATCCTGCCGCGGCCCTCTACGGTCGGAGTCTCATGGAAGGTGCAGATCAAACCTTCGTGGGGTTTCGGCCCCGAGCATCTCAATTTCGAAAACGGAAACTTCGGAGCGTAAATGGCTACCAGGATCTACAAGACGTCGTTCGCGGCCACCGGCGACAAGGAAGTGCTGGCCACGGCTGATCAGCCGGACGGAAAGGTGTCGCTGCAGGCCGGATGGACCCCGGACTACGAGCTGCCCAACGACAACGCCAACTACCGACCGGTTGGCCGTGCCGAGATGAACGGCATCATCGGCGAAATCACGGAAGGACTCGGCGAGATTCAGCTCAATGGATTCGCGCAATGGCAAGCCATTGATGGTGGCTGGCCGTTGGGCGCTTTTGTCCGGTCGGGTGATACCGTTTACCGATCTGACGTGAACAGCAACACCACGGATCCGGGCGCAGGTGGCGCCGGTTGGTCCCAACCTTTTTCGGGGCGCCTTCTGGCAGTTCGGATTTTTGAAACTGCCGGAACTAGCACATACACGCCCACGCCGGGCACCAAATCCGTCGTAGTGGAGGTGCAGGGCGGTGGCGGAGCGGGTGGCGGAACACCGGTAACCGGCGCGGGGCAGTGCGCCATCGGGGGGCCCGGAGGGTCCGGATCTTACGCTAGGGGTCGCTTTACTTCTGGCTTCGCCGGGGTAACCGTGACAGTTGGGGCCGGCGGAACTGGCGTAGTTAACGCTTCCGGTGGCGCTGGCGGGACTTCTTCTTTTGGGGCTTTGATTTCGGCCCCGGGCGGCACTGGCGGTACGGGTGCACAAGGTGTAGGGTCACCGCCGCGAATCCTGGGCGGGAATCAAGGTGGTGCGGCTCCTAGCGGCGGCAATATCGTTAGCTCGCGGGGTCAGTCAGGCTCTTTTTCCGCGGCCCTTGACCTGGGAACAAACGTGATAGGCGGCGCTGGTGGCGCTTCACCCTTCGGGGCCGGCGGTTCCAATACGGCCAACACTTTCGGTTCCCCCGCGACGGGGTATGGCGGCGGTGGTGGGGGCGTAGGCGCCGGGCAATCAGTAGCGGCCGTGTCTGGCGGAAATGGATTTCGTGGAATCGTCATTGTTTGGGAGTATGCGTAAATGAAAGCCTACGCTCGAATTCAAGCCGGCACGGTGGCCGAAATCTTCAAGACTGACGGCGACATCACCAAGATGTTCCACCCAGATCTGATTTGGGTGGAGGCGAACGCTGACACGCTGCCTGGAGACGTTTATGACGGTGGGTCGTTTAGCCGTCCAACGCAGCCTGCACCGGCGCCGATCACGGTCTTTTCCTCACTGGAATATCTTCAGAAATTCACAGCGGAAGAGTATGCCGCGGCCCGGAATCACCAAAACGCCTCCGTGCAGTTCGGCCTTGACATGCTTATCGCAGCCCAATACGTCGACCTCGACGACCCGCGTGTGGCGCTGACCCTGGACCTGCTCGTCTCGGAAGGCGTGGTGACGCCGGAGCGACGAACCGAGCTGCTCCAGCCGCAAGCCGCCTAACGGCGGTTTTTTTTCGTCTATAGGGGACGCGATTGAACATCCAAGACTTCGACGCCTTCGCGGCGAAATTCGCCGGCGTGCTTGGCGCCGCGGTATCGATGAGATACCTGCAAGGGTCCTGGCCGGCGCGCCTGAGCATGGCTGCCAGCGGCTCGCTGGTGGCCTATTACGCGTCGCCCTACCTCTCGCTCATGCTGGGAATCCCCGAGGGCTTGGCGGGCTTCCTGACCGGCATGTTCGGTATGGCCATCGTCTCGCGCGCCTGGGAGGCGGTGCAGGCCGCGCCGGTGGGCGCTCTCTGGCAGGCCGTCATCGACCGCGTGCGCGGCAAAGGGGCGTGACATGGACAGCACCATCTATCTGACCTTGTGGGCGGTCCTGGCCTTCGTCTGCTGGCTGGTCGTGGCGGGCGGCGCGGGGCTGGCCGTCTTCGCGCGCGACATCAAGGACACGACGCTCGAGCGGATCGGCCTTTCGGCCGTCTGCCTGACGGCGACTGGCGCTGCCTGCCGCGTTTTTGTGGCGGGCTGGGCCAGCGCCGGCGATGCCGCGCTCGCAGCATCCGCCGCCTTCTACGTGGCCGCCGTGACGGCCAAGCACATCAGGACACCGAAGCCATGAGCAACTTTCAACTGTCGCAGCGCAGCCTGACGCGCCTAGCCGGCGTGCATCCCGACCTGGTCGCGATCGTGAAGCTGGCGATCCAGCGCACGGCCGTGGATTTCACGGTGGTGGAGGGCGTGCGCACCGTGGGGCAGCAGCGCGAGTATGTAGCGCGCGGTAGCAGCAAGACCATGAACAGCTACCACCTGCCGCAGGCGGACGGCCTGGGCCACGCCGTCGACCTGGCGCCGCTGGTCGCCGGTGCCATCCCCTGGAACAACTGGCAGGCGTTTGCCGATCTGGCCGTGGTGGTCAAGGCTTGCGCCGCGGAGCTTGGCGTGCCGGTGGAATGGGGCGGCGACTGGAAGTCGTTCAAGGACGGCCCGCATTTCCAGATCCCGTGCGATTGGAAGGGGCGCGCATGATCGCCGCCGCCGCCAAGGCTCTGGCCGGCTGGAAGGTCTACCTGGTGGCCGGGCTGGCTGGCGCGGTCGCCCTGGGCGCCGCCGGCGCGGCCATCGCCTGGTACGGCCACAGCCAGCGCGAAGCCGGCCGCGCCGAGTGTCAGGAGGCCCACCGCGTGGCCGGTCTGGAAGAGTTCAAGACTGAGGCCGAGCGGCTGACCGGGCTGTCCGGCGACCTGCAGGCCCGCATCGACCAGCTCGCCGCCACGCGGCCCCAGGTCATCGAGAGGTACACCCGTGAAATTGTTCAGCGCCCTTTACCTGCTGACTGCGTGCGCGACCCTGGCCGGGTGCGCGCAACCAACGACGCCATCGACGCGGCCAACGCTGCCCGTCAATCTGAGCGCGCCGTGCCCGCCAGTTCCCCGCGTTGATTCGACCTCCTGGGACGACCTGGCGCAGGCGCATGCTGCGCTGGCGTTCCAGTACGCCGAATGCGCGGCGCGGCATCAGGCGGTTGTCGATGCATGGTCAAAACGGTAGTCGGGATAGCGACCCGATATCCCTTTGAGAAGCCCAATGATCGATGATTCTGGTGTGTAATAATCCGCGCCAACAAATTGGGCGTTGATATGTCAGATATGAAAAACCAGGACAGCAGAGCCATTTTCCCCATCATGATTTTGGTGACGGCACTGTTTCTGCTGCTCGTTCCGTACGCATACTGGTTTAGTGGGTCATACGCCCTCGTTGACGATTACAGCTTTATGGTCCGGGGACTTCCCGATATGGTTCAGTGGCTTTCCATAGGTAGGCCCGGGACTTACCTGTACATGGACTTTGTCAATAAGGTCCTACGCAGCAATCTGGAGTTCGCCAGAATCATGGCGCTACTTCTGCTCGCCATAACGTCGCTGACCATCTACGCCAGCATGCGCCACCGAGGTCAGGTGGCCGCCCTCGCGGTCGCCGCCGCCCTTGCAATACCCGCGAGCTACTCTGTCCACCTATCTATTGTTTGGATCAACACTGGATCCTCTTTGGTGTCGCTTATCCTAGCGACGCTGGCATATGGGGTAGGGTACGACAGTCGCCGCAGGATCGTAGCAGCAGTTGTGCTGTTCACTCTATCCGGGCTTTTTTATCAGCCCACGGCGTGCATCTTCTTTGTATTCCATCTGCTGGATTGGCTGCTGGTCCGCAGGGAACGAATGAAATGGAGCGATCTGTGGCCCTTCGCCATCGGCGGGGTGGGGCTTGCGATCATCTTCATCTCGATAAAGATAACAGTCATGTCTGCAATGACCCCTCCGACGTGGTCAGGACGAGGCGCCCTTTTGTATGACGTTTGGGCGAAAGTGGAGTTTTTGACAGAGCGGCTACTTCCGTTCGCCGCCAGCCCCGTAATTCCTCCAACCATGGCGTCGGTGGTGCTCTCCTATATCGGATTAGCATCGATGATTATTCTCGCCGGGATGCGAGATTTTGCCGGGCGCGGCTTGGTCGGCTTCCTGCTGACCGTGGGGGTGACCGCGGCATATCTCATCGCAGCGGAATTGCCCATCCTTATCGTCAATGACAGTTGGGCGAGCGCGCGCACCATCGTGCCGTGGGTCATGCTATCGACTTTTTTGCTGGCGTGGGTGCTTTACGCGTTGCTTTCTCGCCGAGTCGGTGAAGGCGCGCTGGTAGTAATAGTGGCGATGTCAATGGTCGGAATAGGATGGTGGAATGGCAAAGCCACCAAGCGATATCTGATAACTCCTGCCATTGCGGAAATGAACTATTTCACCGCCGAGGTGGTTAAGGGTGTGAGCCGGGGGTTCACCGACTTTGCTGTCGTCATGCCGCCACCCGGTCCGTTTATCCCGAAGTTCATTCAGTATGAATTCGCTCAGTTCTCTTCGTCAGCGAATTGGACACCCCCGGGCATGCTAATCATGTCACAGCGGCGCTTGGCGCTGCCTGCAGGCTCGTTGAAGCTAGTCACGACCTCTCGCGATGACGTCGACGACTGCGCCTGCTACGTAATCGACATGCGTCCGCTGTGGAATGAATACCGCGAACGCTTCAAGCAGCCGGCCGAGGTTCAGCCGTATTCGAACCGCTAAATCCGAGCGATTGCGCACGGTAGAGGCTGTATTCGCTCATGCCGCATCCGCCCGCTTGGCCCGCCAGAACCAGTGGCTGAACTTGCCGCGCTTGGCCTTCTGCTTGCGGAAGGTGATGCGCACGCGCCCGGCGTGGCCTGCGTCGACCTCGACTGAATAATCGCGATCTTCAGCCGTGGCGGCCGGCGGCAGCGTTTTCAGGGCCTCGGCGACATAGGGCCCGCCGACCTGTTCCAAAATCCCGTTGTTGTTCATGTGAAACACCTGTGCAAAAACACAGTGTATTCCGCCTTTATTGGGGTCAGGCCATGGGCGTGGCCACCAGCTTTTCGGACGGGAAGGGCACCAGGAAGTCCCGGCTTTGCTCGGCGCTGGCGGTCAGCCAATCGCCGTAGGCGCCCTCGGGCAGGATCACCACCATTCGTTTTTCTTTGTTCGGTTGGTGGTAGTCGCGGAATAGCGGGTCCGCGTCCGCGTTGATGGTCAGCATGGTGTAGCTGTCCTGCCACTGGCCGGCGGCGTCCCGGTACCGATCCCAGAGACCGGCGATGCCCAGCGGCGCCCCGTCTGCCCGGGTGAAGCGGGTGGCGATGGCCTTGCCTGATCTCCAGTCGGGTTCGAAGATGGCATCGGCAGGGATGATGCAGTGCTGGGCCCGGCGCCAGGCGTTGCGGAAGGTGAACGCGTTGGCGACGCGGTCGTCGCGGGCGTTGAAGGTCGAGAGCTTTTCTGCGCCGGCCAGGCTGTCCGGTCCGGTGGAGGCAGATATCAGGCCCCAGCGGCCCATCACCGATTCCACATCGGCCACGGCTTCGTCGCCTGCATCATGCTCCGGCGGTCGGCGTACAAACACGCCCTGGTAGCGCGGCCACATGTCGTACTTGCCAAGCACGCCCGGCCGGGTCACGCCGAACTTCTTGAGCAGGAGCTCGGCGTCTTTCAGCGTCTGGTAGTGGCTGCACATGGAACCCTCCAAAGAGGGAACCAGTATAGGGTCAAGGCGCGGGTCCCATTGAGTCCTGCTTCGTCGCATCTCTCGCGTGGACGAAGGCAAGAAAGGTGGCGATGATGACTTCAAACAGCGCTATTTCCTGTTCGGTCAGGAGCGCGAAGTTTTCGGGTGAGATGCTGGAGAAGGGCCATGTGTCCATGGCGGCCACTCTACTTAATGGTTGGATTTCCGTATACGCACGGGCCCAAATCTAGGACCAAGTTACCCGCGCTTCGTCGCTTGTTTCACAGTGCCAGTTGGTACAGGTCCAGCAGCCTCCGGGGCGCTCGGATAGGGGGGTGAAGTAGGACATTGCCTGTATGAATATACAGCAAAGCATGTGGGGGAAAATTTGGCACAGCAGGCGCAGTTGAGCGAATTCCCCACAACTGGCGCGAGACAAGAAGCCCGATAAATCAACGCCTTACGGTTGTGCGGCTACTGCGCCCGTTGACTCATAATCCGTTGGTGCCGAGTTCGACTCTCGGGGGGCCTACCAAGAAAGTCCTGTTAATTCAGGCACCTACAGCCGCCAGCGATGGCGGCTGTTTCTTTTCCAGCTCCTACATTGACGTAATCTTGACGTTCTCGGCGTGGTGGGCGAGGTGAGTTGGGGCAAGGTGGGCATACTTCTGCACCATCTCGATCCGTTTCCAACCACCCTGTTCTTTCAAGACCATCAGCGGTGTGCCTGCCTGCACATGCCATGATGCCCAGGTGTGCCGGAAGTCATGGAAGCGAAAGCCGGTGATTCCGACTTCCTTGCAAACGGCGGCGAGAATCGAAGAATCGATCTGGCTAATCTGGGGGACAGTACTTCTGTTGCCCGCATTCCAGTGGCCACTGCGAATAGGCTGACCTTACGCATCCAATCCGTGGACATGGCTTGGATCAACTGAACGATCACCGCCGGTGGCTCCCAGCGCACGCGTACGTCGGGCTCGACGAACTTCCGAAGCTTCGGTGATCGATTCAACCAGCCCCATTCAACGCATAGGGACAAAATGCGTTGAATGGTCGCAAGGTATCGGTTCTTCGCCGCCGCTGTTAGGGGCTTGGCCTTTCGGCGCGCATGAGCGGAATGCGTCGGCAGGGCGTGAAGAATGGAGTCGCTTGTTAAAGAGCTGACCGCGGTGCCGCCGCCAAGTACGCCACGCCAATATTTGACGTGACGTACCTTGGTCTCGTAGTCCCGTTGACCTTCTGGGGATTGTTCTTTCTGAGAGACCTCTCATGAGCACCGTCACGCTGATTGGCATTGATCTGAGCAAGCATAGCTTCCATCTGCACGGGCAAGACGCGACCGGCAGGATGGTGTTTCGCAAGAAATGCTCTCGCCAGCAACTGTTCGCATTGCTGGGCAATACACCGTGCAGCACGGTGGTGATGGAGGCCTGCGCGGGAGCCCATTGGATGGCGCGTCGCATCCAGGCGCTAGGTCACCAGGCCAAGCTGATCTCGCCCCAGTTCGTGCGCCCCTTCGTGCAGGGGAACAAGAACGACTTTGCCGATGCGCAGGCGATCTGCGAAGCCGCCTCGCGCCCGAGCATGCGGTTCGTGAGCGCCCGCAACGAGGCCCAGCAGACCGTCTCTGTCAACGTCGGTTAAAATCTGACCCGGTTTCGTCGGAATCGTTGGAGTAAACCTGACCCACCCCGGCATCGAAAAAACCTAGTTTCTGATCTTGATATTTCCCGCTTTGCGTTTGTCCTTGAGCCGATAGCTGTCCCCGGCGATCTGCACGATATGAGCGTGATGCAGCAGGCGATCGAGCAACGCGGCGGTAAGCGTCTGATCTTCTGCGAAACAGGACGACCACTGACTGAAGGGCAGATTGCTCGTGACGATGATGCTGGTGCGCTCGTAGCGCTGAGCCACCACGTTGAAGAACAGATTTGCCTCCTCATGCCCGAATGGCAAATAGCCAATCTCGTCGATCACCAACAGTCGCGGCCCGATGATGGCCCGGTTGAAGTACTGTTGCAGCCGATCTTGCTTATGGGCGGTAGCTAGTTGCATCATTAGATCTGCGGCGGTCAGGAACCGGGTCTTGATGCCTGCCATCACGGCGCGATAGGCCAGCGCCTGCGCCAGGTGGCTCTTGCCCACGCCGCTGGGCCCCAGGAATATGACGTTCTCGGCCCGTTCGACGAAGCTCAGGCCTGCCAGTTCCTGAATCTGGGCGCGTGGTGCACCGCTGGCGAAGGCAAAGTCATAGTCCTCGATGGTCTTGACCGAAGGCAGCGTGGCGATCTTCATTAAGGCGGCCCGCTGGCGCTCGATGCGCGCGTCGTTCTCGATGCCCAGCAGGCGCTCCAGAAAGTCACCGTGACTGGCGTCCTCGCGAGCGCACTGCTGCGCGATCGCTGGCCACTCGCTGCCAACGCGTTCGAGCCTCAGAAGATCACAGAACTGTTCGATCCGGCTGTGTTGAAGGTTCACGCACGCACCTCCAGCAACTCGTTATAGACCGACAGCGGGTGCTGGAAGCTCTCGCGCGGCACAGGCCGCAGAGAGGGAGTTGGCACCGCGATGCCATGCTGCGAGGGCAACGGCAATAGCGCCAGGCGTTCCTCCTGTAGCCGCTTGGCAGGCCGTTCTCGGGTTGTGCCGTGCAGGCGCTGATCTGCTACCTCCGTCAGCCACCGGCCGATGTGGGCGTTGGCTGCCGTCACATCGAACCGTAAGCCGGCCTGCTTGAGGGTCGCTGCCAATGGTACGCAGAAACTACCCATGAGATAGCCATTGAAGCGTTCAACCTTGCCCTTGGTCTTGGCCCGGTATGGCTGGCAAACACGCGGGGTAAAGCCGAACTCCTCGGGCACCGCTAGCAGCCCATTGTGCCAACGATGATGACCATCACCGTATGCGTCGCGCTCGATGATGATGGCGCCGGCGTTGTCGAACGGCACATGCTGGGGAACGCCGCCGAAATAGAGGAAGGCTTGGCGCAGGCATCCGAACCAGGTGTCGGCACGCTCGTCGGTGGTGAAGCGCACCCAGCTCGAGCGGCTGTATCCCAGCGTGGCAACAAAGGCCATCAACGGATCCCGGCCGCGCCGGATGTGGGTGAAATCGGCCTGCATCTGCTTGCCGGGCGGCGTCTCGAAACGCACCACCGGCTCTGGCTCCCGATGCTTGTAGCCGCCCAAGAACTCCTTGAGTTGCGTCACGCCACCGGGGTAGCCCAGTTCCTGTATCTCGCGCAACAACACAGCCGCAGGGATCCAGTGTGGCCGCGCCGCTTCGATGCGGCCATGAAGGTAGTCCTTGTACGGATCCAGCTTGGTTGCGCGCGCCTCGCGTGGCTTGTACTGCTGGGCATTGGCCTCACGCAGGTATCGCCTGATCGTGTTGCGTGAGCAGCCCAACTGTCTGGCCATCTCCCGAATATTGACGCCACGACGCGCCATTACCTTGATCTCCACTGCTTGCTCCTGAGTCAACATCTTCGGCGGCCAAAAGGCCGCCATCATTGCCCAGGTGGGTCAGATTTACTCCGACGGGGTGGGTCAGTATTACATCGGCGATGACACGTCTCGGCATTGCACCGCGTACGAGAGTCGCTGGTACGCGAGCGCTCCGGCGTGATTAACCAGGTTCACGCCTTTTTTACTGGAGTTCGGCATCAGCCTGCCGCGCGGTCAGGCAATCATCCGGCGCCTGCCGGCAGCGCTGACCGAGCACGAGCTGCCGCCCCGGCTTGTGGCGCTGCTTGAACGGCTGCAAACACATTTCAAGTATCTGGACGAGCAGATCGGCCAGATTGAACGTGAGTTGTGCCAGCAACTGCGCGAGGACGATCGCAGCCAGCGGCTTCTCGAGATCCCCGGCATTGGGCCGATCACGGCCAGTGTGCTGATGACAGAACTGGGCGATGCGCAGCAATTCGGCTCGGCACGCCAGTTCGCCGCCTCGGTAGGTTTGGTGCCACGACAGTACAGCACCGGCGGCGGTAATCCCCCCATTTTTAGCGATTGCCAGAAGTAGGAACGCTACGCGGCCATGG
>NZ_DAMDGT010000009.1:0-297844 GCF_032102605.1 Achromobacter sp. | reverse complement strand
AACAGCTTGATCCACACCATAGAATCTCGTCCGCCTTCGGCTCCCTACGGTTTCCCTCGGGCGCATCTACACGCCCCGCGCACCCCAGGCCGCCGACGCGCCGGGCTTGGGTGGTTGAATCTTGCCGGTCGTTGGCGCGGGCGGAGTCCTTGAGGTTTTTCTTGGCGTTGGCGCTGGATAGGAACGTCTTGCGGGGCCCGCCCCACCGCGGCCGCGCGGGCGGCCTTGTGGGGCTTACGCGGTGCCTTGCGTCGAGGGGATGACGCTGCGCGTAATTGTTGTCGGGCGATGTTGGGTGATCCTAGGTGACCAGGTGTCTGACACCCGAACGAGATGCCGCTCCAAGCTGAACCGCACGTTCGCCAGGTGTCTGACACCCGAACGAGACGACTCTCAAACTTGAGCCGCCCGTGGCGGGGTGTCAGACACCTTCGCTTCCAGGCCATTGCGGCCCCTTGATCAGCCACTGCAGCATGTTCGCCAGCATCTTCCTGTCGTAGTCGCCGTCCGTGATCTGGTATTGCTCGGGGTCGCGGTTGACCCATGAGTCGGTGACCGTCCAGTCTTCACCGTCCTGTTCCAGGCGCAGCGCATAGATCCAGTTGCCGGTCCAGCTGCGGTGCAGGCGCAGCCAGCCGTCGTGCAGGTAGATGAACCACTTGTCCTCCATTTCCCGCGGGATGACGCCCTGTTGCAGGCGGGCGTATTCGCCCGCGGTGTAGCGCGCCTGGAAGTGCAGCGGTTCGCGTTGCTCGGGGGCGGGCAGGTGTTTCCAGGAGTCTTGGGTGGCGATGGGCATCAGGTGGTCTATGCTGGTTTTTTTCGCATACTACCAAGGTCACGCCATGCACCTGCACGCCGCCATTCCGATCCTGCGCATTTTCTCGGTGGAGAAGGCGCGCGATTTCTATCTGGATTTCCTGGGCTTCACGTGGGACTGGGAGCATCGCTTCGAGGCGGGCTTTCCGTTGTATGCGCAGGTGCATCGGAGGGATCTGGTGCTGCATCTTTCCGAGCATCACGGCGATGCGACGCCGGGGTCGGCGGTGTTCGTGCGGATGCAGGGCGTGGATGAATACCACGCCGAGGTCAGCGCGAAGGGCTATGCCTATATGCGCCCTTGCGTGGAAGACATGCCTTGGGGGCGCGTCATGGCGGTGATCGATCCGTTCGGCAATCGGCTGCGTTTCTGCGAGTCGCAGGATTAGCAGGGCCGCCAGCAGGCGGCCCCGTGCTTACACGCCCAGATATCGATGCGCCAGGTCGGGCTGCGCGGCGAGTTCGGCGGGGCTGCCTTGCCAGACGACGCGGCCTTTTTCCAGGACGTGGTGGCGGTCCACCAGCGTGGCCATTTCCTTGAGGTTCTTGTCGATCACCAGGATGGTCTGGCCTTCTTCCTTCAGGCGGCGCAGGCAGTTCCAGATTTCCTGGCGGATCAGGGGCGCAAGGCCTTCGGTGGCTTCGTCCAGGATCAGCAGGCGAGGGTTGATGAGCAGGGCGCGGCCGACGGCCAGCATCTGCTGTTCGCCGCCGGACAGGGTGCGGGCGGATTGCGCGCGGCGTTCTTTCAGGCGGGGGAACAGGTCGAAGACGCGGCCGATATGCCAGCCGGCCCGTGTGTTGCGGGCGGTGGCGACGAGGTTTTCTTCGACGGACAGGGATCCGAAGACGCGGCGGCCTTCGGGCACCAGGCCGATGCCCAGTTGGGCGATGCGGTGCGGCGCCATGCCGGCGATGGGTTTGCCGTCCAGCAGGATGTCGCCGCCCTGGGCGGGAAGCATGCCCATGAGTGTCTTTACGGTGGTGGTCTTGCCCATGCCGTTGCGGCCGATCAACGAGACGACCTGGCGCGGCGCGATGTCGAGGTCGACGCCGAAGAGCACTTTGCTGGCGCCGTAGCCGCCTTGCAGTTGTTTGACTTGCAGCATCAGTCTTCCTCGCCCAGGTAGGCGGCGCGCACGTCGGGGTGGCGGCGCACCTCGTCTGGCGTGCCGGTGAAGATGGTTTTGCCGTAGACCAGGACGGTGACGCGGTCGGCCAGCGCGAAGACGGCGTCCATGTCGTGTTCGACCAGCAGGATGGCGTAGCGGCCCTTCAATGTCTGGAGCAGCGCGGTCATGCGCTGGGATTCCTGGGCGCCCATGCCGGCCATGGGTTCGTCCAGCAGCAGCAGGGATGCGTCCAGCGACAGCGCCATGGCCAGTTCGAGCTGGCGCTTTTCGCCGTGCGCCAGGGCGGATACGCGCACGTCGGCGCGGTCGGCCAGGCCGACGCGTTCCAGCGCCTGTCTTGCGGGATCGCGCAGCCGGGCCATGTGGCGGGCGCTTTTCCACAGGTTGAAGCCGCCGGGGCTATGCGCCTGCACGGCCATGGCGACGTTGTCTTCGGCGGTGAAGTCGGGGTAGAGCTGGCTGATCTGGAAGGATCGCGCCAGCCCCGCTGCGGGACGCTTGTGCGCGGGCATGCGGGTGATGTCATCGCCGTCTAGCCAGATGCTGCCGGCGTCGGGCAGGATTTCGCCGCTGATCTGGGACAGGAGGGTGGTCTTGCCCGCGCCGTTGGGGCCGATGAGCGCGTGCAGTTCGCCGGGCCTGACTTCCAGGTTGACGCCTTGCGTGGCCTGGACGGCGCCGAAGGCCTTTTGCAGGCCTTTGATCTGCAGTTTGGGATGTCCGGTCATTGCTTGCCTCCCACGAGCCAGCCGTAGACGCCGCGTTTGCCGAACAGCACGACCAGCACCAGCACGGGTCCCAGGATCAGCATCCAGTGTTCGGTCCAGCCGGTGGCGACCTGCTCCAGCCCCAGGTAGACCGCGACGCCCAGGACGGGGCCGAAGATGGTGCCCATGCCGCCCAGGATCACCATGGCCATGAGTTCGCCCGACTTCTGCCAGGCCGTCATGTCGGGGCTGACGAAGAGGGCGTAGTTGGCCCATAGCGCGCCCGCCAGTCCCGTGCCCGCGGCTGACAGCACGAATGCCGTGAGCCGGTAGCGCAGCGGGGCCAGACCCAGGCCGATGCTGCGGCGCGGATTCTGCTTGATGCTTTGCAGCGCCATGCCGAACGGCGAGTTGACGATGCGCCGGCACACCACGATCCACGCGGTCATCAGCGCCAGGCAGACGTAGTAGAAGGTGGACGGATCGTTCAGGTTCAGGCCGGGCAGGGTGTTGCGCGCGTCGATGGACAGGCCGTCGTCGCCGCCGTAGACCATCAGGCCCACCAGGATGAAGTACAGCATCTGCCCGAAGGCCAGGGTGATCATGATGAACTGCACGCCCGACGTGCGCAGCGACAGGAAGCCGATGACCAGCCCCGCCAGCGCGGACACGGCGATGGCCAGCGGCCACATGACCAGCGCGGCGTTGCTGCCGCTCCAGCCGAACAGCGTGTCGCCCTGGCCAAGGTGAAAGCCGGCAATGCCGATCACGTAGCCGCCCAGGCCGAAGAACGCGGCGTGGCCGAAGCTGACCATGGCGCCGTAGCCCAGGATGAGATCCAGGCTGACGGCGGCGATGGCGTAGATGAGAAAGCGCGTCATCAGGTTGACCAGGAAGCTCTCGCCCGTGGCCGACGCGATGGCCGGCACCAGGACGAAAAGCAGGAGCCCGATCGCGTTGACGATGGCGCTGCGGGTGATGCGTGGCTTGCTCGCACTGGCGGGTGTGCCGCGAACGCCCGCCGGCAGCGCATCCGACGATGAAGTTTGTCTGTTCATGGATCTCGTTCCTAGCGCTGGGCAGGCACAAGTCCGCGCGGCTTGAACAGCAGCACGATGGCCATCAGGATGTAGATGGTGGCGGACACCAGGCTGGAGCTGGCCGAGTCCGACAGTTCCGGGGGCAGCAGGCGCGACATCCAGAAGGGGATGTAGGCGCGGCCCAGGGCGTCGGTCATGCCGATCATCAGCGAGCCCACCAATGCGCCGCGCACCGAGCCCACGCCGCCCACCACGATGACGACGAAAGTGGTGATGAGGATGCGTTCGCCCATGCCGATCTCCACCGCCAGCAGCGGCGCGGCCATGACGCCGGCAAAGCCGCACAGCAAGGCGCCCAGCGTGAAGATCAGGGTAAAGAGGCGCTGGATGTTCACGCCCAGCGCGTCGACCATTTCGCCATCGTCGGCGCCCGCGCGCACCAGCATGCCGACGCGCGTGCGCGAGATCAGCAGCCACAGGCCCAGCGCCACCAGCGCGCCCGCGCCGATGAAGGCCAGCCGCATGACGGGATAGTTCAGGCCCGGCAGGAGCGCGACGGATCCCGACAGGAACGGCGGGATGTCCATGAAGGGCGGGCTGCGGCCAAACAGCACGGTCACGAGTTCATTGGTGAAGAGCGTCAGGCCCAGAGTGGCCAGCACCTGGTCCAGGTGGTCGCGCCGGTACAGGTGGCGGATGACCAGCAGTTCGACCACCAGGCCGTACAGCGCGGCGCCCGCCAAAGCAGCCAGCAGCGCGGCCGCGAACGATCCCGTGGACGCGGCGGCGCTGGCGGCGCAGAACGCGCCCACCATGTAGAACGAGCCGTGCGTCAGGTTGATGACGTTCATGATGCCGAATACCAGCGTCAATCCCGCCGACAACAAAAACAGCAAGGCGCTGTATTGCAGGCCGTTCAGGACCTGCTCCAGGAACATCAGCATTGCGACTCCTTCTCGAGAGAGTCTGTGTGATGACGGCGCACGGGGCGGCGAGCCCGCCCCGTGCGGCCTGTTGCCGCGTTACGGCATCTTGCAGTCCACCGCGTGCACGTCGGTGTGGTTGCGGGCAAGCACCTTCAGGTTCTTGTAGACCAGCTTGCCGTCGGGCCCCGCGTCGATGTGCAGCAGGTACCAGTCCTGGATGGGATGCTGGTTCGAGCCGAACTTGAAGTTGCCGCGCACGCTGGGGAAGTCGGCGCGGCGCAGGGCGTTGCGGAAATCGTCTGGACGGCCGGTGATGTCGCCGTTGACGGCCTTCAGGCCGGACGCGATCAGGTTGGCGGTGTCGTAGGCCTGCGCCGCGTAGGCGGTGGGCGCGCGGTTGTAGGCCTTGGTGAACGCCTGGACGAAGTGCTTGCTCTGCGCGTTGTCCAGATCGGCGCTCCACAGCGAGCTCAAGTAAAAGCCCTTGCCCGCGGTGCCGGTTGCGGCCAGCATGCGGTCGTCCATCGAATAGATGGGCGTGATCATCTTGATCTTGTCGGCCAGGCCGGAATTGGCGAACTGCTTGGTCAGGTTGATGCCGGCGCCGCCCGGATGGAACTGGAAGATGGCGTCCGGATTCAGGGACCGGATGCGCGCTAGCTCCACCGAGAAGTCGGCCTGTTCCAGCTTGGTGTAGATCTCGTCGGCGATCTCGCCCTTGTAGGTGCGCTTGAAGCCGGCGACGGCGTCGCGGCCGGCCTGGTAGTTGGGCGCCATGATGACTACGCGCTTGGCGCCCAGCTCATTGGCGGCCATGCCGGCCGTGTCGGCGTACGAATCGTTCTGGAACGCCACCGAGAAATAATTCGGGTTGCAGGCCTTGCCGGCGTAGTTGGAGGGGCCGGCGTTCAGGCTGACATAGAAGGCGCCCACATTCAGCACGGTGGGGCCGACGGCGGCCATCACGTTCGAGAAGTTGATGCCGGTGAACAGGCGCACGCCGCCTTGCACCATCTTGTCGGCAATCTGCTTGGCGTTGGCGGGCTTCAGCGCGTCGTCCTCGACGCGCACGTTGACCGGCACGCCGCCCAGCTTGCCGCCGCCTTCCTTGACGGCCAGCATGAAGGCGTCGCGCTCGTCTTCGCCGATGTAGCCGGCCGGCGTGGACAGAGTGCCGATGAAGCCGATGTCCACGGGTTTCTGCTGCGCGCTGGCCGCGTACGAGGCCAATGACAGCATGACGGCGGCTGCGCCGCGGATGGTGCTTTTGTGCATGGTTGTCTCCTCTTGTGCTTATGCTTGATTGCCGCTTGTTAGCCGCCTGTTTCCCGCCTGTTTGCGGAAAGCAGTTTTGCCTTGCGATTTTCTTCTACTGCGGAGTGCCTCCCTGGAGGCAGTTTTCGACCTTCCAGCCGTACAGCCACTGCAGTGCGTCGTAGAACTGGGATTGGCTGCGTCCCGTCCACAGCATGTTGCGCACGGTGCGCTCCACGCCGCGCGCGTGATAGAGCCTGCCCATCTCGCGCGTGGACCACACCACGCGCGCGCTGCGCGGGATGCGGACCGATTCGTACAGGCGGAAGGCCGCCTCCAGATCTTGTTCGCAATGCTTGACGGCTTCGCCCAGCGTCACGGCGTCTTCCAGCGCCATGCAGGCGCCCTGGGCCATGTATTGCGTCATCGGATGCGCGGCGTCGCCCAGGATGGTGACCCGGCCCTGGCCCCACCGTTCGACGGGCTCGCGGTCGGCGGTGGCCCAGCGCTTCCAGGAGGTGGGGCGGTCCAGCATCTGGTGCGGCGTCGGGTGGATGCCCTGGAAGTACGACAGCACTTCTTCCTTGCTGCCTTCGCGCACGCCCCATTCCTCTTGTTCGCGGCTGTGGAAGGTGACGACCAGGTTGTATTGCTGGCCGCCGCGCAGCGGATAGTGGACCAGGTGGCAGTGCGGGCCCGCCCACAGCACGGGCGCGTTGATGCGCAGATCCTGGGGCATGTTGTCGCGTTCGACCACGGCCCGGTAGACGACGTGACCCGTTACGCGCGCGGGGTCGCCAACCATGCGCTCGCGGATGACGGATTTGACGCCATCGGCGCCCACCACCGCATCGGCGCGATAGCGGTTGCCTTCGGTGTCCACCACTTCCACGCCGCGTTCGTCCTGCGACATGCTGGCGATCTGCGTGGACGTGCGGAAGCTGATCAGCGGGTCCTTCTGCACGGCCTCCAAAATGGACAGGTGGATGTCGGCGCGATGGATGACCGCGTAGGGGCCGCCGAAGCGCGCGCGGAAGGCCTCGCCCGTGTCGATGCGCACGACCTCGTTGGCGTCGACCGCGTCCATCATGATGATGTGGTCGGTGAAGACCGCCCGATCGCGGGCGGCGCGGCCCACGCCCAGGGCGTCCAGCGCCGCGAAGGCATTGGGGCCCAGCTGGATGCCCGCGCCGATTTCGCCGATGTGCGCGGCCTGCTCCAGCAGTTGCACGGCGATGCCCTGGCGGGTCAGCGCCAGCGCGGCGGCCAGGCCGCCGATGCCGCCGCCCACGACGATCACGGATTGCGGTTTCGATTGTGCAGCGAGAGTTGTAGTCATGTCGGGATCTCGCGCGGGGTCAGTGTTGGCCGCCCAGGAAGGCGCCCTGCTTTTTCAATTGCGCCTGCAGCGCGGGAATGGATACGTCGGCGGGCGCAATGCCTGCCCGCAACGCCATCGCGGACGCCGTGCCGGCAGCCTCGCCCATGACGAAGCAGCTGCCGCTGACGCGCGCGGCCGACTGGCCTTCGTGCGTCATGGACGCGCAGCGGCCGGCCACCAGCACGTTGCTGGCCACGCCCGGCCCGCGCTTGGGGACCATCATGCGGAAGGGCAGCTGGTTGTAGCCGCGCGATTCGGGGATGGGCGGCCACACCCACTTCACGTCGCCCGCCGTGTGCATCTCCAGCGGCCATCCGTTGACGCCGATGCTGTCGGGGAAGTCCGCGCAGCCCAGCACATCTTCCTTGCTGAGCATGACCTCGCCCACGATCCGGCGGGTTTCGCGGATGCCCAGCTGCGGCGCGATGTCCAGCACATAGGCCTGTTCAAAACCCGGCACCTTTGCACGCAGGAAGGCCAGGTAGTTCATGATCTGCCGGCGGCCTTCCAGCTCGCCGGCCGACAGCGAGCCGGCGTCCGTGCCGTCGGCCGCGCTGCCGTCGGCATTGGCCAACTGCGTCACGTTCACCCGCCATTCGTAGTCGTGTTTCTGCGGGCGCACGATCGCGCCGCGCCGCGGGAAGGTGAATTCGCCGCTGGCGGCGGTGTCGTCCATCAGTTGCGGGATGGTCTTCCAGGCTTCCTGCGCGCGCGCGCCGTCGACGTTGCCCACCTTGAACATCAGCGTCGGGTACAGCATGTGGCCGTGCTCGTCGCCTTTTTCGAACGGCAGCCCGCCCCACTGGGCGATGTCGGCGTCGCCCGAGCAGTCGATGAAGATCTTCGCGCGCACGGCGCAGCGGCCGGACTTCGTTTCCAGGAGCAGCGCATCCACGCGGCCCTGGTCGTCGCGCGTAAGGCCCGTGGCCAGCGCATGGAAAAGCACCTGCGCGCCGCTGTCCTGCACCAGTCCGTCGGCCGCGCACTTGAACGCCGAGATGTCATAGGCCTGCGCGTGGATCTTGCCCAGGATCAGGTGCGGATCGTTCAATCCGTCCATCGCCCGCATGCGGTCAAGCAGATCGTCGGTCATGCCGTGAACCACCTGCCGGATGTCGCCGTGGATGTTGGCGTGCAGTCCGCAGAAGTTGGACACGCCGGCGGCGGTGCCCATGCCGCCCAGGAAGCCGTAGCGTTCCACGAGCAGCACGCTGGCGCCATTGCGCGCGGCGCTGGCGGCCGCCAGTACGCCGGCGGGGCCGCCGCCCAGCACGACGACCTCATATTCGCCGTACAACGGGACCTGGCGGGCGGGTTCGGTAATGACCATCTGAAATCTCCTTGCTTGTTGCGGTCGGCGCGCGGCAGGGCCGCGCGTCGGTATTACTGGCCCTTGATGCCCAGCTTCTTGATCAAAGGCTCCCAGCGCTTCAACTCGTCATCCATGTACGCGCGGAATTCGGCCGGCGTGTCGCCCACCGGGTCCATGAATTGCGCCTGAAGCCGCTTGGCGACCTCGGGATCGCGGATGGCCTGGACCAGCGCGTCAGACAGCTTTTTCTGCACGTCGGCCGGGGTCTTGGACGACACCACGAAGCCGATCCACGCCGACCCCTCGATGCCCTGCACCCCCACTTCGGCCAGCGTCGGGATCTCGGGCAGCAGCGCGGAACGCTTGGACGAGGTGACCGCCAGCGCCTTCAGGCGGCCGTCCTTCACCATGGGCATGACCGCGATGGGCGGCAGCGCGGCGAACTGGGTGTCGCCGGACAGCAGCGACGTCAGCGCGGCGGGCGACGACGGATAGGGCACGTGCATCGCGCGCGCGTTGATCTGCTGGAGTAGCAGTTCGACGGCAAGGTGCGACACGGTGCCGGCGCCGGGCGACGGGAAGTTGTACTTGTCCGGGTTCTTCTTCAGCGCATCAAGCAGCTGGCCGATGTTGTCGATGCCGGCGGTGGCCGGCACCACCAGCACATTCGGCTGGTGCACCGCCAGGGTCAGCGGCGACAGGTCGGTGGCGGGCGCGTAGGGCAGCTTGTCGAACAGCAGCGTGTTGTTCACCAGCGGGCCGGTGATGGACACGCCGAAGGTGTAGCCGTCGGGCTTGGCGTTGGCGATGGCGTAGGTGCCGATGTTGCCGCTGGCGCCCGGCTTGTTCTCGACCACGATGGTCTGGCCCAGGATCGCGCCGGCCTTCTCGCTGACGATGCGAGCGACCTGGTCGGGACTGGAGCCCGGGCCGAACGGAACGACGGCCTTGAGCGGCTGCGTGGGCCAGGCGTCGGCGGCGGTGGCGGCGGCCAGTGGCCCCAGCGCGGCAAGGCACAGCGCCACGGCGCGAACGGCGACGCGGCGCGCGAGCGGCCGGCCGGGTTGCGGGATCGAAAGCTCAAGCATGCGTGTCTCCCACGTCTTTCATGGTGTCGAAATAGGTTTGCTCATTGGCGATGAATGCGGCGACCATCGCGCGGTAGGTGGCGTCCACCACCTGCTCCAGGTTCGCGAAGCCCTGGTTGTGGCGTTCGGCGAGCTTTCGGGCTTTTTCAAAGACCTGGGCCTGGCGCGCGGGCGCGCTGACCTGGAAGGCGTCGCGCTTGAAGCGCGCGGCGTCCTTCACGTACATGGCGCGCTCGGCGATCAGCCGGACGATGTCGTCGTCCAGCCGGTCGATGTTGGCGCGCACGTCGGCCAGATTGGTGCACAGGGGGCGGTAGGCGGGGTCGGTGTACTCGCGCAGCGGCGCGCCCTGGGTGTCGGGTTCTTGCTTGCTCACTTGGTGTAGTCCGGTTGCTGGGTGGGTGCGGCCTGCTGGAAGGCGGGCTGCGTGTTGCAGTGCTCGTAGATGCGCAGGGTGCGTGGATAGGCGGACAGGTCGCAGCCCATGCGCTGGGCGTTGGCCACCTGGGGAACCAGGCAGCAGTCCGCCAGCGTGGGCGCATCGCCAAAGCAGAACGCACCGTGGCCGTGGCGCGCCAGCAGCGCTTCAACGGCGGTCATGCCTTCGCGGATCCAGTGGTGGTACCAGGCGTTCTTCTGGTCGTCGCTGGCCCCAAGCACTTCCTGCAGGTAGCGCAGGATGCGCATGTTGTTGACCGGGTGGATGTCGCAGGCGATGGCGTCGGACAGCTCCAGCACCCGGGCGCGCGCGAGCGTGTCGGCCGGAATCAGCCGCGGCTCGGGATGCGTGGCGTCCAGGTAGTCGATGATGGCCAGCGACTGCGACAACTGCGTGTCGCCGTCCACCAGCAGGGGCACGCCCGCCGACGGGTTCCTGGAAACGTAGTCCGCCGCCCGCTGCTCCTGCTTGCGCAGGTTCACCGGCAGGTATTCGTAGGACAGGCCCTTGAGCGCGAGCGCGATGCGCACGCGGTAGGACGTGGAGCTGTTGAAGAAGCTGTGCAGTTGCATGGAGGGTGCGTCTTTTAAGGGCGGTAGTCCGTGGGCGGACGGATCGGGAGGGGTTATTCCGCCGTGATGCCGGTGCGGGCGACGACGTCGTCCCAGCGCTTGGCGTCACGGCCGATGAGAGAACCGAATTCGGCGGGCGTGGAGGTGGCGGGAACCATGCCCTGCGCGTCGAAGGCGGTGGCGGTGGCCGGCGTCTTCAGGATGGCGTTGATGTCGCGGTTCATGCGGTCGACGATCGCGGGCGGCGTGCCCTTGGGCGCCAGCACGCCGTACCACATGTCCACGTCCGCGCCTTGCAGCCCGGCTTCCGTCAGCGTGGGCACGTCGGGCAGTTGGGGCAGGCGCTTCGGACTGCCGGTGGCGATCACCTTGAGCTTGCCGCCCTTTACTTGCGGCAGGGCCACATGGACCGGCAGGAACATGTAGTCGAGCCGGCCGCCGAGCATGTCGGTGACGGCGCCCGCCGTGCCCTTGTAGGGCACGTGCAGCATGGTGGCGCCCGTGCGATCCAGGAACAGCGCCATCGACAGATGATGCGGGGTGCCGACGCCGGGCGTTCCGTAGCTGAGCTTGCCCGGGGCGGCCTTGGCCGCCTGCACGACGTCGGCGACCGTGTTGGCGGGATTGGACGGATGCGTCACCAGCAGCAGCGAACCCCATGACGTCAGGCCCACCGGCGCGAAGTCTTGTTGGGGGTCGAAGCGCAGCTTGCCCTTGTAGAGGCTGCTGTTCATGACGAACGTGTTGACCGTCACCAGGAAGGTGTAGCCGTCGGGATTGGCGCGCGCGACCTTCTCGCTGCCGATGTTGCCGCTGGCGCCCGCCAGGTTCTCCACCACGACAGGCTGGCCCAGCGTCTGCGGCAGGGTGGCCGCCAGTTGGCGCGCGATCAGGTCGATGCCGGTGCCGGGCGTGAACGGCACGACCAGGGTGATGGGGCGATCGGGCCAGGCGGCGTGGCTGGCCGTGGCGGCGAATGAAAGGGCCGCAGCGGCCAACAGGCGTAGCAACTTGCACATGGTTTGTCTCCTTGCTTGTCGCCGGTCATGCGCCGGCTTTACGGGGCGGCGGGCCTTGGGGCCGCGCTCGCCAGGGGTCTGGCTGGACGGCTAAACGTAAGGCGCGCGCTCCTTCAGCGCCGCCGGGTCGAAACCCGCCACCTGCTTGTAGCGCTGGGAAATCCCTTCCAGCTCTTCGCGGCTGATGACGTCCTCGATGCGCGCGTAGGGCTTGTCCGCCGAACGCACGTGCACTTCGCGCAGGATGGCGTCGGGCGGATTGCTGCGGTTGGTCAGCACCACGCGCGTCGTCGCTTCGACGCGCACGCGGTCGTACTGCTGCAGCGCCTCGGGCGTCAGGCCCAGGCGCTTGAGCTGGCCGGTCAGGTAGCGGGCGTCCACCACGGCCTGTCCGGCGCCGTTCGAGCCGCGCGGCACCATGGGGTGCGCGGCGTCGCCCAGCAAGGTCATGCGGCCCTGCGTCCAGGTGGGCAGCGGATCCTGGTCGACCATGGGGTACTCAAGAATGGAGTCGGCGTCCTGGATCAGCCGCGCCACGTCGAGCCAGTCGAAATGCCAGTCGGAGAAGGCCGGGAAGAAGTCCTCCAGCCGTCCGCTGCGGTTCCAGTCGCGCACCGCGGGTTCGGCGGCCTCGATCTCGGCGACCCAGTTCACGAGCTGGTTGCCGTCGGCGTCGATGTTGTCGCGGATGGGGTAGATCACCATTTTGCCGGTGGACAGCCAGCCTGCCCGGACCATGCTGGCGCCCGACAGAAAGGGCTTGCAGCGCGTGGTTCCGCGCCACATGTTCACGCCCGAGTAGCGCGGCGCGCCTTCCTGCGGATAGAGCTGCTTGCGCAGCACCGAATGGATGCCGTCGCAGCCCACGGCGATGCGTCCGCGCGCGGGCGGCAGCGTGTTGCCGTCGTTGTCCTGGAAGCTTGCCGTGACGCCGTCGGCGTCCTGTTCGACGCCGGTGCAGCGCGCGTTGACCACTACGCTGTCCGCGCCCAGGCGCGCTTTCACGGCCGCCAGCAGCGTCATCTGCAGGTCGCCGCGATGGATCGAGTATTGGGGCCAGTCGTACCCGGCATCCATGCCGGCGGGCTCGCCGTAGATGAACTGGCCGTGCCGCGTGTAGAACACCGATTCGCGGGTGCGCACGGCGATCGCGTCCAGGGCCGGCAGCAGGCCCAGCTCGTCCAGTTCGCGCGTGGCGTGGGGCAGCAGGTTGATGCCCACGCCCAGCGGCTTGATCTCGCGCACGGCCTCGTAGACGCGGCAGGCGATGCCGGCCTGATGCAGGCTGAGCGCCAGGACCAGGCCGCCGACGCCCGCGCCGACGATGATCACATCGGTGTCGGTCCGCATGGTCACACCATCTGCACGCTGAGCGTGCCCAGGCCGTCGACGCCGCCGACCATCTTGTCGCCGCGCACCACGGGGCCCACGCCTTCGGGCGTGCCGGTGTAGATCAGGTCGCCGGCTTCCAGGCGGAAGTACTTCGACAGGTAGGCGATGGTCTCGGCGATGGACCAGATCAGCTTGCCGATGTCGCTGCGCTGCTTGTCGGCGCCGTTGACCTGCAGCCAGATACCGGCCTGTTCGATGCCGTTTACCGATTGCGCGGGGTGCAGCGGGCCGATGGGCGCGCTCAGGTCGAAAGCCTTGCCCAGTTCCCACGGGCGGCCGGCCTCGCGCAGCTTCATCTGCAGGTCGCGGCGGGTCATGTCCAGCCCGACGGCATAGCCCCACACGTGCTGCAGGGCCTCTTCGACCGCGATGTTGGCGCCGCCCTTGCCGATGGCCGCGACCAGTTCAATCTCGTAATGCAGGTTCGACGTTTCGGGCGGATAGGGCAGGGACAGCGTGGTGTCTTCGATCACGGGCACCACGGCGTCGGCCGGCTTGCAGAAGAAGAACGGCGGTTCGCGGTCGGGGTCGAAGCCCATTTCACGCGCATGGGCGGCGTAGTTGCGGCCCACGCAGTAGACGCGGCGCACGGGAAAGCTGTCCTGGCTGCCGGCGATGGGCACGGCGACGGGAGCAGCGGGAGCAAAGACGAAAGACATGGGTAACCCTTTGAAGACGGGATAAGGATTCGGAATGCGAGACGGCGCCGCGGATCAGCCGACGCGTTCTTCGCGCCACAGGCCCAGCGCGGCCTGCACGGGGCGGTCGGAATAGCTGAAGAGCGTCGCGTCTTCCAGCGCGGCCAGCTGCACGGGCATCCAGGACGGCGCCACGAAGACGTCGCGCGGCCCGAAGCTGAACTCCTGGTCGCCGATGCGCGCAGTGCCGCGGCCCTCGACCACGCTGTAAACCGTGGAGTCGGTCGTGCGCGTGGTCTTGCCCTGAAAGCCGGCGGGCAGGAACTGCATGAAGGTCGCCATCGTCGGCATGGGATAGCCGCCGGTGGCCGGATTCAGGTAGCGCAGCTTGACGCCGTCCCACGGGTCCAGTTCGCCGTGGCGATACAGGCCGTCCAGCGCCTCGCGGCTGCGCTCATACGGGTAATTGAAGATCGGCGAGTTGCCGCTGGTGACCTGGTGGCGCACGGGCGCCATGTTGTGGCCGAAGCGCGCCGTGCTATCGCCCTCGGGACGCGTGACGGGCTGGGTGGCCGACGGATAGTTCTCGGCAAAACCTGCGTCCAGGAAACGCAGCAGCGGAATGTCCAGTCCGTCCAGCCAGACCACCGGTTCGCCGCCTTCGACCGTCTCGGCGTTGCCGTGATCGTGCCAGGTCCAGGACGGCGTGATGATGAAGTCGCCGGGATGCATGGTGGTGCGTTCGCCGTTGACGGCCGTGTAGGCGCCGCGGCCTTCGACGATGAAGCGCAGCGCCGACTGCGTGTGCCGGTGGCTGGGCGCGATCTCGCCCGGCAGGATGAGCTGCAGGCCGGCGTACAGGCTTTGGGTGATGCTGGCCTGGCCGGGCAGGCCGGGATTTTCCAGGATGAGCACGCGCCGCACGGCTTCTTCGGCGGTGATCAGCGAGCCGGACGCCATGACGTCGTCGCGCACGTCGTCGTATTTCCAGATGGCGGGTACGCAGCGCGGCGCGGGCTGGCGCGGCACAAGGTTGTGCAGCGACTCCCACAACGGCGCCATGTGCTTTTTGGCGATGCGCGCGTAGTAAAGGGCGCGTTCCGAGGCAGCGCTGTCCGCGCCGGTGGGATGACCGTCGTGCATGGTTGTCTCCTGTATGTCCGGCTGGTGCCGGCTTCTACGGATGGCCGCCGCGTGGGTTCGCGGCTGGTCCTGATATGCAGACGATTATGCGAGAAGCAGCTATGTGTTTTGAAATGAAATTATCTTATTATCCATACGAATAAGAACATACCTACGAGACAATCCCCCACGACGAGGGCCCGCATGGACTGGACCCACCGCTTGCGGCTGCGCAATCTGAAGATGCTGCTCAGCCTGGCCCAGACCCGCAACATCAGCCATTCGGCCGCCATGCTCAATACGACGCAGCCCGGCCTGTCGAAATGGCTGAAGGATCTGGAAGACGACATCGGACTGCCGCTGTTCGAGCGCCATGCGCGCGGGCTGCGCCCGACGCCGCACGGCGATGTGCTGATCGCCCACGCCCAGCGGGTGGAGTCGCAGCTGGACCGCGCCAGCGCGGATATGGCGGCGCTGCGCGAAGGTGGCGGCGGGCGCGTGGTGATCGGCGCATCCGGCGCGTCGGCGTCGGACACGGTGCCGCTGGCGGTGATGAAGCTGCTGGAACGCATGCCGCAGGCGCGGGTGAAGCTGGTGGAAGGCACGACTGACCGCCTGCTGGCGCAGCTTGCGCAAGGCGACCTGGATATCGTGGTGGGACGGTCGGCGCCCGAGCACCACGACCCGGCCATCCGCTTCGAGGCGCTGTACCTGGAGCCCATCCACCTGGTGGCGCGGCCGCGACATCCCCTCTTCGCGGTGGAGCAGCCCAGCTGGCCGGACCTGCTGTCCTACCGCTGGATCCTCTGGCCCAAGGGCACACCCATCCGCAATGCGGTCGACGCGGCGCTGGCGGCCGCCGGCCAGGCGCCGCCGGCGGACCACGTGGAGTCGAACTCGGTCACCGTGAATCTCACGCTGATCAACAACAGCGACATGATCGGCGTGGCTTCGCACCGCGCGGCGCTGCGGTTTTCGCAGATGCGCGCGATGCGCATCATTCCGGTGCGGCTGTCGGGGTTTGGGTCGGTGGCGATGTATTGGCGCGAGGATGCATTCCGGCCGGTCGCTGTCCAAGAGGCCATGGCGGCGCTGCGCAACACGGTGGCGGAGCATGCGCCGGGAGTGACACGCCTGTGACCCCCGAGCCCGCTTCCGGCCTGAATGCCTTGATCGAGCAGTGCCGCAGGCTGGAGGCGGCGTTGGCGCAAGGGTTGGATTCTTCGTCGTCCCCGGCGATGCATCGCTTCGTGGCCGAGATGGACGCGGGCCGCGCGCCACCCGGCACGTGGTCGCCGCTGGTGCTGTCGGTGCTGGTGATGACGGGCGGGCTGGGCGTGGGGATTGAACTGCTGAGCCTGCTGCTGAGGTTCGTAGGGCCGGCGATGGCGGCGTTCACGTTGGTGGCGGTGTGCGCGGGGACGGCGCTTGCCCTGTCGATCGGGATGGTGCTGATGATGGCGGGACGGGTCCAGGGGGTGGTCCTGCTGAAGCGGCTATCGATCGGGCTGATCGTCGTGGGCGCATTCGGAGGGATCGCCTGGACCCAGCGCGACGTCAGAGCCGTCGGGCCCGTGGTGGCGATCCTGGGCGGTCTGGGCGCTTGGCTGGTGATGAATTCTTCAGGGTTTTATGTGTTCGTGGGGTATCGGGTGGCGTTGCGGTGTTTGGCGCGGCGAGGCTAGAGGGAGGCTATTTCGCGTGAGCTAGCTGATGGGTCGTGCATCGGCGGATTGGGGGTCGGGTGCGTAGTTGGGGTTGGGGTTGGGGCGGGCGTTGTGAGGTTGCTGGTGGAGGTTGGAGTTCTTCTTGAGACGCCCGGCGCGGGAGTGTCCGGATTTTTGTGTGCAGGCCTATGATGGTTTTCAAGGAGACCGACCATGGCACGCAACCCGAAGTCCGCGAAGCAGTCCAGCAAGCCGGCGCTACCGGCCAGTGCTGAGCAGTTACTCGATGAACTTGTAACGGGGCCGATGACGGCTGAGGCGGTCCAGGACACGTTCATGCTGTTGAAGAAGGCGCTGATCGAGCGCGCGCTAGGCGCCGAGCTGGGCCAGCACCTGGGCTATCCCGCTGGACAGGCCCGGCCCGAGGCGTCCAGCAACCAGCGCAACGGCAAGAGCAGCAAGACGGTGTTGACCGATGACGGCCCGCTCAAGCTCGATATCCCGCGTGATCGGGACGGCAGCTTTGCCCCGATCCTGATCCCCAAGCATGCCAGGCGGTTTACCGGGTTCGATGACAAGATCATCGCGATGTACGCCCGTGGCATGAGCGTGCGCGAGATCCGGGCATTTCTGGACGAGCAGTACGGCACCGACGTGTCGCCGGAGTTCATCAGCTCGGTCACCGATGAGGTCATGGAAGAGGTGCAGGCCTGGCAGAACCGGCCGCTCGATCCGATGTTGCCGGTGGTGTTCTTCGACGCGCTACGGGTCAAGATCCGGGATGAAGGCCTCGTGCAGAACAAGGCGGTCTACCTGGCACTGGGCGTGCTGCCCGATGGCAGCCGCGAGGTTCTGGGCCTGTGGATCGAGACCACCGAAGGCGCCAAGTTCTGGATGCGGGTGTTCAATGACCTTAAAACGCGAGGCGTGCAGGACATCCTGATCGCGGTGACCGACGGCTTAAAAGGGATGCCGCAGGCGCTTGAAATCGTGTTCCCGGCCACTACGCTGCAGACGTGCATCGTGCACCTGATCCGCAACAGTCTGAGCTACGCCGGCTGGAAGGAGCGCCGCGCCGTCGCCGCGGCACTGCGCCCGATCTACGCCGCCTTGAATGCTCAGGCCGCGCAACAGGCGCTCGATGAGTTCGCCGCGAGCCCATGGGGTCTGAAGTACCCCATGATCGTCAAGGCCTGGAAAGACGCGTGGGAGCAGGTCATCCCATTCTTCGTGTTCCCGCCGGCGATCCGACGCGTGATCTACACGACCAATGCGATAGAGAGCGTAAACGCGCAGCTTCGCAAGATCATCAAAACGCGCGGCCACTTCCCCACCGACGATGCAGCCATTAAGCTGCTCTGGCTGGCGCTGCGAAACATCGCCGTCAAATGGGGATCGGCCACACACCATTGGACCGAGGCGATGCAACAGTTCGCCGTCCTCTATGAGGAGCGATTTACCCGGCCCCGTATCGACTCACAGCCGGCTGGCTAGCTAATGAGGCAACGTCAGTGCAAATGCCTAGAACACAAAAATTCTGACACTCCCCCTACGGACTAGTAGGCTATTTCCGCCGCCGCTTCTGGAACACACAGATGCCCACTTCACCCGCTGACGATGTGATTTCGCTGTACCAGAACCATGCCGACGCCTTTGCCCGGCTGCGCGGCACCACCCTGATCGAGCGCGCCTGGCTGACCGAATTCCTGGCGCGGCTTCCCGTTCCGAGTCCGCGGGTGCTGGACATTGGCTGCGGCTTTGGTGTGCCCATAGCCCGCCATCTCATCGAACACGGCTGCCGCACCACCGGCGTGGACACCTCGCTGCCACTGCTGGCCCGGGCGCAAGCGGCCTTTCCCGATCACCAGTGGATCGCTGCGGACATGCGGCGATTGCCGTTGATGGAACCGTTCCACGGCTTGATCGCGTGGCACAGCTTCTTTCATCTGTCGCCGGAAGACCAACGCCCCATGTTCAATGAATTCCGCCGCCTGGCCGCGTCGGGGGCGGTGTTGATATTTACCAGCGGGACGGGGCTGGGGGAGGCGATTGGGGAGTTTGAAGGCAGGCCGCTGTACCACGGGAGTCTGGATGGCGCCGAGTACCGCGATCTGCTGGAGGCGAATGGATTTCAGGTGCTGCGACATGTGAAGGAAGATCCGGCTTGCGGCGGGGCGACGATTTGGCTGGCTAAGCGTGTGGAAAACTAGGTAGGCCTTCGCAAGAAATCGGGCGCTCGAGCGCGCTGATCAGCGACCGACACAGCGTTCGGTGAAAACATCGCAGGGAGACTGTCGAGCTGCGTGTCAGGCTTCGTGCGCTGATGTCTCCATCCAAATTGTCTCTCCGGGGTGATGCTCTCGGATTACGTCTAGCGCGTGCGAAACAGCCTGGGTATCCGTCGGGTGAATTTGCGCCGTAAACACCGACACCGCAGCTCCGGTCGCGCGTAGCGCACTAATTTCTTCCTGCGTCAGTACGGCATTTCCCACCCATAGTTCGAGGCGGTCGATGCGGGGCTGCAGACGCTCATACTCCAGGACACCGCTTTTGGATAACGCGAAGAACACCATGGTGAGTCCCAGAAAAATAGATTGGGTTGATGTGATGGAGGCATCCGGGCCTTGCCTTGTGCTTATGGCAGTGAGATCGCGCAAGTCGGGCGAAGCGGAGCATTATGAACCTGCGTGTACGCAACGGCGGCGACGTGCCTCGTACCAGCCTTGCTGGCACCCAAGACTAGGCTATTCCCGCCCCCGCTTCTGGGGAGAGGTGTCCTATCGTCCGATATCGACGCCTACGAACTCATCAATGAAGAATGGCTCCCACAATGAGCGGCTCATTGCCGCGCGTGGGACCTGAACATGTTTCGCAAGATGGGCTTGCGAGCACTCGGCAGGTCCAAACATGGGGCTAACCTTCTCGCAGTTGCTATTTATACGCAACTTACGTACATTGATGAAAGCCCTGTTCATAGAATTGCCTGCGTTCTCCCGCTACCGAGCCGAGTACTTGGATGACGACGACTATCTCGTCCTGCAGTGCACGATGATGAAGCACCCTGCGGCGGGTGACGTCATTGAGGGCACAGGTGGACTGCGCAAGCTGCGCCACGGCGATTCCCGACGCGGCAAAGGTAAGCGAGGCGGTCTGAGAGTGATTTACTACTGGTGGGACGGCGGGTCCCAGTTTTGGTTGTTTACCCTGTTCGACAAGGACGAAATGAACGATTTGTCGGCTAAAGCGAAGCAGGGGCTTAAGGGCATGCTTGAGCACGAAAGGAAGATTAGGCGATGAAGAAGCGGGATTTATATGCGGAGATTGCCGAAGGGTTTGAGGCGCTGGCGGAGGCGCGGGAAGGCAAACGGACTCTGCGCACCCATAAGGTTGAAATCAAGCCCGCTCCCGAAGTGACTGCAGAAGACCTGTTGGCTTTGCGTGAGCGCTTGAAATTGTCGCGGCAGGTATTTGCGCACTATCTACGAACGAATCCTCGGACCGTCGAGAACTGGGAGCAAGGCCGCGCAAAGCCGAACGCCCAGGCGGCATTGTTAATTCGCTTGGTGGAGAAGTTTCCTGATACGGTTGAGCGATTGGCGGAGGTCTAGTGCCCTGGGGGGGCGTCCAACGCTAAGTGCTTTGGACCAACCGATTCAGGCGAAATGTGGCAACCGATTCTCTCCAATTTAGGTGGCAGCGATTGAGGGTCGAGTGCCTCCACAGATCGGAAACGCGCCCCGATGGGATCTATCCCCATCGTTGAAAAACCTATCATTGTGGTGCGCAGCCCCATGCAATGCATTTGCAGAGCGACCTGTGTTTTTCATCTACTGCTTGGAAATGGATCTTGACGGCGCGTTAGCCTATCGGGGAGAGTCCAAATGTCTTCGACACAGCTGAGGACAACGTTGACAGGAAGTTCGCTCTGAATGACTAGGTGAGCCTTTGAGGGACGAGCAACAGTAATCCGGATGGCGAGGCAAGTCCCGCCTCCTAGCTGCTTCAAAGGGCTTCTTAGATGGTGAAAAGGGGCTTACGTAATGGCACTCTTTATGCTGTATGAACATACAGCTGCCAAATTTGTTTCATTTGTGTAACATCGAATGCTCTACTGAATAGACGGGCAATTCGATGGATCCGCAGCGGCAGAAAGAGGAATTCAACTACGCATATATCTGCGCCCTCGCTGCGCGCGCAGGGGTGAATCGAGGCGAATTCCGAGTGGATGACGACAGCATCGACGTAACCTTTCAGGCCAAAGGAAATTTTGGCCCGGGGCGGCGGCGCAGCCCGATTATTCAATTGCAGTTGAAGTGCACGAGTCGGGATCTGATTGTTGACGACAGTATTAGATTTCCTCTGCCGGTCAAGAACTACAACGACTTACGTGGCGATGATTTCGTGGCACCGCGTTACCTTGCAGTGATGGTGGTGCCCGACAACGTCGAAGAATGGATTGCTCACAATCCGACTCATATAGCGCTTCACCACGTATGCTATTGGGCATCATTGCGATACGCCGAGGCGACGGAGAACGAAAGGACCGTTACTGTCCCAGTACCGCTAGCGCAGCGTCTGACACATGAAACCCTTCTTCAAATGATGGAACGCGCGAGCGCAGGAGACTCGTTGTGATCTCGGACAACAACGTGGGTACCCGCGTCGTCCGAGTCACGGCCGAACAACTGCGGTCGTACCTAGAGCTGAAGGACTGGTTCGAAGACGGCAAGATAAAAAGTGTGGCGACAATTTGGCATCGGCACGATGATTTAGATGCAGAGGTCGTACTTCCGTTTCCCTCCGCGAAGGATCACGAGCAACGCCTTAAAGAAGCGATTGCCGCCATCGCGGCCGCTGAAAACAGGTTCGCTCAACAGGTGGAAGAGGACGTAGGACGCATCTTCGCAAATGTGGTGAGCGTGCGCGTCATTCATCCGGACACGTGTGACGGCAATATTCCGATCAACGACGGCGTCCTCTTGATTGAAAATGCCAAGGAACTGCTTCTTTCTGCCGCCCAGTCCCTACGCGCGAAGCGTAAGCAGTTCATCGGTAAGGTGGCTGCGGATGCTAAAGCGTACATCGATACTCTGCTTCTCGGGCAGACAGAGATCGGAAGCTATGTAGTCAACGTGATTGCGCCTATTAATGAGAATCCGGAGCCTGATAACCAGACCGCGGAGTCCGTGCCACATGCACAAGCCGTCACGCAAAGTTTGGTTGCTGGGCTCGAAGCGCTTGAAAAAGCTAGTACAGAGTTTGAAGGAAATCAGAATCTCCGTGTGTTCGACAATGCAATTCTCAGCGGAGTAAGCGCCAACATGTGTGATGCGCTGTTGGGTCTGAGTGGAATAAATCGGAACCGTAGCTTCGAGATTAAGATTACGTTCCAAGTAGGAAGGCTGTTTGCGACCGAGCCTCGGACCTTCGCGTACGACGCAAATCAGGTAGAGACTCTGAAGAAGGCCTCAGCCTACTATAAGGAAGACTACGTTCTTGAGAACCGGAAAATTACGGGTTTCGTCAAAAATCTCAGCAGGCTTCAGGGCGAAAGGCTTGGTACAGCAACCATCCAGTGCAAGGTCGACGATATCGATAGGTTGGTTAAAGTCGACCTTGAGGGCGACGACTATCACAATGCCGTTCGAGCTCATGACCAGGAGCTATACGTTCGCGTAAGTGGAGACGTTCATATCATGAGCCGCAGCGCTCGACTATTGCGTCCCCACGAGTTCATGGTAATAGATCAGCCCGACCTGCTTTAAGCATCATGCGTAGCACCAAGAACGGCTCGTTTGGCATTCCGCGTCAGAAGTAATTTGAAGTTTGTGTGAACAATTGGGCGCCATGCCCGAGCCGTCAGCTTTCGACGAACACGCACGCGTCCCGAACGCCTTCAAAACCACCCGTCACGATTCACCCACCGGCACCGCCTGACCACTCCCTTCCCCCGTCGTCACCAACGCATAGTTGTACCCCTGCCCCGACCAATACCTTGCCAGCAGCTCCCCATCACGCCGGCTCCCTTGCGCCAGAAACTGCCCGCCCGGCCCCGGCGGCCGGATATAAAACGTCGCACGCCGTCCGTCGTTCTCATAAATGACGAGCGCAGCGGGCCCCTGGTCGGTAGCCAACAGACGCGCAGCCACCGGCTTGAACCCACTGTCACTCAAATTGGGCAAGCGCTCGGCATGAGCAAAGTACTCATCCAGCCAGCCTTGCAGATCGTTGGCGCTGGCGCGCACGTCTGGTTGCGGTGCGTCCGCGGACGCGAAGAGGCGGTAGGCTTGCATCGCGTCCTGCATGGGCAGCACACGGCTTGCCAGGGTTGTGTCGCGCGCGCTCCAGCCCGTGGCGCCGCCTATCGCCAGCGCCACGACCAGGCTGGCCGCCATCGCCATGCGGCGCCTTGAGCGCGTGCGTAGGCCGGCGCGTACCGCGGTGGGGTCCAGCGCGGGATTGCCGGGCAGGCTGTCCCGGCCGGCTTGTTCGCGCAGGCGCTGGGCGTCGCGCTGCCAGGCGTCAAGCTCCTTTGCCTCGTCGGGATGCTCGCGCAGATAGGCCTGAATCTCTTGCAGTTGCGACGGGTCGAGCTGTCCGTCCACGAACGCGTTGCGCGCCAGGTCGTCCATAGAGCGTTTATTCATTTCAGTATCCTCAGGCGGGCCTCGCCGGCCTGGCCCTCATGCAATTCGCGCAGGGCGCTGCGCGCGCGGGACAGGCGTGACATTACGGTGCCCAGCGGAACGTCGAAGAGATCGGCGACGGCCTTGTAGCTCATGCCTTCCACGCTGACGAGCCACAGCAGCGTGCGCTGGGCCTCGGGCAGGCGTTCGAAGACATCCAGCGAGGATCGGGCGATTACCTCGCGCTCGGCCGACGGCGCGGCCGCGTCGGATCCGGCGAACCAGGAAAGGAGTCGCGCGTAGCGGCGCGACCGGCGTTGGGAATCCAGAAACTGGCGATACAGGATGGTGAACAGCCAGGCGCGAACGTCGCCCTGCGGGCGCCGGCCGGGCCAGCGCGTCAGCGCCCTTTCCAGGGTGGACTGCACCAGGTCGTCGGCCGATACCGGGTCGCGCGCGAGGCGCAAAGCGAATCGCCGCAGGCGCGGCAATAGCAGGCGCAGCACGGCGTCGGACAATTCTTCCGCGTGGATCGCGTCGTCGTCGGGGATTTCCGGACCTTCTGTCGGCAAGCGTACCGGTTGAATCATGTCGGGGTTCCTGTACAGACCTGCACCCGTGTTGTCCCCAGCTTACAGGGCAATCCAGTAAGACGCCGCCCGGACGAAGTTATTCCCTGCCGGAATAACTTTTTTTGCCCGGCGTCCTACAGGGGTATTCATCTCCCCATGGGCAAGGAGCCTTATGCAACAGGGACCTGACCGCAACCGCCGGCCTTCCGACAGGCCGCCATTCAATCCCCGCCCGCTGGATGCCCGGCAAATCGCCCTGCGCCTGGCTGCGATAGGCGCCATCGTGCTGGTCTCGGGCACCGCTTTCGCGTACGTGGGGGGCTGGCTGGATCCGCAACGGCTGACGCCGGACAGGATCGTGAACGCGTTGGAGGCCAACAGCGGCGTCCACGAGGGCTTTCGCCGCAATCATGCAAAAGGGGTCTGTGTCGTGGGCCGCTTTGAAAGCAGCGGCGCGGCGCACGACTTATCCACCGCCGCGGTGTTCGCGCCGGGCAGCACGCCGGTGGTGGGACGGCTGGCCCTTCCAGGCGGCAATCCTTACGCCCCGGATTCCAGCGTGCCAATCCGGAGCTTTGCCTTGATGTTCACGTCGGCCAACGGCGAACAGTGGCGCACCGGCATGAACAGCATGCCGGTGTTTCCGCTGGCGACGCCTCAGGCGTTCTATGACCAGCAGCTAGCCGGCCGGCCCGATCCCAAGACGGGAAAGCCCGATCCGAAGCGCATGCAGGCGTTCTTCGGGGCGCATCCGGAAGCGTCAGCGTTCCTGGCCTGGGTCAAGACCGCCAAGCCTTCGGCCAGTTACGCGACGGAAAGCTATTACGGCTTGAATGCGTTCTATCTGATCGATGCGAAGGGCGCGCGGCAGCCGGTGCGCTGGCAGTTGGCGCCGCTGGATGCGACGGCGGCCCCGGCCGCGCAGCCGGGACACGATGCCGACTATCTGCAATCCGATCTGCAACAACGTCTGGCGCAAGGGCCGTTGCGTTGGCGCCTGCTGCTGACGCTGGGCCAGCCCGGCGATCCCACGAACGACGCAACCCGCCAGTGGCCGGCGGACCGGCCGACCATCGATGCCGGCACCGTGGTGATATCAAGCAGCGCGCCCCAAAGCGATGGCCCGTGCCGCGACGTGAACTACGACCCGACTGTGCTGCCGCAAGGCATCGCCGTGTCCGACGATCCGCTGCTGGCGGCGCGGTCCGCCGCCTATGCGGCCTCTTATGAACGCCGCACGGGCGAAGGGCCGCCTCAAGGCGTCTCGGCGTCATCCCAATCGACCAAACCGGAGCGCGCCCAATGAACATGCCGTCCCATCAAACCCGTCGGTCTCCCGCTACGTTCAGCTTGCTTGCCCGCGTGCTGCATTGGTCGATGGCGGCCGGCATTATTGCGATGCTCTTCATCGGCGTAGGCATGGTGGCCTCGGTGTCCGAGCGGCATGAGTGGCTGGTGCAGATTCATAAGCCACTGGGCCTCGCATTGCTGGCGCTGGTGTGCATACGCCTGGCCAGGCGCCTGTTCAAGGGCGCGCCCGCCTTGCCGGCTGATCTGCCGGACTGGCAACGCCATGCGGCGTTGGCTTCTCACGTCCTGCTGTACGCGCTGATGTTCGCCATGCCGCTGATCGGCTGGGCCATGCTGTCGGCCGGCGGCTATCCCGTCGTGGCGGCCGGCTGGCAGCTGCCGCCCATCGCGCCCGCCGACGCGTCCTTGTTCGCCTGGCTGCGCGGCGCGCATCGCTATCTGGCCTTTCTGATGTTCGCGACGGTGCTGCTGCATCTGGCCGCCGCACTGTTCCACGGCTGGATACGCCGCGACGGCGTGCTGGAATCGATGACGCGCGGTCGTCCAACTCCAGTGCAGAGCCTGCCGCCAGACTGATCACCCACATCGGATTATCAACATGTGGAATCCGCGTTGCGCAACGCCTTGGCGGTCGATTGGCCGCCGCTTAAGGTGAAGACGCGACGTGACCAAATCCCGGTCCGTACGGAATTACAACCATGATTCTGAGGAGACCGAGATGCGACTGGCAGCACGCTTGGCAGTAATGGGCGTCATCGCCCTGACCTGGGGAGTGGGCCATGCGGAACCGCCGCAATGGCCCACGCGACCCGTACGCTGGATCGTCCCTTTTGGCGCGGGAGGCACCGCCGACGCGGCGGCGCGCCATATCAGCCAGAAGCTGACCGAACGCTGGGGACAGCAGGTCGTCGTCGAAAACAAACCTGGCGCGAACACGACGATTGCGGCATCTGAAGTGGCGCGTTCGGCGCCCGACGGCTATACGCTTTTTCAGCCGTTGAGTTCCACGCTGACCGTGAATCCGTTTGTCTTCGCGAAGCTTTCCTACGATCCGATGAAGGACTTCACGCCGATCGGGCTGATGGCCGTGGCGCCGATGTTGATCGTGGCGAACGACACCTTGCCGGCCAAGACGCTGGTCGATTATGTCGCGCTGGCGAAGCAGTCTCCGAACACGCTGACGCTGGGCGGCGGCGACATCAGCATGCAGCTCATCGCCGGACAGTTCGTGAAGTCCGCGGGCATAGAGCTTCGCTACGTGCCCTACAAATCGGGCCCGGACGTCATGCGCGGCTTGCTGTCGGGCGAGATTCAGACCGGCCTGGATGGCTATCCCGCGTATCCCTCTTTCTTCAAGACGGGCAAGCTGCGCGCCTTGGGGGTGGCCAGCCCGATGCGCCTGGCGGCGCTGCCGGATGTTCCCACGCTCAGCGAGGCCGGCTTCAAGAATTCGGGTTCTCCGGTGTGGCACGGCGTGATGGCGCCCCGCGGCCTGCCCGTCGCGCTGCAGGAGAAGATCAGCGCGGATCTCAAGGCGGTCCTGGAACTGCCCGACTTGCGCGCACGCCTGCAAGAGCTTGGGCTGGAGCCGGCATGGATGTCGAAGGATGATTTCGTTGCGTTGATCCAGCGGGACACGCAGGCCATGGAGCCGCTAGTCAAAGAGCTGGGCATTCGAGTCACGAACTAGGGAGACAGGCATGTACGAAGCACCACCGCGCAGAAAGCTGGAGATCTACGCCTCGATTCCTGAACGTTTCCACGTGTCGAACCGGCGCTCGATATGGAGCGAGGTGCAGCATGGCGGGCAGGACCCGGTCTTTCTGGAGGGACCGTCGTTCGACGCCGCCGGGAATCTTTGGGTTGTGGATATCCCGTGGGGCAGGCTTTTCAAGATCGATGACCGTGGCCAGGTCAGTTGCGAGCTGGAGTACGACGGAGAACCCAACGGGATGGTGTTTCATCCCGACGGCCACGCGATCATCGCGGACAACAAGAACGGCCTGATGCGTTTCGATCCCGCCACGGGCGCGATAACGCCCTTGCTTGAACGCGCGTTGGTCCAGCGCTTCAAGGGGCCCAATGATCTGGTGCTGGCGTCCAATGGCGATCTGTACTTTACCGACCAGGGGCAGACGGGATTGCATGATCCGACCGGACGCCTGTATCGCCTGACTGCGGCGGGGCAGCTCGATTGCCTGCTGTCCAACGTGCCCAGCCCGAATGGGCTGGTGCTGGGGCTGAAGGAAGACGTCGTCTACCTGGCCGTCACGCGGGCCAATGCCGTCTGGCGGGTGCCGCTGGTGAAGCAGCACGGCCTGGTCACGAAGGTGGGCACGTACATCCAGCTCTCGGGAGGAAGCGGGCCCGACGGCATGGCGCTGGATGAACATGGCGGACTCGCGGTCTGCCATGTCGGGGCCGGCATCGTCTGGCTGTTCGATGAGATCGGGCAACCGCTGTTGCGCCTGGATTCGCCGTCGGGCTTGAAGACGACCAACTGCGCCTTTGGCGGCCCAGATGGCAAGCGCCTGTATGTGACGGCCGGCGCCAATGTCCTGGTCGCCCATGTCGACCGTGCGGGCGCGCCGCTCGCGGGCCGGCGCAGCGTAGGCTTATCGTGAGCGCTTCAGTAGGCGGGGCGGCCTTGCCGCTCCCGTTTCAATAGCGGCCCGCAGGCAGGACGTCATCCAGCCAGGCCTCTGCATCGGGCCTGTCCGTCAGCATATGCCGCACCCATGCGTCGCGCTCGTGCGCAATGACGGCCAGTTCCCAGACGCAGGCCAGCGCGGGCTGCGTGACCGGCGTGAACGACTCCGGCTGCGCAAGCGGCGCCGACAACATGCGCTGGCACACGATGCCGCCGGTGATCCACCAGTCCAGCAGCAGCCAGATGGCTTCTTCGCCGACATGCACGATGCAGAAGCCGAGCCCGTGGCAGCGCTCGTTGCCCGCCTCTTTCTCAAGCACCGCACGCGCTGCGGCGCGCGCGGCCGCGACCGCCGCGTCGGTAAGCATGGGACCGGCCAGGTCCGGATCGCGGTGGATGCCATATACCTTGATCGCGTGATCCGCCTCGCGCCAGGTGTCGATGGGAGCGATGCGGCGGGGGAGGTAGGGTTCGGGCGGCTGCGTCATGGAAATGTCTGTGGGTAGCGGCGGTGGAATGTTCAGGGGCGGCGAAGCTGCTGGCGTCGGCGCTCTGTCACGTTCAATGTTCAGGCTCGCGCTGCGCGGCTTGCTCACGCAACCATTGCGCAACCGCCTGGACCTGCGCCGATGGTGCGCGGTCGGCGTGCATGGCCAGGTGATAGGTATACCCGTCGATCACCGGCCCGAAGGGCTGCACGAGATGACCGGCTTCCAGTTCGTCCGTGATCAATGCCAGGCTGACCAACGCGATGCCATGGCCGGCGACGGCCGCCTGGATTGCGTGTCCTTCGTCGGAAAAGCGCAACTGGCTGGCCTGCCGCGGCAAGGGCCGCCGCGCCACGGTGAACCAGCGTTCCCAGGTGGGGTTTTCCGGGCGGGGGCGCTTCCAGTCGAATCGGATCAAGGGTACGCGCGCCAGGTCTTTGGGCGACGTGACGCCCAGGCGCGGATTCGCCACGGGCGCGAACCGGTCGGTGAACAGGGGCTGGGTGACAAGGCCAGGATAGGGTCCACGTCCATAGCGTATGGCGATGTCGACGGCGGTGGATCGCAGGTCGACGAGGTCGTCGGTGGCTTGCAGCTGCAAGTCGATGTCGGGATGCGCACGGCGGAAGTCCGCCATGCGCGGCACCAGCCACTTCACGGTGAAGGCGTTCGTCGCCGATATGCTGACCTGCACGCGCAAGCGTTGTTGCGCCAACCGAACCAGCGTGGTTTCGAACGCATCGAAGCCGTCGCGCAGCACCGGGTAAAGCTGCGCGCCGGCATCGGTCAGCGACACCTTGCGCACCTGGCGGTCGAACAACGCAAGCTCGGTCTGCGCCTCTAGCGCACGGATCTGGTGGCTGACCGCGGTGGGTGTGACACCCAATTCCTGGGCGGCGGCTTTGAAGCTGCCCAGTCGCGCGGCGGCCTCGAATGCGCGTAGCGCGGATAGCGGAAGGGTTCGACGGTCCATGGGCCTGTATTGGCTTATAGATGAATTTATCTCTTCTTATAGCTGACAAATGAACCTTTGTCATGAATGCGGAGAATTCCTACATTGAAGCCATGGATCGGCAACATAACGCCTGATCCACCGACCAACAATAAGTGAAGGAATTCGCACCATGCTTCAACGTGTCATCACCCAGCCCGACAACTACGCGCCCTATCTGCTTTCGCAGGGCATCCAGTTTGGCAACCTGCTTTTCATCTCGGGCCAGGCGGGCGCCAACGACGATGGAAAGATCGTCGACGGCGGCTTTCTTGCGCAAGGCGAGCAAGCGTTTTCGAATCTGCGTCGCGCCCTGGAAGCCGGCGGTTCCAGTTTGAAGGACGTCATCAAGGTCACCATCTTCGTCACGGACATGGGGCATTTCCAGGACGTGGTGACGCTGCGCCGCCGCTTCTTTTCGGAACCCTATCCGGCCGACACCATCGCGGAAATCAAGGCGCTGTATGACCCTGCTGCGATGATCGAGATCGAGGCGATCGCGGCAGTGCGTCAACCGGAGGGCCGCTGACATGGACACGCTCGTTGATCGCCCTGACGTCGACATGCAAAGGTTGTTCGCACCATTGCGGTTGGGAACGACGCTGACCCTGTCCAACCGGCTTTCCGTCGCACCCATGACGCGCGTCAGCGCCACCGCGGACGGCCACGCGACGGAGCAGATGGCGGATTACTACGAGGCCTTTGCCGCCGGCGGATTCGGCCTGGTGATCACCGAAGGCATCTACACGGACAAGGCGCATGCGCAGGGTTACCTGTTTCAGCCGGGTATTGCCGATGACGCGCAGCGCGATGCGTGGCGGACCGTCGTGGATCGCGTCCATGCGAAGGGTGGCCGCATCATCGCGCAACTCATGCACGCGGGTGCGCTGTCGCAAGGCAATCCGCATCGCACCACGACGAAGGGGCCTTCGGCCGTGTTGCCGAAGGGACAGCAGATGGCGTTCTATCGCGGCGACGGGCCGTATCGGATGCCTGAAGCCATGTCGATCGATGACATCGCCGCCGTGGTCGATGGTTTTGCGCAAGCCGCGCGCAGGGCGCAAGAGGCGGGATTCGATGGCGTGGAGATACATGGCGCCAACGGCTATCTGCTGGACCAATTCCTGACCACCCACACCAATCTGCGCGATGACCGCTACGGCGGAAGCCTGGACAACCGGCTGCGTTTGACGGTCGAAGTCATCCAGGCCGTCCGGGCTGCGACGGGGGCAGGCTTTGTCGTGGGGGTTCGCAGTTCACAAGGCAAGGTCAACGACTTCACGCACAAGTGGGAAGGCGGCGAGGCGGACGCGGTGCGTATCTTCGACACGCTGGGCGCGCTGCCCATCGACTACCTGCACACGACGGAGTTCGAGGCTTGGCGCCCGGCCTTCAGCGAGCACGGCCCCAGTCTCGCAGCGCTGGCGCGCCGGCACGTTTCGGTGCCCGTGCTGGCAAATGGGTCGTTGCATGACGCGACCTGCGCAGACGGCATGCTGCGTAGAGAAGAGGCCGACTTCGTTTCGCTGGGTCGAGGTGCGCTCACCCATTCGGACTGGCCCGCAAGACTGTGCGCCGGAACTCCGCACGACTCATTCGACCGCGGGTTGCTGGCGCCGATCGCCGACTTGGACAACGCAGTCCGGCATCGTGCGCAGGTCAACACGCTAGCCGTTGAAGGCGCCAGTGCGGGGGATCGCTGATTTGGGGCCGGCCATGCGTGGCCGGCGTTATTCGCACTGTTGTCAGCGCGGCTTCCAGTTCAGGCCATCGGTGGAGCGGTACTCGGGACTTCCGACGCAGCACCCTCCCGCTCCAAGCGCCTGGCGGCCGATGAACGCCGTCACGTAGCCTTCGCCCGCCGTGAGCGTCTGGCGCACGCACGAGGTCGGCAGCAGATAGGGATCGCCCTCCAGGACCTTTGTCCAGCGCACGTTGTCGCCTTGGTCGGCGTCCACGCGATAGACCTTGCACTCGTGTACCAGCAGGTGAATGGGCTTGCCGGCCAGGATGCCTTTGAACTGCTGCTCTGCGGGCGTTTCGCGTGTCGCCAGGGTTTCGGCGGAGAGGCTGGATCCGGCTGTCGGCTGCGGCAGCGACGGCTCGCATCCTGCCAGCAGAACTGCGGCGCACACAGCGATCGACAGTCGGGCAGGATGCTTCATGCCGAACGAATCCGGTCAGGCCACGTTGGCGAAGCGTTGTTCCAGGTAGGCGATGATGTCGCTGGATTCGTACATCCAGCGCGTGCCGCCCGCTTCCTCGATACGCAGGCAGGGCACCTTCACCTTGCCGCCGCCGGCCAGCAGCGCTTCGCGCGCGGCGGGATCGCCCTTGGCGTCACGCAGCGAGATCGGCACGTTGAGCCGGTGCGCGGCGCGGCGCGTCTTGACGCAAAAGGGGCAGGCGTGAAATTGATAGAGCGAGAGCGCGGCGGCTTCAGCGTTGACGGTGGCCTGGCCTTGCGGCGAACGCTTCTGCGGGCGCGGGCGGGTCAGCGCGTCGCCCAGGACAATCATTTGACCCAAACCGACACGCAGGGCTTTAACGAACATAAATGCGGACTCAAAACGTATGGAGAGGCGGCCAGTCTACCCCGAGTGGGATATGTCCCTCAGGGGCCCTCGACCAGCCGCAGGGTGTTGACCAGCAGGCTGTACAGGCTGTCCACCGCCTTTGATCCGCGAGACCCCTTGCTTCGATAGACGGCAACCTGCATGGGTTCCAGCGGACCCAGCCCATGCTGGCTGCCCAGTATCTGCAAATGCGGGGGGACGCTGCATTGGGTCAACACCGCGACCGCCAGGCCGCTTTCCACCGCGGCGATCTGTCCGGCAAGGCTTGAGCTGTTGTAGACAAGCCTGTGCTTGCGGCCTTGCAGCGCCAATGCGTTCAGTGCGCTGCGACGCGCCAGGCTCGCTTCTTCGTACATGGCGATGGGCAAGGGATCGCGGCGCCACAGCGCAAACTCCTCTGATCCGATCCACACCATGGGTTCATGGAACAGCAAGGTGCCGCGGCGCGCGTGGTCGCGCGACACAAGCGCCAGGTCCAGGTCGCCCGAGGACACGCGCGGAATCAGCGACGTTGACTGCTCGCAGCTCAAGACGATTTCCACGCCGCTGTGGCGCGGCGCAAAGCGCTTCAGCACGGGCGTCAGGTATTTCGCTGCATAGTCGTCGGGAACACCCAGGCGCACGACGCCGCGCAGTTCTTCCCCGCTCAGCGCGACGTGGGCCTCGGCCTGCAGGTCCAGAATGCGGCGGGCGTAGCCCAGCAGTTTCTGACCCTCGGTGGTGAGTTCAAGCGTGCGGGTGTCGCGCTCGATCAGCCTGTGGCCCAGCGCTGCTTCGAGTTTCTTGAGCTGCATGCTGACTGCCGACTGGGAGCGGTTCACTTCACCTGCCGCTCGCGAAAGCGACCCCGCATCGATTACGGCGACAAAGGACCGCAGCCAGTCGATCTGGAGATCACGCGCGGAAAAGCTCATGGAGTTTCGATTTTCGAATGGAAGATAGAAGAATTATGCGCTTTTCGCTTGCGGGCCTGAACGGCAAACTGGCTGCATGAATACCGATCAACCCTTGAACGCCGCCTTCACAGAGAAGGCGGCCCCTGCCCCATCCGCCGGCACATTCACGGGCGCTCTGCCCTTTCTGCTGGGCTCGGGCCTGCTCGGGACCATCGGTGTGTTTGTGCACATGGCGGGCGCCGGCGCGCTGACCACTGCCTGGTTCCGGTGCGCGTTCGGCCTGGCCGGCCTGACGGTGTGGCTGGTGGTGCGCCGGCGAGTGCGAGTCTTGAGGTTGGGGTGGTCGATCGCGCCGATGGTGCTGGGTGCGGGCTCACTGATGGTGTTGAGCTGGGTGCTGTTCTTTGCCGCAATCGAACGTACGTCGGCGGGCATGGCGGTGGTGCTGTTCCACATGCAACCGATGTGGGTGCTGCTGCTGGGCGCAGTGTGGCTGCAAGAGCGCAGCAGCAGGCAGCGTCTTGTATCGGTCTTCGTCGCGATGATCGGGCTGGTGATGGCGACAGGCGTGCTGACGCACGATGCATCGGCGTCGTCGCAGGCCGGCTACTGGTGGGGCGTCGTCTTCTGCCTCCTCGGTTCTGTCTGCACCGCTTGCGCGACCGTCATGACGCGGCGCTTGGGGCCGATGCCGGCGGGTGTCCTGGCGTGGTGGCAATGCGCCTTGGGAACGGCCGTGCTGTGGGTGTGGCCCATGCAGCAGGGTTGGCCCGCGTGGGGATCTTCATGGCTTTGGCTGGCAGGTCTTGGACTGATCCACACCGCCGCCGCCTACACGCTGATTTATGCGGGAATGGCCCGCCTGGCCACGGGCCGGATTGCTGTCTTTCAGTTCGTCTATCCGGGTGTGGCGATCCTGATCGACTGGCTGTACTTCGACCGGCGCTTTGACACGCTGCAACTGGCGGGAATCGCAATCATGGCTGTGGCGATCTGGAGCGCCGAGCGCGGCGGCAGGGCTGGACGCGCGCGGGGCGGCCAGCGGGCAGGCCGGCAATCACGGCAGGAAACGTAGGCGGCGGCTGACAGACCAGGCGCTTCTACGGCTGCGGGACCTCGTTCCCCTGCAGGGTCCGCAGCTTTCTCAATTCCGGGAACCAGCGCATCCACAGTCCGGCCACCGCGATGGTCCCGATGCCGCCGATCACCACGGCCGGCACCGCGCCAAAGAGCTGCGCCGTCAGCCCGGACTCGAATTCGCCCAGCTGGTTGGAAGCCCCGATGAACAGGGTGTTCACTGCGCTGACGCGTCCAAGCATGTGATCCGGCGTATTCAACTGCACCAGCGACGAGCGCACCACCACGCTGACCGCGTCCGCCGCGCCCAGCACGACCAGCGCGGCGACCGACAGCGGGATTGACGTGGACAGGCCGAAGACGGTGGTCGCCAGTCCGAACACGATCAGCGAGCCGAACAGCAGCCGCCCGACGTTTTCGCCCAGGCTCAGGCGGGCCAGCGTCAGCGACATCAGCGCCGCGCCGCAGGCGGGCGCGGCGCGCAGCGCGCCCAGCGCCCAGGGACCGGCGTCAAGGATGTCCTTGGCGAAGATGGGTAGCAAGGCGGTTGCCCCGCCCAGCAGCACGGCAAACAGGTCCAGCGACAGCGTGCCCAGCAGCAGGCGGCGCTGGAAGATGAAGGTGATGCCGCCGAACAGCGTGCGCCACGTCGTGGGTTCCTTGCGCGGCGGCGCGCGGTCGATGACAAGGGTGGCGATGGAGATGAAGGCGGTCAGGTAGAGCGCCGCCGCCACGCAGTAGATCCACCCCGCGCCCAGGCTGTAGCCGACGCCGCCCAGCGCCGGGCCGGCGATCTGCGCGATCTGCCCGCCCGACGATGACAGAGCCGTGGCGCGCGGCAGCCATTCCCGCGGCACGACGGCCGGGATCAGCGTGGACAGGGTCGGCGCTTCGAAGGCGCGCGCGGAACTCATGACGATGATCGTCGCGTAGATCAGCGTCTTGCCGCCCACGCCGTGCAGCGCCGCGATGGCCAGCACCAGCGTGGCCAGGGCCTCCAGCGCCATGCAGGCGGCGACGATCTTGCGGCGGTCATAGCGGTCCGCCACGTGTCCCACCACCAGGGTCAGCGCCGCCATCGGCAGGAACTGCGCCAGGCCGATCAGGCCCAGGTCCATGGCGCTGCCCGACAGCGCGTAGATCTGCCAGCCCACCGCCACGGACACGATCTGGAACGCCAGCGACGCGGCGACGCGGCCACAGAGAAAATGCAGGAATGGGGGACGGGAAAGCGGACTGGCGGAGTCAGGGGCGGACATGGGGGAGTGCGGGCGCGCGGGGGGAGTCCGATTCTAGGGGCCGGGGGCTGACGGACAGCTAAACCTCGGATCCTGGCGCGCTTCGGGCATTCGGGGCCCTGCGATCAGCTATGCGCCCGACAGAGTTGCCTCGCTGGGGCGGCTCCGGGCGAGGATGCCCGGAGCCGCCGGGAAAGCGGCGTTGCGCCGCCTCCCCTATTCGATCGACACCAGCTCGGCGCCTTCCGTCACCTGGTCGCCCACGGCGTAGAACACTTCCGCCACGGTGCCATCCGCGGTGGCGGAGATGGTGTGTTCCATCTTCATCGCTTCCATGACCAGCAGGGGCTGGCCCTTTTCCACGGTGTCGCCCGCCTTGACCGAGATCGAGATGATCTTGCCGGGCATGGGCGCGGCCAGTCCGGCCCCGTGGTCACCCTGCGTGTCCTGCGAGTGCGTCAGCGCGTCGTAGAGGTCCAGGACGTGCGCGCCGTCTTCGCGGAAGACGTAGGCGCGGTCGCCATGCAGAACGACCGTGCCGGCGCTCTCGTGGCCTTCCAGGGTGATGCGCAGGCCGTAGGCGAGGTTCGGGTTGGCGCTGGCGTGGGAGCGCCACAGGAACGGCCGCGGACCGTCGCCGGTGTCCAGCGTCCACGCGCCGCCCTGCCGGGCCACGGTGACGCGGCGGGTCTCGCCGTTGTCGACCCATTGCAGATGGCGCTGGTACTGGCCGCCCAGCCGCCAGCCGTCGCGCGCGTCCCAGGGGTCAGCGGGGCCCTTGCCGGCGCTGGGCGTGCCGGCCGGCTGGGCCAGGCCCTGGCGCACCAGCACGGCGGCCGAGGCCAGCGCCAGGACGGCGCCGTCGGCAGCCGCCGGTTCGGGCAGCAGCGTTGCGCGCTGGCGCTCGAGCAGGCCGGTGTCCAGGTCCGCCGCGGCAAAGGCGCTGTCCTTCATCAGGCGGGACAGGAAGGCCACGTTGGTCTGCACGCCCACCGCCTGCGTCTGCGCCAGGGCTTGCAGCATGCGGGCGCGGGCTTGGTCACGGTCGGCGCCGTGCACGATGAGCTTGGCGATCATCGGGTCATAGAAAGGCGTGATGGTGTCGCCCATGCGCACGCCGCCGTCGACGCGGATATCGCCGTTGGTGAAAGCGGTGTGCGGCGGCAGGCCCAGGTACGCCAGGGTGCCGATGGACGGCAGGAAGCCTTTCTCGGGGTTTTCGGCGTAGATGCGGGCTTCGATGGCATGGCCATTGATGCGCAGGTCTTCCTGGCGCGCCGGCAGCGGCTGGCCCGCGGCGACGCGAAGCTGCCATTCGACCAAGTCGTGTCCCGTGATCATTTCGGTCACCGGATGCTCGACCTGCAGGCGCGTGTTCATTTCCATGAAGTAGAAGCGGCCGTCGGGTTCGGCGATGAATTCCACCGTGCCCGCGCCCACGTAACCGACGGCGCGCGCGGCGGCCACGGCGGCTTCACCCATGGCGCGCCGGCGCTCTTCGGTCATGCCGGGGGCCGGCGCTTCTTCGATGACTTTCTGGTGGCGGCGCTGCACCGAGCAATCGCGCTCGAACAGGTAGACGCAGTTGCCGTGCGTGTCGGCGAACACCTGGATTTCGATGTGACGCGGCTTTTGCAGGTAGCGTTCGATCAGCACGCGGTCGTCGCCGAAGCTGGATGCCGCTTCCCGCTGGCAGGACGCCAGCGCGTCCAGGAAGGCGCCCGTCGATTCGACGATGCGCATGCCCTTGCCGCCGCCGCCGGCGCTGGCCTTGATCAGCACGGGATAGCCGATGGCGTCGGCCTGCGACTTGAGGAATTGCGGATCCTGGTTGTCGCCGTGGTAGCCGGGCACCAGCGGCACGCCGGCTTTTTCCATCAGCGTCTTCGCGGCAGACTTGCTGCCCATCGCGGCGATGGCGGACGCGGGCGGGCCAACGAAGGCGATGCCGGCATCCTGGGCGGCCTGCGCGAAGGCCTCGTTCTCCGACAGGAAGCCGTAACCGGGGTGAATGGCGCCGGCGCCTGTGTCGCGCGCGGCCTGCAGAATGGCATCGGCGCGCAGGTAACTGGCGCGCGGCTCCGAGCCGCCGATATACACGGCCTGGTCGCAGGCGGCGACGTGACGCGCGTTGGCGTCCGCATCCGAATACACCGCGACGGTGCGCAGTCCCATGCGGCGGGCGGTGGCCGCGACGCGGCAGGCGATTTCGCCGCGGTTGGCAATCAGCAAAGTATCGAACATAGCGTTATCCAGGCTGAGGTGTTCGTTGACGCGGTGCCGAACAAGGACACAGCGAATTTATCTCTAACAACTGCCTCTATCAGCGCCGGCCCCATCGGGGGCACCGCGGATCCGGCTCCGCCGGTCCGCCAGTGCCGCCCCCTTGAGGGGGCGCGCGAAGCGCGTAGGGGGTGGGCTCTACATCCGGAACACGCCGAACTTCGTGTCTTCGATCGGCGCGTTCAACGCCGCCGACAGCGCCAGGCCCAGCACGCGGCGCGTGTCGGCCGGCGCGATGATGCCGTCGTCCCACAGCCGCGCGGTCGCGTAATACGGATGGCCTTCGCGCTCGTACTGTTCGCGGATCGGCGCCTTGAAGGCGTTTTCCTCATCGGCGGACCACTGGCCGTCGCGGGCCTCGATGCCGTCGCGCTTGACGGTGGCCAGCACGCTCGCGGCTTGCTCGCCGCCCATCACCGAGATGCGGGCGTTGGGCCACATGAACAGCATGCGCGGCGAATAGGCGCGGCCGCACATCCCGTAGTTGCCGGCGCCGAACGAGCCGCCGATCAGCACGGTGAACTTCGGCACCGCCGCGGTGGCGACAGCCGTGACCATCTTCGCGCCGTGGCGCGCGATGCCTTCGTTTTCGTACTTGCGGCCCACCATGAAGCCGGTGATGTTCTGCAGGAACACCAGCGGGATCTTGCGCTGCGCGCACAGTTCGATGAAGTGCGCGCCCTTCTGCGCGGATTCGGAGAACAGGATGCCGTTGTTCGCGACGATGCCGACGGGCATGCCGTGGATGTGCGCAAAGCCGGTCACCAGCGTGGGGCCGAAGCGGGCCTTGAACTCGTCGAATTCAGAGCCGTCCACGATGCGCGCGATGACTTCGCGCACGTCATAGGGCTTGCGCGTGTCGGCGGGGATGATGCCGTTCAGCTCGTTGGTGTCGTAGCGCGGCTCGCGCACGGGTAGCGTGGCCAGCGGCTGGGGCTTCTTGCGGTTCAGGCGCGCCACGGCGTTGCGCGCCAGTTGCAGCGCGTGCATGTCGTTGGCGGCCAGATGGTCCACCACACCGGACAGGCGCGTGTGCACGTCGCCGCCGCCCAGGTCTTCGGCGCTGACTTCTTCGCCCGTCGCGGCCTTTACCAGCGGGGGGCCGCCCAGGAAGATGGTGCCCTGGTTCTTGACGATGATGGACTCGTCGCTCATGGCGGGCACGTACGCGCCGCCGGCGGTGCAAGACCCCATCACCACGGCGATCTGCGAGATGCCTTGCGACGACATCTGCGCCTGGTTGTAGAAGATGCGGCCGAAGTGCTCGCGGTCGGGAAAGACCTCGTCCTGCTGCGGCAGGTTGGCGCCGCCCGAGTCCACCAGGTACACGCAGGGCAGATGGTTCTGCGCGGCGATCTCCTGGGCGCGCAGGTGCTTCTTGACCGTCATCGGATAGTAGGTGCCGCCCTTGACCGTGGCGTCATTGCACACGATCACGCATTCGGTGCCGGACACGCGGCCGATGCCGGTGATGACGCCCGCGCCGGGCGCATCGCCGTCGTACATGTCGTGCGCCGCCATGGGCGACAGTTCCAGGAACGGCGTACCCGGATCGATCAGGTTTTCCACGCGTTCGCGCGGCAGCAGCTTGCCGCGCGCCACGTGCTTGGCGCGTGCGGATTCGCTGCCGCCCAAAGCGGTTTGCGCCAGTTTCTGATTCAGGTCATCCAGCTGCGCCTGCATGGCGCGAGCGTTGTCGGTGTAGTCCTGCGACCGCGGATTGATGCGGGATTCGATGATGGGCATGGGGTACCACCCGTCCTGCTTGATTGGAATTTGAAGGCGCTCGGAAGAGCGGTTTGTCTCGTTGCCCGGTGGGCCGGGTGTTCTTATCGATCTTGGATCATGGATTTCGTTGCGCCTTTCCTGCATGGCCCGCGACCGACCCGTCGCGGTGGATGCAATGCCGAAAAGGCGCAGCGGAATCCCGCTCGTGCTGCGGGCCGGAGCCCGCTGCACGATCAAGCGCTTAGACCATTTCGATGGCCATCGCGACGGCTTCGCCGCCGCCGATGCACAGCGTGGCCACGCCGCGCTTGCCGCCCGTCTTGCGCAGCGCGCCGATCAGGGTGGCCATCAGGCGGGCGCCCGATGCGCCGATGGGGTGCCCCAGCGCCGTGGCGCCGCCGTGGACGTTGACCTTGTCATGCGGAAGCTTGAAGTCGGTCATGGCGGCCATGGTGACCACCGCGAAGGCTTCGTTGATCTCGTACAGATCCACGTCCTCGGCCTTCCAGCCGGTCTTGTTGAACAGGTTCTTCAACGCGCCGACGGGGGCGGTGGTGAACCAGTTCGGCTCTTGCGAGTGCTGGGTGTGGGCGACGATGCGGGCCAGCGGCTTCACGCCGAGCTTTTCGGCGGTGGACGCGCGCATCAGCACCATGGCGGCCGCGCCATCGGAAATCGACGACGAGTTGGCGGCCGTGACCGTGCCGTCTTTCTTGAAGGCGGGCTTCAGGGTGGGGATCTTTTCCGGCATGGCCTTGGTGGGGGCTTCGTCGGTGTCGATCACGGTGTCGCCCTTGCGGCCAGCGACGGTGACCGGCGCGATTTCCCACTTGAAGCTGCCGTCTTCCGACGCGGCGCGGGCGCGGCGCAGCGATTCCAGCGAGAACTCATCCTGCTGTTCGCGCGTGAACGAATACTTGGAGGCGCAGTCTTCGGCAAACACGCCCATGGCCTTGCCCTTGTCGTAGGCGTCTTCCAGGCCGTCCAGCGCCATGTGGTCGTACACGGTGTTGTGGCCGTAGCGGTAGCCCTGGCGGCCCTTGAGCAGCAGGTAGGGTGCGTTGCTCATGCTTTCCTGGCCGCCGGCGACGACGATGTCGGCGCTGCCGGAGGCCAGCAGGTCATGGCCGAACATGGCGGCCTTCAGGCCCGAACCGCAGACTTTGTGGATCGTCGTGCATGCGACGCCCAGCGGCAGGCCGGCGCCCAGCGCGGCCTGGCGCGCGGGGGCCTGGCCCTGGCCGGCCTGCAGCACGTTGCCCATGATGACTTCGTCGACCTGTTCCGGCTTGATACCGGCGCGCTCGACGGCGGCCTTGATGGCCACCGAGCCGAGTTCGTGCGCGGCCAGGCCGGACAGGTTGCCCAGCATGCCGCCCATGGGCGTGCGGGCGACGGAAACGATAACGATGGGATCTGACATGACTAGCTCCTGTGAGGGTCGGGACAGCGTTTCGGTTACAACACCGCGTTGCCGCTTGAATGGCGTTCTGAGCGCAGGCGTCTGTCCGTATCGTAAGGGAAAAATTCTTCAATCCGGCCCTGCGCCACCTGGGCGCGACAGGCCTGCCACCACTCCGGTTCCAGCAGGTCGGAATGGTGACGCATGAAGGCGCCGCGCACCCGCGCGTCGCCCAGCAGGAAGCGGCCGAACTCTTCGGGAAATACGTCGTTCGGCCCGATGGCGTACCAGGGTTCGGACGCCATTTCGGCCTCTTCGTTCGGGGCCGGCGGAATGCGCCGGAAGTTCATCTCGGTCATGCGCTGGATTTCGTCGTAGTCATAAAAGACGACCCGGCCCAGGCGCGTTACGCCGAAATTCTTGTAAAGCATGTCGCCGGGGAAGATATTGGCCGCGGCAAGCTGCCGGATGGCGTCCCCGTATTCGCGCACCGCGGCATCCAGCAGCGCGTCGGGCGCCTGCTGCAGATACAGGTTCAGCGGCGTCATCCGGCGTTCGATGTAGACATGACGGATGACGACCGTGTCGGCGGTTTCCTCGATGAGGCTGGGCACCCGCCGGCGCAGTTCTTCCAGCAGCGCGGGCGCGAACCGGGCGCGCGGCAGGGCCACCTGCGAATACTCCCAGGTGTCGGCCATGCGGCCCACGCGGTCATGCAGCTTCACCATCTGGTATTTGCGCCGCACGGTGGCGTGGTCCATGCCGTCCTTGTCGATGTGGTCCTTGATGAGCTTGAACACATAGGGATAGGACGGCAGCGTGAAGACGCACATCACCATGCCCTTGATGCCGGGCGCGATGTCGAAGGCATCGCGCGAATGCGCCAGGTGGTGCAGGAAATCGCGGTAGAACAGCGTCTTGCCCTGCTTCTGCAGGCCGATCATGGTGTAGAGCTCGGCCTTGGGCTTGCGCGGCAGCAGGCTGGACAGGAAATTGACCACCGCGGCCGGCGTTTCCATGTCCACCAGGAAATAGGCGCGCGTAAAGCTGAACAGCGTGCTCAGGTCGTCCGCGCCCAGCAGCAGCGCATCCAGGACGACCTGCCCGGCCGGATTGCGCGTCAGCGCCACGGCGAACGGATAGACGGTGGTCTGGTTGATCAGCCGGCCGACGATGTAGGCGCCCTTGTTCCGAAAGAACAGCGAGCCCAGCGCGTGGATCTGGCAGTCGGTGGCGATGCGCCGGCCGACGTGGCGAGGCAGCAGCTTCCTCAGCGTGGATACCGCCGTGCGGGCCAGCAGCCGGGTGTCGCGGGGCAGGTCCTCGAACGGCAGCGCCAGGCCGAAGTCCGCCACCATGCGGATCAGGCTGGGCTCCAGCCCGTCGGTGGCGGGGTAGTAAACGCGGTACGACGGCGTGCTGCTGTCCAGGTAGTCGGTGGCGACAGCCGGCCGGACAAACAGGAAATCGTTGTGGAAGTAGTCCCGGTGCAGCAGCCGGCACGACACCGAATTGAAGAATGTCTCGGCGCATTCGGGCTGGCGGTGGTCGCCCAAGAGGCCGACGAATTCCTGCTTGATGTGTTGCCAGTACGCGGTCTGCGCGTCGGTCAGGGACGGCGCGGCGGCGCGGCTCGTGCCGTTGCCGCCGCCGTCCGTGGCGCCATTTGTCGGGCCGACGGCGCCTTCAGGCCTCCCGCGCAGCACGCCCTCGAGCTGGGCCGCGCATTCGCGCACGCGCATGTCGTAGTACTCGATGCGCTCGCGCGACAGGTGCTGGATGCCGTGCCAGTCGCCCGATTCGAACAGCGCCTTGGCGCGCTGGGCGCTGTAGCGGAACAGCGAATAGTGGCGGTCGAAGCCCGCCAGCATCAGGCGCGCGACGTCCAGCGGCGAGGGTCCCGGCGCGGGAGCCTGCTCGATATGCTGGACGTCGGACATGCGGATCATGGCGCGGCCTGTGGATAACCCGGTCAGGCGGTTTCGTTGAAGAGTTCGCGGCCGATCAGCATGCGGCGGATTTCGCTGGTGCCGGCGCCGATTTCATACAGCTTGGCGTCGCGCCACAGGCGGCCCACCGGATATTCGTTGATGTAGCCGTTGCCGCCCAGGATCTGCACGCCCTCGCCCGCCATCCACGTGGCCTTTTCGGCCGTGTAGAGGATTAGCGCCGCGCAGTCCTTGCGCACCTGGCGCACGTGGTCCGAGCCCAGCTTGTCCAGGTTCTTGCCCACCTGGTAGCAGAAGGCGCGGCTGGCCTGCAGCGTCGTGTACAGGTCGGCGACCTTGCCCTGGATGAGCTGGAATTCGCCGATGGCCTGGCCGAACTGCTTGCGGTCGTGGATGTAGGGCACCACGACGTCCATGACGGCCTGCATGATGCCCAGGGGGCCGCCGGACAGCACGGCGCGTTCGTAGTCCAGGCCGCTCATCAGCACCTTCACGCCGCCGTTGACCTGGCCCAGCACGTTTTCCTCGGGGATTTCGCAGTCCTGGAACACCAGTTCGCCGGTGTGGCTGCCGCGCATGCCCAGCTTGTCCAGCTTCTGTGCGACCGAAAAGCCCTTGAAGCCCTTTTCCACCAGGAAGGCGGTGATGCCGCGCTGATGGGCTTCGGGGTCGGTCTTGGCGTAGACGACAAGCGTGTCGGCGTCGGGGCCGTTGGTGATCCACATCTTGGTGCCGTTCAGCACGTAGCGGTCGCCCTTTTTGTCCGCGCGCAGCTTCATGCTGACGACGTCGGAACCCGCGCCCGGTTCGCTCATGGCCAGGGCGCCCACGTGTTCGCCGGAGATCAGCTTGGGCAGGTACTTGGCCTTCTGGGCCGCCGTGCCGTTGCGGTTGATCTGGTTCACGCACAGGTTGGAGTGCGCGCCGTAGGACAGGCCGATGGAGGCGCTGGCGCGGGAGATTTCCTCCATCACGACCATGTGGGCCAGGTAGCCCATGTTGGCGCCGCCGTATTCCTCGTCGGCGGTCATGCCCAGCACGCCGAGATCACCGAATTTGCGCCAGAGGTCCATGGGGAACTGGTCGCTGCGATCGACTTCCGCGGCGCGCGGCGCGATCTCGGCCTGCGCGAAGTTGCGTACGGCATCGCGCAGCATGTCCAGGTCTTCGCCCAAGTCGAAGTTCAGGCCGGGAAGATTCATCGAGGTCTCCGTGATAGTAGGTACTTACATTCTTATGGGCGCCCCGCGATCGCGGCGTGCTGCCCCTCGCGGGGTCATGATGCGCCGATCGATCACCGCCACGCAATGATGCAGTGCAAATATTACGTTTACGTAAACGTAAATTGGATTCGGGTTATCCCTAGCGCGTTGTCGCCATCCCGCTAGGTAACGGTGAGTAAGATTTCAACCGATCCTTGAACCCTGAATTACCGAGACTGGAGTTGCCGTGCTTGAACTATCCAACCTGGACGAAATTGTTGCGCTGCGCCGCGACATCCACATGCATCCGGAGCTTTGCTACGAAGAGCACCGGACGGCCCAGGTGGTGGCGGACGCGCTGCGCAACTGGGGCATCGAAACGCATACCGGCATCGCCAAGACCGGCGTGGTCGGCGTGATCAAGCGCGGGACGTCGGACCGGGCCATCATGCTGCGCGCCGACATGGACGCGCTGCCCATGCAGGAGGAAAACCAGTTCGAGCACCGCTCGCGCCACGACGGCAAGATGCACGGCTGCGGCCATGACGGCCACACCGCGATGCTGCTGGCTGCGGCGCAGCATCTGCAGACCGCGGGCGGGTTCGACGGCACGGTGTACCTGTGCTTCCAGCCGGCCGAGGAAGGCGGCGCCGGCGGCCGCGCCATGATCCAGGACGGCCTGTTCACGCGCTTCCCGTGCGAAGCCGTCTTCGGCATGCACAACTGGCCGGGCCTGCCCGCCGGCTCGTTCGGCGTCTGTTCCGGCCCCATGATGGCGGCGGCGAACGGCTTCAAGATCACCGTCAAGGGCAAGGGCGGCCACGCCGCCGCGCCCCAGGACTGCAACGACCCCGTGCCCGCGCTGTTCGCCATCGGCCAGTCGCTGCAGACCATCCTGACCCGCAGCAAGCGTCCCCTGGACGCCGCCGTGCTGTCGATCACCCAGGTGCAGGCCGGCGGCAGCGTCATCAACGTGATCCCGAACACGGCGTGGCTGGGCGGATCGGTGCGCGCCTACAGCACCGACGTGGTCGACCTGATCGAGCGGCGCATGAAGGAAATCGCCGGCAATATCGCCGCCGCGCACGGCTGCGAGGCCGACGTGTTCTTCGAACGCCGCTACCCGGCGCTGGTCAACACCGTGGCCGAGACCGAGTTCTGCATGAACGTCATGCGCGACGTCGTGGGCGAGGACCGCGCCCTGACGATCGAACCGGCGATGGCGTCGGAAGACTTTGCCTTCCTGCTGCAGGAAAAGCCGGGCTGCTACGTGTTCCTGGGCAATGGCGACGGCGAGCACCGCATGGCGGGCCACGGGCTGGGCCCCTGCATGCTGCACAACGCCAGCTATGACTTCAACGATTCTTTGATTCCGGCGGGCGCGTCGTACTGGGTTCGCCTGGCGCAACGCTACCTCGCCTGATGTGCTTTACCGCAGTTCGTTTCACCAACGCAGTGCTACGCAACATCACTAGGACGATATGAAAAAGAAGACATTGCTGATCAAGGCCGCGGGGGCGGCCCTGGCAATCATGGCAAGCGGCGCGATGGCCCAGACCTGGCCGGCCAAGCCGGTCACCGTGGTCGTGCCGTATACCGCGGGCGGCAGCGCCGACGCGATCGGCCGCCGCCTTGGCGACGCGCTGCGCAAGGAAGCCAACGTGACGGTCATCGTTGAAAACAAGCCCGGCGCGGGCGCTTCCGTCGGCACCGATTACGTGGCGCGCGCGCAGCCGGACGGCACCACCCTGCTGCTGGCCTCGACCAGCCCGCTGACGATCTTCCCGCACCTGGCCAAGACCAACTACGACCCGATGAAGGACCTGACGCCGGTCGCCAGCGTTGCCGTGGCGCCCGTCGCCATCGTGGCGACGAAGGCGCTGCCCGTGAAGGATTTTGCAGGCCTCATCGACTACGCGAAGTCGCATCCGGAAGGCGTGCGCTACGGCACGCCGGGCCAGGGCACCGTGGCCCACATCGGCATGGCGGCCGTGACCACGCAGACCGGCACCAAGATGCTGCACGTGCCCTACCGCGGCAACAGCCAGGCATTGACCGACGGCCTGGGCGGCGTGGTGGAACTGCTGGTGGTGAATAGCGATGTCGTGTTGCCGCACGTGGCCAACGGCGCGCTCAAGCCGCTGGCCGTGATGGCGCCGCAACGCCTGGCCGCCTGGCCCGACGTGCCGACGATGGCGGAGCTGAAGCTGCCGCAGGCGCAGTATTACTCGAACTTCGGCATCTTCGCGCCGGCGAACCTGCCGCCGACGGTGTCGCAGCCGCTGCAGGCCGCGCTGGCCAAGGCGGTCGCCAGCGCCGAGTTCCAGGAACTGCTGGCCAAGTCGTTCCTGCAGCCGGGCACGGCGACGGGCGATGCGTTCGCCAAGCAGGTGCAGGCGGAATTCACGAACAACGCCCGCATCATCAAGGAAGGCAACATCAAGGCCGAGTAATCCGCGGCATATGAAAAAGCGCGCGGCCCCTGGGGCTCGCGCGCTTTTTTTTTTGATGGGGCGGGGTGGACGCTACGAGCCGCGCGGCCCGAACATGATCACCAGCATGCCGGCCAGGCACAGGCCCACGCCGATCCAGTCGCTGGAGCTGGGCCGCACGCCGTCCACGGCCCACAGCCACAGCAACGCCATGCCGATATAGACGCCGCCGTAGGCGGCATAGACGCGGCCCGAGGCGGTGGGATGCAACGTCAGCAGCCACGCGAACAACGCCAGGCTGAGCGCCGCTGGCGCCAGCAGCCAGATGGAATGGCCCTTGCGCAGCCACAGGTAGGGCAGATAGCAGCCGACGATTTCGGCCAGCGCGGTCAGGATGAAGAGCGCGACGGTTTGCAGGGCAGCCATGCGCGCGGCCTACGGCTTTTGCGCCAGCAGCGCCTGGCACTGGCGCTCTTGTTCGGCGATTTCCTGCAGCGTGTCGTCGATGTCGCGACGCTGTTGTTCCAGCGTGACGCGGTGTTGTTCCAGCACGGTCAGGTACTGGCGCAGCTGGACCGTGGTGTCGCCCGGACCGTCGTACATGTCGATCAGGGTGAGGATCTCGGACAGCTGCAGGCCCAGCCGCTTGCCGCGCAGGGCCAGTTTCAGGCGCGTGCGGTCGCGCGGGCCGAAGATGCGGTTGCGGCCCTCGCGCGCCGGGCTGACGATACCCTGGTCTTCATAGAAGCGGATCGTGCGGGGCGTGACATCGAACTCGCGGGCGAGTTCGGAGATGGTCCAGGTTGACGAGGGCATGCGACGTGTGGCAGTTTACGTAAACGTAAATTATGATGACTTGACCAGATCGTCAAGCGTGGAGCAAGAGGCAATGAACCCCAACGAACAGAAGCTGCAGTACCCCTGGGCTGATTTTCAGCCGGAAGCCGGCCACGCGCATGTCGTGGCGGAAGGCGTCAAATGGATCCGCATGCCGCTGCCGTTCGCGCTGGATCATATCAACCTCTGGCTGCTGCGCGACAACATCGACGGCCAGGACGGCTGGACCATCGTCGACTGCGGCATCTCGCGCGACGAAGTGAAGACGCTGTGGGAAGAGGTGTTCAAGAACGAACTTGAGGGCCTGCCCGTGCTGCGTGTGCTGGTCACGCACATGCATCCGGATCACATCGGCCTGGCGTACTGGCTGTGCGAACGCTGGAACGCGCGCCTGTGGATGACGATGACCGACTTCATGGTGGCCTCGCTATGGTCGTCGCGTCGCAACGATGCCGGCGCGGGTCCGGGGGGACAGTCGGCGGTCGAACACTTCGCCCGCCACGGCCTGACCGATCCGGACGCGCAGGAACAGATCCGCCAGCGCGCCAGCTACTACCCCAACCTGGTCCCCGCCGTACCGTCCCGCTACACCCGCATCATGGACGGCGACCAGATCCGCATCGGCGGCCGCGACTGGCGCGTCATCGTGGGCTACGGCCACGCGCCGGAACACGCGTCGCTGTTTTCGCCCGACCTGGGCGTGCTGATTTCCGGCGACATGGTGCTGCCGCGCATCTCCACCAACGTCAGCGTGTTCGACTACGAACCCGACGCCAATTCCCTGCCCCTGTATCTGCGGTCGCTGGATGGCTACGACGGCCTGCCGGATGACACGCTGGTGCTGCCGTCGCACGGCCGCCCCTTCAAGGGTCTGCACGAACGCATCGCGCAGCAGCACGAGCATCACCGCGACCGGCTGGCCGAAGTACTCGAAGCCTGTGCCGTCCGCCCGCAATCTACCTCCGACATCGTGCCCGTGCTCTTCAAGCGCAAGCTGGACCTGCACCAGCTGACCTTCGCCATGGGCGAAGCGCTGGCGCATCTGCATGCGCTGTACTTTGAAGGAAAGCTGACGCGCGCCCAGGACGCCGACGGCATCGTGCGGTTCAAGGCCGCCTGATCGGCGCCTTGGTGCAGACGGCGCCGTGCGTCAGCGCGTCGCCGTCGCCAGTCTTACCGCCAGCCCCACGAACACCAGCGCGGCGATGCGATTCAGCCAGCGCTTGGCCGTCACCGATCGCTGCAGCAGTTCGCCGAACGCGCCGGAGAAGAACGCGATCGCGCCGAACACCAGCAGGGTCGACACCATGAAGACCGCGCCCAGCTGCATGGTCTGCAAGCCCACCGGGCCCAGCCGCGGGGACGTGAACTGTGGCAGGAACGCGAAGAAGAACAGCAGCACCTTGGGGTTGGTCAGGTTCATCACGATGCCCCGGCGGTACAGGGCGCCGGGCCGCATGGGCTCGGGCGGCTTGCCGGTGTCGCCGCCGACCGGCGCGCGCAAAATCTGCCACGCCAGCCAGGTCAGATAGGCCGCGCCCGCCAGCTTCAGCACCGTGAACGCCATGGGCGACGCGGCGAAGACCGCGGCCAGTCCAACCGCCACCGCGGCAGTGTGCCCCAGCAGGCCCGTGCACAGTCCCAGCACCACGAACATGCCGGCCTTGCGGCCCCAGATGGCGGACTGCATCAGGACGAACAGGTTGTCCGGCCCCGGCGTAAGAGCCAGCAGCACGGCAATGCCGAAGAACGCGATCAGGGTGTCGAAGGGCAGCATGGGATCTCTTCAGAGGCGGGCGGGCCGGACGGTGGCATCCGGTCAGTGGCATCATAAAGGCAAAGCCGACCACGACAGGAGACAGACCGACCATGACCGCCGCACCCCTTGACGTCACGGAAACCGGAAGCGCGCGCGACGACGCCAGCCTCGAAGCCTGGCTGCTGGCGCGGCACAGCTGCCGCGCCTTTTTGTCCGACCCCGTGCCGCGCGCCACCATCGAGCGCATCCTGACCCTGGCGCAGCGCACGGCGTCCTGGTGCAACTGCCAGCCCTGGCAAGTCGCCATCACCGAAGGCGCGGGCACGCGCCGGCTGCGCGACGCCTTGCAGCACCGGGCGCAGATCGAGGGATTCGAGCCGGACTTTCCGTTTCCGCGCGAATACCGCGGCGATTACCTCGCCCGCCGCCGCGAATCCGGATTCCAGCTCTACGGCGCGGTGGGCGTTCCTCGCGGGGACCGCGACGCCTACCGCCGCCAGGAAATGCGCAACTTCGCGCTGTTCGACGCGCCGCATGTCGCCATCGTCACGACGGACGAGGCGCTTGGCGAATATGGCGCCATGGACTGCGGCGGCTATGTCGCCAATTTCCTGCTGGCGGCCCAGGCCAATGGCGTGGCTACCGTGGCGCAGGCGTCGCTGGCGATGTACCCGGAAGTGCTGCGCGACGTGCTGGGCATCGGCCCCGACCGGCGCGTGGTCTGCGGCATCTCTTTCGGCTATGCGGACACGGCGCATCCGGCCAACAGTTACCGCACCCGGCGAGCGGATTTGGCGGAGACGGTCAGCTGGATAGGCTGAAATTCTTGCCGCCTCCTGATATGGTTTGATTTTCCCGGTTTTGTCGCACCCCAAGAAGATGCCTACCAAACACATCGATACGGTTCTCCAGCACGCGGGCACGGCCCCGTTCAATCCCGAGACCGGCACGGCCCCGGTGCCGCTGCCGCCCATGCGGGCCAGCACGGTGCGCTTCGCCAACATCGCCGCCCTGGAAAATGCCCAGCGCAGCAAGGCGGCCGGCGGTCGCGCCACCACCTACGGTCGCATGGGCATGGATACCCACGCCGCGCTCGAAGAGGTGTTCACGCAGCTGGAAGGCGGCACGCATTGCTACCTGGCGTCTTCGGGCCTGTCGGCGATGACGATGGTCATGATGGCCCTGTGTTCGGCGGGCGACCACGCGTTGATCTCCGACTGCGTGTATGGCCCGATGCGCGAGCTGGACGATGCCGTGCTCAAGCGCATGAACATCGAGATCACGTACTTCGCCGCGGGCGAAGACCTCGAAGCGCTGGTGCGTCCCAACACCAGGCTGCTGTACGTCGAATCCCCCGGATCCCTGTTGTTCGAAATGCTGGACATGGGCGCCATGGCCGCGTTCGCCAAGCGCCACGGCCTGGTGCTGGCCACCGACAACACCTGGGGCTCGGGCTACATCTATCGCCCGCTGACGCTGGGCGCGCAGGTCTCCGTCATCGCCGGCACCAAATACGTGGGCGGCCATTCCGACCTGATGCTGGGCGCGGTGGTCACCAACGACGAAGCCATCGCGCGCAAGCTGAACCGCACCCAGTACGCGATGGGCTATTCCGTTAGCGCGGACGATGCCTGGCTGGCCTTGCGCGGCGTGCGGACCATGCCGATCCGCATGGCCCAGCATGCGCGCCATGCCCTGCAGGTGTGCGAATTCCTCAAGGGCCGCGCCGAGACCGTGCGCCTGTTCCATCCCGCGTGGCCCGAGGATCCCGGCCACGCGCTGTGGCAACGCGATTGCACCGGCTCCAACGGCATGCTGTCCGTGGAACTGCGACTGTCGCCGGATGCGGCGCGCACCTTCGTGGATGCGCTGACCCTCTTCGGCATCGGCTTTTCATGGGGCGGCTATGAAAGCCTGGTGCAGCTCGTGTCGCCCAAGGACCTGTCCAAGCACAAGTATTGGGGCGAAGGCGACAATGCGCTGGTCCGCCTGCATATCGGGCTGGAATCGCCGGAAGACATCATTGCCGACTTGACCCAGGCGCTGGACAAGGCCGCGGCGTTCCAGAAGCAGGCGCAAGTCCAGGCCCAGCCCTGAGGCCATTGCGGCGCGGCGTCTTCAGGCTGCCGCGCCGCGTATCCAGGCGCCGATGCGCGCGGCGATGTCATCGCTGTTGTCGTCCATCATCGGCATATGGGAATTGCCCATGACGCCCATGTCGGCCAGGCGCCACGTTTCCACGCGGGCGCCATGGCGCGTCAATTCATCGGCGTAGGCGGCGCCGCTTGCGCACAGCTTCTGCCATAGCGGCGTGGCGTCCAGGTAGTCGCCATACACGAACAGGAACGGCTTGCCCGCCACGCTGGCCGTCGCGACCTCGTTCGTGAACCCCGACGGTTCCACGCCGATCACTCCTCGCACCAGATCCGGACGCGCATGCAGCGCGCGGTAGGCCACCTCTCCGCCATGGCTGTGCGCCAGCACCAGGCAAGGGCCCACGCGGTCCAGCACCGCGCAGAAGCCCTGCAAGGCCGCGTCGTTGTTGCCCAGCCAGCGCGGCACCGCGTGGCGGATGAAGGCGTCGAAGGCGGACACCGGGAAGCGCTGGCCCGCGAAGGCGCGCCGCGCCGCGAAATCCTCGGCCCGTCCGAAGCGGAACAACGACCAGCTTTCCTCGGCGTTGCGGATGATGGGCGGTTCCGGCCAGACCTGCTCGAACGGCGCCCACCCGGCGCGTCCGCGCTCGACGTTGTCCACGACGTACACCGCATGCCCCTGGCGCAGGAAATGCTGCACCCAGCCCGACCGGCCGTCCGGCGTCTGTTCCCACATCGCGCCCGTCATCCCGCCGCCGTGCAGCAGCACGATGGGCAGCGGATGCGACCGCCGCGCCGGAATGAAATACTGCACGTAGGCCTGCTCGAAGTGATACAGGCCATTGGGGTCGTAGGCCAGCGAAGCCGTCTGCGTGAAGGCGATGTCGCGCTTGGGCAGGCCTTCCACGCGCACGGCCCTGCCGCCCGCGTAGAAGCTGCCGAAGTCCGCCAGGGCGATTTCCTGCGTCATTGCTTGACCAGCGGGCACTGGCTGTCGGACAGCGGCCAGGCCAGCGTGTCGCCGGGGATGGTGCGCACGATGTTGTAGTAGTCCCAGGGCGCCTTGGATTGCTCGGGCGTCTTCACCTGCGCCAGCATCATGTCGCGCACCACCAGGCCGTCTGCGCGGATGTGCGCGTTCAGGCTGAAGGGGTCGTCGATGGGCAGCGATTTCATCTTGGTCATCACCGCGTCGGAATCCACCGTGCCCGCCGCCTTCACCGCCTGCAGGTAATGGCGCACCGAACTGTAGACGCCGGCCTGCAGGAAGGTGGGCGGCCGGCCCACGCGGGCTTCGAACTTCTTGGTGAACGCGCGCGTGCCGTCGTTCATGTCCCAGTACGAGGGCACGGTCAGGTAGGTTTTCTGCGCAGCCGCAAGGCCCAGGCTGTGCACGTCGGTCAGGAGCAGCAGCATGGCCGCCAGCTGCTGCGTGCCGCCGATGCCGAATTCGGCCGCCTGCTTGATGGCCGATATGGTGTCGCCGCCGGCATTGGCGATGGCGATGATCTGCGCCTTGGAACCCTGCGCCTGCAGCAGGAAGGACGCAAAGTCCGACGCATTCAGCGGATGGAAAACGGTGCCGGCCACTTCGCCGCCGTTCGCCTTGACGACGGTCTCGGTGTCTGCGGCAAGCTGCTTGCCGAAGGCGTAGTCGGACGCCAGGATGAACCAGCGCTTGCCGCCTTCTTTGACCACGGCGGTGGCGGTGCCGCGCGACAGCGCATAAGTGGTGTAGGTCCATTGCACGCCATACGGCGAGCATTGCGCCTGCGTCAGCGCCGTCGTGCCGGGGCTGGAGAACAGCACCAGCTTTTTCTTTTCCCGCGCGATGCCCTGCACCGCCAGCGCGACCGACGAGTTCGGCACGTCCACCACGACGTCCACGCCGTCCGTGTCGTACCACTTGCGGACCATGCTGCTGCCGATGTCGGGGCGATGCTGGTGATCGCCGGAGACCAGCGTGATGGGCTTGCCCAGCACGGAGCCGCCCATTTCCTCGATGGCCAGCCGGGCGGCTTCCACCGAGCCCTTGCCGGTGGCGTCGGCGGTGACGCCCGCCATGTCCGTCAGCACGCCGATCTTCACGCCGTCGGCGGCGTTCGCGTGGGCCAGGCCGGCGGCCAGCGACAGGCACAAGCCCAGCGCTGCGCGGCTGCGCAGGAGTTGATTCTTCATTTGTCTTCCACCCTTTTGGCGCCGCGGGCGCGGCGAATTTTTATGGCGAAAGTGTATCGCGGCGCATCGGACTCGCACCTGAATGATCGACTCAAAACAAGGCCACAAAACTAAACGCCCCGGCCTTGCGGCTCGGGGCGTTTGGAATCAGCCTGGCGTGGCTTACTTGGCGCGCGCCATGGGGATGAGCTGGTTCACTTCCTTCAGGGCGCCTTCGTAGCTGTTGCCCGCCATGACCGGCGAGGTCATGAACTTGCCGCCCACGGCGAACGAGGGCGTGCCTTCGATGCGGTAGGCGTCGGCCAACTGGTTGGCGCGCTGCACCTGGGCCTGGACGCTGAACGAGTCGAACACGGAATCGAACTTGGCGCGGTCCACGCCCTGGGTGGCGATCCATTCGCCCATCGCCTTCTTGTCGAACAGGCGCTTGTGCTCGCCGTGGATGGCCGTGAAGACCTTCGGGTGCAGGTCCGGACGGTCCAGGGCCAGCAGCGTGTAGTAAAGCTGCTGAAGGGGCTTCATGCCGGCGTTGAAGGCGATAGGCACCTGCTTCAGCACCACATCCGACGGCGCGGTCTTGGCCCAGTCTTCGACCATGGGCTCCATGGCGGCGCAGTGCGGGCAGGTGTAGGCGAAGAATTCCAGGACCTCGACCTTGCCCGGGGTGTCCGAAGGCAGCGGCGGATTGATCGGCACGTACTGCTGGGCGCCTTGCGCGTGGCTGACCGGGCTGAAGAACGCCGTGGCGGTCAGCGCGGCGGCTGCCAGGATGCGAATGAGCTTGGGGGACAGCATGGATGAGGTTCCTGAATAAAAGGCTACAGACAGGCCCGGGGCCGGATTAGTTCAATGCAAAACCACCCGCCGGGCGCCCTTACTGGCGCACCACGGCGGTTTCGATCTTGTTCTCGCCCAGCCGGCCGCGCGCCCGGTTCATGTCGTCCAGACGGGCGAAAGGCCCCACGCGAACGCGGTTGATGGGCTTGCCGTTGAGTTCGGCCTTCTGCACCGCCACCGGCAGCCCCAGCAGGATGATGCGGGCTTTCAGCGATTCCGCGTCGTTTTCGCCGCGGAACGCGCCTGCTTGCAGGTAATACGTTCCGTTGGCGGCGGGGGCGGACTTGGCGGGGGCCGTGGCCGCCGGCGCAGGCTTCGATATGGGGGTCGGCGCCGTCCCGGGGGCGGCCGCGGCCGGCGTGGACGGAGCAGCGGCGGGCGCCCGGGTGGTGGGCAGCGTGGCGATCAGCGCGCCCAGATCGTCCATCCGGGAGGGCGTTTCGTCGCCCTTCGGCGGCGTGCCGGCGCCCGGCAGCGGAGCCGGCGCGGTGGCAGTGGGGCCGGTGGGCGGAGCCCCCGCCGCGCCGTCCCGGCCGTAGAGGCCCGCGTTGGGATCCGGCGCCTGGCGGGGATCGGGCAGCTTGCCCGAATCACCCTGGCGGCTGGCCCGGTCCACGAATGGCACGGGGGCCTTGGTGACGTAAAACGCGACGACGGCGGCGACGATCAGCCCGAGGAGCAGACCGGCCAGCGCCCCGTACAGGGTGCTGCCGCTTTCGCCGGAGGAACGGCTGGTAGGTTTGCGCTTTGTTGCCATGAACCGATGTTACATCCGCTCGGGCGCGGAAACGCCCAAGAGTTGCAGGCCGTTGGCCAGCACCTGGCGGGTCGTCGCGGCAAGGCGCAGGCGGGCCAGTTTCAGGGCCGTGTCGTCGACCAGGACGCGTTCGGCGTTGTACCAGGCGTGGAAGTCCGAGGCGCAATCGCGCAGCCAGAACGCGATATGGTGCGGCGACAGATCCTGGGCGGCCAGCGCCACCACTTGCGGAAACTCGGCCAGGCGCTGCATCAGCGCGAATTCGGTCGGCGCGGTCAGCTGCGCGGCGTCGGCCTTGGCCACGTCGTCGGCCGGCATGCCGGCGTTGTTGATGACCGAGCAGATGCGCGCGTGCGCGTACTGGATGTAATAGACGGGGTTTTCGTCGCTCTTGGACAGGGCCAGGTCCACGTCGAACACGAATTCCGTGTCGGCGCGGCGCTGGATCAGGAAGTAGCGCACGGCGTCGCGGCCGACCCAGTCGATCAGGTCGCGCATGGTGACGTAGCTGCCGGCGCGCTTGGAGATCTTGACCTCCTCGCCGCCGCGCATCACCTTGACCATCTTGTGCAGCACGTAGGACGGATAGTCCTTCGGGATGCCCTCTTCCAGCGCCTGCAGGCCGGCGCGCACACGCGCCACGGTGCCGTGGTGGTCGCTGCCCTGGATGTTCACGGCGCGGTGAAAGCCGCGCTCCCATTTGGCCTTGTGGTAGGCCACGTCCGGCACGAAATAGGTGTAGCCGCCTTCGCTCTTGCGCATGACGCGGTCTTTGTCGTCGCCCGTGCCGAGTTCGGTGGTGCGCAGCCACAGCGCGCCGCCTTCTTCGTAGGTGTGGCCGCCGGCGATCAGCGCCTTGACCGTGGCTTCGACGCGCCCGGACGTGTAGAGCGAGCTTTCGAGGTAATAGTTGTCGAACGCCAGGCCGAAGGCTTGCAGGTCCAGGTCCTGTTCGCGGCGCAGGTAGGCCACGGCGAAGACGCGGATGTCGTCCAGGCTGTCGATGTTGCCCGTGGCGGTGACGGGTTCGCCGTCGGAGGCCTGCAGCGTCTTGCCGGCCTGGAAGTCGCGGGCGATGTCGGCGATGTAGTCGCCCTTGTAGCCGTCGGCGGGCCAGTCGGGGGATTCGGTGGTCAGGCCGCGGGCGCGGGCTTGCACGCTGATGGCCAGGTTATGGATCTGGTTGCCCGCGTCGTTGTAATAGAACTCGCGGGTCACGTCCCAGCCGCTGGCGTCGTAGAGCCGGCACAGGGCGTCGCCCAGGGCGGCCTGGCGGGCATGGCCCACGTGCAGCGGGCCCGTGGGGTTGGCCGACACGAATTCGACCAGGATCTTCTCGCCGGTGCGGGCCGCGCGGCCGAAGTCGGCGCCTTGCTCGGACACCGCGGCGATCACGGCCTGGCGGGCAGCCGGGGTGATGCGCAGGTTGATGAACCCGGGGCCCGCCACTTCGGCGCTTTCGACCAGCGCGGCGGCATCGGGATTCGCCATCACGGCGTCGACGATGGCCTGCGCCAGTTCACGGGGATTGCGGCGCGCGGGCTTGGCGAGCTGCATGGCCACGTTGGTGGCGACGTCGCCGTGGGCGGCAACCTTGGGGCGCTCCAGCAGCACGTTGGCTTGAGCGTCGGGCAGGCTTTGCGCAACGGCGGCCTGGATCAGGGAGATAAGCTGTTTCTGTTGCTCGAGGAGCATGGGCGTCTGGCGTAGTTCTGAGTGAGTGACTTAGGCGGCGGCTTGCCGGCGATGCGCGCCGCGTCCGCAGGCTGGTCGCGTGGACCGGGCCGGGCGGGCCCCAGGGGGGGCTGGCGCGGTCATGCAGGATTCAGGGCCGCCGCAGGTCCGGCTGTCACGGGAATCCCCTGAATCATAGTTGATTTGAGGGCGCCAGTTGGCATCCCCGGGGCGTTGCGGTAGTGTATGTAAGTAAGGTAATCAATGTCGGAGACCCAAATATGCTGATCACTTTTCACTCAAAGGTCGTTGCTGAAGTCCTGATGCTGACCGACCACGCGGGCGCCCTGCTGCAGGCGGCTGGCAAGCCGATCGGCGACAAGATCCCCGAGCGCGGCGTATTCACCGTGGAACAGCTCGGACCGGCCATCAGCGGTATCGAGCGCGCGATCGACGAGTACCAGCATGCCCATGACGGCGCTGACGACGAAGACGAGGACAAGGCGCCGGCGGCCCCGATGGCGCGCGCGGTCGGCCTGAAGGAACGCGCCTTCCCCTTGCTGGACATGATGCGCCAATCGCAGGCGGCGGGCGCCGAGGTCACCTGGGAAGTGTCGCGGGGCTGGTAGCGATATGTCGCCGGACGGACAATCTGTCCGGCATTTTTTGCCTACCCTACTGGCCTGACGCCATCTGACGGAGCCTTCCCCATGCGCAGCGACATCACCATTGTTTTCGACGCCCGGCGTTCGCTGGACCTTTCCGCCAGCGTCGACCCCTCCCCGCAGCGCCAGGCCGGAGCGCGCGACTGGTTCGACGGCGCCTGGGAAACCCTGGGATGCGAGCCGCTGCGTCCCAGCGGCAAGGTCCTCTTGTTGGACAAGGTGCTTGGCGTGGCAGACGCGCTGGGCTACGACACGTTGTCCACCGACGAAAAAGAAGCCCGCGAATTTGCCGAGCACCTGGCGCTGGCGCTGGAACGGCCGCGCATCACGGTGGATCTGCCTGGGCTCACCGTGGGGTATTGACGCCCTGCCTCGCCTTCGACCATGAATGAAAAACCCCGCCAGAGCGGGGTTTTTTGTGCGCTGCGACAGCCCGGCGGGTGCTTACCGGATGCCCGCCCGCATGAACGACTGCACGAACTGGCGCTGGAACAGCAGGAACGCGATCAGAAGCGGCGCCGCCGACATCAGGGTGGCGGCGGTGATGACGGACCAGTCGATGCCCTGGTCCGTCGACGAGAACACCTGCAGGCCCACCGTCAGCGGACGGGATTCCACCGAGTTGGTGATGATCAGCGGCCACAGGAAGTTGTTCCAGTGGTGACTGACCGACACCAGCCCGTAGGCCACGTAGATCGGCTTGGCGAGCGGCACGTACACCTTCCAGAGCACTTGCAGCGCGTTCGCGCCTTCCATCCGCGCGGCCTCTTCCAGTTCGCGCGGGACCGTCTTGAAGGTCTGGCGCAGCAGGAAGATGCCGAATGCCGACGCGAAATACGGCAGGCCGATGGCGAACACCGTATCGCGCACCCCGAGCATGCTCATCGAACGGTAGTTCTCGACCAGCAGCACGTCCGGCATGATCATCAGCTGCAACAGCACCAGCATGAAGACGAAATCCCGGCCGCGGAACTCGAAGCGGGCGAACGCGTATCCCGCCAGCGTGGACAGCACCAGCTGAGCCGCCAGCACCATCGTGACCAGCACGAACGTGTTCAGGAAGTAGCGCGGAAACGGCGCCGCGTTCCAGGCGCGCGCGAAGTTGTCCAGCGTCAACGGCGCGAACAGGTCAAAGCGGGTCGCGTAGGCGGGCGGATGGAAGGCCGCCCACATGGCATAGGCCAGCGGCAGGATCCACAGAAGGCCCAGCGCCCACGCGCCCAGGGTATCGAGCTTGTCTTTCATTGGTAGTGCGTCCTGCGGTCCAGCCAGCGGAACTTGATCAGCGCCGTCAGCGCCAGCACCACCAGCAACACGACGGTCAGGGTTGCGGCGTACGCCGTGTCCCAGAAACTGAATCCCACCTGGTAGATGTAGTACAGCAGCAATGTGCTGGCGTTGTCCGGCCCGCCGCGCGTCATGACGACCACATGGTCGACCAGCCGGAACGCATTGATCAACGCGTTGATCAGCACGAAGAGCGTCGTGGGCATCAGCAGCGGCCAGAGGATGCGGCGGAAATACTGCCAGCGCGATGCGCCTTCCAGCATGGCTGCTTCACGCAGCGACGGCGACACCGTCTGCAGCGCGGCCAGGTAGAAGATCATGAAGAAGCCCGCTTCCTTCCATACGGTCACCAGCATCAGCGCGGGCAGCGCGGTTTCGCGATTGCCCAGCCAGTTGGGGCCGGGCGAGCCGAACCATCCCATCACCTGCGCGATCAGCCCGTATTGCGGCGTATAGAAGAACAGCCAGATGTTGGCCACCGCCACCATGGGCAGCACGGTAGGCGTGAAGTACGCCATGCGCAGGAACCCGCGCCCGCGCAGGTTGCGGTTCACCCACAGCGCCATGATCAGCGCGATGCCGATGGACGTGGGGATGGTGCCCAGCGCAAACCACAGGTTGTTCCACAACGACTGCCAGAAGACGGGGTCGTCGCGCATGACGGCGTAGTTTTCCAGCCCGACGAATCGGGCCGGGCGCGCGCCCTTGGGTGTGGAAAAGAAGCTGTGCCATAGCGTCGCCACCGCCGGGTAATGCGTGAAGGCGGCGAGCAGCACGATGGCTGGCAGCAGAAGCAGCCAGCCATAAAGCGCATTCAAAGAGCGGCTCATCGTGCTTGGGTCGGTTTACTTGTAGGAACGCAGTATGCGGTCAGACTCGCGCTGCGCGTCGGTCAGGGCCTGCTGCGGCGTCTTCGATCCCGTCAGGGCCGCCTGCAGGGCGTCGTTCAGGGTCTTGGTGACGCGCTGGTTTTCATGCGTGGAGAATTCCGCCACACTGACTTCCAGCTGGTCGCGCGCGACCGCCGCGGCCGGCACTTCCTGCGCGTACTTCTTCATCTTCTCGGTCTGCCAGGCGGCCGGCGTCACGGCCACATAGCCCGTGGCGATGCTCCAGTCGGCAGCGCGCTCCGGCGTGGTGGCCCACTGCGCGAACTTCAGCGCAGCCTGTTGCTGCTCCGGCGTGCCGCTCTTGAAAATATAGAAGTTGCCGCCGCCGGTGGGGCTGCCGCCGCGCTTTTGCTGCGGCATCATGGCCACGCCGAACGGGAAGTCGGCGTTCTTGCGGATGTTGGTCAGGTTGCCCGTGGTGGTCCACACCATGGCGGCCTTCTTTTCCAGGAAGTCCTTCGGCGTGGTGCCCCAGTCGATCGTGCCCGTCGGCATGATCTTGTGCTTGGCCGACAGATCGCGCCAGAACTGGGCGGCTTCCACCACCGCCGGCTTGTCCAGGTAGACCTCGTTGCCGGCTTCGTTCATCAGGATCGCGCCGTTGGGCGTGGTCAGCGCCTGGAACAGCCAGTAGGCGAACGCGCCGCCCGACGGGATCTCGATGCCCCACTGCGTCGTGTTGCCGGAAGCGTCCTGCTTGGTCAGCTTCTTGCCGTACTCGACCAGTTCGGCCCAGGTCTTGGGCGGCTGCTCGGGGTTCAGGCCGGCGGCCTTGAACAGGTCCTTGTTGTAGTACATGACGATGGTCGAACGCTGGAACGGAACGCCCCAGGTGTGGCCGCCGGTGCGGCTGTTCTGCATGAAGGCGTCGTAGAACCCGCCCAGCCACTTCTTGTCGGCGTCGCTCTTGGCCAGGCCGTCGATCGGCACGATGGCGTCTTCGTCGATCAGCGTGAACATGTCGGTGGACAGCAGTACCGCCAGTTGCGGGGGCGTGCCGCCCTTGAGTGCGGTCAGCGCCTTGGCGATCGAGTCCTGGTACGAGCCGGCGTAGATCGGCTTGATCTTGATGTCGGGATTTTCCTTTTGGAAATCCGCCACCATGTCGTCCACGATCTTGGTGATGGGGCCGCCGACCGCGACCGGGTAATAGAACTCCACCTCGACGGGCTTGTTCTGCGCCTGCGCAGGCAAAGAAAGGCAGGCGGCGGCCAGGCTGGCGGCCAGGGTCTTCAGTACGATGCGTCGCATGTTGTGTTTCCTTTCCTGTGGGTAGGGCGTCTTTTAGCGCCCGTCGATGTTGATGACCGCCGAATCGGCGGCAAAAAAATGCTGTTGCCCGTCCGGCCAGGACAGGCGCAGCGATTCGCCCGCGCTCGCGCGCAGATGGCCGCCGACCCGCACGGCGACGCCGCTGGTGTCGCCGATGCGACACACCACGATGGAGTCCGCGCCGAAGTACTCGACGCTTTCCACGGTGGCGGCAATGCCGTCGGCATCGATGCGGATGTGTTCCGGACGCACGCCCAGCTTCACGGCGCCGGCGGGCGCGCCCGCGACGACGGGGCCCTGCGTGCCGGCGATCACCGTGGAGCCCTGTTGCGGCGCAAGGTTGATCAAATTCATTGGGGGCGTGCCGATGAAGCGCGCCGCGAATTCGCTGGCCGGACGCGCATACAGGCCGTCAGGCGTGTCGTGCTGTTCGATCTGGCCGCCGCGCAACAGCACCACCTGGTCAGCCATGCTCATGGCCTCTGTCTGGTCGTGTGTCACGTAGACCATGGTGATGCCCAGGCTCTGCTGCAGCGCGCGGATCTCGCGCCGCATTTCGTGGCGCAACTGCGCGTCCAGGTTGGACAGCGGTTCATCCATCAGGCAGACCGGCGCCTCGGAGATCACGGCGCGGCCCAGCGCCACGCGCTGCTGCTGTCCTCCGGACAGTTGCGACGGCTTGCGGTCCAGCAGGTGGGAGAGTCCCAGCAGGCCGGCCACGCGCTGCAACCGGCGGTCGAAGTCGCGCGCGGGTTCCTTGCGCACCTTCAGGCCGAAGAGGATGTTCTCGCGCACCGACAAGTGCGGAAACAGCGCGTACGACTGGAACACCATGGAGATGCGGCGCTTGGCCGGCGGAAGCTGGGTGACGTCGCGGTCGCCGATGCGGATGGTGCCCGACGTCGGCGTATCCAGGCCGGCGATCATGCGCAGCGTGGTGGACTTGCCGCAACCCGACGGGCCCAACAGCACGGTGAAGCTGCCGGCCGGGACCGTGAAGCTCACGCCTTGGATCGCGGCAGCGCCGGCGTACTGTTTGGTGAGGTTATCCAGAACGATGGATGACATGCTGTCTCGAAGATCTATTTGTTAGATCCGCATTGTTGCCTGTTATGAAAACCTTTTCATTGTGCAGCGCAAACATGACGGATATGTGGCAATGCGGGGTTTCGTAGTCCAGGTTCAACCGAACGGATACGGGCCGGGGTAATCCCCAATGACGGCGTGATGCGTGACCAGGTTGCCATTGTTCCACCAATGAAGCTGATACCCGGGCGGCTCCATGATGTATTGCAGCGTCGGGCGCGGGCCGAGCTCCAGCGCAAGCTGGTGGGCCGTGCCGGGACAGGTCGATGCGATCGTGCCGCCGAAACGCTGGAAGATCGTGCGGTGCAAGTGGCCGCAAAGCACGCGTTCGACGTTCGGGTAGCGCGCCACGATGCTCTCCAGCTGCTGCGCGCCGGCCAACAGGCCGATGTCGTCCATGTGTTCGATGCCCGTCAGGAAAGGCGGATGGTGCATCAGCACCAACGTCGGCCGGCCGGGCTGTTCGGCCAGACGGTCGGCCAGCCAGTCCAGGCGGGTCTGGCACAGTTCGCCGTGGCTGTTCATCGGCACCACCGTGTCCAGCGCCAGCAGGCGCAGCGGGTAGGTGTCGACGGCGTACTGGATGAACGGACCGTCGCCTTGCAGGTACGCATGGTCGGGAAACGCCGCGCGCAATTGGGCGCGGTCGTCATGGTTGCCGGGCAGCAGGAAATACGGAATCTCCAGCGCCTGAAGGTGCTCGCGCAGCGTCTGGTATTCGATGGGCTTGCCCAGATCGGTAAGGTCGCCCGTGATCAGCACGCAGTCGGGCCGCGGCGTCAGGGCATTCAGGGCGCGCACGGCGGGCGCCAGGAAGGCCGCCGGATCGATGATGCCGTAAGCCTTGTCGCCCGGGGTGCGCATGTGCAGGTCGGTGATTTGTGCGATGAGCATGGCGGTGGAAATCTGGAATCGGTTGGAATGAGGAAACGCGCCGGCTACCGGCGCACGGACGCCGCGGTGCCGCCCACGACGATGCAATGCGGCAGGCGGTTCGATTGCGGGGGCTGGCCATGGATCTGCGCCAGCAGGTTGGAGCACGCCGTCTGGCCGATGCCGTCGCTGGGTTGGGCGACGGTCGTCAGGGGCGGGGTCAGCAAGGCGCCGAAGCGCATGCCGTCAAAACCGCACACCGAGATGTCCGCGGGCACGGACAGCCCCAGTCCGACAAGGTCCGCGATGACGGCGGTGGCCAGCAGATCGTTCGAGCAGAACAGCGCGGTGGGCGCCTGTTTGCCGCGCAATGCGGCCTTCAGGGCGTCCACGTCGCTGCCCGTGTGGGAACTCATCGAGATGTGTTGTATGGGTTCCAGGCCCAGCTTCTTGGCGCAGGCCCGGGCGCCTACCAGACGCCGCCGCGCGCGGTCGGATGCCGTCAACGGGCCCGTCACCAAGGCGATGCGCTTATGCCCCATCGCGGCCAGATGAGCCACCATGTCGCTTGCGGCGGCGCGATTGTCGACCGACGCGAAGGGGTGTTCGGATGATTCGTTGTAGACCAGCACGTACGGAATGCCCGAGCGGTCCAGGTCGTCCAGCGTGGCGCTTTTGCTGACGTCCGCCACCGTCAGGATCAGGCCATCGACCTGGTGGTCGATCAAGCCCTGCACGGCCGCGGATTCGACCGCCGGGTCATAACCGGTGGCTGTCAGCATGACGCTGTAGCCGGATTCCCGTGCGCGCCGTTCGGCGCCTTCGAAGCATTCCGCGAATACCGGGTTGGACAACGTGGGCAGGATCAGCCCGATGGTGCGCGTGCTGCCGGACCGCAGACTGCGACCCACGCGATTCGGACGGAAGCCCGCCCGCTTGGCAATGTTGCGGATGTGCGCCAGGGTGTCTGGATGCACGATCTCCGGCTGGTTGAACGCGCGCGACACCGTCGCCGGCGACACTCCCGCCTTGCGAGCCACTTCGATGATGGAAAAGCGGGGCGACGGGCGCGTAGCCATGAATGAATCGCTGCAAATTTGCTGAAAACGATTTCATCTTACTGTACGAATATGACCTTTGTATTGCACGGGTTTGCGCTATGCTGGCAGGGACGCAACAACACGAAGCCATGGCGCGGCTGCGTGCATTCAGGGTAATCCAGGGTTTTCGGTGTTTATCCCAATTGACGCGAAGCGCACAATGGCAAGGATCGGTTTGCTCGGGCACGGCGCTTGCCGCCACGCGCCCGTCAGCAAACCCTCGGTCAAGGGGACCGGGTGCGCATTAGTTACCGCGCTTGGCGCGCGGCACCGGCAAAGAGGAAAGTGAACATGTCTACTGCCTTGAACAGACTTGGCGCGCTTGAAGCCGCGCACAAGCTGCAGCGGCGCGAATTGACCGCAGTGCAGTTGGTGCGCGCCTCGTTCGCGCGCATCGAGCAACGCGAAAACACCGTTCATGCCTGGACCGCCCTGCAAAAGCAGGCCGCGCTTGATCGCGCGGAAGAACTCGATCGCGGCCCCATGCGCGGCCCCCTGCACGGCCTGCCCATCGGGGTCAAGGACCTGTTCGACACCTCTGACCTCCCCACCCGTTACGGCTCGCCCATCTACGACCGCCATCGTCCCGGCCTGGACGCCGCGTCGGTGGCGCTGTGCCGCGGCGCGGGCGCCATCGTCATCGGCAAGACCGTCACCACCGAATTCGCAACCTACCAGGCGGGCCCCACCCGCAATCCGCGCAACGAGGCCTATACGCCAGGCGGCTCCTCCAGCGGTTCGGCAGCCGCCGTCGCCGACGACATGGTGCCGTTCGCACTGGGGTCGCAGACGGCGGGCTCCATCATCCGGCCCGCCTCTTATTGCGGCGTGGTTGGCTACAAGCCCACTTTCGGCGGTATCTCTCGCGCGGGGGTGAAAAGCCTGGCGGAGTCTCTGGACACCGTGGGCGGCTTTGCCCGTTCGGTCCCCGACGTGGCGCTGTTTGCATCGGTCCTGATGCGCGACCCGCGCATGCTGGATCTTTCCTACGAAGACAAGCCGCGCGTCGGCATGTATCGCAGCCTGCAATGGCGCCATGCCCAGACCGAGACCAAAGAAGCCTTCGCCCAGGCCGCCGCGATACTGTCCCGCGCGGGGGCCAAGGTTGAAGAGGTGCCGTTGCCGCCCGAGCATTGCGTGCTGGTGCAGCTGCATTCGGACATCATGGCGTTCGAGGCCTCGCAGGCGCTTGCCTACGAAAGGCTGGAGCACGCGCAGCAGCTCAGTCCCAAGCTCCAGGCCATTCTCGAAGCCGGGGCGCAGATCAGCGCCGAACAGCACATCACGAATCTTGCGCGCGCCGCCGAGTCGCGTGCGCGCGTGGACACCTGGTTCGAGCAATACGACGTGCTGCTTGCGCCCAGCGCCAGCGGCGAGGCGCCCTTTGCCGATCTGGGCACGGGCGATCCCCAGTTCTCGCGCGCCTGGACGCTGTTCGGCCTGCCTTGCCTGAACCTGCCTTTCGCGACCGGTCCGCAAGGCCTGCCCGTCGGACTGCAACTGGTTGGTCCGCGCCATGAAGACCACCGCATGCTGGCCATTGGCGCGTGGGTCCATGCGCGTCTGCTGGCCGCCCACGCGCCGGATATCGGCGCCTCGGACATGTGGCCGCGCGGCTGACGGCGCAATGCACAATGAGAAAGCCCGCCGGTAGGCGGGCTTCTTTTTGCCCCTAGGGGCATTCAGGCCGGAACGTGGATCACACGGCTTCGGCGGCTTCCTGTTCGGCGGCCGTGACGGCGCCCGAATTGATGTGGCGGTTCACCGCGCTGAGCACGGCCTGGAACGAGGCGGTCACGATGTCGCGGTCGATGCCCACGCCAAAGCCCGTGGCGGACTCGCCGACGCGCAGTTCAACGTAGGACGCCGCGCGCGTGCCGGTGCCGGTGCCGATGGCGTGCTCGTGGTAATCCATGATGCGCACGGGCACGTCCAGCGCAGCCACGAAGGCCGAGATCGCGCCGTCGCCCTTGCCGCTGACGATGCGGCGTTCGCCGTTGAATTCCAGTTCGGCTTCGATGCTGAAGTGCTGGCCTTCGCCGGCGGACGGATCGCCGTCGATGCGGTGACGGATCAGCTTCCAGGGCGCCTTTTGTTCCAGGTATTCGCTGTTGAAGATCGAATGCACGTCGTCGGCGGTGACTTCGCGGCCGGTTTCGTCGGTGACGCGCTGGATGGCGCGGCTGAATTCGATCTGCAGACGGCGCGGCAAGACCAGGCCGTGTTCCTGTTCAAGCAGGTACGACACGCCGCCCTTGCCCGATTGGCTGTTCACGCGAATCACGGCGTCATAGCTGCGGCCGAGATCGGCGGGGTCGATCGGCAGGTACGGCACTTCCCAGATGGCGTCGGACTTCTGCAAGGCAAAGCCCTTCTTGATCGCGTCCTGGTGCGAACCCGAGAACGCGGTGAAGACCAGGTCGCCGGCGTACGGGTGGCGCGGGTGGACGGGAAGCTGGTTGCAGTATTCGGCGCAGCGGCGCACTTCGTCGATGTCCGAGAAGTCCAGGCCGGGGTGCACGCCTTGCGTATAGAGGTTCAAGGCCAACGTGACGAGGTCGACGTTGCCGGTGCGCTCGCCGCTGCCGAACAGGCAGCCTTCGATGCGGTCCGCGCCGGCCATCACCGCAAACTCCGCGGCGGCGACAGCGGTGCCGCGGTCGTTGTGCGGGTGGACGCTGAGCACGATGCTGTCGCGGCGCGCCAGGTTCTTGTGCATCCACTCGATCTGGTCGGCGTACAGGTTGGGCGTGGTGGCCTCGATCGTGGCGGGCAGGTTGAGCACCATCTTGGCGTCGGGCGTGGGTTGCCAGACGTCGGCCACGGCGTTGGAGACCTCGAGCGCGAATTCGGGTTCGGTCGTGCTGAAGACTTCGGGCGAGTACTCGTAGCCCCACTTGGTTTCGGGACGCTGCGAGGTGTATTGCTTGATCAGGCGCGTGCCGGTCGTGGCGATGTCCTTGATCTCGTCCTTGGACATGTTGAACACGACCTTGCGGAAGGCCGGCGCGCAGGCGTTGTACATGTGGACGATGGCCTGCTTGGCGCCCGCGGCGGCTTCCACGGTGCGGCTGATCAGGTCTTCACGCGACTGCGTCAGCACGATGATGGTCACGTCGTCGGGAATGCGCTTTTCTTCGATGAGCAGGCGCACGAAATCGAAGTCGGTCTGCGAGGCGGACGGGAAGCCCACTTCGATTTCCTTGAAGCCGATCTTGACGAGCTGTTCGAAGAAGCGGACCTTGCGTTCCACGCTCATCGGCTCGATCAGGGCCTGGTTGCCATCGCGCAGGTCCGTGCTCATCCAGATAGGCGCCTTCGTGATGCGGCGGCTGGGCCAGGTGCGTTCGGAAAAGTCGCGGGCAAAGGGCGCGAAGGGGACGTATTTGGTGGCGGGGTTGGCAAGCATCATTACTACACCTCGATCGGTTTCTTTTGAATCCCGGCGCTGTCTGCGCTCGTCGGCATCGCGACCGGATGACGGTCTTGTGCCAGGGTTTGCCGGGTTGTCCGGCAGGATTCAGGGATAAACGGGGGAAATCGCGTGTGGCAAGCGTGGCTGCCGAGCTACCACGGGGACACTAGGCCCGGCAACCGATCGGTAGGACTAGCGATAGCGATAGCGCGATGGAGGAGGAACGAACGCGCAGGCCGGCGACCGGAGCGGCGGAGCGTCCGGTGGCAATCGCGAGGGGGGTGCGGTAAGCGGCCATAAGTTGCTAGTCAAACATACTTTCGCAGCAAGCGCAAACGAAAAAGGCAGGGACGGATCGGGTTTCCGATCGTCCCGCCCATGCCCATCTCGCGGCTTACTGCGTCTGCATATGGCCGTTCTCGACCACCTTTCCGAGGCGTTCGCGTTCGTTCACGGTGAATTCGACGAAGCTTGCGCGCGAGCCGCCGCCAGGCTCGATGCTGCTCTGGCGCAACGCATCCTGCACTTCACGGGTGTGCAGCGATTCCTCGACGGCTGCGTTCATCTTGTCCAGCACATCGGCGGGCGTGCCGCTGGGTGCGTACAGGCCGGCCCAATGTCCGATCCGGATGGCGGGAAAGCCCAGTTCCGCGGTGGTCGGAATGTCCGGTGCGCTGGCCATGCGCTTGTCCCACGTGGTGGCCAGGGCCTTGAGCTTGCCGCTCTGGATCAGCGGCAGCGTCACGATGCTGGCTTCCGACGTGGCGTCGACCTGGTTGCCGACCACCGCGGTGACGCCTTCGGAGCCGCTTTTGTAGGCGATGGGCTCGATCGGCAGGCCGGTGGCTTCCTTGGCCATTTCGGCCACGAAGTGCGGCGTGCTGCCATTGCCGGCGGTGGAAAAGGTGATGCGGTCGGTCTTGCGCGCCTGGGCGCGCTGCACGAATTCCTTCAGATCCTTCGCCGGGTTGGAGGGGCTGGCCACGATGACCGACGGGGTGATGGTCAACAGCGCAACCGGCGTCAGTTCCTCGTCCTTGTAGGGCTGGTCCGGCCGGATCAGGCTGTTGGTAACGGTGCCGTTGCTGCCCACCAGGTAGGTGTACCCGTCGGCGGCGCTGCGCGCGACATGGGCTGCGCCCACGACGCCGCCTGCGCCCGGGCGGTTTTCCACGATGACGGGCTGGTTGAGCGTCTTGCCCACCGCTTTGGCGATGATGCGCGCAACAAGGTCATTGGCGCCGCCCGCGCTGAACGGGGCGACCAGGGTGATCGGCTTGTCGGGCCAGGCGGCCATGGCGGGCGAGGCGGCAAAGGCAGCGGCCGAACAGGCCACCAGCAGGCCGGCGGCGCGCCGGATGGGGGTGCGGAACATGTGTACAACTCCAGGAACTGGCCGCGCATCCGGCAGGTCTCGGCTGCCGGTAGGTGTTGTTGGCTGTGTGCGCGGCGCGCGGTTTTGCGAGCCTGGAGGGCCAGTATAGGACGGGCCGGCTGGCCGCGGACTGAAACAAAAAGGCCGCCTCGCGGCGGCCTCGTGCGGCAATGCGGCGGGCAGGCCTAGCGGGCCGGGCCGATGCGAGGTTCGACGTAGCGGTCGGCGCGAGGCTCGCGGCGGGCGTCGTCACGACGACCGTCGTCACGGGGATCGCGGGTGGGACGGTTGGCGGAGGCCTCGAGGATCCGGGCTTGCTCGGCCACCATGTCGATCTTGCCGATGCGGTTGTGCCGCAGTTCCGACAGGGAGCGGCGCAGGTCGCCCACCGTAAAGGGTTCCTGGCGGTCGCCCCAGGTCCAGCGCAGCACGCCCAGCGATTCATCGGACAGGTTGGGCGCCAGTTCGGCCAGCGTGTCGGTGCCCACGGGCGTCGCGGCGCCGGCGGCCAGGCTGGCGTAGAACCAGGCGCGCACCACGAAAAAGACGATGAGCGACCAGATGGCGGCGATCACCCACCAGAGGTAGGGATTGATCCGCTGCGCCATGTCCATGGTGGGCTGGCCCAGCGTGTGCAGGAAGTCGTAGTTCATGCGCTTGCCGAAATCAAGCAGCCAGGAGGCAACCAGATACCAGACAACAAGGGCCACGGCGATGACGATCGCGCGCAAAACGAGTCGGGGAAGCGCCAGTTTGAGCAGGGTCTGGCCGATGAGGCGGCAGTCCTGGCGGACGCTTGCGGGCGAAGTCAGATTCATCATGCAAAATATTGTACCTATGACCCGTCCAATTTTAGAACTGCGACCTGGCCAGCACCTGACGCTGACCCCTCAATTGCAGCAATCGATACGATTGTTGCAGTTGTCCACGCTCGACCTCGAAGCCGAGATCTCGCAAGTGCTGGCCGAGAATCCCCTTCTGGATCGCGAGGACGAATCGCCATCCGCCGAAGCGCAGGCCGAGTCCGAGCGTGAATCGTCGGTGCAGGACGACGAGCCCGCGGCCGAGCGCGAAACTCCCGTCGACGAAATGCCGGGTTCGGGCGGGGTGTACCCGGACGACGATTCGGGCGTTCCCGAGGCGGCGCGGCCGGACACGTTGCGCGAGCACCTGCTTGGTCAGCTTGCGCTGACGCGGGCGGCGCCGCGCGACATGGCGCTGGCGTCTCTGCTGATCGACGAATTGGACGAAAACGGCTACCTGGGGTCGCCGCTGGACGAAATCCTGGGTTGGTTGCCGGCCGAGATGGAGCCCGACATCGACGAACTGCGCGCGGCGCTGTCGCTGCTGCAGTCGTTCGACCCCGTGGGCATCGGCGCGCGCGACATGGCCGAATGCCTGCAGCTTCAGCTACGCAATCCCGACATCGCCCGTCTACCGGAAGCAGCGGATGCCGCGGTGCTGGCCTGTGCGCGGCGGATCTGCGCCGAACACCTGCCGCTGCTCGCCACGGGCAATGCCGCCCGCCTGTGCGCGGCGGTGGGCTGCGACGAGCCGACGTTCCGGGCGGCGCACTCGCTGATACTGCGCCTGGAACCCCGCCCTGGGCGCGCCTGGACCGTGCCGGCCGCCGAATACGCCGTGCCGGACGTCATCGTGCGCAAGACCCGGCGCGGCTGGCAGGCCATGCTCAACAGCGCGGCGGTGCCGCGATTGCAGATCAACGGGCTGTACGCGCAGATGCTGGGCAACCAGAAGGAGTCCGCCCACGCCGGCCTGCAGGCCCAGCTGCAGCAGGCCAAATGGATGATCCGGAACGTCGAGCAGCGCTTCGACACCATCCTGCGGGTGTCGCAGGCCATCGTGGAACGTCAGACCGCCTTCTTCAGCCAAGGCCCGGCCGCCATGCGTCCCTTGATCCTAAAGGACATCGCCGGCGAGCTCGGTTTGCACGAATCCACGATTTCACGCGCCACAACGCAGAAGTACATGCTCACTCCGTTTGGCACGCTCGAGCTCAAACGCTTCTTCGGCACGGGGGTATCTACGGAAGGTGGCGATGCCACGTCCGCGACCGCCGTGCAGACCTACATCCGCCAAATGGTGGCCGACGAAAACCGGGCCAAGCCCTTGTCGGACAGCCAGATCATGCAAAAACTGGCCGACCAGGGGATAGTGATCGCCCGCCGGACGGTGGCAAAGTACCGCGAAGCGCTGCGGATTGCCCCTGCGGCGCTGCGCAAGGCGCAAGCGTCGGCCCGGTGAAATAAGGGACGCGCTCGGCGAAATTCGTCCCTGTTTTCAAGGGCTTGCGTGACATTTCCGTTGCAAATTTATTTATGCAAAGGGCTTGTCATCGCGGGAATATTTTTCGATAATCATTCGCATGTACATTTGCGTATGTAATGCCATCACCGAACGCCAAGTCCGCGCCAGCGTGGACGGAGGCGCGACGACGCTGTCCGACCTGCAATTCGAGCTGGGCGTAGCCACGTGCTGCGGCTGCTGCGCGGCAACCGCCGCCGAATACCTGCCAGGCGGCCGCTGCTCCAGCGTTTGCGACGTCCGCTCCATCGCGGTTCCGGTCAATGCTCCCGCCGCCATGGTGGAATCGGACACGCCCGCTGCCAACAGCAGCTTCCCGATTCCGCTGGTCGCCATCGCCTGAGCATTGGTGTCTCTTTCCGGCTCGCTGCCTTCATGCGGCGAGCCGCGTCATTTCCTTCTCGCAAAAATCCCTGATATCCAGCGCAAGCTGACGCGCCGCATCGCGCGCCGATCCGGCTACGCATAGCGCCAGTTCCGACGGCGGCACGGCCGGCAAGCCCACGTCCAGGATCCGGTGGCCGGCCTCGAGGCAGCGCCGTTCCAGCAGGGCGATTCCCAGTCCGCCAGCCAGCGCCGCCTGCACCCCCGCCAGATTCGGGCTTTCATAGGCAATGCGCCATCGCCGCCCGGCGGATTCAAGGGCGTGGATGGCGCGATTGCGATAAATGCATCCCTGCGGGAACGCCACCAACGGCACCGGCGCGTCCGGCGGCAACCGCACCGGGACGCTGGCGCTTCCGATCCAGTGCAGCCGTTCAGGCCAGACCGCCAGCGCGGCGCCCGCGCCGGGTTCCCGTTTGAGCAGCGCCACGTCCAGATCGCCGCGCTCCAGGCTGCGGGTCAGGACAGCGGTGAGATCGCAACGCACGGAAAGCTGCACCGCCGGGCGGGCCTGGGCGAACGCGGCCACGACGCCGGTCAGGGCGTCCACGGCAAAATCGTCGGGGATACCCAGCCGGATCACATCCACGCGCTTGCGTCCGCTGACCGCTTCCCGGACTTCCGTGGACAGCGCCAGCATTCGGCGCGCATACCCCAGCAGCCGCTCGCCTTCCTCGGTCAAAAGAACCTGGCGACCTTCGCGCAGGAACAGCGGACATTCCAGGGTTTCTTCAAGCTTGCGGATCTGCTGGCTGACGGTGGACTGACTGCGGTGCACGCGTTCGCCGGCCGCCGTGAATCCCCCCGCGTCGACCACCGATACAAAGCTGTGCAATAAGTCGAGATCAAGCATGAGGGTCGCCAATCCATTCGGTTTTCAAATACTTTCGATCCGAATAAAGAGTTTGTCAATGGATGAGGCGCCAAGGAGAATCACCACATCCCGCCGCAATCGCGGCTGCAGGCTTCCTCTCCGGACTGCTCATGAAGGCCCTCTCGACCCCTGCTTCCGCTTTGCCCGCGATGGACTCCCCGGGGATCAGCCTCGTGCCCATCGCCGCATTCTGCTTCTTGTGGAGTTCGGCGTTCGCCGCCGCGAAGATCGCCGTCCGCGATTGCCCGCCGCTGACGCTGCTGACCATACGCTTCCTGATCGCGGGGGTGCTGATGCTGGGCGTGGCGGCGGCCAGCGGGCGGGGAAAAATGCCATCCGGCAGGGCTCTCGCTTCCTTGATCCTTTTGGGTGTGCTCAACAATGCGCTGTACCTGGGCCTGAGCTGGTCCGGCATGACCACCGTGTCATCCGCGTTCACCGCCGTGCTCATCAGCACCAACCCGCTTCTCATCGGCGTCCTGGCCGGCCCGGTGCTGGGCGAACACCTGACCTGGCGCAAGCTGCTTGGGCTGTGCCTGGGACTGGCTGGCGTGGCGCTGGTGCTGCGCTCGCGGCTGACGGGCATGCAGGAGGATCCGCATGGCACGCTGCTGGTGACGGGCGGGCTGTTGGCGCTGGTGCTGGGCACCTTGCTCTACAAGCGCCTGAAGCCGGCGTCCGGGTTATGGACCTCCACGGGCATTCAGTCGCTGGCAGGCGCCGCGGCGCTGCTGCCCTTCGCGCTGATGAGCGAAGACATCGGCGACGCGCAGCTCACGGCCAGCCTGGTCTGGAGCATGGCCTACATGATTGTCGCGGTGTCGATGGGCGGCTACTACCTGTGGTTCATGATTCTTGGCCGGGCCAGCGCCACCTCGGCCAGCGCGCTGCATTTTCTGATGCCGCCGTTGGGCCTGCTGTTTGGATGGTTGATCCTGCGCGAACCCGTGTCGTGGCTGGATCTGCTGGGCATCGTTCCAATTGCGTTCGGGATATGGCTTGCGACGCGGCGAACGGCGTGACCGGGAATGCCGCGATCGGTTGTTGATATGCAACGAGCCGGGTTCGCGCGTTCCACGCGCGAACTGGCGGTGTATCCGGTGGCTTTGACGCACAAAAATCGTGAAGCGCTCGGCCGTTTCAACGCAGCACCGGCTTCAGAGCCCGCGCGAATGTTGCGGCGAGCATGCAAGGCATCAAGCATGCATACTCATTCTCATTAGCTTGTCGCTTTCTTGTTGCGCTCCTAAAGCCGTTTACCAAATGGAGCGCAAGGCTAGGCGCGGCCCCGCGCCAGATGGTAGTCTGCTTGAGTTGCGTACGCGCGGCATCGTGCGCTCCTTTGTCGCGATGCGTTCGCGTCGCGCCTGACTGCAAGGAGTCCATCATGAAAGGCGACAAAACCGTCATCCAGTTTCTGAACAAGCAACTGACCAACGAACTGACGGCCATCAACCAGTATTTCCTGCATGCCCGCATGCTGAACCATTGGGGTTTCGACAAGCTGGGCAAGCACGAGTACGAAGAATCCATCGGCGAAATGAAGCATGCCGATCGTCTGATCGCTCGCATCTTCATGCTGGACGGCCTGCCCAACCTGCAAGACCTGCACAAGCTGCTGATCGGCGAAGACGTGCCCGAACTGCTGGCCTGTGACCTGACGCTCGAGCAAGGCGCCCAGGCCACCGTCAAAGAGGCCATTGCCTACTGCGAATCGGTGCGTGACTACGTCTCGCGCGATCTGTTCCAGGACATCCTGGACGATACCGAAGAGCACATCGATTACCTGGAAACCCAGATCGACCTGATCGACAAGGTCGGCATCCAGAACTACCTGCAAAGCCAGATGTCCGTGCCCGAATAAGGCGCGCTGGCTGCATGAAAAATGGCGCCCCGAGGGGCGCCATTTTTTATGTGCAATGAATCTGCAACCTGCGCTGCAATGCTGCGTGGATGCAGATTGATTACTGCGGACGAGACGGGCATTCAGCCATGGTGCCCCACGCGCGATTCGGCGCGCAGTACTTGTTGCGAGCGTTCCAGGAACACGACGGGCGTTCGAAGAAACCTTGCGTGGCGCATTGGGCCAGTTCGCGCTTGAGCGCATCTTGCCATCCGGGAGCGCCGGCCGCCGGAGCGGTGTTGGGCGGCGGCGGGGGCGCCTGCACCATTTGCGGCGTGCCGTAGCTGCCGCCGGCTGCCACGCCGCCGTTGATTGCCGTGGACGTGCCGGGCACCACCAGATCCAGCGTGCTGACATCCGACGTGCCCGAGGGCAGCGGCACCTGCGACGACGCGGCGATTTCCCGCGCCTGTTCAGGGCTGATGCGTTCGCGGGAAATCTGCACGGCGGGATCGCTGACGGAGTCGAACAGCGACACGGTGCTGACCTGCCATTCGCGGTCTGAAGGCTTGTCCGGCACGCCCAGCGTACCGTCGATGCGCGGCTGCGGCGGCTGCGCGACGTACGGACGCCCGTTGGCGTCCAGCACCGGTTGTTGCGAGGCCGACGCGTCCTGCCCGGGGGCAGGCGCTGCGGCCGGGGCATGCGCCACCAGCCAGTCACCCAGTTGAATACCGCCCCAAGCCGACGCGCCAAGCGCGATCAGGAGCGTTGCGAATAAAAAACGCCAAGACATTGCTACCCTCAATCTGCCGTGCGGAACCCGAACGGGTCTACGCTTTGTCTCCGAAAACCTTGCCGCCGTGCTCGCGCATGGCGTGGAACTGGACCTCGGGATACAGTTCCTGGGCGACGCGCAATTGCGCTGGAGAACCGATCAAAAACGCCGCAGCATCCACAACATCATAGGCGATATGGGCGGCATTGGCATCCATGAACTTGCGCAGCGCCTTCGGGTTTTCAGACGTAATCCAACGTGCCATTGTGTAGCGCGAAGGCAGCATCCGGGCGTCCACGCCATACTCGGTCTTGAGGCGGTGAGCCACCACTTCGAACTGCAGTTGGCCCACGGCGCCCAGCAACAGCGAGCCGCCGGCCACTTCGGGGCGGAACACCTGAATGGCCCCTTCCTCGCCCAATTGGGTGAGGCCCGTGCGCAGCTGCTTGGTGCGCAGCGGATCCTTCACTTCAACCGCCTGGAACAGCTCGGGCGCGAAGAACGGCAAGCCGGTGAACTGCAGCGTTTCGCCTTCGGTCAGCACGTCGCCCAGTTGCAGGACGCCGTGGTTGGGGATGCCGATGACGTCGCCCGCATAGGCCTCGTCGAGCAGTTCGCGTCGCTGTGACAGGAAGGACACCACGTTGTTCGGGCGCATTTCCTTGTTGGTGCGCGCAACCTTCAGGCGCATGCCCCGCTCGAAGCGGCCGGAGCTCACGCGCACGAATGCGACGCGGTCGCGGTGCGCGGGGTCCATGTTGGCCTGCACCTTGAACACCACGCCGGTGAACTTGGGCTCTTCGGGCTGCACTTCGCGCTGCAGGGCAACGCGCGAACCCGGAGGCGGCGCCTGTTCAACCAAGGCGTCCAGCACTTCCTGCACGCCGAAGTTGTTGATGGCGGACCCGAAGAAAACCGGAGTCTGCTTGCCCGCCAGGAACTGCTCGCGGTCGAAGGCCGGAGCGGCTTCGTTGATGAGCTCGATTTCACCGCTGGCCTGGTCGAACGCGCCGCCGAAGCGCTTGGCGATTTCAGGGTTGGTCAGGCCTTCGATGAAGTCGTCGTTGTCCGACCGGCGTTCCTGGCCGGGCCGGAAGACGCGCATGCGGTCGCGGCGGATGTCGAACACGCCGCCAAACGACTTGCCCATGCCAACCGGCCACGAGAACGGCACGGCGTCCATGCCCAGGTGGCCTTCGATTTCGGACAGCAGCTCCAGGGGCTCGCGCACTTCGCGGTCCATCTTGTTGATGAACGTGATGATGGGCGTGTTGCGCGCGCGGCAGACCTGCAGCAGGCGGATGGTCTGCGGCTCGACGCCGTTGGCGGCGTCGATCACCATCAGCGCGGCGTCGACCGCCGTCAGCACCCGGTAGGTGTCTTCGGAGAAGTCCTGGTGGCCCGGGGTGTCGAGCAGGTTGATGACGCAGTCGCGGTATTCCATCTGCATCACGGAGGACGCCACGGAAATGCCGCGCTGCTTTTCGATTTCCATCCAGTCGGACGACGCGTGGCGCGACGCCTTGCGCGCCTTGACGCTGCCGGCGATCTGGATCGCGCCTGCGAACAGCAGCAGCTTTTCCGTCAGCGTGGTCTTGCCCGCGTCAGGGTGGGAAATGATGGCGAACGTACGGCGCCGTGCGACTTCGTTGGAGATGCTCATGGTCGGAGGATTCTACTTAACGCCGTCATTCAGGCCGGCGCGGTCCGGTTCGTGCATGAAAACATGTGGGGCACGCGCCGCTGACGGCGCGTGCCCCACGCTTCGTATTCAGGAATGGCGGCGGAACGAGGCCAGGAACACGCCGGCCAGGATGAACAGCGAGCCAAAGGTCCGGTTCATCCAGCGGATGTGCTTGGCGTCGCGCAAGAGGCGCAGCACGCGCGCCGCCAGCAGCGTGTACACGCCCATCGCCACCAGGTCGGTGAACGCCAGCGTGGCCGCCAGCGCCGCGTACTGCGGCGTCAGCGCAAGCGCGGGATCCACGAACTGCGGCACCACCGCCAGCAGGAACACCGTGCCCTTGGGGTTCATGGTGTTGATCAGGAACCCGCGCATGACGAGTTCGCGGATGGATGCCTGCTTGGGATCGCCCGCGTCCACCGCAACCGGCGCGGCGTCCGTGCGGATCTGGCGCACGCCCAGATAGATCAGGTAGGCAACGCCCAGATACTTGACCACGTTGAAGGCCATTTCGGACGTCGCCAGCACCGCGCCCAATCCCACGGCCACCACGACGAACTGGAACAGGATGCCCAGGATCAGGCCCGCCGTGTTCCAGTAGCCGCGCGCAAACCCATACTTCAGGCCGGACGACATGGCCGAGATCGCGCCCGCGCCCGGTGAGAACGAAATGGCCCAGGAGGCCAGGAAGAACGTCAACCAGGTGGATAAGGGCATGATGGCGCGGGTTCGTGGATCGCAGGGTTGGGGTGTGCTGGGGATATTACTGCCTGGGGTTACTTGCCGAGCAGCGCCGCGCGGGGGCGACCTGCGCCGCCATTGCCGTTGCCGGCAGGACGGGCGGACCCTTCGGGACGGCGGTGGCTCTGTTGCGGGCGGCCCTCGTTGCGACCGGCATGCGCCGGACGCTCGGCGGGCTTGCCGTCGCGCGAACCGCCGTTGCCGCGGCCTTCGCCGCCGGCACGGGCCGGCGCCGGCGCGCGGCCGCCAGCGGCTGCGCGGGGCTGGCCCTGGGCGGGACGCGAACGGCCGGAGCCGCCATTGCCGCCGCGGCCATCACCACGGTGGCCGCCGCCACGGTTGCCGCCGCGCGGGCTGCGGTTGTCTTCGTCGCGCTCCTGGCGCTCGAAAGCGGCTGCGCTCGTGGTCGGGGGCGTCCAGCCGTCCACCGGCTTGCGCTCGATCGTCTTCTTGATCAGGCGCTCGATGTCCTTGAGCAGCTTGATTTCGCTGTTGTCGACCAGCGAAACGGCGGCGCCCGTGGCGCCCGCGCGGCCCGTGCGGCCGATGCGGTGCACGTAGTCTTCGGGCACGTTCGGCAGCTCGAAGTTCACCACCTGCGGAAGCTGGTCGATGTCCAGGCCACGGGCCGCGATGTCGGTCGCAACCAGCACGGTGACGGTGCTGTCCTTGAAGCCGGCCAGCGCGCGGGTGCGGGCCGATTGGCTCTTGTTGCCGTGGATGGCGGCGGCGGTCAGGCCGTCCTTGACCAGCTTTTCAGCCAGGCGGTTGGCGCCGTGCTTGGTGCGCGTGAACACCAGCACCTGATGCCAGCCGCTTTCGCGGATGATGTGGCTGATGAGGTCGCGCTTGTGGTGCTGTTCGACCATGTGCACCGTCTGGGTGACCAGCTCGGTGGCGGTGTTGCGCGGGGTGACCGAGACTTCGCCCGGATTGTTCAGCACGCCGCGCGCCAGGGTGCGGATCTCGTCGGAGAACGTGGCCGAGAACAGCAGGTTCTGGCGCTGCTTGGGCAGCAGCGCGAGGATCTTGCGGATGTCGCGGATGAAGCCCATGTCCAGCATGCGGTCGGCTTCGTCCAGCACCAGGATTTCCACGCCCGACAGGTCGACCGTCTTCTGGCCGCAGTGGTCCAGGAGGCGCCCCGGGGTGGCCACCAGGATGTCCAGCGGCTTGCGCAGCGCGGAAATCTGGGGGTTGATGTTGACGCCGCCGAACATCACCATGGAGCTCAGCGAGGTGTACTTGCCATAGGTCTGCACCGATTCGGCGACCTGCGCGGTGAGCTCACGCGTCGGGGTCAGAATCAGGCAACGGGGGCGGCCCGGCTTGCGAGCTTCGGGCTTTTTCTGCGACAGCAGATGCAGGATGGGCAGCGTGAATCCGGCGGTCTTGCCGGTGCCAGTCTGAGCGGCTGCGAGCAGATCGCCGCCTTTCAGCACTTGCGGAATGGCCTGGGACTGGATGGGCGTGGGCGCGGTGTAGCCGGTTTCGGCAATGGCGCGCAACAGGGAGTCAGCCAGCCCAAGGTCGGCGAAGGGGGAAGAGGTAGTCAAAACAACTCCAGCGGCAGCCTGTCGCTCTAGTCGAGAGACTCCAATCCAGGCGGTCGAATAAGGAGAAAAGGGAAGCGCCCAGTTGGGCGAAGCTTGGCAGCGGAGGGCCTAGCGGACGTGCGCAGATTGGCTTGGCGCACGAAAAGATTGTAGCTTATGTGGCGGCGCAGCACCGGTTGAACTGGCGGGCCCGTATCATTAAGCAACATTTCGCATCAAAACTGCACAAAATAAGTGTTTTCCCTAGTCCGGCCTACCTATAATCCGTGCGCTTTCACCGAATCGAAATAAAAGGGATGCAATGAAGAAATCGGCATTGGTTGGCATCGTAGTCGCGCTGGGCGCGATCTGGACCGGCACGGCATGGTACACGGGCCAAAAGGCCGAGGCCTTCGTCAAGCAGGCCATCGAGGATTCGAACGTCGAACTCAAGAAGGTCGCGGACAAGTGGGGCATCAACGCGGTCGCCGAACTGGTGTCGTTCGAGCGCGGCGTGTTCTCGTCCGTTTCGCGTTATCGCATCAAGTTCACCACGCCCGCCGCTGATGGCAAGCCGGCGCAGGAACGCGATGTGGTGTTCGTCGAGCATCTCAGCCACGGCCCGCTGCCGCTATCCAACCTGAAGTCGGGCAAGTTCGTGCCCGCCATGGTCGCCAGCGACTTCGCGCTGGAAGAGACCGAAGCGGTCAAGGAATGGTTCACGGCTGCCAAGGGCGCGGTCCCCCTGTCGGGCCACTACAGCGTCAGCTATGGCAAGGACATCACGGGCAAGTTCGACATGGCGCCCGTGGATGTGGCCAAGGACACCACGAAGCTCGCCTTCGCCGGCATGAAGGGCGATTTCGAGTTCGAGACGTCCACCAAGCGCGGCGTGTTCGCCGTGGCCTCCGACGGCCTGGAGCTGTCCGGTCCGTCCGACCACAGCGACATCACCGCCATGGCGCTCAAGGGCATCACCCTGACCAGCGACATGAAGCCGGCGTCCAACGACATGTACGTGGGCAGCCAGAAGCTGACGTTCAAGGACTGGACGATCACGTCCAAGGAAAAGCCGCCTGTCCAGTTCAAGGACACGACGATCGCCGCGGACCTGACCGAGACCGGCTCGGCCATGGGCGCCAAGCTGGCCCTGGACTTCGGCATGATCAACGTGCAGGCCAAGGACATGGCCGGCCTGAAGCTGGTCATCGACGCGCAGAACCTGGACTCCAAGTCGCTCAAGGTGCTGAACGACGTCTATGAAGCCTCGTCGCGCCGCATGCTGCAAAGCCAGGGCGAAGAGCAGACGCCCGAGTTCACGGACGAAGAAAAGGCCCTGCTCAAGACCAACCTCGAGCAACTGCTGGCCGGCAACCCCACGCTGGCCGTGGCGCCGCTGGAAGTGCGCACCGCCAACGGCACGTCCACGTTCAACCTGAACCTGGCGCTGGCCAAGCCGGCCCAACTGGACGGCGAGTTCTCCGACATGCTGGTGGAAGCCCTGCGCAAGCTGGACGCCAAGCTGGTGCTGTCCAAGGGCAACCTGACTGACCTGATGGCCATCGAACCGCTGACCCGCGGCGTGCCGGCCGAGCAGGCCACGCAGACCGCCAAGGGCCAGGCCGAAATGGTGGGCACCATGGCCACCGCGATGGGGCTGGGCAAGGTTGAAAACAACAACATCGTGACCTACCTGAACTACGCCGATGGTCAGGTGGACTTCAACGGCAAGAAGATGCCGCTGCAGCAGTTCATGATGATGGTGATGGGCGGCGTCATGGGCGGCATGCGCTAAGCTGCCGCAACAAGATTGGCGCGCCGGAATCGATTCGGGGCGCCCAAAGCGGGCTGTCTTGCGACAGCCCGTTTTTCATGGGCGGCTGGGCCGCTCTCCTGCCGATCGGTTCGTACACGGGAAAGGGCATCATGAAAAAGCGGGTAGTGGCGGGTGGCGCGGTGCTGGCGGCGGCCGCAATCTGGACCGGAACAGCCTGGTACACCGGAAAGCGGATCGAGGAACGTCTCGCACAGGACGTTCAGGCCCTGGATGCCCAGGTGCAGCGGCTGGGCAAGAAACTGGGAATTCCCGTCGCGCTCGAGCTGCTGTCCTTCGAGCGCGGCGTGTTCTCGTCCACTGCCCGCTTCGGCCTGAAAGCCACCACCCAATCTGGTGGCAACCCCGCCCAGGAGCGTGACTTCCAGTTCACCGGCAAGGTGGACCACGGCCCATTCCCCACGTCCCGCCTGGCCGCCGGCCAGTTCGCCCCAGCCATGGCGGCAGGTGCCGTCCAGATGGCGCAGACGCCTGACGCCAGTGGCTGGTTCAAGGCGGCTGGCGGCGTCGCGCCGGTTTCGGCACGCTTCGTATTCGGCTATGACCGCGATGTTTCGGGCGGCCTGGACCTGGCGCCGGTCGAATATGTCGACGGTCTGGATACGCTAAGTTTTTCCGGCTTGAAAGGCCTGGCGAATATCGCCGGCGACGGCAGACGTAGCGGGTTGTCGCTGGCCTTCGACAAGCTGGCGCTGATCGAGTCGATCAAGGGCGGCAACAAGGGCGACAACGAGGGCGACAACAAGGGCGACAACGAGGGCGACAACGCGGATGGCCGCTGGCGCAAGCTGGCCGTCCAGGGTTTTGCCGTCACGCATGAATCGACGGCCGCGGACGCCGGAGCGTCCAAAAGCAACACGAAAGTGACCGCGAAGGAGTGGCTCGCCGACATGGACCAGCTTCCGCTGGGCATGAAAGACATCGCGCTGACCGTGGACGCGGACACGGCATCCATGCGGATGAACGGCAAGCTTGGCCTGGACGTGGGCAGCATCAGCGTGAAGGGGCGGCATGTGGCCAAGCTGCGGATGGTGCTGGGCGGCAAGGACATGGACGTGGAGGCGCTCAACGCGTTTCGCGACTTCTACGAAAGCGTGCCGCAGCCCCGGGAAGGCGCCTTGCCTGTCCTGCCCGACCAACTGACCGCCGCTTCCTACATGGTGAAGTTCCTGCTGGCTCGCCCCAGCTTTTCGATCTCGCCGCTGCAGGTGGAATCCGCTGGCGGCACATCGTCGCTCAGCCTGGACATCGGCCTGGATTCGCCGTCGTTCTGGAACCGCGATCCGGCCGGCATCGCCAAGGAGGTCGTGCGCAACCTGAGTATGCGGTTGAAGCTGTCAACGGACGGCGTTGCCGACCTGGTCGCTGCGCGACTTGAACTGAAAGGCGCATCGCCCGAGGTTGCCCGCGAGGCGGCCAGGCGGGAAGCCGAAGCGATGCGCAGCCTGATCGCCGAAAAGCAGTGGGGCCGCATCGACAAGGGCACCATCCAGGTCGAGGCCGACTATCGGGATGGCCAGCTGGATTTCAACGGCGAGCGCATGCCTGTCGAAGCGTTCATCGGCCGGGCCCTGGCGCACTGATCGCCGCCGGGCGTCGGCGGCCACAGACACCGCGCATTCAGAACGGCAAGGCGCCCGCTGCGATCTCCCCGTTGCGCAGCACGGCAACGTGGGAGCGCTTGTCGGCCGCCTTCATGATGTCTTCGGTGGGATCGCCCTGCACCAGCAACAGGTCGGCCACCTTGCCCTCGGCGATGACGCCGTGGTCCGTCATGCCCATCAGATCATGGCCGCGCGATGTGCCAGCGATCAGCGCATCGACCGGCGTCATGCCGAACTCGACCATGTATGCCAGTTCCATCGCGTTTTCGCCGTGCAGATTGAATGGCGTGCCCGCATCCGTGCCCAGCGCGATGCGGCCGCCAGCCTTGTAGTACATCTGGAACGACTCGCGGTGGCGCTGCTCGACGGCGCGCGCCTTTTCCACGGCGTAGGCCGGAATGCCGTTGTCGGCGTTGGCGATGATGTTGCGCACCGCGGCGATGGTGGGCACCAGATAGGTCTGGGCTTCGAGCATTTCGCGCAGGCAGTCGTCGTCCATGAAGATGCCGTGTTCGATGGAATCGATTCCGGCGCGCACGGCGTTCAGGATGCCCTGCGTGCCCTGGGCATGGCTGGCCGTGCTTTTGCGAAAGCGCTTCGCTTCGTGCACGCCCGCCTTCATCTCGTCAAAACTGTAGTGCGCGTCCATGGGACTGACGCCGGGCGTCATGACGCCGCCCGTCGCCATGATCTTCACCAGGTCGCAGCCTGCGTGAACCTGTTCGCGCACGGCCTTGACCACTTCCTCGCAGCCGTCGGCCACGCGCCCGATGCGGTTGCCGTGGCCCCCCGTCATGCAGATGATGCGGCCTGACGCCTTGATGGTGGGGCCGGGAAACACGCCACGCGCAATCGCGTCGCGCACGCCGAATTCCAGGTAGTCCTTGCCGCCGCAGTCGCGCAGCGCGGTGACGCCGCCGCGCAGGCTGGCCTGGGCGTTTTCCAATGCAGTCAGCGTGATCTGCGCCGGCCCCTGCTTGCTTAACTGCGCGTTGGGATCGGCGCCGCCGGTGTAGACCAGATGCACGTGGCAGTCCGCCAGGCTGGGCATGAGCGTCATGCCGGTGGTGTCCACCCGGGCGCCGGCGTAGCCGGAGAATTCGCCGGCAGGGGCGACGCGGGCCACGCGCTGGCCTTCGACCAGCACGCCGTGCCCGGGCAGCGTGCGCCCTTCTCCGTCAAACACCTTGCCGCCGATGAACAGGGTCTGTCGTGTCGCCGTCATGTCTCGCTCTCCGGTTGCGCGCGGCCCTAGCCCACGACATCCAGCCCTTCGCGGGACATGGATTGCAGGCGGGGCATCAGGCCGAGCAGATGTTGGCTGTAGGGATGTTGCGGATGTTCGAACAGGGTTTCGGTCTCGGCGACTTCCAGCAGCTCGCCGTAGCGCATCACGCCGACGCGGTCGCACATCTGCCGGATCACCGGCAGGTCGTGGCTGATGAACAGCATGGTCAGGCCAAGCTCTTCCTGCAGATCCTTCAGCAGGTTCAAAATCTGCGCCTGGATGGACACGTCCAGCGCCGAGGTGGGTTCATCGCAGATCAGGAAGCGCGGGCGCGTGGCCAGTGCGCGCGCAATGCAGATGCGCTGGCGCTGGCCGCCAGAAAACTCGTGCGGGAAGCGTTCGGCGGCGCGGCTGCCCAGGCCCACTACGTCCAGCAGATCAGCCACGATACGGCGCGTCTCGGCTTCGCTGGCCGCCAGTCGGTGAAAGCGGATAGGCTCGGCCACGATGTCCAGCACCCGCATGCGCGGGTTCAGCGACGAGAACGGATCCTGGAAGATCATCTGGATCTGCCGCCGGAACGGATTGAGCTGCTTCTCGCCCTTCAGGGCAGTCAGGTCGGTGCCGGCGAAAGTGACCGAGCCTTCGCTGGGCGTGTACAGCCCCGATATCAGCCGCGCCACCGTGGACTTGCCTGAACCCGATTCGCCGACCAGCCCGAAGACTTCGCCTTCGCCGATGGTCAGGTTGACGCGCTTCACGGCGTCCAGCGTACGCTGGTTGCGCTTGAAGAACGCGCTCTTGAGCACGAAGCGCATGCTGAGATCGCGCACCTGCACGAGCGGACCTTCCGTGCGCTTGCCGAAGTCGCGACGCTGGCCCAGCCAATGCGTCGCCAGGTCCAGCGGCTGCGACGGCGTCTTCACGTCTTCGATGTACGTGACGAGCGGAAAGCGCTTGAGCTTGATGTCGGGGCGCGGCACGGCCGAGATCAGGCTGCGCGTATAGGGATGATCAGGGTCGCCAAGAATCTTGGCCGTGCGGCCTTGCTCCACCAGCTTGCCGTGGTACAGCACGGCCACGCGGTCGGTCACGTCCGCGATCACGCCCATGTCGTGCGTGATGATGATCATGCCCACCTGTTCCTCGCGGCACAGCTTCTTGAGCAGTTCCAGGATCTGCGCCTGGATCGAGACGTCCAGCGCGGTGGTGGGCTCGTCGGCGATGATGACCTCGGGCTCGCAGCACAGCGCCAGCGCGATCACCACGCGCTGCCGCATGCCGCCCGAGAACTGATGCGGGTATTGCTTCACGCGAAGCTCGGGCTGGTCGATGCCGACCTGCACCAGCAGCTGCACCGCGCGCTTCTTGGCCTGGTCGTGCGACAGGTCCAGGTGTACGAGCATGGTCTCGACGAGCTGGCTTTCCACGGTTTGCAGCGGATCCAGGGACGTCAGCGGATCCTGGAAGATCATGCCGATGCGCCGGCCCCGCACCTTGCGCTTCTGCGCCGGCGTCAGGGTGTCGATGCGTTCGCCGTTCAGCAGCACCGCGCCGCCGGCCAGGCGTCCAGGCGCTTCAAGGAGCCCGATGACGGCGTTGCCGATGGTGGACTTGCCCGCGCCGGACTCGCCCACGACGCCCAGGATCTCGCCCTTTTCAAGGGCAAGCGATACGCCGTCCACCGCCACCATCGTGCCGCGGCGGCTGGGAAATTCGATGCGGATGTCTTCGATGTTCAACAGGGCCATGGCGTCCTCAGCGCAGCTTGGGGTTGAGCGCGTCGCGCAGCCAGTCGCCTAGCAGGTTGACCGACAGCACCAGCGCTACCAGCGCAATGCCGGGGAAGATCGATATCCACCACATGCCGGAAAACAGGTAGCTGTTGCCGATGCGGATCAGCGTGCCCAGAGACGGCGCGGTCGGCGGTACACCGACGCCCAGGAAGGACAGCGTGGCCTCGGTGATGATGGCGATGGCCAGGTGGATGGTGGCGATGACCAGCACCGGCCCCATGACGTTGGGCAGGATGTGGCGGCGCAGGATGGTGATCGGGCCGATGCCGATCAGCCGCGCCGCCTGCACGTATTCCTTGTTGCGCTCGACCAGCGTGGAGCCGCGCACCGTGCGCGCATATTGCACCCACCCGGAAATCCCGATGGCGAAGATCAGCACGTACAGCGCAAGCTGGTCATGCATGTCGCGCGGCAGCAGCCCGCGCGCCACGCCGTCGATCAGCAGCGCCACAAGAATGGCGGGAAACGACAGCTGCACGTCGGCGATGCGCATGATGAAGCTGTCGACGCGGCCGCCGGCGTAGCCGCTGATCAAGCCAAGCGTCACGCCTAGAACCATCGAAAACAGCACCGAGGCAAAGCCGACCAGCAGCGACACGCGTGACCCATACATGACGGCGGAAAGGATGTCGCGGCCCTGGTCGTCGGTGCCCAGCAGGAAATCCGGGCTGCCGCCCTCTTCCCAGGCCGGGGGCGTATTGGCGTCCATGATGCTCAGAGACGCCAGGTCAAACGGATTGTGAGGTGCGACCACTGGCGCGAACAGGGCGCCGAGCAGGATGACCAGGGTGACGATGGCAGCGATGATGGCGCCGGGAGAGCGCTTGAAGCTGTGCCACAGGTCGCTGTCGGCGGCGCGCGTGAAGAACGGAGCGATGCGAGCAATCATGCGAATTCCTTTTTTACCTTGGGACGGCCCGGCGGTAAAAAACGCCCCCTCGAGGGGCAGCAAGCCGAAGGCGTGGCGTAGGGGATACTTTTTACCGCCGGGCCGTCCCAAGGTAAAAAGCGCCCCCCCGGGGGGCAGCAAGCCGAAGGCGCGGCGTGGGGGCTATTGTTCATTTGCTCTGCACGCGCAGGCGCGGGTCCACGGCGAAGTACAGCAGGTCGACGACCAGGTTGATGACCACGAACATGAAGGCGATCAGCACCAGGTAGGCCGCCATGACGGGGATGTCCACCATGCTGATGGCCTGGATGAACAGCAGGCCCATGCCGGGCCACTGGAACACCGTCTCGGTGATGATCGCGAAGGCGATGATGGAACCGAGCTGCAGGCCGGTGATGGTGATGACGGGCACCATCGTGTTCTTCAGGGCGTGGCGGAAGTTGATCAGGCGTTCCGGCAACCCGCGGGCGCGCGCGAACTTGATGAAGTCGGCGCGCAGGACTTCCAGCATCTCGGCGCGCACCAGGCGCATGATGAGCGTCATCTGGAATAGCGCAAGCGTAATGGCGGGCATGATGAGCGCCAGCCAGCCCGACTTGGTCAGGAAGCCCGTCGTCCACCATCCCAGGCTCACGACGTCGCCACGCCCGAAGCTGGGCAGCCACCTTAGCTGCACGCCGAAGAAAAGAATGAGCAGGATGCCGATCAGGAAGGTGGGCAGCGAGATGCCGGCCAGCGAGATCGCCATGAATGCCTTGGACAGCACGCCGTGACGTTTGAGCGCCGTGTAGATGCCCATGGGGATGCCCAGCGCCAGCGCCATGACGGCGGATACGAAGGACAGTTCAAGCGTGGCGGGCATGCGTTCTTCGAGCAGATCGCTGACGGGCCTGCGGTGGCGGTACGACATGCCGAAGTCGCCGCGCACGGCGTTGGCGACGAAGTGCGCGTACTGCACGACGAACGGATCGTCCAGGCCTAGCTGTTCGCGCAACTGGGCGCGCTGCTCGGGCGTCGTGTCCTGGCCGACCATGCTGGCGACCGGATCGCCGACGTAGCGGAACATGGAGAACGCGATCAGCGCCACCGTCAACATCACGAGCACCGACTGGATAAGCCGCTGCGCAATAAAGGAAAGCATGTCAGGAAGCCCTCTGGTTCGGATGGCGCGGGGCCGCGTTCTGCGCGCTAGGCGGGAATGGGGGCTGGGCCGGGCGCATCCGGGCGGCGTGCGCCGCCCGGTGATTGCCTTGTGCGCCGCTTACGGCAGCACGACGTCGCGCAGGTCGAGCACGTCGTCGGCGCGCTGGGTGACCGTGACGTTCTCTTTCACACCCCAGGACATGGGCTGCTGATGCAGCGGCAGGTAGCCGAAGTCGCTGCGCACGATGCCGAAGGCTTCCTTGATCATCGCGTTGCGCTTGGCCTGGTCGGTTTCGACGCCAATCTTGTTGGTCAGCTCGTCCACCTTCTTGTTGCAATAGCCGCCCAGGTTGAACTGGCCGGCGGCCGTCTTGGCGTCGCGGCAGGAAGTCAGGTTGAGCAGCGTGTTGTGCGCGTCGGTGGAGCTGGGCGTCCATCCCAGCATGTACATGCTGGTCTGGTTGCCGGCCTGCAGCAGGATCTTGCCGAAGTACTTGGACTTGGTCTGCGCCAGCAGGTTGATCTTGATGCCCACGCGCGCCAGCATGCCGGCTACGGCCTGGCAGACCTTTTCGTCGTTGACGTAGCGGTCGTTCGGGCAGTCCATGGTGACCGTGAAGCCCTTGGGATAGCCGGCTTCGGCCAGCAGCTTCTTGGCGCGCTCCGGATCGGGCTTGTAGGGCGCGCCGAAGGATTCGTCATACCCGTTGATGGCCGTGGCGATCAGCGAGCCCAGCGGCTTGGCCGCGCCGCGCATGATCTTCTCGTTGATGGCCTTGGTGTCCACGGCCAGCACGACCGCTTCGCGAACGCGCGCATCCTTGAAGGGGTTCTTGCCCTTCACGTCCGAGAAAAGGAGCTCGTCGCGGTCCTGGTCCATGCCGATGAAGATGGCGCGGGCTTCGGGCGCGGTCAGCGGCTTGACGCCCTTGGCGTCTTCAAGGCGCTTCCAGTCCTGCACCGGAACCGGCTGCACGACGTCCATCTCGCCGGAGATCAGCGCGGCCACGCGCGTGGCTTCCTGCGTGATCGGCTGGAACACGACCTCGTCGATGTTGGTCTTGATGTTCTTGTTCCAGTAGCCGTCGTAGCGCTTGAGCACCGTCTTCACGTCGGGCTGGCGTTCGGTCAGCATGAACGGGCCGGTGCCGTTGGCGTGCAGGTTGGCGTAGTTGCCCTGGTTGTCGCCCTTGACGTTGGTGGCCTCGGTGGTCTTGTTCTTTTCCGCCCAGTTCTTGCTCATGATGTACAGGAACACCCATTCGCGCGGCAGGATGGGGTTGGGCGTGGGAGTGGTGACTTCGATGGTGTAGTCGTCCACCTTCTTGATGTCGCTGGCCTTGGCGCCGTAGCCCTTCATGTCGGACCCGGGGGTCAGGCTGCGCTTCCACGAGAAGATCACGTCGTCGGCCGTGAAGGGCGAACCGTCGTGGAACTTGACGTCCTTGCGCAGCTTGAAGACCCACTTGGTGGGCTCGGGGTTTTCCCAGCTTTCCGCCAGCAGCGGGGTGAGTTTCAGGTTGCCGTCGTAGCCGGCCAGGGTTTCGTAGATGTTGCCCTGAAAACCCAGCGTGAAGGTCTCGTTCAGGGCCATCGGATCCATCGACGTGGCGTCGCCCTGATACGACCAATGCAGGGTCTTGGCGGCCGCGCCGGCGCTGAATGCCAGCGAAGCGGCCACGGCAGCGGCGAGCGCCGCCTGCTTGAAGTGGGGAAAAGTACGCATAGCCCTCATGCTCCGTGTGGTGCGCGGATAGCGCGACAGAAGTGACAGGGCCCCGGCCCCATGGGGATCCGGGGCACGGCGTTGCTGCTTACGACGATGGACAGGCAGGGGACGGGCGGCGCATGGCGCGAACTGCGCACAGGCCGAGGCTGGCGTTGCCGGAAATCACTGCGCAGGACTTCGACTTCACGATAGACCCAACCCCTTGTGATTGGCATGACGGGGACGGACCCGCGTCGATGCAGATCGAATCTTATCGACGCATTCGTTTAAGCGTCAATCGGTTTGGATTGGGGTTATCGCGCACTTGCCGGATGCGTTGAATGGTGCGTTCGGCGGGGCGTGCGGGCCGCCGGTCAATTGGCCGGCAGCGGCGCGGATGCAAGGGTTTTCGCCAATTCGTGCAGCATGCGCTTGCGCCGGTCGCTGTCTTCGTAGTGTTTACCCAGGGCCGACCATTCGGGCCGGCTGCGCGCTTCTTTCAGGGCTTCCGGCAAGGGCCCCTTGCGCCATGCCTCATCGTCCGGAAGACCTAGCCGCAATGGTTCACGCGCGGCGTGGCCGCGGCGCTCCAGAGCGTCGATCAGCTGCCGTTGCCGCAGCGCAAGCAGGCGCAGCACCGCATCGTCGACGCTGATTTCGCGCCAGCCGCGCAGCTTGCCCGCAACGCGCTTGCCGAGTTTTTCCACGCCTTGCCACAGGCCTCCCGCGGCGGCGCCGATCAGCATGCCCGTGCCCAGGCTCAGACCCGCGCTCATCAGGTCGACGGCGGCGCCCGCCATGGCGCCGGCGGCCGCGCCCATGCCCACTTGCACGCCCATGTCCTTGAGCGCCTGCGGATGGAAGAGATCCATGCCCCAGCGTTCACCTTGCAGGGGCAGCGCTTCGTCGGCGAGGTCCGAAGCGCGAAAGTTGTAGAGCGCGAGCAGGGCGTTGACGCACGTTTGCTCGCGCTGGCGGACCTGGTCGCGCAGTCGGCCGGAAGCGGCGGTCAGCGATGCGTCGTCGCTGGGACTGGACACGTGCAGCGCGGCGACGTCGATCAGCAGGTCCGCAAGGAGTTCGTGGGCCGCAACGTGGCGTTCACGGCGCTGCGCGGCCAGGCTGTCTCCCAGCCTGGCCAGTGCGCCCGCGTGCCGGTCCAGCAGCACCCCCAGCTTGGCATAGAGCTGCTGCTCGCCATCCAGCGGGGGCGCGACCGTATCGAATTCCACGACCGCATGCAGGCCCAGCCGCGCCATCGCGTCGCGCCATTCGTCGGCGCGGTGCGCCGGCGCGTTGACGAAGTTGAGCACCGGCAGCAAGGGGCGGCCGCAAGCCGCCAGGATCGCGAGTTCGTCGCGATGCTTGCCCAGCACCGGATCGCGCGCATCGATGACGTACAGCGCGGCGTCGCAGGCCAGCATCTTGGTCAGAACGCGGGCCTCTTGTTCGTAGCGCCCGTGCGCCTCGGGCGTGTCCAGGAATCGTCGTATGCGCGCGGGGCCATCCAGGCGCTCGCCGGGCTGGTCCAGACGTTCCAGGTATTCCAGCAAGGCGATGCTGTCTTCCATGCCCGGCGTGTCGAACCACTCGAGCACGGGGCGTCCGTCCAGGCGCAGGCGCGCGCCCTCGACGTGCCGCGTGGTGCCGGGACGATCGGCCACTTCGCCGAACGTGGTGTCGCGCGTGAGCGTGCGCAGCAGCGAGGTCTTGCCCGTATTGGTGTGGCCGACGACTGCGATGTTGATGATGGATTCAGCCATGGCCGGGCTCCAGCCACGCCAACGGCGCGGAGGGCGCCTGCAGGATGGCGTCGGCAGGCAGGCCCAAGGCCTGCAGCCGGTCGCGCCACAGGGGCGCGCGTGTCTCGGCGCCCGCGCTGGGCATGATCAGCCAGACGCCGGTCTGGCCCGCATGCGCGGACAGATCCGCGATCAGCGACAGCGTGCCGCGATCCGGCGTCTGGCGCGCGTCGCAGGCGATCAGCAGGCGCGAGGCGGCAGATCCGGCCAGGGCATCGAGCACGCGGTTGCGCTCTTCACGGGTATCCAGGTTGCCGGCCTGGCGAATGCCGGCGGGCAGGTCCACGGGCGGCCAGGCAAGATCCGCAGGCAATTCGAGTCCCAGCAGCACGGGCTGCCCGCCCAGGCCGTCCAGCGATGGCGCATGGACGCGGGGCTCGTGGAGAGGATCTACGGGGCGGTCGATGCCGGTTGAAAGCGCCGGCGGCTCCAGCCGGTCTCGCAGTGTCGAGAAGCCTGCGAGAGAGGGATCGATGCGCACGCCGCGCAGGGCGCGAACGGTGGCGGCCACGCACAGCGCCCCTGCGACCAGACGCGGCAGGATGCCGTAGACGACCACGATGCCGATCAACCAGAGCGACCACTGCACCTGCGCGCTGGCCGGCAAGGCTTGCGTGCCGTCGCTGGCCCGGATCGTGGCGGCGTCCGGCATGGGAAAACCAAGATGGGCAGGAAGCCAGCCGATCGCTTGAGTGAGCCAGACGAAGGTGTCCGGCGCGAGCAGCGTGGTGGCCCATACGAAGCGATAGCTGGCGGTGGACAGCACGGCCAGCAGGGTCGCCAGCGCCGCGCTCAAGGCGGTCAGCCAAAGCAGGTGGCTGATGCTGCCGAACAGGCCGCGCAACGCGCCGGCGCGCGACAGCAGGTTCAGGAAGGCCTGCGGCACCAGTGCGCCGTCCGGGCCGCGCGCGAGCTTGCGCGTGGCCCACAGCCACAGCCGCCCAAGGCCCGTCACGGCCGAGGGCCGCAGCAGAAAGCTGCCCAACCAAAGCAGGAAGGTCAACGCGTGCAGTCCCAGCAATGCGCCCACCGCCCACAGCACGTTGACCGGCCGCGTTCCATCGCCCAGCGCGCCCAATGCGGCGCCCGCGCCGGATATCAATGCCAGCAGGAAAAGGAGGAGCAGGATGCCGGTGGCGCTGCGGCGCCAGCCGTCGACGAGGGAAGAAAGGTTTTCGCGTTGCGAAAGAAGCGCCGCGCGGGCCAGGATGCGGGACGGCAGGTCGGCGTCAAGCTGGCGCACCTGTCGGACGATCTGCGCGTCTTCGAGCGGACCCCAGTGCGCCTCGCGCAAGCGGATCAGTTCAGCCAGCCAGTGCGCTTTCAAAGGGCGCGGGCCGGCGCTTTCGGCAAGAAGGGGAAGTTCGCGAGAGGTCGGAGTCGGCATCGCGTCTGTGCAGGCAGGATCAGGCCGAGGGAGGCCGCTAGGGCAATGCGCCATTGTAGACCGGCCATCCCGCCGGCGAGATCCCCGGCCAGGTGGCGGATCAGTGGCTGGCGCGGGCCCGGCGGTATTGCCCTGGTGTCACGCCGGTGGCGTCCCGAAATACCCGCGCGAGGTGGCTGGCGTTGCCAAATCCGCTGGCCTGCGCGATGCCGGCAAGGTCGCCCTTGCCCGACAGCAGCAACGTCTTTGCTCGGGCAAGCCGCCTTGTCCGCACCCACGCGTGCGGCGGCTCGCCGAACGATGCATGGAACATGCGCGCGAAGTGATAGGTGGACAGCGCGGCCACACCCGCGAGCTCGTCCAGCGTCAAGGGCTCGGCAAGATGCGCGTCCACATAGTCCATGATGCGGCGGCGCACGCCGGGCGCCAGGCCCCCGCGCGCCGGTTGCGGGTTCTTGCGCGCCACGCCCTGCAACAGCAGATGGTGCAGCACGGTTTCGGCCGCGCTGCTGGCGGCCAGGCGGTCGGCCGGCTGGCTCCAGTCCGTGCCCAGCAGCCTGCGGCAGACGTCGATCAGCGAATCGTCCTGGATGTAGGTGCGGTCGCGCAATTCGAGCGTGCGCGGTTCGCAATCCAGGCGCATGACCGCTTCGCGAGCCAGTCGTTGCGGGGCAATGTACAGGTGCAGGAAATGCACGGGATCGTTCATGCTCCAGCGGGAATGGTGTTCCGCGGGCAGCACGCAGAACTTGCCCGCGCCGCCATGCAGCGAATCCTGGCCGACGCGGAACGACTTGTCGCCGCCGTGCAGGTAAAGCGACAAGGTGTGGTGGCCCGGCGTTTCGTATCCCAGGGTTTCGCGGGCGGTCCGCGCCCACTGCGAGATCGCCATGCCCTCGCCCAGCGGGGCCGCGCGCTGCAACGTGGCGGTGGAGCCAGACAGTGTGCGGAAAACGGAAAAATCGGCCGGAGCCGTAGCAGTGGTGCCCATGGAAGGAATGCTACTGCGATCGCGCGCGCGTGACGCGCCCGATACGGACAAAACCGCAAGAACCGGCAATTCGCGCGTTGCATCGGGGCGCACACTGGCTTCCCGGCGGCAGCACTGCCCGTCGATGTCCTTTTTTGAATCTGGCGCCGATACTGACGCGCAACGCATCGTGAACCTGTTCCTCTATTTTCTGACCGTGCTCATCTGGGGCACGACCTGGATTGCCATCAAGTTCCAGCTCGGCGTGGTGGCCATTCCCGTATCGATCTTTTATCGCTTCGCACTGGCCGGGCTGCTGCTGTTCGGAGCGCTGGTGCTGACGCGCAAACTTCAGAAGCTCGACCGGCGCGGCCATTGGCTGTGCGTGGGCCAGGGCCTTTGCCTTTTCTGCCTGAATTTCCTTTGCTTCTACACGGCGACGCAATGGATACCCAGTGGACTGGTGTCCGTGGTGTTTTCAACGTCGACGCTCTGGAATGCCTTGAACGCGCGCCTGTGGTTCGGCACCCGCGTTGCGCCGCGCGTGATGACGGCGGGGCTGTTTGGCTTTTGCGGCCTTGTGCTGCTCTTCTGGACCGAACTTGCCACCCAGCAGGCCAGTGACGAAACCCTGTTGGGCCTGGGCTTCGCGCTCTTGGGCACGTTCTGCTTTTCCACGGGCAACATGCTGTCGTCCTTGCAGCAACGCGCCGGCATCCGGCCGCTGACGGGCAACGCCTACAGCATGCTTTATGGGGCCGCGATTCTCCTGGCGGGCTGCATGGCCGCAGGATTGCCTTTCGACTTCGATCCGTCGCCATCGTATGTCGGCGCCTTGCTCTATCTGGCCGTTTTCGGTTCGGTGGTGGGCTTTACCGCCTATCTGACGCTTGTCGGCCGCATGGGGCCGGCGCGCGCCGCCTATTGCACCGTGCTGTTTCCCGTCGTGGCGCTGAGCGTGTCGACCGTCGCCGAGGGGTATCGGTGGACGCCCTACGCACTGCTGGGGTTGGCGCTGGTGATGGTGGGCAACCTGCTTGTGTTCACGAAGTGGTCGCCGTTTGCGGGGCGCGCACGCGCGGCGGGCGGGGCGTAGCGGGCCGCCCGGGCCGTCGCGCCTGGTTAGCCGCGCTTGGTTGGCCGGCTCGGTTAGCTACGCTTCGTTAGCCTCGCTTGGTTAGCCTCACTCAGCCAGCCGCGCCACGCTCGCTTCGTCTAGCCGGCCAGCTTGCGCAACGCTTCCAGCAGGCGGTCTATTTCCGCGCTGCTGGTCAGATAGCTGACCGACGCGCGCGCAATGCGATCCAGGCCACGGGCCTGCATGTCCAGCGGCGTGTAGGGCACGCCGTTGCTGCCGATCGTGATGCCTTGCGCGGCAAGCGTGCGCTGCACGTCGCCCGCATCCTGGCCTGCAAGGTTGAAGGAGACCAGTCCGGACCGTTCCCGGCCTTGGTCCAGCACGGTAATGCCGGAAATGGCCGCGAGCTCGGCGCGTAGTGCCTGGGCGTTTGCGTCGATCGTGGCACGGATCGTGTCCAGACCCAGATCCAGCGCCTCGCGCAAAGCGTTGGCCAGCCCGCAGCGCAGGGCCAGCGAATTTTCGGCGGATTCCAGCCGCGCGGCGTCCTTGCGCAGCATGGGCCGGCCATCCGGGCCCAGCGGCGCCGAGTGAGTGTCCACGAACGCGGGCGTGAGCTGTTCCAGAAAATCGCGCCGCACGTACAGCAGCCCCGTGCCGCGCGGCCCACGCAATGCCTTGCGGCCGGCGCCGCTCAGCACGTCGCATCCAATCTGCGCCACGTCGATGGGAAACTGTCCCACGGCCTGCGCCCCGTCGATGAAATACGGAATACCGTGACGGCGAGCCACACGGCCAATTTCCGCGGCGGGATTGATCAAGCCACCGTTGGCGGGCAGCCAGGTCAGCACGATCAAACGAACTCTGCCGTCCAGCATGGACTCCAGCGCTTGCGCGTCCACGCAGCCGCTGGCGTCCGACGGAATGGTTTCCAGCGTCGCCCCGGCGCGCTCCGCATTGAGCCGCAGGGCCGCCAGATTGCCGCCCCATTCGTGGCGGCCGACCAGGATGCGGTCGCCGGGGCGCCACGCCGGCAGCGCCGCGAAGGCTGCGCCCCAACCCGATGAGTTGCCGCCAGTCAGGGCGATTTCGTCGACCTGGGCATTTAGCAGTTGCGCGGCCAGGACACGCGCCGCTTCCGTCAGGTCGCGCGCCGCCACGCCCGCTTCCATCGGACCTTGAGCCGCTTCGCGCTTCAGATGCGCGTGTATCGCCTGCAGCGTGGCGGCGGACGGCAGCGACGCGCCGGCATGATTGAAATGCACCGTGCTCTGCGTGCCGGGTGTCAGGGCGCGCAGCGCCTGCACGGCGCCGGGCGTGAGAGGGGCGGACATGGCGGCTCCTGTCGAAAGTCCGGGGATCAGGCCTGGGTCAGTGCAATGACGGCTTCGACTTCAACGGCCACGCCTTGCGGCAGGGACGCAACGCCCACGGCGCTGCGCGCATGCCGGCCCGCATCGCCGAACACATCGACCATCAGGTCGGAGGCGCCGTTGGCGACTGCGCTCTGGCGATTGAAGTCGGGCGTGCTGGCCACGAACACGCCCAGGCGCACCACGCGTGCGACGCGATCCAGGCGGTCACCCGTGGCCGCGGCGATCTGCGCCAGGATCCCAAGCGCGGACAGGCGCGCAGCCTCGACGCCGTCGGCATCCGACACCTGATTGCCCAACTGGCCCAGGTAGGCGGCTTTGCCGTCCTTGCGCGAGATCTGGCCGGAGATATAAAGCAGATTGCCCTCCTGGACGTACGGCACGTAGTTGGCGGCCGGAGCGGCGGCGGCTTCCAGGACCAGGCCAAGTTCGGTAACGCGGGCGGAAATACTGCGGGTCATAGCGGATCACCTGAGAGGAAAATGGAAAGGAGGTCTTGACGCTACCCCGATGCTATCGGCCGCGGCGACGCATGACCAATCAATTCTTGCGCAGTACGTATGAGTAAAACTAATGCGTGCAGTCTTCGCCGTCTTGCGCAGCTACCTGCGCCAGCCAGTCGTGCAAGGCGCGGACCGGTTCGCTGAGCGCGCCGCGTGGCGTCACGAACCACCAGCCGATGCGGGGATCTTCAAGCGTGGCGCCGGGCAGCGCCTGCACCAGCGCGCCGCTGGCAAGCTGCGAGGCGATGAGCCGATGCCGCCCCATGGCCAGGCCCTGCCCCGCCAGCGCGGCCTCAATGACGATGTTGTAGTCATGCAGTCGCACCGTTCGCGCAAGCCCCAGATCCAGGCCGTGCCGCCGCGCCCAGGCGTCCCACTCGAAAGGCTGCCTTGCGTGCGAGGCCAACAGGGGATGGCGCAGCAGGTCCGATGGAGTCTTCGGACGCTTCCTGCCTGCCACCAGCGCTGGCGCGCACACGACCGACAGCCGCTCCGTCATCAGCAGCGACGCCCGCACGCCGGGCCAGCCGCCCCGGCCATAGCGGATGGCCGCGTCGACCTCGCCGCCCGCGACGTCCGCCAGCGCGATGTCCGGCTGCAATTGCAGGTCGATGTCCGGGTGCGACGCGGCAAACGCCGGCAGGCGCGGCGCAAGCCATCGGGTGGCGAACGAAGCCAGCAATCCGACCTTGAGGATATGCCGCGGGGCCTCAGGTGCGCGGATCTCGTCCGTGCCCTGGCGCAGCAGCTCGAACGCCGCGTGCACGCGATCGAAATAGGCCTGGCCGGCCTCGGTAAGCGCGACGGCGCGCGTGCGCCGTTCAAAGAGCGCAACGCCCAATTCCTTTTCCAGCCGCTGGATATGGTGGCTGATGGCGCTTTGCGTGACGAACAATTCCTGGGCCGCCTGCGAAAAGCTTAGCCGCCTTGCGGCCGCCTCGAAGGCGCGCAGCGAGACCAGGGCAGGCAGGGATCGCGTGGAACGCATGGGTGTGTGGGTGCCAAGGGATAAGCGGATATGCGGATGCGAGCCATCCTACGCCATGCACGCGGCATGGCAACCGCCGCCCCAATGCAAAAAGCCCGCAAACAAGTTGCGGGCTTTTTTAGGGGTACTGCGATACTGCAAATTCTTGGCTCCCCGAGCTGGGCTCGAACCAGCGACCTGCGGATTAACAGTCCGTCGCTCTACCGACTGAGCTATCGGGGAACAGGTAGAGGGGGCGAATTATGCACAAAAAATCGAAAGAATGCAAAACGGGTCGAAAACCTGGTTCCGGTTTTCGGAATTGCCGTTGGCGGTTACCGGCTAGCCCTCGTGGCGAAGGCCGGCGAATGGCGCCCTCTCCGGGAGCGCCAGCCTGCAAGGCTGCCGTCAACCCGATCCCGTATCATGGCACCCAGAAGGTTCGCGACCTCTCTCGTTTTTCTGGGTTCATTCATGTCTTCGTTCGACATCCAATTGCTGCTCACCGCCCTGGTGAGCGTTCTGGTCCTGGTCGCGCTCATCGTTTCGCGCATACGCATGCATCCGCTGCTGGCGCTGCTGATCGTCTCCATCGGCGTCGGCTTTGCCACCGGCATGGCGCCGGTCGCCATCGTCAAGAATCTGACGGATGGCGCCGGCAAGACGCTGGGCGCAGTGGGCGTGGTGATTGCCCTGGGCGCCATGCTGGGCAAGATCCTGGCCGATTCCGGCACCACCGAGCGCCTGGCCAATGCCATCCTGCGGCATACCTCGGCCCGCATGATTCCCTGGGCGATGACGCTGGTGGCGTTCGTCATCGGCATTCCGATGTTCTTTGAAGTGGGGCTGGTGGTGATGCTGCCGCTGATCTTCAGCGTGGCGCGCAAGCTGGAAAGCCAGGAGCGTTTCAAGGGCTCGGCCTACGTCTACGTCGGCGTGCCGGTTATCGCGGCCCTGGCGGCCATGCACGGCATGGTGCCGCCGCATCCCGGCCCGCTGACCGCAATCGCCACGCTGAAGACCACCGTCGGTCCCACCATGATCTACGGCTTTATCGCCGCCCTGCCGGCCATGATCTTCGGCGGTCCGCTGTATGGCGCTTTCATTGCCCCGCGCATGACCACCCGGCCTGACGAGGCGCTGCTCGAGCAGTTCACGGCGACGACCGATGCCGCACAGGGCAAGAATGCGCCCAGCGTGGGCCTGGGCGTCCTGGCGGCCCTGCTGCCCGCACTGCTGATGCTGGTGCACGCCCTGGCCGAGATGCTGCTGCCCAAGGATTCCAGCGTGACGCACGTGGCCGCCTTCCTGGGCAACCCGGTGGTCGCGATGCTGCTGGGCGTGTTGTTTGCGGCCGTGACGCTGGTGTTCCTGCGCGGCGGCGACGCGGAAAAACTGCGCGGCGCGCTGGGCCAGAGTCTCAGGCCCATCGCGGGCATCATGCTCATCATCGCTGGCGGCGGCGCCTTCCAGCAGGTGCTGACCAGCGCCAAGGTGGGCGATGCCATCGTGCACCTGACCCATCAGTTCGCGTTCCCGCCGCTGATCCTGGGCTGGCTGATCGCCATGCTGCTGTCGGTGTCCACGGGCTCCGCCACGGTCGGCATCGTTGGCGCCGCGGGCCTGCTCGCGCCGCTGGCTGGCGCCGATCCCAGCCTGAACCTGCCGCTGCTAGCGCTCTCGATCGGCTGCGGTTCGCTCTTTTTCAACTATGCCAACCACGCGGGCTTCTGGATGGTGAAGGAGTCCTTCGGCATGACCATGGGCGAAGCCACCAAGACGATCTCGGTGGTGCAGTCGATCGTCGCGGTGGTGGGCCTGGTGATGGTGCTGCTGTTCGATATGCTGCCGCCGCTGGGCTGAGGCCGAGCACAAAGCCCAACCGCGCGGTTGGGCTTTTTTTTGCTTACTGTTCGCCGCCGCCGGCAGGGTCGCTGGCCGCGTGGGCCGAACCGAGCCAGGCCAGGCATCGATCCGTATCGACTACGTATCTAGTGTAGCGACGGCTGCACCCGGTAAGACGTTGTCCGCGAACGGATGCGCCGCGTCTTCAATCGCGGGGGGTATTGGCGGAGTCCTCGCCCGCCACCTGTCCCTGCTTTCTGGCCGGGTGCGCGGTGAGCACGGCATGCGCCTGCATATCCAGGGCGGGACGAATCACACCATCGCGGTCCTTCCACACCTTCACGGTCAGCGAGCCAGACAGCGCCACGCTTTCGCCGTCGCCCAGCGCCGTCAGCGCCTGTCCAGCGCTCTGCGAAAACGTGATGACGTTCACCAACAGGGGTTCGCCATCCCCACCGGCCGCGCGCACCTTCGCGGTGACGTAAACGCTGCCATTCTTGCCGACCCCCTTCTTGGCCTGCCCGTAGATCTTGCCCGCTATCAATCCGTCAATCATGGTTCACCTCGTCGTTTCTGCTTAGGTTGTATCAGGTTCAGCCCAGGGGGCGGTATTCGGGGCAACCGCGGGATGGGGCGCGGTGCTGGCGATGATTACGGGTGCCGCGTGGGTGGTGCACTCGGGCCGGTGCGGCTCGCCAATATTGGGAGCTTGGCAGAGAGAGCGCATGGCTGGGTCAAAGATGGCTAGCGCTTCAATCCCAGCTAATCATGCGGCTAGGCGGCGCCGGGCGGCGGATCAATCGGGCCCGCTATGCGGGCGTCATTGCTGCCCAAGACGTACCGACTCTGGATCTTGGCGGGTCATTCAAATGCGATCACGCCCTGAGCCGAGACCGCCGCCCAGCAGCAGATGCCCTACGTCTTTGTTTCGGACGCCGCTTAGACCGGTAATAGAAAACTTTTCACCCCTGCCCGCTGCGCGGTTCAACTTCTCTGGGTCGCTCTGTGATGATCCGCTGTCCGCTCTGACGATTGTTTACCGTCGTCGGCATGCTTGCTCGCGGGTGAACTTGCACCTCTAGTGGAAAAGTAGCCGTGCCTGCGGGCCAAAAAAAGCCTGGATGCTACTGATGAATTCAGACAGCGCTGATAGACGGTGCAGCCGCTATTCATGATCTTAGCCACTTCGCCAAGCAACGCCGCTAATTGGCTGGGGGGCAGACAAGGATGAATAGCAATATTCGCGTCATCAAAGGCATTTCATACAAACCGTTCGCAATCGCCCCGCCGGGTAAGACGTTGTGTTTCATTGGAGGTAGACGTATTGCGGTGGAAACTTGGGCGCTTGATTGGGGGCAGCACGAGTTCAACTACGAAATCAACTCTCGCCCCCTTGACTGGGATGGTCGCCCGCTGTCCGTTGTTGCGACGCGGGACATGCTGCAAGATGAATTTTTTGAACGTCGCGTGGTTTCGCGACTTCCGATCCCGATTAGCGTTGGCGTGTCAGATGGACGGCCCGAAGTTCAGCTCACGCTCGGCGAGGTTTCCCCTCAGGTTTATGAGACGCAGCTACCTGCAGCCAAAGTGATGTGGGAACTAAATTTCCGATCTCATCGGCTAGTAGCGGCGGCGGGGCCTCGCCCGAAATCGACCGCAAGGCAAGTGGCACAAGCCACGATTGCCGGACAGTCCGTGCCAAATGGATTTGACTATCTGATGGTACATGCGCCGCTTGTTGATCGTCATTCCTTCCGAATTGTCAGTGGTGACCTGGGCCTAAGGGACGTTATTGGCACAGACCGTGGCTTGAGCAAAAGGTGGTGGACATGGGTTACTGGTCGATGAAAGCTCGTTTTGCTTTTGCGTTTGCGACGGTCCTGCTGGTGGCGGGCTGCACAGAATATGAAGAGCAGGCGCCACTTCCCAGCTCCCGCCCCCGCGCGTTCCTGTTGATTGATACCGGAAAGGAAGAGGATGCCTCACGGTTGTTTGATGAAGTACGAAATATCCTCGGAGAGAACCTCGATTTTTCGGGAACGGCATTCGGATTTGATCCACCTACTGGCTTTTTCTTTTTAACGCCAGGACAGTGCGATGCACTCCCGAAGGCAGCGATTCGCGCGCAAGAACTGATGACGGAAATTATCGGGAAGGCTCCCACATGCGCGAATTGGTCGTCCGAATATCGCCGGCCGTCTTCCGACGCTTCGACAGTATTGGCAGCCCTTTCGCTTCGCGTGGAGAGCGCCAAGCCGTCGTTCGACGACGACCGCAAACTCGCTTCGTTAAGCCTAGTGTTGTCCGCAAGCAGCGCGAAGGAACTGGAGTCCTTCACGGCAGCCCATGTCGGCAATACTGCGCGGATATCCGCCAACGACAAGACAATCACTGAAGCCGTGATCATGGGGCCGATTTCAGGAAGGCATCTTGATGTCGGAGGGATGGCTCATGAAGAAGCCAAGAGCATCGCGGATTCGCTCGTCAATGACGGAACTACGCTAAAAGTCGAAATCCTGGCCCTGGATGGCAAGTAGTCGAATTTCTCCCGGACGGCGAGTCGATCCGCCCGGGACTTGAAGCCGACGGCGTCATCGCGTTGATCGCACCTACTTGGTGATCGCAACTACTTGGCCAATAAAAAACCCGCACAGCCTTTGCTGGTGCGGGTTTCAAGCGCCATCCGATATGACGGGATACGGGTGGTGTCTGGTGCCGGTGAAAGGAATCGAACCCTCGACCTTCTCATTACAAGTGAGCTGCTCTACCAACTGAGCTACACCGGCGTTGCGTGCCGGGGCACGCGCAGGGACTGCATTGTAATGAAAAAAATGCAGGCCCTGCGTTCGGTCGTTATTTGACGATGGTCAGGCGCGGGCGCTTGGGCTCGTCGTCGTCGCCATCGTCGCCACCTGGGGCGGGATTGGCGTCGGAGCCTTCGGGCGCGGCCTCCTGGGCTGCGCCCTGGGCGCCCGCCTCGGGCGGCTCGTAGGGCTGGACCTCGAAGCCCATGCCGGCGCCGGTTTCGCGCGCATAGATGGCGCTGACGGCGCCTACGGGGACGTAGACGTTTTCGGTCACGCCGCTGAAGCGGGCCTGGAATTCGATGAATTCGTTGCCCAGGACCAGGCGGTTGGTGGCCAGCGTGCCTACGTTCAGCGTGATCTGACCGTCGCGCACGTGGGCGACGGGCACCATGGTGTGCTCGTCGACCTGCACGGTGATGTACGGCGTGTAGCCGTTATCGGTGCACCATTCGTGCAGCGCGCGGATCAGATACGGTTTGGTCGAAGTTTCACCCATTACACAGCCAGCCTTAACGACGCATTACTTTTTCCGAAGGCGTCAGCGCTTCGATGTAGGCCGGGCGCGAGAAGATGCGTTCGGCGTACTTTTGCAGCGGAGCCGCGTTCTTGGGCAGTTCGATGCCGTAGTGGTCCAAGCGCCAGAGCAGCGGAGCCACGGCCACGTCGAGCATGGAGAATTCCTCGCCCAGCATGTACTTGTTCTTGAGCAGCATCGGCGCCAGCTGGGCCAGGCGGTCGCGGATGTTCTGGCGCGCGTTGGCCAGCTTCTTCTCGTCGGGCTTGGCGCTGCGGTCTTCAAGCGTCGAGACGTGAACGAACAGTTCTTTCTCGAAGTTGTAGAGGAACAGGCGCGTGCGCGCACGCATGACCGGGTCGGCGGGCATCAGCTGCGGATGCGGGAAGCGCTCGTCGATGTACTCGTTGATGATGTTCGACTCGTACAGGACCAGGTCGCGCTCGACCAGAATGGGCACTTGACCGTACGGGTTCATCACCGAGATGTCTTCGGGCTTGTTGTACAGGTCGATGTCGCGGATCTCGAAATCCATACCCTTTTCGAACAACACGAAGCGGCAGCGTTGCGAAAACGGACACGTGGTTCCGGAATAGAGCACCATCATGGCGGTAAGTCCTTTATGAAAAACGAAAGGCCAGCGCCTAAATCTAGCAGGCGCTGGCCCCAATTGCCAGGCGGGGATAGGCGTACAGCCCTATCCGCCTGTTCCGTCCCCTAATGAAAAAACGGGGTCGGCTGGGGAACCTGGCGGGGCGTTGCGGTTAGCGCACGTGTTTCCAGTACGAGGCATTCAGGCGCCACGTAACAAAGAAGAACAGCAGCAGGAACAACATGACACCGACGCCGATTCGGACACGGAGTGTCTGGACCGGTTCAGCCATCCAGGACATGAACGCGGTCAGGTCGGCGACGTCGTTGTCGTATGTTGCGGTTTGGGCCGGGTTGGCGGCCTTGAATTTGGCATCGAAGGTGGCATGGCCGTGGTAGTTGGCTACCGGCTCGGCCTTGACCGTGGCAAAACCCTGTGCATCGTACACCGTTGTGACGCGTTCCCAGGATTTGGCGCCGCCGTCCTTGCCTTCGACCTCGTGCATGGCGACCGTGGTGAGCTCGCGCGGACCCTGTTCCTGCCAGAGCGCGTGAGGCATGCCGACGGCCGGGAACACCAGGTTGTTCCAGCCGGTGGCGCGCGACGTGTCGCGGTAGAAAGTGCGCAGGTAGGTGTACAGGTAGTCGGAGCCCGAGGGACCGGCGTTCACGGATTTGGCGCGGGCGATCACGGACAAGTCCGGGGGCGTCGTGCCGAACCACTGCTTGGCGTCCTTGGGCGTCATGGCGACGTGCATCATGTCGCCAATCTTTTCGCCCGTGAACAGCAGGCTTTCCTTGATTTGCTGGTCGGTCAGCCCGATGTCCTTGAGCTTGTTGTAGCGCATCGAGGACGCGCTATGACAGTTCAGGCAGTAGTTGACGAACAGCTTGGCGCCATTTTGCAGCGACGCCATGTCGTTGACGCGGTAAGGCGCCTTGTCCAGCGCAAATCCGCCTCCGGCGGCAAAGGTAGCGGTACACGTGAGCATCAGGGCCACGGCACCAATCAGCTTCTTGATCATGGTTTGTCCGTTATTCGCGTGGGCTCAGTGGGCGTGGAACGTGACGCGGTCGGGCACTTGCTTGAAAGTGCCCAGGCGGCTCCATACCGGCATCAGGAAGAAGAATGCCAGGTACAGCAGCGTGCCGATCTGCGACGTCAGGTTCAACGGAGGACTGGGCGGCTGCGTACCGATGTAGCCGAGCACCAGGAAGTTGACCATGAAGATGCCGTAGATCCACTTGTGCCACGTGGGGCGGTAGCGGATCGACTTGACCGGCGAATGGTCGAGCCAGGGCAGGAAGAACAGGATGACGACCGTGCCGCCCATGGCCACCACGCCCCAGAACTTGGCGTCGATGGCGCGCAGCAGCACGGCGACGACGATCAGGATGCCGGGGACGGCAATGCGCAGGAAGCCCTTGAGATTGCTCTTGGCGAACAGCACGATCGCGCCCAACACCGCCGCGCCGGCCAGCACCCACGTGAATTCGTCGGTGGTTGCGCGCAGCATGGAGTAGAACGGCGTGAAGTACCAGACCGGCGCAATGTGCGGAGGCGTCTTCAGCGAGTCCGCAGGAATGAAGTTGTTGAACTCGAGGAAGTACCCGCCCATTTCCGGGGCGAAGAACACGATGGCCGCGAACACCAGCAGGAAGCCCGCCACGCCCACCAGGTCATGAACCGAGTAGAACGGGTGGAACGGGATGCCGTCTTTCGGGCGACCGTACTTGTCCTTCGGGCCCTGCTTGATCTCGATGCCGTCCGGGTTGTTCGAGCCGACTTCGTGCAGCGCGACCAGGTGCGCCGCCACCAGGCCGACCAGCACCAGCGGAATGGCGATGACGTGGAAGGCGAAGAAGCGGTTCAGCGTGGCGTCCGACACGACGTAGTCGCCGCGGATCCAGATGGACAGTTCAGGGCCGATGAACGGAATGGCGGCGAACAGGTTCACGATCACCTGGGCGCCCCAGTACGACATCTGGCCCCACGGCAGCAGGTAGCCGAAGAAGGCTTCGGCCATCAGACAGAGGAAGATCGCGACGCCGAAGATCCACACCAGTTCGCGGGGCTTGCGGTAGGAACCGTAGAGCAGGCCGCGGAGCATGTGCAGGTAGACGACGACGAAGAACATCGACGCGCCGGTGGAATGCATGTAGCGCACCAGCCAGCCCCACGGGACCTCGCGCATGATGTATTCGACGGATTGGAACGCGCGTTCGGCGTCCGGCTTGTAGTGCATGACCAGGAAAATGCCGGTCACGATCTGCAGCACCAGCACCAGAAGCGCCAGCGAGCCAAAGAAATACCAGAAGTTGAAATTCTTGGGTGCGTAATACTCGGACAGATGTGCTTTCCAGGTGGAGGTCACCGGAAAGCGCCGGTCCAGCCAGCCCAACAGGCCTGTCGTCTCGACGGTTTTCTCGCCAGCCATGTAACGGCTCCTTCTCTAATACGTGGCGTATTGTTTTACTTACGTAATTCGGGAAAAAAGCGCGACGCGCGCGTCAGGCCTTGTTGTCTTCATCGACGCCCACGATGATCCGGGTGTCGGTGAGATACTGGTACGGCGGAACTTCGAGATTATCGGGAGCGGGCTTGTTCTTGAAGACCCGGCCTGCCAGGTCGAACGTAGAGCCGTGGCAGGGACAGAGGAATCCGCCTTGCCAGTCCGCGCCCAGGCCGCCGCCGCCACCCGTTTCGAAGTGCGAAGTAGGCGAGCAACCCAGGTGGGTGCAGATGCCGACGCAAACGAAGATCTCGGGCTTGCGCGAGCGGCCTTCGTTTTCGGCGTAGGGAGGAGTGAAGCCGGGCCGCTTGGATTGCGGGTCGGCTAGCTGGGGATCCAGCGTCTTCAGGCCGGCGAGCTGCTCGGGAGAGCGGTGGAGGATCCACACCGGCTTGCCGCGCCATTCAACCGTTTTCATGGCGCCGACAGGAATGTCGCCGATGTCCACTTCAACGGGGGCCCCAGCCGCGCGGGCTTTTTCGGAGGGGGAAAACGTGCTCACAAGCGGCACTGCCGTTGCGACACCTGCTACGCCACCCACAGCACAGGCGGTGGTAACCCAGAAACGTCGCGAAGGATCAGGTGGCAGGTTGGGATCAACCGCACCGTCATCGTCATGCACCAGCGTATCCTGACTCATCTTCCTATCCTTGTTGATGCGCCCGCTCTACGAGTAGCATCACTTCTGCGGCATCGGGTTCGCGGGAATATGTAACAACATAGCAACCGCGTATTATAGGCCAGCCTACCCTCAGGCGTATCAAGAATGGAGCGGATTTATGAGCAAAACGACTGGTTTCGTCAAAGAGTTTCGAGATTTCGCGGTCAAGGGCAATGCGGTCGATCTGGCCGTCGGTGTCATTATCGGCGCGGCTTTCGGCAGGATTGTCGACTCGTTGGTCCGGGACATCATCATGCCTCTCGTCAATTTCATTCTTGGCGGATCAGTTGATTTTTCGAACAAATTCCTCGTGCTGTCGATGCCGGAGGGCTACAGCGGCCCGATGACCTACGCCGACCTGACCAAGGCAGGGGCCAACGTGTTCGCGTGGGGCAACTTCGTCACCATCATCATCAACTTCGTGTTGCTGGCGTTTGTGATCTTCTGGATGGTGAAGGCCATCTACAAGGCCCGCGCCAAGAGCGAGGAAGCGCCGGCCAAGACGCCCGAAGACGTGGCGCTGCTGCGTGAAATCCGCGACCTGCTCAAGCGGCCGTAAAAGAAAAGCGCCCTTCGGGGCGCTTATGCATCGGGCGGCGGCGGCAGCCGGCGCCCTGTTCGCCGGGCTTTTCAGGCCGGATTGTCGATATCCACGAATTCGACGGTGATGCCGAAATGCTGGGCCACGGCCTGGCCCAGCGCCTGGACGCCGTAGCGTTCGGTGGCGTGGTGGCCCGCAGCGACGAAGCCCACGCCCGTTTCCCGGGCCAGGTGGACGGTGGATTCCGAGACTTCGCCGGTGATGTAGGCCGTGGCGCCGGCATCGATCGCGTCACCCATCATGCCTTGTGCGCCGCCGGTGCACCACCCGATCCGCGCCAGCGGCTGATCGGGGTCGCCCACGACTAGTGGCTGGCGGCCCAGGCGCTGGGCGACCCGATCGCCGAGTTGGCCCAGGGTTTGCGGTACGTCGGTGTTGCCCAGCCAGATCAGCCCGTCCTGGCCACAGGTCAGCGGGGCGCCGTCGTCGCGGCGCGCGGGCACGAGGCCCAGCACGCGCGCGAGCTGGGCGTTGTTGCCCAGCGTGGGATGCGCATCCAGCGGCAGGTGATAGGCATACAGGTTCAGGTCATTCTTCAAGGTCAGGGCCATGCGCGTGCGGCGCGTGCCGATGACGCGGCGGTCTTCGTTGCGCCACATCCAGCCGTGATGCACCAGCACCGCATCTGCGCCGCGCTCGACCGCCGCGCGCAGCAATGCTTCGCTGGCCGTGACACCGGTGATAATGTGTCCGACCTCGGATCGGCCTTCCACCTGCATCCCGTTGGGACAGTAGTCCTTGAAACGGGCCGCTTGCAGGGTGTCGTCCAGCCAGTTGGCCAGGACGCGGGAGTCCACTTTATTCATCGCTAGTCCTATCAGAATCATGCGCCGATATTGGCTGATTTTTGCTCAGGCCGTCACGGTCTGCCTGGGTATTCTATTCGTCGTGACCACATTGCGGCCCGACCTGCTGCGGGTGAACGGGCCAGGAGCTGTCCAGCAGGTTGTGGCGGCGGCCGGCCATCCGACCGGGGGGGATGTCGGCGCGGTGTCGTATGCGGACGGCGTGGCCAAGGCGGCGCCGTCGGTGGTGAATGTCTTTACCACCAAGCACGTGAACGTGCCGCTGATTCCGCTGCCCGATGACCCCGTGCTGCGCCAGTTCTTTGGGCAGATGCCGGGCGTGAGCCGCCGCGAGGCTTCGACCAGCCTGGGGTCCGGGGTGATCGTGAACCAGGACGGCTATGTGCTGACGAATTATCACGTAGTGCAGGCTGCGGACGCCATCGAGGTTGCATTGCGGGACGGCCGGCGCGACACGGCCAAGGTCGTGGGCGCGGACCCGGATACGGATCTGGCGGTGCTCAAGCTGGCGACCTTGCGGTCCCTGCCCGCCGCCACGCTTGCGCCTGATGGCGGCCTGCGCGTGGGCGACGTCGTGCTGGCGATCGGCAACCCGTTTGGCGTGGGACAGACCACCACGCAGGGCATCGTGTCGGCGCTGGGCCGCAATGGCCTGGGCCTGAATACGTACGAGAACTTCATCCAGACCGATGCCGCGATCAATCCGGGCAACTCCGGCGGCGCGCTGATCGACGCCTATGGCAACCTGGTGGGCATCAACACCGCCATCTATTCCGAATCGGGTGGATCGATGGGCATTGGCTTTGCGACGCCGATCGAGATCGCGCGCAGGGTGATGGACGAGATCGTCAAGACAGGGGGCGTCAAGCGCGGCTGGCTGGGCGTGGAGCCGCAGGACGTCACGCCGGAGCTGGCGCGGGCGTTCGAGCTGTCAAAGGACACCACGGGCGTGATCATCGCTGGCGTCATGCGCGACGGGCCGGCCGGGCGCGCGGGCCTGCGCGTGGGCGACATCGTGCAGTCGGTGAATGGAAAGCGGGTGGCGGACACCACCGCGCTGTTGTCTGAAATTGCGCTGCTGCCCCCGGGACAACGGGCCACGCTGGGCATCCTGAGGTCGGGCAAGCCTGCGGAGTTGGCGGTGGTGGTGGGTACGCGCCCAGGCAAACCGCGCTAGGTGGACGAGTTGTCCAGCGCCGGTGGCCCGCCGGCGCCGCCCTGTTTTTCGGAAAATTCCCGCACCACGGCCAGGATCACCTTCTTGATGCTGTCGGGCTGGTTTTCCAGTCGGGCGCAGATCTCGGCGCAGTAGCCGTCGCGATAACCAATGGCCGCGTCATGCAGGCCGTGCGCGGGGGCGGAGGGGGAATCGGCCGCGGGAACGACGCCGTCGGCCAGCCACGCCACGCTGGTGCCCAGTGCTCGCGCCAGCCGCGTCAACGTCAGGCGGGATGGCGAATAACTGTCAGCCGGGCGGGTCAGGATGCGATGGATGCAGGACTGCGGTACGCCGGAGATACGCGCGAGCTGGTTCTGGCTAGGGATGCCGCGCCACCGCATGAGGGTGCGCAGCCTTTGTGGGAGCGACATGACTGCAATGTAGGATTGCAGTCATGTGCCGACAAGGGTGAAACAGTCCTGCTTTTGCAGGGAGCCGAGCGCGTCAGTGGCGTTCGGTGAGCGAGTCCGAGGCCGCGTCGTCGGAAGCGCCCTCTTTGGGCGTGACCATGCGGGCGCAGATCAGGCCGACTTCGTACAGCAGGCACAGCGGCACCGCCAGCATGAACTGGCTGACCACGTCCGGGGGCGTGACGACGGCGGCGATGATGAAGGCGCCCACCACGACATAGCCGCGCGCGGCCTTGAGCTTGGACAGCTCGACAACGCCCATCTTCACCAGCAACACTACGGCCACGGGGACTTCGAACGTGATGCCGAACGCCAGGAACATCGTCATGACGAAGCTGAGGTAGGCCTCGATGTCCGGCGCGGGGGTGATGGACTGCGGCGCGAAGGTGGCGATGAAGTGGAACACCGTGCGGAACACCACGAAATAGCAGAACGCCATGCCCGCGATGAACAGGAAGGTGCTGGAGACGATGAGCGGCAGCGCCAGGCGCTTTTCGTGGCGGTACAGCCCGGGCGCCACGAAGGCCCAGGCCTGGTACAGCACCACGGGCAGCGCGACGATGAACGCGGCCATCATCGTGACCTTGACCGGCACCATGAACGGCGTGATGACGCCGGTGGCGATCATGCGCGTGCCCTCGGGCAGCGATGCCAGCATGGGTGCGGCCAGCACGTCATAGATGGCCGACGCGCCGGGATAGATGAACAGCACGATGAACACGGCTACCACCGCGCCGACGGCGCGCAGCAGGCGCGTGCGCAGTTCGACCAGATGGGAGATGAAGGTCTCTTGCTGGCCTTCTTCTTGGGAGGCGTCCTGGGTCACGACGGGGTTCCGGAGGGCGAGACGGGCTTGGCGACGGGCGCGGCGACGTCAGCCGTGGGCGCGCTGGGCGCCGGGGCGGGTTGTTGGGGGATAGCGGTCGGACCGGACGCGGGTTCCGCGGCGGGTAGGTCCAGGTCCAGGTTTTGGTTCTGTCCGGGCGGGGCAATCGTGCGCGCCGGCTCGGCAGCGGCGTCCGCGGCGGCGGTGGCCGTCGCGGCAACCGTAGCGGCCGCTGGCGTTGCCTTGCCCGAGGCTTCGCGGGCGACCTCGTCGAGTTCCGCGCGGAATTGCTGCACGGGCTCTTGCAAGGAGGCCTGGGTCTCGTTCATGGACTGTTGCACGCCCTGGGCGGCATCTTCCATTTCGGTTTTGAACTTGCGCAGTTCGTCGAGTTCGATTTCGCGCTGGATATCGGACTTGACGTCATTGACGTAACGCTGCGCGCGCCCGAGCAGGTGACCGACAGTGCGGGCCACCTTGGGCAGGCGTTCGGGGCCGATGACGATCAGGGCGACGACGCCGATCACCATCAGTTCAGTGAGGCTGACATCAAACATTCGACGGCCGCTCGGGAATTGAAACAATGAGGGCCGGCCTGTTCAAGGCTGGCCCGGGGAGACTGGCTGTGACGCTCAGGAGTTGGTTTTTTCCTTGGCCTGCACGTCGATGGTGTCGCCGGCGACGCGCTGCTGCGTGACCGGTTCGGCGGGCTTGTCGCTGTTGGCTTCCTTCATGCCTTCCTTGAAGCCCTTGACCGCGCCACCCAGATCGCCGCCGATGTTACGCAGCTTCTTGGTGCCGAAAATCAGCGCAACGATGACCAGAACGACCAACCAGTGCCAAATGCTGAAACTACCCATGATGTTTCTCCGAATTACGCAGTGGGGGCCACGCGACCTTTCCAGGGACGCGAGCCGCCGATGATGTGGAAATGCAGGTGCGGGACTTCCTGGCCGCCTTCGACGCCAGAATTGATCATGATGCGAAATCCGCCATCAGGGCCCGGACGGCAACCGTTCTCGGCGGCAAGCCGCGGCGCCAACGACATCATTCTACCCAACCAATCTGCGTCCTCGCCCGTAATATCCTGCATGGATGTGACATGACGTCGAGGGATCAGCAACAAGTGCACCGGCGCGGCCGGATTGATATCGTGAAATGCAACAAAGTCCTGGTCTTCGTAGACCTTCTTGGACGGGATGTCGCCGGCGGCGATCTTGCAAAACAGGCAGTTGTCGCTCATGGGTTCGGGTTCCGTAGTCAGTCTTGCGGGCGGCTTGCCTTTTCCGCCAGGCCCGACAGGCCTTCGCGGCGGGCCAGCTCGGCCAGCACGTCTTCGGGTCGCAGGTTGAAATGGGTCAGCGCCACCAGGCAGTGAAACCAGAGATCCGCGGTTTCGCTGACGATGCGGTCCGGCACGCCGTCCTTGGCGGCCATGACCAGTTCAGTGGCTTCTTCCCCGATCTTTTTCAGGAAGGAATCGGGCCCCTTGGCCAGCAGCTTGGCCGAATAGGAGGCCTGCGGGTCGCCGCCATTCTGGGGGCGCCGGGTTTCCAGGGTGTCTGCAATGCGGGCCAGCACGTCGGCCGCGCTCAAGGTCTGATCAGTCATTTGTAGATGAGTTCCGGGTCTTTGAGCACCGGATCCACCGTGACCCAGGAAGCGTGGTCGGTCTGGCCTTCCAGGCGGCGGAAGAAACAGCTGGCGCGGCCGGTGTGACAGGCGATGCCGCCTTCCTGGTGGACCTTCAGCAGGATCACGTCGCCATCGCAATCCAGCCGCAGTTCATGCACTTCCTGGACGTGACCGGATTCTTCGCCCTTGCGCCACAGGCGCTGGCGCGAGCGCGACCAGTAGACCGCGCGGCCGGTGGCGGCGGTCTCGGCCAGGGATTCGCGGTTCATCCAGGCCACCATCATGATCTGGCCGTTTTCGGCGTCTTGGGCGATGGCGGGGATCAGGCCGTTTTCGTCGAAGACGACGTCGGCCATCCAGGCGGGTTCATTGCTCATATTCAGTCCAATCGTACTGCGATGCCTTGGTCGGCCATGAAGCGCTTGCACTCGCCGACGGTGTGTTGGCCAAAGTGGAAGATGCTGGCGGCAAGCACGGCGCTTGCGCGGCCGGTGGTGACGCCGTCGGCCAGATGCTGCAGGTTGCCCACGCCGCCGGAGGCGATGACGGGCACCGGCACGGCGTCGGAAACGGCGCGGGTCAGTTCCAGGTCGAAGCCGGATTTGGTGCCGTCGCGGTCCATGCTGGTGAGCAGGATTTCGCCTGCGCCGTAGGCGGCCATGCGGCGCGCCCAGGCCACGGCGTCCAGGCCGGTGGCCTTGCGGCCTCCGTGCGTGAAGACTTCCCAGCGTGCGGGTTCGCCGGGCGCCGATACACGGCGCGCGTCGATGGCCACGACCACGCATTGCGAACCGTGGTAATCCGAAGCGGCGCGAACCAGTTCCGGGTTGGCCACGGCGGCGCTGTTGATGCTGATCTTGTCGGCGCCGGCATTCAAGAGGCGCTGGATGTCGGACACCTGGCGCACGCCGCCGCCGACCGTCAACGGAATGAAGACCTGCGAGGCGACCTGCTCGATGATGGGCAGGATCAGGTCGCGGCCGTCGCTGGTGGCGGTGATGTCCAGGAACGTGAGTTCGTCGGCGCCTTGCTCGTTGTAGCGGCGGGCGATCTCGACGGGGTCGCCCGCGTCGAGCAGGTTGACGAAGTTCACGCCCTTGACGACGCGGCCGGCGGTGACGTCAAGGCAGGGAATGATGCGGCGGGTCAGCGCGTTCTGCAAAGGCGCGCCGGCCCCGGGGGTGCTGCTGGATGTGGTCATTTTGCCAATTCGTCGGCGCGCGCCTGCGCGGCCTGGAAGTCGAGCGTGCCTTCGTAGATGCTGCGGCCCAGGATGGCGCCTTCGACGCCCTCTTCTTCGACGGCGCACAGGGCTTCGATGTCCTGGATGCCGGCGATGCCGCCAGAGGCGTACACGGGGATGCGCACGTGCTGGGCCAGGCGGACCGTGGCTTCGACGTTGACGCCCGACAGCATGCCGTCGCGGCCGATGTCGGTGTAGATGATGGCTTCGCAGCCGTAGTCTTCGAACTTCTTGGCCAGATCCAGCACGTCGTGGCGCGTCAGCTTGCTCCAGCCATCGGTGGCGATCTTGCCGTCGCGAGCGTCCAGGCCGACGATGATCTGTCCGGGGAAGGCGCCGCATGCATCCTGCAGGAAGCCGGGGTTCTTGACCGCGGCAGTGCCGATGATGACGTAGGAAATGCCGGCGTCGAGGTAGCGTTCGATGGTGTCCAGGTCGCGGATGCCGCCGCCGATCTGGACAGGGATTTCATCGCCGACCGCTTCGAGGATCGCCTTGATGGGGGCTTCGTTCTTCGGCTTACCGGCGACGGCGCCGTTCAGGTCGACCAGATGCAGGCGGCGGGCGCCTTGGTCGAGCCAGCGGTTGGCCATGGCGGCAGGGTCTTCGGAGAACACCGTTGCATCGTCCAGGTCGCCCTGGCGCAGGCGCACGCAACGCCCGTCTTTGAGATCGATGGCGGGGATCAGCAGCATGGTTGGCAGCAAGAAAAATAGAAAGGTTGAATGGGCTGGCGGATGCAGGCTGTGGGCCTACGGCTGCCAGTCTACAAAATTGCGATACAGGCGCAAACCGTGCTCGGCGCTCTTTTCGGGGTGGAACTGCACCGCGAAAATGTTAGCTGCCGCCACCGCGCAGGTAAAGGCGACGCCATAATCGGTTTCACCAACTGTCAGGCTCGGATCAGCCGGATCGGCGTAGTAACTATGGACGAAATAGAAGTGCGAGTCGTCCGGAATGCCGTCCCAGATCGGGTGAGAGCGGGTGTGGCGGACCTTGTTCCATCCCATGTGAGGCACTTTGAGCTTCTCGGGGCGGGTGTCGGCCAGGCCCGCGGCGCCGGTGTCGGCAAGGCAGGCTTCGTCGTCGGCAGGGATCAGGTCGGCGAAACGCGGGCCGGCAAAGCGGCGCACCACGCCGGGGAACAAGCCCAGGCAGGCCGTGCCGCCCTCTTCGCTGGACTCGAACAGCATCTGTTCGCCCACGCAGACGCCCAGCAGGGGCTTCTCGCGGGCGGCGCGGACGACGGCTTCGCGCAGGCCGGATTCGTTCAGGGTGCGCATGCAATCCGCCATGGCGCCCTGGCCGGGGAATACCACGCGGTCAGCTGCGGCGATTTCCTGGGGCTGGTTGCAGATGCGGATGTCGGCGTCAGGCGCGGCGTATTTCAGGGCGCGTGCGACGGAATGGAAATTGCCCATTCCGTAGTCGACGATGGCGATAGTGGTCACTTCTGTCTGCCTGGTGCGGTGCGTGTGGGATGCGTACGTTACAGCACGCCCTTGGTGGAGGGCACGACGTCGCCCATGCGGGGGTCGACTTCCAGGGCCATGCGCAGCGCACGGCCACAGGCCTTGAATACCGTTTCGGCCTGATGGTGGGAGTTGAAGCCGCGCAGGTTGTCGATGTGCATCGTGATGAGCGCGTGGTTGACCAGGCCCTGGAAGAATTCGCGGGTGAGGTCCACGTCGAAGCTGCCGATATGCGACCGCGTGAAGGGGATGTGATATTCCAGGCCGGGACGGCCCGAGAAGTCCACCACCACGCGCGACAGCGCTTCGTCCAGCGGCACGTAGGCGTGGCCGTAGCGGCGCAGGCCCGCCTTGGTGCCCGCCGCCTTGGCGATGGCCATGCCCAGCGTGATGCCGACGTCTTCCACCGTGTGGTGCGCGTCGATGTGCAGGTCGCCCTCGGCCTTGATGTCCAGGTCGATCAGGCCGTGGCGCGCGATCTGGTCCAGCATGTGGTCCAGGAAGGGCACGCCCGTGTCGATCGTCTGCTTGCCGGTGCCGTCAAGGTTGATGGCCACGCGGATGCGGGTTTCATTGGTGTTGCGGGTGATTTCTGCGGTACGCATGTTAAGCACTCAAGATCTCTTGCAGGGCGGATAGCAAGGCGGCGTTCTCGGCCGGGGCGCCCACCGAAATACGCAGGCAGTTGGCCAGCAGCGGATGGGCATTGGAGAAGTTGCGAATCAATATTTTGCGCGTTTTCAGGGCAAGATGCACGGCGTTGCCGTCGAGCTTGCCGGAAAAGCGCACCAATATGAAATTGGCGGCGGAAGGGAATACCCTGACGCCCGGCAGTGCGGCCAGGGCGGCGGCCAGCGGTTCGCGGTCGGCGCGCAGCCGGGCGGCCTGCTCGTCCAGCACGGACTTGTGGCGCAGCACGGCAAGCAGTGTCGCCTGGGTCAGCACGTTCAGGTTGTAGGGCGGCCGCACCTTGTTCAGTTCGGCGATCCACGCGGGATGACCGGCAAGATAGCCGAACCGCAGGCCAGCCAGACCGATCTTGGACACGGTGCGCATGACGACCACGTTGGGGGCGTCCAGCACTCCCGGCATCCAGGTGTAGTCCGCAAACGGCTGGTAGGCCTCGTCCAGCACCACCAGGCCCGGCGCGGCGCGCACGATGGCGTCGACGTCCTGGGGCGACCACAGGCCGCCGGTGGGATTGTTCGGCGTGGCCAGGAACACGAGCTTGGGCTGGTGTTCCTCGATCGCGGCCAGCATGGCCGGCAAATCAAGGGTCAGATCATCGGTAAGCGGCACGCCGACGAAGCGGGCGTGGTCGAAGCGGGCCGCCATGTCGAAATACACAAACGACGGCCAGGGCGACAGCACGACATCACCCGGGTCGCAGCAGGCCTGCACCATGATGTGGATGAGTTCGTCCGAGCCATTGCCGAACAGCACGTCGGCCGCATCGGGCACGCCGAAGGCCGCCTTGACGGCCGCCTGCAGCCCGGACAGGTCGGCGGACGGATAGCGGTTCAGCGCGGTGTCGCGAACGACGCGCGCGATGTCGTCCCGCACGGCGTCCGGCAGCTCGTAGGGACTTTCCATCGCGTCCAGCTTGATGCAGCCTTCGGCGTGGGCGACGGGATAGGCGGCCAGGCCGCGAATGTCGGCCCGGACGGTCTCCGCGACGCGGCCGGCGACGCTGGCCGCCGGGTCCGCGCCCTCTGGACGGCCTTCGCGCTGCGCACTCCGGTATTCGCCCTTGGGGCGGCCCGGCAGGCTCATGGCTTGTCGATCCGGTACTGGGCGCTGGCGGCGTGCGCCTGCAGGCCCTCGCCCAGCGCCAGTTCGGCGGCGATGCGGCCCAGCGTCTGGGCGCCGGCGTGCGACACCTGGATCAGGCTGGAACGCTTCTGGAAGTCGTACACGCCCAACGGCGACGAGAAACGGGCCGTGCGCGACGTGGGCAACACGTGGTTCGGGCCCGCGCAATAGTCGCCCAGGGCCTCGGAACTGAAGCGGCCCATGAAGATGGCGCCTGCGTGGCGGATCTGCGCGGTCCAGATTTCCGGCTGCTCGGTGGAGATCTCGAGGTGTTCGGGGGCGATGTCGTTGGCGATCTGGCAGGCTTCTTCCAGGCTCTGGACCAGGATCAGCGCGCCGCGGTTGGCCAGGCTGACGCGCAGGATGTCGGCGCGCGGCATGGTGGGCAGCAGGCGCGCGATGGACGCTTCGACTTCCTCGATGAAGGCGGCGTTCGGACAGAGCAGAATGGATTGCGCCAGTTCGTCGTGTTCGGCTTGCGAGAACAGATCCATGGCGATCCAGTCGGCGGGCGTCTTGCCGTCGCAGATGACCAGGATTTCGCTGGGACCGGCGATCATGTCGATGCCGACCACGCCGAACACGCGACGCTTGGCGGCGGCGACGTAGGCATTGCCGGGGCCGACGATCTTGTCGACGGCCGGCACGGTGTCCGTGCCATAGGCCAGAGCGCCCACGGCCTGCGCGCCGCCGATGGCGAACACGCGGTCGACGCCGCTGATGGCGGCGGCGGCCAGCACGATGGGGTTGCGCACGCCGTCGGGCGTGGGCGTGACCATGACCAGTTCCTGCACGCCGGCGACCTTGGCCGGGATGGCGTTCATCAGCACCGACGACGGGTAAGCAGCCTTGCCGCCCGGCACGTACAGGCCGACGCGATCCAGCGGGGTGACCTGCTGGCCCAGCAGGGTGCCGTCGGCTTCCGTGTAGGTCCAGGTCTCGGCGCGCTGGCGCTCATGGTAGGCGCGCACGCGGTCGGCGGCGGCTTCCAGCGCGTTGCGCTGGGCGGCCGGCAAGGCAGCCAGGGCCGCATGCCAGTCGGCCTTGGGGATCTCCAGCGTCTGCGTCGAGGCGCCGGGCATGCGGTCGAAGCGCTGCGTGTATTCCACCAGCGCGGCGTCGCCGCGCGCGCGCACGTCGGCCAGGATGCTGGCGGCGGCGCGGTCGATGGATTCGTCCTCGGTGGCTTCGAAGGCCAGCAGCTTGGACAGGGCGGATTTGAATCCGGGATCGCGGGAGTCGAGACGATTGATCAGGGCCATGGCGTCATGGAGCAAAGCGGGTAACAGCCGCCGCGCTAGGCGCGGCGGGCGGGAGTCAGACGTTGCGGGTGGCGGCTCTTGCGAAGGCGTCCAGCAGCGGTTGCAGGCGGTCGCCGCGGGTCTTCAGCGCGGCCTGGTTGACGATCAGGCGCGATGAGATCGGCATGACGTCTTCGACGGCGACCAGGTCGTTGGCGCGCAGCGTACCGCCGGTGGACACCAGGTCGACGATGCAATCGGCCAGGCCAACCAGCGGCGCCAGTTCCATCGAACCATACAGCTTGATGATGTCCACGTACACACCCTTGGCCGCGAAGTGTTCACGGGCTGACTGCACGTACTTGGTGGCCACGCGCAGGCGCGCGCCCTGGTGGACGGCGGCCTCGTAGTCGAAGCCGTTGCGCACGGCCACGGCCAGGCGGCACTTGGCGATGTTCAGGTCGATGGGCTGGTACAGGCCGCCGGGCTGTTCCTTGGCATGCTCGATGAGCACGTCCTTGCCCGCGATGCCCAGGTCCGCCGCGCCGTACTGCACGTAGGTGGGCACGTCGGAGGCACGCACGATGATCAGGCGCAGGCCCGGATCGCTGGTGGGCAGGATCAGCTTGCGCGAGCTTTCGGGATTCTCGGGCACTTCGATGCCGGCTTCCGCCAGCAACGGCATGGTTTCTTCGAAGATGCGGCCCTTGGACAGCGCGAGTGTCAGGGGGGTGATGCGAGAATTGTTCATCGCCGAGCCGCCTCAAGATGAACGCGCCCCCTCGGGGGGCAGCAAGCCGAAGGCGCCGCGTGGGGGCTATTACTTTTCATGCCTGTTCCTTGCCGGTAACTCGTTGGATATCCGCGCCAAGGGCGCGCAGTTTCACTTCCATCTGGTCGTAGCCGCGATCCAGGTGATAGATGCGGTCGACCAGCGTGTCGCCGTCGGCGGCCAGGCCGGCGATGACCAGGCTGGCCGAGGCGCGCAGGTCGGTGGCCATGACGCTGGCGCCCGACAGGCGCGGCACGCCGCGCACGATGGCCGTATGGCCGTCGATGTCGATCTGGGCGCCCATGCGGCGCAGTTCCTGCACGTGCATGTAGCGGTTTTCGAAGATGGTTTCGACGATGACGGACGTGCCGTCGGCCACGGCGTCCAGCGCCATCAGCTGGGCCTGCATGTCCGTGGCGAAACCGGGGTATTCGTGCGTGCGAAAACCCACGGCCGTGGGGCGCTTGTCCATCGCGCCGCGGATCCAGTCCGGGCCGGTCTCGATGGTCAGGCCGGCCTGCACCAGCTTGTCCAGCGTGGCGCCCAGGATGCCGGCGTCGGCGTTCTTGAGCAGGATGTCTCCGCCGGCCGCGCCGACGGCGCACAGGAACGTGCCGGCTTCGATGCGGTCGGAGATGACGCGGTGCTCGGCGCCGTGCAGGCGGTCCACGCCGTCGATGACGATGCGGTCGGTGCCGTGGCCCTGAATGCGCGCGCCCATCTTGATGAGCAGTTCCGCCAGGTCCACCACTTCGGGTTCGCGGGCGGCGTTTTCCAGCACGGTTTGGCCTTCGGCCAGCACGGCGGCCATCAGCAGGTTTTCGGTGCCGGTCACCGTGACCATGTCGGTGCGGATGGAAGCGCCCTTCAGGCGCTTGGCGCGCGCCACGACAAAACCGTGTTCGATGCTGATTTCGGCGCCCAGCGCGGCCAGGCCCTTGATGTGCTGGTCGACGGGACGCTGGCCGATCGTGCAGCCGCCGGGCAGGCTGACACGGGCCTCGCCGAAGCGCGCGACCAACGGGCCCAACACCAGGATGGACGCGCGCATGGTCTTGACCAGGTCGTACGGCGCTTCCAGGTTGTCGATGTTGTCGGCCTGCAGGGTGACGACGCCGTCGTCGGCGCGTTCGGCGCGCATGCCCATGCGCGCCAGAAGGCGCAGCATCGTGCCCGTGTCGTTCAGGCGCGGCACGTTGGTCAGGACCAGCGCGTCGGCCGTCAGCAGCCCGGCGCACAGGATCGGCAGAGCCGAGTTCTTGGCCCCGGAGATCGAGATTTCGCCGTGCAGCCGGGCGCCGCCGGTAATGCGCAGTTTGTCCATCATTCGCCCGCTTTCTGGTATTCGGCGGGGGTCAGGGTGCGCATCGACAATGCGTGGATCTCGGCCTTCATGCGGTCGCCCAGCGCGGCGTACACCAGTTGATGTCGCTGGATCAGGCGCTTGCCTTCGAAGGCGGTGCTGACGATGACCGCGTCGAAGTGCGAACCGTCGCCCTGCACGTCGAGATGTTCACAGGGCAGGCCGTCGGCGATGTATTGACGGACTTGCGCGGGAGTGGGAAGCATGGACGTCAGTTCCTGAGTTTGTAGCCGCTGGCCAGAAGCCGCAGCGCATAAGTCGAGAGTGCAAGGAACACCCCCGTCACCACCACCAGGCTGTGCCAGGGCGAGACGTCCGACACCGAGAAGAAACCGTGGCGGAATCCGTCGATGGTGTAGAAGATGGGGTTCCAGTGGGACACGCTTTGCCAGAAAGGCGGCAGCGTATGGATGGAATAGAACACGCCGGACAGGAAGGTGGCCGGCATGATCAGGAAGTTCTGGAAGGCGGCAAGCTGGTCGAATTTTTCAGACCACAGGCCCGCGATGAGCCCCAGCGTGCCCATGATGCCGCAGGCAAGCACCGCAAAGACCAGCACCCACAGCGGATGGGCGGGCGCCAGCGGCACGAAGAACAGCGCCACTGCCCACACGCACAGGCCAACCGCCAGGCCGCGTGCAATCGCGGCCAGCACGTAGGCGCCGAAGATGTCGCGGTGAGACAGCGGCGGCAGCAGCATGAAAACAAGATTGCCGGTGATGCGGCTTTGGATGAGCGACGAGGACGGGTTCGCGAACGCGTTCTGCAGCATGCTCATCATCATGAGCCCGGGGATCAGGAACGACGTGTAGGGCACGGTGCCGTACACCGTGACGCGCCCTTCCAGGACGTGCGCAAACACCAGCAGGTAAAGCAGCGCGGTGATGACCGGCGCCGCGATGGTCTGGAAGCTGACCTTCCAGAAGCGCAGCAATTCCTTGCGCAGCAGGGTGGGAAAGCCGGAGCCGGCATCCAGGCGCGGCTGCACCAGCGGCTGGCTGGCGGGCGCGGTGGGCTGGGTCATGACGAGATCTCTTCGGGTTGCAGGGCGCGCGCGGTGGTTTCGTCGTCCTGGTGCATGATGCGCACGAAAGCGTCTTCCAGGTCCACGCCGCCCACGCGGGCCAGCAGGGCCTGGGTGGTGTCCAGCGCCACGATGCGCCCGCCCTTGAGCATGGCGATGCGGTTGCACAGCGCCTCGGCTTCTTCAAGGTAGTGCGTGGTCAGCATGATGGTGTGGCCGGCCTTGTTCAGCCGCGAGATGAATTCCCACAGCGTCCGGCGCAGGTCGACGTCCACGCCCGCGGTGGGTTCGTCCAGCACGATCACGGGCGGCCGGTGCACCAGCGCCTGCGCCACCAGCACCCGGCGCTTCATGCCGCCGGATAAGGCCCGCATGTTGGAATTGGCCTTGTCGGCCAGGCCCAGGTTGAACAGGATTTCGTCGATCCAGTCGTCGTTCTTGCGCAGGCCGAAATAGCCGGACTGGATGCGCAGGGTTTCGCGCACCGTGAAGAACGGGTCATAGACCAGTTCCTGCGGCACGACGCCCAGCGCGCGCCGCGCCGACTTGTAGTCGGCGACGACGTCGTATCCACAGACGGTGGCGCGGCCAGCCGTGGCGTGGGCCAGGCCGGCCAGGATGGAGATGAGCGTGGTCTTGCCCGCGCCGTTGGGACCAAGCAGGCCGAAGAATTCGCCGTGGTCGATATTCAGGCTGACGTTGTCCAGCGCCTGGAAGCCGGGACGGGGCGCGCGCCCGAGCAGCTTCTGCCAGCCGCGCTGGCGCGGCGAGTAGATCTTGGAGACGTTTTCTAGACTGACGGCGGACATGACGACGGGAAAGGGCCCGAAAAGAGCGAATTGACCATTATATAAGCGCGATGTGGCGGCAAGCGCCGATGGCCCCGGCGGCGGTGGGGGCGAAGCGATGTTGCGTCCCCAAAAACGATCGGCCCGGCGGACCCCCGAGAGGGCGCGCCGGGCCGGTGCAAGCAGGCCTGGAGCTTTACTTGTTGCGCTGGTTGAGCGCTTGAATCAGGCCGTCGATGCCGCCCTGGTTGATCTGCTGTGCAAACTGGTTGCGGTAGTTCTCGATCAGCCAGATGCCTTCGACGTTCATGTCGTAGATCTTCCAGCCCTGGGGCGTCTTTTCCAGGCGGTAGTCCACGCCGACCGGCTGGCTGTTGGACTGGCTGATCAGCGTGCGCACGACGACGTCGTCGGCCTTGGCGTCGCCGCGGAACGGCAGGCCGGTGATGCGGGTGCTGGGCGTGACACGGGTCAACGCGCCGCTGTACGTGCGGATCAGGGTGCCGCGGAAGGCTTCAGCCAGCGCCGTCTTCTGCGGGTCGGACGCCTGGCGCCAGTACCGGCCAGCGGCCAGGCGCGTGGTCTTCTGGAAGTTGACGTAAGGCAGGATGTGCTGATCGACGACCTCGTTGATGCGGGCGGTGTTGCCGGCCTTGACCGCACCGTCCGCCTTCAGGACATCGAGGGCTTCGTTGGCGGCGGCCAGAACGAATTGGTCGGGCGGACCGTTGGGGTCCGGCTTGGCCTGCGCCGCCGTGGCGGCCGACAGGCCGACCAGGCCCGTGAAGACCAGTCGCTGCAGCAGTGAGGTAATGGAAAATCGCATCAAAACTCCTTCAATACCGAAAGCGCAATCCGACAGCTTACTTGGTTGCGGGCTGCGGTGCCGGCGCGGGGGCCGCGGCGGGGGCGTCGCTTTCGTCGTCTTCGTAGTTGGGCAGCGCCGATTCGTCGTCCTGGTGGGTGCCCAGCACCATCGCGGCGCGGCGCTGCAGGAAGGCGTCGCGCACGAAGCTGTAGGGGTCCAGCGCAACGCGGTCGATCATGTCCGTGGTGTCCAGCAGGCTGGCGCGCGTATCGACGATACGCAAGCCCCACAGCGAGTTGCGCAGGCGGATGTTGTCGATGGAGTCGACGCCCATGTAGCCGTAGGTGGTGCCGTAGAAATCGCCGGCCAGGCCGATGCCATCGCGCACGCTGGACGCGCCGAAGAACGGCAGGACCAGGTACGGGCCCTGGCTGAAGCCCCAGACGCCCAGCGTGGTGCCGAAGTCGTTGGGGATCTTGCGCGCGCCATTGGCCGAAGCGACGTCAAAGCAGCCGCCCACGCCCATGGTGGTGTTGAATAGGAAGCGGCCCAGCGTGTTGACGAAGTCGTGGCCGCGGCCCTGCAGGAAGCTGTTGGTGCCGGACCAGAGGTCGCCCACGTTGCTGAAGATGTTGTGGATGCAGCTGCGAACGGGCTGCGGCGTCACGAACGTGTAGGCCTGCGCGACCGGCTTGAACACCGCGCGGTCGACCGTGTCGTTGAACTGGTAGACGCCGCGGTTGAAGCCTTCCCAGGGGTCGCGCGGGTCCGGATTCTTCGGGGCGGCGCAACCGGCCATCAGCGCGCCAGCTGCCGCGACGGTGGCAATGCGGGAAAAACTTTTCGTGTTCATGATCCGGGTATCCCTATCAACGATTCTTATGTTATTGCGACGGCGAGACGCAGCGTTGTTACGGCTTATCCTGCCCAGCCTTTAATCCTGCGCCTTGCCGGCGGGCTCGGGCGCGGCAGTCGTGCCCTGCTTTTCCGCCGACCCGTACAGGAACTGGCTGATGAGCTGCTCCAGGACCACGGCGCTTTGTGTATAGCGGATTTTTCCGCCGTCGGTAAAGTTCTCTTCCTCGCTGCCGGCGGTCAGGCCCAGGTATTGCTCGCCCAGCAGGCCGGAGGTCAGGATGGCCGCGGAGGAGTCCTTGGGGAATTGGTAAGCCGTTTCCAGGTTGACCGAGACAATCGCCTGGTAGGTCTTGTCGTCGAAGGAGATTCCCGCAACCCGGCCCACCACCACGCCGGCGCTCTTGACCGGGGCGCGCACTTTAAGGCCGCCTACGTTATCGAAGTTGGCGGTCACCGTATAGGTTGGCGCAAAGGAAAACGTGCTCAAGTTGCCGGCGCGCAACGCCAGGAATGCAAGCGCGACCGCGCCGAGCAATACAAACAGGCCTACCCAGAAGTCGGTTTTTTCGCGTGACATGATCGATCCGTATCAATTTCCAAACATCAAGGCGGTGAGCAGGAAGTCCAGCCCGAGCACCGCCAGCGAGCCCACGACCACGGTGCGCGTGGTGGCGCGGGCAACGCCTTCGGGGGTGGGCTTGGCCTGCCAGCCTTCGTAGAGCGCCACCAGCGTCACGGTGACGCCGAAGACCACGCTCTTGATTGCCCCGTTGGCCACGTCGTTCCAGACGTCGACCCCGTTCTGCATCTGCGACCAGAAGGCGCCGGCGTCCACGCCGATCAGCAGTACGCCGACGACCCAACCGCCCAGGATGCCCACCATGGAGAACACCGCCGCCAGGATGGGCATGGCGATGATGCCGCCCCACAGGCGCGGCACGAGTACGCGGCGTATCGGATCCACGGCCATGACTTCCATGGCCGAGAGCTGTTCGCCGGCTTTCATCAGGCCGATCTCGGCCGTGAGCGAGGTGCCGGCGCGGCCAGCGAAGAGCAGCGCGGTGACCACCGGGCCCAGTTCGCGCACCAGCGACAGGGCCACCAGCAGGCCCAGCGCTTCTTCGGAGCCATAGCGATTCAGCGTGTAGTAGCCCTGCAGGCCCAGCACGAAGCCGACGAACATGCCGGACACGGCGATGATCAACAACGAGTAGTTGCCGATGAAATGAACCTGTTGCGACACCAGGCGCGGCCGCGACAGCGCAATGCCGCTGCGCGCCAGCATGGCGCCGAAGAACCGGGTGAAGAATCCGATACCGGCGACGCGCGCGCGCACCCAGTGGCCCAGCGTGGCGACGGCGTTGTTCGATGCGCTCATGCTTTGCGCCCTTTCTGTTGCGACAGCCACTTCTGGAAGGCGGGCGTTTCGGGGTATTGGAATGCCACGGGGCCGTCGGGTTCGCCCTTCAGGAACTGTTGCACGTAGGGATCCGTCGACGCCGACAGTGACTCCGGCGTGCCGGCGGCGGCGAGCTGGCCCCGGCCCACCAGATAGACCTGGTCTGCGATCGCGAAGGATTCATGCACGTCGTGCGTGATCAGCACCGAGGCGCAACCCAGGCGGTCGGCAAGGCTGCGGATCAGCCGGGCGGTGATGCCCAGCGATATGGGGTCCAGGCCTGCGAAGGGTTCGTCGTAGAGGATGAGTTCGGGTTCCAGCACTACGGCGCGGGCCAGCGCCACGCGTCGGGCCATGCCACCGGAGATTTCCGACACCTTCAGGTGCGCCGCGGCGCGCAGGCCCACGGCGTCCAGCTTGTCCAGGACGCGTTCGGTGACTTCGGCTTCGGCGATGCTGGTGTGCTCGCGCAGCGGGAAGGCGACGTTTTCAAAGACGTTCAGGTCGGTGAAGAGCGCGCCCTGCTGGAACAGTACGCCCATGCGCTTGCGCAAGGATTGCACTTCGGCGCGGTCGGCCTGGCCGATGTCCTGGCCGAAAGCCAGCACACGCCCGTGCTGCGCGGTGATCTGGCCCGTGGCCGCCCGCAGCAGCGTGGTTTTTCCGGAGCCCGAGCCGCCCATCACCGCCACCACCTGGCCCGCCCGGACGTCCATGGAAATGTCGCGCAAGACGGTGAAATCACCGTAGCCTAGCGCCACACCTTCCAGGCGCAGGGCGAATTCCGGGGTGCTGCTTGTTTGAGCGGGCATGGGCAACGAAAGGGAGTTTCGGCGGTGGAGCTTGCCCTGGTGTTCTGTCGACACGCTGGACAGAGGACCTGGCCGGCGCGGGCAAGACAGGCTGCGTCGGGAAGCGCCCTGTTACTCAGATGCCGGGGACGAGCTTGGACGTCGCTCCCCGGCGGCGAGGCGCCATTGTAGCCCGACGCTGTGCAATCACAATCCGAGGGGCTGTGCGTGGAACAGTGTTTTCGGCTCCGGGAACAATCCGGCGGCCCGCCCCGCGGGCGCGGGACGGGGCCGGTTGCGGCAGGAGCGCGTTCAGCGGCGGGTCTGCGCGGCCGCCGTCTCGCGCGCCAGGCGCTGGATCAGTTCAGCCGTGGACTCCCGGCGCGCAAGGGGGGCACCCTGTCCGGCCCACAGGGACAGAACGTTGATATTGCCGCTTTTGCCGCCGGCGGTCCGCATGGGCCGCGTCAGGGCGTTCTGCAGCGGATACGGCAGGATGTCGCCGGCCATCGCGTCGGCGTCGCGCATGAAAGCGTTGACGATGCCACGGGCCGGCCGGCCGGAGAAGGCTCGCGTGACGCGGGACTGTTCGGAGCGGGATGCGGGCAGGACTGCCTTGTAGGCCTCGCTGACGCCGGACTCGTTCGTCGTCAGGAAGGCCGTCCCCATTTGGACGAAATCCGCGCCCAGGGCCAGCGCGGCCGCGATTCCCCGGCCGTCCATGATGCCGCCGGACGCGATGACCGGCACCGAGACGGCGTCCGCCACCTGCGGCACCAGCGCCATCGTGCCAATGAGGGACGTGTCGAAGGCGTCCAGGAAGGTGCCGCGGTGGCCGCCCGCCTCGGCGCCCTGCGCCACGATGGCGTCCACGCCGTCCTGCTCGAGCGCCACTGCCTCGCGCACCGTGGTGGCGGTGCCCACGGTCAGGATGCCGAGCTCGCGGCAGCGGGCCAGGATATCGGCGGGCATGCGGCCGAAGGTGAAGCTGAAGACGGCAGGCCGTGTGCGAAGAACGGCTTCGAGCTGCCCCGGCAGCGGGTCGGCCTGCGGGCCGGGGGCCTCGGGCGCCGGCAGGCCAAGCTGCTCGTGGTAGCGCGCCATCAGGGCCAACATCCGGCCGGCGTCGCCTTCCATCGGGCCCTGCGGCACGGAAGCGAACAGATTGATGGCGAACGGGCGATCCGTGCGCGCACGGATCGCCTGGGCAGCGGTTTCAATCTGCTCGGGGGTCATGTAGGCCGCCCCGAGCGATCCCAGGACGCCCGCCTTCGATGCCTCGGAGACCAGTTCCACCGTCGACGCGCCGCCAGCCATGGGCGCCAGGATGATGGGATGGTCCAGTTTGAGCAGGTCATTCAGAGGGGTAGCCATGGGAAAACTCCTGGGGGTTATTGAAGCTGGATGTTTCCAGCCTTGATGACGTGCGCCCACTTTTCGCTTTCGCTCTTGATGAACGCGGCGAATTCCTCGGGCGTGCCGCCGCCGGCCTGGCTGCCGGTATCGGCGATGGCCTTCTGCACATCCGGTTCCTTCAGGATGCGGTTGAATTCGGCATTGAGCTTGGCGATGATCGGCGCGGGCGTGCCGGCCGGGGCCACGATGCCCTGCCAGTTGTATGACTCGAAGCCCGGCAGGCCGGATTCGGCCATGGTGGGCACGTCGGGCAATACGGCAAGGCGCTTGGCGGACGTGACAGCGATGGGATGGATCTTGGCGCCCTGGATGGCCGGCAGCGCGGAGTAACCCATTTCGAACATCATCGAGATGTGCCCGCCCATGAGGTCGGTCGCGGCCAGGCTGCCGCCCTTGTACGGGACGTGGATGATGTCGATGCCGGCCTGTTCGCGGAACATCTCGCCGGACAGGTGATGCGCGCCGCCCACGCCGGACGAGCCGAACGTCAGCTTGCCGGGCTGCTTCTTGGCCAGCGCGATCAGATCGCCCAGCGTCTTGACCGGCAATTCGTTGTTGACGCTCAGGACCAGCGGACTGTTTTCGATCAGGATGACCGGCGCCAGGTCCTTTTGCGGGTTGTACGGCATTTCCTTCATCAGGGACGGATTGACCGCCATGGGGGCGAGGTTGCCCGTGCCGATGGTGTAGCCGTCCGGCGCCGCCTTGGCGATCAGGTTGGTGCCCACCACGCCGCCCGCGCCGGCCTTGTTTTCCACGACGACGGGCTGACCCAACGATTCGCCCAGCTTGCGCGCCAGGAGGCGCACGCGGGTGTCGGCAAAGCCGCCCGGCGCGTAGGGCACGATCATGGTCACGGGCTTGGTGGGCCAATCGCCGGTCTGGGCGTGGGCGGCGCCGCTGAAGGCGGCGGTAACCGCCAGGGCGGTGATCAGGGGGCGCAATGCTTTCATGCTGGGACTCCTCTTCCTGCTTTCTAATTGCTGTGTGGTTGGCCCGAAGGGCCGATGGCATTATGCCCAGCGCCATTGCCATCTGTCGTGACTTTTCCCAACCCCCAGGCCGACGCCGCCAGCAGCGCCGCGCCGGCTGCCAGTACCTGCGGCAGGCCTGCGCCCCAGTGCGCGGCCCACGAGGCCAGCAGCGGCCCCAGGATCTGCCCTGCGGCGAACGCAGCGGTCATGATGGCCGCCGCGCGAGGCGCCGCCGGACCCGACAGCCTGCGGGCGGTCAACATGCCCGCCTGGGTAATCACCATGAACGTTCCCCCGACGAACAACGCGGCCACCGCCACGGCGGCGATGTGGTGCCACAGCGCCACGGCCAGCATGCCTGCGGCCATCAACGCCTGGGCGCCGCGCCAGATCTGCTTGTCGTCGCGGCGGCGCGCCAGCCGCGGAACCAGCAGGCAGGACAGAGCCGCAGCCAGCCCGAAGATCGGCCAGGCCCAGCCGAAGATGGCGGGGTCGGGAAGCACCTCTTTGGCCATCGCGGGCAGGAAAGTCGCGGGAATGATGTAGCCGACGCCAAAGACGCCGTAGTGCAGCGACAAGGCGGCAATTCCACGGGGCAGCCGTGCCGCAGGCGCGGCGGCGGCCGATGCACGGACGGGGGGCGATTGCCGGTTCAGACTGGGCCAGGCCGCCACGGACAACACCGCGGCCAGACCGCCCAGCGCGATCCACGTCAGGCTGGCGCTGGCGCCCCAGGCCATCAGGGCAAGGCAGGCCAAACCCGTAAGTGCAATGCCCGCGCCGACGCCGGCATACGTCACGGCGGAGGCCGAGGCCTCGCGCGGATCGCCGGGCGGAACGGACCGCCACGCGGCCACACAGATAAAGGCGCTGGCGCTGGCATAGCCTGCCGCCAGGCGCAGGACGGACCAGCCAACCACGCTGTCCAGCAGTGGCATCGCCAGGGTCAGCGCCGCGACGGCCGCCAGGCTGGCAGCCAGCGTTCCGCGCAATCGGCGCACGGGCCAGGCGATTGCCGCCAGCGCACCCAGCAGGTAGCCGGCATAGTTGGCCGACGCCATCCAGCCCCCTTGAGCCAGCGACAGGCCTGACTCCTGCGCCATCAAAGGCCATACGGGCGTGAAGGCGAAGCGGCCGATGCCCATGGCCGCCGCCAGCGCGAGCGCCGCGGGCCACGCCAGGCGCGCGGCGCTGGCGGTGGGATCGAGGGAAGGGTAAGCAGGCGTTGACATAGCCCCACTCTACGGCTGTACTAATATCTTGAATAGTGAATTATTAAGAACGTGAGTTTCTGAAATGAGAAACTTGGATCTCGACGCGCTGCAGATATTCAAGACGGTGGCGGACCAGGGCGGCGTGGCGCGTGCTGCCGCACAGCTGAACCGCGTGCAGTCCAATGTTTCGACCCGTCTCAAGCAGCTGGAAGCGTCGCTGGGAACGCCGTTGTTCCGGCGCCAGAACCGCCGCCTTGTGCTGTCCGACCAGGGCCGCGTGCTGCTTTCGTATGCGGATCGGTTGCTGCGCCTGTCGGACGAAGCCCAGTCCGCGGTACGCGCGGGCGCCCTGCAGGGCGTCCTGCGCATCGGCACCATGGAAAGCACGGCGGCGGCACGCCTGCCGCCCATCCTTGCGGCCTATCACGCGGCCTGGCCGCAAGTGCGCATTGAATTGGTCACAGGCACATCCGGCGCCCTGGCCGCCAAAGTCCGCAACTACGAGATCGAGGCCGCCTTCGTCGCGCAGCCGTTCCCTTCCGAAGGCCTGGCAGTCATGGACGCCTTCAAGGAAGAACTGGCGCTGATCTCGCCCATGGCGTGGGATCCGATCGGCAGCGCGAAGGAACTCGCGGAGCGCACCGTCATCGCGTTCGCGGCGGGGTGTTCATATCGGCGCATCCTGGAATCCTGGTTGAACCAGGAAGGCATTGCGCCCGGCAAGGTGATGGAGTTTGCGTCGTATCACGCCATCGTGGCCTGCGTGGCCGCGGGGTCCGGCGTGGCGATCGTGCCGCGCTCGGTGCTGGCGGTGCTGGGGGCGCAGAATTCGGTGCGCATCGGCGCGCTGTCCGGGCCTCATGGGCGGGCCCTTACCCAGCTGGTCTGGCGCGCCGACGACGATACGTCGGCGTTGCAGGCCCTGCGGCGCGAGCTCGAGGCGCCGCAAGGCTGATGAGGCCTGCGCGCGGCCTCGCGCGCATGCGCCTCGTGTCGGTCAGAAGCGGTAGCCGACGCCCACCGTGGCCACCCACGGGTCGATCCGAGCCGTGCCCACGCGTTCGCCGTCCAGCTTCACCTTGGACTTGATGTCGATGTAGCGGATGTCGGCGTTCATGAACCAGCGTTCATTGATCTTGATATCGGCGCCCAGTTGCGCGGCCACGCCCCAGGAATCGCTCAGCTTCAGGTCGGAACCCTTGAGCGCGCCTTCGGCCTTGGTGTCGAAGAAGTGGGTGTAGTTGATGCCGACGCCGATGTACGGCTGGATCATGCTGTCGGGCAGGATGTGCCATTGCAGGCTGAGGGTGGGGGGCAACTGCTTGGTGGAACCGATCTTGCCCAGGCCGCCGCTGCCGCTGACGTCATGCTGGAAGGGCCAGGCGCCCAGGAGTTCGATGCCGATGTTGCGGGTGGCCATGTACGCCAGCGTGAAGCTGGGACGCACGTTGTTGCTGACGTTCAGATCGACGGCGCCATCGAGCACGGAGCCATTGTTCTGCGAGGGGCGGACTTGCGTCACGCCGACACGGAACAGCACATCGCCCGCTTCGTGAGCATGGGCGGGGGTGGCGATAGCACCGGCTGCAATCAGGCCGGCGATGGCGGTGGCGCGGAAACGCGCGTTCAGCGAAAACATTTTCTTCTCCGATCTTTCCGTGGGGTGAGCGCACAGGTTCTCAGTTCTGCCCGGCGCCCCGATTGACATGTGTCAAATCGTGAAAAGACCGTATTGAAAAAGTGGTTATGCCGCAACAGGGCTGCGGCAACCCACAATAAAAACGCCGCCGGCGCAGGGCGCTCGGCGGCGATGTCGAAGCTGGCGGCGATCAGCGCGGCAGTTCGCTGCTTCCCATGAGGTACGCATCGACCGAACGCGCGCACTGGCGGCCTTCGCGGATCGCCCACACCACCAGGGACTGGCCGCGGCGCATGTCGCCAGCGGTGAAGACCTTTTCCACGTTGGTGCGGTAGTCGTCGGTATTGGCGCGGACGTTGCCGCGGCCGTCGCGGTCCACGCCGAACGCGTCCAGCACTGTCTGCACCGGCGACACGAAGCCCATGGCCAGCAGCACCAGGTCGGCCTTGATCTCGAATTCCGAGCCTTCGACCTCGCGCATCTTCATCTGGCCGGTGGCGTCGTCCTTGAACCATTCGACGCGCGCGCCGATCAGTTTTTCGACCTTGCCATTGGCGCCCTTGAGCAGCTTGGTGGTCACCGACCAGTCGCGTTCGCAGCCCTCTTCGTGCGAAGACGAGGTGCGCATCTTCAGCGGCCAATACGGCCACGTCATGGTCTTGTTTTCGGATTCGGGCGGCTGGGGCATCAGTTCAAACTGCGTGACCGAGGCCGCGCCATGGCGGTTGCTGGTGCCGACGCAGTCGGAGCCCGTGTCGCCGCCGCCGATCACCACCACGTGCTTGCCCTTGGCCAGCGTCTGGTTGGTCAGGCGATCGCCCGCGACGGCCTTGTTCTGCTGGCGCAGGAAGTCCATGGCGAAATACACGCCGTCGAGCTCACGGCCCGGAACCGGCAGGTCGCGCGGCGTTTCCGAACCGCCGCTCATCACGACGGCGTCGAATTCGGCCATCAGCGATTGCGGCGTGCGCACGGTCAGGCCGTCGGCCACCGGATCCTTCGGGTTGCCGACGTAGGTCGACGGCGCGAATTCCACGCCCTCGGCTTCCATCTGCGAGATGCGGCGATCGATCTGGTGCTTTTCAAGCTTGAAGTCGGGAATGCCGTAACGCAGCAGGCCGCCGATGCGATCGCTCTTTTCGAAGAGGGTCACGGAGTGGCCAGCACGCGCCAGTTGCTGCGCGCACGCCATGCCGGCGGGGCCCGAGCCCACGACCGCGACCTTCTTGCCCGTCTTGCGCGCCGGCACTTGCGGCGCCACCCAGCCTTCGGCCCAACCCTTGTCGATGATCGCGTGCTCGATGGACTTGATGCCCACGGCGTCGCTGTTGATGTTCAAGGTACAGGCGGCTTCGCAGGGCGCCGGGCAGATGCGGCCCGTGAATTCCGGGAAGTTGTTGGTGGAGTGCAGGACGTCCAGCGCGCGGCGCCAGTCCTGCTTGTACACCAGGTCATTCCAGTCCGGGATGATGTTGTTGACCGGGCATCCGTTGTTGCAGAACGGAATGCCGCAGTCCATGCAGCGCGCCGCCTGCTGCTTGGCCTGGTCGTCGGTCAGGTGCAGCACGAATTCGCGCCAGTTCTTCAGCCGCTTCTGCGGGGCCTCGGAGGCCTCCTGCAGGCGCTGGTATTCCATAAAGCCGGTAATCTTTCCCATGGTATCCCTCACGCAGCCAGTTGTTGCGGGTTGGCTGCACGCCACATTTCACCCAATGCGCGGCGGTAATCCGTCGGCATGATCTTCACGAATTTGCCGCGCGAGGCTTCCCAGTCACCCAGGATCTCGCGAGCGCGGTAGCTGCCGGTGTAGCGGAAGTGGTCTTCCACCAGGCGGCGCAGGATGGACTCGTCCGTCTCGCGCTCGCCGCCGCGTTGTGCGCTGTGCCAGATGTCGATGTTGTTCTGCGACTGCTGCTCGGCATGCGGCACAACCGATTCCAGTTCCACCATCGACAGGTTGACGCGGTGCTTGAGCGTGCGGTCCGGATCCCAGACGTAGGCCACGCCGCCGGACATGCCGGCCGCGAAGTTGCGTCCCGTGGAGCCCAGCACCACGACGGTGCCGCCGGTCATGTATTCGCAGCCGTGATCGCCGGTGCCTTCCACCACGGTGGCGGCGCCCGAGTTGCGCACGGCGAAGCGTTCGCCGGCCACGCCGTTGAAGAATGCCTCGCCGGCCAGCGCGCCGTACAGCACGGTGTTGCCTGCGATGATGTGGTCGGGGCCGAAGCCGCGGAAGTCGTTGGGCGAGCGCACGATGATGCGGCCGCCGGACAGGCCCTTGCCCACGTAATCGTTGCCTTCGCCGACCAGGTCCATCGTGATGCCGTGCGCCAGGAACGCGCCGAAGCTTTGTCCCGCGGTGCCGTTGCACTGGATGTGGATGGTGTCGTCGGGCAGGCCGTCGTGGCCGTAGCGCGAGGCCACGGCGCCGGACAGCATGGCGCCGATCGTGCGGTTGCGGTTGCGCACCGGCACGATGAACGAGACCTTCTCGCCGCGCTCAAGCGCCGGCTTGCTGCGTTCGATCAGTTGATGATCCAGCGCGCCAGCCAGGCCGTGGTCCTGCTCTTCGGTCTGGTGCACTTCGGCGTCCGACTGCGTCTGGTGGAACACGCGGGTGAAGTCCAGCCCCTGCGCCTTCCAGTGTTCGACGCCGGAACGCATGTCGAGCAGGTCGGCGCGGCCGATCAGGTCGTCGAACTTGCGGATGCCCAGCTGGGCCATGATTTCGCGCACTTCTTCGGCGATGAAGAAGAAGAAGTTCACGACGTGTTCGGGCTTGCCCTGGAACTTCTTGCGCAGCGCCGGATCCTGCGTGGCCACGCCCACCGGGCAGGTGTTCAGGTGGCACTTGCGCATCATGATGCAGCCTTCCACGACCAGCGGCGCCGTCGCGAAGCCGAATTCGTCGGCGCCCAGCAGCGCGCCGATGACGACGTCGCGGCCAGTCTTCATCTGGCCGTCGGCCTGCACGCGGATGCGGCTGCGCAGGCGGTTCAGCACCAGCGTCTGCTGCGTCTCGGCCAGGCCCAGTTCCCACGGCGTGCCAACGTGCTTGATGGACGACACCGGCGATGCGCCCGTGCCGCCGTCATGGCCGGCGATCACGACGTGATCGGCCTTGGCCTTGGCCACGCCCGCGGCAACCGTGCCGACGCCCACTTCGGACACCAGCTTGACCGACACCGACGCCTTGGAATTCACATTCTTCAGGTCGTGGATCAGTTGGGCCAGGTCTTCGATCGAGTAGATGTCGTGGTGCGGCGGGGGCGAGATGAGGCCCACGCCCGGCACCGAATAGCGCAGCTTGGCGATGTATTCCGACACCTTGTGGCCGGGCAGCTGGCCGCCTTCGCCGGGCTTGGCGCCCTGCGCCATCTTGATCTGGATCTGGTCGGCGGACGACAGGTACTCGGCGGTCACGCCGAAACGGCCCGACGCCACTTGCTTGATCTTCGAGCGCAGCGAGTCGCCCTTCTTCAGTTCCACGTCGGCTTCGATGCGGTCCGAACCCAGCAGCGAGGCGAGGGTGTCGCCGTCCTTGATGGTGCTCTTGCCTTCGCGCATCTCGGCGCGGTAGCGCAGTTCGTCCTCGCCGCCTTCGCCGGTGTTGGACTTGCCGCCGATACGGTTCATGGCGACGGCCAGCACGGAGTGCGCTTCGGTCGAGATCGAGCCCAGCGACATGGCGCCGGTGGCAAAGCGCTTGACGATTTCCTTGGCCGGCTCGACGTCGTCCAGCGGAATGGCCCGCGAATGTTCGAAGCGGAATTCGAACAGGCCGCGCAAGGTCATGTGGCGACGGCTCTGGTCGTTGATGATCTGCGCGTATTCCTTGTACGTGCGGTAGTTGTTGGCGCGCGAAGCGTGCTGCAGCTTGGCGATGGAGTCCGGCGTCCACATGTGCTCTTCGCCGCGAACGCGGTAGGCGTATTCGCCGCCGGCGTCCAGGTCGTTGGCCAGCACGGGGTCGGCGCTGAAGGCGGCGCGGTGCTGACGCAGGGCCTCTTCGGCGACCTGGAAGATGCCGATGCCTTCGATGTTGGACGCGGTGCCGGTGAAGTACTTGTTGACCAGGGCGCTTTGCAGGCCGACGGCTTCGAAGATCTGCGCGCCGGTGTAGGACATGTACGTGGAGATGCCCATCTTGGACATGACCTTGTTCAAACCCTTGCCGATCGCCTTGATGTAGTTCTTCACGGCCTTTTCGGGGTCATTCATCTTGCCCAGCGATTCCAGCGCCAGGTAGGGGTGAATGGCTTCGGCGCCGTAGCCGCCCAGCAGCGCGAAGTGGTGCACTTCGCGCGCCGAGCCGGATTCGACGATCAGGCCGGTGTTGGTGCGCAGGCCGGCGCGGATCAAATGCTGGTGCACGGCCGACGTGGCCAGCAGCGCGGGGATGGCCACGCGTTCGCTGTCGACCAGACGATCCGAGACGATCAGGATGTTGTAGCCGCTGCGCACCGCATCGACGGCGCGCGCGCACAGGGCCGCCACGCGGGCTTCGATGCCCTCGGGGCCCCAGGCGGCGGGGTACGTGATGTCCAGTTCGAAGCTGCGGAATTTCTTGCCCGTGACCTGCTCGATGTCGCGGATCTGCGCCATGGCGGCGAAGTCCAGCACCGGCTGGGACACTTCCAGGCGCAGCGGCGGATTGACGTTGTTGATGTCCAGCAGGTTCGGCTTGGGGCCGATGAAGGACACCAACGACATCACCAGCTGTTCGCGGATGGGGTCGATGGGCGGGTTCGTGACCTGCGCGAACAACTGGCGGAAGTAGTTGTAGAAAGGCTTGGCGCGATCAGACAGCACGGCCAGCGGAGCGTCGTTGCCCATCGAGCCGATGACTTCTTCACCGCTGGACGCCATGGGCTCCAGGATGAACTTGTAGTCTTCCTGGGTCCAGCCGAACGCCTGTTGGCGGTCCAGCAGCGACACGGACGACTGCGTGGCCACGGGGGCCTGGCGCGGAGCCGGCAGCGATTCCAGCTTGATCTGCAGGCGCTCGATCCACTGGCGGTACGGACGGCTGTTGGCAAGCTGCAGCTTGATCTCGGCGTCGTCGATGATGCGGCCCTGTTCCAGGTCGATCAGGAACATCTTGCCCGGCTGCAGGCGCCACTTCTTGACGATGCGGTTCTCGGGGATCGACAGGGTGCCGGCTTCGGAGGCCAGGATGACCATGTCGTCGTCGGTGACCAGGTAGCGGGCGGGGCGCAGGCCGTTGCGGTCCAGCGTGGCGCCGATCTGGCGGCCATCGGTGAACGCGACGGCGGCGGGGCCGTCCCACGGCTCCATCATGGCGGCGTGATATTCATAGAAAGCGCGGCGGCTTTCGTCCATCTGCGTGTGCTGTTCCCAGGCTTCCGGGATCATCATCATCATGGCGTGGGCCAGCGAATAGCCTGAATTCACCAGCAGTTCCAGGCAGTTGTCGAACGTGGCGGTGTCCGACTGGCCCTCGTAGACGATGGGGTACAGCTTCTTCAGGTCGTCGCCCAGCACGGCCGACTGCATCATGCCTTCGCGGGCGCGCAGCCAGTTGAAGTTGCCCTTGACCGTGTTGATTTCGCCGTTGTGGGCGATCATGCGGTACGGGTGGGCCAGCGGCCAGGCGGGGAAGGTGTTGGTCGAGAAGCGTTGGTGCACCAGCGCCAGGGCGGACACCGTGCGGGTATCTGCCAGGTCGCGGTAGTAGCGGCCGACCTGGTCGGCCAGCAGCAGGCCCTTGTAGACCACGGTGCGAACCGAGGCCGAGGGCACGAAGTATTCCTTGCCGTGGGCAAGGTGCATGTTCTGGATGGCGTGGCTGGCGGTCTTGCGGATGACGTAGAGCTTGCGTTCCAGCGCGTCGGGCACCATGACGTCGGCGCCGCGGCCGATGAACAGCTGGCGAATCACGGGTTCGCAATCGCGCACGGTGGGCGACATCGGCATGTCGACGTCCACCGGCACGTCGCGCCAACCCAGCACGACCTGGCCTTCGGCGCGCACCGAGCGCTCGAGTTCCTGCTCACAGGCCAGACGCGACGCCGTTTCCTTGGGCAGGAACACCATGGCCACGCCGTACTCGCCGGGCGGGGGCAGGATGATGCCTTGCTGGCTCAATTCGTCACGATAGAGCGTGTCCGGGATCTGGATCAGGATGCCGGCCCCGTCGCCCATCAGCTTGTCGGCGCCGACGGCGCCGCGGTGATCCAGGTTTTCCAGGATCTTCAGGCCCTGCTGGATGATGGCGTGGCTTTTCTTGCCCTTGATGTGGGCAACGAAACCGACGCCGCAGGCGTCATGCTCGTTCTTCGGGTTGTACAAGCCCTGGGCGGCAGGCAGACCGATGCGGCTGGCATCGATGGGGACTGCCTTGGAGGGGGGACAGGATTCGATCGGGGTAATTTGGGGCATGGCGCGCTCCGCAGTGGGCCTGCGTCGTAATGTTGCAGTGCAGGAGACGGACAATACCCCTGGCGCAAGTAGGGCGCAATAGAAACATACGGGGTGTGACCCCAATTTAATCGATACTCCGTCATAGTGCATTAATATGGGGACATAACGTCAGCCGCGTCGTCATTGGCTGTACGAGAGAGGGCTTCGCGCGTGTGACGTTCGGCATGCGGAAATCGCCCCGTAACAGTGCAATTCGTCCCCATTTAAAATGGTTGATTCTGCTGCTTTTGATCAAACGATTTTGTGGCGAAACCGCACACGATCGGCCCGGCAGGACGCCCAGCGGGCGCTTGCAAGGCAATCAGGGGGCAACGTTGCAAAACCCGGGAGTCGTGCGATACGTGTCCGTGGGGAAGGACACGTCAGGGGCAGGTAGTCCCGCTAACCCATGGCGCCGGGCACGATGCGCTGTAACGCAAGCCCGCCTCACTCAAACGCAAAACCCGCCTTGCGGCGGGTTTGGGGAGATCAGGAAGTCGTCGGCGCGGAAGCCGGCGGCGTAGACGGCCCGGATTCGTTGTCGGCCGGCGTGGCGGCGGCGGGCTTCTTGCGGGGGCGTCCGCGCTGGCCGGGAGCCACGCGACGGCTGGCCGTATGGGCCAGGCTGGCAATGAAGCTTGGGCCGCCCAGCGCCCACTGGCCGGAGACGGCCTGGTCGATGCGTTGGGTTTCCTCGCGCGACAGTCCGTCCTGCAGCCGCTTGCGGTAATTGGCCTGGCGATCGAATGGCGTGTTGCCGCAGGCCCAGTAGTCGGCGTGATCGGATTGCCACTGCGCAGGCGCCGCCGTTGTGTTGCCGGTATGACTGGCTGCGGACGACCACGGCCAGGAATCGGGGTCTTGCGAAGCGCCGCTGCGCACCGGATATGTTTCCAGCCAGACCAGGGACGGCAGCACCCAGGCGCCCGGCTCCAGCAAGGCGGAACGGTAGCGTCCCGCGAAAACTCGTCCGCCGCGCAAGCGAGCCGCCAGATTGCGGCCCAGCGTCTGCATCAGGCGCGGCAGGCCTTCTTCATCTGCCGGGGTCGCCAAAAGCAGGATGCGATCGTTGGCTAGCAGCCACCCATGCACTGACACACGATGGCGTTGGGCCGATTCGCCCAGCCACGTGGCAAGCTGGTTCAGGATGTCGGCGGGCGCGGGTTGCGAGGCCGCCGCCAGGGGCTGAATAAAGTTGGCCTGCACCAGTTGGGGCAGCCCAGGGGCATACAGACGGGGCAGTCGGGCCATAGTGTCAGGGCTTGCGTATCTGGAAGAACGGTTTGTCTTCGCTCACGGTATATAAATAGTGCCACGGTGGGCGCTGGTCAAGTCCCGTGATCACAAATTGGGCAGGGAATGGCATTATTTTTTGTCGCGAGTGCCCAATGACGGGCAGGTTAACATTCGGCGACGGAACGTCGCACCATGGATACCCCTAACCCGCCGACGTTTTTTCCCCCTCATTACCGGAGAAAGCTCATGGCCGTGGCCCTGGAACTCATCTCGCAGCATCGCTGCTTCGGCGGCACGCAGCGCTACTACCGCCATGACTCCACCGAGATCGGCCTGCCCATGCGCTTTTCCGTCTACGTGCCGCCGCAGGCCGAAAGCGGACCGGTCCCCGTGCTGTTCTATCTGGCGGGCCTGACCTGCACGGAAGAGACGTTCATGATCAAGGCGGGCGCGCAGCGGCTGGCGGCCGAACTTGGCGTCATGCTGGTCGCGCCGGACACCAGTCCGCGTGGTGCGGGCGTGCCCGGCGAAGACGAAAGCTGGGACCTCGGCACGGGCGCTGGCTTCTATGTGGACGCCACCACGCCCGTCTGGCGTGACAACTATCGCATGTACAGCTACGTCACGCAGGAACTGCACGGCATCGTGACCGGCGACGCGCTGCCGGGAGACGCCTCGCGAACGGGCATCTTTGGACACTCAATGGGCGGGCATGGCGCCCTGGTGCTGGCGCTGCGCAACCCGGGCAAGTTCCGGTCGGTGTCGGCCTTTGCCCCGATTGCCGCGCCCAGCCAGTGCCCGTGGGGCAAGAAGGCGTTCGGCGCCTACCTGGGCGACGACGAGCAGGATTGGGCCGCCTATGACGCCTCGGCCCTGATGCGTACGCTCAAAGCCCCCTTCCCCGGGGGAATCCTCATCGATCAGGGGGATGCCGATCAATTCCTGGCCGAGCAGTTGTACCCCGAGGTGTTCGAGGCCGCCTGCGCCGCCGCGGACCAGCCGCTGGTTCTGCGCCGGCAGTCCGGTTACGACCACGGCTACTACTTCATCTCGACGTTCATCGAGGATCACATCCGGTTTCACGTCGAACGGCTTGGAAAACGGGACGCCTGAAAGCGCGCTTCTATACTTGGGAGCCTGCCGCGGCGGGCGGCGGAGTCCTGCGCCCGCTGCGCTGCCAGCCGCGCCGGCTTGAATAGGAACGCCTGATTTGATCAACGGAATCGCCCCCTTCGCCTGGATTTTGCTGGGCGCCGTCATCGTCCTGCTGCCGGGCATCGTCATGCTGCTGGGCCGGGGCGGCCCGCGCGACGAGCGCGGGCGCCGCATGTTCCAGTTTCGGCCGGTGCGCCGGCTGTGCGGCCTGATGCTGGTATGCCTGGGGTGCGTGTCGGGATTGCTGGCCCTGTCCCTGGTGCAGTTCGTGCGCCTGACCACCGACCAGCCCGTGGCCCGCGTCGACGTCCGCCAGCAGGCCGAGGGACAGTTCCAGGTGAATACCGACGCGCCGGGCCTCGGCGCACGGCAATACGTGCTGTACGGCGACCAGTGGCAGATCGATGCGCGCGTCGTCCGATGGAAGCTGCCCGCCTTGATGGCCGGCGTGCCGCCGCTGTACCGCCTGGAACGCCTGTCGGGCCGCTACAGCGACGCAACACGCGAAGCCTCGGCAACGCGTTCCGTCCATGCGCTGGATGATTGGCCCGCGCCGGACCTGGGTTCGCTGAAGAAAAGTTTTCCGAACTGGTTCCCCTTCGTCGATGTCCAATTTGGCAGCGGCGCCTACATGCCCTTGTTCGACGGCGCCCGGTACCAGGTCTTCATGGATCCCCGCGGGGCGCTCTTCATCCGTCCCGATGGGGAAGCCACCGCCGAAGGGCTCAAGCGGCTGGGGTGGTAAGGCCTGAAACGCGCCAGCAGCACGCCGGTGTCCCGCAAAATAAATAGGGACGCCATGCCCGATCGGAAACTTTGACGCGCCGCAACAGTCGAATTAGCACTCCCATTACTAGAGTGCTAACATCGAATTCATGTCGTTTTCTCTTCGCCATCCGGAGACCCCCGCTATGAAGCAACCCAGTACCTCGTTGACCACTTCCGGCAACGCTCTGGCGTTGGCCATTGCCAATCCGGGCGCTCTCGGCACAATCGACGCTTATATTTCCGCGGTCAACCGCCTGCCGGTGCTGTCCGCGGATCGCGAAACCGAGCTTGGCCGTCGCCTGCGCGACCAGGAAGACCTGGGCGCGGCGCGCGAGCTGATTCTGTCTCACCTGCGCCTGGTGGTGTCGGTGGCCCGCCAGTACCTGGGTTATGGCCTGCCCCACGCTGATCTCATCCAGGAAGGCAATGTCGGCCTGATGAAGGCCGTCAAGCGCTTCGACCCCGAACGCGGCGTGCGACTGGTGTCGTTCGCCGTGCACTGGATCAAGGCCGAAATCCACGAATACATCATCCGCAACTGGCGGCTGGTCAAGGTGGCCACCACCAAGGCCCAACGCAAACTGTTCTTCAACCTGCGCAGCATGCGTCCCGACGGCCAGACGCTGGATCCGGAACAGGTCGACCACATCGCGCGCGAGCTGAACGTGCGCAATGAAGACGTCAGCGAAATGGAAGTCCGCATGTCCGGCCGCGACATGTCGCTGGAAAACCAGGACGACGACGACGACAGCTATGCGCCCATCGCTTACTTGTCGGACGAAGGACGCCAGGAACCGACCCGCGTGCTGGAACGCGCCGCGCGCGACCACCTGCAAAGCGCTGGCCTGACGGGCGCGCTCGACGCGCTGGATCCGCGTTCGCGCCGCATCGTCGAAGCCCGCTGGCTGCAGGACGACGGCGGCGCCACGCTGCACGAACTGGCCCAGGAATTCGGCGTGTCCGCCGAACGCATCCGCCAGATCGAAGCGGCCGCGCTGAAGAAGATGCGCGGCAATCTGGCTTCCTGATCCGATCTAGCCCGCCGATCAAGGCCGCAGCGATGCGGCCTTTTTCTTTGCGCGCCTGAAGGGCTGCAACCAATAAATTGATACAAATTAGCCGGGGATTTTTGGCGGTCAGCAGAAACTTAATGGGGATCGCACCGCCTAACTTCATGTAGACCGCAAACTTCGGTTGGCAGTCTTGTCATCCGTCTCGGCTTCTCCTCTTTCCCCTCCCCTATGAGACGGATGCTTGCGGGGCACCTAGCATATCGGTGCCCCGTTTTTTATGCCTGAACGGTTTGTGTGACGCGCACTCTCATGCCGCCATGCGCAGCGCCACATCGTGGCCGGATCACACCAGCGAACTACGCCGCCTGCGCGCTGGCCGGCGCCGCCAGCGCCGAATGCCACAGGACGTCCTGCACGCGGCGCACGCCGGTCGCCATCGAGCCGTCCTGGTAGAGCTTGATCCATCGATAGCCGGGCGCCATGTTGTCCACGATGTGCTTGCCGTCGCGAATGCTGAACTGAAAGCAGGTGGACGGCGTGGCCAGCATGCGCAGGTTGTGCCGGCGCCGATCGAATTCGTGATGCACATGTCCCCACAGCAACACGCGCGCTTGCGGAAAGCGGGTCAGCAGCTTGAACAGCGCCTGCGGGTTGTCGATCATCATCGAGTCATGCCAATGGCTGTCGATCTGCATCGGGTTGTGGTGCATTGCGATCAGCGTGTGGCGGTCCGGCGCCTGGGCCAGGGCCGCTTCCAGCATGTCGAGTTCGGAATTGGCGAGGTGACCCGCGTTCGACCCGGGCACCGTCGTGTCCAGCGCGACGATGCGCCATGCGCCGACGTCGGTCACGGGCATCGACCAATCGGATAGTTCCTGGCGCAGCACGGACGGTAGATCGTGATTGCCTGGCAGGCAGCGGATGGTCGCGCGTTCCAGCGCCGGGGATTCCGACAGAATGCGCGCAAAGCGCTGATAGCCCGCCGCCTCGCCGTCCTGCGACAGGTCGCCGGTAGCCAGCAGCAGGTCGGGATGCTTGCCGTCGGCCTCGATCTGGCGCAGCACGGCCCGCAGGCTCGCATCGGTATTGACGCCCAGCATCGAGGTGTCGGGCTCGCCGAACAAATGGCTATCGGTCAATTGGACGAGCATCGCGGGCGCATCGTGACGCCGGGACAAGGTATGGATGCGTGCCACGTGCCGCTCCTGTAGTTCGCGTGATGCCACATTACCCAAAAAACATGACGAGGCACGTTTCGCAAGCGTCTGTTGGGGTAACGAAACGTGCATTCTCCCCGATTCTCCACAGGCCCAGGCCGCGAGCATCAGAAAAAAGCCGCTATTCTTGTGGAACTTTCCACCTGCTTTACGATCGGGACGCGGCGCTACCCATGGATGTTGGTTTTCTTGTATTTGGTCTTGCGGGCCTGCTCACGCTGGTCTGCTTCATGCCGCCCCTGGCCGGCCGCCTGAAGCTGCCGTACTCGGTGCTGCTGGCTATCGTCGGCTGTCTGCTGGGCATCATCATCCACGTGCATGGCTGGGCGCCAAGCTGGATCGGGGACTTCCTTGATTCTCTGGAACGCTTCGAGATCTCGTCGGAAACCTTCCTGATGGTGTTCCTGCCGGTGCTGCTGTTCGAGACCGCGCTGTCCATGAACGTGCGCCGCTTGATGGACGACATCGGCCCCATTCTCATGATGGCGATCATCGCCGTGGTCGTCTGCACGCTGGTGGTCGGCGTCACGCTGGACGCCGTGTCTCCCTATGGCCTGGTGGTGTGCCTGCTGCTGGGGGCCATCGTTGCGACGACCGATCCGGTGGCCGTGGTCGGCATCTTTCGCGAGGTCGGTGCACCCAAGCGGCTGACCACGCTGGTCGAAGGCGAAAGCCTCTTCAACGACGCGGCCTCCATCGCGTTGTACTCCGTCCTGCTGGCCGTGCTGAGCGGCCATGGCGAATTGACGGTCGGCGGCATCTTCAACGACTTCATCGTCCACTTCATCGGCGGCGGCATCGCGGGCTTCGCCATGGGGCGCCTGGCCTGCTTCCTGTTTGCGTGGCTGCGCGGCTTTCCCACGGCCGAAATCACGCTGACCCTGACGCTGGCCTATCTTTCCTTCTTCATTTCCGAGCACTACCTGAACGTCTCGGGTGTCGTCGCCACCGTGATCGCGGGACTCGTCGTGGGATCCACAGGCCGCACGCGCATGTCGCCCACCACGTTCGAATACCTGTCCAGCGCATGGGGGCAGTTTGGCTTCTGGGCCAACTCCCTCATCTTCCTGTTCGCGGCCATGCTGATCCCCAAGCTGATGGCGGCTGCCGACTGGCAGGAGCTGGTGCTCGTGGCCGTGGTATTCGTCGTGACGCTGGTGGCGCGCGCGATCGTGGTGTTCGGCCTGCTGCCCCTGCTGGGCTTGACTCGTTTGGGCACCAAGGTCAGCAATCCCTATAAGGTCGTGATGCTGTGGGGCGGATTGCGCGGGGCCGTGTCGCTGGCGCTGGCACTGGCGGTCACCGAGCAGACCGGTGTGCCCGAAGAGGCGCGTCAGTTCATTGCCGTCGCCACCACGGGGTTTGTGTTGATGACTTTGTTCGTCAACGGCATCAGCCTGCGGCCCCTGATCCGCATGCTGGGACTGAATCAGCTGTCGCCGGTGGAACGCACCATCCGCAACCAGGTCCTGGCCGTCGCGTTGGAAGACCTGCAGGGCAAGACCGAGGAAATCGCCAAGACGGAACACATCGGCAACGAGGTCCGCGAGCGCATTCGCGCCGTATTCGACGCCAGCCTTGCCAGCGTGCATGACGGCCAGGTCAGCCAGATGACCGACGAGCAGCGCGTGGCGGTGGGTCTGGCCATCGTGGCCCAGCGCGAAGAGGAAATGTTCTTCGACATCCTGAAGGCGCAGATCGTCGATTGGCGCATGGCGGAAACGCTGCTTGCCCGGGCGGAACGTCTGGAAGACGCCGTGCGCCTGGGCGGCGTGCCGGGGTTTGAGCGCGCCATCATTGCCGACGTGCGCTACTCCACCGGCTTTCGGCTGGCCCTGCGCCTGCACTACGTATTCGGATTCCAGAGCTGGCTGGCGCGCGAACTCGGCCAGCGGTTCGCCAACCTGATGAGCAAGCGGTCTGTGGCGCAGCGCCTGATCGCCTTTGCGCGCGAGCAGATCACGCCGGTGCTGGGCGAGGATGCCGCGCAGCGCATCGTGGCGCTGCATCAGCGCCGCCTGGACCTGATCGAAAACGCCATGCAGGCGCTGAACCTGCAATACCCGTCGTACGCCCAGTGGCTGCAGGAAAGCTATCTGGGCCGCGTCGCCCGCGAACTTGAACGCATCCGTTACCGCGACATGCTCGAGCAGTTCCTGATCAGCGGCGAAGTCTATGCGGACCTGATGGAACAGTTGAAGAGCCGCTGGGCGCATATCGACAAGCACCCGCCGCTGGACATCGAAATGAGCGCCGCCGAACTGATCAAGCGCGTGCCCCTGTTCGAAGGCTTGTCGCCGGATTCGCTGCGCGCCATCAGCAAGCTGCTGAAGCCGCGCCTGTCCCTGCCCGATCAGCGCGTCCTGACAAAGGGACGCCATGGCGAAGAAATGTGCTTTGTGGCCTCGGGCGCGGTGGCGGTGCACCTGCCCGACAACACCATGATTGAACTGGGCAGCGGAGAATTCTTCGGAGAACTTGGCCTTCTGGGCGAGCAGCAGCTCACGCCCGACGTGACATCGCTGGGCTACAGCAAGCTGCTGATGCTGTCGTCACGGGATTTCCATGCCCTGCTGGCGCGCGACGAAAACCTGCGCGAGCGCATCCAGGTCGTGGCCAAGCAGCGCCTGCGCGCGATCGAGGTCTGGAAGCAGTTTTCGCAGGCTTCCGCGGCGCCTGCACCTGTTGCGGCCGCGCCTGCGCCCACTCCCAGTCCGGCCCAGGCGGCCGAGGCTGCGGAAGCGGCTGGCGTTGCGAGTGCGTCCGATGGTGAAGATGCGCGCGCGGCCCGCGAATTGCGCGGGGAATCCGCGGCCGGTGGCGACGTGTCGGGAGACGCCGTGTTGGGCGCGCCCGAAGCCGCGCCGCGTTAGATCCGGATTTCGCCAGCGGCCTGGCGCCGCATGATGTCTTCGACAAGCACCAGCGCGGCTTCCAGCGTGAATTCGCCTTCGGCGATCCGGTGCAGCACCGTGCCCACGTCCAGCGTGGCGATCTCCATGACCTCGCCATCGCGGTTCGCGGGCCGGGCGTCCGGCGCCAGCAGGCACGTGCTGGTCAGCACGTCTTCCACCTGATAGCCCTCGGGCAGGCGGCGGTGGATGCGCAGGATCGTGCGCAACGGCGTGCGCCGCGCCAGGTCGGGTTCGTCCAGACCGGCCTCTTCGCCGCATTCGCGAACCAGCGCCAGTTCCAGGTCTTCGCCGCTGCCCGCCAGTCCACCGACAAGGGTGTCCCACATACCGGGATCGGTCGACTTGCTGAGCGACCGTCGCGCGACCCACAGCTTGCCGTCGGGCGTCCAGGCGTTCAGGTGCACGGCCTTGGTCAGCAGGCCCAGCGGCCGCACCGCGGCGCGCTCGATCACGCCAAGCGTCTGTTCGCCATCCAGAACGTCCAGCAATTCATCGCGCCAGCCACGCAGGCAGTTGGCTTGGCGCAACAGTTCCGCGGTCTGTTCCAGCACCGCGTCCAGCGCCTTGCCCGGGGCAAGGCTGTCGCCGATGCGCAAGGCTGCGTCGTCGACGTATATGTCGGGCGCGCCGCGCAGCGCGTCGCAGGCCGCGTGCGTGGCCCAGCCGCAGCGCCGCCCCGCTATATATAGAGCGTGCGCGCCCTCTGGGGCGGGCTCCTGCGCGCGGGCGCACAGGGCGGCATACAAATCGGACAACGGCTTTTGCATCGTGGCGTCATGGTGATGAGGTTGCCGACGATTTTATGCCACCCGTTTTACGGCCCGCGGTCAAGAGGCGCGGGCAGATGGGGGCGGGCTCCATGAATTCAAGGGCACTAACTTACATCTGTTTGCGCGTCCGCTATAATCCGCCAGTTTCTTTGTGATTTCGAGAGGGAACGACAGGGCCGCTCTATCTCCCTGCATCGCCCTGCCATCTAATAATTGCGCGTTGCCCGTATTCCGGTGACTTCCGCCACCAGCAAATGGGCCTTCGCGCCGTATTTCGAGGTAAGCATGAAGAAGTGGAGAGGGATACTGGGGGCTTGTGCGATGCTGGTTGGCAGCGTGGCCGGTGCCCAGGTGCAAAACATGCCCGGCGGTCCGAAGGTCAATCAGCTTAATTTGCATGAAGGCGTCACCGCGATTTCGCGCGACATCATGTGGCTGCATTGGTTGCTGCTCACCATCTGTATCGTGATCTTCATCGGCGTCTTCGGAGTGATGTTCTACTCCATCTGGGCGCACCGGAAGTCCCGCGGCCACAAGGCGGCGACCTTCCACGAACACCTTGGCGTCGAAGTCGCCTGGACGGTCATCCCCTTCATCATCGTCATCGCCATGGCGCTGCCGGCCACCAAGACGGTCGTCGCCATGAAAGACACCTCCAGCTCGGACCTGACCGTCAAGGTCACCGGCTATCAGTGGAAGTGGGGCTACGAATACCTGGACGGGTCCGCCGCCGGCATCAAGTTCCTGTCCACGCTGTCGACCCCCCGCGCCCAGATCGAGAACCGCGAGCCCAAGGGCCAGTTCTACCTGATGGAAGTGGACAACCACCTGGTCGTCCCCGCCAACAAGAAGATCCGCATCGTTCTCACGGCCTCGGACGTGATCCACTCGTGGATGATCCCTGACTTCGGCGTCAAGCAGGACGCCATCCCCGGCTTCCTGCGCGACACTTGGTTCAACGCCGAAAAGCCTGGCATCTATCGCGGCCAGTGCGCGGAACTTTGCGGCAAGGACCACGCTTTCATGCCCATCGTCGTGGAAGTCCTGGCGCAGCCCGACTACGATAAGTGGGTTGAAGACCAAAAGAAGAAGATGGCGGCAAACGCCGACGATCCCAATAAAGAGTGGACGGAAGCCGAACTGGTTGCCCGCGGCGAAAAGGTTTTCGCGGCGAATTGCGTGGCCTGTCACCAGGCCAACGGCAAGGGCATTCCCGGTTCCTTCCCGCCGCTCGACGGAGACAAGGTTGTTCTGGGCCCCAAGGGCGAGCAGATCAACACCGTGCTGAAGGGCAAGCCCGGCACCGCCATGGCGGCATTCGGCGGGCAGCTCAACGATGTCGAGATCGCAGCGGTCATCAGCTATACGCGCCATGCCTGGAGCAATTCCGGCAAGGGGCAGGACCCGACGGTTGTACCGAAGGACATCACGGGCGCGCGCTGATCGCACGCGCACCGTTCCTTCACCGTAGAACCGGTTCCGTTTAGTCAGAGATACCCTGCCGCCCCGTTGGACGGGGCTGGCACTCAGCAGGAAGGAGTCCATCATGAGCAGCGTCACTGTAGACCACGTGTCGCCGGGCCACGGCCACGGTCACGATGACCACCACCACGGCGCGCCCACCGGCTGGCGCAGGTGGCTTTTTGCAACGAACCACAAAGACATCGGGACGATGTATCTCATCTTCTCGTTCGTCATGCTTCTTGAGGGCGGCACGCTTGCGCTGCTGCTGCGTACCGAACTGTTCGAGCCGGGCCTGCAATTCTTCCGCCCCGAACTCTTCAACCAGTTCACCACGATGCACGGCCTGATCATGGTGTTCGGCGCCATCATGCCGGCGTTCGTGGGCTTCGCGAACTGGATGATCCCGATGCAGATCGGCGCGTCCGACATGGCATTCGCCCGCATGAACAACTTCAGCTTCTGGCTGCTGCCGGTGGCTGCGATCATGCTGACGGCGTCGTTCTTCGTGCCTGGCGGCGCCACCGCCGCGGGCTGGACGCTGTATGCGCCGCTGTCGCTGCAGATGGGCCCGGGCATGGACCTAGCCATCTTCGCCATCCACATCATGGGCGCCTCGTCCATCATGGGCGCCATCAACATCATCGTGACCGTGCTGAACATGCGCGCGCCCGGCCTGACGCTGATGAAGATGCCGCTGTTCTGCTGGACCTGGCTGATCACCGCCTTCCTGCTGCTGGCCGTGATGCCGGTGCTGGCCGCCGCCATCACCATGGTGCTGACCGACCGCCACTTCGGCACGGGCTTCTTCAATGCGGCCGCCGGCGGCGACCCGGTCCTGTACCAGCACGTGTTCTGGTTCTTCGGACACCCCGAGGTCTACATCATGATCCTGCCCGCGTTCGGGATCGTGTCGGCCATCGTGCCCGCCTTCGCCCGCAAGAAGCTCTTCGGCTATGCCTCGATGGTGTACGCCACCGCGTCCATCGCCGTGCTGTCGTTCATCGTGTGGGCTCACCACATGTTCACGACGGGCATGCCGGTGACCGGCCAGCTCTACTTCATGTACGCCACCATGCTCATCTCCATCCCCACCGGGGTGAAAGTGTTCAACTGGGTCGCCACGATGTGGCGCGGGTCCATGACGTTCGAAACGCCGATGCTGTTCTCCATCGGCTTCATCTTCGTGTTCACGATGGGCGGCTTCACCGGCCTGATCCTGTCCGTGGCGCCCATCGACATCCAGGTCCACGATACCTATTACGTGGTGGCTCACTTCCACTACGTGCTGGTGGCCGGTTCCCTGTTCGCGCTGTTCGCCGGCGCGTACTACTGGGTGCCCAAGTGGACGGGCCGCATGTACAGCGAAAAGCTGGGCAAGCTGCATTTCTGGTCGACGCTGATTTCGTTCAACCTGACCTTCTTCCCCATGCACTTCCTGGGGCTGGCCGGGATGCCGCGCCGCTACGCCGACTACGCCGCGCAGTTCACGACGTTCCACCAGATCGCCACCATCGGCGCGTTCTGGTTCGGCCTGTCGCAGTTGATTTTCCTGTGGGCGATGCTGCGTTGCTACATGGGCAAGGGTGAGCATGCCGCCGCCAAGCCGTGGGATGGCGCGGAAGGCCTGGAATGGACGGTGCCTTCGCCCGCCCCGTTCCACACCTTCGAAACGCCGCCCGAAGTGAAGTGAAGCCCTCTATTCATGTTTCAGGTCGCACAGCAATGACACCCGAGCAGCGCCGCCGCAACAAGATCGCAGGACTGGTCCTTCTGGCATTCGTAGTAGCCGTGTTTGCCTGGACGGTGTTGCGCGGTTCGGCGCTGCTGACCGGCAAGGCCGTCGGCTAGGCCCCGGCCATGAGCGACGACCTTCGCGAAACCAGCCAGCGTAAGCTGAGCTTTCTTCAGACGATGAAGGCGGTGGCGTGGGGGTTCTTCGGCGTGCGCAAGGGCGCGGGGTATCGTGAAGACAGCGCCAAGCTCAATCCGGTCCACGTGATCGTGGCCGGATTGCTGGCAGCGGCAATCTTTGTGACTGTGCTGGTTTTAATTGTGCGTTGGGCCGTTTCCAGCCTGACTTGAATCACGTAAATCTAGATCTGTACCAGGGAGAAAGCCATGAGTGCAAGCCACTCGGTTCAAGGTAAAGAGGCACCGTACTACTTTGTCCCCGCCGACTCGGGCCATCCCGTGCGCACGGCCGTGGCGCTGTTGTTCATGGGCTTGGGCGCCGCCGCCTGGGTCAACGGCGTCAGCTGGGGCAAGTGGGCCGTGCTGGTGGGATTCATCGGCGTGATCTTCGTGCTGTATCACTGGTTCGGCGATGCCATCCACGAATCGGAAATCGGCCTGAACAGCAAGCGCATCGACGGTTCCTACCGTTGGAGCATGAGCTGGTTCATTTTCTCCGAGGTCATGTTCTTTGCCGCGTTCTTCGGCGCGCTCTGGTACACGCGCACGATCACGACGCCGTGGCTGGGCGACATCGACCACCGCCTGATGCTGTGGCCCGACTTCCAGGCGACCTGGCCCAACTTCGGCCCGGCCGGCGTGGTGGAATCCTTCCAGACCGTGGGCCCCTTCTGGCTGCCCACGATCAACACGGCGCTGCTGCTCAGTTCCGGCGTCACGCTGACCATCGCCCACCATGCGCTGCGTGAAAACCATCGCGGCAAGGCGAAGTTCTGGCTGGCGGCCACCGTCATCCTGGGCTTTGTCTTCGTGGCCTGTCAGGCTTTCGAGTACGTTCACGCCTATACAGAGCTGAACCTCAAGTTCAACTCGGGCGCCTACGGGTCGCTGTTCTACATGCTGACCGGCTTCCACGGATTCCACGTGATCCTGGGCGCCACCATGCTGACGGTCATCCTGGTCCGCCTGATTCGCGGCCACTTCACGCCGGATCACCATTTCGGCTTTGAAGGCGCGGCCTGGTACTGGCACTTCGTGGACGTGGTGTGGCTGGGCCTGTACCTGTTCGTGTATTGGTTCTGACGCTGGCCGGCCTGGCCGGCGGCCGTAGCGTCACGGGAAAGCGCGAGGGCGCCGGGCGGCAAGCCGGCATCCGTCGCGCTTTCAAGCTATTGAAGGGGACACGTCGGCGCCCAGCCGCGCGAAATTCCGGGGAACCGGGATCCGCTCCGGCTATCTAAAGCCCGTGCTCTCGATCCAGCCCATGTGATGGGCGAACAGCACAAACAGGAACAGGGCCACCGACAGGCCGATACGTACGGTCAGCGCGTTGACCGTGCGGTTGGTGGTACCTTTGTCCCGCATCAGGTAGACCAGGGCGGATGCCAGACTGGCCAGTATCCCGACGAAGGCCAGAACGACGAATACGCGCATAGTGGTCTCCCGACTTATCAGATTTAGCAACGACAGATGGCCCGACCGCATTCCACCCGCTACACGGTAGCTGCCCTACTGCTGCTTGGCATCACCGTGGTGATCCTGGTGTCGCTGGGGCAATGGCAGTTGCGCCGCAGCGATGAGCGACGCGCCATTCTGGCCGCGATCGAAGCGGGCCGCAAGCAAGCGCCGATGGTGCTGACGCCCGCCACGCCGCCCGAAGACATGACGGCCTGGCGCGTGGCGCAGGCCAGCGGGACGTGGCTGCCTGAATTCAGTGTACTGCTGGACAATCGCAATCACGACGGCAGGCCGGGCTACTGGCTGGCCACGCCGCTGCTGCTGGACGCGTCCAGCCGACGCGCGGTGCTGGTGCTGCGCGGCTGGCTGCCCCGTGTGATCCAGGGCCAAGGCCAGCCGCAGTTGCCGCCCACGCCCGAGGGTGTGCAGCTTGTCGAAGGCGAACTGTCCGTGCGCGTGCCGCGCATGTTCGAACTGTGGTCGCTGGGTGGAACGGAAGCATCCACCCTGCCGGCGACGCTGCCCACGCCGGGCGGCGCGGTGCCGCAGGTGCAGAACCTGCCCCTGGACGCCTACGCCAAGGCGACGGGGCTGGCCCTGCTGCCCACGGTGCTCAGCCAGGGCGGCAATGGGGACGATGGCATGGTGCGCGACTGGCCCCAGCCGTCCGTGGATTTTCAGCAGAACACGTCGTACGCGGTGCAGTGGTTCGCGTTCGGCCTGATTGCCGCGATCGCTTGGCTGGTGGTGCTGGGGGGCGCCATCCGCCGTATGCGGCAGCGCTCGGGTGAAGCTTCGCGGGCCCAGGCCCGGATCCGGGCCCGTCGATGAACAACGCTATTCCAGGATATAAAGTGGCTCGCGACAACTCATCCAACAAGCCCGCAGGCAAGCGTTCGCTGATGCCCATGGTGCTGGTGTTCCTGTGTTCCCTGGCGCCCATCGTCGCTGCATTCGTGGTCTACATGAACCCGCAGTGGTGGCCCAACGAATCCAGCAATTACGGCACGCTCCTCACGCCGCAGCGGCCGATGCCCGAGGCATCCGAATTGCGCCTGACCACGCTGGATGGCAAGCCGTTCGATCTGCAAAGCCTGAAGGGCAAATGGCTGCTGGTGGCTGCCGACGGTGGCGCCTGCCCCGAAAGCTGCGCGCGCAAGCTGTTCATCACGCGCAACAGCCACGCAAGCCAGGGCAAGAACGTCGACCGCCTGGCGCGCGTCTGGTTCATCACCGACGACGCGCCCGTGCCGGACAAGGTGCTGGACGCCTACAAGGGCACGGTGATGGTGCGCGTGCAACCGGATCAGTTGGCCCGGTTCCTGCTGGCGCGCGATACGGCCGCGGGCCAGCCCGGACTGCAGGATCCGATCTGGGTGATCGATCCGCTGGGCAACCTGATGATGCAGTATCCCGCCGAGGCGGATGGCGTGAGCGTGCGCAAGGACATCAGCAAGCTGGTCTATAACTCGCGCATTGGTTGAATGGGTTTTTTCGTCGTGTCGTCCTGAAAAAGGCGCGCCAGCGGGCGCAGCAAGCACCCCGATGATGGGCGGCATGGCGTAGGGTTTTTATTTTGGTTGATATGGAACGCATCAAAGCGCGTTATCGCAAGCTGGTTTTCTTCACCTGGTTCCTGACGCTGGACCTGATCATGTTTGGCGCCTTCGTGCGCCTGACGGACTCGGGCCTGGGCTGTCCGGACTGGCCGGGCTGCTACGGCAGCGCCACGCCGCTCGGCGCGATGGGCGACATCCACGAGGCGTCGCAGGCTATGCCCTTCGGTCCCGTGACGTTGTCCAAGGCCTGGATCGAAATGATCCACCGCTATGTCGGCGCCATTCTCGGCATGCTGATCATCGGGATCGTCTACATGGCGTGGCGCTATCGCCGCGAACTGGGCCGTTCGCCGGCGCTGGCCGTCACCACGCTGGTTGCCGTCTGCGTACAGGGCGCGTTCGGCGCGTGGACCGTGACGCACAAGCTGATGCCGGCCGTCGTGACGGCGCATCTGGTGTTCGGCCTGTCGGTGCTGGCGCTCATGACGTGGCTGTCTTCGCGTGAACGCCCGCATTTGCCGGTAAGCGCGCAGGCCGTGCGCTGGAAACCCTGGGTGGCGGTGGGATTCGTGCTGCTGCTGGTTCAGGTGACCTTGGGCGGCTGGGTCAGCACCAACTATGCGGCGCTGGCCTGCATGGATTTTCCCACCTGCCACGGGCAGTGGGTGCCGGACATGGATTTCCATGGCGGCTATTCGGTCATCCGCGGCCTGGGCGAACTGCCGTCCGGCGAAATGATCTCGCAGCCCGCGCTGACGGCGATCCACTGGGTCCACCGCAATTTCGCGTTCGTCGTGTTCGTCTACCTGGGCATCCTGGCGTGGCGGCTGCGCGCCGCCGAGCCGGGCCTGCGCGGGCCGGCCACGCTGATGCTGGCGCTGCTGGCGGCGCAATTGCTGACGGGCCTGACGACCATCTTCTTCCAGTGGCCGCTCTTGATCGCCGTGCTGCACAATGGTGGCGCCGCGGGCCTCACGTTGTCTGCGGTGGTGCTGATGGTGCGCCTGGCCTCGGCCGGCGTCGAACCGGCGGGGCGGTACGACCCCAATTTGGTGCGCGTTTAAAATGAGGTCCACTATGACCAGTATTGCCGCTCCTCAGTCCGGATTGTTCCGCCAGTACCTCGTTCTCACCAAGCCGCGTGTGACGCAGTTGGCGGTGTTTTGCGCCGTGATCGGCATGTTCCTGGCCGCGCCGGGCATTCCGGACATGCGGCGCGTGCTGTTCGGCACGATCGGGATCTGGCTGTTGGCAGCCGCCGCGTTCGCCATCAACTGCCTTATCGAACAGGAAGTCGACGCCCGCATGCTGCGCACGGCGCGGCGCGCCACGGCGCGCGGCACCATTTCGGCGTTCCAGGTGCTGAGCCTGTCGGGCCTCCTGGGTGGCGCGGGCATGTTCGTGCTCTACCACATGGTCAACCCCCTGACCATGTGGCTGACGTTCGCTACGTTCGTGGGCTACGCCATCATCTACACCATCATCCTCAAGCCGCGCACGCCGCAAAATATCGTGATCGGCGGCCTGTCGGGCGCGATGCCTCCGGCACTGGGCTGGGCCGCCGTGGCGGATTCCGTGCCGGCCGAGGCCTGGGTGCTGGTTCTGATCATCTTCATCTGGACGCCGCCGCATTTCTGGGCGCTGGCGCTCTATCGCAACCACGATTACGCCAAGGCCGGCCTGCCCATGCTGCCGGTGACTCACGGCAACCAGTTCACCCGTCTGCACATCCTTCTGTACAGCCTGGCGCTGATGGCGACGACGCTGTTGCCCTACGCCATCCGCATGAGCGGAGAGCTCTATCTGCTGTCGGCCCTGGCGCTGGGCGGCATGTTCGTTTCCTACGCCTGGCGGCTGTATCGCGAATACAGCGACGCGCTGGCGCGCAGCATGTTCCGGTTTTCCATTCTGTATCTGGCGCTGCTGTTCGGCGCCCTGCTGGTGGACCACTGGGTCGCCCTGCTGCGCTGATTTCCTGGAGGTTGTCGATGTCCGTGTTTTCCGCCAGCCGCCGGCTGGCCTTGCGATGGGGCGCCGCCGCCGCCGTCGCCGCTGCCCTGGCCGCCTGCGGCGACAGCGCGCCTGTCTTCAAGGGCAGCGACATCACCGGCACGCAGCTTGGGCGCGCCATGGAGCTTTCCGATCACAACGGCAAGACGCGCCAGCTTTCCGATTTTGCCGGCAAGGTCGTGGTCGTGTTCTTCGGTTTCACGCAGTGTCCAGACGTTTGTCCCACGGCGCTGGCCGAACTGACCGAAGTCATGAAGAAGCTGGGCCCGGACTCCGACCGCGTGCAGGTGCTGCTGATTACCGTGGATCCCGAACGCGACACCCCTGAAGTGCTCAAGCAATACGTCACGGCGTTCGACCCGCGCTTCCTGGGGCTTACCGGCACGCCGGACCAGGTCAAGAAAGCGGCGGCCTCGTTCAAGGCGTATTACGCCAAGTCGCCCACCAAGGACGGCAGCTACACGATGGACCACACCGCCGCGTTCTACCTGATGGATGGCAAGGGCGAATCGCGAGTGCTGGTCAATAACAATGTCGGCGCCGACGGCCTGACGCAGGACATCAAGGCGCTGCTCAAGGGCTGAGGCCGGCCCGCGGCCACGCGTTCAGGCGCGCGCCGCTTCCCACGCGGCCAGCGCCGCGCGGGCCTTGTCGCTGAGCTCGGCGGCAGGGATCTCGCGCACATGGGAAATGATCATCAGCGCGTAGGGAGTGGCCAGCGCGGCTGCCTCGGGACACAGGCGCGATTCCTCGCCGACCGATGGCGACACGTTCCGCCAATAGTTGATCGCCTGTTCGAGCTGGGGCAGGGTGATGGAATCCATGCGCCTATTGTCCACGAATGATCCCCCCTGTCCACCCTCCATGCGGCCTGCAATGAAGGGTCACCATCGCAACATGCCGAAACCGCGCCCCGGGGCTATAACACTGCCGGTTAGTTACGATGGAGCATCGTCATGAATACTTCCACACGAACAGAGTCGACGCGTCGCGGGCTGCACCCGCTGATGGCGGCCGCCGCAGTCGCCGTCATCGTCATGTGCTCGGTGGGCGTCGCCGCGGTGATGGGCTGGTTGCCCACGCCCTCGGCCAATCCGCACGCCGACGAAGCCGTGGCCGAAGTCGGCCCTGAAGACGCCAACCTGGCGCCCGCTCCGGCCCCGGCCGCTGCCGGCAGGCCCGCCGGGCAGACGCCGCAAGCGCAGCAATCGCAGCAATCGCAGCAGTCGCAGCAATCGCGTCCGGCGCCGGCTACTGCTTCGCGTCCCGCGCCCGCCCCTGCCCAGCAGGCCTGCGCGACCTGCGGCGTGGTCGAAACCATCCGCCAGGTGCAGGTTCCTATAAAGGACAACAGCGATCATCTGGTCGGGACCATCGCGGGCGGCGTGGCCGGCGGCGTTGTGGGTAATCAGTTTGGCGGAGGCAGCGGCAAGACGGCGTTGACCGTGCTGGGCGCGGTCGGCGGCGCTTTGGCAGGCCGTGAAGTTGAGCGTAATATCAGACAGCAACAAACAGTGACGCACTATGAGCTCACGGTGCGCATGAGCGATGGCAGCACGCGCCAGTTCCGCAGCGCGCAGCCCTTCTCGTTTGCCTCCGGCGACCATGTGCGAGTGGAAAATAATCAGCTGCTGCCGGGTTGAGCCCGGCCATCCGCGGCAATCATCCGACTTGGGAGACACCTGGAATGAGCGACCAATACACCAACCCGTTCGTCCTGCCCGGCATGGGCCAGAACTCCGACCTGTCGGGCAATCCGCTTTTGGCCAGCATGGAGATGATGCGCCAGGCTTGGGCCGGCCTCACGGGCCCCGGCGGGCTCGCGAGCAGCCTGCCCATGGCGCCGCCCATGAACCTGGAAGACCTGGATCGTCGCATCGCGGAACTGCGTTCGGTGGAAAACTGGCTGCGCATGAACCTGAGCATGCTCTCCAGCACCATCCAGGGCATGGAAGTGCAGCGTTCCACTATCAGCACCCTGCGCGCCTTTGTGGATAGCGCATCGCGCATGGACATGGGGTCGGCCCAGGAGAGCGGCGCCGCGTCGCCGCTGGAAGTCGCGCTTGGATTGAAACCCGCGCCCAAGACCTCGGCGTCCGGCCAGGCCGACAAGGCTGCGTCCGCCGGCGCGAAGGCAGATGCGGGCGGCGAATCGCAGGCCAAGGCGGAAGGCGCCCAGAGCGCAGACGCATCGGCCGCGTCCGGCGCCCAGGCGGCGGGCATGAGCGAACAGATGGGCGCGGCCGCACAGTCGGCGTCCAAGGCCTGGTGGGATCTGCTGCAACAGCAGTTCAACCACATCGCGGCCGCCACCGCCGCATCCATGCCAGACGCGCCAGACGCGACCGGCGCGCAGGCAAGCGCGGGAGCCGGCGCAACCACCAGCGCCAAGGCCAACACCGCCGAGTCCAAGGCGTCGACCAAGCCCGACGCCAAGGCATCCAAGCCCGCTGCCGCCACCAGGGCTGCCGCCACCAAACGTGCGGCAAAGACCGCCAAGAACAACGGCCCTGCCAACGGCAAGGCCTGACCTTATCCTTCAATCGACACGCGGTACGGCCGCAAGGCCGCCGCACCGTCTCTCAACCTACTGGAACTTATGCTTAATGTAGTGATTCTTGCCGCCGGACTGGGTAAACGCATGCAGTCCGACCTTCCCAAAGTGCTGCACACGCTGGCCGGCAAACCGATGCTGGCCCACGTGCTGGACAGCGCCCGCCAATTGAAGCCGGCGCGCATCATCGTGGTGGTCGGCCATGGCGCGGATCGCGTCAAGCAGGCTTTCGAAGGACAGGAAGACTTGCACTTCGTGCTGCAACAACCCCAACACGGCACGGGCCACGCGGTCCAGCAGGCCGTGCCGCTGTTGCTGGAAGGCGAAGGCAAGGACGACGTAACGCTGGTGCTGTACGGCGACGTGCCGCTGGTGCAGCCGGAAACGCTGCAACGCTTGCTGGATGCGCGTGGCCAGGGCGCGGCGGTGCTGACCGAAGTGCTGGCCGACTCCACGGGCTACGGCCGCATCGTGCGCGACGACAAGGGCAACGTGTGCCGCATCGTCGAGCACAAGGACGCCTCGGAGGCCGAGCGCCTGATCAAGGAAGTGAATACCGGCATCCTCACCGCGCCGACCGCCAAGTTGAAGAACTGGCTCACCCGCATCGACAACAACAACGCCCAGGGCGAGTACTACCTGACCGACGTTGTTGGACTGGCCGTGACCGACGAAGTGCCGGTGGGCGCTGCCCAGCCCGGCGCTTCGTGGGAGACGCTGGGCGTGAACAGCCGCGTGCAGCAGGCAGAACTGGAGCGCCGCTGGCAGGCCGAGCAGGCCCGCCGCCAGCTCGAGGCCGGCGTCACGCTGGCCGATCCCGCGCGCTTCGACGTGCGTGGCACGCTCACGTGCGGCCGCGATGTGTTCATCGACGTGGGCTGCGTGTTCGAAGGCAAGGTGTCGCTGGCCGACGGCGTGCGCGTGGGGCCGCACTGCGTGCTGCGCGACGTCAACGTCGGTGCGGGCACGCAAATCGAAGCCTTCAGCCATCTGCAGCAGGCCGAGGTGGGCCGCGACGCTCGCGTCGGTCCCTATGCACGCCTGCGTCCAGGCGCAGAACTTGGCGACCGCAGCCACGTGGGCAACTTCGTCGAGATCAAGAAGAGCGTGCTGGGCGAGGACAGCAAGGCGAACCACCTTGCGTACATCGGTGACGCGGACATCGGCGCGCGCGTGAACGTGGGCGCGGGCACCATCACCTGCAACTACGACGGCGTGAACAAGCACCGCACCGTCATCGAAGACGACGCCTTCATCGGCTCCGACACGCAGCTCGTCGCGCCCGTGCGCGTGGGCCGCGGCGCAACGCTGGGCGCCGGCACCACGCTGACGCGCGATGCGCCGGCCGACAAGCTGACGGTCTCGCGTCCCAAGCAGGTCACCGTGGACGGATGGCAGCGGCCGGTAAAGAAGTCGTGACGCAGGAACAGCAAGCGGCCCCGGGCGGGGCCAAGCCTGCCCCGCCCGACGGCCTGCCGGCTCCGCGCCGGTATTGGGCGGCGGCCACGGTGATGACGGGCATCAGCCTGTCGGTGCTGGACACCACCATCGCCAACGTGGCCCTGCCCACCATCGCCAAAGATCTCAACGCCTTGCCAGCCCAGGCCGTCTGGATCGTCAACGCCTACAACCTGGCGGTGGTGATGGCGCTGTTGCCGCTGTCGGCGCTGGCCGAACGCATCGGCTTTCGCCGCATGTTCACTTTCGGCCTGGTGCTGTTCACGCTGGCCTCGCTGGCCTGCGCGCTGGCCGGAACCCTGTGGCAGCTGACCGCTGCGCGCGTGTTCCAGGGCCTGGGGGCCGCCACGTTGATGTGCATGTTCGGCGGCCTGGTTCGCAATATCTATCCGCTCAAGATGCTGGGGCGGGGCATCAGCATCAACGCCACCACCGTGGCGGTCATGTCGGTGCTGGGTCCCACGATCGGCTCGGCCATCCTGTCGGTGGCGCCGTGGCCGTGGATCTTCGCGGTCAACCTGCCCATCTGCGCGCTGGCCATGCTGGGGTTGCGCCATTTGCCGGAAGTGCCGCGCAGCGACGTGAAGCTGGACTGGATCAGCGCCCTGCTCTGCATGGCGACGCTGGGCGTCTTCATATCGGGCGTGGACATGATGGGAGAGGACCTGCTGCGTGGCATCGGCCTGGTGGCCATCGCGGCGGTGGCCGGCGCGTTCCTGGTGCGCCGGGCAAGCCAGCAGACCGCGCCGCTGGTGCCTGTGGACCTGCTGCGCATCCGGCCATTGGCGTTCGCTGTGGGGGCGTCGGCTTGCACGTTTGCAGCGCAAATGGCGTCGTACGTGTCGCTGCCTTTCTACTTCCAGCAGGTGCTGGGCCGGCCTTACCTGGAAGTGGGCATGCTGATGGGCGCCTGGCCCGTGGGCACGGCCATCATCGCGCCGCTGGCAGGGCGATTGTCCGACCGCTATTCGGCCGCCACGCTCAGCGGCGTGGGAGCCGCCACGATGGTCGTGGGCATGCTCTGGCTGGCCCTGCTGCCGTCCACGGTGTCGAACTGGCCCGTCATCGCGGGCATGTTCGTGGCCGGCGTGGGCTTCGGATTTTTCCAGACGCCGAACAACCGGGCCCTGCTGTCCGCCGCGCCCCGCATGCGCAGCGGGGCGGCGGGCGGGTTGCAGGCCACCACCCGGGTTTTTGGCCAGAGTTTCGGCACGGCACTGGTCGCGATTGCGTTCAGTGTCAGCGCGGCCCACGGGCCCGGGCTGGCTCTGGTGCTGGGCACGGTGTGCGCGGCGCTGGCCGTGGTGGTCAACACGGTCCGTTTCAGCAAGCTGAAGGTGTAGCGGCGCGCAAAGCCCGATTTGCCGCGTTCCGGCCCCGGGCGCCCGCCGCTTCTATAATGGCGGCCGGCGCCCGGTTTCATTGGCCGGGCGCGAAGATTCCCTATTTTGAAGGCGTTCAGGCATGAAGATCACGGTCGTGGGTACCGGTTACGTGGGGTTGGTGTCGGGAGCGTGCCTGGCCGACATGGGCAACGATGTCATGTGCCTGGACGTGGATGCAGCCAAGATCGCCCTGCTGCGCCAGGGCGGCATCCCCATTTACGAGCCCGGTCTGGAAGACCTGGTGCGCCGCAACGTGCAGGCCGGCCGCCTGCATTTCACGGACGACGTGGCGCAAAGCGTTGCCTTCGGCGACGTGCAGTTCATCGCCGTGGGCACTCCGCCCGGCGAAGACGGCTCCGCCGACCTGAAGTACGTGCTGGCGGCGGCGCGCAACATCGCGCGCCACATGACCTCGCGCAAGCTGGTCGTGGACAAGTCCACCGTACCCGTCGGCACGGCCGACAAGGTGCGGGGAGTGATCGCCCAGGAACTGGCCGACCGCGGCGTGGAGATCCCCTTCACCGTGGCCTCCAATCCCGAGTTCCTGAAGGAAGGCGCGGCCATCAATGACTTCATGAGCCCGGACCGCGTGATCGTCGGCGCCGACGACGACTACACCATCGGCGTGATGCGCCGCATCTACGAACCCTTCCAGCGCACGCACGACCGCCTGATGGTGATGGACGTGCGTTCCGCGGAACTGACCAAGTACGCCGCCAACGCCATGCTGGCCACGCGCATTTCGTTCATGAACGAGGTCGCGAACCTGGCCGAGGCCCTGGGCGCCGACGTCGAGCAGGTGCGCCGCGGCATCGGCGCCGATCCGCGCATCGGGTATCACTTCCTGTATCCGGGCGCGGGCTATGGCGGCTCGTGTTTTCCCAAGGACGTCCAGGCGCTGGTCAACACCGCCGCCGAGCACGGCCTGCCCATGCGCGTCATCGAGGCCGCCGAGGCCGCCAACCATGCGCAGAAGTTCCGTCTGGCCGAGAAGGTGGTCGCACGCTTTGGTGAAGACCTTACCGGCCGCAAGATCGCCTTGTGGGGCCTGTCCTTCAAGCCCAACACCGACGACATGCGCGAAGCGCCCAGCCTGACCGCCATCGCCGAGCTCACCCGCCGCGGCGCCCAGGTCCGCGCCTACGATCCCGTCGCCATGCACGAGGCCGGCCGTGTGCTGTCCGGCCACGCCGGCGTCAGTTTCGCGTCCGACATGTACGACGCATTGGACGGCGCGGACGCGCTGCTTATCGCCACCGAATGGAAGGTGTTCCGCGCGCCCGATTTCGACCGCTTGAAGGCCTTGCTCAAGACGCCGCTGATCATCGACGGCCGCAACCTTTACACGCCGGCCGACGTGCGCGGCCTGGGCTTCGAATACTCGGGCATCGGCCGCGCATGAAGATCCTGCAACTGAACTTCGAAAAGGGCTGGCGCGGCGGCGAACGGCAGACGCTGTATTGCATGCGCGCCTTCCGCAAGGCCGGCCACGACGTCGAAGTGATGTGCCGCGAGGGCGCGCCGCTGGCAGAGCGCGCCCGGCAAGAGGGTTTCGTGGCCCACACCGTGCGCAACGTGCCGGGCCAGCTGGCCTTCCTGGCCGGCGCCAGCCGCTACGACATCATCCATGCGCAGACCGCCAACACCATCACGTGGGCCGTCCTGACCAAGTGGCTGCACCGCCGCCCCGTGGTCTTTTCGCGCCGCACCTCGTTCGTGGTCAAGCCGGGCGACGAATGGAAGACCGGCTTCAAATGGCGCCGCGCCAACCTCTTCGTCGCCATCAGCGAGATGGCCGCGGGCGAACCGCGACGCCTCGGCATCGAGCCCGTCATCATCCGCAGCGCGGTCGAGCCCCACCAGATCAACGCCGAAAACGTCGCCAACCTGGTGCGCGAGTTCGACCTGGAAGGCAAGAAGGTCATGGCGACGTCCGCCGCGCTTATCCGCGACAAGGACCCCGTCACGCTGGTGCGCGCCGTCGGCGAACTGGCCCGTACTCGCCGCGATTTCGTCTTCCTGCACTTCGGCGCCGGCGGCGACCGCGAACAGCAGGCCAAGGACGAGGCTCGCAAGTTGGGCATCGAGGACGTCTACCGGTTCGCGGGCTTTCGCAAGGGTGTTGAGGATTTCTACAGCATCCTGGACGTGTTCGTCATGAGCTCGGAAGAAGAAGCCCTGGGCAGCAGCGTGCTGGACGCCTTCTTGCAACGCGTGCCCGTGGTGTCCACCGACGCCGGCGGCCTGAAGGAAAGCCTGGCCGACGGCCGCGGCGTGCTATGCGCCGTGGGAGACCACCAGGCCATGGCGGCCGGCATGGCCCGCTGCCTGGACGACGCCGCCTTCCGCCAGGAAGTCACCGAACGCGCCTACGAATACGTGCGCAACGAGCACGACGTTCAGAAGATGGGCAACCGGTATCTGGCGCAGTTTGAAAGGCTGGTGGGACGGCGCTAAACCGCCTATTGCGGCGTCAAGTCCGCACGTCGATCCGCGTCTCGAACTTGGCGCGATGCACCGAGAAAAACGTGCGCACGTTGCGCACGTTGGCCTGCGCCGTGAACGCGCGATGCACCAGCGCATGGTAGGCCGGCATATCCTTCACCTGTGCGATCACCACGAAATCCGGACCGGGCGACACCCTGTAGCACTGCAGCACCGCCGGTTCCGTCAGCATGATTTGCTCGAACGCGTCCAGGCTTTCCGCCGCCTGCACATCCAGCGTGATCTCCACGATCGCCGTCAGCGTGCTGCCCAGCTTTTCGGCCGACAGGATGGCCACTTGCCTGTCAATTACGCCTTCTTCCACCAGACGCCGCACCCGCCGCAGGCAGGTCGGAGGGGACGCGTGCACCCGTGCGGCCAGATCTTGATTGGTCAGCGAGCTGTCTTCTTGTAACTGTTCAAGAATGCGCCGGTCCAGATCATCGAGTTCCGGTACCAAATTCGGTGCGTTTTGCATGATAAGTTCATTACGGCAGCGTGAGTGAAAGATTATTTAATCACATTTGTGTAAGGGAATTAACTGCCAAATTGTCGAACATAAAGAAATCAAATTTCTTTGAGGCTCGCGCACAATGCGTCGGTACTAGAACTAACCGGAGTCTCTCCTATGTGCGGCATTGTTGGCGCCGTCGCCCAGCGCGACATCACCCCGATCCTCGTTGAAGGCCTCAAGCGCCTGGAATACCGCGGCTACGACTCCTGCGGCGTCGCCGTCTACGCCGACGGCCACCTGCGCCGCACGCGCAGCACGCAGCGTGTCGCCGAGCTGGCCGACCAGGTTGCGCAGGACAAGGTCCAAGGCTTCACCGGCATCGCCCACACCCGCTGGGCCACGCATGGCGTGCCGGCCACGCACAACGCCCACCCGCACTTCTCGCGCCTGGGCAACGACGAGCCGCGCATCGCGCTCGTTCACAACGGCATCATTGAAAACCACGACGAACTGCGCGCCGAGCTGCAGGCCGTGGGCTATGTCTTCGAAAGCCAGACCGACACCGAAGTCATCGCGCACCTGGTGAATCATCTGTACGCCGGCGACCTCTTCGAGGCCGTGCAGAACGCCGTGCGCCGCCTGCATGGCGCCTACGCCATCGCCGTGTTCTGCCGCGACGAACCGCATCGCGTCGTCGGCGCGCGCCAGGGCTCGCCGCTGGTGGTGGGCGTGGGCCAGAACGAAAACTTCCTGGCCTCCGACGCGCTGGCGCTGGCCGGCACGACCGACCAGATCATCTACCTGGAAGACGGCGACGTCGTCGACCTGCAACTGTCGCGCGTCTGGATCGTCGACGCCGCGGGCAAGAATGTCGATCGCGAAGTGCACACCGTGCAGGTGCACACCGGCGCCGCTGAACTGGGCCCCTATCGCCACTACATGCAGAAGGAAATCTTCGAGCAGCCCCGCGCGGTCGGCGACACCCTGCAAGACATTGAATCCATCACGCCCGAACTCTTCGGCGACGACGCCTACAAGATCTTCAAGGACATCGATTCCCTGCTGATTCTGGCCTGCGGCACCAGCTACTACGCGGGCCTGACCGCCAAGTACTGGATCGAGTCCATCGCCAAGATCCCGGTCGCCGTTGAAATCGCCAGCGAATACCGCTATCGCGACAGCGTGCCGAATCCCCGCTCGCTGGTGGTCACCATCTCGCAATCCGGCGAAACCGCCGACACGCTGGCCGCCCTGAAGCACGCGCGCTCGCTGGGCATGGAACACACGCTGACCATCTGCAACGTGTCCACCAGCGCCATGGTGCGCGAGTGCAAGCTGTCGTACATCACGCGCGCCGGCGTTGAAATCGGCGTGGCGTCGACCAAGGCCTTCACGACGCAGCTCACCGCGCTGTTCCTGCTGACCCTGGCGCTGGCGCAAACGCGCGGCAAGCTCACGGAAGAGCAGGAAGCCGAACACCTGAAGGCCCTGCGCCACCTGCCGGCCGCCATCGGCTCGGTGCTGGCGCTGGAACCGCAGATCATGGCCTGGGCCGATCGCTTCGCGACCAAGGAAAACGCCCTGTTCCTGGGCCGCGGCATGCATTACCCGATCGCCCTGGAAGGCGCGCTCAAGCTCAAGGAAATCAGCTACATCCACGCTGAAGCCTATCCCGCCGGCGAACTCAAGCACGGCCCGCTGGCGCTCGTCACCGAGCACATGCCGGTGGTCACCATCGCGCCCAAGGACGAGCTGCTGGAAAAGCTGAAGTCCAACATGCAGGAAGTGCGTGCGCGTGGCGGCGAGCTGTATGTCTTTGCCGACGCCGACAGCAAGATTCAAAGCGCCGAAGGCATGCACGTGATCCGCATGCCCGAGCACTACGGCAAGCTGTCGCCCATCCTGCACACGGTGCCGCTGCAACTGCTGTCGTACCACACGGCATGCGCGCGCGGCACGGACGTGGACAAGCCGCGGAATCTGGCGAAGAGCGTGACGGTGGAGTGATGCGGGGATTTCTGGATTTCGGCGGATAACGAGGAATAAAGTCGGTCGCAGCGCCGACTTCCTTCTACTCCTTCGATCTACCGCCGTATCAGCTTTTACCCATTGCAAGGGCCGCGTAAGCGGCCCTTGTTCATTTTTGGCACGAGGTTCAGCTCAGCAGGAGCGTATCGATTGTTCGCGGATCGAATACTGGCTGCTGGCATGGCTTCACTTCCACTTTCATAAAGAAAATGTTCGAATTCGAAGCACTTACCTTTTGGATGGAGGGTGACACATGATCGGCTGGTGGATCATCGTATCGACAGGCAGCCCCGAGGAACGCGACCGCGCCACCCCGGAAGCGCGTCGTGCTGCCATCTTGGCGCAGTGGGAAACGGGCGCTGGCGGCATCGATTGGATCGAGCACTTGACGCAAGTTCGCAAGGCCGCCAAGTATGCCTCTGGCGGCTATCCGAACCGCTACGCCGCACGCGCTCGCGATGTGCTGCCATTGATCGAAGGCGGCGGTATCTTGCCCTCCAAGGATGGCGTCTGGATCTTCGGCATCGACGAGGGCGAGGAATACGCGCAGCCTCCCGGTTGGATAGGCAAGGTCCAGGTGCATGCCGACCGTGTGGCGGCATGTTCTCCCGATCAGATCCTGACAATTGATGCCTGGGATCAATCCTGACTGTCATTGAGGACGCCACGTCGTAACCCGCAGCCCGAGCTTGGCCGGCGCCGCGTTCAAAAATGTCGACCGTGCGCACTCCGCGCGTCAGGGGCCGTCAGCGTTGGCGCCTCTTTGATCCTGGCCTCGGGCCGAGCTATTTCGTGAAGGAGATCATCAAGGTATCCCGCGATATCTCCAACCTCCGTATCGGCCTGGGATGGTGATGTCATCCGCACGCAGCTGCTTGCCGTCGATCAGGCGATACACCTTCCACTCGCGGGGGCGTGTGAAGCACTTCCAGCGCAATTCTTCCGTAAACGTCGAACTTCATGGCATGTCCACGTGGTTATGCGCTCCGTGGTTGCGGTCGCTGCGGGCCCCTAAGCGGCCAGACGCGGGTATCCGTGCGGTGACGCGAATGCTGGCTTTCGACCCGGAGCGGGCATTCTCCGGCCCGCGAGACAACGCAATTTTGAACGGTCGAGCCCGGTGGGCTATATCAATTGCTGTCTCGTCCGTGCGGACACAGCCGAGGCAGATTCCTTACGTTCGCTGTAACGGTCTACTAGGTATGGCGCGACATCGCGTGTGAGAAGAGTGAACTTCATGAGCTCCTCAATGACGTCGACGAGTCGGTCATAGTAGGGCGAGGGCTTCATTCGACCGGCATCGTCGAATTCTTGGTAAGCCTTGGCGACGGATGACTGATTCGGGATGGTCAGCATGCGCATCCAACGCCCCAGCACTCGCATTTGGTTCACAGCGTTGAATGACTGTGATCCGCCTGACACCTGCGTGACCGCCAGCGTCTTGCCTTGGGTAGGGCGCACGGCACCAACTGACAGAGGGATCCAGTCGATCTGCGTCTTCATCAATCCAGTCATCGCGCCATGCCGCTCTGGAGAGCTCCACACCATTCCTTCCGCCCATTGGACCAGCTCGTGAAGCTCTCGGACCTTTGGATGGTCTTCGCTGGCGTCATCGACCAGCGGCAGCCCAGAGGGGTTGAACAGCCGGGTTTCGCCACCGAGGGCCTGGAGCAGTCGCGCGGCCTCCTCGGCGACCAAGCGGCTGTAGGAACGCTCGCGCAAGGACCCGTACAGCAGCAGGAAGCGAGGCGCATGGGTAGCTCGCGCGGGCGAAAACAACTCGGCCGTGCTCGGTTGTACGAGCAGTGACGGGTCAACGTTCGGCAAATCGGCGAGAGCTTTAGACACGATTGCCCTCGGAGTCGATCAGGGGCTCGCCATCTTCCTTGTTGAAGGCACCACGTTGGGCCTGGGGCAGGATGTCCAGGACTGCTTCCGACGGCCGGCACAGCCGAGTGCCTAGCGGCGTCACAACGATGGGGCGATTGATCAGGATCGGATACTGGAGCATAAAGTCGATCAACTGTTCCTCAGTCCATTTCGGATCCGACAGACCCAGTTCATCGTAGGGCGTTCCCTTTTGGCGCAGCACGTCGCGCGTTGGTATGCCCATCGCGGCAATCAGCTTCTTTAGCGTTTCGGCGTTGGGTGAAGTTTTCAGATACTCGATGATTGTCGGCTCTTCGCCGCTGTTTCGGATCAGCCCGAGGACATTGCGGGATGTCCCGCAAGCAGGGTTGTGATAGATCGTGATGGGATTCATGACATCTCTCTGTCGATACAAAACTAGAATTTCAATTGGGCGTGGGGCGCGCTCTCAACGCCAAGAGCGCGCTGAATGCTGCCAAGCCAATGCCACCGGATAGCCATAGCGCGTTGGCTCCCCAGGAGTCCACGGCAAGACCGAAGAGATACGGGGCAGCCGCTTGCGCGACCCGCGCCGGCATCATTAACCAGCCCTGGCGAGCTCCATAACCCTGAGGGCCGAACAACGCCAGGGGCAAAGTTCCCTTGGCGATGGTCAGAATGCCGTTTCCCGCCCCGTGCAGAATGGCGAATACCGGGGCCATCGCTGGGCCGCCGATCAGCAGCACAGCAACGCCGGCGGGATGTGCAAGCGCCGCCAGCCGGGCCGATAACAAGGGATGAACTTGGCGCAGGAAGCCAAACTCAAGAAGGCGTCCGGCCACCTGTGCGGGACCGATTAGCGCGCCTACTGCCACCGCGGCTGTGAGCGTGGCACCTGTGGCTTCGAGCATTCGCGGCAAATGCGTGGCCATTGCCGTGCTGATGAACCAAGTGGACGCGAAGACGAAGGCAAGAAGGGCCGTGGCGTGCACCTGCTGTTTCGGCTCGGGAGCAAGTGGAGACGATTCAACGTGTGCATTGTTGGAGGCATTTGGGGTTTCTGCCTTCGAGACGGCCGCCTTAGGGAGCCAGGCATTCAGCGGCAGGCCGACCAATAGATGCAAACCTGCCCAACCCAGACAAGCGCCGCGCCAACCGAACTGCGCTTCCATCCAGGCGGAAAGCGGCCATCCCACGGTGCTGGCGAACCCTGCAATCAGCGTAATCCCAGTGATGGCGCCACGGGCATGATGACCATAAAGGCGCACAAGGCTGGAAAAGGCCGCTTCGTAGAGTCCGGAGCCCATCGCTACCCCGATAACAAGCCAAGCGGCAACCATCGTCCACAGCCCTTGAGCGCCGGCAAGCATCCCAAGCCCCAACGCAAACAGCAAACTTGTGCTGACTAGGACGATTCGCCCACCGCGACGATCAATCGCTTGTCCTGCCGAAGGGCCTACCAGCGCTGAGGCGACCATGGCGATCGAAAAGGCCGCGTATACCGTGGGCGTGGATACACCCACGTCGCGGGCTATCGGATCTGCCAACATCGCGGGCAAATAGTAGGTAGACGCCCAGGCCAGGGTCTGGGCGGATCCCAGGGTTCCGACTACGCGAATAGGGGCGCCGGGCACGAATCAGTTCCGCTTTGCGCCGGCGTCGTACCAGCCTTTGCTTTGATTGACGATACGCACGACCAGCAACATCACGGGCACCTCAATAAGCACGCCCACGACGGTCGCCAGGGCAGCGCCAGACTGGAATCCGAACAGGCTGATCGCGGCGGCGACGGCAAGCTCAAAGAAATTGGATGCGCCGATCAGCGCAGACGGGCACGCAATGTTGTGCTTCTCTCCAACGCGGCGGTTGAGCCAGTACGCCAAGCCCGAGTTGAAGAACACCTGGATGAGGATCGGCACGGCCAACATTGCGATCACCAGAGGCTGGCCGATGATGGCTTCGCCTTGAAACGCGAACAGCAGTACCAGTGTCAGGAGCAGCGCCGCCATCGAGAACGGCCCGATTCGCTCCAGCGCTGCTTCAAACGCCATCTGGCCGCGGCGAAGCAGTGCGCGGCGCCAGAGCTGGGCGAGAATGACCGGGATCACAATGTACAGCCCGACTGACACCAAGAGCGTGTCCCAAGGCACGGTGATGGCCGAAAGCCCCAGCAGCAATCCAACCACGGGCGCGAATGCGAAAACCATGATTGTGTCGTTAAGCGCCACCTGGGACAGCGTGAAGGCCGGATCGCCACCGGTCAACCGGCTCCAGACGAAAACCATGGCAGTACACGGCGCCGCGGCCAGGAGAATCAGGCCGGCGATGTAGCTATCCAGTTGGTCGGCGGGCAACCAAGGGGAGAAAATCTGGCGGATGAAAAGCCACCCCAGGAAGGCCATCGAGAAAGGCTTGACGGCCCAGTTGATGAAGAGCGTCACGCCGATGCCGCGCCAATGCTGCTTGACCTGGCCTAGTGCACCGAAGTCCACTTTGAGCAGCATCGGAATGATCATCACCCAGATCAGGATTCCAACCGGAAGGTTGACCTGGGCGATTTCCAGGCGCCCAATCGTCTGGAACAGTGCGGGCATGAGCTGGCCCAGGGTCACACCCAACACGATGCAGAGAAAGACCCAGAGCGTGAGGTAGCGCTCGAAAACACTCATCCCAGGACGTTGGCGCTGAGCCGGCGCCGCCTGTGTACTGGACGACATCGGTCTACTCCTGCAGTTTGCCGATACCGCGAAGCTCCGTCTGGAGCGACATCGCGCCAAGGCGGCCAAGCGGTAAAGACAGCAATAGTTCGATGCGACGCTTGAGCATGCGTGCTACATCGTGGAACGCCTTGATGCGTTCTTCTTCGCTTCCCTCATGCGCGGCCGGGTCCGGCACGCCCCAATGCGCAGTCATTGGATGGCCGGGCCACACGGGGCAAACTTCACCGGCTGCGTTGTCGCATACCGTGATGATGAAGTCCATCTTTGGGGCGTCCAGGGCAGCGAACTCATTCCAGCTCTTGCTACGGTAACCATCCGTCGGCAGCGAATACGATTTGAGGGTGTTCAGTGCCAGGGGATGGACTTCGCCCTTGGGCGTACTGCCGGCGGAGTACGCCCGGAAACGATCAGCACCCAGGCTGTTGAGCAGCCCCTCGGCCAGAATTGAACGCGCGGAATTACCCGTGCAAAGAAACAGCACGTTGAAAGTGGAGTGCGACATGGAGATTCCTAGCAGCAGCGAGTGGAGGTGTTTGCGTTCGGGGTGCAGCAACTGGTGGGCGCCAGTGCTTTCATCGGCTGTGCACAGCAGGCCGGTGTAGCGGCCTGGCCGGCTGGCGCGCCGTGCGACTCGCCATAGACCGGAATAGCGCCGAGTGTGTGAAAGTGTTCCCAGGCCAGACCTTGCGGATCGGTGATCCAGTATTTCTCGCTGCGGGCGTAGCAGCAGGATGTTTCCCCCTGATCTTCGATGGTCAGGCTGGCAGCCTCAGCGCTGGACTTCAGCGCTTCCAATTCCTCGGGGCAATCGGCCTGAATCCCGAAATGGTCAACGCCTCGGCCAGCGCCGCGCGTTGAAATCGCAAAATTCACTCGAGGGTCGTCAAGCATCCACTTTGCGTAGTCCAATTCGACGCGGGTCGGCCCTTGGGCGAACAATTGGGAATAGAAGCCAATGTTTTTCGCCAGGTCGTCGACGTGCAAATGAACATGAAAGCGCTTCATGGGGAACTCCTGGTTAGCAGGTCGTGCAGTTGGCGACGCCGGAAGCCTCGCATGGCGCACCTTCGCAACAGTGTTCGGTGAGGTAGCCGAGCAACCCATTCATCCGAGAAAAATCGGCGCGGTAGATCAGATTGCGGCCCTGCTGCTCGACACTTACCAAGCCAGCATGCAAGAGCTCTTTCAGGTGAAAGGACAGTGCATTCCTTGCGACGCCGAGCTGGTCCGCAAGCACGCTGGGCGTTAGACCGGGATGGCCGGCCACGACCAGGGCGCGGAATGTGCGTAGCCGCTGAGGGTGGGCAAGGCCTGCGAGAGCAGCGATGGCTTGTTCTTCGTTCATTGTTCAACGATACAACAATAATTGAACTAATTGAGGGTTTATGTGATGCGTTCACTTTCGAGCTTTTGTCGGGAAAGCGTATGGCAGCTCTTGGCCGATAACGGGCTCACACCAAATAACTTTGGCGCAAGAAAAGACCGCATTCGCGGTCTTTTTCAATATCTGCTCGAACAAGCCGTTCTCATGGGCCTCGCTGCGCCCAAAATGCGACAGCCCCGCACCAAGCGGGCTTTATAGTCCAGGAAACCTGTTTCCCGCGCTTTTGGCAGGACCGACCGTGTCGGTAGGCAGCACATTCCCATGAACGCGCCGGCTAATACGTTGTACGTTACTGGCGCGGCTACCTTGCCGCATCGAACACCTCGATCAGGACGCCGCCAATAGCAACGACGTCCCCACTACTGTCCGTCCATTTCCTTCTTTTTCTGCTTCTCCTTTTTTGCTCCATCGTAATGGGACTTGATGGCGAGAAACATGAACGTGCCCAACACGAGGACCTTGAACGTACCTAAGACTACAGGGACCCAAAAATTCATCACTTCCTCAAAATGCTGCTTCAGCAGCTTCATTTACTACGCGCGGGCCGGGCAAAGACAAACGGGCGATAGCCGTGAGGGCCACGAAAAGCGTCAGCCCCGATCCCACGGGTGTGAGGTCACGCGGCTCGATTCCAAACTTGTGCTGCGGAGTGAAGAACACCGACTCTCTCGTCCAGACAAACTCGCGTGGTTATCGCTATCAGCAGGCGCTGTAGACGGAATCTCGAAGTTGCCTGCCGAGCCTTCGTCCAGGAGGCTCGTTGCAAAAATCGGCGGTGCTGAACGAGGTCAGGCGGGGCAGAGCGAGCGTTATACTCCCTACAAGCTTCTAAATTTTACCGCCAAAATCCATACAAGAAGTTGAATTGTGGGACTTGTATGGATTCTCTTCTTCCGGAAGCGCTGCAAAACCTCACATCCAGATAAGACATGTCCCTCTCACGTCGCCTGAAAAAAGCAAACATGTCTTGGGTGCGACCCCTCGCCGCGGGCTCTGGCTCTCGCTACCAGCAAATCGCGACGCAGATCGTTACGGCGGTGGAGGACGGTGTGCTTCGGCCAGGCGACCGCCTGCCCCCGCAGCGCGAACTGGCCCAGGCATTGGGGGTGGATCTCACGACCGTCACTCGCGCGTACACGGAAGTCCGCCAGAAGGGACTTTTGGAAGCTCAGGGAGCAGGCGGGACGTACGTGGCCTATTCGGGGTCCGCTACAGGGGACACGATTGATCTGGGGATGAACATCCCTCCTTTGCTCGGCAGTGCGGAGTTTTCGCACATGCTTGCGCAGGGCAGTGGCGCAACGCAGGTAGCGGCAAGCTCGATGGATCTGATGAGCTATCACGTGGGTGCGGGGGCCGGTCGGCATCGTGCAGCGGGGGCGAAATGGCTGCGGCCGATGATCGGCGACACGGACATTGAGCGGATCGTGGTTTGCCCTGGTGCTCAAACCGCTATCGCGGCACTGCTTCTGGCCAGGAGCAGTGCCGGAGATGCCATTGCTTGCGATGCGTTGACTTACCCCGGCTTCCTGGCCGCGGCCCGCTTGCTCCAGCGCGTGGCCGTAGGGGTGAAGTCAGACGAACTTGGAATGGATCCTGTCGACCTCGAGCGCGTGTGCGAACAACATCGTCCCGCAATGCTGTACTTGAATCCGACGATTCAGAACCCGACTGCGTTGACGCTGTCCACCGAGCGACGAACAGAGCTGCTGCGTGTTGCCGAAAGATATGCGCTGCCAGTCATTGAGGATGATCCCTACTGGCTGCTGGCCGATCGTCCGCCGAGCCCGATGTTTTCATTGGCCGCCAACACGTCTTCGACGCCGGTTTACTACGTGTCGACGCTATCCAAATGCATCGCGCCAGGCCTTCGTACCGCTTACTTGGTCGTGCCTTCTGGTGAGCCGCTGAGTCCGGTTCTTGATGCCCTGCGTTCGCTGGCGCTGATGCCCACTCCCTGGATGTCTGAAATGGCGTCGACCTGGATTGAGTCGGGCGCTGCGGTTCAATGGCTGGCGCAGATCAAGAGTGAGCTGCGCCATCGACAGAAAATCGCGGCATCTATCCTGCCTGGGAATATCCAGGCCGACCCGAATGGGCTGCACCTCTGGCTCCAGTTACCGCGTCATATCGACCTCTACCGACTAGCACAGACGGCGCTGGAACAAGGTGTGAGCGTCACTGACTCGGAGTCATTTTCCACGGGGTCGTCCAGCCCCGTGGCGCTTCGTGTGTCATTGGGCGGCGCTATTGATCGAAGCCGCCTGACGCACGGTCTGACCCGGTTGGCGGAGTTGCTCCACGGCGACCTCGCCAGGCGGGTTTCGAACGTAGTCTGATTCGCCGAGACGTTCTGTCTCATCCCGCGCAAAAGTGGGATTCTGCTGATTCTCGGGGCTGCGTTCGCGGCCCGGTGGCCAGCACGCTGGGCCTGCGAGGGCGCGCGACCTTCAAGGCGAGCAGCACCGAAGGCACGCTGCGCGGCCTGCTCGGCTGGCGTCATGCGTTCGGCGACGTGACGCCGCGCGCGACGATGGCGTTCGACGGTAGCCAGGCGTTTACGGTGACGGGTGCGCCGATCGCGCGCGATGCAGCCGTGCTCGAACTGGGCGCCGACGTGGCGGTATCGCGCTCGGCCACCATAGGCGTGTCCTACGCGGGGCAGTATGGGGACGGCAGCCGCGAGCATGCGGGGTCGATCGACGTTCGCTGGCGGTATTGAAGGGACGGCGACACGAGTAGCCCGCCCAACCCAATGACGTTCCGGTAGCTGCCCAACTGCAACAAGAAGAAGTGGTGAGGCGATCCGGGGCACGGGGCCGGCTTCCAAGCAGGCGCCTTACGTGACCGGATCCGCCCTCCTTGGCCGAATCTACGGGTCGAACTATCCGTGCCCCGTGTCAGAGGCATGACATACAGACGCCAGAAAACTGGAGTCTATGTAGGGTTTTCCCCATAGTTCACGGCATTGCATTGGCGAACCACCGCATATCCTTGCTACGTGGAGAGACATGCCGGCGTTCACCGGCCCCAATAAGCTGCACCGTCCCATCCGGCCATCGACATTGGCCGCGCGTTCCCGCGCGCATTCGTTGCATGTTGCGGGCCGCAAAACTATAAGGAATGCACGTTGGTTCTCTCCAATCTGAAAATTGGCACTCGTCTTGCGTTGGGCTTTGCCCTGGTTCTCGTTCTGTTGATCGCCGCATCGCTGTTCAGTACATATCAACTGCGCACGCTTGCCGAAGCCAATCGCGCGTTGCTGGAAATGCCGCTTACCAAAGAACATCTGGTGGCGGACTGGAATCGAAATGTATTTGGCGCAATCCGCCGCACGACGGCCATCGTCAAAAGCGCGGACGATTCCCTTACCGCGTTCTTTGCCGAAGACACGAAGAAGGTTTCGCAGTCGACGAGTGACATCACCAAGCAGATCGAGCCGTTACTGGAAGGGCAGGCGGAAAGGGATCTTTACGCGGAGATTTCGGGCGTGCGCCAGCGGTATCTAACTGCGCGGGATTCCGCCATGCGCGAGAAGGCCGCGGGCAACTCGGCCGAAGCAATCCGAATCCTGGAACAGGATTACCTGCCGGCTGCGCAGCAGTATGAAGACGCGTTGAGCAGGTTCACTGCCCTGCAACGCGACAGTATCCGGGACACGGGCCACGCCATTGACCAGAGCAGCGATCACGCAGCGCAGTGGCTGTTCGCGATTTCGGCGCTGGGCGTGCTGTTCGGCGCCGGTTGCGCATTTGTCATCTCGCGCGGTGTCGTTCGCCCCATCCACTATGCCGTGCAGGTGGCGGACACTGTCGCCGCTGGCGACCTGACACAGCGAATCGAGTCGCGCTCGACGGATGAGACCGGCCGATTGCTGCAAGCCCTGCGCACCATGAATGCCAACCTGTCGCGCACGGTGTCGGGCATTCGCAGCGGCGCCGAGACCATCTCGTCCGCCTCGTCCCAGATCGCGGCGGGCAATGCAGACCTTTCCTCCCGCACGGAAGAGCAGGCGGCGTCGCTGGAGGAGACCGCGGCGTCCATGGAAGAAATGGCGTCCACGGTGAAGCAGAATGCCGAAAATGCGCGCCAGGCGAATAACCTTGCGGCCAGCGCATCCGCGGTGGCTGGACGCGGAGGTCAGGTAGTGTCCGAAGTGGTGGAGACCATGACCGCGATTTCCGCGAGCTCGAACAAGATCTCCGAGATCGTTTCGGTGATCGACGGCATTGCCTTTCAGACCAACATCCTGGCGCTGAACGCCGCCGTGGAAGCCGCGCGCGCCGGTGAACAGGGCAAGGGATTTGCCGTCGTGGCCAGCGAGGTGCGGTCGCTTGCCCAGCGCAGCGCCAATGCCGCCAAGGAGATCAAGGTGCTGATCGAAGATTCCGTGTCCAAGGTGAGCGTGGGGGCCGCCCAGGTGGAACGCGCCGGCGCAACCATGCAGGAGATCGTGACGTCGGTGAAACGCGTGACCGACATCATGGACGAAATCACCACGGCATCCGAGGAGCAGTCCAGCGGTGTGGACCAGGTCAACATCGCGATTTCGCAAATGGACGAGGTGACGCAGCAGAACGCGGCGCTTGTCGAGGAATCCGCCGCCGCGGCGGGCGCCATGCAGGATCAGGCCAATGAACTGGTTCGCGCCGTGGCCACATTCAGGATTGGCAGCGGTCAGATCATCGACGCCTCGGCTATTGAGCGTGCGAAACTCAAGGGTGCGCCGGGTTTGACCGCGGCGATGATGAGTTAACGATCGACTTGGGGACCTGGATCGACTCCAGGTCCGTATGAATCAAGCCCTGCCTCGTACCGCATCCGGTCCAGCGCGCAGGCGCCTGTGTTAACCAGGCTTTTGCCGCCTGCCGGCATAGAGCTGTTGCGCGCGGTGACAAGGCGGCGTCGACGAGCAAAGCGGCGGCGCTCTTTCGCCGGGATTCGTGGCAGGACACCGCGCGTTTCCCTGAAAGGGCCACCAAGGCGACGTAATTAATATTTACGAAAGTGGCTTTACGTGTTTGCCGCAGGTCTAGGTCGTTTCCATATATTTCGAAGACGTTGGAAAAATTCGCAATTGCGATAAGCCGCCAAAAGACCTTGGCCGGTATCCGAAACCGCGTTTTCCAGGGGGTTGGATGGTATCCGACACGTCGATATACATAATAGGTTTAGTAAGTCTTCGGACGTTTCTACCAATATAGGATGTATGCCGTAGACCTATTTGAATAATTAATCGGATATATCCCCGTTTATTATTGGTGACGCAAAAAAACCGTTATACATTGCCTCCTTTTTTCGCGAGCCGACCCTAAATTCACGCAAGCTGCATTATTACTTACCGATACTTTTTATACAGGTCAGTAATGCGTGAAAAGGAAGCTCGATTGAGATTCGGAGGAATCACGTTTTGGCAAATAACACGAAGAAGTGGCTGACGGCGACGCTCGCGCTGAGCGCGTCCTACGGCGGCAGCGTCACGGCAGCGGACCTGACTGTCGGGACGGGTAATACGCAGGTATTCGACGGATCGGCCAACTTCCCCGGTGGCGTCGACGTCAACGGCGGCACGGTGGTGATTGGTGGCAATGGCGGCGGCGCCGGGGTCGCGATTGGCGGGAACGTCAACGCGACGTCGAACGGAACCGTCGCGGGCTTCGGCTCGATCAATGGCGACCTGAACGTGTCGGGTGCGCGAGTGGCGCCCGGATACTGGATCGATACGCCGACCGGGGTCTCCAACGGCAATCTCGTGGTCAACGGCAACCTGTCGATGAACAACGCCGTGTACGACTTCGAGACCGGCTACGCCGGACCGCCCATCACGCAGCCTGGCACCGGCGACAACATCGCCGTCGGCGGCAACGTCGCGCTCAACAACACGACGTTGAACGTGAAGGTGAGCACGGTGGGCGCGAACGCCGGCTTCTACCGCATCATGTCCTACGGCGGCTCGTTGAGCGGCAATGGCTTGACGTTGGGCACGGTCTCCGGCGACTCGACGCCCGCGGCGACGATCCAGACGCTGACGGACGACAAGCACATCAACCTGGTCCTGGGGCCCAGCACGACCAACCTGTGGAACGGCAATGGCGTGGCGTCCGCCGCGCGAGCGGGCGGCGGCGACGGCACGTGGACCGCGGCGAGCGGCAACTGGAACAGCCCGACCAACGCCACAGGCGCCCTGCCCGATGGCGGCTACGCGATCTTCACGGGCGCGGCGGGAACGGTGACGGTCGACGGCAGTGCCGGTCCCGTGCGCGTGTCGGGCCTGCAGTTCGCCACCGACCGGTACCGCCTGCAAGGCGCGCCCATCACGCTGGTTGGCGCTGGCGGCAACCCGCCCGTGATCGTCGTCGGCGACGGCACGTATGCGGCGGGCAAGTTCGTCGAGGTCATCGACAACCCCTTGGAAGGCACGCAAGGCTTCGTGAAGACCGGCGTCGGATCGGTGATCCTGAACGCGGACAGCAGCAACCTGAGCGGTCCCATCTTCATCGCGGACGGCGCACTGGAAATCAACGGCAAGCTGAACGGTCCGATGGATATCGGCCGCGAGGTGGTGCTGGCGGGTGTTGGACAAGTGGGCAGCACGACGCTGTATCCCACTGCCGTCATTTCCCCGGGTAACGATGGCACGCCAATGGGCACGCTTACCGTCAACGGCAATCTCAGCTTCGGCCAGGACACGATCTATCGCGTGCATGCCGATCCCACCAGCAGCACCAGCGACCGCATCCATGTGACTGGCGTCGCGACACTGGATGGCACCGTCGCGCATGTGGGTCCCAATGGCAACTACGCGCCGCGCACGACGTACAACATCCTGACCGCCGACGGCGGCGTCCAGGGCCAGTTCACCGGCGCGTCGAGCGCGTATGCGTTCCTGACGCCGACGCTCAGCTACGACGCGAAGAATGCGTTCATGACGCTCACTCGCAATGACGTGCCGATCGGCAGCGTGGGCGGCTCCGACAACCAGACCAACGTGGGCAATGCGCTGGACCAGGAAGATCCGCCCGTGGCCGGCAATGGTTCGTCCTCGGCCGGTAACGGATCGTCCTCGGCCGGCAATGGATCGTCTTCGGCCGGCAGTGGTTCGGCTTCGACGGGCAGTGGCTCGGCTTCGACGGGCAACGGCTCGACGTCGACCGATAACGGCTCGACCTCGGCAGGCAACGGTTCGACGTCGACGGGTAATGGTTCGACCGCGGCGGGCAACGGCTCGACCTCGACGTCAACCAGCAACGGTTCCACCTCCACGGCCAACGGCACGACCGGCAGCGCTGCGGCCGACGCCAACGCCGACACCGCACCGACCGGGAGCAATTCTTCGATCGTCGCCAGCGGCAATGGGGCCGGCAAGACGACGGGCGCCAGCCAGGTGACGGCGGCGGTCCTGACCATGACGCCGGACCAGGCGCGCGCCGCCTTGAAGCAGCTTTCCGGCGAGGCATACGCCAGCACGGGCAGCGTGTTGCAGGGCCAGGGCGACGCGGTGCGCACGCTGCCGTTCTCGCACTTGCGCGGCAACCTGGATGCGCCCGCGCGCGCCGGGCGTCCGACGGCCCAGCTGGGTGCGTCCTCGTCCGATGCGTTGCCGCAGAGCGGCGCTTCGCCGATCTGGGCGCAGGCGTTCGGCAACTGGAGCACGCTGAGCGGTGACGGCAACGCATCGACCGTGCGCCAATCGGCTGGTGGACTCTTCGTCGGCGGCGACGGCGCCGTGGGCGGCGGCTGGCGCCTGGGTGGCGCGGTCGGCTACACCGGCAGCCACAACTCGGTGGACGATGTGTCGTCGCGCATGAGCGTCGACAGCTACACCGCGACGGTCTTCGGCGGCAAGAACTTCGAAGCCGGTCCGGGGCACTTCCGCTTCATGGCGGGTGCGGCCTACACGTGGCACGAGATCGACTCCAAGCGCAACATCGCGATCGGCAGCCTGAACCAGCGCCTCGAGTCGTCCTACAACGCCTCGTCGACTCAAGTGTTCACCGAACTGGGCTACAAGCTTCCGCTGGGCGACGCTTACGCCATCGAACCGTTTGCCGGCGTGGCCTGGAACCAGGTCCGCACGCGCGACTTCCAGGAGTCGGGCGGCACGGCGGCCTTGCACGGCGAAGGCAGCACGGATGACGTGACGAGCACCACGCTGGGCCTGCGCGGCGCCATGCTGATCGGTACCGACGATGCTCCCGGCCGCCTGACCGCGACGCTGGGCTGGCGCCATGCGATGGGCGATGTGAAGCCTGCGCAGAAGCTGGCCTTCGAGGGCGGCAGCACCTTCACGGTGTCGGGCGTTCCCATCGCGCGCGATGCGGCGGTGCTGGGACTGGGCGCCGAAGTGTCGATCACGCGCAACACGACGGCTGGCGTTGCGTATGACGCGCAGTTTGGGGGCGGCAACCGCCAGCAGGCGGGCATGTTCAAGTTGATGACGCGCTTCTAAGTCTGCATGGCGCGTGCCCGGATGAACGCCCTGCGGGGGCGCGATTCCAGGCGCTGCCGCGCTCTCCTGCCCCTTACGCGTCAACCGTGCGCCGTAAGGGGCAGTTCATTTGATGAGGCCGGGAGGCAGGGGCAGACCATCTGCTCTTGCCAATCTTTCCATCGCGGCTTCCAGGATGACGCGCGCCTGCCCGGCGGCGCGTCCCAACTCGTTGTGCAGTTGTGCGTCGTCCTCGTTGCGGGATGCGCACTGCGCGCTGTAGCGTTCGAAACTTCCCACCATCAGCAGCAGGTCGGCCAGGTGCTTGGGGCATTCGCACGCCAGTCCGCTGCCGGACGCCATGATGTTAAAGAGCGCGTCTTCGTCGAAGCGTAAGTCGGATGTGGGCAATGGCGGCGCGGGCGGCAGCCGGTCGCCTGCCAGCGCCGAGCGGCACAACGACAGCAGTTCGCCGACGTCCGCGGGAACGCGAGCGGCCAGACACGCATGCGCGCGCAGGGCGCGGATCGTCGCGCTGGCGCAGAATCGGTAAAGGACGACGACGGCGGCGCCGTCGCAAGCCCGCGCGGCTGACAGGATCAGCGGCAATGCGCTGTCATGCAGCTCGGACAGTTCGATCACCAGCACTTCGACGTCAGCGAGCGGCGACGTGAGCGCGACCTGATCGAGGTGGGACCAGCTGTGTTGCACGACCAGGTCCGATCCGTCGCGGTTGCTGGCGGCAATGCGCCTGGCCAAATTTGCCCCGACCACGCCCACTTTCAGCGGTCCCGCCGCCTTCGGCCGCCCCGCCGCCGCGCCGGCCAGTTCTTGCAACCGGTCGACGGACATGGGCGCCAGCACGCCGATCGCGTGGCCTTGATCGACGAGTTGCTTGAGCAGGCTCAGCCGGCGGACCTGTTCCGCGGAGTACAGCCGCTGGCCACGCGCGGAGCGTTCGACGTTGGAAAGGTTGTAGCGCCGCTCCCAGACGCGCAGGGTTTCTGGGGAAAGCCCTGCCAGGCGCGCGGCCACGCCGCTGCGGTAGGTGATGCGGCCGTCATCGGAGACAAGATCCTTGGATTCCATGGCATTTCCTTATGACCCGGTATTGAACCGATGTTGTCGGTTCAAGACATGGACGAGGCGATAGCTGCGGCGTAGATTTTGATTTCAAGCGGTTCAATTTTCCTGTTTAACGCCGCTTCTGGGAATCCCGCCATTGCGGGATGTTGATTGGACAAGGAGTCAATCATGAAACGTCTTCTGGCAGGAATTTCGTTCGCCCTGGCGCTGGGCACGGCCCAGGCCGCCGACATCGTGGATACCGCCAAATCGGCGGGGTCGTTCAATACCCTGGTTACCGCCGTGCAGGCGGCCGGCCTGGTGGACACGTTGAAGGGGCCCGGCCCCTACACGGTTTTCGCGCCGACCGACGAAGCCTTCGCCAAGGTGCCGAAGGACAAGCTCGATGCGCTGCTGAAAGACAAGGCGGCGCTGACCAAGGTGCTGACTTACCACGTCGTGCCGGGCAAGGTCATGGCAAAGGACGTCAAGGCAGGTCCTGTAAAGACCGTCGAGGGCAGTTCGCTGACCGTGAAGGTGAACGGCGGGACAGTCATGGTGGATAACGCCAAGGTCGTGAAGACCGACGTCGTTGCGGACAACGGCGTCATCCATGTCATCGATACCGTGCTCATGCCGAAGTAGGCGGGCGCTGATGAAGTCCGGCCTTGATAGGCCACTGCGGTCGGTGGCCTATCCTTTTTTCGCTGGTACATTCAGGTCGGAACTGTCGCTCTGCATGGCAAGCTCCCGAAATTCAGTTGGCGTCGGTGGGATGCTCTCGCAGCGCTCGCATGGCCGCGGCCTCGGCGCCCGGCATGAGCAGCAGATCTTTTGACATCACGGCATTGATCTGAAGAATGCGCGCGATGCAGCCTGTCCAGCCGGTCTGATGGCTGGCGCCCACGCCAGCGCCCGTGTCGCCATGGAAATACTCGTGGAACAGCACCAGATCGCGCCAGTGCGGATCCAGCCATACCGCTTGCTCTGGACCGTTCGACGGTCGGCGGCCATCGCCATCGCGAAGGAAGATCCGGGACAGGCGGTCTCCCAATTCCCGGGCAACTTCCAGCAGCGACATCAGGTTTCCCGAGCGGGTCGGACATTCAATCTTGAAGCCGTCGCCGAAGTACGTGTACAGCTGGATCAGCGACGAATAGAGAAGAAAGTTGATCGGCATCCAGACAGGCCCGCGCCAATTGGAATTTCCGCCAAACATGCCGGTATCGGATTCGCCGGGCACGTAGGTCACTCGATGCTCTTGCCCCGCATGGTGAAAAACATAAGGATGCGCAAGGTGGAAACGCGACAGCGCACGGATGCCATAGGGTCCGAAGAATTCGTCCTCGTCCAGCATGCGCGCCAGGATGCGTCGAATCTTGAAATCGTTGGCGGTGGCCAGCATGCGACGATTGACGATGCCGGGTTGTTGAGGCAGGTGGGTGTTGGCCGCAAGCTCGCCGTGGCGTTCCAGGAATAGCCGGGCGCGAGCCCGGAAATTCGGCAGTTTGGCGAGTATGTCATCTTCAAAAACGGCGACGGCGGCAAGCGGCAGCAGACCGACGATCGAACGCACCTTCAGACGCTTGGCGCTGCCGTCCGGCAAGCGGAGCACGTCATAAAAGAATCCATCTTCCTCGTCCCAGGCTTCGTCCTCGTGTTCGCCGACACGGTCCAGCGCGCCTGCGATCAGCAACGTGTGCTGGAAGAATTTCTCGACGAACTCTTCATAGAGCGGTTCGTGCAGCGCGAGTTCGACGGCGATGCGCAGCATCTGCTGGCTGAAAAACACCATCCAGGCCGTGCCGTCGGCCTGATCAAGATATCCGCCCGTGGGCAGGGGGGAAGAACGGTCGAACACTCCGATATTGTCGAGACCGAGAAAGCCCCCATCAAAAACATTGGCGCCGGCCCGGTCCTTGCGGTTGACCCACCATGTGAAGTTCACCAACAACTTGGAGAACGCATATTTGAGGAATTCGATGTCTCCGCGCCCGTCGCGGCCTTCCTTGTCGAGAACGTAGAGTTGCATCGTCGCCCAGGCATGCACCGGCGGATTCACATCGCTGAAGTTCCACTCGTAGGCGGGAAGCTGGCCGTTGGGATGCAGGTAGTCATTGCGCAGCATCACGTCGAGTTGCTGCTTGGCAAAGTCCGGGTCAACCGCGCTCAACGGAACGATATGAAACGCCAGGTCCCAAGCGGCGTACCAGGGGTACTCCCATTTGTCCGGCATCGAGATGATGTCGTCGTTGAACATATGGGCCCATTCGCTGTTGCGTACGCGACGGCGCTCTCGTAGCGGCAGGTTGGCGCCCGCGCCGTGTTCTTCGAGCCATAGGTCGAGGTCATAATAGAAGTACTGCTTGGACCAGAGCATTCCGGCCAGGGCCTGCCGCATGACATTCGACCGGTCGCGATCGTCGCGAATGGCGAGCGGTGTGATCGACGTATAGAAATCGTCTGCCTCCATCAGCCGGTCCGCGAAAACGTTATCGAAGCCGTCGAATGGCGCCAACGCTTCGCCGGGAGGGCGGGTCGTCAGGCGCAGCCGGACGACCTTGTTATCGCCGCCGCCGACATCAAGCTGGTAATGACATGCCGCCTTGGTTCCTGTCCTGGCCGGATTCACCGCGGCGGCGTCGCCCCGGACGATGAAATCATTGATGCCGTCCTTCGTGTAGGGCGACGCGTTGGCCGTGCCGAACAGCCGGGCGTTGTTGGTCTCGTTCTCGGTGAACAACAGCGGGACGTCGGCGTCGCAGTAGAGATAGTAGTCACCCAGCGGTTGCTGAAGCAGTGTGCCGTCCTGATGCGCGTGAATCGTGGCCTGGCCATTTATTCCCGCGCTTTCGACAAGGGGCTTCGAGCCACCCTCCGCGTACGACCATGTGTTTCTGAACCACAAGGTCGGCAACAGGTGCAAGGGTGCAGCGCGATCCCCACGATTGAATACGCTGATCCGCACCAGCAAGTCTTCGGGGGCCGCTTTGGCGTATTCAACAAAAACGTCGAAATAGCGGTTGTCGTCAAATACCCCGGTGTCCAGCAGTTCGTACTCGGGTTCGCCTCTGCCGCGGCTGCGATTGGTCTCGACGAGGTCTGCATAGGGATAGGCGACTTGCGGATACTTGTACAAATACTTCATGTACGAATGCGTGGGCGTCGAGTCGAGATAGAAGTAGTGCTCCTTCACGTCTTCACCGTGATTGCCCTCGTTGTTCGCCAAGCCGAAGGCGCGCTCTTTCAGAATCGGATCGCACCCGTTCCAGAGCGCCAACGCAAAACACAGCACTTGGTGGTCGTCGCTGATGCCGCCCAGACCGTCCTCTCCCCAGCGGTAGGCGCGTGATCGCGCTTGGTCATGCGTGAAGTAATTCCAGGCGTCGCCGTGCTCGCTATAGTCTTCCCGGACCGTCCCCCACTGGCGTTCGCTCAGGTAAGGACCCCATTTTTTCCAGGCGGCATGCTTCGACTGTGCTTCGGCAAGCCGTTGCTTTTCTCCTTGATGGCGCATGGGATCTCTCCGAAGTCCGCACAATCAATATTCGCTCTTTGAGGTCAATATGCAAAGGGAGAGACCGACATCCGGGCCGTCCGGCGATTCGAGCAAGGTTACAGGGTCGTGCCGCCCAGGAAGCGCCAGGGGCGCGCGCGTCGCCGCTCAATCCCCCGATTGCGAAATCGACCGAATGACATCACCAAGCCACCGCACGGTCGGATCGTTGTCGCGGCTTTGGTGCCTGACCATCACGACGTGGTTCGCCGGCAGGGCGATCGGCAACTCCAGCGCCGCCAGACCGTGCTCGCGGCGCCATGAGTCGGCCAGCACCTTGGGCACGGTGGCGACCGCCGGCATCGCTTTCAATACGGGAGGCACGGATGCAAAGCTGGGCACGGTGCAGACAATGCGTCGCTGGAGGCTGCGCAAGGCCAGCGCCTCGTCGACGATGCCACGCGAGGCGCCGCGGTAGGTGACCATCACCTGGGGGAGCGCCGCGAATTGCTTCAACGTCAGTTTCCCCGCCTTCCCAATAACGTCGGGGCGCGCAACGCAGCTGTATGGCACCGTCGCCAGGACCTCCGCGCGTTGCCAGTTCGGACCTCCTGAAAACGGGCCGATGGCAAGGTCGATTTCTTCCCGCTGCAGCATGTCCGTGACGCGGAAACGATCCGTCGCCAGCACGGCCAGTCGCACATGCGGAGCCGCTGATGCAAGCCTGGCCAGCAAACCCGGCAGCAGCCAGGCGTTCACCCAATCCATCACGCCGATAGTGAAGCGGTGCTCGCTCGTTGATGCGTCGAACTGGGGCCTTTGCAGTACGACCGATTGCACTTCTGCCAGCAGGGGCATCAATTGCGACTGCAATTCCAGCGCACGGGGGGTGGGCCGCATGCTGCCGGGGGCTCGGATCAGCAGATCGTCCTTGAACAACTCGCGCAGACGCGCCAGCGCGCCGCTGACCGCCGGCTGGCCCAGATGGAGGCATTCCGCTGCCTTGGACACGCTTCTTTCGCGCAGCAGCACCAGCAGCGTCACCAGCAGATTCAGGTCGACGCCGCGTAAATCATTTTCCCTGATATTTTCGATCATTTCATTCGATTTGCGTGATGGGTCGTCCTATTGAATCATGGAAGCCCATTGAATCAAACCACCACGACAATGATCATGAAACTCCGTTCCCGTTCCTTGCAGGCCGCGCTTGTGATTGCACTTGGCACCGCCGGCTTCGCCCAGCCGCTACCTGTCCAGGCGGCTGCGCCGATGGTAAAGACCCAGGCGCCAGGGTTCTACCGCATGATGCTCGGCGCTTTCGAAATTACCGCATTGAGTGACGGCACCGTGGACCTGCCCGCGGAGGCGTTGTTGCACGCCCCGGCGAGCGATGTCGCCCGGCACCTGCGGGAACATCACCAAAACAGTCCGGTGGAAACATCCATCAACGCCTATCTGGTCAATACCGGGGCCAAGCTCGTGCTGATCGACACGGGGACTGGCAGCCTGATGGGGCCGGAGCTGGGCAAGCTCGAGGCCAGCCTTCGCGCCGCGGGTTACCAGCCCGAGCAGGTGGACGAGATTCTGCTGACCCATGCGCATCCTGATCACGTCGGCGGGTTGACGGCGGGAGGCAAGAGGGTGTTTGCCAACGCCATTATTCGCATTGAGCAGGACGAGGCGAGCTACTGGATGTCGCCGGAGCGGATGGGCAAGGCGCAGGAAATGGCGCGCGGTTTCTTCGAGGGTGCCATCGCGTCGCTGACGCCGTATGCGGACGCGGGCAGGATCGCACCGTTTCGCGCGGGAGCCCAGCTATTGCCTGGAATCAGCGCGATCACGGCGCATGGCCATACCGTGGGCCATACCGTCTACGCGGTGGAAAGCCAGGGCCAACGCATGCTGGTGATCGGGGACCTTATCCACGTCGGCGCCGTTCAGCTCCAGAATCCGCAGGTAACGATCGCGTTCGACATGGACGAGAAGGCGGCGGCGGCAACCCGCCTGAAGTTCTTCAGCGATGCGGCTCGCAGCGGTGAGCTGATCGCGGCGTCGCACCTGTCGTTCCCCGGAATCGGCCGCTTGATCAAGACCGGGGAGTCGTTCCGTTGGGAGCCCGTCAGCTACACCACCCAGTTCACGTCCGCCACGCCGTGATCGGCATCCAAGCCGGAGGGGCGACTAATGCTTGATAGCGTCCGAACCTTGAGAGCGTCCGAATTGCGCGTGAAATACACGCATCTTGCGTGAAATGCACGCAAATTCGATCGGCCATGATCCGGAAAGAGGCTGCAACGTCTTGATTTGCATGCGTTTTCCGGCAGCGTGAAAACTGGCACGGTGTTTGCATTGATCTCAGGGCCACGGACCGCGTGGCCTTGTATCACCTTCACCAGAGTCAGACAGATGCGCTCCTTGAGAATTATTTGTCCGAATGGACACCTGGGCTTCGCGCCCCTGCGTACCGAAAGTTTCCAGATCGGCGTGCGTGCGCAGCCCGACTACATCGCCGCCGATTCTGGCAGCGACGACGTGGGGCCCGTGCCGCTGGGCTCCGACACTTCCACCAGCCCTGAAGCCTGGCAGCGTCACGACCTGGAGCAGATGCTGCTGGCCGCGCGCGCCCAGGGTGTGCCGATGATCATCGGGTCGGCGGGCGATACCGGATCGAACAGCCGGGTCGACCTGTATGTCCGCATCATCAAGGAGCTGGCCAGGCAGCATGGCCTTGCGCCTTTCAAGATCGGCTACTTCTATTCCGAAGTGGATCGCGAGGTCGTGCGCGGCCGTATTCGCGCGGGTTCGGCCATCGCAGGCCTGGATGGGTATGCCGACCTGGTGGAATCCGAGCTGGACGCCACGGACCGCATCGTGGCGGTGGCCGGGGTGCAGCCTTACCTGAAACTGCTGGAAGCGGGCGCGGACGTCATCATCGGCGGGCGCAGTTCCGACGCGGCGGTCTTCGCGGCGCCGGCATTGCACCATGGTTTCAAGGCGGACCAGGCGTATTACCTGGGCAAGGTGCTGGAGTGCGCGTCGTTCTGCGCCGAGCCTTACGGCGGCAAGGAGACCGTGCTGGGCGAGATCAGCCACGAGGATGTGCAGGTGACGGCCATGCATCCCGAGCAACGCTGCACGATCGCATCCGTGGCGGGGCATGCGATGTACGAGCGCTCCAACCCCTACGACGAGTTCTTCGCGGGCGGCCGGCTCGACATGCGCGAGTGCCACTACGAGCAGATCAGCGAGAAGACCACGCGCATCACGGGATCGCGCTTCGTGCCCGCCGACAAGATCACCGTGAAACTCGAGGGCTCGGGCAAGGTCGGCGAACGCTACATCGGCCTGTGCGGCATTCGCGATCCCTACACGATCGCGAACGTGGACCGGGTGATCGCCTGGGCGCGCGAGAAGGTGCGTGAGCGCTTCGGCGACGACGGCTACGAGCTGCACTACAAGGTCTATGGGCGCGATGGCGTGATGGGCGATCTTGAGCCCTTGCGCAACCAGCCGGGACACGAACTGTGCGTGATGGTGCAGGGCGTGGCCCCGACGGCCGAGATGGCCGAGGAACTGACGTTGATCGGCCTGCGCCAGATGTTCTATGCGCGCCTGCCCGACGTGAAGGGCACGGCGGGATCGGTGGCGTTTCCGTTGGACGAGGTGGTGCGCGCCAGCGCCGCCTATCGCTGGACGCTGAACCACACGATCGCCGTGGACGATGTGTTCGAGCTGTTCCAAACCCACATGACCGAGGCCTGAGATCATGAGCACCCGCAAACTGAGCGAACTCGCCAAGACCATCCGCAGCAAGAACGCCGGCGTGAACAAGATCACGTTCGACATCATTTTTCGCGACCGCGACACCTATGACGCGGTACGGCGGTCGCGCGCCCTGACTCGCCGCGCCATGGCCGATCTTTACGCCATCGGCGAGGAGCGCATTTCGGATTTTGTGGAATACGATCCGGGCCTGGCGATCAAGTTCACGATCTACCGCCTTCGGCCCAGCGGGTCGGCGGGCGACGGCGACATCTTCGGCGCGCAGCAGTATGCGCCGCTGCTGGATCTGCCCGTGACCGTGTGAACCGATCCACCGGCCGCTACCCGGTAAGCGGCCGGTCCATGAGACAAGGGGAATACACATGAAAACACTGATACGCGGGGCGGCGCTGCTGGCGTGCGTCCTGGCGGGCGCCGCGTCCGCGCAGACGGCGGTGCCCAAGCAGATCAAGATCGTGGTGCCGTTTTCCGCGGGCGCCAGCAACGACGCGATTGCGCGCGCCATTGCGCCGCAGCTGGCAGAGCGGTTGAAGACGATCGTCATCGTCGAAAACCGCGTGGGCGCGGCCGGCGTGATCGGGTCGGAATACGTGGCCAAATCCGCGAAGGATGGCGCAACGCTGCTTCTGACGTCGTCGACCTTCCTGACGTCCGCGGCCACGCAGCCGCGCATGCCCTACGATCCGGTGAAGAGCTTTGCGCCGGTTGCGATGGTGGGCCAGGGTCCGCTGGTGCTGGCGGTGTCGGGCGCCAAGCCCTATGCAGACTTGCCCGGGGTGCTGGAGGCCGCGCGCGCCAGGCCGGACGCGCTGAACTATGGCACGGCGGGCATCGGATCGCTGGCGCATCTGGCCACGGTGATGATGAACGAATCCGCGAAGGTGGCGATGACGCATGTGCCCTACAAGGGCGCGGCCAACGCGGCGTCCGACCTGGCTGGCGGCCAGATCGACGTGATGCTGGCCAACTACAGTTCGTTGGCGCCGCTGGTGCAGGGCGGCAAGGTGAAGCTGGTGGCCACGACGGCGCCGGGGGCGCACGCCGCTTTTCCGGCGCTGCCGCCGGCGGCGAGCGTGCTGCCGGGCTATGCCGTCGAAATCTGGGTAGGCGTGTTCGCGCCCGCCGGCACGCCGCAAGACCTGGTCGCGCTCTACAACGACGCCATCAACCGCATCGCCACATCCAAGGAAACCACGGCGCTGCTGGACATGGACGGCACGGTGCCTGAGGCGCTGAGCAGCGCGGATTTCGGGCGTCGGGTGGCGGACGACCTGGCGCAGTGGCGCAAGGTCGCGCAAAGCCATCACATCAGCGTGGAATAGGCGGGAGCGCTGCGGGGGCGCACTATGCCGCCCGGCGCTCTCAACCCTGATCGGCGCTTTCCAGCAGTCCCAGCTTGGCCATCTGGTGCCGCAGCGCATGGCGCGACAGGCCCAGCGATTCGGCGGCGCGGCCGGCATTTCCGCCGGCGGCCACCAACGCGGTCTCGATCATGCTGCGCTGGAAGCGGCTGGTGCGTTCCGCATATCCGCCCAGCTGCGCGTCGGGCGTGCCCCTCACGATGCGCGCCGGCAGGTGTTCCAGGCCGATCGTGTCTCCCGATTCCAGGATGCAGATGCGCTCGAGCAGATTGCCGAGTTCTCGCACGTTGCCCGGCCAGGCATAGCGCCTGAAGGCTTGTTCGACCGCGGGGTCGATGCGTGTGAAGCCGCTGGCGTGAGTGCGGTTGAAGCGCGCCAGGAAGCGTTTGGCCAGCACGAAGACGTCATCGCCGCGTTCGCGCAACGGCGGCAGGTTGATCGATACGACTTGCAGCCTGTAGTAGAGGTCGTCGCGGAAACGGCCGGCGTTGACTTCCCCCAGCAGGATCTTGTTGGTGGCGGCGATGAAGCGCACGTCGGTGGAGAGCTCGCGTACCGCCCCGATGCGGCGAAAGCGCCGGCTGTCCAGCAGCGTGAGGATCTTGGCCTGCATCATGGGTTCGAGTTCACGCACCTCGTCCAGGAACACGCTGCCGCCATGCGCGATTTCCAGCAAACCTTCCTTGCGTGAGACCGCGCCCGTAAAGGCGCCGCGCTCGTGGCCGAACAGTTCCGACTCCAGCAGGTTGCCGGGAATTGCCGCGCAGTTGATCTCGGTGAAGCCTTTGTCGGCGCGGCTGGAATGATCATGCAGCGCGCGCGCCACCAGGCCCTTGCCGGTGCCGGTTTCACCATAGATCAGCACGGAACTGGCGCGGCTGCGCGCGACGCGCAGCACGAGGTCGCGCAAGGCGACGATGGAGGCGTGGTCGCCTGCGATGGTCTCGGCAAGAGGGGATGTCATCGGTTTCGGGGGAATCAGTGCGTTCCCTTGTCTTGCAGCAGCAGGCCGTGGATGTACTTGCCCGCTTCGGAGATGTCGTCGCGGATCGCCCGCGCAACGCCCGGCGCATCGCGCGCGGCCAGCGCCTCGACCGCGGCGGCGTGATGGTCCGTCGCCTTCAGGTGCGGCACGTATTCGCGCAACACCATGTTCAGCACCGGGCCGCAGCGCAGCCACAGGGTCTCGATGCTGTCCTGGATGACGTCCAGCCCGCTCAGGGCGTACAGGTGGAAATGAAAGCGGCGATGCACGTCCAGGTAGCCCTGGCGCGGCTCGGCGTCGATCAGCTGCGCCATGCCCGCATGCAGCGCGCGCAGCGTCTGCACATCCGCGTCGGTGGCATGCGCCACTGCTTCAAATGCGGCGCGCGATTCGATCTCGGCGCGCATGATCACCAACTGCTGGAAGACGTTCGCGTCCAGATGCGGCACGGTGGCGCCGCCGCCCTGGCCGCCGGTGCCGCGTTCAAGCACGCGCTCCGCGATCAGGCGGTTCACGGCGTCGCGCACGGGCGTAAGGCTGATGCCCAATTCAGCGGCGACCTCGCGCAGCACGATGCGGTGTCCGGGCGCATAGCGGCCGTTCAGCAGCGCTTCCCGCAGCGCAGCATAGGCGCGGTCCCAGAGCGTTTCGCGCTCCAGCGGGCGCAGGACGGCCGGGCGGGCGTCGGCGGAAGCGCCGGGCGAACCGGAAAAATCAGGCACAAAAACATCCTTTAAAGGCAGGTCGGCTGACCCCGCATTCTCGCATTTGCGAGCGGCGGCGTAGGGCAAAATAGGCATTGTTATTCGTTATAACGAATGATAGAGTACCGCAAAATTACTCAAAACGGCCCTGAGAGGCGGTTTTCGAAGCGTCCTCAAGGCGACTTTCGGAGGAGACCGAAAATGTCCGTTCTGTCCAAGCTCATCCTGGGCGCCGCCGCCCTGGCCTGCAGCATCCCGCTGGCGCAAGCCGCGGACAAGACGTACCCCATTCGCGAGATCCGCTTCGTCGTGCCGTGGAACGCAGGGGGCTCCAACGACATCGCCGCGCGCATGCTGCAGCAGCTGATCAGCGAGCAGGGCGTGAACGTGGTGGTGGAAAACGCGCCGGGCGCCACGGGCGCCATCGGGATGACCAAGGTGGCCAACGCGGAGCGCGACGGCTACGTGGTCGGCATGGGGACGAGTTCCACGCTGGCGCAGATTGCGCAGAACCTCACGCCGCTGCGCAATGAGCAGTTCTCGCACATCGCGCGCGTTTCCACCGACCCGCTGATGCTGCTGGTGCCGGCGGATGGTCCGGACACGCTCGATGCGTTTCTGACGAACATGAAGAAGAACCCGGGCAAGGTGTCGATCGGCACGCCCGGCAACAACAACCTCAATCACATCTTCGCGGAGATGACCGCGCGCGCGGCCGGCGCCGAGTACGTGAACGTGCCCTACCCCGGCGGCTCGCGAGTCATTGCCGACCTGTCCGGCAAGCAGATCAGCGCCGGGGTGCTGAAGCCTTCGGAGAGCAAGGCGCAGATCGATGCGAAGTACGTCAAGCCCATCGCCGTCTTCGCCAACGAGCGCCTGCCGCTGTATCCCGACGTGCCGACGTTCAAGGAAAAGGGTTACGACGTCTTCCCGTACGGTCCCCTGGTGCAGATGGCCTACGTGGTGGCGCCGGCCGGCATTCCGGACGACGTGCGCAAGCGCCTGATCCAGATCTTCGAAAAGGCCATCGGCAGCGACAAGTTCAAGGCCTTTGCCGAGCAGAACGGCTTCCTGGTTGACGACCTGACCGGCCAGGCGCTGGACAAGGAAGTCGCGAACGTCCAGACCACGTTGAACGACGTCGCGAAGAAAGTCTTCGTGAGCGCCAAGTAATCCGACTTCAAGGAGCAATACGTTGAGCCAGATAAAGAAAATCACCTGCCACGTGGTCAGCGCGCCGGTCGAGCGGCCATTCACGTCATCGCGCGGCTGGCTGTACAAGCAGCGCGGCTCGTGCATCGTCGAGATCGAGACCGCCGATGGCATCGTCGGGTGGGGTGAATGCTACGGCCCGTCGCAGGTGGCGCGCGCCTACATCGAATCGCAATACGCCCCGCGCATCATCGGCCGCGACCCGTTCGACGTAGAGGTCATCTGGGAAGACCTCTACAACCGGATCAAGGACTACGGCAACAAGGGCATGGCGATCTCGGCCCTGAGCGGCATCGACATCGCGTTGTGGGACATCATCGGCAAGACCTGCGGCAAGCCGGTGCACAAGCTCATCGGCGGCGCGTATCGCACCGAGGTGCAGTCGTACGCCACGGGCCTGTACTTCATCGACATGGACCGGTTGATCGAAGAGGCGGTGGAAGAGGCCCAGGGTTATGTGGCCGAAGGCTTCACCGCCGTGAAGATGAAGATCGGCCTGGGCTCGCCGAAGCTGGACCTGGAGCGGGTGCGGGCGGTGCGCGAGGCCGTGGGCGGCGATGTCCGCCTGATGGTGGACGCGAACCACTGCTTCACCGTGCCGGCGGCCATCCGCCTGGGGCGCGAGCTGGAAAAGCTGGATGTGGAATGGTTTGAAGAGCCCATCTCGCCCGAAGACCTGGATGGCTATGTCGAAGTGACGCGCGCGCTGGACATGGCCGTGGCCGGCGGCGAGAACGAATTCACGCGGTGGGGCTTTCGCGACATCGTGGCGCGCAAGGCCATGGACATCGTCCAGCCGGACGTGTGCGCCGCGGGCGGCATCAGCGAATGCCGCAAGATCGCGGCGCTGGCCGCCGCCCATGGTGTGGAATGCGTGCCGCACGCCTGGGGCTCGGCCATCGGGCTGGCGGCCACCCTGCACTTCCTGGCCGCCCTGCCCGACCAGCCGCCCAGCTTCCGCCCGATGCCGCCCTTGCTGGAATTCGAGCAGTGCGAGAACCCGTTCCGTGATCTGCTGACGGTCGAACCCATCGTGCAGCGGCGCGGCGTGGTGCAGATTCCCACAGGCGCGGGGCTGGGCATCGAGGTCAAGCGCGACGTGCTTGACCGCTACCGGGTCGCCTGAGCCATGCGCTTCGTCACGTTCGAAACCGCTGACGGTCAATTGCGCCCGGGGTTCCTGTCGGCGGATGGCGGCGACGTTGTCGACGTTCGCCATGCCGATGCGCCGGAATGGGCGCGGGGCCTGCCGGCTACCTTGCTCGAATGGACCGGCATGGGCCTGTCCGATATCGCGGACCGGCTGGCGCGCAGCGACTATCCGCCGTCGACGCGCCGGCCGGTCGGGTCGGTGCGGCTGGCGGCGCCTTTGCCCCGGCCGGGCAAAGTGGTGGGGGCTGCGTTCAATTTCCACGATGCGCTGCGCGAGAGGAACATGGAGCCGCCCGCCGAGCCTGTCCTCTTCATCAAGTCGGGCCGTACCGTCATCGGGCCGGGCGAAGCCGTGCGACTGCATCCGGAGGTCGGCAACGTGACGTACGAGGCCGAGCTGGGCGTGGTCATCGGCCGGACGGCGCTGCGCGTGGCGCCCGAGGATGCAATGGACTACGTGGCCGGCTACGTCATCGTCAACGACGTGAGCGCGACGGACATGGTGCGGGCCGACAAGGGCTTTGTCCGGGGCAAGAACCAGCCTACGTTCTGCCCGGTGGGCCCGTGGCTGGCCACCCCCGACGAGCTGTCCGATCCGCATGCGCTGCCCATCACGCTGCATCTGGACGATGTGTTGCGCCAGCAGGGAACCACCGCCGACCTGGTGTTCGACATCCCCGCGCTGATCGCCCATGCCTCGCGCCAGATGCCGCTGGATCCGGGCGACATCATCGCCACCGGCACCCCGGCCGGCGTGGCCGTGTCGCATGATCCGCCCGCCTGGCTGCGGCCGGGCGCGGTCATGCGCGTCACGCTGCCCGGCCTGGGCACCTTGCACACCCCCGTCATCAAGGATTGCTGAACGATGTCCTCCCTGCCTGTCGTTGCATTGACCTCTTCCATTCATCCGGACGCCCACGCCAGGCTGGCGGCCGCCTGCGAAGTGCGCGTGGCGACGGACGGCAGCGCCGATGCGCTGCGCGCGGTCGTGCGCGACGCGCAGGGCCTGATCGTCCGGAATCATCTGCCCGAGGACATCTTCGAGCATGCGCCAAGCCTGCGCGCCGTGGTGCGCCACGGCGTGGGGCTGGACATGATTCCGGTGGACCGGGCCACGGAACGCGGCATCGCCGTGGCCAACCTGCCGGGCTCCAACACCACTGCCGTGGTCGAGTATTGCCTGGGCGCCATGCTGCACCTGCGCCGCGGGCTGGCCGATATGGACGCCGCCCTGCGCAGGCAAGGATGGGCGCCCGCGCGGGCGATGGCGGATGGCGGCACCGAACTGCGGGGCACGACCTGCGGCATCGTCGGTGTCGGGACGATCGGCGCGCGACTGGCAGGGCTGGCCCAGGCGTTGGGCATGCGCACCGTGGGACTGACGCGCCGTCCTGAAACGCTGCCCGCCGGCGTGCAGGCGGTGGACAAGGATGCGCTGATGCGCGAGTCCGATGTCATCGTCCTGTGCTGCCCGCTGACGCCCCAGACACGCGGCCTGATCGATGCGGACGCGCTTGCGCTGGCCAAGCCCACCGCGATCCTGATCAACGTGGCCCGCGGCCCGGTGGTGGATGCGGCGGCGCTGGCCGATGCGCTGGCGCGCGGTGCGCTAGGCGGCGCCGCGCTGGATGTGCACGACGTCCAGCCCCTGCCCGCCGACGCGGCGATCCGGAATGCGCCGCGCGTGCTGCTGACGCCTCATGTGGCGGGCAGCACCGCCACCAGCATGCGCCGCATGAGCGCGGGCGCGGTGGACGACATGCTGCGCATGCTGGGCGGCCAGCCTCCCTCTCATCCTGTCAACGCAATCTGAATCCTGGTCCTGGAGCTTCCATGAAGATCGTAGATATCAAGGCTGTGCCTATCTCGTTTCCCGTGCCGGAGAACCGGTCCGTGCGCCTGGGCATCGGCCGCAGCGTCAAGCGCGATGCGGTGCTGGTGCGCGTGACCACGGACGAGGGTGTGTCCGGCTGGGGCGAGGCCCATCACGGCCGCTGCCCGGGCGCCATCGCGCGCCTGATCGACACCACGCTGCGCGAACTGGTGGTGGGCATGGATGCGCTGGATAACGTGGGCGTGACGGCCCGCGTGCTGAAGATGCAATTCGCCAGCCACGGCATGGGCGCCGCGGCCGCCCTGGCGTTGAGCGGACTGGATCTGGCGCTGTGGGACATACGCTCGCAGGTGACGCAATGGCCGCTGTATCGCCTGCTGGGCGGCTCCAGCAAGCCCATCAAGGCGTACGCCGGCGGCATCGCGCTGGGCTGGCAGCCGCCGGACCAGCTGGTTGACGAGGCCCGCGGCCTGCTCGAACTGGGTTACCGCGCGCTGAAGCTGCGCGTGGGCGACACGCCGCGCCGGGACATCGAGCGCGTCGAGGCGGTGCGCAAGGCGGCGGGCGATGACATCGACATCCTGGTGGACGCCAATACGGGATACAGCCTGGACGACGTGCGCCGCGTGATGCCGGCCTTCGAGGCGCAGGGCGTGGGCTGGCTGGAAGAGCCGTTTCCCGCCCACGATCACGACGCCTACGCGCGGGCGGCGCGGCTGGGCCGCGTGCCGCTGGCAGCGGGCGAAAACCACTACACGCGCTATGAATTTGGCCCGCTGCTGCAGGCGGGGAATGTGACCTTCATCCAGCCTGATCTGTCCAAGACGGGCGGCGTCACCGAGGCGATGCGGATCGCGGGCATGGCGGCGGCGCTGAAGCTGAGCGTCAATCCGCACACGTCCGCCACCGCCATCAACATGGCGACCAGCATCCACTATCTGTGCGGCGTCGACAACCCGGGCTATTTTGAAGCCGACGTGACGGTGCTGAACCCGTTCCGGGATGAAATGGCCGACCGGCTGCCCTACACGCTGGACGCGGAGGGCTGCGTGCGGCCGCTGGATGGCCCGGGCATCGGCCTTGCGATCGACGAGAAGTTCATCGCGGCGCACCCGCTGATCGAAGGGCCCTGCTACGTGTGACGGGCGGCGCGCCGCGCGCCGGGCTTTTGCAGCCGGACGCGCGGCGCGCCCGCGGCATCAGCCGCCCGCCTCGCGCTTGCGATGCGCGAAGTTCAGCGTGACCATCAAGCCGGCCAACATGGAAAACAGGTGCTTGATCGTGTGGCCGCTGAGCCAGGCGATGTACTGGAACACCTGGTGGTCCAGCAGTTCGGCGGCCTTGGCCAGCACGTAGAACGCGATGGCGGCACCGAAATACAGCCGCTCGCGCACGGGCGTGCCGTTGCGCCATTGCAGCAGCGGAACCAGCAAGAGCGGCATGAACTGCACGAACAGGTAGGGGCGAAGGTCGCCGGTCGAATAATTGTCCGTGTACCACCACCAGCCCACGCTGGCCACCGCCAGCACGGTCCACAGAATGTCGACCCAGCGTCCGTCTCCCACGGTTTCGCGCCAGACGGCGGACAGGATGCCGGCGCACAGCAGGGCGATGGGCAGGCGGTCCCAGATCAATCGGGCGTTGTCGGGCACCAGGTGATACCAGCCCGAACCGAAGGCCGTCAGCACCAGGGCAAAGAAGAACACCGTATAGCCCGGGCGGATGGCGTCCAGCGCGGGGTTCTGGCGCGAGTGCAGCACGAGCGCCAGGCCATACCAGCCGACGACCGCGAAGCCAAGGTTGGACAGGACGTCGCCCGCGTTGGGAATGCCCAGCCACGAACGTTTGTCGGCGAAGTCGTGGTAGTGCTCGAGCTGGGGGATCGGCCCGTACAGCGCGAGGCCCAGCGCCACCACGATCACTATCGTCCACGGAAGCACGCGGCGCGCGTGTGGATTGGCGTTCGATGCTGCGGTCTGAGGGCTCATGCAGTTTCGTCCCCGGGCTGTGGAATAGCCGGCTAGCGTTGATAGTAAAGGCCTCGTCCGGCCACCTCCAGCCTCCCGAACCGGGTTCTTCCGGCTTTTTTATGTCCTTGTGTATCCGGCCGCCCTGCGCGTACACGCCGACACCCAAGGCCGCCCGGCTTGCGCCACAGTGACGTCCAGCAGTCCTGTCCCTTGAACATGACATCTTGGAGAATCACTATGTCCGAACCGGTAAACGTCCAGCGGCGCCGCCTGCTGGGCACGACGACTTCCCTGGCGGGCGCAAGCCTGCTGGGCCTGGCGATGGGCGGCGACGCGTTCGCCCGGTCCGTGGCTTCCGCTGCGAGCGGCTGGGCGCCCGCGTTCGGCAACATCCGGCAGATACGGGCCGGCACGCTCGACGTGGGCTATGTCGATGCCGGTCCAGCCGATGGGCCCGTCGCCCTCCTGCTTCACGGCTGGCCCTACGATATCCACAGCTTCATCGATGTCGTGCCCCGCCTGACCGCGGCCGGCTATCGCGTCATCGTGCCCTATCTGCGCGGCTATGGAACCACGCGGATCGTGTCGCCCGACACGCCGCGCAACGGCGAACAAGCCGTCGTGGCGGTGGACATGATTGCCCTGATGGACGCGTTGAAGATCGGCAAGGCGGTGGTCGCCGGATTCGACTGGGGCGCGCGCACGGCCTGCATCATGGCGGCGCTGTGGCCGCAGCGTTGCGAAGCACTGGTGTCCGTCAGCGGCTATCTGATCGGCAGCCAGGAAGGCAACCGCAAACCCCTGCCGCCGCAGGCCGAGCTGCAATGGTGGTATCAGTTCTACTTCGCCACGGAACGCGGCGCAGCCGGCTATGCGGCCAACGTCGACAGTTTCAACAAACTGATCTGGCAGCTGGCGTCGCCGCAATGGCGCTTTGACGACGCTACGTACCAGCGTTCGGCGCGCGCCTTCGACAATCCGGACCACGTCGACATCGTGGTGCACAACTACCGCTGGCGGTTGGGATTGGCGCGCGGCGAGGCGCAATACGACGAACTCGAGGCGCGGCTGGCGCAATTGCCGAAGATCGGCATTCCGTCCATCACGATGGAAGGCGACGCCAATGGCGCCCCGCATCCGCCTCCTGCCGCGTACGCCGGACAATTCACGAGCAAGTATCAGCACATCGACGTGGGCGTCGGTGTGGGTCACAACCTGCCGCAGGAAGCGCCCAAGGCGTTCGCCGACGCAGTGATCCGCGTCACCCGCCTGTAGGGCGGGAGACCCGGCGCGTCAGGCCAGGCCCGCGAGCCAGCCCGAGACGGTCTCAAGCACCTGCTCGGGCATTTCGCGATGCGGCACGTGGCCGCACTGCGCGTAGATGACCTTGCGCGCGCCGGCCAGGCGGGAAATGCGCTCGGCATGCTCGGTGGATCCGTACTCGTCGCTGTCGCCGTGCAGCGCCAGCGCCGGGCTGGCGACCCTGGCCAGCTCCGCGTCCAGCGTCCAGTCGGCGAATTCCGGCGACAGCCAGGTGTCTATCCAAGCGCTCAGCACCCACGCCGCCTTTTCGCCGTGGTATTTCTTCAGGCGGTCGAGCTGCCCCGGCTGCGCAAAAGAAACGCGCGCCTGCCGGATGCCTTCCAGCGTGCGCGCTTCGGCAAAGACCTGGGCCGATTCGGTGATCAGCGCCTGGCACGCGTTACCGTGAGCCGCCGCGCTGGCGATGGCCATGCCGCCGCCCACGCTGTGGCCGAAGACGGCGTAGCGGTCGATGCCCAGGGCTTCGCGGACGGCGCGAAAGCCCTCGTTCGGCTCGCGGACGACGAAATCCGGGGCGAGCGTGGCGGCGTTCGGATCCGAGCGGCCAAAGCCCAGCCGGTCATAAGCGATGACGGCGCGCCCCGTGGCGGCGGCAATCTGTTGGGGAAAGTCGCGCCACAGTTCCACGCATCCCAGCGAATCATGCATCAGCACGATGGGCGCTTCATTCGCGCCGGGGGCGTCCGGCGTCCAGCGGCGGGCAAAGATCTGGCCGCTTCCGGTGGGAACGAAAACATCTTGGGACTCGACGGACGACATCTTGGGCTCTCACAAAATGAATGGCTCGGGCGCCTGTGCAGCCAGGCTGCCGCCGGGCGGGGACAGCCCGGAATAGTAGCGTAGGCATACGGGGGCTCGACAGTGAAAAACGGGTCCGCAACCCCCGGCTCGTATCAGACCGGTGACGTTACGAATTCAATTGCTACGACGCCCTTGGGACGTGACTTCAGGTGCTCATGATTTGTCGCATTGAGCGCCCCGCGTGCCCGCCGCCCGGCCGCGCCCCGCCGCTACGATGGCCGCAGTCATTCACAGCACCAGGAGCAAGTCATGAAATTCCAAGTCCGCCATATTGCTGGCGTCGCCGCGCTGATTGCCGCGCAGTGTTTCGCCGGGGCCGCGCATGCGCAGTGGATTGACGCCGTGAAGGGCCAGATGGGCGGATCCAGCCAGTCCGGATCGGGCGGCATCATGCAGGGCCTGGGCAACAGCCTGCCGCTTTCGTCGCTGACTCCCGCCACGGCCGGCAATGCGGCCGGCGTACTGGAATTCTGCGCGAAGAACAACTACCTGGCGGGCGGCGATGCAGCGGCCCTGAAGGACAAACTGCTGGGCAAGGTATCGGGCAACCCGACGCAAGCCAAATCCGACTCGGGTTACCTGGCCGGCATACAGGGCATGCTGAATGGCAGCGACGGCAAGTCCGTCGATCTGAGCGGCGGCGGCTTGAAGGAAGAAATTACCCGCAAGGCCTGCGACCAGGTCCTGAAGCACGCCAAATCGTTCCTGTAATCCTGCAGGCCTGCAGGCCTGCAAGCGTGCAGGCCCATACCTGGCGGCTTAGCCGCCTTCTTTCCGCGGCCGGCCAGCCTGTGCTGGCGGCCGCCGGCCTTCCCCCCGGACCTGCGCGTTCGGCGGAAATCGCCCGTCTCGGGCGCCATCCCCCGGCTTCCCCTTTCCAGCAGGAATCCGCCCCGACCCTCGCGGAAATATCAACATGTGAAACGACGCATGGCCGCGACCGGCGCAGAACGCGCGTGCGCGCTTATGGTGAATGGGCCTGCTGCGCGTTGCGCGTGCGCAGCCCTTCGATCCGTTGGAATGGGAGAACGCCATCGTGCCCGCCCTGCCAGTTTCCGCCCTGCATGCGGCTTTTGCCGTGCAGGTGCATGCCGCCATCGCCGACATCGTCGACGATCCGGAAGCGATCCGCCAACTCAAGGACATCTGGACGCAGTATCCGGTCATGATCTTCCGGCGCCAGGCGCTGGACGAGCCGGAGTTGGTGCGGTTCTCGGAGCATTTTGGCGTCTGCGACGCCTCGTTCCGCAAAGACATCCAGTCGCCGTACCACGAGCAAGTCATCTACTTCAGCACCCTGAAATATGCGGACGGACGGCATGTCGGGGGCTTTGCCGGCGGCGAGGACGTGGCCTGGCATTCCGATCAGACCTATCAGCTTCGACCCGCCACCGGGGCCATTCTCTACGGCGTGGAAGTCCCCGTCGAGGGCGGCGACATGTATTGGGCCGACCAGTACGGCGCCTGGGATCGACTGAGCCGCGACGTGCAGGAACGCATTGCCGGGCGCATGGGCACCTACCGTTACGCCAAGCGCTATGCCGCGCTGAACACTCTGGAATTGAAGGACGCGGCCAAGGCGAACGCCATGCTGGCGCTGCCCGATGCCCGTCACCCGCTGGTGCTGACCCATCCCAGGACGGGCCGCAAGGCGCTGTACGCGGATCCGACCACGCTGGTGTCCGTCGAAGGACTGACACCGGACGAGAACGCGCAAGTGCTGCCCCTGCTGTTCGAGACAGGCGGACACGCCAGCGTGACCTACCGCCACCGGGTGCGCAACGGCGACGTGATGCTGTGGGACAACGGCTGCACGATGCACCGCCGCGACCCGATGCGGCTTGATCAGCCGCGCCTGATGAAACGCACCACGTTCCGGCTGTCCGCCGACGACTACTGCGTACCGCAAGCCTGACAAGGAGAGGCAACGCTCATGAACCAATCCAAGGTATTCCTGAAGGTGAATCGCGTGGACGCCGCCGTGGTTGAACAGGCGCAGGGCGTCACGGTGGCCGACGTGCATGAGGCCATGGGCGTCGCCGGCCGTCCGGCGTTGCTGGGGGCCCGCATGCGGCCCATCGCCGAAGGACAACGGCGCATCGCGGGGCCCGCCGTGACCGCGTACTGCTGGCCTGGGGACAACCTGATGATGCATCGCGCGCTGTACCTCGCGCAGCCGGGCGACGTGCTGGTCGTCGTCTGCCAGGCCGAGCTGTCGGGCGCGCAGTGGGGCGACCTGGCCACGCGCTACGCGCTTGAAAAAGGCCTGGCGGGCGTGGTGGTGCAGGGATGCGTGCGCGACGTGGACCAGGTGCGCGCGCTGGGATTGCCCGTGTGGTCCACGCACATCTGGCCGATGCATCCCGACAAGAACGGCCACGGATCCGTCAATGCGCCCGTCGTTTGCGAGGGCGTCGAGATCCGGCCCGGCGACCTCATCGTGGCGGATGGCGACGGCGTGGTCCGCGTGCCGCGCGACGAGGCGCCGCGTATCGTCGACGCCGCCATCGCGAAGATGCAGAAGGAAGAGGACGTGGCGGGGCGCGTGAAGGCGGGCGCGTCCGTATGGGAACTGAGCGGCGCATCAACCGCCTATGCGCGCCTGCAGATAGAAGAAACGAACGCAGCCTTCGACGACTGATCGACGGGCGCAACGAGGAGACGACCATGCAAACGAATCGCCGCAGGATACTGTTGGCGCCGCTGGCCTGTGCGCTGGCCACGGCCCTGCCCGCGCGGGCGTGGGCCCAGGCGGCCCCCGCCGCGAAGGATTATCCGGCGCGCCCGGTCAAGCTCATCGTCGCCGCCGCGGCCGGCAGCAGCCCGGACGCAATGAGCCGGCAGATCGCCAGCGCACTGGGCGCGCGGTGGCATCAGCCCGTGGTCATCGAGAACGCGGTGGGACTGGGCGGCGTCATCGGCACGGAACGCGCCGCCAAACAGGCGCCCGACGGATACACGCTGCTGGTCAGCACCAGCGGCGCGATGTCGGTGGGCGGCAGCCTGATGCGCCTGCCCTACGACCCGGTCAACGACTTCCAGCCGCTGACCATGATGATGTACATGCCGAACCTGCTGGTGGTGCACCCGTCGGTTCCGGCCAAGACGCTGGGCGAGCTGATCGCCTATGGCAAGCGCAATCCGGGAAAGCTGCGCTACGGGCATCCGGGCGTGGGCACGACGCCGCATTTGTCCGCCGAATTGCTGAAGGACATGACCGGCCTGCAGATGGAGGCCATTCCATACAAGTCCAGCGCGCAGATGGCGTCGGACCTGCTGGCGGGGCATTACGAAGTGCTCTTTCACAACAGCTCGGTGATGCTGCCTTATGTGCAGGCCGGCAGCGCGCGCGCCTTGGGCGTCACCAGCGCCCAGCGCCTGCCCGCGCTGCCCGATGTGCCCGCGGTGGGCGAAGCCGAGGGACTCGGCGGCTTCGAGGTGACGGCGTGGTGGGGCATCTACGCGCCGGCCGGCATGTCCGCGGACCTGGCCGCAAGGCTCACCACCGATATCGACGCCGTCTTGAAGCAGGCCGCGCTGGTGGCCTGGATCAAGGACCAGGGCGGCTCGGTGGGCGGAGGATCGCAACGGCAGCTCAGCGACTACCAGGGCGCCGAAACGCGCAAATGGCGCGAGCTGATCGCAAAAGCCAATATCCGGGCCGATTGAGCCGCGGCGTGCGTCGAAGTTTCACAAGCTGAACTTTCGCGGTTCGAAGCCAGCGCGCAATGGCCAGCCGATACCTAGACTGGCCATTCCCGAAACACTCCGAGTAGAAGACCACGATGAACCGAGATGCCGTTGAGGCGGGCCTGCGGACCCGCAGCGAAGTGCTGGGCGCGACGCATGTCGCCACGTCCATGAATGCCGACAACTTCAGCCGGCCGCTGGAGGAGTTCGTCTCCGAATACTGCTGGAACGAGATCTGGAACCGGCCGGGCCTGGACCGCCGCACGCGCAGCGTCATCAACGTGGCCATGCTGACGGCATTGAATCGCCCGCAGCAGTTGAAGCTGCATATCAAGGGGGCGATCAACAACGGCCTGTCGCGCGGCGAGCTGCAGGAGATCCTGTTGCAGGCTGCGGTGTACTGCGGCGTGCCGGCGGGCGTCGATGCATTCAGGACCGCGCGGGAGGCCTTCGCCGAACTGCTAACGACCTCATCACAGCCATAGCCCGGGAGCCACAGCCATGCCCTGCGCATCCACCCTGAAAACCCGGGACGCCGTGTCCGAAGCCGAGTGGAAAACTCGTGTCGACCTGGCCGCGGCCTATCGCCTGATGCCGCTGTTCGGCATGAGCGATCTTGTCTACAACCACATCACCGCCAGCATTCCCGGCGAAAAGGGCAAGCTGCTGATCAACCCCTTCGGGTACATGTACGAAGAGATCACCGCGTCGTCGCTGATCACGATAGACCTTGAGGGCAAGGTGCTGTTCAACCCGAACGAGACCTATGGCGTCAACCAGGCCGGCTATGTGATTCATGGCGCGGTGCATGCGGCGCGCGCCGACGTGCACTGCGTGGTCCACACGCATTCGCGCGCGGGCATGGCGGTGTCGGCCTTGAAGTGCGGCTTGCTGCCGCTGACGCAGACCGCGATGCGCTTTGCCAGCATCGCGTATCACGACTTCGAGGGTCCGGCCATCGACCTGGAGGAACGCCAGCGCCTGGTGCGCGACCTGGGCAAGGGCGATGCCATGGTGCTGCGCAATCATGGCCTGCTGGTCGCCAGCGCCGATATCGCGCAGGCCTTCAACACCATCTATTGGCTGGAAATGGCGTGCCGCGCGCAGGTGGACGCGATGGCTTGCAACACCGAGCTGAACCTGGCCGATCCCGAGGTCGTGAAGCGGACCGAGCACCTGTACCGGCCCGAAGTGCGCCGCCCGCACGGCGTACTTGAATGGCCGGCCATGCGGCGCTATCTGGACCGTCGCGATCCGTCCTACCAGGACTGAACCCCACAAACATCGACACAAGGAGACATCGATATGAGCGAACCCATTGGATTCATCGGCCTGGGCAGCATGGGCGCGCCGCTGGCGATGCGCCTGCTGGATACCGGGCATTCCCTGGTCATCCACGACGTGCGTCCCGAGGCGCTGGCGCAATTCGCCGGCCGTGACGTCAAGGCGGCCGGATCGGTGCGCGAAGTCGCGGACACGGCGCGCATCGTCCTGGTCAGCCTGCCCACGCCGGACATCGTGCGCGCGGTCGTGACGGGGCCGGACGGGCTGATCGGCGGCGAACGCGTCAAGCTGTATGTGGACCTGTCGACCACGGGACCGATCGTGGCGCGGGAAATCGGCGCGGCGCTGGCCGCCAAGGGGATCGGCGTGGTCGACGCGCCGGTGTCGGGCGGCGTGGCGGGAGCCGCCACCGGCAAGCTGGTGCTGATGGCAGCGGGCGCCGCGAACGATGTCGCGCAGGCGCTGCCGATCCTGCAAAACCTGGGCCAGGTCGAAGTGGTGGGCGACGCCCCGGGCATGGGCCAAAGCCTGAAGCTGATCAATAACGTGCTGTCGGCCACGCACATGGCCATCGTGTCCGAAGCGATGGTGCTGGGCGTGAAGGCCGGCCTGGACCCCGAGGTGATGCTCACGGTGCTCAACAAGGGGTCGGGGCGCAATACATCGACGGAAGAACGGTTTCCGAAGTTCGTGTTGCCGCGCACGTTCGACAACGGCTTTTCCAACGCCCTGATGCGCAAGGACCTGAAGCTGTGCATGGAAATGGCGGAGGCGATGCAGGTGCCGATGTGGGTCGGAACCGCGGTGGACCGGCTGTGGATGCAGACCGTCCTGCAGATCGGGCCCAACGAGAACACCACCACCATCGTCAAGACGATCGAGCAATGGGCGGGCGTCGAGGTGCGCGGAAAGTCCGCGCAGCCGCGCGCCGCGGCGGCATGAACGACAAACGAGGAATGAACATGGAAGACGTTGCAAGCGAGATCGCCGGCGTGGCGGTCGAGGATGTGGAATACCTGCGGGTGGACGGATTGCCGTTGATGGCGACGGTGTACCGCCCCGAAGGCGACGGGCCGTTTCCCATGGTGCTGGAGATCCATGGGGGCGCGTGGTGCCGCGGCAGCCGGCAGGACGAACACGCGTTGAATCTGGCGCTGGCGGGCCAAGGCGTGGTGGTGGCCGCCCTGGATTTCCGCATGCCGCCGCAGGGTGCCTATCCGGCGTCGCTGTGCGACATCAATCTGGCGCTGCGGTATTTCAAGGCGAACGCCGGGCGCTGGAATTCGCAGGCAGGGTTGGTCGGCGTCATGGGCGTGTCCAGCGGCGGGCATCAGGCGGTGCTGGCGGCGCTGCGCGCGGATGATCGGCGCTATGGCGTGCATGCGCTGCCGGACGGCGCGGGGCAGGACGCGCGCCCGGCGTTCGTGGTTGCGTGCTGGCCCGTGATCGATCCGATCGGCCGCTATCGATACGCGAAGGCAGCGCGTGATGGCGGCCAGCCCTATCCTGCCGCGCTGGACCGGGTGATCCCCGATCACGAGAAATACTGGCTGAGCGAAGACGCCATGCAGGAAGGCGCGCCCGCCGTGGCGCTGGAACGCGGAGAGGCCATGGCGTTGCCGCCCATCCTGTGCGTGCAGGGCGATGCGGACATCGTCCATCCGCGCGCGCACCTGGAGCGATTCATCGACGCCTACCGCAAGGCCGGTGGCGAGGTGGAGGTGCGGCTGTACCGGGACCAGGCGGAAGGGTTCATCACGAAGCAGCCGGATGCGGCCGCCTCGGCAGAGGCGACCGGCGACATCGCCGCATTCATCAAGCGGTTTGGCGCAATGTGACGGGTGTTGCGCGCAGCGGGGCGGCGGCGTCCATGGCCGCCTGCGCCTGCGCCGGCGGGGCAAACAGGTAGCTGGCATCCAGCGCTTCGTATCGGGCGCAACCAAGCTGCGTCAGGACCATGTTGATTTCCTGCCGCACGATCTGCAGGGCGCGCTCCACGCCCGCCTGCCCCGCCGCCGCAACGCCATACAGCGACGGTCTGCCGAAGATGGCGGAATCGGCGCCCAGGCACCGGCAGATCACCAGGTCCGACCCCCGCCGCACGCCGCTATCCACGATCAGGGTGGCGTCGGGCCCCACGGCCTGGCGCATCAAAGGCAGCATCTCGATGGGCGAAGGCGCGGCGTCCAGCTGGCGCCCGCCGTGGTTGGACACCACGATGCCATCGACGCCCCGCTCCATCGCCAGCCGCCCGTCGTCCGGATGCATCAGGCCCTTGATCATCATCGGTCCCGGCCAGGCCTGGCGTATGCGGTCGACGTGGTCCCAGCTGACCATGGGGGCTGGCGTCAACGTCCCGAACATGTCGGCCACCTGGCCGGCGTCTGCCTGCGCGGGCGCATAGGGCTGCCAGTTGCGCATCATGGGAATGCCGCCCGTGCGCAGGTAGCGCAGCACCCAGGCGGGATGCCCCAGCGCCTCCAGCACCACCGCCGGCGTCATGCGGAACGGCCGAGAGAATCCGTTGCGCCGGTTGCGTTCGCGGTTCGCGTTGACGGGCACGTCCACGGTCAGGACCAGTACGCGGACCTTGGCGCGTATCGCGCGCTGCACCAGGTCGGCGTTGATGCGTTCGTCGCGGGTGCAATACATCTGGAACCAGACGTGGTCGGGCGCAATGGCGATGGCTTCTTCCAGCGATGCGTTGCTGGAACTGGACAGCAGGAACGGCACGTTGGCCTGCCGCGCGGCGGCCGCCTGCATCAGGTCGGCGTCGGGGCGCCACAGGCCGGCCAGGCCGGTTGGAGAGATGCCGATGGGGCTGTCGTAGCGGTGCCCGAACAACGCAACCGACTGGTCCAGTTTGCTGACGTCGCGCAGGTAGCGCGGCACCAGGGCGTGGCGGCCGAAAGCCTCGCGGTTGCGCGCCATGCCGCGCTCGTCGTCCGCGCCGCCATCGATGAAGTCGAAGGCGATGCGTGGCAGTTTCCGGCGCGCCATGCGGCGCAGGTCGTCCAGATTGATGGCGGATTGGATATTCATCGAAAGACTCCAAACAGGGACGCCATACCTTAATGTCCGCCCGCCGGGCGGCGCCGGCGCGGACCTGCGGCAATTTCACATGTTGAATATTCCGGCGCGTCCGCCGGCTGCCCGGCGCAAGGTTCAGCATGTGAAACAACCGCCCGCGCGGCGGCGGATTCGTGCGGGGCTTGGGGATACCATCAGCCGGACTCCCCCTGGGCATGCGAGCGTTGCGCGACGCGAAAGATGCCTTCCCATCACTCCGAAATGAGGTAGCGGCGTCATGAAGGTTCTGGCCAGCGGTTTGAGATTTCCCGAAGGTCCGGTCGCGATGCGCGACGGCTCGGTGTGCGTGGTGGAGATAGCGGCCGGTCGCATCTCCCGGGTCGGGCCGGACGGCCAGGTGTCGGTGCTGGCCGCGACAGGCGGCGGGCCCAACGGCATGGCGGCAGGCCCAGACAGCGCGCTCTACGTCTGCAACAACGGCGGCTTCCTGGTGCGCGAGGTGGACGGCGAGACCCGCGTCATCCACGGCGAGCTGCCGGCGGACTACAAGACAGGCTCTATCCAGCGCGTGGACCCCGCGAACGGCGCCGTGACGACGCTGTACACGCAATGCGGCGACACGCCCCTTTCCGCGCCGAACGACCTGGTGTTCGACGCGCACGGCGGCTTCTATTTCACGGACTTCGGCAAGATCCGCAAGCACAGCCGCGACATCGGGTCGATTTACTACGCGCTGCCGGACGGCAGCCACATCCGCGAGGTCGCGCATCCGCTGGCCAATCCCAACGGCATCGGGTTGTCGCCCGACGGCCGCACGTTGTATGTCGCGGAAACCGAGACGGCGCGGCTGTGGGCCTATGACGTACTGGAACCCGGCAAGGTCAGCCATTGCGGATTCCCCTCGCCCAATGGCGCGCGCCTGGTATGTGGGCTGCCGGGCTACCAGCGCTTTGACAGCCTGGCCGTGCAGGCCGACGGCAGCATCTGCATCGGCACGCTGATCACCGCAAAAATCACCGTGATTGCGCCCGATGGCCGCCTGCTGCGCCAGGTCGACATGCCGGACCGCTATCCCACCAACATCTGCTTCGGCGGACCGGGCATGCGCAAGGCGTACGTGACGCTGTCGCTGACGGGCAAATTGATCGAACTGGACTGGGATGCGCCTGGCCTCGCCTTGAACTACGGCGGCTGACGCGCCTGGCGCCGCGGCTGCGCGCGGCGGGAACGCGATACCAAGAAAAACCGGCAGGCGCGCGCGCCATGCCAGGGACCAACGACCAAAGGAGACATCATGAGCAAAACCACGGAAAAGACCGACCGGCCCGCCTTATGGCGCGTGTGCGTTGCCGCGGTGGTGGGATCGGCGATCGAAGGCTTCGACTTTCTTGCCTATGGCACGGCTTCGGCATTGGTGTTCGGGACGGTGTTCTTCGCGAACCTCGATCCCACCATCGCCACCATCGCATCGTTCGGCACGTTCGCCACGGGCCTGCTGGCGCGGCCGTTCGGGGGCATCCTGTTTGGACACTACGGCGACCGCATCGGGCGCAAGACCATGTTGTCGCTAAGCCTGATCCTGATGGGGCTGGCCACGGTGGGTATTGGCCTGGTGCCCAGCTACGCGGCCATCGGGGCCTGGGCGCCCGTCCTGCTGGTGCTGTTGCGCATGATGCAAGGCGTCGCCTTCGGCGGCGAGTTCGGCGGCGCGATCCTGATGGCGGTCGAACATGCGCCGCCCAAATGGAAAGGCATCCTGGGCGCGCTGCCGTTGGCGGGTGTGCCGATGGGGCTGGTGCTGTCCTCGGCGTCGTTCGCGCTGGTGACGCAGCTGCCCGAGAGCAGCTTCCTGGAATGGGGCTGGCGCCTGCCGTTCCTGGCAAGCGTGCTGCTGGTCGTGGGCGGCTATTACATCCGCTCGTCCATTCCCGAGACGCCGGAATTCCTCGAAGTGCAGCAACGCAAGCAGGCCGTGACCGTGCCGTCGCTGGAGCTGGCGCGCGAGCACACCAAAACGCTGTTGCTGACCATCGGCAACAAGCTCGGTGAAGTGACGCTGTACTACATCGTCACGGTGTTCATGGTGTCGTACGCGATCAAGCTTGGCTTTACCCGCAGCGACACGATACGGGCCTTGATGATCGGCGCGATCTGCCAGGTGATCGGCATGGTGCTGGCCGGCTGGCTGTGCTCGCGAGTCGACGGGCGCAATGTGGCGCGGGTCGGCGGCATCGCGATGGCGATAACGATCTCTACGTTGTTCTCGCTGGTGGAAAGCGGCAGTACATTGAACCTGGACCTTGCGCTCATCGTCGCGCTGGGTTTGGTGCACCCATTGGTGTATGCGCCGCAGGCGGCCTTCTACAGCGCCCAGTTTCCCGCGCATCTGCGGTATTCGGGGCTGTCGATCGGCATACAGTTCGGCGCGGCGATCGGCGGCGGCCTTGCCCCGATCCTGGCGACGGCGCTGGTGTCGCGGTACGGAGACCTGACGTCCGTTGCGTATTACGTGGGCGGGGCTGGCATCCTGGCTTCGATCTGCGCCCACTTCATGCAGCCGACGGCGCCGGCTGCAACGCCTGGACCGGCATTGAGCCCTTCCGCGACCGGCAAGGCGACGACAGGCGGGTAGATGCGGCCGGCCAGGTGCGGCCGGCCAGGCGCGGCCGGCCAGGCAAACCCCAATTGCTGGCGGCCGAAGGGGTGGAGTAAGCATATGCTGCGAATGGATAACAACAGCCAGAAGACAGATTGCCATGAACCTTGCCGACCTCCCGATGCCCATGACGTCATGCGCTGCGCCGCCGTCACGGGCGGGAACGCAGAGCCTCTCCCGCGGCATCAAGCTGCTGCGCATGGTGGCGACGCGCCCGCAAGTGGGCTGGCGGCTGTCTGACCTGGCGGTCGCCTGCGGGCAGGACAAGGCGACGGTCCACAGAATGCTGGCCTGCCTGGTCGAGGAACGTCTGCTGGAGCAGCGCAGCAATGACCGGCACTACCTGCCCGGCCCGATGATGTATGAGCTGGGCCTGGCGCTGCCGGCCCATGCGCAGTTTCAACGCTGCGCGGAAGGCATCGTGGACGGCTTCGCGCGCCGCATGGCGGGCATCGCGCTGTTCCAATATCGCAGCGGCAGCGAATTTGTCTGTAGCGTGCGCGCGGGCACGGTCAAGATGACGGGCGCGATGGTCTACCCGGGAACGCGCCGGCCTTTGTTCACGTCGGCGGGCGGCGTGGCGATCCTGCAGACGCTGCCGCCCGACGCCGCGCGCGCCGTGCTGGCGGACAACGTCAACCAGGAAATCAAGCGGCACGGTACGACTCGCCTGGATGCGCTGCAGAAAATGCTGCTGAAGTCCGACGAGCACGGCTTCGGCGTCAATCTGGGATATGTCGTTCCGAACTCGTACGCCTACGGCGTGCCGGTGCGCGCGGCCGCCGGCCACGCCTTTGCGGCGCTCTGTCTGATCGGCACGCCGGAAGCGCACGGGGAATCGCGCCTGGCTGAATTGCACGAGCGGCTGACGGAAACGGCGGGACAGCTCGAGGCCGGCGCCGTGGAATGCGGCATCCATTGAACGGCATTCATTGAACGGCGGCCGACAGGCGGAGACTTTCAAGCGGAACCCGTCTCGGGCTGACCATCAAGCAGTGACCATCAAGTGTTGACCATCAGGCGCGGGCGCGGCCGAAGATATCCTTGCGCGCCGCGCGACTCAGCGCCACCACCGCCGGGTGATGCAAGCGCTGGTCGGTGGTGATGGCGTAGAACTGTTCCTTCACCCCGTCGGCGTGCCCGATGACGCGCACGCGGTACTGCTTGCACAGGTAGGCCGCGGTGGCGGCCGGCGCCACGAACAGGCCGGCGCCGGTCTGGCCGAACGAGTTCATCAACGCGCTGTCGTCGAATTCGCCCACGATGCGCGGGCGGATGTCGTTTTCGTCGAACCACTGCAACAGCCGCGGACGGATCGCGGCGTCCTCGCCGGGCAATAGGAACGGGGCTTGGTCGAGCAGCGCGGGAAACGTGCCCGGCAGGCGTTCCAGCAGCTGCGGAGATCCGAAAAAGGTCAGGCCGCACTCGCCCAGCAGGTGGCTGAAACCTCGAACATTCAGATTGCCTGGCATGGGGCGGTCTGCAATCACCATGTCGAACCGGTGCACGGCCAGGTCCGCCAGCAGGAAGGGAAGCCGCCCTTCGCGGCAGATCAGCCGCACGTCTTCGTCCAGGTTCAGCGCGGGCTCGATCATCCGGTACACCATGGCCTTGGGCATGCCTTCGGCGACGCCCACCTTGAACTCCAGCGCCCGCCGCGCGGGACGGTTGCGCAGGTCGTCCAGCAGTTCGTCGCCCATGGTGAAGATGCGGTCGGCGTAGGCCAGCGCGTGGCGTCCGACGTCCGTCAGTTCCAGCCCGCGCCCGGCGCGCCGGAAGAGCTCGGTGCCCAGCGTGGATTCGAGTTCCTGGAGCTGGCCGCTGATGGACTGCGGCGTGCGTTGCAGCTGCTGCGCCGCGCGGGCGATGCTGCCGGCCTTGGCCACCATCCAGAAATAGCGCAGATGCTTGTAGTTGAGAGTGACCATGGCTGATCAATCCAAAAAATCTGACTATCGGTTCATCATATGCGAATTGTTGGAGGAATCGACCCGCACTAGACTGGCCTCATGCAGTTTCCGCGCGCCACCGGCGATCGCTTAGCCGACGTGGCGCGATGCAAGGAGTCACTGGATGAACCGGGTCGAGACCTTTGCCACGCTGCCGATGTGGATAGGGTTCGTGGGATTCGTGCTGGTCGTGCTGGCGTTGGACCTGTTTGCGCTCGGCGGGCGCCGGGCCCACCGCGTGTCTTCCCGGGAAGCGCTGTGCTGGGTGTTTGCGTGGATGTCGCTGGCCACGCTGTTCGGCGGCCTGATGTGGTGGTATCTGGACGCCACGCTCGGTCGGCCCGTGGCTCACCAGAAGGTGTTGGAGTTCTACACGGGTTACCTCATCGAACTGTCCCTGTCCGTGGACAACATGTTCGTGTTTTCGCTGATCTTCACCTATTTCGCGGTGCCGCTGGAATTGCAGCGCCGGGTATTGCTCTACGGCGTGCTGGGCGCCATCGTCATGCGGGTGAGCATGATCCTGGCCGGCGTGTGGCTGCTGTCCAAATTCGCGTGGATGTTCTACGTGCTGGGTGCGTTCCTGGTTTTCACCGGCTTGAAGATGCTGTTCACCGCCGGACGCCAGCCGGATATCGCGCGCAATCCGCTGGTGCGTTTCCTGCGGTCCACGATGCGGATCACGAAGGATTATCACGGGCAGTCGTTCTTCGTGCGGATCGACGGCCTGCGCCATGCGACGCCGATGTTCGTCGTGCTGCTGGTGATCGAGGCCTCGGACGTCGTATTCGCCGTGGACAGCATCCCCGCTATCTTTGCTGTCACGAAGGATCCGTTTATCGTCTTTACGTCCAACATTTTTGCCATCATGGGCCTGCGGGCGCTGTATTTCCTGCTGGCGGACATGGTGGCGCGGTTCCACTACCTCAAGTATGGCCTTGCATCGATTCTGGTCATCATCGGCGGCAAGATGCTTGCCGAGCAGTGGGTGCACGTGCCGGTGCACTGGTCGCTTGGGGTGGTGGGCCTGATCCTGCTGGCGTCGGTTGGCGCAAGCTGGGTCCTGCCCGGCCGGGGAGCGGCAAAGTCCGCGCTTCCCGAGGCCAAGAAGTCACAAACCGGAGGTCTGCCATGAACACGATCATCCTCGCCACCGACGGGTCCCAATACAGCGACGCGGCCGCCCGCTTCCTGGTGGCAAGCCCCTTGCTGAACCGGGACTTCGTCGTCCACGTGGTGCATTGCGAGCCTGACGTGGGCGGCGACGTGAGGTCCTTTATCGACAAGGAAGAAATTGCGGCCTGGCATAACGAGGAAAGCGGCAAGGCGATGCGGTCGGTGGTGGACATCCTTACCGCGGGCAACGTCGGACACGAATGCCATGGCTTCGTCGGGTTCACGCCGGACAAGATCGTCGACTATGCCAAGAAGATCAATGCGGGCGCGATCGTCATCGGCTCGCATCATCACAGCCCGCTGCTGAACGCCATCCGCGGGTCGGTCAGCGGACGCATTCTTGCGCATTCGCCTTGTCCGGTGATGCTGGTCTAGCGGACCACGCAGGGCGCGCCCCTGCTGACGGGCGTCGGGATGGTATCTTCTGTCGGATTCTTCCATCCTGCATGCCCGCCCATGTCCGACGTCCCCATTTCCGCCGATAACCCGCTTCCGGAGCCGCCGCCGAGCCTGCACAGGCCTTTCGTCCAGAATTCCGGCACGCGTCGCACGCTGCATTTCACGCAGCAGGAGATCCAGAGCAGCATGTCCGTGCTCAATCCGGATGCCCTGGAGATCGAGTACACGCGGATGATGATGGGTTTCGTGCTGTTCAAGCCCGAGCCGGCGCACATCCTGATGGTGGGGCTGGGCGGCGGATCGCTGCCCAAGTTCTGCCATCGCTATCTGGCGGCCGCGCGGATCTCGGTGGTCGAAATCGACCCGGCCGTCATCGCGCTGCGCGACGCCTTCATGGTGCCGCCCGACAGCGACCGCTTCCAGGTCATCCACGCCGATGCGGCCGAACACCTGCGCGGGGTGTCCGATCAGGCGGACGTGATCTTCCTGGACGGCTTCGTGGCGGGCGGAATTCCCGACGCCTTGTGCTCGGCCGAGTTCTACGCGGATTGCCACCGCGCCTTGCGCGACGACGGCATCCTGGTGATCAATTTCCACGTCAATCACCCCAACCACCACGACTACCTGGACCGTGTGCGCGCGGCATTCGGATCGTCGATGTTCGAAGTGGTGGACGAAGACATGACCAACAGCATCGTGTTCGCCTGCAAAGGCAACCTGCTGGACGACCCGGCCGCGGCGCAACTGACGCGCCCGGCATCGATCCCGAAAGACGCGTGGCGCCAGTTGATGCCGACGCTGCGTGTGATCGGGGCGACGTTGGAGCTTAGATAACTTAAGCGGCCGCTACGGAACGTCGCTCAGCATGATGGCGAGCAGTTCGCGCGTGGCGCGGGACAAGGCCTGTGGCGCCGCGGCGGGCGCCGTAACGCCGTCTTTCGCGCCCAGCGCCTCCACCACGTTCGACACCGCCTGCGCGACCGCCGTGTCTTCCAGCGCCGCCTGCGCCTCCCTGGCCTGCCCGGCGGCCGCGGGTGGCGGGGTGATCTGCTTCCTGGCCGCCTTGAGCAGTTCCGACACGGGATCCGCCTTGCCGCGCGCGTTCACGCGGTCCGTCATGGCGGTCGCCAGGCTTTTGCCTGCGCCGCGGGTGCGCAGGCCGGTCTGCGCGCTGGCGGCCTCCCAGGCGCCGCGCTGCGCCGCGTAGGCTGTCAGCAGCGCGAAGCGGTCGGAGTCGATGAGCTGCGGCGATTCCGCGACCGCGATCAGCAGGGACTGGTAGGCGGCGGTGGCGGCGGCGGGATTGTTGCCGATCAAGGCGGTGGATACGTCTTTCCAGAGGTGATGGAACGGCAGCGCCGTCGCCGCCGCGAACATGTCCGCGCCCAGGGTGCTGCGCTGTTCGAAGGCCAGCACCAGATAGTCCACGTCGTTCACGGGTTCCGGCTTGCCCGCGCCCTGCTGGCGGTGCAGCACGCCGTCGATGAGCTGAAGGCCGGCCAGCCTGTCCTGGGAGTCCGCGCCCGCCAGGACGCGATACCCGCTGCGGCGCAGCGCATCGCCGTCGAATACGCCGAAGCGCACGCTGACGCCGTCGGTGCCGAACAACTTGGCCAGCGGCGTCAGCAGGCTTTCGCCCGTCTTGACGATGGCGCCGCCCGCCGGGCCGCCCAGCACCGTCACGGCGGTCGACACGAAGTCCAGGATGCCGCGGCACAGGCTGCTGTCGGCAAACCGGCATAGCGCGGCATACATCTCCAGCCCATCGCTGGCGTACGGCACGTTGCGGGCGACGTAGACGTCGCGAAAGGCCACGCGGCGGGCGCCCGCCTCGGGCGCCGCGGCGCCCAGCGCCTGCTGGATGAGGTCGTAGCCGACGATGTAGGGGATTTCGCGTTTGGCGCCGGCCGCGCCATAGCGCAGGAAGAACGTGCATAGCGGCAGGAACTGGCTGAGGTAGTTGCCGGCCTCGCAAAGGCGCATTTCCACCAGCCGGACGCTGAAGTAGCACTGGCCGGGCACGAAGGCGGACCCGTCCAGGTGGGCAGGCGCAGCGCCGCGAGCCGGAGCGCCCGCCGACGCAGCTCCGGACGCCGCAGCGCCGGCTGCCGCAGCATCGGCTGCCGCAGCATCGGCTGGCGGCGGTTCGATCTCCGCGTAGAAGTTGCGCCCTGCGGGTACGGTGGGCAGCAGTGCGCCCGCGCCGTCGCCGCCTGCCGCCTTGCCGCCGATGCCGCGCAACATGCCGATGAGAGAGTCCATGAAAGCTCCTTGTGATTGTCGGCGGCGTCCGGGAAGGGATGCGTGCAAGCCGGCGCGCTCAGTCGCGCACGATGGCCATCGCCGACGCCCACGTCGGCAGGTCGCCCGCGTCGCCCTGGGCGGCCTTGCAGGCATAGCGATAGGCTTCGGCCAGTCCCTTGGGTTGGGCGGCGTCCAGGTAGACGTCATAAAACCGCTGGATATAGCGCGCGCAGGATTCTTCCTCGACCTGCCAGCGGAAGGCGAGAACGCCGGCCGCGCCGGCCCGCATGACTTCCAGCGCGGTCCGCACCGATGCGCCGCTGCATGACGACAGCACCAGCAGCTTGCATTTGCCCGCTTCCATCCACTGGCCGATCAGCCGGATGGACAGTTGCCACGCTTCGCCGTCTTCGCCCGGCAGCACCAGCATCGTGCTTTCATTGGCCGATACGGAATGCCCGGCAAAGTGGAAGATGTCGTAGTTGCCGGTCTTCAGCCGTTCCTCGATGCGTCGCTGCAGGTCAGCGCCCACAAGCCCGGTCTCGTCCGCTTCCCGAACGTTGTCGATGAGCAGGTTGCCCGGCGTGCGCGCCGCCAGTTCGGCAAGATGCTCGCGTTCGCGCGCCACCGATTGCAGCGGGCCGAACTCCATGGCGGGCAGCGCCGCCCCGCCATCTTCGCGCCGGAACGTGACGGCGCCGAACACCGAACTGGCGTCCATGAACAACAGGCGCACGGGTTGGCCGGGCGCGCGCGAGTCCGATTCCCATCGAGGCGCGGGCGCCGTGCCGTCCACGTGCAGGCGCCGGGCCATGGGCAGCTCAAGGCACAGGTACCGCCCGCTGTCGGCGCCGAACTCCCGGCCCATCTCGAAGGGCAGGTTGAACAGACGCGACACCTCCTGGCTGGCCAGGTTGAACTCGAACCGCAGGTCCAGCCCCGCGAACGCCCCGACCCCGGGCGACACTTCTTCGTCGCGGGCACGCTGGATGAGCTTGGCGATGGGCGCGCCCAGGCTATGGGTGACCATCGCGCTGAAGACGTCCTCGCCCACGCCGCTCAGGTCTTTCAGCCATTGCGGCGCCTTGGTTTCGCCCAGGTAGGGGCTGAAGGTCTCGATGCGCCCCACCAATGCAGATATCCGGTCGCGTTCTTTGTAGGGCATGTCCTGGGACGAATACTCGTGCCGGCCCATCTGCATGCGGTAGGTGATCGAGTGTTCGCCCACGCGGATGATGAGCCTGCGCCGGCGCTTGGGCGCAAGCGGCGTCAGGCAGGTCAGCACGGTGGCGACTTCCGCGCCGCTGTTGACGGCGCCCTTCGCGTCGCTCGTCCACATGAACACTTCCGGCCGCTCCAGCACGTAGCGCTGCACGAGTTCCGGCGGGTCGACCGCCAGCACCAGCAGGGGAACGGACGAGCGCTTGGCGATCCACTCCAGCAGTTCGACGGCGGCGGCGCCGGGCTTGCCGCGCTTGTTCGCGGAAGACCCCAGCCTGGCGTCGATGATCGCCAGCCGGGGCTCGATACGCGGCGTGGCGTCCTCCCAGCTCGTCATCTGGGCCTTGGCGCTTTCGAGCGTGGTGCGGCGGCGCAGCTCCGCGCCCACGAACGGCGCGATGGCGGGATACTGCTGCACGTGGCGATGCAATTGGTCGATGTTGTTGGCCCAGTCGTCCTCATGCTCGTCGTTCATGCTGGCCAGCAGGATGTAGTTGGGTCCGGCGGCGGGTTGTTCCATGATGGCTGTCCCATGATTGGGCGAGTGCGCGGCCCTTAGCCGATCCGCAAGGGAAGGATCAGCGCGAACGAGCGCCACGGCGGCGTGACGGATTCGTAGGCCTGCGTCGGCTCCATCGGCTCGCCCGTCAGCGGCGGGTCCGTAACCAGCGCGCCGCCGTGATCGATCATCGTTTCCTGGATCTGCGTGATGGCGATGCTGGCGCCGTCATGCGCCGCGCGCTCCGCGTTGAGCAAGGCGTCGTCGGGCACGGCGTGGACGGGCTGGTCGGTGTCCCACACCTGTTCATCGCTCAGGCCGAAGCGCACCGTGCAGCCGTCAGGGCCCGCGTCCAGATCGATGGTGACGCGGGCGTCGTCGGCGTTGCGGCAACGCAATAGATAGTCGACCATGGACCTGAACGCCGCGCCCAGCGATTGCGCGTCGCCCGACACCGTGGGGCCGTCGCGCGAGGCGGTGTGGTTGCTCAGCACGATCCGGCGCTGGTCGCGGGCCGGCAGGGCGGCGATCATGTCGTTCAGGCGCGCGCCCAGTTCGACGTCGCTGTGCAGGGCCCGGGCGCGCCGCCGCGATTCGCTGGCGCCCGCCAGACGCTCGAACGTAATGTCGGCCTTGCCGATCTCGGCCACGATGCGCTGGCCAAGGTCCTGCGCCTGCGCTGCGACCACCTCGGCGGGCGTTCCCTGCCGCGCGTCGTCATGCAGCAGCACCGTCTGCGACGTGAGATTGCACGCCAGCGACAGGGAGGTGCGGGTCTGCCTGGCGACTTCGGCCACCGTTTCTCGCAGGTAGCGCAGGTCGCGCGCCCAGTCCAGGTCCGCGATGTCGGTGAAGAACCAGATCGACATGTCCAGGCTGGGGTCCAGGTCGGTTCGGGTGGCCAGCACGGAGCGAGGCTTGCCGCCGCCGTCCAGCAGTTCGATGCGTTCGCGCTTCACGGTGAAGCCGGACGTGAGCACGCCCAGCGTGGCCTCGTCGTCCGGGAACGCGTAGTCCGTGATGGACGGGGAGCCGGCGCGGTTGCGCGCGGGCCGGGGCTCCGGACCCAGCATGTCGGTCGCCACGCGGTTCATTTCGATGATCCCGCCTTCGCGGCCGACGAACACCACGGCCTGCTCGGTTTCGGCCATCAGGCTCTGCTTTGTCTGGCTGAGCAGGTGCTGCGCCAAACCCTCCTCCAGCGAGGCGATGATCTGCCGCAGATCGTCGAGATCCGGTCCTTTGAAGGCATGCGACACCGAAGACTCCACGTCGAGCAGCCAGCGGATCCGGCCGTTCAGGTGGATCGGGACGGTCATCGCGGAACGCAACGGTCGTTTCGGGCCGCCGTAGCCATGCTGCGCGTAGGCGGGATTGCCGATGTCGTCGACCGCCAGCAGGCATCCATTCGCCAGCGTGGCGCCCAGCATGCCGTTCGCGGTGGGCTGCTGATAGCCGGCCGGCAAGGCGTACGCCGGCGCCAGGCTGTGCTGCGTGACGACCTCGAAGCGGTCGTCCTGCCGGTTCACGCGGTACAGCGCCACGTGGTCCCAGGAAAAATGCTGGGCAAGCTGGACGATGATGTCGTCGGCCGCTTCGCGCAACGATGCCGCCGCCATCACCTCGCGCCGCAGCGAGTCCGCGAACTCGGCCCGCTCATCGTCGCGTTCCTTTTCGAAGCGCATCAGCACCGGTTCCAGGTCCAGCGCGCGCAGGATCTCCAGGTGGCGCTCTCCGTACGAGCCGGGCGTGCGCGAACACAGGCTCAGCGCGGAGCTGTAGCCGCCCGCGCGCGTGACGGGCAGGGTGACCGACGCCTGGATGCCCAGGTCCTGATAGCAGCGCACGACCTCGTTGCCGGGCTCGGGCATGTTTTCCTTGACGAAGGCGTTGGTCTCTTCGACCCACGTGCGGCCGGAATCCAGGAAGGCCCGGATCGTGGGCGGCAGGTCCATCCACCGCGCGGGCCACAGTTCCACGCCCTCGGGCCGCACCGCGATCGCGCGAAACAACGACACGTCGCCGCCATAGATGCCGAAGACCGCGTGCTCGAAGGGCACCAGGCGCCGGATCTGCTCGAGGATGCGATCCAGCTTCAATCGCCACCCGCTGATTGCGGGATCCAGCGCGATGCGCCGGATCTCGTCGCGTGCGGACTCCAGCGTGCGGGACTGGATGATGGCGATGACACCCAGCAACCGGCCATTGGGGGCCGGGTCGGGAGTCATGACCAGTTCGCACTGCCGGTCGCCTTCGGGCGAGGGGATGGCGATGGTCACCGCCACCATGGCGTCGCCTTCGGTGTCCTGCACGCAGCGCAGGATGGCGCGCTGCACCGGCCCGGCGTCGGCGGGCCGGAAGTGCGAGGTGATGCGGGTGCCGCACAGGGCCTCGCGCGTCAGCCCCAGCGTGCGCGCCGCCTCGGGATTGGCAAAGTGGATGACGCCTTGCATGTCCAGCCGGAACACGGCGTAGGGCGTGCGTTCGAAGCGATGCGATTCGGCCTGGCGGAAGGGAGCGCCGTCGTTGACCAGCACGATGAGCTCGCCGCTGTCCAGCGTGCACATCGGGATGAGCTGGGCAGGCACGCCCGCGCCCTCGGCGTCGCGATAGACGACGTCGATCGGCCCGTCGCCCATGCGCGGCGTCTTGCGCAGCCCGTAGACCTCCGTGACGTGCAGGCCCGCGATGTCGTGCTGGTTCGGCGGCAGTGCGGTGCTGGCCGCCACGATCTCACCGGATTCGGCCAGCAGCAGGCATGGCACGCCGACCTGCGACAGGACGCGAGACACCTCGTCGGGTTCGCCGTAGAAGGAAAACTCGTGCGCGGGACTCGGCGCCGGGCTGGGCGGCCTGGGCAGCGAAGGCTCGGCCGGCGCGGCGGCGCGCGCCCCTTCCTCGGGCGCCCGCGCGGCGGGGACGGGAACCTCCGCGCGCGCGGCCGGTTTCTTTGGAAGCTCTGGAGCCTCGCGATAGGGTTCTGCCTGTCTCTCTGTCATGTCGAGGCCCTCCGCAGGGCATCAGCGCTTGATGAACGCGATGACCTGCTGCTGCGTGCCCTTGTCGTTATCGAATCCGCCGTGCGTGCTGGAGGCCACCGGCGGCGTCCGGGAGGCGGATTGGCTGCCTTCCGGCGAAACGTGGACGGCGTCGCAAGGAATGCCGGCGTCCCGGAAGTACCGTTCCATGCCGAGCAGCGGCGTGGTGGTGCCGCCCTCGAACGATTCGCTGACCAGATACAGCAGCGAGCGCCGATACGGGCCGCAGGTGGGATCGTCTTCTTCCGCGCGGTCAGAGAGGTGGAACTGCTGGTAGCGCTTCACCCGGGTCTTCAGCACCGGGACGACAAGCTGCTGGAAGGTCTTCATGGTGACGGCGGGGGCCATCAGGCTCAGCGATTCCAGTTCGCCGCCATCCGCCGCCAGGCGCTGCACGAAATGGCTGGCCACGATGGCTCCCGCGGAATGGCCCACGATGTGCAGACGCACGCGGCCCCGGGCGACGTGCGACCTGAAATGCCTGTAGAGCATGATCATGGCGGCCTTGTCTTCGCCATTTTTTGCCGGCGCGCTCATGGCCTCGGCGTTCTGCTTCATCTCGCCCCAGATCACCGTGCCGGGGCGGGCCAGCCAGCGTTCCAGGCGCTGGTTCCACCACCGCTCCAGCCGATCGCCGATGCCGCCGGTCGTGCGCGGCACGTCGTTCGAGGCGTCCTGGATGATGTTCTTCACCGTGGTGATGAAATCGGTCTCCCACATCAGGAAGACGGGGAAAATCTGGCTTTCGTAAAGCAGCGGTATCCATTCGGCGGCGGCCTCCGCGGCGGCTGCTTCGCCCACCAGGCCGCCGTGCGCGTAGACGCAGACGTCCATCGGCTTGTCCTTCAGGCCCCAGCGCTCGCGCGCCGCGGCCATGTGCACGTCGACGATGGCGCGCAGGTCGTCCGGCGTGGTCCGGAAGGCGCCGCTGTTGCTGAGCTCGCCATTGTTGCCGACGTTGACGATGAAGGGCGTCAGCTCGCGGTCACGCAGCACCTTGCCCGCGGCCAGCGTGACGGACCTGCCTTCGGTTCGCAGGCTGATGCTGTTGGAGATCCTTTCGTGCTCTTGCGTGACGACGCCAAGCTGCACCACCCAGCAGTCCATCGCGTTGCGCAGCCAATCGTCGTAGGTCAGCACGGCCATGCCGTGCGTGCCCCATTCGTCGCCCCAAGAGTTCTGTATCAGGAAGCCGTCCTGGGTGTATCCCACGATGACGAAGGCGTGTCCCATGATGGCCGTGTCCTGGCCGGTGGTCGGGATGACCCAGAAGGGCTCGGTGATGGGCGTGGCCGCGGCCTCGTGGGCCGTCATACCATGGCCTGCATCCCAGCCGTCGTGGCATCCGGCGCTGGCGTAAAGAATGCCCACCTCGTTCAGGGCCGCATGCATTTCGACGATGCTGCGCGTATCGATGCGGTAGTAGGCGCCTAGCGGCCGTTTTACGGCGTCCAGCCACCAGTCGTCTTCGGTCCGCTTTGCTGCGGGCGGCATTTCCATGGTCGGGAACAGCGCCTGGACGCACGCGCCGTGCTTGAACCAGCCTTTCAGGGCGCCGCGCAGGCTGGACCCGCTGTCCGTCGTGGACCCGGGAAACTCGTCGTACCGCCTGGCCATGGAATACAGCATGAACGGGGAGATCGCGGGGCGCGCATCGCGTTCGGACTTGCGCAGCAGGTACTCCACCACGGTGGACAACGCGAAGCCCGTGCAGGCCGAGGTCTCGCCCTGGTGCTTCACCGTCAGCCCGATCACGGGGATCATTTCGGCCTTGGGCGTGACGGAGATGTTGGCGCGGAACAGCATGTCGCGCGCGTCGAAGGCATCGGGCTTGGCGGACCGCTCGAAAGGGCGCGCGGGCGCGCTCTCGTCCTGGTTGCGGCGCTTGCGCGTCTTGGGCCGCGGGTCTTCCGGCGCGGCTGGCGCGGTAGCAGAAGCGCCCGCCTTCGCGGCTCGCTTGCCCTTTTTCTTGGGCGCGGATTTGCTTGCCGTGCGCACTGCCGCTTTTCGGGTCGCCATAGGGTTCTCCCACTTTGGACGAGCTGCTAGGACGCCAGTTTGAGGTTGGCGATATAGCGCGACGCGTCGGCGGACAGCTTCGCCTGGACGCCGTCACGCACCTGCCCGTACAGGGCGGAGTTCAGGGTCAGGCGTTGCGCGCAGGCCCAGAAGTTCACCTGCCGGGAACCCCATTGGGCAAACAGGAAACGCTTGCGGCTGTCGAGCGCGCGGAAGTAATAGGCGCCCAGCGCCATCGTCAGGACGCCGTTGCGTTCGCGCTGCACCGCGCCCAGCTGGAAATTGCCGCCCGACTGGGATGAGGAATGGAAGTCGAAGAGCTGCACCGTGGCGTCGTCCTCGGCCAGCGTGCCCAGCGCGGTGACGGCCTGCTGCAGCACGGCAAGCTGGTCGCGCCGCGCGACGGCCAGCAGCAGATCCACGGCGACCTCGTCCATGCGGAACTCGCTCTCGTCCTCGTCGTAATGCGTGAACGTCATCTGGCTGCTGGTCCAGCCCAGGTTGTCCAGCACCTCCACGTACGACTGGTACCAGGACTGCGTGTTGGTATAGCGGTCGTGGGCGGCGCTGGCGGCGCGCTGCGCCAACTGCAGGGAATAGAGGACGTCGCCTCTTTCTTCGTCGTTCAGCCCGGCCGCGAACGACATCAGGCTGCCGGCATTGACGCTGGCCTGCGGCGCGGCCGCCTGCCTGCCGGATCTGGCCGGCTTGCCCGCGCGCAGCACGGCGCCCGCGCTCTTGGCCGGTGCGCGGCGGCGGGCTACCGGCATCCCCGGCGGTTCCAGCGTCTGCAATGGCAGTTCGCCCAGATAGGCATGGATACCGACCGCGTTGACGCCGTGGTCAGGCATGGTGGACAGGGTTGCGCCAGGCTTGGACGCGCGCTTCCCGACAGGCCTGGCAGGCGGGGCCGGCGACAGCAGTTCGCCTTCGTCGGTAAATGTGGCCGCCAGGATGAATTCAGACTCCGCGGCCGAGTAGGCGGGATCCCAATGCGTGTTCTCCGGCACGTGGCAGTGGCCGAAGTGCCCACTGCTTGAGTCCCACGTCGCTGCGTCGCGGTTGTGTCCGCCGGGATCCTTGCCGTTCTTGGCCGGCAACGGACGGCCGGAAGGCCATTGCCGCGGAACGCCGTGCTGCTGTTCGATCCACCGGCACAGTCGCGCCAGGTTCGTGAGCGCGCGGCTGTCTTTCGGCAGATGCGCAAAGCCGACCAGTTCGATCTGCACGGCGGAGTCGCGGTTGGTCTGCGCGCCTCCGGGATCGTTGCGCAGCGCCCGCGCGCCCTCCGCGGTATCGATGTGCTGGAAGATCGTGCTGGCGTCGACGGTGAAGTGAGGGTCGGATCGGTTCCGTCGGAAAGCATCCATCGCGCCCTGCGCGGTGCTGCCTTCCGTGGTGTGATGGACGATCTTGAAGGGGCCGCCCAGATGAGGTCCGGACGAGCCGGAGATGGGTCGCCAAGTCGCAAACGGGCATCGTGCCATCGATGGTCTCCTTGGAACGGGCGCGGTGTTCTTGGCAGACGACATGACGACGATGATGCTGCGCCCATTGAAGGGATATATATGCGGACCTCATCCGACTTGCTAGTAGCCGAAAGTATTAATCCTTGAATTTGCAATGGTGCTTGCGCATTACCCGGCCCCGTTTGGCGTCATCCAGAGGGATGAGGAGCCGGTTCGTTGCTAAAGAGCCTTTTGTATCCGGACCGGGATCGACTTATAGCTGGGTGTGCCGCTGGCCCGGTCCTGATAGTCCAGCGGGCATAGGTTGTTGGCCTCGGGGTAGTAGGCGCCGACGGAGCCCGCCGCGATGTCGTGGGCGATGGCCGTCAGGCGCAGCCGGCGGTGCGTCTGGCCGGGCAGGCTGGTCCAGACGTCGACCGTGTCGCCGTGGGCTAGGCCGTGGCGTTCCAGGTCGGACGTGTTCATGAACAGCACGTCGCGGCGTCCGAACACGCCGCGGTACCGGTCGTCCAGGCCGTAGATGGTGGTGTTGTATTGGTCATGGCTGCGCAGCGTGGTGAGTCTCAAGACGTTGCCTTCGGCGATGTCCGGATCCTCTTCCAGGCCCGCGAACGCGATGAATTCCGCCTTGCCCGACCGCGTCTTCCAGATGCGTTCGGTGGGCGGCAGCGGCAGGCGAAAGCCGCCGGGATTGCGGATGCGCGCGTTGTAGTCGTGAAAGTCGGGATAGATCTTTTCGATCAGGTCGCGGATGCGGTCGTAATCTCCGATCAGGCGCCGCCAGTCGACGCGGCTGCGCGGCAGCGTCGCCAGCGCCATGCCCGCGATGATGGCGGGTTCTGACCGCAGTTGCGGCGAAGCCGGCAGCAGCTTGCCGCGCGACGCATGCACCATCGACATGGAGTCCTCGACGGTGATGGACTGCGCGCCGGCCGCCTGCACATCGCTTTCCGTTCGGCCCAGCACCGGAAGCAGGATCGACTGCTTGCCGATCAGCAGGTGCGACCTGTTCAGCTTCGTGTTCAGGTGCACGGCCAGGTCCAGATTGCGCATGCCACGTTCGCATTGTTCGACGTCGGGCAGCGCGATCGCAAAGTTTCCGCCCAGGCAGATCAATGCCTTGGCGTCGCCGGCGACCATCGCCTTCATCGCATCCACCGCGTCGTGGCCGGGACGGTCGGGCGGGCGAAAGCCGAAGGTCCGCTCGACGTGATCGAACATGGTGTTGTCGATTTTCTCGGTGATGCCGACGCTGCGGTTGCCTTGCACGTTGGAATGCCCGCGCAGCGGGCAGATGCCTGCACCCGGTTTGCCGAAATTGCCTCGCATCAGCACCAGCGCGGCGATCTGCTGCACGTTGCTGGTGCCTTTCTCGTGCTGGGTGATGCCCATGCCGTAGGTCACGATGGTGGCGCGGGATCTTGCATAGGCTTTGGCCACCTGCTCCAGGTCGGCGCGGGCAAGTCCGCTGGCCTGTTCGATGTGGGGCCAGCCGGTGCGGTCCAGGTCCTGCACGAAGGCCTCGAACCCATGCGTGTGTCGTTCGATGAAGTCGTGATCCAGGGCGCCTTGCTCGTTTCGGTCCGCCGCCACCAGGGCCTTCATGATGCCCTTGAGCGCGGCGGCGTCGCCGCCGACCTTTACCTGGAAGTAGGTGGACGCGATCGGCGTGGCGCCCAGCGTAGCCATTTCGACGGGATTCTGCGGATCGGCGAAACGCTCGAGGGCGCGTTCCCGCAGAGGGTTGAACACGATGATGGGCACGCCGCGCCGCGCGCACTCGTGCAGCGTGCCCATCATGCGCGGGTGGTTCGTGCCCGGGTTGTGGCCCATCGAAATGATGAGGTCGCACGCATCGAAGTCGTCCAGCGACACCGTGCCCTTGCCGATGCCGATGGCCTGGGGCAGGCCCACGCTGGTGGCCTCGTGGCACATGTTGGAGCAGTCGGGAAAATTGTTGGTGCCATATTCCCGCGCGTACAGGCTGAAAAGGAACGCCGCCTCGTTGGACGCCCGCCCCGACGTGTAGAACTCGGCCATGTCGGGGTTGGACAGGCTGGCGAGCGTCTGGCCGATGCGCGTGAAGGCGTCGTCCCAGTCGATCGGCTGGTAGGTGTCGCTGGCGGCGTCGTACGCCATCGGGTGCGTCAGGCGGCCCGCGTTTTCCAGGTCATGGTCGCTCCAGTCCAGCAGTTCCGTGACGGTGTGCGCTGCAAAGAACGCCGGGGTCACGCGCTTGCGCGTGGCTTCCCACGTGACCGCCTTCGCGCCGTTTTCGCAGAACTGGAACGTGGACGTATGCGCCTTGTCGGGCCATGCGCAGCCGGGGCAGTCGAACCCGTCGGGCTTATTCGTGCGCAACAGCAATGCGGGCGCTTCGGCGATGCGCATCTGGTCGGCCACCGCCTGTGCGGTCGCTTTCAGCGCGCCCCACCCGCCCGCGGGCGCGTCATAGCGGCGAATGCCGGTGGGCTTGCTTTGAGTCATCGGGGTCTCCGGAATTCAGGACGCGTTGCGTGCGGCGTCGTCGGGGGCGGCCGCGAGCCGGGCCGCGCGGGCCGCGCAATAGCGGCTTGCCCCCACGGAACCGGCCACGGCCAGGATGATGGGAACAAGAAACGCCTGGTCGACGCGCATAAATTCGACGATGAGCACGATGGCGGTCAGCGGCATGCGCATGGACGAGGCCAGGAAGGCCGCCGCGCCCACCACGGCGAAGGCGCCGGGCGGCGATGCGGGCCAGGCCAGGCTCCACATGCCGCCCAGGACGACCGCCAGCGCGGCGCCGATGGCGATGGCGGGTGTAAGCAGGCCGCCCTCGGCGCCCGCGCGCAGGGTCGTGGCGACGACGGCCATTTTCAGCACCGCCAGCGCGGCCGCCATGGCAATGGTCAGTTCGTTGTCGAAAGCAAGCTGGGCCGGCCCCTTGCCGTTGCCCAGCAATGCGGGCAGGTAAATCGCCAGGACGCCGATCAGCAAGAAGTTCAGGAGGCATGCCACGGGCAGGCGCCAGCCCCGCGCCGCATTGCGCCGCGCGGCCGCGGTCAGCCGGCGGAAACCGTGAGCGGCGCTGCCGAATATCGGCCCGGCAAGGATGGCCCAGGCAACCAGGCCCGTGCTGATGTCCATGGCGGGAACGGCGTACTGGATGTCATTGCCCAGTCCTGCCCACGCCACGACCGCGCCGATGCAGCAGGTCGCCAGCGCGATGGCGGCGGCGGGCCAGGCGAACGACCCCAGAAGCACCTCCAGCACGAACACCGCCGCGCCGAGCGGCACGTTGTATACGGCGGCCAGGCCAGCGCCTGCGCCGCAGGCCACGATCAGCCGGTGCTGTTGCGCCGGCAGGCGCAGCAGCATCGACAGGCGTCCGGCCGCCAGCGCGCCCACTTGCCGCGGCGCGGCTTCACGACCCAGCGGCGAGCCAAGCGCGACGGTGACGATCTGCAGGATGGCGTGCGCCAGCGTCGTGGCAGGCGGCATGCGGCGGTCGGGATCGTCCGCTGACTGATCGACGGTCACGAGGGGGCGGCCATATCGATAGATCAGCCACCAGCCGACGCCCGCCGCCAATCCGCATATCGCCAGCGCAACCACGCGGCGCGATCCGCTGGCCGCCGTGACGCCTTGCAGGAAGGACTCGTGGCCGATACCGGCCGCGCCGTAGCCATAGGCCAGGTGCTGGACGGCGTGGAGCAGCATGCCCAGCAGCATGCCGCCCAGGCCCGCGACGAGACCGGTCAGGATCGTGGCGGCCAGCAGCCTGGGGCTGAGCCACGATGGATCATCGGGCGAAACATCTTTCATGCCGGATCGGCTCCCGTCCAAGGCGCGCCCGGACATGTCGGAAGCGCTGCGTCAGGCAGTGTATGTCCCGCAACATCGCGTCCGCAGGCCGACAGGCCGGAATCCATACCTATGGGTTAGCCGGTAATCCCGATTTTCCTTGTGAACAGTCAAAAAGGCCGGCGATCCGGCGTCTATTTCAAATAGTATCCAAGTAAGTCAGTCTATATAATCGCCCGCTCAATCCAATGACGACAGATGCCGGGATGCGCATTGGCGACGTGCCGGCTGGAGAAAATGATGTTGAACAAGGTGGTGAAGATCGGGGCGTTGGCGATGCTGTCGACGATTATTGCGGGCTGCGCAACCGAGCGCTCGCAAGCTTTGGCGGTGCCGGCGGTTGCGGCGGCAAGCAAGCCGTACGCAGGCGTGCGCAGCCCGATTTCCGTCGGCAAATTCGACAACCGCACGAACTATCTGCGCGGCGTGTTCTCCGACGGCGTGGACCGTCTGGGCGGCCAGGCCAAGACCATCCTGATGAGTCATTTGCAACGCAGCGGCCGCTTCCAGGTGATGGACCGCGACAACCTGTCCGAAATCGCCCAGGAAGCCGCCTTCAACAAGAAAGCCGCCCAGATCAAGGGCGCGCGCTACGTCGTCACGGGCGACGTGACCGCCTTCGGCCGCAAGGTGACTGGCGACCAGCAGCTGTTCGGCATCCTGGGCCGCGGCAAGGAACAGGTGGCCTACGCCAAGGTTGACCTGAACGTCGTGGACGCCACGACGTCGGAAGTCGTCTATTCCGCCTCGGGCGCGGGCGAATACAGCCTGTCCAACCGCGAAGTGGTCGGCTTCGGCGGCACCGCGGGGTACGACTCCACACTCAACGGCAAGGTGCTGGATCTGGCGATCCGTGAAGCGGTGGATCGTCTGGTCGACGGCATCGAGCAGGGCGCCTGGCAGCCCGCCCGGAACTGAAGGGGGCTTTCATGACGACTCAATCCAACACGCGCCGCAAGGCGGCGCTTGCGCGCATGGGCCGCGGACTGGCGATCGCGGCGCTGGCCGGCCTGTTGTCGGCCTGCGTGCAGCAACCCAAGTCCATGTATAGCTGGCAGTCCTACCAGGGTTCGGTCTATGCCTACCTGAAGGACGACGGCGCCGATTACGCGACGCAGAGCCTGGCGATGGAAAAGAACATCGAGACCGCCCGCGCAGCCAACGCCGAGCTGCCGCCCGGCTTCCGCGCCCACCTGGGCATGCTGTACATGAAGATGGGCGACGGCGACAAGGGCGTCGAACAGATGCAGGGCGAGAAGGCCGCGTTCCCTGAATCGGCCCCGTTCATGGACTTCCTGCTGCGCAACGCCGGCAAGCCGCAGGCGCAGCTTGCTGCGGCCGGCGTTCCGGCGGCCGGCGTTCCGGCGGCTGGTGCTTCTGCGGCCGACGCCGGGACGCCTGTTGCTGGATCGGCTGCCGCAGCATCGGCTGCCGCAGGTACGCCTGCCGCAGGATCGCCTGCCGCATCCTCTCCCGCCGCGGAGCAGGCCGCTCCCGCGAAAGCCGGCACATCGAAGAAAGGATCGTGATGATGAACAGACTCATGCGCGCGGGCCTGCTGGCCGTGGTCGCGTTGCTGGCGGGCTGCGTGGCGCCGCCGCAAAAGAACGTGGACTACACGGCCTTCCGCGAAAGCAAGCCGGCGTCCATCCTGGTCCTGCCGCCCCTGAACACCTCGGTGGACGTCGCCGCGTCGGCGGCGGTGCTGGCGCAAGCCACTCAGCCGCTGGCGGAATCCGGCTATTACGTGATTCCGGTGGGCGTCATGGACGAGACCTTCAAGCAGAACGGCCTCACCACGCCCGACGACATCCATCAGCTTCCCGCCGCGAAGCTGCGCGAGATCTTCGGCGCGGACGCCGCGCTGTACATGACGGTCAAGCAGTACGGGTCCAGCTATGCCGTCATCTCCAGCACCGTGACGGTTTCGATCGAAGCGGAACTGCTGGACCTGCGCAATGGCGCCACGCTGTGGACCGGCAGCAAGCAGGTGGTGCACGCCAATAACAACAACAGCGGCGGGCTGCTGGGCATGCTGGTGCAAGCCATGGTCGACCAGATCGTCAACAACCTGACGGACCGCAGCTACAGCGTGGCCGGCATGACGAACAACATGTTGCTCAGTGCGGGCACGCCGGGCGGCATCCTGTACGGGCCCCGTTCGCCGCGCTACGAAGCGCAGTAAGCGAGTCGCCGCAATCGGGCCATCCGCCCGCGAGCCTGCAAAGGTTCGCGGGCGATTTTCATTGTGTGGCCACAGTCCAGTCTGCCGCTGCGCTGGTGCGCCGCCTGGGTGTCACACGATGGCCGGCCGCCGGATTTCCGGGTGCAGCCGTTGCGCCCACGCCAGCAGGGCGTGGTCCTGATCCGGGCGCGCTACCCATTGCACGCCTACCGGCAGTCCGTTGCCTGCGCAGCCAGTGGGCAGATGCAGCGCCGGCCAGCCCAGCAGCGACCACACGCGGTTAAACAGCGACGATCCCGTGGACTGCACGCCTTCGGGCGCCTCTCCGGGCGCGCTGGGCGTGACGATGAAGTCGACGTCGCCAAATCGTTCGCGCCAGGCACGCGACAGGCTTTCGCGCGCGTGCTGCGAGGAAACGTATTCCGTGTATGAAATGCCCAGGCCGCGGTCGATGGCGCCGCGCGTGGCCGGGGACAGCAAGCCGGCCTGCGGGCTTTGCAGCACGGGCAGCAGGCCCCGCGCCAGCTCCGCATGCATGGTTTGCGCATGGATGTGCAGCAGCGTCCGCAAGTCAGCATCCACGTCGGGAAGGACGATGTGGGCGCCGTGTTCGCGCAGGCTTTGCACACAGTGGTCAAGCGCAAGGCGGGCAGCGGGGCTCACGTCGCCGATCGCGTCGCAAGGCAGCAGCGCCACGCGCGGCGCGCGACCGGCAACCTGCCCGGCGGATGCCTCCAGGTCGGGCAGAAGAACGGACGCGGCCCGCCGGGACTGTTCCACAGTGCTGGTGAACCAGCCAATGGTGTCCAGCGAATCGCACAGCACATGCATGCCCTGACGGTGCACGCGGCCGAAGGTGGGCTTGAAGCCGACCACGCCGCAAAACGCAGCGGGGCGGATCATCGATCCGCCCGTCTGAGTGCCCAGCGCCAGGTCCACCATGCCCGCGGCGACCGCCGCCGCCGACCCGCTCGACGAGCCGCCGGGCGTGTGCGCCGGATTGCGCGGATTGCGGGTCGGGCCGGGCGTCACGTAGGCGTATTCGGCGGTGACGGTCTTGCCGATGGGAACCGCGCCGGCCGCGCGCAGCTGCGCGACGCAACTGGCGTCGCGCGCCGCGGGGGCTTGCGGTTCGGCGGCCGAGCCCGACCGCGTGGGCAGGCCCGCCACGTCGATGACATCCTTGACGCCAAACGCAGCGCCGGCCAGCGCACCCTGCTCCGCCGGCGCCGGCGCCAGCCCGGCCTCGTCGGCCAGGCAAACCCACGCCTGCACCTGCGTATCCCCGGCCCTGCTGCGGCCCAGGGCCTCGTGCACATTCAGCATCATTGGACCTTGATCTGCTTCTGGCGGATCAGCTGGGTCCAGCGCTCGCTTTCGCTGGCGATGAAGGTCTGGAACTGTTCGGGCGTGCCGCCAGCGACCTCGCCGCCCTGCGAGTCCACCACCTGGCGGTACTGCTTGTCCTGCAGCGCGCGGTTGATGTGCTCGTTCAGCGTCTTGATGACGTCCGGCGGCGTGCCGGCGGGCGCAATCACACCAAACCAGTTGGACACGACCATGTCGGGCATGCCCAGTTCCTTGAAGGTGGGCACGCCGGGCAGGCCAGGCACACGCTTGTCGGACGCGACGGCCAGCATTTTGATGCGGGCGTCAGGACCCGAGGCATGCGGCAGGAACAGGCTGGGCAGTTCGATGTAGAAGTCGACGTTCCCGGCGATGAGGTCATTCACGGCAGGCGCGCCGCCGCGGTAGGGCACGTGCGTGGCGTTGGCGCCGGCCTGCTCCTTGAACAGCTCTGTGCTCAGGTGCGATGCGCTGCCCGCACCCGTGGAGGCGTAGTTGAGCTTTTCGGGATTGGCCTGGGCGTCGCGGATCAGCGCGGCGGGGTCGGCATAAGGAGACTTGCTGCTTACGCCCAGCGCCATCGGACCCAGTTCGATCAAGGCGACGGGCGCGATGTCCTTGGCCGGGTCGAAGGGCATCGTGTAAAGCGCCTTGTTGACCGCCATCGGGGCAAAGTTGCCCAGGCCGATGGTGTAGCCGTCAGGCTTGGCCGTGGCGATCTGGCCGGTGCCGATGTTGCCGCTGGCCCCCGGCTTGTTGTCCACCACGACCGGAACGCCCAGCGAGTCGCTGAGCTTTTGCGCAAGCTGGCGCGAGCGCGTGTCCGAACTGCCGCCCGCCGCGTACGGCACGATGAACTTGATGGCCTGGGCCGGGTAGGCGGCTTGCGCCCAGGCGCCGGGCGCAGCCAGACACAGCGAGGCGGCGAAGGCGCCGGCCAGGAACTTGATGGTGGACGATGCAGCAGGCATGGCATTTCCCTTTTGGTGGAGGGGCCCACGCCCCGCCGTTGATTGTGAGCGCATAGTAGGAAGCCAGCATTAGGATGTCTAATACCTAATTCTCCCGCTATTGATTCGTCAGGAAAATAAATGCTGATCGACAGCCGTTTGCTGCAGGTGTTCGCCGTGGTGGCCGAGGAATTGCACTTCGGCCGCGCCGCGCAGCGCCTGCACCTGAGCCAGCCGCCCCTGAGCCAAAGCGTGCGCAGGCTGGAGGAAGCGCTGGGCGTGCAGCTGCTGGAGCGCACGACGCGCACCGTCAGGCTGACGATGGCGGGGGCGGAACTGCAGCGGCGCATTCAAAGAATGGCGACCGAGCACGAGGCGACGATCCGGCACGTGCGACAGGCGGCCAGCGGCCAGGCCGGTCAGCTCACGATCGGGCTGACACCCAGCGCCGCTTATTCAAACGTGCCGCAGGCGCTGTTCGTGTTCCGCCAGCGTTATCCGGGCGTGACGCGGGACCTGCAGGAAATGAATTCCAGCGAGATGCCGGAGGCGCTGCACCAGCGGCGGCTGGACCTGGCGCTGCTGCGTCCGCCCTTCGCCGATGCGGACCTGTCTCCCGTTCCGCTGTATTCCGAGCCCATGGTGCTGGCCGTTCGCCGCGACCATCCGCTTGCCGGCAAACGCTGGGTCACGATGGCGCAGGTGCTGGACCTGCCGCTGGTGGGCTACGCGCGCGACCGGTCGCGTTACTTCAGCCAGGTGCTGCGGCAGATGGTGGAAGCGGCGGGCAAGCCCGCGCACATCGTGCAGGAAAGCATGATTCCCACCATCCTGACGCTGGTCGAAGCGGGGTTCGGCGCGGCCGTGGTGCCGGCTTCGCTGGCGCGGATGCGCATGGACATCCTGGCCTATGTGGGCATTCGTGGACGCGGCGCGTTCCGCGCGGAACTGGCCGCCGCCCGCCATCCCGACAACCCGAATCCCGCGGTGGACGCCTTTGTGGCGATCATGCGGGAGAACCGGCAGGCGGGCGGCTGAGCGGCGCGTCGATCAACGAGGTTCCTGGCGCGGCGCGTGCACGGGATAGTCCGTCAGCCCGCGCGCGTCGCCGCCGAAGAGCGTGGCGCGGTCATGCTCGGCCAGCGGCTCATCGTTGCGCAGCCGTTCTGGCAGATCCGGGTTGGCCACGAACGGCCGGCCAAAGGCGATCAAGTCCGCCCAGCCTGCTTGCAACGCATCGCGCGCGCGCTCGGCGGTGTACTTGCCGGCGTAGATCAGCACGCCCGGGTAGACGCGGCGCAGGGCCTGTTTGAACGCCAGGGGCATGTCCGGCGCGTCGTCCCAGTCGGCCTCGGCGATGTGGACGTAGCCCACGCCGATTTCGCCAAGACGCTTGGCCGCGGCCGTGTAGGTGGCCACGGGGTCCGCGTCCACGCAGCCATTCAGCGTGGTCAGCGGGGCCAGGCGGATGCCAACGCGGGAGGCATCGCCCATCGTCTCGACCAGCGCGCGGGCCACTTCGTCCAGGAAGCGCAGGCGGTTTTCCAGCGAGCCGCCGTATTCGTCTGTACGGGCGTTGGCTTCAGAGTCCAGGAACTGGTTCACCAGATAGCCGTTGGCCGCGTGCAGCTCCACGCCGTCAAAACCCGCCGCGATCGCGTTGCGCGCGGCCTGGCGGTATTGCTCCACGATGGCGTGGATCTCGACGACGGAAAGCGCGCGCGGGGCCGACGCCTGCACGAAGTTGGGGCTGCCGTCTTCGCTCTGCACGAAGACGTTGACGCCTTCGGCCTGGACGGCGGACGAGGACACCGGGGCCTGGCCGTTCAAGAGGCTGGTGTGGCTGAGCCGGCCCACATGCCAGAGTTGCGCGTAGATGCGGCCGCCGGCGGCATGGACGGCGTCCGTGACGCCGCGCCAGCCCGCCACCTGCGCGGGTGTGCAGAGGCCAGGCGTGCCGGCATAGCCCTTGCCCATGGGCGAGATGTAGGTGCCTTCGCTGACGATCAGGCCGGCGCCGGCGCGCTGCGCGTAATAGCGCGCCATCAGCGCGTTCGCGGTGTCGCCGGGCTGCGTGGCGCGCGAACGCGTCATCGGCGGCATGACGACGCGGTTGGGCAGCGTCAGGCTGCCAAGGGCCAGGGGTTCGAAGAGGGGATCGGTGTGCGTCATGGCGTCAATCCCACGCGGCGGCCAGACCCTGCGGGCTGACTTCGCGGCCGTTGCGTTCCAGCGCGGTGATCTGCGCCATGTCTTCGTCATCCAGGCGCAATTGCTGGGCGAGCTGGTTGCTGGCCAGGTTCTCGCGCTTGGTCGACGACGGAATCACGGCATAGCCCAGCTGCAACGCCCAGGCCAGCGTGACTTGCGCCGGCGTGGCGTTGTGGCGCCGGGCGATCTGGCCGATGACCGGGTCCTTCAGCACCTTGCCGTAGGCCAGCGTCATGTAGGACGTGACGGGGATGCCCTGTTCCTTCAAGAAGGCGGTGAGCTGGCGGTTCTGCAGGTAGGGGCTGAGCTCGATCTGGTTGGTGGCGATCTCTTCGCGGCCCACGGCGGCGATGGCGGCACGGGTTTCCGCGATCGGGAAGTTGGAGATGCCGATCTGGCGGGTCAGGCCCTGCTGCTTCGCGTCGGCCAGCGCCGTCATGAATTCGTCCACGGAAACGCCGTTGTCCGGGGCGGGCCAGTGGATCAGGGTCAGGTCGACAAAGCTCGTGCGCAGCTTGGCCAGGCTTTCCTTCAGGCTGGGGACGAGCTTGTCCTTGGCATAGTTGGGCACCCAGATCTTGGTGGTGATGAACAGGTCATCGCGCGCCACGCCCGATTCGGCGATGGCCTGGCCGACGTCGGCCTCGTTTTCGTAGATCTGCGCGGTGTCGATCGCGCGGTAGCCGACGTCCAGCGCGTTGCGCACCGAATCGATGGCGACCTGGCCCTGCAGGCGGAAGGTGCCGACGCCAAAGGCGGGGATGCTCATGTAAAACTCCTTGGGGATGTGCGGGTCCAGACGGTCGATGTCTGGGGATGGACGTAGTGTGCCTGCCGGATACTTGCGGAAAAAGCCGCGTATGGGCGAAATACTTTTGATATAACGTCAAGTATGAAAACCACCCTCGACGAAATGCAGGTCTTCATCGCCATCGTGGACAGCGGATCGATCACCGCCGCTGCCGACGTGCTGGGACAGACCATCTCCGCCACCAGCCGCAGCATGAGCCGGCTGGAAGAAAAGCTGCAGACCACGCTGATGCGCCGCACGACCCGGCGCCTGGAACTGACCGAAGAGGGCAAGGCCTACCTGGAGCAGGCGCGGCGGATCATCGCGTCGGTCGAGGAAGCCGAAGAACTCATGAACCTGCGCCGCAACCAGCCCGCCGGGCTGCTGCGCGTGGATGCGGCCTCGCCGTTCATGCTGCACGTGATCGCGCCGCTGGTGCCGGGCTACCGCAAGCGCTATCCGCAGGTAGAGCTGGAACTGAACAGCAACGAAGGCAACATCGACCTCCTGGAACGGCGCACGGACCTGGCCATCCGCATCGGGCGGCTGAAGGATTCTTCGCTGCATGCCGTGCCGCTGGGCAGCAGCCGCGTGCGTGTGCTGGCCAGCCCGGGATACCTGGCGGCGCACGGCACGCCGCGGCGGGTGGCCGACCTGGCTTCGCATGTGCTGCTGGGCTTCAGCCAGTTGGAAGCGTTGAACGAATGGCCGCTGCTGGATGCCGATGGCCAACCGGTGCACGTCAAGCCGCAGGTGCGGTCATACAGCGGCGAGACGCTGCGGCAGCTTGCGCTCAATGATGGCGGCATCGTCTGCCTGTCGGATTTCATGACGCGCGGCGATCGCAAGACCGGCGCGCTGCAGCAGTTGTTTTCCAGGCAGACGCTGGACGTGCGGCAACCCATCAACGCCGTGTACTACCGCAACACGGCGATCTCCTCGCGCATCAAGTCCTTCATCGATTACGTGGTCGACGCGGTGGGGCCCGACGGCTTTGCCGAATAGTCAGTCCGCGTGTGTATCCAAAGACGACGGGAGCGATCCGCGTCGCGGCGCGATCTTATACTGTCCCCGTTTTAATCCACCCATCGGACACGCATGAGCATTTTTTCCCGTTTCTTCGGCCGCAAGGAAGAACCCTCCGACACGCAGGCGCTATCGGCCAATCCAGACACCGAGAACGCGCTGAGCCTTCAGGTGCTGTTTGCCGCGCCGCTGGCGATCGACGAAGCGGCGCTGACCGCCGCGCTGCGCGACTACCATCCGTCGATGGCCGAAGCGCGCGCCGAGATCGCGCCCGACCTGCCCGAATTCCTGGGACTGGCCGGCTGGGACAAGCACGTGGTAAGCATGGTGGGTTTCGATGCGCCCTATCCGCAGGATGCGCTGGAAGTCTGCGTCGCGCCGGCGCACTATCCCGCGACGCTGAAGGACGAAATCCGCGGCCATGCCAGCCACATCATCCTGTATTACGCGGGCACGGAAACGGATCCGCTCGAGCAGTACGTGGCGCTGGCCGCGGTTGCCGGCGCACTGACGGGCTTCCAGGCGATGGCCGTGCTGAACGAGCATGCGCACACCTCGCTGCCGGCCGGCGTGTTCGCGGCGGACTCGCTGGGCGAAGAAAGCATGGACCTGCTGCGCACGCTGCCGCTGAACATGCTGTATTGCGGCTTCGTGAAGTACGAAGTCGAAGGCGTGCAGGGCGTGTGGATGCGCACCTACGGCGCGGATGCTTTCGGGCTGCCCGATTTTGCCGCGTTGGCAAGCGGCCATGACCAGGGCGAGTATTACTCGACCATGTTCAACAACATCATGAGCTACATGCTGCAAAGCGGCGCGGAGCTGGCCGCAGGGCACACCATGCAGATTGGCGAAGACGCCTACATGAAGCTGCGCGAGCCGGCCAAGGAAGAGTATTACCTGGACGGGCCGGGCCAGGTGCTGGTGGCCGAGATCATCACCGCGGATCAGATCAACGCGCCGCAGTAAGCAGGAGGGGCCGCCTTTACAGCAGCCCCGCGCTGCGAGCTCGCGCCACGGCCTGCGTCCGGCTGTCGGCGCTGAGCTTGACGTTCAGATGCCGCAAGTGCGTGCGCACCGTGCTTTCGGAAACGAAGAGCTGCCTGGCGATGGCGCTGTTGGAGTGGCCTTCTGCCAGCAGCCGCAGCACGCGCAACTCCTTGGGCGTCAGCCCTTCCGGGCAGATGGCGTCGCCCGCGGCCGCGGCTTGCGGCGGCGCGGTCCCGAGGCGGGCCTGCTCCGTGTACCGCTGCCACCAGTCGCGCGCGCCTTCGTTGTCCAGCCAGGCGCTGCCGGCCGGTTCGCCCGCGTAACGTTGCAACAGGGTGGCAAGGGCCGCGCCCTCGTCGACCAGCACGCGGCACAGGCCTTCGGATTGCGCCGTTTCCAGCAGCGGCGCCAGTTGCGCGAAAGCGCCGGCTTCGTCTTTCATGCGCGCCAGCGCGACGGCGCGAAAGAGCTGCAACTTGTACGCGCGCCGCACGCGCCGAGCCGCAAGCGCCTGGGCGATGTCATGGTCCAGGTCGCGCAGGGCGGCGGCGGGGTCGCCGTCGTAGGCCTGGCAGCGCAACCGTCCCAGCCGCGGATACAGCAGGTCGTTGGCCGGCAGGCGCAAGGCTTCCACGCGGCGCCAGAGATCGGCGTCGTCGGCGCGCATCAGTTCGTCGCGCGCGGCCTGGGGATGGCCCTGCATCAGCAGCACGCGGGCGCGCTCCACGCGGGCACTGGCGGCAATGCGCGGCAGGCGCCGCTGATGGCCCAGGTATTCCAGTTCGCCCAACAGGTAAAAGGTCTGCTCGGGGTCGCCTTCGTAGAAAGCGACGCGCGCCAGCATCAGATAACCCAGGATCAGGTGGTCGGGCAGCGCGACGTCGCGGCCCAGCGGCACGTACACCTGGAGCAGGCGCGCGGCCTGTGGCAGGTCGCCGGTTTCGTACACCCACGCGGCATACAGCACGCCGGCCCAGGCGTTGCCATTGGCCTGTCCGTAGGCGCCGTTGCGCGTCGAGCGCACCGCCATGCGAAAGCGCGCGCCGGCCTGGCGCATGCGCCCTTCCTGCAGGTCGATGATGCCCTCGACCGCTTCGGAATACATCAGGTTGAAGCTGCTGGCGCTGCGGCTTTGCGCGCGCCGGGCGGTGTCCAGCAGCGCGCGCGCCTCGTGGTAGCGGCCCAGCACGGCGCTGATGTTGGCCATGGCGTTGGCCAGCGCGGTATCGGTGAATGACAGCGCATCGTCCAGCGCCGCCACGCTGGGCATGCCGGTGGCATAGGCTTCTTCCTGTCTGTCCATCATCGACAGCAGCAAGGGTTGCAGCGCGCGCACATGGGCGAGCACCGCGGGATCGGCGCTGCCCGCCAGCTTCAGGTCGGCCATCAGCAAAGAGGCTTCGCTGGGGCCGCGCGTGAAACAGGTGGCCCACACCTGCATTGCCTGCAACAGAGGCCGGGCGGCCAGCACCGCGGGGGGAAGCTGCCCCAGCCAGCGCGACAGCAGGCGCATGCGCCCTTCGGCCAGCAGCGATTCCGCGTGGGCTTCCAGCAGCGACAGCGCGCGGTCAAAATCCCCGCCGTCGATGGCATGGTCGATGGCGGGCACGGGCCGGCCTTGCGCTTCGTACCATCGCGAGGCGGCCAGGTGCAGGCGCGCGACGTCGCCCGGCGCCTGCGCGCGAAGCTGCGACTGCAGGTAGCTGGCGAACAGGCTGTGATAGCGGTATTGGCGTTCGTCGGCCGCCGTGCGCGTCAGCAGCACGTGCCCGTTTTCCAGCTGGTTCAGCAGGTCGGCGCAGTCCGTGTCGGGCAGCAGGGCCTGGCAGAGCGGCGCGCTCAGTTGCTTCAGGATGCTGGTGCGCAGCAGGAACCGGCGCAGCGCCGGCGTCTGGCTGGCCAGCACGTCCTGCGCCAGATAGTCGGCGACGGACTGGTCGCTGCCGGAAAAGCGTTCGATGAAGGCGGCGGCCGACGGCTGCCGCGCCAGCGACGCGGACGCCAGGCACAGCGCGGCCGCCCAGCCTTCGGTCTTGCGATGCAGCAGCTCGATCTCGGCGGGCGTCAGGCCCGGCCGCCGGCGCGCGAAGAATTGGCTGGCTTCGTCGATCGAGAAGCACAGTTGCGCGGCGTCGATCTCCAGAAGCTGGTTCGCCGCGCGCAGCCGCCCCAGCGCCAGGCCCGGGGAATGCCGCGAGCCGATCAGCAGCCGGCCTTGCGCGGGCAGGCGGCCGATCAGGTCCTGCACCAGGTCCAGCACGGCAGGCGCGGTGATGGCTTCGAACTCGTCGAGCACCAGCGCGAACGGCCCCCGGTGGGTGGCCACGGCCTCGACCAGCGCGAGCGCCAGGGTGTCTTCGGAATCGTGGCCGCCGGGTGGCAGGCCCGCGGCGCCGGCCAGCGAACCCAGCGCCGCGGTCAGGCACCGCAGGAAGCGGGAAAGATCGTTGTCGGCGCGATCCAGCGTCAGCCAGGCGGTGCGCATGGGAAGCGCCTGGAAGCGCGCCTGGCATTGCGCCAGCAGCGTGGTCTTGCCGTAGCCGGCGGGCCCGCGCGCCACCACCACCTTGGGCCCGTCGGGGCGGCAGATCTGCTCGCACAGCGCCAGCCGGGCGATGTGATCGCCATGCGCGGCCGGTGCGTTGAGCTTGCCGCTGGCCAGCGCTTGTTCCATCGAGAACGAATGACGCATGAGTGCCTGTGTGGAGTTGCGGTTCTGCGCGGGCCGCGGGAAAACCCGCGCGGCGCTGGAAAATCGTCGCTTTGGACGACGGCGAATTCGCGTGCCTACGATACAAAAGGACGCTCCCCGGAGCAATACGCTCACCGCCGCAAAGACGGCGTAAATCCATAACGGAGACAAGTCCATGGCAATCCAGAAACTGACGCTCGCGCTGGCGGGCGCGGTCCTGGCCGCAAGCGGGGCGCAAGCCCAGAACGCGGCAGGCCCCGTGAAGATAGGCATCATGGCCGACATGAGTTCGGCGTACTCCGACATCGGCGGCAAGGGCCTGGTCGAGGCCGCGCGCATGGCCGTGCAGGACTTTGGCGGCTCGGTGCTGGGCAAGCCGGTCGAACTCGTCTTCACGGATGGACAGAACAAGGTGGACGTCGCCAGCGCGGCCGCGCGCCGGTGGTTCGACCAGGACGGCGTGGACATGATCACCGACCTGCCCACGTCCGCGCTGGCGCTGGCCATCAGCGAGCTGGGCCGCGAAAAGAAAAAGGTCGTCATGGTGACCAGCGCCTCGACGTCGGAGCTGACCGGCAAGGCGTGTTCGCCCTATACCGTTCACTGGACCTACGACACCTATGCCCTGGCCAACGGCACCGGTGCGGCGGTCACGGAACAGGGCGGCAAGAACTGGTTCTTCATGACCGCGGACTATTCCTTCGGCTATGCGCTGCAGGGCGACGCGTCGGCGGTCATCGAGCGCAACGGCGGCAAGGTGCTGGGCGCGGTGCGCTCGCCGCTGAACACGCCGGATTTCAGTTCCTACCTGCTGCAGGCGCAAAGCTCCAAGGCCGGCATCATCGGCCTGGCGCTGGGCGGCAACGACGTCATCAGCGCCATCAAGCAGGCGGCGGACTTCGGCATCGGACGTCCCGGCAGTTCGCAACGGCTGGTGGCGCTATTGGCCTTCCTGTCGGACGTGAAGTCCATCGGCCTGCCGCTGGGCCAGGGGCTGCTGCTGACCGAGGCTTTCTACTGGGACCAGAACGACGCCACGCGGGCGTGGTCGCAGCGCTTCCAGGACAAAGTGGGCCGTAAGCCCACCATGACGCAGGCCGGCACCTACGGCGCCGTCACGCACTACCTGAACGCGGTAAAGGCCGCGGGGACCAAGGACGCCGACGCCGTCATGGCGAAGATGCGCGAAATGCCCATCAATGACTTCATGACGAAGGACGGCAAGCTGCGCGTGGACGGGCGCGTGGTGCGCGACATGTACCTGTTCGAAGTGAAGAAGCCGTCGGACTCCAAGGGCGAGTGGGACCTGTACAAGCAGGTGGCGGTGATCCCCGGCAAGGTGGCGTTCCGTCCGCTGGACCAGGGCGGCTGCGCGCTGGCGAAGTCCGGGGGCGCCGAATGATCAGTTACCAGGTCAAGGCATTTGGCGAACCGCTGTCGCGCACGGACCATCCCACGCCGGCGCCGCAGGGTTCGCAGCTGCTGTTGCGCGTGCTGGCGGCGGGCGTGTGCCATACCGACATCCACACCTGGGAGGGTTCCTACGACCTGGGCGGAGACAAGCGGCTGAGCATGCAGCAGCGCGGCGTCACGCTGCCGCTGACGCTGGGCCACGAGACCGTGGGCGAAGTGGTTGCCGTCGGTCCCGACGCGCCGGCGGACGTGCGCGAGGGGCAGCGCTACCTGGTGTATCCGTGGATCGGCTGCGGCGAATGCAAGGTGTGCCGCCGCGGACGCGAGAACCTGTGCGCATCCCCACGCTTTCTGGGCATATTCCGACCGGGCGGCTACAGCGACCACATCGTGGCGCCCGACGCGCGCTATCTGGTCGGCATCGGCGACCTGACGCCCGCACAGGCCGCGCCGTACGCGTGTTCCGGCCTGACCACCTTCAGCGCCATCCGGAAGATTCCGGCTGACGTGCTGGCCGAGGAATCCGTGGTGGTGATCGGCGCGGGCGGCCTGGGGCTGATGTGCGTGACGCTGCTGCGCGCGATGGGCTGCCCGCGCGTCGTCGTGCTGGAACCGGATGGGGCGCGCCGCGGCGCGGCGCTGGCCGCGGGCGCGCATGCCGCCGTGGACTCCGCCGGCGCGGACGCCGCCGCGCAGGTCAGGGATGCGGCGGGGGCGGTATGGGCGGTGATCGACTGTGTGGGCGCCGCCAGCACCGTGCAGCAGGGCATGGACCTGCTGACCAAGGGCGGCCAGTTGATCCTGGTCGGCCTGTTCGGCGGCGAGCTGTCCCTGTCGCCGGCGCTGGTGCCCATGCGCGCCATCAGCATCGAAGGCTCTTATATCGGCAACCTGGAAGAGCTTCAGGCCCTGATGGAGCTGGTGCGCGATCGCAAGCCGCGCGCCATTCCGACGGCCTGCCGCTGCCTGGACCATGCGCAAGCCGCGTTGTCCGACCTGGCCGCGGGCCGCGTGGTCGGCCGTCTGCTGCTGACCCCGTCTTCCGACACTCTTGAACTGGCATCCCAACCATGATCCTGAATCTGGACTCCGATTACACGATGACGTTGAATGGCCGCGCGGAAACGTCGCCGCAGACCTTCGACGTGCTCAACCCCGCCACCGAGGAACGCATCGCGGCCGCGCCCGACGCGTCGCTGGACCAGTTGAATGCCGCCATCGCGGCCGCGCGGGCCGCCTTCGTGCCCTGGCGCTCGGCGCCCATCGGCGAACGCCAGGCCGCGCTGCGCGCCATGGCCGACCGCCTGGAGGAGCACACGGACGGCTTCATGCGGCTGCTGACGCGCGAACAGGGCAAGCCGCATGCGGATGCGCGCGCCGAAGTCGGGCGCTGCGTGGCATGGCTGCGCGCCTTCGCGGCGCGCGACCTGCCGGTGGAGCGTTACGACGATGGCGCGGGCCATCTGTTTGAAACCCGGCGGGTGCCGATCGGCGTGGTGGCGGCCATCGCGCCGTGGAATTTCCCGATGACGCTGGCCATCTGGAAGATCGCGCCGGCGCTGCTGGCCGGCAACACCGTCGTGCTCAAGCCATCGCCCTACACGCCGCTGACGTCGCTGAAGATGGGCGAACTGTTCCGCGATTTGCTGCCGCCGGGCGTGCTGAACGTGGTCAGCGGCGGCGACCGCCTGGGGCCATGGCTGACCGAGCATCCGGGCATCGACAAGATCGCGTTCACCGGGTCCACCGTCACGGGGCGGCGCGTGATGCAGAGCGCGTCGAGCCGGCTCAAGCGGGTGACGCTGGAACTGGGCGGCAACGACGCCGCCATCGTGCTGCCGGATGTGGACGTGAAGGAGACCGCGGGCAAGCTGTTCTGGGGCGCATTCCGCAACTCGTCCCAGTATTGCCTGGCGACCAAGCGCCTGTACGTGCACGAATCCATCTACGACGCCTTTGCGGACGCGCTGGCGGGCCATGCCGCGAGCGTGGTGGTGGGCGACGGCGCGCAGCCGGGCACGGGACTCGGCCCCATCCAGAACCGCGCGCAGTTCGATCGGGTGAAGGACCTGATCGCGGATGCGCACCGCACGGGCGTGCGGTTCCTGACGGGGGGCGAGGTGCCGGAGGGCAAGGGGTACTTCGTGCCCGTCACCATCCTGGACAACCCGCCGGACGATGCGCGCAGCGTGGTGGAAGAGGCCTTCGGCCCGGTGCTGCCGCTGCTGAAGTACCGCGATGTCGATGAGGTCATCCGCCGGGCCAACGACACCGAATACGGCCTGGGCGGATCGGTCTGGTCCAGGGACGTGGACCTGGCGCAGTCCATTGCGCGGCGGCTGGAGACCGGCACCGTGTGGATCAACCACATCCACGTCATGTCGCCCAACGTGCCTTTCGGCGGGCACAAGCAGTCCGGCGTGGGGGTGGAAAACGCGCTGGACGGCCTGCTGGAATACACGAATACGCAGGCGGTGTCGGTGCCGGTCTAGACAGCGGGCCGGCAGCGATGCCGGACCGGACCTCATGCGGCGTAACGGCTGGCCGCGCCGTTGCGGCTTGCGCCTGGCCACAGGCGCAGGGCCAGCGCGGCGGCCGCGGCGCCCGCCGCCGTCACGGTGACGCCGGTCCAGCCCCAGCGGGCCAGCGCCAGGCTGCCCAGCGCGCCGCCGGCGGCCATGCCGACGAAGACGCCCGTCATCAGGATGGCGTTGAGCCGGCTGCGGGCGGCGGGATCGATGCCGTAGACGATGCTCTGGTGCGCGATCAGCGAGGTCTGGATGCCCAGGTCGAAGCCCACAGCGGCGCCGCCGATGAGCCACAGCGCGGCGTGCGGCGAAAGCAGCGGCAGGAAGATCATGGCGGCGAAGGACACCATGGTCAGTCCGGCGCCCAGGCTGGCGACGGCCAACGGGCCCCGGGTGTCGGCCACGCGGCCGGCCAGCGGCGCAGCCAGGGCCCCGGCGGCGCCGGCCAGGCCGAACGCGCCGGCCGCCCCTGCGCCCAGGTGGAAGGGCGCGCCGTGCAACATTACGGCCAGGGTGGACCAGAACGCGCTGAAGCTTAGCGACAACAGGCCTTGCGCCGTGGCGGCGCGGCGCAGGCCGGGGTGCTGGCGCCACAGCGTCAGCAGCGAACCCAGCAGCGCGCTGTAGGCCAGCCGCGTCGTCGGCTCGAACCGGGGCAGGCCGCGCCACAGCGCCGCGCCCAGCGCCACGATGCTTGCGGCGGCGGCCGCGAACATCATGCGCCAGCCGAATTGTTCCGCCACGAAGCCGCTGACCACCCGCGACAGCAGGATGCCCAGCAACAGCCCGGTCATGACCGTGCCGACGATCTTGCCGCGTTGTTCCGGGGGCGCCAGGTGGGCGGCGGCCGGCACGATGTCCTGCGCCAGGGTGGCCGACAGGCCGATGGCGAAGCTGGCGGCCAGCAGCAGGCCGATCGTCGGGGACGCGCCGGCCAGCAGCAGCGCCAGGCTCAGCACCGCAGCCTTGACCAGGATGATGCGCTTGCGGTCATAGCGGTCGCCCAGCGGCGCCAGCATCAGGATGCCGAAGGCGTAGCCCAGCTGCGTCAGCGTGGGGATCCAGCCCAGCGTTTCGGCGCTGGCGTGGACGTCCGCGCCCAGCACGCCCAGCATCGGCTGGCTGTAATAAAGGGAAGCGACGCCCAGGCCGGCGCCCACGGCAAGCAGAAAGACCAGGCCGCGCGACAGGGAAGTATGTGTGGTGGGGGATGACATGGTGGTATCCGATGGCTTTTGTACGGGGCTGATTCTGGGCTTCCCGCCCCGGCTTTGGTAGCCGACCTTCGGGTACATCCGTTATACGATGGGCGTATGACCGCCTCCGCCCTCGCCACCTCCGCAGCCGGCACCGACCGCATGCTGCTCATTGAAACGTTCGTTCGCATCGTCGAGGCTGGCAGCCTGTCGGCCGCCGCCGCGCAGATGGGCGGCACCCAGCCCACCGTCAGCCGTCGGCTGCAACTGCTGGAGCGCACGCTGGGCGTTCGCCTCTTGAAGCGCTCGACCCACGCCATCATGCTGACCGAAGACGGGCAGCGCTGCTACGAACGCGGCAAGGAACTGATCGCCTCGTGGCAATCGTTCGAGAGCGAGGTGCGCGGCGCGGACGACGATCCGGCCGGCATGCTGCGCGTCGTGGCGCCGCATATCTTTGGCCAGGACCAATTCGTCGAGCCGCTGGCGCTGTATCTGAAGCGGTATCCCAACATGCGGGTGGAATGGCTGCTGCATGACCGCATGCCCGACCTGATCGCAGAGAACGTCGATTGCGCCCTCCGGGTGGGCGCCGTGACGGACCCGTCGGTCATCGCCGTGAAGCTGGGCGTGGTGCCGCGTATCGTCGTCGCGTCGCCGTCGTTGTTGAATGGCGCGCCCGTGCCCCAGGAGCCGTCGGAGCTCGCCCGCCTGCCCTGGCTGGCGCTGCGCACGTTCTACCGGACCGAAGTGAGCCTGACGCATTGCGGCACCGGCGAAAAGCAGTGCTTCGACATCCAGCCCCGGCTATCCACCGACGGCCTGCATGCGCTGCGCAACGCCGCCGTGCTGGGCCTGGGCGTGGGGCTGGGATCGGCCTGGGCCATGCAGAACGATCTGGCCGCCGGCCGCCTGGTGCACCTGGCGCCGCAGTGGCAGGCGGATGCCCTGCCCGTCTATCTGGTGTATGCGCCATCGCGCTTCCAGCCGGCGCGGCTGCGGCGCTTCATCGAGATCATGCGCGAGCACGTGCCGCGGGAACTGGCCGCTGCCTGAACGGCTTCCCGACCTGCCCGGCGTCGTTGCCGCCCTCAGGGTCAGCCGGCGGAGCGCTCCGCGTCCCTGACGGATTCGTACACCAGCGTAGCCAGCGTCAGGTCTTCCAGCGCGCTGCCCACGGCCTTGAACACGGTGACTTCCTGGTCATCACGGCGGCCCGGCCGCTGTCCCGCGGCGAGCTGATGCAGATTGCCCTGGATGGCCTCGCGCGCCAGCACGCCGGCCTCGAACGCCGACAGCAGGTCGCCTGACTTGGTGGGCGCCTCGTCGGTGTCGACATAGACCCGGGTGCCGTCGAAGCAGGCGGCGTCGGTTTCGCGCATCTGGGGCGTGAAGCTGCCGATCAAATCCAGATGCGTGCCCGGCCGCAGCCACGCGCCCCGGACCAGCGGTTCGGTGGACAAGGTGGCGCAGCTTACGATGTCGGCCTGCCTGACGGCGGCTTCCAGGTCTTTTACCGCATCGGCATCGAAGCCCTGTTCACGCAGACTGGCCGCCAGCGCTTCGGCCCCCGCGGGCCGCACGTTCCACACCAGCACGCGGCGGATGGGACGCACGGTGCGCATCGCCTGCGCCACCAGGCCCGCGATGCGGCCCGATCCCACGATCAGCAGGGTGCCGGCGTCTGCGCGCGCCAGGTAATCCGCGCCCAGCGCGGCCGCGCCCGCGGTCCGGTAGGCCGTGACGATGTCGCCGTCCACCTGGGCGATCGGCACGCCCGTCGTGGCGCTGTATAGGTTGTACGTGGCGTGCAGGCCGGGCAATCCCTGGTGCGTGTTTTCCGGGAAGATGTTGATGATCTTGACGCCGAAATAGCCCCGGTCGCTCCACGCCGGCATGATCAGCGAGGTCCCGTGCGCATTGCCGGACTGGATGGCGTGGACGTGGCGGGCCGGCACCGTGGCGCCCTCTCGGAAAGCATCCCGCAGCGCGGGGATGACGGTGTCGAAGGACAGGGCGTTGCGGGTCTGTTCGGTGTCGATTAAGCGCATTGGATCGTTGCCTCGTGGATCGGTCAATCAAAGGGCCACGGGCAGTCTAGCAGCGCGAGAAAGGCTGCTTCCAAAAAAAATTGCCCGCGATCAAGCGGGCAATCCATCGATCCGGCTTATTCGACGTCCGGGCGGGGCAGCGGGTCGCCCGCGCCGGTGCGCTCGACGATCAGCTTGTAGTGTTGCGGGCTGCGGTGCTTGGCGAAATTGAAGACATGGTCGCGGAAGGTCTGGCCCATGGCCAGGTCGATGCGCGCCGTGATCACTTCGTCTTCCTCGCCGCTGGTGCGGGCCACGATCTCGCCCGACGGCGCAACAATCATCGAGCTGCCGATCATGTGGTGGCCGTCTTCGTGGCCGCACTTGGCGGCCGCGCCGATCCACACCGCGTTCTGATAGGCGCTGGCCTGCAGCACGATCTCGTGCGTCGTGGTGCGCAGGTGCGCGGGCTCGTTCCAGTGGATGTTCAGCGACGGCGTGTTGTAGCCCAGCACGATCAGCTCGGCGCTTTGCAGCGACATGACGCGGTAGGTCTCGGGCCAGCGGCGGTCATTGCACAGGCACATGCCGATCTTGACGTCGTTGGTTTCCCAGACGCCGAAGCCCAGATCGCCCACTTCGAAGAACTTCTTCTCCAGATGCTGGAACGGCGCGTCGACCTTGCGGCCGGAGTGGCCCGGCAGATGGATCTTGCGGTACTTGCCGATTATCTTCGCGCTGCGGTCCACCAGAATGGCCGTGTTGAACTGGCGGCCTTCCGGCGTCAGCTCGGCATAGCCCAGGTAAAAGCCGACGCCCAGCTCGCGCGCCGTGTCGAAAAGCGGCTGCACGTCGGCATTGGGCATGGACTTTTCGAAGTAGCGTTCCACCGCTTCGGCGTCGTCCATCCAGTAGCGGGGAAAGAAGGTCGTCAGCGCCAGTTCGGGGAACACGACGAATTCCGCCTTGCGGGCGGCGGCCTCGCGCATCATTTCGACCATGCGGCGCACGACCACCGCGCGGGTGTCGGCAAGATTGACGGCGCCCATCTGGGCGACGGCCAGGCCCATTTTGCGGGACGTGGATGGTTGGTTCACGCTAGGAATCTCCAGAAATGCTTGTCGCTGCGGCTCGGGCGCGGGGCGCCATGCGTCATGGCGTGCTCGCTCGCGGAAATATCGCCCGGCAAGCCGCGGCGTGCCGCGCGCCGTTGGGCAAAGCCAGAAGCATGCACGCGCGCGCGGCAATCCGATACGGCGCCGTCGCCCGTCCGCAAGGCGGAATAACGGGCCCGTTATCCGCGCTAAGCCGCTGATCTGAATGGCAATTCGCCGGCCATCCGTCGTCGCCCGCATAACGCGGGATCATGGGCGTTGCGCAAAGTTTTATATCGGGTTTCCCCCTATCTGCCGCTGTCGCACTTAAGCGCGAGCCCTATCGCGCCGTTGCTATGGCACGGGCCGGCCTTGCTTCACGAAAAATGTCGCGACCGTGCACGTTTTTCTTTAAGGATTCGCAAGTTCCGGTTACATTGCCTTACGCGAAATCTCCCATTGCAACGCGCCGCCCGTGTGTCGCTGGTCACCCATGTCACGTTTCAGAATTGCGGCTTTTGTGTTGATGATGTCGGCGCTGGGTTTCCTGGCGGGGGTGGTGGCTGGACGTCACATCGAGCTCGGCCAGGTCGACGACAAGCTGCATGGGCACAACGCCCGGCTATTGGCGCACGCCCTGCGCGTCACGCAGGAAGGTCAGCGGCTCATGGCTGCGGCGACGCACGGCGCCGGCCTGTGCTCGGACTCGGACGTGGCGACGCTGCGCGTGCTGCTTTTCAATTCTCTGTTCATCCGGGACATCGGCCGCACGCTGGGCGGCACGCTGCAGTGTTCCGCAGCCTGGGGGGAACTGCCCGAACCGGTGCCGTTGCCGCCGCCTGCCTTCACGTTGGCAAGCGGCCTGCAGCTATGGGTGGGCGCCGCCAATATCGTCGACCGCCGCATCATCGGCGACATGTCTGCGTATCGCGACGTCGTGGTCTTCACCGCGCCGGGGGCGTTTGACGGCTTTCCGGAGCCCGGTTCCGGCATCGACGCCAAGATCGTGACGCGGGACGGCCAGCATGTGTACCGCCGCTTCGGCCGCACCCATGACCTGGACCTCGGCCGCGATGCGAGCATCGGCTGGGGACTCGCGCCCGAACGGCAGGCGTGGGCATGCGCGCCCGACGAGCAGACTGACCTCTGCGTCGTGTCGCGAGCCCGTTCCGACGCCTGGTTCCAGCTGCCCGCGATGGTGCTGTCGGTCGCGGGTGCGCTGGCTCTCGCGTTCCTGGCGGGTTTGTGTGTCCTGTGGCGCCTGCACGCGGGCAGCGCCAAGACCGAACTGCGCAGGGCCATCCTGGGCGGAGAGATAAAGGTCCATTACCAGCCGCTGCGTCAGCTGGCGACGCGTCGTCTGACAGGCTACGAGGCCCTGGCGCGCTGGCGCGCCCGCGGACGCGATGTGTCGCCCAGCCTGTTCGTGCCGCTGGCCGAGGCGATGGGGCTGGGCCGCGCCCTGTCGCGCCAGGTGACTTCGCAGGCGTTGCGCGACCTGCATGAACGCCTGCGCGAGAATCCCGCGCTGTACGTCAGCATCAACGTGTCGGCGGCGGACTTGAAGGACGCGGGCTATCGCAATTTCCTGATGGACGTCGTCAGCGAACGCGGCCTGTCGCCCGCCAATGTCGCGTTGGAGATCACCGAGGGAACGCCCTTGTCGGACGGCCACGTGCTGGCCATGGTCAAGACGATGCGCGGCAAGGGCTTCAAGGTATTCATCGACGATTTCGGCACCGGCCATTCAAACCTGAACTACCTGGCCGAAATGCAGGCCGACGCCATCAAACTGGACCGCAGCTTTACGCGAGCCATCGGCGCCGAAGACGCGGGCACGCTGATCGTCGATCACGTCATCGATATCTCGCGTGAACTGGGCATCAACCTGATCATCGAAGGCATCGAAACCGAAGAGCAGGCCAGCTACCTGCTTTCGCGCCAGCCTTCGGCGGTCGGCCAGGGCTGGCTGCTGGGACGGCCGGTGCCCCTGGAGAATATCGCGTCCGATTGACCGCCCCTGAGCGGCGCTGGATGTGGATTTTATTTTCCATACATCCGACATAATCCCTTGGATTGGGCGCGATTATCTTCAAGGCGGCCGTTATTAATCCCGGCACATTTTGCAGATAGAATGGCTGCGTTATTTAACGGGTTAACTTGCTGTAGCCGCCATGGGACGTAACCAGACGCTGATCGATAATCTTCTCCGTATCCTGCCTTATGTCGAGGACGAAGAAGCCGACGCGATGGTGATGGGCATGGGCATGGCGGAAATACGCGAAAGGCTGGCGGTGCTGCAAGACCCGGTGCCGGACGATAAACAGATCCGCCGCACCCTGCTCAAGCTGGACTGCGTGGGCAGCCACGGCGCCACGCGCGGCAAGCTCTGGTATCGCACCATTCAGCGCACCGATTTCCGCATCCAGAACATGAACGCCAACATGGCGATGGCCATGTGCGCGCTGAAACAAGTGGCCGACCGCCACCTGCCGGCCGTCGTGCTGGACGATCTGGCGGCTACCTTCGACGGCGCATGGCGGTATCTGGAAACCCACCAGGCGCAGCCGGCGGTCGGCCCCGCGCACAATTGGGCGCGCAAGATCCTGCGCGTCGACGGCACCCACCCCACGGTGTTGCCCACGGTGGCGTCCGAGGTCTACCGGCAGGTCAGCGGCGCCCTGTACTACAACCGCAAACTGTCGTTCCGCAACACGCCATTCGGCGAAAAAACGCCTGGCGAGCGCGTGTACGTGATGACGCCGCTGGCGATGGTGGACCGGGCCGGCGTGCTGTACATGGTGGCCTGGGGCGCGCGCCTGCCGGGCAGGCGGTTTCTCTTCCGCATGGACAGGCTGTCCGAGGTCCGCCTGCTGGAAGAGGCAGCCGACCTGGATCCCACGTTCGACCTGCAGGATTACGTGCGGCGCGAGGAAGCCCTGAATTTCGATCCCGGCGAGGAAACCCGTATCCGGCTGTTCGCCGCCGAACCCCTGATGGAAGATGGCCGGCCGCGCCGGCATCCCCTGCGCGAATTCTGGCTGTCCGAGGACCAGGCCATCGAGGAGGAAGCACAAGGCTTCACCCTGACCGCCACGGTTCGACCGTCCGTGATGCTGTGGCAGTTGTTGCACGGGCACGCGTCCACCATCGAAGTGCTGGAGCCCGAGGACATCCGGAACCGCTTCGCGCAAGAGGCCCGGGAGTTGGCCCGACGCTATCTGTAGGTGTCGGCGTTCGGCGTCAGCCGGCCGGCCAGGCGCGGGCGAACAGCAACGGCAGGACTTTTTCGGCGGCGCCCTTGACGTTGTGGGTGGCCACGCGGTCCAGCAGGGTCGGGTTCGGGTTGACCTGCACCAGCCGCGCGCCGCTGGCCATGGCCTCGTAGCAGAGTTCGGCCGCCGCAGGCGTCAGGCACGACGTGCCCACCGCCAGCATCACGTCCGCGCAGGCCGCCAGGCCCTTGGCGATGCGCCAGACCTCGGGCTGCGGAGGCTCGCCGTGCCATACGCGTCCGGGACGCACCAGGCCGCCGCAGATGCGGCAGGCGGGCGGCTCAGGATACGGCGCATGCCACGACGGTTTGGCGGGCGGCTCGGCCAGCGTATGCGGCATGCCGCAGGCCGCACATCGCGGCTGGTCGAATCGGCCGAGCAAATGCAGGATGCGCGGGCTGCCCGCGCGCTCATGCAGCGTGTCGCCGTTCTGGGTCACCACGAACGTGCCCGGCACGCGGTCGGACAGCGTCGCGATGGCGCGGTGCGCCGCATTGGGAGCCGCCAGCAGCATCCGGCGCCGCCGCTCTTCGTGCCAGGCCCACACCAGCCCGGGATCCCGCCGGAAGCCCTCTTCGGTAGCCAGCGCGTCGGCGTCGTAGCGCGCCCACAGCCCGCGCATGCCGTCCCGGCAGAGCGGCAGGCGGCTGGCGGGATTCAGGCCGGATCCCGTCAGCACGACGATATTCCGGGCGCCGAGCAACAGCTGCGGCAGCGAATCGGGCAGGTCGAGTTTGCGCGGCTTCATGCCGACCGCCCGTGATGACGGTGCGCCACGTCCCGCCGCACCGACGTCGCATCGGCGCGGGGATGCAGGACGCTGCTGGAAAGGCCGGAAAAACCGGCGCGATCAGGGCAGAGGATAATGTTCCGGAACAAACCTGGCATGTCGCTTCCATCCATGAAACAACCGCCATTTTGAAAGCGCATTTGGACAAAAACGGGTTGAATTAATCATGACATTATTCGGCCCAGCGCGGGGATATTCGGCCAGATAATGTCCAAATGCCCATTTGCTATTCTTCGCCTCCGTTCCATCCGGCCCCGTCCGCACCATGCAAAAATCCGGCGACCGCCCTCTGTTTTCCGCTTCCGACGTGGTCGGTTTCCTTGAATGCGAACACCTGACCACCCTTGACCTGCTGAACCTGGAGACGCCGCTGGGCGCCGCGCCCCAGGATGAGCAGTTGGAGCTGATCCAGCAGAAAGGGCTGGAGCATGAACGCGCCTACCTGGAACGCCTGCGCGACGGAAGCGGCCATCCGGGGGGCGGCCCCAATATCATCGACGTGAGCGATGTGGGTAGCGCCCTGGCCGCGCGCGTTGCGCGCACGCGCGAGGCGATGGCCAGCGGCGCGGACGTGATCTACCAGGCGGCGTTCACCCATGATGGCTATGTCGGCCATGCCGATTTCCTGCTGAAGACGGACCGTCCATCCCGTCTGGGCGACTACAGCTACGAAGCCACCGACACCAAGCTGGCGCGCTCGCCGCGCGTCAAGTTCGTGATCCAGCTTTCGTTTTATTCGTGGCTGCTGAGCCTGGAACAGGGCGCCGCGCCGCTGCACATGCACGTGGTGCTGGGCAGCGGGCGGGAACTGGCGTTGCGCGTCGCCGACTATGCGCACTATTTCCGCCAGGTCATGCGCCGCTTCGAGGCGCACGTCGCCATGCGTGGCCGCGCGGTCACCTATCCCGATCCCTGCGAGAAGTGCGCGCAGTGCCACTGGAACCTCCTTTGCAAGTCGCGGCGCGCGGACGACGATCATCTGTCGCTGGTCGCCAACATCACGCGGCAGCAGATCCGCAAGCTGAACGACCAGGGCATCCGCACGCTGGCGCAACTGGGAACGCTGGCGTCGGATGCGGCCGTGGCGCGGCTGGAACCCGCGGTTCTTCACCGGCTTCGGTCGCAGGCGGCGCTGCAGCTGCGCGCGCGGACCGAGGGCGGCAGGCACTGGGACCTCGTCTCAAAAGACCCCGGCGATCCCTCGCTGCGCGGTTTCGAACGCATGCCGCAGCCAAATCCTGGCGATATGTACTTCGACATGGAGGGCGACCCGCTGGAGGAGGGCGGCCTGGAATATCTCTTCGGCCTGTACGTGGTCGACGACGGCGCGGAGCGCTTCATCCCCTTTTGGGCGCACAACCGCGGCGAAGAGAAACAGGCCTTCGAGGCCTTCATCGACTACGTGGTGGCGCGGCTGCAGCGCCACCCCGACGCCCACATCTATCACTACGCGCCCTACGAAGCCACGGCGCTCAAAAAAATGATGTCGGTGCACGCCACGCGCGAGGCGGAGGTGGACAATCTGCTGCGCCTTGCCAAGCTGGTGGACCTGTACCAGGTGGTGCGCGAAGGGGTGCGTGTGTCCGAGCCGGGCTATTCGATCAAGAACATCGAACACTTCTACCTGGACCAGCGCGCCGGCGACGTCACCAATGCCGGCGCCAGCATCGTCTACTACGAGCGCTGGAAGCGCACGGGCGAGGCGCGGCTGCTGCAGGATATCGAGGACTACAACCGCGACGACGTGGTGTCCACGTACAAGCTGCATGAATGGCTGTGCGGGTTGCGCCCCGCCGGCCTGCCCTGGTCGAACAGGCTCGAGGACCAGCAGCAGATCGACGCGGCGCGTTTCCAGGTTGGCGAAAAGACCCAGGCGGAGCTGCGCCTTGAGCCGTACCGCGCCGCGCTGCTCGCCGCCTTGCCGGCCGACGAACTGCTCTGGTCGGATCGCGACCGATACCGCGCGCTGGTCTACCAGTTGCTGGATTTCCACCGGCGCGAGCAGAAGCCCGAATGGTGGGCCATGTTCGCCCGCATGGAGGCAACCGATGCCGAGCTGGTCGACGACAACGAGTGCCTGGGCGCGCTGGTGCGCGACGAATCCGTATCCCCGGAGCCGGTGGCGCAATCCCTGCGCTACACCTACCGCTTCCCGGCGCAGCAGACCAAGCTGCGCACGGGGTCTTCCTGTACCAACGTGCGTGGCGGACCGGGGATCAGCCGGCTGACCGTGGATCCCGCGGCATGTGTCGCCACGTTCACCATGACGCGCAAGGAGACGCCGCCCGCCCGCCTGTCGCTCGGGCCCGGCCGCCCCGTGAAGATCGACGAGCTGGCCAATGCCTTGTTCCGCTACGGCGACGCCTTGCTGGAATCGGCGGATGGCGGTGGTACGCGCTTTCGTGCGGTGGATGCGCTGCTGAAGCACGAGGCGCCGCGCATTGCGCAAGCGGCGCCGGGCGGCGCGCTGGTCGATTCCGGTGGGAACCTGCTGGACCAGGTCGTGGATATCGTCGGCCGCATGGACGAGACCACGCTGTTCCTGCAGGGGCCTCCGGGCGCGGGCAAGACCTACACGGGATCGCGCGTGCTGGTGCATCTGCTGCGTCAGGGCAAGCGCATTGCGGTCACGTCCAACAGCCATCACGCCATCAACAACCTGCTGGACGGCCTGGAGAACGCGGCGCGGCAGGCGGGCTTCTCGTTCGCCGGCGCCAAGAAGTCGGGCCAGGCCGGGGACGACTCCTGTTTCAGCGGCGAGTTCATCGAAGACGTTTTTGCCAACGACAAGATCGACCTGGCGCGTCACCAATTGGTGGCGGGAACGGCGTGGCTGTTCAGCCGGGCCGATTTCGAGCAGAAATTCGATTACCTGTTCGTGGACGAGGCCGGCCAGGTCAGCCTGGCGAACCTGGTGGCCATGGGCCAGTGCGCGCGCAACATCGTGCTGCTGGGCGACCAGATGCAACTGGGCCAACCCACCAAGGGCACGCATCCGGGCAGGTCGGGCGAATCCACGCTGGAATACCTGCTGGACGGGCACGCCACCATCGCGGCGGATCGCGGCATCTTCCTGGATACGTCCTATCGGATGCACCCGGCCATCTGCGGTTTCATTTCCGATGCCATCTACGATGGCCGGCTGCTGGCCGCCGCGTCGACGCACGGCCAGGGACTGGTGCTGGACGACGCAGCGTCCGCGTTGCTGAGCCCCAGCGGCATCCGCTACGTGCCCGTGGAACACGAAGGCAATGCCCAATCCAGCGACGAAGAGGCGCGCGTGGTCGCCGACCTGTACGCCAGCCTGATGGGCCAGCGCTACCGCGACAAGGATGGCCGCTTCGTACCCATCACCGCCGAGGATGTGCTGATCGTGGCGCCCTACAACGTGCAGGTCAACACGCTGAAGCAGGCGCTGCCCGAGGGCGCGCGCGTGGGCACCGTCGACAAGTTCCAGGGGCAGGAGGCGCAGGTGGTGATCATTTCCATGGCCACCTCCAGCGGCGACACCATGCCGCGCGACATGGAGTTCCTGTTCAGCAGAAACCGGCTGAACGTGGCGGTGTCGCGCGCGAAATCGCTGGCGATCCTGGTCGCCAGCCCGGCGTTGCTGTCGGTGCGATGCCAGACGCCCGAGCAGATGGCGCTGGTGAATACGCTGTGCTGGGTCGCCGAGGCGGGTCAGAAGGAGTAGCGCGGCAAGCGCGCCATGGCAGTCTGGCGGGCGTGTGCCGGATTGAGCGGCAGGCAAAGATAGGCGGGCAGGCCCGCGCGTGGACTTCTGCGCGCCGGGCCTGCCCGCGGATGTGTCGGACAGCAGTCCTCAGCCCCGGCGGGGCGCTTCGACGGGCGGTGTGCCGTTGTGGAAGATGGACTTGAGCTGCGCGCGCAGTTCGGGCGAGTCGCTGTGCTTGTGCACCGTGGTGGCGTGCTGGACGGCGGCTTCAAGCAATTCCTCGTCCGAGTCCGCGGACAAGGCCACCGAGCAGTTCATTTCGCTCGGAAACTCGCGGCAATCGATGTATTTGCGTGTCATGTGGCTCTCCCAGCGCATGGCCTCAAAGGCGTTGCGTGATTGAACATCCGACGCGCGCTCGCGGATTGCACCGGGCGCGATGGCGCGTCGCATCGCGTCCGGTGATTTTCAAAGTATAGGTCTGGCGGACGCGCTGCAAACGGCTATTTGCAAGTGCTGCGGCGCCCGGGGTCCGGCCATACCGGAGGTTCTGTCCTAGCCGCGCCTGGCCTCGCTACGCGCCCAACTTGCCCGCCCGGCCAGCACCTAGTTCCCGCCGGGATCGCCGTGCGAAACCGGCCGACCCAGCAGGTACCCCTGGAAGTGCGAGCACCCCTCGGCCGTCAGGCGTTCCAGCTGCTCGGGCGTTTCCACGCCTTCCGCCGTGGTTGGAATATCCAGGCTGCGGCCGATGCCGTTGATGGCGCGGATGATGGCCAGCGCCTCGCGGCTGGATCCGACGTCCTGCGTGAACGACTTGTCGATCTTGATCTTGTCGAATTCAAAGGTGCGCAGGTAGCCCAGCGACGAATAGCCCGTTCCGAAGTCGTCCAGCGCCACTTTGACGCCCAACTCCTTCAAACGGTGCAGCGTCTCGAGATTGCCCGCCGAGTTCACCAGCAGCACGGACTCGGTGATTTCCAATTCCAGCCGGCTGGCGGGCAGGCCGGACTTGGCCAGCGCGGATTCCACCAGCGACACCAGCGCGCCGTTGGTGAACTGGCTGGCCGACAGGTTGACCGCCACGGTCTCGTGCCCGTCCCATCGCATGGCTTCGGCGCAGGCCTCGTGCAGCGTGAAGGCGCCCAGTTCGTGGATCAGGCCGGTTTCCTCGGCGATGGGAATGAAGTCCTGCGGCAGGATCAGGCCCTTCTTCGGATGCTGCCAGCGCATCAGCGCCTCGCGGCCCACGATGCGGACGTGGCTGACGTCCAGGATGGGTTGGTAATACAGCTGGAGCTGGTGCGAGATGATGGCCTGTCGCAGGTCCATCTCGACCTCGTGGCGCCGCAGCGCGGCCGCCTCCATTTCGGGCTCGAAGAACGCCAGGCAATTGCGGCCGTTGCGCTTGGCCTCGTAAAGCGCCATGTCGGCGTAGCGCAGCAGGTGGTCGGCGGAAAGCGTCTGCCCTTCGGACAACGCGATGCCGATGCTCATGCTGACGGGCACCGTGTGGCCGGCGATCTCGAAGGGTTGCCGTACCGCCTCGAGCAGGCGTTCCGCCAGTTCGCGCACGTCGTCCTGCTCGGCGATGTTGGGCAGCACGACGGCGAACTCGTCTCCGCCCAGCCGCGCCAACGTATCCTGTTCACGCAGGTGCTTGGGCAGGCGTTTGGCCAAAAGGCGCAGCAGCTCGTCCCCTTGCTGGTGGCCCAGGGTGTCGTTGACGCTCTTGAAATTGTCCAGGTCCAGGCACAGCACGGCCGTGGACCGGTCCCGACTGGCCCCCAGCGCGCTCAACAGCCGGTCGCGGAACAGCCTGCGGTTGGGCACGCCGGTCAGCGTGTCGTGGTGCGCCATGTAGCGCACCTGCGCATGGGCGGCGTTTTCGTCCGTGACGTCGTCCGCGATGAACAGCACATAACGCGAGCGCGGGTCGTTGCTGTGGAAGGCCAGCGTCTTGGTATGCAGGGTGCGCGGGCCGCGCGCCGTGGCAAGCTCCTCTTCCTCTTCGCGCATGCCGCCGTCCGACCGCAGGGCATCGTTCGTCAGGCGGTCGAAGAACTCGCAGACCAGCGTTGGCAGGCACTCCTGCGCCGTCTTGCCCTGCAACCCGCCCGGCGTGCCGCCGAAGGTCTCCTCGGCCTGGCGATTCGCCAGCAGGAACTTGCGCGACACGGCGTCCAGCACCAGCACGCACGAAGGAATGTTCGATACCACGGCCTGCAGGAAGGTCGACATGGACGTGAGCTCGTCGTTGTAATGGTCGACGAGCTGCTTGGCCTTCAGGAGCTGCTGTTCGCGTTCGCGCCGTTCGGTGTTGTCGCGCGTGACCTTGGCAAAGCCGATCAGTTCGCCCGATGCATCGCGGATCGCGTCGATGACCACGTGGGCCCAGAACAGCGTGCCGTCCTTGCGCACGCGCCAGCCTTCGGCCTCGAACTTGCCAATCTGCCGGGCGGTGGACAGGCCGCGCTCCGGCACGCCGTTGGCCCGATCTTCCTCGGTGTAGAAGCACGAGAAGTGCTTGCCGACGATCTCGTCGGCCGTATAGCCCTTGGCGCGCTCCGCCCCGGGGTTCCAGTTGGCGACGACGCCATCCGGATTCAACATGTAGATGGCGTAGTCGACGACGCCCTGCACCAGGTGCCGGTACATGACGTCGGAATTGGCGATGATCATAGGGTGCGGCGGGCCCGCGCGCCGGCCGCGTTTCGGCAACGCCAGTGCGGAATCCGCCCTAAAAAAACCAGGGGATATACGGATTTACGTCGCAAAGACGGCGATATTTACCGTACTGTCATGAAAAAACACGAATCTATCGAACCTTTTCGCGCGAAGTCATTTAGTTGCACGCGCGGGGCGGCCAGGCGTCCAGTCAGAACTTGATGCGCTGCTTCAGCGCCTGCGCGATCATCGCGATATCGATGTCCTTGCCCGGATTCTTCTGGCAGAAGTCGTACAGCACTGCGATGTAGGCGTTGCCCAGCATCTTGGTGATGGCGCCGGCGGTGGTGGCGGCGATGGTGCCGCCCACGGCGCTGCCGGCGCCCGGAATGAACTTCAGCAGACCTGACACGACCGAGCGGCCGATCAGCGTGGCGGCGGAAGCGCCCAGCGTGGATGTGACCAGCGTGGTGATGGCGGTGGTGTCCAGTTCCATGCCGAAGGTGATGCCGATCTTGGCGATCATGCCCACCTGGATCGGCACCAGTGCAAACGCGTCGGAGAACGGAATGGGCGCGGCGGCGGCCGACGCGGCCAGGCCCGCGGCCACGTTCACCTCTATCTCAGCCCGCTTTTTTTTTACTTCCAGGGCTTTCTTGTTGCGGGTGGACAAGGCGTTCGCGTAAGCGCGCTGCTGCGCCTCGGGAATGTGTTCGGCCGTCACTTCGATCAGCCGGTCCAGGCCCATCGGCGGCAGCTCGGCGTCCAGTTCTTCGATCCATTCCGGGAGCGCCCGCACGGCAACCGCCTGCCGGGCTTTCGGCAGCAGTTTGCGGGCTTCTTCCAGGAAGGGGCTGTTCTTGCGCGCCTTCGTCAGCACGGCGACGACCGGAATGCCGGCCTTGTCCAGCATGTCGCAAAGCTCGATTTCCGCATCCTCGACGCGGTGACTGCTGTCCTGGATGCAAAGCCACGCCACGTGCAGATGCCGGTCCTGGTCCTCGGACTTGGAGCGTTCCTCGATCAGGTCGGCCAGTTGCGCGCGCGAGCGGTCGTAGTCGCTGACTTCCAGGCCGCGCGTATCGATGATGGTGAGCGGATGTCCGGGCTTGGTGAATTCCTGCGTCGTCTGGGTGACCGGTTTGCCCGAGCCGGTACGGGCAAGTTCGCCCCGGAACACGGCATTGATGAGGGTGCTTTTACCGACGCCCGTCTTGCCGGCGACCAGGATGTTCACCCGGCCTGCGCCGCGGGTCGCGGTGCTGATGGCGTCCGCGATGGCGTCCTGGAGGTCGGGGTGGTCGGGGCGGATTGCGCTCATTTGGGGTCGGAGTGAAGGCCAGAAAGGGATGCCGGAACGATATCAGACGAAGAGTTCTTTGGCGCAAAACGTAATCGGCGGGTGCGCGTACGGAGGTTCCGCCGCGCGCGTCGCGAAAGATATCCATCGGGTGCCGATAGGACGGCAGTCCCTGCGGGACGGTCGCCGTTTTCCGTATCGCGAAAGGGGCGTCATCCACGGGCTTTGGGGCGACAGTATTTGGGGGCGGATAAACGCCTTTTCAAAGGGTTACATCTCACATAATCCGCTCGCGCCTTTGCCCTGACGCGCTTCGTAGAATCAGCCCGTTGTAAGGCCACGCCGCGGTACTCGCGCAACAGATCATGCCTCATTTTGCGCTCGTTCCCCGCTTGCTGCGTTCGCGCCCGTTGACCAAGGGCCTGCGCTACCTGTACCGCTATACGCGGCCCAGGGCGGATCGCCACAATGAAACCCTGTGGCCCTTCGTCAAGGTGAACCGTGACGACGCCGGCCGCCTGTCCGGGTGCGAGATGCTTGGCGTGCGCGGTCCGGCGACCGTTCCCCTGTCTGCGTTGCCGCGCGACATCGGGCCGGAGGCGCATTTGATCCTGAGCGGCCCGTCGGTCGGACAAGTCGATTACGCGCAGTGCGCGATGAGCACGGTCATGGGCGTCAACGGCTCCATTGCGCTGCGCGCCCGGCATCCCACGCTGCGCTTTCGCTATTACGCGATGCTCGACGCCGGCTTCGTCAGGAAGCGCCCGGACCTGGTGGCGGACGTGCTGGCGCAGGACCTGGTGCTGTTCGTCACGGCCGAGGTCTACCGCTGGATCGCGCTGCTGTTCGACAACCGGACCGTCCGTTGCCGCATTTCGCTGTTCGAGGAAGTCCATCAGCGCGCCCAGCAGCCGCAGTCGCGGCCTGACGAACTCGAAGCGCGACTCAAGGCGGATCCCGAGCTTGTCCTGTTCGACGCCCATCACCCCATGCACGCGCACGGATTCAGCCTGAATCCCGCTCGCGGCCTGTTCGGCGGCGGCACGGTCGCCTATACGGCCTTGCAGCTCCTGGCCTGGCTGGGCGCGAAAAGAATCTTTCTGCATGGATTGGACCTGACCGCCACGACGGGGCCGCGCTTCTACGAACGCGCGGACGCCCAATTGCCCACCGCGCTGGACCGCCAGTTCGCCGGGCATATCGAACCCGCGTTCCGGCAGGCCAGCAAGCTGCTGCGCGCGCGAGGGATCGAGGTCTACAACCTGTCGCTGCTCAGCCGTCTGGGCGACGACGTATTTGAAAAACGCCATTGGAGCTGTTTGCTGAAGCCCTCCCGCCCATTGCAGATGAGTGCCAGACCATGAAGATTCTCTACACTAATTTCCACAAGGGCGATGGCGGCGGCCACACGACCTACGTCATGTCGCTGGCGCGCATCCTGTGCCAGAAGTCCCAGGTCACGATCGGAGCCCCACGCACGAGCCGCCTGCTTGCCGAAGCCGAGGCGCTGCCGGGGCTGCGCACCGTCGCCCTGGAATTCAAGGGACGCCTGATGCAGCAGTTCAGCGCCCTGCGCCGCCTGCGGGCCTTGCTGCGCAAGGAACAGTTCGACGTCGTCCACGTCAATGGGTCGGCCGACCATAGGCTGTGCATGCTGGCGACGATGGGCATGGGCGGCAAGCGCCCCTTCATCGTTTACACGCAGCACAACGATCGGACCGCAAGCAGCCTGGGCGCGCGCGTGCGCGCCAAGTGGGGCACCAACCGCGTCATCTGCGTGTGCAGGCACACCTTCCGCTGCATGCGACAGTCCGTCTTTCGCAATGAAGACCTGCGGGTCGTGCACAACGGCGTGGATACGGACAAGTACCGGCCCGCCTGCCGCGACAAGACCGCAGAGGCGCGCACCCGTTTCCTGCCGCCGGCCCTGCGGGACCGGCTGGTGATCGGCAGCAATGCCGGCACCGCGGACTACAAGAACTGGATCGATATGGTGGCTGCGGTGTCGCTGCTTCCCGCCGCACAGCGCGAGCAGATCGTGATCCTGATCGCGGGCAAGCTGCCGGGCGAGGAAAAGCTGGCCGAGGTCGCCGCGTTGGGCATGCTGGACCAGGTGGTGTTCACCGGACTGCTGGATGACGTGGAGTTGTTCCTGGCGGCGCTGGACGTAGGCTTCGTGCTGTCGACCCGGGTGGAGACGATTTCATTCGCCTGCCGCGAAATGATGGCCGCGGGCAAGCCGGTCATCGTGACGAGCGTGGGCGGCCTGCCCGAGAACGTCACCGAAGGCCGCAATGGCTGGGTCGTACCGCCCGAGGCACCGCAAGCGGTGGCCCGGACGGTGTCGGACATCCTGAAGAACCGCGGCGTGCTGCGGGCCATGGGGCTGGACGCGCGCAGCACGGCGCTGAAGGAGTTCTCGCTGGAGACCTTCGTCGGAAATACCGAACGCGTCTACCGCGAGAACGCCTGAATCAGTAGTGGATCACCGTCCGGATCGACTTGCCTTCATGCATCAGGTCGAAGGCTTCGTTGATGCGGTCCAGCGGCAGCGTATGCGTGACGAACGGGTCGAGATCGATCTTGCCGCTCATCGCGTCTTCCACCATGCCGGGCAACTGGGTGCGGCCCTTGACGCCGCCGAAGGCTGAACCACGCCACACGCGGCCCGTCACCAGCTGGAACGGGCGGGTGCTGATTTCCTGGCCCGCGCCGGCCACGCCGATGATGATGCTTTCGCCCCAACCCTTGTGGCAGCATTCCAGGGCAGCGCGCATCACGTGCACGTTGCCGATGCACTCGAACGAGAAGTCCACGCCGCCGTCCGTGAGGTCGACGATGACTTCCTGGATGGGCTTGTCGTAGTCCTTGGGGTTGATGCAGTCGGTCGCGCCCATCGCGCTGGCCAGCACGAATTTGTTGGGATTGGTGTCGACGGCGATGATGCGGCCGGCCTTGGCCTGCACCGCGCCCTGGATCACCGCCAGGCCGATGCCGCCCAGGCCGAACACCGCAACCGTATCGCCTTCCTTGACCTTGGCGGTGTTGTGCACGGCGCCCAGGCCGGTGGTGACGCCGCAGCCCAACAAGCAGACCTTTTCATGCGGCGCCGCCGGATTGATCTTGGCCAGCGAGATTTCGTTGACGACCGTGTATTCGCTGAACGTCGAGCAGCCCATGTAGTGGTACAGCGGCTTGCCCTCGTAGCTGAAGCGCGAGGTGCCGTCCGGCATGACGCCCTTGCCCTGCGTGGCGCGCACCTTCTGGCACAGGTTGGTCTTGCCCGACAGGCAGAACTTGCACTCGCGGCATTCGGCCGTGTACAGCGGAATGACGTGGTCGCCCGGCTTGAGCGAGGTCACGCCTTCGCCGACTTCGACCACCACGCCTGCGCCCTCGTGGCCCAGCACGGCGGGGAACAGGCCCTCGGGATCGTCGCCGCTCAACGTGAAGGCGTCGGTGTGGCACACGCCGGTGTGCGTGATCTGCACCAGCACTTCGCCGCGCTGCGGGGGCGCGACGTCGATCTCAACGATTTCCAGCGGTTTGCCGGGGCCGAATGCGACTGCTGCGCGTGATTTCATAGCGTTGCTCCACGTAGATGGGTTATTTCAGATAGGAACGGACGATGCGCATGAGGTCATCGATCTGCGATTCGGTCTCGGGCCTGGGGGCCTGCGGATTTTCCTGGGTGGACTGAAGAAAGGTCTCCCGGAGATGGCTTTCCAGCACTTCGGCCATCAGGCCGTTGGTGGCGCCGCGCAATGCGGCCAGCTGCTGCAGCAGCGCGCCGCATTCCGTGCCTTCGTTCACCGCGCGCTCCAATGCTAACGCCTGCCCCTGGATGCGGCGCAGGCGCGTGACAACGCGTTTCTTTTCTTCGGGGGAGTGCGGCACGGCAGGCTCCGATTCAATACAGGGGGGGAGTATACGGATTCTGTGTCCGCGCGTCCAGGGCGGCGCGCCGTCGTGCGCTTGCGCCATGCGCCGCGGCCTATAATTTCGCCCTCTTTCGCCGCACCTGACAGGACTCATCCGTGGCCATGAATCATTCCGACGTGCGGCTGTACCGGGCCGCGGACTATCCGCGCATGCCCTGGCGCAATGGCGGCGGCACGACCCAGGAAGTCGCCTGCAACCCTGGGGGCAATTCCGCCTCGTTCGAATGGCGGCTTTCCCTGGCGGACGTTGCGCAGGATGGTGGCTTTTCGGCCTTTGACGGGTATCAGCGGATCATCACCGTGCTGGAAGGCAAGGGCATCGAGCTGACCGTGGACGGCCAGCGCCAGGCTCCCCTGGAACCGCGCGCGGCGTATGCGTTTTCTGGCGATGCGCAGGTGACCTGCCGCCTGCTGGATGGGCCGATCCGCGATTTCAACCTGATCTATGCGCCCGCCCGGCTGCATGCGCGCCTGCAGTGGGTGCGGGGGGCGGGCCCGTGGGTCTTTCACAGCAGCGCGCGCAGCGTGCTGATCCTGAATGCCGGCGGCGCCTTGTCGCTGGCGGTGGACGGCGCCGACCACCCGCTACCGTCGCGCTACGATTGCCTGCACGTCGAACGGCCAGACGGCCTGGCCCGGTACTGCCTCGGCGCGGCAGGCGACATTGACGCCTGCGTCATCGAATTGTCGCCGCGCACGCCCTGACGCGCGCGGCGGGTTGTCATCGAATAGGGGGTTGCATGCGGATTTGCATGATGGAAGGCCCGGTGGACCTGCTGCCGCAAGGCGCAACCTGGGATGGCATCGCTGAACGCATCCAGGAATTGGCGCCCGACCTGCTGGTCACCAATGAAATGCCTTTCGGGCATTGGCTGGCGGCGTCCTCTACTTATGATCCGGCGCGCGCGGCCGAGTCCGTCCAGGCGCACGAAGCGGGCCTGGCGGCCCTGGGGGCATTGAACCTGCCAGCCGTCGTGTCGTCCCGGCCGGTGTTCGCCGGCGACCGGCTGGCCAACGAGGCCTTCGCGCTGCAGGACGGGCGTTATACGGCGTTGCATCACAAACAGTACTTCCCCGAGGAACCGGGCTTTTACGAGGCCACCTGGTTCCGCAGCGCGATGGACGGCTTTGACGTCGTCGACGTGGGCGGCATCCGCGTGGGCGTCCTGCTGTGCACCGAGCTGATGTTCAACGAGCGGGCGCGGCGCTACGGGCGGGAAGGCGCCGAACTGATCGTGGCGCCGCGGGCCAGCGGCCCGTCGCGGCGCCGCTGGCTGACGGCGGGCGCCATGGCCGCGATCGTGTCCGGTTGCTATGTGGTGAGTTCCAACCGGGCGGGGCGGACGGCGCAGGGACAGGTGTTCGGCGGCGTGGCGTTTGCGTTCCAGCCCGACGGCGAGGCGCTGGCGCAAAGCAGCGATACGGAGTCCATCGTCGCGGTCGACGTGGACCCCGCGCGATCTCGGGCGCAGCAGGCGCTGTATCCCTGCTACGTGCGGGAATAGGCGCCCGCGCTGCGGGCGGGCCCGTCAGGCCGGCAGCAGGGCGGGCAGGCCGCGATCCTGGGCCGGGTTCCGGGTCTGCGCCTGGTTGGGCAGCCGGAAGGCGCTGACCGCGCCCTGCAGCCGTTGCGCCTGCGTCTCCAGCGACGAGGCGGCGGCGGCCGCTTCTTCCACCAGCGCCGCGTTCTGCTGCGTGACCTGATCCATCTGGTTGACCGCGGTATTGACCTGGTCGATGCCCGTCACCTGTTCGTTCGACGCGGTCGCGATGTCGTTCACCAGCAGCGTCAGGCGTTCGATGGTGGCCAGGATTTCCTCCATCGTGCGGCCCGCGGCTTCCACCTGCGCCGAGCCCGCCTGCACGGTGGCGCCCGAGGCATTGAGAAGCTGCTTGATCTCCTTGGCGGCGCCGGCGCTGCGCTGCGCCAGCGACCGCACCTCGGCGGCCACCACGGCAAAGCCCTTGCCTTCCTCGCCCGCCCGGGCCGCTTCCACCGCCGCGTTCAGGGCCAGGATGTTGGTCTGGAACGCGATGCCGTCGATCACGCCCACGATGTCCTCGATGCGCCCGGAGTCCTGAGCGATCTCGCGCATGGTGGTGACGGCCGCCTGCACGGCGTCGCCGCCGCGCTGGACCACCTCGGACGCCGTGGCCGCCATCTGGTTGGCCAGCCGGGCGTTTTCGGCGTTGCTGGTCACGGTGGACAGCAGTTGTTCCATGCTGGCGGCGGTTTCCTCCAACGAGGCTGCCTGCTGCTCGGTGCGGCTGGACAGGTCCTGATTGCCTGCGGCGATCTCGCTGGAGCCGGTGTTGATCTCGACCACGCCGTCGCGTACGGCGTGGACAGTGCGCACCAGGCTGTTCTGCATGTCTTGCAGATACGGAATGATCTGGCCCACGCAGTTCTTGCCGAAGGCAGGAATGGGCGCGGTCAGGTCGCCGCCGGCGATGCGCTGGAAATGCGCCTTCAGGGAGTCCAGAGGACGCTTCACGAAGTGCACGACATAGCGGTCGCCAAGGATCAGCAGCAGCAGGCACAGGCCCAGCACCACGCCCATGCCGACGTAGGCCTGGCGGCGCTTGGCGTCCGCGTCGGCCCAGAGCTGCGTCTCGCGCGCCTTGGCGTACGCCTCGTATTCCTCCATGCTTTTGCCGAAGCTGCGGCTGGCGGTCACCACCGGCCCGGCCGCATGGGCGCGCGCCTTGTCGACGGCGCCGGCTTCCAGGTGCTGGCGCTGCACGGCAATGCCGTCGGCCAGGGCGTCGAAGCCCGACCGCATTGCGTCCAGCAGGGCGGACGGCGCGTCCTGGCGGGCCAGCTCGATGAACGCGGCTTGCTGCTTTTTCGCCTCGGTCAGCGCGGCGTCGATGCTGCGTCCTTCTTCGGACGCCTTCTCCCGCTGGCCTTCGGCAACGTACTCCAGTTGGCGCGACAGCCGCAGCCGGGCGCGCATGATCTGGTCGTTGACGCGGGAAAGGGTGGATACCTCGTGCAGGAGTTCGCTGCTGGCTGCGAGCGCGTCGCCGGCGCTGCGCAGCCCATGGACGCTGATGGCGGACAGGCCGGCGATGAACACGCTGACCATGAGCAGGGTGCCCAGGATCATGCGGCGGATGGTGATGTCTTTCAGAAACTGTGTCATGCGCGTCGTCCCAAATATGCAGCGAGTCTGCAAAAGGACAACGGCCCGGCCGGAACCTTATTTAGCCGATGTTGCACATCTTACGAATATGTCGATCCGACGGCGAATATTTCGACAGGAACGGCAATAGTGTTGCGCGGCCAACCACGGTGCGGACGGGGCGTTCTGCCCCGTCCTGGCGACTCAGCGCGAGGCGGGCGCCTGCGTGGGTTCGGTGGCGTCGTACCGCAGTCGGGCGAAGCTGGCGATGCACGCCAGCCCGGCGCACAGTCCCCCCAGCCAGAGCGCGGCGACGGCGCCGTGCGTCGTGGAAACGTTGAAGCACGCGGCGACCATGGCCGCTCCAGATGCTTGCCCCAGCAGCCGCACCGTGCCGATCATGCCGCTGGCGCCGCCCGCCCGGGACGCCGGCGCCGACGTCATGATGGCGCGCAGGTTGGGCGATTGGAAAAAGCCGAATCCGGCGCCGCAGATCGCCATGCGCCACGCAATGTCCCACACCGACGGGTCGGCGGGCATCAGCGCCAGCAGCGCCATGCCCACCGCCATCATCGCCAGGCCGACGCCGCCCAGCATGCCGGCGGGATAGCTGTCGGACAGACGCCCCGCGATCGGCGCCATGAACGCCACCACCACCGGCCAGGGGGTGATCAGAAAACCGGTCTGGACCTGGCTGTAGCCCAGCACGGACTGGAACAGGAAGGGCAGCGAGACGAAGGCCAGCGCCTGGGCGGCGAACGCGCATACCGCGGTGGCGGCCGACAGAGCAAACAGGGGGCGGCGCAATAGGTCCACCGCCAGGATCGGCGCGGGATGGGCGGCCTGGCGCCGCATCAGCAGCCACAGGCTGGCGGCGGCCAGGCCGCCTTCCAGCGCCACGCGCGGCCAGGGTGCGCCATGCGCAAGTTCGTTCGTCGCCAGGACGAGCAGGCCCAGCGCCAGCGCGCACAACACCGCCGCCATGCCGTCGAAGCCATGCCGCGCACGGGTGGTGTCGGGCAGGCCGCGCAGGGCGAGGATCGCGGCCAGGATGCCGATGGGGAAGTTGACCAGGAACAGCCAGTGCCAGGAACCCAGCATCAGGATGGCCGACGCCACGGTCGGGCCGCCCGCAAAGGACAGTCCGACCACCATTGCGTTCAGGCCCAGGCCGCGCCCCAGCATGTGCGAGGGATAGATGAAGCGCAGGAGGGCCCCGTTTACGCTCATCACGCCGGCCGCGCCCAGCCCTTGCAGGATGCGCATCGCCACCAGCACGGGCAGCGAGGGCGCCAGCCCGCTGGCAAGCGAGGCCACCGTGAACACCGCCAGGCCGACGATATAGACACGCCGATGCCCCAGGATTTCACCCAGCGCCGCCGCCGGCAGCAGCCCGGCGACCATGGCCAGCTGATAGCCGCTGATGACCCAGATCGAGGCCGCCTCGCTGGCCTGCAGATCGCGCGCGATGGTCGGCAGCGCGGTATTGGCGATGGCCGTGTCCAGGCTGGCCATGCAGACCGCCAGCATGACGGCGATGAGAGCGCCCAGCCGTTCTGAGGCGGGCAGGCCGACGCCGGCCGGATAGACAGTGCTGCGGGAGAACGAGAGCATGGATAGGCGGCGATGCTAGGGCGTCCCGGGCGGTGCGTCCGGAATCTTAGGCACCGATTCTAATGCGGCCCGGGGTGGCGCTGCCGCGCCGGGCCTGGGGCGGCGCCCGGACGGGCAGGCCGGGCGCCGCGCGGGGGCGCCGCGATAATCGGCCGGAAAACTCAGTGAAACGCGCATTAAATCGCCAGCGTGCGAGGGATTATCGGATTGGATAATCGCTTTGTATTTGTCACTTAATGAAACTCCAATCGCGATTAATTCACAACAATATGTACGAGCATTTGCAGGGGCGTTTACAGAGAAGGGTTTGCATATTGCCCACCAACGTGCGCCTGCCAGAGAGTTAATAATCGTAATAAAACGAGGGTTCAGTCGAAACTATTTGGTGCCGGATTCCAATAATTCGACGTACGATAAATCGACGATTTGACTGATGGTGCAACCGTATTCCAGGAGGCATTCCTCATGAAACGCTCGACCTTGCGCACGGCAGGTTTCTGCCTGTTTATCGGCGGCGCGACACCCGGCATCGCGCTTGCCCAGACGGCCACCGCGAATTTCAATGTCACGCTGACCATCGCCGCAAACTGCGTGATTGCCGCGACCGATCTGAATTTCGGCAGTCACGGCGTGCTGAATTCCGCAGTAACCGGCAATACCAATCTTTCCGTAACCTGCAGCAATACCACGCCCTATACCGTCGGCCTCAATGCCGGCACCGGCGCGGGGTCGACGGAAGCCCAGCGCTTCCTCAGCGGGACTGGCGCCAATACGGCGACGGTGGCCTACCAGCTCTACAAACCAGGCGGCCAGACGGTGGTCTGGGGCGATACGGACGTGTCGTCGCGCGTGGGCGGCACCGGCACGGGCACCGCCACGGCGCTGCAGGTGAATGGCGTCGTTCCGTCGCAGACGACGCCGGCTCCCGGCAATTATTCCTCCACGGTCACCGCCACGGTCTACTTCTAGTGGGCGGTCCGATGCGAAAGCTGTTGCGGGCGCTGTTGATCGGCAGCCTGGCGGGATGGGGCGGCGCGGCAGCGGCCGCGGCCCTGCAGATTTCACCGGTGCTGGTCGAGTTGGCGCCGACGCAAGGGGCCAGCGGCATCATGCTGCGCAACCCCGGCGGCACGCCCATCTACGGCCAGGTGCGAATCTACGGCTGGGAACAGGCGGACGGCGACGACGTGTTGACCCCGACGGACGAGATCCAGGCCAGCCCGCCCATCATCCAGGTGCCGCCGGGCGGGGAACAGCTGGTGCGCCTGGTCCGCACGTCGAAGGACGCGCCTTCGGAGCAGAAGGGCTTCCGGCTGATCATCGACGAGATCCCGGATCCGTCCACGCCGGGCATCAACGGGGTGGTGTTGCGATTGCGCTATTCAGTGCCGGTATTCGTGGCGGGGCCGGCGCCGTCGCCGGAGCCGGAGCTTGCCTGGCGCGTCGACCGCGCCGGCGGTGAGTGGGCGTTGCGGGTGTCGAACACCGGCAGCCGCTACGCCCAGGTCGCCGCCCTGCAACTCCTGAATTCCGCGGGCAAGCCCGTCGCGGAAGTCGAGGGGCTGCTGGGCTATGCGTTGGCCAACCGCGCGCGGGAGTGGAGCATTCCCGCCAGGCAGGGCGCGGCGGGGCCAGTCCGGATCCGGGCCCTGATCAACGGCGACATGGTCACCGTGACACCGCATTGACGGCGTTCCGGTGGCCCACGGCCAGCCGGCAACCAACGAAAGGCAGTCTATGGCAATGCGCGCTACCCGTCCCCGCGGGCAACGCGCCTTGTGCCTCGCACTCTTCTTGCTGGGTGCGTCGGCCCAGGCGGCGGATGCGCCCGATCAATTGGTCTCGTTCGGCAGCATCGCCGAGCGCGACGTTTTCCTGGAGGTCAGCATCAACGGCGTCAATACTTCCCAACTGCTCCGCTTCCGGGACGCAGGCGGCCGGCTGTCCGTCAGTGGCGCGGCGCTGCGTTCCATCGGCGTGGACCTGTCCAAGCTGGGCATGCCGGACACACGGGAAGTCAGCCTGGATGCCGTCGCGGGCCTGCGTTATGCCTACAACCCCGCCGCGCAGTCGGTCGATATCGTGCTGCCGGACAGCCTGCGCGTGCCTTATGAGGTGAACACCCGCGGCCTGGCCGACACCCCCCTGGCCACGGCAGGCCGCGGCCTGGTGCTGAATTACGACGCCTACGCGCAGAGCGACTACGACTACCGCGTGGCGCTGTATTCCGAGCAGCGCTATTTCGATTCCCACGGCGTGTTCAGCAACTCCGGCACGGGATACATGGGTGGCAACGCCAGTCGCTACGTGCGCTACGACACGTATTGGTCCCATTCCGACCAGGAGACCCTGCGCACGTTGCGGCTGGGCGACACGATCACCTCGTCGCTCAACTGGTCGCGCTCGGTGCGCGTGGCGGGCATTCAGTGGGGGCGCAACTTCGCGTTGCGGCCGGACCTGGTGACATTCCCGGTGTCGTCGCTCAGCGCGTCGTCCGTCGTGCCCTCGGCGGTGTCGCTGTACATCAACGGGGTGCAGCAGTATTCGGGCAACGTGCCTCCAGGCCCGTTCGTGGTCAACCAGATTCCCGGCATCACCGGGGCGGGCCAGGCCACCCTGATCACGCGCGACGCCCTGGGCCGCACCGTCAGCACGTCGGTGCCGCTCTATGTGGATACGCGGATGCTGGCGGCCGGGCTTTCAAGCTGGTCCGTCGAGGGCGGTTTCGTGCGGCGGCAGTTCAGCGTGCGTTCCTTCGACTACGACGACAAGCCGGTGCTGACGGCGTCGGGACGCTACGGCTACAGCGACGACCTGACGCTGGAGGCGCATTCGGAACTCAGCGCAGGCTTGTACAACGCAGGCGCCGGTGCGCTGGTGAAGCTGGGCCAGGCGGGTGTCGTCAGCGGGTCGCTGTCCGGCAGCGCCGGCAGCCATGGGGGCGGCCAGGTCAACCTGGGCTATCAATATGTGCGGCCGGAATTCAGCGTCGATACCCAGGCGACCCGGCTGATCGGCGATTTCGGGGACCTGGGATCGCGCGAGGACGCGCCGGTGCCGCGGCAGACCGAGAGGGTCACGGTGTCGATGCCGCTGGGCCGGTCGCAAAGCGTGGCGGTCAGCTACATCGGCTACCGAATGCCCGACGTGCCGATGGCCAAGCTGGGGTCCGCCACGTACACGGCCAATCTTCATAGCAGGGTGGTCATGACGCTGAGCGCCTACAAGGACTTTTCCCAGTCCAACTCGGAGGGCGTGTTCCTGGGCCTGTCGCTGATGCTGGGAGACCGCACGCAGGTTGGCGCGTCGGTGGGCAGGCAGGCGGGCGAAGACACGTATAGCGTCAGCGCGCAGAGCAGCGTGCCCTACGAAGGGGGCTGGGGCTGGGCCGTGCAGAACGGCCGCACCGGCGGCATGCAGGTCAACCAAGGCCAGGTCCAGTATCTGGGCCGCTACGGAATGCTGGCGGGAATGGTGCAGGACTACGGCGGCAGGACGCAGGCCTCCGCGCAGGCCACGGGGTCGTTGGTGCTGATGGACGGCACCGCGATCCCTTCGCGCCGCATCAACGATAGTTTCGCGCTGGTCTCGACGGACGGCACGCCCGACGTGGCGGTGCTGCACGAAAATCGCAAGCTGGGCAGGACCAACGGCAGTGGCTATCTGCTGGTGCCGGACCTGAATTCCTACCAGACCAACCGCATCTCCATCGACCCCGAAGACCTGCCCGTGGACGTGCGGCTGGACTCCACCAAGGCCGTGGTCGTGCCGCAAGGCGGGGCGGGCGTGCTGACGACCTTCCAGGTCGAGAAATACGCCGCCGCTTCCGTCGTCCTGACCACGCCGGACGGCGCCTTCCTGCCGGTAGGCGCGGAAGTGGCGCATGTTGAAAGCGGCAAGCATTCCGTGGTGGGGTACGAAGGGCTCACGTTCGTCGAGGACCTGGCGGCCCGGAACCGCTTGCGCGTGAAGGGCAGCGGGGTGTCGTGCGTGGTCGAGTTCGACTATGTCCATTCAGATAGCGACCCGATGCCCACGCTGGGACCTTTCGTGTGCGAGCCGTTGCCGCGGAGCCAGCCATGAAGGTCGCGCTGAAAGCCGGCCTGCTGATGGCCGTGGCGCTGTCGGCCGGGTACGCGGAGACCGCGCACGCGAGCAGTTGCACGCTGGGCGCCGGCACGACGGGGACGATGGATTTCGGCATGGTCAACCCGCTGTTGCCCGGCGACACGGTGAACGACGGCGGGCAGATCGTCGTGACCTGCAATTTCACCGCCCTGGCCCTGGGCGCACGGCTGTGCTTCAGCCTGGGAGTCGGCAACACCAGCCCGTCGGTGGCGGCGCGCGCCATGGGCGCCGGCGCAAACCGGATGAACTACAACCTGTATACCGATCCGGCGCGCACGCAGATATGGGGCGCGGCCACGCCCGGTCGGCCCACCTCGGTGATGCTTACCGGGCCGCTGCTGGGCGGCGGCAACGTGTCGACCACCTTCAGGTTCTACGGCAAGATCCCCGGCGGGCAATCCACGGTGCCCACCGTCGCCAACGCCAATACCCCGTATAGCGAAACCTATGCCACCACCGGCAGGTTGGACGTGCTGTTCGGACTGCTTTCGGGCCTGTCGAACTGCCCGCTGGCGGCGCCCACGCAGCGGATCACGATTCCGCTGGTGGTCAGGACGACGGTGCAGAAGAACTGCACCATCAGCGCGACGGACATGGCGTTTCCCGCGCGCGGCACACTGACCACCGCCGTCGCCGCCACCAGCCAGATCACTGTGCGATGCACGAACGCCAACGCCTTCTCGCTGGCGTTGAATGGCGGCTCGGTCGCGGGCAATGTGACTGCCCGCAAGATGAAACATGAGACCGCCGCCGACACGGTCGGCTATCAGCTATATCAGGATGCCGCTTACGCGACCGTCTGGGGCGACGCGTCGGGCGGCACGCCCCGGGCCGGCGTGGGAACCGGGGCCAACCAGACCTTTACGGTATATGGCCGCGTGCCGGCGCAGGCGACACCGCGGCCGGGCTCGTACCGCGACGTCATCACCGCCACGATCACATTCTGAGCGGCATGTGGACGGCGCGTTGGCGGGGCCGCACGCGCCTACGGTTGCGCGGGCTCCGGCCGCCGCTTGGTCGGCCAGAACAGGCTCGCCGGGCGCCGCAGGATGCGCCGGCGCACGCCGGCGGACAGCGCAACGCGATCGTCGCGGCGCAGGTCGCGGGATCGCAGCGCCACATTGAAGGCCAGCGCGAACGAGACGACCACGTTCAGCACGCCCGTCGCCGCCGTGCCGGCGACGGCCATCCAGAACGCCCGCGTATGCACGACCTCCCAGCCCAGCGTGGCGAGCGCCGCGGCGATCTGGCCGGCGCTGAGCGACACGTGCCGGACTTCAAGCGTGGATCCGAGCGCGCTGACGATGACCGGACCCAGGCCCAGCATCAGGCCCAGCGATATGTTGGCGGCCATCTGCGAGACGTTGCGCTTCCAGAAGCCCGCCCAGCGCACCGCGCCGCGCGGGCCAAGGAGCCGGCGTGTGCGCCGGCCGTAGGCCATCACGTCATGCACGCGGTGCAGCGCGAACCAGTTGTCGGCCCAGCCGGCGATCAGGCTGGATAGCCAGATCAGCGCGCCGGTCACCGCCGCGTAAAGCGGCGTCGGCCCCCAGAAGGTCAGCGAGTCCAGGGTGTCGCGCGCCTTGCCGGCGTCGATCAGCGGCTGCTCCAGCATGCGCATGGCGATCCATTGGATCGCCCAGGCCAGTGGCACCACCACGGCCAGATTGCCCGCGATCGCCGCCGCGTTCGATCGGATCATCGACAGCGTATCGTCGACGAATGCCTCGCGCCCTTCGGGCGTGTAGGCCGCGTCCAGCCGGCGGGCCAGCGCGGGGCCCGTCATGGCGGGCTGCTTGGTCGCCAGCGTGAAGTGCGCGAACTGGATCACGAGAAAGCTGCCGGCGTAGTTCAGGGCGTTCAGCAGGCCTTCGAGTAGCTTGTCCAGGTGCAGCGACACGATGATGAACTTGACGTACACCGTGAACGCCACGACGAAGCCGCCGCCGAGCGACGCCTTCAGCATGTCCAGATACTCCAGCGAGTCGCGGGCGATGTAATGTTCGCCGGTGTCGGCGCTGCGGTCCATGACGCGGCGGGCCAACTGCGCGAGCGACGAAGCGGCCAGGTGGCGGATGCTGCCCCGCGCCTGCGTCGACCGGATCAGCTCGGCGATCAGATGAACGTACCGGTGGCGCTGCGTGGGGTCGATCCACACGCTCAGTAGCAGCTCGATGCGCGCCAGCCGCAACTTCATGCATTCGATCTGGTAGACCACGTCCACCGCCACGCCGTTCTGCTTGAGTTCTTCGTACACGCGGTCGCCGGCCTCGCGGCAGTCGTCCAGCAAGGCGCGGAACACGTTCAGGCGCTGGCCGAGTACATCGGTCGGGCCGTCTGGAGGGACGTCAAAGAGATCCGCAGCCGCGGCCTCCAGGGAAAAGAAGGGCGAATCGTGCACAGGCCCGGGCAGGCGCGAGCGGATGTCCTGGCTGAGGCCGACGGCGCGCACCTGGCTGGCGAGTACCTGGATGCTGCTGGTCAGGGCCTGCTTGAGCGCATCGGCGCCCGCCACGGACTCGTTCCCTCGCGCCGCGCCGTCGCCCAGGCCAAGCAACTCGCGAATGCGCGCCAGCGTCGCATCGTCCAGCGATTCGACCCATTGCGCATCGCCGGCGTGGCGGAACATAAGCGTGAAGAGGCCTGACATGTCGCCGCGGTTGGGGGGCGGGGGCAGCAGGCGGGCCACCGCGCGACGCCAGAACTCGCCCCAGAATCCGGGGCGCGAGGCCACACCGGTATCGCACAGCAGCGCGGTGGGATCGTTGTCGGCCAGCAGGGACCGCACCGTGGCCGCGACGCGTGCGGCCAGTGCGGGATTACGCTTCAGCACCTGCAGCAGGTAGCGCAGGCGCGCATGCCGCGGATCTCGCTCTTCAGTCCGCGCAGGGTCGAGGCCCGGCCGGCTCAGCCAACGGCGCAGGTCCACCAGCCACAGGTTGCGCTCGCCCAGCGGCGCCTGGGGATCGGCGTTCGACAGGAGTTCATCAAGCTGTGGCCCGCCGCGTCGCATCGCCCGCCAATTGCGCCAGAATGAGGTGAGCATGGGCGGGCCTCGCGGTTCATAGGGATTCGGGATGCCGGCGCAGTGAAAATCCCTGCGCCTCGTTCATGGCCAGGTAGCTGACGTTGCGCGACACCACCGGCGGCTTGTCGCCCGCATGCAGCGCGCGCACCTCGTCCAGCACCATCTTGTCGGCCAGCGTCATGCGGTCGATCATCCGCAGGTATTGCATCCAGCTTTCCACCAGGAAGACCTCGCGCCAGACCCCTTCGCGTTCCAGGTCGCGGAACAGCTGCCACTGCTGCGCGCCGTTGCGCAGCCGCAGCAGCCGCAGCGGCCGGGCGGCATGGATCAGGGCGCCAAGCTTGTCCGGGTTGATCAGGTATTCCACCGCCACCAGCACGGCGCCGCGCTGGGTATTGAAGCCCGCCGCCGCCATGGCGGGTTCCGCGTCGTCGGCGCGGGCCAGCGACTGGGCGTCCACGTGTTCCGGCAGGCGCGACCGATACAGCAGCGCGACGGTGACGCCCAGCATGATGCCGGCGGCGGACAGGGCGCCCGACACCCCCATGGTGCCCGCGAAGTGGCCCCACATGAACGAGCCGGCCGCCAGGCCCCCGAAGATCGCCGTCTGGTACAGCGCCAGCGCGCGTGCCTTCACCCAGTCAGGCACGAGCAGCTGGACAGTGGTGTTGTACGTGGCCAGCACGCCGATCCAGCAGGCGCCCGACAACAACAGCGCCGGAAAGGCCACCCACAGGGTGTCGGTCAGGCCCAGCGCCAGCAGGCAGGCGGCCAGCAAGCCAGCGGCCGCGCTGATCAGCCCGCCGGTGCCCCAGGCGGCCCGGGCCCGGCGGACGCCAGCGCTTCCCAGGATGGCGCCTACGCCCAGCGCGCCCAGCATGTAGCCGTACAGCAGCGCGCTGCCGCCTTCATGCTCGTGGGCCAGGAGCGGCAGCAACGCCCACAGCGCGCTGGCCGACAGCCCGAAGGCGAACGAACGCAGCATCACGACGCGCGTCACGGTGGAGTGCTGGGTATAGCGCAATGCGGCCACCACGCCCTCGAACAGGCCTTCGGGCGGCAGGCGGCGCACGGGCAGGTCGCGCTTCCAGCGCCAGATCGCCCAGATCAGGCTGCCGTAGCAGAAGCAGTTCAGCAGGAAGACCCACGACGCGCCCATGGCGCCCAGCAGCAGGCCGCCGATGGCGGGCCCCACGGCGCGCGCGACGTTGAAGTTCACGCTGTTCAGCAGCACCGCGCTGCCGACGTGGGCGCGCGGCACCTGTTCGCCCACGGCCGCCTGCCAGGCGGGGGTGACGACGGCGCTGCCGATGGCGATGCAGAACACGGAGGCGATCAGCGTCACGGGATGCAGCAGTCCGGCGAAGGCCAGGATCGTGATGAAGACGCCGCCCGCCAGTTCCAGCAGCATGCCGGCCAGCATGACCTTGCGGCGGTCATAGTTGTCCGCCAGCACGCCGGTCAGGATGGACAGCGCGACCAGCGGAAACGCGGCGGCCACCTGGATCATCGCGACCATCAGCGGACTGCTCTGTTCGGTGGTGATGATCCAGGCCGCGGCGACGGACTGCGCCCAGGTGCCCAGGTTGGCGAACAGGTTCGCGATCCAGATGATGCGGAAGGCGGGAAAGGCAAAGGGAGAAAGCGTGCTGACCTGAAGGACAGGGGCGGGGGCGGCCGGCGGGGAGGCCGGCAGATCGGTCGACGCCGAAACGGGCTGCAGCATGAGGACGGGTCCGGGCGCGGGGCGCCCATTCTGAGCTGGGTCTGGGTCGCTCAATGGTACGCCCAAGCCATGCGGCGTTGGGGGCTCCTCATGCTTTTCTAGTACCCTTCCCGCTGGCCCGGGCACGTAGCCCGCCGCCATGGCCGCGCCGCGTCTGCCGCAAGCGCGCGCCACTGTTTCACTATTTACGTTTGCTGATTCAATGACCCTGACTTTCAACGGGCGCGCGTTCGCCGCCCTGCTCGCCGTGACGGCGGTGCTGGCCATGATCGCCACTGTGGGTGCGCCCTATCCTTTCCTGCGCGGTTTCGTGGGTGATGCGGTGGCGGTGGGGTGGGCGTACCTGCTGTACCGCAGCTTCATCCGCGCAGGCGTGCTGCCGCTGGCATTGGCGGCGCTGTTCACGGGGTATGCGGTGGAGCTGGCGCAGTACCTCGCCCGGCTTCACGGCGTGCGCCTTGAACAGCCGGTATTGCGCGTCGTGTTCGGCAGCGTGCCGGACTGGTGGGACGTGCTGGCCTACACCGTGGGCTTCGTGATCGTCCTGGCGCTTGCCGGCGGCAATGCTCACCGCCAGCGTGCGGCGGCGCGTCAAAACGCCCGGATGCAGGTCAGCCTGCGTGCAAGGCGCTAGGCGATAGATTCAAGCCGGGGAATCCCGTCCCCGGCGTCATCCCTTTTCAGCCGGCCTGGCACACCGTGTCGTCGCTTTGCACGCGCACGGCGGGCGCGGCTGCGCGCAGCGGTTGCAGGCGCGCGTTGCGGAAGGGCGCCAGGCATTCAGCCCACGAAGAAGGAAACAGCGAGGTCGCGTGACGCACGGCGTCGCGGCGCGCGTAATGGGTAAGCAGCTGCTGGCCGATCGGAGCGTCTCCAAGGGGGTGGCGGGTGTTCATGGTATTTCCGTATTGCGTTGAAAGTGTATTCATTGTACGGCTATGAGCCCGCCGGGTCCAGTGCGGTGCAGCAATACGCAAGTGCTTGATCCGTAAGAGGCTGTCCCTGTTTTAGAGGCTGTTCTTCGGGATTGCCCTAGCAGTCCAAAACAGTAGACGGTATACAATGTTCATCATGCCCGGGCTAAGTCAGGCCTGGAATTTCTCCCACTGGACCTGGAGCGAGTCATGGCAGAACTGATGAACCGAGATGAATTCCGCACCGCGTTGGAAAACGCAATCAAGGGCAAGAGCGCCAACGCCTCGCCTTTTTCCATTGCGTGGGCCGAAGGCAAGCTCACCCGCGAACACCTCTGCCGCTGGGCCGAAAACCACTACCACTACGTCGGGCCGTTCGCCGACTACCTGGGCTATCTGTACGCCCGCACCCCGGACACCTACACCGAGGCCAAGGACTTCCTGCTGGCCAACATGTATGAAGAGGAAATCGGCGGCGACCGCCACACCGACCTGCTGATCCGCTTCGCCGAAGCCTGCGGCACCTCCCGCGAACGGGTCACGAATCCGGACAACATGTCGCCCACGACCCGCGCGCTGCAAAGCTGGTGTTACGCCGTGGCGATGCGCGAGGATCCGATCGTGGCGGTGGCCGGCCTGGTGGTGGGCCTGGAATCGCAAGTGCCCTCCATCTACCGCAAGCAGACGCCGACGCTGCGCGAAAAGTACGGATTCACGGATGAGGAAGTGGAATTCTTCGACCTGCACATCGTGTCCGACGAAATTCACGGTGAACGCGGCTACCAGATCGTGCTGGAGCACGCCAACACGGTAGACCTGCAGCAGCGCTGCCTGAAGATCTGCGAAATCGGCGCGCAGATGCGGCTGCTCTATACGACGGCGCTCTATACCGACTACGTGCAGAACGACATCAAGCTGCCCGAACTGGGCCTTGCTGCCTGAACCCTCGCACGCCCGCGGCCTGCCGGCGCACGCCGGCCGGCCGCCGGACCGCAGACCCTGGACGTACACCCATGCCTACCGTTGTGTTTCATAAAGGCGGCCAGACCTACACCGACGTGGTGAAGGACAACACCAACCTGGTGGTGCGGGCCGGCATCAAGCAGTTTCCCTTTCCGCATCTGCGCTACGAATGCGGCATGGGCAAGTGCGCCAAGTGCGCATGCCGCGTCCTGGCAGGCGCCGAGCATCTGCCGCCGGTGAACTGGAAGGAAAAAAAGCAGCTTGGCGACCGCATCGACCAGGGATACCGGCTGACGTGCCAGCTCTGGATCAATAGCGACATCGAGCTGACCCAGGACGCGGAGGCATGACGGCGATGGTATCCACCTATGTGATCCTGACGTCCAAGCCTGGCGTCTTTCGTACCGAGGCGAGGGACGGCGCCGACATCGTCGAGACCTACGACTACATGTTCTATGGCCGCGCGCTGGCGGTGTTCAGCATTGCGCTGCTGCGCCGCGAGATCAAGCTGGTCGTCACCGAGGAAACGCCGCCGTACGTGGTCAACCACGTGCCGTCCAAGTTCCTGGAGAAGTTCGAGTCGGTGGAGGCGGCCCGCAAGGAGCTGGCTCACCTGACGCGTTTTGGCAGCATGGAGTCGACGTTGACGCTGAGAGCCGGCGCCATCGCCGCGGAGCACTGAACACATGGTCCAGATCACTTTCATATCGAATGACGGCAAGGTGGCGACCGCCCCGGAGAACAGCAATCTGTTGCGGGTGTCGCTGAAGGAAAAGGGCGGCATCCCGTTCAAGTGCGGGGGCGGCCTGTGCGGCACGTGCAAGTGCCGCATCGAAGAGGGCCTGGAAAACACCGACGCCATCAAGCCCAAGGAGCGCAAGCACTTGCGGCCGGAAGACTTCGAGGCGGGCTACCGCATGGCCTGCCAGACCTTCGTGAACGGCGACATCAAGGTGTCGTGGGTGGTGCAGAACGGCAAGGGCATCGTGGTTGGCGCGACGCCCGGTCCGGTGGAAGCCGCCGCGACATAGCGGCTGGCGGCGGCGCGGCCACCCGGGCCGCGTTTGGGTCAGCTTATGGGTCAGCCGATGGGGCAGCCGATGGATCAGGCCTATGGGGTCAGGCCCGCGGATCAGGCCACCGACGCGTGCGGCGGCTGCTGCGCCTCGGTGTAGGCCTTGGCGGCATTGTGCACGTGCTGGCTTGCCAGCAGCGACGCCAGGTCGCCGTTGCCGGCGATCACGGCGTTCAGGATCTGTGAATGCTCGTCCCAGTTCTGTTTGGCGCGGTGCATGTTGCTGGGCGCGAACAGCAGGGCCGTGCGGTCGCGCAGCGAACGCATCAGGTCGGTCAGCACGACGTTGCCGCCGATGGTGGCCAGCATTTCGTGGAACTGCGAATTAAGCGCCAGGAACTTGTCCAGCTTTTCGTCGCGCGCGGCTTCCGTGCCTTCACGCAGGAAAGCCTGTAGCCGTTCTACCGTCTTTTCGTCGCGGCGCTGCGCCGCGAGCTTGGCGTTCAACCCTTCCAGCGTGGCGCGTACTTCGACCATGTCATAGGCGACCGCGTCGGACAGCACCGACACGGAGGCGCCGCGCCGGGGCTCGATGGTGACCAGGCCTTCGGCGGCCAGCGCGCGCAGCGCTTCGCGCACCGGAATCCGGGACACCCCCATTTCTTCCGACAGGCGGCCTTCCACCAGGCGATCCCCCGGCGTGAATTCGCCGCTGAGGATGCGTTCGCGCAGCTTGTCGCGGATGACGGCAAACAACTGCGGATGCTGCTCGCCGATCTTCAGCGAAGTGGAGTGCTGCGTCTCTACGGCTTGCGGGCTGACGGGGGAGGTTGTCATGGCGAGCAGATTTGGCGTAATGGATACAGTCTCCATTGTATTACCGGGTGTAGCCGGCCGTCCCGGGAGGCATGCCGCATCAGTGCACCCAGAATGACTTCACCAGCACTCCCACCGCGCCCATGGCGCAGGCCGCCAGCAGCACGCCGCGCACCGCGCGCGGGGGAAGACGGGTGCGCAACCGGTTGGAGACCGCAAAACCGGCCAGCAGGAAAGGGGCCAGGCTGAGCGCCAGGCCGACGTGGTAACCCGTATAGCGCTTGGCCAGCGCCAGCATGGCCAGCGAAAAGATCGATCCCAGGAACAGCACCATGCCCAGCGTCGCCCGCAGGCGCGGGGGCTCGGCATGCTGCAGCACGATGGCGATGGGCGGCGCGCCCACCGAGGTCATCGTGCCCATGATGCCGGAAGCCACGCCAGCGCCGGACACTCTGCCCGGCGTCGCGGAAAAGCGTAGCCCGGCGACGCTGAGCGCCACGGCGATCAGGATCATGCAGGCGAACAGCACCCCCAGCGCCTGCGGGGCGAACCGGGCCATGGCATAGATGGCGATCAGCGTGCCCACGGCGCGGCCGGCCAGCGCGTACGACACCGATGGCCAATCGATGGCGGCGCGCTCTCGCAATGCGGTCAACAGCGAGATGAAACCGCCCAGCGTCAGCAAAGGGCCGGGCGCCAGCTGGGGAAAGAACATGGCCGCCACGGGCGCGGCGAACATCGCGAAACCGACGCCGCCCACGCCCTGCGCCACGGCGGCGCCGAACACCACGACGGCCATGGCCGCGTAATGCCCCAGATCAGGTAACGACAGGAAAGACGGCATGCCCGGCACTTTGTAAATTATGTATACGATAGTCTATCGGCGAATTCAGGAAGTTCACCTGAAATTCAAAAAACCCAGGGTAATCCCTTGGTTTTTAAGCGCTATTGCCCGCATTTTGCGGCCTATCGGTTTCCCTAGGCGGTGCATATTTCGATTGGTATGCCGCCAACAGAAATATAGTATACCGATTGTGGCCAACCGGCAGCCACGCATACAAGGGGAATAGCGCATGCAATCCGACGTCGTGCTCAACGCCGCCCACTGGATCTATCTGATCAGCGTGGCCGCCATCATCCTGACGATGATCCTGCGGGCCAATGTGGTGGTGCCGTCCGTCATCGGCACTTTTCTGGTGGTGCTGGCGATCACCGGCAATCCGATCAGCGCGCTGATCGGCATCTTTTCCGCCAGCTTCGTCGCGGCCAAGGAGCTCTTCAACATCTTCCTGGTCATCACCTTCATGACGGCGCTGCTCAATGCGTTGAAGACGCTGCAGGCGGACGTGCGCATGGTGCAGCCATTTCGACGCGTCATGCGTGGCGGGCATTCGTCGTTTCTGATCATCGCCCTCTGTACTTATGTGATCTCGCTGTTTTTCTGGCCGACACCCGCCGTGCCGCTCGTGTCGGCGATTCTGCTGCCCGCGGCCATCGCGGCCGGGCTGCCGCCGCTGGCCGGCGCCATGGCCATCGCGATCGCCGGCCAGGGCATGGCCCTGTCCTCCGACTACGTGATCGGCGTGGCGCCCAGCATCAGCGCCAAGGCGGCGGGGGCGGCCGTAAGCGCGGCCGTGGTCGCCGACCGCGCGCTGGTCCTGTCGCTCATCACGGGTGCGGTCGCACTGATTGCCGCCTACCTGCTGGTGCGCAAGCACATCGTGGCCGCCGATCCCGCGCTGCTGTCGGCCTGGCAGGCCCGCGCCCAGGACGGCACGCTGGCGCGCATGGAACAGGCGGGCTCCTTCGACAAGGCGGAACTGGCGCGCGGCACCATGGGCGCCGATCCGGCGCTGCCCAACGGCGCGGCCCTCAGCGAGGAAGAGCGCCGGCGCGTGCGCTGGTCCAAGACCTTCGCGGTGGTGACGCCGTTGGCGTTCCTGGCGGTGATTGCGGTGATGGTGCTGCCCCGGCTGTTTCCGTCCCTGCCCGCGCTGCGCGGCGGCGACGCGGCGGCGCTGGTGGGCGGCGTGGCCTTCGTGGTGATGATGCTGGTGACCCTGGCGGCCGAGGGGCCGCGCAAGATGCTGGAAGTCTGCCCGGAGCATGTGACCGACGGCTTCGTCTTCGCCTTCAAGGCCATGGGCTCGGTGCTGCCGATCGCCGGCTTCTTCTTCGTGGGCGCCAACGAAACGGCGGCACAGATCCTGGGCGTGCCGGCGGCGCAGGCCCCCGGCCTGCTGTTCGAGGTGATCTCGGCCGCGCAGCACCTGATCCCCGAAAACCATTTCCTCGTCGCCTTCGGCGTGCTCATCGTCGGCATGATCACCGGCATCGACGGTTCGGGTTTCGCCGGCCTGCCCCTGACCGGCACGCTGTCCGGCGCGCTGGGCCCCGTGGTGGGCGTGGACCCCGCGACGTTGGCGGCGGTGGGCCAGATGGGGGCGGTGTGGACGGGCGGGGGCACGCTGATCGCGTGGTCGTCGCTGATTGCGGTGGCGGGCTTCGCGCGGGTCAACGTGCTGTCCCTGGTGCGGGCCCTGCTGCTGCCCGTGATGCTGGCGCTGTTCGTGTCCACCATCTGCGCGGTGCTGATCTGGAGCTAGGAGCCGGAACGCAGCTTGGGGAAGGCTCCCTGCGGGGAGCCTTTGCTTTTGCGCTGCGTCCGGGTTTACTCGGATCGTCGCAACTTGATTAAAGTATACAATGTTCTGAACCTGGCTCAGACGCCTCACGCCCGGCTTCGCCGGCCCAGACCAAGGAAGCTTCCGTGGACGATCTCTCGCAGCAAACCTTTCTGAACTACATCGGCGGCGACTGGACGCCCAGCGCGTCGGGCAGGACCGCCCCGAACATCAATCCGGCCGATACCTCCGACATCGTGGGCCGGTTCCAGCTATCCAACGCCGCGGACGCCACGCGTGCCGTGGAAGCGGCCGACGCCGCGTTCGCCGCGTGGCGCGACACGCCGATTTCCAAGCGCGCCGCCATCCTGTTCCGAGCCGCGCAGCACCTGGAAGACAACGCGGACGCCATCGCGCGGGAACTGACCCGGGAAGAGGGCAAGGGCCTGAACCTGGCCAAGGACGAGGTTCTGCGGTCCGCGCAGACGATCCGCTTCTATGCCGTCGAGGGCCAGTCCTTCACAGGCGAGACCTTCGTCAACGACGACCCCGACATGATCGTCTACAGCCAGCGCGAGCCGCTGGGCGTGGTGACGGTGATCTCGCCCTGGAACTTTCCCATCTCCATCCCCGCGCGCAAGATCGCGCCGGCGCTGATCACCGGCAATACCGTGGTGTTCAAGCCGTCGTCGGACGCGCCCCTGTCCGGCTACCGCCTGACCGAAGCCTTCGTGAAGGCCGGGCTGCCGGCCGGCGTGCTGAATTTCCTGACCGGCCCGGCTGGCGCCGTGGGCGAAGCCATCACCGGCGCGCGCCAGGTGCGCGCCATTTCCTTTACCGGCTCCACCGCCGCCGGCGAGCAGATCCACCGGACCGCCGGCCTGACCACGCGCACGCAGATGGAGCTGGGCGGCAAGAATCCGCTGATCGTGCTGGCTGACGCCGACCTCGACCGCGCCGTGGACCTGGCCGTGAAGGGCGGGTTCTCGCTGAGCGGCCAGGCCTGCACCGGCACCAGCCGCGTGCTGGTGGACGCCAAGGTGAGCCAGGCCTATACGGAAAAGCTGCTCGCCCGGATCAAGAAGCTGACCATCGGCAACGGCCTGGACGGCAACTTCGACCTGGGTCCGCTGGCGACGGCCCGGCAACTGGACAACGTGCTGGGTTACATCGAAATCGGCAAGCAGGAAGCCACGCACCTGCACGGCGGTGACCGCCTGACAGGCGCCGGCTTTGACAACGGCTACTACGTATCGCCCGCGCTGTTCTCCGGCGTGACGCAGAAGATGCGCATCGCGCGCGAAGAGATCTTCGGCCCGGTGATCGCGCTGATCGAAGTGGACGGCTACGACGACGCCATCGCCCAGGCCAACGACACGGAATACGGCCTGTCGGCCGCCATCGCCACCACCGACGCGCGCTACGCGCACCGCTTCGCCCGCGATATCCAGGCCGGCACGGTGAAGATCAACCGCACGACCACGGGCAACCTGATCAACGCGCCGTTTGGCGGCCTGAAGCACTCCAGCACGTCCACGTTCCGTGAATCGGGCCGCGTGGGCCTGGAGTTCTACACGCAGATCAAGACCGTCTACCGCGCCGGCTGACGGCGCCCAAACCCGGAGGCTTTGCACATGAAACAGATCTATCGCCTGGAACTCGAAGAAGCCCGCGTCATGGTGCGCGCCGCCATCGCCAAGTCGCAGGAAATCGGCGTGCTGGAATCCATCTGCATCGTGGATGACGGCGGCTACCCCATTGCGCTGGAGCGCATGGACGGCGCCCGCATCACCGGCCCGCAGATCGCCTGGAACAAGGCGTTCACGGCCGCGGGCCACAAGCGTTCGACACACCTGTTCAACACGCCGCCCAATGGCCCTGCGCTGCCGGGCAACGAAGCCTTCGGCATCCAATGGAGCTTTGACGGCAAGTTCGCGGTGTTCGTCGGCGGCTTTCCGATCGTCGTGAACGGCGAGGTCATCGGCGGGGTCGGGCTTAGCGGCGGCAACGGCGAACAGGACACCAAGGCCGGCCTGGCCGCGCTGGCGGCGCTGGGCGAACTGCTGGAGCCGCGCGGCATGAAGGTGCTGGTCGAAGCGGACATCAAGAAATAGGCGAGGGCGCCATGGCATACCGCGTGCATATCCTGGAAACCGAAGAGGCCTTCGACGTCGAAGAGGGCGAATCCGTGCTGGAAGCCGCGGAAAGATCGGCGGTGAAGCTGCCGCACGAATGCACCTTCGGCGGCTGCGGCACCTGCCGCATCAAGCTGGCCTCCGGCGCCGTGCGCTACGACGAATTCCCGATGGCGCTGACGCCGGAAGAGGCGGAACAGGGCTATGCGCTGGCGTGCCAGGCGCGGCCCCTGGAAGACCTGTGCATCAGCGTGGCCAGCAGCCGGCAGGCGTTTCCGGAGCCGCGCCGCATTCCCGCCACCATCCATCGCATCGAACCTTTCTGCGACGACGTCATCCACCTGACGCTGGCGCTGCCGGAAGACGCGCTGGACTATGTGCCCGGCCAGTACATGAACGTGGTGCTGCCCGACGGCGAGACGCGCAGCTTCTCGATGGCGTCGCCGCCGGCGGGCAACCTGGTCGATTTCCATGTGCGGCGCATTCCCGGCGGCCGCTATACGGATCAATGGCTGGGCCAGGCCCGGGCGGGCGCGGACGTGGAGATCGAAGCGCCGCTTGGCGTGTTCAGCTACCACGAAGAGGACTGGCGGCCGCTGATCCTGATGGCGACGGGAACCGGCATCGCGCCCATCAAGGCCATCCTGGAATCCTTGCTGGACAACGAGGACTGCCCGCCCGTCACGCTTTACTGGGGCATGCGCACCGAGGCGGACTTGTACTTGCGCGACGTCATCGAAAGCTGGGCGGGGCGGCTGTATGAGTTCAATTTCGTGCCCGTGCTGTCCCGCGCCGGCGAAGACTGGACGGGGCGCCGCGGATATGTGCAGCAGGCCGTCCTGGAAGACCACGACGACCTGTCGGAACACGCCTTCTACCTGTGCGGAGCGCCCGAGATGATCCGCGAGGCCAAGAGCCTGCTGGCGGCGCGCGGCGCCAGCCTGGATCACATGTACGCCGACAGCTTCACCTTCCAGCACGAGCTGGCCTCGGCGTAGCACGCCGCGCGTAACCCGCCGCACAGAATCAGCGGCGGCCGCGCAACCGCAGTTCACCGGCCGCAATGGCCGGCTCCTGGCTAGTGGCTCGGGGTTTTCGGCTCGCGGTACACCAGCACCGGCAGCTTGGTGCGTGTCAGCACGCGCTGCGTCTCGCTGCCCAGCAGAAATCCGGTCATGCCGTGGCGGCCATGCGAGCCCATGACGATCAGGTCGCAGCCCCGCTTCTGCGCGGTGTCCACGATGGCCTCGTGCGGGTGGTCGTTGACCGTCACCACCGCTTCGCAAGGCACCAGCGCGTGCCGCGCCTCGGTTTCAAGCCCATCGAGATACGCCTGCGCGTTCTTGCGCGCCTGGTCGGTGTGATGCGTCTGCGTGGTGCCCAGCATTTCGGCCTGGTAGATCAGCAGGTGATCTTCCGGAATGGCGCGGAGCAGGGTGATGGTGGCACCCATTTCCTTGGCGAAAACGAGCGCGCGCTTGAATGCCGATTCGGACAGCAGGGAGCCGTCAACGGCGATGAGCAAATGCCTGTACATGTTGCCTCTCCTTTAGGAAAAGGAATGTCCAGCAACGGCAAAACCAGTATAGGCCTGGCGTCGGGTGCAATCCAGTCCCGCATATGGACGAGCCGGGGAGGCGCGGGAAGACGCGCGCCGGCGCCCGTGCGGCGCGGATCCGGGAAAGCCCGAGGCAGGTCAGGCGATCCGGCGCGCGGCCTCGTCGCGCGCGTCCAGTCCGTGCGGCAGCGCGGAGATGAGGCTTTGCGTATAGGGGTGGCGGGCGTCGCGCCACAGCGTGGCGTTGGGACCTTCCTCGACGATCCGCCCGGCGTTCATCACCAGCACGCGGTCCGCCAGGTAGTGGACGACCGACAGGTCATGCGAAATGAACAGATATGACAGGCGGAATTCATCCTTCAGGTCGACCAGCAGGTTGAGGATCTGCGCCTGCACCGACACGTCCAGCGCGGACACCGGCTCGTCGCAGATGACCAGGGCAGGGCGCAGCACCAGCGCGCGGGCGATGCCGATGCGCTGGCGCTGGCCGCCCGAGAATTCGCTGGGATAACGCGCCAGCGCTTCGCGCGGCAGCCCCACCGCGTCAAGGATGTGATGGATGCGCCGGCGGCGCTCGTCGCGGTCTTTGACGCGATGGATGCGCAGCGCGGCTGCCAGGATGTCCTGCACGGTATGCCTCGGGTTCAGCGAGGCATACGGATCCTGGAAAATCATCTGCACGCTCTGCCGGTAGGCGGCAAGCGGGCCTGCGGAGAGATGCGCGGTATCTTCGCCGCGCAGCAGGATGCGGCCGGACGCGGGCGTGAGCAAACGCACCAGGGCGCGAGACAGGGTGGACTTGCCGCAGCCCGACTCTCCCACCAGTCCCAGGGTTTCCCCCGGGGCGACTTCGAACGACACGCCGTCGACGGCGGCGGTCACCCCCCGGCGGGTGTGGTACTGCACGCGCAGGTCCTGCACCTGCAACAGGGGGCCGTCGGAGGGAGACGCGGGATCGTTTGCGGCGGCTTTCGTCCGCGGGGGCGTCACCAGTCCGAACACCGGCCGGCCCGATGCCGGATCAAGGCGGGCGCGAATTTCCGGCAGGCGCAGCGTGCTGTAGTGCGTGGCGTCGTCCAGCCGCAGTGACGCGCCCAGCAAGCCGCGGGTATAGGGATGGCGCGGCTGGCTGAGCAGCACCGAGGCCGGACCTTCCTCCACCTTTTCGCCGTTCACCATGACCGCCACGCGGTCGGCCCATTCGCCCACCACCGCCAGGTCATGCGTGATCAGCAGCAGGCCCATGCCCAGCTCGCCGCGCAGGTCGTCCAGAAGCTGGAGAATCTGCGCCTGGACGGTGACGTCCAGCGCCGTGGTGGGCTCGTCGGCCACCAGCAGCGCGGGCTGGCACGCGATCGCGGCGGCGATCATGGCGCGCTGGCGCTGCCCGCCGGACAAATGATGGGGATAGTCGTCCACGCGTCGCTGCGGCTCGGGCACGCGCACCATGTCCAGGAGTTCGATGGCGCGGGCGCGGGCGGCTCGGGCAGAGGCGCCGCGATGCAGCCGCAGGGCTTCGCCGATCTGGTCGCCCAGGGTCAGCACCGGATTCAGGCTGGTCATCGGCTCCTGGAAGATCATCGCGATGCGGTCGCCGCGCAGGGCGCAGCGGCGGCGTTCGGATAGCGCCAGCAGGTCCTGGCCCTCGAACAGCACGCGGCCCTGCACGCGTGCGTGGCGGGGCAGCAGCCCCATCAGCGCGAGCGCGGTGGTGGACTTGCCGCAGCCCGATTCGCCCACCAGGGCCAGGGTTTCCCCGGCGCGTATCTGCAGGTCCAGCCCGCGCACGGCCTGATGGCCCGGGAAGGCGACGTTGAGGCCTTGGATGTCGATCAGCGTAGTCATGGGTGCCTGAAAAGGGGCGGCTAGCGCGCGGGGGCGGGCGCGGCCGCGGCCGCCACGCGGCGGCGGCGCAGTTTCGGATTGAGCGCGTCGTTGATGGCGTCGCTGAGCAGATTCAGGGCCAGCACCGTGGCCATGATGGTCAGCCCGGGCAGTGCCGTCATGTACCAGGCGGTGCGCAGCGCCTCGCGGCCCGCGCCCACCATGCTGCCCCAGCTCACGACGTTGGGGTCGCCCAGGCCCAGGAACGACAGGCCGGCCTCGGACAGGATGGCATGCGCCACCAGCACGGCGGTGGTCACGATGATGGGCGGGAGGGCGTTGGGCAGGATCTCGCGGAAGATGATGCGCGCGTGGCCGGCGCCCAGCGTCTGCGCGGCCCGCACGAATTCGCGTTCGCGCAAGGTGATGAATTCGCCGCGCGTCAGGCGCGCAATGCCGGTCCACGACGTAATGCCCAAGGCGAAGATTATGGTGGACAGCGACGGCCCCAGGATCGCCACCAGCACGATGGCCAGCAAAAACGACGGCACCGTCTGGAACAGTTCGGTGATGCGCATCAGCACGGCGTCGGTGCGCGGCCCGGCATAACCCGCGAACGCGCCCACCAGCAAGCCGATGCCCAGGGCGATCGCGGCGGACGCGCCGCCCACCAGCAGGGATACCCGCGCCCCGTGGAAAAGACCCGCCAGGATGTCGCGGCCCATCAGGTCCGTGCCGGCGGGAAACTCCGCGTCCTCGCCCGGCCAGGTGAAGGGGGCGCCCACCATCTCCAGCGGATCCCCCGGAAACAGCCAGGATGCGCTGGCCGCGGCGGCCACCACGATCAGCAGGATCGCCGCGCCCACGGCGGCCGACGGCGCGCGCAAGAGGCGCAGGGCGGAAAGTGCGGATTGCTTCATGTCTTCCTCACTCTGGGGTCGAGCAGGCCGTAGCAGGCATCGACCGCGATGTTCATCAACGCCACCAGCGCCGCGCTCATCAGCAGGATGCCCAGCAACAGGTTGACGTCGCGGCTGGCGATGGCCTCGAACGAGAGCTGTCCCAGGCCGGGCCAGGCGAACACGGTTTCGACCACGATGCTGCCGCCCAGCAACGCGCTGCTCTGCAGGCCCAGCATGGTGATCACCGGCAGGATGGCGTTCTTCAAGGCATGGCGCCGGATCACGCGCGCCTCGCCGTTGCCGCGCGCGCGCGCCGTGCGGATGTAGTCTTCCTGCAGGGTTTCGATCATGGACGCGCGCGACAGCCGCGCGTAGATGGCGACGTAGTAGATCGCCACCGTCGCCACGGGCAGCGCCAGATGGCGGGCGTAATCCAGCCACAGCGCCCAACCCTGATGCGCCGCGCCCACGTCGCGGATGCCGCCCACGGGCAGCCAGTTCAGATGCACGCCGAAACCCACGATCAGCATCAGCGCCGTCCAGAACATCGGCGCGGAATAACCCGCCGTGGCCAGCCCCGACAGCAGCGTATCGAGCAGCCCGTGGGGCCGCCTGGCGGCCAGCACGCCCAGCAACACGCCCAGCGCCACCGACAGCGCCAGCCCGGCGCCGATCAAGGCCAGCGTCGCGGGAAGCCGGCCCAGGATCAAGTCGACCACCGGTTCGCCGTAGCGGAACGAATAGCCCAGGTCCAGGGACAGCAGGCTCTTCAGGTAATAGCCCAGCTGCGCCAGCACGCTCTGGTCCAGGCCGTATGCCTGCCGCAGTTGCGCGACGTGCTCGGGCGTGATGCCGCTGTTCTCCGAGGCGATCACGTCCACCAGGTCGCCCGGCACCAGCTTCAAGAGGAAAAAGTTGGCGATGGCCGTGACGCCCACCACAAACAGGATCTGCAACAGATAGCGCAGGGGGCGAGGCAGGCGCGGGAACACGATCATGATGCGCGCGAGGCCGTCAGGCCTTGCCCAGCCACACGTTGGCGAAGTTGTTGCGCGAATGGGACGAGGCGTCCGTCACGTTGCGCACCTGCCTGTCCCACACGCCAAACCAGCGGAATTCGAACAGCCCGATCAGCGGAAGATCACGTTGCGCAAGCCGCTGGACCTCGTTGTACTGTTCGATGCGCTTTTGCGGATCGGTCTCTACCTGTGCGGCCTCGATGGCGCGGTCCATGTCGGGATTGTTGTACCCGGACACGTTGTACCAGGGTGTGCCCTTGGCCTCGGCCTTGCTCCAGTAGCGCGTCTCCACGCCGAGCTGCGGGTCGATCAGCACCGTGCCCCACGAACTGATGAGCTGGAAGTTGTAGTCGGTGAACACGTTGCGGGTCCACGTCGCCAGGTCCAGCCCGCGCAGCGTGACGTCGATGCCGATCTTGCGCAGCGCCTGGCGCACGAACTCGCCGGTGCGGCGGTAGTCGTCGCCGAACGGAATGTAGTCGTGCGTCAGGGCAAAGCGCCAGCCATCCGCCTTACGCGGGTAGCCTGCCTCGTCCAGCAGCTTTTCGGCCAGCGCCGGATCGTACGCGTACTGCTGCACGTTGGGGTTGTGATAGGGCTTGACCAGCGACGGCACCGGGCTGACGAAAGGCTCGGCGTAGCCGTTCCATACCGTCTTCACCAGCACCTGCTTGTTGACCGCGTGGGCGATCGCCTGGCGCACCTTCAGGTTGGACAGGATGGGATCGCGCAGATTGGCCTCGAGCCACAGCCACGCAGCAAAGCCGTTGTAGCCGGACGTGTCGACCGCCAGCTTGGGCAACTTGGACAGACGCGTCGCGTCCGTGAACGCCACCGGGTTGCGCTCGCCATAGGCGACGCCGCCGGTCTCCAGCGCGGTGGCGCGGCCGGACACGTCGGGGATGATCTTCCACACGATGCGGTCCAGGTAAGGACGCTCGGGCTGCCAGTACTTCTCGTTCTTCTCCAGGACGATGTAGTTGCCCCGGCTCCATTCCTTGAACACGAAGGGGCCGGTGCCGACCGGCTTGTTGTTGTAGGGATTGTTCTGGATGTCCGTGCCCTCGAACAGGTGGCGCGGCAGGATCGGCGCACCCAGCGAGTCGATGGCGTTCAGTGCCACGGGCGTGGGCTGCGACAGATGCAGCACGATGGTGTGATCGTCGGGCGCATCGACCTTCTGCAGATACTGGAAGACGCGGCGCGCGCTGGGCGCATGCTTGAGCCACACTTCCTCGGCGGACCACTTCACGTCGGCCGACGTGAAGGGCTTGCCGTCGTGCCACAGCACGCCCTGGCGCAGCTTGAACGTGATCGTCTTGCCGTCATCGGAAACCGTCCAGCTTTCCGCCAGCACCGGGCGCGGCTTCAGGTCCGGCCCGTACTCCACCAGGCCGTCGAAGATCTTGCTGACCACGGCGCCTGTGGGCGTGGACGAATTCAGGTAGAACGCCAGCGTGGGCGGCTCGGGATGGACGACCGCATTGAGCACGCCGCCGCGCACCGCGCCGTCCACGGTATTGGGCAGGCTTTGCGTGTCCGCATGCGCGGGCGCGAAGATCACGTTGGGAAATAGCGCCCCGGTGCCCACCAGCGCGGCCGCGCCCATGAGCCAGCGGCGCAGCGGGCTGGCGGGCAGATCCTGGTCGTCCGCGGCGGGGGGAAGAGACTGCGTCATGGTGTTGTCCTTGCGTATGGGGAAGGGCTATCGGAAATTTGTATGCGCTGGCCAGGCCGAATCGCGTGTCAGACCGCCAGGCTCGTCAGCGCCGGCAAGTCGTCGGGGTCGCGGCGCAACAGCGTCGCCAGCAGTTCGCGGCGCCAGGCGTCGTACAGGGCGACGTGGTTGCGCGTATCCAGTCCGGTGGCGCGCTGGTTCAGCTGCCATGAATCGCGCAGGTATGGCCCCAGGATGCGCTGCGCATCCTCGTCGGCCTGGATCAGCCCGTCGACCCAGTCCTCGCGTTCGGCGGGCTCGGCGCGTTCCAGCTTCTTCAGCCACCACTGCGTGATGCGGATGCGGTGCGCTTCCTCGTCGGGCCGGATGCGGTTCTCGCCGAATTCACGGTGCCCGAAATCCAGAACCCGCGCGGTGCGCCGGTTCACGAAGAGGCGCGCCAGGATGTAGTGCTCGTAGTGAAACTGCCAGGCCAGGAAGTTCTGCCAATTGCGCAGCGCGAAGCCGCCGATGAGGTCCCACGCATCGCGCACGCCTTCTTCCACCAGCGGTAGCGGATCGGCGCCCAGCAGCACCGTGGCGCGGCCGCGCGAGAACTCCGCGTGCGCCGCGTCGTCGCCCAGCTGGCGCGCCAGCGCGAACTGGAATTCGGTGTCGTCCTTGAAGAGGCCCGATATCGCATGCGCCGCCACCTGCGTGATGAACAGGTCATGGACGGTGTTCCAGACCGCGTAGCGGCCCGCGTTCTCGCGTTCAGCAGCGTTCGCCAGGTCGCGCGGCGCATCGATGCGCGCCGCCGGGATGTTCGGGGCGACGGCGACGCGGATGTCGTCGAACAGCTGCGCTTCGAGCGCGCCGTCGTAATGCAGGGAAAGCGGCAGGTCCAGTTCGGGCATGGCGGCAAGGCGGTGGTTGTCGGAACCGCGATGCGGCGGCGGCCGCTTGCGGAAAGTCTCGACTCTAAGCAAGCGCGCAGCGACGCCACAAACATTCTTTCGTGATTTGGATATGCGCGTGGCGGCCTGCTAACAGGGGCAAACATGGGCGAATCCCGCATATGCCGATTTCAAATATGGCAATGCGAAATGAGTTGTTCCTTGCGGAAAGACCGGGCCGTAGGCTGCATGTTTACTCAACGCCCGGGCCTTCAACATGCCGCAAGCTTCAAGCACGTACTCCAAGCAGGACAGCGACGAGACGCCCAGGGTGGTTCCGGCTGCCCGCATCCAGGACGACGCGCAGGCCATCGAGGCCGCGCACACGCTGGCCGCCGATTTCGCCCAGGGCGCGGCGCGGCGGGACCAGGAGCGCGGCCTGCCCTGGCGCGAGATCGAACGCTACTCGGCCAGCGGGCTTGGCGGCATCACTGTTCCACGCGAATACGGCGGCGCCGACGTGTCCCACGTCACGCTCGCCGAAGTGTTTCGCCTGATCAGCGCGGCGGATCCGTCGCTGGGCCAGATTCCGCAGAACCATTTCGGATCGCTCAACCTTATGCGTCTGGTTGGATCGCCAGCGCAGAAGCGCCACTACTACGAAGGCGTGCTGGCCGGCCGCAGGCTGGGCAATGCCGGCCCGGAGCGGCACACGCGTCATACCCGTGACATCCAGGCGCGCCTGGTTCCCGACGGCGACGGCTTTCGCCTTAGCGGCCGCAAGTTCTACTCCACCGGCGCGCTGTTCGCGCATTGGATTCCGTCCAAGGTGCTGGATGCGCAAGGGCGGCTCGTGACGGTCATCCTTGAGCGCGGCGCACCGGGCCTCACGGTGGTCGACGACTGGTCCAGCTTCGGCCAGCGCACCACCGCCAGCGGCACCGTGCTGCTGGACAACGTGCGCGTGGAGCCGGACAGCATTCTGCCTGCATGGAGCGTGCAGGAAAGTCCGGTCCTGATCGGGCCCTTCGCGCAACTGCTGCAGGCCGCCATCGACGCGGGCATCGCCGACGGCGCGTTGCGCGACACGGTGGCATTCCTGCGCGAACGTTCGCGCCCCTGGGTGGAGGCCAACGTCGAGCGCGCCACGCAGGACCCCTATGTCATCGCGGACGTGGGGCGGCTGTACACGGACCTGCACGCCGCCGAAGCCCTGTTGATAGAGGCCGCCCAGCACCTGGACGACGCCGCCAGACGGCAACTGGACGCGGACGGCGTGGCCGCCGCCTCCATCGTGGTGGCGCGCGCCAAGGCGCTCACGACCGACATCGCACTGGCGGCCAGCGAAAAGCTTTTCGAACTGGCGGGCGCGCGCGCATCGCTGTCCGAATTCAATCTGGACCGCCATTGGCGCAACGCGCGCACCCACACGCTGCACGACCCCGTGCGCTGGAAACATCACGCGATCGGCAACCATGTGCTGAACGGCCAGCGTCCCAACCGCCACTCCTGGATCTGACGCCATGCCGCCCGACAACATTTCCACGCTGGCGCCCCGCCGCGCCGCCGTCATCCAATCCGACGCAGAAGCCATCGAAACGGCCCAGGCGCTGGCGGCCGACTTTGTGCAGGAATCGTCGCAGCGCGACCGCGAACGGCGCCTGCCGCTACCCGAGCTGGAACGCTACTCCCAATCCGGCCTGTGGGGCATCACCGTGCCGCGCGAACACGGCGGCGCGGGCGTTTCCCGCGTCACCCTGGCCGCCGTCACGGCCATCATCTCGCGCGCCGACGGCTCGCTGGGCCAGATTCCACAAAACCACTACTACGCGCTGGAAGTCCTGCGCGTGAACGGCAACGCCGACCAGCAAAAGCGCTTCTATGCCCGCGCGCTGGCAGGCGAACGCTTCGGCAATGCGCTGGCCGAGATCGGCACGCGCACGGCGGCCGAGCGCCGCACGCGGCTCACGGCGGACGGCGCGGAAGGCTGGCGCATCAACGGCAGCAAGTTCTATTGCACCGGCGCGCTCTATGCCCAATGGATACCCACCGCCACGGTCGGCGAAGACGGCATCCAGCGCCTGGCGTTCGTGCGCCGCGACAGCCCCGGCGTAGAGGTCATCGACGACTGGTCGGGCTTCGGGCAACGCGTGACCGGCAGCGGCACCGTGGTTTTCAAGGACGTCGCGGTGCCGCGGGAAGACGTGCTGCTGCTGGCGGATCCGAACGCACCCGCCAACACCATCAAGCCGCTGGCGCAGATCATCCACGCGGCCATCGACCTGGGCATCGGCCAGGCTGCGCTGGCCGACGCCGTGGACTTCGTGCGCGAGCGCTCGCGTCCATGGATCGACGCCGGTGTCGACCAGGCGCGTAACGATCCCCTGACGATCAGCGAGTTCGGCCGCCTGTCCGTCCGGCTGGAAGCGGCCCGGGCGCTGGTGGCGCGCGCCGGCCGGATACTGGACGTCGCCACCGCCGATGCCGCGCCGGCCAACGTCGCGGCCGCCGCCATCGCGGTGGCCGAGGCTCGCGCGCTGACCACCGAAGCGTCGCTCGCCGTCGGCACCAAGCTCTTCGAACTGGCGGGCACGCAGTCCACCCTGGATCACCTGAACCTGGACCGCCATTGGCGCAACGCCCGCACCCATACGCTGCACGACCCCGTGCGCTGGAAGCTGCACGCCGTCGGCAACTACTACCTCAACGACGCCCCGCCCGCGCGCGTGGGCACCACCTGAACCCCGTCGGAGCGGCCCCGTCATGGCGAAGAAGAAAATCCTCCTGAACGCGTTCAACATGAATTGCGTCGGCCACATCAACCACGGCCTGTGGACACATCCCCGCGACACGTCCGTGCAGTACAAGACGCTGGATTACTGGACCGACCTGGCCCGGCTGCTGGAACGCGGCCTGTTCGACGGCCTGTTCCTGGCCGACATCGTCGGCGTGTACGACGTCTACCAGGACTCCGCAGACCTGACCCTGCGCGAGTCCATCCAGTTGCCGGTCAACGACCCGCTGCTAACGGTGTCGGCCATGGCCGCGGCCACCAAGCATCTTGGGTTCGGCGTCACGGTGAACCTGACGTACGAAGCGCCCTATCTGCTGGCGCGCCGCTTCTCCACCCTGGACCACCTGACAGACGGCCGCATCGGCTGGAACATCGTCACCGGCTACCTGGAAAGCGCCGCCCGCGCGATGGGACTGTCCGAGCAGATCGCGCACGACGAACGCTACGACCGCGCGGATGAATTCCTGGAGGTGGCGTACAAGCTGTGGGAAGGAAGCTGGGACGACAACGCCGTCCGCGCCGACAAGCGCGCCCGCATCTACGCGGACCCCGACGCCGTGCGGCGAGTGGATCATGCCGGCAAGTACTATCGTGTTCAGGGCTATCACCTATCGGAACCCTCGCGCCAGCGCACGCCCGTGCTGTACCAGGCGGGTTCGTCCGGACGCGGCCAGGCCTTTGCGGCGCGCCATGCCGAATGCGTGTTCGTGTCCAGCCAGACGAAGGAAGGCCTGCGCAAGCTGGTGGCCAGCGTCCGGGAATCCGTGGCCCGCGAAGGCCGCGACCCGCGCGACATCAAATTCTTCATGGGCGTCACCGTGGTCCCCGGCCGCACGGAAGCCGAGGCGCGCGAGAAGCACGCGGAATACCTGCGCTACGCCAGCCCGGAAGCGGGCCTCGCGCACTACGCCAGTTCCACGGGCATCGACTTCTCACGCTATGCCGACAACGAGCCGATCCGCTATGTGAAGAACAACGCGATCGAATCCGCGGTGAAGAACCTGACGGTCGCACGGACGGACCGCACGGTGCGCGATCTTCTGGCGGACATGGCGCTGGGCGGCCGCTATCCGGCGCTGGTGGGCAGCGCGTCCCAGATCGCGGACGAGCTGGAATCCTGGGTGGCCGAAACAGACATTGACGGCTTCAACCTGGCCCGTACTGTGACGCCGGAGTGCTATCGGGATTTCATCGACCTGGTAGTGCCGGAGTTGCAGAGTCGGGGGTCTTATAAGACCGAGTATGCGGAAGGGGTGCTGCGGGAGAAGTTGTTTGGGGTGGGGAGGGGGCGGCTGCCGGAGGGACATGCGGGGGCTTTGGGGCGGGCGATGCTGGTTTGAGACGTGGTCTCGTGCGTAGTGTCTTCGTGGGCGATGTTTGGACACTTCGGATGCATCGGATCTTCGTGGGCTGCGCTTGTGTTTGGTGTGGCATCAGATCTTTGTGGGCTGTGCTGGTGTTGGCTCAGATCTTCGTAGGCTGAGCTTGTAATGCCGTGGCATCAGATCTTCGTAGGCCGCCCGACGCCGCGGTCGCCGTGGCTGCGAGCGCCCACGATTGCGGTCCGGAGCCTTCGCTCCGGACTGCCCCGTCGTCATCGTCGTTGTCGCCTTCGGCGACTGCCTTCCGATTCCCTCGGGCGCATCGAGGTTGCTCGCGGCCACGGCGCCCGCGACGCCGTGCTACGTTGGTCTTTGGTTTCGGCGCTACAAGACCTGTGGACGGGGCAGGGAATTTGCGTTGTCGCCGACGAGCTGCCGCCCGGGCGGCGGCTCGCCGGCATTTGGGTGTTTGGTCGTCGTTGCGGTGTGCGCTTGCGCGCATGCGGTGGGTGGTGTGCTAATGCCGCCTCACCGTGTGGGGGAGAGCGGTGATGGGCGGCGCGGCGACGATCCGCTTCAACTTGCCGACCTGTACGCGCCGCCCATCGGGCACTGGAGTTGAAATGGCGATTAGCGGCGGTTTGCGATCTGGTCTTAGTCAGACGCGTGGAGAACCCCGAAGGCCTCGGTACAGCCCAGAAGCGGAGCCTCCAACAGGCTAGCGTCATCGTCTCGATGCGACACGGTGCGCATACTTCAAGGAGCGCCTGCACGACCATGTGGTGTGTCGAGTGTCTGACACCCGCCAAGATGCTGGTTGGTATGAAAGCTGTCTCTCCCGGGCGTCAGACGCTTGGTGCCCGGCTAAAGCCCCGATAGAACCCAGAAGTGAAGTTACCTATACGCGAAGCGTCACCATCCCGACGCAAGACACCGCGTAAGCCCCCGGCCCGCCGCCCGCGCGGCCGGCCGTGGGCGGGCCCCGCAAGATCTTTCTCTACTCCCCACGTGTGGCGAGAACCTTAAGAACCCGCGTCGCCCCAGCACCCGACAAGCTGAATCCGAACGAGCCCGGCGTGGCGTGGGCCTGGGGTGGGCGGGGCGTGTAGATGCGCC
>NZ_DAMDGT010000008.1:0-306380 GCF_032102605.1 Achromobacter sp. | reverse complement strand
CCGTGAAGGCGGTCGTACCGTCGGCGCCGGCGTCGTCGCCAAGATCCTGAAGTAATTCGGATCTGTAGCACCCAACCAGCGAGGGCGTGATCCCGCCCTCGCATCTCGTTCTTTAGGAAACGCCATGAAAAACCAAAAGATCCGCATCCGCTTGAAAGCCTTCGATTACAAGCTGATCGATCAATCGGCCGCTGAAATCGTCGACACCGCCAAGCGCACTGGCGCCGTTGTCCGCGGCCCGGTGCCGCTGCCCACGCGTATCCGTCGCTATGACGTTCTGCGTTCGCCGCACGTCAACAAGACGTCGCGTGACCAGTTCGAAATCCGTACCCATCAGCGCCTGATGGACATCGTTGATCCCACCGACAAGACCGTTGACGCCCTGATGCGTCTGGACCTGCCGGCCGGCGTCGACGTCGAAATCGCGCTGCAGTAATAAGCGCATCGAACCTGCTACCTTCGCCGGCAGGTTCGCCAAAGAATGGCCGCACTCCCCCGGGACTGCGGCCATTTTGTTTATGGCGTGACTTCGACGTGAGCATGCGCTCACTTTCGATCCACGGTCCGCCTGGTGACGTCGGGTTTTCAAACGCCCGGAAAGTGTCGCAAGAATGCCCCTGACGGCACGGCCCAAATCGGCTAAGTGCTTGTGCCCACAAGAAAAAACATGCTAATATGCGAAGCTTGCCATTTTGTGGCAAGTCTAACTATGGGCAAGGCCCGGAACATTCCCGAAGTTTGGGCATATCCGCCAAGTCCAGGTTGAACATAGTCGTAGGGCAAAGGCCGTTACCTTTTGCCTGATTAGCCCCGACCAATCGCAGTCGGGAATGGAGAAAACGATGTCGAATTCGACACCCACGCCCGCCGCTCACCGGCTGGGGCTGGTGGGTCGCAAGGTCGGCATGACCCGCATTTTTACCGAGGAAGGTGAATCCATCCCGGTGACCGTGCTGGACGTGTCCAACAACCGCGTGACCCAAGTTAAGTCGCTGGAAACCGACGGCTACGCCGCTATCCAGGTGGCTTATGGCACTCGTCGTGCCTCGCGTGTGGCTCAGCCGCAAACGGGCCACTACGCCAAAGCCGGCGCTGAAGCCGGTAGCATCCTCAAAGAATTCCGCCTTGATCCCGCTCGCGCCGCTGAATTTGCGGCCGGTTCCGTGATCGCCGTGGAATCCGTGTTCGAAGCCGGCCAACAGGTCGACGTCACGGGCACGACCATTGGTAAAGGCTTCGCCGGTACCATCAAGCGTCACAACTTCGGTTCGCAGCGCGCGTCGCACGGTAACTCCCGTTCGCACCGCGTTCCCGGCTCGATTGGTCAGGCACAAGATCCGGGTCGTATTTTCCCGGGTAAGCGCATGGCTGGTCACCTGGGTGACGTCACCCGCACCGTTCAAAACCTCGACGTCGTTCGCGTTGACGTTGAGCGCGGCCTGCTGCTGGTCAAGGGCGCTGTCCCCGGCCACGCTGGCGCCGACATCGTTGTGCGCCCGGCCATCAAGGCCCCGGCCAAGAAGGGAGCGTAAGTAAATGGATCTCAAGCTCCTGAACGACCAAGGCCAGGCCGCTGCTACGTTCAGCGCCCCGGACACGATCTTCGGCCGTGACTTCAACGAAGCGCTGATTCACCAGATCGTCGTGGCTTTCCAAGCCAACGCGCGCTCCGGCAATCGTGCTCAGAAGGACCGTACGGAAGTCAAGCACTCCACCAAGAAGCCCTGGCGCCAAAAGGGTACCGGCCGCGCTCGCGCCGGTATGACTTCGTCGCCGCTGTGGCGTGGGGGTGGTCGGACTTTCCCGAACTCGCCCGAAGAGAACTTCAGCCAGAAGGTCAACAAGAAGATGTACCGCGCCGGGATCCGCTCGATCCTGTCGCAACTGGCTCGTGAAGACCGCATCGCCGTCGTCGAATCGTTTGATCTGGAATCGCCCAAGACCAAGGCTGCAGCTGCCAAGCTGAAGAGCCTGGGCCTGGATTCGGTCCTGATCATCACCGACAGCGTTGATGAAAATGTTTACCTCGCCACCCGCAACCTGCCGCACGTTGCCGTTGTCGAGCCCCGTTATGCCGATCCGTTGTCGCTGGTCCACTACAAGAAAGTGCTGATCACCAAGCCGGCCATCGCTCAACTCGAGGAGATGCTGGGATGAACGCTGAACGCTTGATGCAAGTCATTCTGGCTCCGATCGTGACCGAAAAGGCCACGTTCGTCGCTGAGAAGAATCAGCAAGTCGCTTTCCGTGTCGTGGCTGACGCTACCAAGCCGGAAATCAAGGCTGCCGTCGAACTGCTCTTCAAGGTGCAGGTCGAGTCCGTGCAGGTCCTCAACCGTAAGGGCAAAGTCAAGCGCTTTGGCCGATTCGTTGGCCGTCGCCGTAATGAGCGCAAGGCTTACGTGTCGCTCAAGGACGGCCAGGAAATCGACTTTGCGGAGGTGAAGTAAATGGCCCTCGTAAAAGTTAAGCCGACTTCGGCTGGCCGCCGTGGCATGGTGAAGGTTGTCAGCCCGAACCTGCACAAGGGTGAGCCCTACGCGCCGCTGCTCGAAAAGAAGACCCGTGGTTCTGGCCGTAACAACAACGGTCACATCACGATCCGCCACCGTGGCGGTGGTCACAAGCAGCACTACCGCGTCGTCGACTTCCGTCGCGACAAGGATGGCATCCCGGCAAAGGTCGAGCGTCTGGAATATGACCCCAACCGTACGGCGCACATCGCTCTGCTGTGCTACGCCGACGGCGAACGTCGTTACATCATCGCTCCCCGTGGCCTGGAAGTCGGTTCGACCCTGCTGTCGGGCACCGATGCTCCGATCCGCGCCGGCAACACGCTGCCGATCCGCAACATCCCGGTGGGTACGACGATTCACTGCGTCGAAATGCTGCCCGGCAAGGGTGCCCAGATGGTCCGCTCGGCCGGCGCTTCCGCCGTCCTGCTGGCTCGCGAAGGCATCTACGCTCAGGTGCGTCTGCGCTCGGGTGAAGTCCGCCGTGTGCACATCGAATGCCGTGCCACCATCGGTGAAGTCGGTAACGAAGAACACAGCCTGCGCCAAATCGGCAAGGCCGGTGCAATGCGTTGGCGCGGTGTCCGCCCGACGGTTCGTGGCGTCGCCATGAACCCGGTGGATCACCCGCACGGTGGCGGTGAAGGCCGTACCGGTGAAGCACGCGAGCCGGTCAGCCCGTGGGGCACTCCGTCGAAGGGTTTCAAGACCCGTCGCAACAAGCGGACGAACAATATGATCGTCCAACGGCGCAAGCGCAAGTAAGAGGCGAACACTATGTCACGTTCGATCAAGAAAGGCCCGTTTGTCGATGCTCACCTGATCAAAAAGGTGGACACGGCCGTTGCGGGCAAAGACAAGAAGCCGATCAAGACCTGGTCGCGTCGTTCCACGATCCTGCCCGAGTTCATCGGTCTGACGATCGCTGTGCACAACGGCAAGCAGCATGTTCCCGTTTATATCAACGAGAACATGGTCGGTCACAAGCTGGGCGAGTTCGCGCTGACCCGTACGTTCAAGGGTCACGCCGCGGACAAGAAGGCGAAGAGGTAAGCGATGGAAACTACTGCCATTATCCGTGGGGTTCACATCTCCGCACAGAAGACCCGTTTGGTTGCGGACCTGATCCGCGGCCAGAAGGTCGGCCGTGCGCTCGAGATCCTCACCTTCTCGCCGAAGAAGGCTGCCGTCATCCTGAAGAAGGCTGTCGAGTCCGCCATCGCCAACGCCGAGCATAACGACGGCGCCGATATCGACGAACTGAAAGTCACCACGATTTTTGTGGACAAGGCTCAGTCGATGAAGCGCTTCTCCGCTCGCGCCAAGGGCCGCGGCAACCGTATCGAGAAGCAGACCTGCCACATCACGGTCAAGGTCGGAGCTTAAGGAGTCACGATGGGTCAGAAAATTCACCCCACTGGGTTCCGTCTCGCGGTCACCCGTAATTGGTCCTCGCGTTGGTTCGCCGACGACAAGGCCTTCGGCACGATGCTGGCCGAAGACATTCGCGTTCGCGAGTACCTGAAGAAGAAGCTCAAGAGCGCCTCCGTTGGTCGCGTGATCATCGAGCGTCCCGCCAAGAATGCGCGCATCACCGTTTACTCGGCTCGTCCGGGCGTGGTGATCGGCAAGCGCGGCGAAGACATCGAAAGCCTGAAGGCTGATCTGCAGCGCCTGATGGGCGTGCCGGTGCACGTCAACATCGAAGAAATCCGCAAGCCGGAAACCGATGCTCAACTGATCGCCGACTCGATCTCGCAACAGCTCGAGAAGCGCATCATGTTCCGTCGCGCCATGAAGCGCGCGATGCAGAACGCCATGCGTCTGGGTGCCCAAGGCATCAAGATCATGAGCTCGGGCCGTCTGAACGGTATCGAAATTGCTCGCACCGAGTGGTATCGCGAAGGCCGTGTGCCGCTGCACACCCTCAAGGCCAACATCGACTACGGCACCTCCGAAGCCCACACCACGTATGGCGTGATCGGCATCAAGGTCTGGGTCTACAAGGGCGACATGCTGGCCAACGGCGAATTGCCGCCGGAAACCGCAGCCCCGCGTGAAGAAGAACGTCGTCCGCGCCGCGCTCCGCGTGGTGATCGTCCGGATGGTGCTCGCACCGGTCGTCCGGGTGGTCGTGGCCGCGCTCCCCGCAAGGCGGATGCTGCTCCGGCGCCTGAAGGAGAATAACCATGCTGCAACCCTCTCGCAGAAAGTATCGCAAAGAGCAGAAGGGCCGCAACACCGGTCTGGCGACTCGTGGCACCCACGTGTCGTTCGGCGAGTTCGGCCTGAAGGCCACGGGCCGTGGCCGTCTGACCGCACGTCAGATCGAAGCTGCTCGTCGCGCCATCAATCGTCACATCAAGCGTGGCGGTCGTATCTGGATTCGCATTTTCCCGGATAAGCCCATCTCGCAGAAGCCTGCCGAAGTCCGTATGGGTAACGGTAAGGGCAACCCGGAGTACTGGGTTGCTGAAATTCAGCCCGGCAAGGTGCTCTACGAAATGGAAGGGGTTAGCGAAGAGCTCGCGCGTGAAGCTTTCCGCCTGGCCGCTGCCAAGCTGCCGATTTCGACCACGTTCGTCGCGCGTCATATCGGTGCTTAAGGAGTACTAACATGAAAGCTAGCGAACTCCGTTCGAAAGATGCCGCCGAGCTCGGCAAAGAGCTCGAAAGCCTGCTGAAGGCACAATTCGGTCTGCGCATGCAGAAGGCCACGCAGCAACTGGCCAACACCAGCCAGCTGCGCAACGTGCGTCGCGACATCGCTCGCGTTCGCACCTTGCTGACCGAGAAGGCAGGGAAATAAAGATGAGCGAAACTCAAAACACCCAAGTGGCCAAGCGCCAGCGTACGCTGGTTGGCAAGGTCGTCAGCAACAAGATGGACAAGACTGTCGTGGTTCTGGTTGAACGCCGCGTCAAGCACCCCATCTTCGGCAAGATCATCATGCGCTCCGCGAAGTACAAGGCGCACGACGAATCGAACCAGTACAACGAAGGCGATACGGTTGAAATCGCTGAAGGCCGTCCCATCTCGCGCTCGAAGTCGTGGCGCGTGGTGCGTCTGGTTGAAGCCGCACGTATCATCTAAGTGAAAGCAGCACATCGGAACGGTTCTCCGTTCTGATATAAAACGGCAAGGGTTGAATCCCTTGCCGTTTTTTTTTGAGTCGAATCTTGGAATTCCTGAAGAGCATGCACCGCGTCACCAAAATGGCCCATGTTGCCGCGCTGGCGGCCGGCTGTGCCGCGATGGCCAGTGGGGCTGCGTTGGCACAAAGCGGGCTTTCTCCTGCGCCACCCTCCACGACGAACGCGACGAACGCAGTGAACGCGAGGAACGCGGCAAACGCAACAAGCGCGGAGACCGCGGCGCCACTCGGCGGGGGCAAGGCGTCAACCCCCTCGGCCGCGCGGCCCCCGCAGGTGCAACCGGCATCTGATCCGGCGGCAATAGGCCGTGCCGTGCTGAACGCCGGCCCGGATCCGCGGGTGCAGCTGGACGGTCTGTCGCGCGATCACGCAGCCATCTTCGGCACCGATAACGAAGACGAGCAAGCGCTTCTGGACCAGGAGCGTGCGTTGCAGGCGCAACGAGACCAGCTCAAGGTCCTGGAGCGTGTGCTGAATGCAGGGCCGCCAGCGGCGGATCCCAACCCGCCCGCCATGATTCCGTTGAACCCGGGCGCGCCCATGAATATGCCGCGCCTGGCGCCCACTCCCTCGGGATCCGAGCTGGATCGCGCAGGCAGCGCATCACGACGCAGCGTTGACGACATGCAGCGGCGGGTCAACGCGCTTAGACGCGATGCGGATACGTTGAGACAAAGCGGCCGCTAGCAAAGGAAGCGGCCCTGGACATGGAAGCCCGGCAACGGGATGCCTGATCCCGTCCGGAAGCTTGAAGTCTTATGCTCGCCTGGCAAACTCGCGCAGGCGGCCGGCAATGCCGGTGGGAAAGTAGTACACCGACAGCACGAACAGAATCCCCAGCCACAACAGCCAGCGGTCCGGTTCGAACAGCAGCCCCCACGGCGCCACGCCCGACACGACTTCGTGCACCGCATGCAGCCCGTCCTGCAGATAGCTTTGCGCGAACACGAACAGGCTGGCGCCCACGACGGCGCCATACATCGTGCCCATGCCGCCGATCACCACCATCAACAGGATGTTTAGCATGATCTCGAACGACAGGGTGGTGTCGGGCCCGTTGTAGCGCAGCCATAACGCGTACAGCGCGCCGGCCAGCGTCGCGAAGGCGGCCGCAAGCAGGTTCGACAGGCTGCGGTACAGCACGGTGCGATAGCCGATCGCTTCGGCGCGGAACGGATTCTCGCGAATCGCCTGCAGCACTCGCCCGAACGGCGAGTTCACGATGCGCAGCAGGATCAGGAACAGCACTACGCTGATCGCTGCAATCAGGTAGTACGTAATGATCCGGCCGTCGACCGTGACACCGAAGATGGGCTCGGAGAAGGGCCGGAACGCTGGCCGCAGCATCTGAGGCACTTTGAAATTCAAGCCGTCTTCGCCGCCCGTCAAATCCGACAGCTGCGACACCAGCGTCTGGAAGGCGGCCGCCACCGCCAGTGTGATCATCGCGTAGAAGATGGCGCGCACGCGCAGGCTGGCCAGGCCGATCAGCAGGGCGAACGCCAGGGAAACCACGAGCCCGCCGGCGACCCCGGCGAACACCGCAGTCCAACCCGGCTCCATTCGCACGCTGGCGATCGCCACGCCGTAAGCGCCTATCCCGAAGAACATCGTGTGGGCGAAGCTTACGATGCCGGTGTATCCCAACAGCAGGTCATAGCTGGCGACCAGGATCACGAAGACCAGGATCTTTGCGGCCACGGCCAACGATTTCGGACCTGGAAAAACAAAGGGCGCCGCAGCCAGCGCGGCCACGATCAGGACAAGCAGCACGGACAGCATCGCACTGCGGGGAGGGTCGCCGGAAAGGAGGCGGAACGTCATGTCGGCGGCTCCTAGCGGTTCGTGACCGGATATACGCCCTGCGGGCGCCACAGCAAAATGGCCACCATCAGCGCGATGTTGGAGAAGAGGGCGGCCTTGGGCATCAGGAAGCCCGTGTAGTTCGCCATCAACCCGACCAGCAGGGCGCCGATGAGGCAACCCACTGTGGAACCCAGGCCACCGATCATGATGACGATGAAGATCAGCACGTTCACCTGCGCGCCAAGCTGCGGCACGATCGACTGCTGATACATCCCCCACAACACGCCGCCCAGTCCCGCCAGCATCGACCCGGCGACGAACACGCCGACAAACAGATGGCGAATCCGGTATCCCAGGCTTTCGACCATCTCGCGATCTTCCACCCCGGCGCGAATCAGCAAGCCCAGCTTTGTCCGGTTCAACACCCACAGCATGCCGCCCAGCACCACCAGGCCCACCACCAGGGCCACGACGCGGTACTTTTCGATCGCGGCATCGCCCAACAGGAACGCGCCGCGCAGCGACTCCGGCAGCGCCAGCGTGATTGTCTGCGGACCCCACATCATCTTGATGATCTCTTCGCCGATGATCATGCCGCCCATCGTGATGAGGATCTGCTTCAGATGCTGGCCATAGACAGGCCGAACGATTACGCGCTCGAACGCCAGGCCCACCGCGCCCGCGACCAGCATGCCAACGATCATGGCGGGCAGCACCGCGACAAGGTTGGTCAGGAAACTGCCGGATTGCGTCCAGTCCGCCATGGCGCCAAGGACGGTTGCCGCCATGTACGCGCCAATTGCAATGAACAATCCGTGCCCGAAGTTCAGCACATCCATCAGACCGAAGACGAGCGTCATTCCCGATGCGACGATGAAGATGATCATGCCCATCGCCAGGCCGGCGAAGGTCAACGTGACCCAGGTGGAGAACGACCCGACCATCGGAATAGCAATGGCGGCCAGCGCCACGACAAGCAGTGCGGGCATGAGGTCGGCGCGCGCCCGCGGCAGCGGAGCGTCCAGGTCTAGCGTGCTCATTGGTGACTTCCCAGTGACAGGCCCAGCAGCCGCGTCTGAAGCGCTTCGTCCTCGGCCAGTGATGCCATGGCGCCGGCGTGGACGACCGTGCCGTTGTCCATGACCGCCGCGTGATCGCCGACGCGGCGGGCGAAGTTGAAATTCTGCTCGACCAGCAGGATGGTCGTGCCGGATTGCTTGAGTTCGATGAAGGCGTCGATCATGTTCTGAATGATGGCCGGCGCCAGGCCCTTGCTGGGTTCGTCCACCAGCAGAAGGCGGCGCGGCTCGATGATCGCGCGCGCCATCGCCAGCATCTGCTTCTGTCCGCCCGACAGCTTGCCCGCAGGATGCAGCCAGAACTTCTTGAGCGCTGGGAAGAAGCCGAAGATCCATTCCAGCCTCGCGGTGTCGAGATGACTTGCGTTTTTGGCGCTCCGCGCGGCGAGAAGGATGTTCTCCTTCACGGAAAGGTCGCCGAAGATCCCCATGTTCTCGGGAACGTAGGCCATGCCCATGCGCGCCATGTCAGGGGGCGACGTGCGCGCGCCAGGGCCGCCGATCGGTGCGCCGTTAAAGTTCACCTGGCCCTGCGTGGCGCGCCACAGTCCCATGATCGTGCGCAGCGTGGTGGTCTTGCCGGCGCCATTCCGGCCAAGCAACATGGTGACGGCCGCGGGCGGCACGCAGAGGCTCACGCCGTGCAGGATGTGATACGCGCCGATATGCGTATGCACGTCCTTCAGCTCCAGAAGCGGGGGCGTCGTCATGCAGCCTTCTCCGAAGGACTCACGCCCAGATAGGCCTGCTGGACGATGGGGGATGCGATCACGGTGGCAGGGTCTCCGTCCGCCATCAATTGACCGTTGTGCAGCACGACGATACGGTCTGCGAGCTCCCGCACCACATCCATCTTGTGCTCGACCAGCAGTATCGTTTTAGAGGCATCGCGCTTGAGTTCGCGGATCAGGTCCAGGACGACGGGAACATCGTCCACGCTCATGCCGGCGGTGGGTTCGTCGAACATGAACACCTTCGGTTCCAGTCCGATAAGCATGGCGATTTCCAGCTTGCGCTGGTCTCCATGCGGCAGGTCCGCGGCCGCCTGATCGCGGCGAGCCGACAGCCGGGTGCGCTCGAGCAGGGCGTCGGCACGCTCCATGAGTCCGCGATCATCGTTCCACGTGCGCCAGAAGCAGATCTGCCGCCAGCTCATCCCGTGCTGGCGCGACTGCAGGGCAAGCCGCACGTTTTCATGCACGCTCAGGCGCGGGAACAGCTGCGTCAGCTGAAACGCGCGCCCCAGACCCGCATGCATGCGGGCCGGCGCGGCGAGCGAGGTCAGGTCCTTCCCGTTCAGGCGCACCGTGCCGGCGCTGGCGCGCAGTTGACCGGAGATGAGATTGAAGTAGGTCGTCTTGCCAGCGCCGTTCGGGCCGACGATGGCCGTCAGGCTGCCAGGCGCGTAGGCGCAACTGACATCGTTGACGGCCACGTGTCCGCCGAAACGGACCGTGAGCGATTGGGTTTCCAGCATTTGCGGCGCCGGATCAACGCTTGTTCTGGATCGGAACGGCCATCTGGTCAGGCGTGATTTCCTTGACCAGGTCCTGCACCGCCCATGGCACGGAGGGATCGTTCTTGATGCGGAAGTGGTACATCGACTGCATCGCCTGATGGTCCTCGGGACGGAAAGTCATCTTGCCCTTCGGCGTGTCGAAGCTCATGCCCTCCATGGCCTTGATCAGCTTGTCGGTGTCGGAATCTCCGCCCGTCTTGTTCAAGGCGGCGACGATCGCAATGCCCGACGCCATGCCGCCCGCGGTGAAAAAGTCCGGCGGCTGGCCGAAGCGCTTCTGGTGCTCAGCGACGAGCCAGTCGTTGACGGGATTCTTCGGGATGCCGTAGTAGTAATACGTGGCGCCTTCCATGCCGGCCAGCGACTTCAGCGGCGTCATGGCGGAGAGCGTGTTGCCGCCCGTGGCGATCTCGATGCCGTATCGCTTCGGATCCAGGTCGGCGATCTTGAACGGATTTCCCGCGCCGGCCCAGAGGATGAAAATGATCTTGCGGCCAGGCTTGTCCTTCAGCGCGTCAAACAGGCGCTGCGCGCCGGCGGTGAAGTCCGTGGCGTTCGCGGGAAGGTATTCCTCGTGCACGATCTTGGCGTTCTTCAGCGCGCCCTTGAACGCCTTGACGCCGTCGCGACCAAAGGCGTAGTCCTGCGCCAGCATGGCGATCGATGTGCCGGCCTGATCGAACGCGACGGCGTTCGCGATGGCGTCCTGCGAGGAATTGCGGCCCGTGCGGAAAATGTACTTGTTCCACTTGTCGCCCGTGATGGAATCCGCAACGGCGGGTTCCACCAGCAGGATCTTCTCGTATTCCTCCGCGATTGGCAGCATGGCTAGCGCCACGCCCGACGACGTGGGGCCGACGGCGATGTCCGCGTTGTCGTCGGCATAGGCGGACGCCAATTGGGCCCGAGCGACGTCGGGCTTGCCCTGGTTGTCCTTTTCGATGACGCGGATCTTGCGCCCGGCCACCGTCATGGTGCCCTGGGTTGCGTATTCCAGGCCCAGCATCAGCCCGTTCTGGGTCTGTTTGGCATAGGCCTCGAGCGGCCCGGTCTTGTCGTACACGTGCGCCACGACGAAGTCCTTCGCGGCCATCGCCGAACTCATGCACAGGCTGGCCATTGCGGCGAGCAGAATGCGTTTCATGAAAGTCTCCAGGTGTCAGGGGGTGCTTCGGGCCATGCTGTCCGGCCGGGCTAGGAAAAGACGGATTGCCTCGATCTGGCTGGGAACATTCAGGGCAGGGGCGTGGCCGCAATCGGGGAAATCTATGCGTTCGGCGCGAGGCCCGCGTTCCGTCATGGCGTGAGCGACTTCGGGCAAGAGCAGATCCGACTCCGCGCCGCGCAAAAGCAGTACCGGCATGCGCAGCGAGTCGTACCCGGTCCATCGGTCGTAGTCGCCGGGGTGATGGGTGAACTGGCTAACGATGGCCGGGTCGTAATGGGTGGTGACCCGGCCGTCCGGCAAGCGGCGCATGGAGGTTTCGGCCATGCGGCGCCATTGCTCGTCGCTCTGCCAGCCATAGGGTTTGTAGGCCACGCGCAGCCAGGCCTCCAGTTCCGTCACCGTGTTGAAGGCCGGAGGATTGCCCGCATAGGCCAGGATGCGCTCAATGGCGGGTTTGGGCAGTTCGGGCCCGATGTCATTGACGACGAGATGCGAGATGCGGTCGCGCAGCGTGGTCGCGGCAGCGTGCATGCCGGTTGCGCCGCCCATGGACGTGCCTACCCACCGCACGCGCTGCAGCGAAAGCCCATCAAGCAGGGTGCGCGCCAGCGTGGCGTAGAAGTCCAGCCGGTATTCGGCGACCGGGTCGGGGCTCCATTGGGACAGGCCCCGTCCGACGGTATCGGGACAGATGATGCGGTAGTCGCCGGCCAACGCCAGCGCCAGGTCGTCGAAGTCGCGGCCGGTCCGGGCCAGGCCATGCCACATGATGACGGGGGGCGCGTCGGCAGCGCCCCATTCGGTGTAGTGCAGTTCGCGTCCTGCGCAACGCAGATAGCGCGATGCCGGCGCGTGGCGCGCGGCCGTCTGGCTGGACTGTGCCATGGGGTCTCCTCCCGGGTTGTCCAGGTTGTGTGCTTATCGGGCTGAATATAGACTTGCGGCAGGCGCGCCCACAATGCGCCGCCTGCCCCAGAGCAGGGTGAGTCAAGAATATGTAGACGCAAGATCAATTTGCGCACCCCGTGCACCAGGAGACCGTGCCATGCCCGATACGGAATTCGCCATTTCGGCCAGCGCCGGCGCCGACCGGCGCGATCAATGGCGCGCGGCCCTGTCGGATGCCTTCGGGCCGTTCGAGGTGCATGGCGGAAAGCCTGGCAGTTTCTCGGGACACGTGCGCTATGCGCGCCGCGCCACCCTTCAATTCAACGACTTGCACTATCAGGGCCAGCGGCTTGAACGCACCGCGGGCAACGTGTCCAGGCTGGACCAGGAGTTCTACACGTTCGGCCTGCCTCTGGCGGGCCCGCTGGCGGTGCGCCAGCAGGGGCGCGAATTTCAGGTCGAACCGGGTTGCGTGTACCTGATGAACCAGAGCCTGCCGTACCAGGCCACGGCACAAGGCGCGTCGGGGTATCGCAGCCTGAGCGTATCGTTTCCGCGCAGCGCGTTGTCGCAACGGGATTCCCGCATCGGCGCCTTCTACAAGCTGCGCACCGACGACGGGTCGCCGCGCGGCGCGCTGCTGGCCGGATACATGGACCATCTCTTCAAGGGAATGGATGCCTGGTCCGACGCCGAGGCGGCAGAACTGGGCGAGCGGCTCATCGACCTCATCGTCCTGTTCCTGGTGCAACCGGGACAGGGGCAGGTTTCGGAAGCCGACAGCAGTGTCACGGTGGCGCATCGGGCGCGCGTCCTTGCGTACATCCGCCAGCATCTCGCCGATCCTGATTTGTCACCGACGCACGTGGCGCTGGGTTGCGGGGTTTCGGTGGCCTATCTGCACCGCATCCTGCGCGCGGGCGGCTTGTCCGTGGAGTCGTTCATATTCGAGCAGCGCCTGGACAAGTGCCGCGACCTGCTGCTGGATTCGCGGCATCGTCACCGCAGCATCGCGGAGCTTGCATACCAGGTCGGGTTCTCGCATCCATCGCATTTCAGCCGCCTGTTCAAGCAGCGGTTTGGCGTGACGCCGCGGGATTTGCGCTCAGGCAGCCGGACGGCGCCGGCCTGAACCTGCTGCCCCGCACGGCACAACAACGCCACCAATAAAAAACGGCCCGCCTTGTCAGCGGGCCGTCGGTCTTTCAGGACGAACGAATCCGGCCTAGAACGGCGAAGGCTGGTTCGACAGGTTGACGATGCTGTTGGTCGTCAGGTCCAGGCGGATGTGCTCCGAGGGGGCGCCGTTCGCCAGCTTCAGCATGATCGCCATCAGCGGCTTGAAGCGGGCCTTGAACAGGTCGGCGGGCGTGTTGGCGTTGCTGACGCTGTTGCCGCTCATCTGCAGCGCGGCGTTGGTCTGGCTCAACGCCTGGGCCAGCAGCTTGTACTGGCTGGCGCGCTGGGCGGGGATGTCGGCAAACGCCAGGTCGCCCGCGTTTGCCAGGCGCACGAAATCGCCCGCCATTTCCAGCGCCGTCCACTGTGCGAAATCCGACAGCTGCATGCCATTGGCCTGGGCCAGCGCCTGCGCGCGGGTCTGGGCCTCGGCTGCATCCGCGGCATAGGCGGCGTTTGCGGCGCCGCTGCCGCCGCCGTCCGTCAGGCACGCGAAGAACGCGGGCGTCAGATTGTTCTGATTGCCGGTGTTGGCCAGTTCCTTGAGCGTCACGGTCGTGCGCAATTGCGACAGCGCAAGGAGATCGGCGCCTGTCAGCGGGCTCTTGACCAGCTCGCGCATCTCACAACGCCAATCGTCGTTCAAGAGACGCAGGCGCACCAGCTCGCTCATGTAGCGATAGGTGAAATCGCCGTAGTCCTTGGCGTCCAGGATGGACACGTCCCAACGCGGGGGCACGTCGTAGGCGTTTTCGGCTCGGTAGAGATCAAACAGTTCATCAAAGCGCGGCACCTTGTCGAGCCGGACCGTCTGAACTTCGATCTCGTCCGCGCTTTGCAGCGTCATGAGCTTGTACGCGGGCACGTAGGCGGCCATGGACGGCGCCTGGATATTGAACAACGCATGATCCCCGCCGTAGTTGCGCAGCGCCATGTCGTTGAAATGCATATGGCCGCCCACATGGATCTTCAATCCGGTTTCGGCCAGCGCGCGCGTGGTGTTCTCCGCGGGACGGCGGATCATCTGCATCTTGTTGGCGCCCAGCAGCGCCTCGATGTCATCGGACGCCCCGTTGAAGAACTCGGACATCGGGAAGTGGCTGAAGGCGACGACCTGTTTGCCTTGCGCCTCGCCGCGGGCCACCACGTCGGCCAGCCATTTGATGACGTGGCTCTTGTGCGTCAGCATCTTGTTGTAGCCCTGGTCGCCCGAGCCGGTGAAGTCGTTCGCGCCCGGGCCGGTCGGCACGTACACGTTGGCGTCCAGGCCCACCAGCCACAGGCCCTTGACGGGTTCGACCACGTAGGAGGTGTCGGGCACCATCTTGCACAGGGTGTAGTTCTGCGGCTTGTTCGGGCCGCCCGTGCCTTCGGCGCAGATCTCGTACTGGCGGTTCGTCCAGTTGGCCTGGGCCAGCGCCGTGGCGTGGTCATAGTCCTCGTACTTGTAGGTGCTGTACGGGGTCTCGTAGTACAGGTTCTGCGGCTGCGGCATGAAGCCGTGCTGCTCCAGGACGCTGGTGATGCCCGCGTAGCCCATGTGCAGCACTTCTTCCGTGCAATACGTGTTGCCCACCCGCGCCCAATCGCCGCTGTAGGCCGTGCTGCAGGCGGCGTTGCCGCCGCGGCTGTAGATCGGCTGGGAAAAACCGATTGCGCCGGTCACCGGGTCCAGCCCCAGGTAGTCGCTCTTGCCTGCTGCCTGGTTGAACGGGCGGTTGGGATCGTGGTTGCCCGGCGCCGCGAAGAACTGGATGCCGTGCTTCTTGGAGTACTCGTCCATGATCTTGACGAGGCCCCGCATGTGCACGGGTTGGCCGTCGTCCGAGAAGTCACCCGGCAGCGCGATGTATTTCACGCCGCGCTTGGCCGCGTCGTCCAAGGCGGCCAAAAAGGCGAAGTAGTTTTCGTTGAAGAGGCGCGTGGACGTCAGCTGCGCGTACATCGTCCGGATGGTGGCGTTGTCGCCGTGCTTGGGATTCGGGATTCCGGGGAACGATCCATCCTGGAAATCGGCGTAGACATCGTGGAAGTGGATGTCGGGCATGAACGCGACTTGCACGGGGGCGTCGGGCTGCGCCACCGGCGTTTCGGCCGGGGGCGGCGCTTCGGCCACCGGGGGCGTATCGTCGTCCTTGTCGCCGCCGCAAGCGGCGAGCAGGGCGGTCAGCAGCAACGAGCCGGCGGCTCGGGCGTAGCGGGATGGGCGCTTCATCGGGCTGGAAATTCCTGGAACGTTTTGGTGTGGCAGTCCGCCCGGCGTGGGTCAGCTGCCTGTAAGCGGGCCCAATGCTCACTGACGCGGATGACAGGCTTATGAATTGCATTCAGGCCGTTGTCGGCGGGCGGCAATAAAAAGCCCCGCGTTTGCGGGGCTTGTGTGCGGAGCGGACGCCGGTCAGACGTGCGTGATGAACTTCGTGACCAGGTAGCCTTCGAACGTTTCCGTGCCGCCTTCGCTGCCGATGCCGCTGTCCTTGATGCCGCCGAACGGTGTCTCGGCCAGGGCGCTGCCGAAATGGTTGATGTTGACCATGCCGGCTTCCAGGCCGTTGGAGACCTTGGTGGCGGTCTTGAGCGAGTTCGTGAACACGTACGAAGACAAGCCGAAGGGCAGGCTGTTGGCGCGACGCAGCACTTCGTCGGTGTCGGTGAAGCGCACGACCGGTGCAACCGGACCGAACGGCTCTTCCGTCATCAGCATGGAATTGTCGGGCAGGTCCGTGACGACGGTGGGCGCAAAGAAGAAACCCTTGCGGTCCAGCGGGCCGCCGCCCACCACCACCTTGGCGCCGTGCTTCTTGGCGTCGTCGATAAAGGCGCTCATGGCCGGCACGCGGCGCTCATGCGCCAGCGGTCCCATTTCCGTGCCGGCTTCCAGGCCGTCGCCAACCTTGATGTTCTTCAGCACTTCCGAGAAGCGCGCCAGGAACTGCTCGTAAGCGCCGTCCTGGACGTAAAAGCGGGTGGGAGACACGCAGACCTGGCCCGCGTTGCGAACCTTGAACTTGGCCAGCATTTCAGCCGCGCGATCGATGTCCGCATCGTCGAAGACCAGCACGGGCGAGTGGCCGCCCAGTTCCATGGTGACACGCTTCATGTGTGCGCCGGCCAGCGCAGCCAGCTGCTTGCCCACCGGCACGGAACCCGTGAACGACACCTTGCGCACGATGGGCGAGCGGATCAGGTAGTCGGAGATCTTGGCGGGTTCGCCCCAGACGATATTCAGGCAGCCCTTGGGCAGCCCGGCGTCATGGAACATGCGTGCAATCGCCATGACCGCGCTGGGCGAATCCTCGGGGCCCTTGAGCACGACCGTGCAGCCGGCGCCGATGGCGGCGGCGATCTTGCGAATGGCTTGGTTGTACGGGAAGTTCCAGGGGGTGAAGGCAGCGCACACGCCGATGGGCTCGCGCACGACGATCTGGCGGACGTCCGGGTTGCGCGGCTGGATCACGCGGCCGTAGATGCGGCGGCATTCCTCGGCGTGCCAGTCGGCATGTTCGGCGCAGGACGTGACCTCGCCCACGGCTTCGGCCAGCGGCTTGCCCTGGTCCAGCGTCATGTTGCGGCCAATTTCCTTGGCGCGTTCGCGCGACAGCGTGGCGACCTTGCGCAGGATGGCCGAACGGTCCATGGGGGAAGACTTCTTCCACGACTCGAAGGCGCGTTGGGCAGCCGCCAGGGCGCGATCCAGATCCGCTTCGGTGGCGTGGGGCAGCTGGCCGAGCACTTCGAGGGTGGCCGGGTTGATGACGTCCTGGGTGCGCCTGCCCTCGCCGGCGACGAATTCGCCGTCGATATACAGCGCCAACTGTTCATACATGCCTGTCGTTCCTTGCGAAATAGGAGTGGGTAGCGATCGCTGTCGCCCACGGCAGTCTAAACCAGCTTCACCCCTGCCGAGAGGACCACTCCCAGGCGCTGGCTTGGGGCCAATGGAGGCCACGCTTGCGCGAGCGCCTGGGCATGGACAAAATGAGGAATCTTCGGCTGACCTGAGTATTCATCGTGCAACCCGTCGAAGCCCGTCCGGTCACCAAGCCCAGTGTTTATTCCCTGGTCTTCTTCCGCTTCATTGACTGGCTTCGCCAGCGCATCGCGTCGGCCTCGCTGGTCGGGGACAAGCCGATTTTCGACAACAGCCAGTTCCCCTGGATCGCCGCGCTGGAGGCCCGGGCCCCCGAAATCCGGGCCGAGGTGACGAAACTCCTGGCCGACCGCCAACATCTGCCGGCATTCCACGAGATCTCCCCCGATGTCGGCATGATCACGTCCGACGATCAATGGAAGACCTTTGTTTTCATGGGCTACGGCTTGCGCTCCGAGCGCAACCTGGCGCGTTGCCCGGCCACCGCACGGGCCCTTCAGGACATTCCGGGCCTGCGCACGGCGTTCTACTCGATTCTCGAACCCGGCAAGCGCATACCGCTGCACACGGGCCCGTACAACGGGGTGCTGCGGCTGCACCTGGGGCTGGTGGTGCCCGATCCCCCGGAACGGTGCTGGATCGAAGTCGGCGGCCAGCGCTACGCGTGGCGGGAAGGCCACGCCGTGGTTTTCGACGACCTCTATCCCCACCAGGTGCACAACGACACCGACGGGCTGCGGGCCGTGTTGTTCGTGGACTTCGAACGTCCTTGCCGCGCTCCTGTAAAATGGCTCAATCGCCTGGTGCTCATGGCCGCTCCTTTCACGGACGAAATCCGTCGCGGCAAGGCCAATCACGACGCCTGGGAGAAGGGCTATTACCGCCAAAAGTAGGCTCCGATAGCCCGCAAACCGCCCCTTTTTTAGAGGGGGCGTGGTCTTTTGTGCGCGAACCCAACAAAGTGCTTGCGCTCAAAATTTAACCACGTTAGAATTATCAGCTTTCCCAGATTGTCGATTCACTTAGCCGAAGGTTAAGCGAACGCGTCGGGGGGAATACCCGCAGGATTTCAACCCAGGGTCGTTGCGTTGCCAACCAGTTGCTGGTCCAGTTGTCGTGGACTTGCCGACAAAAAAGCAGGGCGGCTGACCTGACGGGACCAAAACTGGCAGGAATTGCAGTGTTCCCTTGTTGGGAAAACCGTATTTCCAGTTAAGTTGGAACAGGAAAAATCATGATCCAAATGCAGACCACGCTGGACGTGGCCGATAACACTGGTGCGCGTCATGTCATGTGCATTAAGGTGCTCGGTGGCTCCAAGCGCCGTTATGCCGGTATCGGCGACATCATCAAGGTGAGCGTCAAAGATGCGGCTCCGCGCGGACGCGTCAAGAAAGGCGAAATTTACAATGCCGTGGTGGTTCGTACCGCCAAGGGCGTGCGCCGTAAAGACGGTTCGCTGATTCGTTTCGGTGGCAATGCCGCCGTGTTGCTCAACGCCAAGCTGGAGCCCATCGGCACCCGCATCTTCGGACCCGTTACGCGTGAACTGCGTACCGAGAAGTTCATGAAGATCGTGTCGTTGGCCCCGGAAGTGCTGTAAGGAGCCCTACGATGAACAACATTCGTAAAGGCGACGAAGTCATCGTCCTGACCGGCCGCGACAAGAAGCGTCGCGGTACCGTGCTGGCCCGCGTTGACGCCGACCACGTTCTGGTCGAAGGCGTCAATGTTGCCAAGAAGCACGTGAAAGCCAACCCGATGGCGAACAACCCGGGCGGGATTGTCGAAAAGACCATGCCGATCCACATCTCGAATGTGGCGCTCTTCAACCCCGCAACCGGTCGTGGCGACCGCGTGGGCGTCAAGGAAGTCGAAGGTCGCAAGGTCCGCGTGTTCCGTTCCAATGGTGCCGTTGTCGGCGCCAAGGCGTAAGGGGCGATAGACATGTCTCGTTTGCAAGATTTCTACAAGAGCAAGGTCGCTGGCGACCTGCAAGCCAAGTTTGGCTACAAGAGCGCAATGGAAGTGCCGCGCATCACCAAGATCACCCTGAACATGGGTGTCTCGGAAGCGGTCTCCGACAAGAAGGTCATTGAGCACGCTGTGTCGGATCTGACCAAGATCGCCGGCCAGAAGCCTGTCGTGACGAAGACCAAGAAGGCTATCGCCGGTTTCAAGATCCGCGAAAACTACCCGATTGGTTGCATGGTCACGCTGCGTGGTCAACGCATGTACGAATTCCTGGATCGCCTGGTGGCGGTTGCGCTGCCTCGCGTGCGCGACTTCCGCGGTATCTCGGGTCGTGCGTTCGACGGCCGTGGCAACTACAACATCGGGGTGAAAGAGCAAATCATTTTCCCCGAAATCGAGTACGACAAGATCGACGCGCTGCGTGGGCTGAACATCAGCATCACCACCTCCGCGAAGACCGACGAAGAAGCCAAGGCGCTGTTGACGGCCTTCAGCTTCCCGTTCCGTAACTAAGGGGCTGATGACGTGGCTAAACTTTCCCTCATCAATCGCGACATCAAGCGCGCCAAGCTGGCTGACAAGTTCGCTGCCAAGCGCGCTGAGTTGAAGTCGATCATTGACGACCAGTCGAAGACCGACGAAGAACGTTACCAAGCTCGGCTCAAGCTGCAACAGCTGCCGCGCAATGCCAACCCGACGCGTCAACGCAACCGTTGCGTGGTCACCGGTCGTCCTCGCGGCGTGTTCCGCAAGTTCGGTCTGACGCGCCACAAACTGCGTGAAATGGCGATGAAGGGCGAAATCCCCGGCATCACCAAGGCCAGCTGGTAGGAGAAACAATATGAGCATGAGCGATCCCATCGCCGATATGCTGACCCGCATTCGCAATGCGCAGCAAGTGGACAAAGTTACGGTGAGCATGCCCTCCTCGAAGCTGAAGGCGGCCATTGCCGCTGTGCTGAAGGACGAAGGCTACATCGACAGCTTTGAAATCAAGGGTTCCCAGGCCAAGCCTGAACTCGAGATCACCCTGAAGTACTACGCAGGTCGTCCGGTCATCGAGCGCATCGAACGCGTTTCGCGTCCTGGTCTGCGTATCTACAAGGGCCGTACCAGCATTCCTCAGGTCATGAACGGCCTGGGCGTGGCTATCGTTTCGACCTCGCGCGGCGTCATGACCGACCGTAAGGCTCGCGCCAACGGCGTCGGCGGCGAAGTGCTGTGCTACGTGGCCTAAGGAGAGATTCGAATGTCACGTATCGCTAAGTATCCGGTCGAACTGCCCAAGGGTGTCGAAGCTGACATCAAGCAGGATCAGATCACTGTCAAGGGCCCGCTGGGTTCCTTGACCCAACCCCTGACTGGCGACGTCACGATTTCGCTGGACGGTGGCAAGCTCACGTTTGCAGCCGCCAACGAATCCCGTCACGCCAACGCCATGTCGGGCACCGTGCGCGCGCTCGTGGCCAACATGGTCAATGGCGTTAGCAAGGGATTCGAGCGCAAGCTGAACCTGGTCGGCGTGGGTTATCGCGCCGCGGTTCAAGGCGACGCCGTTAAGCTGCAGCTCGGTTTCTCGCACGACGTTTTGCATCAGTTGCCGGCCGGTATCAAGGCCGAATGCCCCACCCAGACGGAAATCGTCATCAAGGGCGCCAACAAGCAAGTCGTCGGTCAGGTGGCCGCTGAAATCCGCGCGTACCGCGAACCCGAACCCTACAAGGGCAAGGGTGTGCGTTACTCGGACGAACGCGTCGTCATCAAAGAAACCAAGAAGAAATAACGGCGCACGCAAGGACGAATCATGGACAAAAAAGTTTCCCGTTTGCGTCGTGCGGTTCCGACCCGCCGGAAGATCAACGAGCTGCGCGTTCATCGCCTCTCGATTTTCCGCTCGAACCAGCACATCTACGCCAACATCATTTCGCCGGAAGGCGATCGCGTTCTGGTCAGCGCCTCGACGGTGGAAGCCGAAGTGCGTGCGCAACTGGCCGGCCAAACCGGCCAGGGCGGCAACAAAGCCGCTGCTACGCTGGTTGGCAAGCGCGTGGCCGAAAAGGCCAAGGCTGCCGGTATCGAACTGGTCGCTTTCGATCGCTCGGGCTTTCGTTACCATGGCCGCGTCAAGGCGCTGGCCGATGCCGCGCGTGAAGCCGGCCTGAAGTTCTAAGCGAGGATCTGTCAAATGGCTAAAGTACAAGGCAAGAACGCCGCGGAAAAAGAGAACGATGACGGCCTCCGCGAAAAGATGATCGCGGTCAACCGCGTGAGCAAAGTGGTCAAGGGTGGTCGCACCATGAGCTTTGCCGCGCTGACCGTGGTTGGCGATGGCGATGGCCGCATCGGCATGGGTAAGGGCAAGGCGCGTGAAGTGCCGGTGTCCGTTCAGAAGGCTATGGAACAAGCCCGTCGCGGCATGTTCAAGGTCGCTCTGAAGAACGGCACGCTGCACCACACCGTGGTCGGCAAGCATGGCGCCGCTACCGTGCTGATTTCGCCCGCTGCTGAAGGTACCGGTGTTATCGCCGGCGGCCCGATGCGCGCAATTTTCGAAGTGATGGGTGTGCGTAACGTGGTTGCCAAGAGCCTGGGCTCGAGCAACCCCTACAACATGGTTCGCGCCACGTTGAATGGCCTGCGCGCCTCCCTGACCCCGGCCGATGTTGCTGCCAAGCGCGGCAAGACGGTCGAAGAGATCCTGGGGTAAATCATGGCTCAGAAGCAGATCAAAGTGACCCTCGTGCGCTCGGTGATCGGTACCAAGCAATCGCACCGTGATACGGTTCGCGGTTTGGGCTTGGGTCGCATCAACAGCAGCCGCGTGCTGGTCGATACGCCCGAGGTGCGTGGGATGATCCGTAAGGTGGATTATCTCGTTTCCGTCTCGGAAGCCTAAGGAATCACCATGTCGGATATGCAACTTAATACGCTGAAGCCCGCCGAGGGCAGCAAGCACGCCAAGCGCCGCGTCGGCCGTGGCATCGGTTCGGGTCTGGGTAAGACCGCCGGCCGTGGTCACAAGGGTCAGAAGTCGCGCTCGGGCGGTTTCCATAAGGTTGGCTTCGAAGGCGGTCAAATGCCGCTGCAACGTCGCCTGCCCAAGCGTGGTTTCACCCCGCTGGGTCAACACCTGTATGCCCAAGTCCTCTTGTCGGACCTCCAGGCTCTGCCCATCGACGATATCGATGTGCAAGCACTGAAGGCGGCCGGCGTGATTGGCCAGGCGGTTCGTTACGCCAAGGTCATCAAGTCTGGTGAACTCTCGCGCAAGGTCGTGCTCAAGGGCATTACCGCGACGGCTGGCGCTCGCGCCGCCATCGAAGCCGCGGGCGGCTCGCTTGCTTGATCAGAGGTGACGAGTGGCTAACGCGCAGGCATTGGGCAAATCCGGAGCACGATACGGCGATTTGAAGCGCCGTCTGGTGTTCCTGGTGCTCGCCCTGGTGGTTTACCGTTTGGGTACGCACATCCCGGTTCCGGGTATCAACCCGGATGCGCTGGCGGACTTGTTCCGTCAGAACCAGGGCGGGATCCTGGGCCTGTTCAACATGTTCTCGGGCGGGGCGCTCTCGCGCTTCTCGATTTTTGCCCTGGGGATCATGCCGTACATTTCGGCATCCATCATCATGCAGTTGATGTCGGTGGTGGTGCCGTCGCTGGAAGCGCTCAAGAAAGAGGGCGAGGCCGGCCGTCGGAAGATTACCCAATACACCCGCTACGGCACTGTCGTGCTGGCGCTGGTGCAAGCGGTGGGCATTTCGGTAGCGCTTGAGTCCCAGCAGGGACTGGTGATCGATCCGGGCATGCTGTTCCGCTTCACGACCGTCGTGACTTTGGTCACCGGCACCATGTTTGTCATGTGGCTGGGTGAGCAGATCACGGAACGCGGTCTGGGCAACGGGATTTCCATCCTGATCTTCGCAGGTATCGTGGCGGGTCTCCCCGCGGCGCTGGCTGCACTGCTGGACCTGGTCCGCACCAACGCGATGTCCGTGCTTTCGGCACTGTTCATCGTGGCTCTGGTGGTGCTGGTTACCGCTTTTGTGGTGTTCGTTGAACGCGGACAGCGCAAGATCACGGTCAACTACGCCAAGCGTCAGGTCGGCAACAAGGTCTACGGTGGTCAAAGCTCGCATTTGCCGCTGAAGCTGAACATGGCTGGGGTGATTCCGCCGATCTTCGCGTCGTCGATCATCCTGTTCCCGGCCACGATCACTAGCTGGTTCTCCAGCAGCGAGAACATGCGCTGGCTTAGCGACCTGGCTGCGGCCCTGTCGCCTCGTCAACCGCTCTACATCACGCTGTACTCGGTCGCGATTATTTTCTTCTGCTTTTTCTACACGGCTCTGGTTTTCAACAGCCGCGAAACGGCGGACAACCTGAAGAAGAGTGGTGCGTTTGTTCCGGGCATCCGTCCGGGCGAACAAACAGCGCGCTACATCGACAAGATCCTGATGCGTCTGACGCTCGCAGGTGCCATCTACATCACGTTGGTGTGCCTGTTGCCGGAATTCTTGGTGATGCGCTGGAACGTTCCCTTCTACTTCGGTGGTACGTCTCTGTTGATCATTGTGGTGGTGACGATGGATTTCATGGCGCAGGTTCAGGCCTACATGATGTCTCACCAGTACGACTCGTTGCTCAAGAAGGCGAACTTCAAGGGCGCGGGTTTGCCGATGCGGTAAGCAAAAGAATGTCCAAGGACGACGTCATTCAGATGCAAGGCGAGGTTCTTGAGAACCTCCCGAACGCGACATTTCGCGTCAAGCTCGAAAACGGCCACGTGGTGTTGGGCCATATTTCCGGCAAGATGCGTATGCATTACATCCGGATCCTGCCGGGTGACAAGGTCACAGTGGAGCTCACGCCCTATGACCTGACGCGAGCCAGGATTGTTTTCCGCTCCAAGTGAGCGAAACCGGATTACGGAAAATTAGGAGTCAACCATGAAAGTAATGGCATCGGTTAAGCGGATCTGCCGCAACTGCAAAGTTATCAAACGTCACGGCGTGGTGCGCGTTATCTGCACCGACCCGCGTCACAAGCAGCGTCAAGGCTAACTCGGGTTAGCGACTACGCAACGGATTTATTCAAGGAACAGTCATGGCCCGTATTGCTGGCATTAACATTCCGCCGCAACAGCACGCCGAGATCGGCCTGACCGCCATTTTTGGCATCGGTCGTACGCGCGCTCGCAAGATTTGCGAAGCGGCAAACGTACCCTTTGACAAAAAGGTCAAGGATCTGAGCGACGCTGAATTGGAACGCGTCCGCGAACATGTTGGTTTGTTCACGGTTGAAGGCGACCTGCGTCGTGAAGTACAGCTCTCGATCAAGCGTTTGATCGACCTGGGAACCTACCGCGGTATGCGTCACAAGCGCGGTTTGCCCGTGCGCGGCCAGCGCACTCGCACCAACGCCCGGACCCGCAAGGGCCCGCGTCGTGCTGCTGCGTCCCTGAAGAAATAATCGAGGAACAGGATTATGGCGAAAGCTTCCACCAGCGGCGCTTCGCGCGTGCGCAAAAAGGTCAAGAAGAACGTCTCGGACGGCATCGCGCACGTTCACGCTTCGTTCAACAACACCATCATCACCATCACCGATCGTCAGGGCAACGCGCTGTCGTGGGCCACGTCGGGCGGTGCTGGCTTCAAGGGTTCGCGCAAGTCGACCCCGTTCGCCGCGCAGGTTGCCGCTGAAACGGCCGGCCGCGTTGCTCTCGAGTACGGCATCAAGACGCTGGAAGTCCGCATCAAGGGCCCCGGTCCTGGTCGCGAATCGTCGGTCCGCGCTCTGAACGCGCTGGGCATCAAGATCTCGTCCATCGCCGACATCACGCCCGTTCCGCACAACGGCTGCCGTCCGCCGAAGCGTCGTCGTATCTAAAGGGAATCCACATGGCACGTTATATTGGACCCAAATGCAAGCTCTCGCGCCGCGAGGGTACTGACCTGTTCCTGAAGAGCGCCCGTCGCTCGCTGGATTCCAAGTGCAAGCTGGATTCCAAGCCTGGCCAACACGGCCGCACTTCGGGTGCTCGCACTTCCGACTACGGCCTGCAGCTGCGCGAAAAGCAAAAGCTGAAGCGCATGTACGGCGTGCTGGAAAAGCAATTCCGCAAGTACTTCGCTGAAGCCGAGCGTCGCCGTGGCAACACCGGCGAAACGCTGATCCAGCTGCTGGAATCGCGCCTGGACAACGTCGTCTACCGCATGGGCTTCGGCTCGACGCGCGCCGAAGCTCGCCAGCTGGTGAGCCACCGCGCCATCGAACTGAACGGCCACACGGCTGACATCGCTTCGATGCTGGTCAAGGCTGGTGACGTCATCTCGGTTCGTGAAAAGGCCAAGAAGCAAGGCCGCATCAAGGAATCGCTCGATCTGGCCACCAGCATCGGCATCCCCCAATGGGTGGAAGTCGACGCGTCCAAGCTGACCGGTACGTTCAAGTCGGCCCCCGATCGCGCTGACGTCGCTCGCGACATCAACGAATCGATGGTCGTCGAACTGTACTCGCGTTAATCACGCCTGCCGGCGCCTCCTTCGCGGAAAGCGCTGGCAAGCTGGTCTCGCGACCCGTTTGCACGTCCCGCAGCAGCCCGCTTTCCGCCTTTTGGTGGAGCGGGCTTTGCGGTAAGTATCGGGCGGCGTTTTTTCGCGCTGTCCGCGTTTCAAGTTTCACCCTGTCCATCAGCCTTATCGGTGTAACGAGCCGAGGGTATTGAAAAGGAACACAGTAAATGTCCACTCAAGGTTTCCTGAAGCCGCGCTCCATTGAAGTCGAACCGGTCGGCACGCACCATGCCAAGATCGTGATGGAGCCGTTCGAGCGTGGCTACGGTCACACGCTGGGCAACGCCCTGCGCCGCATCCTGCTGTCTTCGATGACCGGCTACGCGCCGACCGAAGTCCAGATGACGGGCGTGGTGCACGAGTACTCGACCATCCCGGGCGTTCGCGAAGATGTCGTCGACATCCTGCTGAACCTGAAGGGCGTGGTCTTCAAGCTGCACAATCGCGACGAAGTGACCCTGGTCCTGCGCAAGTCGGGCGCCGGCACCGTGCTGGCCAGCGACATCGAGCTGCCGCACGACGTCGAGATCATCAACCCCGGCCACGCCATCTGCAACCTGACGGAAGCGGGCAAGCTGGAAATGCAGATCAAGGTCGAAAAGGGCCGCGGCTACGTGCCGGGCAACGTGCGCGCGCTGTCGGAAGACCGCACCCACACCATCGGCCGCATCGTTCTGGACGCCTCGTTCAGTCCGGTCCGCCGCGTGAGCTACGCCGTTGAAAGCGCCCGCGTGGAACAGCGTACCGACCTGGACAAGCTGGTGCTGGACATCGAAACCAACGGCGTGATCTCGCCCGAGGAAGCGGTGCGCCAGTCGGCTCGCATCCTGATGGACCAGATCTCGGTCTTCGCCGCCCTGGAAGGCGCTGGCGATTCGTACGAAGCCCCGGTCCGCGGCACGCCGCAGATCGATCCGGTGCTGCTGCGCCCGGTCGACGACCTGGAACTGACGGTGCGTTCGGCCAACTGCCTGAAGGCCGAAAACATCTACTACATCGGCGACCTGATCCAGCGTACCGAAAACGAGCTGCTCAAGACCCCGAACCTGGGTCGCAAGTCGCTCAACGAGATCAAGGAAGTGCTGGCTGCACGTGGCCTGACCCTCGGCATGAAGCTCGAGAACTGGCCGCCCCTGGGCCTGGAGCGTCCGTAAGACTTGAAAGGGTGTCGCCCCCGATAAAGGGGCGCTTCCCGCAGCGCCCGGCCTCACCGCCGGGCGGTTTGCGAAACCGTCGTAAAATGCACCGTTTTCTACCGGACCGCGGCCTGATTGCAGGCTGATAGAAGAGCCGGCAACCCGATGGCGGAAACGCCGTCTTTAGATTCAAAGGAAACTTATCATGCGTCACGGTAATGGCTTGCGTAAGCTCAACCGCACCAGCAGTCACCGTCTTGCCATGTTCCGCAACATGGCTGTTTCGCTGATCACTCACGAAGCAATCAAGACCACGCTGCCGAAGGCGAAAGAATTGCGCCGCGTCATCGAACCCCTGATCACGCTGGGCAAGGAGCCCACGCTCGCGAACAAGCGTCTGGCATTTGCCCGTCTGCGTGATCGCGATGCGGTTGTGAAGCTGTTTGCTGAAATCGGCCCGCGCTACGCGGCCCGTAACGGCGGCTACACCCGCGTGCTGAAGATGGGCTTCCGTCAAGGCGACAACGCTCCCATGGCTTTCATGGAACTGGTTGACCGTCCGGAAGTCGATGAAGCCGCTGAGGACAGCGCCGAATAAATCGGCAGCTAGATAAGCGACAAGGGCGGGTCTTCGGACCCGCCCTTGTTTTTTTTTTGCGGTCGCGAAAGCCGACTGCAGATTCTGTGGGCGGTGACGCGGCCGGAAGACGTCCGCCCGGCTGAGGCCGGTTGCGCTCGCACGGCCCGATAAGGTGCGCTCCGGCCAAGACCTGCCCCGCCAGGACGTGCCGTGCCAGGGCATATCGCGCCAGTGAGGCGCCGCTAAGACGAGCCTGCCATTTCCCCCCGCAGCTGTGCGGCGACGGTTGCCAGCGCCTCTTGGGGCGGTTGCGGCGGCATTTTGAACGTCAGGTCCTGCTGTTCGATGTACTGCGTCGAGGTCAGGTCCTGCACATGGTGCATGGGGATGATGTGCGCGTGCGCATGGGCGACGTGGATGCCCGTGAACGCGAAACCCACCCGTTCGACGCCATACAGACGCTTCATGTGGCGTCCCAGTTTCTGTCCCAGGTTGACGATGTGGGCGGCCAGATCGGCCGGCATGTCCTCGTAATAGGGGTAGTGTTGCTTGGGAATGACCAGGGTGTGCCCCGGGCGCACGGGCTGGATGTCCAGAAAGGCCAGCACACGGTCGTCCTCGTGGATGACGTGAGCCGGGATCTCCTGGCGGGCGATGCGGCAAAACAGGCAGTTGTCGGACATGCGTGCCTCGGCATAGGGATGGAGCGGTGGCCTTGACCCGGCGCAACCGGGGAGGAGCCCGCAATACCGATAAAATACCTCGAGTTACATCCCACGCGGGTACCCCAAGGAGGCTCCATGTTGCGCGATGACGACGTCGTGCTGGTCATCAGCAATGCGCCGGACTTGTTGCTGGCCAAGCGCATTGCTCACGTGCTGGTTGAAGACGGGCTGGCCGCCTGCGTGAACCTTGGCGCTGCCGGGTTGTCCATCTACATGTGGAACGGAGAGGTCGAAGGGGCGGAGGAAATTCCGATCCATATCAAGACCACCTACGCGCGCCATGCGGCCGTCGTGCAGGCGCTGGCGCAGATGCATCCCTATGACGTTCCCGAGATCATCGTGCTGCCGGTCATCGGCGGTGCGGCGCCCTACCTGGACTGGGTGCGCGAACAGACGGCCATTACGCAGAACAAGAGAGACTGATGTTGCAACTTGCCAGTACGGTTGGCGCGCCCCGGCGCGCCGTCAGCGCGACCTCCGCCTTCTTCAGGCAATGCCTGGCGCTCGTTGCGATGGCCATCCTGCTGCTGGGCTGGCATGCGGCCGCGCGCGCAGAGGCCGAGTTCCTCGAGCCCGAAAAGGCCTTTGTGTTCAGCGCGCAGATGGCGTCGCCGGACACCCTGGAACTGCGCTACAAGGTGGCGCCCGGCTACTACATGTACCGCGAACGCTTTGCCATCGCAATCAGTCCGGCTGACGCCACGACGTTGGGCGAGCCTGCTTATCCCAAAGGCGAGGTCAAATACGACCCCACGTTCGAAAAGGACATGGAGGTCTTCCACCAGGACGTGGTGATTCGCGTGCCGGTGGGCGCGGGCACGCAGCCCTTTACCCTGACCTTGACGGGCCAGGGATGCGCGGACGCGGGGCTCTGCTACCCGCCGATGGACAGCACCGTGAAGCTCACGCCCGTCGCCGGCGGGTATGCCGTCGCAGGCGCCGGCCCGGGCGCGGCGTCCTCGGCGGCTTCCTCCGCGGCTTCCTCCGCGGCCTCATCGGGCGGCCTTGCTGCGCTGGTCAATGCCGGGGACACCCGCATCGCGGACGCGCTGGGCGGCCTGGGATGGATCAAGACGGCAGGCGTGTTCCTGTTGCTGGGCCTGCTGCTGGCCTTCACGCCGTGTGTGCTGCCCATGATTCCCATCCTGTCCTCCATCGTGCTGGGCGGAGCGCAGCAGCAGCGTCCCACACGCGGACGCGGACTGGCGCTGGCGGCCACCTACGTGCTGGGCATGTCGGTTGTCTACACGGCCCTGGGCGTGGCGGCGGGTCTCAGCGGGGCGGGCCTGGCGGCATGGCTGCAGACGCCGTGGATCCTGACGCTGTTCGCCCTCCTGCTGGCCGTTCTGGCGCTGGCCATGTTCGACGTGTTCACCTTCCAGATGCCTTCCGGCATCCAGGCCAGGTTGGCCGAGCGGTCTTCGCGTGTTCCGGGCGGGCGCTATACCGGCGCGCTGGTGATGGGCGCGCTGTCGGCGCTGATCGTCGGACCCTGCGTGGCCGCGCCCCTGGCCGGCGCGCTGTTGTACATCTCGCAGACCGGCGACGTGGTCCTGGGCGGATCGGCGCTCTTTGCGATGGCCTGGGGAATGGGCGTGCCGCTGCTGATCGTCGGCGCATCTTCTTCCGCCTTGCTGCCCAAGGCCGGCCCCTGGATGGACGGCGTGAAGCGTCTGTTCGGCATGCTGTTGCTGGCGACGGCCTGGTGGATGCTGATTCCCGTCGTGCCGACGTGGGTGCAGATGACGGGCTGGGCGTTCCTGGCCATCGTGTCGGCCGTGATGCTGAGGGCGTTCGACGCGCTGCCGCAGGGCGCCGGCGCCGCGCGCATGTTCGGCAAGGGCCTGGGCCTGCTGCTGGCGCTGGCTGCCGCCGCATGGCTCGTTGGCGCCGCCAGCGGCGGCCGCGACGTCCTGCAGCCCCTGTCGCATCTTGCCGCGCGCGGGGATGCGCCGGCGGGCGCGTCGGCCGCCAGCGACGAAGTGCACTTCGCCCGTGTGCGGAACAACGCCGAACTGGACGCCGTGTTGGCCCAAAGCACCAGGCCCGTGATGCTGGATTTCTACGCGGACTGGTGCGTTTCGTGCCGCGAAATGGAGCGCTTCACGTTCACGGACGCCGGCGTCGCGCAACGCATGGCGGGGATGGTGCTGGTGCAGGCCGACGTGACCGCCAACAACGCCGACGACCGCGCGCTGCTCAAGCGGTTCCGCCTGTTCGGACCCCCCGGCATCATGTTCTTCGAGCCGGGCGGCAAGGAAATCGCGGACGCGCGCGTCGTGGGCTTCCAGGACGCCAAGCGCTTCACCGAGTCGCTGGACCGCGTCCTGGTGCGTTGATCGGCTGACGGCAGTGACGCGTTCGCCGGCCATCGTCTGATGCACGCAACGCGTCAGCGTCCACATTGAATCGAGGGGTGGAGCGATATACCATGATCGCTTCGCCGCATGCGCGGCGCATCCAACTTACCCCAGGCCGGCGCCGTGACGTCCCCAACAGTTGATGCAAGCCAGGACCGGCACGGTCTGATCTATCTTCAATTGATGTTCGTCATGGCCACCTGGGGCCTGAACATCGTCTCCATCAAGTACCTCACGCAGCACATGCACATCCAGGCGCTGGCTGCCGTGCGGATCGTCATTGCGTTCATTACCGTCACTCTCATCATCAAGGCGCGCGGCGGCCGCATCCCCAAGGTGGGGCCCGCGGAACTGGGCTGGGTGGCGCTGGCGGGCTTTCTGGTGGTGTACGCGCATCAGGTTGCGTTGGTGTCCGGACTGCGGGTGTCGTCGGCCGCCAACGGCACGCTGATCATGGCCACCAGCCCGCTGCTATCCGCCTTTCTCGCAGCCATTTTCTATCGCGAAAGACTGACCGCCACGCGCATCGCTGGCGCGCTGCTCGGCCTCGTCGGCGTGGGCATGGTGGTGGTGGGCAGCGGCGCGCAGTTGGGGCTGACCGGCTGGGGCGACGCGATCGTGTTCGTGGCCGTGCTGGTGTTCGTGTTTGGCGGACTGGTCATCCAGCGCATGTCGCGAATGATGGATCCGCTGGGCATGCTCTGGTACATGTACCTGGCCGGGGGATTGATGCTGGTGGGACACGCTGCACTGACGCCAGCCTCTTATGACGCCGGCACCTGGCAGATGGCATGGTGGCCCTGGGTGGTGCTGATGTTCTCGGCGGTGATCGCCTCGGGCGTCAGCAACATCGTGTGGAACGCGGGCATCGCCCGGCTGGGCATCAGCCGCGCGGCCCTGTTCGTGAACTGGCTGCCGATCTTCGGACTGATGTTTGCGGCGCTGTTCCTGGACGAGCACGTCACGCTGATCCACGTAGTGGGTCTGGCGTGCGTGCTGGGCGGAACATGGCTGGGCCTGCGGCGCGGCGGACGGCAGGAGCGCCGCGCCACCGCGAAGGCCTGATGCGATAAAGCGGTGGCGGCGCGCGGGCCGCTTCCGGATGGCATGTGCGCCGGAACTGGCCGGCGCGCAATGCCCGCCGTACTTAACGCTGGCTCTTGAGCAGCTTTGCCGCTTCGATGGCGAAGTACGTCAGGATGCCGTCGGCGCCTGCGCGCTTGAAGGCCAGCAGCGCTTCCATCATGACCTTGTCGTGGTCCAGCCAGCCGTTGGCGGCCGCCGCCTTGATCATGGCGTATTCACCGCTGACCTGATAGGCGAACGTCGGCACGCGGAACGTGTCCTTGACCCGGCGCAGTACGTCCAGGTAGGGCATGCCAGGCTTGACCATGACCATGTCGGCGCCTTCCTGCAGGTCGCCGGCGACTTCGCGCAGGGCTTCGTCAAGGTTGCCCGGATCCATCTGGTAAGCCATTTTGTTGGACTTGCCCAGGTTGGTGGCCGAGCCCACGGCGTCCCGGAAGGGGCCGTAGAAGGCGCTGGCGTACTTGGCCGAATACGCCATGATGCGCGTGTGGATGTGGCCGTTGGCTTCCAGCGCGCGGCGCACGGCGCCGATGCGGCCGTCCATCATGTCGCTGGGCGCCACCATGTCGACGCCGGCATCGGCCTGCGTAAGCGCCTGCTTTACCAGGATTTCAACCGTGGGCTCGTTGATGACGTAGCCGTCCGCATCGATGACGCCGTCCTGGCCGTGGCTGGTGTAGGGATCCAGCGCCACGTCGCACAGGACGCCCAATTCCGGAAAGCGCGCCTTCAGTTCGCGCACAACGCGCGGAATCAGGCCGTCGGGATTGGTGGCTTCGATGCCGTCGGGCGTCTTGAGCGCGGGATCGATGGCGGGGAAGAGCGACAACACCGGAATGCCAAGCGCCACGCATTCTTCGGCCACGGGCAGCAGGGTGTCCAGGGAATAGCGGACCACGCCGGGCAGCGAGGACACGGCTTGCCGCAGGCCGGAGCCCTCGGCCACGAATACCGGGTAGATCAGGTCATTGACCGTCAGGGCGTTCTCGCGCACCAGGCGGCGGGTGAAGTCGTCGCGGCGCAGGCGGCGGGGGCGGGAAACCGGAAAGTCAGGGGTGATGATCTGCGGGTTCATGGTACGACCTTGGGAGAAATCCAATTTTCGATATGCGCGCCGGCCTCTTCCAGACCGATGCGTTCGGGCGCCGAGAAGGGGACGGTGTGCAGCGCGCCGATATCGGCCAGGTCTTTGCGGACCGAGAAGACGGTGCGCATGCGCTGGCCATAGGGCAGCTTGTCCGCCTTGGTCAGCAGCGCCAGCACAGGGCGGCCGGTGGGGGCGATGAAGTTGGCCAGGCGGCGGTCCAGTTCGGTGACGCCGCGGCGGATGTCGATGAGCAGCACGATGCCGGCCAGCGATTCGCGGTCGCGCAGGTAGCCGCCAAGGATGTCGGCCCACTTTTCTTTTTCGTTGCGGGCTACGGACGCATAGCCGTAGCCGGGCAAGTCGACGAGATAACCGATGTGGCCTTCAGGATCGAGAGGGTCCGGCAGGCTGAACATGTTGATCAGGCGCGTGCGGCCGGGCGTCTTGCTGGAGAACGCAAGACGGCGCTGGTTGCACAGCACGTTGATGGCCGTGGATTTGCCGGCGTTGGAGCGGCCGACAAAGCAGACCTCGGGAGCGCCGGCGGCCGGCAACTGGTCGAGGCGAGCCGCGGACGTGAGGAAAGAGGCGCGATGTAGGAGGGACACGGATGGCTTTGATACGGTTGGTTTCGAGCCCTATTGTATAATCCGGCGTTTGCTACAGTGGTCCCCGTGCGCGGAGCCGTCTTTTTTGCTTACTGTAAAGCTGTTTCAAGCCCCTGTGGGCACTGATTCAGCCCCGCAGCAAGATCGCAAGCAGGACAAGCAAAACAGGTTCGATACGGTTTACTGCGAGTGCGGGCAGGCGTGGGCGCCTTTTTGCGCCTTGATCGATGTGATCGTCGAGGTCTTCATGAAGCGTGTGCTGTCCCGGATGTTGGTCGCGAGCGGGCTGTTGCTCGGCGCCTCCGCCTTCTCTGCTACGAGTTTCGCCGCCAACGGCGCTGCGGGCCCGGCCAAACCAGATGCCGCCAAGGGCGGGCAGCTGTTTGACCAGGGCGACGCGTCCCGCGGCATCATTGCCTGTGCCTCCTGTCACGGCGCGGCGGGTAACAGCACCATCCCGGTGAACCCGAACCTGGCCGCGCAGCCGCACGAGTACCTGGCCAAGCAACTGGCCGACTTCAAGGTGAAGGAAGGGGCCAAGACGCCTGTGCGCAATGGCCCGGACGGCAATCCGAGCCCGATGACGGCCATGGTGCAGAACCTGACGCCGGCCGACATGCAGAACGTCGCGCTGTACCTGGCGCTGCAGCCGCTCAAAGAGCCCGCCACGGCCGGCCACGAGTCGCTGGTTGAGCTAGGTCAAAGAATCTGGCGCGGTGGTTTGCCCGACCGCAACGTTCCTGCCTGCGCGGCATGCCATTCTGCCAATGGCGCCGGGATTCCCGGTCAGTACCCCCGTCTGTCGGGGCAGTTCCCCATCTATATCGAAGAGCAGCTGAAGCTTTTCCGCAGCGGCGACCGCAAGAATGACGTCATGCACGCCATTGCGGACCGCATGTCGGATGCCGACATCAAGGCGGTGTCGGACTACGCGGCTGGCCTTCGGTAAGCGATTGGCCGCAACGTGCGCGGCTGGTCCGCGTTGACGCAACCTGAGCCTGCCGGAACCTCGTTCCGGCTCGCGCTGTCTATGAGGGGGGTAGCCGATTGTGCGGCCCCCCTTTTTTCATGAATTCGACTCGAACCCACTCCCGTCCCTCTCTGCGCAGCCTGCCCGGCGATTTCTTTGAACTCCTGGGTTCGATGCGGTTTGCCGTCAGCCTGCTGATGTTCATCTGCGTGGCGAGCCTGGTGGGAACGGTCCTGCAGCAGAACCGCTCGTCCAACAATTACATCGACCAGTTCGGCCCGTTCTGGTTTGAAGTGTTCGACAAGTTTTCCATCTGGCACGTCTACAACAGCTGGTGGTTCCTGCTGATCATGGGCTTTCTGGTCGTGTCGACCTCGGTTTGCCTGATCCGCAATGCGCCCAAGATGCTGCGCGACGCGCGTTCGTTCCGAGAGCACGTGCGCGAAGGCAGCCTGCGGGCCTTTCCGCATCGCGTGGAAACCCACGAACCTACCGATGTTCCGCGCACCGCCGCCGGCCTGAAGGCGCTGCTGCAGCGACTGGGTTACGCGGTGCGCGAGCGCCAGGACAACAACGGCGTGCTGCTGGCGGCCAAGAAGGGCAGCGCCAACCGGCTGGGTTACGTGTTCGCGCATGCCGCCATGGTCATCATCTGTATCGGCGGGCTGCTCGACAGCGAACTGCCCGTGCGTCTGCAGGTCATGTTCGGCGGCAAGCAGCCCATCGTTGAAAACATGCTGATCTCCGAGGTCCCCGAGAGCGGGCGCCTGTCGGTCAACAATCCCAGTTTCCGCGCCAGCGTGCTGGTGCCTGAAAACGGCCAGGCCAGCACGGCTGTCGTGATGGTGGGCGACGGCGCGCTCGTGCAGCCGATGCCTTTCACGCTGAAGCTCAAGAAGTTCATCGTCGATTACTACTCCACCGGCATGCCCAGTCGCTTCGCCAGTGAAGTCGAGGTGACGGACCCCGACACGGGCAAGACCTTTGATTCGACCATCGAGGTCAACGAGCCGCTGCGCTTCAAGGGCATGACGGTCTACCAGTCCAGCTTCGACGACGGCGGCAGCACGGTCGTGCTCAAGGGCTATCCGCTGGTAGGCGCCAACGACGCGACGTTTTCGGTCGACGGCACGGTGGGCAAGACCAGCGAGCTGACGGCCCAGACGGCCAAGGGCCCGCGCAGCATGGGCATCGAGATCACGGCCATGCGCCCGATCAACGTCGAAGACCTGACCCGTGGCGATCCCAAGGGCGCCAACCAGAGCTTCGCGGAGCATGTGGCGTCGGTGTCGGGCAGTGCGGCGGGCAAGAAGAACGAAAACCTGCGCAACGTGGGTCCCAGCGTCGAATACAAGCTGATCGACGATGCCGGGCAGGCGCACGAGTTCCAGAACTACATGCTGCCTGTCGAATTGGACGGCGCGGCCGTGTTCCTGGCCGGCGTGCGCAACAATGCGGCCGAGCCGTTCCGCTATCTGCGCATCCCGGCCGACGACGACAGCTCGATCGCCGAATTCATGCGCCTGCGCGCGACGCTGGCCGATCCGGCCGCGCGTCAGGAAGCCGCCCGCCGATTCGCCGAGCGCAACAGCCCGTCCGGCACCGACCGCCAGCCGTTGCAGACTGCCGCCGAGCGCGCGCTGGAGACGTTCGCATCAGGCGGCTTGCAAGCGGTCGCGGCGTTCCTGCAGGCCAACACGCCCGCAGCCGAACTGGAGCGCGCCGCCGACGTGGTCATCCGGCTTATCGGCGCCAGCATGAATGAACTGCGCGCCATCGCGCGCGAGCGCGCCGGCCAGCCTCCCGTGGCCCTCGAAGGGCCCGAGGGCGAACGCGCGGCCGTGTGGTCGCGCCTTGCCGTGGCGGCGCTGTCCGACCTGACCGTCTACCCGGCGCCCGTGTTCCTGTCGCTGGCTGACTTCAATCACGTGCAGGCCAGCGTGTTCCAGGTCAGCCGCACGCCGGGCAAGAACACCGTCTACCTGGGCAGCCTGCTGCTGGTCCTGGGCGTGTTTTCCATGTTCTACATTCGCGATCGCCGCGTCTGGATCTGGGTCAAGCCGGAGGGGGGCGGCAGCAGCGTCCTGGCGGCCATGACGTCACAGAAGCGTACACTTGACTTCAATCAAGAGTTCGAACGCTTCAAGCAGGCGCTGCTGCGCCAAAAAAGGTCTTAAGGTTTTTTATGTCCACGACCACCTCCACGCAACCGCCGTCGCCCGAAACGCTTTGGCAGGACGCCTTGTCCGAAACCGGCGACAGCCGCGCGCAGCGCGGAAAGCCGGACTGGACCGATATCGTTTTCTTCCTGCTGCTGGCTGTAGGGGCGGCATTCGCGCTGACCCGCTACGGTCACGCGATGGACTACTACGAGAAGATCATCCTCTGCGGCACGGTGCCCGCGCTGGCCTGGCTGGGCTGGCTCTGGCGTCCTTTGCGCAACCTGATGATCGCCTGTGCAATCTCGGCGGGGCTGGCGTTGATGCTGTACGGCAACGACCTGGCTCGCGCCGAACAGGTGTTCTTCCTGAAATACCTGTTCTCCTCCCAATCGGCCATCCTCTGGATGAGCGCGCTGTTTGCGCTGGCCATGGTGTGCTACTGGATCGGCGTCTTCAGTCCCACGGCCGCGTGGCTGGGCACCGCGCTGACTTGGGGGGCAGTGTTCGCCGGCGTGACCGGCATGCTCGTGCGCTGGCGCGAAGGCCATCTGATGGGGCCTGACCTGGGCCACATTCCGGTCAGCAACCTGTACGAAGTCTTCGTGCTGTTTTGTCTGATCACCGCGCTGTTCTACCTGTACTACGAACGCAAGTACGCCACGCGCGCGCTGGGCGGCTTCGTGCTGCTGGTGGTGACATCGGCCGTCGTGTTCCTGCTTTGGTATTCGTTCACGCGCGATGCGGGGCAGATCCAGCCGCTGGTTCCGGCGCTGAAGAGCTGGTGGATGAAGCTGCACGTGCCGGCCAACTTCATCGGCTACGGCACGTTCTCGTTGGCGGCGATGGTGGGTTTCGCGTACCTGGTCAAGCAGCACGGGCAGACCTCGTCCTGGGCCAAGCTTGCGCCGTTGTTCGTGTTGGGCGTGCTGCTCTGCGCCGAGCCCATGGTGTTCCGCACGGACGGGCTGTCCGCCACGTGGATGCTCTATTTTGGCGTGGGCGCCGTGATCGTGGGCGCCATCCTGCTGGGGCGCCGCCGCATCGCCGATGCGCTGCCGTCGCTCGAAGTGCTGGACGACATCATGTATCGCGCCATCGCGATCGGCTTTGCGTTCTTCACGGTGGCCACCATCCTGGGGGCGCTTTGGGCCGCGGACGCGTGGGGCGCCTATTGGCAATGGGACCCGAAGGAAACCTGGGCGCTGATCGTCTGGCTGAACTACGCGGCCTGGCTGCACATGCGCCTGATCAAGGGCCTACGTGGCGCCATGGCGGCCTATTGGGCTCTGGTCGGCCTTTTGATCACCGGCTTTGCCTTCCTGGGCGTGAACATGTTCCTGTCGGGCCTGCACTCGTACGGCCAGCTTTGAGCCTGCGCGCGACCCTGCAATGAAATAAGGCCCCGAACGACGGGGCCTTATTCTTTGCTGCGTACGGCGCCAGATCACGGAAGCATGGACTCGCCCCGCAGCTGGTCCGCCAGGGTTTCGCGCTGCCGCACGACGTAGTATTTGTCGCCGTCGACCATGACTTCAGCCGGCCGGCCGCGCGAGTTGTAGTTGCTGGCCATGGTCATGCCGTAGGCGCCCGCCGATTCCACCGCCAGCACGTCGCCTTGCCGGATGGCGAGCATGCGCTGTTTGGCCAGCCAATCGGCGCTTTCGCAGACCGGGCCGACGATGTCGTATTCGGCCATATCGCCCGCGCGCGGATGCAGCGGCTGAACGCCATGGAATGCGTCGTAGAGGGCCGGGCGCAGCAGGTCGTTCATTGCGGCGTCGACAATGGCGAAATTGCGGGCTTCGGCGTGCTTGATGTACTGGACGGTGGTGAGCAGCACGCCTGCATTGCCGACGAGCGAGCGGCCCGGCTCCAGCACCAACTGCAGATGTCCCTGGCCACGCGCGTTCAGGCGTTCGAATACGCGGTCGAGCAGGGCGCGGGGCGAGGGCGGCGTTTCGTCCGTGTAGCGGATGCCCAGGCCGCCGCCCAGGTCCAGGTGCGCGATCCGGATGCCGGCCTGATTCAATTTTTCGATCAGGTCGAGCAGCTTTTCCAGCGCGTCGAAGTAGGGACTGATGTCGGTCAGTTGCGAGCCGATGTGGCAGTCCACACCCACGATTTCCAGGCCCGGCAATGACTGCGCGGTGAGGTAGGCGTCCAGCGCGTCATCGATGGCGATGCCGAACTTGTTTTCCTTCAGGCCGGTGGAGATGTACGGGTGCGTGCGGGCGTCAACGTCGGGGTTCACGCGCAGCGACACCGGCGCGCGCACGCCCAGATGTTGCGCGACATCGGACAGGCGGTGGAGTTCGTCAACCGATTCGACGTTGAAACACTTGACGCCGGCATGCAGCGCGTCGCGCATTTCCCATGCCTGCTTGCCCACGCCGGAGAACACGATTCTGGCCGGGTCTGCGCCGGCGGCCAGCGCGCGGTGGAGTTCGCCGCCGGACACGATGTCGAAACCAGCGCCCAGGCGCGCGAATTCGCCCAGCACGGCCAGGTTTGAATTGGCCTTCATGCCGTAGCAGACCAGGACGGCGCGTTGTCCGACCGCGCTGCGGTAGGACTGCCACGCGGCCTTCAGGGCCGCGCGGGAATAGACGTAAAGCGGAGTTCCCAACCGTTCGGCCAGATGGTCAAGCGGCACGTCTTCGGCGTACAACACATTATTGCGGTACTGGAAGTACGGGTGGCCGGCGAGTTCTGGCGGGGTCGGGAACGGGGGCGTCATGGGATGGTCGGGGCGGGAGGAATCTGCTGGGCCGGCTGTCGGCTTGGCTGAGTGGCCGGCGCTTTGCCATCAGGAGGCGGCGGCATGTACAAAGGCCCCTTGTACCCGCAGGCCGCGACCATGCCGGTCGCCATTAGCGTGGCTACAATGCGAAGAGCCATGCGGCTGAATGCCAATTGGAACACTGGGAACTCCGTAATTCTTGCAGGCTCGATTATGACCGAAACCGAATTTCTTGCGTTGATCGACCAGGTGCTGGACAGCATCGAAAGCCAGGCCGATGACTGGGCGGCTTCGCTCGACGTCGACGTCGAAACCAGCCGCAGCGGCAATGTGCTGACCATGGTTTTCGAGGACAACACCCACGTCGTAGTGAACAGCCAGGCCGCCATGCAGGAGCTGTGGGTTGCCGCGCGCAGCGGCGGCTTCCATTACCGCTACGACGGCCATCACTGGAACGATACCCGAGGCGGCCCGCAACTGCCTGACGCCCTGTCACAGATATGCTCCGCTGCCGCGGGCGTCCCCGTGACGATACGGCTGTAAACAAAAAAGGCCGGCCCAGTGGGCCGGCCTTTTTGCATCAGAAGGGTATCTTCTGCGACCACGGCGTGGTGGTCTGTGTACCCACGCCGGGCGCAACCTTGATCCGGGTGTCCTCGCCCGTGCTGCCGCCCAGGCCATTGAGGAATTCACCCAGCGTATCGGCTTCGGGAAGCCCGAGGCGGGCCACGGCCTGGCCGGGCGGGAATTCAGAGAAATAGAACTCGCCGTTTTCCACGAGAAGGCCGTCGGGCCGGGCGCGCGGCTTCTCTTCGGGCACGCCCTTCAGCACTTCCTGCATGTAGTCGACCCAGATCGGCATGGCGACGCCGCCGCCGGTTTCACGCGAGCCCAGCGACTTGGGTTGGTCAAAGCCCAGCCAGGAGGTCGCCACCAGGTTGGGCGTGTAGCCCGAGAACCAGGCGTCCACGGATTCGTTGGTGGTGCCCGTCTTGCCGGCGATGTCGTTGCGCTTGAGCAGGACGCGGGCGCGGGCTGCGGTGCCGTACGTGGCCACGCCGCGCAGGATGTCGTCCATGACCCACGCGGTGCGCGGATCGATCGCGCGGGCCGCTGCGTCGCCGGCCACGACCGGCTTGGACTGCATGATGACCTTGCCGCTGCTGTCGGTGACGCGGTCGATCAGATAGGGCGTGACGCGGTAGCCGCCGTTGGCGAACACCGAGAAAGCGCCTGCCAGTTGCAGCGGCGTGACCGAGCCGGCGCCCAGCGCCAGCGGCAGCACCGCGGGCTGGCGAGCCTTGTCGAACCCGAAGCGCGTCAGGTAGTCTTGTGCGTACTGCGGGCCGATGGCCTGCAGGATGCGGATGGACACCATGTTCTTCGACTTGTACAAGCCCTGACGCAGCGTCAGCATGGGCTCGTACTGATTGCCGTAGTTCTTGGGATTCCAGGCCTTGGAGCCCGTTTGCGCTGCGGTCAGTTCGAACGGCTGGTCCGAGATCTGCGTGCCCGGCGTCAGGCCGCGTTCCAGCGACGCGGCATAGATGAAGGGCTTGATGTTCGAACCCGGCTGGCGCCACGCCTGCGTCACGCGGTTGAAGTTGCCGCGGTAGAAGTCGAAACCGCCCACCATGGCGCGGATGGCGCCGTCCTGCGGCGACAGCGCCACGAAGGCCGCTTGCACGGAAGGCAGGTTGATGATTTCCCAGTTGTCGCCGAACTTGCGGATGTAGACCACCGAGCCGCGCTTGATGCGCTGTTCAGGCTTGGCCTTGTCGTTCAGCGCGCGCGCCACAACACCCAGCACCTTCTTGTCGGTGACGGTGATGATCTCGCGCGAGCTGCGCGCCAGCTTCACTTCGGTGGGGCTGGCGGACAGCACCACCGCGGTCAGCAAGTCGCCGCTGTCCGAGAACTTGTCGAACACGCCGTCCAGGAACTCGTCCAGGGCTGCGGGGTTGTTCTCGGTGCCCGGGGGCAGGTCGAGCTGTTCTTCCGGGCCGGGATAGGGGGCGCGGCGCGTGTACTCGAGCACGCCTTCCCGCACGGCGCGGTAGGCGGCTTCCTGGTCCTTCGATTGCACGGTGGTGTAGATGTTGATGCCGCGCGAATAGACGTTGTCCTGGTACACGTTGTAGAGCAGCTGGCGCGCCAGTTCGGCCACGTATTCGCCATGGATGGAATAGCCGCCGGCCGGCGTGCCCTCGGCCGACTTCATGACGATCGGCTGCGCCATCGCCTGTTTGTATTCCGGTTCGGTCAGGTAGCCCAGCGAATGCATGCGGCCCAGCACGTAACGCTGGCGCAGTTCGGCGCGGGGGCGGTTGGCGATCGGGTTGAAGCGCGACGGGGCCTTGGGGATGCCCGCGAGCATGGCGGCTTCGGCAGGCGTGACTTCGGACAACGGTTTGCCGAAGTACGTGCGCGACGCGGCCGCGAAACCATAGGCGCGGTGGCCCAGGTAGATCTGGTTCATGTAGAGCTCAAGGATCTGGTCCTTGGTGAGCTCGGATTCAATTTTGAAGGTGAGCAGCAGTTCGTAGAACTTGCGCGAATAGGTCTTTTCCGACGACAGGTAGAAGTTACGCGCCACCTGCATCGTGATCGTGCTGGCGCCCTGCGTCTTGGACATGCTGATGAGGTTGGTCAGGCCGGCCCGCACCACGCCCATCCAGTCGATCCCGCCGTGCTGATAGAAGCGGTCGTCTTCGGCTGCCAGCACCGCCGACTTCATGACGTCCGGGATTTCGTTGAAACGCAGCACGTTGCGGCGTTCCTCGCCGAACTCGCCGATCAGCACGCGGTCTGCGGTGTAGACGCGCAGCGGCACCCGCGGCCGGTAGTCGGTCATGGCGTTCAGGTCGGGCAGGTTGGGCCAGGCCAGCGCCAGCGCCATTCCCGCGAGCAGGACGCCGCACAGGAACAGACCGCCGAAAAGGATGCCGGTTTTAACGAAGAATCGCAGTATTGGAGAGCCGCTTTTCGCGGGCTTGTCTTTCTTGGAGGAATTCTGGGGCTTGCTCATCGCGGCGATTTTACGGGTATCTCCGGGCCCGCCTTATCGCGGGGGATCGGTTTCTGTAACAAAATAGTTCAGTGTGGTGCGCGGGCAACTGGCGGCAGATGTGATAATGCCGGCATGAACTTTGCCGCTAACTCATGTCCGGAGGCAGCCCCGGACCCGGCGCCCTGCGACGGGGCGCCTGAAAACCCGCCGTGCGCCGTCGAGTGCACAGGCAAGACCACGTCGTTGCCTCACGACCTGCCGGTATTCTTGGTCGGGATGATGGGTGCCGGCAAGACAACCATAGGCCGTAGCCTTGCGCGGGCCCTGGGGCGCGACTTTATGGATCTGGATCATGAGCTCGAGGCGCGTTGCGGCGTACGGGTGCCGGTAATCTTCGAAATCGAGGGCGAAGCCGGTTTTCGTCGCCGAGAGTCCGCCGCCCTGGAAGAGTGTACCCAACGGCGCAACATAATTCTTGCCACGGGCGGTGGCGCCATCCTGGCCGCCGAAAACCGGCAGCTGCTGCGTGAACGCGGCATCGTTGTCTATTTGAGGGCCAGCGTGGACGAATTGTTCCGCCGCACCTGCCGCGACCGCAACCGTCCCTTGCTGGCCACCGCCGACCCCCGCGGGACCCTGCGCGACCTGATGACCCGGCGCGAGCCACTCTATAAAGAGGTGGCGGATCTGGTGGTGGAAACGGGGTCGATGCCCATCCATACGCTGGTCAAGGCGCTGCTGCCGCAATTACAAGCTTTTGAGAAGCGCATATGAACGTTGTTGACGTCGAAACCCCGGGCGGAAGCTATCCGATCCATATCGGCCCGGGCCGCCTGGACGCTCTGGACCAGTGCATACCCGCCGATGCGACCGCGATCGCCGTCGTGACGAATCCGACGGTGGCCGCTCTGTACGCCGAGCGCGCCGAGGCCGCGCTGGCGCGGACGGGCAAACGGGTGTTGCGCATCGAACTGCCGGACGGCGAGGCCTATAAGGATTGGCAGTCGCTGAACCTGATCTTCGACGCGCTGCTGGGCAATCGCCTGGACCGCCGCTGCGTCCTGGTCGCACTGGGCGGCGGCGTCATCGGCGATATGACCGGGTTTGCCGCTGCCGTGTACATGCGCGGGGTGCGCTTCCTGCAAGTGCCCACGACGTTGCTCGCGCAGGTGGATTCGTCGGTGGGCGGCAAGACGGCCGTCAACCATCCGCTGGGCAAGAACATGATCGGCGCGTTCTATCAGCCGGTCGCCGTCGAGATCGACACCGACGTGTTGAACACGCTGCCGGCGCGCGAAGTGTCGGCGGGACTGGCCGAGGTCATCAAGTACGGCCTTATCCTGGACCCGGCCTTCTGGAACTGGTGCGAAGAGAACGCGCAAAAGCTGCGCGCCCTGGACCACGAAGCCGTTGCCTACGCGATCCGGCGCTCATGCGAATTGAAGGCGCAGGTGGTGGGCAAGGACGAGCGCGAATCCGGCCTGCGCGCCATCCTGAACCTGGGCCATACGTTCGGCCACGCCATCGAATCCGGCCTGGGCTATGGCGCCTGGCTGCACGGCGAGGCGGTCGGCTGCGGCATGGTGCAGGCGGCCGAGCTCTCGGCCGACGTGGCGGGTTTCGACCGCGCTGATGTCGCGCGCGTGCGCGCGCTGGTGCAGGCCATTGGCTGTCCCGCAGTGGCGCCCGACCTGGGGGCGGACCGCTGGCTGGACCTGATGCAGGTGGACAAGAAAACGGAAGGGGGCTCGATCCGCTACGTGCTCATGACGCGTATCGGCGAGGCCGTGATGCGCGCGGCGCCGGACGACGTGGTCCGCGCCGTACTGGCAAGAACCACTCAATAAACGCAGGGACGGACGGTGTTGCAGATGAATGAACTGGCTTCCTATGCTTCCCACCCGTCCCGATCGCGCGGCCGGACCCATGCCGAACCGCCTCCGGAAAACCGCACCGAGTTCCAGCGCGACCGCGATCGCATCATCCATTCGGGCGCGTTCCGGCGCCTGGAGTACAAGACGCAGGTCTTCGTCAACCACGAAGGCGACCTGTTCCGGACCCGCCTGACACACAGCCTGGAAGTCGCGCAGATCGCGCGCACGCTGGCGCGCAGCATGGGGCTGTCGGAAGACCTGACCGAAGCCATTTCGCTGGCGCATGATCTTGGCCACACGCCGTTCGGCCATGCCGGCCAGGACGAACTGAACGCCTGCATGCGCGAGCTGGCGCCGGAAGCGGGCGGCTTCGAGCACAACCTGCAAAGCCTGCGCGTGGTGGATGAACTGGAAGAACGCTATGCGGACTTCAACGGCCTGAACCTGTGCTTTGAAACGCGCGAAGGCATCCTCAAGCATTGCTCGATCGCGCATGCGCGGCTGCTCGGGGACGTGGGCGAACGCTTCCTGAACCGCACGCAACCGTCGCTGGAGGCGCAGCTGGCCAACCTGGCCGATGAGATCGCCTACAACAACCACGACGTCGACGACGGCTTGCGTTCTGGCCTGATCACGCTGGATCAATTGAAAGAAGTGTCGATCTTCGAGCGCCACCACGCCTACGTGCTGGACCGCTATCCCGGCCTGGCGCCGCGGCGTGCGGTGGCCGAAACGATACGGCGCATGATCAACACGCTGATTGTCGACCTGACGCGGACGTCGCTTGCCCGCATCCGCGACGCAGCGCCGGCCAGCGCGGACGACGTGCGGCGCGCACCGCCGCTGGCGGGCTTTTCAGACGAAATCCGCCGCGAGGCGGACACGTTGAAGAAATTCCTGTTCGACAACCTGTACCGCCACTACCGCGTGCTGCGCATGACGCGTAAGGCGCGACGCATCGTGCGCGAACTATTCGCAGCGTTCCTGGATGATCCGCGGCTGCTGCCGCCCGATTACCGCCGCGCCGCCGCGTTCAATGACCAGGCGCGCGCGATTGCCGACTACATCGCCGGCATGACCGACCGTTACGCCATCCGCGAACACCGGCGCCTGTTCGACATGGCGTAGGCCGCGGCAGCGTTCAGCGATGCGTGCGGTAGGGCTCGTCCGCCGCCACGAACGTCGCTTCAGCGCGCGCTTCGCGCATCCATTCCTGCATGGCTGGCAGCGCCAGCACCGCGTCCATGTAGTCGCGCGCAGGCCCCGTTGCGGCGATGCCGTAGGTCACGAAGCGCGAGACCACCGGCGCAAAGAATGCGTCCGCGATCGAGAATGCGCCGAACAGGAAGGGGCCGCCCTGGCCGAATTGCGCGCGCGTTTCCTGCCAGATGGCCTGCACACGCGCGGCGTCGGCCTGCGCCGCTTCGGGAATGGCGACGTCCGGCAGGTGGGCCTCGATGTTCATGGGCATCGCGTTGCGCAGGGCGCCAAAGCCGCTGTGCATCTGCGCCGCCAGCGATCGGGCGCGGGCGCGGGCCTTGGCGTCTTGCGGCCACAACGATGCGGCAGGGTGCCGTTCGGCGGCGTATTCGCAGATGGCCAACGAATCCCACACGGCGAAGTCGCCGTCCAGCAGCACCGGCACCAGGCCGGCGGGCGAGACCTCGCCCACGCGTTGCGCGAAGTCGTCGGTGAAGAGGCCGAGCTTTTGCTCCGTGAAGTCGATGCCGGCGGCGCGCAGGGCGATCCACGGTCGCATCGACCACGAGGAGTAGTTCTTGTTGCCGATGATCAAGCTGTACATGCTGGCGTTCTCAGTGGTTGAAGGGTGGTGGTATTCAGTGGCCCGGCGCGCGGCGCAAAAGCTTGCCCAGATACTGCCCGGTGTGGCTGGCCTTGGTTGCGGCGACGATTTCCGGCGTGCCTTGCGCCACGACGCGGCCGCCGCCATCGCCGCCTTCCGGTCCCATGTCCACGAGCCAGTCGGCGGTTTTGATGACGTCCAGGTTGTGCTCGATGATCAGCACCGTGTTGCCGGCGTCCACCAGTTGATTGAGCACTTGCAGCAGCAGCTCGATATCGCGGAAATGCAGGCCGGTCGTGGGTTCGTCCAGGATGTATAGCGTGCGGCCGGTGCTGCGGCGGGACAGCTCTTGCGACAGCTTCACGCGCTGCGCTTCGCCGCCTGACAAGGTGGTCGCGCTCTGGCCCAGGCGGATATACGACAGGCCCACGTCGATAAGCGTGTGCAGCTTGCGCGCGATGGCGGGCACCGATTCGAAGTACTCGAGCGCCTGCTCCACGGTAAGGTCCAGCACTTCGCTGATGTTGCGGCCGCGGTAGCGGATTTCAAGCGTCTCGCGGTTGTAGCGCTTGCCGTGGCAGACGTCGCACGGCACGTACATGTCGGGCAGGAAGTGCATCTCGACCTTGACCACGCCGTCGCCTTGGCACGCTTCGCAGCGGCCGCCCTTGACGTTGAAGCTGAAGCGGCCCGGATCGTAGCCGCGCGTGCGCGCCTCTGGCACGCCCGCGAAGAGCTCGCGGATGGGCGTGAACAGGCCGGTGTAGGTGGCCGGGTTGCTGCGCGGCGTGCGCCCGATGGGGCTTTGGTCGACGCTGATGATCTTGTCGAAGTTCTCAAGGCCCTGCATCGACACGTAGGGGGCGGGCTCGCTTTGCGCGTGATGCAGCTGGCGCGACACCGCGACCGCCAGCGTGTCGTTGATGAGCGTGGACTTGCCGGATCCGGAAACCCCCGTCACGCAGACCAGACGTCCGGCGGGCACGTGCAGGTCGACATCCTTGAGGTTGTTGCCGCTGGCGCCCGTCAGCGTCAGCCACGGCAGTTCGTCGTTGACGGGACGGCGCTTCGGGATGGCGATGGCGCGCGCGCCGCTCAGGTATTGCCCTGTGAGCGAGTTGGGATCGCGCTGCACGGTCTCCGGGTCGCCTTGTGCGACGACTTCGCCGCCATGTTCGCCCGCGCCGGGACCCATATCGACGACCCAGTCGGCCATGCGGATCATGTCTTCGTCGTGCTCGACGACGATGACGCTGTTGCCAAGGTCGCGCAGGTGCTGCAGGGTGCCGATGAGGCGGTCGTTGTCGCGCTGGTGCAGGCCGATCGAGGGCTCGTCCAGCACGTACATCACGCCGGTCAGGCCGGATCCGATCTGGCTGGCAAGTCGAATGCGCTGGGCCTCGCCGCCGGAAATCGTGTCGGCGCTGCGGTCGAGCGACAGGTAGTTCAGGCCGACGTTGTTCAAGAAGCTCAGGCGCGCCTCGATCTCGCGCACGATGCGCTGCGCGATTTCCTGCTTGGACCCCGTCAGATTCAGGTCGCGAAACCATTGCAGGCAGCTGGACAGCGGCATGGCCTCGACTTCATAGATGGCCTGGCCGTGACGTTCGCCGCCGCGCGGATCGTGCCCGATCAGCACGTTGCGCGCTTCCGGGCGCAGGCGCGAGCCGGCGCAGTCAGGGCAGGTCTTGATGTTGCGGTATTTGCCCAGTTCTTCACGCACCGTCGCCGAGTCCGTTTCGCGCCAGCGGCGCTCAAGGTTCGGAATGACGCCCTCGAAGGTATGGCGCTTGACGGTGCTGCGGCCTTTTTCGTTCAGGTAGAGAAAGGAGATCTCTTCGTCGCCCGAGCCGTACAGCACTTTTTCCCGCAGCGTTTCGGGCAAGTCCTCGAACGGCGCTTCGATGTCGAACTCGTAATGGGCGGCCAGGCTGGTCAGCAGCGAATGCGTGAAGGCGTTGCGGCGGTCCCAGCCGCGGATCGCGCCGGCGGCCAGGCTGAGTTCCGGAAAGGCGACGACGCGCTTGGGGTCGAAGAAGCCAACCTGGCCGATGCCGTCACAGCTGGGGCAGGCGCCCATCGGGTTATTGAAGCTGAAGAGGCGCGGTTCGAGTTCGGGCAGGCTGTGGCTGCATACCGGGCAGGCGTAGCGGCTGGAAAACACCTGTTCGCGGTCGGAGTCCATGTCCAGCGCCAGCGCGCGGCCTTCGGCAAGCTGCAGCGCAGTCTCGAAGCTTTCGGCCAGGCGCTGCTTGCTTTCGGGCTTGATGCGCAGGCGGTCGATCACGACGTCGATATCGTGCTTCTCGGTCTTCTTCAGCGGCGTCATGCCATCGAGTTCGACCATCTGGCCGTCGATGCGCACGCGCACGTAGCCCTGCGCCTGCAGGCTGGCGAATTCGTCTTCGAAGCTGCCTTTCTTGCCGCGCGCGATGGGCGCAAGCACCGCCAGCCGCGTCTCGGGCGTCCAGCCCAGCGCCGCATCCACCATCTGGCTGACGCTCTGGGCCTGCAGCGGCAGGCCGTGGTCGGGGCAGTATGGCGTGCCGACGCGCGCGTACAGCAGGCGCAGGTAATCGTGGATTTCGGTGATGGTGCCGACCGTGGAGCGCGGGTTGTGCCCGGCCGCCTTTTGTTCGATCGAGATGGCCGGAGACAGCCCTTCGATCAGATCCACGTCCGGCTTGTCCATCAGTTGCAGGAACTGGCGGGCATAGGCGGAAAGGCTTTCCACGTAGCGCCGCTGGCCTTCCGCGTATAGCGTGTCGAACGCCAGCGAAGACTTCCCCGACCCGGACAACCCCGTGACGACCACCAGCTTGTGGCGCGGCAGGTCAAGGGAGACGTTCTTGAGATTGTGGGTGCGCGCACCCCGGATGCGTATGGTCACGTCTGTATTGGGTAACGTCCAGTTGCGTCGATGGTTGCTGGGCCCATCCCGCCATTGCGCGTCTGTTGGACGCCTGTAAGCGGGTTCAAAGGCCAACTTGGTACTATAGCGCGCCGAATCCTCTCGCGTTCAAGGTCGTCCGTCTGGTTGGACTGGCCCGAGGCCGGCGCCGCACCGCCAAGATCAGACCGTGAGCGTATGACATCAGAAGCATGCGCGCCGCCCTTGTCATTGTTGAAATTTCCGCATGCCGGCAGATAAAAAACTGAAATTGACCCCTTCCGAGCGCCGCGCCAGCGTGGCGCTTGCCGGCCTGTTTGCCGCCCGGATGCTGGGACTCTTCCTGTTGCTGCCGGTCTTCGCCGTTGCCGCAAGCGGCATGCCAGGCGGGGACGACCCCGCGCGCGTGGGCCTGGCGCTGGGGATGTACGGCCTGACCCAAGCCTTCATGCAGATTCCCTTCGGCCTGGCGTCCGACCGCTGGGGTCGCCGTCCCGTGGTGCTTTTCGGCCTGCTGCTGTTCGTGGCGGGCAGCATCGTCTGTGCCCAGGCAACGGACGTGTTCTGGATCACGATCGGCCGCGCCATCCAGGGCGCCGGGGCCATTTCCGCGGCCGTCACCGCCTGGCTGGCCGACGCCACGCGCGACGAAGTGCGTACGCGCGCCATGGCCATGGTCGGCGGATCGATCGGCCTGTCATTTGCCGTGTCGCTTGTCCTGTCGCCCGTGCTGGTGGGATGGTGGGGGCTGTCCGGTCTGTTCTGGACCATCGCCTGTCTGGGCGTGATCTGCCTGGGCGTCGCGCGCTGGGTCGTGCCGGTGGTGCCGCGCACCCAGGCCCGCACGATGCAGGCCGCAAAACCGCGCGAAGTCCTGACGCACAGCGACCTGCTGCGATTGAACTTCGGCGTCTTCGTGCTGCATCTGATCCAGGTGTCGTTGTTTGTCGTCGTCCCGGCGCTGCTGGCAAAGGTGGGCGGCCTGGATGCGCGCGACCTGTGGAAGGTTTACCTGCCCGTCATCCTCGTGTCCTTCGTACTGATGGTGCCCGTGGTGTTCGTGGCCGAAAAGCGGCGAGCGCATCGCGGCGCCTTGCGCGCCTCGGTGGCCGGCCTGGTGCTGGTTTGCGCGCTGCTCCCGGCGGCCAGCCATGGTTTCTATACCCTGGCCATTGCGCTGACCGGGTTCTTTGTTGCGTTCAACGTGCTGGAGGCCCTGCAGCCCTCGTTGGTCTCTCGGGTGGCGCCGCAGGCCTACAAAGGACTGGCTCTGGGCTTCTACAACACGGCGCAGGCCGCGGGTCTGTTCGTCGGGGGCGCGCTGGGCGGCTGGCTGGCGTCGCATTCGGGATCCAGCGCGGTGTTCCTGGCCGCGGCTGTCCTGTCGGCGATCTGGCTGGCGGTCACCTGGGCGTTGCGGCCGCTGGCTTGATCCCGGGGCTTTCCCCAGGTCTTCCGAAGTGTTTCGAACCGGGCGCGAACGGCAGCGAACAGCGTCGAATTCTTTCCCGCGGCGTGATGGATCCGTCACCTTTGCCGTTTGGCGTGGCGGGCGCTTTCGTCGATAATATGCGTCAAATCTAGGGCTTCACCCGGCGTCGCCGGTCATCGATCTGATGACCGGCGAGTTTCATGAAGCCGGTCTTCAACATCGCTTTTTATGTTGTTGCCGGCGCGCTTGCGGCAACGCATGGCGCAGGCTGTCAACAACAGAGGGACATCGGCATGGCATCGGTTAACAAAGTCATACTCGTGGGCAACCTGGGACGCGACCCGGAAGTCCGCTACAGCCCCGACGGGGCGGCAATCTGCAATATGTCGATCGCCACCACTTCGTCCTGGAAGGACAAGGCCAGCGGCGAAAAGCGCGAAGAAACGGAATGGCACCGTGTCGTCATGTACAACCGCCTGGCTGAAATCGCCGGCGAATACCTGAAGAAGGGCCGCTCGGTCTACATCGAAGGCCGCCTGAAGACGCGCAAGTGGCAAGACAAGGACACCGGCGCCGATCGCTATAGCACCGAAATCGTCGCCGACCAGATGCAAATGCTGGGCGGCCGTGAAGACGGCGGCGGCGGTGGCGGCAGCTACGGTGGTGGCGGCGGCTACGACGACGCGCCTTCGCGTCCGCAGCAGCAGCAGCGCGCCCCGGCCCAACGCCCCGCGCCCCAGCAGCGCCCGGCTCCCGCGGCCGCCCCGGCCAGCAGCGGCGCCAACCTGGCGGACATGGACGACGATATTCCGTTCTAAGCGTCGCCTTGCACGGCACACAAAACCCCGGATTCCTGTCGGATTGCCGGGGTTTTTTTGTGGGCCCTGGCCATGCTCTTGGCAAGAAGCGCCCGCCGTATACCGCCCAAGACGTGCCCTGACGTCTGCCGGTGGTGGGCTACGGACCGGGCTTGCCCGGCGCCGCACCCGCGGCGGCAGGCCCAAAAGCCTCGACCAGGAAATCAATGAACGCCCGCGTCCGTGCGGTCTGGTTGCGGCGCTGCGGGTAATAGACGAAAAGGTCTGCCGACGGCAGGGTGAACTCTGGCAGCACCACACGCAGTCTTCCGCTTTCCAGGTACTTGGCCAGGTCCCATTCGGAGCGGATGAGGATGCCGTGGCCGTCCAGCGCCCACCCGAGCACGATGTCGCCATCGTTGCTGGACAGCCCGCCTTCTACTTTCACGACCTCGGCGCGGCCGGCGCGCGTGAAACGCCAGACGCCGTGGGCCTCGTCGTTCTGCCGGTGCAGGATGCAGCGGTGGTTGGCCAGGTCGGACAAGGTGGCGGGCGTGCCGTGGGCCTTCAGGTAGAGCGGCGAGGCGCAGAGGAAGCGGCGGTTGGTCATGATGCGCCGGGCGGCGAGCCGTTTGTCCGGCAGTTCGCCGAAGCGCACCGCCAGGTCGAACCCGCCTTCCACCAGGTCCACGGGCCTGTCCGTTACCTCGAGTTCGACCTGCACCTGTGGATAACGCCTGGCGAATTCCGAGACCAGCGGCGCGATGGTGGTGCGGCCGAATCCCAACGTGGCATTGACCCGGATCACGCCCCTGGGCTGGGCGCTGCTGCTGGAGACGACGTCTTCCATTTCGCGCAGGTCGGCGAGTATCCGCGTGGCGTAGGCCAGGTAGGTTTCGCCTTCGTTGGTGAGGCTGATGCTGCGCGTGGTGCGATTGACCAGCCGCACGCCCAGCCGCTTTTCCATGAGCGCCAGGCGCTTGGTGGCTGCGGGGGGCGTGAGGTCCAGTTGCCGCGCGGCGGCGGACAGGCTGCCGAGCCTGGCCACCAGCACGAAAAACTGCAATTCGGAGGCCAGGTCGGCTTTCACTGAAAGTAAATAATCAAATGAACTCAAGTGAATTCTAGAGCAGGTCGACGCCACTAACCTATCGATTCCCAACGCCGCCCATAACGGAGACAAGCCATGAGAATCGTCGACATCCGCGAACAGACCCTGCCGATCAGTTCGCCCATCCGTAACGCCTACATCGACTTCAGCAAGATGACGCTGAGCCTCGTTGCCGTGGTCACCGACGTGATCCGCGACGGCAAGCCCGTGGTCGGCTATGGCTTCAATTCAAATGGTCGTTATGGGCAGGGCAAGCTGATGCGCGAACGCTTCATTCCGCGCGTGCTGGAGGCCGACCCGGATTCGCTGGTTGACGCGTCCGGGCGCAATCTGGATCCGCACAAGGTCTGGGACGCCATGTTCAAGAACGAGAAACCCGGTGGCCATGGCGAGCGCTCGGTTGCGATCGGCACGATCGACATGGCTGTCTGGGACGCCGTCGCAAAGATCGAAGGCAAGCCGCTGTTCCAGTTGCTGGCCGAACGCTACGGCAACGGCAAGGCGGATCGCCGGGTCTTCGTGTATGCCGCGGGCGGGTACTACTACCCGGGCCAGGACCATGAAAAGCTCAAGGACGAGATGCGCAGCTACATCGACCGCGGCTACACAGTTGTGAAGAAGAAGATCGGCGGCGGATCGCTGGACGAAGACCTGCGGCGCATCGACTCGGTGTTGAGTGTGTTGCAGGATGGCCAGAAGCTGGCCGTCGACGCCAATGGCCGGTTCGACCTGGACACGGCCATCGCCTATGCCAAGGCGTTGTCGCAGTACGACCTCTTTTGGTACGAAGAAGCCGGCGACCCGCTCGATTTTGAGTTGCAGGCGACGCTGCGCAATTACTACGACAAGCCGATGGCTACAGGGGAAAACCTGTTTTCGATGCAGGATGCGCGCAATCTGATCCGCTATGGCGGCATGCGTCCCGACCGCGACTACCTGCAGTTCGACTGCGCGCTCAGCTACGGTCTGGTGGAGTATCTGCGCACCCTGGACATGCTGCGACAACATGGTTGGTCGGCCAGTCGCTGCGTTCCGCATGGCGGGCACCAGATGTCCCTGAACATCGCGGCGGGCCTTGGTCTTGGGGGCAATGAAAGCTACCCGGACCTGTTCCAACCGTTCGGCGGATTCCCCGATGGCGTCAAGGTGGAAGCCGGGTACGTCACCATGCCTGAGCTGCCCGGCATCGGCTTTGAAGGCAAGTCGGACCTTTATGCCGTGATGCGGAATCTGGCCAGCTGACACTGCCGAACAGCGATCCTCGCAGCAGGTGCGGGGTCGCTGCCGAGACGCGCAGGCCCGCCATTTCAGACGAGAGACATAATTTGTTTCACTTTACCCGCTTGCGTTGTCTATCTAGTAGTAGGTAAGATTCATCCATCGACGCAGCGCACCCAACCAACACCGCGGCGCCGAACCCAGAAATACAGTAGGACCGCTTTTTTATTTCCCTCGATATCTACCTACAAGTAGATAGCTTACTGAAACTGACACTGTACTGCTTATTTGGAGATTGACCATGAAGACCCTCGTATCCGCCCTGATCCTGTCCGCCTCGTTCATCGGCGCCGCCCAAGCCGGCGAACTGGACTATCCGCCCGCCCTGAACACCCAAAGCACGGTGACCCGCGCCCAGGTGCAACAGGAACTGGCCGCCGCTCGCGCCAATGGCGAACTGGTGTCCGGTGAAGAAGGCTACGCTGCTGCCCCGTTTGCCCATGCCGGCGACAAGACCCGCGCACAGGTCAAGCAGGAACTGGCTGCCGCCCGCGCTCAAGGCCTGACCGATAGCGGCGAACTGGACTACCCGCCCGTTCAAGGCTGAGTTTTTTTGATCTCGTATCTATCTATATATAGATAGCTTCAACCCAACGTTGACGCAGCACTCTCGACACAGCATTCATTACTTACTGGAGATTGACCATGAAGACCCTCGTATCCGCCCTGATCCTGTCCGCCTCGTTCATCGGCGCCGCTCAAGCCGGTGAGCTGGACTATCCGCCCGCCCTGAGCACCCAAAGCACGGTGACCCGCGCCCAGGTGCAGCAGGAACTGGCAGCCGCCCGCGCCAATGGCGAACTGGTGTCCGGTGAAGAAGGCTACGCCGCAACGACGTTTGCCCATGCCGGCGACAAGTCTCGCGCCCAAGTGCAGCAAGAACTGGCTGCCGCCCGTGCGCAAGGCCTGACCGACAGCGGCGAGCTGGACTACCCGCCCGTGCAAGGCTGATCAGATGGCAATCGATGCGGACCCCGGCTTACCGGGCGTGTGCCCGGCCGGGGTCCGCAGGCAGTGTCGGTCCGGGCCTGGCGTATCCCCCTGTGAAACGGATAGGGACCACTCCCGATGACGAACCGACCTATTAGTAGGTAATATTCGGCCATGGACACCCCGACTTCCAACTCCACTCGCGAACTGCTTCTGGCGCATGCCGAGAAGCTGATCCGCATGCGCGGATGCAATGGTTTCAGCTACCGCGACCTGGCTGAGCATGTGGGCGTGAAGACGTCCAGCATCCATTACTACTTTCCGGGCAAGGACGACCTGCTGTATGAAGCGGTCGAGGCCTACAGCACCCGCGCGCTTGGCGCGGTTCGCGCCATTGACACCGCGCAGCCGGCCCAGGCGCAGCTTGAACAATATCTGTCGATGATGGAATCGGCCGCGTGCGGCGCGGGCGAACTCTGTCTGGGCGGCATGCTGGCCGCCGATGTCATGAGCTTGTCCGATCGCGTTCGCGGCGCGCTGCAGGGATTCTTCCGGGCCCACGAGGCGTGGCTGGCGCGTGTGCTGGCCGAAGGAGCCGAGCAGGGCACGTTGAAGTTTTCCGGCACTCCGGAAGCTGCCGGCCGGGCGGTGTTCGCCACGGTGCAGGGCTGCCTGCTGGTGTCGCGGCTTTTCCAACAGCCTCCGGCTTTGTGCGAGGCGATCAGCGCGCTCTATGTCGGGTGCGAAGGCAAGAGCGGACACGACGCCTGACCCCCGGCCCGCTTTGCAACACACGGCCGCCTTGCCGATGCAGGCGGCCGTTGTCATTTGCAGACGCCGCCGCGCGCCGGACGGTCAAGCCAGCGCGCGCGCCATGTCCTTGCTGGTGCGCTCCTGCACGCCCAAGTCCCGCATGCGCTGCAGGAAGGCGGCCTGCGCGGGAGCAAAGCCCGCGATCGGGCTCATGCAGTCGGTGAGCAGGACGACCCGTGAAAGGTTGCCCCCCGGCAGGTGCTCAGTCATGTGCTCGACGGTGGCCCTGACGCAGTGGCTGCCGGCTTCGCCCGCCACGAGAATCAGGTCGGCACGGTCCAGCGAATCCAGCAGGCCCCGGTTGAGCTGGCTGCGCGGGTCATCGGCGTCCGGCACTTCGGCCATCAGCGCGCTGTAGTGCTCGGTCCAGGGATTGGCGCCCTTGGGCACCTTGCGCACGATGAATTGGCGCTCTTCTTCCCAACGGCCATAGGCTGCGCGCACGTCCGCATGGACGTTGTGACCCCACGTGCCGATCTCGCAATGCACCGGCCATGCCATCAAGGTGTAGCGGCCGCGGGCCTCAAGTTCGTCCAGGTAGTTGAGCGTGCGCGGCAGATCGTCGTCGTGACGCGGCACGAACTCGCCTGCGCGCAGTTGCGCTGCGGTGATGGGCGTGAAAGGCGCGACCGGTTCTCCGTTGCCGCTACGCCAGAACGTGGGATGTGCGATGTCGACGCGATGATGCGAATCCAGGGTCACCGTGATGGACGTGAGCGCGTGAGCCGTTGCATCGATGAAGCGCGCCAGGCGTTGCATGTCAGCGTGCGCGCCCGCGACGGGCAATGCCGGTTTGACGGCAAGCCCGGTCAGCGGATCCCGCGGGAGGTAGGTCTCGGGCAGGTCGCAGAAATCGTTCTGCGGGTCGACGATCAGCAGATGGATGGAACGCGGCATGGCATGACGATTGGAATGAACTTCGGACTATAGAACGGGACGTCGCCGACCACCAGACAGCGGCCTGGGCTGGACAGGGCTGTCGCCTGATGAAGACCGGCGCTAGAACAGCACGAGATGCTCCGCCCGATCCGGAAGTTGACGCAGCAGCAGGCGCCACTGGCGCCAAAGGATGGTTGATGCGCCAATTGCGCCCAAGGGAATAAGAATCCACACGGCTTGCTCCTGTCAACATTCGCACGACCGTGCGAAATTAGCGTAAAGAAACACCGGCGCTCTTGCCGGTGGGAGGGACTACTCGATGTACTTGAAGCTGCGGTACGTGGAAATGAGGCGTTCGTACGCGGCCCTTACCCGGTCATGCGCCTTGGGGTCCCGCAGGAAGCGGGCGTCATGCATCAGCCCGACCATCAGGCTGTAGACCTCGAACACCAGCTGTTCGGGGTCCGTGTCGGGCCGAAGGTGGCCGGCTTCCAGAGCCTGATTCACCGTGCGCACCATGGCCGAGCGCCAGCGTTTCAGGTTGTGTTCCAACACCGAGCGCAGCGGGGACTCGATATCGTCGTATTCGAAGGCGCCAGCTACGTAGATGCATCCCGTCAGCGTCTCGACGTTGCTGGCGCGCTCGATCCACAGCGATACCAAGGCGTTCAAGCGCGGCAAGCCGCGCGGGTAGGCCATTGCCGGTGTGAAAACGGCCGCGACGAAACGGCGATCGTATTCGTCCAACACTGCCTGCTGCAGGGCCTCGAGCGATCCGACGCGCGAGAACACGCCGCTCTTGCTGATGCCCAACCGCTTTGCGACCTGGCCGAGCGAAAGGCTTTCCATGCCTTGCGCCGCCGCCATGTCCAGGGCGGTGTGCACGATTGCCGCGAAGGTGAGTTCGCTTTTCTCGGTTTTCGCTGTCATGCGCAGAATTTAGCACGATCGTGCGAAACGGCAAGAATTATTTGGCGGGATGCTTCCCCCGCTATAAAGGGCCGGAATGCGACGGCGCGTTGACGCAGCCGACGGCCAAAGAAAAACCGGACAGCGCTGCTGTCCGGTCCGGGCCCCGCGTCGGGCAACGATCAGGCGCGCGCGGCCTTGAACTCCAGCCGGTACTTGTGCAGCAGCGGTTCGGTGTAGCCGTTGGGCTGCGTCAGTCCTTCGAACACCAGCGCGCATGCTGCCTTGAACGCCAACGAGGTGTCGAAGTTGCCGGCCATCGGCAGGTAGAAGGGGTCACCCGAATTCTGACCGTCGACAATCTTGGCCATGCGCTTGAAGGTTTCCATCACCTGATCCTTGTTGGTGATGCCGTGGCGCAGCCAGTTGGCGATGTGCTGGCTGGAAATCCGCAGCGTGGCGCGGTCTTCCATCAGGCCGACGTTGTGGATATCCGGCACCTTCGAGCAACCCACGCCCTGGTCGATCCAGCGAACCACGTAGCCCAGGATGCCCTGAACGTTGTTGTCCAGTTCCTGCTGGATGTCGGCGGCGGACCACTTGGATGGATCGCCGACCGGAACCGTCAACAGGCCGTTCAGCAGTTCGTCGCGGACGGTGTCCAGGCGGGTGCGTTCAAGTTCCTGCTGGACCGCCTGCACGTCGATCTGATGGTAGTGCAGCGCATGCAGCGTTGCGGCGGTGGGCGAGGGGACCCAGGCGGTGTTGGCGCCGGCCTTGGGGTGCGCGATCTTCTGTTCGAGCATCGCGGCCATCAAGTCGGGCATGGCCCACATGCCCTTGCCGATCTGGGCGCGCCCGCGCAGGCCGGAATCCAGGCCCACGAGCACGTTGTTGCGTTCATAGGCGGCGATCCAGGCACTGGATTTCATGTCGCCCTTGCGCAGCATCGGACCGGCTTCCATGCTGGAATGCATTTCGTCGCCTGTGCGGTCGAGGAAGCCCGTGTTGATGAAGGCCACGCGCGATGCGGCGGCTTCGATGCATGCCTTCAAGTTGATGCTGGTGCGGCGCTCTTCGTCCATGATGCCCATTTTCAGGGTGTTGCGAGGCACCTTGATCAGGTCTTCGACGCGGTCGAACAGTTCGCTTGCGAAGGCGGCTTCGGTCGGGCCGTGCATCTTGGGCTTAACGATGTAGACGGAACCCGTGCGCGAATTGAGCTTCGTGTTGCGGTCCTGCAGGGCGGCAAGGCTGGTGACGACCGCATCCAGGATGCCTTCGGGGATTTCCTGGCCGTCCCGGTCCAGCACCGCCGGGTTCGTCATTAGGTGGCCCACGTTGCGCACGAACATCAGCGAGCGGCCGTGCAGCGTCAGGCGCGATCCGTCGGGGCGGGTGTAGTTGCGGTCGGCGTTGAGCTTGCGAGTGAAGGTCTTGCCGCCCTTGGTGACGTCTTCGGTCAGGTCGCCCTTCATCAGGCCCAGCCAGTTGCGATAGATGTGGACCTTGTCTTCGCCATCGACGGCGGCGACCGAGTCTTCGCAATCCATGATGGTCGTCAGCGCGGCTTCGACCACCACGTCCTTCACGCCGGCGGCGTCCGTGCCGCCGATCGGGCTGGCGCGATCGATCTGGATCTCGAAGTGCAGGCCATTGTTCTTCAGCAGGATGGCGGTGGGCGCGGTCGCGTCGCCCTGGTAGCCGACAAACTGTGTGCCGGACTTCAGGCCGGTTGCGCCGTTGGCCAGCGCCACGCGGAGTTGGCCGTTATCGACGGTATAGCCGCGGGCGTCGGCATGGGAGCCTTGCGCCAGGGGGGCGGCCGTATCGAGAAAGTCGCGCGCTCGTGCGATGACGGCGGCGCCGCGTTCGGGGTTGTATCCCTTGCCGGTGTCGCCGGGCGTTGCGGGAACGGCGTCGGTGCCGTAGAGGGCATCGTACAGGCTGCCCCAGCGCGCGTTGGCGGCGTTCAGGGCGTAGCGCGGGTTGGACATCGGCACGACAAGCTGCGGACCAGCCTGTTGCGAGATTTCGGTGTCGACGTTGTCGGTGGTGGCGCGCACGGTGGCGGGCTGCGGCAGCAGGTAGCCGATGCCTTCCAGGAAATTGCGGTAGGCGGCGGGATCGGCGATCGGGCCGGGATGAGCGCGGTGCCAGGCGTCGAGTTCTGCCTGCAGGCGGTCGCGTTCGGCCAGCAGCGCACGATTCTTGGGCGCCAGGTCATGGACCAGCGCGGCGAAGCCCTGCCAGAAGCCGTCCGCATCCAGTCCGGTGCCGGGCAGGGCTTCCTGTTCGATGAATTGACTGAGGTTGGCCGCCACTTGCAGGCCGTGATGCTGGGTGCGTTGAGTCATGCGGGTCTCTGGCGATAAGAAAGGCTGGCCGGCACGGCGCCGGGCGTTTGGGTCCTGACATCATCGTTCGGCCATGCCTCAAAGTCCATACGAAAACCCGCTGGTCATACCAGTTTGTGCTGGCCATGCCCGGCAGGATATGAATTTTTATGGTTTGATATCAGCCACTTGCACAAACCTGTTCGGACCGGGTGAGCGGCCGTCCGAACATGGTCATACCACTGGTCCGGAGGTCCCATGTACGCGGAAACAGAAGAAAAGCCCCGGCAGATCGCGGACGAGGTGGCGGAACGCATCGAACGCCTGATCCTGGACGGCGTGCTCAAGGCCGGGCAGGCGCTGCCGTCCGAACGCCGCCTGACCGAGAAACTGGGCGTGTCGCGCACGGCGTTGCGCGAAGGCCTGAAGCTGCTGCGGGCGCGCGAGATCATCCACACCGTGCAGGGCAAGGGTTCGTTCGTGGCCCATATTTCGAAAGTGGACGCAGGCCCCTTGATGCACCTGTTCAATTCGCAGCCGCGGACCCTGTACGACCTGCTGGAAGTACGTTCGCTATTGGAGGCCGAGTCTGCGCGGCTGGCGGCCATCCGCGGCACCGAGGCGGACTTCATCATGATCCGACGGCGTTATGACGACATGGTGGCCGCCCAGGGCGCGGCCACCGATACCGCCACGCATGCGCACCTGGATCATGCGTTTCACCTGGCCATCTGCGAGGCCTCGCACAATCCCGTGCTGGTTCACACGCTGCAATCGCTGACCGACCTGCTGTTGGGGTCGGTGTTCGCCTGCGTGAACAACCTGTATCACCGCGAACCTGAGAAGCGGCAGATCGACCGGCAGCACACGCGGCTTTTCAATGCGGTCATCGGACGTCAGCCCGAACAGGCGCGCACGGCCGCGGCCGATCACGTGGACAGCGTGCGCCAGAGCCTGTCCGACATCGAACAGGAAGAGCAGCGCCTGGTGCGCGCAACGCTACGCCTGGAAGGCTGGACGTAGCGTCGCGCGCGGCCGGAAGTCGGCTTATCGGTCGGCCACGGCGCAGCCCGCCAGCGCCAGCGGCTTGCCAGCGTAGATCCGGCCAAAACGATTGCTTAGCAAAGACTCCAGGCCGATGGCCTCCTGACCCACGAATCCCTGCTGCGGCAAGGCGCCCTGCGCCACCAGGTCCAGCGCGGCGCAGATGCCCGCGGCTGTGGATAGCTGGATGGCACTGAGGCGGTGGCCGTCGACGTCTGCGCCGAACACGCGGATCGGATAAGACTCTTCTTCAAGGCGGCCGTGTCGGTACCCCGAGGCCGAGGCCTGGATGACGATCACATCCTGCTCGGTGGTGGGTATGGCCGATTCGAAGATGTCCTTGAGCAGGTCGCGGCGGTCGCGCAGGCGCAGGTCATTGAGCAGCAGCTTCATGATGTTGCAATGGCCGGGATAGCGCACCGACTTGTAGTCCACGTTGCGCGCGCGGCCCAGCAGGGTGGCGGGCAGCGTCCCCAGTCCGCCCGAAGTATTGAAGGCCTCGTACTCCACGCCGTCCAGCGCAAACGTTTCGTAGCCTTCCAACGCGGGCACGCTGGTGAGCTGGCCGTCAACGATGGCTTCGCAGGGGTTGCAATATTCGTTGATGAGCCCTTCGGTGCTCCACGTCAGGTTGTAACGCAGGCTGTTGGAGGGATAGCGCGGCAGGGCGCCGACGCGCATGCGCAGATCCAGCAGGGTGTCGAAGCGGCGCGCGAGCGCGTTGCCGACGATGCCGATAAAACCTGGCGCCAGGCCGCACTGCGGCATCAGCACGCTGCGGGCGTCCGCCGCCAGCGCCTGGATGGCATGGGTGCTGGCCACATCCTCCGTCAGGTCAAAGTAATGCACGCCCGCCTTGGCGCACAGCCCGGCCACCGCAACGGCGCGATGGAACGGCAGGGCGTTGACGACCGCATAGGCGCCTTCGATGCAGCGCGCCACGCTGGTGTCGTCGCTGATCTGCCGCGTTTCACATCCCAAACCCGCCAGGAGGGCCAGGCGGGCGGGGTCCTGGTCGGCAACCAGGACGGAATAATCGCCACTGCGTTCGAGCATCAACGCAATGGCGAAGCCGATTTTTCCGGCGCCCAACAGAACGACGGGCTTGGTGCGGTTGGACATGGTGCGGCTCCTGCATATGAGAGGAAGGGGAGTGGCCACATCCTATGCGGGAGTGCTGTCGATTTGTAGATTCCAAAACGCCGTAACGGCGATATCTAACGTCAATACGACCAAATCCGCCGTCGAACCGTCATAAAAAAGCCCTCCGACTTGTGGCCGGAGGGCTGCCTGGGGCGATCTGGGCCAATGCGGCCCGAGGATCAACTGCCCAGGTGGGGGGGATAGTCCATGTTGCCGAAGGTCACGATGCCTTCAGCCTTGGCTTGGGCCAGTTGCGATTCGACTTGGGCGCGGGTCAGGGACGTGGCGGACGCCGACGCGGCGACGGGCGGGTAGTCCATGTTGCCGAAGGTGACCTGGCCGGCATTCTTGGCCTGAGCCAGTTCAGCTTGCACCTGTTGCGAGGTCAGGCTGGACTTCTGGGCGATCGCGGCGGGGTAGCCTTCTTCGCCGAACGTGTATTGGCCGGAAACCTTGGCTTGTTGCAGTTCGGCCTGAACTTGGGCGCGGGTGGGGCCCTGGTCGGCTTCGGCGGCTTGAGCGCCGGCAGCCAGAACGGACATGGACAACATCAATGCGGTAGCAAGGGTTTTCATGGCAGACCTCCGATGTCTTGTGAGCTTGGGATCCGAACCGCTGGCCTGATTGCCTGGGGTTCGCTTGCTGTGTCCCGATGAGAGACATTCTGTGCCTAAAGAACCCTGGGATAAACCCTTATTACCTGAAAACATCTTTCCAAAATAACGGCTAATCGCGAAGCAATTCCCCGCATGGCACCATGGGTGGCGATATTTCCATTTGATGACGGAGGTGTTTTGCGCGGATGTGGCCGCGGAAGGCGCGACGTGGGACGCTCGAGGCGGAAAGGCCTGAGTTCGGCGTTTTTTGGAATTCTTGCGAAGCCCGGCCCGCCCAGCCGTGGCATTCAAGATTGCAGGAAATCGCTCAGCGGTTCAAATCGGCCAGCGCGGCGTCATATTCCGCCTGCGCTTCGTCAAGCTTGCGCTGCGCCTTGTCAATCTTGTCTTGCTTGCCCTTCGCGCGTGCCTCTTTCAGCTCTTGCTGGCGCTCGGCGACCTTGGTCTGCTTTTCGCGGACGTCGGATTCGCGCTGCGACTGCAGGCGGCTGTCGGTGCAATTTGCCTTGGCCTCGGCCAAAGCCTTGCGCAAGCCTGCCTCGCGACGGGAGTTGTTCTGCGCCTGTGCGGCGGCGATATCGTTTTCGATGTGGCAGAACTTCGCGGCGCAGCCGCGTAGTGCAGAGCAGTCCGTGGCTGCCTGGGCGGGCAGGATGCCGAACAGGGCGCACGAGGCGGTGGCGGCAAGCAGGACTTTGGTCAATGAAGGCATGCGGCGTCTCCGTGGCGATTGCAGAGACGCCATCATCGCCCGTGTCGGGATTACCCGCAATGCATGGGTTCGGTGTGATGCCCGCGAATACGCGACGGCGGCGCCGCGATCGGGCTTGCGGGGGCGCGTGAACGGCCGTGCGTTCAGGGGCTGCGTCAGCGAGGCCTGGTGTCAAACGCGCCGACCCGGCCGGCGCGTTCGGCGTCGCGTATCAGCGAACCAGCGTGCCCGCCAGCGCCGCAACCACCAGCAGGGCGCCCAGCCACAAGTTGGCGCGGAACAGCATGAAGTTGCGGTCAGGCCGCTGGATGTCGAAGACCTTGAGCTGCCACGCCAGATGCACGGCCACGGCGACCATGCCGACCTGATACGCCCACGACAGGCCCATCGCGTAGCCACCCCAAGCCCACAGCACGACGGTGCCCAGGTAAAAACCGCCTATCCAGAGCTTGCCCTGATCGCCAAAACGCATGGCGGTGGAATGCAGCCCCAGGCTGCGGTCGTCGCGCACGTCGACATAGGCGTAGATGCTGTCGTACCCCACCTGCCACAGCACGGCGCCCAGCCACATGGCGATGGCGGCCAATGGCACGTGGTTCTGCGTGTCGGACCATGCCATGAGCATGCCCCAGTTGAAGCAGATGCCCAGCACCACCTGCGGCCAGTACGTGACGCGCTTGCACAGGGGATAGATGAAGACGAACGGCAGCACCGCCACGGCAAGCCAGCGGCTCATTTCGTTCAGGAAGAACAGGAGCGATCCGCAGACCAGCAGTTGGCCAAGCAGGAACCACACGGCGTTCTTCATCGACAGCTGGCCGCTGGTCAATGGCCGGAAGCGCGTGCGCTCGACGTGCTTGTCGAAGTTGCGGTCGCACATGTCGTTGACCGTGCAGCCGATGCCGCGCATCAGTAGCGCGCCCAGCGAGAACACGACCAGCCGTTGCAGGTCGGGCAGGCCTCCTGCCGTCTGAACCAGCGCGGCGATTGCCGGCAGCAGGGTCAGCCAGGTGCCGATGGGGCGATCCAGGCGGCACAGGCGGGCGTAGGGCCGCCACGATTTGGGAAGCCAGCGTTCGACCCAGTCGGTGAAGACGATATCGCTGAGATCGGTGGAAGGTTGTTGCGAAGCGCTCACTGTCACGGTCAAAAGTGGTCGGGAAAGCCGACAGCATAAAACAACGGCCGAGCATTGCGCCCGGCCGGTACACATTCGAAGCATGGTCGACCCATGCCGTCACCGCGGTCTGCAGGGGGACCCCGCGCGCCTGCCGTATCCCCGTTCAGAGGAAACCCCCCGCAGATACGCCGCGGGGACGGGGCATCCAGCCCCACGGCGGGAAGGGCTTATTCCGCCTTCAGGAGCTTGCCCAGGATGGCGATGCCGGTGCGGATCTTGTCTTCCGGCACGGTCGCGAAGCTGAGGCGCAGCGTGTTGCGCTTGCCCGCGCCGCTGTAGAACGGCGCGCCGGGCACGAATGCCACGTTTTGCGCGATGGCTTTTTCCAGCAGCTTGGTGCTGTCGATGTGCTCGGGCAGGGTCAGCCAGATGAACATGCCGCCTTCCGGCTTGGTCCAGGTGACGGTGGACGGGAACTCTTGCTGGATCGCGTCCAGCATGCACTTGCCCTGCGCGCGGTAGATCTCGCGAACGTTCGGCAGATGCTCGGCCAGGAAGCCGTCCTTGACGATCTCGTACACGGCCATCTGGGTAAGCGTGGGTGTATGCAGGTCGGTAGCCTGCTTGGCCTGCACCAGCTTGTCGATGAGCGGACGCGCGGCGGCGATGTAGCCCAGGCGCAGGCCGGGGGCCAGCACCTTCGAGAACGTGCCCAGGCGCACGACATTGGCGCCGTACTCGGCGGCCAGCGCGATCAGGCCGGGCTGCGGTTCGCCGGCGTAGCGCAGTTCGCCGTAGGGATCATCCTCGACGATGGTCAGGCCCAGTTCGGCGGCGCGCTTGACCAGCGCGATGCGACGTTCCAGGTTGAGCGTGCGGCCCGTGGGGTTCTGGAAGTTGGGCAGGGCATACAGAAAGCGCGCGCCTTCGGCCAGTTCGGGCGTGATGGCTTCCGGGATCAGGCCGCCTTCGTCGGTGGGCACGGGCACGAACTTGGGCTGGTACAGGCTGAACGATTGCAGCGCGCCCAGGTAGCTGGGGTCTTCGACCAGCACCTTGCTGTCCTTGTCGATCAGCACCTTGCCCAGCAGGTCCAGCGCCTGCTGCGAACCCGAAACGATGAGGGTCTGGTCGGGAGCAACGTTGGCGCCCGTGGCGCTCAGGTCGTCGGCAACCCATTTGCGCAGCGGCGCATAGCCTTCAGTCGGGCCATATTGGAGGGCCGCGCGGCCGTTGGTGGACAGTACCTTGTCGAACGCCGCACGCACCACTTCTACCGGGAAGCCGCCGGGCGCAGGCAGGCCGCCCGCGAACGAGATGACTTCGGGACGCTCGGTGACCTTGAGGATCTCGCGGATGGCGGAGCTGGTGAGTTGCTGGGCGCGTTCCGAAAAGGAAAACGCAGGTTCGAGAGGCTTGTCCATGGATTGCTTCTTGATCAAGAAGGTGAGAGGGGTGAGGCGTTTGACAAAAAACTATTGTCCCACACGGTAACAGCCCGGCCCCTTTATCGGGCGAAACCCCTAAAATCACCTGCATCGATAACCGCCTGTACAGTTACATTTTCCTCATGTTCGAAGCCGCCCCTATCGTCGCCGACTCCAAAGCCGCCCTGTATGCAGAACTGGCCGTCCAGGCTCGCGCGCTGCTGCAGGATGAGCCCGACCGCATCGCAAATGCGGCCAACCTCAGCGCCCTGGCGTACCAGGCGTTGCCCGACCTGAACTGGGTGGGCTTCTACTTCTTCGATGGCAACGAGCTGGTGCTGGGCCCGTTCCAGGGCAAGCCCGCCTGCGTGCGCATCCCGCTGAACCGCGGCGTGTGCGGCGCCGCCGCCAGCCAGCGTCAGACGCAGTTGGTGCCGGACGTGCACGCCTTCCCGGGCCATATCGCCTGCGATGCCGCCTCGCGCTCCGAAGTCGTGGTGCCGCTGGTGCATAAAGGTCAACTGATCGGCGTCTGGGACGTGGACAGCCCCGTGCCGGACCGCTTTGACGAAGACGATCGCAAGGGCATGGAAGCGCTGTGCGCGGTGTTCCTGGCGACGCTCGACTGACCGACCCGCCACGCCGAGCCGCCGTTGACACGGCCCGGCGCTCCCGGTAGATTTCTGCATCCGCCGCTCATTGCGTCCGCCTCATTCATGATTCTTCAGGCCATCCGATCCGCTTCCAGTCTCCGCGCCCTTGGCGTGGTGCTGGCTGCCGCCGGCCTGAAATCCAAAAAACAGCCGCTCATCTGACCGGAGCATGCTGTTCCGTCAGATGGGCGACGGAACAGCGGCCTTCTGGCGGCGCCCTGGCGCCTCCGCGCGCACCCCACTGATATCCCGAGCACTTCTGTACGGTCCCCACCACGGTCCATACCGAAGGAGTGTTCACATGCAGTCCAATCAATCTCTGTTCCAGGGCGTCTGGGTGCCTCTGGTCACGCCGTTTTCGGGCGGCTCCGTTGACGGCGGGGCCTTGCGACGCCTCGTGCGCCACTATGCCGCCGCAGGGGTGGATGGCCTGGTCGTGTGCGGCAGCACCGGCGAGGCCGCCTCGCTGGACGACGCCGAACAGCTTGCCGTGCTGGACGCCGTGCTGGCCGAGGCTGGCAGATTGCCTGTGGTCATGGGCCTGGCAGGCAATCATCAAGGGCACGTGCTGCAGCGTCTGTCGGCGTTCGGCACCCGTCCGCTGGCGGGCATCCTGGCGCCAGCGCCGTACTACGTCCGCGCCGGCCAGGAGGGCGCCGCCGCCTACTTCCGCTGCCTGGCCGACGCCTCGCGCTTTCCCCTGGTGCTCTACGACATCCCCTACCGCACCGGCACCACGCTGGACACGGCCACCTTGCTGGCGCTGGCCGCGCATCCCAACATCGCCGCGATCAAGGACTGCGGCGGCTCGCTGGAAAAGACGGTGGCGCTGATTGCCGACGGGCAGATGGACGTGCTGGCGGGCGAAGACCTGCAATCCTTGTCCGTGCTGTGCCTGGGCGGAACCGGCATGATCGCCGCCGCCGCGCATATCCGGCCCGACCTGTTCGTGGCGATGCATCGCGCGGTGCGGGGGCAGCGGCTGGACGAAGCCAGGACGCTGTTCCACGCATTGGCGCCGGTGATCCAGCTTGTCTTTGGAGAGCCCAGTCCAGGGCCGCTGAAGGCGCAACTTGCCCACCAGGGCCTGTTGTCGAACGAGCTGCGCCTGCCCATGCCGCAAGCCAGCTCGGCGCTTGCAGCGCGATTGCAGGCAGCGGTGGCGGGCGTCGAACGACAATTTCCCCTTCTGACGGAAGGCCTGCGGGCGGCCTGAGCGCTTTGTGGCGTCCGGATTCATTTAGTAATAAATGACTTACCGGGAAGCTGACGGATTGCTTATGATGCCGCCATTCTTCGGGGTGAAACAAAACCTTCATGGGCCAAGCTTTTGAAGCCTTGTCCGCCTGGCAGGTCATGCTGGCGGGCCTGCTTTTCTTCGGCGGCATCTATCTGTTGTTCGGCGCGGCAACCTGGTTGCTGACCCAGCACATCCTGCCGGCGCTGGGCATAGGCCGGCCGCTTGACCCTCGGCCTCTCGCGCCGGGTCAGTTTCGGCGCGAACTCGCACAGTCGGGCCTGTCGATCCTGCTGTTCGGCACCGGCATGATCTTTCCATGGGGATTGCTGCAGCTGGGATGGGCGCACCTGGACCCGGACGCGAGCGGGCAGAAGATCGTCCTGGAAATCCTGGCCCTGGTGGCGTGGAACGACGTGCACTTCTGGATCAACCACCGCCTGCTGCATACCAGGCTGCTGCGCCGCTTCCACCTGCCGCACCATCGTTCGGTCGTGACCACGCCGTTTTCCACCTACAGCTTCCACCCCGTCGAGGCGCTGATGCTGGGCAACGTGATCATGCTGCCGATGGTGCTGCACGACTTCAGCTTCTGGTCGCTGGCGTCGGTGCCGCTGTTCAGCCTGTTCTTCAACTGCATCGGCCATGCCAACTACGACTTCTTCCCCAAGGTGTCGTATGCGCACTGGTTCGCCGCCAGCCGCCGGCATCACCTGCACCATGCCTGCTACAACGGCAACTACGGCTTCCAGTTCACCTTCATGGATCGCCTGTTCCGCACGCGGTTGGGTGCGGAGGCCGCCGATCGCCAGCTGGAAGCGTTTCGTCAACGCGAGGCCGCCGCGGATTCGCGAGGCTCGGCATAGTGCCGACCCGCCCTGGCCCGCAGCGCGGACTGCCCACGCTGCGCAACCGGCGTGACTGGCAAAGCCTGGCCTATCTGGCCGCGCTGCCCGCGTTGGCCGCGTGGCAGTGGTTCAACGGGTTCTGGTGGCCGCTCTATGCCCTGATGTTGTTCCTGACGCTGGGCATCGGGGTCATCCACCACAACCACACGCACATCCGCATGTGGCGTGGCCGCTGGTCCAATCGGATCACCGACTTCTGGATCACGCTGCTGCAAGGGCATCCGACCTTTGTGTTCTACCCGGCGCACGTGGCCAATCATCACCGCTACAAGCACGGCGCCCTGGACGTGGCGCGCACCTATCGGTTTGGCGGCGACACGAACCATCTTTGGGGCTATGTCATTCATCCCGTGCAAGCCGCCTGGGTGCTGTATCCGCTGTTCTTCACGTGGCTGGGCCGCCTGCGCCGGCACTGGCCGGGCGCTTGGCGGTATTGCATGGCCCAGTACGGCGTGTGGCTGGGCCTGTGGGCCGGGTTGATCGCGGCGAACCCGGCCAAGGCGCTGGTGTTCGTGATCGTGCCCCAATTGCATGGCCTGCATTGGCTGCTGGCCACGAACTACTTGCAGCATGCGCATGCGGACGGCGGTCCGCGGCACGTGGCGGGCCTGAACTACGCCCGCAATTTCGAGGGAATGGTCAATCCCCTGTTGTTCAACATCGGCCTGCACACCGCGCATCACGAGCATCCCCGCGCGCACTGGTCCGAACTGACCCGCCTGCATCGCGACCACTATCGCGGCCGCGTGCTGCCCGCACTGAACGAACGCGGCCTCGCGCGCTACATGTTCCGCGTCTTCATCATGGGCGCCTTCGTGCCTCGGTTCCGCAGCCGTTCCTGCATGGCGCCGGAGCACGTCCGCTAGCGCCGCATTCCCACTTTTCCACTAGAGAGCCACCATGCCTATCGCGTTTCATCGTGTCTATCTGGAGAGCGCCGGCTACTTCATGCCGGGCGAGCCCGTGTCCAACGATGCCATGGACAGCTACATCGCGCCGCTGAACCGTATGTCAAGCCGGATCAAGAGCCGCATCCTGGCCGAAAACGGCATCAAGCAGCGCCATTACGCGATCGACGCCGAGGGCGCGACGGTGTTCACCAATGCGCAGTTGGCGGCCAACGCCATCCGCGACTGCCTGCGGCGCCAGGACAGCGACCTGTCCGCCGTCTCCCTGCTGGCTAGCGGGTCGTCCGGCGGCGATGCGCTGATGCCGGGTTTTTCGAACATGATCCAGGGTGAACTGGCGGCTCCGCCGATGGAGACGTTGTCTGTGCACGGCATCTGCGCGGCCGGCGTATCGGCCATCCAGGCAGCCGCGCAAGGCGTCGAGCTTGGCGCGCATGCCAGCGCGCTGGCCGTGGCCAGCGAATTGCCGTCGCGTCTGTTCAAGCGGTCGCGCTTTGCCGCGCGCGGCTACGACGCCGATTTCGATGCGCACTTCCTGCGCTGGATGCTGTCGGACGGCGCTGGTGCCGTGCTGCTGGGCAATAGCGGACGGCCGTTGCCGGGCGCCTCGCAAGGCGTGCGCCTGCGCCTGAAGTGGGTGCACCAACGATCGTTCTCGGGCGATTACCCCGTCTGCATGCAACTGGGCCTGACGGCCGACCGCGGCAAGGGACACCTGGACTATCCGTCGTGGAACGAGGCCGAGGCGGACGGCGCGCTGTCCCTGCGCCAGGACATCCGCCTGTTGCCGCATCTGTTCGACATCGGCATCCACGAATACGCCAAGCTGGTGCGCGACGGGTGGGTGGATCCGGACAAGGTCGACCATTTCCTGTGCCACTACTCGTCGGAAAAATTCATCCCGGTGGTGGAAGACCTGATGGAAAAGGCCGGCCTGGTGATTCCGCGCGAACGCTGGTTCAGCAACCTGGCATGGCGCGGCAATACGGGCGCCGCGTCGATCCTGATCATGCTGGCGGAGTTCCTGGAAACGCGCGAGGTCAAGCCGGGCGAACAGATCTTCTGCTACATCCCCGAGTCCGGACGCTTCATGGCGGCCTACATGTTGCTGGAAGCCGAAGCCGTCCACGCCGAACCCGTGGCTGTCGGGGCCGTCGCCGGCGCGCAAGCCGTTGCTGCGCGCGAAGACGCGTCCAGCGCCGACGCGGACGCGATTGCGCCGCCGCATGATCCGGACATGGCGCCGCAAGGCCTGGGGCAACTGCTGACCGAACTGGCGGCGATCTGGCACGACTACCGCTCGCGCGTGTGGCGCACGCCGGTCGTCAAGCGCTTGCGCAACCGCCAGTTCCAGACCCCCGACTACCTGAACTGGATGGAAAACTGGATTCCGCAGGTGCGCGAGGGCAGCAAGTGGATGCGCGAGGGCGCCGCGTCGCTGACGGCGCAATACGCGCCGCTGGCCGCGCTGATCGACATGCACGCCGGCGAAGAACAGAACGACTTCCAGATCCTCTTCCAGGACTATCGCACCGCCGGCGGCGCGGTGGCGGACATCGACGCCCTGCGCCGCAATCCTGGTGGCGAAGCGCTGAACGCCTATCTGCACGGCCTGGCCGCCACGCGCGATCCGATCGGCCTCTTGGGGGCGATCTACATCATCGAAGGCACGGGGCAGCGCATCGTGCCGGCGCTGCTGCCGCTGCTGAAGGCCAGCCTGCAACTGCCCCCGGACGCCTTCCGCTTCCTGGAATACCACGGCCACAACGACGAGCACCATCTGGCGCGATGGCTGTCCGCCGTGGAGCTGGCGCTGGATTGCGACGAGGACGGGCGCGCGGAACAACGCATCGTGGACACGGCGCGCCGCACGGCGGCCCTGTACCTGATGCAGTTCCATCACGTGATGGAGGCAGACGCGGCATGAACAAGGAACCTGATTTCCTCGCCAACCAGCATGACCCGGCGGATCCCAGCCCGTGGCTCGCGCTCTACCTGGATCGCAGCACGCCGTTGCCGGACAAGGTGAAAAAGGCCTGGCTGACGGATTCAAGCTGCGCGTCGCGGCAGTATCTGCTGCCCTTCCTGCGTCCGCTGGCGCGCGCCTTCATCATCCTGATCCAGGTCATCAAGACCTTCCTGCCGCGCCGCTGGTCGCACTCCCGCCTGCTGCATCGCATCCTGGCGTGGGGGCTGAATCGTTTCGTGTCGCCCGAGGCCAACTGGCTCATCCTGCGCCATTTCCACCTGGGCGCGCAGGCGCTGGCTTTCATCGCGGCCAACTCGCCGGTTCCGATCACCACGACGCCGCTCGAGCCCATGGAGATCGACGACCTGAAGGACGAACTCTTCGTCAAGCACGACTTGAACCTGTTCAACTTCGTCATCCGCCTGAACCAGGCGCTGCGCGACGCCGGCGTGGAAATGCATGCGCCGCAGACGGTGGACTACTCCATGCTGCGCGATCCGCCGATCCGTCTGGAAGACATGCCGCAAGGCAAGCTCAACTTCCTGGACCTGCAAAGCGCCATCGAACTCTTCACGCCGCTGTACCAACTGATGCTGACCGACAACGACTTCTGGCGCGCGGCCAATTCGCTGCAGCTGGACGAGACGATCGGCATCTACGCGGCCAAGTTGCTGGGGGCGCCGCAACACCTCATCCTGGTCAACAACAACCATCCGCTGGTTCCGATGTCCACCCTGCGCGCGGGCTACCGCCTGGTGCTGCATGGCCTCTCGACCGAAATGCTGCACAGCCTGCTGATGGAGATGAAAGCGGCGCAGGACGGCGCAGAACCGCCCGCGCCGATCGCCTAGGAAAGGGCGGGGGAATCCGTGTTGACCCTGCGTTACAGCAACTGGACGCTGGGCTATATTGCGACGCTTGCCTGGCAATCCCGCCGGGCGGCGCGCGCCGCGTGAAACTCGTTGCCGGAATTCCCGTCCATGCCCCAGTCGCTCGAGATCATCGCCACCCTCCTGTTTGCCGTGGCGGTGCTCCACACCTTTTCGGTTCCTTTCTTTGCGCGGCTTGCGCATCGGGGCGGGCCGCACGCGGGGTTCTGGCATCTGTTCTCCGAGGTCGAGGCGGTTTTCGGCGTCTGGGCCTTTGCGCTGATCGTGGCGATGGCGGCGGTGGCGGGGCCGTCTGTCGCCATCGACTACATGGACACGCGCAATTTCACGGAGCCGCTGTTCGTCTTCGTCATCATGGTGGTGGCGGCAAGCCGACCGATTCTTGAACTGGTCGGCATGCTGGTGCGCATCGTCGCCCGGGCGCTGCCCATGCCGCGAGAACTGGCCACCTTTTTCGTGGTGATGGCGTTGGTGCCGTTGGGCGGTTCGTTCATCACCGAACCCGCCGCCATGACGCTGGCCGCCATCCTGTTGCGTGACGCCTACTTCCGCAGCAGCGGCCGGGCCGGGTTCAAGTACCTGACGCTGGGCGTGCTGTTCGTGAACGTGTCGATCGGCGGCGTGCTGACGTCGTACGCCGCCCCGCCCGTGCTGATGGTGGCGGGCACGTTCGGCTGGGATTCGACCTTCATGGCGCAGCATTTCGGTTGGCGCGCCGCGCTGGCGGTCTGCCTGAACGCCGGCCTGCTGACTTTCATCTGCCGCAAGGCGCTGCTCGAAGGGGCGGTGGGCACTCGGGGCGGCGTGGATGCGCGCGAAGGCGCTGGCAAGCGCCCGCCGGTCCCGGCCGTCGTGATCCTGGTGCACCTGATCTTCCTGGTTGCGGTGGTGCTCAGCGCCCATCATCCGGCCATTTTCCTGGGCCTGTTGATGATGTTCATCGGGTTCTCGGAAGCCTACAAGCGGCACCAGGACCGCCTGATGATCAAAGAGGGGCTGATGGTTGGCTTCTTCCTGGCCGGGCTGGTCGTGCTGGGCGGCCTGCAGAAATGGTGGTTGCAGGATTTGCTGGGCGGACTGGAGCCCTTTGTCCTGTTCTGGGGCGCCACCGCACTCACGGCCATCACGGACAATGCCGCACTCACCTACCTGGGTTCGCTGGTGGAAGGCACCAACGAGGCCTGGCGCTACATGCTGGTCGCCGGCGCGGTGACGGGCGGCGGCCTGACGGTGATCGCCAACGCCCCCAATCCAGCGGGTTTCGCCATCCTGAAGAACCATTTTCCCGATGGCAGCATTTCGTCGGGCCGCCTGTTCCTGTGCGCCCTGGGGCCCACGTTGGTGGCCGCGGCGATGTTCCTGCTTCCCATATAGGAAGGTCTGCCCGCCCCAAGCGGGCCGTCTCCGGGCTGACGCCTTGGGGGCGGCGGGCGGAGCCGAACTCCGACGCTTCATGAAAAACCGCTAAAATTCAAGACTTTCCCGTATTTTTTCCGGTCTAGCCGGCCGCCAAGCCTAGCGCCTTGGCGCCGCGGCAAGCGGATTTTGATATGCCGGGCTTGCGCCTGGGAGCCCTCGATGCCCATCTACGCCTATAAGTGCAGCGCCTGCGGCCATGCCAAAGACGTCTTGCAGAAGATTTCCGACGCGCCGCTTTCGGACTGCCCCGAATGCGGTCAAAGCACGTTTTCCAAGCAGGTGACCGCGGCTGGATTCCAGCTGAAGGGCTCCGGCTGGTATGTCACGGATTTCCGTGGCAACGGCAGCGGCAACGGCAACGCCAGCCCGGGCGCTGCGCCTGCAAGCTCGCCGGCGCCCGCTGAAAGCGCCGCGCCCGCCGCAGCGCCGGCTGCCGCATCCGCCCCGGCGGCGCCTGCCGCCGGCAGCGCCACGTCCTAGAGAGCGTTCGCGATGCGGATGCGCGTCTTCAAGAAGTACTTCATCACCGGCCTCCTGATCTGGGTTCCCCTGGTCATTACGGTGTGGGTGCTGGGGCTGCTGGTCGCCACCCTGGAAGGGTTCGTGCCTGGCTTCCTGTCGTCCGAATCGCTGTTCGGCATCGACATCCCCGGCTTCCGCTTCCTCCTGGTCATCGTGGTGGTGCTTCTGACGGGCGTGTTCGCGGCCAACCTGATCGGCCGCACCATGGTCGACCAGTGGGAAAGCCTGCTGGGTCGGATTCCGCTGGTGCGATCCATCTACAACTCGGTCAAGCAGGTCAGCGATACCGTGCTTGCCCCCAACGGACAGGCGTTTCGCCGCGCGGTGCTGGTGCAGTATCCGCGCGCGGGCTCCTGGACCATCGCCTTTGTCACCGGCACGCCCAGTGGTGAAGTGGCCGCCAGCCTGCCAGGCGACCACATCAGCGTGTACGTGCCGACGACACCGAACCCCACGTCCGGCTTCTTTTTGATGGTGCCTCGCGCTGACGCGATCGACCTTCAAATGAGCGTGGACGCGGCATTGAAGTACATCGTTTCCATGGGCGTTGTCGCCCCGGCCCCGGCGGCGACGCCCGTGGTCCGGCCGGCCCCGCTCTCTCCGGCGCCGAGCGTGCAAGATGCACCTCGCGCCGATTCGTAACCCCTACGCTCAAACCAAGCACACAACGGAGTCATCCCGCATGCGTACCTGCTACACCGGCCAGGTTTGCCGTGACCATCTCGGCCAGACCGTCACCCTGTACGGCTGGGTGAACCGCCGCCGCGACCACGGCGGGGTCATCTTCATCGACTTGCGCGACCGCGCGGGCCTGGCCCAGATCGTGTTCGATCCGGACAACGCCGCCTTCGCCACCGCCGAGCGCCTGCGCAACGAGTTCTGCGTCCGCGTGACCGGCCTGGTGCGCGAGCGTCCCGCCGGCACCGCCAACACCGAGCTGGCCTCGGGCGAGATCGAGGTGCTGTGCAAGGAAGTCGAAATCCTGAACGCGTCGGTCACGCCGCCGTTCCAGCTCGATGACGACAACCTGTCGGAAACCACCCGTCTGACGCACCGCGTGCTGGACCTGCGCCGCCCGCAGATGCAGCGCAACCTGATGCTGCGCTATCGCGTGTCCATCGAAACCCGCAAGTTCCTGGACTCGCTCGGTTTCATCGACATCGAAACCCCCATGCTGGCCAAGAGCACGCCCGAAGGCGCGCGCGACTACCTGGTGCCGTCGCGTGTGAACGCCGGCCACTTCTTCGCGCTGCCGCAGTCGCCGCAGCTGTTCAAGCAGATGCTGATGGTGTCGGGCTTCGACCGCTACTACCAGATCACCAAGTGCTTCCGCGACGAAGACCTGCGCGCCGACCGCCAGCCGGAATTCACGCAGATCGATTGCGAAACCTCGTTCCTGAACGAATTCGAAATCCGCGAGATCTTCGAAAACCTGATCCGCCACGTGTTCAAGGTGGTGCAGGGCGTCGACCTGCCGTCGTCGTTCCCCACCATGCCCTGGACCGAAGCCATGCGCCGCTATGGCTCGGACAAGCCCGACCTGCGCGTACAGCTTGAATTCACCGACATCACCGACGTCATGCGCGACGTCGACTTCAAGGTGTTCGCCGCCGCCGCCACGGCGCCGGGCAGCCGCGTGGTTGCCCTGCGCGTGCCGGGCGGCGCGGAAATGTCGCGCAGCGAGATCGACTCCTACACGCAGTTCGTCGGCATCTACGGCGCCAAGGGCCTGGCCTACATCAAGGTCAACGAAGTGGCCAAGGGCCGCGACGGCCTGCAATCGCCGATCGTCAAGAACCTGCATGACGCCGCGCTGGCCGAACTGGTCAAGCGCACCGGCGCCCAGGACGGCGACATCATCTTCTTCGGCGCCGACCGCGAGAAGGTCGTGAACGACGCCATCGGCGCGCTGCGCGCCAAGATCGGCCACAGCGAATTCGGCAAGAAGACGGGCCTGTTCACGGCTGGCTGGAAGCCCCTGTGGGTCGTCGACTTCCCGATGTTCGAATACGACGAGGAAGACGGCCGCTACACCGCCGCCCACCACCCGTTCACAAGCCCGAAGGACGGCCACGAAGACTTCCTGGAGTCCGATCCCAGCAAGGCGTTCGCCAAGGCCTACGACATGGTGCTGAACGGCTGGGAAATCGGCGGCGGCTCGGTCCGTATCCATCGTGAAGAAGTGCAGAGCAAGGTGTTCCGCGCGCTGAAGATCGGCGCCGAGGAAGCCCGCGAGAAGTTCGGCTACCTGCTGGATGCGCTGCAGTACGGCGCGCCTCCGCACGGCGGCATCGCCTTCGGCCTGGACCGCATCGTCACGATGATGACCGGTGCCGAGTCGATCCGCGACGTGATCGCCTTCCCGAAGACGCAGCGCGCCCAGGACCTCCTGACGCAAGCGCCGTCGGAAGTCGACGAAAAGCAGTTGCGCGAACTGCACATCCGTCTGCGCAACGTAGAGAAGTGAGTCCACCCCCGAAGCGCCTCCGGCGCATCCCCCTCAAGGGGGCCCGCTGGCGGACCGGCAGAGCCGGATCCGCGGCGGTGCGCTTCGGGTGCATCGGCGGCTTGCGTCGCGGGGGGCTCGATTGGAGGGCGCCGCAAATGTGGGAATGGCCGGCTGAAATGGAGTAATCTGGCTAACGCCGCCGCGGATGGCGGCGCCTGGCCGGCGGGCATTTCAAGAACCGGCCGGCGGTTCCCAAGATTTGAAAGGCGCCATTGCTTCCATGTCGCTCATCCGAGTCGTCAGCTACAACATCCACAAGGGCCGTTCGGCGTTGGGCCGGCGCGACTCCCTGAATGAACTCCGCCTGGGCCTGTATGGCCTGCGTCCTGACCTCGTCTTCCTGCAGGAAGTCCAGGGCCGCAACGAGCAGCGATCGCTGCTGGATGCCCAGCATGAATCCCTAGCCGCAGCGCTGCGGCTGGACGTGGCCTACGGCCGCAACGCGGTGCGTGACGCCACCGACCACGGCAATGCGTTGCTGTCGCGCTATCCCATCATCGACCACGAAAACCTGGACATCTCCGACCATCGCCTGGAGCAGCGCGGCCTGCTGCATGCACGCATTGAGCTCGGCGACCGCGCGGTGCATTGCTTCGTGGTTCATCTGGGCTTGTTCGCCGGCAGCCGATCGCGCCAGATCCTGGCGCTGACCGAACGCATCAAGAGTATGGTGCCCGACGGCGAGCCCATCCTGATCGCGGGTGACTTCAACGACTGGAATGACCGGCTGGCGCCCATGTTCGTGCAGCAACTGGGCCTGTACGAAGTGTTCTCGCATGCCCCGCGCAGCCATGGCGGCGACCTGCCGCGCCTGCGCGACTCGGTCAAGCGGTTGAGCAACGCCCTGCGCGGACTGCCCAACAGCGGTGTTTCCGTCATGGAACGCACCAACCAGCTGGGCATGGATGGCAGCTCGCGCCTGCTGCTGCCGCCGCCGCGCACGTTCCCCGCCGTGTTTCCCTGGTTTCGGCTGGACCGCATCTACCAGCGCGGCTTTGCCGTGCGCAGCGCGCGCGTGCTGCGGGGCCGCGAATGGGCCAAGCTTTCTGACCATTCCCCCTTGCTGGCGGAGTTGGAACTCCCGTGAAGCCCGAGCAGGACAGGTTGGAGTGGGGGCAGGGCAACGAGATCCGCTTGCTCCAGAACGGCGCCGACTTCTTTCCGGCGCTTTGCGCTGCCATCGACGCCGCCACGGTCAGCGTCCACCTGGAAACCTACATCTTCATGGTGGACCGCACCGGTACCCAGGTGCTGGAATGCCTGGCCGCGGCCGCGCGCCGGGGCGTCAAGGTGCGCGTGGTGCTGGATGGATTCGGCAGCGCCTTGCATGGCGAGCGGGTGCGCATCGCACTGACCAACGCAGGGGCGCAATGCCGCATCTTCCGCCCCGAACCGCGATGGTTCGCGCGCTTCGTGCCGTCGCGCAGCCGCCTGCGGCGCCTGCACCGCAAGGTCACGGTCGTCGACGGCCGCATCGCCTTCATCGGCGGCATCAACATCGTCGACGACTATGACGACCTCGATCCCACTGACGGCATCTCCGGCCCGCGATTCGATTTCGCGGTGCAGGTGGAAGGCCCGCTAGTCACGCAGGCCGCCTACGCGCAGGAACTGCTGTGGGTGCGCCTGAACTGGTCACGCCTTCGACGACACCCTCGTGACTGGAACCGCCTGCAACTGCTCAAACCGCGCGAAGTTCCGGTGTCGCCCGGCGGCGTGCTGCGCGCCGCACTGGTGCTGCGCGACAACCTGCGCTTTCGCAGGACGTTCGAACGCGCCTACCTGTTCGGCATCTCGCGGGCGCGACGCGACATCCTGATCGCGAACGCGTACTTCTTTCCCGGCGTGCGCTTTCGACGCGCATTGGCCAAGGCCGCAGCGCGCGGGGTGCGTGTGCGCCTGCTGCTGCAGGGCAAGGTCGAATACCGCATGCAGTACCACGCCACGCGCTCGCTGTACGACAAGCTGCTGCGCGACGGCATCGAGATCTACGAATACATGCCGAGCTATCTGCATGCCAAGGTGGCCGTCATCGACAACGTCGCCACGATAGGATCGTCCAACCTGGATCCCTTCAGCCTGCTGCTGGCGCGCGAGGCCAATGTCGTGGTCGACAGCCAGCCCTTCGCGTGGGAGCTCCAGGAGCGCCTGGAGACGGCCATCCGCGAAGGCGGACGCTTCATCCGACCCCTGGAGTACCAGCGGCGCGGATGGGTCCGACGCTGGATTGATGCGGTGTCCTACACGCTGTTGCGCGTCGGGGTGGCGTTGACCGGGACGTCGGATAAATACTGAGCGCGGCGGTCAGCGCCGCGGCTTGAGCAAGCCCAGGGCCAGGGCCGTGCCGACCAGGATGATGGCGGCGCCGATTGCGATGGATGGGGTGACTGCCTCGTCCAACAGCGTGGCACCCCAAACTACACCAAAGATCGGCACCAGGAACGTGACGCTGACGGCCGCGGTGGGGCCGACGTTGGCGATCAGGCGAAAGAAGATGATGTACGCCGCGCCCGTGCAGACCACTGCCAGCAAAATCGTGGAAATCCACGCCGACGCCGACGCGGGTGTGTCGGGCCAGGCCGGGATGGCCAGCGGCAGCAGTACGAGCGATGCCGCAATCATGCTGCCAGTGGCGCTGGCCAATGCGTCCACGCGGGACAGGAAGCGCTTGGTCCAATTGGCCGCGATGCCGTAGAAGACTGGCGCGGATATGGCCGCCAGCACCGCCGGGCCCGTGCCGCCGGCCTGAAAATCCAGTTTGTCCCACACCAGCACGATGATGCCGACCAGCCCGATCAATAGGCCGAGCGAACGCATCCAGGGCAGCTTGTCCTTGAGCCACAGCCATCCGACCACCGCGCCCCACACGGGCGTTACGGCGTTGGCCACCGACAGGAACCCCGCGCCCAGCGACTGGGCGGCATACGCATACAGGAGGAAGGGTACGGCGGCGTTGAGCGTGCCCACTACCAGCAGCGCCTTCCAGTTCCGGGCGATGATGGGCAGCTTGCCGCGCCACAGTGCCGCGGGGAGCAGGAAGAGGGCGGCCAGTCCCACGCGCAGTTCGATCAGCGCGACCGGTCCAAAGTCCTTGACCGCGACCCGCATGAACAGAAAGGAACCGCCCCAGACCGCTGCCAGGAGCAGCAGGTCCATCAGATTGCGTTGACGCATGTTTGTCTCGGGTATACGCCTTACTTCCGGCTCGTGACCAGATTCTTCATCTTGACCCGGTGCGCGAGCAGCGCACAGGCCAGCGAAAGAACAATACACAGGACGAGGCCTGTCCGCACTCCGTTTAGCACCGTGCTGTGCGAAATCAGAATGCCGACCACGGCGGTGCCCAGTGCGCTGCCGATGGCGCGTGTGGTCTGCACCAGGGCCGATGCGACGCCCACGTCGCGGCGTTCGCTGAGCATCTGCATGAAAAGTGTCAGATTGGGCAGAAGGAAGCCCAGCGCGCAACCGTTGACGAAAAAGGCGCCAAGGATCCACCAGGCCGACGTGCCCGGCGAGATCAGCAGGACCATGAGCGATCCGGCCGCAAGCAGCCCGCCGCCGAACACCATCAGGCGCTGCGGCTCGGTCTGCTTGGGAAACATGCGCCCGTTGATGATGCTGCCCACAGAAATGGCGGCGACCAGCGGCGTCAACAAGAGCCCGGCCTGGCTGGGCGTGTAGCCCAGCACTTGTTGCAGCAAGAGTGGGCTGTAGAAGATGAGGATGAACATCACCGCGCCCACCGCCATCGCCGCTACATTCAGCAGGCGGGTCTCGCGGCCGGACAGCACGCGCAGCGGGAAAATGGGTGACTTCACGCGGCGTTCCGTGGGAATCAGGATGGCGATCGCGGCCACACCGACCACCGCGAGGGTCAGGCCAAGCATAGGCTGTGCGTGGTCGCCGCTGGCAAAAGCCAGTTCCAGTGCGGCCAATGGCGCGCCGACGGCCAGCACCAGCAGGATGGCGCCAACCCAGTCAATCTTGCGGCTGCCGTCGTGGATGGGCCGGATGCGCGGGAAATAACGCGCCAGCAGGAAAAACGCGCCGGCGGCTGCGATGGGGGAAATAAAGAACGCCGCGCGCCAGCCCAGCGCCTGCGTCGCGGCGCCGCCCAGCACAGGGCCGATGCCGCTGGCCATGGCAAATGCCGCCGACACCAACGCCATCCACCGCACACGCTGTTTGGCGTCGGGAAACAGGTCGGCAGGCGCCGCGAAGGCGGTGGCGATCATCATGCCTCCGCCCACGCCTTGCAGCGTACGGAACACGATCAACTGAGTCATGGACTGCGCCAGGCCGCAAGCGATGGACCCCAGTGCGATGATCAGCACGGACACCAGCATCAAGGGCTTGCGGCCGAACATGTCACCCAGGCGGCCGAAGATCAGGATGGAGGCGGCGGTGGCCAGCAGGTAGCCCGTTCCGACCCATGCGTAGAGGGCCATGCCGTTGAGCGCCTCGGCCACTCGAGGCAGCGTGGTGCTGATGATGGTGGAATCCAGGGCGGCGAGCACCACCGTCGCCGACACGCCGGCCATCGCCATCAACAGGTCCCGACGGGAACGGGTGGGATCGGCGGCTGGCGGAGGCGGTGGCGGCTGCGGAGTCATGCCGCCAAGGATATCACCGGCACCCTAGGGTTATCACTTGTAAAACGTGTGGTAGCCCCAGAAAACGGCAATCACCAGCACGACCAGCATCCAGGACCAGCGCGAGTTCGCCAGGCCGCGGGGCTCGGGCTCCGGAGGCGGAGGCGGCGGCGCCACGCGGGGTTGGTCGGCCATGTGGTCGATGAAAGCCGTGAAGAACTTTTCGATGATCTTTTCGCCGGCCTTCAACAGGGCGCCTTCGCCGCATTCCGCCAGCTTGCCGCCGGCCATGCCGGCCACGGTGTAGGCAACCCGGGTGCCCTCGTCCTTGGTGGACAGATTGACCTGCGCCGTGCCGATCGCAAGGCAGGCGGCTCGGCCCTTGCCTTCGAACACCAGGGTGCAGCTGTCGGGCGCGTTCATGTCGGAGAGCAGGATCTCGCCCTCGTAGTCGGTGTCTATCCCGGCGATCTTGGCGCGTAGCGTGACGGCGTATTCGGTCGGACTGCGCATAGCGACTTCTACGCAGCCCGGAATGCACTTCTGGAGCACTCGCGGGTCAGTCAACGCGTCCCATGTCTGGTGTTGCGTCGATGGAATCCATTGGGCATCGGCAATGCGCATGGCTGTCTCCTTTATAGAAACGCTATATGTGCATTCTGTGCCCAAAAGGCGTGTTTGGCTATCTTCGGCGAAGGCGTCACGCCCGGCGACGCCGGGGCGCGGCCCGTCAGTGATCCGGCTGGCAGCCCGGCCTCAACCGCTGAGCCTGTCGCCCGCTAGCAGCGAAATCCAGTGCCGGGTGGACTGGTCATGCGAAGGCGCCTGCGGCTCGCCATGCAACTCGCGCAGGATGCCGCTGGCCATCTTCTTGCCGGCTTCGACGCCCCATTGGTCGAAAGGGTTGATGCCCCAGATCAGGCCCTGGACAAAGACCTTATGTTCGTAAAGCGCCAGCAGGGCGCCCAGAGCCTTGGGTGTCAGGCGAGGCAGCACGATCAGCGTTGACGGCCGGCCGCCTTGGTGATGGCGGTGCTGGGCGAGCCATTGCGCTTCGGTGTCCTGCATGCCCTGAGCCTTTAGCGCAGCCTCGTCCTCGTCGAGGGAAGTGCCGCGCAGCAGCGTCTGGCGTTGGGCCAGGCAGTTGGCGAGCAGCATCGCGTGCTCCTCGACCCACTGATGATCGGCTTCGCGGCACATGATGAAATCCACCGCCGCGCCATCCGTGCCTTGATGCAGCCATTGAAAAAACGTGTGTTGCCCGTCCGTGCCCGGCATGCCCCAGACGGAGGGGCCAGTGGGAACGCCGACGGGACGACCGGCGATATCCACGGACTTGCCGAGCGATTCCATGTCGAGCTGCTGTAGATAGGGCGCGAGGTATTGCAGGCGGGCGTCATAGGCGGCAATGCTCAGCGAGCCATAACCGAGCACACTGCGATTGGCCACGCCCGCCAGGGCGAGTTGCGCGGGGGCGTTATCGGCGATCTCGGCCCGTGCGAAGTGATCGTCCATGGCGGCGGCGCCTGCGCGTATGCCCTCGATCACGTCCAGTCCCACCGCAAGCGCGACGGGCAGTCCCACGGCCGACCACAACGAATAGCGGCCACCCACCCAGTCCCAGAACTGGAAAATCTGGCTCTCGGGAATTCCGAACGACAGGGCCGCGGCGGGCCGGGCCGTGATGGCGACGACCTGCTCGTAGGGCTTTTCGATACCGGCATCGGCCAGCCATTGGACCGCGCGACGCAGGTTCGCCAGCGTCTCTGCCGTGGTGAACGACTTCGAGGTCACGATGACCAGCGTTTCCCGCGGATCCATCCCAAGAACGGCGTCCTCAATGGCGTGTCCATCAATATTGGCGACGAACTTCAGCATCCGGCGCGTGCCATAGCCGCCGCAAGCATCGGTGGCCAGCCGGACTCCCCAATCGCTGCCGCCGATCCCGATATGGACGATGGACTTCCATTTGCCCTGCGCGTCGGCATCCTGAACAAATTCACGTACCCGCTGGTGTTCGCGGGCGACGGTCTCGACGGGGTCGTTCGCGCGCAGCATGGTGTGCCAGGCGGCGCGATCCTCGGTCATGTTGACGTGTTCGCCCGCCAGCAAGGCCTTGCGGGCGGCATCGAAACCGCGCGCTTTCAGCAAGGCGGCGCCCGCCTGACGGGCCGCATCGGAATCGACGTGCGCGCTGAGATCGATGGTCAGGTCGGCGGCGTGCAAGAGGCGCAGCGCGTCCGTGCAAAACGATGCTTCCAGGACAGCTTCGGAATATGCCTTCCATTCGGGAAGGTGCAGCAGGCTTGCGTGGTCGGCGGGTTTGAAAGGATGCATATTTTCGAGAATACGTCTTGATACTGGAATTTGACTTGCACTAGGCCGGAATTCCGGCCGACGGCCGTTCGCGGTCGTGCAGAGCCGGGAGTTTAGCTGCTTGCCGATGGGAGACGCAGACCCTTTTTATTTTGAAAGCTATTTTGCGAGTCTCGTTGCCATTTTTTTCGAAAGCGGTCGGATTTTACTTTCGGGGCTTGTCTGCGTCTGACGCTACAATCGCGCCTATCCCAAACAGGCGCGTCTTTCCATGCTGTACGTTCTCGTAGCGTTTCTGGTTTCGCTCATCTCGACCTTGCTGATCGTTCGCTACCGCTCCTGGCACGATGGCCTGACCGCCGATCACGATTTGGAGGGTGTGCAGAAATATCACTCGGCCCCCGTCCCCCGCATTGGTGGTCTGTCCCTTCTTATTGCCAGCGGCGTTACCTGCGCCTTGGTCGCGGTACGCGAGCCCGATGTCCTGCCCAGTATGGTGTTGCTGCTGGCCGCTGGCATGCCCGCCTTCCTGGGAGGATTTGCGGAGGATCTCACCAAACAGGTTAGGGTATTGGTCCGATTGGGTCTGGCGATTCTTTCCGGCGCGGCGGCTTATTATCTGCTGGATGCCGCCGTGACGCGTGTCGACATTATCGGAGTGGATTGGCTGCTGCAGTTCGGCGTGGTTTCACTGGTATTTACCTCGGTGGCCATCGGCGGCGCCGCAAACGCAATCAACATTATCGACGGGTATAACGGGCTCGCCGCCGTGGTTTCCGCCATGATATTGGCGGGATTTGCCTACGTGTCGTTTTATCTTGGCGACCGCTTTCTCCTGATCGTGGCGCTGAGCACGCTGGGTGCTGTTATCGGATTCCTGGTTTGGAATTATCCCCATGGTCATATATTCCTTGGCGATGGCGGCGCGTATTTCCTGGGCTTCATTATTGGTGAACTGTCCGTCTTGATGCTGGCAAGGCACCCCGAAGTTTCGGCCTGGTTTCCCCTGCTTCTTTGCATCTACCCGGTTTTTGAAACGCTCTTCTCGATTTACCGGAAGAAATGGCTGCGGGGCCGCTCTCCCGGCGCCCCGGACGGCGTACACCTGCACATGCTGATCTATAAGCGGCTGGTCCGGTGGGCCATCGGCTCGCGTGAAGTACGGCACCAGACGCAGCGTAATTCCATGACGTCGCCGTATCTGTGGTTGTTATCGTCCCTGGCGGTCATTCCGGCGGTGCTGTTCTGGCAGCAGCCCTGGTTGCTGATGCTGTTCACTGCGGTATTTTCCACCACCTATATCGTGCTTTATCGGCGCCTGGTTTTGTTTCGCATGCCGAAGTGGATGATCGTCAAGAAAAAGAAGCGGCGATAATCCATCCATGCTCCCGTCCCGCTGCTGCATAGCTGCAGCTAGGGGCGGATCGCGCAGCAAGGACCATTGTTGATGTACAGTTCGGGCTGCGTTGAACGGGGCACGCCAACATTGGCTGAAAGGCGGCTCCAAGCACGAATCCCTGCTCATGCCCACACGAATCCTCATCGTCCGCACGTCCTCCCTGGGCGATCTTGTCCACATGCTGCCCGCGATCACGGATATCGCACGGCATGTTCCGGACGCGCAGATCGACTGGGTTGTCGAGGAGGCATTTGCCGAGATCCCGTCGTGGCATCCTGCCGTCAACGAGATCATCAAAGTGGCGCATCGCCGCTGGCGCAAGTCCTGGTGGTCCGCGCAAGTGCGGGCCGAGCGGCGTGCGCTGCGTGAACGCCTGCGCTCCGTGCAGTACGACGTGGTCCTGGACATGCAGGCGCTGCTCAAATCGGCCTGGCTCGTACGTCAGACGCATGGCGTGAAGCATGGCCTGGACTGGCGCTCGGCGCGCGAGCCCCTGGCTTCGCTTTTCTACAACGTGCGCCACCGCGTGGAATTCTGGCAGCCGGCGGTCATCCGCCAGCGCAAGCTGGCGGGCCTGACTTTCGGCTACCAGCATGCCGGGCTGCCGGACTTTGGCCTGCAGGGTTTCGCCCGCCAGGCGACGCAGGCGCCTGAGCCCGTCCTGGAGGTGGGCAGCGCCGGCCTGAACACGACCGAGCTTCCGCGTTTGCACCATCTGGACACCGATCGCGGCTACGCGGTGATCATGCCGTCGGCCAGCCGCGACGACAAGTTGTGGCCCGAGGATGACTGGCGGGTGGTCTTCCGCCGCCTGCGCGAGGCGGGCTGCACGCTGAAGCTGCTGGCCGGAAACGACCAGGAGGCCGAGCGCGCCGGGCTGCTGGTGGCTGGCATGGACGGCGCCGAGGTCATGCCTCGGATGGACCTGACCTCGGTGGCACGGCTTTTAGCCGGTTCGCGCCTGATGGTCGGGCTGGACAGCGGGCTGACCCACCTCTCCGCGGCCCTGGGCCGCCCCACCATTGGTATTTACCGCGCGTCCACGCCGGTTCGTACGCCACTGGTGGGCTCCAATTACACCGCCAGCCTCGGCGACCGCGGCGCTTCGCCGTCACGCGAAGCCGTAATGGCCTCGGTCGAGCAGGCGCTGGCCGCGCAGTGACATGAACCGCGGCGTCTACACGCTCGCGCTACGGGCCCTGGCGCCGCTGATCTGGCTGTGGATGGGGCGCCGGGCCAAACGTGCGGGGGGGCGCTGGGAGATCTTTTCGCCCGAGCGCTTTGGCCGCCCGGCGTCACCTTCCTCTTTGCTGGCGAACCCGGTCTGGGTGCATGCCGTGAGCCTGGGCGAGACGCGCGCCGCGCTGCCGCTTTTGCAGGCGCTGCTGGCCAAGGGGCTACCGGTGCTGCTGACGCACATGACGGCGACCGGTCGCGCCGAAGGGCAACGCCTTTTCGCGGACGCCATCGAACGCGGTCAGCTACGCCAAGCCTGGCTTCCCTACGATTTTCCGGGCGCAACCCGCCGCTTCATGGCGGCCCACCGCCCGCGCTGCGGATTGTTGATAGAACGCGAAATCTGGCCCAATCTGCTGGCCGCCGCGCGCGGGGCGAAGGTGCCCATGGCGCTTGTAAGCGCGCGCTATTCCGCGTCGTCCCTGCGCCAGGCGCGCAGGATGGGCAGCGTGATGCGCCAGGCCCTGGCTGGGCTGGACCTTGTGCTAGCTCAGACCGCCGAGGACGCAGCCCGTCTGGCGCAGGCGGGTGCTCCGGCGGCTGTTGTGACGGGCAGTCTGAAGTTCGATCTGGTCCTGCCGCCGGCGCAGGTGGAAGCGGGAAGGGCGTGGCGCATGCAGTTGGGACGTCGGGTCGTTGCTGTCGCCAGTACGCGCGAGGGCGAGGACGATCCGTTCATCAACGCGATCAAGCGCCGCACCGCGATGCCCGGCGGGCCGCTGTTTCTGCTGATCCCGCGTCATCCGCAGCGTTTCGAGGAAGCCGCCCGGATGCTGCAGGGCGCGCAGCTCAGCTACGCCCGTCGTTCGGATGGCACGGTCCCCGGGCCGGAAACTTCCGTGCTGTTGGGCGATTCCCTGGGCGAAATGGCGTTCTACTATGCGGCGTCGGACGTGGCGATCGTGGCGGGCAGCTTCGCGCCATTGGGCGGGCAGAATCTGATCGAAGCTTGCGCAGCCGGTGTTCCGGTCATCGTCGGGCCTCACACCTTCAATTTCAAGCAGGCGGCAGAGGATGCCATCGAGGCGGGCGCTGTGCAGCGAGCCGCCGATGCCGCCCAGGCGGTGGACGCCGCGATGGCCCTGCTGGACGATGACGAGCGTCGGCGGCGGGCCAGTCAGGCCGCGCGTAAGTGGTTCGACCTGCACGCGGGCGCAACCGCCCGCACCGTGGCGGAGCTGGCGCCCTTGCTGAACCGGCCGGCTGTCGATCGCTAAGGCGCCTTGCGGGGGGCCAGCGTGACCGCGCCAGGGTTCAATTCCTGGCTGAAGCGCCGCCCATCCCGTCCTTCGTCTTCCGGGCGCGCGCCCAGCCAGCCCTGTCCCAGGGCATAAACCCCCAGGTTGGCCAGCAGGATCAGTATGAAGAGCACTCGCATGCCGGGCCTTTTGTCAGGGCGTGGTGTTGAGCGTGGCGCGCGCCACGGCGGCCAGGCCGTCCAGGACAGGATGCTTCAGGTACACCGGCACCGGCGAGGCGCCGAAGGCGCCGCCCGCGTCGGCCAGCAATCGTTCGATTTCCTGATGCACCTCTGGCCAGCCGCCGCCCGCCGCGTAGATCTGCGGCGTCTGGCCGTAGCGCTGGCGCCCCGCCAGCCATTGGCGCACGACGGCGCCGGCCTGGGCCGCGGCGATGCCGGAAGCGATGGCTTCATGCGTATCGGTGGGATAGGGCACGACCTGTCCATTCGCGATGGGCAAGTTTGCAGTGCCGTGGGCCAGCGAGGTGCGCATCATGGCCGGACCCGGCAGGATCAGGCCGCCAGCAAAAACGTTGTCCGGGCCTACGGTGTCGATGGTGGTCGCGGTGCCGAAGCTGGCCAGCACGAAGGGCGGGTGGGTGCCCGGCAGGCGCGAGAGCACGCCCAGCAGGGACGCCCAGCGGTCGGCGCCCAGCTGGGTGGGCGTGCGATAGCTGTTGACCAGGCCCAGCGTCGTGGCCTGCGACAGCGACCACGTCACGCCGCAACCGTGCTTTTGCAGGATGGCCTCGATAGCTTCGCCGCGCGCCGCGCCTGCCACGTTTACGCCCAGTGCGCGCAGCGGCGGCTGAGGCAACGCGGCCAGCCAGCTGTCCAGCGCATCGAGGTCCAGGCCGTCGAAGGCGATGGCCGCCGGCTCGCGCGGCATGTCCGGGTTGCTGGCGTCCAGCCAACCCACCTTGAGACGGCTGTTGCCGGAGTCGATGAGAATGATCATGCTTGGCGTCGAATCGAAATTTCACCGACCGAGATCGGTGTGGCGCCCTCGGGCGTTTGCACCAGCAGGCGGCCTTGCTCGTCCACGCCGCACGCCGTGCCGCTTAGAAGAATAGCGCCCTTGTCCAGCACGTTCACCCTGCGGCCGGCCAGCGCGTCCACCTGGTCGAAACGCTGCCTGAAGGCGTCAAAGCCCTCGCGCTCCAGCGTGCTTACCGCTACCTGCCAAGCCGTAGCGCTGGCGCAAATCAAGTCGGCGGCCGTGGCGGCGTGCGCGGTCCCGGCTTGAACCTGCGTCCAGTCGGCCACTTCGCGACCGAGGGCCTGCGACAGTTCCGCGGCGTCGGCCAGGTTCACGCCCATGCCGATCACGACGGTATAGCCGGTGTCTCGGCCGGGGTTGCGCGTGGTTTCCACCAAGATGCCCGCCAATTTGGCGTCGTGCCACTGGACGTCATTGGGCCACTTCATGCACAGTGCGCGCGCGTCGGCGCCTGCGACGGCGCGCAGGGCTTCGCAGGCGGCCACGCCAGCAAGCGGCGACAGGGCCGCCAGCTGCGTGGCGGGCAGGTGCACGTCGAACGCGCAGGAAAACATCAGCGTCGAGCCCGAGCGGTTCTGCCATGGGCGGCCAGCACGGCCGCGTCCGGACTCCTGCTGGTGGGTCCCCAGCAGCCACGGTTTGCCCGCACCAGCGCCCGATCGGGCGCGGGCGAGCAGGTCCGCATTGGTCGATCCGGTGTTGGCGGTCCAGGCAATGTCCTGGAAGGCGGGCAGGCGCGAACTCAGCGTCCGGGCAAGGATTTCCGGGGCAGGCAGGTCGATGGGGCAGACTTGGTCGGGCATGGCGGCGATTGTAGGGCACGCAGGCCGCGCTCGCGGCCGCTGGGGCCCTGCGTATATGATTGGCGATACATTTTTGCATCGGTACCCCGACGACATGCCGCATTCTGCTTTGCTTGCGACCGCCGCCGCGCCTTTCCGCCACGAAGGCGGGATCTGCCACGTGGGCGGGGACTGGAGCGTCCTGGCGCTGGCGGAGGCGGGCGAGGTCGAACGCCGGCGTTCGGCGCTGGCGCGGGCAGCCCAGGACGGCGCACGCTGGGACATGCATGCCATCAGCCGGCTCGACACGATCGGTGCGCTGCTGATCTGGCAGGCCTGGGGCGAAAGGCTGCCCGAACGCGTTCGCTGGGGGGCGGGGCAGCAGGATGTGTTCAATGCGCTGGCGATGAACAAGGGCGAAACCCCGGTCGCGCCGCCAAAAGCCGAAACCTGGGCGGGTGTGCGCGCGGTGGGCAGCGCGGTCCTGCGGGGCGCCGAAAACGGCAAGGCGCTCCTCGTCATGCTGGGCCAGCTGGTTCTGGATGTAGGCGTGATGCTGCGCCGGCCGCGTCTGGGCCCCTGGCGCGAAATCTCCGCGCAGGTGTACCGCACGGGCGCGCAGGCGCTGGGCATCACGGCCCTGGTGGGCTTCCTGATCGGCGTGGTGCTGTCTTATCTATCGGCGCAGCAACTCCAGATGTTCGGCGCGGACCGCTTCATCGTGCGCCTGTTGGGCGTGTCCATCGTGCGTGAACTGGGCCCGGTGCTGGCCGCCATCCTGGTCGCCGGCCGATCCGGTTCCGCCATCACGGCCCAGATCGGCGTCATGCGCGTGACGCAGGAACTGGACGCCATGCTGGTCATGGGCATCTCGCACGGACAGCGGCTGATCCTGCCGCGGGTGGTGGCGCTGGCGGTGACCATGCCGCTTCTGGTGCTTTGGACCAGCGCGATGGCGCTGCTGGGCGGCATGCTGGCCGCGCAGGCGCAGCTTGGCGTGTCCGCGCAGTGGTTCCTGCAATCGCTGCCCGACGCGATCACGCTGACCACCTACTGGATCGGCATGCTCAAGGGCGTCACGTTCGGCATCCTGATCGCGCTCATCGCCTGCCACTTCGGACTGCGCATCCAGCCCAACACCGAAAGCCTGGGCCGCGGCACCACCACGTCCGTCGTCACGTCCATCACGGGCGTGATTCTGCTGGATGCGGTCTATGCGGTCATTTTCAGCACGGTGGGCATCTGATGAACAGCGCTACTCAGCACCGGCTGTTCGCCGAAGAGGGCGTCACCGTCGAGCCCGTCATCACCGTACGGGGTCTGCGCACGGCCTTTGGCGACCACGTCGTGCACGACAACCTGGATCTGACCGTGTTTCCCGGCGAAATCCTGGTGCTGGTCGGCGGGTCGGGCACCGGAAAGACGGTGCTGCTGCGGCAGATCATCGGCCTGGACGTCCCGGCGGCGGGCACCGTAAAGGTGCTGGGTCACCCGTTGTTGGACCTGTCCGCGGGCGAACGACGCCGCCTGTCATACCGTTGGGGCATGCTGTTCCAGGCGGGGGCGCTTTTCTCGGCGCTTTCGGTGTTCGACAATGTGGCGTTGCCCCTGCGGGAACTGCGCACGGTTCCAGAGGACCTGGTGCGCGATGTCGTCATGTGCCGGCTGGCCATGGTGGGCCTGTCGTCGCGGGACGCTGACAAGCGTCCGTCGGACCTGTCAGGGGGCATGGTCAAGCGTGTGGCCTTGGCGCGCGCGCTGTCGCTGGACCCGGAATTGCTGTTCCTGGACGAGCCCACGGCCGGCCTGGACCCGCTGCGGTCCGACGAGTTCGTGGACCTGGTGCGCAGCCTGCACCGGCAGTTGGGCTTTACCGTCATCATGGTGACGCACGACCTGGACACGCTGCTGGCCCTGGCCACGCGTGTCGCCGTGCTGGCGGACAAGCGGGTGATCATTTGCGATACGGTGCCTGAAGTCCTGAAGGTGGATCACCCGTTCATACATACATTCTTCCTGGGCGAGCGCGGCTTGCGCGCGCTGGGAGACCTGGCACCGAAGGGAATGCATCATGGAAAACCGTAGTCATGCGCTGATGGCCGGTATCTTCACGCTGGTCTTGCTGGCCGCCGCGACGTTGACGGCCATCCTGATCGGTCGCGACCGGACCCAGCTCCAGCCCTATGAAATCATTTCGGCCACGGCCGTCACCGGCTTGAATCCGCAATCGGCGGTGCGCTACCAGGGCGTGCCCGTTGGCCGGGTGCAATCGCTGGCGCTCAATCCCAACAAGCCCGGCCAGGTGCGCATCCGAATCGGCGTGGCGCCCAATACGCCGATTACCGAATCGACCTGGGCCGAGCTGGGCGTGCAAGGCGTCACCGGGATGGCCAACGTCGACCTGCGCGACGACGGCACATCGCTCAAGCGCCTGACCTCCACGCCGGAAAGCCCCGCCGCCATTCCGCTGCGCCCGGGTTTCCTGGACCGTATCGAACAGCGCGGCGACAAGCTGATCTCCAACGTCGAAGTTGCCACCGAGCAATTGAAGCGCGTGCTGAGCGAACAGAACGTGCAGGCGCTCACGGCCAGCCTGCAGAACGCCACCGACATTTCGCAGTCCCTGAAAGAAGCCAGTCGCGACCTCGCGCCTGCCCTGGCCAAGCTCGGTCCGCTGATGGATTCCCTGAACAACACGTCGCGCCACGCTGACCGCGCCGCGCGCGAAATCGCCGATCTGGCGCAGCAGGCCCGCCAGTCGCTGGCGCGCCTGAATGCGCCGGACGGTCCGCTGGCCGTTGCTACGCGCAGCCTCAACGACATCGCCCTTGCCGCCGCGCGGCTGGATGGCGAAACCCTGCCGGCGTTCACCACGATGGCCAATGACGTCAGCACGGCCGCGCGCGGCGCCGCCGTTACCCTGCGCCGTGTGGACAGCACGCCGCAATCCTTCTTGTTCGGTCCCGCGCCCATCGCGCCCGGACCTGGCGAGCCCGGCTTTGCCGGGTTCCGGAGATAGACCCAATGAAGATGCGCAGCGCCATACTCGTTTTGACCCTGGCCCTGGCCGGCTGCGGCATCGGCCGCGTCGACGCGCCGCCCGCGTTGTTCGACCTGGGGCTGGACGCCAGGCCCGTGCCCGCGCTGCCCGCGCGCGGCCCCATTGCGCTGACGTTCCAGGCGGCGCCCGGCCTGACCGACACCGGCATGATCTGGCGCGTGGGCGACAGCGCGGCGCCCCGGTCTTATGCGACATATCGCTGGGCGGCATCGCCGGCGGATCTGGTGCGCCAGCGCCTGACCGACCGACTGTCGCGCCAGGGCGTGGTCCTGAACGATCGAATCAGCCTGCAGACGCCACAGTTGCAGGTGACGCTGGGGCAGTTCGAACAGGTCTTCTCCGAAGACGGCCAGTCCAGCCAGGGCCGCATCCTGCTGCAGGCGGTGCTGCTGGATGGACGGTCGGTAGTGGACCAGAAGCGCCTGCTGGTGCAGGTGCCCGCGCCCACGCAAGATGCCGAGGGCGGCGTCGCGGCGTTGCGCCAGGCTACCGACGAGGCTAGCGACCAGATGTCGCAGTGGCTGGCCGCCACCCTGAAGCCTCCCGTCGCGGCGGTGCGCGGAAAGTGAGCTTCGGCTCGCGCCCGCGCGTCGGCATTGCGGTCGGCCGGCGTTCCACGGCCCGGGCCGGGCGGTTAACATCGTTCCTTTTTCCGCACGCTGAGTCACGCCATGTCCGCACGCACTGAAACCCACGCTTTCGTCGGCGCCGCCGGCCGCATCGATTGCGCCATCGACTGGCCCGCCGGCACGCCGCGCGGCTGGGCGCTGGTGTTGCATCCGCACCCGCTGCAGGGCGGTGCGCGCGAAAACAAGGTGGTCACCACGCTGTCGCGCGCCTGCGTGCAGCATGGCCTGGTGGCGGTGCGTCCCAACTTCCGCGGCGTGGGTCAGTCGGAAGGCGCGTTCGACAAATCCGTCGGCGAAACCCAGGACATGCTTGCCGTCGTGGCGCAAATGCGCGAACTGCATCCCGAACTGGCGCAGGCGCCGTGGGTGCTGGCCGGCTTTTCGTTCGGTACGGCCGTTGCGGCGCAGACCTACGCCGCGCTTGCCGACCAGGGCGAAACGACCTTGCCCTCGGCCTTGATGCTGATGGGGCCGGCCGTGAACCGCTTCCAATCGCACGAAGTGCAGGTGCCCGACGATACGCTCCTGGTCCACGGCGAAGAGGACGAAGTCGTGCCGCTGTCCGAGGCCATGGACTGGGCGCGTCCGCGTTCGATCCCGGTCGTGGTGGTGCCGGGCGCCTCGCATTTCTTCCACGGCAAGCTCCTGGTGCTGCGCCAGCTGGTGCAGGCGCGCCTGAAGGTCGCGCTGGACTGAGCTTGCCTCACTGCAATCCGCAGGTTGCATCAGGTTGCATGTTTTAGGCGCGCGGGGAACCCCGCGTGGCCAGGACGGGTCTGATCGACTGCCTATAATTGTCAGCCACTTGCCCCGCGCCGGCGGGCGTCATTCCTGGACCCACGTTGCCGATGAAGAATTTGCCTTACTCCGCTCAATCTCCCGTTGTCTTTACCCGCCGCCTGTTGTCCGGCGCGGTGTTATCGGCGATGCTGGCGGCCTCCATGCCGACCTGGGCGCAGCAGGCGCCTGCCGCTCCCGCCGCTGCGCCGGCCGCGGCGGCCACGGCGCCGGCCCCCACGGGGGCGGTTCCTGTCGGCGACGTATCCGCCGTGCCGGCGCCCACGATCGCCGCCAAGGCCTGGATCGTCATCGACGTGAACAGCGGCCAGACGCTGGCCGCCTCCAACCCGGACATGAAGGTCGAGCCCGCCTCGCTGACCAAGATCATGACGGCTTACGTCGTGTTCAATGCGCTCGAGGAAAAGCGCCTGACGCTGGAACAGACGGTGCCGGTGTCCGAGCACGCCTGGCGCACCGGCGGTTCGCGCATGTTCATCGAACCGCGCAAGCCGGTCACGGTGGACGAACTGAACCAGGGCATGATCGTGCAGTCGGGCAACGACGCCTCCGTCGCGCTGGCCGAAGCCGTGGGCGGCAGCGAGTCGGCCTTCGCCGCCCTGATGAACCAGGAAGCCGAACGCCTTGGCCTGAAGAACTCGCACTTCATGAACGCCACGGGCCTGCCCGACCCTCAACACACGACCTCCACGCGCGACTTGGCCACCCTGTCCGCGCATCTGATCACCGATCACCCCGACTTCTTCCACTACTACAAACAGAAGAGCTACACCTACAACAAGATCACCCAGCCCAACCGCAACCGCCTGCTGTGGGCTGACCCTTCGGTTGACGGCATGAAGACCGGCCACACCGACTCGGCCGGCTACTGCCTGGTGTCGACCGCCGTGCGCGGCGACCGCCGCATCCTGGTGGTCGTGGTGGGCACGGACAGCGAAGCCACTCGCGCCGAAGAAAGCCTGAAACTCCTGAACTGGAGCTTCCAGAACTTCGACACCGTCAAGCTGTTCGACAAGAGCCAGCCCGGCATCGACGCCCGCGTCTGGGAAGGCACGGCCGAAAACGTCAAGCTGGGCCCGCCCAACCCGGTCTCGATCGCCGTGCCGCGCGGCAAGGCCGGCGACCTCAAGCCGGTCGCGCAACGCACCGATCCGCTGATCGCGCCGCTGGCCAAGGGCCAGCAGGTCGGCACGCTGCAGTTCACGCTGGACGGCAAGGTGCTGCGCACCGAGCCGCTGGTGGTGCAGGACGCCGTGGAGCGCGCCGGTTTCTTCGGCCGCATGGTCGACACCGTGAAGCGCTGGTTCCAGTAATTGGTGCGCCGCGGCTGTGGCCGCGGGTGTAAGCTAGCAGCGGGCGTTTCGTGCGCGAAACGCCCGTTTTGCATTCATCGGGGGCGAGTCGGGTGGCTCGTCCCTGTGTCTTTCCAATTTCAGGAGTGCCTCATGATTCCGGGCGTGCCGGGCGAAAGCCAGGTGTATCTCAACGGTGAATTCCTGCGCATGGACGAGGCCAAAGTCTCCGTCCTGGACCGCGGCTTCATTTTCGGCGACGGCATCTACGAAGTCGTCCCCGTGTATCAGGGCAATGCGTTTCGCATGGCCGAACACCTCGACCGCCTGGACCGCAGCCTGGCCGCCTTGCGGATAGCGCAGCCGTTCGACCGGGCCGGCTGGACCGACCTGATCCAGCAGCTGCTGGACCGCACCAACCTGGACACCTGCATCGTCTACCTGCAGGTGACCCGTGGCGTGGCCAAGCGCGATCATTCGTTCCCGTCCCCCGCCGTCACGCCCACGGTGTTCGGCATGATCTCGGCCTGGGCGCCGCCGTCGGCCGAGCATCGCTCGCAAGGCCTGGCCGCCATCAGCATTCCCGACGAACGTTGGCTGCACTGCGAAATCAAGTCCGTGTCCCTCTTGGGCAACGTGCTGGCCAAGCAGCAGGCGGTCGACGCCGGCGTCGACGAGGTCCTGCAGTTCCGCGACGGCTACCTGACCGAAGGCGCTTCCACCAACATCTGGGTGGTCTCGGGCGGCAAGCTGCTGGCTCCGCCCAAGAACAATCTGATCCTTGAAGGCATCCGTTATGGCCTGATGGGCGAGCTCGCGGCCGAAGCCGGCATTCCGTTCGAATCCCGGCGCATTTCGCAAGCCGAGGTCGAGCAGGCCGACGAACTGATGCTGTCGTCCGCCACCAAAGAGGTGCTGGCCATCGTGTCGCTGGACGGAAAACCCGTCGGCGAGGGCAAGCCCGGCCCCGTTTTTGAACGACTACGCGCGGGTTATGATGCCCGCATCGCCGCGCTGTAATCCAGGCGCCGGGCGGCTCTGGCGGCCGCCCGCCCAGCGCCCGCCGGCTCTTGCCGGCGCGCCGCTTGCCTCCATATAAGAACATTCAGGGGCAACTCTTTTTAGGCACATCATGCATATTCCGCCCGAAGATTCTTTGATCGAATATCCCAGCGACTTTCCCATCAAGGTCATGGGCAAGCATCACCCCGACTTCGCGCAGACGCTGACCGAAGTCGTCCTCCAGTTCGACCCCGGGTTCGACGCTGCCACGGTGGAAATGCGCCCCAGCAAGGGCGGCAACTACCTGGGACTGACCTTCACCGTGCGCGCAACCTCGCGCGAGCAGCTCGACGCCCTGTACCGGGCGCTGCATGGCCACCCGATGGTGTCCATCGTCCTGTAAAGGCAAGACCGCTGTGATCAAGTGGCTCGCGCGGCCGGCGGAGTACCTGCCGGTCTGGCAAGAAATGCAGGCCTACACCAGCCTGCGCGACGCCGATACGCCGGACGAAATCTGGCTGTGCGAGCACAGTCCCGTCTACACGCTGGGCCAGGCCGGCCTGCCCCAGCACGTGCTCAACCCCGGCAATATCCCCATCGTCCACTGCGATCGCGGCGGGCAAGTCACGTACCACGGCCCTGGCCAGGTGATGGCCTACGCCCTGTTCGACCTGCGCCGCGCCGGCATGTACGTGAAAGAGTACGTGGCGCTGCTGGAATCGGCCGTCATCGACACACTGGCCGAAATGGGCGTGGATGGCGCCTGTCGCAAGCCCGGCGCACCGGGCGTCTACGTGCCGGACCCGGCGGGCGGTGAGCTCGCCAAGATCGCCGCGCTGGGCATCAAGATCCGCAACGGAAGGGCATACCATGGCGTATCGCTGAACGTCGAGATGGATCTGGCGCCCTTCCTGGGCATCAATCCCTGTGGCTACGAAGGGCTGCGCACCGTCGACATGACGGCCTGTGGCGTGCGGCGCACGCCTACCGAAACGGGCGATGCGCTGGCGCACAACCTGGCGCAAGCCTGGGACCGCCGAAGGAATACGAATTGAAGACCTACACCGCGGCCGAGGTCGCTGCCACCACCCCCGAACAACTGGCGCGCTTGCGCGAGTCCGGCCCGCCCGAGGAATACGCCGCCTGGATTCGTACCGCGGCGGAACTGGGGCTGACCGAGGCGCAAACCATCTACGGCCAGATGCTGCTCGACGGCGTAGGGGTGGATCGCCAGCCGGAAGAGGGGTTGGCGTGGTTCAAGCGCGCCGCGCACGCGGATCACCTCATGGCCATCAACATGGTGGGCCGTTGCTACGAGAACGGATGGGGCGTGGCGCCTGACGATACGGTCGCGGCGTACTGGTTCCGGCGGGCCGCCGATGGCGGCCTGGACTGGGGCATGTACAACTACGCCCACATGCTGCGCAGCGGTCGGGGCGGCGTGACACAGAACCAGGCCGCCGCGCTGGCCCTGTACCAGCAGGCCGCGCAAGCCGGCCACGTAAAGTCCATCGGCGTCGTGGGTCGTTACTACGAAGCGGGCGACGTGGTCCCCCAAGACATCGCGCGCGCGTTCGACTGCTACCAGCGCTGCGCGGAAGGCGGCGACTTCCGGGGCATGTTCCACCTGGGCCGGTTGATGCTGCTGCAGGGCAAGAAAGAGGACGCCGTGCAGTGGCTGGTCCAAGTCCCTGAAACCGCCACGCCGGCTTTCCTGAAGGAAGCCAACGGCATGTTGCAGGACTGCGGCTTCCCGGCCCTTTACGAAGTGCAGCCCTGACGCCGAAGTGCAGCCCTGACGCACCTCAGGTGCTCAGGCGGGTCTCCAACACCGTTTCCATCACATCATGCTGGCCGGCGCCGCGTTCGCCGTCCAGCCGATCCAGCAGCATCTGGCCGGCACGCCGGCCCAGGTCGGCGGCATCCACGCCCAGCGTAGTCAGCCCCTGCACCCATTGGGCCGCGCTGCCATCGTCCGTGAACCCAAGCACCGCCAGATCCTGCGGCACCTGCAGGTCCCGGTTGTGCGCCTCCGACACGGCCGCGGCGGCCAGCAGGTCGGACGTGCAGAACACGGCATCGAAGATCGTATTGGTGGTCAGGAGGCGCAGGAAGGCCATGCGGCCGTCATTCATGTGCTGGACCTCGGGTTGCACGATGTCGGCAACCTGCTCCAGCCCCAGCGCCGCGACGCTGCTGATAAAACCCTCGCGCCGGGCACGTTCCCACGGATTGTCGGCGCTCACGCAGGCCACCCGCGCATAGCGCTTTTCGGCCAGGTGCCGGGCCGCCATGCGGCCGGCTTCGACATTGTCGATCGCCACCACGCTGTCCATCGCCTGCGCCGACGCGCTCCAGGTCTCGACAACCGGAATCTCCAGCGCGATCAGGGCGGCCCGCAGCGCGGGATCCTCCAGCGTGCCGATGACCAAAGCGGCGACGGGGCGCAGGGCCTCCAGCCGGGGCAGCGTCGCGGCGCTGTGCCAGGGGGCAGCCGCCAGATAGTAGCCAGCCGGGCCAAGCAGCTCGCCGCAGGCCTGGATAGCCTGGGCGGCGGGGCCGGCGTCCAAACGGGGAGCGATCAAGGCAATGGGGGCGGGCGAGGGCAGGGAAGACATGGCAAAGGCGGGAAATACGTCAGGCCAGACGATAACCCAGCCCGGCCGGTCGCCGGGCCCGCCCAGCGCTCACGAGTTGGATCGGGCCGCGAAGGGTAAAATGCCATTTTTCCAGCCGACCCGGCCGTTCCGCGCGCCGGTCATGAAGGTGTCCCATGTCTACGCTTGCCGAGTCTCCTGTGCCCTCGAACGAATCCGCCGCCGCGCCTGCGGACGCGGTCTACGATCCGACGCAAAAGCAGAAATCGCAGGCCAAGACGGCGCGCATCCCCATCAAGATCATTCCCGCCGAACGCCTCAAGAAGCCCGAGTGGATCCGCGTCAAGGCCGCCGCGCCCGGCTCGCGCTTCTACGACATCAAGCGCATCCTGCGCGAGCACAACCTGCACACCGTCTGCGAGGAAGCGTCCTGCCCGAACATCGGCGAATGCTTCGGCAAGGGCACGGCCACCTTCATGATCATGGGCGACAAGTGCACGCGCCGCTGCCCCTTCTGTGATGTGGGTCACGGCCGCCCTGACCCCCTGGACACCAAAGAACCCGAAAACCTCGCGCGCACCATCGCGGCGATGAAGCTGTCCTACGTCGTCATCACCTCGGTCGACCGCGACGACCTGCGCGACGGCGGCGCCGGCCACTTCGTGGACTGCATCACCCACATCCGCGAACTCTCGCCCACCACCCGCATCGAGGTGCTGGTGCCCGACTTCCGCGGCCGCCTGGACCGTGCATTGACCATCCTGAACGCCGGCCCCCCGGACGTCATGAACCACAACCTCGAAACCGTGCCGCGCCTGTACAAGCAGGCGCGCCCGGGTTCGGACTACATGCACTCGCTAAAGCTGCTGGCCGAATTCAAGAAGCTGCACCCCGAAGTGCCCACCAAATCCGGCCTGATGCTGGGCCTGGGCGAGACCGACGAAGAAATCCTGCAGGTGATGCGCGACATGCGCGAGCACAACGTCGACATGCTGACGATCGGCCAGTACCTGCAGCCGTCGGAGCATCATCTGCCGGTGCTGCGGTACGTGCATCCGGACACGTTCGCGATGTTTGAGCGCGAAGCGTATGCGATGGGGTTCTCGCATGCAGCGGTGGGGGCGATGGTGCGGTCTTCGTACCATGCGGATGAACAGGCGCATGCGGCGGGGGTGAATTAACCTGCCGGGCGTTCATTATCGTTGGTAGGGACTTCTGGCCGCTGGCCTGGCGTTTGGCCTTAATCTTAATCTTTTGCACCTCGGGCGAGTTCGGTCCGGGTGTGCTCTCGCTAGTACTTAGGCCATCATGTCGCGCCTCACGGTTGCAGCCGGCCACAGCGAATTTTTCCGCCGCCCCGGTTCAGCTGGGGGCGTCCCGCCGCGGTCTCGGTTCAGCGCCAGGCCACAAGACTCTTATACAGGTGGTGCGCTAGCCGCGCCGAATCATTACATTGAGGGCAACAGTCTGGATTGGCCTCGAAATTTCACGGCAATTCATACGGTCAGTTAAGCGTATGCGGGTTCGCCGTGATGGGCATCGCCGCCCGTTTCCGGTAGGGTAAAATTCTCGTCATTTTCGATTAAAAGAGCGCGCCAATCTGGGTAAGCGTTCAGTGGGGTTTTGAATGGCTTTTTTTCCGATTTTCTTGTCGATTGTTTTTGTTGTGCGCAACCAATCAAGACATATTGAAAAAATACTAACTGATGCCGCGTTTTGTGTCGCCCCGCTTGTCAGTGACTATGAAATCATCGTCGTCGATAACGCGTCCGACGACGATAGTGTTTCCGTTCTCAAAACACTCACCGGTGAACGTGGTCTTCCCAATCTGCAAATATATGCATTGACCAAAGAAGTCGACGCTGACACTGCGTCATGGGCTGGGTTGGAGAATGCATTGGGCGATTTCGTCGCTGTCATTGATCCCATGGCTGACAGCGTGGAATTTCTACCGGAAATGCTCGAAAAGGCCGTCAGTGGCGCAGATGTGGTTTTCGCAAACAATCGGCAAAAAGCTCCCCAGTCGGGGGCCTATCGATTGTCATACGCCGTGTTCAACGGGCTCTATAAGCATTTTAATGGCATTCACCTCGCCAAAGAGGCTCCCCAGTATCGCGTACTGAGTAAAAGAGTCGTCAACTTTATTCTTCAACATTCACAGCCTGCAATGACATATCGACATCTCCCCGCAACCGGGGGATTCGCGCGCGTCAACCTGAATTACAGCGCAGAACCGAAGCTCGCGCACATCAAGCGATTAGGTGAAAGCGTCGACCGAGGTATGCGGTTGATGGTGTCCAGCACCCGTGCGCCGATGCGCATCGTCACGTCATTGTCATTGTTTGGCGCTGTGGCCAACCTTGTTTACTCCGTCTACGTTGTCATCGTGGGAATGCTCAAGGCTGATGTCGCGCCTGGCTGGGTCAGCCTTTCCCTCCAGCAATCGGGAATGTTTTTCTTGATTTCACTTGTACTTCTTGTGCTTGGTGAATACATCCTGCATATGGTCAGCCTGTCGAACGAAGGGCCTCTCTATCATGTTGGGCAAGAGTTCACCAGCGCTCGCATGACTCGGCGTGAAAGACTGAATATTGAAGAAGTGGAAGCGGCGGTGTCGGAAAGCCTTTTGGACGAAGAATCCAAACGGATTGCAAAATGCCAGCCATAGGTAATCACCACGATGCGGTCGTTGTCGGAGGCGGATTCTACGGCGCTGCAATAGCTATCTACCTCGCCAAGCAACGGGGATTCAAGCGTATCGTGCTTGTGGAGCAGGAATCAGCGCTCCTGCAACGTGCTTCATACAATAATCAGGCGCGCGTCCACAATGGTTATCATTACCCCCGCAGCTTTACGACCGCATATCGAAGTCGCGTCAATTTGCCAAAATTCGTGCGTGACTGGCCGGAGGCGGTGACGCAAGATTTCACCAAGCTCTATGCCATTGCGCGCCGCAATTCCAAGGTCACCGCCAGACAGTTTGAGCGGTTTTGCCGCGAGATTGGCGCAAGAATTCAGCCGGCGGAGCCCTCGCTCCGTGCCCTGTTCGAGCCGAACTTGATCGAGGACGTGTTTCTGGTCAATGAATATGCATTTGATTCAACCAGGTTAGCCAATTGGGCAGCAAGGGAACTGCGGGACTGCAGAGTACACGTCCATCTTCAAACGCGTGTGACCGCGATTTCCAAAGGATCAATGCACCCACTGAAGGTGGCCTTAGCACACGCGGATGGATCTGAACAGCTACTCGACTGTCACTACGTTTTTAACTGCACCTACAGTGGTTTAAATCAGTTCGGGGGTGATTTCCCTGGCACCAGGACACGTCTCAAACAAGAAATTACCGAAATGGCGCTGGTGAAGGCCCCCGCCGCTCTCTCCGGCTTAGGCATCACAGTTATGGATGGCCCGTTCTTCTCGATGATGCCATTCCCTGCACGCGGTTTACACACGCTTTCGCATGTGCGTTATACCCCTCACATGCACTGGAGCGATGACCGCGAGGTCAATCCGTATCAGAAATTGGGTGAGTATGAACGCGCAACGCGGGTCGACCGTATGGTCCGGGATGTGGGCCGGTACTTACCGGCTGTGCTTAATGCCACGTATGTTGAGTCGTTGTTCGAGATAAAGACCGTATTGATGAAGAATGAGGGTGACGACGGCCGACCAATTCTTTTTGAGAAACACTCGGAACTGCCAGGCTGCTTTTCTGTGCTCGGCGGAAAAATTGACAACATTTACGACGTTCTTGAAAAATTGGATGCGGAAGATCTCGCGTTCACAACAGGAGCGCAGTCCGCTGCATCCGGAGCAATGAAATGAACAACGCATTAATTGGATATTCAGGCTTCGTAGGGTCTACGCTGCTCAAGCAGACGTCTTTTGAATCGCTTTATCGTTCTACAAACATCGGCGACATCGCGATGCAATCGTTCGATATCGTTGCATGCGCCGGCGCTCCTGCGCAGAAGTGGATTGCAAACCGTGAGCCGGAAAGTGATCTTAAAAAGATCGAGGGCCTCATGGCGCACCTCAAAACTGTGCATTGCAAGACCTTTGTGTTAATAAGTACTGTCGATGTATTTAAAGATCCGATGGCTGTGAACGAAGAATCCCCGGTGGATGAATCAGGGCTTCACGCATATGGACGGCATCGTCGGTTGCTCGAAAAATTTGTCGAGGCTCACTTTCCAAGCCATCTGATAGTGCGGCTACCAGGGCTTGTTGGCCCAGGGCTAAGAAAAAACGTTATCTACGACTTTCTAAATTCGAACAATCTGCACGCCATTGAGAGTCGCGGTGTGTTCCAGTTCTACCCTATGGTGAACCTATGGTACGACATTCAAACCGCGCTCCAGGCCGGTTTGAAGTTGGTTCATCTCACTGCTGAACCGATCAGCGTAGCCGACGTATCCAAGAAGGGATTCGGGACGGTGTTCGACCACGAGTTGCTCGGTGTGCCTCCGAGCTACGATATGCGAACCATACACGCCCAAACGTTTGGCGGGGCGGGTTTTTATCAGTATGGTGCTCGCGAAACTATCCAGGCCATCAGAGCATATGCGCAGTCCGAGCCTGTCACGATAAAGACCGATTCAGAGGTGAAATCTTGAGGCTTGCCATCTCGAACATTGCCTGGGATGCCGCCGAAGATGACGTGATCGCCGCGTTGCTTCAGCGCTACGGTGTTGATGCAATCGATGTCGCTCCGGGTAAATATTTCGCGGATCCATCCAAGGCATCCGACGAGGACATCGCTCGTGTGAAAACGTGGTGGGCTGATCGCGGCATCGAACTCACAGGCATGCAGGCATTGCTATTTGGCACCTCGGGCTTGAATGTATTTGGCACACCAGATTCGCAGGACGCAATGCTGCGTCACCTGGCAGCGGTATGCCGAATAGGAGCAGGTCTCGGATCTAAGCGAATTGTCTTTGGTTCCCCGAAGAATAGAGATCGTTCCGGCCTGAACGATCAAGAAACCATGGCCATCGCGGTTTCTTTTTTCAGACGCCTTGGGGATATCGCTCATTCCCATGGCGTTGTGATCTGTTTGGAGCCTAATCCGACATGCTATGGCGCCAACTTCATGACCTCGAGCCGTGAAACGTTAGAGGTTGTGCGCCAGGTCGGCCATAGATCCATTGGAATGCAACTGGACACAGGAGCGCTCGCCATTAACGGCGAGGATCCATGGATTGTTCTTGAACACTGTGCATCTCATGTGTGCCACGTCCATGCAAGCGAGCCAGACTTGTTGCCCCTGGGTGATGGGGGGGGGAATCATGCAAAGGCTGCTGCTGCAATGAAGAAATATCTACCCGACCACTTGGTGTCCATTGAGATGCTGGCCACCAAGAATGAAGCGCACGTTGCGTCGATTGAGCGAGCTTTACACGTGGCGATACGATACTACCGAAACGAGAGTGTTGAGGTTCACGAATGAAGTGGCTTGTTTTGATTCTTGGCATCGCATCGAACGCTTCGGCCAGCGTTCTGGTCAAGATAGCCATGACGCCGCCCCGTAAATTTCCGTCCTTCAGTGCACCCATGGCCGCATTGCAAAATTGGCCTTTTTGGCTGGGCCTCGGTCTTTACGGCGTGGCATTTCTGCTCTACGCGGCTGCATTGGCCCGCCTGCCCCTAAATGTGGCGCATCCCGTCCTCACAGCGGGAGCGATCGCCACAGTAGCCCTGTGTTCGGCAGCCATATTTCGAGAGCCGTTCCCATGGACGACTGCAGTCGGTATTGCACTGGTAATCGCCGGTGTTGCACTTATAACGGCCCGGGTGGGCTAAAGGCGGCGGAAGCAAGATGAACGCTAGTATTTCACCTGAGCTCCGAGCGGGCTGGCAGGTTCCAAGTTTTGAAACGCCGTTATGGTTAGGACGCAGGCACTCCTGGTGTGTCGTAATCCCCGTAATTAACGAGGGAGAGCGAATCAAGAGCCTGCTCTCCAGAATGGCTGCGCTCGCAATTGACGACATTGCAGACATCATTATCATCGACGGCGGCAGCACTGATGGCTCGTTGCAGATGGACTCTTTGCAAAAATACGGTGTGCGGGGGCTTTTGGTCAAAACCGGTCCAGGAAAGCTGAGCGCGCAGCTTCGCTGTGTATATTCCTTCGCGCTTGACCAGGGTTACGACGGCATCGTTAGCATCGACGGGAACGACAAAGACGATCCGGAAGCCATTCCTCGGTTCATTGACGCGCTCAAGCATGGAGTTGACTTCGTCCAAGCGTCGCGATTTATCTCGGGTGGCACAGCGGAAAATACGCCGAAATCACGGGACTTCGCCATCCGTTATATCCACGCGCCAATGCTGAGCCTTTCCTCTGGCTTCAGATGGACCGACACCACCCAGGGCTTCCGTGCCTACAGTCGGAGAATGCTGCTGGATCCTAGGGTCGCGCCGTTCCGCGACATCTTTAACTCCTACGAGCTGCTCGCGTATCTCTCACACTGCGCCCCAAAAGCAGGGTATCGTTGCCTGGAACTTCCGACCATTCGTCGTTATCCCAAGGGCGAGGTGCCGACAAAGATCACGAGCGTTAGAGGGAATATTGCTTTGCTCGTCACGTTGATACGAGCGTGTCTAAATATTTACTCTCCAAAAAAATAAAAATATATGAGCTACGTCAACGGCGCGCTTTCGTCTGATCAGAAAAAAAAACCGATTGGCCGAAAGGGTTTTATTTTTAACATAGTCCTTTTGGCCGGACTCTTCGGCATTTTTGCGCACCTGTTGATGAGCCAAGGGTTTCTCAGGCCGGGGTCCGGAGCTTCGCCGGCCTCTGACATCGAAATACAGGCCACAGGGGACAAAAACCAATTTTCCAAGGGCACCGAAGTTTGGCTTCATGGTGCGTTTGGAGTTAACGACGGAAAGAAGATACCGTGGGAGAGCGGTGCCATCGATTCTGCATGGGAAAAGCGCGACGATTTTTACGTGTCGTATCGGGCGCAGCCAAATGCCATCACTCTAAAATATGAAAAACCTGTTGTCCTGGAGCTTTTAGCTCACCCATTTGCCGGCATGGTTAGATTGAAATGGGAAGGAAACATGCGTGACGTGGATCTTCACTCCACTAGCACTCATATGCTGCGGATAGTGGTCGATCCAAGGCCAACATACATGGGCACTATCCAATACTTAGCCGTTTTGGCTGCCTTTGCTTCGATTGGCGCTTTTTTTGGGTTGGCAACATCCTTTCTCGGACGTAAGGTTTATAGATTTTTGTTCTTGCTGTTGTTGCTGATTGCGATTTATCTGAACCTTGCGATTTTCTACCCGGGAGTTTACTCTAACGATTCCGCTGACCAATTAAGGCAAGCCCTTGGACAAAATTACCGCGACTGGCATCCACCCCTTATGGCTTGGTTCTGGTCCGTCCTGATAAGTGTAACTGGACGCGCGGAATCCATGTGGCTCTTTCATTTATTACTGCTCGCAGCAGGGGCGATGTGCTGGGCAATTATTATGGAGCGCTCGAGAGTCGGCTGGCTGAGCTTCATGTTGCCGTTATTTTTGATCAGCCCAGTTGTGCTAAATTTTTCTAGCGTGGTTTGGAAAGATGTCGGATTTGCATTTGCTCTATTTTTGAGTAGTGGAATTGCGGGGCTTTGCGTGCTGGAGAGACGAGTCTCCCTCCTTCGCGCTGCTGTTGCTGGTAGTCTGCTGGTTTATGCTTTCGGTGTGAGATCAAACGGCATATTTGCCTTGATTCCGATAGCGGCCATTCTCATCTACATAATTTTGGAAGAACGATGGCCTCTGCGCTCTGCTCTTGCTAAGGGAGCTCGGACCGTGGCCCTTTGCGGCATCGCGACCGTCGCTTTGGTCGCGGGCGTCCACACATTTACCTATGATTACTTGAAGGCGACCAAAACGTTCCCCATCCAATATTTGGAGATTTACGACATCGCTGGCATTTCGACGATTTCTGGCAAGGATTATTTTCCGAAATATTTAAAGGATCGGCCGGAGCATGATTTTTCCCGGATATCCGAAAGTTATATCAAAGCGGTAGGGTGGGGTAATGCAAACAGCCTCGTATTTCGACGGACGGACGGCACGATCCTGATACCCTTGAGCCGCAATCCGGAATTTCAGGAGCAACTTCGGTCCAGTTGGTTAGAGGCGATCTTCAGTGAACCTGTTGCGTACATGAGCCATAGATTGGCGGTGATACAGTCGTTGATGAGTAACGGAAACTATTTTTATGAAATGCCCCAAAGTGAAATGCTTCGGCACACGATTCTGGGCGCAGATAATATAGGAAATACCACTTTGGGCGGAGGAACTTACAAGGTTCCCGGCGCGGAGGCAGCCACGGAGGTGTACACGAAACTCATCGACTGCGCTAAAGGAACTTATCTTTATGTGGGTTGGCTGTGGTTGGCGGTATTGTTTGTTCCCCTCGTCGTCGGATTGACAAGCGCACGCCGGACTCCTTTCGGGATACTGATCGTGATGATCTCCGCGTCGGGGCTTTTATACGTGTTGCCGTACCTGATCATTGCGCCAGCATCGGATTTTCGATATCTGTTTTGGTCAATCATTTCGGGAGGCGTATCAGCGATGCTTCTCGCTGGACTAGCACTTATCTCGATTCGCGGCGTGTCGTTGAGGCGTAAACCCCCGAATTTGCAGCTCCCGAGCGCCAAATTTTGAGCAGGGCGGCTTTCGGGATGGAAACGCGTAGGGGCTCATGATCCGTTTAAAGAACGGCCCCGACGGAACGTTGCTGTTTGGAATCGCATTTGGAACAGTTCTACGTGGCGCATTATGACAGCGCATATAGAAGAACGCCAAATGCGGAAGGCGTCGGTCCACCATGTTTACGCGTCAGCGCGCGATTCTGTCGTCTGCAGAGGTGAGGGATTGCGGCGCTAGTGCGTTGGGGCCGGGGCAAATCTAATTGGGCGGAACGTAGCAATGCATTCAGAGCGTAGGTGAGCCTACGCCATTCCTAATCATTGAATGAAGGCAGCCGCAAGTCATATGGCAAAAATGGCCTTTCTTCTGCGCAGAGCCGCTGTACTTTGCCCTCCGGGTAAGGCTTGCGCAGGCCTCCTGATTTGGGCCGTACTAATCCTATCGTTCGTGTGTTTTTGGCCCGGTATAGTCATGACCGACACAATGGCACGATGGGCCGGTGCGTACACAATAGTGGGCAAACTCGATATCAAGTGGGCTCTAGAGCTGTGGCTCGCGCCAACAATGACATGGTTCATGGTTCCATTCGCGGCGACTGAATTTGGTTCGCCATTCTTTCTCGGAACGCAAATCGCCTACCTCATGTTCGGGTGCGCAGCGTGGATAGGGTTTTCGTCGAGTGAGCGCCCCTGGTGGATCGCTATAGTTTTTATGATCCCTTTGGTGTTTGCATACTCAAGCTTCGTCGTCCCGGACGTATGGACTCTGGCGGCGATGCTGGTCTTGGTGGGGTGTTTTTTCGCTTTGGAGAGGTCTCTCGTCGGCCTTCCGGTAATTTGCTTCTTCTTCTCTTGCCTAGTCCTTTTTGGATTTCGACAAAATTCGCTAGTTCTTGTACCGATTGTGTGGTTTTTTGTCGCGAAACTTCGCGGACCCTCAAGGCGACTAAAAGCTGGACTGTTGGCGTTAACCGTGGCGGCGCTGTCAACGTTACACTTCGTGCCCGCTCTGCTGGGTTTTGAGGGACCTGACAGCTCTGCAGCGGCACCCGCGTGGGAGCTAGTGGGTGCGATTAAGGTAGCGCGAGAAGGCGGTGTGATCTTGGATCCCTCTATTGGTCTTCACGGCATCGCGGACACGGAGAAAGCGGTGAGTCAGCATTCTTTTGTTACCATAGATTCACTTCTATGGGGGGCAAAGGCGCCGATTCCTCCTGCCGTAATAATGAGGGAGTCCGCTGAAATCCAGCGTCGTTGGCTAAGCATGATCGTTAATCATCCTACTGTTTATGCTAAAACCAAGCTTAGAATTTATAAGTGCATGTTAGGACTATGCGAGGGCTACCTTCAGACTGCAATCGGATGCGAAGCCCCTTGGCCGCAACTTCAGGGGCGCCTGACAACCTGCCTTACAGACGGTGGAGGTGCACCTAAGCTGGAGATTCTCAACAGAATCCAAGCCTCGCTTCTTATACTTCTCCTGCCCGTACTTTGGGTTCCCGTATCTGTACTCGTGCTCACCCTATCCTGGAAAGAATACAGTCGCTACGATCGAATCTTGATTGTCTTGGCAACTGCATACCTAGGCAGCTTTTTTGTGCTTAACCAGGCGGCGTCCTTTAGATATCTATTTCCTTCTTATGTTGTGTTTACAGCGTATCAGATACGATTTTTCCTTTCCCTGGCTTCGATGCGTAAGATACTCAAGCGGCGGCAAGGTCTGACTGGATCGCGGGAGCGCGAGTAGTCGTCCCCAGGCGCCTAAGCGGCACCATAGGCGTATGCTGTCAGGACGTGGGGCTGTCGACTCTACACGCGTTATGCAGAAGGGTCGCTCGGACGACTTGCCAGAGTTGATTGAAAAATCGCTCGAACGACTGAGGCTCGCGAAGTGAAAGCGTCCCGCTTGAATTCCTACTATATTTTGTTGCCAAGGCTTATAACGCCTGAGGGTTGTCCTTTAACCAGCTGGAAAACCGTGCAATCCCATCGGTGAAGCTGACGAGCGGCGTCCATTCAAGCGAGCGACGAGCCGCCGAAATGTCTAGGACGTTTGAAGGAACGTCGAACGCCCGAGCTGCCAAGTACTTGCGCTCTGCCGTCCGGCCGGTCACGGCCTCAATTGAGTCCAGTAATTCATTTACCGTGACGCCAACTCCCGAGCCGATATTGAGGACTCTTTCTACGGGGCGTCCCGGTTCGATGCATCGGATTAGCGCGCGAGTGACATCGGATATATGGAGGTAATCACGAATCGACGACCCGTCACCCCAGATCTCGACGCTCTCTCCGCGGATGATCTTCCCCAGGAAGATTGCCACCACGCCTTGACTTCCGCGTGTCAGCTGCCTTTCTCCGTATGGATTCGCCAGACGTAGAACCTGATACTCCAAACCGTGCAGAGTTCGGAACATCTCCAGGTACTTTTCAACAGCTAGTTTGGTAATGCCATACGAGCAAATAGGATCAGTCGGATGGCTCTCCGGGATCGGCGTGTATCTGGGATTCCCATACACCGTGCCACCAGACGAGGTAAAGATAATTTTCTTTACGCCTTGACTGACCGCGCAGTCTAGCAGGCGAACGGTGCCTATCAGATTGCTCTCGATGTCATAACAAGGGTCACCATTTGATGACTTCGGCAGCGTCGTGGAAATCAGGTGGTAGCAAATATCGCAGCCCTTCAGCGCTGACCTTACGTCATCCAGATTCTCGAAGTTGCCATCGAAATACTCGAGACCCGGTCGAGGCTCGTGATGGCCGGTATGCAGACGCCCAAAACTACGAACGCGGTAGCCTGCGGCAAGCAGGCCGTCGACAAGATGTGAGCCCACAAAGCCGCGTCCGCCAAGCACGAGGCACCGGGGGGGCACCGTGTTCCCGATCATCGCTTCAACCATTTGTCCGCCCTTAGGGAAAGAACCAACCGTATGATCTTTGCCATAAACGGCCTGGATGCCAACGCCTTCAGTCGCATCAAGTCGCCGGCGCTGAACTCGGTCGCGACCGCCGTGCTTTCCGCTGCAGTAATGGCCCCATCTCCGATGTACCCGACGGTCGGGTAGGTCATTGTGGGATTGTTCCAGAGATAGCCCGGTCCATTGGCATTCATCAGCATGAAAAGTTCGTCCCCGAAGCGCTGATAAATTCCTGGATTCTTCTTGGCCATCTGCTCGTACATATAAAGGACAGTACTCCGCCGGAACTGCCGGGCCATGGAGTTGTGTCGAACTCGATAGTTTACGAGGGCGTCCGGAATTGATACGCCCTTGTACCCGAGGCTCGCCATTCGAAGCCAAGCTTCATAGTCCTCCATGCCAAACATCATGTCCTGATCATTGATGCCCGCCTCAAGGAAGTCACGTTTGCGCACGACCTGGAATGCGGCGAGCATGTTGGCCGCCAGAAAATAAGGAAACTCAGTGTCGAAATTGAGCCAGTGGCCTTGACTCTCGCCAAAGTAGTTGATCCATGAATAGACAAAGGAAACATTGTCAAACTTGTCTAAAATCTGCGCACACTGTGAATAATACGTGGGCATGACGCAATCATCCGCGTCCAGGAAAGCAATGTATTCGCCCGTGGCCGCCCGCGCACCCACATTGCGAGCATTCGCTAATCCCCCATTGGGTATGTCCAGAATGCGAATTTCTGGACTCGTCTGACGGATTTTAGCCAGCAGCTCTATAGAGTCAGGATCGGTACTTCCATCATTCACAATGACTACTTCAATATCATCGTAGTCGCTCGCCGCCACGCTAGCCAAGGTCTCCGGAAGGTAGGCTGCGAGATTATAAAACGGCACGACAACCGAAATTCGACGCGAAACATTAATCGAATCGCCTGTTACCGCAGCAACAGGTCGATCGACCTTGACGTCTTCGTGCGCAAATGGATACTTCGCGGGGTCGGATTCGGTCATCTCGATCGTCCGGGCGAGATGCTGGGTACGCTTCTGTATGAAGTTTGGTACCGAGCACAGATCTCGAATCCTCAGCCGGCCATTGCTCCCAATTTTCTCCAGCTCGGCTGGAGAGCACTGCAATGCTTGCAGAATGGTTTCCTGAAAGCTGTTGGACTGGTCCCAATCAAAGACCCACCCGCAAGACGATCCGGGCCCAACCATTTCGGCCTGCCCGCCGGACTTTGAAACTACGACGGGCATCCCAAGTTCCATGGCTTGCATGCAGACATACGGATAGTTTTCGTATATCGACGGCACTACTACGACACGTGCAGACGCAAACACTCCGGGCAGTTGGTCCGTGGGCACGGGCTCCGACAAAGTGAGTAAGCCTTGATCAATGAATGATGAGTACCTATTCTGAATAAAGGTCTTCATACTGATCTGCTTGGGCGACCAATGCGTGTCGCCGCCCACCATGCGCAAGCGGATTTTGTGGCCGGCATCCCAGAGCGTTTTAAATGCACTAAGAAGTTGGACTACGCCTTTGCGGTATTCAAGTCTACCCAAGTAGACGCAGTCGAACTCGGCAGTGTCGGTGGTGCCACTGCGCGTTTCCGTCGTCGTCTCAAAATGCGGATAAGGGATGACCTCGATGGGCCTTTTGGTATGCGGCTGTATCTTTCCCTTCAAGAACTCCGAAGGGCTAAGCACGGCATCGGCCGCCCTGAGGCAGAACTTTTCGCATTGTCCCAACCAGTAGTTGGGGAACAAATAAGAGGGTTCTTGGTTGACCTGAGCAAGTTCGAAGACAGGGGTATGAGAATAGATGACGATCTTGGTGGAAGCCAATTCAAGCGCGCCGGCCAGCTTTCGCTTAAGCAGGAAATACGCCATGGCGCCGTAATCCTGGACCTCGATCATGTCCGGGACTACTCCCGAAGACTTGATGCGGCTGATAATTTCGTCAGCTATGCAATAGGACATCAAGTGCCAGTAGCCGAGCGCGGCTTGCAGATTAGGAGTTGCCGCGACAGGGACGCGAACAAGTTCGAATCGGTCTTCGAGCGATTCTGTACTAACTCCCGCTTGGCCCGGATTTGCCCGCGTAAACACGGTAACCGAATGTCCGGACTGCGCCCAGGCCAAGCCGGCCTCGCGGCAGTAAGTGCTAATGCCGCCGCCGTACATGGGCGGAAATTCGGACGTTACGATCCAGACGTTGAGACTCTTCATTTATGATCAATCCGATTATTTTGAATGTTCGGTACGCGAGCGGCCAAAATCTCATAGGCGCTTGAGCTACTTCGTACGTCCGATGTTCCGGCGGTGATGCGACTTCGTCGCTTCACCGACATCAAACGTAGTGCGGGAGAAGGCCTGCAAGTAGTCTTGGCTGAGGCTCCAAATGCATATTCTTGCCCGGCGTCACGCGGCGAATGGAATGCAACTGCTTTCCTTCGCTACTCACATCCTTCCCATTCGCGATAACTTCCAGGCTCACCGCCTTTTCAACTGCTGCATGAGATTCGAGCGATTTTCCTCGAGATCGGCAATATATTGACGTAGCTCTTCCATCTGGATCTTCTGTTCATTACGACTTTGCTCAAGAGCAAGCACATATTTTCGAAGCTCGGTCAACTGCGCAGCCTGTGAGCTAATGGTTTGCGCCGACCCATAAGAATGAGGGTTGCCTGTAGGACCTGCGAGTAGCTGATTCTCGAACTTGAGCGCCAGGGAAGTCAGGCGCTCAATTTCGGAGAGGTAGTCGTTCACCGCATTTGAGAAAAAGGCCGCAGGTTCTTTGGCCAAGCGCGCGGAATACTTATCGGCCGCCAGTATTCGTCCACAGAATAACATCGCGGTCGAAGTTTCGCGTAAAACGAACGGTGCTGGTGTGAGGTTGGGTGCGGAAAAGTACTGCGCCATGGCGCTCTGGACATCCACGGCAGCTTGTCGCCAAGTTTGTCGGGCGGCCGTTAGGTCTCCGTCTGCCGCTTCCAACAACCCGAGCAAATATCCCGCCTGTGCAGGCTTTGTCAGCAATGTGACGCTGAAGCTCTCTACATTGGCGTCGAGCACCCATCGTAGCTGCTTCTTCGCTTCGTCTCGGTCTCCAAAGCTGAGCGAAAGCAGGCCTTGAACGTACGCAAGAGAGACTTTCCAACGAAGTACGCTCGGATTCGCGGAATCACCAGCGGCGATATAACGGCCGATCGCCTCGTTCATGTCGGCGTCAATGACCACCTCTCTATTGAGAGCGAGATATGCGAGTACGCAAAGGGCGGCCCCAGCATCGGGGCTGTCAGGCAACGATTCGTTCAGCGTTTGCCTGGCCCACTTTTCACGAAGTCGTCCGTTGGAAGTCCGAGACCCCATGGCCACCATGCTACGGACAAGCCATGGATTCTTGTAGTCGCGAGCAAAAGCCAATGCATTTCCGGTGGAGACGCACTCCTCCTCGGTGTAGCCTTTGTCGCTATACGGGACGTCGGCGCTGCCAATCGGAGACTTGGCAGCAACCGCCAAAAGCCATTCAGATTCAACGCCTTCGGTGCGATCTAATGGAATTTCTCGAAGCTGGCGGGGACGCCGCTCCCACTCACATTTTCCATTGGCAAGTTTCACCCTATCGGCTGTCTGGCCGAAGAGGTGTTCCACGTCAAAATACCCTTCCATTTGAGAGGTAAATTTCGGAATGTCGTAGACGTGAAAGTGATAGGGATTGGGATCCTCTCCGGTCTCGTCGCTCCAGTCATTGGGAACGCTCGAGATTATCCTGCCACCGGGGGTCAGGATTCGGTGGAACTCTTTCAGAACGTCGACCGGACGTTCGACATGTTCCAGCGTTTCAAAACAGACGACCACGTCGACACTATTGTCCGGAATGCTGTTCAGGCAGTCGGGTAGAAACCCTTCCGAAAAGGAAATGGACTGGTCTTGACCATAACAAGTGTTGGCGTAAGCGATAGCGGAGGCATTACCGTCGATGCCCCGAAACGACGACGCGGCTGTTAGACCCTTTAGAGTGTAGGTACCGTATCCGAGGCCGCATGCCGCATCGAGGACCACGTCGCCGGGCCTGACGTAATTGGCGGCGAAGTGATAGCGCCCGATATGGGCGTCCGATCGAGTTCCGGTATCTCGGAACATATCCATATGTAGGCTGCGTTCTTCGTCCAGCGATGAAAGCGGATATGCCGCCTCCGCTGCATCCGGCATGCGTTCCAGCAATATGCAGACAACAGAGCCGTCATTGTTCAGCCCTTCATAGTCGTTTACCAGGTAATAAGCCGGATGCTTGCGGAAACCGGCCTGGAAACATAGGCGCTCCCACCATGCGCGATCTTCAACCGTCAAGCGTTCCGGACCCTGTTCGGCATGCGTTGTTGCGACCTGGAGCCATACATAACGGTTCGCCACTCGGCGAATTTCTGCAAGGGCTTTCTCCATGTCACCGACTGGGAGGTACTCCAGACAATCGACGACGAGAACAGTACCGAACTCGCGGTCTTTAAATGGCAACTGAACTACCGAGCCGAATAGCGAACCATCACCGACATGCTCGTTGTCGATCGGCTTGTTCGCCGGTGACTCTGGCAGGCCAACAGCTTCCACGCCTTGCTTCAGCAATGCCGCCACGTGAGCCGAGCTTGCCCTGCCTAGGCTCAATACGTTTGACAATCCACATGTGCGAATAACGCGCTCAATTCCGCCGCGTACGGTGGGCTTGCCAATGGAAACTTCCGAGTGGGGTGACATTTTCTTTACCATGTTGCATTCATCCTCAGATCCGCCACGCCACCAAAGAAGTTTTCGTCGCGATTCATCAGAATCTGGAAGAAGGCGGCTTCATCGATCCAGTGCAGCATACGTTGTCCCATATAGTCGGGGGTTTCTTCAAACGTGACCGTTGCCTGAATCTCATACAGATTCATACCTAACGGCGAATCACACGATAGCTCTACTGAAAATGTCTCGCCGGCGGAAAACTTTTGCTCCCAAAATAGCGGCGTACTTGAGGCGGCGGTTCTTGATCTCATGTCTTGATTAAGTGTGCCCCAAGAGTAAATCTTGATGCCTTCCTTATTCCGGATTCTTACGCCGACATTCAGGTTGCTAATGGCGCTTAAAACCTCGCAGGATATCCGTATGCGAAGCGCGTCGCCCGGGAAAAATACGGTCGACTCCTCACCCTCGCCATTTAAAGTCTCCACCTTTACGATCTTGACTTCACCATCGCCAAAAGTGAGTTTGTCGGAGCGCATCGCAGGAGGCGGTGAGACGGCAGGTTGGGCTCCGGATTGAGCCGAACTTTCGCCCGGTTCGGCGGGCGTTGTGGCGGTTTGAGCCTTGGCCGCGAGTTGCTTTGTAGCGGCCGTAAAATAGGACGATTCCTCGTCGTGAAGCTGACGCCGGTATTCCAGAACCACGTCTGACGACTTGCCCCAAGTGACCGTTCGACCCTGCTTGAGGAGGAGGGCGCGGCTGGTAAGGGTCCGCACGCTTTCTTGATCATGAGACACGAAAAGCAAAGTCGTGCCATCGGCTACCAGCTTCTCGATACGCCGGAAACAACGCTTCTGGAAAAGCGCATCGCCGACCGCCAGCGCTTCGTCCACGACCAGGATATCGGGCTCAACTTGTACCTGGACAGCAAAGGCGAGGCGAATCAGCATGCCGCTTGAATAGGTCTTCACCGGCTGGTCGATAAAGTCGCCGATATCCGCAAACGAGGCGATGGCGTCGAATCGCTCGTCGATCTGATGGCTGTTTAATCCAAGAAGGGCACCGTTCATATAGACGTTTTCTCGCCCGGTAAACTCAGGATTGAAACCCGAGCCCAATTCGAGCAACGCGGCAATGCGACCGGTGGTTTGAACGCTACCCGTGGTGGGAGACAGCGTGCCGCAGATCATCTGCAGCAGCGTGGACTTGCCGGAACCGTTGCGACCCAGAATGCCGACGCTTTCTCCTTTCTTGACTTCAAAGGATACGTCCCGAAGCGCCCAAAACTCCTTGAAGTAGTGGCTAGATGGCTTTCCCACCGCGCGTTGCAGGTGAGGAATAAAAAACTGTTTGAGTCTATCCCGGGGCGAGGAATAAATTTGGTAGCACTTGCTAAGATTCTCTACCGTGATTGCAGTATCAGAGGACATCAGCAAATCCCTTCCGCATTTTTTGAAACCAAGCGAAGCCCACCCATGCGATCACAGCTGCTATCAGGGTGTACGCCCCATATAGCATCCAGTCGGGCGCCTGCCCCCAGATCAAGGCGTTCCGTACTGCTTCAACCACCGGAGTCATCGGGTTCATTACCATGAATTCCTGATACTGCGCCGGGAGGGCGGAGATCGGGTAAAAAATGGGCGACAAGAACATCAGCGCCATGGTCAGGATGCTGATTACCTGTCCAACGTCCCGGAGGAAAACGCCCAGCGATGCCAAAATCCAGGTTATTCCCAGCGTCAAGAGCAGCAACGGGAATACTATGATGGGCAGGAGCAGGGCGGTGGCCGGAGGGATGCCCAGGAAAATTAGATAGAACAGCAACCAGACGCTCATACTGATGAGAAAATGAAAAAGTGCGGCGCCAAGGGCGACTACGGGCAGTATTTCCAGCGGAAATATTACCTTTTTGACGTAGTTCGCATTTGCCAGGATCAGGCTCGGCGCCCTGTTGATCACTTCGGCGAAAAGGTTGAACACCATCAGGCCAGCAAACAGAATTATTGCAAACTGAGTTTTCGATTCACTTCCGCCGGGCCACCGCGACTTGAATACCACGCTGAACATGAACGTGTAGACAAGCAACATGAACACTGGATTGAAAAATGACCAAACGATTCCAAGAAAGGAACCTTTGTATCGGCCAAGGACGTCCCGTTTGACCAGTGCCTTGATCAAGCCGCGGTTGTGCCAGAAACTTTTGGCCAGCGAAACTGGGGAGCCGCTGTTACGTTGCATGTTTGCTCGCGAAATCGTTGTTTAATGCGTACCCCGCAGGGTTGAGATGTTGCCATCGCCAATGGTCGGCGCACATAGTCTCCAAATTCCGCTCCGCCCGCCATTGCAGAATTGACTCTGCGTACTTGGTACTGGCGTAGCAAGCGGCAACGTCACCAGGTCTACGAGGTAGAAATTCATGCGCAATAGTCTTGCCACTGGCCAGTTCGAATGCGCGCAACACTTCAAGCACGCTATATCCGCTACCGGTCCCGAGATTGAGTTCGATGCATTGCGGTGGCTGCACCTTTTCTATCGCTTTTACATGCCCGATTGCCAAATCGACGACGTGTATGTAGTCACGCACCCCTGTGCCGTCCGGAGTCGGATAATCGTTGCCCCAAATATTCAGTTTTTCACGGAGCCCGATCGCGACCTGCGCAATATATGGCATCAAATTATTTGGCGTATCTTTTGGGTCTTCGCCGATCAGCCCGCTTTCGTGGGCTCCGACAGGATTGAAATAGCGCAGAATGGTGATATTCCAATCCGGATAAGCTCGGAAGTGATCGCGAAGCATGTCTTCAGCGATCAGTTTGGTACGACCATACGGATTCGTTGCCGACAACGGATGCGCCTCGTCTATGGGCAACGATTGCGGCTCGCCATAGACCGTGGCGGACGAGCTGAAAACCAGCTTCTTCACGCCGATGGTCTGCATCGCATTCAACAATGTGAAAGTGCCCACTACATTGGTATGGTAATACGCCAACGGGTTAGCGACGGATTCGCCGACAGCTTTCAGTCCTGCAAAATGAATCACTGAATCGCATTGGCTGTTTTGCAAGGCGCGCGTCAGCGTCTCCGCGTTGCGGATGTCGCCTTCTATAAATTCGATATTCGCGTTCGCAATACGCTCTACTCGCTCGAGCCCCAAGCGGCTACTGTTCGAGAGGTTGTCGTAAACGAACACTTTATGGCCCGCCTGCAACAATTCCAGGCACGTATGAGTGCCGATGTAGCCTGCGCCGCCGGTCACGAAAATCGAACTCATTTAAATAATTCCGCAGATATGAATGGCTTCCCGTTTTCATCGGATTTCGACAATATCGGCGGAGCGCCAACCGGCCAGTGAATATTCAGCTTTTCGTCATTCCACGCGATACAGCGTTCATGCTGAGGGGCGTAATAGTCAGTGGTTTTATATAAAACTTCCGCTGTGTCAGACAGGACCAGAAATCCATGGGCGAAACCTTGAGGGATCCACAACTGCCTCTTGTTATCAGCAGACAGAATTTCTCCAACCCATTTTCCAAAAGTCGGCGAAGATCTGCGAATGTCCACCGCAACATCAAAAACTTCACCCGACAATACCCTCAGAAGTTTTCCCTGGGCATTTTCGATTTGATAGTGAAGTCCCCGCAAGACGTTCTTTCTGGATAATGATTGATTGTCCTGAACAAACTCTATTCTTTGGCCGATAATAGTTTCGAATTCACGATGATTGAAACTCTCAAAGAAATATCCCCGCGCGTCTTGGAAGAGCCTGGGTTCAATGACCTTAACTTCGGGAATTTCTAGAGAGAACGCTCTCATCAATATATCCTTTCAAGAAGGAGACGCTTGAGGTACTGGCCATAGCCAGTCTTCTGAAGAGGTGTCGCCAAATCGTCCAGTTTCTGAGCGGTAATCCATCCCTGTCGATAGGCGATTTCTTCGGGACACGCCACTTTCAAACCTTGGCGGTTCTCCAAGGTCGAGATGAACTGGCTCGCTTCCAACAAGGATTCGTGCGTCCCGGTATCCAGCCAGGCATATCCTCGCCCCATGATCTCCACAGATAGATCGCCTTGCTCGAGGTAGGCGCGATTTACGTCCGTAATTTCCAGTTCGCCGCGCGGTGAAGGCTTGATCTGCTTGGCGATGTCCACGACCTGTCGGTCGTAGAAATACAGCCCAGTTACAGCGTAATTGGATTTGGGTACCTTCGGTTTTTCCTCAATGGAAAGCACTTTACCGTCGGAGTCGAATTCCGCCACTCCGTATCGTTCGGGATCGTGGACATGATACGCAAACACGCTGGCGCCGGTGGTGCGCTTGTCGGCGTTGCTGAGCAGACTTGCGAAGTCGTGGCCATAATAGATATTGTCGCCAAGCACAAGTGCAGAAGGTGAATCGTTCAAGAACGATTCACCAATGATGAACGCCTGCGCCAGTCCATCCGGAGAGGGTTGGACCGCGTACTGCAAATTGAGTCCCCACTGTTCCCCGGAGCCCAAGAGTTGTTGGAAGCGGGGAATGTCTTGCGGTGTCGAGATGATCAGAATGTCCTGAATTCCGGTCAGCATCAAGGTGCTGAGGGGATAATAGATCATTGGTTTGTCGTAAACAGGCAGTAGCTGCTTGCTAATTGCCAGCGTAGCCGGATGCAGGCGGGTGCCCGAGCCTCCGGCCAGAATGATGCCCTTGCGGTTCATACGGAATACTCCATCGATGTGGTCAGTTGATCCACGGTGCGGTTCACATGGACAGTCCAATCAGGGAACTGTAGTAGCAAAGCATCGCTTAGCGCGGATGTGTCCAGACGCGAATTCTTGGGGCGGGGCGCGGGCAGGGGATAAGCGTCGGTGGGGATCGGCTGGATATGCCCGGGCGTTACCTTAATCGTCGCGCCGTTCGCCGCAGCACGGGCCACGATATGGCATGCAAAGCCATGCCACGAGGTTTGCCCCGCAGCGGTCAGATGATAGATGCCGCTGTTGCAGAGCCCTTGGCGATGTCCCGCGACGGCCAGCGCGGTGACGTCGGCGATCAGTTCTGCCGACGTAGGTGCACCATGTTGGTCGGCAACGACGTTCAATTCATCTCGTTCCTTGGCCAAGCGCAGTATCGTCTTCAGGAAGTTGCTTCCGTGCGCCGAGAACACCCAGCTCGTTCGAAGGATCAGGTATCGGCAGCCACTGTCGACTATAGCTTCTTCGCCTTTGCGTTTTGTACGCCCGTAGACGCTCAGCGGATTGGGGGTATCTGTTGGTTCATAGGGCGAATCTTTTGCGCCGTCAAAAACATAGTCCGTGGAGTAATGGACCAGTAAGGCGTCGCGTGCTCTTGCGTAGTCAGCCATCACTGACACGGACTCGGCGTTGATGGCATGCGCCGCGCGCGAATTGCCCTCCGCCTTATCGACAGCGGTGTAGGCAGCCGCGTTCACGATCACGTCTGGTGAATGCGCACGCAATACATCGAGCAAGGCAGCCGGCTTTTCAAGATCCGCCTCAGCGCGACCCAATGCGATCAAGTCGCCCTGCGCAAGCAGCGTGCGCTGCAATTCGATTCCGACCTGGCCTGTCTTGCCCAACAGAAGAATCTTCATAGGGATCCTAGATTCGGTTGAGAATCGCCGCGATCAGCAGTCCAAGATTGCCAAGCGGTGTCTGTCGATATATTCCGGAGCGCCAAATTCCAAACACGCGTGGGATCAGACTGCGTTGACGGGACGAGGTGAACCGTTTGAACGTGACCAGGTTATCGGGCGACAGGCTCGAAATGATCGGCCCCATCGCTACAACGTGTTGGTCGGTCCACAGCTTCAGGTGGCCTTGGAACAGCTTGCGAATTCGTTCAAGCCGTGCTCGCATGCCGGTGTTGGCGCCGATCAAATTCTGCGCGTGTTGCCGATAGAGTAACGACGGATTGGGGTCATAAAACACTTTTCCGCCGCAGCCGGCAACGACGATGTAAACCCACCAATCGTGAGCCGCCACCTTCACGTCTGGGCCAGCGGATTTCAACAGTTCGCGTGCCGCGTTGTTGAAAACCATAGTATTGCCTCCGGCTACGTTCTGCACCAAGGCGTTGCCAAAAGACGGAGGGCGCACGAAGAGCGGTGAGTAGCCGAGCTTTTCCTTCCCTTCATCCACCAGTTCCGTGCGCGTGCAATATAGCGCCGGGACATCCTGAGGTACGGTTTTCAGCCACTGAACGGCTCGTTCAAGCTTGTCGGGATGCCAAATGTCATCCTGATCGGACATTGCGTAGTAGTCAGCAGCAATTTCTTCTCGGCAGACAAGAGACATGAAATTGGCCGCAAACCCCTTGCGAGGTCCTGTCCTTACGAATAGGCGATCCGGCCCCCAGGCACGTTGATAGGATTCGAGGACTTCGTGGGTGTTGTCCTTGGAACCGTCGTCCGATACCCATACGGTCCATGCAGCGTGCGATTGCGTGCCGAACGAATCAAGCTGTTCTGGAAGATACTGGCCACCTTGATAGGTGCAGAGGAGGATAGCGACGTTGTGGCTCATCGTGCCATCCACGAAAGAACTCGATTGCAGAGAAACGCGGTTGCTCGCTGTATTGTGAGCGAGTACCGATGTTGAATTGGGGAAGCACTCATAATCACAGCGGCTGCACTCCCGACGGAGAGCAAGCCATTCGAACGTTCAGCCTTCGTACTGGGTGTTGACCCAGTCGCGATAGGCGCCGCTGGTGATATTGGCGACCCATTGTTGATTGTCCAGATACCACTGCACCGTTTTCCGAATACCCGACTCGAAGGTCTCAGCGGGCTTCCAGCCCAGCTCGCGTTCCAGGCGAGATGCGTCGATGGCGTAGCGCTGGTCGTGGCCAGGCCGGTCTTTGACGAAGGTTATCTGGTTCTTGTAGGGCTGCCCATCGGCTCGAGGGCTGAGCTCGTCGAGAAGCGTGCAAAGGGTGTGGACGACATCGAGGTTGGCCTTTTCGTTCCAGCCACCCACGTTATAGGTCTCACCCAGCTGGCCGTCAGCCAGGACTCGGCGGATGGCAGTGCAGTGATCCTTCACGTATAGCCAGTCGCGGATTTGCTGGCCGTCGCCGTAGATAGGCAAGGGCTTGCCTGCCAAGGCATTGTGGATTACCAGCGGAATCAGTTTTTCTGGAAAATGATAGGGGCCGTAGTTGTTCGAACAGTTGGTCGTCAGAACGGGCAGCCCATAAGTATGGTGGTAAGCCCGGACCAGATGGTCGCTGGCCGCCTTGCTGGCAGAGTAGGGACTATTGGGCTCGTAGCGGTTGGTCTCGCTAAACGCCGGATCATCTTTCTCCAGCGAACCGTACACTTCGTCGGTGGAGACGTGCAGGAAGCGGAAGCTGCTGCGTTCCTCGTCGGACAGTCCATTCCAATACGCGCGCACGGCTTCCAGCAGGTTGAACGTGCCGACGATGTTGGTCTGGATGAATTCGCCGGGACCGTGGATCGAGCGGTCGACGTGCGATTCGGCCGCGAAGTTCAACACGGCGCGCGGCTTGTGCTTGGCCAGCAGTTCGGCGACGAGCTTGGTGTCGCCGATGTCGCCCTGCACCAGTTGATGGTTGGGGTTGCCAGCGAGGGACACCAGGTTCTCGGGGTTACCCGCGTAGGTGAGCTTGTCCAGCGTGATGACCGGTTCGTCGGTAGTGCCGAACCAATCCAGAACGAAATTCGAACCGATGAAGCCGGCACCGCCGGTAACAATAATACTCATTATTGATTGGATCCTTGAGCAGCGAGCGCGGTGCGCAAACCCGCTCGTTAACCCTCAATTATGCCGCAACTGCGTCGGATCGAACGAATAAGTGAAACAGAGTGTCGGGTGCAATATTTTGAATACCTGCAGCCACGAGCCGCCGCGAGCTTGCATTTTCTCGCAGTAATTACGTGGTTTGACGGGAGTTCGGGCTGGTCCAGAAGGTGTCCCCAATTTCCAGGATCTTATTTAGGTGTCGCGCCAGCACGAACATCAAATCCGACAGACGGTTCAGGTACTGTCTGACGGGCGCATTCACGCTGTCCACAGTTGCGAGCGCCACCACCGCGCGCTCGGCGCGCCGGCATACGGTGCGCGCCATGTGCGCGAGCGCGGCCACCCGCGATCCGCCCGGCAGGATGAATTCCCGCAGCGGTGGAAGCGCCGCGTTGTAGTGCGCCAGGCGGGCGTCCAGATGCGCAACCTGATCCGCCGTTACCGCGACGTGGCCCGGTATGCATAGCTCGGCGCCCATGTCGAAGAGGTCGTGCTGGATAGTCAGCAGATCCTTCGCTACCCCTTCGGGCAGCGATTCGGTCAGCAGCAGGCCCACGACGCTGTTCAATTCATCCACGTCGCCCAGGGCGGCGACGCGCGGAGCATCCTTGGGCAGGCGCGATCCGTCCCCAAGACCGGTGGTGCCATCGTCTCCCGTGCGAGTGGCAATAACGGATAAGCGGTTGGCCATGGAAGTCCTGGTTCAGTGAAAAGAAGTAAGCGGGAGGCCTCCGGCTGCGAGAGGCGCGGGCGGGCAGGGGTTCGTTTCGCAATCAACCGTTAGAATTGTTGCGTTCTGGGGCCGAGACTGTTGCATTCGCGCAGTATCCTAGCACTGTAGGAGGCGGAGCCTGGTTTGGTTCCGGGTTCCGCTGCACATGGAGGTTACCCATATGGTTTTTAACCGCAAGTACACCGTGCCGTTGGCCGTCGCCGCTGCGGTGGCCGTCGTATCGCTTGCCGCGCCGCTGGCGTTTGCCCAGCAGGCCGACGCTACCGGGGAAGTGCGCCGGGTGGATCCCGCCGCGGGCAAGGTCACGATCAAGCACGACGCGATCAAGGCGTTGGACCTGCCGGCGATGTCGCTGGTCTACCAGGCGGATCCTGCGCTGCTGGCCAATATCAAGGCGGGGGACAAGGTGCGCTTCACCGCCTCCCGCCAGGACGGCAAGTATGTGGTGACCGCGATCACGAAGTAGCTTCGGAACTCAGAGGGGCGGTCCACGGCGCGTGCGTCAGCGCGTGCGGGTTGCCCGGCCGATGGGATTCTTCCGGCTCTTGAGAGAATAAAAACCCCCCGCCGCAATCACATGCGGCGGGGGTTTTTGCATCGGTCCCAGGCTGGGATCCGGGGCGCCGGGTTAAAGCACGTAGCGCGCCAGGTCCTGGCTGCTGGCGGCTTCTGCCAGTTGGGAATTGACGTAGGCGGCGTCGATTTTGACGTGCTTGTCCTGGCTGGAGGTGGCGTCGAAGGACAGTTCGTCCAACAGCTTTTCCATCACGGTGTACAAGCGGCGGGCGCCGATGTTTTCGGTGGTTTCGTTGACGTCGAAAGCCAGCTCGGCCAGGCGGCGCACGCCTTCGTCGGTGAATTCCAACTCGACGTCCTCGGTGGCCATCAGGGCCGTGTACTGCTTGGTCAGCGAGGCATCCGTGTCGGACAGGATGCGCACGAAGTCCTCGGCGGTGAGGGACTCGAGTTCGACGCGGATCGGGAAGCGGCCCTGCAGTTCCGGGATGAGGTCGGATGGGCGCGAGAGGTGGAAGGCGCCAGACGCGATGAACAGGATGTGGTCGGTGCGGACCATGCCGTATCGCGTGTTGACGGTGGTGCCTTCGACCAGCGGCAGCAGGTCGCGCTGCACGCCCTGGCGGGAGACGTCCGCGCCGCCGGATTCCTGGCGGGCGGCGATCTTGTCGATTTCGTCCAGGAAGACGATGCCGTTCTGTTCGACGTTGTTGATGGCGACGGTGCGCAGGTCTTCTTCGTTGACGCGCTTGGCGGCTTCTTCGTCGACGATCAGCTTGAAGGCTTCGCGGACCTTCATCTTCTTCGGCTTTTTCTTGTCGCGCGCCATGCCGGCGAACATGCCGCGCAATTGCTCGGCCATTTCTTCCATGCCGGGGGGCGTCATGACGTCCATCTGCGGCGCGGCCTGGGCGACTTCGATCTCGATTTCGAGATCGTCGATCAGGCCTTCGCGCAGGCGCTTCCTGAAGGTCTGGCGGGCGCTGTTGTCCTCGCCGCGCTGCGGCTCGCCCGAGGCGTTGCGGGCGGGCGGCACCAGGGCGTCCAGGATGCGGTCTTCGGCGGCGTCTTCGGCCTGGGTGCGAACGCGGCGCATTTCCAGTTCGCGGGTCTGCTTGATGGAGTATTCGGTGAGGTCGCGGATGATGGTGTCGACGTCGCGACCCACGTAGCCCACTTCGGTGAACTTGGTGGCTTCGATCTTGATGAACGGCGCGTTGGCCAGCTTGGCCAGGCGGCGCGCGATTTCGGTCTTGCCGACGCCGGTCGGGCCGATCATCAGGATGTTCTTGGGGTGGATTTCGTGGCGCAGGGGCTCGGCCACCTGCTGGCGGCGCCAGCGGTTGCGCAGGGCAACCGCGACCGCGCGCTTGGCGCGGTTCTGGCCGACGATGTACTTGTCGAGTTCGGAGACGATTTCTCCGGGCGTCATGTTGGATGCGGACATGAGGGCGGATCCTTGGAGCTAGGGCAGGCGGGGAGGGCGGCGCGGCGCAGTTGGCGCCGCGCGGCGGGCGTCAGTCGCCCAGCGTTTCGATGACGTGGTTCTGGTTGGTGTAGATGCAGAGGTCGCCGGCGATTTCCAGCGATTGCTTGACGATCGTTTCGGGGGGCAGATCGGTGTTGCGCAGCAGGGCCAGCGCGGCCGACTGCGCGTAGGCGCCGCCCGAACCGATGGCGGCGAGGCCGTGTTCGGGTTCCAGGACGTCGCCGTTGCCGGTCAGCACCAGCGTGTGCTCGGAGTCGGCCACGATGAGCATGGCTTCAAGGCGGCGCAGGACGCGGTCGGTTCGCCAATCGCGGGTCAGTTCGACCGCGGCGCGCATCAGGTTGCCCTGGTGCTTTTCGAGCTTGGCTTCGAAGCGTTCCTGCAGCGTGAATGCGTCGGCGGTGGCGCCAGCGAATCCAGCGAGGATCTTGTCGTGGTACAGGCGGCGGATTTTGCGGGCCGTGCCCTTGATGACGATGTTGCCCAGGGTGACCTGGCCATCGCCGCCGAGCGCGACGCGGTTGCCGCGGCGCACACACACGATGGTGGTGGCGTGAAATTGTTCCATGCGTTCCTTCCTTTGAGAGGATTAGCTGGGGGCGGTCGTGGGGATATCAAGGTCCGGCCTCGGATCCTGCAAGCGAGGAGCGCGGTCTGCGAAGGCAAGAAAAAAGGCCATGCTGGGGGCAGCATGGCCTTTCAGGGACGATTCGAATGCGGGACGGATCAGTCGCCGTAGAGCTTCTGGCGCATCTCGCGGCGTTCCTGCGCTTCGAGCGACAGGGTGGCCGTGGGGCGAGCCAGCAGACGAGGAATGCCGATGGGTTCACCGGTTTCCTCACACCAGCCGTATTCACCGCTGTCGATGCGAGCGATGGATTGCTGCACCTTCTTGAGCAGCTTGCGCTCGCGGTCGCGGGTGCGCAGTTCCAGGGCGTGCTCTTCCTCGATAGTGGCGCGGTCCGCGGGATCCGGCACGAATTGCGTTTCGCGCAGATGCTCGGTGGTTTCGCCAGCGTTGGCCAGGATGTCCTGTTCGAGTTGTTTGAGCCGTTCCTTGAAGAACGCCAGCTGGCGGTCATTCATATAGTCGGACTCGGGCATGGCCAGCAATTCCTTTTCGCTGGGCAGATCAATCGCCGTATCGCTCGTCGACTTGCTTGATTTTTTGGTTGCTGCCTTGGTAGCCATGTAAACACTCCACTATGAATCGATCCTGGCGCGGGCGTCCATTCCCGGTCCGTGTTACTTGTTGCCTACGCTATCCGTACCTCACAGTACTGCCTTCGTCGCATCGCGTCACGCAGGAATGGGGATTACCCCGCCAGGCACTGCTCCAAGCCCCGGGTGAAAATCTCCTGGGGCAGCTTGCGTCCGATGAACACCATCTTGGTGGACGGTTTTTCGGCCGCGGTCCACGGCTTGCCGGGTTCGGCGCCCATCATCATGTGCACACCCTGGAACAACATGCGGCGGTTGATGCCCTTCATGTACAGGATGCCCTTGTAGCGCATCAGGTCGGGGCCATAAACCTGCACGACGCCGCCCAGGAATTCCTCAAGGCGCGCGGGATCGAACGGCTTGTTGGAACGGAACACGAACGCACCGATTTCGTCGTCGTGCTTGGGGTGATGGTGATGGGCATGATTGCAGTGCGCGCCGCATTCGCCGTCGTGATCATGGTCGTGGTCGTGGCCATGGTCGTGGCCGTGATCATGATCGTGCCCGTGGGCATGGCTGTGCGCGGCGTCCGGATGCTCATCGGCCAGGAATTCCGGGTCGATGTCCAGAATGGAATTCAGGTTGAAGCCGCTGATGTCGATGATGGACTTGAGGTCGACGTCGCCGAAGTTGACGGCGGTGATCGGCGCGCGCGGGTTCATGTGAACCAGGCGGTGGCGCAGCGCTTCGTAGTCGACTTCGTTGACCAGGTCTTTCTTCGAGATCAGGATGCGGTCGGCGAAACCGACCTGCTTCTGGGCTTCGGGCTGTTCGTCGAGGGTGGACATGCCGTGCTTGGCATCGACCACCGTGACCACCGCGTCCAGGCGGTAGTACTCGGCGATGTCGTCGTCCATGAAGAACGTCTGGCACACGGGGCCGGGGTTGGCCATGCCGGTCGTTTCAAGGATGACGCGTTCGAAAGTCAGTTCGCCGGCCTCGCGCTTGGCGCGAAGTTCGGACAGGGTACGCATCAGGTCGCCACGCACCGTGCAGCAGACGCAGCCGTTGGACAGTTCGATGATTTCTTCGTCGCTGTCCTGCACGAGCAGGTCGTTGTCGATGCTTTCCGGTCCGAATTCGTTTTCGATGACCGCGACGCGGCGGCCGTGGAATTCGGTCAGGATACGTTTGAGCAGGGTGGTCTTGCCCGCACCGAGGAAGCCGGTGAGGATGGTGACGGGAACCATTTTGTCCAAACTGCGCGGGGTGTTCATGGCGAAGCTGCTAGCGTGAAGTCAAGGCGTGAAACACGAACCTGACCGGGTTTTCGGTCCCTGCCGGATGATGTATGCCACAGGCTGCAAAGGCCGCCGTTAGCGGCCGGACGCAGGATTACAGCACAGTCAGGGGCAGGGGGCAAACCCCGGGCCAACCCGGGGGGCCGTGGCCGCCAGATCGCGACCGTACGCCGTCAAGTATCGGGCGATACCACTATTTTGGGGCGGTTTGCCGGGTTTCAAGGGCGAAGACGTTTCCGACCGGTAACCGGAGGGATCGCCCCGGCCGGACTGAGGCATCCAAAGGATGAGAGATCGGTGGGATATCGGACGAGATACCGCCGCCGAGTCAGCCGTTCAGTGGTGATGGTGATGATGACCGGCGTCGGCGGGCTGCTTCTTCTGGCATTGGGGGCACAAGGCGCGGATTTCGGTTTCGTGCGTGGCGAGGGCGTAGCCCGTCTGCGCCACGCGTTCGGCCAGTTGCCGGCTCATGGCGGGATCGGAGACTTCGGCCACGGCGCCGCAGCCGGTACAGACCACCAGCAGGTCGTGAGGGGCGCCGCCGGCGTCATGGCAGGCGCTCCAGGCGTTTACGGCGTCCAGGCGGTGGATCAGCCCTTCGTCCATCAGGAAGTCGAGCGCGCGATACACCGTCGGAGGCGCGGCGCCCGGATGGACCGCGCGCATGGCGTCCAGCAGTTCATAGGCCTTCAGGCTGCGGCCGTGGCGCAGCAGCAGTTCCAGGACTTTGCGGCGGATTGGGGTCAGGCGGCGTCCGCGCTGCGCGCACAGCGTTTCGGCGACGCTGAGCTGAGCGCCTACGGTATCGCTGCGGGAAGGGCGGGACGGAGCGGTCATGGCGGGCTTTATCTGAATGGGGAACGCGCGCAACGCGCGCGCGAGATGCCTGGAAGGTAGCAGAAAACCCCTGGTGCGTGAATCGGCCCGGGAAGACGGGCGATTTAGTTATGATATAACATAATAAAACTGACCTTGTTGTGTTCTGCTGTCGTCTGCCATGTCTCATTTCACGCTTCTGCCCCCGCGGCCCGGCGCCGCCGCTCGGCGTAGCGCACCACCCCGATCCGCTTTTCTTGTGTCCGCGTGGCGCCGCATCGCCGTTGCGCTGTGGGCCGCTGCGGCGCTGTGGGCGTTGACCGGCTGGGCGCTGGACTGGTGGCCGCGATGACCGCCGCACCGGTTTGCGTCGAACTGGCGGATGCGTCGTTCGGATGGCGGGGGCGCGCCGCGCTGCGGTCGGTATCCGGCAGCTTCGCGGCAGGCGGCATGACGGCCGTGGTCGGACCCAACGGCGCGGGCAAGTCAACGCTCATCAAGGGCATCATGGGCGTGCTGCGTCCGATGACGGGTAGTGTGCGCATCGGCGGCGCCGGGCGGTCGGCGCTGGCGTGGCTGCCGCAGGCAGCGGAATTGGACCGGTCGTTTCCCACCACCGTGCTGGATCTGGTGGCCATGGGCGCGTGGCGCCGCGTTGGCGGCTGGCGTGGGTTCCGAAGCGACGAGCTGGACCGCTGCATGGACGCCCTGGACACGGTGGGGATGGCGGCTGCGGCCGACCGCGGCGTGGATACGCTGTCGGGCGGGCAGATGCAGCGCGCGCTGTTCGCACGCATGCTGGTGCAGGATGCGCCGGTGCTGTTGCTGGACGAGCCGTTCGCAGCTGTGGACAGCCATACCGCCGACGAACTGATGGCTTTGTTGTGCGGTCTGCATGGCCAGGGACGGACGGTGATCGCGGTGCTGCATGACCTGGACCTGGTGCGCGACCACTTTCCCGAATGCCTGCTGCTGTCTGGATCGGTGGTGGCCTGGGGCGATACCGCGACGACGTTAAGCGATACGCACCTGAAGGCGGCGCGGCAGTGGCATGCGAGGTCCTGGGCATGACGTTGGCGCAATGGGTGGTCTCGCCCTTTCTGGACTATGGATTCATGCGGCGTGCGCTGGCCGGCGCCTGCGCGCTGTCGCTGGGCGCCGCGCCGCTGGGCGTATTCCTGGTGCTGCGGCGCATGAGCCTGATGGGCGACGCCATGTCGCACGCCATCCTGCCCGGCGTGGCGGTGGGCTTCCTGATGGCAGGCCTGTCACTGGGCGCGATGATGCTGGGCGGCATTGCCACCGGCCTTGCCGTGGCGCTTCTGGCGGGGCTGGTCGCCCGGCTGACGCCGCTGCGCGAGGACGCCAGCTTCGCGGCTTTTTATCTGATCTCGCTGGGGCTGGGCGTGTTGCTGGTGTCGCTGCGCGGATCGAACATGGATCTGCTGCATGTGCTGTTCGGCACCGTGCTGGGCCTGGACGACGCGGCGCTGCTGCTTGTGACGGCCACGGCAAGCGTGACCTTGCTGGTGCTGGCCGCGATCTACCGCCTGCTTGTGGCCGAATGCCTGGATCCCGGATTCCTGCGCGCCAGCGGCGGGCTGGGCGGGGTGGTGCACATGGGTTTCCTGGTGCTGGTGGTGGTGAACCTGGTGGCGGGTTTTCAGGTTCTCGGCACGCTGATGGTGGTCGGGATCATGATGTTGCCCGCCGCCGCCGCGCGCTTCTGGGCGCGTAGCGCCGCCCGTCAGATTCCGCTGGCTGCGGCGCTGGGGGGGACCGCTTCCGTGTCCGGCCTGCTTCTTTCCTATCACTACGACGTTCCGGCCTCTCCCGCCATCATCCTGGCGGCCGGCGCCTGTTATCTGTTTTCCATCGTGTGCGGCCCGCAGGGCGGGCTGCTGCGGGCATCGCGCCGCGCGCGTTTCGCCTGATACTTCAAAGGAGATTCACCATGCGTTCGATTCTGCCGGCCCGCCGCCGCGCGCTGCTGGCCCTGGCCGGTGCGTGCCTGTCGGCTGCCTTGAGCGCCGCGCAGGCCGCCGAACCGCTGAAGGTGGTGGCCAGCTTTTCCATCCTGGGCGACATCGTGCGGGAAGTCGGCGGCGCCGACGTCAGCCTGGCCACGCTGGTCGGCCCCGATGGCGACGCGCACGCATATGAACCCACACCCGGCGATGCGAAAAAGCTGGGCGATGCGCGCGTGCTGTTCGTGAACGGCCTGGACTTCGAAACCTGGCTGCCCAAGCTGACCAAGGCTTCCGGATTCAGCGGACAGACCGTGACGGCGTCGAAGGGCGTCACGCCGCGCAAGTTCGCGGGGCATGGCGGTGATGATGATGACCACGACCACGACCACGACCACGACCACGACCACGACCACGCGAAGGGCGACGGCCATCAACATGACCACAAGCACGATCGCGACCATAAGGAAGACCACGCGCACGGCCATCACCATCACGGCGACGTCGATCCGCACGCCTGGCAGAATCTGGGCAATGGTGTGATCTACGCGCGCAACGTGGCCGAAGGCCTGGCCGCGGCGGATCCTGCGCACGCGCAGGCCTACCGGCAGCGCGCCGACGCGTATGTGGCGCGGCTGCAGGCGCTGGATGCCAGCGTGCGCAAGACGTTCGACGCCATTCCCGCCGCCCGCCGCAAGGTGGTCACCTCGCATGACGCGTTCGGCTACTTTGGCGACGCCTATGGCGTGACGTTCATTCCAGCGATGGGCGTATCGACCGACGCCGAACCTTCCGCGCGTGAAGTTGCCGGCATCATCGAACAGGTGCGGCGCGAGCAGGTACCCGCGGTGTTCGTCGAGAACATCAGCAGTCCAAAACTCGTCCAACAGATCGCGCGTGAGACCGGCGCCAAGGTGGGTGGTACGCTCTATTCCGATGCCCTGTCCAAGTCCGGACAGTCAGGCGCTACCTATCTGGAAATGTTTGAATGGAACGCACGTCAGCTTGCCGCGGCCTTGCAGCCCTGAGCGCCGCGACGGCTCTGCTGGCGGCGGGCGCCGCCAGCGCGCATCCGCACATGTGGATCGACGCCCGAGCGCAAATCGAGATCGACGCCCAGCAACGCATCACCGGCGTGCGGCAGGTATGGCGCTTTGACGAGATGTTCGGCGCGTACGCCACTCAGGGGTTGAAGAAAGGCAAGAACGGCGCGCTGCCCGCGGAGACGTTGAGCGGCATGGCGCAGGATTGGATGAAGGCGCTCGGCGAGCCGATCTCTCATTACTTCACCCGCGTCACCATCGGCGGCAAGTCGGCGGCGTTCGCCGCGCCGCGCGACGCCCGCGTCGACTGGAATCCCAAGACGACGCGCCTGACGCTTTCCTTCACCTTGCCGCTGGCCCAGCCCGCCGCACTGGGGGCGGACGGCGCGCAGGTCGACATCTTCGACCCCACCTATTTCGTGGCCTACGCTTTCGACGAAAAGGGCGCGGTGTCGCTGGGCGGCGAGCAAGCCTCGGCCTGCACGGCCGACTACCGCAAGCCGAAGGAACTGGATTGGAAAACCATGCAGCAACTGGCCGCGATCCCGGCCGACCCGGATGCATTGCCCGACGAGCTGTTCGCCATCACGAAGGGGCTGACGCATCGCATCGAGGTGCGATGCCCGTAGTCAGATTTGCCCAGGTGATTGCCGTCGTGCTTCTGGCGCTGGGCGGGATGTCCGCCGCTGCGGCGCAAGGCGCACATCCCTTCGGCGTGCCGGAAAGCGGCGGCGGCATGGGCGGCCCGGGCTGGTTGTCCAGTTTCTTCGGCAGCGTTTCCGTCTGGCAGTCGCACTTCTACCGGCAGTTGACGGGGGCGGTTCGCGCCTGGCAGCAGGACGGCGGGGCTGCGTGGGCACTGATTGGCCTGTCTTTCGCCTATGGCGTCTTTCACGCGTTGGGCCCCGGCCACGGCAAGGCGGTGATCTCATCGTACGTGCTGGCCAATCGCCAGACCGCGCGCAACGGTGCGCTGCTCGCGCTGGCGTCGTCGTTGATTCAGGCGCTGGTGGCCATTGTGCTGGTGGCCGTCCTTGCCATCGTGTTCAATGCAACCGCGGCGACCATGAACCAGGCGACGCGCTGGCTGGAGTTGGCGTCGTACGTCCTGGTGACGCTGCTGGGCGCCTGGCTGGTGTGGGTCAAGGCGATCCGGCCGTTGACGCGGCGGCTTGAGCGCCCGCGGATTGTTGCTGTCGAAGGCGCGCCAGCGATGAAAGGCGCGGCGGCTCTGCGGGCGATCGCCGTGCACGCGGCGCCGTCCGGCCATCATCATGCACACGACCACCAGCACGACCACCAGCACGACCACGCGCATGACGGCCTGGATTGCGGTTGCGGCCATACGCACGCGCCGGCGCCTGAGCAGGTCGCCGGCCCGCTGGACTGGCGACGCGCAGGGTCGGCAATTCTGGCCGTGGGCCTGCGCCCGTGCAGCGGCGCACTGATCGTGCTGGTGTTTGCGCTGTCGCAGGGCTTTTTCCTTGCGGGTGTGGCGTCGGCGCTGGCGATGGGCCTGGGCACGGGGCTGACCGTCGCCGCACTGGCATGCCTGGCCGTGGGGGCCGGGGGCGCGGCAACGCGTTTGGGCCGCCGCCTGTCGGGCGCGGGCGCAGCGCGCCTGCGCTATGCGGTGGAAGCGCTGGCGGCAGTTGCCGTGCTGTTGTTGGGCGTGATGCTGCTGGGCGGCATGGTGGCCGCGGGCGGCTGAGGCCTGTTCCAGGGCCGAGGGCCCCGCTAGCCGCCTAGGTCGATCAGGATTTTCGGCCGGCGCGCGGATGCGCTTGGTCGTAGGCCTTGGCCAGATGCTGGAAGTCCAACCGGGTGTAGATCTGCGTGGTTGAAATATTCGCGTGGCCGAGCATTTCCTGCACGGCGCGCAGGTCCTGCGCGGATTGGAGCACGTGGCTGGCGAAGCTGTGGCGCAGCACGTGAGGGTGCACGTGGGTGGGCACGCCGGCAGCCTGCGCGACGCGCGCCAATTGAAGCTGCACCACGCGCGGAGATATCCGGCGGCCGCGCGCTCCCAGGAACAGCGCGGCGGCGTCTTCAGGCGGCGGCGCAGGCAGCATCAACTGCGGGCGCGCCTCTATCCACTTGCGGAGGGCCGCCAGCGCCTGTTGGCCGACCGGCACCGAGCGGCGCTTGCCGCCTTTGCCCAGCACCACGACCTCGGCTTCGGCCAGATTCAGCCAGCCGCGCGATTCGTATTCCGCAGTGCGTTCATACCGCAGGTCCAGCCCGACCAGTTCGGACAACCGCAATCCGCTGGAATAGAGCAATTCGAACATGGCCTGGTCGCGCAGCGCGGCCGGTTCGGTGGCGACGCGAGCTGGCGCGCTGTCCAGCAAGGCCTGGGTCTGTTCCACGGACAAGGCCTTGGGCAGGCCGCGCGGCGCCTTGGGCGCTCGCACGCCCGCCACGGGGTTGCCGGCCAGTTCCGCCGCGGGCGCCCACCATTGGTAAAAGCCGCGCCAGGCCGCCAACGTGCGCGCCAGGCTGCGCGGGCCGCGTCCTTGCGCGTGCAGGCGCGCCACGAACTGCCGGATATGCCCGTTGCCGAGCTTGTCCAGCGGCAGGCGGGCCTTGTCGGCGAAGTCGCGCAGGAAGTGCAGTTCGCGCCGGTAGCCGGCCAGGGTATGGGGCGAATAGCGGCGGTTGGTTTCCAGATGGCGCAACCAGGCGCTCATCGGATCGGGCAGGGGGGCGGGGGGCGGAGCGGCGTCGTGCTCGGCGTTGGGCATGGCGTTGTCCTTGTCCGCCCCGGAAACCTAGGCCTTGGGGCTGGCAGGGTTCAGCCGATGCAGGGCGGCCGACGCCAACTGGCCGACGGACTCCAGGAACGTCGTGCCCATTTCAGGCGTGAAGCGTTCGGCATCGTCGGATCCCAGCACCAGCAGGCCCACGGCTGGGCCGTCGGCTTGCAGACGCAGGGGCACCAGCGCCAGCGATTTGGGCTTGGCGTCCAGCCAGGTCACGGCCTCGAAGGCCGTGTCCGTGCCGCAATACGGCGTCTTCAGGCTGTCGGTAAAGGTGCGCACGTCCGCCGACACGGGCTCGCCATAACCCTGCTCGGGCAGTTCGGACAGGTTCCACAGGCGCAGCGCCACGTGGTTCAGGTCGAATTGTTCGGCGAGTCCCAGGGCGATTTCACCCGGCACGAGCTGCGGATCGCATTCGGACAGCAGGCGGCAGCACCACTTGGCCACGTGCGAGCCGATGGTTTCGTTGGCGGTGGCGTTGCGCACGAGTTCGTTCAGACGCCATTCCAGTTCGCGGTTGCGCTCGCGCAGCGTGAGGATCTGGCGTTCGCCCAGCGAAATGGCGCGGGATCCGTGGGGGTGCGGCACCTGCAGCGTGGCGAAGACGTCGGCGTGTTCGTCGAAGAAGCCGGGATTGTCTTGCAGGAATCCTGCGATGTCCTGGGCGGTGAAAGCGGTATCGGTCATAGGGTTATCGGTTCAGCGCCATGGAGAAAACGAGCTTGTCGATGTCGACCTGTCCCGTGAAGACGGATTCGGCGGGGCCGGTCATGCGGAGTTGTTCGCCGTTCCAGGCGACGGTCAGCACGCCGCCGCGCGTTTGCACACGCACGGGCGATTCAAGCAGGCCGCGGCGGATGCCGGCCGCAACAGCAGCGCAGGCGCCGGTGCCGCAGGCCAGAGTTTCGCCGACGCCGCGTTCGAAGACGCGCAGCCGGATGTTGTGGCGGTCGACTACCTGCATGAAGCCGGCGTTCACGCGGCGCGCAAAGCGCGGATGGGTTTCGATCAACGGGCCCAGCACGGCGACGGGCGCGGTGTCGACGTTGTCGACTACCTGCACGGCATGGGGGTTAGAGATCGCGACGGCCGACACGGCGACCGTGTTGGGCAAGCCCGCGGGCGCATCCAGGATGAGGTCCCACAGCGTGTCCTGGCCCTGTGTGCGCGAGGCGAGGCCGGCCGTGTCGAAAGGCAGGGCGGCGGGGTCGAAGCGGGTGCTGCCCATTTCAACGGTGACCTGCTCGTCGTCGCCTTCGTCCAGCACCAGGATGCCGGTGGCGATCTCGGCGCGCAGCGGGTTGCGGTCGGACAGGCCTTGTTCGTGCACAAAGCGCACGAAGCATCGGGCGCCGTTGCCGCAGTGTTCGACTTCGCTGCCGTCGGAATTGAAAATGCGATAGCGGAAGTCGGCGTCGGGACGCGTGGCGCGTTCGACCAGGAGGATCTGGTCGGCGCCGATGCCGAAGTGCCGGTCGCCGAGGGCGCGGGCGCGCTCGGGCGTCATTTCGATGGTCTGGCGGACGCCGTCGAGCACAACGAAATCGTTGCCCGCGCCATGCATTTTGGTGAAGTTCCAGTTCATCACCGGATTATCGCCCATTATGGCGGCGCGGGCGGTGCGCGCCCGGCGTCAATAGAACTTGGCTTCGCCTTCGGGGCGCGTCTTGAAACGGCGATGGACCCAGTAGTACTGGCTCGGGCAGCGGCGCACCCAGCTTTCGATCTCAAGGTTCAGGCGGGCGGTCGCGGCTTCCAGGCTGTCCTCGCCGGGGAAGTTTTCAAGGGGCGGCAGCACGTCGACGTGATATTTGCCCGTGTCCGGATTCCAGAACCCGACGATGGGCAGCACGGCGGCGTTCCACTTCTGGGCGAGCTGGGCGGTGGCCAGGAGGGTGGCGGCGGGCACGCCAAAGAAGGGCACGAAGACCGAACCCTGCCGCCCGAAGTCCATGTCGGGCAGGTAATAGACGGGGCGAGGCGCGCGCAGATGCCGGATCAGGTCCCGCACGCCGTCCTTGCGGCTGACCAGGAACACTTCGTTGAAACGCGCGCGTCCCGCAGCCACGACCGCGTCGATGTGAGGGTCGCTTTGGGGCGTGTACATGGTGGCCGCGCTGGGGACCTCCATGGTCAAGCGGGTGGCGGCCGCGTCCAGCGCGATGAAGTGCGGGGCCAGCAGGATCACCGGGCGGCCTTCGGCCGTCAGCGCATTGATGCGGTCGGCGCCGGTCTGCGTGACCATGTCCTTGATGGCTTCGGGGGTGCCGTACCAGAGGACGCCGCGGTCGACGATGGACTGCGCCAATGCCCGGAAATGGTCCGCCACCCATTGTTCGCGGACGGATTCGGGCTGGTCGGGAAAGCACAGTTCAAGGTTGCGGCGCACGATGCGGGCGCGCGATTTGGCCAGACGCGGCGCGAGCCACCCCAGGCAGGCGCCGATGCGCTGGCGCGTCGACGGCTTGATGCGGCCGAACCATTTCAGCAGAGAGACCAGCGTGCGCGTTTTTCTATCGTTCATGGGTGTGGAGTCAGACCGGCGGCAGGATCGGCATTGGCCTTCACGGGGCCGGCTTGGCCGGTTCGGCGTCGGGCGCCGGCGAGGCGCCGCGCGGGGTCTTGTAGCGGTTGTAGCTCCAGAGGTACTGGTCGGGGCAGCGCCGGATCAGCGTTTCCATCGCGGCGTTGATCAGCGCGGCTTGCGCTTCCGGTTCGGCCGGCAGGGGCTCGGGGACCCGGACATAGTGAATGCGCCAGCCGCGGCCCTTCGGCAGGCGCTCGCCCGCGGTCAGGATGATGGGAACGTTGGTTTGCGTGGCCAGCTTGCCGGGCAGGGTCATGGTGTACGCCAGGCGTCCGAAGAACGGCACCCAGACGCCGTCGCCTACGCTGGGGGCCTGGTCGGGCAGCATGCCGACGGATTCGCCGCGGCGCAGGGCGCGCACGAATTCCCGCACGCCTTGCATGTTGGCGGGCACGGCATTGACCGCCGAGCTGTTGCGCGCTGTTTCCAATAGCGGAGCCAGGACGTCCTTGCGCGGGGGCCGGAACATGACCGTCATGGGCATCTGGCGCGCCAGGTAGCGGGCAGTGATCTCGAAGCAGCCCAGATGCGGGGTCAGGAACAGGATGCCGCGGTTTTCGGCGCGCGCGGCGGCGACGACGTCGTTGTCATCCGACACCACCTGCGCCAGGCTTTCGGCGTTGCGGAACCAGACCCGGGGATTCTCCAGAATCATCGCGCCGGTCTCGGCCGCGGCCCGCCGGGCGAAAGCCGCGCCGGGATAGCCGGCCTGCGTGGCGTTGGCCTGAAGGCGTCGCCGGTATTTACCCGGCCAGGCGTAAATGGCGAGCCCCGCAAGACGGCCGATGGCATGCGCGACGGGCAGCGGCAGGGCGGCAAAGAGTCGGAACAGGGGCAGCAGCATTCGTCAAAAGGATGAAATCGGGCAGGGTAGTACCGATGCTCGGGGTATATGCATACACCCCGGGCACAAGCATAAGAACGGCATTTTCGCTTAAAATGCCGTCAGTCGCCGAGTTAACCGACAACTTGCGGGGCGACGGCAGGACTGCGGCATGCTCCGCGGCCCTTGCCGAATCCGCTAAAGCGTCGCGCCCAGTTGGCATATGCACATGCAGACCGGGGTGCAACGCGCCTCGTGAACCTATGAGCCGGCACGACCGGACAACAAGGACGCATCTGTGGCCAACAACGATTTTCTCTTCACTTCCGAATCCGTCTCTGAAGGGCACCCCGACAAGGTAGCCGACCAGATCTCCGATTCGATCCTCGACGCCATTTTCACGCAGGATCCCAACGCGCGTGTCGCAGCCGAAACGCTGTGCAACACGGGCCTGGTCGTGCTGGCTGGCGAAATCACCACCACCGCCAACGTGGACTACATCCAGGTTGCGCGCGACACGATCCGCCGCATCGGCTACGACAACACCGAATACGGCATCGACTACAAGGGTTGCGCGGTGCTGGTCGCCTACGACAAGCAATCGCCCGACATCGCGCAGGGCGTCGACCGCAGCTCGGAAGACTACCTGAACCAGGGCGCCGGCGACCAAGGCCTGATGTTCGGCTACGCCTGCGACGAAACGCCTGACCTGATGCCCGCCCCGATCTGGTACGCGCACCGCCTGGTGCAGCGCCAGAGCGAACTGCGCAAGGACGGCCGCCTGGCATGGCTGCGTCCGGACGCCAAGTCGCAAGTGACGTTCCGCTACGTCGACGGTCGGCCCGCCGAAGTCGACACCGTGGTGCTGTCGACCCAGCATTCGCCTGAAGTCTCGCAAGAGACCATCCGCGAAGCGGTCATCGAAGACATCATCAAGCCCAGCTTCCCCGAAGGCCTGATCACGCCCCAGACGAAGTTCCTGGTCAACCCGACCGGCCGCTTCGTCATCGGCGGTCCGCAAGGCGATTGCGGCCTGACCGGCCGCAAGATCATCGTCGACACCTACGGCGGCGCATGCCCGCACGGCGGCGGCGCGTTCTCGGGCAAGGATCCGTCCAAGGTCGACCGTTCGGCCGCCTACGCCGCGCGCTACGTGGCCAAGAACATCGTGGCCGCCGGCCTGGCGCGCCAGTGCCAGGTGCAGGTCAGCTACGCCATCGGCGTGGCCGAACCGATCAACATCACCGTCTACACCGAAGGCACCGGCGTCATCCCCGACGACCAGATCGCCAAGCTGGTGCGCGAGCACTTCGACCTGCGTCCGAAGGGCATCGTGAACATGCTGGACCTGCTGCGCCCGATCTACACGAAGACCGCCGCCTACGGCCACTTCGGCCGTTCGGAACCGGAGTTCTCGTGGGAAGCCACGGACAAGGTCCAGGAACTGAAGAAGTCCGCCTGAAGCGATCCGAACCCGGATTGACGAAAAGCGCCCGATTGGGCGCTTTTCTTTTTTTGCCGGGTTCTTCTTCGTGGCGTCCGTTCGGCCGAGCCCTCGCCCGGCCGCAGCAATTCAAAGCCCCCAGGCCGACAGGTCCGGGTGCTGCATCACGGGCGACAGCACGGTTTCCAGCGCCGCCGCGCAGTCCAGCAGCGCAGCGTCGCCGCCCGCGGGCGCAAGCAGTTGCACCGCGCAGGGCATGCCGTCCGAGTCAAAGCCCGCTGGCAGCGCGATGGACGTTGCGCCCAGGAAGTTGGCCGGGCGCAGCAGCTTGCCCAATCCCGCGTGCCGCGTATCTTGCGCGTCCAGCGCCTGCGCGGCCTGGTCGCTGGCGGGCATGAGCAATGCATCGACGCCCTTCATGGCTTGCGCGAAGGTCGCCATGTCCGCCTGGCGACGCTGGAGCGCGGCCTCGTAGCTGGACTGCGAAATCCGGCCGCCGGCCACGATACGCGCGCGCACCACGTCCCACAGCGGCTGCGCGGCGTCATCGGCCAGCGCGCCGTAGTAGCGGAAGGCCTCATAAGCCAGCACAAGCGAGTTGTCATCCGCCATGCGGGCAAATGACAGCGACGCGGGCGGATGCCAGGCGGTGGGCGTATAGCCGGCTTGCTCAAGGCGTCCTTGCGCCGCGTGCCAGGCCTGCAAAGCGTCGTCCGTAAGAGAGGCCGGCCAGGCCTGCGGCGCCAGCATGGCGACGGCGCCTCGCCTGCGCAAGACGGGGCGGCGCAGGTTCGTCACGCAGTCGGGCGACAAGTCGAGAGTGGCTGCGTCGTCGACGTCAGGCCCCGCCAGCAACTGCGTCAACAAGCGCGCGTCCGCGACGTTGCGCGAAAGCGGGCCCAGCACGTCCAGTGTGTCCGACAGCGGCAGGCAGCCCGCGCGGCTGATGAGCCCGGACGAGGGCTTGTAGCCGACCACGCCGTTCAGCGCCGCGGGCGCGCGGACAGATCCGCCGGTGTCGCCGCCCAGCGCCAGCGGCGCCAGACCGGCCGCCACCGCCACGCCCGAGCCGCTGGAAGAGCCGCCGGGGGCGCGAGCCACCGTGGCGTCCCAGGGATTGCGCGCGGTGCCCTGCGTCGGGTTCTGTCCCGACAGGCCAAACGCGAATTCCGTCATGCGCGTCTTGCCCAGGATCACCATGCCTTGCGCCATCAGCCGATGCGCCACCGCCGCGGTCTGCGTGCTGACGACGTCCGCGCGCGCCTGTGAGCCGCCGGTGGCCACGGTGCCTTCCCAATGCACGCTGTCTTTCATGGCCACGGGCACGCCATGCAAGGGACCCATCGGGATGCCAGCGGCAAGCAGGCGGTCCGCGGCGTCGGCCTGCGCCAGCGCGCGTTCCGCCGTGACGACGCTATAGGCCGCCAGCGCCGGCGCGCGTTCGATGCGGTCCAGGAAATGCTGGGTGAGCTCGCGCGAGCTGATGCGGCGTTCTCGGATGGCCCGCGCAAGTTGCCGGGCGTCTTGGAAATGCAGATCGGTGTCTGAGGCTGGCATGGATATCGTCGAAATGAAAAAGCTTTCCGGTCCGCGCAGGGACCGGAAAGCGTGCGCGCAGGCGGCGGTTGTTTATTTCAGGACCTGGCCCTTGGTTTCGGGCATGCGGATGAAGGTGATCAGCGTGATCACGGCGCCCGCCAGCACGTAATAGAAGAACCAGCGCTCCATGCCCTTGCTTTGCAGCCAGGTCAGCAGGTAGGGCGTGGTGCCGCCCAGCAACGCCACGACCAGGTTGTACGGCGTGCCGATGCCGACGGCGCGCACGCTGGTGGGAAACTGCTCGGACATGATGGCCGGGGCGATCGCGGTGTACATGGCATACAGCACCAGACCGAACAGTTCCACCGCCAGGATCGAGCCGAAGGACGGACCCAGCGTCGTCATCAACGGATAGAAGAAGATCAGGTAGCCCGCGGCGAAGAAGATCAGTTGCGGCTTGCGACCGATGCGGTCGGACAGCATGCCGAACAGCGGCTGCACCAGCATGAACACGATCAGCGCGACGGTGTTGGCGGCGAAGGCGGTCTTGGGGTCGGCGCCGACCTGGCGGATGGCGTAGGTGGGCACGTAGGCCACGAAGATGTAGAACGCGAAGGTCGTCAGCACCGAGAAACCCACGATGCGCAGCACTTCGCGCGGGTGGTCGCGCAGCAGCGTGCGCAGCGGCTGCTTTTCGACGCCAGCCTTCTTGGCGTGCGAGAAGGCTTCGGTTTCCGGAATGGCGCGGCGGATCCACATGCCGGCCAGGCCGCCCAGCGCGCCCAGCAGGAACGGAACGCGCCAGCCCCACTCGGCCATCTCGGCCTTGCTGAGCACGGTGGTCAGAAGCCAGCCCACGGCGGATGCGGCCAGAATGCCGACGGCCGCGCTGAAGAAAACAAAGCTGGAATAGATGCCGCGCTTGTTGGCCGGCGCCATTTCGGCCAGGAAGGTCGTGGCCGAGGCATACTCTCCGCCCAGCGACAGGCCTTGCAGCAGGCGGGCCGCGGTCAACAGCAGCGGCGCGGCCAGGCCGATGGTGGCGTAGGTGGGGGTGACGGCGATGACGAGCGAACCGCCCGCCATCATCAGGATCGTCAGGCCCAGCGCGGCTTTGCGGCCATAGCGGTCGGAAAAGATGCCGAGCACCCAGCCGCCCACCGGACGCATGAAAAAGCCCACGGCGAAAATGCCGAAGGTGGCCAGCAATGCGGTGGTTTCGTTGCCGGGCGGGAAGAACTGGCTGGAGAAGAAAATGGCGAACGACGCATAGATGGTCCAATCGAACCATTCCACCGCATTGCCTACACTACCGGCCAGAATTGTGCGGCTGCGCGATACGGGCGCGGTGGCTGCCCCTTGCGCCGGGCGCAGGGTTGCTGATGTGCTGCTCATGACGTCCTCGGGAAAGATTTATTTTTGGTCAAAAAGACCGTTTAATTTTGTGTTTTCATCAATGCGCGAACGTTAGATTAATGAATATGGTCACGTCAAGTAAGGGTAACCCCCTAATTCCGGGATTGGACGACACGGACCTCGCCTGCCTGGTGGCGTTGCAGGCGCAGCCGCGAGCCTCCTGGCGGGAACTGGGGGCGGTGACCGGCATTGCCGAGCGGACGGTGGCGCGGCGCCTGCGGCGGCTGATGGACGCGGACGCGCTGCGCGTGATCGCCGAGCCCGACCCGCTGGCCACGGGCCGCGGCGTCGTGCTTCACGCCTGGGTCCGCTGCCGGTCGGGCCGCGTGCCCGACGTGGCGGATCGACTGGCGCGGCTGGACATCAGTCAGCTTGTGGTGACGCTTGCCGGGTCGGCCGACCTGATGGCCGAACTGACGCTGGCCGACGCCGCCGACATGCCGGACGTGGTGACGCGTGTGCTGCCGTCCATTGACGGCGTGGAGCACGTGGAAGCGCGCCTGGTCTTGCGCCCCTTCCGGCGCGCCGGCCAGTGGCGCATTCAGCCGCAGCCCGGTGGCGATACGGGCGCGCCGCTGCTTCAACCGCCGTCGCCGCTGACCGAGCCGGAACAGCGCGTGGTCAGCCACCTGATGCGCGACGGCCGCGCCAGCCTGGCCGAACTGGCAGAGCAGGCGGGCGTGAGCGAACCGACGGCGCAACGCTTGCTGCAAAACCTGATGGAGCGGCGCGCGTTGAGCTTTCGCGTGGAGGTCGAGCCCGCGCTGGTCGGCTTTCCGGTGGAGGCCGTCATCTCGGTGCAGGTGCGTCCGCAGGCCGTGGATGCGCTGGCCGCGCATCTGGCGCTGGATCCCAACACGCGGTGCCTGTTCGGCACCAGCGGCGCTTCGCAGCTCTTCTGGCACGTGTTGTGCCGCGACAGCCTGCATCTGTGGGACGTTGTCACGCGCCGGCTGGGCGAGCTCGACGGCGTGTTGAACAGCGAGGTCGGCGTGGTGATGCGCGCCCACAAGCGCTGCGGGATCGTGCGCGCGGGCGCGCGGCTGGGGCCGGAAGCCGCCTGAATCCTGGGCGGGGCCCGGCGTTGAACGGGCCCCCCGACGCGCGGGCTAGGCTCCCAGATACGCGCGCGCCAGGGCGCCGTCCTGCGCGATGTCGGCGGCGGCGCCGTGCGCCGCAACCCGGCCGGATTCCAGCACATACGCGCGATCGGCCAATGACAGCGCCAGCGCGGCCATCTGGTCCACCAGCAGGATGGTCATCGATTCGGAACGCAGCCTGTCGAGGGCTTCGAACAGCTCGTCGATGATCTTCGGCGCCAGGCCCAGCGAGGGTTCGTCCAGCAGCAGAATCACAGGCTTGGACATCAATCCACGCGCGATGGCCAGCATCTGCTGCTCGCCGCCCGACAGCAGGCCGGCGCGCTGGTGCAGGCGTTCACGCAGCCGCGGAAAGCGCGTCAGCATTTCCTCGACGCGCGCCTCGCGGTCCTTCGGATGCAGGAAGGCGCCAAGCCGGATGTTGTCCAGCACGCTGAGTCCGGGAAACACCTGCCGGCCTTCGGGCACCAGCACCAATCCGCGCGCCACGATGCGGTCGGCGGACAGGCCGTGCAATTCCTGTCCTTGCAGGTGCATGCCGCCCTGCGCGGGCCGGTGCAGTCCGGCCAGGGTCCGCATCAGCGTGGATTTGCCGGCGCCGTTCGCGCCCAGCAGCGCCACCATCTCGCCCTGCCGGACCTGCAGGTCGATGCCGTGCAGCACCGGATTGGCGCCATACCCCGTCGTCAGATTGCCCACGCCCAGCACCTCGGACGGCAAGGTTTCGCCCGCCGGTCGGACGCGCGCGGCCGGCGCGCGTCGGGCCGTCTTGTCGCCCAGATACGCCTGGCGCACCTCGGGCGACTGCTGGATCTGGGCGACGCTGCCCTGCGCCAGTTCGCGGCCGGCGTCGATCGCCACGATGTGATCGGACACGCCCATCACCAATGTCATGTCGTGTTCGACCAGCAGCACGCCCGCGCCCGCCTCGGCGATGCGCTTCAGCAGTCCGGCCAGCCGCGTCTTGTCTTCACGCGAGAGGCCGGCCGCGGGCTCGTCCATCAGCAGGATGTCGGCATCGGTGGCAAGCGCGCGCGCGATCTCCACCAGCCGCCTGTCGACGTGCGGCAAGTCCGCCGCGGGAACGTCCAGCGCGCCTTCGTAGCCGCAGAAGGCCAGCAGGGCGCGTGCGCGTTCGCGCACGTCGGCGGCAAGGTAGCGCCGCGACGCCAGCAGTCCGCCAAGACGGCCGCGCAGCATGCCCAGCGCGACGTTGTCTTCCACGCTCAGCGTGTCGAAGAGCTGCGACGTCTGATAGGTGCGGGCAATGCCGCTGCGAGCCGCCTTGTGGGCCGGCAGCCCCGCGAGCGCCTCGTCCCCCAGCGCGACGGCGCCGCTGGTCGGCTGGTAATAGCCGCTGAGCATGTTGATGACGGTGGACTTGCCCGCGCCATTGGGACCAATCAGGGCGGTGACCGCGCCGGGCTCCACGGTGAATGACACGGACTGCACGGCGCGCACGCCGCCGAAGGTCATGGTCAGCGCGTCTGCGCGCAGCGTCCGGCGCGGACGGCCGGAGGCGGGCATGGCACCGTGGCGCGGCGCCAGCGCGTGGCCGCGCGACCCGCGCCGCCAACGGGCCAAAAGGCCCGCCGCACCCTCGGGCGCGGCCCACAGCACCACCAGCAGAAAGGCGCCAAAGAACAGCAGGCGGTATTCCTCCATGCTGGATAGCATTTCCGGCAGCAGTCCCACCACGACCGCGCCCAGCAGCGGCCCGGCCAGCGAACCCGCGCCGCCGATCGTCACGGCAAGCACGAACAGTATCGATTGCATGAAGTTGAAGTTGTGCGGCGTGATCATGCCCGTCTGCGGCGCATAGAGGCCGCCCGCCAGGCCCACCACCGCGGCTGACACCATGAACGCGACCGCCTTGACCGCCAGCGGATTGATGCCGATCGATTCACTGGCGGTTTCGCTGTCCTTGACGGCGCGCATGGCGGCGCCCCAGGTGCCGCGCGACAGCAGCGCATAGCCGATCATCGCCGCGAACACGGCCACGATTGCCAGCATGGCGACGCCGCGATCGCCGGTGAGCGGGCCCAGCGCGGGCTGCGGAATCCCCATCAGGCCGTTCTGCCCGCCGGTGATCGAGCCGCCTTCGATCAGCGCGTGCTCCACGATGAATCCAAAGGCGATCGTGATCATCGCCAGGTACGGCCCCTTGACGCGCAGGGCCGGCACGGCCAGCAGCAGGCCGAAGGCGCCGCAGACCAGCGCGGCGGCCGGCCATGCCAGCCAGAAGCTCCAGCCGGCCTGGCCCGTCAGGATGGCGACCGTATACGCGCCGATGGCGTAAAAGCCAGCATGGCCGAACGACATCTGGCCCGTCAGGCCCAGCAGCACGTTCAGTCCGATTCCGGCCAGCGCCAGCAGGGCCACGTTGCCCAGCACGAACACGTAATAGCCGTTGACCGTTGCGGCCAACGCCAGGGCGGCCGCCGCCACCAGGGCGTATAGCGCCAGCGGCAGCCAGCGCGTTGCGAATTGCTTGTGCATCAGACTTTCCTCACATCGGCGCGCCCGAACAGCCCATTGGGCATCACGGCCAGCATGACGATCACCAGCGTGAAGCTGATGATCTGCGTGTAGCCGGATCCCAGCGCCACGGTGATCAGCGCTTCGACCACGCCGAACAGCAGGCCCGCGATCATCACGCCCCAGGCGCTCGTGATGCCGCCCAGGATGGCGACGACATAGGCCTTCAGCCCGAAGAGGGTGCCCATGTCGGCCTGCACGTTGAACAGCGGGGCGACCAGCGCGCCGGCCACGCCGGCGAACAGCGTGGACACCGCGAAGGCGGCCATGATGGCGCGTCGCACGGGGATGCCCATGAGGCGCGCCGCGTTCGGGTTCTGCACCACCGCCAGCAGCGCCACGCCCCAACGCGTGCGGCGCGACAGCGCGTGCAGCGCCGCCGCCAGCGCCAGGCCGACCACGGGGATCAGCAATTGCAGCGGATAGATGCCCAGGCCCAGCCCGCCGATTTCCAGCGGGGCCTGGGCCAGCGGAGACGGCAGGCTGCGCGGCTCTTTGCCGAACGTGAACATCACCACGTTGTCCAGCACGATGCCCAGCGCCACGGTGGACATGAGCCAGGCGTTGGAGCCGCGGCTGGCGAAGGGGCGCACCGCCAGCCGCTCCACCACCAGCCCGTAGAGCGCGCACAGAGCCAACGCAAGCGTCAGCGCGGCCATCAGCGGCCAGCCCAGCGTCTGGGCGAACGTGTAGGTCAGCACGGCGCCCAGCATCATGGAACTGCCCTGGGCGAAGTTCACCGTGCCGGACACGGCATAGGTCAGGTAAAAGCCCAGGGCCATCAGGCCGTACATGCTACCCAGGCCCAGGCCGCTGACAATGGCGGACATCAACAACATGCGCGTCTCCCGCGTGGTTCGGCCGGTTTACTGCGCGCCCTTGACGGGCAGGATCCGGTTGTCGATGAAGTGCGTCCACACGTAGTCGTCCTCGCGCAGCGCGTCGTGCGAGGCCGGCGTGAAGGGCTGCTCGTACGTCTTGATCAGGCCGTCGTACTTGCCGATCTTGTAGAAACCCTGGCGCACCGCGTCGCCGTCGGTCGATCCGGCCTGCGTGATGGCCAGCGCGGCCAGCTGCATGGCGTCGTAGGCATTGGCGACGCCGACGGCCGGCGTGATGTCCTGCGGGCCCTTGATGTCCGAATACTTGGTCTTGAGCGCCTGCATCACCTTGTCGCCCACCGGACCCTGGTTGCCGAAAAAGCTGTAGGTCTGCACGAAGTGGACGTTCTTGGCGTTGGGGCCGGCCAGTTCCGTGAATCGGCCGCCGGCAGGGCCCCAGTGCGACACGACCGGCACCTTCCAGCCCATGCGATCCAGCGATTTGACGACCTGAGCCGACGGTCCCACGTTGCCGACGAGGAACAGCGTGTCGGCGCCCGCGGCCTTCAGGCGGCTGAGCTGCGGCACGATGTCCAGATCGTTGGGCTGGAATTTCTCGACGCCGGCGGGCGTGATCTTGGCCGCCGTCAGCGCGGCGTTCAGGCCTTTTTCGTTCGATTCACCCCAGGGGTTGTTCACCAGGATCATGCCCGGCTTGGCGCTCTGGAAGGTCTTTTGCGCGTACTGCACCATCGCGCTGTCCACGATCTCGTCCATGGCGGAGACGCGGAACACGAAATTGGGATTGCCCTTGTTCTGCGTGATGGCGGTGCCGGCGGCCCATGGCCCCATGAAGGGCACCTTTTCCTGGTTCACGATGGGCACGATGGCCATAGACACGGGCGTGTCCAGGCCGCCGAACAGCACGGCCACCTTTTCCTTGTAGATCAGCTCGCGCGCGGCGGCCATGCCCTTGGCAGGGTTGCCTTCGTCGTCCCGGCGCACCAGCTCGATCTGGCGGCCGCCCAGCAGGCCGCCACGCGCGTTGATCTCGTCGATGGCGACGGTCATGCCGCGCGTCAGCGCTTCGCCAGCGCGAGCGGACTCGCCGGACAGCGCCGTGATCAGGCCGATCTTGATGGGATCCGCGGCCATCGCCGGTTGCAAGGCGAGGCCGGCGGCGAAGAGGGCCGCGGCGGTCGCGCGGAGCATGAAGGAACGGCGGGTCGGGGTCATCGGGCACTCCTCGGAAAAGTGGAATGAATCTTGCATGGGGTTGGGTGCTGCTCCGTTCCCTTATGCAAGATCCATGCCATCCGATCCGCGCAGTCCGCCGGGTCGCTCCATGGCGCCGCAGCTAGGGCGCGCGCCTGGGGGCGAGGGGGCGGTTCGCCGCGGTTTGTCCGCAGCAATTCCGAAATTTGTCGCCAAAAGATCCGACGTTTTGTTCACAATCATGCATCAGGATTTGCACCAAAATGAATCCATCCTCGTTTCAAAGCACTAATCCGGGGCGTGAGGCCGTGGCCGCCTGGACTCCGCAATCCCTGGCCTGCCACGGCCGCTTTCCGTACCGGCCGATCACCGGGCGCCCGGACTATTCCTGGCCCAACGGCGCGCGGCTGGCCGTGTACCTCGGCTTCAACATCGAGCACTTTGCGTTCGGGGAAGGCCTGGGCGCCGAACTGGGACCTGCGTCGCCGCACCCTGACGTGTTGAATTACGCCTGGCGCGAATACGGCAACCGCGTGGGTGCGTGGCGCTGCCTGGAACTGTTCGACGAGTTGCGCCTGCCGGCGGGCGTGCTGATCAACACGGCTCTTTATGAGCACTGCCCGGAACTGGTGGACGCGTGCCTGGCGCGCGGGGACGAACTGATCGGACATGGCTACAGCAATGCGCACCGGCAGGGCGGCCTGCCGGAAGACGAAGAGCGGGCCTTGCTTGCGCACTGCCGCGACCGCATCCTGCGGCACGCCGGCAGCGAACCGGCCGGCTGGTTGTCGCCCTGGATCTCGGAAAGCCACGCCACGCCGGACCTGTTGGCCGAAGCCGGCTACCACTACACGCTCAACTGGTGCCACGACGACCAGCCGATGCGCATGCGCACCCGGGCGGGCGATATCTGGGCGATTCCCTATCCGCAGGAGCTCAATGACATTCCGATGATCATGGGCCGCAAGATGGATGCGCGCGACTTTGCCGATATGATTCTTGACCAGTTCGAGGAAATGCGCGCGCAGGCGGTTCGCCAGCCGCTGGTCATGGGCATTGCGCTGCATCCGTACATCGTGGGCCAGCCCTATCGGCTGCGGCATCTGCGGCGCGCGCTTGCTCCCCTGGCCGCCGCGCGCGACCGCGGCGAGATCTGGTTCACCACGCCGGGCGAGATCTGCCGGCATGTGGACAGCCTGCCGCCGGGCGTGGTCGCCTAGGCCTGGTCAATCAAGCCCGCTCGACGACGCGCGTTCCAGGGCTTGAACGATAGCCAGCAATCCCGACACCTTCCGCCATTCCTGTTGAACCGAGTCCCGCATGTCCACCCGAAGCTCAGCCAAGCCCCGCAATTCAGGCATCGCCCCGCCCGGGGCTGCGAAGCCGTCCGCATCCGCCTCACGCTCCGCATCCCGCAAACTCGCCGCCGCTGACGGCATGGCCGACGCCGAATCCACCGCAGCCGGTGTTCCCGACGCCGACATGGAGCGGCGGATCTGCGAAGCGGTGTACGAAAGTGTGATGAGCCAGCGGCTGACGCCCGGCACCAAGCTGCCCGAGGCGGCGATCTGCGACCTCTTCGGCGTGTCGCGGTCGGTGGCGCGCAAGGCCTTGCAACGGCTGGCGCACGAGCACGTGGTGGACCTGCACCACAATCGCGGCGCGGTGGTGGCCGAGCCCACGCCCGAAGACACGCGCCAGATCTTCCAGGCGCGCCGCGCGCTGGAGGCGGCCCTGCTGCCGCTGGCCGCGGCTCGCGCCACCAAGGCGGACTACGCGTCGCTGCGCAAGCAGCTGCGCGACGAGCACGCGCTGCTGCATCGGGCCGGCCAGCCCGCGTGGGCGCGGCAGGCCAGCGCCTTCCATGTCCGGCTGGGCGAACTGTCCGGCAACACGATCCTGCACGGCTATCTGGCGGAACTGGTGTCGCGCTGTTCGCTCATCGTGGCCCTGTACGAGCCTCCGGGCAATGCGGCGTGCGAACACGGCGAACACGTGCTGATCGTGGACATGATGGAACGCGGCGAGGTCGCCGAGGCCGTGCGGATCAATGACAACCACCTCGCGGACCTGGAGCGGCGCATCAGCCTCGAACGTCCCCAGCCCGCGCAAACCCTTGCCCAGATGCTGGGATTGGCCTGACATGGAAATCGATTTCGACGCTATCACCGAATACCAGCGCTACAAGCTGATGGCCAGCCTGATCGTGCCGCGGCCCATCGCGCTGATCACCACGCTGTCCGAAACGGGAGTGGTCAACGCCGCCCCGTTCAGCATGTTCAACATGCTGGGCGAGGATCCGCCCATCGTGATGGTCAGCATCAACCGCCTGCATGACGGCGGGCTGAAGGACACCGCGGCCAACATCGCCCGCGGCAAGGAATTCGTGGTCCACCTGACCGACGAGGCCATGGCCGAGAAAATGCACCGCTGCGGCGACCGGCTGCCCTCGGACGTCAGCGAACTGGCGCACGCCGGCCTGGACGCCGCGCCCAGCCACTGCGTGGCGCCGCCGCGCATCGTAGAGGCGCCCGTGGCCTTCGAATGCACGTTGTTCGAGACCATGGAAACGGCCAGCCGCCAGATCTTCATCGGGCAGGTGCGCTGGCTGCACGCGCGCGACGGCCTGATCGACACGGAAACCTGGCGGGTGCGCCTGCAGGACTACTTTCCGGTGGGACGCTTCGGCGCAAGCTTCTATGTCAAGACGCGGGACCGCTACGCCATCGACGCCGACGCGGCGCCGACGGCCGGCGCGTCCGCCAGCACGGCCATCGACGAAATCTGACGCGTCACCAGACGGCGCTGTCCGACCCGGGCGCCCGCAGATGGCGGGCGAATTGCCGCGACAGGAAGTCGACGAAGGCGAGCGTCTTGGCCGGCAGGTTCAGGCGCTCGGGGTACAGCGCGTGGATGTCGGCAGGCGGGGTGCGCCAGTCGGCCATCACTTCGCGCAGCCGGCCCGCGCGCAGGTGCTCGGCCGTTTCCCATTCAGAGCGCATGACGATGCCGTGGCCGTCCAGTGCCCATTCCAGCGCGCTCTGCCCGTCGTTCGAACTGACCGGGCCGCGCACCTTCACCGTTTCCGCGCGCGCGCCCGATTCCAGCCGCCACGTGCCATAGGCCACGTCGTTTTCACGGACGACGATGCAGCGGTGGCGTTGCAGGTCGCCGGGCGCGCGTGGCTCGCCATAGGTATCCAGGTAGCGCGGCGATGCGCACAGCAGGCGTCGGTTGGATGCGATCTTGCGCGCCGTCAGCCGGGCGTCCGGCAGGTCGCCGAAGCGCACCGCCACGTCGAAGCCTTCCTCGATCAGGTTCAGCGGCCTGTCCGTCAGCCGCATCTGCACCTCGACGTCGGGATACTGCCGGCAGAAATCCGACACGGCCGGCACGATATGGGCGCGGCCGAAGCCGAACGTGGCGTTCAGGCGCAGCAGACCCTGCGGCTGGGCGCGCGCGCTGGACACTGAACGCTCCAGCGCTTCCAGGTCCGCCAGAATGCGGGCGCCTTCGGCCAGATACAACTCGCCTTCCTGGGTGACGCTGACCCGGCGGGTGGTGCGGTTAAGCAGGCGCACGCCCAGCCGTCGTTCCAGCCGGGCCAGCCGCGTGCTGACCGCCGGCGGCGTCAGGCCCAGTTCGCGAGCCGTGGCCGACAGGTTGCCGTGCTTGACCACCAGGGAGAAAAAGGCGAGATCCGAAAGGGCGTCCATGGCTATTTATAAATTCAATTTAACAAAGCTTTATAAATTCAACGAATTATAAGAAAGGAACCGGCCTATACACTGGTCTCACCGATACAGAGCCGTCAGACGCGGCCACACGAGGAGACCCAAAAAATGAAGACAGCCAGAAAGGCCGCGTTGTGCGCGGCCCTAGCCGCATCCTGTTTGGCCCATTCCGCCATCGCCGCCAATGCGTTTCCCGAGCGCGCGGTGACGCTGATCGTTCCCTTCGCGCCCGGCGGCAGCGTGGACATTGCCGCGCGCCTGATCTCCGACGCCTGGGCGCGGGAACTGGGCCAGAGCGTGGTCGTGGAAAACCGCGCCGGCGCGTCCGGCAACATCGGCATGGCGGCCGTGGCGCGGGCGGAGCCCAATGGCTACACGCTAGGCATCAACACGATGTCGCTGGCCATCAACCCGGCGCTCTTCAAGACCATGCCGTTCGACACCGCCAAGGACCTGCGGTCCGTGGGAACGGTGGGCACCTCCCAGCACGTGCTGACGGTGACCAATTCGCTGCCCGTCGCTTCGGTGAGCGAATTGCTGGCTTATGTGCGAGCGCGGCCCGCCAACGAACTGAGCTTCGGTTCGGCCGGCACGGGCAGCACCTTCCACATGGCGGCCGAGCTGTTCAAGTCCGTGTCCAAGACGCAGATCATGCACGTGCCCTACAAGGGCGGCGGGCCCGCCATGCTGGACACCATCAGCGGCCAGGTGCAGATGAGCTTTCCGGTGCTGTCCGCCGCAAAGCCGCAGGTGGATGGCAAGAAGCTGCGCGCGCTGGGCGTCACGGGCACGACACGTTCGCCATTGCTGCCCGACGTGCCCACCATCGCCGAGTCCGGCCTGCCGGGCTATGAGTTCAACACCTGGTTCGTCATCAGCGCGCCCGCCGGCACGCCGCAGAACGTCATCGACACGCTGAACGCGAAGCTGGGCGACGCGCTGCGGTCGCCAGCGCTGGTGCAGCGCATGCAGAAGGAAGGCTTCGATCCGCTGATCACCGCGCCGGCCAAGACGGACGCCATGGTGGCCGGTGAGATGACGCGCTGGGCCGGCATCGTCAAGGACGCGGGGATCGAAGCCAACTGACCGCCAGCGGCCCGGGCAATCGACGCAAGACATGCAAGACCCGCCCGCGCGCGTCGCGGGCGCATTCAACATCCAAGGAAGCACAGACATGCCCGGCATGACGCTATACGACAAACTGGTGGCCAGCCATGAGGTGGCCCGGATCGACGACGAGCACGTGCTGCTCTACGTCGACCTGCACATCATGAACGAATACACCAGCCCGCAAGCCTTCAGCGGCCTGGCCGCCCGGGGCCGCGACGTGTTGCGCCCGGGGCAGCAGATGGCGGTGGTGGACCACATCATTCCCACGCACCCCGTGCCGGCCAAGCTGCGGGTGATCGCCGACGACGCGTCGTCCCGCCAGGCACTGAACCTGAAGCGCAACTGCGACACGCAGCACATCGCGCTGTTCGACACCACCGATCCGCTGCAGGGCATCGAACACGTCATCGCGCCGGAGCACGGCATGATCCTGCCCGGCATGGTGGTGCTGTGCGGCGACAGCCACACCACGACGTATGGCGCGCTGGGCGCGCTGGGCTTCGGCATCGGGACGTCCGAGGTCGAACACATCCTGGCCACGCAAACCCTGGTGTACCGCGTGGCGCGCAACATGCGGATCCGTATCGACGGTGCGCTGCCCGCCCATGTGTCCGCCAAGGACCTGGTCATCTACGTCGTGCACCGCATCGGCGCGCAGGGCGCGCGCGGGCATGCCGTGGAATTCTGCGGCCAGGCCATCGACGCGCTGTCGGCCGAGGCGCGCATGACCCTGTGCAACATGACCGTCGAGGCCGGCGCCCGCGCCGCGCTGATCGCGCCGGATGCTGTCACGGACGCCTACGTCGTGGCGCATGCGCCGCAGCTGCGCGGCGACATGCTGGCGGACGCGCGGGCCTACTGGGCGACGCTGCGTACCGACGACGACGCGCGGTTCGACGTCGAACACGTATTCGACGCGGGACGGATCGCGCCCTTCGTGACGTGGGGCACCAGTCCGGACCAGGCGATGCCGATCGACGGGGCGGTGCCGGATCCGCGCGACGAGCCTGACGCGCTGGCCCGCCTGGCGCTGGAAAAGGCCATGGACTACATCGGCCTGGCCGCGGGAGCGCCGATCGCCGGCGTTCCGATCGACCGCGTGTTCATCGGCTCCTGTACCAACGGCCGCATCGAGGATCTGCGCGTGGTGGCGGACCTCGCGCGCGGCAGGAAGGTCGCCGCCGGGGTGCGGGCCATGGTGGTGCCCGGTTCCGGCGCGGTGCGCGCGCAGGCCGAGGCCGAAGGGCTCGCGGCGGCGCTCATCGAGGCGGGCTTCGAATGGCGTCAGCCCGGCTGTTCGATGTGCCTGGCCATGAACGACGACGTGCTGCGCCCCGGCGAGCGCTGCGCGTCCACCACCAACCGAAATTTCGAGGGCCGGCAGGGGCGGGCAGGGCGCACGCACCTGATGAGCCCCGCCATGGCCGCGGCCGCCGCGCTGGAAGGCCGCATCGTGGATGTGCGCGCATGGGGAGACGCCAAATGAATTCCGTGATCCAAGGCGTCGCCGCGCCGCTGCCGTATTCCAACCTGGACACCGACCAGATCATGCCCAAGCAGTTCTTGCGCATCATCGACAAGGCCGGGCTGGACAAGGGCCTGTTGTACGACCTGCGCTTTGATGAACAGGGCGCGCCCCGGCCGGACTGCGTGCTGAACCAGGAGGCCTACGCGGACACGTCGATCCTGGTGGCGGGCCCGAACTTCGGCTGTGGGTCCAGCCGCGAGCACGCCGTATGGGGCCTGCAGCAGTTCGGCATCCGCGCCGTGATCGCCTCCAGTTTCGGCGAGATCTTCTACTTCAACGCGCTGAACAATGGGCTGCTGCTGGTGACGCTGCCGCCCGCGGCAGTCGACGCGTTGCTCGCGCGGGTGTCCAATACGACGGACGCCAACGCCAACCGCGTCGGCATCGACGTGCTGGCGGGCGAGGTGCGCGCGGCGGACGGGTGGCAAGCGGGCTTCGATCTTCCCGATCGGCATCGCCGCATGTTTGCGCAGGGCCAGGACATGGTGGGCGCGACGCTGCAGCAGTTGCCTGAGGTCGAGCGCTTCGAATCCCGGCATTGGGCACGCTTTCCGTGGATGAAGGATGTGGCGCGCCAGGTGCGCGACCGGCTGGATACGGTCTAGTGCGCAGATGCGCCGACGACGACAGGAGACTTTTCGGATGACCGCTTTTTTTGATCTGCCCGTGCGCCGGATACAGGCCAATGGCGTGGAGATCGCGGCCCGCATCGACGGCTCGGGCCCGCCCTTGCTGCTGCTGCATGGGCATCCGCAGACCCACGCCATCTGGCACCGGGTCTGGCCCGAGTTGACGCGCCGGCGCACCTGCATAGCCGCCGACCTGCGCGGCTATGGCGACAGCACCAAGCCGGCGGCCAGCGCCGACCATTCTGCGCATTCGAAGCGGACGATGGCGGCGGACATGGTGGATCTGATGCGCGGGTTGGGCCATACGCGCTTCGAGGTGCTGGCGCACGACCGGGGCGCTCGCGTGGCGCACCGGCTGGCGCTGGACCATCCCGACGCCGTGACCCGCATGATCCTGCTGGACATCGCGCCCACCCTGGACATGTACGAAGGCACGACGCGCGCCTTCGCCCAGGCGTACTTCCACTGGTTCTGGCTGATCCAGCCGGCGCCTGTCCCTGAAACCATGATCGAGCATGACCCCGTTTTTTACCTGAGGTCGGTGATGGGTGGCCGGCCCGGCGGGCTGGCGCATTTCTCGTCCGAGGCCATGGCGGAATACGAGCACGCCGCGCGCCTGCCCGGCTGGGCGACGGGCATCTGCGAGGATTACCGTGCATCCGCCACCATCGACCTGGAACATGACAAAGCAAGCCGCCAGGCCGGCGAGCGGCTACGCATGCCGGTTCGCGCGCTGTGGGGCGAACGCGGGGCGGTGGGCCGGAATTTCGACGTGCTCGCGTTGTGGCGCGCCGTGGCGGACGACGTGACGGGCCGTGCCCTGCCGGGCGCCCATTACCTGGCGGAGGAAACCCCGGACGCCCTGTTGGCCGAGACGGCGGATTTCTTCGGATGGCGATAGCGGCGCGCTGCCCCGGGCCGCCGTTTCCGGCCTGTCAACCAAGCCTTCGCGGACGATAGGGCTATCCAAAAGGGGACGCACTCCGGGTGTTAACCTTCGGCCCATGAATCGTTACTTCGCCGATCTTTCCGAATTGCCCGACGCCGAGGACGCGCAACGCGCCTTCAAGGCCTCGGACTCGCCCTGCGTGGCGGTCTGCTCGACGCTGTTCGACGACATCTGCCGCGGCTGCGGCCGCACGGCCATGGAAGTCGCGAACTGGGTGTTCATGACGGAAGCGGAAAAGCGCGAAGTGTGGGTGCGCATCAAGGCCCAAGGGTATCCGCGGCGCAACAACTGAAGCCCGCCCCGCAAGCATTCCAGCGGGACCCGCACACCGTCTTGGTCGTGTCACATGGCGCAGGCTGAATAGCGCTATTGCCCACTTCCGGCTCCATCATGCGCATCGTCCTGGTTACGGATGCCTGGCATCCGCAAGTCAACGGCGTCGTCCGCACCTGGACGACCATGCAGCAGATCCTTGGCGAATGGGGCCACGAACTCATCGTGGTGAGTCCCCAGGGCAGCCGAACCATCCCCGCCCCATCCGAACCCGATTTGCGGCTATGCCTGCAACCCGGACGGCAGTTGCGGCGCATCCTGGGCGACACCGTCCCTGACGCGCTGCACATCGCCACGGAAGGTCCGCTGGGCCTGGCGGCACGCCGGATGGCGAAAAAGCGCGGCTGGCAATTCACCACGTCCTTCCACACGATGTTTCCCGACTACCTGCAGGCGCGCATGGGCATCCCCGCCGCCTTGCCGTGGCGCTACCTGCGCTGGTTCCACCGGCCTTCGCAGTGCGTGCTGGTGCCCACGCCCACGGTCCGCGACGTCCTGGTGCGGCGCGGACTGGGCAACCTGCAGGTCTGGTCGCGCGGGGTGGATCCGCGCAAGTTCCAGCCCGGGCCCAGCCAGGCCTTCCAGGACCTGCCCCGGCCAGTCTGGCTGAGCGTGGGCCGGGTGGCGCGCGAAAAGAACCTGGACGCCTTCCTGTCCCTGGATTTGCCCGGCACGAAGGTGGTCGTGGGCGCGGGCCCCGACGAGGCCCGCCTGAAGAAAAACTTTCCGGATACGGTTTTCCTTGGCATGCAGCAGGATGGCGCGCTGCCCGGCTTCTATGCAGCCGCCGACGTGTTCGTGTTTCCCAGCCTGACCGACACATTCGGGCTCGTCATGCTGGAGGCCATGGCCTGCGGCACGCCAGTGGCGGCGTTTCGCAGCGAAGCGCCGCTGGCCGTGGTGGAAGAGGGCGTGACGGGCTTCCTGGACGATGACCTTGGCCGCGCCTGCAGAAGGGCGCTGGCGCTGGACCGGGACGCCGTGCGAGCGCATGCGCTTACGCGCAGCTGGGATTCGGTGGCCGCCGACCTGCTGGATGCACTGGTCCCGCTGACACGGGGCGATTCTCGGGAAGCCGTCAACGGCTGGGCGCCCACACCTTGATATAGGGGGACGGCCCGGTTTCACTACCCCTGGGGCACGGCAACCTTGTACAATGCCCGGCAATCCTGAGGAGCGTTGCGACGACCCTGCGGTTCCCATCGTGCGAACCCCGGCTCGCCAGGCTCAGGAATCCTTGTTCAAGCGCCGCGCCCTGCGCGTCGCTACAGCAACGGCGCTCACCTTTGTCGCGTATGGCGGGAAAGGCGAGCACTCGACTGTCGTGGTGTATTCGCGTTGTCCGGCCATATCGTGCGCCGTTCGTAATTCACGTGGAGCCTACACACCATGAACGCTGTGACTGATAAATCCTTTTCCGACTACCTCGTCGCCGACATGTCGCTGGCCGGCTGGGGCCGCCGCGAACTCGCCATCGCCGAAACCGAAATGCCCGGCCTGATGGCCATCCGCGACGAATTCGCCGCCTCGCAGCCGCTCAAGGGCGCGCGCATCGCCGGCAGCCTGCACATGACCATCCAGACCGGCGTGCTGATCGAAACGCTGGTGGCCCTGGGCGCGGAAGTGCGCTGGGCCTCGTGCAACATCTTCTCCACGCAGGACCACGCCGCCGCCGCGATCGCCGCGTCCGGCACGCCGGTCTTCGCCGTCAAGGGCGAAACGCTGGAAGAGTACTGGCAGTACACCCACAAGATCTTCGAATGGCCCAACGGCCAGAACGCCAACATGATCCTCGACGACGGCGGCGACGCCACGTTGATGCTGCACCTGGGCACCAAGGCCGAAAAGGACATCTCGGTCCTGGCCAACCCGGGCAGCGACGAAGAGCGCATCCTGTTCGCCGCCATCAAGGAAACCCTGAAGCGCGATCCCAAGTGGTATTCCACCCGCCTGGCGCTGATCAAGGGCGTGACGGAAGAAACCACGACCGGCGTGCATCGCCTGTATCAGATGTCGCAAAAGGGCGAGCTGGCGTTCGCCGCCATCAACGTCAACGACTCGGTCACCAAGTCCAAGTTCGACAACCTGTACGGCTGCCGCGAATCGCTGGTTGACGGCATCAAGCGCGCCACCGACGTGATGGTCGCCGGCAAGATCGCCGTGGTGGCCGGCTACGGCGACGTGGGCAAGGGCTGCGCCCAGGCGCTGGTCGCGCTGCGCGCCCAGGTGTGGGTCACCGAAATCGACCCGATCTGCGCCCTGCAGGCCGCCATGGAAGGCTTCAAGGTCGTGACGATGGAAGAAGCCGCCGCGCATGGCGACATCTTCGTCACCGCCACGGGCAACTACCATGTGATCACGCGCGATCACATGAACGCCATGAAGGACCAGGCCATCGTCTGCAACATCGGCCACTTCGACAACGAAATCGACGTCGCCGCCCTGGCCGACTGCCAGTGGGAAGAGATCAAGCCGCAAGTCGACCACGTGATCTTCCCGGACGGCAAGCGCATCATCCTGCTGGCTCAGGGCCGCCTGGTTAACCTGGGTTGCGCCACCGGCCACCCCTCGTTCGTGATGTCGTCCTCGTTCGCCAACCAGACGATCGCCCAGATCGAACTGTTCACGCGCAACGACGCCTACAAGTCCGGCGAAGTCTACGTGCTGCCCAAGCACCTGGACGAGAAGGTCGCCCGCCTGCACCTGAAGAAGCTGGGCGTGAATCTCACGACCCTGCGCAAGGATCAGGCCGACTACATCAGCGTGCCGGTCGAAGGCCCCTACAAGCCGAATCACTACCGCTATTGATGGATGTAGCACAATAGGAAATCACCGCGCCATGTCGGCGCGGGTTTTCCGACCTGCGGGGCACGCCCGTCCTCGCGTCGCGTTGACGGGCCCGCGGAGCGTCAATACAGGAGTTCGAACATGGTGACACTGATACTCGTCTGGATCCTGAACGCAGTGGCCCTCTTGGCCGTTGCCTATCTGCTGCCCGGCATCACGGTGGCCAGTTTCGGTTCGGCGCTGATCGCCGCGCTGGTGCTGGGCCTGGTGAACATGCTGGTCAAGCCGGTTCTGGTGCTGCTGACGCTGCCCATCACGATCGTCACCCTCGGTCTCTTCCTGATTGTCATCAACGCCCTGTTGTTCTGGTTCGTGGGCTCCGTGCTCAAAGGATTCCAGGTCAACGGGTTCTGGTGGGCCGTGGGCGGTGCGATTCTTTACAGCATCATCTCCGGCCTCCTTACCAAACTGATCCCCTGAGCAGGGTTCAACGCCGACGCGCCATGCGCTGGCAGGGCCCCCCAAAGCGCTTTGCGCTATCCCTGATCTGCCCGTTCAAGGGCGCGTGCCAGCGGACCGGCGGAGCCGGATCCGCGGCACCCATAAAGGGTGGCGACTGTTTCACGCGACGCGCTAGCGCCATAGATAACTGACATGTCCGAATCGATCTCTCCCGCTTTCAGTCTGGAATTCTTTCCCCCGCGCGACCTGGCAGGCCAGGAGCGGCTGGTGCGCGCGGCCAAGCAGATGCTGGCCATCCAGCCGAAGTACGTCAGCGTGACGTTCGGCGCGGGCGGCTCCACGCGCGCTGGCACGGCGGATGCCGTGCGCACGCTGGCCAATCTGGGCTGCGACGCGGCGCCTCATCTGTCCTGCGTCGGCGCCTCGCGTCAGGACCTGCGCGACATCCTCCAGGCCTACAAGAACGAAGGCGTGCGGCGCGTGGTGGCCCTGCGCGGCGACATGCCCTCCGGCATGGGCGGCGACGCCGGCGAACTGCGCTACGCCAACGAGCTGGTGTCCTTCATCCGCGAGGAAACCGGCGACTGGTTCCACATTGAAGTGGCGGCCTACCCCGAAATGCATCCCCAGGCCACCAGCCCGTCGGCCGACCTGGATCATTTCGTGGCCAAGGTGAAGGCGGGCGCGGATGCCGCCATCACCCAATACTTCTTCAATGCCGACTCCTATTTCGACTTCGTCGACCGTGCGCGCGCCAAGGGCGTCGACGTGCCGATCGTGCCGGGCATCATGCCCATCACGAACCACACGCAGCTGTTGCGCTTCTCGGAAATGTGCGGCGCGGAAGTGCCGCGCTGGATCCGCCTGCGTCTGGCCGAATTCGGCGACGACAAAGCCTCCATCCGCGCCTTCGGCGTGGACGTGGTGGCGGAGCTGTGCCAGACCCTGCTGGACAACGGCGCGCCGGGCCTGCACTTCTATACCCTGAACCATTCCGAAGCGCCGCTGGCGATCTGGAAGGAATTGACGGCATAGGCACTGGGCGCTTCGCCCAGTGCGCAAACAGGAAGGCCGGCGATGTTCGCCGGCCTTTTTTGTTTGGGCCGCCGGCTGGCGGCGCCTGGGAAATCAATCCGCGTACACGCCCGCCTTTCGAATCACCCCGCCCCACTTGTCCACTTCAGACTTCAACCACGTCTGCAGACCCTCTGGCGTCTGCTTGGCTTCGGGCACGATCTCGGCGCCCAGTTCGGCCATCTTCTGCGTGAAGGCCGGATCCTTCAGCGCGGCGCGCAGCGCCGCATTGAATTTGTCGATCGCCTCGGGCGGCGTGCCCTTCGGCGCATAGACGCCGTGCCACACCTTCACCTCGAAGTCCTTCAGGCCGCCTTCCTTCAGCGTGGGCGCGTCGGGCAGTGTCTTGATGCGTTCCTGGGTCGTGACGCCGTACAGCTTGACGCGTTCGGCCTTGATCTGCGGGATGGTCTGCGTGGTCTGGTCGCACAGGACGTCCACCTGTCCGCCGAGCAGCGCCGTCATCGCGGGCGCGGTGCCGGCGTAGGGCACGGTGGTGAACTGCACGCCCAGCGACTCCTGAAGCAGCATGCCGCAAAGCTGTGACACGGCGCCCAAACCGGCGTTGGCGAGGTTGATCTTGTTGCCGTTTTCCTTGGCGTACTTGATGAAGTTGGCCATTCCGTCAGCCGGCAGATCCTTGCGGCCCAGCAGCGTCATCGGCACGTCGGCGACCTGTCCGACATAGGCGAAGTCCGTCAACGGATTGAACGACAGCTTGCGGTACAGCGCCGGCGCGGTCGCCATGCCGTTGTGGTGGATCAGGAAGGTGTAGCCATCGGGAGCCGCGCGCGCCACGTGTTGCGAGGCCAGCGTCCCGCCGGCGCCGGTGCGGTTTTCGATGACGACGCTCTGTCCCAGCGTCTTGGCCATGGAGGCGCCCAGGCTGCGGGCGACGACGTCGGTGGGGCCGCCGGCGGCAAATGGCACGACCAGCGAAATCGGGTGATTCGGGTAGGCTCCCTGCGCGCTGGCGTTGCCAAAGGCCAGGCAGGACAGGGCCAGCATGGGCCAGGCTGCGCGCTTGATCGCGCGCGCGTATCGGTGGGACATGTCTCGCTCCTTGTAGTCTCTTCGGCCCGCGATGCCGCGCATGGCGGGCAGGCATGGGCAGTGTGGCGTGAGAAGGGCGAGGTTGGGAATTCGCGGATTCGCAAGCCGGGCTTCGGCTTGCGGAAAGGAGGGTTTACGAGGACTTGCCCGCAGAAGCGCTAAAAAGCGTGCGTGTAGGGCCCCGGATGGGCGGCCTTTTTCCCAGCTGTTTGCCCGGGCCTTGCCCCGGGGCTTTTGTCCGGAACCGCGGCCGGTGCGAGCGCCGCCCGGGCGCTCATCCGAGTCTGCGCAAAGCCATCACGGCTCTGGAATGTTCTCCCGGAAGATCACCTGCAGCCGCGGCAGGTAGCTGGGTTCGGGCGCGCCTTTCACGGCCGCCACCAGCAGCTTGACGATCTCGCGTGCCTCGACGCGCGGGTTCTGGTCTATCACGGCGTCCATGGTGCGATCGAGCAGCAGGCGGCGCGTGGCTTCGGTCAGGTCGTGGCCCACGAAGACGATGCGATGGGCGGAGGCTGCCTTGCTTGAGCGAGCCTCAGCCGGCCGCGCTTCTTTCAGCGCCCGCGCAATGCCTTGATTGCCGGCGCCGATGTTGTAGATCGCGTGCGGCGGATCCTTGCGCAACAGATCCTGCGTGACGGCAAAGGCGCGGTCGCGGTCGTCGCCGATCTCCAGGATGTGTGCGATGCGCAGGTGCGGAAATTCTTCGCTCAGCAGTGAGCGAAAGCCCATCTCCCGCTCTTCGTGGCCGCGATAGGCCAGTGACCCCACGAATACCGCGACCTTCTGTTCGGCGTGCTGGGGCAGAAACCGGCCCAGCAACAGCGCGGCCAGGCGGCCCGCGGCGCGGTTGTCGATGCCCACGTAACCCAGGCGCGCCGAGATCGGAATGTCCGACACCAGGGTGCTCACATGCACGCCGCTGTCGCGCAGCGCCATGATGGCGTCGCGCACTTGTGGATGGTCCAGCCCCACCAGGCCGACGGCCTGCGTCTGGTCGCGGAGCTCGTAGAGTTTTTTCGCGAGTTTGTTGGCGTCGAATCCCTCGATCAGGTGCAGGCGGGCCTGCACATCGGGACGTGCGGCGGCTTCTTCGAGCAGGTGCCGGCCCAACGCGGTCATGAAGCTGTTGGTGCCGGCGGGCAAAACGAAATCGACCCGCACGTCCTGCTTGGCGACATCGGCGCCCGGGACGAAGTAGCCGAGGCGATTGGCGATCGCCAGCACGCGGTCGCGTGTCTTGCCGCGTACGCCGTCGCGGTCGTTCAGCACCCGGTCCACTGTGGCGGTGGACATGCCGGCTTCACGGGCAATGAGGGAGATGGTGGGGCGCATGCGGGACTAGACCTTCAAGACGCCATCAGTACGATGGCAACCGGGCCATCATAAGCCATCATTTGCAATCATTCAGGATCAAAAAGGTAACGCTCCTGCCCTATGAGGGCAAACCGCCTTTACCACTGATTGTTTTGATGTGATTATCGCGGCTCAATACATCAAACACCGCACGGCAGGATGCCAGGCAGTCGACAGTGCATACCGGGCCGGCAGGAGGAGCACATGTCGCACCCAACCCTGGTGCCCGACCCGCCCGTTCGGGAACGGCGCTTTCGCATCGGCTGTATTGGCGCCGGCATGATCATGGCCGAGTGCCACCTGGCGGCCTATCAGCAGGCCGGCTTCACGGTGGCGGCGATCGCGTCGCGCACCCGCAGCAAAGCGGCCGAGGTCGCCGAACGCTACGGCATCCCGCGTGTACATGACGATCCCCTGGCCCTGATCGCCGATCCGCAGATCGAAATCGTGGACATCGCGTATCCGCCCGACCTGCAGCCCGCGCTGATTCGCGCAGCACTGCGCTCCCCGCACGTGCGCGGCGTGCTGGCGCAGAAGCCACTCGCCCTGTCGCTGGATGAAGCCCGCGCCTTGCGCGACGAGGCACGGGCTGCCGGCAAGATCCTGTCGGTGAACCAGAACATGCGCTACGACCAATCGATGCGCACGCTCAAACAGCTGCTCGACCAGGGCGTGCTGGGCACGCCGGTGTTCGCGCAGATCGACATGCACGCGATCCCGCACTGGCAGGATTTCCTGCGCGGCTATGACCGGCTGACGCTCTCGAACATGAGCGTGCATCACCTCGATGCCCTGCGGTATCTGTTTGGCGAACCTACCGAGATCACCAGCATCACCCGCCCCGATCCGCGCACCGAGTTCGCGCATCAGGATGGGCTGGTGAGCACCACGTTGCGCTTTGGCAATGGCCTGCTCGCGCTGTCGCTGGAAGATGTGTGGTCGGGCCCGCGGGCCGAGGGATACCCCGATGACCAGCACATCCGCTGGCGCGTGGAAGGCACCGAAGGCGTCGCGCGCGGCACCATCGGCTGGCCCACCGGCGAGCCGTCGACCTTGAGCTACGCCTCGCGCGCGGCCGAAGGCCATACCGACGGGCGGTGGGTGACGCCAACGTGGGACACGATGTGGTTTCCGCATGCCTTCATCGGCGTGATGGAGCAGTTGCAGTACGCGCTGGCCAGCGGCACCGAGCCTGCGTTGAGCGTGACCGACAACGTACGCACGATGGCGCTGGTCGAGGCCGCGTATACGTCCATCGCCGAAGGCCGCACAGTACGGCTGCCGGCCGTTGAATAACCAGGCAAAAAAAGACGGAGACAACCATCATGATCCAGACCGGAATCTTCTCGGGTTACTTTCCCTATGAGCTGGAGCGCACCGCCAAGGTGATCCGCTCGCACGGCTTCAACACCGTGCAGCTGGACCTGCATTTCAAGGACATGGAACTCGGCCCGGGACAGCTGACCGCGCAGAAATGCTCGCAGATCCGCGACACCTTCCGCCACTACAACCTGCCGGTGTCCTGCATCTCGGCCTATACCAATATCGTTCATCCCGATCCCGCCGAGCGCCAACGCCGCAACGGCTATCTCAAAGAGATCCTCACCCACGCGCGCCAGCTGGGTTCGCCTTACGTGATCTCGGAAACCGGCACGTTCGCCACCGACAGCGACTGGGTGCATCACCCCAGGAACAAGACCGAGGAAGGCTGGGACCAGTGCCGCGCGGTGATCGCCGAGCTGTCACAGCATGCCTATGACCATGGCGCCGTGTTCCTGCTGGAAACCTACGTGAACAACGTGGTGGGATCGGTCGAGGAAACGCTGCGCATGTTCGCCGAGGTGGATCACCCGGGCCTGGGACTCTTGATGGATCCGACCAATTACTTTGAAGCGCACAACATCGACCAGATGGACCGCACGCTCAATCAGGTGTTCGATGCACTCTCCGACAAGATCTGCATCGCGCATGCCAAGGACGTGAAGCGTTCGGGCGATGACAAGTCGGAAAAGCACAGCGACATCGGTGACGAGGGCGCGGCCGAAAGCCATACCTTCCGTGGCGTGGGCGAGATCGAGTTGCCGGCGCCGGGCCTGGGCGCGCTCAATTACGACCTGTACTTGCAGCGCCTGGCGAAGAAGCACCCCAACATTCCCATCATCATCGAACACCTGACCGAGGACGACGTGCCGCGCGCCAAGGCGTTCCTGGACGAGCGGCTGCGCGCGAACGGTCTGTAGGCCGGCGCCGCAAGCAGTACCGGCGCACCGCGAAGTCATCATCGAACAGGGCCCGCGGCGCGCCTCTCGAACACGATTCTGAACACCGACACCGGTGGACGCGCGCTCGCGCATCCGCCAGGGAGAACTCATGCCTGACATTTACGGGACCTGGATGACGCGCCGCGACGTAGAGGCGCGCACCGGGCAGCTTGCGCAGTTTGCCGGCGTACGCCTGATGACGCTGGACGACGGGCTGGAGCGCGGTATCCGCATGCTGGAGTTTCGCAGCGGCACGGGCCTGCGTTTTACGGTGCTGTTGGACCGCGCGATGGACATCGCCGACTGCGAATACCGCGGCTTCGCCATGGGATGGCAATCGCCGTCGGGCTTTCGCCATCCTGGACTGCATGACTACGAGGGCGAGGGCGGACTGGGCTGGATGCGTTCGTTCTCGGGCCTCATGATCACCTGCGGGCTGGATCACATCCTGTTCATGTACGACGCGCCGGCCGACAACTACGTGTACGGCCCACGCAAGACGGCAAAGCAGTCCATCCATGGCCGCGTCGGCACCATTCCCGCGCGGCTGACCGGCTACGGCGAACGCTGGGACGGCGATCGCTGCGTGCTGTGGGCCGAAGGCGTGGTGAGCCAGGGCACCGTGTTCGGCGAGCATCTCGAGCTGCACCGCCGCATCGAGATCGAGGTGGGCACCAACGATATCAAGCTGTCGGATCGCGTCGTGAATCGCGGCTTTTACCGCACGCCGCACATGCTCTGCTATCACATCAACCTGGGCTATCCGGTGCTGGACGCCGATTCGCGCTATCTGGCGCCGATCCGCGATGTGGTGTGGGCCGCGCACGAGCAGGACTATCGCAAGCAGGGCGTGGGCTACCGCCGCATGCCGGCGCCGCAGATGGGCTTTCACGAGCAGGTGTGGCAGCACGAGATGGCGGCCGCAGCCGACGGCAGCGTGCCGGTGGCCCTGGTGAACGATGCGCTGGGCCTGGGCATGCAGGTCAGCACCTACAAGCATCAATTTCCCTGCCAGTACCAATGGCAGAATCTGCAGTCAGGCCAGTATGCGATGGGCATCGAGCCCTCCACCAACCATGTGCTGGGCCAGGGCGCGGCGCGCGAGCGCAACGAGCTCATCTGGCTCGAGCATGGCGACGAGCGCCGCTATGACACCACGTTCAGCGTGCTGGGCTCGGCCGCCGACATCGCGGCCTGCGAAGAGCGCATCCGCGCGATCGCGGTGCAGCCCGAGACCGACTATCCGCCGTTGTCGGGGCGCTTTGCGCCCATCGCGGGGCGCACATGAGCGCGCGCTTCTCATTGCAAGGCCGCCGCGTGCTGTACACGGGCGCGGCGGGCGGCTTCGGCGTGGACACCACGCTGGCGCTGCTGGAAGCGGGCGCGAGCGTGATCGCGCTCGACAACCACGCCGGGCATATCGATCGCCTGCGCAGCACCGTCCCGGCGCCGTTTGCCGGCCAGCTTCAGATTCTGCAGGCCGACCTTGCCGACGCCCGCGCGCTGCAATCGCACCTTGAGCGGCTGACAGCGGAGGGCACGATCGATGTGGTCATCAACAACGCGGCGATCTATCCCTCGCGCCCGTTCGAGGAATACAGCGATGCCGAGCTGGCGCGCGTCCACCGCGTGAATGTGGAGGCCGCCGTGCAGATCGTGCGCGCGGCGCTGCCTGGCATGCGCGAGCAGCAATGGGGCCGCGTGATCAACATCTCGTCGATCACGCTGTCGGGCGGTTGGGAAAACCTGCTGCCCTACGTGCAGTCCAAAGGCGCGATGGTGGGCGCCACGCGCGCCTTCGCTCGCGAGTTCGGCAAGTGGGGAATCACGGTCAACGCCATCTCGCCGGGCGCGTTTCCGACCGACGCCGAAAAGATCCATCCCGATCCCGAGGGCTACAACCGCATGGTGCTTGAACGCCAGTCGGTGAAGCGCCGCGGGCACGCCGGCGACATCGCCGCGGCCATCGTGTTCCTTGCCTCGGACGAGGCGGGTTTCATTTCCGGACAGACGCTGGCGGTGGACGGCGGCTGGGTCATGCATTGATGCGCATCGGCGCACGCAGAGGGTAGAAGCATGAGTATTCTTTCTGGCTACAAGGTTCTGGACTGCTCCATCGCCATGGCGGGGCCGTTCGCGGCGCAGCGCCTGGGCGACCTGGGCGCCGACGTGATCAAGATCGAGCCGCCCACCGGCGAATGGCAGCGGCACGCGCCAGCCGGCGGCATTACGGGCAACAAGATCAACGTGTCCTTTCTCTCGTTGAACCGCAACAAACGCTCGCTCGCGATCGATCTGAAGAGCGCCGGCGGCAAGGAGATCATCCAGAAGCTCGCGTCGCAGGCCGACGTGTTCATCCAGAACTATCAGCCGGGCGTCGCCGGCCGTCTGGGTGTGGACTACGAGACGCTGTCGGCCCTGAACCCGCGGCTCATCTATGTATCGATGTCGGGCTTCGGCGAAGACGGCCCCTATGCCACGCGCCCTGGGCAGGATCTGCTGTTGCAGGCGATGTCGGGCGCGATGCTGTCGTCGGGCCGGGCGGGCGAAGCGCCGCGCGCGGCGGGCCAGTATGTGGTCGACGCCGTCACCGCGTATTGCGCCTTTGAGGGCGTGCTGGCCGCGCTGCTGCACCGCGAGCGCACCGGCGAAGGCCAGAAGGTCGAGGTCAACATGCTGGATGCGATCACCACCATCCAGATGCAGGAGCTCTCCGTTTATACCGTGGGGCACAAGCCGCAGGTGCGCAGCGCCGAGCCGCATGCCCACGTGTACATCCGCGCGCCTTATGGCACCTTCGCGACGAGCGACGGCTACCTGGCGCTCGCCATGCCCGACATGAAAGTGCTGGCGCGCGTGACCGAGGAGCCGCGCCTGGCGGAGTACACCGAGCGCGACGGTTGGGAAAAGCGAGACGAGATCTACGCGCTCGTGCGCGACACGCTGGCAAAGGCTTCGACTGCCGACTGGTTCGCCAAGCTCGACGCCGCCGGCATCTGGTGCAGCCCCGTGTATGGCTACGCCGATCTGGTCGAAGATCCTCAGATCGCGCACAACGGCACCTTCGTCGAGTATGAGCATCCGACCGAGGGCCGGATCAAGACGCCGGGCTTTCCGATCCGCTTTTCCAAGACGCCGAGCCAGGTGGTGCGCGGCGCGCCGCTCACCGGTCAGCACACCGACGAAGTGCTGCGCGATTTTGGCTTCAGCGCCGACGAGATCGCCGCGCATGCGGCCTCGGGCGCGGTGCTGCGCGGGGTCTCGGAATGAGCGAACGTGCGCTGCCTTATCGCGGCCTGACATGGGATCACCCGCGCGGCTTCAATGCCCTGCACGCGGCGTCCGCCCACACGCCGCTGGTGCACTGGGACAAGCAATCGCTCGAGGGCTTCGAGTCGGCGCCCATTGCCGAACTCTGCGCCCGCTATGACCTGGTGGTGCTGGATCACCCCCATCTGGGCGAAGCCCTGGCGCACGATTGCCTGCAAGCGCTGGACACCGTGTTCGAGCCCGGCGAGCTGGCGCGGATCGCGCGTGACAGCATCGGGCTGTCGTACGACAGCTATCGCATGGCCGATCGCCAGTGGGCGCTGCCGCTGGACGCCGCCACGCAGGTGATGGCCACGCGCGCCGATCGGCTTGACGGCCCCGTGCCGTGCACCTGGCGCGAGGTGCTGACGCTGTCGCAACGCAGCGGCGGGGTCGCGCTCAGCTGGGGCGGTCCGCACCCATTCCTCTCGCTCCTGTCGATCGCGGCCGCCATCGCGCCCGATACCGACCTGCGCCCGCACGGCGCCTGGCACGACGAGGCGACGCTTGCCGACGCATGCGACGTGCTCAGCGAACTGGCGCGGCTTACGCCCGCGCATGCCCTGGCGTACAACCCCATCGCCCTGCTTGGCCACATGAGCTCGCGCGATGACATCGCGCTGTGCCCGCTGGTCTATGGCTACGTGAACTACGCCACTTCCGCGGTCGCCAAGCCGCTCACGTTCCGCGATGCACCCCAGGCCGATGCCGGTCGGCCCGGGTCGATCCTCGGCGGCACCGGCATCGCGATATCCCGGCGCTGCATGGTGGGACCGGAACTGCGCGCGCACCTGTTGTGGCTGCTGGCGGCGGATACCCAAAGCCGCTTCATCCCGCAGCACGAAGGACAGCCCAGCCATCGCGGCAGCTGGGCCGATGCCAACGTGAATGCGGCGAGCGGCAACTTCTATGCCAACACGGCCCGCACGCTGGAAGCCGCCTCGATCCGGCCGCGGCACGACGGCTACATCGCCTTTCAGACCACTGCCTCGCAGTTCCTGCGTGACGGCGTCGCCGCCCGCGCATCCTCCCACGCATTGGCGCGCGGCCTGACCCAGCGTTTCCAGGCCAGCCTGGCCGCCGCTCCCATGAACCCCGCAGCATAAGGATTTCGACGTGAGCGCACTCGTCAATCTCAGTATCGATGGCCATGTCGCCATCATTGAACTCAATCGTCCCGAGAAGCTGAACGCGATGACGCCCGAGATGGCCGACCTGCTGATCGCGGCGGTGCAAGAATGCAATACCGACTCGCAGGTGCGCGCGGTGATCCTGACCGGCGCGGGCCCCAAGGCCTTCTGCGCCGGCTCGGACATTACCGAGCTTGACCGCTACGCCACGCCCTGGGATTTTCGCAATCGGCTCGACTACTGCGACTGTGTACGCATGTTGAAAAAGCCCACGGTGGCGGCGATCAACGGGTATACCTTCGGCGGCGGCCTGGAGATGGCACTGGCCTGCGATATCCGCATCGCCTCCGACAACGCGCGACTGGGCGCGCCCGAGATCAAGCTGGGCTGGATCGGCGGCGGCGGCATGACGGCGCAGCTCGTCCACGCGATCGGCCCGAGCAACGCCGCACTGATGGTGATGACCGGCGATCCCATCCGCGCCGAGCAGGCGCTGGCCTGGGGCCTGGTGAGCGAGGTGGTGCCGCAGGCGCAGTTGCGCGATCGCGCGCAGGCGCTTGCCGCCACCATCGCCTCGCGCGCGCCGATCGCGGCCGAGACGGCGCGCGTCAATCTGCGCGCCGCGTTGTCGATGCCGCTGGAGAAGGCCGTGGAGTACGAGCGCGATCTGCAGGCGATCTGCTTTGCCACCGCCGACGCCAAGGAAGGCCGGAAGGCATTTGAAGAAAAGCGCGCGCCGAAGTTCGAGCGGCGCTGACGCGTGAGGCGCCGCCCCGCGCGGCGCCTGAACCGCCTCAGTTGGGCTGGTCCTTGCCCGGGTCTTCGGCCAGCACCTGGGGCGCCGCGTAGGGGACGTGGGCGGTGTTGACGGGTTCCATGCGCAGCGGCTGGTGCACCCGCGACGGCGGCACCAGCGAGCCTGGCGCGTAGGGATTGGTCCACAGCGGATCGGGGATTTCCGCGAAGACCTGGCGCAGGCGTTCGCCCCAGGTGCCGCGGATCATGCGGAAGTATTCGTTGTGTTCGTCGATGCTGGCAAAGTGCGTCACGCGCAGGGAATTGGCGTCGTACACCAGCAGGTCCAACGGCAGGCCCACCGAGATATTGGAGCGCAGCGTGGAATCCATGGAGATCAGCGCGCACTTGGCGGCCTCGTCCAGCGAGGTGTCAGGCTGCAGCACGCGGTCCAGGATGGGCTTGCCGTACTTGGCCTCGCCGATCTGGAAATACGGGCACTCCTGGCCGGCTTCGATGAAGTTGCCCGCCGAATACACCTGGAACAGGCGGCACTGCTCGCCGCCGATCTGGCCGCCGAAGATCATGCTGACGTTGAAATCCACGCCTTGCTCGTGCAGCGCATGCGCTTCGCTTCGGTAGACTTCGCGCACCGCCGCGCCGATCAGGCGCGTGGCCGCGAACATGTCGGGCGCGTTCCAGATGGTGTCGGCGCCTTCTTCGTGCTGACGGGTCAGCACGTTCAGCACGGCCTGGCTGACTGCCAGGTTGCCGGACGTCATCAGGACCATGACGCGCTCGCCCGGCAGTTCGAAAACGGTCATTTTGCGAAAGACGCTGATCTGGTCGACGCCCGCGTTGGTGCGGGAGTCGGAGAGAAACACCAGGCCGGCGTCGAGGCGGGCGGCTACGCAGTAGGTCATGATCGGAAAGAGGGAAAAACCACCACGCATTGTATTGCGGCGCGGCGGGGCGGATGTAACGGCTTACTGCTGCGCGCCCGCCTGCACCTGGACGCTGATTTCCATGGATTCCTCGCCGCCGCCGGTGCGCAGGCCGCGCACCGGTGAAGCCGAATCGTAGTCACGCCCGACCGCCAGCCGGCAATGGCATTCCGACGCGAACTGGCGGTTGGTGATGTCCACGCTGGTCCAGCCGACGTCGGGCAGCCAGACGTCGGCCCAGGCATGGCTGGCCGCGTGCTCGGCGGTGGTGTACAGGTAGCCGCTGACGTACCGGGCGGGCACGTAGAGGCCCCGCACGCAGGCGAGGAACAGGTGCGCATGGTCCTGGCACACGCCATGGCCCAGGGCCAGCACCTGGTTGGCGGCGGTGGTCACGTCCGTGGTGCCGGGTTCGTATGCAACGCGTTCATGGATCGCGGCGGCAAGGGTCAGGATGTCTTCCGAGGTCGTCAGGCCGTTCGGCAGCACCCCTCGCGCGAACGCCGCGATCGTGTCGTCCGCCTGCGTCAGCGGCGTCTGCACGCAATAGGCGTGCACCGGCAGGCGGCTGTCTTCGCCGCCAAGCACGCCCCGCGTCAGCGGCGCCACCACCACCTGTCCGCTGACGCGAAGCTCGATATCGGTGTGCGGCTGGTTCAGCGTCAGCGTGTGTGTGATGTTGCCGTAGGCGTCGACCTGCTTGTCCAGATTGCCGGGCGCGTCGATGTTCCACCGCAGCACGCGCTGGTGCTCGTCGTCGCGCGGGGTCAGGCGCAGCGTCTGGATGCTGTAATTGACGGGCGCGGTGTAGCGGTAGTGCGTGACGTGCGTGATGATCTGTTTCATGGATGCCTCCGTGTTATGCCGACAGCGGCACCAGGAAATCCTGGCTGATCCGGTTGCCCAGGTCGTTGATGCGCTCCAGGAAGCGGTCCAGGTACTGGTGCAGGCCGCTCTTCAGGATGTCCTCGACGCGGCCATACTGCAGTTCGGCGCACAGCATGCCGACGCGCCGTTCGGTCTCGGTCGACCGCCGGTTCGAGACGCGCGCCAGGTCGTCCGCCACCGCCCGCATCGAGGCCAGCAGCGAACGCGGCATGTCGCCGTGCAGGATCAGCAGCTCAGCCACCCGGTCGGGCGTAATGACGTCGCGATACACCTTGCGGTAGATCTCCAGCCCGGACACGGAACTGAGGAGCGCCGACCAGCGGTAGAACTCGCTTTGCACGGCGGCGGCGCCTGCGGATTCGGCGCTGCGTTCATGGAACTTCACGTCCAGCATGCGGGCCGTGTTGTCGGCCCGTTCCAGGTACATGCCGATGCGCAGGAAATACAGCGCCTCGTCCTCCAGCATGGTGCCGATGGTGACGCCGCGCGCCAGATGCGAACGGAACTTCACCCATTCGAAGAATTCGCCGGGGTTCCGATCCAGAAGGCCGGTGTGCAAGTGCTTGAGCAGCTCAAGCCATGTGGTGTTGTAGGTCTCCCAGACTTCCGTCGTGAGGCTGCCGCGCACGGCGCGGGCGTTTTCGCGGGCGGCGCGCATGCAGGTGTAGATCGACGACGGATTCTCGGGGTCGCGGACCATGTACTCCAGCACGTCGCGGGGCGAGATGGCGGCGTGCTTGCTCTGGTAAAGGCCCTGCAGCTCGGAGATGCGCAGCACCCCCAGCCACGAGCCCTCGCGTGTCCGGGCGTCTTGCGGCAGCAGCGACATCTGCAGGTTCACGTCCAGCATGCGCGCGGTGTTCTCGGCGCGCTCGGTGTAGCGGCACATCCAGAACAGGTTGTCGGCGGTTCGGCTCAGCATGGTCAGTCCTCCAGAACCCAGGTGTCCTTCGTGCCGCCGCCCTGGCTGCTGTTGACGACCAGCGAGCCCTCCGTCAGCGCCACCCGGCACAGGCCGCCGGGCACGGTGCGGATCTCCTTGCCGCACAGCACGTAGGGACGCAGGTCCACGTGGCGCGGCGCGACGCCGGACTCCACGTAGGTGGGAGTGGTGGAGAGCGCCAGCGTGGGCTGCGCAATGTAGTTGGAAGGGTTGGCGCGCACGCGATCCTTGAACGACTCGACCTGCGCGCGTGTAGCCGATGGCCCCACCAGCATGCCGTAGCCGCCGGCGCCGTGCACTTCCTTGACCACCAGGTCATGCATGTTGGCCAGCACATGGGACAGTTCGTCCGGCCTGCCGCAGCGCCACGTCGGCACGTTCGACAGGATCGGTTCTTCGCCCAGGTAGAAGCGGATCATGTCGGGCACGTACAGGTAGGTCGACTTGTCGTCCGCGATGCCCGTGCCAATTGCATTGGCAAGGGTGACGCGGCCGGCGCGGTACACCGACAGCAACCCGGGCACGCCCAGCGCCGAATCGGCGCGGAAGGCCAGCGGGTCGAGAAAGTCGTCGTCCAGCCGGCGGTAGATCACATCGACCTTGCGCGGCCCCTGCGTGGTGCGCATGTAGACCGTGTTCTGCTCGACGAACAGGTCCTGTCCTTCGACCAGTTCCACGCCCATCTGCTGGGCCAGGAAGGCGTGTTCGAAGTAAGCCGAGTTGTACATGCCGGGCGTCAGCACGACCACCGTCGGATCGTCTCCGCCATGCGGGGCGACTTCGCGCAGGTTGTCCAGCAGCAGGTCCGGGTAATGGGCGACAGGCTCGACCTTGATGCGGCTGAAGGCGTCGGGCATCAGTCGCATCGACATCTTGCGGTTCTCCAGCATGTACGACACGCCGGACGGCACGCGCAGATTGTCCTCGAGCACGTAGAACTCGCCCGCGCCCGCCCGCACGATATCCACGCCCGCGATATGGCAATAGATGTCCTCGGCTACTTCCACGTCCTGCATTTCAGGACGGTACTGCGCGTTCAGGAACACCTGTTCGGCCGGCACGATGCCGGCGCGCACGATGTCATGGCCGTGATAGATGTCGCGGATGAACAGGTTCAGTGCGCGCACGCGCTGTTTCAGACCGGCTTCCAGCCGCCTCCATTCGTCGGCGGGGATGATGCGCGGAATCAGGTCAAAGGGGATGAGTCGCTCGGTGCCGGCGGCATCGCCCGCGACCGAAAACGTGATGCCCACGCGACGAAAGCTCAGGTCCGCTTCCAGTCGTCGCACAGCCATGGCCTCGGCCGACTGCTCATCGTGCCAGCGCTCGAAAGCCTGGTAATGGGAGCGTGTGCGGTTCTCCCCATCGCGCATTTCGTCGTAGGCGGATGGGCGGGCGGGTCGGTCCTTCATGGCTCCTCCGATGCAGATGCTTGCGGCCGGCTTGCACGCGGCCGTTATCCGGCCCGTGGCGGGCCGGTCCAAGTCAACAAGCAACCCGCATGCCAGCTTGCTGGCGTGCGAGGCACCTCGAGGTCAATATGCGCTGAAGACGGGGGAATTGCCATCCCCACGGCGGCTTACCGCCAGGCGGGGGCTCGAGAATGGACCTTGCGAGCCCCGAGCCGTTACAGGACGCACCGCGTTGGTGCGCCGTGCTGGACAAATCTGGTGCGTCAGTTCATCCGGTACGTGTGCAGCGTCGTTCCGCCCGAACCGCCTTGCTCCAGCGGCGCCTGCGGCACCCAGCCATCCTGCGTGAGGACGGCGTCCAGGCGGAAATCGTGGGAAGCGGGGACGTACCCCGAATCCAGTTCGCCGCAGCTCCAGGCGATTCCAATGGCGACGAACGAGTGGCCCCGGTCGCGCAAAGCCGCGAGGGTGCGGTCGTAATAGCCGCCGCCGTAGCCCAGGCGGTCGCCTTGTTCGGTATAGCCCAGGGTAGGCACCAGGATCACGTCGGGAAGCAGCTCAGGCCCGGCCACGGGTTCCTGGATGCCGTAGGGACCGGCGCGCAATTCGGCGTCGGGCGTCCAGGGCAGGAAGGCTAGCGGCGTGTTGCGTTCGCGCACCACCGGCAGGGCAACCGTGATGCCCCCTTCGGTCCATTGCGTCAGCAGGGGACGCAGATCGGGTTCGTCGGCCATGGGCCAGAACGCCGCGACGGTTGTCGGGGCCGGATGGCCTGCCTGGACGGCCTGGTCACGGGCCACGTTCAGCCACGTGAACAGCCGGGCACGCATAAGCAGACCGCCGCGACTGCGCTGGTCTTCGGGCAATTCTGCCCGCAGATTCCGCAATCGCGTGCGGTGCTGGACTGCGGTATCCTCTGGAGTATTTTGCGTAGTCATGCGGTGGCTGTAACCGGGGGGTTGAAGATGAAGGCAGACATGCTGAAAAGAAACATGCGAATGCTCAGCATGCGGGTGTGTCGCCAGACACAACCCTTGCAACCCCGACGGTATCAGAAATCCTCGTCTCAAGCCGGCGCGGCCAGCATTGGCGCCGCGTCCGATGCGCGGGCCGGCCTGCGGCGCTGGTTGCCCCTGGTGGCGCTCTTTACCGCAGCCTGTGCGCCGGTGGATGCGCAGCAGCGCAACGCCGCCATCAATGTGCAGCCTCAGCCGGCCGTGCAAGCCACGCAACCGCTCATCTCCGTGCCTCCGGTGGTGTTGGCGGGCCTGCCGCCCACCGCTGAAACCCCCGCGCTGGCCGCGGTGGTCGCCGCTCGCGAGGCCATGAGCCGCAAGCAGTGGTCGGTGCTGGGCGCGCTCGTGCCGCAGGCCAAGGGCGATCCGCTCGGCATGTATCCCGAATATTGGCTGCTGCGTTACCAGCTCTGGACGCCACCTCCAACCGGCCGTCCCAACGCCGCGCTCCAACAGTTCATCAGCAGCAACGGCGACGCCTACCTGGCCGACCGCCTGCGCGGCGACTGGCTGCTGGCCGCCGCCCGCAGCGGCGACTTCGAAACCGTGCGCAAGCTGGCGCCCGTCAAGAACACCAACGCCCAGATCGAATGCGCCATCCTGGACGGCCGCCACATGACCGGCCAGCGCGCCACCCCCTCGCAGGCGATGGCCGTGTTCGCGCCCGGCACCGCGTGCTGGGCGCTGTACGACCAGCTGGTCGCGGACGGCATCCTGGGCTGGGAACAGCTTGAACCCCAGTTGCGCGACGCCATCGAAGCCAACAAGACCACCGACGCGCGCAAGTTCGTGCAGTACATGTTCGAACCGCGCGACGTGAAGACCTACGACGTCCTCATGAAGGACCCGATGAAGTGGCTCACGCGCCAGGACCGCCTGCCCGTCGGTCGCAACGAAAAAGAACTGGTCACCATCGCGCTGGCCCGCCTGGCGCGCTCGGACGTCAGCGTCGCCGACTCCTATCTGCGCCGCGAATGGGCCAAGTCCATGGCCAAGTCGAACCTGGCATGGGTGCGCGGCCAGTATGCGCTGGCCGCTGCGTTGAATCTCGATAGCCGGGCCAACGAGTGGTATCGCGAAGCCGGCCATATCCGCATGACCGACTACAACGCCGGCTGGAAGGTGCGCGCGGCGCTGCGGCAGCCCAAGATCGACTGGAAGTGGGTGATCGAATCCATCGATGAGATGCCCGCTTCGCAGCAGGCCGAAACTGCCTGGGTGTACTGGAAGGCCCGCGGCCAGGCTGCATTGGGCCACAAGGACCGCGCCCAGGCCGCCTACGCCAGCATCGCGGACCGCTTCGATTTCTACGGGCAGCTCGCCGCCGAGGAACTGGGACGCCGCATCAACGTGCCTCCGCGTCCGGCGCCCATCAGCGACAGCGAGATCGCCGAGGCACGCGCCAACCCCGGCCTGCAGCGCGCCGTGCTGCTGTTCCGCCTGGGCTGGCGCGCCGAAGCCGTGCCTGAATGGAACTTCACGCTGCGCGGCATGAGCGACCGCCAGCTGATGGCCGCGGCCGAGCTGGCGCGCGCCGAGAACATCTACGACCGCGTGGTCAATACGTCGGACCGCACCGAGAAGGAATTCGACTTCAGCCAGCGCTTCATCGCGCCGTTCGAAGGCCGCGTCACCGCCAAGGCCAACGCCATCGCGCTGGATCCGGCCTGGGTGTATGGCCTGATACGCCAGGAATCGCGTTTCATCATGGATGCGCGTTCCCATGTGGGCGCCTCGGGCCTGATGCAGCTGATGCCGGCCACGGCCAAATGGGTGGCTGGCAAGATCGGCATGAGCGATTTCACGCCCGCCAGCGTCAACGATTTCGATACCAACACCGAACTGGGCACCAATTACCTGAACATCGTGCTGCGCGACCTGAACGGCTCGCAGATGCTGGCCAGCGCCGGCTACAACGCCGGGCCGGGCCGTCCGCGTAATTGGCGCTCCACGTTCACGCACCCGGTGGAAGGCGCGATTTTCGCGGAAACCATCCCGTTCACGGAAACGCGCACGTACGTGAAGAATGTGATGTCCAACGCGACGTATTACGCGGCGATGTTCAGCGGCCAGCCCCAGTCGCTGAAAGAGCGCCTGGGCAGCGTCGTGCCGGCGGGCACGGAAACCGCCGCCGCGCCATGACGCGGGATCCGGCCACCGACGGCCTGCGCGCCTACATCGTCGGGGGAGCCGTGCGCGATGCGCTGCTGGGCCTGGCGCCGGGCGATCACGATTGGGTCGTCGTCGGCGCCACGCCGGAAGACATGACGCGCCGCGGCTTCATTCCCGTCGGCGGCGATTTTCCCGTCTTCCTGCATCCCCGCACGAAAGAGGAATACGCGCTGGCGCGCACCGAGCGCAAGTCGGGACGCGGCTACAAGGGCTTCACCTTCTACACGGGCGCGGACGTCACGCTTGAAGAAGACCTGCGCCGCCGGGACCTGACCGTCAACGCCATCGCCCAGAAAGAAGACGGCGAACTGGTGGATCCCCTGGGCGGTGCGGCCGACGTGCGCGCCCGGGTGTTTCGTCACGTGGGCGAGGCGTTCGAGGAGGATCCGGTGCGCATCCTGCGGCTGGGCCGCTTTGCCGCACGCTTTGGCGACTTCACCGTCGCGCCCGAGACCATGGACCTGTGCCGCCGCATGGTCCAGGCCGGCGAGGCGGACGCGCTGGTGGCGGAACGCGTCTGGAAGGAACTGTCGCGCGGCTTGATGGCCGCCCGGCCATCCCGCATGCTTAACGTCTTGCAGGATTCGGGCGCGCTGGCGCGCGTGATGCCGGAACTGCAAGGCGTGGATGTGGTGGGCGCCGATGTGGACCGCGCAGCCGAGCTTGGCCTGCCCCTGGCAAGCCGCTACGCGCTGATGTGCCGGCTGACGTCCGAGCGCGAGGCTCTGGGCCGCCGGATGCGCGTGCCCACCGAGTGCAATGACTACGCGCGCTTGCTGCCCGACATGCTGGCGGCCCTGGATGCCGCGCCGGATGCCGGCGATGCCGCCGATGCGCAGCTCGCCCTGATGGAGCGGGCGGACGCCTTGCGCAAGCCCGATCGCTTCTTCGATTTGCTGGACGCCGCCGCGGTGTTGCGGACGGTGGACAAGCCCGCCTGGCAATCCCGGGTGGAGGCGGTGCGCGGAGTGGACGCAGGCGCGATCGCCAAAGCCTGCGCCGGCGAGCCCGCGCGAATCAAGGAAAGCGTGCGCCAGGCGCGGCTGGAGCGGTTGCAGGCGGGCTGATTCCGCTGCCCGCCGGCCGCGCGGTGGCGGCCTGGCGCCTTACAGCTTGCCCAACCTGTCGCCGCGCGAAAATCCCGACAGCGGCGCGGTCATGCCCCGGCCGATCGCCAGCACCTTGAACAGTTCACCCATTTCGGCTTCGGACAACAGCTTCTGCACGGGGGCGACGGCCTGCGCATACGCCTGCGCATCCGAGGGATCCAGCCGGGCCAGCAGGTCCATCAATCCTGCATTCATCAGGAAGCGGGCCTGCGACGTGTAGCCCAGCACCTGCAGTCCGGCTTCCAGCGCGGCGTCGGCCATGGCGGTGAAGTCCACGTGTGCCGTGATGTCCTGCAGCCCCGGCGCGGTGAAGGGATCGCCATGCGCGTGATGGCGCAGGTGGCACATCAGCGTGCCGCCGGCGCGTTGCGGGTGGTAGTACTCGCTGCGCGGAAATCCGTAGTCCACCAGCAGCGCGGCGCCGCGGTCCAGCCAGCTGCCCATGGCGGCGATCCAGGCCTCGCCCTGCAGGTTGATTTCGGAAACATAGCCAGGCAGCGCCGGCATGCGAGCAGCGACGGCTGCGGCCAGTGCGGCGGGCGCCGGGCGGTCTTCCCATGTGAACGCGCCATTCGCGTCCAGGGCTACGCCACGCTCCAACACGTCACCGGCGGCGCTCCAGGCAAAGAGCGATACCGGCATCGCGTCCAGCACCTCGTTGGCCAGCACGCAGCCCGCAAACGCATTGGGCAGGGAGTCCAGCCATTGCACGCGGTCGCCGAACGGCGCCAGCCTTTCGGCCTGGCGGGCGCGCAAGTCTGCCGACACCTCCAGGATGAAATAGCGCGTGTCGTGCAACCCCAGGGCGTCCAACTCTTGCAAGACGCCTTCGGCCAGGGCGCCGGTGCCGGCCCCGAATTCCAGCACGGCCTGCGTCTGCGTCTGCCGCAGCACTTCGGCCGCCTGGCGCGCCAGCGTGCGCGCGAAGAGGGGGGTCAGCTGCGGCGCGGTCACGAAGTCGCCCTCGGGCGTCTTGCCGCCATCGTCCGCGTCGGCCAGCTTTACGTTGCCGGCGGCGTAATAGCCCAGGCCGGGCGCGTACAGGGCTTCGGCCATCCAGTGGTCGAAGGGCAGCCAGCCGCCGTTGGACGCTATTGCCGCGCGCAGGTGTGCGGCGGCGGCTTCGCTGTGCTCGAGTGAGGCGGGGGAAAGAGGGGGCAGGTTGGCGGGGGCGGGGCGTTGCATGGGCAGATGAGACATGGGCAATACGGCATTTTCCCAAAAAAAAACCCCGCGGCTCAACGCTGCGGGGCTTTTTGGATCAGGCGGGTGTATCAGCCGCGGCGATCGGACGACTTGGTGAAGCGCTTGGCGGGGCCGCCGGGACGCTTGTCGAACGAAGGCTTGGCACGGAAACCGCCTTCGGGGCGATCACCGCCGCGGAAGCCGCCTTCACGCTGGGGACGGTCGCCGTAGCTCGGACGATCGCCGAAGCTGGGGCGCGAGTCACGATCGCCACCGCGGAAACCACCTTCACGGGGCGCGCGTTCGCTGAACGGACGGGCATCGCGCTGCGGGCGGTCGCCGTAGCTGGGACGGTCGCCAAAGCTGGGACGCGAATCGCGGTCACCGCCGCGGAAGCCGCCTTCACGCTGGGGACGGTCGCCGTAGGGACGGTTGCCCTGGTAGCCGCCTTCGCGTTGGGGACGGTCACCGAAGCTGGGACGGTCGCCGAACGAACGCTGGGGGCGGTCGCCGAACGGACGGTCTTCAAACGGGCGGTTGCCTTGATAGCCGCCTTCGCGCGGCTTGAACTCGCCACGCGGGCCGCCGAAGGAACGACCTTCACGGGGGGCGCCGTCGCGGTTGCCCGCAAAGCCGCCGCCGCCATGACGCGAACCGCCGAAACCGCCGGGACGCTTGCCGAAAGGCTTGCCAAACGGCTTGCCGCCGCCGCCGCCGGTGGACGGACGCGGGGTGCGCTTGGGCTCCAGGCCGGCGATCACTTCAGGCGTGATCGACTGGCCGATGTAGTGCTCGATGCGGCGAACCTTGTGGCGCTCGGAGTGCGTGGCCAGCGTGAACGCCAGGCCGTTGCGGCCGGCACGGCCGGTGCGGCCGATGCGGTGCACGTAGTCTTCGGCCTGCATGGGCAGGTCGAAGTTCACGGCGTGGCTGATGCCTTGCACGTCGATGCCGCGGGCGGCCACGTCGGTGGCGACCAGGATGCGCAGCTGGCCGCGCTGAAGCTGCGACAGCGTGCGGGTGCGTTGGCGCTGGTTCATGTCGCCGTGCAGGGCAGCGGCGGCAAAGCCCTGGTCGGCCAGGCGGTCGGCCAGGTCGTCCGCGCCGCGCTTGGTCGACGTGAAGACGATGGCCTGGTCCAGCGAGGCGTCGCGCAGCACGTGATCCAGCAACTGCATCTTGTGGCTGGCGTCGTCCGCGTACAGCAGGCTTTGCGTGATGTTGGTGTGCTTTTCCTTCGAGCCGGCCATCTCGATGCGCTGCGGGTCGCGCATCATGCGCGCAGCCAGCTTTGCGATCGTGCCGTCCAGGGTGGCCGAGAACAGCAGGGTCTGGCGGTCTTCGGGCAGGCGGCCGACGATGGTCTCGATGTCTTCGATGAAGCCCATGTCCAGCATGCGGTCGGCTTCGTCCAGCACCAGCGTGTGCACGGTGTTCAGCTTGACGCGGCCGGATTGCAGGTGGTCGATCAGGCGGCCGGGGGTGGCGACCAGCACGTCCACGCGGCGCGACAGCGCCTTCAGCTGCGCGCCGTAGGGCATGCCGCCCACGACGGTGGCGGTGCGCAGGTCGGCCAGCTTGCGGCCGTAGGTGGCGGTGGCGTCGGTAACCTGCTGGGCCAGTTCGCGGGTCGGGGTCAGCACCAGCACTTGCACGCCGACGCCCTTGTTGGCGGGCATCTGGGCGATGCGGTGCAGGGCGGGCAGCATGAAGGCGGCGGTCTTGCCGCTGCCGGTCTGCGAGGAAACCATCAGGTCATGGCCAGCCAGCGCTTGCGGAATGGCGGCGGCCTGAACGGGGGTGGGGGTGGCGAAGCCAGCTTCTTGAACGGCCGACAAAAGAGCGGGCGCGAGACCCAGGGTATCGAAAGACATTACTTTCCCTTGCCGCAATCAATGCGACGCAGTGCTTGGTCGGGCCAGAGGATTAGGCGGCCGGATCCAGGCGACGGTTGATGGAGCATCGTGCCGACCGGATCAACCATGCGCGTGGCGCGTTCTCTTGTACTGAGTGGAACGCAGGGCGAAAGGAAAGGGGTCAGGAATCGATGATAGTTCGGCATGGGGCCGGGCGTTTGGATCCCCGGCGTTCTGCAAAAAATTCCGCTAAATCAAGGCGGTAAATGCCGAACTCGTTTTGTGCAGTGCGGCGATCATAACCCGAATTCGCCTTGCAAGGGAATTATTTTTTTGTCCAGCCCCCAATCAATAGGGTTTTTCCCTTGGTTCCGCAGCCAGTCGTTGGTGGCGCGGAAGTGGCCGCATCCCAGGAAGGGCACGGGCGGGCGGCGGGCCGACAGTGGCGAGGGGTGATTGGACATCAGCACGAGGTGGCCGCTGTCGGGCGGAAGCAACAGGCGCTTGGCCTGCGCGTACGCGCCCCACAGCATGAACACCTTGGGCGAGGGATCCCGCGCGACCAGCGTGATCAAGGCATCTGTCACTGTTTCCCAGCCGCGCTTGGCGTGCGACGCCGGCAGGCCGTCTTCAACGGTAAGGGCGGTGTTCAGCAGCAGCACGCCTTGCCGGGCCCAGGCACCCAGATCATTGCCGACAGTAAACTGGACATCCGGGTACTCGCGGGCAATCTCGTTGAAGATGTTGCGCAGGCTGGGCGGGCGCTTGCAGTCGTCGGGCACCGAGAACGCCAGCCCCTGGGCCTGGCCGGGGCCATGGTAGGGATCCTGCCCCAGGATGACGACCCGGACATCCGACGGCGCCAGGCCGTGCAACGCCCGGAAGGGGGCGGCGGGGTAGACCACGGCGCCCTGGGCCAGCCGCTGTTCCACATGCGTCGTGGCCGCAGCGAGCGCGGCGGCCACGGGATCGGCGGTGAAGGCGGCCTGCCAGGCGGCCGGGAGCTGCGCCGCTTGTGCGGCGAGGGTGTTGGGTGTCAGGCGATTGTCGAGAGGCATGGGCGCGATTTTGGCATATGCGCCGGTCCTGTCGGGGCGGTCAGACAGGCCAGCCCGCCTGCCGGTGCGCCGAGTCCCAGAACATCCATTCAAGCTGGGCGGCGCGCGTATACGCCTGGTGCATCGCGTCCAGCGTTTGCGCCGACGCCCCTTCGGCCACGCGATCGACTGAAGCGATCACGGCCCGCACCAGTTCGTGGAATTCGTCTCCGGCGTAAGTGTCGATCCATGCCGCATACGGATTGGGGCGGACGGCTCGGGCGTGGATGTCGCGGCCGATTTCGGCATAGATCCAGAAGCACGGCAGCAGGGCGGCCAGCACGACCGGGTAGGGCGAGGCCCATGCCGTGGCGATGAGGAAGCTGGTGTAGTGATGGCTGGCCGGGGTCAGCGGCGTGGCTTCGAACGTGGCGGCGTCGACGCCGAACTGCTTCATGAAACCCGCGTGCAGGCTGCGTTCGGCGACGACGGCGCCTTTGGCCGCTTCTGCGAACTGGGCCACGCCATCGGCGTCATCCGCCTTGGCGGCGGCGATGGCCAGCGCGCGCCCGAACGCCACCAGATAGTGCGCGTCCTGGATCATGTAGTGCTTGAACGCGCTTTCGTCGAGCTGGCCGCTGGCCAGTTCCTGGTTGAACGGCATATCGCGCGTTTTGGCGTAGAGCGCGGCGTTGCGCGTCCAGGCATCAGAGCTGAAAGACATGAAGATCCTATAAGACGAACCGCGGCCTCAGGCCGCGCGTTTGCGGTGGTGGCGGGCGTACTGCAGCAAAGCGTCGCGCAGCACGACAGCCTGGTTGTGTTCGGTATTGCGCGCGCCGTACAGCAGGGTCAGTGGCCGGTCGCCCGCGGCTTCAAGCAGGGCTGCCATGCGGGCTTGTTGCTCGGGCGTGGCAAGTTCCGTCAGGTACTTGGCGCGAAACGCGTCCCAGCGTTCTTCGACGTGGCTGAACCATTTGCATAATTCCGCGCTGGGAGCGATGTCGCGGGCCCATTCGTCCAACCCCAGGTCAGCGCGCTTCAGGCCGCGGGGCCACATGCGATCCACCAGGGCCAGATAGTGGCCCTCGGGGCCGGTGCCTTCATAGACGCGCTGCACGACGATGCTGGATGCTTTCATGCCGGCTCCCTGCGAAAACGGTGCGGCCAGTCTACTGCAAGCCGCGCGCCGGAAACGTCAGCGGTGGTCCGATTCTTGATCTGGCGCACCCGTGAAGCGCAGCATCAGGAACCCCACGACGGCGGATGCCAGCGAGCCCGTCAGCACGCCGATCTTGGTGGCGTCCACGGTGGCCGCATCCGTGAAAGCCAGCGCGCCGATGAAGAGACTCATGGTGAAGCCGATGCCGCACAGCAGCGCCACACCGTACAGCTGGATCCAGGTGGCGTGCCGGGGCAGGGTAGCGACGCCGGTCTTGATGGCAAGCCACGCGAAACCGAACACGCCCAGCTGCTTGCCCACGAAAAGTCCCAGCGCCACGCCCAGGGGCACGGGCTGGGCCAGGGTCGCCAGGCCCAGTCCCGCGAAGGACACGCCCGCGTTGGCAAAGCCGAATACCGGCACGATCAGCAGCGCCACCGGTTTGTGCAGCGCATGTTCCAGCGCGTGCAGCGGCGAATGCGCATGCGGCCCGCCCTGATGCTGCCGGCGCAGCGGAATCGTCAGGGCAAGCGCCACGCCAGCCAGCGTCGCGTGCACGCCCGACTTCAGGACGAAGTACCACAGCACCGCGCCCAGCAGCAGATAAGGCGTCAAGCGCGTGACGTCGGCGCGGTTCAGGCAGAAAAGGCAAACCAGCAAGGCGGCCGACATGCCCAGCGCGAACACATTCAAGTCCGACGTATAGAACAGCGCGATGATGACGATGGCCCCGAGATCGTCCAGGATGGCCAGCGCGGTGAGGAATATCTTCAGCGAAGTGGGCACGCGGCTGCCGAGCAACGCCAGGATGCCCAGCGCGAACGCGATGTCGGTGGCGGCCGGAATGGCCCAGCCCCGCAGCGTGTCGGGACTGCCCAGGTTAACCAGCAGATAGATGATCGCGGGCACGGCCATGCCGCCCAATGCGGCCACGCCCGGCAGCACGATGCGGCCCGCGCCGCGCAACTGGCCGTCCAGCACCTCGCGCTTGATCTCCAGGCCCACGAGCAGGAAGAAGATGGCCATCAAGCCGTCGTTGATCCAGTGCAGCACCGTTTCCTTGAGCAGGATCGGCCCGACCTGAAAGCCCACCTTCGTGCCCAGGATGTCGAAGTACGTGGCGGCTGCTCCGCTGTTGGCGACGACCAGCGCGGCCGCGGCGGCCAACATCAGGACATAGCCGCCCAATGCCTCGGACTGCAGGAAGGCCTGCAGGAACGAAGGGGGACGCGCCGGGCTCGGGGCGTTGGGGGTGCTGTGGATATCCTTCATTGACGGCGCCGGTGGTGATCGAAAGCCTGAATATTAGCTGAACGAATCAATGCAACCGTTTTCTTCGGCCAATTTCGTCTAATTTACCGAAAGTTGGCTCTATTTCAGGCTCAATGCCACAGCAGCGCGTTCATGGCCTCGACCAGTCGTGCGCGGTAGCGGGGCAGGAGTTCCCGCACGTCAGCCTGTCTTTCCTTCCATGCCTGGGGCTCGGCGCCTGGCGTCACACGCGGCGCCGCCCAGATCGGATCGGGGAAATGGCGGTCGCCCCGCCAGCGCGGGATCACGTGCCAATGCAGGTGGGGCACCATGTTGCCCAGAGAAGCCAGATTGATTTTGTCCGGGGACAGGATCGATTGCTGCGTCTCTTCGACCACGTACACCGCCCGCATCAGCAGGTCGCGCCCGTGGGTGGACAGGCTGGTCATCTCGGCAAGGTGGCCGTTCCAGACCACGCGGGTGAAGCCGGGATAGTCCGGGTCGTCGACTTCGATGATGCGCAGGTGCGGCCCGCGCCACAGCAGCGCGCCGCCATCTTCCTGGCACAACGGGCAATTGGGATCGCGCGCGCTCAAGCCATCACCTTGCGGTATTGGATGAAGCCGGAACGGTCGGCGATGCGGTCGTAGAGTTGCATGGCCGTGGCGTTGGTCTCGTGAGTCAGCCAGTACACCCGCGCACAGTTGGCGGCGGCGGCTTCGGCATACACATGTTCAATCAGCTTGCGGCCGGCGCCGGTGCCGCGGGCGTCCTGGTCGACGTACAGGTCTTGCAGATAGCAGTAGTCGCCTGCCGTCCAGGTGGACCGGTGAAATACCCAGTGCACCATGCCGATGGCGCGGCCGCTTTCGTAGGCCAGCGCGGCGTGCATGGGTTCGGCCGGGTCCAGGAAGCGCTCCCAGGTGTTGCGGGTTACCGCGTCGTCGATGTCGACGCGGTAGAAGTTCTGGTAGCCCTTCCATAGCGGCAGCCATGCGTCGAAGTCGGCAGCGACGATGGGACGGATTTCAGCGGTACTCATGGCGCGATGCCTCCAGGCGGGTTCAGCAGTGTTCTTCAATGGCTTCGACGATATGCCGCAGCACCTGCAAACGAGCGTACCGCTTGTCGTTGGCGGACACCAGATGCCACGGGGCGTGAGCGACGTCCGTGCGGGTCAGCAGTTCGTTGGTCGCGGCGGTGTATTCACGCCACTTCTCGCGGTTGCGCCAGTCGTCGGGGGTGATCTTGAAATTCTTGAAGGGCGATTTTTCGCGCTCGCGGAATCGTTCCAACTGTACCTCGGGGGTGATCGCCAGCCAGAATTTCAGCACCAGCGCTCCGCTGGCGGCCAGCTGCTCTTCGAAGTCGTTGATTTCGGCATAGGCTCTGCGCCACTTGGCGGGTGGAATCAGCTTTTCGACACGTTCGACCAGCACACGGCCGTACCAGGAGCGGTCGAAGATGGCGATGCGGCCGTGGCGTGGAATGCGGCGCCAGAACCGCCACAGGTAGGGTCTGGCCAGTTCTTCGGTGGTAGGCGCCGACACGGGCGTGATGTCGAACTGCCGGGCATCCAGCGCATGCGTGACGCGACGGATGGCGCCGCCTTTGCCCGCGGCGTCCTGGCCTTCGAACAGCAGGATCAGCGAATGACGCCGGAACTTGTCGGAACGAGCCGCGCGCGCCAGCCGGCCTTGCAGCAGGCCCAGTTCGGCCTCGTAGTCGGTCTTGTCGACCCGGGCTTCATAGTCCAGCTTGCCCAGGTGGTCGACGATGCGCGTCGAGCGCGAATGCGCGACGAATGCCGGCGGGATGCGGGGCATGCCGCGCCGGCGCAGGGCGGCCAGCACCGCTTGCGCCGTGCGCGCGTCGCGCATGTTTTCGTCGGCGCTTGGGATCACCACCCAGGGCGCATGGCCGCAGTCCGTGTGGTTCAAAACGACGTGCCCGCCGGAACGGATGCGGTCGAATCTCTTGTTGACCTTGAGATCCACCGGACTGACCTGCCAGGCGGTCTCTGGGCTGGCCAGGAGGCGCTGCGCGCGCTCGCGCTGGGCCTGGGCAGAAAGATGGAACCACAGTTTGATGATCTGCACGCCTTCCGCGGCCAGCATGGCTTCGAAGCGCATGATGGCGGCGGCGTGGGCCTCGATGGCGTCAGGGTTGGGCTTCTTTCGGGCCGCTTCGATGATCAGCGGCGCGTACCAGGAGCCGAAGACAATGCCGGTGCTTCCCTTGGGCGGCAGGTCCCGCCAGTAACGCCACAGCGGCGGGCGTTCCAGCTCTTCGCCTTCCCGCGGGCCATAGGCCAGCGTGCGGATGTGGCGCGGGTCCATCCATTCGTTGAGCAGGTTGACGGTGGCGCCCTTGCCCGCGCCGTCGATGCCTGCCACGACCACCAGCAGCGACTTGTCCGCCTGCCGAAGCCGTTCATATTGCGCTTTGAGCAAGGCGACCCGCAGCCGCTCTTCGAGTGCCTTGAATTCGTCTTTGGAAAGTGTGGGGTCGGCTTCGGCTTCGGCGAACATGAGGATGCGTGCGATCGGGGTCATCGATCGGGCGATCTTGCGGGATATGTCCCTGGCGCGCAAGTGCGGCGCGCCCCAGCGTCAAAGCGCGTCGACGGGAATCTTGAGGTAGCGCACCCCGTTGTCTTCCGCGGGCGGGAAGTGCCCCGCCCGGATGTTGACCTGGATGGCGGGCAGGATCAGCGTCGGCATGGACAGCGTGGCGTCCCGGCGCGTGCGCATGTCGACGAATTGCGTTTCGTCGACGCCGTCGCGGACGTGGATGTTGGCGCGGCGCTGTTCGGCAACGGTGGTCTGCCACGCGGTCTGGCGGCCTTCGGGCGGGTAGTCGTGGCACATGAACAGCCGGGTGCCGTCCGGCAGGCTGAGCAGGCGCCGTATCGAGCGATACAGAAGATGGGCGTCGCCGCCGGGGAAGTCGCAGCGCGCGGTGCCGACGTCCGGCATGAACAGGGTGTCTCCCACGAATGCCGCATCGCCGATCAGGTAGGCCATGTCGGCCGGCGTGTGGCCGGGCACGTGGATGGCGGTGGCGGTCAGCGCGCCAATCTGGAAGGTTTCGCCATCGGCGAACAGATGGCCGAATTGCGAACCGTCGAGCTGGAACTCCGGTTCCAGGTTCAGGATTTTCTTGAAGACGCCTTGCACCGCGCAGATGCTTTGTCCGATGGCAATCACGCCGCCCAACTGCCGCTGCAGATAGGGGGCGGCGGACAGGTGATCGGCATGGGCGTGGGTTTCCAGCAGCCAGGCGGTTTTGAGGTCGTGTTCACGCACATAGGCCGCCACGCGGTCGGCGCTGGCGGTGTTGCTGCGACCCGATTTGGGATCGTAGTCCAGCACCGAATCGATGATGGCGCAGGCCACGCCGGGCCGGTCCTCATGCACGACGTAGGTGATGGTGGCGGTGACGGGGTCGAAGAAGGCCTGGATGTGCGGGTTCATGGGTGCTCGCGTGACGGCCGTCGAGCGGCCGGATCAGGTCAATATATGAAAGTAAATAATATTTGCAGATAGTTTATTCGCAAATATAATGACGACGCCATCCCCCTAGTGAACGACACCCACCATGAACGCTCCGCTGACTGACTGCGAAGTCGCCGTCCTGCGCGAATCCGCCTCGCAGGCCTGCACGCTGCTCAAGGCCCTGGCCAACGAAGATCGCTTGCTGCTGCTGTGCCAGCTGGTCCAGAATGAACGCAACGTGGGCGAGCTGGAATCGTTGACCGGCATCCGCCAGCCGACCCTGTCGCAACAACTTGGCGTGCTGCGCGACGAAGGGTTGGTCGCCACACGGCGCGACGGCAAATACGTCTATTACCAGATGGCCAGCTTCGAGGTCAGCCAGGTGATGAAAACGCTATCGAGTTTGTACTGCGGAAGAGCCATGGAGTCACTCAAGTGAACGTGGACTGGGCAGCTTTCACCCCGGCTGCCGGCACGGTCGGCGGCTTGCTGATCGGCACGGGCGCGGTGTTGCTGATGCTCGGCGCAGGACGCATCGCGGGCATCAGCGGCATCCTGGGCGGCCTCTTCGCGCCCGAGCGCGGCGGCGGCTGGAGGGTTGCCTTTTTGCTGGGCATGTTCGCTGCGCCCTGGCTGTACCGGCTTTTTTCCGCGTTGCCGTCCATCACGGTCGACGCCAGCATGCCGCGGCTGATCATCGCGGGGCTGCTGGTCGGCCTTGGCACCCGCTACGCAGCGGGATGCACCAGCGGCCACGGCGTGTGCGGCCTGTCCCGCGGATCCCGCCGGTCGCTGGCCGCCACCGCCCTCTTCATGGCGGCAGGTTTTGCGACGGTCTACCTGCTGCGTCACGTCGCGGGAGGCTGACATGGCCGTTCTTTACGCATTTGCCGCCGGCCTGGTCTTCGGGATCGGCCTGATCGTGTCGGGGCTGGCCGATCCCGCGCGCGTGTTGGGCTTCCTGGATCTTGCCGGGCTTTGGAACCCGACGCTGGCGTTCGTGATGGGCGGCGCGGTCCTGGCTACCACCGCTGGCTACGCGTGGCTGCGCCGTCGTCGCCTCAGCCTGTCGGGCGAGCCCCTGCACTGGCCGCAGGCCACCCAGGTGGACCGGCGCCTTGCCGGCGGCAGCCTGCTGTTCGGCGTGGGTTGGGGGCTGGCCGGCTTCTGCCCGGGGCCGGCGCTGGTGGCGGCCGCGGCAGGCGTCGCAGAGGCCGCGGTCTTCGCGGCCGCCATGATCGCCGGCATGGCGATCTTCTCCGTGCTGGAGCGCCGCAAGCGTTCCTGATGCGGCGCGCATGACCGACGCGCTTGAATGGCGCGCCTGAACGCAGCGCCCCAGAACTCGACCCAAGCACGGCGCCACCAGGCGGCGCCGTAGGATCAAAGCTCGTGACTCGCTATTCGTAGGTCCGGATGTCGTCGATGACCTTGCCGTCGTTCGGCAGGCCGCCCGCGTCCACCCACTCGACATCCGCGCGCAGCTTGGTCAGGTCGCGCACCGAGTCGGCGATACGCTTGGCCAAGGCGTCGTCCGGCGATTGCGCTTCCACCTTCAACACCATCCGGTCCGAGCCCGTGCTGCCGCTGATCACCAGCCGCGCCTTCAGGATCTCCGGATGCCGGCGCGCCACGTCGGCCACTTGCGACGGATGCACGAACATGCCGCGCACCTTGGTGGTCTGGTCCGCGCGTCCCATCCAGCCTTTGATGCGCGTGTTGGTGCGGCCGCAGGGCGAGATGCCCGGCAATACCGCCGACAGGTCGCCCGTGCCGAAGCGCACCAGCGGGTAATCGGGATTCAGGGTGGTCACGACGACCTCGCCCACCTCGCCTTCCGGCAGGGGATCGCCTGTGCCGGGGCGTACGATCTCGACGATGATGTCTTCGCCCAGCACCAGTCCTTCGCGGGCCGGCGTTTCGAACGCGATCATGCCCAGATCGGCGCTGCCGTACGCCTGATAGCCCTCGATGCCGCGGGCCGCCAGCCAGTCGCGCAGGGACGGCGGAAAGGCCTCGCCGGACACCAGCGCGCGGCGCAGCGAATCCAGCTTCACGCCCAGCTCATCGGATTTCTCCAGGATGATCTTCAGGAAGCTCGGCGTGCCCGTATAGCCGCTGGGCGCGAGGTCCTGGATGGCGCGCACCTGTTGCTCGGTCTGCCCGGTGCCGCCGGGAAACACCGTGCATCCCACCGCATGGGCGGCGGTCTCCATCATGGAGCCGGCTGGCGTGAAGTGGTACGAAAAGCAGTTGTAGGCCAGTTCGCCGGCACGAAATCCCGCCGCGTACAAGGCGCGTGCAAACCGCCAGTAGTCCGAACGCGCGCTTTCCGGTTCGTAGATCGGACCGGGCGACGCGAAGACGCGCATGGCCTCGCCCCAGCCGATCGCGGAAAAGCCGCCGAAGGCCTTGGCAGGGCCTGCCGGCCGGGCGTCGTCGTCGCGGCTGTGCTGCTGGCGTTCCAGCAGTTCATGCTTGCGCAGCACGGGCAGCCGGGCCAGCGCCTCGCGCGAAGTGATCGTGGCGGGATCGATGCCGCGCAGTTGCTCGGCAATGGCCGGCGCCCGTGCGATGGCGCGGGCGATCGCGTCGGGCAAGGCTGCCATCAGGTCGCGCTCTCGCTGCTCGGGCGCGCGGGTTTCGAGTACATCGAAAAACTCGGACATGGGTCGCACCTTCTCGTGTGCCGGTTTGCGGTGCCGTTGCGGGCGGCATGCGGCAAGCGCTGGCTTGCACGCTTTCAGGAATCAGGCCAGCCAGCGCTTGCGGCGGCGATAGAACTTGTTGTCTCGGAAACTCTTGCGTTCGCCGCTGGATATGCCCAGGTAGAACTCCTTGACGTCCTCGTTTTGCGCCAGGTCGGAGGCGGCCCCGTCCATCATCACGCGCCCGTTTTCCAGGATGTAGCCATAGTCGGCGTACCGGAGCGCGATGTTGGTGTTCTGTTCGGCCAGGAGGAAGCTCACGCGCTCGCGCTGGTTCAGGTCGCGCACGATCTCGAAGATCTCTTCGACGATCTGCGGGGCCAGGCCCATGGACGGCTCGTCCAGCAGGATCATGTTGGGGTTGGCCATCAGCGCGCGGCCGATGGCGGTCATTTGCTGCTCGCCGCCCGAGGTGTATCCGGACTGGCTGGTCCGGCGCTGCTTCAGGCGCGGGAAATATTGGTAGACCTTGTCCAGCGCGGCCGTGGTGTCGCCGCGGCTCATGCTGCGGGTGTAGGCGCCGGTCAGCAGGTTTTCCTCGATGGTCAGGTGGGCAAAGCAATGCCGGCCTTCCATCACCTGCACGACGCCGCGCCTGACCAGTTCCGCCGGCGTCAGCTGTTCGATGCGCTGGCCGCGGTACTGGATGTGGCCCTTCGTGACGTCGCCGCGCTCGCCCTTCAGCAGATTCGAGATCGCGCGCAGCGTGGTGGTCTTGCCTGCGCCATTGGCGCCCAGCAAAGCCACGATCCGGCCTTCCGGCACCTGCAGGGACACGCCCTTGAGCACCAGGATCACGTGGTTGTAGATCACCTCGATGCCGTTCACATCGAGCAGCACCGGGGGAGCGTCGGCGGCGGCAATATTGGCGTCGTTCATAAACATTCCTGCAGCGTGGCGGCGGCTGGCCTGAAGCCGGCCGCCGGTTCATATCAACTTCCGTTGCACACCCGCGGCGTCTACGCCGCGGGTGCTCCAGGGGCATCACTCACACTTGCGGGGCGTAATGTTCTTTTCCTTGGCGTACTTGGCCGCCGATTCCTTGACCATGGGGTCGAGGACCGCCTTGTCGGCCTGGTACCAGTCGGAAACGACCTTGAACTTCGAACCGTCCCACTGCACGATGCGAGCCCAATCGTCACCCTTGTGATTGGCGCACGACGTCTTGACCGGACGCATGATCTGGCCAAAGCCCAGCTTGTCGAGCTTTTCCTGGGTCAGGTCCAGATTCTCGAAGCCCCAGCGCACTTGCTCCGGCGTCAGCGCCTTGCCCTTGCCGAACTTCTCCTGCGCGGCGCGGATGGCTTCCACCTGCAGCATCGAGATCATCATGCCGCGCGTGTGGGCGATGGTGCCCAGCGTGGTCTTGCCGGTCTTGTCCGCACCCTGGCCCTTGTCGTAGACGTACTTCTTCAGGTCGTCATAGACCTTGTCGGTGTCGGCGCCGCTGTTGTGGATGGTGATGGCGTTGTAGCCCTTGGCGACATCGCCAAGGTCCTTGACGTCGCCTTCGGAGCCGGCCCACCAGATGGCGTACATCTTGTCGCGCGGGTAGCCGCTGGCCTGGGCCTCGCGGATTGCGGTCGGGGTCATGATGCCCGCGCTCCACAGCAGCACGTAGTTCGGGCGAGCCTGGCGGATCTGCAGCCACGTGGACTTCTGCTCCACGCCGGGAGCCGTCACGGGGTACAGCACCAGTTCAAAGCCTTCCTTGGCCGCGCGCTTCTGCAGCAGCGGGATCGGCTCCTTGCCGTACGGCGAGTCGTGATAGACCAGGGCGATCTTCTTGCCCTTGAGCTTGTCCATGCCGCCTTCTTTCTTGGCGATGTCCTGGATCATCACGTCGGCCGCGGTCCAGTACGTGCCCAGCAGCGGGAAGTTCCACTCGAACACGCTGCCGTCCACCGACTGCGACAGGCCATAGCCCATCGTTTCGACGGGCACCTTGTCGACGATCGCCTTGTCGCTGACCGCGAACGTGATGCCGGTGGACTGCGTGTCGAAGCCCGACGCGCCCGTGCCCTTGCCCTTCAGGCGCTCATAGCACTCCACGCCGCGATCGGTCGCGTAGGCGGTTTCGCATTCTTCGTACGTGATCTTGACGCCATTGACGCCGCCATCGCGCTCGTTGACGAGCTTCAGGTAGTCCAGCTTGCCGTCGGCCCAGGGAATGCCCAGCGGCGCGAACGACCCGGTGCGATACACCAGCAACGGAACGAACTGCTCCTCGGCCGCCATTGCCGGCGTAACCACGGCGCCCGCGGCGCCGGCTGCGGCCATCAGGGCTGCCGCCAACTTCAGGTTAAGACGCTTCATCTCCATTTACCTCCTGCGTGGTGCTTGGGTCAGTAAACCCTGGGACACCGGGATTGGCCCGGTCTTGAGCCGGGTATTCGGGGCGGGGGTCCAGCGCGGTCGTGCCGCGATGGACCCGCGGAAATCAAAACGAAACACGATCAGTGGGGGAAAGGCCAGATCCTCAACTTTTCCTTGCCGATGCTCCACAACCGCGCCAGGCCGTGCGGTTCGGCGATCAGGAAGAACACGATCAGCGCGCCGAACACCATGTGCTCGATATGGGCCGCGGTGTCGACGGACAGCGGCAGGCCCAGCATGTGCGGAATGTTGGACAGCGCCACGGGCACCAGCACGATGAAGGCCGCGCCGAAGAAGCTGCCGATGATCGATCCCAGTCCGCCGATGATCACCATGAACAGCAGCTGGAAGGAGCGACCCAGATCGAACGCCAGCGGTTCCCACGAGCCCAGGTGGATGTAGCCCCACAATGCGCCGGCGACGCCGACGATGAACGAACTGACCGCGAAGGCCGTGAGCTTGGCGTACATGGGCCGGATGCCGATGACCGACGCCGCCACGTCCATGTCGCGGATCGCCATCCATTGGCGGCCGATCGCGCCGCGCACCAGGTTCTTGGCCAGCAGGCTGAAGATGACGACCAGGATCAGCACGAACAGGTACTTTTCCATGGCGCTTTGCACCGGCAGGCCGAAGGCCGTAAGCGGCGGCACGGACACGCTGCCCGATGACGAGTAGTTGGTGAAGAACTGGATGCGCAGGAACGCCCAGTCCACGAAGAACTGCGCGGCCAGCGTCGCCACCGCCAGGTACAGGCCGCGGATGCGCAGGCTGGGAATCCCGAAGATCACGCCGACGATCGTGGCAAAGCAACCGCCAAGCAGAATCTGCACGACCAGCGGCATGCCCGGAAAGCGCACGCCGAAGTTCCAGGCCGCGTAGGCGCCGACGGCCATGAAGGCGCCCGTGCCCAGCGAGATCTGGCCGCAGTATCCGACCAGGATGTTCAGGCCCACGGCGGCCAGCGCCAGGATCAGGAACGGGATCAGGATGGCGCGCAGCAGATAGTCGCTGGCCATGGCCGGCACGACGATGAACGCGACCGCGATCAGCAGCCAGATGAACACCCGATCCTGGCGGATGGGAAAGATCTGCTGGTCAGCGCGATAGCTGGTCTTGAATTGGCCGTTTTCGCGATAGAACATTTTTTATCCTTGGTGAGCCGCGGGCTTAGACGCGGTCGATGATCTTCTCGCCGAACAGCCCTTGCGGACGGAACAGCAGGAACACCAGCGCCAGCACGTAGGCGAACCAGATTTCGATGCCGCCTCCCACGAGCGACCCCAGGTAGACCTCGGACAGCTTTTCCCCCACGCCGATGATCAGTCCGCCCAGGATGGCGCCCGGCACCGAGGTCAGGCCGCCCAGGATCACGACCGGCAGCGCGCGCAGCGCCGCGGTGGACAGCGTGAATTGCACGCCGAACTTCGAGCCCCAGATGATCCCGGCCACCAGCGCAACCAGTCCCGCCACGCTCCACACGATCACCCAGATGCGGTTCAGCGGGATGCCGATGGACTGCGCGGCCTGGTGATCGTCGGCCACCGCGCGCAGGGCGCGGCCGGTGGACGTGTACTGGAAGAAGAGGGCCAGCGCCGCCACCAGCAGCGCCGCAATGACGGCGGCGGTCAGGTCTTCCAGGTTGATTAGCAGCCCGCCCTCGAAGACCGAGTCCAGGATCATCAGCGGATCCTTGGGCATGCCCACATTGATGGAATACACCGAGCTGCCGAACGTGATCTGTCCCAGGCCGTCCAGGAAATAGCTGATGCCCAGCGTGGCCATCAGCAGCGTCGTGGCTTCCTGGTTGACCAGGTGGCGCAGCACGAAGCGCTCGATCGCCACGGCAAGCAGGAACATCACGATCGCGCTGACGATGAACGCCAGCACGTTGGCCAGGATCATGTTGTCAAAGCCCAGCCAGCGCGGCAGCCATTCCGAAAAGCGCGCCATCGACAGCGCGGCCACCAGCACCATGGCGCCCTGCGCGAAGTTGAAGACGCCGGACGCCTTGAAGATCAGCACGAAGCCCAGGCCGATCAGGGCGTACAGCATGCCGCTCATCAGTCCGCCGAATAAGGTCTCTAGAAAAAATCCCATGTCTGCCCGCCTTAGTGCGACACGCCGAGGTAGGCGCGGATGACGTCTTCGTTGGCGCGGACTTCGTCCGGCTTGCCGTCGCCGATTTTCTTTCCATAGTCCAGCACCACCACGCGATCGGAGATGTCCATGACCACGCCCATGTCGTGCTCGATCAGCACGATGGTCGTGCCGAACTCATCGTTCACATCCAGGATGAAGCGGCTCATGTCCTGCTTTTCCTCGATGTTCATGCCCGCCATCGGCTCGTCCAGCAGCAGCAGGCGGGGTTCCATCGCCAGCGCGCGGCCCAGGTCGACGCGCTTTTGAAGGCCGTACGGCAGGCGCCCGACGGGCGTCTTGCGGAATGCCTGGATTTCCAGGAAGTCGATGATGTTCTCGACGAACTCGCGATGCTGGATCTCTTCGCGTTCGGCCGGCCCCAGGCGAAACGCCTGCGCCAGAAGGCCGCTCTTCATGCGCAGATTGCGGCCGGTCATGATGTTGTCCAGCACGCTCATGCCCTTGAACAGGGCCAGGTTCTGGAACGTGCGCGCGATGCCCATCTCGGCGGCGCGCCGCGGATTCATCCGGGAAAAGCGCTGGCCCCGGAATTCGATGCCGCCTTGCTGCGGCGTGTAGACGCCGTTGATGACGTTGAGCATCGAGCTCTTGCCCGCGCCGTTGGGGCCGATGATGGCGCGGATCTCGTGCTCGCGCACGTTGAAGGAAATATCGGTCAGCGCCTTGACGCCGCCGAAGGACAAGGAGATGTTCTGCATGTCCAGCATGACATCGCCGATACGCTGGTCGCGGTCGTTGTTGCTCATGGTCTCTACGCGGCTCGGGCGGTTATGGCGGGAAACGTCTTGACCGGGCGGATCTTCAGGTCCGCCGAAATCTTGCCGGTGCGCCCGTCTTCGAATTTCACTTCGGTCTCGATGAACTGCGACTGCTTGCCGCCAAAGAGCGCGTCGATCAGCACGCCGTATTTCTGCGCGATGAACGCGCGGCGCACCTTGCGCGTGCGGGTCAGTTCGTCGTCATCGGGGTCCAGTTCCTTGTGCAGGATCAGGAAGCGGCTGACTTGCGAGGCTGCCAGCTTCGGATCGGTGGCCAGATCCGCATTGACCTGTTCCACGCATTCCGCGATCAGCTGGTAGATTTCTTCCTTGGCCGCCAGGTCCGTGTAGCCGGCGTAGGCCAGGCCGCGGCGCTCGGCCCAGTTGCCCACGGCTTCCAGGTCGATGTTGATGAAGGCGCACACGTCCTCGCGGCCCGCACCGAAGGCCACGGCCTCCTTGATGTGCTGGAAGAACTTCAGCTTGTTCTCGATGTACTTGGGCGCGAACAGGCTGCCGTTGGCAAGCTTGCCCACGTCCTTGGCGCGGTCGATGATCTTCAACTGGCCGTCTGTGTCCAGATAGCCCGCGTCGCCCGTGTGGAACCAGCCGTCGACGCTGCGCGCTTCGGCCGTGGCGTCCGGATTGCGGTAGTACTCCTTGAACAGGCCCGGGCTCTTCACCAGGATCTCGCCGTTGTCCGCCACGCGGATCTCCACGCCTGGAACGGGCGGGCCGACGGTGTCGTCGCGCACCTGGCCGTCGGGCTGCACGCAGACGAAGACGGAGGTCTCGGTCGAGCCGTACAACTGCTTCAGGTTGATGCCGATGGAGCGATAGAAGACGAAGAGGTCGGGGCCGATGGCTTCGCCCGCCGTGTAGGCCACGCGCACGCGGCTCATGCCCAGCGCGTTGCGCAGCGGGCCATAGATCAGCACGTTGCCCAGCGCGTAGCGCGCGCGGTCCCAGGCGTTGACGGACTCGCCGTCCAGGATCTTCGCGCCAACGCGGCGCGCCAGCTTCATGCACGCGCCGAACAGCTTGCGCTTGAGATAGCCCGCGTCTTCCATGCGAATCATCACATGCGTCAGCAGGCCTTCCAGCACGCGCGGCGGCGCGAAGTAATACGTGGGGCCGATGTCGCGCATGTCGATCGACACGGTGTCGGGCGATTCCGGATGGTTCACCGTGAAGCCGGTGACCAGAAGCTGCGTGTACGAAAACATGTTCTGGCCGATCCACGCGGGCGGCAGGTACGCCAGCACGTCTTCCTGGTCGGTCAGCTTTTCCATGTCGGACACGGCGCGCGCACGATCGATCAGCGCATGGTGCGTCAGCACCACGCCCTTGGGCTTGCCCGTCGTGCCCGACGTGTAGAACATGGCGGCAGCGTCTTGCGGCTGAACGGCCGCGACGGCGCGCTGGAAAAAGTCCGGATGCTGGGCGGCATATTCGCGCCCCAGTTCTTCCAGCCGCTCATAAGACAGCAGCATGGCGTCGGAGTAATGGCGCAGGCCGCGAGGATCGTCGAATACGACATGCTTGAGGGCGGGGCATTGCTCGCGCACCTCGATCATCTTGTCGACCTGTTCCTGGTCTTCGACGACCGCGACGCTGACCTCGGCGTCCTGCAGCACGTAGACCATTTCCTGCGCCACCGCGTCCTGATAGAGCGGCACGGGAATGGCGCCCAACGACTGCGCGGCCATCATGGCCATATACAGGCGGGGACGGTTCTCGCCGATGACGGCGACGTGCATGCCGGGCTGGATGCCCAGCGACGCCAGTCCTTGCGCGACGTGACGGACATGTTCCGCCACCTCGGACCACGTAAGGGTTTGCCAGATCCCCAGATCTTTTTCTCGTATCGCGGGCCGCGACCCACGAACGTTGGCATGCGCGAGCAGCAGCGCCGGAAAGGTATCCGGCGCCGCCGGCATCTGTGCAGATGCGGGCGATGAATGTGCCACGTTGTCTCCTCCGGTTTGGGCGCATCGCGCCAGGAGGCCGCGAAATACGCGGCGATGGCGATGAGGTGCTTGACCAGTTGGTTTTAGATTTACGGCAGCAGTTAAGGTATAAGGTTGGGTTGCTACCAACTGTCACCATCGCGACATTCAAGGACCTTTTAGGGTATTCCCGATGCAGCTAGCCGACTCCCTGCAACTCGCCGCGGCCTGGTTTCGCGTGCTCAACGCCGAACAGCAAACGCGCGTCGAGCGGGACCTTTCCGTGCAGCAGGTCGTTGCCGGGTCGATCATAGAGCGCAAAGGCGAACTCGCACAGGCTTGGATCGGCGTGCTGGCGGGATTGGTCAAGGTATCGGTCGGCAACTCCGAAGGCAAGGTCGCCTCGCTGACAGGCGTGCCTGCGGGCGGATGGATTGGCGAAGGCTCGCTGCTCAAGCGCGAGGTGCGCAAGTACGACATCGTCGCGCTGCGAGATTCGGTGGTGGCGCGCCTTCCCGGCGCGACGTTCGACTGGTTGCTGGATACCAGTATTCCGTTCAACCGCTATCTTCTGCACCAATTGAACGAGCGCGTGGCGCAGTTCATCGGCAAGGCGGAGTACGACCGTCTGCTGGATCCCGACGCGCGCGTCGCCCGCTGTCTGGCCGAGCTCTTCAATCCTTTGCTGTATCCCGGGATGGGCATGCGCCTGGCCATTACGCAGGAAGAAGTCGGCTATCTGGCCCGGGTGTCCCGCCAGCGCGCCAACCAGGCGCTGCGCAAGCTGGAAGAGGCGGGATTGCTCAATGTCGAGTACGGCGCGGTCCGCGTGCTGGACCTGGACGGTCTGAAGCAATACGGTTCGGACCGGGACGTTGCGGAGGGCGAGCAGGCGGCATGAAAGGCCAGTGTCGTCACAGTAAAAAAAAATGTTGACGATAAATCGCGCGCTATTTAATATTGCACCATGAAATCCAGAACCAGGACCAAAAGCGCATTCAACCCGCTGCTGCTGGACAGCCAGCTGTGCTTTGCCTTGTATTCGACCTCTCTGGCGATGAACAAGGTCTATCGTAAGCTGCTGCGCGGGCTGGATCTGACCTATCCGCAGTACCTGGTGATGCTGGTGCTGTGGGAAGGCGACGAGATTACGGTGACGGATATCGGCGACCGCCTGTTCCTGGATTCGGCCACGCTGACGCCGCTGCTCAAGCGCCTTGAGGCCGCAGGCCTGGTGACGCGCACGCGGGCGGTGAACGACGAACGCCAGGTGATCGTGGGCCTGACCAAACAGGGCCGGGATCTTCGGGAAAAGGCTGAAGCGGTGCCTCACTCCATCGCCGCCGCCGCGCAATGCTCGCTGGACGAGGCGCAGGGCATGATGAAGACGCTGCATGCGCTGCGGGAGAAGTTGGTCGAAAGTCTTTGAATTGCCGGGCGATGCCTGTCATCATCCGGCCAAATAAGTAGCGCACGATATTCTTGTACGCAATGTAATAGGTAAGGCAAGTCAGTAGTTCATCGTTGACCGCCGACGCGGGAAAGGTCCCGCAAGGCAAGCAGTCCCACTTTCATCCAAAAAGGAAACGCACCATGTCTATCGAAAAAGTCCTCTACCGCGCCAACGCCACCGCAACCGGAGGCCGTGAAGGCCGTGGCATCAGCGACGACGGCAACCTGGACGTCAAGCTGACCACGCCGCGCGAACTGGGCGGCGCCGGCGCCGCCGGCACGAACCCGGAGCAACTGTTCGCAGTGGGCTACTCGGCCTGCTTCCTGGGCGCGATGAAGTTCGTCGCGAACCGCGACAAGATCAAGATCCCCGCGGACGTGTCGGTCAACGGCACCGTCGGCATCGGCGCGATCCCCACGGGCTTCGGCATCGAAGTCGAACTGAAGATCTCGCTGCCGGGCCTGGAGAGGGCGGAGGCCGAAAAGCTGGTAGCGGCGGCGCACATCGTATGTCCTTATTCGAATGCTACGCGCGGGAATATTGATGTGACGTTGACGATTGTTTGAGGGCGACGTTGCTGAGTTAGCAAGGTTGCTGAGGGTGAAGCTTCGTCGGTTTGCATTGCGCACGCACGCGGCTACTCTTCGTCGGCCGCCCGACGTCGCGGTCGCCGTGCTACTAGGGTCTTTGGCTTGTGGCGCTGCAAGACCTGTAGTCGGGGCAGGGAATTTGCGTTGTCGCTGACTAGCTGCCGCCCGCGCGGCCGGCCGGGGGCGGGCCCGGCAAGATATTCCTCTTTACCCCAGCGCAGGCAAAAACCTAAAGAACCCGGCTCGTCCCGGCGTTCGTAAAGCTGGAGCATAAAGAGCCTGTCGCAGCGGTCGGCTGGGTGCGCGGGGCGTGTAGATGCGCCCGAGGGAAACCGTAGGGAGCCGAAGGCGGACGAAGGCGCACCCACACCATACAAGGTTGACGACGGGGCAGTCCGGAGCGAAGGCTCCGGACTGCAATCGTAGCCCCGCGCACCTAGCCGACCGCTGCGACAGGCGGCTTAAGAACTCAACCTCGTCGATCGCAAGCTCACCTAGTGCGACCCACCCAGATAAGCCGCCACCACCGCCGGATCATGCTTCAACTTATCCGCACTCCCATGCACCGAGATCCGCCCGTTCTCGAGTACATACCCATAATCGGCCACGTTCAGCGCCGCCGCCGCGAACTGTTCGACCAGCAGCATCGTGACGCCTTCGTCCTTCAGCCGCGCAATGATCCGGAAGACCTCTTCCACCAGGATCGGCGCCAGTCCCATCGACGGCTCGTCCAGCAGCACCAGTTCCGGATTCAGCATCACCGCGCGGGCCATGGCCAGCATTTGCTGTTCGCCGCCGGATAGCGTGCCTGCGAGTTGATCGCGGCGTTCCTTCAGGCGCGGGAAAAGATCCATCGCCCGACCCAGGTCCGCCTGCACATCGCCTTTCGGCCGACTGCCCGTCAGGCGCGGGAACGCGCCCAGCAGCAGGTTGTCCGTCACCGACAGCGTCGGAAACACCCGCCGGCCTTCCGGGGAATGCGCCAACCCCAGACGCGCGATTCGGTGCGATTCCATCCCGTCGATGCGCTTGCCGCCCAGCGTGATCTCGCCCGCCGTCGGGCGGATCATCCCCGACAGTGCGCGCATCGTCGTGGTCTTGCCGGCGCCGTTGGAGCCGATCAGCGTCACCACCTTGGCTTTCGGCACCTCCATGCTGATGCCGTGCAGCACCTTCACCTTGCCGTAGCCTGCTTCCAGATTCTTGATCGATAGCATCTTGTTGTCCCCTTGGCGTCAGGCGGGCGCGCCGCCCAGATACGCCTCGATGACCTTGGCGTTGCTTTGCACTTCATTCGGCAGCCCCTCGGCGATCTTCTGGCCGAAGTCCAGCACCGACACGGTGTCGCAAACTCCCATCACCACGTCCATGTGGTGCTCGATGAGGATCAGCGTGATGCCGTGGTCGCGCACCTTGCGGATAATGGCCAGCAGCTCCACGATGTCGGGTGCGGTCAGGCCGGCTGCGGGCTCGTCCAGCAGCAGCAGTTGCGGATCCAGCGCCAGGGCGCGTGCGATCTCCAGCAGGCGCTGCTTGCCGTAGGGCAGGTTGCGCGCCTCTTCGCTGGCCAGGGATTCCAGGCCCACGAATTCCAGCAGCGCCATCGCCCGGGCGCGCGCGCCCTGTTCCTCGTCCTTCCATTTCGGCGTGCGCAGCGCGATGCCGGCAAGGCCCGTGGTGAAGGTGTGATGCAGGCCCACCAGCACGTTTTCCAGCGCGGTCATCTCGCCAAAGAGCTGCACGTTCTGGAACGTACGGGCGATGCCTGCTTCCGCGATGTCGGCCGGGGGCAAGCCCACCAGCGACTTGCCGGAGAACTCCACGGCGCCGGCGGTGGGCACGTAGATGCCCGTCAGCACGTTCATCATCGTGCTCTTGCCCGAGCCGTTGGGGCCGATCAGGCCGTGGATCGTGCCGCGCTTGACGGTCAGGTCCACCTGGTTCAGCGCCTTCAGGCCGCCGAACTGCATCAGCACGCTCTTCGCCGCCAGCAGCGTCTCGCCCTTGCCGGCGACCGCGTCGGGCACCGCTTCCTGTTCCTTCACCAGATCCTTCTTGACGCTCAGCGCGGCGCGACGGGTCGAGAAGAAGAGGTTGCGCACGAAGCCCACGATGCCGTCCGGCAGGTAGTAAACGACGAACAGGATCATGGCGCCGAAGATCGTCAGCCGCCAGTCCGTCACCGCGTCCAGCCAGTACGAGAAGACAGCCAGCACGATGGTGCCGACGACCGGCACCACGACCTTGCGCGGCTCGGTTCGCCCCTTGGAGATGGCCACGACGCTGCCCACGGTCACCAGGATGGCGACGCCGAGCGCGATCAGCCTGAAGGTGCCGATGTCGTCCAGCATCTTGGGCAGCAGCACGATGATGGAAGCGCCCAGCAGTGCGCCCGTGCGGCTCTTGCGCCCGCCCATGATGATGGCCAGCAGGAAAAGGATGGTCAGTTCGAAGTTGTAGGTATTGGGCGAGATGTACTGTTCCGAATACGAATACAGCGCACCCGCCAGGCCGGCGAAACCGGCGCTGATCACGAACGCGATCACTTTGTGCCGGTACACCGACACGCCCATGCAGTCCGAGGCGATCGGGCTGTCGCGCAGGGCTTCGAAAGAACGGCCCAGGTGCGACTTCAGGATGCGGTGCACCACGATCAGCGAGATCACCAGCAACGCGCCCACCAGCCAGAAGTACTCGGCCTTGCTCAGAATGTGCCCGGCGATGGAGGGCTTCGAGATCTTGATGCCAAGCGGACCTTCGGTCAGGAAGGTCATCTCGTTGATCAGGATCTGGATGATCGTGCCGAACGCCAGCGTCACCATGGCCAGGTAAGGCCCGGTCACGCGCAGCGCCGGCAGGGCCAGCACCGCGCCAAAGGCGGCGGCAATGACGATGGCGGCGGGCAGCGTCAGCCAGATCGGGAACTGCAGGTGGAAGACCAGCACGCCGGCGACGTACGAGCCAATGCCGAACAGGCCGGCGTGGCCCAGCGAAACCTGGCCGGTGTAGCCCACCACGATATCGAGCCCGAACAGCAGGATCGAATAGATCATGATGGTTTCGATCAGATGCAGGTAATACGTGTTGGTGACGCCAAGGGGCACGGCGGCCAGGCAGGCCACGGCCACGATGGAAAGCAGCAGGTGCAGGGGTTTCATCGCTTACACCTTCTTGATCGCGGTCTTGCCGAACAGGCCGGCGGGCTTGAAGGTCAGAACGAGCAGCAGCAATACCAATCCCGGCACGTCTTTGTACCCCGTCGAAAGATAGAAACCGGTGGTCGTTTCGGCGATCCCCAGGATCAGCCCGCCCACCACGACGCCCATCCCGCTGGACAGGCCGCCGATGATCGCCACGGCAAACGCCTTCAGGCCCAGCACGGCGCCCATCGTGGCGCCCGTCAGCGTCAGGGGCGCGACCAGCACGCCGGCGAAGGCGGCGGTCAGCGACGACAACGCGTAGGAAAAGGTGATGACCATGCCGGTGTTGATACCCATCAGGCCGGCGGCGTCGCGGTCATTGGACGTGGCGACGAAGGCCTTGCCGTAGATGGACTTGCGGTTGAAGATCTCCACCAGGATCATCATGCCCAGCGCGCCGAACACCACCAGCAGTTCCATGGGCAGTACGTTGGCGCCCAGCACCTGGATCGGGGCTTCGGGCAGCGGCGACGGAAAGCGCAGGTCGTCGCGGCCCCAGATGTTCTCGGCCACGTTCTTGAAGATGATGCCCAGCGCAATCGTGGCCATGATCCAGCCGAATTCCGACCGCGTCTTGATGGCCGGCCGCACGCCGACCCGCTCGACCAGCGCGCCTTGCGCAAAGCCGAAGATGCAGACGATGGGAATCATGACCCAATAGTTGACGCCCAGGCCGACGAGCGTGAGTCCGACGAGCGCGCCCAGCATCAGGGCTTCGCCCTGGCCGAAGTTCAAAGTGCCCGACGTGGCGAAAGTGAGCTGATATCCGAATGCAATGACCGCATAGATCATGCCTAGCGCGATACCGCTATAGATGAGCTGTAGAAGAATCATGGTGTGTGTCTTGAGGCGCGTTGTTCCGTCCCAACCCCCTTGGGCAGAACGCTGTTTTCAGGCGGCTGCATGCCCCGCGCCCCGGGTTGGGAGCGCGGGTGGCGGCGGCCGGGCAGCCGCCGCCGGACTGCGTGTCGGGATTTAGTTGGCCTTGACCACGCGGCCGCCCTTGACCTCGCCGATCACCACTTCCTTGATGGTGATGGCGTCGTGGTTGTCAGCCGAGAAGGGCTTGTTGTAGGTCATCACCACGCCTTCGACGGGCGCCTGCAGGTTTTCCAGCGCTTCGCGCACCTTCGGGCCGTCGGTGGAGTTGGCCTGCTTGATGGCCGCAGCCAGCAGGAAGATGGAGTCATAGCCCTGCGCAGCCGACACCGGGGAATCGATGCGGTTGTTCTTGGGCTTGAACTTGGCCAGGTAGGCGTCGATGAAGGCCTTGCGCTTGGGCGTGTCCGGGTCCTGGATGAAGGTTTGCGGCATGCGCGCGCCTTCTCCGTTGGTGCCGGAGTTGTCGATGTAGTTGGCCATCGACAGCGTCCAGCTGCCGATGATCGGCACCTTCCAGCCCAGCTTGGTCATGCCGTTGGCGATCTGGGCGAGCTCGGGGCCGATGCCGTAGGTCAGCACGGCTTCAGCGCCGGCGGCCTTGGCCTTGAGCAGCTGGGCCGTCATGTCGACGTCCTTGATGTTGAACTTCTCGACGGCCACGGGCTTGATGCCCTTGGAGTCCAGCGCCTTTTCCAGGTCTTCACGGCCAAGCTGGCCGTAGTTGGTGGAGTCGGCCAGGATCGCCACCTTCTTGAAGCCGCGGCGGGTGATCGCTTCTTCCACGATCATCGGGGCCTGGATGCTGTCATGCGCCGCGTTGCGGAACACGTAGTTGTCGGGATATTCCGGCTTCTTGAACTGGTGCGTGATCACGCTGCCCGTGGCCACGTTGTTGAAGACGGGAATCTTGGCGTCCTGGTAGAAACGCTGCGAAGCCAGCGCCACGCCGGTGTTGATGTAGCCGACGGTCGCCGTGACCTGTTCCTTGTTGATCAGTTCCTGCGCGATCTGCACGCCGCGCTCGTTCTTGGCTTCGTCATCGCGTTCGACGGCGACGAGCTGGCGGCCCAGGACGCCGCCATTCTTGTTGATTTCTTCGATGGCCAGACGCACGCCGTCGCGCATGCTGACGCCCATGGAAGACGAACCACCGGTGTACGGACCGGCCACGCCGATCTTGATGGGGTCGGCGGCGTAGGACGCGGCCGTTGCGGCAAAAGCGAGGGTTCCTGCAAGCAGCTTCAAACGAAAATCCATGGATGTCTCCGTTGTAATTGGTAGAACTGCGTGGAAAGCCGTGTGCCGGCGCCAGTCGGCGAAAGGATGTTGTTTGGCGCGCTCCTTTGTTGCGTGTCGTGACTGTCTGCTTAATCGCTTACGCGAATCTGACCCGGCGGGGTTTTTCCGCGTAAATACCTAGTGCAGATGCAGGGTTCCTGTCATTGCGCTGAATGCGAACAGGGTCGCGGCGATGGGATCGGCGCATGGCGCGCCGCAAGCGGGCAGTTGCGTGTGCCGCATCCTAGCCATCGCGGCGTGGCGGCGTGCGGAAATTCATTCCGCCTTTGTGTGGAAATTTATTCCTGGCTGCCCGCCGAGCCGCATGGCCATTGGGATGCGCGTTTGCACACATCCGCAAGCCATAGGGAAAACGCTTGGGCCGCGCCGCCCGGCGTGCGCGACATTTCGGTGCACAGGTAGTACTGCGACTCGCCGGGGATTTCGACGTCCAGCAAACGGACCAGCTTGCCTTCGTCAAGCCATTCGGCGGCAAGGGAGCGGCGCGTCAGCGCGATGCCCTGGCCGGCTCGTGCGGCCGCCAGCATCATGCCCAGGTCCACCAGCCAGACGCCGCGCGACGGCTCCGGCCAGTCCAGTCCCGCCGCCGCCAGCCAGGGACGCCAGGGTTCCATCGGGCAGCGCAGCAGGTCCGCGCGCTCGAGATCCGCGGGCCGCGCGAAGGGGCCGCGTGTCTTCTCGTAGTCGGGAGAGCAGACCGCGAACACGGGGTCATGCGTGAGCGGCTGCGCATGCAGGCCCGGATACTTGCCGCTGCCGAAGCGGATCCAGACATCGGCGTTGGGCGGCATGATGTCCAGGTACGGAATGGACAGCATGATCTCGAGTTCGACGTCAGGGTGCGCTGCCGTGAAGCCCGGTAGCGCCGGTATCAGGACCTGGCGGGCGAAGGTGGGGGTCGACACGACCCGCAGCGTCTCAAGCTTGGGCTCGCCACGCTTGTGCAGCGAGGCGTCCGACAGCAGGTCCAGCGCCGTGCGCACCTGCTCCAGGTATTCGCGTCCGGCGGCGCTCAGCGTGGCGCCGCGGCTGCTGCGGATGAAGAGCGTGACGTCGAGCTGCGTTTCCAGCGCCGCGATGCGCTTGCCGATGGCGCTTGCGGTGACGAAGAGTTCTTCGCTGGCTCGCTCGAAAGAGCCCAGCCGGGCAGCCGCCTCGAATGCCTGGATGGCGGCGAGCGGCGGCAGGCGCACGTCTTTGGAAGGGGAGGGTCCGCGCATAGACCGTCTGGCGGGCCGGCCATGCGCCCGACAAAAATTGGTGAGGCGCTGATTATAAAAGCGCGGGGAATGGCAGGCCTTGCCCGTACTGCCGCAGCACTTGGGAGATCTCCACGCGATAGCCATCCAGCCATTGCGACTGGGCCGCCTTGGCCTGCTGATGCGCCGGATCGCGGATCAGGGTTTCCAGCGCGGCCAGCGATTCCCAGTAATAAATGTTGGCGTACAGGCCCCGAGCGGGGTCTTCCCAGGATTCTTCGCCGAGGTAGCCCGGAATCGCCCGCGCCGCCTGCGCTATGCGCTGATCCAGCCGGTGGAATTCGTCGTCGAATTGCTTCTTGGCGAAGATGAAGGTCGAGGTGTAGATGGCTGGACTCCGATCGCGGCGCGCTACACGCCCTTGACCGCCAGGCTGATCGCCAGCCCGGCCATCACCACGGCAATGACGCCGTCCAGGATGCGCCAGGCGGACGCGTTGGCGAAGAACCGCGCGAACAGGCGCGATCCAATGCCCAACACGGCCAGCCACAGCAGGCTGGCGGTGAAGGCGCCTGCCGCGAACGCCATGCGCGCGTCGTCGAAGCCGTGCGCAAGCGAGCCGACCACCACCATGTCCAGCCAGAAGTGCGGATTGAGCAGCGAGAAGCCCAGTGCGCCCAGCATGGCGGCCCGACGCGACGGAACCACGTCGCGCGCGGCGGCAAGGCCGCCGGTGGCGGTCCAGGCGCGGCGCGCCGATTGCGCGGCGTACCAGGTCAGGAAGGCAACGCCGAACCACAGGACGGCGGTCGTCAGCCAGGGGAACCAGGAAGTCAGCGCCTGCAGACCGGTGACACTGGCGAAGATGAAGACGGCGTCAATCAGCGCGCAGATGGCGACCACGCTGAGCAGATGCGCGCGCATCAGCCCCTGGCGCAGGATGAACGCGCTTTGGGCGCCGACGACGGCGAACAGGCCCAGCCCGGTGGCCGTGCCGCTGGCCCAGGCGGTCAGGAAGAGGGGGGAAGACAAGGTGGCGAACATGATGCGTGTACCTGTGACTACAGCGCCTGTGGCGGCGCTTTGATAATGTGGCCGGCCGCGTAAAGCGGCCGGCAATGCATCATTTTCCCTTGCCATGTGTATGAAATACAGCTAATTTTCCTTCACTATATTAAGTATTGCTAAGGACATGAAAATCGATCACGGCAACCTCCGCGCCCTGGCCGCCGTGGTGCGCGAAGGCAGCTTCGAACGGGCCGCGTTGTCGCTGAGCGTCACGCCGTCGGCGGTGTCGCAGCGGATCAAGGCATTGGAAGATCGCATGGGACGGCTGCTGGTCCAGCGCACCGTGCCCGCCGCGGCCACGGCCGACGGCCAGGTTCTGGTCCAGCTTGCCGAGCAGACGGCATTGCTGGAGCACGACGCGCTGAACCGCCTGGGCGTCGCCGACGACGACGTGCCCCACGCCAGCATCCCCGTCGCCGTCAACCACGACAGCCTGGAAACCTGGTTCGTCGATGCCGCCCTGCAGTTTTCGGCGCGCACCCGCGCCACGCTGGACATGCTGTCCGAAGACCAGGACCACACGGCCGCGTTGCTGCGCAATGGTTCGGTCCTGGGCGCCGTGACCACGTTGGCCGATCCGGTGCAGGGTTGCCGCATCCACGCGCTGGGCAGCATGCGCTACGTGGCCACCTGCACGCCGGATTTCCACAAACGCTACTTCTCGGCGGGCGTGAATGCGCAGACGCTGGCGCAGGCGCCCGTGCTGGTGTTCAACCGCAAGGACGCCCTGCAGGCGCGCTTTGCACACAAGATCGCGGACCCGGCCCCGTGGGAGCCGCCGGTGTGGTGGGTGCCGTCCACGCGCGCCTTCGTCCAGGCCACGCTGGGTGGCTTGGGCTGGACCATGAACCCGCTGCCGCTCGTGCAAGAGCACCTTGATGCGGGTCAATTGGTTTTGCTGCGCGGGCGCGCATGGGAAGATGTGCCGCTTTACTGGCAGCATTGGCGGGTAAACTCCGAGGCGATGGAAGCCTTGACCGACTCGGTTCTGTCAGCCGCCCGCAGCCTGGTCAGGCGGCGTTAACGTCTCAGGAGGACACCCATGAACATCCGCAAGTTTGCCGCCATCGCAGCCCTGGGCCTGTGCGCCGCCGGTTCGGCCTGGGCCAAGGACTACAAGGTTGGCCAGATCGAGGTCGACGACCTCTGGGTCCGCGCCTCCGCGCCGGGCCAGGCCAATGGCGCGGGCTATATGGATATCGACAACGACGCCAAGGCGCCGGATCGGCTGCTGTCGGTGGTGTCGGACGCGGCCGAACGCGTGGAACTGCACACGGTGCAGACCGAGAACGGCGTGTCGAAAATGCGCCAGGTCGAAGGCGGCATCGCGTTGCCGGCCGACTCCGAAGTCAAGCTCAGCCCGGGCGGCTACCACGTCATGTTCATCAAGCTGAAGGCGCCCTTCAAGGACGGCGCCACCGTGCCGGCCACGCTGAAGTTCGAGAAGGCGGGTGATGTCGCGGTTGAATTCAAGGTCAAGCCGGCCTCGCATAACCCCGGCATGAGCCATGATCATGGGGCGATGAAGCACTGATCCTTTCGCCGCCGGGGCGCCGAGCTCCCCGGCGCTTGAGCTGGTCGTCGCACCCCGCCTTGGGCATCTCCCGCCCAGGCCACAAGCAAAAAGGCCGACTCGTGTGAGTCGGCCTTTTCATGGGCATCACAGGCATTCGGCGCGCCGCGCCGGGTGGCGCCCGATCAGTACAGGCCTTGCTGGCGCATCGCGTCCGCGACCTTGACGAAGCCGGCGATGTTCGCGCCGTCCAGGTAGTTCACGTACTCGCGCTCCGAGTGGCCATGGCGCACGCAGTTTTCGTGGATGTCGCGCATGATGGCATGCAGGCGGGTGTCCACTTCTTCGCGGGTCCACGACAGGCGAGCCGAGTTCTGGGCCATTTCCAGACCCGACACGGCCACGCCGCCGGCATTGCTGGCCTTGCCCGGCGCGTACAGCACGCGCGCGGCGATGAAGGCCTTGGCGGCGTCCAGCGTGGCGGGCATGTTGGCGCCTTCGGCCACGCAGAGCACGCCGTTCTTGATCAGCGTCTGCGCATCGGCCAGCTCCAGTTCGTTCTGGGTGGCGCAGGGCAGGGCGACGTCGACGGGCACGTGCCACGGGCGCTTGCCGGCTTCGTACTTCAAGCCGAATTGGCGGGCATACGTATCCAGGCGGCCGCGCAGGTCGTTCTTGATGTGCATCAGGGCGACCAGCTTCTCGTGGTTGAAGCCGGCCTCGTCGACGACCGTGCCGTTCGAATCGGATACGGTGATGACGCGGGCGCCCAGGGCCATGGCCTTTTCGATGGCGTATTGGGCGACGTTGCCGGAGCCCGACACGGACACGCGCAGGCCGTCGAACGACTTGCCCACGCGCTTGAGCATTTCTTCCGCGAAGTACACGGTGCCGTAGCCGGTGGCTTCGGGGCGGATCAGGCTGCCGCCGAAGGTCAGGCCCTTGCCGGTGAACACGCTGGCGGTCGAGTTCGACAGCTTTTTCATCATGCCGGCCATGAAGCCGACTTCGCGCGCGCCCACGCCGATGTCACCGGCAGGCACGTCGGTGTCCGGGCCCAGATGGCGGTACAGCTCGATCATCAAGGCCTGGCAGAAGCGCATCACTTCGGCGTCGGACTTGCCCTTCGGGTCGAAGTCCGAACCGCCCTTGCCGCCGCCCATGGGCAGCGTGGTCAGCGAGTTCTTCAGGGTCTGTTCGAAAGCCAGGAACTTCAGGATCGACAGGTTCACCGACGGATGGAAGCGCATGCCGCCCTTGAAGGGGCCGATGGCCGAGCTGTGCTGGATGCGGAACGCGCGGTTGACCTGGGCGCGGCCTTGGTCATCGGTCCAGCAGACGCGGAACTGAATGACGCGCTCGGGCTCGACCAGGCGCTCGAGCAAGGCGTGCTCGGCGTAGTGCGGATGCTTTTCGACGAAGGGCCACAGGCTCAGCATCACCTCCTGGACGGCTTGCATGAACTCGGGTTGCTGCGGGTCGCGCGCGGCGACGCCACGCAGAAAGTCGTCCAGACTCTGCACTTTCACCATGATCTCCTCGGGGGTGCTTCGAATAGGTGCGGAATGCGCCAATGTGGGGCGCGAATAATTTGTTCTGGTGCATGGCTGCACCTGGTTGGTGCGGAATTGTAGGGGCAAAATGTTGCCCTGCGCAAAGCCGCAAATGACCGCAGCGCCTTGATATAAAACGGATTTTTCCGGCCGATATATGGGGACGTATTGATTGGAAGATGACGCGTTGGTGGGGTCAAAAGCCGACGGAAAATGGGCCGATGCTTGAATTCCCTGGGGAAATCATTGTGTCCCCAATTTAATTGGCTATGCGCTCATGGACGAAGCGCGCACTTCGTCTCGCCAATAAGAGACCCCGGCAGGCCGGGAGGGGCGTTGATGCCGGGAATTGTTCTTTAATATGTCCCTTATTATTACTTGAGAAAAGTCACGCCCTCAGGGTCGTGTCGTAGTCGATCGTCAGCGGCGCGTGGTCGGAGAATCGCTCGTCCTTGTAGATGGCGACATTGCGGGCCTTGGCCGCAATGCCCGGAGTGGCGATCTGGTAGTCGATGCGCCACCCGACGTTCTTCGCCCAGGCCTGGCCGCGGTTGCTCCACCAGGTGTATTGATCGGGGCGCTCGTCGATGGTGCGGAACACATCCACGAAGCCGCGCTTGTCGAATACGTCCGTCAGCCAGGCGCGCTCCTCGGGCAGGAAGCCCGAGTTCTTCATGTTGCCCTTCCAGTTCTTCAGGTCGATTTCCTTGTGCGCGATATTCCAGTCGCCGCAGATGACGAATTCGCGGCCGGTCGTCTTGTGCTCATGCATCAGGGCGTCGATCCACGGGCCGAACCGGTCCAGGAACCGGTACTTGGCCTGCTGCCGCTCGTCGCCACTGGAGCCCGAGGGCAGGTAGGCGCTGATCACGGACAGGTCTTTCCAGTCGGCGCGGATGATGCGGCCTTCCGGGTCGAATTCCTCGCAGCCCAAGCCTGAGTTCACGCGCTCGGCGGCATCGCGCAGGTAGATGCCCACGCCGCTATAGCCCTTCTTGACGGCGTGGTGGAAGTGTCCGGTATAGCCGGGGGGATGGCGCAGCTCGTCGGTCAGGTCTTCGTGCGAGACCTTGATCTCCTGAAGGCACAGCACGTCGGCGGCGTGCTTCTCCATCCAAGGTTGCAGGCCCTTTTTGAAGGCGGACCGAATGCCATTGAGGTTGATCGACGTAATGCGCAGCAAAGCGAAACTCCTGTAATGCGGCCGCGGGCGGCGGACAATGCCAGGAATTTAACCGACTCGGGTGCGGTGGCCTGGGATGAGCCTGGGATGGATAGGGGCACGTGCCGAAGCCGGACGGAACTCGGAACCCCGTCGCGCCGGGATGCCCGGTGGCGACACTTGGAAAGCCCGGCGCCCGAAAAATCCTCCCGACAGCGGATAAAATGCGTGCTCTGCCACCTACCGGATCTATCTGCATGCCCGCCGCCCAGCCTTCCGCCACCGCCCTGGATTTCGTCCGCTTCGCCTTGAACGAAGGCGTGCTGCGCTTCGGCAGCTTCAAGGTCAAATCGGGACGGATCAGCCCCTATTTTTTCAATGCCGGACTGTTCAACAGCGGCCGCTCGGTTGGCAAGCTGGCCCAGTTCTACGCGCAGGCGTTGCTGGATTCCGGCGTAGCGTTCGACATGCTGTTCGGGCCGGCCTACAAGGGCATCCCGCTGTCGACCGCCACCGCCGTGGCGCTGGCCGGGCACCCGGACATGCAGGGCCGCGGAGACGTGCCTTTTGCGTACAACCGCAAGGAAGCCAAGGATCACGGCGAAGGCGGCACCCTGGTTGGCGCGCCCCTCAAGGGCAAGGTCGTCATCATCGACGACGTGATCACGGCGGGCACCTCGGTGCGCGAATCGGTGGAAATCATCCGCAACGCCGGCGCGGAGCCCGCCGCTGTGCTGATCGCCATGGACCGCATGGAACGCGCAGGTCCCGACGACGCGCTGTCCCCCCATTCCGCCGTGCAAGACGTGGCCAAGACCTACGGCATTCCGGTAGTGTCGATTGCGTCGCTGGCGGACATCATGGCGCTGCTGCAAAACGACGCGGCGTTTGCCGAGCACCGCGACGCGGTGCAGGCTTACCGGACGAAGTACGGGGTGAAGTAAGTCCGGGGCGGCCAGCGCTTGTTGGCCGGGCTCTGTATCGTGCGACAGGGGATTCAAGCCGGTTGACCGGTTTGTCCGCCCCAACCACGACGACGTCGCAGGCATGTGCGGCCTGCGCCAGTCGTTTGTCGAAAGTGGCCAGAGCGGCGTCGTGCCACAAGGCCAGTTCCAGGTATGACGCGTCGTACACCGTGAGCGCGTGCCTTCGCGCCAGAGATATGCTGCGTGGAAGCCAGGTCGCGGTGGGCCGTGATTCGCTGATCACGGGCGCCATATTCAATCGAGCCGAGAACGCAGCCAGCATGTCGGGCGTGGCCTGCTGCTGCCGTTCGATGCGCAACGCTCCCTGGGCCACTTCCAGCGCCCAGATCGGAGGAACGAGCGCGGGCTCGTCAGCCAGGTCTTCCAGTATCGCAAGCGCTTGAGCGCTGCAGGTCTGGCTGGGTAGTTGCAGCCAGCTCAAGGCGACCGACGCATCGAGTACGAGCTTCATTCGTGTGTCCCTTTGACGGCATGCCACCAGGTGGCTTCATCAACGTACGGAACGCCTTTGAATTGCTTGAGCTCTTCGAGTGCGCGGTGCGCCTCTTCGGTTAGCAGGGGATTGACGCGCCGGAGCTGGGCGTAGGCCATGCCATCCCGCGTGATGACGACGCGAGTACCGACGTGGGCGGCATCGATGAGTTCTTCCAGCCGTTCCGCGACCTGCTCTTGCGGAATGGATAAATAGGGGGTTGTCATGGCCAAGTCTCCGGCAAAATCGACCAGACCATTCTTGGCCAAACAAAAGGCCGCGGCAAGATGCCGCGGCCTTGAATTCAGTCTGATATTTCGCCGGTCCACCATGAAGACGGACCGGCCCGGATCAGCTGTCCAGCTTTTGTTTGAGGAGGTCGTTGACCTGCTGCGGGTTGGCCTTGCCACGTGCGGCCTTCATGATCTGGCCGACCAGCGAGTTGAACGCCTTCTGCTTGCCGGCGCGGTATTCCTCGACGATGGCCGGGTTGGCGGCCAGCACTTCGTCGATCATGGCGCCGATGGCGCCCGTGTCGCTGATCTGCTTCAGGCCGCGCGCTTCGATGATCGCGTCGGCGTCACCGCCGTTCTCGCCGGCCCACATCGCGCCGAATACTTCACGGGCGATCTTGTTCGAGATCGTGCCGTCGATGATGCGGTTGATCAGCGCAGCCAGGGCCGGCGCCTGCACCGGGGATTCGGCGATGGCCTTTTCTTCCTTGTTCAGGGTGGCGGCCACTTCGCCCATGATCCAGTTGGCGGCCAGTTTGGCCTGACCGGCCGGCAGCGCGTGCGCCACGGCCTCGAAGTAGGCGGCCAGGTCGCGGCTGACGGTCAGTTGGGCGGCGTCGTAGGCAGGCAGGCCAAACTCGGATTCGAAGCGGGCGCGCTGGGCGGCCGGCAGCTCGGGCATGGCGGCGCGAACCTTTTCCACCCAGTCGCTGGAAATCACCAGCGTGGGCAGGTCGGGATCGGGGAAGTAGCGGTAGTCGTGCGCGTCTTCCTTGCTGCGCATGCTGCGCGTTTCGTCGCGGTCGGCGTCGTACAGGCGGGTTTCCTGGACGACGGTGCCGCCGTCCTCGATCAGCTCGATCTGGCGACGCGCTTCATAGGTGATGGCGCGTTCCAGGAAGCGGAACGAGTTGACGTTCTTGATCTCGGTGCGCGTGCCGAATTCCTTCTGGCCCACCGGGCGGACCGACACGTTGGCGTCGCAGCGGAACGAGCCTTCCTGCATGTTGCCGTCGCAGATGCCCAGCCAGACGACCAGGCTGTGCAGCGCGCGGGCGTAGGCCACGGCCTCGGCGGCGGAGCGCATCTCGGGCTCGGTCACGATTTCCAACAGCGGGGTGCCGGCGCGGTTCAGGTCGATGCCGCTGGCAGGACTGCCGTTGGCCAGGCTGAAGTCGTCGTGCAGGGACTTGCCCGCGTCTTCTTCCAGGTGGGCGCGCGTCAGGTTGATGGTCTTTTCTTCTTCGCCGACGAAGAAGCTCAGCGAACCACCCACCACGACCGGCAGCTCGTACTGGCTGATCTGGTAGCCCTTGGGCAGGTCAGGGTAGAAGTAGTTCTTGCGCGCAAACACCGAGCGCGGCGCGATCTTGGCGCCCACGGCCAGGCCGAAGCGGATGGCGCGTTCGGCCGCGCCGCGGTTCATGACCGGCAGGCTGCCGGGCAGGGCCAGGTCGACCTCGTTGGCCTGCGTGTTGGGAGCCGCGCCGAATTGCGTGCTGCTGCCCGAAAAAATCTTGGAGTCGGTGGAAAGCTGCGTATGCGTTTCCAGGCCGATGACGATTTCCCAGTTCATGTTCTCAGCCTTGCTGGACAGGGGCACGCTGATGCCAGTCCGTCACTTGTTGGTAGCGGTCGGCGATGGCCAGCAGGCGGCCTTCGTCGAAGTAGTTGCCGATGATCTGCAGGCCGATGGGGCGATGACCGCCAGCGCCGCCGGGCCGCCCCAAGGCGCTGGCAGCCCCCTCGGGGGGCAGCGAGCCTTGCGAGCGTGGGGGCTGTCCATCCTGGCCGCCGAAGCCGCACGGGATCGACATGGCGGGCAGGCCGGCCAGGCTGACGCCCAGCGTATAGACGTCGGCCAGCCAGTCGGCCGTGGGATCGTCGCGGTTGTCGCCGATATTCTTGGCGACCGTGGGCGTGACCGGGCCCATGATGACGTCGCACTGGTCGGCGTAGGCGCGCTGGAAGTCCTGCGCGATCAGGCGGCGCAGGCGCTGGGCCTGCAGGTAGTAGGCGTCGTAGTAGCCGTGGGACAGCACGTAGGTGCCGATCAGGATGCGGCGTTTGACCTCGTCGCCGAAGCCCTCGGCGCGCGAGCGGCTGATCATTTCGTTCAGGTCGCCGTACTGCTTGGCGCGGTGGCCGTAGCGCACGCCGTCGTAGCGGGCCAGGTTGCTGGACGCTTCGGCGGGGGCGATGACGTAGTAGGCGGGGATGGCCAGTTCGGTACGGGGCAGGGACACCGGCACGCGCACGGCGCCCAACGCCTCGAATTGCGCCAGCGCGGCTTGCACCGCGGCGGCCACGTCAGGCGCCAGGCCGGCGCCGAAGTACTCTTCCGGCACGCCGATGCGCAGGCCCTTCAGAGGCTGGCTGCCGGCGGCGTCGAAACGGCTTTGGACGGCATCGAAGTCACGGCGCACGCGGCCGGGCCCGTTGACCGCGCCATCGCATTTTTCCAGGCTGGTGGCGTCGCGCGGGTCAAAGCCGCTGATGACGTCCAGCAGTTCGAGCAGATCGCGGCTGCTGGGCGCCAGCGGACCGGCCTGGTCCAGGCTGGAGCCGAAGGCCACCATGCCGAAGCGCGATACGGTGCCGTAGGTAGGCTTGATGCCGCTGACGCCGCAGAGGGCGGCGGGTTGGCGCACCGAACCGCCGGTGTCGGTGCCGGTGGCGGCGGCGACCAGGCGGGCGGCCACGGCGGCGGCGGAACCGCCCGACGAGCCGCCGGGCACGGCCGCGTGGTCCCAGGGGTTCTTCACGGCGCCGTAGGCGGAGTTCTCGTTGCCGGAACCCATGGCGAATTCGTCGCAGTTCAACTTGCCCAGCGAGACCGCGCCAGCGGCTTGCAGGCGTTCCACGACGGTGGCGTCGAACGGGCTGACGTAGCCCTCGAGCATCTTGCTGCCCGCGGTGGTGCGCCAACCGCGCGTGACGAAGGCGTCCTTGTGGGCGATCGGGATGCCGGCCAGCGGGCCCGCCGTGCCGTCAGCCAGCGCGGCGTCGGCGGCGCGCGCCTGCGCCAGGGACAATTCGGCGTCAATATGTAAGAAGGCGTTCAGGCCGCTGGCGGCTTCGACGGCGGCCAAAGCGCTTTGCGCCAGGTCCACGGCGCTGACTTCGCGCTGGGCGAGGGCCGCGCGCAGGGCGGCGATCCCCTCGAATTGGGTATGCAGTGCAGGTTTCGTCATGACTTATTCCAGGACCTTGGGAACCAGGAACAGGCCTTCCTGGGCGTCGGGCGCATTGGCCAGCAACTCCTGGCGGCGGGCTTCCGAACCGGCTTCGGTCACGGCGTCTTCGCGCAGGCGCAGCACGATGTCCTCGTGCGCGGACAGGGGGTGGGCCAGGGGTTCGACGCCCTGGGTGTCGACCGACTGGAGCCGTTCGATGAGGTGGAGGATGCCGTTGAGCTCGGCCTGCGCGACGGTGCGCTGGTCGGAGGTCAGTTCGATTCTGGCCAGCCGGGCAATGCGGGCCACATCTGTGTCATTGAGCGCCATGGGGGATTGCAAAATCGATAAGCGAAGGCCGAAGGGCGGGACAGGGCAGTATGCATACGCCGAACCCGTTACAAAGCTTGAATAGCCTGCATTTATGCGCTATTTCCGGGGAAATTATAAGTTATGATTCACGGTTTAATCGCCGTGATGACAGGCCGACCCGTGGTTTCACGGGCCAGACGCCCCGCGGCATGACCCCAATTCCCCCCAGAATTTAGCTGAGCTCCCATGTTCGGATTCCTGCGCAGTTATTTTTCCAGCGATATGGCGATCGACCTCGGTACCGCCAATACGCTGATCTACGTCCGCGGCAAGGGCATCGTTCTCGATGAACCCTCCGTGGTCGCAATCCGTCATGAAGGCGGCCCCCACGGCAAGAAGATCATTCAGGCCGTGGGGCACGAAGCCAAGCAGATGCTCGGCCGCGTCCCCGGCAATATTGAAGCCATCCGCCCCATGAAGGACGGCGTCATCGCCGACTTCACCGTCACCGAGCAGATGCTCAAGCAGTTCATCCGCATGGTGCACCCCCGCAACATGCTGGCGCCCAGCCCGCGCATCATCGTTTGCGTGCCCTGCGGCTCCACCCAGGTTGAACGGCGCGCCATCCGCGAATCCGCGCTTGGCGCCGGCGCTTCCCACGTTTTCCTGATCGAAGAACCCATGGCCGCCGCCATCGGCGCCGGCCTGGCCGTCTCCGACGCCAGCGGCTCCATGGTTGTGGACATCGGCGGCGGCACCACCGAAGTGGCGGTCATTTCGCTCGGCGGCATGGTCTACAAGGGTTCCGTGCGCGTCGGTGGCGACAAGTTCGACGAAGCCATCGTCAACTACATCCGCCGCAACTACGGCATGCTGATCGGCGAACCCACTGCCGAACTGATCAAGAAGGAAATCGGCTCGGCATTCCCGGGTTCCGAAGTCCGCGAAATCGAAGTCAAGGGCCGCAACCTGGCCGAAGGCGTGCCGCGCAGCTTCACGGTGTCCTCCAACGAGATCCTCGAATCGCTGACCGATCCGCTCAACCAGATCGTTTCCGCCGTCAAGATCGCGCTCGAGCAAACTCCGCCTGAACTGGGCGCCGACATCACCGACAAGGGCATTGCCCTGACCGGCGGCGGCGCGTTGCTGCGCGACCTGGACCGCCTGCTCCAGGAAGAAACCGGCCTGCCGGTCGTGGTGGCCGACGATCCCCTGACCTGCGTCGTGCGCGGTTGCGGCGAGGCGCTGGAACACCTTGAGAAACTGGGCGCCATCTTCATCAACGACTAATCCTGCCCGCCAGCCCGGAGCCCCGCTTTTTCATGGCTCCGGCCGCTGCGGGGGCCTCGGACGCGGGCGCCCGGGCTGAAATTCATGCAACGACAAGGGACTCCTCCCCTATTCAGGCGCGGCCCACCCGCGGAGGTGCGGCTGGTCGTCCTGGTCGTGCTTGCGCTGGCCCTGATCGTCATGGATTCGCAATGGCGCATGCTGGAACCCGCGCGCCGCGCGATTTCCGTGGCGCTGTATCCTTTCCAGCGCGCCGTCATGGCGCCGCGAGACCTCGTTCAGCAAGTCAATGAATGGGTCAACGCCGCCAATCTCATCCGTAGCGAGAACGAAGCCCTGCAACGCCAGCGCATCGAACTCGCCCAGGTGGCTTCCCATGCGGCCCAACTGGCCGCCGAAAACTCCCAGCTCCGTCGCCTATTGGGCGTGACCGACACCGTGGCGCAGTCCGCCGTGGTGGTCGAGGTCATGTACGAGCCCACCAACGCCTTCACGCAGCGCCTGGTATTCAACAAGGGCAGCAAGGCCGGACTCGCGCCCGGAATGCCCGTGATTGACGAAGGCGGCGTGGTCGGCCAGATCGTCCGCGTGACGCCCATGACCGCCGAGGCGGCGCTGGTCACCGACGAACAAGTCTCCATTCCTGTGCAGTTGCTGCGCAACGGACTTCGCCTGATCGCCTTTGGCGGCAATTCGCCCGGCAAGATGGAGGTCCGCTACCTGGCCGCCAATGCCGACATCAAGGAAGGCGATACTATTGTCACTAGCGGCGTCGGCGGCCTCTTTCCCGCTGGCCTGCCCGTGGCCAAGGTGACCTCGGTGGAACGCGACACCGCATCGGGTTTCGCGCGCGCCGTGTGCGAACCCCTGGCCCATCCCGAACGCTATCGCCACTTCCTGGTCCTGCAGGTGGATGTGGATCGCGCCGAGTCCAACCGTCAGGAGGTCGATTCCGGTGGATCGGACTAATCAACAAGCAGCCGGCCAGTCGCCGCGCCGCCTGGGCACGCCCAGCAACGTGCAGCCCGACAGGCTGTCGGGCCCCGCCCACGGCGTGTTCGTCTGGGGCACCGTGCTGCTCGCGTGGCTGGTGTCGCTGCTGCCGTGGCGCCTGTGGCAGGGCGCACCCGACATTCTGCTGCTGATCATCGCCTTCTGGTGCGTCCACGAGCCGCGCCGCGTCGGCCTGTTCACGGCGTTTTTCTTCGGCCTGGTGATGGACGTGCACGATGCGGGCCTCTTGGGCGAGCACGCCTTGTCCTACACGCTCGTCGCCTATGGCGCCGTGGTCCTGCACCGCCGCCTGCAGCGGTTCGACCTCTGGAGCCAGGCGATACACATGCTGCCTGTGTTCTTCATCGCGCGCTTCGTCACCCAGATCATCCATGCGTGGTTGGCCGGTAAGTGGCCGGGTTGGGACTGGGGCATCAGCGTGTTGCTGATGACCGCCCTTTGGCCGCTTGCGGGCTGGGTCCTGCATCTTCCGCAACGCGGCGTCGACGACGCCGAATCTTCCTCCGCCTGACGGCGGCGTTGCGTCATGTTCGAATTCAAGAAAACCGGCCAGCAGCAGAAGCAGCGCTTCCGCTTGCGCGCGTGGGTGGGCGGCGCCTTCGCGCTGGTCTGCTTCGGCGTCCTGGTGGGCCGGTTCTGGTATTTGCAGGTCGACCGCTACGAAGGCCTGTCCGAGCGCGCCGACCGCAACCGCATCGCCGTCGTGCCGATTCCGCCTCGCCGCGGCGAGATCCTGGACCGCAACGGCGAAGTTCTGGCCCGCAACTACCGCACCTACACGCTTGAGGTCGTGCCGGCCCAGGCGGGCAACATGAACGAACTGTTCGAACGCCTGACCGAGGTCGTGTACATCAGCCCGGCGGATCAGCGCCGCTTCAAGCGCCGCGCCGCGGAATCCAGCCGCTACGCCAGCCTGCAGTTGCGCAACAACCTGAACGAAACCGAGGCTGCATGGTTTGCCGCGCATGCGTTCCAATTCCCCGGCGTCGAACTGCGCGCGCGCTGGGTGCGCGAATACCCGCAAGGCGTGTCGGCCGCGCACGTGGTCGGCTACATCGGCCGCATCGCCGACAACGACATCGAAGAACTGGACCGCGCCGGCCAGTTGGGCAACTACCGCGGCACCGACGTCATCGGCAAGAAGGGCATCGAAAAAACCTGGGAAGAGCAGCTGCACGGCCGCACCGGCCTGGAAGAGGTCGAAGTCACGGCCGGCGGCCGGCCCATGCGCACGTTGCGCCGGATCGACCCGGTGCCCGGCTCCGACATCATGCTGTCCATCGACATGGGCCTGCAGAAAGTGGCCGAGGAAGCCTTCGAGGGCCAGCGCGGCGCTCTGGTCGCCATCGACCCGGACACGGGCGAGGTGCTGGCCTTCGTGTCGCAGCCGTCTTTCGACCCCAATCTGTTCGTGGACGGCATCGACGTCGACAACTGGCGGATGCTGAACGAATCGCCAGACCATCCGCTGATCAACCGTCCCCTGTACGGCACGTACCCCATCGGCTCGACGTACAAGCCCTTCGTGGGCCTGGCGGCGCTGGAATTGGGCAAGCGCCGCGCGACCGACCGCATCTCGGACCCCGGCTATTTCGAATTCGGCGGCCAGAAGTTCCGCAACGCCGGTGGCGCCGCCTACGGCATGACGGACATGCACAAGGCCATCGTCGTCTCGTCGGACACCTATTTCTACTCGCTCGGTCCCGAGATCGGCGTGAATGCGCTGCACGACTTCACCAAGCAGTTCGGTTTCGGCCAGATTACCGGGATCGACCTGGAGGGCGAGAAGCGCGGCGTGCTGCCGTCCACCGACTGGAAGCGATCGGCCTACAAGGACAAGGAGCGCCAGCGCTGGTACGCGGGCGAGACGATTTCCGTGGCGGTCGGGCAGGGCTACAACGCTTTCACGCTGCTGCAGTTGGCGCAGGGCACCTCCACCCTGGCCAACAACGGCCTGTACCGCCGTCCGCACCTGGTGCATGCGATCCGCGATTCGCGCTCGGGCGTGGCCAAGCCCACCGAGGCGCCGCCCGATTACCGCATTCCCCTGAAGCAGGCCAACGTGGACGTGATCAAGAACGCAATGGCCGATGTGGTCAAAGCCGGCACGGCGCGGCGCGCGTTCGCCAACACGCCGTACCAGGCCGCCGGCAAAACGGGCACGGCGCAGGTGTTCAGCCTGCGCGGCGGCCATTACCGCGCCAGCGCCATCGACGAACGCCTGCGCGACCACGCGCTCTTCATGGGCTTCGCCCCACTTGAACATCCGCGCATCGCGGTGGCGCTGATCGTTGAAAACGCCGGCTGGGGCGCCAGCGTGGCGGCTCCGGTCGCGCGCAAAGTGTTCGACTACTGGCTGGCCAAGGATCGCCAGGACAAGATCGTGCGGCCCGACCGCGCGGACGCCATGGCCACCGTTGAAGACATCACTACCGACGTGGTCCGCCAACAATGAAGCGACTTGGCCTGATCCTGCTGCGCGTGTTCACGGCATTCGACTGGCCGCTGCTCGCCATCCTGATGATGTTCGCCGCGCTGGGCCTGACGGTGATGCACTCGGCGGTCGGCGGCACCGATTGGCGCTTCGCGGAACAGTCGCGCAACTTCATCATCGCGTTCTTCGCGATGTGGACGATGGCGCTGATTCCGCCGAAGCTGCTGATGAAGCTGGCCCTGCCTTTCTATGTGGTGGGCGTGGTGCTGCTGCTGGGTGTGGAGTTCTTCGGCGAAACCAGCAAGGGCGCCACGCGGTGGCTGAATCTTGGCGTCACGCGCATCCAGCCGTCCGAAATGATGAAGATCGCGGTGCCCATGATGCTGGCCTGGTATTTCCAGCGCCACGAAGGCGCCGTCCGCATCCGCGACTTCCTGGCCGCGGCAGCGATGCTGGCCGCGCCCTTCGCCCTGATCGTCCTCCAGCCAGACCTGGGTACGGCGCTGCTGGTGTTCGGCGCGGGCTTCTTCGTCATTTATTTCGCCGGCCTGTCATTCAAGCTTCTGGTGCCCGTCATGCTGGCGGGCGTCATCGGCATCGGCACACTGGTCTACTACGAAGACCAGCTATGCGAACCGGACGTGAATTGGGTGGTGCTGCACGACTACCAGAAGCACCGCGTCTGCACGCTGCTCAATCCCAGCTCGGACCCTCTGGGCAAGGGCTTCCACACGATCCAGTCGATGATCGCGGTGGGCTCGGGCGGCGTGTACGGCAAGGGCTACATGAAGGGAACGCAGACTCACCTGGACTTCATCCCCGAACGCACCACCGACTTCATCTTCGCCGTGTACGCGGAGGAATTCGGCCTGTACGGCGGCATTGCGATCCTGGTGCTCTACGGCCTGATGATGGCCCGCGGCCTGACAATCGCGTCTCGCGCAGCCTCCCAATTCGGCCGCTTGCTGGCCGGGGCGCTGACGATGATGCTGTTCATCTACGTGTTCGTGAACGTAGGCATGGTGACGGGGATCCTGCCGGTCGTCGGCGTACCTTTGCCCTTCATGAGCTACGGGGGGACGGCGCTGTTTACGATGGGGATCGCGTTCGGGATCATGATGAGTATTAGCCGGCATCGGTCGGTGAAGACTTGACCGTTTCTTGATTGGTCTGCGGGCTTTTTGGTCTGCAGAGTTTGGAGTGGCATTAGGTTTGAGGCTGCTGGTCTGGGGAGCGGTCTTTTCGGCTTTGTAGGTCGCATTAGCTTTCGTTGGCGGCGTACGGTCCTCGTGGCGGCCTGATATTTGGAGGCCGTCTGGTCTTCGAAAGCAGCATCAGATCTTCGCACGTCGCTTGGACTTTGTCGGCGCCCCACCAATCGACAAGCTGAATCCGAAAGAGCCCGGCGTGGCGTGGGCCGGGCGTCTCAAGAACCAACCTCACACCAGCCTGGACCTCAAACTCCCCAAAAGCGAACAGGCGCCTCAATCCCTCAAGGCGCCCGTCAAAACTCCAAGCCGAAACCGCTTACGGCAGCGCCTCCGGCACGCCCAATTCGACGGCCAGCTTCGTCAACCCGTCCCAGATCCGGCTATCGAACTCCACCGAATCCGCATTGACCGCCCGATTCCGAGCCTCGTATTCCCCCGGATACTGCACCGACTCAACCCCCGGCTGCGGCTTGCAAGCATGCAGGTAGTCGATGAACGCGCCCACCTCCATCGACCGCCAATCGGTGTTGAAGTCCACCTGCGGATCCAGCAGCAGCGCGAACATGTTGTTCGTCGCCACGCCGATGCGCGGATGTTCGGGCTGGATCGTGCCGCCGCCGGACAGCACGCCGGCCAGCAGCTCGGCCACCAGGCCCAACGCATAACCCTTGTGTCCGCCGAACGGCAGCAGCGCTCCGGGAGGATTCGTGAACAGCACGCCGGGGTCGGTCGTCGGATTGCCGTCGGCGTCGATCAGCGATCCTGGCGGGGCCTGTTCGCCCTTGGCCGCCAGCACCCGCGCCTTGTTCACGGCGATGGAACTGGTGGCCATGTCCACGATGAACGGCGGGCGGCCGCCCGGCAGCGGGCCGGCGAAGCACAGCGGATTCGTGGTCAGGCACGCCTGCGCGCCGCCGAATGGCGCCACCGTCGGTGATCGGTTGATCACGTTCGTGAACGCCAGCAGGATCAGGCCCTTGGCCGCCACCATCTCGCCGAAATGGCCCATTCGGCCCAGGTGATGGCTGTGGCGCAGGGTCAGGATGCACTGGCCGTGCTCCTGCGTGCGCTCGATGGCCTTCTCGATGACAACCTTGCCCACGTACTGGCCAAGTCCGTGATGACCGTCGTAGGCCAGCATGGCGCCGCGGTCGTTGAGCAATTCAGGTCGGCCGTCCGGTTGCGCCAGGCCCTCGGACAGCACGCGGCGATAGTTGGTCAGGATGGACAGCCCGTGGCTGGTGTAGCCGACGCGGTCCGATTCCACTAGGTGCTCGGCCACGTCGCGAGCGATGTCCTCGGGCACGCCTTGCGCCATCAGCACGCGGCGGCCGTATTCGTTGGCTTGGGCGATCGTGATTTTCATGATGCGGCCCCCTTACAGCCAACCCAGCCAGCGCCAGTAGGTCATGCCCATCAGCAGCATCAGCAGATAGCCCACGATGGTAACGATGATCCCCACCTTCGCGAACTGCTTTGCATTGAAGGTTTCCGTGCCCAGGCACACCATGTTCTGCGGCGCGTTGATGGGCAGGATGAACCCGTAGCTGACCACGAAGCCCAGCAGCATGGTCATGCCAAGGCGGCTGAATTCGCCCGGCAGCGTCGCCAGCACCGAGATCAGGATCGGCAGCATCGCCGACGTCAGCGCGGTGGCGCTTGCAAAGCCCAGGTGGATGATGATGAGGAATGCGGCCAGGATTGCGAAGATGGCGAGCGGGCCCAGATGGTCCAGTCCGGTGTGCTGCACGACCTGGTTGCCCAGCCATTGGCCGGCCTGGGTCGTCAACAGGGCGGTGCCCAGGCTGATGCCCACGCCGAACACGATCACCGTGCCCCATGGAATGCGCGATTGCACGTCTTTCCATGTCATCACGCCAAAGCGCGGCAGCATCAGAAGAACCAGACCGAAATAGGTGGTCGACGTGGTGTCGAACTTGTGCAGCTTGCCTTCCGTGGACCAGAACAGCAGCAGCATGATCGACACGGCCATCAGGCGCTTTTGCGCGCCGGTCATGGGGCCCAGGTCAAGCAGCGACTTCTCGACCGCTTCCTTGCCGCCGGCGATGCTGTTGCTTTCGGGCGGCAGCAGCTTGAGCACGACGACGATCAGCACCGCCGACATGATCAGCGACCAGGGAGCGCCAGCGATCAGCCAGTCCGACCACGCCACGCGTTCGCCCAGCATCTTTTCCATGAAGCCGACCGTCAGCAGGTTTTGCGCCGCGGCGGTCTGGATGCCGACGTTCCAGATGCTGGTGGCCTGCGCCACGATGATCATGATGCCGGCGGCGATGTTCGACCGCTTGTCCACGCCGAAGGCCGCAATGACGCCCATCATGATGGGAACCACCGCCGCGCTGCGCGCCGTGGCGCTTGGCACCACCAGGCTCAGAACGATGGTCACTGCGATACATCCGATGAGGATGCGCCGCGTGCTGGTGCCCACCCTGGACAGCGTGACCAGCGCGATGCGCCGGTCCAGCCCGGTGAACGTCATGGCGGCTGCAATGAACAAGGCGCCGGTGACAAGCGCCAGCGCCGAGTTCGAGAAACCGGTCAGAGCCATGCTGATGGCGGCGGAGGTGCCGTACAGCACGTTGGGGTCTTTGATTGTCGGAGCCGTGCCCAGCAGGAAGGCCATCAGCGTCGTGATCATGATCGCGCTGGCTTCGTAGGACACGGCTTCGGTAATCCAGACCACCACCGCGAATGCCAGAATGGCCAGCATGCGATGCCCGGCGACGGGCAGATCCGCTGGCAAAGGCATGAGCAGCACGCCGATCATCACGAGGATGCCGGCGACCAGTCCGATGGGAATTTTGGCTTTCTTGGGGGCTTGCGAGGCGGGGACTGCGGTTTCCGCGGCCATATCCTTCTCCGGTTGAGGTCAAACTGACGAAACACCGCCCGCGAGCACGGGATGAATTAAATCGGTGTGTCGACGCTACAGGATGATCGTGACGGCATTGAGGAAAACCCGTATTGATGAAGGTCAAAAGGGTAGGAAATGGTGCTTGTGGAAAACTCGTCTTGGGCATTATGCTCGTCGCCCCGTTTGCGCGGCAAGGGTGCGACTGTTGCATTCGCGCAAACCAATCGGGACACGATGCGTCCATTCGCACCCGTTGGCGCTGCGCAATCGTGCGTGAAATGGTGCGCGAAATGGCGCTAATGCGGGCGGATCAGCCTAGCGCGAGACGCAGTTGCTCGTCCAGGTGCAAGGTGGGAGCCACGCGCCAGCCACTCTGGGCGTAGCGCAGCCAGCGGCCCAGCACCAGGTGCGTCAGCAGGCTGGCGTGGGCGGCGACATTGGCCTCCTGGGGCAGGCCGCCGTCAGTGATGGCGATGCGCAGCGATTGCTTCAGCGACGCCTCGATGCGGTCATTGATGTGGTTGATGCGCTCTTGCAGCCGGTTGTCTTCCGTGACCAGCGCGTCGCCGGTCAGCACCCGGGTCATCCCCTTGTTGCGCTCCGAGAAGGTCAGCAGCATCGCCACGGTCTTGTGCGCCTGCGACAGGCCGTAGGGTTCGGCGGCGGCGATCTGGTTCACCAGCGTGAAGATGCTGGTCTCGATGAACTCGATCAGCCCTTCGAACATCTGCGCCTTGCTCGCGAAATGGCGGTACAGCGCCGCCTCCGAGACCTCGAGGCGCGCGGCGAGGGCGGCCGTGGTGATGCGGGACGCATGCGGCTGCTCCAGCATTTCGGCCAGGGTCTGCAGAATCTGGGTCTTGCGCTCGCCGGGTTTGCTCGCCATGGAGGGGTCTGCTTTGCGCAGAATGACGGGTGAAGGGGGGAAGGCCCGCCGTCATCCCCTCAGGGGGCGTCGGCGTAACAATAAATCACTGACGCAGTTTACCCGTAAGTCCACGTAGGCTGGTCGATGCGAACGCCCGCTTCCGAAAGGCGTGCCCGGATGATAGACATGGACGGTGCGCAAGCCCGCCACGCGGGCGCCGCGCAGGTTCGCCAGCGTGTCTTCCACCAGCACGGCGCGGTGGGCGGGCACGCCTTCGCGGGCCAGCACGTAGCGCAGCAATGCCGCCGACGGCTTGGGCCGGTACTGGCCATGCAAGCGCATGTGTTCGATGGCCCACAGGCTGTCGAACTGTCGCAGGATGCCCAGGCGCGACAGCACTGCGCGCGCGTAGTGCAGGGGGGCATTGGTCAGCAGCACCTTGCGGCCGGGCAATTGGCGCAGCTTGTGGGCCAGCGCCTTTTCCGACCGCACGAGCGGGCCGACGTCGAAGTCATGGCTGCGGTGCAGAAAGTCGTGGGCGTTCACGCCGTGATGACGAACCATGCCGATCATCGTGGCGCCGTAGCGTTTCCAGTACTGCGACCGCACGAGGTTGGCGGCATCCACGTCCACGTTTAGCGCCTCGGCCACGGCCATGGTCATGCCGTGGTCGATCTTGGAGAAGATGGAGTGCGACGTGTCGTGGAGCGTATTGTCCAGATCGAACAGCCACAGGCGTTCGGGAACGCCCGTGGCGACGTTGCGCGAGCGGCGCATGCGCACCGCCGGCCGCAGCAATTGACGATGCACCTGCATCAGAAGCGCCGTCCCTTGTCCGGGACGGCGCCATGCGCCGCGGCGGTAGGCTTCATCAGTGCGAGCTGATCATCGTGCCGACGCCCTGGTCGGTCAGGATTTCCAGCAGCAGGCAATGCGGCACGCGGCCGTCCACGATGTGCACCGAATTCACGCCGTTCTTGGCGGCGTCCAGCGCCGACGAGATCTTGGGCAGCATGCCGCCGGAAATCGTGCCGTCGGCGAAGAGCTCGTCGATGGTCTGGGCGGACAGACTGCGCAGCAGCTTGCCGCCCTTGTCCAGCACGCCCGGGGTGTTGGTCAGCATCAGCAGCTTTTCGGCGCCCAGGACTTCGGCCATCTTGCCGGCGACCACGTCGGCGTTGATGTTGTACGCCGTGCCGTCTTCACCGTAGCCGATGGGCGAGATGACCGGAATGAACTGGTCGTCCTGCAGCGCCTTGACGACCGCCGGCTCGACCATGGTGATGTCGCCGACGAAGCCGATGTCGATGGGCTCGGACGGATTGTCCTTGTTGGCCATCAGTTTCTTCTGGGCCTGGATCAGTCCGCCGTCCTTTCCGGTCAGGCCCACGGCCTTGCCGCCGACCTCGTTGATCATCATCACGATGTCCTGCTGGACCTGGCCGCCCAGCACCCATTCCACGACTTCCATGGTTTCGGCGTCGGTGACGCGCATGCCCTGGATGAAGGTGCCTTGCTTGCCGATGCGGCGCAGGGCGTCGTCGATCTGCGGACCACCGCCGTGGACGACCACCGGATTCAGACCCACCAGCTTGAGCAGCACGACATCGTGCGCAAAGCTGCGCTGCAATCGTTCTTCCGTCATGGCGTTGCCGCCGTACTTCACCACGATGGTCTTGCCGTGAAATCGTCGGATATACGGCAGAGCCTCGGACAGCACAGCGGCTTTGACGGCGGGAGACGAAACGGCAGCAGGGTCGGGGGTGTCGGTCATGGCAGCTAAGTCGGCAAATAAATTCTGTAAAGTTGAAAGGACGGTAAAAAAATGCCTGCACAAGAACGCGGTTGGGACGCGCTAGCGCAAGCATACGACGGATTGTAGTCCCCACGAGTTTCTTATGCTTCAAACCCATGTCCATATGCCCGACAAATAACCGGCATTCAGGTAAATTGGGGGCGTTTTCAGCACGGCGCGCCCCGCAAAAGGGGGCCGACCCGAACCGGCGGGACATCGATCCCCGTTTTTTATCTATAAAAGAGGCAAGACATGCGTTTGAACTTTGTGCGTTCCGCCCTGGCGGCGTCGGTCCTTATGGTTGCGGCCAACGCGGCCCACGCTGAAAAAGTGGTGGTGGGCGCCACGCAGGTGCCGCACGCCGAGATCCTGGAAGTGGTCAAGCCCAAGCTGGCCAAGGAAGGCGTCGAGCTCGACATCAAGGTGTTCAGCGACTACGTGCAGCCCAACCTGCAACTTGCGGACAAGCAGCTGGACGCCAATTTCTTCCAGCACAAGCCGTATCTGGATTCCTTCAATAAAGACCGCAACGCCACGCTGGTTCCCGTGGCGCTGGTCCACGTCGAGCCGTTCGGCGGCTATTCCAAGAAGATCAAGAGCCTGTCGGACCTGAAAGACGGCGCCACGGTGGCCATTCCCAATGACCCGTCCAACGGCGGACGCGCGCTGGTGCTGCTGCAAAAGCAGGGCGTCATCAAGCTCAAGGATCCGTCCAACATCCTGGCTACCGCCGCGGACGTGGTTGAAAATCCGAAGAAGCTGAAATTCCGCGAACTGGAAGCCGCGATGCTGCCGCGCGCGCTGGACGACGTGGACCTGGCGCTGATCAACACCAACTACGCGTTGGAAGCCGGCCTGGTGCCCACCAAGGACGCGCTGTTCATCGAAGGCGCCGATTCGCCCTACGCCAATATCCTGGTGACGCGCAGCGACAACAAGGACGCTCCGGCTATCAAGAAGCTGGTTGATGCCCTGCACACGCCTGAAGTGAAGACCTTCATCCAGGAAAAGTACAAGGGCGCGGTGGTTCCGGCGTTCTGAACTTAGCCTGACTTGGTTACCCGATAAGCCGCTCGATCATCGAGCGGCTTATTTTTTGGCATGAACCGCCTCCGCCCAAGTTGCGCCGCCGCAAAACAAAACCGCCCCGAGGGGCGGCTTCTTGCGGGCAGGGCGTCCGATGGGCTCAGCCCGCCGCCAGCGCCTTTTCCACCGTGGCGTGGAATTCGGCCTTGTCGTATTCACCAAGATAGCGCTTGATGATGTGCCCCTGTTTGTCGATCAGGAAGGCCGTGGGCGTGAGGCGGATGTCGCCGAAGGCGCGCGCGATGTCGCCCTTGGTGTCCAGGGCGACCGGAAACGGCAGCTTGCGGGTCTCGGCGAAGTTCAGCACGAAGTTGGGCGGGTCGTAGTTCATGGCGACCGCGATGGCTTCGTACCCCTTGCCCGCATATTCGTTGTAGGCCGAGATGGTGTCCGGCATCTGCTTGACGCAGGTGACGCAGCTGGTTGCCCAGAACTTGACCAGCACGACCTTGCCGCGCAGGTCCTGCATGGAGAAGGTCTTGCCTTCCAGCGTGGTGAACGTGACGTCGGGGGCGGTCTGGGCGGGGCGCAGGGCGAACCAGGCGCCGATGCCGACCGCCACAAGGACTGCCAGGGCTACGATGGCTTTTTTCATTTGATGGGCATGGCCTCGACGCCGCTGCTGGTGCCGGACGCGTTGTTGTCGGTCGCTGCGCCGGCGCCGCTTTCGATGGGCGCCTTGGTTTCAGTGGTGGTGGACTTGGAACCGCTGCCCGACAGGCGGATGGCCTCTTCGCGGCTGATGATCTCGAAGAGCTTGACCACCTTCGCCACGCCGCCGACGTCCGCGGTGGCATTGGCCGCGTACTCGCTTTCGGCCTGAGTGACCTTGCCCATCAGGTAGACGACGCTGTGGTCGGTCGTCAGTGCGATGGTGCCGGACGGCACGTACTTGGTGTTGATCAGGGCGGTCTTGACCTTGGAGGTCAGCCAGGTGTCGTTGGAGCGCACGCCGAACGAGGCGATCGGTCCGACATTGAGCTGGTTGATGACCTGCTTGACGTTTTCGACGCTCTGGGCGATGGCAGTGGCCTGGTTCTTGGCTTCCTCGGTGGGGACGTCGCCCGTCAGCAGCAGATGGCCGCCGTAGGCCATGGCGTTGACCCGGGCCGTATCGCCCAGCTTCTGGGAGATCTGGCTTTGCGCCTTGAACGCCATGTTCTGGTCTTCGAGTTGGACGCCGGACGTGCGACGGTCAGTGACTACGACCGCCGTGGTGGCGGCGGCGCCGCCCACGATCAGGGGGGCGCAGGCCGACAACGAGAGCGCCGCGGTGGACAGCGCGGCGGCGAGCATCAGCGGGCGGACTGCGGGTCTGGCGTCAAGAATCATTCGGTGTCTCCGAGCAGAAGAGCGTCTATGCCGTCGCACAGCGCGTGCAACAGCAGAATATGGACTTCCTGGATGCGCATGGTGCGATCGCTGGGAACACATAGATGGACGTCCATGGGCGTAATGAGTTCCCCCATGACGCCGCCGCCCTTGCCGGTCAGGGCAAGCACGTGCATTTCGCGGGCGCTGGCGGCTTCCATGGCGCGGACCACATTGGGCGAATTGCCGCTGGTGGAAATGGCCACAAGCACGTCGCCCGCCTGTCCGAAGGCATTGACCTGCCGTTCGAAGATTTCGTCGAAGCCGTAGTCGTTGCCGACCGCGGTGAGAATCGAGGTGTCGGTGTTCAGCGCGATGCCCGCCAGGGGCAGGCGTTCGCGTTCGAAGCGGCCCACCAGTTCGGCGATGAAATGCTGGGCGTCGGCGGCCGAACCGCCATTGCCGCAAGCCAGAATCTTGCCGTTGTTCGCCAGGGCGCCGAACAGCACGTCCACCGCCACTGCCAGCGGCTCGGCCAGGACGTTCATGCTTTGTTCGCAGGCGGCCATGGCGTCGCGAAAGTGCGACGTCATACGAGAGGTCATATCCATGGCCGCGATTATCTCACGGGGCAGGGCAGCCCATCTGTCTGGTTGCAACGACGGCGGCCCGGCGTGTGACCGGCGGGATCAGGGCAGCCAGAATGCCCCGCGCAGCCACTGCGGCTGGCCGGAATCGAACACCACGGCGTCGAAGCGGACGGCTGGGTGCATCCCACCCCAGTGCCGCCGGGTCAATTCGGGCAGCCAGTAGGCGGCGGCCTTTGCAAGCCTGGCCTGCTTCTGACGGCCGATGGTGGCGGCGGCGTCGCCAAATCGGCTTTTGGCGCGCGCCCGGACCTCCACCAGGACGAGCGTCTCTCCGTCGCGCATGGCAAGGTCGATCTCGCCCGCGCGACACCACAGATTGCGCGCCAGCATTGTCAGGCCTTGCGCCTGCAGCAGGCGCAAGGCTGCGTCCTCGTGGTGGTCACCGCGGCGTTGCGTGGGTGAGCGCCGTGGCGGCGGGCGATCGGGGGCCACGCGCCGGCTGGCGCGCCGCCGTCGTTTCGCGGCGCGCTGTCGGGCGGCCAGGGCAAGTTCACAGGCCAGATGCAGGGTGTCGTCCGTCATGGGGTTCAGAAGGCTGCGGGCATAGGCGGCTACACTGACATGGTTTTCCGTGTCAGCAGGCTGCAATGAATCAAAACGTCTCTTCCCCGATTGCCGGCGATGCCTGGTCACGCGTCGCTGAACGCGTGGCGGGGCAGCATTGGCCAGCCTCGACGCTGTACGTCGTGGCCACGCCCATCGGCAACCTGGGCGACCTGGGACTGCGCGCCTGGCACGCCTTGCAGCAGGCGGACGTGATCGCCGCCGAAGACACGCGCGCCAGCCGCACGCTGCTGGACGCCTGGGGCGTTTCCACCCCGCTCATGGCCGCTCATCGCCACAACGAGGCGGCCGCGGCGCAAGCCATCTGCGATCGCCTGGCGCAAGGCCAGCGCGTGGCCCTGGTGTCTGACGCCGGCGCGCCGGCGGTCAGCGACCCGGGCGCACGTGTGGTCCGGGCGGTGCGCGCGGCGGGTTACGCGGTGGTCCCGGTGCCCGGGCCCAGCGCGGTGATCGCGGCCCTGATGGGCAGCGGCGTCACCACGGACGAGAACCCGGCGTACGCGTTCGCGGGCTTTGCGCCGCCCAAGGCGGTGGCGCGGCAGCGTTGGCTGCGTAAGTGGTGCGCCTTGGCCGCGCCCGTCGTGATGTTCGAATCGCCGCACCGGCTGGCGGCCACCTTCGCGGACCTGCTTGAAGTCTGCGGCCCCGACCGCCAATTGACCGTGGCGCGCGAACTCACCAAGCGCTTCGAGGAAATCGCCACTTTCACGATGGGCGAGTCGGCGGCCTGGCTGGCCGCGGACTCGCACCGCGAGCAGGGCGAATTCGTGCTGATCGTCCATGCGCAGGTTGAAGCGGAAGAGGACGACGACGCGGATCCGCGCAACGACGTCCTGCTGGACGCTTTGCTGGAATCGCTATCCGTGCGAGATGCCGCGCGCGTTGCGGCCAAGGTCACCGGCCAGCCCCGCGATGTGCTGTACAACCGGGCCCTGGCCCGAAAGAAAGCGGGGGAGTAAGCCATGACGTATTTGACCGTCGTCTCCAACAAACCCGCCGACCCGACCGAGCCCCTCGCTTATCGGGACATGTCCACCCCGCTGGGGGAGATGCGCCTGGTGGCCAGCCCGAAGGGCTTGCGCGGCGCCTGGTTCACCGACCAGGAACTGCTGCCGCCGGCGGACGGGTGGATGCTCACGGACAGCGATCCCATTCTGGAACAGGCCCGCCGCGAACTGGACGAATGGTTTGCGGGCAAGCGCCGCACGTTCGACGTGGCGCTGGACCCCGTGGGCACGACCTTCCAGCACCAGGTCTGGCACGCGCTGTGCGCGCTGGATTTCGGTGTGCTGACCAGTTATGGCGAACTTGCGCGTACGGTCAACCGGCCCAAGGGCGCCCAGGCGGTGGGCGGCGCCGTGGGCCGCAATCCCATCAGCATCATCATTCCGTGCCACCGCGTGATCGGCGCAGATACCTCGCTGACCGGGTTCGGCGGCGGTTTGCCGCGCAAGCAGGCACTGCTGGCCCACGAAGGCAACCGCTACCTGAGCCGCAGTCCGCGCGCCCGCCGCGTGTGCGACGGCCAGGCGGAACTGTCCTGGTAGCTTGCCCGTCGCTTTACTGCGAAGCGATGGAAGGCAGGATGCCGATGCGGTCCGACACGAGCGGCACCGCGTCCAACGCGCTTTGCCGATCCGGATAAGGTCCGATCCTGACGCGGTACAGGTTGTTGGTCTGCTCGACGGTGGCCGGCGGCGCGCCGGCGGCGCCCAGTTGCGCATTGATGCGGCTGACCAGCGACTGCGCATTGGCGGGCTGGCTGAATGCGCCCACTTGCAGATAGATGCTGCCCCCCGACAGCCCGGCAGCTGATCGCGCCGGGGCGGCGGCAGGCGCGGGCGCCAGGGGCGTTTCGGCCGCCAGCGCGACAGGTTCGGCCGACGCAGGCGGCAGGATTGGGGAAGATCCGGTCGCCGAAGACGGTTCAGGGGTGGGGGCGGCAGGCGCACCCTGCGAAGCCAGGCGGCGGATTTCTTCAGGCCGGATGGCTTCCACCACCACCTGGCCGCTGCCCGGGCCGATGATGCCCAGCTTGTAGGCCGCGACGTAGGACAGGTCCATGATGCGGTCGCTATGGAACGGCCCTCGGTCGTTCACCCGCACCACGATCGTCTTGCCGTTGACCATGCTGGTGACGCGCGCGTAGCTGGGGATCGGCAACGTGGTGTGGGCGGCCGTCATGGCGTACATGTCGTAGGATTCGCCGATGGACGTGGAGTTGCCGTGGAACTTCTTGCCGTACCACGATGCGATGCCTTGTTTCTTGTAGGGCTGCCCGCTGGTGTCCGGCACGTAGCGCTGGCCGAACACGACGTAAGGCCGGTTCGCGCCGCTGGCATAAGGTTCCAGCTTGGGCACGGCATCGGGAATCTGGTCCAGATTGGACGGCGGATTCGCGTCGGGCCCGTCATCCTTGTAGTAACCGCCTTTCTTGCGTCCGCCGCTGGTGGAACAGCCCGCCACGGCAATCGCCAGCAGCAGGACAAGGATCAGATGCAGGGAGCGGGAAAGCGTCATGCGGATTCGTCGGGCAGTTGGGTGCGGTGGCGCACCAGCAGGGGGTCGTGGTGGGCGAAGCGCAGCGCCAGCTGTTCCACCACATAGACAGAGCGGTGCTGGCCGCCGGTGCAGCCAATGGCAACGGTCAGGTAATTGCGGGTGTCCTGGGTGTACAACGGCAGCCAACGGTTCAGGAAGCCGGCGATGTCGTCGATCATCTGGCCCACTTGCTCGTATCCCGCCAGCCACGTCGCCACGGGTTCGTCGCGGCCAGTCAGCGGACGCAGGTTGCGGTCATAGTGCGGGTTGGGCAGGCAGCGAACGTCGAACACCAGATCGGCGTCGCCCGGGACGCCGCGCTTGTAGGCGAAGGATTCGAAGGTCAGCACCAGCGGGGCGCGGTCAGCCTTGATCAGGTCCCGGATCCAGGCGCGTAGCTGGCCCGGCGTCAGGTCTGACGTGTCGATGACGTGTTCCTGTTCGCGCAGTGGCGCCAGCAGTTCCCGTTCGAGCGCGATGCAGTCGGTCAGCGACGGCGTGGTGCCGCCGCGCTGCAGGCGGTCGGTCAGTGGGTGGCGGCGCCGCGATTCAGAGTACCGCTGCACCAGCGTGGCGGTGCTGGCGTCCAGGAACACCACGCGCAGGCTGGTGCCCATGGCGCGCAGCGCAGTAACCACGTCCGGGAGTTCGGCCAGTTCGCCGGGAGACCGCACGTCGATGGCGACGGCGACCCGTTCCATGCCGTCATCACGGGCGTTGGCGATGAACTCGGTCAGGAATCGGACCGGCAGGTTGTCGACGCAGGTGTAGCTGGCGTCCTCGAGCATGCGCAGCGCGACAGACTTGCCGGAACCAGAGATGCCGGTGACGAGGACGACTTTCAACATGGACATGATTGTGGCACGCTTTTCCAGGACGATGCCGGCGGGATAGCATCTGATATGGCCATAAACTCAGGATCTGCGCCTGTACCCCATCGCGCGGCCTGACGTAAGCTTGGCACCGGATACTTCGCAGATTCACTTTACGCGCCCCGCCGTCATGCGATTCGGGGGATAGGAATTCGACCTAGATGTTAGCCCTCATTTCCTTTCGTAGTGTTTCACTGCCGGCGTTTCGGGCATTCTGCAGAGGGTTTGCGGCCGCGTTTGTTGTCTTTATGACCACACCGGTCCTGGCTCAGGACTCGTCTCGACAGACGCTGCTGCCAGACACCATGGCGGCTCGCGTCGCGGCCTGTACGGCCTGTCATGGCGCGCAGGGCAGGGCGGGAGCCGACGGCTACTACCCGCGGCTTGCCGGCAAGCCGCAGGACTATCTCTATCACCAGTTGCTGAATTTCCGCGACGGACGGCGCCAGTACCGGCCGATGGCGCATCTGCTGTCCGGCCTGCCGGACGACTATCTGCGCGAAATGGCCGCGTATTTTTCGGGGCAGCACGTGGCCTATCCGCCGCCAGCGCGCGCCGACGTGTCCGCCGCCACGCTCGAAGCGGGCCGCAAGCTGGCCATGGACGGTGACGCCGCGCGCGGCCTGCCGGCCTGCGCGTCCTGTCATGGCGCCGCCTTGAGCGGCATGCTTCCCGCCATCCCGGGTCTGCTGGGTTTGCCGCGCGACTACATCGGCGCGCAGATCGGCGGATGGAAAAACGGCCTGCGCCACGCTGCCGCGCCTGACTGCATGGCCGACATCTCCAACAAGCTCACCCCCGCCGACATCGGCGCCCTGACGGCGTGGCTGTCGTCGCAACCCGTCGCCGAGCCCTATGCGCCAGATGCCGCGGATTCCGTCCGGCTGCCCGTGGAATGCGGCAGCCAGGCTCAACGCTGAGGAAAGACCCGGATGAAACTGATGAAAAAAGTCCTGGGATTTCTATTGCTGGCGGCGCTTGTCGTTTTGGGCAGTTTGTATTGGCTGGGCACACGAGAAGACTCCAGCACCGGTCCAGCCGGGGCTGCGGCGGACGGCGCGGGTTTGATCGAACGCGGACGTTACCTGGCGCTGGCAGGCAACTGCATGGCCTGCCACACCAGCCGGGGCGGCAAGGCATTGGCGGGCGGCACTCCCATTCCCACGCCGTTCGGCACGGTGTACGGACCGAACATCACGCCTGACACGGACACCGGCATCGGCGCCTGGACGGCCGACGATTTCTGGCAGGCGCTGCATAACGGCAAGTCCCGGGACGGCTCGCTGCTGTATCCGGCCTTTCCGTACACCGAATACACGCGCGTCACGCGCAGCGACTCCGACGCCTTGTTCGCCTATCTGCGCAGCGTCGCGCCCGTCCGGCAGCCCAACCGGCCGCCCGAGATGGACTTTCCGTACGACCAGCGGGCGCTGCTGGCGGCGTGGCGTGCGCTGTACTTCAAGCCGGGCGTGCAAGAACCGGATCCGGGCCAGTCGGTAGAGTGGAACCGTGGCCGATATCTGGTCGAAGGCCTGGGTCATTGCGCCGCGTGCCACACGCCGCGCAACTCCCTGGGCGCCACGCGCTCGTCGCAGGCATTGTCGGGCGGCGTGATCCCGATGCTGAACTGGTATGCGCCGCCGCTTACCAACGACATGCATGCAGGCATGGGCCGCTGGACGGCGCAGGATATCGCCACCCTGCTCAAGACCGGCATATCCGCGCATTCAACCGTCAGCGGTCCCATGGCCGAAGTGGTGCTGGGCAGCACGCAGCACCTGACCGACGACGATGCGCTCGCCATCGGCGTCTATATCAAATCCCTGCCCGCGACGCCGCCTGCGTCCGAAGCCCGGCCGGCCGGCGCGACGCCGGCGGCGCTGGAGCTTGGCGGCAAAATCTACAGCCAGCAATGCGCGCAATGCCATCAGCCTGATGGCAAGGGCAGCGGCTTGGCATGGCCCGCGCTGGCCGGCAATCCGACCGTGACCGCGCCGTCGCCCGTCAATGCGATTCGCATGGTGCTGGACGGCGGTTACGCGCCGGCCACTACCTCGAATCCTCGGCCTCACGGCATGCCGCCGTTCGGGCAGATTCTCAGCGACAACGACATCGCGATGCTGGTTTCCTATATCCGCAATAGCTGGGGCAATCAGGCGGGAGGGGTGACGGCGCTTGAGGTCAAGCGTGCGCGCGCCGCTTCGACGCTGAACTGACGCGCGCGGGCGCCCGAGGCCGCCGTTTCAGCCGGCGTGGCGTGCCCGCGAGCAGGCCTCGCGCGCCAGTTCGCCCAGCGTGCGAATGGCGGCTTCCACGCCGGCATCCCAGGGGTGGCCATAGTTCAGCCGCAGCGCGCTGCCAAACTGCCCGCTGGCAGAAAAAATCGGGCCCGGCGCCACGCTGATGCCACGCGACAGGGCCTGCCGATGCAGCGCCAGCGCGTCCACGGACACGGGTAGTTCGGCCCACAGGAAGAAGCCCTCTTGAGGACGTGTCACGCGCGTGCCCGCCGGGAACTCGCGCGCAATGGCATCGGCCATGCGTTCCTGCTGCGCCTGCAACGTCTGGCGCAGCCGACGCAGATGGCGGTCGTAGCCGCCCTGTTCAAGGTATTCGGCGATTGCGCCTTGCGCGGGCCCGGAAGCGGACAGCGTCGAAGACAGCTTCAGCCGTTGCACCCGCTGCGCATAACGCCCCGCGCTGGCCCAACCGATGCGATAGCCCGGCGCCAGGCACTTTGAAAACGACGAGCAATGCAGCACCAGCCCGCGTGCGTCATAAGCCTTCGCGGGCACGGGTCGCGCGGTTCCGAAGTAAAGCTCGCCATAGACGTCATCTTCGATCAGAGGGATGTCGTGTCGCGCAAGCAGCTCCACGAGCTGGCGTTTTTTCTCGTCGGGCATCAGGCTGCCCAGCGGGTTCTGGAATTGCGTCATCAGCCAGCAGGCGCGCGGCGCATGGCGGGCAATGGCGGATTCCATCGCGTGCAGATCGATGCCCGTGCGCGGATGGGTGGGCACTTCCAGCGCCTTCAGGCCCAGTCTTTCCAGGGCTTGCAACGCCCCATAGAACGTGGGCGCTTCGACGATCACCGTGTCGCCCGGCTGGGTGACCGCCTGCAGGCAAAGGTTCAGGGCCTCGAGCGCGCCGTTGGTGATGACGATGTCATTGGCGGACAGATTGATGCCGCCTATCAAATAGCGCAATGCGATCTGCCGCCGCAGACGAGGATTGCCGGGCGCCAGGTCATCCACCGTGTCGCGCGGGTCCTGGCGCTTGAGATGCGCCGCCATGGCCTGCGCCAGTCTGGGCAGTGGAAACAGCAGCGGAGAGGGGAAGGCCGACCCCAGCGGCGTGACATCACGGTTGCGCACCGAATCCAGGATGTCGAAGATGCGCTCGCTGATCGCGAGCTCGGTCGATTCGCCGTCCGGGCACGAGGCGCCGGGTTCGGGCGGCAGCGATTCCGCAGGGGCGTTGACGTAGTAGCCCGAACGCGGCTGGGCGCGCACAAGGCCTCGCGCCTCAAGCAGGTAATAGGCCTGGAATACCGTGGAAGGGCTGACGCCGCGTGCGGCGCACGCGTCGCGGACCGAGGGCAGCTTGTCGCCGGCACGCAAAACGCCTGTGGCGATCGACGTGGCGATCTCGTCGGCCAGGGTCTCGTACAGGCTCACGATGCCGCAGGGCGACGACGCGTGCTCATTTGCTGCTTTGGAGAATCGCCATCGCCTGGCGTTCCATGAATTCGCCCAGCGTGTCGATGCCGCGCAGTTTCAGGATGGTGTTGCGGACGGCGGCTTCGACCAGCACGGCCAGGTTGCGCCCCGCGGCAACCTGCAGCATCACCTTGCGCACGGGCAGCCCAAGCATGTCCTGCGTGATGTCCTGCAGCGGCAGGCGTTCGAACTTGTCCTGGGCGGTGGCGCGCACCAGGTGCACGATGAGTTTGAGGCGCATCTTCCGGCGCACCGAGGTTTCGCCGAAGATCGTGCGGATGTCCAGCAGCCCCAGGCCGCGCACCTCGAGCAGGTTCTGCAGCAGTTGCGGACAGTGGCCTTCGATCATGTTGGGCGCGGTGCGCGAGAATTCCACGGCGTCGTCGGCCACCAGGCCGTGCCCGCGTGAAATCAGCTCCAGCGCCAGTTCGCTCTTGCCCAGCCCGGATTCGCCAGTGATCAGCACGCCAAGTCCAAGCACGTCCAGGAAGACGCCATGCACCGTGGTGGTGGGCGCCAGCTTCTTGCCCAGGTAGATGCGCAGCAGGTCGATAAGCTGCGCGGCGGCCACCGGGGTGGACAGCAGAGGCACCTGGTGTTGGTCGCACTGGTCGATCAGGTCCTGCGGCGGCGTCAGGCCGTCGGCCAGCAAAATGGCCGGCACGCCACCGATCAGGAGCTCGTCCATGTGGTGCATGCGGCGACGCAGGTCGAAGCGCGTGTAATACGCCAGCTCTTCCTGGCCGAACACCTGGATGCGGGAGGGGTGGATCAGGTTCAAGTGGCCGACCAGGTCGGCGGCCGCCATGCCGTCGTCGGGAATAGCGCGGTCCGCGGCGCCCTGGCCCGATATCCAGTTAAAGGGGATTTTGTCGGCGTTGTCGTCGACGAGTTCCTGCACCGTGAGCATGGCAGCGATTCCGCGTGGGATCAGAGTTGGCCGGTCGTGAGCATCTTGTGGACGATGGCCGGATCGGGCTCGGTCGCCAGGGCCTCGCGCAGCGCCTTGTTGGACATGAGCTGCGCCAGTTCGGCCAGGATGTCCAGGTGCTGCTGCGTTGCTGTTTCAGGCACGAGCAGGCACAGCAACATCGACACGGGCTGCCCGTCGGGGGCGTCGAAAGCAATGGGCTGGGCCAGGCGGATAAAAGCCGCCAACGCCTGCTCAAGGCCTTTCACGCGGCCGTGCGGCACAGCCACGCCCTGCCCGAGCGCCGTGGAACCCAGGCGTTCACGGGCGAACAGGCTGTCGAACACAAGCGCACGCGCCAGCCCGTTGTTGTTTTCAAAAAGCAGGCCGGCCTGTTCGAACGCACGTTTCTTGCTCGTTGCGAGCATATCGAGCACGACGTTGCCGGCGGGAAGGATGCGCGACAAATGATTCATCAGGTCATTATATGGTTATATGACGCACTGCAACAATCAGACCCCCTGGACACGTCGAGCGACGGGCGCCAAGGAGACCGCGAGAGCGACAGCATAGACCGATAGCGCCACGTTGTGGGCATTCCGGTGCAAGCGAGGCCGCGCGCCAAGGGCAACTGGTCCGAAAACAGGGACGCTCGGACTTGCCGGCGACGGCCAGCACAAGACACACAGGTAGGGGGAGTTGGGTGAAGCGGGGGGGAGTTGCCGATGCCCCAGCTGGACGCAAGGTCTAGCGGGACACCGGGACTTAGGCAGGATCCGGGGATCGCTGAACTGCTTGTCGCTCAAGAAGAGCGGTCATGAAGCGCGGTTACTGCTGGGGTGGCGAGAGGCTCGCCGCTTGCCGCTTCACGGACTCTGCTGAGTGACTTCTTACCTTGTCCTTGTGCTTGATGACCTGACGGTCGACTTTGTCAGCAAGAAGGTCTATGGCTGCATAGAGGTTTTCATCGGTTGCTTCACAATGAATGTCCTTGCCGCTAAGACGCATGGTGATTTCGGCTCTATGCCGCAGGGGCTCTACTGAGAGCATGACCTGGGTATCGATGACGTGATCGAAATGCCGCAGCACTCGCGCCAGTTTGTTCATGACATATTCCCGGATGGCCGGGGTGACGTCGAGGTGACGACCGCAGATGCTCAGGTTCATAGTGTGCTCTCCTTCTAAAAGAGGAAAAAAGTTGCGCAAAAGGCGCGGTGGATTCGTTAGGCGTTCTCCTTCAATAAGCAGATTCGTTTAGTACTAGTGTATAGACTCAGGCCGATAAAACAAGCTGACCTACAGCAAGTACATGGCAATTTTATGGCTGAAGCCCTAGGGCTTACGGCCCCCATTCCGGCGAGGGTTACGGGGTCTTTCCACCTTGGTTACATCCGGAAGTGTTCGCCCAGATAGACGCGGCGCACCGCCGGGTCGCCCACGATTTCCTCGGGATGGCCGTCGGTCAGCACCTTGCCTTCGCTGATGATGTAGGCGCGGTCGCAGATGCCCAGCGTTTCCCGCACGTTGTGGTCGGTGATCAGTACACCGATGCCACGGCCTTTCAGGAAGCGCACGATGCGCTGGATCTCGATGACGGCGATGGGGTCGACGCCGGCGAAGGGCTCGTCCAGCAGGATGAAGCGGGGGCTCGTCGCCAGCGCCCGCGCGATTTCGACCCGGCGGCGTTCACCGCCGGACAGGGAAATTGCGGCGTTGCTTCGGATATGGCCGATCTGGAGTTCTTCAAGCAGGGACTCCATCTGCTCGTTGATCTTGGAGGTCGACAAGGCGCGGCCATCCGGCCCCACTTGAAGTTCCAGCACGGCCCGGATGTTCTGTTCCACCGTCAGGCGGCGGAACACCGAGGCATCCTGCGGCAGGTACGACAGCCCCATGCGCGCACGCTTGTGGATCGGCATCGCGGTGATGACGGAACCGTCGATCTCGATGCGGCCGGCGTCCGCGGGCACCAGGCCCACGATCATGTAGAAACTGGTGGTCTTGCCTGCGCCGTTGGGGCCCAGCAGGCCGACGACTTCGCCGCTGACGACGGACAGGGAAACGTCCTGCACGACGGTGCGGCCGTTATAGGTCTTGCGCAGTCCGGTTGCGCGCAGGCTGCCCTGCTTGACGCCCGAAGGGGCGGAGGTCACGGGGGTCGGCACTGAAGGTTGGTTCATCGTGGCTGCGAATGGTGTTGCATGGGAAGCGCTTCAGCGCCCTTTCTTGGCTGCCTGCTGTTTGCGGCATTCGGCGACGGCTGCGTCGGCCTTGGCGCGAGGTTCGGCCACCGAGCGCACCCGGCCGCCCGCGGCTGCGGAGTTGGGTCCGCCCTGGGCTTCGTAGGTGCCGGACTTCTCGTTGTAGCGTACCCGTTCGCCCCGAATGGTATCGAACGGTTTCCCACAGACGTAACGAACCACGACCGCTTGGCCAATCAAATCGAACGTGCTGTTGGTGCCGTCGTATTCGGCGCGCAAGCCCTTGCCTTCGATCAGTTCGAAGCTCTCGGGCCGTTCCTGCCGGATCGTGACGACCTTGCCCTTGTTGGCGGTGGCCGTCCCGAACTGGTTGCCCTTCGCGTCCTCGTTCATCTGCAGCGTGTCGGAGGTAAGCGTCATGAGGCCGCGCGTCATGTTCACGTTGCCCGTGAACACGCTTTGTTTCTTCACGTCGTCATAGTGCAGGGTGTCCGACAGAATCAGCGTGCTCGGCTCTTCCGCCGGTGGGGCTGCTTTCGAGGCCGGGTCCGCCGCATAGGCCGGTGCGAGCGCCGAGGCCGTCAACAGCACGGCGCCGATAAGGCGAGTCGTCGGGGCGAGGAGAGTCCGGAGGTCGGTCATGGTTTTTTCTGGTCAGTGTTATTGGCTGGAATTTCGGTGCGGCGCTGCTGTCTGCCTTCCGAGCCGGCGATTTCCACATCGGTCGATGCCGAAACCTTCAGTTGGCGCGTCTTGTTGTTGTAGTGCATGCCGGTGCCTGTCATGCGCGAACGTCCCTTCAGCACGACCGCGGGCAGGTCGGTGAACACGACGTCGTCATCGGGCAGGATGGTCAATTGCTGGCTGCGCACGTCCAGCATGTCGTTTTCGGCATCTGGCTGACGCAATACGTGCGCATCGCCTTCCATGACGATACGCTTGCCGCCCTCTTGCATGACGGCCGTCTTGGACACGGCCACCGTGATGGGATTGTCTTCGCGTTGCCCCACGGCGCGTGGCGACGTCACGTGATAAGAATCGTCGTCGGGGAAGTGCTCGGCGTACTCGCCTTCAAGGCGGTTGATGGGCTTGCCGTTGGGGTCGGTGCGCAGCATGACGAAGTTGCGCGACCAGGCGTCCATTTCATGCGTAACGCGGCGCGGCGGGTCCACCTGGATGGCCCGCTGCGCGTAATCGGCGGCCCACCACGAACTGGTGACGAGCACCAGCAGCAGGAACAGCGCAATCAAAGAGGGAAAACGTTCTTTCATCGGGTGCGCCGCAAGGGCGTATTCGTTGACAGGGCGATCATTGGATGGCCCCGGGGCCCAGCAGCCCCGGTGTGGCCAGGAACGCGCCCAGGCGCCCTTGGGAGGCCAGCAGAAGATCGCAGCATTCGCGCACGGCCCCGCTGCCGCCGGGCAGGGTGGAAATCCAGTGGGCGGCCTGGCTGACGTAGCCGGGAGCGTTGGGAACGCTGGCCGCAAAGCCCGCGCGCTGCAAGGCCGGCAGGTCGATGATGTCATCGCCCATGTAGCCGGTCTGGTTCAGTTGGACACCGGATCGCTGTGCAAGTTCGGTCAGGGCACTGCCTTTGTCGCGCACGCCCTGGATGACCTCGGCGATTCCGAGTTCCGCCGCGCGGCGCGCGACGATGGGGCCGGATCGGCCGGTGATGAGCGCGACCTTGAGCCCGCCCTCCATGAGCAGCCGCAGCCCGTGGCCGTCCAGCGCATGGAAGCGCTTCTGCAGTTCGCCGCTTTCACCGTAGTACAGGCTGCCGTCGGTCAGCACGCCATCCACGTCGAACACCATCAGGCGCACGGCCGCGGCGCGTTCGCGCACGGTGGAGGGGATACGGGCAAGCACCAGCGCTTCGGCCGGGTGATTCACGGATGCGGAAAGAGTCATAGTCATACCACTTTAGCGGCCATCAGATCATGCATGTGCAAGGCGCCGACCAGCGCGCCGTCATTGTCCATCACCAGCATGTGATTGAGCCGTTGTTCGTCCATCTGCCGGGCGGCCTCGACGGCAAGCGCGTCGGGGCTGATGCTGCGCGGGGACCGGGTCATGCCGGATTCAACGTTCAAGCTGCGGATGTCGCCGTGCCGAGCGATGAGGCGGCGCAGGTCGCCGTCGGTAAAGATGCCCAGGGGCCGGTGCTGCGCGTCGGTCACGACCGTCATGCCCATGCCCTTGGCCGACATGACTTCCAGTGCTTGCGACACCGGGGTGCCAGCCATGACGATCGGCAGGGCGTCGCCCTGGCGCATGACGTCGCGGACGTGGGTGAGCAGGCGGCGTCCAAGGGCGCCGCCCGGATGCGATCGGGCGAAATCCTGCGGCCCGAACCCGCGGGCTTCCAGGCAGGCCACGGCCAGGGCGTCGCCCAGGGCCAGGGCCGCGGTAGTGCTGGCGGTGGGGGCGAGGTTCAGCGGGCAGGCTTCCTGCGCCACACTGGCGTCCAGGTGGACGTCGGCCTGCCGGGCCAGCTCGGATTGCGGATTGCCGGTAATCGCCACCAGGCCTGCGCCCATGCGGCGGACGACGGGCAGGATGGTCAGCAGTTCCTGGCCCGAGCCGGAATAGGAAATGGCGATGAGCACGTCATCGCGGGTGATCATGCCCAGGTCGCCATGGACGGCTTCGGCGGCATGCACGAAAAAGGCGGGGGTGCCGGTGGAGGCCAGCGTAGCGGCGATCTTGCGAGCGATGTGTCCCGTTTTTCCGATGCCGCTGACGACCACGCGGCCACGGCACGCCAGCAGCAGGTCCACGACTCGCGTGAAGCTGTCATCCAGCCGGGCGGAGAGGTCTTGAAGGCCCTGGCTTTCTATTTGCAGCGTTCTGCGGGCGGATGCCAGCGCGGTGCCGGACGATGTGGTGGGATGGTCAGTCATGGGCGGATTTTAATATCAGTATGCTAGTTTGCCCCTGGCTGGGGGGTATGGCATGCTGGCGAGTCTTTCAATGGCTTTCAAACTTTTCTATTCAGGCCCGCTCCATGTCCAGCATTCCCAGCCCCGTCCTTGGCACGCCACTGTCTCCCCTGGCTACCCGCGTCATGCTGCTAGGGTCTGGCGAACTGGGCAAAGAGGTCATCATCGCCCTGCAACGGCTGGGCGTGGAGGTCATTGCGGTGGACAGGTACGCGGACGCCCCGGGCCATCAGGTTGCGCACCGGGCGCACGTGGTCTCGATGACGGATCCGCAGGCCCTGCGCAAAATCATCGAACAAGAGCAGCCGCACGTTATTGTCCCCGAAATCGAGGCCATTGCCACGAGCTTGCTGGTCGAACTCGAAGCCGCCGGGACGGCGCGGGTCACCCCCACCGCCCGCGCAGCCCAGCTCACCATGAACCGCGAAGGGATTCGCCGCCTGGCGGCTGAAACCCTGGGGCTGCCCACTTCACCCTACAGCTTTGTCGACACCGAAGAAGAGCTTCGCCAGGCCATCGATGGCGGCATCGGCTATCCGTGCGTCATCAAGCCGGTCATGTCTTCGTCGGGCAAAGGTCAATCCGTGATCAAGAGCGCCGACGATCTGGTCTCCGCCTGGCGCTACGCCCAGGAAGGCGGCCGGGTGGGGGGCGGTCGCGCCATTGTCGAAGGCTTCATCCGCTTTGACTACGAAATCACCCTGCTGACGGTGCGCGCCCGCGGCACCGACGGCCAGGTCGAGACCCGCTACTGCGAGCCCATCGGCCACAAGCAGGTGGACGGCGACTACGTGGAAAGCTGGCAGCCGCATCCCATGTCGCCGGCAGCGCTGCAGCGCGCCCGCGATATTGCGCTGGCGGTCACGTCCGAACTTGGCGGTCTGGGCATCTTCGGCGTCGAACTCTTCGTCGCCGGCGACCAGGTCTGGTTCTCCGAAGTCAGCCCGCGTCCGCACGATACCGGCATGGTCACCATGATTACCCAGACGCAGAACGAGTTCGAGCTGCACGCCCGGGCCCTGCTGGGGCTGCCTGTTGACACCAGTCTGAGCCAGCCCGGCGCCAGCAGCGTCATCTATGGCGGCGTCGACGCCGCCGCGGTGTCGTTCCACAACGTGGCCGAGGCCCTGGCCGAACCCGGCACTGATATCCGTCTCTTCGGCAAGCCCGAGTCCTTCGTCAAGCGCCGCATGGGCGTGGGTCTGGCCGTGGCCGAGGACGTAGCCGCCGCCCGCGCCAAGGCCAAGCGCGTGTCCTCCGCCGTGACCGTCAAAGCCGGCTGATTTCCGCGCCGAACCCCGCCGGATCGGGATAGAGCCCGCCGGCCCCCACATCATCCCGCTGAAAACGCCACCCGCCTGCAGGCCGGTGGCGTTTTCGTTACGTCCGTCCCGGGCGTAAAAGGCCGCCGCTCGGGTTGGTTCGCCGCTCGATAGTCGCCGGGCAGGGCGCGAAAAGCCCATCGGCGGTCGTCCCGCTAGTCCGCAATTGCCAATTTTTGTTGTATGGCTGTCACGTCCGGCCGCTATTTTGGCCTGCGTGTCGCCTGAATCGCGGTCGCTTGCGCGCTTGCCCCTGCTGCCTTTGTGGTTTGCGCTTTCTCATTGTTTGTTCGATAATTTCAGGAATTTCTGAAAGTGAAGTAACCGCCTGTATCGATACGGCGTGTGCTTCCTGGTCTTACCTGCTGGCTGAACACTATGGCGCTATCCCCCCAAAACGAACGTTTCGTCCTTCATTTCGGCGAAATGGGCAGCCGTTGGGGCGTGAACCGCACCGTCGGCCAGATCTACGCGCTGCTCTTCCTGGCCCCTCAGCCGCTCAACGCCGACGACATCGCCGAGGCATTGGGCTTTTCGCGCTCGAACGTCAGCCTGGGGCTGAAAGAGCTGCAGTCCTGGCGCCTTGTGAAGCTGATCCATCTTGTGGGCGACCGTCGCGACTATTTCGAGACGCCCAAGGACGTGTGGGAGATCTTCCGCATCCTGATGGAAGAGAAGCGCAAGCGCGAAGTCGATCCCACGCTGACGCTGCTGCGCGACACGCTGCTGGAGCCCCCGGCCGGCCCGGACGAGGCCTACGCCCAACAACGAATGACCGAAATGCTGGAGCTCATCGAACTATCCACCGGGTGGTTCGATGAGGTTCAACGCCTGCCGCCAGAAACCCTGCAAAGCCTGATGAAACTGGGCTCGAAAGTGCAGAAGGTGCTGGGTTTCGCCGGCAAATTGCGAGGCAAAGGCTGACCTGCCACGCCTCGATCTTTCAGGAAACCTCTATGAAGTTGTATGCAACGCCCCTAACATGGCGCGGTGGACGGCCTGGGAACCATGCCGGTTGTCGCGGCGCGTCAACGCCCTGGGAGCAGCCCCATGATTGATCTCGACGTTGTGAACCTGTCGCGGTTCCAGTTCGCCGCGACCGCGCTCTATCACTTTCTGTTTGTCCCGCTCACGCTTGGCCTGTCGTTCATGCTGGCCATCATGGAAAGCGTGTACGTCATGACCGGCCGCGCCATCTGGAAGCGGATGACGATGTTCTGGGGCACGCTGTTCGGCATCAACTTCGCCTTGGGCGTGGCCACCGGCGTGGTGATGGAGTTCCAGTTCGGCATGAACTGGTCTTACTACAGCCACTACGTGGGCGACATCTTCGGCGCGCCGCTCGCGCTGGAAGGGCTGATGGCTTTCTTCCTGGAAGCCACGTTTGTCGGCCTGTTCTTCTTCGGCTGGAATCGCATGTCCAAGGTCAGCCACCTGGTGGTGACCTGGCTCGTCGCGTTCGGCACGAACTTCTCTGCGTTGTGGATCCTCATCGCCAACGGCTGGATGCAGAATCCGGTTGGCGCGATCTTCAATCCCGACACGATGCGGATGGAGATGACCGACTTTGCGGCGGTCATCTTCAACCCCGTCGCCCAGGCCAAGTTCGTGCACACGGTCAGCGCCGGATACGTTGCGGGCGCGATGTTCGTCATGTCGATCAGCGCCTGGTACCTGCTGCGGGGCCGTCACATCGATCTGGCCAAGCGCTCCATGGCGGTGGCGGCAAGCTTCGGCCTGGCCGGCGCGCTGTCGGTTGTCGTGCTGGGTGACGAAAGCGGTTACCTCACCACCGAACACCAGAAGATGAAGATCGCGGCCATGGAGTCCATGTGGCATACCGAGCCCGCGCCTGCGTCCTTCAACCTGATCGCAATCCCGAACCAGGCGGAACGCCGGAACGACTTCGCCATCGAGATCCCCTACGTCATGGGCATCATTGGCACGCGCTCGCTCACGACGCCGCTGTTGGGTATCAACGATCTGGTCTTGCGCGCCGAGAACCGCATCCGCGACGGCATCGTGGCCTATGAGGCCCTGCAGAAGATCCGCGCCAATCCCAAGGACGTCGACGCGCGCATGGTGTTCGACAAGACCTGGCCCGACCTGGGCTACGCGTTGCTCGTCAAGCGCCATCAGCCCGACATGAGCAAGGTCACCGAGGCCGACATCAAGCAGGCCGCGCTGGACACCATCCCGACTGTCGCGCCGCTTTTCTGGGCGTTCCGCATCATGGTGGCGGTGGGCATGTACCTGATCGTGTTCTTCGGCGTGGCGTTCTGGCTGGCCTCGCGCGGCCGCCTGGACAGCCGTCCCGGCCTGCTCAAGGTGGCGGTGTGGAGCCTGCCGCTGCCCTGGATCGCCATCGAAAGCGGCTGGTTCGTGGCCGAGTACGGCCGCCAGCCGTGGGTGATTGAAGGGGTGCTGCCCACGTACTACGCAGCCTCCGGCCTGACCATGACAGATCTGGTCGTCAGCCTGTCGATCTTCCTGGTCCTGTACACGATCCTGTTGATCATCGGTGTGAAGGTCATGCTGCATGCCATCAAGGCCGGACCGAAGTCCGATGCGCCGGCCCCTGCCGACGCCGCCGCCGATCCTGTCCGCGCCGCCGTGCGCGCCTGAAGGGAGAGACGCAAATGGAAACTTTGATTCCTTTCGACTACGGCACTTTGCGCGTGGTGTGGTGGGTGCTGCTGGGCGCATTGCTCATCGGCTTTGCCGTCATGGACGGCTTCGACCTTGGCGTCGCCGCGCTGCTGCCGGTGGTGGCCAAGACCGACGCCGAGCGTCGCGTGGTGATCAATGTGGTGGGGCCGGTGTGGGAAGGCAACCAGGTCTGGCTCATCACCGCCGGCGGGGCCATTTTCGCCGCGTGGCCCCTGCTGTATGCGGCATCATTCTCCGGTTTCTACCTGGCGATGATGCTGGTCCTGATCGCGCTGATCCTGCGGCCTGTCGGCTTCAAGTACCGCAGCAAGATGGAAGGCACGCGCTGGCGCAACAGCTGGGACGGCGTGCTGTGCTTCTCGGGCGTGGTGGCGTCCCTGGTGTTTGGCGTGGCCATGGGCAACATCATCCTGGGTGTGCCGTTCACGTTTGATGCGGTGACGCTGCGGCCCATGTATGAAGGGCATTTCTTCCAGCTTTTCATGCCGTTTGCGCTGCTGGCTGGGGTGCTCAGCGTCGTGATGCTTGCCATGCATGGCGCGGTGTTGCTGGCGTGGCGCACGGAAGATCCCATTTCGTCGCGCGCCCGCAACTGGGGGCGGCTCTGCGCCTTGCTGACCGCGGCGCTTTTCGTCGCCGGCGGGTTCTGGGTCGCGGGTGGCGTCCCGGGCCACACCATCACCAGTGCGGTGGACATGGCGGCGCCGTCCGATCCCATGCTCAAGTCGGTGTCGGTGCAGACGGGCGCCTGGATGGCCAACTACGCCAAGTGGCCGTGGATGTGGATCGCACCGGCGCTCGGCGTGGCCGGCGCCGTGCTGGCGGCGCTGTTGCTGACCGTGCGAGCGAACATGCTGGCGTTCCTGTCGTCGTCGGCGTCCATCGCCGGCGTGATCCTGACTGTGGGCTTTTCGCTCTTCCCGTTCATCATGCCTTCGTCGACGAACCCGAAGGCGGGCCTCACGATCTGGGACGGGTCTTCCAGCCATATGACGTTGTGGATCATGGTGATCGCGGTTGCCATCTTCCTGCCGATCGTCACGCTCTACACCGGCTGGGTGTATCGCGTCATGCGCGGCAAGGTCACCCATGATTCGGTGGGCGACACGCCCAACTCGTACTGATAAAGGAGGCTCTCACCATGTGGTATTTCTCGTGGATCCTGGGCTTGGGCCTGGCGTGCGCATTCGCCATTCTCAATGCAATGTGGTTCGAGCTGCGCGAGGGTCATACGCATGATCCGCGCGCCAGCCGCGACGACGAGTGAGCGGCGGCGCAAGCAGCCTCGAGCACGATCCGTCGGCGTCCCTGCAGAAGCCGCCGCGCGAGCAGTCGCGGTGGCTGATGGGGCTGGCCAGGACAGCGCGTTTCCCGCTGATTCTGGCGGGCGCGGCGCCGCTGTTGGCCGGCGCCTTGCTGGTCGTTCAGGCCTGGCTGCTGGCCAGCGTGCTCGATTCGGCGATCGTCGGCCAGGCGCCGCGGCACGAGCTGCTGGGCGGCATCCTGGGCATTGCAACGCTGATGCTGGTACGTGCCTGCATCAGTTGGGCGGGCGAGCGGGCGGGGGCGGATGCGTCCGAGCGCATCAAGCGCCATGTGCGTCAGTCGTTGTTTCGCCGGCTTGTGCAAAAGGGCCCCTACTGGAGCCGAGGCAAAGCCTCGGGCGAACTGGCAAGCGCCGTGGTGGACCAGGTCGAGGCGCTGGACGGCTTCTTCGCCAAGTATCTGCCGGCAATGGCCGCGGCTGCGATGCTGCCGGTGGCCTTTTCGGTCGTGCTGCTGCCAGTGGACGTGATTGCCGGCCTGGTGCTGTTGATCACGGCGCCGCTGATTCCGCTGTTCATGGCGCTGGTGGGGTGGGGCGCGCAGGGCGCCAGTCGTCGCCACTTGCGCGCCTTCGCGCGCCTGTCCGGTTTTTTTGCGGACAGGTTGCGCGGCCTGTCCACGCTCAAGCTGTATGGCCGGGCGCAAGCCGAGGCCGAGTCGGTCGTGGCCGCCAGCGACGCGCTGCGCCAGCGCACGATGTCAGTGTTGCGCATCGCGTTCCTGTCTTCCGCGGTGCTTGAATTCTTTGCCGCCCTGGGCGTCGCGGGCGTCGCGGTTTACATCGGCCTGACGTACCTGGGGTTCCTGGACGTGCGCTGGACGCCGCTGACCTTGCAGGCCGGCTTGTTCTGCCTGCTGATGGCGCCGGAAGTCTATGCGCCGCTGCGCCAGTTCGCGGCGCATTATCACGACCGTGCCACGGCGCTTGCCGCCGTCACGCAGATCGCCGTGTTGTTCGACGGTTTGCCGGACGAAGCCGCCGAGCCTGCCGACAGAAAGGGCGGTGCGCCCGCGCGGACGGAGCGGGGCGCCGACCTCGCCATTTCCGGCCTGCGGGTGGACGCGCCTGGCCGAGGCCAGGCTGTGCTGTCGGACGCAGCGCTCGCGCTGGCGCCGGGCGAACACCTGGCGCTGATGGGGCCCAGCGGCATTGGAAAATCCACGCTCATCGAGGCCATCGCGCGATTGCGGCCGGCCAGCGGCGACGTTTGTATCGACGGCCTGCCCCTGGATCAATGGAATGAAGCCGCGCTGCGGCAGCGGGTTGCGCTGATCGGCCAGCGGCCCCAATTGCTGGCCGGCTCGATCGCCGACAACATCCGGCTTGGCCGGCCGGATGCCACGGACGCACAGGTGCAGGATGCCGCTCGCCGCGCCTGTGTCCTCGAATTTGCGCAGGTTCTGCCGCTGGGGCTGGATACACCGCTGGGCAGCCGGGGCCACGGCCTGTCAGGGGGGCAGGCCCAGCGTGTCGCGCTGGCCCGGCTATTTCTGCGCGACCCTGGCCTGATCCTGTTGGACGAACCCACGGCGCATCTGGACGACGCCACGCAGGCTCGGGTGCTCGACGAGATCCTGGCGTTCTCCGCCGGCCGCACCTTGTTGCTGGCGACGCACTCGCCCGCGGTGGCCGCCCGGTTTTCCAGGGTGGCGCGCGTGGCGCGTGGCAGGGTGGAAGACGCATGAAGAACTTGTTGTTGCTGCTGCCCTTGTATGCGCGGCGTAAAGGCGGGCTTTTGCTCGCATTGTTCTTCGCGCTTGCCACGGTGGCCGCTGGCGTGGGGTTGTTGGGCGTGTCAGGTTGGTTCCTGACGGGCGCCGCGCTGGCCGGGGCGGGCGGCGTTTTCAATCTTTTTGCGCCGTCCGCGCTGGTCCGCGGCCTATCCTTCCTGCGGATCGTTTCGCGTTATGCCGACCGGGTGGTTGGCCATTCGGCCACCCTGCGCCTGCTGGCCGACCTTCGTGCAATGGTGTTCGCCGCGTTGATCCGACTGACCCCGCGCCAGCTCGCCCGATATCGCAGCGGCGATCTCGTGGCGCGCATGACGGGCGATGTCGATGCGCTGGACACGGTCTTCCTCTTCGTCCTGGCGCCACTGGGCACGGCGATCCTGGCAGGCGCGGTGCTGACGGCCGTGCTGGGGCAGTGGGTGCCCGCCGCCGCCCTCGTGTTTGCGCTGGCGTTGCTGACCGCGTGCGTCGCGGTGCCCTTGTGGCTTTTGCGCGCGGCGCGCAAGCCGGGCGCGTCGGCCCAGGAAAGCGCGGCGGGCCTGCGCGCCGCCACGCTGGACGCAGTGGATGGCCATGCGGACATGGTCGCGCTGCACGCGCAGGACCAGACGCTGGCGCACTTCGAAAGCCTGTGCGAGGCCAGCGCGCGGGCGCGACACAGCCAGGCGCGGGTGGCGGTTCGGGGGCAATGGTTCCTGCAGGTGGCCGCCGGAATTGCTGTGCTGGCGCTGTTGTGGTTCGGGCTTGACGCGCACCAGGCGGGGCGCATCGAAGGTCCGATGCTTGCAGGCCTGTTGCTAGCGGTGATCGGCATTTTCGAAGTGGCCGGCCCGATCATGCGGGGCGCCTCGCGCATGGGGTCGGCGATGTCTGCCGCATCTCGCATCCGCGAGATCACACAATGCGAGCCCGACATGCGCGATCCGGCGACGCCGCGCGCGTTGCCTGCCAACGGCGCTCTCGAGCTGGATGGCGTGCGCTTTGAGTATCCCGCCCGCACGCCCGGTTCAAGCACGACTGTGCTGGAAGACCTCAGCCTGCGGATCGAACCCGGCGAACGGGTGGCGATCGTGGGCGCCAGCGGGGCGGGCAAATCCACCGTGCTGCATCTGCTCTTGCGGCTCGAGGATCCGCAGGCCGGTCACGTACGCTTTGGCGGCTGCGACGCCCGCGACTGCGCGCAGGCAGACTGGCATCGCCGGATCGCCTTGCTGTCGCAGGACTCGCCACTCTTCCTGGGCACGCTGCGCACCAATCTGCTGATCGGTGATCCCGACGCCGACGACGCCGCGCTGTGGCGCGCCCTGGACGCCGCGAGGCTGGGAGACTTCGTGCGCGGCCTGCCCGACGGACTGGATACCTGGGCGGGTGAAACCGGCTCGCAGCTGTCGGCGGGGCAGGCCCGGCGGCTTTGCCTGGCGCGTGCACTGCTGGCGCAGTCCGCCGTCATCGTGCTGGACGAGCCGACGGCAGGGCTGGACGCCGCCGCCGAGACGTCGTTCTTCGCGGATCTCGAGGACGCGGTGCGCGGGCGCACCGTCGTGCTGGCCACGCATGCGGCATTGCCTCCCGGCGCAGTACATCGTTGCGTGGTGTTGCGCGATGGAAAACTGCATGACTTGTCATCGCACGCGCCAATCCTGGCTTAAGCGCGGCGGCGCGGTTATAGTTCGCCTTGCTTCAATTCTTCAGGGCCGTTCCTCATGCAGACCGACAACGCCGAGTACATCCGGCGCACCATCCGCAGCGTTCCGGACTGGCCCCAACCCGGTGTCACCTTCCGCGACATCACGCCGGTGCTGCAGGATCCTCGTGCGTTCCGGGTCCTGATCGATCTCTTCGTTTACCGCTACATGCGTCAGCGCCTGGATCTGGTGGCGGGCGTGGATGCGCGCGGTTTTATCGTGGGCAGCGTGCTGGCCTACGAACTGAACCTTGGATTCGTGCCCGTGCGCAAGAAGGGCAAGCTGCCGTACCGCACCGTCGCCGAGGAATACTCGCTGGAATACGGCAACGCCGCAGTCGAAATGCATACGGATTCCGTGCGCACCGGCCAGCGCGTCCTGCTGGTGGACGACCTGATCGCCACCGGCGGCACGATGCTGGCGGCCATCAAGCTCCTGCAGCGGCTGGGCGCCAACGTGGTCGAGGCCGCCGCCATCATCGACTTGCCGGATCTGGGCGGCTCCGCCAAGGTTGCGGCCACCGGCACGCCGCTTTACACAGTCTGTCAGTACGGCGCCGGCTCGGCGCCTTGACGCGGCTATGCGTCCGACAGCCGAGGCTGGATGAAATCCAGGAAAGCCTTGGTCTTGGCGGGCAGCATGCGAGAGGGCAGCAGCGCGAAGAGCGGCAGGGGCGTCAGGCTCCATTCGGGCAGCACGCGCACCAGACCTGCCTGCTTGATGGCGCGCTCCATCGCATCGAACACCAGAAGCGGCGTGATGCCCAGGCCGTGCCCGGCCAGGCGTCCCAGCATGCCGACATTGTTGGCCGACAAGCGGCCCGACACCTGCACGCGTTCGACTTTGTCGCCCGAATGAAGCATCCAGAAGGATGACTCCTCGCGCATCGTTGGCCGCAGGCATTCGTGATGGGTGAGATCCGCGGGGATGCGCGGTTCGCCATGTCGCGCCAGGTATTCAGGCGACGCGTACAACTGGTGAGCCATCAGCACGATCTTGCGTGAAATCAGGCTGGAATCGGGTTGCTGGCCAAATCGCAGGATCAGGTCGAACGGATTGCTGATCGGGTCGATCGGACGCATGCTCAGATCGAAGTCGCATTCGATTTCGGGGTGTTGTTCGCGGAATTCGCGGATCACCGCCGGAAGAAACAGTTGCGCCAGGCTGGTGGGCAGGGAAATGCGCAGGCGCCCCTTCGGTTGCACCGCCATGTCCAGTAGCTGGTCGTGCGCGATGCGCGCTTCTTCCACAATGTGTCGGCAGCGCTCGAAATAGATGGCGCCCGCTTCGGTAAGGTCAATCTTGCGCGTGCTGCGATTGAGCAGGCGCATGCCGACGCTGCGCTCCAGTTCGCTCACGCGGCGCGAGAGCGTGGATGTCGGAATGTTCAGGGCCTCGGCGGCGTGGCTGAAGTTCTTGCGCTTGGCGACTTCGACGAAGAGCGCGATGTCGTTAAGCTGAATGTCCATGGGGCCCTCGAGACTCAAAATTCCATATCTGGCAGAGTCGTATGATAAATGGAATTATTGTCCCGCCAGCAGAAATGTCTATTTCTTCACGGTGCACAACACTTCCATTTACTGGAATGTCCCTTCTCGGTGGCCTAGCTTGCGGGAAACTGAATGCCCGCAAGGCTTGCCGCCATTGGGTCGGGCGCAGGACAAGGTCAAGACATGCGCATGCAATGCTGATACGACTTGCAATTGTCCCATTCTTGCAAATATGTTCACCAAAATAAGGGTTTTTACTAAGCTCCAATCGCCAGATACTTCGTCCCAGCAATCAAATTGTCATATCGCAGCCGTCAGCCTGGCGGACGACGATGTGCAAGTTTAGGATGGAGTCATCTCAATGAAAGCCCTAGCTACCGCACTCAGGTTTCCGCCACCCTGGTGGGTATGTCCGCCGCTCACGCCGATGGCAAGACGCGTGAGCAAGTCCAACAAGAACTGCAGGCCGCCAAGGCCGCGGGCACGGTCACGTTCGGTGAACTGGACTACCCGCCCGCCGTCGCGCAAAACACCAGCCTGTCGCGTGACCAAGTTCAACAGGAACTGCAAAGCGCCAAGGCTGCCGGCCAGGTCACTTCCGCCGAACTGGACTATCCGCCCAAGACCGTTGCGCAATCCGCCGGCAAGAGCCGCGATCAAGTCCGCCAGGAACTGGCCGACGCCAAGGCCCGCGGCGAATACACGTTTGGTGAACTGGATTACCCGCCGAAGGGCCGCTAATCGGCAGGACCGGATATCGGTCGCCCGGAAGGTCAAACAAAAACCCCTTGTGACGCCGAGGGGTTTTTTTCTGCTCGCAGGCTACGAGTGTCGCTTTTACGCCGCAGAAATTGTTCGGTCCACCTCACAACTCTTGTCGGCCTGATTGGGGCAAGCGCATGATCCGAACAGAGGCGCCGCCTCATTGCGAGCAATGATTCATATTGGTTATCAAGGCATTAGCGTCCATCCGTGCAGCATCTTCGATGTCAGCACGGCGTCATTATCCCAACCATGGAAAGTAGTTCCTCGAAATCCTGGTTACTGCGATGCGCTGCAAGCTGGACACTAGATTTAGTGCATGGCCGCGAATGGTTACACAGCGGCCGGTGGACACCCGACTGGTGTCCGCCATGTGCCTTTCATCTCGCCATTTTGGGGACTTATATGAAGAAGACGCTATTGGCCGTCGCGCTGGTGACCGGCTTTGCCGGCGCCGCGCAAGCCGCCGACTCCGTGACGCTCTACGGCTTGATCGACGCCGGTGTCGGGTACGAAAAAGTGAAGTTCAAGGGTGACTCGCAAAGCCGCTTCGGCGCTGTGCAAGGCGTGAGCAGCGGTTCGCGCTTCGGCCTGCGCGGCACGGAAGACCTGGGCGACGGCCTGCGCGCCGTGTTCACCCTGGAAGGTGGTTTTGGTCCCTTGAACGGCAAGTCGCTGCAAAGCAACCGCCTGTTCGGCCGCCAAGCCACCGTGGGCCTGGACAGCGATTCGTGGGGCCGTCTTGAATTCGGCCGCCAGACGAACCTGGCCTCCAAGTACTTTGGTTCGATCGATCCGTTCTCGATCAGCTACAACACCGCCAACATGGGTACCACGTTCGGCAGCGCAAACACGATGCGCCTGGACAACATGGTGCTGTACCAAACCCCGAGCCTGAGCGGCTTCAAGGCTGGCGTGGGCTATTCGTTCAGCGCGGACGACACGGTCAGCGACACGACGCAGACCGGGTTTGCCACGGGCAACAACAACCGCGTGCTGACCGTCGGTATGCAATACGTCAACGGTCCGCTGAATCTGGCCGCCTCGTATGACCGCTTCAACCCGTCCAACAACCGCGTCGGCGGCAAGGACGCCGCGCGCATCCAGGAATACATCGTCGGCGGTTCGTACGACTTTGAAGTCGTGAAGCTGGCTGCTGCTTTCGGCCAGACCCGCGACGGCTGGTTCGTCGGCCAGAACATGGGCACCACGCCCGAGGGCATGAACAACCTGGGTTCGTTCAAGCTGGCTGATGGCTTCCGCGCCAATTCGTACATGCTGGGCGCGACCGTGCCGCTGGGCCGTCACGCCGTGTTCGGTTCGTGGCAGCGCGCCACCGCCAGCAACGACAAGCTGACGGGCGACGACGCGACGTTCAACGTGTACAGCCTGGGCTACACGTACGACTTCACGAAGCGCACCAACCTGTACGCGTACGCCTCCTACGGCGACAACTACGCGTTCCAGCACGACGCCACCGACACCGCCGTCGCCATCGGCGTGCGCCACCGTTTCTAAGCAACGGAACGTCCGGCTGGACCTTGCTGAATGCGCGGCCCATCTCCGTGGGCCGCCGAGTGACAGCGAACCCCCCCCTATTTGGGTTCAGCCGGGCGTGACTTGAGCAAAGAAGGGAAGGGCCTCCGCAAGGAGGCCCTCTCGCATTCTGGCGCCCGCCCTACAGGAAGAGCTTGTACGCGGGGTTGTCGGTTTCGTTCCAGTGGGGATAGCCCAGTTCCGCCACGAAGTTGCGAAACTGTTTCTTGTCCGCGGGCGGCACCTGGATGCCGATCAGGATGCGTCCGTAGTCCGCGCCCTGATTGCGGTAATGGAACAGGCTGATATTCCAGTCGGGATTCATTGCATTCAGGAAACGCATCAGCGCGCCCGGACGCTCCGGGAATTCAAAGCGGTACAGCAATTCATTGCGCGCCAACGCCGACCGACCGCCCACCATGTGGCGCAGGTGCGTCTTGGCCATTTCGTCGTGCGTCAGGTCCAGCGTGTCGAATCCGTGACGGCGGAAGTTGGCGGCGATCTTGTCCGGCTCGTTGGCAGACGACACCTGGATGCCGACGAAGACGTGGGCGCGGTCCGCGTCCGAGATGCGATAGTTGAACTCGGTGACGCTGCGTTCGCCGACGAGCTCGCAGAAGCGGCGGAAGCTGCCGCGCTGTTCGGGCATCGTGACCGCGAAGACGGCCTCGCGCATTTCGCCGACTTCTGCCCGTTCGGACACGAAGCGCAAGCGATCGAAATTCATGTTGGCGCCACAGGCGATGGCCACCAGGGTCTTGCCCTTCAGGTGATGGTCGGCGGCATATTGCTTGGCGCCCGCCACGGCCATGGCGCCGGCCGGCTCCAGCACGCTGCGCGTGTCCTGGAACACGTCCTTGATGGCGGCGCAGATGGCGTCGGTATTGACCACCACATAGTCGTCCACGTACTTGCGCGCCAGCTTGAAGGTTTCCGCGCCCACCATCTTGACGGCCGTGCCGTCCGAAAACAGGCCCACGTCGTTCAACTGGACGCGCCGGCCCGCGCGCACGCTGCGCAGCATGGCGTCCGAATCCTCGGTCTGCACGCCGATGATCTTGATTTCCGGACGGAGCTGCTTGATGTACGCGGCCACGCCGGCAATGAGGCCGCCGCCGCCGATGGCGACGAAGATCGCGTCGATGGGGCCGGGGTGCTGGCGCAGGATTTCCATGCCCACCGTACCCTGGCCGGCGATCACGTCGGGATCGTCGAAGGGATGGACAAAGGTCAGCTTCTCTTTCTTTTCCAGGATCTGCGCGTGGGCGTAGGCGTCTGAAAAGCTCTCGCCGGCCAGCACGACCTCGCCGCCCAGCCGCCGGACTGCGTCGATCTTCACCTGCGGACTGGTGGTGGGCATGACGATGACCGCGCGGCAGCCCAGGCGGCTGGCGGCAAGCGCGACGCCCTGCGCGTGGTTGCCGGCAGATGCCGCGATGACGCCGCGATTGCGCGCCGCGGGGCTGAGATTGGCCATCTTGTTGTACGCGCCGCGCAGCTTGAAGCTGAACACCGCCTGGGTATCTTCACGCTTGAGCATGACCGTGTTCGATATCCGCTGGGACAGCAGGGGCGCCGTTTCAAGCGGAGACTCGACCGCGACGTCATAAACCTTGGAAGTCAGGATGCGTTTCAGATAATCAGTGGACATGGGCCGCGCGCAAGAGCAAGAGTGGGGACTGGCCAAGATTATTGCAGGGAAATGCGTGTCGCCTTCCCGCTGGCACGCGGCTACACTGCCCCGACCATGGAAGAAAGTCTCTTATCCGCAGTTCACTGGCTGCTGGGGGTGCTGGCGCTGCCCTCGGTGGGCTTGTCGGCCATCTTCACGGTTTCGCTCGTGTCGGCAACCTTGCTGCCATTGGGCTCCGAGCCCGCGGTGTTCGGGTATATCAAGCTTTCACCGGACATGTTCTGGCCCGCCATCCTGGTAGCGACGGCCGGCAACACGGTGGGCGGTGCGATCAGCTATGCCATGGGCCTGGGCGCGGAAAAGGCCGTCGAGCGCTGGAAGGAAAAACACCCGCATCCGCACCCCAACGCCTCCGAAGGCGGGCGTATGCATGGCCGCTGGCACAAACGCGCCCACGATTGGCTGCACCGGATGGGACCGCCGGCGCTGCTGCTGTCGTGGCTACCCGCAGTGGGCGACCCCTTGTGCGCGGTGGCGGGGTGGCTGCGCCTTCCATTCTGGCCCTGCGTCTTCTACATGACGATCGGCAAATTCATGCGCTATCTCTTCATGACCGCCGGACTGCTCTGGTTCTTTCCCGGGAAAATCTAGGGCCAGCACCGTAATAAATAAGGGACGCATAAGGCTGTCCGCAACACGCTTTTGGACGGCTTGGCAAGGATATTAGGGGTCAAGTCAGGACAATGGCATAAAATACTTTTTTAAGGGCCCCCTCTTGCCGCCATGAACGCCCCACTCGCCAGCCACATCTTGAACGGGGCGATGCCGCCCGCAACGCCCGCGCGCTTGCGCGAAATCCCCTACAACTACACCTCGTTCTCCGACCGCGAAATCGTGGGCCGGCTGCTCGGCGAAGACGCCTGGAGCCTGCTGAGCGATCTGCGCGGGGAACGCCGTACGGGCCGTTCCGCGCGGATGCTGTACGAAGTGCTGGGCGATATCTGGGTGGTTCGCCGCAATCCCTATCTGCAGGACGACCTGCTCGACAACCCCAAGCGCCGCAAGCAGCTCATTGAAGCCTTGCATCACCGCCTGGGCGAAATCGACAAGCGCCGCGAGCCCGGCGCGCCGGCCGAGGCGGGGCACGACCCCCATCGCGATGAAAAGGTCGTCGGCCTGCTGGCGCGGGCGCGCTCGGCCATCGCCGCCTTTGAAGGTGAATTCGACCAGACCGCCATGATGCGCAAACAGGCGCAGAAGGTGCTGGGCCGCATCACGGCGCGCGACAACATCAAGTTCGACGGCCTGTCGCGTGTTTCCCACGTGACCGACGCGACCGACTGGCGCGTGGAATACCCGTTCGTCGTGCTGACGCCCGATTCCGAGGACGAAATCGCCGCGCTGGTCACCGCCTGTATCGAACTGGGTCTGACCATCGTTCCGCGCGGCGGCGGCACCGGCTACACCGGCGGGGCCATTCCGCTGACCTGGAAGTCGGCGGTCATCAACACCGAAAAATTCGACAAGCTGGGCAAGGTCGAGTCCTGTATCCTGCCCGGCCTGACGGAACCCGTGGCGGTCATTCACGCCGGCGCCGGCGTGGTCACCAAGCGAGTGTCCGAAGCGGCTGAAGCGGCCGGATTCGTCTTCGCGGTGGACCCCACGTCCGCCGAGGCCTCCTGCGTGGGCGGCAACATCGCCATGAACGCGGGCGGCAAGAAGGCCGTGCTGTGGGGCACGGCGCTGGACAACCTGGCCTGGTGGCGCATGGTGGATCCGGACGGCAACTGGCTGGAAGTCACGCGCCTGGACCACAACATGGGCAAGATCCACGACGTCGAGGTGGCCCGCTTCGAACTCAAGTGGTTCGACGGCAAGGGCAAGCCGGGCGAACGCCTGCTCAAGACCGAAACACTGGAAATCCACGGCCGCGTCTTCCGCAAGGAAGGCCTGGGCAAGGACGTCACCGACAAATTCCTGGCCGGCCTTCCCGGCATCCAGAAGGAAGGCTGCGACGGCCTGATCACGTCGGCGCGCTGGGTGCTGCACCGCATGCCGCGCCACACGCGCACCGTCTGCATGGAGTTCTTCGGACAGGCGCGCGATGCGATCCCGTCGATCGTCGAGGTCAAGGGCTACCTGGACGGCGAGGGCAAGGAACGCGGCGCCATCCTGGCCGGCCTGGAGCACCTGGACGAACGCTACCTGCGCGCGGTGGGCTACGCCACCAAGAGCAAGCGCGGCGTGCTACCCAAGATGGTCCTGATCGGCGACATCGTCGGCGATGACGACGACGCGGTGGCTGCGGCCGCCAGCGAGGTCGTGCGCCTGGCCAATACACGGCACGGCGAAGGCTTCGTGGCCGTCAGCCCGGAAGCGCGCAAGAAGTTCTGGCTGGACCGTTCGCGCACCGCTGCGATTGCGCGCCACACCAACGCCTTCAAGATCAATGAAGACGTCGTGATCCCGCTGCCCCGCATGGGCGAATACACGGACCACATCGAACGCATCAACATCGAGCTGTCCACCAGCAACAAGCTGAAGCTGCTGGGCGAGCTGGATGCCTATCTCTGTACGCCGCTGCCGGTGGGCAAGGCCGACGATGCGGACATCGAAGTCACTCGCGCCGAAGTGCTGGCCGAACGCACGCGCCAGGCGCTGGAGCTGCTGGCCGCCACCCGCCAGCGCTGGCAGTGGCTGCTGGACAACCTGGATCTGCCGTTGGGCGAGGCGCTGCCCCAGCTTGAAGGGCTGGGCCTGGGCGACCTGCGCGACACCCTGACGAACCGCCTGGCCGCGCAACCGGCCGCGCGCGTGTTTGACGTGGTGCAGGATCGCACGATCCGCGTTTCCTGGAAGACCGAGGTCCTGGCGGGCTTGCAACGCGCCTTCTCGGGCGCGTCCTACAAGAAGATCGTCGATGAGCTGGTGGCCATCCATGGCCGCGTGCTCAAGAGCCGCGTGTTCGTCGCGCTGCACATGCACGCCGGCGACGGCAACGTGCACACCAACATCCCCGTCAACTCGGACGACTACGAAATGCTGCGCGAGGCCCATGCGGCCGTTGAACGCATCATGCAGATCGCCCGCGACCTGGACGGTGTGATTTCCGGCGAACACGGCATCGGCCTGACCAAGTACGAATTCCTGACCGAAGCCGAACTGGCGCCGTTCCAGGACTACAAGCGCCGCGTGGACCCCAACGGCCACTTCAACGCCGGCAAGCTCATGCCAGGCGCCGATCTCCGCCATGCCTGGACGCCCAGCTTCAACCTGATGGGCCACGAGTCGCTGATCATGCAGCAGAGCGACATCGGCGCCATCTCGGAGTCCATCAAGGACTGCCTGCGCTGCGGCAAGTGCAAGCCCGTGTGCGCCACCCACGTGCCGCGCGCGAACCTGCTGTATTCGCCGCGCAACAAGATCCTGGCGACGTCCCTGCTGGTGGAAGCCTTCCTGTACGAAGAACAGACCCGCCGCGGCGTCAGCCTGAAGCACTGGGAAGAGTTCGAGGACGTGGCCGACCACTGCACGGTCTGCCACAAGTGCTACAACCCCTGTCCGGTCGACATCGACTTTGGCGACGTGTCCATGAACATGCGCGCCGTGCTGCGCCGCATGGGCCGCAAGTCGTTCAATCCGGGCACGGCCAGCGCCATGTTCTTCCTGAACGCCAAGGACCCGGCCACCATCAACGCCACCCGCAAGGCCATGGTGGGCGTGGGCTACAAGGTGCAGCGCGCCGCCCACGACCTGTTCTCGGGGCTGGTGAAGAAGCAGACCGCCAAGCCGCCGGCCACGGTGGGCAAGCCGCCGCTGCGCGAGCAGGTCGTGCACTTCGTGAACAAGAAGATGCCCGGCGGGCTGCCCAAGCAGGCCGCCCGCAAGCTGCTGGACATCGAAGACGCGAACTACGTGCCGATCATCCGCGATCCCAAGGCCACCACGGCCGACACGGAAGCGGTGTTCTACTTCCCGGGTTGCGGTTCCGAACGATTGTTCTCGCAAGTAGGCCTGGCCACGCAGGCCATGCTCTGGCACGCGGGCGTGCAGACGGTGCTGCCTCCGGGTTATCTGTGCTGCGGCTATCCCCAGCGCGGCAACGGCATGACGGACAAGGCCGAGCAGATCATCACCGACAACCGCGTGCTGTTCCACCGCGTCGCCAACACGCTGAACTACCTGGACATCAAGACGGTGGTGGTCAGCTGCGGCACCTGCTACGACCAGCTCGCCGGCTATGAATTCGAAAAGATCTTCCCGGGCTGCCGCCTGATCGACATCCACGAATACCTGCTGGAAAAGGGCATCAAGCTGGAAGGGGCCAAGGGCGTGCGCTACATGTACCACGACCCCTGCCATACGCCCATGAAGCTGCAGGAGCCCATGAAGACGGTGCGCGCGCTGGTGGGCGATGACGCAGTCAAGAGCGACCGCTGCTGTGGCGAATCCGGCACGCTGGCGGTCACCCGGCCGGACATCTCCACGCAGATCCGTTTCCGCAAGCAGGAAGAACTGCTCAAGGGCGACGCCGCCGTGCGCAGTGATGGCTTCACCGGCGACGTGAAGGTCCTGACCTCGTGCCCGTCCTGCCTGCAAGGGCTGTCGCGCTATGAAGGCGACACCGGCATGGAAGCGGACTACATCGTGGTCGAGATGGCCCGCCATATCCTGGGCGAAGGCTGGATGGAAGACTACGTGCGCCGCGCCAATGCGGGCGGGATTGAACGGGTCCTGGTTTAGTCGACGACCCGCGCCATCAAGACCGCGGCCAGTGATGGCCGCGGTTTTTTTTGCGCGTTGCAAGGTCACGTTGCACGGCATTCGATACCCGGGCTTCAGGCTCACAGCGGTCTTCCCCGCCTCGTCGTTGAATGGGGGCGCGGACTGAGCGGTGCGATTACGCGACTCGCGCTCTGGCTCTTGAAACCCAAAAAACCGCTCCCATACTCGGGATGAAGCGATCAGACCTGCGGTCGTGGTTGTGGCGATTGCAAGGCGTCTGTATCGGTCCGTTTTTTCATTCGAGGAGACTCTGATGAGCAACTTTCCTTTCAGTGACAGCGGCTTTGCGTCCGCCTTCAACGCCATCCAGGAACACATGGACCGCGTGCTGCGCGGGACGGCTGCACCGGCTGCCTTGCGCGCGCAGCCGCAGACTTACTTTCCTCCCGTGAACGTCGGCGTTTCACCCGACTCCATCGAGGTCGTCGCGTTTGTCCCGGGCATGGACCCGGAGGGCCTGAACGTTTCTATCGAAAAGGGCCTGCTCACCATCGGCGGCGAACGCAAGGCGCAGGAGCTTCCGGAAGGCGGCCGTTACTACGCGCGTGAACGCGCGCAAGGACGCTACACGCGGGTGATCGAACTGCCCGCGGATGCAGACCCCGACAACGTACAGGCCCGCTACACGGACGGCTGCCTGGCCATCTCCGTCAAGCGCAAGGAATCGTCCAAGCCGCGCATCGTGACCGTGCAGTGATCCACCAACGCAACCGCATAGGAGTATCGATCATGAATGAACGCAAAGAATTGACCGTGCCCGCGGAAGCGGCCGTTTCCGACAAGCGCGACGCGCGCGGCGTGACCGTGCCGGCCGTGGATATTTTCGAGGACAAAGAGGGCATCACGGTGCTTGCCGACCTGCCCGGCGTGTCCAGGGAAAGGCTGCGCATCAACGTGGAAGCTGACGTGCTGCAGATCGAGGGCGAGGCCTCGGTCGAGACGCCCGGCGACCTGCGGCTGGTGCTGGGCGAAATGCGCGCGCCGCTGTTCCGCCGCGCCTTCCGGCTGGGACAGGAGTTCGACCGCGCGCAGATCAACGCCAGCCTGAAGCAAGGACTGCTTACGCTGCGCATTCCGCGCGTTCGCGAAGCGCAGCCTCGTCAGATCCCTGTCGTGGCGGGTTGATCCCCACGTGGCCAGGGCGCCTGGCGGCGCCCAAAAAAAAGCCGCGGTCAGTGAGACCGCGGCTTTTGCCGTCATAGACGCGGGCTGGAGCGCTTACTCCAGCTTGATGTTCGCCTTTTTGATCACGTCCGCCCAGGCGCTGCGCTCCTGGTCGGCGTAGGCCTTGAAGTCCTGGGCCGACATGGGCATGGGGATGACGCCCATGTCCAGCATCTTCTGCGACACGGCCGGCGACTTCAGCGTCGCGTCCAGATCGGTCGACAGCTTCTTCACGACCGTCTCGGGCAGACCGGCCGGTCCCACCAGCCCCTGCCAGGCATAGGCGGTGAAGTTGGCGACGCCCTGTTCGGCCATGGTCGGCGTGTCGGGAAGCACCGGCACGCGCTCCGGCGTGGCGGCGGCCAGCACGCGCAGCTTTCCGGCCTTGACGTTGGGCAGGCCCGAGCCAAGGTCGATGAACATCATGTCCACCTGACCGCCCAGGAGATCCTGGATGGCGGGCGCGGCGCCCTTGTAGGGCACGTGCAGCACGTTGGCGCCCGTGCGCTGCTTGAAGAGTTCCAGCGCCAGGTGATGCGGCGATCCCGCGCCGGCGGAGGCCGACGTCAACTTGCCCGGTTCTTTCTTGGCCGCCGCGATCACTTCCTCGACCGTCTTGTACGGCGAATTGACGTTCACGGCCAGCAGCAGCGGGAATTTGGCGATGCCGCCGATGTAGGTGAATTTGGCGGGGTCGTAGGACAGCTTGGCGTACAGCGACGAATTGAAGGCCAGGGTGCCCGAGTCGGCCGTGCCCACCAGGTAGCCGTTGGGTTCCGCCTGGGCAATGGCCGTGGCGCCGATGATGGTGCCGGCGCCCGGGCGGTTCTCGACCACGATGGTCTGGCCCAGCGCCTTTTCCAGGCTGCTTGCCACGGTGCGTGCAACGACGTCGGTGCCGCCGCCGGCGGGGTAGGGCACGATCCAGCGAACGGGCTGGGTGGGCCAGGATTGAGCGGAAGCCGCGGTGGCGGCCAGCGACAGGGCGGCAAGCGCCAGCAGGCGCTTAGCGTGCTTGTGCATGGAGTGTCTCCTCGTGCGGGGTATCGTGAGCGCGGCGCCTGCGTCGTTGATCGACGTCAATTTGCACCGCATTTTTTTTGCGTCGCTATTATGCCTTGCGCCCACGCAAAAAGGAGCCCGTCTGTTGGGCTCCGTCAAGCTGCCACACCAGGGGCTTTACTGCGGATCGGGGTAGGTTCGCGCGCCAAAAATCGCCGAGCCGATGCGCACTTCCGTCGATCCTTCCTCGATCGCCAGTTCGAAATCGCCGCTCATGCCCATTGATAGGCGGTCCAGCGAAATGCCGGGGATGTTCTCCTGCGCCAGGCGGTCGCGCAGTTCGCGCAGGGCGCGAAAGCAGGCCCGCACTTCGGCGGGTTCGGGGGAGTTGACGGCCAGCGTCATCAACCCTTGCACCCGCAGCGTCGGGAACTCCGTGGATATTCGTCGCAGAAAGGCAGGCACTTCGTCGGGCGCCATGCCGTACTTGCTGGGCTCGGATGAGGTCTTGACCTGCACCAGCACGTTCAGGGTCCGGCCCTCGTTTTGCAGCCGGCGATGGAGGGCTTCCGCCAGATCCAGGCGATCCAGCGATTGCACCTCGGCGGCATCCCGGGCGGCGTCCTTGGCCTTGTTGGTCTGCAAATGGCCGATCAGCACCCATTGCAGCCCTTCGCCGGCCAGCGCGGTGGCCTTCTGGCGGATTTCCTGTGTTTTGTTTTCCCCGAAACGGTTCAGGCCCAACGCCATGGCTTCGCGGATTGAGGCTTCACCAAAGGTCTTGCTGACAGGCAGCAGCGTCACGCTGCCATCGGGCCGGCCCGCGCGTTCGCAGGCCTGGGCGATGCGATGCTGGATCTGGGCAAGGCGCCCGGCCATGGTGTCTTCGGCGGTCATGCAGCTCTCTTGCAGGAACAGGATGTCCCATAGTGTAGGACGTGCCTTGAACCTTCCGCCACGCGGGGCGTTTCCGCCGTTGACCCTGTGTAATCGGCAGGCTTAGAATTTGCGGAGATTTGTTTATATTTCAAAGTTCTATGCCGTCCGGCGCCGCCTGTCAGGCGACACGGTTTCCTCTCTTCCCAGGCCCCTTTCGCCATGTCCAGTGCAGCGCCCGACTACGTCTTTGCCACGCCGTTCCTGAATCCCCCCGCATCCCCCATCCGATCGCTCATGCCCTACGCCATGCGTCCGGGCACCATTTCGCTGGCCGGCGGTTATCCCGCGCAGGAATTGTTCGACGTCGACGGCCTGTCGATCGCGTCGACGCAGGTCATGGCGCGCCTGGGCGCCTGCCTGCAGTATTCCAACATCGACGGCCAGGCCAGCCTGCGTCATGAACTGGCGCGCCTGTCCGCGGAGCGTGGCCTGCATTGCAACGCCGACACCGAACTCGTCGTGACAGGCGGGTCCCAGCAGGCGCTGGCGCTGCTGACGCGGGTCATGCTCCAGCCCGGCGATCACGCCATCATCGAATCGCCCGCCTTTCCGAATTCCGTCCAGGCGCTGCGCTATACGGGCGCAACGGTGCATACCGTGCCCTCGGGCCCCGATGGGATCGACGTCGACGCCCTGGATGAACTGGCGGCGCGCGTCAAACCCAAGATGGTCTGCGTGGTGGCCTCGTTCTCGAATCCCTGCGGCGCCACCATCTCGCGCCAGCGCCGGCTGCGACTGCTGGAACTGGCCGTCAAGCACCGCTTCCTGATCGTCGAGGACGATCCCTACAGCGAACTGCGCTTTGCCGGCGAGGCCGTGCCGCCCATCGCGGCCCTGGCCGAGGGCGAGGCCCGGCATTGGGCGGTATACCTGGCCAGCATGTCCAAGACCATGGCGCCGGCGCTGCGCATCGGCTGGCTGGTCGCGCCGCCGGAAATCCGCCGCCGCTGCGTCGCCGCCAAGGCGGCCGATGACATGGCGTCCTCGGCCTGGATCCAGGAAGTCGTGGCGCAATACCTGGCCAATGGCCGCTACGACGAACACGTGCCGCGCATCCGCGCCGCCTATGGCCTGCGTTGCGACGCCATGGCCACTGCACTTGCGCGCGAACTCGATGGCCGCATCACCTTCAGCAAGCCCGAGGGCGGCATGTTCTTCTGGGCGCGCCTGACCGGCGACGTGGACGCAACGCGCCTCCTGCCCTACGCTATCGAACACGAGGTCGTTTACGTGCCAGGAAAGGCGTTCTATGCCAATGCGGCGCAAGCGGACCTGTACGCCATGCGCATGTCGTTCGCCACCATGAACGAAAGCGAGATCGCGCAGGGCATGGTCCGCCTGGGCCGCGCGCTGGATGCGTGCCAGGCCAACGAGCCGGTTTCGATCTCGCTGGCGGCTTGACGGCGCGCAGCGTCTCGTTCGCCGCGCATTGCTATCCTTCCTGTGCATGGCCGCCGGCGCGCGCCGGCGGCATACCTAAATAAGCGCTCGTTATTTGGCGGGGGCGCTTCATGTCTATAAGCTTCTTGCCTCGGCGCGCCTTCGCGCCCGGTAGCAGAACAGGAATCCAGGTCATGAACATTGCAAAAGGGTTGGTGGGCGCGGCGCTCTTGATGGCGGCGGCGCAAGGTGCGCAGGCGGCGACGCTGGACGTCGTGAAGCAACGCGGCGCCGTGGCTTGCGGCACGACCACGGGCTTTGCGGGCTTTTCGGCGCCCGATGCGCAAGGCAAATGGCAGGGCCTGGACGTGGACCTCTGCCGCGCCATCGCCGCCGCAGTCTTCGGCGATGCAAACAAGATCAAAGTGGTGCCGCTCAACTCGCAGCAGCGCTTCACGGCGCTGCAATCCGGCGAAGTGGACGTGCTGACGCGCAACACCACCGTGACGCAGCAGCGCGACACCGCTTTGGGCATCATCCATGCCGGCATCAACTTCTATGATGGCCAGGGCTTCCTGGTACCGAAGTCGCTGGGCGTGAATAGCGCCAAGGAAATCAACGGCGCCACCATCTGCCTGCAGACCGGCACCTCCAACGAGAACACGCTGGCCGACTGGGCGCGCGCCAACAACGTGACCTACAAGCCCGTAGTGATCGAGACCTTCAACGAAGTGGTCAACGCCTTCGCATCCGGCCGTTGCGACGTCTTCTCCACCGACGCATCCGGCCTGGCCTCGATCCGCATCTCCAAGCTGCAGAACCCCGACGATTACGTCGTGCTGCCCGAGATTATCTCGAAGGAGCCGCTTGGCCCGTTCGTGCGCCAAGGCGACGACGCCTGGCTGAACATCGTGCGCTGGTCGCTGTCGGCCATGATCGAAGCCGAGGAATACGGCGTAACGTCCAAGAATGTCGACGAACAGGCCAAGAGCGCCAACCCCAACATCAAGCGCATCCTGGGCGTGACGCCCGGTGGCGGCGCCAACCTGGGGCTGGACGAAAAGTGGGCCTACAACATCGTCAAGCAGGTGGGCAACTACGGCGAAAGCTTCGAGCGCAACGTCGGTGAAGGCAGCCCGTTGAAGATCAAGCGCGGTTTGAATGCGCAGTGGACGCAGGGCGGTTTGATGTACGCGCTGCCGATCCGATAACACCAGGCATCGCGCGAGTCAGACACCGGTGTGTGTCTGACTCCGGCTGACGTATCGACCCGGCCCAGTGCCATGGCTAGAAAGGCCTGCGGGCCAATCAGACACGCCAGAAGTCAGCTGCCTGAAGATTTGTAGACCTGCGCAATCTTCACGAATGCGGCGCGCAGCTCGCGTGTGCCGCCCTGGAAGATCACCGGCTTGCCTCGGTGCGTGAAGATGACCAGTCGCTTCGAAAAGACCATGGGCACGAAGCGCGCGTAGCGCACGTCTTCCCATGCGACCTCGCGCCGCGTGAACCACGTTTGGCGAAGCCCGTGGTCGTCGATGGTGGTGATGGAAGTCTGCATGTGCCACGACACGAACAGCAGGCCCACGAAACACAGCACCACCACCACTGCCAGCAGGGTGTCAAAAGGCTGCGAGGGCGCGCGGATTGCGGTGGTCACCACCTGCACGCCGAGGATCGCCAGGATGACCCAGGTCAGGATGCGCACCCAGTCCGGCCATGCCTGGCCCGCCAGAGGCAGCGGGCCGATGGCGCGGAGCAGCGCCGCGAGATCCTCGGGCGCCGGAGTGGCAGTGGGAGTGGTCATGCGGCCCGTTTGGCGGCGATTGCATTGCCGGCGCGGCTAGAGCCCTTGCGGCTCAAGTGCGCAGACATCCATTGCCCGATGTCGACCACGGCGTCGAAATCCACGCCGGTGTCGATGTCCAGGCCGCGCAGCATGTACAGCACGTCTTCGGTCGCGACGTTGCCGGTGGCGCCCTTTGCGTAGGGGCAGCCGCCCAATCCGGCCACCGAGGTGTGGAAAATCGAGATGTCGGTCTCCAGCGCCGCGAGGATGTTGGCGAGCGCCTGGCCATAGGTGTCGTGGAAATGGCCCGACACGCGCGCCGGATCCACGACCCGCGTGACGGCGGCCATGACTTCGCGCACGCGCTTGGGCGTGCCCACGCCGATGGTGTCGGCCACGTCGATCTCGTCGACCTGCATCGCCAGATAGCGCTGCGCGACGTCCACCACGGACTCGATCGGAACTTCGCCCTGGTAGGGACAGCCCAGCGCGCAGCTGATGCTGCCGCGCACGCGAATGCCGGCTTCGCGCGCGGCCTGGACCACGGGTTCGAAGCGCGCGATCGATTCGGCGATGGAGCAATTGATGTTCTTTTGCGAAAAGGCTTCGCTGGCGGCGCCGAAGATCACGATTTCGTCAGCGCGCGCGGCCAGTGCGCCCTCAAAGCCCTTCATGTTGGGCGTCAGCACGGAATAGATCGTGCCGGGGCGGCGCTCGATGCGCGACATCACGTCGGCGCCGTCGGCCATTTGGGGCACCCATTTGGGCGACACGAATGAAGCGGCTTCCACATTGGGGAAGCCCGCTGCGGTCAGGCGGTTGACCAGTTCCACCTTGATGTCGGTGGGAACGAATTCCTTTTCATTCTGCAGACCGTCGCGAGGCGACACCTCGACGATCTTCACGCGGGAGGGCAATGCCATGTCTCTTCCTGTATCGGTATGGGGTGACCGGCGCTACAAGACTGCGGCGCTATCGAACATATTAGCGCCATCGCATGCGGGGCCGATGTGGTGCTAGTGCAAACGCTGGTAGCGGCCGTCGTCCAGCTGGGCGATGCGGCCCTGCAATTCCAGTTCGACGAGTTGCGCCTGCAGATCGGCGGTATCGATGCCGCAGCGCGCCTGGATGGCATCCAGATGCAGAGGGTCGAACCCCAATGCGTCGAGCACCGGATGAGCGGGCGGCGGGGAATCCGGTTTGGCTCGATTCCGCGGCGCCGGCGTCGGGCCGCCGCCCAGTTCGTCGGTGATGTCCTGCGCCGTTTCTACCAGCTTGGCGCCCTGTCGAATGAGGGCATGGCAGCCGCGCGACAGCGGCGAATGGATGGAGCCGGGAATGGCGAAGACTTCGCGCCCGCTTTCGCCTGCCAGCCGGGCGGTGATCAGCGAACCGCTCTGCTTGGCGGCTTCCACCACGAGCACGCCGCGCGTGAGTCCCGCGACGATGCGGTTGCGTTTGGGGAAGTGCTGGGGCAGGGCGCCCGTTCCCAACGGAAGCTCGGACACGAGGGCGCCGTGCGCCGCGATGCGGTGCGCCAGATCGCGATGGCGGGCGGGATAAATGCGGTCGATGCCGGTGCCCATGACCGCCACGGTTCCGGCGCCGCCGGGGCCCGCATCCAGCGCGCCCTCATGGGCGGCGGCGTCGATACCCAGCGCCAGGCCGCTGACCACGCGCCAGCCGTTGCCGGCAAGGTGGCGGGCAAAGGCGCGGGCGTTCTCCTGGCCGCCGGGGGTCGCGTTGCGCGCGCCCACGACGGCGAGCGACGGCCCTTGCAGGAAGGCGGGGTCGCCTGCCACGTAGAGCAGGATCGGCGGGTCGGCGATGGTCAGCAGGCTTTGCGGATAGGTGGGATCGGCCAGCGTCAGGATGTAACGGCCGGGCCCCGCTACCCACTCCAGCGCGCTTTCCACCTGGGCCGCCATGTCGGTCGGCATGGGGGCGGCCAACTGGCGAGCCAGCGCTTCGGGCACGTGCCGGCCCAACGCAGTGGCGCGTTGCGCATAGATCTGGTCGGGCAAGCCCAACGCACTGAGCAGCATGCAAGCGGTGGCGGAGCCGATGTTTGGCTCCAGGGATAGCCGCAGCCAGGCGGAGAGTTCGTCGGAGGATTGCGTAAGCGGCATGAAGCGGGCGCGTGAAGGGCGACAGAGGTCCAAGAGTGTCGCATGCGAGGCGCGCGCGGCGGCCACGAAGGTGGATGGATATGCGCGCGGCGGCCAGCGCGGCGGCTAATGCGGCGGCCAGCGCTGCGGCCAGCGCCTCGGCGAATTGCTGCCCAGGTGGGCGCGCGCCCGCGAAAGTCGGGCCACTCTCCCCGAACAAAAACGGTGCCGCAGCAATCCCGCCAATCCTCGAGTTAGCCGAAAACTATTAGAAATCAACACTCTAATGAATTAAACTCTTGGATAAGCATCACTACCGGCGATACCCCTTCAATGGCTTTACTTCCCATCCTTCGCTACCCGGATCCGCGCTTGCACAAAAAGGCCAAGCCGGTTGCCGAGGTCGACGACCGCATCCGTCAGCTAGTGCGCGACATGGCCGAAACCATGTACGACGCGCCCGGCGTTGGCCTGGCCGCCACGCAGGTTGACGTGCACGAGCGCGTCGTCGTGATCGACGTGTCCGAGGAAAGCAACCAGTTGCTGACCCTGATCAACCCCGAGATCACCTGGCGCAGCGACGACTACAAGATCTACGAAGAGGGCTGCCTGTCCGTGCCCGGCGTCTACGACGAAGTGGAACGCGCTTCGCGTATCCGCTGCAAAGCGTTGGACATCGACGGCAAGCCGTTCGAATTCGACGCCGACGGCCTGCTGGCCGTGTGCGTGCAGCACGAACTGGACCACCTGGAAGGCAAGGTGTTCGTGGAATACCTGTCCAACCTCAAGCAGAACCGCATCAAGACCAGGCTAAAGAAGGCCGAGCGCGAAGCGCTGCGCGCCTGAGAGAGAACCCGCTGCCCGCTGGCGCGGGTTCTTCAGAGGCTGCGCTGGCAGGTCTGCGGGGCCCGAACTTCGGCACCCCGGATCGGCAAGCACCTCTGGTTGCAGGAATAGCGTCCTCGCTTGGCCATCCGTTCAATCCTTTGCTGTTAACACCATGCGCATCGTCTTTGCCGGCACGCCGGAATTCGCCCGTATCGCGTTCGACGCCCTGCGGGCGGCGGGCCACGAGATCCCCTTGGTCATGACGCAGCCCGATCGGCCAGCGGGGCGAGGCCTGAAGCTCACCCCCAGTCCGGTCAAGCAGGCGGCGCTCGATGCGGGCATCCCTGTTGCGCAACCGCGCAGCCTGCGGCTGGACGGCCGCTATCCCGACGAAGCCGCCGACGCGCGCAAATTGCTCGAAAGCGTGGCGCCGGACGTGATGGTGGTGGCGGCCTATGGCCTGATCCTGCCCCAATGGGTGTTGGAACTGCCGCGACTGGGCTGCCTGAACATCCACGCCAGCCTGCTGCCGCGCTGGCGCGGCGCAGCCCCGATCCAGCGCGCCATCGAAGCCGGCGACACGCGCACCGGCGTCACCATCATGCAAATGGACGAGGGCCTGGATACGGGCGACATGCTGCTGGAACGCGTGGTGCCGATCACCGGGCAGACCAACGCCGCGCAACTGCACGACGCGCTGGCGCTGGCTGGCGGGGAGGCCATCGTCGAAGCGCTGACCGAACTGGAAAAGGGCGCGCTGACGCCTCGCAAGCAGCCGGAAGACGGCGTGACCTACGCCGCCAAGCTGGACAAGGCCGAAGCCGCGCTCGATTGCACCCAACCCGCTGCACTGCTGGCGCGTCGCGTGCGGGCGTTCAACCCCGTGCCGGGCGCCAGCATCCGCCTGCCGGGCTTGCCCGACGCCGTGAAAGTGTGGAGCGCGGAGGCGTTGGACGAAGCCGCGACCGCCGCGCCGGGCAGCGTGCTGCGGGCGGATGCCGAGGGTATCGATATCGCTACCGGCCAGGGCGTATTGCGGCTGCTGGAGTTGCAGAAGGCGGGTGGCAAGCGCCAGCCGGTGGACGTCTTTGTGCGTGGCTGGCAGCCGGCCTGACGCAGGTCAGGGCTGGCGGCGGGCCGCCAGCAGATCCACGTAGGCGCCCGAGAGCAACTGTTCGGCCGCGATTCCCAGCCCTGTCATCAGCGTGCGGGCTTCTTCCATGCCCGCCTGCGCGCTTTCTCCGTCGCGCAGCACCACTTCCAGCTCCACGAATTCGCCCAGGTCTTCCACGCGGTCCAGGTGGATTCGGGTGCGTCCCGCCAGGAACACGGTGCGGTGCTTCTTGACGCGCCCGGTCACGCCGTACGCCAGGGTCAACGCTTCTCGCAAGGAGTCTGGCGCGTCTGTGGGCGAGATGACGTAGAAGCTTTCCTTGGGACCGCTGTCGTCGGCGCGCTGGTAGAAGATCAGTTCGCCGGATCCGTCCGCGAAGGCGCGCAGCTTCAGGCGGCCATTGCTGCACGTGAAGAACGTATCGTCCTGATCGATGAAGGCCGGCTCCTGCCCCGACAGTGCGGCCGCCAGGTGTTCGAGGGCAGCCAGGCTGTCCACCCGTGCCTTGATTTCCACGTTGCGCGCCATGGTGGCCTCGTCAATACAGCGAGCCGGCCACGCGGGCGGGCAGGTCGCGATCGTAAGTGACACCGTCGAACGTGCCGGACGTCAGATCGGAAAGAATGCGGCCGACGCTGGGCAGTGCCGTGCGCGGGATCTGCGTTTCGGGATCCCAGAGCCGCGAGCGCAGCAGGGCTCGCGAGCACTGGAAGTAGACGGTATGCACGTCGATGACCAGTACGGAGCGCGGCAGCTTGCCGTCCATGTCGAAGCGCGCGAGCAGGGCAGGATCCACGCTGATGCGAGCGGCGCCGTTGACGCGCAGGGTCTCGCCTACGCCCGGCACCAGAAAGAGCAGCGCCACGCGCGGATCGGCGATGATGTTGAGCAGGCTGTCCATGCGGTTGTTGCCGCGGCGGTCCGGCAGCAGCAGCGTTTTTTCGTCTTCCACCACCACGAATCCCGCAGGGTCGCCGCGCGGCGAGGCGTCCAGTCCGTCCGGCCCCGACGTCGCCAGCAGCGCGAACGGCGACGCCTCGATGAATGCGCGGTAGTGCGGATGCACGTGGTCCACTTCCTTCTTCAGGGAAGCTTCCCCGGGCGTACCGTAGAGCGCCTGCAAGGCGCTGGCGTCGTTGATGATGTGGGCGGGATCGGTGTGCATGGGAGGCTGGGCTTTACGCCAGTTCGTTGGGAAGGTCGTCAACCGTCAGGAACAGCTCGTCCGGGCTGCGTCCGCGCAGGGCGTCAAGATGGTTATAGCCCCACGCGACCGAGCCGACGCGCACGCCGGCTTTGCGTGCTGCGTCGATATCGCGCGTTTCGTCGCCCACCAGCAGGAAGCGCTCTGGCGCCGTGCCATGCTGCTTGAGCAGACGGTCGATCTTGGCGGCCTTGCCGAACAGGTCGGTGCCGCATTCATAGTCATCGAACAGCGCGGCGGTGTCGGCGCCCAGCACCCGTTGCACGTTTTCGATGGAATTGGAACTGACCACCGCCAATCGCAGGCCGCTTGCCTTCAGGCGGGCCAGCGCTTGCGGTATGCCCTCGAAAAGCTGGACGCTGGGATCGATTTCCTGCATCAGCCCGCGCACGTGCGTCATGATCGCCGGCAGCTTCCACAGCGGGATATTCAGGAACTTCAGGATTTCGGAGGCGTCGCGGCTGCGCAGCTGTTCGCGTTCCGCCGCGTCGATCTTGCGAAAGCCGTACTTGTCGGCAACGGTGTTCAGGATGGAATTGAACCAGGGCATGGTGTCCGCCAAGGTTCCGTCGAAGTCAAAGGCTGCAATGTCGTATTTCAATTCTGGAATCCAATGCGGGCAGGCCGTCCAAGCCTGCGCACGGGGACTGGCCGGTTCGGCCCTAGACGCCGTGCGGGTGAAGGAGGTAGTGCACCACCGGCGCCAGGGCTTCCAGCGGCGGCGCCGTGGCGACCACGCGGGCGGCGCTGGTCCAGGGATAGTCCAGGGCCAGCAGCCACCCGAACACCGTGGCCGCGTCGCTGGCGGGCAGGGTCACCATGGTTTCAATGGTGATGGTGAGCCGCCTGGCGCGATAGGGGTCGGATTGGAACGCCCAGTCATACCGGCCACAGCCGATCCGCACGTTGCCGGTGGCCTTTTCCGTCATGCCGACGATCCAGTCGCACTGGTACTCGGGCAGGCGCGCGTTCGGTTCGGGACGCGACAGGTAGAACGTGTAGACGTTGTCGTAGGTCTGGCCGAACTTGCGCACCAACGTGTCCGAAATGGCGGCCAGGCCGTGCGATTCGGGAGGGAAGGCGATGGCTTGCGTGCGCAGCGCCATCTTGAGCACCGCATCCGGCGCGAAGGCGCGGGCCATGAAATGCGGGCGGTTTTCGTCCTTGGCGTGAAAATAGTCGCGCAATACGGACTCGGTGCAGGCGGGGAACAACGAATCGGTGGGCATTGCGGGGGCTTCCGTTCTGGTCTCGATAGAAGGGTTCAAGGCTGCCTGACCGGATCGAACCACTTCGAGACATTGGGCGGCTCGTAAATGGCGTAGCGATCCAGCAGCAAGGCGGGGTCTTGCTCCACCACCAGCATGTCGCGATGCTGGGGGCGAATAAATGCTTCTTCGACGGTATGGTCGATGAACTGCATCAACGCATCGTAGTACCCCGCGATATTCAGCAGCCCGCAGGGTTTCTGGTGCATGTTCAACTGCGCCCAGGTCCAGACCTCGAAGAACTCTTCCAGCGTGCCGGCGCCGCCGGGCAGGGCGACGAATCCGTCGGCCTTTTCCATCATCATGGCCTTGCGCTCGTGCATATTCTGCACCATGTGCAATTCGGTCAGGCCGAGGTGGGCCTGTTCCTTTTTAAGCAGCAATTCCGGGATCACGCCGATCACGCGGCCGCCGCCGGCGAGCACTTCGTTGGCCACCACTCCCATGATGCCGACCACCGATCCGCCGTATACCAGCCCCAGGTCGCGCTTGACGAGTTCGCGGGCCAGCACGCGGGCTTGCTCGATGTACTCGGGACGGGTGCCGGGGTTGGAACCGCAATACACGCAGATGTTCTTCAGAGTCATAAGACGGAGTGGGTGCGCCGGCAGCGTTACAGATTGCGTCACGCAGCCTTTCGGAAAGCCGATAGTTTACGCAAGGTTGCGCCAGACCCTTTTTGGGGGCGGCGCCGAGCGTTGGCGAAACGCGAGCAATGTTTGGACACAGCAAGTTCCGGCACGGTCGGTAGACTGGGTAGTGCGAAAACGACTGGAAGTCCAGCGTCGTGCTGCTTTCACTGACTTAGAGGAGCTAACGATATGGAACAAGCAACCCGCACCCCGCAGCAGGCCAACCGTCCCTTCGAGATGGATGTGCAAGCGATCCGCGCCAAGGCGCGCCAGGACATCGAGTCCGGCGCCATCACCGACACCTATCGCGCCGACCGGCAGACCGTACTGAAGCTCCTGAACGAAGCGCTCGCCACCGAAATCGTCTGTGTGCTGCGCTACAAGCGCCACTATTTCATGGCGCGCGGCCTGAACGCCGAGCCCGTGGCCGCCGAATTTGCCGAGCACGCCACGCAGGAACAGGATCACGCCGACAAGCTGGCCGAACGCATCGTGCAGCTGGGCGGAGAGCCCAACCTGTCGCCCAAGGGCCTGCTCGAACGCAGCCACTCCGAGTATGTAGAGTGCAAGTCGCTGGAAGAGATGATCAAGGAAAACCTGATCGCCGAGCGCATCGCCATCGACAGCTATCGTCAGATGATCGAATACATCGGCGAACAGGATTCCACGACGCGGCGCTTGCTGGAAGAGATCCTGGCGGTGGAAGAGGAACATGCCGACGACATGTCGGATTTCCTGGCCAAGACTTGATAGCTCGCTGAACTGAGGGCCCGTTGATGAGCAGGGCGTCAGGCGCCGGCAAGGCGCATGGCGCGCCTGCCGGTTTTTTTCGGGCGGCGCTTACAGCGCGTCGGCCCAGAGGTCGTATTCGTCCGAGTCCGTGACGCGCACGCGCACCATGTCACCGGCCTTCAACGGCTTGTCGGAACTGACGTAGACGCAGCCGTCGATCTCGGGGGCGTCGGCAGCACTGCGGCCCACGGCGCCGTCCTCGTCGACTTCGTCGATCAGCACGTCGATCTCGCGGCCCACTTTCAATGCCAGGCGCTCAGCCGAGATGGTTTGCTGCAGCGCCATGAAGCGCTCCCAGCGGTCCTGCTTGACGTCGTCCGGCACGGGATCGTCCAGCAGGTTGGCCGGAGCGCCTTCGACCGGCGAATACTGGAAACAGCCGACGCGGTCGAGCTGCGCTTCCTGCATCCAGTCGAGCAGGTACTGGAAGTCTTCCTCGGTTTCGCCGGGAAAGCCGACGATGAACGTCGAGCGGATCGTCAGATCCGGACAGATTTCGCGCCAGCGCTTGATGCGAGCCAGCGTCTTGTCTTCGAAGGCCGGGCGTTTCATGGCCTTCAGGATGCGCGGGCTGGCGTGCTGGAAGGGGATGTCCAGGTACGGCAGGATCTTGCCCTCGGCCATGAGCGGAATCACTTCGTCTACGTGCGGGTACGGATACACGTAGTGCAGGCGCGTCCAGACGCCCATTTCGGACAAGGCCAGACAGAGCTCGGTCATGCGGGTCTTGACCGGGCGGCCGTTCCAGAAGCCGCTGCGGTACTTCATGTCCACGCCATAGGCGCTGGTGTCCTGCGAAATCACCAGCAGTTCCTTCACGCCGGCCTTCACCAGGCGCTCGGCTTCGTTCAGCACGTCGCCCACGGGGCGGCTGACCAGGTCGCCGCGCATCGAGGGGATGATGCAGAAGCTGCAACGGTGATTGCAGCCTTCCGAGATCTTCAGGTAGGCGTAGTGGCGCGGCGTGAGCTTGACGCCTTGCGGCGGCACCAGGTCCACGTACGGGTTGTGATCCTTGTTGGGCGGCGCGGCGCTGTGCACGGCGCGCACCACCTCTTCATATTGCTGCGGGCCGGTCACCGACAGCACGCTGGGGTGGACGTCGCGAATCACCGATTCTTCGACGCCCATGCAGCCCGTCACGATGACCTTGCCGTTTTCGGCAATGGCCTCGCCGATGGCTTCCAGGGACTCGGCCTTGGCGCTGTCGATGAAGCCACAGGTGTTGACGACGACGACGTCCGCGTCGTTGTACTCGGGCGTGACTTCGTACCCTTCGGTGCGCAGCTGGGTCAGGATGCGTTCGGAGTCGACCAGGGCTTTGGGACAGCCCAGCGATACGAACCCCACGCGCGGGGCGCGCCCCGGGGTGGCGCCCTGAGCGGCGGCCGTGATGGCGTCGAGGGTGGAGCTGCTGCCGTCGGTGGCGGCACTGCCGGCGCCTTTGCCGGGCCGGGAATGTTCAAAAACTTCCAATCTAATTCACCGTAGTTTCGCGCACGGGCAATCGGCGTGCGGCGCAGTTATCGTCAAATGTTTCGGGACCGGCGGGAAGGTCCTGCATGGAAAGGTCGCGCAGCGTTTCCGGGTAAAGGATGGCCACACGCAACAGCGTCTGTGCGGCGCCGGACGGATTGCGTCGGCCTTGTTCCCAGTCCTGCAGGGTGCGCACGCTGACGCCCAACAATTCCGCGAAATCCGCCTGCGGCAGGCCCACGCGATTGCGCGCTTCGCTGATATGCGACGCCTGCCACCGGACAGGCCGGGCGGGCGGAACAGCCTTTTTCATAACTCAATCAAGGGGGTGGGCGGCGCGGCGACTCCCCGCCAACCGAATTCAGGCCGGCGGCCGCACAGTGGGGCAATAGCGGGGTAGCGCAGGATTATACGGCATTGCCGTAGGCGGGGATAGGGGCCTTGAACCCGGGGAGTCTCGCACCGCGTGTTCGCCTGATACCGTGCGTTTCCAGGGTAATTCGGACATCGCTGATCGACATGCCATTAGCTTTTTCGTCTTATTCGGCAAATCCATCTAGCGGCTGATTGAAAGAGCGTAGCCGTCAGTGCCGCTATTCCGTTGTCGAGGTTGAACATGCAAGCGGATACAACTGGAACGTCAGTGGCTACCCGTCCCTGGAGGGCTTTCAGAAAAAGGACCTGCCTGGATGGAGCCGTTCTCCAATGCCGGAAAGGTGGGTTCAGTCGTGTTTGATGACGGGGCCGGATTGAGCGGATAGGCCGCTTGTGCCCGCTCCGCGAGTCATTCAGGACGCACCGCGCCGATACAGCGCCAGCGTCCCCGCCAGTCCGATCAGCAGACCGCCGCAGGTGCGGTTCAGCCAGCGCAGCCCTGATCCTTGGAACGCGCGCACCATCTGTGCGCCCAGCGTGGCGTAGGCCAGCATCGTGGCCACGTTCATCAGCGCCATGACGCCGGCCAGGATGGCGTACTGGGCTGGCAGCGGCGCCGCGGGGTTGATGAATTGCGGCAGAAAGGCCGACATGAAAAGCAGGGCCTTGGGGTTGGTCAGCGCGACGACGAAGCTGCGCAGGCCCAGGGCCAGCCCGGCGGGGCGGCTGTCGCCAGGGCGTTCGGAAGGCGCCGTGAGCGCGGCGTCCGAACGCAGCAGTTTCCAGCCCAGCCACGCCAGATACGCGGCGCCCACCCATTTGACGACCTGGAAGGCGATTTCGGACGCCGCCAGCACGACGCCCAGGCCCAGCGCCACGGCTCCGATGAGGACCAGGTCCGCCAGCACCGCGCCGCCCATGCCCCAGCAGGCCGCGCGCACGCCGTGGCGTGAGCCGTTGCTCATGGCGAGCAGCACGGTGGGACCGGGCGTGATGATGGTCACGGCGGAGGCCAGGGCGAAAAGCAGAAGCGTGGCAAGGGTCATGGACGGGCTCCGGGACGGAAAGCCAGTGTGCCGCGCCCGCTGCCGTCCGTCCAGGTCCGGGCTACCATAGCGGTCTTACTCTTTGATTTCGCACCATGTCCACGCGTTCCGACTCCCCCAATCTAGCTCCTCCGCTTTCTTCCGTCCTTCTTGCCAGCGCGGGGGTGGTTGAGAACGTATTGGACGGCCGTTCGCTGACGGACGCCCTGGGCGATGTCGATGCTTCCCTGCGCCCGGCTACCCAGGCCGTGTCTTTCCATGCGATGCGCTATCTGGGATGGGCGGACGCCGTGGGCCGCGAAATGGTGCAGCGCTACCCCAGCGTCCTCTTCGAATCCCTGCTGCTGGTGTCGCTGACGCTGCTCAAGGAAGAGGGCGACGCGGCGGCGGCCCTGCCCGGCATGCCGGTCTACGCACCGCACACGGTCGTGGACCAGGCCGTGACCGGCGCTTCCGGCACGCGCAGCCTTGCGTCCTACAAGGGCATGCTGAACGCCTGCCTGCGGCGTTTCCTGCGGGAACGCCGGGCGCTCGATGCCGCGGTGGCCGGCAGCCCCGAGGCGGAATGGAATCATCCCGGCTGGTGGGTAAAGCAACTTGGCGTGGCCTATCCGCAGCAATGGCGCGAAATCCTGGCCGCTGCCAATCTGCCTGCTCCCCTTACCCTGCGCGTAAACCGCCGTCGCGCCAGCCGCGAACAGGTGCTGGCCGCGTTCCAGGCCGCCGGCCTTGCGGCCGAGCCCGTCGGCCAATCCGGACTGGTGCTTGCCACGCCCAAACCCGTCACGCAGCTGCCCGGTTTTGCCGAAGGGTGGTGGTCGGTGCAGGATGCGGGCGCGCAACTGGCGGCCGAACTGCTGGCGCCCACGGATGGCATGCGGGTCCTGGACGCCTGCTCGGCTCCCGGCGGCAAGACGGCGCATCTTCTTGAGTTGGCCGACATCGACCTGCTGGCCCTTGACGCCGACGCCGGCCGGCTCGCCCGGGTGGAGCAGAATCTTGAGCGCCTGGGCCTTGGCGGCGATCACGTGCGGCTGAAGGCCGCCGACGCCGCCGATCTGGACGCCTGGTGGGACGGCAAGCCCTTTGACATGGTGCTGGCGGACGTGCCGTGCACGGCGTCGGGCATCGTGCGCCGCCACCCCGACATCCGCTGGCTGCGTCGGGAAAACGACTTGCGCCGCACGGCCAGCCTGCAGACCCGGATCCTGGACGCGCTGTGGTCCACGGTCGCGCCGGGCGGGCGTCTGCTTTATGTGACCTGCTCGGTGTTTCCGATCGAAGGAACGCGCCAGGCCCTGGAATTCCTGCAGCGCCACCCTGATGCGAAGCGGCTGGATGCGCCGGGCCAACTGCTGCCAGTTGCTGTCGATGCAACACCCGCGGCGCAACACGACGGATTTTTCTACGCCTTGTTTGCCAAGCAGTCCTGAATCACCAAGAATAGGGGCATGACGTAGTTTGGTGCCGTATGTCCATTATTTCGCGCTTATTTCTTGGGTTGTTGCTGGTATCTGCCTTGCTTTCCACCGCGCCGGGTGGTCTGGCGCATGCGTCCGAGCCCGTCGTGACCCGGGTGGACCCGGTGGTGCGCGGCGGCAATCTCGAAATCGACGCGGACATAGAATTCGAACTGAACCAGCAGTTGCGGGATGCGGCGCAGCGCGGCGTCCCGTTGTACTTCACCGCAGACCTCACCATTACCCGGGAACGGTGGTACTGGTTCGACAAGACGGTCGTGGACACGTCCCGCACCTGGCGGGTGGTCTACAACGCGCTGACCCGCCAGTGGCGCGCGGGGGTGGGTGAACTGTCGTTCCCGGTCGCCTCGCTGGACGACGCCATGAGCGCCATCAGGCATATCCGCAGCTGGCGGGTGGCGGACGCTGGCGATCTCGACGCCGGGGTTGAGTACGGCGGACAGATTCGGCTGCGGTTGGACACGTCGCTGTTGCCCCGGCCTTTCCAGGTCAACGCGCTAAATAGCAGTTCGTGGGCGCAGGCGACCCCCTGGATGGACTTCTCGTTCACGTTGGACGAAAAGGAGAAAGACCCCTCATGAGGCGATTGCTTCGGCTGGCCCTGATGGTCGGCGCCGTGAGCGGCCTGGCGCTGCTGGGCCTGCTGGCCTGGTCCACCGGCAACGCCTCGCGCTTTGCTCGCTACTACGACACGCTGCTGGTCCTGAACGGCATCTTCGCGCTGGCGCTCTTCATCTGGGTGGTCGCACTGACCGTCCGGCTGGCCCGGCAGATCCGGCGCCGCCAGTTCGGGGCGCGGCTGACAGCCCGGTTTTCGCTGGCGTTCGCCCTCATCGGCGTGGTGCCGGGCGCGCTCATCTACACCGTGTCGGTGCAGTTCATGTCGCGTTCGATCGAATCCTGGTTCAACGTCCGCGTGGACACGGCGCTTGAAGCCGGCCTGAACCTGGGCCGCGCCGCGCTGGATTCGTTGCTGGCGGACCTGGACGTTCGCGCGCGCTCCATGGCCATGGAGCTGAACCGCAGCACCGACAGCGGCGTGACGCTGGCCCTGACGCGTCTGCGCGAGGCCAACGGCGTGCAGGAAGCCATGGTCTTTACCGGCAGCGGCCGCATGGTGGCGTTTTCCACCAGCCAGTACGGCCAGTTGCTGCCCGCCATGCCGCCGTCCACCGTCATGAACCAGCTGCGGCTGTCGCGCGGCTATTCGGCGGCCGAAGCCGATGACCCGGTCACCCCGGGCGCCGAAGGCGGCCTGCACCTGCGCGTCGTCATTCCCCTGAACGGCCCGGACCGCTACGACAACCTGCTCGGGCCGGTCTCCGAACCCCGCTGGCTGCAGCTTCTGCAGCCGGTTCCCGAACAGATTGCGCATAACGCCAATCTGGTGCAACAGGGCTTTCGCGACTACCAAGAGCTCGCGCTGTCGCGGCTGGGCCTGCGCAAGCTTTACGGCATTACGCTGACGCTGGCCCTGCTGCTGGCTGCGTTCGGCGCCATCGCGGTCGCGCTGTCCCTGTCCAAGCGGCTGGTGCGACCGCTGCTCAGCCTGGCGGGCGGCACCCAGGCGGTGGGCGTGGGCGATTACCGGCCCCTGCCCGAACCGCCGGAACGCGACGAGGTGGGCCAACTTACCCGCTCGTTCAACGCCATGACGCGCCAGCTCGACGAAGCGCGCCGCATGGTCGAAAGCAACCGTCAGCAGCTTGAGCGTTCCAACGTCTATCTGGAAAGCGTGCTGTCCAACCTGTCTTCCGGGGTGCTGGTGTTCGACGAGGCGTTCCGCGTCACGACCGTCAACCAGGGCGCTCAAACCATCCTGGGCGCAGATCTGCGTTCGGTCATCGGCCGCCCGCTCGAGACCGCCGACGGCATGCTGGAATTCGCCAACATCGTGCGTCAGGCGTTTTCCACCCATGCGGCGGTCGGCTCCGAGCGCCAGCACTGGCAGCAGCAGTTCGAGATTGCGCCGGCCCAGGCCGAAGGCGCCGCCGCGTCCCAGCCGCTCACGTTGCTGGCTCGCGGCACCCACCTGCGGGTGGACGGGCGCGGCAACGGCTACCTGGTGGTGTTCGACGACATCACCGAAGTGATTTCCGCCAACCGGACCGTGGCCTGGGGTGAGGTCGCGCGCCGGCTGGCCCACGAGATCAAGAATCCGCTGACGCCGATCCAGTTGTCCGCCGAGCGCCTTGCCATGAAGCTGGAAGGCAAGCTCCCGCCGACCGAAGCCCAGATCGTCGAGCGCTCCACCAACACCATCGTCAACCAGGTGGCGTCGCTGAAGCAGATGGTGGACGACTTCCGCGAGTACGCCCGCACGCCGCCAGCGGTCATGCAGCGCATCGACTTCAATGCGCTGGTGGCGGACGTTCTGTCTCTGTATGGCTGGGAGCCCGATGGCGCGTCTCCCCGCCTGACCGAAAAGGCCCTGAACCTGGACGTGAGCCTGGGCGCGGACCTGCCCGATATCGAGGGCGATCCGACCCAGCTGCGACAGGTGATCCACAACCTGCTGTCCAACGCCCGCGACGCCATCGCGGAAATGGGCGGACAGGGCCGGGTCAGCGTGACGACCCAGCTCATGCGCAGCGAACAGCCTGACCGCGTGGCGCACCAGGCGCTGCGCTTCACGGTGGCCGACACCGGCCCCGGCTTTCCTCCGCAGGTCATGCAGCGCGCGTTCGAACCCTACGTAACCACAAAGTCCCACGGGACTGGGTTAGGATTGGCGATCGTGCGCAAGATCGTGGAAGAGCATGGTGGGCGTATCGACCTTGCAAACCGCAAGGAAGGGGGCGCGCGGATTTCCATCTTGTTGACCCGGCTGGCTCCCGGGTCCGATACTATGGACGCGACCGCGCAAGAAAAGGATAATGCGGCTACGCAATAGGTGGATGCTTTATGGCCAGAATTCTGGTGGTTGACGACGAAGTCGGTATACGCGAGCTTTTGTCGGAAATCCTTTACGACGAAGGACACACGGTCGAACTGGCCGAAAACGCGGCGCAAGCGCGTGCTGCACGCCTTCGCATGCGTCCCGATCTGGTGTTGCTGGACATCTGGATGCCCGACACCGACGGTGTCAGCCTGCTCAAGGAATGGGGCTCGCAAGGCCTGCTCGACATGCCCGTCATCATGATGAGTGGCCACGCCACCATCGACACGGCGGTCGAGGCCACGCGCATCGGCGCGATGGACTTCCTGGAAAAACCCATCACCCTGCAACGCCTCCTCAAGACCGTGGCCGCGGGCCTGGCGCGTGGCCGCGCGCCGCATCCAGCGCCCGTCGCAGCCAACCCGGCCGCGGCAAGCCCGGTGGTGGCCCTGGAAGACGAACTGGATCCGCCCACCCTGGCCGCGGTGTCCACCAGCGAAGCCCCGGCGGCATCCAACGGCCAGCTCGGCAGCATCTCGCTGGACCAGCCGCTGCGCGAAGCGCGCGACGAATTCGAACGCATCTATTTTGAATATCACCTGGTCAGGGAAAGCCACAGCATGACGCGTGTGTCCGAACGGACCGGGCTGGAACGCACCCACCTCTACCGCAAGCTCAAGCAATTGGGCATCGAGTCCGCGCGCAAGCGCAGCACATGAAGATCCTCATCATGGGCGCTGGTCGCGTAGGCACCAGCGTGGCGGAAAACCTGGTGTCCGAACAGAACGACATCACGGTCATCGATTCCGACCCCGCCCAGTTGCATTACCTGCAAGAACATTTCGACCTGCGCGTCGTCCTCGGTGACGGCTCGCAGGTCTCGGTGCTTGAAAACGCCGGCGCCGCCGACACCGACCTGTTCATCGCCTGTGCGGCGTCCGACTCCGCCAACATGGTCGCGTGCAAGATCGCGCGGCAGCTCTTCAATATCCCCCGTCGCATTGCCCGTATCCGCTCGGCCGAGTTCCCGGAACATCCGGAACTCATGAGCGAGGACGGCTTCTGTATCGACGCGCTCATCAGCCCCGAGCGCAGCGTCACCACCTATCTGCACAGCCTCATCGAGTTTCCGGAGGCCCTTCAGGTCGTGGAGTTCGCCGAGGGCCGCGTCAGCGTCGTGACGGTTCGGGTCGGGCATGGCAGCCCCATGGCGCATGCTTCCATCGACACGCTGCGCGACGTATGGCCGGACGTGAAGGCGCGCGTGATCGACGTGCTGCGCGGCGGTCGGCCGCTGCGGGCCGGCAGCGGCACCGTCATCGCCCCGGGCGACGAAGTCGTGCTGGTGGTGGATTCCGACCACGCGCGCCGCGCCGTCCGCAAGCTGCGTGACGCCGAGCGGGCGGTGCGCCGCGTGATGATCGCGGGCGGCGGCAATATCGGCCTGCGCCTGGCGCGCCAGCTTGCCGAGGAAAAATACAGCGTGCGGATCGTCGAGCACGACCTGAAACGCTGCGAATACCTGGCGACCCAGCTCCCCGACAGCGTGCTGATCCTGCACGGCAGCGGCACCGACGAGGCGCTGCTGGAACGCGAGAACATCGAGGACATGGACACGTGGCTGGCCCTGACCAGCGACGACGAAGACAACATCATGTCGTCGCTGCTGGCCAAGCGCCTGGGCGCGCGCAAGGTGATCGCGCTGATCAACCGCCACGCGTATGGCGAACTCATGCAGGGCAGCCATATCGACATCGCCGTGTCGCCGTCGCAGGCCACCATGAGCGAACTCCTGCGCCACGTGCGCCGCGGGGACGTCGTCGCGGTGCACCGGTTGCGCCAGGGCGTGGCTGAAGCCCTGGAGGCCATCGCCCACGGCGACCGCTCCACGTCCAAGGTCGTCGGCCGCGCGGTCGGAAAGATCAGCCTGCCCAAGGGCGCCAGCATCGGCGCGCTGGTGCGGGGCGAAGAGATCATCCTGCCGGATGCCGACACCGTGATCGAAACCGACGACCACGTCATTGTTTTCGTGCCCTCGCGCCAGCAGATGCCGCGCGTTGAAAAGCTGTTTCAAGTTTCGGCGTCTTTCTTCTGATGCGCCACCTTCCTTTCCTTCGCAGGCCGCGCGCGGCCGGGTAAGCCTCCATGAAGCGCGTCCTGGCCACCCTCTACATCCTTGGCCTCACCATGGTGATGTTCGCCCTCACCATGCTGATTCCGCTGTTCATCGCCTATGTGGGGGCGGACGGCGCGCGGGACGCTTTCCGGGACGGGTTCCTGATCTCGGTCGGCATCGGCGGTGGCCTGGCCGCGCTGACCCGGCGCAATCGCAGTGAATTGCGGGCGCGCGACGGCTTCGTGCTGGTGTCGGCGGTCTGGGCAGGCCTGCCGCTGCTGGCCGCCATCCCGCTGCTGCTGTATTTCCACGGCGCCGGCCTGCCGCTGTCCTTCACCGGCGCCTATTTCGAGTCCATGTCCGGGCTGACCACCACCGGGGCTACAGTCCTTACCAATCTGGACACCTTGCCGCCGTCGATCAACCTGTGGCGCGCCACGCTGATCTGGATCGGCGGCATGGGTATCCTGGTGCTGGCCGTGGCGATTCTGCCCCTGCTGGGGGTGGGCGGCCACCAGGTCGTCCGGGCAGAAACGCCCGGCCCCATGAAAGACGAGCGCCTGACGCCCCGTATCGCCAGCACGGCCAAGGCCCTGTACGCGGTCTATTTCGTGTTCTCGATCCTCTGTTTCCTGGCCTACCGCCTTGCCGGACTGTCCTGGTTCGAGGCCTGGTGCCACATGGCCACCACCATGGGGCTGGGCGGGTTCTCCACCTGGGACGACGGCTTCGCGCATTTCGACTCGGTCGCGGTCGAAATGGTGGCCATGGTGTTCATGCTGATCGCCGGCATCAACTTCGCCACCCATTTCAACGCCTTCCGCCAGCGCAGCCCGCGCGCCTACTGGCGCTGCCCGGAGGCCATTCCCTACCTGGTCGTCGTGCTGGGCGTGGGGCTGGTCATTTCGGTGTTCCTGTTCATCAAGGACGTCTACACCGATCCCCTGGAAGCGCTGCGCTACGGGATGTTCAACACAATCTCGATGGCCACCACCACCGGCTACGCCAACACCGATTTCGCGCAGTGGCCGCTGTTTGCCCCCCTGACGATGCTGCTGCTGTCGGGGTTCGCCACGTCGGCCGGTTCCACGGGGGGCGGCATCAAGATGATTCGCGCCATCCTGCTGATCAAGCAGGCTCGCAATGAACTGGTGACGATGTTGCATCCCCATGCGGTCAGCCCTGTCCGGATCAACGGCCGGGCCGTCGAGACCCGGACGATGTCGTCCGTGCTGGCCTTCATGCTGTTCTATGGGCTTTCCATCGCCGTCTTCACCAGCCTGCTGCTGTTGTCCGGCCTGGACCCGATCACGGCGTTCTCGGCGGTCTTCGCCAGCGTGAACAACACGGGGCCCGGACTGGGGCCTGTGGGCCCGATGGGCACCTTCGCGGTGTTGTCCGATTTCCAGATCTGGGTGTGCACGTTCGCCATGCTGATCGGTCGTCTGGAGCTGCTGACGGTGCTGGTTTTGTTCACGCCGATCTTCTGGCGCAAGTAGGGCCGCTCGGCCCGCTATTTTCTTAGGGATAACCCTGATTAGGGTTATCCCGCTCCAGTCTCAAACCCCCTTGAAATCTGGCTTCGCGGGCGCCGTCGGCTGGCAGCCCGCGCCATCGCTATGTTGTAAGCGCTCGCTCACTTTCTCTCAGAGGGCAAAACCGGATGCTTCGCGATGTTGCACACAAATGTCACGATTTTCAATCGTTTTGCCACAAAGCTGCGGCTATCATGCGTTCACAAGCCGCCGTCTAGTGCCCCCCGGGAAGTTGCCGGGCTTCAAGGTCGAACGGCGCATACCCTCATCAAACATTCAAAGGAGTCCGAGATGGAACATATCCCGTTCATTTCGTCGGCCCCCAACACTCTGGGCATCGAACTTGAGTTGCAACTGATCGACCCCCGCAGTTTTGACCTTGCAGCAGCCTCTGACGAACTGTTGGCCCAGATGGCCAACCATCCCATCGCCGACCGCGTCAAACCGGAAATCACGCGGTCCATGATTGAACTGAACTCCTCGGTGCACGAGCATCCGATGGGCCTTCTGGCCGAAATGCGCGAAATGCGCGATGCGCTGGTCGAAGCGGCCGACGCCGTCGGCGTGTCGGTGGCGGGCGGTGGCGCTCATCCGTTCATGCGCTGGCAGGAACGGTCCATCTCCGACACCCCGCGCTTCCAGTACCTGGCCGAAATGTACGGTTACCTGGCGCGTCAATTCACTGTCTTCGGCCAGCATATACACCTGGGCGTGAAGAGCGGCGACGACTCCGTCAAGCTCCTGCGCCGCCTGTCGCCCTATGTGCCGCACTTTATCGCGCTGTCGGCCTCTTCGCCGTACTGCGAGGGCGTGGACACCCTGTTCTCGTGCTCGCGCCTGAACGCGGTCAACAGTTTCCCGCTGGCCGGCCATATGCCGCCGGAGGTCAAGGACTGGTACCAGTTCGAAGCGCACCTGTCGCAGTTGCGAGCCTTCGGCCTGGCCGAGAGCATCAAGGACTTGTATTGGGACATCCGTCCCAAGCCCGAATTCGGCACGGTCGAGATCCGGGTTTGTGACACGCCGCTGACGGTGGAGCGCGCCTGCCAAATCGCCGCGTTCGCGCAGGCGCTGGCCGTGCTGCTGATGCGCGAGGAAGACCCCGGTGACACCGCCTGGCTGTCCTACCGCAGCAACCATTTCCAGGCATGCCGTTTCGGCCTGCAAGGCAGCTACGTGACGCCTCGGGGCGAGCGCGTGCGCCTGATAGACCACCTGCGCGCGCTGTTCCAGCGCCTGATGCCGGTGGCCGAAGAGCTGGGCACGGGCGACATGGTTGCCGTCTTGCGCGACGACGCCATGCGCAGCGGCAACGATTCGCGCTGGCTGCGTAGCCAATACCATCGCCTGCGCGATCTGCCGCTGGTGGTGGAGGCCATGTCGAACGCCTGGCGCGGCGAGGCGGCGCCCGCCGTGGCGGCGGCTGAACCCACCGCGGTGCTGCGTCGCCGGATCCGTGCGACGTCAGAGCCCATGCAGGCCCTGTCGGCGTCCGAGCCCGGCGTCACCGTGCCCGAACGTTTGCACTGAGCCAGCGCCGCGCAATACCGCGTGTCAGGGGCTCGCGCGGTGCCGTCCGCCAATCGCGCTGACCGACAGGCGGGTTTCGCCCGCCACGGTCCGGTGCGCGGCGGCGCGCCAGGCGTGGCCATAGGCCACTTCTATGCTCAACGGGATCAGGCCGTCCGCGTTGCGCTGCGCCTCCAGAGCCGCGAGCAGGCGGTCACGCCATTCCCGGCCCACCAGTCCGCCACGACGGCCTTCGGCGGGATTGCCGCCCAGTGCGCGCACGTCTTCCAACAGCTTTTCCGGACTGCGGTAGGTCAGGGTCAAGATTTCCTGGTCCATCACCGGATCCGCAAAGCCGTTCTCCACCAGCAGGTCGCCGAAGTCGTGCATGTCGACGAAGGAGGGGGTCGCGGTGCGCAGGCTGGCGTCGGTCAGGGCCTGCCGCAGTTCGCGCAGCGTGGCGGGCCCCAGACAGGAGAACATCGCCAGGCCGCCCACTTTCAGGACGCGACGCCATTCGGCCAGGACGGCGTGCGGCTCGCGATGCCAGTGCATGGCCATGTTTGACCACACCAGCTCCAGCGATTCGGGCGCCAGCCCCGTGCTCGCCAGATCGGCGTTCACGAAGACCGGGGTCGTGGGGCCGCGACGGGCCAGTTTGCCGATCCAGGCCGAGATCCCACCGGGCGCGTGGCGCTTGCGGGCCTGCTCGAGCAGCGGCTCGCAGTTGTCCAGGCCGGTGTAACCGGCGTCGGGATAGCGCTCGCGCAGCAGCGGCAGGTTTTCGCCCGTGCCGCAGCCGGCGTCCAGCATGGCCTGCGGCTGCACGCGGATGTACTGCAGGCGGCCGAGCATGCGGCGCGCCACCTCTCCATATAGGAACTGGGCGTCGGCCAGGTCGCCGCGGCGGGCGAATTGGCGAGGCACGTCGGCGCTGACGATGGGCAGGGAGGGGAGCGTTGCGGGTTCTGGCAGGGACATTTCGGTCGCGCCCACGGGGTCGCCCGGGGCGGAGCATGGTTTCATGAGGGATGGCAGACATTATTGCGCATCCCGGCCGCGGCTTCCGATTGTCCCTACCCACCGTGGGGCGACGCCTTCTGTCGCGCATCGGCGGCGACTGCCCGCTTTGCGGCGGCCGCGTGGCGGGCGCCCGCCTGTGCCAAGGCTGCCAGGGCGACGTCATGGCCGCGCCACCGGGCGCGGCAGCGCGTTGCCCCCGCTGCGCCTTGCGTCCTGCAGGCGGCGGAGCGCACTGCGCCGCCTGCATGGCCCAGCCTTGGGCTTTTTGCCGCACCGTGGCCGCTTTCGACTACGCGCCGCCGGCGGACACCCTGATCCTCATGCTCAAGACACGGCTGCGCCTCAGCATGGCGCCGGTCTTGGCAAAGTTGATGGCGGAGGCTTGGAGGGCTGATGGGGCTGGGGCGGCTGCGCTGGCTATGGGCGGGTTGGAGTTCATGGTGTCGGGCGGCAGAGTGTCGACCGCCGTGACATCGACCGCTGAGGCATGGGCCAGCGGGGGGGCGACTGCCTCGGTATCGGCTGCTGCGGTATCGAAAGCAGCTACACCAGGAGCAGCTTCGCCAGGCGCTGCGGCAGCAGTCGCCGCGTCGCCTGTCCCGGCGGCGGCCGCCTGTGCGTCAGGCGCAGCCTCTTCGCCAGCCGTCGCCTCACTACCGCCCGGCGTCCTGCTGGTTCCCATCCCTGCCAGCCGGGCTTCTCTGCGGTTGCGCGGCCTGAACCCGGCGGCGGAGATCGCCCGCAGCCTGGCCGCGGAGCTTGGGCTGCCCCGGCCCGTCCACCTGCTGGTGCGGCGGCGGGAGGCGCCCCGCCAGGCCACACTGGGCCGGGGCGCGCGCCAGCGGGGCGCGGTTGGCTTGTTCGAATGTGTGCGGCCGGTATGCGGCCGTCACGTGGCAATCGTCGATGACGTCATGACCACCGGCAGTACGGCCAATGCCGCGGCAACGGCGTTGCTGGCCGCAGGCGCGGGCAGCGTCACGGTGCTGGTGGCCGCCCGTACGCCGTGAAGGGCTCCTGGCCCGTCGACCTGCCGGGAGACTCCGACAAATCGGCGACAATCACGGACGCGCGGCCGTACCCGGGCCGCGAGCCTTTTTCACCACGTCATCCGCCATGTTCCACGTCATCCTCGTCTGTCCGGAGATCCCTCCCAACACCGGCAACGCCATCCGGCTGTGCGCCAATACCGGGGCGCAGCTGCACCTGGTGCGTCCGTTGGGATTTGAACTGGATGACGCGCGCATGCGGCGGGCGGGGCTGGACTATCACGAGTGGCAGCCGGTGCGCGTGCATGACACGCTGCAAGAGGCGCTGGATGACACCGGGGCGGCCCCGTCCAGCATCTATGCGCTGACCACCCACGCCCAGCGCAGCGTGGCGGACATCAGCTTCAAGCCGGGTGACGTGTTCGTCTTCGGCCGAGAGTCGGCGGGTCTGTCGGACGAACACCAGGCGATGTTTCCGCCCCAGCAGCGCCTGCGCCTGCCCATGCGGGCCGGGCAGCGCAGCCTGAATCTGTCGAACGCCGTGGCGGTGACGGTGTTCGAGGCCTGGCGGCAGCAGGGCTATGAGGGCGGCGCATAGGCGCCGCCAGTCAGATCAAGCTCAGTCCAGCGAGAGCTTCAGCTTTTCGATCACCTGATCCCAACGCGCCTTCTCGTTCTTGATGCGGGCGGTCAGGGCTTCCGGGGTCGACGGCGCGGGTGTGAAGTACTGCAACGCGAGTTGCTTGCGGACGGCGTCGCTGTTGATGATGCGCGCCAGTTCGCTGTTGAGCCGTTCCACGACGGGCGTAGGCGTGCCTGCGGGAACCAGCACCGCGTTCCACGAGATGGCTTCGAAGTCCGGATAGCCCTGGGACGCCATGGTCGGCACGCCGGGCAGGGCTTCGCTGGGCTGCAGGCTGGTCACGGCCAGCAGCTTCACCTTGCCGTCGCGAGCCTGCGGCACGGCGATCGCGGGCACCATGAAGCCGGCTTGCACGTCGCCGCCGATGATGGCGGTGATGACCTGCGGGAAGCCGGAATACGGGATGTGGGCCAGGTCGACGCTGGCGCTTTCCTTGAACATTTCCATCGCCAGGTGCGCCGAACTGCCGGGGCCGACCGAACCGTAGTTCAGCGAGTTGCCGCGGCTTTTCACGAGCTTGACGAAATCCTGGACGTTGTCGACTTTCAGGCTGCCGGGCACTACCAGCACGTTGGGGCTGGTGCCGACCAGGGACACCGGGTCCAGGTCGTTCAGCGGGTCGTAGCCCAGCGTCTTTTTGTAGAGCGTGGGGGCGGTGACCAGCGGGCCGTTGATCGTGTAGAGCAGCGTGTAGCCGTCAGGCTTGGCCTGCGACACGATGCGCGTGCCGATGTTGCCGCCCGCGCCGGGTTTGTTGTCGATGACGATAGGCTGGCCCAGCGCCTGGGACAGCGGCTCGGAAATCGTGCGCGCCAGGATGTCGGGAGACGATCCGGGCGGGAAGGGCACAACCATGTGGATCGGGCGATCGGGCCAGTCCGCGTGGGCGGCGGCGGGCAGGATGGCGGCCAGGCTCAGGCACAGGCCGCGCAGCAGCGGGCCGACCCGGAACTTGCGGGTTTGCGTCATGAAGGAGGTCTCCTCGGGGTGGTGTCGTGTGTTGTTGTTGGTGATGGGCCGACTAGGCGGTGACGGGTGCGCCGCCGGGCGGATTGTCGGATCCGGAGCCTTCGTAGCGGGCGTCCCGCGCCAGCAGGGCGGAAACGGCCGTCATGGGCGCAACGCCTTCGAACAGCACGGCGCACACGGCCTCGGTGATCGGGAGTTCGACATTGATGCCACGGGCGCGTTCCAGCGCGGCTCGCGCGCAGCGCACGCCCTCCGCGGTGACGCCGCTGGCCAGGATATCGGCCAGCTTGCGGCCGGCGCCGATTTCCAGGCCCACACGGCGGTTCCGGGATAGTTCTCCGGTGGCGGTCAGGACCAGGTCGCCCAGGCCGGTCAGTCCGGCGAAGGTCTCGGCTTGCGCGCCCAGCGCCACGCCGAAGCGGGTCATCTCGGCAAGGCCGCGGGTGATCAGCGCCGCGCGGGCATTGGTGCCCAGCTCGAGCCCGTCGCAGATGCCGCAGGCCACGGCGATCACGTTTTTCAATGCGCCGCCCACCTCCACGCCGACGAGGTCGGTGCTGGCGTAGACGCGCAACGCGGCGCCGTGGAAGGCCGAGGTGGTGGTTTCACGCAGGGCGGCGTTGCTGCTGGCGACGGTCAGGGCCACGGGCAGGCCTTGCGCCACTTCGCGTGCGAATGACGGGCCCGACAAGGCGCCGCCGGTGGCGCCGGGCAGGGCCTCGCGCATGATTTCGTGGGGCAGCCTGGCCGTGTCGGCTTCAAAGCCCTTGCACGTCCAGACGATGGGAGTGTCCTGCAAGCCCAGTGCGGGCAGCCGCAGCGATAGCGCTTCGCAAATGGACGTCAGGCCCGCGACGGGCACGCCCAGCACGATCAGGCGGCGGACGCCGTCGCCTTGCAGCGAACGCAGCGTGGCGTCGAGGTCGGAGGAATACTGCAGCGTCTTGGGCAGGGAGATGCCCGGCAGATAGCGGGTGTTCTCGTGTGCGGCGGCCATGGCGGCCGCTTGCGCGTCTTCGCGCGCCCAAAGCTGGGTGGGATGGCGGCGGCTGGCGGCCGCCGCCAGGGCGGTGCCCCAGCTTCCCGCACCCAGGACGGCGACGCGCAGGCGCGGCTCGGCGGGTTGGTTCATGGGGCGCCGCGGCGTGCTTACTGGCGGGTGGCGCCGGGCGGCAGGATGATGCCCGAGTCGCTGCCATTGCTGTTGCCAGCGGCCTGCTGCTGTTGCAGTTCGGCGATGCGCTGCTCGTACAGGGCCTGGAAGTTGACTTCGGTCAGGTGCAGCGGCGGCATCGAGGTGCGGGTGATCGCATCGGCGATGTTGGCGCGCAGGTACGGGTACAGCATCGTCGGGCAGACAATGCCCAGCAGCGGGTCGAGCTGCTCTTCGGGGATGTTGGACGCTTCGAAGATGCCGGCCTGCGTGCCTTCCACCAGGTACACGACCTTGTCGTTGATGCGCGTGGTGACGGTGACGGTGACCGTCGTTTCGAACACGGTTTCAGCCAGGCGCTGGCCGCCCACGGTGATGCTCACTTCGACCTGGGGCGCTTCCTGCTCCAGGAAGACGTGGGGCGCGTTCGGCATTTCCAGCGAAAGGTCTTTCAGGTAGACGCGCTGGAGATTGAACGAGGGCGCGTCGTTGCCGCCTTCCTGCTGGGTATTTTGGTCTTGATCAGCCATGAGTGTTTCCGTTGGTGGGAGAGGCAAAAAGGGGCGATTAGCCGTTCAGCAGGGGGGTGAGTCCACCCGAGCGGTCCAGGGCCATCAGGTCGTCGCAACCGCCGACATGGGTATCGCCAATGAAGATCTGCGGGACAGTGCGCCGGCCGGTACGTTCGATCATGACATCGCGCTGGGCCGGTTCCCGGTCGATCTGGATGATTTCCAGGTCTGCGACGCCGCGTTGCTCAAGCAGCGACTTGGCGCGTGCGCAATAGGGACAATAGTCCTTGCTGTACATGACGACTTTATTCATAGGGCGCTCCTGTGGGTACAAGAATAGGTAGATGGGGGCGGGACGCCCCGGTTCAACCCTTCTGAGTTACCGGCAGGCTGGCGGCCGACCAGGCGCGCATCCCGCCTTCGAGCGGAACGACGTCGGCAAATCCCTGGGCCCGCAGCTTGGCGGCGGCGCGGGCCGAATCGCGGCCGTTGTCGCAAACCACCACGAGCGGCTTGTTCTTGGGCAGCGAGCCGGCCTTCTGCTCGATGTCAGCCGCCGGCACATTTCGTGCCTGAGCGATGTGCCCGGCCTGAAATTGTTCGGCCGGACGCACGTCGACCCAGACGGCGTTGCGCTGGTTGACCATCTGGATGGCCTCGGTCGTGCTGATGGCGGAGCCGGTGCGGCCCTTGCGCAGCGCGGGGATGATCAGCATCACGCCGGACACCACGGCAACGGCGACAATGAAAATGTTGTTTTTATCGAGCAAGAATTGCAAAAGGTCCACGGGGCTTCCTGTAGTACGTCGGCTGGCGCTACGCCGGCTGGCGCGTCGGCCAGGGGGCCGGCCATCCGGGTAGGGGCGAACCCTGATGCGCCGCGTCCAGGACATGGACGGCGGTGCGCCGGGGCAAAATCACGGGCAAAATCACTCAATTATAAAATGAGCGCATTCCTTAACCATCCTCTAACTTTAACCCGCGTCGCGGGCGGCCCCAACCATGCATAAACTCGTACTGATGCGCCACGGCGAAAGCCAGTGGAACCTTGAAAACCGCTTCACTGGCTGGACCGACGTCGACCTGACCGAAACCGGCCGTGAACAGGCCCGCAAGGCGGGCGAACTGCTCAAGAAAGAAGGCTTTACCTTCGATCTGGCCTATTCGTCGGTCCTCAAGCGCGCCATCCGCACCCTGTGGATCGCCCTGGACGCCATGGATGCGATGTACACCCCGGTCGGCGTGAACTGGCGCCTGAACGAACGCCACTACGGCGCCCTGCAGGGCCTGAACAAGTCCGAAACCGCCGCCAAGTACGGCGACGAACAGGTCCTGATCTGGCGCCGCGCCTACGCCATCGCCCCGGAGCCGCTGTCTCTGGACGATGAACGCCACCCGCGTTTCGACAGCCGCTATGCGCGTATCCCGGCCGACCAGCTGCCCGCCACCGAATGCCTGAAGGACACCGTCGCCCGCGTGCTGCCATTCTGGAACGAATCCATCGCCCCGGCCATCCGTTCCGGCCGCAAGGTGCTGATCGCCGCGCACGGCAACAGCCTGCGCGCCCTGATCAAGCACCTGGACAACGTGTCGGACGACGACATCGTCAACCTGAACATTCCCACCGGTCAGCCGCTGGTCTATGAACTGGATGATGACCTGCGCCCCATCCGCCACTATTATCTCGGGGATGCCGCCGAAATCGAGGCGGCCATGGCCGCCGTCGCGGCCCAGGGCAAGGCCAAGAAGGACTGATATCTCTATGCGTCGCACGGCGGGGTTGTTGTTGGCGGTCATGCTGGCCGGAGGGGTGCTGCCTGCCCGCGGCGCGCCCTCCGACCTCGCCGGACGCCAGTCCGACGCCGAAAAGCAGCAGGCCGCGCTGCGCGACCGCATCGAGTCCCTTCAAAAGGACATCGACGACCGCGAGGCGGCCCGCAAGGAAGCCGCCGACGCCCTGAAGCAGTCGGAATCGTCCATTTCCCGCATCAACCTGCGCCTGAAGGAACTGGCTGAAGCCAACCGCCAGGCGCAGGCCGACCTGACTTCCCTGGAAAAGCAGATCACCGCGCAAGAGGCCGTGCTGGCCAAACGCCGCGTCGAACTGGCCGACCAGCTTCGCACCCAGTACACGAGCGGGCTGTCGCCCTGGACGGCCCTGCTGTCCGGCGACGATCCCCAGGTGCTGGGCCGCAACCTCGGCTATCTGGATTACGTGTCCCGTGCCCGGGCCGAGGCCGTGAAGGCGCTGCGTGCCGACATCGACCGGCTGGCTGCGCTGCAGGCGCGCGCGGACGCCCGACGCGCCGAGATCGAAAAAGGGGTCGCCGAGACCTCCGAACAGAAAACCGCGTTGGTGGCGCAACAGAAAGAACGCGCCACCTTGCTGGCGCAGCTTGAGGGCCAGATCGCCGCCCAGCGCGCCGAAGCCAACAAGCTGGGACGCGACGACCAGCGCCTGTCCCGGCTCATCACCGATCTGGACGCGGCCATCGCCAAGCAGATCGAGGAGGCCCGCAAGGCTGAAGAAGCGCGCAAGCGGGCCGAGGAAGTCCGTCGGGCCGAAGAGGCGCGGCGCGCCGCGGAAGAAGCGCGGCGTGCGGCCGAAGAGGCCAAGAAGCGCGCCGACGCGGAACGGCGCGCGCAAGACGCCCGCCGCAAGGCCGACGCCGACCGCAAGGCCGCCGAGGACGGCGCCCGCCGCGACCGCGACGCTCGCGAGGCCACGCAGGCGCGCGAACAGGTCGAGGCCGCAGCCCGGCAGAATCGGGGCCCGGTGGCCGTGGCGGACCCGGATGCCGCCGGATTGCGTCCCGCCGACCAGCGCCAGACCCGTGTCACGGATCCGGTTGAACCGTCCCCTCAAACAAAACCCGCGGAACCGCCCAAAAAGGCGGAACCGATCGAGGAACCCGCCACTCCAACGCGCAGTGCATCGACCCAGCAAACCGCGCGGGCGACCCCGCCGGTGGGCGGCGGCAATGGCTTGCGGCACGGGCTTGCCATGCCGGTCCGCGGCCAGGTGCAGGGCAGATTCGGCGTCGACCGCCCGGACGGCGGCGTATGGCGGGGCGTTGTGCTGCGGGCGGCCGAGGGCACGCCCGTCAAGGTAGTGGCCCCGGGCACGGTGGTCTACGCCGATTGGTTGCGAGGCTTCGGCAATCTAATCATTGTGGATCATGGGCAGCAGTACCTGACCGTCTATGCTTACAACCAAAGCCTGCTCAAACGGGTGGGTGATCCGGTGGCTGGCGGCGATACTATTGCTACGGTGGGGGCAACCGGCGGCCAAGTGGAATCCGGCCTATACTTTGAAATTCGCCATCGTGGCGCCCCTGTGGACCCAGCCCAATGGCTGGCGCAGTAAGTAGGCGCAGTAAGTAGGCGCAGTAAGTAGATTGACGCTGTCGGCGATGCGCCGCCGGCAAACATATGTCGTTGGTATGAACCGTTGGTAAATTACCAAACCCATCGGCGAAAACACAATTCGGGAAGTGTGCATGGGCACTCGTAAGTTTCGCGGTTTCGGTCTGATTGCCATCGGTGCGGTGGCGGGTGTGTTGCTTAGCGTTGGCGTGACCGCGGTCGCCCAGCGCGGCAGTCCGCTGCCCCTGGACGAGCTCAGGCAACTGAGCAACGTGTTTGCCGCCATCAAGAACAACTACGTCGAGGCCGTCGACGACAAGACCCTGATCGACAACGCCATCTCCGGCATGGTGTCGAACCTGGATCCCCATTCCGCCTACCTGGATGCCGATGCGTTCCGCGAGATGCAGACCGCGACGCAAGGCGAGTTCGGCGGCCTGGGCATCGAGGTCGGCGCGGAAGACGGCTTCGTGAAGGTGATTTCGCCCATCGAGGACACGCCCGCCGCGCGCGCCGGCGTGATGGCTGGCGACCTCATCATCAAGATCGACGACACGCCCACCAAGGGCATGACGCTCAACGACGCCGTCAAGCTCATGCGCGGCGCGCCCAAGTCGCCCATCACCCTGACCATCATGCGCGCCGATCGTCCGCAGCCGATCGTGCTCAAGATCGTGCGCGACATCATCAAGGTGCGCAGCGTGCGCAGCAAGATGCTGGACAACGGCATCGCCTACGTGCGTGTCGCTCAGTTCCAGGAAAAGACCGGCGCCGACCTGGCCAAGCAACTGAAGGACCTGGGCGCCAAAGAGCCGCCCAAGGGCCTGGTGCTGGACCTGCGCAATGACCCGGGTGGCCTGCTGACCAGCGCCATCGGCGTGTCCGGCGCGTTCCTGCCGCCCGATTCGCTGGTCGTGTCCACCGATGGCCGCACGCCGGACGCCCGCCATAAGTACATGGCCACCCCGTCGGAATATGCCCGCGGCGAAAGCAACTACCTGTCCGGCCTGCCAGCCTGGACCAAGACCGTGCCGATGGTCGTGCTGGTCAACGTGGGTTCCGCCTCGGCGTCCGAAATCGTGGCCGGCGCCCTGCAGGACCACAAGCGCGCCAAGGTGCTGGGCAACCGCACGTTCGGCAAGGGTTCCGTGCAGGTGATCCTGCCGCTGTCCGAAACGACCGCGGTCAAGCTCACCACGTCGCGGTACTTCACGCCCAGCGGCCGTTCCATCCAGGCCACCGGCATCGAACCCGACTACGTCGTTGCCGATACGGCCGATGGCGATCTGTTCCGCCTGCCGCGCGAAGCCGACCTCCAACGCCACCTGTCGAACCAGCAGACTGCCAACGAGGTGAAGTCCAGCGCCGACCAGGAAAACGTCGATCTTCCTGCCAAGGTGTTCGAATTTGGCGGCAAGGATGACTTCCAGCTCCAGCAGGCCCTGAACCTTCTGGCGGGCAAGCCCGTCCAGAAGGGCTCTGCCCGCGCGCAGGCCAAGGCGGATGCCAAGGCCGGCGGCGGAACCCCGCAGCGCATGAAGATCACGCCCGCCGGAGTCGAGCCCAGCAAGGACAAATGAACGACGAGCAACTGCTGCGCTACGCCCGCCACATCCTGCTGGATGAACTTGGAATAGAAGGGCAGGAAAAACTGCTGGCGGCGCGTGTGCTCATCGTGGGGGCGGGCGGATTGGGTTCCCCCGCCGCGCTTTACCTGGCCACCGCCGGCGTGGGCGACATCACGCTAGCCGACGACGACGTCGTCGAACTCAGCAACCTCCAGCGCCAGATCCTGCACACCACCGCCAGCGTCGGCCGGCCCAAGGCCGAGTCCGGGCGTGACATGCTGGGCGCGTTCAATCCGCAGACCCGCGTCCATGCCCGCGTCGAGCGCCTGAAAGACCAGGCCCTGTCCGACGCCGTCGCGCAGGCCGACCTGGTCCTGGACTGCACCGACAACTTCACCACGCGGCATGCCATCAACCGGGCGTGTGTCCAGCATCGCAAGCCGCTGGTTTCCGGAGCGGCGATCCGCTTTGACGGCCAAGTCAGCGTCTACGACCTGCGCGACGACAACGCCCCTTGCTATCACTGCCTGTTTCCCGAGGCTGATGACGTCGAGGAAGCCAACTGCGCCACGATGGGCGTATTCGCGCCGGTGGTCGGCATCATCGGCAGCATGCAGGCCGCCGAGGCCCTGAAGCTGCTGTCCGGCGTGGGCGAAAGCCTGTCCGGGCGCCTGCTGTGGCTGGACGTTCGCACCATGCAATGGCGCAGCGTCAACGTCCAGCGCGACCCCGAATGCGCGGTTTGCGGCCATCGCGGTCGTGACTGAATACCGCCCGTATTGCACCCAGGGACAATACTAAAGGTTTCAAATACCTGCTATAACGCCAGCCAGCCTACTGATTTCGGCAGATGGCCATGGATATGACGGCGTGGAAACAGGATTGAAGTTCAGCTTGCCCAAGTGGCGGCTGACGCGTTGGTTGACGCATTCCGGGCATGACACGCCGGCGGATATTCGCGCGGCGCTCATCGCCAGTCTGTTCGGCACCCTTCCCATTTTTGCTGGCGGGGTCATCAATACCCTGATGATCTCGGGCGTCGTCACATGGCGACGCCCTGAACCCCTGTACGTCTCCTGGCTGATCCTGGAGATCGTGCTGGCGCTTGTGCGCGTCACTTTGCTGCGCTCGGCCCTGCGAGCGGCTCCCAAGGGCGGCAACACTCACACCGACATCTATATCCTGCTGGCGCTGCTGTGGGCGTTCAGCGTGGGGTATGGCGTCTTCATTACCTTCGTCAACGGGGACTGGCTTGCCGCCACGCTGGCCGGCGTGTCCTGCGGCGCCATGGCCGGGGGCATCTGCTTTCGCAATTACGGCGCGCCCAGGCTGGTGGGAGCCATGATCTTCCTGAGCCTTGGGCCGATGTGTCTGGGCGCGCTGTTCACCGGCGAATGGGTAATGGCCATCGTCTTCATCCAGATCCCGTTCTACCTGATCAGCATGAGCATCGCCTCACACCGGCTCAATCGCATCCTGGTGTCCACCATGCTTGCCGAGCGGGACAGCGATCGCCGCGCGAGCGAAGACGCGCTGACGGGGCTGGCCAACCGCGCCGGCCTGCAGGCCGCATTGGAACGCGTGTGCTCCAGCGCGCGCGGGCACGATAGCGCGGCGGCGCTGTTGTACATGGACATGGACGATTTCAAGCGCATCAACGACACCCACGGCCACGCGGGCGGTGACCAGGTGCTCAAGACCATCGCCGACCGCATGCGCGCCATGTTGCGCGTGGATGATGTCGCCGCCCGGATCGGAGGCGACGAATTCATCGTGCTGGTGACGGGCATCGACGCCACCGCTGCTCTCAGGCTGGGCGAGCATCTGCTGCGCGATGTGACGCAACCCATCACGCTCACCGACGGATCGTCCGTCAGTGTGGGGTTGTCCATTGGTATCTCGATCCTGTCGGGGGCCAACCGGACGCCCCAGGGCGCGCTGGATTCCGCGGACGCCGCGCTTTATCGGGCCAAGGCCCAGGGCGGCCGCCGTTGCGTGGTGGACATGGACGGCGCCGTCGTCGAAAACGAAGGCGTGGCGAACGCATCCGTCGCGGCCTGAAGACAAGGCGCCGGCGGACCGCAACCGTTCCGGCCGGCAGGCTCGTCAATCAAGGGACACTTCACAAAAAAGTTATCAGATAACCTGATGAATCTGCCTATAATCCGTTCATGTTGACCAAGAGCCTCACCCTTACCGAGCAGGTCGCCCGCCAGCTCGCGAGCGAGATCGCCGATGGCGTGCATCCCGTGGGCGCCAAGCTGCCTTCCGGCCGTGTCCTGGCCGAGCAGTATGGCGTCAGCGCCGCCGTCATCCGCGAAGCCACCGAACGCCTGCGTGCTCAGGGCTTGATCCAGAGCCGCCAGGGCTCCGGCAGCACCGTGGTGTCGCGCACGGGCGTGCAGGGCTTCCAAGTTTCGACCGGCATTGCCGTGAACCGCGAGAAGCTGGCCAGCGTCTACGAACTGCGGATGGAACTCGAGGGCGGCGCGGCCGCCTTGGCCGCCGTCCGCAGCGATGCGTCGGACCTGGACGCCATGGAACGGGCGCTCGCGTCCCTTGAGGCGCACCTGGAGCATCCCGAGCAGGGCGTCGAACACGACATCTCGTTCCATGTCGCCATCGCCGCCGCCACCCACAACAGCTATTACCAGGACTTGCTGCAGTACCTGAACCTGCAATTGCGCCTGGCCGTCAGCACCGCCCGGTCCAACAGCCGGCTGCAAGCCGGCCTGCCCGCCGCGGTGCACCAGGAACACGTGGCCGTGTTCGAGGCCATCCGCGCGCGCGACCCGGAACGCGCGCGGCAAGCCGCCGTCCGCCACCTGCAACAGGCCGCAAACCGCCTGCAACTCGATCTTCACTTTCCCGCCGCAAAGCAAATCTCATGAGCGCATCCGACTTTTCTCAACGGCTGGTCCAGGCCCTGGGCCCCGATACCGTCTTCACCGCCCCTGCGGATATCGCCCCTTGGCTGTCTGACTGGCGCGGCTTGTACAACGGCCAGGCCCAGGCCGTGGTGCGCCCGCGCACGACCGCCGAGGTCGCCACCTGCCTGGCGCTTTGCCAGGAAGCCGGCGTGCCGGTAGTGCCGCGCGGCGGCAACACCGGACTGTGCGGCGGCGCAACGCCGGACGGTGGCGCCAATAACGTGGTGCTCAGCCTGGACCGCATGAACGCCGTGCGCTCCATCGATACCGTCGCCAACACCATGGTCGCCGAGGCCGGCGCCATCCTGGGCAACCTGCGCCGCGCCGCGCAGGACGCCGGCCGCCTGCTGCCGCTCAGCCTGGCCGCCGAAGACTCCAGCCAGATCGGCGGCAACGTGGCCACCAACGCCGGCGGCGTGAACGTCGTGCGCTATGGCATGGCGCGCGAGCTGGTGCTGGGCCTGGAAGCCGTGCTGCCCACGGGCGAAGTCTTCAATGGCCTGCGCACACTGCGCAAGGACAACACGGGCTACGACCTCAAGCAGTTGCTCATCGGGTCCGAAGGCACACTGGGCATCATCACCGCAGTGGCCCTGCGCCTGTTCCCGCGCACCGATGTGCGTTCGGTGGTGCTGGCGGCCGTCGAGTCGCCTGCGCAGGCGCTCCAGCTTTTCGAGATTCTGTTCGAGCAGTGCGGCGCCCGTTTGCAGGCGTTCGAATTCTTCACCGGCGATTGCCTGGACCTGGTGCTGACGCACGCCGAAGGCGTTCAGGAGCCCTTCGATCAACGTTACCCGGCCTACGTGCTGGTCGAGCTGGCCGATACGGCGGACGAGGGCGCACTGAATGCGCTGCTTGAAAACGTGATCGGCACCGCGCTGGAGCGCGGCCTGTGCCTGGACGCGGCCGTGTCGGCGTCGCTGGCCCAGTTGCAGACGCTGTGGAAACTGCGCGAGGAAATTTCCGAGGCCCAGCGCGCCGACGGCCCGCATCTGAAGCACGACGTGTCGCTGCCGATCGAGCACATTCCCGACTTCATGGTTTCCGCCGAAGCCCGCGTGCGCGCCCTCTACCCGGACATCCGCCCCTTCATCTTCGGCCACTTCGGCGACGGCAACCTGCACTACAACCTGTCGCGTCCGGCGGGTGCGGACCGCGGTTGGGTAGCGGAACATGGCGCGGCGATCACGGACGCGGTGCTCGATGAGGTCAACCGCTACGGGGGGAGTATTTCGGCGGAGCATGGGATTGGGCAGTTGAAGCGGGATCACTTTCTGCACAGCAAGGATCCGGTTGAGTTGCGGTTGATGCGGGAGATCAAGAAGGTGATGGATCCGGCGGGGATCATGAATCCGGGGAAGTTGCTTTAAGGGCGATGGATCGTCGTTGGTCTCGAGTGTGGTTGCGAGGTGCATCTTGTCTAGGCAGGGTGCAGCTTGTCTTCGTGGTTCCAACTTCTTTTCATAGGCCTCGACTTCTCTCCGTAGGCCTCAACTTCTCTCCGTAGGTCGCCCGACGCCGCGGTCGCCGACTAGCTGCCGCGCGGGCGGCGGCTAGTCGGCATATGGATGGCTGGTCGTCGTTACTGCGTCGCTTCGCGCATGCGGCGATGTGTTTGCTAATGGCGCCTTCGAAGGGGGGGGGGCGGTGATGGGCGGCGCGACGACGACCTGCCACAACTTGCCGACCCATACGCGCCGCCCATCGGCACTGGGGTTGAAATGACGATTAGCGACGGCGCGGGGCCTATCCGTGATTTTGTGTGCGAGGCATATCATGAGGAATAAAGATCATGGA
>NZ_DAMDGT010000007.1:189837-337535 GCF_032102605.1 Achromobacter sp. | reverse complement strand
AACCTTCGCTCCGATCGTCTATCAACCAATGTCTACTTGACAGGGGTGCTTACGCTCGCAGGCCGAATTTTTCCTGAGGTTCCACTACGATGGCCCCGAGGAAGTGGGGGGCGGGAGTCGTTCCAGTTAGCCGTTCGTCAGCCTTGTCCTTAATATCGTCCCACAAAAGCTGCCACTGCTCTCCCAAGGTCCAGACGTAAGCCCGCTGGTAAAACGGCACCTTGTACTGCTTACGATCTTGGAACACCTGCTGGATCGTCCATGTCTCCGACTTCATGCCCACTCCCGTTACTATTGATAACAGGATTATGCCAGTCTGTCTCTCAAGTGGCACAGGCGCTGGAAGAAGAGCGTCTCAAAATGCCTTATGTATGGCGGATATGAATATCAGCTTGGGGTCTCTCACAGACCCTTCATAAAATGGCCCCTACTCAGACTATGAGTAGGGGCAGAGCACTTCGCCTTAATCTTGAAAAACAATACGCCTCGACTCCCACCATGCCTGCGAGGGTCGGAACACGTCAGCCTGCTGAGCTTGTTGATACAGCAAGACAATGAGCATCTTCACAGGCACAGGTAACGTCGCTAGATCACTTTCCTGGATCTGAGCTTCCGCTGCCGATGGCGATGCGCACACAGTACTCAACGCCTTTGCCAGCCTTTCCTCCAACGGAGGAACTTCCTCGAGGAAATCCGACGCATCGAGCCTGCCTGCCAGCACGAAGCCAGCCACCGGAGGCACGCCCAGATAAGTAGCGAATGCTCTCAAGTGCTTATCGCTGACATTTTCCAATGGCTTGTCACCCCTCATGAGCTCAGATAGATAGTTCTGGCTGATGCCCACGCAGTTCGCGACATATGAAATGCTGTGTGACCTCTGATGCATGGCCGCACGTAGCGCCAGCCTCAGATGATGCCCCGTCTTTTCTTTTTCCTTTTCCACTTTATGACCTATTGGGTTATCGGGCACATGCCCAACCCGTATAGGTCGCGTCAACACCTTAGCTACGGACGCCAATGGCGTGAATCTGTCGTCGCTGGCGCTGGTTTCTGAGGGCTAGACTTAAAAAAAATACGCTCCAGTCTTTTTGAACTGGAACGTCTGATGACCGATTTTCACCCTAACGCGTTTGATACCAGCAGCTTAAGTGAGTCAGCAAAACGCATTCTTCGTACTTTGATCCTGTTAGGCCTTCAGCGAGGTACTGGCGGCACCCTTGCGGTATCCATTGAGACGCTGAGTGCTGCCGCTGGCCTCGACCAGGTTGAGCGCTCTGTGTTTTCTATTAAGGAGCTGCTTGCGCAGAGCATGATGGCACTTGCATTACTCATCCCTAGGGATGACGAGGACGATGAGGCACCTGAAGCCAGCTGCCCGATTTTCCGAGCTGTCCGGCTCATTGATGACCAGATCTTTTTTGAGTTGAGCCTACCGGTCTATAGTCTTTCGATGCGTGAGTTGGACGACTTATTGCCCATTCGGCCACTTAGATAAACGGAGGAGGCTGCAGATAAGCCGCCAGTCCGCAGGAGCCATGACGTACGGCAGTCCCATCCCTCGTAAGGGTGGCACCCGTATGGGAAGTTTTGCACCCAGGCCCGAAGCAGCAGTAGCCGCTTCGGGCTTTTCTATATCTCGGCCCAGCAGGTTGTTGGCCAACCGAATGCCCGCTCACCTGAGCGCGGCGCTACTCTCCATTTCCGCTCAGCGTCGCAACCAAGCGATCAATATCACTGCGTCGCCAGGCTGAGGCCCGAGGGCCGAGCTTCACGGGGGCTGGATATCGTCCTGCTTGGATGCCCACGTACCAGGTTGCCCGAGATACGGGAATGATGGCCAGCACATCGCGGATGCGCAAAAAAGACTCTGTTGTTTGCATTACTCACTTCCTTCCCCCAAAGTGAAGCCGGAAGATTGTCCTCGATACCGTTATGTGTTCCTCCACCAAGCGACAGGGGAGCATCACTGGGTCCGGTGGCGTCCTATGACGTCCGGGTGAGTATAGGAAGGCAAGGGGTAGCTGACTGAGGCAATTTCAGCAGAAGTGTGTCAGCCCAGAAGCGTCCTGTTCGGATGGGCGACTGCTTGTGGCGCGAGGAAGGCGTACTTGCGGGGGAGCTGCTGCCAAACTCGCGACCTGGGTGCATGAATTTGCAACGGCAAAAATACTGTGCACAGGACTGTGCACAAGAAAAAACTGTGTACAACGGGGATTTAGCGAGACGTGGGGAGCGTCTAAGAAAACCATTGAAAATCAAGGATTTAATCAATGGTGCCCGGGGCCGGAATCGAACCGGCACGCCTTGCGGCGGGGGATTTTGAGTCCCCTGCGTCTACCAATTTCACCACCCGGGCAAGGGGGTCGCGAACACGTCCAGATGACGGCTGCGGGAGATGCGAAGACCGCGATTATATGCGGTCTTTTCTAACTTGTCAGGTGACGGCCTTGCGGGCCGCCCGTCAAAGGAGCCAGCCCGGGCGACGCAACCAAGCGCACCCGAGCCTAAAGTCCCTTAAACCTTACTTCTTCTCAGGCAAGAACCAGTTCATCACCAGCGCGCAAATCCCGCCGGTGGCAACACCCGATTCCAGCACGCTCTTCACCGAATGCGGCAGGTGAGACAGGATTTCCGGCACTTGCGACACGCCCAGGCCCAAAGCCAGCGATACGGCGATGATCAGCAGCGCACGGCGGTCGAGCTGGATGCCGGCCAGGATATTGATGCCCGACGCGGCGACCGCGCCGAACATCACCATTGCAGCGCCGCCCAGGACGGGTTCGGGGACGGCTTGCAGGACGCCGGAGACGACGGGGAAGAGGCCCAGCAGGACGAGCATGCCGGCGATCCAGACGCCGACGTGGCGGCTGGCGATGCCGGTGAGCTGGATGACGCCGTTGTTCTGCGCAAACACCGAGCTGGGGAAGGTGTTGAAGACGCCGGCCAGCAGCGAATTCGCGCCATTGACGAGGACGCCGCCCTTGATGCGCTGCATCCAGAGGGGGCCTTCGACGGGCTGCTTGGATACTTTGCTGGTGGCGGTGACGTCGCCGATGGCTTCCAGGGACGTGACCAGGTAGATGATCAGCATGGGCACGAACAGGGCCCACGAGAAGCCCAGGCCGAAGTGCAGGGGAACCGGGACCTGGAAGAGGGCGGCTTCGCGGGCGCCGGTGAAGTCCAGGCGGCCCATGTAGGCGGCGGCGATGTAGCCGACGGCCAGGGCCAGCACCAGGGCGGTGCTGCGGATCCAGACAACGGGCACGCGGTTGAGCAGGATGATGGTGCCCAGGACGAGGCCGGAGAGGGTCAGGTTTTCGGCGCTGGCGAAGGTGCCGTTGGCCATGGCGCCGAAGCCGCCGCCCATGCTGATCAGGCCGACCTTGATGAGGGTCAGGCCGATGAGCAGGACGACGATGCCGGTGACGAGCGGGGTGATGAGTCGTTTGACGAAGGGCAGGATGCGGCTGATGCCCATTTCGACGAAGGACCCGGCGATGACGACGCCGAAGATGGCGGCCATCACGGCTTCGACCGGGGTGCCTTGCTTGACCATGACGCTGCCGCCGGCGATCAGGGGGCCGACGAAGTTGAAGCTGGTGCCCTGCACGATGAGCAGGCCGGCGCCCAGGGGGCCGAAGCGCTTGCACTGGACGTAGGTGGCGATGCCGGAGATGACCAGCGACATGGACACGATCAGGGTGGTGTCGCGGCTGCTGACGCCCAGAGCCTGGCAGATGAGCAGGCCGGGGGTGACGATGGGGACCAGGATGGCCAGCAGGTGCTGCAGGGCGGCGACGAAGGCGACGGGAGGCGCGGGGCGGTCGTCGGGGCCGTAGACCAAGTCGTGGCTGGGGGCGTCTTCGGGCGCGCTGTGGGGGGCAGGTTGGGTGAGGGAGGCGGGTTGCATGGCGGAGTGCCGGCCGGGAGGGGGAGGTAGAAAAGTGCGGGATTTTACCGGGGACAGCCGGTTGTCAGGTTGCATCGCCGCCACCCGGACTTGAAAAGTTCCCATAGGCCCCCACATCAGTAGGGTTTCCCGGAGACTGCGCGGGCGCATCGCCCCAGCAGCCGGATATTCCGTCCCTAATTTATTTTCAAGCCACGTAGAACTATGAGCCAGACCGCCACGAATTCCGCGTCCGAAACCCTGGGGTTCCAGGCCGAGGTGAAGCAACTGCTGCACCTGATGATCCATTCGCTGTACAGCAACAAGGAAATCTTCCTGCGCGAGCTGGTGTCGAACGCGTCGGACGCTTGCGACAAGCTGCGCTTCGAGGCCATCGACCAGCCTGAACTGCTGGAAGGCAACGGTGAACTGGCCATTACGGTCAGCTACGACAAGGCCGCCCGCACGATCACGATCTCGGACAACGGGATCGGCCTGTCGCGCGAAGAGGCGGTGGCGAACCTGGGCACGATTGCTCGTTCGGGCACGCGCGAGTTCTTCTCGCAGCTGACCGGCGACAAGCAGAAGGATGCGCAGCTGATCGGCCAGTTCGGCGTGGGCTTTTATTCGTCGTTCATCGTGGCGGACAAGGTGACGGTGGTCAGCCGCCGCGCCGGCTCGTCCGATGCGATCCAGTGGGAATCGGACGGTCAGGGCGAGTTCACGATTGCGGCCGCCGAGAAATCGGGTCGCGGTACGGATGTGACGCTGCATCTGCGCGCCGACGAAGATGAGTTGCTGAACGGCTGGAAGCTGCGCGAGATCCTGCGCCGTTATTCGGACCACATTTCGCTGCCGATCCGCATGGCGAAGGAAGAGTGGGATCAAGAGAAGGGCGAGCAGGTCAAGACCGACGAGCTGGAAACGGTGAACCAGGCGAATGCGCTGTGGGCCCGCAGCAAGTCGGACGTGACGGAAGAGCAGTACCGCGAGTTCTACAAGACGGTGTCGCACGACTACGACGACCCGCTCGCCTGGACGCACAACCGCGTGGAAGGCCGCAGCGAGTACACGCAGCTGTTGTATGTGCCGAAGCACGCACCCATGGATATGTGGGACCGCGACGGCCGCCATGGCGTGAAGCTGTATGTGAAGCGCGTGTTCATCATGGACGACGCCGATCAACTGCTGCCGTCGTACCTGCGCTTCGTGCGCGGGGTGATCGATTCGGCGGACCTGCCGCTGAACGTGTCGCGCGAGATTCTGCAGGAAAGCCGCGACGTGCGCGCCATTCGTGAAGGCTCGGCCAAGCGCATTCTGTCGTTGCTGGAAGACCTGGCAGAGAACAAGGCGGAAGACTACGCCACGTTCTGGTCGGAGTTCGGCCAGGTGCTGAAAGAAGGTGCGGGCGAGGATTCGGCGAATCTGGAACGCATCGCCAAGCTGATGCGCTTTGCGTCGACGAATTCCGGCGACCAGGCGCAGACGGTGTCGTTCGCCGACTACGTGTCGCGCATGAAGGAAGGCCAGGACAAGATCTACTACGTGACGGCGGACTCGTTCGCCGCGGCCAGCAACAGCCCGCACCTCGAAATCTTCCGCAAGAAGGGCATCGAAGTCCTGCTGCTGTCGGATCGCGTGGACGAGTGGATGCTGTCGTACCTGCGTGAATTCGATGGCAAGTCGCTGGTGTCGGTGGCCAAGGGCGGCCTGGACCTGGCGGAACTGGCCGACGAGGAAGAAAAGAAGCATCAGGCCGAAGTGGCCGAGGACTTCAAGCCGCTGGTCGAACGTCTGCAGAAGACGCTGGAAGAGCAGGTCAAGGAAGTGCGCGTGACGCTGCGTCTGGTGGACTCCCCGGCGTGCGTGGTGGTGGGCCAGAACGAACTCAGCCCGCACCTGCTGCGCATGCTGAAGGCCGCCGGCCAGGAAGCGCCGAACGTGAAGCCGGTGCTGGAAATCAACCCCGAGCACCCGCTGCTGGCCCGCATCCGCGCGGCCGACGACGGCGAGTTCGACCAGTGGGCGCGTCTGCTTCTGGATCAGGCTTTGCTGGCCGAAGGGGCGCAGATTGCGGACCCGGCGGCGTTCGTGAAGCGTTTGAATGCGCTGCTGCTGAAGTAAGCGGCAAGCTAGAGGGAAGAGAAGGGGCGTCCGGGAGGACGCCCTTTTTTGCGCAATGACCGAGAAAGTACCGCTCGGTAACCCGGATCCAAGTTTGGACGTTGCAATCCAGCAATATTCCCGAACGGTAATAAATCACCAAAAAGCGGCGATAGGTGCCTACAAATTACCGATCGGTAATTTATTGTTGGTCGGTCTAGTTGGAAAGCGCTAATATTCCCGAACGGTAATGGGAGAGACGGCAATGGAATACCAAGTCGACGCATTTCCGGTCGCAGTCCATTCTTCGGCCGAACTGGGAGAGCTGGTGAGGGCCGTCCGGCGCTCGCAGGGCCTCCTGCAAGCGGATCTGGCGGGCTTGTCGGGAACGGGTAATCGTTTCGTGGTGGATCTGGAGCGTGGCAAACCCACGCTGCAATTGCAGAAGGTGCTGGACATGCTGGATCTGCTAGGCCTGGAAGTCCAGGTGGTGCCCAAGCCGGCGAGGCTCCCGTGATGCCTGACGCGCTCGATCTCTATCAGGAAGGCCGCAAGGTCGGCCGCCTGTTCGATGAAAGGCCGCTGCGCTTTGTGTACGACGATGCGTGGCTTGATCGTCCGGGCGCGCACCCGATCGCGCCATCGGTGCCACTTTCGCGGGGCGACCAAGCCAGCGAAGCGGTTCATGCATTCTTCGAGAACCTCCTGCCCGAAGGTCACGTGCGCAAGTTCCTGCAGGTCAGCCGACACGCGACGACGGTGTTCGGACTGCTACGGAGCGTCGGAGGCGATACCGCCAGCGGGCTGACGATACTGCCGCAGGGGGAATCACCCGCGCCAGCGCATTATCGGCCCACGACGTGGGCAGACATCGCCGCACGCTTGCAGCAAACGGGCGTGCCCGCGCTCGTGGCAGAGAACGTCGAGGGCACCAGGATTTCGCTGGCGGGAGCACAGGACAAGCTTCTGTTGACGGTCCTGCCGGATGGATCGCCCCTGCTGCCTGAAGGCGCGGCGCCGTCTTCGCACATTCTCAAGCCTGATATCCGTGGCCTGGACGGCGTGTGGGCTTCGGCCCTGAACGAGACGCTGGTGATGCAGTTGGCGAAACGGCTTGGACTTGGAGTGGCCCAGGCCGTCTATCAACCCGATACGCGTGCGTGCCTGATCGAGCGTTATGACCGCGTACCGGATGGGCAGGGCGGATTGCTGCGGATGCATCAGCTGGACCTGTGCCAGTTGGCGGGCAAGCCTTCGGGCGTGAAGTACGAATCGGATGGCGGTCCGACGTTGAGGGACTGCCGCGAACTGCTGGCGGCGATGGGCGTCGGAGGGGCGGATGTGAAGCGGTTCCTGCAATGGATCCTGTTCAATCTGCTGGTGGGCAATAACGACAGCCACGCAAAGAACCTGTCAGTGATTCTGCGTGAAGACGGTCGCTATCGCCTGGCGCCCTTTTACGACCTGATGTGCACGGCGATGTACCCGGGATTGAGCGCCAGGTTCGCTTTTTCGATTGGCGGAGAAGACAAGCCGGGCGCCGTAGGCAAGGAGCAGTTGGACGCGATGGCCCGCGATCTGCGATTCGGTGCCCGCTATGCCGCAACGGTGGCTCAATCCCTGATCTCGGAATTGCCCGATGCTTTGGCGCAGACACAGGCGGTCTTGGTGGCGCAGGCAAGCGCGGGAACTGAGCGCACCCTGCTCGAGCGCCTTGGGCAGTGGATAACGTCGAACACGCGTAAGCACGCAAAACGGTGGGGACTGCGCGCTTAAGGGCTCGGCCGGCTCTGGCGGACCTCTTCGATTAATGACCCCAAGTCAAAAGTGTTTGCCTGCCAGACGGCTTTTTCTGCAAGGATCGGGCCGTCATACTGCACCCCTGTCTTTCCGATGCGCCGGCCAGTTCTGGCCGGGAGCGCCCCAGGAACGTCCTGCCGGCGCCGTCGAACCCAAGGAACTTGCATGAATCCCCAAGAAACCAAGCCGGTGAAGGCCGGTCCGCCGTTGTTGGCGCTTGCCGTCGGTGCGTTCGGCATCGGCGTGACGGAGTTTTCTCCGATGGGCCTGTTGCCCGTGATCGCCGACGGCGTGAATGTGTCCATTCCCAGCGCGGGCATGCTGGTCAGCGCCTACGCCATTGGCGTGATGGTCGGCGCGCCGCTGATGACGCTGGCGTTTTCGCGCTGGTCGCGCCGCAAGGCGCTGATCCTGCTGATGGCGATTTTCACCATCGGCAACGTGCTGTCGGCGCTGTCGCCCAATTACACGACGTTGCTGCTGGCGCGGCTGGTGACCAGCCTGAACCACGGCGCGTTTTTCGGCCTGGGGTCGCTGGTGGCCGCCAGCGTGGTGCCGCGGCACAAGCAGGCCAGCGCGGTGGCGACGATGTTCATGGGGCTGACCATCGCGAACGTGGGCGGCGTGCCGGCGGCGACGTGGCTGGGACAGACGATCGGGTGGCGGATGTCGTTCTTCGCGACGGCCGTGCTGGGCCTGATTGCGATGCTGTCGCTGTGGCTGGCGCTGCCGGCGGGCGAGGCCGGGCGTCGTCCGAATGTGCGCCACGAATTGGCGGTGCTGCGCAGCCCCGCGGTGCTGCTGGCGCTGCTGACCACGGTGCTGGGCGCGGGCGCGATGTTCACGTTGTACACGTATATCTCGCCGACGCTGGCGGAGATCACTGGCGCGTCGCCGGCCTTCGTGACGGGCATGCTGGTGCTGATCGGCCTGGGCTTTACGCTCGGTAATGGTGTTGGCGGCCGCATGGCCGACCGCTCGCTGGATGGCACGCTGATTTTCTTCCTGGTGCTGGTCATTGCCGATCTGCTGGCGTTCCCGTGGCTGGCGTCCACGCCGGTCGGCGCGGCGATTGCGCTGCTGATCTTCGGCGTGGCGACGTTCGCGGTGGTGCCGCCCCTGCAGATGGGCGTGATGCGCGCCGCGACGGACGCGCCGGGCCTGGCGTCGTCGATGAATGTGGGCGCGTTCAACCTGGGTAACGCGGTGGGCGCGGCGGCCGGGGGCGCGGTGATTTCGGCCGGCATGGGCTACGCGGCGGTGCCGATTGCCGGCGCGGTGATCGCAACGGCCGGCCTCGCGCTGGTGCTGGTGCAGCGTGCGGGCAATGTCCGCCGTCGCAAGCTGGCGATGCAGGGCTGCTGATCTCCGGCCTTCGGGCTGGGCAATGAAAAGCCAATGAAAAACCCCGGCGGGCGGCCAATACAGGCTTTCCGCCGGGGTTTTTCATATCTGGCCGATCAGAACTTGAAGACGTCTTCCAGATCGACCGATTCTTCCACCGATTCCAGCTTCACGCTTTGTTCGATGTGTTCCAGGTGATGCAGGGTCAGTTCTTCTGCGCGCTTGGCGTCGCGGGCGGCGATGGCCTCGGTGATGAGTTCGTGCTCGTCGTCGCGGCAACTGGTGGCGGTGGGCAGGTTGTACAGGAAGATGACCAGGCAGGTCAGCGTGGACAGTTCGCGCATGGTGCGCGCCAGTTCGCCGTTGCCCGCCAGTTCGCTGAGCAGGATGTGGAATTCGCCAGCCAGCCGGATGATGGCGCGCTTGTCGTCGCGTTTGCGGGCGTCGTGTTCCAGCACGACGTGTTCGCGCAGGCGCGCCAGCTTTTCGGGCGTCAGGTTTTGCGTCAGTCGGCGCACGACGGCCGGTTCGATCAGCCTGCGGGCCTCGAAGACGTCGCGGGCCTTTTCAATGGACGGCTTGGCCACGTAGGCGCCGCGCTGCGGAAACAGTTCGACGATCTGCTCATGCGCCAGCCGCGCCAGGACCTCGCGGATGCGGGGGCGGCTGACCTCGAAGATTTCGGCCAGGCGCTCTTCGACCAGCTTGGTGCCGGGCTTGAGGCGGTTGTCCAGGATGGCGCGGTAGATGCGCTCGTAGATGCCGGTGACTGAGGTTTCGCGTTTGTCTGATGCCATGGGCTCGTTGTTGGTTTGCGCGTTGCCAAGGCGGGATCGCCGCCGTGGGTAGTGAGCGGTTCTTTGCCGCTTGTAGACGTCATGTTGTCTGCAACCTGACGGGTGAACGTGAAGATACTCGATAGAACGCCGTTGTTGGAAACGCGGCGAATCGCAGTCAAAAATAATGTTAACAATTTGGACTTGAAATGTATATTTCAGGGTAATCACTAGCGTAATCATTTTTGTATTCGGCCTAGAATCCGCTCACGACATGCCCCTGCCGGCCGCGTTTCGCGGCAAGGAAAAGGGCGGATCAGACGGGCTGACGCATATGACGAAGCAAGGTTTTGATCTGGTGCTGCGCGACGCGGTGCTGGCGACCGCCGGTGATACCTGCCGCGCGGATCTGGGGATTTCAGACGGTCGCATCGTGCAGATCGGGCGCGGCCTGCCGCAGGGGCTGTGCGAGATTGACGTTGCCGGACGCGTGGTGACCCCGGGCGGCGTCGATGCGCATTGCCACCTGGACCAGCCCATGGCGCCGCCCGTGAAGCTGGCCGACGACTTCTACACCGGCACGCGCTCGGCCGCCTGCGGTGGCACGACCACCGTCATCCCCTTCGCCGCGCAGCGCAAGGGCGGTACGGTGCAGGACGCCATCGACGACTACCACCGCCGCGCCGAAGGCCGCGCCTGCGTCGACTATGCCTTCCACCTGATCCTGACCGATCCCTCGACCGCCGTCCTGAACGAAGAACTGCCGCGCCTGATCAAGGCCGGGTACACGTCGTTCAAGCTGTACATGACTTATGACGCGCTGAAGCTGTCCGACGGCCAGATCCTGGACGTGCTGGACGTGGCGCGCACGCATGGCGGCATGGCGATGATCCATGCCGAGAATTCCGACTGCATCGCCTGGCTGACGCGCCGCCTGGAGGCCGCGGGCCGCACGGCGCCGCGCTTTCATGCGGTGTCGCGGCCGACGCTGGTGGAGCGCGAGGGCGCGCACCGCGCGATCGCGCTGTCCGAGCTGATCGATGTGCCGATCCTGCTGGTGCATATCTCGGGCGGGGAAGCCGTGGCGCAGATCCGCGAGGCGCGCGCCAAGGGCCTGAACGTCTATGCGGAAACCTGTCCGCAATACATCCTGCTGACCGCGCAGGACCTGGGCACGGACGACAGCTACTTGGGCGCGCGCTGCGTGTGCAGCCCGCCGCCGCGCGACGCGTCCAGCCAGGAAGAGATCTGGCAGGGCCTGGCCGACGGCCTCTTTACGGTGTTCTCGTCGGATCACTCGCCCTTCAACCTGACCGGCGAAGACGGCAAGACGCCGGGCGGCAAGGAAGTGGCGTTCCGTCATATCCCGAACGGCATTCCGGGCATCGAGACCCGCATGCCGCTGCTGTATTCGGAAGGCGTGCTGGGCGGTCGCATCAGCCTGAACCGCTTCGTGGAACTGACCGCGACCCAGCCGGCGCGCGCGTACGGCCTGTACCCCCAGAAAGGCACGCTGGCCATCGGCAGCGACGCCGATCTGGTGATCTGGGAAGAGCGCGAGTTCACGCTGACCAACGAGCACCTGCACCACGCGGTGGATTACACGCCCTATGCCGGCATGACGCTGCGGGCATGGCCCGCGATGACGCTGCTGCGCGGGCAGATCGTATGGGACGGCGCGCGCTTTGCGGGCGCGCCGGGACAAGGACAGTTTCTGCCGCGCGGGCTGCCCAGCCTGGCGCTGCCCAGCGCCCGCAAGGGCGCGCAGCAGCCGGCCTGGCGCTAGCGCGCCGCTCGGACACCAGTGATTCATTTCCGGAGGATATTGCGTTGAAAACTACCCTGATCAAGAACGCCGAGGTTGTGGTTGCGTGGGACGAGGCGCGCCAGCGGCACGTGTATATGAAGAATGCCGATGTGGCGTTCGCGGACGGGCGCATCACGCACGTGGGGCCGGGAGCGCAGGCCGCCGCGCCGGACGCCGAGGTCGTCAGCGGCAGCGGCATGATGGTGATGCCGGGCCTGGTGGACATCCACAGCCATCTGGTGCATGAGCCCATCAACAAGGGCTACACGGACGAGACCGGATCGGCGGGCCTGTACAACTCGAACCTGTACGAATACATGCCCACGATGGAAGGCGACGAGGAAGCCGCGCCCGCGCAATTGACGCTGGCCGCCGCCGAACTGTTGATGTCGGGTGTGACGACGGTTGTGGATATGTCGGTGGCGCACGAGCACTGGATCGACATCATGGTGCAGAGCGGGCTGCGCGCCTACATCGCGCCGATGTTCCGGTCGGCGCGCTGGTACACGCGCAACGGCCACGTCGTGGAATATGACTGGAACGAGAAGGCCGGCGAGGCCGGCATGGAGCGCGCGCTGGCGCTGATCGACAAGGCCGAGGCCCATGAATGCGGCCGCCTGACGGGCATGCTGGTGCCGGCGCAGATCGACACCTGCACCCCGGAGCTGCTGAAGGCCAGCCACCAGGAAGCCAAGCGCCGCGGCATCGGCTGGCAGACGCACGCCGCGCAGTCGCTGCCGGAATTCCACGAGATCACGCGCCGCCATGGCCTGACCCCGGTGCAGTGGCTGCACAGCCTGGGCGTGCTGGATCCGGGCAGCATCGTGGGCCACGGTATTTTCGTGGACGACCATCCGAACACGCACTGGAACACGGCGACCGACTTGTCCATTCTGTCCGAGACCGGCGCCAGCGTGGCGCATTGCCCCACGGTGTTCATGCGCCGCGGCATGGCGCTGCGCGATTTTGGACGCTACCGCCGCGCGGGCATCAACCTGGGCATTGGCACGGACACCTATCCGCACAACATGATCGAGGAAATGCGCCACGTGGGCTATCTGGCCCGCCTGATGGCGCAGACGCCGCGCGCGGTCACCACGGGCGACGTCTTCCACGCCGCGACCGTCGGGGGCGCGAAGGCGCTGGGCCGCGAGGACCTGGGCCGGATCGCGGTCGGCGCCCGCGCCGACCTGGTGATGGTGGACATGACCCATCACCTGATGCGTCCGTCGCGCGATCCGGTGCGCAGCCTGGTCTATGCCGCCGCCGACCGCGCGGTGCACACGGTGTACATCGACGGCCGCCGCGTGGTGCACGAAGGGCAGGTGAACTCGCTGGATTACCGCCAGGCCGCCGAACAGGTGGACGAAGCCCAGCGCCGCGCCGAGGCGCTGGTGCCGTCGCGCGACCTGGTGGCGGGCCGCAGCGCCGAACAGATGTCGCCGTTGTCGTTCGACATCGTCTGATCCGATCAACGTTCGATTCGAAGGGGCCGGCGACAGGCCCCGTTCATCCATAAAAACTTCAAGGGAATGAAATGGCTTACCTGAACGCAGACAGACTCGAAAACCGCTATGGCCTTGCCCGCGTGGGCGCCGCGCTGGCGTTTGCCGCCGCCATGGCCTGGGCGCCGGCGCAGGCCGAAACGCTGACCGTGGTGATGGCCAGCAAGCTGACGGTGCTGGACCCGGTGCTGACGGCGTCGCACCAGACGCGCAATCACGCCTACATGATCTACGACACGCTGCTGGCGACGGACGCGAACAACAAGGTCCAGCCGCAGATGGCGGACAAGTGGGAGATCTCGCCCGATGGCAAGACGTACACCTTCACGCTGCGCGACGGCCTGAAGTGGCACGACGGCACGCCCGTCAAGGCCGAGGACTGCGTGGCGTCGATTCAGCGCTGGGCGCAGTCGGACAAGACCGGCCGGCAACTGATGCCGCTGGTCGCGTCGATGGACGTCGTTGACGACAAGACCTTCAAGATCGTGCTGAACGCGCCCGCGGACGTGCTGGCGGCGCTGGGCAAGCCCAGCGGCCTGCCCAGCTTCATGATGCCCAAGCGCGTGGCGCAGACGCCGGTGGCGCAGGCCATCACCGACTACACCGGGTCGGGTCCCTTCAAGTTCGTGCAAAAGGAGTTTCAGCCCGGCGTGAAGACGGTGTACGAAAAGAACACCGACTACGTGCCCCGCAAGGAGGCGCCCAGCTGGACGGCGGGCGGCAAGGTCGTGAACGTGGACCGCGTGGAATGGGTGGCCATGGCCGACCCGATGACCACGGTGAACGCGCTCCTGGGTGGCGAGGTCGACTACATCGAAACCGTGCCGTTCGACCTGGTGCCGATGGTGAAGAGTTCGCCGGACCTGACGCTGCGGGTTCTGGACAAGATGGGCTACCAGCCCATGTACCGCTTCAATCAGCTTCATGCCCCGTTCAACAACAAGCTGGTGCGCCAGGCTGCGATGTACGCGGTGGGCCAGGACGACATCCTGAAGGCGCAGGTGGGCGATCCGGAATTCTTCAAGACCTGCGGCGCGGTGTTCGGCTGCGATCTGCCGTATTCCAGCAATACGCGCGCCGACATGATCGTGCCGTCCAACATCGAAAAGGCCAAGGCGCTGCTGAAGGAAGCCAAGTATGACGGCGCGCCCGTCGTGATCCTGCACGCCACCGACATCGCCATGGCGTCTGCGATTCCGGTGGTGATGGCGCAGCAGTTGCGCCAGGCCGGCTTCAACGTGCAATTGCAGGCCATGGACTTCATGACCATGCTGTCGCGCCGCGCCAACCGCGATGTGCCGGCCAAGGGCGGCTGGAGCATTTTCGTGACCACGTGGCACGTCAGCGAAATCATGGACCCGCTGCGCAACTACGGCGTGTCGGCCAACGGCGAGAAGGCCTGGTTCGGCTGGCCGACCGTGCCGCAGGTGGAATCGCTGCGCGACAAGTTCCTGGTGGCTGCCACCGAGCCCGAACGCAAGCAGATCGCGGATCAGCTTCAGGACGTGATGCTGGATGAGGGCGTGGCGATCACGCTGGGCCAGATCGAGACGGCGGCGGCCTACAGCAAGAAGCTGTCGGGCGTGCTGGATTCGCCGGCGCCGGTGTTCTGGAACATCAAGAAAGCCGGCCAGTAAGCATGTTCAGCTACATCCTCAGACGCGTCCTGGCCACGGTCCCCGTGGTCTTGACGGTGGCCGTGCTGGTGTTCTGCCTGCTGCGGCTCACGCCCGGCGATCCGGCGCTGATCCTGGCGGGCGATGCGGCCACCGACACGCAACTGGCCCAGATCCGCGAGCACATGGGACTGGACCGGTCGCTGGCCACGCAATTCCTGCTGTGGGGCGGGCAGGTGCTGCAGGGCGATCTGGGCACATCGCTGCATTCCGGAACGCCGGTCACGGCGATGATCGGCAGCCGCGTGGGGCCGTCGCTGGCCCTGGCGCTGTCGACCATCCTGCTGTCCACGCTGATCGCGGTGCCGCTGGGCGTGTTCTCGGCCTGGCGGCGGGGAACCCGCTCGGACCGCGCGGTGATGGCGTTTTCGGTGCTGGGCTTTTCGGTGCCGATCTTCGTCACCGGTTATGCGCTGATCCTGCTGTTCGCCATGAAGCTGGGATGGCTGCCGGTGCAGGGGTACAAGTCGCCGTCGGCGGGCCTGGTGGCCTTCGGCATGCACCTGTTGCTGCCCACCATTGCGCTCAGCATGGGCTTTGTCGCCCTGATCGCCCGCATCGCGCGCAGCAGCGTGCTGGAAGTCATGGGTGAAGACTTCATCCGCACTGCCCGCGCCAAGGGCATCACCGAGCGCGCCGTGATGATGGCGCACGCGCTGCGCAACGCGGCCGTGCCCATCATCACCGTGATCGGCGTCAGCATCGCGCTGCTGATCAGCGGCGTGGTGGTCACGGAATCGGTGTTCAACCTGCCCGGCCTGGGCCGGCTGGTCGTCGAGTCCGTGCTGGCGCGCGACTACCCGCTGATCCAGGGCCTGATCCTGCTGTTTTCGCTGGTCTACATCGGCGTCAACCTGACCATCGACGTCCTGTACTCGGTGTTCGACCCGCGCATCCGTTACTGAAGGAACCCGCATGTCCACTTCCATACACTCGATCGCGGGTGGGGCCGGTGTCGCGCCCGCCGCCCGCAAGCGGCCTCGCTCGGCACTGGTGCGCACGTTGTCCTCGTGGCCGGTGATGGCTGCGCTGACCATGCTGGCGGTCATCGTGCTGGCGGCGATATCGGCCAACCTGCTGGGCCTGGCCGACCCCATGGCCATCAACCCGATGCAGCGGCTGAAGGGGCTTTCCGCCGAGCATTGGTTCGGCACCGACGCCTACGGCCGCGACGTGCTGTCGCGCGTCATCCACGGCGCGCGGATTTCGCTGATGATCGGCGCCGGCACCGCGATCGCCGCGCTGATTCCCGGGCTGGTGCTGGGCGTGATCGCCGGCTACTTCCGCGCGGCGGACATGGTCATCATGCGCGTCATGGACGGCATCATGTCGGTGCCCAGCATCCTGCTGGCCATTGCGCTGGTCGCCGTGACGGGCGCCAGCATGCTGACCGTGCTGATCGCGATCGCCGTGCCCGAGTTCCCGCGGGTGGTGCGCCTGGTGCGCGGCCTGATCCTGAGCCTGCGCGACGAACCCTATGTGGAAGCGGCCATTTCGCTGGGCACGCCCACGCGCATCCTGATGATGCGCCATTTGGTGCCCAACACGGTGGCGCCCCTGATCGTGCAGGGCACGTTCATCTTCGCGTCCGCCATGCTGTCGGAAGCGGTGATGAGTTTCCTGGGCGTGGGCATGCCGCCCGAATTCCCGTCGTGGGGCAACGTCATCGCCGAAGGCCGCATGTACTTCCAGGTCAGGCCCGAACTGATCCTGCTGCCGGGCCTGTTCCTGGCGCTGACCGTGCTTAGCGTGAACATGCTGGGCGACGCCATGCGCGATGCGCTGGATCCCAAGATGGCGCGGAGGGTCTGACATGAACGATTCCACAATGCCCGTCCTGCAAGTGCAGAACCTGTCCGTGCAGCTCGTGAGCGAGCCGGGCGATGACGCGCGTCACGTGGTCGAGGGCATCAGCTTCGATATCCACGCAGGCGAGACGCTTTGCGTCGTCGGCGAATCCGGTTCGGGCAAATCCGTCACGTCCTTTTCGGTGATGGGCCTGCTGGCGCCCGATGCGCTGCGGCCCAGCGCGGGCCGCATCCTGCTGGACGGCGAGGACGTGCTGGCCTGCACGCCGGAGCGCCTGCGCGAGCTGCGCGCCACTCGGATGTCCATGGTGTTCCAGGAACCCATGACGGCGCTGAACCCCGTGCGGACGGTGGGCTGGCAGATCGACGAGGTGCTGCGCACGCACAGCGGCATGGACGCCGCCGCCCGCAAGCGCAAGATCCTGGACATGCTGGAATCGGTGCGGCTGCCGGATGTAGAGCGCATCTACCAGTCGTATCCGCATCAGCTGTCGGGCGGGCAGCGCCAGCGCATCGTCATCTGCATGGCGCTGATCCTGAACCCCAAGCTTCTGATCGCGGACGAGCCCACCACGGCGCTGGACGTGACCACGCAAAAGCAGATCCTGGCGCTGATCCTGGAACTGCAGAAGTCGCACAACACGGCGGTGCTGTTCATTACGCACGACTTCGGCGTAGTGGCCGAGATCGCGGATCGCATCGCGGTGATGAACCGCGGCCGGCTGGTGGAAGTGGGCACGCGCGATGAGATCCTGGCGCGCCCGAAAGAGGCCTATACCCGCATGTTGGTGTCGTCGGTGCCGGGCCTGGCTCCGTCGGCGCGGCAGGCGCCGCAGGGCGAGCCCGTGCTGGTGGTGAATGGCCTGCAAAAGACCTACGCCGAGCGCGGCTTCTTCAAGGCCAAGCGCATGGTCCACGCCGTGCGCGACGTCAGCTTCACGCTGCGCAAGAAGGAAATCGTCGGCATCGTGGGCGAGTCGGGTTCCGGCAAGTCCACGCTGGCGCGCTGCATCGCGCGCCTGATCGATCCCAGCGACGGCAGCGTGCGGCTGGACGGCGTCGAGATCGCCACCGCCACCAAGCGCGAATTCCATCCGGTCCGCAAACGCATCCAGGTGGTGTTCCAGGATCCGTACCGGTCGCTCAATGCGCGGATCCGCGTGGGCGATTCCATCGTCGAAGGCATGCGCAATTTCGGCGTGCCGGAAGACGAGGCGCGGGCGCGCGCCATCGAACTGCTGGACATCGTCGGCCTGGGCCCGGACACCATGGACCGCTACCCGCACCAGTTTTCGGGCGGACAACGCCAGCGCATCTGCATCGCCCGGGCGCTGGCGCTGAAGCCGGACATTCTGATCGCCGACGAAGCGGTGTCGGCGCTGGATGTGTCGGTGCAGGCGCAGGTGCTGGAACTGATCGAAGACATCCGCGCCCGCACCGACACCGCGGTGCTGTTCATCACCCATGACCTGCGCGTGGCGGCGCAGATCTGCAATTCGATCGTGGTGATGAAGTCGGGGCAGATCGTCGAGGCGGGGGACGCGGCATCGGTGCTGACCCGGCCGCAGGATGGCTACACGCGTCAATTGCTGGACGCCGCGCCGGGCAGGCATTGGGACTTCAAGCGGTTCCGGCCGGCGGAGGCAGTGTTGCAGTAAGAGGCGAGGCAGGCGCGGCGCTCATGCGCCATGCAGGCTAGCCGCCTTGCGTATGCTCGAACGGCTGCACCGCCAGCCGCAATCCCATTGCAAGCTGCCTTAGCGCGATCAGAACCTCAGCCTGGTCGCCGTCTTCCATCATGCTATTGATCAGGTCTGCGGCCAGGGCCGGGTCACTGCGATACAGCTCCGCCATCGCTTCGTCGTGGGGTCTGCTTTTCATGGTCGTTGGTCCCGAGCCGTTCTGTAGCCACGGCATTATCAGTATCGGTGCGTGATGTCGTGCAAGCCAATGGTCATTAGTTGACGAATTCGAGTCAAGCCGAGCTGGTCCTGGATTGGCGGATTCGGCGCGTCGAAATGCATGATCTTAGGATTTGATCGCGAGCGCCTCTCAAATGCACGCCTACGCCGCCCTCGGCGCTTCGCCGCGTTGCCGGCATTCGATCGGATCGTAGAACTGGTAGCCCATCCCCCTGACCGTCGCGACTGGCAGCTTGCGGTCGCAGGCCTGCTCCACTTTCCTGCGCAGGCGGCGCATCTGCGTGTCCAGGCTGCGTCGGTCGTAGGTCCAGTAATCCTTGCCCAACGCCTCCACGATGGCCTTGCGGCTGGCGCCTTCGTCATGGGCGGCGAGGGTGGCCAGGACGGTGTAGTCCTGGTGCGACAAGGGGATGGGCGGCGCGCCGGGCGGGACCAGGCAGGGGGGCGAATAACAGAGCTGCCATGGGGATGCCGTCGGCGGCTCGGAAGCGGCTTCCGCTGCCGCATGACTGCGCCGTTCGGTGACGTCGCGGGCAACGGCGACACGGATCTTTTTCTCGGGGTACCAGCGGGCGGACCACGAGATATGGACGATGCCGCCGTCCTTGCGCACGTAGCGATTTTCGAAGTCGTATTGCAGCTTGCCGCTCATCAGCCGGCCAACGGCAGCCAGCGTCGCCGGACGGTCGGGCTCGTAGATCAGGTCCATCATCTGGCGACCCACCATTTCGTCGGGGGAGTAGCCGAAGATCTGCTCGCAGGCGCCGGTGACGGTAAGAAACGTACCGGACTCGTTGACGACACAGACAGCGTCCAAAAGCATGGGCATCAAGTCGGCGGGCGGCGGGGCGGACATGAGGATTCCTGTTTGGTATGAAGACACCGGTAACGTCGTACCCGGCGCAGGCGGCGGCCAGTTTAACCAGACTTGATTTCGGGATGCGCGCTTTTTCGTGCGCCGCCAGGCGTGATTGCCGGGCTCAACGCTCATCTTTGCTCAGCATCGCGCTCATCTTTGCTCAGCTTTAGACGCTGGCAAATCCATATACTCCCCGTCGCCGCGGCCCCTGAAGCACACATTCCCGCGGCCGACCTCCGCAGTCCGCCTCCACCGATGGCCGTGCGCCATCGGACAAGGCGCGCTTGACGACTGCCGGAAGCATGCCGATCCGCGCCGACGCCGAAGCGTGCGATTGAAGGCTGCAACGCAGCTTTTGGAATTGCACGCCCGGGCGTCTCCGAAATGGAAGCCAAGAATGAACCTGAAGCGCCTGTCACCGATGAATCCCGTCTTTTCCGTGCGTCCTCTGTCCGCCGCCATTGCCCTTGCGGCGGCCGGCCTGGCCTCGCCTTCCGCGTCCGCCGCGACCGTCACCTGGGTGGGCGGCGGAGGGGGCGATTATTGGAGCTTTCCCGCGAACTGGACTGGCGGCGTGCCCGGAAGCGCAGACGACGCCTATGTGGGCGCCGGCGTTGTCCAATTGGATGCGCCGGGAGAGGCTGCCTCGCTGTTGCTGGGCGATACCGCCGTTGGCGCGCTGGTGTTCCTGCCTGGCGCAAACCTGACAACCGGCAGCTTCGTGGTGGGCAACGCCGCCGGCTCGAATTCGGCTGCCGTTCTGGGCGCGCTGGGGTCCGGCAACATCTGGAAGACGACGGATGGAACGATCGCCAAGGGCGTCGACAGCATGGGATCGGTGTCCGTGTCGGGTACGGGCAATAAGCTGGAGGCGTCGACGAATCTGTTCGTGGGGGAGTACGGATCGGGTTCGCTGAGGGTCGAACGCGCAGGCGTGGTCCAGGCCGGTCTGCTGGTCGCAGGTCGCAGCGGAAACGCCTGGGGCGACATTCTGGTGACAGACGCCGGCTCGACACTGCAGGCGGACAGGGTGCTGGTCGGCGGGGACGAACTCGGGCCGGCCAGCACGAGCGCTCGGGGCTCGGTGCGGGTGCTGGCTTCCGGGGCGCTCGTCGCCACCGAGGTCAGCGTGGGCGACGCCGTGTCCTCTTCCGGGTCCGTGCAGGTCAATGGCGCGGGCTCTTCCCTGGAGTCGGCGTTGCCCGTGCGCGTGGGCAACCTCGGCGCCGGCTCGATCGAAGTCAGCGATCGAGGACGCGTCGAGAGCGGCGGGCTGGTCGCGGGCAACGGAGCAGGATCGACCGGCACCGTGTCGCTGTTCGGCGCCGGTTCTTCGTGGACCAGTTCGGGGCCCGTGGCGATCGGCAACGAGGGCAGCGGCATCCTCTCCATCACTGGCGGCGCGACGCTGAGCGGAACATCCGGCTGGGTGGGCGTCAAGGCGGGCAGCGTCAGCTCGGCCTCGATCGGCGGCGCCGGATCCTCCTGGACCAGCAGCGGGATCTTTGTCGTCGGCGACGGCAACGGCGCGCGTGCCGGGGTGGGCATCGCCGACGGCGGACAGCTATCCAGCATGAATGGCACGGTGGGCAGGGGCGCTGGCTCCTATGGCAACGTCACGATCACCGGCGACGGTTCGAACTGGACGTCGACGGGTCCGGTGACTATCGGCGACCAAGGCGAAGGGCGGCTGCTGGTGATGTTCGGCGGCGCGCTGAACGCCAGCGAAGTCGTCATCGCCAACGCCGCCGGTTCAAAGGGCACGCTGGTCGTGGGCGCGCCCGCGGACTTCGGCGCGGCGCCCGTCGGTGTGTTGAACGCCCCGGTGCTGCGGTTCGGCGCGGGCAACGGCGAACTGCTGTTCAACTTCGTCGGCTCCGCCCTGACGTATGGCGGCAGCATTCAAGGCAATGGCCAGGTCAACATCATGGCCGGCGACGTGATCCTCACCGGCAACAGCAGCAACACCGGCATGACGACGGTGTCGGGCGGATCGCTCAAGGTGAATGGCGCGGTGGCGGGGCCGGTCAGCGTGGGCACGGGCGCGACGCTGAGCGGTTCGGGCTCGGTGGGATCGACGACCCTGGCCAGCGGATCGACCCTGAGCCCCGGCAATTCCATTGGCACGCTGACGGTCAACGGCGACCTGACCTTTGCGCCTGGATCGACCTATCGCGTGGAGGCCGCGCCGGATTCCGCCTCCAGCGACCGCGTGGTGGTGAACGGCATCGCCCGCCTGGCCGGATCGGTGCTGCATGTGGGGCCGGACGGCAACTTCACGCCGAATCTCAGCTACACCATCCTCAGCGCGAATTCCGTTCAAGGCCAGTTCGACAGCGTGTCCTCGAATTTCGCGTTCCTGGATCCCCGGCTGTCCTACAGCGCCACGGACGTAAAACTGGGCCTGTTGCAGACGCGCGCCTTCCCGACGGGCGCCAGTACGGCCAACCAGCGCGCCGTGGCCGGCGCCCTGGAGAGCTTGGGCACCGACAGCGCGCTGCGCCAGTATGTCGCCACGCTGGCGCAGGGGCAGACCGAAGACGCCTTCGACAGCTTGTCCGGCGAGGTGCACGCCAGCATTTCCAACACCTTGCTTCAGAATGCGGCGCAGGCGCGCGCCACGCCCATGGCCAAGCTGCGCGCGAATCTCCAGGCCAATGCGCGCGCGGGCAGCCCGACCGCGTCGTCGGGCGCTTCGGACGCGCCGGTGTCGGCCTCGCAATTGCCTGTGGCCGGCGCTCTGCCGGCCTGGGCGGAAGTCGTGGGTAACTGGCAGACCATCGACGGTGATGGCAACGCCGCGCGCATCCGCCAGCACGTGGGCGGCCTGTTCGTGGGCGCCGACCGCGACGTGGGCGCAGGATGGCGCGCAGGCGGCGCGTTGGGCTTTACCGACAGCAAGGCGCGTGTCGACGAGCGCTCTTCAGAGGCCGACGTGGGAAGCTACAGCGCGTTGGTCTATGGCGGCAAGTCCTTTGCGTCCGGCCCAGGCGCCTGGCAATTCATGGCGGGGGCGGGCTACACGTGGCACGACATTTCGACGCGCCGCTACGCAAACAGCCAGACCGGCGCGCTGACGGCGGACTACGGCGCCAGCACCAGCCAGGTCTTTACCGAACTTGGATATGCCTGGAAGCTGGCCGAGCGCACGACGCTCGAGCCGTTCGCCGGGCTGGCCTGGAGCGACCTGCGCACCCGCGGCTTTGCCGAGACGGGCGGCGCCGCCGCCCTGTCCGGCGAGTCCGGCAGCACGCAGCAGACGTACACCACCCTGGGCCTGCGCGCGGCGCAGGGATTCGACACCGCGGCGGGCCGGGGCCGCGTCTTTGGGACCGTGGGCTGGCGCCACGTGTTCGGCGACGTGAAGCCCGAGTCGGTCCTGGCGTTCGACGCCGGACAGCCCTTTACCGTCGCGGGCGCGCCCATCGGCCGCGACGCCGCGTTGCTGGAATTGGGCGCGGAGGTGGCGATCGCCAAGTCGGCATCGCTGGGCCTGGGATATTCCGGGCAGTACGCCAGCGGCAGCCGGGATCATTCCGCTAATGTGAACGTGCGCTGGCAGTTCTGATGCGCCGATTCCGCACGCGCCGGTTTTCGGGCCGTGCGGAACACTGATGCAAAAAGGGCGTCCATCCGGACGCCCTTTTTATTCAAACCGCGGCATCGGCGCCGGGCGGGAAGGCCATCAGGCCTCGATCCGCTCGACCTTCCCCACCAGCAGGATGTACGACAGCGCGCCCAGCAACGCCAGCGACGACACGTACACGATGGCCGGTGCAAAGCTGTCCTTGGACACCAGGAAGCCGATCACGATCGGGGTGCAGATCGACGACAGGTTGCCGACGAAGTTGAACACGCCGCCGGTCAGGCCCAGCAGGCGCACCGGCGCCAGCGTGGACACCAGCGACCAGGTGATCGACGCGAGTCCGTTGCCGAAGAACGCGACGGCCAGGAAGAAGATGACCCACGGCGTGGAATCCGTGAAGTTCGCGCCGATCATGGACGTGGAGATCAAAAGGCCCAGGATGATGGGCAGCTTGCGCGCCACGCCGACGGTCGCGCCGCGGCGGATCAGGAAGTCGGACAGGACGCCCGAGCACAGCACGCCGATGAAGGCGGCCAGGAAGGGCACGGACGCCAGGAAGCCGGACTTGATGAAGTCCATGCCGCGGTACTTGACGAGGTAAGTGGGGAACCAGGTCAGGAAGAACCACAGGGTGGACGTCAGGCAGAACTGGCCCAGGTACACGCCCCAAAGCTTGCGCTTGGACATCACCAGGCCCAGGTCGTTCCAGTTGAACGGGGCCTTCTTTTCGCGCACGCGCGTGTCCAGGTCGACGACGCCGCCGCCTTGCTGGATCAGCTCGATTTCCGCCGCGTTGGCACCCTTGAACTGGCGCGGCTCGCGATAGATCATGAACCACAGCACGCCCCAGATGATGCCCAGCAAGCCCGTGCTGACGAACACCATGTGCCAGCCGTAGTGATGCTGCAGCCAGGCCAGCACCGGCGTCAGGAACGCCAGGCCGACGAACTGGCCGGACGTGTAGAAACCGATGGCGGTGGCGCGTTCGCGTTCCGGGAACCACGTGGTGACGACGCGGTTGTTGATGGGATAGGCCGGGGCTTCCAGCGCGCCCACGGCCAGACGCAGCACGAACAGGATGACGAAGCTGCCGGCAAAGCCCATGAAGAACGTTGCCGCGGACCACAGGATCAGCGCGGCGGCGTACAGCACGCGGGGGGACACGCGGTCCACCAGCCAGCCGCCGGGAATCTGCATGGCGGCGTAGGTCCAGCCGAAGGCCGACAGGATCAGGCCTTCATGCACGGTGTCCAGGCCGAACTCGTCCTTCAGGGCGGGCGCGGCGATGGACAGGTTGCTGCGGTCCAGGTAGTTGATGACGACGGTGATGAACAGCATCACCATGATGAGATAGCGGCTGCGAGTGGGCCGCTGGCCGCTTTGCACGGCGGCGTGGGTGGCGGTGGTCAATGGAGTCTCCTCTCTCTTTTATCGGCTTACCACTCGGCGAAGCTGCCGTCGGCGTGGCGCCAGATGGGGTTGCGCCAGCGGTGGCCCACTGCCGCGCGTTCCTTGACGTATTCCTCGTTCACTTCGATGCCCAGGCCGGGGCCCTGGGGAATCGCCACCATGCCATCCTGGTACGCGAAGACCTCGCGGTTGCTGACGTAGTCCAGCAGGTCGTTGGCCGCGTTGTAGTGGATGCCCAGGCTCTGTTCCTGGATGAAGGCGTTGTAGCAGCCGGCGTCGATCTGCAGGCAGGTGGCCAGCGCGATGGGACCCAGCGGGCAGTGCAGCGCCAGCGCCACGTCATAGGCTTCGGCCATGGCGGCGATCTTACGGGTTTCGGTGATGCCGCCGGCGTGCGACGGATCGGGCTGGATGATGTCCACGTAGCCTTCGGACAGCACGCGCTTGAAGTCCCAGCGCGAGAACAGGCGTTCGCCCAGCGCGATGGGCGTGGACGTCAGCGGCGCCAGTTCCTTCAGCGCTTCGTAGTGTTCGCTCAGCACCGGTTCTTCGATGAACATGAGCTTGAATGGATCCAGCTCTTTCATCAGCACCTTGGCCATAGGCTTGTGGACGCGGCCGTGGAAGTCCACGCCGATGCCCACGTTCGGGCCGACGGCGTCGCGCACGGCGGCCACGTTCTCCAGGCACTTCTCGACCTTGTCGAACGAATCGATGTACTGCAGTTCTTCGGTGCCGTTCATCTTGACGGCGGTGAAGCCGCGTTCGACCGCGCTCTTGGCGGCCGCGGCGGTGTCGGCGGGACGGTCGCCGCCGATCCACGAATACACGCGGATGCGGTCGCGCACGTTGCCGCCCAAAAGCTGCGACACGGGCACGCCCAGGTGCTTGCCCTTGATGTCCCACAGGGCCTGGTCGATGCCGGCCAGCGCGCTCATGTGGATGGCGCCGCCGCGATAGAAGCCGCCGCGGTACAGCACGGTCCAGTGGTCTTCGATGTTGCGGGGGTCTTTGCCGATCAGGTAGTCGGACAGTTCTTCGACGGCCGCGGCCACCGAGTGCGCGCGGCCTTCGACGACGGGTTCGCCCCAGCCGACGATGCCTTCGTCCGTTTCAATCTTCAGGAAGCACCACCGGGGCGGCACGATGTAGGTGGTCAGCTTGGTGATCTTCATGCTTGGGTCTCCTGGGCGGGATAGGCGCGTTGCCAGGCGGCGACGAAAGCGCGCGCGTTCTGGCCGACTTCGTTGGCCGTAAGGCCGGGTTTGTACAAGGCGGAGCCCAGGCCGAAGCCGGTGGCGCCCGCCTGGGCGTAAGTGGAAAGGTTGTCGGGCGTGATGCCGCCCACGGGAACCAGCGCGATCGGCGGGCGCATGACCGCGCGCCAGGCCTTCAGCACGACGGGACCCAGCTGTTCGGCCGGGAACATCTTCAGCACGTCGGCGCCGGCGGCCAGCGCCGCGAAGGCTTCGGTGGGCGTGGCCACGCCGGGGCAGGACGCCATGCCCAGCTTCTTGGCGGCGCGGATGACGGCCGGGTCGCTATGCGGCATGACGATGAGTTCGCCGCCGGCCTGCTGGATGCGGGCGCAGTCGTCGGGATTGAGCACGGTGCCGGCGCCGATCAGGCAGTCGGTGGGCAACGCCGCGCGCATGGCGCGGATGCTGTCCAGCGGGTTGGGCGAATTCAGGGGGACTTCGATCAGGCGAAAGCCGGCGTCGTACAGCGCCTGGCCGATGGGTTCGGCCTCGTCGGGCGTGATGCCGCGCAGGATGGCGATCAGGCCGCAGTGGGCCATGGCGGTTTGCAGACCGGTGTGGTTCATCGAAGGGTTCCTATGCGGTGATCGGATTGGAGGAGGGAACAAGTCCGGCGCAGACGGCCAGGTGCCACAGGCCGCGCTCGGTGGCGTTCTGCGCCTGTTCCGGCTTGCCCAGGCCGTAATGCTCCATGGCCAGCAGGTAGCGCTGGCACAGCGCGGGTTCGCCGCAAAGCACGATGCGGGGCAGGTCGCCCTGCTGGCGCAGCATGTCGGCCAGCGCCGCGATTTCGTGGCCGATCAGCAGGCCGCTCAGGTAATCGGCCTGCGATTGCGGCGCCAGTTCGCCGGTCAGGCCCAACGCGCGGGTGCTGAAGATGGTGGACAGCACGCCGGCGCGGCCCGCAGGGGCGCCGGCGACTTTCACGCCGCGTTCGAATGCCGCCATGTCCGCGCTGGCGGCGTCCGCCATCGTGCGGCCCAGGATGGTGTGGCCGCGCAGCGCCGCGTAGACCTCGCCGGTCATGAAGGTGTCGAAGTGCGTGACGCGCCCGCGGCGGGCGTTCACCCACTTGGAGTGCGTGCCCGGCAGGCCGATCAATACGCTGTCGGACGTGCCCGCCTGGTCGTACATCACGCCGAATACCTGGGTTTCCTCGCCGCGCATCACGTTGGGCAGGCCGTGGCGCTGGATCAGGCCGGGCACGATGTGGACGGGCGTGGCGCCGTTCCTGTCCACGACGGTCAGCAACGTGCCGATGCGCTCCAGGTCCACGGGGACATCCAGGTAGGCGGCTTCTTTCCAGCCCTGCGCGCTGCCGACCATGCCGCAGGCGATGACGGGCAGGGCGGGTTCGGCGCGCAGCCAGTCGCCGCAGGCTTGTTCAAACGCCAGTTCGAAGCCGGACAGCGCGGTGGTGGCGGCGCCGTCCTGCAGCGGCTGGGGCAGGCGCATGATGCCCCAGGGCAGATGGCGGGTGTCCAGCGTGCGGCCGGTGGCATCCAGGCGGTAGGCGCGCAGTGAAGAGGTGCCCCAATCCAGCGCGATGAGCGCCGCACGGGCGGGCGATCCGGTAGTCATCAGAGTCTGTCTCGTCTCTGGCCGCGCCTCCGGCTGCCGCCGTGGCGCCGGTGCGGGCGCGGGGCTGGGCGGGGAAGCTGCGGACCTTGTTGTCTGAGGTCTGTCGGGCGCGGGGCGCGCGCGACGGACGATGGCAAAAATTCTAGATCAGTGCTTGAAAAATCTCAAAATATAGAATTAAATCCCACATACAGGGAAGAATTGGGTTTTGGAATTCGGCTTCGGTCCACGGCCCGCTTCATCGAAACTCCTTGCTTTTCCCCGCATACCCAGCCAGCCGCGCCGGGTATGCTTGCCGTTCTTATCCGCCGCACCGCCTTCCCGCAGCCTCTTCATGACCACCACGACCCTGACGCCCGAACTGCCCCCCACGCTGGATCCCGATGCCGCCGCGCCCGCCGGCACGCAGACGCTGATGCGCGGCCTGGCCGTCGTGCAGGCCGTGGCCGACGGCGCGCGCGACCTGAAGGAAATCTGCGCGCGCATCGGCGTGGCGCGCAGCACCACGCACCGGCTGGCCAGTTGCCTGGTTCAAGAGCGCTATCTGCGGTCCCTGCCGGGCGTGGGTTATGTGCTTGGGCCCAAGCTGATCGAACTGGGTTTCCAGGCGCGCGAAGCCTTCCCCATGGCGACGCTGGCGCGTCCCTATCTGGACAGCCTTGCCCAACTGACGGGCGACACCATCCACCTGGCCGTGCGCGACAACGACGAAGTGCTTTACCTGGAAAAGATCCCGGGCAAGAAGGGCCTGGAGATGCGCTCGCGAGTCGGTCATCGCATGCCGCTGGCTGCGACAGGCGTGGGCAAGGCGCTGCTGCTGGATGCCGAAGAACCGCAATGGAAGGCGTTGCATCGCGTCGGCGCGCCCGTGTCGTCACGCGCGCCGGGCGGCCAGCAAAGCTGGGAAGCCTTCCGTGACCGCATGCGCGATTACGCCGTGCACGGCTATGCGTTCGACCTGGAAGACAACGAGCCTTCGATTCGCTGCGTGGCAGCGCCCGTGCGCGACGCGTCCAGCGGCATCGTCGCTGCGATCAGCGTGTCCAGCACGGTGCCGTACATGTCGCTGGAACGCATGCGCGAAATGGTGTCCGTCGTGCAGGGCGCGGCGGCAGGCATATCCGCCGAACTGGGCTGGAAGGTCGAACGGGGCTGAACTCCCGCGCTTCCCGGCTGCGCCGCGTCAACCGGCGGGTGCGAGCGGCGGCAACGGCAGCAGCCGCGTTTGAATGTCCGCCATGGCTATTTCCAGTTGCTCGACCAGGGCCTGCGCCGCCGGCGACAACGAACGGTCGCGCCGATGCAGCAGGCCGATGTAGCGGCGCGCGGAGGCGTCGCCCAGCGGCGTGCAGCGCAGGCCGGATAGATTCAGTTCCGGCAACGCCAATCGCGGCAGCACGCTGACGCCCAATCCCTGCCGCACCATGCCCGCGGCGGTTCCCATGTTGGTCACGTCATAGCGCAGCGCCGTGGCGGGTGCACCGACCTCGTCGCGCACCGCGCGGTCGAACTGCTGGCGCGCATTGGACCCCTGCGACAGCAGGATCAGGTCGTAGCGCAGCACGTCCCGCCAATGCAGCGTCCCGGCTTCGTCGCCCAGCGGGTGGCCCGCGGGATAGACGGCGCAGAAGCAATCTTCCCCCAATGGCGTGAACGTCAGGTCGGGCGCGGGTTCGGCCAGCGCGGCTACGGCGAATTCGATCTGGTTGGTGCGCAGCAGCGCCACTAGTTCGTCGTTGTGCGCTTCGACGACGCGAACCTTCAGCGCGGGATGCGCAAGCCGCAGCGTTCCGGTGGCGGCGGGCAGCAGGCTTAGCGCCGCCGAGGGCAGGGCGCCCAGCGCCACGTTGCCGCGCCGCACCGCCGCCAGATCGGCCAGGCTGCGATAGGCCTCCTCAAGGTCGGCGATGGGACGCTGCACGCGGGCATAGAAGTCCTGGCCGGCGGAGGTCAGGCTGATGCTGCGCGTGGTGCGTTCAAACAGGCGCAGGCCCAGCACCTCTTCCAGATCCTGTATCAACGCCGTGAAAGACGGCTGCGTGACGCCCAGTTGATTAGCCGCGTGCGTGAACGAGCCCGTGTCCACGGCCAGCAGAAAAGCCTTGAGCGGGCGATATTTGATATTGATAGCCATGGGCTAAGAATATTGGATAAATATCTATTTGTGTCTAATAATCGGCCGGCCGATGATGACGTCCATCGAAGCTCCTCCGGACCCGAAGACGTTATGGACGCATCAAGCCACAAGCCATTCCGGTTGGGCGCCAACTGGCGCCACAGCCAAGACGGCGACGCCGTCATCACCTCCATCAACCCCGCCGACGGCAGCATTGCCGGCATCGTCACCCGCGCCCTGCCGCAGGACGTGGACACGGCCGTCGCCATCGCCTGGGATGCCTATCAGCACAAGCCCTGGCGCAAGCTCCGCCCCGATCAGCGGGCGGCGACGCTGTACGAGATCGGCCGTCGCCTGTCCGCCGAGCGTGAACCGCTGGCCCGCCTGCAGATGCTGGACAGCGGCAAGCCGTGGAAAGAATGCCTGAACATGGTCGACAGCGCGGCCGGGCATTTTCGCTACTACGCCGCGGTGTGCGAGACCTGGCAGAACGAAATGACCTCGCCGCGGGGCGAGTACTTCTCCATGGCCCTGGCCGAGCCCTTCGGCGTGATCGCGGCCATCACGCCGTGGAATTCCCCGATCATGAACGAGGCGCAGAAAGCCGCGCCGGCCCTGGCGGCGGGCAATGCGGTGCTGATCAAACCCTCTGAAGAAACGCCGCAACTGGCGCTGGAACTGGCGCGCATCTGCGCCGAGGCCGGCTTGCCTGAAGGTCTGCTGACGGTGCTGCCCGGCCACGGCGAAGACGTGGGCGCGGCGCTGGTCAAGCATCCCGGTGTGCGCATGGTGTCGTTCACGGGCGGCACCGAAACCGGCCGGGCCATCGGCGGCATCGCCGGCCAGCGCCTGATCCCGGTCGGGCTGGAACTGGGCGGCAAGTCGCCGCACATCGTGTTCGACGACGCCGACCTGGACCGCGCCGTGGCCGGCGTGGTGTCGGGCATCTTCGGCTCGGCGGGGCAGAGCTGCGTCGCGGGGTCTCGCCTGTTCGTGCAGAAGTCCATCTATCAGCGCTTCATGGATGCGCTGGTGGAACGCACGCGGCAGGTCCGCGTCGGCCTGCCCGACGACCCGGCCACGCAGATGGGGCCGTTGGTGTCGCGGGCGCATCGCGACAAGGTCGCGGGCTATGTGGACATCGGCCGCGCCGAAGGCGGCCGCGTTCTGGTCGGCGGCGCTGCGCCCACGCAGGCCGAACTGGCCAACGGCTGGTTTTACCTGCCCACGGTGATCGACGGCCTGGGCAACGGCGCGCGCGTCTGCCAGGAAGAGATATTCGGGCCGGTGCTGGTGGCGCTGCCGTTTGCGGACGAGGACGACGTCATCCAGCAGGCCAACGACACCGCCTTCGGCCTGGCGGCCGGCATGTGGACCGGCGACTACGCCCGCGCCTGGCGCGTGGCGCGCGAGATCGAAGCGGGCTCCATCTGGATCAACACCTACAAGCAATCGCATATCGCCACCCCGTTCGGCGGCTTCAAGGCCAGCGGCATCGGGCGCGAGAAGGGCCTGCACGGCCTGCGCCTCTATAGCCAGGTCAAGAGCCTGTACTGGGGCATGCACGACAAACCCATGGGACTTTGAATCAACATGACGACTGAAAAGAAGCAAGGCGCGGCGCTGTCCTTGGCCGACTCCCGCATCCTGATCGCCGGCGCGGCCAGCCTGGTGGGATCCCATACCGCCGATGCGCTGCTGGCGGCCGGCGCGAAGGAAGTGATCCTGCTGGACAACTTTGCCTTCGGCACGCCCGAAGCCATCGCCCATCTTCAAGACAACCCGCGCGTGAAAGTCGTGCGCGGCGACCTGATGCGCCTGCCCGATCTGCTGGCGGCCACTGAAGGCGTGGACGGCGTGCTGCATCTTGCCGCCTACATGACGCTGGGCTTTGCCCAGACGCCGTGGCAGGCGGTGGACGTGAACATCCGCGGCGCGCAGAACATGCTGGAAGCCTGCCGCGCCAACAAGGTGAAGAAGATCGTCTTCGCCTCGTCCAACGCCGTCTATGGCTACGGCACCGGCATCGCCGGCGCGCTGGTCGAAAACGGCCCCTTCCATTCGGTGGGCGCGCCTCCCGCCGCCATCCTGTATGGCGCGTCCAAGATCATGGGCGAACAGCTGTGCCGCCAGTACTACCAGAAGGCCGGGCTGGACTACGTGGTGCTGCGCTACTCCACGGTCTACGGCGAACGGCAGCATTACCGCGCAGCCAATTCCCTGTACATCATGGAAACCTATGACCGCGTGCGCAAAGGCGAGCGCCCCGTGTTGCCCGGCGACGGCACCGACACCAAGCACTTCGTGCATGTCTCTGACGTGGCCCGCGCCAACGTGGCGGCGTTCCAGAGCACGGCCACCGACGTGGCGGTGAACGTGTCCGGGCCGGCGCCCATCACCACGGGCGAGCTGGTGCGCCTGGTGCTGGACTACTGCAAGAGCGACCTGCAGCCCGAAATCAAGCCCGATCCGCCCGGCACGGTGCGCCTGACGTCGGGCGGCGCGTTCCACATTCCGCATGACCTGGCCGGACAGCACATCGGCTGGCAGCCGAAGGTGAGCATGGCGGAAGGCGTGAACCGGCTGCTGGCCTGGCGGGAGGCGCAGGAAGCTGCTTGAAGCAGAAGATGCAAATGCTCCACGGCGCCGCAGAGCGCCGGGGCAAAACAGGGAAGGCATCGCGGATCAGCGCGCCAACGCGCTGGGCCCGCAGAAGCGGAAATATTCCCGGCAAGATGCTGTCCCTCGATCCAGCCGAAAGGTTGGCGTAGCGGGCAGCACTACGCATTTCACGACGGCCGACCGGCCCGGACACACAAACAATCAGGAGACAAAGATGTTCTTATCGTGCAAGACCCTCGCGCGCGCCGCGCTGTCCGTCGCGGGCCTGTGCGCCGCGTTGCCCGCCTGGGCCTGGCCTGACCGGCCCATCGAACTGGTGGTCGGTTTTGCGCCCGGCGGCGGCACGGACCTCACGGCCCGTTCGCTGGCGGTCTTCCTGGAAAAGGAACTGGGCACGACGGTCGTGGTGCAGAACAAGCCGGGCGCATCCAGCGCCATCGCGTTGGCCTATGTGGCGCGCTCCAAGCCGGATGGCTATACGTTGGCGATGACGAACATGCCGGGGCTGGTGTCGCTGCCGATCGAGCGCAAGGCGGGCTTCACGGGCGGCGATTTCACCTATCTGGCCAATCTGGTGCGCGATCCCAGCGCGTTCAGCGTGGCCAGCGACAGCCCGTACAAGACGCTGGAGGCGCTGATCGCCGCGGCCAAGGAAAGGCCGGATGCGGTCAGCTATGGATCGACCGGCGTGGGCACCGACGACCATCTGGCGCTTGTGCTGTTCCAATCGCTGACGGGCGCCAAGCTCAACCACGTGCCGTACAACGGCGCCGGCCCGCTGCGCAGTTCCGTGCTGGGCGGGCACACCGTCATCGGCGGGCTGAACCTGGGCGAGGTCATGCCCTATAACGGCAAGAACATGCGGGTGTTGGCGCAGGCAAGCGAGAAACGGTCGCCGCTGGGCCCGGACGTGCCCACGTTCAAGGAACTGGGCGTGAACCTGGTGTTCGCATCGGAACGCGGCATCGTCGCGCCGAAGGATCTGCCCGCGGACGTGTCCGACAAGCTGCGCAAGGCGCTGGGCAAGGTGGCCGCCAATCCCGAATTCCAGGCCCAGATGAAGCAGCAGTTCACCGAAATGGACTATGTGGACGGGCCAGCGTGGCAGGAGCGCCTGAAGGGCGACGATGCGCGCCTGCGGCAGATCTGGACCCAGACGCCCTGGGTGGAATAAACAGCCCCGGCGTTTATTCCAGCGGCAGCGTCAGGACGCCCTGCGGCGCGGGGCGCATCATGACGCGGCGGTACCACGCGGACAGCGCGGGCGTGTCGGGACGTTCGATGGGCAGGGCCAGCCAGCGATGCGCGGCGCAGACCAGCGCGATGTCGCCCATGGTCAGGTGGCGGCCGGCGATGAACTCGCGGCCTTGCAGGGCCTGGTCCAGGATCAGGGCGCGCGCGTTGGAACGCTTGATGGCGTTTTCGATCGCGGCGTGGTCGCGCTTGTCTTCAGGTGTGCGGATCAGGCCCAGGAAGGCCGGGCCCATGGCGGGCTGCCATTCGGTGGCCTGCCAGTCCATCCAGCGGTCGGCGTCGGCGCGCAGGCAGACGTCTTCGGGCCACAGCGTGCCCACGCCGTAGCGCGCGGCCAGGTAGCGCACGATCGCGTTGGACTCCCACAGCACGAAGCCGCCGTCGTCGATGACGGGGACCAGGCGGTTGGGGTTGAGCTTGGCGGCGTAGTCGTCCGTGTCGACCACGCCGTACGGGCCACCGGCCTGGACAAAGGTGTGCGGCAGGGCCAATTCCCGCACGGCCAGCATCACTTTCTGAACGTTGACGGATGTCAGGCGTCCCCAGATCTTCAACATAGCCAATCCTTTTGTAAGGGTCAGACCGGCGGCAATTGCCGCCGTGCAAAGCCGCTGTCGCGCGAAAAGCGCGTCCAGTCGAAAGCCCGACCGGGGTCGGTCTTGCGCCCCGGTGCGATGTGCTCGTGTCCCCAGGCAGCCGCCAGAGGATAGCGTGCGCGCAGGACCGGCGCCAGCCGGCGCAACGCCGCATATTGCTCGTCAGTGTAGGGCAGGGTGTCCGTGCCTTCCAGTTCGATGCCGATGGAAAAGTCGTTGCAGCGTTCACGCCCTGCAAAGCGCGACACGCCGGCATGCCAGGCGCGGCGGTCGGTGGACACGAATTGCAGGATCCGGCCCGTGCGTCGGATAAAAAAGTGCGCCGACACGCGTAGCCCGCGCAGGCGTTCCAGCCAGGGATGGGAACCGTAGTCCAGCGTGTTCAGGAACAGGCCGGCCACTTCGGGGCCGCCGAATTGCCCGGGGGGCAGGCTGATGTTGTGCAGGACCAATAACGAGACCTGCGCGCCGTCGGGGCGGGCGTCGCAGTTGGGCGAAGGATGCAGGGAAACGCCCGGAGCCGGCTTAAGCCAGCCATGTCGATCCAGGAGCAAAGGCATGGGAAGAGAGCACGTGAGGATTCCGACATGCATTATGCCGTGAGCCCGTGCGGCGCCCTATCGATCGAAAAGCGGGGCAGGGCGGCCGCCGGCAGCGGCCGCGCGCGGATCAATGCTTGGCCGGCCCCAGGCGGGCGTGATCCGCGCTGCACCAGGTCTGGCCGTTCTGCAGCAGGGCTTCGGAGCGGGGCAGATGGATGCCGCAATGCGCGCAGCGCACCATGGATTCCAGGGTCTTGGGCGGCGGCGGGGCGCCGCGCCCCGGCTTCTTGCCGTCGGCGGCCTTTGCGCCGGCCTGGCGGTCGGCGGCGATGCGCCCGGCGATGCGGGCGACGAACAGGACCAAAATGATCAGGACGATCCAGAACAGCAACTTGCCCACTTCAGCCTCGATGCAGAATCATTTCCAGCACGAACCGGCTGCCGGTGTAGGCCAGAATCAAAAAACCAAAACCCGTCAGGGTCCAGCGCAGTGCGACTCGTCCGCGCCAGCCCCAGATGTGCCGTCCCGCCAGCAACACGCCGAAAGTCAGCCACGACAGCAACGTGAAGACGGTCTTGTGGTCGAAGGGAAGGACCTTGCCCGTCAGCTTCATGGAAGCCACCGATCCCGATCCCACGGCCAGCGTCAGGACCACGAAGCCGATCCAGATGATGCGGAACAGCAGCTGTTCCTGCACCAGCAGCGGAGGCTGGGAATCCAGCACGCGGCCAATGATGCTGCGTTCGGCGGGGGCGTCCAGGGGACGGTGCAGGTGGCGGTCAAGCAGCGCCATCATCATGGCGTGCAGGGCGGCGATGGTGATCAGGCCATAGGCGGCCAGGGCGATAAGCAGGTGCGTGCGCAGCCAGGGATCGTCGGCATGGGGCACGAACTGCCCCTGGGGAAACAGCGCCGCCAGGCCGCTGGCGATGGCGGCGGCGGGCAAAAGCAGCAATTGCAGGCCGTCGATGCGCACCAGCAGGCTTTCCAGCCAGAACACCACCATGCCCAGCCAGATGGCCGCGGAAAGGGCCAGTGCCCATCCAATGAACAGATGCTGGGAGCCCAGCATCGATTGTTGCAGCCCGATCCCATGGAGAACCAGGGCTCCCAGCAGGCACAGACGGGCGATTTTGCCGGTCTGTTCCACTTCCCCGGCGCCGGCCAGGCGGATCCAGAGCGACCCCCCGAGCACCGCGTACGCCAAGGCAGCCGCTGTGTGAAATACAATGCCTAGTGACATAGAAACCGTTGTCTGGATGGGGCCTTGGGGTGCGCGTCACCCGAAAGCGCAGAATCCGCGCCTGCGGCCACCGTTCAATCAACTAGTTTAAGCGGAAACGCCTCTCATGCTCGATAACCTAACTCAACGCCTGTCGCGCGTCGTCAAGACGCTGCGCGGGGAAGCCCGCCTGACCGAGGCCAACACCCAGGAGATGCTGCGCGAAGTGCGCATGGCGCTGCTGGAAGCCGACGTGGCCCTGCCGGTCGTGCGCGACTTCATCTCGCGGGTGAAGGAAAAGGCGCTGGGCGAGGAAGTCGCCGGCAGCCTCAGCCCCGGCCAGGCGCTGGTGGGCGTCGTCCACAAGGAACTGACCTCCCTGATGGGCGGCGACCTGGGCGCTGATTCCAACGAACTGTCGCTGGCCGTGCAGCCGCCCGCCGTCATCCTGATGGCCGGCCTGCAGGGCGCTGGTAAAACCACCACCACCGGCAAGCTGGCGCGCTGGCTCACCGAAGGCCAGCACACGCAGCACGGCCGCAAGACCGGCAAGAAAAAGGTGCTGGTGGTGTCCGCCGACGTCTATCGTCCGGCCGCTATCGACCAATTGAAAAGCGTGGCGGCGCAGGTCGGCGTGGATTTCCTGCCGTCCGACCCCAGCCAGAAGCCCGAAGACATCGCGCGCGGCGCGATGGACCACGCCCGCCGCCATCATTACGACGTCCTGATCCTGGACACGGCCGGCCGCCTGGGCATCGACGAAGCCATGATGCGCGAAATCCGCGCACTGCATGACCTGGTCAAGCCGGTGGAAACGCTGTTCGTCGTGGACGCCATGCAGGGCCAGGACGCGGTCAACACTGCGCGCGCCTTTGCCGACGCGCTGCCCCTGACCGGCGTCGTGCTCACCAAGCTGGACGGCGATGCGCGCGGCGGCGCGGCCCTGTCGGTGCGTCACGTTACCGGCAAGCCGCTCAAGTTCGTCGGCGTGTCGGAAAAGCTGGACGGCCTGGAGCCCTTCTACCCTGACCGCATGGCGCAGCGCGTGCTGGGCATGGGCGACATCGTCTCGCTCGTCGAACAGGCGCAGAAGAACATCGATATCGCCGAGGCGCAGAAGCTGGCCTCGAAGATCAAGTCGGGCAACAAGTTCGACCTGAACGACTTCCGCGACCAGCTCGGCCAGGTCAAGAAGCTGGGCGACATGGGCTCGCTGCTTGAAAAGCTGCCGGCCCAGTTCCAGCAGGCCGCCGGCCAGTTGCAGGGCGGTCAGGCCGAAAAGCAGCTGCGCCGCACCGAAGGCATCCTGAACTCCATGACCGCCGCGGAACGCGCCAAGCCCGAACTGATCAAGGCGTCGCGCAAGCGCCGCATCGCCGCCGGCTCCGGCGTGCCGGTGCAAGAGGTCAACCGCCTGCTGGCTCAGTTCGAGCAGATGCAGGGGATGATGAAGCAGATGAAAAAGGGCGGCATGGCCAAGATGATGCGCGCCATGGGCGGCATGAAAGGCCTGGGCCGCTTCGGAATGAAGTAGGCCCCCACGCCGCACTCGCTTCGCTCGCTTGCTGCCCCCCCGAGGGGGCTGCCCCGCCTTCGGGCGGCCGGGCAACGGGGCGGCTGTTCTTGCGTACGCCCTACACCGCAAATCGCCAAAAAAATGGCCAGACGTTGCGTCTGGCCAAGCAATCGCGGCAGGCAGGGGGCGCCGCGCCGCGACACAAGCCGGAGAACGCATGGGTGTCCCCCGGTTTGTTGGGTTAAGCGCCGCTTACGACAGCGGCGGAATGCGCAGCACCTGGCCCGGGTAGATCTTGTCGGGGCTGGTCAGCATGGGCTTGTTGGCTTCGAAGATCAGCGTGTTCTTGGCGCCCTGGCCCTTGCCGTATTGCGCCTCGGCGATCTTCCACAGGTTGTCGCCCTTTTGCACCGTGTACATCTTGGCTTCGGGCGTCGCCTGCTTGACCTTCAACTGGTTATCCACGGCGGCCACGCCCACGGTATTGCCGAGCGCAAGCGAAATCTTTTCGGCGTCTTCCGTGCTCAACGCCTCGCCCGCGACCGTGACCTTGTCGCCGTCCACCGAGATTTGCAGGCCATCCGCGTTCAGGCCGTGCTTATCGAGCTCTTTCTTCAATTCGTCCGCCGTCGCGGCCTTCGCCTCGCTGGCGCCGAAGAGCTTTTCTCCAACGTCCTTGATGAAATTGAGCAGACCCATAGTGTTTCCTTTATCGATGTTGCGGTGAGAAAACCTGCGCTGCCAGGACGCGCGGATCCACGATCAGGGCTCTTGCGATTGCGCGCAGCGCGATGGGCGAGTGGCGTTCCCATTTAAGAAACTGCGGGCGGTCGCGGATAGGTCGTGTCCCGCATTGCCTGCCGCGATGGCGCGGACCTTCTTCAGGGGCGCCGGCACGAACGATTATGACTCGCACCTTTGGCGTGCGACGAGGGGGCATGGTGTAACAGGTTGCTAGCCTCTCGCCAGACTACGCAACAATGCTGGCAACTTCGCAGGACGTTGGTATCCGCGGGTCTACGCCCCATCGGCCAGCGGGCGGCATGCAAAAAGGCCGCTGGGGTCAGCGGCCTTCAATTGGATCGCAAAGCAGCGCAGTCGCGCTGCAATTTCAGGTTTCAACCGCCTCCCACCGCGACCACGATTTCGATCTGGTCGCCGTCCGACAGCGCGGTTTGCGCGTGTTGGCTCTTGGGCACGATTTCGCCGTTGCGTTCCACGGCCACGCGCTTGCCGGCATAGCCCAGCGCATCAAGCAATTCATTGACCGTGGTGTCCAGCGGAAACTCGCGGGCGTCTCCGTTCAGGGTGATGTGCATGGCGCGTCTCCTTACTGTTTTGCGTAGGCGTCGGTGGCGGCGATCAGGCGCGCCAACGTGCCGGGTTCGTCGAAGGCATGGCCGGCGTCGGGCACCAGATGGAAATGTGCCTCGGGCCATGCGCGATGCAGGTCCCACGCGGTGCGCGCGGGTGTGCAGACGTCGTAGCGGCCCTGCACGATGGTGCCCGGAATGCCGCGCAGCTTGTGGGCGTCGCGGATGAGCTGGCCTTCTTCCATGAAGCCGGCATTGAAGAAATAGTGGTTCTCGATGCGCGCAAAGGCCAGCGCCGCGCGGTCGGCGGCATGGCTTTGCTGATGGCGCGGGCTGGGCAGCAGCGTGATGGTGCTGTCTTCCCATTTGCTCCACGCTTTCGCGGCGCGCAGTTGTTCGACGGGGTCATTGCCCGTCAGGCGCTTGTGATAGGCGGTGACCAGGTCGCCGCGTTCGTCTTCGGGAATGGGCGCCAGGTATTCTTCCCAGCGGTCCGGAAACAGCCACGACGCGCCTTCCTGGTAGAACCATTGAATTTCGGCGCGGCGCAGGCCGAAGATGCCGCGCAGCACCAGTTCGCTGGTGTGCGTCGGGTGCGTTTCCGAATAGGCCAGCGCCAGGGTCGATCCCCAGGATCCGCCGAAAACCAGCCACTGTTCGGCGCCCATGACTTCCTGGCGCAGGCGCTCGATGTCCGAGACCAGATGCCAGGTGGTGTTGTTGTCCAGGCTGGCGTGAGGCTGCGAACGGCCGCAACCGCGCTGGTCGAACAGCAGCACGTTGTAGCGTTGCGGATCGAACAACTGGCGATGCACGGCCGAACACCCGCTGCCAGGACCACCATGCAGGAAAACGGCAGGCTTGCCGTTCGGATTGCCGCACATTTCCCAATAGATCTGGTGTCCGTCTCCGGTATCCAGCATGCCTTGGCGGTAGGGTTCGATCGGCGGATAGAGCATCAGGCGGCTCGCTTGAAGATCAGGTCCCAGACGCCGTGGCCCAGGCGCAGGCCGCGTGTCTCGAATTTGGTGAGGGGGCGGTAGTCGGGGCGCGGCGCGTAGCCGTCCGCGGTGTTTTTCAGCAGGGGCTCGCCGCTCAGCACTTCCAGCATCTGCACGGCGTAGTCTTCCCAGTCGGTGGCGCAGTGGATGTAGCCGCCGGGGGCAATGCGGCTGGCCAGCAGCGAAATGAAAGCGGGCTGGATCAGGCGGCGCTTGTGGTGACGCTTTTTGGGCCACGGATCCGGAAAATAGATGTGCACGCCGGCCAGCGAATCGGGGGCGATCATGTTGCGCACCACTTCCACGGCGTCGTGCTGGATGATGCGCAGGTTCGGGATGCTGGAATCTTCAATGCGGCGCAGCAGCGATCCGACGCCGGCGTTGAAGACTTCCACGCCCAGGAAGTTGTCGCCGGGGCGCGCCAGTGCGATCTTCTCGGTGGTCTCGCCCATGCCGAAGCCGATTTCCAGCACGGTGGGCGCTTCACGGCCGAATGCGGCGGCCGGATCCAGGCGGCGCGGCGCGTAGGGGATGGACCACTGGCCCATCAGGCGCTCCAACGCGGCCAGCTGGCCTTGCGTGATGTGGCCGCGGCGATGCACGAAGCTGCGGATGTGGGTGGCGCCGGGGCTGTTCGGAGCGTGGGCGGTGCTGGCCAGCGCGGCCTGGGTTTCCGGGGAAACGGGGGCGGGCGCGGCGTTGGCGTCGGGTGTTGCCGAAGGGTTCACGGGCGGAGTCGCGGGAGTGTCCGCAGGGTTGTTCGTATTCATAGCCGGGATTGTAGTGGCAGGCTTGTCCGGGCGGAGTCGGTCATAGGGACTAAAATGGGGACACTTTTGCCCCGCAAGGCTCCAGCTATAGTTTCAGGCCGGTTCCCCTGCGCCGTAGACCCTTTTCATGAACTTTGCCCGCATCGACCTCGTCACGCTAGCCCTGTTTGTTTCCGTGGCGCGCCAAGGAAGCATCTCGGCGGGCGCACGCCAGTCTCACCTGGCGGTCGGGGCGGCCAGCAAGCGCATCTCGGACCTCGAGGCGGCGCTGGGCACGCCTCTTCTGTATCGCAACGCCGCCGGCGTCGAACTGACGGACGCGGGCCAGGCTTGCCTGGTCCATGCGCTGCGCGTGCTGCAAGAGGTCGAGCAGATGGCCGGCGCGCTGTCCGACTTTGCGCAAGGCGTACGGGGACAGGTGCGCATCGCCGCCAATACCTCGTCGCTGACGCAATTCCTGCCCGAGGACCTGGCCGCCTTCATGGACGAGCACCCCGCGGTGCGCATCGACCTGGAAGAGCAGAACAGCATCGACATCGTCACCGCGGTGCTCGAGAACCGCGCCGACATCGGCGTGTTCGCCGACCGCACGCCGGCCGACGGGCTGACCACCTTTCCATACCGGCTGGACGAACTGGTGCTGATCGTGCCGCAGCGCCACCCGCTGGCCTCGGAGCCTCAAGTCGCCTTTGCGGACACCTTGGCGTACGACTACGTTGGGCTGCCACCGGCGACGTCGCTGGCCACCCGGCTGTCCGAGGAAAGCGGCCGCATGGGCCGCGAAATGCGCCTGCGCATCCAGGTGCGCAGCTTCGACGCCATCTGCCGCATGGTGGCGGCCACGCGCGGCGTGGGCATCCTGCCGCGCATCGCCGCCGAGCCGCACGCGCGGTCCATGCCGATCCGCCTGATCCCGCTGACCGACGAATGGGCGCGCCGCTGGCTGCTGCTGGGCGTGCGCGACGCCGACACCCTGACCGTCGCCGCCCGCCTGCTGCTGGCCCACCTGCGCGACGAAGCCGAGGGTTAGCCCGGGGTTTCTCGTTCCGGGAATGCCCCTTTCCGCGAATGTCCATTCCGCTGGCGGGCGCTTTGCGCGCACACTGCCGTCCATCAACACCGTTGGACCGCCTGGGAGGCGATATGGCAGGGCAGATTCTTGATGGCATCCGTGTGCTGGAACTGGGGCAGCTCATTGCGGGGCCGTTCGCGGCCAAGACCCTGGCGGACTTTGGCGCCCAGGTCATCAAGATCGAGCCGCCGGGCCAGGGAGATCCCCTGCGCAAATGGCGCCTGCTGCACGAAGGCACCTCGGTGTGGTGGGAGGCCCAGTCGCGCAACAAGCAGTCGGTCTGCGTGGACCTGCGCCAGGAAGAAGGGCAGGACATCGTGCGCATGCTGGCGCGCGAGGCCGACGTCCTGATCGAAAACTTCCGCCCCGGCACCCTGGAAAAATGGGGCCTGTCGTGGGAAGCCCTGCACGAACTCAATCCCCGTCTCATCATGCTGCGCATCTCGGGCTACGGCCAGACCGGCCCCAAGGCGCGCGAACCGGGTTTTGCCGCTATCGGCGAGGCCATGGCGGGCCTGCGCTACCTGAACGGCGAACCCGGCCGCGCCCCGGTGCGGGCCGGCCTGTCGCTGGGCGACACCATCGCCGGCCTGCATGGCGCGCTGGGCGTGATGATGGCCCTGTACCAGCGCGACGCGCGGGGCGGCGTGGGGCAGGTGATCGACACCGCCCTCTACGAAAGCCTGTTCAACCTTAGCGAGAGCTTGCTGCCCGAATACTCCGTGTTCGGCGCGGTGCGCGAACCGGCCGGCGCGTCGCTGCCCGGCATCGCCCCGTCCAACGCCTATCCCTGCCAGGACGGCTACGTGCTCATCGCCGGCAACGGCGACGCCATCTACACCCGCCTGATGGCGCGCATCGGCCGCGACGACCTGGGCCAGGACCCTGCGCTGGCGCATAACGATGGCCGCGCCCGCCGCGTGGACGAGATCGACGCCGCCATCGGCGCCTGGACGCAGCAGCGCCGCATCGACGACGTGCTGGCCGCGATGCTGGAAGCAGGCGTGCCCGCAGGCCGCATCTATTCCATCGCCGACATCGCCAAGGATCCGCACTACCGCGCCCGCAACGCCATTACCTCCATGGAATCGGCGGCAGGCGTGCAGGTCGAAATGCCGGCCGTATTCCCGTACCTGTCCGCCAATCCCGGCGCGGTGCGTGAACGCGCGCCCACATTGGGCGAACACACCGACGCCGTGCTGGCGTCCGCCGGCCTGACCGAAGAACAGCGCGCTGCCCTGCGCGCCAAGGGAGTCATCGCATGAATAACGGACCTGCCCGCATCGAGATCAACGAGGTCGGTCCGCGCGACGGCCTGCAGATCGAAAAAGCCATGGTCGCCACCGACGACAAGGTCGCCTTCGTGGACGCCTTGTCCGACTGCGGCTTTGCCCGCATCGAGGTGACGAGCTTCACGTCGCCCAAAGCCATTCCCGCGTTGGCGGACGCGGTCGACGTCATGCGCCGCATCCGTCGCCGTCCCGGCGTGATCTACACCGCGCTCGTGCCCAACGTCCGCGGCCTGGAACGCGCGCTGGAGGCCGGCACCGACGAAATGAACCTCGTCATGTCGTGCAGCGAAACCCACAACCGCGCCAATCTGCGCATGACGCGCGACCAGTCGTTCGCCGAACTGTCCCAGGTGCTGGCCGCCGCCGCCAAGGCCGGCGCGCCGTGCAACGTGTCCCTGTCCACCGCCTTCGGCTGTCCTTTCGACGGCGACGTGTCCGCGGACACGGTGCTGGACCTGGCCGCGCGTCTGGTCGACGCGGGCGCCGCCGGCATCACGTTGTGCGACACCACCGGCATGGCGTTTCCGACGCAGGTTGCCGCCTTGTGCGAGCAAGCCGCGGCCCGCCTGCCCGGCGCCGCGCTGACCGTCCACCTGCACAACACGCGCGGCATGGCGCTGGCCAACGCCATCGCCGCCTGGCAGACCGGCATCACGCGCTTTGACGCGGCCGCCGGCGGCCTGGGCGGTTGCCCCTACGCGCCTGGCGCCAGCGGCAACGTCAACACCGAAGAACTGGTCCACATGTTCGCCTGCATGGGCGTGGACACCGGCGTGTCGCTGGAACCCTTGCTGGCCATCGTGCGTAGCTTGCCCGGCTTGGTTCAACGAGACCTGTCGAATGCGTTGCTGCAAGCGGGGCCGAGGCTGGCGTTGCATGCGCCGCCGGCCTGGCTGGCGGAACGATTTCCCGCGGCACCGGCCTGACGGCCAAGCCCGCCAGAAGACCTGCCCAGATTCGTAGTACCCGCAGTACCCGACACCACCCACAGATAACAATATCCAGGAGACAAACCATGTCATCTTCCCGCCTGCCCACCGTCCTGCGCGCCAGCGCCGCGATCGCCTTGACCCTCGCCGCCGGCGCCGCCAGCGCACAGGCCGATTTTCCGAATCGCCCCGTCACGCTGATTGTGTCCGCCGCACCCGGCGGCACCACCGACATCGCCGCTCGCCTCATCGCCCAGCCCTTGGGCGCGGCGCTGGGCCAGAGCGTCGTCGTTGAAAACAAGCCCGGCGCCTCCGGCGGCATCGCCGCGCAGGCCGTCGCCCGCGCCAAGCCCGACGGCTACACGCTGCTGCTGCAGTACTCGGGCTTCCAGGTCATCACCCCGCACGTCACCCCGGCCGCTGGCTGGGATCCCATCAAGGACTTCGCGCCCGTCGCCAACGTGCTGTCCGCCCCGCAAGTCGTGGTCGTGCGCCCCGACCTGCCGATCAAGTCCCTGAAGGAACTGGTCGCATACGCCAAGGCCAATCCCGGCAAGCTCAACTACGCCTCGTCCGGCAACGGCTCGCTGCAGCAAGTCGCCACCGAACTGCTCAACCAGATGGCGGGCACGCAGATCACGCACATCCCGTACAAGGGCACCGGCCCCGCGCTGAACGACCTGTTGGGCGGCGCCGTCGACATGACCATCACCACGCCGCCTCCGCTCCTGGGCCAGATCGCCGCCGGCAAGCTGCGCGCCCTGGCCGTCACCGGCAACACCCGCCTGCCGTCGCTGCCCGACGTCCCCACGGCCGCCGAAGCCGGCTATCCCGACCTGATCGTCTCGTCGTGGTTCGCCATGTACGCGCCCAAGGACACGCCCGCACCCGTCGTCGACAAGATCGCCGGTGAAATCCAGAAGATCATGAAATCCGACGAATTCCGTAAAAAGGCAGCAGAGCAGGGCGCCGAAGCCATCTTCATGGGCCCGAAGGAACTGGGCACCTACACCCAGACCGAACTGGACCGCTGGGGCAAGGTCGTCAAGGCCGCGAACATCACGGCGAACTGATACGGCCGGTTTGCATGGAAAAGGGGCGGCCGTTCCTGGCCGCCCCGGCTGAATAAAGCCGCGCTATAATCGCCGCTCTGCCCGGCTCACGGCCGCGGCACGACACCCGAGCGGGTGTAGTTCAATGGTAGAACGGCAGCTTCCCAAGCTTCATACGAGGGTTCGATTCCCTTCACCCGCTCCATACCCAACTCCCAAGTTTTCCATCAGCCCCGGGCTATGTGCGGAGGGTATTGCGTTCGGCATGGACGCAGCGACACTCGACTCCCCCTACGATCTTCAATAACACGGCGGCAACGGGTAATACCCGCAGCGCGGACGCGCGTAATAGGGCGATGCTGCGGCGGCCGCGCCCGCGTACCAGGCGCTGCGGTAGGCCGTGCGCCGGGCGACTCCGGCAAATGACAGCGGCGTGAACGGCATGCCGATGATGTCGATGAAGATCGACGCCGGGCCGTCGGCGCCCGTCAGGTCGCCTTCCAGTACGTCCACCGAGAAGACGAGATTGTCGCCCTCCAGCTTCGGGGTCTTCAGCGTGACGACCGCATCGATGACGTCCGACCCGTTCTTATTCAGGACGGACACAGTGGCGTTGGGCGGATCGACGGCGAAGCTGTTGGATCCCCCGGCCCATTCTTCAAGCAGATGCGACGTCAGCACATGGCCGGCGGCACGGACAGGCCTGTCCGCGAACATGATGGAATTGGGCGACACGCCCGACAGTGTGAGCTTGCCGTCCGCCAATTGCGCGCCGCGCGAGTTGAGCACGATCAGCGCCGGCTCGATCCGGGGTTTGCCGACACCGATCTGCTTGGCAGCGGGCGATTCAATGGCGTCCTGCGCGAAGCTCGCGCCCGTCGCAGCAAGGCCCACGCCGCTCATCACCATCATCGAAACCAACAGCTTTTTGATCTGCATGGCATTCAATCCTCTGTTCAGGAAAACCGGGATGTAGGGGGCAGGGATCGCTGGCTTCAGTCATCTGGACTGACGCTGAACCGTCGTGGCAAGCGTAGCGAGCAGCGCAGCGGCGGCGCCACTCATTTCGCGCCAAATTTGATCGATGGCCGCCGCGAAACTCGTGCCAGTCATTAGGCCGGTAGATCTCATTCGTCTGCGCAGCCCGTCGTCACAGCAGGATGTCGACAAATTCCACTGGCGTGAAATGAGTGGCGGCGCGATGGGCTCGTCATTAGTCTTTCCTCCAACCGAAGACACGTCGGCATGCATTGCGGCGGATCCTGTGGCACGGCAAACGAATCAGAAACCGAACCGAATAAATCGTTGTGGCGTCACCGTGGATGGGCGGATGGACCCATTCGAATCAGCAGTTGGTCAATGCGTTCTGAACGCTTTTCCCGATTGGCTTTACCACTTTATTTGTCGGAGCATTCGAATGAAGCTATCACGTCGAAAGTTCAACACCGCGGGCGTCGCCCTGCTGGCGGCGGGCGCTTTACCCGTGTCGGCACGGGCCGACGGCCTGGTGACCGATTTCCCCGAGGCCGACGATCAGTTCACCACCGCGATCGGCGCTTATATCTACGCCTATCCCCTAGTCACGATGGAGTTGACCCGACGGGTCATCACCAATGTCGAAGCGCCCAAAGGCACCCGGGCGCCTATGGGGACGTTGATCAAGCTGCGGGAATATCCCGACGCAAAATTCCGCGACGTGACAGCGCCGAACGCGGACACCCTTTACACCACGGCGTTCTTCGACGTGGGTGACGAGCCGTGGGTGGTGAGCCTGCCGGACATGCAGGATCGCTACGCGCTGTTTCCGATGCTGGACGGATGGACCACCGTGTTCGACGTACCGGGAAAGCGCACGACGGGCACCGGCGCGCAAACCTTCGTCGTGACCGGGCCCGGGTGGGAGGGCGCAGTGCCGCAGGGCATGACGCAGTACAAGTCGCCCACCAGCATTGTCTGGCTGCTGGGACGCATCTATTGCTCGGGAACGCCGGAAGACTATGCGAAGGTCCACAAGCTGCAGGACGAGGTGAAGTTGAGCCCGCTCAGCGCGTGGGGGAAGGAATGGCAGCCGCCCAAGGGCAAGGTCGACCCGGCCATCGACATGAAGATGGCCGTTCGCGAGCAGGTCAACAGGATGGACGCGGTAGAGTATTTTTCGCTGTTTTCCGAACTGCTCAAACGCAATCCTCCGTCCGCCGCGGACGCTCCCATGCTGGAGAAGCTGGCGTCCATCGGCATCGTTCTCGGCAAGGACTTTGACAAGCGCAAGTTCGACCCCGAGCTTGCGAAGCGCGTGCCGTCGGCTGCGTTCGGACGGATCATGGGGCACTTCAAGGACAGCGACGGCGATATCCAGAACGTCGACGGCTGGGGCTTCACGACGAAGACGGGGATCTACGGCACCAACTACCTCCAGCGGGCCCTGGTGACGGCCATCGGCCTGGGCGCCAACCGGCCGCAAGACGCGGTCTATCCGACCTCGCTCAGGTCGGACAACGGGGCGATCAGGCGGGCGTACGACGGGTCTGAAAAGTACGTGTTGACGTTCCGGAAGGGACTGACGCCGCCCGTGTCGGGATTCTGGTCGCTGACGATGTACGACGCGGATTATTTCTTTGTGAATAACCCGCTCAATCGATATTCCATCAGCGCTCGCCAACCCCTGAAGACCAAGGCGGATGGTTCGATCGATCTGCTCATACAGAACGAATCGCCGGGCAAAGACCTGGAGTCGAACTGGCTGCCCGCGCCCAGGGGCAAGTTCATCCTGATGATGCGGCTGTACTGGCCCAACGAGAGCGATCCCTCAATCATCAACGGCTCATGGACCATACCGCCGGTACGTCGGGTCACCTGACCAAAAGATCTAGCACGACACACTCACTGGCTTACGTCCAGCAGGGATGGTGGATGGCATCCGCCATCCCTGCGCACCGGATGATTGCGAATGAAAAATATCGTGAGCTGCCTGATCTGCGGGCTGGTCTATGCGGGGCCCGGCGGTGCGGCTGAAGGGGAAGTAGCCGCTGCATCGGTCAGTCCTGTGCAGGACGAATGGAATTTCGCGGTCACGCCATACTTCTGGGCGGCAGGACTGTCCGGCAAGTTCTCCGAACGGCGCTTGCCCGTCATCGACGTTCAAGCGGATTTCGACAAGCTGTTCGATGACCTGGATTTTGGCGCCATGCTGATTGCCGACGCGCGGAAGGGCCGCTACAGCATTTTCGGCGACCTGATCTATACGAAGATCGGGTCTCGGGGAGACACCCCGCGGGGTATCCTGGCCACCAGCGCGGACGTGAAGACGTCGACCTTTGCGGGGCTGGTTGGCGTCGGCTATTCGGTCCTGGAAAACTCGCCGCATCAGTTGGACGTCGTGGCAGGATTGCGCGTCTGGTCGGTGGACATGGACGTCACGCTGAACGGTTCCATCCTGAACGGCAGAAAGCGCAGCGACAGCGCGACCTGGGTGGATGCCCTGGTGGGCGTGCGGGGCAACTACTTCCTGAATCAGAAGTTCTACCTGACGGGATGGGGCCTGGTCGGCGCGGGCGGCGCCGAGGCGGATTGGGATGTGGGGCTGGGCGTTGGCTACAACTTCAGCAAGAACGTCTCGGCCGCGATCGGCTATCGCGCCATTGGGGTGGATTACAGCCAGGGCAGCTTCAAGTTCGACGCCGTGCTGCAAGGTCCGATGGCCGGCCTGACGATACGGTTCTGATGATATGGCCCGATTTGTTTGCCACGGCAGGGGGACGCTACTTCGTCAGAAGTTGTTGACGGTACTCGTTCGGCGCCAGGCCGCTTGCCTTCCTGAATGCGCGGGAAAAATTGGCCGGCGATGAATAACCGAAGTCCATGGCGATCTGCGTGATGGAAACGGTGGTGCCGCGCAGCAGTTCTTCGGCCCGTCGCAACCGGACGGCGTTGGCCAGTTCTCGAAAGTCCACGCCGTTGTCGCGGCGCAGCACGCGCTGCAAGGTGCGGACGCTGGTGCCCATCGCGCGGGCGGTGCTGTCGATTGACAGAACTCCTGCCTGGACCTGGGCGCGGATGTGCCAGGCGACTACGCCCAGGAAACTGCCCAGCCCGACGGGCTGGGAAAGCGCGCGCGCCACGTCTTCTATCGTTACCAGAGCAGGCCTGGCCCCCGACGCGGGTTGCCGCTTCAGCAGGGACGCATCGATGCACACGGTGACCGCGGCGGCGTCGAACAGGACCGGGCAACGAAAGGAATCCTCGAAGGGGGTGCGAGTCTGCGGGCGGGGAGCATCCAGTTCTATCTGACGTGGAACGAATCCCGCGCCCAGGTAAGCGCGCAGGATGCTGAGGATGACCGCCACCGTACCGCTGGCCACATGCGAGTAGCCTCGACGGCCGCGCGTGGCATTGACAAAGCTGATCCTGGCGATCCGCCCGTCGTCCACGATCTGCATGCTGTCGCCCGTGCTGTGATAGTGCAGCGTCGATGCGGCGCGAATCAGGGCTTCGCCCAGGCAGTCTGCCGCCAGAACGTACCGGCCCCAGCTTCCGTAGTTGGTCAACGACACAACGGGCGCCGCCAGCAGGCCGATATTCACTTCCCTGGCGCGTCTTTCGATTTCCCAAAGAAATTCGGTCACCATGGCCTGGGGAATGAAGCACTCATGACGCTCGATGGCTTCGATGTCCAGCATCACCGCCTGCTTGGCCTGCCGCAGGATCGTGTCTCCGAAAGCGTCTCTCACCAGTCCCGACACGCCAGCCAACACCATGACCGATTTCACAGGGGGCACGTGCACGCCGTTGTTCCTGTGTGAACGGACCAGCGTTGGCGTCATATGAGTGGTGACGTTGTTCACTTGTGCCTATTCTTCGCCTGTGGTTGCGAGAATCTGCTGGCGCGCTTCCTGCCTGGCAGACACCAAACGTGATGTGCCTTGGGATATTACATAAGCCAAAGCGAGGCCACGCCTCATCCTTTTGGCTTACAACCGGACGGAGAATCGCAATGAGGTTTCACAAGACTATCTTGGCGCTGTGCACCGTGCTGGCGGTTTCAGGTTGTGTAACGAAACAGACCTACGACAAAGAGGCACAACTGGCGGCCGAGTATTCCGCGCTCAATAAGAAGCTGTCGACCGAACTGAGCGGCGACCGGGTGGAGATCACCCAACTGCAGAACGAATTGAAAGTGACCATGGTGAACGAGATCCTCTTCCCTGAAGGCGATTGGAGGCTCAGCCGCAAAGGTGAGCAGACACTCGCCAAAATAGCGCCCACCCTGTCCAACCTGCAAGGCAAACAGGTCGTCGTGCAAGGTTTCACCGACAGCGAGCCTATCGGCCCGGCGCTGAAGGCGCACTTTCCGTCCAATCTTGAGCTGTCGTCGGCCCGCGCGGACAATGTCGCGCGCTACCTGACCTCCAAAGGCGTCCCGTCGAATACGATTTCGGCACAGGGATTTGGCGACGCGCGGCCCGTCGCCAGCAACGCGACGGCCGAGGGTCGTGCCAAGAATCGTCGCGTGGAGATCGTGATCACGGCAGCCGGCCGGCCTTAGCCTGTCGCGACGAGCGAATATTGCCGCCGGACACGGCAAAACCCCGCTCGTCGTTTCAGGGGGCGCGTTCTGATTGCAGAACGCGCCCGTTGTTCGCGAGGGGAAGGCATCAATGCTTCAAGGGGCGTAGAGATTCGTCAACGAAGCCCTGAGAAACCCTCCATCCACCACAATATCCTGCCCGTTGACATACCGCGACGCGTCGCTCGCAAGAAACGCGACGGTTCCCGCAATGTCCGACGGAAGTCCGATCCGCCGTGCGGGGATGTGGGAGATGCGTTTTTCCAGCACGGATTCGTCGCGGTAGTGCGCTTCGGATAGCGGCGTGCGGATCATGCCCGGGCTGACTGAGTTTGCGCGGATGCCGCGCGGGCCCCATTCGACGGCCATCTGGCGAGTCAGCGCTTGCAGGGCGGCCTTGGTGGTGCCATAGGCGCCGACCCGAGTGGGCGATTGTGCGGAGATCGATGCTACGTTGATGATGCTGCCCGCCTGCTGTTCCAGCATCAAGGGAATTACGGCTTGTGCGCACAACAGCGCGCCGCGCAGATTGACGCGGAAGATTCGGTCCCATAGGTCCAGTGGGAGTTCCTCCAAGCCTATCGGCGCCGTGCTGACGGCGGCGTTGTTGACGAGCACGTCACAGCGGCCAAAACGCTTGCGTACCTGGTCGGCCATATCGGCGACCGAGTCGGGATCGGAGATGTCGCAGCGCACGTTCAGCAGGTCGGGGACGTCTGCGGGGGTGTCCGATGCGTTGATATCGAGCTGCGCTACCGCCGCGCCCATGGATCGCAAGTGCTGGCATATGGCCAGGCCAATGCCGCCGGCGGCGCCGGTTACCACGGCGACGCGGCCTCGCAAGGCGTTGGAAGAGAAGGGCTGATCAGATGACGGTTCCATACGCGCGGCCTACTTGTTTTTCAGGTCGGCGACTTTCGCGAGGCCCTGCCAGATGTCGGCGTCGCGCTTGATGGATGATGCGAACTCCTGTGCTGACATATTCGCCGGCACGATCATGTTCTGCCCTTCGATCTTTTCTCGAACGTCGGGATCGTGCTGTGCGCGATAGATCTCCGCATTGAGCTTTTCGATGATCTGGGGTGGCGTGCCGGCCGGGGCAAATACGCCGTACCAGCCGTCGGCCTCGAATTTGTAGCCTTGCTCGCCCAGCGTGGGCACGTCCATCGACGCAGGCCAGCGCCGCGATCCCGTCTGGCCCAGCGCGACCAGCTTGCCGGTGCGCATGTGCGGGATGGGCGAGGCGATATCCATGAAGCCCACGCTGATGTTGTTGGCGATCAGGTCGGTGCTTTCGGTGACCAATTGCTTGTAGGGAACGTGCGGCATGTCCAGGCCGTAGTGGGCCTTGATGCCTTCCATGGCGAGGTTGCCGGATGAACCGGTGCCCCACGAGCCGTAGGCAAGCTTGCCGGGATTGGCCTTGGCGTAGGCGACCATGTCCGCCAGGTTCTTGAAGCCGGTGCTGGGGTTGGCGACCAGCAGAATTCCGGCCGCCCCGACCTGAGCGATGGGAAGCAGGTCCTTTTCAGGATCGTAGGGAAGCGAGGGCAATACGACGGGATTCAGAAGGATCGCGGACGACGGCGCGAACAGCAATGTGTAGCCATCGGCGGCTGCCTTGGCCACCGTATCGCATGCGATCATGCCGTTCGCGCCGGGCTTCGCTTCGACAACCACCGGCTGCTTCAGCGCCTTGGCCAGGGGAGCGGCAATCAGGCGGGCGAAAATGTCGCCGCCCGCGCCGGCCGATCCAGCGACCACCAGCCGGATGGGACGGTCCGGCCAGTTGTCCGGGGCTGCAAAGGCGTTGACGCCCAGACCCATCAGCAGTCCGCCGAGCAGGATGGTTCGTCGTGTGAAAAGGGGATGGGTCATCAGTGTCTCCAGAATTTTTGAGTTATTGGAATGTTCAAATTCTAGGTAGCCGACACAGATTGGCTATAGCTGAACCCGCAGTTCAGAACTGCGCGTTTCGAGGAAATCGCCGACGCCGCCGCTGTGGATGAGGATGTCTTCCTGCTGCACTTTTTGCAGAAGACTTCTTCGGAAAATGGCGGGAATCGACGGGCATGCGATCTATACACTTTCAGGCGGACAACTGACTAAGGGCGACCCATGCCTTTCGCGATTCGCCGTCGTTTGCTGCTTGGCGCCGCAGTTCTTGGCGCGCTCTTTTCTTTCGGGGCTGCCGCGCAAACGAGCTATCCATCGAAACCCGTCCGGCTTGTCGTGCCGTATCCGCCGGGCGCCGCCACCGACGCGATCTCGCGTGCGTTTGCCCAACAGCTTGGCACGATCATGGGGCAACCCGTGGTCGTGGAAAACCGGCCGGGCGCGGGGTCGGCCATTGGCATCACGGCCGTCAAGAGCCGGCCAGCCGACGGGTACACCTTGCTGGTCCATGCCGAAGGCTTCTACAGCGCCAAGTTCACGACGCCCGGCGCAGGCTACGAATTTTCCGACTTCGAAATTCTGGCTCCGCTAGGCCAGAGCAGCTATGCCTTCATCGTGCCGGCCGACCGGGGCTGGAACAGTCTTCAGGACCTGAAGGGCTTGAATCGGGAGATGGATATCGGCATCGCGGACCTCGGTGTGGGCACCTATTCCACGCTGGCGGCGCGGCTGGCGTCCGGACTGCATACGCAATACCGTCCCATTCCGTTCAAGGGCGGGGCAGAAGGCCTCACGGCGATTCTTGGCAGCCAGATCGACGGCTACTTCACCACGATTGGAACGACGCAGAGCGTCAAGGACAATCCCCATGTGAAGGTGCTGGCCTATACCGGCCGGCCCGGCAGCGCCAGCCATCTGCCCGGCGTGAAGACGTTCGCGGAGCTCGGCGTGCCGGACATGGTGTTTCACAGCAGCTATAGCGTGGCGGTGCGCGCGGATACGCCCGAGGCGGTGAAAACGCAGCTGGCGGCGTTCGTCAGGCAGGCCGTGACATCCGAGGCGATGGACAAGGCGCGCCGGGATCTCTATCTGGATAATTACACGGGGTCGCTGGACGACTACAAGCGTGAGCTCATGCAATTGGCCGATGAGTTCAAAGCCAGCGCGAAAGGGCGGAAAGAGGAGTAGTTGAGAGACCGGAGGCCCGCCAAAGCGCTTGGCAGGCCGGTGCTTCAATGCTTCGCGGATGCGGGGAGATTCGTGGTCTCCCCGCACTCGCGTTCAGACATGTCGTCCGATCAGAAACTGGGCTTGCGGGAGTTCGAGCGATCCATGTACTCGATCCGCGCATGCATCCAGGCCGGATCGTGCAGCTGGATGCTGACGCCGCTGTACTTCAACACCGCCTGCTTCATGTCCGTCGAGCAGCCCATGCCGGGATTCGTGCTGGGCTTTTCGCACCATTCCAGGTTCAGGTTGTTGGGAAAGTTCGACTGCTTGCCGTACTTCGCCAGTACTGCCTGCCCCATCGCGTCCTTGTTGGCCGGGGTCCAGGGCATTTCATACAGCACCTGGGAAACCACCAGCGGATGCTGCTTATCAACGGGCAGACGAGGCTCGAAGTGGACGACAAGCCTGACGCCGTCTTTTTCGTAGCTGAAATTCATCGGCATCTTGGTGTTCGTGACGGGGTTGTTCGTCGCGTAGCCTGCCTTGATGTCGTTCTTGCCGACGTGGAAGTTCTTTGCAGCGGCGGCGGCCGCTTCGTCGTAGTCCATGCCGGTCTTGACGCCGGCGACGTCGAAGCTGCGGGCGTCGACGGAACGTTGAGGCGCTGCCTGGGCAGCGGTGATCGCGACCGCATTCAGGGCGGAGATCAGGAGTACAGCTTTCAACTTCAAAATAAAGATCCTTTTCGAATAGCGCCTGAATTATCCGATTGGTCTTTTATTGCGTCCCTAATAAAGTGCAACTAAAACTTTCTTGGGGCGGCCTGGGCGCTGGCCCCATCAGGGCAGCGCGCCTCACCGTGGCGATCGGGACATCCCGCCAGCGCACCTGATCTGCCGTCTGGGCCAGCGGGATCCGGCGCAGCATGGCATGGCAAACGCGATGCCAAGACGGAGCGGCGCATCGCGATTGGAACTGCCGCAGGAGCAACAGCCCCAACACGGCTCCGCGCGTTCCGTCCTAGCCTTTGCCTTCAATTGGCCGTGATCTTCCCTACCTCGATCACCTTCTTCCACCGCACGAACTCAGCCGCCTGGAATTGGGTGAACTCGGCGGGCGTGTTGCCGACGATCTCAAAGCCCAGTTCAAGCAGGCGCGGCTTGACCGTGGGGTCGTTCAGCGCTTCGACGATGCCCCCGCGCAGCTTGTCGCGGATGTCGGCCGGCAGACCCTTGGGGCCGGCGAAGGCTTGCCACGAGGTGACGGTCACGCCCTTGAGGCCCAGTTCTTCCATGGTGGGCACGTCGGGCAGCAGGGGCGAGCGCTTTGCGCTGGTCACGGCGATGGCGCGCAGCTTGCCCGACTGAATGTGCGTGAGGCACGTGTTGATGTTGCTGAAGCTGGCGTCGACCTGGCCTCCGAGCAGGTCGACGATGGCTGGCGCGCCGCCCTTGTACGGCACGTGCGTGGCCTGGGTTCCGGTTTCCTGCCAGAACAGTTCGGCGGTCAGGTGATCCGACGTTCCATTGCCGGCCGACGCGAAGGTCATGCGGCCCGGGTTGGATTTCAGATAGGCGAGGACGCCCTTCATGTCGCGCAATTGCGAGTTGGCGTTGACGACCAGCACGTTGGGCGCCTGCACCGCCACCGTGATGTATTCGAAGTCCTTGAGCGCGTCGTAGCCGGGATCCTTGACCAGATGCGGCCCGATCACGAAGGGGCCGAGCGACGACACCAGGATGGTGTTGCCGTCCGGCGCGGCCCGCTTGGCCTGGCCGGCGCCAAGGGTGCCGCCCGCGCCGGGCTTGTTTTCGACGACGAAGGTCGAACCGAACTTCTCCTGCAGTTTGGCGCTGACGGTGCGCGCGATCAGGTCGGTCGAACCGCCGGGCGGGAAGGGCACCAGCATCGAGACGGGCTTTGCGGGCCAGGTCTGCGCTTGCGCGGTGGTCGCGACAGCCAGGCCGAGCGCGAGCGTGGTGAACCATTTCTTCATGCGAGTCTCCTCTTGGATGGCGTCTGCGCGCCGTTGGTGTTGCATGAGTCGGGCCGCGACGCGCGCGGCCCCGGGGGAAAATGAATCAGACCCGCTTGCCCATCTCGACCTTGTCACGGGTCCAGGCGCGCGCCTGATCGCTGAGCGAGATGCCCAGGCCGGGGCGCTGCGGCACCAGCATGCGGCCGTCGCGGATTTCAAGGCGCTCGTTGAAGAGCGGTTCCAGCCAGTCGAAGTGCTCGACCCAGGGCTCGGTCGGGTAGGCGGCGGCCAGATGCACGTGCAGCTCCATCGCGAAATGCGGCGCCAGCATCGCGCCCGCCTGTTCGGCTTGCGAAAGGATCTTCAGGAATGGCGTGATCCCGCCCACGCGCGGGGCGTCGGGTTGCACGTAGTCGGCGGCGCGATGGCGGATCAGCTCGCTGTGTTCGGCCGCGCTGGTAAGCATCTCGCCGGTGGCGATGGGGGTGTCGAACTGGGCGGCAAGCGCGGCATGGCCCTCGTGGTCGTACGCGTCCAGCGGCTCTTCGATCCACACCAGGTTGTATTGCTCGAAGATGCGGCACATGCGTTGCGCGGTGGGGCGGTCCCATTGCTGGTTGGCGTCGACCATCAGCGGCACGTCATCGCCCAGGTGCTTGCGCACGGCTTCGACACGGCGGATGTCCAGCTGGCGGTCGGGCTGGCCCACCTTCAGCTTGATGCCGCCGATGCCGCGTTCGCGCGAGGCGCTGGCGTTGACCATCAACTGTTCGAGCGGCGTGTGCAGAAAGCCGCCCGAGGTGTTGTAGCAGGCGACCGAGTCGCGATAGGCGCCCAGCAGCTTGGCGAGCGGCAGCTTGGCACGGCGGGCCTTCAGGTCGTAGAGCGCCACGTCGAAGGCGGCGATGGCCTGCGTCGACAGGCCGCTGCGGCCCACCGAGGCGCCGGCCCAGCAGAGCTTGGTCCAGAGGCGGCCGATGTCGCTCGGGTCTTCTCCGATCAGGACCGGCGCGATTTCGCTGGCGTGGGCGAACTGGCCCGGACCCCCGGCGCGCTTGGAATAGCTCAGGCCGATGCCTTCGTCGCCGTTCTCGGTCTGCACTTCGACGAACAGCATGGCGACCTCGGTCATCGGCTTCTGCCGGCCGGTCAATACCTTCGCGTCGCTGATGGGCGTGGCCAGCGGCAGATAGCACGATGAGATGCGCAGCCAGGCAATGCGGTCGGCGGGGGAAGCAGCGGTCATGAGAGTCTCCAGGGTGTTTCGGTTGCCCATTGATGGATATGGACAACGTTGTCATTTCAGGGCCAATAAAAGGCACCTGAACGCGTTTCGACGGTGATGGCACGGCGCGATCGGTGCTGCGGCGAGTTCATGATAACGTTGTCCAAAATTCGCGGCAAGCCAGCTTTTCCTCCGTACAAACCCGCATCGAACATCGCATGAAAACCAAATCCATCACCCTGCACGACGTTGCCCGCGCCGCCGGCGTGTCGCTCATCACGGCGTCGCGCGCGCTGGGAAATCCTGGCCGGGTGTCAGAAGCCACGATCGCGCGGGTGCAGCAGGCGGTCGCGGAAACGGGTTACATCCCCAATTTGCTGGCGGGGGGGCTCAAGTCGCGCCGCAGCCGCACAGTGGCGGCGCTGGTGCCCATCATCTCCGTGCCTCAATTCCTGCCGACCATCGAAGCGCTGACCACCACCCTGGACCAGGAAGGCTACCAACTCATCCTGGGCCAGACGGGCTACGACCGCGGCCGGGAAGAAGCCTTGCTCAACGCGATGGCGGGACGGCGCGTGGATGGCATCGTGGTCGCGGGGCTGCTCAACGACACGCCGGCCGCGCGGCGCCTGCGGGACATCGGCATTCCGGTCGTCGAGACGTGGGACCTGAGCGAGCATCCCCTGGACATGCTGGTGGGCTTCTCGCATCGCAAAGTGGGCAGCGCGGTCGCCCAGTTCTTCTTGTCCAAGGGGTGGCGCAACGTGGGCCTGGCCACCGGCGATGACCAGCGCGCAGCTGTGCGCCGCGAGGGCTTTGTGTCGACGTTGGGACGCGATGTGCCCACCGCCGTGGTCCCGGCGCCCAGTAACGTGGGGTCGGGCCGGCGCGCCGCGGCCGAGCTGCTGGACAAGGCGCCGGGCCTGCGCGCGGTGTTCTGCAGCGCCGACGCCCTTGCCGAAGGCGTGCTGACCGAGGCCCGGGTGCGCGGCCTGCGCGTGCCGCAGGACCTGGCGGTGTGTGGATTCGGCGGCGCCGATTTCTCGGCGCATCTTGCGCCGTCGTTGACGACCGTGCACATCGACGGCGCCGCCATCGGTGCCCAGGCGGCGCGTATTCTGATGGCGAGCTGTCGGGGCGAGGCGCCCGAAGAACGCATCGTCGACGTGGGGTTTCGGATTGTCGAGCGTGAGTCGACGGCAGGTTGAGTAGCAGGCGAAATTGCCCGCTCCGGCGCCCCGTGCGGCAATCTTGAGCGGCCGATTTCGAGCGAGGCCAACTTTTTGGAGGTTCCATGCAAACGCTGAGCGACTACTTAGATCGCACAAATTCCGCTGCTCAAATCCTATTCGATGGATTGCAGCAATATCGAGATATCTTGGAGAGCGCGGCAGTTGAGCCACATGTCACATCTTATCGAGATGATGCCGATCTGGATCGCCAAGTTCAAGCCTGGTGTGCGGCCAATGAAAGCGCTATTGCGCGTCAAAGGGAGGCGTTTAAAAACTTCGCTGCGGAGACGTTTTCCCAAGCTACGCTCGCCGGTTCGATCTTGCAGATCGCGAGCGCTGCTATTGAGCAGTATGGTTCGAACCGCACGTTGGACTCACAGGCCCGCCAATTCGTTCATCCCAAAAAGTCTCAATTCTGGGCCGGCCGCGTCGTCCGAGGACTGCCTCTGGGGGCCGTGATCCTCGCGGGACGAAACCAACACATGCACTCTAGCGAAGCAGACTTCAATCCATCCACGAGGGCTGCATTCGAATACATGGCACTGGCTCACGGGACTCCCGGGTTTGAGTCAACTCCTTCGGCGGGGCTAGATTTGTGCAAGCGTGATCGGAACAATCCGCTGACCCGTAGCTTTGCGCACAACATATTGTCCCTTACCGGATGGAAGGCCCCCTTCGACATGCGGCGGGATCTAGTCGCCATCATAGATCGGTAAGTCGTCTTCATCGAAGATGCCGGATTGGGGACGGCGGCTTTTGAGCAATCTTTGTTGATCGCTTTCGCGACAGTCCAGCGGTGTACGGCGACGACTACAACGTGATCGCCAGCACCAGCACCAGCCCCGCCACCGCTATCGTCATCAATCCGCCCGCCACGGCCGCCGACGGCCGGAAATCCGGCCCCGAGCCGTTGTCCTTGAACCGGAACGGCTTCTTCAGGCTGACATACAGGCTGGCCGACAGGGCGGCGGCGGCCACCAGGCCGCACACGTAGGCAAGCATCCGAACCTAGTGGGTCAGTTCTTCTTCAGCCAGGAACCCGCCGCTCTGATGCCGCCATAGCCGTGCATACACGCCGTTCAGCGCCAGCAGTTCCGAGTGGCTGCCCTGCTCGATGATGCAACCCTGATCCATCACGATCAGCCGGTCCATCGCGGCGATGGTCGACAGCCGGTGGGCGATGGCGATGACGGTCTTGCCTTGCATGACTTCGTCCAGGCTTTCCTGGATGGCGGCCTCGACCTCGGAGTCGAGCGCGCTGGTGGCTTCGTCCAGCAGCAGGATGGGCGCGTTCTTGAGCATCACGCGGGCGATGGCGATGCGCTGGCGCTGGCCGCCGGAGAGCTTGACGCCGCGTTCGCCGACGAGCGTGTCGTAGCCGGTGTTGCCGTGGGAGTCGCTGAGTTGCTGGATGAATTCGTCGGCCTGGGCGCGCATCGCGGCGGCGCGGACTTCGGCCGGATCGGCGTCGGGGCGGCCGTACGAGATGTTGTCGCAGATCGAGCGGTGCAGCAGGGACGTGTCCTGGGTCACCATGCCGATAGCGCTGCGCAGGCTGTCTTGCGTGACTTGCGAAATGTCCTGCCCGTCGATGCGGATGTGTCCGCGGTCGACATCGTAGAAACGCAGCAGCAGGTTGATGAGCGTGGACTTGCCGGCGCCGGAGCGGCCGACAAGGCCGATCTTTTCACCCGGACGCACGGTGAGGCTCAGACCGTCGAGCACCTGGCGTTCGTTGTTGTAGTTGAAGAAGACGTTGTCGAACCGGACTTCGCCCCGGGTGACTTCCAACGTCGAGGCGTTCGGCGCGTCCTGGACCTTGGGGGCGTGGGTCAGGGTGGCGATGCCGTCCTGCACGGTGCCGATGTTTTCGAACAGCGAGGTCATCTCCCACATGATCCAGTGCGACATGCCGCTCACGCGCAAGGCCATGGCGGTGACGGCCGCGACCGCGCCCGCGCCGATTTCGCTGCCGTGCCAGAGCCACAGCGAGTAGCCGCCCGCTGCCAGGATCAGCGCCGACACCAGCGCCTGGTTGACGATCTCGAACTGGCTGACCAGGCGCATCTGCCGGTAGCCGGTTTCCTTGAAATCTTCCATGGCGGCCCGTGCAAAGCGGGCCTCGCGGTTGGTGTGCGAGAACAGCTTGACCGTGGTGATGTTGGTGTATGCGTCGGTGACGCGCCCGGTCATGGACGATCGGGCGTGGGCCTGTTCCTTGCCGACCTTGCCCAGGCGGGGCACGAAGTAAAGCATGGCCAGGATGTAGAGCCCCATCCAGCCGATGAAGGGCAGCATCAGACGCCAGTCGAAGCCGCCGGCCAACGCGACGATGGTGACGAAGTACACCGCGATGCCGAGCACGATTTCGCAGATGGTGAGCAGCACTTCTCGCACGGCCAGCGCCGTCTGCATGACCTTGGTGGTGACACGGCCCGCGAATTCGTCGGAGAAGAATGACAGGCTCTGCCGCAGCATCATGCGGTGGAAGTCCCAGCGCAGCCGCAGCGGCAGGTTGATGGCCAGTATCTGATGCTGGACCATGGTGCGCAGCGCCACGACGCCGACGCTGGCGCACAGGACGATGGCGATGGTCCACAGCACGCGGCGCTCCTGCGCCGAGGCCGGCTCGCCCGCGTGCCAGGCCGAGAGCATGTCGACGATCTGGCCCAGGAAGGCGAACAGCCACGCCTCGTAGATGGAAACTGCCGCGCTCAGGACAGCCAGCGCGGCGATGTAGCGGCGCGATCCGTGCGTGCAGAACCAGAGGAACGCGAAGAAGCCCTTGGGCGGCGGAGGCACGTTCTCCGACGGGAAGGGGTTGAGCTGGCTTTCAAATCTGCGGAACAAGGCAGAAACTCCAAATTCATGAATTGATGCGCTGCGACCGGCCGGCTGTTCAGGCGGCGATGCGCCATGCGGTCCGGTAGGGTGATACCTCAGCGATATTTTCAACGCTTCGACAAAGGCCTAAAAAGCGGGAGACGTCTGTCGCCTGTTGGCGTAGTACAGGTGAAAGCCCTGGAACGTGGGGCACCAGTCCGCCAGGACTTCCTGCAGGCGTCCATCCGCCAGATAGGGTGCGACAAGCTGTTCCGGCACGTAGGCCAGGCCGATGCCATCCAGGGCTGCATTGAGCACGTGCATGGTGCTGTTGAAGACAAGCTGGCCTTCGACCTTGACGGTGAACGCCTGTCCGGACTTTTCGAATTCCCATGCGTAGATGGAACCGGACGGCCGGTGCCGGGTGTTGACGCAGGGAAGTCCAGTCAGGTCATGAGGCGTTGCAGGCGCCGGATGCCGCGCGAATATGCAGGCGATCCTACCACCATCAGACGCCAGGCGGGTCCCCTTTGGGGTATGCCACTGCTGAATCTTTTTCACAGGTTAATAAAGATTACACCCCCCTAATCAGATGAGCGAAGATCCTTCAACATCGAATGCTGCGCGGCAGCTCCTATTGCGTCGCCAAACGATTCTGAAACGAAGATGACAAGCACTGCCATTGAATCCATTAAAAATCCCCTCGACGCGTCCCAGGACGACTCGACTGACCCCCAACGCGCAGCGGGCGTCCTGGAGTGGCGTCTTCGCCATGACCATATGCGCGTTTGCCTTGGTGGTGTCGGAATTCCTGCCGGTCAGCCTGTTGACCCGATGGCCGCCGACCTGCATGTGACCGAAGGGGTGGCGGGGCAGGGCATCGCCATCTCGGGCTCGTTCGCCGTGGTCGCGATGGCAGGCAGCTACTTCACGTATATGGTGGGCGGGCGATGATCGGTGTCGTGATCGGCGGCTTCTGGTCGATGTCGGCGGCCACGGCCATTCGTCTGGTGGCCCCCGCTCAGGTTCCGCGCGCACTTGCGATCCTGAACGGCGGCAATCCGCTGGCCGCAGTGGTGGCCGCGCCGTTGGGGGCGCACCTGGGCGGCGTCATCGGCTGGCGCGGCGCGTTCCTGTGCCTGGTGCCTGTAGCGCTGATCACGCTGGCCTGGCAATGGCGAGCCTTGCCGTCCATGCCGGCATCCTTTCGCGTGGGCGGCGCAGGCAGCGTCTTCAAGGCCCCGTAAGGCTCCGGGCGCTTATCCGCCCAGCGCTGCGCGCGTCACATGCTGCCGGAAAATGTCCGCCATGGTCGCCGCCGCCAGCGACAGCGGCGTGCCCTGGAGCTTCATGATGCCGATGCTGGCGACGGGCATGGGAACGTCGGCGCGGATGCGTCGCGCTTCGTCTCCGTAGGGCTTTACATCGAGCATGCCCGACGGGCAGATGATCAGCGCGTCGCTGCGGGTCATCAGCGTCCACATCACGCCGAAGGTGTCGCACTCGATGACGCGGGCGGGCTCTGGCAGGCCGTGGGCCCGCAGACCCTGCAGGAAAGCCTCGGTGTGGCTGCCGCCGGATACGTTGAGCAGCCACTCGCAGCCGTGGATGTCGTCCCAGCGCCGGGCGCGCGCTAGCGGATGGCCGCGGCGGCAGGCGATCATGAATTCGAGCGGGCGCAGTTCTTCGAATTCGAATTCGTGGCTGCTGCCGCCGTCTTTCATGCGCGAAGCCAACGCGAAATCCAGCGTGCCGTTGCGCAGCGCGGGCTGCACCGCCGCCAGCAGGCCTTCCGAGACCTTCACCTTGGCTGCGGGCATGCTGTCCCGGAAATCGCGCAGGACATCGGGCAGCACGCTCAGCATGACCATCGGCGTGACGCCCACCGCGACTTTTGCCTGGGCGCCGCTGAGCAGCTGGCGGATGTCCTGCCGCGCCAGGGCCAGCTGCGCCTGCGCCAGTCGCGCCCGCACGGTCAGATGTTCGCCGCATTCGGTCACGGCGATGCCTTGTGGGCTGCGCGTAAGCAGCGGGGCGTCGAGTTCGGTTTCGAGTTCCTTGATGGCCTTGGTGACCGCGGCCTGGCTCAGGTGCAGGCTGCGCGCCGCCGCGCGGATGCTGCGTAGTTCAGCCACTTTCAGCCATGCGCGTAGATGGTGGTCTTTCATGACGGCTCGGGGCCTGACAACCCGGGGTGGTCACCTTAACAAAAATATAGCCTTCCAAGCAGCGCGGACGATCCCTAATCTTGACGGCGAAAAGGAACCGGGCGCGATCCGCAGTCTGGTCCGCGAAGCCCTCAAGGAGAAAACCATGCACTTCCCCAACCGTATTCGCCGCGCCCTGTCGCTATTGATGGTCTTCGCCGCCGCGACAGGCGCCACGGCAGCCCAGGCCGAATGGCCGGAAAGACCCATCAAGATGATCGTCCCCTACGTCGCGGGCTCGGGGCCCGACGTCGTGCTGCGCCCCATTGCCGATGCCTTGGGGCGTGAACTGGGGCAGCCCGTCATCGTGGACAACCGGGGCGGGGCCGGCGGCATCGTCGGCACGCAGGCGCTGGCCTCGTCGGCGCCGGACGGCTACACGATCGGATTCGGGAATCTGGTGACTCTGGCGATCAACAAGAGCATGCACGCCAAGCTGCCCTACGACCCGCAGCGCAGCCTTGCGCCGGTCAGCCTGGCCATTGGCAATGCGCTGGTCTTGATCGCGCGTAACGACCTGCCGGCAAGCAACGTGCAGGAGCTGATCGCGTATGCGAAGAAGAATCCGGGCAAGGTCAGCGTCGGGTCGCTGGGCGTCGGGTCCAGCGCGCACCTGGCCGGGGAAATGCTCAAGAGCGAAACCGGAACCACCATGTTGCACGTCCCGTACAAGAGCGGCCAGCAGGCCGTGGCGGACATCGCGGGCGGGCAGCTGGACGTGATGATCGACAACGTGGCCGGCGTCCTGCCCTTTATCCGGTCGGGCCAGGTCAAGGTGCTGGGCGCCACCAGCCTGAAGCGCGTCCCGGTCCTGCCGGACGTGCCGACGCTGGACGAATCGGGCCTGAAGGGATTCGAAGTGGTCTCGTGGGGCGGCATCATGGTGCCGGCGGGGGCGCCCAAGCCGATCATCGACAAGCTGAACGCCGCCATCGCGAAGGCTTTGAAGGATCCCGCCGTGCTGAAGTTGAATGAAACCCTGTCTGTCGAGGCGATGCCGTCCACGCCGGAACAGTTCGCCAACCTCATCGCCACCGAGATTCCGCGCTGGGGCGAGATGGTGAAAAAGTCGGGCGCATCGGCCGACTGACAAGGCCGCGGAACAATACGGAGACACCATGACGAACGAACTCTGGCGCTGGAGCGCGCAGGATCTGGCCAAGGCCATCCGCAACCGGGACGTATCGAGCCGCGAAGCGGTGCAAAGCTGCCTGGATCGGGCTGAATCGCTGAATCCGGTTTTCAATCCGCTGACCGAGATCTACGCCGACCAGGCGTTGCGCGCGGCGGATGTGGCCGATGCGGCGGTTCAGGGCAAGCATGCGCTCGGCGCCCTGCACGGCGTGCCCGTCACGATCAAGGCCAACGCCGATCTGGCGGGCACCGCCACGACCAACGGCGTGGTCGCCTATCGGGACCTCGTCGCGCGCGAGAACAATCCCGCCGTCGACAACTGGATCAAGGCGGGCGCGATTGTCATCGGACGGTCGAACGTGCCGGCGTTCTCGTGGCGCTGGTTCAGCGACAACGACCTGCATGGCCGCACCGTCAATCCGTTCGACGCCGCGCGCACGCCCGGCGGATCCAGCGGCGGCGCGGCGGTGGCGGCGGCGCTTGGCATCGGGCCGCTGGCGCATGGCAGTGACCAGGGCGGATCGATCCGGTATCCGGCTTACGCCTGCGGCGTGGCCGGCCTGCGGCCCTCGCAGGGCCGCGTGCCCGGCTACAACGCCACGCAGGCGACGGAACGTCCGGTGGCTTCGCAGATGGCCGCCACGCAGGGCCCGCTGGCTCGGACCGTTGCCGATCTGCGGCTGGGCCTGGCGGCGATGTCCGCTGGCGACGCGCGCGATCCCTGGTGGGCGCCGGCGCCGCTGGACCTGCGGCAGACGGGCGACAGCCGGCGCGTCGCGCTGTTCACCGGCACATCGGAATTCCGGGCGCATCCCGCGGTCGGCGAGGCCCTGCGGCGGGCGGCTTCCTGGCTGCAGGACGCGGGCTACATCGTCGAGACCGCGGAGCCGCCGTGCTTCGACGCTGCCGCGCGCCTGTGGCTGGACGTGCTGATGAACGAGGCCGCCGGTTCCATGCAGCGCGAGATCGAACGCGCAGGGGACCGCGCGATCCAGAACGCCTACCAAAGCATGCTGGCGCACACGACGCGACTGGACAAGGAAGGCTTCATCCAGGCGATGGCGATGCGCACGACGATTCTGCGCGAATGGGGCCGTTTCTTTGAGCGCTATCCGGTGCTGCTGATGCCGGTGTCTTTCGATCTTCCGTTCCGGATCGATCAGGACCAGCAGGGCAAGGACGTGATGGCGGCGATGCTGCGCGCCCAGAGCCCGCTGATCTCGACTGCGATCCTGGGGCTGCCGGGGCTGTCGGTGCCGGTGGGCCTGGCGGAAGGTGTCCCCGTCGGCGTCCAACTGGTGGCGGGGCGGTTCCGCGAGGACCTGTGCCTGGAAGCCGGAGAGGCCATCGAGGCGCGAGCCGGCTGGTCGGTGTTGGAGCGGCTGGCTGCCTGAAGGTGTCGCGACCAGCGCGACTTAGCGGGCGGCGGCCGCGCCCGCGTGGACCGTCGCGCCCAGCGCCGCGCCGTGGACCGCCAGGTGCGCGCCCAACTGGATGGCCTGAAGGATCTCCTGGCGGACCAGGCCATGTTCGAGTCCCTGCGCAATCAGAACGCGGGTGGTGGCCATGTCGCCGTGCGTGAAGCAGGCGTGCAAGGCGATCCGCACCAGCAGGCGTTCGGTGCTGGCCAGGCCGCCGACCAGAGCGCCGCCTTCCAGAAAATCCAGCAGAACGGCCACGTAGCCGGGGTCCTGCGACACAAGTCGCAGCAGGCTGGACGCCTGTTCCGGCCATAGCGCGGCGATGCGGGCGCGCAAGGGGTCGTGCGGGTCCGGGGCCGGTTGCGGCGCGGCCTCGTGCAGCAGGTCGGCGGCCTGCAGGACCGCGCTCAGGCCCTGCATCGTCACCAGGTGCAGCACGTCGAAGATGTCGGCGTCGCTGGCGCCGGCCTGGCGCGCCAGGCGCATATGCGTGGCGAGACCCGCTTCGTAAAGATGCGTGGCTGACGCATCCAGCGCCACATAGATCAGTTCGACCATGCGCGGCGTGAGCGGGCCCGTCGCGGCCGGATAGCCCGCGTACTCGGCGTAGTGCGCAAGAAACGCCGGATTTCCCCGTAGCACGGCCTCGGTCCAGGGGCGCCAGTAACCGCGCGCCTCGATGAAGCGCGCCTTGATGGCGTCCAGGTCGTTCACCGGCGGCATAGAACCTGTCCCGTCAAGTATTGCGCCTGGGCGCCCGCGGCGAAACGCAGCAGCGGCGCCAGCGCGTCGGGCGTCATGCCCGGCGCGACCTCCACGGCGTTGATGCGGCGCGCGGCCGGCCCCCATTCGCAGGCCAGCGAGGCCACCAGCATTCGCGCGGCGGCATGATCGCCGGCGTGTTCCCAGGCCAGGTTTTCGCCGCCCGGCAGCAACACGGTCAGGCTGCCGGGGCCGTCGATGTCGAAACGGCGGGCGGCTTCCAGGACGGCCGCCAGCCGCTGTCCGGGAGGGCTGGACAGCGCGGTGGCGTCCAGTACGGCGTGATAGCCGCCATGTTGGTCGCCGCTCGTGCCATCGTCGTCCGGCGCCGGCCACTCGCCGCGCACCGTCAGGGACAGCGGCGTATCGCTCGGCGCGCGCGTATCGCCGTCGGCGGGCGCGTAGGTCTGGCTGCCGCCGTACACCGACGAGCCCCCGTCCACGCACAGCAGGGAGCCAGCCATGGGGACCGCGTCGCCGCTCGCCATGAACGCCAGGGCGCACGCGAGTTCTTCGGGGTCGGCCAGCCGGCCCAGCGGAATCTTGGCGACGGCGCGGGCAGGGTCCAGCCGGCCGGATGCGATCAAGCCCGCCACAAGTTCCGTCCGCACATAGCCCGGGCACAGCACGATGACGCAGAGTTCCGCATCGGCCTGTGCCAAGGCGCGGCTCTGCGCGATCAGGCCGGCCTTGCTGGGGCTGTAACCGCCGCGCCAGGGGATGGCGCGCAGGCCCGCGCCGGAGGCCACGTTGACGACGCGCGCCCCGCGAACAAGTCGGGCGCGCAGCGCGTCGACCATCCGGGCGGGGGCGCGCAGGTTCAGGTCCAGCAGGCGCTGCCAGTCGTCTGGGTCCAAATCCACGGTCGCGCGATTGCTGCTGTCGGTCATCCCCGCGTTGTTGATCAGGGCGTCCAGTTTCGGCATGCCGTCCGGCAGCGCGGCGATCTGGTCGACGTCGGTCAGGTCCGCCACGCACACCCGGTGATCCTGGCCGGCGGACACCGGCAGCTCCGTTCGCAGCGCTTGCAGGGCCTGTTCATTGCGGTCCACCAAAATGCAGCGGTGGCCCTGGCTCGCAAGCCGCCGCGCCGTGGCCCGGCCGATGCCGCTGGCCGCGCCGGTGAGCAGGACGGTATCCATCAAAGCGTGGTGAAGGTGATGCCGCCGTCCACCACCAGCGCCTGCGCCGTGATGAAGCGGGCGTCGTCGCTGGCCAGGAAGGCGATGGCGTCGGCGACGTCATCCACCGTTCCCAGGCGTCCCATCGGCGTGCTGGCGATGCGGCGCGCGTCGCGCTCGGCGTTGCGGTTGCGCTGCGTGCCTTCCGTCGGCACGGCCGACGGGCACACGGCGTTCACCCGGATATGGCGCGCGCCCAGTTCGGCGGCCGCTGCGCGGGTGACGCCCAGGACGCCGGACTTGATGCCCGAATACACCATCGAGTTGGGGGCGGACTTCAGCGCGGCGGTGGAGGCCACGTTGACGATGGCGCCGCCGCGATCCGGGTCCATGACTTCCGCGGCCGCCTGGATGCCCCAGATGACGGCCTTGAACCCGATGTCCAGCATGCGTTCCAGCGTGTCGGGCTGGATCTCGAGCACGCTTTGATACCGTACCCACGCAGCGTTGTTGACCAGGATGTCCAGGCGCGAGCCCTGTTCCGCCGCCAGGCGCACGGCCTGGCCGATGCCTTCGCGCGTGGCGACATTCTGCACCACCGGGAAGGCCTTGCCGCCGTCGGCGACGATGGCGGACACCGCGTCGTCCACGAGTTCCTGCTTCAGGTCATTGATGCCTACCGTCGCGCCGCGCGCGGCCAGCAGGCGTGCGGTGGCCCGGCCGATGCCGGCGCCCGCGCCGGTGACGAGCGCCACGCGCCCTGCAAGATCTTGTCGCATGGTTTTTTCCTATACCCGTTGAATGAAGGCCCGGCCCGCGTCGCGGGACAGCCCGGCGAAGGCGGTGTCGAGCTTGCGCACCGCGCGCAGCGCGCGGTGCAGGGGCAGTTCCCAGGTGAAGCCCATGCCGCCGTGCAGGTGGATGGCCTTCTCGATGACAAAGGCGGCGTTGGACAGGGCGCCGGCCAGCGCCGGCTGCGTGTCGCGCGACGCGCCATATTCGTCGGTGCGCGTGGCCCGCCGGATCGCGGCGCTGGAGACGTCCTGCAGCAGCCGCATGCGCGCCAGCAAGTGGCGTACGGCCTGCTTGGCCGACAGCGGACGGCCGAACTGCACGCGCGTCGCCATGTAGTCCGCCGCGGCCTGCAACGCGCCTTCGGCGGCGCCGTTGGCGTATTCGGCCAGCAGCAGGTGCGCCTGGCGTTGCAGCGCGCGCCAGGCCTGGCCGTCCAGGCGGGCAAGCACGGTCGCGCCTTCCAGCGCGATCCAGGTTTGCGGCTGCTCGGGGTCCAGCGCGCCTTGCTCGTCCCGGGGCTGCGCACTGGCGTCGACCAGCGCGGCGCCGTCGCCGTCGGCCACCAGGACCCAGTCCGCAGGGCCGTTGTCCAGACGGGCATGGCCGGATTGCAGGCTGCCTTGCCACGCAATGCCGGCCAGGCGTTCGCCGGCTGCCAGGGCCGCCGCCTGTGGGGTGCCGGCCAGCGCGCTGGCCAGCAGGATCTGCTCGGGCAGCGGCAAGGGCAGGCGCAGGCGTCCGGCTGCCTGCGCGATGGGCAGCGCAAAGGCCAGGTCCAGCCCCAATCCGCCGTCGTCCTCGGCCGCCATGACGCCGCACAATCCCGCCTGCGCCAGCACTTCGGCCATGGCGCGCGGATCCTGGCGGGTCAGGGCGTCGGTGATGGCCGCCTCGGCAGCCTGCGCGAATTCCTCGGGGCGCAGTTCTTCGTTGCTCATGCCAGGTCCTTGGGAAGATTCATGACGCGCTGCGCGATGACGTCGAGCTGCACTTCGGTGGTGCCGGCGTAGATCGTCTCCGCGCGCGAGAAAAGATAGGCGTTGGTAAAGGTCTTCTGGGCGCGGCGCGCCAGCGGGCTGGACTGCGGGCCGACCTGCGACAGCAGCGACAGCGCCAGGCCGGCAAAGGCCTGATGGCATTCCGACCAATAGAGCTTGGTGAGCGAGCCGCGCGCGCCGATCGTCTCGCCGCGCATCATGCGTTCCACCGTGAGTTCGACCAGGCCTTTCAGGCCGTCGATCTCGCAGACCAGATCGCCGACGCGGCGCTGCACGTAGCCGTCATCCAGCGCCGGCGCCAGCGTGGCGTCGGACTTGCAGGCCGCGATGAGCTGGCGCAATTCGCACGCGAAGCGCCACGGGCGGTACATGCGGTTGGTGGCGCGTTCGATGGACAACACGCGGATGGCGGCGTTCCACCCTTCGTCGGGGGCGCCCAGCCGCGCGCTGTCAGGCACCACCACGTCGTCGAAGAACACCTCGGCGAAGGACTCCTTGCCGTCGATCGATTTGATGGGAACGACGCGGATCCCCGGGGTGTCCATGGGCACCGCGAACATCAGCAGGCCGCGATGCTTGTCGGCGACGGTGCCGGTGCGCGTCAGCAGCAGACAGTAATGGGCCTTCGCCGCGCCGCTGGTCCAGATCTTCTGGCCGTTGATGCGCCAGTTGTCACCTTCCTGGACGGCTTTGGTGCGCAGCCGGGCCAGGTCCGAACCTGCATCGGGCTCGGAGAAGCCCTGGCACCAGTACTGGCGCATCGCCAGGATCGCGGGCAGGAAGTCCTGCTTCTGCGCTTCGGTGCCCACGGCCATGATGATGGGGCCGGCCAGTTCCTTGCCAATCGAGCTTACGCTCTCGGGCATCGGCAGCGCGCCGATCTCCTTGTTCACGGCCAGGTGCTCGCGCAGCGTCAGGCCGTGTCCGCCATAGGCCTTGGGCCAGGTCATGCCGGCCAGGCCGGCCTGGTACATGGCCGCTTCCCAGGCGCTGCTTTCCGCCAGCGATGCGGCGCGCCATTCCAGGCTGTCGGTACGCATGAAATCCGGCAGGTTGGCGCGCAGCCACGTGCGCGCATGCTGGCGGTAGACCTCGGGTCCGGTGGCGGGGTCGGGCACCGCCACTTGTCGATCAAATTGCATGGTTGTCCTTAATGGGCGGGCGTTGCGCGCGGGATCATCAGCGCATCCAGCACGACGACGCCTTGGCCCTGCGGCCGCACCAGGATGGGGTTCATGTCGATTTCGGCAACGTCGTTGCGATGCCGGAACGCGAATTCCGACAGGCGCGCCACGCTGCGCGCGGCGGCGGCGATGTCGGCCTTGGCCTGGCCGCGCGCGCCATCCAGGATCGGGAACATCTTCAACGAGCGGATCATCGCGGCGGCTTCGTCTTCAGTGACGGGCGCGGCCTGGACGGCCACGTCTTTCAGCACTTCGGCATAGATACCGCCCATGCCGACCATGACGATCGGACCGAAAACCGGATCCTGCGAGATCCCGGCGATCATCTCCGTGCCGCCGCGCACCATCGGCGCCACCAGCACGCCATCGATCCGCGCGCCGGGCGCATGCCGCGCCACGTTGCCCAGGATCGTGTCGTGCGCCTGGCGCACCGAGTCGGCATCGGCCAGGTTGAGCATCACCCCGCCGGCTTCCGTCTTGTGCGCGACGTCTTCCGACGCAATCTTCAGCACCACTGGATAGCCGATGGCGTCGGCCGCACGGATGGCGTCGTCGGCGTTGCGGGCGATGATCTCGCGAGGCACGTCGATGCCCGCCCTGCCCAGCGCCTGCTTGGCGTGGAACTCATTACGAAACACGGCCGGATCCACGGGCTCGGAGGCGGGCAGGCAGGCGGCGGCAACCGACGCGGACCGCAAGCGGCCCAACCTGACCAGGCCCGCCAGGCCCGTGGCGGCCGCGTCGATGCTGGAAAACACCGGAATGCCCAGCGCGTTGATTTGCTCCACCGCGTCGGCGGGACCCTGGCTGATCACCATCAGCAAGCGGTCGGGATGACTGGCGCGCACCTGGGCCAGGGCTTCCAGGTAGATGCCGCGCAGCCGCGTGTTGTAGAGCGACAGCGACATGAAGAGCGCCAGCGAACCGCCCGACGGATCGTCGAGCAGGGCGCTGAGCATCTTGAGCAAAATGTCGGGACGGCTGGACATCTGCGCCGACGCGTCGACAGGATTGCCGGTGCTGGCCGTGGGAACGGCTTCGCGAATGCGCCGCTGCGTGTCAGGCGCCAGCGCGGGCAGGGCGAGTCCGGCCTCGCTCATGGCGTCGGCCATCATGATGCCGAAGCCGCCGGACGCCGCCACCAGGGTCACCGCGTCGTTGGCGGGCAGCCGGTCGGGCATCAACAGCGAAGCCGCGTGGCCGATGTCGATGAGCGCTTCGACCGAGCGCACGCGCAGCACGCCGTGGCGGCGGAAGACGGCGTCGATCACCGCATCCGAGCCCGTCAGGGCGCCGGTGTGCGAAGCCGCCGCCGCCTGGCCTTTCTCGGTGGAACCGATCTTGAGGATGATGACGGGCTTGCCCTGTTCGCGCGCCATGCGCAGGGCTTCAATGAGCTTGCCCGCGTCGCGGCAGGTTTCCATGCAGCACAGGATGATGCGCGTGTCCGGATCCTGCGCCAGGGCGGCGATGCCGTCGGCGGCATCCACGTCCGCCTCGTTGCCGGTGGCGATGAAGCGGCTGACGCCCATGCCGCGCCGGGCGACGCTCTGCATGGTGTGGCTGCCCACGTTGCCCGACTGGGACACGATGCCCACCTGGCCGGCTGGCGGCATGTGTTCTTCAAGCGCGATGGAGAACGATCCGATCAGGCGTTCGGCCACGTTGACCGTGCCCAGGCAGTTGGGCCCCAGGATGCGCATGCCGTGGGCGCGGGCGATGTCCAGCAGTTCGGCCTGCAGCGCGGCGCCTTCCGCGCCTGCCTCGGCAAAGCCGGCTGACAGCACGATGGCCGCCTGCACGCCGCGTTCAGCGCAATCGCGCAGCGCGGCGGGCGTGGCCGCGGCCGGCACGGCCAGGATGGCCAGCTCGGGCGCGGTGGGCGTGTCCTTCACTGACACGTACGCAGGCAGCCCCTGGATGGTTCCGCCCTTCGGGTTGATGGGATAGACGGCGCCCCGATAGCCATGCTTGATCAGCATGTGCACGGGCCGTCCGCCGATCTTGGTGATTTCGTCAGAGGCGCCGACCACGGCGATGCCCCGGGCCTCGAAAAAGCCCGCCAGGCCCGCGCCGGGGCGTTGGTTTTGCTGCGCCATGCTCAGCGCCCCTTGAACTGCGGCTGGCGCTTTTCCAGGAAGGCCATGCGGGCTTCGCGCGCGTCTTCGGTCTTGGCCAGCGCCATGGTGAAGTCCTGCTCGAAGCGGTAGGCGTCGCGCTGGGGCATGAGGTCCACCATGTTGGCGGCGCGCTTGGCGTACAGCACGGCGAGCGGCGCCTTCGAGGCGATCTCGTGGGCCAGCGCCAGCGCGGTGGGCAGAAGCTGGTCGGGCGGCAACACGTCTTCCAGCACGTTGCGGCGAAGCAGGTCGTGCGCGCTGAGGCGCTGGCCGGTGTAGAACATGCGGCGCAGCGTCGACCGCCCGAACAGGGTGCGCAGCATCGACGCGCCGCCGGCCAGCCCCACGTTGATCTCGGGCATGCCGAAGGTGGCGTTGTCCGACGCGTACATGATGTCGCAGGCGGCCATCAGACCCAGCCCGGCGCCCAGCGCCGCGCCGTTGACGGCGGCGATGACGGGCTTGGCGCATTCCTTGATGGCGTTGCCGGTTTCGCGGGTGATGCGGTTGTGTTCCAGGAAGTCGCCGGCGACGTCGGCGTTGGGGCGGTCCTTGAGGTCTGCGCCCGCGCAGAAGACCTTGCCATTGCCGGTCAGCACGGCGCAGCGGATGTCCTCGCGCTCGGATATTTCGTCGAAGATCGCCACGATGCGGCGGCGCATATCGCGGTTCAGCGCGTTGACGGGTGCGTTGTTCAGCGTCACCAGGGCGACGCCCTCGCTGACTTCGAACTTGACGGGGGTATCGCTCATGCCCGCACCTCGTTCGACTGGAAATGGACAGAGAGGCGCCGGGCGCCGCGGGCATGCTGCATCGTAAGTCTCCTCGGGTCTGAATGACCGGTCGTATCCTGTTTCCGCGCCCTGGGCGTCGGACTTTTTTTTGATTTTATGGATGCGGTATAGGGGCGATCTACGCCAAAAACGGTGGTTGTGTTCTGCAGGAATGCGGCATATTCCCCACCGGCGTCGCCCGCTACCATCATGGGCAGAATGGTCTGAAAAACATGATCCGGAGACAGGCGGCAGATGCAGATCGAGCGTATCGGTACCGTCCGCGCGGCCCTGGGCGAATGCCCGGCATGGGACGCCAGGCGCGGGCTTTTATGGATGGCTGACTGCCGCAAGGGGCTGATCCTGGCCGTGGAGCCGGCGTCGGGCAGCACGCAAAGCTGGCAGTTGCCCGCGCCGCTGGGGTCCTTCGCCTTCAACGGCGACGACGAGCTGGTGGTGGCCTTGAAGGAATCGTTCGCCCTATATCGCTTGTCCGACGGCAGCCTGCGCACGCTGGCGGGCATCGGCGACAGCCATCCCAATCTGCGGCTCAACGACGGCGCGCCGCTGCCCGACGGCAGCTTCGTGGCCGGGACCATGCACATCTTCCGCGAAGCCGGAGAGCCGCCGCTGGGCGGCCTGTACCGGCTGGACACCGCCGGCCGCCTGACCCGTATTGCCCAAGGCCTGGGCGTGGTCAACGGGCCGGGCCTGCATCCCGACGGGACGGGCTTCTACGTATGCGACAGCTCGCAACGGAAAATCTACCGCTATCGCATGGACGCGGACGGCCTTCTGTCAGACCGCGAAGTCTTTGTCGACACCGATACGCTGGGGTCCGCGCCGGACGGCTGCTGCTTTGACGAGGAAGGCGGCTTGTGGACGGCGCTGGTGCATGCCGGCGCGGTGGCCAGGTTCGATGCGGACGGCAGGCTGGACTTGCGTATCGACCTGCCGGTGGCGCATCCCGCATCGCTGTGCTTTGGGGGAGACGGTCTGACAGACCTGTACGTGACGTCGATCAGGGACAGCGGTCGCCTGTCGGCGGATGGCCCCCTGGACGGCGCGCTGCTGCGAGTGCGCGGCGCGGGTTACACCGCCGCGCCAAGAGCTCGCTGCGCGATCCGGCCTTGAGTCAGTCCGCGCCGGCGGCCGCGGGCTTGCCGTAGGCCGCAAAGCGCAGTTCGGCGCCCGACACGTGCGACGCCACGAAATCCAGGAACAGGCGGATCTTCACGGGGATCATGGCCGTATCCAGGATGGTGGCGTACATGCCTTCCTCGAACGTCGTGTTGGTGACGCGATATTCCGGACACAGCCGAACCAGCGTGCCCCGTTCGATGTCGTGGTGGACGGTGTAGTCGTCCAGCAGTGCGATGCCTTCGCCCAGACGCGCCAGTTCCAGCAACGCCACGCCGTTGTTCGTGACATGCCGCGGCTTGATCAGCACTTCATCGATGGTGTCTTCGCGTTTGAACCGCCAGCAATACTGGTCGCCGGGCAGCAGGTACGCCAGGCAGTCATGCTGCGCGACGTCCGCGGGTAGCGCGGGCAGGTCGCGCCTGGCCAGATAGGCGGGCGACGCCACCAGGTAGCGTTCGCTCTTGAACAGGATGCGGCGCTTCAGGCCCGCCTCGACAGGCGGCGAGATGCGGAAATCGATGTCGAAGTTGTTGCGACGCAGGTCGGTCTTGGCTTCGGACAACACCAATTCAATGTGAATTTCTGGATAGGCCTCGCGGAAGGCGGCGACCAGTTGCGGCAGCACGCCCAGGCCGAACATCATGCGCGAGTGCACGCGCAGGATGCCCTTTGGCGCGGCGCGGATCTCGGTGATGTTGCGATGCGCCTCGTTGATGTTCCAGAGGATGGTCTCGAGCTGCCGGGCGTATTCCTGGCCGGCTTCGGTCAGCACGACCTGCCGCGTCGAACGCAGCAGTAGCTTGACGTTGAGCTCGGTTTCGAAGTCGGTGATCATGCGCGACACCGAGGTGGCCGATATGCCGAACTGGCGGGCGGTTTCCGAGAAGCTCTCGGTTTTCGAGATCGACAGAAAGAGCTCCATCGCGCGCAGTCTGTCCATCATTCCTCCACTTTATGCAGCACAGAACGCCGCTTTTCCCGTATTCCAGCGCATGACTGCCGGACTCTAGAATTTCCTCAAGGATTCATGCAGATAACCGAGGAGACAATATGGAATTCGGCGTATTCATTCTGGCGCAGCAGCGAGGTTACCACCAGTCCTCGACGCAAGTCATCAACAACTCCATCGAGCAGACAGTGGTGGCGGAGCAGGCCGGATTCGACACTGCCTGGTACGCCGAGCATCACTTCAACAACTATTCGTTGTCGCCATCGCCGCTGATGACGGTGGCCCATGCCGCCGCCAAGACGAAGCGCATCCGGCTGGGCACGGCGGTGTGCATCCTGCCGCTGTACCATCCGGCGCGCTTCCTGGCCGAAGTCGGTTTCGTGGATACCGTGTCGAACGGTCGCCTGGAACTGGGCGTGGGATCGGGATACCAGCAGTTCGAGTTCGAGCGCTTCGGCGTGCAGATCGAGGATTCCGGCGCGATCTTCAACGAGTTCCTCGATGTCATTCCCAAGGGCCTGACGCAGAAGATCTTCGAGCACGACGGCAAGTTCCTGAAGATTCCGCCCAGCTCGATCGCGGTGCGCTGCGTGCAGGACCCGATGCCGCCCCTGTGGATCACGTCGGGCAATCCGGTGACGCTGAGCCGCGGCGTGCGCGAGAACCACAACCTGTTCGTGACGGCGCTGCTCAAGGGCAACGACGCCATCGCCGAACTGCGCGGCCGGCTGGAAAAGGTGGCCGACGACAACGGCAAGGATCTGGACCGCGATGTGAAGTTCGGTTTCCTGCGCTGCGGCTACGCGTCGGACAACAACGCGGAGATCGACGCGTATCTGGATTGCGCGCGCTTCCAGCGCCGCATTTCCGAAAGCCTGAAGTTCCGCCGCGCGCAGAGCGATGACGGCTACATGGTCAAGGAAGTTCCGTCGGAAACCGACCCCACCTTCGAGCAGCTGCGCAAGAACCTGCCCGTGGGCTCCGTCAATGAAGTCATCGACAAGATGCTCGAGGAAATCAGCATTCTGCGTCCCAAGCACATTGCCCTGCAGACCCAGCTGGGCGACTTCGACCAGAAGACGATGCTCAAGCAGATCGAGCTTTGGGGCGACAAGATCATTCCCGCGATCCGCAAGGAAGTCGGCAGCACGGCAGTGCTTGCCTGAAGGAGGGCGACATGCGCATCTACCTGAGCAATGCCGGCGCGATTGCGCTGCGCGACCCGGCGGACTTCCGCCGCCTGGACGTGATGGCCGACCCCCAGCCGCAGGCTCGCCTGGAACGGGCCATCGCGCGGATCGGCCGACGCGAGGACGAGCGGCATGTGCGCCTGTCTCCTTCCGTGCTGCGCTTTCTGTCGCAGCATGCCGGCGAGCCGGAGTGGGAAGCGGGCTTTACGGCGATGGTGGATTACGCGGCGCGCCACGGCTGGGTCGACGACCGCGGCGACATTCGCGCCCACATGGTCGTCAATGAGCGCGACGAAGTGGTGTCTGTGGATGACTTCAAGGCGGCGATGCGCTCGCTGCCGGCCGGCATCAGCGCGGTCAGCACCGGCGATGGCGAGCAGATGGCCGGCATGATCGTCTCCAGCCTGACGTCGATTTCGGCGGATCCGCCGATGGTGGGGTTCTTCGTGCAGCAGACGTCGTCCGCGCGGGAACCGCTGCTGCGAAACGGCCGCTTCGTCGCCAACATCCTGGGCGAAGGCCATGGCGACGTGATCCAGGCGTTCCTGAACAAGCCGCAGGGCGAGGCGCGCTTCGCGCAGGGGGGATGGATCATGAACGAGCATGGATCGCCCGTGCTGCCCGACGCGCTGGCCAGCATCGAATGCGACATCGTCTGCACCGAGATGCTGGGCACGCACGACCTAATCGTTGGCAAGATCCGCAAGACGGCCTGCCGCGAGGCGCCGCCGGTGATCAACTTCAAGGCGGCCACGCATCGCATTGCGCCTGCGCTGATGCAGTAGCCGTCGACGGAGACTGCCTCGCCCAAACAGCAAAGCCCGCCGGTCGGCGGGCTTTGCTTTTCTGCGCAAGGGCGGGGCGCTTGAGGTGCGGCGAAAAATTCGTCTCGGCATGAATGCGCGAAAACCAGAGGCCAGGAAAAGGCGCCGCCATCCGGACGGCGCCTGGCCCAATCAATCCAGGACGATCTGGTTTTCCTTGATGACCTTGCCCCAGTACTGGCGGTCGGATTCCAGCTGCGCCTCCAACGCCTGCGGGCCGCCGGCCTTTTCGGTCTGGCCATTGGTGACGAGCAGTTGGCGGAAGGCGTCCGACTGGACCGTCTTGATCGCGGCGGCGGCATAGGCCTGCACCAGGTCGTCCGGCGTGCCCTTGGGCGCATGCAACCCGGTCCAGTAACTGGCCTTCAGTTGCGGATAGCCAAGCTCCGTGACGCTGGGCACTTCGGGCAGCGCCGGATCGCGCTGGTCGGTCGTCAGCGCCAGGATCTTCACTGCGCCCGCCTTCTGGTGATCGGCCAAAGCGATGGGCGTCATGTAGGACAGGTCGTTGCGTCCGGTGATGAGGTCGATCAGGCTGGTCGGCGTGCTCTTGTAGGGCACGGCGGTCAGCGGGATGTCCAGCGCCTTCGCCATGATCAGGCCGTATAAGTCAGTGACGCTGCCCGGGCCCAGCGAACCATAGGTCAGGGCCCGCTTTTCGGTCTTGGCGTACGCAACCAGGTCCGCGACCGTGTTCACGCCCATCTTCGACGGCACGGTGATCGTCAGCGGGCCGTCGAACATCATGGCCACGGATCGGAAACTGTCGAATCCGTATCTCAGGCTGGGACGCAGCAGGATGTTCAGCGAAACAGGGCCGGACCCACCCATGAGCAGCGTGCCGCCGTCGGCGGCTGCACGGGCCACGTGCGTGGCGCCGATGATGCCGTTGGCGCCCGGCTTGTTTTCCACGATGAAATTCATGCCCAGCTCTGCGCCCATGCCTTCGGCCAGCAGGCGCGCGAAGTTGTCATTCGGCCCGCCGGCCGCGTAGGGAACGATCAGGGTGACGGGCTTGGGTGCGGCGCGCAGCGGCCGGGCAAGCATCATGAGTGTTCCGGCCGCGATGAACCCGCGGCGCGTGAGCTTGGTCATTGTCTCTCTCCTGTTCCCGCCGCCGTGCACGCCGTGCTTCGCGTGGGCCGGCTTTTATGTTTTCATGCCGGCGGTCGGGTCGGCCGGCGCTTGTCGGCCGGCCTTGGGTTATCTCAGCATCCGATGATAATTTTTATCGGTGCTGCCGATTACCCCATTGATATGCAGAACAGTTCTGCGAAGGACGCCGTATTCGCTGGCGCGGCGGGATCACTGTCCCTTCATGCCGTGTCGTTCGTGTACGGCGACGTGGCAGCGATTATGCCGGATTGCCGCGGCGCCATGCCGACCCTAGTTTTCACGTCGAGGCGGCGCGCCCGACTCCCGGCTGATCTTGGCAAACCGGTACAGCGCGTCCGGGTCCAGCACCGTCAGTCCGCCGTAGTGCGTTTGGAGTACTCCCTCGCGCGCCAGGCGGGTAAGGGCGGTGTTGCACCGCTGGCGCGATACGCCGCACAGGCCGGCGATCTCTTCCTGCGAGATCTTCAGGCGTCCCCGTGTGCCGGAATGGACCTCGGCGTCCAGTTGCGCGGCGACGGCGCGCGCCACGGTGGTGTCCACGTCCAGCAGCACGTTGCCGGTGTAGGAAGCCATCAGCCAGTTCACCCGCTGCGCCAGATGCGTCATCAGCGCCTTGGTGAATTCGATGTTGTTGTTCCAGAGGCGTTCACAGGTGTCGCGCGGCAGGATGACGATACGGCTGGGGCGCAGCGCGACGACTTCGTATTCGAAGCGCTCGCGGCGGATCATGGTGGCTTCGCCGAACCAGCTTCCTGTACTGAATCCCGCCAGGGACAGGGTCCGGCCGTCGGTGCCGGGGGACGACCACTTCACCAGGCCTTCCACCACGCCGTACCAGCCGGGCGAACGCGAGCCCGCGCGAAAAAGGTATTCGCCGGCGGCCAGCGACACCGTGCGCAGTTCCGAGCGGACCACGTCGCGCTCCAGTTCCGGCAGGCCCTTGTACCAGGGCACGACGTCCAGCATTTTGTCCACGGGGCATCGCGCGAGCCGCCGGTTCGCGTTTGGCGTGTCGTTGCCCGCCAGGGCAGGCGGTCCGCGCATGGTCGCTCCGTGTGGTTGGTGGATGGCCGCCCAGGTAAACCCTAGGGGCCTTTGTCAACATGATGACTGTCCGAGGGGCGGGCCGGACGCAGAATATTTGACGCCCTTCGGGCCAAAAACCATAAGAGGAGACCGGTATGTTGTCAATGCCACGCATGTCCGCCACCGCCATCGCCTGCGGAATGGCTTTCACGCTGATGCACGCTGCGCCTGCCCAGGCGCAGGTGTCGGACGATGTCATCCGCATCGGCTTCATTACCGATATGTCCGGCGTGTACTCGGGGCCCGACGGCCCCGGCGGCGCCGAAGCCATCAAGATGGCCATCGAGGAAATGGGCGGCCAGATCAATGGCAAGAAGATCGAGCTGCTGACGGCGGACCACCAGAACAAGGCGGACGTCGCGTCGGCCAAGGCCCGTGAATGGTTTGACCAGCGCGGCCTGGACATGCTGATCGGCGGCACCAATTCCAGCACGGCGCTGGCGATGTCCAAGGTGGCCGCGGACAAAAAGAAGCCGATCATCGTGGTGGGCGCGGGCGCTCCGGCGCTGACCAACGAGCAATGCACGCCCTATACGCTGAACTACGCCTACGACACCGTCGCGCAGGCGCGCGGCACGGGCGCCGCGGTGGTGAAGGCGGGCGGCAAGAGCTGGTACTTCCTGACGGCCGACTACGCCTTCGGGCACGCGCTGCAGGCCGACACGACCACCGTGGTCAAGGCGGGCGGCGGGTCGGTCGTGGGCAGCGTGAAGCACCCGCTGGCCGCCAGCGATTTCTCGTCTTTCCTGTTGCAGGCGCAAAGCAGCAAGGCGGAAATCCTGGCCTTGGCGAATGCCGGCGCCGACGCGACCAATTCGATCAAGGCCGCCAACGAGTTCGGCATCACCAAGACGATGAAGCTGGCCGGCATGATCATGTTCATCAACGACATCCATGCCATGGGGCTGCCGGCCGCGCAGGGCATGTACCTGACCGACAGCTGGTACTGGAACGCATCGGACGAGACCCGCGCATGGGCGCGCAAGTTCTTTGACCGGCGCCAGGCCATGCCGTCGTCGCTGCAGGCCGCGGACTATTCGGCGGCGCTGCAATACCTGCGCGCGGTCAAGGCCACGGGCACCGACGACGCCGACAAGGTGCTGGCCCATATGCGCGAGAACAAGCTGAACGACATGTACATCAAGGACGGCGTCGTGCGGCCCGACGGCCGTGTCGTCCACGATATGTACCTGCTGCAGGTGAAGTCGCCGGAGCAGTCCAAGGAGCCTTGGGACTATTTCACGGTGCTGCAGGCCATCGACGGCAACCAGGCTTTCACGACGCAGTCGGAAAGCCGCTGCGCGCTTTGGAAATCCTAGGAGAAACCTCATGGCCAAACGCAAAGTCATCGTGACCATCGCCCCGACCGGGGGCATGGCGCTGAAAAGCCAGAACCCGCACCTGCCGACGCAGCCGGCGGAGATCGCCGAGGACGTCTACCGCTGCTACAACGCCGGCGCCAGCGTGGTGGCGCTGCATGCCAGGCGTCCGGACGATCTGGCCACCTGCGATGCCGGGGTGTACCGGCAGATGAACCAGCTCATTCGCGAGCGCTGCGACATCGTCCTGAACAACTCCACGGGCGGCGGCGTGCACGGCGACATGGTCGGAGAAACGTCGCCCGGCACCTGGGAAATCCTGTGGGAAGAGCGGCTCAAGGGCATGGACGCCGGGGCCGAGATGTGCACGCTGGACGCCACCACCCTGAACCTGGCGTTCGGCGACCGCGAATATTTGATGAACACGCCGCTCAGCAAGGGCCGCGAGCTGGCCGCCGGCATGAAGGCGCGCGGCATCAAGCCCGAGTGGGAGGTATTCAGCCCCACGCACATCCTGCAGGACGTGACGACGCTCATCAACGAGGACCTGGATGAAGGGCCGCATTTCATCAACCTGGTGATGAACGTGCATCGCAACTTCCAGAACGCGATGCCGTTTTCTCCACGGCACCTGCAGATGATGGTGGACCTGCTGCCGAAGAACAGCGTGTTCTGCGTCAGCGGGATCGGCCCGTCGCAGCTCGAGGCCAACATCAGCGCGCTGCTCTTGGGCGGGCACGCGCGGGTCGGGCTGGAAGACAACCTGTATTACCGGCATGGCGAGCTGGCCACCAACGTCCAGCTTACCGAGCGCATCGTGCGCATCATCCGCGAGCTGGGCATGGAACCCGCGACGCCCGCGGAGGCGCGCGAGATCATGGGGCTGCCGCTGCGCAGCGGCATCCGCCCGGAGTTCGCGCTCTGAACGGCGATCCCGCCGGCGCGGCAATCCGCCGCGCCGGCATCCCAACATTCTTCGGCGAGGCAACATGATCGAATCCTTGAAGGGCGCGCGCGTCCTGGTCACGGCGGGCGCGCAAGGCATTGGCCTGGCCATTGCGCGCAAGTTCCTCGCGTCGGGCGCCGACGTGCATGTGTGCGATGTCGACGAGCAGGCGCTCAAGGCCGCCCGGGAGCGCCATCCGACGCTAGGCGCCAGCCTGACGGACGTGTCCGACGAGGCCCAGGTGCTGGCGATGTTCCAGGAACTGGAGAACCGATGGGGAGCGCTCGATGCGCTCGTCAACAACGCGGGCGTGTCCGGCCCGACTAGCCGCCTGGAAGAAACGACGCTGGACGCCTGGAAAAACACGCTGGACGTCAACCTGACGGGAAACTTCCTGTGCGCGCGTAGCGCGGTTCCGCTGCTGCGGGCCGCTGGCGGCGGGTCCATCGTCAATATCTCGTCCGTCGCGGGACGCCTGGGCTTTTCGCTGCGCACGCCTTACAGCGCCAGCAAATTCGGGCTGGCCGGGCTGACGCAGACCTGGGCGATGGAGCTGGGGCCGTCCGGCATCCGCGTCAATTCCGTGCTGCCGGGCGTGGTGTCGGGCGACAGGGTGGAGCGCATCATCGCGGCCCGCGCGGCGGCGGGCGGAGTAAGCACCGATGCGATGCGCGACCAGCTTGTGGAAAAAGTGTCGTTGCGCCGCATGACCACCCCGGAGGACGTCGCCAACCAGGTGGCATTCCTGTGCTCGGCCGAAGGGGCAATGATCAGCGGCCAGAGCATTTCCGTGTGCGGCAACGTGGAACACCTGGGGTGATCCGACGCGCGCGCCCGGTCTTTGCCGGACGCGCGCTACCTGCAGTGCGCCGCGGGGCCGACGGCGCTGCCGCCCGATGTCGCCGCGACGCGACGCGGCGCGCGCAGCAGCCGGGCGATCTGCCTTTCCACAATGCCGGACTCGGCAAGCACTGCAACGATCAGCGCGGCCGTGCCGATTGCGAACATCGTCCGGTGCTGGCCGCCGCTTGCGCTGAAGACGGCTGAGTATCCGTATCCTGCCAGCGCCTGGAAAGTGGCGAAGCTGACCGTGGCGCGGCTCCAGGCCCGGTTCTGGGCGACGGCATCGTGGGGAATCAGGTCGTGGATGCGCGCCAGGGCAAGCGGCACGATGCCGGGCGGAAAGGTGCCCACCATCAGGGCGGCGACGCCGAGCCATGCGTGATCATGGCCGAGGGTCAGCACCGCCATTGCAAGCGCTTGCACGACCAGCACGACGCGCAGGGCCTTGCGCGCGCCCAGCCGGTCACCCAGCCAGCCGTACACCACGGGTCCCATCATGGCCCCGACGCCGTAGAGCACCCAGAAGCGCGCGCCGGCCGCGGCGCCCGCTCCAAGTCCCCGCTCGATGAAGTCCACGAGGAAAACCATCGCAGGGACCAGCGCAACGGCCATCAGGCCGTATTGGCCGAACAGCAGGACGACGCCAGCGCGATGATCGGGATGGTCGCTGCCATTACGGCTGGCGGTGGCGTGCGGCGTGGCGGCTGCGGGATGGGACGCCGGGCCATGGGCGGGCCATGCGAACCAGGTCAGCAGCGTGAGAATGGCGGAGATGGCGGCAAGGCCGGACCACGCGGCCTGCAAACCCATGCCCAACAACCATGGCACGACGGTGCCGGAACCGGCGATGCCCACGCCGATGCCCAGGAAAATGGCCCCGCCCGCCAGGCCGCGACGCTCGCGGGGCACGTGCGGCAGGATGGTCGCCGCAGCCAGCACCATGATGGCGCCGCCGGCGATGCCCGAGATCAGGCGCCAGCCGAAGAACCCGCCGATGGACAGCGGATAGCCGCAGGCCAGGAAGGCCAGGGTGACCAGGACCATCATGGCGCGCAGGACTTGCGTGCTGGATAATCGCCGCGCCAGGGGCTGGCCGATCAACGCGCCCACGAGGTAGCCGGTCAGGTTGGCGGCGCTAAGGAACACCACGCTGGATGACGAGAACCACTGCGCCTGGATCAGCGCGGGCACCAGGGGCGCGTAGGCGAATCGGGCCAGGCCGATGCTGGCGAGGCTGGCGGCGAACCCGGCGAACACGTATTGCCAGGCGGGGGTTGAGCGGGGTGCCGGCGCGGTTGGCGCATCGGCGGATTGGCGGGACATGGCGGACCTCTACCTTCGAAAGCCGATCGGAAACGATCGGCCTGCCGAAAAGTATAGGTAGCCAAAGTGCTGGAATCACGCAGCGATTTGCATGATGACCAATGCAAAAATGCAGCGGTTGCCGCTTAGCCGGCCGGCGGGTCGAACTGCGCCGCCACGGCGTCGATGAATGCCCGGACACGGGCGGTGTGCCGCAGGTCCTGATGTGTCACCAGCCACACGGGAAACCCGCCTGCGCGTTCTCGACCGGGCCACAGGCGGACCAGTCCGCCGCGCTCGGCCATGGGCACGGGAAGCTCTCCGATGCCTATTCCGTCGGCGATCATGGCGCGCAGCATCAGGCTGGAATTGGCGGTGGCCACGATACGGCCCGCCTGGACGGGTTCGCCCACGATGGTGGGCGGGCGGCCGCCTTCAAGGTAGGGCTGGTAATACACCAGGTCGTGCCCCGGGAAGCCCTGGCCCTCGGCGGGGGCTCCCCGTTGTTCCAGGTATGCCTCGGAGGCATACAGGCCGACGGTCCACAGGGAAAGTTGCCGGGCCACCAGGTCCGGGTTTTCCGGCTTGATGTTGCGGATGGCGATGTCCGCCTCGCGTCGTGCAAGATTGGCCATCTGCGTCGACACGCTCAACCTGACTCGCACCGCGGGGTGGCGCGCATGCAGCGACGCGATGGCGGGTATGACGAACTCCATCGCCAGCGAGTCGGTCGTGGCGACCTTGACCTCGCCTTCCAGCCGCCCGTCGGTGCCCTGCGCCTGGCGCACCAGGTCATTGGCGAACTGCTCCATGCGTTCCGCGGAGCGCAGCACGTTTTCGCCGGTTGGCGTCAGGGTGTAGCCCGTGGAACTGCGCAGAAACAGCGTGGCGCCCAGGGTGTGTTCCAGTGTGGCGATTCGCCGCCCGATGGTGGCCTGGTCCACGCCCGCGACGCGCGCGGCGCGGCGCAGGGTTCCCTCTCTTTGCAGGGCGAGGAAGATTCTTGCATCGTCCCAGTTCATCGCATCCTTCGGCGTCGGTAGGCGTCGCTAAGCCGCCAGGGCAGCAGGATTATCGCCGAATCCACCCGTTGCCAAATCCCGCAGCCCCGGGCCATAATCTGCCCTTTGTTAATTGATAACCGTTCGCATTACATATCATGCGGGGGTTATGGCGCGCGGGCGGGATCGTGAGCGGATCGGAAGGGGTTTCCCAGGATTTCGAGAGCCTATACGGCAATCACCATGGCTGGTTGCTGGCCTGGGTGAACTGGCGGCTGGGCAACGCGGCGGATGCCGCGGACCTGGCGCACGACGCCTTCGTGCGCCTGCTGACGCGTCCGTGCAAGTTCGACAACGCGCGTCATGCCAGGACTTATCTGCGCCGGATGGCCAACGGATTGTGCATCGACCTGTGGCGCCGCCGCGACCTGGAGCAGGCGTGGCTGGATGCCCTGGCGGCTCAGCCGGAACCCACGGTGTCGTCGGCCGAGGACCAGGCCATGGTGCTGCAGGCCCTGGGCGAGATCGACGCCATGCTGCGGGGACTGCCGCCCAAAGCCGCCCACGCCTTCGTCATGGCAGTGGCCTGTGAAATGACCGACCAGGAAGTGGCCGATGTGCTGGGCGTGTCGTCGCGCATGGTCCGCAAGTACGTCGCCCAGGCCATGCTTTGCTGCATGAAACTCGAGGCGCGCCTCGGTGGCGAGTCCGTGGTCACGCCGCAGGGGGCCGCGGCATGAGCGCCGCGCAGGCGCGCGAACCTTCGCACCGGGTGATGGAGCAGGCTGCCGAATGGTATGCGTTGCTGCGGTCAGGCGACGTTTCCAATGCCGAGCGCCTGCAATGGCAGCAATGGTTCGAATGCGCGGCGGAACATCGCCAGGCATGGAGCTACGTCGAGCGCATCGGCAGCCGGTTTTCGCCCCTGCAATCCAGTCCCGACAGGGCAGCCGCGGTCGCGGCGTTCGGCCAGGCGGCGTCCGCCCGGCCGCGTGGGCGTCGGCAAATGCTGCTGGGACTGGCGGGCGCGCTCGGCATCGCAGGCCTGGGGTGGACGGCATGGCGGCAGACGCCGCTGCCCATCATGGCCTCGACCTGGGGCGCCGACCATCGCGCGGGCATCGGCGAAACCCGACGTGTCTCGCTGGCGGATGGCACGCAGGTGTGGCTCAAGGCGTTGAGCGCGTTCGACGTCGACTATGGCGCCACGCTGCGCCGCTTGCAGCTCGTCACCGGCGAACTGCTCATCGATACTGCCAAAGACCCCATGCGGCCCTTCGTGGTCGACACCGACCAGGGCAGGCTCCAGGCCCTGGGCACGCGCTTCACGGTGCGCGGCGAGGCGGACGGCGTGGTGCTCGCCGTCCACGAGGGCGCCGTCCGTATCGACACGGCGGCGACCCACGCCACGGGCATCGTGCAAGCCGGGCGGCAGGCGCGCTTCACCGCAAACGCGCTGGACGCGCAATTGCCGGTGGATCCGGCACGCGAGGCCTGGACGCGCGGCGTGCTGGTGGCGGACGACACGCCGCTGGGGGAGGTCGTCGCGGAGCTGCGCCGCTATCACTTCGGCCATCTGGCCGTCGCCCCGGAAATTGCCGGGATGCACGTGTTCGGCAGCTATCCGATCCACGAGACTGACCGTGCGCTGGACATGCTGGCCTCGGTGCTGCCGGTCCGGGTGCGGCGCACGATGCCGTGGTGGATCAGCATCGAATCGCGCGCCTGAAAAAAATAAATGCGTCGGGCGGTTCCGGGTTTTGCCGCCTCGTTCGAATAAGGACAGTAAGAGTGATTCGCGCGCGGAAATGCCAAGCGCGTCGCTCTCCCTACCCCCGAACACTACGCACGAGAGCACAGGTCCCGTCATGTCCCACTGCCTTTCCCCTGCCGCCGCGGCTTTCTCCATGACCCGCGCGCGACCCTTGGCGCTTCGTCGCGGCCGTATGCCAACCTGGGGCCTGCCGCTGGCGCTGGCCCTGGCGCTTGGCGCGGCCTGGGGGCCGCCAGCCCATGCGCAGTCGACGCCGGCGGCAACGGGAGCGGCCGACCTGGTCACTTTCAACATACCGCCCGCGCCGCTGAACCAGGTGCTGACGCGCCTGGCGAACGAGTCAGGCATTCTGCTGGCCGCGCAGCCGGCGCTGGTGGCCGACCGCAACAGCAACGGCGTGCAGGGCCGCTATACCACCCACGATGCGTTGCAGCGAGCCTTGGCCGGGACCGGGCTGCGCGCCACGCGCGAGGCGCCGAACCAGTATCGCCTGAGCGTGCTGCCCGGGTCCGAGACCGCGACGCTGGAAACCGTGACGGTGACTGCGTCGGGCTTGTCCAGCGGACTGCCGCCCGTCTACCCCGGCGGCCAGGTGGCGCGGGGCGGGCGCCTGGGCCTCCTGGGCGACCGCGACGACATGAGCACGCCGTTCAGCGCCACGCAATACACCGCCAAGCTCATCGAAGACCAGCAGGCGCAGAACATCGGCGACGTCCTGGTCAACGACCCCACCGTGCGCAATACCTATTCGCGCGGGGCCGGCCGCGACGAGTTCAACATCCGCGGGTTCACGCTGTTCAACTACGACGTGTCCTTCAACGGCCTGTACGGCGTGTCTCCGCGCAATTCCAGTTCCCTGATCGGCGTCGAACGCGTGGAAGTGCTGCGCGGCCCCAATGCCCTCTTGAACGGCATGGCGCCCTATGGATCCGTGGGCGGCTCGATCAACCTGGTGCCCAAGCGCGCGGGAGCGGATCCGCTGAACCGCTTTACCGTGTCCTACATCGGCGACAGCCAGTTCGGCGCGCATGCCGACCTGTCGCGTCGCTATGGCGACAGCCAGGAGTGGGGCGTGCGCCTGAACGTGGCCGGCAGCGGCGGCGACCTGCCGATGGACGGGGCGCGGGAAGACCTGGGCGCCGTGGCCCTGGGCCTGGACTACCAGGGCGAGCGCCTGCGAGTGGAGGGCGACATCAACTACCAGAACCGGACTACCGACGCGCGCAGCGGCCTGCTGTTCCCGCCTCCGTCTGGCGTGGATATCCCCTCGGCGCCGGAAGCGCGGCGGAACTTCTTTCCGTCGTGGACCTACTGGAAGACCAAGGAATGGTCGGGTGCGCTGCGCGCCGAATACGACCTGACGCCCGACTGGACCGTCTACGGTGCGGTGGGCGCGCGCAAGCACGACTTCGAGAGCATGCAGACGAGCTGGCTGATGCTGAACGAGGCGGGCGATATCGGCGCGGTGCCGGCGCGATTGAACGAAGAACTGACCAGCAAGACGGGCGAGGTCGGCGTACGCGGCCGCTTCCAGACCGGCGCGCTCAAGCATGAACCCGCGCTCAGCGCCAGCGTGCTCGACATCGACTATTCGTCGGCGCGGATCCGTTCCAGCACGGTGTTCTCCAATATCTACGACCCCGCAAACCTGGCAAAGCCGAACATCGCGCGTCCGTCGGATCTGCCCAGGACCAGTGATTCGCGCCTATACAGCCTTGCCCTGGCCGACACGATCTCGATGGCGCAGGACCGCGTGCAGTTCATCGCGGGCGTGCGGCACCAGCGCGTGGAGTCCGCCAACTTCGATGCCGCGACCGGTCGCCAGACATCGGATTACGACAAGTCCGCCGTCACACCCGCGTTCGCGCTGACGGTCAAGCCGACCGAACGCCTGTCGCTGTACGGCAATTACATCGAAGGCCTGAGCCAGGGCGGCACGGCGCCGGAAGGGGCCGTCAACGCGGGCGAGGTGTTCGCTCCGGAAATCTCCAAGCAGTTCGAACTGGGCGCGAAGTATGACTTCGGCCAATTCGAAACCACCCTCAGCGCCTTCCAGATCGAGCGCCCCAGCAGCTACCTGGATCCCGCAACCTTGCGCTACGTGTCCAATGGCGAGCAGCGCAACCGGGGGCTGGAGTTCCTGGTGCAGGGCGAGCCGGCGCACGGGGTCCGCTTGCTGGGCGGGGTGGCCTACACCGATGCGCGGCTGACCCGCACCGAAGGCGGCGTCAACGACGGGAACCGGGCGCCTGCGGTGCCGCGCTTCCAGTTCAACGCCGCGGCCGAGTGGGACACGCCTTTCGTGCCCGGGCTGACGTTGACGGCGCGGATGCTGCGCACCAGTTCGCAGATCGTCGACGTGGCCAACACGCAGGAGATCCCGGGCTGGACGCGGTTCGACGTCGGCGCCCGCTATGCCTTCAATGCCAATGGGAAGCCCGTGGTCATCCGCGCGATGGTCGAGAACGTCCTGAACAAGAACTACTGGCAGTCCGCTGCGCGCGAGGGCCTGACGGTCGGCGCGCCGCTGACGGTGCTGCTGTCGGTGTCCACGGAGTTCTGATGCGGCAGGCGGGCGGGCGTCAGAACTTGTACGCCACCCCCGCGCTGAACGCCCGCCCGTTGCCCGGCAGGAAGATGGGCATGGCGGGCGTTGCTCGCAAATCGTGTAGCGCCGCAGGGCGCAGACCTCGGCTGGTTCGCAGACTTTTGTTACGTGACGGCCGAGAAATTATCGACATTTAATTTCCTACATGCTGCTTCAGTGCTTTTTGTCGACCCGAAACGACGTTTCGTCGAAAAAAAGCAGTCTCTCATCCGTGCGCCGATAAAAATCGACACGTCTTCGATGCGGCCTATTGGCTGCCTGCCAAGGATGAGAAATGAAGAAGTTGACCGTGAAGCCGCCCGCGCGCACGGGCGTTGCGATTCTGCTGGGCCAGGCCGGCCTGTTGCTGACGCAACCCGCGTTTGCCGATATCACCTGTCCGCAGCCGACGTCGTCGTCGTCCCCCACGACCTGCACCGTCGGCGCAACGGACAGCGGCAACCTGACCATCGACTACACGGGCGCCACGGGCGCCGGCAGCAACGCGGGTGGTTACGGCGGCAACTACATCGTGGTCAACAACGGCTATCTGGGACCCAACCCGCAGCAGGCGCCGCTGTTCATGCGGCTGAAAGGCGGCACGGGATCTCCCGACGGGGATAACACGGGCACGTCCGGCGGCTGGGGCGGCCTGATCGCCATCACGAACAACGAATCGGTGGAGTCCAACGCGTCTCCCGTGGAGAGCGCGCAGGGGACGGCGCCGGGCATCTGGGACGACGCCGGCGCCCAGTTCGGCATCTACGGCGCATCGGTGGGCGGGATGGGCGGCACGCCGCCCGATACGGTCATTGGCGGGGGCAATGGAGGGAATGGCGGCAACGGTTCGGCTGTCAGCATCACCAACAATGGACAGGTCGTGGTGCAGAAGCTGCCTTATGGCGGCGTGGGCATCTACGGCGCCAGCATTGGCGGCACGGGCGGCAACCAGATGAGCGATCCGAGCGGAGACCAGGTGGGGGGCAGCGGCGGCAACAGCGACGTTGTCAGCATTGCCAACAATGGCTCGGTAACCGTGTCATCGGGCAGCGCGGGACGCTACGCCTGGGGCATCGGCGCGGAATCTATCGGCGGCGCGGGCGGCCACGACAATGGTCGGGGCGGCACGGGCGGCGGCGGCAATCCGGGAGGCGTCACGCAGGTCGCCAACTTCGGCAAGGTGCAGGTCGAGGCGGACACTCCCGGCGGCTCCACCAGCAATCTCATGACGGGTGGCGTGCGCGGCTTGTACGCCACCAGCCAGGGCAACGCCGGCTTCACGTCGAACGACGGCAGCGACAACGGGGGCGCGGGCGGCGGGTTCGGATACGTGGCGGCGGTCAACTTCGGGCAGATTTCGGTTACCAGCCACTCGGTGCAGCCCCCGACCTCGTTGGAGTCCTTGTCCGGGGGCATCGTGGTGGTCGGACTGGGCGGCGATGGCGGCGGCGGCCCGAACACGGTTACCAACACCACCGGCGAGATCGGCGGAACGGGCGGGACGAGCACGGCGCTCGCCACCGCCGTGCTCAACGACGGATCCGCGCTGGTCACCAGCGGCGACTACCTGCCCGGGGTCAACGTAGTCAGCCAGGGCGGCAACGGCGGCATTGGCTATGGAACCAGCAATGGCGGCAACGGCGGCAATGGGGGCAGCGCGCAGGTGACCGTGAACGGCAGCGCCAGCATATCGACGAACGGCCTGCAGTCGCATGGCGTCGCGGTGCGCAGCTATGGCGGCGCGGGCGGCGGCCTGCATCAGAGCAGCGGCGCGATCGATTTCAAGGCGGAGAACGCGGGCGTCGGCGGCGCCGGCGGCAAGGTCGTCGTCGACACCGGCGACGCGCAGGAAGGCGTGGCGGGCGGCACGATCAAGACCCAGGGCGATTACTCGATCGGCATTCTTGCCCAATCGATGGGCGGCATCGGCGGCGCCACGTCGGGCAATTTCGAGCTGTTCGGCAACGCGGGCGCCGACGCCGGCAACGGCGGGGCCAGCGGCGCCGTCCAGGTCAACAGCCTGTCCACCATCACGACCATTGGCGCGTCGTCCCATGGCATCGTGGCGCAGGCGATCGGCGGAGGCGGCGGCACGGCGGGGCCCAGCTCGGGCATCGTCGCCGTGGGCGGAGGCGGCGGCAGCGCGGTCGCCGGCGGCACGGTGAACGTCAGCCACAGCGGGAACCTGAACACCAATGGATCGGCGTCGATAGGCATCCTGGCCCAGTCCATCGGCGGAGGCGGCGGAGACGGCGGCGCCGCCAACGGCGTGGCGGTCATCGGAGGCACCGCAGGGGGCGGAGGCGCGGGCGGATACGCCGTCGCCAGCCTGGAGGGCTTCTCGCTTCAGACCGGGGGCGATCATTCCTACGGCCTTGTCGCGCAGGCCATTGGCGGCGGTGGCGGCACCGGCGGCGCCGCTTCGGCCTATGACGACGGCGTGGGATTTTCAATGGCCGTCGCCGTGGGCGGCGCGGGTGGCAACGGCGGCGCGGGCGGCGCCGCCACGGCCAACGTGGCCAACGCGGGCGTGGTGACGAATGCGAGCGACGCGCACGGCGTGATCGTGCAATCGATCGGCGGCGGCGGTGGAGCGGGCGGCGCGTCGGTGGCGCAGGCCATGAGCGTTTCGGTTCCCGATGAGAGCGTGCCGATCGGCGTGGCGGTCAGCTTCTCGGTGGGCGGTTCGGGCGGCGGCGGCGGGGCGGGGGCCACGGCCACGGCGACGCTGGGCAACGCCGCCATCCAGACGAAGGGCGCAAATTCGCAGGGGGTGATCGTCCAGTCGATCGGTGGAGGCGGCGGCCTGGGCGGCAGCGCATCGGCTACGTCAACGGTGATCGGCACCGGCGAATCGATCGGCGGATCCCTGCAGTCTGCGCTGGGAGGCACCGGTGGCGCCGGCATGACGGGCGGCGCCGCAACGCTCGTCCTGCAGGGCAGCAGCATCGCCACCGCCGGCGATTCCGCGAATGCAATCCTGGTGCAGAGCGTGGGCGGCGGCGGTGGCGCGGGCGGCGTCGGATCGGCGACGGGGCGCAGCGTCAATACCGACGCGAACGTGTCGCTCTCCATTGCACTGGGCGGCGCCGGCAGCTCGGGCGGAGACGGCGGCGTCGCGAGCCTGACCATCGACGCCGGCAGCACGGTCAGCACGCAGGGCGACGGCGCGCGCGGCGCGCTGGTGCAATCGATCGGCGGGGGCGGCGGCGCTTCGCAGGGTGGCCAGGTCGGCCTGCAGGTGCAGGCCTCGGAAGAAGACGGCAGCACGGACGTCGAGGGCTCGGTCCAGGTCGGGCGCGGCGGCGGCGGGGGCGGCAATGGCGGCACGATCAACCTGAACAGCGGCGGGCGGGTCACCACCTACGGCGCCGATGCGGACGGCCTGCTGGCGCAGAGCATCGGCGGCTCGGGCGGCCTGGGCGGCGCGGTGGGCGGCGATAGCAAGTCGACGTCCATACCGTCGCCGGTGGATGACGCGGGCGCCACCTACAAATTCGATGTCTATGTCGGCGGCAGCGGCGGGGCGGGCGGCGCAGGTGGCGCCATCGGCAGCAGCAGCGCCCCGGCCAGCCTGGGCGGCGCCACGCAGACCTATGGCGACTATGCCGATGCCGTCGTGCTGCAATCCGTTGGCGGGGGCGGCGGAGCGGGCGGCGCTTCCACGGTGTCATCCAGCGTCTCCGTGTCCAACGTGACGCTGTCGGTCGGTGGCCGCGGCGGTGGCGGCGGGGCCGGCGGCGATATCACGGCCTGGCTCAACGACAACGGCGGCAACGGGTTCAACACCGCAGGCTATGGCGCGGCCGGCATCGTGCTGCAATCCGTCGGCGGAGGCGGCGGCATGGCCGGGTCTGGCTCGCCGCGCGCGCGTGGCCAGATGACGCTGGGCGGCGTCAGCGGCAATGGCGGCGCGGTGACAGTCACCAACGGCAGTTGGGCCAATATCGTGACTCACGGCGACAGCGCGTACGGCCTGGTCGCGCAATCGATCGGGGGCGGAGGCGGCATCGCCATGGCGGGCAGCACCGGGTCGGCCGCCAATCCGGGAGGCCAGCAGTTCGACATGACCGCGGGCAACGTCAGCGGCGATGGCGATGGGGGCGTGGTCAGCGTGACCACCGGCCTGGATCTGAACACCTATGGCGATCGTGCAATCGGCGTCGTCGCGCAGTCCATCGGCGCGGGCGGAGGCATCGCGACGGCGGGCAGCGCATACGGCGGGGGCACGATTGCCCTGGGCAGTCTGCGCAGCGGCGGTTCCGCTGGCGACGGCAGAGAGGTCATGTTGAACCTGAGCGGCAACCTGACCACGCGCGGCGCCGGCGCGCACGGGATCGTCGCCCAGTCGATTGGCGGGGGCGGCGGGATCGTTGGCGACGTGTCACAAGCCATTCAGCTCAATCCCGGAGGCTTTGTCAGGCCGTCGATTCCGAACACCTATGAATCCGGAAACGGGCGAGCGGTGAGCGTTTCCTTCGATGGCAACCTCATCGTCAGCGGCGCGAACGCACATGGCATCGTGGCGCAGTCGATCGGCGGGGGCGGCGGGCTGGCAGGCGGCCCGCAGGGCGGCTATGCGGGATCCACCCTGGTAAGCGGAAACTCCAGCGTCGTCGCGGTCACGCAGTCGGGTGTGCTACAGGCCACCGGCGCGGGCGCGGCGGGCATCTTTGCGCAAAGCGACGGGGTCGTCTATCCGGCGCCGGCCGTCGTCACGATCAACGGGCAGGTCCAGGGCGGATCGGGATCCGGCAGCGGCGTCTGGATCAGTTCGGGCTTCGAAAACCACCTGACCGTGAACGCTACGGGCTCGCTGAGCGCGCTGTCGGGCGTTGCGGTCCGCTACGACGGAAGAAACTACACAACCAGCGGTTCCGTGTTGAACATCGACAACTACGGCACGGTATCCGGCAACTTCCAGTGCAAGAGCGAAAATCCTCTTCCCGCCTGCACCTTTAACAACCAGGCAGGCGCACTGGCCACCGACGCCACCGCCTACGATGCGCACGTCCGCAATGACGGGCTGATCGTGATCGGCAAGCCCGGCCAGTTCCAGACGCTGGCCGTGCGCGGCAACCTCACGCAGTCCGGCAGCGGCGTGCTGCGCGCCGACGTGGACTTCGATGGCTTGCGGTCGTCGCGCATGGTCGTCGAGGGCGACGCGGATCTGGCGGGCGGCATGGATGTGCTGCCGCAGGCCTTGCTGCCCAATCGCGAACTTCTCGTGCTGACGGTTCAGGGCAATTCGAAAGGGGCGCTTGCCGCGGTGGACAGCCCGGTCTTTGACTACGAAACACGCCAATCCGGCCGGGATACCCACATCCGTGTCGAAGCGGCGGACTTCAATGCGCCGTCCATGGATCTGAAATCCAACCAGCGCCAGGTGGCTGGCAATCTGCAACGCATCTGGGACGCGGGCGGCAATTCAGCGCTGGCGCCGCTGTTCGCGCAACTGGACCTGGCTTCGCGTCAGGGCGCCAGCGCCTATCGCGACAGCGTGGCCAATCTGTCGCCGGGGGTGACGCTGGCTCCTGCCGTGCAATCGGCATCCAACCTGGCGCAGTTCACTGGCGCAATGATGTCCTGCCCGGTGTTCAGCGGCGCGGATGCGATGACCGGCGAGGGCAATTGCTTTTGGGGTCAGGTGAGCGGACGCGCGACTGATCAGGAGGCTAGCCGGGGCATCTCGGGCTTTGACTACGACACCGTGACATACCAGTTCGGCGGCCAGCGAGAAGTCAGTCCCGGCTGGTTCCTCGGTGGCTCCTTCGCCTATGAAAACAGCCGCGTGCGCGCGCACGACGGCGGCGTCAGCGGTGATGGCGACAGCGGCTACGCGGGCGTCGTGCTCAAGCGCGAAGCGGGACCGTGGGTGTTTTCGGCGGCGCTGGGCGGCGGTTACGGCGGCTACAGCATGGACCGCAACATCGACATCGCGGGCTACCAGGAAAGCCTGTCCAGCCGGCCCGACGTCTATGGCTTCAACGCGCGCCTGCGCGCTGCCCGGACGTTCGTGCACGGCAGCATGTACGTCAAACCCTATGTGGATCTGGACTTCAGCTACAGCCGGATGCCGGGCTACACGGAGTCGGGCTCCAATCCGCTGGCGCTGTCGGTCGACAGCAGCGACAACTTCATCATGGGCGTGTCGCCCATGATCGAAGTCGGCGGCCGCGCGGAATTGGGCAATGGCGCGCTGCTGCGCCCCTTCCTGTACGCGGGCGCGTCCTTCCTGTCGCAGGACGATTGGACGTCCAGCGCACGACTGCGTGGCGCGCCGGCGGGAACAGGATCGTTCGATACGTCGCTGCCCATCGACGACGTGGTCGGCAAGGTGGGTGCGGGCCTGCAGGTCATGAACGCGGGCGGCGTGGATTTCCGGCTGCAATATGAAGGCCAGTTCTCGCAGCATGTTCGCAGCAACAGCGCCGCGCTGAAGGTGTCGATGCCGTTCTGAACGCCGCGCGCCTAGGCCAGCGCGCGCCGCAAGCGCAGCGAGGCCACGCGGCCCAAGACGATGGGCTCGACCCCATTGTTGAAGCACACCTCGGTCTGCGCGCCGGGCCGCTGTTCCAGGTGGGAAATATGTTCGAGATTGATGATGATGGACCGGGACAAGGCGCAGAACGGGGGGCTGGGCAATTGCGCCGCCAGACGCTTGAGCGTGATGTGCATCAGTTCGTTCGCGTAGGCGGCGCTGCACAGTCGCACGTAGTCCCCCTGCGCCTGCACGACCGTCAATTCCTGCACTTTGACAAGCCGCGTCCCCGTCCGGGTGCGCATCGAAAGATAACCATTGGCGCGAGGCCGCAGGCGCGCCAGCGTCTGAGTCAGCCGGTCCGGCGAAACGGGCTTGAGCAGGTAGTCGACCGCTTCGACATCGAAGGCGCGGGCGGCGTAGCCGTCATGCGCGGTGACGAACACGACGGAAGCGGTGCTTTGCCGGTCTTCAAGCAAATCGAAGCCCGTGCCGCTGGCCAGTTCGATGTCCAGAAAGATGGCGTCCGGGTTGTGGTCATGGATGAGCCTGCGTGCCTGGTCGATCGACGCCGCCTCGCCGGCGACCTGGACCGCGGGGGCGGCTTCGAGCAGCCGGCGCAGATAACGCCGGGCGGGGGCTTCGTCGTCGATGATCAGCACGCGCAGCATGGTTCTCTCGGGCAGCAAAGTGGGGCGAGTGTATTCTTTCGGTCCGATCCGCGGGTAAATATAAGGCCATCCGCGACGACGGTGGAACCCGCCGTCCGCGCCCGGCCGTTTCGGGTGGAGTGTGCATGATCTGGACTTCGATCGGCCGGGAATTGAGCCAGGGAGAATCTGCTCCGGGGTTTTGGCGCGCCCAGGCCGTGGGCTGGATATTCCTGGCCATCGTCGGGTACTTCATCCGGCTGACGGTGTACGGCAACGCCGTCGCGGCCTTCTGGCTGACGCTGGCGCTGGAGCCGCTGGCGTTTGCCCTGACCAGCCTGGCTGCCACCCTGCACGGCCGCCTGCCCGCCACCGCGCGCGATCCGGTCAAGGTGCTGGCCGGCGCCGTCTTGCTGTGCGTGGCCGCCTCGACGCTGCTGGCCGCCATCGCCTACGCCATCAATCATCTGTTCCTGGCCGGGATCCGCGAGATCCCCGGCAATCAGTATTGGCTGGGTTTCATCTATTACATGGGGATCCTGTCCATCTGGACGCTGATCTACTTCGGCGTGTCGGCCGAACTGGCCGCGCGCACCGAGCGCCTGCAGAAGATGAAAGCCGAGACCCGCTCGCTGAAGCTGGAGCTGGAGCACTTGCAGCTACAGGTCGAGCCGCACTTTCTTTTCAACGCGCTCAATACGATCGTCGCCGAGATCGCGGACCGGCCTGCCGTGGCCGAGGAGATGACGCGGCGCCTGGCGGAATACCTGCGCTATTCGCTGGACCGGCGCGGGCGCGGGCTGTGCCGGCTGGAAGAAGACATTGAAGCGGCGCAGGCCTACATACGCATCCAGGCGCTGCGATTCGAAAGAAAGCTGGAATGCCGCTGCCAGGTCGATCCCGCCACGCTGAAGATGCACATCCCGCACATGACGCTGCAGGGGCTGGCTGAAAACGCGATCAAGCACGGCATGCGTTGCGAGCATGACCGGTTCGTGATCCACATCCGTACGCGGCTGCAGGGCGGCGCGCTGGTCATCGAGGTGAACAACCCCGGCGAATTGCAGGCGCCTTTTGACCGGGTGGAAAGCAATGGCGGCCTGGGCAATCTATGTCGGCGCCTGGAATTGCGCTATCCGGACCGGTACGAGTTTTCGCTGGATCAACGCGGCGAACTGACCGTGGCGCAGATCCGGCTGCAGGGCGAGCCCGCGCCGCTGTAGCGCATCAGCCCTGCACGCGAGCCGGTTGATAAAAGCAGTATCCGCTGCTGCGCAGTGTCTTCACGGGCAGCGTCTGCCCGCTCAGCGCTTCCACGCGGCGGCGCAGGCGGCGCATCTGTGTGTCCAGGCGGCGCTGGTCGTATTCCAGGTAGTCCGCGCCCAGCGCTTCGATGATCTGCCTGCGGCTGATGTTCTCGCCCGGCTGGCTCATCAGGCAATGCAACACCGTCAGGTCCTGCTGCGACAGCGGCATGGCTGCGGCGCCCGGGATGTGCAGCCGGCGCGGGCCGACTTCCAGCAGCCAGTTCGGGGGCGGCGTGTCCACGCCCGGTAGCGGCAGGCCCAGGCGACGTACAAGCGCCGCAAGCGTGGCGGCCAGCTCGTCCAGGTCGCAGCCCTTGCCCAGGTAGTGGTCGGCGCCCATGCCCAGGCCCGAAATCCGGTCGCGGCCGGTCTGGCGCGCGCTGAACACGATGATGCCGACCTGCTGGCCTTCCTGGCGCAGACGTTGGATGAGGTCCAGGCCGCAGCCGTCCGGCAGGCCGATGTCGATGACGGCCAGATGATGACGGTCAGGTTCGAAACGCTGGTCGAATTCCTGAAGGCTGGAGACGCACGTTGGCGCGTATCCCAGTTCTTCAAGAAACTCGCCAAGCTCCTGGCGCAGTACGGGTTCGTCCTCGAGCAGTATCACTTCAGGCATGGGATGCCTGCGGGATGCAGCGTTTGGGGCTGGTGTAATCTGCCGGGTTGCACGGAAATGCTGCGTAGATCGCGACTTGATGAAACGGGAATATTACTCCAGGGCAGGGCTGTGGCTGGCGCTGCTGGCTTGCCTTGTCGCAGGCCTGCTGGCCACGGCCGGGCAGGCGCGCGCCGAGCCCCTGCGCCTTGACGCGGTGGATCGGGTTGAGGACGCCGGCGGCCATCTGGAGCGCCTGGTCGACCCTGACGGGACGCTTGACGTCGCGGGCGCCGCGGCCGCGGAAGGCTGGACGGCGCTGCCCGGCAATCTGAGCGCCGGCTTCACGCCCGCCACGATCTGGCTGCGGCTGCCCCTGCAGGTGGACAAGGTCATGCAGGGCGGATGGATGCTGCGCCTGAGCAATTCGCTGCTGGACGACGTGCGCATCTACGTGGGTTACGACCAGAGCTGGACACTGCTGGGACGTAGCGGCGAGGACCTTGCGCGCCGGGAATGGCCGGTGGATTACCGCAGCCCCGTCGTCCAGTTCAATCCCTCGCAACCCGGGTCGTACGTGATCCTGCTGCGGCTGCAAAGCAAGAATGCGCTGGCGACCCGGCTCGAGGTCTGGCAGCGGCTGGCCTTTGACAACCAGTCGCGCCGCGAAGGCCTGCTATTCGGCCTGTACTTCGGCTTCTACCTGCTGCTGATCTGCGCGCACGCCGCATTCTGGCTGGTCACGCGGGCGCCCATGAGCGGTCTGTTCCTTGCCTATATCGGCAACTGCGTCTTCAACGAAGTGCTGTCGCTGGGGCTGGTCCAGCAGTTGACGGGCCTGCCCGTGGGCTGGAGCGACCGCCTGCTGGGCGTCGGCATCGCCGTCAGCCTGCCGGTGGCGCTGCGGATCGCCTGCCGCCAGTTGAACCTGGAAGCGCTGTACCCGCGTGCGGTGCGATGGCTCGACCGGCTGTTCTGGGGCATTGCGGTGGTCTGCTCGGGCCTGATCGTGACGGGCCATTACGCCGCCGGCATGCAGCCTATCCAGGCGCTGGCGCTGCTGGTGATCGTGGGCTTTTCGACGCTGGCGGCCTACCTGCTCAAGCGGGGCTGGCGGCCGGCGCGCTTTTTCGTGCTGGCGTTCGGGGTGTTCTACGTAAGCGTGCTGATCGCCTTTCTGCGCAACCTGGGCCTGCTGCCCGTCAACGCGTTCACGGAGTATGTTTCTACCCTGGGCACGATGCTGCACATGCTGCTGCTCAGCCTGTTCATCGTCGGCCGCTACGAACGGCAGCGGCGCATCCGGGAACTGCAGCAGGCCAACCTGGCCGCCGACCTGGCCCGCCAGCACAGCCACTGGCTGGAACGCGAGGTCGCGCTGCGAACGGCCGAAATGCAAAGCGAGATCGAACGCCGGGTGGCGCTGGAAGGCGAATTGCGCACGTCGCTGGAAAAGGAACGCCAGATGTTCGTGGAACAGCGCGAATTCGTGGCGATGGTGTCCCACGAATTCCGCACGCCGCTGGCGATCATCACCACGTCGGCCCAGCAACTAGGCCGCAATCTGGCGGCGCCGCTGGAAAAAAGCCTGGCGCGCTGCGCGAATATCCGGGACGCCGCGATGCGTCTTCTGGCCCTGGTGGACGAATACCTTACCGATGACCGCATGCGCGAGCCGCGGGCCGACCTGCGCCTGATTCAATGCGACCTGCACGAGCTGTTGGCGGATCTGGCCAGCGATTACCCGCCGGGACGGGTGCAGTGCGTCTACGAGCCGGGCGGATATGTGCTGGACTGCGATGCGGGCCTGCTGCGCATCGCCCTGCGCAACCTGTTGGCTAACGCCGACCGGCATTGCACGGAGGGCGGCGCCGTCCTGGTGGACGTGCGAGACCAGGGGGAAATGCTGCGGATCGCGGTCTCCAATCCCGGCAGCAGGATTCCACCGGCGGAAGTGGAGCGGCTGTTCCAGAAGTACTACCGGGGACAGAACGCGCTGCGGCACCCGGGAGCCGGGTTGGGGCTGTATCTGGTGAGTTCGATTGCCCAGCGACTAGGCGGGGGCGTGACGCTGGAGTCTGCGGGCGGGGACGAACCGGTGTGTTTCTGCCTGACGCTGCCGCACCCGCGAGGGGTGTGAAAGCTGGCGCTGCTTCATGATTCGCCTCCTCGGGACCAAGATTGTTGCGCAAAAGCATCTGTTTGTTTCAGTCAGGCCGGCGTAAGGCTGCATCAAAATAGTGAAAAGCGCCCCGTTTTTGGTCTAATTTCGACGATACGGCGAGAATCGCCCAAAAATTTACAAATCGCTTAGATTCGCTCAGGTTCGAGATTGCAATGATCAGTACATTTCAGACACGAAATTTACATGGTTACTACAAAATGTCTCGCCGCTTTCCGCTTACCCGTATTGCCGTTCTGCTTAGCCTGAGTGCTTCACCTTTCATTGCTCCGTCGGCCTCGGCGCAGCTCGTCGGCTATCAGCAGGATGGCACTAGCCAGCCGACGTTGACGGGCGATATCGAGAATTCGGCATTTCCAAACTTCGTGGCCATCCGGCTTTTCAACAACGCGGTTCGCGATGGGAGCATCGTCAACAGTGTATTGATGGAAGGGCGGTACGACGGTTTCAAGGCCATCTCGGTGGAGTCGGGTTCGCGCCTGACTGGTTCGATTCGTAACGAGGTTGGCGGCACGATTTACGGTGTGGAGATTTCCAGCGCCCGCATAGACGGCAGCATCGTCAACAATGGCGATATCCACGGTCAAGACATCTTCCACAGCTTCGCAGGCGGCAGCACGGGCACGGGCGCCGGTATCACGGTTACCGATGGCGGCGAGGTCGCTGGGAATATCATCAATAACCGCAATATCTATTCCGGCAACAATGGCCCCATCCTCCCGTCGAGCGGTGTGGCCGTGGAAATCACGAACAGCAGCACTGTCTTCGGGCGTATTGAAAACGACGGCAACATCTGGGGCGGTGTCGTGGTGAGCGGCGGTGCTGAAGTGACGGGCGGCATTGTCAACTCCGGCAACATCAACGCCTATGGTGGTTCTATCCTGTCCAATGGCGTCGCGGTGGACGTCGAGGGCGCCCGTTCGCCGATGCTCATCACGAACACGGGCTCCATCATTGGCGACGTGCGCCTTGGCACCTCCACGATGAACATCGATGGCGGCAGCGTCTACGGCGCCATCATCGGTGACGACGATCAGCCCAGGCTCATGGCCAGCAGCGGTGGCAGCAGCACGCTGAACATCAATACCGACTTCACGCCCCAAGGCACCATCACGGTTGGCGCCGTGAACGTCGCAGCGGGCAAGACGCTGACGCTTTCCGGGTCGGAGGTGAATGGCCTGCTGACGGTGAACGGCACCCTGGCCGGTTCCGGCAACGTGGGCACGACGATCCTGGAATCGGGTGCGACGCTGTCGCCGGGCTCCGCGAAATCGTCGAGCCACATCATGATGGCGACCCTGGCGCCAACTGCCGCGATTTCGATCAGCCCCATCGCGGCGCCGATCGGCAACCTTACGGTGAACGGCGACCTCACCTTCAACAAGGGCTCGACCTACCGGGTCGACGCCACGCCTGACGGCCAAAGCGACCGCGTGAACGTCACCGGCACGGCCAATCTGGCGGGCTCCGTGGTGCACGTCGGTTCGGGTGGCACGTATGCGGCTTCGACCAACTACACCATCCTGTCGGCCGGCAGCTTGAACGGCAACTTCGACAGCGTGTCCAGCGACCTGGCCTACCTGCAACCGAAGCTGAGCCACCAGGACAACGATGTCGTGCTGTCGCTCGACATGAAGCAGGTGTCCACTGAGCCGGATTCCAAACCCATCGACAACGGCGGCAACACCGGCGGCGAAACCCGCCCCATCGAATTCGCTGACCTGGCCACGACCGGCAACCAGCGTTCGGCGGCGAAGGCCGTGCAAACCCTGCCCAAGAACAGCTCGCTGTACACGCGTGTTCTGAACCTGCCCAACGGCGCCCCGGCCGGCGTGTTCGCCGACCTGTCCGGCGAATCCTTCGGCAGCAGCGTGTCCGCGATGCAGAATGTCAGCAACAACGTGGCAAGCCTTCCCACCGCCCAGTTGCGCGCCAACATGAACGCCGGCTTCCTGCCTGGCCCCGCCACGGCTCAGGTCGGCCGCGGCGACGCCTCGATGCTGCCGCGCTCCGCCGCGCAGCCGATGTGGGCGCAGGTGTTCGGCAACTGGCGCACGATGGACGGCAACGGCAACGTCGCCCAGTCCCGTGAACGCGATGTCGGCATCTTCGTCGGCGGCGATCACGGCGTGGGCAATGGCTGGCGCCTCGGTGGCGCGTTCGGCTACACCGACAGCCGCATCACCGTGGACGACCGTTCCGCGAAGTCCGACGTGAACAGCTACAGCGCGATCCTCTACGGCGGCAAGTCGTTCGAAGCCGGCTCGGGCAAGATCAACTTCACCGCCGGCGTGGCCTACACGTGGCACGACATCGACAGCAAGCGCAACATCAACGCGGCTGGCGAGCGTCAGGAACTGAAGGCTGACTACAGCGCCAGCACCGGCCAGATCTTCACCGACGTGGGCTACTCCATCCCGCTGACCGACCGCATCACCCTCGAGCCCTTCGTTGGCGCGGACTTCAGCGACCTGCGCACCCGCGGCTTCTCGGAGTCGGGCGGCGACGCCGCGCTCAGCGGCAAGAGCAGCACCAACAACGTGGGCACGACCACGCTGGCCCTGCGCGCGCAGACCACCTTCGACGTGAAGGACACCGCCGGCCGCCTGCGCGGCATGCTGGGATGGCGCCATGCCTACGGCGACGTCAATCCGGAAGCCACGATGTCGTTCGACGGCAGCCAGCCGTTCACCGTGGCGGGCAACCCGCTGGCGCGTGATGCGGCCGTCATGGAAGTGGGCGTGGATCTGGCGATGAGCAAGAACGCCACCCTGGGCCTGGCCTACTCGGGCCAGTTCGGCGACGGCAACCGCCAGAACACCGGCACCGTGAACGTGAGCTGGCGCTTCTAGGGCGATCCGCCTCGGCGCTTTCGCAAAAAGCTGGCCTCTTCGGAGGCCAGCTTTTTTTTCGCGGCGGCAATTTTCAGCCGGCGCCTTGGTGCAATACAGGATGTCCCCCGCAAAGGGGCTTCGATACACTGTCCGCCCACCCCTATAACGAGAACGCCATGAGACAGTTTCTTCCCACGCTGGGCGCCGCCCTGGTGCTATCCCTGGCCGGCAACGCCGCCGCCGCGCAACAGTCCCCGCCCCGCGATCCATTCTTCTGGCTGGGCGAGATGAACAAGGCCACCACCGTCATCAACACGGACGAAGGGTTGCTGGACAAGTCCATGGCGCCGCGACTGGCGGCCGGCGTGGCCAAGGTCATCAGCGACGGCAACCAGCCAGGCGCCAAGCGGCCGGCTACCGTCATCACGTTCGAGCCCTTGCTGATCAAGGCCGCGGGCGAAGACATCACCCTGCTGCACGCGGGCCGTTCCAGCCAGGACATGCACGCCACCTATCGCAGCGCGATCCTGCGCGACAAGCTGCTGGAACTGGCGGACCAGCTCAACGCCACGTCCACGACCCTTGTCGAGCTGGCGGCCAAGCATGCCGGCACCATCGTCCCCAACTACACGAACGGCGTGGCCGCGCAACCCAACAGCTATGGACACTACCTGCTGGGCCAGGCGGCGGGTCTGGCGCGCGATGCACAGCGCATCCGCGAAGCCTACGTGCGCATCGATCGCTCGCCCATGGGCACCACCGTGCTGAACGGCACGAGCTGGCCGCTGGACAGGAAGCGCATGGCGCAATACCTGGGCTTCTCGGCGCTGGTCGACAACGCCTACGACGCCTCGCAGATTTCGTCGATGGATCAACCGGTCGAGGTCGCGTCCATCGTCACCAGCATCGCGCTGCGCACCGGCAACTTCGTCGAAGACGTGATGACCCAGTATGCGCAGTCGCGCCCGTGGATCCTGCTGGAAGAGGGCGGCGGCAACACCTACGTGTCCAGCGCCATGCCGCAAAAGCGCAATCCGGGCTTGCTGAACGACACGCGCAGCGATGCGTCCACGGCGGTGACGCTGGCGATGGGCCCGGTCCTGCAGACGCACAACATCACGCCCGGCATGAGCGACCCCAAGGACGTAAAGCAAAACTCCGCGATGGTCGACAGCGGCATCTCCGCGCTGAAGCGCTGGGACCGCGTGCTGAAGGCCATGGTCATCAGCCCCGACCGCGCGCTGGAAGAGCTGAACAGCGACTGGACCGCATCGCAGGAACTGGCCGACGTGCTGATGCACAAATACAAGCTGCCATTCCGCGCAGGTCACCACTTTGCGTCGGAAGTCGTGTCGTACGCCAAGACCAACAACATCAAGCCGCTGGACTTCCCGTACGAACAGGCGCGGCGCATCTATGCCGACGCCATGAAGGATTCGAAGTACGGCACGGATCTGCCCATGAGCGAAGCGGAGTTCCGCTCGACGCTGGACCCGGTGGCCATCGTGAAGAACCGCGCCACCAGCGGCGGTCCGCAGCCCAAGGAAATGGACCGCATGATCAAGGAAGCGCGCGAACAGCTTGCCGCGCAGGACAAATGGATCAAGGAACGCCGCGCCCACATCCGCGATTCACTGGCGGAACTGGACAAGAAATTCGACGCGCTGGTGGCCAGCGCGCCGAAGGAAAAGGCCCAGTGATCCGGAGCGGAAATGCCGTGGGCGGCATTTCCGCGTGACGCGGGGTGTCTTATTCTGCCTTCAGTCCCGCCTGCTCGATCAGCGGCTGCCATTTCAGCCGTTCGCTGCGGGCGAACGACGCCAGCTCGTCGGGCGTGCCGCCGCCCGGCTCGTGGCCCAGGTCCAGCAGCTTCTGCCGCACCTCGGGCCGCGCCAGGATCTTCGCCAGGTCTTCGTTCAGCCGCTTCACGGCGGCCGGGGGCGTGCCCTTCGGCGCATACAGGCCGTTCCAGGCGATGACCTGGAAGCCGTCCAGCCCCTGACCGGCCACGGACGGCACGCCCGGCAGCAGGGCCGATTCCTTCAACGAGGTCACTGCCAGCGGGCGCAGCTTGCCGCTGGTGATGAACGAGCGCGCGGCGCTGACGGTGTCGATGCCTACCTGCACCTGGCCGCCCAACAGATCGGTCGTGGCGGTGGCCGAACCCTTGTAGGGGATGCCCCGGATGCTGGTCACGCCTTGCTTCTTGAGCAGTTCGTAGACCAGGCGGGCGGTGGTGCTGGGCATGCCCACGTTGACGCTGTCCGGCTTCGCCTTGGCTGGATTGCGCAGGTCGGCCAGGCTGGCGTAGGGCGAGGCCGGCGTGGTCAACAGCACCATGGGAAACGAGCTGACCAGCATGACCGGCGTGAAGTCCTTCTCGGGATCGAAGGAGGTGGACGTATACATGTACTGATTCAGCACGTGCGTGCCATTGGTGCCCATCAGCAGCGTGTAGCCATCGGGCGCGGCGCGCGCGGCCTCCGAGGCGCCGATGTTGCCGCCCGCGCCCGGGCGGTTTTCCACGATGAAGGGCTGGCCCAGGTCGCGGGCCAGGTATTCGGCCAGGTAGCGGGCGGCGACGTCGGTGCCCTGGCCGGCCTGGTAGGGCACGATGATCTTGACGGGTTTGGAGGGATAGCTGTCGGCGGCCGCGGCGGGCTGCGCAAACAGCAGCGGCGCCGCAAGCGCGGCGATAAGGCGTAGTGTCTTCATGGTGGTCTCCTCGATTTTTTATTTGGCTGCATCGGGTTGCGGCTAGGGCTTCGGAGGAGGCCAGCGCGGCAGGATGCCCTGTTCCTTGAGCGCCGCGATTTGTGATTCGCCGAGGCCGGCCTCCCGGAGGACCTCGTCGGTGTGCTGTCCGTAGGCGGGCGGCAGCCGGCGCACGCGCGCAGGCGCCTGCGACAGCCGGACCGCCGGCCCGATGCCGTGGTAGCCGTCGCGGTCGACGCGCATGCCGCGATGGGCGGTGTGCGCCTGCGCAAAGGCTTCCGGCACGCTGTTGACGGGGCCGGCGGGCACGCCAAGCCGCATCAGGTCCGCGCACAATGTTTCGCGCGGGCGGGACGCCAGGGCATGCTCGATCGCGTCCCGCAATGCATCGCGGTTTTCCAGCCGCGACCGGTTGGTGGAAAACCGCGCGTCCTCCGGCAGCGACGCCAGGCCCGCGTAATCGCAGAACCGGCGGAACTGGCGGTCATTCACGACGCCCAGGAAGATCTCGCCATCGCTGCAGGCATAGCGGTCGTAGGGAGCGATGTTGGGGTGCGCGCTGCCCAGCAGGCCGGGCGCCTGCCCGGTGTGCATCCAATTGGCGGCATGCGGCACCAGCAGGCTTAGCGCGGTGTCGAACAGGGTGACCTCGACCCGCTGTCCCAGTCCGGTGCGCGCCCGGTGGTACAGCGCCAGCAGGATGCCGGACTGCGCGGTATAGCCGGTCAGGTGGTCGACGATGGGCACGCCGATACGCGTGGGGCCGCTGGCCGGATCGCCATTGACGCTCATCAGTCCGCACATGGCCTGCAGCACGGCGTCGTAGCCGGGCAGACCGCCCAGCGGGCCGTCTTCGCCAAAGCCCGAGATCGAGCAGTGGATAAGTTGGGGGAAGCGGGGCTTCAGGTCCGCCTCGTAATCCAGTCCCCACTTGGCCATCGTGCCCGGGATGTAGTTCTCGATCAGGACGTCGGCGTCTTCCAGCAACGCAAAAAGCACGTCGCGCCCCGCGGGTTGGGACAGATCCAGCCCGATGGCGCGCTTGCCCCGGTTGACGGCGGTGAAGTAGGCCGCGGCGCCGTCCTCGTTGACCGGCGGCCCCAGGCTGCGGGTCTCGTCGCCGCCGGGGGGTTCCACCTTGATCACGTCCGCGCCCTGGTCGGCCAGCATCTGCGAGCATAGCGGCCCGGCCAGGACGCGGGACAAGTCGATGACGCGCAGGCCTTCCAGCGCGCCCCGGGCAGGGGCGGCGGGGCCGGGTGCAGCATGTTCCGATGAATCAGACATCGCCCACCTCGATTTGGGGGATTGCCGCCGGTCAGGCGCGGGTAGGCAATTCGACCACGCCGGAACCCAACACGGAAAGCTCGTCGTCCTGGTTGCGCGCTTCCTGTTCGATTTCGACCAGATGGCGGCCGTCTTCCACATACTTGCGCACCACCTTGCCCTTGAAGAACAGCATGTCGCCCTCGGGGTTGTGACGGCGGATCTTGCAGGTGGACTTGCGCAGGAAGCCCGCGTCGCCCATCCAGTTGGTCAGGTGATGCGTCAGCCACGAGTTGCGCTCGGGGCCGTAGTCGTACGCGCCCGGGGCGCCCACTTCCAGCGCGAAGTCTTCTTCCCAGTGCACGCGCTCGGGCACGTCCGGAATGCCGAAGCGGTTGGTGATGCCCACGCCGGGGTGCGCGTCGATCAGTTGCCACGCCAGCTTGTTGGCGCGGATGTACAGGCCGCCCCAGCCCTGCGCGTAGGCGATGAAGCCCGTCACCGTCATCGGACCCTTGAACATCACGGGCAGCTCGTCGCCTTCCTTCACGTCTTCCCAATAGCGGGGCGTGGCCCCGCGCACTTCTTCCTGCGCATATAGCTTGTAGGCTTCCTTGATTTCCTCCGGGCTGTAACGGCGCGGCTCGCGGGCGCGCACTTCCTTGTACTTGCTGCCCTGTTCGCGAGCGTGGTCGCGTTCGGTGCGGAAGCACCAGCTATCGGCCTCGGCGACCTTGTCGCCGTCCTGGTTGAAGAAGTCCACGTGGTAGATCTGCTGCACGGCGCGGCCGGCAAAGCGCGTCTGGTGTTCGATCAGGTTCTTCAGGTGCGCTTCGGTCGAGATGGTGTCGTTGCGCTTGACCGTCTTGTGCCACGTCCAGTCGGCGCCGGACCACATGGCATGCACGCCGGGCAGGCCGCCCACGTAGCCGGACACGATGCGGCTGGTGGCGAACAGGAAGCTGGGCAGGGCAATGATGCCGCCGTGCTGGGTCTTGGCCGCGTACTCCGGGTCCGACCACAGGGGATTGTCGTCGCCGATGCCGTGGGCGTAGTGGCGGATGTTGTCGCGCGTGGCCTCGTAGCACCACGGCTCGGCCGTGGCGCCGATCTTGACGCCGATGCGTTCGCGCAGCTCGTCCAGCCCGCGTTCGGTGATCTTGGGGAAGCTGCGTTCGGTCTTGGTCTGGGTCAGCATGATGTCTCCTGGGGGTAGTTAGGCGTGCGCGGCGCCGGCGGACGCCGGTTGGGCGGTTGCCAGTTCTTGCTCGCGCAATTTCCTGCGATGGATCTTTCCGGCGGGTGTCTTGGGCAGTTCAGATACGAACACCACCTGCCGCGGGTACTCGTGCTGCGCCAGGCGGCTGCGCACGGCGTCCTGGATTTCCTCGACGAAGGCGTCGTCGCCGGCGCGGGCCGACACCACGAAGGCCTTGACCACCTGGCCGCGCAAGGGGTCGGGCACGCCGATCGCGGCGGCCTCGGCCACGTCGCGGTGCTTCAGGATGGCGTCTTCGATTTCAACGGCGCTCATGGTCCAGCCGGCCGAAATGATGACGTCGTCGGCGCGGCCGCCATGCCAGAAATAGCCGTCCTCGTCGACGCGTCCCAAGTCCTTGGTGGCTACCCAGGCGTCGCGGCGCCACAGCTTCAGTTCGCCGGTTTCGCCGGGCGCGCAGGGCTGGCCTTGGGCGTCCTGGACTTGCACGCGCAGTCCGGGCACCGGTTTTCCCAGCGAGCCGGCCTTGACCTTGAAATCCGGGGCGCCGGGGTAGTTCACCAGGCACACGCCGATTTCGGTGGTGCCGTACATGCTGCAGACGGGCCGGCCGAAGGTCGCTTCCACGAAAGCCGACGTCTCGCTGTCTATCGGTTCGCCGGTGAAGGACACCTTGTCCAGTTTGTAGCGATAGCGATCCGCCGCGCCGCTGTTGCGCATCATCCGGTAGTGCGTGGCGGCGGCCGAGATGTTGTTGAAGCCGTGATCCTGCAGAGCCTGCAGCAGGCGTTCGGCATTGAACTTGCCGGCATAGGCGCCGATGGTCACGCCCATGGCAAGCGGCGCCAGCGTGCCGTGCCACAGGCCGTGGCCCCAGGCGGGCGACGACGGGCACATGAAGCGGTCGCCGGGGCGCACGCCGGTGCCGTACAACGCCGCCAGCATCAGCGTCACCAATGCGCGGTGCGTGTGCTTGACGGCATCGGGCAGTTCGCGGGTGGTGCCGGACGTGTACTGGAAGATCGCCAGGTCGTCGGCGCGCGTCCGGCAGTCGTACCGGGTCGGGTAACCGCCCAGCGTCCCGATGAACGCGTCGTCGGCAATGACGACGCGCATGTCGTCGCCACCGGCGGCCAGCGGCGCCTTTTCGGCGTTGGTGACCAGCATGCGCGGCTGGCAGTCCTGAACCCGCAGGCGGATGCCGTCCGGCCCGAACAGCGTGAAAAGCGGCACGGCGATGGCGCCCATCTTCATGGCGCCGAACATGGCCACGTAGAAGGGAAGGGAGGGTTCCAGCATCACGGCCACGCGGTCCCCGGGCTGGATGCCCTGCTCAACCAGGTAGTGCGCGAAGCGCGAGGATTCCTCGGCAATGTAGCGGAAGGAGTACGCCTCGTCCCCACCGGCTGCGCGGACCAGGATGATCGCGGGCTGCGTCTTGTGCGCATGCCGGTCGATGCATTCGTGGGCGATGTTCATGTATTCGCGGTCGCCATCGAAAAGCTCCCAGAGCTTTTCCGGCGAGCAGAGCGCCTGGGCGTCCGCGTAGGAAAGGGTTTCGGTCAGCTTCGTCATTTCGTCGCACCTGTGTGGGTCGGCAACCTGTTGAAGCGACTATGCGCGCCGCCAAATAAATTGTCAATGGCGTTTATGAATTGTATATATACAATTACGGTGTGGGCGAAACCCTGGCTTTGGCGGCTGTGCAAGGTATGCTTGCCGCAATAAAAACGGAGAACCCGATGAGTGAAACCAGTACCCCGGAAGTCGCGGCAGCCGCCGGCCCCCGCGTTCGGCCGGTTCCGGCCGTGACGCGGTCCATCGCGATCCTGCGTCTGTTGGGCAAGGGCGGCGAACCCATGACGCTGAAGGCGATATCGCAGGAGCTGGGCATGGTGACCAGCACCTGCCTGCACATTCTTCGTGTCCTGGTCGAGGAGGGGCTGGTAAAGGTCGATACCGGCGCCAAGCGCTACAGCCTGGGCGTGGGCATGCTGACGCTGGCGCGCAGCGTGATCGAAAGCAATCCCTTTCCTGCGCTGGCGCAGCCGGTGCTGGACAGGATCGCCAACGCCGCCAGCGTCACGGCCATCGGCGTCGAAGTCTCGGGCAGCGATCACATGGTGGTGCTGGCGCTGTCTCGTTCCAATGCGCCGTTCCGTTTGCATGTGGACGTGGGCAGCCGCTTTCCCGCGCTGATCAGCGCGACGGGCCGTCTGGTGGCCGCCTTTGCGGACTTGTCGGAAAAGGAACTGGAGCGCCGGTTCAAGGCCCTGCGCTGGGATCAGGCGCCCGAGTTTTCAGCATGGAAAGCCGACGTCGATGACGTGCGCCGCCAGGGCTACAGCCTGGATCGGAACAACTACATCAACGGCGTCGTCGTCATCGCCGTGCCCGTGTTCGACAGCCACAAACGGCTGACGCACGCGCTGGTGGCGGCGGGCCTGGCCGAACAGCTGGACGCGGCGCGCGTCGATTCGCTTGCGCGGGAACTGCAAGCCGAGGCAACCGGGTTATCGCAACTGCTGGCGGCAAGGAACTGAGCCGATGAATGCGCAATCCGACGTCGATCCCGTCTTGCCTGATCCGGCCTCGGCTGAACCGGCCGCGCCTGAGTCGGTCGCGCCTGAGTCCGCCGCGCCTACACCGGCCGTGCCCCAAGGATGGCGCAAGAGAGACCTGCCTGGATTCGCGGGCCTGATCGGCCCGCTGTACGTGCGCAAGGAAGCGGAAGGCTGGGCCTACGGACTCATGGCGGACGCCAATCACCTGAACCCGGCGGGCGTGGTGCACGGCGGATTGCTCACGTCGCTGCTGGACCACGGGCTGAGCGCCATTGCGTGGGAAGCGCTGGGCCGCCGCACCTGCGTGACCGTGCAGTTGGACACGCACTTCCTGGCCGCGGCGCGTGCAGGCCAGTTCCTGGAAGTGCGCGGACGGGTGGTGCGCGCGACGTCCAGCCTGGTGTTCATGCAAGGCGAATTGAGCGTCGCGGGTCGTGCGCTCGCGACGGGTGCGGCGGTGCTGAAGGTGATGGGAAGCGCGCCTTCCACGCCTTGATTCAGCAATGCGGTGGCCCCCTGCGGCGCTCGAGCGCCGAGCCTCAGATCATGGCCTTCCCGCTGCGCTTTGCCGCGCGCAGGTCTCGCCACAACGTGACGCACAGGATCGCCAGAATCGCGGCCGAAACAGCCGGCCAGACAAGAAAGTAAGCGGTCAACAACATATCCATCTCCTGGTGTGAAGGGGGGCGGGGCTCAGGCCTTGGCCGACGCGACCGCCTGAGGCGGCGCGTGCGTTTCGCCAGCCTGCGCGCGTTGGAAGGAGGTGACGCGTTCGCTCAGCAGGCCGAAGTCGAAACGTTCCCGGTTGCGCAGGCTCAAGGCCACGCACACGCTGGCGCTGACGCCGTAGGCCGTCAGCGACCCCATCAGCACGATGTAGTCGCGCAGATTGCCGATGAAGGCGGGCAGCATGACCGCCGTGCCGATGGCGCCGACGACGATGGCGACGACGCGCCCGAAGAAGCCGAACGCCATCAGGCCCAGCACCACGCCGCCACCGATGGCCGAGCAGATCTCGAAGAACACGGCAAGCGCGCCGGAGATCGGCAGCAGTTCAAAGCGCACGACCGCAAACAGCAGAACCGCGGCCAGGACGGCGCTGACGAAGGCGCGGTTGTCGACGCGGTCCCAATAGAAGCTGGCGATCACCGGGAACACGATGGCGCCCCACAGCGCACCGACGAAGACCAGCATGACCAGGATGTCCAGGCGCAGGCTCGCGAAAATGACGCCGATCATCGTGGCGACGATCATGGTGGCCCGGCCCCACCACAGCATGCGCCGCGGGTCCGGACGGCCGCGGGCGATGTTCTTGGCGTAGACGTCGGTCATGACGATGGCGGACAGCGCCGCCAGGTCGGAGTCGGCGGTAGACGAAAGCGAGCCCACGACCAGCAGGAAAAACAGCGCAATGCCGAACGGCGGCAGATAGGTGGAAGCCATCTGCGGGATGATGTTGTTCATGTCCCCGCCAGCGGGTTCCAGACCGACGAACAGCGCCAGCAGGCCCAGCATGCCCAGTCCGATCACCACGGCGCCATAGCCGATCGTGGCGGTCAGGAAGGTGGGCTTGATCAGATCCTCGCGCACGGCGAACAGACGCTGTGCGATGGTTTGGTTTCCAATCGCATAGGCCAGCACCGCCACGAAGTACGGCGCGCCCTGTTCGAGGATGGCCTTGGTGGAATAGAAGTCGGCCTGCTCGCTGTCCAGGCGCCACATGTTGGCTTGCAGCAGGTCGGGCCCGCCGGCGTTGAAGAAGATCAGCGGGATGATGATCACGGCGGCGATGATCATCGCTGCAAGTTGCGCGAAGTCCGTCATGACCGATGTACGAAATCCCGACCACAAGGTGTAGGACAACACCCCCAGCCCGGCGATGAGCACGCCCTGGATGAACGTCAACGGACTCAGGATGGACACCAGCGCCCCTGCCGCGGTGAAGTTCACCATCAGGCTGATGCAGCTGCCCACGATGTTCGACACCGCCATGATCATCTGGCTGGACGTGCCATGGCGCGCATGAATCACTTCGGCCAGGGTGTGCGCTTTGGGCGCCAGTTGCCGGAACCGTTTGCCGAAGGGATAGATGAAGAGAATCATCAGGGCGCCCCAGAAACCGTAGTGCAGCGGACCTGACAGGCCGTACTTGTAGCCGGAGGTGGCGCTGGCGTAGAACGAGGCCGCCCATATCCAGGTGGCGATCATGCTGGCGGCCGACAGGCCGAAGCCGACCGCGTTGTTCGACACCATGTAGCCGTCGACATTTTCATGTTTTTCACCGATGAACAGCGACATGAGAAAGGTGGCGCCGTAGAAACCGGCGAGCAACAGGATGGCTGTGGTAGCCGACAACTGGAAGAAAACTGGCTCTTGCATCTTGGGGATCCTTACTCCTCGACAGCCGTGGCGCGGCCGAAGCCGTGGCTGCATAAGCGCCGATTCCGCGGGGTGCGATGGGCGGCGGGCCTGCCCATGGCGAGGACGAAACACCCTTGCACCACGCGCTGGACATATGCGTGCCGAGCGCGCGATCGCGTGCCTGTCCGTTCCAGGCAGCGGATAGCGCCCCGGAGCGGACAGATTCAAGACACACCGTATTGGTGCCTTGCCGCGGCATGGGTCCCACGCGCCGGGGGCACGAATGCCATGGGCGTCGATGGGGCTCAATGCGGTGAGCAATGGTCCTGCCGGATAGGCAGGTTGTTGTTCCGCAGCCGCCGGCGGTGGAGCCTGGGGCTGGGTTGGGGTGTTTCGGCGCTGGCGCCGGGCCGCTGTACGCAGCCGTGTGACGGTTGCCCCCGACGGTTAAGCGTCGGCGGGGCCGGTGATGAATGACAACAGACGAAAATTATAGGGGCGGATGCGCGTGGCGTCCAGCGCTCGGCCCGTCATGAGCGGCATGTTAGACAAAATTGCGAGCCTTTGCTCGCGGCTCGCAATTGCTGGAACCCTGCCCACACACCAGGAAAACCGGGCGCGGCGTGGCCGCGCTCGGGTCAGAATCCCTCGCGCGGCACGTGCACCCGGCCTTCCATCAGCACGCGTGCGCTGCGGCTCATGATGGCCTTGGTGACCTTCCATTCGCCGTCGACCTTCCGGGCCTGCGCCCCGACGCGCAAGGTGCCCGACGGATGTCCGAAGCACACGTTGTCGCGTTCGCCGCCGCCCGCCGCCAGGTTCACCAGCGTGCCGGGAACGGCCGCCGCGGTGGCGATGGCGACCGAAGCCGTGCCCATCATGGCGTGGTGCAGCTTGCCCATGGACAGCGCGCGCACCAGCACGTCGATGTCGCCCGTCCCGATCTTCTTGCCGCTGGACGACACGTATTCCGTCGGGCGCGCAACGAACGCCACCTTCGGCGTGTGCTGGCGGCCCGCGGCTTCCGAGACGTCCTTGATCAGGCCCATGCGCACCGCGCCGTGCGCGCGGATGGTCTCGAAGCGCGCCAGCGCGGCGGCGTCGCCGTTGATGGCGTCCTGAAGCTCCGTGCCGGTGTAGCCCAGGGCGTCGGCCTCCAGAAAGATGGTGGGAATGCCGGAATTGATCATCGTGGCCTTGAAGGTGCCCACGCCCGGCACCTCCAGGTTGTCCACCAGATTCCCGGTGGGAAACATGGATCCGCCATCGCCTTCCTCGGCCGGGTTCATGAATTCCAGCTGCAGTTCGGCGGCCGGGAAAGTCACGCCGTCCAGTTCGAAGTCGCCGGTTTCCTGCACCTCGCCACCGGTCATGGGCACGTGCGCGATGATGGTCTTCTGGATGTTCGCCTGCCAGATTCGCACCACGGCGACGCCGTCCTGCGGAATGCGCGCCGGATCCACCAAACCGTTGGTGATGGCGAAGGGACCGACCGCTGCCGACAGGTTGCCGCAGTTGCCGCTCCAGTCCACGAAGGGCTGGTCGATGGATACCTGGCCGAACAGGTAGTCGACGTCATGGTCGGGGCGAGTGCTCTTGCCGACGATGACGGTTTTGCTGGTGCTGGAGGTGGCGGCGCCCATGCCGTCGATCTGCTTGCCGTAGGGGTCGGGGCTGCCGATCACGCGCATGAGCAGCGCGTCGCGCGCGGCGCCCGGGACGCGCGCGGATTCCGGCAGGTCATCCAGTTTGAAGAACACGCCTTTGCTGGTGCCGCCGCGCATGTAGGTGGCCGTGATCTTGGTTTGGGGAGCATGTGCCATGGAACAGTCCTGAGATATCGGAATAGGGCGGCGGATGCCGAAGCGCCCGCCGGTCAGTGGAACGCCGGTCAGGCCAGCTTGCCGGCGTCCGAGGCGGACGCGGCTTCCAGGAAATCCTGCGCAAAACGTTGCAGCACGCCGCCGGCGTCGTAGATCGAAACTTCTTCGGCGGTGTCCAGGCGGCAGGTCACCGGCACCTGCTCGGTGCTGCCATTGCGGCGGTGGATAACCAGCGTCAGGTCCGCGCGCGGCTTGCGCTCGCCGATCACGTCGTAGCTTTCGGTGCCGTCCAGGTCCAGCGTCTTGCGGTTCACGCCCGGCTTGAACTCAAGCGGCAGCACGCCCATGCCGATCAGGTTGGTGCGGTGGATGCGCTCGAAGCCTTCGGCGACGATGGCTTCCACGCCGGCCAGGCGCACGCCCTTGGCGGCCCAGTCACGCGACGAGCCCTGGCCGTAGTCCGCGCCGGCCACGATGATCAGCGGCTGCTTGCGGTTCATGTAGGTCTCGATGGCTTCCCACATGCGCATGACCTTGCCTTCCGGCTCCACGCGCGCCAAGGACCCCTGCTTCACCGTGCCGTCGGCGTTCTTCACCATTTCGTTGAAGAGCTTGGGGTTGGCGAAGGTGGCTCGCTGCGCGGTCAGGTGGTCGCCGCGGTGCGTGGCGTACGAGTTGAAGTCCTCTTCGGGCAGGCCCATCTTGTCCAGGTATTCGCCGGCGGCGCTGTCCAGCAGGATCGCGTTGGACGGCGACAGGTGGTCGGTGGTGATGTTGTCGCCCAGCACGGCCAGCGGCAGCATGCCGCGCAGCGTGCGTTCGCCGGCCAGCGCGCCTTCCCAGTACGGCGGGCGGCGGATGTAGGTGCTTTGCGGGCGCCAGTCGTAAAGCGGGCTGACGGCGCTCTTGCGATCGTCCTTGATGCCGAACATGGGGGCGTAGACCTTGCGGAACTGCTCTGGCTTGACCGCCGACTTGACCATGGCGTCGATCTCTTCGTCGCTGGGCCAGATGTCCTTCAGGCGGATCTCGCGGCCGTCGGCCGCCACGCCCAGCACGTCGCGCTCGATGTCAAAGCGGATGGTGCCGGCGATGGCGTAGGCCACGACGAGCGGCGGCGACGCCAGGAAGGCCTGCTTGGCGTAGGGATGGATGCGGCCGTCGAAGTTGCGGTTGCCGGACAGCACGGCCGTGGCGTAGAGGTCGCGGTCGATGATTTCCTGCTGGATCGTCGGGTCCAGCGCGCCGGACATGCCGTTGCACGTGGTACAGGCGAACGCCACGACGCCAAAGCCCAGCTTTTCCAGGTCTTCGGTCAACCCTGCTTCTTCCAGGTAAAGCTGCACGGCCTTGGATCCCGGCGCCAGCGAGCTCTTGACCCAGGGTTTCCGCGCAAGGCCCGCGCGGTTGGCGTTGCGCGCCAGAAGGCCGGCCGCGATGACGTTGCGCGGATTGCTGGTGTTGGTGCAGCTGGTGATGGCCGCGATGATGACGGCGCCGTCGGGCATCAGGCCCGGCTGGTTCTCCACCACGCCGGAAATGCCGCGTTCGGCCAGGTCCGACACCGGCAGGCGGCGATGCGGATTGGACGGGCCGGCCAGCGTGCGCACGACCGTCGCCAGGTCAAAGCGCAGCACGCGCTCGTATTGCGCGGTCTTCAGGCTGTCGGACCACAGGCCCGCCGTCTTGGCGTAGGTTTCCACCAGCGCGATCTGCTCGTCTTCGCGGCCGGTCAGGCGCAGGTAGTCGATGGTCTGCTGGTCGATCGAGAACATCGCGGCCGTGGCGCCATACTCGGGCGCCATGTTCGAGATGGTGGCGCGGTCGCCGAGCGTCAGGCTGGAAGCGCCTTCGCCGTAGAACTCCAGGTAGGCGCCCACCACCTTTTCCTTGCGCAGGAATTCGGTCAGCGTCAGCACGATGTCGGTGGCGGTGATGCCGGGCTGGGCGCGGCCCGCCAGTTCGACGCCGACGATGTCGGGCAGGCGCATCCACGACGCGCGGCCCAGCATGACGTTTTCGGCTTCCAGTCCGCCCACGCCGATGGCGATGACGCCCAGCGCGTCAACGTGCGGGGTGTGGCTGTCGGTGCCTACCAGCGTGTCGGGGAAGGCCACGCCGTCCTGCGTGTAGATCACGGGCGACATCCGTTCCAGGTTGATCTGGTGCATGATGCCGTTGCCGGGCGGCACGACCTCGATGTTCTCGAAGGCCTCTTTGGTCCAGTCGATGAAGTGGAAGCGGTCCTCGTTGCGGCGGTCTTCCACGGCGCGGTTCTTGGCGAAGGCGTCGGGATCGTTGCCGTCGTATTCCACGGCCAGCGAATGGTCGACGATCAGCTGCACCGGCACGACGGGATTGACCTTGGCCGGGTCGCCGCCCTTGTCCGCGATGGCGTCGCGCAGGCCCGCCAGGTCGACCAGCGCGGTCTGGCCCAGGATGTCATGACAGACAACGCGCGCGGGAAACCACGGAAAGTCCAGGTCGCGGCGCCGCTCGATCAGCTGCTTGAGCGCGTCGGTCAGCAGCGCCGGATCGCAGCGTCGCACCAGGTTCTCGGCCAGGACGCGCGAGGTATAGGGCAGGCCGTCATACGCGCCGGCCGAAATCGCCTCCACGGCCGCGCGAGCGTCGAAATAGTCCAGGCGGGTGCCGGGCAGGGTCTTGCGGTACGACTTGTTCATCATGCCTCCGTGCGCTGCTGGGTGCTGTGCGCGATCTGTTGTTCGATGTTGATGCGGGATGCGCGGATGTGCCGGCGCATCAGGATTTCGGCCAGTTCGCCGTCGCCGTCCGCGATGGCGTCCAGAATGCGGTGATGCTCGGCGTAAGCCTGCCGCGGGCGGTTGGGCGTTGTCGAATACTGGATGCGGTACATGCGCGCCAGTTGGTAGAGCTCGTCGCAAAGCATGCGGAACAGCATCTGGTTGCCGCTGCCCTTGACGATCCGGTAATGGAAATCGTAGTCCCCTTCCTGCTGGTAGTAGCCCAGCCCGGCCTGGAAGGCCTCGTCGCGTTCGTGCGCTTCCAGCACGCCGCGCAATTCCGCGACTTCCGACGGCGGCATGCGCTCGGCGGCCAGCCGGCAGGCCATGCCTTCCAGCGATTCGCGGATTTCATAGAGTTCGGACAGTTCCTGGACCGACAGGGACACGACGCGCGCGCCCGCGTGTGGCACGCGAACCAACAGTTTCTGGCCTTCGAGCCGGTGCAGGGCCTCGCGCAGCGGGCCGCGGCTGACGCCATGGATGCGCGCCAGTTCGGGTTCGGAAATCTTGCTGCCCGGGGCGATCTCGCCCTTGACGATGGCGGACTGGATCTTGCGGAAGATGTGGTCCGACAGCGTTTCGGAATCGCCGGGCGGCGCGCCCGGCAGGGTCAGCACTTTGCTCATGGTGTCGACAATTCAATCTGAATTTGAAGAAATAAACCGGCAAAACCGCATTCGGCGGATCAGATTGTCAACAATTTACCTCGGCCGTCACGGCCAACGCAAGCGGCCGGGCGCCCGCGCTGCCGCGAGGAACATGCGTCGGGGTGATGGATTACCGCCTCGGAAAGAGAGGCCGAGGCGACCGGGTCACGTGCGACCGACCGGGGCCGGGCGGCTGGCAGGCTTACCCCGCGTTTTCGCGGTCCAGCGCACGCAACGATTCAGGGATCCGGTAACGCTGGCCGTCGAACTTCAGCGTGTGCGGCGTCTTGCCCTTGTCCACGGTCTTCTCGACGCAGTCGCCATGCTGCACCGCCGATCGGCTGGATTCGTAGGACTCCGTCGCGACAATGTCGCGCAGGCCTTGCGCCTGGGCGGTGTCCATGGCGAGGCTGACGGTGCGTTCGGTGAATTCGCCGGCGCAGTTGGTGTCCCATTCGCCGCTGGAGCGATCGACGATCAGGCCGTCCAGCACCATGTCCAGCCGCTGTGCGCCAATGTCGAAAAGGCGCAGGCTGGTCTCGGAGAACGGGTTGGCGCGCGACGAGCCTTCGCGCGAAATCCGCAGGCCGAAGGTGCGGCGGCCGGGCGCGACGTCGTAACGCGCGGTGTCGAATGACACGCCGCTCACCCGGATGGCGTCGTCCGACATCAGTCCCTCAAGCCGCAGGTCGTGCAGCATGTTGAGCGTGGCGCGATCCAGCACCAATATCTGCAGGTCGCCGTCGTGGCCGTCGGCATCGTCCGGCCCGTCCTGTACCAACGGTATGGCGGCCAGCAACAGGTTCGGGTTCGCGGGCCACGCCTTGCAGGTCACGGCAAACGGAGCGCCGAATTCGTCATCGGAAATCTGGACGACAAGGTTGTCCTGCCCCAGCCGCACGCGGCCCTCGGCATCGGGAGCGGGCGCTTGCGGGTAGACGGCGCGGACGATATCCGCGGCTTGCGGGCACGCGTCGCGGGCGGCTTGGGCCGCGCCGCAGGCAAGCAGCGCTGCCAGGGCCAGCGCGCCGGTCAGGGCGGAGGGAAATCGGAGCATGGGAAGGCCGGCGGCTGGGGACGAATCGCGATTCTAGTTAGCCGCCGCACCCGTCCGCAACCCGCCGTACGCTTCCTTACAGGTCTACCCGGACCTTGCCGGACTGCACCAGCCCCGCCACGTCGCGGATTTCCGCCAGCAACGCGTCCTGCAGTTGCGCTGGCGTGCCTCCGGTGGGCTCGAAACCCTGTTCGGCCAGCTTGGCGTGCACGGCCTCGGTTTTCAAGGCGCGATTGATGCCCTGGTTCAAGGCGGCGATGGTCGCTTCGGGCGTGCCCGCCGCGCAATACGTGCCAAACTGGATCTGCGCAGCGAAACCGGGGAAGCCGCTTTCGGCCACCGACGGAATGTCCGGATACTTCGGCAGGCGCTGCGGGCTGGTAACCGCCAGCACGCGCAGGCGGCCGCTCTTCAGATAGGGTTCCACGGCGGCCACGGTAGCCACCACCACTTGGATCTGCCCACCCAGCAGGTCGGTCATCATGGGGCCGGTGCCCCGGTAGGGCACGTGCAGCATCTCGATGCCGCAGGCGGCCTGCAGCAATTCGGTCGCCAGGTGCTGCGGCGTGGCGTTGCCCGGGGTGCCAAAGGTCAGCCCCTTGGGCTCGCGCTTGGCCTGGGACACCAGTTCGCCCAGCGTCTTCGCAGGCAGGTCGCTGTTGACGGCCACCATGTAGGGCGAGCGGGCGATCGGGCAGACCGGCGCTAGTTGCTTCAGCACCTCTTCCGGCGGACGCGCGTAATAGCGCACCGAAGGCACGAGGCCAGCGAACAGCAGCATGCTGCCGTCTTTCGCGCCGTTGGCGGTGTAGTCCGCACCCAGCATGCCGCTGGCGCCGGGCTTGTTCTCCACGATCACCGAACGCTCCAGCGCGCCTTCCAGCGACGCGGCGATGACGCGTCCCAGCACGTCCGTGCCGCCGCCCGGCGGGAAGGGCACGATGACGCGCAAGGGCGCTTCGCGCGCGGCGGCCTGGCGGGCGGCGGTGGCGCTCAGCGGCGTGAGCGCCAGCGCCGCCAGGGTCTTGATCAGGGTTCTGCGGTCCATGTTTCTTGTCTCCGTCCCCGCCTGGCGGCGGGTTTGTCGCGCATCGTCTCTATGCGGTGGACGATTCCGGGTTGCGCTTTTGCGTTTGCGTTTGCGTTTGCGTTTGCGTGTGCGTGTGTGTGAGCGTGTGCGTAAACCGTTACGTGTGGGATTACGGCGTTTATGTATGCGTTTGTGCTGGCGCGCCCTGGCCCTGCGTGCAGTGCGCCTGGAAAAAGCTTCGAATCGCGGCGGCCACGGAGGCGGGTTCCTCCACCGGCAGCATATGCCGCTGCTCCGGCGCCACGCGGGCGCATGCCTTGGGCAGGGCCCTTGCCAGCTCTCGCGTCATGCGCGGGTTCGAGCCAACATCGTGTTCGCCCGTCATGACCAGCACCGGGCAGGCAATATCCGGCGCGGCCTGCGCCAGGATCGAGTCGCCATTAGCAAACAGGGCATAGGCGGCCAGGAAGCTGTCGCGATCATTCTCCAGCAGGCGCCGTTCCACCTGGGCCACGCGCTCAGGGCGGCGAGCCTGGAACGCCGGGGTGAACCAACGCGCCAGCGATACCTTGGCCGCCGCCTGCGTGTCCTGCGTCGCCGCCGCCTCCAACCGGGCGCGCACGGCCGCGGTCTCGTCGTCCGTGCGTCGGAACACCGTGCTCAGCAGCACCAGGCGGTTGACCCGCCGGGGCCGGGCTGCGGCGTAGGCGCCAGCGATCAGGCCGCCCATGGAATAGCCCAGCACGCTCGCGCCGCCCCAGCCGGCGTCGTCCAGCTCCTGGTCCAGTTGCGCGATGAAATCCTGGATGTCAGCCTTGCCCCGCAACGCGGGCGCCGCGCCATGGCCCAGCAGGTCATAGCGCAGCACGTCGAAGTCCGGCTCGAGCAGGGGCGCCAGGTCATCCCAAAGCGTGTGGTCCAGACCGACGCCGTGCAACAGGACCAGAGGTTCGCCGCGGCCGGAACGCCGCCGTTGCGCGCTCATTTTGCCTCTGCCTCTTGCGCCAGTTCCTGCAGGTCGGAATAGCGGTTGCCGATACGATGATGCGGACGGCCGGAGGTGGCCGCGCCCAGCGCAATCACGATTTCATCCGGCGCCGGCGCATCATTGATGGTGGTCTGCACCGTCAGGTAGTGCGAACGCAGGCCTTCGTCCTGCTTGTGCATCAGCGGCACGGAAATCACGCAGCCCGGCCCTCCACGCATATTGGTGAAGCTGAGGTAGCTGGTGCCGCCCACGGCGTTGCGATAGGCATTGCCGAAGCGCAGCGTGTGGATCAGCGCAGAGGCATGCTCGACTTCGCCCGCGGTGCCCACCACAGCGGCCTTGCCGTAAGCCTCGATATTGTCCGCCGAACCGGCCTGCCGCAGGATTTCCCCCACCAGCAGTTCGCCCAGCGGCGGCGCGGCCTCGAGGATGCCCGGTCGCAGGTCCTCCTGAAAGGGCAGGCCGGCCCAAGGATTGCGGATGACGGCGGCGGCCACAATCATCACAAGGGGGCGCTCGGCCGCGCGGCCGCCTTCAATAAGGGTCTTTTCGACGTAACTGACTACCTTGCGCACTTGCAGAGACATTCCGCGCTCCAGATCCAAAGTGATAAACGATGGGATCATTGTTGGGCGCATTGTCGAGTTTTGACAATCCAAATTAACGTAAGCTAATTTCGGGAAATCCGAATTTAAGAGTCATCAGCACCATGCCTACGTCCTTGAAGATCCAGCACCTGCGGCAGTTCCTGCTGGCCGCGGATCACGGCAGCTTCCGGGCGGCCGCGCAGGGCACCTTTCGGTCGCAGGCGGCAGTGTCAGCCGCCATGCAAGACCTCGAACAGCAACTTGGCGCACCACTGTTCGAACCGGGCAAGCGCGCCCAATTGACCCCGCTGGGCGTGGCGGTCACCCCACTGTTCCAGGAGCTGCTGTCCACGCATGACCGCGTGCTGGACGCCGCCAGGCAGTTCGGCACGGGCAACCAGGGTCCCGTGTCCTTGGCCGTCATGCCTTCGCTGGCTGACGAATGGCTGCCGCGGCTGCTCGAGCGCTACGCGCGCAGCCACCCGGACATCAGGATCCGCGCCCTGGACGAAACATCGCCCGAAGTGCACCGTCTGGTGCTGTCTGGAGAAGTGCAGGTCGGCGTGGCCGGGCAGGCGCCGCGCACCGCCGAGGTTGCCTTTACGCCGGTGGCGCGCGACGCCTTCGGATTGGTCTGCAGGAAGAGCCATGCGCTGGCGCGTCGGCGTGGCCCGGTGCCATGGGAAGCGCTGGCCGACGAGCGCCTGATCGGCAACGCCACCTTTGAAACCCTGAAAAACCGTCAACTGGGCAGCGCCATCGACGATCCCGCGATCGTGGTGTCCAACCGCGCATCGCTATTGGCCAGCGTGGTGGGTGGACTTGGGGTGACGGTCCTGCCAGTCCTGGCGCGGCCGGCGGCTGGCAGCGGGTTGGTCTTCGTGCCCTTGGCGGAGCCCGTGGTGGAACGCATCGTCGGTGTGTTGACGCGCAAGGAAGAAACGATGCTTCCTGCAGTGGCGGCCATGCACGGGCTGGCGCTGATGTCGTTGGCGCAGTTCACGCGCCGCAAGGGCGCGGTGCTGGTGCAGCCAGAAAAAGCCGACCGCGCCGCGCAGCGCGGGTAACCCTCACGCGCATCAAGGCGCTACGGCCTGGTTCAGTTCAGTACGGCTCTGACGTGCTGCTTATCAGACGAAACAAACCGCTGTCCGAAGACACGCCCAGCTTGCGGAACGCGGCGGCTTTCTGCGTGCTGACCGTCTTGGGACTTTTCTGCAGGCGGGCCGCGATTTCCATCACATTGATCCCCGACACGAACGTCTTGACGACGATGCGTTCGCTGGGAGAAAGCTTTGCGCTATCCAGCAGCGCCTGGATGCGCTTGCCGGCGTGGTCGCCATGGGAAGCGACAGGGTAGATGGGCGACAGGCTGTCGGGCAGCAAGTGCCGGATGGCCGGGTCGATGAACTGGCCCCCGGCATGAACGCGACGCAGCGCATTGAGAAGCACGTCCTCGTGAGCGTTCTTGCTGACGAAGCCATGGGCGCCAAGCCGCAATGCCAACGCCGCAATGCTGGGATCCTGCGACGCGGAAAAAATGATGATGCGCGTGCCCGGGTGCCGCCGGCGAAGGATGGGAATGATCTCGGCCGCGTCCTGGTCTGAGCTGTCCAGAAAGTACTCCAGCAGTATGACGTCGACGCGGGTGGACTTCATCGTGTTCAGCAAATCGACGCTGTCGTCGCACGCGCCGATCACATCGATGTCGATGCACTTATCGAATATTGCGGTAAGGCCTTTGAGTATCAGGGGATGGCTATCCAAAATGCCGAGCCGTATTCGGGGCGGATGCATATGCATATGAATCAGAGGTTCTGCCTGTCTGCGAATTAAATAATGCCGGCCACCTGTCGGGCGGCTGAAAACCGCCGCTTAGGTTGGTCCGGCGGTGCTGCGGCGACGCACGAATCAAGAACACAAGGCGCGATCGCCGGTGCGATTCTTATGGTCCGGAAGAAAACAAGGAATAGGACTATTTCGAAAATGGCGAGCCGCAAGACTTATGCGGGTGCATTGAACGATAGGCGGTGCTTGATAAAGCGACGAAGAGAAGCGCACATAACGTCGTTCGGTCCGATAAAGCATTTGTCTAGTCTGATTGTTTCGTTGATGGATGCTGGCTAGCCTCAGCAGGATTTCTTTGGCCAACCTGTAAAAGACGAATGACAATCCTTCGGCGCGTCCTATTTGGAAAACTCAATCAAAGAACATTCCAGAGCCTGGAATCGGCAACGGCTTTCTGCAAATTACGCGGTAATCCCTATGTGGAAGTGGTCCATTGGTTGCACCAGCTCTTGAATCAGTCTGACGGCGATCTTCAACGAATCCTGCGCCACGCAGGAGCCGATCCTGAAATCATCGACCTGCACCTGCGCGAAGCGTTGGCGTCGTTGCCGGGCGGCGCCGGCTCCGTCAGCGATTTTTCATACCAGGTTGAAATCGCAGTCGAACGTGCGTGGATCAGCGCCACGCTTCAATTCAACGACACCCGCATTCGCGGGGCCTGGCTGGTCCATGCGCTCGCCACGGATCCCGAATTGCGGCGGGTCCTGCTCGGCATTTCCCCCGAATTTCGCAAGATTCCGATGGACGATCTGGCCGTGCCGCTGCGCGCCTGGATCGAAGGATCGCCCGAGGCGTCGGGCACGGAATCGGGGCAGGGATCTGAAGGCGCCGCACCCGGCGGCCCGGGGGGCCAGGACGACGTGCTGACGAAGTTTTGCACCGACCTCACTGCCCGCGCCCGTGACGGCGGTCTGGATCCGGTCCTAAGCCGAGAAACCGAAATTCGCGCAATGGTGGACGTGCTGATGCGTCGTCGCCAGAACAACCCGCTGCTGACCGGCGAGGCGGGAGTCGGCAAGACCGCCGTGGTCGAAGGCCTGGCGCTGGCGATCGCGCAAGGCACGGTGCCGCCGATGCTGGCGGGTGCGCGCGTGCTGAACGTCGACATCGGGGCCATGCTTGCCGGCGCCAGCGTCAAGGGCGAATTCGAGTCGCGCCTGAAGGGGCTCCTGGAAGCGGCCAAGCGCTCCACGTCGATGACCATTCTGTTCATCGACGAAATGCACACGCTGGTGGGCGCCGGAGGGCAGGCGGGCACCGGCGACGCGGCCAACCTGCTCAAGCCCATGCTCGCGCGCGGCGACTTGCGCGTGATCGGCGCCACCACGTGGGCGGAATACAAGCGCTACATCGAGAAAGACCCCGCACTGACTCGTCGGTTCCACATGCTGCAAGTGGCCGAACCGCAGCTGGAACAGGCCGTGGCGATGGTGCGCGGCCTCGTGCCCAGCTTCGCCCGCCATCATGGCGTGCTGGTGCGAGACGACGCCGTGCGCGCAGCGGTGACCTTGTCGCAGCGTTACCTGCCCACTCGGCAGCTGCCCGACAAGGCCATCAGCCTGCTGGACACCGCGTGCGCCCGCGTGGCCCTGTCCCAGCACGCGCCGCCCAAGATGCTGGAACACGTCGAACAGCGCATGCTGGCCCTGGAATCCGAACGTGACCTGCTGAACGCCGAAGTTACCGTCGGTCTGCGAAACGCCGCCGAACTGACCGAAATCGACGCGCGCATGGCGATGGTGCGCGAAGAGAAGTCGGCCATCGAAAGCCGTTGGAGCGAACAGCGAGATCGTGTTCAAGCGCTGCTTGAACGGCGTTCTATGGCGCTCAATGGCGCACAGGACGGCACAGAGCCTGAATCCGCCAACGCGCTGGCCGAGGCCGCCCAGGCGCTACGCGCTCTGCAGGGCGAGACCCCATTGGTGCATCCGGAAGTAGGCGACAGCGCCGTGGCGGAAATCGTCGCCGACTGGACTGGCATTCCCGTGGGACGCATGTTGACGGACGAGATCACGGCTGTGCGAAATCTCCAGGACGCCCTGCATGCGCGAGTGATAGGCCAGCAACAGCCGATCGAGCGCATCGTGCAGCGCGTGCGCACGGCGCGCGCCGGCCTGTCCGATCCTCAAAAGCCACAAGGTGTATTCCTGCTTGCGGGCCCGTCCGGCGTGGGCAAGACCGAAACCGCGTTGGCGCTGGCGGAAGCCCTTTACGGCGGTGAACAGAACCTGATCTCCATCAACCTGAGCGAATACCAGGAGTCCCATACAGTTTCGGGGCTGCGTGGCGCGCCGCCCGGATACGTGGGCTACGGCGAAGGAGGCGTGCTCACGGAGGCAGTGCGGCGCCGGCCTTACTCCGTGATTCTGCTGGACGAGGTCGAAAAGGCGCACAGCGATGTGCACGAGCTTTTCTTTCAGGTGTTCGACAAGGGCTACATGGAAGACGGAGACGGCCGCTACATCGACTTCCGGAACACCATCATCCTGCTGACCACCAACGTGGCAAGCGACATGATTTCGACGCTATGTGGTGACGAGGACGCGCCGCCCGCGTTCGACGGCTTGCGCCAGGCCATCGAACCCGAGCTGCTGGCGCGCTTTCCGGCGGCGCTGCTCGGGCGCCTGACCGTGGTGCCGTATGCGCCCTTGCGCAGCGACGCGCTGGCAAGCATTGTGCGTCTGCATCTGGACCGCGTGGTGCGCCGTATGTCCGAAACTTTGAAGGCCCGGCTTTCCTACGGGCAGGAAGTGGTTGACTATGTCGTCGCCGCCTGCCGGGTGGACCAAACGGGGGCGCGCGCGCTGATCGGCTTCCTTGAGCAACACATCCTTCCTCGCCTTGCGTCCGTCTGGATGGACGCCATGGCCGATCGCATGGTCCTGGATCAGGTGGATATCCAGCTCCTGGACACCAACGCCCCGCCCGAAACAGCGTTCTCATTCAAGCCGCACTTGCTCGATGCAAACTAAAGGGGCCGCGCATGTCCAATCCGATCCGAGTCGTCGTGGCCGATAGCCACCCTGTCTGCATCAAGGGCGTTCAAGTCGAAATCGCGGCCATGAGCCACGCCAAAGTTGTGGCATGCGTCAAGAACTCCACCCATCTGTTCAGCGTCCTCCAACGTGAGCCCTGCGACGTGCTCGTCAGTGATTACGTCATGGCGGGCGAAAACTTCGGCGACGGACTTGGCATGTTGTCGTTGATCCAGCAGCGGCACCCCGCGCTGAAGCTCGTCGTGCTGACCTCGATCGACAGTCCACTGGTGCTGAAAGCCGTCGATCGCCAGGGGGTCCAGGGGATTGTCAGCAAGGCGGACATGTCGGAACACTTGCGGCATGCAATACAGGCCATCTGTCGCGGTGAAAGCTATCGATCGCCCCGGATAAGCGGTGCGCTTCAGGCTGGGCCCGACACGGTCGGCGCCGACCGCGCAGGCAGGCTGACGCCTTGCGAAGTAGAAGTCGTCCGACTGTTTCTGGCGGGCCTGTCCGTGGGAGAAATCGCCGAGAAGTTCTCCCGATCCAAGCAGACCGTCAGCGCACAGAAGCGCGCCGCCATGCGCAAGCTCGGCATCCACACAGACAGCGAACTTGTCAGGTACGGCGTGCGCAACGGCCTGATTGGCTGACGCGATTTCGTCCGATAGTGGCCGATAACGCCCCGCATATGGGACAAATTAGCCGCTCGTCAGACAGCACTGATGTGAAGAATTGGCGGGGCTCCCTAGACTGACCGTGGTCGTGCCGAAAGGCGGTCAAGCGCAACACGCTGCCTGCTTTCGGCTTTTGATCACTCTCAATATCGATATCAAAGTATAGGAACCTCAACATGAAATCCCACATTCTCGGTCTCTCGATCGCCGCCCTGTTTGCAGCAGCATCGCTGCCGGCCAGCGCCGCTCCCGCCATCGGTACGGGCAAGGTCAACTTCAACGGGATGCTGATCGCCGAAACCTGCCAAGTCGCGACCGACTCGCAAGATCAGACCGTCCAGCTGCCCGTCGTCTCGACGCAGTCGCTGGGCACCAAGGGCGATACGGCAGGCTCCACGGCATTCGAGATCGACGTGATCGAGTGCCCGGACACCATCGATCAGGTTCAGGCCCACTTTGAAATGACCAACATGGAAGCCGCAAACCGCACGCTGCTGAACCTGGCAACGGCCTCCGCCGCCACCAACGTTACGGTGCAGCTGCTCAACGCCGATGGCTCGGTCGTGCCCGCCGGCTCCACCGGCAAGGCGTTCGATGTCACCGGCACCGGCGCCACGCGTGGCGCAACCATGATCTACGGCGGTCAGTACTACTCGCTGGGCTCGCCCTCCGCCGGCGCTGTCCAGACCTTCGCCGAGTTCACGCTCGCTTATCCGTAAGTATCTGCTTGTTTGAGTAGCACTGTCGCGGGGGGCTCCAGCCCCCCGCGAGCCTTCTCCTGCTTATCAAGTTCAAGGACTACCGTGTTTCTCGTCTATCTGCGCACGGCGCTCGCCGTGCTTCTGACATGCACTGCGGCAAGTGCAAATGCCGGCGTGGTCATCACCGGCACCCGCGTCGTTTACCTGGAAGGCAGCCGCGAAGTCAGCATCCGAATGCGCAATGCGGATGAAAAGCCCCTGCTGGTGCAGGCGTGGATCGATGACGGCTCCATTAATGAGTCGCCCGCCAAGCTGGATGTTCCGTTCCTCGTTACGCCGCCCATGTCGCGCGTCGAACCAAAAAAGGGGCAGACGCTGCGCATCGTCTATGTCGGCGCCGATCTCCCACGCGACCGCGAATCCCTCTATTTCCTGAACGTCCTGGAAGTCCCGCCCAAGACCGAACGAAAGCAGGACGAAAACTACATGCAGTTGGCGGTGCGCACGCGCTTGAAACTCTTCTTGCGTCCAAGCGGCCTGCCCACGCAGATCGAAGAGGCCCCGAAAGCCCTTTCCTGGGAGCTCACAGCAAAGGGCCAGGTTCATGTGCACAACCCCACCCCGTACCACGTCACCTTCAGCCGCGTCCAAGCCAGCATCGCTGGAACACAGGTCGTCTTCAACCAGGACATGGTTCCGCCGTTTGGCTCGCTGGAGCTGACGCGCGCGGCAGGCAAGACGGCAGACAAGGTGCCGGTTGAGGTCAATCAGGTTCGTTTCGGGGTCATCAATGACTATGGTGCGGAAGTGCAGACGCAGGCGGAACTCAGGTCGCGTCAGTAGCTATTCAAGGACAAGATAATGCTGCGAGATTGCGTGAAGTTGCACAAGAGGTGGGCGGCCGGGATCTCGGGCAATTCCCGGAAGGCCCGGTCGGGACGTTGGCGGCATGTGGCGGTCTCGGCGCTTATGGTGCCCGGCGCGACATTCGCGGCACAGCCCCAGGAGTCCCCGCGATATGCCCAAGTCGATTTCGACTCCCGGTTTCTCTTTGGTACGTCCATGGACCTGTCACGGTTCAGCCAAGGCAATGCCGTGTTGCCGGGCGTCTATGTCGCCGACGTCAAGGTCAATGGCCAACGGGCCGGCACGTTCGAAGTCCAGTTCCAAGCGGTGAACGCGTCAGGTTTCTCCGAGCCCTGCTTCAGCCAGCGTGATCTCGAACAGCTTGGCGTCGACACCTCACGACTGCCCGCCGCAAAGCCCGGCGATTCAACGGAGGGCCAGCGACCTGTCGCTGAACTGGCGGGCGGCTGTAAGGTGCTGAGCGCAGCCGTCCCCGGCGCGCGCGCCGACATGAACCTGGGCGACTTGCAGCTTGATATAAGCGTGCCGCAGGCATTCATGCACACTCGCGTCAGGGGCTGGGTCGATCCCGCGCGGTGGGACGACGGTGTCACGGTGGGCTTGTTGGATTACAGCCTGAACGGCTACTCCAGCCGCACCAATAACGGCGGCGGTCAGTTCAGCAATCTCTATCTTGGCCTGACGTCCGGCGTGAACCTCGGGCCGTGGCGCCTTCGCCAGCGATCAACCAAAAGCTGGTCGAATCAGGGCAACTCCAGTTGGGACAGCCTCGAAACCTACGCTCAGCGTGGCATAGCGCCGTGGCGCGGGCAACTCGTGCTGGGCGACAGCAACACCAGCGGTGAACTATTCGACACCAGCAGCCTGCGTGGCGTTCGCTTGTTCACCGATGACCGGATGCTGCCCGAGTCCATGCGCAGCTACGCACCCGTCGTACGCGGCATTGCCGATACCAACGCGGTCGTCACCGTGAGACAGGGCGGGCGCGTCATCCACGAACAGAACGTGCCTGCCGGTCCGTTCGAATTCTCGGACGTGCCCGCGGCTGGCTACGGAGGTGACCTCCAAGTCACCATACAGGAAGCAGACGGACGTCAGAGCAGCTTCAGCGTGCCGTTCTCGACGGTGCCGCTGCTCTTGCGCCAGGGCGTGCACCGCTACAGCGCCGGAGTGGGCAAGTACCGCAACGCCGAGTTCGACAGTGAACCCTGGATGTTCGAAGGCACCTATCAGTACGGCGTGACCGACGGCGTCACGGCCTACATCGGTACGCAGGCTTCCGAGGGATATGCCTCGCTGATGCTGGGATCCGCCTTGAACTCTCCGGTCGGGGCGTTCTCGCTGGACGTGACCGGCGCGCGCACGCAGGTGGACGGAACGTCCCACACGGGCGTCAGCACTCGCCTGAACTACGCGAACATCCTTCAGGGCACCGGCACGCGCTTCTCCATGGCCGGCTACCGCTATTCCACGTCAAATTTCTATTCTCTGCGCGACGCGATCTATGCGCGGGCCGGGCGCGGCGACTCCGACTCCAACTACGCCTGGAACGACTATCGCGTGAAAGAACGGTTCCAGGTCAACGTATCGCAGCCGGTCAGCAAGCGCGGCAACGTATTCGTTACCGGCAGCAGCCAGAACTACTGGCGCGGCGACTCCGGGCACGATCTGCAGTTTCAGGTCGGTTATAGCGGCGGTTACCGCCAGCTCACGTATGCGGTGTATGCGCAGCGCAGCCGCAGCGGTCAGTCCGGCTCGCTCGGCAACCAGGTCATGTTGACGCTGTCGATCCCGCTGGGCCGAAACGCGGTGGATTCCGGGCCGGGCTTCAACAGCCTCAGCACCAGCGTCGCCCGCGGATCGCACGGCGACCATCTGGTTCAGGCCTCGGCCAACGGCTCGGGTGGCGTCAACCATCCGGTCTCGTTCGGCTTGACCGCCACGACCGCGCAAAGCGAAGAGTCCAGCGCCAGCACGAACACGCTGGGCGCCTACGGAACCTACCGCGCGCCTTTCGGCACGTACACCGCCAACGCGTCCGTGGGCAACCGCACAAAGCAGATGGGCCTCGGTGCGCGGGGTTCGGTGGTGGCCCATGCCGGAGGCGTCACGGCAGGGCCGTCGCTCGGGCGCGCCGCGGCATTGGTGCAAGCCAAGGGCGCCACCGGTGCGCGCCTCATTAACGGGCACGGTGCCAAGATCAACGCTAACGGCTATGCACTGGTTCCCACCTTGTCGCCGTACCGTGTCAACCACGTGATGCTGGACCCGTCCAATGTTGGCATGGACGTCGAACTTGCAAACACCGCCGAAGAAGTGGTGCCCACGTTGGATTCCGTTGTGCTGGTTGAGATGCGCACCACCCAGGGCAAACCTGTGCTGCTGCGCTTGCGCCGCGAAGACGGCGACGCCGTTCCGCTGGGCGCCGATGTGTTCCAGGAAGAAGGGGGACGCGCCCTGGGCACTGTGGGGCAAGGCGGCGCCGCGCTGGTGCGCGGGCTGGCCGAGCAGGGTGCCGTGCAAGTCCGTTGGGGCGAAGGGCCAGACCAGCAGTGCCGGGCTGAATATCGTCTTCCCGCCGAAGCACCGGCGACGCAACCGTCTTCCAAGGCCGATGCGAACAGCATCGTGCGAATCCAGGCGCCGTGTCACACCACCGGTCCGGTGGCGCAGACAGTACCTGACAAGGCAGGCTAACTCATGAAACTGAAATCGAACGCGCCGCGTGCGCGGTCTTTCCTTGCGATGCCGATGTTGGCAACGGCATTGATTGCGGGCGCGGCGTTCGGCGCGACCGAAGACGTGCAAATCAGATTTACGGGCCGCTACGTGCCGTTGAGCTGCAACGTCCAAAGCGGCGCAGAGACCACGACCGTGAAACTGCCCACGGTGTCTGTGCAGTCCTTGGCTTCGCCAGGAGATGTCGCCGGGTCCACTCGCTTCGAGATCCCCATCGAATGCGAAGGAACCCCCGGCACTGTGCGCGCTTACTTTCTTGCGGGACCTACGTCGGATGCCAACGGGCGCCTGGACCCGCAGGACGCCTCTCCGGGCGTTGCCGCCACCGGCGTGAAGGTCGAGCTACTGAACGAGTCCGGTAGCCAGATACGTGTCGGCGACAGGGACAGTGTCACCCCGATCAATGCCACGGGTGATGGTGGCCTGCTGAATCTCGTGTACTTCGCCCGATACTACGGCACGGGTGGGGCCACCGCCGGCGTGGTCAATACCTATGTGAACTACGTAATCGATATTCCATGACCGCAGCAAGCCCATCCGGCGATCAACCGGATCTGTACAGCTACACGCCGATGCTGGACGAGACGCTGCTGCATCTTTCTGTGCTGCACCAGAACGCCGCCATCGGCCCCTTGCATGCCTGGAGAGCGCGTTGCGTCGCCCTGATGGCCAACGTCGACGAGGACCTGCTCGCGCGAGCGGTGACGCCTGCGCAGGTGCGCCAGCTACGTCTGTCGCATGCGCTTCTGTTGGACGAAGCTACGATGGACTTCTGCCCCGATTCCGTGCGCAAGGCTTGGGCAAGTTCATCCTTGTGCGAAGTCGAACTGGGTCAAGTCGATGCTGGTCAGGCGGTGTTGGCCGATATCGACACGGTATGCCAGCAGTCCGTCGGTGCTGAAGGCTGGCTGCATTGGTATGCCCTCCTGTTCGCGGCAGGGTTGCTGCGTCGCAGTCCCGACGCCGCGCGCTGCCGCCACCAACTAAGCGAAAGGCTGATCAAGATCTGGCCTTCGGCGTCGCAGGAGGTAAACGGTCGTGAATGACGAGGCTCCACAGCAAGCCGTCGCCACAGTGATCGTCGCGGGGCCGAATGCCGCGTACCTTTTCGAGAAGCCCCAGCAACGGGCGACGCAGGAAGGACTGCGAAAGCGCTGGGGTGGAAACGCTGCGTGGGTGCTTGCCGAAAACCCCGAAGCTCTACTCAGTATGCTGCAGCAGGCTTCGCTCGATGGGGCTCGATGCGCCGTGCTGCTGCCCATCGTGCCCGCCGGAAACGACGAGATGACAATGCGTCGTGAATGGCGCGAGTGGCGGCAAGCCGTTGCCCGCTGTGCCGTGCTGGGAAGATCCACCGTCGCGGTCTACGCCGCCGTGTACGCATGCCTTGGCCCTGCAACGGGACATCCCGTCAGGCTGAGCAGCGCGCCGTCCCGTGGGCACAACGCCATAAGTCGCGTCACCCTGCGGCACGCCGTTCAATCGCTGCGCGATGCTGCGGTGCGCCGCCCGCCCGCGCCAGGCATGCTCCGTGAACGCCTGGCCCTGTCCGTTCTTGACTGGGCGACCGAAGCCGCATTGCTCGCCGCGTTGGAGGACGTCGCCAACACGCCGCCCCTGTTCCTGGCTGGCGTGTATCTGGTGGAAGCAGGTGTGACCATTCCCAATATGTCGGCCTGGCTGCGTTGGCTGACCAGTCGGACGGGGTTGAATCCTGCGCTGGCGCCTCCTCAAACCGGCGCGCTGCCGTTGCCGCATCTGGAATTCGACACGGCAGGCGAAGGCATCATGTGGAGGGATCTCGTGGCCAAGCCGCCCCGCACGCCTCCATGGCCTTGGGCGCGAATAGGCGTCGGCGCTGCAGTGACGGCGCTGGCGGTGGTTCTCCTGCTTTCGATTCCCTTCTGGCGCATTTTCCAGGATATCCATCGATACGCCGAAGATCTGCAAGCCTACGAATCGCTGCCGGCCGAACGCATGTTCGAGAAGTGCGCAGCCTTGCTGCAGCTCCGATCCGATCACGACGAACTCGCGCGCAGCCTGGGCGAAGGCGGGCTTCGATCCTGGGCGCTTCATCAGGCCGGCGCCGAGGTCACGTCGCGCAAGTTGTCGGAGGCGATTGCTGCCTATCGGATGCCGCAGACGGCATTGCGGCTGGATAGCATGGCGGCATTTGAAAGCGGCAGTGCCCGGCTGGTCCGCGCAAGCGCCTTACGGCTGCTCGAACCCGCCGCGCAGTTGCTGCGGGCAAACCGGGATCTGCACGTCAGGATCGTCGGTCATGCCGATGCAACGGGTAGCGCCGAGAAAAATTCCGAGCTTTCGATGGCGCGTGCGCAGGCCGTCCGCGATGAACTCATCGCGATGAGCGGCGCTCGACCTGACCAATTCTACGTATCGGGCCGCGGCTCTTCGCAGCCCGCCGAAGACAACATCACCGCAGCAGGCCGCGCGCAGAACCGGCGTGTGGAAATAACCCTGACGCCGCTTCCGTCGGATGGCTTTGCCTGCAGCACGTTAGACGAGGGCATCGTGCCTGCGGATTAAGAACCCGCATGCACGACGAGTTTCCGCATGGCCCCGGCCGAATCGTTGCAACGTGGCGGCATTCTCCCAAAACAAATTTCACGATCTAGGACAAGTCTGATTCCGGTCGAAATGCCTCTTGCATAAGCTGCGTGTATTGCGACTGTTCTCGATTTCAGCGCAGGCCGCATGCCGATCCGGTCTCGGACGTGGGGCTTTGTGGATGTCGGCAAGCGCGCTTTCAATACTTTCATATTCCTTTAGTTAGCGTCGGAGCAACCATGGCGGTTTCCAGTAGTTCCCAGAAGTTCATTTCGCGCAATCGCGCGCCCAGAGTCCAGATTGAGTACGACGTAGAGATCTATGGATCCGAGCGCAAGGTCGAACTGCCGTTCGTCATGGGCGTGTTGGCTGACCTGTCCGGCAAGCCCATCGAAGCACTGCCCGCCGTGGGCGAGCGCAAGTTCCTCAGCATCGACATCGACAACTTTGACGAACGCATGAAGGCCATCCAGCCGCGCGTGGCGTTCGCGGCGCCCAACACATTGACGGGCGAGGGCCAGCTCATGGTCGACATCACCTTTGAAAGCATGGACGACTTTTCCCCCGCCGCCATCGCGCGCAAGGTCGAGCCCCTCGCCAGGCTGCTGGAAGCCCGAACTCAGCTGGCCAATCTGCAGACGTACATGGACGGCAAGGCGGGCGCCGAGACCCTCATCAATCAAGTTCTGAGTGATCCCACGCTGCTGCAGACCCTGGCCAAAGAACCCAAGCCGCAAGCGAATGCTGACGAGGCCCCGGCCGAGTAAGGCGTCGCCCGCAACGAAACCGAGAATTGGAAAGTGAAGAAAATGGCAGTCAAGCATAAGTCCACGGCAATGGCCGCGGCGCAACCTGAAGCCTTGCATTCGGATTTCAACAATCTGCTGGCCCGCGAATTCAAGCCCAAGACCGACCAGGCCCGCGCGGCCGTGGAACGCGCCGTACAGACGTTGGCCGAGCAGGCGCTGCTGAACGTAGTGCGCGTGTCCGACGATGCCTACAAAAGCATCGCGGCCATCATCGGCGAAATCGACAGAAAGCTGTCTGAACAGATCAACCTGGTGCTGCATCACCCAGAGTTCCAGCAGCTGGAAAGTGCCTGGCGCGGGCTGCATCATCTGGTCAACAACACCGAGACCGACGAAAAGCTGAAGATCCGCTTCATGGATCTTTCCAAGGAAGAGCTGCGCCGCACGATGAAGCGCCACAAGGGCTTGGCATGGGATCAGAGCCCCATCTTCAAGCAGGTCTACGAAGAAGAATATGGCCAGTTGGGCGGCGAGCCCTACGGTTGCCTCGTGGCCGATTACTACTTCGACCATACGCCCCACGATGTCGATCTGCTGGCGTCCATCGCCAAGGTGGCGGCGGCATCGCATGCGCCGTTCATCACCGGCGCCGCGCCCTCGGTGCTGCAGATGGACTCCTGGCAGGAGCTGGCCAACCCAAGAGATCTCACCAAGATCTTTACGCAGAACCTTGAATACGCGCCGTGGAACGCGCTGCGCAATTCGGAGGATGCCCGCTACATCGGGCTGGCGATGCCGCGCTTTCTGTCGCGCCTGCCTTATGGCGCCAAGACCAACCCCGTGGACGAGTTCGACTTCGAGGAATCCACCGACGGCGCCGATCATCGCAAGTACGTCTGGTCCAACGCGGCATACGCGATGGCAGTGAACATCAACCGCTCGTTCAAGGAATACGGTTGGTGCACGCTTATTCGTGGCGTGGAAAGCGGCGGCGTTGTGGATAACCTGCCTTGCCACACGTTCCCGACGGATGACGGCGGGGTGGACATGAAGTGTCCTACCGAGATCGCCATCTCCGACCGACGCGAGGCCGAACTTTCCAAGAACGGCTTCATTCCCCTGATCCACCGCAAGAGCACCAACTACGCAGCCTTCATCGGCGCCCAGTCCCTCCAGAAGCCGGCCGAATACTACGACGCCGACGCCACTGCGAACGCCAATCTCTCGGCGCGGCTGCCGTACCTGTTTGCGTGCTCGCGATTTGCGCACTACCTGAAGTGCATCGTCCGCGACAAGATCGGGTCGTTCAAGGAACGTGACGAGATGCAGGCGTGGCTGAACGAATGGGTCATGAACTACGTCGACGCCGACCCGGCCAACAGTTCGCAGGAGACCAAGGCAAGACGCCCGCTGGCTGCGGCTGAAGTCGTGGTCGAGGACGTCGAAGGAAACCCCGGCTACTACCAAGCCAAGTTTTTCCTGAGGCCCCATTTCCAGCTGGAAGGCCTGACCGTTTCGCTGCGCCTGGTGGCCAAGCTTCCGTCTGTCAAGGCGGCGGCCTGAGGCCAGGCCTGGGTGAGTTGAGTGTGGCGGATTCTCCCGCCGGAGCAGTCGGCCGGTTGCTCTTCAAACCAGTCCGGCCATTTTCGCAACAACAAATGATGTAAAGGATTTCCCATGGCACACGATATTTTCCTGAAGATCGACGGCATCGAAGGCGAAACCGAAGATGCAACGCACAAGAACGAAATCGAAGTCCTGAGCTGGTCCTGGGGCGTGTCGCAACAGTCCAACATGCACATGGGCTCGGGCGGCGGCGCCGGCAAGGCTACCGTCGACGATCTGACGTTCGAGCACTTCATCGACCGTGCAACGCCCAACCTGGTTCAGTACTGCCTGCTGGGCAAGCACATCAAGCAGGCACAACTGGTCGTGCGCAAATCCGGCGGCAGCCCGCTGGAATACCTGAAGCTGACGATGAACGATGTGCTCGTAACTCGCGTCAATCCCGAGGGCGTGTCCACCGACGAGTCGCGCCCGCGTGAACGCGTCAGCCTGTCGTTCTCCAGCATGAAGCAGGAATACATCCTGCAGAACGCCCAGGGCGGCAGCGGCGGAGCAGTCACGGCCACGTTCGACATCAAGAAGAACGCCGCCTGAGCCCTGCGGGATTCCTGAAATCAGGACGGACGGGCTGCCGCTGCGCGGGGTATCCGTCCATTTCCCACCGTAATTGCGTGCTGCGGGGTGTCTTGTCAGGACACCCCCCCTTTTCCGGCGCGCGTCGATCCTATGAATACAACCGAATCTTTACGTTTGCTGATTGACTCTCTGCGGTCGATGATCTTGCTGGCGGCGTTGCTGCTCGCGGCCTCCCTGTCCGCCTGTGCAAGCAAGGCCGAATCGCCGGAGAAGACGGTCAACCTCGACATTGTGATCGAGGCGGATGCGCGCGTGAATGCAGATAACCAGGGTCGGCCGGCGCCTATCCAGGTCCGCATTTTCGAATTGAAGTCCCGGAATGTATTCGAGGAAGCAGATTTCTTTTCGCTGCAGGGCAAACCGCGCCAGGTGCTGGGTGATGACCTGGCCGAATCCGATGAGCTGGTTCTGCGTCCGGGCGACTCCAAGCGCATTCAACGCCGCGCCGACCCGAAGACCGTATCGGTCGGCGTCATTGCCGGATACCGCGACCTGGGTCGCAGCGTATGGCGGGCTTCTCATCCGATGCCGCCCAAGCAGGTCAAGGGCTGGTTCAGCTCGTCCAATCAGACTGTGCGCGTGCGGATCAAGGTCGGCGCGGACACTGTCTCTGTCACCGAGGCGGATTGAACAATGAGCCTCTACAGCAAAGTCGTGTGGAGCGAGGGCCTCTTCCTCATTCCACAACTATTCCAGCAGCAGGAACGCTACCTGGAGTACTTCGCGCATAAGCGAGCCGTTCCGTCTGGGCCATTCTTCTGGGGATTCTCTCGCTACGAGGTCGACCACGAAGCGCTGTCCTTCGGAAAAGTCGCTCTGCAGAAGGGATCCGGCGTGTTCCCCGACGGCACTCCTTTTGATATTCCGGCTCACAACCTTCCGCCGGCGCCCCTGACGGTGCTGCCCGAACACCTGAACCAGCGGATATTCCTGGCCGTGCCGCTGCGCCTGCCCGACGTGGACGAGACCGCGTTCGAGCACGCTTCGTCCTCGATGGCGCGCTACGTCGCGTTCGAAAAGGAAATGGCCGACAGCAATGTGATCGGCCAGGGCGCCAAGGCCGTACAGCTGGCGCATCTGCAGTTACGCCTGATGCCCGAGAAAGAGCTGACGCAATCATGGATCGGCGTGGCGGTCGGCCGCGTGAAATCGATACTGGCGGATGGCTCCGTGACTTTGCACGATGGCGACTTCATCCCGCCCGTCAGCGCCTGTTCCGCGAATCCGCTGCTTGTGCAATGGGGGCAGCAACTGCAGGGGCTGATCAAGCTGCGCGCTGACGCACTGGCTAGCCGCCTGTCTAGCGGACAGGGCAGCGTGACGTCGGCTGCCGAGGTGTCGGACTACCTGTTGTTGCAGATCCTGAATCGCTATGACCCGTTGCTGGACCACGTTTGCCGCGTAGGTGAAACGCCGCCCGAAACCCTGTACACCACCCTGGCGATGTTGGCGGGCGATTTGGCCACCTACGTCAGGCCGCAGTCGCGGCGACCCACGCCGGCCCCTGGCTATGACCACGCCGAACTGTACCGCAGCATCCAGCCGCTGGTCGCGGAAGTGCACAGCCTGTTGAACCAGGTGCTGGTGCGCAGCGCGCAGCCTATTGCGCTCGTCGAGCAAGCCCATGGCATCCGCACCGCGACGCTGATGCCGTCGGAATTGCAGGGCTACGCCAACCTGGTGCTTGCCGTCAGCGCCCAGATGTCGCCTGACCAACTGCTCCAGCAGTTCGTGTCGCAAACAAAGATCTCGCATCCGCACCGTATCTCCGAACTGATCCGTTCGCACCTGCCGGGCGTGGCGCTATCCCCGCTCCCGGTTCCCCCGCGCCAGATTCCGTTCGCCGCGGGCAACGTGTATTTCGAGCTGACCCGTTCCGGGCCGCTGTGGGACCAGATCGCTCGGCAGGGCGGCCTTGCCCTGCACATCGCCGGGCATTTTCCTGAGCTGAAACTTGAATTGTGGGGAGTCCGAAGCCGATGAACGCACCCGGATTTGACGTAAGGACGTTCGATCTGCTGACCGGAACGGCTCCCGCCAGGCCGGACATGCCACGGCCCGAGCCGTCAAAGGCCCTGGACTTTGCCGTGGATGAGGAGGGATCGGCCGGCGATCTGGCCGTGCGGCTGGAAGACGTGCGTGCCGCGCACAATCCGCTGCTCGAAGCGGCGGGGCCTTTGCTGCGGTTGCTGGCCTCCATGCCCGAGCATCTGCCGGACCAGACGGCGATTCTGGCATTGCGCCAACTGCTCATGCGGGAAATCGCCCAGTTTCAGAACCTGTGCGACAAGGCGGGCGTGCCCTGGAAGCAGGTTGCCGTTGCACGCTACTGCCTATGCACCGCGCTGGACGAATCCGCTAACCGCAGCGCCTGGGGCGCAGGAGGCGTCTGGGCGGCCCAAGGCCTGCTGATTGCCTTTGAGGGCGAGGCGGATGGCGGCGAGAAGTTCTTCCTTCTCATCGGCCGAATGGCGAGCGACCCCGACGAGTACGCCGGAACGCTTGAAGTGCTGTACCACATCCTGGGCTTGGGCTTCGAAGGTCGCTATAGCGTGGTGGCCGACGGGCACCGTCATCTCGAGCAGATTCGCCAGCGCCTGTCGGCGCTGGTTGCACGCGCGCGGGATTCCGCCACCAGCGAGCTGTCGGTGAACTGGCGCGGAGACGGCCCCATATCCGGAAATTCGCGGCGGATCATCCCGGCCTGGCTCAGCGCGTCAGTCGCGCTGCTCGTATGCGCGGCTGTATTCGCCTACCTGCTCAACGACATCGGTACCCAGCGCGACACCCTGGCGCACCGCATTCTTCAGGTCGGACTGGAAGGGCAGCCGGAGGCCGTCGCCAGCGTGCCGTCCACGGACGGGCTGGCGTCGCCGTCGACCCGGCTGCGGCTTGCTGAACTCCTGAAAGAGGAGATCGCGCGGGGATTGGTGAGGCTGCGCGAGGAGCCCAAGCGGACGTTGGTCACCTTTCCGGGCGACACGATGTTTGTTTCCGGACGCAGCGACGTCTATGCCCCGATGATCGAAGTGCTGCAGCGCGTTGCGGACGAGGTCAAGCGCGTGGACGGCAAAGTCGAGGTGTTTGGGTATACGGACAACCAGCCCATACGCACCCGCCAATTTCCAGACAACCAGGCGTTATCGCAAAAGCGCGCAGAGTTCGTCCGAGACATTTTCCTCAAGCGCGGGATGACGCCAGAGCAGGCGATATCCGCAGGCCGCGGCGAGCAAAACCCCCTTGGCGATAACAGCACGCCCGAAGGCCGGGCACAGAACCGGCGTGTCGAGCTGTACGTGACGTCGTACTGATGTGCGCGCCATCGGGCGCGCAATGGATGATCAAACAATGAAACGATTGCTGGGCTTCTTGTTCTCGTGGCGCTTTGGCGCCATCGTGGTCTGCGTTCTGCTCGCGGCGATGGTCTGGATGGTCGGGCCGATGCTGGACGTAGGCGGCCTGCGGCCGCTGGACGAGGCCATCGTGCGCGTGGCGCTGATAAGCCTGCTGTTTGCCGCGCTTGTTTTCTGGTTGAGTGGGTGGCCGTTGTGGATCGTGTCGATGGCGGCGCTGAGCACGTTGGTCTGGTTCGGCGGGCCGATGGCGGCGATAGGGGAATTCAGGCCGCTGGCTGAAGTCGGCGTGCGGGTAGGCGTGATATCGGTCATCGTGCTGCTTAGCGCGATATACGGCCTTTACCGGCTGTTCCGTTTGCTGCGCACGGACGAAGCGTTGCTGCGGCGTATCCTCGCGCCCAAGCGCGACGAGGCCGACAGGGACGCTTCGTCCGAAGTGCGCGCCGTGCGATTGGTCGTGTCGAAGGCCGTTGGGCAGATCAAGCGCCTACGGGCCGGGCCGCAGGGCTGGAGGCGTCTGCTGGAAAGCAAGCGATATTTGTATGACCTGCCGTGGTACATGATCATCGGCACGCCGGGCGCCGGCAAGACCACTGCCATCCTGAACTCCGGCCTGGACTTTCCCATGGCCGAGCAGATGGGCGTCGCCAGCCTGCCCGGCGCGGGCGGCACGGTGAATTGCGACTGGTGGTTTACCAACGAAGCGGTATTGATCGACACGGCCGGCCGATACAGCGACCAGGATGAGCAGGGCAATGCCGAGGCTGCGCAGGTGAACGCAGCCGAGTGGCAGGGCTTCCTGGGCGCGCTTAGAAAGCATCGGACACGCGCGCCGATCAACGGCGTGATCCTGGCGGTCAGCGTGGCCGAACTTCTGGAGCAGCCGGGCGATAACGGCATGCTCGCATCGATCCTGCGTGCGCGCCTTGCCGACGTGCGACAGGCTCTGGGAATCAGGTTCCCGGTGTATGTGCTGGTGACCAAGCTCGACCTGCTGCCCGGCTTTGACGAGTACTTCCAGGCCATGACTGCCGAAGGGCGGTCTCAAGTCTGGGGATTCACGCTGGACTATGCGTTGAAAGAATCCAGTGCGCAACCCTTCGACCTGCGCACTCGCTTCGATAGCGAATTTCAATTGTTGAGCCGGCGGCTGGAAGATTGCTTGAACGCACGTCTCGTCGAAGAGTACGGCGCGGTGCGGCGCAAGCGGCTGTACCCCTTTCCGCAAGAGTTTCGCGGCCTGGCGCGGGAACTGACCGATCTGCTGTCAAAGGTGTTCCTGGATTCGCGCTATGACGACGTGCAGATCCAGCGCATGTTGCGTGGCGTCTATCTGAGCAGCGCCCGGCAGGCCGAGACGGTCGTCACGGCGGATCGGAATTCGCTATTTGAAAGGCTCCGGCGCACGTTGGGCCGACTGTATGGCGGCGAGGGTGTCGCGTTGACGTCGGCTGGGCGGGAGCCCGCGCTGATGGCGCATCGCAGCTACTTTCTGCGCAACCTTTTCAAACAGGTCATGATTCCCGAGTCACACCTGGTCCGGCCCAATCGAAAGTGGATCCTGGCGCAGGGGGTAGCCCGCTGGGGCGTTCACCTGGCGTCGGCGGGTCTGATGGTGTGGCTGGTCAGCGGAATGGTGGCAAGTCGCGCCAACAACACGCATTACCTTGCAGCAGTGGGTCAAAAGGCCGAAGGGGTGACGCAGCGCGCCGCCCAGGTGCCGGCGGGAACCCTGGATTCCCAGGGAGTGCGCCTGCTGACCGACGCAGCAACGATGGCTCAGGTCGAGGGCCTGGATTTGGATGCGCCGCCGCTGGATTACCGGTATGGCCTGTACGCCGCGCCGCCGGTCGATTCTGCCGCGCAGGAGACGTACTCGCGCATGTTGCGCAAACACCTTCTGCCGACGGTCGACAAGACATTGGAGACCGCGTTGCGCTCGCAGGTCGCGGGCAAGGATACGGAGGGTATCTATGGAACGCTGGGTCTTTACCTGTCGCTGTATGACACCCGGTACTTCGAGCCCGACACCCTGATCGACTGGGTGAAGCGCCAATGGGCACGTAGCCGACACGACAGCGAGCGCGAAAAGTCTCAACTTGATGTGCATCTGCATTCGCTGTTCGGCACGGGCTACGAAGCGTTGCCCCAGGCGGAGCAGGATGCCGCGCTGGTCGAGCAGGCAAGGTCGATGCTGCAAGAGCGACCCGACGCCACCCGCATGTACGAGCGCGCGATGCGCGCACTGGAAGCCGCCGCGCCCGCACGGTTCACGTTGCATGAAGTGCTGGGTGCGAGCGACGCCGCCCTGTTCAGCGACCATGCCGCAGACGGGGAATCGGGAGTTCCCGGAATTTTTACTTACGCGGGTTATCGCGACGTGTTCCGCAAGCGGGTGAGCGAATTCATCGATTCGGTCTGGTCTCGTGAAAGTTGGATGTTGGGACGGCAGAACGCCGGTGACGACAATGCGCTGGCGGGAGCGCAGGACGCCCGTCGCGGCTGGCTCGACAAGGAGCGCATCGAACGCGAAGTGCAGACGCTGTTCCTGCGTGACTATGCCGCGCACTGGGAAAGGTATATCAATCAGATCCGGCTGGTTTCGGGATTCGGCGCGGGTGACGGCCCTCTTGCCGTCGACGTGGCTACCTTGCGCGCGTTGGCGGCGACAAATTCGCCTTTGGCGCGACTGGGATTTGCGCTATCACGGCAGACGACGCTGTCCGCCGATGCGGACGCTAGCAATCCTGCGGCCAGCGCCGCCATCCAGCTCGCCGCGGAAACGGCCCAGCGCCGGTCCTCGACGGTCGCTCGGGCGTCAGACGCGCTGAACAAGCTGGCGGTCGATTTCGACCAGGACAAGCTGGCTGAAGAATTGGTGGACAAGCGCTTTTCGGCCCTGCGAGAAATGGTGATGGGATCTCCCAACCCGGGCCCCATCGACCCCGTAAAGCCAGGCGCGCAGCTGCAGCAGGTACTGCAACTGATCAACGACCAATATACCCAGATGGCGGTTGCCAGCAACGCCCTGGCTTCGGCAAGCATGCCGCCGCCACAGGAAACCAGTCCCACTCTTTTTCTGACTGCCGAAACGTTGCCGGCGCCGTTCAAGCGCATTTTGGCGGGTCTGTCGCAGCGCGCGGCCAACCAATTGGGCCGAGAGACCGGAATACTGCTGTCCGAGCAGGTCAACGCTGCAGTCGGGGGCATCTGCCGCTCGGCGATATCGGGAAAATTCCCGTTTTCAGACTCGGACCAGGAGGTGGACCCGGACGACTTCGTGCAGCTTTTCGCCGCAGGAGGGGTATTTGACGCGACGTTCCAGCGGTCGCTCGCCAGCTATGTCGACACCAGTTCCAGCCCCTGGCGCTACAAGTCCACGGGTCCGGGGATGCGGCCGATCCAGGGGCCTGACCTGCAGCCCTTCGAGCGCGCTGCCGACATTCGCAAGGCGTTCTTCGATGGCGCCGGCAACCGGGGTCTGCACTACCGCTTGACGGGCAGCATCGTGTCTGTGGACCCAGCCATCACCGAACTGCTGCTCGACGTGGATGGTGAGAGCCTGCGGTACGTACACGGACCAGTCTCTCCCTTTTCCTTCGCTTGGCCGGGGCCGCGCAGCGGCAGCCACCTGGAGCTGTCCGCCAAGCCGCGCGTGACGACAGAGTCTTCGTCGGTGCACCTGTCGGGTCCGTGGGCGCCGCTGCGCCTGTTGCAGCACGGGCGCGTGACCGCCACGGCTTCATCCGGGAGGTCGCTGGTCGATTTCGACTTTGACGGGCGTCACGCGGTTCTGGAAATCGGCGGCGGGCGGAAGGGCAACTTCCTGACGGGATCTCTGCTGCGCGGCTTCCGCTGTCCGGGGGGAACGTGGTGAACCTGCCCCGACCCGCTTACTGGGGAAAGCTCCCGGCTTACGGCGATTTTCTTCGGCAAGGCGCTTCCGCGGACGTCCAGCAGGCTTGGCGGCACTGGCTGCAGGGGCCGTTCCAGGAAGCCTGGCGGGAATCGCTTCAGGTAGACGCCTATCACATGCCGTGGAGTTTCGTGCTGCGCCCAGGCTGCGTGGCGTTCTCGCGAGACCGCTATGTGGCTGGGGTGTATGCCCCGTCGCGGGACAAATTCGGCCGGGAGCATCCCTTCCTGATGTGGTTTCAGCTTTCGCCGGCTGGCGTGTCGACGCTGCTGGGCGCCCATGACAACGCGTTGTTTTGTCTCTCACGTCTGCTGCGCAGCCACCTGGCGGCGCCCGCCATGCCTGCGGCGCGCGGAGTTGGCCTGGTTGACCAGATCAATCGGCTATGGCGTCCGGGCGGATCCGGCGTGTTGGGTGCGCTGCGGCGGCGCAAGGAAGTTCGGGACTTGTCGACTGCGCGTAGCTGGGCCGACGGCTGGCCCTCCGAAGTCCGGGATGACGGCCTGGCCGGCGTGCCGCACGCGCCTTGGCGCAACTGGCCTTCGACTGTCTTCGAAGACCATGGCTTGGCGTGGTATTGGCAACAGGATGTGCAAGCCGGGTATGTGAGTTTTATGTCGGTAACGGCCGCTGATTCGGCCGATCTTGCCTGAGGAAGTAAATGATGGCCAACGTGAGTACTGCAGTTTCAAATCAAGCCCGCACGGTCGAAATCAAGGGTGCTGGCCTGCCGTCCGCCATGGGCAAGCCCATGCTGCGCCTTCAGTCGCTGGAAGGTCAGGAGCGCATGGGCGAACTGTTCACCTATGACGTCATCCTGCGCACGCCCAACGACACGCAGGTGCCGCTTTCGGTGACCGCCAACCTGGATCTGACGGGCATGATCGGTAAAGAGCTGACGGCGACGGTCCAGTTGTCTGACGGAAGCCCTCGCGAAATCTCGGGCCTGGTGGTGAAGGCAGGGTTCGTGCGACAGGAACGCGATCACAATCTTTACAGCGTTACGCTGCGGCCGTGGCTTTGGCTGGCGACGTTGACCAGTGACTACAAGATCTTCCAGGATCAGAACGTGGTGCAGATCATCGACCACGTGCTCAAAGATTATCCCTATCCCGTGGAAAAGCGGCTGGACATCGAGAAGTACGCGATCCTGCCTGAAAGCGACGCGAATGAGCCGCGCAATTTTCAGGTGCAGTACGGAGAAACGGATTTCCACTTCATGCAGCGGCTGATGGAGGAATGGGGAATCTACTGGTTCTTCGAGCACACCGAAGGCACGCATCGTCTGGTGTTGTGCGACCACGTTGGCGCGCATCGTCCGCCGGACAGCCAGGCCTATCAAAATATTCCGATGCACCCGCAGGGCGGCCGCTTGGACTGCGACGTCTTCCGGCAGTTCGGCGTGGATGAGCGGCTGTTTCCAGGCCGCGTGGTGGTCGACGACTTCGACTTCACGCGGCCGCGCATGCAACTGGTGACGTCCAGCCACCAGCCCCGGGAAACCAGTTGGTCCGAAGGAGAGATCTTCGAATGGCCGGGCGACTATACCGATGCCAAACATGGCGCGCTGATTAGCCGGGTACGGATGGAAGAACGGCGCGCGCGTGGTGTGCGATCGCGCGGCTTTGGCAATGTCCGCGGGCTGGCCACCGGCCAGACCTTCAACCTGACGGATCACCTGTACGAGAAGGCAAACCGCGAGTACCTGGTGCTGGCCTCGAACCTGTCGCTGTCCGAAATTCCCGAGGAGGCGGGCAGCGGCGTGCTGTACGAATGCACCAACGAAATGGAAGTGCAGCCGACGGACGAAGTCTTCCGCATGCCCCGGGTGACGTCCAAACCGGTGGTCAACGGCCCTCAGTCGGCCCTGGTCGTCGGGCCGGAAGGCCAGGAGGTGTGGACGGACGAGTTCGGCCGCGTCAAAGTGCGCTTTCTGTGGGACCGGTACGCGCGCAACGACGCGTCCGATTCCTGCTGGGTGCGCGTCAACCAGGCCTGGGCAGGATCGAACTTTGGTGGGATGTATATCCCTCGCATCGGACAGGAAGTCATGATCGGCTTCATGAACGGCGACCCGGACCGCCCCATCATCCTGGGCGGCCTGTACAACAGCGTGACGCGTCCGCCATGGGACCTTCCGGCCGAAGCCACCAAGAGCGGTATCGTGACTCGCAGCCTTGAAGGCGGAAGGGAAAACTACAACGGATTCCGCTTCGAGGACAAGGCCGGCAGCGAGGAATTCTATATGCAGGCCGAGCGCGACATGGTGAGGTTGACCAAGGGCGCCGAGCTGCACACAGTGGCCCTGACCTACGGCCAGGCCGTTGGCATCAACCACTCGACAGCCGTCGGAGGCATGCTCAGCAGCACGGTGTGCGGAACGGCATCCTATAACGTCGGATTGGCGCAAACCACCCAGGTTGGCGGCCTTTGCGGCCTGAACGTGGGCGGCGCTTATGCAGTTAACGTTGGAGCCGCCGCCAACTTGAACGTTGGCGCAGGTTACCTGGTGAACGCGGGCGCTGTGGTTGGAATTACCTGCGGTAAAGCCGGCATCAATTTGCTGGCCGACGGGACGATCGCGTTGGTGGGAACGAGCATTCAAATCATCGGATCGAAAGAGGTAATCGTGCAAGGAGCCCCGTTGCAACTGAATCCTTGCGCCGAGGGGGACATCGTAAGTTTCGGGTTGGGCGCCGCGGTGCCTCCGGTCCACCTGCCGACGATTGCACTGCCGGTCGGGGGCGCAGGCGTCGTGGCCCCCGTACCAACGCCGCCACCGCCCACGCAGGCGCCGGGCGAGACGCCTGCGCCTACGCCCGAGCCAACGCCGGAGCCGACGCCCGAACCGACGCCCGAGCCGACGCCCGAGCCGACGCCCGAGCCGACGCCCGAGCCGACGCCCGAGCCGACGC
>NZ_DAMDGT010000007.1:0-189737 GCF_032102605.1 Achromobacter sp. | reverse complement strand
CGGAGCCCACGCCGGAGCCCACGCCGGAGCCCACGCCGGAGCCGACGCCTGAGCCCACACCCGAGCCGACGCCCAAGCCGACGCCCGAGCCGACGGAAATGTAGGCATTTGTCGCCAACTCGCCGGGGAGGCTCACCCCTCGCCCGGCTATTGCCAGGAGAACCCTTTGACTTCGTTTCCCGCGGTACGAGCAGGCGATCTGATCGCCCACGGCGGCAGCATCCTGACGGGATCGCCCGACGTCTTCATCAACCAGTTGCCGGCCGCATTTTTCGGCGCTTCCGCCGTCTGCTGCGGCTTGCACGTGTCGGCGCAGGCAATTGCCACCGGAGCGCCGTCGGTGTTCATCAATGGCCTGAACGCGGCGCACATGGCGTGCTGTTCGTCCTGCGGCTCGCCAGCCGCCACGGCATCGCCCGACGTTTTCATCGGCGCGTGATCACATCAGCATGACCGCAATGGCAGGACTGCCGGGTGCGCTGCTTGCGCTGCCCGGGCAGTTGGTCGAAGAGGAAGGCGTTCTTCGACTTCCGGACTGGTGGCGGCGTCGCGAAAGTGGGGTGTTCCTGCGCAAGCTGCCCGCCGCGGCGTTGGCTGGCCTCGGTCCCGGCGGGGTACATATCCTCACGGGGCAACTGCTGTGCAATCTTTCTAGGCGTCGCGACGTCGTGCCGACCGGCCCCTTGGAGCTGGGGCTCGATCGCATTTACGACAGCCGAATCACAGAGGCGGGATGCCTCGGGCCCGGCTGGAGAACACGCTGGGACGTGACGCTGCAGGCGCGCGGGGAATCGATGGTCTACCACGATGAGTGGGGGCGGACGTTCACCTTGCCGCGGCCCGAACCGGGCTCCCAGGTCATTGTCGCATCCGCTTCGTTGAGCCTGGCGTGTCTGGAAGACGGCCAGTATGTGATCGCGGACATCGAAGCCGCCTGCCTGCGATTCCGGCCGCCGGATAATGATGGCGTATCCAGGCCAGGCGCGTTGGAGCTCCTGGACGGCAGACGTTATTCGATATCGCGTGACGAGCGGGGAGCGATGCAGTCCGTCAGCGACGAGCAGGGGCGCGGACTGTTTTTTGGCCTGGATGAAGCAGGCCGCGTGCGGACGGTGGCGCGCGGGCGCCAGTCGGAGGCTTGCGTCACCTATCGCTACGGGGACGACGGCCGGCTATGCGGGGCGGGACGGGTTCGGGGAAAGCCATTAGGTCGGTATGCCTATCAGGATGGCTTGCTGGCCGACATTGCCGACGCCACTGGCGAGTGGTCGATTCGTTGGGTGACGGCGCAGGCGGAACGGCGGATTGCTGGCCTGCGCGGCCCGGATGGACGAATGTGGCTGCTGCGCCGCGAACCGGAGGCCCGCGTTGTCCGGATGCAGGCTTCGGACGGGGCGGAGTTGCACTGGTGTTTCGACCCGCAAGGGCGAATCCTGACGTATCGCAATGCGAACGGAGCGGTCTACAAAGCGCAGTACGACGACGGTTCGCGGCTTGCGCGAGTCGAGGCGCCCGACGGCCCATTCGAATTCGAGTACGACGGCTTCGGACGCGTCACACGGGAGACCGCGCCCTGGGGGCATGCGCGTCGGGTGAGCTACGCCTTCGGTACCTCGGTGCCCATGATGCTGTCCCGCGAGGGGGGCCGAAACTGGTTCTGGCGGCGCGATGAACGCCTGCGTCCGCTGCAGCGGCGCGCGCCGTCAGGGACGATCACGGTTTATGAACATGACACCGCAAGCGGCATGCGGCTGACGAAGCGCGACGACGGCATCGAGACTCGCTATGACCACGACGCCGCTGGCAGGCTGCGCGTGCGTGAAGACGCCCACGGCGCCTTGTCGCGCTACCTGTGGACCGATTCCGGCGATCTGCACGCGCTTGCATTGCCCGGACATCCGCTTGAAGTGTGCGAGCGCGACGACGCCGGGAACCTGCGAGTGCGCATCGGCGAGGGGGCGAGCGCGCGGTTGGCCGTCCACGGGCCAGGAGGCGACTTGCTATCGCTGGCCAATGCCGTGGGGCATGTCCGCCACTGGCGCTACGACTCGCAGGGGGCGCTGGCGCTGCACACCGACGAAGAGGGCGCCACGACACGGTTCACAAACGTTGCGGGAGGTCACGACGTCACGGTGCAGGGACCTGGCGGCGGCACGCAGCGCTGGGTGCTCGACGCCCGACGCCGCGTGTGGGCACGACGCGACGCGGATGGCGTGATGGCCGAATGTCGCTTCGATGCGTCGGGACGCGTCACGCATCTGCTGGAAGCCGCCGGTCCTGGGCGCGCGGAGACCGTTTTCGGCTACGGCGCTTTCGGCCGCCTGGTGAGCCGTCAGCGCGACGGGCTGCTCTGGACGTTCGAGCACGATGACCATGGCCGCCTGGTCGAGGTCCACTCCGTGGCCAATGAGTTGGAGTCGAGTCTGGCGTTCGAGTATGACGCGCACGGCAGAGTCGTCGGCGAGACGAGCGAGAGCGGCGTGCTGCTGCGGCATATCGACAGCGAGGGCCATGTGACCGCGCACCAGTTTCCTTGCGGCCTGACCTTGTTCGCGGCGCGCGATGCCGGGCAACGGGCGGTGCAGATCAGCTACGCGCTGGATGGCGAGACGGCGACGGTGGCCAGCATCTTCTACGACGATGCGGGTCGCGAAACGACACGTGTCGCCGGCGCGCTGCAGCGTGAAATTACTCGCGATGATGCGGCGGGGGTGCGGCTCGAGACTTCAGCGCGGGTTACCGGCGGCTACACGCGGATCGACGCGTTGGATCGACACGAACGGCGAGACGCGGCGGGGCGTCTCGTCGAAGAAGTGGATGTGGTTGGCCGGCGGCTCTACGACTACGACCGGCGCGGACAATTGGTCCGCAGCATTGGCGAGGGTGGCATGGTCTACACCACGTGGGATCCGGGCGGCAACATCATCGCGTTGGATAGCGCTGGGTGGGCGCCGCCCGGTTCCGCGCCGGACCACCGGCCCGCCCGGGTCGGCAGCCAGACGTTGGTGTATGACGACTGGGGACGGGTTCTGCGGCGCGACGGCCCGCTGGCCAGCGCAGCGTTTACCTGGGACGCGGCCGGCAGGCTGTCCACGGCCCAATCCAATGGCATGACGGTCGCCTACGCCTACGACGCCGCCGGCCGTCTGGCGGAGCGGCGCCATGGGACGAGCAGCAACGTCCACACGCGTCGCTTCGTTTGGGACGGGCTGCGCCTGATGCAGGAATGGTCGCCAGTGCAACGCGTGACCTACGCGTACGCGCCCGTCCGCGCTGGCCGCCAGTCCTACGCGCCGATTGCGCGGCTGATCCAGCGGCGGGCGCACGCCCAGGCCGAGTGGCCGGCGCCGCAGGTGCAACACCTGTATGTGGATGCCGCCGGGCGGGTGCGGGCCGCGATGGACGGCCGGGGCGAAATCGTGTGGACGTGCGGCACACGTCCCTGGGGCGAGCGGATTGGGTCGAATCCGGGCGACACACCGGCGCCGCCTGGATTCGCGGGTCACTGGGTGGACCCGGATATCGGGATCTGCTGGAATGGCCGGCGCTTCTACGATCCGTTGACGGCGCGCTACCTGAGCCCGGATCGGGACGCCCCGCCGGGAGTCAGTCCGTATCGTTACGTGGCCGCGCCTGCGTCACAGGCCAATCCCACGGGTTTGGCAGTGAGCGCGCAAGGGGTCGGCGCGCCTACGGGTATAACGATGCCCGAGCTGCCGCCGATCCAGTGGGTGGGCGCGTGCCAGCCCGCCGCGGGGATGCCGAAAGGGATGTCGTAGCAGATGTTGGAGGGTGCCGCGGGACAGAGGGCGGCCGAAGGAATCTCCCCGGGTTTTGCATGGTGCATCAACGGAGGGCTTCGGGAGAAATCGCCGGAATCTTGCATGGTGCAGCGACGGGCGCTTCAGGAGGAATCGCCCGGGTCTCGCATGGCGCAGCAACGGGCGTTCAGCTTGCCGCTGCCTGAAATTCCTTGAGGATCTCCTGGTTGGCGTCCCACAGGATGATGCGGAATGCCGAAGGCCTTGCATCAAGGTCACCCATGAACGTCAGGCTGCGGTCGAACCATTCCCCGTTGCAGTTGGCGCGCGCGGCATCGATGCCAACGTGTTCGTCGTGCAGCACGGCGCCGTCGGCGCCCAAAGCCTGGATCGTGCAGTGCGTGGCACGCGGACACGCGGCCACATCGATGGATTTGCGATGGGCGACCACACGTACGTCGTTCGAACGGCGTAGCGTTGACCGCTCCAATGTCCCGTCGGGCTTGGAGGCGACGCGATTGGGCGCTACATGCGCCAGGACTTCGGGTTGCACGGCGCGGTCGCGAAAACTGATGCCAGCGTAGACCTCGTAGTCGACCAGGGTTCTTGCCGTGCCAAACCCGTACGGGCTGTCATGCGGATCGTTATGTGGCTGTTCGGGGGCGCTGGCCATGCTCTCCATGCCGAATAGTGCGCGGTTGCGCGCCAGAGAGCGGGCATTGCGCTCGCTCCAGCTTTGGCTTACCCGTCCTTCCTCGCATGCCGACTTGTCGTGGTCGCCCCAGATCTTGGGTCTGCCCTCGCGGGAGTACTCGTGCCAGGCCACGTTGCGATGCGGGTGGAATAGGTCATAGCCGTGCGTGAATGCGCGCACGGCTATGGATATTTCCTCGCCGTGGAAGAAATAGTCGGGGTCGTGCTGGACTTCCCGCGCGAATGCTCCGTCGGCAAAGGTGAAATGTCCGCTGTAGAAACGCGCGGGAACCGGTTCGCGCAGCGCCTGCCAGTCCGGTAGCGTGAACGATCGAAAGAGTATCGCGCCTTCCCGCGTGAAGGTCTCGAAGCGCATGCCCAAAGGCGGCATGTCGTCCTTGGCGAAAGGCGGGTCCTGGTTCGGGGAGTACGAGGGCAGATAGGCGGTCAGCAGCGGTTTCGAACTGCGGGGTCTCAGTTGATCGAGCATGCATACCAGGTGGTGATCCCATTGCGGCACGAAACGGTGGTGGGAATCGAGCTGCAGCGTGTAGGTTTCGTCCTGGTAGCGCTGTTGGATCTGGTTACGGGCCCAGCACGCGCCCTGCGATTTCTCGTGAGGCACGTCGATCAGTTCGATGCGCGCACCATCCAATTCAAATTCGTGCAGATTGAATGGCGCGGCGGGATGCAGTTTCCAATGCAGGAAATTCTGGTTGAGGAAGTCGCCGACGTGTTCCTCTGGCCCATGCTGCCAGCAGACCACGATGCGCAACAGGGCGGGAAATTCCGCCGATGCGATCAGGTCGCGCAAGGTTGGGATCAGCTCCGGATCCCGGTAACTGGCGATCTGGACAAAGATGGTGGAAGTCATCTTGCGAGCGCTGATCAAAGGAATGTCAGGGTGACGACGCCCTGGGCGTCGATGGAGCCAGGGACAGGCGCTGCGGCGCCCACGCGCAACACGGACGCTTCCAGATCGAAGGTGGTGTGGTAGCCCGGCGAATCCTTGGTCAGAACGCTGGTAAGGTCTTGCGGCTTGAGGACGGCTTGCGTGGCTGCGTCGCGCAGCCGGATAGCCAGGCCACCGGCGGAGCCGTCATTTCGAATGAAGCCGATGGCGTCCGGATCGGGCTGCGCGGCCAGTGTCGCCGAAACCGTATTCGGCGGCGTCGGACCATCGCACGCCACGTTGATGGACACCGATCGGGTGGGCCCGCTGGTCGCTGATACATCGCGCGGGCCGAACGGGCCGAACTCCACCAGCAGCGGCTTCGCGCTCGTGACTTGGCAGTGCGGTAGCACGCGGAGCGTGACCGGATTGGAGATGATGGTGATCACATCGCCGCCGCCGCCTCCGCCGCGGACCCTTCCTACCTGCCCAAGATTGATCGTGGACTGGCTCTGCATTTCCCCCAGCTTGATGAGGTCAATGTGGAATTTGGCGCCGCTAGCAAAAGCAACGTATTCGGTCACGCCGGGATTCCTCTGAACCCAGTTATTGGTGTACGGGAAGGTTTCCGTCGTGCCGCTGGCGCGTTCATATACGACGCGGTATCCGACCGTGGGATCGTCCGTTATACCGGAGTCGGCTCTGGAAAGTTCGTATGGAATTGTGCCAGTCCCGTCGTCGCATCTAAGGGTATAGACTCGATTTGGTTGGTAGGACGAGCCGCGTGCGATGGTCCCGCCAATTGGCAAAGTCGAGTCGACGTCGATGACGCTGGATTCGAAGGAAAGGTGATGGACGACGTTGTAGTCGATTACGCCGTCGACGCAACCTGCGCATTCGGCAAAATCGGCCTCGTCATCGGGAGTGATCTTCCGGCATTCGGCGTGAGCGCTTTGGACGTGGAATAGCGCCGCCAGGGAAAATGCTGCGTAAATGAGTTTCATAGGTTGACTCCTGTTTCGAGGTCGATCGAGATAACAATGAATTAGTCTTGCGGGACGTCCCATTGCTCGAGCAGTTCGGCGGGCACCATCCGATGCAGTTCGGCATAGCGCCGCCCAACCATTCGTTCGGCCTGCTTGAGCAGGACGCTTATGGGACTGCTGGGTTCATGAGATTCAAACCAGAGCCGCGTGGCCCTGAGGGTTTCCAGCATGTCCCATCGGGTGATGGGCGCGCCGGGGGATGGGGCTGTTGGCGCCATTGCCGTCATCGAGTGCGCTGGCGCTGATGGCAGGGTGTCGATGCCAGCGCGCTGATCGCTTGCGGCCGCGGCGCAAGCGGCAACCAGCGGTGGTGAGGCGGCAGGCGCCGCGATTGGCGAGTGGAAAGGCTCCAGCAGGTGGATCAACACGCCCAGGTCTGGAGCGGTGCCGGCCAGCTGGCTTGTTGCCCAGTCGCGGATGCTTTCCGCCGCCGCGAAGCCCGCTGATAGCGCCCCGGCACAGCGATCGCGCCGGTCGTGAAGATCAGACAGCAGCCGCGCGGCGGCCTCGGGCGCGAGGGCGTCTTTGGCGCGAGTCTTGGCCAGCGCGCGCTCGATGTCGCGAATCTTCAGCGGTGTGCCCATGCTCTTGGGCAGGCTGATGTCGCGAACATCAGCGACGAGGCCATCCGGGTCGGTCAGTGCGGCCAAGGCGTTGGAGACGATAAGCGGATCGTGCTCGCCATCAAGCAGCGGGACGGGATTCAGCGTGTCGGGAAAACGGCGCAGCATGGCGTCGATAAGCTCGAGCGCCGCACGCAGGCCGGAAGCGCCTGCCTGTCGGACCCGGCAACGAGCCAGGATGATGAGCAGGCGGAGATCCTTGCTGCGCGCCAGCAAGGAACGGCAATCGCGTTCGGCGTCGGCCCAATTGACCGCGGGGGCGGCATCGACGAAGTTGCCGTACTGCGCGTCGCCGCGGGGCGCGACGTTGGCCTGCAGCACCACGAAATCCGGGTCATATTCCAGGTCCGGGCCGCAGGGCAGGTCGCCGTCCAGCGGCAGGAGCAATTCGGCGTCGGGGCCTGGATCGGCGTTCAGGGGGGCGTTCATAAGGTTGTCTCGGTCAGTAGGCTTTAGGTTCCCGGTAGTGCTCGGGTTCGAACACCATGCCGATCACGGGCGCGTCGGTTGAAGCCTGACCGAGCCAGGTGGAATACCCCAGTCGATGCTCGGGTCGGGCGCGTGAGCAGGGCGCTTCCAGCGCCTTGATCAGGAGCTTGAGCTCCCAATCGAACTCGTATCCCACGAAGGTGCGGACCCAGTCCACCAGAGTGGGAAGGTCGTCGCCGTGCGGGGTCAGGCGCAGGTATTGGTCCAGGCTTAACGGCCCCATCACCAGGCGGAATCGGTGCTGGCAGTCAGGAATGGATTGGCCGAGCGTGGCCTGGTCGCCCAGGATCGCGGTGGGCGACGGAACGCCCAGCACGGCGCGGCCGGCGACGTCCAGGGAAATCCAGTTGGGCATGAACTCTTCCACTTCGACGTCCACGCCGAAATAGAACGACAGGGCGCGGGCCAGGCCTTCGGGGTTGCGTGCTTCGCGCACCAGGTGCGAGGCGGCGGCGTAGCGGGCGTGAATGGCGGGATGCAGGCTGGCGCTGTCGCGGGGGTCGTCGCCGATCAGGCTGCCGATGTAAAACGTGAACCGTTCGTCGGCCGGGCGGTCAAGGGAGGCCGTGGACTGCCCCGCAGCCCAGGCTCGGTAGAACAGCGACAGGGCACGGTGATGGAACAGGTCGGCGAAATCGGTAAGCGTGCGGTCATGGTGGCTTTCGACGCGCGTGTATGCCAGTTCAGACATGTGCAGCGGCATCGGGCCCTGAGGGCCCCACATGCCCAGGCTGTGCAATTGCACATGGATGTGCGTGCCGTCGTGTTCGACTGCGGCGACCTCGCTGGGGGCGAAAACCAGACTGGCTCGTTGGCCGATACGGTGCGATTCCTGGCTGGGCAGCAGGGCCGCGCCGGGGACCGGCGCGTCGGTCGTATGCGCGGACAGCGCGCGCATCAGGCTAAGGAAGCTGGTCTTCCACGGCTGCGACGCGTCGAACCATTCTTGCAAGGCGGGCGCCGGCTCGGAGGGGCAGGGACTTGGAGACTTGTCCATGGCTAGACGACGCTGCGGCCGCCAGGGCGGGGCGCCCACCTGGCGACGTCCCCGCGCTGGATGGAACGCAGCGAGGTTTCGGTGAATACGTTGATCGAAACGTGACGGGCGATGTACTGCTCGAGGATCAGCCCGAAAAGATAAGGGCTGACGCCAGAGAACCCGGCTTCGTCGACGGTCAGGCTGCAACTGACGCCTCGTCCGTAGACCATCAGCGCGTGGCGCGGCAACCGGCGTGCCACGCGCGTGATGCGCGACCCGACGAGCGCGTCGATCTGGTTGGAGAGATCGGTTTCGCCTGCGTGCAGGAACAGCCGCAGCATGTTGCGCAAGGCCTGGCTGCCATCGCTTTCGTTGAGTTCCGCCAGCGGGATGTAGTTGAAGCTGAGCTGTCGGATCAGCCGCCAGGCGGCTTCGCCATGCGCGTAGGGTTCGCGCGGGATGCTGGGAGGATGCAGCAGCGAGACGCGTTCGATGGGGATCGATTCGCGCATGGTGAGGTCGTTGTGGCCGTCATGGGGGATGAGCCGGGGCAGGTCGCGGTTGGTCACCAGCGCGTCCACCGACAGGTAGCGGATGTCGCCGCCGTAGGGCGCTTCGTATTGATCGACCAGGGATAGATAGACCTCGGTACCGACGTACAGCGTGCGCGTGCCGTATTTACGGGCGTTGTCCGACAGGACGCGGCGTTCGCGGTTGACGGAGAAATAGCGACCATTGTTGCCCAAGTCACTGTGCAGGGTGTGATAAAGCGGATTGAAGACGACTTCGCTGGCGCTCTTGGCCTGCTGGCCCACAACCCGCTGCACGGAGAACACCTCGTAGTCCAAGGGGCGGCTGCGATCGGGAACGAGGTGGAATTCCGTCTTGGAACGGTCGATTTCGACGCGGTCGGTGCGCTTTTCGAAAAGGTTGACGATGGGGGTGCAGAACAGGGCAAAGCGCGAGGCATTGACGTGCGTGGATAGCGATTGGGGAAGACGGTCGAGCAGCAGGATGATCTCTGCTTCGTTGCAGTCGGCCGACGCCAGCCCGCGCGCCAGCTGCGTGGCGTTGAAAAAGTAGAAGCGCTGGCGGAAGGCGAAGTATTCCTGGATCAGGTTGTTGCCGTGAAAGCCGTTCCAGGTGGTGGGCAGTTGCGCTTCGGCGGCGGTCAGGCCTGAATGGGTGACGGCTTGGCGGGTGATTACGTGGCCGCCGTGATCATCCGCGTTGGCGCCGCGCACCACGGCGGCCACACACCCGGCGTGGATGAGTTCGAACAGATGCGAGGTGATGCGTTCGTCGCCGGTGATGTAGAAGCACAGTTCGTCCAGCCCGCGCAGTTGCGAGAACTTGATGTCGCCGGTAGTGCGCAAGCGGATGCGCAGCGCGCCCTGCAGGGACTGGCCGGACGCCAGATGACGGCGCATGCCGGGAAGATCCGGCGGGACGATGGTGAGGGAGGCGTTGGCGATTTCGATGGGCCAGAGCGTGACGTCCTGGCTGCTGCGGAACTCGCAGGCGGTCTGTTCGCCCGGCGTGATGCCCGAGCGGAAGACGCTGTGGCGCGGCACACGTACTCCATGGCTGAAGTCGCCTTCGCGCGTGGCCGGGTACAGGCGCGCGACGCTCATGGACGGCGTGGGGGCGACGTAGTTGGGGTAGACGACTTCGAGGAGCCGCTGCGTGAAACGGGGAAATTCCGCGTCCAGCTTTAGCTGAACGCGGGCCGCCATGAAGCAGAAGGCCTCGATCATGCGTTCGACGTAGGGGTCGGCGACTTCGACGCCCTGCATGCCGAGCCGGCGGGCTACCTTGGGGTGGGCCGCGGCGAATTCACCCGCGAGATCCCGCAGGTAGGTCAGCTCGCTGTTGTAGTAGTCAAGCAGCTTGGGATCCATTTCAGAGGCCGCTCCGTCCGTCAATCGACGCGTGCGAGGACTCGAGGTCGTATCGGCTTTGCACCATGAATTCCAGCGGGTAGGGCGACCAGTGCATGAGCGCCTTTATTTCGAGCTGGATGATGTTGTAGGTGCCAGGGTGCTTGGAGGGCACGATGCGAACCGACAGCGTTTCTGGAATCAGGCGAGGTTCGAACGCGACGATGGTCTCGCGCACCATCTTTTCGATGATGGCGGGGTTGTGGTTGGTGCGGACGCTGCCGGAAAGCGGAGGCAGGCCGTAGTTCACGGCGGAACGCGCGGCCTGTGGATGGCGCGTCGCGTCAAGCGCCGCGCCCAGGTTGCAGGTGTTCAGCAGCAGTGCAAGGTCGCGTTGGATAAGGCGTTGCATGCCTGCGGCGTCGGGCGCATAGGCGTCCGCGCGTTCGTGCTGAGAACGGGGATCGTTGTCGCGAAGTCGGTCGAACAGCGAAGGCAGGTAACGGACCTTCGGGAAGGCCTCACGCGCATTCAATGGCCTGCCCCTCGAAATGCATGCTGAGGATGCTCAGCATGGGGAGTTCCCCGGCGTCGGTCAGCCAGGTGCGTTGACCGGCGCCAGCCACGGTGGTTTCGCTGCGGTCGCTCCACGTCGTGATTGCGGCGAGCTTCTGTGCGTCGGTTTCGTCATGCGTCAGGGGATAACGCGTGGGCATGTAGGCGCTGAGTTCGGTCTGGTCGTGCAGCGTGACCTTGCACTGACGCCAGATCAGATCCAGGGCGTCCTGTACGGGAGGGAAGGACAGCCTGGCGATCTGGGAAAACGGCAGCCAGCGATAACCGCCGGAGAAAAGCAGTTCGCAGTTGGGCCCAAGCCGGCTGTCGCTGTCGGTGATCCAGCCGAAGCCAGATCCCGGATTGGCGTGGCCTGCGGCCTCGGGCGCGGCGTCCAGCGCTTCGCGCCTGAGCATGTCGGCGCGGGCGGGATCGCCGGATTCCATTGCATGGATGGCTTGCGTCAGTTGCCTGGACCACGAGGCGGGCGCGTCCAGCCAGCCGGGTTCCTTTGCGCCCTTCATCACTTCGCTGCGGTAGGCCTCGGCGCGCAGCAATTCGCGCAGCATCTGGGCCATGCGAAGGTGCTTGGTGTTGAGGCTTGCCCAGACCTGAAGCTGCTTCAAGGCGCGCAGCCAGTCGCCCTTCAAGCACAGAAGCTGGAACAGCAGCCAGCGCAGGCTGGCGGAGGCGGGCTGGCGCTGAATCTTCGCGGTGGATTCGTCAATGGCGCAGTCGAGCGTTCGGTTCTGCAGCAATTGGCGCAGGGAATCGCGCGGTTCAGCGGGAGGGACGGTAACTTTCAACATGGTGTTCTGCGGATCAATGCGAAGATTCGGAAAGGTCTTGTGCGAAGAAGCTGTCGATGGTCAGGTCGTGGTGTTCGCGGCGAGCCAGGCTGGCGATGGTCTTGCCAGGCGTGTTGGCAGTGGGGCGGTCGGCAAGCAGGCGCAACACGTCATGGTTGGGTGGCGGCGCAAACAACTGGGCATCGTCGAAGTCGTTCATGTCGGCGAGGATGCTGTCGATGTCGGTGGCCTCGGGCAGCAGGCCTTCAAGCAACATGCGTGTGGCGGGCGCAACGGACGGCGTATCGAAAGGATCGGGCGGGGGCGGCAAGGAGCCGCTGGCGAGTCCGGGCGTGTGGGTTCGGATGGCTTGCAGACCTTGATGCGTGCCCTGGATGGCCTGGTCGAATTCCGTTGCCAGCGTCAGCAAGGGGTCGGCGGTGTCGTGGGTATCGTCGGCCAGGGCATCGACTGCGACGCCGCGGCTGCGCCAGTTGTCGTCGGGCGAGAAGGCGCCGATATGCATGTCGGCGTCGTTCAGTGCGCGCAACGCCAGCAGCGCGGCGGCTTCGTCGTCGGGAGTTGCGCCTGGCCGGCTGCCTGCCCAGGCGTCCCACTGCTGCGGGGAATCGGCCTGCAGGACCGACAGCCGTGTCAGGCCCACGGTGATTTCGTCGCGGTCGGCCAGGGGCCAGCGTTCGCCGGGACGCATTTCGGCGCCGTTCACGCGGCAGGACAGGGTGGCGCAGGCGTTTTGAATCCAGGCGCGGCGGTCTTCTCCGACGCCGAACACCGATTGTTCGGTGCTTTCGGTATTGGGGGAGGGATAAGGAACCAGCGCACCGGATGCGGCATGAAGGCAAATGGGATGTTCCTGCAGGGAGTGGATGTGCATGCCTGGACGTGGCTGACCGGCGTGAGCGGACATCCAGATTCCCCAGGCGACGGGCGCGGTTCGGTCGGCGGCGGCTTGATTCATGGCGTGGGCGCGAGGCAAAGCTTCCGTCCCGGAAAGGGAGAGGATTCAAGGAATGTGATGAGGAATGGTAGGAAGGGGCCGGCGCGCGTGCTATCGGCGCCGTCTGATATATGGCGAGAGCAGGACGATTTGCCCTGGGCAGACAGGTCCCGCCTATTGCGAGATCCCGCGATTGCTGCGCCGATGCATGGCGGTCCGCGGGCTATGGGGTATCAGACCCCGCACGCGTACATCATGAACTGCCGGAAGGCGTCGGCGGGCTTGGCCATGGCCGCGCGGGGATGCCAGATCAGGCCGGCTTCCATGGGGGGAACGGCGTCCGCGATGGGCAGGGCTTCGATCTTGCGGCCTTCCAGCGACCAGGGACGGTACACCATGTCGGACAGCATCGTGATGCCGAAGCCGTGCGCCACCAGCCCGCGCAACGCTTCCATCGACCGCGTTCGGAACGCGATGTCGGGCTCCAGGCCGTGGGCGCGCCAGTAGTTGAGCGTGGAGCGTTCGCCCTCGTCCATTTCCAGCAGGATGTACGGATAGCGCGCGATATCGGCGAGCGACGGGGCGGCGGCCTGCAGCAGCGGGTGGCCCGAGGCCGTCCAGAGCTGGCGCCGAGAGCGGACCAGCACTTGGTGGCCGAAACGTTCCCGCTTGTCCACGTTGGAGAGCAGCGCCACGCCCAACTCGACGTCGCCGCTGGCCACCGCCTTTTCGATCTCGGGGCGATCCAGGTCGATCAGGTCGAGCACGACGTCCGGGTAGCGGCGTCGAAAGCGCGCCAGAAGGTCGGGCAGGAAATAGCCCAGCACGGTGTAGGACGCCGCTATGCGCACCGAGCCTCGCAGCGCATAGCGCTGGAAGCCCGGCTCGCGCAGGGCGTCGTCCAGGGCATCGAGCACGTCGCGAGCGCGCTGGTGGAAGTTGTGGCCTTCGGGCGTCAGCGTGACGCCGTGCGCATGGCGGTCGAAGAGGCGCACGCCCAGTTGCGCCTCGAGCGCAAGCACCGCATTGGTGACCGCCGACTGCGAGACGTGCTCGTCGGCCGCCGCCATGGAAAACCGCCCGGTGCGGGCGGCGGCGGCGAAGTACCGGAGCTGTCTGAGCGTGACGTCTTGAGCCATGTGTTTATCGCATACCAGGTACATGAATATATGAATATACGATGACCCGCCGGCTTCCTACACTGCGGAAAAACCCATATACCCCGCACCGCAGATTGCAGGAGACAAGCCCGTGAACGCCCCTCTACCCACTGGCGTGGCCGATACCCATGGCCTGGCGCTGGACGACAAATACACCCAGACGACCGGCCGCGTGTATCTCAGCGGCACGCAGGCGCTGGTGCGCCTTCCCCTGATGCAGAAGCAGCGCGACCTTGGAGCGGGCCTGAATACCGGCGGCTACGTTTCGGGTTACCGGGGATCGCCCTTGGGCGGCCTGGATCAGGCCCTATGGAAGGCCAAGCGCCACCTGAAGGCGAACGACGTGGTGTTCCAGCCCGGCGTCAATGAGGACCTGGCCGCCACCGCGGTCTGGGGCACGCAGCAACTCAACCTCTTCCCCGGCGCCCAGCGCGATGGCGTGTTCGGCATGTGGTACGGAAAGGGCCCCGGCGTGGACCGGTCGGTGGACGTGCTCAAGCATGCCAATTCGGCCGGCACGTCGGCGCACGGCGGGGTGTTGCTGTTGGCGGGCGACGACCACGCCGCGAAATCCTCATCGGTGGCGCATCAGTCCGAACATGTGCTGATCGCCAGCGGGATCCCCGTGCTGTACCCGTCCAACGTGCAGGAGTACCTGGACTACGGCCTGCATGGGTGGGCCATGAGCCGCCATACGGGCCTGTGGGTGGCGATGAAATGCGTGACGGATGTAGTGGAGTCCAGCGCGTCCGTGGACGTGGACCCGGAGCGGGTGCAGATCGTGCTGCCCGAAGAAGGCCTGCCCGCCGGCGGCCTGAACATCCGCTGGCCGGATACGCCGCTGGCGCAAGAGGCGCGGTTGCTGGACCACAAGTGGTACGCGGCGCTGGCCTATGTGCGCGCCAACAAGTTGAACCGGGTGGTGCTGGATTCACCGCAGGCGCATTTCGGCATCATGACCGCCGGCAAGGCTTACCTGGACGTGCGCCAGGCCCTTAACGACCTGGGCCTGGACGAGGCCGCCTGTGCGCAGGCCGGCATCCGGGTGCTGAAGGTGGGTTGCATCTGGCCGCTGGACGCGCAGGACGCGCGCGAGTTCGCCACCGGGTTGAAGGAGATCCTGGTCGTCGAGGAAAAGCGCCAGATCCTGGAATACGCGCTCAAGGAAGAACTCTACAACTGGCGCGACGACGTGCGCCCGCGCGTGTACGGCAAGTTTGACGAACGCGAAAACGGCGGCGGTGAATGGTCCACGCCGCGCGGCGGCTGGCTGCTGCCGGCGCGCTACGAGTTGTCGCCGGCGCTGATTGCCCGGGCCATCGCCGCCCGCCTGGAAAAAGCGGACTTGTCGGACGCGCTGCGGGCTCGCATTGCTGCACGCCTGGCAGTTATCGACGCCAAGGAGCGCGAGGCCAGCCGTCCCACGTTGGTGGAAGAGCGCAAGCCATGGTTCTGCTCGGGCTGTCCGCACAACACGTCCACCCGCGTGCCGGAGGGATCGCGCGCGGTCGCCGGCATCGGCTGCCACTACATGGCGATGTGGATGGACCGGAACACCGATACCTTCAGCCAGATGGGCGGCGAAGGCGTGGCGTGGCTGGGCCAGAAGGATTTCACGTCGGAACAGCATATCTTTGCCAACCTGGGCGACGGCACCTATTTCCATTCCGGCCTGCTGGCGATTCGCGCGGCCGTTGCCGCGCGGGCCCGCATCACCTACAAGATCCTCTACAACGACGCTGTCGCCATGACCGGCGGGCAGCCGGTGGACGGCGTGCTGACCGTGCCGCAGATCGCCCTGCAGATGCAGGCGGAAGGCGTGGTCAAGACGGTGGTGGTGACCGATGAGCCCGAGAAGTACGCCGGAGGGGGAATCTTGCCGGCCGGGGTGGACGTGCACCATCGCAAGGCGCTGGACGACGTGCAGCGGGCGCTGCGCGACACGGAAGGCACCACGGTGCTTATCTACGACCAGACCTGCGCCACGGAAAAGCGCCGCCGCCGCAAGCGCGGCGAGTTTCCCGATCCGCCCAAGCGCGCCTTCATCAACGAGGCCGTCTGCGAAGGCTGCGGCGATTGCTCGGTGAAGTCGAACTGCCTGTCGGTGGAGCCGCTCGACACCCCGATGGGGACAAAGCGGCGGATCAACCAGTCGTCGTGCAACAAGGACTTTTCCTGTGTGGAGGGCTTTTGCCCCAGCTTCGTGATGGCCGAGGGCGCCGTGCTGCGCAAGCCGAACCAGGGCGCAGGAGCGCCCACGCTGCCGGAAGCGCCTTTGCCAGATTGCGCGGACATCGCGCCGGGCGCCGCCTACCGCGTGGTGGTGGCGGGCGTGGGCGGAACCGGGGTCGTCACGATTGGCGCGCTGCTGGGCGCGGCCGCGCACATCGAGGGCAAGGGCGTGACCGTGCTGGACATGGCCGGTCTGGCCCAGAAGGGCGGCGCGGTGCTCAGCCACGTCCAGCTTGCCAACCGGCCCGCCGACCTGCATGCCACGCGCGTGGCGCTGGGCGAAGCCGACCTGGTGATCGGGTGCGATGCGCTGGTGTCCGCATCGCCCGAAGTGCTGTCGCGGCTGCGGCCCGACCACGGCAGGGCGGTGGTGAACAGCAGCGCGGCGCCGACGGCCGCATTCCTGTCGCAGCCGACCTGGCGCTTCCCGGGCGCGCAGGCTCAGACGGCGCTGGCGCAGAGCACCGGCGGCCACTGCGACTTCATCGAGGCGGGTCCGCTGGCCGAGGCCTTGCTGGGCGACAGCATCTACGCCAACCCGCTGTTGCTGGGCTACGCCTGGCAGAAGGGAGGCTTGCCGCTGTCGCTGGAGAGCCTGCGCCGGGCCATCCAGATCAATGGCGTGTCGGTGGACAAGAACCTGGCGGCTTTCGAACTGGGACGGCAGGCCGCGCATCGCGGCGCGGATGCGCTGCGTCCGGTAGCGGCCGAGCGTCTGGTGGCGTTGCCGGAATCGCTGGACGCGCTGGTCAAGCGGCTGGCGGCGCACGTGCGCGCCTACCAGGATGACGCCTATGCGGACCGCTACCTGGCGGCCGTGGAGGCCGTGCGCACACGCGAAGCCACAATGGGCGACAAGCGCCACGAAGTCACCCGGGCCGTGGCGCGCAATCTGGCCAAGCTGATGACCTACAAGGACGAGTACGAGGTGGCGCGCCTGTATTCCGATCCGTCCTTCAAGGACAGGCTGCGCGCGCAGTTCGAGGGCGAGCCTGGCCGCGACTACCAGGTGCGCTACTACCTGGCGCCGCCGGCCCTTGCCCGGCGCGACGCGCAGGGCCTGCTGCAGAAGCGCGCCTATGGCGCATGGATGGGGCTGGTCTTCCGCGCGTTGGCGCCCATGAAGCGTCTGCGCGGCACCTGGCTGGACGTGTTCGGCAAGACGGACGAACGACGCATGGAACGGCAGTTGGCCGCCGATTACCTTGCGCTGGCCCAGGAGCTTGCGCGATCGCTGGACGCCGGCAACCGGGATGCTGCGCTGGACCTGGCCAACGTGCCAGACAGCATTAGGGGCTACGGCCACGTGAAGGACAAAAGCGTGGAAGCGGCCCGGGGCCGGCAGGCGTCGCTGTGGGACCGTTATCGCGAGGGCGGGCGGTCGCAAATGGCGGCCTGATCGGCGAATCGGGCGGTGGTGTACGATCCCCCGTCAATGCGGGCGTGCCCCGCCGCCCCGTCCGCCACGCCATGGAAAACATCCTACGCAAACTCGATCTGACCTCGCTGCGCCTGTTCGTGGCGGTGTGCCAGGAAAACAGCATCGCGCGGGCGGCGGAGCGTGAGTTCATCGCGCCATCGGCCGTCAGCCGGCGCATTGCCGACATGGAATCCTTGATCGGCCTGCCGCTGATCACGCGGCACACGCGCGGGGTGACGGCGACTCCCGCCGGCCAGACGGTGCTGCGGCACGCGCGCCAGATCATCGGCGACGTCGAGGCGATGGGGGCGGATCTGTCCCGCTTCTATGAGGGGGTGAAGGGACACGTGCGGGTGGTGGCGAACCTGTCGGCCATCGTGCAGTTCCTGCCCGAGGACGTGGCGGCGTTCCAGCGCCTGTTTCCCGACGTGGATATCGACCTGGAAGAGCAGCATAGTCCCGACGTTCTGAAGCTGGTGCGCGAACGCGCCGCGGATTTCGGCATCTGCAACCAGATCGCCGGCGCCGATGGGCTGGAGCAGTTGCCTTACCGCCGCGATCGGCTGGCGGTGATGTTGCCATCGGGTCACCCAAAGGCGGCCGCCCGCCAGCTCAGCCTGCAGGATATCGCCGGCGAAACCTTCGTGGGCTTGCGCGAGAACAGCGCGTTGACCCAGTTGCTGGCCGCGCGGGCCGCGGACATGGGCAGGACGCTGTCCGTGAAGATCCGGGTGGCCAGCCTGGACGCGTTGTGCCGCATGACCCATGCGGGTCTGGGCATCGCCGTGATGCCGCAGCAGGTGGCCGAGTTGTACCTCCAGGCCCTGGACGTGGTGGTTCGTCCCCTGTCCGACGACTGGGCGCGCCGCCAGCTTTGCATCGTGTTCCCCAGCCACGCCCAGCTTTCCGCCACGGCGGGCAGCCTCGTCAAGTTCCTGGCCCAGCAGGGCTGACTCCGGCGGCACGCTCCTTTGCCGAACGCCGTCGGCACACGCCGCCGAAGCTCGTCGTGAACACGTGCCTCGCGGCATGCAGTTGGCACGCGTCGGCAGTCCTTCATCGCCGCGCGCCCCAGCAACCGGCCGTCGCCATTCGCGATGGCAGGCCTGCCGAGAAGACACTTCTGTGATGGCGTCGGTATTCGTATAGTCAAGGCGCGTTCATCGCCGGTACGGGGCATTCAGACCCCGCTGCGTCCTATACGGAGACATCATGACCCCCACCAGATTGCTTGCGAGCTGTACCCTCGCGATCGGCGCCCTGTGCGCGACGTTCGTAGCGGCCGCCGCCGACTATCCCGACCATCCCATCCGGCTGATCGTTCCCACCTCGCCCGGCTCGACCGCCGACGTGGTGGCGCGCGTGGTCGGCGAGAACCTGGGCAAGGCCTTGGCCCAACCCATGATCGTCGAAAACCTGGCGGGCGCGGCGGGCATCCCGGGAACGCGCCAGCTGGTGTCGGCCAAGCCCGATGGCTACACGCTGGCGATCGTGTCGTCCAACCACGCCATCAATCCCAGCCTGTACAAGAGCATGCCCTACGACGCGGTCAAGGACATCACGCCCATTTCCGTGATCGGCACGACGCCGCTGGTCGTCGTGGTGGCCGAGAATTCGCCGTACAAGACGATGGCGGACCTGCTGAAGGCGGCGCGCGAGCAGCCCGGCAAGATCAATTACGGCTCGTCCGGGACGGGCAGCGTGCTGCACCTGGCCGGCGAACTGCTCAAGTCCAAGGCAGGCGTGGACATGATGCATATCCCCTACAAGGGCGGCAACGCCCTGATCACCGACGTCATGTCCGGGCAGATTCAGGTGTCCTTCCTGGCTATCCCGTCGGCCCTGGCGCAGGTGCAGGCGGGTAAGCTGCGGGCCCTGGCCGTCAGCACGCCGGAGCGCGTGGCCGTCCTGCCAAACGTACCCACGCTGGACGAGGCGGGCGTCAAGGGCTATTCGTACGATGCCTGGATCTCGCTGATCGGCCCGGCGAAGCTGCCCGCCGACATCGTCCAGAAACTGCAGGCCGCCACGGCCAAGACGATGCACGAGCCGGCAGTGCTGCAGGCGCTGTCGCCGCAAGGCTTCGTGGCGCAGGGCAGCAGCGCGGAACAGGCAAGCCAGACGCTGGCCGCGGAAATCACCAAGAGCCAGGCGCTGGTAAAGGCTGCCGGCGTGACCATTGAATAGCTGCTCCACCATGACCGCTGATCTCGTACTCGACCGCCCCGCGCGCCTGCTGTTCCTGGCGCGCAATCCCGATTGCGTGGCCCGGCAGCTTGCGGGCGCCACGCTGTCCGGGGCGCAGGCGGGACCGCTGCGCGACGATATTTCCACCGACGAGATCACGCCGGTTCCCATCCTGACGCACTTCGACGAGAAGCTGGGCCGCTATCCCTATACCGGCTTTCGCACGGGCGATGCGCTGCCGGTCGGCAAAGATGCGGTCAGACTGGCGGGCATCAACGTGGTGGTGGCGGGCAAGCGCTATGGCAAGGGTTCGTCGCGCGAGCACAGTCCGATGGCCGAGAAGTCGGCCGGAGTGCGGCTGGTGATTGCCGAGAGCTTCGAACGCATCTATCGCCAGAACGCCGACAACATCGGCCTCTACACCAGCACCGACCTGGGGCTGGTGGAACGGCTGCAACGGGGCGAGCCCATCACGGTCGACGAGATCGTGGCGGGACGCGACGCCCTGTCGGCCGCCATCGTCAAGGCGGGCGGCCTGCTGGCCTTCGGGCAGTCTCAGTTGCGCGACGTCGCGCCCGCCTCGGATGCCGCATCGATGAACGCTGGCGGACCGCCCCGCACGCTGTTCGAGAAAATCATCGTGCGCCATCTGCTGCGCACCGCGGCCACCGCCGCCGAGCCGGCCGAGGGCATGGGCGTATTCATCCGGGCGGACTGGCGCTTCATCCATGAGTACTACACCGGAATGGCCGCCCATATGCTGCATGCGCGGTTTGGCCGGCCCCTGCGGTTGGTGGACCCCGAGCGCATCGTGGTGTTCGAGGACCATACTTCCTACGTCGAGGAAAGCCCGAATCATGTGCGCGCGGGCATCGTGCCCAACGTGCGCGCCATGTGCCAGGCGCAGCGCGACTTCGCCAGCGCGTATGGGCTGCGTCAGCACCGTACGCTGACCGAAGTCGAGGCCGCCAACGATCCCGGCGACATCGTGGCGGGCATCTCGCACGCGATGATGGCCGAACACTACGCGCTGCCGGGACAGGTTGTCGTGGGCACGGACTCGCACACGCCGCATAGCGGCGCGCTGGGCTGCGTGGCGTTCGGAGTGGGCACGACCGACATGGCGAACGCGTTCGTCACGGGCGCTGTCCGGCTGACGATGCCAGGCTCGCTGCGCATTGAATTGGACGGAATGCCGCCTCCGGGCGTCACGGCGAAGGACATCGTGCTGCACTTGCTGGCGCTGCCCGAGATCCGCGCGGGGGCGGGCGTGGGCAAGGTTTTTGAATTCACGGGCAAGGCCATCGCTGGCCTTTCCATAGACGAGCGCGCGACGCTGACCAACATGACCGCCGAATTGGGCGGGCTGACCGGCATCGTGGCGCCCGACGCGGAGACCGCGCGCTTCCTGCGCGAACGCCGTGGCGTGGACGCCGGCATCGAGCCGTGGATGCATAGCGATCCGGATGCCACCTACGCCGCGACCCTGCGGGTGGATTGCGGCGCGTTGTCGCCGCTGGTGGCGGCCCCGGGCGATCCGGGCAACGGCGTGCCCTTGTCATCGCTGAAGGAACGTCCCCGCATCGACATCGCCTATGGGGGATCCTGTACCGCCGGCAAGCGCGAAGACTTCGACCACTACCACCGGGTGCTGGCGTGGGCGGTGGCGCGCGGACTGAAGCTGCCGGATGGTGTGATGCTGTACCTGCAGTACGGGACCACGGCGGTGCGGGATTACTGCGTCGCGCAAGGCTATGACCGCACGTTCGCGGCGGTGGGCGCGCGCATCCTGCAGCCGTCCTGCGGCGCCTGCGCCAATTGCGGACCGGGTTCGTCCACCGACGCTTCGCAGGTGACGATCAGTGCGATCAACCGGAACTTCCCGGGGCGGTCCGGTCCGGGCAGCGTCTGGTTGGCCAGCCCGCCGACTGTCATGGCCAGCGCGCTGGCTGGCGAGCTGGTCTCGTTTGCCGAATTGCAGGAAAGGCACGCGGCGTAGCTTTTAGACGAAGGCAGCGGCGCGCGTTGCGGCGTCAGCCGTTGCCGGCGCCGCTGGTCGCACCGCGCACGTGGCGGCCATGCGTCAGCGGATTCGTGGCACCTCGTCCACTAGGGTTCCCCCCACTTCGCGCGCCGCGAAGCCCTGCTTAATGAATCCCTAATTGGCAGCCATTCCGCCCTGCGGCAGAGTGCGCAACAGAGAAAACGGCCGTCAGATGCCGTTTCAGGCCGTGCGTTCTGCGCGGCCTGCCGCACGGCCCCCGCACGGAAAGAGCACCCTGTCGACGATGTGAACCCGGGATACACCGGGAGCTTGCTGATCGGCCGCCGCCGCCTGGCTGCGGCTTCCCCCTGTTGGTCCGAGGAGACAACAATGAGCAAGAGCTGGAAGGCGATGGTTGGGGCAGTGGCGATGATGGCGGGCGGCTGGGCACACGCGGCCGACGCGCCGCCCGATATCAAATTGATGCAGTTGTCGGTGGGCAAGATCGAGCTGGACAAGGGCTTCATGACCGCGATGGTGGACGTGGGCACCAAGATCAAGATTCCGGTGCCAGCCTACGTGATTCAGCATCCGCGCGGCCTGGTGCTGTTCGACACCGGGATGAACCAGGCCACCGCCGACGGCAATTGCGCCAACTATTGGGGGCAGGGACTGTGCGGCGCGTTCAATTCCATCCAGGGCCGCGACGAAGTCATCGACCGCCAACTGAAGGCGGCAGGCTTTGACGTCAGCGACGTAAAGTACGTCGTGTATTCGCACTTCCACCTTGACCACGCCGGCAACATCAAGATGTTCCCCAAGGCCAAGCACGTGGTGCAGAAGGCCGAGCTGCGCGCCGCCTGGTGGCCCGAGAAATTCCAGCGCGCCGCCTACGTGATGAAGGATTTCGACACCACGCGCGACTATGACTTCATCCAGGTGGAAGGCGACTTCGACCTGTTCGGCGACGGCACCATCGTGCTGCTGGACACCAAGGGCCATACGCAGGGCCACCAATCGCTGCAGGTAAAGCTGCCGAAAACCGGCACGGTGCTGCTGGCCGCGGACGCCATCTACACCGGCGAAAACGAGGCGGGCGTCATTCCGGGCATCACCTGGAACACCGCCGCGTCCATGCTGGCCATCGACCGCCTCAAGCAGATCCGCGACGCGCGCCAGGGCCAGCTCTGGTATAGCCATGACGCGGAGCAGCACGCGCAGAACGCCAAGACCAAAGTCTTCGACTGAAGGCGCGCCATGGAGCCCGCTGTTGTCTTGCAAGAGGTCTGCAAGTCGTTCGGCCCGCGCCAGGTCCTGGACTCTCTCAGCCTGTCCGTCAGGCCGGGAGAGATCCTGGGCCTGCTTGGGCCCAACGGCAGCGGCAAGACCACCACGCTGCGCCTGATGGCGGGCTTCTATACGCCCGACAGCGGGCGCATCACGATCCGCGGCCGCGAGCCGGCGCCGGGGCGCGGCAATGCCGACATCGGCTACCTGCCCGAACGCGCGCCGCTGTATGACGCGCTGACCGTGACGCAGTACCTGGAATTCGGCGCCGGCGTCAAAGTCCAGGGCGGCGCCCGGGCGCGGCGCCAGGCGATCGAACGGGCCATCGATGGATTCGACCTGCAGGGCGTGGCGCGCTCGGTGATCGGGCGATTATCCAAAGGCCAGCGCCAGCGCGTGGGATTGGCGCAGGCGGTGCTGAACGATCCGCCGGTGCTGTTGCTGGACGAGGCCACCAACGGCCTGGATCCGGTGCAGATCGTGGAAGCGCGCGCGATGATCCGGCGCTGCGCCGAAGGGCGCGCGGTGGTGTTCAGCAGCCATCTGATGCAGGAAGTCGAGGCGCTGTGCTCGCGCATCGCGATCCTGCGCCAGGGGCGACTGGTGCAGGACGCGGTGCTGCACGAGTCCGGCGCCGCGCTGCAATTGGAGCTGGCGTTGCCGCTATCCGGGCACGCAGCCCTGCGCGCCGCGCTGTACGCCTGCGCGGGCGTCAGAACGGTTGATGTCGCGGTCCTGGATGCAGAGCGAAGCAAGTGGCGCATCGCCTGGGAGAACCCGGCCGCGAGCGCCGCCGCCAGCGACGCCGTGATGCGCGCGGCGCTGGCGCATGCGCAATTGCGCGCCGTGCTGCCGGCGCAGGAAGCGGTGGAGGCCCGCCTGCTGGCGGCGCTGGCGCCGAACGATCCCCAGATGCGGAGGCGGGCATGAAAGGATTCGCGGCCTTGTACCGCAAAGAGTTGCGCACCGACTTCGGCTCGCCCGTGGCGCTGGTCGTGGTGGCGGTGTTCTGGGCCTTGTCGGGATACCTGTTCAGCTTCAACCTGTTCTTCGTCAGCACGGGACAGATGGTCACCGCGTTTCACAACATGACCATCCTGCTCATCCTGGTGATGCCGCTGGTCAGCATGCGCGCCTTCGCCGAGGAAGCGCGGCAGGGCACGCTGGAACTGCTGTTGACGCTGCCTCTGTCGGACTTCACGCTGGTAGCGGCCAAGTTCGCAGCCGGGCTGACCATGCTGGCGCTGATGCTCGCGGGCACGATGTCGGCGGTGCTGCCGCTGGCCTGGTACGGCGAGCCGGACTATGGGCCCATCATGGGCGGCTACATCGGCGTATTCCTGTACGGGGCGTTGTTCCTGGCCATCGGCATCGCGGTGTCCAGCGCCTGCTCGAACCAGATCGTGGCGGCCAGCGCCACGTGGGGCATCCTGGTGCTGCTGTGGTTCATCGATTACCCGGCCGCGCTGGATACCTTTCCGGCGCTGTCGCCGTTCTTCCAGGCGCTGTCGCTGTCCGCCCAGCACGTGGACTTCATCCGCGGCGTGTTGCCCGGGCCCGCGACCGTCACGCTGGCCAGCGTGGCCTTGCTGGCGCTGATGGTGGCGTCCGTCAACCTGAAGCGCTGGAGACTGCGATGAGCCGCCCGCTGTTGCGCCGCGCCGGCCGGCGCCTTTCGTTGTGGCTGCCCGTGATCGCCGTTGCGGCGTTGCTGCTGGCGCTGAACTTGTGGACCGCGCGCAACCTGGGGCGCATCGACCTGACCGCACAGCGCGTCTACAGCCTGGCGCCGGAAAGCCTGGAGGTCGCCCGCCAGGTCCGGCAGCCCGTGGAAGTGACCTGGTTCTATGACCTGCGCAACAAGAGCATGGTCGATGCCCTTGAATTGCTGCGCCAGTACGAACGCGAAAATCCGCTGATCCGCGTGCGCGCCGTGGACCCGGCGCTGCGGCCGGCGGAGGCCCGGGCTGCCGGCATCCAATTCGCCGGCAGCGCGGTGCTGGCTTCGGGCGATCGCAAGACCACGATCAACGGCGGCACCGAGACCGACTTCACCAACGCGCTGATCCGTATCAGCCAGAACGGCGCGCAGACCGTCTGCTTCACGCAGGGCCATCGCGAGGCCACGCTGGACAGCCTGACGTCGCTGGACGACCTGGAGGAACACGACGGCGACGAAAACCTGGTGGCGCGCGTGGAAGTGCATGAGCAGCATGGCATGGCGATGGCGCGCAACGCCTTGCAGACGCTGGGCTTTTCCACGCGCGCGGTCAGCGCCGGCAGCCTGGCGCAGGCCTTGCCGCGCTGCGCCGTGGTGGTGGCGGCCGGGCCGCGCACGGCGTTCGGCAAGGATGACGCAGCGGCGCTGCGCCGTTGGACACAGGCGGGCGGCAAGACGCTGTTGTTGCTGGAACCCGATACGCCGCACGGACTGGACGATCTGCTGGCCGACTTCGGTATCGCGCTGGCGCAAGGGCCGCTTGCCGACCCGGGCAGCCACTACCGCAACGACCCTGGCAGTCCGGCTGTCAGCGACTACACGCGCCACAAGATGACGCGGGGCCTGCCGCTCAGCTTCTTCCCGGGCGCAGCGGGGCTGGAACCGGCCGGCGATGCCCTGCCGCCCGGCGTCGTGGTGACGCCACTGGCGCAGACATCCGCCGAGGCGCATCCGCCCGGACGGCCGCCTTCCCGCTACACGCTGATGGCGCTGGCCACGCGCAGCGGCCAGGCCGCCAATGACGACGGCGCCGCGCGTCCCACGCTGCTGGTCGTGGGCGACAGCGACTTCGCGATCAACCGGCATTTCGCCACGCTGGGCAACGGCGCGCTGTTCACCAATGCGGTCACCCTGCTGGCCGGCGAAGACGCGTTGCTGACGATCCGGCCCCGCCATTACGAGATCCGCCGCGTCGAACTGACCAATCGCCAGATGCGCGCGGTGTTCTGGACCAGCACGGTGGCGTTGCCATTGCTGGCGCTATTGACCGGACTGCTGCTGTGGTGGAGGCGCCGTTGAAGGCGGCGCGCGCTGTCTGGCCCCTGCTGCTGGCGGCGGGCGTCGCGCTGTCCGCGTGGCAGTGGCACGAGGCCGTGGAGTCGCCGGGCGGCCACCATGGCCATACCCACCTGCATGACGACAGCGGCAAGCCCGCCAGGCTTTACGCCTGGAATGCGGACCAGGCCGCGCGGGTGACGCTGGCCACGCCTGCCGGTTCGGTGGACCTGACGCGCGGTTCGCAGGGCTGGATTGCATCGCCGCCGGGCGCGGCGCAGGGCTTCGATGTGGCCGACTTCGTTGCGTTGTTCTCGCAGGCCCGCAGCGATCGCATCCTGACCCCGGAGTCTGGCGAGACCTATGGCCTGGCGCCGCCGCAGATGCGCATCGACGTGCGCGACGCAGCGGGCGCGAGGCTTGCCCAATTGGACGTCGGCGCGCTTGCGCCGGATGGCCTAGGCCGTTATGTACGCCTGCCGGACGAGGCGCAGATCCGGATTATCCCGGACTATCAAACCCGGGCGCCGCTGGCGGCGGCAGGGCAGCACGACACACCGTCCGCGGTCACTCCATCGCTTGTTAAACCCGCCTTGCACAAAGATAAATAGCTGGCCGATAAACCGCTACCTATACTTCGCACACATACACAGGCGGGTCTGCCCGGCGCCGGAGCGGGGCTGGCGAACCCCCTGGAATAAAGGGCCTTCCGGCCTCTTTCGCCTGCACGGCGGCGGGGGCACGGACAGGTTGATAACGAGACAAGGACGCGCCGGGCGCGTCCAGGGCGCAAGCCCGCACGCCGCGCGGCGCATGAAGAACGCCGCGTCCGTGCTCAGCGTATTGGGAGAAGACGCTTGACCTTGGATCTACTGCCTCTCGCCTTGGTGGATGGCGTGGCGTACGCCAGTCTGCTGTTCCTGGTATCGATGGGGTTAACCCTGGTGTTTGGTGTGATGGGCATATTGAACGTCGCCCACGGCGCCTTCTACGCCTTCGGTGGTTATGCCGCAGCCAGCCTTGTCATGTTCCTGGCGCCCAAGACCGACTCTCCCGTCCTGCTGTTCGCGGCCTTGTTCGTGGCCGCCATCGCGGTGGGCCTGGCATTGGGCAGCATCATGGAATTCGTGCTGATCCGCCGCGCCCAGAACTACGACCCCATCCTCAAACTCCTGATCACTTTCGGCGGCTTCCTGATGCTGGAAGACATCCAGCGCATGCTGTGGGGCGCGCAGCCCTACAGCGCCAGCGAGGTCGTGAATCGCCTCGGCAACATCGAAATCGGCGACATCACCTACACCACCTACCAACTGGTGGTGGTGCCTGTCACCGCGTTGCTGGCCTACGTGTGCCTGGAATATTTCCTGCGCCACACCAAGCTGGGCAAGCAGACGGTGGCCACCACGCATAACCGCGAGGTCGCGACGTCGCTGGGCATCAACGCCAAGAAGATTGGCTACGTCACCTTTGTCATCGCCACCATCCTGGGCGCCCTGGGCGGGGCCCTGGCCGCGCCCACGACGTCGCTGGTGCCGGGGGCTGGCACCGACATGACGGTGCTGTCGTTCGCGGTGGTCGCCACCGCCGGGCTGGGCCAGATCACCGGCGCGCTGATTGCGGCGCTGCTGATCGGCATCATCCGCGCCATCGCCGTGTACGCCGCGCCGGAACTGGAAGTGGCGGTGCCCTACATCATCATGGTGCTGGTGCTGATCATCCGGCCGCACGGCCTGTTCACCGTGGCCCAAGCGAGGACGATCTGATGAAAGTGCCTGTCCTGAGCCTGCTGGCCGCGCTGGTCACGCTGTTCCTTGGCTATACCTATTCCTGGACCATCACGCCGATCGTCATCGGGCTGACCTACGCGATCGCCGCGCTGGGCGTATCGGTGATGGCGCGCGCCGGCCAGATTTCTTTCGGCCACGCGATGTTCGCCTGCATCTCGGCGTACACCGTCGCCTTTCTGGCCAAGGCCGTGCCCGGCCTGGATGCGCTGGTGCTGATCCTGGCCGGCGTCGTGGCCAGCTTTGTGTCCGCCGTGATCATCGGCCTGTTCGTCGTGCGCTACCGCGGCATTTTCTTCGGCATGCTGAACCTGGCGCTGAGCATGGTGCTGTTTGCGCTGCTGGGCAAGCTGTACACGCTGACGGGCGGCTCCGACGGCATGCGCATCGTGCGTCCCACCATGGCCGGCATCGTGATGGAGCGCGAATCCTTCGAGCGCGCGCTGCTGGTGCTGACGCTGGTCCTGTCGCTGGTGCTGGCGTGGTGGGTGCAGCGCTACTTCCGATCAGGCAGCGGCCAGGCGCTGTCGGCCATCAAGACCAATGAAACGCGTATCGAATACCTGGGATTTTCCGCCTACTTCATCATGTGGAAGGGCTATCTGCTGTCGGCCGTGGTGGTGGGATTCTCGGGCGGGATCCTGGCTCTGATGCAGGGACTGGTCACGCCGGAAATCGGGTCGTGGCTGCGGTCGGGCGAGTTTGTCTTCATCACCATCCTGGGCGGCGCGGGCCATGCCGCCGGCGCGTTCCTGGGCGCGGTGGGCTTTGAATCCGTCAAGCTGATTTCCGCCGCCTACTTTCCGGGGCTGTGGCAGTTCCTGCTGGGTCTCACGCTGATCCTGGTGATCTTCATGTTCCCCACGGGCTTTGTCGGCCAGATCACCAAGCGCATGAAGTCGCGCGAGCGCGCCCAGCGCCGCGCGCAGGCTCCCGTGCAGGCGCCGGCGAGGAACTGATGATGAAACCCCTCATTAAAACCACCGACCTTTACCTGGCCTTCGGCGGCGTGGTGGCCGCCGACAATATCAACTTCGAGCTGCACGAGGGCGAACGCCTGGCGGTGATCGGACAGAACGGCGCGGGCAAGACCACGTTCATCAACATCTGCACGGGGTACCTCACGCCCTCCAAGGGCAAGGTCTATTTCGACGGCAAGGACGTCACCGCCATGGCGCCGCGCAAGATCGTGCGGCTGGGCATGGGGCGCTCGTTCCAGCTGCCGCAACTGTTCACCGAGCACACCGTGCGCCAGTGCGTGCAGATCGCCGCCGCGCGGCGGAACAAGGAATTGAGCTGGTTCCGGTCATTGGAAAGCACGATCGACGCGCGCGAGGTGGACGCCACGCTGGATCTGGTGGGCCTGTTGCCCGACGCCGACGAGGCCTGCATCGAGCTGCCGGAAGGCAAGCGCAAGCTGCTGGACGTGGCCATGGCCCTGGCGCTGCAGCCCAAGCTGCTGATCATGGACGAGCCCACCAGCGGGGTGGCGTCCGAAGACAAGTTCGGCCTGATGGAGACCGTGATGCACGCGCTGGACGAACGCCGCGTGACAAGCTGGTTCGTCGAGCACGACGTGGACATTGTGTCGCGCTATGCCACGCGGGTGGCGGCCTGGATCGCGGGCAAGGTCGCGGCCGACGGGTCGCCCGAAGACGTCCTGAACAATCCGCAGATCAGAAGCGAAGTGCTGGGGGCCTGAACCATGTTGAATCTATCGGCCATCAACGTCGACCTGGCGGGAAATCGCATCCTGCGCGACGTCAACGCCAGTTTCGAAGCATCCAAGACCATCGGCATCGTCGGGCGCAACGGCGCGGGCAAGACGACGCTGCTGCGCACCATCATGGGCCTGACGCGGATCCGTTCCGGCAAGATCGCCTTCGACGGCACGGACCTGACGGCGCTGCCCGGCTACAAGCGGGCGGCGATGAAAGTCGGCTACGCACCCGAGGACCGGGTGATCTTCCCCACGATGACCGTCGAGGAAAACCTCTCGCTGCCCTGCGAGGTGCAGGGGCAATCCAAGACGGAGATCGACGCCCGCATCGCCACGGTGCTGAAGGTGGTGCCGCAGCTGGAACCCATGCTGAAGCGGTCCGGGTCGGCCCTGTCCGGCGGGCAGGGAAAGATGGTGGCGCTGGCGCGCGCCGTCATGGTGGGCACGCGCCTGCTGATGCTGGACGAGCCGTTCCAGGGGCTGGCGCCCAAGCTGGCGCGCGACTACACCGAGGCGCTGGGCCGGCTGAAGGAGATACAGCCCGAGCTGTGCGTGGTGATCACCGAATCCAATGTGAAGCTGCTGGGCGACATCCCAGACCAGATATGGACGATCGAGCGCGGCTCGATCACGCTGAATTGATATCCCGGAGACAACTGAAATGACGCAGATGATCATCAACGGCCGCCAGGTCGACGCGCACGACGGCCGCACGATCGAGGTGGTCTCGCCGGTGGACGGCGAAGTCTTCACCACGATTCCCCGCGGCCAGCAGGCCGACGTGAACGCGGCCGTGCAGGCGGCGCGCGACGCGCTGGACGGCGGCTGGGGCCAGATGACTGCGCTGGAACGCGGCCGGCTGCTGCTGCGCCTGGGCGAAAGCGTGCTGGCGCACCACGAAGAGCTGGCCCAGCTTGAATCGCGCGACACCGGCAAGCCGATGTCCACCGCGCGCGGCGACATCACCGTGCTGGCGCGCTATTTCGAGTTTTACGGCGGCGCCGCCGACAAGGTGCACGGCCAGACGATCCCGTTCCAGAAAGACTATTCGGTGCAGCTCATCCGCGAACCGCTGGGCGTGACCGCGCACATCATTCCGTGGAACTACCCCGCCCAGATGTTCGGCCGCAGCGTGGCGCCGGCGCTGGCCATGGGCAACGCCGCCGTCGTCAAGCCGGCCGAAGACGCGTGCCTGTCGATCATCCGCGTCGCCGAACTGGCGCTGGAAGTGGGCTTCCCGGCGGGCGCGCTGAACATCGTGACCGGCCTGGGCGAAGAGGCCGGCGCGGCGTTGTCGCGGCACCCCGGCATCAACTTCATCACCTTCACGGGATCCAACGAGGTCGGCGTGCTGATCCAGCAGGCAGCGGCCGTCAATGCGGTCAAGTGCGTGCTGGAACTGGGTGGCAAGTCGGCCCACATCGTGTTCGACGACGCCAACTACAAGCTGGCCATTCCCGCCATCGTCAAGGGCATCGTCCACAACACCGGGCAGACCTGCACGGCCGGCAGCCGCCTGCTGGTGCAGAAGGGCATCTACGCCGACTTCATGAAAGCGCTGGGCGAGGAGTTTTCGAAGGTGCGCGCCGGCACGCCGGACATGGACCTGACCTGCGGCCCCGTCGTCAACAAGGCGCAGTACGACCGCGTCAATGGCTACATCTCCAAGGGCCTGTCCGAAGGCCTGAAGGTGGCGGCCGAGGGCGGCATCGCCGACGGCGTGCCCAAGGGCGGCTACTTCGTGAAGCCGACGCTGTTCAGCGCCGACAGCCATGACAGCGATCTGCTGACCCAGGAAATCTTCGGGCCGGTGCTGGTTGCGCTGCCGTTCGCGGACGAGGCCGAGGCCATTCGCCTGGCCAACGCCACCGACTACGGCCTCCTGGGCGCGGTCTGGACCGAGAACGGTGGACGCCAGCAACGCGTGGCGCGCGGCATCAAGTGCGGCCAGGTCTATATCAATGGGTTCGGGGCGGGCGGCGGCGTGGAGCTGCCTTTCGGCGGCGTGAAGAAAAGCGGCCATGGCCGCGAGAAGGGCTTCATCGCGCTGGAAGAAATGAGCACGACCAAGACCCTGATTCAGTTCTATGGCGAATGATCGCCACGCATCATACGGAGACAGAAAATGAGCCAGTTGCAAGGCAAGGTTGCGATCGTCACGGGCGGGGGCAGCGGTTTCGGCGAGGGCATCGTCAAGCTGTACGCCAAGGAAGGCGCCAAGGTGGTCATCGCCGACATCAATAAGGAGGCGGCCGATCGCGTGGCGGCCGAGGTTGGCGCCGCCGCGCTGGCCGTGAAGGCCGACGTGTCCAGCCGGGCCGACATCGACAACGCCGTGCGCGCCTGCCTGGATAAGTTCGGCTCGGTCGACATCGTGGTGAACAACGCGGCCATCACACACAAGAACCAGCCCATGCTGGACGTGGACGAGGCCATGTTCGACCGGATGTTCGACATCAACGTGAAGTCCATCTATCACATGGCGCAGGCCGTGGTGCCGGTGATGCGCAAGCAGAAGCGCGGCGTCATTTTGAACATCGGGTCCACCGCCGGCATCCGTCCGCGCCCCGGGCTCAGCTGGTACAACGCGTCCAAAGGCGCGGTCAACGTGCTGTCCAAGTCCATGGCCGTGGAGCTCGGTGCCGACGGCATCCGCGTCAACGCCATCTGCCCGGTGATGGGCATCACCGGCATGTTCGAGCTCTTCATGGGGCTGCCGGACACGCCCGAGAACCGCGCCAAGTTCGTGTCGACCATTCCGCTGGGACGCTTCTGCCAGCCGTCCGACGTGGCCGCCGCCGCGCTGTTCCTGGCCAGCGATGCCGCCGAGTTCATCACCGGCGTCGAGTTCCCGGTGGACGGCGGGCGCACCGTGTAAGGCTTCCAGGCCGGCGGGTCCGGGTGGTCCCGCATTCCGGGCCAGCCCGGTCCAGATCTCTTTCTGTGGATGAAGGCGCATGAAAATCAAAGCGGCGTTATTGCGGGAAGTGGGGGTGGAAGGCCCTTACGCGAAGACCCGGCCCTTGACCATTGCAGACATCGAGCTGGATCCGCCCCGATTTGGCGAGGTCCTGGTCAGGATCAAGGCCGCGGGCCTTTGCCATTCGGACCTGTCGGTCATCAACGGCGACCGTCCGCGCGGGGTGCCCATCGTGCTGGGCCACGAATCGTCCGGCGAGGTCGTGGAGACCGGCCCCGGCGTGACGGACCTGAAGGCGGGCGATCACGTCGCCATGGTGTTCGTGCCCAGCTGCGGCTGCTGCAACCCCTGCATGGAAGGCCGGCCGGCGCTGTGCGAACCCGGCGCGGTGGCCAACACGAAAGGCACGTTGCTGGGCGGCGAACGCCGCCTGCACATCGGCGACGAATACATCAATCACCATACGGGCGTGTCGTGCTTTGCCGAGTACGCCGTGGTGTCGCGGCGGTCCTGCGTCAAGGTCAACGTCGAACTCAGCCATCGCGAGGCCGCGCTTTTCGGCTGCGCCGTGCTGACGGGCGCGGGCGCCGTCATCAACCGCGCTCGCATCAAGATGGGCGACACGGCCGCCATCGTGGGGCTGGGCGGCGTGGGCCTGAGCGCCTTGCTTGCGGCGGTGGCCGCTGGCGCGCGCCGTGTCGTGGCCGTCGACCTCAGCGAAGAAAAACTGGCGCTGGCCAAAGAACTGGGCGCCACCCACACCGTCAACCCGAAGCAGGTGAAGTCGGACGACGACCTGATGGACCTGGCCGGCGGACGCGTGGACTTCGGCTTCGACATGGCGGGCGCCGTGCCCGCGTTCGAAACGGCCTACAAGCTGACCCGCCGCGGCGGCGCCACCGTCACCTCGGGCCTGCCCAATCCCAAGCTCAGCTTCCCGCTGTCCTTGTCGCAGATGGTGGGCGAAGAGCGCGAGATCCGGGGCAGCTACCTGGGTTCCGGCGTGCCGGCCATCGACATCACCCGCTATATCGACCTGTACAAGGCGGGCGGCTTGCCGGTGGACCGGATGATGGGCCAATCCTTTTCGCTGGACCAGATCAACGAGGGGTTCGATCACCTCGCCACCGGCGGCAGCCTTCGCGACGCCATCGTTTTCTAAGGGCAGAGACCCGACTACAACACTGGAGACACAACCATGAAAACCTCAAGACTGGCGGCCTTGCTGGGCGCCACCCTGTTGTCCGGTCTGACCGCCATCGCGGGCGCCGCGGACAAGCCCAAGGAACTGAACGTCGGCATCTCGACGTTCCTGTCGGGCTCGGCGTCGGTGTTCGGCGTGCCAGCCCGCGACGCGGCCGACATCCTGATCCAGGAGATCAACGCCAACGGCGGCATCGACGGCGTGAAGATCGTGCCCAGCTACATCGACGAAGGCGGCGGCGGTGAAAAGCTGCTGTCCGAATACCGCCGCCTGGCGGAAGGCGGCACGCGCGTCATGCTGTCGGCCATTTCCAGCGGCCACTGCAATATCGTGGCGCCGGTGGCCGAAGACCTGAAAGTCCTGAACGTGCTGTGGGATTGCGGCACCGAGAAGGCGCTGGAAGGCAAGAACTACAAATACGTGGTGCGCACGCAGGCGAACGCCACCACCGAAATGGTGGCGCAGGTGCTGTACCTGATGAAGGTGAAGCCCGACTTCAAGACCATCGCGATCGTCAACCAGGACTATGCCTGGGGCCGCGATTCGCGGGACATCTTCCTGGCCGCGCTGAAGAAGTTCAAGCCCGACGTCAAGGTCGTGGCCGAGATGTTCCCCAAGTTTGGCGCCGCGGATTTCTCCACGGAAATCAGCCGCCTGCAGGCACTGCGCCCGGATGTCATCGTGTCTACGTCGTGGGGCGGCGACCTGGACAACTTCGTGCGCCAGGCGTCGCAGCGCAACCTGTTCAAGAACTCCACCTTCGTGCTGTCGCTGGCGGAAAGCTCGCTGGAACGCCTGGGCAACGCACTGCCCGAGGGCGTGCTGGTCGGCGCGCGCGGCGATCATTACTTCCTGCATCCGGAAACCAAGGACGATCCGCAGCACCAGGCCTTCGTGAAGAAGTTCCACGACAAGACGGGCGCCTATCCGATCTACTCCGTCTATCACATGGTGCAGGGCATCCAGGGGCTGAAGGCGGGCTACGAGAAGGCCATCAAGGCCAACGGCGGCAACTGGCCCACGCCGGAACAGGTGGCCGCCGCCATGCATGACGTCAGCTTCAAGGGCTACGGCCGCGAAGTGAAGATGCACCGCGCCGACGGCCAGGCCCTGGAAGCGCAGCTCTTCGGCGTGACCAAGAAGAGCGACAAGTACCCCTTCAAGGTGCTGGCCGACATCACGATCGTGCCGGCCGAGCTGGTGACGCCGGGGGTGACGGACACGTCGATGGGCTGGATCGAAAAGAGCCTGACGCCAGAAGTTCTGAAGAGCGACCAGATCAAGGTGTTCCCGAACTGAACGGGACGGATTGAGCAAGCAGCAGTGTGTGGTGCAGGGATGGCCCCGGCGTGAATCGCCGGGGCATTTTTTTTACAGCTCCAGCACTACCTTCTTCCCCCCGCACGACCGCGAGCAGCAGGCCATCATCTTGCTGTTGGTCTCGCGCTCGGCGCGCGTGAGCACCACGTCGCGGTGGTCGATGTCGCCTTCCAGCACGCGCACTTCGCAAGAGCCGCACAGGCCTTCCTCGCAATCGCTCTGGACGTCGATGTTGGCGCCGCGCAGCGCGGTCAGCAGCGTCTGGTCGGCCGGCACCATGATGACGATGCCCGAATCCTTCAGCACCGCCTCGAAGGCCTGCTCCTTCGACGGATCCAGGGTTCCCAGCGTGGAGTGGAAGTGTTCGACGCGCAGCGCATCTTCCGGCCATGCGGCGCAGCAGCCGGCCAGCGCGTCAAGCAGCCCTTGCGGACCGCAGGCATAGACTTGCGTATCGGCCCGGGGCGTGCCGAGCATCGCCGCGTAGTCGGCGCGTCCACCTTCGTCCTTGATGTGCAGATGCAGGCGGTCGCCGTGCAGTTCCGCCAGCTCATCCGCCAGCGCCATGCAGCGGCGTGAACGACCGCTGTAGTGCAGTTCGTAGTCTCTGCCCAGTTCCCGCGCGCGGCGCGCCATGGCGCTGATCGGCGTGATGCCGATGCCGCCCGCGATCAGGATCAGCTTGCCGGCGGATTCGTCCATCCGGAAATGATTGCGCGGTCCGCGGATGCGCAGGCGGGCGCCGGTCCGGGCGTTTGCGTGCATCCAGGCGGATCCGCCTCGGCCATCGGCCTCGCGCAGCACCGCGATCTCAAAGACGCCGGTTTCGGCCGGGTCGCCACACAACGAATACTGGCGCGACAGGCCCGTATCGCCGCATTCCACGTCGATGTGCGATCCCGGCGACCAGCGAGGCAGGGGCTTGCCGTCGGGCGAGGCCAGACGCAGGCGCAGGATGCCGTCGGCGGCCTGGATGGCGCTCTCCACCACGACCGGTCGTGTGATGGCGTGCGACGATGGTTCGCCGATGCGCACGGGGTGCTGGCCATCCAACAGGGCTGGATTGGCGCGCTCCGGGTTCTGCGCCGGATCCCATTCCACCCACAGATGTTCCGGCCCGCGGAAGGACGTGTTGGGCACGTAGGTGAACGCCTGATCCGCCAGCTTCAGATGCGGCAGCCGGCGCGTCAGCTCTTCCAGGAAGATCTGCATTTCCATGCGGGCCAGGTTCTTGCCCATGCACTGGTGCGATCCATAACCGAACGTGAGCTGGTCGCTGGCGTTCTCGCGGCGGATGTCGAACAGGTCGGCATCGGCGAACTGGCCTTCGTCGTGATTGGCCGACGACGTCACGATCAGCAGCTTGGACCCGGCGGGAATGGCGACGCCGGCGATGTCCACGTCGCGCGTGGCAAGGCGCCGCCATGCGGCGACCGAACCGTTGTGGCGCAGACATTCCTCGACGGCATTGGGAATCAGGTTGGGGTCTTCGCAGATCTCGCGCCAGGCCTGCGGGTGCTGCAGCAGCAGCTTGATGGCATTGGCCGAGGCATTGGCCGTGGTTTCGTGCGCGGCGACGATGCCCGCCATCATCATGGAGTGCAGGTACGAGTCGGTCACGACATCCGGGTGTGTCTGCTGCTTGCGCAGGCCATATTGCATCCAGCCCGGGCCCGAAGGATCCTGCCGCATCTTGTCCAGGATCTTGCCCGCCAGCTGCCAGAAATTGCCCACCGCATGCGCCACGGCCACCTGTTCTTCAGGCTTGGGACGGCCCCAGGTGTTGACCGTGTGCGCGATGGAGTACTGGCGCAGCAGGTCCATGTCCTCTTCCGGCACCCCCAGGAAGTGCAGCGCCACCGTCAGCGGCACTTCCCACAGCATTTCGTCGACCAGGTCGGCGCGGCCGTTGTCGACGAAGCGGTCCACGTATTCCCGCGTCAGGCGGCGCACCATGGGTTCATGGTGCTTCAGTTCCTCGGGCGTGAACGGATCCATCAGCACGCGCCGGCGCGGCATGTGGGCGGGCTCGTCCTCGTTCACCAGCGTGCGGTTCATCGCGTAGCCGTAGGACGCCAGCACCGCGTTGGCCTCCGGTCCCGTCGGCGTGATCTTCTCCAGCGCGATGGACGGGCTGAAGGTGATGTTGTCGCGGAAGATCGCCTTGATGTCGTCGTAGCGCGTCACCACCCAGTAGCCCAGTTGCGGGCTGTAGAACACCGGCTCCTGGTCGCGCGCCCAGCGCACGTACTCGGGCGGATCCTGCTGGTAGCCGTCGCCAAAGGGATCGAACGCGGCGGCGCGCGCGCTGATGGGACAGCCCGTCGGGCTTTTCGCGGCAGCCAGCGCGGCGTGGTCGATGGGACAGCCCGACGCGGTCGGGGAGGCGGGTGCGTGATTCATGCGGTTCTTCCGTGTGTTCGTCTTGCGGGCCCGCAACGCGCCGTGGCGCTGCGGGCCGGTGCGGCTCAGTCCAGCGTGATGCCCAGATCGCTGATCAGCTTCTGCCAACGGGCGCGTTCGGTCGTCAGCATGTCGGCGTATTGGGCGGGCGAGTTGCCCACGGGCTCGATGCCGAACTCCACCAGGCGCTGGCGCGTGGCGGGGTCATTGATGGTGTCGACCACCTGCTTGTTCAGCGCGTCCATTACGGGCTTCGGCGTGCCGGCAGGCACCACCACGCCCACCTGCGCGGCGGCTTCCACGTTCTTCAGGCCGATTTCCGCGAAGGTCGGGACGTCGGGCAGTTGCGGCAGCCGGGTCGGGTTGGCAACCGCCAGCGCCTTCACCTTGCCGCCGTTGATGAAACCGGCGCCTGCCGCCAGGTCCACCATCATCGCGGGAACCTGCCCTCCGGCCACGTCCGCCAATGCGGGCGATGCGCCGCGATAGGGCACGTGCGTCAGCGTCAGGCCGGCTTCAACCTTCAGCAATTCCATGGCCAAGTGGTGCGGGCTGCCCGCGCCGGCCGACGCGTAGTCCAGCCCATCCTTGCGGGCCTTGGCTTCGGTCAGGAATTCCTTGGCCGAGCTGACCTTCATGGCCGGACCGACCACCAGGATCATCGGAAACCGCCCCATCAGCGTGACGGGCGCCAGGTCCTTCGCCGGGTCGTACGACAGCTTCTTATAGAGGGCGGGGTTGAACACCAGCGTGCCGTTGTCGGCGGACAGCATCGTGTAGCCGTCGGCGGGCGCGCGCGCCGTTTCCGACGCCGCGATGGCGGTGTTGCCTCCCGGCTTGTTCTCGATCACGACCGGCTGGCCCAGCCGCCCGGTCAGTCCCTGGCCAATGCTGCGCGCCAGGAAATCCGACCCGCCACCCGCGGCGTACGGGACGATCCAACGCACCGGTTTGGACGGATAGTTGGCGGCGGCCGGCTGCTGAGCGGACGCGCTGGCACAAGCCAGCAGGGACAGGGCCAGCAGGCCGGCCAGGACATGGTGTTTAACGCTGCGCATGGGCAAGTCTCCTCTTTGTGGAATGTCAAAATTGCATTCCTCGTTTGCGTTTGCGTAAAGAATATACGCAATGCGTAATTTTTAAAGAAGGGTTAACCTTGATGCCGCTCCAGGCTTCGGGTCCGTATGACCCCCTGCGGGCGCCTGTTCCGGAGCCCCATTTCCCTATGAGCAAAGTCCGCCTGCCGCCCGAAAACGACCGCGAATCCGCCGCCGACCCGCTTGCCCGCCCGCGCGAACGCCGCCAGCGGGTGCAGGCCGCCGAAACCGGCATGACGGTGTTGAAGGGGCTTGCCCGCCTGGGCGGCCGCGCCAGCCTGACCGCCCTGGCCGCCCACGTCGGCGAAAGCCCGGCCAAGGTGCACCGCTACCTGATGAGCCTGATCGCCGAGGGCCTGGTCGACCAGGAAGTCGCCACCCAGCAATACCACCTGGGCCTCGAAGCCCTGTACGTCGGCGTGGCCGCCATGCGCCAGGCCGACCCCCTGCGCATCGGCGAACCCGCACTCGTCCGCCTGCGCGAAAGCCTGGCCGTCACCTGCTTCATCGCCGTCATGGGCAACAAGGGCCCGACCATCGTGCGTTTCGAAGAGCCAGGCCTGCCGGTCACGGTGAACGTGCGTGTGGGGTCCGTGCTGTCGATGCTGTGGTCGGCGACGGGCCGAGCTTTCCTGGGCCTGCTGGACGAGGCGCCGGTGCAAGCGCTGGCCGAGGCCGAGCTGGCCGGCGCGCCGGCCGATCAGCGCGCACTGCTGGATCGCGACGACCCCATCGGCGCCCTACGCCGCGACGTCCGCGCCGCGGGTTGCGCGACCGTCAAAGACACGAACCTGCGCGGCATCAGCGCCGTGTCGGCGCCGCTGTACGACCACACCGGGCGGGTCTGCGCGGTGTTGACTGCGCTGGGGGCCACGGGCGGGTTTGACGTGTCGGCGGATGGGGCGGTGGTGGAGGCGGTGAAAAGGGAGGCGTTGGCGGCTAGCGTGGCGTTGGGGTACGTGGCGGGGTAGATTCCCGCCGGGTTCCCGCAGTATCAGACCAACCTGATCGACGGCAAGGGGGCGTTTCGCGACATTTGTCGCTCATCACCAGACTGAGCAAACAAATGATCGAAGCTCCACACATCCGCTTAGCGTCTACAGTTGTTTTGAAGGCGCCGATTTATTGGCGAGGGCGGGGGCCCTTCTTCGCGTCCGTTCAGCGGCGCGTCGCTGCGGCCGCAGCTCAATACAACGGATCGGCGCGATATACAAATATTTGTATAATTGCGTCGTAATGGAGCCAAAGCCTGTTGCGTTCCTTGGCCGTGCATTGGACGACTTGCGAGCCTTGCCACTAGCGGTCCGACGTGACGCGGGCCATCAGCTGGACCGGGTGCAGCATGGGCTGGAGCCAGACGACTGGAAGCCGATGAACACCATTGGACCAGGAGTGCGGGAAATACGAATTCGGGACGCCGGCGTATTCCGGGTGATCTACATCGCCAAGTTTTCCAAGGCAATCTACGTGCTCCATTGCTTCCAGAAAAAGACCCAGAAAACCAGCAAGACGGACTTGGACCTGGCTGCGCGGCGTTACCGTGACCTGTTAAGGGAGCTGAACCAATGAGCAAGCAACAATACGCCAGCGTGTGGGACGCCATCGAAGACACCCCGGCGGAAGCAGAGAATATGAAGCTGCGCTCCGTGTTGATGATGGCCTTGAAGAATCACATCACGCAGGCCGAAATGAGTCAGGCGCAGGCCGCCCGGTTGTTCGGGGTGACTCAACCGCGTGTCTCCGACCTGATGCGAGGAAAAATCAACCTGTTCGGCCTGGATGCCTTGGTGAACATGGCGGCGGCCGCTGGTCTGCACGTCGAAATGCGGGTGCGGGAAGCTGCCTGACGGCTAACGGCGCTCTCAGCTCCCCCTACCTCCTCACCTCCAGCTTCCCCAACGCGTCCCTGGAATCCGGATACTTACTCAAGAACGCCCGATACCGTTCAAACCGTTTCATCAGCCAATCTTCAGGTCCAACGCCGTCTTTCCTGTTGTGCCGGCAACTGCCAAGCAAGTCCTTGGTACTTTCGCAGGCGTTGTATTGTTCGAACCAGGAACCGGCGATTCTTTCGAAGTTCCCGGGAATATGTTCACATTTCACAATGGCGTGCTGCTCAACCTCTCGGAAGCGGCGCTAGCCGAGAATTTTTTCAAAAAGTGGATCGCTAGCGGAGGCTGTGCGCCCAGATTCGATCAGTGTGTGGGGTACAAACTGCCGCTATTCTTGGGCGGGAAAGACGACATTTCGAATCTGGAACTGTCGGATCTAGATGTGTATTCGTGTGTGTCGTCGCAGTTGATAGCGCGCACACGGGGACTTCCGGTCGGTACAGCGATTGGGGCGATCACGCTAAAGGATGAACCAGCGTCGTGAGTGCAAATCTAAAGAGTACGGAATCGTGGATACATATCTTGATCTAGTCGCTCGGAAAGGAAGCGGCACACCGTTTGATGATTTGATCAGAGTCCGGTTTCAGCTAGGTGTGAACCCTTTCAATCTGAATCCGCCGAAAGACTACGTTGATTTTCTGCTCGAAATCGGCGCGGGGAAATTGGGAAATTACGCGTATGTGATTTACGGTGGCTTGGTTGAGAGCGATGAGATATTTGGCGAGCCAAACGGTGGGGATTACGATGTTCTGCTTTTTGGAGACGATTTTCAGGGATATTGCGCTGGATTTCGACTCAGTGATTGGAAGGTTGTGGAGATAGATCCAGTTAGTAAGGAAGTCTACGAAATAGCGCCCACATTTCACTCGTTCATCAGAAATAAAATACTAGAAATCTCCTGGCCGAAGTCGCCATACTTGCCGAGAAAGTGGTGAGGAAATTGGATATCTTAATTGGCTAAAAATGGCCAAGGAACGGCGCAGTGGATGATTTTATACAGCTGTGTGAAGCATATTCTCTCTATATTAGAAGCGGCTTCGCCAAGGCGGAATGCTCGAGCCTTGTTATTGCGTTGGGTAAAGCGGGATTGCCTGCGCATGCTGAAGCGCTGAATGTCTACTTCCATGAGACGGGAGGGGAGCTCGATACGAGCCGGTTACCTGGGTTCCCGGGTGAACAGTGCGTCATCTCCACTGAATTGCCAGAACTTTCGTCTCACAACGATCGTTGGTTTGATCCGCTCAGCCTTGATTTCTCCGTTAGAACGGAAAGCCGAGTCTTTCCAAGGATAGCTGGACGGGTAGTGTGGGTGAGCGTGGAACCCGTGCGAATTTGGCAATACCTAGTATTTTTGAAACTGGCGAAAGTCCCGAAAAAGTACCCCGGTGCTAGCGAAGTTGACGATTTTATGAAGGGCCGCTTCTTTGGGGAAATTTCATCTAAGTTTGTAGTTAATGTCTACCATGAAGAAGCGAAAGCCTATGCCGCCTGGCACGGGAGAGGGCTCGTTTCACATTTCGATATGGAGGTCGTGGCTAGAGACTTGAGCCTGAGCGCTTTTCTTGAAGCTCTTCCTGAAGGCCTGAGTGTATGGGATGGAGCTGTTGCGATGGAGGATAAGCGTACCGTCATTAACGGATCAGGCAGGGGGAGGAAGAGGGGTATTTCAGTAAAGGAGTGCGATGAGTGGTTTCGCCATCCGGAAATTGGAATGGTGTCTTGTGTTGCCGAAAGCATCGGTTTAAACCGAAATCGACTGGAGGACCATTTTTCCGATGAATATATAACTGTGACTAACCATCTTTGTTGTTTGTAAATGTTGTCCGGCGCGTCATGCTTGATGTATTGCATCCAACACTGATCGGATGAATGGGTAATATAATTGCCGGGGTCAGAAAATAGGGGTGGCTATGAAAATTGAAGCGATATTTCGACGGCGGGCAGAAGCTTCCGAGCGCGCGGCGGATTTAAATTTAAATTTAATAAAAAAACTCTCCAAGATCGGCGGCTTTTTTTCTGAAAGGTATAAAGAAGGGGGCAGGTATTTTTGATCCGGGAACCGGAGAGAGTGCCGTCACAAGCCTCTCAAAATTTCTGGTTGAAGGCATGGGTGGGGGTATTTTGTTTGCCTCTCGTGTGCCTGGGATGATGAGGGACCAAGCCACATCTGATGATTCGATCTGGCTAAAAATTGAGCTTGATAGTATTAATTTTATTGAGTTTTGTACCGGCTTCTTTTTAGAGATCGTGCATGCATTGGGTGCCTACCGTGCGGCAGTAGTGACAGATGTCGATCTATACCTAGACGACTACGAATAGAATAGTGTTGGCTAGTCGCTTAGGCAGCGTGGATATAGATGGTCGGGATGGTGTTTTCCGTTTCAATCCTGCGAACTTTTTTGATAATGATCTGTGTGTTCGTGCATTCGGGATGTCGGCATCAGAGGTGGTGTCGCGACTGGCCGGCCATTGTGAATTGACCAAAGAAGTTGACGGAGGGGCATTTTTGTTGACAACGGATAGGCCGATTGTTGGCGTCGAAAGTGTTGAGATGGACATCCGTATCAGAAAAGCGTTGGGCGTGCCGTGGCACCCTGTTGATTGACGATTGGGCGCTTAGCGTGACGTATATTTGGGGCAGACAGCCTTAGGCGGCATTGCGCGATGTGAAGGCGCGCTCCCCGATCGGCAGGCCGGCTCTGCTGCGTCCAGGTTCTATCTCAAGGAGCCATGTTCAATACGAAGCTTGAACTGGTTGAGAACGTCCCAAGTGTTGCGGATGGCTTTCGCCCCAGCTCCAATGCCAACGCGGGCAGCCATTGCCGAGGTCGTTGACGGCTAAGAGTCAACCGCCAGGAAGCCGCTCGGTACGTTCGCGGTCAGCCACACGCCATTGTCCGCCTGAAAAAAACCGAAGCCCTGCCGGTGCATCCGCAGGGCTTCGATCTTTAGGACTACCGGATTGCCATAACGCCGGCCGACAGACGTTGCGGTCGCAATATTCTCCGACAGATGCACGTGATGGCGTTCGCCAGCTCGCAGTCCTTCCGCGAGTATCGAATCCAAAAAGCGCGTCGCGGTGCCGTGATACAGAAACTCCGGGGGCTGCTTGGGCTCATGCTGAATGGCGACAGCCTCGGTGGAGTGGCCTTGCACGGCACGAATGCGCAGACCGTCGCCCGAGATCGCGAAGCGCTTCTTGTCGTTGCTGCTGACCACGGCCCGGATCAACGCCATATCGAGCGCCCGCCCCGATTGTCCGGCGCCAGCAATCAGCGCCGCTATATCAACCCAGCCTTCGGTATCGAGAGCAATGCCGATGGCCTGCGGTTTATGTCGAAGCACGTAGCTGAGGAATTTGCTGGTTTCAGTGTATTGGTTGCTCATGTCGTTGTTGTATCGCAGCTGACTAGTCATGCCAATGTCCGGCACGGGGGATTTTCCGTTAAGGTGGCGGCTGCCGGGAGCGAGCCGCGTAACTCCCGTCGATACGCGCGGGGATTTTCCGGCCGTGCATTCGGAAGTCGGTGTTGCCTGTATTTACGGGATTGTCGACAGCAATTTGTGAGGAATCCCGGTCGGCGGAGGAGCCCGATTGAGTCTTCCAACTTTACATTATCGATGGGGAAATCATGCCAGACCTGAATATTGCCGAAATCATGTATGAGTCGGGAGAAGTTCAATATCGATACTCCCGGTACCTGGCTGATGATGGCTCTCGCTGGATCCGTCATGGCCTGTTCGTTGCATTTCATGAGAACGGAAAGGCGGCGTCAGAGGGGCACTACCAAGACTGCGCGGAACATGGTCCTTGGTGCGATTTCCACGCGAATGGCAAGAAAGCGGCCGAAGGGCTTTACGATCGGGGAAGCGAGGTCGGAGAATGGAAATTCTGGAATGAAGATGGTCTGGAAAGGTGAAATGGGCAACTCGAGAATTGATGGCGATTCTCGCCAGGTTTGGAACAAAACCGTTCTCAGAGGTTTGATCTCGAGTAGCACTGGTGACTCAAACACTAACTATGGTGCGGTAACAGCAACTGGGACGACGCGAGGTGTCGGCGCTCGAATCGGCGTGGGAGCACGCTCGCGCGTTTCTAATGCATCAGTCAGCGCGTCGGTACAAGGAAAAAACCATGATTTCGATCGGTGCGGTATATCACGGCCCAGAGCTTGAAGTCTCCGAAGTTAACCGCAGCCTTATGGAAGCGAGTAAAGCGCTTAGGGGGTTTAGAGGCGGGCTCGAAGCGATCGATACGCCGTGGGTCAATGCTGTATTCGTCGTCTCTGGCTCTTTGGCTCATGTGGATTTTGATGGTTTGGAGTACGGAGATTGCTCAAGAGCGAACAAAGGTGTGGTTGTCAAAGTCGCGATGTCTAGAAAGATCATTGATGGTGGGGAATTCTTCGCGTTCATCATAAATTCATTGCGTGGTGCGAATGCAATGGCGTTCGAATTCTTCCGCCAGAAGGGACAGGAATTTCCGCTGCGTAGTGCAGAAGATCTGGTTACGAGGACTGAAGCGAAGATTCTCGCGGGGTGAAGGTCGATTTGGTGCTGGGGTGGCCCCTAATCTGGCTACGTATCAACATGCATAACAGGTTGCCGCGAAAAGTGGTTTGAGGTTTATCCGTCCATTGTCAGGGGTGAGGAATGTTTAATGCTTTTGATGCCGTGTACAGGCGTGATGTCGCCGCCTCGGAAAGCAGCTTGAGTTCAAGCCTGGAAAGCCCTTCGGAGTTGGAGTTGTTCTGCAAACGGAAGATGACTGGGCTAGATATTTAAATCATTTGAAATGGGTGGGCGATAAATGAACGCGCATAATCGAGGGGAGGCCTTAATTGATTTGTGTGTCAAATATATAAATTATTTGAGGGCGGGTGGCAGTGGAGCAAGTGGAATGGCCTTAAGGGAGGCCCTGGAGCACTACAATTTGCCTCTTCACGCGAAGGCCTTGTCGACTTATCTCGAAAAGGGTGAATGTGTAGGTGAGTTGGTACTTCCGACGCCATGGGTGGCCTCTTCGTGTTACTTGACGAAAATGCCTCCCCTGAACGCGCAGCCATCGGACGTGTGGTTTGATCCATTTGAATTGAGTTTCATGGTAAAGACCTTCAATCCACCGGGGTTTGGCAAGGCGACAGTCGGATGGGTTTCAATTGGCCCGATTTATTACTGGCAATATCACGCGTTTCAGCAGTTGGTTAAGTATCAGCCAAAAGATTCGTATTTTTCGAGACCTTCTGATTTGTTGGCTTCGCGCTCTTTTGGGGTGGATGAGTCTGACTATGTAACGGATATTTATCGTACAGAGGCCATAGGATATGCCCTTTGGCATGGTAAGTGGCTCACTTCTGCGTTGCGGACGGAGGCGCTCGTTGGCACACTTTCAGAGGTCCAGCTAAATCAGGTTGTGCTGCGGTCTATGTATTTTTGGGATACGAATCCAGGAAATGAGGAGGGGGATTGCGCAGCTTTTTCGTTAACGAGCGGCTCAACTGTTTCCCGCTACTCACTCAAAGAATGGGATAGGTCTACGAGCCTCGGTTTTTTTACGTCCATATCTGACCAAATTGGCCTTCTCCCGCACGAGTTCATCTCGCGAGACGCTGGTGAATATTTTGAGCTGCTCAATAGTTCAAGAAGGCTCATCGGGGACGCTTGATTCTTGATTGGATATGAGGAACCAGAGGTCTGAGAAAAAGGAGGGCGGAAGGCCTTCAAATGCCAAGATATCGGATCAGCGAGGATGACGGCTTTCCATAGCGCTCCGCTTGGTACGTAACCGATCATCGCAGGCGCTACCCTCTACCGCCCCACCTCCAACTTCCCCAACGCATCCCTGAAATCCGGATACTCCTTCAAGAACGCCTGATTCCGTTCAAACCGCTTCACCAACCGGTCATCGATCGTCAGATTCAACACCGTCTCCCGATCCCACAGCCTGGGCCGCTTCTTCACCGGAATCGGCACCTTCTCGGTGAATTCCTTGTACGAGTCGTGCGGTTCGCACTGTTCGTAATCCGTGGAGATTCGCTGCACCGTACCGGCCTCCAACCCCGCTTGCCGGGCCTTTTCCTGCAGCCATGAGGCTGGCAGCGTCTGCAGACTCCCATCCTGATATCCGCCGCCGACGTCGGAGTGGGCGCCGATGAACCAGCGCTGCTCTACGGGCAAATGCGCCGGGCGGGGAGGCGATCCTGCCTGGCGGGTCCACAGGGTCGGGAAGTAGGGTTCGCGGTATTCGTTGGTGGCGATGGCGTGATACGCGTTCAGGACGTGGTTGCTCAGTTCGGTGTCGTGGAAGTTGTAGAAGCCGGAGAAGCCCGGAAAGGAGATGCCGCCCACCGGGATGCCCAGGCTGCCCACGGTGTCCCAGACGCCGACGAAGTGCAGATCGGTGTCGCGTGAAAATTTGTCTCGGAAGGAGGCCGCCTCAAGTGACGAAGGGGTGCAGTCGTCGCGGTATAGCGCGTAGGCCTCGCCGACGAGGTCGTCGGTGGGTTGGTTCAGCAGGCCGCATTTGCGCACCATGCCCGCCAGGCTGCGGGCGGAGTAGGCGCCGCGGCTGAAGCCGAAGAGGAAGATGCGGTCGCCGGGCTGGTGGCGCTGGCAGAGCCAGCGGTAGCCTTGCCGGATGTTGGCCGACAGGCCCGCGCCAAAGGCGCCGCCCATGAATTTGTCGACGGCGGCCCACAGGCCCTGGCCCTGGGTGCCGACGCCCTCGACATAGAGCGTTTCCTGCGTGCTGGTCTCGGGCGCGGCTTTGTATAGCTCGTAGACGTTGGTGCGGTCGTTGGGTTCGTTCCACGTTCCGTCGAAGAATACGGCAAGGTTCTTCACCATGATCGTCTCCCCACACACAGATAGAGTCTTGCGATACCTATGCTGCCGGCTGGGACAACGCCTGCGTGACGCAAGCTATCACGCAGCGCCGCGCCAAAAAGGCGCGTGGTTTCCCTGCTGCATGGATGTACACCATCTTTTTGCCTAGCCCGAGAACGGAGCAGGGATCGTTTTCCGAGTCATCGCGTGCGGTGTAGCTTTTCAGAGTACGCCTTTACTACGGAATCAGCAGCAATCCATATCGATATCGGTTGGTATCTGAAGACCTACAAAAAAGCGGCCTCTAGGCCGCTTTTCCAGGGACGCAATAAGCGCCGGATCACACGATTTGGAACCGGACATCGATGTTGTCGCGGATGGCGCGCGAATAGGGGCAAAGTTGGTGCGCCGATTCGACGAGCAATTGTTTCTGTTCGGCGGTGAGGCCAGGCAGGGACACGGCCAGGGTGACGCCCAGCGCGAAGTTCTCGCCATTGTCGACCTTGCCCAGCGACACGCTGGCGTCGATGGCGACATCCCTCGGCACCGTGATGCCGTGGGTGGCGCCGGCGCGCTTCATCGCGCCCATGAAGCAGGCGGAATAACCCACGCCGAAAAGCTGTTCCGGGTTGGTGCCGGGCTTGCCCGATCCGGGCGTGCTGAGCGTGACGTCCAGGGCGCCATCGCTGCTGCGCCCCGTGCCTTCGCGGCCGGCGGTGGTGTGGGTGTGCGCGGTGTACAGGACTTGCTCGAGTTGCTTGGCCATGATGGCTCCAGGTTGGCGGCTCGGCGTGGCCGTGCCAGTGGGTTAGGAGCCTGCATTGCAGCAAGCGGCTGTATCGGTCATGTGTCGGGTGCGTGCGCGGATTGCATCGCGGCGTATCGGCGCGGCCGCCGGATACGCTGCGATACAGAGCGGATCCCGCCACCGGCCACGACGGCGGTCGGAAACCGAGCCGTGGATGTTGGCGGCCGCGGCGGCATTGGAGTATGTTGCGCCCTGGCGGCACGCGGCCGCGGCTTCGCATCAATCAGGGAACAAGCACATCATGGGACGTCTCGCCATTCTTGGCGCCTTGCACGAAGAGATCGCCGACCTGCTGGCGGCCATGGATCCGGGCGCGGAAACGCGCCGCATCGCCATGCGCGACTTCCAGGTGGGAACCCTGTGGGGCACGCCCTGCGTGATCGCGCTGAGCCGCATCGGCAAGGTGGCGGCCGCGGCGACGGCGTCCATCGTCATCCAGGAATTCGGGGTGTCGCGGGTGCTCTTCACGGGTCTGGCGGGCGGCCTGCATCCTCAAGTGCGGGTGGGCGACGTGGTGGTGGCCGACGCGCTGATGCAGCACGACATGGACGCGCGGCCGCTGTTCGGCCGCCATGAGATCCCGTTGCTGGGACGGGATCGCTTCGATGCGGATCCGGCCCTGAGCGCGCTGCTGCTGGACAGCGCCCGGGAATTCGCGAGCAACGGCGGACTGCCGGCCACGCCCGCGCCGCCGCAAGTGCATCACGGCCTGATCGCGACGGGCGACGTGTTCGTCAACGATAACGACCTGGCCCATGCGCTGCGCAAGCGCCTGCCCGAGGCGCTGTGCCTGGAAATGGAGGGCGCCGCTATGGCGCAGGTCTGCCACGAATTCGGCGTGCCGTTCGCCGTGATGCGCGTGATCTCCGACAGCGCCGATCATGCCGCGAAGACGGATTTCACGGATTTCCTGGTGAACCTGGCGCGGGTGTACACGGCGGGCATCCTCAAGCCGTTGCTGGCGTCGGGCGCGCTGCGCGACGCTTGAAGCGTCTAGGGTTGAAGGGCGGCAGGCGCGATCCTGACCTCGGCCGACAGCCCGCCTCCATCGCGGTTGCTCAGGATCAGCGATCCGCCCAACGCCTGCGCCAATTGGTGCGCGATAGCCAGTCCCAACCCCGTGCCGCCGGTATCTCGGCTGCGCGAGCTTTCCAGGCGGTAGAACGGTTGCAGCACGGCGTCCAGTTCGGCGGCCGGGATGCCTGGTCCGCGGTCCAGCACGAAGATGGATAGATCCGAGTCGTCCCGCGCCGCCACGCGGACCTCGGCGGCGCCCGCGAACTTCAGGGCGTTGTCGACGAGGTTGCCCAGGATGCGCCGCAGCGCGTGCGGACGGGTCAAAAGCGGCGGGACCGTGTCGCCTGACAGGCTGACATCCTTGCCCGTGTCCTGGTAGTCACACACCAGGCTGTCCAGGAAGGCGTTCAGGTCGATCCGCACGGGAACCTCCGTCTTGCCGTGCGCGCTGCGGGCATAGTCGATGCCCTCGCGCACCAGCCTTTCCACTTCGTTCAGGTCCTGCGCCAGCTTGTCGCGGTCGGTGGACGGATCCATGAATTCCGTGCGCAGCTTCATGCGTGTAATCGGCGTTTGCAGGTCGTGCGAAATCGCGCCCAGCATCTGCATGCGCTCCGCGACGTGGGCCGCGATGCGGTCCTGCATGGCGTTGAAGGCGACGGCGGCATGCGTGACCTCGGCAGGGCCGGCTTCGTCCAGCAGCGGGCTTTTCTTGTCGGGGTCCAGCTCTTCGGCCGCGCGGGCCAGCCGCGTCAGCGGACGGACGGCCAGGCGCACGGCCAGCCAGGCGCAGCCGGCCAGCAGTAGCAATTGAATACCCAGCACGCCAAACAGCCACGGCGCCGGCCGCATGCGGGACAGCTCGATGTCCAGGATGGCCGGCTGCCCGTCGGACAGCACGACGCGCGCCTGGATGTGGCGGGGATCGTCCGCCATCGCGCGCACCGTCACCGGCCGTTCGGGCCCCAACGCAGCCTCGATCGATTGCGCCGCCGTGCGCGCGGCGTCGTTGCCCAGCGGCTGGTCCGCCTTGCCGTCGCCCAGCAGGTACTGGCGGTTGTTGCTGGACAGGCGCGGCAGCCAGGCGGGGCGTTCGGCGGCGGGCAGCCGGTCCAGGATGTCCATGGCGATGGCGACGTCGCGCTCCAGGTCGCCCAGCATCATGTTCCGCGTGGCGCTGTAGCGTTCGTAGAAGAGCGACGAGAACGACAGGCCATAGGCCAGGACCAGGCCCGCCGCGAAGATGAGGAACAGCCGCGCGACCAGCGTACGGGGCCAGGCAGACAGGCGCGGGGCGGCGGCGGTCACTGGTCGGATTCCGAAACGTCGACGGCGGCGGAGAACACATAGCCCTCGCTCCGGACGGTCTTGATGTACATGGGCTCGCGCGCGTCCTCGCGCAGCCGCTGGCGCAGGCGGCTGACCAGCAGGTCGATCGAGCGGCCGAAGAAGTCGGCGTCGCGGCCCTGTGTCAGGTTCAGCAACTGGTCGCGATTCAGCACGCGCTGCGGGTGATCCAGGAAGACGCGCAGCAGCCGGTATTCCGCGCCGCTGAGCGACACGATGGTGCCGTCCGCGTCCAGCAGGTGACGGGCGGTGGTGTCCAGCCGCCAGGCGCCGAAGGCGATTTCGCGTCCCGGTTCGGTCACCTGGAAATTGGGGGGCAGCATGCGCGTGCGGCGCAGGATCGCCTTGATGCGCGCCAGCAGTTCGCGCGCCACGAAGGGTTTGACCAGATAGTCGTCGGCGCCCATTTCCAGGCCCAGCACGCGGTCCATGTCGTCGCTGCGGGCGGTCAGCATCAGGATCGGGATGCGGCGGTGCTTGCCGCTGCGCAATTCCCGGCACAGCACCAGGCCGTCGTCGCCGGGCATCATGATGTCCAGGACGATCAGGTCGACGGACAGGCTTTCCAGCAGGGACCGCATCTGCCGCCCGTCGGCCGCCAGGGTGACGTTCAGGCCGTTCTTCCTGAGGAAGCCGCCGGCGAGTTCGCGAATTTCCCGATCGTCGTCCACGATCATGACGTGGTCAATGTGATCCATTTTCGGGTGCCTTGTTGTTCGGGGATGGCGGCGCGCCGGACGCGCCGGGTGGGTATCGGGATTCTATCCAAGCCTAGCGTTCGCCCGGGGGCAGGGGATCGCGGCGTGGACGGGTATTCGAGATCAGCTGGCACTGGAAGGGCTTGGCGGCTTCGGCGGTGAAACCGCCAAAGAGCAGCAGCAGGACGGCAAGAAAGCGCTTCATGTGAGGCTCCGGATACGGGGTGTGATCGCTTTATAGCGCCGGCGGCTCCCTGGAGTGTGTCGTACTGTATACGCCCAGGGGGCGGATACACGCGCTTGAAAAAAACCGCCTATCCGGCACATGCCGGATACGTGCGGCGGGTGCAATGGGGTCACTTTCCAAAGGACGACCCCCATGGACCTCATCAATACCCCCATCGCTTTGCTGGCCGGCATGTTGACCATCGCGTCTCCCTGCGTGCTGCCCCTGTTGCCGGTGCTGCTGGGCACCTCGCTGGAACGTTCCGACCGGCTGCGCCCCTTGTTCGTCGTGTCCGGTTTCGTGCTGGCGTTCGCCGGCCTGGGCATCGCGCTCAGCCTGCTTTCCAACTTGAACGAATCCGTGCACGAAGCCGTGCGCTCGACGTCGATCGTCCTGCTGGCGCTGTTCGGCCTGGTCCGGATCTGGCCTGAACCTTACGACCGCCTGATCGCCCGGGTGGGCGGCCCCTTGCAGCGCCTGGCCGCCGCAGGCGGCGCTGGCAGCGGCAACGCCGGCGGATTCGTGCTGGGGCTGTCGCTGGGCGCCGTGTGGACGCCTTGCGCGGGGCCGGTGCTGGCGTCGATCCTGGTGCTGGCCGCCCAGGCCAAGGACCTGGTGCAGTCCAGCACGCTCTTGCTGGTGTTCGCCATCGGCGCCGGCGTTCCCATGCTGGTGATCGCCTATGGCGGACAGGCCATCGCCACCCGGGTGAGGGGGCTATCCCGCCACACCCACCGTCTGCAGCAGGGCTTCGGCGTGCTGCTGGTCCTGACCGCCATCGCCATTTATTTCCAGTACGACGTCCTGGCCTATGCCTGGATCAGCAACCTCTTCGCCTGACCCTCAAGGAGCTCACCATGTTTGCCACGTTCAAGAAGATTGCCCTGGGCGCGCTGATCGCCGCCTCCCTGATGCAAGGCGCCGCGCAGGCCGCGCCCGCCGCCGCTCAGCAAGCGCCGGAATTCACCGGCATCGAAAAATGGCTCAACAGCGAGCCGCTGACCATGGAGTCGCTGCGCGGCAAGGTGGTGCTGGTGGATTTCTGGACCTACACCTGCATCAACTGCATCCGCACGCTGCCGTACGTCACCAGCTGGTATCAGAAGTACAAGGACCAGGGGCTGGTCGTCGTGGGCGTGCACACGCCGGAGTTTCCGTTTGAACGGTCCACGCCCAACGTCGAGAAGGCCTTGCAGCGCTTCGGGATCACCTATCCGGTGGCGCAGGACAACCGCTACGCCACCTGGACCGCCTACCGCAACCAATACTGGCCGGCGGCATACCTGATCGACAAGCAGGGCAAGGTGGTCTACAGCCACTTCGGCGAGGGCCGGTACAAGGAGACCGAAGCCGAGATCCAGCGGTTGCTGGCGCAGCCGGGCTGAGTGTGCGGGCTCCGTAGCACCGACCGGCTATGCGACCCCGCGCATAGCGCAAGTCCGGCTGCTCGAAGAGAGCAGCCGGCGGCGCAAAGCTGTTATGTGATTCGCGCCGCGCCAGGTTGGCGCGGGCGCAATTGCAGTTCGGGGACGCTGCCCCTATCGCCCGGTATCGGGATAGTTGGGCCCGGCGTCGCGAAAGCCGCCGGAGCTGTAGGGATTGACGGCGCCGGGATGGGGCGGGCCGCCGGGGCCGGATGCGCAGCCTGCCAGAAGCAGGGTGGCGGCCAGGAGTGAAAGCAGGCGCGTGGTCGAGGATTTCATGGAGGTCTCCTGCGTCTGCCCCTCAGCAGGCGCTTGGCTCGCAGCGTATGGTCGGATTATAGGCTTCGCGTCTTCGCCTTGGTCCGCGGCATTTCGCAGCGGTTACGGTAGGCCTTCACTGCGTCGGAACCCGACGGCTGGAAATAGGGATGGGGGTAGCCGGCTTCCCGCAGGGCGGCGTGCATGCGCAACCCCCACACGCATTGGCGCTGGGCTTCGTCCCACAGCCGCGTCGCCAGCTCGTGTTGGTTGTTGCGCCACAAGCCGAGGCCATAGTCGGCCACCATCTCCTGGTCGCGCGGCATTTCGCCATAAGAGCGGCGCATCAGGCGCAAGCCTTCGTCGACCTGGCCTCGCAGCGTCAGGACCCACCCCAGCGTCGCCCGGTTGTAGGGGCGCTCGCCAAACTGGGCTATCGACAGCCGCGCCTGTTCCTCGGCCTGCGCCAGATAGTCCGGAAAGTCCGCCAGGTAATAGGCCGTCGTGTTGGCCAGATCTGCGTTGTCGGCGGCGGTGCGATGCCGAGGCCGCCGCGCCTGCAGGGCGGTCACGTCCGCCAGGACGAGGTCCGGCATTCCCAGCAGGCGTTCCACGTCGAGGCGGTCGCGCAGCATGGACGTGTCGACGGGCTTCAACCATTCCGGGAAGGGACGCTGCCGCGCCTTCATCAGCCAGTCGCGGGCGAGCTCCGGCTGGCCGGCCGCCAGCAGCGCGCGGGCCAGATCGAGCTTCTGCTCGGACCGCTCGGCGCAACGCATCGCGGCGATCGATTGGCGAGCGCCGTCCGCGTCGCCCTGCGCGAACTTGCGGACGATGGCGTCGAGTTCATCGAAGCAGGGGCGGTCATAGGTGAGCGGCGAGTCGATGGAGAGCGAGAGGGACGCCGCCGGCACGTCGTGGCTGAAATAGGCCGTCGCGCCCTGGCGGGTGGTGTAGCCCAAATCCACCCACTGTTCGCCCCAGCGCTGGGGCATGGTCAGGATGTACGGCCAGCCGGCAAGCGCCTCCTTGTTGCCGCTGCTCTGCAACTGGAAGAAGTGGCCCCATGGCCCGTCGCCGATGCGCCGGATCAGGGTGAAGTCGTCCGCGGTGTGGGGAAGGGTGGTGCGCAGCGGCGCCGTGCGGCCCTGCGCGTCGGTGACGCCATGCACGATGCCGTCGCCGTCGGGCGTGCCGAGGATGGCGTCGTCCTTGCCGGTCACGAAGACGCGGTAGGGCGTGTTGGGGGCGGGGGCGGCGCTTTTGCTGTTTAGCAGCGTCAGGGTCAGGCTGCGTTCGGTGGCCGGTCCGGATGCGTCTTCGCGGGAAGTGTTGGCTGAAGAGGCGGCCGCGGGGGACTCGGCGTGCGCGGCCGGCAGGGCCATGGACAGTAGCGCGGCGATTAGAACCGCGGCGATTGGCCCGGGTCGCGGCGCGCTTGCCGTTCGGCGCGCGACGCAACGCGCCTCATGGGATTGTGTCTGTCGCGAAAGAACCTGCCCGAATCGGTGCTGCGGATGCGTCATGAAACTGCCAGTGATGCTGGGCCGCGGGAAGACCGCGGCCGCCGGTAATGGAGATGGCGTGCAGCGCACGGCGTCACGCGCCAGCGCGACGCGGATTGTGCATCACAAATGGAATCGCTGCGAGCGAGGCGTGGGCATCGATCAGCGATGTCACGCCCCACGGATGCCGATCATGCGGGCCATGTCGGCCTGGCTCAGCGGGCCAACCTTGCATCGATAAACGCGGCGATCGTCCGTGTTTCCTCGTTGTCTTCTCCGACGTCGGCGTTGATCTGCGCGTGGTTCCGCGCCACGCCAGCAAGTTCAGCCACGCTTCCATGCGCTTGGATCAGCGCGGCATAGCGGCGCGCACGGTTGCAGGGATCGGGCCGCAACGTCGAGCACACGAACAAGGTAGGAGGCTGCTTGCCGCGCAATTGCGCGGCGGGCGATGCCGCGGCCCATTGCTTCGGGTCGGTTCCGAAAGCCTCGTCATAGAACGCCGCGTGCGGCTTGGGCAGGGTGTCCAGCAGGTCGAATCCGGCGCCATCCAGGATGATGCTGGCCAGCCACGGCTGCGCGCCGGTGCGCTGCTGCATGGACGTGTCTGCGGCCAGCAAGGTCGCCAGATGTCCGCCCGACGAATGGCCCATCACGATGATCTGGTTTGGGTCGGCATTCCAGGTTGCGGCTTGCCGGCCGATCCACGCGAGGGCGCTGCCCAGATCCTCCGCCTGTTGTTCGGGACGCGCGGCCGGCAGCAGCCGCGTGTTGACGGACACCACGATGAAGCCTTTGGGCAGCCAATACGCCAGCTTATCGTCGACAACGTCTGAGGCGGCCTTGTCGCCGCCTTTCCAGGAGCCGCCGTGGACGACCACCAGGATGGGCGAACCGCTCTCGGCGGTGGCGTCGGTTGTGTCAGGCAGATGGACGTCGGCAAGCTGCGCAGCGTCCGGCCCATAGGGCTGGTCCATGAGGGGCGCGGCAGCGGCCTGGCAACACAGGGCGGCAAGCAACAGGGCAATGGAAGGGCGGAAAGCGCGCATGCAAGTTCAGGAGGAAGGGCCAGAAGGGAATGTAGCCGGTCGCGGGCAGACCGGCATCACCGAACGCGTCGACCGGCGGCACCCGCGTGCGGCCCCAAGCTGTGGCATGCTGCCGCCACTTTCAACCCTCCAGCGCGCGGTCACGCAATCCTTGAATGCCGAAAATCCTGTCGCGACTCCTCGATCTCCTGCTTCTGTCCTTCGCCGCTGCGCTGTTTGGCGCCTGCCTGACCTCCGTGCTTTCGACGGGCGCCTACGGCTGGATGATCCCCGACGCGCCCTACGTGTACGAACCCCCCGATTTCTACGCCGATGCCGTCCTGGCGGGCCTGGCCGGCCTGATCGTGCTGGCGCTGGCCGAGCGGTTTGTCCGGCTGCGGCAATCTTCCCCCGGACGCGCTTTGGCGACCTTCGCCGCCGCGCTGCTTGCCCTGTACCTGGCGCCGCCTTCCCCGCAGGTGTTCGGCAATACCTGGGCGCCTGGCGAAGCGAGCCGCGAACTGTTCCTGGCGCAACTTCACATGGTGCTGCCCATTGCGCTGGCGGTAACAGCCCTGCGGTGGGGCCTGCAGCGGCTTTTGCGCTAGGATTGTCGTCACCCCACCCCGCCTCCTTTCGGAGAATTCCCTGCATGTCCTCTCTTGACGCCTTCCCCATCACCAAAAAGTGGCCCGCCCAGCACCCCGACCGCATCCAGCTCTACTCGCTGACCACGCCCAACGGCGTGAAGGCGTCGATCATGCTGGAAGAAACCGGGCTGCCGTACGAGCCGCATCGGGTCGCCTTCGATTCCAAGGATCAGTTTTCGCCCGAATTCCTCTCGCTCAGCCCGAACAACAAGATCCCGGCCATCCTCGATCCCAACGGGCCGGACGGCAAGCCGCTGGGACTGTTCGAGTCCGGCGCCATCCTGGTGTACCTGGCCAGCAAGACGGGCCAATTCATCCCCGAGGACACGGCGGGGCGCTACGAGACCCTGCAATGGGTGATGTTCCAGATGGGCGGCATCGGGCCGATGTTCGGCCAGCTGGGATTTTTCCACCGCTTTGCGGGCAAGGATTACGAGGACAAGCGTCCGCGCGACCGCTACGTCGACGAGTCCAAGCGGCTGCTGGCCGTGCTGGACCAGCGCCTGGAAGGGCGCGACTGGGTGATGGGCGACCAATACACCATCGCCGATATCGCGATCTTCCCGTGGGTGCGCAACCTGGTGGGTTTCTATGAGGCCGGCGATCTGGTCGGCTTCTCGGCGTTCAAGAACGTTGCGCGCGTCCTGGATTCCTTTGTCGCCCGGCCCGCGGTGGTCAAGGGGCTGGCCATTCCGGGCTGATCCATGGAACTGCGCCAGCTCCGTTACTTCGTGCGGGTGGTCGAAGCGGGCAGCATCGGCCGGGCGGCCATGTCTATTGGCATGGTCACGTCGGCGCTCAGCCAGCAGATCAGCCGGCTGGAAGGCGAATTGTCCACGCGCCTGTTGCAGCGCAGCGCCAGCGGCGTGGTGCCCACGGACGCGGGACTGGCGTTCTTTCGGCAGGCGCAGCTTGCCCTGCGCCACGCTGACGACGCCGTCCAGGCGGCGCAGCAGGCCCGGCTGGCCGGCCACGTCAGCGTCGGCCTGCCGTCCACGACGGCGGCGGTGCTGGGGGCGCCGTTCCTGAAGGCCATGAACGAGCGCTACCCCGACATCCGCCTGCATCTAGTCGAGGCGCTGTCGGGCCACCTGGCCGACATGCTCAACGGCCGCCTGCTGGACCTGGCCATCGTTTTCCACGCGGAATCCGCGCGCCGCTGGAGCGTGGTGCCGCTGCTGGACGAGCCCCTGTTCCTGTTTGCCCGTCCCGACATGCCGGGCGTTCCGGCTGGCGGGACGACCCGGCTGGAAGCGATCGCGGACCTGCCGCTGGTGCTGCCCAGCGGCCGCCACGGCCTGCGCGCGCTGGTCAACAATGCTTTCCTGCAATTGGGACGCACGCCCCGTGTGGTGGCCGAGGTCGACGGCCTGTCGCTCTTGATGGACGTGGTGCAGCAGGGCGGCGCCGCCACAATCCAGCCCAGCTCCGCAACGGCGCGCATCGCGCCCGGGCAATTCCAGATGGCCCGCATCGACGACGCCCATCTGTTCCGGTCCAACCTGCTGGCCAGCCTGTCCGACGAGGAACTGTCCCCGGCGGCGCTGGCCGCCCGGCTGGTAATGGCTGATGTCTCCCGCACCCTGGCCCGTGAAGGCAAATGGGCGGTGGTGGCTCTTCACGAATCGTGAACACCCCTTGACGCCTGCCTGATATCGCAGCGGCTCGCCGCTGCGTACAGTCTGCCCCTTGAATTGGGGAAGATGGCATGGTTGACGTCTTGGTGATTGGTGGGGGCAATGCGGCGCTGTGCGCGGCCCTGATGGCGCGGGAAGCCGGCGCCAGCGTGCTGCTGCTGGAAGCGGCGCCGAAGGAATGGCGCGGCGGCAATTCGCAGCACACGCGCAATCTGCGCTGCATGCATGATGCGCCGCAGGATGTGCTGATCGACGCGTATCCCGAAGAAGAATACTGGCAGGATCTGCTCAAAGTGACGGGCGGCCTGACCAACGAACACCTGGCGCGGCTGGTCATCCGCGAATCCTCCACCTGTCGCGACTGGATGCGCCGCCATGGCGTGAACTTCCAGCCGCCGCTGTCGGGCGCGCTGCACGTGGCGCGCACCAACGCCTTCTTCATGGGCGGCGGCAAGGCGCTGGTCAATGCCTATTACCGCAGCGCCGAGGCGCTGGGCGTGCAGATCCGCTACAACGCGCCGGTCGATTCGCTGGAACTGGACAACGGCCGTTTCGTGGCCGCGCGCATCGGCGAAGAGCGCATCGAAGCCCGCGCCTGTGTGCTGGCCGCCGGCGGATTCGAATCCAACCGCGAATGGCTGCGCGAGGCCTGGGGCCAGAACGAGCGCGGCGAATGGCCGGCCGACAACTTCCTGATCCGCGGCACGCGCTTCAACATGGGCGTGCTGCTGAAGTTCATGCTGGACGCCGGCGCCGACGGCATCGGCGACCCGTCCCAATCGCATTGCGTGGCCATCGACGCCCGCGCGCCGCTGTATGACGGCGGCATCTGCACGCGCATCGATTGCGTGTCGCTGGGCGTGGTCGTCAACCGCGATGCCGAACGCTTCTACGACGAAGGCGAGGATTTCTGGCCCAAGCGGTACGCCATCTGGGGCCGCCTGACGGCGATGCAGCCGGGCCAGATCGCCTATTCCATCATCGACGCCAAGGCGATCGGCCGCTTCATGCCGCCGGTCTTCCCGGGCGTGACGGCCGATACGCTGCCGGAGCTGGCTGTGAAGCTTGGGCTGGACCCGGTCATCTTCGAAAAGACGGTCCGCCAGTACAACGAGGCCTGCCGTGTCGGCAAGTTCGACCACACGGCGCTGGACGACTGCCACACCGAGGGCCTGACGCCCGCCAAGACGCACTGGGCCCGTCCGATCGATACGGCGCCGTTCTATGGCTACGCCTTGCGGCCCGGCATCACCTTTACCTATCTGGGCCTAAAGGTGGACGACACCGCCGCGGTCCGGTTCAACGACAAGCCCAGCGACAACCTGTTTGTGGCGGGCGAAATGATGGCCGGCAACGTGCTGGGCAAGGGCTATACGGCGGGCGTGGGCATGTCCATCGGCACGGCCTTCGGCCGCATCGCCGGCACGCGCGCCGCGGCAGCGGCATCCGGCCAGAAAAACGCGGGAGTACAACGTGAAGCAGCTTGAAGCCCTGGCCCGCGAGGCGCAGTCTTTTTCCAGCAGCCAGTCCGGCCCAGCGCCGGCGGCAACCGAACAGCCCGTGCACTTTCACGCCCGAGGCGCCAAGCCCTTGACGGAGACGCTGACCGACGACGAAACCGAAGTCGCGCGCGTCATGCAGATCTGCAACGCCTGCCGCTACTGCGAAGGCTTCTGCGCGGTGTTCCCCGCCATGACGCGCCGCCTGGAATTCGGCAAGGCGGACCTGAACTACCTGGCCAACCTGTGCCACAACTGCGGCGCCTGTCTGCACGCGTGCCAGTACGCGCCGCCGCACGAGTTCGCGGTCAATGTGCCGCAGGCCATGGCCAAGGTGCGGGTGCAGACCTACACCGATTACGCGTGGCCGGCCGCGCTGGGCACGCTGTACAAGCGCAACGGCCTGGCCCTGTCGCTGGCCACCGCCGCTGGCCTGGCGCTGTTTCTGGTGCTGGCGGTGGTGATGGCCGGGGGCCTCTTCCACGAGCCGCTGGCGGGCAATTTCTACGCCGTGTTTCCGCACAACACGCTGGCGCTGATGTTCGGCGTGGTGTTCGGATTTTCCATGCTGGCGCTGGCCGTGGGCGTCACCCGCTTCTGGCGCAACGTCAGCCCGGGCGCAGCGTCCGGCGCAGCGGTGGCCGAGGCCGCGCACGACGCGCTGCGCCTGCGCTACCTGGATGGCGGCCACGGCAAGGGCTGCAACAACGCCGACGACGCCTTCACGCTGTGGCGCCGGCGCTTCCACCACTTCACGTTCTACGGCTTCATGCTGTGCTTTGCGGCGACCTGCGTGGCCACGCTGTACCACTATCTGCTGGGCCAGCAGGCGCCGTATCCGATCCTGAGCGCGCCGGTGCTGCTGGGCACCGCCGGCGGGATCGGTCTCTTGATCGGCCCGGCCGGCCTGCTGTGGCTGAACTTCAAGCGCCATCCGCAACAGGGCGACGCCGCCCAAAAGCCGATGGACCGCGGCTTCATCGTGCTGCTGTTCCTGACCAGCGCGACGGGCCTGGCCCTGCTGGTCGGCCGCGACGGCGGCGCAATGGCGTTGCTGCTGGCCATCCACCTGGGCGTGGTGATGGCGCTGTTCCTGACCTTGCCCTACGGCAAGTTCGCGCACGGCATCTACCGCTCGGCGGCCCTCTTGAAGTGGTCCATCGAAAAGCGCCAGCCCAATAAGCTGCAGCTCGGTTCGGACTGAAACCGGCCTGCCTCGTCACCGATATGACGGCGCCCCACGAAGGCGCCGCAATCGTCAACAACCCTGGAGACTTCAATGTTCCGTACCCGACTGCTGGCGCGCGTAGCGCTGGCCGCCTGTATGACGCCCGCACTGCCGGCGGCCCATGCGCAGACCTTCCCCGCCAAACCCATCACGCTGGCCGTGCCGCATTCTGCCGGCGGCACGTCTGACATCCTGGCGCGCACCGTTGCGGCAGAGGCCGCCAAGACGCTCGGCCAGACCATCGTGATCGACAACAAGGGGGGCGCGAACGGCACCATCGCGGCCAAGCAGGTCGCGTCGTCCGCACCCGATGGCTACACGCTGCTGCTGGCCACCGCCAGCACGCACGGCATCAACCCGTCGTTGTACTCCCGCATTTCCTACGACGCGGTGAAGGACTTCACGCCCGTCACGCTGCTGGCCACCGTGCCCAACGTGCTGGTGGTGGGACCGAACGTGAAGGCCAAGAACGTACAGGAACTGATCGCCTACATCCGGTCGCAAGGCGACAAGACGAACATGGGCTCGGCGGGCGCGGGCACGCCCGGACACCTGGCGGGCGAGATGTTCAAGAGCGCGGCCAAGCTCGAATTCACGCACGTGCCGTACAAGGGCGGCAGCCCCGCCATCACGGATCTGATCGGCGGCCAGATCGATTTCATGTTCACGACCATTCCCGGCGTCCTTCCGCACGTGAAGGCTGGCACGCTGCGCGCCCTGGCGGTCACGTCGCCCGACCGCTCGTCGGCCATGCCCGATGTGCCGACGATGGCCGAATCCGGGCTGCCCGGTTTCCAGGCGGTGTCTTGGCACGGCATCGTCGCGCCCGCCGGCACGCCGGACGCCGTGGTGGCGCGCCTGAACGAAGCCCTGGGCAGCGCCCTGGCCTCGCCCGAGGTGAAGCAGCGCCTGCTGGAAGAGGGCGCGCGCGCGTCCGGCGTGAACACCGCCGAATTCGGCAAGTTCATCCAGACGGAAATCGCCAATTGGGCCAAGGCGGTCAAGGACTCCGGCGCCACCGCCAACTGATGTCAACGACGGCCCTTCGGGGCCGTTTTTCATGGGCATCCGGCATGGCCGGAAACGCGCACTGCACATGCTAGGATGCCCCGCATGCTGATCGCCGCCTTGCTGACCTCGCTTGCCCTGTCCTCGGGCAATGCCGCCAACTACGACCTTGCATGCTTCTATGCGGACAAGGAGGCGGGCGGTTCCCTGGAACACGTCGAACACTGCGCCCGCGCAACGGAAGACTCCGTCGAGTTCCGTCCGGCCGTGCTGTCCCGCATGGATTTCGGCGATGACCGGTTATCACCCGCGACCGCCAACGGATCCTGGCACTGGGTGCGCCCAGACGGCCGCGCCGTCGCCGTGCTGACCTTCGACAACGGCGCCGACGACTTTGAAGCAGGTCTGACGCGCGGCCGCTGGGCCGGCGGCATGGCGTTCTACGACAAGCAGCTCAATCGCGTGCTGGCTACGCCCTATGACTGGGCGGAACGATTCGAAGGCGGCCTGGCCGTGGTGTGCCAGGGCTGCCGCACCGAGCGCACGCCGGATGGCGAGCACAGTTATGTCGTGGGCGGTGAATGGGGCGCCATCGACCGGCAGGGAAAGTTGGTGCTGCCCCTGCGGCGGGACGCGATGTCGCTGCGTGCGGCTGTGGATGCGGCGCGGGAAGCGGCCGCCCCATGATGCCCGCGTAGACTTTCATCCTCCCGCCATCAATTTCCCCAGCGTCGCCATCCCTTGTTCCATGCCGTCGTTCCATGGATGCCCATGGTTCAGCCGCAGGAAATTCCCAAATGCGCCCGACGCCGAAAACAGCGGCCCCGGCGCGATGCTGATGCCGTGGTCCAGCGCGGCGCGGTGCACCTTCATGGTGTCGATGTGCGCCGGCAGCTCCACCCACACGAAATAGCCGCCGGCCGGGCGCGTGGCGCGCGTTCCTTTCGGGAAGTAACGCGCAACCGCCTGCAGCAGTTCGCCTTGCTGCAGCGCCAGCGCCTGGCGAAACTGCCGCAGGTGCCGGTCATAGCCACCTTTTTCCAGGTAGGCCGCGATGGCGGCCTGCGTGGGGGCGGCGGTCGCCAGGCTGGTGGTGAGCTTGTTGCGCATGATCTGGCGCGTGTATCGCCCGCCGACCACCCAGCCCACGCGGTAGCCCGGCGCCAGCGTCTTGGAGAACGACGAGCAGTGCATCACGATGCCTTCGGTGTCGAAGGCCTTGGCCGGCCGCGGACGTGTTTCGCCGAAGTAGAGCTCGCCATATACGTCGTCTTCGATCAGCGCCACGCCGTGCCGCGTCAGAAGCAGGACGAGCGCTTCCTTTTTCTCGTCCGGCATCAGGCTGCCCAGCGGGTTCTGGAATGTCGTCATCAGCCAGCACGCCCGGGGGCGGTGGCGGACGATGGCCGCTTCCAGCGCCTCCAGGTCGATGCCCACGCGGGGATGCGTCGCCACTTCGATGGCGTGCAGGCCGTTGCGCTCCAGCGACTGCAACGCCGCGTAGAACGTGGGGGATTCGACGATCACGGCGTCGCCGGGACTGGTGACGGCCGCCAGGCTCAGGTTCAGCGCGTCCAGCGCGCCGTTGGTGACGATGATGTCGTCGACCGGCACGCTCATGCCGTCCGCCAGGTAGCGCAGAGCGATGGCGCGGCGCAGGGCGGCGTCGCCCGGGCTCAGGTCGTCGATGGAGCCCCAGGGATCCAGCTTCTGCACCGTCGACGCCATGTAGCGCGCCAGCCGGCCGTAGGGCAGCAGGGAAGGGCTGGGAAACGCCGAGCCGAACGGCAGCATGTCGCGGCGCAGGGGGGCGTTCAGCACGCGCAGCACGTTGTCGCTGACGTCCACCGGATGGCGCCCGGCGGTGGCGCTGGACGGGCTGTCCAGTTCCGGCAGCGCGGCGCGCGGGGCGCGCTGCACGTAGTAGCCGGAACGGTCGCGCGCGCGGATCAGGCCGCGCGCCTCCAGCAGGTAGTAGGCCTTGAACACCGTGGACGGGCTGACGCCGCGGCTGGCGCTGGTCTGCCGCACCGACGGCAGGCGGTCGCCCACCTGCAGCAGGCCGGACAGGATCGAGGCGGTGATTTCTTCGGTCAGGCGTTCGTAGCGCTTCATGGGTATCCCGTGCAGGATGCGGAGTTCAGGTCGACATGCCGATGGATCGCATGACCAGGCGCAGCAGGCCGGCCGCCGCGCCCAGCGCCGCGACGCTGCAGGCCCAGATCAGCGCCAGCCAGAAGAGGCGCGCGCGCCACGAGGAAGCTTGGGACGGATTCATCAGTGGAACTCCTCGCCGGTGCGCACTTTGCCGCGGAACACGTAGTAGGACCAGGCGGTGTACATGAGGATAATCGGAATGATCGCCAGGGCGCCCACCAGCGCGAAGCCCTGGCTTTGCGGCGGCGCGGAGGCCGCCCAGATGGAGACGCCCGGCGGGATGATCGCGGGCCAGATGCTGATGCCCAGCCCGCTGTAGCCCAGAAAGACCAGCGCCAGCGACAGCACGAAGGGGCCGGCGGCCGGCATGCCCTTCACGCGGCGCATCAGTTCGAAGCCTGCGGCGGCCACCAGCACGGGCACCGGAAAGAACCAGAACATGTTGGGCAGGGTGAACCAGCGCTGCGCGATGATGGGCTGCGCCAGCGGCGTCCAGGCGCTCAACACGGCGATGACGGCCAGCAGCGCCAGCGTCAGCGGCCGGGCCAGGCTGCACATGTGGCGATGCAGGCGACCTTCGGTCTTCATGATGAGCCAGGTGCAACCCAGCAGCGCGTAGGCCACCAGCAGGCCGAAGCCGGTGAAAAGCGAGAAGGGGCTGATCCAGTCCCAGGGGCCGCCGTGGTACGCGCGGTCCACCACCGGAATGCCTTCGATGTAGGCGCCCAGCGTGACGCCCTGGAAGAAGGTGGCGCACACGGATCCCAGGACGAACGCCTTGTCCCACAGCGGACGGTGGTGCTCATCGGCCTTGAAGCGGAATTCAAAGGCCACGCCGCGGAAGATCAGTCCCAGCAGCATGAACACCAGCGGCAGGTGCAGCGCGCTCAGGATCACGGAATACGCCAGCGGAAACGCCGCCAGCAGCCCCGCGCCGCCCAGCACCAGCCAGGTTTCGTTGCCGTCCCACACGGGCGCCACGGTATTGACCATCACGTCGCGCTCCTGGCGGTCGGCCACCAGCGGAAACAGGATGCCGATGCCCAGGTCGAAGCCGTCCATGACGACGTACATCATCACGCCGAACAGGATGACGACGGCCCATATCAATGCAAGGTCTATGCCCATGGCTTCAGGCTCCGGAATGCGTGTGTTGCGCGGGCTCGATGCCCGCCAGTGTGGATGCGGCGGACAGCGGCCGGGACGGTTGGCGCGGCTCGCCCGGTCCGCCGGACAGGGGCGCGTGTCCGGGCGCGGGGCTGGGGCCCATGCGGATCAGGCGCAACATGTAGGACACGCCAGCGCCGAACACCAGCAGGTACACGGCCACGAAGAGCGCCAGCGTCAGCGAGAGTTCGCCCAGGCCATGCGGCGTGGCGGCGTCGGCTGTGCGCATCACGCCGTACACGATCCAGGGTTGGCGGCCGATCTCGGTGACGTACCAGCCCGCCAGCATGGCCACCAGGCCGGACGGCCCCATCCACAGCGCGCAGCGGTGCAGCCAGCGCGATTCGTACAGACGCCGGCGCCAGCGCGCCCACTGCGCCCAGATCGCCAACCCGATCATCAGCAGCCCCAGTCCCACCATGACGCGAAACGACCAGAACACCACCGCCGAATTGGGACGGTCTTCGGGCGGATAGGACTTCAGGCCCGGAAACTGGCCGTCCCAGCTGTGCGTAAGGATCAGGCTGCCCAGCCGCGGGATGTTCAGCGCGTAGCGCGTTTCCTCGCGCTCCATGTCGGGCATGCCGAACAAGGTAAGCGGCACGCCCGCGCCGGGTTCGTTTTCCCAGTGGCCTTCGATGGCCGCGATCTTGGCGGGCTGGTGCTTCAGCGTGTTCAGTCCGTGGAAGTCGCCCACCACGGCCTGCAGCGGCGCGACCAGCAGCAGCATGCCCATCGCCATCGCGAACATCTTCTTCACGGCTGGGCTGCGGTCGCCGCGCAGCAGGTGCCAGGCCCCGGAAGCGCCCACCATGAGCGCCGTGGCCAGGAACGCGGCGATGCCCATGTGCGCCAGGCGATACGGGAACGACGGATTGAAGATCACGGCCAGCCAGTCGGTGGGCACGACACGCCCGTCCAGGATTTCGTATCCGGCGGGCGTCTGCATCCAGCTATTGGATGCCAGGATCCACGTGGCGGACACCAGCGTGCCCAGCGCCACCATGATGGTCGAAAAGAAATGCAGGCCCGGGCCCACGCGCGACCAGCCGAACAGCATGACGCCCAGGAAGCCCGCTTCCAGGAAAAAGGCGGTAAGGACTTCGTAGGCCAGCAGGGGCCCGGTCACGCTGCCCGCGAAGTCCGAGAAAAAGCTCCAGTTGGTGCCGAACTGATAGGCCATCACCAGGCCGGACACGACGCCCATGCCGAAGTTGACGACGAAGATCTTGGTCCAGAAGTGGTAGAGGTCCCGGTAGACCGTCTTGCCGGTGCGCAGCCAGAAGCCTTCGAGCACGGCCAGGTAGCTGGCCAGACCGATGGTGATGGCGGGAAAGACGATGTGAAACGAGATGGTGAAGCCGAACTGTATTCGGGCGAGCAATAGCACGTCGCTATCCATGGCGGTATTCCTGACTTTCATCATCAGCGCGGGATGGCGGCCACGAGGCGGCTTGCGCTGACGGGTGTTTGACCTGCATGGGAAAGTTAGTCCGCCCGCACTGAACAGTACAGATTCAGAGACGGCTTAAAAAAGCGGATCAGATTTGTCGTCGCGCGGTGAAAATCCGGTGTTTCACGGTGGAAAGGCCTGTTTCGCCCTTTGGCGGACGGGGCGCAAAGTTACAAAAAACCCAGCACAGAGCGAGCCGTTGAGGCGCCTGCTCCGGCGTGGGAGGTCGCAGCGTTATGGGAAGGCTGCCGCGGGCCGCCACGGTTTCCCGCCCGTGCTCATTCGGCTACGATGAGAGCCCGCCGGAACCGTCCCTCTCGGCTCCCGCGCGGCCCGCCGTCCTTCGCCCAGAGATACCTGAAAGTCATGAGCATTACCAAAACGAAGGGCTCGTCCAGCAAAGCCCAGGCCCTGCCGCACCGGATCCGGGACCAGCTGCGCTACGAGATCCTGACGGGGGCGCTGCCGGCCGGCACGCCGCTCAAGCAGGACGCGTTGGCAACCCGATTCCAGGCCAGCCGGATCCCGGTGCGTGAAGCCCTGCGCCAGCTTGAAACCGAAGGTTTGGTGGCCTATCACCTGAATCGCGGCGCAGTCGTCATCCGCATGGACGTGGACCAGATCTGCGAGCTTTTGGACATACGCATCGCGCTGGAAGGCTATGCGGTGCGCGCGGCCGTGCCCAACATGGCGCGCGCCGATCTGGATGAACTGGAATCCATCCTGCGCGAATACGACGAAGCGGATTCCGTGCCGCGCTGGGCGGAACTGAACCGCCGTTTCCACCTGGCGCTGTGTGCGCCGTCGAACAACACGCGGCTGCGCCGGCTGATCGAGGAATACGGTCTCAACACCGACCGCTACACGCACGAGATGATGTCGATGGCCACGGGCAAGGAAGGGCCGCAGGCGGACCACTACCGCATCCTGGAGGCCTGTAGGAAGCAGGATGGCGCGCTGGCGGCGCGCCTGGTGGAAGAGCACATCATCGAAACCAAGAAGAACCTGGTCGCGATGCACCGCATGCGCCAGGATGCCTGAAGGCCCGCGACGGGCGCGGGCCTTCCACGGCCAAGGCGCTACGCCGCCCGGCCACCCAGGTACAGCTCCCGCACCTGGTCGTCGTTCATCAGCGCGTGCGCGTCGCCGGTGATGGCGACGGCGCCCATCGACAGCACGTAGGCGCGGTCAGAGATCCGCAGCGCCTCCATCGCGTTCTGCTCCACCATCAGGATGGTCACGTCTTCCTTTTCGCGGATGCGCTGGATGGCCTCGAAGACTTCGCCCAGCGTCTTGGGCGACAGGCCGGCCGATGGCTCGTCCAGCAGCAGCAGATCAGGAGACGGCATCAACGCGCGCGCCAGCGCCAGGATCTGGCGTTCTCCGCCGGACAGCGACGCAGCCGGCGCCTGAAGCTTGCGGCCCAGCACCGGGTAATGCTGGCAGAGAATGCGGATGCGGTCTTCGCAGGCCTCTTTATTCAGCGCGTTGCCGCCGACCTGCAGGTTTTCGCGCACCGACAGCGCGGTGAAGACGTTCTCGGTCTGCGGCACGAAGCCCAGGCCGTGGCGCAGGATCTTCTCGTGCACCGGAAAGCGCGAAATGTCCTTCTCGCCCAGCATGACGCGTCCTTCGCGCGGCTTCAGATAGCCGGCGATGGTCTTGAGCAGCGTCGACTTGCCGCAGCCGTTGGGGCCCAGCAAGGTCACGATTTCCGCTTTGCCTGCGTGCAGCGAAATGCCGCGCAGGATGTCCACGTCGCGGGTGTAGCCGGCGACGACGTCTTGCACTTCGATCATCTTTTCCCTCATCACGCGACTCCCATGCGCAGCGCAGGCCTCGCGGTGGCGCCGGCTGCGGGCCGGGAGGCCGCGCCGCCCAGGTAGGCTTCCAGCACGCGTTCGTTGGAGGCCAGTTCGTCGGGCCGGCAATCAGCCACGATGTGTCCGCGGTCCAGCACGATGCAGCGATGGCAGACTTCGCGGATGAAGTGCATGTCGTGCTCGACGATCACGATGGTCATCCCGGCCTGGTTCAGGCGCTGCAGGGCGCCCACGATGTCGCTGCGCAGGTTGGGATGCACGCCGGCCGTGGGCTCGTCCAGCATCAGCATGCGCGGATGCGCCATCAGGGCGCACACGATGCCCAACAGTTTCTTCTGGCCGCCGGAAATCGCGGCCGCGGGCTGGTCCCGCACCGGCGCCAGCAGCAATTGGTACAGCAGCGCATTGGCCCGCTCACGGGCGCGAGCCTCGGCCTCGCGCGCGCCGCGCAACCCCAACAGGTTTTCCCACACGCCGTGATGTTCGACCGACGCCGCCATCGCGACTTCCGCGACCGACATCTTGGCCGGCATGGACGGAAGCTGGGACGTTCGCGCGATACCGGCCTTTACGATGCGGTGCGCGCTCAGCGTGTCGATCCGCCGGCCTTCGAACGTGACGCTGCCCGCGTCGATGGCCTCGAACCCCGTGATGGTGTTGAGCAGCGTGCTCTTGCCGGAGCCGTTCGGCCCAAGCAGCCCCACGATTTCGCCCGGCCTGATGTTGAAGCCGACTTTTTCCAGGACGCGATTGCCGCCAAAGGCCTTGGCCACGGAATCGACCTGCAATGCATAGGGGGCCGTCATGGCATCTTCCTCATCTTTTCAGGCAGCAGCCCTTCGCTGCGCCACAACAGGCATCCCAGCAGGATGAATCCGATCAATCCCAGGCGCAGCGCGCCCGCGATATCGGAACCAAAGCCGAACGCATCCTTGGCGAACGGCACCAGCGTGTAGGCGGTCTGCACCAGCACCACGCCCAGCACCACGCCCGAGAAGTTGCCGATGCCGCCAATCATCAACATGGTCCACAGCAGGAACGTTTCCGACGCCAGCAGGTAGTCCGGACCGACGAAGCTCATGTAGTGCGCGTACAGGGATCCCGCCACGGCCGTCACCGCCGCGCCCGCCATCACGGCGCGCGACTTCAGCGACATCAGGTCGTAACCCATGCACGCGGCAAGCTTGGGCTCTTCGCGCATGACGCGCAGCGCGCGGCCAAAGCGCCCGTAGGCCAGCCGCCGCAACAGCACCGCGGCGATGGCGGCCAGCGCGACCACCTGGGCCAGGAAAGCCAGCGCACCGCTTTTGCCCGGCATGCCGTCGAACAGCGCCGGAATGCCGCTGATGCCCTGCGCGCCATTGGTCAGCCAGAGTTCGTTGGTGGCGACGGTGCGGATGATTTCCGCGATGGCCAGCGTGGCGATGCCCCAGTAGTCGGCGGCAAGCTGCCTGCCCAGGCGCGCGATGCCCCAACCCAGCGCCATGGCGACGGCGACGCCTGCCGCCGCGCCCAGCGCGGGATGCCAGCCGGCCTGCACGGCGATGCCGGTGCCGTACGCGCCGATGCCTGCAAAAGCGATGTGGCCGAAGTTCAGCAGGCCGGCCAGGCCCGCCTGCAGATTCAGGCCCAGCGCCATCAGCGCGAAGATGGCGCCGAACGTCAATGATGAAACCAGGAAATCAAACACGGCGCACCTCGCGGTCGAACAGTCCGTAGGGCTTGAACAGCAGGGCCAGCAACAGGATCAGGAAAGACGCCGCGCTGATGTAGGCCACGGGCAGGAAGGCCACCGGCTTGGAATACAGCCAGCCGAAGTTCAGGTTGGTCACCAGGGTTTCGGTCAGCGCGATGAGGAACGCGCCAGCGACTGCGCCCAGCGGGTTGCCCAGGCCGCCCAGGATTGCCGCGGCGAATACCGGCAGCAGCAGGTCGGTGCCCAGATTGATGTGCGCGCCGGTCGACAGCGCCAGCAGTCCGCCGCCCAGGCCGGCCAGCGCGCCGCTGCAGAAGGCCACCTGGCACGTGATGCGCGACGCGTTCAATCCGCTGGCGTCGGCCAAGGCGGGGTTGCAGGCCAGTGCGCGCATGGCGCGTCCCGCGCGGGTGTAGAACAGCAGCAGCGCAAAACCAGCCAGCAGCAGGGCGGTGGTGGATACGGCCGCGATCTGGGTCGGCGTGATGCTGGCGTCGCCCAGGCGGATGGGGGTGGCCAGCGGCAGCTTGAACATCAGCGGGAAGGACCCGGCGATGCCTTGGCAGAAGGCGATCAGCAGCATCGACAGCGCCAGCGAGCCGATCATGGTGATCGCCGGCCCCGCGCGCAGCAGGCGGCGGAATACCAGCAGGTGAAAGGCCAGCGCCATGGCGCCGGTCAATGCGCAGGCTGCCAGCAGGGCCAGCGCCAGCGGCAGCCCCACGGCGCTCAGTGCGTAAGTGAGATACGCGCCCACCATGGCGTATTGCACGTGGGCGATGTTTGGAAATTTGACAGCCCGTACACCATGCTCAGGCCCAGCGCGATCAGCGCCAGGTCCGAACAGCGCAGCAGCGTGTCGACCAGAATCTGGATCATCTTGTTTGCTCGAAAGACATCGGAAACGCCGCGGCGGCGCGAATTTCCTGCGGCCCGCCCGCGGAAAAAAAGACCGGACCCGCTCCGCGGCGAGCCCGGCCAAGGCCTTGTCAGCGGACCACGATCTTGCCCTGATCGGACTTGAGCTTGGCGTACGGCGGGTCGATGCGCTGGCGGTCGCCGTCGAACTTGATGAAGCCGGTGACGCCTTCGTAGCCCTTCTGGCCAAGCTGCGTCAGCGCGGCCTGAACGTCGGCAGGCGCGGTCGACTTGGCCTGGTTCATCGCGGCGGCGGTGAGCAGCACGGCGTCATAGGCGTAGCCGGTGTACGACGTCTTGAAGCCTTCCTTGTAGCGGGCCTTGAATGCGTCCGCATATTCGCGGCCCTTGGGGCCCAGCACCGACCCGACTTCCATGCCGATCTGGCCCTGCGCGATGTCGGCGGGCGTGTCGCTCAGGCACATGCTCAGCAGGATGCCGTACCACGGGGTCTTGCGCAGTCCCAGCTCGAAGGCTTCGCGGTTGATGACCGCGGATTCCTGGCCGTAGGCGGTGTAGATGTAGGCGTCGGGGTTGCTGCGCGACATCTGCTGCAGTTCGCGGCGATAAGTCGACTGGCCGGCGGTGTACAGCACGTCGGTCACGATCTTGCCGCCCAGCTTTTCGAATTCTTCCTTGTACCCGTGCGCCACGCCCTGGCCGTAGGCGTTGTTGGGCGCAATGATCGCCACGTTGCGATAGCCCTGGTCCCACGTGTCCTTTGCCGAGAACTTGTTGCCCTTGTCTTCCAGGCCGATCAGGTTGAAGGACGTGGCGCCCAGGTCGCGGATCTTGACGCTGGTGCTGGCGATGTTGATGTGGGTGACGCCTTCCTTCACCAGGTATTGGCCCAGCGGAATGGAAATGCCGGACGAGTATTCGCCGATGACCACCGGCACCTTGTCCACGCTGACCAGCTTGCGCGCCGCGTTCAGCGCGGTGGTGGGGTTGCCGCCCGAATCCTCGATGACCACGGCGAACTTCTTGCCCAGCACGCCGCCGTCGGCATTGACCTTTTCCACGGCCAGGTCCACGGCGCGACGCACGTCCTCGCCCACGGTGGCGTTGGCGCCGGTCAGCGACAGGACGGCGCCCATCTTCTCGAAGCGGGCGTTCAGCGGGCGGGATCCGGGAGCAGGGGCCGGCTGAGCACCGTGCCCAGCGCCATGGACAGCGCGCTGCCCAGGCAGGTGGCTATGCCGACGGGGTCCAGGGCCGCCTTCGGCGTGAGCCAGAAGCGCCACGCCGGCCAAGCCGGCCATCGCCGCCGCGACACGTAGGTGCTGCCCCAGATGGCGGGCGCCAGCGCGGTCAGGAACAGGTCGGCGTTGCGGCTCATGGCAAGGGAAAAGGGGCGCGGGCGAACCTGCCGGCCCGCGCGCACCTGGCGGTCAGTACATGTGCTGGCCGCCGTTCATCGCCACATTGCTGCCGGTCATGAAGCCTGCGGCGTCACTGCAGATGAACGCCACCAGCGCGCCGATTTCTTCGGGCTCGCCCAGTCGCCCCAGAGGAATCTGCGGCAGGATCTTCTCCTTGAGCACTTCGTCGGGCACCGCCTGCACCATGCGCGTGGCCAGGTAGCCCGGCGACACGGTGTTCACGGTCACGCCCTTTTTCGCCACTTCCAGCGCCAGCGATTTGGTAAAGCCGTGAATGCCCGCCTTGGAAGCGGCATAGTTGGTCTGCCCGAACGCGCCCTTGCTGCCGTTCACCGACGAGATGTTGATGATGCGGCCCCAGCCCCGGTCCGCCATGGGTCCGCACAGCGGTTGCGTCATGTTGAACATCGAATCCAGGTTGCTGTGCATGACCTCGGCCCAGTTCTCGGCCGACATCTTGCGCAGGCTGGCGTCGCGCGTGATGCCGGCGTTGTTGACCAGGATGTCGATCTGGCGGCCGTCCTCTTCAAGGCGGCGGGCCAGGGCCTGGCAGGAGTCGAAATCCGCCACGTCCACCTTGTACATGCCGAACTTGCGTCCCTTGGCGGCTTCTTCGTTGATCCATTCCCGCGTGGCCGATTCGCTGGAATGGTAGGTGACGATGACATCGTGGCCTGCGTCGTGCAGCGCCACGGCGATGGCGCGGCCCAGGCAGCCAGCCCCGCCGGTTATCAAGGCCGTGCGCTTAGCGGTCATGGCGCGCTCCCGGCTGGCTGGCGTCGTGCATGGCCGCGCAGGCGGCCGCCATCTGATTGGACATGGCGGACCACATCTGCCCCAGTGGCGAGTTGTCGGCGTTGGCCCCGGAGCTGTTGGCGTGCTTGAACCATTCGCACATGGCGGCGCCGAGTCCGGCGGCCAGGGTGGCCTGTTCCTGCAGCGCGGCATGGGTTATGGCCTGGCCGGCTTCCAGCTGAGCCTGCCAGCGTTTGCGGGTGAGTTCACCCAGCGCGGGGGCCAGCTGCTGCCAATTGTCGGTGGGTTGCAGGGGGGGAAGGGCGGCGAGGTACTGGCCGGCGTTGTCGCTGGCCAGGCGCTGGCCCAGTTCGATCCAGCGCTGCTGGCTTTCCTGGGCAAGTTGAGCCAGGCGCTGGCAATACGCGACGTTGGCGGAGGCCAGGTCCTGGGGCATGGAGGCAGTTGTTTTCTTCATCATCCGTCCTTTTAAAAGAGTGATAAGGGGGAACGAATACACACGGGCCTCGTGCCGTCCGGCAGAGGGTACTGCGAAGGACTTTTTCAACAATAGCGCAGCGCAAGGCCGAACGGCCAGTTTCATCGTCGCCGCCTGGCGAGGGCGATGCTCGTGTCCGGCGCGGTCCTGGCCGCGAAGAAAGCGGCGCGACGCACGCGCTTCTTGACGCCAGGCCACGCTTGGTGTCCCATCCCACGGTGGCTTGAGCAATCCGTACCATCTACCAGCGGGGGGACTTTGCCGACATCGGGCTTGATGGACCGCGTGCCGTCATGGCGCTACCTGCCCGTCGCGCTGGCCCTGGTGCTGCCGGTGCTGGGCTGCGTGGCCTGGACCTGGTGGCATGCGCAAGAAGATCAGCGCGAAGAAGCCGAGTCCGCCGCCCGCATCGTGCGGGTGCAGACCGAGCACATCCTGGCGCAGGCCTCGCAAATGGTGGACCGGGTGGCGCCGCTGACGGCCATGTCCTGCGACGAGGCGCTGCCCGACCTCCAGCGCTGGGGCTCGCTGAATCCGTACTTCCGATCGCTTTTTTTAGTGCGTGGCGACGTCATCTACTGCTCGTCCGCGGTAGGCAATACCCATTACCTGATCTCGGAATTTCGCCGCTGGCCGCAAGACATATCGCCGGACCGTTGGCTTTCTACCGTAGCGGGGTCGCCGCTTGCGCCTGAGCGGCCCGCGATTCTGCTTGGCCGGCCCGGCGTTCCGGGGCACAGCGGCGTGGTGGTGGTCGACGGGCGTCACGTGCAGGATCTGCTGAACGCCGTCGCGAGCCTGCGCGATTACCGGATCGAGATGCAGGTGGGCGAGGATGGCGCGCCCATACGCAGCGAATCCAAGGGGCCGGCCGCGGCGGCCGGCCAACTCGTGTACAACCAGACCACCGTTCACGGCGGGAAAGCGCCGTTGACGGTGCGTGTCATGGCGCCGCCGGAAGCTGTCGTTCAGGCTTGGCAGCAGCTATTGCTGACGTACCTGCCCGCCGCCGCGCTGCTCGGACTCGGACTGGCCGTAGGCGCGTACCGGCTTCAGGCAAGCCGCCGGTCCATCAAAGAACAACTGCGGCGCGCAATGCTTGCGGACGAATTCCGCGTGCATTACCAGCCGGTGTACGGTCATGCGACGGGCCGGTGCAGCGGCGTCGAGGCGCTGATGCGATGGGAGCGGCCCGGCGTGGGCTCCGTGCGGCCGGATGTATTCATCGCGGCGGCTGAAGCCGAGGGCATGATCATTCCGCTGACACGCCATCTGTTCGAGCTCATCGAGCGCGACATGCGCGACTGGACCACGCCGCCGGGATTTCACGTCGGCGTCAATATCGCCGCGGAGCACCTGTCGTGTCCCAGCCTGAAGGCCGACGTGGAGCGTTTCGCCGCGAACATCGCGGCGCGCGAACCGGTGCTGGTGCTGGAAATCACCGAACGCAGCCTGATCACGGACGACGGGCAGGCGCGGCGCAACATCGATGCCCTGCGCGCGCAGGGCGTGCGCGTCGCCATCGACGACTTCGGCACCGGCCACTGCTCGCTCTCGTATCTGCAGCGCTTTCCCGTCGACTACCTGAAGATCGACAAAGGATTCGTGCATGCCATCGAATCCTCCGGAGAAGACGCGCCGGTGCTGGATGTCATCATCACGCTGGGACATCGCCTGGGCCTGTCGGTGCTGGCGGAAGGCGTTGAAACCGAATTGCAGTTCCGCTACCTGACGCAGCGCGGCGTGGCATTCATCCAGGGGTATCTGTTTGCCCGGCCCATGCCGTCTGCCGACTTTCTGCTTTGGTATGCCGGGCATACGCCGCCCGGCGTGGCGCAAGAGGAGTCAGACCGGCTTGGCGTCGGTTGAGGACTTGGCGAAGAACAGGTCAGTGATCGCCTGGCTGTCCATGGGTTCGCCGTTGATCGCGCGCGTCAGCAATTCTGCGCCCAGCAATTGCACCGAGAACACCAGATCGGGCTGCACGCGCCGGATTTTTTCAAGGTGCTTGCTGGTGTTGACCAGCGCCACGGTCTTGGTGTCGGCCGAGCCGACGGCTTCTTTCGTCGCCAGCACGATGAATGCGTTTTCGGCGTCGTCGTCGCGCAACGCCAGCACGTAGCGCGCACGCGTCACGCCGGCCGCGTGCAGCACGTCGACGCTGGAGGGATCGCCTTCGATGAGATCGGTGGCCGCCGGATAGTCGTGCGCCATGCCGGTCGGCACGATGACGGTGACTTCTTCGTTGCGGCTGCGCAGCCCCTGATAGACACTCAAGGCAAGAGGTGTCGCCCCGGCGACGATGATGTGGTTCTTTCTCATGGCGGAAGAAAACCTGCCTTTGACGATGCGTTTCAGGTTGCCGCCGATCACCGGCCCGGCGATCGCGCTGATGGACGTGGCGAACACGGTAATGCCAAGGATGATAATCGACGCCGTGAAGAGCCGCGCCGTGCCGCTGTGCGGCGTGATGTCGCCGTAACCGACCGTGGACATGGACACGATCGAGAAATAAAGCGCGGTGCCGGCGTCCAGGATCGGCGGGTTGAACTCAGCGCCCAGGTATAGCGCCCCGAAGACTGCGTAGATCATCAACGACAGCACGCTGACCAACGCGAACAGCGACCCGGCCGTCACGCTGGCGCGGTCGAAGCGTCGCCAGTAGACCACCAGGGCGATCACCAGAATCAATGTATAGACGCCCAGCCCGGCGCGGCCCCCGTCGCCCAGGATGGCGAAGGTGCCGATGCCGATCAGCAGCACCAGTGAAAAAGCCCATGCGATCCGGGCTTTCAGGATCAGCCCCAACGCAATGACTTGCAGGCCGACCCCGAGCACCAGCCGCGGTATTTCCAACAGACCAACCACGTTCATGATGTCGCGCCAGTTGTCCAGCGCCAGCCAGAACGAATACTCGCGCGCCCGCACCTCGCGCATCACGGGGTGCATGAAGGCGTAGCCATCCAGGGCAACCAGGATGGCGAGGCACCAATTCGGGGGGAACAGCGCAAGCAGCTTGCGGAGCCGATGACGCAGGGTGGGCTGGGGCAGAGGCATGGGACGCAGGAGCTTCCTATATCAAATAGGTATGGAAGACTATCAACAAAGAATTACTGGAAACCCGGCCAAGGTCCTAAACTTTCCTCATCAGGCGGCTATCCGGAAGGAACGCCGCTGATATGGCAGTAAAGCCGCCAGCAGTTCGGTGGGCGCATTGCCAGGCGTTGATCACGTTGCAGCCTGCGCAAGGACTAGAGACCGGGCGCGGGTTCACGGTCGGACCGTGCGTGAGTAGTATGAGGCACGAATGTTGGAATCGCGTGATCCAGGTAGAAGGCATCGGTGCCGGCCGATGACTCCAGGTTCACGTGTTGTTTTAGCGCGGCGTCTTACCCTTCGGGGGCAGCGCCGCGTTTTTTTCGCCCGGCCGCCACGTGCCGGGCTTGTCGCTAAACGGACGCGCTCGCGTCCGCCGCTTCGCTGCGCCAGGCTTGATGCCCGTCGGCGCGGCCTTCCTGGCCCGTTACCCGATATTCCAGATCCAGCGTGATGTCTGCTGCAAACATGTAGCCCCATCCGTGCACGGCGCGGATGGGCAGCGTCATCTGGTTGGCCGTGGCCTTGCGGCGCAGCCGGCTGATCATGACGTCCACGAAGCGGCGGCGGGTGATGCCGCTGTCGGCATCGTCGGCGCCGTCGGCCAGGAACGCATCGCGGCTGACCTTGCGGTCGGGCGCCTTGACCAGGCGCGACAGGAAGTCGCGCTCGCCGGTGGTCAATCCCAATGTCCGGCCCCGCGGGCTGATGAGCGTCCAGCCTTTGTTTGCCAATCGCCACCCGGCCTGGGCCGGTTCTTCCGCCGGCTGGGCGTCCGAGGCCGCGTCCATGCCGTCCAGGCCAACTGCGCGCCGCACCAGGGCCTGCAACACTGCGGCCAGTTCCAGCCCCGTCACTTCCGGCGGCAGGCAGGCGTCCGCCCCGCAAAGCAGCGTGCGGATACGGCTTTCGGAATCGGCAAATTCGGCAATGGCGACGATGCCGAGGCTGCGATCCACGGCTCGCAAGCGCACGGCGGCGTTGTGTACGTCGGTGAGAGGGGCTTCCAGCACCACCAGCGGGCTGGGCCGGCGGGAGTACCTGTCGTAGACATCGACAAGATCGTGGCAGCGGCGGACGTTGAATCCCAAATGGGAGAGCGCTTCCACCAATCTGGCATGCCTGGCATTGTCACTGCCAAGAAAAATGACATCCAGCGTGTTGTTCATTGATGCTTCCAATGAGGCGACGCGAATGGGCGGCGCCGCGAATAGACCACGGCCTCTGGCAAAGCCTCGCGTTGCCGGCCGCTGGGGGCGCTTTTCGACTCAAAGTCACGCCCGTGTTTCATTTAAACACGGGCGTGTTTTTTTGTGAAGATACGTATCTATGGTTTCGACTGGTAACAGTCATCCGGGTAGAAACATTCATAAGCGCATTAAAACGCTGTTTATTTCAGCGTTTGAACACCCCGTGAACATGTATTACCGATACATTATTTTCCGTTTCTTTTCCCTTTCGTCCGCCGCATTGCCCCTAAACTCGTCCGGCCTTTTTTGGCCAAGAGCGCGCGCGCGGGGCGCGTGCTCTGTGCCGACTCGCGCTCTCTGATTTGCGCAAGCTGATGATAGATATGAGGTTTTTGATCGGTTTGCGTTGCAAGGCGGGCGGCGCCGACAAGCCGCGCCAGCGGCCGAGGGGGCACTGCAACGAATTATGGATTAGCCCGGAAATTGGGGTGTAATCCCATTGTTTGGCTGCAGAATCGAAATGCTTTAATCAAAAAAACCATTCAAATAATGTCTCGGGTTGATCGATTGGACACGTTTAGCCATCGCCTGCGAAACGCAAGAATGCTGCAGGGATGGACTCAAAAAGATTTGGCGGTCGCAAGCAATCTGTCGCAAAGCGCCATTGGCAACTACGAAAGCGGGCAGCGCCAGCAGCCCTCCAGCGATGCGCTCATCAAGCTGACGCGCGCGCTGCGCGTCAACCCGCTGTGGCTCAGCACCGGCGAAGGGCCGATGGTGGATGCCGGACAGGGCAGCGATGCGTTGAGCGGCCTCGGCGATCTGCCCGAACCGCCAGCATGGCCCTTCGAGACGGTTTCCCACGCCGCCTACGCTCGCCTCAGCCTGCAGGAAAAACGGCAGATCGAGCTGGTGCTGGCCGCGTACATCAAGGCACGCGGCGAATAGTCCCCATGGGCTGCGCGGGAGTGGCAGTCTGCGACCGCGGACGGGCATCGCCCGCAGGCTGCGCCGTGTCGCGGCCGCCGGCCGAGCGCAGCCGGCTGCGCAGGCGTTCCAACGGATCCGCGATCAGATAGTTCAGCACTGCCGAGACTCCGATGCATCCGGTAATCGCCATGGCCGCGAAGAGCATGGGTTGTTGTTCCTGCAGGCCGTGCATCAGCCAGCTGAATGCCATGATCACCAGCATGTGGCAGATATAGAGCGGGTAGCTCAATTCGCCGATCGCCTTGTCCAGGCGATGCCGCGACTGGAACAGGAAAGCCAGCGGCAACAGCGCGGCGAACAGCAATACCGCCAGTCCATCGCGCACCGTGGGATTGATGCCGACCGAGAAATGCACCAGGACGTAGAGGAACAGGATGCCCGTGCCCAATTCGGGCAGGCGCTTCACGCGCTGCGTCCACGCCTTCATGCGCGGCAACAGCACCTGATGCGACAGCGAGCCAATCAGGAACAGCGCCAGCTCCGTCGGGAAGAAGCGGTAGGTCCAGGGATCGGAGCGGCCGATGCCGGTTGCGATCAGCACGGCGCGCAAGACCAGCGAGGCGGCCAGCAAGGCAAGCAGGCGGCGCGGCGAGCGCAATACAAAAGGCGCAACCAGATAGAAGCTCATTTCCACGCCGAGCGTCCAGGCTTGGGGCACCAGCAGGCCCTTGTAGAGCGGCACATCGCTGTTCGCGAAGCTGCCCGTGAACGCCAGCGCGGAATCGCGGATGCCGAAGAACATCAGCCAGTCCTGGCCGAAGATGATGATGTTGGAGATCACCAGGAACAGTTCGGCGCTGAAGGGCAGGGACGCGTAGATGCGGAAGAAGGAGCCGCCGCTTACGATGTGCGCGGTCAACGTCAGGGCCGCCACGGCAAGATAGATCGGAAACAGCCGCAGGGCGCGGTTCGCGTAGAACTTGCCCACCGCGCCCTGATAATGATCCGTCGCGGTCAGCACATAGGAAATCAGAAAGCCGGAGATCACATAGAAGAGCTGCACCGCCAGGCGGCCGCCCACCAGGTGATCGCCATAGCCGCCGCCCAGGTGGTCGAGCACCACCGATAGGGCCAGTAAGGTTCTCAGAAAGCCCATCGCGCATCTCCCCGTTGATATTGTTTTGCGGCCCCATGGGCCGGTCACCTGCGCTAGCGGTCGCCGTGTGCTCCGTTCCTCTTTCCCTGTAATTTGCAGCCGGCCGGAGTCATCGACTGTCGTTGATTCTGCGCGCCGCCGACGGCGCCCGCCATGCGGCATTCGATGCAGGCTGCGGCGCCAGGGGAGCTACAACCGCTTGTCATCCAATGCTGCTTTCGGATACGGCTGGAGGACGGAGAAATCGCGGTGGCGGCGCAGGCCGGTTACAGTCGAGGATATGAACTACCTTGGAGTCCTGTTCATGCCTACTTTCCTGTCCACGCAGAGCCGGTTGCTGTGCCTGGGGCTGTTGACCGCAGCCTTGGCGGGTTGCGCCGGGACCATGGGAGGCGCCAAACCCGAAGGCGCCGCCGCCGCCAGCGCGGCGACCAGCAAGGATTCGCTTGCGCAAACCAGCTGGGAACTTGTCCGCTGGACGCAAGCCGGCGGCGCGCAGCGCGACATTCCCCATGGCGACAATGGCGAGCCCATACGGCTGACTTTCCTGGCCCAAGGCAAGCAATACCAGGTAAACGGTTTTTCAGGCTGCAACCGGTACATGGGCACATACAAATTGGAACGCGGCAAGCTGTTCATCGCAGCACCCGCCACGACGCGCATGGCCTGCGTGCCGCCTGAACGCGCGAAGCTCGAAGCCGACTACCTGCGTGCATTGGGCGCCATCGACACCTTCACGCTGGATAGCGGAGGCGCGCCGCGGCACCTGACCTTCAATCTGCGCGGCGGCGAAGTGCTGGAGTTCGAGCGCCGCCAGGATCCGCCGACGCCCTGAGGCCCGGCGCCGCAGATCAGCCAAGAGACCCGCATGCCCCTTTCCGCATTGGTGCGCCGGCTGGCGCCTTGCCTGCTGGCCATCGGCCTGGCGGCCTGCTCGTCCCCGCCCATGCGTGCGGCCGACGGTCAGGACCCGCGCTTTCACCCCACGTCCGCGTCGGACATGCTGGTGCAGACCAACTGGGACCTGGCGCGCTGGACGCTGCCAGGCGGCGCCCTGCGGCCCGTGCCGCATCCCTCGTCCACGTCGCGCCCCATTACCGTGGCCTTCATCCATGACCAAGGATCGCCGCGCATGATGGGCTTTGCGGGGTGCAACAGCTTCAACGCACCGTACACCGTCGCCAATGGCTTGCTGATCGTCCGTTCCGATCCCGTGGCCACCCGAATGGCGTGCGCACCACAGGCCGCACGACTTGAACAGGACTTCCTGGCGGGCCTCACGCGCATCACCGCCAGTTCGCTGGACAACACCAACAACCCGCAGCGCATGACCTGGAAGCTCAGCACGGGCGACACGCTGGACTTCGGCCGCCGCGTCGACCCGGTGGCGGGGGGGCAGATGGGCGCCGCCAAGCTGGTTTACGTGAACTCCGAGCGCGTGCCCTGCGGCGCCAGCGCGGGACACGGCATGTGCTACCAGGTGCGGGACAGCGCCTCTCAGCCCTGGCAGCTCTGGCACGGCGAAATCACGGGCTTCAACTTCCAGCCGGGCGTGCGCTACCGGCTGCGGGTGGTCGAGATTCACGATCCGAATTCGCCGGTGGACGCCTCCGCCTTGCAGTGGGTGCTGGATGCCGTGGTTGAACAGGTCGTCGTCAGCCGCTGACGGGGCTTGGCGGCGGGCGCGGGCGGAGGGAACCGCCCAGCGATTATGATTACGGGCTTCGCCGCCCGCTTTTCACCGCTTTGCCATGACTTCCGTCGTCAATATCGCCGCCTACAAATTCGTTCCGCTGGATGACCTGCCGGGCCTGCGCGCCCACCTGCTTGGCCAGGCCGGCGACGCCGCGCTCAAGGGCACCATCCTGTTGGCGGAAGAAGGCATCAATCTTTTCCTGGCCGGCTCCGCCGACGGGATTGATGCCTTTTTGCGTGATCTGCGCGCCGACGCGCGTTTCGCCGACCTCGAGGTCAAGTTCAGCCACAGTGGCGACGTGCCGTTCCGCAAATTGCTGGTCAAGATCAAGCGCGAGATCATCCGGATGGATCATCCGACCATCCGTCCCGCTGCGGGACGCGCGCCGGGCGTCGATGCGCAGACGCTGGCCCGCTGGCTGGAACAGGGCGTGGACGATGAAGGCCGGCCCGTGGTCATGCTGGATACGCGCAATGCGTTCGAGGTGGACGAGGGCACGTTCAGGAACGCCATCGACTGGCGCATCGATCGCTTCACGCAATTTCCCGCCGCGGTGAACGCCAATCGCGCGCAACTCGAAGGCAAGACGGTGGTCAGCTTCTGCACCGGCGGCATCCGCTGCGAGAAGGCCGCCATCTATATGAACGAGGCCGGCATCGAAAACGTCTACCAGCTTGACGGCGGCATCCTCAAATACTTCGAGGAAACCGGCGGCCCGGGCTACGAAGGCAAGTGCTTCGTGTTCGACGAACGCATCTCGCTGGATCCGGCGCTGGCGCCCAGCAACGCCTGAACCGCAGGCGGAAGGCAAAAAAAAGAGCCCGCGCTGCGGGCTCTTTTGATGGGCGGTCGCGCCGATCAGCGCACGCGCATGCCGGGCTTGGCGCCCGGGAACGGCTCCAGCACGTAGATGCCGGCGTCGACGGCTTCGTCCGCATGGCTGGCGGCCAGCACCATCCCTTCGGATACGCCGAACTTCATCTTGCGCGGGGCCAGGTTGGCCACCATGACCGTCAGCTTGCCCACCAGGTCTTCCGGCTTGTAGGCCGACTTGATACCCGAGAACACGTTGCGGTGGCGGCCTTCGCCCACGTCCAGCGTCAGGCGCAGCAGCTTGGTCGAGCCTTCGACGTGCTCGCAGTTGACGATCTGCGCAATGCGCAGGTCGACGCGGGCGAAATCGTCGATGGAAATGGTTTCGGCCAGCGGTTCGCCGCCGGGCACCACGACGGGCGCGGCGGGCGGCTCGAACAGGTCTTCCAGCATCTGCGGCTCTACGCGCTGCATCAGGTGCTTGAACGGCGCGACGCGCTGCGGCAGCACCGAAGCATCGGCCCACGTGAAGGGCGCCTGCGCGCCGAACAGTTCAAGGGCCACGCGTTCGGCCAGCGCCGGCAGCACCGGAGCCAGCATCACGGACAGGGCCTTGAAGCCGGCCAGCGAGCGCGAGCAGATGTCCTGCAGCGCGGCCTTCTGGGCGTCCTCGGCCGTAGCCAGGCCCTTGGCCAGCACCCACGGCTGCGCGGTGTCGAACGCCTGGTTGATGCGGTCGGCGTAGGCCATGATTTCGCGGATGGCGCGGTTGTACTCGCGGGCCTCGAAGGCGGCGCGGATGGATTCGGCCTGTTCCGCGTACTCGGCGGACAGCGCGCTGGTGTCGCCCGAATAGCCCAGGACGCCGTCGAAGTGCTTGGTGATGAAGCTGGCGGCGCGGCTGGCGATGTTGACGTACTTGCCGACCAGGTCGCTGTTGACGCGCGCGATGAAGTCTTCGGGGTTGAAGTCCATGTCTTCGACCCGCGCGTTCAGCTTGGCGGCGATGTAGTAGCGCATCCATTCGGCGTTCATGCCGAGTTCCAGGTAGCGCAGCGGCGAAATGCCGGTGCCGCGGCTCTTGGACATCTTTTCGCCGCTGACGGTGATGAAGCCGTGAACGTTGACGGCGTCGGGCGTCTTGCGGCCGGCGAACTTCAGCATCGCGGGCCAGAACAGCGCGTGGAAATACACGATGTCCTTGCCGATGAAGTGCACCTGTTCGGTTTCGCCGTTGGGGTCGAGCAGGGCGTCGAAGTCCATGCCCTTGACCGCGCAGTACGACTTCAGCGAAGCCAGGTAGCCCACCGGGGCGTCCAGCCAGACGTAGAAATACTTGCCCGGAGCGTCCGGGATTTCGATGCCGAAATAGGGCGCGTCACGGGAAATGTCCCAGTCGCCCAGCTTGGCCTCGCCGTCTTCCGCGCCCAGCCATTCGCGGGTCTTGGCCAGCATTTCGGGTTGCAGGTGCTTGCCGCCGTGCTTGTTCGACCCGGTGGTCCATTGCTGCAGGAATTCCACGCAGCGCGGGTCGGACAGCTTGAAGAAGAAGTGGTCGGAAGACTTGAGGACGGGCGTGGCGCCGGTGAGTGCCGAGTACGGATTGATCAGCTCGGTCGGGGCGTACACCGCGCCGCAGACCTCGCAGGAATCGCCGTATTGGTCTTTGGCGTGGCACTTGGGGCATTCGCCCTTGATGTAGCGGTCGGCCAGGAACATGCCCTTGACCGGATCGTAGAACTGCTCGATGGAGCGCGTTTCGATCAGGTCCTGCGCCTTCAGCGCACGATAGATGTCCTGCGACAGGGCGACGTTTTCAGCCGAGTCCGTGGAATGCCAGTGATCGAAGCGGATGTGGAAACCGTTCAGGTATTGCGGGCGTTCAGCCGCATACCGGGTGACCAGCGCCTGCGGCGTGATGCCTTCTTTTTCCGCCTTCAGCATGATCGGCGCGCCATGCGCGTCGTCGGCACCCACGAAGTGCACCGTGTGGCCCGCCATTCGCATCGAACGAACCCAGATATCGGCCTGGATGTACTCCATGATGTGGCCGATGTGGAAGGATCCGTTGGCGTAGGGCAGCGCTGTGGTGACAAAAAGGGTGCGAGACATGGTTGTCGACAGAGGTTGAGGGGAAAAGGGATTTGGCCGGCCATTTTAGGGCAAGCGCGCGCACTTGCCCGTGGCGTGCCCGGAAAGCACGCAACCCGCCCATCGCATCCAGGCGAATCAGGCGGGTTGATTGGAGCAGGTGGAGGGGGCGGGCGGCACGCGCCGGCCCACTTGCGCCACCGGAGGCGCAAGCACGACGAAATTCGCCGTCAGCGGATTTCGCGGGCCTCGACGTCGATCACGTCGCCATGCGGTTGCGTGGCGAACGGAGCGTTGGCGGACTGGAAGGGTCCCGGGCGGGCGCCTTGGCGCTGGCTCCAGTAGGCGCGAACGCCGAAAGGTTTGCCGCGCACCTTGGCGACCACGTACAGGATCGCCACGGCGACTGCCGTCGAAAGCATGAACACCAGCGCCATCGCCATGCCGATCAAGGCCAGGGCGGCGAATAGGACGGCACGAAAGAAGCGGATAAGTGTGTTGGTCATGAATGTCGGATGCAAAACGCAGCGAAAGGTTCCCGTGTATCCGCTATCCTTTAGGGGATGGCGGCCCGCAGACGCCGCGCTGCCTACGGAACCATAGTGACATGAGTATAACGATAGAACACATCCGCGCCGCATTGCGCGCCGCGCAAGACCCGAATACCGGTTTGGATTTGGGTGTTTCTGTAAAAGATCGTGACATTCAGATGGCTGGCGGCCGTGTGGCCCTGACCCTGGAGCTGGGTTATCCCGCTGACTCGGTCCGCGACCAGGTCCGCGACATCGCGGTGCAGGCGCTCGCTCAGGCGGGTGCGCCCGACGCGCAGGTTACGGTCACGTGGCGGGTCGCGGCGCATGCGGTGCAGAAAGGCCTGAAGCCCCTGCCGAACGTGCGCAACATTATTGCGGTGGCTTCCGGCAAGGGTGGGGTGGGCAAGAGCACCACCGCCGTGAACCTGGCGTTGGCCCTGGCGGCCGAGGGCGCCAATGTCGGCGTGCTGGACGCGGACATCTACGGTCCCAGCGTTCCCACGATGCTCGGTATCTCGGGCCGGCCGGAAAGCCTGGACAACAAGAGCATGGAGCCCCTGACGGGCCATCGCCTGCAGGCCAATTCCATCGGCTTTCTGATCGATGCCGATTCGCCCGCCATCTGGCGTGGCCCGATGGTCACGCAGGCGCTCGAACAGTTGCTGCGCCAGACCAACTGGCGCGACCTGGATTACCTCATCGTCGACATGCCGCCGGGCACGGGCGACGTGGCCCTGACGCTGGCCCAAAAGGTGCCGGTCGTAGGCGCGGTCATCGTCACCACTCCGCAGGACGTGGCGCTGCTGGATGCGCGCAAGGGCCTGCGCATGTTCCAGAAGGTGGAAGTGCCGATCCTCGGCGTGGTCGAGAACATGGCCATCCACATCTGCTCGCAATGCGGACACGCCGAGCACATCTTTGGCGAAGGGGGCGGCCAGCGCATGGCCGAGCAATACCAGACGCCATGGCTCGGCAGCCTGCCGCTGACGCTCGCCATCCGCGAGCAAACCGACGCCGGCACGCCGACGGTCGTGGCGGACCCGGGCAGCGAAGCCGCGTCGCTGTATCGCGCTATCGCAAAAAAGCTGGCCGCGGGCATTGCGGCGCTTCCGCGCGACATGGCCGGAAAGTTCCCCTCCATCGTCGTACAGCAACCGACCTGAAGTATGCGGTGGGCTGCCCGAGCCTTCTTGGCAGGACTGTGTGTGATGGCGGGCGAGGCATTGGCCAAGCGCCCGGAAGTCATTGTGGACCCGGGGGGCGTGCCCCCGGCCGCGCTCCAGGCGATCACCCAGGCGGTTGACGCGATCGCGCGCCTGGCCGAAGACCAGGACGGCGGTGAAATCAACCGCCTGCGCCGGCGCGCGCGCGACGCGACGCTGGCCGCACTGGCCACCCAGGGCTATTTTTCGCCCAAGGTCACGCTGGAAGCCGGCAGCGATATCGGCGGCGAGACCTGGGACATCGCGATCGTGCCCGGCAAGCGCACGACCGTCGAGTCCGTAAACCTGGAATTCGCGGGCCGCATCACGCGTCCCGAGTATGCGCAGCGCGTGCAGAAGCTGCGGGACGACTGGCGCCTGAAGGAAGGACAGCCGTTCATCAACAGCGACTGGAACCGCGCCAAGGCAACGCTGCTGGACGACGTGTCGACCCGCGATTTCCTGCTGGCCCGCATGACGTCTTCGCGCGCTGATATCGACGCCGACAATGCGGCGGCTCACCTGCACGTTTCGATCGACAGTGGGCCGCAGGTCCGCATGGGCGAACTGAACACGACGGGTTTGAAGCGCGTGCCCGAAAAGCTGATCAATCGCTATGTCCGCTACAACGTAGGTGCGGCGTTCGACCAGAACCGCCTGGACCAGTGGCAGCAGGATCTGCAGTCCACCGCGTTCTTCCGCGGCGCGTTCGTGTCGTTGCAGGAGCCTGGCGAGACCGCCCAGCCCACGGATCCCATTTCTGACCGGGCCCGAGGGCCGGGCTCCGAAGAGGCCGCAGCATCCGCGCCAGCGGGCGACCCCACGGTGTCGGGCGGCATGCCGCCGCCGCCCGCCCAGTTCGACTCCGACGGGGAAGTGACCTTGCCGGTGCAGGTCCGCGTGGTCGAAGCGCCGCCCAAGCGCTTTTCCGCGTCGATCGGCGTGGACGACGAGGCCGGTGTGCGGGTGGAATCGCTGTATCGCCAGAACGTCGTGTTCGGCCAGCCGGTCACGATGGAAACGGGTTTCGGTGTCGATCGGCTGCGCCAGCGCGCCTTCATGGACATTCTGTTGCCCCCGACCGAGCGCGGCTACCGCGATTCCGTCGGGATACTGGCCGACCGATCGGACATTCAGGGTCTGGAAGTGACGCGCTACGCGTTGGGCGCGACGCGCTCGCAGGAACGCAAGGGCGCGGGCGACAGCCGGGTGGAATACGAAACGCGCTGGGGCATGCTGCTGGCGCAGGATCACGTAAAGATCGATGGCGGCGACAGCTACACGCTGCCCACGCTGACCGCGACGGCGGAATGGCTCCGCCGGGACGTCGACAACAAATACGACCCGCGCGAGGGCAACCTGATTTCAGTGGGTGGCGGCGTCGGCGTCACGCTGGACACGGGCGAGCCCTATACGCGGCTGCGGTTGCGCGGCCAGAAATGGTGGCCGATCGGCAAGCTGGACGTGCTGATGATACGAGGCGAGGTGGGCCGCGTCTGGTCCAACGGCGATGTGCAGGTGCCCGACGACTTCGGGTTCCGGACCGGCGGCGCGCGGTCCATCCGGGGCTATCGCTACCAGAGCATTGGCGTGCATCGCGACAACGCGGTCGTGGGCGCGCCCACGCTGCTCGTGGGCAGCATCGAATACGACCACTATTTTGACGAACGTTGGGGCATGGGCGTGTTCGTCGACGCTGGCGATGCGGCCGAATCCTTTGGCGACATGGTGATGAACGTGGGCTATGGCGTGGGCGCCCGCGTGCGCACTCCCGCAGGTCCGCTGTTCCTCGACGTGGCCTACGGCCAGCGTCAACGCGACCTGCGCCTGCATTTCTCGTTGGGGATCGCGTTTTGAAGTTCCTGCGCAAATTCCTGCGTCACGTGCTGGTGTGGTGGCTGCCGGGGCTTGCGATGCTTGCCGTGCTGGCGGCCGGCTTCCTGTTCTGGCTAGTGGCTTCGCAGAACGGCACGCGGCTGCTGCTGACCACTGCCGCGCAGCAATTGAACGGCCAGGCGGTGGACGTGAATGGCTCCATCCTGCGCGGCGTGACCGTGGGCCGGCTGGAACTGGAAACCGGCGGCACGCACGTCGATATCAGCGATCTCAATCTCGTCGTGCGGTGGCGCGCGCTGGGCGACAGGCTCCTGCATGTGCGCAACGTGTCCGCGGGATCCGTGCGCGTCGCCATGACTTCGTCGCCGGACGAGCCGCCCGCCGAAGACGACGGCCAGCCGTTCAGCCTGCCCGAGTTGCCCGTTGATATCGCCGTGGACCGACTGGCGTTGGGAGACTTCCAGTTCATTCAGGATGGCCAGCCCCTGCCGGTTACGCTGAACGACCTTTCCGCGACTTTCGCCGCCGGCAAGCCGGGCGCGCAGTTGCGGATCGCCAGCCTGCGTGTCGGTCACGAAGTGGGTCAGGCCGACGTGAGCGGCCAGGCCGAATTGCAGGGCATGGCCGATCCCTGGCCCTTTGCCGCGCGGCTGGATGTGACGGCGCGCGGGTCGGGCCCCGAATCCCCGCTGTGCCAGGCCGACCGGCTGAGCGGCGTGTTCGAGCCGCGGTCTGCGCAGACCAGATCCAAGGCGGACGACGCGCCCGCCGCTGCCAAGGGCAAGCCGACAGCGCCGGCCTCCCAAAAGGGCAAGCCAACAGCGTCCGCGCCAGCCAAAGGCAAACCCGCGCCAACCGCGCCCGCCACGCAGGACAAGCCCGCGCAGACTCCGCCCGAAACCGCGACCGCGCCAATGGGCCCGCCCACGCCGGCATGCCTGGTCGTGCTGCACGCCGATGCCGCGGGATCGCTGGATGGCATCCAGGCCAAGTTGGACGGCACGGGCTCGAACCTGGTGCTGGATGTGGTCGCCGACCTGGCCCCCCGCACTGCGCTGGTGTTGCGCAGCGCCCGGGCGCGGGCGCAGTTGCCAGACAAATCGACGCTTGCGGCGCAGTTTGACCTGCAGGCCGGCGATGCGCCGGGGCGGGACCGGATCGTTGGCTCGCTTGATGCGCAGCGCCTGGACCTGACGCCCTGGGCGGGCAATGCCATTCCGCCCGCGTTGCTGACCGTGCGCGCCGACGTGCAGGCCGATATCGAAAACCTCAGCCAACTTCGCCGCGCGGCATTCAACCTGCGTTTTGAAGAGGGCAGCCGTTGGAACCGGCAACCCTTGAGCGGCGCGTTGAAGGCCCAGGTGGACGTCGCCGAAACGGCCGCGGCCGGGACGGCCCCGGCGGCTCCGGCGCCAGACCCGGCGGTCGATCCGTTGGCGGGCTTTCGGATCCATGATCTGGACGTGGATCTGAGGCTCGGACGCAACCGAGTCCGGGCTTCGGGCGAGCTCGGGGCGGCGAACGGCGCGCTGACGCTGGATGCGCAAGCGCCCCAACTCGACGCCTTCTGGCCGGACCTGCCGGGCGGCGCGGACGTCAGGGCACGGCTGGACGGTTCGGTGGCGGCACATCGCGGTGAAATCACCGCCAGCTATACCCCGGCGCGACCACGCCCCGGGATCCTGGGCGAGTCGCGGGCGCAGGCCAACGTCGTGTTCGCAGGTGGGTGGGGCAGGGGCCCGGCCGGCCAGCCCGACGCGGCGCTGGTGGGCTGGCGCGGCACGTTTTCCCGTCTGAGCGCCGACACCGCCGGATTCGCGGTATCGGCCGACCGGCCGGTCACCCTGGCGTTCCTGCCGTCCGCCTTGGCGCCGCAATGGCAGTGGCAGGTTGGCCAGACGGCGCTGAGCCTGACCCTGCCGGGCAAGGAACGTCTGACGGTGGCGCATCAGGCTTCGCGCGGCGGCGGCAAGCGCTGGGAAACCGCCGGGCAGGCGGACAACCTTGTCATCACAGCGGCCATGGCGCGCCAGTTGGTTGGCGCGGTCGATCCCGACGCCGCCGCGAAGCTGGGCCGCAACCCCGGCCGGGTGAACGCAATGGTTCCGGAAGGCCAGCGCCGGATAGCGCTGGATTTGCTGTGGGACCTGAAATTCGACGGACGCCTCGCCGGCAGGGCGCGGGTCGCGCGCCGATCCGGCGATCTGCTGATTCCTGGCGACCCGCCTATCCCGCTGGGCTTGAGGGCCCTGACGCTGGACGTGACCGCCACGCCCACGTCGGCCAACGCCAGCCGCCTGGATGCGCGGATTGATCTGTCCACCGACAAGATGGGCTCGATCAACGGCACGGGCACGGCGGTGCTGGCCGTGGACGCCCAGGGCGGCATGGCGCTGGATTCCCGCCAGCCGCTGCGCGCCAGGCTCAACGCAGACATTGCCGACCTGGCCTGGGTGGGGCTGTTCGTCGGCGACTCGATGGAAGTCGGCGGCGCCCTGAAGGCCAATGTCGACGTACAGGGCACGCTGGCCGGCCAGTGGGGCGCCACGGGCGCCATCCAGGGCGAAAAGCTCCGCCTGGTGCGCATCGACGATGGTGTGCGCCTGATCGACGGCACGCTGTCCGCCCGCCTGGACGGCCAGCGCCTGCTGCTGGACAGCCTTCGCTTTCCCGCGTCGTTGCGCGTGATGCCGGCGGAATGGCGCACGAAGGAATGGATCACGAACGACCCCGGGGCGAAGGGCGGGTACGCCGAGGCCAAGGGCGACTGGAACATCATGGACGGCGGCGGCAGCATCCGCCTGACCTTGTTCCGCTTTCCGGCTTTGCAGCGGTCGGACCGCTACGCCATGGTGTCCGGCACCGTCGATGTCCGCGCGGCCATGCCGCGCCTGGAAATCGTCGGCAACCTGAGAGCCGACGCGGGCTGGTTCAGTCTTGAGATCCTGCAGGGCGTTCCGTCGCTTGACGACGACGTCCGGGTGATTCGCGCGGGCGACGACACGTCCACCGTGTCGACCCCCTTGCAGACCAGCATGGACCTCAAGTTCGACATGGGGCCGCGCTTCTATATCACGGGCATGGGGCTGGACGCCGGTTTGCTGGGCTCCATCCAGATCCGGCTCAACGAGGGGCGTCTGACCGGTTGGGGGCAGTTGCGCACGCGCGGCGGCGGCATCGAGGCCTATGGCCAGCGGCTGCGCCTGAGCCGGGGCACTCTGACCTTCCAGGGGCGCCTGGACAATCCCATCCTGGACATCGAAGCCCTGCGCACCGGCGAGATTGTCGAGGCGGGCGTGCGGGTAGTGGGGACGGCGCAACGGCCGCGTATCGACCTCGTTTCCTACCCCGAGGTCAGCGACGTCGAAAAGCTGTCCTGGCTGCTGCTGGGCCGGGGGCCGGACGAAAGCGGCGGGGACGCCGCCCTGCTGGTGTCGATCGGCACCGCCTTGCTGGGCGGCGGACAGCCGTTCTTCAAGCAGTTCGGCCTGGACGACGTGGCGGTGCGCACGGGCAGCATGGGCAGCTCGGGCAGCATCCTGCCGGACCGCACGGTGGCCGGCAACGTGAACCGGGACATCAACAGCGACCTCTCCACCCAGTTCCTGGTGGCCAGCAAGAACTTCGCCAATGGCATCACGCTCAGCGTCGAGCAGGCGCTGTCGGGCAGCGACACGGTCGGCCGGGCCAGCTACCGCCTGGCGCGCGGCCTGTCCCTCGATCTGAAGGGCGGCTCGGTCAACGGGATCTCGCTGGTCTACCGCACGCTTTTCGGCAATTGACCCCGAGTCCGCTTGCGGCGGGACAAGGCTGACCCGCCCGGGCCGGGGCGGGTCGGGCGCGCTCGGGATAAAATGGCGTCCATTCCATTCCCTAGCACCACACCCACCATGAGCATCAAAAGCGACCGCTGGATCCGCCGCCAGGCCGACGCCGGCATGATCGAACCCTTCGAACCGGGGCAGGTTCGTACGGCCAATGGCGGGCGCATCGTCAGCTACGGCACCAGCAGCTACGGCTACGACGTGCGCTGCGCCGACGAATTCAAGATCTTCACCAACATCAACTCCACCATCGTCGATCCCAAGAATTTCGACGAAGGCTCGTTCGTGGACTTCAAGGGCGACGTCTGCATCATCCCGCCCAACTCGTTCGCGCTGGCGCGCACGGTGGAATACTTCCGCATCCCCCGCAGCGTCCTGACGGTCTGCCTGGGCAAGAGCACCTACGCGCGCTGCGGCATCATCGTCAACGTCACGCCGCTGGAACCCGAATGGGAAGGCCACGTCACGCTGGAATTCTCGAACACCACGCCGCTGCCCGCCAAGATCTACGCCGGCGAAGGCTGCGCCCAGATGCTGTTCCTGGAAAGCGACGAAGTCTGCGAGACCTCGTATCGCGACCGCGGCGGCAAGTACCAGGGCCAGCGCGGCGTCACGCTTCCGCGCACCTGAGGCCTCAGCCAGCGGCCACCGGCCGCTGGTATTCGATGTCCCATTCGCTTTCGCCGGTCTGCACGAAGCCGTGCCGGCGATAGAAGCGGTTCGAATCGCTGCCGCGCAGCGCGCCCAGCATCACGGGCAGGCCGCGGCGATCTGCCTCCTGCAGGATCCGCCGCAATACCTGGCCGCCCAGGCCCTGCCGCTGCGCCGTGGGAAGCACATACAGATGATCCAGGCGCAGCCCGTCGCCGTCCGGCCTGACGGCATAGAATCCAACGCGTTTCCCATCGTGCTCGATGCACCAGGTGCATTCCGGCCGGAAGGTGCTGCGCAGCCGCTCGCGCGCTCGTGCGGGGTCAAACCGTCCCAGCCGCTCCAGGCTGTCGCGCATGGCCGCGATCCGCAGCGCAAGCAGCGCTTCGAAATCCGCTTCGGATGCGGGCTGCAGGCGCAGCCCCGCCGAGTCGGCGGATTCTGCCTCGGCCAGCTCGTCGTAGCCGCGACCCAGGAATTGCAGGATGCAGATGCCGTGGCCGTAGGGGTCGCTCAGGTGGGCGATCCGGCCCCAGGCATGGGTGGCGGGCGGGCCTTCCAGCCGCGCGCCGGCGGCCACCGCCTTGGCGACCGCGCTATCCACGTCTTCCACCACCACGTCCAGGTGCACGGGTGTCCAGTGCCGGCCATAGTCACGCGGCTGGCGCACCGATCCGGCCGCCGGTGTGCCCGCCGCCTTTTCCAGCAGGTAGATCGGCGCATCGGCCCCCAGCATTTCCGCGCCCGTCGGGCCCAGGCGGCGATGCAGCGTGAGTACGAAGGCGCTTTGGTAGAAGGCGATGGCGTGTTCGAGATCGGGTACGTCGATGTTGACCAGTATGCGCATGGGACTTTTCGGATGGCTGACCAGGGGCGGGCGTCCTGGGCGCGGGATGCCCGGTGTTACGCGGCTGGCGCTAAAGAACCCCATGCCGCGTCCGTAAAAAGAGTACATGTGTTTGCCGATTTGGCGACGTCATTTCTGCAAGCGTGAGCAAGGCCTGATCCGTGCGTTACCCCCATATCCCCTGGTTGCCCCTCCTGTTCTATCCCGCGTTGCCGGTGGCTGCGGCGGTGGGGCTGCTGTTCTGGCGGGACTGGCCGCCGGCGCTGACGTTGATCGTGCCGTTCGTGCCGTGGGCGATGGCCGTGATCGGCGCGGCAATCTGCCTCATGTACCAGCGCTCGCAGACGATGGCGCTGATGTTGTGCGTGCTTGCCATCACGGCGGCGTGGCCCACGCTGGCGCGGGAGGCCCCGTGGGCGATGGGGCCGCTGCTGGCCTGGTGGTCGCTCGTTTATACGATCAACGCGTTGTGGTCCGAACGATCCAGCATGCTGCTCGACGTGGCGCTGCGCATCGGCCTGATGGCGGCCGGCGTGGCAGCGATTGCGCTGGCGGGCAAGGAAGGCGTGGGCGATGTCTTCAGCACGTTCGCGCTGCAGGGCATGCTGGCGCGGCTGGGGGTGCCGGCCGAGGCGCTCATCGCGCTGCTGGCCACTGGATTGACCCTGACGTTGCTGTTGCTGCGCTATGGCCGTCCGCAGCAGGCTGGCCAGTGGCTCGGTTTTGTATGCATGGCCTGGGCCTTGCCGCGCGGGGCGGCCCACCCCGGCGATCTGGCGCTGATGTCCGCCGCGTCGCTGACGGCGCTGTGCATTTCGCTGGCGCATGAAGGCTTCCACATGGCGTTCCGCGACGAGCTCACAGGCTTGCCGGGCCGCCGCGCGCTGAACGAACGTCTGCAGCGCATGGGGCGTGTCTACACGCTGGCGATGGCCGACGTGGACCATTTCAAGGCGTTCAACGATACCCATGGCCACGATGTCGGCGACCAGGTTCTGCGCATGGTGGCGTCGCAATTGCGCCGCGTGCCGGGCGGCGGCCAGGCCTACCGGTACGGCGGCGAGGAATTCACGCTGGTGTTTCCGGGCAAAACCGCGGCTGAAGCCATGCCGCACCTGGAAACCGTCCGGCGCGCCATCGAGGCCTACCAGATGCGGTTGCGCGACAAGCCGGCGCGGCCCAAGGCCGACCAGATCGGCCAGCGGCGGCGTGGAGGCCGCGGCGGACGCGGCGCCCGCCCGCTGCGCGTGACGGTCAGCATCGGCGTGGCCGAGCGCGGCGATGCGCTGCGCGCGCCGGACGCCGTGATCAAGGCGGCCGACCAGGCGCTCTACAAGGCCAAGGACGGGGGCCGCAACCAGGTGTGCGCCTACGGCGCGCGGCGTCGCGCGGCTGCCTGACTTTCGGGCGACTACTTGCCGGCCAACGGCAAAGCCATTAGCGCTTCGTCGTAAAGCTGCCCGTTCACGAACAGCGCCTCGGGCTCGTGGCCGTACACGGTAAAGCCCAGGCTGGCATAAAGCGTCACCGCCGCAGTGTTGTTGGCGGTCACGCTCAGCTGCACCTGACGGACGCCGCGCATGGTCTGAGCGTGCGCGATCGCCGCGTGCATCAGCAGCCGGGCGAATCCGCGGCCCCGATGGGCCGGTGCGACGTACATGCTCCAGACGTGCGCCTTGTGGCGCATCTTCAGCTTGCGCTGCCGCCCGACGCCCACCATGCCCGCCAGGGCGTCCGCTGTGAACACGCCGAACATCGCGCCGTCGTTGGCGGGCACGATCCATTCCTGGATGTCCGCCAATGTCAGCGTGTGTTCCTCTTCGTAACTCGATCCGAAGGACTCTGGCGTTTCAACCAGCGCGTCCAGGCGCAATTGCCGCAGGGGCGCGGCATCGGAGGCGGACAAACGTCGAACGATAGGCTCGGACATGGCGGGCGAAAAGTGTTGGGAATAGGGAACGCTCGGGGAGTATAGGCGGGAGGGCTTGCCTATAATGGTTTCAACGCCGCTTGCGGTTTTCAAAAAGGGGCCACGGATGTTCGGTTTCCTCAAGATAAACCAGGACGCTACGCGCGACGAAGTGCAGGAAGAATTCGTGGCGCGCGTTGCGGATGCCGCGCAAGATTTTGTGCAGGCCGCCGGTTCCACCGGCGCAGTGCTGGACTACACGCCGTCCAGCGTCCACGCGCTCGATGACGCGCTCGAGGCCGCCCACCTGGGCACGCTGCCTCTCACACCCATGCAGACCGTCGGCGCCGCCGCCTATCTCTACGAGGTCGGCAGGCGGGCTCACGGCGGCTTGTACGAAGTGTGCGATGACGAGGACCCCGTGGTCCTGGTCTGCGGAGAGCCCGGGGCCGAGGTCTGCTTCGGCGCCATCGCCAAGGTCGAACGGCGCATCCGCTACGGCCCCGCCGAGGCAATCCCCGCCTACTTCGAGCAATTCACCCACGCCTTGCAGACCGGCGAAGCCCGGACCATCCGCTAGGCCGGTCCGAAGCACCGTCCAGGCCCCGTTTTTGGCGCCTGGACAACGCTCGCTGACGGCTTCTGGGGGTTTCCCTTACGGCTGTAAGAAAAACAGCCCTACAATTCCGCAATTCCCGCCGCCCGGCGGGTGCTCGCGCCGTCTGTCATCCGACGGTTTTTACCAGCAGTTCATTCGCGCCGCGATACGCGACCGATACGCCTTGCCCCCAGGAGCGCCTGCATGAAATTCCGCTTCCCTATCTTCATCATCGACGAGGACTACCGTTCCGAGAACGCGTCCGGTTTGGGTATCCGTGCCTTGTCTGCAGCAATCGAGGCCGAGGGCGTCGAGGTGATCGGGGTAACCAGTTACGGCGACCTCAGCTCGTTCGCGCAACAGCAAAGCCGCGCAAGCGCGTTCATCCTGTCGATCGACGATGAAGAGTTCGACGTGGATTCGCCCGAGGACGTGGCCAGCGCGATCAAGAACCTGCGCACCTTCATCGGCGAGCTTCGCTTCCGCAACGCCGACATCCCCATCTACCTGTACGGCGAGACCCGCACGTCGGAACACATCCCGAACGACATCCTGCGCGAGCTGCACGGCTTCATCCACATGTTCGAGGACACGCCCGAATTCGTGGCGCGCCACATCATCCGCGAAGCGCGCAGCTACGTCGACAGCCTGCCGCCGCCGTTCTTCCGCGAACTGGTGAAGTACGCGCAGGACGGCTCGTACTCGTGGCATTGCCCAGGGCACTCGGGCGGCGTCGCGTTCCTGAAGAGCCCGGTGGGGCAGATGTTCCACCAGTTCTTCGGCGAAAACATGCTGCGGGCCGACGTCTGCAACGCCGTGGACGAACTGGGCCAGCTGCTGGACCACACCGGCCCGGTCGCCGAATCCGAATTGAACGCCGCGCGCATCTTCCACGCGGACCACTGCTTCTTCGTCACCAACGGCACGTCGACGTCCAACAAGGTCGTTTGGCACGCCAACGTCGCCGCCGGCGACGTCGTGGTCGTGGACCGCAACTGTCATAAATCGATCCTGCACGCCATCACGATGACGGGCGCGATCCCGGTGTTCCTGCGCCCCACGCGCAACCACCTGGGCATCATCGGGCCGATCCCGCTGGAAGAATTCCATCCGGACAACATTCGCCGCAAGATCGAAGCCAACCCCTTCGCGCGCGAAGCGGTGAACAAGAATCCGCGCATCCTGACGCTGACGCAAAGCACGTACGACGGCGTGATCTACAACGTCGAAATGATCAAGAAGCAGCTCGGCAGCTATGTCGACACGCTGCACTTCGACGAAGCCTGGCTGCCGCACGCCTCGTTCCACGAGTTCTACCAGGACATGCACGCCATCGGGCAGGATCGCCCGCGCAGCCAGGATGCCATGGTGTTCGCCACGCACTCCACGCACAAGCTGCTGGCCGGCATCTCGCAGGCCTCGCAGATCATCGTGCAGGAGTCCGAGACCCGCAAGCTGGACCGCAACGTCTTCAACGAGGCGTACCTGATGCACACGTCGACGTCGCCGCAGTACGCGATCATCGCGTCGTGCGACGTGGCCGCCGCCATGATGGAACCGCCCGGAGGCACCGCCCTGGTCGAGGAAAGCATCCGCGAAGCCCTGGATTTCCGCCGCGCGATGCGCAAGGTGGAGTCCGAGTTCGGCAAGAACGACTGGTGGTTCAAGGTCTGGGGCCCGAACCGCCTGGTGTCCGAAGGCATCGGCAACCGCGACGAATGGATCCTGGAAGCCAACGACCACTGGCACGGCTTCGGCGAGATGGCCGAAGGCTTCAACATGCTGGATCCGATCAAGGCCACGGTCATCACGCCGGGGCTGGACATGTCGGGCAGCTTCGGCGAAACCGGCATCCCCGCCGCGCTGGTGTCCAAGTACCTGACCGAGCACGGCGTGGTGGTCGAGAAGACCGGCCTGTACTCGTTCTTCATCCTGTTCACCATCGGCATCACCAAGGGCCGCTGGAACACGCTCTTGACCGCCCTGCAGCAGTTCAAGGACGACTACGACCGCAACCAGCCGCTGTGGCGCATCCTGCCTGAGTTCTGCCGCGACCATCGCCGCTACGAGCGCATGGGCCTGCGCGACCTCTGCCAGCAGATCCATGAAGCCTACCGCGAGCGCGACGTGGCCCGCCTGACCACCGAGATGTACCTCAGCGACATGGTCCCCGCGCTCAAGCCGTCCGACGCGTTTGCGCGCATGGCCCACCGCGAGGTCGAGCGCGTCGACATCGACAAGCTCGAAGGCCGTGTCACCGGCGTGCTGCTGACGCCGTATCCCCCGGGCATTCCGCTGCTGATCCCGGGCGAACGCTTCAACCGCACCATCGTGCAATACCTGCAGTTCGCGCGCGAGTTCAACGAACGCTTCCCCGGCTTCGAAACCTACATTCACGGCCTGGCCGACGAAGTGGGTCCGGACGGCGAAAAGCGCTACTACGTCGATTGCCTGATCGAAGATTGAGCGCGGGCGGGTCTGGAGTCTTGATGTTCGATGTAGCCGTACTCGGCGCCGGCGCCGCAGGAATGATGTGCGCGGCGGTCGCCGGCCAGCGCGGCTTGCGCGTGGTGCTGGTCGACCACGCGCAGCGCCTGGCCGAGAAAATCCGCATTTCGGGCGGCGGCCGCTGCAACTTCACGAACATCGGGGCCGGACCCGCCAATTTCCTTTCTGAAAATCCACACTTCTGCCGGTCTGCGCTGTCGGCGTACACGCCGCAGGACTTCCTGTCCCTGCTCAAGCGTCACCGCATCGCCTGGCACGAGAAGCACCGCGGCCAGTTGTTCTGCGACGACTCCAGCGAATCCATCATCGACATGCTGCGCGCCGAATGCGGCGCTGGTAACGTGCAATGGCGCATGGGCTGCTCGGTGGCCGAGATCGCGCACGGCGAACAAGGCTTCGAGCTGCGCACCAGCCAGGGGCCGATCCGCGCCGCCAAGCTGGTCGTGGCGACCGGCGGCATGGCGATTCCGCAGCTTGGCGCAACCGACTTCGGTTTGAAGATCGCCCGCCAGTTCGGCCTGAAGGTCGTCGAGCCCAGGCCGGCCCTCGTGCCCCTGACGTTCGACCCCGCACAATGGCAGGCGCTGTCCGAGCTGTCCGGCGTGGCGCTGGAGGTCAACCTGCAAACGGGGCAGGGCAAGACGCGCGGCGAGTTCCTCGAAGACCTGCTGTTCACGCACCGCGGGCTCTCCGGTCCGGCAATCTTGCAGATATCCAGCTACTGGAAGCCCGGCGAACCCATCGTGATCGATCTGGCGCCGGGGCGCGACCTGGCGCAGGAACTGCTGTCGTCCAAATCCGGTAACCGCCAGCAGTTGCACACCGTGCTGGCCGGCCTATGGCCCAAACGCCTGGCCGACCGATGGCTGCATCTGGCCGAGCAGGACGGCAAGCCGGGACTGGCGGCGTTGCGGCTGGCGGATGCGCCGGACAAGACGCTGCGCGCGCTCGCGCAAGACATCCATCAATGGTCGCTCGTCCCCAGCGGCACGGCGGGCTACAAGAAAGCCGAAGTGATGCGGGGCGGCGTTGACACGCGAGGCCTGGACCAGAAGTCCATGCAGGCCAAGGCGGCGCCGGGCATTTACTTCATTGGTGAGGCCGTGGACGTTACCGGCTGGCTGGGCGGCTACAACTTCCAATGGGCCTGGGCCTCCGGCGTGGCCTGCGGTCAGGCGCTCTAGGCAGCTGCAGGCGCGCCGTCCGCGGCGGGCCATGGGGGGCCTGCCGGGCGCTGAACTGGAAAGCCGCGTCGCACCTCACCCGCCGACGCACCCCGATTGGGGCCAAACCAGCACTAAAGCAAGATTCCCTCAAACCGGCATTGTGATATCAAATAAAAATACATATCATTTATGTTTTGATCTTTATCAAAGCCGTCCATCCCAGGGACGGATCAGCCGGAGACTTGCATGGCCTACACCCTTCCGCCCCTGCCGTATGCCTACGATGCGCTGGAGCCGCACATCGACGCGATGACGATGGAGATCCACTACAGCAAGCATCACCAGACGTACGTGAACAGTCTGAACGCGGCCCTTGAAGGCGCCGGCATCACGACGGACGAGCCCGTCGAAGCCCTGGTGGGGCGGCTGGAGCAGTTGCCTGAGGCGGTGCGCGGCGCCGTCCGCAACCATGGGGGCGGCCACGCCAACCACAGCCTGTTCTGGTCCGTCATGTCGCCGCAGGGCGGTGGCAAGCCGGACGGCGCGCTGGCGGCAGCCATCGAATCAGAACTGGGCGGGCTGGCCGCCTTCCAGGAAGCCTTCACCAAAGCGGCGCTGACGCGCTTTGGCAGCGGCTGGGCATGGTTGAGCGTGACGCCGGGCGGTAAGCTGGCGGTCGAAAGCAGCGCCAACCAGGACAGCCCGCTGATGCAGGGCAATACGCCGATCCTGGGCCTGGACGTCTGGGAACACGCTTATTATCTGAAGTACCAGAATCGCCGGCCGGAATACATCGGCGCTTTCTACAACGTGGTCAACTGGCCCGAGGTAGCGCGCCGCTACGCCGCGGCAAAGGGCTGAGCGCCTCTCTCGCAAGGAGCGCAGCGGCATATGAACACCTTCAGCCGTCATCGCGTGCGGCCCGCCGCCACCAGCATCAGCGTCTGGACGCTGACCGTCATGGTGGTCTGCCTGGCCATGCACCAGCTCTGGGTCTATCTGGACGTCCGGGCGCCTCACGTGGCCGACGCCTTGCTGGGCGGCCTGGTTGCCGCTGGTGCGACCGCGTTGGGCACGCTGCCCATCCTGTTCGCCCGCACCATTCCCCAGAAGGCGCAGGACAGCATGTTCGGCTTCGGCGCCGGCGTCATGCTGGCCGCCAGCGCCTTTTCGCTGGTGGCGCCCGGCATCGCCGCGGGCAAGGACCTGGGCTATGGGCCCTGGGGCGCGGGCCTGACCGTCGGCGCCGCCGTGCTGCTGGGGGCGGGCGTGCTGCTGCTGATGGATCGCGTTTTGCCCCACGAGCATTTCATCAAGGGCAGGGAAGGCATGGAGGCGCACCGCCTGCGCCGCACCTGGCTGTTCGTGTTTGCGATCATGCTGCACAACTTTCCCGAAGGCCTGGCGATCGGGGTGGGCTACGCGGGCGGCGACCCTGTGCGCGGCACGGCGCTGGCGACCGGCATCGCGATCCAGGACATCCCTGAGGGGCTGGTGGTGGCGGTGGCTTTGCTGGCCGCCGGCTACCAGCGCACCTTCGCCGTGGCGCTGGGCATGCTGTCGGGGCTGATCGAACCCGTGGGCGCGGTGCTGGGCGCCGCCATCGTCGGCTGGTCTGCGCCGATGCTGCCTTGGGGGCTGGGGTTCGCCGCTGGCGCCATGCTGTTCGTCATCAGCCATGAAATCATCCCGGAATCGCACCGCAAGGGGCACGAGGTCTACGCCACCTGCGGCTTGATGTTGGGGTTCGTTCTGATGATGCTGCTGGATACGGCGCTGGGTTAAGAAGCCCTAGGCTTACTCCGGGCTTTCGTTGTATGCTTTCGCCGCTGTCACGCATGTTGCGGGAGAGAGCGGCCGCAAGCAAAAACCGGCCGCCGCCGAAGGCGCAATTCGCCCAGAATCGCTCAGGTAACCGATACCGCACATGCTTGTCCCGTCCCGCTTTTTTCGCCCTTTCGGGCGTGCGGACGCGGCAAAACAGTACTCTGGAGAGACCTGGCGCCGCCCCTGAACTAGGGACATAGCGAGCAGCCCAGGCGCCGAAGGTGCAAACCCGCCACGCGGGGCAACTCTCAGGCAAAAGGACAGAGGGGCGGAAGATTCAGCCGTTGCGCGGACGCCAGCCGTCCGCATTCGACGGCGTTCCGTAACCCTGGCATCACAGCCGTCCCGGAGTTCCCCGCATGTCCGCACCCCTCAAACGCACCCCGTTGGCCGAAGAACACATCTCCGCCGGCGCCCGAATGGTCGATTTCGGCGGCTGGGACATGCCGCTTGCGTATGGCTCGCAGCTCGAAGAGCACCATGCCGTGCGCCAGGACGCCGGCATGTTCGACGTGTCGCACATGCTGAACGTCGATGTCATCGGACCCGATGCCTTCGCATTCCTGCAGCGCCTGGTCGCCAACGACGTAGCCAAGTTGACGGTGCCGGGCAAGGCGCTCTATAGCTGCATGCTGAACCCGCAAGGCGGCGTCATCGACGACCTGATCGTCTATTACTTCGCTGCCGACGAATGGCGCGTGGTCGTCAATGCCGGCACGGCCGACAAGGACGTGGCCTGGATGCAGCGCGTGAAGCAGGCTGGCGCGTTTGACGTGGCGATCACGCCGCGCCGCGACCTGGCCATGGTCGCCGTCCAGGGCCCCAACGCCCGCGCCAAGGTCTGGGCCGCGCGCCCCGCCTGGCAGGCCGCCACTGAACCCCTGACTCCCTTCGTCGCCGCCCGCGTGGGCGATGACACGCTGGTGGCCCGCACGGGCTACACCGGCGAAGACGGCTTCGAAATCGTGCTGCCCGCCGCTGAAATCGTGCAGCTGTGGCGCGACCTGGCCGCCCAGGGTGTGCGTCCGGCGGGTCTGGGCGCGCGCGATACGCTGCGCCTGGAAGCCGGCATGAATCTCTACGGCCAGGACATGGACGAACTGACCCAGCCCGGCGAAGCCGGCCTGACCTGGACGGTGTCCCTGAAGAACGCCGAGCGCCGTTTCATCGGCCGCGACGCGCTCGAGCAATTCGCCAAGCCCGCCACCTTCATCGGCCTGAAACTGCAGGACCGCGGCGTGATGCGCGCGCACATGACGGTGCGCACGCCGCAAGGCCAGGGCGAGCTCACCAGCGGCACCATGTCGCCCACGCTGGGCGTGTCCATCGGCTTCGCCCGTCTGCCCCAGGGCGTGAACCCGGGCGACACGGTCGAGGTCGACATCCGCGGCAAATGGGTGCCCGCAGTGGCGTGCAAGCTGCCCTTCGTCCGTAACGGCAAAGCCGTCGAACACTCGTAAACTTGAAGCTTCGCGCGAGCGCCGGCCCGGCATGGGCGACGGCTTTCGCGCGAGGCGCGCAACACCATTCATCTACCCGCATTCCCTCAGGAGTTCCCATGAGTCTGCCCACCGATCGCAAGTACACCGAGTCCCATGAATGGGTCAAAGCCGAAGGCGACGTGTTCGTCGTCGGCATCACCGACACCGCCCAGGATCAGCTGGGCGATCTGGTTTTCGTTGGCGACGTGAACGTCGGCGCCAAGCTGAACGCGGGTGAAACCGCCGGCGTGGTCGAGTCGGTCAAGGCCGCTTCGGACATCTACGCGCCCGTGTCCGGCGAAATCGTCGCTTTCAACGAAGAGCTGGAAAGCAACCCCAATCTGATCAACGAATCGGCCTTCACCGCCTGGATCTTCAAGATCAAGCCGGACAATGCGGCCGACGCCGACAAGCTGCTGGACGCCGCCGGCTACGAAGCCGTCGCCAACGGCTAAGCCATTTTCGTGACGGGCGCGGCCCCGCAGGCGCCTCGCCCGTCACGCAAGACGCAATACCGTCCGTCACCCGACGGCACACGCTACCCCGAGATATCCCCATGTCGCGCGCCCTAGACACCCACACCGACTTCATTCCCCGCCATATCGGCCCTTCCGACGCCGACCAGGCCGCCATGCTTGCCGTGATCGGCAGCGCCAGCCTGGACGCCCTGATCGAAGAAGTCGTGCCTCCCAAGATCCGCAGCCAGGCGCCGCTGGCGCTGCCGCCTTCGCGCAGCGAAGACGACGTGCTGGCCGAACTGAAGCAGATCGCGGGCCGCAACAAGGTCTTCCGCAACTACATCGGGCAGGGGTACTACGGCACGCAGACGCCCAACGTGGTGTTGCGCAACATTCTTGAGAATCCCGCCTGGTACACGGCCTACACGCCCTACCAGCCGGAAATCTCGCAGGGCCGCCTGGAAGCCCTGCTGAACTACCAGACCATGGTCGCCGACCTGACCGGCCTGGATATCTCCAACGCCTCGCTGCTTGACGAAAGCACCGCCGCCGCCGAAGCCATGACGCTCGCCCGCCGCGGCGCCAAGTCCAAAAGCCCGGTGTTCTTCATCTCGCGCCACGTTCATCCGCAGACCATCGAAGTCGTGCGCACGCGCGCCGAAGGCCTGGACATCGAGATCCGCGTGGGCGACGAAGCCGAAGGCCTGCCCGAGTGCTTCGGCGTGCTACTGCAGTACCCGCACAGCACCGGTTCCGTTTCCGACTACCGCAAGCTGGCCGAAGCCGCCCACGCGCAAGGCGCCGTGGTCGCGTGCGCGACCGACCTGCTGGCGCTGGCCCTGCTGGCCGCACCGGGCGAATGGGGCGCCGATATCGCCATCGGTTCGGCCCAGCGCTTCGGCGTGCCGTTCGGCTTTGGCGGCCCGCACGCGGGCTTCATGGCCTGCAAGGACGCCTTCAAGCGCAACATGCCCGGCCGCCTGGTTGGCGTGTCCAAGGACGCGCAGGGCAACCCGGCGATGCGCCTGGCGCTGCAAACGCGCGAACAGCACATCCGCCGCGAGAAGGCCACTTCCAACATCTGCACCGCCCAGGTGCTGCTGGCCGTGATGGCCGGCATGTACGCCGTGTGGCACGGCCCCGCCGGCATCCGCCGCATCGCCCAGCGCGTGCAGCGCAGCACCGCCATCCTGCGCGCCGAACTGATCAAGCTGGGCATCAAGGTTGCCAACGATACGTTCTTCGACACGCTGTTGCTGGAAACCGGCGCTGCGACGCCCGCGATCCTGACTGCCGCCGAATGCGAGCACATCAACCTGCGCCGTGTCGACGGCGCGCGCCTGGCGGTGTCGCTCGACGAAACCGTCACCACGGCCGACCTGCAGGCGCTGGTCAACGTGTTTGCCGCCGGCCTGGAACGCGATGACGTCGAACTGGACATCGACGCGCTGGACGCGGCGGCCGCAGGCGGCATTCCCGCGTCGGTCGCCCGCGAAGGCGCGATCCTGTCGCACCCCGTCTTCTCCAGCGTGCAATCCGAAACCGACATGCTGCGCTACCTGCGCAAGCTGGCCGACAAGGACCTGGCGCTGGACCGCACGATGATCCCGCTGGGTTCGTGCACGATGAAGCTGAACGCCACGGCCGAGATGATCCCGATCACCTGGCCCGAGTTCGCGCTGATCCATCCGTTCGCGCCCGCGTCGCAAAGCCAGGGCTACAACGAACTCATCGACCGCCTGTCGGCCGCGCTGTGCGAAATCACCGGCTACGACAACATCAGCCTGCAACCCAACTCGGGCGCGCAGGGTGAATACGCCGGCCTCCTGGCCATCCGCGGCTACCACCAGGCCAACGGCCAGCATCAGCGCAACATCTGCCTGATCCCGTCGTCCGCCCACGGCACCAACCCTGCCTCGGCCCAACTGGCCGGCATGGACGTGGTGGTGGTGGCGTCCGACGCCAACGGCAACGTGGACCTGCCGGACCTGCGCGCCAAGATCGAGCAGGTCGGCGACAAGCTGGCCGCGCTGATGATCACCTACCCGTCGACCCACGGCGTGTTCGAAGAAGCCGTGACCGAAATCTGCGACCTGGTCCACCAGGCCGGCGGCCAGGTCTACCTGGACGGCGCCAACATGAACGCGATGGTCGGCGTTGCCCAGCCCGGCAAGTTCGGGTCGGACGTGTCGCACCTGAACCTGCACAAGACCTTCTGCATTCCGCACGGCGGCGGCGGACCGGGCGTGGGCCCCGTGGCTGTGCGCGCGCACCTGGCGCCGTACCTGCCTGGCGTGGTCAACGAGCAGGGCAAGCTGCCCGGCGACACCAAGGTCGGTCCGGTGTCGGCGGCGCCGTTCGGTTCCGCAGGCATCCTGCCGATCCCGTTCGTGTATATCGCGCTGATGGGCGCCGACGGCCTGCGCCGCGCCACCGAAGTCGCCATCCTCAACGCCAACTACATCGCCACGCGGCTGCGCGACCACTATCCGGTCCTGTACGCGGGCCGCAATGGCCGCGTTGCGCACGAGTGCATCCTGGACGTGCGTCCGCTGAAGGACACCAGCGGCATCAGCGCCGAAGACATCGCCAAGCGCCTGATGGACTACGGCTTCCATGCGCCCACCATGAGCTTCCCCGTCGCGGGCACGCTGATGGTCGAGCCCACCGAATCCGAAGGCGTGGCCGAACTCGACCGCTTCATCGACGCCATGATCTCGATCCGCGAGGAAATCGCCCAGGTCGAGCGCGGTGAGCGCGATCGCGAGGACAACGTCCTGAAGAACGCGCCTCACACCGCGCAGATGCTGCTGGCCGAGGAATGGCTGCACGACTACCCGCGCCAGCAGGCCGCCTACCCGGTGGCTTCCTTGCGCGACGCCAAGTACTGGCCGCCGGTCGCCCGTGTGGACAACGCCTACGGCGATCGCAACCTGGTCTGCGCCTGCCTGCCGATCGAAGCGTACGCGTAACGCCCCTCGAACGCGCGTCCGGCAACCGCCGGACGCCATCGCCCGATCGCCGAGCGATCAGGGCGAAAATAAAGCCCCCGACCTGTCCAGGCGGGGGCTTTTTGCTGATGCCGGCACAAGGCCGGCATGGCATTACTTGGCGGGCGCCTTGGCGGCGGCGCCGAAGTCTTCGGCGATGCTGATGAACGTATTGAGCAGGATCTGCAGGTTGTCCTTGCCGAGTCCGCCTTCGGCGTTCATGTCCATCTGCAGCACGGCCTGGTTCTTGTCGTCCAGATAGGCGCGGCTCCAGCGGTATTCCTGGTTCCAGGCGTTGATGGCCTTGAGCGTCATCGGCTTCTTGGTGGCGTACGTGGCGGTCGCGACCAGGTCCAGGCACTTTTCCGTGAAGTCGTTGCACAGGAACTCCAGGCGCAGGTCGCTGGCGCCGGTGGTGCCCGGATTCAGGACCAGCACGGGGCCGTCGGTGCCGTCGGTCCGGGTGATGGTGTAGCCCATGTCCTCGAGCATGCTGGCCACGGATTCCAGGTTGAAGTCCTGCAGGATGCCTTCGGCGGGAACCGCATTGGCGGCGGGCTCTTCATCGTCCATGCTGGCGCCGGACAGTTCGTCCTCGTCGTCCATGGAGTCCAGGCCGGAAGCGCCCAGCAGACCGCTGAAAATCTGTTCCGCCGGAATCTTCTGGCCGTTCAGGTCACCCTCGCCGTTGGCGAAGGTGAACTTGCCGACGATGTTGTCGCCGTCGTTCTTGCCCACGTTGAGCATCTCGGCCATGCCGGACATCTGGCGGATCTGCTCGTCGGCTTCCGCTGCCGCCTGGTCCGGGGCCTTGCCTTCCTTCTTTATGGCGTATTGCACCATCAGGTCCTGGATCATGGGCTTGGAGACGACCAGCGACGCATCGATCTTCTTGATGGCCTGGACCGCGATTTCCTGCGGCGTCAGGTCCTTGGCGTTGGCCGGGTTGGCCAGGTCCAGCGAGAACGTGATCTTGCTTTCGCCCTTGGCGGTCTTCCAGCTGATCGGATCGATGCTGAACGACGGATTGCCCGCCAGCAGCTTGCCGGCGTTGTCCAGCATCAGGTCGAACTGTTCGTCCTTCAGGCCTTCGTCGCTGGCGCCCAGCATGTACTGGCGAGCGAGCTGGTTGTAGGTGTCGGACAGCTGCTTGACGGCCGGGCCGTCGAGGTTGGCCAGCTTGATCACGGCCTGGCCGTTGCCCAGCGCCACGTCGTTCACCGTGATGTCGCCGGTCTGGTAGGACGCCTGCACATTGATCGACTTGTCGTCTTCGGACAGCTTGACGCCATAGGCGAAGTTGTCCAGCGATGCCTTCATCTTGTCGTCCGGACGCACGACGTCGATGCGCTTGATCTTCACATCCGAATCGCCCATCGAGATGCCGAATTTGCCCATGCGGCTGTCGAGATCGATCGCCATGCCGGCCAGCGTGAGCTGGACCGGATCGCCCTTGCTGACGTCCACCCACAGTTCTTCCATCATGCTGTGCGCGGTGACGGCCTGCGTGTCGCGGTCGAACGTGCCGTTGATCTGCATGCCGCTGAACTTCACCGACGTGCCGTCATGCGTGGTGGTGACGGGCGCGATCCTGGCCGTCGTCGAGGCGGCGCCGTTGTAGCTGATGATGGCGTCGCTGACCAGGGGCGCAACGTCCTTGGTCAGTTCAAACAGCGGCTTGACGTTGTCGGTCTTGGCGAGTTCGGCATGGACGAAGGCCAGCTTGGGCGCGATGGCGCCGCGCGCCAGTGCGCTCTTGGGGAAGGGGCCGTGCTCGACGTTGGCGTCGAATTCGATCATGCCGGCGGGCAGGTCATCCAGGCCCTTGTCGTTCTTGATGAGCGACACGCCGTAGCGCGCCTGGGTGGAAAACAGGCTGCGTTCGTACTTGAGCTGATCGATGCGCAGACCGAACAACGGGGTGAGCTTTGCCAGTTTTTCATTGGCTTCGGCCAGATGGCGCTGCGAGCTTTCCTCGATGCGCTTGCCGGTGTACCACGAGGCGCCTACCCAGCTTCCCGCTCCCACTATGACCACGCCCAGGGTGATCGCTACGCTCTTTTTCATCGCTCTGCTTATATCGTTGATTGTCGAGTCATATCCGGCAAAGCGGCTGATTGCGCCGCCGCGCCCCGCTTGGAGGGCGCGCCTTCGGGATACGCGTATTCATCGGCCTGTAAGGCCCGCGCCGGAGTATACCGAGACACGTGTCTAACCCGGCGCGTTCGACGTTACCGAAGATTTCAAAATGAAAGCCGGCGCATGGGCGCCGGCTTTTTTGTCGACAATCCGTCGCGATTACAGAGGGTCCAGCGGATAGATCGGGCGGCGCACGTTCTTGAATTCGAGCTGGCTGTAGTCGGACGTGGTGACGCCGACGCCGGTGCATTCGATGATGTGCGTGGCCATGTCGGAGAACCCCGCGCGCCAGTGGATCCGGCTTTTCAGGACGACATAGCGCTTTTGCAGCGGATCGATGCCGGCGGACAGCAGGCAATTGATGTCGAAGGGTTCCTGGTGGCGCGACACCACCACGATTTCGACCCGGCCGGTGTCGATGACGACGGTCAGGCCCGTGTCGTTGCGCACGCCCCGGTACATGGGACCGCGGTTCAGGTAGACGCCATCGAACACCAGCTTGACGCGGCCCGTCACTTCCAGGGGTTCGCTAGGTTCCTTGATGGCCGGCATGGGCAGCTTGCCGCCCACCTTCAAGGTGATGGTGCTGCCTACGCCAGCGGCCGCAGCCTCCAGGGCCGCCTGCGGGTCGCAGATGGCGTAGAACACCACGCTGTCCAGTTCCTGGCGCAGCACTTCGGCAAGCACGGCCGTGGTGTCCATGGTGCCGCCCGAGCCCGTGTTGTCGAAATGGTCCAGCAGGACGACCGGCCCTTGTTCGATGGCCTTGGCCCGCGCGATGGTGGGCGCCAGCGGTTCGGAATGGAACACCCAGTCGGCGCGGCCGGACCAGGCGCGTTCCAGGAGTTCGTCGCGGTGTTGTTCGGCGCTGGCAAGGTTGCCGTCCGTACAGACCACGGCGCTCAGGCCGGCCTCGCGGATGTCCGCGTGCGGAAAGCCCACGAACACCGAAGCCGCCAGCACGCCATTGGCCTCCAGCTCTTTGCAGCGTTCCTGCAGGGGCTTGTTGGGGGCGGCATGGGTGCCCTGGCACATGATGTGCGGCAGCATGGGCTTGTTGGCCCAGGTCATGATGGGTTTGATCTCGCCCTTCAGTGTGCGGACGATGACGTTGGCCGCGCGCACGCCCGCGTCGCGGATGTCCACGTGCGGATAGGTGTGAAAGCCGCTGATGACCGTGGCGTTGCGCACGATGTCGTCGTAGATGTTGGCGTGCATGTCCAGCGTCACGGCGACCGGCGTCGTGGGATCGATCTCGCGCAGCCGGCGCAGGAGGTCGCCCTCGGCGTCTTCGACGCCCTCGGCCACCATGGCGCCGTGCAGGTCCAGCAGGATGGCGTCGAAGCCGCCGCGCTTGACCTCGTCCAGCACCAGCGCGCAAAGCCGCTCGTGCGTGGCGGCGCTGGTCGGCCCGCTGGGCCAGGATTCGGCGGCCACGGGCACCACGATTTCGGCGCCCTCGCGGCGGGCGACCTCGATGTAGCCGCCCAGGCCGCTGTCGGTGTTTTCGTAAGCCTTGATGGCGCGTTCGCCGGCCAGGATTTCGGGGCTGCCGCGGAAGAAGCGTTCAAGAGGGGTCGGCACGGGCGAAAACGTGTTCGTCTCGTGCTTGATCATTGCCAAAAGCCAACGCATGGGGAGTTCCTGTGGTTTGCCGTGGAAAGTCAGTTCGTCGGGGGAACAGGCCATGGGCGCTGCGCGGGGCGCATCTGTTCCCAGGCGCGCGACACGCGCAGCACGCCCAGATCGTCGAAGCGCGCGCCAGCGATCTGCAGCCCGATGGGCAGGCCCGCCCTGGTGTAGCCGCAATTGACCGAGGCGGCGGGCTGCTCGCTCATGTTGAAGGGCAGCGTGAAGCCGATGTGGTGCATCGTGGTCGCGACGTCATTGGTGGGCGAAGCCCATTCGGCGTTGTAGGCCACGACGGGCGCGACGGGCGACAGCACGTAGTCGAACGGCGCGCAGGCCGCGACGGTGCGGGCGCGCACGTTCAGGGTTTCGTAGTAGCTGCGGAACACGGCTTCGCCGCTCTGGCCGCCGCCGCTTTCCGCCCACGACCGGATGAAGGGCAGGATTTTGGCGCGGCGCTCTTCGGACAGCGCGGACAGGTCGATGGCCGATCGGGTGCGCCAGAAACGGTCCACGCCGTCGAGCATGGACGGCGTCATCCAGGGCTGCATCGGCGTGACGATGGCGCCCGCGGCCTCGAAGGCGCGCGCGGCCGCCTCGACCGCATCGCGGATCTCCGGGTCCAGCGGCAGGCCGCAGCCTGCGTCCAGCAGCAGACCAATGCGCAGGCCGCGCACGTCGTGCTCAAGGTCCAGCCAATCGAATTCCTGGAACGGCAGGCTCATGTGGTCCCGCGCATCCGGCTGCGACAGCACGCCCATCATGAGGGCGGTGTCGGCGATGGTGCGGGTCATGGGGCCGGCGCAGCGGCCCATGAACGGCGGGTCGATGGGGATGCGGCCCAGGCTGGGCTTGAGCGTCGCGATGCCGCACCAGGCCGCGGGCAGGCGGACGGAGCCGCCGATGTCGGTGCCGATGTGCAGCGGGCCATAGCCTGCCGCCGCGGCCGCGCCGGCGCCTGCGCTGGAGCCGCCCGGGTTCTTGGAAAGATCCCACGGATTGCGCGTGAGCTCATGGAAGCTGGAAAGTCCCGATGACAGCATGCCGTAGTCGGGCATGGTGGTCTTGCCGAGCACCACGGCGCCGGCTTCGCGCATCCGGGCGGCTGGCGGAGCATCGGCCGCGGCCGGGGTCAGATCGGTGGCCGCCGTGCCCAGCGGTATCGGCACGCCGCGGGTGGCGATGTTTTCCTTGATGGTGGCCGGCACGCCGTCCAGGGTGTAGCCGCCGCAGGTCTGCGGTTCGCCCTTCATCCAGCGGGCCTCCGAGGCGCGCGCCAGGGCCAGCGCGCCGTCGGGGTCGAGCGCGTAGGTGGCTTTCAGGCGGGGCTCCCAGCGGTCGATGTGTTCCAGCACGGAGCGCGTGGCTTCGACGGGCGACAGGGTCTTGCTGCGATAGGCGTCCAGCAGTTCCCGGGCGGACAATTCATGCGGTTGCGACATTTCGGTCGACTCCTGTGGACTTGGGGCGTCAGGCGGCGGGGGCGGCGGGCATCAGGCCGGCCGCGATGGGCCGGAAATTGCGGAAGTCCCAATCGCGTCCCGGTGCGGCGTCGATCAGCGCGCGCGTGTATTCGTGGCGGGGTTCCGTCAGGACGGTCTCGGCCGTGCCGGTCTCGACCACCTGGCCGCGCTGCATGACCATGATCGTGTCGCAGATCTGGGCAGCCACGCGCAAGTCGTGCGTGATGAACAGCACACCCACGCCGGTGCGTTCCCGCACCTGCTCCAGCAGTTCCAGCACCTGGGCCTGCACGGACACGTCCAGCGCGGAGACCGCCTCGTCCGCCACCAGGATTTCCGGATCCATGACCAGCGCGCGCGCGATGCAGATGCGCTGGCGCTGGCCGCCGGAGAACTGGTGCGGATAGCGGCGCATGGCGTCGGGGCTCAGGCCGACGACGCTCAGGGTTTCGCCGGCGCGCTTCAACGCCTGTTCGCGCGACACGCCAAAGTTCAAGAGGCCCTCGATGATGGACTCGCCGACGGTGCGGCGCGGGTTCAGCGAGCGGTACGGGTCCTGGAAAACGATCTGGATGCGCCGGCGCACGGGGCGCAGCGCGGATCCGGACAAGGTGCTGAGGTCTTCGCCGCCCATCATCATGTGGCCGGCGGTGGGCTCGATGAGGCGCACGATGCAGCGCGCCACCGTGGACTTGCCCGACCCGGATTCCCCGACGATGCCCAGGATCTCGCCCTTGCGCAGCGTCAGGTTGACGTCCGTGGCGGCGACGACGTTGCGCGCCGCCTTGCGCGAAAACAGCGAGCTTTTGCCGCCGTACGTGCGGCCCAGCCCCTTGACGTGCAGCACCGGCGCGCCGGCGGGCGCGTCGCGGCGCGAAGGCACCAGGCTGGGCACGGACGACACCAGGCGGCGCGTGTAGGACTGCTTGGGTTCGGCCAGGATTTCGTGACGCGTGCCGCTTTCGATCAGGTCGCCGCGGTTCATCACGACGATGCGATCCGCGATCTCGGCCACCACGCCGAAGTCGTGCGTGATGAACAGCACGGCGGTCTGGTGCTTGACCTGCAGTTCCTTGATCAGCGCCAGGATCTGCTTCTGCGTGGTGACGTCCAGCGCGGTCGTGGGTTCGTCGGCGATCAGCAGCTTGGGTTCCAGGATCAGCGCCATCGCGATGACGATGCGCTGGCGCTGTCCGCCCGACAACTGGTGCGGATAGGCGTCGTAGATGTGTTCGATGTCGGGCAGGTGCACCGACTGGAACATGTCCAGCACCTTGGCGCGGCGCTCGGCCGAAGACATGTTCTTGCGATGCAGCCGCAGCACTTCGTCGACCTGCTTGCCCACCGTGTGCACGGGATTCAGCGCGGTCATGGGCTCCTGGAAGACCATGGCCATGCGGGTGGCTCGCAGTTCACGCAACCGGCGCTGCGTGGCGGTCGCGACGTCTTCGCCCTCGACGCGGACGGACCCGGCGCTGATGCCCAGGATGCCTTTCGGCAGAAGGCCCATGACGGCCAGCGAGGTGACGGACTTGCCCGAACCGGATTCGCCGACGACGCAGACCGTTTCGCCGGCATGCACGTCCAGGCTGAGGTTGCGCACGACGCGGTTGCCGGCGCCGGCGACTTCCACCGACAGGTTGCGGATGGCCAGGACGGCGGAGGAGGTGTCGCCCGCGGGGGGATTGGGGGAGTAGGTCATCGGCATCAGATCCTGCGCACCATTTTGGGATCCAGCGCGTCGCGCAAGGCGTCGCCCAGGATGTTCACGCTGAGCACGGTCAGCGACAGGAACAGTCCGGGGAACAGGATCAGGCCGGGCAGCATGCGGAAATACATGCGGCCTTCGGACATGATGTTGCCCCAGGACGCGATTTCGGGCGGGATGCCCGCGCCCAGGAAGCTCAGGATCGCCTCGGTCAGCATGGCGGATGCGAAGACGTACGTGCCCTGCACGGTCAGCGGCGCAACGGTGCTGGGCACCATGTGGCGCCACAGCAGCAGCGGCAGCGGTGTGCCCAGCGCCAGCGCGGCCTCGACGTAGGGTTCGCCGCGCACGCTGAGGATCTGCCCGCGCACCAGGCGCACCACCCGCGGGATCTCGGGAATGGTGATGGCCACGAGCACGGTGGTGATGCTGGCACCCGTGACCGACACCAGCGCGATCGCCAGCAGGATGCCGGGGATCGCCATGATGGCGTCCATGGTGCGCATGATGGGGCCGTCCAGCGACCGGAACCAGCCCGCGATCACGCCGATGACCAGCCCGATTGCGACGCTGACCACGGCGGCGCCCAGCCCGGCGATGAGCGAGATGCGCGCCCCGTAGGCCACGCGCGACCAGACGTCGCGGCCGAAGGCGTCCGTGCCCAGCAGGTAGTCGGTGAACGGCTGCTTCAGGCGCGCGCCGGGATTGAGAAGGGTGGGATCGACCGTGCCCAGCAGCGGCGCGAACAGGGCGATGACGACGATGGCCGCCAGCACGACGAGCGCGAGCATGACGGGCCAGCTCTTGAGCCCCTCGCGGATCTGCCGCCAGGCAGTGACGTGGGGTGTGCCGCCTCCGGGGAGGTCGGCGGCCGCTTGCGCAGCGGAATCAATTGGCGTTTGCATGGTGTCAGTACCTGATCCGCGGGTCGAACACCGTATAGGCGCAATCGACAACTAGATTGATGAACACGTAGACGAACGCGAAGAAAAGCGTCAGGCCCTGGATGACGGGGTAGTCCCGCGCCAGCACGGCTTCCACCACCAGACGGCCCAGGCCCGGGATGTTGAACACCGATTCGGTCACGACCACGCCGCTGATCAGCAGCGCGATGCCCACGCCCACGACGGTGGCGATCGGCACGGCGGCGTTGCGCAGCGCGTGGCCGAGCAGTACGCCGGTCTCGCCCAGGCCTTTGGAGCGGGCAGTGCGGATGAAGTCTTCGCCCATGACCTCGATGACGCTGGTGCGTGTGATGCGGGCGATGAGCGCCACATACACCGTGGACAGCGCCAGCGACGGCAGTATGAGCCGGTGCAGGAAGGGCCAGAAGCCTTTTTCCAGCGGCGTGTAACCCTGCACGTTGAACCAGCCCAGCTTGATGGCGAAGGCCCAGATCAACAGGTATCCCGTGACGAACACCGGGACCGAGAACCCCAGCACCGAAAACCCCATCACCGCGCGGTCCAGCAGCTTGCCCTGGCGCCACGCGGCCAGCACGCCGAGCGGAATCGCGACAAGAAGCGTGAACACCAGCGTCAGCACGGCCAGGCTAAGTGAAGGTTCAAGGCGCTGGGCGATCAGCTTGGTGACCGGAACGCCCGACATGAGCGAGGTGCCCAAATCGCCTTGCAGGAGCTTGCCGCCCCAGATGAAGAACTGCTTGATGACCGGCTGGTCCAGGCCCATCGTCTGCCGTATTTGGACGATACGTTCGGGCGTGGCGCCGTCGCCAGCCATGATGATGGCCGGATCGCCCGGGCTGAAACGCAATATCGCAAAGACCACCACCGCGACCATCACCAGAACCGGGATGGTCGCGAGGAGCCGGCGTGAGACAAATGCCAGCATGTATTTCCCCCGTTACTAGTAAGGCCCGCGCGTACTGCAGGACGCCTCGCGCGGGCCCTTCGCCCTTCAAGGGGCCTTTTTGACGTTCCAGAACGCGAAGACCGGCGCATGCACCAGGCCCGAGAGCTTGGTCGAGTAGACCGTGGGCACGGACATCTGGCCCAGCGGCACGTACAGGCCTTCGTCGATGCCGATACGCTGCACTTCTTCGGAGATCTTCTTCTGCTCGGCCGGGTCGGCGGTCAAGGCCATCTTCGTGCGCAGTTCTTCGATCTGCGGGAACTCGGGCCAGCCGAACCAGGCGTTGTCGCCGTTGGCGGCTGCCGGGGCCGAGCGCACCGGGTCCATCACGTCGGTGGCGTACCAGTTGGTGTTGTGGATGTTCCAGCCGCCTTCCGCGGGCGCCGCCTTCGATGCGCGGCGCGTCGCAACGCTCTGCCAGTCCATCGCCGCCAGGTTGACGTTGAAGCCGGCCTTGCGCAGCGCCTGCGCCATCACGACCGGTTGCGCCGACAGCGTGCCGACGTCCGTGGCGTGCATCACGAGAATGGGCGTGTTGTCGTAGCCCGCTTCCTTCAGCAGCGCCTTGGCTTTGTCGATGTTCGACGGAACGACCATGTCCTTGCCGATATCGCTTTCAAGCGGGGTGCCGCAGCCCCACAACGAAGCGCAGGTCTTCCAGTACTTGGGATTGCCGACCAGCGCCTTCATCACATCTTCCTGGCCGATCGCGTACATGGCGGCCTGGCGGATCTTCTTGTTGTTGAAGGGCGGGTACTTGAAGTTGAAGCGGTACATCGTGAAGTAGCCGACCGGGCTGAGCGACTCTTCCTTCAGGTCCTTGTTGCCCTCGATCATGGGCAGCAGGTCGTACGGGAACTGTTCGACGAAATCGATCTCGCCGCCGAGCAGCGCGTTGGCGGTGGTCAGGGCGTCGGGCATGACGTCCCATTCGACCTTGTCCACATGCACGACCTTGCCGCCGGCCAGGCCGCTGACGGGCTCTTTGCGCGGCACGTAGTCGGCGTTCTTGGCGTAGACGGTCTTCACGCCCGGCTTGAATTCGATGACCTTGAACGGACCCGATCCCGTCATGTCGGTGATGGGCTGGCCGATGGCCTGTTCCGCGATGCGCTTGGGCATCATGAACGGCGCGGTGCCGGTGGGCTTGGACAGGGCGCGCAGCGCCAGGTCCGTGGGTTCCTTCATGACGATGCGGAAGCTGTTGTCGTCGATGACTTCGATCTTGTCCGTGAACTTGAGCAGCGTGCGGCCCATGCCGTCGCCGGCTGCCCAGCGCTTGATCGACGCGACGCAGTCTTCCGACGTGACCGGCTTGCCGTCGTGCCATTTCTGGCCGGGGCGCAAGGTCATGGTGTAGGTCTTGCCGTCGGGGGAGACTTCCCACTTCTCAAGCATCTGCGGCTGCACCTTGTTGTCGGCGTCGGTGGCCAGCAAGGTGTCGTAGATCATGTAGCCATGCCACGTGGTGATATATGCGGTGGTGGCGTGCGGATCGGTCAGGCGCAGAGGCGAGTGCATCACCGTCTTGATGACGGTCTCGGCGTAGGCCCCATGAGCCATCGCGAGAGTGACACCGGCCAGCGCGGCCGCTCGGACAAACTTGAGCATGTATTTCCCCTTGAAGCGTAGTGAGCGGCGTGGTTGGCCGCTACGTCGTTAACGCGCCGCGCATTGGCGGCGCGCGAGGGTCAGGCTGTGGCAACGGACCGGCCGTCGAACACTGGCCCGCAAGGCGCCATTCTGATGCCGGGACGCAACCGTGTCCATGGTTGTTTTGCCGCATCCATCAGCATGGAGCCAGGGGCCGCGCACACCAGGATGGTTTGCGCGATGGGCGCGAAATCGGCGCGGAAATGCGCCGAGCTTTTCACCACCAGGATCGCCGCGCGGGTGGGCTCCACGCCGGCGAACCGGAACATTTCCTGGTCGGCCATCTGCACCTTGTTGGAGGCGAGGATGATGCGCACGCCGCCGATGCGCAGGCAGGCGCTGGGGCCCAGGTCCATGTGAAAGCCGCGATAGAACGCGCCATGCGTATCGAAGCGTCCCTCCGACGTTTTTTCGACGATGAATTCGGCCTCCAGCGGCTCGTCGTCGGGAATACCCGAATGTCCACCCAGTGCAATCCGGACCTTGTTTCCCGCGCCGGCGCGGTGCGCGGCCAGCGCGGCCGCGGGGTCGACAATCAGGCCAATGGCCGTGTCGCGCACATCGTGCCGGATCAGCGCGCGCAGCACGCCGGTGGTGTCGGAGCTGCCGCCCGCGCCCGGATTGTCCTGCGCGTCTGCGATGACCACGGGCCGCGTGGCGTCACGGGCCAGCCGCATCGCTTCCTGAACGGCCTCGTCCGGCGTGTAGAGCTTGCCGCCGAAATCCTGCTCCGCGTTCAGGACGGCTCGCGCCATTTCGTCGGCCGCCGCATCGGCGTCGGCCTGCGTCATGCCGTAGGCCCACACGGTGGGCGCGCATTCGGGAAAGTCCGCAGCGGGAAAGCCCGTGGCGAACGACAGGCTGGTCGCCCCGCCGCGCGACTCGATATCGCCGAGCAGCTGGTACAGGCTGCGAGCCGGTTCGATGTCGGTGGATTGCCAGCAAAGGGGAATCAGGAAGGGCAGGGTGCGCAGCGCCGCGTAATGGCGCGGCATGCCCGCCAGCCGCAACGCCAGCAGGCTCGCGGCGCGCTGGCCGGTCTCGGCCATGTCGATGTGGGGATAGGTGCGATAGCAGACCAGCGCATCGGCATGGCGAACCATCGCGCGGGTCACGTTGGCATGCAGGTCGAGGCTGGCCACGATGGGCACGCCGGGCCCGACCAGTTCCCGCACGCGCTTGAGCAGCTCGCCTTCGCCGTCATCCAGGTGCTCGGTCACCATGGCGCCGTGCAGGTCCAGGTACACGCCATCCAGCGGCATCGCCTGCGACAGCCCCCGCAGGATCATCTCGCTGATGCGTTCGAACGCGTCGCGGGTGACATGTCCGGAGGGGCTCGCCGCCGCCCAGGTGGCAGGCAGCAAGGTGTGCTGCCCCATGGCTTCGATGAATCCCGCGACTGGAATATTGGCGCCCGCCACCGCCTGAAACATCGCCGGCCCGCTCACCAGCTTGGGCCACCCCCCACCCTTGTCCGCAAAATCCTCCCAACCGGCGCGCGACGGCGCAAACGTATTGGTTTCATGCTGAAAGCCGCCTATCCCGATACGCATCAGGGATCCCCTTGTCGTACAGATATTCGAATAGCGCGGCCCACGCCGCGCTTATGTCACTTCCCGGTGGCGCGATGCGCCACCCAAGCAAACCACCCAGAGCAAACCAACCAAAGCAAAACAAAAGAAAGACAGCGCCACAAATTGGCAAACCGCCCCAAGCCAGGTCGCGCGGAGCTGGCTTCGCCAGGCCGCTGCGACGCCCCCCTGGGGGGGAAGCGCGCAGCGCTTCGGGGGGGGATTACTTAGCGACTGGCATCGTGAACTCAGCGCCCTTGGCGATGCTGTCGGGCCAGCGCTGCATCACGCTCTTGTAGCGCGAATAGAAGCGGATGCCTTCCTCGCCGTAGGCGTGGTGGTCGCCGAACAGCGAACGCTTCCAGCCGCCGAAAGAATGCCAGGCCATGGGCACCGGGATCGGCACGTTGATGCCGACCATGCCCACCTTGATCTGGCGGGCGAATGCGCGCGCCACGCCGCCGTCGGACGTAAAGCAGGCGACGCCGTTGCCGAACTCATGTGCGTTGATCAGTTCGACCGCGCTGGCGAAGTCGGGCACGCGCACGATGCACAGCACCGGCCCGAAGATTTCTTCGCGGTAGATGTTCATGGCGGGCTTCACGTTGTCGAACAGCGTGCCGCCCAGGAAGAAGCCTTTTTCGTTGCCGGCGACTTTCAGGTCGCGCCCGTCCACCACCATGTCGGCGCCGCTGGCGATGCCGTCTTCGATGTAGCCCATCACCTTCTTGCGGTGCTGCGCGGTCACCAGGGGGCCCATCTCGGCGTCCGGCTGCATCCCGTCCTTGACGACCAGGGCCTTGACTCGGGGGATGAGACGTTCGACGACCTTGTCGGCCACGTCGCCCACCGCCACGGCCACCGAGATGGCCATGCAGCGTTCGCCGGCGGAACCATAAGCGGCGCCCATCAGCGCGTCGGTGACCTGGTCCAGGTCGGCGTCGGGCATGACGACCAGATGGTTCTTGGCGCCGCCCAGGGCCTGCACGCGTTTGCCGCGCTTGGTGCCTTCGGCGTAGATATATTCTGCGATCGGGGTGGAGCCCACGAAGGACAGGGCCTCGACGTCGGGGTGAGAAATCAGCGCGTCCACGGCCTGCTTGTCGCCATGCACCACGTTGAAGACGCCGGCGGGCAGGCCGGCCTCGGTCAGCAGTTCGGCCAGGCGCAGCGACGCCGAGGGATCCCGTTCGGACGGCTTCAGCACGAAGGTGTTGCCGCAGGCGATGGCCACGGGGAACATCCAGCACGGCACCATCATCGGGAAGTTGAACGGCGTGATGCCGGCCACCACGCCCAACGCCTGCCGCATGCTCCAGTTGTCGATGCCGCCACCGATCTGGTCCGAGTACTGGCCCTTCAACAGTTGGGGAATCCCGCAGGCGAATTCGACGATCTCGATGCCGCGCATCACTTCGCCCTTGGCGTCCGAGAACACCTTGCCGTGTTCGCGGGTGATCAGCTCGGCCAGTTCGTCCTGATGCTTGTCCAGCAGCGCCTTGAAGTTGAACAGGATGCGCGCGCGCTTGAGCGCCGGGGTTTCGGACCAGGCGGGAAAGGCGGCCTTGGCGGCGGCCACGGCCATCGCGACGTCGTCATTGGAGGCCAGCGGAATCGACGAGCAGATCTCGCCGGTTGCCGGATTGAAGCCGTCCGCGTAGCGGCTGCTGCCGCCGTCGTAGGGTTGGCCGTTGATGAAATGGGGAATCTTCTTCATGGATGCAAGGCTCGATGCGGGAATTCGTGAAACAGCTGTTGGGCGGCGCCGAGGCCGCCCGGTCAGGTTGGCGCGCCGCGCGGTGGCGCCGCGCGGGATACTAAGCGATCTCTTTCAGGACCTTGCCGATCTGCTCGAAGAGCTGGCCGATCTGGTTCTCGTCGATGATCAGCGGGGGCGACACGGCAATGATGTCGCCGGTGTAGCGCACCATCAGGCCGCTGTCGAAGCACTTCTGGAAGACCTCGGCGGCGCGCGCGCCAGGAGCGCCTTCGCGCGGGGCGAGTTCAATGCCCGACACGAGGCCCAGATTGCGCACGTCGATGACGTTCGGCGCGCCCTTCAGGCTGTGGGCGGCGTCCTGGAATGCGGCCGACAGCTTGCGCGCGCGGCCGAACAGGTCTTCGCGGCGGTAGATGTCCAGGGTGGCCAGGATCGCGGCGGCGGCCAGCGGGTGGGCCGAGTAGGTGTAGCCGTGGAAGAACTCGATGCCGCCCGCCGGGCCGTTGACGATGGCGTCGTGGACCTCGCGTCGCACCGCGACCGCGCCAGCCGGCACGGCGGCATTGCTGACGCCCTTGGCCATGGCGATGATGTCCGGCGTGACGCCGAAGAATTCGGATGCCGTGGCGGCGCCCAGACGGCCATAGGCGGTGATGACTTCATCGAAAATCAGCAGGATGCCGTGCTTGGACGTGATTTCACGCAGCTTTTCCAGATAGCCCTTGGGCGGAATCAGGACGCCGGTGGATCCGGCCATGGGCTCGACGATCACGGCGGCGATGGTGGAGGGGTCGTGCAGGGCGACGATGCGCTCGAGTTCGTCGGCCAGATGAGCGCCCCAGGCGGGCTGGCCCTTCGAGTAGGCGTTCTGCTCCAGGTTGTGGGTGTGGGGCAGGTGGTCCACCGAGGGCAGCAGCGCGCCCGAGAACGTCTTGCGGTTGGCCGAAATCCCGCCGACCGAAATTCCGCCAAAACCCACGCCGTGGTAGCCGCGCTCGCGGCCGATCAGGCGCGTGCGCTGGCCTTCGCCGCGCGCGCGGTGGTAGGCCAGGGCGATCTTCAGCGTCGTGTCCACGGACTCGGACCCGGAGTTCGTGAAGAACACGCGGTCCAACCCCTGCGGCATCAGGCCCGCAACCGCCGTGGCGGCTTCGAACGCCAGCGGGTGGCCCAGTTGAAAGCCGGGCGCATAGTCCATGATGCCGGCCTGGCGGGCGATGGCTTCGACGATTTCCTCGCGGCCGTGCCCGGCGTTCACGCACCACAGTCCGGCGGTGCCGTCCAGGATCTGGCGGCCGTCGGTGGAGGTGTAGTACATGCCTTTGGCCTTGGCCAGCATGCGCGGGTGGGCCTTGAACTGCTTGTTGGCAGTGAAAGGCATCCAGAGATGGGACAGGTCGGGCAACTGGGCGGGGGCGTTCATGGTGACTCCGGAAGGGGGGATAACCGCCGCGCCGACGGGCGGGGGAGCAGCGGATTTCGGACGATTCTGGAACGTCCCGCAGGGAATGAAAATATACAATCCGCGCATTTAGCGCTAACTGTATAGTTAGTGTCGCCGCAACTGTACAGTTATGCCGTGATCGACTTCCAACCCGTCCGTGGCCGCGGGCCAGCGCCAACCCTCGTCGAGCAGCTGGTCGCGGCCATTCTTGGCGCCATCGAGGCGCAGACCCTGCGTCCGGGTATGTCCCTACCCTCGGTGCGCGAGTTCGCCCGCCAGTACGGCGTCAGCACCTTCACCGTGGCCAGCGCCTATAGCCGGCTGGTATCGCAAGGGTGGCTGGCCGCGCGCCCGGGCGCGGGCTACCGGGTGGCCTCGCCCGATGCGCCTGCGCGCCGGACCGATCCGCCGTCGTGGGAACCGCCCCGGCTGAATGCCGGCTGGTTGCTGTCGGACATCTTCGCGGACCATTCCATCCCCATCAAGTCGGGCTGCGGTTGGCTGCCGGGCGAATGGCTGAACGAAGAAGGGCTGCACGTGGCCTTGCGCCACATGGGGCGCGTGCCCGCGATGCGCATCGCCAACTACGGGCATCCCTATGGCTATGCGCCGCTGCGCGAGACCATCGCCGCCAGCCTCAGCGCGCAGGGCATGGAGGTCGACGTTTCGCAGGTGCTGCTGACGCAAGGCGTGACGCACGGACTGGACACGGTGATCCGCACCTTGCTGCGTCCGGGCGATACCGTGGTCGTGGAGCAGCCCGCCTACGCCAATCTGCTGCAGCTGCTGCGCCTGGCGGGACTGCGGGTCATTGCGGTGCCTCGGACGATAGACGGGCTGGACTGCGACGCGCTGGAGCGGGTGGCGATCCAGCACCGGCCGCGCGCGCTGTTCATCAATACCGCGCTGCAGAATCCGTCGGGGGCCAGCATCAGCATGGCCAATGCGTTCCGCATCCTGCAGGCGGCGGAGCGGCATGGATTGTGGGTCGTGGAAGACGACATCTCGCGGGAGCTGGCGCCGGGAGTGACGCCCATGCTGGCGGCGCTGGACGGGGCGCGCAGGGTCGTCTACCTGGGCGGATACTCGAAGGTGATCAGCCCGTCGGTTCGGGTGGGGTACGTCGTGGCTCACCGCGACCTGGTGCGCGACATCGCACGCACCAAGATGGCGGTGGGATTGACCACGCCCGAAATCATGGAACGCATCGTGCACCAGGTCATCCGCGAAGGGCGGTATCGCGCGCATATCGAGCGCACCCGCGAACGCCTTGCCCAAGCCCACGTGGAAGTCGCCGAGCAGATGCGGCAGCATGGATTCGAAATCTATGGCCGGCCGCAGGGTGGCTTGTTCCTGTGGGCCAGGGTGGCCGGCCAATGGCGTGATCGCGGCGCCAACGGGCTGGCGGAACTGGCGCTGAAAGACGGTATCTGGCTGGCGCCCGGCTCTTACTTCGAGGCCGATGAGGCGGATACGCCCTGGGTGCGCTTCAACGTGGCGTATTCGGCGGCGCCCGCGCTGTGGCGGTTCATGCGCAATGCCGGCGCGGCCTAGCCGGCGAAGTCAGCGCGGCGATGCCGGGCGGTCGGGTTGTGGCGGGCAGAGCGCCCGTGGCAACGGGCACGAGCAGACGCTACGCGCGTTCGTAGGTGACGAAGTCGTAGCGGTAGCCGTTCTCTTCGGGCTGCGGCTCGCGCGCCGTTTCCTTCCATTGGAATGACGGCAGCAGCGGGAAGAACGCGTCGCCATCGACGTCGGCGTGGACCTCGGTGGCCAGCACACGCCGGGCCACGGGGAGCGCCTGGGCGTAGATCTGCGCGCCGCCGATCACGAAGGCTTCTTCGATGTCGCCGCATGCGGCGACGGCGGCCTCGAGCGTGGGCGCCGGAATCGCACCCTGGGCGCTGAAGTCGGGGTTGCGGCTGATGACGATATTGCTGCGGCCGGGCAGGGGGCGGCCCAGCGAATCCCAGGTCTTGCGCCCCATGATGATGGGATGCCCCAGCGTGCTGCGCTTGAAATGAGCCAGATCGCCCGGCAGCTTCCAGGGCAGGGCATTGTCGCGTCCGATGACGCGGTTGGTGGAATAGGCGACGATCAGGGTAAGGCTTGCGGGCATGCGTGCTTGCAACGGTTAGGGTTAGGGCAACGGGACGCCGTAAGCGTAGCAAATTGCGCCGGCGCCGGCCGTCAGTGCACCGCATGCTCCAGGAATTCGGTGGCCGGCATGGGCTTGCCCAGCAGGAAGCCTTGCAGCGAGTCGCAGCCCAGCCCCGTCAGGAACTTCTGCTGCGCCGCCGTTTCCACTCCCTCGGCCACGATGCGCAGATTCAACTGCTGAGCCAGCGCGATGATCGCGGAAACGATGGCGGCATCTTCGTTGTCGTTGTCGAGCTGGTTGACGAATCCGCGGTCGATCTTCAATTCGGTGGCGGGCAGCCGCTTCAGGTAAAGCAGGCTCGAATAGCCCGTGCCAAAGTCGTCGATGGAAATCGTGACGCCCAGGTTGGACAGGCGCTTGAGCACCGTCAGGCTGGCTTCGGCATCGCGCATGGCGGTGGATTCGGTGACTTCGATCGTCAGGCAGGACGGCGGGACGTTGTGCCGCGTGAGGGCCGAGCGCACCGTCTCGACCAGGCTGGCATGGGCGAACTGCAGCGCCGAGATGTTCACCGCGATGGTCCAGTGCCCCTGGCCGGCATCGATCCACTCCCGCATCTGGCGGCAGGCCTCGTTGATGACCCATTCGCCGATGGACAGGATCAGGCCCGTTTTTTCGGCCGTGGGGATGAACAGGTCCGGGCCCACCAGCCCGCGCGTGGGATGGTTCCAGCGCAGCAGCGCCTCGGCGCCCATGATGGGGCCGGCCGGCGCTTCGTACTTGGGCTGGTAGTGCAGGACGAACTGACCGCGTTCCTGCGCCAGCCGCAGGTCGTGCAGCAATTCGATCTGTTCGTGCGCATCCGCGTTCATGGACGGCTCGAAGAAGCTGTAGCCCGTGCCGCCCAGGCGCTTGGCGTGATACATGGCGGCGTCGGCGTTGGTCAGCAGGGAATGGGTGTCCTCGCCGTCGTTGGGATAGACCGCGATGCCCACGCTCGACGTGACAAGCACTTCGTGGCCGTACACCGTGACGGGGCGGGCGATGGCGTCGATCAACCGGTCGGCCACGTTGGCTGCGTCGGTGGGTTCGAGCACCTCGCTCAGCACGATGAACTCGTCGCCGCCCAGGCGGGCGACCGTGTCCTGCGTGCGCAAGGCCTGGCGGATGCGCTGCGCCAGGTCGATCAGCAGCGCGTCGCCGGTGTGGTGTCCATAGGCGTCGTTGACCGCCTTGAATCCATCCAGGTCGAAGAACAGCACGGCGAAATAGCCACGGCGCCGGCTGGCGCTTTCGATGGCCTGTTCCAGGCGGTCTTCGAGCAGGATGCGGTTGGGCAGCTTGGTCAGGGTGTCGTGCAGCGCCAGTTGCACCAGCTCTTCGTTGGCCTCGGCCAGCGAAGAGGCCAGGGCGGAGGTGCGCGCTTCAAGGCGGTTGTCCAGCACGGCGACGACCAGGGCAATGGCCAGCACGCTCAGGGTCACGGCCGTCACGGCGATCGCCAGCCAGCCGGCGGAGATTCCGGCGTCGGCCGCCATGCAGATGCTGCCGGCCGGAAAGCCCGCGGCTTCCATGCCGGTGTAATGCATGCCGACAATAGCCAGCCCCATGACGCCCGCGGCCAACGGCCGGGACAGCGCGACCCGCGGACCGTCTTGGCGCAATCGATAGGTGATCCACAGCGCCGCGCCCGAGGCGGCGACGGCGATGACGATGGACAGGGCGAGCCACAGCGGATCGTATTCAATCCCGGGCGCCATGCGCATGGCGGCCATGCCGATGTAATGCATCGCGGCGATGCCCGCGCCCATCAGCAGCGCGCCGGCGGCAAGCTGGCGCCAGGGAAGCTCGTCCTTGCAGACGATCCACAGGGCAAAGGCCGAGCAGCCGATGGCGATGGCCAGCGACAGCACCGTCAGCGCCAGGTCGTAGCCGGTGGGGATGGGCAGGCTGAAGGCCAGCATGCCGACGAAGTGCATGGACCAGATCCCGATGCCCATCGCGAACGCGCCACCCGCCAACCAGTATTTCGCGGCCGGCAGCCCCTGCGCGGCCTTGACGCGGTTGGCCATACCCAACGCCGTATAAGACGCCAGGATGGCGACCCCTAGGGATACGAGGACGAGCGAAGGGTTATAAGTTCCAACGAGCATTTATGAGGTCCTGTCCTGAGCGCATACGGCCGCTGCGCGGGGCACGAATTCAATTCAATTGGTAGTCAACAGTTGCATTCCGGTCGCAAGGATGGTCCTGCTCTCGACGCTGGCTATTCTCACACTCTCTTTGTAGGGATGGGGGATGCGGCGAGCAACGCCAGCGGTCGGCGTTGTACGGGCGCTGCGAATTGCGCGCCAAGTGGCCGGTCGAAACCCAACGGGGCGCGCGGCATGCTAGACGCGCGTCCGTGGCTAAGGCATGGGTTATACCGAAATCGAGCTTCCAAAAGCTCACCAATCTTCACCAAGGGCGGTTTGCCCCCGGCAGATGTGGGCGCGCGGCCGCTCTTTATACGGCCATGGCTGCGGTCAAGGGGGCGTGGTGCGTGTAACCGGCGAGCGAGAAGTCGCTCGGTTCCACCTTTTCCAGCCACTCGGGCTCGTACCGCCCGGTAACTGCGAAATCGGGAATGCGGTCGGACAGGACGAGCCGGGGCGACTCGTACGGCGTGCGCGTCAATTGTTCGCGCAGCATCGGCAGATGGTTTTCGTAGATATGCGCATCGCCGATGAAATACGTGAACCAGCGGGGGGTGTATCCCGTCAGGCGCCCCACCAGGTGCAGCAGCGCCGCGCCCTCGGTCAGGTTGAACGGCGTACCCAGTCCCACGTCATTGGAACGGATGTACAGGCACAACGAGATTTCGCGGGTGGTGGCGTTGGGCAGGAACTGGTACAGAAGGTGGCAGGGCGGAAGCGCCATTTCTTCGATCTGGGCCCAGTTCCAGCCGTGGAACAGAATGCGGCGGTCGCCCGGGCGTTCGTGGATGGTGTCCAGGCATTGCCGAAGCTGGTCGACCGCCTTGTACAGCAACACCTTGGGCACCCCGCCTTCGTCCAGGTCGGCGACCTTGGCGTAGCCCCGCGCCAGCGCGTCTTCGATCTGCGCCGGACGGCCGGCGTCCAGCATCTTGTAGGCAGGCCATTGGCGCCATTGCACGCCGTAGACAGGACCCAGATCATCCGGGCCTTCGCGATAGGGGTTGGCCAGCCATTGCGCGTTTTCGTTGGCGTTCTGGTCCCAGACCTTGCAGCCAAGCTCGCGGAACTCCGCGGCGCTGCGCGAGGCGCGCAGGAAGCCCACCATTTCGCCGATGGCGGACTTGAACGCCAGCTTTTTGGTGGTGACGGCCGGGAAGCCTTGTTGCAGGTCAAAACGCAGGGATGCCCCCGGCATGCTCAGAGTGCGAATGCCGGTCCGGTTGTCCTGCCATGAGCCGGTGTCGATGATGGATTGAACGAGGTCCAGATATTGTTTCATGGCGGTCCTTGCGCTTGCCCGTCAGGCGGGCGACGCAATCGCGCCGCCGCGAACCCGTCGCGGCGGCGCCTGTAAAGATAAAAGCAAGCCGAATTACACCACGCCGCGGGCGCGGCTCAGGCTGTGGCGGCGGCTTCCTGCGTGTCGACGATTTCCACGGAGAACGTCATCGCGGCGGTTTTTTCCAGCATCGCCGACGCCGAGCAGTATTTTTCGTGGGAAAGCTGCACGGCGCGCTCGACAGCGGCCTTCGGCAGGTTGCGGCCCGTCACGGTGAAGGCAAAGTGAATGCGCGTGAAAACCTTGGGGTCGGTGTCCGCGCGGTCGGCCTGCAGTTTGACGCTGCAACCGGAGACTGCGTGCCGGCCGCGTTTCAGGATCAGCACCACGTCATAGGCGGTGCAGCCGCCCGTGCCGGCCAGCAGCATTTCCATGGGGCGGGGCGCCAGGTTGTGCCCGCCGCCGTCCACGGCGCCGTCCATCACGGCCACGTGGCCGCTACCCGTGCTGGCGGTAAAGAGCATGCCGTTGGGGCCGCCCCAGTCGATCGTGCATTCCATTTTTGTCGCGTCCTTGAGCTTGAGCACAGTCAATGGCTGATGATACCCGTTGCGTACAATCCCCGGCACGAGAACCCCGCTCCGCATCAGGGGCGGAACGCGCTGACTTGCCTAGGAGTTGCCATGTCCACTACGTCGTCCAGAACAGGCCCCGTTTCGCTTCGTCGCCAGCCCGGCCCGTTGGACGCCTTGCTGGCCGAGGCCGACCGCGCCTTGCGCGTGCTGTCGGGCAGCGCCAGCGCGGGCCGTCCCTATCCGGCCAAGGCAGAGGAAACGCCGACGGCCCTGTCGCCAAAGGAAAAGCGCCACGCCGCCGGGCTCATGCGGGTCAATCACGTCGGAGAAGTCTGCGCCCAGGCGCTATACCGGGGCCAGGCGTCCGTATGCCGGGAACCCGCGCCCCGGGCGTTGCTGTTGAACGCCGCCACTGAAGAGGTGGATCACCTCGTCTGGTGCAATCAACGCCTGACGGAACTCGGCAGCCGGCCCAGCCTTCTGAATCCTCTCTGGTACGCGGGTTCGTTCGCGCTGGGTGTGATGGCCAGCGTCGCGGGTGTGCCGCGCAACCTGGGTTTCATGGCTGAAACCGAAAAGCAGGTCGAAGCCCACCTGGAAGAACATCTACGCACCTTGCCGGTGCAGGACGAACGGTCACGTCAGATCGTCCAGAAGATGAAAGACGACGAAGCCCAGCATCGCGCCAGCGCCGAGCAGGCGGGCGGCGTACCCCTGCCCATGCCCGTGAAAACCGCCATGCGGGCGATGTCCAAGGTCATGACCAGCACGGCGTACTGGATCTGAAAACGGAACGCGGCGAAATGTTGCAATGCGCAAAAGAGGCCGCGTCGTGGTGCGGACAGCACTGTTTTGGTGCAATTTCCAGGGTGGGATAACCCGCTGTCGTCTAGGGTTAGTCCGTAACGGGTAAACCCCTTCGGCATTAACCCGGTTTTCGACGAGGGCATTGACTGGCGCGGCTTTCCGCCCGGGGGCGCGGTAAATTGCGGCAAAAAAGCAACGCGCGCTTTGGCCTTAAAAAGAGATCAAAAAAAATCTTGCATCGCACAAAAAACCTCGGTACTATTCAGTCATCGGATGTTGAAACGCAGACGGCGCGGTGAAAACCCCGGAAGCGCAGCGAGCAGAAGGCCAGCTCCCAGCATGCCACGGTTGTCTCCTCCACCCTCCTCCTTTGGTGGATTTAGCCCGAGATCTCACGATCTCGGGCTTTTTTTTGCCTGCAATTGTTGTGTCCCCGTTTTTAGGTTGCTTGGCAACTCCTGGGTTCCGCATACACGCTTGCGGCAGGTTCAAGGCTCCGCATTTTCCCTTGGATATTTCGCGCTCCTCAGGGCGGAACGATCTACAATCCATTCATGAAACCAGTACTGCCGGGCGCTGCCACGCCAGCGCCTTCCGGTCACATGCGGGGCGGACGGATTTCCCGCCTCCCCGCGTTACGTTCTGTGCCGCGGAATTGCACTTCTTTATCCCTCCCATATATGGGAGTTACACCTGCCCCCGATAATGGCGGGCCTGTCTCGATAGACCAACCAGAGGTGATCCAGTGACCTGGCTGTATATATGCGTGGTCGCGTTCATGGTGGGGGGACTCATCGTGGCGTCCGAGCGCTGGCATGGCGCGTTTACGGGCGATAGCGACCTCAACAAGCCCCAAGCCAACCATTCCCGCGCGACGCCTCGCGTGGGCGGGCTGGCGGTGCTTGCCGGCACCCTTGCCGGCCTGCTGGTCCTCGGCCCCAGCAACATGACCCTTACCTGGCTTTGGCCCGCGCTGTTCGTTGCGGCGCTGCCCGTTTTCGTGGCCGGCCTGCTTGAAGACATTACCAAGGACATCGGCGCCAGCAAGCGCCTGTTGGCCGCATTCCTGTCGGCAGCCATCGCGTGGTGGCTGCTGGGCGGCGTAAGCCGCGTCGGCATGGCCCCTGTGGATTACGTGCTGTCGTTCTGGCCTGTGTCGCTGCTGTTCACCATGTTCGCCGTGGGCGGCTGTACCCATGCGCTGAACATCGTCGACGGTATGAACGGCCTGGCCGGCATGGTCGCCACGTTGATGGCGGTGTCGATCAGCCTGGTCGCCCTGCAAGTCGGCGATGTGCCGATCTTCCTGGTGGCCGCGGCGCTGGCGTCCGCCACGCTGGGCTTCCTCGTGTGGAATTTCCCGTTCGGCCGCGTGTTCCTGGGCGACGGCGGCGCGTACTTCCTGGGCTTCATGCTGGCTGAGCTGGCGGTGCTGCTGGTGGTGCGCAATCCGTCGGTGTCGCCGTTCTACGCGCTGGCCGTCCTGTTCTACCCCGTATTCGAAACCGGCTTCTCGATCTGGCGCCGCCGCTTCAAGCGCGGCGTGCCCGTCGACCAGCCGGATGCGCTGCACCTGCACCAGCTCGTGTTCCGCCGCCTGGTCCGCGTGACCTTCAGCCGCGGACGGCGTCACGCCGTCCCCGCGTTGTGCAATGCACTGGCATCCCCGTACATGTGGGTGCTGGCGCTGATCGGGCTGGTGCCAGCCACGATCTGGTGGGACAACGCCTGGGCGCTGAGCGCCAGCCTGGTGGTCTTCGCCAGTGTCTACATCTGGCTGTATGCGCGCCTCGTGTCCTGGCGCCGCCCGGGCTGGCTGCTGCTGCCTTCAGTCCTGCGAACCACCGATTAGTTTGAGTGCCCCGGCGATCTCCGCCGGGGGCTCGGTTATCCATCACCAGACCATATTTAAAATGCCGTAATCGTTCTACGGTGAAGGGAGAGTTATGTTGCGAATTCAGGATGTGAAACTCGCCGTCGTGGGCCTTGGCTACGTCGGCTTGCCCCTGGCCGTGGAATTCGGCAAGAAGCGTTCGGTCATTGGCTTTGACATCAACACGCGCCGCATCGATGCGCTGAAGGCTGGCCACGACCACACGCTGGAAGTCAGCGACGCCGAACTGGGCGAGGCCAAGCAGCTCAGCTATACCGCCGAGCGCGCCGAACTGGGCGAGGCCAACGTGTTCATCGTGACCGTGCCCACCCCGATCGACGAATACAAGCAACCCGACCTGACGCCGCTGGTCAAGGCCAGCGAAACCATCGGCGCGGTGCTCAAGCGCGGCGACATCGTCATCTACGAATCCACCGTCTACCCGGGCGCCACCGAAGAAGACTGCGTGCCGGTGCTCGAGCGCGTGTCGGGCCTGAAGTTCAACGTGGACTTCTTTGCCGGCTACAGCCCCGAGCGCATCAACCCGGGCGACAAGGAACACCGCGTCAGCACCATCAAGAAAGTCACGTCCGGCTCCACGCCCGAAGTGGCCGAGCTGGTCGACCAGCTCTACAAGGAAATCATCACCGCCGGCACCCACAAGGCCTCCAGCATCCGCGTGGCCGAAGCCGCCAAGGTGATCGAAAACACCCAGCGCGACGTGAACATCGCGCTGATCAACGAACTGGCCCTGATCTTCAACAAGATGGGCATCGACACTGAAGCCGTGCTGCAGGCCGCCGGCACCAAGTGGAACTTCCTGCCGTTCCGTCCGGGCCTGGTGGGCGGTCACTGCATCGGCGTCGACCCGTACTACCTCACGCACAAAGCCCAATCCATCGGCTACCACCCGGAAATCATCCTGGCCGGCCGCCGTCTCAACGATTCCATGGGCAGCTACGTGGTCTCGCAACTGGTGAAGTGCATGACCAAGCGCCGCATCCACGTTCAGGGCGCGCGCGTCCTGGTGATGGGCCTGGCGTTCAAGGAAAACTGCCCCGACCTGCGCAATACGCGCGTCGTGGACATCGTGCGTGAACTGGGCGACTACAACGTCGACGTGGATATCTATGATCCCTGGGTCGACACGGAAGAAGCGGTGCACGAGTACGGCCTGACCCCGGTCGCCAAGCCCGAGGAAGGCAAGTACGACGCCGTGATCCTGGCCGTGGCGCACAGCCAGTTCAAGCACATGGGCGCCGAAGGCATCCGCAAGCTGGGCAAGGCGCAACACATTCTGTACGACCTGAAGTACGTGCTGTCGCCCGCCGAATCCGATCTGCGTCTGTAAGGGATTTTGCAATGACCACTCGTTTTGAGACCATCACGCAGGAACTGGCCGCGTCGCCGCGCAAGTGGCTGGTGACCGGCTGCGCCGGCTTCATCGGATCGAACCTGCTGGAGACCCTGCTCAAGCTGGGCCAGTCGGTGACCGGCCTGGACAACTTCGCCACGGGCCACCAGCGCAACCTGGACGAGGTGCAAGGCTCGGTGACCCCGGAACAATGGGCGCGCTTCACCTTCATCGAAGGCGATATCCGCGACCTGGACGCATGCCGCCGTGCCGCTGAAGGCGCGGACTTCGTGCTGCACCAGGCCGCGCTGGGTTCGGTGCCGCGCTCGCTCAACGATCCCATCACCACCAACGACGTCAACATCGGCGGCTTCCTGAACATGCTGGTGGCCGCTCGCGACGCCAAGGTGAAATCGTTCGTCTATGCTGCGTCCAGCTCCACCTACGGCGACCACCCGGCGCTGCCCAAGGTCGAAGAAAACATCGGCAAGCCGTTGTCGCCGTACGCGGTCACCAAGTACGTCAACGAACTGTACGCCGACGTCTTCGCACGCTCCTACGGTTTCGAAACCGTGGGCCTGCGGTACTTCAACGTGTTCGGCAAACGCCAGGACCCGGACGGCGCCTACGCCGCCGTGATCCCGAAGTGGACCGCCGCGATGATCCAGGGCAAGGACGTCACCATCAATGGCGACGGCGAGACCAGCCGCGATTTCTGCTTTGTGGAAAACGCGGTGCAGGCCAACATCCTGGGCGCCATGGCTGCGCCCGAAGCCCGCAACCAGGTCTACAACGTGGCGGTCAGCGGCCGCAGCACCCTGAACCAGCTGTTCAGCTTCCTGGTGCAGGCCCTGGGCAATCAGGGCGTGGACTACGGCAAGCAGCCGGTGTACGGCGAATTCCGCGCCGGCGACGTGCGCCACTCGCAGGCGGACATCGGCAAGGCAAGCAGGCTGCTGGGCTACGCGCCCACGCACACGGTGCTGCAAGGCCTGGAAGTCGCCATGCCCTGGTACACGCAATTCCTGCGTTGATTTGAAAGCACTCGTCCGAAAACTCGGCAATATCCACCCGGACCATCAGCGCATCTTCAAAGGCGCGTTCCGGGTGGCGGTGTTCCTGCTTCTGGGCAAGGCCGCCGGCGCCATCAAGGAAATGGCGGTGGCGTACCGCTACGGCGTCAGCGACGCCGTGGACGCCTACCAGTTCTCGATGACCATGGCCACCTGGCTGCCGGTCACGATCGTGGGCGTGCTGTCGGTGGTGCTGATTCCCGTGCTGGTGCGGCTGAGCCGCGCCGAGCGCGCCGAAAAAGAACAATTCATCCGTGAGCTCCAGGGCTGGGTGGCCGCCGCCGGCATCGCGCTGGCGATCCTGACGTGGTTTGGCTGGCCCTATGTGGTGAACTGGCTGGGCAAAGGCCTGTCCGACCACGTGCGCGACATGACGGGCGACTTGCTTGTCGCCTTTGCCCCCGTGTCGGCCCTCTTGCTCATTGCAGGCATCAGCGCCGCGCGCCTTCGCGCGCAGGAGCGGCACGTCAATACCCTGCTGGACAGCGTGCCCGCCGTCGCCACCCTGGCGTGGGTGATGCTGGCCACCAGTGCCGATGGCGTCGGACCGCTCCTGTGGGGCACGCTGGTCGGCTACGCCATCCAGACCGCCTGGCTGGCCTGGCTGGCGGCGCGGGCCGACGGCAATTTCTGGGGCGCGCCGCGCCTGTCCATGAAGTCTCCCCACTGGCCCGAACTGATGAGCGCTGCCGGCGTGATGCTGATCGGCCAGGTGGCCATGAGCTTTGTCGGCCCCCTGGACCAATACGCGGCGGCCAACCTTGGCGCCAACGCCAACGCGACGCTGGGCTACGCCAGCCGGCTCTTGTCCCTGTTGCTGGGCATCGGTGCGGTGTCGGTGGGACGCGCCGCGCTGCCCGTGCTGGCCGACGTCCAGGCCCGCGGCGACACCGCGCGGGCGCGCAGCATGGCGCTCAAGTGGTCGCTGCTGATGGTGGGCGCGGGCGCGGCGGCGGTGGCCGTGGGTTGGGTGCTGGCGCCGTGGGGCGTGGCCGTGCTGTTCCAGCGTGGCGCCTTTACCGCTGAAAATACCGAAGCCGTCGCGCATGTGCTGCGCTGGGGGCTGTTGCAGCTGCCCTTCTATTTCGGCGTGCTGATCCTGGTGCAGCTCCTGGCCAGCCAGAACCGCTATCGCATCATGGCCGCCATCGCGGTCGCCAATTTTGCGCTGAAGGCCGTGCTGAACACCGTGCTTGCGCCCCGAATGGGCGCGGCCGGCATCATGCTGGCAACCAGCCTCATGTATGTGCTTTCCTTTGCCTGCTACCTGGTGGTGGCGATGCGCAAGGCTGAACCCAAGGGGGCCGATTGAATGTCCAACGCCGACTCCGCCCGTCCGGCGCGCGTCCTGCTGTTCATCCATTCCTTGCATGGCGGGGGGGCTGAGCGCGTCGCCGCCGACCTGAGCGCCCACTGGGCCGCCGAAGGCAGCGAGGTCATGGTGGTGACGCAGGCAAGCGCCGAGGGCGATGTCTATGCGCTGCATCCCAAGGTTCGCCGCGAAGTCCTGCATACGGCAGGCGAGGGCGGCGGACTGCGCGGCATCCTTAGCAACGTGCAGCGCGTGCGAGCATTGCGGCAGGTGGTCAAGGCGTTCCGGCCGGACATCGTGCTGGGCATGATGACCACGGCGTCCGTGCTGTCCGTGCTGGCGTGCGCGGGGCTCGGCTGCCGCGTCATCGCCACCGAACATACGCATCCGCCCTCCCAGACCCTCTCGGGCTTTTGGCAGCGGCTGCGCCGCCTGACGTATCCGCGCGCCGCGCGGGTGGTCGCGCTGACGCGAGGCACCGCGGACTGGCTGGAACAGCATGTTCCGGGCTCAAGGCTGGCGGTCATCCCCAACCCCGTCCACTTTCCGCTGCCGCGCGCCGAACCCATCCTGACGCCGCCCGCCGCGCCGGAACGCAAGCGTCTCCTGGCGGTCGGCCGGCTGCACGGGGACAAGGGATTCGACCTGTTGATCCAGGCGTTCGCGCGGCTGGCGCCGTCGCATGCCGACTGGGATCTGGTTATCCTGGGCGAAGGCGACGAGCGCGGCGCGCTGGAAGCGCAGGTGCGCGACGCCGGACTGCAATCGCGCATATCGATGCCCGGACGCGCCGGCAATGTCGGCGACTGGTACGACAGCGCCCATCTGTACGTGCTGACCTCGCGTTTCGAAGGGCTGTCCAATACGCTGCTGGAATCCATGGCCAGCGGGCTGGCCGCGGTGTCGTTCGATTGCGATACGGGCCCGCGCGAAATCGTGCGCGAAGGCGTGGACGGCGTGCTGGTGCGGCCCAATGGCGACGTGCCCGCGCTGTGCCAGGCGCTGGACGCCGTCATGAGCGATGACAATGGCCGCGGGCGCATGGCGCAAGCGGCGACGGAAGTGCGCGACCGCTTCTCGGCCGCGCGCGTGCTGCAGAAATGGCAGGAACTTTTTGACGGCGTGCGTGCATCGGGCCGCTAGAGCCCTGCGCGCGCCGTTGCTACGGTGACCACGAGAACCTCATCATGTGTGGAATAGTCGGAATTTGGGGCCCCATGGGGAACAAGGCGCAAGTGCTGGCGGACAGCTGCCGCCGCATTCGCCACCGCGGGCCCGACAGCAATGGCTTCTGGGAAGACGCCGACGCCGGAGTCGCATTGGCGCACGTGCGCCTGGCGATCCTGGACCTGACCGAAGCGGGCCACCAGCCCATGACGTCCGCCTGCGGCCGCTACGTGATGGTGTTCAACGGCGAAATCTACAACCACCTGGACATCCGCAAGCAGCTGGAACAGTCGGCGCTGGCCCCCGCGTGGCGCGGCCACTCCGACACCGAGACCCTGCTCGCGGGCTTCACCGCGCTGGGCATCGAGGCCACCTTGCAGGCCGCGGTGGGCATGTTCGCCATCGCGCTGTGGGACAAGGCGTCGCGCAAGCTCGTGCTGGCGCGCGACCGCATGGGCGAAAAGCCCCTGTACTACGGCTATTCGAACGCGGAACTGGTGTTCGCCTCCGAGCTCAAGGGCCTGATGCCCATCCCGGGCTTTGGCCGCAACCTGAACCGCAACGCGCTGGCGTCGTTCATGCGGCACAACTACATTCCGGCGCCGCAATCCATCTACGAAGGCATTGCCAAGCTGCCGCCGGGCACGTGGATCGAATTCACCGCCGACGACACCCGCAGCCGGCGCATGCCCGAGCCGCGCGTGTACTGGTCGGCGCGCGAGGCCGCGGACACGGCCGCCCGCTCGCGGCTGTCGTTCGATTCCGACGCACAGGCGACCGACGCGCTGGAAGGCGTGCTGTCCAAGGCCGTGGGCGGACAAATGCTGTCCGACGTGAGCCTGGGCGCGTTCCTGTCGGGCGGCATCGACTCGTCCACCATCGTGGCCCTGATGCAGGCGCAAAGTTCGCAGCCCGTGCGCACGTTCGCCATCGGCTTCCACGAAAAGGGCTACGACGAGGCGCAGCACGCCAAGGCCGTCGCCACGCACCTGGGCACCGACCACACGGAACTCTACGTCACCGCGGAAGACGCGCTGGCCGTGGTGCCGACGCTGGCCGACATGTACGACGAGCCGTTCGCGGATTCGTCGCAGATCCCCACGTCGCTCGTGACGCGCATGGCCCGCCAGCACGTGACCGTGGCGCTGTCCGGCGACGGCGGCGACGAACTCTTCGGCGGCTATTCGCGCTACTTCCGAGTGGACAACTGGTGGAACCAGTTCGAACGCGTGCCCGCGTTCCTGCGCAAGCCCGGGGGCGCGATGCTCAGCGCGTCCACCCACCTGCCGGGCCGAGGGGCCTGGCGCGGCAAGGTCGGCAAGCTGGGCGAACTGCTGCGCGCCGACACGCGCGGCGACTTCTACCGCCATTTCGTTTCGTACTGGGCCAATCCGTCCAGCGTCGTGAAGGGCGGAGTCGAGCCCGTGTCGGAATTCGAGCGGGCCATGCAGGGATCCACCTTCGAATCGATGATGAAGCTGGACACGGTGACCTACCTGCCCGACGACATCCTGGTGAAGGTGGACCGCGCCGCGATGGCGGTCAGCCTGGAGACCCGCGTGCCGCTCATTGACCATCGTGTCTACGAATTCGCCTGGAGCCTGCCGCACCAGTACAAGGTGCGCGGCAACACGGGCAAATGGCTGCTGCGCCAGGTGCTGCACCGCCACGTACCCCAGGCGCTGGTCGACCGCCCCAAGCGCGGGTTTGCCGTGCCGCTGGCCGCCTGGTTGCGCGGCCCCTTGCGGGAATGGGCGGATGCGTTGCTGAACCCGACTCGCCTGCGCCAGGAAGGCTGGTTCGAGCCCGAGCCCATCCTGCGCAAATGGCGCGAGCACACGTCGGGGCATCGCAACTGGGATAGCCATCTCTGGGGCGTGCTGATGATGCAGGCCTGGCTGGACTGCTATCGCGCGGGCATGGACCAAGGGGGACCGATTGAGGACCGTTGACGAATGAAAATACTGATGCTGGTCAGTTCCATGCACGCCGGCGGCGCGGAAAGAGTCGCCGCCACCCTGGTGAACGCATGGTCGGAACGTGGAGATAGCGTCGTCCTGACGCCCACGTACTCGTCCAAAGGCACGTGCTTCTACCCGCTGTCGGACAAAGTCCAACTGGCATGGCTGGCCGATTTGGCCGGTACGCGGGTGTCGGGCCCGATGGCGGCGTTCAAGCGGCTGTTGACGCTGCGCAAGCACATCCGAGACACGCGGCCGGACGTCGTGGTGTCCTTCCTGACCAACGTCAATGTGGCCGCCATCCTGGCCACGCGTGGCCTGAACGTGCCGCTCATCGTCTGCGAGCGCACCAATCCCGTCGCTGAAACCACCACGGGATCCGTCTGGCGCCGGCTGCGCCGCATCCTGTATCCCCGCGCCGACATGGTCACGGTGCAGGCGGAAGACACCGCCGGCCCGTTCGGGCGCCAGGTGCCGGGCATCAAGCGCCTGGCCGTCATCCCGAATCCGCTGCCGGCGCCGTTGCTCGATGCGCCGCTGGTGCAGCAGCTTGAAGACGGCGCGCCTCGCGAACTGGTCGCGATGGGACGCCTGGTTCCCGACAAGCAGTTCAATCTGTTGATCGATATCTTCGCCCAGCTCGCGCCCGAGTTTCCCGATTGGAACCTGCGCATCTGGGGCGAAGGCCCCGAGCGCGAAGCGCTCCAGCAGCAGGTGGCGCGCCTGCGGCTGCAATCTCGCGTCAGCCTGCCCGGACGAACCGAGGCCCCGTGGGAAGAACTGGCGCGCGGGCAGGCCTTTGTGCTGAGTTCGCTGGTCGAGGGCTTTCCCAACGTTCTCCTGGAAGCCATGTCGCTGGGCCTGCCCTGCGTCGCCTTCGACTGCCCCAGCGGCCCTCGCGAAATGACGCGGGACGGCCAGGACGCGCTGCTGGTGCCAGCCGGCGACCGCGTGGCGATGACCGACGCCTTGCATCGCCTGATGAGCGACGCGTCCCTGCGCCAGCAACTGGGCACGCGCGGCGCCGCGGCCGTGCGCCAGCGCTATGCGCTTTCCAGCGTGCTGGCCGAATGGGATGAGCTTTTCGAAGCCGTTCGGGAGGGGCGATGAGCGCCGCTCCTTTACGTGTGCTGCATGTCATCACGGGATTGGGCCAGGGCGGCGCGGAATCCGTGCTGTTCCGTCTGGCGACCTGGCCGGAAGGCGGCGCCGAGCACACGGTGGTGTCGCTGACCGACGATGGCATCTACGGAGAACGCCTGCGCGCGGCGGGCGTGGCCGTGCATGCGCTGGGCATGAAGCGCGGACGCGTCAGCCTGCGCGGCTTCATGGCCTTGCGCGGCCTGATCGCGCGGATCCGCCCCGACGCCGTGCAGACCTGGATGTATCACGCCGACCTGATCGGCGGCTTGGCGGCTCGCATGGCGGGCGTGCGAGCCGTGGCGTGGGGCATCCGCAACTCAGGTGAGCACCTTGAACGCAGCAGCCGCTCGGCGCGGCTGGTCCTGCGCGCCTGCGCGATGCTGTCCGGCATCGTGCCGCGGGCTATCGTGTGCGCGGCGCAGAACGCGGCGCGGCGCCACGCCGACAAGGGCTACCGGCGCGACCGGCTGGTCGTCATCTCCAATGGCTATGATCTGTCGCGCTATGCGCCGGATCCGCAGGCCCGTACCCAAGTTCGCGCGCAATGGGGACTGTCCGAGGACGTCCCCGTGATCGGCTGCGTGGCGCGGTGGGATCCGCTCAAGGACCATGCCAACCTGCTGCGCGCCGTGGCCGCGCTGGTGCGCGACGGCCGCGATGCCGGCCTGCGCTGCGTGCTCATCGGCCGCGACATGACCCCCGACAACGTGCAGCTGGCCGCCTTGCTGGACAAACTCGACCTGCGCGATCGCGTGGTGCTGAACGGACCCAGCGACGACGTGCCCGCCGTGATGAACGGCCTGGACGTGCATGTGTTGTCCAGCTGCGCCGAAGGCTTTCCGAACGTGGTGGCCGAGGCCATGGCGTGCGGCGTGTATTGCGTGGTGACGGACGTCGGCGACGCGTCCTACATCGTCGGCGACACGGGCGTGGTCGTGCCGCCCGAGCAGCCCGAGGCGCTGGCCCGCGGCATCGAGTCCGCCCTGTGCGACGTGGCCGCGCGCGGCCGCGAGCGCGCCGGCGAGGCCGGACGCGCCCGCGTCCTCGAAAATTTCGACCTTGCGCGCATGGTGCAAAGCTATATCGCCGTCTGGCGCCGTATTTCTGGAGTCCAAGCATGAGCGCCGGACGCTGCCTGCTGTTTGTGGTCAACAACCCGGCCTTCTTCATGTCGCACCGCGTGCCCGTGGCGGTGGCCGCGCAGCGGGCCGGCTACGACGTGCATGTCGCCACCATGGATGGCCCCGCCGTGGCCGACATCCAGACGCTGGGCATGACGCATCACCCCATCCCCATGACCCGTAGCGGCAAGCATCCATTGCAGGAGCTGGGCACGTTGATGGCCCTGATCCGGCTGTTTAAGCGCCTGCGCCCCACGGTCGTGCATCTGGTCACCATCAAGCCCGTGCTGTATGGCGGCATCGCCGCGCGCCTGACGCGCGTGCCGGGCATGGTGGCGGCCATTTCGGGCCTGGGTTTCGTCTTTCTTTCCAATTCGCTGAAGATGCGGCTGGTGCGCTCCGTGGTGGCGCGCCTGTACCGGATCGCGCTGGGCCATCCCAACAGCCGGGTGATTTTCCAGAATGCCAACGACCGCGACTTGCTCAAGTCGCTGGGTGCGGTGCGGGATGACCAGGTGGTCATCATCCGCGGCGCAGGCGTCGATCTGGACGCCTATCGGCCTTCACCGGAACCGCCGGCGCCGCCGGTCGTCGTCACCATGGTGGCGCGGCTGCTGCGCGACAAGGGCGTGCAGGAATTCGTGCAGGCCGCCAGGCTGCTGCGCGAGCGTGGCGTGCCGGTGACGATGCAGCTGGTGGGCGGCCTGGACGCCGGCAATCCCACTTCCGCGACGCAGGACGACATAGAGGCGTGGCGCAACGAAGGCTGCGTGCAAGCGCTGGGCGAACGTTCCGACGTCGCCGCGCTGTATTCGGCTTCGCATATTGCGGTGTTGCCGTCGTATCGCGAGGGTCTGCCCAAGTCGCTTATCGAAGCTGCGGCATGCGCTCGTGCGGTCGTGACGACCGACGTGCCGGGCTGCCGCGACGCCATCGAACCCGGCGTGACCGGGCTGCTGGTGCCGGTGCGCGACGCGTCGGCGTTGGCCGACGCCATCGCCCGCCTGGCCGAGGATGCGGCGTTGCGCCAAGCCATGGGTGTTGCAGGCAGGGCGCTTGCAGAACGCGAATTCGATATCAACCAGGTGGCGCGCGTCCACGTGGCGGTGTACGACGCGCTCAGCGCCTGATCGCGTCGATCCAGAACCGCGTGGACGGATCCTGCTGGCTGGCCTGAGGCGCATCCAGCTCGCGCATGATGTTCTTGGCCAGCACCTTGCCGAACTCCACGCCCCACTGATCGAAGGGGTTGATGCCCCAGATCACGCCCTGCGTGAACACCTTGTGTTCGTACAGGGCCAGCAACGCGCCCAAAGTGTAGGCTTCAAGGCGCGGCAGCACGATCAGGGATGACGGGCGTCCGCCGGGGTGTACCCGGTGCTGCGCCAGCAGGCGCGCGCGCGCCGGGTCCCGTTCCGTCGCGGAGGTTTCCGCCAGCGCTTCCGCGTACGACTTGCCGCGCAGCAGCGCAGAGCGCTGCGCCAGGCAATTGGCGATCAGCAGTTCGTGGTGCCGCGCGTAGGCGTGGTCCGGTTGCTCGCACAGGATGAAATCGACGGGCGCGCCCGCCGCATCCTGGTGCAGCCATTGGAAAAACGTGTGCTGGCAGTCGGTGCCCGGCATGCCCCACACCGCGGGCCCGGTCGGCACGCCGACGGGGCTGCCGTCGGCGGTGGCGACTTTGCCCAGCGATTCCATTTCCAGCTGCTGCGCCCACGGCACGAGGTTGTACAGCCGGGAATCATAGGGGGCGATGACAAGCGAGTCATAGCCCAGCACGCTGCGGTTGGCCACGCCCGTCAGCGCCATCTGCACGGGCGCGTTCTCGGCGAAGGGCGCGTTGCGGAAATGGTCGTCCATGGCCGCGGCGCCCGCCAGCAACTGATCGAAGGCGTCGTTGCCAAGCGCAAGCGCGATAGGCAGGCCGATGGCGGACCACAGCGAATAGCGCCCACCGACCCAGTCCCAGATCTGGAAGATGTGATCGGGCAGGATGCCCAGGTTCAGCGCGGCCTCGACGTTGCAGGTGATGGCCACGACCTGCTTGATCGGATCCGCCACGCCGGCGTCCCGCAGCCAGTTCATGGCGACTTCGGCGTTGGCCAGCGGTTCGGTGGTGGTGAAGGACTTGGACGCGACGATGACCAGCGTGTTGTGCGGGTCAAGGCGGCTCATTGCCTCGGCGACCGAATGCGAGTCGACGTTGGATGCGAAGCGGACTTCGCGGCGCGCCCCTTCGTGACGCAGGGCGCGCGTGACCAGGCGGGGCCCCCAGTCGCTGCCGCCGATGCCCAGATGCAGGACGTTGCTGTAGCGGCCGGCCGCGTCGGCCGCGCGCACGAATTCGCGCAGCCGTTCGCGTTCGGCCAGCACCGCCTTGGCCACCATGGCGGGCGGCTCGGCCGCGCGCAAGGCGGTGTGCCAGGCGGCCCGACCCTCGGTCCAGTTGGCCTGCCCGCCGTCAAACAGCCGCGCGCGCCAGGTGTCGAAGTCCTGCTCCGCCAACAAGGCCTGCGAGGCGGCCAGCAGATCCGGCGACTGCGCCTGGGCGGTCAAGTCCAGGCGCAGGCCGGGCGCATTGATGAGCCGCAGCTTCTGGCCATCGCGGGATGCTGCGTGTGTTGCGGCGATGAACTGCTGCCACGCGGGGCTGTTGGATAAAGGCATGGGCGGATCAGAAAGGCAGGGTGGCGTTCGGCGCGAGTTTGGTCAGTTCACGCCGGAAGTCGGCCTGGATGCGTTCCAGCGCTTGCTGGGACTGCGCTTCGAAGCGCAGCACGACAACGGGCGTCGTGTTCGACGGCCGCGCCAGGCCAAAGCCGTCCGGGTACTCGGCCCGCACGCCATCGATGGTGATGACGCGATTGGCGTCAGGGAACTGGCCCTGTTCCTGCAGCGCATTGACCAGCACGAAAGGCTGGCCTTCTTCCATCTCCAGCTTGAGCTCGGGCGTCGATACGTCCTGGGGCAGGGCTTCCAGCGGAGCGCACGAATCGGCAAAGCGGGACACGATCTCGAGCAGGCGCGCGCCGGTGTAGAGGCCGTCGTCAAAGCCGTACCAGCGTTCCTTGAAAAAGATGTGCCCGCTCATTTCGCCGGCCAGGGGCGCGCCGGTTTCGGCCAGCTTGGCCTTGACCAGGGAGTGGCCCGTCTTCCACATCAGGGGGGCGCCGCCAGCGGCTTCGACCGACAGGCCGACGTGGCGGCTGCACTTCACGTCGTAGATGATGGTGGCGCCGGGATTGCGCTCAAGCACGTCGCGGGCGAACAGCACGAGCTGGCGGTCGGGCCAGATGATCTGGCTGGATTTGGTGACCACGCCCAGGCGGTCGCCGTCGCCGTCGAAGGCCAGGCCCAGTTCGCAGTCGGTTTCAGCGACGTGCTTGATCAGGTCCTGCAGGTTCTTGGGTTCGGCGGGATCGGGATGGTGGTTGGGGAAGTTGCCGTCCACTTCGCAGAACAGTTCGTCGACCTCGCAGCCAAGTGCGCGGAACAACTGGGGCGCGATCGCGCCGGCCACGCCGTTGCCGCAGTCGATGGCGATTTTCATGGGACGCGCAAGCTTGACGCCGGAGGCGACGCGCGCGATGTAGGCCTGCGCCAGATCCAGCTGGCGGCGCGTGCCGGCGGCGACAGCGGCTGCGGGCGTCGGGTCGTTCATCGCCTGCGCCAGCGCCTGCACGTCATCGCCGTAGAGCGCGCGGCCGCCCATCATCATCTTGAAGCCGTTGTACTTCGGCGGGTTGTGGCTGCCGGTGATGGCCACGCCCGAACCGGTCTGCATGATATTCGCGGCAAAGTAGACCAGCGGGGTGGGGACCATGCCGACGTCCAGCGTGTCCACGCCGCCTTCCAGCATGCCTTCCTGCAGGGCCAGGGACAACATTTCGCTGCTGAGGCGGCCGTCGCGGCCTACCACCAGCGTCTGCACGCCTTCCGAGCGGGCGCGCGCGGCGAGCGCCACGCCCAGCGAACGGGCGAAAGCGGCGTCGATGAGGTCCGGCACCGTGCCGCGAATGTCATAGGCCTTGAAAACAGAGGCCGGAAATTGTGTATTGTTGCCCACGACGATTCCTCGTTAAAGAGACAGCGCGGATTGGCACGGGGGTAATGGTAAACCCGTACATCAAGGCCGCTATGGCAAGGGTCAAAGCAGGATTATCCCCCATCGGCGCAAAGGGCTTCATCCTTCGGGCGGAGTAGGGCGTTTACCCGGGGGTGTGCCCCGAGACGGTGCGCGGCGCAGGGCGAAAGGCTGCCTTGCGGTGCAGAATCGGGCGGCGTGGAATCCCGCGCAGGGGGACGGGCGGCATGGCATGGAAGTTGCTCGTCATCCGAAGGTGATACGCTTGCCATGCAAGCAGAAAGACCAGGAGGGGCCATGGGCGCCAAAGTATCCACAGTCATGTCATCGGGCGGCGCCACCAGTCGGCGAGGTCCCCCCACGGACTTTGCCGGGCCATCCGCCGGCCGCGAACGCCGGCTTGATATCCACATCGCCCTGGCGACGGACGGCCAGCTGGCCGCCAGCCGCGCATGGGAGCGCAGCGTATGGCGCGAAGCCCGTGTCCTGATCGCGGAGTGTCCAGCGCCCCACCTTGCGGTCTCGATGGAAAGCGCGCTGCGCACCGTGGCCGCCAGCCTGGCGCGCGACCTCGGGTGGCAGGGCGCCGGAACGGTCTCTTTCTCGCTGGACGATCGCAGCGGCGTATTCCGCGTCATCGACGCCCAGGCGCAGCCCCGTTCCCAAGCCATGCCCGCGGCCGACCACGAACCCATCGCCGCTCACGTTCTTGAAATTCGCATTGACGGCTGCGGCGACCGCCGCCTGCCGTGCACGCGGCTCATGGTGTGCGGCGCCACGCGTGGCGAAGTCCTGCGCCGCGCCTATCGCGCCCTGTCCGAACTGCCCGGACCCGCCGGCGTTGACCGCGCCTTTCTGATGAACCGCATCGCGTCCCGGGCGTTCTGCTCGGGCATGACTGGCAGAAGGCTGGACCAGGCCGTCGGCTGATCCGCAATAACGCGGCGCTTCGGCGCCGGCCGGCCAGCCCCTACAATAGTTCGCACATCCTTAGAACCGCGCCTGGCCCCGGCCAGGCCTTCCGCGTGCGACATCCATGACATTGCTGAGCGATCTACAGTCCCTCCTGGGCGTCTCCCATGTGCTGACGGGCGCCGACGCCGAGACCTACGTGCTGGATTGGCGCCGCCGCTATCGCGGCACGGCGCTGGCGGTGATCCGCCCCGGCACCACCGCCGAGGTCGCCGCGGCGATGAAACTGTGCGTGCAGCATGGCGTGCCGGTGGTGCCGCAAGGAGGCAATACCGGCTTGTGCGGCGGCGCCACGCCGGACGATTCCGGCACGGCCGTCGTCCTGTCCACCGCCAGGCTCACCGCGGTACGCGCGCTGGACACCGATAACGACACCATCACGGTTGAAGCGGGCTGCATCCTTCAAGCCGTGCAGGAGGCCGCCGCGGCGGCGAACCGGCTGTTCCCGCTGAGCCTCGCCGCCGAAGGCAGCTGCACGATCGGCGGCAACCTGGCCACCAACGCCGGCGGCACCCAGGTGCTGCGCTACGGCAACACGCGGGATCTCACGCTGGGACTGGAAGTCGTGACCGCCGAAGGCGAGATCTGGGACGGACTGCGCGGCCTGCGCAAGGACAACACCGGCTACGACCTGCGCGACCTGTACATCGGCAGCGAAGGCACACTCGGCATCATCACCGCCGCCACGCTCAAGCTGTATCCGCGCCCGGTGGCGTCTTGCACCGCGCTGCTGACGCTGGACAGCATCGACAATGCCGTGGAAGTGCTGTCGCGCGCCCGATCCGGGTTCGGCGCCTCGCTGACCGGCTTCGAACTCATGAGCGGCGCCTGCCTGCAGGCGGTCGTGCGGCTGTTCCCGCAACAGCGGCTGCCCTTCGAAGGCGAGTCTGCCGCATCGCCGTGGTTCGCCCTGCTGGAGCTCTCCGACAGCGAAAGCGAAAGCCATGCGCGTGAACGCTTTGAAGCCGTGCTGGGCGACGCGATCGAAGCCGGTTTGGTGAACGACGCCGCCATTGCCGCCAATGTGTCGCAAAGCAAGGCGCTGTGGCACCTGCGCGAAAGCATTCCGCTGGCCGAGGCGGAACTGGGCAAGTCGGTCAAGCATGACGTGTCGATTCCCATCTCGTCCATCGCGGGCTTCGTGCACAAGACCAACGCCTTGCTGCAAGCGCGCTTCCCCGGCGTGCGCCATGTGATCTTCGGCCATCTGGGTGACGGCAACCTGCATTACAACGTGGCCAATGCGCCCGGACAGACCGAAACGGAACTGCTGGCGCTGCAAGGCGAGATCTACGGGGTGGTCCACGACAGCGTGCACGCCCACAATGGTTCGATCAGCGCAGAGCACGGCGTGGGCCAGCTCAAGCGCGACGAATTGCCGCGATACAAGAACCCCGTCGAACTCGCGCTCATGCGGCGCATCAAGCGCGCGCTCGATCCGCAAGGGCTCATGAATCCCGGCAAGGTGCTGCAGGCGTAGTCGCGCCTTTATCCAGGAACCAGACCATGGCAGCCAGTCCCGCAGCGGGTGCGCACCGGCGAGTGCTGATCGTCGAGGACGACCACATCATCGCCGGCAACCTGTACAGCTTCCTCGAGGCGCGCGGCTTTCTACCCGACGTGGCCTATAGCGGGCCCGCCGCGTTGCAGCGCCTGCAAGAGCATCGCTTCGACGCGGTGCTGCTGGATATCGGCCTGCCTGGCATGGACGGCAACGCCGTGCTGCATGCCATGCGCACCGAAAGGCGGCTGGACGTTCCGGTGCTGATGCTGACCGCGCGAGACAGCCTGGAAGACAAGCTGGCGGGATTCTCGTTCGGCGCGGACGACTACCTTACCAAGCCTTTTGCCTTGCTCGAGGTCGAAGCCCGGCTGCTGGCGCTGATCCAGCGCGCCAAGGGCTCGACGGTGGATTCCGTGCGCGCCTTCGGGCCGTTGCAATACGACACTCGCAGCCGCGCGGTCTCGGTCAATGACGTTCCCGTCCACCTGACGCGCAAGGCCGTCCTCATCATGGAAGTCCTGCTGCGCGATCCGGGTCGCGTGGTGGCCCGTGAAGAGCTGGAGTCCGTTCTGTGGGGCAATGAACCTCCGTCGTCCGATGCCCTGCGCAGCCAGGTGCATCTGTTGCGCCGCGCGCTCAGCGACGCCGGCTTCGACGGCATTGAAACCGTGCACGGCACCGGCTGGCGCCTGGCGCTGCCCGGCGCCCAGCCATGAGCCGCGCCGCAACCGGCACGTTGACCCAGCGCGTCGTGTGGGCGCTGACGGGAACGGTGGCGCTGTTCGTCACCGCGCTGGCGCTCCTTGCCTACCTGACGTTCGACCAGATGGAAGACGACCTGGTCAACGAAATTCTCAACACGGAAATGGATCGTCTGGTTCAGCATGCGCGTACCAGCGATGATTTCCTGCCGCGCCAGGGCGGGCGTGAACTGGGTGGCTCCATGCGCGCGTGGCTCAGCGTCGACGGACAGCCGCCCGCCGGGATGCCGCCGGATCTCCTGCCCCTGGATATCGGCTTGCACCTGATCGAACCTGGCGCCTACACGTGGCACGTGATGGTGGCCGAGACCGGCAAGGGCATGGTGTACCTGCTGTACGACGCAACCGACAACGAAGCCCGAGTCCACGACTTCGGGCTCATCGTGCTGGGCATGGGCGCCATCTGCGTCGTGCTGGCGTACGCGCTGTCTCGGCGGGTGGCGGCGGTGGCGGTCGGGCCGTTGCTGGACCTGACGGACCGCCTGGCGACCTGGGCGCCCGGGGCCCCAGACATGGCGGTCACGCGCGACGACGAGGCGGGCCGGCTGATCGAAGCGTTCAATCGTGTGCAGAACCAGGTGGACAGGTCGATTGCACGCGAACGGGAGTTCGCGGGCAACCTCAGCCACGAGGTCCGGACCCCGTTGGCGGCGATCCGCTCCGACAGCGAGTTGATGCTGTTGACGCAGGCGCTGACGCCGGACCAGCATCAGCGCCTGACGCGCATCGTGGAAAACGTGGACGACGTGATCGTCAGCCTGGAAAGCGCGCGGGCGATGGCGCGCGACCAGCTCCGCACGCCGGAGCCCGTGGACATTGCCGAATGCATGGAAGACGCGTGGCGGGGCTATGCCGCCCAGGCCAGCCTGGCGGACCTGCGTTTCGAAAACCGCATCCCGACAGGGCGGGTCCAGGCGCTTGACCGCTATGCACTGCTGACCGTGCTGCGCAATCTGGTCCGCAACGCCGTCGAGCACGCCGCACCGGCCACGCTGGCGGCGTCTTTGGACACCGACGGCGCGTTGGAACTGCGCGACGACGGCAAGGGCATCGCGGCCAGCGACCTGCCTTTCCTGTTCCGCCGCTACTACAGCGGCCGCATGCGGGATTCGGACAACGCTGGCGGCGCCGAGGCGGCCCGTGGGTTGGGCCTGGCGATCGCCAAGCGCGTCTGTGACATGCAGGGGTGGTCGCTCACCGTCGACTCGTCCCAGGAAGGTCAGGCCCGCGGCACACGGTTCCTGTTGCGTTTCGAAGGCGGCGTGGCGGGCCCGACCGAAGCGCGAATTTGACGATTTTTCGACTGTCGGGCTCGTACAGTCTGTGGCTTGCCCGACACGTCCTGAATCGCCTCCATGCCGCCCACCTCGTTGCCGGCGCCGCGTGCGCCCGCGAAAGCTACCTATCTGCTGACCCACGTCTTGGGCGTGACGCTAATTCTGGCCTGCCTGGCCTGGTGGGTCCAGGTCTCTGGACTGGACCTGCGGCTGGCGCGGACGCTCTTCGACCCGGCCCTGGACGACTTTCCGTTGCACGGCAACCGTTGGCTGGAACTGCTTGGCCATCGCATGGTGCTCGCCTTGCCGATCAGCGTCGGCCTGGCCGCCGTCGGCGTCGCGGCGGCAAGTTTCCGCGTGGCGGCCTGGCGCCGCTGGCGCGGGACGGCGCTGGCCGTAGCGGCCACCTGTCTGACCGGGCAGCTGCTGATCAATCAGCTCAAGCACCATACGATGCTGCCGCGTCCCTACGACCTGCAAACGCTGGGCGGCTATACCCCGTATCCGGTGCACTGGTGGACCTGGGCGCGCGCGCGCGCCGGGGGGGCTTTGCCCAGCGGCCATGCCGGTGCCGGCTACGCGCTGTTGAGCCTGTACTTTGCCGGATGGGCGCTGGGCCGGCCTGCATGGCGCTGGTGGGGCCTGACGGTGGGCCTGGCGGCCGGGTTGGGGTTCTCGGCCGTGCGCATCCTGCAGGGAGCGCATTTTCTCAGCCAGACGATCTGGTCGGCCGCGCTGATGTGGCTGCTGGCGGCGGTGTTCTTCTATCCGGTGATCGCGGGGCGGTCCACTGGCGAGCCGCCCCGCGCTTCGCCGCTCAGTTGAGCAATACGCCCGGCAGCCACAACGAGAACGCGGGGACGTAGGTCACCAGGGCCAACGCCGCAAGCAGCGCGCCGTAAAACGGCCAGATGGTCCGCATGACCGTGCCCACCGATACACCGCCAATGGCGCATCCCACGAACTGCGTCGTGCCCACCGGGGGCGTGTTCAGTCCCAGCGCGCAGTTCAGCAGTATCACCATGCCGAACTGCACCGGTCCCATGCCGTACTGCATGCAGATCGGCAGGAAGATCGGCGTGCAGATCAGGATGGTGGCGGCCATGTCCAGGAACGTGCCCAGCACGAACAGGATGATGTTGACCATCAGGAAAATGGCCCACGGCTCCGTCGAAATCGCCGCCATCATCTGGCCAGTCTTTTCGGCCACGCCATAGAAGCTGATCAGGTAGCCGAACGTGGCGGAAATCCCGATCAGCAGCAACACCACGCCCGTGGTCTTGACGGCCTTGCTGGCGGCGCGCACGAACTGGTCCCAGGTCAGCGAGCGGTAGACGAAGATCGTCAGCGCCAGCGCGTACAGCACCGCCACGGCCGCGGATTCCGTCGCGGTGAAGACGCCGCTCAGGATCCCCGCAATGATCAGCACCACCACGAACAGTCCTGGCGCCGCCGCGACCAGCGACCGGACCACGATGTGCCATCCCGGGAAAGTGCCCGCCGGGTAGCCCCGGCTGCGCGCCACGAAATAGGCGGCCGCCAGGTTGCACGCTGTGAGGATCAGGGCTGGCACGACGCCGGCCGCGATGAGCGCCGCGATGGACACCTTGCCGCCGGCGGCCAGCGTGTAGATGATGATGTTGTGGCTGGTGGGCATCAGCGCGCCCACCAGTGCCGCGTGGGTCGTGACGTTCACCGCGTAGTCCGCGTGATAGCCCTCGCGTTTCATCATCGGGATCATCACGGATCCCATCGCCGACACGTCAGCCACCGGCGAACCCGACACGCCGCCAAACAGCGTGCAGGCCACCACGTTGGACATGCCCAGGCCGCCCCGCACATGGCCGACCAGCGACTTCGCGAACGCCACGATGCGGTCGGCGATGCCGCCGTACAGCATCAGTTCGCCCGTGAAGATGAAGAAGGGGATGGCCAGGAACGAGAACGCGTTCATGCCCGAGGTCATCTGCTGGAAGGCCACCGCGAGCGGCAGGTCTTCGTACATGATGGCCGTGATCGACGACAGCCCGATGGCGAAGGCCACCGGCACGCCGATCACGAGGAACCCCATGAAAGTGAAGGACAGCAGTGTCAGCGCCATGCCGGGACCACCTTCTGATTGCGCAGGATCGCGATGATGTGCTCGATGGAGAAGAGCGCGATCAAGGTGCCCGACAGGGTTGCAGGGATGTACTTCCAGGCGTTCGAGATGCCCAGGTTGGGAATCTTGTAGGCGGCTACGGACTCGGCCAGCACGCCGCAGTTCCAGGCCATCAGCACGCCAAACAGCAGCACCAGCAGATGGATGAAAATGCGGAGCCGCCGCTGCCCGGCGGCGGGCAGGGCGTCCAGCAGCGACTCGAAGCCGATATGGCCGGCGTCGCGCACGCCGACGGCGGCGCCCAGCATGGTGACGTAGAGCACCAGCAGCAGGGCCAGGCTTTCCGCCCAGGTCGGCGTGCTGTTAAGCACGTGGCGGCCAAAGATCTGTAGGGAGACCGCGATGATCAGGCAGACCAGCCCGAACACGCTGGTCCACATGCACGCCCGCGCCAGCCGGGCGCAGGCGCGGGTGTAGGCATCCAGCGGGGCAGCCAGGGCTTGCGCCCGGCCCCCCGCGGCGACATCTGGTTCATTCGTGGGTGTGGCCAACATGATGTCCTCACTGCACGGCCTGGATCTTCGAGACCAGGTCCTTCATTTCAGGGGTCGTGACGAAGCGGTCGTACACGGGCTTCATCGCGCCCTGGAACGAAGGCTTGTCGACTTGCGAGATCTGCGAGCCGGCCTTTTCCACCACCGCGCGCGACTTCTGCTCGCGTTCGTCCCACAGCTTGCGCATGAAGGGCACGGATTCACGCGCCGCCTCGCGCAGGATCTTCTGGTCGTCGGGAGGAAGCTTGTCCCATTGCCGCTTGGAGAAGATAAGGATCTCGGGCGTCATCGTGTGCTCGGTCAGCGAGTAGAACTTGGCAACCTCGTAGTGATGCGCGCTTTCGTAGCTGGGAAAGTTGTTCTCGGCGGCGTCCACCAGGCCCGTCTTGAGCGACGTGTAGACCTCGCCCATGGGCATCGGCGTGGCGTTGCCGCCCATCGCTTCAACCATGGCCACGGACAAGTCCGACTGCTGCACGCGGATCTTCAGGCCCTTGGCGTCGGCCAGCGTCTTGATGGGCTTCTTGGTCGTATACATGGAGCGCGATCCGCTGTCGTACCAGGCCAGGCCCACGAAGCCGGCGCCTTCGCACGAACGCAGGATCTGGTCGCCGATCTCGCTGTCCAGCACCTTGTGCAGATGCTCCTTGGATCGGAAGAGGAAGGGCAGCGATGGCACGCGCGTGGTCTGGCAGATGTTGTGCATGGCGGCGCTCGACACGCGGGCCATGGCCAGAGCGCCCAGTTTCACCTGTTCGATCGAATCGTCTTCGTTGCCAAGCGCGGCGCCGGAAAACACCTTGACGGTGATGCGGCCATTGGTCCGTTGCTTGACCAGTTCACCGAAGTGGCGCACGGCCTGGACGGTGGGGTAATCGTCGGGGTGGATGTCCGCGGAGCGCAGCTCGGCGGCATGGGTGGCGGGAACAAGCGTCAGGAAGGCGGCCGCCGCCAGAATGGCGCGGGTCAGGCGAGGGTGCAGCATGTCTACCTCCGGTTGGGAGTACGGCGTTTCGTTGAGGGCCGCAGCGGCCCCGAAGCTCTTTGATAGGTACTGACCTGCTCGTAGTCGGCGCGTGATGTGGCGCCATCGGGTGCTAACCGGCGCTGGCGGCTTCCTCCAGGCCTTGCGCGCCGGGGCGCAAGGCGAATACTGCCCCGTCCGGCGAGCCGGGGGCGGCGTTCGCGGGGCGGATGGAAGTGACGAACAGGGTGTCCATGCCCGGGCCGCCAAATGCGCACATGGCGACTTTGGCGGCGGGCACGTCCAGGGTGCGGTCCAGGCGGCCGTCGGGCGTGTACCGATAGACCTTGCCGGCATCGTTGCCGCAGATCCAGTAGCAGCCGTCCGTGTCCACGGCGGCGCCGTCGGGGCGGCCGGCGGGCAGGGCGTCGATGAACACGCGGCGATTGCGTGGCTCGCTTGCGTCGGAGTCGTAGTCGAAGGCCCAGACCGTCGCGCGCGACGGATGGGAATCGGACAGGTACATCGTCTTTCCGTCCGGGCTGAATCCCAGCCCATTGGGGACGATCAGGTCGTCCATCAGCACGGACAGGCCTTGGGCGTCATGGCGGTACAGCACGCCCGCGGGCGACGCCAATCCCATCTCCATGACCATGGTGCCCGCCACGAACCTGCCCTGCCGGTCGCAGCGGCCATCGTTGAAACGCATGCCGGGTGCGGCGTGGCTGACGGCGGCGAGTGGCCAGGGGGCGCAATCCTTGTCCAGCTCCAGGGCGGCGCACGAATACAGGCCGTCTTCCATCGCCAGCAGCCAGCCGTCGCCGCGCATGGCGATGCTGCCCGCCATCTGGGGCAACGCCCACTGCGCGAAGGCGTCGGTTGCGGGCGTCCAGCGCCAGAGTGTCCTGCCGGGGATGTCGGTCCAGTAGAAGGCCTGCTCGGTGCTGCGCCAGACGGGGCTTTCTCCCACGCCGCACAACATTGTTCCTATACGTTCGGCGGTCGTGGGCATGGTCGGCTTCAGGCCTTGGGAAAGGGGAAGGGGCCAGCCTTCACGAAAGCGCCGCCTTGATAGCGGGCGGCAGGATCGTCCGCGGGTAGCGGCGCCTGCGCCTCGACCTGTGCGCGAAAGCGCTCGGACGAGTCCTTGGGGGCGAAGCCCAGCACGGCCGCGCCGCTGTTGTCCCACCAGCTGTCGCGGTTGGCCGAAGCCCCGTACACGATGAGGTGGCCGACGTCCGGCGTGAACAGGGATCGCACGACCAGATCGGTCAGGTCGTCATGGCTGAGCCAGGTGACCATCATGCGGCGGTCCTTGGGTTCGGGGAAGGACGAGCCGATCCGCAGGCAGACGGTCTGGATGCCGTAGCGATCGAAATAGAAACGGGACAGGTTTTCGCCGTAGGCCTTGCTCAAGCCGTAGTAGCCATCGGGGCGCAAGGGCACGTCCGCGTCCAGGGTCTGGCCCTGCTCGTAGAAACCGATGACGTGGTTGGAACTGGCGAACACAATGCGCTTTACGCCGTGCAGGCGTGCTGCTTCGTACACGTTGTAGACGCCCTGGATGTTGGCGGGCAGGATTTCGTCGAATGGCCGTTCCACCGACACGCCGCCCAAATGGACAATGGCGTCGACCCCCTGCACCAATTCAAGCACCGCGGACGCGTCGGCAAGATCGCAGGGCGCGACCTCTTCATCTTGGCCGGCGGGGGCCATGGCCACGACGTCCGAGACGCGCAAAATGTCCGCATGGGCATTCAACCGGGGCCGCAAGACCAGTCCCAGGTTGCCGGCGGCGCCGGTCAATAACAAACGATGACACCGAAAAGATGCAGGCATGTTTTTGACAGCTCGGCTCATGACGCAACGCTCTGTAAATGGCGCGGTGGAGTGGACTTGTCTGGTACGTTATCGTACAACTGTCGCAAAGTATAATGACCGCCAATTTTCAGCGTCAAGCTTTGCGCAACCGCTTCCGGATAATCCCTGATGAACGCTCCTGTCGATACCTCCGTTTTGCCGCAGCGTCGTCCCCGTAACCTGGCGCAGGGGCTCGTGGAAAGCATTTCCGAACGCATTCGCGGCGGAGAAATCCGTCCCGGCGACAAGCTGCCCACCGAGTCCGAGATCATGCGTCAGTTCGGCGTAAGCCGGACCGTCGTGCGCGAAGCGCTTTCGCGCCTGCAGGCCTCCGGCCTGGTCGAGACCCATCATGGCGTGGGCACGTACGCGCTGGAACCCAGCGGCGGCGGCGACTTCCGCGTGGATCCCGCGGACATCGCCACGGTGCGCGATGTCCTGGTCCTGCTGGAACTGCGCATCTGCCTGGAAAGCGAGGCCGCTGGCCTGGCCGCCATCCGGCGCAGCGACACGCAATTGCAGGACATGCGGCGCGCGCTCGACGCCTTCAAGCATGCGCTGGACATCGGGGGCGACACCATCACCCCGGACTTCCAGTTCCATCTGCTGGTGGCGCAATCCACCGACAACCGCTACTTCGCGGATCTCATGTCCCACCTGGGCTCGGCGATCATTCCCCGCACCCGCATCAATTCGGCCAAATTTGCGCACGAAGATCGCGCCGCCTATCTGGCCCGCGTGAACCTTGAACACGAAGACATCTACAGCGCCATCACGCGGCAGGACGCCGAAGGCGCGCGCGCGGCGATGCGCACCCATTTGAGCAATAGCCGCGAGCGACTGCGTCGCGCTCAGTAGCGCTCAATCTGTCCCTAGTCTGAACGTGTGATGTCGTACAACGTTTAAGAGTATTACGCCGCTGTGACTGCGCTTGAAACCGCGTTAATCTTGGCGCGGTTTGTTTTTGCGCATTGAGGCGGCATGGGTTTGCAAGGCATTTTCGAGGGCGTTCCTTCATCACCGAGGCGCATGCGCGCCCGCTCGCGGAGGGCCTCGTCATGCGTCGCCTGATACTGCGGTTCATCGTCGCCATCCTGGTCCTGCTGACGCTGTCGCGACTGGGGCTGGCCTTCTGGATGTGGGACCGCGTGCAGGCCGCCGGCGGTCTTGTCCCGCTGCTGATCGGCGGGCTGCGTATCGATGCCTGCCTCTTGTCGATGGTGATTGCGTTGCCCGCGGTGCTGTCGCCGTGGTTCGGGCATCGCCCGCTCGCCGCGCGCATCACCGCCTGGTGGTTCCGTGTCTGGTGGATGCTGTACGTGCTGCTGGAAGTCTCGACGCCGCAGTTCATCGCCGAATACGACACGCGCCCCAACCGTCTCTACTTCATCTACCTGCTCAATCCGAAGGAAGTCGGCTCGATGCTGTGGCAGGGCTACAAGGGCGTGCTGCTGGCCGCCTTCGTGGTGCTGGTGATCGCGGCGTGGCTGGCGGTGAAACTTTTCCCGACGCGAGCGCGCGATTCCTTCATGTCGTGGTGGAAGCGGCCGGTGGCGTCGTTCGTGATACTGGCCCTGGTGTTTCTGGGTGCACGCGGCACACTGGAGCATCGGCCGATCAACCCGGCCAAGGTGGCCTTCAGCTCGGACGCCATGGTGAACGCGCTGGCGCTCAATTCGCTGTATAGCGTGTTCGACGCGGCATATCGCATGGGTGACGAGCGCTCTTCGGCCGCGATGTATCCGAAGATGGCGGTGGACGAAATGAACGCCATCGTGCGCGAAGAGGCGGGCATGTCAGGCGCGCCGATGGATCCGAACCTGCCCAGCCTGCATGAGCAGAAGGCGACGGTGCGCCGCGACAAGCCGCTGAACGTGGTGATCATCCTGCAGGAGAGCCTGGGCGCGCAATACGTGGGCAGCCTCGGTGGACGCGATCTGACGCCGAATATCGACCGGTTGGGCAAGGAAGGATGGATGTTCCACCGCGCCTACGCCACCGGCACGCGCTCGGTGCGCGGCATCGAAGCGGTGACGGCCGGCTTCATGCCCAGCGTGGCGGATGCGGTCGTGAAGCTTCCGCGCTCGCAGACGGGCTTCTTCACACTGGCGCAGCTGCTTGGCAAGCACGGCTACCATTCGCGCTTCGTGTACGGCGGCGAGTCGCACTTCGACAATATGCGCGCGTTCTTCCTGGGCAACGGCTTTGACGAGATCGTGGACCGTCCCAAGTTCGTGGACCCGGTGTTCGAAGGATCGTGGGGTGCCTCGGATGAAGACATGTTCAACCAGGTGGACCGCCTGCTGCGCGCCGACGGAGACAAGCCGGTGTTCACGCTGGCGTTTTCGGTCACCAACCATTCGCCTTGGGAATACCCCGCCGGACGCATCAAGACGGAGGGCGATCCGGCCACGGTGGACAACACCGTGCGCTACGCGGATTGGGCGCTGGGCCAGTTCTTCGACAAGGCGCGCAAGGCGCCTTACTGGGACAACACGGTCTTCCTGGTGATCGCGGACCACGATTCTCGGGTCTATGGTTCCATCCCCGTGCCGGTGCGGCACTTCCAGATCCCGGCGCTGATCCTGGGCGCGGGCATCGAGCCACGGCAGGACAACCGGTTGGTCAGTCAGATCGACATGGCGCCGACGCTGCTGTCCCTGATCGGGCTGGACAACGTGAACCCGATGCTGGGCGTGGATCTGACGCAGCGCGATCCGAACCGCGCGATGATGCAGTACGCGGACAACTTCGGCTATCTGCAGGGCGATCAGCTATTGGTGCTGGAACCTTCCAAGCCGCCGCGGCAGTTCCGCTACGAAGCCGCGCCGGTAGGGCGCGACGAAGTCTACGCGCCTGTCGAACCGGCGGATCCGGCGCTGACGCAAGAGGCGCTTGCGCACGCGCTGTGGGCAAGCTGGGCCTACCGGGAAGAAAAATATCGTCTGCCTTGATGAAGGGGCGTGGTGCGTTCGGCAAGGCGCGGCCGGCAAGGCGCGGCGGGCCAGGTGCGGCCGACCCTTGGCCGGCCCGCCCAGGCTGACCGTTTTGATCCCGCTCAAGCCGACATCCGGCCGCAAATAGCACACTGGCGACCATGAAAACGCCCAACCCCTCCTCGGGAGCCTCCCGCGCCGCCCCCCCGGCGCTGTCCTCTGCCCAAGAACCTGTGCCGCGTCCGCGGCGCCACCTTGCGTTCCCCGTGCCGCGGGGGCGTTTTGCGTGGATCACGGGTGTCATCAGCTCGATCTGGCTCGCAATCAACACGCTGTTCTGGTGCCTGTTGCTGTTTCCGATCTCGCTGCTGAAGCTGGCGTTGCCCTTTGCCTCCGTCAGGCGGGTCATCGACCCAGTCCTCAATGGCATCGCCACGGCATGGGTGGCCTGCAATTCCGCCTGGTTCGCCCACATCCAGCCGCAAGCCTGGGACATCCAGGGCAACAAAGACCTGCGCTACGCGGACTGGTATCTCGTCAACTGCAACCACCAGTCGTGGGTCGACATCTTCGTGTTGCAACATGCGCTGAACCGGCGCATTCCGCTGCTCAAGTTCTTCCTCAAGCAACAGCTCATCTACGTCCCGGTCATTGGTCTGGCGTGGTGGGCGCTGGATTTTCCTTTCATGAAGCGCCATGGCAAGGCCGCGCTGCGCAAGAATCCGGATCTCGGTCGCCAGGACCAGGAGGCCGCGCGGCGCGCCTGCGAAAAGTTTTCGCTGGTGCCGACCAGCGTGATGGTGTTTGCCGAAGGCACGCGCTTCAGCCAGGCCAAGCGCGCTGCGCAGGGCTCGCCTTACCGCCATCTGCTCAAACCCAAGGCGGGCGGGTTGGCGGTATCGCTGAATGCGATGGGCGCGCGCTTTCGCTCGATGATCGACGTCACCATTGCGTACCCCGAGGGCGTTCCCAGCTTTTGGCACTTTGCGTGCGGGCGCGCGGGCCAGGTGGTGGTGCGCATGCGCCAGTTGCCGGTGCCGCAGGCCTTTTCCGAGGCCGACTACACCCGGGACAAGGCCTTCCGCGCCACGTTCCACCACTGGTTGGGCGAGCAGTGGCAAGCCAAGGACGACGAGATCGAAGCCTTGGTCGCACGCGCCGGGAATCCGCCAACAAACTGACGGACTGCCGGCGCGGCTTGCATTACAGGCGTGCCGGCAGCACGACGCCCGAGCATTCCCCGAACCCGATCCGCGGGTAGCCCGACTTCACGCATTCGGCGCGGATGATGATCTGGTCGCCGTCCTGCAGGAAGGTGCGCTTTTCGCCCCACGGCAGTTCGATCGGCGACTTGCCGCCGTTGCTCAATTCCAGCAGCGAGCCCGCTTCCGACGGACGGGGGCCGGACAACGTGCCCGTGCCCAACATGTCGCCCGGCTGAAGGTTGCAGCCGTTGACCGTGTGGTGCGTGATCAGCTGCGCCACGTTCCAGTAGGCGTCGCGGAAGTTGCTGCTGGACAGCGAAAGCGGCCGCTCGTTCGCGGCGCGGGATTTCTCAGTGGTCAGCAGCACTTCCATCTGCACGTCGAACGCACCCTTCGCGCGGTTGGCGTCGGAGGCCAGGTACGGCAGGGGCTGCGGTTCGCCGGCGCCGCGGCTCCACTGCGTGCGGAAGGGTTCCAGCGCTTCCATGGTGACGATCCACGGCGAGATCGTGGACGCGAAGTTCTTGGACAGGAAGGGGCCCAGCGGCTGGTATTCCCAGGCCTGGATGTCGCGCGCCGACCAGTCGTTCAGGATGCACAGGCCGAACACGTGCGATTCCGCGTCGGCCAGGGCCACGCGGTCGCCTTGCGCATTGCCCGTGCCTACGAAGATGCCCAGTTCCAGTTCGTAGTCCAGCCGTGCGCAGGGGCCGAACTGAGGCGTTTCGCCTTCGTTGGCGGGACGCGTCTGGCCAACGGGGCGTGGGAATTTCTGGTCCACGCCGATGCTCGAGGCACGGCCGTGGTAGCCGATGGGCACCCACTTGTAGTTGGGCAGCAGGGGATTGTCGGGGCGGAACTGCTTGCCCACGGCCGTGGCGTGATGCACCGAAATGTAGAAGTCGGTGTAGTCGCCGATGCGGGCGGGCGTCGTGAATTCGGCATCGGCCTGGGGCACCAGCAAGGGTTCGACGACGGCGCGCAACGCGGCGCCTTCACGCAGCGCGCGAGACAGCGCAAGGCGCAGGGCGCTCCAGTGCGGTTGGCCCAATCCCATCAGCGCATTCAGGCTGTCGGTGGCGCATGCCGCCAGGGCGTCCGCGGCCAGGCCCTCGAACGGCTGTTTGCCGGCCAGTGCGGCCAAATCCAGGATCTGGTCGCCGATGGCGACGCCCGGACGGAAGGATTCCTGCGTGCCCTTGCGGCGGAACGAGCCGTAAGGCAGGTTCTGCACGGGGAAATCCGACGCTTCCGAATTGGCGCTGGCAACCCAGCTCTTGAGGGACGGGTCGTGGGTTTCGTTGATCGCGGTGGTCATGGCTGCGTGTCTCTGTCAGTGTGTTTATGAGTGGCCGGCCCGGCGGACGGGTCCGTGCGCCGGATGAATCAAAAGCCAAACGGCGATGAGCTTGCGCTCATCGCCGCGGGCGTGGAAAGCAAGCGCTCTCGTGTCACGCCTTGTTGGGATCGAAGTGCTTTGCGATGCCCTGCCAGCACCGGTAGTAGTCGCCCTGCAATTCTACCGATGCCAGCGCCTGCTCGGTCGGGCGGATGACGCGGCGCGTTTCGAACATGAACGCCATGGTGTCGCGGATGTAGTGCGCCTTGCTGGTATCTGCGTGCGAGGCCTTTTCGAACGTGTCGGCGTCGGGTCCGTGGCCGCTCATGCAGTTGTGCAGGCTGGCGCCGCCGGGGGCGAAGCCGTCGGCCTTGGCGTCGTACACGCCCTGGATCAGGCCCATGAATTCGCTGGCGATGTTGCGATGGAACCAGGGCGGACGGAACGTGTTTTCCATCGCCAGGATGCGCGGCGGGAAGATGGCGAAGTCCATGTTGGCCGTCCCCGGGGTGTCGGACGGCGCGGTCAGCACCGTGAAGATCGAGGGGTCCGGATGGTCGAAACTGATCGAGCCGATGGTGTTGAAGTTGCGCAGATCGTATTTGTAGGGCGCGTGCGTGCCGTGCCAGGCCACCACATTCAGCGGCGAGTGGTCGATCGACGCCCGCCAGAAACCGCCCGTGAACTTGGCGATCAGTTCGAAGTCGCCTTCGATGTCTTCATACCAGGCCACCGGCGACTTGAAGTCGCGCGCGTTGGCCAGGCAGTTAGACCCGATGGGTCCCAGCTCGGGCAGCCGCAGGGCCGCGCCGAAGTTCTCGAGCATGTAGCCGCGCGCAGTGCCGTCCAGCAATTCCACGCGGAATCGCACGCCGCGCGGGATGACCGCGATCTCCAGCGGTTCCAGATCGATCAGGCCCAGTTCCGTGGCCAGGCGCAGCCTGCCTTGCTGGGGCACCAGCAGCAGTTCGCCGTCGGCGTTGTAGAAGTAGCGGCCCTGCATCGACCGGTTGGCGGCGTACAGGTGGATGCCCACGCCGCCTTGTTCGTCCGGGCCGCCGTTGCCGCCCCAGGTCTTGACGCCTTCCAGGAAGTCCGTGGGGGCGTCGGGAATCGGCATCGGGCTCCAGCGCAGCTGATTCGGCGTGACCGGGCCGTGGCCGAAAGTGCTGAGCCAGCCGGCTGCGCCGCCAAAGGCTTCGAAAGGCTTGTGCTGGGCGCCGGGGCGGATGCGGTAAAGCCAGGAGCGGCGGTTCTCGGCGCGCGGGGCGGTGAACGCGGTGCCGGACAGTTGTTCGGCATACAGGCCATAGGGGCATTGCTGCGGCGAATTGCGGCCTGCCGGCAAAGCGCCAGGCAAGGCCTCGGTCGCACATTCATTGCCGAAGCCGGTCTGGTATTGCAGTTCCATGGGATCCTCCTGGGCGGCGTGCGCGGTGCTTGGCCGCGCGGCTTGGTTTGATTGGCGGGGCGGGGGTGATCCGAACCGATATGCCATTGTCGGAAAAAAACCCACTTGCGGCTACGGGAATGCAAAAATAGAGACTATAAATTTTGTAAATAGTAGGGGTGTATGGCCGAGCTTCGCGATGTGGACCTGAATCTGTTGCTGCTGTTCCAGCATTTGCTGGAAGACCGCAACCTGTCCGCCGTGGCGCGGCGGATGGACCTGTCGCAGCCTGCGGTCAGCAACGCGCTGCGCCGGCTGCGGGTGGCATTCGGCGACGAGCTTTTCGTGCGCACCGCGCAAGGCATGTTGCCCACGCCGCGGGCCCAGCGGCTGGCCGGGCCGGTCAGCGAGGCGCTGGGGATGCTTTCGCAAGCCCTGCAGGACCAGGACGTCTTCGACGCCGCGACCAGCAGCCGGCGATTTCGCGTCGCCATGACGGACGTGGGCGAGATCCATTTCATGCCCCGCCTGATGGAAGTGTGCGTGCAGATGGCGCCCCTGGTGCGCATCGACTCCGTGCGGGTGCTGGGGCCGGATCTGCCGCGCGAAATGGAGTCGGGCAGGGTGGATCTGGCGATCGGCGCGTTTGACGAAATGGGGGCGGGAACACTGCAGCGCATGCTGTTCCGCCAGGGCTACGCGACCCTGTTCCGACAGGCCCATCCGACCGCGCATGCGGGAATGGGCATCAAGGCCTTCCGCGCGGAACAGCATCTCATCGTGTCGCGCGCGGCGCCCTACGGGCAGGTCAATCAATCGATGGAACGGGCGGGCGTGGAATTGGCCGAGCACTTCAGCGTGCCGCACTTTTCGGCGGTGCCTTACATCGTCAGCGCGACGGATCTGCTGGCCACCGTGCCCGAAAAGCTGGCCGCAAGCGCCGCGGCGCCATTCAGCCTGCGCTTCATGACGCCACCGCTGAAAGTGCCTGCGCTGCAGACGAACATGTACTGGCAGCGCAGGGTGGACCGCGACGGTGGCAATCAGTGGCTGCGCGCCCTGATCGTGAACACCTTCGCGGTCGGCTCCTGATACGTCAACCGCCGCGCGTCACGGACGCGCGCGCATGCTGCAGGGCTTCTTTCAGCACGGCGATGTCGCCAAGATGGTTGGCCAGCAGCAGGATCAGCGCCGCGTTCAGTTCCTGGCTTTGTTCGTTGGTCAGGTCCCGATGGGCGTCGATCAGCGCTTCGTAGAAGTCATCCGGCGAGCCCAGGTTGGTGTCGGTGATAAGCATGGGATGGGCCTCTGTGTTCACGCGTTGCCCGTCGCGCGGCTGACGGCGGCGGCAACGGCATCGAGATTGACGGCGCGCCAGCGCGCGGCGATGTGCTGGTCGGGGCGGATCAGGTAGGCGGTGCCGGCTTGCGCGTCATAGCGCTTGGCAAGGCATCCTTCGATATCCCTGACCACGGGCAGGTCTGCCGTCAATTCGCACTGCGAGCCCGCCACCAATACCGCCTTGATCGGCACAGGCGCCATGCGCAGGGCTTGCAGCGCCTGCAGCGTTTCGCGGTCCGGCAGCGTGTCGGCGCAAAACACGGCCAACACGAAATCGCCGTCCAGTTGCCCCAACCACCAGTCTGTCCCGCCATTGGCCTCTACAGGCGCGTCCAGCGCCACCGCGCCCGGCGCCATGCGGCCGGTGAAGGCGTCGGCGTCCGGCGTATTCAAGGGCGACGCCGTGTACGTGGCGGGCAATGACAGGCGGCCGCTGTTCACCAGCGAACGCGCAAACGGATGATCCTTGGCCAGGTTCAGCACCGCGTTGCGGAAGCTGCGGCTGATGTCGCTCTTGGGCGTGATGAAGTCCGTGGCGCGCGACGAATTCAGGATGTTCTCGTCAGCCGCGAATTCGCGCTCGGCGCTGTAGCTGTCGATCAGCGCGTCGGGCGCCAGGCCGGCCAGCACCAGCTTGAGTTTCCAGGCGAGGTTCTCGGCGTCCTGCACGCCGCTGTTGGCGCCGCGCGCCCCGAACGGCGATACGCGGTGCGCGGAGTCGCCGGCGAACACGATGCGGCCATGGCGGAACTTGTCCATGCGCTCGCACGCAAAGGTGTAGACGCTGACCCATTCCAGTTCGAACTGCGCGTCCGGGCCCAGCAGCGCGCGGATTCGCGGCAGCACGTTCTCGGGCTTGACCGCTTCGACGGGGTCGGCGTTCCAGCCAAGCTGGAAGTCGATGCGCCAGACGTTGTCGGGTTGCCGGTGCAGCAGAACGGATTGATTCGGGTGAAAGGGCGGGTCAAACCAGAACCAGCGTTCGGACGGAAAGTCGGCCGTCATCTTCACGTCGGCGATCAGGAAGCGGTCGCGGAAGATGCGGCCATGGCTTTCCTGGCCGATCAGCTTGCGCACCGGAGAGCGCGCGCCGTCACACGCGATCAGCCAGTCGGCGTGAAGCTGATAGGGGCCTTCAGGGGTCTCAACGGTCAGCGTCACGCCGTCGTCGCCCTGCGTAATGCCGGCCACCTTGTTCTTCCAGCGCAGTTCGATGTTGGGCTGCCGGCTCGCCTGTTCGTACAGATAGCCTTCCGCGTAGTACTGCTGCAGATTGATGAAGGCCGGACGGCGGTGGCCGGGTTCGGGCAGCAGGTCGAATCGCCAGACCTCCTGTTCGCGGAAGAACACCTTGCCCACGTTCCACGACACGCCCTTGTCGATCATGCGCTGGCCTACGCCCAGGCGGTCCCAGATCTCCAGCGTGCGCTTGGAAAAGCAGATGGCGCGCGATCCCGTCGACAGACGGTAGTCGTCATCCAGCACCACCACGCGCACGCCCTGGCGGGCCAGGTCCAGCGCGGTGGTCAGCCCGACCGGGCCTGCGCCCACCACCACGACTCGATGTCGCGCCAGTTCGCTGGCCGTCTGGTCGGCGTGCTTTTCATAGGCGAACTCCATCGCCTGAAAGTCGATGTCTCCCACGTTTGTCTCCTGTGTGGGTCATTTTTATATTTGTGTGGACACGCTGCGCCGCGGTGGGCGCGCGTGTCCGGATCTTGCGGGTGGAACCGGAGCCGGTCGGGCCGGCCCTCTGGTCAGCCTTCCAGTTGCGCCCACATCTCCAGGTCGCGCTTGTCGGTCCAGATGCGCGGGTCGGTGTAGCCGGTGGCCTCGTCGTAGGCGCGCGACACGTCGAACGGCATGCAGTGGTCGAAGATCACCCAGTCGCTGTAGCGCGGCTTCATGAAGTCGTAGACCTCGCGGTAGATCGTCTTCAGGTCCTTGCCTTCGGCCACGCCACGGTTCACGGCGCCGTACAGGTCGGTCAGGAAGGCGCGCGTGCCGGCCAGGCCCTGGCGGACTTCGGTGGCGTTCTTCAGGGCCGGGCCGCGGCCGGGCACCATCTTCTCGGCCTCGAAGCCGGACAGGGCGTCCAACGTGGTGGGCCAGTCGCGGAAGTACGCGTCGCCGCAATAGGGCGTGGATTGGTATTCGACCAGGTCGCCGGCGAACAGGATCTTCTGCTCGGGCAGCCAGGCAATGGTGTCGCCCTTGGTGTGACCGCGTCCCACCTGCAGCAGCTTGACTTCCAGATTGCCCAGGTCGACCGTCATTTCGCCCTTGAACGTCATGGTCGGCCAGACCAGGCCCGGGGGAATCGACTCGGCGTTGCGGAACAGGCGCGGGAAGCGGCCGATTTCGCTGGCCTTGTCCTGTTCGCCGCGTTCGGCGATCAGGTCGTAGGTGTCGCGGCTGGCCAGGATTTCCTGGGCGTTGTAGGCGGACGCGCCGAACACGCGCACGGCGTGGTAGTGCGACAGCAGGATGTACTTGATGGGCTTGTCCGTGACTTCGCGGATGCGGCGGATGACGTCTTGCGCCATGACCGGCGTGGCCTGGGTGTCGATCACCATGACGGCCTCGTCGCCGATGATCACGCCCGTATTGGGATCGCCTTCGGCGGTGTAGGCGTAGGCGTTGTCGGACAGTTTTTCGAACGAGACGACCTTGTCGTCCAGGTCCGCGTGCGAGGCGAATTGCTTGCTCATGGAGGCTCCTTCCACTTTTATAGGAATAGGGTGTGGAAGGAAATATAGTCCTGCGTTAGTTTTTGTGCAATACGTTTGCTATAAACGAATTCCCTAGGATGTAAGGGCGTTTTGCTCCCGATTTCAGGGGCGGATCAGGTCAGTTTCGTTGGCACTTCGGGCAGTAATAGGTGGCCCGCTGTCCCTGGACAAAGCGGCGGATCGGGGTTGCGCACACGCGGCAAGGCAGGCCCTCCCGCTCGTAGACTGCGGCGTGGATCTCAAAGTACGCGCCCGGCTCGCCGCTGGCGCCCACATAGTCGCGCAGGGTGCTGCCGCCCGAGGTCAGCGCGTCGGCAAGCGTGGCGCGCACCATGTCGGCAAGCCGCTCGCATCGGGCGGGCGACAGTTTGTTCGCGGGGGTCTTGGGGTTGATGCGCGCCCGGAACAGGCTTTCGGACGCGTAGATGTTGCCCACGCCCACGACCGCCAGTCCGGCCAGCAGCACTTGCTTGACCGCGGCCGAATGGTTCTTGAAGTGCCGGTGCAGCCAGGCGCCGTCAAAGCGCGGGTCGAAGGGTTCAATGCCCAGCTTGGCAAGGAGAGGATGCGCGTCGATGGGGCCGTCGGCATCCGCATGCCACAGCACGGCGCCGAAGCGCCGAGGATCATGCAACCGCAGGACGGCGCCGTCGAAGATCCATTCCACGTGATCGTGCTTGCGCAGGAATTCGCCCGGCGCGACGCTGCGCAAGGATCCCGACATGCCCAGATGCACGATCTGGGTGCCATGTTCGAAACGCAGAAGCAGGTACTTGCCGCGGCGCGCGCATTCCAGCACCGTGCGCCCGCCGATCAGGGACGGCAGGTCCGGCGGGATGGGCCAGCGCATTCGGGGTTCGTGGACGACCAGTCGCGTGAGCGTCCGGCCGGTGATGATGGCGTCGATTCCTCGGCGCGTGGTTTCGACTTCGGGCAGTTCCGGCATGAGCCAGTGTAAGATCATCAATTGCGTGTACGAAGATTGTGCCATCAACCGGACGGGCCGCGTGAAGTCGTCTTTTAAACAAATGAATATCGGGATCGCCGCGTTGGGGCTTGCGCTGGCAGCAATCATGGCCCCGCCGGCCCAGGCCGCGGACAGCCGGTCGCGTGACGCGACGGGCCCGCGGATGGCCCCCCAAAGCCGTCAGCCCGAAACCGAAGTCATCCGCCTGCGGCCGGGGCAACTGCCCTACGTTTCGCTCACCGGCGACATCTTCTACCGCGTCCTGGCCTCCGAAATTGCCGCCCAGCGCGGCATGTACGGAACGGCGGCCACCACCATGGTTGGTCTGGCCCGGGACACCGGAGACCCTCGCCTCGCCCGTCGCGGCCTGGAATTCCAGCTTGCAGGCGGCAACCTGCCCGGCGCGCTTGAGGCCGCCCGTGTGTGGTCCCGCCTGGCGCCCAACGATGTCGAGGCCAGCTCCACCGAGCTGGCGCTGGCTGCGGCCAACGGCCAGACCAAGGGCCTGGCGCAAGCCCTGCGCAAACGCATCGACAGCTCCCGCGACAAGCCGGCCGCCATCGGCCAGGCGCTTGCCGTGCTCAGCCGCCTGAACGACCGCCGCCTGGCGCTGCGCATCCTTGACGAATCCCTGAGCGATAGCGTGCGCAAGTTGCCCGCGGCTCACCTGGCGTTGGCCGACGTCGCCTCCGCCGCCGGCGACTACGAGCGCGCGGCGCAGGAATCCCGCGCCGCCCTGGCCGCCGAGCCCAAGTCCGAACCCGCAGCACAACGCGTACTGGAATACGGCTCCAAGGTTGATCCCAAGCGCGCGCAGTCCGAGGCCCGAGCCTTCATCAACCGCAATCCGGGCGCGCGCAAGGTGCGCCTGATGCTGGCCGGCCAGTTGGCCGACAGCGGCGACTACGATGCCGCCCTGGCGGAACTGCAGGCCATGTCGCGCCGTTCGCCTGAAGATTTCGATCTGCTTTTCATGCAGGCGCAACTGGCCTACAAGTCCGGCCACCTGCCGCAAGCCAAGACGCTTCTTCAGCAGTACCTGGATGTCCAGAACCAGCGCCAGCGCGCCACGGTGCCGGGCGCCACGGACGCCGGCGCCGCGGCTGCCGACGCGCACGTGCTGCTGGCGCGCATCGCCGAAGACCAGGGGCATTACGACGAAGCCATCGCCGAACTCGGCCGCATCGACGACCCCACGCTGCGCTATTCGGTCCGCATGCGCCAGGCCGCCTTGCGCGCCAAGAGCGGCCGGGTGGACGACGCCCTGGCCATGATCGACACGGCAGGGCCGCAGGACGAAGAAGAGCGCGCCCTGGGCGCCTTGACCAAGGCGCAGATCCTCCGAGACGCCGATCGCGTGGGCGAAGCCGTCACCGCGCTTGAAGCCGCCGACCAGGCGCTGCCGGACACGGTCGAGATCAAATACGAACTGGCCATGCTGTACGAACGCCAGAACCGCCTTGCCGACCTGGAGCGCATGCTGCGCCAGGTCATCGCGCTGGATCCGGATCATGCCCACGCGTACAACGCACTGGGCTACACCCTGGCCGACCACAACCAGCGTCTGCCCGAGGCCCTGGACCTGATCACGCAGGCGCTGGAGCTGTCGCCCAACGATCCGTTCATCCTGGATAGCATGGGCTGGGTCAAATACCGCATGGGCGACTCCACCGCCGCTGCCGATTACCTACGCCGGGCTTACAGCGTTCGCCCCGAAGCCGATATCGCGGCGCACCTGGCCGAAGTGCTCTGGAGCCAGGGCAAGCGTGACCAGGCGACCGAGCTGCTGCGCGCCGCGCTGCAGAAGGACCCCAGGAACAAGACCGTCCTCGATGTCGTGAAGCGCCTGGGGGTTCGCCCGTGACGGCAGCATTCCCCGCAATCCGGCAGACAACTGCGTGGTTGCGCTGGGCGTTGCTGGCGATGCTGGCTTTCACGCTTGCCGCCTGCACGTCCCTGCCCAAGCCCATCGAAGGCGCCAGCGCCGATGCGTTTTCCCGCATCGGGCGCTTCGCGATCACCGTCAACGAAGAAAGCGGCAAGCAGAACGCCGTGCAGGGCGGCTTTTCGTGGTCCGACGACGGCCGGCGCTATGTGCTGGACCTGACCAATCCGCTGGGCTCTACCGAAGCCCGCGTCGAAGGACGCCCGGGCGCGGCCAGCCTCACCAAGGCCGACGGCACTCGCCTGGTGGCCGACAATCCCGATGCGTTGGCCGAGGAAGCCTTCGGCAGCAGCATGCCGGTGTCCGGTCTGCGTGACTGGCTGCGTGGCAGGCTGCCGGCGGATCCGCTGGCCACCCAGGTCGCTCGCGACGACCAGGGCCGCCCCATCGCCTTCGAGCAGGGCGGCTGGCAGGCGCGCCTGTCGCGCTATGACGCCCTGGGCCCTCAATTGCTGGTGTTGGAACGCCAGGAACCTGGCCGCCGCATCGTGGTGCGGCTGGTCGTCAACCAATCCTGACATCGCTCGGGTAGCGCGCAGTGAGTTCGGGTTAACCCTTATCACATTGCGCGGTTTTCATTCAAGCAAATAGGGGCCGTAAAGTCGGCTCTGTTACGGCTTGAATATATTGCCCTGACCGAATAATTCTCCCTGCGTCCCGGCGCGATCAGCGCCCGGTGCAGCAATGGGGGGTCGACGCTTGTCTGCCGCCACCCTTACGGAGAGTGCTCATGTTCAGGAATACACGCATCGCGACGGTGCTATTGGGAATCATCGCGATATTTTTCACCTTCCAGTTGCTGATCGGCGGCATGGGTTTTGTCGCCCTGCGGCAAACCAACCAGGACGTCGCGCAGCTTTATCGCCTTTCGTCGCAACAGGTGAACGCGGTGAACTCCGCGTCGCTGTCGCTCGTGGCGGCGCGCACCGACCTCAGCCGCTACGCGACGCGCGTTGCGCAGGGCAATACCGACGACAAGACATCCTTGCAGACGGCCCGCCAGCGCATCGTGTCCGCCGACCGCGCCTTCCAGGGCTTTTCCGGCGGACTGTCCGCCGAGGAAAAAGCGGAATCCGCCAGCCTCATCGACGCCTACACCAAGCTCAGCACCAACCTGCAGAACGTGGGCAGGGTGCTTGAGGCCGGGGACATGGAGGCCTATTTCAAGCAGGGCACGCAAGGTGTTCAGGAAAAGCTCGTAAGCGAGCGCGACGCGTTCATTCTGCGCGCCGAGGGAACTGGCCAGGCCGTCATGGACGAGATTTCCATGTTTAACCGCCTGTTTAGCATGCTGCTGGCCGGGCTTCTTGCGCTGGGCCTGCTGATGGCCGTCGGCGCGCACGTGCTGATCCGCCGCATGATCGTGCGTCCGCTGCTGGAGGCCGGTGAGGTCTTTCGCCGCATCGCCGAAGGCGACCTGACCCGCCGCGTGGCGGACCTCGGCAAGAACGAGATCGGCGCGCTGCTCAGTGCGCTCAAGGGCATGCAGGACAGTCTGGTGCGCACTGTGTCGGCCGTGCGGCGTGGCGTTGATGAAATCAACGTCGGCGCGCGCGAGATCTCTTCCGGCAACGCTGATCTTTCCAGCCGCACCGAAGAGCAGGCCGCGTCCCTTGAGGAAACCGCGGCCAGCATGGAAGAGTTGGCCACCACGGTGAAGCAGAATGCCGACACCGCGCGCGAAGCCAATCGCATGGTGGCCGCGTCCGAAGCGGTCGCGCAGCGCGGCGGCGAAGCCGTGTCCAGCGTGGTCGAAACCATGCGCGCCATCTCGGGCAGTTCGTCTCGCATCGCCGACATCGTCGGGGTGATCGACGGCATCGCGTTCCAGACCAACATCCTGGCGCTCAACGCCGCCGTGGAAGCGGCGCGCGCGGGCGAGCAGGGCAAGGGCTTTGCCGTCGTGGCAAGCGAAGTGCGCACGCTGGCCCAGCGCAGCGCCGCAGCCGCAAAGGAAATCAAGCAGTTGATCGAAGACTCCGCGCAGAAGGTCGGTGTGGGTTCGGAACAGGTCGAAAATGCCGGCGCCACCATGCGCGAGATCGTTGAATCCGTGCAGCGCGTGACCAGCCTGATGGGCGAAATCTCGGCGGCGTCTGAAGAGCAGGCCACGGGCATCGACCAGGTCAACCGCGCGGTGTCGCAGATGGACAGCGTGACGCAGCAGAACGCCGCGCTGGTGGAAGAGGCTGCCGCGGCAGCAGGCGCGCTGGAAGAACAGGCGCGGCAGCTTGCCGGCGCGGTGGCGGTGTTCAAGTTGCCCGAGGGGCAGGTGATCGATGCGCCCGCCGCAAGGCTGGGTGCAAGCCTGACGCCGCAACTCGCATAGCGCATATCCGCTGCCGGACCGGCGCGCCGGTCCGGCAGGTCTGGCTAGAATGACGGATTGTCCCGCACCGGCAGTCTCTCCGTGACTCTTTACGACGTTCCCGCTCCCGCCAAGCTGAATCTCTTTCTGCACGTGGTGGGCCGACGCGCCGACGGCTACCACCTGTTGCAGACCGTCTTTCGCTTCATCGATCTTTGCGACACGCTGCATTTCGACGTGCGCGCCGATGGCGTCATTGGCAGGGCCACTGACCTGCCGGGCGTGCCCGAAGACCAGGACCTCACAGTGCGCGCCGCGCGCGCGCTGCAAAAGGCCACCGGCACGCGCCAGGGCGCGCAGATCAGCCTTGACAAGCGCATCCCGCAAGGCGGCGGGCTGGGTGGCGGATCTAGCGATGCCGCATCGGTGCTGATCGCGTTGAACAAGTTGTGGGGCACGGGACTGTCGCGACGCGAGCTCATGGCGCTGGCGTTGCCGCTGGGGGCGGACGTGCCGGTTTTCGTGTTCGGCCAATCGGCGTTCGCGCAGGGAATTGGCGAGGATCTCACGGCAGTGACGCTGCCCGAACACGGCTATCTGGTGGCGCAACCCGACGCCAGCGTGCCGACTGTTGGAATATTTTCAGCGCCCGATTTGACAAGGGATTCTTCTTACATCACAATAGCGGACTTTCTTGCTTCGCAAACATTTTTGGCCAGCGAAGCTTCTTCGGAAAAACCCGGCAGTGCGGGGCAACCCAGCAGTGCAGGAACGCCAGAGAAGCTTTACGGAAGAAATGATCTGGAGCCGGTGGTCTACCGCCTTTATCCTGAAGTACTTGGGGCATCGCGGTGGCTTGCTGAACAGGGCATACCTGTTCGCATGTCGGGATCAGGCGCGTGTTTATTCGCCGAATTTTCCGAAACATCGAAAGCCGTTTTGGCAGAAGCAGAAATTACCGCTATAATGCGCGGCGCTGATAAAACATTCAGCCAAACGCATCCACGGTTTCGGCTAGTGCAGGCATGTACTGGGTTAGCTGAACATCCGTTGCGGAATTGGATTGCAAGATAGTTGGGGAGTCGCCAAGCTGGTTAAGGCACCGGATTTTGATTCCGGCATGCGAAGGTTCGAATCCTTCCTCCCCAGCCAACCGAATACATAAAAAAGCTGTTGAACACGCCTGTAAGACACTGGCCCGGGTTCAGCAGCTTTTTTATTTTCCGGATTCGCTGGTGTAAGTTGTTTGTGCGTCACCAGGCATCACCCGCATCAATCGTTAGTGTCTTAAACGACCATCGCATCATCCATCATGGCAAACGATAGCTTCATGATCTTCACGGGCACCGCCAACACTCGGCTGGCCGTGGACGTAGTCAACCACCTCGATATGTCCCTGGGAAAGATGACCGTCGGTCGCTTCTCGGACGGCGAAGTGATGGTCGAGATCAACGAGAACGTGCGTGGCAAGGACGTCTTCGTCCTGCAGCCCACCTGTGCGCCCACCAACGACAACCTGATGGAAATCATGGTGATGGTCGATGCCCTGCGCCGCGCTTCGGCCGGCCGCATCACCGCCGCGATTCCCTATTTCGGCTATGCCCGCCAAGACCGTCGCCCGCGTTCCGCGCGCGTGGCCATCTCGGCCAAGGTCGTGGCCAACATGCTGCAGGTCGCCGGCGTTGACCGCGTCCTCACCATGGACTTGCACGCCGACCAGATCCAGGGTTTCTTCGACATCCCCGTGGATAACATCTACGCCGGTCCGATCCTGCTGGGCGACATCTGGCGCCGCAATTTCTCGAACCTTGTCGTCGTGTCCCCGGACATCGGCGGCGTGGTCCGCGCCCGCGCGCTGGCCAAGCAGCTTGAAGCCGATCTGGCCATCATCGACAAGCGCCGTCCGCGCGCCAATGTGTCGGAAGTGATGAACATCATCGGTGAAGTCGACGGCCGCACCTGCATCATCATGGACGACATGGTCGACACTGCCGGCACGCTGTGCAAGGCGGCCCAGGCCCTGAAGGACCGCGGCGCCGGCGCCGTTTACGCCTATTGCACGCACCCCGTGCTGTCGGGCGGCGCCATCGACCGCATCGAAGCCTCGGAACTCGACGAGCTCGTCGTGACCGACACCATTCCGCTCTCCGAGCAAGGCCAGGCCAGCGGCAAGATCCGCCAGCTGTCGTGCGCCGCGCTGCTGGGCGAGACCATCCTGCGTATTTCCAACGCGGAATCGGTCAGCTCGCTGTTCGTCGACTGACGCATCAGCGTTGATCGGGCCGACGGCCTGATACCCCCTTTTTTTGCGCCTTGCTGGTCGCGGCAAGGTGCAAGCAAACACGGCGCGCACCTTGCGCGCCGTGAATTCAACCGGTGAAGCTTTTTTCACCCTATTGTTTTGGAGTTATCCATGAAATTTACTGCCACTGCGCGTAGCGTCCAGGGTTCGAGTGCGAGCCGCCGCCTGCGCCGCGCGGGCCGCGTTCCCGCCATTGTCTATGGTGGTACGGCTGCCCCCCTGAACATCGAACTCGACCACAACGAGATCTACCACGCGCTGCGCAAGGAAGAATTCCACGCATCGATCCTGCAAATGCAGCTCGACGGCGCCAAGGATGAGCAAGTTCTGCTGCGTTCGGTTCAATGGCACGCCTACAAGCCGCAAGTCCTGCACGTGGACTTCCAGCGCGTTGACGCCAACCAGGCTCTGCGCACCAAGGTGCCGCTGCACTTCGTGAACGCTGAAATCTCGCCGGCTGTGAAGCTGAGCGGCGCCATCATCAGCCACGTGGCCACCGAACTGGAAGTCACCTGCCTGCCGTCGGCTCTGCCCCAGTTCATCGAAGTCAACCTGGCCGACATCCTGGCCGGCGGCTCGATCCACCTGGCCGACATCAAGCTGCCCATGGGCGTGACCTACGTCCCCCACGGCGGTGAAGACAACCCGCTGCTGGCTGCTGCCGTCACCAAGGGCGGCGCTGCTGCTGCCGACGAAGCCGAAGCCGCTCCGGCTGCCTAAGTCCTGCAGGAAGGCCCTTGCGGCTTTCCCGCGGCTTATGCCCGAAACCCTGCGTGTGCATTTGCATGCGCAGGGTTTTTTGGTTTAAACACCCCCATCATGTCTACTCCGATACGTCTCATCGTGGGACTGGGTAATCCCGGTCCTGACTACGAAACCACCCGGCACAACGCCGGCTTCTGGCTCGCCGACCACCTGGCGGACGACTTGCGCACTTCTTTTGCGCTTGAAAAGTCGTTTTTCGGCATGGTGGCCAAGTCGCGGCTGGGCGCGGACAACGTGCTGCTGCTCAAGCCCAACACCTACATGAACCGGTCCGGCCAGGCGGTCGGCGCGTTGGCGCGCTTCTACAAGCTGACGACGGAGCAGGTGCTGGTGCTGCACGACGAACTGGACCTGATGCCCGGCCAGGTGAAGCTCAAGCAGGGCGGCGGACATGCCGGCCACAACGGCCTGAAGGACATCCAGGCCGCGCTGGGCAGCCCCAATTTCTGGCGGATGCGCATCGGCATCGGCCATCCGCGCACGCTTGGCTTGGCGCAGCAAGTCGCTGATTTCGTCCTGCACCCGCCGCGCCGGGACGAGCAGAAGGAAATCGAAGCCGTCATCGACCGCTGTCGCGCAGTAATCCCAGCCATGCTCGCCGGCGACTTCCCGCTGGCCACCCGCCAATTGCATACCGGCAACGAAGCCTGATGGATCAGGGCCAGCCCACCCGGAAAGTGCGGTTCCGCAGCGAAGTCGCGGACTTCTGGCACTTCATCCGCCATCCGCATCCGCTGTCGCGCCAGCCGGGCCGTCCCTGCGCGAACGGACTCGCCGCGGAGTGGTGGCCGGGTGTCAGCCCGGGCCGCATCCTGGCCTGGGCCGCCGTGCTGTGGGCCATCAACCTGTTCGCGCTGGGGCCGGTCGCCGTTGCGGCCGCCGGCCTGGGTGGCGTCAAGCATCGGCTCGACCCCAACAATATTCCATGGCTCACCGCAGTGCTATGGGCTCCGCTGGTCGAAGAAATGCTGTTCCGCTACGGACTGCGACGGCCCCGCCAGGCGCTGTGGCTGATCCCCGCGATGGTGCCAGTGGTGCTGTGGGGGCCCAAACTCTGGACGGGCCTGCTGCTGGCCGCCTTCGTCATCCTGGCCTGCTGGGGCGTGCGTCAACGCCCCGACGCCTTGAAGGGCTGGGACACGAGCTGGCGCCGGTACTACCTGCAGCACTTCGGGCTGATTTTTCACCTGGTTGCGCTGGCATTTGCCGCCGTTCACCTGACCAATTTTGTCTTCAACAAAACCCCGTACTGGCTCTTGCCCCTGCTGGTGCTGCCGCAATGGCTGACCGGCCTGGTGCTGGGCTGGATCCGCGTGCGCCGCGGCATTGGCGCGGCCATCCTGCTGCATTCGATCTTCAATGCCGGGCCTATCCTGATGATCTGGCTGGTCATGCGCTACGCACCGACGGCGGCGGGTTGAGGGACGACGAGCCTGGGTGGGGGAGGGAGTCGCCTCGATCCTGCCCTGCGGGCGGCGCCGCGTCGTCGGGGTCGCATCGCCGCCCCGCCCGAAGGCTCGGATCCACCCCGCCGGGGTAAACTACAACGTTAACGCTCAATACCGTACTTACACAGGATTCCCATGGCTCTGCAATGCGGCATCGTCGGCCTGCCCAACGTTGGCAAATCGACACTCTTCAACGCTCTGACCCGCGCCGGCATCGCCGCCGAGAACTATCCGTTCTGCACCATCGAGCCCAACGTCGGTGTGGTCGAAGTGCCGGATCCGCGCCTGCAGAAGCTGGCTGAAATCGTCAAGCCCGAGCGCATCCTGTCCGCCACCGTCGAATTCGTCGACATCGCGGGCCTGGTCGCCGGCGCAAGCAAGGGCGAAGGCCTGGGCAACCAGTTCCTGTCGCACATCCGCGAAACCGACGCCATCGTCAACGTCGTGCGCTGCTTCGAAGATCCCAACGTGATCCATGTGGCCGGCAAGGTCGATCCCATCGCCGACATCGAAGTCATCGAAACCGAACTGGCCCTGGCCGACCTGCAAACCGCCGAAAAGGCCCTGCAGCGCCATCAGAAGACCGCGCGTTCCGGCGACAAGGAAGCGCAGCGCATCGTCGCCGTGCTGGAAAAGTGCATCGCCCAGCTCAACCAGGCCAAGCCCATCCGCGCGATGGACCTGTCCACCGAAGAAAACGCCGACATCGCCCAGCTGTGCTTCATCACGGCCAAGCGCGCGATGTACGTCGGCAACGTCGCCGACGACGGCTTCACGAACAACCCGCTGCTCGACCGCCTGACCGAATTCGCAGCCGCCCGCAATGCGCCCGTCGTGGCCATCTGCGCCGCCATCGAATCCGAAATCGTCGACCTCGACGACGCCGACCGCGAGGCGTTCCTGAAGGACATGGGCATGGAAGAGCCGGGCCTGAACCGCCTGATCCGCGCCGCCTTCAAGCTGCTAGGCCTGCAAACGTACTTCACCGCAGGCGTCAAGGAAGTGCGCGCCTGGACCGTGCCGATCGGCGCCACCGCGCCCCAGGCCGCCGGCGTCATCCACACCGACTTCGAACGCGGCTTCATCCGCGCGCAGACGATCTCGTACGAAGACTACATCGCGTACAAGGGCGAGCAGGGCGCCAAGGAAGCAGGCAAGATGCGCGCCGAAGGCAAGGAATACATCGTGCAGGACGGCGATGTGATGAACTTCCTGTTCAACGTCTGATCCCGCGACTTCGCAGGCACGCCGCCGCAAGGCGGTTCGTCAGCCTGACTGAAACCCTCCCCGTATGGCGGAGGGTTTTTTATTTCGATTCCAGCAGCGGGGGCCGGCTAGCCGCCGCGTTCCCCCGCCGCCCGCACGAAATTGGCTTCGAGCACGCTGAGCACTCGATTCAGCGTATCGATATCCGCGCCAGACAATCCCCTGAGCGACTCGTCGAAAAACTGGGCACGCCTGGGTAGCGCTTCGTTCACCACGGCCTGGCCGGTGGCCGTCAACGTGGCGTTCGTCAGCCGGTTGTCGTCCGCATCCACCGCGCGCGAAATCCAGCCCAGCTTCTGCATGGCCTGCAGCTGACGCGTAAGTGACGCGGGATCCAACCGGCAGCGCTCGGCCAGGTGCTTCTGCGAGCACTGCCCGTTTTCATGCAACGCCAGCAGAATCCGCCAGCGCGGCAGCGCGTGGCCGACCTTGCTGCTGAAGGCGCTCTGCATGACGCGGTACGTCTGGCCCATGTGCTGGATGACTTGCAGGCCTTGTTGTTGTTTGGGCAAAAGCTACTCTCCGACGCCGGCGGGTTCCGGCTTGCTGGGCCGGACAAGTTTCACCAGGGGCACGCGCCGCACGCACCACAGGGCGAAGACGGCGACGGCCAGGGCGATGAGTTGCCCTTCGTGGATGGCGCCCACCAGCGCGACGCGCGCGATCTCGATGAGCGACGTTCCATCCTGGCCTTGATGCGCCAATTGTGCCAGGAACTCGGTCTGCGCCGCCGGATTGACCAGCATCTGCGGGTCGTTCAGCTTGGGCAGCCATTGGGCCGACGAACCGCGCAAGGTGGACTCGACGCCGCTGAAGTAGCTGTGGCTGACCATGGTGCCGACAACCGCGGTGCCGAGCATGCCGCCAATCATGCGCAGGGATTGCAGGAGCGCGGTGGCGATGCCCAGATGGCTGCGTCCGGCGGTCTGCTGGGCGAAGACGGTCAGGTTGGGCATGATGAATCCCATGCCCAGCCCGGCCATCAGCATGTAGGCGGCAATCAGCGCATGCGACGTGTAGTTGTGGGTGGTGACGATGCCCAGGCACGAGAACGCCATGAGGATGAAGCCGGCGTACAGCATGCGGTTCGGGTTGCGGATGCGGGTGATGATGCGGCCATTGACGATGCTGCCCACGGTGATGAAGACGACCATGGGGGTGATGAGCAGTCCGGCCTCCTGCGGCGACAGCCCGAAGCCGCCCTGCAGCAGCAGCGGCGCGTAGAAAAGCAGCGAGTACATCGTCACGCCGACCAGCAGGGCCAGCATGAAGAGCATGGCCAGGCCCTTGTTGCGGAACATGTCCAGCGGCAGCAGGGGATGCGGACACCGGCGCTCCCACCAGATCAGGGCGGCGAATGCGGCGATGCTGCCGGCGCCCAGCAGCAGGAGCGGGGGCGTGAAGCCATCCTTGGGCAGGAGTTCGACCAGCAATTGCAGGGCGCCCAGCGCCACGGCGATCAGCAGAGCGCCCTGCCAGTCCAGCCGGACCTTGCCGGTGGTCTGATTGCGCAGGTGGGGCAGGTAGCGGGTGACGAAAATGAGGCCCAGGATGCCGATGGGCAGGTTGACGTAGAAGACCGAGCGCCAGCCGTAGTGTTCGGTCAGGGCGCCGCCCAGCGTGGGGCCCACGGCATTGGCGATGCCGAAGGCGGAGCTGAGCATGACCTGCCAGCGCAGCCGGACGTGCGGGTCGGGAAACAGATCCGGGATACAGGCGAAGGCGGTGCCTACCAGCATGCCGCCACCGATGCCTTGCAGGGCCCGGGCCAGCACCAGCTCCAGCATGGTGTCGGCCGCGCCGCACAGGACGGACGCCAGCGTGAACAGCACTATTGCCGCGACGACGAAGGGCTTGCGACCGAAGTAGTCGCCCAGCCGGCCAAAGATGGGCACGGTGATGACGGAGGTCAGCAGGTAAGACGTCGCTACCCATGCATACAGTTCGAAGCCCCGCAGTTCCGCCACAATGGTCGGCAGCGCGGTGCCGACCACCGTCTGGTCGATGGCGACCATCATCATGACGAAGCACATGCCCAGCATGGCAAGCAGGGTCTGCCGGAAGGGTAGAACCTGGCCGGGCGAGTGCGGAGTGATGGGAGCGGGGGCGGGCATTGTTGGACATATCAATAATTGATCGATCAATTATTCTAGTCCTACAATGCTCCGAACAGGAAGTCGTCAGCTTGGGCGGTCCCGCTCGGCGGCTCGATTTGTTACGATAGCGGTATCTGTACGCTGGGTTACCGGCGTCTTCAGCAGGCCTTCCTCGGTAGTACCTCCCCTTGTCGCCATTGCCGCAGGCTCGGCAGACGCGAGGACACGCCCTAAAAGGCAAGCCCTGAAGGGCAGACAGTTCACCATGCCAGGCGGTCTTCCGCCGGCAACGCACCTTCCCCGCGCGTCGCGCGGTGGGCGGCATCATGGATTACCAGTCGAGGTACCCGACGGGGCAGCAATGAAAACGTGGTTCAAGCGCATTTTGATAGGCCTGGTGGTGTTGGTTGTCGTGGCCGTCGTCGGCCTGGCCATCTTCTTGCTGACATTCGACCCCAACGCGTACAAGTACAAGCTGGAAGAGCTTGTCCAGGAACGCTATCAGCGCACGCTGACGATCGACGGCGAAATCGAGCTTTCGCTCTTCCCGCGGATCGGCCTGTCGGTGCAGGGCGTGTCGCTGTCCGAACCCAACAGCACTGAAACCTTCGCGTCCATCGAAAGCACGCGACTGGCTGTCGCCGTGTGGCCCCTGCTGTCGAACAGCTTTGTGGTGGACCACGTCGCCATCAGCGGCCTGAAGGCCCGCGTGATGCGGGACAAGCAAGGCCAGTTCAATTTCAGCAACCTGGTGGGCGGCACGCAGCCGGTCACCGAATCGTCCAGCAATCCCGCCGAGGCCCTGGTCGGTGCGGCGCAGACCGCCGCGCAGGCGATCACCAGCGGCACCATGCCGCCGTCGCGCAACAACATGCAGATCGACATCGCGGGCCTGGACCTGAAGGATGGCGAGGTGCAGATGCAGGACGCCATGACCGGGATGGCCGTCGCCGTGACGCGCATCAATGCGAACACCGGCCGCGTTACGTTCAATCAGCCCTTTGACGTCCGGATGTCGGCGCGCGTCGAGGGCGGTTATCCCCGCGTGGACGCCAACCTCACCGGCCAGGCGCTGCTGACGCTGGATCCTTCGGCCAAGCGCTACGCGGCGCAAAAGCTTGACCTGCGCATGGACGGCAAGCTGCCGGGCGCCGAGGCCAAGAGCCTTGTGATGCGCGGCAACCTGGCGTTCAACGGCCAGAAGTCGGCGCTTGACGTCGCTGGCCTGGAACTCCTGTTCCAGGGCGACGTGACCGAGCCCAGCGCGCGCGCCACCAACGTGGAAGCCAGCGTTGCGATTCCCAAGCTGGCCATCGATCCTCACAAGAGCCAGCTGCAGATCGAAAAGCTCGCCGTGCGCGCCAAGGGCGGCGTGGCCGATGGTCCGTTCGAGCTTGCCGTGGACGCGCCGGCATTGAATATCTCGCCGGCGTCGGCTACCGGCGAAGCGTTGACCGGCCGCGTCCGCATCAGCGGCCTGGACGCCAGCTTCGGCATGAACGGCATCAGCGGCAACGCCGGCGAACTCGACATCAAGGAAGCCAAGCTGGACAGCACGTCCAAGAATGGCGAACGCGTGGTGAAGCTGAACTTCGCGTCGCCGCTCAGCGTGAATCTGCTGCAACGTAGCGGCGCGATGTCCGCGCTGCGCGGCGATGTAAATATCACCGACCCCGGCCTGCCCAAGGGCAGCCTGCAGATCCCCGTCATCGGCAGCCTGACCGTAGACCTGCTGAAGGACCAGGCCACCAGCAAGATCAACGCCGTGCTGGAAGGCGGCAAGTTCGACCTCAGCGCCGACATCACGAAGCTGTCCGAATCGCCGCAGATGAAGTTTGCGCTGGCCGTGGATACGCTGGACCTGGACAAGCTGGTGCCGCCGGTGGTGGCCGCACCGCCCAAGCCGCCCGCGGACGGCAAGAAGGACGAAGGCAAGCCGGCGCAACCCGCACCGGCCGCGCCGCCTGACGACACGATCAACCTGTCCGCGCTGGTCGGTCCCAGCGTCAACGGCACGCTGAAGGTCGGCAAGCTGGTCGTGCGCGGCCTGAAGGCTGACGAGGTGTCGGCTGCGGTGAAGCTGGCCAAGGGCAAGCTTGAAATCTCCAGCCTGACGGCGGGCCTGTACGGCGGCAAGCTGGCGGGCGCGCTGTCCGTGGATGCCGCGCAGGGCAACCAGGTGGCCACCAAGATGACGCTGGCCGACATTGCGATCGAGCCGCTGCTGGTGGACCTGGCGCAGCGCAACGTGCTCAGCGGCACGGGCAATCTGGCGCTGGATCTGAAGACGGGCGGCGCGAACGCCTATGCCATGAAGAGCGGCCTGGGCGGCACCGTGCAGCTGCGTCTGCGCGATGGCGCAGTCAAGGGCATCGACCTTGCGCAGACGCTGCGCGACCTGAAGGCCACGTTCGCGCCGGACAAGCAGGACGAGACCGTTCCCGCCGATACCAGCAAGCGTACCGAGTTTTCCGAACTGGACGCGGACCTGGCCATCGCCAAAGGCGTGGCGACCGTAAAGCGCCTGAACTTCGTGTCGCCGCTGCTGCGCGTGACGCAGGGCGATCCGGCCACGATCGACTTCGTCAAGAGCGAACTGGATTTGGTGGCGCGGGCGCGTGTCATCAATCCGGCCGCCAATCCCGAAGGCAAGGAACTGATCGACTTCAAGGACGTGACCATTCCCGTCCACCTGAAAGGACCGTTCGACAAGCCCGCTTATACGCTGCTCTGGAAGGACGCCATCGGCGGCATCCTGAAACGCAGCCTGGAAAACAAGCTTAAAGAAGCGGTGACAGGCAAGGGCAAGAGCGGCGCCGCCGTGGACAAGGCCTTGAAGGGATTGCTGGGCAAATGAGCGCCGACCAATTCCAGCCCATCGCCGAATGCGGCGTAACGGCGCAGGCGCAGGCCGCCGGCTACCACCGGCAGTGGCTTGTCGCCAACGATTCCGGACAATGGCTGAACCGCGAGCTTTGCCCGAAGCTTGCCGACGTGTCCGTTGAATTGCGTCTGGGCTATCTGGTGCTGAAGGCGCCGGGCATGCTGCGCATGGACATTCCGCTGGACGTCATCGAAGACGACGACAGCGTGCGCTACAGCATGAAGGTGGGTGACCAGACCATCGACGTGGTCGACGAAGGCGAGCTTGCCGCGGCCTGGATTTCCAATTTCGTGCAGGTGCCTTGCCGCATCATGAAGGTGCACCCCGAAACGCCCGTGGTCGCCTGGCCCGCGTGATCTATTGGCGGGCTTGAGCCGGCATTTCACGCGCCGGCGCGGCCACGCTTGAATTCAAAGGCGGTGTGGGCCAGCAGGCCCGCCGCCAGGCCCCAGAAGGCCGAACCAATACCCCAGAAACTGAAACCCGACGCGGTGGCCAGCAGCGTGATGAGCGCGGCTTCGCGCCGCTGCGGATTCGCCATGGCCGCCGCCATGCCGCCCATGATGGTGCCCAGGAGCGCCAGGCCCGCCAGGGCGGCCAGCAATGCCGCGGGCAGCGCCTGGAAGAACACCGCAACCGCGCCCGCAACGATGCTGAGCGCGACGTAACTGATGCCGTAGGTGGCGGCGGCGATGTAGCGCTTGTTGGGATCGACATGCGCCTCGGGGCCCGTGCAGATGGCCGCGCTGATGGCGCCCATGGTCACGCTGTGCGCGCCGAAGGGCGCGGCCAACAGGCCCAGGAAGCCGGTGGCGGCCACCAGGCGCGACGCCGGAGGACGATAGCCCGCCGCCTGCAGGATGGCCAGGCCGGGCAGGTTCTGCGACGCCATGGCCACCACGAAAAGCGGAATCCCCAGGCTGACCGCCGCCTGCACGCTGAAGGCGGGCGTCGTCCAGACGAACTCGGTCAGGCGCCAGTCCAGTTGATCGACCTGCATCAGCCCCAGCGCGGCGGCCATGGCGACGGCTACTCCCATCACGACCAGCACGGCGTAGCGCGGCGCCCAGCGGCGGCACAGCAGGTAGGCGGCGCACATCGTCAGCACCAGCGCGGGCTGTTTGCCGATGTTGCTGAAGATGCCCATGCCGAAATTGAGCAGCACGCCGGCCAGCATGGCCGCGGCGACTTCGCCCGGGATTCGCCGCAGGATGGGATCGATCCAGCCGAACAGGCCGCAGGCCAGCGTCAGCGCGGCGGCCAGCACGAAGGCGCCGACGGCTTCATTGAATGGCACACCGGCCAACGCCGTGACCAGCAGCGCCGCGCCGGGCGTGGACCAGGCCATGACCACGGGCAGGCCGGTGCGCAGGCTGTAGAACGCGCCGCCCAGGCCCAGCACCAGGCTGAGCGATCCGATCCACGAGCCGATATGCGCGGCGTCCAGGCCGGCGGCGTGGCCGGCCTGCACCATCAGCACGGCGGTGCCGCCAAAGCTGACCAGAACGGCAACCAGCCCGGCCGCGACCGCAGACGCGGAAATATCGCGTCGGGCGTGGGGTGGGGTAGAGGGGAGGTCGATGCTTGGCGGTCCGGCGTCGCTCATGCGGCACCGGTCAGGCGGCGGTACTTGGCCATCAGCTGTTCCTGGCCTTCATTCCATTGCGGATGCAGTTCGATGCATTCCACCGGACAGACCACCTTGCATTGGGGCTCGTCGTGATGGCCCACGCATTCCGTGCAGCGGTCCGGGTCGATGACGTAATAGTCCTCGCCCATGGAAATTGCGTCGTTCGGGCACTGGGGCTCGCAAACGTCGCAATTGATGCATTCTTCGGTGATGGTCAGGGCCATGATGGGCAGCGGAGTAAAGCGAAGGGCGCTGACATTGTAGCGCTGGCAGGGGCCGCGCCGGAAAGCGCGAAAAGGGCGCATTACGCGCCCTTCGGGGATGCTGCGGTCGGGTATTTCAGCCCGGCCAGGATTGCTCGCGGCGTTCCTTGGCCTTTTCCTGGAGCCAGCGTTCGACGGACGGGAACACGAACTTGCTGACGTCGCCGCCCAGCTGGGCGATTTCGCGGACGATGGTGCCCGAGATGAACTGGTACTGATCGGACGGCGTCATGAACAGGGTTTCGACGTCGGGCAGCAGGTGGCGGTTCATGCCGGCCATCTGGAATTCGTATTCGAAGTCGGACACGGCGCGCAGGCCGCGCACGATGACGCGGCCATTCTGTTCGCGGACGAAGTCCTTCAACAGACCGCCAAAGCTTTGCACTTCCACGTTGGGATAGTGGCCCAGCACTTCGCGCGCGATATCCACGCGTTCGTCGATGCTGAAAAAGGGCTTCTTGTTGCGGCTAATGGCGATCCCAACCACGACTTTGTCGAAAAGCGTGGCTGCACGGCGAACCAGGTCTTCGTGGCCCCTGGTCAGCGGGTCGAAAGTGCCGGGATAAACAGCGATGATCATGCGAGCTCCGTACCGTTATTAGTGGTGTACACCATCCTCCGAAGCCCGGATTATTGATCTATTTCCGCAATGCAGCAAATTCCAGCAAATGGAAGTGGACGGCGCCGGCCTTGTCCTGCCGCACAATCTGGAAACCTTCGGGTGCTTCGATGGCGGATTCCGCCTCTACGTAGACTAGCCCATGATCGGTCAGGATGCCCGGAAGAATCGGCCATAGCCGGGGCAGCCAGCCCTGGCCAAAGGGCGGATCCAGCAGGATGAGGTCAAAGCGGGACGCATCCATCCTTTCGGCGACCTGCATCGCATCGCCGACATGGATGCGTATCATGTCGGCTTTGAGCTTGTCGCGCAGTGTCCGCAGCGCGGACGCGGCGGTCTTGTCCCGCTCGACCATCTGCACGTGCGCCACGCCGCGCGAGGCCGCCTCGAAGCCCAGGGCGCCGCTGCCGGCGAACAGATCCAACACCTGCTTGTCGGCGAATTCCCCGCCCCACAGGTGAGTAAGCCAGTTGAAAAGCGTTTCGCGAACCCGGTCGGGCGTGGGACGCAGCGTCTCCACGTCGGGCACGACGATGGGGGTGCGCCTGTATTGGCCCCCGACGATACGAATATACTTGTTACCCATGTTTAGCCGCTTCTTCAAGAAAAAATCCCCTCCGCCCGCCGCGCCGGCCCAGCCCGCGCCGCCGCCGGAGGTTGTGGACGCCACCATAGCGCCCGCGGAGCCCGCAGCGGCTCCGGTCGTTCCCGCGCCAGCCACGCCTGCAGCGCCTGCCGCGCCGGCTGCTGCTCCGGTGCCTGCTTCGACGCCTGCGCCGGTTTCTGCGCCGACACCTGCATCTGCACCTGCTCCCGCTCCCGCGTTTGCACCTGCTCCTGCTCCTGCACCTGCTCCTGCTCCGGCACCCGCTAATGCAGGCGCTCCGGCTTCCGCTGCAGCACCCGCCCCGGCGCCCGCGCCCGCGTTCGATTCAGTTAACGCTGCGCCTGCACCTGCTGTGCAACCGTCGCCGGTCATCGAGCCGGTCCGCACGTCGCAGCCCGCGCCAGTGCCAGCGCCTGCCCCGGCGTCTGCGCCCGTCGTCGCTCCAACGCCGCCGGCACCGCTGCCCGAGCCCGTCGCCGCAGAAACCGCCGCACCCGCGCCGGCCGATGCGCCCAAGAAGGCATCGTGGCTGTCGCGCCTGAAACGGGGCCTGTCGCGCACGGGCCAGAGCATCGGCGGCATCTTCGTCGGCGTCAAAGTCGACGAGAACCTGTTCGAAGAACTCGAATCGGCCCTCATTATGGCCGATGCGGGCCTGGAGGCCACCGAGAAGCTGCTGACCGCGCTGCGCGCGCGCGTCAAGAAGGAACGCATCGAAGACCCCGCCAAGGTGAAGGTGGCCCTGCGCCAACTGCTGGCCGATCATCTGCGCCCGCTTGAACGCGCCTTCGACGTGAAGCGCACGAAACCGCTGGTGGTGATGATCGCCGGTGTGAACGGCGCCGGTAAAACCACGTCGATCGGCAAGCTGGCGCATACGTTCCAGCGGCAGGGCGCCAGCGTGCTGCTGGCCGCGGGCGACACGTTCCGCGCGGCGGCTCGCGAGCAGCTGGTTGAATGGGGCAGCCGCAACAACGTCAGCGTGATTTCGCAGGATGGCGGCGACCCTGCCGCCGTGGCGTTTGACGCCGTCAACGCGGGGCGCGCGCGTGGCATGGGCGTGGTCATGGTGGACACCGCCGGCCGCCTGCCCACGCAGCTGCACCTGATGGAAGAACTGAAGAAGATCCGCCGCGTCATCGGCAAGGCGGACGCGGCCGCGCCGCATGAAGTGCTGCTGGTGGTGGACGGCAACACGGGGCAGAACGCGCTGGCGCAGATTCGCGCGTTCGACGCCGCGATCAACCTGACCGGCCTGGTGGTGACCAAGCTGGACGGCACCGCCAAGGGCGGCACGCTGGCGGCCGTGGCCGCGGGCAGCCAGGGCGTGCGCCCGATTCCGGTTTACTGGATCGGCGTCGGCGAAAGCCTTGAAGACCTGCAGCCTTTCGTGGCGGACGAGTTCGCGGCGGCGTTGCTGGCCGACTGATCCGATCGATCGATGGAGCCTGCCTCGGCAGGCCACGCGGGACGGTGCGCAAGCGCCGTCCCGCAGTCGTTTTGGCAGCGGTGAAAGGCGACTGTGAGCCTTTGCCTGCGGCCGCTCGCGTAACCGATCGAGCCACATCCGGTCGCCGGTTGCCCGGGCGACCAAATGCGGCTCGATCGCCGGCCCAGGCCTATCCGACCTGCCCCATCGCGGGATCGCTGATCAGGTCCTTGCCCGTCTCCATCCGGCCCGCAAAGCGGCGTTGGAATGCGGCGTAACCCTCGCAGGCCACGGCGAAGTCATACCACTGCCCGCTGTCTGCAACTTGCCAGGCCAGCTCGCCGATTTGTCCAGGGTCGAGGGTGACGGTCCACGGGCCGTCGCTGCGGTACGCCATCGCCTTGACCGTAAACGTGCAAGCCGCGCCGCCGTTGTTACGCAGCTTGACCTGCACCTGCGGATCGTCGCAAGGCACGTAGCACACCTGGATTTCGGGCACGGCGCCAGGCGCCTGCATCAGGTCTCCCGCAAAGGCGCGATGAAAGCCGTTGGGTCCCAGCACCCAAAGGTCGTATTTGCCGGCGTCCGCGGACAGGTCCCAGGTGTCTTCCAGCGACTTGCCCGCTTCGACCACAAAGCGGCGCGGGATGCGGTCCAGGTGCAGCTTGTCGTACACATGGAACACCGCCGCGGTCTGCCGGGAACTGGCGTTGGCGAACAGCAGCCTCACGCGGTTTTCGCGCTGGTCCTCGCGCGCGCTGGCATGTAGCTCGTACGGCAGGGCGCGCGACGGCCGCGTGCCTTGCGCCTGCGCGGCCAGGGTCTGTTGCGCGGGAATCGCGATTGCGGGCTGCGCTTCCTGCCAAGTGGTCAGTCCGTCCGCGTCGCTCTTCGTGCTGCGGCCGGACAGCGTGGGCAGCGGGTCGCTGCTGGGCGAAACGAAATTCAGCGTGGACGTCAGATCGCCGCACACCGCGCGGCGGAACGCGCTGATGTTGGGTTCGACGACGCCGAAACGCTGCTCAAGAAAGCGCAACGCCGAGGTGTGGTCGAAGACTTCCGAATTGACCCAGCCGCCGCGGCTCCATGGCGAGATCACCCACATCGGCACGCGCATGCCCGGGCCATAGGGCTTGCCATCGGCGGTCAGCTGTTTGGGCGTTGCCGGCGGGTAGGTGTAGTACTCGTACGCCATCTCCGCATCCGTCAGCGTGGACTTGCCGGCCAGCGTGCCGTCGTCGTTGCGCGACGGCGCGCTGGGAGTGGGCATGTGGTCGAAGAAGCCGTCGTTCTCGTCGTACGTGACGAGGAACACGGTCTTGCTCCAGACTTCGGGCGATTGCGTCAGCGCGTCCAGCGCCGCCTGGATGTACCACGCGCCCTTCGCCGGGCTGGACGGGCCGGGATGCTCGCTGTAGGCCGCGGGCGGAATGATCCACGACACTTCGGGCAGCGTGCCGTTCACGACGTCGTCGCGCAGGCTTTGCAGGAAGCCGCCGTCCGGCATGGTGTTGCCAAAGCCCTTGGCGTAAGGGCTGTACTGATCGTCGATGGCCGGGTTGTACGCGGGGCCGCCCTGGTTGGTGACCTGGCGGTCCGCGGGCATTTTCTCGATCTCGGCGCGCCAGTGGCGGAAGCTCATCATCTCGTTGCAGCCGAAGTTGTCCGGGATGTTCTGGTAGACCTTCCAGCTCACGCCCGCCTGCTGCAGGCGATCGGCGTAGGTGGTCCAGGTCCAGCCTTCCGTGGACGGTCCCACATCCGCGCCGTCGTTCATTTCGTTCATCACCACGGACACGTTGTCGCCGGTGGGGCCGTTGGTGCCGGTCCAGAAGAACAGCCGGTTGGGAATCGTGCCCGCGTGCATGGCGCAGTGGTAGTTGTCGCACAGCGTGAAGGCGTCTGCCAGCGCGCGATGGAACGGGATCTCGGCGGTTTCGTAGTAGCCCATCGACAGCGGTTGCTTGGCGCTGGGCCACTGGTTCATGCGGCCGTGGTCCCACGCTGCCTGGCAGTTGGGCCAGGAGTGCGGCGTGCTGCCCGCGCGCTGCGCGTTGCCCAGCCGTGCATCAAGGTGGTAGGGCAGTTCCAGCGTGCCGTCGCTGCGTGTCTGATGGAACACCGACTTTCCGTTGGCCAGCGGAATCGGGAAGCGGTCGCCGAAGCCGCGCACACCGGGGAAGGTGCCGAAGTAGCCGTCGAAGGAGCGGTTCTCCAGCATCAGCATGACGACGTGCTTGACGTCCTGGATGGTGCCGGTGGCGTTGCTCGGTTCGATCGCCAGGGCGCGGCGGATGCTGGGCGGAAACATCGACAGGGCGCTCATGGCCGCCGTGGTTCCGAGCGTGGTCTTGAAGAACTTTCTCTTGGATGCGTCGATCGTCATTGGCTGGTGTGTCGTTGGGTTGCGAGGAAGGGCCGGGCTGCCGGGGTCATGGCGCGCAATGCACGCCGCAGGTTTGCGGCGCGGGTGTCGTGGGCGGCGGGGCCGGTTCATCCTTGTCGTCGTCGCCGCCGCAGGCGGAAAGCGAGAACACCAGCGATAGCGCGCAGCAGGCCATAAGGCCGCGTCGTGCAAGGACCAGCAAGTGGGAAGTGGTTTCCATGAGTCTGTGTGCGTGGGTGGGCTGACGGCCCGCAAGAGGCCGTTGCGCCGTCGCACAGGACGAGTGTCGGGCGGATGCTGCGGGCCACGAATGCGTCCGAACCGTGTGTCCGGACGACAGCCATCGAGTATTGGCACGCGGGATGTCCAAGAATTGACAGAGGCCTGACGATTCGCTGTCAGGAGTCCCTTTTTTGAAACGCTGTGCTAGATGCGTGTCCAGGTGAAAACGAATTCAACGAGGGACTTGTGACTGCGGTAAACGCGCGCGGCCGCGAGCGCGGCGGGCGGCGTTTGTTGTGGCTTTCTTTTGCGGCGTTCGCCGCGCGCGAAAAAACGCGGCCATGAAGGCCGCGTTGCGGTCCGAGCGGACTTGCGCGTAAAAGCGCTATATCACTTCCAGAACGGTTTGCTGGCCGCGAGGTCGTCGAAGGCGTCCTGCGCTTCCACCACCAGTTCTTCCAGCCGCGCGCTGATCCAGCCCAGCGCGAACCAGGCTTGCGGATGCGTGGCCGTACACGACTGGTAGTAGTCCTTGGCCGTCGCCAGGTCGTTGATTTCGCCCAGCACGTCCTGGACCTTGGACAGCAGTTTGCGATAGCCGCGCAGCTTGCTGGCCGGCAGCAGCGATTCGGCGAAGGACAGGCCGTAGCGCAGGCGCTTTCCGCGCTTGCGCAGCTCGTGGCGGGTAGGGATGTCGAGCGAGGCAAAGTGCGTGCCCTGGTCGGCTACCTTGCCGTGCCAGCGGTGCAGGCGGCGCGCGAGCAGCTTGTGCAGGCGCTGCGGATCGGGCTCGGGCGCGACCAGGGGAATGATGGTGGGCTTCACGACGGGGCTCGCCACGCCGCCTTCCAGCCGGATGGCAGGCTCTGGCGCAGCATCGCTGGGCGTGCCGTTGGCGATGGCCTGGCTGTCGGCGCCGGGTTGCACGGGGGGCACGTCCAGGGTCCACTCCAGCAATTCAAGCTGCCATGCCTGGAAGGACTGGCCTCCCGCGATGGCCTGGGCGTCCTGCTCGGGCGGTGCGGCTTCCATGGGGATGACGGGCATGCCGGCGCGCTGCAGGGCGGGCGCGACGGTTTCATTCAGCACGTCCTGGTCGCGGTTGGCGCCGAACGCCGCGAAGTGGGTGCGCACGCCTTGCAGCAGGGTGTCGGGCACCGGGGCGATCCAGCCGTCGAAGAGTTTCCAGGCGGAGCGCAGCCGGCGCACGCCGACGCGAAGTTGATGGACGTGTTCGGAGTTGCCGGCGCGGTAGACGCCTTCGGTGTCGACCTCGGCCAGGACGGCGGCGTTGCGGCAGATGTGGTCGAGGCATTCGGCGGCGATGACGCTCATGGCCTGGGAGGGCGTCATGTCGTCGCGTAGCTTGACCGAGGAGGCGCCGCGCGGGGCCCAGAATTCGGCGATGGCCTGCGCACGGCGGAGTTCATGGCCGTCGCCGGCGTCGGCGTCGACCTGCGCAAGGCGTTGCGCGAGCTGGGCCAGCGCATCGCCGCGTTCGGATTTGCTGCGCGGGTCGAGGATGAGGGCGTGGCGTTGCTGCCAGCCGCGCGCGACCGAGAAGATGGCGGCGGGGCGGCCGGATACGAGTTCGAATTCGAGTTCGGAGATGGGCAGTTCCAGCGTGCCCGCGCGCAGGATGCCGGTGTCGTAGGCGAGTTCGACGGTGCCGTAGCGGGTGCGGACTTTGCGAAGCAGGCGCTGGACGTCGGTTTCGTAGCGCAGGCCCAGTTCGCCTTTGATTGCGGAGAGCGCGGCTTCGACTTCGGTGCCGGCGTAGACGGACAGGTCGAGCACGGGGCCTGGCCGAGGGTGGTTCATTTCGATGCGGGAGATGGCGTCGGCGCCGGGCATCTTGAGGGTTTGCACCCAGTCGGAGCCTTCCTGGCGCAGCCGGACCGCTATGCGAGCCCGAGCGAGCTCGCGCTCGGGGGTGTCGAAGTACATGGCATGCAAGCGGATGCGGGTGGCCTCGCGTTGCTTGACTTCACGAAGCACGGCTTGGCGCGAAGCCGTGGGCACGTGCAGTTTCAGTTCCTGTTCCGACATGAGGCGGCGTCCAACGGCAAAAGCCGAGATGTTAATCAACGGGGGGGTGCTATTTGATGACCGGTCATATTTTGTTCACATTGAGCATAGACGTGTTTGCGGCGCAATAACAACTTGCTGGCAGCGTCGGGGGGGCGGCTTTCGGGCGTGTTTGCCTCCGACCGTATTGCTGAGGGCTTCGCCTGGTGTCTGATACCGATCGTGTTGCCGAGGGGGCTGGCGTAGGCTGGTGTTCTTGTGACGCCCGGCGCGTCGGCGGCCTGGGGTGCGCGGGGCTACGATTGCGGTCCGGAGCCTTCGCTCCGGACT
>NZ_DAMDGT010000006.1:225049-362993 GCF_032102605.1 Achromobacter sp. | reverse complement strand
ACTCCTCAACAGAAAATTCTACTTCTGGATCCAACGCTTTTACGGGGGGATTACCTCAGTGCCTGGAGCGAGCCGGTCTACGCCGAGATCTTCCGCTTTCCTGATCCGGCTGAAGCGAAGTAGCGCGGGACGGCGGCCGTTATTCAAAATGGCCGCCTGCCGCGCGGTGGGTCAACTGCCATCCCTGTGTCTGCCAGGACAATGCATGGGTGGGCGAAATGCCCGCCAGGAACTGCGCATCATGCGACACCACCACCATCGCACCTGGATACTCCCTTAGCGCATCCTCCAGCGCCTCCGCCGACGCCATGTCCAGATGATTCGTCGGCTCATCCAGCAACAACAACTGCGCCGGCTCCTTGCGCCACAGCGCGCAGGCCAGCGCGGCCTTGAGGCGTTCGCCGCCGCTTAATGTTCCGGCAGGCCCGTTGACCAACGCGGGACCCAGGCCCAGCAGCGCCAGACGGCTGCGCAGTTCGCCATCGGGCAGCGCGGCGCCAAGCATGTGCAGCGTTTCCACCAGGGACTTGTCGTCGGCTATGCCGGATGCCCGCTGATCGAGCATGGCTGTCGGCACGCGGACGTCGCAAATGCCTCGGGCAGGCATCACATTCCCCGCCAGCATCGACAGCAGCGTGCTTTTCCCGCAGCCGTTGGGTCCGCGTATAGCCAGGCGAAAAGGGCCGGAGAGTGTCAGCGTCAAGGGATGAGTCCCCAAGGGGTAGGGGGGCATTGCATCCTCCAGGTGCAGGACGCGTCGGCCTTGCGGCACGGCGGTCTCGGGCAGAGCCAGTGCAATGCCAGCCGTGGGGTTCACTCGCGCGGCGGCTTGCGTGACGGCCTCGTCCAGTGCGGCGCTGGTTTGCAGGCGGCGCAGGTTTTCCCGGCCGGCGTGCGCCTGGGCGTTGGCCTTTTTCATGCCCAGCAGGATGGGAGCCTGGTTTGCGTCGCGCGCTTGACGCGCGTTTCGGGCATTGCGTTGTTGCTGGGCGTCGTGCTGCTGGCGCAGGGCGCGCAGGCCGGCGGCCCGTTCGTTGCGGGCGTGAGCCAGGGCGGCGTCCAGTGCGGCGTGTTGCTGGTCTCGATGCGTGCGGTAGGCGGTGTAGTTGCCGGCGTGCGCCGTAAGTGTGCCGCGGTCGAGTTCGACGATGTGGGCCATGGCGTCCAGCAGCGTCCTGTCGTGGCTGACGACGAGCAGGCCGCCGCGCCAGGCGCGGATCTGTGCCATGAGCCAGCTGCGGGCCCCGGCGTCCAGGTGGTTGCTGGGTTCGTCCAGCAGCAGGCCGTCGGGCTGTCGCATCAGGGCGCCCGCGAGCGCGATGCGTGTCAGTTCGCCGCCGCTGGCAGCCGCCGCGGCGTGGCCGGGCTCCCAGGCCGGCAAGCCGGCGTTGGCGAGCATGCGGGCCCACTCGTCGTGGATGCGCCAGTGGCCGTCGGCCAGGTCGAAATCTGCCTGGCAGGTGCTGCCGGCTTCGATGCGCGTCAGGGCGTTCAGGATGGGTGCGATGCCGGCGATGTCGGCAAGTGTCGCGCCTGCGGTTCGCGGTTGGTCCTGGGGGACGTAGGCGATGCGCCCTTGGCGGACGATGCGGCCGGATTGCGTGGCCAGGTCGCCTTGCGCCAGGCGTAGCAACACGGATTTGCCCGCTCCGTTGCGGCCGACGAGGCCGTGACGGGTGGTGGCGAAGTCGTGGCTGACGTCGTCGAGCAGGATGCGGCCGTCGGGCAGCGCATGGCTGACGTGGCGCAGGCTGAGGAAGGGCGCCGCGTCCCGCGGCTGAAGTGAGGTGTGCGCTGCTGCGGGCGCGCGGGAAGACTGGGCCATAGGAAGCTCTCCGGGGTCGATAAGACACGTTGCGCAGGGCGCAAACGGGGATCGGGGGGAGGGCTTAGAGGGTCATGGCCGGACGGGTCTCCGCGAGGAGGATCAATGGACGGTTCGAACGATGCGCGCCGGGAAAGTTCCTGGCGCGAGGCTCGTAGTGTATTCCGATGGGCGGTTGGCCGGGCGGCGCGACGGGAGTCGCCGTGGACGCCTAATCCTCCAGCAGTCGAAGATCCGGCGGCCGGTTCTCGATGATGGCTTCCATGCTGAAGAATCCGGTCACCGTCGACAGTTCAAAGTCCGTGATCAGCTTTTGGTAGAAGCGGTCATACCCTGCCATGCCGCGGCAGACGACTTTGATCAGGTAGTCCCAGTCTCCGCCGATGCGATAGAACTCGGTGACTTCCGGCAGGCGTTCGACATGCTGGCGGAAGCCGTCGGCCCAGGCCTTGGCGTGGTGGCTGGTGCGGATCATGACGAAGACGGTCAGGTCCAGCCCCAGGGCGACCAGGCTGACCTCGGCCCGGGTGCCGCGGATGATGCCGCAGGCGTTCAGGCGTTGAAGCCTGCGCCAGCAGGCGTTTTGCGACAGGCCGACGCGATCTGCGAGCTCGCGCTGGGACAGTGCGCCGTCTTTTTGCAGGCAGGAGATGATGCTTAGATCAAGTTTGTCGATTTTTTCCATGGCATCGATCATATGACCCGTTTTCATGAATTAATAGCAAAAAAACGGTGATGTTTCATCCGGGCTTTCCATCGTATGATATTTGCGAACAGTTCGGAACAGACATCCCATGAATACGCATTCCGCCGCAGCCCCGCAACGGGTTTCGGTCTCGCCGTTGCAGCAATTTCAAGACAGCCTGAATACGCCGGATATCGCGGCGGCGCTTGCCGATGGATTGATCGGCAAAGACGCCAGCATTGACGGACCCTTTGGCGCCAAGCCCCTGGTCTATGCGGACTACGTGGCTTCGGGCCGGGCGCTGATGCAAGTCGAGCGCTTCGTCCTTGAGCAGGTGCTTCCGTATTACGCGAATTCGCATACCGAAGCCTCGTACTGCGGCGGCTTCATCACGCGCCTGCGCCGCGAGGCCCGCGCCGCGATTGCGCGGTGCTGCGGCGCCAGCGACGAGCACGCGGTGATTTTTTCGGGGTCGGGCGCCACTGCCGGCATCAATCGGCTGGTGCATCTGTTTGGCGTGAACGCGGCGGTGGCCGCGGGCAAGCCGGTCCGGGTTGTCATCGGCCCGTACGAACATCATTCCAACATCCTGCCGTGGCGCGAATGCGGCGCCGACATCGTCGAACTTCCGGAAAGCCCGGAAGGCGGGCCGGACCTGGCGCAGCTTGCCCAGGCGCTGAAGGCCCCGGAAGGCACGCTGGTTGTCTGCGCGCTGTCGGCTGCGTCGAATGTGACGGGCATCGTGGCGGACGTGGCCGGCATTACGCGGCTGGTCAAGGCGTCCGGCGCGAAGATGCTGTGGGACTACGCGGGCGGCGCGCCTTACCTGCCAATCCGGATGTCGCCGGCTGCCGACGCGCAGATCGACGCTATCGTGTTTTCGCCGCACAAGTTCATTGGCGGTCCCGGCGCGTCGGGCGTGCTGATCGTGCGCCGCGATGCGGTGCTGGACACGACGCCGACCTGGCCCGGCGGCGGCACGGTCAAGTTCGTGTCGCCCGCTGGCCATGATTACAGCGGCAGCCTGGAATCGCGCGAAGAAGCGGGCACGCCGAACGTGGTGGGCGACATCCGCGCCGCGCTGGTCGTGCTGGTCAAGGAGGCCCTGGGCGCCGACTTCATGCAGCAGCGCCATGCGCATTTCGTGCGGCGCGCGCTGGCCGCCTGGAAGGGCGCGGAGCGTCTGGAGCTGCTGGGATCGCTGTCCGCGAACCGTTTGCCGATCTTTTCTTTCCGGGTGCGCGATGGCAAGGGCGGCTTTGTCCACCAGCAGCTGGTGACGCGCATGCTGAGCGATCGCTTCGGTATTCAGGCTCGCGGCGGCTGCGCATGCGCGGGGCCTTATGTTCATCGGTTGTTGGATATCGACGATGCGATGTCGCTTCAGATGCGGCAAGCGATCCTGGACGGTCGCGAGATCGAGAAGCCCGGATTTGTCCGGTTGAACTTCAGTGCGCTGTTGTCGGACACGAAGGCGGATTTCATTCTGGAATCGGTGCTTGCGCTGGCGGCGGACGCGCCGGAGTACCAGCACCTGTACAGCTTCGATCCCAGCCGCGCGATTTTCTTCCCGCGCGACGCGGAGAAGAAGGCGGCGTGATGCTGCATTAACCCACCCGCGATCGTGGCCGCAACGGCGGCTGCAATCGCGTGGCCCGTGCCGCGGTCCCGTTCAGCCGGGGCTGCAGCCACAATCGCAACGCCTTTTCCCGATCGCAATCGCCGATCACGCCGCGATCCCGGGCGCGATGCCAGGCCTGCGGCTTCGCCGCAATCAATCCTTCATCTGCAGGCCACACGCCCGGATCCACGAGGCCTTCATGCCGGTGAGATCGTCGGAAGCGCCCGCCAGTTTGCGCGTGACCTGATCAGAGAACTGCACGCCTTTGCGGCGGCAGGCTTCGAAGTCATCGCTTAGCGCAAAGCGCGCGTCCAGCAGGTCCAGGCGGCCCTGGCACAACTCCCTGTTCAACTGCAGGTCATTTGCGGACTCGCGGGTGCGCTGGGCATCCTGCGCCTTATCGATGCGGGCCAGTTCGGCGCCCACCCGCGCGATGCAGTCGTCGTCGGCAACGGCGGGCGCGCTGGCGCATGCGGCGATGAGCAGAAGGGCAGCGAGGGATGGGCGGTGGAGTGCGGCCATGCGGGGAAACCTTGGTATTGCGCTAAGAATGGCTTGCATCATAACTGCTGCGAAATACCCGCGTGACGCGCGGTGCCGCACACGCTGCCACTGCATGGAAAACCAGTATGGCAAATCAGTTGAACGCGTCTACCATCGTTGGGCAACTGCGTGACACGCCAGGCGCATGACATGACACTCTGATGCCCGATGGCGGGCAGCGTGTCAGACACGAAGATCCAACCTGCAACGGGAATTGGACGTGTATCCGGCTGAAGTTCTGTTTTATCAACTCGTTACGACGGAGATGAAAGAGAATGACCAATACGCTTATCAGTGTCGATCTGGAACAATCCCCCTACGAGAACAAGCAGATCCACAATCGTTGGCACCCGGATATTCCGATGGCCGTGTGGGTGAAGCCGGGGGACGATTTCATCCTGGAAACCTACGACTGGACCGGCGGCGCGATCAAGAACGACGACAACGCTGACGACGTGCGGGACGTGGACCTGTCCACCGTGCATTTCCTGTCGGGGCCCGTGGGCGTAGAAGGCGCGGAGCCCGGCGACCTGCTGGTGGTCGACCTGCTGGATATCGGCGCCAAGCCCGACAGCCTGTGGGGCTTCAATGGTTTTTTCAGCCGCAACAACGGCGGCGGCTTCCTGACCGAACATTTTCCGCATGCGCAGAAGTCCATCTGGGACTTCCATGGCATGTTCACGTCGTCGCGGCACATTCCCGGCGTCAACTTCGCGGGGCTGATCCACCCCGGCCTGATCGGCTGCCTGCCGGACAAGAAACTGCTGGACACGTGGAACCGGCGCGAGCAGGCGCTGATCGACACCAACCCGAATCGCGTGCCCCCACTGGCCAATCCGCCGGCGCCCAAGACGGCGCACATGGGCGCGTTGCAGGGCGCGGACCGCGACAAGGCCGCGGGCGAGGGCGCGCGCACGGTGCCGCCGCGCGAGCACGGCGGCAACTGCGACATCAAGGACCTGTCGCGCGGCGCGCGCGTGTTTTTCCCGGTGTATGTGAAGGGCGGCGGGCTGTCGGTGGGCGACCTGCACTTTTCGCAGGGCGATGGTGAAATCACCTTCTGCGGCGCGATCGAAATGGCGGGCTGGGTGCACATGCGCGTGTCGCTGATCAAGGGCGGCATGGAGAAGTACGCCATCAAGAACCCCATCTTCAAGCCCAGCCCGATCACGCCGGCCTACAAGGATTTCCTGATTTTTGAGGGGATCTCCGTCGACGAAGGCGGCAAGCAGCATTACCTGGACGTGAACGTGGCCTACCGGCAGGCCTGCCTGAATGCCATCGAATATCTGAAGAAGTTCGGCTATTCGGGCGCGCAGGCCTATTCGCTGCTGGGCTGCGCGCCGGTGCAGGGGCATATCAGCGGGGTGGTCGATATTCCGAACTCGTGCGCCACGCTGTGGCTGCCCACCGAGATCTTCGATTTCGATATCCAGCCTTCCGCTTCCGGGCCCGTCAAGCACATCCCGGGCAACGTGGACATGCCGCTTTCGCGCGACCGCTAGGAGACGACGATGCCGATGTATGACTATGCGTGCGCGGACTGCGGAGAATTTGCCGCGCTGCGGCCGCTGGCGCAGTGGCGCGATCCGGCAGCCTGCCCGCAATGCGCCGCGATGTGCGGCCGCATCGTGGGCGGGGCGCCGGCGATCTCGGCGCTGTCCTCGGCCGTGAATCGGGCGCGGGCGGCCAACGAACGCAGCGCGAACGAGCCGCGCAGTTCGCGGGCGGGGCACGGCATGAACTGCGGCTGCTGCGCGGGTGCGCGTTCCCGGGGCAAGACGCGCACGTCGGCGGATGGCGCAAAGTCGTTCGCGGGCGCGCGGCCCTGGATGATCAGCCACTGACGAGGGGCAGGGCGGCCAGCCGCCTTGCCCCGCCTGCTGGCGTCATGGCGTGTCTTCCTGCCCCGCCTCGGTGTCCAACCCCTGCATGTTGTCCAGCAGCTTCAGCAGGTAATGCAGGGTGTGGCTCAGGTCGCCCATGGAGAAATCGGCCAGGGCGCCTTCGTAATAGTCGTGGATGCGGGGAATGGCGTCGTGCGTCCAGACCTTGCGGCCGCTATCGGTCATCGTCACCAGGCGCGAACGCCGGTCGCGGCCGTCGGGGGCGCTGGCGATGTGTCCGTCGCGTTCCATGCGGCTGATCAGGCCCGACAGGCTTTGGCGGCTGACCATCAGGTAGCGCGCCAGATCACCCACGCTCATCCCCCCTTCGGCCTCGGGCCGCGACAGCGCGCCCAGCACGGCCCACTGCTGAGTGGTCAGTCCCAGGTGTTCGACTGCACGGCTGCCGGTTTTATGCAGCATGTTTGCACATTGATACAGTCGAAAGAAGAGGCGGTTGGCCAGTTCCATCCTGGCGATTTCGGTGTTTTTATTAGGGTATTTCATAGGTAGCTATCACTGGTCCGCAGGCTTGAAAGCCCGCCGTCGAGTCTCTAATATACGTCAACATGTTTACGTATATCGGCTTCGGTCCGTCGTCGTGCAGCAAGGATACCAAGCCGGCAACCTGTGCAGAGGAAATCATGCAGAGACTGACAGGCAAGACGGCAATCGTGACGGGCGGCGGCGGCGGCATCGGCGGGGCGACCTGCAGGCGCTTTGCCCGGGAAGGCGCCGCAGTGGCGGTCCTGGACCTGAACGCTGACCACGCGCAGCGCGTCGTGGACGAAATCGAGGTGGCCGGCGGACGCGCAACCGCCATTGCTTGCGATATCACGCAGCGGCAACAGGTGGACGCCGCGGTCGCGCGCACGGAATCGGCCCTGGGGCCGGTCGACATCCTGGTCAACAACGCAGGCTGGGATGTGTTCAAACCCTTTACCAAGACAGAGCCCGCGCAGTGGGACCGGCTGATCGCAATCAATCTGATCGGCGCCCTGCATATGCACCATGCGGTTCTGCCCGGCATGGCCGCGCGCAAGGCGGGACGCATCGTGAACATCGCGTCGGACGCGGCTCGCGTCGGGTCTTCCGGCGAAGCCGTCTATGCCGCCTGCAAAGGCGGGATCGTGGCGTTTTCCAAGACCATTGCCCGGGAACACGCCCGGCATGGCGTCACGGTCAACGTTGTGTGCCCCGGGCCCACGGACACGGCGCTGTTCGCCGACTACAAGGAAGGCGCGGGCAACCCCGAAAAGCTGGTCGAGGCCTTTACGCGCGCGATCCCGCTGGGCCGCATCGGCCAGCCCGACGACTTGCCCGGCGCAATCCTGTTCTTTGCCAGCGACGACGCCGCCTACGTCACGGGGCAGGTGCTCAGCGTGTCCGGCGGACTGACGATGAACGGCTGATGCCGCCTGGCCTGCATTTCCAATCTGGAGCCATGATGAACTACGAAGACATCCTCTACGAGGTCCGCGATGGCGCGGCCTGGATCACGATCAATCGGCCCGAAAAGATGAACGCGTTTCGCGGCCAGACCTGCGATGAACTGATTCACGCGATCAACCGCGCGGGGTATGCGGCGGACATCGGCGTGATCGTGCTGGCCGGTGAGGGCGAGAGGGCCTTCTGCACCGGGGGAGACCAGTCGGCGCACGCCGGCCAATATGACGGCCGCGGCACCATCGGGCTGCCGATGGAAGAGCTGCACAACGCCATCCGGGACGTGCCCAAGCCTGTCATCGCCCGGGTGCAGGGTTACGCCATCGGCGGTGGAAACGTGCTGTGCACCATTTGCGATTTCACGATCGCGTCTGAGAAGGCGGTGTTCGGGCAAGTCGGACCCAAGGTCGGGTCGGTCGATCCGGGCTACGGCACTGCCTATCTGGCGCGTGTGGTGGGCGAGAAAAAGGCGCGCGAAATCTGGTACCTGTGCCGCCGCTATCCCGCCGCCGAAGCCTTGGCCATGGGATTGGTCAACGCCGTGGTGCCGCATGATCGGCTGGACGAAGAAGTTGCCAGGTGGTGCGCCGAGATCATGGAGAAAAGCCCCACTGCAATCGCGATCGCCAAGCGTTCCTTCAACATGGACACCGCGCACCAGGCCGGCATCGCGGGCATGGGCATGTACGCGCTGAAGCTCTATTACGACACCGAGGAATCGCGCGAGGGCGTGCGCGCCTTCCAGGAAAAGCGCAAACCCGACTTCAGGCAGTTCGCGAAGTAGACAGCCGGTGCGGTCCGTGCAGGCGGGCCCACGCAGGGACACGAACAGAGAGCGCGCCGCACGGATCGGCGCGCCCGAAGGAGACGGCATGAATCCCTACATCGACGAGGACCTGTCCGCACTGGCCGAGCACGCGGGGCGCTTTGCGCAGGGGCGGGTGGCGCCGGGTTTCCAGGAGCGCGACAGGACGCGTGTGCTGGACCGGACGCTGATGCAGGAAATGGGCCGCATGGGCTTCATTGCGCCCGAGCTGCCGGAGGACTGCGGCGGGCAGGGCATGGGCTGCCTGGCCGCGGGCGTCATCCATGAGCAGATTGCGCGCGCGGATCTGAGCATGTCGTACGTGAACCTGCTGGCGTCGCTGAACGGCCAGATTCTGGCGCAGCACGGTCATGCCGATATCGCGCGGCCCTGGATTGCGCGCCTGACGCAGGGCGAGGCTTTGCTGGCGATCGCGCTGACCGAGCCGCGCGGTGGATCGGACGCCGCGAATCTGCAGCTACGCGTCGAGCGCGTGGACGGACATTACGTGCTGAACGGGGAAAAGGCGTCCATTTCGGCGGCCGATCAGGCCGATGCGGCGGTGGTGTTCGGCCGCAGCGGCGCATCGGATTCGGGCGCACGCGGCGTCACCGCCTTGCTGGTGCCGCTGGATCTGCCCGGCGTTACCCGCAACCGTTACGACTGCCACGGCCAGCGCGCGATCGGGCGTGGGTCGCTGTTCTTCGAGAATGTAAGAGTTCCCGCGGACCACCGGTTGGGTGAAGAAGGCGAAGGCTTTGTCCAGGTTATGCAGGGCTTTGACTATTCGCGCGCGCTGATTGGCCTGCAGGTGCTGGCGGTGGCGCGCGCGGCCCTGGACGACGCGTGGGAATACGCTGCGCAGCGCGAGGCCTTCGGCAAGCCACTGACGGCTTTCCAGGGGGTATCGCATCCGCTCGCCGAGGGCGAAACGCAAGTCGAGGCGGCGCGCCTGCTGTGCCTGCAGACGCTGTGGCTGAAGGACCGCGGCCAGCCCCATGGCTCGCAGGCGGCGATGTGCAAATGGTGGGCGCCCAAACTTGCTTACGACGTGGTGCACCAGTGCCTGTTGACCTTCGGCCATGGCGGTTATGACCGCGGCGTGATGGAACAGCGGCTGCGCGACGTATTGGGTTTCCAGATCGGGGATGGCACCGCGCAGATCATGAAGATCATCATCGCGCGCAACCGCGTGGGGCGCCGCGCGGTGCCAGCATAAGCGCCGGCCGGCCCGGCCGGCGGCGACCATTACAACCACAAGGAGACGTAGCCATGGATTTCGACGCCGTATTGATTGCGCCTCGCCGGGCCGAGAGCATCGCGCGCGGGTGGTGGCCGGACCTGACGATCAATGACCTGTTGGATGATTATGCGGCGTCCCGCCCCGACAAGATCGCGCTGACCGCGGTGCAGGCCGAGGCCGGGATCCAGCAGCCGTTCACCAGCCGCCAACTGACGGCGCTGGCCGACCGCGTGGCCGTGGGCCTGGCGCGGATGGGCGTTGGCCGGGGGGACGTCGTGGCCTGCCAATTGCCCAACAGCTGGCAGTTCGTGGTGACGTACCTTGCGTGTTCGCGCATCGGCGCCGTCATAAATCCGCTGATGCACATCTTTCGGCAACGGGAGCTGTCGTTCATGCTGCGTCACAGCGAGGCCCGGGTGCTGATCATCCCCCATCGATTCCGCGGCTTCGACTACCCGGGCATGGTCGATGGGCTGCGGGGCGATCTGCCGGGGCTGGAACATGTGATCGTGGTGGGCGGCGCGGGGCCCGACAGTTTCGAGGCGCGGCTGAGCGATCCCGCCTGGGAAACCGAGCCGGACGCGCGCCAGATCCTGACCCGCTCCCGTCCCGGCCCGGACGACGTCACGCAACTGATGTACACGTCGGGCACCACGGGCGAGCCCAAGGGCGTGATGCACACGGCCAATACCTGCCTGTCGAACATTGCCGCGTACGCTCAGCGCCTGCGGCTGGGGCCTGACGACGTGGTGCTGATGGGATCGCCCATGGCGCACCAGACCGGCTTCATGTATGGCCTGATGATGCCGTTCTATCTGCAGGCCAGCGCCGTGACGCTGGATATCTGGAACGCGGCGACGGCCGCCGCCCTGATGCGCGAACATGGCGTCACGTTCAGCATGGCGTCCACGCCTTTCCTGACGGACATCGCGCGAAGTCGCGCAGTCGGGCAAGCCCGTGCCGTCGTTGCGGGCCTTTCTGTGCGCCGGCGCGCCCATACCCGGCCCCTTGGTCGAACAGGCCAGCCGCACACTGGGCGCCAAGATCATCTCGGCTTGGGGCATGACCGAGAACGGCGCCGTCACGTTGACGCTGCCGGAAGATGACGACGAGCGCGCCTGCACTACGGATGGCTGGCCTTTGCCGGGCGTGGAGATCAAGGTGGCCGACGCGTCGGGCGCCGTGCTGCCGCCGGGCAACGAGGGCTACTTGTGGCTGCGGTCCTGCTCGAATTTCGGCGGCTACCTGAAACGGCCGCAGTTGAACGCGACGGACGCCGACGGATGGTTTGACACGGGCGACATGGCCCGCATCGACGCCTCGGGCTACCTGCGCATCACGGGCCGCAGCAAGGACGTCATCATTCGCGGCGGAGAGAATATTCCGGTGGTGGAGATTGAATCTCTGCTGTACCGCCACCCGGCGGTGGAGATGGCCGCCATCGTGGCGTACCCGGATGAGCGGCTGGGCGAACGCGCCTGCGCCGTCGTCACCTTGAAGAACGGCCAGGAACTGGACCTGGCCGCGTTGGTGGATTTCTTGAAGGGCTTCGGCGTTGCGGTGCAGTACATCCCGGAACGGCTGGAGATCCGGGACAGCCTGCCCACTACGCCCAGCGGCAAGGTTCAGAAATTCAGGCTGCGCCAGTTGCTGGCCGACGCCGCGCCCCAGGCGAACGCCTAGGCCTGCGCCGCGGATTCCAGCGGCGCCACGGCGGCGCCCTGGATCTTGTGGCGCGCCAGGGCTTCGGCCACGAATCCGGATTTCTTCATGGCTTCGACATACGCCGCCAGATAGACGCTGGCCTTGTCGCCCCGGCTCTTGGGCACGCCCATTGCCTGGCGGATCAGCATGAAGTGACCGTCCAGGAGCCGCAGCCCGCCCAGGCGCTGCGCATCGGCCTGGAGCTGTTGCTTCACGCCCGCGGCGACTTCCATGTTTTCCTGCAGGAAGGTGTCGACCACGGCCGGCGAGGTGGGCGCGCGGAAGATCTCGGCCTGCTTGAGTTCGCGGGTCAGGTACAGGTCATAGGCGCTGCCCTTGCCGACCACCACGCGCTGGCCCGGGCGGTCGACTTCGTCCATGGCGGCGATGGGCGAGTCCTGGCGCACCAGGTAGGCGCCCTCGATGACGACATAGGGCGCGGTGAAGGCGATCTGTTCGCCGCGCAGCGGGTCGATGGCGAAAAAGCCCACGTCGGCCTGCTCGGCCGCGACGGCGTTGACGGATTCGCCGGCGGACTTGAAGACGACAAGCTCCAGGTTCACGTCCAGGCGTCGCGCCAGTTCCGTGGCCAGGTCCACTGACACGCCGCCGGGCTGGCCGGTGGCTGGGTCGGTATTGGCCAGGATGGGGTTGCCCAGATTGATGGACGCGCGCAGCACGCCGGTGGGCGCGAAGGCGGACAGCAGTTCGTGATCGGTCTTCATGGCTTCCTTTCTGGATGGAGCGCGCCGCCGGGCGCGGACGATGCCAGAGGATAGCCCTAAAGCGTGCGGCGGCGCGATGCCTTATTGGACTCGGCGCAGGACGTACTGACTCGCGAGCGGGCCGGTGGGGCGCGTGCCGTCGCGGTAGAGCATCGTCACCTGGTTTTCGCCGACGAAGAAACGCTGGCTGTCGCCCGCGGCGTCCAGCCGGATCGTGCCGCCGTCGGATTCCCAGCTGAAGGTGCCGGACACGATGTCGGGCTGCGGCTGGCGATCCAGGTATTGGGTCGACTTTTCATAGCGGCCGTCTTTCATCAGCGTCAGGCGGGTGCGGATGCCCGGGCAATCGGCGCAGGGCAGGATGCCTTCGTAGCTGCCGGGCCAATCCAGGGAATCGCGCGAGGTGTGGTTGTCCACGGGCACGGAACGGGCGGTGATGGGCTTCGAAGGCGCGCAGCCGGCAAGCAGCGCAAGACTCAGGGTGCAGGTCAGGGTGGTTTTCATCATGGCGAGCTCCTGGGTGGCGAAGGGCTAGACGCGTATCACGATACGGACAGTAACTGCCGGGTGCTGAAACGGGATGTAAGACGGAGGCTGCGAAAAGGGGTGTGTCGGCGACCCGCGCTTGCGCTAAGCTCGGCGTTCCTCCGGCGGGCGGCATTGGGCCGCGCTCGCCGTGACGACGGGGCGACAGCCATGAAAGGCGAACATCATTACAGCGTTACCGTGGACTGGACAGGCAACACTGGCAGCGGGACATCCAGTTACGCAGCGTACTCGCGTGACCACCTTATCCAGGCCGCTGGCAAGCCCGACGTGCCGGGCTCGTCCGATCCGGCGTTCCGCGGCGATCCGGCGCGCTGGAATCCCGAAGACATGCTGGTGGCGTCGCTGTCCGCGTGCCACAAACTCTGGTACCTGCATTTCTGCGCGGTCGAGGGCGTGACTGTCGAAGCCTACCGCGACGAGGCGCAGGGTGTCATGGTCGAGGACCGCGAGCGCGGCGGGGCGTTTTCGCAGGTGACGCTGCGGCCCCAGGTCACCATCCGCGCCGGCGACGACGCCGATTTGGCCAGGGAACTGCATGACCGCGCCCATCACTTCTGCTTCATCGCCAATTCCGTGAATTTCCCGGTGCGGTGCGAGCCGCGGATCATTACGGCATCATGAGCCGCGCGGATTCGCAGGCCTTATCGCGCCGCTTTCGAGGCTAGAACCCGATGGCCACGAAACTCTCAGATTGGCCCCTGGCGCTCCCGGACCTTGCTGCCCCCGGTATGCGCTTGCGTCCTATGCGTGAGGACGACGCAGCGACGTGGCATACCTATCTGAGCCAGGACGCCGTCACACGGCACACCAGCTGGCGTGTGGATGGGCCGGGCGATCTGGCTGAACTTATCCGGGCCTACGCGCGGCCTGAGCGCTCGCACAGCATGCGATTCGCGATCGCCGGCCAGGACGACCGTCTGGTGGGAACAATCGGCCTGAACGAGATCGCGCCTGCGCACCGCCGGGCAGAGATCGCCTATGACATTGCGCCGGAATTCTGGCGCCAGGGGCTGGCCACAAGGGCCTGCGCCGCCGTCAGCGATTGGGCGCTGCAGACGCTGGGTTTTGCTCGAATCCAGGCCACGGTGCTGGATTCCAACGTGGCGTCGGCGCGGGTGCTGGAGCGCTGCGGCTACCAGCGCGAAGGCTTGCTGCATGCGTATCGCGTCGTGCGGGGCGAGCCTCGCCATTTCTGGATGTATGCGCGAACCTGGCCGCCTGGCGCCACCGGCGCGGAATGCGGCTGACAGCCTGCGGGGCCAGCCATGGCGTTCGCGTTTGGCGGTAGACTCGCTGCCATCCGCCTGCTGGAACGCCTCCATGACCTCCGCCCTCATCGTGATCGACGTGCAACGCGCGCTGTTCGAAACCTCGCCGCCGCCTTTTGAATCCGTCGAGGTTCTGGCCCGCATCAATGCGCTGGCGGAACGCGCGCGCGCGGCCGGGGCGCCGGTCATCTATGTGCAGCACGAGAGCCCGGGCTCGGATCTGGCGCACGGGCAGCCCGGATGGGAACTGGATGCGCGCCTGGCGCCGGCCGACGGCGACATCCGGGTGCGCAAGACGACGCCTGACTCTTTCCTGCGCACCGAGCTGGCCGAAGTGCTGGCCGGCCTGGGTGTGACGCAGCTTGTGGTCTGCGGCTACGCCACTGAATTTTGCGTGGACACCACGGTGCGGCGCGCGGCAGGGCTGGGGCTGGCGGTGACTTTGGCCGCCGACGCGCACACCACGCACGACAAGCCGCATGCGCCCGGCGCGGTCATTCGGGCGCACCACAATGCCACGCTGCCGGCCATTTCCAGCTTTGGCGTGAAGATCGCGGCCGTGCCTGCTGTTGAACTCTTCGGGGTCGGCGTGCCGTGATGAACGTGATGGATCCCGAACTGCTTTCCCTGCTGGTGACGCGCGACATGCCCTTCGGGAAGTACAAGGGGCGCCTGATCGCGGACCTGCCGGGGCCGTACCTGGCGTGGTTCGCGCGCAAGGGTTTCCCGCCGGGGGAATTGGGCCGTCTCTTGGCCCTGATGCACGAACTTGACCACAACGGCCTGTCTTCGCTGCTGGATCCCCTGCGCAAGTCACGGCGCGCGTCCTAGCGCGTGGTCGGGAAACGGCAGGAAACAACTGGCGCGCATCATGTAGCGTCTTGGCACGACGCCGGGCGGCGGGTAGGGCTACCATAAGCGGCGCGCTCCGGAGCAGGCTTTGGCCTCGTTGTCGGGCGCTGACTCATCGAACAGAGGTCGCCATGAACCAACGCCACATCACCGCATTCCTCTTTGCCGCGCTTTGCGCAGCGGGCGCTGCCCAGGCCCAGAACGCCGTTCCCTCGACCGCCACGCAGGAAATGCAGTTTCCCTCCCGGGAAGGCAGCCTGTCGCCTCCGTCGACGCTGCGCATGACGGTCACGCCGGAGACCCCGCCCGTGGTGATCCGCGACACGCCGGAAAGCCAGGCCGAGTTCCAGCGCTGCCGCCAGGTGTCGGACCGCGCCGCCGTCTCCAACGCGCAAATGCAGGCCGGCCTTGAGCAATGCATGCGGGAACTGGAGCAGCGCCGCCAGCAATAGAGGGGCGCGCCGGAGGAATATGGGGACGGATCTGAAGCGGGTACACTACTGCGCCGTTTTGCTTCCAGCGCCCCTATCCCCATGACTTCCACCGCATGCGGCGTCGACTTCGGCACCTCCAATTCCACCGTCGGCTGGAGCCGTCCCGACCAACACGCGCTCCTGGCGCTGGAAGACGGCAAGACGACCCTGCCGTCCGCCATTTTCTTCCATGACGAGGACGCCGACGTCAGCTATGGCCGCGCGGCCATCTCCGATTACCTGGCGGGCTACGACGGGCGTCTGATGCGCTCGATGAAAAGCCTGCTGGGCAGTTCGCTGATCGACGGGTCGACGGAGGTCCAAGGGCGCTCGATTCCATTCCGGGTGCTGCTTACGCGATTCATCGCCGAACTCAAGGCGCGCGCGGAGACCGCCGCCGGCCGCAACTTCACGCGCGCCGTGCTTGGCCGCCCGGTGTTCTTCGTGGACGACAACGCGGCCGCCGACCAGACTGCGCAGGACACACTGGAAGAGATCGCGCGCAGCGTGGGTTTCACCGATATCGAGTTCCAGTTCGAGCCGCTGGCCGCCGCATTCGACTACGAGTCGCAGATCAGCCGCGAAGAGCTGGTGCTGGTCATCGACATCGGCGGCGGCACGTCAGACTTCACGTTGATTCGCCTGGGGCCCGATCGGGCCGGCAAGGCCGACCGTCGCGACGACATCCTGGCCTACGGCGGCGTGCATATCGGCGGGGTGGATTTCGACAAGCAACTGAGCCTGGGGCACGTCATGCCGCTATTGGGCCTGGGCAGCCAGCTGCGCAGCGGCAAGGACGTGCCGTCGACGCAGTACGGCAACCTGGCCTGCTGGCACACGATCAACCAGGCCTACACGCGCAAGGCAGCCGAGCATTTCGCCTACATCCGCGCCGAGGCCGGCGACCGCCAAAAGATCGACCTGCTGCTGAACCTGGTCAAGGAACGCGCGGGCCACTGGGTGGCGGTGCAGGTGGAAGAAGCCAAGATCGCGCTGTCGGATGCGCCTGCCGCCCGCATCGATCTGTCGCGCGTGGCGCCGGATCTGGGCGTGGAGGTGACGCGTCCGTCGTTCGATGCCTGCGTGGGGCGTCTGATCGAAAAAGTGGAGACCACCGTGGGCCAGTTGCTGCGCGATGCCGGCGTGTCGACGGCCGACGTGGACACCGTATTTTTCACTGGAGGTTCCAGCCGGGTGCCGCGCCTGCGCGAGAGCGTGTCCGCGCTGGTGCCGGGCGCGCGCAGCGTCGAGGGGGACCTGTTCGGCAGCATTGGCGCGGGTCTGGCGCTGGACGCCGTGCGCAAGTTCGGCTGACCGGAATGGAGCGGCCCGATGGTAAGCTGCCAGGCGTGCCCGAGGCGGCTTGCCTCCCGTTCCTGACATTCCAAACGCCCTCATGACCCGTCCAACCGATACCCATCTCGTCGAAACGCTGCTGACCAGCGAAGCGCCGTATGACGGCAATTTCCTGAAGATCCGGCGCGACACCGTCAGCCTGCCCAACGGCCACACCGGCATCCGCGAATATGTGGTTCATCCGGGCGCGGTTGTCGTCATTCCGCTGCTGGACGATGGACGGGTTCTGCTGGAGCGCCAGTTCCGCTATCCGATCGGTCGCGTCATGACGGAGTTCCCCGCCGGCAAGCTGGATCCCGGTGAAGATCCGCTGGTGTGCGCCAAGCGCGAGCTGCTGGAAGAAACGGGTTACACCGCGGGCGAATGGGCTCACGCCGGCGCCCTGCACCTGGCCATTGCCTATTCCACCGAGATCATCCACATCTTCTTCGCACGCGGTCTGCGCGCCGGCCCGCGCCAGCTGGACCAGGACGAATTCCTGGACGTGATCAGCACGCATCCCGACGACCTGGTCGCCGCTTGCAGCAAGGGCGAAGTCACCGACGCCAAGACTTTGACGTGCGTACTGTGGATGCAGAACGTGCTGTCCGGCGCCTGGAAGCTGGAGTGGCAGGACAACGCCGCCTGAGCTTGCGCCGCGCTTCATCCATGTCGACCCATCCCGTCCTCATTCAGCCGTCCGGCATGCGTTTTGATGCGCCGGCCGACGTGCCGCTGTTGCGGGCTGCGCAGGCGGCCGGCATCAAGCTGCCCAGTTCGTGCCGCAATGGCACCTGCCGAGCCTGCATGTGCCTGATGCTCGAAGGCTCGGTGGTGTACGGCATCGAGTGGCCGGGCCTGTCGCGCGACGAAAAGGAAGAGGGCTGGATCCTGCCGTGCGTTGCGCAGGCGACCAGCCCGCTGGAAATCCAGGCGCCCGGGGCCGGGCCGATCGACGCCGCGCCGGCGCCCGCCCGTCCGCTTACCGGCGCCAGGCGCTAAGCGCGCCCAGGGGAAGCAGGGCGGCGGCCATGCCGGCCGCCATGCCCAGCGCCATGCCGCCGAAGGGCGCCGCGCCCAGCGTCTGCGCGGTCTGCACGCCCAGGCGCGCGCCCAGCACCATTCCGATCGCCATCAACGCCGCGCACAGCAGGCGCGCCGCCCAGGGCGCAGCGCGGCCATGCGTCCCGCGCCATGGCATCAGCGCCGCAAGCGCCATCGCGGCGGTGCTCGCCGGCATCAGCGAAGCATGCCGCCACGCCATTTGCGTCAGCGTGCCCGGTGCGCCGCATTCGCTGGCAAGCAGCGCGGCGGGCGTGCGCCACGTGTCCACCAGCAGGCCGGCGGCCATCGCCGCCATGCAGGCCAGCCACAGGCCCGCCATGCGCGCGCCGGACAGCGTCGGCGGGCTAGGCCTGGCCGTGGCAGGCTTTGCGGACGGGGTCGCCGTAGCGGTCATGGTGGCGCACCCAGTCGCCGATATCGAAGTTGGGGCCGTTTTCATTGCGGCCCAGCGGGGCGATATCCAGGTAGTTGTAGGCGCCTGCCAGGCGTTCGACGCCACGCTCGAAGGTCGAGTAGGTGTGGAAGATCTCGCCGTCCGGGTCGCGGAAAAAAGCGCTGGCTCCGGGGCGTTCCTCGAACTCGCCATCCGCTTTGGGCACGGATGCGCCCAGGTCGTAATTGAAGTCGCTGCCATTCGCCGAATACCAGTCGAATTCCCAGCCCATGCGCCGCTTGAAGGCGGCCAGCTTGGGGTAGGGAGCACGCGATACCGCGGCCACCGACACATCGTGGTGTCGCAGATGCATCAGGGCGCTGTCCATGTGGTCGGCCAGGAACGAGCAGCCTACGCAGCCGTCCTCCCAATCGGGAGCAAACATGAAGTGGTAGATGATGAGCTGGCTTCTGCCTTGGAACAATGCGTCCAGGCCTCGCACACCTTGCGCGCCGTCGAACTGGTAGCTTTTTTCGACCTTGACCCATGGCAGCGCCCTGCGGTCGCGCGCCAGCGCGTCCTCGGCGTGAGTCAACTCCTTCTCGCGACGCAGCAGCGCCTCGCGTGCAAGGTTCCATTGATGACGGGATACGACGGGATGATCGGTTTGCATCGTACGACTCCTTCATGGTGGGCCCGCGGGCCCGGACAAGGAGGGCGGCGCGGTATCAGGCCGCGCTCGCCAGGTGGTCCGCCAGCCTGTCCATGGCGCCGGACCAGCCATGCTCGTGGCCGTCGCGGGTGGGCTGGTCGACGAACGGGGTCTGCAGGAAGGCAAGCTCTGTGCCGGCGCCCGCAGGGGTGAATTCCAGGGTGATCAGCGAGGTCTCCTGTGGCGTGTCGCGCCACGCCCAGGTGAACACCAACCGGCGCGGATGATCGACCTCTTCGTAGCGGCCGCTGGCGTAGTGTTCCCCTCCGTCTTCGGTGACGAAGCCCACCTGGTAGGCGCCGCCCACGCGCACGTCGGTCTCGGCCAGCAGCACGCGCTGCGTGCCGCCCGGGCCGAACCATCGCATCAACGCTTGCGGGTCCGTCCAGGCGCGCCAGACGCGTTCGACGGGGGCGTTGAAGCGCCGCTGGAGCCGGAGCTCGATGGGGGAGGATTGGTTTTCCATGGATGGGTTTCCTCTTCGTGATAGAGATACCGAGCCAGTGAATCGAGTTGCCCGGTCCAGAATCGTTCGTAGCGGGCCAGCCAGCCGGCGGCGGCGCGCATGGGTTCCGGCGACAGGGTGCAGCTGACGACGCGTCCGTCCTTGGCGCGCGCGATCAGGCCGGCGTCTTCCAGCACCCGCAGGTGCTTCATGAAGGCGGGCAGCGACATGGCGTGAGGCTGTGCCAGCGCGCTGACCGAGGCCGACCCTTGTTCCAGGTCAGCCAGCACCCGGCGCCGCGTGCTGTCCGCCAGCGCCGAAAAGATGTCGTCGAGCGTATCGTCATTTAACTTAACCATAAGGTTAACTTTTAGGCCGGATCAAGGGAGGTGTCAAGCGTGGAGAAGCAGGGGCAGGCTGCGGAGTTTCCCTTAGAGGAAGCCCCGCTAAGCGGGCTATTTACCGCGCGGCTTGATGATGTCGCACGCTGCGGCGGCGTTACCGGCCTGGGCGTCTTCGCCCAACAGCGCCCGCACGCCGCAGATGGATCCGAACATGCGCTTGCCGTCGTGGCCCACGCCGCCCACCTGGAAGCTGGCATGCCGCAGCGGGACGGGCTTGGCGCCTCGGGCGGCCAGCACGTATTCGTACTGCACGTAACCCGTGCCGCGGGCCAGGCGAGTGGCCCCCTGGGCTTCCGCGCCGCAGGCCTTGTCCAACAGCCGGTGCTCGGGATTATTGTCGGCGCCGCCCAGCAGGTAGACGACGTCGCGCGCCGCGTAGCGCACGAACAGCCGGGAATCGTCACTGTCGCCGGCGTAGGCTGGCAGCTTGTCTGTGCCGTACTTGTACTGGTTGTACGTGGGGCAGATGCCGCGTTCGTACGGCGCGTAGCCCTTGCCGTCGGCGCGCGGCCGTTCGTTGGTCAGGTACAGGTACGACGAGGGATTGGCGATGACGTAGCGCACCGCGAGCCCGTCGCGGCGCAGGGCGCCGTCCACGTTGTTCAGCACCGCGTAGCGTTGCACGAGCTGCGCGCCGCCAGAGTGCCCGGCCAACACCAGGCCGGCCAGGGATGGCAGGCGCTTGCGGTCGTCCAGGCTGCGCAGCAGGTCGTCCAGCACCTGGAACGAGCTGACCGGCGCGGGCCTGCCGCTTGCCTGGACGCTGTCTTCGCCGTCTTCCCAACTGGCCTTGCGCCATGCGGCCATGCCGCCGAACCCCGAGTCGATCGCGCCGGAAAAGCGCGGCGCCAGCACCAGCGTGTTGCGCGCTCGCGTGGGGTTGTCGGCGACCAGCGCCGCCGCGGTCTCGTAGTAGTGGTCGGCGTCGCGCTTGACGCCATGGATGACGATGAGCACGTGCCTGATGTCGCGCAGGTCGTCCTTGGCCAGGTTGCGGTTGGCATAGACCGGCATCTTGTACCGATGGCCAGCCTTGCCCAGCTCCAGCGTCTGCCAGCGCAGCGGCGTCGCCCGCTTGGGCGCGGGCGCGGCTTCATCGTAGTCGTAGGGATCGGACAGCGGCGTCTGGGCATGTGCGCCAAGCGGCGCAAGCAGTGCGGCAGCCGTCAGCGCCGCCGCCAGGCCGCGCGACAGGTGCGGCGCGGTTGTCAGCCACGCGCAGGACAGAGAAGTTGCAGGCGCGCTGCGCATGGCGCGGCGTACCTTCAGCAGCCTTCGTGACCCAGCAGTTGCTTGAGGGCGGGCAGATCCAGGATGCGGACCTCGCGCTGGTTGATCTTGATGAGGCTGTCGCGCGCAAAACGCGAGAACAGCCGGCTGACCGTTTCAAGCGTCAGGCCCAGGTAGTTGCCGATTTCCTCGCGGCTCATGCGCAGCACGAATTCGGTGGAGGAATAGCCCAGCGACGCGTAGCGCTGCGACAGGTTCAAGAGGAAAGCGGCCAGGCGCTGTTCGGAGCGCATGGAACCCAGCGACGCCAGCATCTGGTGCGAGCGGGTGATCTCGCGGCTCATGAGGCGGCGGAACTGCTGCTGCAGCGACGGCAGGTGCGAGGCCACGCGGTCCACTTCGTTCAGGCGGATGACGCAGACTTCGGAGTCTTCCAGCGCCACAGCGGCGGACACGTGCTTGCCGTCCAGCATGCCGTCCATGCCGACGATTTCGCCGGGCAGGTGAAAACCGGTGATTTGAATCTGGCCGGTGGCGTCTTCAAGCTGCGTCTTGAGGCTGCCGAAGCGAACGCCATACACGGCGTCCAGCGGGTGGTCCAGCGAATACAGCGTCTTGCCCTTTTCAAGGCGGACGCGTTCTTTCACCAGCTCGTCCAGCTTTTCGACTTCCGCGGCTGCCATGCCCACGGGAACGCAGACGTGGCCCAGCATGCACGTGGAACAGTGGGCGGCATCAGGGGCAATGGGGACCCGTTTTTGCATACGTTGACCTTTAGAGTGCCCATTCAGCGGCGGGCGCCGGAACGGGTGTGAAGCATGAGACAGGCGTCTATTGTAGTCCGTTGTTACTACGGGTGTCTTACCGGCCGCCCCGATGTCGTCCGAGCGAGACGGTGGGCGATCCAGTCGTCCCCGGCGATGTCGACCGCCGCGGCCCGCAGCGCCGGGTCTATCGGGTAGTACTGGCAGCTTAGAAGGCGCTGCTCGGCGGTGGTTTCCAGCCGGGCGAGGACGGTCCGGCGCACGAAGCAACAGGGCTTGCCGGGCTGGTATTCCTCGATCTCGTCCATCAGCGCGATCAGCGGCGGTTCCACCTGGAAAACGTCGCCGCGCACGCGCCGGCCGTCGTCGACCGGGATCAGGCCGGGCCAGTCGCCGAAATCGACCAGCATGCCCGGCACGCTGGCCGCTCCGACAAAGACGGCCTGCGGCAGCCCCCGCGCCGCGGCGGCGCGGGCGAGGTCATTGATTTCGCCCGCCCGTAGGGTTCCGTACACAAAAACGTATATGCTCATTGCTCAGTTTGCTGCTGCACGTCGAAGAAGACCATGAGGGCGGCCGGGTGTTGAAATTGTCTCATCCGGCCACATATTCAGGTTATCGAGCCAGCCGGCACGTATCGGTCAGGCTCCCCACAAGCCAATACGACCATTATGCGATTCGACAAACTCACCACCAAGTTCCAACAAGCGCTGGCCGACGCTCAAAGTCTCGCCGCCCGCAACGACCACCCCTACATCGAACCCGTCCACGTGCTGTCCGCCCTGCTGGCGGATGCCGACAGCGGCGCGGGCAGTCTGCTGGCGCGCGCCGGCGTGGCCGTCAACCGCCTGGGCCCGGCCCTGGAAAACGCCATGAAGTCCCTGCCGCAAGTGCAAGGGGACGACAACGTCCAGGTCGGCCGCGACCTGCAGGGCGTGCTGACGCGCACGGACAAGGAAGCCGCGCGCCGCGGCGATACCTATATCGCCAGCGAACTGTTCCTGCTGGCCCTGGCCGACGACAAGGGCGAGGCCGGCCGCATTTTGCGTGAAGCGGGCCTGCAGAAGAAGGCCCTGGAAGCCGCGATCGACGCCGTGCGCGGCGGCGAGAACGTCTCCGGCGCGGAAGGCGAGGCCAACCGCGAAGCGCTGGCCAAATACACCCTGGACCTGACCGAGCGCGCCCGCCAGGGCAAGCTGGATCCGGTCATCGGCCGCGACGACGAAATCCGCCGCACCATCCAGATCCTCCAACGGCGCACCAAGAACAACCCGGTGCTGATCGGCGAACCCGGCGTGGGCAAGACCGCCATCGTCGAAGGCCTGGCGCAGCGCATCGTCAACGACGAAGTGCCCGAGACCCTGCGCGGCAAGCGCGTGCTGTCCCTGGACCTGGCGGCGCTGCTGGCGGGCGCCAAGTTCCGCGGCGAATTCGAAGAACGCCTGAAGGCCGTGCTCAAAGAGCTGGGCCAGGACGACGGCCGCAATATCGTCTTCATCGACGAACTGCACACGATGGTGGGCGCGGGCAAGGCCGAGGGCGCGATGGACGCGGGCAACATGCTCAAGCCGGCCCTGGCTCGCGGCGAACTACACTGCATCGGCGCCACCACGCTGGACGAATACCGCAAGTACATCGAAAAGGACGCGGCGCTGGAGCGGCGCTTCCAGAAGGTGCTGGTCGACGAACCGGACGTGGAATCCACCATCGCCATCCTGCGCGGGCTGCAGGAACGCTACGAGATCCACCACGGCGTCGAGATCACCGACCCGGCCATCGTGGCCGCCGCGGAACTGTCGCACCGCTACATCACCGACCGCTTCCTGCCCGACAAGGCCATCGACCTCATCGACGAGGCTGGCGCGCGCATCCGCATGGAAATCGACTCCAAGCCGGAAGTGATGGACAAGCTGGATCGCCGCATCATCCAGCTCAAGATCGAGCGCGAAGCCGTCAAGAAGGAAACCGACGACGCTTCCAAGCGCCGCCTGGGCGTCATCGAAGACGAACTGCAAAAGCTGCAGCGCGAATACAACGACTACGAAGAAATCTGGAAGGCCGAGAAAGCCGCGGTGCAGGGCACCCAGGCCATCAAGGAAGAGATCGACAGCACGCGCGCCGAAATGGCGGAATTGCAGCGCAAGGGCCAGTTCGACAAGCTGGCTGAACTGCAATACGGCAAGCTGCCCGACCTTGAAGCGCGCCTGAAGGCCGCCGAAGTGGGCGCCGCCGAAGCCGCGGAGAACGCCGAGGGCGACGAGAGCCGTCCGCGCCTGCTGCGCACGCGCGTCGGCGCCGAGGAAATCGCCGAAGTCGTGTCGCGCGCCACGGGCATTCCCGTGTCCAAAATGATGCAGGGCGAACGCGAAAAGCTGCTGCACATGGAAGAGTTCCTGCACCGCCGCGTGGTGGGCCAGGACGAGGCCGTGCGCCTGGTGGCGGACGCCATCCGCCGTTCCCGCGCGGGCCTGGCCGATCCTTCGCGTCCGTATGGATCGTTCCTGTTCCTGGGCCCCACCGGCGTGGGCAAGACCGAGCTGACGCGCGCGCTGGCCGAGTTCCTGTTCGACTCCGAAGAGCACATGATCCGCATCGACATGAGCGAATTCATGGAGAAGCATTCGGTTGCGCGGCTGATCGGCGCGCCGCCCGGATACGTGGGCTACGAAGAAGGCGGCTACCTGACCGAAGCCGTGCGGCGCAAGCCCTACAGCGTCGTGCTGCTGGACGAAGTGGAAAAGGCGCACCCGGACGTGTTCAACGTGCTGCTGCAAGTGCTGGACGACGGACGCCTGACCGATGGCCAGGGGCGCACCGTGGACTTCCGCAACACCGTGATCGTCATGACGTCGAACCTGGGTTCGCACCATATCCAGACGCTGGCCGGCCAACCGTACGACGTGGTCAAGGAAGTCGTGTGGGACGAACTGAAGCAGACGCTGCGGCCTGAATTCCTGAACCGCATCGACGAGGTCGTCGTCTTCCATGGCCTGGAAGCGCAGCACATCGAGTCGATTGCGCGCATTCAGCTTCGCCGTTTGGGCGAGCGCCTGGAACGCCAGGAGATGCGCCTGGAGGTCACCGAGCCCGCATTGGCCGAACTGGCGCGCGCGGGCTTCGATCCGGTGTTTGGTGCGCGCCCCTTGAAGCGCGCGATCCAGCAGCAGATCGAAAACCCGGTGGCGCGGCTGATCCTCGAAGGCAGGTTCGGTCCGCGCGACGTGGTGCCGGTGGACTGGCAGGATGGCGAGTTCGTCTTCACCCGCACGCTGCAGTAAGCAACAGCCCGGCGCAACGCCGGGCCTGAAGCGACAAAAAAGCCCCTGTCTGCGGACAGGGGCTTTTCTTTGCGGTTGATGGTCCGGCGTCAGACACCCGGGATGGAAGCGCTTCCCTTGTGCCTGGCGCCGAATGCGCCGATTTACTGCGCGACCGTCACGAACACCGGGTTCGAATAGAACCAGAGGTCGTTGTAGTTTCGAGCGTTGATGGCGTTGAAGCGCGCGGCGTTGTCCGCGAAGTCGACCTTTGCATCGGGCAAGGGCTCGCCCGCGGCGGTTTCGCCAGCCACGTCGACGCCAAGGTTCGTGCCGCGCAGGCGCAGGTACTGGCTCTTGTCGGCCGTGATCGTGGTCTTGATGACGTTGTAGCCTTCGTCGTCCACGGTCCAGTCCGCGCTGGTGTAGCGGGCCAGGACGCGCGTCGTCGGGTTGGTGTCGACGTCGTACTCCGCAGAACCGGCTTCGGCACGCGTGCCGACATCGCCCACGATCAGGTCCACGTGGTGCACGGTGGGCTTCACGTAAGTGGGGTTGCCGCTTTCGATCGGGTACTCGTAGTTGTTGCGCTCGGGGCTGCGGAAGCGAATGGTGACCTCTACCTCTTCACCCTTGGCCGCCTTCAGCTCGCCGCCCATGTGCACCGCGCCGGACGCGCCCTTGGCCTGGAAATCCAGGGCGTCGATCAGGTCGCCGAACACGCCGAATACGCGTCCGCTCTTCAGGCCGGCAACCACGGAGGCCATGTCGTCGCCGTCTTTCCAGACGTGCGTCTTGGAGTATTCGCCCGGCGCGTAGCCGCTGCTGTACAGGCCCGAGGCCGTGCGGAAGTGGTAGTCGGAATCCGCCACGGTCCAGATGCGGCGCCCTTCGCCCAGCAGGGCGTCCCAGGTGCCGCCCAGGTGCGCGACCAGGTAGTCCACGCCGCCGTACGTGCGGTTGGGCAGGAAGGCGTTGGTGTACGCCGTGGCGTAGCCGCCGCGGTCGGGTTCCATCTGGTTGCCGACCATGCCTTCGATGGCGAAGAAGACGGACGGCGCCAGGTCGTTCATCTCGCGGATCTGCCCGATCGTGTACTTGCCGGCATAGCGCGACGGGTGATTCAGCAGCATGTAGCTGTCGGGATGCTTGTCGCGCAGCCACTTCAGCGCGGCCAGCGAGTCTGCGTGCGTGGTGTAGGCGCGCGTCTCTCCGGACAGGCGCGACACCATCAGCGGATCGAACAGGTTGGGATCGCGGTTGGTGAAGAGGTATTCGAATTCGGCGACCGCCTCCAGCGACTTGGCCGAATTCGGATCGTCGAAGCCGATGCCGATGTTCACGTGGTCATGCGTGGGCATGTCCCATTCGAACGAGGAGAAAATGATCTTGCCGGCGTAGCGGCCCGTGGCCTGCGCCTGCTGGATGAAGGGCACTTCGTATTGCGCCATGGCCAGCGAGAACGGGATCGAGCCCCCCGGCAGGTTCACGCCGGTATGGTCGCGGGCGGACAGGCGCAGGTGGTTCGAAATGGCGGCCCAGTCGAGCTTGTAGCGGTCGAACGCCTGGTCCAGGGCGCTTTCCAGGCTGACCTGTGCATCGTCAGACTGGTAGGTGTGCACGTGCAGGTCGCCGGTGGTCCATGCGCCGGTTTCAACAGGCTTGGGCTGTTCTTCGGGCGGAGTGGGATCGGTCACGACGGGCGGCGTCGGCTCCGGGGTGACTTCATCATCGTCATCGCTGCCGCCGCAGGCGCTCAAGAGGGTCACGCAAGCCAGCGACAGGGGCATGATGGCCCGCCGCAGGCGGGATACTTCGAACTGCATCGAAAACACTCCAACGTCATGACGGCACGCAAAACGCGATGCCGCGGAGCGCCGAACTATGCGGGCGCGGAATGACGTGGGCATGACAGCGGCGAGTCAGTTTTGCAGCCTGCCGCCGCTTCGATGCTATTTCTTCTTAACAACGGCCTCGGAAAGCGCCTGCTGGATGATTGCCCTGGCTGTCCAGCGCGCCACGTCGGTGACGCCGGCCAAGTCCAGCTTCCAGATGTCCTTGAGCACCAGGAACACTTCCGTGCCGTAGACCAGCGACAGCGCCTGCGCCACGCGGTCCTGCTGCGCCGGCGTCAGGTCGGACGCCAGCGGCGCGATGGCCCGCTTCAGGATGTCGGTGCGATGGCCGCGCACCAGCCGGGGCTCGGCGCCCGCCTTGCCGGCGCTGGCTTCGGCGTGCTGCTGCAGCGACACCTGGATGGCGGCGCGCAACGGGGCCTCGTGGGCCTCCAGGCGCGGGTAGGCAAAGCGCAGCAGTTCGTCGACGCGCGTTGCGGCGTCGGGCGCATCGGAGTCCCAGGCCAGGATGGGGCCCAGGCTTTCGTCCACCACGGCGGCGATCAGGGCGCTCTGGCTTGGGAAGTACCGGTACGCCGTGGCGCGCGATACCTGCGCGTGTTCGGCCAGTTCGGCGACGGATGGCGTGACGCCCTGCGCCATGAGTTGCTGGGCCGCGTCCAGCAGGGTCTTGCGCATGCGGGCGCGCGGCCCGTGCGGCGGTTCGCCGCTGGCTTCGGCCTGGCGGCTGGCGGGAGCGATGAGCCGGGCGCCCGCGGCTGGCGAAGGCGCCTTTTTGGCAGGGGAACGGGTTTGACGTGAGACAGGTGTCTCAGTATGATTCTTTCGTCTCATTTCTGGATTCTACAGGCCTTTGGCCTCACATTACGAGGCGCGCACGGAGTGTAGCCGCCCGCGGAGGAGTCATGACGCATACCAAGCAGCGGGTGTTTGTCGCCGCCACCTACGACACGAAGGGCCACGAGGCCGAATATGTGGTGGATCTGCTCCGGCGCGAGGGGCTGGACGTGGTGTCGGTGGACGTGTCGACCTCGGGTGCGCCCAGCGCCGCGCACGTGTCGGCGCAAGAGGTCGCCAAAAGCCATCCCGATGGCGCTGGCGCGGTTTTCACCGGAGACCGCGGGACCGCCATCGCGGCCATGGCCTTGGCGTTCGAGCGCTATGCCGCCGCCAACGCCGACGTCGGCGCCTTGCTGGGCCTGGGTGGATCCGGCGGCACCGCGCTGATCACGCCGGCCATGCGCGCGCTGCCGATCGGCACGCCCAAGGTGATGGTTTCCACGATGGCCTCGGGCAACGTCGCCCCGTATGTGGGGCCGTCGGACATCGCGATGATGTATTCCGTGACGGACGTGGCCGGGCTGAACCGCATCTCGCGCCGCGTGTTGGCAAACGCGGCCGGCGCGATCGCGGGGGCGTTCCGCCAGTCCGCCAGCGCGGCCGCCGACGACGGCCGACCTGCCGTCGGCATCACCATGTTCGGCGTCACCACCGCGTGCGTGCAGCAGGTCACGCCGCTGCTTGAATCGCGCTACGACTGCCTGGTGTTCCATGCCACGGGCACGGGCGGGCAGTCCATGGAAAAGCTGCTGGACAGCCGGCTGCTGGCCGGCGTGCTGGACCTGACCACCACCGAGGTCTGCGACCATCTCTTTGGCGGCGTGCTGGCCTGCACGGAAGACCGCTTTGGCGCCGTGGCGCGCACCGGTGCGCCCTACGTCGGGTCCTGCGGCGCGCTGGACATGGTGAATTTTGGCGCGATGGACACCGTTCCCGAACGCTATCGCGACCGCAAGTTCTATCCCCACAACCCGCAGGTGACGCTGATGCGCACCACCGCCGCCGAAAACACACGCCAGGGCGAGTGGATCGCCGAACGGCTGAACCGTTGCAACGGTCCCGTGCGCTTCCTGATTCCCGAGGGCGGCGTGTCCGCACTGGATGCGCCGGGCCAGGCGTTCTGGGATCCGGAGGCCGACGCCGCGCTCTTCGCCGCGCTGGAAGCCAACGTGCAGCAGACGGCAGATCGCCGGCTGGTGCGCGTGCCCTGCCACATCAACGACCCGCTGTTCGCCAGGACCGCGGTCGAACATTTTCTTGAAATTGCCGCACATTAAGGATTGCCGTCATGCCGCGTTTTGACCGTAACGAACTGCTGGACAAGTTTCGCGCCATGGTGCGCGCACGCACCCCCATCGTGGGTGGCGGCGCGGGCACCGGGTTGTCGGCGAAATGCGAAGAAGCGGGCGGCATCGACCTGATCGTGATCTACAACTCGGGCCGCTACCGTATGGCGGGCCGTGGATCGCTGGCCGGCCTGCTGGCGTACGGCAACGCCAACGAGATCGTCGTGGACATGGGCCGCGAAGTGTTGCCGGTGGTGAAGCACACCCCGTTGCTGGCTGGCGTGAACGGCACCGACCCGTTCTGCGATTTCGACGTCTTTCTGGACGACCTGAAGCGCCAGGGCTTTGCCGGCGTGCAGAACTTTCCCACCGTCGGTCTCATCGACGGCAACTTCCGCGCCAATCTGGAAGAGACGGGCATGGGCTACGCGCTCGAAGTCGACATGATCCGTCTGGCGCATAAGAAGGGCATGCTGACGACGCCCTACGTCTTCAATGAGGACGACGCCGTGGCCATGGCCCGCGCGGGGGCGGACATCATCGTCGCCCACATGGGGCTGACGACCGGCGGGTCCATCGGGGCTGAAACCGCGTTGACGCTGGACGACTGCGTCACGGCCATCGACCGCATCGCCGAGGCCGCACTGGCCGTGCGCTCGGACATCATCGTGCTGTGCCACGGCGGTCCCATCGCCACGCCCGAGGACGCCGCGCATGTGCTCCGCGCGTGCAAGCATTGCCATGGTTTCTATGGCGCCAGTTCCATGGAGCGCCTGCCCACCGAACAAGCCCTGACCGCCGCCACGCGCGAGTTCAAGAATCTGACGTTCTAAGCTGTATTCCGCAGTTTTCCCACCTTCGACGCGCCTGGCGTCCCCCGGAGCCCGTATGCCGCACACCGTACACATCACCGCTGTCGTCCAGGCCCCGCTGGACAAGGTCTGGTCCATGTTCCGCGATTTCAACGGCCTGGGAGGCTGGCATCCAGGCATCGCGCACAGCCGGCTGGAAGAGGGCGGCCGGCACGACGCAGTGGGCTCGGTGCGTCATCTGACGCTCAAGCCCTCGGGTTTCGTGCGCGAGCAGTTGCTGATGCTGGACGATCCGAATACCTCGCTGCGCTACTCCATCATCGAAACGGATTTGCCAATGCGGGACTACGTCGCGGGCGTATCGCTGCATCCGATCACGGAAGGAGGCGGCACGCTGGTCCAGTGGTGGGCCGACTTCCGCGTGGAGGGCGCGGCGCTGAGCGACGTGGCCACCGCGGTGGGGCAGGGCGTGTTCGCGGCAGGATTGGCTGCGTTGGACGCAAAGCTGCGCGGGGGCTGACGCCGCCGGCGTCTCAAGTGGCAAGGCACCCGTCGCCGCGCGGGCGGCTCAGCTTTTCTTCCGCCCGACCTGTGCCACGCGCCGGCACCCCGCTGGCAATTCCGCAGTGCGCAGGTAATCGTGGATGGCGCCGATAAGCGCCTGCGCCGCCGGGCTGAGCGGGTATTCCTTGTGGCGGATGATGCATACCGTGCGCACCACGGTGGGACGCGCCAGCAGCGCAAAGGCCAGCCCGGGCTCCTGCACGCGCTGCGCGGCCAGCGCGGGCAGCAGCGCGACGCCCATCCCGGCCTTGACCAGCGCCGCCTGCGACGTGGTGCTTGAAGCTTCGTAGAACGGCGCGGCAGCTTCGATCGGCAGGTCCGCCCGCGCGCGCAGCAGCGCCATGATGCCGGTTTCGTCCACCACGCCGACAAGCTTGCGCCCCGCCAGGTCGGACCAGCGCATCGCGCCATCGCGCCCGGGCCGCAGGCTGGCGTCGTCCTGCCGATACAGCACGCCGAAGCGGTCTTCCAGCAGCGCGTCGAATTGCAGGCTGGGCGCGTCCGCCCAACGGCTGGTCAGGCCGAAATCCACTTCTCGTGCCGCGACCTTGCGCTGGATGCGGCCGGAGTTGTCGTCGCTGAGGTACAGGCGCACCGCCGGATACTGCGCCGCGAACACGGCGGCCGCCGGCGCGATGATCTGCGTGATCGCCGACGGCGCCGCGGCCACGCCGACGCGCCCGCGTTCCAGTGCGCCAAAGCGCACCACGTCTTCGATGACGCCATCAAAGTCCGCCAGCAGCCGCATGACGCGGGGCAGGAATTCCTCGCCCGCGGGAGTCAGCAGCACGCGCCGGCTAGTGCGGGCAAAGAGTTGCGTGCCCAGCGCGTCTTCCAGTTGGCGCACCAGGCTGGTCACCGATGACTGCGTCTGAAACAGGCGTTTGGCGGCATGCGTGAAACTGGATTCCTGGGCCACCGCGACAAAGGCCGTCAGGTGCTTCAAGGTGACGTGCTTGGGCAGGCGATGCATTTCAAAATGAGATAGATGGATCAATAAAAACAATTTTTCCAGATTGATCGCCCGGACGATACTAGGGCCTTCATCAAGCTGGGCAGTCAAGGCAGGCATCATGCAGCAGGGCAATCTGGATCTCATCATCGAAGGCGGCTGGCTCATCGACGGGCTGGGCGGCCCCAGGCGCCGCGCCGACGTGGGCGTGGCGGGCGAGCGCATCGTGGCCATTGGCGATCTATCCGCCGTCACGGCCGCGCGCCGCGTGGACGCGACGGGAAGAATCGTGGCGCCCGGCTTCATCGACGTCCACGGCCATGACGATCTGATGTTCGTGGAAAAGCCCGACCTGGCCTGGAAGACCAGCCAGGGCATCACGTCGGTCGTGGTCGGCAATTGCGGCGTCAGCGGCGCGCCCGCGCCGCTGCCCGGCAATACCGCCGCAGCACTGGCCTTGCTGGGCGAGACGCCGCTGTTTCCCAGCATGGCCGATTACTTCGACGAACTTCGCCTGCGCCAGCCCGTGATCAACGTGGCGGCGCTTGTAGGCCATGCCAACCTGCGCCTGGCGGTGATGCGGGATCCCACGGCCCAGCCGACCGATGACGAGCAGGCGCTGATGCAGCGCATGCTGGACGACGCCCTGGAAGCGGGCGCGGTGGGCTTCAGCACCGGCCTGGCCTACCAGCCGGGCGGCGTGGCGCAGCAGGCGGAACTCCAGGGCCTGGCCCGCGTCGCCGCAGCGCGCGGCGCGATGCACACCAGCCATATCCGCAACGAGGGAGACCACGTCGAGGAAGCGGTGGAAGAGGTACTGGCCATCGGCCGGGGCAGCGGCTGCGCCACCGTCCTGTCGCACCACAAATGCATGATGCCGCGCAACTGGGGCAAGAGCCGCGCCACCCTGGCCAACATCGACCGCGCGCGCGCCGAAGGCGTGGACGTGGCCCTGGACATCTACCCCTATCCGGGCAGCTCCACCATCCTGATTCCCGAGCGCGCCGAGACCATCGACGACATCCGCATCACGTGGTCCACGCCGCATCCCGAATGCAGTGGCGAATACCTGAGCGACATCGCGGCGCGCTGGGGTTGCGACAAGACCACGGCGGCCGAGCGCCTGTGCCCCGCAGGCGCCATCTATTTCGCCATGGACGAGGACGAGGTGCGCCGCATCTTCCAGCATGAATGCTGCATGGTGGGCTCCGACGGCCTGCCCAACGATGCCCATCCGCATCCCCGCCTGTGGGGCAGTTTCACGCGCGTGCTGGGACGCTACGTGCGCGAGGCCCAGCTTGTGACGCTGGAAGCGGCGGTGGCCAAGATGACCTCCTTGCCTGCCCGCGTGTTCGGGTTGGCGGACCGCGGCCGCGTCAGCGTGGGCGCGTGGGCGGATATCGTGGTGTTCGATGCCGACACCGTCATTGACTGCGCGACCTGGGAGGCGCCGACGCTGGCGTCGGCGGGCGTGGAGCACGTGCTGGTCAATGGAAGCCAGGTTTTTCCGCCGGTCGACGGCATGCCGCGTCCCGGCAAGATCCTGCGCCGCGTCCCGGACGCGGCGAACAACCTCTAACAACAGCACCATCCCTCAGGAGACAAACCATCATGTTCCGCAAGACTTGCGCCGCGCTGGCGCTGGCAGCCGCGTTGCCGGCCGCCCACGCCGCCTTTCCCGACCGACCCATCACCCTGATCGTGCCGTTTCCGGCGGGCGGGCCCACCGACATCGTCGGCCGCGTGGCCGCGGCCAAGGCGGGAGAGATCCTGGGCCAGCAGATCGTGGTGGAGAACCGCACGGGCGCGTCCGGCACCATCGGCATGACGGCCACGGCGCGCGCCAAGCCGGACGGCTACACCGTGGGCCTGGCCACCGTCAGCACGCATGGCACCGCGCCGCACCTGTTCCCGAACCTGGCCTATGACCCGGTCAAGGACTTCACGCCGGTCAGCAATCTGGTGACCAGCCCCAACATCCTCGCCGTGAATCCGAAGTTCCCGGCCAAGACCCTGGCCGAATTCGTGACGCACGTGCGCGCCAACCCCGGCAAGGACGGCTACGCCAACGCGGGCGCGGGCGGCGTGAACGACCTGGGCATGATCTGGTTCATGCAGATCATCGGCGGCAAGATGAACAGCATCTCGTACCGCGGATCGGCGCCTGCGCTGACCGATACGGTCGGCGGCGTGGTCCCGGTGATCTTCGACAATTTCCCGTCGTCGCTGCCGTACGTGAAGAGCAATCACCTGCACGCCCTGGCCATTACCGGCACGGCGCGCAATCCGCGCCTGCCGGACGTGCCGACGTTTGCGGAGCAGGGCTACAAGGACTACGACGTCACCGCCTGGTACGGCGTGGTGGGCCCGGCAGGCATGCCGGCCGACGTGCGCGACAAGCTGGCGGACGCTTTTGCGCGCGCCGTGCGCGATCCCGCGACGGCGGCCAAGATGGAAGAGACGGGCGCCTTCCCGCTGGGCAATACGCCGGCGGAATTCGGCGAACAGATCCGCACCGAGCGCGATCGCTGGAAGACGGTGATCGAAAAGGCGCAGATCAAGCTGCAGTAAGCGTAGTTCGGCGCGGCGGCTTCAGTCGGGCCGCCGCGTGATGCCGGCAGGCCGTCAATACACGTCGCGCCGGTATCGGCCCGCGTGCTGCATGGCCTGCAGGCGTTCCGCGCCCAGGATGTCCCGCAAGGCTGCGTCCACGCCGCCCGCCATGCCTTGCAGGCTGCCGCAGACATACACGGCGGCGCCCTCATCCGCCCACGCGCGCACGGCGTTCGCCTGTTCGCGCAGCAGGTGCTGCACGTAGCGGCGTTCGGGTTGGTCGCGGGAGAACACGGCGTCTACACGTTCCAGCGTTCCGTCTGCCTGCCACGCGGCAATTTCTTCGCGGCAGAACCAGTCGCGGGCGGCATGGCGTTCGCCAAAGACCAGCCAGTTGCGGCGGTGGCCGTTGGCGCGACGCGCCTTGATCAAAGCGCGCAAGCCGGCAAGCCCGGTGCCGTTGCCCACCAGGATCAGCGGCCGATCATCCGCCGGCGCATGGAAATTCCGGTTTGCGCGCACGCGCAGGGCGATCTCGTCGCCGCGTTGAGCCAGATGCGTGAGCCAGCCGCTGCCCACGCCCATCGCGCCATCGGCGCCGCGCATCTGCCGCACCAGCAGCTGGATGGAGCCGTCTTCGGGCAGCGAGGCGATGGAGTATTCGCGGTGCGCCTGCAAGGCGCCGCCGCGCGAAAGGCGGGGACCGATCTCGGCGATGTCGCCGGCCTGCCACGGGCGCGAGCCCTGCGCAGGCGGCGTCAGTGTCAACAGATAGCAGGGGCCGCCCTGGCTGCCTGGATTGAGCAGCAACCGGTCCTCCAGGCGCCAGGGCTCGTAGACAGGCGCTTCCCAGTCGGGCAGGTCGCTGCGGCCGGCCAGCAGGCCCAGGTGATGCTGCCAATGGCGCAGCGCAGCCGCGTCATCGTTGTCGACTTCGACCAGGTCGAACAAGGGCGCGGCGCCTTGCGCTTGCAGCCAGTCGTCCAGGCGACGGCCAAAGCCGCAGAATTGCGCGTATTCGCTGTCGCCCAGCGCCAGCACGGCGAACTGCGCCCCGGCCAGCGCGGCGCCCGCGGGTGTTTGCAGCATGTGTCCGGCGAAAGCAGCGGCCGCATCGGGCGGGTCGCCTTCGCCATAAGTGCTGACGACGAACAGCAGGCGCCGGTAGGCGGCCAGGCGGGTCGGGTCCAGTTGGTCCAGCGATGCCACGCGCACGTTCAGGCCGCCCGCACGCAAGGATTCGGCGGTCTGCGCAGCCAGGGATTCGGCGTAGCCCGTCTGGCTGGCGAAGGCGACGAGGACGGCGTCTTCCGGCGCGGGGGCGTCCAGGGCCTGGCGCGCCTGCGCCTGTTGCGCCTCGTGCCGGCGCGCGCGCCGCCACGCCCACAGGCATAGCAGCGCCCAAGCCAGCACCACGCACGCCGCCGCGATCAACCGGGTGGGACTCATGGGATCAGCGGGAAGCGGCCAGGGTCTGGAATGCCGGCGTGGCGACGGGCCGCCAGGCACCGTGCTCGCGCAGGATGAACAGGGCGGCCAGGTCGTGGCGGGCGGCGTAGGCCAGTCCGTCGGTTTCGCCCAGCACGGTCAGCACGGTGGCCAACGCATCGGCCTGCATGCAGCCGGGATGCAGCACCGTCACCGAGGCGACCGTATTTCGCACCGGATGGCCGGTGCGGGGATCTATCGTGTGCGCATAGCGCGCGTCGCCCGTGCCGGCATGGCGCCGGTAGTCGCCGGACGTGGCGATGCTGCAGTCGTTCAGGGGCAAAGCCAGCGCGTGGTCGTCGCTGGCGTCGGGGACTTCGATGGCTACGCGCCAGGGCTGTCCGTCCGGACGCTTGCCGCGCGCGCGCAGCTCTCCGCCGACTTCGACCAGGTAATCCGTCACGCCCAAGGCATCCAGCGCCATTGCCGCGCGGTCCACGCCATAACCCTTGGCGATGGACGACAGGTCCAGGTAGACGCCGCCGGGCTGGTAAGCGGCCTGCCGGCTTTCATCGAGCTGCACGCGACGCCAGCCGCAGCGGGCGCGCGCCGCCTCGATGGCGGCAGGCGAGGGCGGCTCGAAGGCGCGCTGGTGCGGTCCGAAGCCCCAGGCGTTAACCAAGGGGCCGACAGTCGGGTCATAGGCGCCGCCGCTGTCCTCCGCCAGCGCCAGCGCATGGCGCAGCACGTGGTGGAAGCCGGCGGGAAGCGCCTGCCAGCCGGGGCTGGATTCGTTGTAGCGCGTGATGTCCGAATCCGCTTCCCACGTGCTCATCTGAGCGACCACCTCGTCCAGCGCGCGCTGGATGGCCTGGCGCGCGGCGGCATCGGCCGCCCCGGCCGGCAGCGCCATGCGCGCGGACCAGGTGGTGCCCATGGTGGCGCCCGCCAGCGCGGCAGGTCGGGCGGGCATGGCGCCATAGGCAACGCGAACGGCCGGAGCCGCCGCGCCGCGCTGCGCATAGGAAGGGGTGTTCGCCACGTGCGCCCTGCGATCAGGGTTGCAGGACTTCGACCGTGCCGGCGTACGACAGGCGGCGCTTCTTGGCCTGCGGCACGCTGACCTTGGCGTCTTCCATGCCGGCCTCGATCCAGTACAGGCCAGGCTGCGGCCACTTCACCGAGAACTTGCCGTCCTTGTCCGTCTTCAACTGGATCTCGCCGACCTTGTCGCGATAGCGGCTGCCGCCGGGCACGACGTTCACTTCCAGGTCTGCCGCGGGCTTGCCGTCCAGCAGCATCTGGAACGTGGCCGGCTCGTCGGTGAACAGGTCGTTCGGGTGCGTCACGGGCGCCAGCTCCAGGCCGCGGCCCACGGGCTTGACGGCCGACGGCTTGCCTGCGGTCACGAAGGTCTCGACGCGGCCCAGGCTTTGCGAGACTTCCAATTCGTCAGCCTTGGCGGGCACGGCCTGCGCCATGCCCTCGGCCTTGCCGAAGTAGCGCTTGTTCTTGCCGTCTTCCTTCCAGCGCGCGAACACGCCATCGTTGACCACGGCCACGCGGTAGGTGCCGCTCTGCTTGAGCTGCAGGTCGAACGTGCTGCGCAGCTTGCCGCGGTTGACGTTTTCGGCTTCGGCGGCGTTGCCGTCCGGCGCGGTCACGGTCAGGCCGTCCAGGCGCAGCGGGGCATGGTTGAAATAGAACTTGTCGTTGCCGACGGCGGCGTCGACCGTGATCCAGCTGTCGGCGCCCGACAGCACCGTCGACGACGGCACGAGCCAGACGTCATGCGCATGGGCGGCAAAGGGCAGGCACAGCGCCAGGGCGGCGGCCAGTTTGGCGGCGGATTTCATCATTGCGTTCCTAATGGACGGGTAGGGGATCAGGGCTTGAGGTCGAGCGCGATGGCGCCCAATTCGTGTTCGCCGCGCGCGGTGAGCTGCTCGGCTTTTTGCGGCGGCCACTGGAACGGAATGCGCACAAGTTCGCGGCCGCCGACTTCGCGGGCCGCTTCCACGACCACGGCGTACTGGCCGGGCTTGAGCTGGGACAGCGGCTTGCTGGCGGCGTCAAAGCTCAGCGCGTGCTTGCCCACGGGCTTGGTCGCCCCGCTGACGCCGTCCACCGGGAACTGCTGGTTGCGGCCGCTGCGGCGCCACCATTGACGCATGTCCTTGAGCCATTCCGTGCCTTCGTTGTTCTTCTTGGCCACGTCGTACCAGACGGCCAGATCGCTGGCGACGCTCTGGTCGGGGTTTTCGATCCAGATCGCCACGTACGGGCGGTGGTATTCGGCCACGTCAAGGCGCGGCACCTCGATGGACAGGCCGATGTCGGCCGCTTGGGCCGTTCGGGCGATCATGCCGGCCAGGAGGGCCGACAACAACAGTTTGCGCATGGAGATCTCCAGGGCGGATCGATGGAATCAGTGAATGAACAGCAGGGCCAGCACCAGCGGGATCACGAGGCCCAGCCCCACCATGGGCCAGGTCGCGCTGCGGTTGCCGGCGTGCATCTTGAGCAGCACCAGGCCGGTCAGCGAAAACACCAGACAGGCGACGGCGAAAACGTCCAGGAACCAGCTCCAGGCCGCGCCGGTGTTGCGGCCCTTGTGCAGGTCGTTCAGGTAGGAGATCCAGCCTCGGTCGGTGCGTTCGTATTCCACGTCGCCGCTGGCGCGGTCGATGGAGAGCCAGGCGTCGCCGCCCGCGCGCGGGAGCGACAGGTAGACCTCGTCCGCCGACCATTCGGCAGTCCTGCCGGCCGTGGACGCGTCCAGCGCCTCGTCCAGCCATTGCGCCACGGCGCCGGGCAGCGGCGCCTTCTTCTGTGCGGGCGCGTCGGCCAGTTGCTTGAGTACGGACTCGGGCAGGTGGGCCTCGCGGCTGGTCACGACGGCCTTCGATTCAATGTGCGAGGCGTTGTTCAGCGTCAGTCCCGTCACGGCAAACAGCAGCATTCCCAGCAGGCAGAGCGCGGAGCTGATCCAGTGCCACTGATGCAGTGTCTTGAGCCAGTAGGCGCGGCGGCGAGGAGGGGCTTGGGTGTCCATGGAATATCGGTCGGGAAGGCGCGGATTCTAACATTTAATGAGAATTACTCTTATAAAAGCTGGGCCCGTTCGCACGCGGAAATTTCAATCGATTTCGGGCGCGTGGCCCCGGGGCGGTGGTCCGGACGCCCGGCGCGTTGCGTGCGTCGGCCGTTCGGCGGGGCTAAGATAGGCCACCCTTTTTCGAACACCGGAGGTCGTCATGCTGCAACAGCAAGTCGTGGATCAAATCGGCCGTCATTGGGGATGGGTGGCGTTGCGCGGCGTGGTCGCCATCCTGTTCGGTTTCATGGCGATGTTCATGCCCGCCATCACGTTGTCGGCGCTGGTGATGGTATGGGGCGCCTTTGCGCTGGTGGATGGGGCGCTGGCGCTCATCGCCGGATTCCGCATCCGGGACCACGGCAAGCCGCTGTGGGCGCTCATCGTCGTGGGCCTGCTGGGCGTGGCGGCGGGCATCATCACCTTTCTCTGGCCCGGGCTGACCGCCCTGATCCTGCTGTACATCATCGCGGTCTGGGCAGTGGTGGCGGGCATCTTCCAGATCATTGCCGCGGTGCGGTTCCGCAAGGCCATCCGCAATGAATGGCTGCTGGGCCTGTCGGGCCTTGTGTCGGTCGCCTTCGGCGCCATGCTCATCATGCAGCCCGGCGCCGGTGCGCTGGCGCTGGTGTGGGTGATCGGCATCTACGCGGTGTTTTTCGGCATACTCCTGCTCGTCTTTTCGTTCCGCCTCAAGCAACACGCCAACACCTGATCCATGTCCGCCTACCAAACGCTGATTCCCCTGAATTTCCTGGCCGTAGGCCTGGGCGCCGTATTTGGCGCCTGGACTCGCTGGCTGGTCAGCCTGTGGCTGAATGTCGAGTCCTGGCCCTGGGGCACTTTCGTGGTGAATCTTGCGGGCGGTTATCTGGTGGGACTGGTGCTGGCGCTGGTGGCCGGCCATCCGGAATGGCCGGCATGGGTGCGTCTGGGGGTCATCACCGGCTTCATGGGCGGACTGACCACGTTTTCCACGTTTTCGGCGGAAACGGTGGCCATGCTGGAACGGGGCGCGTACGCCAGCGCGCTGGGGTACGCCGGCTTCAGCCTGGCGGGGTCGCTGGTGCTGACGGCGGCGGGCATCGCCACCGCCCATCTGCTGCGCTAGGCTGCGGTCAGCCGCCCGGGCGCCATCAGGCGCTTGACCGCCGGGTCACGTGCCGTCGGCGCGCGCCGGAATGGCAGCGGGCAGCCAGGTAGGCTGGCCGGGCATGTCATGGGCCTGCATGTCCGTGCGGTATTCATAGCGATCGGGCCGGTAGCGCGCATGCAGCCATTCGACAGGCCGACCGGATTCGTCGCGCACCACGCGGTGCAGGCTCAGCAGGGCCGATCCCACCGGCACGTCCAGCAGCTCGGCCACGCCGGGCTCGGCCAGCACGGCGGTAATCGATTGTTCCGCGCGGGCCACGCGCACGCCAAGGTCTCGGAAGATGGCGAGCAGCGGTTTGGAACCGAGATCCTTGCGCCGTATGCGCTGGCCGATGTCATCCGGCACGAACGTGGTCAGGTGCGAAAACGGCTGCCCTTCGTGGCTGCGTACCCGCACGGCGCGCTGCACCGGCTCACCCACGTTCAGGTCAAGGCGCGCCGCCACCTGGGGCGAGGCGGGCGCGGTTTCCAGTTCAAGCAGGCGCACTTGCGTATGCATGCCCATGCGGGCCAGATGCGCCATCAGGGCATCGATGCCGGCGCCTTGCTGCGGGGCGGGAAACGGCAGCGGCCCGGCGGCGAAGGTGCCGCGCCCCTGCCGGCGTTCGATCAGGCCATCGGAAGCCAGCGCGTCCAGGGAACGCCTTATCGTCAGCCGCGAAACGCCATATTCCGCCGCCAGGGCGTTCTCGCCCGGCATGGCCTTGTGCGCGGCGAAGCCCCCCGATTCCAGGCGCTGCTTCAGCAGCAGGTAGACCTTGTGATAAAGCGGCAGGGGACTGTCGGACACGAGGGGCTCCAGAAGGGATCAATCGGCCGTTGCGCCGGTGAACTTGACGATTTCAGCGTAGCGCTCGATGTCCTGGCGCACGAAGGCGCCCAGTTCCTCGGGACTGCTGCTGACCGCGCTGGCGGCCTCGCGTTCGAGCAACTGGCGGAACTCGGGCGTATCAACGGCCTTGCGGGCTGCGGCGTTCAGCGTCGCAAGCTTGTCTGCCGGCAGCTTGGCCGGCCCGAAGAGCGCGAACCACGCATTGGATTCGAAACCCTTGATGGTATCGCCGATGGGCGGCACGCCGGGGAACTGCGGCAGCGGTTGGGGGCTGGTCACGCCCAGCGCCCTGAGCGCGCCGCTCTTGATGTGCGGCACGGCGTTGAGCGAACTGGCGAACATCATGTCCACCTGGCCGCCCAGCAAGTCCGTGATGGCGGGCGCCGTGCCCTTGTAGGGGACGTTCAGGATGTCCAGTCCCGCCATCATTTTCATGCGTTCGCCGGCCATGTGCAGGGACGACCCGATCGCGCCCAGCGCCATCGTGTGCTTGCCCGGACTGGCCTTCACCAACGACACGAACTCCGGCATGGTCTTCGCGGGGAAATCCTTGCGCACGACCAGCACGCTGGGCACGTTGGCCAGCATGCTGATGGGCGTGAAGTCCGCCACCGGGTCGAAGGGCAGCTTGCGGTAGAGCGTGGCGTTGATCGAAAAGCTGGTGAAAGTGACCAGCAGCGTGTTGCCATCGGGGTTGCTCTTGGCGACGTAGTCGGCGGCGATGTTGCCGCCGGCGCCCGGTTTGTTCTCGACCACCACGGGGCGCTTCAGGTCCTGTCCCATATGTTGCGCAATGCTGCGCGCCACGGTATCGGTGGTGCCGCCCGGGGGCGCGCCCACGACCAGCCTGATGGCGTCGCCCTGCGCGACGGCGGGGGCTAGGAGCACGGCCAGCGCGCTTGCCAGCGCGACGCCCGCGGCGATTCGATGCAGTCCCGGCATGATTTGTCTCCTGATATGTTGTATTGAGGACAATACAAGTATAGGGGCGCACGGCGGCGCCGGCACGCCGGCAAAGCGCAAGTCGGGGTCGGGTTTTCCAGCAGATCGGATCAGAAAAAGCGAATCGGTCGCAGGGCGGCGGCGCGAAGATTTGCGCCGCAAGCGCGTTCGTCGCGGATGCGTGGGCGAGGCGAAGCGGGCCCCGCCCGCCGCGTCTCAGGCTGCCCGGGGGTTGAGCGCGCGCGCCGCCTGCAGGCCGCTGCGCACCGCGCCTTCGAGCACGCCCGGATAGCCGGTATCGGTCCAGTCGCCGGCCAGCGCCAGCGTCGGCCAGGGCGTGGAGTTCAGCGGCCGGGTCAATCCGGGCAACGCGGCGAACGTGGCGCGCTTTTCAATGAAGAGTTCCGCGGCGGATACCTCCGGCATCGGCGGCAGGCGCAGGGGATGGCGCGCGGCCTGTTCCGCCACCTGGTCGATGAGGGCCTCGATGGTCTGCCGACGGTTGCGTTCGCTGATGCCGACCGCCGCACTGGCCACCACGGCCAGCTCGCCGGCCTTGGTGTCTCCGGCCAATTGGGCGCGGTCGAACACCCACTGGCCGGCGTGGCCGCGGGCGGCGTCCTCGCGCAGCATCATCATGGGTTCGGGCAGGCGCCACGGATCGGCCAGCCGCACGTTCAGCGTGGCGATGGGCAGGTAGTCGAACGCCTTCAGGGCGTCGAGCAGCCCCGTCGCGCCGGCTTCGCGCAACGGCGCGTCCAGGAGGCGCGCCGCGAAGGTGGGCGGCACGGCAAGCACGGCCGCGTCGAAGCGCTCCTGGTTGATGTCGATGCCGTCGTCCGACGGATGCAGCTGGCGTACCGTGCTGCCGTAGCGCATGGTCACCTGGCGCGCGGCGGCGTCCGGCCACAGCGCCGACAGGTCGGTGCAGGGCAGGAGCAGGTCGCTGTCTTCGCGGCTGCCGGCAAGGCTGTCGCGCAGCACGCGGGCAAAGAGGCCGGCGCTGGCGGTGGCGATCGGGGTGTTCAAGGCGGCCAGGCACAGAGGATCCCAGACCTGGCGGATCAGCGCGTCGGACTGCGCGTAATAGTGCAGCAGCTGCAGCACGGTCCAGTCGCGCGGCGGCGTCCAGGACATGGCTTTCAGGCCGCGCATGAGCCGCAGCATGGCCAGACGGTCGGTCCACGACAGCCCCCGGGCGCGCAGGACGGCCATGGCCATGTGCAGGGGGGCGGGCAGGCGCGGGGCGGACAGATTGAATCGCCCGTCCAGGCTGGCCAGCCGCAGCGGGCGGCGCATCAGCAGTGCGTCGGGGTTGCGCCCCACACGGCGCATCAGCGCAAGGGTGTCTTTGTAGGCGCCGGACAGCAGGTGCTGGCCGTTGTCCAGGGGCGCATCGAAGTCGCCATGAAAGACGCGCCGCGCTCGTCCGCCGGGCGTGTGGCCGGCTTCGAAGACCGTGACCTTCGCGCCGGCTTCGCGCAGGGCGACGCTGGCCGCCAGGCCAGCCCAGCCTGCGCCGATGACCGCCGCCTTCACTGCGCCAACCGGCGGACCAGGCCGCGTCCGCCGCTTACCCAGGTCTTCCAGGCCAGCCAGAGTTTGCGCAGGGGCGTAAGCGAAATCCGCTGGTGCAGCACCTGCCAGTTGTCGCGCTCGATTTCGTCGAGCAGGGCGTGGTAGATGGCGGCCATCATCAGCCCGGGCCGCTGCGCGCGGCGGTCGGCTTCGGGCAGGTTGCTCATTGCCTCGCGGTAAAGCTCGCGGGCGCGGTCGGCCTGGAATTTCATCAGGGCGCTGAAGCGCTCGGAATACTCGCCGTTCAGGATGTCCGAGGCCTTGACCTCGAACTGCTGCATGTCGTTGACGGGGATGTAGATGCGGCCGCGGCGGGCGTCGTCGCCGACGTCGCGGATGATGTTGGTCATCTGGAACGCCAAGCCCAGCTTTTCGGCATACACCAGCGTCTTGGGATCGGAATAGCCGAACACGCCGGCGGACAATTCGCCCACCACGCCAGCGGCATGCCAGCAATACTTGCGCAGGCCCGGCCAGTCCAGGTAGCGGGTCTGGTCCAGATCCATTTCCATGCCGTCGACCACGGCCAGCAGGCGGTCACGGGTGATTGAACAGCTTTCCAGGTGCGGCTGCAGGGCGCGGGTGACGGGATGGTCCGGCTTGCCGTCGAACATCTGGTCGACTTGCGTGCGCCACCAGGCCAGCTTGATGCGGGCGAGCGACGGATCGGTGCATTCATCGACCACGTCGTCGACTTCGCGGCAATAGGCGTACAGGGCCGTGATCGCGCGCCGACGTTCGGGCGGCAGGAACAGGAAGGAATAGTAGAAGCTCGAACCGCTTTTGGCGGCTTTCTCCTGGCAGTACTCGTCAGGGGTCATTAGGCAAGGCCTGTTACTTGATGGAGCGCCACAACATGATGGCCCAGTCTTTGGCGCCCAATTCGGGGCGATTCATGAATACATCGTAGCCGCTCGCCTCGATACGCTCCAGAACGCGCAGCCCGCCTTGCACCACCATGCGCAGCTCCAGGCCGATGCGGCCCGGCAGCCGTCGCGCCAGCGGAGCGCCGAAGTGTAGCAGCGCGCGGGTGCGGTCGACCTGGAAGGCCATGAGCTCGCGCCACGCGGGCGTCAGGCGGCATGCGGCAAGGTCCTCGTCGGTGATGCCATGGCGGCGCAGGTCTTCTTGCGGGAGGTAGACACGATGCTTGTGCCAGTCCACCCGAACGTCCTGCCAGAAGTTCACCTGTTGCAGGCCGGTGCAGATGGCGTCCGATTCGGCGATGTTCTGCGGCGTGCCGGCCTTGAACAGGTGCAGCATCAGCCGTCCGACCGGATTGGCCGAGCGCGTGCAGTAGTCCGCCAGGGCGGTGTAGTCCTCGTAACGCTTGACGGAGATATCCTGCTCGAAGGCGGACAAGAGATCGTAGAAGGGGGTGATGGGCAACTGGTGCCGGGCGATGGTCCGGGCCAGCGGCGTGAAGATGTCGGACAAGGGCGGCAGGCCGGGCGCGGGCGGCGTGCCGGGTTCGGCGCCGATGCGGTGCAGCTCGGTGCGGAACGCGGCCAGTTGGGCCAGGCGTTCCTCGTCGGTGGCGCTGCCTTCGTCGGCGATGTCGTCCGCGGCGCGGGCAAACCGGTAGATATCGGTCACGGCGCCGCGCAGCCTGCGCGGCAACAGCAGCGAGGCGACGGGAAAATTCTCGTAGTGATCGATGGACATAAAGAGTGGCCTGTGGACGGCGCAGGGGCTACGGATATGGCGCAAAACGGCGGTTGCGCTTCATTTTAGAGTAGTCGTTGGCGCTTGATACGGCGCGGTGCCGCCAGCGCAGGGATCAGTTAGACTTGAACGCCACAGGATCTCACATCATGCCCCGCCCAATCTCCGCGACCGTCTCCGTATCCGCCCTTGCGCATAATCTGGCCGCCGTGCGCCGCCACCTGGACCAGACCGCCGCCGCGGCTTCGGGCCTGCCGCCCTCGATCTGGGCTGTCATCAAGGCCAACGCCTACGGGCACGGCATCGAACAGGCGGTAGCCGGCTTTTCCAAGGCGCAGGGCCTGGCAATGCTGGACCTCGACGAAGCCGTGCGTTGCCGCGAAGCAGGTTGGGGCGGGCCGATCCTGCTGCTGGAAGGTTTCTTCGATCCCTCCGACCTGGACATCGTCGACCGCTACCACCTCAGCAGCACCGTCCATCACCGCGACCAGCTCGACATGCTGGCCCGCGCACGCCTGTCCCGCCGCGTGGACATCATGCTCAAGCTCAACAGCGGCATGAACCGCCTGGGGTTCAGCCCCGCCGCCTATCCCGCCGCGCACGAACGCGCCATGCTGCTGCAACAGCAGGGCACCCTGGGCTCGGTGGGCAAAATGACGCACTTCGCCTGTGCGGACGGCCCCCAGGGCGTGAACGAACAACTCAGCGTCTTCAATTCGGTGACGCATAAGCTGCCGGGCGCCATCAGCGTCTGCAACTCGGCCGCCGCGCTGCGCTTTGCCGACATCGCGGTCGCCTCCGAAGGCCAGGCCCATTGGGTGCGGCCCGGCATCTGCCTGTATGGCGCATCGCCGTTCGCGGACGCCGAAGCGTCGTCGTTCGGCCTGAAGCCCGCCATGTCGCTCAGTTCCGAGATCATCGCCGTGCAGGAAATCAAAGCCGGCGACTCCGTCGGCTACGGCGCGCTTTTTCGGGCCGAACGCGCCATGCGCGTCGGCATCGTGGCCTGCGGCTATGCCGACGGCTACCCCCGCCACGCGTCCACCGGCACGCCGGTCGTAGTGGCTGGTATCCGGACCCAACTGCTGGGCCGCGTATCGATGGACATGCTGGTCGTGGACCTGGGCCCGGTCCCGTCCGCCGGAGTCGGTTCCCCCGTGTCGCTCTGGGGCGAAGATGGCCCGTCAGTCGACGAAGTAGCCCGGGCGGCGGGCACCATCGGCTATGAATTGCTGTGCGCCCTGGCGCCGCGCGTGCCGGTCACCCGCGACGCCTGATCCGGGGCGTCCAGCGTGCAAGAATTGCTACGCAATTTACAAGACAGGGGACGCCGGATGGTGTCTACTTGAGAAACCGGGCGCTCAAGCGCCCGTTTTCGACCCGAAAAACAGACTGCGAGGTTTCATTCCATGAAGGACAAATGCGTGCTCATCACGGGCGCCACCAAAGGCATAGGCTGGGCGCTCACTCAGCGGCTGTCCGACATGGGCTGTCATGTGGTTGGCATCGCGCGCAACACCACGGACGTCGATTTCCCGGGCTATCTGTACGCCTGTGACCTGGCCGATGCCGGCCGCACCGAAGAAGTCCTGCGCGAAATCCGCGAAAAATTCCCCGTCGATGCCGTCGTCAACAACGTGGGCATCGTGTCGCCGCAACCGCTGGGCGAAATCGACCTGGCCACGCTGTATAACGTGCTGGACTTGAACGTGCGCGTGGCGGTGCAGGTGACCCAGGCGTTCATCGAATCCATGAAGGTCCGCCGCGCCGGCCGCATCGTCAACGTCGTCAGCCGCGCCATCCATGGCGGCCTGGACCGCACCGCCTATTCCGCCGCCAAGAGCGCGCTGGTGGGCTGCACCCGCACCTGGGCGCTGGAACTGGCCGAATATGGCGTCACCGCCAATGCGGTTGCGCCGGGCCCGATCGAAACCGAGATGTTCCGCGCCACCCGGCCCGCCGGCAGCGAAAACGAAAAGCGCGCCCTGGCGTCGGTGCCCATGAAGCGGCTGGGCACGCCGGCTGAAGTGGCCGCGGCCATCGCCTTCCTGCTGTCCGACGACGCCGGCTTCATCACCGGCCAGGTGTTGGGCGTGGATGGCGGCGGGAGTCTGGCTGGCCGGTCGTAGGCCGGTCGGTTCGCCCGAGTCCCAAGCGCACCCGAGGGTGCGCTTTTTTTTGCCTGAAGCAGTCCGGGCGGATGTCCTCAGTGGTCGGCGGCGGCGCCTGCCTGCAGCGTCTGCGCCTCATCCCGCAAGGCGTCCAGGAATCGCGCCAGCGCAGGAGCCGGCTCGATATGGGCGCGCTGCACCACCCCCACCGCCGGCAGGCTCCAGTCCGGCTTGAATTTCAGAATCGCCAGCACGCCCAGGTCGGCGTAGTGGCGGGCGACGGCGCGCGGCATCGCCGCCAGCATGTCCGCGCCGCGCAGCAGCACCTCGTTGGCCAGCAGCGACACGGATTCGGCCACCGGTGCGGGCAGCGCCAGGCCTTGCTGCGCGAAATAGGCGTCAATGCGCTGGCGCAGGGGCGCATCGGGCGGCGGCAGGATCCAGTCCTGCCGCGCCAGCGCCGCAGCCGTGATGCGCGATGACCGCGCAAGCGGATGGCCAGAGCGCGCGACGACGCAGATCGGTTCTTCGTACAGGACTTCCGTGCGGAATACTGCCTGCGCCGCGCCCAGCATCAGCCGACCCAGCACGCAATCGAGCTCGCCGCGGGCCAGGCTGGCCAATAGCGCGTCGTGCGCACCTTCGTGCAGCATGACGGTGACCCCGGGATGGTCGGCGCGCAACCGTTGGATGGCGCGCGGAACCAGCACCGGCAGCGCGACCGGCTGCACGCCCACCCGGATGCGGCCGCGGGCGCCCGCAGCCAGGGCGGCGATCTCGTTGCGGGCGCCGGCCAGGTCGGCCAGCAGCACGTCCGTCTTGCCGGCCAGCGCATGGCCAAAGGCCGTGGGCGTGATGCCCCGCCGCGAACGCACGAAAAGCGCCACGCCGAACATGTCCTCCAGTTCCAGCAGCAGTTTGCTGGCCGCCGGTTGCGTCATGCCCAGGCGGGCGGCGGCCTTGTGGACGCTGCCCAGCGCATGCAAGGCCTGCAGCAGATCCAGATGGCGCAGGCGCAGGCGTCCGCTGATGTGGCGCAGGTCGGGAATGCGGGGGGTGACTGGCATGGGTCTGGTGATTCCATGTAGTTTTCACAGCATTCTAATAATTGATCATCAGGTATGCACTGGCTTCCTATACTGGCCTTGTGCTCCCAAGAGCTTTCGCTTCTGACCAGAGAGAGGGTTGCCGATGAAGATCACCATGCTGGGGACAGGCGCCGCCTTGCCCGATCCCGACCGGGCGCAGTCCGCCATCCTGCTGACGCTGGACGACGACAGGCATTACCTGTTCGACTGCGGCGAAGGCGCCACGCGGCAGATGGTTCGCGCCAACGTCGACCCCGCCAAGGTGGGTTTCGTTTTCCTGACCCACCTGCACCACGATCACATCTGCGACTATCCGTACTTCGTGATTTCAAGCTGGATCCTCAACAAAGAGGGTTCGCCGCTGGTGCTGGGTCCCAAGGGAACAAAGCACTTTGTGGACCATCTGTTCGAAAACGGCGCCTACCACACCGATTTCCAGGCGCGCGCGGCCTACCCGGTGCGCCAGCGCAACCTGGAAGCCATGCGGCCCGAGGTGCGCGAGGTCAGTCCCGGGGTGGTCTTCGAGGACGACAAGGTGCGTATTTCGGTGGACTGGGTCGAGCACATTCCGCGCGACGTCTGCGAATGCTTCGGAGTGCGCGTCGAGGCCGAAGGCAAGGTCATCGCGTTCAGCGGCGATACGGCGCCCTGTGAGGCGATGGTGCGGCTGGCCAGGGACGCCGACCTGCTCATCCACGAATGCACCTTTCCCGAATCGTTTATCGCGCATCGCGCCAAGACAGGCGTGGGGACTTATGCCCACACCAGTCCGACCGATCTGGGCAAGATCGCGCGCGAAGCCAATGTGAAGAGCCTGGTGGCCACGCACTTCGGCCATTTCGACTCCACCAGCCCCGTGCTCAAGCGCGCGGCGGCCAAGCACCTTCCCGTGGAACTGATGGGGCCGCACCTGATGGACGAAATCGTGGCCGACATCCGCAAGAACTACACGGGCCCCTTGCGTCTGGCCCATGACCTGATGCGTATCGATCTGTAGCGTCCGCGACGAAGACCGGCCGGCCGCCAAGGCCGCGCCGCATGGACAGGGAGAACACGATGCCGTACCGAGCTTGTGCCGTTTCCGTCCTGGCCGCGCTGGCCCCCGCGCTCCTGCCGCCGGCCGCCAGCGCCCAGTATCCCGAACAGCCCATCCGCGTAGTGCTGCCGTATGCGCCGGGCGCCGCTGGCGATATCGCCTTGCGGCAGATCCAGCCGCTACTGGAAAAGCGCCTGGGCCAGCCCGTGGTGGTGGACTACAAGACCGGCGCAGGTGGCAACATCGGCATGCAGGACGTGGCGCGCGCCAAGCCCGACGGATACACGCTGGTGCTGGGCGCCACCAATAATTTCGTCATCAATCAGTACCTGTACCGCAAGCTGGGCTTCGACCCGCTGGCCGACCTGGAACCCGTGGGCAAGCTGGCTGACGTGCCCGCGTTCGTGTACGTGAGCACGCAGGTGCCCGCGGCGGACTACGAGCAATTCGCGAACTATGCGCGCAGTCACGCCGGCAAGATGAACTATGGGTCGCCCGGCATGGGCACCACGCCGCACCTGTCGGCCTACCGATTGTCCAAGGCGATGGGCGCGGACATGACGCACATCGCCTACCGAGGCTCGGCGCCGGGCGTGCAGGCATTGCTGGCCAACGAAATCCAGCTCTACATCGGCGGCTACAGCATCGCGGCCGCGTACGTGCCGCAGGGCCGGGTCCGGGCGTTGGCGGTTGCGGCGCCCGAAAGATTTGCCGGGCTGCCCGACGTGCCTACTGCCGCGCAGGCCGGCATGCCGGACGCGGTGCGGGGCAACTGGTGGGGTTTCGCGGCGCCCAAGGGCACACCGCCCGACAGAGTCGCGCGCTTTGCCGCCGCCCTGCACGAGGTATTGGCGCTGCCCGAGGTGCGGCAGGGTTACCTGGCCAGCGGCTTCGTGCCGGGCCAGGATTCACCGTCTGCATTTGGCGCTGCGTGGCGCAACGAGGCAAGCCAGTGGGAAGCGGTGGTGCGTGATTCCGGCGTCGTGCTGGACAACTAGCGCCAGCCGGCTACAGGGCGGGTTCGACAATCCCGGCGGGGTACATGCCATGGAATTCATGCGTTGCGGTTCGGGCCGGCCGCTATTCTTGCTGCACGGGTTCTGTTCGTCGTCGGCGATCTGGCGCGACCTCGCCCTTGCGCTCTCGGACACGCGCGACGTCATCGCGCCCGACTGGCCCGGCTTCGGGCGCGATGCACAGGCGCCTGCCCTGCAGGGCTTGCGCGCTTACGCGCGGGCTCTTCTTGCGCTGGCCGACCAGCTCGGCATCGGCGCCTTCGACGTGCTGGGGCATTCGTTCAGCGGGTTCGTCGTGCAGCAGATGCTGTGCGATGCGCCCACGCGGGTGCACCGCGCGGTGCTGTACGGCGCGGGCGCGCGCGTCGAGCCCGCAGCGCGATTTGAATCCATTGAAACCACCCTTGCGCGCATGCGCGATGAGGGCCCGGACGCCACGGCTCGGCGCGTGCTGCCGACATGGTTCCGATCGGGCGAGAACCATCCAGCCTATGCGGATTGCCTGGAGGACAGCCAGTCGATGAGCCCTCATGGCGGGGCTTCCATGATGGAAGCAGTGCAGGGTGTGGACTTCACTCCGGCGTTAGCCGCGGTACGCACGCCCGCGCTGGTGATCCTGGGCGAGCTCGAACGCAGCCATCCCTTGGCGTCGGCGCTGGCGCTGCGGTCTGCGCTGTCCCGCGCTAGCCTGTGCGTGCTGCCAGACTGCGGGCATGCTGCGCACCTGGAGCGTCCGGCGCTTTTTCTTGCCGCGGTGCGCGGCTTCCTTAATGGGGAATAGGGCAGGGCGCGCTTTGCGGCGCCCACGTTCGATAAAGCCGCTGAAACGGCGCCCAAAAATAATGGGCGCCGCAATGGCGCCCACGTACCCGGATTGCGGCTTCCTGCTCGCGACAATCAGTACGGGCCTTGCCCCGAAGGGACCGCGGTCAGGTCCTTGAACTCGCCGGCCAGCGCTTCCGCCGCGCGCGCCAGCAGCACCGCGTCCACCCCGACCGCGACGAAGGTCGCGCCCAGCGCCAGGTAGTGCTTCGCCTGCTTCACGCCGCTATGGAGGATGCCCGCGGCCTTGCCGGAGCGCACGATACGCGCGATGGCATCGTCGATCGTCTTTTCGACCTTGGGATGTTCCGGCTGTCCCAGATAGCCCATGCTTGCCGACAGATCGGCCGGCCCGATGAACGCGCCGTCCACGCCATCGACGGCCAGGATTTCGTCCAGCGCCTCGACGCTGCGCGGGGTTTCGATCTGCACCAGCACGCACATCTGGTCGTTGGCGCGTTCCAGGTAGTTGGGAATGCGGTTCCAGCGCGACGAACGCGCCAGCGCACTGCCCACGCCGCGTATGCCTTGCGGCGGATAGCGCACGGCGGCCACCGCGGCGGCGGCTTCATCGGCGGACTGGACCATCGGCACCAGCAGCGTCTGCGCGCCGGTGTCCAGGATCTGCTTGATCTGCACGGGATCGTTCCAGGCAGGGCGCACCACGGGCGCTACCGGGTAGGCGGCCACCGACTGCAGTTGGGCCAAGGTGGAATCCAGCGTGTTGGGCGCGTGCTCGCCGTCGATCAGCAGCCAGTCGAAACCGGCTCCCGCAAGAATCTCCGAGGTGTAGGCGCTGGCCAAGCCGGCCCACAAACCGATCTGGGGCTTGCCGTCGCGCAATACTTGCTTGAAGGTGTTTGTCAGGATGTCCATGGACTGCGAGTCGGTTGTAGATAGGACTACGGTGAACAAGGGATACGACGAGAAAAAGCGGCGCCTTTGCTGTCAGTGCCCGTCGGTGTCGCGCGGCGCGGGCGCGTCGCGTTTGATCAGGTCCACCATGGCGTCCACGTCGCGGTACAGGCGGTCCAGCAGTTCCTTGCCGATCTTCTCTTCGATTTCCTGGTACTTCGCATCCACCATCGGGCGCATGCTGTCGATCAGCTTGGTGCTCTTGGCAGTCAAAGAGATTTCCTGGCGGCGCTGGTCGGCGCTGGAGCGCGTGCGCTTGATCAGGCCTTGTTCTTCCATGCCGGCCAGCATGCGGGTCAGGCTGGGACTGAGGATCTGACAGGTGCGCGCAATCTGGTTGGGTTCCATGGCTTGAACTTCGCTCAGGGTGCGCAGCACCCGCCATTGCTGTTCGGTGACGCCCGCCGCGTGCAGCACGGGGCGGAAATGCGCCATCAGCGTCTCTCGCGCGTAGAGCAGCAGATGGGGAAGATTGCGGTGATTGAAGGTCATGCTCATGGCGGCTATGTTATCAAGAAGCCGCCCAAAAATTGACCAATACTTCGCGGCCCGCCGCGGTCGTCCTGGCCTGCCGGCTGGCGTCTGCGCCGGCCGGCAGGCCAGGCGGATCAGGCAGGATTCTGCCGCGCCAGTTCCTGCAGATCGTCCGGCAGGGTCAGGTCGGGAGCGCCGCGCTGCAATTCGCGCAATGCCTGCACGGCTTCTTCTTCGCGGTCGTCCACGATCAAGCCGCGGATCTGCGCGACGCGCGCCTCGACGTCCTGTTCAGTGAAGGCGACAGCCTGGGGTTCGGCGGTTTCTGCCTGGGCAGTCTGCTGCGCCGCATCCGGTGCGGCAGCTTCAGGCGCGGGCGTGCTGGCCAACACGGCAGGTTGCGCCAGGGCTGCAGCGGGCTCTTGCTGCAGGACGACGGCGCGGCGCAAGACAGGCGCAGCGGCGGCGGCTTCCGCCACGGCGGATTGCGACGAAGATCCGGTATCGGCGGCGGCCTCGGTTTCGGGAGCCGCAACCAATTGCACGTCGGGCTCGGCCAGGTCGGCGGCTTCGCGCATGTCGGTCCAGGCGAACAGGCCTGCGACCATCACCGCGCACACGGCGGCGCCCCAGGCGGGGTGCCAACTGTGGCCGGGATGCCATCTGCGCCGCACGGCCGCGTCCAGTTCGGGACTGGCGCCGGGGCCGGGCTTGCGATACAGGGCGCGCAGATCCCGCTCATCGTCTTCGTCAAAAGGGGGGCGATAGGTAATGCTCATGCGCGTACTCCTCGCAGATACGCCTGGTGGCAAGGCGTATCCGCGTTTGACCTTTGCGTGCGCCGCGCCGGTGGTCCGGCGATCTCGTCGTGGCTCGGGTCTTGTTCCGGTTCAGGCGGCATCCTGAGAGGCCGCAGGTGATTGCGCCGCGATTCTCCACACACTGCGTCCTGCGGACGTTCTGCGTGGAGTATGCCGTCTTGCGTTGACGGTTCGACCATATGCGCTGCACTTGTCGATTATGCGCGATTTGACGCGGATTCGGCAGGAAATTTCTTATGTTTGCATCATGTAACTACGGGCCCGGCGTTGCAGCGTCCCCGTATGAAAGCAAAATGACAGATTCATCGCGCGCGCCGCGTGTCGGATAACGCGCGCAGCCAACACACATGTCCGCGCCGCCGTTCAAGGTTGCCAGTACACTTTCGCGCATGGCCAAATCCCGAACCGTATTTGTGTGCGCCGACTGCGGCGGCACCACTCCCAAATGGCAGGGCAAATGCCCACATTGCAACGCCTGGAACACGCTGGAAGAAACCGTTGAGTCCTCGGCGCCGGCGGCGTCCGCGCATCGGTATGCTCCGCTGGCGTCGTCCAGCCCCGTTCGCACCTTGTCTGAAATCGAGGCCCGCGAGACGCCGCGCCAGCCCACCGGCCTTGAAGAGTTCGATCGTGTGCTGGGCGGCGGCCTGGTGGCCGGCGCCGTCGTGCTGATCGGCGGCGATCCGGGCATCGGCAAGTCGACGCTGCTGCTTCAGGCGCTGGCCTCGCTGTCCGAATCCACCAACGTGTTGTACGTGACGGGTGAGGAATCCGCCGAACAGGTGGCGCTGCGCGCGCGCCGGCTCGGCCTGCAAACCGGCAACGTCAATCTGCTTGCCGAGATCCGGCTGGAAGCCATCCAGGCCGCCGTGTCCGAACAGAAGCCCACCGTAGCCGTTATCGACTCGATCCAGACGCTCTATAGCGGCGAGCTCACCGCCGCACCGGGATCCGTATCCCAGGTACGCGAATGCGCGGCGCAACTGACGCGCCTGGCCAAGCAGACGGGCATCGCCATCGTCATGATCGGCCACGTCACGAAGGACGGCGCGCTGGCCGGCCCGCGCGTGCTGGAACACATCGTCGACACGGTGCTGTACTTCGAAGGCGACACGCATTCGTCGTTCCGCCTGGTCCGCGCGTTCAAGAATCGCTTCGGCGCGGTCAATGAACTCGGCGTGTTCGCGATGACTGATCGCGGTTTGCGGGGCGTCGCCAATCCGTCCGCATTGTTCCTGTCGCAACATGAACAACAGGTGGCGGGCTCTTGCGTGATGGCCACGCAAGAGGGCACGCGTCCGTTGCTGGTCGAGATCCAGGCGCTTGTCGACAGCTCTCACGCGCCCAACCCGCGCCGTCTCACGGTGGGCCTGGAAGGCAACCGCCTTGCCATGTTGCTGGCGGTGTTGCACCGGCATGCGGGAGTGTCCACCTTCGACCAGGACGTCTTCGTGAATGCGGTGGGTGGCGTGCGCATCACCGAGCCGGCGGCGGACCTGCCGGTGTTGCTGGCCATCATGTCTTCGCTGCGCGACAGGCCGTTGCCGCGTGGCTTGATCGCTTTTGGCGAAGTGGGCCTGGCGGGCGAGATCCGGCCCGCGCCGCGCGGGCAAGAACGCCTGCGCGAAGCTGCCAAACTGGGATTCTCTATTGCGCTCATCCCTAAGGCCAACGCGCCGCGCCAGCCGATCGAAGGGCTGGAAATATGGGCCGTGGACAGGCTGGACGCCGCGCTGGACAAGCTGCGCTGAGGGCATGAGCAAAGTGATTCGACGCCCCTGGCGGCGCCGGAACACTGCCTGTCCGTGGCCGCATTTCAATCATTGATCGCCTCGGCTCAAGCGGCCGGGGTTTGCTGGAGCAACACGTGAGTCTGTTTGTCATCGCCGCATGCCTGGCAGCGGGCGGCCTGATCGGTTTCATGGGCGGCGTGCTGGGCATTGGCGGCGGTCTCATCGCCATCCCCGCGCTTGTCCTGCTGATGGGCATGTCGCAGCAGTTGGCGCAGGGCACGGCGCTCATCATGGTGTTGCCCACCATCATGATGGCCGTGCGCAAGTACAACCAGCAGACGCGCATCGACAAGCGTGTCGCGTTGGCGGGCGCGGCCGGCGCCGTGTTGTTCACCTGGGTCGGCGCGCAGTTGGCGTTGGGCATCGATTCCAGCGTTCTGCGCCAGAGTTTCGCGGTGTTTCTTTTCTTCATCGCGCTGTTCTACGTCTGGCAGACGTGGCGCGCATCGCGTCCCGCCGCCCATCGCACGCAGGCGCCCAAGCGCGATGCGCCGGCCTTCACGCCGCGCCGCGCAAGCGTACTGGGCATTCTGTGCGGCACGCTCGGCGGATTCTTTGGCGTAGGAGGCGCGGTGCTGGCCGTGCCCATCATCACCTCGGTCTTCCGCCTGCCGCAAACCACTGCGCAGGCGCTCGCACTGAGCATGGTGATACCCGGGTCCACCATCGCGCTGATCACCTACACCTGGGCGGGCCAAGCCAATTGGATGGTCGGCGCGCCGCTCGCCATCGGCAGCCTCATCTTCGTGCCCATCGGCGTCAGGCTGGCCTACCGCCTTCCTGAACGCAAGCTGAGAGCCTGCTTCGCGCTGATGCTGTTTGCGACGGTGGCGTTGTTGGCGTTTGAAGGGTAGGCGTCTAACGAGCAGCTTAAGCCCCGCCGCCGAGCCGCCTCAAGGCGGGGCAGCCCCCTCGGGGGGCAGCAAGCGAGCGAAGCGAGTGCGGCGTGGGGGCCTTCCACTTTTTTCCAAGCGTTAGCGACCGAAAATTTGTTGTTCCGGGTTGAACCTTCCTGCAGGCCGGGCTTCAAACCGAATACGGGATCAGCGGCGCTTTTGCCGCCCCGTATCGGCATGAGGCCTTCGGGCCTACACCAACCAGGAGTTCACGAAATGACGACTCACTCCCGCATTGCTGCGTTTCTTTCCACCTCGGCCCTGTGCCTCGGCCTTGCCGCCGCGCCGTCGGCGTTTGCGGCCGGCGCCAAGACCGGCGAAACCAAGACCCAGGCGCAGCACAAGCACCACAAGTCCGACAAGACCTCCGCCAAGCATTCGGCGGACAAGTCGGGCTCAGCAGTCAATCACAAGTCGGGCGCCACTACGCCGACGAAGTAATCGCAGCGGGCGGCAACGCCCAAGTTCCTTTGCACGAAAGACTGCCGGGTCACGCGGGGGCCGGAAAGTCGAAAGCCTCTCGGTATGGGCGCCGAGAGGCTTTTTCATTCATCGCCCCGGCCGTATGCGCGGCAGGGGACGCAAACAGATCATTCCACCGGGGTGATCACGCGGCCGGTCTCGAAGAACGATTGCAGGTTCTCGAGCATCATGTTTTCCATCGCCAGGCGCGTTTCTTCAGTGGCGCTGCCGATGTGCGGCAGCAGCACGGCCTTGTCGCTCTTGATCAGCGCTTCGGGCACCTTGGGTTCATGTTCGAACACGTCGAGCGCGGCGCAGCCCAGCTTGCCGGCTTCCAGTGCGGCGACCAGCGCGGTTTCATCGATGACCGGGCCGCGCGCGATGTTGACGACGATGCCCTTCGGCCCCAGGGCTTCCAGCACTTCGCGATTCACCAGGTGCCGTGTGCTTGGGCCGCCAACGGTGGCCACGATCAGGAAGTCGGCCCACTTGGCCAGATCCGTCAGCGACGCTTCATAGCCGTAGGAGATGTCATCGCGCTTCCTGCGGTTGTGATAGCGCACCTCCATGTCGAAGCCGGTGCCGCGCTTGGCGATTGCCTCGCCGATGCGGCCCAGGCCCACGATGCCCAATTTCTTGCCGCTGACGCGCAGGCCCAGCGGAATGCTGCCATGCACCTGGCCCCATTGGCCCGCGCGCACGAAGCGTTCGCCCTGACCCATGCGGCGGGCGCCGGCGATCAGCAGGCCCCACGCCAGGTCTGCCACGCAGTCCGTCAGCACGTCCGGCGTATTGCTGACCAGCACGCTACGTTTGCGGGCGGCTTCGACGTCGATGGTTTCGTAGCCCACGCCCCAACTGCAAATGGCCTTCAGGTCCGGAAGCGCGTTGATGAGTTCCGCGTTGGCGCCGAAGTTGGCGGACGTGACGACGGCGGTGACGCCCTTGCCGTGCTCGGCCAGCGCGGCCTTGCGATCCGGAAACTTCCAGAGTTCGATGACGTCGTAGCCGTCGGCGAGCCGCTGGTTGGCGGAAGGAGAGCCGGCCAGCGAGCCGACCTGGATGATGCGTTGCTTGGTGGTCATGTTGTCGTACGGTTGGGTGGCGAAGGCTTCATGCTACTTGATTCACGCTGGCGTCCTGGAGAGGGGATGCCCGATGTTGGGCATCCCCGCATTTGCTTATTCAAGCTGGATGTTGGCCTTCTGAATCACGTCCTTCCAGCGCTTGACCTCGGCTTGCTGGAACTCGGCGAACTGCTGCGGCGTGTTGGCCACGACTTCGAAGCCCAGGCCCTGCAGCGTCTTTTCGGTCTGCGGTTCGCGCAAGGCGGTGCGCAGGGCGTCCGACAGCTTGTCCACGACAGCGGGCGGCGTGCCCTTTGGCACGGCAAAGCCTTGCCACGAATACACCACCATGTCCTTGATGCCGGCTTCGGCCAACGTGGGGACGTTCGGCAGGTCCTGCGCGCGCGCGTCGCCCGTGATGGCAAGCGCCTTGAGCTTGCCCGCCTTGATGTGGTTCTGCACCGCGCCCAGATTCTGGAAGGACACGTTGACCTGCCCGCCGATCAGGTCCGCGATTGCCGCGCCGCCTCCCTTGTAGGGCACGTCCACGCCCGTGCTATCGGTGCGCTGGCGGAACAGCACGGCCGAAAGGTGGTCGGACGAACCCGTGCCGGACGAGGCATACGACACGCGGTTCGGATTCTTCTTCGCGTAGTCGACCAGTTCCGCGACGGTGCTGGCGGGGAAGGTGGGGGCCGCGACCAGCACGTTGGGATTGCGGACCGCCTGCGTAAGGTAGGCGAAGTCCTTGCTGGGGTTGTACGACAGATTCTTGTAGAGGGCTTCGTTGATGGCGAAGGTGCCGATGGAGCCGACCATCATCGTGTAGCCGTCGGGCGTGGACCGCGCCAACGCCTGCGCGCCGATGGCGCTGTTCGCGCCAGGCTTGTTCTCGACCACGAAGGTCTGGCCCAGGATCTTGGACAACGCCGGCGTGACCGAGCGCGCGGTGATGTCGGACGATCCGCCCGGCACGAAGGGCACGATCATGGTGACGGGCTTTTCGGGGTAGCCGGCGGCCTGCGCCGCCGGCGCGCCAAGCACAACGGCGCCCGCCGCGAATACGGCGCTGATCATTTTGTTCATGGTGTCTCCTGGTTCGCGTGATGATGAAGAGCCCGCCGCTCACGCGTTGCGGACGGGCCCGTATCAACGCCAGGTCAGTCGACCTTGGCGCCGGATTTCTTCACAACGTCGGCCCACTTGACGGTTTCCTGGGCCATGAACTGTTTGAACTGGGCGGGGGTGTTGCCGGATGGCGTGGCGCCTTGCGCTTGCAGCTGCGCGCGCACGGGCTCCAGCTGCAGGGCGGCGGCCACGTCGCGCTGCACCTTCTGCACGATGTCAGGCGGCGTGCCGGCGGGGGCCAGAAGGCCGAACCAGCTCGATGCTTCGTACCCCTTGACGCCGGCCTCGGCCATCGTCGGCACGTCGGGAAGGGCGGGGGACCGGTTGGCGGTGGTCACGGCAAGGGGGCGCAGCTTGCCGCCCTTGATGAAGCCCATGGACGACGGCAGGTTATCGAAGATCAGGTCGGCCGAACCCGCCATCACGTCGGTCAGCGCGGGGCTGCTGCCCTTGTACGGCACGTGGGTCATGCGTGTGCCCGTCATGCTCTGGAACAGTTCGCCTGACAGATGCGTGGACGTGCCATTGCCGGTGGACGCCATGTTGACGCTGCCGGGATTGGCCTTCAGATACTTGATCAGGTCCGCGACCGTGCGGATGCCGTGCTGGTCGGCGAACTTGGGGTTGAGCTCCAGGATATTGGGAACCGGGATCACCAGCGTGACGGGCACGAAATCCTTGACCGGGTCATACGGCAACTTGGCATACACCGACTGGTTGATCGCGTGCGTGCTGACGGTGCCCATCAGGAATGTGTAGCCGTCGGCCGTGGCGCGCGCGGCTTCCGCGGTGCCGACGTTCCCGCCCGCGCCCGCCTTGTTGTCCACCACGACGGGTTTGTTCCAGCTCTTGCCCAGTTCCGCCGCCACCACGCGGGCTGCGATGTCCGCGGTTCCGCCTGCGGGGAAGGGCACGATGATCCTGACTTCGCGTTCGGGATAGTCCGCCAGCGCCGGCGTGGCCGGCAAGGCAAAGGCGGTGGCAGTCAACAGGGCGGCCGCGATGAACCGGCCTCGCACAGGGGCTGCATGCATGGAATTCGTCTCCTCGGTGTGCGCGTGGCCGCGCATCGTTTCTGGGGGTATTCCGCTCCTGGCCAGCCGGGAGCTTGATGGTGCATGGCGCGTGAGCGCCATGCGTCGCACGTGCTGCCGATCTACTTGTAAAACAAATATAGGTATTGAGCTATTGCTTGTCAACCAAGTATACTTTTTTCACCCAACTTATCTGACAACCGCATCAGCCAGGAGCCCCGTCCATGAAAACTTCCCCGGTCACCGCCCAGGACCTGCAGCGTTCGGTCATCGCCGTGCCGCCCCTGGCGCGCAACGCCGACCTGTCGCTGAACGAGACCGCCAACAAGGCGCTGCTTGGCCATCTTGAGGCGGGCGGCGTGCGCAACGTGATGTATGGCGGCAATGCCAATTTCTATAACGTGGGCGTAAGCGAATACGCGCGCATCGTGGACATGCTGGCTGGCCTGGCGGGTCCGGACACGTGGATCCTTCCGTCGGTCGGGCCCGACTACGGAAAGATGATGGACCAGGCCGCCATCCTGCGCACGCGTCCGTTCCCCACGGCGATGCTGCTGCCGATGTCGTTCCCGTACACCGACGCGGGCCTTGCCGAAGGCGTGCGCCGGTTCTCGGACGCGCTGGGCAAGCCCGCCGTCGTCTACATCAAGTCGGCGGACTACCTGGCGCCGGAAACGGCGGCGCGCCTGGTAGAGGAAGGGCGCATCGCGGCTTTCAAGTACGCGGTGGTTCGAGACAATCCGGCGCAGGACGCCTACCTGTCGGCCATGCTGCAAGCCGTGGACTCGCGCTGGATCGTCAGCGGCATCGGCGAACGCCCGGCCATCGTGCACTACCGCGATTTCGGCTTGAAGAGCTTCACGTCGGGCTCTGTGTGCGTCGCGCCGCGCGGTTCGATGCGCCTGTTGCATCTGCTGCGCGACGGCCGCTACGACGAAGCCGAGACCGTGCGCGAACGTTACATGGGACTGGAAGACTGCCGCGACGGCATCAGCCCGATCCGTGTGCTGCACGATGCCGTGACGCTGGCGGGCGTGGCCGACATGGGCCCGATGTTGCCGCTTTTGACCGGCATCTCGCCGGCCGAGCGCGAACGCGTTGCTCCGGTTGCTCGCGCGCTGGCTGCCTGGGACCGCGAGACCGTCACGGTGTGAAGGTCCGCAGGGTGGCCAGACCCGGCCGCCCGCGAGGCGCATTGACGGTACGATGTGCCCTGCCGGCGCATCGCCGGCAGTGTTCCGGGGCCTGTTGCGTGCACGCGGACAGGCCCTATCACCAGGAGGTTACGTGGCTCGACCCAAAGCATCGCCCCAGCCCGCGCCGCAGGCGCATGCCGAGCCGGACGTCGTCGGCGCGCCGATGCTGGAGCGTGGACACCGGGTGCGGCTGGCGGACCAGCTTTACGGTCAGATCTTCGAACAGATCGTGTCCGGCGGACTGAACGTCGGCGACAAGCTGCCGTCCGAAAACGAAATCTCGGAGCGGTTCGGCGTGTCGCGGCCCGTCGTGCGCGAAGCCTTGCTGCGGCTGCGGGCCGATGGCCTCATCACGGCGCACCAAGGGCTGGGAACCTTCGTCAGCCACCAGCCCGCGCCGCGCCTGAAGGCCTTCAATGACGTTCAGAACGTCGGCGCTTACCTCAGGGCGCAAGAGGTGCGCGTGGCGCTGGAAGGCGACGCGGCGCGCCTGGCGGCCTTGCGCCGCACGGACGAGCAGCTCAACAAGATTGCCGAGGCCCACGCCGCCTTCGCCGATACGCTGGCCAGCGGGCAGGTGTCCGCGGAAGCGGACCTGGCGTTTCACGCCAGCATCGCGGAAGCCAGCGGCAACGACTTCTACCTGGGCGTGCTGGAAAGCATCCACGAATCCATCAGCGGCTTCATGCGCCTGACGCTGAACCTGACGCGCACGGGCTCCCGGCAGCGCGCGCAGCGCGTCGTGGACGAACATGCCACCATCCTGGACGCCATCCGCGAACAGGACGGCGAGCGCGCCCGCGTCGCCATGCAATTCCATCTGGGGCAAGCCCGGCACCGGCTGGTGGATCGCGACCGCGACTGACGCCCGCGCCAAAGCTTGCCAAGACAAACCAAAGACAACAGGAGACAGACAGTGCGAGCGAATGGATCAGGCCCCACGGCCGTGCCGGTCGAACAGGTGCGCGAACAGATTCTGCAGGTGTTGATGGCCTGGGGCATGGCCGAGGACCTGGCGCACACGACAGCGGGCCTGATGGCGCGCACGGATCTGCTGGGCATCGACTCCCATGGCATATCCATGCTGCCCGCATACGAGGACAAATGGCGCGCCGGCACGTTGCGGCTTGATGCGCGAGCCCGCGTGGTGCGCGATGGCGGCGCCAGCGCGTTGATCGACGGCATGGGCGGGCTGGGCTATCCGGTTGCCGCGCAGGCCATGAACCTGGCGGTGGACAAGGCTCTGGAACACGGCGTGGGCGCGGTGTCGGTCTGCAACTCGCATCACTTCGGTGCGGCGGGCGTGTACGCGCGCATCGCGGTGGAGCGCGGCGTGGTGGGGCTGGTCACCAGCAGCGCCAACGGCGTCATCATGGTGCCCACGCGCGGCGCAATGCCCATGCTGGGGACCAATCCCATCGCCTTCGGCGCGCCTGCTGCCTACAACGAACCGTTCGTGCTCGACATGGCGACCACCACCGTGGCGGCAAACAAAGTCAAGGTCTACGACTTCCTGGGCAAGCCCTTGCCACCCGGTTGGGCGGTGGACGGGCAGGGCGCCGCGGTCACCGACGCCGACGCCGCCATGCAATTCATCTTCAAGCATCCCGAAGGCGGCCTGACGCCGCTGGGCGGCACGTCCGACATGAGCAGCCACAAGGGCTACGGGTTGGCGATGATGGCGCAGATCCTGGGTGGCACGCTGAGCGGCAGCGCATTCGCCGCCCGTCGCGCGCCGACGCGCCAGCCTGGCGAGCCCGATGACGTGGGGCACTTTTTCCTGGCGCTCAATCCGGACGCCTTCCGCGCGGCGGGGTCGTTCGAGTCCGACATGGACGACATGATCGACGCCCTGCACGACACGCCGCCGGCCGACCCGGCCGAACCCGTCCTGGTGGCGGGCGAGCCCGAAGCCGCCGAGCGCATGCGGCGCCTGCGCGAAGGAATCCCGATCCCCGTAGCCTTGGCCGACAAGCTTCGCGCCATCTGCGAACGCGCCGGCACGCCGTACCTGCTGGACCCGGCCTGATCACCGGCGGGCAAGCCCGACATCCACTGGCCCGGGCGCGCGGCCATCGCGGCGACCGGCACTGTTTCTGTTTTCCTGACATGAAGGCGGCAATGAACTCACCTCTTCCCAATCGCTTCCGGCAACGTATCCTGGCCCGCGAGCGGCTCATCGGATTCTGGATGTGCATGTCCAGCCACATCACTGCCGAGCTCGTCGGCCTGGCGGACTTCGACTGGCTGCTCCTTGACGGCGAGCATTCGCCCAACGAAGTGCCGATGTTCCTGCAGCAGTTGCAGGCCCTGCAGGGCAGCGCCAGCGCCGCCGTCGGCCGTCCGTCGTGGAACGACCCGGTCGAGATCAAGCGTCTGCTGGATATCGGCTTCTACAACCTGTTGATTCCCTTCATCGAGTCCGAAGAAGACGCGCGTCGCGCAGTCGCCGCCACGCGCTATCCGCCGCAGGGCATGCGTGGCGTGGCGGGAGCCCAGCGCAGCAACCGCTATGGCACGGTGCCCAATTACCTGCAGACCATCAACGACAACATCTGCGTGCTGCTTCAGATCGAAAGCCGGCCGGGAATCGAGGCGGTGGACGAGATCGCGTCCGTCGAAGGAGTGGATGGCGTATTCATCGGGCCGTCCGATCTGGCGGCTGCCCTGGGTCACATCGGCAACCCGGGCCATCCCGAGGTGCAGGAAGTGATCCGCCATCTGCACCAGCGCGTGTCGGCGCAGGGCAAGGCCGTGGGCATCCTGGCGCCCGTGCACGCCGATGCGCGGCGCTACCTGGACATGGGGATGCACTTTGTGGCGGTGGGCACGGATCTGGGTGTGTTCAAGCAGGCGACCTTCGCGTTGCGCGAGGCGTTCCCCACTTGACCTTGTGGTGTCAGGCGCCTTGGGCGCCTGACACGGACGACGCTGCGTCTTGCAGGATGATCGGCCTGACCTCGGCCGATCATCCTGCCTACCGCATCACTCTTCCAGCGCCAGCAGTTCGGCGATGGTCTGGCGGCGGCGGATCAGGCGCGACTCGCCCTTGTCCAGCAGCACTTCCGGCGCCAAAGGACGGCTGTTGTAGTTCGAAGACATCGACGAGCCGTAGGCGCCTGCATTGTGAAAGACCATGTAGTCGCCGATGCGCGGCCGCGGCAGCAACTGATCGGACATGACGCCGCCTTCGTTCTGCGTGAACACGTCACCTGACTCGCACAGCGGGCCAGCCACCGCGATTCGCGTCTCGGCCGCGCCTTCCGGGTAGCCGCCGTCCGGCGCGTGCACGGAAATCCTGTGGTAGCTGCCGTACATGGCGGGGCGCATCAGGTCGTTGAAGCCGGCGTCGACCAGCGCGAAGTCACGTTCGGGACGGCGGTTGATCGCATGCACCTCGGACACCAGCGCGCCCGCTTCGGCCACCAGGAACCGGCCAGGTTCGATTTCCAGGCGGATCTCGTGGCCCAGGTATTGCGCGATGCGCTGACGGGCTGCGTCCCACTGTTCGAAGTAATGATCGCAGTCGATGCGCGGCTCGCCTTCGCGGTAGGGAATCGACAGGCCGCCGCCCGCCGAGATGGCCTCGATGTCGTGATCCAGCGACTTCACCACGTCCACCATGGCGTCGCAGACGCTGGAAAGGTGCTTGTAGTCGACGCCGGAACCGATATGCATGTGGACACCGACGAGCTTGAGCCCGTGGCGGCGAACGATGGAAACGGCTTCAGCCACGTCGCCGATCCAGATGCCGTGCTTGCTTTGCGGGCCGCCGGTGTTGGTCTTGTTACTGTGGCCGTGGCCAAATCCCGGGTTGATGCGCAGCCACACGCGATGGCCGGTCGAGGCCTGGCCGACGCGGGACAGCATGTCCAGCGAACCGGCGTTGACGGTGATGCCGTGCTTGAGCGCGGTGGCGAGGGTGGCGTGGTCGATCAGGTCGGCCGTGAAAACGATGCCTTCGGGTTCGCTGCGCGGCTGGAAGCCTGCGGCCAGGCTGCGTTCGATCTCGCCCAGGGACACCGCATCCACGAACACACCTTCCGAGCGCATGAGGCGCAGGATGTGCAGGTTGGAGCACGCCTTCTGGGCGTAGCGGATCGTGTCGAAGCGGCGCAGTTGCGCAATGCGGTCACGAATGACGGCGGCGTCGTACACCCAGAGCGGCGTGCCGTGCTCGGCGGCGAGTTGGGTGAGCTGGCGCGGATCGAAGGCCATGAGGGGCAACCTTTTGTTGATTGAAGCAAAGGCGGCATGATGCCCGGGCATGCCCATCCAGTAAAATGCTTTGATTTACCAGATCCATTCAATCCTGATATGGAGCGAAATGCTGACGCACCGTCATATCGAAGTCTTTCGCGCCGTGATGATCGCCGGCAGCGTGACCAAGGCCGCCGAGCTGCTCAGTTCCTCGCAGCCCACGGTCAGCCGGGAGCTTGCCCGCATGGAGCAGTCCATTGGCTTCGCCCTGTTCGATCGCATCGCGGGTCGGCTGCGGCCCACGATGCCGGCCCTGGCGCTCTTCGAAGAGGTGCGGCAGTCCTATGCGGGGCTCGAGCGCGTGGCGTCCACGGCGGCGCGTTTGCGAGCCTTCCGCGAAGGGCAGCTGTCTGTGATCTCCCTGCCGGCGTTTTCGCATTCGATCCTGCCTGCGGCCTTCCAGCGGTTTCACGGACGACATCCCGGCGTAAGCCTGTCGATAGAGGCGCAGGAGTCCCCGCTGCTGGAAGAATGGCTGACGGCGCAGCGCTACGACTTGGGACTGACCGAACACGACGTGGCCCCGGCCGGCACCCGGCTGGAGCTGCTGCTGGAAGTGGACGAGGTTTGCGTGCTGCCCGACGGCCATCCGCTTTTGGCGCGCGCCGCCATTGATCTACCCGACTTCGATGGGCAGGCGTTTGTCAGCCTGTCGGCCAATGACCCTTATCGCATCCAGATCGACGAGGCCTTTGCCGAGACGGGCGTCTTGCCGCGGTCCATCGTAGAGACGCCCACCGCAGTGTCGGTCTGCACCTTCGTCCGGCAGGGCTTGGGCCTGGCGATCGTCAATCCGCTGACCGCCCTGGATTTCGCGGGGCGCGGACTGCACATACGGCCATTGACGCGATCATTTCCGTTCCGCGTCAATGTGGTGTTCCCGGAATATCGGCCGGGCAATCCACTGGTTCAGGCGTTCATGGCGTCACTGCACGACGCAGCGGACGCCATCAAAGAGAGGCTGGCGCCCGCAAGCCGCTAAAGTAGGGCGGGATAATCAGGCGCGGGCGGAGCAAAGAATAAGCTGGCAAACAAAAAGCCGGCAAACAAAAAGCCGGCAATCGAAAATCAGCTGAACAAAACAGACAAAAAAAAGGATGCCCGTGGGCATCCTTCTTCATTTGCCGTATTCGTGACGCCCCGAAAGCGGGGGCGGCAGAATGGCTTAGGCCAGCGCCTTGATGGCGGCAGCCAGGCGGCTCTTGTGGCGAGCGGCCTTGTTCTTGTGGATGATGTTCTTGTCAGCCACGCGATCGATCACGCTGGTGGCCTTCTGGAACACTTCGCCAGCCGCAGCCTTGTCGCCAGCGGCGATGGATTGGCGAACGCGCTTGATGGCGGTGCGCAGCATCGAGCGCAGGCTGGAATTGTGCTTGTTGCGCTCAACGGATTGGCGAGCGCGCTTGCGGGCTTGGGCGGTATTGGCCATGTTGCTATATAAGTTGAATTCGGCAAAGTCGAACATTGTAGCAAGTCCCTAGGGGAATGCAAGCTATTAATGTCGCTTTAACCGATGGAGCGCCCGTCAACCGGGCGGGAGGGCGCTGCTGGGAAGAATTCCCGGGGTGGAGAACCCTTGCGTCTGATCCTCTTGAAAACCTTGAGGAATATGCGCGGCGCCTACGGGGTAAAACAATGGATAAAACACTGGATAAATACTCGGTATCGATTATACAACGGAAGCGACCGGCAGAACCGCTTCTGACGCCAGCGTTGTCAGGCGGCGACGTTGATCGACACGAACCAGGGCGTAAAGCGGCGCACCTGGATGGGCATCTGGTCTTGCAGGCTGTCCAGCGCGGCGTCGGTGTCGTCCAACGGAAAGTGGCCCGACACTGGTAGACCGCCGGCAGCCATCGACACGCGGAGCGTGCCGCTGCGATAGGGGCGCAGCGCGGCAATGACTTCGGCCAGCGGACGGCCGCGGGCCTCGACCCAACCGGATTCCCAGGCGGCTTCGGCCATGAGTTCGGCGCGCGGCGTATCCATGCGGGCATTGTCGAAGCGGGCGCCCGTGCCGGCCCGGATGGTGCCATGGGCGCCGGACATGGTCTCGACTTCGACCTCGTGTTCGTGGACCACCACGACGGTGCGCTGCGCCTGCTGGCGCACCATGTAACGCGTGCCCAGGGCCCGGACCGTGCCTTGGGCTGTCTGGACGAGGAAGGGGCGCCGCGAGTCGGGCGCAACCGACACGGTGACCGCGCCATCCAGCAGCCGGACCTGGCGGTAGGCGGGCGTGAAATCCAGGTTGACGCGGCTGCGAGCGTCCAGCAGCAGTTGGCTGCCGTCCGACAGCAGGTAGCGGCGGCGCTCGCCCGTTGCCGTGGCGGCGTCGGCCGCAACATTGTTCAACGGGTAGAAGGCGTTGCCCACGTAAGCTGCGACCGCTCCCGTACCGGCGAGCGCAAGCGCGCCAGTCAGGAAACGGCGGCGAGGCGGCACGATGGCCGGCGGAGGAGGAGGGATCAACGACTGGGCAGCAGCGGCGCTGCCTGTGGCGTAGGCGTCGCCGAGCCGGCCGAACGAAGACCCTGCCAGTGTGCCCGTCAATTGCTGCCAGGCGTTCTCATGGACAGGGTCGGCCGCGCGCCACGCCAGGAAGTCGTTGTAGTCTTGGGCCGTGGCCTTGCCAGAGCGCAGCAACAGCAGCCAATTGATCACCTGGTCCGCCATGGGTTGTCCTTGGGCGTACTTCACTTCATATTCCCGCAGGCCTTGGCCAGCAGGGGGTCCTCTTAGTCGCGATTTTTAAATCATAAAGGTTTTTTACCAAAGATTACGCGTCGCCTGTCAATTCTTGACGAATTTAATGCGAAAAGCCGGTCTTTGACCGGCTTTTGGACGGGAATGTAGACCAAACGGCTGGAATTACCGCTTTGGGCGTCGGCCGAAGTCTCGCAGGCGAAACCCAAACAGTAACAACATTCCGAAGTACACGATACCGCTGGCGGCCAGGACGCCGCCCAGCATGGCCGCCCGCTGACCCGCATGAGCTTGCAAACCCAGCCAGTCGATCTTGCCGTCGGCGTACCAGAGCAGCGCCGCCAGCGCGGCCAGCGCCGGCACGATGCGCAATGCGAACGACGTCCAGCCGGCTCCGGGCGTGTAGACGCCCCGGCGGCGCAGGCCGATCAGCAGCGCCAGCGCGTTCAGGCAGGCCCCCAGCCCGATGGCCAAGGCAAGGCCGGCGTGCGCCATCAGCGGCACCAGCATCAGGTTCAGCACCTGCGTCAGCACCAGCACGCCGATCGCGATCTTCACGGGCGTCCGGATATCCTGCTTGGCGTAAAAGCCCGGGGCCAGGATCTTCACGGCCAGCAGACCGATCAACCCTGCGGAATACGAAATCACGGCCAGCCGGGTCTGCAGCACGTCGTGCCCGTCGAAGGCGCCGTAGTGGAACAGTGTGGCGACAAGTCCATCGGACAGCAACGCCATGCCCACCGCGGCCGGCAAGCCCAGCAACAGGACCAGCCGCAAACCCCAGTCCAAAAGCTCGCTGTAGCCGCCGTGGTCGTCGCGTGCGTGGGCGGCGGACAGGCTTGGAAGCAAAACCGTGCCCAGCGCCACGCCCAGCAGCGCCGTGGGAAATTCCATCAGGCGATCGGCGAACGACAACCAGGTCACGCTGCCCGGCGTAAGCCAGGTGGCGATGTTGGTGTTGATCAGCAGCGAAATCTGCGCCACCGACACGCCCAGCGTGGCGGGCGCCATCTGCTTCAGGATGCGTTGCACCGTCGGGTCAGCCCAAGCCTGGCCGAATCGCAGGGAGAAGCGCGGCGTGAGGCCCAAGCGAGTCAAGGCGACCCATTGCACCGCCAGTTGCGCGATGCCGCCGATCATGACGCCGACGGCCAATGCGTAGACCGGCACGTCCATGCGCGGCGCCAACCAGATGCAGGCGCCGATCATCGATAGATTGAGCAGCACGGGCGTGAATGCCGGGACGGCAAAGCGCCGCCACGTATTCAACACGCCGGACGCGAAAGCGATAAGGGACATGCAGAGGATGTACGGAAACATCATCCGCGTCATCCAGACGGCCGCGCCGAACTCGGTATCGCGGGCCGCGCCACGCAGGCCACTGGCCATGGCGGACACCACCCAGGGGGCTGCAACGATGCCGATCAGCGTGACCAGCATCAGCGCCGCGGTCAGCAGGAGCGCCACGCGGTCCAGCAGCGTGCGCACCTCTTCTTCCGAGCGGTTGTTGCGCGCGGCGCCCAGGATGGGAACGAATGCCTGGGCGAATGCGCCTTCGGCGAACAGGCGGCGCAGCAGGTTGGGAATGCGGAATGCGACCCAGAAGGCGTCGGTGATGGGACCCGCGCCGAATGCGCGCGCCACCAGGATGTCGCGGATCAGGCCGGAAATGCGCGACAGCAGCGTAAAGCTGCTGACGGTGGCCGCCGAACGAAACAGGCTCATGGGTGGACTACTGAAGAAGGTGCGGGCCGGGCCTTCGAGGCAACATGGGCTGAGCGCCCGGCCACTCGCAAAGCGGCCCACGTGGTGGGCCGGCTTTATAGAGAATTACTTCGGGGGCATGCGGATGGCGCCGTCCAAGCGGATCGTTTCGCCGTTGAGCATGTCGTTGGTGATGATGCTGTGGACCAGCTTGGCGTAGTCTTCCGGGCGGCCCAGGCGGGCGGGGAACGGAATGCTGGCGGCCAGCGAATCCTGCACTTCCTGCGGCATGCCGAAGATCATCGGCGTGCCGAAGATGCCCGGGGCGATGGTCATGCAGCGGATGCCGGTCTTGGCGAGGTCGCGCGCGATGGGCAGCGTCATGCCCGCCACGCCCGCCTTGGACGCGGCGTAGGCCGCCTGGCCGATCTGGCCGTCAAAGGCGGCTACCGAAGCCGTGTTGATCATCACGCCGCGCTCGCCGGTGGGCTCGGGCGTGTTCGCGCTCATGGCCTCGGCGGCCAGGCGCATCATGTTGAAGCTGCCAATCAGGTTGATCGACACGACCTTCTGGAACAGGTCCAGGGAGTGCGCGCCGTTCTTGCCCACGATCTTCGCGGCAGGCGCGACACCCGCGCAGTTGACCAGGCCGAACAGCGTGCCCAGTTCCAGCGCGGCGGCCACGACCTTCTTGCCGTCGGCTTCCTGGGTTACGTCGCAGTGCACGTAGCGTTGGCCCAGTTCCTTGGCCAGGGCTTCGCCCGGCTCGTCCTGCAGGTCGGCGATGACAACCTTGGCGCCGTTTTCGACCAGCATGCGCGCGGTGCCGGCGCCCAGGCCGGATGCGCCGCCGGTAACGATGAATACCTTGTTCGCGATTTCCATGTATGTACCACCAGGTCAGTTCAAAAGAAGGAGGGCGGCGCGGCGGGCGCCGGATGCAACAAGGCCTTCGGGCCTGGGTCGGAACGTCTTGCGTCCGGCCGGCGCCGAAGGCCTTGGGGCCATCGAGGCGCCGATCAGCTCTGGACGGCCTCGAACAGGCGGGACTTGATTTCGTCGACGGCGCCCACGCCCGAGATCTTGCGGTACTTCGGCGCGGCGGCGGCGTCCTGCTGGGCCCAGGCCGAGTAGTAGTCGACGAGCGGACGTGTCTGGTCGCGGTACACGTCGAGGCGATGGCGCACGGTTTCTTCGCGGTCGTCGACGCGCTGGATCAGGTCTTCGCCGGTGACGTCGTCCTTGCCTTCGGTCTTGGGCGGGTTGAAACGCACGTGATAGCTGCGGCCGCTGGGCTGGTGCACGCGGCGTCCGCTCATGCGTTCGATGATGTCTTCTTCGGGCACGGCGATTTCCACGACGTAGTCCAGCTTGACGCCGGCGCTCTTGAGCGCGTCGGCTTGCGGGATGGTGCGGGGAAAGCCGTCGAACAGATAGCCATTGGCGCAGTCGGACTGCTTCAGGCGGTCTTGCACGAGGCCGATGATGATCTCGTCGGAAACCAGGCCGCCGGCGTCCATGACCTTCTTGGCTTCAATACCCAGCGGGGTGCCCGCTTTCACCGCCGCGCGCAGCATGTCGCCGGTGGAAATCTGGGGAATGCCAAAGTGCTGCGTTAGAAACGCGGCCTGGGTGCCTTTGCCGGCGCCGGGGGGTCCGAGCAAGATGAGACGCATGAGTGCTCCTGAAGGGGTTTATTTTTTGTGATCCGGGGGATTATGCCGCAACGCAGCAGCCAATGCGGGGCTGCGCCATGGGAAATAACCCTTATATCGATTTGCTGTAGATCAAGCGGACGCGCTCTAGGTCAGCCGGGGTATCTACCCCGCCGGCAGGAGGCGTCGACGCCCGATGTACGACGATGGTGTGGCCATATTCCATGGCGCGCAGCTGTTCCAGCGATTCGAACCGTTCCAGCGCGCCTTGCGGCAGGGTGGGATAGCGGCGCAGGAATGACACGCGGTAGGCGTACAGGCCGATGTGGTGCCAGGCGGGCAAGCCGTCGGCCAGCACGCGTTCGCCGCCCGCCAGCGCGTCGCGGGCCCACGGGATGGGCGCGCGCGAAAAATACAGCGCACGGTCATCGGCGGAACAGACCAGCTTCACCACGTTGGGATTGAACAAGGCCTCGGCGTCGGCCAGGGGGCACGCGGAGGTGGCGATGTCGGCCTCTGGATGCGCCTGCAGCTTGGCTGCCACGGCGTCGATGAGTTCGGGCTCGATCAGGGGCTCGTCGCCCTGGACGTTGACGACGATCGCGTCATCAGGCAGACCCAGTTGCTCGACGGCTTCGGCCAGGCGGTCGGTGCCGGTGGGGTGGTCGCTGCGCGTCATCAGGGCGTGCAGGCCGTGCGCCTTAGCGGCCTGCTGGACGCGGACGTCGTCAGTCGCGACGTACACCGCCGAGGCGCGCGACAGCGCGGCACGGTCGGCGGTGCGCACGACCATCGGTTTGCCGGCGATGTCGGCCAGGGGCTTGTCGGGAAGACGGGTCGAGGCGGTGCGCGCCGGGATGATGGCGATGAAGCTCACGATGCGGCGTTCAGCGGGGAGCTGCGGCGTCGTCCAGCGCGCGGGCTTCCGACTCCAGCATGACGGGAATGCCGTCGCGCAGGGGGAAGGCCAGCCGGTCCGCGCGGCAGATCAGTTCCGCCTGCTGGCGGTCATGTTCGAGGCGGCCCTTGCACAGGGGGCAAACGAGGATGTCGAGAAGTCGGGATTCCATGACCGGAATTCTAAAACAGTTTTCCGCTGCGACAGCGTCGGCGCGCGGTCGAAGAATCCACCGTCAGATGCGGGGTGGTGGTCCGACCCTAGTTCCCTGCGATCTTGCGGGTGCGCAGCGCTTGCGCCAGCCAGTCGAACAGTCCGGCGTCGGAAAAGTCGGCCTGGACGGGCACTTCCCACAAGCGAGCGTCCTGCAGGGCGCCGCATTTGATGGCGTCCTTGGACGTGACCAGAATGACGTCCGCCTCCATCCCCTGGAAGGGCGACGTGGCGTAGTCATGGTGGTCGGGCAGGGGAAGGGTGGCGGCCAGCGTGATGCCCGCGGATCGCAGCGTGTCGAAGAAGCGCTCGGGATTGCCGATGCCCGCCGCTGCCGCGACGCGTGGCTGTCCGGAGAACGCGCCCAAGGGGTGTGAAGCATGCCCTTCGATCTGTCTGGCGTCGCCGGGCTTCAGCCACATGCGCACCTGGCGGGGGCGGCCGCCGACCGGGGGGGCGTCCGAATCTGCCGCGGGTGTGCCGATGTTGGTCACCACGGCGTCCACGTCGGCCAGCCGGCTGGCGGGTTCCCGCAGCGGCCCGGCAGGCAGCAGGCGGCCGTTGCCCACGCCGCGCTGGTCCTGCACCACGATTTCGATATCCCGCGCCAGGGCCAGGTGCTGCAGGCCGTCGTCGGACACGATGACGTCAACCTCGGGGTGCGCCTGGAGCAGCGCCTGAGCGGCGAGGGCGCGCCGCGGATGGATGGATACCGGAGCGCCGGTGGCGCGGGCGATCAGCGCGGGCTCGTCGCCGTACTGGGCGGCCTCAAGCTGGCCCGAACCCACTCGAGGCCGGGGGCCGACCTTCACGCCGAACCCGCGGCTGACGACGCCCGGGGTGTAACCGCGCGCCCGCAGGCCTTCGACGGTGGCGATCACCATCGGCGTTTTGCCGGTGCCGCCCACGTAGATGTTGCCGATCACGACGACCGGAACCGGCGGCCGGTACGGCTTCTTGGCGCCGCAGGCATAGCTCGCCCGCTTGCGGGCGACGGCCCAGGCGGTAAGCGCGGAAAGCGGGCGGAGGGTCGTGGACAGCCAGCCGCCGTGCTGCCATTGGCGCGCCAGCAGCGATGCGCGTTTCGAACTCACCGGGAAGTCTGGGCGGCGAAATTGACGCGGCCGATGCCGGCCAGGCGGGCGGCTTCCATGATGTTGATCACGGACTGGTGCGTGGCTTGCGCATCGGCGTTGATGACGACCAGCGGTTCGGTCTTGCCCGCGGCGGCCTGGCGCAGGGCGTCGGCAATTTCGGGCGGCGTGGAGACGTCGATCAGGGTGCCGTTCAGGGCATAGCGGCCGTCCTGGCTGACGGCCACTTCCAGCGCCGGCGGGGTGTCCTGCTCGGACGAAGCCTGCGGAAGGGTCACCTTGAGCTGCGTAAAGCGCGCGAAAGAGGTGGTGGCTGCCAGGAAGATCAGAATGACCAGCAGGACATCGATGAGCGGGATCAGGTTGATGTCCAGCTCATCGCGGTCGCCGCGGGAACCGCGGAAATTCATGGTCGAGCCTCGCGCGGTGCGCGCGTCGGCGCGACGGCCCGGACCAGGCGGGAAGCAGCCTGTTCCATGGCGCTGAGATAGCCGTCCACGCGGCCACGCAGGTAGCGATGCGCAATCATGGCCGGAATGGCGATCAGGATGCCGAAACCGGTGTTGTACAGCGCCATCGAGATGCCGCGCGCCAGTTGGGCGGGGTCTCCGCCGCCGGGTGTGTACGAACCGAAGATCTCGATCATGCCCACCACCGTGCCGAACAGACCCATGAGCGGAGCGATGACGGCGATGGTGCCAATGGCGGAAATGTAACGGCTGAGATCGTGCGCGACGGCGCGGCCGGCGTCCTCGACCACGTTGCGCAATTCCTCGCGAGGCAGGTGGCGGTGACGCATGACTTCGGCCAGGACGCGTCCCAGCGGCGAATTGCGTTCCAGCCGGTGGATCGATTCGGGGGTGTCCTGGTGGGTGCGCAGCATTTCGGCGACCTGTTCGTTCAGGCCGCGCGGCAGGACTAGGCTCCGACGCAAGGAGAGGAAGCGCTCGAGGATCAGCGCCAAGCCCAGCACGGATGTCGCCAGCAGGGGCCAGATGGGCCAGCCGGCCTCGCGCAAGATGGAAAGCAAAGCGGTCAACTCCTGAGGAGCCGTGGCGCCGGAGGGCGCGCATTGGCGTCTGAACAAGCCGAAACTGTAACGGTGCGGAGCTTTCGTGGCAAGGCAGGGTGACCCCGAATCTATCCACAGAATCTGTGGATAATTATGTGTAAAACTCAGCCGGAAGGCTTATGGGCACAGGGCCCGCGCTTGTTTGCTTCAAAAACGCACAGCGTCGCCTTGATATAAAACTCATAAAAATCAATTACTTGCACCGAAAATACTGGCTCTTCGGGCAGCTGCTGCAAAATCCTGGGGACGCGGTATCATTGCGGCCCGCTATGCATGCCCTGTGGACAGGTTCGCGTCGGAAAGCCGCATGACAATTGAATTCCCAGTCACAAACAACGCATTCACGCGGGAAATCCTTACAGTTGCCCAGCTAAATCAAGCGGTGGGGCAGTTGTTGGAGCGCAGCATTCCGGCGCTGTGGGTTCGCGGTGAGATTTCCAACTTTACGCAGGCGGCTTCCGGCCATTGGTATTTCACGCTCAAGGACAGCCGGGCCTCCGTGCGGGCTGTCATGTTCCGAAGCCGCGCCAGCGCAGTGGGATTCGTGCCCCGGGCAGGCGACCAAGTCGAAATCCGTGCCAGGGTGTCCCTGTATGAACCCCGCGGCGATTATCAGCTGCAGGCTGACGCCATGCGGCGGGCAGGTCTAGGGAATCTGTACGAGGCGTTCCTGCGTCTGAAAGAGCAACTGGCATCCGAAGGGCTGTTCGATCCCGCCCGCAAGCGCGAGCCCGTGCGGCTGCCGCGTGCGATCGGGGTGATCACGTCCCTGCATGCGGCCGCGCTGCGGGATGTTCTTTCCGCCCTTGCCAGGCGCGCACCCCAGGTGCCCGTCATCATCTATCCCGCTCCGGTGCAGGGCGCGGATGCTGCGGCCCGGCTGGCGGCGCAAGTGCGCATGGCCAACCAGCGGGCCGAGGTGGACACGCTGCTGCTTGTGCGTGGCGGCGGCAGCATCGAAGACCTCTGGAGTTTCAACGACGAGGACCTGGCGCGCCAGGTGGCAGTCAGCGAAATCCCCGTCATCAGCGGCGTGGGGCACGAGACCGACTTCACGATCGTGGATTTCGTGTCCGACCTGCGGGCCCCCACGCCCACGGCGGCGGCGGAACTGGCCTGCGCGCCGCGTTCCGAACTGCTGGGTCAGGTCATGCAGGCTGCTCAGTCCATGACGCGCGGCCAGCAGCGCCGGCTGGAACGGGCTGCGCAGCGGCTGGACCGGGCCGCCGCCCAACTGGTTTCCCCCGCGCAGCGCCTGGAACACCAGCGCGAACGGCTGAACAGCCTGCGGTTCCGTCTGGCGTCGGCATGGTCCGCTCCGCAGGGCAGGCGCGCCGCACGCGTCAACCTGCTTGCGCAGCGCCTGACGCATCGCGTCCCCGACACGGGCCGAGCCGCCGACCGCCTGGCGGGCGCCGTGCGCCAATTGGGTCTGGCGCATACGCGGCTGCTCAATCAGGGGCGGAACAGGCTCGCCGCCGCCAGCGCGCAACTGCGCGCCCTCGACCCCGGCAACACGCTGTCTCGCGGCTATGCCATTGCCCGCGACGCTGAAGGCCGCATCGTGCGTGACGCCGCCGCTTTGGCGGCCGGCCAGCCGCTGGACCTGAGCTTTGCCCAAGGCGGCGCGCAGGTCCTGGTCCAGCAGACCCGCAAGACGCGCGACGCAAGCTGACACCTCAGGGCCGCCCGTGCGCCCGATAGAGGCACGGATCGCGCCACTTCCACGCATTCAAGAACGACTCGATGTTGCACAACAGAAACACGGGGTGGATGGCGGCCGGCCTAGCCGCGGCGGCATTCGCGATCGGCGCGTTCGGGCCTGCGCGCGCCGACTCGCAGGGTCCACAGCCAGCGCCGCCAGATTGCAATTGCGCCTGGCCATACCGTGAGTACAAGAACGCCGATACGCCGCAGACCCAGGCGCTGTTTGCCGCCGTCAGCCGCAGCGACGAGGCGGCGTTCGCGGCCGCCCTGGCCAGCGTGGAGAAGCCCGGCGACTACGCCATCGACGGCGTGCCCTTGTTGCATGCGTTGTTGATGCCTCCACGTAGCATGCGGTCCGATAAGGTGTATTGGGATATGGCGCCGCAGGAAGCCGCGCGCATCCGCGAGGATTATCGGAGCCTGCTGCCGGCCCGCACCCGCATGCTGGCCGCGCTGCTGGCCACCCGGCCCCCGCTGGACGACGTGACCTACGAATCTCGCCATCCGTCCTTGCACCTGGCCATCCTGTACGGCACGCCGGAGATCGTGGACGCGCTGCTGGCCGCCGGCGCCAGCCCGGACCAGCGCGGCGACGAGAATCGCAGTCCGCTGGAATTCCTGCTGGACCGCGATTTCGAATTTGCGGTGCGCATGACCTACATGCCGCGTCTGGTGGGCCGTGCGGACATGACGCGGATGGTGCTGGCGCTCTTCAAGGCAGGCGCCGGTCGTCCGTATGCCAGGCTCGACCAGCCCGCGCAATCGGCGCAGCCCGGTTCTCCCGCGGACGCGAGCGGCAAGCAGCGCCCCTCGGCCGATTTCCTGGCATGGCTGCCGATCGTCGAAATGACGGAAGGCGCAGAACCGTTGCGCGCGCTGGCGGCTACGGGCAGCAAACCCGCCTATGACGAGGAACTGACGGCCCTGGCGCTGGCCGCGTACCGTGGCGATCCCGAGGCGGTGTCGCTGCTGATGGAGCTGGGGCCGCGCACGATACCCGCGACCGGCTACGGTGAAACTGGCGAACGCGATGTGTGGCTGGATGCGGCCCAAGCCGCGGTGGCGGGCGGTCATCCGGCCATCGCCCGGCAACTGCTGCGCCAGCAAATGCCTTTTGCACAGCGCGGCCCTCAGGTCGGATCTGCCCGGCTTGCCTTCACTAAATTCGACACCGCGCCGGCGCCCATCATGAATCTGGCTGCGCGCCAGGGTGACACGCAGACCTTGCAGCGCTTGGTCGCGCTCGGCGCGCCGCTCGAAGGGGATGAGTCCGAGCCCTACGGCAACACGCCGCTGGCGGATGCCGTCGAGGCGGGCAAGCCGGAGGCCGTGAAGATCCTGTTGGCAGCCGGCGCTGATCCGGCGGCCAAACGCGAAGGGTACGACCGGAAGTCGGCCCTGGAAGCGGCGGTGCAGGCGCAGGACGTCGCGATCCTGAGCGATCTCCTGGCAGGGATGACGCCAGAGTCGCTGCGCTCCGCGCTTAATGATTCCGAGCATTCGCCAGTTGCGCGCCTGTTGCGCGAGCCGGGCAAGCACGGCGCCGCCATGCTGCGGGCGTTTACCGACGCGGGCTTCGACGTCAAGACGCTAGGTGCTGGCGCGATCCGGCAGGCCCTGGAAAACCGCGACACGGCGCTGGCGCTGAAGCTGATCGACGCTGGCGTGCCGGTGAATCCGTCTGCGCAGGCCGACACGCGCGTCGGCGCCGCGCGGGATCGTTATGACCCCGCATCCACGCCGCCGCTGCTGTTGGCGGCGACGTACGGCCAGCTTGCTGTCGTGGACGCGTTGCTTGCCAAGGGCGCCGATCCTGCGGCCCTGGCGCCCGGCGGCGAAAGCGGGTTGTATTGGGTGATCGGCAGGCGTGACACCGCGATGCTGGAACGACTGGAGCGCGGCGGCGCGAAGCTGGACGATCGGCGTCTGCCTCGGGCGCCGCAGCCGTACGCCTTGTTGAACGCCGCCGTGGCTTCCGGCGATATGGCGATGGTGCGCAGGGTCAGCCAGGCCAACGGGCAGTCGCTGAAAGACGCCTGCCTGCCGGAGAACAGCGAGCACGCCTTGCTGGACACGCCGGGCTATTTCGCACAATTGCGGGCTGCCGGCTTCACGGGCAGCGAAGGCGCTTGCGCGCGGGACGCGGGCCGCCTGCATTACCGCATCCTATCGTTGCTGTTGCAGAGCCGTCAGTTGATCACGGCCAGGCATGACACCGTCGTGGAAGTCTTGCGGCAATTGATCGATGCGGGTGCGGACCTGGATGCGACCCTGCCCGACGGCGGCACGCCGTTGAACGAGGCGATACGGCTGGGGCGTCGTGATCTGGCCGATGCCATGCTGGCGGCCGGGGCCAGCCCGGACGCTGTCGACGGCGCTGGCCGCAGTCCGGCCTGGGTGGCTCTGGAGACTGGCCAGCCCGCCATGCTCTCGCTGCTCGCGCGTCATGGCGCGCGCTTCGATGCGGCCGCTGCCCCGCCAGGACAATCGTTTTCCGTTGCGCTGACGTGCCAGTCCGCGCCGCCCTTTTCCCGCGTCCTGCTAGAGGCAGGCGTGACGCTGCAGGCGGATTGTCCGCAGCCTTCGCAGGGCAGGCGCGTGGGCGCCAAGGCAGCGAACAAGTCGTCGGATGCCGTGCGCCTGCCGGGCCATTATTACCTGCGCGGCGTGCGAGAAGTGGGCAGCGAACTCCTGCTTTTGGAAGACGGCAGCTTCGAGTACTTCATGAGCTATGGCGCCATCGACATCAGCGCGCGCGGCGCGTGGCGCAGCGACGGCAAGCATCTTTTCCTCGACACGCCGCCGGTGCAGCCCTACTCGGCCATCCAGGACGTGCGGGCGGACTCCCGCGCGGGCGACGACGGTCTGTTGACGGTGCGTGTGTACCATCGCGGCCGGCCTGTAAGCATCGATGTGGCGATGTCGTCGGCGGATGGCGACTACGGAGGCGCCCCGCGGCAATCCGAAGGGGCGGACGGCGTCACCGCTCCCATCTCGGCGGGCGGCCTGAAGGCGCTGGCCGTGTTCGTTCCGCCGCCTGCCGGCGCGCGCTGGCACAACGTCGACGTTCGCGAAATCGACCCCGATGCGCGCGCCTTGCGCATCGATGTGGCGGCGCCCGATGAAGCGGCCGGCGCGCCGTTGCACAAATCCTTTGCGCTGGCCAAAGATGGGGCGCTCGTCGAAACCAGCGGGAGCAGGGAACTGCGCTACGTGAAACAGTAGCGTTTGCATAGACTCAGACACCGAAGTCATAAGCATGTGTCCCTTAACCCCGCGCCAGCGCGGGGTTAACACGGTATCCTCATTAGTTGCCGATACAATTGAACGGCTTGATCGTGCACTCAACAGAAGGAACCATCACATGGCACATACTCTTCCCCCCCTGCCTTACGAACTCGACGCGCTGGCGCCGCACATCTCCAAGGAAACGCTGGAGTTCCACTACGGCAAGCATCACCAGACGTACGTCACGAATCTGAACAACCTGATCCCGGGCACGGAATTCGAAACGCTGTCGCTGGAAGACATCGTGAAGAAATCCTCGGGTGGCATCTTCAACAACGCAGCTCAAGTCTGGAACCACACGTTCTACTGGAACAGCCTGGCTCCCAAGGCTGGCGGCGCTCCCTCGGGCAAGCTGGCTGACGCCATCAACGCCAAGTGGGGCAGCTTCGACGCCTTCAAGGAAGCCTTCAACAAGTCCGCCGCCGGTAACTTCGGTTCGGGCTGGACCTGGCTGGTCAAGAAGACCGACGGCACGGTCGACATCGTCAACACCAGCAACGCCGCCACCCCGCTCACGACGGCCGACAAGCCGCTGCTCACCTGTGATGTCTGGGAACACGCGTACTACATTGACTACCGCAATGCCCGTCCGAAGTACCTGGAAAACTTCTGGGCGCTGGCGAACTGGGACTTTGCCGCCAAGAACTTTGCCTGATAGGCAGTCGCGGGCGCCAATGCGGCCCTGGCGCCGCAGCCCGCAGAACCGAACCCCTCGCCCCGGCGAGGGGTTTTCTTTTGTTCAGGAAAAATTCAGTTTCGCCGTCTGTGTCGATTGTCGAATTCATTAAGGGGAAATAGCGCGAGAACATGCTTTTTTTTGGGGTAACCCCTAGTAGATAGCCCGCTATCGTTGCCGGGTCTTGCGCTGCGCCACGGAGCAAAGGACTGCGGTACGACCGCAATAGGCCGGGGTAATTACAGGGAAGGGAAGCATGTTGCGGTTATTTTCAGGGTTGCGTATCGGCGCTCGCCTGACGGGAGCATTTTTGCTGGTGGCGGTGATAGGGGGTGCGATCGGGGCCTTCGGCGTATGGGGCCTGTCTCGTATCAATGACATGAACGACCGGCTTTACGACACCGAATTGCGCGGCATTTCGGATCTGAAGGAAGCCAATATCAATCTGATCTACGCGGGGCGCGCGCGCAATGCGTATCTGGGCGCGTCGTCGGATCAGGAGCGGCAGGCGCTGCGCAAGCAGTTCGACGACGCCGTCAAGACCATGGACACGCTGCGCGAAAAGGCCGCTGCGAATTTCTACGAAGAGCGGACCAAGCAGCTGCTGGCGCAATTCCGCGAAGCCGAGCAGGCGTGGAAGCGAGAGGCCACGGCCTTTTTTGACGCTGCCAAGGCGCAGCCAATGACGCAGACCGATCCCCGCGTGGCCGAGATCGAAAAGCGCGTCATCGCCACGTCGCAGAAGCTCGATGACCTGATGACCAGCCTGGCGCTTAGCAAGGAGAAGGCCGCCGAGCGAACCGTGCAGGAAGGCACGGACCTTTACGGCACCGTCCGCGCCATCATGATCGTGCTGGCCGTTGCGGGCGTGGCCATCGGCATGCTGCTGGGCTGGCTGGTGACGCGCGGCATCGTGCGACCGCTGGACCAGGCCGTGGCTGCGGCGCGTCAGGTTGCCGCTGGCGACCTGACGGCCGACATCCGCGTTTCCACGCGCGACGAGACTGGCGACCTGATGGGGGCGCTCAAGGCCATGAACGAGAGCCTGTCGCGCATCGTGCGCGACGTGCGAGACGGCTGTGAGAACATCGCCTCGGCGTCGTCGCAGATCGCCCAGGGCAACTCCGATCTTTCGCAGCGCACCGAAGAGCAGGCTTCTTCGCTGGAAGAAACCGCGGCGTCGATGGAAGAGCTGACCAGCACGGTGCAGCAGAACGCCAACAACGCCAGCGAGGCCGACCGCCTCGTCAACCAGGCGTCCACCGTCGCAGTGCGTGGCGGCCAGGTTGTGGATGGCGTGGTCGAGACCATGAGCGCGATCTCCGACAGCTCGCGCCGAATCGCCGATATCACGGGCGTGATCGACGGCATCGCCTTCCAGACCAATATCCTGGCGCTCAACGCCGCCGTGGAAGCGGCGCGGGCAGGCGAACAGGGCCGCGGCTTTGCGGTGGTCGCCGGTGAAGTGCGCACCCTTGCGCAGCGTTCGGCCGTGGCCGCCAAGGAAATCAAGGCCTTGATCGACGAATCCGTGACTCGTGTCGAAGGCGGCACGCGACAGGTCGATGAAGCCGGCCGGACGATGCGCGAAGTAGTGGACAGCGTGCGCCAGGTGGCAACCCTGGTGCGCGAGATCGCCAGCGCGTCGGAAGAGCAGTCGACCGGCATTGGCCAGGTGAACCAGGCCGTGGCCCAGATGGACACGGTGACCCAGCAGAATGCCGCGCTGGTGGAGGAAGCGGCCGCGGCCGCAGCCAGCATGCAGGAGCAGGCCACACGCCTGGCGCAGGAAGTGCGCCGCTTCAAGGTCGACGCGGGCGGCAGCCAGGCGCTGCAGGCGCAGCCCCGGCTCATGCCGGCCGAGCCCGTCGCGCCGCGCAAGCCGGTCGAGTCCGCGGTTCGTCCGGTGCAGGCGCGGCCCGCGCTGGCAAGCGCCGCGCAGGACGACTGGTCGTCCTTCTGATCGAGGGCGGCGCTGTCGGCGCGGCGGTTCGCGCTTTCGGTTGCGGGTCAGGATGGAATGGTATGGTTAGCAACCCCCACGCCGTCCTGTCCCGCCCATGAGTCTGCCCGACCCCGTCCGCCGAATCATTGCCCGAACACGCCGGTTGGCGCGGCGCAAGACGAGGCAGATCAACCGCCTGTCGCGCAAAAGCGTCCAGGTGGGACTGCTTCTGGGAGGCGCCGCGCTGGTGGCGCTCATGTCCCTGGGCTTCGCTTACCTGGCCGACAAGGCGCTCGCCTGGAACCGTCAATGGGTGGCTTATAACGGCTGGCTGGCGCTGCTGGTTTTGCCGTTCAGCCTGGCGGCATTGCGTTGGCTGACGCTGCGCTTTGCGCCGAACGCGGCCGGCAGCGGCATCCCTCAAGTCATCGGCGCGCTCTCGCTGCCGCCAGGCCCCAGCCAGAACAGCCTGGTGTCGCTGGCGCAGAGTCTCTGGAAGATTCCCCTTGCGTTCTTGGGCATGCTTGCCGGCGCGTCGATCGGCCGGGAAGGTCCGTCCGTTCAGGTGGGCGCGGCGCTCATGCTGGCATGGGGCGATTTCTGGAAACGGCGCGGCGTGCAGCTGCGCGGCTTTCACGCCAATGAATTGATTGCGGCCGGCGCGGCCGGAGGCCTGGCTGCCGCGTTCAATGCGCCGCTGGCCGGCGTCATCTTCGCCATCGAGGAACTGGGGCGCGGCACCGTGCTGCGCTGGCAGCGGCTGGTCCTGATTGGCGTGCTGGCCGCCGGTTTCCTGGTGGTGGCGGTGCAGGGCAACAATCCGTATTTCGGCGTTTTCGGCGGCGCGCCGCTGTCGCAGGACATGGTGATGTGGATCATCATCTGCGGCGCGCTCAACGGCGCCCTGGGCGGCATCTTCGCCTGGTTGCTGGGCAAGGGCGCCGCGGGCGTGGCGCCGCAGTCCTGGCGCGCGTGGATACGCACGCATCCCATCTGGACGGCGTTCGCCATGGGCCTGGCGCTCGCGGTGATCGGCCTTTGCACGGCCGGCAGCATCTATGGCACAGGCTACGCCGCGGCAGCGGACCTCCTCAATGGCGTGCCATCCGTGCCCGACGGGTTCGGCCTGGCCAAGCTTGCCGCCACAGTGGCGTCGTACTGGGCAGGCATCCCCGGCGGCATCTTTACGCCGGCGCTCACCACCGGCGCCGGCATCGGACATCACATCTGGGAAGTGGCGGGAGGCGGCGTCGACCAACGCGTCCTCGTCCTGCTGTCGATGGCAGCCTTCCTGGCCGCGGCCACGCAGGCGCCGCTGACGGCCAGCGTCGTCGTCATGGAAATGACGGGCAGCCAGCCCATGCTGTTCTGGCTGCTGATTGGCTCTTTGCTGGCTTCCGGCGTATCGCGCCAGTTTTGCCCCCAACCGTTCTACCATCTGGCGGCGGGGCGCTTCCGCCGGCAGGCGATCGTGGAAGCGGGCCGGGCGGCCAAGTCGTCGGCCGCGCCGCACTGAAACCGGGCAGCGGCGCCCGATTCCGGGCGCGGGCCAGCCACGATGTGAACGTCCGTTGGACACTGTCCGTGCTGCGGACATCCTTGCGACGCACCAACTTGGCGCGAAAGCGCTGCGTTAAGATCGGTCGATCCCGAGTTCTCTCACTTCATTCCGAGCTTCCCATGACTGCGAACGCCTTTATCTGTGATGCGATCCGTACCCCCTTTGGCCGTTACGGCGGTGCGCTGGCTTCCGTGCGCCCCGATGACCTGCTTGCCGTAGCCATCAAGGCGCTGGTCGCGCGCAACCCCGGCGTGCGCTGGGAAGAGCTCGACGACGCCATCATGGGCTGCGCCAACCAGGCCGGCGAAGACAACCGCAACGTGGCCCGCATGGCCACGCTGCTGGCGGGTCTCCCGATCGAAGTGCCCGGCGCCACGGTCAACCGCCTCTGCGGTTCGGGCCTGGACGCCATCGGCACGGCCGCGCGCGCCATCCGCGCCGGCGAAGCCGGCCTGATGCTCGCGGGCGGCGTCGAAAGCATGAGCCGTGCGCCCTTCGTCATGGGCAAGGCCGACAGCGCCTACTCGCGCAATGCCGCCATCTACGACACGACCATCGGCTGGCGCTTCGTGAACAAGCTGATGAAATCCCAGTACGGCGTGGACTCCATGCCCGAGACGGCCGAAAACGTCGCCGATGATTTCAACGTCAGCCGCGCCGACCAGGACCTGTTCGCGCTGGCCAGCCAGCAAAAAACCGCGCGCGCCCAGAAGGAAGGTTTCTTCGACGCCGAGATCGTTCCCGTGTCGATCGCTCAGAAGAAGGGCGATCCCATCGTCGTCTCGAAGGACGAGCATCCGCGCGAAACGTCGCTGGAGTCGCTGGCCAAGCTCAAGGGCGTGGTCCGTGAAGGCGGCAGCGTCACGGCCGGCAATGCGTCGGGCGTGAACGACGGCGCCGCCGCGTTGCTGCTGGCCGACGAAAAGGCCGCGGCCCGCCACAGCCTGACCCCGCGCGCTCGCGTGGTCGGCATGGCCACCGCCGGCGTTGCGCCGCGCATCATGGGCATCGGCCCCGCGCCCGCCACCCAGAAGGTGCTGGCCCAGACCGGCCTGACGCTAGACCAGATGGACGTCATCGAACTGAACGAGGCGTTCGCCGCCCAGGGTCTGGCCGTGCTGCGCCAACTGGGCATCGCCGACAACGACCCGCGCGTGAACCCCAATGGCGGCGCGATCGCCTTGGGTCACCCCCTTGGCGCCAGCGGCGCGCGGCTGGCCACTACCGCCATCAACCAACTGCAGCGCACCGGCGGCCGCTATGCGCTGTGCACGATGTGCATCGGCGTCGGCCAGGGCATCGCGCTGATCATCGAGCGCGTGTAATCGGCGTCGCAGCGTCCGGCATGGAAACAGCGCCGGAAATGAAAAGGGAGCCCGCGGGCTCCCTTTTTCATGCGCGGCTGCGCTCGGCCGCCTTGTATTCAGGGCAAGCCGTCCAGCTTCTTGCCTGCCGTGATGCCGTGGGCGTCGAACCAGCCTTGGGACATCTCCAGCGCGTAGCGCACGGGCTTCCTGGCGCAATGCGGGTCTTCGGTCTGCGGCGCCATGTCCTCGATGTTGACGATCGTGCCGTCGTCGGCGATAAAGGCAATCGAAAGGGGCAGCAGCGTGTTGCGCATCCAGAAGCACTGGACGTCCGGCTGTTCGAACACGAAGAGCATGCCGTCGTTGCCGGGCAGTTCCCGGCGGAACATCAGGCCGTCGCGCCGGGTGGCGTCCGTATTGGCGACTTCCGCGCGGATAATATGGATGCCGGCCGACAACTGCGTGATGGGAAGCCGGGGCTGCGGGCCGGTCTGGGACTGTGCGCTGGCGGGCAAGGGCAGGCCGATCGCACCAGCCGCCAGGACCGCGGCGGTTATGGCCGAGGCTCGCTGCAAGACTGCCGTCTTCAACGAAGCCGCTTTGACAAGCGTTGCAGTAAACAGCGTATGAACAATGGGAAACAAAACGGCATTCTTCGGCATGGCCCGGCGGAGTAATAAGAAAATAACAAGGCGGGGCTCGAAAGCCCCGCCTGGATAATGGCGCAACCTTACCGTTGCGCTGTAAAGGGTAACTCAGGCTGCCGTAATATTGAGCGCCTGTTTCCCTTTAGGCCCCTGAATAATCTCGAAGGCCACTTTCTGGCCTTCTTTCAGGGTTTTAAAACCATTCATCTGGATGGACGAGAAATGGGCGAAGAGATCTTCACCGCCGTCGTCGGGCGTAATGAAGCCAAACCCCTTTGCATCGTTGAACCATTTGACGGTGCCCGTCGATTTGGGATTGTCCCCTTGGACGGCGGTTGCGGTCGTATCAGACATGCGGCCTGCCTCATTGAATCGTATGTTGACAGAAGGGCAATGCGGCCGAGACCCTTGTCCCCCCCTCCGGCTTCCTGGCAGATTTTCGATGAATTGAAAACCCCAGAATGCGTGGATAATGCGCCGCTTTTCTTCCTTCAGTCAAGTATGGATACTACGTATTTCCGCGTGTAATTTTCAGTAAGTTGAGTGGTTGCCGTCCCCAGTTTAAATAGAATACCCGCCCTATGAGTTCTACCTTGGATACCCAGCATGACTTGGTCGTCGAGAAGGCGCCGGCTCGCGCTGCGCCGCCACCGATGTACCAGGTGCTGTTGCTCAACGACGACTACACCCCGATGGAGTTCGTCGTGAAAGTGCTGCAGAAATTCTTCAATAAGAATCAGGAAGAGGCGACGCGAATCATGCTGCAGGTGCATCACGAAGGCCGGGGAGTGTGCGGGGTTTACCCGCGCGACCTCGCCGCGACGCGTATTGCCCAGGTTGGCCAATATGCGCGGGCGCGCCAGCACCCGCTGCAATGCGTAATGGAACCGGTTTGACATCAACAGTAGACAACGCCGCCAGCAATGGCGGCGTTGTGCTGCCGACTGCTTTCGGGCTGCCGGCGCGAATAGTTTCCGCCGCGTACCGGGAAGCGCGCGGCGCACGTCGGGTCGGCAGCTCCGCCGCTAAGGAGCGTTGCATTTAGTAGGCGGGGAGGTTGGCCGTGAGTGGAAAGATCAACAAGACCTGGCTGGCGGTTGCCGGGGTCGCTGTATTGGCGGGCGCCATCGGCGTGGGTTGGTGGATGGGCAAGGGGCAGCAGCCGGCGAATCCATCGCCAGCTCCTGCCGCGCAGACGGCGGCCAACGCCGTAACCCAGGCGGCCAGCAGCGCCACGCCGGCGCTGCCCGCCAGCGCCCTGGTCGGCGCCGCCGATCCCTTCGCGGCGCTGAATTGCCAGCCTCGCCAATATAACGACGCCTTGTCCCTCGCCGTGACCTTCACGCAGCCGGTGGACGCCAAGGCCAATCTGGACTCGTTCCTCCAGGTGACCGACACGGGTTCCACGGCCGGCAAATCCGACGAGGACAGCGAATCGGCCGCCACCGCCGGCCAGCAGCCGGCGTCGGTCCGTCCGGGCGACTCCGCGCCCAAGGGCAAGGTCGTCAAGGGCAACTGGGTCGTTGGCGACAACCCGCGCATTGTTTACTTCCCTTATGTGCAGCCGCAGCGCTCGTATGCGATCACGGTGCGCTCGGGGCTGCCCGGTGCGGGCGAAAAGGTCGCTCTTGCCGAAGCTTCGCACTGCGCAGTCAGCACGCAGGCCATGCCGCCGTCTTTCTATTTCGCCAGCCGTGGCGTAGTGCTGCCGGCCGGCCAGAACGGCGGCCTGCCGGTGGCCACGGTGAATACGCCCGAGGTCGACGTGCAGTTCCTGCGCGTGGCGCCCGAGCGTGTGCCCGAGCTGTTCGAAACCGTGCTCGGAGTGGGCCGCACTGCCGCCGCCTCCGAAGAAGAGGACGACGGCAATTATGACGAGAACGATTGGCGCTATGCCGGCAATCGCAGCCTGAAGGGTTCGGTCAGCAATTGGGACCTGGACCGGCTCAATGCATTGACCACCAGCGTCTACCAGGGCCGTTTCGTCACGGACGACAAGCCGAACCGCCGCCACGTCACGTTCCTGCCGGTCGAGGGCATCAAGGAACTGCAAGAGCCGGGCATCTACATCGCGGTCATGAGCCAGCCCGGCCGTTTCCGCTATGAATACCAGGTCACGTATTTCTATGTCAGCGACATCGGGCTGCACGCGCGCCGCTACAGCGATCGCATCGAAGCCTATTCGGTGTCGCTGAAGTCCGGTCAAGCCATTTCGGGCGCGGTATTCGAGCTGGTGGACGGCGCTGGCAAACCGTTGGCCAAGGCGGCCGCGGATGCGCAGGGCCACGTGCGCTTTGACGGCAGCTTTGCGAACGCGCGCGTCATCCGCGCCGCGCGCGACAAGGAAATGACCGTGCTGGCGCTGGGCGAACCCGCGCTGGACCTTTCCGAATTCGATACGGGCGGCCATGCGTCGCGCGCCAATAATCTCTTTGTCTATGCCGGCCGCAATCTGTATCGCCCCGGCGAAACCTTCACCGTGTCGGTGCTGCCGCGCGACCTGGACGGCCGCGTGCTGACGCCGTCGCCCCTGACCGCGACCCTGAAGCGTCCCGATGGTCGCACCGTGCAGACCACGCTCTGGCAGCCGAAGAAGGATCTGCCGGGTTATGTCGAGCGCGAGATCGGCCTGCCGCTGGATGCCCAGACCGGCACGTGGCTGCTGGAGCTGCGGGTCGATCCCGCGTCGCGCGCGCCGGACGCGTCCTGGAAATTCCAGGTCGAGGAATTCCTGCCCGAACGCATGAAGATGGCTTTGACGTCCGGCCAAGAGGTGCTTTCGCCGGACGAGGAACTGACCGTCGATGTGCAGGGCGACTACCTGTACGGCGCGCCCGCGGCCGGAAACCGCCTGCTGGCGACGTTCCAGGTCAAGCGCGACCGCTACGCGCTGGGCCAGCAGTGGCCGGGCTTCATCTTCGGCGACGTGGCCGACGACACACGCCGCAGCTTCGGTGAATTGCCCGAATCCGCATTGGATGAAAAGGGCTACGCGCAGCTTGAAGTCAACCCGAACGCGACGGGCACGCATTCGCCCATGAAGGTGCGGGTGTCGGCCAGCCTGCTGGAATCGGGCGGCCGTCCGGTCGTGCGCTCCATCGAGCGCAGCGTCTGGCCCGCCGACAAGCTGATCGCGGTCCGTCCGCAATTCGACAGCGACGTGGCGCGCGAAAACGCGCCCGCGGCGTTCGAGGTGATCCGCGCCAACGCGCAGGGCAAGATCGAACCGCTGGCCCAGGCTCAAATGCGCCTGTTCCGCGAAGACCGCCAGTACTACTGGCGGTTCGATGACCAGCGCGGCTGGAACAGCGGCTATACCGAAACCGAGGAACTGGTCGACTCGCGCGAGATCGCGCTCAAGGACCGCACCCAGCTGACCGTACCGGTCAAATGGGGGCGCTACCGCCTGGAAATCGCGGATCCCGAAACCGGTGAAACCCTGCGTTATCGCTTCTATGCGGGCTGGAACGCGCAGGACGCCGACGCCATGGGCAACCGTCCCGACCGCGTGCAGATGAAGCTCGAGGGTGTGCCGGCCAAGCCGGGCGACACCGTCAAGCTGACTCTCACGCCGCCGCACGACGGCCAGGCGCTCATCACCGTCGAAGGCGACCGCATGCTGTGGTCCAAGTGGGTCGCCGTGAAGGCGACGGGCACCGAGGTCGAGATTCCTGTCGACAAGGAATGGAAGCGCCACGATCTGTACGTCGCCGCCGCGGTGTTCCGCCCCGGCAGCGAAGGCGATCGCGTGACGCCGGCCCGCGCATTGGGCCTGGCCTTCCTGCCCATCGCCAGCGCAGACCGCAAGCTGGGCGTCAAGCTCACGGCATCGCCCAAGGTCGAGCCCGAAACGAAGACCACCGTGCGCGTCAAGGTGGACGGCGCGCAGGGCAAGCAGGCCACGGTGACGCTGTCCGCGGTGGACGTGGGCATCCTGAACATCAACCAGTACGCCACGCCCGATCCGCTGGACTACTTCTTCGGCAAGCACCGTTACGCGCCCGAATTGCTGGACATGTACGGCAAGCTGATCGAGAAGATGGACGGCACCAAGGGCAAGCTGAAGTGGGGCGGCGACGCCGCCATGCGCGGCGACAGCAAGAGCCTGCCCAAGAAGGTCAAGCTGGTGGACCTGTTCTCCGGCCCGGTGACGCTGAATGCGCAGGACGAGGCGGACATTCCGCTGGACCTGCCCGACTTCAACGGCACGCTGCGCCTGATGGCCGTCGCCTTCACGCCGGACAACTACGGCAGCACCGACACCGAAATGGTGGTGGCGGCCCCGATCGTGGCGGAACTGAACACGCCGCGGTTCATCACGCCCGGCGACCAGGCGGCCATTGCGCTGGACGTAACCAACCTGAGCGGCGTCGAGCAGAAGGTGTCCGTCAAGCTGGAAGCGCTGGATCCGCTGGCCATCATCGATGGCGTGCGCACCGTCACGCTCAAGGACAAGCAACGCACCACGCTGCGCTTCAACGCGACGACCACGGGCTCGTACGGGCTGGGTCTGATGCGCCTGACCGTGAACGGGCAGGGCGCCGGCAAGCCGGTGCACATCGTGCGCGAATCGGTGCTTCAGGTGCAGCCGGCTTATGCTGCCGAACGCCAGGTGCGCCGTTTGCGCCTGAACCCCGGCGAAACCCAGGCGCCGCAGGCCTCGTGGGTGGCGTCCTACTATCCGGACTCCACCACCGTCAGCCTGACGCTGTCCAACCGTCCTCCGTTCAACGTCAATCGTCTGGTCGAGGGGCTGCTCAATTATCCGTACGGATGCACCGAGCAGACCATCAGCGCCACCATGCCGTGGGTGATGCTGGACGAAGAGGGCGCCAAGCAGTTCGGCCTGAAGCCGCGCAGCCAGGCCGAACGCGCCGCCAAGGTCTCGGGCGCCATCGGCCGCCTGGCCGGCATGCGCAATTCGGTGGGCTCGTACAACCTGTGGAGCAGCTCGTCCTCGCGCGACGTGTGGTTGACGGCCTATGCCGTCGGCTTCATGCAGGATGCTCGCGACAAGGGCTTCGAGGTGCCGGAGGCATCGCTTGACCGCTCCCGGACCTGGCTGCTTGAGCAGGTGCAGCAGAGCACGGGCGCGTTTGGCACGTGGTCGGCCAACCTGCGCCGCAACGTCGAGGCCGGCCGAATCGACAGCAGCGACGCCAACGTGCTGCGCGAAGACCACCGCCGTTTCGCCGGCCTGGCCACCGCCGCGCTGGTGCTGGCGCGCGACAAGAAGGCGCCGCTGTCGACGGTGCGCCAGCTTTTCGACAACTACCAGGAACGCGCGCGTTCGCCGTTGCCCCTGGTGCAGCTGGCCGCGGCCTTCAAGCTGATGGGGGACGAAGGGCGCATGAAACAGGCGCTTGACCTGGCCATGGCGCGCACCTACGGCATCACCGTCGGCAATCGCAGCAGCGCCTACTACGACGAGTGGATGGGCGACTACGGCAGCAGCGTGCGCGATTACGCCCTGTCGTACGCGCTGGTCAATCAATACGAACTGCGCCACGACCGCAGCGAGAATCTGCTGACGCAGCTTGCGGGCCGACTGGGCAACCGTTCCTACCTGTCCACCCAGGAACAGATGTCCTTGCTGCTCGCCGCCCGCGCGGCCGGCGGCAACAAGAGCACGCCTTGGGAAGCGGCATTGACGGTCAATGGCGTGCGCAAGCCCCTGGAAGGCGGCAAGAACGACCAGACCGTCTCGCTGACCGCGGCGGATCTTGCGGGCACGCAGATCCAGAACACGGGAAGCCAGTCGCTGTTCGTCGAGTACGACATCCAGGGCAGCCCGACCGCGACTCCCGCGCCGCGCAACGACATCATCCAGCTCAAGCGCGGCTGGTACCGCCCGGACGGCCGTCCGTGGGACGGCGGCACGCTGCAGACGGGCGACATGCTGGTGGTCTGGGTGCAGGCCAGCGCCAATCAGAATATCCCCGACGGACTGTTGGTGGATCGGGTGCCGGCCGGCTTCGAAGTGGAGAACCTGAACCTCTCGCAAAGTCCGGAAATGCAGGATTGGACGATTGGCGGACGCCGCGTGGCCGACGCCATGGCGGATTCCAACATCAAGCACCGCGAGTTCCGCGACGATCGCTATGTGGCTGCGGTGTCGCTGGGCCGCGGCAAGGTCGACGTGTTCTATCTGGTGCGCGTCGTGACGCCGGGCCGCTACGCGGTGCCGTCGACAGTGGCCGAGGACATGTATCGGCCCGAAATCCGCGGCGTGGGTGAGCAATGGAGCACGGTCGAAATCCGCGATCGCGGCGCCAAGCGTCCTTGAGCGCCGCAGCCACCCCGGAGGCGGGCGCCTTGCGCGCCCGCCGCTGGCGGCGGCGCGGCATCTTCGCGGCCAGCGCGTTGTCAGCGCTGGCCGCGTTGTTATTCGCGCTGGACCGTCTTTATCCGCTGCCGCCCATCGACTCGGGCGGCGCGGCGGTCGTGGTGGCCGCTGACGGCACGCCGCTGCGCAATTACCCCAGCCGCGACGGCATCTGGCGCTACCCGGTCACGCCGGACCAGGTTTCGACGCGATACCTGGACACGCTGCTCACCTACGAAGACCGCTGGTTCTACTGGCATCCCGGTGTGAACCCGGTGGCGCTCGTGCGCGCGGGCTGGCAATGGGCCACCAATCGCCGCATCGTGTCCGGCGGGTCGACGCTGACAATGCAGGTCGCCCGGCTGATCGATCCGCAACTTGCTGGCAAGCCCTCGCGATCGATGTCCGCCAAAATGCGGCAGGCCTGGCGGGCGGTGCAGCTGGAAATGCACTACAGCAAGGATGAAATCCTGTCGCTGTACCTGACGCATGCCCCCATGGGCGGCATCGTCGAGGGCGTGGAGATGGGCTCGCGCCTGTGGCTGGGCAAACCGGCGCGCGATCTGGGTCCGGCCGAGGCGGCCATGCTGACCGCGTTGCCGCAAGCGCCGTCGCGGCTGCGGCCCGACCGCCATCCCCAAGCCGCGCAAGCCGCGCGCGACAAGGTACTGGACCGCATGGCCGAGCTGGGCCGTTGGACAGAGGCCGAGGTGGCCGACGCGAAGATCGAAACGGTGATTGCTCCGCCCCTGCGGGCTCGCTGGCTGGCGCCATTGGCCGCGCAGCGGTTGTTGCAGGAGGTGGGCGCCGCTCGGCGCGCCGACGGAAGGCCTCCGCTGGTGACCTCCACGCTGGATGCGGACATGCAGGCGTCGGTGGAACAAATGTTGCTGGATCGGGTCGATAGTCTGCCGCCCAAGGTCTCCATGGCCGTGTTGGTAATGGACAACGACACGCTCGAGGTCAAGGCGTACGCGGGATCGGCGGATTTCTCCGACGTAAGCCGCTATTCGCATGTCGACATGGTGCGCGGCGTGCGGTCGCCAGGCTCGACCCTGAAGCCATTCCTGTACGCGCAGGCGCTGGACGAGGGGCTGATCCATTCGGAAAGCCTGCTGATCGACGCGCCAATGTCGTTCGGAGGCTACGCGCCGGGTAATTTTCAGGCCGCGTTTGCCGGGCCGATCAGCGTGGCGCAGGCGTTGCAGCGGTCGTTGAACGTGCCGGCCGTCGACTTGCTGGACCGAGTCGGACCGGTCAGTTTTGCCTCGGCCATGCTGGCGGGAGGCGTGAAGTTACGTTTGCCTGCCGGGGCGGAACCGAATCTGAGCTTGATTTTGGGCGGGGGTGGCACCACATTGGAAGAACTGGTCGGTGCTTATCGCGCGTTGGCAAGGGATGGCGTGTCGGGACGGCCCCGCCTGACAGCGCGGCAGCCCCGGGTCGAGTCCCGTATGATGAGTCCTGGCGCGGCCTGGATCGTTCGGGATATCCTCGAAGGCGGCGGCCACCCTGATCGGCCGTTTTACCAGTCCGGCAGTCCGGGCCGACGACTGGCCTGGAAAACCGGAACCAGCTTTGGTTTCCGGGATGCCTGGGCAGTCGGAGTGACCGATAGATGGACACTCGGCGTTTGGGTCGGACGACCCGATGGCACGCCGAACCCCGGTTTTTTTGGGGCGAATGTGGCGGCGCCGCTACTGCAGGACATCGTGGCGGCGTTGCCGGAAGGCGCCCAGCAGGTCCGCGTCAGGCCCGAAACGGTGCAGGCGGTCGTGACTTGCTGGCCCTTGGGTTACAGGCTGGGCAGCAGCCCTTCGGGCGCATGTCCCGAACAGCGCGCGGCCTGGGTGCTCAATGACACGGCGCCGCCTTCGTTTGCGGGCTATGCCGACGCCACCAAAGGGCCATTGCGTTTGGGCGGCGTGGCGAATGGCTCGGTGCTCCGGCCCGTGCCGGGCATGAGCCAGGTGGCGCTGGATGTAGATGTCCAGGGCGCCGAAGGCGAAGTATGGTGGATGCTCGATGGCCGTGTTGCAAGTCATGGCGCGGCGGGTCATCCGTTTAATTTGGTGCTGGCGCACGACGGCCGGTATACGCTAACCGTCATGGATACACATGGCCGCCACGACAGCGTGGTTTTTGAAATCGCTGGCGTTACGCCATGATCGGCATAGAATATGAATCGTGTATTAGCCCGCTTCGATGCGTTACGGAGGAAGCGTGATTTCTCAAGAGCTTGAAGTCAGCCTTCATATGGCTTTCGTCGAGGCCCGTTCGGCCCGGCACGAATTTATTACCGTTGAGCACCTGCTTTTGGCGTTGCTCGACAACGCTTCGGCGGTTGAAGTCCTGCGCGCATGCGCTGCGAATCTTGACGACTTGCGCCGCAATCTGCGCCAGTTCGTATCGGAAAACACGCCGGTAATCCCCAGCGGCGCTGAAGTCGATACGCAACCGACGTTGGGTTTCCAGCGCGTCATTCAGCGCGCGATCATGCATGTTTCCGCTGGCGGTACGGGCAAGAAGCCCGTTACGGGCGCAAACGTGCTGGTGGCCATTTTCGGCGAAAAGGACTCGCATGCCGTTTACTACCTGCAGCAGCAGGGCGTGACGCGGCTGGACGTCGTCAATTTCCTGTCCCATGGCATTACCAAACAGCCGCAGGTGGAGTCCGCCGCCGTGCAGAAAGAGCAACAGCCCAATGGTGAAGAGCAGGGCGATTCGCGTCAATCGCCGCTGGACCAATACGCCACCGACCTGAACGCCGCCGCGCTCGCGGGCCGCATCGATCCCCTGATCGGTCGCGAGCACGAAGTCGAACGCGTCATTCAGGTGCTGTGCCGCCGCCGCAAGAACAACCCGCTGCTGGTGGGCGAAGCCGGCGTGGGCAAGACCGCCATCGCCGAAGGCCTGGCCTGGCGCATCACGCGCGGCGAGGTTCCCGAAATCCTGCAGGCCGCCCAGGTCTATTCGCTGGACATGGGCGCGCTGCTGGCCGGCACCAAGTACCGCGGTGACTTCGAACAGCGCCTGAAAGGCGTGCTCAAGCAGATCCGCGGGAATCCCGACGCGATCCTGTTCATCGATGAAATCCATACGCTGATCGGCGCCGGTTCGGCGTCGGGCGGCACGCTGGACGCATCCAACCTGCTCAAGCCGGCGCTGTCGTCGGGGCAGCTTAAGTGCATCGGCGCCACTACCTATACGGAATACCGCGGCGTCTTCGAAAAAGACCACGCGCTGTCGCGCCGGTTCCAGAAGATCGACGTGCCCGAGCCCAGCATCGAACAGACCGTGCAAATTCTGCGCGGCCTGAAGAGCCGCTTCGAAGAGCACCACAGCGTGCGCTATTCGGCCGCGGCGCTGTCGGCCGCTGCTGAACTGTCGGCGCGCTTCATCAATGACCGCCATCTGCCGGACAAGGCGATCGACGTGATCGACGAGGCTGGCGCCGCGCAGCGTCTGCTGCCGCGTTCCCGCCAGAAGAAGGTCATCGGCAAGGTCGACATCGAAAACATCGTCTCCAAGATCGCGCGCATTCCGCCGCAGTCCGTCTCCAACGACGACCGCAGCAAGCTCGCCACCCTGGACCGCGACCTGAAAACCGTCGTGTTTGGCCAGGACGGCGCCATCGATGCGCTGTCCGCCGCCATCAAGATGGCGCGTTCGGGCCTGGGCAAGCCGGAAAAGCCGATCGGCGCCTTCCTTCTGTCGGGTCCCACCGGCGTGGGCAAGACGGAAGTTGCTCGTCAGCTGGCCTTCACGCTGGGCGTGGAGCTGCTGCGCTTCGACATGTCGGAATACATGGAACGCCACGCGGTATCGCGCCTGATCGGCGCCCCGCCGGGATACGTGGGGTTCGACCAGGGCGGCCTGCTCACTGAAGCCATCACCAAGCAGCCGCACTGCGTGCTGCTGCTCGATGAAATCGAAAAGGCGCACCCGGATGTCTTCAACATCCTGCTGCAGGTCATGGACCACGGCACGCTGACCGACAATAACGGCCGCAAGGCAGACTTCCGCAACGTCATCCTCATCATGACGACCAACGCGGGCGCCGAGACTCTGAACCGTCCGTCGATCGGTTTCGCGAATTCGCGCATGGTGGGCGACGAAATGGCGGAAATCCGCCGCATGTTCACCCCCGAGTTCCGCAATCGCCTGGACGCGATCATCCCGTTCGCCGCGCTGAACCACGAAGTCATCATGCGCGTGGTGGACAAGTTCCTCATGCAACTCGAAGACCAGTTGCACGAGCGTCGCGTGGAAGCCGTATTCACCTCGCGCCTTCGTGAACACCTTGCCAAGGAGGGGTTCGATCCGCTCATGGGCGCGCGTCCAATGCAACGCCTTATCCAGGACACCATTCGGCGCGCGCTGGCCGACGAGCTGCTGTTCGGCAAGCTCGTCGACGGTGGCTCGGTCACGGTGGATCTGGACGAGTCGGGCAAGGTTACGCTGGACTTTGACGATAGCGGCAAGCCGCCTTCGTCGGACGCGCCTGACAAGCAGGAAGTCGAACTCGTCGATTGATGACAGCGGAACGCCAGCCGCTGATCGAGTGCGAGCACTGCGCAAGCATCTATCGCCGACATCAGCTCGAACCTGGAGAGACCGCCAATTGCGCCCGCTGCGGCACCACACTGTGGCGCTACAGCGGGCTTACTTTGTCCAATTGGCTGGCGCTCGCCATCACTGCCCTGATCGTCTTCGGGGTGGCCAACGCCTATCCTGTTGCGTCCATGTCCGTGCAGGGCATGGTGCAGCAGGCCTCCCTGCTTGACGCGATTTCCATCACCTGGCGCCAGGGGCACTGGGTGGTCGCCATCATGACCGGCCTGGCCGGTTTCGTGCTGCCGCTTCTTCAGCTCTCCGTGCTGCTCTGGGTGCTTGGCCCTTTGTCCCAGGGTCGCGAGCCGGTGGGTTTTCACGGTGCGATGCGCCTTCTGGGCGGCTTGCGGCCGTGGTGCATGGTGCCAGTGTTCCTGTTGGGCGTGCTGGTGGCGGTGGTCAAGCTGGCGGGCATGGCGGCGGTGTCCCCGGGTATCGGGCTGGCCGCGTTTGGCATCCTGACCATCTTTCTCACCATCCTGGGCCGATTGTCGCCGCACGTCCTGTGGCGCTACGCCGAAAGCGTCAAGGTGGTACCCGTGCACGTGCCTGAAGGTGGTCCGGACGTGGTGCTGACCGGTTGCCACATCTGTGGCCAGGTGCAGGCCTTGCCGCGCGACGCCGATCCCGAGGAACACCATCACTGCGTGCGCTGCGATGCGCAGGTGCATTACCGCAAGCCCGATCACGTGGCCCGAACCTGGGCGCTGCTGCTCGCCGCCGTGGTTTTCTACATCCCCGCCAACGTGCTGCCGGTCATGAACGTCAGTTCGTTGCTGGGCGACAGCGCGCACACCATTCTTGGCGGCGTCGTCGAACTCTGGGAAATGGGATCCTGGGACATCGCGCTGATCGTGTTCATCGCCAGCGTCGCGGTGCCGCTGACCAAGCTGCTTGCGCTTATTCTGTTGCTGCTGACCGAGCAATGGCGCAGCACGACCAATTTGCGTCCGCGGACGCGCTTGTACCAGATGGTGGAATTCATCGGCCAGTGGTCGATGCTGGATGTATTTGTCGTTATATTGCTGGCGGCCCTGGCCGATTTTCAGGGCCTGATGGAAATCAGCGCCGGCGCGGGCGCCGCGGCCTTTGGCGTCGTCGTCATCCTGACCATGCTGGCGGCGATGAGCTTCGACCTACGCCGTAGCTGGGACCTGGAAGGGCAAAGTGAAATTGAATCAGCGCCGGTGCATGCACGGCGTTCGCCGGCGCCGGTGGCCGGCAAGGAAGTGGGCTAGGAAAGGCCTTCAGCCGTTGTTTTCCGCTCAAAAAGGAAGAGTAGATGTCCGAGCAAGCACCCGGATCTGGTGAAGAGAAGTTTGCGTCACCCGCAATCTCGCGCAAGAAAAAAAGCCGGATCTCCTGGATATGGCTGGTGCCGGTGGTGGCCGCGTTGATGGGGCTGTCGCTGGTTGTGCGCACCTGGATGCAGGCGGGTCCCGAGATATCCATCTCGTTCAACACCGCCGAAGGGCTTGAGGTCGGCAAGACCCAGCTTCGCTACAAGGACGTGAACATCGGCACGGTCAAGTCCATCGGCTTCAATTCGGACCGTAGCAAAGTGGTCGTGCAGGCCGCTTTGGCCAAGGAAGTCGCCGACCTGGCGCGTGAGGGCACCAATTTCTGGGTGGTGCGGCCACGACTGGATGTCAGCGGTGTATCGGGCCTGGGCACGCTGCTGTCGGGCGCCTACATCGGCGTGGACGCCGTCGACAGTAAAGACGGCAGCACCCGGGCCACCAAGCTCAGCTTCGAGGGGCTCGAGATTCCGCCTGCCGTCACGCATGACCGCGCCGGCAAACGCTTCAAGCTGAAGGCCTCCGATCTGGGCTCGCTGGATATCGGCTCGCCGGTCTATTTCCGCCGGATCAATGTGGGCCGCGTGATCGGCTACGCGCTGGACCAGAACGGCAGCGCGGTGAATGTCGAAGTATTCGTGGATGCGCCGAATGACAAGTTCGTCACGAACGGCACGCGCTTCTGGAATGCCAGCGGCGTGGACTTCAGTGTCAATGCCGACGGGTTGAAAGTGCGCACCCAGTCCCTCGTGTCCATGGCGGTGGGGGGCGTGGCCTTCCAACCGGTGCAGACTGCCCGGGACGGCGGAACGCCCGCGGCGGCCGACACCAATTTCGACCTGTACGCCACCGAAGCCGCCGCCAAGGCGAACCCTGATGGCGAAGCCTTCCCGATCCGCATGCGCTTTGACCAGTCGATCCGTGGCCTGGCGGTTGGCGCACCGATCGACTTCAACGGCATCACGCTGGGCGACGTCACGCAGATCACGTTGGACTTCGATCCCGTTTCCAAACGCTTTTACTCGCTGGTGGACGCCACGCTGTATCCGGAACGCCTGGGCCGCGTATATGAAGAAGTCCGCGAACGCGCGCTGAAGGATGGCGATGTCGCGGGCGGCCGGCTGCTGGGCGTCATGATCAGGCATGGCCTGCGCGCGCAACTGCGCACGGCCAATCTGCTTACGGGCCAGTTGTACGTCGTGCTGGACGATTTCCCGAACGCCAAGCCGGTTGAATTCCAGATGTCCGAACCCGCCATGATTCCAACGGTGCCGGGCAACCTGGATCAATTGCAGCAGCAAGTCACCAATATCGTTGCGAAGATCGAAAAGATCCCGTTCGACAAGATCGGCGAAGACTTGCGAGCCACCCTGGCCAGCACGTCCAAGCTGATGACCCGCCTGGACAAGCAGGTGGCGCCGGAAGCGCAGAAGATGCTGAAGCAGGCCAAGGACTCGATGGCGAACATCAATTCGCTGCTGGCGTCCGACGCGTCGCTGCCGGTCAACACGGAACGCGCAATGCAGGAACTGAGCCGCGCCGCGCGTTCATTGCGCGCGCTGGCCGACTTCCTGCAATCCAACCCCGAAGCCCTGCTGCGTGGCAGAGGCGATGACCCCATCCCGGGCGCCGGCCCAGTCAGGAACTAGACGCTCATGAAAAGCCGAGTCTCACGCTACGCAACCCCGTCCCGCAAGGATCGCGCCTTGCCGAGCCGACGCGCTGCCCTGGCGGTGCTGGCGCTATCCGGCGCGCTTGCGGCCTGCGGATCGTCGCCGCCGGTCAACTACTACACGCTGCAGATCCCCACGCCTTTGCAGGCGCCCGGCGCGGCGCCAGCCTCCGCCTCGTTCCTGATCGAAGTGCAGCCCGTCACGCTTTCCACGCAGGCCGACCAGCCGCAGCTCATGGTGCGGACGGGCGACGGCAGCATATCGGCGCTGTATTCCGAACGCTGGAGCTCGCCGCTGGGCGACGAGCTGCGCAATGCCTTGTCCGATGCGCTCACGCGCGAGCTTGGCGCCCTGGATGTGCAGACCGTGAAGCCGGGGCCGGACGCGCCCGTCTGGCGTGTGCAGACCGACGTTCAACGATTTGAACTCGTCTCGGGCAGCATGGGGCAGCTGGACGCGACGTGGCGGGTGCGGCCGGTCAATACAAAAGGGGCGGGCGTGCTGTGCCGCAGTGTTGTCACGGAATCTGTCCCCGACACTGCGGTTGGCAGCCTGATCGCTGCGCAGCAGCGGGCGGTGGTGAGCCTCGCCGGGGTCATGGCGTCCGCCATCCGCGGCCAGGCGCCCACCGGATCCGCGTCGGTACAGATGATGGGATGTTCCGCGTTGAAGGGGTAAGCCGGCCGGGATGGCGGACAAAAACTTCACGATCTCAAGCGGTTAACCGGGGTTCGACTTAGGGTTAACCTTAATACAAACGCGGTTGCAACCTGTCTAGCATACGGTCCTACCCATACTGGGTTTCGTTCGAGCCCAGTTACACCTTTGCCATGCGACAGGAAGCAATCTCTTATGGCCAGCACGACTCTCGGCGTCAAAGTCGATGACGCACTCCGCGACCGCCTGAAGGCCGCCGCTCTCAAGCTCAATTGCACGCCGCACTGGCTGCACAAGCAGGCGATCCTTTCCTATCTGGACAAGATCGAGCGCGGCCACCTTCCCGCCGAGATGTCCCATCTGGGCGCCGATACCGCTGGCGAGGACGATGCGGCCGAAGCCCATGCGGCGCCCACGCCGCCGTTCTACGAATTCGGCCAGGACGTGCAACCGCAATCGGTGCTGCGTGCGGCCATTACCGCCGCCTACCGGCGCCCCGAGCCGGAGTGCGTGCCGTTGCTGCTGGGCCAGGCCCGCGTGCCCAACCTGGAAAAGGTGCACGCCATGGCTGCCGGCCTGGTCAAGAAGTTGCGCGGCAAGCGCAGCGGCGGCGGCGTGGAAGGACTGATTCAGGAATTCTCGCTGTCCAGCCAGGAAGGCGTGGCGCTGATGTGCCTGGCCGAAGCGCTGCTGCGCATTCCTGACCGCGCCACGCGCGACGCGCTGATCCGCGACAAGGTGGCCCGCGGCGACTGGAAGTCGCACATGGGCGGTTCCCAATCCCTGTTCGTCAACGCCGCCACGTGGGGCCTGATGATCACCGGCAAGCTGGTGGCCGTAAGCAGCGAGCAATCGCTGTCCAAGGCGCTGACGCGCCTGATCGGCAAGGGCGGCGAGCCCCTGGTGCGCAAGGGCGTGAACATGGCCATGCGCATGATGGGCGAGCAGTTCGTGTCGGGCCAGACCATCTCCGAAGCGCTGGCCAACAACCGCAAGATGGAAGCTCGCGGCTTCCGCTATTCCTACGACATGCTGGGCGAAGCGGCCACCACGGCCGAGGACGCCGACCGCTACTACGCATCGTACGAACAGGCCATCCACGCCATCGGCAAGGCTGCCGCGGGCCGGGGCATCTACGAAGGTCCGGGCATTTCGATCAAGCTGTCCGCACTGCATCCCCGCTATTCGCGCGGCCAGCGCGAACGCGTGATGGCCGAACTGCTGCCGCGCGTGAAGGCGCTGACCATCCTGGCGCGCAGCTATGACATCGGCTTGAACATCGACGCCGAAGAGGCCGATCGCCTGGAGATCTCGCTGGATCTGCTGGAAGCGCTTTGCTTCACGCCCGAGCTCGAAGGCTGGAGCGGCATCGGCTTTGTCATCCAGGCCTATCAGAAGCGCGCGCCGTTCGTCATCGACTACGTGATCGATCTGGCCCGCCGCAGCCGGCACCGCGTGATGGTGCGCCTGGTGAAGGGCGCCTACTGGGACAGCGAAATCAAGCGCGCGCAGGTCGATGGGCTGGAAGGCTATCCGGTCTACACCCGCAAGCTGTACACGGACGTCGCCTACCTGGCCTGCGCCCGCAAGCTGCTGGCCGCGCCGGAAGCCGTATATCCGCAGTTCGCCACGCACAACGCCTACACGCTGGCCGCGGTCTATCAACTGGCCGGCCAGAACTACTATCCCGGCCAATACGAATTCCAATGCCTGCACGGCATGGGCGAACCGCTGTATGACGAAGTGGTCGGCGCGCTGGCGCAGGGCAAGCTCAACCGCCCCTGCCGTATCTACGCCCCGGTCGGCACGCATGAAACCCTGCTGGCCTACCTGGTGCGCCGCCTGCTGGAAAACGGCGCCAACACCTCGTTCGTGAACCTCATCGGCGATGAGACCATCCCGGTCGAGACCTTGGTGGCCGACCCGGTGGAAGCCGCGTCGCGCATCGTGCCCCTGGGCGCGCCGCACGAAAAGATTCCGCTACCGCGCGAGCTCTATGGCAATACGCAGGACGGCGCCCGCGCCAACTCGGCCGGCCTGGATCTCAGCAACGAACATCGACTGGGCTCGCTGTCCGCCGCGCTGCTTGCCAGCGCCGGCACGCCGTGGCGCGCCGGACCCATGCTGGGCGAAGACGGCGAGGCCTGGGATGCCTCGCGCGCCATCGAAGTGCGCAACCCCGCCAATCTGCGTGACGTGGTGGGTCATGTCATCGAGGCCCAATCCGGCGACGTCGAAGTCGCGCTGCGTTCGGCGGCCAATGCCGCGCCGATCTGGCAGTCCACCCCCGTGGCCGAGCGCGCCCAGTGCCTGCGCCGCGCCGCCCAGCTGCTGGAAGAGCAGATGCAGACCCTCCTGGGCCTCATCGTGCGCGAAGCCGGCAAGTCGCTGCCCAATGCCATCGCCGAAGTCCGCGAAGCCGTGGATTTCCTGCGCTATTACGCGGACCAGGCCGAGCAGGAATTCAGCAACGATACCCATCGCCCGCTGGGCACCGTGCTGTGCATCAGCCCCTGGAACTTCCCGCTGGCCATCTTTACCGGCCAGGTCGCGGCCGCGCTGGCCGCGGGCAATACCGTCGTGGCCAAGCCGGCCGAGCAGACGCCGCTGATCGCGGCGCAGGCCGTCGCCATCCTGCGCGCGGCCGGCGTGCCGGCCGGTGCGGTTCAACTGCTGCCGGGCCGAGGCGAAACCGTGGGCGCCCAGCTTGTGTCCGACCCTGCCGTGCGCGGCGTGATGTTCACCGGGTCCACCGACGTGGCCCGCATCATCGCGCGCACCCTGGCCGACCGCCTGGACGACAACGGCCACACCATTCCGCTGATCGCCGAAACGGGCGGCCAGAATGCGATGGTGGTGGATTCGTCGGCCCTGTCCGAACAAGTGGTGTTCGACGTGCTCAGCTCGGCCTTCGATTCGGCCGGCCAGCGCTGCTCGGCGCTGCGCGTCCTGTGCGTGCAGGACGACAACGCCGACCACGTGCTGACGATGCTGCGCGGCGCGATGCGCGAGCTCGCCGTGGGCAACCCGGACCGCCTCTCGGTGGACGTGGGCCCCGTCATCGACACCGAGGCCCGCAACGGCATCCAGCGTCACATCGAAACGATGCGCACGGCAGGCCATCGCGTGGACCAGGTCGAACTGAACGGGGAATGCCGCCATGGCACCTTCGTGCCGCCGACCATCATCGAAATCGACGACGTCAGCGAACTCACCCGCGAGGTCTTCGGGCCGGTGCTGCACGTGGTGCGCTACAAGCGCGACGGGCTCGACGCGCTGCTCGAGGCGATCAACGGCACCGGCTATGGCCTGACCTTCGGCGTCCATACCCGAATCGATGAAACCATCGCCCATGTGACGGGCCAGGTGCATGCCGGCAACGTGTACGTCAACCGCAACATCGTCGGCGCCGTGGTGGGCGTGCAGCCCTTCGGCGGCGAATGCCTGTCCGGCACGGGTCCCAAGGCGGGTGGTCCGCTGTACATGTACCGTCTGCTGGGCACGCGCCCGGCGGGCCTGCCGCCGGCCCTGGATGCCGCCGCGCCGCTGCCGCAGCGCATCGCGCTGCCCGGCCCCACCGGCGAGACCAATACGTACATGGTCGAACCGCGCGGCGCCGTCTATTGCGTCGCTGCGACCGACGCAGGCGCGCGTGCGCAGTGGTCGGTCGCCAAGCTGACCGGCAACCACGCATGGTTCGCGGACACGCCGGCGGCCCAGGCGCTGCTGTCGACCCTGGACGCCGAACAGCAGGGGCAGGCGGGCATCCTGGCGGATGCCGAAGTCGACCATGCTGACTTCCAGGCGGTGCTGTTCGAAGGCGACGGCGACGCGCTGCGCGCGCTGAATCAGCGCATCGCCCAGCGTCCGGGCGCCATCCTGGCGGTTCATGGCCTGACCTCCGACGCCTTGGCGGCGGGCGCCAGCTATGTGCCAGAACGCCTCTTGACCGAACGTTCCGTCAGCGTGAATACGGCAGCGGCCGGCGGCAACGCCAGCCTCATGACCATCGGTTGAGCGTGACCAAGGGGTAACCCTTGGCCACCCAAGGGTTATCTCCAATATCGGGCTAGGTTGCACTGGAACGAAAATCCGGTCGCACCTCTGGCCTGGCAGTCGCAATCCGGCTGCCAGGCTACTGCAGAAAATGCATGCGCGGCACCTGGCAATCACCAGGGCCGCGGTAGTGTAATAAGCAAAAGCCTGGCTAAAAGCTCAGGTATAACAAGGCCTTAAGTCCGACATTCGGAGGATACCCCCATGAAGTTCCGCACCACTTTGAAGCTTCTTGCCGCCAGCATCGCCGCCGCTGGCATGACCGCCGCCGCTCAGGCCGCCGACATCAAGTTCGGCTTTGCCGCGCCGCTGACGGGCCCGCAATCGCACTACGGCGAGGACATGCAAAACGGCCTGAACCTGGCCCTGGAAGAAGCCAACAAGAAGGGCATCAAGGTCGACGGACAGCCGGCCAAGTTCGTGCTGGTGTCGCGCGACGACCAGGCCGACCCGCGCGTGGGCGTGCAGGTGGCCCAGCAGCTCGTGGACCAGGACGTCGTGGGTATCCTCGGGCACTTCAATTCCGGCACCACCATTCCGGCGTCGCGCGTCTACCATGAAGCCGGCCTGCCGCAGATCGCCATGGCGACGTCGCCCGAATACACCAAGCAAGGCTACGAAACCACGTTCCGCATGATGACCAGCGACACCCAGCAGGGGGCCGCGGTCGGCAAGTTCATGGTGGAAAACCTGAAGGCCAAGAAGGTCGCGATCATCGACGACCGCACCGCCTACGGCCAGGGCTTGGCCGATGAGGTCGAAAAGGCCGTCAAGGCCGCAGGCGGCCAGGTCGTGCGCCGCGAATACACCACCGACAAGGCCAACGACTTCACGGCCATCCTGACCAACATCAAGGGTTCCGCGCCCGACGCCATTTTCTACGGCGGCCTGGACGCGCAATCGGGCCCGATGAAGCGCCAGCTGGCCACGCTGGGGCTGAAGGCGCCGCTGGTGTCGGGCGAAATGACGCGTAGCGACACCTTCATCAAGCTGGCGGGCGACGCCGCGGACGGCACCTATGCCTCGCTGGCCGGCGTGCCGCTGGACAAGATGGCCGCGGGCAAGGACTTCGAGCAGCGCTACCAGGCCCGCTTCAAGAAGGCTCCCGGCGTGTACGCGCCGTATGCCTACGACGGCGCGTGGAACATGATCACCGCCATCGAACAGGCCGGTTCCGCTAAACCCGAAAAGTACTTGCCGGCACTGGCCAAGCTGAACCGCAAGGGCGCCACCAGCGAGCATATCTCGTATGACGACAAGGGCGACCTGAAGGAAATTTCCGTCACCATCTACGAAGTCAAGAACGGCAAGTGGGAGATGGTTGAAACGATGGTCAGCCAGGCCAACTAAGTTGTCCTGAACGCGGGCGGAACCTGGCAGCGCCACGGTCCGCCCGATCTGTCCGCAGGCGCCGTCCGGCGCCGCGGCGCGCTGACGCCAGGCCAGGCCTTTGCGCCCTGGCCCGCGTCACACGCGATTTTTCCAGGCTTAATGCAGCGGGCCCTATGGATATCTTCATTCAACAACTGATTAACGGCGTCACGCTAGGCAGCGTGTACGCCTTGGTCGCCCTGGGCTACACCATGGTGTACGGCATCATCGGGCTGATCAACTTCGCGCATGGCGACGTCGTCATGATCGGCGCAATGGCGGCGACGACCGTGGCCATTTCGCTGGTGGGCGGCGATCCCAACGTCTCGGCGTTCGTGGTGCTTGGCGTGGGCCTTCTGGTCTCGGTGCCGCTGTGCATGGCGGTGGGCTGGACGGCCGAGCGCGTGGCCTACCGGCCGCTGCGTCGCGCGCCCCGCCTGGCGGCCCTGATCACCGCCATCGGCGTGTCGATCATCCTGCAGAACGTGGCGATGATGGGCTGGGGCCGCAACTACCTGAACTTCCCGCAAGTGCTGTCGCCCCAGGTGTTCGAGTTCGCCGGCGCGCGCATGAGCACGCTGCAGATCGCCATCGTGGTGATCGCGGCGCTGATCATGGGCGGGCTGCTGGCCGTGGTGCACAAGACGCGGCTGGGCACGGCGATGCGCGCGACCGCGCAGAACCGCGAGGTGGCGGGCCTGATGGGCGTGAACATCAACACCGTGATTTCCGCGGCGTTCCTGATCGGGTCGGCGCTGGCCGCCGTGGCCGGCATGATGGTCACCACCTATTACGGCGTGTCCCAATACACCATGGGCTTCATGTTGGGGCTCAAGGCCTTCACGGCCGCGGTGCTGGGCGGCATCGGCAACCTGGTCGGCGCGATGGCGGGCGGGCTGCTGCTCGGCATCATCGAGTCCCTGGGCGCCGGCTATATCGGCGACCTGACGGGCGGTTTCCTGGGCAGCCATTACCAGGATGTGTTCGCGTTCTTCGTGCTGGTGCTGGTGCTGATCTTCCGTCCGTCCGGCCTGCTGGGCGAACGCGTGGGAGACCGCGCATGAACCCCCAACTGAAAAAGAGCGGGTTCTCCACCCGCAACCTGATCGGCATCGCCCTCATCGGCGTGGTGCTGGCGGTGTTGCCCTTCGTGATCGGCATGGCCGGCCAGAGCTGGGTCCGGATCCTGAACTTCGCATTGCTGTACGTGATGCTGTCGCTAGGTCTGAACATCGTGGTGGGCTTCGCCGGCCTGCTGGACCTGGGCTACATCGCGTTCTATGCCGTGGGCGCCTATACCTGGGCGCTGCTGGCGTCGCCGCACTTCGGGCTGCACCTGCCGTTCTGGGCGATCCTTCCGATCGCGCTGGGGGTGGCGTGCCTCTTCGGCGTGCTGCTGGGCGCGCCGACATTGAAGCTGAGGGGCGACTACCTGGCGATCGTGACGCTGGGGTTCGGCGAGATCATCCGCATCTTCCTGAACAACCTGAACGCGCCCATCAACATCACCAACGGGCCGCAGGGCATCAACCGGATCGACACCTTCAAGGTGGGCGAGTTTGCGTTTGGGCGCGCCCAGAACTTGATGGGCATCCGCTTCACCGGGCCGGAAAAATACTACTACCTGCTGCTGGCGCTGACGCTGATCATCATCGTGGTCTGCGTGCGCCTGCAGAATTCCCGCATCGGCCGCGCGTGGGAAGCCATTCGCGAAGACGAGATCGCCGCCAAGGCGATGGGCATCAACACCCGCAACGTCAAACTGCTGGCGTTCGCCATGGGCGCGTCCTTCGGCGGCGTGGCGGGGGCGCTCTTCGCATCCATGCAGGGATTCGTCAGTCCCGAGAGCTTCTCGCTGATGGAATCCATCTCGATCCTGTGCATGGTCGTGCTGGGCGGCATGGGTCACATTCCGGGCGTCATACTGGGCGCGCTGATCCTGGCCGCCTTGCCCGAATTCCTGCGCGCAGTGGTCGAACCCGTGCAGCACATGCTGTTCGGCGCCGTGGTGCTGGATCCCGAAGGCATCCGCATGCTGCTGTTCGGCCTGGCCATGGTGTGCGTCATGCTGTTCCGTCCGGCCGGCCTGTGGCCGTCGGCGGTGCGCAAGCGCGAACTCGCAACCAAGACCCAGGGAGGCGCGGCATGAGCAAACTGCTGCAAGCCCAGGGATTGGGCAAGCGCTTCGGCGGCCTGCAGGCGTTGTCGGGCGTCAGCTTCGACATCGAGCAGGGTGAGATCTACGGCCTGATCGGCCCCAATGGCGCCGGCAAGACCACGCTGTTCAATGTGCTGACCGGGCTGTACATCCCGGAAGAGGGCTCCTGCACGTTCAATGGGGAATCCATGACGGGCAAGAAGCCGCACGAGGTCGCATTCGCAGGCCTGGCGCGCACCTTCCAGAACATCCGGCTCTTCGCCAACCTGAGCGCGATCGAGAACGTGATGATCGGACGCCACATGCGCACCCGCGCGGGCGTGCTGGGCGCCGTGCTGCGCACGCGGGCCACCCGCGCCGAAGAGGCCGCCATCGAAGCGCGGGCGCAAGAGCTGCTGGACTACGTGGGCATCGGCCATCGCGCCAACGACGTCGCGCGTTCGCTGCCGTATGGCGACCAGCGGCGCCTTGAAATCGCCCGCGCGCTGGCGACGGACCCGAAGCTGCTGGCGCTGGACGAACCCGCCGCCGGCATGAACGCGTCGGAAACGGTCGTGCTGCGCAAGTTGGTCGAGAAGATCCGCGCGGACGGCGTGACGGTGCTGCTGATCGAACATGACATGAAGCTGGTCATGGGCCTGTGCGATCGCGTGCTGGTGCTGGAATACGGGAAGGTGCTGGCGATGGGCAAGCCCGCCCAGGTGCAGCGCGATCCCAAGGTCATTGAGGCGTACCTGGGGGCGGGGGCTGCCCAGGATCCGCTCATCCACAACGAGGGTCAGGCAACATGACGGCATCCCAACCCCTATTGGAACTGCGCGGGCTACAGGTGTCGTATGGCGGCATCCGCGCGGTGCGCGGCACCGACCTGCGGGTGGACGAAGGTGAACTCGTCTGCCTGATCGGCGCGAACGGCGCCGGCAAGAGCACGACGCTGCGCGCCATCTGCGGCCTGGTGCCGCTGGCCGGCGGCGAGATCGTCTACGCGGGGCAATCGATCGGCGGCCAGAAGTCGCATGAGCTGGTCCGCAAGGGCCTGGTCATGGTGCCCGAAGGCCGCGGCATCTTCGGTCAGCTCACGATCGAGGAAAACCTCGCGATGGGCGGCTACATCCGCCGCGACGCGGCGCACATCCGGCAGGACACCGATCGCGTCTTCACGCTGTTTCCGCGCCTGGCGGAACGCCGCAAGCAGGCCGCCGGCACGCTGTCGGGCGGCGAACAGCAGATGGTGGCCATGGGCCGCGCCATGATCGCGCGTCCCAGGCTGCTGCTGCTCGACGAACCCTCGATGGGCCTTGCGCCCCTGATGGTGGAGAAGGTGTTCGACGTGGTGCGCACCATCGCCAGCGAAGGCGTGACGATCCTGCTGATCGAGCAGAACGCGCGGCTGGCGCTGGAGAACAGCCATCGCGGCTACGTGATGGAATCCGGCGAGATCATCTTGTCCGGTCCCGCGCGCGACATGCTGCATGATCCCAAGGTGCGCGCGGCGTACCTGGGCGAAGTGGAGTAAGCGGGCAGTACGCAAGGCGGCGCCCGCCTTGCGTACTTCCTCTCGTCAAGCCTGGACGGGTTCGCGGTCCACGGCCGCGACCACGCCGGCGCCGATCAGGGCGTCGATCTCTTCTTTCCCATACCCGAACTCACCCAGGATCGCGATGGAATCCTCGCCCAGCCGCGGCGCGGCGCGATGGTAGCGGGCGGGCGTGGCGGACAATTTCACGGGCATGCCCACGGTGCGAACCTTGCCCGCCACGGGATGATCCTGTTCCACCACCATCTCACGCGCGAGCGTCTGCGGGTGCGACAACGCCTGCGCGATCGAGTGCACCGGGCCGGCCGGAACGCCTGCGGCATCGAAGATGTCCAGCCATTCCTCTGCGTCGCGGGTTTTCAGGATCGCGGAGATCTCCTCGACCAATTCGTCGCGGTTCTGCATGCGGTCGCGATTGCGCGCGAAGCGTGGGTCTTCGGCCCATTCCGGCCTGCCCAGCGCCTGCGCGATGCGCTGCCAATTCTTTTCGTTGGCCCCGCCGATGATAATCCAGTCGGTGCGGGTGGGAAACGCCTGGTAGGGCGCGCTCAGCACGTGCGCCGATCCCGTCGGGCCGGGCGATACGCCGCTGCCGAAATAGATGGCGGCATGCCAGTAGAGCTGCTGCAGGCTGGCTTCCAGCAGCGAGGTCTCGACGATCTGTCCTTCGCCGGTGCGCTGCTTGTGCTGGTACGCCGCCAGCACGCCGAACGCCGCGAGCAGGCCGGCATTGATGTCGGCCACGGAATTGCCGGTGCGCAGGGGCGGCCCGCCGGGCTCGCCGGTGATGGCCATCAGGCCCGAGAACCCCTGCGCCACCAGGTCGAAACCGCCCTTGTCGGCATAGGGTCCCGTCGTGCCGTAGCCTGATACGGCGCAATAGATCAGGCCCGGATTCACCTCGCGCAGCGTGTCGTACCCCAGTCCCAGCTTCTCCATCGTGCCCTTGCGGAAATTTTCGGTGACCACGTCGGCGTCGCGGATCATGCGCAAGAGGACCTTCTTGCCCTCGGGATGCTTCAGGTCCAGCGCGATGGCGCGCTTGTTGCGGTTGAGCATGAGGTACGGCGCCGAAATGCCGTTGATCTGCGGATCGCGATACTGGCGCGAATCGTCGCCTCCATCGATCTTCTCGACCTTGATCACGTCGGCGCCCAGGTCGGCGAGCATCATGCCGCAGGTGGGGCCGGCCATGATCTGCGACAGCTCGATGACTCGCATGCCGGCGAGCGCGCCGGCGGGGGCATCGGATGAAGGGAAGGGCGGGCGGCCGGAGCCGCGATTGTCGTTGTGCATGCAAGTTCCTCGATCTGCGTTCAGCGGCCGCTGAATTGCGGTTTGGCCTTGGCCAGGAAGGCGCGGTAGCCGGCGCGAAAGTCCTCGGTGTCGAAGCAGTCGAACGCTTCGTCGCGGTCGGCGTCGGTCAGCGCCTGGCCCTGCACCAGATTGCGCACGAACTTCTTGTGCCAGCGGGCCACCAGCGGCGCGCCGTCGGCGATCCGGCGCGCGGTCGCTTGTGCCTCGGTTGCGACCTGGTCGTCCGCAACCACGCGCGTGACCACGCCCAGTCGCAAGGCTTCGGCGGCATCGAATATCGAGCCTTCCAGCAGCACTTGCAGCGCCACGGTGGGACCGACCAGCCGCACCAGCGGGGCCAGCTCCGAGTACGACATCACCAGGCCCAGATTCTTGATGGGTACGCCAAACCGCGAGCTTTCGCCGCAGATTCGCACGTCGGCCAGGCTGGCGATCTCCAGCCCGCCGCCCACGCAGATGCCGTGGATTTGCGCGACCACGGGGTGGCGGCAGTTGCCGATCGCCTCGATCGTGCGGCGCATGACGGCGCCATATTCCACCGCCTGCCGCTTGTTGCTGCGCGCGGTTTCAAATTCGCTGATGTCGTTGCCGGGTGAAAAGGCCTTCTCGCCCGCGCCGCGCACCAACACGCAGCGCACGCCGTCGTCGCGGTCCAGCGCAAGAAAGGTGTCGCCAAGCAGGCGCCAGCCGTCGATGGTGAAGGCGTTGAGTTTTTCCGGACGGTTCAGCACCACGGTCGCGATGTCGCCGTCGCGCTCGAGCAGGATGGGCGAAGTGCCGGGGATGGAAGTAGCGCTCATAAGGTTCCTTTTGCATGCGCGGGGGAGGATCCCCCGCGAGGATGAGTGGGAGCTTGCTGTTCGCGGTCTACTGCTTTGTCAGGCCCAGGCTGGCGGTGAGCTTGCCGTACTTGCTCCACTCTTCCCGCACGTAGGCGGCGAAGGCGGCAGGGGTCTGCGGCCCGCCGCCCAGGTCCATGCCCTGGTCGGCGAGCTTGGCGGCAACCTCGGGGTCGGCGAGTGTCTGGCGTAGCGCCTGGTCCAGTTTTTCCATGATCGGCCGGGGCAGTTTGGCGGGCGCCAGCACGGCGTACCACTGCACGACGTCCAGGCCCTTGATGCCGGATTCGGCCAGCGTCGGCACGTCGGGCAGCCGTTTGCTGCGTTCCGGGCTGGTCACCGCCAGCGGACGCAGCTTGCCGGCCTGGATCTGATTGATCGCGCCCGGCAGCGTGTCGAAATTCATGTCCACGCTGCCGCCCAGCAGGTCGGTCATGGCCTGGCCGCTGCCTTTGTAGGGGACGTGCTCCATCGACACACCGGCGATCTGGGAAAACCGCGCGGCGCTCAGGTGCTGCGGGCTGCCCATGCCCGACGAGGCGTACAGCAGCTGCTTGGGCTTGGCGCGGGCGTCGTCCACCAGGTTCTGGACGGTGGCATAGGCGTGCTTGGCGGGGTTCACGACCAGCACGTTGGGCACCGATCCGATGTACCGCACGGCGGTGAAATCCTTGATGGGATCGATGCTGGACTGCACCACGTAGGGCGCCGCGACGGTGGACTGCATGTTGGCCAGCAGCAGCGTGTAGCCATCGGGGTCTGCCTTGACGACATAGTCGGCCGCAATCAAGCCGGAGGCGCCCGGCTTGTTTTCCACCACGACCTGCTGCCCCAGCAGGCTGGACAGGCGGGCGGAAACGATGCGGGCCGACACGTCGGTGCCGCCGCCCGGGACAAAGCCGACGACGAGTCGGATGGGACGCTCCGGCCACTTCGATGGATCCTGCGCCAGCACGGGGCTGGCGGCGGCTAGGCTTGCGGTCAGCGTCAGGACGCAGGTCCATGCGCGGGCATGCTTGTTCATAAGGTCTCCTTGGTGGATGCGGCCTGCCCAGGGGCTGCTTGCTCTATGATTGGGTCAGGTTGGTATTCCGCTGGTGTTTGGTATACCAGATACAAAAATAGTCGATGTCGCGAGCACGAACAACCCATGGCTAACCCTGAACCCCTGACCGCAGATATATCCGTCCTCGATTTGGCGATCCACCATCCCACCTTGCCGGCGGTCGTGGCCGAAAGGCTGCGCCAACTGATCATCGACGGCACGCTCAAGCCGGGCACCTGGCTCAATGAACGGGACCTGTGCGATCAGCTAAAGATTTCACGCACGCCGCTACGCGAGGCTTACCGGATGCTTGCCTCGGATGGCCTGGTCACCTTGCAGCCCAAGCGCGGGGCGATGGTGGTCGAGCTGTCAGCCGAGGACATCGAGAACATCTTCGACGTGCTGTCCGTGCTTGAAGGATTGGCGGTGCGCAGCGCCGCCGAGCGCGCGTCCGAGGCCGAGCTTGCCCAGATCGCGCGCCTGCATGCGCAGATGCTTGAAAACTATGAAAAGCGGGACATTCGCGCATACTTTGCGGCCAGCATGGGCACGCACATCGCGATCAACCGCGCCGCGCGCAATCCGGCGTTGACGCATTCGTACGACCGGCTGAACCTGCAGGTGCAGGCGCTGCGCTACAAGTCCAACTTCGACCTGGACGAGTGGACGACGGCGGTGGCCGACCACGAGGCCTTCGTCCAGGCGCTGATGGCGCGCGACGGTGAGCGCGCCGAAGCCCTGATCCGCAAGCACGTAGGGGGCAAGAAAGCCTATAACTTGCGTGGCCGCACGGGCGGCGGCGGGGCTTGAGGCCATGGCGGCGCGCGCCGCCATGACCGCAGGATTCAGGCCGGCTGCGCCACCGCGCGCTGACGGCCGATCATCAGGGCAAGCACGGCGGCGATGATGCCTGTCGCGCCCGAAATCACAAAGGCCATCATGTAGCTGCCCTGCGCCTGGCGCAGCGCGCCCGCCATCCAGGCGGCGCTGGCCGCACCCATCTGATGGCCCGCCACGATCCACCCGAACACGATCGAGGCGTCGCGCTCGCCGAAGGCTTCCGTCGTCAACCGCAGGGTAGGCGGCACGGTGGCGATCCAGTCCAGGCCGAAGAAGATCGCGAAGATCGACAGGCTGTAGAACGAGAAATCGGAGTAGGGCAGGTACATCAACGACAGGCCGCGCAGCGCGTAGTAGACGAAGAGCAGCTTGCGCGGGTCGTAGCGATCGGTGAGCCAGCCCGATGCGGTGGTGCCGAGCAGGTCGAAGATGCCCATTACGGCGAGCAGACCTGCCGCCTGCACCTCTGGCATGCCGTGGTCTCCGCAGAGCGCGATGAGGTGCGTGCCGACCAGTCCGTTCGTCGTGAAGCCGCATACGAAAAAGGTGGCGAACAGATACCAGAACGTGCGGGTCCTGGCGGCGCGCGCGAGTGTGCCGAACGTGGCGGCGATCATGCCGGTGCGCGGCGCGGCAGGCGCGGGCTGCGCGTCCGGATCGCTGCCGAAGGGCACGAGTCCCACGCTGGACGGCCGGTCCGGCACCAACCACCAGGCCAGCGGCACCAGTGCCGCCGCGGCGCCGGCCACCGTCCAGACAACGCGCGTCCAGTCGCCCGACGAGGCCAGCGCAGCCAGCACGGGCAGAAAGACCAATGTGCCGGTTGCCGCGCTGGCGGTCAGCAGGCCCATCATCAGGCCGCGATGCTTGACGAACCAGCGGTTGACGACGGTAGCGCCCATCACGATGGCGACCGCGCCCGAGCTGATTCCTGAAAACACGCCCCACGTCATGATCAGATGCCAAGGCTCGGTCATGTACGCGCTGACGGCGCTGGACGCGGACATCAGCACCAGGGCGCTGATCAGGACGCGCCGCAATCCAAAGCGCTCCATTGCGGCGGCGGCGAAGGGGCCCACCAAGCCGTACAGGAAAATACCCAGAGCGGCCGCAAAGGAAATCGAGCTGCGGCTCCAGCCGAACGCCTCTTCCAGGGGCACCAGCAGCACGCTGGGCGAGGACCGCAGTCCCGCCGCCACCAGCAAAGACAGGAAGATCACCGCGACAACCACGAACGCGTATTTTTGACCGGCGCGCCGGAAGGGGAAGGGAGGGTGGGCTATACTCATGTTACTTACCGGTACGTATTGAGGTTCGCGAATGGTACGTACCGGTCAGTAACATCGTCAAGCGTTTTTTGGCGACCCTGATTTCGGGAACCGCGAAGTGTGTGCAGCTTTCCCGTGGAAAAGGAGCCCAATATGGCCAGCAAAAATCCCGCCACGTCCTCGTCGCCCGGCAAATCCGGCGCCAAGCCGCTGTTGGCGGCCGACCGGATTCGCAAGACCGCGCGCGAAATGTTCTATCGCGACGGCATACGCGCCGTCGGCGTGGACGCAATCGTCACCCAGGCGGGCGTCACCAAACCCAGTCTCTACCGCAGCTTTTCCTCCAAGGACGAACTGGCGGCGGCCTACCTGCGCGACTACGAGGGCGAATTCTGGGTGCGTTTCGACGCAGCATGCGCCGCTCACCCCGGCGATCCACGCGCCCAATTGCTGGATTACTTGTCCGGCCTGGGCGGGCGCGCCGTGCAGAACGGCTACCGCGGCTGCGGCCTGACGAACGCGGCCGTGGAATATCCGGAATCGGACCATCCCGCCCGCGCGGTTGCCGTGGCGCACAAGCAGGAGCTGCGCCGCCGCTTGAACGCAATGGCCGCCGAGATGGGAGCCCGCGACTCCGAGGCCCTTGCCGACGGACTGCTGCTCCTGATCGAAGGCGCCTTTGTGTCCAGTCAGCTGTTTGGCGAAGGCGGGCCCGCGGGCCGGGTCGCCGAGATGGCCGATAAGCTGATCCAGGCCTATCTCACCCCCTGAAGGGGCTAGTGCACAGGACTGGTGCGCAGCGCGGTGCCCCATGCACCGTTGTGGTGGTGTTTGTACCCATTGCGCAACGACGAAAAAAATGTTTAGGGTTTTTATTGCAACGCAGCAAACACGGATCTAAGATGGGTTCGTGTTGTTCCACATCGCGCTTTCTCAAGGAGAGAATCATGAGCGATACCGCGTTGAAAAATGCCCGTATGTCGGATGCGCTGGAGCGGTCCCTGATCCGCGAGGCCATCAAGGCGGAAACCCTGTCCGTACCGTCCGTCGGCTCGCGCTGGCTTCGCCTGAAACTGCGCCTGGTCGCATTGGGCGGCGCAGTCGGTGAAGTCTTGCATGACATGGACGCGGGTCGCAGGCAGCACCCCGTGGTCTCTGCTCATCATTGATGGGGGCAGTCCAGTAAAAAAAGCGCCAGCTCTTTCGCTGGCGTTTTTTTATGCGTGTCGCCTTGACCGGCGGTTTCCGCGACATCAGTCTCAGACGACCAAGTCCAGCAGCAGGTAGCCGTCCAGGATGATGATGCCCACGGTGGCGCCCATTGCGGCCCACGCCCATGCGCCCCGCAGCACGTACCGCCCCATCAGGCTCTTGCGGCAGGCAAGGACCACCAGCGGGCCCAGGGCGAAGGGCAGCGCCAGGCTCAGGATGACCTGGCTTAAGACCAGCAGTCCGTCCGGATCCTGGCCGCCCGTGAAGGCCAGCAGCCCCACGGCCGCGGCTCCCGCCACCAGGCGGGTCATCAGCGCACGGCGGCGATCCGACCAGTTGCTGCGGACCTGAAACCCTTGCGACAGAATGCGCCCGGCCAGCACGCCGGTGATCGTGGAGCTTTGGCCGGCCGCGTACAACGCCACTGCGAACACGATGGCCGCGCCGACGCCCAGCGTGTGGCCGATCACCGCATGCGCGTCGTCCAGGCTGGAAACCGCCATGGCAGAGCCGGAAATCGAAGCGGCGGCCACGATCATGATGGCCGAATTGATCAGCATGGCCACGCCCAGGGACACGATCGTGTCGTTGCGCGCCACCCGCATGGCCATGTCGCGGGCTTCAACGGGCAGGTCCCGTGCGCGCTGCGCCAGGGAACCCGAATGCAGGTAAAGGTTGTGCGGCATCAGGGTAGCGCCCAGGATCCCGAGCGCGATCAGAAAGCCCTGGGGATCGCGCAGCGCCTTGCCCGTTTCCGTCATGCCTTCAGCCACCTCGGTCCATGCCGGATTGGCCTTGAACAACAGGAAAACGAACGACAGCGCCACCACGGAAAGCAACAGCGCGATCACGCGTTCATGCCGGTCGGCATTGCCGCGGGTCATCGCCAGCACGGCGAACGTGCCGATGCCGGTGACGGCGACGCCGCCAATCAGCGGCAGGCCGAACAGCAGGCGCAAGGCAATGGCGCCGCCGATCAGTTCGGCCAGGGCGGTGGCCAGGATGGCGGCCTCGCCGGCCAGCCACGCGGCCTTGGCCAGGCGAGGAGACAGATGGCGAGCGGTGAGGGTAGCCAAGTCTTGGCCCGTGGCCAGCGCCAGCCGCGAAACCAGCACCTGGAAACCCAGCGCAAGAAAGGCGGACGTGATGACGACCATGAGCAGGCCGTAGCCGAAGCCGCTGCCACCCGCGATGTCGGTGGCCCAGTTGCCGGGGTCGATATAGCCGACCGCAACGAGGAGACCCGAGCCGACCATGCGCCGCAGGTTCGCGGATACCCGCGCGTCCTGCATCGCGGCGGCGTTGCCGCCTGATATCGCGTAGATGAATCCGGTCATGCGTTGCTCCTGAGAATGGTTCTCATCTTCCAAGAGCTGCCGCAGACCGTCAAATTGATTTTGGACAAGCCCGGGATAGGCTTGCCCAATGATCCGGCCCCGTCAGGAGCCGGATCGTGGGGAGGACGGATCAGGACTTGAGTTTGGCGTCCATCGAGATCTTGGCGTTCAGCACCTTGGAAACCGGGCATCCCTTTTCGGCCTTGCGCGCGGCGTCCTCGAAGGCTTGCGCGGACGCGCCCGGAATGACGGCTTCGACGGTCAGGTGGACGGCGGTGATGGCGAAGCCGTCGTCCACCTTGTCCAGCGTGACTTCGGCCTTGGTGTCCAGGCTTTGCGCGACCATGCCGGCCTCGGACAGGATGTTGGACAGCGCCATGGTGAAGCAGCCGGCGTGCGCGGCGCCCAGCAATTCTTCCGGGTTGGTGCCCGGCGTGTCGCCGAAGCGGGTATTGAAGCCATAGGGCTGGCTCTTGAGCGCGCCGCTCTGCGTGGAAATCGTGCCTTTGCCAGTCTTCAGATCGCCCGACCAGGCGGCGGTTGCGGTTTTCTTCATACATGACTCCTGTGAAGGAACGCGGCCGTGCGCGGCGCGTCCGGGGGTGGGGGAGGCGCCGCCAGCAAAGGGCGGCGCGCCTGCCTCAGGCGGCATCGACGATGATACGGCCCGTGCGGCGGTCCGGCGAGGAAACGACCGCACGCAACGGCAAGCCGATGTAACCGACCCGCGGCGGCGCGGCTGCGGACCCGGGCCGCGCATAAAAGGGCAGCGCGGCGCATCAGGCAAAATAGCGGCATCCCTTTCACATCTTCCGAGAACCGTAGTCATGTCCAGCATCCTTGCCCGCTACGCCTGCGCCGTCGCGCTGGCCGTTCCTGTCATGTCCGCCCAGGCCGAAATCGTCATCGGCGTGGACGTGTCCACGACTGGCCCCGCCGCCGCCATCGGCATCCAGACCAACAACGCGATCCGCCTCTGGCCGAACACGCTGGGTGGCGAGCCGGCGCGCTACGTGGTCCTGGACGACGGCACGGACGTGAGCCGCGCCGTGAAGAACATGCGCAAGCTGACTTCGGAAGACAAGGTCGACGCCATTGTCGGCCCCAATATCACGGCGTCCGCGCTGGCCGCTCTGGACGTGCTGGCCGAAACCGGAACGCCGATGATCGCGCTGGCGGCGTCCAGCGTCATCGTCGAACCGATGTCGGATCCCAAGCGCGCATGGGCATTCAAGATGCCGCAGAACGACTCGCTGATGGCCGCCGCCCTTGTCGAGGACATGAAGAAGAAGGGCTTGAAAACCGTGGCTTTCATCGGCTTCGCGGATTCCTACGGCGATAGCTGGTGGAAGGAATTCAACGCCGCGGCAGGGTCCGACGTAAAGGTCGTGGCCCAGGAACGCTTCCAACGCACCGATGCGTCGGTGGTCGGCCAGGTATTGAAGGTCATTGCCGCCAAGCCGGACGCCGTGCTGATCGCGGGCTCCGGCACACCCGCCGCCTTGCCGCAGAAAACCTTGCTGGAACGCGGTTATACGGGCGCTGTCTACCAGACGCACGGCATCGGCACGCTGGAATTCCTGCAGGTGGGCGGCAAGGACGTCGAAGGCACTCTGTTCCCCACGGGGCCGGGCGTTGTGGCGCGCGAATTGCCCGATTCCAACCCGGTCAAGAAGGTGGCGGTGGAATTTGCCGACAAGTACGAGCAGCAATACGGCCCGAACACGCTCACGCAATTTGCCGGCGACGCCTACGGCGCCTGGATGCTGCTGGATTCGGCGGTGGGGCGGGCGCTGAAGACCGGCGCCAAGCCGGGCACGCCGGAATTCCGCCAGGCGCTGCGCGACGCCTTGGAAAACACCCGAGACCTGGTCGTGCCGAATGGCGTGCTGAACATCAGCAAAGACAACCACCAGGGGTTCGACGAGCGCGCGCGCGTGATGGGCGTGATCAAAAACGGCCGCTTCTCCTACGCGCACTAATAGGGGCCATATCTCCCTACCGTTCGTAACGTGTCCTAACGCTCCATAGGGCAACGGACGGCAAAAGCAGGCTTAGGCCTGCTTTTTTGCGCCTTTATCATTCGTGTAGAAATCATTAATTAGCGTATTATTTTTAGTGAAGCCATAAACCTAGAAATAAATTAGGGAGAAATCCATGACCTTGATCCGATCCAGAAAGCTGCTGGCGGCCCTGAGCCTTGGCGTCCTGGCCGCCTGCTCCGATTCCGGTTCCGACAAGCCGACCGCCGCGGCAGGCGGCGCGCCCGCCACGGCCGCCAGCACGCTGGAAGCCGCCAAAGCCGCAGGCAAGATCCGCATCGGCTACGCCAACGAGGCGCCGTTCGCCTACATGGACAGCAAAGAGGCGAAGGTCACGGGTGAATCCGTGGAAATAGCGCGAATCGTGCTCAAGCGCATGGGCATCAACGAGGTCGAAGGCGTGCTGACGGAATTCGGCTCGCTGATTCCCGGCCTGGCCGCAAAGCGTTTCGACATCATCGCGGCCGGCATGTATGTCACCCCCGAACGCTGCCAGCAGGTGGCCTTTTCGGATCCCACGTATGGCGTGGGCGAAGCGTTCCTGGTGAAACAGGGCAATCCCAAAAACCTGCACAGCTATGAAGACGTGGCCAAGAACCCCGATGCGAAGCTGGGCGTGGTCGTGGGCGCCATCGAAGGCGATTATGCCGAGAAGGTCAAGATTCCCTCGGGACAGATGGTGGTGTTTCCCGACGCGGTCAGCGCCCTGTCCGGCGTGCAGGCCGGCCGCGCCGACGCCTACGCGGCCACCGCGCTGACCATCAATGACCTGATGGTCAAGACGCAGGAGGGCAGCGGCCTTGAAAAGGCCGATCCCTTCACGGACCCGGTGATCGACGGCAAGGGCGTGCGCGGCTATGGCGCCTACGCCTTCAGGACCGACGACAAGGCATTCGCGGACGCCTTCAACGCGGAACTGGCCAAGTTCATCGGTACCGACGAACACAAAAAGCTGGTGGAGCCCTTCGGTTTCACTGAGCAGGAGCTTCCCCAGGGCGTGACCGCAGCGAAGCTCTGCGCCGGGCAGTAAGGGGCGCCGATGCAGCTGATTTCAGAACATATCGCGGAGCTGGTGCCGCCATTGCTCGAGGGGCTGGCAGTGACGCTGCAGATCCTGGCGGGGGCCGTGGTGCTGGCGGTCCCGCTGGCGCTGGCGTCGGGCATGGGCCGCCTTTCGTCGTTGCGGCCGGTCCGATGGGCGGCGGCGGTCTACGTCGAGATCTTCCGGGGAACGTCCGCCCTGGTGCAGCTTTTCTGGTTCTACTTCGTGCTCCCGTTGTTCGGCGTGCAGCTGCCGGCGATGCTGGTCGGCATCGTGGTGCTGGCGCTGAATGCCGGCGCCTATGGGGCCGAGGTCGTGCGCGGCGCCATACGCGCCGTGCCGCCGGGCCAGCGCGAAGCGGGCGTGGCCCTGAACCTGACCCGCAGGCAGATCATGCAGCGCATCGTGTTGCCGCAGGCGGTGCCGGCCATGCTGCCGCCCGCCGGCAACCTGCTCATCGAGCTATTGAAAAACACCGCGCTGGTGTCGCTGATCACGATCACCGACCTGACGTTCCGCGGCCAGCTGCTGCGCAGCGAAACCCTGCGCACCACGGAGATCTTCACCCTGATGCTGTTGATGTACTTCGCGGTGGCATTGCTGATCACGGCGGGCGTGCGCATGCTTGAGCGGAGGGTCCGAGTCCGATGACACCGATATTCGACTGGTCTTTCGCCCTGCAGATTCTGCCCACGCTGGGATCCGCGCTGTTGATCACGGTCCAGGCCACCGTGCTGGGCATGCTGGTAGCCGTCACGCTGGGGCTGGCGCTGGCAATGCTGCGCCGTTCCCGTCTGCGCATCGTGTCGCTGCCCACGGCATTCGTCATCGAATTCGTGCGCAGCACGCCGCTGCTGGTGCAGATGTACTTCCTGTTCTACGTGCTGCCGTTGACGGGGGCACAGATGTCGCCGCTGACGACCGGGATCGTGGCGCTGGGTCTGCATTACGCCACCTACTGCGCCGAGGTCTACCGCGCCGGCATCGAGGCGGTGCCCCGCGGCCAATGGGAGGCCGCCACGGCCTTGAACATGTCGCGTTGGCGCACGGCCGTGGGCGTGGTGTTGCCGCAAGCCATCCCGCCGGTCGTGCCGGCGCTGGGCAACTACCTGGTGGCGATGTTCAAGGACACGCCGCTGCTGTCGGCCATCACCGTGGTCGAGCTGCTGCAGCAAAGCAAGATGATCGGATCCGCGACATTCCGGTACACCGAACCCCTGACCCTGGTCGGCCTGCTGTTCCTGGCGCTGAGCCTGGTGGCGGCCTGGGGTGTGCGCGGCCTGGAGGCCCGCCTGCAACGATATGGAGGAAAACGATGAGCGCAAGCCTGACCATCAAGAATCTGCACAAGCGCTACGGCGATCTGGAAGTCCTGCGTGGCATCAACCTGGAGATCCCGGCGGGCCAGACCGTGGCGGTCATCGGGCCATCGGGATCGGGCAAGTCCACGTTGCTGCGCGTGCTGATGACGCTGGACCAGCCGACCAGCGGCGATATCGAGATCGACGGCGAACCCATGTGGACCGATAGCCAGGGCCGCGCCGTGGGGCCGAATTCCGAGCATCTGCGCAAGGTGCGCGGCAAGATCGGCATGGTGTTCCAGCATTTCAACCTGTTCCCGCACATGACCGCGCTGGGCAACGCCATGGAAGCGCCGATGCACGTGCTGGGCATGTCGCGCGGCGAGGCGCGCGAGCGCGCCGTCGAATACCTGGACATGGTGGGCCTGGGCGACAAGCTGGACGTCTATCCCGCGCAATTGTCGGGCGGGCAGAAGCAACGCGTCGGGATCGCCCGCGCACTGGCGATGTGCCCGCAGGTCATGCTGTTCGACGAGGTCACGTCCGCGCTGGATCCGGAGCTGGTTGGCGGGATCCTGCAGATCCTTCGCGATCTTTCCGCCCGGCGCAGCATGACCATGATCATCGTTACGCACCAGATGAAATTCGCCGAACGCAGCTCGGACCGCACCTTGTTCTTCGATCAGGGCAATATCGTCGAGGACGCCGAATCCTCGGTGCTGTTCGGCCAGCCCAAAGAGGCGCGCACGCGCCAGTTCCTCGATTCGGTGATCGAAGGGCAATAGCCGCCAGCACTTAACCCTGCCGGGGGCGCTGGGATTGGCGCCCTTTTTTTCCGCGGGCGCTATGCTTTGCCGTCCAACGCTTCGGAGCCCCACGCATGAGTCACCTGTTCAGCCCCACGTCAATCGGCAACGTATCCCTGGCCAACCGCATCGTCATCGCGCCCATGTGCGAATACTCGGCGGAGGAAGGCCGCGCGACCGACTGGCACATGATCCACCTGGGGCACCTGGCGTTGTCGGGCGCCGCGTTGCTGTTCACGGAAGCGACGGCGGTAGAGGCCGATGGCCGCATCTCTCCCGGAGACCTCGGTTTGTGGTCGGACGAAACCGAGGCCGCGCTGGGCCGCGTCGTGGCCGCGGTGCGACGGTACTCGCCGATCAAGCTGGGCATCCAGCTTGGCCACGCCGGCCGCAAGGCGTCCAGCGACGCGCCCTGGAACGGCGGCCAGCTCGTGCCGGAAAGCGCGGGTGGCTGGCAGGGCTGGGCGCCGTCGGCCGTGCCGCACAACGCGCATGAGCCTGCGCCCCATGCGCTGGACGCCGCGGGCCTTGAACGCGTCCGCAACGCTTTCGTCGACAGTGCGCGCCGCGCCCTGCGGTTGGGCTTCGACGCCATCGAACTGCATGCGGCCCACGGCTATCTGCTGCACCAGTTCCTGTCGCCGCTGTCGAACCGGCGCACTGACGCCTACGGCGGTTCGCTGGAAAACCGCATGCGCTTTCCGCAGGAAGTGTTCCAGGCGCTGCGCGAGATCACGCCGCAGTCGGTTGCGCTGGGCGTGCGCGTGTCCGCCACCGACTGGGTCGACGGCGGCTGGGACCTGGAGCAGACGCTGGTCTTTGCACAAGCGCTGAAAGACCGGGGCTGTGAATTCATCGACGTGTCCAGTGGCGGCGTGTCGTCGCAGCAGAAGATCCCGGTGGGGCCGAATTACCAGGTGCCATTCGCCGACGAGATCAAGCGCAAGATCGGCATGCCCACCATCACGGTCGGCCTGATCACCGAGGCGCAACAGGCCGAAGACATCCTTCAGCAAGGCAAGGCCGATATGATCGCGCTGGCGCGCGGCATGCTCTATGACCCGCGCTGGCCGTGGCATGCCGCCGCCCAGTTGGGCGGCCAGGTCGATGCCCCGCGCCAGTATTGGCGGTCGCAGCCGCGCGAACTGAAGGCGTTGTTTGGCGACACGCGCTTCGGCCAGCGCTAGGCTCGTCCAGGAGTCCGTCTTCCGCCCACAAAAAACGCCGCATTGCGGCGTTTTTTGTGGACCGTCGTGGCGCGCGGCCTAGAGACGCGCGTAAGCAGCTTCCAGTTCGCGATGCAGGACGTCGGCGAAGTCGGCGCTGGCGGGATCCTGTTGCGACAGCAGGCGAGCCAGCACGACATTGTCTTCCTCGCCATTCCAGATCTTGATGTAGGTGCCTTCCTTGTAGCCGTGCTGCTGGCGGAAGATGTTCAGCACGTTCTTCGATACGTACTGCGTGTAGGCGTCATTCCAGCTCATTTCGCATGCCGTCATGGATTGCTCCAGGACCTTGAAGCTGGCGCGTCCGCAAACCGCCAGGCCGCCGATCAGCTCCAGCAGTTCCGGCACGTTCAACGCGTCCAGGACGTAGGTCTTGCCGTCCAGCGAGACGGAACCGGGCGAGGCCAGGTCGGCCACCAGCGCGCGCGAGGCAGCCTCGACGTCGCCGCCGGCCTGGACGATCGTGTGCGACAGGTAGAAATGCAGGATGTCCACCAGTTCCATCTGCACCTGGGGCAGGTCGATGGTCTGCTTCTTCCACCACTTCCAGCCGTAGTGTTCCAGCGCCTCGGCGGATTCGACAAACGCAGCGCGCAGGAAGCGGGCTCCGCCGTTGACCCAGTCCGGATTGATCATGCTGTTCAGTTCGCCTTGCAGCTTCAGCATCGTGGCCGCCTGGGCCTGGTTCAATCCGACAACGTTGTTCACTTTCACTCCGAAATTCGTGGGGTCTTTTTGACTGGGCGGAAATGTTAGCACCAATGCCCGGGCCGGCTGTCCGGCCCTAGTTGCCGTCCTTGCGGTAGGACGACGACTTCAGCGGCGGCAATTTGTCCAGGGGTGTCTTGCGCGGATTGCGCGCGCCGCTGGCCGCCTTGAACAGCATGAACGCAAAGAACCCCAGGAACACGGCGGGCATCAGTTCGTCGAGCTCGAAATGCGGACTGTGCAGCGCACGGAATGCGATGTTCGCCGCAGCCCAGCCCGCCATGATGCCGGCCACCGTCAAGATGACGCCGACCTTGCGCCGGCGCGCCTGCTGGGCGAGCGTGAGGGTGGCCTGGTCGGGCTGGCCGGGCACGGTGGCCATCGGCGCCGGCTGCGCGGTGCGCGAACGTGGGGCAGGGGATGATGTATTGCCCCACGGCGCGTCGGACAGCGAACCCGGCGTCACAGGAGGGGGCACGGAAGGCGTCGGCGTTGGAATGCGCGCGTCTCGCCGGGATGACGTGCGGCCCGGCGTGGCGCCTCCCGCGCGAGTCAACTCTTCGATGTACCGCGCAAAATCGCCGTTCTTGGGTTCGGCGTCTATCGCCATGGGGCTCTCCGGTTCAATTGCCCCGCCGCGCGCGCACCGGTTGCCGGCGCTTGCGCAGCATGGCAAGCAGAAGCCCGCATCCTAGCAAAACCGAGAGCCCCGCGCCGATCATCATGGCGATCTGCTGTGCGTTCTGCGCCGCGCCCAGGCTGCGCGCGGTGATGTAGCCCGGCGCCAGCATCAACGGCATCCAAAGCACGGCTGACAGCACGTTCGCCAACTGGAAACGGGCCTGCGCCATGCCCATCACGCCGGCCACCGTAGGAATGGTGGAACGGATGGGCCCCAGGAAGCGGCCGATCAGCACGGAGGCGAACCCGTAGCGGTAGAAGAAAAGCCGTGCCCGCGCCACGCCGGTGCGCTGTTGCTTCAGGGGCCAGCGGCGCAGCACGCCCGGGCCGGCCCAGCGACCCAGCCAATAGGACAGGGCGTCGCCCACGATGGCGCCCGCGATGCCCCACACGATGACGCCCCAGGGCGCCAGCGTGCCGGAACCGATCAGGCCGCCTGTCAGCAGCATCAGGGCGGTGGCGGGAATGAACAGGCCCAGGAGTACCATGGACTCGCCCAAGGTAAGCAGGAAGGTGATCGGGCCGGCCCAGGCCTGGTTGGCCTCGATGAACTGGCCGATCTGCGTGATGTATTCATCCATGGATGCAAAGTTGAAAATTAGCTGAACGCAATCGGGTATGTTAACGCCTGCGCGGCCGGCCGCAGGGCGGCTAGGTCATTTGGCGGAAGCTCAACGTTGGAGAACCATGGATTCAGTTACACAAGCGGTGCTGGGCGCCGGCATACAGGGTGCGATGCTGGGCCGCGTGCAGGGGCGACGCGCCCTGATATACGGCGCCGCGCTGGCCACCGTGCCGGATCTGGACGTGCTGATGAGTTATCCCGACCCCGTGTCGCTAATGACCTATCACCGCGGCTTCTCGCATTCCGTCTTCGTGCTGACCGGGCTGGCCGTGCTGCTGGCGTGGCTGATACGCAAATATTGGCCGCAAGCGCCCTATAGCGGCCGGCGGCTGTTCCTGACGATATGGCTGGTGCTAGTGACCCATCCGATCCTGGATGCGTTCACGGTGTACGGAACGCAGCTGTTCTGGCCGCTGACTCCCACGCCGGAAAGCTGGTCGGCCGTCTTCATCATCGACCCGATCTATACCGTGCCGCTGCTGCTGGGGGTGCTCTTCGCCATTGCCTTCGGGCTGACGCGGATGGCGCGTCGCCTGCTGGTCGCGGCGCTGGTGTTCAGCACCGCCTACCTGGGCTTCGGTCTGGCGGGGCGCATGGCGGCCGAGCACCGCGTCCGGGACGCCATGCAGGGGCAGGGCATTGCGGTGGCCGAACTGCGCGCCATTCCCATGCCGTTCAACACGCTGGTGTGGCGCGTCATCGCCAAGACGTCCGATGGTCACTATTACGAGGCGGTCAGCAGCCTGTTTGACCGTGACACCCCGGAATGGGTGCGCCTGCCCCTCAACCTGGAGGCCGGGAAGGCCCTGGCGGGGGTGCCCCTGCACGAACGCCTGCGCTGGTTCACCGACGACTGGCTGAGGTATGACATCGTTGGCGACGCGCTGGTGGTCTCCGACCTGCGCATGGGGATGGCGGGGCATTACACCTTCCGATTCAAAATGGCCGAGCGCGCGCCCGACGGAACCTGGAATGCGGTTACGCCTTCGGTCTGGCCGACCAGCCGCGGGGGCTGGAATGAGCTGAAGCTGGTGCTCGGCCGCGTCCTGCACGCGCAACCGCCTTTGCCGCTGGCGCAATGGTCCGAACTTGCGACGAAATAAGCGCTGGTTCGGACGAGGCCGAGCGAAGCCCCCGCGACGTGCGGGGGTTTTTTCTTGGCCATTGCTTATTGACCGGTTTCCGGCGAGTGCATTATGCTTGTTCTCTATTAAGGAACTTAAGTTCCGTTTTATGGAACATGCATGAGTATTCTAGACGGCGTTCAACGTGTGCTGACGCTATATGCGGAAGGCGCGGCCGAGCTTAGCTTCACCGAAGTCGCCGCGCGCCTGGCCATGCCCAAAAGCACGGCGTCACGCCTGCTCAACCAGATGCAGAACTACGGCATGCTGGACCAGGACGCCGCCACGCGCCGCTATCGTCCGGGCGCGCTGCTCACGCAGGCCGTGCGCGCCGGCATGACGGCCACCCCCTTGGACGAAGCCTGCCGCGCGGTGCTGGCGCGCCTCTCCGACGACAGCGGGCTGACCGCGTATCTTTCGACGCTGAACCAGCGTGAAACGGTCGTCCTGCAGCGCCTGAACGGTTCGCACCCGGTGCAGGTCCTTTCGCCTCCGGGTTCGCGCCGCGCGGCGTCCGGCACGGCAATGGGGCGGGCGCTCCTGTCGCGGCTCACCGACGCCGAATTTCAAGTGCTCTACGGTGCGGATCCCGCACAGCCGCTGCCGATGGAAGGGCGCGACTGCCCCGCCACCGTCGGCGATCTGACCCGCCTGGTTGCACAGACGCGCACGGACCACTGCGGCGTCGCCATCGATCAGGCCATGCCCGGCATCGGCGCCGTGGCGGCGGCGGTGCGCGATCCGGCCACCGGCGAATTGCGCGGTCTCTGCCTGTCGTTCGTCTCCTTCCAGGTGGACGCCGACCGCGTGGCGCGCCTGCGCGAATCCGTGCTGCAGCACGTTGGCGCCCTGGGCCGCGAACTGAACGACCCCTACTGGCTCACCTGACATCCCGAATCCATGGGCGCGGCCGTCGGGCGGCGCGTCCGGAATCTATCCCTATCGGAAATCATCCTCATGAATCTTCTGCTCCTCAGCAATTCCAGCAGCGACGCCGGCTATCTGGTCCACGCCCTGGCCGACATCCGTGAATTGATCGAATCCCTGCCGCAAGGCGCGCCGGCCGTGTTCGTGCCGTACGCGGGCGTCACGCGCAACTGGGACGACTACACGACGCTGGTCGCCACCGCGCTGGCGGACACGGGCCTGGCCATCCAGGGCCTGCACAGCGCGCAGGATCCGGTCGCCGCGCTGGAAGAGGCGGCGGTCATCATCGTCGGCGGTGGCAATACCTTCAACCTGCTGGGCCAACTGCGCCGCCAGGGCCTGCTTGAGGTCGTGGCGCGCCGCGTTCGCGAGGGTGCGGCCTACCTCGGCTGGAGCGCCGGTTCCAACCTGACGTGCCCCTCCATCTGCACGACCAACGACATGCCGATCACCGATCCGCAAGGTTTCGATGCGCTGGGCCTGGTGTCCTTCCAGATCAACCCGCACTACACCAACGCCCATCCCCCCGGCCATCGCGGCGAAACGCGCGCTCAGCGCCTGGCGGAGTTCTGCACGTTGAATCCTTCGATGCCCGTGCTGGGGCTGCCCGAAGGTTCGGGGCTGCGCGTGCGCGGCGAAAAGATGGCGTTGGTCGGCCCGCACGATGCGACGTTGTTCCTGGGCCCGCAAGAACCGCGCATGTTCCGTCCCGGCCCGGTGGAGATCACGGCATGAAGCAGGTCATCGACGTCATTGAGCTGCTGTCGTCTGCGCACGTCACGGGAGAGGCCGTCGCGCAGGTGCTGCGCGATGCGGGCAATTGCGAAGTGGAGGTCACGCGCCTCGAGCGCGACGGCCTGGCCACGGACTTCCTGTCCATCGTCATCCCGGGCGCCGATGAATCGGCCCCGCAACTCGGCATCGTGGGCAGGCTGGGTGGCATCGGGGCGCGCCCCGCCGTCACGGGCCTGGTGTCCGACAGCGACGGCGCCGTGGTCGCCATCGCCGCCGCGCTCAAGCTGATGGCCATGGCGCGCCAGGGCGACGTGATGCCCGGCACGGTGCGGATCCGCACGCACATCTGCCCGCGCGCCGGTACGCGGCCGCATCACCCGGTGCCGATGATGCGCTCGCCGTTTCCCATGCGCGAAATGATGTCGCACGAAGTGGACCCGCGCATGGACGCGATCCTTTCCGTGGACACGACGCGCGGCAACCGGCTGGTCAACAGGCGCGGCGTGGCGCTGACGCCCGTGGCCAAGCAAGGCTACCTGCTGCGCATCCCGGAAACGATGCTGGACGTGATGGGCTGGGTTAGCGGCGAATTGCCCGTGACGCTGCCGCTTACCACGCAGGACATCACGCCCTACGAAAACGGCCTGTGGCACGTGAATTCGCTGATGCAGCCCGCCATCGTCACGGACGCGCCCGTTGTCGGCGTCGCGCTGACGGCGCAGACCACCGTGCCGGGTTGCGCCACGGGCGTCACGAACGCGGTGGACGCCGACGTCGCGATGCGCTTCTGCATCGAGATCGCCAAGCTGTACGGCCAGCGCACGATGACCTTCTTCGATGACGCGGAATGGAGCGCGCTGCAAGCCCGCTACGGCTCGATGGCGCACCTGCAGACGGTGGGCCGTGAAGACGGAGCCGCGCAATGAGCGCGAACACCCCGCGCCGCGTCGCGTTCTTCACGATCGGGCAGTCTCCGCGCAGCGACGTCGTGCCGGAGATGGCCTCCGTGCTAGGCGCCCACGTGCATATCGACGAATTCGGCGCGCTTGACGGCCTGGATGCCGCAGCGCTTGCGGCGCTGGCGCCGCGGCCGAGTGAATACCGTTTCGCCACGCGCATGCGCGACGGCTCGCAGATCGAACTGGACGCCGCAGCGGCCGAAGCGCGCCTTGCGCAAGTCATGCGCGAGGCCGATGGCAAGGGCTATGACGTGCTGGTGCCGTTGTGCACGGGAACGGCCATCGCGCCGATGCGCACGCTGGTGGTCGAGCCGCAGCAGGTCGTGGACCACCTGGTCGCCGGCCTGGCGCAGCACTGCCGCAAGGTCGGATTGGTGGTGCCCCTGGAAGCCCAGGTGGATTTCTTTCACATGGTTGTGCCGCTGGAGTGCGAAACGCACGTCGTGCACGCATCGCCGTATGAAGCTGATGCGCATCAGGCCGCCCGCAATTTTGAAGCCGCGGGCCGTGAGCTCGCTTCGTGCGACCTGATCGTCATGCATTGCATGGGCTACGCCGAAAGCATGCGCCAGGCTGTGGCGCAGGCGTCGGGGCGTCCGGTGCTGCTGTCCAACCGGATGGTCGCGCAGGCCCTGACCCAGATACTGGAATAACGCCGCCGGACGCAATCCCGAAGTCCTGGCTGCCTGCACAGGCAAGGCGGCCGGACCGGGCGAGCGGCGAGAGGAGACGAAGCTGTCTTCGTCAATCATTTGTTGGGAGTGTTTTTCATGTTCAGCCGTACTCTGCACCGCGCCGCTGGCGCACTGTTTGCCGTCACCGCACTGACGGCCACGCCGGCGCTCGCCGCCGACGCCTGGAAACCCGCCAAGCCCGTGCGCCTGCTGGTCGGCTTTGCGCCGGGCGGCTCGGCCGACACGCTGGCCCGTCTGCTGGCCGAACCGCTGTCCCAGCGCCTGGGCCAGCCCGTCGTCGTTGAAAACCTGGCCGGCGCCGGCGGCAACATCATGGCCTATCGCCTGAGCCAGGCGCCCGCCGACGGCTACACCATCGGCATCGCTGCGGCCGGCTCCATGGCCATCACGCACGTTCTCAATCCCAAGGGCACGAACTACAAGCCCACCGACTTCACGCCCATCACGCTGGCTGCCGTGCAGCCCAACGTGGTCATCGTGAACAAGGACGTGCCGGCCAACAACCTGACCGAACTGAAGGAGTATTTCCAGAAGACCCCGACGGCCACCTACGGCACCGCGGGTGTGGGCATCTCCAACCACCTGATCGCCGAAACCATGCTGTACAAGCTGGGCGTGAAGGTTCCGCACGCGGCATATCGCGGTGCGGCTCCCGTCATCACCGACCTGCTGGGCGGCCACATCGCCATGACGATGGACAACATCTCCACGGCGGCGCCGCTGGCCTCGCAAGGCAAGGTCAAGGCGATCGGCGTGGCCTCGCTCAAGCGCGCGGCTCAGCTGCCCAACGTGCCCACGCTGGACGAGCAGGGCCTGAAGGGCTTCGACATGCCCACCTGGCAAGGCGTATTTGCACCGGCAGGCTTGCCCGCCGACGTGCTGGCCGCCTACTACGCTGCCCTGCAGGACGTGCTGAAGCAGCCGGCGCTCATCGAGAAGATGGCAGGCCTGGGTTCGGAACCGGTCACCGGCATGACGCCCGAGAAGTTCGGCGAATTCCTGGACAACGACCGCAAGCAATGGGCCGACATCGTCAAGGCCGCGAACATCAGCCTGGAACAGTAAGGCGCGCACGGCGGCTTCGACGCCGCAAAGAAAAACGCCAGGCCCGCAATGGGTCTGGCGTTTTTTTTAGGGCCGGCAGGCAAGGCCCGCGCAAGCGGCGGTGCTTCTACACCGGCATGCGTGCCGCGATTTCGGCGATCAAGCGCCGCGCTGCGTCCAGCTTGTCGCCGGCGGGCAGGGGATGCGCGCCGTGCGCGTCAAACAGCACCAGTTCGGTGGTGTCGGCGTCCATGACCTTGTGGGCCAGGTTGCCCACCAAAAGCGGAATGCCCTTGCGCGTGCGCTTGGCCTCGGCGTGTTCGGCAAGCTTTTCGGTTTCGGCGGCAAAGCCCACGCACCACGGCCCGTTCTCGAGCTTGGCCACTTCGGCCAGGATGTCGGGGTTGGGTTCGAACTCCATGAGCGGCGCGCCGCCGCCCTCGCTGGTTTTCTTCAGCTTCTGCGTGCTGACGTTCTTCACGCGCCAGTCCGCCACCGCGGCCACGGCAATGAAGATGTCCGCGTCGCCGACGCTGGCCATGACGGCGTCGTGCATCTGTTGCGCGGTGGTGACCGGCAGGGCCGTCACGCCCCGCGGGACCGGCAGGAAGGTGGCGCCCGTGATCAGCGTGACGCGGGCCCCGGCTTCGCGCGCGGCGCGAGCGAGCGCATAGCCGGTCTTGCCGGACGAGCGGTTGCTGAGCACGCGCACCGGATCCACAGGCTCGGACGTCGGGCCGGCAGTCAGCAGCACGTGGCGGCCGGCCAGCAGTTTGGGCTGGAAGAAGGCAATAAGGTCCGTCAGCAGCTCGTGCGCTTCCAGCATCCGGCCGTCGCCGGTTTCGCCGCAAGCCTGTTCGCCGGCGGACGGGCCCAGCACCGTAACGCCGTCGGCGCGCAGTTGTTCGACGTTGCGCTGCGTGGCCGGGTTGGCCCACATTTCGCGGTTCATGGCGGGCGCCACCAGCAGCGGACAGGCGCGCGCCAGGCACAACGTCGACAGCAGGTCGACGGCCATGCCGTGCGCCAGCTTGGCCATGAAGTCGGCGCTGGCCGGCGCGATCAGCACGGCGTCCGCGCCGCGCGTCAGGTCGATGTGCGCCATGTTGTTGGGCACTCGCGCATCCCAGGCATCCACGAACACCGGCCGGCCCGACAGGGCCTGCATGGTGACTGGCGTGATGAAGTGCGTGGCCGCCTCGGTCATCACCACGTCCACCGTGGCGCCTTGTTCGGTCATGCGTCGCACCAGCTCGGCGATTTTGTAGCAGGCGATGCCACCGGTCAGTCCGAGGACGATGCGTTTGCGGGCGAGATCGAGCATGAGGGCAGGGCGGCGGTTTCAGCGCCGTGAAAACGAGGAATGGAGAGTGATTTTATTCTGCATTGCGGCATTGCGCCGTTCGTCATGCATTCAGGGGGCATCAAGCGGGGCAAAAGCGGATGCCTGCCGGATCGGCGCAACCGGGAGGAAGGCGCCGCTCATCCACCCGGATGACGCGGCCCCATGCCCGCATGCCTTCAAGCCTTGGGCTTGCGGGCGCGCAGCAGTTCGTCCAGCACCAGCAGCACGGCGCCGCAGGTAATGCCCACGTCCGCCAGGTTGAAGGCGGGGAACTGCCAGTCGTTCCAGTAGAACAGCAGAAAGTCCACCACGTGGCCATACACCACGCGGTCGATGACGTTGCCGATGGCGCCGCCCAGGATCAGGGTGAGCGCCAGGCTGAAGCGGGGCTGTCCGTGCGTGCGACGCAGCATCCAGACGATGACCACGGCGGCCACGCAGCCCAAAACCGTGAAAAACCAGCGCTGCCAGCCTTCCTCGGACGCCAGGAAGCTGAAGGCGGCCCCGCGGTTGAACACCAGCGTGAAATCGAAGAACGGCAGGATGTTGACGCGTTCGCCGTACTGGAAGGCCGTGTTGAAGTAGACCTTGGTCAGCTGGTCCAGCACGATGATCAGCGCGGCCAGCGCCAGCCAGCCGCCCACGCGCGCCGGCGCGGGGCGGGCGGGGGCGGCGCCCGTCACCCCGTGTTCGGAGGGGCGGGCCATGTTCAAGCCTTGTCGCGGGCTTCGCCCGAGCCGAACAGGTTGGAGACGCAACGGCCGCAGATTTCAGGATGGTCCGCGTCCTGGCCCACGTCCAGGCGCCAGTGCCAGCAGCGTTCGCACTTCTTGTGCGTCGACGGCGTGACTTCGATGCGGGTTTCGCCTTCGCTTGCGTGCACGGTGGCGCGCGACACGATCAGCACGAATCGAAGATCGTCGCCCAGGCTGGCCAGCAATTGCTGGTCTTCGCCGCTGGCATGCAGGTCCACTTCGGCCTGCAGCGACGAACCGATGTCGCCCGCCGTGCGCACTTCTTCCAGCTTGCGCTGGACCTCGGCGCGGATGGCGCGCAGGCGCGCCCATTTTGCGGTCAGCGCTTCGGCGTCGGCAAACGGCGGCAGGACGTGGTAGACCTCGGTGAAGATGGTCGTGCGGGCCGCATCGGCCTGGTTCTTCAACGCGGAGGCGGCCAGTTCCTTCCAGGCCTCTTCGGCCGTGAAGGACAGGATCGGAGCCATCAGCTTGAGCAGCGTCTGCGTGATGTCCAGCAGCGCAGTCTGCGCCGAACGGCGCGCCACGCTGCCAGGGGCGGACGTGTACAGGCGGTCCTTCAGGATGTCCAGGTAGAACGCGCCCAGGTCTTCCGAGCAGAAGGTCTGCAGGCGCGAAACGGCCGGGTGGAAGTCGTAACGTTCGTAGTTGGCCTGCACTTCAGCCTGCATCTGCGCCGTCATGGCCAGCGCGTAGCGGTCGATCTCGAACAGCTCGCCGTAGGGCACGGCTTGCGACACCGCGTCGAAATCAGCCAGGTTGGCCAACAGGAAGCGCAGCGTGTTGCGGATGCGGCGATAGCCTTCCACCACGCGCTTGAGGATCTCGTCGGAGATGGACAGTTCGCCCGAGTAATCGGTGGAGGCCACCCACAGACGCAGGATTTCCGCGCCCAGCGAGTCGGACACCTTTTGGGGAGCAATCACGTTGCCCACCGACTTGCTCATCTTGCGGCCCTGGCCGTCCACCACGAAGCCGTGGGTCAGGAGCGCCTTGTAGGGCGGTTGGCCGTACAGCATGCAGCCGGTCAGCAGCGACGAATGGAACCAGCCGCGATGCTGGTCCGAGCCTTCCAGGTACAGGTCGGCGGGCCAGGCCAGTTCAGCGCCGTGCGAGCCGGCGAATTCGCCGTCCTTGCCGCCCAGCACGGTGGCGTGGGTGCTGCCCGAATCGAACCACACGTCCAGCGTGTCGCGGTTCTTTTCGTACATGTCGGCTTCGTCGCCCAGAAGGTCGCGAGGCTCCAGCGCCTGCCAGGCCTCGATGCCGCCTTGCTCGACGCGCTGCGCCACTTGCTCCAGCAGTTCCGAGGTGCGCGGGTGCAGTTCGCCGGTTTCCTTGTGCACGAAGAAGGCCATCGGCACGCCCCACTGACGCTGGCGCGACAGGGTCCAGTCCGGACGATTGGCGATCATGGCGTGCAGACGCGCGCGGCCCCAGGCGGGATAGAAAGCGGTGGCGTCAATGCCGGCCAGCGCAGATTCGCGCAGGGTGGGGCTGCCGTCCTTGGGTTGCACGTCCATGCCCGCGAACCACTGGCTGGTGGCGCGGTAGATGATCGGCGTCTTGTGGCGCCAGCAATGCATGTAGCTGTGCTTGTGCTTTTCCACGTGCATCAGCGCGCCGGCTTCCTTCAAGGCTTCGACGATCTTGGGGTTGGCGTCCCAGATCGACAGGCCGCCGAACAGCGCCAGGCTGTCGACATACTTGCCGTCGCCCATGACCGGGCTGATGAAGTCGGTGTCCTTCATGCCGTGCTCTTTGCACGACACGAAGTCCTCGATACCGTAGGCAGGCGCCGAGTGGACCACGCCGGTGCCGGAGTCGGCGGTGACGTAGTCGCCCAGGTAGGCGGGCGCCTTGCGGTCGTAGGCCGCGTTGAACTGCGCCAACGGATGGCGGAACTCGATGCCCGACAGGGCCTGGCCGGGCGCCGTGGCGATGATTTCGCCTTCCAGGTTCCAGGCCTTGAGGCAGTCTTCGACGCGGTCCTTGGCGATCAGCAGCAGCGGGCCGAACTTGGGCGCCGGCGACACGCGCACCAGCGCGTATTCGATTTCCGGATGCAGGTTCAGCGCCTGGTTGGACGGGATGGTCCAGGGCGTGGTCGTCCAGATCACGATGGCGCCATCGTCCACCGATTCCAGCCCGAAGGCCTGCGCCAGCCTGCCGTGTTCCGCAAACGGGAAGGCGACGTCCACGGCCGGGTCGACGCGGTCCGCGTATTCGACTTCGGCTTCAGCCAGCGCCGAGCCGCAGTCGAAACACCAGTTCACCGGCTTCAGTCCGCGGAACACGTAACCCTTGTCCAGGATGCGGCCCAGCGCGCGGATCTCGTCGGCTTCATTGCTGAAGTTCATCGTCATGTACGGACGATCCCACTCGCCCAGCACGCCCAGGCGCTTGAAGTCCTTGCGCTGGCGATCGATCTGCTCGAGCGCATAGGCGCGTGCCTTGGACTGCACTTCCGCCACGGGCAGGTGCTTGCCGTACTTCTTTTCGATCTGGATCTCGATGGGCATGCCGTGGCAATCCCAGCCCGGCACGTAGTGCGCGTCGTAGCCGGCCATGTTGCGGCTCTTGACGATGATGTCCTTCAGGATCTTGTTGACCGCGTGGCCGATGTGGATATCGCCGTTCGCATAGGGCGGGCCGTCATGCAGCACGAAGCGCGGCCGGCCGCGGCTGGCCGCACGGATCGCCTGGTAGACGTGGTTTTCCTCCCATTGCGCAATCCAGGCGGGCTCGCGCTTGGCGAGGTCGCCCCGCATGGGGAAGGGGGTGTCGGGCAGGTTGAGGGTCTTTTTATAGTCCATGAACGGCAAAATAGGCGCGCGCGTTTCGCGCGTCTTCGGCGATGGCGGCAGTCAGGGAAGGGAGATCAGGAAATTTTTCTTCGTCCCGCAGCTTTTGCAGGAATTCGACGCGTACGAGTTTACCGTATGCATTGACGGTCTCGCCCAGCAGGTGCGCCTCGAGCAGCACACGGCCTCGGTCTTCAACCGTGGGGCGTACCCCCAGGCTGGCGACGGCGGGCAGGGCGCGGTCGGCCAGGCCGTAGACCTGGACGACGTAAATGCCGGAACGGGCGGCGCATCTCTCGGCCACCCGCAGGTTCATGGTGGGAAAGCCCAGCGTGCGGCCCAGCTTCTGGCCGTGGATGACATGGCCGCTGATATGGAATGGATGGCCCAGCAGGTGGCGGGCCCGTTCCAGGTCGCCCACCGCCAGCGCGGTGCGCACCTCGGAGCTGGAAATCCGGTGGCCTTGCTGGTCGGTCACGTCGGACAGGGTCTGGACCTCGAAGCCATGCACCATGCCGGCCTCCCGCAGCAGGTCGATGTCGCCGCTGCGCTTGTGTCCGAAGCGGAAGTCCTCGCCCACCAGCAGCCATTTAGCTCGCAGGCCCTGCACCAGCAGCTGCTCGATGAAGGCGTTGGCCGACATTTCGGCCAGGCGGGCATCGAATTTCTCCACCACGACTTGCGAAATGCCGTAGCGCGCCAGGGCGGCCAGCTTGTCGCGCAGTCCGGAAATCCGGGTGGGGGCCAGTTCGGGGCGCTGGTTCAGGGTGGCGAAATACTCTCTCGGATGCGGTTCAAAGGTCATCACGGCGGGAGTCAGGCCACGTTCGCGGGCGACCTGGCAGACGCGGGCGAGCATGGCCTGATGTCCGCGGTGGACACCGTCAAAATTGCCGATCGTCAGCGCGCACGGAGCGCGGTCGTCGGGCGGGGGCAGGGATCGGTAGATGCGCAGCGATGGTTTCACGAGCGAGAGTTTACAATTTTGGATTACGGGTTTGTTCCTATCTCGCCTGCGCCGTGCGCGCCGGCTGCCGCACGCCGCTGGTTTCGCGGGGTCGGACCGCCCGATTTCCCTTGGAATTCTTCATCTTGCCGGAAATATCTTCTACCAAGCGCCGCCTCGTCATCCTGATTTCGGGGCGGGGCAGCAACATGCAGGTGCTTGCCCAGGCCTGCCGCGACGAGGGCTGGCCCGCGGAAATCGCCGCAGTCATCGCCAGCCGGCCCGACGCGGCCGGACTCGAATGGGCGGAGGGGCAGGGCATCCCCACCGCCGCCCTGTACCACAAGGACTATCCCAGCCGCGAAGCCTTCGATGCCGCGCTGGCCGCTGAAATCGACCGCTACGCGCCCGACTATGTGATCCTGGCCGGGTTCATGCGCGTCCTGACGCCCGGCTTCGTGAATCACTACGCCGGCCGGCTGGTCAATATCCATCCGTCGCTGCTGCCGGCTTTCCCCGGGCTGCACACTCATGCACAGGCTCTGGCGACGGGCGTGCGCGTCCACGGCTGCACCGTGCATTTCGTCACCCCGGTTCTGGACCACGGCCCGATCATCGCGCAGGGCAGCGTCCCGGTCCTGGCCGGCGACACGCCCGAATTGCTGGCCGAGCGCGTGCTTGCCGTAGAACACCAGGCTTTTCCGGCAGCCGTGCGCTGGCTGGCCGAAGGCCGGGTTACCCTGACAAGCGACCATCGCGTGGACGTCCACGGCAACCCGGATCGCCTATTCTCCTGGACGCCTGCCGCCTGAGCGGCCTCCAAATGCATTTATCGGGGCGGAACGGTTCGCCCCATTGGAATACACCATGACTAAACCCCAATCCCCGCGTTCCCGTCCGGCCGGCGGCTCCAGGCCCGCCTCGGAAGGACGCGATGGCCGGTCCTTTTTCTCGCGCCCCAAGGGCGACGCCCGCGAGTCCCTGCCGCGTGAACGCGGCGACCGCGACGACCGCCCGCGCGGCGAGAACCGCGGCGGCGAACGCGGATCCTTCAACCAGGATCGCCGCGAAGGCCAGGGTCGTGGAGACTCCCGTCCATCGTTCGGCGGCCAGCGCGGCGACAGCCGTGGCGGCGACCGAGGCTCGTTCGGCCAGGACCGCCGCGAAGGCCAGGGCCGTGGAGACTCCCGCCCGTCGTTCGGCGGCCAGCGCGGTGACAGCCGTGGCGGCGACCGAGGCTCGTTCGGCCAGGACCGCCGTGAAGGCCAGG
>NZ_DAMDGT010000006.1:0-224949 GCF_032102605.1 Achromobacter sp. | reverse complement strand
ACCGCCGTGAAGGCCAGGGGCGTGGTGATTCCCGCTCGTCCTTCGGCGGCCAGCGTGGCGACAACCGTGGCGGCGATCGGGGCTCGTTCGGCCAGGATCGTCGTGAAGGCCAGGGTCGTGGAGACTCCCGCTCGTCGTTCGGCGGCCAGCGTGGCGACTATCGCGGCAACGAACGTGGCTCCTACGGCCAGGATCGTGGGGAAGGCCAGAGCCGTGGCGATTCCCGCCCGTCTTTCGACGGCCAGCGCGGTGAAGGCCGTGGCAACGAACGGGGCGGTTTCAACCAGGAACGGCGCGAAGGCCGGGGCCGACAGGATTTCCGGCCGTCACATGGCGGCCCGCGTGGCGACCACCGGGGCGGCGAGCGCGATCAAGCGCCGCAGAAACCTCAATACAACCGTCCGCGCCTGTCCCATGCCGCCATTCGCATCGACCAGGTGCAGCGCGTCCTGGGCGAAATCCTGCAATGGACCTACCCGGCCGACGCTGCGCTGTCGCACTGGCTGCGCGGCCACCCGAATCTGGGTGCGCGCGACCGTTCCGAAGTGGCCGAAGCCGTCTATGACGTGCTGCGCCATCTGCGCCGCTACCGCCAGTATGCGGAAAGCGGCGTCGGGGCGGCTTCGCGCCGTCTCGCCATTCTGGGCTTGAACGCGACCCTGGGTGCGGACGCGCTCCAAGAGGGCATGGACGCGGCGGAAGCGGAATGGCTCCAGCGCGTATCGCGCATCGACGTGTCCACGCTGCCGCGGGCGGTGCGCGGAAGCATCCCCGACTGGCTGGACGAACGACTCAGCGCCATGGACAACCCGGAAACGCTGGTCGAGTCCTTGAATCGCCAGGCATCCCTGGACCTGCGCGTGAACCCGCTGAAGGTCGAACGCGACGCCATGCTGACCGAACTGCAGCAAAGCGCCGGGCGCTACGAGCCGACGGCCATGCCGTTCTCGCCGTGGGGCATCCGCATGGAGGGGCGTCCCGCCATCAATCGTTGGCCGCAATTCGAAAACGGCAGCATCGAAGTCCAGGACGAGGGCAGCCAGTTGCTGGCCTTGCTGGTGGCGCCGCGTCGCGGTGAAATGATCATCGACTTCTGCGCAGGTGCAGGCGGCAAGACTTTGCTGCTGGGGGCGCTGATGCGCTCCACCGGGCGCCTGTACGCGTTCGATGTCTCGGCGGCGCGCCTGGCTCGCGCCAAGCCGCGCTTCGCGCGCAGCGGCCTGTCGAACGTGGTGCCCGTGGTCATCGATAGCGAAAACGACGCCCGCGTCAAGCGCCTGGCCGGCAAAGCGCAGCGCGTGCTGGTCGACGCCCCGTGCAGCGGCATCGGCACGTTGCGCCGCAATCCCGACCTGAAATGGCGCCAGCACCCCGAGGCGCTGGCCGAATTGGGCCAGTTGCAGGAACGCATCCTGAACAGCGCGGCGCGTTGCGTCGCGCCGGGCGGCCGCCTGGTCTACGCCACGTGCAGCCTGTTGGCAGAAGAAAACGAGGTCCAGGCCGACCGCTTCCTGGCCAGCCACCCCGACTTCGAACGCCTTGACGCCGCCGAAATCCTGGGCGCCCGTTGCGAATCGCTGAACCTGCAGGGGCCGTACGTGCAACTGCGCCCGGACGTGCATGGCACCGACGGCTTCTTTGCGGCTGTATTCGAACGCAAGAAGAAGGGTGCTGTCGCGGACGCCAGCGAAGACGCCGTGGCCGAAGAAGATGTCGTCGTCGAGGAAGACTTCGTAGCCGACGAGGCCCCCGCGGCCAACGAGGCCGGCGCTGATGCAGTCGCGGAAGACGAAACCGGCGTCAAGGAGCCGGTGTAACGCCCACGGTTGCGCTGTAGCGGCGGGTTCCGATCGTCTTGTTCTGGTATTTCACTTCCCAGGACAGGGTGTCGGACCCCGGCCGGTCGGCCTGGTACACCACCTGAGCCACCGGCACCGCCTTGTAGGCGCATCGGCCCGAATTGCTGGACTGGCCTCGCGTCTGCATGACGCTCGCCTTCCCCAGCGTAGGCATCTGCGTGATGGACACGCGCGGTGCGCGCAGCGCCAAGCAATCCGACCCGCGAATCTCGTAATACGAGGCCAGGACCGCTACGTCCCCGGATTTCAACGTCTGCGCCAGGACGGTAGGGGCCCCTAGCACCATTCCAAGCACGGCCAGGGCGGGATAAAAACGGTGGCGCATCAATTCGAAAGGCATCAGTGGGGCAAAAGAGACAGTTGTCGGGCGAAATCGGCGTGAAGTGTGCGCCGGTATCGTGGCGCCTTCAAGTCTGCAGGACATCCTGACTGGAACTTTAACGGCGAAATGTGGCCAAAATGAGATGCCTATGCGACTCCCGGCCGTGGCTGCCGGGCTAGCCTTGCTACAGCAAGGGCATAAGCAGCCCTTTTGCGCCAGCCGAAAGCGGTGCTGTGGCCGCTTTTTTGCGCAAAACCGTGGCTTAGTCCTTGATTTCGCTCAAAAACAATTTTGAAACTAGATTGTCATCAGACACTCAAGGTACGCTAAACTTCAGCCACTTCTCAAGCGAGGCTCATAACAGCTTTATGGATTACATCCTCTCCTTCATTGCCGGCGGCCTGACCCAAGCGACTTGGTGGCAGATCGTCGTTTTCACTTTGGTCGTGACCCACATCACGATTGTTTCGGTCACGGTTTTTCTCCATCGCAGCCAAGCGCACCGCGGTCTGGATTTGCATCCGGCTGTCATGCACTTCTTCCGCTTCTGGCTCTGGATGACGACCGGTATGGTCACCAAGGAATGGGTGGCCATTCACCGCAAACATCACGCCAAGTGCGAAAAGGAAGGTGACCCGCATTCGCCCATCCTGTTCGGCATCTGGAAGGTGCTGTTCCGCGGCGCGGAACTGTATCGCGAAGAATCGAACAACAAGGAAACCATGGCCAAGTTTGGCCACGGTACCCCCGACGACTGGCTCGAACGCAACGTCTACAGCAAGCACAGCCTCTGGGGCGTGCTGACCATGCTCGCCATCGACGTCGCCCTGTTCGGCGCTGTCGGCGTCACCGTGTGGGCTGTGCAGATGGCCTGGATTCCCTTCTGGGCGGCTGGCGTCGTCAACGGTATCGGCCACTACTGGGGCTACCGTAACTACAACAGCCCGGACACCAGCACCAACGTGTTCCCCTGGGGCATCGTGATCGGCGGCGAAGAACTGCACAACAACCACCATGCTCATGGCACGTCGGCCAAGTTCTCGGCCAAGTGGTATGAATTCGACATCGGCTGGTGCTACATCAACATCCTGAAGTTCTTCGGCCTGGCCAAGATCAAGAAGGTTGCGCCCAAGCTGAAGCTGGACGACACGCGCACCGGCATCGACCTGCGCACGCTGCAAGGCGTGATCACGCACCGCTACGAAGTCATGGCCCGCTATGCGGACGTGATCAAGGGCGCCGCCCGCGAAGAACTGGCCAAGCTCAAGGCCTCGCGTCAGGAAGGCAACGCGGAATGCGGCTACACCAAGCTGCATCAGGTGCGCCGCGCCATCCACCGCAACGAAGACATCCTGCAGCCGGAACAACTGGCCGCCGTCGACAAGGCAATTGCTCAGAACAAGTCGCTGTCCACGCTGGTTCAAATGCGCCGCGAACTCGGCCGCATCTGGGAAAGCTCCAGCGCCAGCAGCGAACAACTTCTCCATGACCTGCAGGCCTGGTGCCAGCGGGCCCAGCAAAGCGGCATCGCTGGGCTTGAGCAGTTCGCTCAACATCTGCGCCGCTACGCGGCATGATGCTAGAGAAGCTCAACCCTGAACAACGCGCCGCAGTAACGTTAGAACCGCAGCACGCCCTGGTCCTGGCCGGGGCGGGCAGCGGCAAGACCCGGGTGCTCACCACCCGCATGGCCTGGCTGATTCAAACCGGCCAGGCTTCGCCTTTTGGGCTTCTGGCGGTCACGTTCACCAACAAGGCGGCGCGCGAAATGCTGGCGCGCATGTCGGCCATCCTGCCGATCGACACGCGCGGCCTCTGGATCGGCACGTTCCACGGTCTTTGCAATCGCATGCTGCGCGCGCACCATCGCGACGCCGGCCTGCCGCAAAGTTTCCAGATCCTTGACGTCACCGACCAACTGGCGGCCATCAAGCGCCTGATGAAGGCCAACGGGGTCGACGACGAAAAGTATCCTCCCCGCGACGTGCAGCGCTTCATCAACGGCGCCAAGGAAGAAGGCCTGCGTCCCGCGGACGTCGAGGCCTACGATGCCCACCGCCGGCGCCTGATCGAGATCTATCAGCTTTACGAGGCCCAGTGCCAACGCGAAGGCGTGGTCGACTTTGCCGAACTGCTGCTGCGCGCCTATGAGCTGCTGTCGCGCAACGCGCCCGTTCGCGAGCACTACCAGCGCCGTTTCCGCCACATCCTCGTCGACGAGTTCCAGGACACCAACACGCTGCAGTACAAGTGGCTGCGCTTGCTGGCCGGTGGCGGCGCCGTCATGTTCGCTGTCGGCGACGATGACCAGTCCATCTACGCATTCCGCGGCGCGAACGTCGGCAACATGGCCGATTTCGAACGTGACTATGCGCACGGCACGGTGATCCGCCTGGAGCAGAACTACCGCTCTTACGGCCACATCCTGGATTCGGCCAACGCGCTCATCGGTCACAACTCCGGCCGGTTGGGCAAGAATCTCTGGACCGACCAGGGCGAAGGCGAGCCGGTGCGCGTCATCGAGCAGCCGTCGGACGGCATGGAAGCCCAATGGATCGTGGACGAAATCCGTTCGCTCATCCATGAAGGCAGCGACCGCCGCGAAATCGCGGTGCTGTATCGCAGCAATGCGCAGTCGCGCGTCATCGAGCACGCCATCTTTTCCGCCGGCATTCCCTACAAGGTCTATGGCGGCCTGCGCTTTTTCGAGCGCCAGGAAATCAAGCACGCGCTTGCCTATCTGCGCCTGATGGCCAACCCGCACGACGACACGTCGTGGATGCGGGTCGTCAACTTTCCCACGCGCGGCATTGGCGCGCGTACGCTGGAACAGTTGGCGGACGCCGCGCGGGCGCACGACACCAGCCTGTACGCCGCGGTGGCGTTGGTCGGCGGCAAGGGCGGGTCCAATCTGGCGCAGTTCGCGCAGCTGATCCACCGCCTGATCGAAGAAACGCGTGAATTGCCGCTGCCGGAAATGGTCGAGCACATGCTCGAGGCCAGCGGCCTGAATGCGCACTACAAGGCCGAACGCGAAGGCGCCGAGCGGCTGGAAAACCTGAACGAACTGATCACGGCCGCGGCCGTGTTCGCTTCGGAAGAAAACTACGACGGCATGCCTGCCGGCGTGGTTCCGGACCACGACACGTCGTCCACGCTCATGCCGGGCGTGGTGGACGCGCCCATCGCCGCGGGCGACAACCTGACGCCGCTGGCGGCGTTCCTGTCGCATGCTGCGCTAGAGGCCGGAGACAACCAGGCCCAGCAAGGCCAGGACGCCGTCCAGCTCATGACGGTGCACGCCGCCAAGGGCCTGGAGTTCGACGCCGTCTTCATTACCGGCCTGGAGGAAGGGCTGTTCCCGCACGAGAACAGCATCCTGGAACCCTCGGGGCTGGAAGAGGAACGCCGCCTCATGTATGTGGCGATCACGCGCGCGCGCCAGCGCCTGTACATCAGCCTGGCGCAAAGCCGGATGCTGCACGGACAGACGCGCTACGCCATGCGCTCGCGGTTCCTGGACGAGATCCCCGAGCAGCACTTGAAGTGGCTCACTCCGAAAGCCGGCTTGGCGCCGCTCAGCGCCACGGGCGCGGGCTGGGGCGGCGGTGCGCGCGGCGACGCCTTCGGCCGCAAGCCAACCAATACCATTGCGCCGCGTCAACCTCGCGGCGTCGCTACCGGCGTCACCGTGGGCGACAAGCAGTATCGTGTAGGTCAGGGTGTCCATCATGCGCGTTTCGGCGATGGCACGATCATCAGCCTGAGCGGTTCGGGGCAGGACGCACAGGCGGAAATCCAATTCCGCGACGTAGGCGCCAAGACCTTGGCGCTGGGCATCGCCAAGCTTGACATTGTTCAGGGTTGACACACATGGCCACCAACGATTCCCCCAAAGCCGAGTTGGCGTCGCTGCGCGCCGAAGTCGACGAAATCGACCAGCAGATCATGCTGCTGTTGGGCGTTCGGTTCCGTTGCACGGACATGATCGGCGAACTCAAGACCAACCACGGCATGGACCTGGTGGATCCCAAGCGTGAGGCCCAGCAGGTCGAGCGCATCCGCCGCCTGGCGCTGGAAGCGGGCGTGCCGCCCGACCTGGCCGAAACCATCCTGCGCGAGGTCATCGACACCGTGATCGACAACCACACCCGCCTGCGCGAGCGTCCGTACTCGTAACGCTCCGGCCGCGCCCCAGGCTTGCCTCTGCGCATGCCATGGGGCGCCGGCGGCCCTCCTGGCCGCCGCCGTGTCGCACTCGATCAGGCTTCGGCCTGGTCGATCTCCTCCAGCTCTCCCTGCAGTTCCAGCCACTGTTCTTCCAGCTCGCCCATGCGCTTGCCATGTTCGCCGTGGTCTGCCATGACTTTCTGGCGTTCCGCGCGCCGGTTGTCTGAATACAGATCGGGGTCGGCAATGATGGCGTCCAGCGCCTGCAATTTCACGCGCAGCTTCTCCATCTCGGATTCCACCTTGGCCAGCTTGGATTCCAGCGGTTTGCGCAGCGCCGACAGGCGTTGGCGTTGCTCCGCTTCGGCGCGCCGCTGGGCCTTGCGGTCGACGACGGGCTCGCCGCTTTCGGCGTTTTCCCGTGCTTCGGCGCGTTCGTCGGCGTTGCGGGCGGCCAGCCAGTCCCGGTAGTCCTCCAGGTCGCCGTCGAATTCCCGCACCGCGCCGTCCGCGACGATCCAGAAGCTGTCCACGGTGGTGCGCAGCAGGTGGCGGTCGTGGGATACAAGCAGCATGCTGCCGCCGAAATCCGCCAGCGCGGTGGCCAGGGCCTCGCGTGTCTCGACATCCAGGTGGTTGCTGGGTTCGTCGAGCAGCAGCAGGTTAGGCTTTTGCCAGACGATCAGGGACAGCGCCAGACGCGCCTTTTCCCCGCCTGACATGGGACCGACCTTGCTGGTCACCGTATCGCCGGAAAAGCCGAAACCGCCAAGGTAGTTGCGCAGTTCCTGCTCGCGCGCGTCCGGAGCCAGGCGCGCCAGGTGGGCGATCGGCGTGCTGTCCACGTCCAGCATGTCGAGCTGGTGCTGATGGAAATAGCCGATGGCAAGACCGCGAGACGCGCGGCGTTCGCCTGCCTGTACGGGAAGTTCTTCAGCCAGGGTCTTGATCAGCGTGCTCTTGCCCGCGCCGTTGGCGCCCAGCACGCCGACGCGGCTGCCTGCACGCACCATCAGCGTCACGTCGCGCAGGATGGGCACGGCGTTGCCGTCGGCGTCTGTGTAGCCCGCCGACAGGTGTTCCAGGGTCAGCAAAGGATCGGGCACCTGCTCGGGCGACGGGATGCGGATGTCGATGCCCGCCTCGGCCTGCAATGGCGCCAGCACCTGCATGCGCGCCAGCGCCTTCACGCGGCTTTGCGCCTGCTTGGCCTTGGATGCCTTGGCCTTGAAGCGGTCGATGAAGCCCTGCAGGCGGGCCGCCTCGCGCGTCTGGCGTTCGAAAGCGATGTTGGTCTGACGCAGGCGCTCGGCGCGTTGCGTCAGGAAGTCGCCATAGCCGCCGCGGTAGCGGACAAGCTTGGCGTGGTCGAAATGCAGAATTGACTTGGCGACCGCGTCCAGGAATTCGGTGTCGTGCGAAATCAGCATGACGGTGCCTTCGTAGGCGCCCAGCCATTTCTCCAGCCACAACATGGCGTCCAGATCCAGGTGGTTGGTGGGCTCGTCCAGCAGCAGCAGTTCAGAAGGCGCCATCAGCGCGCGGGCAAGCGCCAGTCGCATGCGCCAGCCGCCGGAAAAACTCTCGACGGGCTGCATCCATTCGGCGGGTTTGAAGCCCAGGCCAGCCAGCAGTTGTTCGGCGCGCGACGGGGCGCTCCAGGCGCCGGCTTCCACCAGCGCGGCTTCGACCTCCGCGATCTCGGTGCCATGATCGTCGGACAGCGCGGCGCGCTGCGCCTGAAGCGCGCGCAGATGGGTGTCGCCGTCGATGACAAACTCGCGGGCAGGGCGGTCGTCCGCATGCAGTTCCTGCTCGACGCTGGCGATGCGCCAGCCCACGGGCACGGACAAGGTACCCGCGTCCAGGTCCAGCGCGCCCGTCAACAGCGCGAACAACGAGGACTTTCCCGCACCGTTCTTGCCGACGATGCCGACGCGCTCACCGGGGTTTACAACGAATTCGGCGCCGTCCAGCAGCACTTTCGTGCCGCGGCGCAGGGTCAATCCAGTAGCGCGTATCACAGGCTCAATTGCTCGCGGGTAAGCAGCAGAAGCTGGTCCGAGGCTTCCTCGGTGTCCAGCCATACGGGCGACAGCTGCGGAAAGGCCGCCTCGAAAAAGTCGCGCTCGTGGCCGATTTCCAGCACCAGCACGCCTTGCTCGGTCAGGTATTGCGGCGCCGAGGCCAGGATGCGGCGCACCAGGTCCATGCCGTCGTCGCCGCCGGCCAGAGCCAGTTGCGGCTCGTGCAGGTATTCCTGCGGCAAGGCGTCCATTGAACCGCTGTTGACGTAGGGCGGATTGCAGACGATCACGTCGTACTGGCGCGCGGGCAGGTCGTCGAACAGATTGCTTTGATGCAAGTCCAGTCGATCCGCCAGTCCGTACTCGTCGACATTGCGACGCGCCACGTCCAATGCGTCCGACGAGACGTCAACGGCGTCCACGTGCGCATAGGGGAACGCCAGCGCCGACAGGATGGCCAGGCAGCCGGATCCGGTGCACATGTCGAGCACGTTTTCGACGGCCAGCGCGTCCTGCACCCACGGCGACAACCCTTGGTCCAGCAGTTCGGCGATGGGCGAACGCGGCACGATCACCCGCTTGTCCACGTAAAAGCGATGGCCGCGCAGCCAGGCTTCGTTGGTCAGGTAGGCGGCCGGTACGCGTTCAGACACGCGTCGGTCCAGCAGATCGAGCACGTGCTCGCGTTCCTCTCGCGTCACGCGGGCATCCAGGAACGGCTCAAGCGTGTCCAGCGGCAGGTGCAAGGCATGCAGCGTCAGGTAGACCGCTTCGTCCCAGGCATTGTCGCTGCCGTGTCCCAGCGCCACCTGGGCGCCGTTCAGGCGAGACACGCCGTAGCGGATAAGGTCGCGCAGCGTCTGCAATTCTTCGCGGGAGGAGGCATTCATATTTGGCATTCCAGTTCACCGCCCAATGGGAAAATGCCCCCGCGACGGGGGGGCACGGCCCAAGGGGCGGGCGATTCGCCGGGAGGAAGGTATCCCCCCGGGTGGGGCACTGTTATTTCTGCAGCAGCAGGTTTTCCAGCGTCCGGCGGTAAATGTTTTTGAGCGGCTCCAGCGAAGCGATCTCGATACGCTCATTGACCTTGTGGATCGTGGCGTTACCGGGGCCGAACTCGATCACCTGTGGGCAGATCTTGGCGATAAAGCGGCCGTCGGACGTGCCGCCGGTGGTCGACAGTTCCGCAGTGACGCCGGTTTCCGCGTGGATGGCCTGCACCAGCGCATCGGTAAGCGACCCGCGAGGCGTCAGGAAGGGCTCGCCGCCCAGTTCCCAGTCCAGGTCATACTCCAGGCCATGCTTGTCCAGCACTGCATGCACGCGCTGCTTCAAGCTTTCCGGCGTGCTTGCGGTGGAGAACCGGAAGTTGAACAACGCCACGGCCTCTCCCGGCACGACGTTGGTCGCGCCGGTGCCCGAATTCAGGTTGGAAACCTGGAACGTGGTGGGCGGGAAGTACTCGTTGCCCTGGTCCCATTCGATGCCGACGATCTCGGCCAGCGCCGGAGCAAGCTGGTGCACCGGATTGCGCGCCAGGTGCGGGTAAGCCACGTGGCCCTGCACACCCTTGATCGTGAGCTTGCCCGACAAGGAGCCGCGACGGCCGTTCTTGCAGGTGTCGCCCAACACGTCGCCCGACGTCGGTTCGCCGACGATGCAGTAATCCAGCTGTTCGCCACGCGCCTTCAGCGCGTCGCAGACGATGGCCGTGCCGTCGATGGACGGGCCTTCCTCGTCCGAGGTGATCAGCAATGCGATCGAGCCGCCATGCTGCGGATGGGCCGCCACGAATTCCTCGGCCGCAACCACGAAGGCGGCGATCGAGCTTTTCATGTCGGCCGCGCCGCGGCCATACAGCCAGCCATCGCGCTCGGTGGGAACGAACGGGTCGCTGTTCCACTTTTCGCGCGGGCCGGGCGGCACCACGTCGGTGTGGCCGGCGAACACCGTCAGCGGCGCGGCGCTTCCGCGCCGGGCCCACAGGTTGGTGACGCCGCCCTGCGCGATGGTTTCGCACGTGAAGCCGATGCGTTCCAGGCGGGCGGCGAGCGCCCGCTGGCAGTCCTCGTCCGCCGGGGTGACCGACGGACGGGCGATCAGGTCCTTGACCAGATCCAGTACCGTGCTCATCAAGCCCTCAGCAGATCGTTGATGCTGGTCTTGGCGCGGGTTTGCGCGTCGACACGCTTGACGATGACGGCGCAGGCCAGGCTGTGCGTGCCGTCGGCCGACGGCAGCGAACCCGGAACCACGACCGAACCCGACGGCACGCGGCCGTAGGTGATCTTGCCCGTGGCGCGGTCATAGATCTTGGTGCTTTGCGACAGGAACACGCCCATGGCCAGCACCGAGTTCTCTTCCACGACCACGCCTTCCACGACTTCCGAACGGGCGCCGATGAAGCAGTTGTCTTCGATGATGGTGGGGTTGGCCTGCAGCGGCTCGAGCACGCCGCCGATGCCCACGCCACCCGACAGGTGGACGTTCTTGCCGATCTGCGCGCACGAACCGACGGTGGCCCAGGTGTCGACCATGGTGCCTTCGTCGACGTAGGCGCCGATGTTCACGTAGGAGGGCATCAGCACGACGTTGCGGGCGATATAGCAACCGCGGCGCGCGACGGCCGGCGGCACCACGCGGTAGCCGCCTTGCTTGAAGGCGTTGTCGCCGAATTCCGAGAACTTGAGCGGCACCTTGTCGTAGAACTGCAGGGGCGCCTGGCCCATGATGGCGTTGTCGTTCAGGCGGAACGACAGGAGCACGGCCTTCTTGATCCACTGGTGCACAACCCAGTCGTCGTTGATCTTCTCGGCCACGCGCAGGCGGCCCAGATCCAGCCCGGCGATGGTGTGCTCGACCGCTTCGCGCACTTCAGCGCTGGCGTCGGTGGGCGACAGGTTGCCCCGGTTTTCCCAGGCTTGTTCGATGGTGGTCTGGAGGTCGAGAGTCATAGCGGCTCAGCTTTTAAAGGTTGATCAAACAGAGGTATGTACAAAATGGGCAATGCGCTCGGCCGCCTGCACGCAGTCGGCCAAAGGCGCCACCAGGGCGATGCGGATGCGTCCCTGGCCAGGATTCACGCCGTGCGCTTCCCGCGCCAGGAAACTTCCCGGCAGCACGGTAACACCGGTCCGGCCATACAGGTCGCGCACGAAGGCCGTATCGGAACCGGGCGTGGCCGCCCACAAGTAGAACGAGGCCTGCGGCCGCGACACGTCCAGCACTTTCTGCAGGATCGGCACGACGGAGTCGAATTTTTCGCGGTATTGGCGACGGTTTTCCTTCACGTGCGCCTCGTCCGACCATGCCGCGACGCTGGCCGCGGACACGATAGGGCTCATCGCACTGCCATGATACGTGCGATACAGCAGAAACCGGCCGATCAGCGCGGCATCGCCCGCCACAAACCCCGACCGTAGCCCGGGGACATTGGAGCGCTTGGACAGGCTGGAAAACGCCACCAGGTTGCGGTAGTCGTCGCGGCCCAGCCGGCGCGCCGCCTGCAAGCCGCCCAGCGGAGGATTGCCCTCGTCCAGGTAGATCTCGGAATAGCACTCGTCCGATGCGATCACAAAACCATGGCGGTCGGACAGTTCGAACAGCGCCTTCCACTCATCCAGCGACATGACGTTGCCGGCCGGATTGCCCGGCGAACACACGAACACCAGCCGCGTCTTTTTCCAGACGTCGTCCGGCACCTGGTTCCAGTCGCTGCCAAAATTGCGCACCGGATCGGCATTGACGAAATAGGGCGTGGCGCCTGCCAGCAGCGTGGCGCCTTCGTAGATCTGATAGAACGGATTGGGGCAGATCACGACCGAATCGGCGGACGGATCAATCACGGTCTGCGTGAATGCAAACAGCGCTTCGCGCGAGCCCAACGCGGGCAGCACCTGCGTGTCGGCGTCGGGCGCGGGGATGCTGTAGCGGCGCGCCAGCCATTCCGAGATGGCCCGACGCAATGCCGGGTCGCCTTTCGTGGACGGATAGACGGACAGCCCGGCAAGGCTGTCGCGAATGGCTTGCGCCACGCGCTCCGGCGCGGCGTGCTTGGGCTCGCCGATCGACAGATTGATGGGCGCAAGGCCGTCCGGTTGCGAGCTGGCGGAGGCCAGCAAAGCCCGCAATTTTTCGAACGGGTAGGGGTGTAGGGCATCGAGGCGCGGATTCATGACGCAAGATTTTAACAAGCAAGCTACAATAGCGGGCTTGGCCTATTGCGAAGGTGGCGAAATTGGTAGACGCACCAGGTTTAGGTCCTGACGCCGTAACAGGTGTAGGGGTTCGAGTCCCCTCCTTCGCACCAATTTTTTCTTCATGAAATCAATGGCTTGGATTTTCATCCGGCGTTGATGTGGGGAGCCGGGCCCTGGAATGCACCGCGCTGGAATCCACTGCGCTCCCCGTGCACTTCACCAAGCCAGCGAATCTGGACCCGTTCCTTCGCGCGAACGACCGACTGATCCAGTCGCCGCATTGAATCCCGACGGTTCGACTGCCTCTCTTTAACTGGCCCCCCAGTTCAACTGGCCCCCCGTTCAACCGACCCCGATGGTTCCCCCGTATTACCGCTGCACCCTCTTGGGCAGCCAGCCGGTAAACCATGCCGCCGCCAATAGTGCGGCCAGGATGACCACGGTGCCAATGGACGTGGTGAAAGACGGCACGTACATCATCGCCAGATCGGCCAGCACGATAACCGCGAACGCGGCTGCCCAAGCCCACGCAATCCTATCCGCGGTGCGCCTGAAAGCGGGGCGGGCGGCGACTTCCGGAGAGACCCGCTCACGCGCGTACTGAAGCGTAAAGGGGCGGCCCGCGAAAATCGATCCCAGCACGATAGCGAGCAAGCCGGCGTCCACCAGCAAGCGAACGCTCAGGATCGACGGCGCGAATTCGGCAAAGCGCGTCGCAAAGGCAAGCACGCCAAACAATATCAGCGACCCCAGCTCCAACGTCTTGGGCACCACGCGAAGGATGAGCAAGTCCCGGATGACCAGCAGCGCGGAGACGGCTGTGGCGGCGACGAGGGCAGGGTGGGTTCCCAGCCTGTGCTCCAGCAGCGCAAAGGTAATGAAGGGAACGAAAGCGAGGAGCAGTTTCACGGCGTTCCTCCAACGAGGGTCGGCCGCTGAAACATAGCATTCGCGGTTTTTTGCCGTCAATGTGGCGCTCCCGGCATCGCCCGTTTGCCCGATCGCGTCCGCGGTCCGGGTCCGCTATTTTGTGCAAGGCGGCCATGCCCGCCAGGACGCACATACAAGAATGGTCAAGCTTTTCAATCCTTGACCTTCGCAATACGCGCTTGGCGATACCGTTGAGGTTTCGTAACCAAGGAGTGGATATGTACTCGCTTTCAAAGCGCTGCGGCGCCGAATTCTTCGGCACGTTCTGGCTGGTGCTGGGCGGATGCGGAGCCGCAGTGCTGGCCGCCGGCTTTCCCGAGCTGGGCATAGGTTTTGCCGGCGTCGCGTTGGCCTTCGGCCTTACCGTTCTGACCATGGCGTTCGCCGTGGGTCATATTTCGGGCGGGCACTTCAATCCGGCCGTCACCGTTGGCCTGGTCGCGGGCGGGCGCTTTCCCGCCAAGGAAATCCTTCCCTATGTCATTGCTCAGGTCCTCGGCGCCATCGCGGCCGCGGCAGTACTGGCATGCATCGCCAGTGGCAAGCTGGGCTTCGACCTGAAAGCCAGCCATTTCGCCGCAAACGGCTACGGGGCTTACTCGCCGGGCAAGTACACGTTGCTGTCGGCGCTGGTCACCGAAGTCGTGCTGACCGCCGGCTTCCTGTTCGTCATCCTGGGCGCCACCAGCCGTCGCGCCCCGGCGGGCTTCGCCGCCATCCCCATCGGCCTGGCGCTTACGCTCATCCACCTGATCAGCATCCCGGTCACGAACACGTCGGTCAATCCTGCACGCTCGACCGGTCCCGCGCTGTTCGTGGGTGGATGGGCGATCGAGCAGCTTTGGTTGTTCTGGGTCGCGCCGATCGCGGGCGCAATCATCGGCGCCATTGCGTATCGGCTGGTCAGCGACCCGGCAGTCGAGCGCGCCTGACAGGGTCAGGCCACCGCGCGTCCAAGAGGCCAGCGAAAACGACGGAAAGCGCCTGCTCAAACGTCAAGCCCCAAGATGGTTCCGGGCCGCTCGTCAACGTTGCGATGGCATCGGGATGGTCCACCGCAAGCAGTACCGCGCAATCGTCCCCGAATGGCGGGAAGGCGGGAGGAGGGGCGTCGTCGTTTCTGTCAGCCCTGGCCTGGTTCAGGCGCACGTATTCCAAGGCGCTCCGGCTCCGGATGATGGCGCGCAACAGAGGCGGACCTCGGAGAGCTGCCGGGGCGTTCGCTGCATGCCCGTCACCAGGGCGGAAACATACCTTTGGAGGTGGCGACGGCGCTCCTTCCCTTTGCTGTTGCAATAGGCGTGATAGGCGTTGTGCAAGTTGAAAAAGGAGTTGTTGGCCCACAGCAGCCGGAATTCGCTGGCTTGGTACTGCAAGGGGGCGTCAACAAGCCGGTCCTCAGGACCTAGTCAGCCGGATCCCAATACGCTTTCGGACGATTCCATCGACGCAAAGCGTAATCCTGTGACAACACTCAGCCCTTCCTCAGCGCCAGCCCGCCTTGCCCACTACGACACGACGACCATCGTCCTGCACTGGCTGACCGTCGTGCTGGTGCTGGGATTGTTCGCCTTGGCCGAAATCTGGGGCTTCCTGCCGCGCGGGACGCCTACGCGACGGCTACTGCAATCCCTGCATATTTCGTTCGGGCTGGCCTTCGCCTGTGTCTTCGTGCTGCGCCTCGTGTGGCGGCTCAGCGCAGGCAGGCGTCTGCCCCGGGCCACCTCGGGATGGATGGGGGCGGCCAGTGTGGGCGTGCATGGTCTGCTGTATCTGTTGATGGCGGCGCAGATCGTCCTCGGCTTCCTGTTCCGCTGGGCGCAGGGCGAGCCATTCGCATTTTTCGGGCTGTTCGACATCCCCACGCTGATTCCCATCGCCCACGAGCAACGCCGGTTCATCGGGGGACTGCATGATACGGTCGCCTGGATAATTATCACGCTGGCGGCGCTGCATGCCCTGGCGGCGCTTTTCCACCATTACGTCCTGCGCGACGGCGTGCTGCGCCGCATGACATCCAGCCGCTGAAGGCCTGAAAAAAAGGGCGCAGCGGCAGAAAGGCCTGGGTGGCAGGTTGTACATTACGCACTATCACCTGCCTTATCTCTACAGGATCTCCCATCATGCCCGCCCCTGAAGTCGTCATTTCCCCTTCGATCGCATGCGCGAACGATCGCCCCTTCGTGCTGTTCGGCGGCATCAACGTGCTGGAATCCCAGGACCTCGCGCTGCGCGCCTGCCAGGAATACCAGCGCGTCACCACGAAGCTCGGCATCCCCTACGTGTTCAAGGCTTCGTTCGACAAGGCCAACCGTTCGTCCATTCATTCGTACCGCGGGCCGGGGCTGGAAGAAGGAATGAAGATCTTCGAGGCCGTGAAGAAAGAGTTCGGCGTGCCGGTCATCACGGACGTGCACGAGCCCTGGCAGGCCGCGACGGTCGCCGAAGTGGCCGACGTCCTGCAGTTGCCGGCGTTCCTGGCCCGGCAGACCGACCTGGTCGTGGCGCTGGCCAAGACGCAGCGTGTCGTGAACATCAAGAAGCCGCAGTTTCTCAGCCCCACCCAGATGTTGAACATCGTGGAAAAGTTCACCGAGGCCGGCAACGACAAGCTGATCCTGTGTGACCGTGGCACGAGCTTCGGCTACGACAATCTGGTGGTGGACATGCTGGGCTTCGGCGTCATGAAGAAAGTGACGGGCAACCGTCCGATGATTTTCGACGTGACGCACGCGTTGCAGCAGCGTTCGGCGCTTGATGCGGCTTCCGGCGGACGGCGTGAACAGGTCGTCGAATTGGCTCGGGCCGGCATGGCGGTGGGCCTGGCAGGTCTCTTCCTCGAAGCCCATCCCGATCCCAAGAACGCCAAGTGCGACGGTCCCAGCGCCTTGCCCCTGGATAAGCTGGAACCCTTCCTGACGCAGCTCAAGAATCTGGATGACCTGGTGAAGTCCTTTGCGCCCATTGACATCGAACCCTGACGGCGGCAGTCATGCCACCTACGCAAAGCTGTTATACGATCCTGGCCAAACCATAGGGAGGCCTGGATGTCTTTGTATGTGATCGTCGCCGTGCGTAAAGAGGCCGTCAGCGGACATATTGCCTACGTACGCTGGGGACAGGCCGTGCGCGGCGTGCCGGGGTGGATATCCGAGCCCACGACGGCCGCCGCCTCTGAAGTCATCGATCTCATCAAGCACGGCGCGCAAGTCGAGACAGCCATCAGCGTGGACGGCCTGACCGTGGCGTCGCGCGCGGTGCGCGTGCTGGTGGACGATGGCGGGCGCGAGCACCTCGCGTCCGTGCCGGCGCCCAGCTCCACCTTGCACACGCTGTTCGACCTGCCAGAGTTCTGACCGCAAAGGCCCTATCTGCGGCCTTCCGCGAAATTGCGCAGCGCATCGCCCGCCATCCGGTAGCGCACCCATTCGTCTTGTGGCAGGGCGCCGATGGACTGATAGAAGTCGATGGCGGGCTGGTTCCAGTCCAGCACGCTCCATTCCAGCCGTCCGCAGCCGTTTTCCACGGCTTCCTGCGCCAGGCGGCGCAGCAGGTCCCGGCCTGCGCCAATGCCGCGGTGTTCGGGCGTGACGTACAGATCCTCAAGGTAAATGCCGTTCTTTCCCAACCAGGTGGAATAGCTGTAGAAGTAGACGGCGTAGCCGATGGCCTTGCCGTCGACCAGGCACATCAGCGCCCGCGCCGGCGCGCCCTCGGCAAACAAGGTTCGCTGGACGTCGTCCGCGCTTGCAATCACCTCGTGGGCAGCTCGTTCGTACACCGCCAGCTCGGTGATGAATGCATGGATCTGCGCCGCATCAGACGGAATGGCCGGACGGATTTCAATATTCACGAATTTTTCCTGTTTATTGGGATCGCTATCCTACCCCTGATTCGCTGAAGCAGCAGCGGCCCACCTGGGGATTTCCCTTGTTGCGCGTCCGGCTGCCAGGCGCGACGCTTTAACGGGATTGTGCCCAGAATCCGGACGCGTGCTCGAAGGGGATGTCCTCAATGCCCGAGACTGGTACTGCCGCCGGCAAGACGCCGCCGCCCGCGAGGCGTGGCCGCCGGTTTTCCTGGATCTGGCTCGTGCCTATCATTGCGGCGCTGGGCGGATTGCTGCTGGTGCTGCGGGTCTGGATGGAAGCAGGCCCGGTCGCCACGATCAGTTTCCAGACCGCCGAAGGGCTGGAGGCGGGCAAGACGCAGGTCCGCTACAAAGAGGTGAATGTCGGCATCGTCCAGCGCGTGGCCTTGAATCCGGAGCGCACCGGGGTGGTGGCCACGGTGCGCCTGAACAAGGAGGCTGCCGGACTGCTGCAAGAGGGCACCGTGTTCTGGGTGGTGCGGCCGCGCCTCACTCTGAGCGGTGTGTCAGGACTGGGCACCTTGCTGTCGGGCGCCTACATCGGGCTCGATCCGGCGGGCCGATCCAACGAAAACAAGGCCCCCATCGCCACCAAGTTTTCCTTTGTCGGTCTCGAAGTCCCGCCCGAAGTCACGCAGGACCGGCCGGGAAAGCGCTTTACATTGAAGGCGCACGATCTCGGCTCACTGGATGTCGGTTCGCCGGTGTACTACCGGCGCATAGCGGTGGGGCAGGTGGTGGGGTATCGCCTGAACGCCAGCGGCGACGGAGTCGACATCCAGGTGTTCGTCGATGCGCCCAACGATGCTTATGTCAACGAAGGCACGCGCTTTTGGAACGCGAGCGGCGTCGACTTTTCCGTGGATGCTCGCGGCCTGGAAGTGCGCTCGCAATCGCTGCTTTCCGTGCTCGTGGGCGGCGTGGCCTTCGATTCCCTGGAAGCGCGATCGCACGCGGCAGCGAAGCCTGACGCCTCGTTCGTCATTTTTGAGTCGGAATCCGCTGCGCGTGCGCTTCCGGATGGCGTTCCCATGCGCATTCGCATGCGGTTCGACCAGTCGGTGCGAGGGCTGGTAGTCGGCGCGCCCATTGACGCCTTTGGCGCCTCGATCGGCCAGGTGGATTCCATTGCACTGGAACTTGATCGGACGACAAACCAGTTTTATGCGGTCGTTGGGGCGACGCTCTATCCCGAACGGCTCGGCGCCAAGACATTCGAAGAAATCACGGAGTTCTCGGGCTCCACGATCAAACATCCCACCGGCAAGCTGATGGCCGCCATGATCGAACACGGCCTGCGCGCGCAACTGCGGATCGGAAACCTCTTGACGGGGCAACTGTACGTTGCGATGGCGGTCTTCCCGGATGCTGATCCGGCGGTGTTCAAGATGGAGGATGCGCCGTTCATACCCACCGTGCCGAACAATCTGGATCAGCTGCAGCTTCAGATCAACAGCATCCTCACCACGATCGAGCGAGTCCCTCTGGAGGGGCTGGGAACCGAGTTGGGCAATGTCCTGAAAGGGGCATCCAGCCTGGTCAGGCGGCTGGATGCGCAGCTTGCGCCGGAGGCCGTCGCGATGCTCAAGCAGGCCAGCAGGTCCCTTGCCGCGGTGGGCGGGCTGCTGAGCCCGGATGCAGGCTTGCCGGTCAATACGGGGACGATGCTGCAGGAACTCTCGCGCACCGCCAGGGCCCTGCGCGAGCTGGCCGACTATCTGCAGGCCCACCCCGACGCGCTGTTGCGCGGCCGCGCCGCGGATCCCGCGCCGGCGCGCGCAACGGCGCGCTAGCCACCCCGACCGGCGCCGGGAACACCGTTTGCTGATGTAGCCCCGTGACGCTTTCACGGCTACCTGGGGCTGGCAGCGCGTCAGAGTGGAGACTCAGCATGGATCATAGTGAAATGATGGCGCGGATGATCACGCAGCCTGTTGCGCCGGGCCGGTTCGACGGCTGGGACGGTGTGCTTTCGGCCTTGGCGGATTGCCTGCTGCAGGTGCAGGGCAAGGTGTCCGAGGCCGACATGAAGCGCTTCCTGGATGTCGGCGCGCTGGTGTATCGGACGTGCTGTCAGGACGAGGCGCGCCAGCGCTGGACGGCGGAGGAAATGGTCTCCTTTCACCGCAAGAGCGCGTAGGGACAGAAAGGCTTCAGAAAAGGCACTGCCGCAGCGCGAACGTCCGGCCGAACGCCCGGACCTCGTCGCCGTCCACGGATGCGGACACGTCCCAGTGGTCGCCTCGCGTGACCAAAATGGACTGGCTGGAGAAGACATGCCGCAGCGCAAACTGCCAGAATGCGGCCTCCGAACCCTCGGGTTGAAGGTCGTGCGGCCCGATCCGCAAACGCGTCGGCCTGGGCGTTGCTCCCAGCGACCACTTCAGGGCGATGGTCAGAAAGGCGAAACGCGCGGACATCGAGGCGGGCTGGATGCACAGGACTCGGATCTTGTTGCTCATGGCCATACCCCGCTGTTTCAGGTTGATCCAGCGTATCAAAGACCCGCGTGGTGATCCATACCGCATTTGATCGATTTGGCGCATGGCGCCAGCGCGCGGCTTGCGGATCAGCGTCGGCGTGTTGTGCCGGCCCGTTGCTAGAATGGCCAACGGCCGCGTGGGCCTGTACCGGAGATCGCCATGTCCAGAATTGTCGTCAACCCCGATACGGTCTTCAATTCCGTGCAATACGGGTTCAGCCAGGCCGTCATCGTGACGGGACAGCGTCGCATGCTCCTGTCTGGGCAAGTCGGCGTTGGCCCCGACGAAAAGACCGTCGGGCCGGGGCTGCAGGTTCAGACCGAAGCCGCGCTGGACAACGTCGAAAGGGTCCTGGCCGCGGGGGGCGGCACGCTTGCGCAGGTCATCATGCTGCGCATTTATATCTGCGACACGGTAAGGGAAGAGCAGGAGGTCGTGGCGCAGGCCCTGCGCGATCGCTTCAAGGTCGACCCGCCTCCTTCCTCGTGGATCATCGTCAGCGGTTTGTCGCTGCCGGAATGGCTGATCGAAATCGAAGCAGAGGCGATGCTGGATTAACCGCTTTCACGCCGGCGTGGATGTAGTGTCGCGCCACGGCGGCGAGGCGAATGCGGCTCGCAGGCACGCCAGGAATCCAGCCGTACGAGCCGACAGTTCCTGTCGTGACTTCACCAGCGCCACCACATTCGCATCCGGCAGGTTCCAGCCCGCCAGCAAGGGCACAAGCGCGCCCGTGCCAAGATGCGCCGCCACATCCCATTCCGACCGCGCGACGATGCCGTGTCCGGCCAATGCCCATTGCAGGGCCGTCGCCCCGGCGTTGCTGGACAGCGTGGGGGTGATCCGCACTCCCAGGGCGGCGCTACGGCCGCGCTTGAACCGCCACAGGGTGACGTCCTCGTCGTTCTCACGCAATGCAATGCAATCGTGGTCGCGCAGGTCTTCGGGCTTGGCGGGCGTCCCTCTGCGCGCCAGGTAAGCCGGCGCCGCGCACAGAATGCGACGGTTGGGCGCCAGCGGATAGGCGACCAACGTGGAGTCGCGCAGTTCGCCGATGTGGACCATCACGTCCCAGTTGTCCGATGCAAAACGGGGCGGACCGTCCGACAGCGCCAGGCTGGCCGTGACGTCTTCGCTGCGTGCGCGAAAGTCGGCCACCAGGCTGGCGATGTAGCGTTGGCCGAAACCCAGCGGCGCCACGACACGAAGATGGCCGGCCACTATGCCGCGCCGCCCCGCCAGCTCGTCCGCCAGGTCGCTCAGCTCGCCGCAGATCTGCCCGGCCCGACGGGCCAGCAACGTACCCTCGTCGGTCAAGGCGATGCCGCGCGCCGACCGGTTGACCAGCCTGACCCCCAGCCGCTTTTCCAGCGCGTGCAGTCGTTGCGTTACCGCCGGCGGCGTCACGTCCAGAGCTCGCGCCGCCTGCGCCAGCGAGCCCGTTGCGGCAAGGCTAAGGAAAAAGCGCAGGTCATCGGTGGTAATCATTTAGGTCGGGCTTAATGGAAAATTAAGAATGAATTAAACACGGGAAGTCCCGTCCGCGCCATACTGGCCCATCGCGGACACGAGCCCTCGTGCCCCGTCCATCACCCACGAGACCATGATGACCCCGGAAAGCGCCGCGCCTTCGCTGGACACCCTTGAAACCCCATGCCTGCTGCTGGACGAAACCCGGATGGCGCGCAACATCGAGCGTTTGAACGCCCTGATGGCCGGTCATGGCGTGCAACTCCGGCCCCATTTGAAAACCCCCAAATCAATAGAAGTCGCGCGTCGGGTGATGTCCACGCCGCAGGGGCCTGCCGCAGTGTCGACCTTGCAGGAAGCCGAACAGTTCGCGGCTGCGGGCGTCACGGACCTGCTTTACGCGGTTGGCGTGTCGCCCGCCAAGCTGGGCCGCGTGCTGGCCCTGCGCCAGCGCGGCGTCGATTTGACCGTCGTGGTCGACAGCATCGAGGCGGCGAGGGCGGTTTCAGCCAGGTCGAAGGCGGCGGGAGACCCCATCCCCGCGCTGATCGAAATCGATTGCGACGGCCACCGCGCCGGCGTACAGCCCAACGATTCGACGAACCTCCTGGCGATCGCTCGGGTGCTTCACGAAGACGGCGCGCGGCTGCAAGGCGTCATGACGCATGCCGGCGAGTCCTACGGTTGCCGTAGCGTCGAGGCAATCGCCGACATGGCCGAGCAGGAGCGTTGGGCCGCCGTAAGCTGCGCCCAGGCAATCCGAGCTGCCGGCCTGCCGTGTCCCGTGGTCAGCGTCGGTTCGACCCCCACCGCGCATTTTGCGCGCAGCCTTGAAGGTGTGACGGAAGTCCGGGCCGGTGTTTATGTGTTTTTCGACCTGGTCATGGCAGGGTTGGGGGTTTGCCGCGTGGAAGATATCGCCGCCACGGTGCTGACGACGGTAATTGGCCACCAACCCGACAAAGGATGGATCCTGGTTGACGCAGGATGGATGGCCATGTCGCGTGACCGGGGCACCGCCAAACAGCCGGTGGATCAGCTCTACGGGCTGGTTTGCGATGTGGACGGCAACGTGTATCCCGACGTACTGCTGGCCGAGACGAATCAGGAGCAGGGCATCATCAAGCTGCGGGCGGGCAGCGCCGAGGCGCTGCCGAACCTGCCGATCGGCGCCAAGCTGCGCATCGTCCCCAACCACGCGTGCGCCACCTGCGCGCAACATGACGCATACGAGGTCGTGCGGCCCGGGCAGCCGGGCGTCGTGGCTCGCTGGGAACGGTTTCGCGGCTGGTAAGCCCGACGCTACAAGGATCAGGACATGGAAATCATCCACACCCCCGAAGCAACTCCGCCCGCCGGGCATTATTCCCAGGCGGTTCGCGCAAATGGCTTTGTGTTCGTGTCAGGGCAACTGGGCTTCCTGCCGGCTGCCGGGCCCGGTCTGCGGCCGCTTTTGGCATCCGGCGCGGCCGCCCAGACACATGAGGCCATGCGCAGCGTCAAGGCGATTCTCGAAGCTGCCGGCTCATCCCTGTCGGCGGTCGTGAGCGCGACGGTCTACATCCCCGATGTCAGCCTCTGGGATGAGGTCAATGGTGTGTACGAAACGTGCTTTGGCGCTCATCGCCCGGCACGCGCCATCGTGCCCACGCGAGACCTGCACTTCGGCGCGCTGGTCGAGATCAGCGTGGTCGCCGTGGCTTGAAACAGGCCAGAACGGTCTTGCTCCAAGCCGCTACCGACGGGCACGGCCGGGCGCCGCCTATAATGCGGGCGCCTTGATGCCCGCGGCGGAGATCGTTCGAATGCAATACGAATATCTGTTCTGGTCCATGGCCGCCATGGTGGCGGCAGCCCTGGCGGGCGGCGCCCTGTGCGGCCGCCTGCGTTCGATAGGTCATGCGCTATTGGGCGTCGCAGGGCTGGCGGCGGTCATCTCCGTGGCCGCCCTGGTGCTGGCGCGCGTGGCTGGATTCAGCGACCTGGCGCCCATGTTGTCGATCGCGGCCTTCATGTTCAGCCTGGTGATCGGCGCTGCGGCCGCGTTGCTTACGCGTCGCATCCTGGAGCGCCGTGGGGCAGTCCAGCCATCAAGCCGCTGATCGCCCATCGTCGACACGTTTAACCGCCAACCGGCGGCCTACGCCGCTCGGTCGACGGGCACGCCGCGCTTCACTCCTCGGCGTCGAAATCCTCATCCTCTTCGTCGTCTTCGTCCTGCTCAAGGGCGTCATAGCCCTTCCAGGTGATGCGCCAACGCGTCGCACCTGCCGTTGCCGCGGTTTCGCTGATCTGCTTGACCAGGCCCGCGTCCTCCAGCAGGTCAAGGTGATGCGCAATCAGCTGCAGGCCTTGTTCCTCGGGATGCGGCGCCAGTGCGGCGTTCTTGATGTCGTGGGTGCTCAGGTTGGGACCCGGAGCGTCGCGCAGGGCGCCCAGGATCGTGACGACCAGATCGAAATCGCGTTGCATGATGTTCACCATGTTGGGGGTAGGGAAAGAACACGATGACGATAGCAGACTTGCACTGCAGCAATGGGACAGCGCGCAGCCGGGTTACAGTCCTGGATCTCGATAAACCAGATTCCCAAACACCATGAAAAAACCCGCAGAACGGGATTGCCTCGCCGTGGTCCCCGGCTATACGGGCCAGGCCGCCAAGCTCTTTCTATCGCGTAGCGACGACGATCGCATCAACGGAGTGACCGTGTTCGACCTCCTGGGCCACGTAAAGCAGCAAGGCGACCCCGAAGCCGCCGCGGCCTGGGTCGGCCAGTGGCTGGCCCAGGAATCCGACAACCGCAAGGCGCGGCGCACCCAGCTACAGGCCCAGCTCTTCATCTGCAAGCTGCTCGGCGACGACAAGGCGGCATTCCTGGCGGCCCAGAAGCCGCTTGCCCAGGTGCTGACTGCAGCAGGGGTCCGCTGCCGTAGCGTGGCGGCCACGTCAGGAGCCGCTCGGACGTCGCTTGGTCCGAATGTCAAGAAGCGTTAGCCGAAGGCTGTTATAGTCGCGCCTGGGCGTGCGTGTGCACCTACACGGTGCGTGCCCAGGCGGGCTCAGCTCGCAAGTCAAGGAAGATGGATCATGGAAATACTCAGTCGGCACGTTGCCGACGTAGCGGGCGGCATCGAGCTGCTCACCACGCTGGATGGCGAGAGCATCAGCGCCTATGTCGTCATGGGCGTCACCGATCTCAATGCAATTGCAGATATCGTGCCGCGTGAAAAAGTCGACGCCGGAGCGGACATACACGCCGCCAATGTCGACAATGTTGATAATGCGCAAGAACAGATCGACCAAGTCCTGGAAAATATGAACCCCGGCGACGTGGCGGTCTTCCTTTGCTCGGGTCCCGATGCTTTCGGCGCGGCACTCGACCTGTTGGGTTTACCTATCGACGAGTAAGCCTGGCGGCAAACCATAGTGTCATCCAAACGATGTATTGAACGTCGTACTCGGTTTTGGTGGCATTTATATAAGCCTTGATTGTTTTTTTATGATGTGTGGGTGTAAACACCTATACAGGGCTTCGTTTTGCCTATGAAAACGTGCCAATTTTCTGTGCAGTTTCTCTTTGTTGCATTATTGGCACGTATTTTTTAGGATTATGTTGACTTGTGAGGGGAACATAACGATAGTGTCGGCACACGATCACAAGCGTTGCGATTTTCGTTCAGTGCCGTGCCTTTTCCGGCTCAGCGTTATTGTTCTACTGTCCCCTCCTTGATTGATTCGTGACCTCCGGGCATTTGCCCATTATCTCTAGGAAATACAGTATGGAAACCGGCGTCGTTAAGTGGTTCAATTCGGAAAAGGGTTATGGCTTCATCACCCCGGAAGCGGGTGGCAAGGACCTGTTCGCTCACTTCTCCGAAATTCAGGGCTCGGGCTTCAAGTCTCTGGAAGAGAACCAGCGCGTCAGCTTTGTGACGGCCAATGGCCCCAAGGGCCCGCAAGCCACGAAGATTCAGGTTCTGTAAGACTCTGATTTTTCGCAAAAAGCCCCCTCGTGGGGCTTTTTTGTTTTTGTCCGCGGTATTCTTCCAGCAGGCATTCGCCAGCAGGCATTCGCCAGCACGGCCCAAGCGGCGCGTGTCCCAGCCCCCATCTCAGGACCTTGCCGCCGCCATGACAGCAGCCCCCACGTCGCCGATTTCCACTCAACCCCAGGATGTAGTCGACTTCTGGATAAAGGCGGGACCCGCGCAGTGGTTCAGCAAGAGCGCGTCATTCGACGCGGCTTTCAAAGCCCGCTTCGAAGGCGCCCACATGGCTGCCGCAGGGCGTCGCCTGGACGCATGGCTGGATGACCCGGCGGGCGCGTTGGCGCTGATGATCCTCCTGGACCAGTTCCCCCGTAATGCTTACCGGGATACCGGTCATATGTTCGCGACCGACGCGCTGGCGCTGCACTTTGCGGAACGGGCCATCGCTGCCGGCCACGACCTCGAGGTCGACAATGCTGTCCGGCAGTTTTTTTATATGCCATTCGAGCATGCCGAGAACCTGGGCGCTCAAAATCGATGCATTGCCCTAATGGAACCTTTGGGGGCGGAAGCTGTACGCTGGGCTGTCCTGCACCGCGACATCATCAAGCGGTTCGGGCGCTTTCCGCACCGCAATGCCGCGTTGGGACGGCAGACCATTCAGGCCGAGCGAGAGTTCCTGGAGTCGGGCGGATTCTCCGGCTAAGGACGGGGCCGCAGGGCAAGGCGGTATCCACCTGTATCGGCAGGTGGCAAGTTGAAAATTATCCGTTCAAAGGCCCTGCGGTTTGCGACTTTTTACGGGCGTAGCGGGCGTTTCCAGGCGCAATTTCCCGCCTTTCGAATATTTGACGTTTTTCCGAATTCGCCAATACACTGAATTCAGCGAGATTCTCAAGCGACGCGGTCTGCGTTCTCCTTGGTCGCCGTCAGTGGTGCCGCGGTTGCTATCCTCTCCCATCCTTGATGATCTGGCGCCCCGCGAGCAATCGCATTTCTAGGTCAAGGACATTCCATGGCAACCGGCATCGTCAAGTGGTTCAACGCCGAAAAGGGTTATGGTTTCATCATGCCCGACGACGGCAGCAAGGATCTTTTCGCTCACTACTCCGAAATCCGTAGCGAAGGCTATAAGTCGCTCCAGGAGAACCAACGGGTCACTTTCGACGTTGGGACCGGCCCCAAGGGCCCCAGCGCCAAGAACATCAAGGTCGCGGCCTGAGACCTACAGGGTAGCGCGCCGGGCCACCTGGTGTTCTATCCATAAAAAAGCCCCCACACCTAGCGTGTGGGGGCTTTTTTTTACCTGGATCGTCAGTGTTTGGCGCCGGCGCCGGAGGACAGCCGGTCAACCAGCGCGATGCCCAAGGCGGACAGAATGAAGATGGCATGGATGATGGTCTGCCACATTACGCCGGCTTCCGTGAAACGCGCGTTGGGCGTGCCGATCGTGCCCGCTTCGATGAAAGTGCGAAGCAGGTGGATCGACGAGATGCCGATGATGGCCATCGCAAGCTTCACCTTCAACACGCTCGCGTTCACGTGGCTGAGCCACTCCGGCTGGTCGGGGTGGTTCTGCAGGCGCAGGCGCGACACAAAAGTCTCGTAGCCGCCGACGATCACCATGACCAGCAGATTCGAGATCATGACCACGTCGATCAGGCCCAGCACGATCAGCATGATTTCCATCTCGCCGAAGCTCGTGGCGTGAGTCACCAGATGCCAGAGCTCCTTCAGGAAAAGCATGACATAAACGCCCTGCGCGACGATCAGGCCCAGGTAGAGCGGCAGTTGCAGCCAGCGCGAACTGAAGATCAGGCTGGGGAGCAGTCCAAGGCGGGGAGGGGGATTCGGGATCATGGTGGGTGCGAGCCGTTGTTGTTTGCAGAAAAAAGGGCGGCGGCAATTCTATCAATGCCGTGCGACAGCCGGGGGATCTGTTTTGGCTGACGTGGCCTGGAGCGCCAGGCACCTAGCATGGCAATTGGTGCGGCGCTTGGATTTTATGTAAGCGAAGTTCGCATTTGCGAAACTGTGTGCCGAAGTGCTTCCAAAGCTATTGGCCTATATAGAATTGCCGCCTCGTTTGCATAGAACAAGTCAATAGGAGTTTGTTCCCATGAAGATTCGCTACACCGTCGCCGCCCTGGCCGTCGCGCTTGCGCCTTACTCGGCCTCGCACGCCCTGGACATCGGAGGGCTCGTGGGCGCCGGCGCCAAGGTGGTCCAGGCGGCCACGTTGAGCGACGCCGAGATCAAGACCCTGTCCGATAAGGCATGCGCACAGAGCGATTCGCAAGAAAAGATCGCAGCCCCGGGCAGCAAGTACGACGCCCGCCTGCAAAAGATCGCCAAATCGCTGGGCGGCACGGTCAACGGCCAGAAGGCCAGCTACAAGGTCTATGTCACCAAAGACGTGAACGCCTGGGCAATGGCCAACGGCTGCATCCGCGTCTACAGCGGCCTGATGGACATGATGACGGACGACGAGGTGATGGGCGTGGTTGGCCACGAAATCGGCCACGTGGCGCTGGGCCATTCCAAGAAGGCGATGCAGACCGCCTACACCGTGTCGGCCGCACGCGATGCGGCGGGCGCAGCTGGCGGGGCGACCGTTGCCGCGCTGAACTCCTCGCAGTTGGGCGACCTGACCGAAAAGTTCATCAACGCGCAGTTCTCGCAGTCGCAGGAAAGCGCCGCGGACGATTACTCGTTCGATCTGCTCCAGTCCAAGAAGCTCAATACCCGCGGTCTCGTGACGGCGTTCCAGAAGCTTGCCGAACTCGACGGCGGCAAGAGCGATATGATGAGCTCGCACCCGTCCTCGGCCAAGCGCGCTCAGCACATCGAAGACCGTATCGCCAAGGCCAAATAAAGCCGCAGGCAGGCTTCTTGCCTCTCGGAATGTCCTTTCCTGGGGCGATAAAACGGGGCGCGAGCATCCGGGCAAATCCGGGGCTCGCGCCCTTTTGCGTCAGGGTTCTGGAAGTTCCGGTAAAATGCCGCGTTTATCCGCCCGTAATCTCATCTCTCGGAAAATAGGTCTTTTAATGCAGCCTGTGGTTGAAACCCTCTCCGGCCTGGAGCGCCGTGTTGATCTGGCCGTCTCGGTGGCCGACGTCGAAAAGGAAGTCCAGGCGCAATTGAAGCGCGTGGCTCGCACCGCCAAGGTGCCCGGTTTCCGTCCGGGCAAGGCGCCGCTCGCCATGCTCGAGCGTAGCCATGGCCCCAGCATCCGCTACGACGTGATCAATAGCCAAGTTGGCCGTGCCTTTGAACAAGCTATCGACGGCGCCAAGCTGCGCGTCGCTGGCGCCCCGAACCTCGAGCCCAAGACTGAAGGCGTTTCTGACGATACGCTGGCGTTCACCGCCACGTTCGAGGTTTACCCCGAAGTCGCCGTGCCTGACTTGTCGGGCCTGGCCGTCACTCGCTACGAAACCGCCGTCACCGACGCCGAAGTGCAGCAAACGCTGGACGTCCTGCGCAAGCAACGTGCCACGTTTGAAGCCCGCGAAGGCCGCGCCAGCGCCGACGGCGACCGCGTCACGCTCGACTTCGTCGGCACCATCGACGGTGTGCCGTTCGAAGGCGGCAAGGCCGAAGACTTCCCGTTCGTGCTCGGTCAAGGCCGCATGCTGCCCGAGTTCGAAGAAGCCGCCCGCGGTCTGAAGGCTGGCGAAACCAAGGTCTTCCAGCTCAAGTTCCCCGATGACTACCAAGGCGTGGAAGTCGCCGGCAAGACCGCCGAATTCACCATCACCATCAAGGAAGTGGCTGAAGGCGTCCTGCCTGAACTGAACAGCGAATTCGCCAAGTCCCTCGGCCAGGCCGAAGGCGACGTCGAAAAGCTGAAGGCCGACATCCGCACCAACATCGAACGCGAAGTCAAGGTCCGTTCGCAAGGCCGCACCAAGGCCAGCGTCATGGACGCTTTGGTCGAAGCCGGCAAGTTCGACGTGCCGAAGGCGCTGATCGACAACGACGTGCAAGGCCGCGTCGCCGCTGCTCGCGAAGAACTGAAGCAGCGCGGCGTGCCCAATGCCGAATCCGTGCCGATCCCGGCCGAAGCCTTCTCGACCGAATCCGAGCGCCGCGTCCGTCTGGGCCTGCTGGTGTCCGAACTGGTCAAGCAAGCCCAACTGCAGGCCAAGCCCGAGCAGGTTCGTACGCGCATCGAAGAATTCGCGCAAAACTACGAACAACCCGCCCAGGTTGTCAGCTATTACCTGGCAGACCGCCAGCGTCGTGCTGAAATCGAGGCTATCGTGCTTGAAGACAACGTCGTCGCGCACGTGTTGGAAAAGGCCAAGGTCACCGATGAGAAGGTGCCTTTCGATCAGTTGATGGGGATGGCGTAACACTATGCAGAGATTCACCGATTTCTATGCGGCAATGAATGGCGGGTCTTCGGTGACCCCCACCGGCCTGGGCTACATTCCCATGGTGATCGAGCAGTCGGGGCGCGGCGAACGCGCCTACGACATCTATTCGCGTCTGCTCCGCGAACGGCTCATTTTCCTGGTGGGACCGGTGAACGACGCCACGGCCAACCTGGTTGTGGCTCAGTTGCTGTTCCTGGAATCGGAGAATCCTGACAAGGACATTTCCCTGTACATCAACTCGCCCGGCGGGTCGGTGTACGCGGGAATGGCCATCTATGACACCATGCAGTTCGTGAAGCCGGACGTGTCCACCCTGTGCACTGGCCTGGCGGCCAGCATGGGTGCGTTCCTGCTTGCAGCCGGCAAGAAGGGCAAGCGTTTCACGCTGCCCAACTCCCGCATCATGATTCACCAGCCATCCGGCGGCGCCCAAGGGCAGGCCTCGGACATCCAGATCCAGGCTCGTGAAATCCTTGACCTGCGCGAGCGCCTGAATCGCATCCTGTCCGCCAATACCGGGCAGAGCATGGAGCGCATCGAGCTGGATACGGAACGTGACAACTTCATGTCGGCCGAAGATGCGGTATCGTATGGACTGGTGGACAAGGTCATGGCCTCCCGTTCGGAAGGCTGACTTCCCGGTTGAATCCAGACCCGCTGCCATCATGTTTGAGTAAGCGCATGCGCTAGGCCTCACTCGGCCTGGCGCATCTTTACCTGAGATACGAAAGAAATATGCCTGAAAAAAAGGGATCGGCAGACGCAAAAGTGCTGCATTGCTCGTTTTGCAATAAAAGCCAGCATGAAGTCCGCAAGCTGATCGCGGGTCCGTCGGTATTCATCTGCGATGAATGCATAGATTTGTGCAACGACATCATCCGCGAGGAAGCGCAGGCAACCGCGCGCGCGGCGATTCGTTCCGAACTGCCCACTCCGGCTGAAATCAAGACGTTCCTCGACCAGTACGTCATTGGGCAGACGTCGCCCAAGCGCATGCTGGCCGTGGCTGTCTACAACCACTACAAGCGCATTCGCCACGGCGAAATCAAGGGCGACGAAGTCGAGCTGTCCAAGAGCAACATCATGCTGATCGGCCCCACGGGCTCCGGCAAGACGCTCCTGGCCCAGACGCTTGCTCGCATGCTGAATGTGCCTTTCGTCATGGCCGACGCCACCACGCTTACCGAAGCCGGTTACGTGGGCGAAGACGTCGAGAACATCATTCAGAAGTTGCTGCAGAACTGCAACTATGAAGTCGAAAAGGCCCAGCGCGCCATCATCTATATCGACGAGATCGACAAGATCTCGCGCAAGTCCGACAACCCGTCCATCACCCGCGACGTGTCGGGCGAGGGCGTGCAGCAGGCCTTGCTGAAGCTGATCGAAGGCACGGTGGCCTCGGTGCCCCCGCAAGGCGGTCGCAAGCACCCCAACCAGGACTTCGTCCAGGTGGATACCACCAATATCCTGTTCATCGTTGGCGGTGCCTTCGATGGCCTGGAAAAGGTCATCCGCGATCGCACGGAAAAGTCGGGCATCGGCTTTTCGGCTTCGGTGCGCGCCAAGTCGGAACGCGGCGTGGGCGAGCTGTTCTCCGAAGTCGAACCCGAAGATCTCATCAAGTTCGGCCTCATTCCGGAACTGGTCGGTCGCTTGCCGGTCGTCGCCACCCTGGACGAACTCGACGAAGCCGCGCTGGTCCAGATCCTGACCGAGCCCAAGAACGCCTTGCTCAAGCAGTTCCAGAAGCTGTTTGCCATGGAAGGCGCCGAGCTGGACGTTCGTCCGGCCGCGCTCAAGGCCATCGCCCGCAAGGCGCTCCGCCGCAAGACGGGCGCCCGGGGCCTGCGGTCCATCATCGAGCAGGCGCTGCTCGACACCATGTATGACCTGCCCTCCCAGGGCAACGTCAAGCGCGTGGTGCTCGACGAAGGCGCCATCGAAGGCGAGGGCAAGCCCTTGCTGATCTACGCCGATGAGGCCGCCGCGCCAGAGAAACCCGAACGCGGCGAAGTCCGCGACGCCGCAGCCTGATATTTCAAAAAAGCCCGTTCTCGTAACGGGTTTTTTTGCCTAGGGCTTTCTGAACGCCAAAAACACGCTTTTCTCGGGGCCGCCAAGGCCGCATACTGGAAGCGCACCGGGGCCTTTATCGGCCTTTTGGTTATCCAGGCGCCGAGATCTTGAATTTTCGGCTATTGTTCCCATAACAGACGTAATTGACGAGTTTGCTCGGGTATTCCCGAGTGCCCCGTCCCCGATACGCCGAGTCATACCGAGGAACCACATATGTCTGCCAGCCAGACCCTGCCTTCCGACCCGATCGACCTTCCCCTGCTGCCGCTACGCGACGTCGTAGTGTTCCCGCACATGGTCATCCCGCTGTTCGTCGGCCGTCCGCGCTCCATACGCGCGCTCGAGGTTGCGATGGAAGCGGGCAAAAGCATCATGCTGGTGGCCCAGAAATCCGCCGGCAAGGATGACCCCACGCCCGAAGACGTTTACGAAATCGGCTGCGTTGCCGGCATTCTGCAGATGCTCAAGCTGCCCGACGGCACCGTCAAGGTGCTGGTCGAAGGCACCCAGCGCGCGCGCATCAACACCATCGAAGATGCCGATTCGCACTTCACCTGCCAGGTGTCGCCCATTGAGCCGGACGCCATGCAGGGCTCCGAAACCGAAGCCCTGCGCCGCGCCATCGTTGCGCAGTTCGAGCAGTACGTAAAGCTCAACAAGAAGATCCCCCCGGAGATCCTGACGTCCCTGGCTGGCATCGATGATGCCGGACGCCTCGCGGACACGATCGCCGCGCACCTGCCCCTCAAGCTCGAGCAGAAGCAGAAGATGCTCGAGATCGTCGGCACCTCCGAACGCCTCGAAGGTCTGCTCACGCAACTCGAAACCGAAATCGACATCCTCCAGGTCGAGAAGCGGATTCGCGGCCGCGTGAAGAAGCAGATGGAGAAGAGCCAGCGCGACTACTACCTGAATGAGCAGGTCAAGGCCATTCAGAAAGAGTTGGGCGAAGGCGAAGAGGGCGCGGACATCGAAGAGCTCGAAAAGAAGATCATCGCTGCCCACATGCCCAAAGAGGCGCGCAAGAAGGCCGATGCCGAGCTCAAGAAGCTCAAGCTCATGTCGCCCATGTCGGCCGAAGCCACCGTGGTGCGCAACTACATTGATACGCTCATCAATCTCCCCTGGAGAAAGAAGAGCAAGATCAACAACTCGATCAGCAACGCCGAAACCGTGCTGGACAACGACCATTACGGTCTCGAGAAGGTCAAGGAACGGATCCTGGAATACCTTGCCGTGCAACAGCGCGTCGACAAGGTCAAGGCGCCCATCCTGTGCCTGGTCGGCCCTCCGGGCGTGGGCAAGACTTCGCTCGGGCAGTCCATCGCCAAAGCGACGAACCGCAAGTTCGTCCGGATGGCGCTGGGCGGCGTGCGCGACGAAGCCGAGATCCGCGGCCATCGCCGTACGTATATCGGCTCCATGCCCGGCAAGATCGTCCAGAACATGTCGAAGGTCGGCGTGCGCAATCCGTTGTTCCTGCTTGATGAAATCGACAAGCTGGGCATGGACTTCCGCGGCGATCCTTCGTCGGCGCTGCTCGAAGTGCTGGACCCGGAACAGAACCACACGTTCCAGGACCACTACATCGAAGTCGATTTCGACCTGTCCGACGTCATGTTCGTGGCGACCAGCAACACGCTGAACATTCCGCCGGCGCTGCTGGATCGTATGGAAGTGATCCGCCTGTCGGGTTACACCGAGGAAGAGAAGATCCACATCGCCCGCGACCATCTGCTGCCCAAGCTGATGAAGAACAACGGCGTGAAGGATAGCGAACTGACCGTGGACGACAGCGCGCTGCGCGACATCGTGCGCTACTACACCCGCGAAGCCGGCGTGCGTGCGCTCGAACGCGAAGTGGGCAAGATCTGCCGCAAGGTCATCAAGCAGCTGCTGACGCAAAGCGATCGCGCCAATGCCGAAGGCAAGACGCTGGAAGTCAAGGCGGTCAATGTGACGGCCGAAAACCTCAGCGATTACCTGGGTGTGCGCCGCTATGCATTCGGCATGGCCGAAAAGGAAAACCAGATCGGTCAAGTGACGGGTCTGGCGTGGACGGAAGTCGGTGGCGACCTGCTGACGATCGAAGTCGCGGACATGCCTGGCAAGGGCGTCATCCAGCGTACGGGTTCGCTCGGCGATGTGATGAAGGAATCCGTCGAAGCTGCTCGTACGGTTGTGCGCTCGCGCGCTCGCCGCCTGGGCTTTGCTGACAGCGTGTTTGAAAAGCACGACATGCACGTTCACGTGCCCGAAGGCGCCACGCCGAAGGACGGCCCGTCTGCAGGTATCGCGATCACCACGGCCATGGTGTCGGCTCTGTCGCGCATTCCGGTGCGTGCTGACGTCGCCATGACCGGCGAGATCACGTTGCGCGGCGAAGTCCTGCCTATCGGCGGCCTGAAGGAAAAGCTGTTGGCCGCTCACCGTGGCGGCATCAAGACGGTTCTGATTCCGGAAGAAAACGTCAAGGATTTGGCGGAGATCCCGGACAACGTCAAGAACCACCTTGAGATCGTGCCGGTTCGCTGGATCGACAAGGTGTTGGAACTTGCCTTGGAGCGTCTGCCGGAGCCCCTGGCCGAGGAAGAAGCCGTCAAAGAGCCCCTGGTGGCCAAGCCGGCCGAACCCGGCTCCACGGACCCGGTCTTGAAGCACTGATAGCACCCGTGGTGCATGGATGCCCTGCAAAAGGGCATCCCAACAAAAAACCCCGCTTAGTTGATAAGCGGGGTTTTTTATTTGTGCCGGGAGGATCGCCCGACGGCAGGTTTTGTCAGTGCAATGCCTGCGTACGGATCAGCCCGACCGCAATACCTTCCAGGGCAAATTCCTGGCCGGCCTTGACCACGATCGTTTCGAAGTCGGGATTTTCAGGCAGGAGTTCAATATGCCCGTTCTGGCGTTGCAGACGCTTGACCGTGACGTCGTCGCCTAGGCGGGCCACCACAATCTGGCCGTTGCGGGCTTCAGAGGCTTTTTTGACGGCCAGCAGATCGCCTTCCAGGATGCCGGCGTCGCGCATGCTCATGCCGCGCACCTTCAGCAGGTAATCGGGCGCTTGGGCGAAAAGGTTGGGGTCCACGCCGACCTCGCGTTCAACGTGTTCGGCGGCGAGGATCGGGCTGCCCGCCGCGACGCGGCCTACCAGGGGCAGCAGCAACTGCGCCAGCGCAGGAATAGGCAGCGAGGCCTGCACGGGTGCGGCGCCGGTATCCTTCAGGCGGATGCCGCGCGAAGCGCCTGCAGTGAGCTCGATGGCGCCTTTGCGGGCGAGCGCCTTGAGGTGGTCTTCTGCGGCGTTGGGTGAGCGAAAACCCAAGGCCTGGGCAATTTCAGCGCGCGTCGGCGGAAAGCCGGTGCGCGTGACCGTTTGCCTGATGAGATCCAGGATTTGTTGTTGGCGATCCGTGAGTTTGCTGGCCATGGCGATGATCCGTTGCGAGCGGACTGTACATATATACAGCGCCATTCTGGGGGACGCAGCGCAAAAAAGCAAGCCGTGGCCGCCGCAAATGAAAACGGGGCCCGCAGGCCCCGTTTGGCAGAAAGCGGCGCAGCGCCGCTCGGCAGCTTTTACAGCACAGCTGCGATGGCGGCCGCCACCTTGTCGATGTTGCCGCTGTTCAAGGCAGCCACGCAGATGCGGCCGCTGGACACGGCGTACACGCCATGTTCTTCGCGCAGGCGGTCGACTTGGGCGGAGCTGAGGCCCGAGTAGGAGAACATGCCGCGCTGCTTGAGCACGAAGCTGAAATCCTGCTTGCCGCCGTGTTCCTTGATCTTGTCGACCAACTGCTTGCGCATCAGGCGGATGCGGTCGCGCATGCCGGCCAGTTCTTCTTCCCAGAGGGCGAAGAGTTCGGGCGTGTTCAGGACCGTAGAGACTACCGTGCCGCCGTGCGTGGGCGGGTTGGAGTAGTTGGTGCGAATGACGCGCTTGAGCTGGCTCAGGACGCGAGTGGCTTCATCCTTGCTGCCGGCAACGACCGTCAGCGCGCCGACGCGCTCGCCGTACAGCGAGAACGACTTCGAGAACGAAGAGCTGATGAACATGGTCATGTCCAGATCGGCGAACAGGCGCACGACCGAGGCGTCTTCCGTCAGGCCGTCGCCGAACCCTTGGTAGGCGATGTCCAGGAAGGGGACCAGGTTGTTTTCCTTCACGACGGCTGCGATCTGCTTCCACTGTTCGGCGGTGGGATCCGCGCCGGTGGGGTTATGGCAGCACGCGTGCAGCACGACGACCGTCCTGGCGGGCGCCGCCTTCAGGTCGGCTAGCATGGCGTCGAAGTTCAGGCCGCGGGTGGATGCGTCGTAGTAGGCGTACGTGCCGACTTCGAAGCCGGCGCGCTCGAACAGGGCGCGATGGTTTTCCCAGCTGGGATCGCTGATCAGGACCTTGCTGCCCGGCAGGAGCTGGCGCAGGAAATCGGCGCCGATCTTCAGTGCGCCGGTGCCGCCAAGGGCTTGCGTGGTCAGGACGCGGCCAGCCGCGGCCAGGGCCGAATCCTTGCCCAGCAAAAGCGTCTGGGCGGCGTTGTTGTAGCCGGCGATGCCTTCGATCGGCAGGTAACCGCGGGCGGCGGCGGCCTCGATGCGAGCGACTTCGGCTTTGCGCACTGCGCCCAGCAGCGGGATCCGTCCCTGATCGTCGTAGTACACGCCGACGCCCAGGTTCACTTTACCGGGGCGGGTGTCCGCGTTGTATTGTTCGTTCAGACCAAGAATGGGGTCGCGCGGCGCGAGCTCGACGGAATCGAAAAGGGTGCTCATGGGACTCTGATGAGGTGGGTGGACGCAGTACGAGGTGCTGTGGATAATGGGGGGTTTACCCTGGAACAGTCTAGCATGCCTAAGAGCGCAATAGACCCAAGCGCGGGGGCTCCCGCCGCAGGTCCGGGATTCGTCGATTTCCCTGACAGCCCGTTTCATCTTTACCAGCCCTATCCGCCAGCAGGGGACCAGCCCACGGCCATCGAAGGGCTGACGCAGGGTGTCGAAGACGGCCTGATGTTCCAGACGCTGCTGGGGGTGACGGGGTCGGGCAAGACCTACACCATGGCCAACGTCATCGCGCGCATGGGCCGCCCTGCGCTGGTGCTTGCGCCCAACAAAACGCTGGCCGCGCAGTTGTACGCTGAAATGCGTGAGTTCTTCCCGAAGAACGCCGTCGAGTACTTTGTTTCGTACTACGACTACTACCAGCCCGAGGCCTACGTACCAACGCGCGATCTGTTCATCGAAAAGGATTCGTCCATCAATGAACACATCGAGCAGATGCGGCTGTCGGCCACCAAAAGCCTGCTGGAGCGCCGGGACACGATCATCGTTGGCACGGTGTCGTGCATCTATGGTATCGGCAACCCTGGTGATTACCACGCGATGGTGCTCATCCTGCGCACGGGCGATCAAATCGCGCGCCGCGAGATCCTGGCGCGCCTGGTCGCCATGCAGTACACCCGCAACGACGCTGAATTTACGCGTGGTGTGTTCCGCGTGCGGGGCGAGACCATCGATATCTTTCCGGCAGAAAGCGCCGAACTCGCACTGCGCCTGACCCTGTTCGACGATGAAATCGAAAGCCTGGAACTGTTCGACCCGCTGACGGGCCGTATCCGCCAGAAATTGCCGCGCTTCACGGTCTATCCGGGCTCGCACTACGTCACGCCGCGCGACACCGTGCTGCGCGCGATCGAGACCATTAAGGAAGAGTTGCGTGAGCGCACCAAGCGTTTCGTGGACGATGGCCACCTGGTCGAAGCCCAGCGGCTCGAGCAACGCACCCGTTTCGACCTAGAAATGCTGCAGGAACTCGGTTTCTGCAAGGGCATCGAAAACTACTCCCGTCATCTTTCAGGCGCCGCGCCGGGCGAACCTCCGCCCACTCTCATCGACTACCTGCCGTCCGATGCGCTGATGTTCATTGATGAAAGCCACGTCACCATCGGCCAACTCAGCGCCATGTACCGTGGGGACCGATCGCGCAAGGAAACGCTGGTGCAATACGGCTTCCGTCTGCCGTCTGCCTTGGACAATCGGCCACTCAAGCTCGAAGAGTTCGAGGCGCGGATGCGCCAGTGCGTGTTCGTTTCGGCAACGCCTGCCGCCTACGAAAAAGAGCATGCCGACAACGTCGTCGAGCAGGTTGTGCGACCCACGGGCCTGGTCGACCCGGTGGTCGAGGTGCTGCCTGCGCGCACCCAAGTGGATGACTTGCTTGGTCAGATCAAGGCTCGCGTCACGCAGGGTGAGCGAGTCCTGGTCACCACCCTGACCAAGCGCATGGCGGAAGACTTGACCGACTTCCTCGCCGAGCATGGCGTGAAGGTGCGCTATTTGCACTCCGATATCGATACGGTCGAGCGCGTGGAAATCCTGCGGGACTTGCGGCTGGGTACTTTCGACGTGCTCGTCGGCATCAACCTTCTGCGCGAAGGGCTGGATATTCCCGAAGTATCCCTGGTGGCGATCCTGGACGCTGACAAGGAAGGGTTCCTGCGGTCGGAGCGCAGCCTGATCCAGACGATCGGCCGGGCGGCGCGCAACCTCAATGGGCATGCCATCCTTTATGCGGATCGAATCACGGATTCGATGCAGCGCGCCATGGAGGAAACCGGCCGTCGCCGCACCAAGCAAATCCAGTTCAATGCCGACCACGGCATTACGGCGCGCGGCGTGCAGAAGGCAGTGCGCGAACTTATCGACGGCATCGTGGCGCCCGCGCAGCACGACGCGCTGGAAGCCGCCATCCCCGCCGATGTGCTGAAGGACGAAAAGTCGCTGGCGCGCGAAATCAAGCGTCTTGAAAAGCTGATGATGGATCACGCCCGAAACCTGGAGTTCGAGCAGGCCGCCGCCGCCCGCGACTCTTTGAACGCCTTGAAGCAGCGGGTACTGCTCGATGGGGCAGTCTAGGGCCCGATTGGCGTATCAATTCATGTCACGTAACTTACAGGATGCTGAAAAGTCCGGAAATCTGCTGCGTTGCAATCATGATGTAACTATCGGCGGATTTAGGCCTTGGCCATCGTGAGTTGACGTCTGAGGAAGCCACTGCAAGTCAATGATTTCATTGCGGATTTCAAAGGGTCGGATTTGCTTTTCGTCAATTGCGCAGGCGCAAAAAAAGCTTGCCTTATCTCGGGTTTTCCCGCACACTTGCTTCCATGATGACCAAGGTACTTTTCGTTTGCATGGGCAATATCTGTCGCTCGCCGAGCGCAGAGGGCGTGTTTCGCCATTTGGTGAATGACGCGGGTTTGGGCGATGTCGTTCGCATCGACTCCGCGGGAACGCACGCGTTTCACATTGGCGAGGCGCCTGATGCCCGGGCGCAGGCCGCAGCGCGCAAGCGCGGCTACGAGATCACCCACTGCGAGGCCCGTCAGGTCACCGCGGAAGACTTCCGCGACTTCGATCTTATCCTCGCCATGGACTGGGACAACCTCTCGGCCATGCAGCAGCAATGCCCCAAGGCATATCAGCACAAGCTGATGCTGCTGATGCGCTTTGCCAACGAGTTCGAAGAGGCCACCGTGCCTGATCCGTACTACGGTGGAGCCGACGGCTTCGGCAAGGTCCTGGATTACCTGGAAGACGCCTGTCAGGGCGTCCTTGAATTGGTCCGCAAGCGCGCTACCCAGTACCAAGCTGCTTGATTCCTCTAGCCTGGAACCGCGTGTTTCGCGGATCCCAGGGCAGATGGCAGTGAAAAACCGCGCAGATGCGCGGTTTTTTGTAGCCCGGAGCCATACCAAATTAGTCGGGAATAGGCTATACTTGAGCCAATTACTCGGGTATTGACCGCTGGATTCGCTGGCGGCCATTGCCGATTCACAGGGAACCCACCATGCGGCTAACTACCAAAGGGCGTTTCGCCGTGACTGCCATGATCGATCTGGCTATGCGGCAGCATAGCGGTCCGGTCACTCTTGCGGCCATCAGCCAGCGTCAGAACATTTCGCTTTCCTATCTGGAACAGCTATTCGGGAAACTGCGCCGCCACGAACTCGTGGACAGCGTGCGGGGCCCCGGTGGCGGTTACTCTCTTGCCCGCCTTGCGCGCAACGTGACGGTCGCCGACATCATTTTCGCCGTTGACGAACCCCTGGACGCCACCAGCTGCGGCGGCAAGCGGGACTGTACGAGCGGCAACGATGGCAAACCGGGCAAGTGCATGACGCACGAGCTCTGGGCCACGTTGAATCGCAAGATGGTGGACTACCTGGATTCGGTGTCGCTGCAAGATCTGGTTGATCAGCAGCGCGTGCGCCAGTTGCAGGAAGCCACCAATCAAGCGCAGGCCTGCGCGGTGCGTGTGAACAGGGTGGGAGGCGCCACTGCCGCCAACGCCCCGACCACGACCGTCGCAGCCAATGCCACCGTATAAGAAGTATCAGGAGTTGTAGAAATGACCACCCGTCCCATCTATCTGGACTATTCGGCCACGACCCCCGTCGACCCCCGCGTCGTGGACAAGATGGTGCCCTGGCTTTACGACAATTTTGGCAATCCGGCGTCGCGCAGCCATGCGTTTGGCTGGGAATCCGAAGAGGCCGTGGAGCGCGCACGCGAAGAAGTCGCCAAGCTGGTCAACGCTGACCCGCGCGAGATCGTCTGGACCTCCGGCGCCACCGAATCCGACAACCTGGCCATCAAGGGCGCCGCCAATTTCTATGCCGAACGCGGCAAGCACATCATCACCGTCAAGACCGAGCACAAGGCAGTGCTGGATACCTGTCGCGAATTGGAACGGCAGGGTTTCGAGGTCACGTACCTGAACGTCAAGGACAACGGGCTGATCGACCTGGATGTCTTCAAGGCGGCGCTGCGTCCGGATACCGTGCTGGTGTCCGTGATGATGGTGAACAACGAGATCGGCGTGATCCAGGACGTGGAAACGCTGGGCGAGATCTGCCGCGAGAAGGGCATTATTTTCCACGTCGACGCCGCCCAGGCGACCGGCAAGGTGGAAATCGACCTGCAAAAGCTCAAGGTCGACCTGATGTCGTTCTCGGCGCACAAGACCTACGGCCCCAAGGGCATCGGCGCGCTGTACGTGCGCCGCAAGCCGCGCGTGCGCATCGAAGCGCAGATGCACGGCGGCGGCCATGAGCGCGGATTCCGCTCGGGCACGTTGGCCACGCACCAGATCGTCGGCATGGGCGAAGCCTTCCGCCTGGCGCGCGAAGAAATGGGTACCGAAAACGAACGCATCCGCATGTTGCGCGACCGCCTCTGGAATGGCCTGTCCGAGATCGAAGAGGTCTACCTGAACGGCGATATGGATCAGCGCGTGCCGCACAACCTGAACGTCAGCTTCAACTACGTCGAAGGCGAGTCGTTGATCATGGCGATCAAGGAACTTGCCGTCTCCAGCGGTTCGGCCTGCACCTCGGCCAGCCTGGAGCCGTCTTATGTTCTGCGCGCCCTGGGCCGCAATGACGAACTGGCGCACAGCTCGATCCGTTTCACGCTGGGTCGTTTCACGACCGAAAAGGAAGTGGATTTCGCGGTTGAACTCATCAAGAGCCGCGTGGGCAAGCTGCGCGACATGTCGCCGCTTTGGGAAATGGCCAAGGAAGGCATCGACTTGAATACCGTGCAGTGGGCCGCGCACTAAGCGCCCGCGCCTTGATATACGTGGAGAATTAACATGTCTTACAGCACCAAAGTTCTGGATCACTACGAAAACCCGCGCAACGTCGGTTCGTTCGACAAGTCGGACGACTCGGTGGGCACTGGCATGGTCGGCGCGCCGGCCTGTGGCGACGTCATGAAGCTGCAGATCAAGGTCAACGAAGCCGGTGTGATCGAAGACGCGCGCTTCAAGACCTACGGCTGTGGCTCGGCCATTGCTTCCAGCTCGCTCGTGACCGAATGGGTCAAGGGCAAGACGCTGGACCAAGCGATGAACATCCGCAACACGCAGATCGCGGAAGAACTGGCCCTGCCGCCCGTGAAGGTGCACTGCTCCATCCTGGCCGAAGACGCAATCAAGGCCGCGGTGCAGAACTACAAAGAAAAGCACTCGGCCCCGGCCGAAGCTGTGGCGGGCTGACCATGTCCGTTACCCTGACCCAACAGGCTGCCACCCATATCGGCCGCTACTTGCAGAAGCGCGGAAAGGGTATCGGCTTGCGGCTCGGCGTTAGGACGACGGGCTGCTCCGGGATGGCTTACAAGCTTGAGTACGTCGACGAGGCCCACCTGGAAGACGTCATGTTCGAGAGCTTCGGTGTGAAGGTCTTCGTCGATCCCAAGAGCATGGCCTACCTTGATGGCACGGAACTCGATTACGCCCGCGAGGGCCTGAATGAAGGCTTCAAGTTCCGCAACCCCAACGAGAAGGCGACCTGCGGCTGCGGCGAGTCGTTCACGGTGTAAGCCTTGGCTGGTGACGATCACTTCAGCCTGTTTGGCTTGCCGGCACGCTTCGACCTGGACGCCCAGGCGCTGGAAAGCGCCTGGCGAACCGTCGCCGCACAGGTTCACCCCGACCGCTTCGCCACGGCAAGTCCCGCGGAACGCCGTGTGGCCATGCAGTGGGCCGCGCGTGCCAACGAGGCCTATCGCCAACTGAGAGATCCGCTGTTGCGCGCGCGCTACCTGTGCGAGCAAGCCGGCGTCGACCTTCAGACCGAAAGCAACACGTCCATGGACGCGGCGTTCCTGATGCAGCAGATGACCTGGCGCGAAATGCTGGACGATGCGCGGGACGATGCCGATGTCTTGAGCGCGCTGCAGGCCGAGCTGGACGAGGCGCGCAGCGACATGCGCGCCACGCTGGCGCGTCTGCTGGACGACGAACGCGATTACGCGGCGGCCGGACGCAAAGTGCGCGAATGGATGTTCGTGGAAAAGCTGGCGCAAGAGCTGGCGCACGTTCAGCCTGCGGGATAGCCCAAGGCACGCCCGGGTGTTCCCGCCAGGAACGCCCGCGAGGCGCCGCCTACTGACCAGAAAAGCAGAATCATGGCCTTATTGCAGATATCCGAGCCCGGCGAGTCGCCCGCGCCGCACCAGCGCAAGCTGGCGGTCGGGATCGACCTGGGCACCACCAATTCGCTTGTCGCTGCGGTGCGCAGCAGTGTTGCTGAAGTGCTGCCCGACGCCCAAGGCCATGCCTTGCTGCCGTCGGCGGTGCGTTATTTCCCCGATGGCAAAGTCACGACGGGTCGCGAACCGCTTGCCCAGCAGGCGGAAGATCCGCTGAATACCGTCGTGTCGGTCAAGCGCTTCATGGGCCGCTCGCTCGAAGAGGCGCGTGCTTCCCGCGCGCCGTACGAATTCGTGGACGCGCCGGGCATGGTGCGCATCCGCACAGCTCAGGGCGACCTGAGTCCGGTTGAAGTGTCCGCGCAAATTTTGGCTGTGCTGCGCCAGCGCGCCGAAGACGTGCTGGGCGACGACCTTGTGGGCGCCGTGATCACCGTGCCCGCGTATTTCGATGATGCGCAGCGCCAGGCCACACGCGACGCGGCTCGCCTGGCGGGCCTGAACGTTCTGCGTTTGCTGAACGAGCCGACCGCCGCGGCAATTGCCTACGGGCTCGACACCGCCGCCGAGGGCGTGTACGCCGTGTATGACCTGGGCGGCGGCACCTTCGACATCTCCATCCTGCGCCTGACCAAGGGCGTCTTCGAAGTGATTTCGACGGGCGGCGACACGGCCCTGGGCGGGGACGATTTCGACGCGCTGATCGCGGATCACGCCGAGGCCCGGTTGGGCGCCGGCGATTTGTCGCCCGCTGATCGGCGCAGCCTGTTGATGGCGGCGCGCGCAGCGCGGGAGGCCCTGTCCGACGCCGAGTCCGCCAGCCTTGCGCTGACGCTGTCCGACGGGCGCCAGGTCGACCTGACGTTGACGCGCGCCGAATTCGAAGCGCTGGCCCAGCCCCTTATCGAACGCACGCTGGACTGCGCTCGCCGCGCATTGCGCGACGCGGCGCTCAAGCCCGCCGACGTGCGCGGCGTGGTGATGGTGGGCGGCGCAACGCGCATGCCGGTCGTGCGCGCGGCCGTGGCCAAGGTGTTTGGCACGGAACCTTTGACCGACCTGGATCCGGATCAGGTCGTGGCGCTGGGGGCCGCTTTGCAGGCGAATCTGCTGGCGGGCAACCGGGCGCCGGGCGAAGACTGGCTGCTGCTGGACGTGATCCCGCTGTCGCTGGGCCTGGAAACCATGGGTGGCCTGGTCGAGCGTATCATTCCGCGCAACAGCACCATTCCGGTGGCGCGCGCGCAGGAATTCACGACGTTCAAAGATGGCCAGACCGCGATGAGCATCCATGTGGTGCAGGGCGAGCGCGACCTGGTCTCGGATTCCCGTTCGCTGGCGCGATTCGAGCTGCGCGGCATCCCGCCCATGGTGGCAGGCGCCGCCCGTATCCGTGTGACGTTCCAGGTGGATGCGGACGGGCTGTTGAGCGTGACTGCGCGCGAGCAGAGCCAGGGCGTTGAAGCCATGGTTTCCGTCAAGCCGTCGTACGGCCTGTCGGACGATGAAATTGCGCAGATGCTGGCCGACAGCGTGGCGCAGGCCGACACCGACGCCAAGGCCCGCATGCTGCGTGAACAGCAAGTGGACGCGCGTCAGCTTGTGGAGTCGGTGCAGGCGGCCCTGGCCGTCGACGGCGATCTGCTGAATGCCGACGAGCGCAAGCGGGTCGACGAGTGCCTGCAAGCCGCCATGGCGGCGCAGGAAGCGCAGGACGTGGATACGGTGACGGAAGCGGTGCAGGCCTTGTCCGCCGCGACCGACGAATTCGCCGCGCGGCGGATGGACCGCAGCATCCGCGCCGCGTTGGCCGGCCGCAAACTTGACGAAATCGCCTGATAAAAAGCTATGCCGAAACTGACTGTATTGCCTCATCCCGACTATTGCCCGGAGGGCGCCGTGATCGAAGACGCGCCCAAGGGCGTGTCGATCTGCCGGGTGCTGCTGGACAACCACATCGACATCGAGCACGCCTGCGAACTGTCATGCGCGTGCACGACCTGTCATGTGGTGGTGAAGCAGGGCTATTCCTCGCTGGAAGACGCCACGGACGATGAAGAAGACCTGTTGGACAAGGCCTGGGGCCTGACCCCGACGTCGCGCCTGTCCTGCCAGGCGCTGGTAAGCGAAGCTGACCTGACCGTCGAAATTCCGAAGTACACGATCAATCACGCGAAAGAGGGCCATTGATGAAGTGGACCGATACCTACGACATCGCCGCCGCGCTGGTGGACGCGCATCCTGACGTGGATCCCAAGACGCTGCGCTTCACGCAGTTGCGTGAGTGGGTCATGGGCTTGCCGGGTTTCACCGACGACCCGGCCCACTGCGGCGAAAAGATCCTTGAAGCCATCCAGATGGCCTGGATCGACGAGGCCGACTGAAGCCGCCCCAGAAAACGCTCCCGAAGGGAGCGTTTGTCATTTGGGCCGACCGCGCGTTCGAAAGACGGCGCCGCGTGTCGTAAGCGGTGACATGCCGCGGTCGCCAGGCCACGGTATCATCGGGGATCCGTAAGTTGTCCTTTCTGCCCCGAGTCTACCGATGCCCGCTGCCCAATTGCGTTTTGGCCTGGCCGCCAACCGGCTGCACCACGAAACTCCCGACGCCGCGTTGTTTACGTGGCTGCGCGCGTGTTCGTCCACCATACGCGAGCTGGGCGTGCAGTTGCACACCGTGGGCCGCACCCACGATGCGATCGTGCGCGAAGGCATGCTGCAGGGTTATTCCGGCCTGATCCGCTATCCCTATGGCCGTGAAGGCGGCCTGATGAAGCTGGTGGCGCGCGTGACTGAAGGGCGCGACGGACAGGCGCCGTTCGACGGCGCGATCTACCTGATCGATCCCGTCGATCCTTCGTCGATCTTTCCCGAAGCGCTGGCGCTCAAGCGCCAATGCATCACGCATGGCCGCCCGTTCATTTCGACGCTGGCCGGCGCGATCGAGTGGATGGAAGTCGAGCGCATCCACGCAGGGTTGGCGCCGGACGCATCCGTGTCGCGCCATTTCAACTTTACGGGCCAGACCCTCGCCATGATCGCCCACGATGCGCTCAAGGACGAAATGGTCGCGTTTGCCAGCGAGCACTTCGACGTGTTGTCCCGCTTTGCACGCCGCGTGGCCACCGGCACCACCGGCGGCCGACTGAACGAACTGGCCTGGTCGCGTGGCTGGCCCAAGGACACGCCCTGGGTGCACCGTTATCTGAGCGGGCCGCTGGGCGGCGATGCGCAGATCGCGGAATTGGTGCTCGAGCATCAATGCCAGCGCGTGATCTTCTTTGAAGATCCCCATGTGGCGCGCCAGCACGAAGCCGACATCCAGCTGCTGGAGCGGGCAGTGCGGGTGGTGACCGAATCCGCCACCTGCGCGACCTCGCCCGCGGTGGCGCGGCGCTGGGCGCAAGCGGTCGAAAAGCGGATCGTCTGATGCGCGAAGCGGCGATCCACGCCGCCAGAATTCGCGCGCCGCGTTAGCGCTACTGCCCGGTAAAGCGGGCAGGGCGCTTTTCGCGGAACGCCTTGACGCCTTCGGCAAAGTCGGCGCGGCCTGCGGAATGGAGGAAGCGCGCCGTTTCCTCGGCCAGCTGGGTTTCCAGCGAAGCATGCTGCGCCGAACGCAACAAAGCCTTGGCGCCGGCAATTCCATGCGGCGCGTGTTGCGCAATGTCTTGCGCGTAAGCCTGCGCGGCCGCGCTCAGTTCACCGGCGGGCGCCGTACGAGTGATGATGCCCCAGTCCAGCGCGTCTTGCGCAGTGAAGGGATCGTGTCGCAACAGCAAGTCCAGCGCGCGCTTCGGGCCGACCACACGCATCAGACCGTGCGTCATGCCGGCATCCGGCGTGGCGCCGAGCTTCAGGTAGGCGGTTATGAAACGCGTGCCGGCGTCTGCGATGGCGAGGTCGCAAGCAAGCACGAGCGACAGGCCTGCGCCCGCGGCGACGCCGTGCGCCTGTGCGAGCCACACTTTGTCCATGCGCGCGATGCGTGAGACGAAATCGTTGAGCGGTGTGAAGAGATCGGACAGGGTGGCGCGCACCGCGGCAGGTTCGCCCGTGAACATGCTGATGTCGCCGCCCGCGCAGAAAGCCTTGCCCTCGGCGCGCAGCAGCACGACGCGCACGGCGTCGCGTGTTTCCAGCCATTGGGCGGCTCGAAGCAGGTCGCGAGCCATGGCGACGTCGATGGCGTTGAGCGTATCCGCCCGGTTCAGCGTGACGGTCGCGAGCGCGCCGTCGATGTGCAGCAGCAGCGTCTGGAAGACTGGAAGTTCCTGGGTCATGGCGCGTCTCCGTTTCGGGTAAGTACCAACTGTCGATCCAAAAACCGCGATGCTATGGTCTGAACCGAGCGCTTGCTTGGTTTTGTTTTAAGCACGCTTAGCGTAACGCATAGAACGATTTTCCGGCGCTGTACTGGCGTAGGTAAAGACAGGTTCGTTGCATCTCCTGCCTCGCGGGTTCGCCAGGTTCACCGTCGTAAAAAAAATGTCCGCCACAGGCGGCAAAAAAACTTCGCATAAAAAAAGCGAGGAGACAAATGGTGGATCAGTCCGACAGGCCTGCCTTGCTAGAGGCGGAGGGAGTGACGCTGGCGTTTGGCGGGGTCAAGGCGCTGACGAGCGTGGGCTTTCGCGTGGCGCCGGGCTCCATCACCACGGTCATCGGCCCGAACGGCGCCGGCAAGACCTCGCTGTTCAACACCATTTCGGGTTTCTACAAACCGGCCTCGGGGCAGATCCGCTTCGAAGGGCGCGACATCACGCGCATGCCGGCGCCCGAACGGGCAAAGCTGGGACTGGCCCGCAGCTTTCAGAACATTGCGCTGTTCCGCGGCATGACCGTGCTGGACAACATCAAGCTGGGGCGGCACGCGCACCTGCGCACCAACGTCCTGGATGCGCTGTTCTACTTCGGGCGCGCGCGCCGCGAGGAAATGGCGCTGCGAGCCGACATCGAGGAGCGCATCATCGATTTCCTGGAGATCGATCACATCCGGCACGCGCCGGTGGCGGCGCTGTCCTACGGACTGCAAAAGCGCGTGGAACTGGCGCGCGCGCTGGCGATGAATCCCAAGGTGCTGATGCTGGACGAGCCGGTCGCGGGCATGAACCGCGAAGAGACCGACGACATGGCGCGGTTCATCCTGGACGCGCGGTCCGAATGGGGCGTGACGGTGCTGATGGTGGAGCACGACATGGGCATGGTGATGGACCTGTCGGACCACGTCGTGGTGCTGAACTTCGGGCAGGTCATTGCCGACGGCACGCCGTCCGAGGTGCAAGCCAATCCTGAAGTCATCAAGGCCTATCTGGGCGCGGGCGACGTCGGCGACCTGCGCCGCCGTCTGAAGGAGGCGGCCTGATGGATTGGCTGTTCTTCCTGGAAGTTTCGCTGGCCGGCCTGGGCAGCGGCGGCCTGTATGCGTTGGCCGCTCTGGCGTTCGTCATCGTGTACAAGGCGACGCGTGTCGTCAACATCGCGATCGGCGAGTTCCTGATGCTGGGCGCGTATGTGTTCTACGCATTCGCGACGGGCATGGAGTGGCCGATCTGGATGGCCATTGTGGGCGCGGTCGTGGTGTCCGGCGCGCTGGGCGCGGTGGTCGAGCGCCTGACGATACGGCCGATGCTGGGCGAGGCGCCGATCTCCGTGTTCATGATCACCGTGGGCCTGGCGTCGATCCTCGTGGGCGCGGTGGAACTCATCTGGACGGCCGACCAGCGCCGCCTGCCTGAATTCATGCCTCGCGCGCCTGTCATGGTGGGCGAGGCTTTCGTGGCTCCCAAGGTGTTCTACGGGTTCTGGGTGGCGGTGGTATTGGCGCTGCTGGTGCTGGTGGTGTTCCGTTACTGGCGCGGTGGCGTGGCGCTGCGCGCAACAGCGTCGGACCAGGGGGCGGCCTATGCCATGGGCATCAATGTGCCGCGTGTGTTTTCGCTGGCCTGGGTGACGGCGGGCGCGATCGCCGCGGTGTCGGGCGTGATCGTGGGCGCCATCGGGGGGATTTCGTCGTCAATGGGCGTGTTCGGCCTGTCGGTGCTGGTGGTGGTGATCGTGGGCGGCTTGGACAGCGTGGCCGGGGCGCTCGTGGGCGGCATCTTCATCGGCTTGCTGGAAGCCTGGGCCGGCGCCTATATGGGCGGCGAATACAAGCTGCTGGCCACGTTCGTCGTGCTGGTCGTGGTGCTGATGGCCAGGCCCTATGGCCTGTTCGGCACCCGTGAAATCGAGAGGCTCTGATCCATGCGCATCGCTACCGCCAAGCAGACCTACCTGGCCGACGAGGCGCTGTTCGACACGCGCACCCAGCACGTGTGGCTGGCGCTGCTGGCCGCGTCGCTGGCGCTGTTTCCCTTCTTCGCGAACGCCTATTGGCTGTACCTGGCCTGCCTGGTCGCGATCAACATCGCCAGCGCCACCGGGCTGAATATCCTGACCGGGTATACGGGGCTGGTCAGCCTGGGGCAGGCGGCATTCATGGGGCTGGGCGCCTACACGGTCGCCGTGATGGAACTGCACCTGGGCACGCCGGTGCTGTTGAACCTGCTAGGCGGGGGCGTGGTGGCGATGGTGGGCGGGTTGCTGGTTGGCATACCGTCGCTGAGGGTGAAGGGGCTTTACCTGGCCATCGCCACGATCGCGGCATCGTTCATTGCGCATTTCATCTTTGCGAACTGGCAGTTCACGGGCGGAACGACCGGTCTGCAAGTGCCGCCGGCCCGAGTGCTGGGCGTGGACCTGGACACCTCGTTCAAGATCTATTGGCTGATCGTCCCGGTGACTGTCTTGATGGTGCTCGGGGCGGCGAACCTCTTCCGCACACGCATCGGCAGGGCCTTCATCGCCATTCGCGACCGCGACATCTCGGCCGAAGTGCTGGGCATCCGGCTGTTGCGCTACAAGCTGCTGTCCTTTGGACTGTCGTCGTTCTACGCAGGCGTGGCCGGAGGCCTGTGGGCCTACTTCTTCCGCGTGGTCACGCCGGAGAGCTTTCCGCTGATCATGTCGATCTTCTTCCTGGCGGCCATCATCGTGGGCGGCATGGGCTCGATCCTGGGATCCATCCTGGGCGCCATCTTCATGACGATGGTGCCCGAGTTCCTGAAGCTGGTGGTCGGTTGGCTGCCCGTCGGCGGCGACGCGTTGCGGCTGATCTCTCCCGTGCGCACCATTGTTTTCGGCCTGCTGATCGTGGGCTTCCTGATCTTCGAGCCGCACGGGCTCGCGGAAATCTGGCGGCGCGCGCGCCGATTCTTTCACCTCTGGCCATTTCGCACGTAGCGACCCGCGCCCGGCGCGATGGCCACCCATAAGACCCAGGAGACAAACCATGAAGCGCATCCGGATAGGCAGCGGTTTATCGAGGTTGTTGGCCCCGTTGGGCCTGGCGGCGGCATTGGCGGCGGCGCCCGCGGCCCAGGCGGCCGAGGATCTGGTGCTTGGGGGCTCGATTCCTCTGAGCGGCGTGTTCGCGTTTGCGGGCCAGGGCATCCACGCCGGTATCACGGACTACGTGAAAATCATCAATGACCAGGGCGGCATCAAGGGCCGCAAGCTGCGTTACGTGCCGGAGGACACGGCGTACAAGGTGGACGCATCCGTGGCCGCATTCAAGAAGATCACCAGCCAGAACAAGGTGAACTTCTACTATGGCGATTCGACGGGGTTTTCGAAGACGATCAACGCCGAGCTGAACCGCACCGGCGACATCCTGATGACGGGCGCATCGTTCGCGACCGAGCTGAACGATCCGGCCAAGTATCCCGCCCAGTTCATGCTGGGGCCCGATTACACCGAAATGTTCGGCATCCTGCTGCGCTACATCGCGAAGGAGCAGCCGGGCGCCAAGGTGGCGTTCGTGTATTCGGATACCGAGTTCGGCCGTGATCCCATCGCCAGTTCGCGCGCGGTGGCCGAAAAGCTGGGGCTGAAGGTGGCCACGGAAATCATGACGCCGCCGGGCAGCGTGGACGTGTCCACCGAAGTCATCAAGCTGCGCCGCGCGGATCCGGACTTCACGATTTTCCATGGTTACGTGCTGGCGCCCATTCCGGAGTTCGTCGGGCAGGGCAAGCGCATGGGCTTGAAGACGCGCTACATGGGCACCTTCTGGACCATGGACAACTCGACCGTGATGCAGATGGGCGAGGACGCCGAGGGCTTCATGGGCGTGATGCCGTACCGCTATTACTACGACACGGCCGCGGACGCGCCGATGCTCAAGAAGATCCGCGAGATGCGTCCGCAGTACCAGAGCACCGGCTACATGCAGGGTTTCCTGGCGGCCATGCTGTTCTCCGAAGTCGCCAAGCGCACGCTCGACGCCGGCAAGGATCTGACCGCCGCCAACATGAAAGCTGCGCTGGACGGCATCAAGGACTTCGATACCGGCGGCCTGATCGGCGTGCCCATCACCATCAAGGGCAACTCCATACCGGTGGGGCGGATCTATCGCGCCGATGTGAAGCAGAAGCAGATGGTGCCGGCGTCAGACTGGATCGTGCTGAAGTGAGGACGACGTGAATCCGGGACATGACGCGCGTGCGCAAAGCATCGCCGGTGCGCCGGCGGTGCTCGATATCAACAATATCGAAGTCGTCTACAACAAGGCGGTGCAGGTGCTGCGCGGGCTGTCCCTATCAGTGCCCGACGGCAGCATCGTTGCGCTGTTGGGCAGCAACGGGGCCGGAAAATCCACCACGCTCAAGGCGGTTTCCGGCTTGTTGGACCTGGAGGACGGGGCGCTGGTGCGGGGGCAGATCCTGTTCGGCGGCGGCGACACCTCGGGCGTCAAGCCGCAGAACCTGGTCCGGTCGGGCCTGGCGCACGTGATGGAAGGGCGGCGCGTGTTCGAGGACCTGACCGTGGAAGAAAACCTGGTGGCCGCGACGTACGCGCTGACGGGCAGGTCCGGAGCGAAGGTGGATTTCGACCTGGTGTATGGATACTTCCCACGCTTGTTCGAACGTCGCCGAGGCCTGGCCGGATACCTGTCGGGTGGCGAGCAGCAGATGCTGGCCATTGGCCGGGCGCTGATCGCGCAGCCGAAGTTGATGCTGCTGGATGAGCCGTCACTGGGCCTGTCGCCGATGCTGGTCGAGAACATCTTCTCGATCATCGCGCGCATCAACAGCGAACAAGGCGTGTCGATGCTGCTGGTGGAGCAGAACGCGTCCGTGGCGCTGGCGGTGGCGCATTACGGGTACATCATGGAGACCGGCAAGGTGGTGATCGACGGCTCGGCCGAGAAGCTGGCGGCGGACCCGGACGTGCGCGAGTTCTACCTGGGCGTGGGCGGATCGGGCGAGGCGCGAGGTTTTCGCGACATCAAGCACTACAAGCGCCGCAAGCGGTGGCTTTCATGATGAACAGACATTTCGATTCCGGCGTGGGCGCCTGGCCGGCGCTGACCTTGCCCCAGATGCTGCGCGAACAGGCGCGCCGCCAGCCCTCCGCCATCGCCATCCGGCAAAAGGACTTTGGCATCTGGAAGCCGCTGTCGTGGGCGGACTATTGGCAGCGCGCCTGCCGCGTCGGGCTGGGGTTGCGCGCGCTTGGCCTCAACCCCGGTGGGCGTGTCGCCATCGTGTCGGAAAACAGGGTTGAGTGGCTGCTGACTCAGATGGGCGCGGGCGCGGTCGGCGGCGTGGCCGTAGGGGTCTATTCCACCAGCCCGGCTCAGGAGATGGGTTACGTGCTGGAGCACGCCGACGTCGAGCTGGTGGTCTGCGAGGACCAGGAGCAGACCGACAAGGTGTTGCAGGTGGCCGCCAGGCTGCCGCGCCTGCGCCGCATCGTGATGATCGAGACCAAGGGACTGCGCTCGTATGCGCCAGGCGACCGGGAACGCATCGTGCCGTTCCAGGACGTCGAGGCCGACGGACGCGAGCGCGAAGCCGTGGAGAAGGCCGCGCTGAACGCGACGCTGGACACGCAGCGGCTCGAGGACACGGGCCTCATGATCTATACGTCGGGATCCACCGGCAAGCCCAAGGGGGCGATGCTGAGCTACGGCAACATGCGCGGCGTGGCGCCGGGGATCGCCGAGCGCCTGTCGATGGATGCTTCGACCGTGCATCTGTCGTATCTGCCGCTGTGCCACGTCGCCGAGCAGATGCTGACGACGTTCGTGCCCATCTACCTTGGCGCGCAGGTGAATTTTGGGGAGTCGATCCGTACCGTGCAGGAAGACCTGCGCGAGGTTGCGCCCACGATCTTCCTGGGTGTGCCGCGGATCTGGGAAAAGCTGCACGCGGCCATCTCCATCAAGATGCAGGAGGCCGGGGCCTTGCAGCAGTGGCTGTACCGCAAGGCGTTGGCGCAGTGCGCGCCGTTCCTGGAAAAATCGCGGGCGCAGTATGGGTTCGGCGAGCGCCTGACGTATGGGCTGTGGTACTGGCTGGTGCTGCGCGCCCTGCAGAACTTCATCGGACTGCGACGGGTGCGGGTGGCGATGACCGGCGCGGCGCCGATCCCGCAGGACGTGGTGCGCTACTTCCGCACGTTGGGTGTGCCACTTGTCGAGGTCTACGGCCTGACGGAGTCGACCGGCATGATCTTCGGGCAGCATCCGCACCGCGTGAAGGTCGGCACCGTGGGCGAGCCCATCCTGGGCGTGGAGTGGCGCATGGGCGAGGCGGGCGAACTGCTGGTGCGCGGCGACATGGTGTTCCAAGGCTATTACAAGAACCCGGACGCCACCGCCGATACGGTGCGTGACGGCTGGCTGCATACCGGCGACGTCGTGGCCGAGGACGCCGGGCGCGTGCGCATCGTGGACCGGCTGAAGGACATCATGATCACGGCGGGCGGCAAGAACCTGACGCCCTCCGAGATCGAGAACGCGGTCAAGGGCAGCCCTTATGTCAAGGAATGCATCGTCATCGCGGATGGGCGCAAGTACGTCTCGGCCTTGATCCAGCTTGAATTCGATACGGTGGGAAAATGGGCGGAATCGCGGCGCATCGCGTTCACGCACTTCCGGTCGCTGGCCGAATGCCCGCAGGTGCGCGAACTGGTCCAGCAGGAAGTCGCGCGCGCCAACGCCGGGCTGGCGCCCGTAGCGCAGATCAAGCGTTTCCATCTGCTGACCAAGGAACTGGATCACGACGACGGCGAGGTGACGGCGACGATGAAAGTGCGGCGCGCCAGCATCTATCGCACGTACGCGGAAGAAATCGAAACGCTCTACGTTGAGGAGACGCCGGCATGAACGAAGCCGTGATCGTGGAAGCGGTGCGCACGCCATTTGGCAGGCGCGGTGGATGGTGGGCGCAGACAAGGCCCGACTCGCTGCTGGCCCAGACCGTGCAGGCGCTGCTGGCGCGCGCCGGGTTGCCGGGGGAGAAGGTCGAAGACCTGATCGCCGGCTGCGTCAGCCAGGCGGGTGAGCAGGGCGCCAATATCGGCCGCCTGGCCGCGATGCTGGCCGGCTTGCCCGAGAGCGTGCCGGGGGTCGCGCTGAACCGCATGTGCGGTTCCAGCCAGCAGGCGGTGCACTTCGGCGCCCAGGCGATCGCCGCCGGCGACATGCGCTACGTGGTGGCGGGCGGCGTGGAAAGCATGAGCCGAGTGCCGATGTTCCTGGACGTGACGCTGGGGCAGGCGGAGTTCCGCGGATTCGAATCGCTGAACCCCGCGCTGCTGGAGCGCTATCCGCTGATCCACCAGATCGAGAGCGCGGAACGGATCGCCAGCCATTGGGGCCTGTCGCAAGCAGAGATGGACCAGTGGGCGCGCGAGAGCCACGCGCGCGCCTGGGCCGCGGCAAGCGCCGGGCTGCACTCGGAGCTCCTGCCGGGTCCGCGCGGGGCCGAGGACCGCGACGAAGGCATACGCCAGACCACGGACGCTTCCCGCATGGCGGCCATGGCGCCGGCCTTGCGGCCAGTTGGACAGGGTGGCGTGACCGCAGCCAACGCCAGCCAGCTTGCGGACGGCGCGGCGGCGGTGCTGCTGGCCGACCGGGAAACGGCGCTGGCCGATGGCCTGCGGCCGCGGGCGCGGTTCCTCGCGCGGGTGGTGGTCGGATCGGACCCGGTCATGCAGCTTACCGGCGTGATCCCGGCCGCGCGCCAGGCGCTGGCGCGAGCGGGCCTCACGCTGGACGACATCGACTGGATCGAAATCAACGAGGCCTTCGCCAGCGTGGTGCTGGCGTGGCAGCGCGAACTGGGCGCGAATCTGGCGCGCGTGAATCCTTGGGGCGGCGCGATCGCGCATGGACACCCGCTGGGGGCGACCGGCGCGGGCCTGATGGGCAAGATGCTGGCGGGAATGGAGGCCACTGAGGGTGAATTCGGCATGCAGCTGATGTGCATCGGCCACGGCATGGCGACCGCGACGATCATCCAGAGGCTGTGAGCCGCATGGACAAGACCGGCACTGCCGCAACGCGGGACGACGGCGCCGAGACGGAGCGGCGGCGCGAACTGGTCCTGGCCGCGGGCAGACTTTTCAGCAAACATGGCTATGAGCGCACGACGGTGCGCGAACTGGCGCGGGCCGTCGGACTGCAGTCCGGCAGCCTGTTCCATCATTTCCGCAGCAAGGAAGAAATCCTGGTGGCGGTGATGAACAACGGCATCCAGGAAGTTATCGACCACGGAGAAAGGGCGCTGGCCACCTATGCCGCGCCCGCCGACCGGCTGGCGGCGCTGTTTCGCGTGCACATGTGGAGCATGCTGCACGGGGCCGGCGGAGACGCCATGAATGCGCTGGTGTATGAATGGCGCAGCCTGTCGCCATCCAGCCAGGCGGCCGTGAAAGTGCTTAGCGACCGCTATGAGGCGATGTGGCAATCGGTGGTGGCGGCGGCGGTCGACACGGGTCTATTTCAGGGCGACCCGCGCATCATCAAGCGCTGCGTGCTGGGGGCCATGAATCTGACAGTGCAGTGGTACAAGCCGGGCGGGCGGCTGCCCCCCGCCGAATTCATCGATGCCATGTTGCAGGCGTCGCTGCCGGCGTTGCCGGCGGGGGCGGGGGAGTGGCCGGTGGAGTCGAAGCAGGCGCGCGCTAGCTGATGGCGTTCATCCCGAGGATTTCCCGCCCGGCGATCAGGGTCTGGATCTCGGTGGTGCCTTCAGGAATCATGCCGCCGCGCGTATCCCTGAAGATCCGCTCGATCGGGTATTCCTCCGAGTAGCCCAGTCCGCCATGCACCTGCAGCGCCATGCTCGCTACCTCGTGGGCGGCCTCGGTGGCGTACAGCTTGGCAATCGAGCACGCCTGGCGCACGTCCTTGCCCGCTTCGAGCGCATGAGCGGCTCGCATGCCCAGCGCCCGGGCCGCTTCGACGCGCACCGTCATGTCCACGATGTGCTTCTGCACAAGCTGGAAGCTGCCGATGGGGCGGCCAAACTGCTCGCGCTGCCGGGCATGGTCAATGGACATGTCCAGCGCGGCCTGCGCGGCTCCGACCGCGCCCATGGCGATGTTCAGGCGCGCGGCGTCCAGCCCTTTAAGGGTACCGGTCAACGCGGCGCCTTCCACGCCGACCAGATTCTCACGCGGGATGCGCACGTCGCTGAAGCCCAGCTCAGCCGTGCCCGAACACCGCAACACCATGGTGTCGAGCTTGCGAACGTCGTAGTTGGCAAGGGCGCGTTCAACGATGAAGGTGGACAGCTTGCCGTCGCAGGTGGGGCTGAAGGTGCGCGCGACGACCATGGCGAAGTCGGCGTCGCAGCCGTTGGTGATCCACAGTTTGCGGCCGTTGATGACCCATTCGTCTCCGACCAGTTCGGCGCGCGTCTGGATGCCGGCAATGTTGGACCCCGTGTTCGGTTCGGTGAGTCCGGTGCATGCCTTGAGGCGGCCCGCCATCAGGGGCTTCAGGTATTTTTCCTTTTGAGCCGGCGTGCCATGCGCGGCAAGCCGCTTGATGGAACCATTGGTGATGTTGACGATGGTCCGCAGCGAAAGCCAGTGATAGCCCAGCTCTTCCATCATCATGGCCCACGTCGGCATGTCGATGCCGTGCCCGCCCTCGGACTCCGGCAGATTGCCGCCCAGGTAGCCGAGATCGGCCAGCCGGGGCATCAGCTCGAAGGGAAAAGTGCGCGCCTTTTCATGCTGCGCAACGATGGGAACCACTTCGCTCTGCATGAAGCGGCGGATGCTGTGCTGCAGCGCCTGCTGTTCAGGCGTCAGGTCGATATTGCTCATCGAATTTCCTTGTGTGCGGCCCGGTGCGGCTATTCCAGCTTCAGGTTGGCGCGTTCGACGAGGTCGCGCGTGGTTTCGCGGTGCTCTGCCCAGAACTTCGCGAACGCTTCCGGCGAACTGCTTACCAGCGGCGTGGCGATCCGTTCGAAGCGTTCCTGGACGACTGGCATGGCGGCCGTGGCTTCGATTGCCTTGGCCAGCTTGTCGATAATGGGTTTGGGCGTGCCTGCCGGAACCACGACTGCCTGCCACGTAGTGACCTTGAAGCCTGGCACGCCCGACTCCGCGATGGTGGGCAGGTCTGGCATGTCCTTCACGCGGGTAGCGCCGCTGACCGCGAGCGGGCGTAGCATGCCGTCCTTGATATAGGGCAGGGAACTGGAGCGGCTGTCGATCATGAACGTGAGGCGGCCGGCGACGAGGTCCTGCAACGCCGGCGCGCTGCCCTTGTAGGGCACGTGCGTGATCTTGGCGTCCAGCGCCAGCGCGAGCGACGAGGCCGCAGTGTGCGCAGAGCTGCCGAATCCCGGCGATCCGTAGGTCATCGTGGCCTGGCTATCCGCCTTGATGGCGGTGATCAGGTCCTGCATGGTCTTGTAGGGTGAGTCCTTGGGAACCACGACGACCAGCGGCGAATCCGTCAATTGCGCGACCGGCGCAAAGGCTTTGGCCGGATCCACCTTCAGGTCCTTGTACAGGTACTGGTTGACGGCGATGGTGGCCGCGTTGGTCCAAAGAATGGTGTAGCCGTCCGGCGCGGCGCCGGCCGCGGCCACCAGGGAAAGGTTGCCGTTGGCGCCGGGCCGATATTCCGGAATGACGGGTTGGCCGAGATGCTTGCTGAGCTCGTCCTGCATCATCTTGAAGGCAATGTCGGAAGGCCCTCCGGGCGCAAATCCGATCACCGCCTTGATGGGCTTGTCCGGCCAATCCGCGGCCGGGGCCGCCGTCGCGTATCCCGCGGCCAGCACCGCCGCCACGACCATCTGCGTGAATTTCATTTTTGTCTCCTGTTCTTCTGGGTAAGTGGGAACCGGCATCCGACGGCAGGCTTCTGCGGCCTCGGGCGTTTATTCGCATAGCGAATTAACAATTCGTCGAATGAATTGATATTACAGCGACGGCCAAGCCGCGTGCAATGTGTCCGCCGCGTTTCTGCCGTTTGCAGATCACGGATCGTCGACGATGGCCGGCGCGGCCGGCATAAAACAAAGCCCTGCCGGACGGGGCCGGGCAGGGCATCGAAGTGGAAGCGGCGACCGTGCCGCGAAGGGTCAGGTGCGGGCGGTCATTTGCAGGAAGCGCGTGCTGGCTCGCACGCATTCTTCCTGCAGGCGGCGGACGATGTCGGCCACGGGTTCCACCGCGCGGGCAAAGCCCACCGCCGGCCCCATGGAGAGCATGCCTTCTTCGTGCTGGCCGGCTTGATAGGCGAGGGATTGGGTGCGATCGCCGCTGATCAGATCGCCGAATTCCGCGTAGCTGCGGGCGCCGGCCTGTTCCAGGGCGGCAACCTTGCGGGCGTTTTCGTTGTCGAGGATGCGCCACGTGTCTCCAAGACTGCCCAGCACAGCCCGGGTGCCATGCGCATCAGTGGCGACCACGCGCTGCTTGTACGCCGCGTGCGCCGGGGTTTCCATTGCCGGCGTGAAGACGCTGCCCATCACCACGGCGTCCGCGCCAAGCGCCAGCGCCGCCGCGATCTGCCGGCCATGGCCGATGCCGCCGCCCAGCGCCAGCGGAAGGTGCAGTTGTTCCAGCGCATAGGCGCCGTTCAGAAAGGTGGGCAGGGGATTGCTGCCCGGATGGCCGCCTTCTTCCATGCCGACCAGGGTGACCGCGTCCACCCCCATGTTCTGCGCCGCCACCGCATGGCGTACGTGTGCGCATTTGTGGATCACCACGGCGCCGGCTTCGCGAATGTCCGGCAAGAGAGGGGTGGGCGGCAGGCCCGCTGTTTCGAACAGGCGCACGCCTTCCTCGAGCGCAATCCGCAGCCTGACCAGCATGGCGTCGTTGTGGGCGGCGCGGCGCGACAGCGTAAGGTTGACGCCGAATGGCAAGCCCCCGGACAACTCGCGGCACTGGCGCAGCGCCTGCCGGAAGTCGTCGTCTGAGCGCGAGCTGCGCGCGGTGATGAATCCCATGCCGCCCGCCCGAACCATTGCCGCCACCAGACGAGCATCGGACAGCCACATCATGCCGCCCAGCAGCAGAGGCCAGCGGATGCCGAGCAGCTCGGTGATGCGCGTGGGCCAGCGGTCGGGAACGTCGATGCCTGCGACCGGCGCGAGGGGCTGCGTCACACGTGCCTCCCCATCAGCAGGATGGGTTGCAGTTCGCGTGCCAACTGCCGCAGCGTTGGGCCGACTTCGTCGAGCATCAGCGGCCGGGGCAGAAGCGAGGCGGGGCCGCCGCAACTGACCACGTAACGCTCGTCGGCGGGCAGTTCAATGGTTGCTGCGACTGTGTTGATCTGGAAGGCGGGCCGCTCGTGGAACACGAAGCCGCGTTCGGCGTAGCCGGCGATGGCGTCGGCCATGGCTTGTTGGTCGGCCGCGTCGGGCAGCTTGCCGGACGCGCGGGCTTCGTCCAGAAGCGCATCGCGCTGTTCCTGCGAGCAGCACGCCAGGTAGGCCCATCCGATTGCGCTGTTGAACAGCGGGATGCGCGAGCCCACGCGCAGGTTCATGAGCAACGGGGAATTTCCTTGGCAGCGCAGCAGGTAGACGATGCTGTCGCCGTCGCGCCGGCCCAGGGCTACCGCGACTTGATAGCGGTCGGCCAGTTCCTGCAGCAAGGGCCGGATGACGTCCAGCGCTTCCTGGCCCGCCAGCGCGGACCCGCCCAGCGCGATCGCGGCGATGCCCAACTGCAGTTTGTCTTTGCCAGGAACCGTGGTGAGAAAGCCGGTTTTCTGCAAGGTGTGGCACAGACGCCAGACCGTGGGTTGCGCGAGGCCCGTGAGATGAGCGATTTCGGTCGTGCCCAGCATCCGGCGTTCGGCGTTGAAGCAGCGCAGGATATCCAGCCCGCGGGCAAGCGCGGTGACGAACTGGCGGTCCGGTTCGGCGGATTCTTCGGTGGTGTTGTTGGAGGACGCGCGGGGCGAGGCTCTTGACATCAGCAAGCTCCTTTTTTTATCATCAATTCACTAAATGAATTATAAATTCGCATAGCAAATTATGCAAGACGAGGAGGACGACTTGAGCGGTCAACAGGATTGCGCGCTTCAGCTTCAGGGCAGCATCGCATGGCCGGGTGTCTGTCATTGGGGCGCCGGCGCCTTGGCTCGCACGGTCATCGCGGCCGGAGCGCGCTTGAAGGCCCCGCTGGTGGTGACTGACGCCAGCACGTGGCGCGCCGTGCGTTCCACGGTCGAGGCCGCGTTTGCCGCGGTGCCCGGCCTGCAATGGCATGTCTATGACGGCGTGGTGCCGAATCCCGCAGTGGACCAGGTGCGGGAAGCGCTGCGTAAAGGCCGCGCCCTGGACTGCGCGAGCATCGTGGCCGTTGGGGGCGGTAGCGCCATCGACGTCGCGAAGGCCGCGTATGCGTGCCTGGCGGGCGGGTTGGAGGCCGACGAATTGCTGTCCCCAAAGGGGCAGGCGTGGCTGGATTCTGCATCTGTTCCCGACGGTCCCCTTTTTATCGCCGTGCCCACGACTTCAGGCACGGGAAGCGAAAGCAGTTCGGCCGCGCTGGTCCAGGCGGACGACGGACGCAAACGCCTTTACCGCTCGAACCGCATGCGTCCGTCCCTGATCGCGCTGCAACCGGACCTGACGCTGAGCCTGCCCTTGCGCCCCACCGCGCAAGGCGGGTTCGATGCGACGCTGCACGCATTGGGCGCCTGGATCAACACGGACCCCTCGCCCGTCGGCAAGGCGATGGCGCTGCACGCGCTCAAGCTGTGCCTGCGCGCGCTTCCCGCTGTTTTGCGTTCCCCGGACAGCCTGCAGGCGCGAGCCGACATGCAGATGGGCGCTTACATGGCTGGGCTGGCCATCGGCATGAGCAAGGTGGATGCCGTGCACGCCATGTGCACACCGCTGGAATCGCGCGTGCATGGGGCCCATGCGGAGGTCCTGGGCCCGATCTTCAGCGTGGTGTCGCGATACACGGCGCAAACCGCGCCGGCGCCCTATGCGGCGGCCGCGCGAATGCTGGGCATTGCGAATTCCGGCGACGACGGACTCGATGCCCTGACTTTGATCGACGCGGTCGAATCGCTGGCCCGGCTGGCGGACATTCCCTTGCGCTTTTCGGACCTCGCGCTTTCGGAGCAGGACGCCACATTGCTTGCTTCCCAGGCGATGCAAAGCGCGTCCATGCCCATCCACCCGCGGACTCTCGCGCCCGAAGAAATCAAATCCCTTTACCTGCAGATGGCCGCGTAAGGAGCCCCGCATGGATGTCATTGATTCAACCCCGTACGAGTTGCTGATCGGTGGGAACTGGCGCACAGGCGCCGAAGGCCGCACGTTCGACACCTTCAATCCGGCCACCGCGCGGGTGCTGGCGCAGGTTCACGAGGCGGACGGCGCCGACGTGGACGCCGCCGTGCAGGCGGCGCATGCCGCCTACGAAACGCATTGGCGCAAGACCACGCCTGCCCAGCGCGGCAAGCTGCTGCGCCGCCTGGCCGACCTGTTCGAGCGTGACCGCGAGAAGCTGGCCTGGATTGAAACGCTGAATGTTGGCAAGCCCATCACGCATTCGCTGGAATCGCTGAAGGGGATGCCGGCGTCGCTGGAGTACTTCGCCGGCATCATTCCCGCCCTGCGTGGCGAGACCATCCCCGTGGGCAACACGGACGTGCTGAATTTCACGATACGCGAGCCCCTGGGCGTGTGTGCGCTCATCATGCCGTGGAATTACCCGATGACGCTCACCATCAACAAGCTCGGGCCGGCCCTGGCGGCGGGCAACACGGTGATCCTCAAGCCATCGGAGGTGACGCCGCTGTCCACCATGGCGCTGGCGCGGCTCTTCGAAGAGGCCGGATTTCCGCCCGGTGTGATCAACGTCGTCAACGGTCCTGGCGCCTCCGTCGGCGAACGCCTGGTGTCCCACCCGCTGGTGTCCAGGGTTTCCTTTACCGGCGGCACCGTGACGGGCGCGCGTATATCCGCGGCAGCGGCCGGGGACGTGAAGCGGGTGACGCTGGAGCTGGGAGGCAAGTCGCCGTTGATCGTGTTCGAAGATGCGCCGCTGGACAAGGCCGCCGCCGTGGCGGCGGGCGACATCATCAAGAATTCCGGACAGGTGTGCATCGCCTGCACGCGGCTGCTGGTTCAGGAAAGCGTGCGCGCCGAATTCGTCAGCCTGCTCCAGCAGCGCCTGGACGCGGTCCGCATCGGATCGCCCACGGATCCCGCCACCGAGATGGGACCGCTGGTCAGCGACGTGCAGAAGCAGCGCGTCGAACACTACATCCGGCTGGCGGGCGAAGAGGGCGCGCAGCCGGCGCGCCACGGCAGGATGGCCCTGGAAGGCGACACGGCCAATGGGTTCTTCGTGCCGCCGACGTTGTTGCTGAATTCGCATGGACGCATGCAGTCGGCCCAGGACGAGATCTTTGGCCCGGTGCAATCCGTGATCGGCTTTCAGGGCGAAGACGATGCGCTGCGCATTGCCAACGACACCCGCTATGGCCTGGCCGCCGTGGTCTATACGCGCGATGGCGGCAGGGCATTGCGGATGGCGCGCGGCCTGCAGTCGGGAAGCGTGGCCATCAACACCGGCCTGCGCACGTCGTTCGACGCGCCCTTTGGCGGATACAAGCAGTCGGGTGTGGGCAAGGAGCGCGGGCTGGAAGCCGTCTATGAAAACACGCAGCTCAAGAATGTCAAGTACGACACCTCGATCTAGCGGCGCCGGGATGGACAAGGAGACAGCATGAAACTCATCGGCAAGCTTGCCTGGGCGCTGGCCGCCTGCATGGCGGCGGGTGCGGCGCAGGCGGAATGGCCCGACAGGCCGCTGCGCATGGTCATTGGCTTTGCGCCTGGTGGCGCATCGGACATCGCTTTCAAGATGGTGCAGGATGAACTGTCCAAGAGGTTGGGACAGCCCGTAGTGCCAAGCTACAAACCCGGGGCCAACGGCAACATCGCCAACCAGGCCGTCGCGACCGCGGAACCCGATGGCTATACGGCACTCTGGGCCAACATCGGGCCGCTGGCGATCAACACCTATCTCTACAAGGGCGTGGAGCTCGATCCCGGCAAGGCATTCGTGCCCGTTACGCAGTTGACGGATTCGCCGCTTGTGGTCGTGGTGCCCAAGGATTCGCCTTTCCACACCATGCAGGACCTGGTGGAGGCGGCCAAGAAGCCTGACGCGTCGCTGTCGTATGGGTCGGCGGGCCATGGCAGTTCCATGCATGTGGCTGGCGCCGCGCTTGCGCTGGCCGTTGGCGTTCCCATGACGCATGTGCCCTACAAGGGCAGCGCGCCCGCGCTTCAGGATCTGCTGGCCGGGCGTCTTTCGTTCATGGTGGACAGCCGATCGACCACCGCCTCATTCATCCGGGAAGGCTCGCTGCGCGCACTGGCCGTCAGCGGCGACCAGCGCGTGGCGGACCTGCCCGATGTGCCTACCGTGGCCGAGTCCGGCGTGCCGGGCTTCAAGGTGACGACGTGGCAGGCGGTCGTCATGCCTGCCGGGACGCCCCAGCCCATCGTGGACAAATTTTCGGCAGCGCTGCGCGAGACGCTGCAGATGCCGCAGGTGCGCGAACGCTTTGAACGCATCTACACACCTCTCGTGGGCAGCACGCCAGAAGCCTTTGCGGTGTTCTGGGCCAAGGAAAGGGCCGATGCCAGAAAGCTGGTGGAACAGGCGCGGCTGCAGGTTGATTGAACGGCGGCCGTCGGAACCTCCGGCGGACAGCAATCTTGAAACTCGAATGGAAATGGCAACATGGATCTGGAACTGAACGGTTGTACGGCATTCATCACGGGCGGCGCGGGCACGCTGGGCATGGCGATGGCCAGGCGCTTCCTGCAAGAGGGGTGCAATGTCGTGGTGTGCGACGCCAACGAGGAGGCGATCGAATCCGCGCGCAGTGCGTTGTCCGGCCTGGGCGGCGAGATCATGGGCGTGCGCGCCGACGTGACGAACAAGGACGACGTCGGCCAGGCCGTGCAACAGGCGGCTGACCGGTGGGGCAAGGTGGACATCCTGGTCAACAACGCGGGTTTTGCCCGCGACCGCTATCTGACCAAGATGTCGGAGGAAGACTGGCACGCCGTGCTGGATGTGACGCTGCTGGGCGCATTCCATTGCTCGCGAGCGGTGTTGCCGCTGATGATGGAACATCGATTCGGCCGAGTCATCAATATCGCGTCGCGCGCCCATCTGGGAAACCCGGGGCAGACCAACTATTCGGCGGCCAAGGCCGGGCTGATCGGCTTTACCCGTTCGCTGGCGTTGGAGTCGGGCAAGTTCGGCATCACGGCCAACGCCGTGGCGCCCGGCGTCATTTCCACGCCCCGCATGCAGCAGCGCCCCGACTTCGACGAACTGACCGAGCGCGCAAAGTCCAACACGCCGGTTGGGCGGCTGGGGGATCCCGCCGACGTGGCTGCGACCGTTGCCTTCCTGGCGTCGCGGCTGGCTGGCTTCACCACGGGCGAGACCGTGCACGTGACCGGAGGGCGTTACGCATGAGCATCCCATTCGATCTGGACGAACACCTGGGCCGGCGCCTGTATTTCGAGGACCTGGAGTCGGGGCAGTCGTGGGAAAGTCCACGCCGCACCGTGACCGAAGCCGACGTGGTGCAGTTCGCCGGACTGTCCGGCGACTACAACGCCCTGCACACGGACGCCGTGTTCGCTGCCGGGCATCCGTTTGGCCAGCGCGCCGCCCACGGCTTGCTGACCTTGGCCATCGCGTCGGGATTGACTACGCGCATGCCGGTGTACCGTCTGATGGACGGAACCCGGCTGGCCCTGACCGAACTGCGCTGCCAATGGCGCAAGCCCGTATTCATCGGCGACACCTTGCACGTCGTGCTGCGCATCGGCGACAAGGCGCCCTCGCAGTCGCTCCATGACGCCGGCCGCGTGACGATGTTGCGCACCGTGAAGAACCAGAACGGCGATGTCGTGGCCGAGTCGGAATGGACGACGCTGATGAAACGCAGAGAGGTGGCGGCATGAGCACAAGCGCGTCTTCGTTCGACCCCAACGTCCGCTTCGACGATCTCGTGGCGCTGACGCGTCCTCGGTCGGTGATGATTGTGGGTGCGTCGAGCACGCCCGGCACCCTGGGTCACACGACCGTCGTCAATGTGCTGCAGCACTCGGACTTTGATGGCGAGGTCTACCTGGTCAATCCAAAGGGCGGCGAACTGTTCGGCAAGGCCTTGCATCCCAGCGTCGCGGACCTGCCGGTCCAGGGCATCGACGTGGCGCTGCTGCTGGTGCCTGCCGAGGCGGCGGTGGATACGCTGCGCGCGTGCGCGCGGCAGGGTGTGCGCTACGTCATCGTGTTCACGGGCGGCTTCGCGGAACTTGGCGACGCCGGCCGCACGGTCGAGGCGGACATGCTGGCCGTGGCCCGCAGCGCCGGCATGCGCCTTTATGGTCCGAACTGCGCTGGCATGACGATGCTGGCGCCACGTTTAGGACTGACTTTCTCCACCGAATTCCGCAACGACGGGCGGACCGGCAAGCTGTCGCGCATCGGCCTGGTCACGCAGGGAGGCGGCCTGGGGCGTTCGCTCATGCAAGGCAACGAGCGAGGCGTGTGCTTTTCTCGCTGGTTCTCCACCGGCAACGAGCTCGACCTGGATAGCGCGGACTTCATTAACTGGCTTGCGCACGATCCCGGCACTGACCTGATCTGCACGGTGCTGGAAGGCATCGGAAGCGGCACCCGGTTCATTGCGGCCGCGGCTGCCGCGCGCCAGGCGGGCAAGCCGCTGATCGCGCTGAAGATCGGGCGTTCGGAGTTCGGCAAGAAGGCGGCGCAATCGCATACGGCGTCGTTGGCCGGCGAAGACGCGGTAAACGACGCGGTGTTTTCCCAGTACGGCGTCATCCGCGTGGAAGACCTGGACGAGATGTTGGATGTGGCCGGCCTGATATCGCGTGTTGGCGTTCGCAGCCTGCGTCGCATCTGCGTGTATTCGTCATCGGGCGGCGCGGGCGTGCTGTCGGCCGACAAGGTCGGAGAGGCCGGGCTTGCCATGGCGCATCTGGCCGACGAGACCGTGGCCGAGATGGCGCGTCACGCGCCCGCCTATGCGGCGCTGACCAATCCGGTTGATTTGACCACCAAGGCGCTGGTCGATCCCGAACTGGCCAGGCGTTGCCTTGCCCCGCTCTTCGCCGACCCGGGCGTCGATGCCGTGCTCTATCCGATCACGTCCAACTATTCGGCCAGCACGGAAGGCCTGGTGCGCAACATGCTTGATGTCGCGAAAGGCGGCGGGAAGGCGTTCGTGCCCGTCTGGATGAGCAGCCGCCGAGGGCCCGCCCACGATCTGCTGATCCAGGAGGGGTTTGCACCCGTCTACAGCCTGCGCAACGCGATGCATGCGCTCAGGCGCGTCAGCGCGTATGCGGCGTTGCCAGCCGAAGACACGCCCGAAGCGCCGCCCGAGGGGCTGCCGCGTGCGGCGCCCGCTGTTGCGCTGCCGTGCAACGAGGCGCAGGCAAAGGCGCTGCTGGCGCAGTTCGGCGTGCGTGCGCCTGCGGAGGCTCAGGCGGGCACCGCACAGGAAGCAGCCGCGGCGGCCCGCCAGATCGGGTTTCCCGTTGCCCTCAAGCTGGTGGCGGGCGGCGTACTGCACAAAAGCGATATCGGCGGCGTGCAACTGCGGTTGCGGAACGAGGACGAGGTGCGCGAGGCATTTGAGCGCATTCTGGCGAACGCCACGCGGCATGGGGTGCCGGCGCATGCCATCCGCGGTGTGCTGGTGTCCGAAATGGTGGTGGATGGCGTGGAGATGCTGGTAGGGGTGCACCGGGACGCGGTCTTCGGGCCGGTGTTGAGCGTGGGCGCTGGCGGCGTGTGGGTGGAAGTGGATGCGGACGTGGTGCGTTGCCATCTGCCCGCCAGCCGCGCGCGGATCGAAGAGGCGCTGGACAAGACGCGCATCTCGCGGCGGCTTGCCGGTCATCGCGGCCTGGCGCCGCGGGATCGGGCGGCTCTGGTAGACGCGGTGCGGCGTATCGCGGCCCTGTTTTCCGCGCTGGGCGATGGCGTGCAGTCGCTGGAGGTGAACCCGCTGGTGGTGCTGGATGCCGGACTAGGGGTGGTGGCGTTGGACGCGGTCATCGAATAGCGGGTCGGAATAACAATCACGGAGATAGCAGATGTTCGACAGCAAGATCGGCGGCGGCGACGCCCACTCCATCCTGGTGCGGGGTCATGACCTGGTTCACGACCTGTTCAACAGGGACTTCATCGACGTATTGGCCCTGGAGTTGCTGGGTGAATTTCCCACGCCCAACCTCAAGCGCATGCTCAATCTGTTCCTGGTCAGCGCGACGGATCACGGGTTGACGCCCAGCGCGTTGTCGGCGCGTCTGACCCTGCATGGCGCGCCGGAGGCCATGCAGGGGGCTCTGGCCGCAGGCCTGCTGGGGGCGGGCAGCCGGTTTTTGGGAGTAATCGAGTACGCCGCGCGCTTCCTGCGCGATGCCTTGCCAGTGCAGGAAACCTATACGGATGAGGAACTACACGGCTATGCCGAGGATTGCGTCAAAGCCAACAAGGCGGCCAAGCGCAAGATCCCCGGAATAGGGCATCCCATCCACGTGGACGGCGACCCGCGTTGCGAAAAGATGTTCGAAATCGCCAAAGACTGCGGCTATTACGGCAACTATTCGCGTTTCGCCGTGGAGTTGGCCGCGGCCGCCGCCCGGCAGTCGGGCCGCAAGATTCCGCTGAACGCCACGGGCGCCAAGGGGGCCATCGTGCTCGATATGGGATTGACGCCCGAACTGGGCAAGGCGCTGACGATGATCGGGCGGTCGGTGGGGCTGATGGCCCACATCATCGAGGAACAGAAGAACCCGATCGCCCAGAAGGTATGGGACATGGCCAGCGGCCATGCCGACGCGGGCTGAGCCCGGCGCTGGCGTCTAGCCGCGGCGCTTGAGAAACGCGCCCACGGCGCAGGCGATGGACACTGCCAGCAGCGAACCGGAGACGGGCAGGAGGAAGTCGGCTTCGCCGCGATAGCCGCCGCCCGTGACGCCGCCGGCGACGCTGCCCATCCATAGCACGGCGGTCAGGATGGCCGCGACCAGGGCGATGGCCGTGGCGACGCATAGCACGATGAATGCCGGCCGCCGGGCCGGCACGGTCCGGTACGGCGCGCCGGGCAGGACGCGGCGGGGCTGTTTGATCCAGTAGATCAGCCCCGCCACGACCAGCAGCAGCATCAGGATCTTGAAGATCATGACGCCGTCCGCGGCTTAGTCTTCACGGCGCAGGTGCGGGAAGAGGATGACGTCGCGGATGCTGGGGCTGTCGGTCAGCAGCATGACCAGGCGGTCGATGCCGATGCCGCAGCCGCCCGTCGGAGGCATGCCGTATTCCAGCGCGCGGATGTAGTCCGCGTCGTAGAACATGGCTTCTTCGTCGCCGGCGTCCTTGGCTTCGACCTGCGAGCGGAAGCGTTCGGCCTGGTCTTCGGGGTCGTTGAGCTCGGAGAAGCCGTTGGCGATCTCGCGGCCGGTCATGAAGAGTTCGAAGCGCTCGGTGATGCCTTCGCGCGTATCGGAGGCGCGCGCCAGGGGCGAGACTTCCACCGGATAGTCGATGATGTAGGTGGGGTTCCAGAGCTTGGCTTCGGCGGTCTCTTCGAAGAGCGCGAGCTGCAGGGCGCCCAGGCCGGCGCGCGACAGCACGGGGCCGTCGGCGTCGGCGCCCAGCTTCTTCAGTTCGGCGCGCACGAAGGCCGCGTCGTCCAGTTGCGCCTGGGTGTAGCCCGGCGCGTACTTGAGGATCGCTTCGCAGATGGTCAGGCGGTCGAAGGGCTTGCTCAGGTCCAGCTCGCGTTCCTGGTAGGTCAGGACGGCGGTGCCGCTGGCGGAAATGGCGGCCTGGCGGATCAGCTCTTCGGTGAAGTCCATCAGCCAGCGGTAATCCGCGAAGGCTGCGTAGAACTCCATCATCGTGAATTCGGGATTGTGACGCGGGCTGACGCCTTCGTTGCGGAAGTTGCGGTTGACTTCGAAGACGCGCTCGAAGCCGCCCACGATGAGGCGCTTGAGGTAGAGCTCGGGCGCGATGCGCAGGAACATTTCCATGTCCAGCGCGTTGTGGTGCGTGACGAAGGGCTTGGCCGCCGCGCCGCCCGGGATGGGGTGCAGCATGGGGGTTTCGACTTCGAGGAAGCCCGCATTCAGCATGAACTGGCGGATGCTGCCGACGGCCTTGCTGCGCGCTTCGAAAGTGCGGCGCGTGGCGTCCGTCATGATGAGGTCGACGTAGCGCTGGCGGTAGCGCAGTTCCTGGTCGGCCACGCCGTGGAACTTGTCGGGCAGGGGGCGCAGCGACTTGGACAGCAGGCGCGCCGTGGTGGCGTGCACCGACAGTTCGCCCTTGTTCGTCTTGAAGACCGACCCTTCGATCGCGATGATGTCGCCGATGTCCCATTGCTTGAACGCGGCGTAGACGTCTTCGCCCAGCGTGCCGCGTTCCAGGTAGAGCTGGATGCGGCCGGTGCTGTCCTGCAGCGTGGCGAAGCTGGCCTTGCCCATGACGCGCTTGAGCATCATGCGGCCGGCGACCTTGACGGTGACGCCGGCAGCGGCCAGGGCTTCCTGTTCCTGGCCGTCGTACTTGTCATGCAGGTCGGCGGCGCGGGCGTCCGGAACGAAATCGTTGGGGTACGCGACCCCGGTTTCGCGCAGTTTGGCCAGCTTGGCGCGCCGTTCGGCGATCAAGCGGTTTTCATCCTGGGCGGGAGCCGGAGTGGTCGAGTGGTCGGTCATGGTCGGGGGATCAGTCGTAATTGCGGATGTCGTCGATTTCGGTCGTGCCGAAATCTTCGCGATCCAGGTAGGCGAGGATGCGGGAGGCTACGTTGGCGGGCGAGGACAGCTTGCCGGTGGCGTGGAAGTCCTGGAACTTGGCCAGCGCCGGGAAGCTGTCGGGGTCGCTGGCGCGGATGGCGGCCTGCATGTCGGTGTCGACGATGCCGGGGGCCAGTGCGACGATGCGGGCGCCGTCGGCGCCTTGTTCCTGCTTGACCACGCGCGCGTGCATGTCGAGCGCGGCCTTGGTGGCGCAGTACACGCCCCAGCCGGCGTTCGGGTTGCGGCCCGCGCCGGAGGAGATGTTCAGGACGCGGCGGTCGGCTTTGATGTCCGCCACGGCTGCCAGGAATCGCGCCGTCAGCAACATGACGGCGGTGACGTTCAGGTTGAAGGCCGCGGTGATGGCCGCGCCGTCGGTGAGTTCGTCAGTGCGCGCCACGGGATGCACGGTGCCCGCGTTGTTGATCAGCAGATAGCGCTTGGCGTCGCGCGGCAGCGCGGCGCAGATGCGTTGGGCCGCGGATTCGGCCGCTTTCAGGTCCGAGAGGTCCACGGACAGTTGTTCCAGCTGCACATCCTGCGACCGCGCATGGGCGGCGAGCTCGGGGTCTTCGCGGCGCGCCAGGGTGATCAGGCGGGTGCCGGGTTTGACCAGGCCGCGCGCCATGGCGGCGCCGATGCCGCGCGATGCGCCGGTGAGAATTGCAATGGTGTCGGACATTCGTGGACCTCTGGGTGCGTAGAGCGGGAAGAATCGCGGAATTTAGACGTTTTGCTTCAGGCTGGCCTGGATGAAGGGATCCAGGTCGCCGTCCAGCACTTTCTGCGTGTTGGAGATTTCGACGTTCGTGCGCAGGTCCTTGATGCGGCTCTGGTCCAGCACGTAGGAGCGGATCTGGTGGCCCCAACCCACGTCGGTCTTGGAGTCTTCCAGCTTCTGCTGTTCGGCCATGCGGTTGCGCATTTCCAGTTCGTAGAGCTTGGACTTCAGCATCTGCATGGCTTCGGCGCGGTTGCGGTGCTGAGAGCGGTCATTCTGGCACTGGACCACGATTCCGGTGGGAATGTGGGTCAGGCGCACGGCGGAGTCGGTCTTGTTGATGTGCTGGCCGCCCGCGCCCGATGCGCGGTAGGTATCAACGCGCAGGTCGGCGGGATTCACATCGACTTCGAACGAATCGTCAACTTCCGGGTACACGAAGACGCTGGCGAACGACGTGTGGCGGCCGCCGGAAGAATCGAAGGGGCTCTTGCGGACCAGGCGATGCACGCCGGTTTCCGTGCGCAGGTAGCCAAAGGCGTACTCGCCTTCGATCTTGATCGTGGCTGACTTGATGCCCGCGACTTCACCGTCGGATTCTTCAAGGATCTCGGCCTTGAATCCCTTGCGTTCGGCGTACTTGAGGTACTGGCGCAGCAGCATCGAGGCCCAGTCCTGCGCTTCCGTGCCGCCCGCGCCCGCCTGGATGTCCAGGAAGCAGTTCAGGGGATCGGCCGGATTCGAGAACATGCGGCGGAATTCCAGGGCTTCGAGCTTTTCCTGGAACGCGTCGGCGTCCTGTTCGATCGATTCGAGGGTGGCGCTGTCGTCGTCGGACGCGGCCAGCTCGAAGAGTTCCTGGGAGTCGGCGACGCCGGAGCCCAAGGCCGTGAGCGTGCCCACCACGTCTTCGAGCGACTTCTTTTCACGACCCAGATCCTGGGCGTGCTTGGGGTCGTTCCAGACGGCGGGGTCTTCGAGTTCGGCGTTTACGACGTGGAGGCGTTCAGCTTTGGCATCGTAGTCAAAGATACCTCCGTAGAGCCTGTTCGCGCTCCGCGTAGTCGGCGAGGCGGGCTGCGAGCTGGTTCTGACGTTCGGCTTCCATGATGATCCTGTCCTGATGACTTTTGTGCGAAACCTGGCATTTTACCGTGGATGGGCCAAGTTCGCGGGCGCGCTTCGCAAGGTAGGGGACGGGTCGGAATCCGGCGGTTCGCGAGGGTTCATCCGAAGTTGTTCAGTTTTTTGTCAACCAGGGGGTTCTAGCCTGGGGGGCGGCCGTACTGCCCACACCCGGGCGGCGGACCGCGAAGACACCGGCGACCCGCCGGCCTATCCCGTCAGAGGAATGGAGACATAGATGGAAAACACGATGCCCCCCGGGGTCTCGCCGGCGCTGCCCGCAAGCGAGGAGGACCGGATCTACCGCAAGGTGGGCTGGCGACTGGTGCCGCTGCTGGTGGTTTGCTATGTGGTGGCTTACCTGGACCGCGTGAACGTCGGGTTCGCCAAGCTGCAGATGCTGCAGGAACTGCAGTTCAGCGAGACCGTCTACGGGCTGGGCGCCGGCATCTTTTTCATCGGCTATTTCATTTTCGAGATTCCCAGCAACATCATCCTGCACAAGGTGGGCGCGCGGATCTGGATTGCGCGGATCATGATCACGTGGGGCATCATTTCAGCCTGCATGATGTTCGTGACCAGCGTGCACATGTTCTATCTGTTGCGCTTCCTGCTGGGCGCGGCCGAAGCGGGCTTTTTCCCCGGCATCATTCTGTACCTGACCTACTGGTACCCGGCAGCCCGGCGCGGCCGCATCACCACGTTCTTCATGACCGCGGTGCCCATGTCCGGGCTGATCGGCGGCCCGATCTCGGGCTGGATCATGGCGACTTTCCACGGCGATCATGGCCTGTCGGGCTGGCAATGGCTGTTCCTGCTGGAGGGCATTCCTTCGGTGGTGATCGGCGTGCTGGTGCTGATCTATCTGGACGACCGCATCAACAAGGCCAAATGGCTGACCGCCAACGAAAAGGCCGTGCTGATCCGCAATATCGCCGCAGAGGAGCAGCAGAAAGAGGATCCGCCGATCCGCGCCGCGCTGGTCAAGCCGCGTGTGTGGGCGATGGCGCTCATCTATTTTTCGTTCGTGATGGGCTTGTATGGGGTGGGCTTCTGGATGCCGACGCTGATCAAGAGCACCGGGGTGCAAAGCCCGCTGGCGATCGGCCTGTTGACGGCCGTCCCCAACCTGTTCGCCGTGATCGGCATGATCCTGATCTCGCGCAATTCCGACCGTCACCGCGAGCGCCGCTGGCACGTCGCGCTGCCGGCGCTGTTCGGCGCCGTGGGCCTGTTCTTTTCGGCGGTCTGGAGCGGCAACACGGTGCTGGCCATCCTGGCGCTGACCGTGGCCAACATCGGCATCTGCACGGTGCTGCCGCTGTTCTGGAGCCTGCCCACGGCCTTGCTGGGCGGCACGGCCGCCGCAGCGGGCATCGCGCTGATCAACTCGGTTGGCAACCTGGCGGGCTTCGTGAGTCCCTACCTGGTCGGCTGGCTGAAGGACATGACGGGCACGACCAACACGGGGCTGTACATGCTGGCGGGCTGCCTGGTGGTGGGCGCGCTGGTCGCGCTGGCGCAGCCGGCGAAGTTGGTGAATAAGTAAGTGTGAGGATGGGTGTCTGACACCTGAGATTCAGTGTGTCAGACATCCCGACGCTGGAACGCCGGCGGCGGTCAGCCGGCGTGTTCGATGACCAGTTGCACCGACACCATGCCGTTCCAGACGTTCTGCTCAAGCCGGTAGGCGGCCTGGATGCGTTCCGGCAGCGACTGGTCGTGGCCGAACCAGATGGCGTCGAAGCGCTGGTGGCCGCGCTCCAGCGACAGCTTCAGGTGCTTTTCGCCGACCAGCCGCTGGTTGCGCACGACGAATTCGTCCAGGAACAGCGGGGCGGCAAAGCCCGCGCCCCAGACCTGCTGCTGCAGCATGCCGGCCACGTCGGCGTTGGCGTAGCCGGATTCCAGCGAGCCGTCCGTTTCTATGACGGGCTCGAAGGTGTCGCGGCCGGTCAGTTCGCGCACGGCGGCGTCGAACGCGGGCGCGAACGCCGGGAAATCGGACTTGCCCAGCGTCAGGCCGGCCGCCATGGCATGGCCGCCAAACTTGCGGATCAGGTTGGGGTGACGCTTGGACACCAGGTCCAGGGCATCACGCAGATGCACGTCGGGGATCGAGCGGCCCGACCCGCGGATCTCGTCGTCGCCCGCGGGCGCAAAGGCCAGCGTGGGACGCCAGAATTTTTCCTTCAGCCGCGAGGCGACCAGCCCGACGACACCCTGGTGCCAGCCGGGGTCGAAGACGCAAACGGTGGCGCCCGCGGACGCATTGGGTTCTTCCATTGCGGCCAGCGCCTGTTCGCGCATTTCGGCCTCGATCGTGCGCCGTTCCCGATTGATGTTGTCCAGCTCGCGGGCCATTTCCAGCGCCTGCGCTTCGTCGTCGGTGGTCAGGCACGCGATGCCCAGGCTCATGTCGGCCAGGCGCCCGGCGGCGTTGATGCGCGGGCCCAGCGCGAAGCCCAGGTCGAAGCCATTGGCGCTGCGCGGCTCGCGGCCGGCGACGGCGAAGAGCGCGCGCAGCCCGGGTTGCAGGCGCCCGCTGCGCATGCGCTGCAGGCCTTGGGTGACCAGCAGGCGGTTGTTGGCGTCCAGCTTGACCACGTCGGCGACCGTGCCCAGGGCCACCAAGTCGGACAGCGCGTCCAGGCGCGGGCCGCCGTCGGGCGCATAGACGCCACGGCGGCGCAGTTCGGCGCGCAGCGCCAGCATCATGTAGAAGATGACGCCCACGCCGGCCAGATTCTTGGACGGAAAGCCGCAGCCCGGCTGGTTGGGGTTCACGATGGCCAGGGCGTCCGGCAGGGTGTCGCCCGGAAGATGGTGGTCGGTGATGACGACCCCAATGCCGGCGTCATTGGCGGCCGCCACGCCGTCGACGCTGGCGATGCCGTTGTCCACCGTGATGATGATGTCGGGTTTGCCGGCCCGATGTCGGCACGCCAGTTCCACGACCGCCGGCGACAGGCCATAGCCGGTCTCGAAGCGGTTGGGGACCAGGAAGTCGACGTCCGCGCCCATGGCGGACAGCGCGCGCAGGCCGACGGCGCAGGCGGTGGCGCCGTCGCAGTCGTAGTCCGCCACGATGAGCAGTTTTTTACCGGCCTGGATGGCGTCGGCCAGGACGCCGGCGGCGTGGGCCGAGTGCGTCAGGCCGGCGGGCGGAATCAGCGATGGCCAGGCGAGCCGGGTCTGGTCGGGATGGTTCACGCCACGAGCGGCCCACAGACGGGCCAGCAGCGGATGAATGCCGGAGGCTTCGAGGACTTGGCAAGCGGCCAGGTCGGCCGGACGGATGGTTAAGCGGGGTGAGACCACCAGGCGCTCCAGTTCTTCTTGGGCGCGGGCAGCAAGCCGAGCAGGCCCCCGCGCGGTTTCAGGTCAAGGGCGACTTTGCGATCGTCGCCCAGCAGCAGCATTTCCACGGGCATGGCGGGCAGGCCCTTGGGCCCGGCCAGCGGCCGCAGGTGCTGTGCATCGAGTTGCGCCAGCGCGTCCAGCCAGGCAGCCCAATCGCCGGTGCGCTGCGGGGCGTCCAGGCTGGTCAGCACCTGCGCCGGGCTGGCGGGCGCCGCAGTCCAGGGCTTGCCGCCGCCATAGAGCCAAAGCGCGTTGACCGGGGGCAGGCCACGCGCCGCGCGGGCGTCGTTGACGGGGTGTTCATGCCACGCCATCTGTATTTCATTGAGCAGTCGTCGCCATGGGCGCGTTTCCGCATCCTGGCGCCACCATTCGTTCAGGCGCTGTCCCGCCACGGCCGTCGGGCTGGCGGTCTGCGGACGCAGTCCATCGGGCAGGCGCAGGCGCCAGCGCTGCGGCGACAGGGCCTCGACGGCGAACCCGGTGTCCTCGAACAGCGGGCGCGCCGTGTCCAGCAGGGCGGCCGCTTCCTCGGCGCGCAGGTCCATTGCCCCTGGATCCAGCAAATTGGCCTGATCGGCGCCTAGCGCCAGGTGGATCAGTTCGGCCAGCCAGACGTCCTGTCCCTCTTCGGGCTGCCCGGCCAGCAGCGGGCCCAGCCCGGCGCTCAGCAGCAGACCGGGTTCGGGCGTGTATCCGGCGCGTTCGAGCTGCCAGGCTTCAAAGGCCGTGCAGCCGTGCGCGCGCAGGTCGTAGGGCTGGGGCCGGGCCGAAGCGGCCTGCAGCCATCCATGCAGGGTGGGCGCGCGCTCCGGCAGCAGCTTGGCCAGTTCGGCGGCAACGGGTAGGGCGGGCAGGGCGCCCGGAATGACGATCAGCATGGCCGCGATTGTAGTCCCCGGCGGCATGGGGAACTTAGGGGCGGGGCGAACTGCCATACGTTGTCACGCCTGGTCTGGAATCCCCACATCCGCGGGGCGATTCTCGGGCGGTTAATGCAATAATGCGCACGTGCTGAAAATACCCTACGAACTCTGGATAGGCGCCCGTTACGCCGGGTTGGCCCGAATCCGCCAGCGACGCGGGCGCCGCGATCGCTTCATCTCCTTCATCGCCGCCAGCTCCATGGCCGGCATCGCGCTGGGCGTCGCTGCCCTGATCGTGGTGCTGTCCGTGATGAACGGCTTCCAGAAGGAAGTGCGGGACCGCATGCTGTCCGTCCTGCCGCATATCGAACTCTATATACCGGGGGCGTCGCCCGAACGGGTGCTGGAACAGTGGCAGCAGTTCGCCACCGCCGCGGAAAAGAACCCCGAGGTCAAGGCCGGCGCGCCATTCGTGGCGGCCCAGGGCATGCTGGTGCGTGGCCAGGCGCTGCGCGGCGTCCAGGTGCGGGGCATTGACCCGGCCACCGAGGGCAACGTGTCGGACCTGCCGCGCCAGATGGTGTCGGGCAAGCTTTCCGATCTGAAGCCGGGCAGCTTCGGCGTGGTGCTGGGCAACGAACTGGCCGACGGCATGAACGTCAAGGTGGGCGATACGCTGCTGATGATGGCGCCGCAGGGCTCGATCAGCCCCGCGGGATTTGCGCCGCGCATGCGCCAGTTCACCGTGGTGGGCGTGTTCTCGTCGGGTCACTACGAATACGACTCCTCGCTGGCTTTCGTCGACAACGAAGACGCTGCCCGGGTCTTCCGCGAAAGCGGCACTGCCGGCGTGCGTTTGCGCATTGCCGACATGCAAAAGGCGCCCGAAGTGGCGGCCGAGCTTCGGAACGTGCTGCCGCCTTACGTCATGGCCAGCGACTGGTCGCGCAACAACCGCACGTGGTTCGCGGCGGTGCAGACCGAAAAGCGCATGATGTTCCTGATCCTGGCGCTGATCGTGGCGGTGGCGGCGTTCAACCTGCTGTCGTCGCTGGTCATGGCCGTGAAGGACAAACAGTCCGACATCGCCATCCTGCGCACGCTGGGCGCAGGCCCGGGCGAGGTGGCCCGCATTTTCCTGGTGCAAGGCGCGCTGATCGGTGTCATCGGCACGTTGCTGGGCGTGGCGGGCGGCATGATCATCGCGTACAACGTCGATGTGATCGTGCCTTTCATCGAGCGCATGCTGGGCGTGCACTTCCTGCCGCGCGAGATCTATTTCATCAGCGCATTGCCTTCCGATCCCCAGGTTGGCGACATCGTCACGATCGGCGTGACGTCGCTGGTGCTGTCACTGCTGGCGACGCTGTATCCCAGCTGGCGCGCTTCGCGCCTGCAACCCGCACAGGTGCTGCGCCATGACTGATACCCTGACGCAAGAACCCGGGGTTGGAACGACGCCCGCGCTAGAGGCCAACGACATCGTCAAAATCTATGACGAGGGCCCGGCCCGCATCGAAGTCCTCAGCAACGTCAGCCTGACCGTCGCCCGCGGCGAAATGGTCGCCATCGTGGGCGCATCGGGTTCCGGCAAGAGCACCTTGCTGCATATCCTGGGCCTCCTCGACGTCCCCACAAGCGGTTCGGTGTCCGTCGACGGACAGCTCGCCGTGGGCCTGTCCGAGGCCAAAAAGAGCGCGGTGCGCAACCGCAGCCTTGGATTCGTTTACCAGTTCCACCATCTGCTGGCGGAATTTTCCGCCCTGGACAACGTGGCGATGCCCCTGATCGTGCGCCGCGAAAATCGCGACAAGGCTCGGCAGGCCGCGCACGAGGTCCTTGGCATGGTCGGACTGTCCGCGCGGGAAGGGCACTTTCCTGGACAGTTGTCCGGCGGAGAACGGCAACGTGTCGCCCTGGCGCGCGCGCTGGTGACGCGTCCCGTGTGCGTGCTGGCCGACGAGCCCACGGGTAACCTCGACCGGCATACCGCTCACAATATGTTTGAACTGCTGACGCGGGTGAACCAGGAGTCGGGCACGGCATTTGCGATCGTCACCCATGATCCCGAACTTGCCGCCCGCGCAGATCGCCAGTTGCTGATGGAAAGCGGCCGGCTGGTCTCGGGATAGGCATCGACAACGGCGCCGCCCGTCTGGCGCTGGCCACCACGGGGCCGCGGGCGGATAATCCGCACCAGGAGGGCGCGCCCATGCTTATCGACACCCATTGCCATCTGGACGCGGGAGAATTCGACGCCGACCGCGAAGCGGTGGCGGACCACGCCGCCGAAGCCGGCGTCCAGGCCATCGTGATTCCCGCCGTCGAGCGGGCCAACTTTTCAGTCGTGCGCGACCTGGCCGGCAAGATTTCCGGCGGCGCGTACGCGCTCGGCATCCATCCCCTGTTCGTGCAGCGCGCCGCGGATGCGGATTTGGACGCGCTGCGCGCTGCGATCCGGGAATCGCTGGGTGATCCGCGCTTCGTTGCCATTGGCGAGATCGGCCTGGACTTTTTCGTGCCGGAGATCGCCTCTGGCGAGCCGCGCGAACGCCAGGAAAGGTTCTATGCCGCGCAACTGGAAATGGCCGCCGAGTTCAAGCTGCCCGTGCTGCTGCACGTGCGCAAATCCCAGGACATCCTGCTGAAGTACCTGCGTCGCCACGAGCGCATCGGAGGCATCGCGCATGCGTTCAACGGCAGCGCCCAGCAGGCGCAGGCGTTCATCGAACACGGCTTCGCGTTGGGAATGGGCGGCGCCATGACGTACGAGCGCGCCTTGCAGATCCGCCGCCACGCAGTGGATGTGGGTCTGGAGCACCTGGTTCTTGAAACCGATGCGCCCGACATCCCCCCAGCATGGCTGCATCCCCCCAATCGCCGCAACCGTCCCGGCGAACTGGTCCGCATCGCCGAGGTGCTGGCCGAACTGCGCCGAATCACCCCGGGACAGGTGGCCCACGCCACCACCGCCAATGCGATGCGGGTGCTGGATCGGCTGCCGGCAGCCATCCTGGCCGATTCGGAGTGATTTTTTCGGGCTTGGTCCGTTGACGTCGCAACACGCGCCGTCGGCCAATGGAGCCAGTTCACAAGCTGGCCGGGGAGCACTCGATAACGCGGCATGCCGTCAATAGCCGCGCAGGTCGTCCACCTTCATGTCAAGATTGGCGCGGCCGGTGATGTTTTTCAAAGTCCGGCTGATCACGTCAATGCTGTTGTCCAGGCTGCCATGGGTGGCGGGCATTTCCACCGGATTTCCATTGGCGTCGGTGGCCACTTGAATGCTGTCGTCGGTAACCGACCTGGTTCGCGTGTCTAGACCGAAATCCTTGGCGGCCGTGCGCCAAGAACGTAGCACTTCTCCCGTATCCGACGTGCCATCCCACCCGGTATCGCCGGTATTGATTACGCGCTCCATGCCAAGTAGCGGCGTGTGCAGGTCGGCTTCCAGGGCGTTTGACACGAAATAGAGCAAGGACTTGCGATATAGCGGAGTCACCTTGTCGCGACGTTCTACCCGGTCTGAAAGCAGTTCCAGATGGAGCTGTTGCATGACGTTGCCATAATGGGCGTTGGCGAAGGCCACGCTGCAGGCAGGGGCGTACAAATGGACCGAGGCCAGGCGCCCACCCAAGGTCTCGTCCTGGGCGTCGCGCTGCCGGAGCTCTCGCGAGCGCAGAAGATGACCCAGCGCGATGGCGCCCGCCGAGTGTCCAATCAGGTGCAGTTCGAACTTGTCGCCCCAGGTTGTGGCCAGCGACTGCAGCGCATCCAGCAGTAGATCGCCGCCATGCCTTGGCGTGAACGCCAGCATGGCGTTCTCCTTCATTTCGCTCCACAAAGGCCGCGCCAAGGGGCGACCGATAGACTTTTCCACCAGCAAATCCGTGGCGTCGGTAATGGCATCTTCCCAGCCACCCATCAGCACAGGTTGCGAACGCATCTTTTCAGAAATGATGTTGCCGAGTGTCTCGATAAGGCCCGTCTTCCACACCAGAAACAGCGGATAGCAGCCATTTCCGATGAAGAATCTTCCCAGGGCGCTCACGCGTTTTATGGAATCGGCTTCGCTACATAAACCGCCGTGCACATATAGCACCAAGCGTTTGGGGGCTTCCGGGCTCAACGTGCGGAACCAGTCGTCGGGCAGGGCGTAGGCCTGCTGCTGCAACTTGCGGGGTTGCTCATCTTCGGTCAGGTAGCGGCTTACCCGCCCGTCATTGCCCAGCACCACGCTGTGGCGATAAGCCAGTCCGGTGTCCCACCACTTGCTGCGGTCGGCGCCGGCCATGGTCTGGCCGGCTCTGCTGCCGACCTCCAGGCCCCCGGCGATCACTCCCGGCACTCCCAGGGCTATTACCCAGGCGTCCATGCCGTTCGCCAGCCAGTCCAGGTAGGACAGCACGGCGAACCCGCCTTCACCCCAGTCCGTTCCCCACGAGTTCTGCACGATAAAACCCAGGGCGTTGAAGCCGACCAGTGCAAAGGCATGGCCGTCGGTCTGAGAGGGGCGGCCGTCAAACGGGATGCGCGGCAGGCCGGCGTGACTGACCTTGTGCGGTGAGCGCCTTTCGGGCGTCTCCCATGACTGCCAGCCGTTGTGCGTAAACGCGGAGACGAAAACCGCGCCTTGCTGCGCAATGGCGGCCTGCATGTCGACGATGGACTTGGTGTCGACACGGTAGTACACACCCAGCGTTTGCTGCGCCGCATTTTCCGCGAATCCATAATGTGCAGGGTTCGAGGCCTGAGGCGTGTACGGCCAGAACGACTCTAGGCACACGCCATTGTTGAACCAGCCCTTGAGCGCTCCCCGGCAGCTCGACCCGTCGTAGTTTTCGCCCTCGTACTCGTCGTGGCGGCGTGCGAGCGTGTACAGCATGCGCGGGCTTACCGATTCCATCTTGGCCGGGTGTCTGGCCTTGAGCCATCGCAGGTAGTTGATGACGCATGCAAGGCCAAAACCGGTGCAGGCGCCTTCCTGTCCTTGATTCAATATCAATCCCGCGGCCGTGTAGGCTGGCAGAAAGGCTTCGACTTCGCTCTGCGCGGGATATTCGTCGGCCAATGTCGTGGCCTGAGGCTGGAACATTCTGTCTCGCAGGTCGGCGGCGTCCTTCTTCGTGCGCAGGTTGCGCGTAGCAGGCATGGCCGGTGGCGCGGGATCTTCTGCGTGGGTCGCACCTGCACGGCGCTGCGTTCCGGCGACAGGAGGCGCCGCCGTTGGCCAGATGGTTTCCGCGCGCTCGAACACATCCTGGAAATTTTCCAGCCCGTGAGTCCCACCATTGATGAGCCGTCGGGCTGCGGGCATATCGCCGCTTTGAAACGCGTCTCGGAACTTCGGCGCCTTGTCGAGCAAGAACAACGCCAGGAGCAGGGCGGCCACTTCCGGCGCGTTAGCTCTGTCCGGCGAATTCACCAGGTCAATGCCTAACTTTTCGCCGTACTTCTTGTAGTTGGCTTTGCCCGTCAGTTGGATAAAGCCGCGGCCTTTATAGCGCTCGCCATCGCCCGGTGCGCTGTTGCCCAGACCGTTTCGCCCGTCGTATCGACCGAACGGCCTTTCGCCAGGCACGGTATTGAACCGTGACTTGAATTCGGCAATGGGCACGAATCCCTCGGTTTCGGCTCGAATGGTCGCAAGCGCGCCTATCACCATGGCACGATCGGTAAGTCCTACCGCACCCAACGCTGCTTCAATGTACGGCAAGTAGCGAGCGATGTTGGCCGGCTTGGTGGCGGGAAACAGGCGGCTGACAGTGCCAACATTGACCGGTTCAGCGCCCAGACGCAACGGGACGGGCGATGAGAGACCCAGCAGCAACTGGCAACGCGGTCCAATGATGCCGTCCGAGATGGCGCCTATTCCGGCCTGCCAGCGGCGAATTGCGGCGTCAAATTCTCCGTCGATCACCGTACCCGGTTTCTGAAGCACGGCAAATGCCGCGGCGTCGGCGCCCAATGCGCGCGCGAGCGCCTTGCGCAACGGCTCGATGTCGTTGCCCTGATCATCTTTGGATAACAACCAGTTCATGGATATCTCCCAGCCCTGTACGCGTTTGGTCAGCAGGAAAGGCTATTTGCATCGCAGTGCTGGAGATTTTGAAGCAAGTCGGCGGTCGAGCCTGTACCCAATCTTGGGTACGGTTAGTTTGGATTCCAGCCGCGTGAACGGGGGCGTCCATCGTCAGGCGATTTGTGGGTTCGCGTGCGCTCTTTCAAGTTGCAGGAAGACCGTGGACGATGCGATTACACATCGCCGCCAACCAATCTCCCCTAAGCATCCACGCCGCAAATAAGCGGCAGCTCCATGCGCACGCTCAGTCCCTGCGGGGACACATTGCGTGCCGATATCGTGCCCTTGTGCGCAGCGATCGCGGCCTGCGCGATGGATAGGCCCAGGCCCGCGCCGCTGCCTGAACCGCCGCCGGCGGAGCCGGTGCGATAGAAGGGTTCGAAGAGCGATGCCAGTTCGTCCGTGGCCACGCCGGGGCCGCGGTCTTCGACCTCGAGGCTCGCTTCGCTGGCGCTGGTCAACAGGCGCACGCGAATGACGCTGTTCGGCGGCGCGAAGCGCAGGGCGTTGCGCAGCACGTTTTCGATGGCGCTGGCCAGGCTGTCGCGGTCGCCGGCAATCAGCACGGGCGGCGGGGTATCCCAGTCGATGCGCACGTTTCGGCCGCCGGCTTCATAGCGTGCGTCGTCCACCACGCCCGACACGACTTCCGCCACGTCCAGCGTTTCGGAGGGCACGGGCATCGCGCCCACTCGGGCAAGCCTCAGCGTGTTGCCCACCAGCGCATCCAGACGCTCGCATTCGCGTTCGATGCGGTCCAGCTGCAGGTCGCGCCTTTCGTCGTTGCGACGCGCCAGTTCGGCCGCAAACCGCAGGCGAGCCAGCGGGGAGCGCAGTTCGTGTGCGACGTTGTGCAGCAGTTGTTCGCGCGTATCGACCAGGGCCTTCAGCCGGACCGCCATCGCGTCGAAGTCGCGGGCGAGCAGGCCGAGTTCATCCTTGCGCTTTGCCAACTGGGGCGGCGTGTGGGTGTCGAGTCGACCCGCGGCTAGTGCATGCGTGGTCTCGCGCAGTTGCGCCAGCGGTGCGGTGATGTGGCGCGTCAAGGCCCAGCAGAAGGGGGCGGTTACCGCAAGGGCAAAGAGCAGCAGGGCCAGCGCCACCGGCGACAGCGCCAGCACTTCCCAGCGCGACGAGTCGAATGGCAGGAAGAGCATCAGCAGTTCCGAGCCGTCCGGCAGGGTAAGCACCTGTGGCTCCCACCAGGAGACCCGCTCGCCTGCGGGGTCGGCGGGGGCGTAGTCCGATTGCGGCGGTCGGTCCGGCGACGCGCGGTACGCGCTGAGCCAGTCCTGAAGACGCGTGGGCAGGCGCCTGCCCAGGATGTCCGCGTCCTGGGCATCCATGATGTAGATCTTCAGCGCGGAATAATGGTCATCCATGGCGCGGACCCAGCGTTCCAGTCCGTCTTGCCCTTGCGTGCGCGCAACCTGCGTGGCGTCGCGCGTGAGGTTGCCGGGATTCAGTCCGTCCAGCGAATTGAAGCGGTACCAGGCAACCGCGGCGGTCAGCATCATGCCGCACACCAGGATGACGGCCATGGCGCCCCAGAACGTCAGGAAGGCTCGCCAGAAGAGCGAGCGTGTGGGCAGGCGGGCCATCACGCGGCGCCGGCCAGCACGTAGCCCAGACCGCGCAGGTTGCGGATGGACAGGGAGTCGGCCTGGTTGTCCAGGCGCAGCTTCTTGCGCAGGCTGCTTATATGGGTGTCGATGCTGCGGTCATAGCGGTCCGGCGCGCGGCCCAGCGCGTACAGGCCGATCTGATCGCGAGCGATCACCTGGCCGGGGGCGCGCATGAGGATCTCAAGGATGCGCTGCTCCGCGCCGGTCAGCATGACCTCGTCCACGCCGAAACGGGCGCGGCCGGTGGCGGGGTCCAGTGACAGCGGACCCAGGTTCAAGCAAGGGCTGGCGGCGGCGGGGGTTTCCTCGAAGCGGCGCATCACCGCGGTGATGCGGGCCTTGAGCTCGCGCGGGCTGAAGGGCTTGGCCAGATAATCGTCGGCTCCGAATTCCAGGCCCAACACGCGGTCGGTCTCGCCGCCGTGCGCGGTGAACATGATGACGGGACGGCGCGACCGCTGCCGATAGTGCTTGAGCAAGTCCAGTCCGTTGCCGTCGGGCAGCATCAGGTCGAGCAGCACCAGGTCGAAATCGTCCTGCGCCAGCAGGGCTTGTCCCTGAGCGCCGGTGTGGGCCAGCGTGAGCTGGCAGTGACTGGGTCCCAGATATTCACGCAGCATCTGCGCCAATTCGACGTCGTCGTCGATGAGCAGGATGCGGCGCGCTACCGCTGTGTGATTGAAAGGCATGCGTCGGGAGCGTCGTGCATTCGGCAGTTTGGCCGAACGCAGTTCGCCGGAGTGTCAAGAAGTGCAAAGAAGATAAAAGTTGCGGAAAGCGTGTTGCCGGCTCCCGCCAGCCCCAATTCTAATATGAGAATGGTTTTCATTAATAAGTGGAAAGCCGGTGCAGTGCCGCGCGTGGGGCGCGGTGCGAGCCTGGGACGGGAGAAGTTGGAATCATGAGCAGGAAAGAACTGGCCGCTGGCCAGCGCATCGTCGCGTCGCGCACGCAACTGGCCGCCGCCCTGTGCGCAGCGGGTTTTGGCCTGGGACCCGCCGCGGTCTGGGCGCAGCAGGCCGACACCACGCGGACGATGGACACCGTGGTGGTGACGGCAAGCGGCTTCGAGCAGGAGATACGCGACGCGCCCGCTTCGATCAGCGTCATCACGCGTGAAGACCTGGACAAGAAGTTCTACCGCGACCTGAACGACGCGCTGGTGGAAGTGCCCGGCGTCATCGTGACCGGCGGCGGCGACCGCCAGGACATCAGCCTGCGCGGCATGGGTCCGAAATACACGCTGATCCTCATCGACGGCAAGCGCCAGAGCTCACGCGAGACGCGCACGAACTCGGATTCGACGGGCGTCGAAGGCGGCTGGACGCCGCCGCTGTCCGCCATCGAGCGCATCGAAGTGGTCCGCGGTCCGATGTCGTCGCTGTATGGCTCGGACGCCATGGGCGGGGTGATCAACATCATCACGCGCAAGGTCCCCGCTGAATGGCACGGCGAAATCCGCATGGATACGACGATCCAGGAAAGCAGCAAGTCGGGCGACATCTACCAGGGCAATTTCTACCTGGCTGGCCCGATCAAGAACGACCTGCTGGGCCTGCAGATCTACGGCCAGGCCACGCAGCGTGATGAAGACGACATCTACAACGGCTACCGCAAGCGCAATGCTGAAAGCGTGACCGCGAAGCTGGCGCTGACGCCCAACCGCGACCACGACATTGTGCTGGAAGCGACGACCATGCGCCAGAAGTTCCAGGACACCCTGGGCAAGACGGTGCAGCCGCTGGCGCCGGGCGAGGCGTGCGCGCGCACAGGCTGCCCGGCCTCGTCGGAAACCGACTACCGCAGCAACAAATGGGCGTTGTCGCACACCGGCCGCTGGGGCTGGGGCGTGTCCGACAGCTACGTGCAGCAGGAAGAGTTCGACAACCGCTCGCGGCAAATGAAGATCAAGAACCTGGACCTGCAGACCTCGTGGTCCCTGCCGCTGGGTTCGCACATGCTGACGCTGGGCGGCAGCTATCTCAACCAGCGCCTGGACGACCAGACCGGCAACCAGCTTGCCGGCGGCCCCAACAAGGTCGAACGCTACCAATGGGCCCTGTTCGCCGAAGACGAATGGCGTCTGACAGAGAGCTTCGCGGTCACGGGCGGCCTGCGCATGGACGAGGACGAGAACTTCGGCAGCCATTTCAGCCCGCGCCTGTACGGCGTGTGGCACATGGCGGAACGCTGGACCCTGAAGGGCGGCGTGTCCACGGGCTTCCGCGCGCCCGACTTGCGCCAGACCGTGGCGGGCTGGGGCCAGACCAGCCGCGGCGGCAACATGTACGGCAACCCGGACCTGACGCCCGAAAAGTCGGTGACGCAGGAAATCGGCCTGATCTATGACGATGGCGAAGGCTTCAACGCCGGCCTGACGCTGTTCAACAATGACTTCAAGGACAAGATCACCCGCGTGGCTTGCCCGTTGACGCAGTGCACGGACGGCCCCAACCAGTTCGGCGCAAATCCCACCACGTACATGAACGTGGACAAGGCCGTGTCGCGCGGCGTGGAAGCCAGCCTGAAGCTGCCGCTGTCCGCCGACTGGTCGTTGACCAGCAGCTATACCTTCACGAAGTCCGAGCAGAAGTCGGGCCAGTACAAGGGCGAGCCGCTGAACCAGCTTCCCAAGCACCTGTTCACCACCACCGTGAACTGGCAGCCGTCCGATGCGCTGCAGGGTTGGGCGCGCGTGAACTTCCGTGGCCGCGAAAGCCAGCCCACCACCGGTCCGTCCTCGGACGCGCTGGTGGCGCCGTCCTACACCTTCGTGGACCTGGGCGGATCGTACGCCGTGAACAAGACCGTGTCGGTCTATGCCGGCATCTACAACCTGTTCGACAAGCAGGTCGCCTACGACGACTTCGGCTATGTCGAAGACGGCCGCCGCTACTGGCTGGGCGTGGGCGTGAAGTTCTGATGACGACGGGGCGCCCTCGGGCGCCCCTAAACAGAGAGGATTTGAATGAAGCATTCCAAGCAAGCATGTCGATGGGCGGCCCGTGCCGGCGCCGCCCTGATCCTGGGGGCCGCGTCCGCGGTTTGCGCCGCGCAGTCCACGGTGCCGGTCAAGCATGCGCGCGGCGAAACCGCCGTGCCGGCCAATCCGTCCAAGACCGTGGTGCTGGACCTGGCCGTGCTGGACACCATGCATGCGCTGGGCGTAGAGCCGGTGGGCGTGCCCAGCGCCGCCAAGCTGCCGCCGCAGCTCAGCCAATTCGCCGACCAGCGCTACCTGAAGGCCGGCACGATGTTCGAGCCCAACTACGAAGTCATCCACGCGGCCGCGCCGCAGGTCATCTTCGTGGCTGGTCGTTCCGCGCCCAAGTACGACGAGCTGGCCAAGCTGGCGCCCACGGTGGACCTGACCGTCAACGCCAAGGATCTGGTCGGCAGCGTGAAGCGCAACACCGAAACGCTGGCCGCCATCTACGGCAAGCAGCCGCAGGCCAAGGAAAAGCTGGATGCGTTGGACGCGTCCATCTCGGCCCTGAAGACCAAGGCCGCCGATGCCGGCACCGCGCTGATCGTGCTGACGACGGGCGGCAAGATGAGCGCCTATGGTCCCGGTTCCCGCTTCGGCGTGATTCATGACGCGTTCGGCGTCAAGCCCGCAGCGACGAACCTGAACGTGTCCAACCATGGCCAGGCGATCTCGTTCGAGTTCATCGCGCAGACCGATCCCGACTGGCTGTTCGTGATCGACCGCGACGCCGCCATCGGCCGCGAAGGCGTGTCGGCGCAGCGCATGCTGGACAACGAGCTGGTGCGTCCGACCAAGGCCTGGAAGAACCAGCGCGTGGTCTACCTGAACGGCTTCAATTGGTATCTGCTGGGCAGCGCGGGCCTGACGGCCATGCAGCAGAACGTGGACCAGATCGCCGCGGCGCTGGCGCAAGGAAAGTAAGCAGCATGCGGGCAGCGTGGAAGGGCCGCCGGTGAATTGGCGGCAGGCGATAAGCGGTTGGGGCGGCCTGGCCGCGGTGTTGGTGCTGTTGCTGGTGCTGGTGCTGTGCGTGGCCAGCATCAGCCTGGGCGCGGGCCAGATGTCGTGGACCGCGCTCTGGAGCGGGGGCGAAGAGGCCGAACGCGCATGGCGGCTGCTGATGGTCAGCCGCATCCCGCGGACGATCGCGCTGCTGCTCGCCGGCATGGCGCTGGCGGTGGCCGGCCTGATCATGCAGATGCTGGTGCGCAACCGTTACGTGGAACCCACGACGGCCGGCACCGTCGAATCCGCGACGCTGGGCATCCTTGTCGTGACCCTGCTTGCGCCGGATACGCCGGTGATCGGCAAGATGCTCACGGCTACGGGTTTTGCGCTGGCCGGCACCTTGCTGTTCCTGGCGCTGCTGCGTCGCGTGCCATTGCGCACGCCATTCATCGTTCCGCTGATCGGCCTGATCCTGGGCGGCGTGATCCACGCGGTCACGACCTTCGTGGCGTATCGCTTTGACCTGCTTCAGTCGCTGCATGCCTGGACCACCGGCGATTTTTCCGGCGTGCTGCGCGGCCGCTACGAATTGCTGTGGATCGGCTTCGCACTGGCGTGCGCGGCCTACGCCGCCGCCGACCGCTACACCGTGGCGGGCATGGGGCGCGAGTTTGCCTCCAATCTGGGTCTGAATCACGCGCGGCTGACGCTGGTCGGCCTGCTGATCGTATCGGCCATCTCCGCCGTGGTCGTCGTGACCGCGGGCGGCATTCCCTTCCTGGGCCTGATCGTGCCCAACGCCGTCAGCCTGGTGCTGGGCGACAACATGCGCCGCGCCATTCCATGGGTGGCCGCGTTGGGCGGCGTGTTCGTGCTGGCCTGCGACATCATCGGCCGCATGGTGATCCATCCCTACGAGATTCCCATCGGAACCGTGGTGGGCGTGCTGGGCAGCATCCTGTTCCTGTGGCTGCTGCGCACGCGGAGGAACCGCCTTGGCTGAGTCCTCGTTGTCCCTGACTTCCGCGCGCTCGCCGCAGGCCTGGCGGCTGGCGCTGCTGGGCGCCGCCGCATTGCTTTGCATCACGGCCTTCATGACGCTGGGCGCAAACGGCCAGTGGTCGTTCGTCATCCCGTTCCGGGGCGGCAAGCTCGTGGCCATGCTGCTGGTGGCCTATGCCGTCGCGGTGTCGTCGGTGCTGTTCCAGACCATCACGCACAACCGCATCCTGACGCCGGCCATCATGGGCTTCGATGCGCTGTATCTGCTGATCCAGGCCGTGGTGGTGTTCGGCTTCGGTCAGGCGGCGGCTGCCGCGAGCCACCCCGTCGCCGCCTTCCTGCTGGAGGTCTGCGCCATGACGGCGTTCGCCTGCCTGCTGTTTCGTTGGCTGTTTTCCGATGCGGTGCGCAGCCTGCATCTGATGATGCTGGTGGGCATCATCTTCGGGCTGCTGTTCCGCAGCCTGTCGAACTTCGTGGTGCGGCTGATCGACCCCAACGAATTCCTGGTGCTGCAGGACCGCATGTTCGCCAGCTTCAATTCGGTTCGCGTGGAATTGCTGCCGATCGCGCTGGCGGCCGTATTCGCCGCGTCGCTGCTGATCTGGCGGATGCGCCGACGTTACGACGTGCTGGCGCTGGGCCGGGATATCTCACTGAACCTGGGCGTGGACTACCGACGCACGGTGATGCTGACCCTGGCGGCCATTGCCGTGCTGGTGTCGGTGTCCACGGCGCTGGTCGGGCCCGTGACGTTTTTCGGGCTGCTGGTCAGCAACCTGGCGTATCAGGCCATGGGTTCCGACAAGCACAAGTACACGGTGCCGGCGGCGACGCTGTTGAGCGTCATCTTCCTGGTGGGCGGCCAGACGCTGCTTGAGCGGGTCTTGGGCCTGAACACCACGGTCAGCGTGGTGATTGAATTCGTGGGCGGCGTGATGTTCCTCGTCCTGATCTTGCGCAGGGGGCGCCGATGATAGAAATCCAGAACGTCAGTAAGCAGTACGGCGATACGGTCGTCATCGACGATGTCAGCCTTGACCTGCCGGCGGGTGGGGTCACGGCGATCATCGGCCCCAACGGCGCGGGCAAGTCCACCTTGCTGTCGATGGTCAGCCGGCTCTTGCCGATGAGCGCGGGCCGCGTGCTGGTCGAAGGCCTGGACGTGACGCGGGCCGACAGCCGCGACCTGGCGCGCCGTCTGTCCATCCTGCGCCAGGACAACCACCTGCCGCTGCGGCTGACGGTGAAGGACCTGGTGGCGTTTGGCCGTTACCCGCACACGGGCGGGCGGCTGACGATGGACGATAAGGTTCATATCGACCGCGCCATCGCCTACCTGAACCTGGAGCCCCTGGCCGACCGCTACCTGGACGAGATGTCCGGCGGCCAGCGCCAGCGCGCCTTCGTGGCCATGGTGTTATGCCAGGACACGCGCTACGTGCTGCTGGACGAACCGCTGAACAGCCTGGACATGAAGCATGCCGTCGCGATGATGGGCACGTTGCGCCGCGCCGCGGATGAACTGGGCAAGACGGTGGTGCTGGTGCTGCACGACATCAACTTCGCGTCCAGCTACGCGGACCGCATTGTGGCGATGCGACAGGGCCGAATTGCCCGCCACGGCCCGCCGGCCGAACTGATCCGGCCGGACGTGCTGAGCGAACTGTATGAGCTGCCGATCGACGTGCACGAAATCGGCGGCAAGCGCATCTGCGTGTACTACCGCTAGGCGGGCGCCCCGTTGCAGGACGCCCACCTGATCCGACCGTTTTACTGGGTCAGGTCCAGCGCGTAACGCGAGAGCTGCGTCACCGAGTCGGGCGTGGCGTCGTACACCGAGACGTTGGTCACGCCGTGCGCCGACGCCATGGCCAGCGTGCCCGGCACCGACGAGAACACCACGGGTCCGGACAGCGAGCTCAGCTGCGTGAAGCGCCAGCTGCGGTCCAGGCCAAAGGTGGCCAGGTCAAGCGTGGGATTCTTCTTGATGTAGCTGATCAGCACGTCGCGGCTGGCGTCCGGGGCCTGCAGCACGATGTCGCCCTTGCCGCCGGCCAGGCCGGGGAAGTCGCCGCCGCCGCTGGCGCGGTAGTTGTTGGTCACCACCAGGAACTCCGCAGTCAGATCCAGCGGTGCGCCGTTGTACGTCAGCGCCGTGATCCGCGAGCCCTTCGGCTGGGTCACGTCGATTTCATACTTCAGGGCATTGCCCGCCGCGTACAGCACGTCGAAGTTGAACGTCGGGAAGCTGGTGTCGATCAGATCTTGCGGCGCGACCTGCGAGGGGTCGATCTGCTTGAACTGTTCGGCGGTCTTTTCCAGCCACTGGCGCACGATGTCGCCGCTGACCCGCACTACTTGCAGCGTGTTGGGATACAGGTAAAGGTCGGCGGCGTTGTTGATCGCGACGTTGCCCTGCTTCACGTACGTGAAGTCGCCGGGACCATTGCGGCCCCCCTTGAACGGCGCGGCGGCCGACAGGATGGGCAGGCCCGCATATGACGGGCTGTTTTTCGCGATGTAGTCGGTCAGGTAGTCGATCTGCGCCATGTTCACGATCTGCAGCGCGGACACGTCGCCCGCCAGCGCGTAGTACGTGGCCATGTCGAACTGGCTCTGGCCGATCGGCGTCTTGACGTAGTCGATGGTGGCGGCGTGCTCGGCCTGCACCAACTGTTGCACGGCGGAATCGGGTTCGACATAGGTGGCGGGCGTAGAGCCGCTCTGCGCCGTCAGGCGGGTCGAAATGCGCTGAACCTGCGTCGCATCCTTCTGCACCTTCCAGCCCTGGTCGTACGCCAGCTTCAGCGTGATCTGACCCAGGTTGTTGCCCCACTGGCCAGCCTGCACCGTGGGCACGCCATTGATCAGGCCCTTCGCCAATTCCACGCCCGGTTGGCCGGCAAATTGCGACTTCTCGTTCGTGTCGGGGAACAGCAGATGCTGGTGACCCGTGATGAGCGCATCGATGCCGGCCACCTGGCTCAGGTAACCCGCGCCGTTTTCCATGTCGGGGCTGTAGGCCGTCGCCAGATCGATGCCGCCATGCGCCAGCGCCACGACCAGGTCCGCGCCCGCGGCCTTCATTTCAGGCACGTAGCGCGCCGCCGTTTCCTTCCAGCCCGTGACTTCCACGTGGCCTTCCAGGTTGGCCTTGTCCCATTGCATGATGGGCGGGGGCGCAAAGCCGATCACGCCGACCTTGAGCGGCACGTCGATCGACTTGCCGCTGGCGTCCGTGGCCTTGAACGTCTTGTCCAGCATCACCCACGGCTTGAAGATGGGCTGCTTGGAAGCCGCCGACACCACGTTGGCGGATACGAACGGGAATTCCGGCGCCGCGCAGTCCTTCGCGCCGGCGGGGTTGGTCTGCGCCGTGCCCTTGCCGATGCCGGCCAGGCCGAAGTCCACATTCGTGATCTGCGACAGGAAGGGCAGGCCGTAGTTGAACTCGTGGTTGCCCATCGTGCCCGCGTCGTACGACAGCAGCTTCATCTGCTTGTAGATCGCAATCATGTCGGAGCACTGCACCGGCGACACCAGCGCCTGGTAATCCGACAGCGCAGTCCCCTGGACCGTGTCGCCGTTGTCGAACAACAGCGTGTTCGGGTTCTGCTTGCGGGCGTTGGCGATCAGCGTGGCCGTGCGGTCCATGCCGTAGCTCTTGTCCTCGGCCAGCTTGTAGTAGTCGTAGCCCAGCACATTGGCGTGCAGGTCGGTGGTGCCCAGGATGGCGACGTCCAGCGTCGCGCCCTGCGGCACGCTGGCCTGCGGCGGGGTTTCGGGTGCGGCGTCGTTATCATCGTCGTCGCCGCCGCAGGCGGACAGGCCGGCCACCAGCGCAAAGCTGGCGGTGACTGCAAAGATCTTGCGTAGGTGTGGCTTCACCGTCTTTCCTCCGTGTTGAAGGAAAGAATTTTGGGGACAGCGTGTGACCTACCCGTGACACGCCCGGGGCCAGATCAATTTCAATGCAGCGGCGATTCGCGCGTGAGGCAATCCGCTTCCAGCCCGGCCAGCGCGTCCAGGAATCGCCAGGCGAATGAACCCGGGCCTTGCGCCTGGGTGTGGGCCCGCTGCCCCGCAATGCCGAAGCAGGACAGGGCGGCGACCGCCGCGGCGTAGGGATCGTCCCGGGAAACAGCAGCAAAGGCGCCAACGACGGCGGTCAGCGCGCAGCCGGTGGCCGTCACGCGCGGCATCAGCGGGGATCCGCCGCCGATCCGAACCGAGCGCGTCCCGTCGGTGACGAAGTCCACCTCCCCGGTGACCGCCACGACGGTTTGGCGGCGTACCGCGATGTCCAGCGCCGATTGCTCCGCCTGCGCCACGGCGTCGCGCGCATCCACGCCCCTGCCGGCGCTCTGTCCGCCGGCCAGCGCGATGATTTCCGAGGCATTGCCCCGGATGATCGTGGGCTTGAGGTCCAGCAGCCGCCGGATGGCGTCGCGTCGGAATCCCGTTGCGTGATGCGCCACCGGGTCCAGCACCCAAGGAGTGCCGGCCTGGCCGGCGGCAGCCGCGGTCAAGAGCATGCTGTCGAGCCACGGCGCGGAAAGCGTGCCGATATTGATCACCACCGCGCCGGCAATCCGCGCGAACTCAGGCGCCTCTTGCTCGGCATGCACCATCGCGGGCGATGCGCCAATGGCCAGCACGGCGTTGGCCGCGTAGTTCATCGAGACGAAGTTGGTCAGGCACTGCACCAGCGGCGCGTCGCGGCGGACGGCGGCCAGGAGGTCCTGGGAGCGGTGGGCTAGGGCTTGAAGATCGGAATGCGTCATGCGGGGCGGTCCTTGCGCGGGGGACGCGCGCCCATGGACACGCACCATCCCTACGCCAGCGTTATCTGGATCAGGTTCGACGGGTCGCCGTGCATTGCCTGCAAGGCAGGCCAACGGATTCTCAGCGCCTTGGCGACGCTCCCCGGGTGGAAGAGGGTATGTTCCCGGGGGGAGCGGGAGGTGTCAAGGTCCCCGCCTGGCGCGCGAACTTGCGGCTTGTTGGCGGGGAAGTCTTAAGCGATCAGCCGCACTGGCCTTCAGCAGCCAGCTTCAGTTCGGGTTTGGAAATCACCCTTTTCCCTTCTTCTTCCGACACCTGTTCTACGCCGGCGCCGCCGACGAACACGCCCAGTTTGATGAATTGCCGGACGAAGTAGTTCTTGCCCGCCTCCATCGTGAGCAGAAGATCGTTCGGGGAGAATTCCGATTCGGTCGACACCTTGTGCGATTTGTTGCCTTCGACCTGGGTATAGAAGAAGACCCTGTCAGCGGTCTCGCCGAGGCAGTTGCCATCGACATAGACGTCTTTCTTCAGCGCTTTGCCTGCAAAGCTGTCCCGATAAACGAACAATCCGGACTTCCCTTCGTCGGGGACGGCAAATGTCTTGGCCTTCAGGTTGCTTTCTTCAGAAGCCATGGGCACGTTCGCGCATCCGCTTGCCAAAAGGATGGCGCCGCCGGCTGCGGCCAGTTTCAGCATGTTCTTGGTCGTTCGATTCATTGTGGTTGGAAGTAAGTGATTAACAAACGGACCGCCCGGACAGCTTCAAACAGAAGGGCGACGCGTATCTAAAAATATCGGAGTGTTTCATAATTTGTTTTCCCGGTCCATGATCCCTCGCAACGCGAGCGACGCGCGTGTGTTCGGCCATACCCAAAATTAGGTATTTGCAGCTGCCGGGCGTGGCTCAAACTCACTGTCTGCTGCCACCAAATCGCGGCCACTCCTATGCACCCGAGGAACGATCATGCTGAGTCTCGATCAGCTCCAACGCGTCTTTCCCAACTGCAAGGCGCCCGCGGCGTGGGCCGAGGCGCTGGCCCCGGCATTCCAGAAGTACGAGATCGAAACCCCCGATCGGATCGCGAGCTTTCTTGCTCAGACGGGCTATGAATCCGCCGAATACAACCGGCTGGAAGAGAATCTGAAGTACACGACCGCCGCGCGCTTGACCAAGGTCTGGCCGAAGCGCTTTCCGGACGAGGCGTCGGCGATGCCCTATGTGAACAATCCGCAGGGGCTGGCGAACATGGTGTACGCGAACCGGATGGGCAATGGCGACGTCGCAAGCGACGACGGCTACCGGTATCGCGGAAGGGGCATCATCCAGCTGACGGGGCGCAGCAATTACGATGCGGCGGCGGATGCCATCGGCGTGGACCTGCTCAACACGCCTGATTTGCTGGCGGAACCGAAATGGGCGGCGCTGAGCGCGGGGTGGTACTGGCAATCGCGCGGGTTGAACGAGCTTGCCGATGACCGGACGCACGATGACGATCTTGAAGATTTCGCCAGGATCACGCGCCGGATCAATGGCGGGCTGGCAGGCTTGAAGCAGCGCTTCTCCTTGTTCAAGCGCGTGTACGCGGAATTGGTGCGGTAGGAAGCGTTCCTGCTTGAAATGCCAGTCGTTTCAAATCCAACGCCGTGCGCCTGGGCGTTCCGGCCGGCGCGAACAACGACGGAAGTAAAGCGGGCGCGCCGCGCCGTGCTGCTTCAACGTCCCGCGTTTGAGGCACGTGCGTTCAGATCAAGCGCCGTGACTTAGGCGCGATTTCCTGGCTGGTCCCCCGGGGCATGCCGGTACTCCGGGGGCGTCACGCAGATCAGGTCGCGGCGCGGTAACGGTCGCGCAAATCACGGATCTGGTCGTGATTGCGCAGCACGCCTTGATACTGGCGCTCGACGATGGCGCGGACATTTTCGGGCAGGATGTCCTTCAGCGCCTTGGCGTAAGCGGCCTTGGCGACGTCTTCGCCGCGCTCGCATTCTTCCAGCAGGACCAGGTCCGTGCGGCTTGCGACCGCTGCCTTCAGGTTCGTCCAGCCCCGGTGCATCGCGCCGGACACTGTTCCGCTGTCCTCGGGCTTGCCGCCCATCTGGCTGACCACGGCCTGCAGCTCCGCGGCGCCTGCCGCGCAGTCGCGCGCGCGATTCCTGAAGAGTTCCTGCAGTTCCGCGGTCTTTGTGTCGTCGGCCGCGGCGGTGAATCCTTTTTCGCCATCTTTCGAGGTTTCGATCAGATCGTTCAATACCTTGATCACATGGTCCGCCATATCGGTCTCCTTGAATTGAATCCACCAGGCGACGGATGCCGCCTGTCGAATTGGAGACTCAGCAAGCGGCGTGCCTGGCGAATCGGCGTGCCAGTGGCGAGCGCCAGCGTCCTAGACGCCGGGGCAGGTCGAGCCTGCTTTCAACGCGTCCAGGTCCCGGTCGCTCATGCCCAGCGCCAGGGAAGCCATTGCGCAGGTCACCGCCAAGGCATTGCGCATTTCGCTTTCGAGGATGATGCCGGGGACGTCGCCACGTGAAAGGATGTGCCGAACGCGAGATTCAGGTTTTTCAAAGCCGGCCACCAGACGAAGGGCAGGGATGCCGTGTTTCGCGAAATTGGCGTGGTCCGAATTCGGCATGAACGGCAGCCAGTGCGAGACGGGCACGCCAGCCTGCGCGGTGGCGCCGTCCACCACGCCTGCCAGCGCCGGGTAGTCGCTGATCAATGCGCACAGGGTGTCGTCGCCGGCCACGGTGTCCAGGTTGATGTTGATTTTCAGCTTTTGACGCTCAGATGGCGCCATGTCGGCCAGATAGCGCGCAGAACCTGCCAGTGCCCATTCCTCGGCGGTGAAAAAGCAGATGCGCAGACCCGGCGTGTCGGGCCCAAGGCAACCCGCAAGGTTGCGGGCGGCAGCCAGCGCAACGGCCACGCCCGTGGCGTTGTCCAGCGCGCTCGTGCCCAGGTCATGGCCGTCCATGTGCGCGCTGATGACCACCCGGCTGTCGCGGCCGCCGGGCAGGTCCAGGATGCCGGCGCAGGCCATCGAATCCCGCACTTCTTCGCCCTGAATCTGCAGGCGCACGCGCGAGCCGGGCTGCGCGGTCAATGCCAGTGCCGCTTCGTGACCGATATAGGCTGCCGGAATGCCGGCGCCGTCGCGGGGACGTCCCGACGATCCGGACAGCGGGCCGGCTTCCGGCAAGGGATTGGCGATCAGGAAAGCGGCAGCGCCTTGGGCCACGGCCATGTCGTACTTGCGGCGACGATGGACATGCCCCCGCGAAAACGGATACTCGTGGCGCACCAGCACGATCTTGCCGCGCACCGCATCGCCGGCCTGTTCAAAATCTTCCGGGCGGCCGGCGCCCAGGTCCTGCACAACGCCTTCCAGTCCCTCGGCGCTTGTGGACGCCGAGCGCAGCAGGGGCACGCACTCCAGGTCCACGGGTTTATCGCCAAGCAGCGTCAGGCTGCTCGACAGGCAGCGCCAGCCATCGTACGGCACCTGCACCCGGCGCACGTCGGGCCCGATTTCCCGCAGGCGCGTCAGCGCCCATTCCATGGCGGCTTCGTCCTTGCCCGTGCCCGACAGGCGCCCGCCAAAACTGCAAATCGTTTGAAAGTCGCCCATCAGGGCCGCGTCGCCGGCGGCCGCCTGTTGCCAGGATGTCATCTGTGTCTCCGGCGCCGCGCATGGCCGCGCGGCGCAGCAAAATTGTTTATTCGAAAGTGATATTGGCGCGCTGCACCAGGTCGGCCCAGCGCTCAAAGTCCTGCGCCAGCAACGAGCTCAGCGCAGCCGCGCTGGTGTCCGGCGACAGGTTCATGCCCACGCTGGCCAGCCGTTGTTTGACGGGGTCGGATTGCATGACCTTGGCCATCGCGTCCGACAGCTTCTTCCGGACGGGCTCGGGCGTTCCTGCCGGCGCCACCAGCCCCCACCAGCTTTGCACGGTCAGTCCCTGGTATCCCAGTTCCTGGAACGTCGGGACATCGGGCGTATCCGCCTGCCGAGCGGGAGACGACACGGCAATGGGCTTGATCTTGCCGCTCTGGTACAGCGCTACGGCGGTCGCCATGGTGGTGAAACTGGCGTCGATCTGGCCGCCGGCTAGGTCGTTGACCGACGCGGACGCGCCCTTGTAGGGAATGTGCGCGAACTTGGTCTTCGTGGTCTGCATGAAGAGTTCGGCCATCAGGTGGGTCAGGGAGCCATTGCCGCCCGAGCCCATGGAAATGGTGTCCGGCTTGGCGGTGGCGCCTTTGACCAGGGACGGGACGTCCTGCGCCTCGAACTTGGGGTTGACGAACAGATACATGGGCGACAGGCCCAGCAGCGAGATCGGCGCGAAGTCCTTTTTCGCGTCGTACTTCACGCGGTCTTTGTACAGCGCCGGAACGATGGTGAACGGCACGTCGGCCAGCAGCAAGGTGTAGCCGTCGGGCGCCTCGGTGGCGACGTACGCGGTTCCCAGCATCGATCCTGCGCCGGCGCGGTTTTCGACGATGACCGACTGCCCGAGCTGGGCGTTCAATTGATCGCTGATGGCGCGGGCCACCACGTCGGAGCTGCCGCCGGCCGAGTAGGGCACGACGATCTTGATCGGCTTATCGGGATAGGCGGCCGAGGCTGTTTGCACGCTTGCCAAAGACGCGGGAACGGCCAGGGCGGCCAGCAGTTTTTTCCACTTGAACATGATTTTTTTGGTGACCCATGAATGGTTTCACGTCATTGTGGTGGCTGGATTTGCGCCGGGCAAAGGAAGTATGCGCATGGGATATTCCAAACTGGAATACCGGTGCTGCGCAGGGTTTGTGCCTTTTATGCCAGCCCGGCGAACCGTCGCGTCCTGGCGTTCAGTTCCTGGCCCTGGGCAATCACCCAGTCGCAGAACGCCTGGCAGTACGGACCGCCGACATTGGGCCGGGGTTGCATCAAGTGATAGCCGTAGCGGCCGTCCACCGTCTCTTCGAACGGGCGCACCAGTCGGCCGGATTCCAATTGGTCCAGCACCATGCACAAGGGCATGATCCCTGCGCCCAATCCGTTCATCACCGCCGGCAGCAAAATCGAAAAGCCTTCGTATTCGGGCGCGGTGGCGGCCGGCCCGGACCACAGCGGCGCAACGTCGGCTCTCCATTCGTCCCACCCGTAGCCACGCTGCGCCCGTTTCAGCAGCGGCAATCGAGCGATGTCTTCCACGGACTTGACGGGATGGCGTTCAAGCAGCGCGGGGGTGGCGACCAGCGTCATCTCGCGACCGCATAGATACTGCGCGCTCATGCCCGAGACGTAGCCGGTGTGCAGCTGGATTTCGGCGTCGAATCTTTCCGAGCGGTCCCGCCCATGCAGCAGGCGAGGACGGATATTGACGCGGATCTCGGGGTGCAGTTCGAAGAACTCGGACAGCCTGGGCAGCAGGAAGAACTGGGCGAAGGACGGAGACACCGCGACGTTCAGCGCGACGCGCGAGGCCGGATTGGCCACCAGCGCGTCAGCCTCATCGATGAGCCGCACCGCGGCGCTGATGCGTTCCAGGTACAGCGCGCCGGCGTAAGTCAGACGCAGGCCCGCCGGCATGCGCTTGAAGAGGGCCGTGCCCAGGCGGTCTTCCAAGGCGGCTACGTGCTTGCTGACGGCGCTTTGGGTCAGGTTCAGCGCTTCGGCCGCGCGGCTGAAGTTCAGCGTTTCGGCGGCCGTCAGGAAGATGCGCAGGGAAGACAGGGAATTGCGGGTGCCTTTCATGGGTGTCGGGATGAGGCGTTCGGTTGGGGGGTAATGTACTTTGTGCGTCTGGCCAGGCAGCTCCGGCTTTAGCCGCCGCGAGGAAGCCGTTGCGCTCTTCGTTGACGGCGGCCCCGGTACACAGCATTTTTAAATTGAAGACGACAGATGGAATAGGATCCGTGGCGGTCCTCCGAGCTGGATAAATCCGCTCACTTGCTGGTTCGCAGGTCCATACCGTGGCCTACGCTTTCCTTTTTTCCCAGGAGAGCGTCATCACGGGCCGATCGTTCTGCCTCGCCTTCGTGGCGGGCGCGGGGGTGGTGCAGGTACTGCCGTCATTGCCGAACGCGTTACTGCTGTGGACGGCCGCCGCCGCGGGTGCTGTGGCCTGCGCCGCCTGGTCACGCGCGCGCCATCCTGTCCTGCGCATCCTGGCTGCACTGACCCTGGGATTCTCCGTCGGTTTCATCAACGCCTCCCTACAAGCCCAGCACCGCCTGGACGATGCGCTGGCCGATGCGCATCAGGACGAAGTGTCCCGCCTGGTGGTGCGTGTGGCGGAACTGCCTGACGGCGATGCGCAACGACAGCGGTTCATGGCAGAGCTGGACCAGCCTGCTCGGCCCGGTATCCCATCTCGCATTCAGATCACCTGGCAGGCGGGTGCGGGGGCGAATCAGGGCTTGCCGCAGTTGGCGCCCGGCCAGGTGTGGCGCATGGCGGTGGTGCTGCGGCGGCCGCACGGGTTGCTCAACCCTTCGGGGCCCGATCTGGAAGGGCGCCTGTTTGCCGGCGGGGTGCGCGCGACGGGCACGGTGCGCGGGCAGCCGGCCCTGCTGGCGGATCGGCCGTGGGCGACGGCCGGCATTGCGATAGAACGGGCTCGGCACCATGTGCGCGAAGGCATGCGTGCTGCGCTGGGAGATCACCGCTATGCGCCGGTGATGATCGCGCTGGCGATCGGGGATCAGGCGGGCGTGGCGCGCGACGACTGGCGCATCTTCAACCGCAGCGGCATCACGCATCTGGTGTCGATCAGCGGCATGCACGTGACGTCGATTGCCGGCATTGCGGGGCTGCTGGCATCGGCGGTCTGGCGGCGGTTGCGTTGGCGTGGAACCGGGTTGGCCGAGCGTTTGCCGGCGCGCATTGCGGGCGGTGCGGTCGCGGCGATGGTGGCGCTGTTGTATTGCCTGCTGGCGGGCTGGGGTGTGCCGGCCCGGCGTACCTTTTTCATGCTGTTGGTGGTGCTGGCGGCGGCGTTGTCGCGCCTGCCGCTTTCGCCCGACCGGGTGCTGGCCTGCGCGGCGGCCGCGGTGGTCGCGCTGGATCCTTGGGCGCCCGTATCGGCGGGCTTCTGGCTGTCCTTCGGCGCGGTGGCCGTGTTGCTGCGCATCGCCAGTGCGCCGATTGACTTTGATGCAGGCTGGCGCGCGCGCTGGGCGGCCCGGCTGGGGCAGGCGGTTCGCCTGCAGCTCATGGTGACGGTGGGCCTGATGCCGCTGCTCGCCTTCCTGGTGCATCAGGTGTCGCTGGGGTCGCCTCTGGCCAACGCGGTGGCGATTCCGTCGGTGACGTTCATCGTGACTCCGCTGGCGCTGCTGTGCGCGGCGTTGTCGTGTTTGCCCGGCGCGGAGAGCCTTGCGGCGATGGTGGGCCAGGCGGGGTTGACCGCCTTCGATATGACAATGGCGCCGGTGACCTGGGTGGGCAACGCCGGCTGGGCCAGCATGCCGGTCGCTGCAGCCGGGTGGCCGTGGCTGTTGCTGGCGGTGGCGGGCATGGTCTGGGCGCTGCAGGAACGAGGATGGCCGGGGCGGCATCTTGGATGGGTGTGCATGCTGCCTCTGCTGTTCTGGCGGCCCGACAGGCCGGAGCCCGGCCATTGGCGCATGAGCGCGATGGACGTGGGGCAGGGCAGCGCCATTCTTGTGGAAACGGCCAGCCAGTCGCTGCTGTTTGATGCGGGGCCGCGCAGCTACGGGGGCAGCGACGCGGGCGAGCGGGTCGTCGCGCCGTTTCTCCAGTCCCGTGGCGTCGGGCAGTTGGACGTGCTGGTCTTATCCCACGCCGACATGGACCACGTGGGCGGAACGCGCGCGGTGCTGGCGGCGGCGCCGGTGGCGCGCAGCTACACGTCGTTCGACCTGCCCGCTTTCTTGCGGCGCGACGCCAGGATGTGGCCGGACGCGGGCAACGCGCAGCCGGTTTTGCCAGGGGAGATGTTGCGTTGCGAACGAGGAACAAGCTGGGAGACGGACGGGGTGGTGTTTACCTTCCTGCACCCGGCGCCGGAGGGCAGCACGAAAGCGGATGACCGGAACGCCGATAGCTGCGTGCTGCGCGTGGACGGCGCAAGCCATTCGTTGCTGCTGACCGGGGATGTCGGCGTGGCGCAGGAGCGGGAGCTCGTGGCGTCGGGGCTTGAAGGAGCCGACATCGTGCTTGCGCCCCATCATGGGTCGGCGTCTTCGTCCGGCCGGGAACTGGTCAATGCGGTGGGCGCGGAGCACGCGATCGCGCAGGCCGGGCACCTGAATCGATTCCGCCATCCCGCCCGGGCGGTGGAGTTGCGATGGACGCGGGCCGGGGCCCGGTTCTGGCGCAGCGACCGGGATGGCGCGGTGATGGCGCAGTCAAGCGCTGAAGGATTGGAAGTCTGGGCGCAGCGGGACCGGGGAGGGAGGTACTGGCACAAGCGCTAGACGGTTATCGCGACGCTCGCGGCGTATATGGCCGTGGAGGCCCGGCCGCCTCAAGCCGCGCCCTTCGCCAATTCGTCGAACAGCTTGTCCCCGCCCATCTGCCCGCCCTTGAGCATCAGTTCGATGCCGTCCGTCAAAGGATCGTCGCTGCGCGTGACGCTGACCGTCACGCCGGGGGCCAGGACGCAGCGGAACGCCAGGCCCCACAGCCCCAGCGCCAGGGCGGCCTGGCTGGACGTGTCGCCGCCGGCGATGCCGATGCGGGTCAGGCGTTGTCCGGCCTGGGCGCTGGCGCGCACGATGTCCGAAACGAGCCGGGCAGTTGCGCGTGCGGTGGCGGCGGTGTGGTCCGCGTTGACGGGCGCAGCGGGTCTATCGGTATGCGCCAGCACGTTGCGGCCCTGGGCCAGCGCGGCGGCGGCCAGTTGCACCTGCTGTGCGGCGTAATCGGTGTCGGCCAGAAGGCGCTCCACTTGCAGCGGCTGGCGCGTGTAGTGTTCGCACGCGGCGATCTGCCGCGCGGTGACGGGAGACAGGCTGCCCGCGACGACGAGCACGGGACCGGTGGCAGGGCCGAGCGGTGATGCCGGTGCGGCAGCATTGTCCGCGGCGGGAAGGGCGCGAGCCAGCGCCTGCTGCACGCTGCTGGGGCCAACGGCCAGCAACGGCGCGCGAGAGGCCGCCCGGCGAATCAGGCGGCCAATGATGGCCAGTTGCGCGTCGTCCACCAGATCCAGCAGCAGCGGGCCGTCGGCGGAATCGATGAGGGGCTCAATCCACGCATCGATCGCCCCCGTGTCGCCGGCAGCCGGATAGGCGATGTGCGGCACCGATCGAATGCCGTCCAGCCCCTGCGCCTTCAAATGCAGGCGCAGGTCGGCCTCGTGCATTGGCGTGACGGGATGCACGCTCATGACGGGGTGCCGGTCGATTCGGTGGACTTCCGGCGCCGATCCGGCGCGGGCGAAGAGCTGGGCGAAGCTGCAATAGCGGCCGATGCTGGGCTGGCCGCCGACGATCGGAACGACCGGATTGGGCATGTGGCGCCGCAATTCCCTGACGGCGGCGCCGATGCTGCCCACGTGCGGTGCGCTGTCGAAGGTGGAACAGCATTTGTAGTGCAGCACGCGGGCGCCGGTGGCCGCAGCGAACTGGCCGACGGCGCGCAGTTCGACTTCCATCTCGGCGGGCGTCATGCCGCGCGCGGCGCCGGCGATGCCGATGGCGTCCAGCGGGCCGGCGCGGCGCAATTGCGCCGGCGTTGGCACGCCCAGGAACAACAGGGCGCGCAAACCCGCGCGTGAGACCTCGGCCAGCGTGTCGGTGGCGCCGGTGAAGTCGTCGCCGTACCAGCACACCTGCGGCGCGTCGGCGCTGCGGTCGGCGTCAATCATGCGCGGTTTCCGAAGAAGTCCAGCGCGCGCTGCAGTTCGGGTGCGTTGCGCGCGAAGTCTTCAAGGCGCTGGTTGTCGCGCACGGCATGCCAGGCCTGGCGGATGCTTTGCACGCCGGCGGCCGGGCCATCCGGGTGGGCGAGAATGCCGCCGCCCGACATGAACAGCAGGTCGTCGGTGCGGACGGCGGACCAGGTGGCGGGCACCGTGCCTGCCCATTGGCCGGAAGAGAACGCGGGCATGACGGCGTCGTCGATGCCGGGTGTCAGCGACGCCAGGCAGTCGCGGGCAGATTCGACGACCTCGCTGTCTTCCTGCGAGAACTTTCCTTGCAGACCGTGCACGTGCATGTGATCAACGCCGGCCAGCCGCCACAGCGTCTGGTAGGCCTGGAAGCCGATGCCCAGCAGCGGATGACGCGACAGTGCGCCGAAGCCGTTGCGGTGGCCGTGCAGGGCCAGGGGCGTACTGCGGCGCAGGGTCTGGATGGCGGAATAGCCACACCAGTTCAGGCTTGCCATGACGCAGGAGCCGCCTTCGCGCTCGATCAGGTCCGCATGCCGGCGCATGGCGTCGGTTTCGTCGCTGATGTTGAACGCGACCATGACGTTGCGGCCGGTGCGTTCGCGATGCGCGCGCACCACCGCCATCACGGCCGCCACGCGCTGCGCGAGCGGGGCGTGGGCGGGGTTGGCGCAGACTTCGTCGTCCTTGATGAAGTCCACACCGGCGGCGCAAAGCTGCGCCACGAGGTGCGCGGTCTGCTCGGGCGACAGGCCTACGTTGGGCTTGATGATGGTGCCCACCAGCGGCCCCTTGTCCACGCCGGTCAGCGCGCGCGTGCCGGCGATGCCCACTTGCGGAAGGTCGAACTGGGCGCGGTAGTTGGCGGTCAGTTCCATGCTTTCCAGCCGCAGGCCGGTGACTTCGCCCAGGTCATACAGGTTGCCGCCGACGGTGGCCGCCAGCGTGGGCAGGTTGGCGCCGACGTTGGCGACGGGAAACGCGATGCGCACCCGCGCGCGCTGGTACTTGCCGGGCATGCCGCCCGGCTGGCGCGCCAGGTAGGCGTTGGACAGGCTGGGCGTGTCGACGGATTCCAGGGTCTCGATGGATTCGATGCGCGCCCGTGCCCGGGCGCGCAGTTCGTCGGTTTCGCCCTGGACCCGCGTGAAGGTGCCGCAGGATTGCTCGCCGGCCATCACCTCCGCGACCCGTGCCGGGTCCTGGGGGGTTTCGATCAGGTAGGTGGCGGTAAACGATTGGGAATTCATGGTGGCGATGTGCGGCGTTGGGGGCGTATCAAAGGCGGCTGAGGTCGGGGAAGGGGCGGACGGCGTCCTTGCCATCCCAGTTCACCGAGCTTTCGCGGATCAGATCGAAGAGGCGTCCCTTGGGGCCGGCCACTTCCGACAGTTCGATCACCGTGCCGGGGTGGTATTCGGTGTCGAAATAAATGAAGCGGCCTTTTTCGCCGACTTCGCCGCTCATCTTGGGCTTGAAGCCCTGCGCCAGCAGGCGCTCCAGGTCGGCGTCGTAGCTTTCGGTCCAGTAGGCCACGTGCTGCAGGCCGGTGCGGCCGGCTTGCAGGAAGTCGCGATACATGGAGGGCACGTCGTTGCGGGTCTGGATCAGTTCGACCTGCACGTAGCCCGAGTTGGCCAGGGCCACGGAGTTGTGGGGCTCGTAGCCCACGCCGTCGTACTGGTAGTTCACGATGGGCACGCGCGGGTTGTAGTACCAGGGGCCCACGCCGAGCTTGGTGCTCCAGTAGTCCATGGCGGCTTCGATGTCGTGCACGACATAACCGAGTTGGCGGATTTCGCCCAGGAAACGACTCATGTTGGGATCTTTGTAAAAGGGTGGCTGAGGGACGGGAAGGGCGCGGCTCGCTTGGAGCCGCGCCGCGTCACAGGAAACCGATAGAGAACCAGGGGAAGGCCGCGACGATGATCAGGCCCACCAGCAGCGCGCCGATGTAACCCCAGATCGGGCGGATGCCTTCGTTGGGATCGACGCGGCTGATGGCGCAGGCGCCGTAGTAGCCGACGCCGAAGGGCGGTGCGAACAGGCCGATGCCCATGGCGAAGATCACGACCATCGCGTAGTGGACTTCATGCACGCCGGCTTGCACGGCGATGGGGAACAGCAGCGGGCCGAACAGCACGATGGCGGGAATGCCTTCCAGCACGCTGCCCAGGATGATGAAGGCCACGATGGACACTGCCAGGAAGCCGTAGCTGCCGCCGGGCATGCCGGCCATCATGCGGGCCAGGTCGCCGGAGAAGCCCGATTGCGTCAGCGCCCACGCCATGGCGGTTGCGCAGCCCACGATCAGCATGATGGCGCCGGACAGCGAGGCGGTTTCGATGAGCATGGGCTTTAACCGCGCCCAGTCGAAGCGGCGGTAGATCAGAAGGCCGACGACCGCGGAATACACGATCCCGATGGTGGAGACCTCGGTGGCAGTCGCCACGCCTTCGACCACGGCGGCGCGGATCACGAACGGCAGGGCCACGGCCGGCAGCGCGATCATGAAAAAGCGGCCGATCTCCTTGAAGCCGAAGCGTTGGACCAGGCTAAGGTCTTCCTTGCGGTAGCGCCACCAGACGACCGTGCACAGCGCCAGGCCCAGCACCACCGCGGGCAGCAGCCCGCCGGTGAAGAGGGCCGCGATCGACACGCCCGTCACCGACCCGATGGTGATGAGCACGATGGACGGCGGGATGGTTTCGGTCTGCGCGCCCGTGGCGGACAGCAGGGCGACCAGGTCGCCGGGCTTGGCGCCGCGCTTCTGCATTTCGGGGAACAGCACGGGCGCGATGGCCGCCATGTCCGCGATCTTGGAACCCGAGATGCCGGACACCAGGTACATCGCGCCGATCAGCACGTACGACAGGCCGCCGCGCACGTGGCCAAGCAGGCTGGCCAGGAACTGGATCATGGCGCGCGCCATGCCGGTCATTTCGATCAGCGAGCCCAGGAAGATGAACAGCGGCACCGCCAGCAGCATCAGGTGCGACATGCCTTCGTCCAGCCGGCCCACCATGACGACCATCGGGGTGTTGGTGGTCAGCGCCAGGTACGAGAACGTCGCCAGCGCGAACGAGAAGGCGATCGGCACGCCCGAGAACACCGTGGCGGCGACGATGCCCACGAAGAAGATCACCAGGTTCACCTTGCCCAGCCCCGCGAACAGCGGCTGCGCCAGCCAGAACACCCCGACCACCGCCGCCACGCCCGCCAGCGCCGTCAGCACCTGCGGCAGCGGCTGCGTGCGCAAGAGGCGCAGCAGCGCGATGACGGCCATCAGTCCCATGCCGACGGGAATCGCCGCCGCGCGCCACGCGTTGCTCAGTTCCAGCGCGGGCGTGATGATGAAGTGTTCTTCATGGGCGTATTCGATGGCGGGCGCCAGGATCAGCACCAGGAACGCCAGCGACGCGGCCAGCGCAACCGTTTCCAGTTGCGCGCGCCGCGCGGGGCTGACGTTGTTCACCAGCGCGGTCATGCGCATGTGTTCGCCGCGCCGCAACGCGACGACCGCGCCCAGCATCGACAGCCACAGGAACAGGATGGACGCCAGCTCATCGGACCAGACCAGCGGGCTGTGGAGCGCATAACGCGCCACCACGCCGGCGAACAGCACGATGATCTCGACCAGCACGATGGCCGCGGCAACGTGTTCGACCACGGTGCCCAGCACTTTGTCGAGCGCGCCGGCCGCCCGGCGCAAAGGGTTGGCCGGCAGCGCGGGGGCCGCTGCGTGGGGGGCGGACAGGGAGGACATGGCGCGCGACCTCAGGCCAGCTTGCCGACGGACTGCTCCAGCAAGCCCCAGGCTTCATTGCCGAACCGGCCCTGCCATTCCTTGTAGAAGCCCGCCGTGCGCAGCTGTTCGCGGAAGCTGTCGGCGGACGGCTGGTTGAATTGCAGGCCCTTGGCTTCCAGGTCGGACTGCACCGAGGCGTTCAGCTTCTTGATGTCTTCGCGCTGGGCCAGGCCAGCTTCGTTGATGCCGCGCGCCACCACCGTCTTCAGGTCGGCGGGCAGGCTTTCCCACATGCGGCCGTTGGCGATGAACCAGTAGCCGTCCCAGATGTGGTTGGTCAGCGAGCAGTACTTCTGCACTTCGTACAGCTTGGCCACCTGGATGATGGGCAGCGGGTTCTCCTGGGCGTCCACCACCTTGGTCTGCAGGGACGAATAGACCTCGCTGAATTGCAGGCTGGCAGGCGCGGCGCCCAGGCCCTTGAACATGGAGATCGGCAGCGAGCTCACCGGCACGCGGATCTTCAAGCCGTCCATGTCGGCGGCGGTGTTGACGGGCGCCTTGCTGCTGGTGGTCTGGCGGAAGCCGTTGTCCCACATCTTTTCAAAGGCGTAGAGCTTGCGCTGCGCAATGGCGGCGCGCACGTGCGCGCCCAGCGCGCCGTCCATGGCGTTCCAGACCTGGTTGTAGTCCTTGAACGCAAAGCCCACCGCGTTGATGGCGGCCACCGGCACCAGCGTGGCGATCACCAGGGCGGAAGGAGTGAAGAAATCGATGCCGCCGGAGCGCACCTGGGCCAGCATGTCGGTGTCGCCGCCAAGCTGGTTGTTCGGGAAGATCTTGATGTCGACCTTGCCGTTGCTTTCCTTCAGGATGCGTTCGGCGGCTTCCTGGGCGCGAATGTTCAGCGGGTGCGTCACCGGCAGGTTGTTGCCGTACTTGAGCGTGTAGTCGGCCGCGCGGGCGATCAGCGGAAAGCCGGTGCCGGCAACGGCAAGGGCGGGAACCGCGCATAGGCGGCGCAGGGCACTGCGGCGTGTAAGCAGCTTCATGGTTGTCTCCGTCGTGGTAGTTATGATGTTTTTTGATGTGCCACAAATACGCCTAAGCCATGCGGCAGAGTGGACAATAGTGAACAGGCGCTATCATCGTCAAATCTTATTCATGATGGTTTTTGATGTGAATAAAGTTTCTCCCGACCGTAAGCTTGCCCGCCTGGCCGATGTGGCCGCCCGGGCTGGCGTCTCCACCGCCACGGCGGACCGCGTGCTGAACCGCCGCCCAGGCGTGCGCCCGGCCACCGCCCAGAAGGTGTTCAAGGCCGCCGTCGACCTGGACTACCTGCCCGAGCAGGACGCCTACGCCGCCGCCGCGCCCGAGCCCATGCGGCTGGTGTTCGTGCTGCCCCGCGGCAGCAATCGCTATCTGCGCATGCTGGGCGACACCGTCAGCTTCGCGCACGAGCATTTCGCGCCGTTGAATGCGAAGTGCCAGGTCGATTACGTGGAGAGCTTCAATCCGGACGCGCTGGCGCAGGCGCTGGCCAAGCATGGCAAGCGGGCAGACGGGATAGCGTTCATGGCGCTTGAGCACCCGGTTGTGCGCGAAGCCGTCAACGCGCTGGCGCAGCAGGGCGTGCCCACGGTGACGCTGATTTCGGACATCGCCAACAGCGCGCGCGCGGCGTACGTGGGCCTGGACAATCGCGCCGCGGGGCGCACGGCGGGCTACCTGATCGCGCGGTTCATTGGAATGCGCGCGGCGCACGTGGCGCTGATCGCGGGGTCTCGGCATTACCGCGCCCATGAAGAGCGCGAAAGCGGCTTCCTGCAGCTCTATGCCGAACAGTTCCAGGCCATGCAGGTGGTCGACCTGCGCGAAGGCTACGACGACGCGCAGCGCAACTATGAACAGACGCGGCAGTTGCTGGAGCAGTATCCCCAGCTGGCCGGCATCTACAACATCGGCGGCGCGTCGGATGGCGTGGCGCGCGCGCTGAAGGAAGCAGGGCAGCAGCACCGGGTTGTTTTCATCGGGCACGGCCTGACGCCGGACACGCGGTCGCTGCTGATCGACGGCACCATGGATGCCGTCATCACGCAAAGCCCCATGGAGGCCCTGATGAGCTGCGTGCGTATCTTCAGCAACCTGCGCGACAAGCGCAGCGCAATGAACGGGGTGGAATTGGCCCGCAGCCAGGTGATCTTCAGGGAAAACCTGCCATAGGGAAGGCGGCCCGCCGGCCCTGCGAGTGGAAGGCGGCCGGCCAGCGCTTCAAGTCCTCGCTGGCCGGCTGATCCCCGCAGGCGCTCTTCACGGGCGTATGATTTCCGCTATGGGCTCGCACCCAGTCCGGCAGTGGCCGGCACGCCATTGCCTATCCTCTAGAACGGTTGCTCAACAACGGCCGCCCCGAGGCTTCGTGGCGGACGGCCGTGAAGGCGCTGCGCATGGACTCCTTCCTGCCTGACGTCCACGTGGCCGGCCTCGCTTGCGGCGAAGGCCGGCTTCCTGTGCGATCACCGGCGGGTGATCACGATCTCCATGTACTCGCTGGGCACCACCACCGCGGAATCGCCCGATCGGTTGAACTTTTCGATCTGCGCCTTGATGTCGGAGGTCAGCGCTTCCTGCCCCGCGGCGTCCAGCGCGCCGAAGGCCTTCAGCAGCGGGCCGTAGTAGGTCTTGAATACCTGCAGCCAGTGGTCGGGCGAGCGATAGCGAAACACGAAATGGCGGGGTTCGGCCTTGATCGAGGACGCATGGGGCCCGAACATTTCTTCGATGCGCGCCTTGGTGCCCCACAAGGCGGGCGATTTGACGCCGGCGGGCGGAGGCAGGTGCTTGCCGATGGTCTTGAAGATCTGGCCGATGAAGCCGTCGGGCGTCCAGTTGGCCATCCCGATCTTGCCGCCGTGATTGCATACGCGGGCCATTTCGGCGGCGGCCTTGTCCTGGTCGGCGGTGAACATTACGCCGAAGGTCGACATGACGACGTCGAACGACGCTTCCGGGAAGGGCAGCGCCTCGGCGTCGGCTTCCTGGAATTCGATCTTCAGATGCTCGGCGGCGGCGCGTTCACGGCCGCGGACAAGCAACGCTGGCACGTAGTCGGTCGAGACCACGTCGCACCAGCGGCGGGCGGCGGCCAACGTCGCGTTGCCGTTGCCGGCGGCGACATCAAGCACCTTCTGGCCGGCGCGTACATCAAGGGATTCGCACAGCTGTTCTCCTACGATCTGCAGCGTGGTGCCGACAACGGCATAGTCCCCGGAGGACCAGGTGCCCTGCTGGCGGGTCTTCAAGGCAGCCAGGTCGGGCTGTGCGGTTTCCCGCACGTCGCTGGTGGCAAGGGAGGAAATGGACATGGTGTGTCTCCGTTAGAGCGATGGGTGCGCGGCGGCATCCATTGCCTACGCGCCGGGGTGTTGCAACCAGCTTCGCGAAGGCATTCGCGCGCCGTGCTCCCCGGAAACAACGATAAAAACCGGTCGTGGAGGCGAGCGTGGTAGCCAGCGTGGAATCCGGGGTGGAATCGACGGGGGCGGCCATCCACGTGCGCATGTTGGGGCCCATGGCCATCAGCCGGGGCGGCGCCCCGCTGGCGCTCCCGCCTTCGCGCAAGCTGCGCGCCCTGGTCGCGTATCTGGCGCTGGCGCCGCATGCGGTCAATCGGGCCCACCTTTGCGAACTGCTGTGGGACGTTCCAAACGATCCGCGCGGAGAACTGCGCTGGTGCCTGAGCAAAGCCAGGGGATTGCTGGACGAGCCCGACCGGCGCAGGGTGGAAACCGTCCAGGACACGGTCAGGCTGGACCTGGGCGATTGCCGGGTGGATGTCCTGGAGATCGGCGCGGCCATGCAGCAGGGCATCGACAAAGCGGGGCTGGAACGGCTGCGTTCGCTGTCGGCGATGTTCGTGGGCGATTTCCTGGAGGGGCTGGAGATCGGCCGCAGCCCTTTCTTCAACAGCTGGCTGACCGCGCAGCGGCGCCGGCTGAGGGCGTGCCATGCCGCCGTGCTGGCGCATCTGGCCGCCAATCTGCCGGCGGGCTCCCAGGACGGCTTTGCATGCCTGGACAAGTGGCTGCAGCTGGCTCCTTTCGATCCAGAGGCGCATGAGCTGATGCTGGACGCGCTGGCGTTTCGCGGGCAGTGGCGCGAGGGCGAAGAACACCTGGCGGCCGCCGTGCGCGCCTTCGAGTCCGAAGGGCTGGACTGGCGGCCCCTGCGCGAGGCCTGGCGCGACGTGCGGGCCCGACGGGCGAGCCGGGCGCATGAGCCGGCGCAGGCCAGCGCGGCGCCGACGGCTCGCGCGGCTGAACACGCACCGGAACGCGGAGGGAGGGCGTCGATCGCGGTCATGCCCTTTCTTGACCGGTCGGCGCAGGCGGGCGTTCGTGGCGGCGTGGCGGACGGCCTGGCCTTCGACATCATTGCCCGGCTGGCCAAGCTGCGCAGCCTCTTCGTCATTGCGCAGGGTACGGTGTTTGCGCTGGACCAGCGCAGCGTGGGGCCGGAAGAGGCGGGCCGCACCTTGAACGTGGACTATGTGGTCAGCGGCTCGTTGCGGCGGCAGGATCAGCGCATCGCCGTGGACGTCCAGCTGGTCGAATCCCGCACGGCCCGCATCGTCTGGACGGACGTGTTCGATCACAAGCTGGATGACGCCTTCCTGGCGCTGGACGAGATCGGCAACCGCATCGTCGCGTCGATCGACATCGAAATCGAAGCCGCGGAGCGCAACCGCGCCATCCTCATGCCGCCGAATTCCCTGGACGCGTGGCAGGCGCATCATCGCGGGCTGTGGCACATGTACCGGTTCAACCGCAGCGACAACGAACAGGCGCGACACTTCTTCGAGATGGCCGTGCGGCTGGATCCGACGTTTTCGCGGGCCTACGCCGGCCTGTCCTTCACCCATTGGCAGAGCGCATTCCAGCGCTGGGAGGACCAGGGCCCCGCCATCGACCTGGCTTACGAGACCGCGGGCCAGAGCCTCATCGCCGATGACCGCGATCCGGCCGCGCATTGGGCCATGGGGCGGGCGCTGTGGCTGCGCGGGCACCAGGAGCAGTCGCTTTCGGAACTGCGCAGCGCAGTCGACCTGAGCCCCAATTTTGCGCTGGGCCACTACACGCTGGGCTTCGTGGACTGCCAGCTGGGAGACGCCCAGGCGGCAATCGACGCGTCCGATTATTCGCGTCATCTGAGTCCGTTCGACCCGCTGCTCTTTGGCATGCTGGCCGTGCGCGCGCTGGCGCTGGTGCGCCTGGGGCGTATCGAGGAAGCGGCCGGCTGGGCCATCAAGGCGGCGGCGCGCCCCAATGCGCACGTGCACATCCTGGCGATTGCCGCCTGCTGCCTGGCGATGGCCGGCAGGACCGAAGAGGCGCTGGGCTTTCTGCCGGCTATCCGCAAGGCGGCTCCGTCGTACCGGGTTGACGATTTCCTGGGCGCGTTCCGTTTGGACGCGGATACGCAGGCGCTCTTTCGCGAAAGCGCCAGGCGCATCGGGATAGGCTGACGGCCTTGAGCGTGTCCGGTTGTCGGGCATGTCGCCGAAAATGCTTGTAGATAACTGCCTAGGCAGTTAATATGCATCGACCGATACCCACGGCACTGCGCCAGGCCCCCTCATGAGCGACGCGAAACCCTCCGTGCTGGACGATTTTTGCACCGGCGAACTCGGCTTCCTGCTGACCAACGTGCGCGCAAGCCTTCTCGACGCCCTGGATCGCGAGCTCGCGCCGCTGCAGATCACGGTGCAGCAGTACGTGGTGTTGAACTGCATCGTCAAGGGGTGGGGGCGCACGCTTAGCGACTTCTGCCGCGTGCTGGCCTACGATTCCGGCGCCATGACCCGCCTTCTGGACCGCATCGCCGCCAAGGGCTTCATCCGGCGGGTGGAAAACGAGGCCGATCGCCGCAGCTCGCTGATCGAACTGACGGAGCAGGGGCGCGCGGCATTTCCGCAGGCGCGCCAGAAGACCGAGGTGGCCTTCCGCCGCATGTTGGCGGGCTTCTCGGAAGAGGACGCCGAAACGCTGCAGAAACTGCTGTTCCGCATCCTGGCCAATGCGCGGTCGGACTGATACTTCGGTCCGGCATTTTTTTTGATTATGTATCTGCCTAGGCATATACAGCCTGGGCATAAAAATAGGCGTCACCATGCAAGTCCCTTTTCCGTTTCCCCACCCCCTGGCGCGGCTGAGCCGCCGCTTCAGCCTGACGCTGGCGGCAGCCGTGTTGGCTGGCTGCGCCAGCACGGGCGGGTTGCAGCCGCAATCCACGCTGGGCACGGCGAACGCGCTGGAAAGCGCTACGTCGCTGGAAGGCGCTCAACTGACGCCGGCGGCCTGGCCGACGCACGCCTGGTGGGAAAGCTTTGGCGACGCGCAGCTTGACCAGCTGGTGCAGGCAGCACTGGCCGGGCAGCCCGGCCTGAAGGCAGCGGCGGCCCGCGTGCGGCAGGCCGATGCGTTGGCCGGTGTGGCGGGGGCGCCCTTGTACCCGCAGGGCGTTGTGAGCGGCCGAGCGACACGGCAGCGTTTCAGTGAAAACAGCACGACGCCGCAGCCTCTGGCCGGGTCATGGGACTGGACGGCGGACGTGCAGGCAGGCGTCGGCTACGAGATCGATTTCTGGGGCAAGAACCAGGCGGCGCTGGACGCCGCGCTGGGGCGCGCCCAGGCCGCCGACGTCGACCGGCATGCCGCCGAACTGATGCTGACGACGTCGCTGGTGCGTGCCTACCTGAAGCTGGATGCCGCCTACCTGCTGCGCGATCTGGCCGAGCAAACGCTGCAACAGCGCGAGAACACGCTGAAGCTGACCGGGAGCCGCGTCCAGGCGCAGCTGGATTCCCGGCTGGACATGAAGCAGGCCGAAGCAGCGCTGCCCGCCACGCGCGAACGCATCGCCGCCCTGAACGAGCAGATCGCGCTGACGCGCAACCAGGTCGCAGCGCTGACGGGGCAAGGGCCCGACGCCGGCATCCAGATTCGCCGGCCGGCGATGCAGGGCGACTACGTGGCGGCCATCCCGACGGCGGTGCCGGCAGACCTGATCGGCCGCCGGCCGGACGTGGTGGCGCAGCGCTGGCGTGTGGAGGCTGCCAGCCAGGAGATCAAGGTGGCGCGCGCGCAGTTCTATCCGAATGTCAGCTTGACGGCTTTCGCCGGCGTGCAAAGCCTGGGCTTGTCGGATCTGCTGAATGCCGGCAGCCGAGTGCTGGGGATCGGTCCGGCGATTTCGTTGCCGGTCTTCGACGGCGGCCGGTTGCGCGGCAATCTGGGCGCCCGCCAGGCCGAATATGACGTGGCCGTGGAGCAGTACAACGGCACGCTGATCACGGCGCTGCACGACGTTGTCGACCAGATCGTGTCGCTGCGCTGGCAGGCCGAACGCTCGGCGCAGCAGCAACAGGCCCTGGTGCTGACGCAGGAAGGCTACGACATGGCCACCGCGCGTTACCGCAACGGTGTGGGCAGCTACCTGCAGGTGCTGTCCGCCGAATCGCAGGTGCTGCAGCAGAAGCAGTTGCTGATCGAACTGCAGACGCGCGGCCGCGCCTTGCATCTGGAACTGATCCGGGCGTTGGGCGGCGGTTATGCGCCGCAGGCCGCCCAGCCGCCCCAATCGCCGCAAAGCCTGTCATGAACCCTCCAGGCCGCACACGTACCCAGCCAGACGCTCCACTTACCGAACCCGCAACGCAAACCATGAATGCCTCCTCCCCGAATCCGTCGTCCTCCGTTTCCCGCCCGCGCGGCGGCCTGGCCCGCAAAGCCGTGGTGGCGGGGGCATCCATACTGGCCGTGGCGCTGCTGGCAGGCGCCTACTCCCAGTACTCCGACGGCCGTTGGGTATCGACGGAAGACGCCTACGTCGAAGGCAACGTGGTGCAGGTGACTCCCCAGGTTGGCGGCGTGGTGACCGCGATCCGCGCCGACAATACTGACGTCGTCAAGGCGGGCGCGGTCCTGGTCGAGATCAATGGCGTGGACGCGCAATTGGCCGTGGACGCCGCCCGCGCGCAGTTGGCGCGCACCGTGCGGCAGGTGCGTGGCCAGTTCGCGATGGCGGGGCAGGACGGCGCCAACGTGGAGTTGCGCAAGGTGGATCTGGCGCGCGCGCAGGAAGACGTGGCCCGTCGATCCGCGCTGGCGAAAATAGGCGCCATTCCCGGAGAAGAGCTGATCCACGCCCAGCAGACGGTGCGCACGGCGCGCGCGGCGCTGAATGTCGCCAGCGAGCAGCTCAAGCGCAACCACGCGCTGATCGACGGCACCACGGTCGAATCCCACCCGGACGTGCAGGCGGCCGCCGTGCAGTTGCGCAACGCCAGCGTTGCGCTGGCTCGCACCCGGATCCCGGCGCCGGTGGGCGGCGTGGTCACCAAGCGCGGCGTGCAGGTGGGCCAGCGCGTGGCCGCCGGCGCGCCGCTGATGTCGGTGGTGCCGCTGGATCACCTGTGGGTCACGGCCAACCTTAAGGAGTCCCAACTGCGCCATGTGCGCATCGGCCAGCCGGTCAGGCTCACGACCGACCTGTACGGCGGCGGCGTGGTCTATCACGGCCGCGTGCTGGGGCAGGATGCCGGCACGGGCAGCGCGTTTTCGCTGCTGCCGGCGCAGAACGCCACCGGCAACTGGATCAAGGTCGTCCAGCGCGTGCCGGTGCGGATTGCGCTGGATCCGGCCGAGGTGGCCGCGCAGCCGCTGCAGCTTGGCCTGTCGATGCGGGTCGAAGTCGATACGCAGACTCGCGACGGCACGCGACTGGCAGCGGCGGAAGGCCCCGCGCAGGCCTACACGACGACGGTGTACGCCGGCGAACTGACCGCTGCCGACGCAGCGGTGCGCGCCGTGATCGACGCCAACCTCTGATCCGGCGGCGCTGCTTCCATGCCTCATCCCAAACCTCCGGTCTCGCTGCTGCTGGTCATCGGCGCGCTGACCTTCATCGACTTCCTGCAGAACGGCATGGCGACGTTCGGCGCCGCGCCCATCATGGGCGAGATCGGGGCCAGCCCGGAGGAATACAGCACCATCGCCGTGATCTATGCCTGCGTGGCGGTGGTGATGATCGCCTTGCAGGGCTGGCTGACGCATCGCCTGGGGCTGCGCTGCTATCTGCTGGCGTCGCTGGCCGCGGCCGGCGGGGGCGCCGCGGTGTGCGCACTGGCCCATGACGAGGCGGGCTTCCTGTTGGGGCGGGTGCTGATGGCCGCGGGATGCGCGGCGATGCTCACGTCGTCCCGGCTGACGGTCAACCTGATCCCGCCCAGCCCCGCGCGCTTTCTGGGCATCAAGGCGCTGGCGACGGGCCTGTGCGTGGGCACCGCGCTGGCGCCCTGGCTGGCTGCGATGGCGGTCGAACACGACGGCTGGCAACTGATGTTCTGGCTGGTGGCGGCGCTTTCCGTGCTGGCGATGGCGCCCGTGATGCTGGCCATGCCGGGCAGGGAAGCCGGGTCGGTGCTGGCCGGCCAGGTGCGCCTGATACCGATCGCCGCGCTGGGCGCCGGCAGCTTCCTGCTGCTGCATGCCTTGCAGCGGTCCTACTACGATTTTTTCAGCGACCGCAATCTGCTGACGATGTCGGCGGCCGCGGGCGTGGCCGCGCTGGGCTACTTCGTCTGGACGGAAACGCGCAACGGCGCGCCGCTGCTGAAGCTTGGGGGCATGAAAGAAGCGCGCTTCCTCAGCGGCCTGGTCCTCTTCATGACGTGCTATCTGATGCTGGGCGCCAACGGCTATCTGGTGCCCCTGATGCTGCAACGCGCGCTGGGCCAGTCATGGACGACGGCGGGCGAGTTCTTCGCCATGGGCCTGGGGGCGGGGGTGCTGACGTGGGCGGCGATGTCGCAGTTGCTGCCGCGCTGGCCGTCGCCGCGCAAGTTCCTGGCGGCCGGCTTCCTGGCGCTGGCCGCGTTCGGCGTGCTGATGTCGCGCCTGGCGCCGACCGCGAACATGTGGACGGACGTTTTTCCCGCGCTGGCCTGCTACGGCATGTTCATCATGATCATCATGCCGACCACCGCGATGCACACGTTCACGGGCCTGTCCGGCGATCCGGCGGTGTTCGCGCATGCGCAGCAGGTGAAGAACATGCTGGCCCAGGTCGGGCAGGCGCTGGGCATCATGCTGGCGACCGTCGGCCAGCAGTGGTTCGCGTCCCGGCACTACTCCGTGCTTCAGGAAAGCATTGCAACCGGCAATGCGCACTTCGAGGCGGCGATGGCGCAGCTATCCGGATTTTTCGCCGCTTCGGCGGGTCCGGCGCAGGCGCAACAGCTTGCGACGGCGCAGATCGCGCAGATGCTCAGCCAACAATCGGTGCTGCTGGCCAGCCTGGATCATTTCAGGGTGGTGGCGGCGGTGGCGCTGGCGGCCGCCGTGGTCAGCCTGGTCCAGCGGGTGTTTCGATAGGCCGCGCCGGCCGGGCGCGCGGCTTTCAGTTTTCGCCCAGTTGCCCGATGATCTGCCGGGCGACGTCCGCCAAGGACAGGCCCGCGTCCATCGCGGCGCGTTGCAGCCGTTCGTGCGCCGCCTGCTCGGTCAGGCCGTAGCGGCTGATCAGCAGCAGCTTGGCGCGGTCGATGCGCTTTCTCTCGTCCAGCGCGCCGCGCACGTTGCCAAGGGCCTCGTCGGCGCGCTGCATGCGCAGGGTCTGCTCGCGCATCATGTCCAGGATCGAGCGTTCCAGGTCGTTGCCCACGCCGTCCTCGGGCGGCTCATCCAGGATCCGGCTTTGAACGCTGAACACCAGGCTGAGCGCGCGGCCGCTGGCGTGGTCGGCATGGCGGCTGAGCAACAGGCGGCGGTCGTCCAGTTCCTGGCGGGTCTCGGCGATGCGGCGGGCGCATTGCGCCGCCAGATCGCGGGCCAGCAGGGTCTCGACGTTGCGCATGGTGTCCATGCGCGCCGTGCAAAGGTCGAACCACAATTCGGCCAGGCCGCTGTCTACCCGCTGGGTGTCCGAGGTGTGTTGCGCCATGTCGCGCATGCGTTGCACCGGCTGGTCCTGCTGCTGCGCCTGGTCCCAGGCGTCCAGCGGCGCGCCCTGCGCGTACTGCGTGAAGACGGCGAAGCTGCGCGCCTGGTTGGCAGCCAGGCCCAGCATGCGCGCCTTCTGGACGTCGCCGAACCAGCCGGTGGTGAAGCCCATGACGCCGCAGGCGCGCTCCTGGCCGCTGAGTTCCTTGCCCTGCATGAAGTTCAGCAGCGCCACCAGGATGCGCGTCACGTCGGGATCCAGCGAAGCGTCCGCGGCCTCGAACACGATGGCCAGGAGGCTGCCGATCGCCTGCGTGAAGCGGACGTCGGCGTCCGTGGCCTGCACGCGCCGGTCGCGCACCTCTCGGCGCAGGCCGGGCAGCTCGTCCAGCCGGAACAAAGCGTAGGCGATGCAGTTGAGCAGGCGCGCGCGTCCGGCGCCCGCCGTGGGGTCGGTTTCCAGGCCGTCCAGCAAGGCGCGCACGTCGGCCTCGGCGGCGCCGGCCTCGCTGCTCAGGCTGGCCAGCGCGGGTTGCAGGCGGTCGGCGGCGCTGCACAAAATCAGGTTGGAATAGCCGCGCTCTTTTTGCAGGGCGTGCACCAGCGCGCTGATGCGCAGCACCAGTTCGCAGGTGCGGGCCAGGGCTTCCAGGCCCTGGAGTTCGCTGCGCCGCGCGGCAAGCAGGAAGCGAAGCGGCGGCGGCATGTGGCGTTCGGCCATCGGGAGTCTCTATACGGCGTAATGCGGGTGATCAGGCAAGGCGGCGCTGGGCGGCTGCCGCATCTGGCTGGACGCCGAACATGCGGCAGGCGGCGACCTGGCCGATGACCAGCACGGCCGGGCTGCACAACTGGAAATCCTGCGCGTCGCGCGCCATGGCGGCCAGCGAAGACGGGCACAGGCGTTCGCCAGGCAAGGATGCGCGCTCGATCATGGCCACCGGCGTATCGGCGGCCATGCCGGCGGCCAACAGCTGGCTGCTCAAATCCTGCACTTTCGCGACGCCCATGTAGACCACCAGTGTCGTGCCGCTGCGCGCCAGCGCGGACCAATCGGGCGTGGAGCCGTCCTGCGAATGGGCGGTGACCAGTGTAACGCCCTGGGCCATGCCCCGCTGCGTGAGCGGAATGCCGCTGGACGTGGCGGCGGCCAGCCCGGAGGTGATGCCATTGATGATCTGGCAGGACACCCCATGTTCCAGCAGCCACTGCGCTTCTTCGCCGCCGCGGCCGAAGATGCAGGGGTCGCCGCCTTTCAGGCGCGCCACCTGCAGGCCCTGGCGGGCGTAACGCAGCATCAGGCGCTGGATGAAGTCCTGCGGCGTCGAGCGGCAGCCGCCGCGCTTGCCCACGCGCACGATGCGCGCCTGCGGACAGAATTCCAGTATCTGCGGGTTGACCAGGTCGTCGACGAGCACCACGTCGGCGCGGCCCAGCGCCTTGACCGCCTTGAGGGTCAGCAGTTCAGGGTCTCCAGGACCCGCGCCGATCAGCCACACGGATGGGTTCATGAGAGGCATCTCCGTCTCGGTTCAGGGTTTGAGGGCCAGGACCGCGATCACGATGGCCAGGACCAGGCACAGGCCTTTCCAGAAAGCCACCGGATTGCGTTCCAGCAAGGGCAGGCGCGCGCCATCGCCCGCGATGTCGCCGGGGTGGCGCAGCGCGTGGGTGAATTCGGATAGCTCGGGCGTGCGTAGTTGCGGGTCCGGATGCAGGGCGCGGCTGAGCACGCTGTCGATCCAGACCGGAATCTCGCGATCGCGGTCCAGGACGGACACGTAGGTCAGCCGCAACTGCGCCGCGCGGCTGCGGGAGCGGGCTACGTCAGCCCCGTAAGGCAGGCGCCCGGACAGCATCTGGTACAGGATCGCGCCCAGGGAATAGATGTCGGACCGGGTCGTGCCGGCTTCGCCCAGGAAATATTCGGGCGCCGCGTATTGCGCGGTGCCCAGCACGGGCGGCGGCTCGTCATCGTCGGACACCAGGTCCTGAATGCCGGCTGTCCGGGCGGAGCCCAGATCGATGATCTTGGCGGTGCCGTCCGGCGTGATGATGATGTTGTCCGGCCGCAGGTCCTGATGCACGATTTCCAGCCGGTGAAAGGCCTGCAGGCCGCGCGCGATCTGTTCCACGATGGCGATCGCCGGCTCCAGCGCGGGCCGCGGGTTGGCGGCCATCCATTGGGTCAGCGTGCAGCCCGCAATGTACTCGCTGACGGTGTACAGAGACCGCCGCTGCCGGCTTCGCGGCCAGGCCCGCACCACGTGCCGGCTGTCGATGCGGCGCGCCAGCCATTCCTCGGTCAGCAGCCGTTCCAGGTAAGCCGGGTCGTGGCGCAGGTCCAGCGACGGGATCTTGATGACCACCGTGTCGCCGCTGTCGAGGTCTTGCGCCAGATAGACGTGGCTGCGGCTGCTGGCGCGCAGTTCGCCAGTGATGCGAAAGCCCTCGAACTCCTGTCCCACGTCCAGCAGCGGGGGACAGGGCAGGCTTCCGGAATAGCGGGCGATCTCGCCGGCTTGCCGCGACGGCAGCGCGTCGATGCGGACGATCTGCACCGTCAGGTTGTCGTCGCTGCCGCGTTCCAGCGCCTGGCGCACCAGCGTGCGAGCAGCCTCGTCCAGGCAATCGCCGTGCGCGTCCAAGGCATCGCGCAAGTCCTGCTCGTTCAGGTGTTCGTACACGCCATCCGTCGCCAGCAGGAACACGTCGCCGGGTTCCAGGGCCTGCGTGTGATAGTCGATCTCCAGGTGCGGGGCCAGGCCCAGCGCGCGGCCCAGATAGCTTTTGTCGTGCGCGACCCAGACCCGGTGGTCCTCGGTCAGCTGCTCGATTGCGCCATCGCGCAGGCGGTAGATGCGGGCGTCGCCGATATGCAGGACGTGCGCCGTGGTGCCCTTCAGCACCATCACCGTCAGGGTGCACACATAGCCCCGGTCCTGGTCCTGCCCGTGGCGCTGGCGGCTTTGCGAATGCAGCCACCCGTTGGCGGCGCTCAGCACCTTCTGGGCCGACTTCTTCACCGACCAGGTTTCCGGGGTGCAGTAGTAGTCTTCCAGGAAGCTCGCTACCGCGGTCTCGCTGGCGATGTGGCTGACGTTGCTGCTGCTGATGCCATCGGCCAGCGCAATCGCGATGCCCTTTGCGCCCAGCAGCGGCTCGCCCGGCACGCACAGGCCGTGGAAATCCTGGTTGACGGACTTGACGCCAGGATCCGTGTGCTGGCCCACCGCAACCTTCAGCGTTGCGGCGGGCGCGCCGGGCGTGTAGCTGTCCATGCGTCCGGAATCAGACGAAACGGCGCTTGGGCGCGGTCTTCATGTGCGTGGTGTACAGGGTCAGGCCCGTCAGCGAAATGCCGCCGATCAGGTTGCCCAGCACCACGGGGATTTCGTTCCAGATCATGTAGTCCATGATCGAGAAGTTGCCGCCCATGATCATCGCCGACGGGAACAGGAACATGTTGACGATGGAATGTTCGAAGCCCATCGCGAAGAACAGCATGACGGGCATCCACATCGCGATGACCTTGCCGCTGACGGTCGTCGAGATCATGGCGCCCACCACGCCCAGCGACACCATCCAGTTGCACAGCACGCCGCGGATGAAGATCGTCAGCATGCCGCCCGCGCCGTATTCCTTGTAGCCCAGCGTGCGGTTTTCGCCGATGTGCGAGATGACCTGGCCGACCTTGTTGGGCGGTACCGAGAACCCGTAGGTAAAGACGATGGCCATCAACACGGCCACGGTCAGCGCGCCCAGGAAGTTGCCCACGAAGACCAGCCCCCAGTGCTTGAGGATGCCGCCGACGGTGACGCCGGGGCGCTTGTCGAACAGGGCCAGCGGCGTCAGGACGAAAACGCCCGTCAGCAGGTCAAAGCCCATCAGGTACAGGATGCAGAACCCCACCGGAAAGAGCGCCGCGCCAAGGATGGGCGACTCGGTCTGCACCGTGACGGTGACGGCGAAGACGGCGGCGATCGCCAGGATGGCGCCGGCCATGAAAGCGCGGATCAGGACGTCGCGGGTCGCCATGTAGAGCTTGGATTCGCCTGCGTCCACCATCTTGGTGACGAACTCGGAGGGAGCTAGGTAGGACATGATGTTTCCTGTTGCTTTGCGATATTTGAAAAAAATCCGGCGGCGCCCGTCAGGCGATTTCCACCGCGTCTCCGTTGAAGCGCGCCTGCCACGTTTGCAGGCGCTGCTCGGGGTACTGCACGCAGCTGCCGTCCGCCAGGCGGAAGTGCTGCTTGTAGAGCGGGGACGCGACCACCAGGTCGCCGGCTAGTTGGCCGACGATGCCCCGGCCGATCACGTTGGCGCCCGACTTCGGGTCGCGGTTCGATACGGCGTATAGATTCTGGCCGGCGGCCTCCGGCAGGTAGAAGAGGGCGACCTGGGCGCCGTCCACCAACGCGACGACACCGGAGTTCGCCACGAGGTCCTGGCGGCAGCAGGCGTGGCGCCACGCTTGTTGTTGAGAGGCTTTTGCGGACATCAGGCGATCTCCTCGGCAATGGGGATGACGCGCTGCGCGGCGCGCGCCGGGGCCGGTCTGGGCTGGCCGCGTTCCTGCACGAACTGGATGTCGGGATCGCCCTGGCTGTCGTTCACGAAAGTGCGGAAGCGCTTGAGCTTTTCGGGGTCGTCGATGGCGTTGGCCCATTCGCATTCGTAGCGGTCCACCACCAGCTGCATCTGCGCCTCCAGTTCGGCGCCCAGGCCCAGGCTGTCCTCGATGACCACCTCTTTCAGGTATTCCAGGCCGCCCTCCAGGGACTCGCGCCACACGGAGGTGCGTTGCAGTTTGTCGGCCGTGCGGATGTAGAACATCAGCAGCCGGTCGATGTAGCGGATGAGGGTGGCGTCGTCCAGGTCGGTGGCGAAGAGTTCGGCGTGGCGCGGGCGCATGCCGCCGTTGCCGCATACGTAGAGGTTCCAGCCGTTCTCGGTGGCGATCACGCCGATGTCCTTGCTTTGCGCCTCGGCGCATTCGCGGGTGCAGCCGGACACGGCGAACTTCAGCTTGTGCGGCGCGCGCAGGCCCTTGTAGCGGTGCTCGATGTCCAGCGCCATCTTCACGCTGTCCTGCACGCCGTAGCGGCACCAGGTGCTGCCCACGCAGGACTTCACCGTGCGCGTCGACTTGCCGTAGGCATGGCCCGTCTCGAAGCCGGCGGCGATCAGTTCCGACCAGATCGACGGAAGCTCGTGGAGCTGCGCGCCGAAGAGGTCGATGCGCTGGCCGCCGGTGACCTTGACGTACAGCTTGTACTTCTTGGCCACGGCGCCGATGGCGATCAGACCATCCGGCGTGACTTCGCCGGCGGGCATGCGGGGCACCACGGAATAGGTGCCGTTCTTCTGCATGTTGGCCATGAAGGTGTCGTTGGTGTCCTGCAGGGGCACCAGGTGCGGATCCTGGATGGGGCGGTTCCAGCAGGACGCCAGGATCGAACCCACGGCGGGCTTGCAGATCTCGCACCCCACGTGGCCGCGCCCGTGGCTGGCCAGCAATTGTTCGAAGCTCTCGATGCTGCCCACGCGCACGATGGCGTAGAGCTCCTGGCGCGTATAGGCAAAGTGCTCGCACAGGCTCTTGTCCACGGCGACGCCGCGGCTGGCCAGCTCGTGCTCGACAACCTGCTTCAGCAGGCCCGCACAGCCGCCGCATCCCGAAGCCGCCTTGGTGCAGGCCTTGACGCCGGCCAGGTCCGTACAGCCGCCGTCGATGGCGTCGCAAATGGCGCCCTTGTTGACGTTGTGGCAGGAGCAGATGGTGGCGGTGGCGGGCAGGGCATCGACGCCCAGCAGTGGCGCGGCCTGGCCCTGCGGCAGGATCAGGCAGGACGGATCGGCGGGCGGCGCGATGCCGTTCTGCACGTACTGAAGCAGCGTGTCGTAGTAGCTGTTGTCGCCCACCAGGACCGCGCCCAGCACGCGCTTGCCGTCGGCGGACACGACCAGCCGGCGGTAGCCCGAACCGGCTTCGTCGATGTAGCGGTAGCTGCGCGAACCCGGCGTGGCGCCGTGCGCGTCGCCGATCGAGCCCACGTCCACGCCCAGCAGCTTGAGCTTGGTGGACATGTCGGCGCCGGAAAAGGGCTGTTCGGGCGCGCCGCACAGCTCGGCGGCGACGATGCGCGCCATCTGATATCCCGGCGCCACCAGGCCGAACACGGCGCCGTTCCAGGACGCGCATTCACCAATGGCGTAGATGTTCTCGTCGCTGCTGCGGCAGCGGTCGTCGATGGTGACGCCGCCGCGCTCGGCCAGCGTCAGCCCTGCCTTGCGCGCCAGGAAGACTTGCGGGCGGATCCCGGCCGAAAACACGATCAGGTCCGTTTCCAGCGCCGCGCCTTCGGCAAAGCGCATGCGGTAGCGATACTGCGTGCCGGGTTTGATGTCCTGCGTGGCGCGCGACAGATGCACGCCCACGCCCATCGCCTCGATGCGCGCTTTCAGCGCGGCGCCGCCGGCGTCGTCCAGTTGCACCGGCATCAGGCGCGGGGCGAACTCCACGACGTGCGCCTCCAGGTTCAGCGACTTGAGCGCGTTGGCGGCTTCCAGCCCCAGCAGCCCGCCGCCCACGACCACGCCGCGCCGCGCGCCGTTGGCCGCTTCGCGGATCAGGTCCAGGTCGTCGATGTTGCGGTACACCAGTCGCGATGTCCCTTCGGCGCCGGCGATCGGGGGCACGAACGGATAGGAGCCGGTCGCCAGCACCAGCTTGTCATAGGCAGTGCGGCCGCTCGCGGTCACCACCTGCTGCGCGTGCCGGTCGATTTCCAACACGGGCTCGCCCAGGCGCAGGGTGACGCCCTCCTGTTCATAGAGCGACGCTTCGCCCAGCGCCATCGATTCGGCATCGCGGCCGTTCAGGTACTCGGACAGGTGGACGCGATCGTAGGCACGACGGGTTTCTTCGCCGAAAACGTAGATGCGATAGCGCGCAAGGGCGCCGCGGGCGATCAGTTGCTCTACGCAATGATGGCCCACCATGCCGTTGCCGATGACAACCAGCGTCTGCAAGGAATCGGATGTGGCCGCTGCATTCATGGGATATCCCCAGGCTTGGATATTTGGTTTTCAGAAGACAAACGGCGCCCTGGACCTTGCGGTCGGGGCGCCATTGCCGGTACTGCTCGCGTTGTCTTGCCGGGCTTGCACCCGCACATGGCTTATCAAGCAAAGTCCGTGCCAGGTATTGCCAGATGGGGGTGCGGCGAGGGGTTTGGCCAGGAATTCAGAGGGAAAGCGGCAGGCGAATCACTGCGCGGGCGACCATCGCTCTAAGGCGAGAGTGCGGGGGGAATGCTTCGTAACGGTGCATAGCGGTGTGCGCGCTGCACCCGTTTGGCGCAGCGCAGCATGAACCGAAGCCCCGCCCGACGCGGTCTCAGGCGAATGCCGCCTGCACCGCCGCAAAGGCTGCGGCAGCCAGCGCGTCGTCGCGCCGCGCGGCCAGGGTGATGAAGGACAACTCCGCCTGGATCGACAGGCCCTTGACCAGTTGCAGTCCGCTCGCCTGGGACTCGCGCAGGGCGATGGAGTCGCGCGCCAACGACAGGCCCACGCCCGAGCGCACCAGGTCCAGCATCGACGCCTCCTGGTCCACTTCGGCGACGGCGTGGGGCGTAATGCCAAGCGCGTCGAACTTGTCGGACAGCAGTCGGTGATGCACGGAGTCGGGCGGCGTCCAGATCCAGGGCAGCGTTGCGACCTCGGCCCAGCCGCGGCCGGCAACCTGCGCGCTCCAGCTCTTTGGGGCGACGACGTAGTAGGCAAACGACGCCAGCGGCTGCGCGTGCAGCCCCGGGGGATGGCCGCCCGCGGTTTGCGGCCCCAGGAAGAACCCCACATCCAGTTCGCCGGATTTCACCAGCCGCCCGACCGTCCCCGACATGCCGTGGCGCAGGGTGGGGCGGATCTTTGGGTAGTGCTCCACCAGGTACTGCAAGGTGGCGCCCAGCCGCAGGAATTCCGGGTCCAGGATGGTGCCCATGCGCAGTTCGCCTTGCACGGTGTCGCGCAGGGCGCCGATGGCGCGCTGGAAGTCGTCCAGCGCATCCAGCACGCGCAACGCCGACGGCAGCAGCGCCCGCCCGTCCGCGTTCGGCGCCAGCCCCTGGGCCGTGCGCGAGAACAGGGTCAGGTCCAGCGATTCCTGGAAGTTCTTGAGCTGCAGGCTCAACGCGGGCTGCGTCAGGTGCAGATGCTCGGCCGCCCGGGTGAGGTTGCCTTCCCTGGCGACTGCGGCAAAAGTGCGGATGTGCTTCAAGTCCATGGCGCTTTCCAAAAGTGGCGTCGACCAAAATCAGCGACCATTATTAAAGACGCTTATAAAGCGCTTTTCAACATTTCATTGGACAGCCACCCCCGTGCTGCGCCACAGTTCCGGGAGATCCCCGGCGCGCGTTCACCGCCGTAGCCGGGGCGGCTCACCGCGCTGGCGCCCCTTTTCTGCCCGCGACTTGATAAGAAGAGCTTATGGAGACATACGACTACATCGTCGTGGGCGCGGGGTCGGCCGGCTGCGTGCTGGCGAACCGCCTCACCCGCGATCCCGCCGTCAAGGTTCTGCTGCTGGAAGCCGGCGGTCGCGACAACTATCACTGGATCCATATCCCGGTCGGCTATCTGCACTGCATCGGCAATCCGCGCACCGATTGGATGTACCGCACCGCCGAGGAACCGGGCCTGGGCGGACGGTCGCTCATTTATCCTCGGGGCCGCGTGCTGGGCGGCAGCTCGTCGATCAACGGCATGATCTACATGCGCGGCCAGAAGCAGGACTACGAAGATTGGGCGGAGATATCGGGCGATCCGGCCTGGTGCTGGGACCAGGTGCTGCCGGTCTTCAAGCGCAGCGAGGACTATCACCGCGGCGCGGACGAGCACCACGGCGCGGGCGGCGAATGGCGGGTGGAATCGCAGCGCCTGCGCTGGGACATCCTGGAAGCCTTTGCCAGCGCGGCCGAACAGGAAGGCATTCCCCGTGTGCAGGACTTCAACCGCGGCGACAACTTCGGCAGCGGCTATTTCGAGGTCAACCAGAAGCGCGGCTGGCGGTGGAACACGGCCAAGGCGTTCTTGCGGCCGGTGCTAAAGCGCCCGAACCTGGAGGTGATGACGGGGGCGCTGGCGGAGCAACTGGAATTCGAGGGCACGCGCTGCGTGGGCGTGCGCGTCAACCGCGGCGGACAATCCACGACGTTGCGCGCTCGCCGCGAAGTCATCCTGTCGGCCGGCGCCGTGAATACGCCGCACCTGCTGGAAGTCTCCGGCATCGGTGAACCCGCGCGCCTGCGCGAGGCCGGCATCGCATCGCGCCACGCCTTGCCGGGCGTGGGCGAGAACCTTCAGGACCATCTGCAACTGCGGGTCATCATCAAGGTCAACGGCGTGAAGACGCTGAACCGTATCGCGTCTACGTGGCTGGGCAGGGCGGGCATCGGGCTGGAATACCTGGTCAACCGCAGCGGCCCCATGAGCATGGCGCCCTCGCAGCTGGGCGCCTTCGCCAAATCCGACCCCGGCCAGGCGCGCGCCAACGTGGAATTCCATGTTCAGCCGCTGTCGCTGGGCGCGTTCGGCGAGTCCCTGCATGGCTTTGATGCGTTTACGGCCAGCGTGTGCAACCTGCGGCCCACCTCAAGGGGCAGTGTCCACGCGCAAGGGCCCGCCGGACAGAAGGGCTGCGAAGCGCCCGTCATCCGCCCCAACTACCTGAGCACCGACGAAGACCTGCGCGTGGCGGCCGACTCCATCCGGCTGGTGCGCCGCATCGCCGCCGCGCCCGCGCTGCAACGCTACCAGCCGGACGAATGGCTGCCCGGGCCAGCCTTCCGGACCGAAGAAGAGCTGCGTCAGGCGGCCGGCAAGATCGGCACCACCATCTTCCATCCCGTGGGCACCTGCGCGATGGGCCGGGACGCCGACAGCGGGGCGGTAGTGGACGCGCGGTTGCGCGTGCATGGCTTGCAAGGGCTGCGCATCGCCGACGCCTCGATCATGCCGCTGATCACCTCGGGCAATACCAATTCGCCAACCATCATGATCGCCGAGCGCGCGGCCGACATGATCCGTGAAGAGGCCGGCGCAGCGGTCCGATAGCCGCCGGCGCCCTGCCAAAGCGACAAAGCCGCCTGATGGGCGGCTTTGTCTTTTGTACCGATGCCTGGGTGTCAGCGCAGCGAACGATAGGTTTCCTGGCGCTGCGGATGCGTCAGGATCACCTGCCATAGCTGTCCCTCGCGTGACCGGAAGAACCCGGCGCAGCACATCAGATAGTACTTCCACATCCGGTAGAACCGGGTGCCGTAACGGGACTCGAGCGACGGCCAGGCCTGCTCGAAGCGGTCCCACCAGGCCATCAGCGTGCGGTCGTAGTCGGCGCCGAAGTTGTGCCAGTCTTCGATGATGAATCGGCCCTCCACGGCCGTCGTGATCTCGCGGGCGGACGGCAGCTTGCCGTTCGGGAACACATAGCGGTCGATCCACGGGTCCGTGCTCTGGCTGGTGGACGCGATGCCGATGGTGTGCAGCAGGAACACGCCTTCCGGCGCCATCAGTCGCTGCACGTTGGTGAAGTACGTGTCGTAGTTCTTCGGGCCGACGTGCTCGAACATGCCTACCGAGACGACCTTGTCGAAGCTGCCTTGAAGGTCGCGGTAGTCCTGCAGCAGCAGTTCAACCGGCAGGCCCTTCACCCGTTCCTGCGCCAGGGCAAGCTGTTCCTTGGACACGGTGACGCCGGTGACCTTGACGCCGTAGCGCTCGGCCGCGAATTTGGCCAGGCCGCCCCAGCCGCAGCCGATGTCCAGCAGCGTCTCGCCTTCCTTCAGCTGCAGTTTTCGGCAGATCATGTCCAGCTTCGCCTCCTGCGCTTCCTCCAGCGTCTGGGCATGCTCCCAATAGGCGCAGGAGTAGATCATTCGGCTGTCCAGCATGGCCTCGAACACGTCGTTGCCGGCGTCGTAGTGCTGCTCGCCGACTTCGAACGCCCGGTGTTTGGACTGCAGGTTGAACAGCTTGTGGCGCAGGTGTTCGGCGATCAGCTTGATGCGCGCCACGCCCAACGCCGCCGATCCCATGTCGGCTCGCAGAAGCCGCGTGAAAAGCTCGTCCAGCTCGTCGCAGTCCCACTCGCCGTCCATGTAGGATTCGCCCAGTCCCAGCGACCAGCTGGCGAACACCCGCTCGTACATGTGCTTGTCATGAACATGTATGTCCCAGGGACGCGAGCCGTTGATCTGCACGTCCGCGCGCGACAGGACGTCCTGCAGGACTTTCGGGGGTTCGGGGGGAGGGGCGGCGACGATGGCTTGACCGGTGGGTTGGTCGGTCAGCGGAGAGACGGGACTGCTTTGCTGCATACGGACTCCATATCAATTTTGGGATGACTGATCTGGCAATGCCTGAAGCTTTTTACTGTGCGCCCGGAAAGGTGCGCAACTCCAATTTAATGATTGCATCGACGCCATAGGCAATGGCAATGCCGACGGGGTGGACGCGTCTGCGCGCCCGGTTGGATGCAACGATCGTAGCCACGGCCGCCGCGATAGTCCAGAGCAGGCCGCCCACGGCTCCTATAAGATAGCGGCCACATGCGCCGCCGCGCCGGCGCGCGCCGATCCCTGGAGCGTATTGAAAGTGGATGCCAGCCTGGAACCCCGTTTGGATTTCGTCACCTGCGCCAGCCCGGCCGGACTGCACCGCATGGCCTATTGGGAATGGGGCGACCCTGCCAATGATCGCGTGCTGCTGTGCGTGCATGGCCTGACTCGCACCGGGCGCGACTTCGATACGCTGGCGCGCCGGCTGGCCGGCCGCTACCGCGTCGTCTGCCCCGACGTGGTCGGGCGCGGCCGTTCGGACTGGCTGGTCAACCCGGCTTTCTATACGGTGCCGCAGTATGTGTCCGACATGGTGACGCTCATCGCGCGCCTGCGGCCCGGCAGCCTGGCGTGGGTGGGCACGTCGATGGGCGGCCTGATCGGCATGGCGCTGTCGGGCGCCGGGGCGTTCGCCAAAGCCATGCTGGCGATGCGCCCGCATGCGGGCATGCTGCCGCCTGACCAAGGCATCCGCCTGGACAAGCTGGTGCTCAACGACGTGGGCCCGCGCCTGGAAAACGGCGCCTTGTCGCGCATCGGCCAGTACGTGGGCGATTCCAGCGAGTTTGCGTCGTTCCAGGACGCCGTCGCCGCCATGCGGGCCAACTCCCAGACCTTCGGCCCTCATACCGACGCCCAGTGGGCGGATCTGGCGAAGTACCTGTACCCCGAGCAGGGCGGCAAGTGGGTCAAGCACTATGACGTGGCGATCTCCCAGGCGCTGTCCTCGCAGACGGCCGAAGAGCTGGCCGCGGGCGAGCAGATCCTGTGGCGCTCCTATGACGCCATTGATTGTCCGGTGCTGATCGTGCGCGGCGCGCAATCCGATCTGCTGACTCGCGCCACCGTCGACGAAATGCTCAAGCGCAATCCGCGCGCGCGGGCGCATGAAGTCGCTGGCGTAGGCCACGCGCCCACGCTGATCGCCGACGACCAGGTGAATCCAGTGGCGGATTTCCTGCTAGCCTGATCCCCCGCGCGCAATGTGGGGACGGCACGCCGCTAGGCGTGCCGCCGGGCCTTCTCTACAATAGCCCCATGAAATCGCCCACGCTGAACATCGACCTGCACTGCCATTCCACGGTTTCCGACGGCGCCCTTGCGCCCCGGGACGTGGCGCAGCGGGCTTACGCCAATGGCGTCGATGTCTGGGCCCTGACCGACCACGACGAAGTGGGCGGTCTCGCCGAAGCCGCGGCGACGGCCCAGGAACTGGGCATGCGTTTTGCCACCGGCGTCGAGATTTCGGTCACCTGGGCGGGCTTGACGGTCCATATCGTCGGGCTGCGGTTCGACCCCGACAACGCCACGCTCATCCAGGGCCTGCGCAAAACCCGTTCCGGCCGCGCGGACCGCGCCCGCCGCATCGGCGAACGCCTGGCCGGCATGGGCATGCCCGGCGCCTACGAGGGCGCGCTGCCGTTCGCCGGCAACCCGGAACTCATCAGCCGCACGCATTTTGCGCGGTATCTGGTCGAAGCCGGCTATTGCCCGGACGTCCAGACCGTCTTCAACAAGCACCTGGGCGACGACTGCCCCGGCCACGTGCCCATGCAATGGGCCTCGCTGGCCGACGCCGTGGGCTGGATCCGCGGCGCGGGCGGGCAGGCCGTCATTGCGCACCCCGGGCGCTACAAGTACACGCCCATGCAGTTTGCCGCCCTGTTCGACGAATTCCTGCAACTGGGCGGCGTGGGTATCGAGGTCAACACGGGCAGCCATACCGCTGAAGAAGCGCGCCAGTACGCCGAGGTCGCGCGCCGCTACGGTTTCCTGGCCTCGCGCGGGTCTGACTTCCACAGCCCCAAGGAAAGCCGGATGGACCTGGGCCAACTGCCGCCTTTGCCCTCCGACTTGAAACCGGTCTGGCACGACTGGTTCTGACGCGGGCGGTATCCGCCGCCCATCCTGCAAGCCATCGACAGTGACCGCGCCGTCGCGGCGCAACCGCCATGAATAAAGCCTTTGTTAAAGAGTCCGATCACGAGGACGACGACGATCTGCCGCAGGCCCAGGCCTTGCCGGCGGGCACCAAGAACTACATGACGCCTGAAGGGTACGAGCGCCTGCGCGCCGAACTCACGCAGTTGATGAACGTGGAGCGCCCGGCCGTCGTGCAGGTGGTGTCGTGGGCGGCGTCCAACGGCGACCGCTCGGAAAACGGCGACTATCTCTATGGCAAGAAGCGCCTGCGCGAAATCGACCGGCGCATGCGCTTCCTGACCAAGCGGCTGGACATCGCCGAGGTCGTCGACCCCAAGGCCCAGCCCAACCGCGACCAGGCGTTCTTCGGCGCCACGGTCAATTACGTGGACAAGGCGGGTGAGGAACACACCGTCACCATCGTCGGGGTGGACGAAGCCGAGCCCCTGGCGGGCAAGATCAGCTGGATTTCGCCCGTCGCGCGCGCCCTGATCAAGGCGCGCGAAGGCGACACCGTCGTGCTGCGCACGCCGGCCGGCATCGACGAGCTGGATATCCTGGAAGTCCGTTACCCCGAGTAGCGGCGTCTCCGCGCCCCTTGCGCGGTGTCGGACGCCCAACAATCCAAAGACAACGCTGCAAAAAATAACGGGCGCCGGTTTTGGCCGGCGCCCGTTTGGTGGGCGGGATTCTACGTCCCTGCCTCGGTTGGCGGCTTGCGCCGCCGGTTCCCCTGGGGCTTGCTGCGAATCTTTCGCGGGTTTACTTCTTGCGTTCGGCGATGGACTTTTCGGCCTTGGTGACCAGGTCTTCGCCGATCTGCTTCTTCCACTTCTCGTAGACGGGCTTGGTGACCTTCACGAAGGCGTCGTGGTCCGCCTGCGACAGCGAGGTCACGGTGACGCCGTGACCGGCGATTTCCTTCAGCAGCGACGGGTCTTCAGGCGTGACGCCTTTGCGCGCGATCACGATCTGCTGCTTGCCGGCATCCAGCGCGGCCTGGCGCACGATGTCGCGGTCCTTTTCCGACCAGGAATTCCACACTTCGCGGTTGACCACGAAGATCAGCGGATCGGCCACGTAGTTCCACAGCGTCAGGTACTTCTGGCCCACGGTGTAGAGCTTGGAGCCGGTGTAGATCGACAGCGGGTTTTCCTGGCCGTCGACCGCGCCGCTGGCCAGCGCGGGCTGCGCGTCCGCCCAGCTCATCTGCGTGGGATTGGCGCCCAGCGCGGTGAACGTGTCGATGTACAGCGGCGAGCCGACCACGCGCAGCTTCATGCCCTTCATGTCTTCGGGGCGCTTGATCTCGCGCTTGGAATTGCTGATCTGGCGGTAGCCGTTTTCACCCCAGGCCAGCGGCACGACGCCCGCCTTTTCGATGAGCTTGAACATTTCCTTGCCCACGTCGCCCTGAACCAGCGCGTCGATCGCCGCGTAGTCGGGCATCAGGAAGGGCAGGGAGAACAGGTTCAGTTGCTTGACCTGCGGCGACCAATTGATGGTGGAGCCCACCGCCATGTCGATCACGCCTTGGCGGATCGCGGTGAATTCGCGGGTCTGGTCGCCCTGGACCAGCGAGGTGCCGGGGTAGACCTTGATATTGATGCGGCCTTCGGTGCGTTCGCGCACCAGGTTGGACCAGATTTCCGCGCCCTGGCCCCACGGGAAGGTGGTGCCGACGACGATGGAGAGCTTGTACTCGGGCTTGTAGTTCTGCGCGTGCGCGGGCGCCATGCCCACGACGGCGGCCGCGCACAGCGCTGCCCCGATCAGATTGCGGAATTTCATAGTGCGTCTCCTCTCTATGCGAGTCTGTATGTTGTTGTCATCAATGGCCATGCGGCCCTTCTCGGGCCGGCCGGTCCCGCCTTCTCAATAACCCAGCTTGCGCGGCAGCCACAACGCCAGCTCGGGAAACACCAGCACCGCCACCAGCACCAGGAACATCGCGCCCAGCAGCCACACCACCCAACGCACCGTGGATTCCATCGGCACGCGCGCAATGCGGCACGACACCATCAGGTTCACCGCCAGCGGCGGGGTGAACTGGCCCAGCGCGACCTTCAAGGTCAGGATCACGCCGAACCACACCGGATCCCAGCCGTAGGCATTGGCGATCGGCATGAGCAGCGGCACGAAAATCAGGAAGATCGAGATGCCGTCCAGGAACATGCCCACGGTCATCAGCAGCAGGATCAGGAGCGCCAGCACGCCCCATTCGCCCAGGCCGGAATTGACGATGGCGTGGGTGATCGGGTCGATGACGCTGAGCGTGGACAGGGCCCAGGCGAAGATGCCGGCCAGCGTCACCACCAGCATGATGACGGCCGACAGTTCGGCGGCTTCGCGCAGGATGGTGTACAGGTCGCGCAGCTTGATCGTGCGGTGAATGAAGGCGCCGACGAACAGGCCATAGAACACGGCGACAACGGCGGCTTCGGTGGGCGTGAACCAGCCCATGCGCATGCCGCCCAGGATCAGCACCGGCGCGGCCAGGCCCCAGGAAGCTTCGCGCAGGCTTTTCCAGAAGGGCGGACGCGGCAGGTGGGCTTCCAACCCGCCCATCTTGTGTTTGCGCGATAGCCAGACGGCCGGCACGATCAGCGCAAGGCCGGCCAGGATGCCGGGCACCATGCCGGCGGCGAACAGGGCAGGCACCGACGCGCCGGGCACCAGCACGGAATAGATGATGAAGGCCACCGAGGGCGGGATCAGGATGTCCGTCGCGGCGCCGGCGGCCACCACCGACGCCGAGAACGATCCGGGATAGCCTGCGCGCGACATCGCGGTAATCATCACCGCGCCCACGGCCGCGGCGCACGCCGGGCCCGAGCCCGAGATGCCGCCCAGGAACATGGCCACCGCGATCGACACCAGCGGCAGCATGCCGGGACCGCGCCCGACGATGGCGATGGCGAAGTCCACCAGGCGCTTGGCCACGCCCGAACGGTCGAAGATGGAGCCGACCAGCACGAACATCGGAATCGCCAGCAACGGGTACTTGGCCAGGCCGGCGTAGAAGTTCTGCGGCACGGTCAACAGGCCATACCAGGGCGTATCCAGGTTGGTCAGCACGATCGCGACCGTGCCTCCGATGCCCAGCGCCACGCCGACCGGCACGCCGATCACCATCAGGACGATGAAGACGGTAAAGAGGATGGCGGCGATCATTGCTGCGCGTCCGCTTTCGGGCCGCGCGCGATGCGGCGCAGCGTGCCGACGGTGCGCAGCGAGATCGCCGCCGCCATCACGGGCAGCCAGATCGAATACCACCAGGTCGGCACGCCGATCGCGGGCGAGGTTTCCTCGTACATGTATTCGTCCAGCACCAGCTTTACCGACAGTACGGTCAGCAGCACGAAGAACGCCAGCACGCAGCCGTTGGCGATGAGCGCCATGATGCGCTGCCGACGCGGCGAACCGGAATCGGCCAGGATCTCGATGCGGATGTGATGATTGCGCACGAAGGCCACGCTGCCGCCCGCCATGGTCAGCACGATCAGCAGGAACACCGAGATCTCTTCCGTCCAGGCGAAGGACTGATCGGTGAAGTAGCGCACCAGCACATTCAGGAAAGTAATGATGGCCAGGGTCGCAAGCAGGATCACGGCCAGCCAGTCTTCGATCGCCAGCGGCACCTTCACGGCGGGATCTGCTTCTACGGGGATGATCGGTTCGACGGGCTCGGCGGGGGCTTCAGGGCGGGACATGTGAGGCAACGGCCAGTGCGCGGATGGGCGCTTGTTCTTGTGTTGGTAGGGTCGCTGCATCCTACCGTTGACCCGCGGAGGAGGGTGTTCGTGTTTTCCCGCAATGCGGGGTTGCCGCAACATGCTGCGGTGCGTCACGCGTGACAAGCCTGATGGCAACCGAGAGGGAAAACGACGGCAGAGCCGGGCGTGTTGACGCCGTTATTGCTGTGCACCATGGCGGTGCGACGCTGCTGGAATTCTTTTGTAACAATGCCGGCAGGCGGCCGCCTGAAGGCAGGTTGAACATCGGCTCCGGGAAAACCCCTTAAACGGGTAAAATCCCATCTTTGCACCCCTCTTTATACGGCGCCCGCATCGTGTCCCTAGTTCAGCATCTGCCTGGTTCCTCCGTCCTGTCCTCCTTTCGACGTGATCGCCTCCTGGCGCAATTGAAGGAAGCCGGCCTGCCGGTGGCCGACATATCCGCTCGCTACGAGCACTTCGTCAGCACCGATGCCGCCCTGACGGCCGAACAGCAGCAGCAACTTACCCAACTGCTGGACTACGGCACGCCCAACACGGCGGATGCCCCGGCCAAGAGCCTGTCGCTGCTGGTGATCCCGCGCCTTGGCACGATTTCTCCGTGGGCCAGCAAAGCCACTGACATCGCGCACAATTGCGGCCTCGCGTCCGTGCATCGCATCGAACGCGGCGTGCGCTACGTCATCACGCCGGAACGCGGCCTGCTCGGCACCAAGTCCTTCGACGACGCCATGCTGGCGCGCGCGGCCGACTGCCTGCACGACCGCATGACCGAAACCGTGGTGGACGCCAGCTTCGACGGCCAGGCGCTGTTCCAGCCGCTGGCCGGCAAGCCGATGCGCACCGTCGACGTCCAGTCGCGCGGCGCCGATGCCCTGACCGAGGCCAATACCTCGCTGGGCCTGGCCCTGTCCGACGACGAAATCGAATACCTCGCCAAGTCCTTCACGGACCTGGGCCGCGACCCCACCGACGTCGAACTGATGATGTTCGCGCAGGCCAACAGCGAACACTGCCGCCACAAGATCTTCAACGCCGAATGGGTCATCGACGGCCAGGAGCAGCCCAACACGCTGTTCGGCATGATCCGGGCCACGCACAAGGCGCAGCCCCAAGGCACCGTGGTCGCCTATTCGGACAACGCCGCCATCATGGAAGGCGGCCCCGCGCAGCGCTTCCAGGCCGGCGTGCCGGGCGTCACCGGGCAGGGCGCCGAAGGCGCCAAGTACATCCGCCGCGACACCACCGTGCACACGCTGATGAAGGTGGAAACGCACAATCACCCGACCGCGATCGCGCCGTTCCCCGGCGCATCCACCGGCAACGGCGGTGAAATTCGCGACGAAGGCGCCACTGGCCGCGGCTCCAAGCCCAAGGCGGGCCTCACGGGCTTCACCGTGTCGCACCTGCGCTTCGACGACGCGCTGCAGCCCTGGGAAGCCGACCACCACGGCCTGCCCGAACGCATCGCCTCGCCGCTGTCCATCATGATCGACGGCCCCATCGGCGGCGCGGCGTTCAACAACGAATTCGGCCGGCCCAACCTGCTGGGCTATTTCCGCTCGTTCGAACAAACCGCCGGCGGCACGCGCTGGGGCTACCACAAGCCCATCATGATCGCGGGCGGCCTGGGCAGCATCGACGCGGGCCTCACGCACAAAGACGTCATTCCTCCCGGCGCGCTGCTGATCCAGCTGGGCGGCCCGGGCTTCCGCATCGGCATGGGCGGCGGCGCCGCCTCCAGCATTAGCATGGGCAGCAACTCGGCCGAACTGGACTTCGATTCCGTCCAGCGCGGCAACCCCGAGATCGAACGCCGCGCCCAGGAAGTCATTGACCGCTGCTGGCAGCAGGCCGAAAACAACCCCATCATCGCCATCCACGACGTGGGCGCGGGCGGCCTGTCCAACGCCTTCCCGGAACTGGTCAACGACGCCGGCCGCGGCGCCATCTTCGACCTGAAGCGCGTGCCCCTCGAAGAATCGGGCCTGTCGCCCGCCGAAATCTGGAGCAACGAATCGCAGGAACGCTACGTCCTGTCGATCCTGCCCCAAGACCTGGAACGCTTTGACGCCATCGCCCGCCGCGAACGCTGCCCGTACGCGGTGGTGGGCGTGGCCACCGAAGAACGCCAGCTGCGCGTGGTCGACGGCGAAGGCCTGCCCGGCCTGGACACGATCCGCCCGCAAGGCGACGCCGAAGTGCGCCCCGTGGACGTGCCGATCGACGTCATTCTGGGCAAGCCGCCGCGCATGACGCGCGACGTCAAGCGCCTGCCCGGCGTGTCCGAACCTCTGGACCTGGCCGGCATCGACCTCACCGAAGCCGCGTATCGCGTGCTGCGCCACCCCACGGTGGCCAACAAGTCCTTCCTCATCACCATCGGCGACCGCACGGTCGGTGGTCTGTCCAGCCGCGACCAGATGGTCGGCCCCTGGCAGATTCCGGTGGCCGACTGCGCCGTCACGCTGGCCGACTACGAAGGCTTCCGCGGCGAAGCCATGTCGATGGGCGAACGCACTCCCATCGCCATGCTGGACGCGCCGGCCTCGGGCCGCATGGCCGTGGCCGAAGCCCTGACCAACCTGGCCGCCGCCGACGTGGCGCGCCTGGAAGACATCAAGCTGTCCGCCAACTGGATGGCCGCCTGCGGCGTGGCCGGCCAGGACGCCGCGCTGTACGACACCGTGTCCGCCGTCAGCGAACTGTGCCAGGCCACCGGCCTGTCCATTCCGGTGGGCAAGGACTCCCTGTCCATGAAGACGTCCTGGGAACAGGACGGCGAGCAGCGCCAGGTGGTGGCGCCGGTGTCGCTGGTCGTCACGGCGTTCGCGCCGGTGGCCGACGTGCGCGCCAGCCTCACCCCGCAGCTGCGCACCGACGCGGGCGACAGCGTCCTCATCGTGATCGACCTGGGCCGCGGCCGCCATCGCATGGGCGGTTCGATCCTGGCGCAGACCTACAACCAGGTCGGCCAGACCGTGCCGGACATCGATTCGCCGCAAGACCTGCGCGCATTCTTCGTCACCATCCGCACGCTGGCCGAAGCCGGCACCATCTTGTCCTACCATGACCGCTCCGACGGCGGCCTGTTCGCCACGCTGGTGGAAATGGCCTTCGCCGGCCGCACCGGCATCTCGGTCAACCTCGACATGCTCACCTTCGATCCGCAGTCCGCGGATTGGGGCGACTACAAGATCCGTCCGGAACAGGTGGCGGTGCAGCGCGACGAACTCACGCTCAAGGCGCTGTTCTCGGAAGAGGCGGGCGCCGTGATCCAGGTGCCAGCCGCGCAACGCGACGCCGTCATGCAGGTGCTGCGCGGCGCAGGCCTGTCGGCCCACTCGCACGTCATCGGCGGCCTGAACGGCGCCGACGAAATCGAGTTCTACCGCGACGGCAAGAAGATCTGGGGCCAGCCCCGCGCTGACCTCGGCCGCGCCTGGTCCGAAGTCTCCTACCGCATCATGGCTCGCCGCGACAACCCGGCCTGCGCCCAGGCCGAACTCGACGTCTGGAATGACGTCAAGGATCCGGGCATGAGCCCGACCGTGGCCTTCGATCCGCAGGAAGACGTCGCCGCCCCGTTCATCAACACCGGCAAGCGCCCGCGCGTGGCGATCCTGCGCGAACAAGGCTGCAACAGCCAGGTCGAAATGGCCTGGGCGTTCGACACTTCAGGCTTCGAAGCCATCGACGTCCACATGACCGACCTGCTGTCCGGCCGCGTGGACCTGGCGCAGATGCAGGGCCTGGTCGCCGTCGGCGGCTTCAGCTACGGCGACGTGCTGGGCGCCGGCGAAGGCTGGGCGCGCACCATCCGCTTCAACAGCAAGCTGGCCGACCAGTTCGCCGCGTACTTCGCGCGCCCCGACACCTTCGGGCTGGGCGTGTGCAACGGCTGCCAGATGATGGCCGCGCTGGCCCCGATGATCCCGGGCGCCGACCACTGGCCGCGTTTCACGCGCAACCAGTCGGAAAAGTACGAAGCGCGCCTGTCCATGGTTGAAGTGGCCAAGTCGCCGTCGATCTTCTTCGCAGGCATGGAAGGCGCCCGCGTGCCGGTCGCCGTGGCCCACGGCGAAGGCTTCGCCGACTTCTCGCAACAGGGCGACGCCAGCCGCGTGCTGGCCGCCGCGCGCTTCATCGACAACTACGGCCAAGCCACCGAGACCTACCCGTTCAACCCGAACGGCAGCCCGGGCGGCCTGACTTCGGTCACCACCGCCGATGGCCGCTTCACGGTCATCATGCCGCACCCGGAACGCGTCACGCGCAACGTCATGATGTCGTGGGCCCCCGAAAAATGGGGCAATGCCGACAAGGGCGGCGCGTACACCCCCTGGATGCGCATCTTCCGCAATGCGCGCGCCTGGCTGAAGTAAGCCGGTTCATTCGCCGGGGCCTCGTCCCCGGCGTTGCGCGACACAGACCCCGCCGCCCAGGCAATGCGCCTGGGCGGCGGGGTTTTTATTGAACGCAGCCGGGTTGCCGCACGCATGTAACCCGATGAGATATTTAACTTTTCATTGCATTGCGCCGTTAAGGGGATAGCGTTACGCAACCCCCGGAGTGGCTCCAATGTTCAAGAATTTAAGTATCCGCGCAATCCTGACGACCGCCCTGGGCGTCTTCTTTGCACTCTTTTTGGTCACCGGCATCGCCGTGTACCAGCAACTGACGTCCAATCGCACCTCCATCGAGGTGATGCTGGACACCAACCTCGTCCGCGCCAACGCGCTGGACGACGCCGCCGCCGAACTGCTGCGCGCCCGCGTGGTGCTGCTGTCGGCGCAAAGCGCGCTGCTGGAAGGCAAGAGCCTGGAAAACATGGCCAGCATGCAGCGGCTGGACGGCTACGTCACCAAGGCCACCGGCCTGATCGACTCGGCGCGCAAGCAGCCGGAACTGACGCCGCAGGGCAAGCCCCTGTTCGATGCCGCGCTGGCCGCCTATGACGTTTATGCGCGCGACGCGATCGTGCCGCTGATTGCCGCCATCCGCGCCGGCAACGCCAAGGAAGCCGGCCGAATCAATCTGGAAAAGGTCACGCCGCTGGGCATCAACTTCACCAATTCCATCCAGCAGTACGTGGACTATGCCGACGAAGTCGGCCAACGGGTGGCGCGTGAATCCGCCGCTCGCATCAATGCAGCAATCGTGTTCCTGATCTGTCTGCTGGCAGTGGTGGCGGCGCTGGTCGTGGGGCTGTATGTCGTGTTCGGACGTTCCGTCTTCCGCCCGTTGCATGAAGCCGGGCGCCTGTTCGACCGCATCGCCAACGGCGACCTGACCAATCGCATCGACCACCGCGGCAACAACGAGATCGGCGTGCTGTACGCCGCCGTCAAGCGCATGCAGGACAGCCTGGCGCGCACCGTGTCCGCCGTGCGCCTGGGCGTGGAAGAGATCCACACGGGTTCGCGCGAAATTGCCGCGGGCAACATCGACCTGTCTTCCCGCACGGAACAGCAGGCCGCGTCGCTGGAGGAAACGGCCGCCAGCATGGACGAACTGTCCTCCACCGTGAAAAACAACGCCGACAGCTCGCGCAACGCCTCGCAACTGGCGATGGCGGCGTCCGAGGTCGCTACGCGCGGCGGCCAGGCCGTGGGCGACGTGGTCGGCACGATGCGCGGCATCGCCGACAGCTCGCACCGCATCGCCGACATCGTCGGCGTGATCGACGGCATCGCCTTCCAGACCAACATCCTGGCGTTGAACGCCGCGGTGGAAGCGGCGCGTGCCGGCGAGCAGGGCAAGGGCTTCGCGGTCGTGGCCAGCGAAGTGCGCGCCCTTGCGCAGCGCAGCGCCGCCGCCGCCAAGGAAATCAAGGGCCTTATCGACGACTCCGTGCAGAAGGTGTCGGTGGGTTCGGACCAGGTGGAGGCCGCTGGCGCCACCATGCAGGAGATCGTCACCTCGGTGCGCCGCGTGACGGACATCATCAACGAAATCTCCAGCGCGTCCGAAGAGCAGTCGCAGGGCATCCAGCAGGTGAACCAGGCCGTGTCGCAGATGGACAGCGTGACGCAGCAGAACGCGGCGCTGGTCGAACAGGCGGCCGCTTCCGCGGCTTCGCTGGAAACGCAGGCCCAGCGCCTGCGCGAAGCCGTGGCGGTGTTCAAGCTGCAAACCGGCCGCGTGATCGATGCCGAGGCGCCCGCCCTGGAAAGCCGCGGCGGCGAACCTGCACTGATCGGCGCCTGATCCACCCATGAAAAAGCCGGCCATGACGGCCGGCTTGCCTATATATATATACAGGCCCTGATCCGAGCAAAGACCCCGCGCGCATCGCGCCGGGGCCTTTTCCATTACTGGTCCAGCTGGATCTTGGCGTCGTTCGCGACGTTCTTCCACTTCTTCACGTCGCTGGCGATCACTTGCTGGAAAGCGTCGGACGTACCGGCCACCACGGTGCCGCCCAGGCTGGCCATCTTGGCCTTCACGTCCGGCGTGTTCAAAGCCTTGACCGACGCGTCATGCAGCTTCTGCTTGACGTTTTCCGGCAGGTTCTTGGGCGCCAGCAGTCCGTTCCAGGCGTTGGCTTCGTAGCGCGCCAGGCCGGCTTCCTTGAAGGTGGGCGTGTCCGGCAGTTCCGGCGAGCGCGCGTCGGCGGCGATGGCGATCGGGCGGATCTGGCCGCTCTTGATGTACGGCAGCGATGCCGGCACCGGTTCCCAGATCATCGACACCTGGCCGCTGATCACGTCGGTGAAGGCCGGGCCCGCACCGCGGTACGCGATGTGCATGAGCTTGGAGCCCGTCATCGACTTCATCAGTTCCATGGCCAGGTTGCCCAGGCCGCCGGCGCCCGACGAGGCGTACGTGTACTTGTCCGGATTGGCCTTGGACTGCGCGATCAGTGCGTTCAGGTCGGCGGCGGGGAAGTCCTTGGTGACGCTCAGCACACCCGGCACGGTGACCAGCTGCGTGATCGCCGTGAAGTCCTGCGACGCGTCATACGTCAGGTTCTTGTACACGGCGGGATTGGTGCCGTGGGTGCTGGAGGAGGCCAGCAGGATGGTGTAGCCGTCCGGCGCGGCGTCGGCGACATAGCGCGTGCCGATCGAACCGCCGGCGCCGGCCTTGTTTTCGACGACGACGGTAACGCCCAGCTCGGTGCCCAGTTGCGCGGCAAAAACACGGCCGATGATGTCGGCGGTGCCGCCCGGGGCGAACGGCACGATCATGCGGATGGGCTTGTTCGGATAGTCGGCCTGCTGGGCCGAAGCGCCGGCCGCCAGCGTGGCGCCGGTGAACAGCGCCAGGGCAATGGTGGTTTTCTTCAGGGTCATGTCTATCTCCACGAGAAGGTTAGTCGAGGCTGCGGTCCAGCCAATCGACGATCAATCCGGCAATGTGGTCGCTGTTGCGATCCAGCATGCAGAAATGGGAGTTGCCGGCGATGCCGGCATCGGGCAGGTCCAGCACGTCGGCGGTCTGGCCGGCCGCGCGCAGGGCGTTCCAATAGGCGTCCGTCTGGGCGCGGTAGCGCTGCCAGGTGTCGTCCGCGTCAAAGTGATCGCCCCAGACCAGCAGTTGCGGGGGCAACTGACAGGTGGCCTGGGCCGGGGTGCCGGTGGGTTCCACCGCGACGACGGCGCGCACGGTCGCCGCGTATTCCTGGGCAAGCAAGGTGGCGAAGCCGCCGCCCTGGCTGTGGCCGATGACGATGCAGGGGCCGGCCAGGTCCAATAGTTCTCGGTAGGCGCCAAGCGCCATGTCCCCATGCGTCAGCCAGCGCGGGACGAACTGCTTGGCGAACGTGTCGAAAGCGTCGACGGGAAACTGTTGCCCCGGGTACGCATGGCGGTCTTCACCTGCGGGGGCGTAGCCCGAAGCCGGACCGATGCGGAACAGTCGCCAGGCCTCTTCCTTGGAGCGGAAGATGGGCGCCGAGTCGTACACCTGCGGAAACATCGCCCACGAGGCGCGGCCGCGCTCGGGCGCGTCGGACACGAAAACGTCGTAGCCCGCCTGCAGCAGGCGCCACAGCCAGCCGTCGCGGCCGTCGGGTGTGCTTTCCCACTGTGCGCCCGTCATGCCTCCGCCATGCCACAGCAGTACGGGGTAGGGGCAGCGCGGCTGCGCCAGCCGGTATTCCTGGACATACAACTGTCCGGCGCTATAGCCGCCGTTCATATCGATAAGCCGGGCGGACGCATTGCCCACGACCTTTTGCTGTTGCATGGGCAGGCCGCCAGCCACGACGTCCACGCCGCCCAGGTAATGGCTGCGTATCGACTTGAGCAGGACAGGAGTGTCTGACATAGGGTTTTCCAGGAGTGGATGCTGGGATATTAGTTGCAAGGTGTTTCTGGGTTGTGCAAAATGCGCAATCGCTGTGCCAGATCGGCACAGGCGTTGAGCCATGCACAAACAACCGCCGGGCCTGCCGAATCTCGGGGCGGGGCGGGAAAAGAGAGACACCGATGGATATCAAATGGCTTGAGGACTTCGTCGCCCTGTCCAAGGCGCGCAACCTGTTCCAGGCCGCCGAGGCGCGCAACGTGACGCACCCGGCGTTCGGGCGCCGCATCAAGGCGCTGGAAGATTGGGCAGGCGTGCCGCTGGTCGAACGCGGCCACCAGGTGTCCACGCTGAACGCCGCCGGGCGCAGCGTGCTGGCGGCCGCCATCGACGTGCTGGACATCCTGCGCGAAACGCGCGAGACGCTGCAAAAGCCCGAACAGGAGCGCGCACGCAAGATCACCATCGCATCCGGCAAGACGCTGGCCCATTCGGTGCTGCCGGGGCTGATGGCAGGCGTTCAGCGGGGCCTGCCAGCTTTTCAGTTGAAGGTCGTCACCACGACGCTGAATTACGGCGTCGACATGCTCGAGGACGGCGAGGTCGACTTCCTGCTGTGCCATGCGCACGAACCGCTGTACGCCAAGATCGACAATCCCAGCTACCGCTACCGGCGGGTGGGCGCCGACAAGCTGGTCGCCGTCAGCGCGCCCGTTTCCCCCGGCGGACGCTATCCCCGCCACGCCGTGCCCAAGCTGGCCTCGGATCCACCCGTGCCTTTTTTGGCCTACGCCAGCAGCATGTCGCTGGGCCGCATCCTGCACGACAAGCTGCGCGGACTTTGCGAGGTTCCGCTATTGCAGACCATGTACGAATCAGACCTGGCGGACGCCTTGCACGCCATGGCGCGCCAGGGCTTCGGGCTGGCCTGGCTGCCGCATACGCTGGTTGAATCCGACCTGCGGGACGGCACGCTGGTGCGCGCCGACGGCGCCCGCAACGACATCCATATGGAAATCCGGCTGTACCAGTCGGTCGGCAACGCCAAGCCGCTGGCCCGCGAGGTATGGAGCCGGATCGAGGCGTACGCGGCCAGATAGGGGACAAAAGATGCCGTCCGCCCGGCACAGGCATAAAATAGCGGTTTGCCCCTTTCCCGCACACAGGAAGCCAGCGCCATGAACGCACGCATCCCCGAAGACGCATTGCCGCCCACTCTCGATCCCAAGGCCCTCCAGGACTTCGTGGATGACAAGTGGGACAACGAAATCATCCCCGCGCTGACCGACTACATCGCCATCCCGGCCAAAAGCCCGGCGTTCGACGCCGACTGGGAAAAGAACGCGTTCATCGAACGTGTGGTGCGCGATGCGGCGCAATGGGTCGAAGCGCAAAAGGTGTCCGGCCTGAAACTGGAAGTGGTGCGCCTGCCGGGCCGTACGCCCGTCATCTTTTTTGACGCGCCCGCCACCCGCAGCGACAACGGCGACACCGTCCTGCTCTACGGCCACCTGGACAAGCAGCCCGAATTCTCCGGCTGGCGCGCGGGCCTGGGCCCCTGGACGCCCAAGTACGAAGACGGCAAGCTCTATGGCCGCGGCGGCGCCGACGACGGCTATGCCGTGTACGCCTCGCTGACCGCCATCATGGCGCTGGACAAGCAGGGCATCCCGCGTCCGCGCTGCGTGGGCATCGTGGAAACCTGTGAAGAATCGGGCAGCTACGACCTTCTGCCTTACGTGGACGCGCTGCGCGACCGCCTGGGCAACGTGGCCCTGGTGGTGTGCCTGGATTCGGGCGCCGGCAACTACGACCAACTCTGGATGACCACGTCGCTGCGCGGCATGGTGTCCGGCACCCTGGAAGTCCAGGTCCTGGACGAAGGCGTGCACTCGGGCGACTCCAGCGGCGTCGTGCCGTCGTCGTTCCGCATCCTGCGTCACCTGCTGGATCGCCTGGAAGACAGCGCCACCGGCCGTCTGCTGCCGCAAAGCCTGCACTGCGAAATCCCCGCCGAACGCATCGAACAGGTCGCGGCCACAGCCCGCATCCTGGGCGACGAAGTCTGGCGCCGCTTTCCCTGGAGCTGCGGCGCCGAAGGCGGCTTCGTGCTGCCCATGACCACCGAACCCGAACAGGCGTTGCTGAACCGCACCTGGCGCCCGACGCTGTCGGTAACGGGCGCCGAAGGCTTGCCGCCCCTGTCCAGCGCCGGCAACGTGCTGCGCCCGCGCACCGCGTTCAAGCTGTCGCTGCGCCTGCCGCCGCTGATCGACGCCGTGGCCGCCTCGCAGGAAATCAAGGAACTGCTGGAAGCGGACGCTCCCTATAACGCCAAGGTGATCTTCAAGGCCAACGAAGGCGCGGCCACGGGCTGGAACGCGCCCGCATCCGTGCCCTGGTTGACCCAGGCGCTGGACGCGGCCTCGCAGCAGTACTACGGCGCGCCTTGCGGCTACATCGGCCAGGGCGGCACCATTCCGCTGATGAGCATCCTGCAAAAGGGTTTCCCGCAGGCCCAATTCATGGTGTGCGGCGTGCTGGGTCCCAAGTCCAACGCCCACGGCCCCAATGAATTCCTGCACGTGCCCTATGGCAAGAAGCTGACCGCCGCTGTCGCGCAGACGATGGCGGCCATGCCGGCCTGACGCGCACCATCAGCCATGCAGAGCGCGGGGCCTATGGCCTTGCGCTCTTTCTTTTTCCAGGATTGATTCGATGATTTCAACCTCCGACGCCTACGCCAACGTAGTTGCAGAAACCCGCCACTGGCTGAACCAGGCCGTGATCGGCCTGAACCTCTGTCCTTTCGCCAAGGCGGTTCAGGTCAAGGACCAGATCCGCTTTGCCGTCAGCGACGCCACCGACGCCGAAGGCGTGCTCACCGACCTGCAGGACGAGCTGGCGCTCTTGGCCGAAACCGACCCCGAAAAGATCGACACCACGCTGCTGATCATCCCTGACGCGCTGGACGACTTCCTGGATTTCAACGACTTCGAAGACCTGTCCGATCGCCTGCTCAAGCGCATGCGCCTGGTGGGCGAACTGCAGGTCGCCACGTTCCACCCGCAGTTCCAGTTCGCCGACACGCAGCCAGACGACATCGAAAACTACACCAACCGTTCGCCATACCCCATCCTGCATCTGCTGCGCGAAGACAGCATCGACCGCGCGGTGGAATCCTTCCCCGACGCCGCCGAGATCTACGAAAAGAACATCGACACGATGCAGAAGCTGGGCCTGGAAGGCTGGAAGAAGCTGATGACCAAGGCCTGAGGCCGGCAGGGGCACGCTGCCCCTGCAGCCTGGGGTCCAATGCCTGCACCTCAATGCCGGGGTGCTTGCTCTTGAATACCAAATACCGCCCGGCGGAATCTGTCCGCCCGTCACTCCAGGCGCACCGGGATATCCCTAGATAGCCCATCCGTTGTATTGCATACAACATACGATTATTGTGACCGCCGCCGTTCGGCGACCGGCCTGTGCGTCCTTCCCCTTTTCATTGTCTTGCCCCGCGGCGCGTCCTTGGCCGCGCGTTGGCCTTTGCCTTTGCCTAGTCTGGAGAGCCGTATGCGATTCACCCGCCGTCATGCCCTGGGCGCGATTGCCGCGCTGCCGTTGATCTCGCGCCCGGCCTGGGCCCAGCAGAACGCCTATCCGACGCGGCCCGTGCGGCTGCTGGTGGGCTTCGCGCCCGGTGGCCTGACCGACATCGCCGCCCGCGCGCTGGCCGACCGCATGGGCAAGACGCTCAAGCAGAACGTCGTCGTCGAGAACCGGCCCGGCGGCCAGGCCATCATCGCCACCGTTGCCGTGGCGCGGGCGGAGCCGGACGGCTACACGCTGGGATTCGCGGGCACCAACGGGATGATCCTGAACCCCTTGCTGTACAACAACCTGCCGTACCAGCCTTCGGACTTCAAGCAACTGGGTTCGATGGGCAAGTCGCCCATGCTGCTGATCGTGCATCCTGACCTGGGCGTGAAGAACGTGCAGGAATTCATCGCGCTGGCCAAGAAAAAGCCCAACGACATCACGTGCGCGCATGCGGGCCGCGGGGTCATCAACCACCTGGCGCTGCTGCACTTCCAGTCCAAGACGGGCACGCAGTTCCAGGACGTGCCCTACAAGGGCAGCGGCCCGGCGCTGCTGGACCTGATGGCGGGCACGGTGCAAAGCACCTTCGACTTTCCCACGTCGGCGCTGCCCAACATCAAGTCGGGCAAGCTCCAGGTGCTGGCCGTTACTGCGGACAAGCGCCTGTCCAGCCTGCCGGACGTGCCCACCATGAAAGAGGCCGGCGTCGATGACTTCGAGCTCTACACCCGCATGATGATCTCCGGCCCCGCGGCCATGCCCGCCGATGTGGTCAAGACCCTTGAGAACGCCGTGCGCGAGGGCACGCGCGATCCCAGCCTGGTGCAGCAGTTCGCGGAGCAGGGCGTGGCCGTGGAGTTCACCTCGTCGGCGGACCTGGACAAAGTCATCGCCGACGAATCCGCCATGTGGGCGCAGGTCATCAAGGCCAATGGCGTTCCCAAGACCGATTTGAAGGCCTGAGGCCGCGACCGCAAAGGAGACGATCGTGACGCAGCCCCGTATCACCGTAACGCCCGAACGCGCGCTCATCGACGTCGAGCGCGACATCCGCATCGAAGGTTTTCCGGCGTATGCCTTCATCACCGTCACGGCCAGCATGCAGATGTGCGGCGCGGCCTGGCGCTCGGAAGCCGTGTTCGTCGCGGGCCACGACGGGCGCCTCGATTTGCGCCGGGACGGTCCGGTGTCCGGTTCCTATGCCGAACCAGCCGCAATGGGCATCGTCTGGTCGATGGCGTGCCAGGAGATGGAACGGGTGGTGTTCCCGCCCGACAGCACCGATGCGCTGACCGTGCATCTGCATGCGACGAACGGCGCGCTGTCGGCCGAGGCCACGCTGGTGCAGGAGTTCATGGCCGAAGGGGTCACGCACCGGTCCGTGCGCGAAGACCTGGGCGGCATGACGCTGTCGGGCGAGCTGTACGTTCCCGCCGGCCCGGGGCCGCATCCCGTCGTCGTGTACATGAATGGATCGTCGGGCGGCGTGAACGCCCCGCGCGCCGCGCTCTTCGCTGCCCGCGGCTACCAATGCCTGGCGCTCGCGATCTTCAACTACGACGGCCGGCCCAAGTACCTGAACGACATGCCGCTCGAATACTTCGAGTCGGCGCTGAAATGGATACGCAAATCCCTGCAGCCGCGCGACGGCTTCGTGGCGGTGTCAGGCATCAGCCGCGGCGGCGAGACCTCCTTGCTGGTGGCCTCGCACTTTCCCGAACTGGTGAGCGCTGTGGTGGCGTACGTGCCATCGCCGGTGATGCACGGCGTGGTCAGCGCCGGCGCGCCCGGCACGGGGCGCGATGCGCAGGTCTGGACTCGCCATGGCGAACCGCTGCCGCACCTGTGGCAGGACAACGCCACGGCCGACTGGGATGCCGCCTACGCCTCCGAGCCGCCGTATCGCCAGACGCTGGCCTTCCTGAGCGCCACGCGCGACGCCGCTGCGTTCGAGCGCGCCCGCATTCCGGTTGAGAACTATCCGGGGCCCGTCATGCTGGTCAGCGCGTCGGACGACGGTTTCTGGCCCAGCACCGCGTATTCGGAAATGGTGGTGCGCCAGCGGCAGGCGCATGCGTTGCCGACGCTGCACCATGTCTGCGCGGGGGCGGGCCATCACATTCACTATCCCTGGCTGCCCGCCACGCTGATCAACAAACCGCATGCCATGTCGGGGTTGCTGCTGGACGCCGGAGGCACGCCGTCCGCGAACGCTGCGGGCAATGAAGGCTCGTACCGCGCGGTGTTGGGGTTTCTGGCGCAGGCGCGACGCGGGCAGGCTGGCGAGGAATAGATCGTTGGGCGTCGGCGCGGTTCAGCCCCGCCGTGCGGTCCGCACGGCAGGGCTGACAGGCGTCACTGTCGACGCGCCGCCTCGACCTGGATCTTCAGTTTCACTTCGGGCTTGAAGCCCATGTCCAGCCCGAAGTTCAGGCCGAAGTCCTTGCGGCTGAACTCCGTGGACACATCGGCCCCGCAGACCTCGCGCTTCGCCATGGGGTGGTCGATGCACTTGAAGTCGTCGATGTCCATCTTGACCTGGCGCGTGACGCCGCGCAGGGTCAGGTCGCCGGTGGCTTCTTCCGGGCGGTCGCCGTCGAATTTGGTGAACTTGCCCTTGAACGTGGCGGTGGGGTATTTGGCCGCATCGAAAATATCGGGCGCGACGGCATGCTTGTTCATCTCGTCGTGGCCGAAGTCCACCGAGTTGATGTCGACGGTGACCTCTACCGTGCCGGTGCGCGCCTCGCGGTCCAGCACCACCACGCCACGGGACTGGTTGAACTTGCCGCGCCAGGTCGACAGGCCGCCGAAGTGGTCGGCTTCGAAGCTGGGGTACGTGTGCGAGGGATCCAGGTCATACGTGACCGGCGCGGCGGTGGCGGAGACACTCAGCATCAGCGCGGCGGCGCCCAGCAGGGACGGGATCAACTTCATTTCGGCTCCTTGTGAATGGCGTTCAAGCCACGCTGGCGGCATGCGCGAGCGTGCAGCGAAAGCAAGACAATAACATTCAGTTCTTTGTCAGCGACGGATGCAGATCAACAGATGCGCGGCAATGTCTGAAGCGGAATCAGGGCACATTGCCCAGCTGCGCGCGCGCCATCCGGCAAGTGCGCGGGAGACGGTGGCCAGTCCCGGTGCGGTCGGGCGGTTTGTTTTACTCTCTGGCTCATCGTCACGTTTTCTGGAGAGCCGCATGGCCAAGATCAACATCGATTTCGTTTCCGACGTCGCCTGCCCGTGGTGCGCGGTGGGGCTGGGCGGGCTGCTGGAGGCCATGCGCCGGACGGAGGGAATCGCTCAGGTCGACCTGCATTTCCGGCCGTTCGAATTGAATCCCGACATGCCGGCCGGCGGGCAGAACACCATCGAGCGCCTGATGGCAAAGTACGGGTACGACCGCGAACAGGTGCAGGCGAACCGCAAGGTCATCAGCGAGCGCGCGGCCGCCGTCGGCATGCCGATGCGCATGGAAGACGACAACCGGTCCTTCAACACCTTCGATGCCCATCGGCTGATCCACTGGGCCGGGTTGCAGGGGCAGGCGCAGCAGACCGCGATGAAGCAGAGCCTGCTGCGCACCTATCATTTTCTGAACGAAGACACCGGCGACGCGCAGGTGCTGGCGCGGGCGGCACGCGAGGCGGGGCTGGACGAGGCGGCGGCGCGCGAGGTGCTGGACAGTGGCCGCTACGCCGACGAGGTGCGCGCCGATGAAGAGCATTGGCGGCGGCTGGGCATTTCGTCGGTGCCGTCGGTGATCATCAACGGCAAATACCTGGTGTCTGGCGGCCAGCCGCCGGAGGCCTTCGAACAGGCCCTGCGGCAGGTCGCGGAGGAGGGCTAGTCGTCGTTGGCCCATTCCACCTGCACGCCCAGATTGCGCAGGTTTTCGACAAACTGCGGATGGGCGCGCCGGATCGGCGTGGCGTTGCGGATCTCGGATCGGCCCTTGATGCTGCTGGCCACCATGAACAGCGCGATCGCCACGCGGATGATGTAGGGGCTTTCCACCACGGCCGGCGTCAGCGGATTGCCGCCAAAGGTCACCACGCGGTGCGGGTCCGACGAGAACACGTGGGCGCCGAACTTGGACAGCTCGCCGGTCCAGCCCAAAGCGCCGTCGTAGACCTTGTTCCAGAACATCGCATTGCCTTCGGCGCATACGCCCAGCGCGATGAAGATCGGGAGCAGGTCCACCGGGAAGTAAGGCCAGGGCGCCGCCTCGACCTTGGTCAGCACATTGCTGGTGAAGGGTGTCTGCACCTTCAGCGGGCCCGCGCGCAGCGCGCGCGACCAGCCGTCCTTGTGTTCGATGCGCACGCCGAACTTGGCGAACGTGCGATCGATCAGCGGGAAGTTGCCCGGGGTGCTGTTGCGCACCACGACGTCGCCGCCCGTGATCGCGCCCAGCGCCAGGAAGGTCGTGATCTCGTGGAAGTCTTCTTCGAACGTGAACTCGCCGCCCTTCAGGCGCGCGCCGCCGCGCACCGTCAGGCGGGACGTCCCGATGCCGTCGATGTCCGCGCCCATCATCGCCATGAAGCGGCAGAACTCCTGCACGTGCGGCTCGGAAGCCGCGTTCGTCAGGGTGGACTCGCCTTCGGCCGCGGCCGCGCACAGCACGAAGTTTTCGGTCGTCGTCACCGACGCATAGTCCAGCCAATGATGCGTGGGCTTCAGCGGGCCGGTCGAACGGACCAGCAGGGACCCGCTGGCGCGTGCGACCTCGCCGCCGAAGGACCGGAAGATGTCCACGTGCGGATCGATTTCGCGCACGCCCAGCGTGCAGCCCTTGACGTTGTCTTCCAGGCGCGCCACGCCAAAGCGAGCCAGCAGCGGCGGCACCAGCATGATCGACGACCGCATCTCTTCGGGAAGTCGATGCCGTGCGGCATCAAAAACCGTGTTGCGGTGATGCAGTTCCAGCGTGCGCGTCGTGTCGTCCAGCCGGACGTCGCTGCCCAGCGTGCGGAAGATGTCCAGGATCTTGCGCACGTCCGTGATGTCCGGCACCCCATGCAGCTTGAGCGGCTGGTCAGTCAGCAACGTGGCGCACAAGATGGGCAGCACGGCGTTCTTGTTGGCCGAAGGAACGACGCGACCGCGCAAAGGCGTGCCGCCGTGGACGATGAGGTTGGACATGGGGATTGAACGGCCAGGAAAGAAATAGGAAAGAGCGCCCGAATTGTACCGGCGTCCCCCGCCGGGCCTTTTCGACGAAAGGCCGCAAGATATTTCAAACTGCAATCGCGGGGGATTCGGTGGACCGTTGCGAGCGCTGCGCAACGTTTGTCAGTCGGTTATTCGTCGCGCCCCACCAGCGTCAGAAAAAACCTTTGCCGCAATGCGAACCCCAGCTTTTCGTACAGCGCAATCGCATTGACGTTGTTGCTGAGCACATGCAAGAACGGCGACTCTCCCCGCTGCCAGATCTCCCGTTCCAGCCGTTGCACCAGCCGCGCGGCCAGCCCCTTGCCGCGCCAGGCTTCGTCCACGCAGACCGCGCTGATCTCGACGTGGCCGGCCGGATGCATGCGTTCGCCCGCCATCGCAATCAAGCGTCCTTGCGTTCGTACGCCGATGTAGCGTCCCAGCTCGTGGGTGCGCGTGCTGAAAGGGCCGGGCTTTGTCTTGCCCGCCAGTTCCAGCATCTGCGCCGCGTCCGCGGGACCAAGCGTCACGATGTCCGACGCGTCCTCCACACAGGCGTCGCGGCGCGTCGCGACCATCTGGTGGATCACGCCGACGGGCTGTGCACGCAGCGGGGCCGGGGGCGAGACCGGGTCGGATGACAACAACGCCGCCTGCTGCCCCGGAGGCAACAGATGTTCAAGCGCGAGCCAAGCCTCGGGAGATTCGGATTCCATCGCGCCGAACGGCGCCACGTCGGGGTGGTACCTGCACGCGAGTCCATTGTGCAGGCCCAGATGCGCCTGGTCGCTGTTCAGAGCTGTCCAGATCGGGTTGTCCAGACTGTGTGCTTGTTGGTCCATGCCGGTTCCTGTGTTCAGCGCCGTATGCGCCTACGGCCAATGTAGACAGGAATCGGCCCGGGCTCTATTGTCGCAAGTGACAATTTTGGAGTCATTTCCGCCATGAAACTTTCGGTGCTGGCGCTGGACGGCTGTTTCGACACCGGGCTGTCAGCCATCCTGGATGCATTCACCACCGCGAACGAGCTCGCCCAGCTGCAGCAACCCGGCGCCGGGCCTCGGTTCGACATCAACGTGATCGGCCTGCGCCGCGAGGTGCGCACAGGGCTGGGCATGCGCGTCCCGGCCAAGCCCGTCAGCGCGATGGGCGATCCCGACTGGGTGGTCCTGCCAGCCATCGCGACGAAGATGCCGGAACAGTTGCTGCCGGCGTTGGAGCGGCGCGACGTCAGGGATGCGTTGGCGCTGCTGCGCGAAAGCCACGCGGGCGGCGCCAGGATCGCGGCCGCCTGCATCGGTACGTTCGTGCTGGCCGAATCGGGGCTGCTGAACGGCCACGAGGCCACGACGTCGTGGTGGCTGGCGCCGCTGTTCCGCCAGCGTTATCCAGAGGTTCAACTGGACAGCGCGCGGATGATGGTGCCGTCCGGCAGCTTCACGACCGCGGGCGCCGCGATGGGTCACCTTGACCTGGCCTTGTGGCTGCTGGGCCAGGCCAGCCCCGCGCTGGCGGCCGTCGTCGCGCGCTACCTGCTGGTGGACGCGCGGCCATCCCAGGCGTCCTATATGATCCCCGACCATCTGGCGCGCGCGGATCCGCTGGTGGAACGCTTCGAGCGCTGGGCCCGGGACAGGCTGGCCCAAGGTTTCTCGCTCGACGCCGCGGCTGGCGCGCTGGCCACCAGCACCCGGACGCTGCAACGCCGCATAGAGGCCGTGCTCGGGAAGTCGCCGCTGTCGTACTTCCAGGACCTGCGCGTCGAACGCGCGGTGCATTTGCTGCGCACCAGCCATCTGAACATCGACGCCATTGCCGCCGAAGTCGGCTACGAGGACGGCGCCACGCTGCGGACCCTGCTGCGTCGCCGCTTGGGACGGGGGGTGAAAGAGCTGCGGCTGGGCTAGACGTTTTGGGTAAGCGCCGCGCCAGGGGCAGGGCCGGTGCTGAACTGCCTGCGGTAGCCCGACGGCGAGATCGCGAACGCATGGGCGAAATGCTGCCGGAACGATGCTGGCGAACCAAATCCCACGGTGTCGGCGATCAGGTCCACGGTTTTGTTGCTGGTTTCCAGCAGCCGCTGCGCCGATGCCAGCCGATGATTCAGCACCCATTGGGACACCGTGGCTCCCGTCTTGGCCTTGAAGCGGCGCGTGAAATTGCGGCGGCTCATGCCGGCCTTGCCGGCCAGCAGGTCCAGCGTCAGCGGCTGGCGCAGGTTTTCCATGGCCCAGTCCAGCGTGGCGTCGAGCTTGTCGGATCCGTGCCAGTCGGGCAGGGGCTGCTCGATGTACTGGGCTTGGCCGCCATCCCGGTGCGGCGCAACGACCATGCGGCGCGCGACGCGGTTTGCGATCTCCGCGCCGTGATCGCAGCGCAGCAAGTGCAGGCAGCAATCGATGGCGGCCGCGGTGCCCGCTGACGTGAGAATGTCGCCGTCGTCGATATACAGCGATTTGCGGTCCAGCTTGACCTGGGGATGGCGCCGCACGAAGTCTTCGCTCCAGGCCCAATGAGTTGCCGCCGTGCGTCCGTCCAGCAGACCGGCCTCGGCCAGCACGAACGTCCCCAGGCACAGCCCGGCAATCCGGGCGCCGCGCGCATGAGCCGCCCGCAACGCATCGAGCAACGCAGGCGGGGCGGATTCGTCGGGGTCGCGCCAGGCCGGCATGATGATGGTGTCGGCCTGTTCCAGGGCGCGCAGATCGTGCTCCACCTCGATCCGGAATCCAGACATCGTGGGAACCAGCCCCGTGCGTTCGCCGCAGATCATCAGGCGGTAGCGCGGCACGCCCAGCCGGGCCAGGTCGTCGCCAAACACCATGCAGGGGACGGACAGGTGAAAAGGGCTGATGTCTTCGAAGGCGATGACGGCGACGGTATGCATCTTTCAGGCGAGGGTCGGGGCGTATGCGGGTTGGCGTATGCGGGTTGGCCCGATTCTAGCAATAGTTGTCCATCGGGCCACTATCCGGGAAGCTCGCTCCGCGGGAAACTGAAGGCCTTGACGCAGTACGCGCAAAAACGGCCCGCCCGAAGCAGGCCTTCCTTATCTCACATCGCCGAGGTCAACCATGAGCCATCCCACCATCCGCACCATCGCCGGCGCGCCTGCCCCGGCCTCCATCGATGCATCCAGCACCGCCTTGCTGGTGATCGACTTCCAGAATGAATACTTCAACGGGAAGCTGCCGATTCCCGACGGCAAGGCGGCGCTGGGCAATGCGCAGCGCCTGATCGCCCATGCCGACCAGGCCAAGATTCCGGTTTTCCATATCCAGCACGTCACGCCGGCGGGCAGCCCCGTGTTCGCCGACCAAAGCCCCACGGGCGAATTCCATGAAGACCTGCAGCCCGCGCCGCACCACAAGGTCGTGCGCAAATCGTCGGTCAGCGCGTTTCCGACGACCAATCTCGACGAGCAATTGAAGGCGGCCGGCGTGAAAACCCTGGTCATCACCGGCTTGATGACCCACGCCTGCGTGGCCGGCGCCGCGCGCGACGCCGTGCCGCTGGGCTATCAGGTCATCGTCGCCGAAGATGCGTGCGCAACCCGGGACCTGGACCGGGGCGATGGCAGCGTCGTGCGGCACGACAGCCTGCACCAGGCCGCGCTGGGAAGCATTGAAGATACGTTCGGAGACGTGCTGACGACGGAGCAGGTGCTGAAGCTGCCGGTGGTTTGATACGCCTGGAATGGGATCAGGCGGCTTGCGATCAGGCTGCCTGCGATCAGGCGGCCGGCTGTTTCGGATTCTTCCGGATCAGCACCGCGCCGCCAATCGTCAGCAGCAAGCCCCCGCCCAGATAAGGAAGGCCGAAGATAAGCAGGAAGAAGAAAAGGGCGGTGTTCGCGTCCCGTGCGTCGGCGCCGCCGCCGCCATGGACGGCGGGGTCCATTTGCAGCAGGGCGATCGGCACCGTCAGCAGCAACGTGACGCCCAGCACCACGCAACCCCAGCCGATCAGCCGGCGCATGTTGGATATGCGCGCCAGCACCACCGCGACCACGACCGCGATCAGGCCGTAAAGCACCGCGCCGGCGATCTGCATCCGTTCCAGCGCGACGGGGTCCAAGGGCTCATAAGGCGCGCCAGCGGGCTGATTCAGACCGAATACGATCTGCAGCAACGGGTTGGTAAGGCTGAAGCTCGCGCTGCCGATGAGCAGACCGAACACAACGCTGGCAAGCCATTTGATCGCGGTAGGGGGCATGGAAGGCTACGCGTGGACGGGGGGATCAATAAAAGATGTCGACGTAGTCCGTCAGGCCGCCGCAAGCTTCCATCTGCTGCAGCCGCCAGTACTTGCGCTTGCCCGTCGCCTTGAATTCGTAGTCGCCGGTGCGCTCGCAGCGGCGGCCCTTGTCCGGCGCGTCCAAAATCAGAATCGTGCCGCGCAGCACAAAGCGGTCGCTGTCGATGGAGACGATCTCGCCCTTGACCTTCAGCGTGCCTTCGAAGTTGGCCTGGGTGCCGTCGATGCGCACCACGTCGTTGTCGTCGATGGCGTTCATCTTGCCGCGCTGCGCGGACCACAGCCATTGCAGCGTCACACCACTATTGTTCAGAAGCCGTTCGTAGGCCGCCTGGTTGTTGATCTGGGTTTTCTGTACGGGAGCCAGGGCGCTTGACTGCGCCGGCTGCTGCGCTGCCGGGGCTCGCTGCACGGGCGCCTGTTGCTGGACAGGAGCGCGCTGCACGGGCGCTTGTTGAACGGGGGCTTGTTGAACAGGCGCCTGTTGAGCGGGTGCCTGATTTGCGGCGTTGCCCCGCGGAGGCAGGATGGCCGCGCCGGGATCCTGGGCCGCGATGGCCGGGGCGGCGGCGAACGCCAGGCTCAGGGCGACAATCAGTTTGCCGGTCTTGCGCTTGATACCCAAGGCGCCGGTTGCGCCGCGATCAACGGTGGTTTGCATGGTCTGTGTCAGAAGGGAAAGGGACGCGCCGTGTCTCTTGTTCTTGATCGGAGCAGGGCGGTTGACCCTGACCCCGATTACGGCACGGCCGCCAACTTAGCATGACCATTGCGTGCAAATAATTGCCGTCTTTCGAGTTTGTGTATCTATTCGTTAGGTCGCCAACACTTTGCTTCAGGCGCCCCGCGAGCGCCGACGCACGTTCTCTTCATGCAGCAGTCGTACCTGTTCCACAAACTCGGGCACGGGCCCTTCGGTTTCCACGCCGTCGATGACTTCCGATATGGACAACGGCCGCACCGCCGACGGAGGCACGCCCCAACCGCGCATCCATTCGGCGTACTGCCTGGACGACACGGCGTAGACGATGCGACCCAGCCCCACCCAACCATGTGCTGCCGAGCACATGGAGCAGTGTTCGCCGGATGTGTAGACGGTGCACGCGGCGCGTTCCGCTTCGGGCACATTGGCCGCCGCCCAGCGGGCAATCTCGAATTCCGGATGGCGTGTGCGGTCGCCGGTGGAAACGTGATTGTGGTCTTCAAACAGCACCCGGCCGTCGCCGGACACCAGCACCGATCCAAAGGGCTGGTCTCCCGCGTCGAGCGCCTGTTTGGCCAGCTCGACACATCGAGCCAGGTGCTTCCTGTCTTGTTCGCTGATCACGCGTGATCTCCTGGAAAAAAATTCTGGCCGCCGCGGACCTTCCGCGGCGGCCCGGCAGGCTTACAGCAGCAGCGGCGAAATCTTGCTTCCGTCCACGGACACGCCGGCCATCAGGCCGCCGTTGTTCAACACAAAGCCCACGATGGGCTGCTGCGCCGTATTGGAATCGATGCTGCCATTGACGCCCACGTTCGCCACGGCGACCGTGGCGTCGGCGCCCACCGTCCAACCGCTGCTGGCGCGGAACTTGGCCAGCGCATCCTCGGTCATGAAGAGCACCACCATGGCTTTGGACTGGGCCCCTGCCTGGAAGCCGATGGAGCCGCCCGTGATGCTGAAGTAGCCGGTGTCCTGGCCGCTGACACGAAGCACGCCTGTGCCATGCTGCGCCCCGACGATGAAGCTGGCGCTCAACACCGCTGGGAACACGAGCACCCCGCGGGCCTGCTCAACCAACTGCCTGGACTGCGGCGACGATTCATACAGCTTGGACAGCGTGGCGTTCGTTGCGGTGTCCAGTTCCTGCTTCTTTTCGGCCGGTGTTGCGCTCGCGCGGGAATCCGTCGTCGTGCAGCCGGCGAACAGCGCGCCGGCCACGCCCAGCGTCAGGGCCGCGACGGCGGTTCTGCGGAATTTCGAAGTGATATCAAGCATATGCGCTTCCTTATTGTGGGTGACCAACGATGCACATCAAACCATCTCCTGGCAGCAGGTTACCCCGGCCGGCGGCAACAGCGTCCCGACAAGGCGCGCGCGACGCAAAAAAACACGCATGGCCTCGGTTTAACATCGCGCCATGCTACTCATCATCTTTCTCTGGATCGTGCTGGCCATCGTGGTCGGCTTCATGGCCAAGGGCCGAGGCCGCAATGGTTTTGGATGGACGATGCTGGCCTGCCTGATCAGCGCGCCGGTTGCAGGCATATTCCTGACGACGATCACCAAGCGGTCGCAGCAGGGCGGCCAGCCCTTGCCCGCATCCCATATCGATTGCCCCTTGTGCGGCGGGCGCATTCTTCGCGAGGCACGCGTGTGCCGGCATTGCGGCGGCGACGTGACCGAAACGGCGCAAGACGGCGAGCTTGCGGCCATGCCCGAGGGCTACTGGTTCGACTCTCTGGACCCGTCGGTCGAACTGAAGCGAACCGCCGGCCGTGTTGCGCGCCCAAAAGCGACGCCGCCCTGGATCGTGGTGGACGAGTCCCTTGACTCCATCGTCATCGGCAGCCGGTGGCCTGGCCAGCTTTGGCGCGTACGTGTCGTCAAACTGGGCGATATGTCCGGCCTGGTGGCGCAGCCCGGGTACTGGCGTGCGTCGACGATTGAACTGCTGGAAGAGTTGCCGTTGTCCGCCTTGTTCGGCGCGAATGGCGATGCCGTGCTGGACATCATTGCGCAAATCCGCAAACTGTCGCGCATCGAGGCTCAGGGGTTGGCCGACAACCTGCCGGCGGATGCACACCTGGCGTACAGCCGTGCCTGGATGCAGTGGTCGCAGCAGGGTGCGGAACCGGCGCATGACAGCGTGGACGAGTGGCGCGGCACGCTGGCCGCCACGCGGCGCGGCGACAAGGCCCGTTCGCCCATCCACTCCGGCTTTCTGCTGATCCACGCTCAACTGCGGCTACGCGCAGAGCAAGTCGACGGCGACAGCGCCTTCGTCGTGGTCGAAGAAGATGGCGAAACCGAACAGATATTGGCGCCCCTGTGGCAAGGCGCCTGCGACGCCCTGCTATTTGCCGCGATGGCGAAGGCAGCGCCGCAGTACGTAGCCGAGCAAGACGCCGTCACGCTGGCGCACGCCTGGACCCGCGTATTCGACGACGAAAGCCAGCGCGCGTAAGGTCACCACATCTCTTCGTTCAAGATTTTCCTGGCCCGGCGGAACGTGATGACAGCCGCCCAAGCCGCCAGAGCCAGCGAAATCCATCCCACCATGTTGCGCTGAACCTTGCGCGACAGGTTCCAATCGTGAACCTTCACGGGATCGACCAGCGTTTCACCGTCCCGACGCACGCCATACACTCGGATGGGTATGGCCATGTTGTACTGCAGGGCGATCTCGCTGTCGGTGAGCTGCGCTTCGTCCTCGCGCACCATGAATTCCACGCGCTCACCCTCGGTGTACCGGACATTGCCGGTCGCGTCATGGAACTTGAACACCATGTAGGGATAGTTGCCCGAATACACGCAAGGCACGGGGAAAGACTGCCACCAGCCACGGATGCGGGCCCGGCCTTCGCAGCTTGTCACCTTGTCGATGCGCAACTGGATCGTGTTCAGCTTCGCGGGGTCGTAGGGCAGGCGGATGCCCTTCGCCATGCCGAAGAACAGGAAAGAGATGACACCCAGGACCAGCACGGCAAGCGCGGGAAAAAGGCACGGCCGAAAGGCTCGCTTCCAATCGGCCAGCTCACTGCTCATGCCGGATGCCTTGGGAACGCTTGCGGCCATGGCGTGGGCCGGTTTCGATTTTCATGGAGCTTGCTGCAAGAATTGCGACCGCGCATATCTTAAAGCAAGCCTTTTTTGCGCTTCGAGCCTACTTTCCGTCGCAATGGTTGCGGAACGCTTTCTCTCCTGCGTCGGAAACCTCCACCCACTTCTTATCCGGCGGCGCATCCGGCACATAGCTGTCGTGCCAGTTCCACCACTTGTAGGGGGGAGTCTGCGGGTAACCCGCGGGCGAATCCTCCCAGACTTCCTGCCGGCCCATCGGCGTGATGTCCAGGTAGTTCCATGTGCCGCCCATCTGCTCGTCGCCGCGGTTGTTCAGGAAATACGTGCGGAACACCTGATCTCCGTCGCGGAAGAACACGTTGGTGCCGTGCCATTCGTCCACGCCGAAGTCGGCGTCGAAACTGTCGGTCAGCGTAAACCAAGGCATCGTCCAGCCCATTCGGGCCTTCAGCCGTTCGATGTCGGCCTGCGGCGCGCGCGAGACGAAGACCAGCGTCGTGTCGCGCGCGTTCAGATGCGCCACGTGCGCGACCTGGTCGGCCACCATCGAGCAGCCGCGGCAGGCATGGTCGGGCCAGCCGAACACGCCGGGCTCGTGGAATGCGCGATAGACGATGAGCTGCCGGCGGCCGTCGAACAGGTCGCGCAACGTAACCTGCCCGGCGGGGCCTTCAAAGATGTATTCCTTGTCCACGGCCACCCAGGGCATGCGGCGGCGTTCCGCGGCCAGGGCGTCGCGGGCGCGGGTGTGGGCTTTCTCTTTCAGCAGAAGTTGCAGTCGGGCGGCTTCCCAGTCTTCGGCGGAAACGACCGGGGGCGTCTGCATGGCGGGCCGGTCGCCGTTGCCGGCGGGTGCGGGGGGCGTGGTCATGGCTTGGTTCCTCCTGGTGTGCGTCGATCCCGATGGCGCGGGCCATGGCCTGGAAGGCGAGGGCGCAGCGCGGCGGCTCGGGGCGTGCAGATAGTGTGGCACCGGGGCGGGACGGCCGGGGGTAACAAAATTGGCGGGCAACCGCGTCAGGCGAGGATCAGGCCGGCCTCCCGCGGCGCCGCCGGCGCCGTCCACCCGCGCAGGCTTTCTCGCAGCAGCTCGACGGCGGCCCGGCCGCTGTCGTTCAGCCGATGCGCCGCGTACAGGCCAAATTGCGCGGTCAGCGGCGCCGTGCCGTCGTCACCGATCGATATCACCCGCATGGTGTCCGGCCGCAGGCACTCGGTGGTCAGCAACGCGACGCCCAAGCCGTTTTCGACGGCCGCGACGGTCGCGCCTACGTTGTGGCTGGTCAGCGAGACCCGGAAATCCCGTCCCGCAGCAGTCAGCGCATCAAACGCCAGCCGGCGCCACGAGCACGGTTCGGCGTACACGATCACGTCCAGCGGCTGGTCCGGATCCGGCGCCTCGTCGATGCCGCACACCCAGTGCAGATCGACAGACCACGTCTCGATGGGTTCGTCCACGAAACCGGTGCATGCGCCCACCGCCACGTCCAGCGTGCCTTCCTGCCAGCGCGCCGCGAGCCGCTCGCCGTCGTCGATGATGACTTCCAGGTGCAGATTGGGGCACGAACGCCGCAGCCGGCCCAGCGCCGCGGGCAACGCCGCCACCGCCACGTCCTCCGACAGTCCGATGCGCACGCTGCCCGCCACCGCGCGCTCGCGCAACCGTGCCGCAGCCGCCTCGCCCAGCGCCAGGATGCGGTTGGCATAGCTAAGCAGCAGCTCACCCTCGGTCGTGGGCGCCATGCCGCGGCCGGTGCGGTGCAGCAGGCGCTTGCCCACCATCTCCTCCAGCCGGCGTATCTGCGTACTGAGCGCCGACTGCGCGCGCCCGGCCTGATCCGCGGCGCGGCTCAGGCTGCCGAGGCGGCAGACGGCGACAAAGGTTCGGAGCAGGGCGGGGTCGAAATCGCCTGACATTATCAATCCGTGAAGTCTGGTTTAAGAGATATCAGTCTAGCTGTAACTCTGGCGGCTGCCTAGGATGTCCCTTGTCGCGAAATGTCCGACTCAATTCAAGGAGCTTTCACCATGACTCAAACCCAAAACCTGCGCGTCGTCCTGGCGTCCCGGCCCGTTGGCCGTCCCAAAACCGGCGACTTCCGCGTCGAACACGCGCCTATTCCTGAACCGGCCGACGGCCAGGTGCTGCTGGAAGTCCAGACCCTGTCGCTGGACCCCTACATGCGCTGGCGCGTCAGCGATGCGAAATCCTATGCGCCGCCCATGGAAATCGGCGACGTGATGGTGGGCGGCACCGTCGCCCGCGTCAAAACCTCACGGCACCCCGACTGGCGCGAAGGCGACATCGTGTTGTCGGCCGCCGGTTGGCAACGCTACGCACTGTCGGACGGCAGCGACCTGCGCCGCCTCGATCCGACCATCGCACCGCCGTCGACTGCACTTGGCGTGCTTGGCATGCCCGGCCTCACGGCCTATGTCGGATTGCTCAACATCGGCAAGCCCAAGCCAGGTGAGACCGTCGTCGTCGCGGCCGCCAGCGGCGCGGTCGGTTCGGTCGTCGGCCAGATCGCTCGCATCAAGGGCGCTCGCGTGGTGGGCATTGCGGGTGGTCCGGAAAAGTGCGCCTTCGTCAAAGAAGAACTGGGCTTTGACGTGGTGGTGGACCACCACGCACCCGATTTCGCGCAAAAGCTGGCCGAGGCCTGCCCCGACGGCATCGACGTCTACTTCGAAAACGTCAGCGGCCATGTGTGGGACGCCGTGCTGCCGCTGCTGAACGACTTCGCCCGCGTGCCCGTGTGCGGACTGATCGCCAACTACAACGACGGCCCCGCCGACCGAAGCGGCCCGGACCGTCTGCCCGCGACCATGCGCGAAATCCTCGCCCGGCGCATCACCATGCAAGGGTTCATCGTGTTCGACTTTCCGAAAGAGCAGGAAGACGAGTTCCTGCGGGTGGCCGGCCAGTGGATTCGCGAAGGCAAGCTGCGCTGGCGCGAGGATGTGGTTGAAGGGCTGGAGAGGGCGCCGGAAGCGTTGATCGGGCTTCTGGAAGGGAAGAACTTTGGGAAGCTGGTGGTGAGGGTGGGCGGGTAAGGGGCGCTGCCGGCTGGGCTCGTTGGAAGCTGGCAGGCTGGCGAGGGGCAATAGACCCGATCAATCGCCAGCTTGCCAGAGGACGAGTGCCCGGGGAGGTGTCGTGGAACAGGACTCAGCGATCGGTTGCACAGCAAGATCAGACCACTCTGATTGCCTGGTATCTGGCGGCTTGTAACAGTCATTGGTTTATCGGCCTTTGCTGAAAAAGCAGCCCTACAACGGGGTGCCTTGCTTCGTCTTAACTTCCTATCTGGAACTTAAATGACTGTGATTGTGGAGAGTTACCCTGCCTTGAACGCACTCCTTGGGGGGTACTTTCATCAGGACTATGACCTTTTTGGCGAGACCATAGAGGAAGTAGCCCTTTGCTATAAGAGGGTGACCGCTCCAGAAGATATCGCTCAAGCGTGCCGGGAGATGGACAGATTTGTTGCCGAATTTGGGCCGGGTGCCGCAACTGCATTTGCGGAAAACTGGAGATCTTTCGATCCAGCTGGAGGGGGATATACCATTCCAGCCTTCTTCGAAGAATTGAAGCGGGTTCTGATCGGCTAGATCGACAGGCTTGATCAGCCAGGACGCTGTGTCCCTGCGGCCTGTGCTGACAACGGATCGGTTTCACCGGGCAGCTAATTACCTGCCTAAACTGGGCGAACCGCGACGCGCCCTCGGCTTGGGCACAACTCCCATGCGCGGGTCGCGCGCCACCGCCAGCATCGCCAGCGTTGCCGCAATCGATTCGAACGACTCGTTCGATTGCGGCAGATACAGCCACTTTCCCAGCACCGGATGGGGTATCAGCTCGGGTATGTCCGCAAGCAAGGCCGCATGGCGGTCTTGCGACGTGCTTACCATCACGCCGTTCCACGGATCGTCGCGGTCGGCGACGATCAGGTATAGCAGTCCGTCAAGGTATGCCGCGTCGGCGCCGAACATGTTGCGGTGCGTGTAGCCGGCATCCCGCTCCAGCGGTTCAAGAATCCACAAGAGCGAGTTCTGGCGGGCGGCGCGCTGCTTCTTTGGCGGGGCGAAGGGATCGGACGGGTTGCGCATGGGAAGGAAGTGTAGCCAATCGAGTCCTGGCAGCATCCTGCCTGCTATGACTCGAATGATTTGAACAGCGGTTCCAGCGGCATCAACGGACCGTACTTCTTGAACTTCTTCCAGTTCTCCGCCGCCTGGCGCAGTTCCTCGTTCTTCTGCGCTTCTTCAAGGATCTCCGTGATGCGCGGCGCCAGGGCGACGGACATGTCGATGATGTCGTTTGCCGTGTAGCCGCGCTCCCAGCGCGCGCGCAGGGTCATATCGTCGCCCTTGGCCCGCATGGCGCGCGTCGCCTCCTTGATCAGGGCCTTGCGTTGATCCGCCGAGAGACGTTCCGCGAATGAGATGCCGGCCACCAGACCCTGCACCACGCCTTTCTCGCGATACCCGGTGGTGGCCGCGACTTCGCTGGCGACGCTGCGGCTGATGACCTTGGGCGCCAGGTTGTCGCGTATCCAGCCGCGGCTCAGCCGCAGCAGTCCCGCACACAGTCCGTGCCCGAACCCTGTGCGCATCCCTTCGGCCCGCGCCGCATCCTGCGCTTCGGCGTAGGTCATGGCGAACTGCACCATCAGCATGATGGCGTCTTGCGGGCCGGGCATCAGGAAGTCCGCCACCCAGCCGGCGGCGCTGCCGATCTTGCCCAGCGCGGAGGCGGTGCGGCCCGACACCTTCAGGACCGAAGTGGCTTCCTCGGCCACGACCGTGCTGGCGGCGGTGGCAGGCACCGCGGTCGGCGCCTTTCCGTACCGCGCCTCGAACTCGGCCATGCGGGGTGGGCCGGCGCCGACCTTTGGCGGCTCGCCGGGCACGCGCGGCTTGGTGGCGGGTTGTTCGACGGGGAGTTGGGGCAAAGAGGATTTTGGACGAGGGCGCGGCGCCGTCTCGACATGTTGTACGAACTTGTCTTTCGGCATCCCGGCGTCCACGGCGGGCTGTCGCATGCTTGACAGGGAGCGGTAGTGCCCCGACCCGTCATTCCACGTCTTCACCTTCCCGCCTTCGAACTCCACCTGGCCCGCCCAATTGACTCGCTCGCCACGGGCGGCCTCGGTATGGCCATACCCCCCGCCCAATGTCCTCTTCGTTTTGACGGCAAATATCTCCTTGTCCTTCACGACAAAGTCATAGTTGCCGCGCGCCGTGCGGGTGTACTTGGGGCCAACTTCTTTCCAGGATCCGTTGACTTGCCTGAGCCGGACCACATCGCCCGACGAACCTGGCGCCGGCATGTCCCTGGGCAGATTCCCATAGGTCGGCCCGAGCGGCTCACGCTGCAGCAGCATCGCGCGGCCGGTTGCCATCGACGTTTGCTGGACCACATGCGCCAGCTCGTGCGCAAGCAGCGCGCGGCCCGCAGGTGTGCCGGGCGCATACTCGCTGGCGCCCAGCACGATTTGATGGCCCACCGTGAATGCGCGGGCCTGGACGGCGTCAGCCGATATCGCCGCGCTCGAATCGGCATGCACGCGGACATTGCCGAAGTCCGCGCCAAACCGGGGTTCCATGAAAGCCCGGGTTCGTGAGTCGAGCGGCCGGCCCGCAGCGGTCAGCACGCCCTGAACGATGGGGGCGGCCTCGACATGCGTCGCTGCGGTGGGCGCCGCCATCTGCATCGGCAGCGGCGATTGGCGAGAACCAGGATCGGTTTGCCGCTCGGTGGCCTGCGCCTGCGGCATCTCCAACACTTTCCTCGCGATTCGCTCGGCGTTCTGCTCGTATTTGTCACCGGCGCTATTGATGGCTAGCGTGGCGGCCGGAGGATGAATGGGGATGCGCCTTAAATCGTGAGCGGGAGATACCGGCGGGGCGGGAGCGCGCTGGTCTTCCTTGGTGTCCCACGTATCGTCGACGGAATTTCGTCGCGCCGGCCGAACTTCCACGGCGCTACGCCCGTCGCGTTTGGACAACGCGGAGCGCGGGGCCGCTTTGGGCGTCTGTACGACAGTGCGCATGGTTTCGCTCCGTTCGTTCGGTCTTCAGCAACCAAGGAATTCAGCGGGCAGGAAGGGAAACAGGTTGCGTCTTCTGCTTGGCTACGCCAAATATTGTCTACCTTTTATCGGCTTGCGGCATATTCGGGCGGATCGGCTCCGGCACCAATAGTTCAGCGGGACAGGGGGAACCGTGTGCGCGTTTTTCATAGGCGCAAGAACCGGATATCCGCCTGGATGGACGATCGCGAGAATGGCGACACGTCATCCAATTCGGAGAATCATCATGGGTCTGTTGCAGGGCAAAGTGGCCATCATCACGGGTGCGTCCTCTGGAATCGGCCGCGCCGCCGCGCTGTTGTTCAGCGCCGAGGGCGCCGCTGTCGTATTAAATGCCAGGGGCGAAGCCGCGCTTGAAGAGGTTGCAGCGAGCATCCGGGCAAAAGGTGGACAGGCGAGTGTCATCGCGGGCGACGTCAGTCAGCCCGAGACCCATCAGCGATTGGTGGCAGAAGCGATAAACGCATTTGGCGGCCTGGATATCGCACTTAACAACGCCGGCGCCACCGGTCCGATCGCACCGCTTGCCGTTATCACGTTCGCCGACTGGCAAGCCACGATTGCGATGAACCTGCATTCGGCCTTCCTGGGATGCGTCCATCAGATCCCCGCGATGCTCGCGCGCGGGGGCGGGTCCATCATTTTCACGTCCAGCTTTGTGGGCACCAGTGTGGGACTGCCCGGCATGGCGGCCTACGGAACCGCCAAGGCGGGGCTGATGGGGTTGGTCAAGGGTATTGCTGCCGACTACGGCGACAAGGGCATCAGGGCCAACGCGCTGCTGCCCGGCGGCGTGGACACGGCGATGGCCGGCGACAGCGCGCAAAAGGAGTGGGCGGCCGGGTTGCATGCCATGAAGCGGATTGCCCTGCCGGAGGAGATCGCTTCCGCGGCGTTGTTCCTGGCGAGTTCGATGGCGAGCTTCGTGACAGGCTCTGCCTTGTTTGCGGATGGAGGGAATGCGGCGGTGAAGTAAGCGGATCGGCGTGGCTTCGGATATACCTTGACGGAACGTCATCCGACGATCCAGGGGCATTGCATTACAGTGTTGCCTCCTCGAGATAAATGACATGCCCGCCTTCGGCAGTGCACGTCGACACGCCCCGGCTACACCCCTCAGCGAGTTTCATCGATGTCCGAACACCACCAGTTCCTGTGCCCCCGCGATATGCACTTGCCGCCGCCCGATTGGCGAGCGCTTGAAGCCAGATTGCTGGAGGGCGGATATGTGTTGGAACCGCGCGGCGATAATGTCCCGTATCGCGCGTTGCTGAATCTGAGCATGGGCCTGGCGGGCTTGAACGAAGGGTCATACCAGTATCAAGAATCCTTGCGTACGCCGGGCGACGTGATCGCGATGTATGCAAGGGCAGGGTATCTGCCAGCAAACATCCTGATCCGCCACGCCGACACCATGGAAGAGACCCTGGCGCTACTGGCCACCCATGGCATTACGCCGGCGGCGCTGTATGCCGACGCTGAGGACAGCGACTGGCACAGCCCCCAGTATTGTCTTGGCCCTGCGGCGCGGCCCTATCTCAGCGAAGACGCAAGAGCCGCCTACGACGCGGATCCCAAGAATTTTCCGCTGGTGCTGCTGGCTTATGACGGTCCAGCCCCGCATGTGGCGGTGGGTGAAAACTTTTCCGAACCCTGCCTGCCGGGTTCAGCGGAACCCCTGGAGTCCATGCCGCCGTTTGAATCGCATGCCGATTTCATCGGCGCGGCTTACGAGGATCCCGCGGCGCAATGGCGCTGTGCGGGGAATGGCCGCGACTACCGCATCCTGGAACTGGATTGGCGCTACAGCCTGGCGATGGGCTTTCGGCTGGTAAGAACAGAAGGCCTGGACCAGGAAAGTGCTGAGGGGCTGGCGGGCCTGATCGGCGAGCTGACCGGACAAACCATGGTTTGCAGCCACCGGCATTTATGAGATCGAGCGGGTAGTTCTAAGTATCATGTCCACGGACCTGCACGCGACCACCAGGAACGGAACATGAAGACTCTTACATCGCTCACCGTCTTAGGCCTGCTTACCTTGAACCTCTCCGTCAACAATCCGGCCGTGGCCGGCCCTATCGCCTACCTGGGCCCCGCCGGCTCCTGGACGCATCAAGCGTGTCTCGATCTCTTCGGGCCCAAAGACCTGGTGCCGCTCACCCGCGACGAACTCTTCAAAAGCTACACCGACGGCAAGGTCGAACGCGCCTGCGTTCCCGTCACGACGTCGGTGGTGGGTGTCACGCCGTACCTGGACGCCGTCCTTGACCTGCCCAACGTCACCATCGTCGCGGAGTATCCCAAGATGCTCGGCTACAGCCTGCTGGCCAAGCCCGGCGCCAAGCGCGAGGACATCAAGGAAGTCTTCGCCCACCCCGTGGCCTTCGAAGAGGTCAAACCGTGGGTGGACCGCGAAATGCCCAACGTGCGCCGCACCGACGCCGCCAGTGGAGGCGCTGCCGCGCAGACCGTGGCCAATAGCCCGACCTTGGACAAGGCCTCGTTCGGGCCCAAGGTCGGCGCCAGTGTTTACTCACTGGTGTCGCTGGTCGACGGCATCGAAGAGGGTCCGCACAACGTCACCCGCTGGTGGGTTCTGGGCCGCGAGATGCCCGCGCCCACTGGCAACGACAAGACGTCGCTGCTGCTCAACAAGTCCGACGACAAATTCGGCGCGTCGCTGGCGGCGCTGACCGGGGCAGGGGTGCAGGTGCTGACCGTGTATGAACGGCCTAGCAAGAAGACGCTGGATACGCACCGATATCTGATCGAAGTCGCGGGGCATGCCAAGCAAGGGGAATTGACGGCGTTTCTGGCCAAGCATGGCGAGTTTCGGGTGTTGGGGTCTTATCCCAGGAAATAGAGGCGCTCGGGGGCGGCGGGTGGCACGAATCGCGCCACCCGCCGCGGTTCATTTCTAAGCCGATACGGCGAATCGCGCCGCCAACTGATCACAATGCCGCGCCAGGATCGCCGCATCCACGCCCACCGCCGTATACAGGCTTCCCGCGGCCATGTAGCGCCGAGCCAGCGTTTCATCTGGCGTCAGCACGCCCGGCGCCTTGCCGGCCGCGCGCACCCGTCTGATGGCTTGTTCGACCTCGGCCACCACCTTCGGATGCAGGGGTTCGCCCGGATAACCCAGGCTGGCCGCCAAGTCCGCCGGGCCGATGAATACGCCGTCCACGCCATCGACCGCGATGATTGCGTCAAGGTTTTCCAGGGCTTCGCCGGTCTCGGCCTGCACCAGCAGGCACAGTTCGTCCTCGCAACGGCGCATGTAGTCGGCCACGCGGCCGTACCGCGTGGCGCGCATGGTGCCGCTGACGCCGCGCACGCCGCGCGGCGCGTAGCGCATGCCAGCGACGGCGCTTTCGGCTTCGGCCGCGTTCTGCACATAGGGCAGCAGCAGGGTCTGCGCGCCGATGTCCAGGTATTGCTTGATCTGCACCTTGTCGTTCCACGACGGGCGCACGACCGGATGACTGCCGTAGGCGGCCGCGGCCTGCAATTGCGCCATCACCGTGGGCAGCAGCACGGGCGTGTGCTCGGTGTCCAGCAGCAGCCAGTCAAAGCCGCTGGCCGCCACCAGTTCGGTGCTGTTCGGGTGGCCAAGCGTGACCCACAGCCCGGTCTGGTGGCGCTGTTCGCGCAGCGCGCGCTTGAAAGAGTTGATCGGGAGTTCCATGCGCCGTCCTAGGAAAAGTGCACCGAGATGCTGCCCAGCTTGCCGTAGTCGGCATGCAGGGTATCGCCGCGCTTGACCGCGACGGTGCGGGTAAACGACCCGGCCAGCACGATCTGCCCGGCCGCCAGGCCTGTGTCGTGCTGGGCCAGTTTGTTGGCCAGCCAGGCGATGCCCAGGGCCGGATGCCCCAGCACCGCGGCGGACACGCCGGATTCCTCGATGACGCCGTTCTTCAGCAGCAGGGCGCCGACCCAGCGCAGGTCGATGTCCAGCGGCCGCACCGGCCGGCCGCCCAGCACGATGCCAGCGCATGCCGCGTTGTCGGCGATGTTGTCGACGATGCGGCGCGGATACTTGCTGCGCCCGTCGATCAGTTCCAGCGCCGGCACCACGTAGTCGGTGGCGTCCAGGACGTCGAACAGGCTGACGTCGGGGCCATGCAGCGGCTTGCCCAGCACGAAGGCCAGCTCCACCTCCACGCGCGGCACGATCAGTTTGTCAGTCGGGATGGTCTCGCCGTCCTGATAAAACATCGTGTCCAGCAGATGCCCGTAGTCGGGTTCATCGATGCCGACGGTACTCTGCATCGCCTTGGACGTCAGACCGATCTTGTGGCCGCGCAGCCTGGCGCCCGCAGCAAGTTTCTGGTCGATGATGCGCTTCTGGATCGCATAGGCGTCCGCGATCTCGATGCCGGGAAAGGCCTGGTCAAGCTGCGTGGTGGGCACGCCGCTGCGTTCTGCTTCCAGCAGCAGGCCGGCGGCGCGGTCGCGATCTTCTTCATTCAGCATGGCGGTTCCTTAGGCGGGCACGGCCGATTCGTCGGCCACGGGGTTGGACAAGATGCCGATCCCGGCCACTTCCACCTCGACGACATCGCCCGGCTTCAGGAACCGCGGCGGCGTGAAGCGCACGCCGGCGCCAATGGGCGTGCCGGTGGAGATCACGTCGCCGGGTTTGAGCGTTGTCCAGATGGAGATGTAGCGGATCAGTTCGGCAAACGGGAACATCAGGTTGTCGGTGGTGTCCTGCTGGCGCAGTTCGCCGTTCACCCGCGTGCTGACCGTCAGCGGCGCGGCCGGGTCGAACTCGTCGGCCGTCACCATCCAGGGGCCCATCGACCCGCTGGCGTCGAAGTTCTTGCCCTGGGTCACGTTGAACTTTCCGTGCTTGATCCAGTCGCGCACCGTGCCTTCGTTCAGGCACGTCAGGCCTGCTATGTGGCTCCAGGCGTCTTGCGCGGAAATTCGGCGTCCGGCCTTGCCGATCACGATGGCGATCTCGCCTTCGTAGTCGAGCTGCTCGGACTCGGGCGGGCGCAGCAGGGGCGCGCCGTGCCCCACGAAAGATCCCGGAAAGCGCGGGAACACGCTGGGATAGGCCGGAGGCGCGCTGCCGTCCTGGTACTCCTCGTTGCGCTTGCCGTAGTTCACGCCCACGCAGATGATTTTCTCGGGCGCGGGGATCGGCGGCAGCAGGCGCACCTCGTCCAGCCGGTGCGTGACGGACAGCGTGTCGGCCAGACGCGCCAGCGCGGGCAGATCGCCGGCGTCCAGTGCGGCGCGCAGGCTGTCATGGCCGTGGCCGTCCAGCGCAACGATTTCGTCGTTGCCGCGCAGGGCGCCAAAGCGCGCGCGGCCTTGATGGGTAAAGCTGAGGAGTTTCATTCGTTGAATCCAAACAGGCGGGCAGGGTTGTCGACCAGGATCTTCTTGAGCGTCGCTTCGTCGCCGGCATAGCGCGCCAGCTGGTCCAGCAGGCGGCCTTCGTCCGGCGTCGCCTTCACCGACACCGGATGCGGCCAGTCGCTGCCCCACACCACGCGGTCCGGGTTCGCGGCGATCAGCGACTGGGCCAACGGAATCACGTCGTCCCAGGGCTGGCCTGTGCGCGAGATCTTCTCGGTCAGCGACAACATCACCCAGAAATTGCCGCGCGCCAGCAGCGATTCGAGCAGGCGCCGCGTGGGATCCGCTGCGCCCGCGTTGGGGTCCGCGCGGCCCATGTGATCCAACAGCACGGGGATGTCCAGCCGCTCGAACTGCGCGGCCTGCGCCATCATGCCGTCGGGCTCGGGCTGGAACTTCGCGTACCAGCCCAGCTCGCGGATGCGGGCGATGGCGCGGTCGAACACGTCGGGCGACATGCTGATGCCCAGGCCCTGGCGCGTGAATCGCGCGCCGCGCACGCCGGCATCGTGCAGCTTCTGGATGTAGGCGTCATCGCGCTCGGCCAGCACCACCGCATTCGCGCAACCGCGATAGGACGGTCCGGCGGCCGCCAGGCCGTCCAGCACCACCTGGTGATCCGCGCCGTACGTGGTGGCCTGCACGATCACGCCGCGCTCGATGCCCAGCAGCCGGTGCAGGCCCAGTGCGGTCTCGATCGTGGCGCTGGGCATCTCGTAGGCTGCGCCCGGGCGCACGGGATATTGGTCCGCAGAGCCGAACACGTGAAATTGGCTATCGCACGATCCGGCCGGCGGGCGATACGCCGGCGCCGTCGGATGGGAATGAAAGGGCTGGTATTGCGTCATCTTCTGGCCTCCTTATCCGATCACGGCCACGAAATCGCACTCGATGAGCTTGTCGCCATCAAGGTCGGCCTGCATCGTGTGGCGCGCCGGACGGTTCTGCGCATCCGGAAACGCTTTCAGCCACACCGCATTCAGCGCCGCGCGCTGGCTGCGGTCGCGCATCCACACGGTCATCTTCGCGACATGGTCCAGCGACCCGCCGCCCGCTTCCACGATGCGGCGCACGTGGTCGAACATCAGTTCGCACTGGCGTTCCAGCGACTCGCCATAGGCGCCCGTGGCCGGATCGGTGCCCTGAATGCTGCCGGAATAGAGCATGGCGCCGATCCGGCAGGCGGCGGGAATGGGATTCTTGTGGCTGAAGCCTTCGGCGTAGATGCTGCGTCTGCTCATGGCGGGTTCCGTATCGGGTCGATGTATGGGGGAAGGACGCCGGCGCTGATGCCGCGGCGGCGTCCCTGGATCAGTTGGCCGTAATGCCGGCGCGCTTGATGATCGGGGTCCAGCGCGCGTCTTCGGATGCCAGATAGCGCGTGAATTCCTCGGGCGAACTGCCGCGCGCCTCGGCGCCCAGATCATCAAAGCGCTGGATGATCGTCGGCTCCGCCAGGATCTTGGTTAGCGCCGCGCTCAGCTTGTTCAGGACATCTGGCGGCGTGCCCTTGGGCGCAAGCAGGCCGGTGAACGTCGCCGCTTCCATGCCCTGCACACCGGCTTCGGCGAACGTCGGCACGTCCGGCATCGACGGCACGCGCTTGGCCGTCGTCACCGCCAGCGCCCGCAGCCGCCCCTCCTTCACGTACGGCAGCGCTACTGAAATCTGGTCGAAATTGAAGTCCACCTGGCCGCCCAGCAGATCGGTTGTGGCGGGCGCATTACCCTTGTACTGGGCTGTCGTCCAACGCGCGCCCGTCAGCGATTGCAGCAGTTCGCTGACCAGATGATTCGTCGTTCCGGCGCCCGGCGACGCCATGTTCAGCTTGCCCGGCTCCTTCTTGGCCAGCGCCAGCAGTTCATCGAGCGTTTTGGCGGGCAGGCCTGGCCGCACCTGCAGCACCAGCGGCGTGAACGACACCGAACTGATCGGCGCGAAATCCCGGTCCCACTTATAGGCCTCGCGCTTGAATATCAGCGGCGAGAACAGCAGCGGGCCATTTGCGGCCATGAACAGCGTGTAGCCGTCCGGGTCCGAACGCGCCACCTGCTCGCCGGCGATCATGCCGCCCGCACCCGGCTTGTTCTCCACGATGAACGGCTGCCCCAGCGCCGCCTGCAACCCCGGCGCGATAAGCCGCGCCGCCACGTCCACATTCCCGCCGGGCGGGTAGGGCACAACAATCTTCACGGGCTTCTCAGGCCAGGCGGCGTGCGCCATCGAAGTCAGGACGGTCAGCGCCACAGTGGCGCAGGCGCGGAGCGCGGTGCGGTTCATGGTTAGTCTCCTGTGCGTGTCATCGCGTTTTGTTTGTTTGATGACACTGTAGGAATTGCCGCTATGTCGAACAACGCGAATTTCGCAAAAAGTTCCGGATATTGGACTCTTTTCAAACTGGAGTTTGGAGGTGGTGTGTGGACTTGGCTTTCAGCACCGGAAAATAAGGCTTGGCGCACTGTTTGCGCATCGATACGGCCAAATTTGATGTTCAATATCCGGACTACGGAGCGAGACAACCATGCACTTCCCCGCCACCGACCTGAACCCCGAACAGACCTATCGGTTGATGAGCGGCATCGTCGTTCCCCGGCCCATCGCCTGGATCAGCAGCGTCAACCGCAACGGCGGCGTCAACCTGGCGCCCTTCAGCTGCTACACCTTCGTCTCCAACCAGCCACCCATGATCGGCGTCAACATCGGCCGTAAAGCCGGCGAACGCAAAGACACTGGTCGGAACATCATGGAGAACGGCCATTTTGTCGTAAACATCGCGGACGAGACGCTTCTGGATCCGTTGCACGAGAGCGCCCAGGAGCATCCGCCGGAAGTGAGCGAAGCCGAGTTATTGGGCTTGGAAGTTCTTCCCGGCACGGTAATCGCCACGCCTCGTCTTGCCGCCGCCCCCATCAGCCTGGAATGCCGGCTGCACAGCGTCACGGCGTTTGGAAACACCGGCGCCGAATTCTTCGTGGGCGAAGTCGTCATGTTCCACATCCGAGACGGCCTGATGCAGGACGGCAAGATTGACACCGGCCTGCTGCGCCCCATCTGCCGAATCGGCGGGCCCAACTACGCATCGCTGGGCCCCATCGTCACCAAGCGCGGCATCGCGCAGACGGCGAAGGCGGTGATGAAACCGGAGGCCGCATGAGCGATCCCGACGATAAAAGCGCGTCGGGCGCGCAAACCGTCCGGCGAGCGCTCGCGCTGCTGCGCTTGATTGCGTGCGGGCAAGAGCGGGGCGTGCGTCTGGTGGACTTAGAACGGATGTCCGGCCTGAATCGCCCGACCGTGCATCGATTACTCAAGACCTTGGTTCAAGAAGAGGCCGTCGAACAGGATCCGGAGACGCGGCGGTATTTGATCGGGCAGGAGGTCACCCTGCTTGGGCTGGCGCGCACGCGGCGGTTTCCGTTGCTGACGCTGGCGGATCCGTATATGGCGGAGCTGGCGGATCAGGTAGGGGATACGGTGTTCCTCAGCATCCGGCATGGGCATGACTCGATATGCATTGGCCGGCGGACGGGACGGCACCCGATACAGGTGCTGTCGATTGAGGTCGGTGTTCGCAGGCCGCTGGGGGTGGGGGTCTCTGGCGTCGCGTTGCTGGCCAGCTTGGATGCCGAGGAAAGCGAGAGTCTGGTGCGCAGCAATGCGGCGCGGCTGGAGGTGTTGGGGGAGCGGGTGGAGGATGTGATTGCTCGGGTTGACGTGGCGCGGCGAGAAGGGCTGGCGCATGCGCCGGCGGGGCTGATGCCGGGGACCAGCGCGGTCGCGGTGCCGATCATGTCGGCACGAGGCGAGGCCTTGGGGGCGATTACCGTGACGGCGATGGCGGAACGGTTGGGAGTGGAGCGGTTTGGGGAAGTGGTGGAGCGAATGAGGCAGGCGGCGACGGGGATTGCGGGGCGGCACGCGCAGGTTTTAAGTAGAACCTGAGTAACTGGGTTTCAGGTCAGATGCCTCGTCAGGCCTCTTCAGGATTTTGTGGAAGAATGGCCGAGCTACAGAGCTATGTCCATTGATTGCGAAGAAATCGTAGGGCGCATAAGACACTGCTGATCGACCAGGTTCTGGTTATTCGTGACATTCGTCGCTTACCTACTAGCCAGGGCGAAAAGATGGACGACGATGCAGGCATTGGAAGTGTGCTCGGGACTGTGTGGTCGCCAGTGACCCTCTCGCTGCGGGCGCAACCATGATTCGAATACAGAGATGGTCGGGAGTGCTAGCCCACGATCCCCGATTTCAATGGGAAGCCTCGAGAAGAACTGCTGTGAGCCCGAAAGAGGTGCTGCTAATCGTGTCTCGATCTTCTCGCGTAGTCAGGCGCACTTCGTACCCGAAAACGAAATGAAGGCTGTCTTGATTGTTCTGGCAATGATTGCTGCATTGTGCGGGTGTTCCGATTCGCCCCAAGGCCGGTGGGAGGTCACCGCTTCTATAGACGTGTATGCGGAAAATGACGATGTTGCGCCGGTCATTTTTTCGCTTGCTCCCGGTGAAGTCTGTTCGCTAGGCGAGGGATGGAGCTATCAGAAGGTCTACAGATTCAAACGAGTCTCTTGTGGCAAAGGAAGCGGGTGGGTGATGACCGATGATGAGTTCAGGGAGATTTCTGACAACCGTTGACGATATATAAACCAGAGCCCATCCTGTCTCGTTTTTCGCTTGTGGTGCAGCGTGATGAATTCCTGCACGTTAGGGTATTCATCACGCAGTCGACCGTTGAATGACTCGATATGCCCATCATCGGGAGGTTTACCGGGGCGCGTGTGATCGAGCTTGATACCGCGTGGGTATGACGCCGCCTGTTGCGCGCAAGCTGCGCCGGCACTCACCCATTTGTTGCAATTAATAGTATTTCTTATTCGCATTCGGTAGACTACGCGGCATCTTGCAATCTACCGACTCACTTTCTCTTCCTGCAGTCGAGCAGCTTTATCGCCATCACCATGGCTGGCTGCAAGGCTGGCTCCATCGCAAGCTGGGCGACAGCGGCGATGCGGCCGATCTGGCGCATGACACGTTCGTGCGGCTGATGGCCGCGCGCCGGCCTCCCGTGCTGCGCGAGGAGCCGCGCGCTCTGATCACGCATATTGCCAAGGGGCTGCTGGTCGACCATTGGCGCCGCCGGGCGGTGCAGCAGGCCTATTTGGACGCGATCGCGCATCTGCCCGAGCCGCAGGTGCCGTCGCCGGAAACGGGCCTCATGATCGTGCAGACGCTGGTGGCCATCGACGCCATGCTGCGGCGCCTGCCCGACGCCACGCGCGACATGTTCCTGCTCGCCCAACTGGACGGGCTGACGCTGCAGGAGATCTCCGAGCAGACGGGCAAACCCGTGATCACGGTTCGGCGCCATCTGCGCAAGGCCCTGATGGCCTGCATGACCGTCGCCGCATGAGCGGGTGGCTGACAACCTGCCTCGGCGCGGGGGCCTGTACGCACTTTCAACCTGTAGCGGCGATCACGGACGTATTCGCCGGGGCTGGGACGCCATGACGGCCGTGCCGGGCGACATGCTGCTGGAAGAAGCGGCCGACTGGATTATCCGGCTGCGTTACGAGCCCGCCGATGCGCAAACACAACGGGTGTTCGAGCGTTGGCTTGCGCAGGGCGAGGCCCATGCGCAGGCCTGGGCACGCGCCGAACAGGTGCTGGGCGCATTTGACGGGCTGCCTGCAGGAATCGGACATGACGTGCTGCGCGCCACCCGCAAGCGGCAGGGCCGCCGCGCCGTGCTGCGCGTGGCGCTTGGGCTGGGCGTCGCGGCGCCGACTGGCTGGATTGCGTGGCGCGAAGCGCCCGCCTGGCGCGCCGATCTGCGCACCGCCGCGGGCGAACAACTGACTCGCATGCTCGACGATGGCACGCGGCTGGTATTGAACAGCGGCAGCGCCGTCGACCTGCGCTACGGAACCGCCGAACGCCGTCTGGTGCTGGTGGCGGGCGAGGTGCTGGTGACTACCGGCCACGAGACGGAACCCACGTATCGGCCGTTCGTGGTGCAGACCCCGCAGGGCGAGGTGCAGGCCTTGGGCACGCGCTTTTCGGTGCGCCTGATCGACGATCGCACCGAGGTCATGGTGTTCGAGCACGCGGTGCTGGCGCGTCCGGCGCACGCCGCGCCCTTGCGCATCGACGCCGGGCAACGGGGCAGCTTCACGCTAGGCCAGACCGGCGCGCTTGCGCCCGTGGACGACAGCGCGGCGTTCTGGGAGCAGGGGATGCTGGTCGTGCGCGACCAGCGCCTGGCCGATGTGGTCGCAGAGCTGGCGCGCCATCGCCCGGGCTTCCTGCGCTGCTCGCCCGAGGTCGCCGACTTGCGGGTGTCAGGCGCGCTGTCGCTGCGCGATACCGACGCGGCCTTGAGCGCCTTGGCCGAACGCCTGCCGATCGCGGTGCAACGCGTCACACGCTATTGGGTATCGGTCGGGCCGGCGGGCGCTTGAACGGCCTCGCATAAAAATATTTTGCATCGAGGTGATCACTTTTTCGTTGTCGTACGGAGTAGGAAGTGAGACCGCATCGAGGGGATGCGGGCGCTTCCAGCTTGACGATGAAAGGATGAAAGAGTGATGGCACGTGTACGCGCAGCGCGGGGCAGAGGATCCCGCAAGGCAATGATCTGGTCGGCTCTATGGTGCACGGCCATGGCAAGCGCGACGGCGGGCGCGCAGTCCGCCGCGCAGACCGGCACGGCGCCAGCCTCGCAGGTGCGCTCCGTGGCGATCGGCGCGGGACCGCTCGACACCGTGCTGTCGCGCTATGCCGCCGCCGCGGGCGTACAGATCGTCTACGACCCGGCCTGGCTGGCAGGCCGCCAGAGCCCGGGCATCTCGGGCGAGATGAGCGTGCAGCAAGGTTTTGACCGGCTGCTGGCGGGCACCGGCTATCGCGCCGTGCCCGGCGCGGCGGGCACCTATTCCATGCAGGCCGCGCCGCAAGGCGGGGTCACCCAGTTGGAAGCCGTGACCGTCACGGGGATGGCCGAACGCGCCACCAGCGAAGGGACGGGCTCGTACACCAGCAATGCGGTCACGCTGGGCAAGGGCACGCAGACGCTCAAGGAAATCCCGCAGTCGGTGTCGGTCGTGACGCGACAGCAGCTCGATGACCAGAACCTCAATAGCCTGTCGGACGCGATGCGTAACGTGACCGGCATCACTGTCGAAACGCTGTCGAGCGGCGGCAACATGTCCGGATTCATTTCCCGCGGCTATACGCTGGATTCCATCCAGGTCGATGGCATGCGCGCGCCGGCCGGGGCCGGCAACCTGTCGGCGGGCTTCGACCTGGCCATCTACGACCGCATCGAAGTGCTGCGCGGCCCGTCCGGGCTGTATCAAGGTACCGGTGAGCCGGGCGGCAGCGTGAATCTCGTGCGCAAGCGTCCGCTGCAGGAATTCGCCTTCGGTGCGCAGGCCAGCGTCGGATCGTGGGACTACTACCGCGCGGTGGCCGACCTGAGCACGCCTTTCGATAGCGAAGGCAAGGTGCGGGGGCGCTTCATTGCGGCCTATGAAGATCGCGGCTCCTTCGTGGACCGCGTGAATTCCGAGCGGCCCACGATCTACGGCATCGTCGAGGCCGATCTGACGCCGAACACCACGCTGGCCGCCGGCATCACGCATCAACGCGCCCGCATTACGCCAGCATTCGGCCTGCCGGCCTATGCCGATGGCTCATTGCTCGACGTGCGCCGCGGCACCAACCTCAGCGCCGAGTGGAACTACATCAAAGAAGAAACCACCGAGGTCTTTGCCGACCTCGAGCACCGGCTCGGCGGCGGCGGCTCCGTGAAGGCGAGTGTCTTCCATCGCGATACCGATACACCCACCCGCCTGACCACCTGGCCCAACCGAGCCGTCGATCCGGTCACCGGCGATACCAACGTCATTGCCTGGTCGTACCGCAATCACTGGAAAACCACGGGCGCGGACGCCCACGTGAACCTGCCGTTCGAAGCATTCGGCCGAGAACACAGCGTGCTGGTGGGCGCCGACTACAGCTACACGCACAAGCAGTTCAACTACGGCGGCGGCTCCATATTCCCGACCAACGTGTACGAGCCGGTCATCGACATGCCCCTGCCCGAAATGGAGCAGGTCAACGGCAACGACGGGCGCACGAGCGAGTTCGGCCTGTACACACGGGCGAATATCCAGGCCACCGACCATTTGAAGGTCATCGCCGGCGCTCGCCTGAGCTGGTGGAAAAACGACGCGCGCAACGCCAACCAGTACTTCGGCGACTTCAGCCAGACCGAAACGCGCATCTCCGCGCGCCCCTCGCCGTATGCCGGGTTGGTGTACGACCTCACGCCGCAGCTGTCCGCCTACGCCAGCTACACCAGCATCTTCCAGCCGCAGACCGAGATCGACGCCCAAGGCAACACGCTGTCTCCGCGCGTCGGGCGCCAGATCGAAACGGGCCTGAAGGGCTCGTTCATGGACGGCGCGCTCAACGCCCACGCCGCGCTGTTCCAGATCGTGGACCGCAACCGGGCGATGAGCGATCTCAACAATCCGATGTATTCCGTGGCCGCGGGCAAGGTGCGCAGCCAGGGCTTCGAAACCGAGATCAGCGGATCGCCGCTGCCGAACTGGGACATCGTGGCGGGCTATGCCTACACGCAGACCAAATACCTCGAGGCGGCCCAAGGGACGGAAGGACTGTCGTACAGCACGATCACCCCGCGCCACGCCATTAACCTGTGGACCCGCTACCGCTTTACGGAGCCGGCGCTGGAAGGCTTCAGCGTGGGTACGGGCGTGCGCTGGAATAGCGGGAATTATCTGCAGAGCGGCAAAGTGCGTTGGGAGCAGGGGAGCTATGCGCTCGTATCGGCCCAGATCGGCTACCGCTACAACCGCCATGTCGAAGGCACGCTGACGGTCGACAACCTGTTCGATCGTAAGTACTACGAAAAGCTGGGTGGTGCTTCGCGGCAGAACTACTACGGACAGCCGCGCAGTGTGATGTTGACGATGCGGTATCAGTATTGAGGCGAGTTTGATGGGGAGCAGGGCTGGCGATCTTGGACGTCAGCCCCTGCGGCCGAAATGGCGTAGCGAATTCACCGTAAGAAAACACTCGATACATGACGGCGCATATTGAACCCGCCATTCCCTTGATCTGTCGACTTGATCCCCTACACTAAGTCGTTAACCAGGGAGCGATATGTCGATTCAAACGTTAAGCCGCTGCGGTGTCGTGCTGTTTCTCGCCGCGCTGAGTTCGGGTTGTTCAATAGGCAACGAGTGCGCGTGGTACCGCAGCAGCTGCATCTATGAGGGGCAGTATGACTCGGGCGAGGAAGATTATGCGGAAGATGAAGCGAAGCGGTTGAATAAGGAGTCGACGGATCGGTTGCGTCGGAGTTCGGGGGATTGATAGGCGGGTTGAACCCGTGAAACGCACGAGGTCTTGCACAGCTGCTGGAATAGTGCCGTCTGTAAATGGCCAGTTCAGCAGCTGACCATGCGTCGCCGCGGCATGGATTTCTCGCGCGGATCAGCGCTTCGGAGCCGCCCAGTCGAGACAGCGGGAAGTCGTTTTGAACGAACTTCTACGGCACGATGATGATCGAGCCCGCGCTCTTTCGGCTTTCCGCCAGCGTGTGTGCATCGGCGACGTCCTCCAGGGCGACCCGGGCGGCAACTGATGCCTTGAAATAGCCCCGTTGCATGGCGTCGAATACTTCTGCCGCGTTCTCCCGAAACGTTGCGGGGTCGGCATTGTGGGGAAAGACGGACGGCCGCGTCAGAAAAAGACATCCTTTCTTGTTCAGCAGTTCGGGATCGATGGACGGAGCAGGTCCTGACGCCGCTCCGTACAGGACGACCATGCCGAATTTGGCTGTGCAGTCCAGGGATCCAAGAAAGGTGTTCTTGCCGACGGAGTCATAGACCACATCAGCCTTTCTGCCATCGCTTGCCTTGATGACCTGGTCGACCCAATCTTCCTCGCTGTAATTCACCGCGTGGTCACAACCTGCATTGATGGCGATCCCACATTTTTCGACCGATCCGGCCGTGCCGATTACGATGGCTCCCAATGCCTTGGCCCATCCGCTCAGGATCTGTCCGACGCCGCCTGCCGCGGCGTGAACGACCACGATGTTCTCCTTCTTGACAGGAAAGGTCTTGCGAACCAGATACTGGGCCGTCATGGCCTTGAAAAAGACGGCAACAGCAGTTTCGTCGTCGATTCCGTCGGGAATTCGCGCAAGCTTTTCTGCGGGGACGTTACGCCGGCTGCAATATGCGCCAACACCGGCATTCATATAGACCACGTGATCACCGACGCGAAAGTCGGTGACACCCGAGCCAACCATTTCGACGATACCCGCGGCTTCGTGACCCAGGCCGGTGGGCAAGGGAAGTGGGTACTTGCCGGCACGCTGATAAATGTCGATGAAGTTAAAGCCGATTGCGGTCTGCTTCAGCTGGACCTCGCCCGTCGCAGGAGCAGGGATATCGATGGTCTGCAACTTCAAGACGTCCGTTCCTCCAAATCCCTGGAGTTGGATGGATCGGCTTTCCGTGGCGCGGTGGTCAGTCATTGAGGCGTCCAAGGTGGTTGAGCGATGATGAATGAGGCCTGCCGCCAAACGTGAGGCGACAGCAGGGGCCTTCACCCGCGCTTGCGTGCATGTGTAAAGGTCCGGGGATCGGGAGTTACTCCCGTATCAGGCCAACACCCCGGGAAAACAGTGCGCGCTGCTGCTGCAGATAGGCACCATACTCCTTGGGCCCCATCACACTGACCTCCGCCCCTAGCGTGGCCAGGGTTTTTTCCACCTCGGCGCCGTGCTCAGCCACCACCTTGCGCGCGGCCTGGTAAAGCGCATCGATCACTTGGGGCGGTGTGTCCTTGGGCGCCATCAGGCCGTAGATCGTCGGGCTGCCCACGTCGTAGCCCAGCTCCCGCACGGTCGGCACGTCCGGGTAGGCGACCAGGCGTTTATCGCTGAACACGGCAAGCGGCCTGAGGCCGCCGGCGTCGATATGCGCTTGCGCGGGACCGACCGCCGAGACCGCGATATCGGTATGTCCGCCTAGTAACGCGGTTACCGCCGGGGTGCTGCCCTTGAACGGGATATGGCGCAGGGTGATCTTCGCTTCGGAAGCAAAGAGTTCTCCAAGAAGGTGGCTGATGCCCATGGCGCCCGACGTGCCATACGCGATGGCGTCGGGACGGGCCTTGGCATCGGCTACGACATCGGCCAGGGTCTTGTATCTGGATTTCGAGGGCGCAACGATCATCATGCCACCCAGCGAAATCCCGGCCACGGGTGCGAAGGAATCGGTCGTATAGGTGACCTCTTTATTGGCGAGCGGCACGACCACAAGTGAACCGGGAGAGCTTCCCACCAGCGTATATCCATCTGGCGCCGAGCCGGCAGTAAACGCCGCGCCGATGCCGCCGCCCGCCCCAGGCTTGTAGTTCATAACCAAGGGCTGGCCCATGTATTGCCCCATTTTCTCGGTGATGGGCCGCAGCATCCTGTCGGTGTCGCCGGGTGAAAAGGGAATGACCAGTTGCACCGGTCGGTCGGGATAGGGCTGTCCAGCGTGGGCTGTCGTACTCAGGGCCAAGCCCAGAGCGCACGACGCCACGATGCCTCCGAAATACTTGCGCATTGTTGTCTCCCATTATCGTTATGACGGACTTTGCCGCTTACTCGTGATCGACTTGTATGGCTTCCAGAAAACGCGACACCATGTTGTAGGCGGCGATGGTCGCCGTGATCTCCACGATCTCTTTCTCGTTGAATAATGATCGCAGCGTCGCGAAGGTTGCCTCTTTGACCCGGATGTCGCGCGTCATCTCATCGCAGTACGCAATGGCGGCTTGCGCCTTATCATCCAGCGCGGCCCGGTCTCCCACTTTCAGGGCGGCCACCTGCTGTTCGGTGCAACCTTCTTTCAATGCAATGGGCAGATGCTGCTCGAACTCGTAGTCGGCCTGGTTCAACACCGCTACCCGCAGGATAAGCATCTCTCGTATCCGGGCAGACAGGCCGCTCTTTTGGCGGATGGCTGTCAGGTAATTCAGCCAGCCTTCGGCGACGGGCGGACTGTTCAGCAGCATCCTGTACAGATTCGGCAGACTGGCGCGCTCGTGCTGTATGCGCTGGACCAGTTCCCGGGTTTCCGGCCTGGTGACATCCGCATAGGAGATTCTCGCCATCGTGGGTTCCTCTTTGTCTCAATCGCACCGTGCGCTCATGCCGCCATCTACGATGAGCTCGGTGCCGGTTATGAACCTGGCTTCGTCCGAAGCCAGGAAGAGCACGGCGTTCGCCGTGTCGCGCCCGTCCCCTTCGAAGGGCAGGGGAATGCGTTTCCGGCGCTTTTGCAGCAACGCCTCGATATCGCCGGCGGTCTGCTGTGCGGCCAGGAAAGCATCCACCAGCGGCGTGTGCAACTGGCCCGGCAGCACGGTATTTATACGCACGCCGCACTGGGCGTACTCAACCCCGGCAACGCGGCCAAACTGCATCACCCCCGCCTTTGCGGCCGCATAGCCAACCTGCGGCGCACCCGTCCAGCGAATCGCAGAGGTAGACGAGACATTCACCACCGCGCCTGCGCGCTGACGCGCCATGATGGGCAGCACATGCCGGCACGTTGTAAACACTGTGGTCAAGTTCAGCGCCAGCTGCTTCTGCCAATCGTCCTCTGACAACGCGCCAGGACCGCCTGCGATAGGGCCGCCGACGTTGTTGATCAGGATGTCTATCCGGCCGTGCCTTTGCAGCGTCTGCTCGATCAGCGTCGCAACTTGGCTCGAATCCTGGACATCGCAAATCTGCGTCTCGATGCGATCGCGGTATCGACCGGCGCGTTCCAACGTCTCCGGCAGCGATTGTTCATCCTTGTCCACCGCGACCACCATGGCGCCTTCCTGTGCCAGGCGCACGGCGATCGCGCGCCCATTGCCCCAGCCGGGGCCGGTGCATCCGGCGCCAAATACCAGCGCCACCTTGCCCGCCACCCGTCCTGTCTGGCAGTTCTCTTCGTCCATGATTTCCCCCAGGCCTAAGGCGTGGACAGCGTGATGCCGCCGTCCACCACCAACTGTTGGCCGGTGATGTAGCGGCTCTCGTCGCTGGCCAGGAAGGCCACCGCATGCGCGACATCCCAGCTATCGCCCATACGGCCCGTGGGCACCTGCTGATGCCGATGGGCGACGAAGCCCTCGTAGTCACCTTGGGCGTACTTCTGCGCCAGGCGCTGCACCAGCGGGGTAAACATCAAGCCTGGCACCACCGAGTTCAGACGCACGCCATCTTTTGCGTAGATGACGGCGGTAGTCGCCGTCATCTGCATCAAGGCGGCCTTGGCGGCGGCATAGCCCACCTGGGGTTTGCCCGCATACCTAAGCCCTGCGATGGATGAGATGTTGATGATCGAGCCGCCTCCCGCTGCTGTCATGAGCGGAATGACGTGCTTGCAGCAGAGAAAGGCAGAGGTCAGGTTCACCTGGATCTGATCGTCCCAAGTTTCCTCGGACATGCTGACCGGATCCCCCGGCTCGGACCTGCCAACATTGTTGACGAGGATATCGATGCGCCCATAGGCGGCGACGCAGGCCTCCACCAGTTCGGCGACCTCACGTGCATGCCGGACGTCGCATTGCCGCACCTGGATCCGGCCGCCCTTGGCTTCGATCGCCGCGGCAGACTGCACCGCCGCATCGATGTCGACATCACAGCCATATATCGATGCCCCCAGCCTTGCCAAGACCGCCGCCGTTGCCTTGCCATTGCCCCAGCCGTCTCCCAGGGTCCCGCATCCCGTCACCAGCGCAATCTTTCCATCGAGGCGAAACATGTGATCTCCAGATACCGTTCTGGATTCAAGCTTAGGACGGCACAGCTTCCAGGTTAAGTTCCGATCCGCACTTTATTGATAGATAAAAAGAATGAATCTGACGACAAGACAACTGAAGATATTCGTGCTGCTGGCGCAGACCTTGAGCTTTCACAAGACGGCCGAAATGCTGCACATCACGCAGCCCACGCTAAGTAAGCTGGTAAAAGAAATCGAGGCCTCCATCGGCATCAAGCTTTTTGAGCGTAGTACTCGCATGGTCCGACTGTCGCGCGAAGGGCAAGACATACTGGAAATCGCTAGCAGCGTGACGGCCCGCTATGACGCGGGCATGCTGGAGCTGGACGAACGGCTGCGCGAACGCCACAACCGCGTCGCCGTCGCCGCATTGCCAACGCTGGCGGCATCGCTGCTTCCACAGCTCGTTAAAAATCTTCGGCAGGCGGACCCGCGTGCCCGCATTGACGTATACGACCCCATTGCCAGCGAGGCGCTGCAATTGCTACGCGAACGCCGCGTCGATATCGCTGTCACCGCCATGGGCAACGACGGCTCTCCGGATCTGCGATATCAGGAGCTGTTTGCTGAACCCTTCGTGCTGTTTCATAGCCTTGAGGCCGACGTCCGGACCACACATTGGACACCGGCCGAGATCGGCCAGTTGCCCATCATCAGCATGCCGCCTGGAACCAGCGTGCGCGTGTTGACCGAGCGCGCCTTTCAAGACGAGTCGCAGGCGTTCAAGCCTCTGTATTCCCTGCGGGATCTCAATACCATTGCGCGCTTTGTGCAGGACGATTGTGGGGTCGCCTTGCTCCCCGAGTCGTCTTTGGATCAGGCTGTTCATCATGGTATTGCCAAGACTCGTCTCCAGGGCGCGCCGACTCGATCAGTGGGAATGTTTATTCGGCGGGAGTATCGTCCTTCAAAACTGGCTCGGCTGGCGTTGGATGAGCTGCGGAGGTTGGGGAGGGATAGGCAGAGGTCCGACCGATGAGATGTAGGTCGTTCTAGGGCGTGGGGTGTTCTTGTGCTCGTTTCTGTTGTTGATGAGACCTAGCCAAAAGAACCAGAGGGGCGCACGTCAGCCGTGGCAGGAAGCGAAGAGGGAGTGACCGACGTACGTCGGCAGCTTGGTGCGTCCGGGGCGATTTCTAAAGATGGTTGAGAAAATACACCCCTTTTGAGCTGCGCTAACTGCGTAAGTTCGAGCAGCTCAAGGCTCGATTCACCGGTGCAATGACATCAAAGTATTCTCATCAACTCGTCCACGGCATCACGTCTCAGCCAAGCGTGAATATGTCCGTGTTTGATCGGGCCATGGTGTTTTATAGTGATTCTAAGCAGGCGCGCGCAATATTCAAGTGCGAATTTGTGATTTGATTTGGTCGTTGCAATAAACGATTCGCAGCTTTCATCTCCGCCGATATCACGCAGGAGTTGAAGTAGCCGGGAGGAGAAGTTCATAGAATTACCAGAACATTGGAAAATGCCAGCTTCTTCCGTGCAGGGTGTTCCTGAGGTGGGGTTGGTGATGTCACGGCCGGCCTCCCACTGCCATGAGCTTTCGAAGCCTCCCAAAACGCGCAGAACCTCCAGCATTACGGCGCGTCGATGCAAGTCGCCGCGCCACGGTCCCAGGACATTGGCCGTGCTGGCGTAAATGTCAAACGCGCTGTTCTTTAGAAATATCTCGTCGTCTGCGACAGCGCCCCATCCAACCAGCTTGTTGAGGAATGCGTCAGGGGGAGCGCCGCGATTGTGTACTTTCTGTTTGCAAGCAATGAACTGTTTAGGCGTCGATACGACAGGCGCACCTACGGGGTTGTTACCGTGAGGCAGGAATTGACTTACCTCAAAGTGCATTGGATCGTTGAAAGATATTCCCCACAAAAATCCGTTTTTTTGAAAAATCGGAGCCACTGGGGCTATTGACCCGCCAAGGCTGCCATCGTCGGAATTCAGGTCAATAGCGATTCCGAATGCGTGGTTGGACGGTAGCTTGCTTACCCCTCCGTCGACAGGTTTGCGTAATCGCTTGTTCAACGAGCCGGCGCAGGTCTTAATATGATGCAACAGCTCTTGATCTGCTATCTCTGCAAATGTCCGGAGCAATTGAGCGTGCCCTTTCTGATGAAATCGTAGATTCCCGTGGTTGGCGCCTGGAATCCCGGCGAGTTGTGGGATGTGTAAAGGGGTTATCTCGGAATCATCGAAGCCGCTGATAAACGAGATGGCGTCGCCACGGATCCATCGATTCCTGTTTGCGGTGCGGAAGGCGATAGAGCCGAAAAGTGGATGATTGAACAGTCCTTCTGGCATTTTTATATCCTCCAATATGAGAATATTCTCGCCTGGTGGCGGGCGCAGCCGCGAAATTACCGCTTGCCGTACATTCTGAAAGCGGGGCATGCGATAAGGTCTAACCAAGCAAGCTGCTGCGCGTGGTGTTGATTGCGATGAAACCTAACGGGCGTATCTGCGTTGATGATTAGGTTCGATTTTTAACTGAATCGATAATATCCACTGCGTATTTCTGGTTGAAACCTGCAAGGAAGCTCCAGAAAAGTAGCTTCGCATAATCAGCCGCCGTGGGGGCATGCTGATTCAAAATGATGTCGAAGTTTTCTTTTAATGTGGGTTTGGAGTCGTTTGTGAAGCTTGGGAATAGTTCTCCGCCGACGATCTCGGAGAGAAATAATAGATAGAGCACGAGCGCTAATATGCCTCCCACGAAAGACGGAATGACAAGACCTAGCCACGAGCCTGCAAGATCCGATAGCTCTCCATCAGAGAGGTCGGCAAGATTTCTATGAACACCAACGTATGCGCCAATATTTCCGAACAAAAATACCAGTATTGGAACTCGAGCATCCTTGCCGAGGTATGCCACACTTATGGTTATGGCGCTAAGGATTAGAAATACTAGCAGCAGTTTTTTCCAAATCTGATTTAATGCTTGTTGGCGGGTCATATGAGCGCTCGATTCTTGCGGCCAGGTTGCTTTGAAGGAGGGCAGCCTGAAATCGCGTCCCCTGAACGCCTTGCAGCTGCTTGATATCGCCGTACATTTCCTCAAACTCGTCCCTTGGGATGCTCGGGGACAGAATTAGAGCGTTGTTCTAATTTGAATTTTGCGCCTGATGAGCGGTATGTACATACCTCAAAGTGCGGATGTACATGGCTGCAAGTACTGGATGGGCATGCGAAATCGAAGAGATCTCACCCTCGTCTCCACGTACAGCCGCGAAGAGCGAAGTCGTCAGGGCAATGGGCGGGCCATTATTGGGTCGCCGGTTGTCAGATCCGCCGGTGCTCGGAAGCTAATGCGGCTTCTTCTCAACTGAAAGAAGTTGAGCCACCGGTTCTCGATCGGTGTCGCGACCTTTCCCGGCCGAATAGGGATTTCGATTTTTTCTTGCGCGGTCGGATTGGTCGCGACCGCCCCGTCTGGCGCCCACCGAACGGCAGGCTGAGTGCTGGCGGGCTCGAGCCGTTCTTGAAGGGGTATTGGGCACTCGCGCTCAATGAGCAGGTCGTGTGCCGTGCGTAGGTGGGAAAGCGGTAACAGCGGGTTTAGGTTCTCGATCAGGCTGTAGTTTCTTGCTTCTTTTCAGGCACAAAAAACCTGTCCTTCAACTCCTGCAACCCAATCCGTTCCAACATCTCCGTCAACCGTTCCGCAGGCTTCCGAGTCGGCAGATTCTTATACTGCGCAATGATCAGCTCATTCTTCATCGAATGCTCCCAGCCAACCAGCTCGGTCACACTCACCTGATACCCATGCGCTTCCAATTGCAGGCAGCGCAGCACATTGGTGATCTGGCTCCCAAACTCCCGCGTATGCAGCGGATGCCGCCAGATTTCAGCCAACGGATCAGCCAACGCCTTCGCCTTATTCTTCCTCAGCACCGAGGCCACCTCAGCCTGGCAGCAAGGCACCACGACGATGTACTTCGCCTTCTTCTCCAACGCAAAATGAATCGCGTCGTCGGTGGCCGTATTGCAAGCGTGCAGGGCGGTGACGACGTCGATGGAGGCCGGCAGTTTGCCTGACGTAATGGAGTCGGCCACCGACAAGTTCAGGAATGACATGCCGCCAAACCCCAGCCACTTGGCCAGTTCTTCCGACGACTTCACCAGTTCTTCGCGGGTTTCGATGCCGTAGATGTGGGAGCCGTTTTTCAGCGCCTCGGGCTGCTCTTTGAAGAACAGGTCATACAGGATGAACCCCAAATACGACTTGCCCGCGCCGTGGTCCGCGAGCGTGACCGCGCCGCGCTCCTGTTGAACGTCTTTTAACAACGGTTCGATGAACTGAAACAGGTGATAGACCTGCTTCAATTTCCTGCGGCTGTCCTGGTTCATCTTGCCGTCGCGGGTCAGGATGTGCAGGGCCTTTAGCAGTTCGACGGACTGGCCGGGGCGGATGTCGTGAGTTTTTTCTGACATTGGGAAAGGCATTGCGCCCCGCTCGAGGGGCGGGGCGCAGGGGAAGGCGGAAAGAGGCAGTTTAACTCCTCCCCGGGGAAGAGCAGTCCCGGCGGCGGGTGTCGGGCCCCAAGGCGTGGGACCGGATGCGCCGTGGCGGCGCTAGGGCTTGCCGCCGTATTCCTGTTCGCTGCGCACAGCGGCTGGGCATTGCGCGTCCAGCGATGTGCGGTAGGCGATGCAGCCTCGCATGAACTGAGGCCAGGCGGGCACGATGGGTGGTTTGCCAGCTTGCTCGGGGAGCAGATCCCATAGCTGAGGGTGATGCCAACAGAGGTCGTGGCCGGTGGCGTCGCGGTGGGCGCGCACGCCGGCGCGCAGTTTCTTGACTTCGCTGATGAGCTGCTCGCGCGTCATGGCGTCAAGGTCATGGTCCATGGCTGGGCTCCGTGTCTTGTTCGCGAGGGGGCTGCCGTGGCGGGCCGAAGGGGGAAGGCGCGGAGGGCGGCAGGGTGGCTGGCGGCGAGGTGGCCGCCGAGGCCAGTTTACGGCGGTGCGGTGTCGCGGACACCGGCTGTGTCTGCTCAAGGGCGGTGTCAGACACCCGGGACCGCTCTCGCAGTGCGCCGACGGTCTTGCACGGGTGCCAGACACCTGGGGCCTGACGCGGCCCCAGGGCAGGGAAAACGCAGGTGTCAGCCAGCAACGACGAACACGGGCTCGCCCAAATTCAGCATCAACCGATTCGCCCAGGCAAAAATCGCATCCGAATGCAGCAGATCCAGAATCTCGCCGTCGTTCAGCCCCACATTCTTCAGCGCCTGGATGCTGTCCGCATTCACGGCAGCCTGCGCTTCGGTGATCTGGATCGAGAACTTGCCGATGGCCTGTTCACGGGCAGTGGTGCCAGCAGTGATCGGATTCTCGAACACCTGGCCGATCACGTCATTGCGCTTGGCCAGTTGCTCAAAGCGCTGCGCATGGACCGACGCGCAGTAGACGCAGCCGTTGACGCGCGAGACGACAGTGGCGCCCAGTTCCCGCTCAGCACGTGACATCCCGCCCGGCGCATACATGATCGCGTTGAACGCGGTCGAACGCTGGCGCAGGATTTCCGGTTGGTGGACCAGGAACAGGTAGTAGTCCGAGACCTTGGCCTTGGGGTGGCTTTCTTCCAGGACGGCGATCTGTTCGGGCGTGGCGGTGTCGACGTTGACGACGTCGAGCCAGGCTTTCCATTCCAGGACTTCGTTGGTGAAGCCGTGGGCTTTGATGACGGCGCCGGGTTCGGTGTTGCCGGGGTTGATGACGGCCGTTGCATCGGCAGCATCGGAACCACCAGCCCCCAGCCCCTCAGCCGCCTTCATCGCCACCAACCCCGCCACCAGTCGCGTCTGGTACGACAGGAAGGCGATGAGCTGCGACAGGGTGACCACCGCGGGGGTGGAGACGCCTGCGGCCGGCAGGGTCTTCAAGGCGGCTTCGTCGCCTTCGACGGGCTTTTCGATGAGCTTGCGCGTGTATTCCAACACGGCGGCCAGGCGCGCGTCGGCGGCGTCGGCCGGCTTGCCGGATTCGGCGACGGCGATGTCCGCAGCCGCAGCGCCGGCTTCCACCGCGCGGGCGCGGTAGTGGGCGGCCAGCAGGGGCGACGGGGTGATGCGGGTGGCGTACAGCGCGACGACCAGGCGTTCGGCCAGCGACAGGCCGGGCAGGGCCGGGTCGAAGAGGGCGTCGTAGCTGCCTTGGGTGGCGGCGGCGACTTTGTCGCGCTTGTGGCGCACTTCAAAGGTCTGGCTGCCGGGCGTAAGGCCGACGAGCTGGTCCACCAGGTCTTTCGTGACGTCGTAGACGATGGGTTGTTGTGCCATTAGGAGTTCTCCTTGAATGTCATTTAGCCGGCGCTGACGGGGCAGCAGTTACGCATGCCCCGTTGGCGCTGCCGGCAACGCTTGCAGCAGCGTTCGCGTGGGAACCGGAACGCGTGGCGGAAGCGTTGTTCATGCCGATGCGGATGTGTCGACGGATCAGGCCGCCGCGGCTTTCGCCTTGACGGCCGCGTCCAGGAATTTCTTCACGCCTTCCCACGATTCCTCGTCGGCGCGCGCGTTGTCCTTGGGCGTGCCGCCGCTGGTGCTGATCTTGCCTGACACCGGGTGGGCGTAGACGTGCTGGGTGGTCGGCACGAAGGGGAAGAGGATGGAGTGGCCGCCGTTCTCGTAGTCCAGCCACTCGACCGGGTACGGATGCTTCACTTCAACCAGCTTGTCCTGGATCATCTTCGAGTACAGGCTGGACGGCCAGGAGCCGTCGTCGGTGCCGGACAGCATGATGACCGGGCCTTCGATGTCTTCCACGCGGATGCGCGCACGGGCCACGGCGTCCGGGTCCTGCAACGCCGTCAGGATGGCCTTTTCGTGGCGATGGGGCGCGGGGCCTTCATCGAACGGAGCCCACGTGGCGGTGCGGTTGTTTTCCCAGACGTGAGGCAGGGGCTTGCCGTCCAGCAGCCACGTGGGGCCTTCGCGGCCGATCTTGGGGTCGCAGGCGTTCTGGCCGCTGTGCACGACGGCGCCGGGCACGTAGGCCACGACCGCGGACACTTCCTTGGGGAAGGTGGCTCCCAAGAGCAGCACGAGTTCGCCGCCGCGGGACTGGCCGCTGATGGCGACGAAGTCATGCTTGGGCTGGACCTTCTTGCGCAGCCAGCGCAGGCCCGTCTGGAAGTACTCCAGCGGGGTGTTCGAGATGTAGTCGGACAGGCCGGGAGCCTTGAAGTAGGCCAGCGCGAAGGCGGCGTAGCCGCGCGATGCGTACAGGGCGGCGCGCGGTTCGTTGATGCCGCCGCCCGAGCCGTTCAGGATCATGACGGCGGGATGCGAGCCCGGGGCGCTGCCTGCCGGCAGGTAAAGCGTGCCGACCAGGCCTTCATCGCGGACTTCATGACGCGTGACGCCGTCGGCGGCCAGGCGCTGCGTGAAGCTGGCCTCTACCTCGGCGCCTTGCACGCGAGCCACGACGTCGGTGATCAGCGCTTCGGTCACCGGGTGGTTGAAGTGTTCGCGGCTGGGGGAATCCACGGGAGACTGCGACCAGACCAGGCCCATGGGGGCCAGGCCGGTGTAGTCGCCCGAGACGGGCGCGTCGCGGGTCAGGTCGACAACGCCGTCTTCGCCCGCCGTGTAGGCGGCCTGGCTTTGCCAGAGCACGCCGTTGCGGCGGGTGAGGGCGGTGATCTCGACCGTCGCGCCGGGCGCGACGTGTTCGACGCGGATCTGGCGCGGGACGTCGATCAGGGCGTCCGCGGGGGCGATGGTCAGGGTCGGCGTCATGGCTTACTTGCCCGCTTCCTTGGTGACCATCATGGCGGCCGTGCGGTCGCTGGTCATCGGGGTGACCTTCAGGCCCTTCTTGGTGGCCCAGATGTTCTTGTAGTGGAACAGCGGGATGATGCCGACGTCGTCGGCGACGATCTTGACGGAGTCGCGCAGGATGGCTTCGCGCTTGGCCACGTCGAATTCAGACGTGGATTGCTCCAGGGCGGCGTCGACCTTGGGGTTGGTGTAGTGGCCCCAGTTGGAGGCGCCCAGGCCCTTCTTGGCGTCGACGGTGGCCAGGATGTTGACCAGCGCGTAGCTCGCTTCACCCGTGCCGTTGCCCCACGCCAGCATGCTGACGGCGAATTCGTTCTTGTTGGCGCGGCCCGAGTACACGGCCCATGGCACGACTTCCACTTGCGTCTTGACGCCGACGCGGGTCCAGAACTGCGCAACCGCCTGGGCCGTTTCCGGGCCTTGCGGGTAGCGGTCGTTGGGGACGTGCATCGTCAGCTTGAAGCCGTCGGGGAAGCCGGCTTCGGCCAGCAGCTTCTTGGCTTGGGCGACGTCGTTGGGGATGTCCTTGACGTCGGGGTTGTAGCCAAAGGTGCCCTTGGGCATCCACTGGTTGGCTTCGGTGGCGGCGCCTTGCAGGATGCGGTCGGCGATGGCCTTGCGGTTGATGGCCAGGTTCAGCGCCTGGCGCACGCGCACGTCCAGCAGCGGGTTCTTGTCCAGCGGCTTGCCGTTGTTGTCGGTGATGTACTGGTTGGGCGCGGGGTTGAAGCTGGGCTGCAGCAGCATGACGCGCAGGCCGTCGTACGGGTACACCGAGATGTTCGAGGCCTTTTGCAGCTTGGCCAGGTCGGACACCGAGACCTTGTCGATCACGTCCACGTCGCCGGCCAGCAGCGCGGCGGTGCGGGCGGCGGCGTTGTTGATGTAGCGGTAGTTGACTTTTTCCCAGGTCTGCTTGTCGCCCCAGTAGGCGTCGTTGCGTTCCATGATGACGCGGTCGCCGGGGGTGTAGGACACGAACTTGTAGGGGCCGGTGCCGATCATGGCCTTGCCCGAGTTGTAGTCTTCGGTCGACGACTTTTCACCGACGTGCTTGCTGACGACGTGGATGGACGCCAGGTTCAGCGGCAGGTCGGGGTTGGGGGCCTTGGTCTTGACGATGAGGGTCAGCGGATCCTTGGCGGTCATCGTGTCGATGGTGCGCAGGTAGCCGGCGTAGGTGGCGACGCTGCCCGGCACGCCGCGCGCGCGGGTGTAGGAGTAGATCAGGTCGTCGGCGGTGAACGGCGTGCCGTCCTGCCACTTCACGCCTTCACGCAGCTTGAATTCCCAGGTGGTGGGGTCCAGCGGCTTCCAGCTCACGGCCAGGCCCGGCTGCAGCTTGTTCCACTTGTTCTCGATCAGCAGGTCCCAGAAGTGCAGGGCCACCGAGCGGTCGCCGGCGTGGTTGTTCAGCTGCGGGTCCAGGGACGACAGCGGGTCGGCAAAACCGATCGACAGGTTGTCGGCGGCGGCAACGGCCGACGCGCCCAGGATGGCGGCGGTGAGAGTCGAGAGAATCAGGCGTTTCATGTCCGGGGTCCTTGGTATAGGGGGGAACGGAGTTAATCCAGCGGCCGCGGCGGTCGGGCCGCGGCCAGTGATCGTCAGGCCATGTCGTTCAGATGACAGGCGCTAAGGTGGTTGATTGCGATTCCCTTCAACGTGGGAACCTCGGTCTTGCAGCGCGGCATCGCGTGCGGACATCGCGGATGGAAATGGCAGCCGCTGGGCGGGTTCAGCGGGCTGGGGATTTCGCCCTTGATCGCGGTAAAGGTTTTGTGGCGCGACTTCAGGGTGGGAATCTCGGCCAGCAGCGCCTGCGTGTACGGGTGGTTCGGGCGCTGGAAGACTTCTTCCACGGTGGCCGTTTCCACGACGCGGCCCAGGTACATGATGACGACGCGGTGGGACAGGTGTTCGACCACGCCCAGGTCATGGCTGATGAAGAGGTACGTCAGGTTGAGCTCTTCGCGCAGGTCCATGAACAGGTTCAGGATCTGCGCCTGGATCGACACGTCCAGCGCGGCCACGGCCTCGTCGCAGACCAGCATGGACGGCTGCACGGCCAGGGCGCGGGCGATGCCGATGCGCTGGCGCTGGCCGCCGCTGAACTGGTGCGGATAGCGCTGGCGCAGGGCGGGGTCCAGGCCGGCGCGTTCCAGCTGGGCGCTGACGTAGTCGTCGAAGTCGCCGTTGCCGACCAGGCCGTGGATGCGGGCCGCTTCGCCCACGATCTCATCCACGCGCAGGCGCGGGTTGAGGCTGGCGTAGGGGTCCTGGAAAATCATCTGCACTTTCAGGCGCGCGGCGTGGGCCTGGGCAGGATTCATGTCAGCGGGGCGCACGCCGTTGATGCGGACTTCGCCGCCCGACGGCGTGAGCAGGCCCGCGGCGATGCGGCCCAGCGTGGACTTGCCGCAGCCGGATTCGCCGACCAGGCCGACGACTTCGCCGGGGTTCACGATAAGGTCCACGTGGTCCACCGCGCGCGTGATGGCGGGCGGCTTGGACAGGCCCAGCGACTGCATGGCGCGGCCGGCGGCGCCGACCTTGCGCTCGCCGAAACGCTTGCTGACCTGGCGCAGGTCGATCAGCGGGGTGATTGCATTGGCAGCCGCGCTCATGCCGCCACCTCGCTGTGGATCTGGATGGAAGGATGGAAGCAGCGCACGTTGTGTTCGGGTAAGGCTTCGGTGATGCCAGGTTGCTGGCCGCAGGCGGCGGTGGCGCGCGAGCAGCGCGTCGAAAACGCACAGCCGGCAGGCAGGTGCAGCAGGTTCGGCGTCATGCCGGGGATCTGGCGCAGGCGCTGGCCGCGGGCGTTGTTGCTGGGCAGGCTGTCGATCAGGCCCACCGTGTACGGATGCTGCGGGCGGTCCAGCACGTCGTCAACCTTGCCGTGTTCGACGATGCGGCCGGCGTACATCACCGCCACGTCGTCGGCCAGGCCGGCAACCACCGACAGATCGTGCGTGATCCAGATGAGGCTGGTGCCGTGCTGCTGGGCCAGCTTCTGCACTTCGGACAGGATCTGCGCCTGGATGGTGACGTCCAGCGCGGTGGTGGGTTCGTCGGCGATGATCAGGTCGGGGCGGTGCAGCATGGCGATGGCGATGGCCACGCGCTGGCGCATGCCGCCGGAAAGCTGGTGCGGATACGCCAGCAGGCGCTCTTCGGGGCTGGGGATGCCCATCATGCCCAGCGTGTCGCGCGCCAGGATGCGGGCCTGAGCCTTGCTCATGCCGTTGTGGGCGCGCACCGTCTCGATCATCTGCACGTCCACCCGCAGCACGGGGTTCAGCGTCATCATCGGATCCTGGAAGATCATGGCGATGCGGTTGCCCTGCAGCTTGCGCAGTTCGCGCGGGGCCAGCTTGGTCAGGTCGCGGCCCTGGAACAGGACTTCGCCGCCCGCAATGCGGCCGGGGGCGTCGACCAGACCCATGATGGAAAAGCCCGTGACGGACTTGCCCGAGCCGGACTCGCCGACCAGGCCCAGGATCTTGCCGCGTTCCAACGTAAAGGAAACGCCGTCCACGGCGGGCAGCACGCCCGCGCGGGTATGGAATTGGGTGCGCAGGTTGCGCACTTCAAGCGTGGCCGGCGCGCCAGCCGAGGCGGAGCGGTCGGTCATTTGTGGGTCCTCGGGTTCAGCACGTCGCGCAGGCGGTCGCCCACCAGGTTGATCGCCACGATGGTGATCAAGAGCGCGATGCCGGGGTAGAAGCTGATCCAGTATTCGCCGGACAGCATGTATTGGAAGCCGTTGGAGATCAGCAGGCCCAGCGACGGTTCGGTCACGGGCACGCCCAGGCCCAGGAAGCTCAGCGTGGCTTCCAGCGTGATGGCGCGCGCGATCTGCAGCGTGCCGATGACGATCAGCGGCGGCAGGCAGTTCGGCAGGATGTGCTTGAGCATGATCCGCCAGTTGGGGATGTCCAGGCAGCGGGCGGCTTCGACGTATTCGCGACGACGTTCGACCAGGGCCTGGCCGCGCGCGGTGCGGGCGTAATAGGCCCATTCCAGGATCACCAGCGTCAGCACGACGTTGCCAACGCCCTTGCCCAGGTAAGCCAGGATCATCATGGCTACCAGGATGGACGGGAACGACAGGATCAGGTCGACCAGACGCATGATGAAGGCGTCGACCTTGCCGCCGGCGTACGCGGCCAGAAGGCCCAGCAGCGTGCCGATGACGCCGGCGATCAGCGCCGACCCCACGCCCACCATCAAGCTGATTCGCAGGCCATACAAGATGCCCGACAGCAGGTCGCGGCCCTGGCCGTCGGTGCCCAGCCAGTAGTGGAAGGTTTCCAGGCCGTTCATGGTTCCTGGCGGCAGGCGCGAGTCCAGGACGTCGATCTGCAGCAGGTCATACGGGTTCTGCGGCGAAATCCAGGGCGCCAGCACGGCCGCCAGGATCAGCAGCGTGGCCACCACCAGGCCCAGCACGGCCGTCTTGGACGACAGGAACTCGGCCAGGTTGCGGCGCCACGGGGACTCGCGGCGCAGGACGGGCGCCTGCGAGGTATTGGATACGGAACTCATGCCGTGGCCTCCAGCCGTACCCGGGGGTCCAGCACTTTGTACAGAATGTCGACGATCAGGTTCAGCGTCACGAACAGGAACACGACGACGATCAGGTAGGCCACGATCACCGGGCGGTCCAGCGCGTTCAGGCTGTCCAGGATCAGCTTGCCGGCGCCAGGCCAGGCAAAGATGCTTTCGGTGATGACGGCGAACGCGATGGTCGAGCCCAGCTCAAGGCCCAGCACCGTCACCAGCGGGATCATGGTGTTGCGCAGCACGTGCACACAGACCACGCGGAAGGGCGACAGGCCCTTGGCCCGCGCGAACTTCACGAAGTCCAGCGGCATCACGTCGCGCACGCCGGCGCGGGTCAGGCGGATCACCAACGAGATCTTGAAGAGCGACAGGTTCAGCGCCGGCAGGATCAGGTGGCGCCAGCCGTCGGCCGTCAGCCACGACCACTGGAAGCCCAGGAATTCCACCGTCTGGCCGCGGCCGCTGGCCGGCAGCCAGCCCAGCGACACGCTGAACGCCATGATCAGCATCAGCGCCACCCAGAAGGTGGGCAGCGAGAAGCCGACGATGCTGCCCGCCATGATCATCTTGGACACGCGGCTGTCGGGATACAGGCCGGCAAAGAGGCCAAGCGGCAGGCCGATGATGACCGCGAAGGTCAGGGCGGTGATGGCCAGTTCAAGCGTGGCTGGCAGGCGCTGGATCACCAGTTCGACGGCCGGAATGTTGTAGACGAAGCTGTTGCCCAGGTTGCCGTGCAGCGCCCCATTCAAGAAGGCCAGATACTGTTGCCACAGGGGCTTGTCCAGGCCGAGTTCGGCGATGATGCGGGCGCGGTCCACCTGGTCCACGTCCTGGCCGATCAGGATGTCCACGGGGTTGCCGATGGCGTGCAGTCCCACGAAGACGATCAGCGTCATCAGGAACACGACCACCGCGGCTTGCGCCACGCGGCGTAGCAGCCATGCGGTCATTGCGCGGTCTCCGCCTGCGGCGCCGGCGCGCGGGCCGGCGTCCATTCGTCGCCGAACACTTCGGGTTCGGAGAACGCTTCCATGTTGGCGTAGTGCGTGGCGACGTCTTCACGATAGAAGAGGCCGGCGATGCCTTGCGCCAGGCGCTTGGCGCCTTCGCTGATGGCGGGGATGTCGCCCGAGATCGTGCCCTGCGTCAGCGCGGCGGGGTACGAGAAGCAGTGCACGCGGTCCAGGCCCGGGCAGGCGCCGGGGACCTTTTCCTGCAGTTCGAATACTGCGCCCAGGTCGGGCGAATCATGCAGTTCCTGGTCTTCGTCGCCGGGGGCCGGCGTGTAGCGGTCGCCCCAGGCGCGCACGTGGGGCGCCAGCGGCGCGAATTCCGGACGTACGGTCCAGTCGATGCGGAAGCCCGTGGAGAAGATCAGGAAATCCAGCACGAACACGCCCTTGGGCGTGGTGACGTGGATTTCATCGCCGACCAGCGCCAGGTCCTGCACGCCACAGCCCAGGTTGAAGTAGGCATTGGGAAAGCGCGACACGCGCAGCGTGCTGCCGCGCGGGGGCGGCACCTGCGCGGCGTTGATGTAGTGGCGGATCTTCCACTTCCATTCGTCGGGCAGCGTCAGGTGGCCGTGGGTCAGGCCGGGGTTGCCCGCGCCCTTGCCCTTGTTGATGCGGGGGATGTCGTTGCGGCGGATCAAGAGATCCACGCTGGCGGCGCCCGCTTCCAGCGCGGTCGCCGCGCTGTCCATGGCGGACGCGCCGGCGCCCACGACGCCGACGCGCAGGCCGGCGAGCGTGTTGTAGTCCATCACGTCGGACGAATGCGCCCAGCGGTCGCGCGGCAGCTTTTTCGCAAAATCAGGCACGTACGCGCCGCCCAGGCCGTCGCGGCCGGTGGCCAGCACCACGCGGCGGACCAGCACGGTGCTGCGTCCGGCGGGCGATTCGATGTCCAGCTGGACCAGCTTGTCGGCGCGCGGCTGCACCGACAGGATGCGGTGTTCGTTGCGCACATCCAGCGCCAGCACGCGGCGATACCAGCGCAGGTAGTCCATCCATTGCAGGCGCGGAATCTTGTCCAGCGCTTCCCAGGCTTCAGACCCGAACTGCGATTCGAACCAGGCGCGGAAGGTCAACGCCGGCAGGCCCAGCGCGGGGCCTGTCAATTGCTTGGGCGAACGCAGCGTTTCCATGCGGGCCGTGGTGGCCCACGGGCCTTCGTAGCCTTCGGGCGCCTGGTCGAAGATCGGCGCGTCGATGCCCAGGTGCTTCAGCGAAGCCGCCGCCGCCAAGCCGGCCATGCCGCCGCCGATGACGGCCACGTCCAGCACCTGCTGGCCGTCGACCAGCCGGGGCGTCACCCAGTTCTTGGCGGGGATTTCCAGCCAGGACAGGTCTTGCCGCAGGCGCGCCTCAAGGGCAGCTAAGCCTTGCGGCGGGGTGGCGATGGGCTGATTCATATTGCGGGGGTTTCCATGACAGGGGCGTCATCGCCGTAGATCGACTGCAATAGCGCCGAGTGCTCGCAGGCGTCATGCCGCACGAAGTCCGGCAGCAGGGCTGCGGCGGCCTCGGCCAGCGCGTCGGCCATGGCCTGGCAGGCCGGCGTCAGCGTTTGCGACTGCGGGGTGATGACCCCAAAAAAGAAGGGGATGTCCAGGTCGATGGGGCGGATCGCCACGCCCGGCATCGGGGCGCCGTAAGCGGTGATTGGCTCCAGCACCGACACGCCCAGTCCGGCGCGCACGGCAGCCAGGGCGTTGATGGACGAATTGGTTTCCAGCGTGCCGGGCAGCTGGCCGTTGGCCGCCAGCGCGGCGTCCAGACGGCGCCGCAGGCGGTAGGGGTTGGCCATGGTGATCAGGCGGCGCCCGGCCAGGACCGACACCGGCACCACGGCCTGCTGCGCGACGGGATCGTCTTCCGGAAGGGCGGCCACGCAAGGGGCCTGGCCGATCCAGTGCACCGTCAGGCCGCGATGCTCCAGCGGCAGGCTGGTCGCGCCCAGTTGGGCGGCGCCCGACAGCACGGCGTGCACCACGCGTTCCGGGGACGCGCTGCGCAACTGAATGCGCGCGGCGCCAAGGCGGTCTTCGATGCGTTTGAGCGCGTCCGGCACCAGGCCCGCCGCCAGGGCGGACGTGGCGGCCATCAGCAGCGGCTGGGCCTGGCCGCGAGCGATCTCGTCGGCGCGGCCGCGGATCTGCTGCAGACTGGTCAGCGCGCGTTCAACATCGTCATACAGAAGAAAGCCCTGCTCGGTCGGCGTCACGCGGGGGCCGCTGCGTGCGAACAGGGGATAGCCGATCTCGGCCTCCAGTTCCTGCAGCAACCGGCTGATCGCAGGCTGCGAGCGTCCAAGCAGCCGTCCGGCAGCGGTGACGCTGCCCGTGGACATGACGGCCGCGAAGGCCTCGAGTTGACGAAGTTCCATTGGTATTGATTTATGCCAAGGACGAATTCTGGCCGGCCAAGTATGCGCTTTGCAAATAATTAAAGCGCATAAGCAAATTCCCTAATCGGGTTTTCCTTAGGCGAATTCATAACTTCGAGTTATTTCAAGCGCTTAGGCGGACGCGCCTTGCTGCTGGGTCAGCGGACGCCGGGGAAACTGTCCGTCCAATTGATCGTGATATCGCCGAACGCGTCCACCAATTGGATGGTGAAGTCGGGAAAGCTATCGACGATTTGCCATTCGCCGCACTTGTTGGCGAAGGCGTTGACCTTCTTGACCGACAGGTCGGCGAACGCGTTGACTACCCGGACTTTGATGTCCGGGAAGGCGGTAACGATCTTGACCTTGCCGTGCAGAGGAATGCCCCTGTAGGTGCATTCCGCCTTGTCCAATTGGCCAGCCAGGACGGTAGACGGAGCGCCGAGGAGGGCGCAGGCAAGGAGGGCGCGCTTGAAAACGCGCATGGAGATCGTGTTCAACCTCCAGAGCCTTACTTCGACGAGGCGAGCAGCGCTCGTCCTTTTTCCGTCAGCACCACCACGGCTTCCCCCCGCACCGTGCTTTCCTCATCCGTCATGTCGATCAGCCCATTGGCGGTGGCGTCTTCCCAGGCTGACAGCCTCGGGCAGTTGGTCCGCCAGGCTTCCATGGTTTCGGCGTAGGTGCGGGGCTTCGCCGCAATCCACAGCAGGAACTGCACCAGATTGCCCATCTGGGACGCGCCGGCTTCTATATCGATATTTGGAATTTCAGACATGAGACGCCTCCGCACAATGGCCGGGGTTGCGTCCTGACGATACTCCCGGGCCAGGCAGGATTCCAGTACGTGCCTGGAACTGCGGCGCCGCTGCCGCTCGTGCAGTCAGCGCAGATTGGTGATCAGGCCGGCGCCGGCGTCGTAGAACTTCTTGGCGACGCTGCTCGCGATCTCCAGGCTTTGCGTCATCTTGTTAGCCAGGTCTTGAAGTTTGGTCATCTGGATGCTCTGTTGGTTGACCAGGCCGGCGAGTTGCTCATCCAGGGCGTTCAGGCGGTCTTTGTCGTCCTTTGTCGGGGTGGCTTTGCCGGCAAGCTCCGCTTTTTCGGCGGAAAGGGTACGCAGTTGCTCGTTCAGGTTGTGGACGATTTCGGCCTGTTTTTCCACGAGGCCTTTCAAGGCGTCGGGGCGCGCCAGCATGATGGCCTCGATCGATGCGCTGTCGGACGCGTGCGAGGCAGAGAGGGACGAACTGGCGGTGGGTCCGCCAGTATTGATGGGGAAAGTCGACATCGTGAAACTCCTGGGGCGGCGGTGCGCTTGATGCGTCCTGGATGTCCGTAGGTAACCCCGCCGCGGACTAAGTTCCGTATCAATTCGGAAAGCTATCGCGGCGCCATGCCCTTGCGCAGCTTGTCTGGCGTTTCGATCAGCGTCGACGTCATGTCGTCGCGTTCCAGCACACAGGGTTCGCCGCGCAGATCCTTCATGAAGTCATCGTAGAGCTCGCCGGTGATGCCTGCTGGGCGCTTGAAGTCTCCGGATAGCTGGTAGGCGCGCAGCAAGATGGACCGCAGCCGCTTGACCTCCCAGAGCAGGGAAATCACGTCGGGGTTCCAGGGCTGACGTTCGCGGATGAATCGCAGGTCGGCGTGGGTGAGTGGGGCTTTGAACGGCATGGCGGAAAATACTGTTTATATATCCAGTATAGTCCGATTGAACCGGCCACAGACGTTGGTAGTTTCGGCAGGTAGCGCGCAGGCAAAACGCGACATCGTAACTGTGAAATACCGAATGTGAGAATTGTTGAGCTTCGAAGCCGCCTTCCTTCGTAACATTCTGCCCGACAGCAAAATGAAAGGGTGGAGGCATGGAGGAATGCGCGGACTGCGCGTCGATCGTTGAGAACAGGGCGGGCGCCCCGGGTCACGCAAACCTGGTCAGCCTGGGGCACGTGCGCGCTCTGCATCTTGTCCAACGGGGCATTACGCACGAGGCTTTTTCATGCGCCACCTGCGGAGCCAATTGGGACTATTTGCATGACAGGCGCAACGCGGCATCCGGATGGGCGCGCTGCGACCGCACGACGCCCGATCGGGCGCAGCCGGCTGCAACGCAGTCAGTCGATGACACGGAGCGCGGCCTGAAGGCGGTTTCTTAAGCCGCGTGCGCTCGCGCTCACCGTTCCTTGAGCCGCGTGAGTCGGAGATCACCAACCATCAAACCGCGCGGGTCGGCGTCCACCCCTGGCCGAATCGCTGGAAGCAGTCGCGCAGCAGCGCCGTCAGCAAGAAACTCCGACTGAACCCCACGCGCGCCTTACACCACCCGCGTATGCACCTGGCTTTCGCGGAACCAGGCGTCCAGATTGGAGCGCATCAGGTCCGCCATCGCCTGCCGGGTTTCGTGCGTGCCGCTGGCGATGTGCGGCAGCATCACCACGTTCTCCATCCCGTTCAGTTCGGGGGGCGTGGCGGGCTCGTGTTCGAACACGTCCAGGCCGGCGCCGGCGATGCGCTTGTTCTGCAAGGCAGCCACCAGCGCCGCTTCGTCCACCACGGTGCCGCGCGCGATATTGATCAGCCAGCCATCGGGACCCAGCGCGTCTAGCACTTGCGCGTTCACCATGTGCCGCGTGGCGCTTCCGCCCGGCACGGCCAGGACCAGATAGTCGCATTGGCCGGCCAGCGTCACGATGTCCGGGCAATAGCGATACGACGCCGGCGCGTCAGGACGCGGCTTGCGGTTGGTGTACAGGATCTCCATGTCAAAGGCCTGTGCGCGGCGGGCGATCTGCAGCCCGATGTTGCCCAGCCCGACGATGCCGCAGCGCTTGCCCGTCATGCGGGAACCCAGCCCGAAGCCTTCCGTGGGCCAGCGGCCCGCGCGCACGAAGCGGTCGGCTTCCGCGACGCGGCGCGAGACGGCCAGCATCAGGGCCAGCGCGGTGTCGGCAACGCAGGCGTCCAGGACGCCGGGCGTGTTGGTGACCACGACATTGCGCGCCTTGGCGGCTTCGATGTCGATGGTGTCGTAGCCCACGCCAAAGCTGAAAATGCCTTCCAGGGCGGGCAGGGCGTCGATCAGTTCCTTCTTGGCGCCAAACCGGCCGCTGGTGGCGATGCCGCGGATGGCGGGCCCGTGTTCGCGCAACAGCGCTGCCGCGTCCTTGGCCTCCCACAGGCGATGGACTCGGTAGCGCGATTCCAGGTCGGCCACCAATTCGGGCAGCAGGGGGCCAACCATCAGGATGTCGGCGGCGGAAGCGGGAAGGGATGCAGTCATGGATACGGCTTATGAGGTGTGGGCCCGCCAAGGCGGGCCGGATTGAGGATCAGTTGGTCTGGATATTGCGGGACTTGATTATCTGCCCATAGCGTTCGCGTTCGCTGGCCGCCAATTCTTGCAGTTCTTTTGGCGTGGAGCCATGCGCCACCGCGCCCTGCGATTCAAGCTTCGCTTTGACGGCAGGGTCGGCCGCGACTTCTCGGATGGCTTCGGACAGCTTGTCGATTACCGCCTGCGGGGTTCCGGCAGGCGCCAGCACCGCAGTCCAGGATCCGCTTTGCGCGTTCTTCACGCCGGCTTCGTCGATGGTGGGAACGTCCGGCATGGCCGGCGAGCGCGCCGCGCCCGTGACGGCCAGAGCGCGCAGCTTGCCAGCGGTGACGTAAGGCATGGTTTCCAGCACCGACGCGAACAGCATGTCGACTCGGCCCGCCATCAGGTCGGTCATGGCCGGGCCGCCGCCCTTGTAGGGCACGTGCACCAGGTCGACGCCAGTGGCCTGTTGGAAGATCTCGCCGGACAGGTGCGGCGCGCCGCCGGTGCCGGAGCTGGCAAACGTATGCTTGCCGGGCTGGGACTTGGTCAACGTGACCAGTTCCGCGACGTTCTTGGCCGGCAGGCTGGCGGGCACCACCAGCACGAACGGCAGGTCCGAGAACAGGGACACCGGCGCGAACGCCTTGACCGGGTCCGAGTGCAATTTGTAGATCCAGGGGTTGATCGCCAGCATGCCCGAGTTGGCGAAAAGCAGCGTGTAGCCGTCGGGCTGTGATCGCGCCACCAGGTCGGCGGCGATCTGTCCGCCCGCGCCCGGCCGGTTGTCCACCACGACCGAAGACGAAAATTTTTCGCCCAGGGCCGCGGCTAGAAGGCGCGCCGAGATATCCGTGCCCCCGCCCGGTGAAAACGGGACGATGAGATTGATCGGTCGCTCCGGATAGCCGGCGGCGCTGGCGGCGCCTGGCAATGCCGCAGTGGCGGTCAAGGCCAGCGCCGCGGCGATAAGCCGGACGCGGATCCGGGCGGTGTTCTTTGTCTCCATGGATTTTCTCTTTATGGCGTTGATGGCGGCTATGCCGCGAAAAAGGGTGCTGCTGGGTAAGGCTCCTGATGCTTCGAACGGCCGGTTTTCGGCCTTGCGCCCGAGTATAGGAAGGGCTGCCCATGGATAGCCGTTCGAGCTATAAATAGCATTGATCAATTCAAGGATTGGATCGATGGAATTCCGCCAGCTTGAGTGTTTCATTGCCGTGGCCGAAGAGCTGCACTTTGGCCGTGCTGCGGAACGGCTATGCATGACGCAGCCGCCGTTGTCGCGCCAGATCCAGCTTCTGGAGCAGGATCTGGGCGTAACACTGTTCCAACGCAATAGCCGTCAGGTGCTGCTGAGCGCGGCCGGCCGGCGGTTCCTGCGGGATGCGCGGCACCTGCTGGAATTCTCGGCGCAGGCGGCCGCCACCGCGCGCCGCACGTCGGGTGGCGAAGCGGGCCAGATCACGCTGGGGTTCACCGCCGTGGCCGCGTACCGCTTGATGCCGTCGCTGATCATGCAGGCGCGCAAACTGTTGTCGGGCGTGGAGATCCAGCTTCGGGAAACCGTCACCACGGACCTCAGCCGCCTGCTGCTGGCCCATGAACTGGACGCCATCCTGGCGCGCAGCGTGCCGCAGCAGGCGGGCATCGAATCGCGCCTGCTTGAACGCGAGCCGCTGGTGCTGGCGCTGCCGGCGGCGTCGCCGTTGTGCGAGCACGCCACGGTACCGCTGCGCCTGCTGCAAGGGCAGCCTTTCGTGCTGTATTCGCCCCGGGAAGGGAAGTACTTCTACGACCGCATCGTCGGCGCCTTCGGCCTGGCGGACGTGCAGCCGCAGTATGTGCAACGCGCGGGGCAGACCCATACGCTGCTGGCGTTGGTGCGGGCTGGACTGGGCGTGGGCATCGTGCCGGATTCGGCCCGCGAATTGCGGTTCGAAGGCGTGGAATTCCGGCCGATCGGGCAACGCAACCTCTACGCCGACATGTACCTGGCCTGGCATGCGCAGCACGACAATCCGGCGCTGGATGCGTTTCTTCAACGCGTGGCGAAAGTGGACGGACCCGCGGCGGCAGCCGCAAGGCAGAAGTGAATCCTGCCCCTAGCGCCGCTTGGCGCGATGCGGCGGCGGCAGCGGAGCGCCGACGTGGCTGGCCAGCCAGTGTTCGATCTTGTCGTCCCGGCGAGCCGCCCAGTCCTTGCCGATTTCAACAATCAGCAGGTTGCGCGTGTCGCCATAATCCTGGCCGGGCGCCTTTTGGAACATCTCGCGCCAGATTTCGGACGCCACCAGTTCCGTCGTGACCAGCACGCCGATTCCCTTGGCGTCGATCCACAGGGGCGCGGCGCGTTCGTCCACATGGGTCTTGATGTTTTCCAGGATCTTTTGCGCGAGCGCGGCGTTGTCTTTCGATGCCGCGATCAGGACCAGATACTGCCGGTCGGTGCCAGACGGCTCGTCGGAGTCGCCAAAGGGATTTTCCATATTGGTTCCTTTTCGGGTGAACGGGGTCTGGACAGACTGTAGTTCATTGGGGAGCGCGGCCGCCGTGATGGGCCTGCAACTCCCCCTCTCTTGGCCTGCCGGGGCCGGCCCAGGCGCTTTGGTCCTCGGCCTTTTGCGCATGGGTCGAACACGCGCTGATCACCAACCTGCAGGCGGACCCCGTCTTGTCGCGGCATAGCTGCAGGCTGAAATCGCCCGTCTGCTGCCGGTTCCACGCGTTCCTGCCAATGGCGACAACGTGCTGCGCGCCGTTTGCGGCCACCGCCACGCATTGGTTCTTGAAGTTTGCGTACACCGCGCAGGTAGCGTCGGGCTCATCGGCCTTGCATTCCGCAAGCGCGTTTTGGCGAGCCGAGCTTTCGGAGCCGTACAGAATCGACGCGTAGTAGCGATAAGTGGAAGAGACGACAAGGGCGCCGTACAAGTCAGGCGGCGTGGGCTGAGCGCTGGCGGTGGCCGCGCAGGCAATTGACAAGAGCAGGCCCGAAACAAGGCGCAGCGCCATTGGGATCCCCCGAGGTTCAAGACGACAGTAGCGGAGCGCCGCCGACCTTGCCACTGGTACTTCGCCTCAGCATCGGGAAAACGGCGCACTAGTCCCTCCGGTGAACTCGCCCGTGTACTCAACCGGCGCAGGCTTATCAAAGTGAAACATCCACGCACCATCCAAGTGGATGGTTTATATTCGCTCCATGCCGCCTCGCACATCTCAACTCGCCTCCGTCCCCAAGCCTGCCGACGAGAAGATCACGATCAACCTGGGTTATGTCGACCTGGGCCAGATCGACCTTCTGGTTCAGGAGGGGTTCTATGCAAACCGGACGGACCTGATCCGCACCGCGATTCGCAATCAACTTGCCACCCATGGCGACGCCGTACGCCAGGCCGTCAGCCGGAAAACGCTGGTTCTCGGCATCCAGCACTACACCGCCCAGGATTTGCAGGCGGTCCAGGCGGCGGGCGAAATGCTTCAGATCCGAGTGCTGGGCCTGGCGACGCTTGCACCGGACATCACGCCCGAGTTGGCTCTGGCCACGATCGAATCCCTGACGGTGTTGGGGGCGCTGCACGCCAGCCCCGCCGTCAAAGCCGCCTTGCGTCAGCGCATTCGCTGATATCACGCCGCAAAAAGGTCACGAAATGCACCCTGATTTCCAACAGTTCATGAACCGGGCTACCCAGCTCACTCGGTCCGGCGATCTGGCTGCGGCCACCGCCGCGATCCAGGCCGCCCTGCGGGGCGATCCGATCAAGGACGACGCCAGGCAAGACGACGCCGGCGTCATCGAGGTCGAGGCCTGGGAGATTCCGGATTCCGCAGGCGTCTCCGAAACGGCGCAGCCCGCCCACGACGATGTCGATGTCGTCCAACCCTTGCGCAAGCCTTCCGTCTCTGGCGATACGTTCACCGCAGGATCATTCCGCAATGCGTCCGGGCAACGTGGCTACAAGCTGTACGTGCCGCCCAATGCGGACGGCAAGCCGCTGCCACTGGTGGTGATGCTGCATGGCTGCACCCAGGACGCAGACGATTTCGCGGCCGGTACCGCCATGAACGCGGCCGCGCGCGAGCAGGGCTTTTACGTGCTGTACCCGGTTCAATCTCGCGACGCCAATCCCCAGAAGTGCTGGAACTGGTTCAAGCACAATCATCAGCAGCAAGGGCGCGGGGAACCCTCGATCCTGGCGGGCATGACGCGCGAGGTGATGGGAACCCACGCAATTGATCCGCAGCGCGTGTATGTTGCCGGCTTGTCCGCGGGCGGCGCGATGGCCGCCATCCTGGCTGGCTCCTATCCCGAACTCTATGCGGCGGCGGGCGTGCATTCCGGGCTGGCGCCCGGCGCGGCGTCCGATCTTCCGTCGGCGCTGTCCGCGATGAAGGGCGTGGGCCTCTCGGCAAGCGCCGCGGCCGGCAGCGGCGTGCCCACCATCGTCTTCCATGGCGACCGCGATGCGACCGTGCATCCGGGCAACGCCGACAGGGTGATCGCCGCCAGTGTGGGGCCGGGCATGCGCGCCGAGACCCAGCGCGTGCCGGGCGTTGCCAGCAAGCGTCATAGCACCCGGCACGTGTATCGCAATGCCGCGGGCGACATCGTCGCCGAGCGCTGGGACGTCCATGGTGCCGGCCATGCCTGGGCCGGCGGATCGCAGCAGGGGTCCTATACGGATCAGTCCGGTCCGGACGCCACGGCCGAGATGCTGCGATTCTTCTTCCAGCAGTCCTTGCCTGGACAGCAATGAAACGCCGCATTCGCAGTTCAAGGCCGATGTAGTCTCGGTCGAACCTGCGGGTCGAACGCAACCTTCCACTTACGCGCCGCCAGTCGGCTGGATTACCGTGAAAATAATCAGAATCGTCGAAGATGTACGTGAGGATGAACGGGTGCAGGCGCGTGCGCACGAGGCTCCGACCGAAAGCGATCTGCTTGCCGCGCTGCACAGGCTGGATGGCGTCGTCTACAGTTCCACCGCCTTCGTGATCGATGACGACGCGGTCTTGTCGATCGGCGGCGGCGACGGCGCCTATATCGTATTTATCTCTCTAGGCGGCGATGCGCAAATACACACGCTGATCGATCCCGCCAAATCCGAGGACCATGACCAGGATCTGGTAGCGGGCGGCCAATCAGGCAGCTACCCGCAGTTCCAGTGCGTGGACCGCAACATGGCGGCGTCCGCGCTGCTGTACTTTCACCAGCACGGCGCGCCTTCGCCCGATCTGAGCTGGGCTAGCGAGTAGGCGCGGGCTTGCCGTAGAGCAGTCGCGCGCACAGCAGTCCGGCGATAGAGCCGGGCAGGGCGCCCATGTACAGGGGAAACACCGTGGACGACCAGGTCAGGTCGCGGCCGCCGAATGTCAGCAGGAAGGCAAAGGCAAACACAGCGCCGATGATGCCCATGCGCACAATGGCCATCCACGACGGCGCGAGCGGCTTGAGGGCGCCCGCAATCATCCCGCAAAGCAGGGCCGGCACAATGCCAAAGATGTACGACCAGGGAAGCCCGAAGAGGGCGAACATCAGGTTATTGGGGCTCAAGGTAATGATCGCCATGGACACGGCAATCACGAGTATGGCGACGGCCGGCCCCACGAACGCATAAATGGCGGCGCCAGCGGCTACGTCCCGGCCGATGGCGCGGCCGGACTCGCCGTCCCTGCGTTGCATGCGGCGATAGACGATAGAACACAGCGTAAGCGCCAGCAGCACGGCGCCGGTGATGTAGAGCATCGAGGTCAATTCCAGATTGAAGGGAAATTAGCGCAAGATCTGCTCATGCCGCGCGCCCTGTGTGAGCCGTGCGTCAAGGCATTTTCTTCTTGCCCAGCAACGTCAGCGTCAAACTGCGGCCGGTGCGCATGAAGGGATAGAGCGCCTTGGACAGGCATGCGTTGCTGAAGATAGTGGCATTGACGCGGTTGAACAGATCGCTGCCGGTGCTGAGCAGCGCCAGCCGGTGGATGGCGTCCGCGCCCCAGTAATCCCGGCCGTCCAGGTGCAGCAGCATGCCCTGATTCAGGTCAAAGCCTTGTGCCCGGTGCCGCGTGGCCAGGTCGGGATGGTCACGCATGTTCAGCATGGCGATGGGCCCCGCGGCCTTTCGCAGCTGCATCATCCGCACGTAGTTCGAGCAAAACGGGCAATCGCCGTCGTAAAGAAGGTAGTTTTCGTCGGACTGCATCATGGGGGATCCGTCGGTAGTTTCAGGAACATACCTCATAAATCCGGTTTGGCGGTCCGGCGGGCTGGCGATGTTGGTGGTCCGGTGTGCAGGTGGGCCGGCGATGTCGGTCGTCTAGCGCACGGGTGATCCGACGATTGGCGACCAGATAAACCCGCCGCGCGCGCTTTCGCCGTCCGCCTCGCTCCTGGGGCTTGAGGCCTGAACCTTTGGCCCTGGCGAAGGCAGACGGCAACAACCCGTGGAGAAACGAAGCTTCAGCCGCCCCGGTGTCCGTGGTAGCGCGGCGCGGCCACCGCGCGCGTGTTCTCTTTGTGCTGCGAGCCAGCCAGCGCCTTGCGGCGCGCGTCTTCATGCTGGTGATCCGCTTTGGCCCGGGCTTTGTCCGCTTGGGGCGGCGCATGGTTGTCGGGGGCAGGAAGGGTCGTCGCGTGGCGGGAATCGGGTCGGGGAGTGTTGGGCGTCATGATGCGTACCTGCGAAGGCAACGCGGCATATGCCGCGCTTTCACGTTACGCCCGGGCCTGGCGATACTCCAGGGATCAATTGCAACAGCCTGGCGGCGGCTCAGGTGCGGGGGCGCCGGGCGGGCGATTCCTTGTCCTGCGTTCGCCAGCCTTCGCGCAGCTTGGCGATTCGCCTCACGGCGCTTTGCGACATCTTCCACCAGCCGAATGGGCGGGGGTCGGCCAGCATGCTCATGGCGCGGGCGTAATCCAGCGTCAAACCGGGAGTCCAGGCCATGGTGAGGGCGCGCTTGCGGATCTGTGACGCGACCCACAGTTCGGGCGTCAACAGCAGCCGGATCAGCACCCGCCAGCCGGCCTCGTCGCCGTGCAGGCGTCCGACGACGCCATCCAGCGCGGCGTCCAGCGCTTGCGATACCGTGCTGGAACAGTTGCGGTGCGTCAGGTTGTAGGTGGAAACCTTGCGGTATTCCTCCCAGAAGGCGGCCAGCTTTTCGGCGTCGTAATTGCGGATGCGCACCTGGACGTTTGACGGGCGCCAGGCCTTGGATTCGGTGTCGTAGTCGGGCTGATACACGCCCGGGATGTCGTTTTCAGCCGTGGCGCGCAGCAGCGCGCCGAAGTCGTCCGGGGACCGGTCGATTTCCTCTTGCGGGTACAGGCTGATGTAGATGCCCTCGGGCGATTCCAGCGCGGCGTGGCCGGTGGAAATCACGCCGTTGACGTCCACCGCCGCGATGTAGCGGTCCACCACGGGATAGTTGCGGGTCTGCGTCTTGGCTGAACCCGACGGCGTCCAGACATGCACTGTCAACGCGCGTTCGGAATCGGCCGGCGGGCCATCCCAGACCCGCGCTTTGGACAGTTCGGGCGCGGTCGGCGCAAAACCCATTGACTGTGTGGCGGCAAATGCCGGATTCGACGATAGATGCCGCACGCGGCGCGCCAGCCACAGCAGTTTCACGCCCGCGATGCCCAGGAACAGGCCCAGGCAATAGGGCACGGTGCCCAGGTAATTGGTGGGATAAGGCTGAAAAAAGAAGATGGCGAGCAGGATTTCGGCCACGCCACCGGCAAAGGCATAGCGCCAGCGTTCGTACCGCACGACGTAGCCAGCGACACATTGCAGCAGGCCGTCCGCCAGGAACAGCAAACCGAAAATCATCGACAGCACGAAGTGCCCGTGGTGATGACCGGCAAGGATCAGGCCCCCGGCCAGCAGGACGAACAAGCCCTTGGCATAACGCAGCACGCGCTGGCCACCCACGCCGCTGGACGCGATCAGCAAGGTGCCAAGGCCCTCGATGATGAACAGGACGGCGAACACATTAAGCGGGAAGTAGGCCGCCCCGTCCAGCGCGTCGATGAACACCACGACGCCGGCCAGCAAGAACACGGCTCCCGCGACGGCAAGCGCACGCCAGCGTTGGCGCAGGTAGGTCACTCCCAACAACAGCAAAACCAATTGCGGCATGGCGGCGGCCTCGGACAGCAATCGATAACGTGTATAGGAAAAGTAAAAGCAATCCTATTCGGGTGTGCCCCAGGCCAGGTTCATTGCATAGCCACGCACGCCCTGCGGCCACTGCGCTACGTGCCGCGCGTATGCGTCCCGGTCGTCGGCGTAGAGCGCCCGCGTGGCGTCCTCGAAGCCCGGCAGATTGCCGGCCATGCTGGACATGAACCGATAGGCGGCCTCCTGCCGCTGGCGCCGAGCATCGTGCGCCTCGTTGTCGCGCCGGGCCTGTTCCACCAGCTTGCGCAGCGCGACCGACGCGCCGCCTGGCTGCGCGGCCAACCAGTCCCAGTGGCGGGGCAAAAGGGTCACCTCGCGCGCCACCACGCCCAGCTTGGGCCGGCCGCGCCCGCGAGGCGCGGCGTCAAGTTCTGCGTCGTGGCTTGCGGGCGCAACGGCGGGGGCGTGCGCGTGGCGCGCAACGATCTGCGCGTCATCGCCGCTCAGATCCAGGTCCACCTGTTTGCCCGACGCGTCCTGGAACACCAGAATCGCGTCATTGCCATGCGCGGCCATGGCGCGTTTGACGGCAAGCGCGACGCTGGACAGCTCGCCGGCGGCAAGAATGCGGAGTCCCTCGAAGGCGGTATGCGGGTCGACAGAGGGGAAAGCGGTCATGGCGATTTTTATCCGGGTCAATAAGAGTTTCGAGATTATTACCCTGGGGAAAATGTCTGTCAATATGATCCGGGTAAAAATATGGAGGCGCGTGCATGGGAAACCCGCAGGGTCAGAAATATCCACCCCGAACCTAGGGAGAACACCTAGTCAAAACACGTTGGCGGCGTATAATCTTGCTTTGCGCCCGGAGTTACCCATGCGTCTCGTTCAAAAAGCGCTCACCTTCGACGATGTGTTGTTGGTGCCTGCGTATTCCGAGGTGTTGCCGCGCGACACCTCCCTGGCCACCCGCCTGACCCGCAACATCAGCCTGAATATTCCGCTAGTGTCCGCCGCCATGGACACCGTCACCGAATCGCGCTTGGCCATCGCCATGGCTCAAGAGGGTGGCATCGGGATCATCCACAAGAATCTTTCCGCCGACGCCCAAGCGCGTGAAGTGGCTCGCGTCAAGCGCCACGAATTCGGCATCGTGATCGATCCGGTCACCGTCACCCCCCAGATGAAAGTGCGCGACGCCATTGCGTTGCAGCGCCAGCATGGCATCTCGGGCCTGCCGGTCGTCGAAGGCCGCAAGCTGGTCGGTATCGTCACCAACCGCGATCTGCGTTTCGAAGAAAACCTGGATCAGCCCCTGCGCAACATCATGACGCCGCAGGAACGCCTGGTCACCATGAAGGAAGGCGCCACGCTTGATGAAGCGCAGGCCCTGATGCACAAGCATCGCCTCGAACGCGTGCTGATCGTGAACGACGGTTTTGAACTGCGTGGCCTGGCCACCGTCAAGGACATCGTCAAGAACACCGAACACCCGATGGCCAGCAAGGATGCCCAAGGCCAGCTGCGCGTTGGCGCGGCGGTGGGCGTGGGCGGCAACACCGAAGAGCGCGTGGAAAAGCTGGTTGCCGCAGGCGTCGACGTCCTGATCGTCGACACCGCGCACGGCCACTCCAAGGGCGTGCTGGAAGGCGTGCGCTGGGTCAAGCAGAACTACCCCAAGGTTGAAGTCATCGGCGGCAACATCGCCACCGCAGCCGCGGCGCGCGCGCTGGTCGAACACGGCGCCGACGGCGTCAAGGTCGGCATCGGCCCCGGCTCCATCTGCACCACGCGTATCGTGGCCGGTGTGGGCGTGCCGCAGATCCATGCCATCTCCGAAGTCGCCAAGGCGCTGGAAGGCACGGGCGTTCCCCTCATCGCCGACGGCGGCATCCGCTACTCGGGCGACGTCGCCAAGGCGCTGGCCGCCGGCGCGTTCTCGTGCATGATGGGCGGCATGTTCGCCGGCACCGAAGAAGCGCCGGGCGAAGTCGTGCTGTTCCAGGGCCGTTCGTACAAGTCGTACCGTGGCATGGGCAGCCTGGGCGCCATGACGGAAGGCTCCGCCGACCGCTACTTCCAGGATCCCGCCAACAACGCCGACAAGCTGGTGCCGGAAGGCATCGAAGGCCGCGTCCCCTACAAGGGCAGCGTGCTGGCCATCATTTACCAACTGGTCGGCGGCATCCGCGCCTCCATGGGCTACTGCGGCGCGGCCACCATCGACGACATGCGCACCAAGACCGAATTCGTGGAGATCACCTCCGCGGGCGTACGCGAGTCCCACGTGCACGACGTGCAGATCACCAAGGAAGCGCCCAACTACCGCGCCGACTGATCCGCACAGTCAACTACAATGTCATGCATCACGCACCGGCAGAACCGCAAAGATCAGCGGGTCTGCCGGTGCGGTTTTATTTCCAACGGGTAGAGTCTCCATGCACCAGCGCATTCTTATCCTTGACTACGGTTCGCAAGTCACGCAGCTGATCGCCCGCCGCGTCCGCGAGGCCGGCGTCTATTCCGAAGTCCACCCCGGCGACGTCGACGACGCCTTCGTGCGCGAACAGATGGCGCAGGGCCTGAAGGGCATCATCCTGTCCGGCAGCCACGCTTCGGCCTACGAAGAAGGCTCAATGCGCGTCCCGCACGCCGTGTTCGAACTGGGCGTGCCCGTCCTGGGCATCTGCTACGGCATGCAGTCCATGGCGCAGCAACTGGGCGGCGTGGTCAGTTTCTCCGACCACCGCGAATTCGGCTATGCCGAGGTCCGCGCCCACGGCCACACCAAGCTGCTGGAAGGCCTGGAAGACTTCAGCACGCCCGAAGGCCACGGCATGCTCAAGGTCTGGATGAGCCACGGCGACAAGGTCACCGAACTGCCCCCGGGCTTCAAGCTGATGGCGTCCACGCCGTCCTGCCCGATCGCCGGCATGGCCGACGAAGACCGCCGCTTCTACGCCGTGCAGTTCCACCCCGAAGTCACGCACACCGTTCAAGGCAAGGCCATGCTGGCCCGCTTCGTGAACGAGATCTGCGAATGCACGGGCGACTGGAACATGCCCGACTACGTCTCCGAAGCCGTCGCCCGCATCCGCGAGCAAGTGGGCACCGACGAAGTCATCCTCGGCCTGTCCGGCGGCGTGGATTCGTCCGTTGCCGCCGCGCTGATCCACAAGGCCATCGGCGACCAGCTCACCTGCGTGTTCGTCGACCACGGCCTGCTGCGTCTGGACGAAGGCAAGCAGGTCATGCAGACCTTCGCCGAAAACATGGGCGTGAAGATCATCCACGTCGACGCCACCGCCCAATTCATGGGCAAGCTGTCTGGCGTGGCCGATCCCGAAGCCAAGCGCAAGATCATCGGTCGCGAATTCGTCGAAGTGTTCCAGGAACAGGCCGGCAAGCAGAAAAGCGCCAAGTGGCTGGCCCAGGGCACGATCTACCCGGACGTCATCGAATCGGCCGGCGCCAAGACCGGCAAGGCCACGTCCATCAAGTCGCACCACAACGTGGGCGGCCTGCCGGATACGCTGAACCTGCAACTGCTGGAACCCCTGCGCGAACTGTTCAAGGACGAAGTCCGCGAACTGGGCGTCGCCCTGGGCCTGCCACCGCAGATGGTCTACCGCCACCCGTTCCCCGGCCCGGGCCTGGGCGTGCGCATCCTGGGCGAAGTGAAGCACGAGTACGCCGAACTGCTGCGCCGCGCCGACGCGATCTTCATTGAAGAACTGCGCAACACCAAGGACGAAGCCAGCGGCCTGACCTGGTACGAACTGACCTCGCAAGCATTCGCCGTGTTCCTGCCCGTCAAGTCCGTGGGTGTGATGGGCGATGGCCGCACGTACGAATACGTCGTCGCGCTGCGCGCCGTGCAGACCTTCGACTTCATGACCGCCGACTGGGCGCCGCTGCCGCATCCGCTGCTGGCCCGCGTGTCGTCGCGCATCATCAATGAAGTGCGCGGCATCAATCGGGTTGTGTACGACGTGTCGAGCAAGCCGCCGGCGACGATCGAGTGGGAGTGAGGGGAAGCAGTTTTCCCTTATAAATCAAAAGCTAGAAAGACTCTCAAAAGATCATCAACAAGAATGTGATTCTTCTAGGCTTTTGATTTTAAAGGTTATTTCGTGTGAGCTATTTATCTTCAAGAGCTTCCAGGCAGCCAAGCTGACGGTAAATTTGACGGGGTGCGCAAGCTCTTTGGGCTGGGGTTGGCGTAGCCTCGGAAGAACTACCGTCAGCGACGGTAGTTCTTTCTCTTAGACATCAGGATTTATGCGGGCTCGCAAGGATAGGTAGGTCTCGTGATAGGTGACGGCAATCGGCCGTTTCAATCAGGAGACTATTCCCGTGCTGACAGACTTTGCCCGGCGGAACTTGAAACCCCGCGCGATCCTTTACACGGTCGCCGATCGCGATGCCATGTACGCCATCGTTTCACCGGAAGGCACTATGACCTTCCGTTACGACTACCGGATCAATGGCCGACGAGAGACGTTGAGCATAGGCCGTTACGGCTTCGGAGGCATTTCACTAGCCGAAGCCCGAGAAAAGCTGCGACGGGCCAAGCGGCTGCTGGGAGGGCGCTTCGCCAGCGCTACAGACGCAGCGAGAGAAAGGGCGTGGACCGGGAGCGTGAAGATGCCCAGGATTGCTATCGACGGCGTTTGCATCGCGCTCCCGTAACGTGCCGCCAGGGTCGGTCGCGAGGTGGCGCATCAGGCGGTCAAGAGAACTTCCTGGACTTCGGAAACGTCGAGCGACGGGAGGCTTCCGACGTTGATGCTGTACTTGATTCCGGTCACGCCAAGTGGCGGCAAGTAGTCATCGGGTAGCCTGGGGAAGTCGCCGGCAACCTCGAAGACGTGAACGTCGCGGAATGTGAACCGCAGCAAGGCTCCGGTCTGCCGAAGGCCTTCATGCCAGCCGAGTTGAGCCAGGCGTGAATCGAAGGCGTCGAGTGCACGCCCATCCGATCCCAGCTTCTCTCGAATTTCATCGATGCGGTCTGCCAGGGTTTCGTCGCCGCCCAGGCTTTTCTCCAGCATCACGCTCACGAACAGAAGGCGTTTGCTGGCGGGGGCCTTGAGCTGATCGAGGCGGGAAATCTCGTGTTTCGGCTCCGATCGCGTGGTGGTCTTTACTTCGACGTGGACGCCTTGTCCGACGAAATCGTGTCGCTCGCTTTCCGGGCCGCTCCAGAGGTGGCAGACCCGGCTGCCGAGGGTTGGGAACAGCACATTCGAGAGCACCCAGAGTTCGCCAAATAGGCCGATCTGCTCTGTCGTGCTGAGCTCAAGTGTGAGCGGGCGCAATGCCGCGCGCATGTCGTCGATGATCCGTTCAACCGAGACAGCAGGGTCGCGGCCTTCGATGCGGATGGCATAGAGGACTTTGTTGGTGACTAGCGTAAGTAGTTCTTCGTGGTGGCTGCGGGCTGAGACATCCAGCCAAGTCTGTTCGCCTTCCAGGATGCGGACCTGAAGGCTTTGCAGGTCCGGCGGCAGGTTTTTCGGGGCGACGTCGATTGCCAGAAGCAGGTGCAGCCGTCCGTCGTCTGACACCCCGATCAGCGCCGCTTCCAGGTCTTTTGCAGCTCGTTCGTAGATAGCCTCGTGTGGAAGCCGCTGCTCCCGCAGACTTGCCCAACGGTCCTGTGTGATCTCAACCATTGCGGACCCCACGGTTCACGACGAACCGTTGTTCGCCGTCCGCAGTGCGGGGCAGCGATAACGCGAGGCCCAGCACGGCCTGTGTTGGCGCGCGGAGCGGTTCGGGATCGAGGGGGTAGAGCAGGAGCAAGCCCTGCTGCGCAGGTCGGTCCTCGCGCATTGCGCGGGCATTGAAGCCTGAGGCAGCGCGGTAGTTTTCCGGCCCGCCATGCAGATCAACACCTTCATGGCGAGGATCGATAAGGATGCCGATCGATTCGTTGGCCTGCAACGAACGTCGAACAAGGCCGAACGGCCTTCCACCTAGCAGAACCTCGCGTTCCCGCTGCGGGTTGGCTACGAATATGGTCCAGTTCGTCAGCTCTCCCGCTTCAGCGCGTTCCAGGATCCAGTCGGCAATCTCTGCGCCCTGAAACGCAATGCTGTTCGGGTGTCCTTCATAACGCCGCAGGAACAGTGCGATGTCCTCGGCCGGCACATCGTGGGCGATGGCGCCGCCGTGTGCATCCTGTGTCGGGGGATGCTGTCGCAGCAGGGCAGACGCGAGGTCAAAGTTCCGTTCCAGCAATTCCTGATCCTGCATGGGAAACAGAATTGTCTGCGGGTTCTCGCCAGACCATGACTGTGCATCGTCAGTCTGCATCCTGCTCTTGTTCTTGCTGGTGAGCAGGAGCTTTGAATGGGCGCGCATCCGGATGGCCATCTGGTCTGGCCTGCGGCCGGCCTTGTTCAGCGCTGTGATGGAATCTCGCAGGGATTCCTCAACTAGCGCCAGTTCCACAAACCACTGAGCGATGCCCTCGGTTGTCCAGATGCGGATCAGGTCTTCATAGCCAGTCCTGAAACCATACCAGCGGGCCATCTGCAGCAGCGAGTCCGCCAGCGTTGTGGTGCGCAGGAAGTAGGCGATTGTCAGTCCCTCAAGCGTCAGGCCGCGCGACAGCCGATTGCCGCCCACTGCAACGAGCTGCCGCCCAGGCTTGGCGTCGTACTCCAGTTCGTCGCCCGTCGTGCTGTTGAGCACAACGACGACCAGACGGGCCAAGTTCGTCACTGCCTCTTCCAGGAGAAGCTCTTCGCTGCAGGGCAGATCAATCTGTCCCAGTCCTGTGAGCGTTGACCGGAACATCTGCTTGAGTACACCGGGTTCGGCACTCTCATGATGGAACCAGTTGCGGATCTGTTCCTCGATCGCTTCACCAATGCGCAACTGGTCCTGCTGGAGCTGGGATACGTGCACCAGCATCGTGTTCGGCTTGCCCGACTGGCCGCGCAGCAACCTGATGGCGCCGGCCAGTGCAAACGTCAGAAGGGCATCGGCGAGCGACTGGGGTAGATCCAGTGGACCCCGGGCAACGATCGTCTCACTCCTTTTGCGCTGCTTCGACTTCAGAGCCTTCACATCCGCGGGGTCTACGGGGCGGAGTACGTCACGGCCCTGCGCACTGATGCCGAAAAGCTCCTCGGTCCCTGTGTAGCCGTCAGGCCGCGGAAGCTGCACGACGAAGTCCCTGGGGAACAGGTCTTCTCCGACTTGGTTGTCGCTGGCGTCGGGGTCTATAAGGATGTTGGCGAATGGCGTCGCCGTGTAGGCGATGTATGTAGCCCGCGGAATCTTGTTGAGAATGTCGCGAATTAGCGCGTTGGTCAGTGACGGGGCCGTGTCGGCATCCGGTTCGGTGTCCGCGTCGATACTGGGATCACGTCGATTTCCGCGTGTATTGATGGAAGCCTGATCGGCCTCGTCATCGATGAGAAGAACCGGTACATCAGCGAGGCGGCCTTCGAGATTTCCGAACCACTGGTTGAGCCGCTTCAGGATCGGCGTGATCTTTTTGGCGACGATCAGAACTGTACCCGTCGATGCGAATCCGTCGGCCACCTTCGGTTCACGAAAGTCTGCAGCCTCATCGGTCAGCGTGATCCAGTCGACGCCGGTCCCGACAAGCTCCAGATCCAGGCGCTGCTGCGTCTGGTTCCGTAGCGAATCGTGGATGCCGGAAAGAACAATGATCAGGCGATAGCCGACATCAGCCGCGCGCGCCGCCACAGCTGTGAAATTGGCTGTCTTGCCTGACTGGACGTAGCCGACGACCAGTCCGCGGCACTGAAATTCCGGGCGAGCGATGGGCGTTGTCTTTGAGATGATCCGCAGTGACTCTTCCGCGACCGACACAATCTGGTGCGGCTTCCACTTGGGTTGAGACCTCAGATAAGCTTCATGCCGGGACCAGTTGGTCCAGGCGGTTCCGTCGGTCCACAGGGCCAGCCTGGGCTTCAGCGTGAGGGGAAGCGGAAGTCGGATCTGCATCAGGCCTTGTCCGAAAACTGGTCCGGGACACCGGCTGTTTCCAGCGCGCGAAGGAATTCAGAGAGAGCAGTCTTGACCTCGGCATCCTTGTCAATGAGCTGTACGAGCGTCACCAGCGTCGGCATCAGGGGGGTGACCTCGACTTCTTCGCCCTTGAATCCCGTCTTGCGTTGCCATGGCTTGTCGCCACTGCTGACGAGGCGGATTGAAGTCCTGTCTTTCTTCGCTGTGGGGGCTGGAGCCGGGGGGGCTCCCGGCGCTGTCGTTGGAGGGATCAAACCGCCCGGCGCTGGCGTGACTGTCGGCGACACAGTACGGCCGCCTCCTTTCGGTGCCGGCGCAGGCTTTTCCTTTTTGTTGTACCGGAGGCGGGCGGCTGCGCGAGGGCCTTTAATCAGGGCTTCGAGGGGCTTAGTGATCGCAAAGGGCAGGCGAATGAGCTGCTTGCTGATATCTACCTGCAACTGCTCATCTGCCAGCCTGTCAAAGTCGACTGCGACACGAATTAGCTTGGTGTGTTCATCCTTGGCGAAGAGATCTTCCCAGCCACCCCATTTGATAAGCCGGTCAAGCCGATAGAAGTACATGCCCTGTGCATCGTTGGCCCTGCCGTTCAGGGTGTGGCGGTCGCGTTCGACGCGTTGCTCCAGCGGTGGCAAATCCTTGACGTACTCGTCGAACTCTGCCTCGTTCGGTGTGACATAAGCTCGTACATAGAGTGCCGGCGTCTTGTCCGGCGTAAGACCGGGAAGCTCGATGCGATGCTGGTCATACTCCTTCGTCAGAGGATGTCCCATGGGGTTATTGGCGCGTAGGATGTCATCATTCAATCGGATGACGACCTTCTCGCGCCCGCGCGCCTTGCCTTCAAGGTACCGGTGGAAGACAAGTTCGAGGTGCGACTTGATGGCGGCAAGCTCCTGCGCATAGGGGGAATCTGACTTGCCCCTGGCAGGCTCCAATGAGGGACGCATCTGCGTGAGCAGCACGGCTGTGCCCGAGTCGCCGATGGCCACAGCAGAGACATGCTCGGGAGCCACCGGGTCGCTTAGCAGCGCCCAACGGCGCGTCTTGGCAAGATGTTCCTTGTCCCAGGTGAGGGTTGTAGAATGGTTTTCGGCAGCCTTCGACACTACCGTCAGGCGATCGGCCTGAGACCAAGCCGCACCCTTGAGCCCATAGCCGAACTTGCCCAGGTCGCCATCGTCGTATTCACGCTGGTGCCCGATCTTCATTGCGTCTCGTAGGCCCGATGGCGTCATGCCCGTGCCGTCGTCGCGGATGCACATCCATCGGCCGCCCGCATTGGGATTCGGGAATGTGATGTTGATTTCCCGCGCGCCATGCGAAAGGCTGTTGTCCACGAGATCGGCCACAGCGCTGGGCAGACTGTGACCGGCACGCGCCAGGATCTTGAAAAGGCCGAGCGGGTCCGGGGCGGCGTCATCGTCGTTGTGGTTATTGTCGTTTTCTTTGTATGACGTCGCGGACACTGTTTTTGCCTCCTTGAATACCTGCGGGAAGTGATCCGAGAGCACTGTCTGGCAGTGCTGGCCCTCATCACCGTACAACGCGATCATTGCGGATTTACCTAGCCGGGCGCTTTCTCCATGGCCGAGGATCGAAGAATGGGCTGGGTGGTCTGCGGGGATGACAACCCAGGATGCATTGGCCGGGGTAGTCGAGGCGTCCACGACCATTGCAAACAGAACACCAGGGTCGACAAATCTGTAAAAGAGACTCGTCGGGCAGTCGCCTTCGAATCTCCAGTTTCGGTGCTGCCGCTTCAGCCAAGAGGCAACCTCTACGACGGTGTGCTCGTCTTCCAGGCGCCGGCAGTTGATGGCGATGATGTCCTGGTCTTCGGCGGAGGGAAAGACTGTGTCGACGACATCCCAGTCGAAGTTGATGGCGCGCTGTTTGGCGCGCTCCTTCCCCTGACGGCGGTATTCATGAAACATACCCAGTTCGGACGGTTTCAGCAGCCGGAGGATGGTGAACTTCACTTCGTTCCCTCGGTGGTCTTGATCTGTGACGGGTCCAGGCCCAGCAGGGATACGCGCATGTCTGGCGTCCTGGGGGCGCCCAGGCACTCCCGGATTCCACGAGCAATGGCATAGGCAAACAGCGGCGGCACGGCGTTGCCGATCTGTTTGAATGCCGGGTTCATCGATCCCTTGAAAATGAAACCGTCCGGGAAAGATTGGAGCCGCGCAGCCTCACGTACCGTGATAGTGCGTGCCTGATCCGAGTCAAAGTGGATGTGGGAATAGGAGTCCTTGCCGAGGTGCGCCATCAGCGTACGTACCGGAGCATCAGCGCGGAGCTTCCACCACTTGTTCGGAAACTTTCCTGGGTCGTACGGAATGCGCCAAGCCGTGATGTAGGAAATGACATCCGCGTTTCGCGGATCTGTAGGCAAGCCGCGCTTCTTGCGGTTGGCTAGCCAAGTAGCGATCTTCTGCTCGACATAAGCATGCACCTGCGGGTACTCCCAGCCAGGCTGAATCTCGGCAAAGATCTTGTAATCCCGGGGGAGGTATCGGAAGACATGGCCGGTCGTGGACTTGGTCGCAAAGCCCTTCCACTCCCGCATCAGACGTGAGTAGGGTGTTGTCGGATTTTTTGTCGTGTACTCGACGGACTCTGCCGGATCCTTTGCCCCGCGGCGGATGGCGCCACTACTCAGCAGTTCTCTGGCAAATCGGGGCGGGAGATCCGCAAGGGCGTCGGAGGCCGAGGTGGCTGCGGGAGAGTCGGGTGCGGGGTCCGGGATCCAGCGATGGTGCGCCGAGCCTTCGGCCTTCAGCACGCGGCGCGCGGCATTCTTGGAGCTGGTATAGCCGGAGGGCAGAACGAGGTGGTGCGTCGGCACGGGAAACCGGGGTTTGATGCCGGCAGACCGGTGAATACCGACAAGAATCATCCGCTCCCGCATCTGAGGAACCCCGTACCAAACGGAGTTCAGCAGCGTGTAGGCAACGTCGTAGCCTTCATCGGCAAGGCTCTTCGAAACCAGCTCGGCAACGTTGGTGCCGCCATGGTTCAGGATGTCCGGCACGTTCTCCATAAGTAGCGCGACAGGTTTTGTCGCCCGGATGAACGCGACGTACCGCTCCCACAGGCTCACCCGACCGTCCACGAGGAATGCCTGGTCTGCCGTTACCTCTTCGCGCAGCCGAGCCTGCTCGCGGAGTTTGGCCCGGCCTACACGGGCGAACGCCTGACAGGGGGGGCCGCCGACGAGCACATCGATCTGGCAGTCCGTGGCACCCTGCAGCCCCAGATCGCCAAAGACGGTGTCTGCAGTTTCGGTTACCGCGTCGCGGGGGGTGTGGTGCGCTTCCTTGTCACCCCCGACAGAGCGCGAGCCGAAGTTGGCTCCGTGCGACTTTGCAGCCCACGGGTCCATTTCGATGGATGCGACCGGCGTGAAACCGGCGGTCAGGAAGCCCAGGGAGATGCCGCCACATCCGGCGAACATATCCATGTAGCGGATCTCTCCGCCGTTCTGTATGCGCTGCAGCTTGTCGCGGATCAACTCGTGGTCCGAGGGCGAGGTGCGGGAATTCTTGCCGGTCGGGGAGGGCAGGTCGGCAGCCGTGGGGGCGTGCTTTTCGTAGATCTTGCTGGACTGCGACTTTCGCAGCTCGGTTTGGATGGACATCCGGTATCTCTCATAGGGAACATGCGCCAGGACCACCAGCACGGAGTGCAGGTGGTCGGAGGTTCAAGCCTGTTCATACCACGCACCGCAACCCGGCTTGACGATTCGTCTGCCGGACGCCAAATGCTGCATTGTGTCATAGTGTAATGAAGCCGCAGGAATGTCTCGCCTCAGAGCCTGCGAAGGCACAGATTGGGTGCGCTTTCATGATTGTATGAATTTCACATGGGCATTTTTTCTTCTACGTGTTCGGCACGTAAGCACCCCTGTCAAGTAGACATTGGTTGATAGACGATCGGAGCGAAGGTTA
>NZ_DAMDGT010000005.1:0-439068 GCF_032102605.1 Achromobacter sp. | reverse complement strand
GCTCCTTCCGATTCCCTCGGGCGCATCTACACGCCCCGCGCACCCCAGGCCGCCGCCGCACCGGCTCCGGTGTCTCGGGTTTGGCGGCAGTGGGGAAGGGTGGCTTGCTTGGCGTTTTTGCGGTGGGCGGTTTTGTGCCGGAAGATCTTGCGGGGTTGCCAGATGTCGGCCGCGCGGGCGGCCTTATCTGGCGATTGGGTGTCTTGCGTCGGCGTTCGAGATTCGTGGCTCGCGTGCGTCGGCTCGCCTTCTTCACGAAGTGGCGCGGGGTGATGTTGCGTCGCTTGCGCGGACTGCGTTTCGCTCACGCAGCCCGCGCCCTTACGGAATCAGCGACAGGCCTACGCGGAACTGGCTTTCGTTGCGTTGGTTGTAGCCCAGCAGCGTTTCGCCATACCCGTTGAAGTACTGCATGTACAGGTAGCCGTTCCAGTTGAGGAACGTGCGTTGCAGGGGCCATGCGAACTCAAGCTGGGTGGTGCGGCGCTTTTGGTCGCCCTGGCGGTACATGGCGGAGACGACGGCGCCGTTGTCCTGGGCCCAGCGCAGTTGCCAGTCGACGTGGCCGGCGTAGGCGGAGTAGTCGCTGTTTTCGTTGGCGACGCCGAAGTAGGCCTTGACCTTGGGGGCGAAGGTGAGGGTGCTGCCGCTGTCGAAGCGGTAGTGGAAGCGCGGTTCGATGTAGCCGTCGTTCAGCGAGCGGGAGTCTTCGCCGTCTTTGCCGTTGGAGGCGTGTTCGACGCCGGTGTTCATGCCGAAGCGCCAGTTCTGGTTTTCGGATTTCCAGATGTCGTCGGAAAGCCAGAAGACGCTGGGGTTGAAGGTGGTGTCGATGAAGGGCTTGGAGTCGCTTTCCAGGTCCCACAGCGAGGTCTGGGTGTAACCCAGGTAGAAGTCGTCGTGCCAGGTGTCCGGGCCGCCGCGCGGGCTTAGCAGGCGGTACTTTGCGCTGATCTGGAAGCGGGCGGTGGTGAGGCCGCGCGTGCCGACGGCGAAGTAGACGGGTTTGTAGGCCGAGAAGGAGCTGCGGAATTTGTCGAAGGCGGCTTGTTCGACGGACTGCTCGACGGCGTCGGCCGGTGCGGGGCCGGCTTCGGGCGATGCGCCGGCTGCGGCGACGGCGGCGGGTGGCACGGGTTGGCCGCTGCGCGGGTCGACGACGGGTGTTTGGGCGGGCGTGGAAGCCAGGGTTCCGCTGTCGCGGCCGGTGGCGTCCAGGGCCATCATGGACGGCTGGCCTTCGATGGAGACGGCTTGCAGGCCACGCGCGGTGGCGGGCACTTCGGCGCTCCAGGACATGCGCGCGAAGTTGTTGACGGGCACGCTGTAGTTGCCGCGGCCGCTCGTTAGCTTGGCCAGGCTGCGCACGACCTGGCCGTCGGGGCTGCGCCACTGCAGGACCAATTCAGGTGGCGGTTCCCAGTCGACGCGGGCGCCGCCTTCATTGAAGTACACGGCCTCGATGGTGACGGTTTCGCCGGGCGCCGCCGAGGGGCGGTCCAGCCGGTACGACACGCCTGCCGCGGCGGAGCCGGCCGCGCCCAGGGCCAGGGCGGCGATGAGAAGGCGGGAGGCGGGTGTGCGGTGCAAAGGACGGCTGGAGGTCATTGAGGACGTGTATCGTTTTTGTGATCAGGCAATGTAGCACCGTCCCCGGCAACAGTTTGTAAGTCAGACTAATCGTATGTATGGGCTGTAAAAAACGAAGAAACCCCGCGCACTGGGAGCAGTGCGCGGGGTTTTGCGTTGTGCGGGCTGGCGGTTTATTCGCCGAATTTGATGCCCTGGGCCAGCGGCAGGTTGCGCGAGTAGTTGATGGTGTTGGTGGCGCGGCGCATGTAGTTGCGCCAGGCGTCCGAGCCCGATTCGCGGCCGCCGCCGGTTTCTTTTTCGCCGCCGAAGGCGCCGCCGATTTCGGCGCCGGACGTGCCGATGTTGACGTTGGCGATGCCGCAGTCCGAACCGGCCGCCGACAGGAAGGTTTCGGCTTCACGCAGGTCGTTGGTGAAGATGGCGGACGACAGGCCTTGCGGCACGCCGTTCTGCATGGCCAGGGCGTCGCCGAATTCCTTGTAGCGCATCACGTACAGGATGGGCGCGAAGGTTTCGTGGCAGACGACGTCGGTCTGGCTGGGCATTTCGGCGATGGCGGGGCGCACGTACCAGGCGTCGGGGTACTGGTCGGCAAGGACGCGTTCGCCGCCCGTCACTTTGCCGCCCTGTTCACGCGCGGCAGTCAGGGCGGCCTGCATGGCGTCGAAGGAGGCGCGGTCGATCAAGGGGCCGACGAGGTTGCCGCTGTCCAGCGGGTTGCCGATGGGGGCGCTGGCATAGGCTTTGTGCAGGCGCTGAACCAGTTCGTTGGCGACGCTTTCGTGGACGATCAGGCGGCGCGTGGTGGTGCAGCGCTGGCCGGCGGTGCCGATGGCGCCGAAGACGATGCCGCGCGCGGCCATGTCCAGGTCGGCGGTGGGGCCGACGATGATGGCGTTGTTGCCGCCCAGTTCCAGCAGGACGCGGCCGAAGCGCTGTGCGACGCGCGGGCCCACCTGGCGGCCCATGCGCGTGGACCCGGTGGCCGACACCAGCGCGACGGCATGCGAGTCCACCAGGGCCTCCCCGACGTCGCGGCCGCCGATCAGGACTTCGGACAGGCCCGCAGGTGCGTCGCCGAACCGTTGCACGGCCTGCGCGAACAGGGCCTGGCAGGCCAGGGCGGTCAGCGGGGTTTTTTCGGAAGGCTTCCAGACGACGGCGTTGCCGCACACCAGCGCCAGCGCGGCGTTCCAGGACCACACGGCGACGGGGAAGTTGAAGGCGCTAATGACGCCGACAACACCCAGCGGATGCCAGGTTTCCATCATGCGGTGGCCGGGGCGTTCGGAAGCGATGGTCAGGCCGTAGAGCTGGCGCGACAGGCCGACGGCAAAGTCGCAGATGTCGATCATTTCCTGCACTTCGCCTTCGCCTTCGGCGACGATTTTTCCGGCTTCCAGGCTGACCAGGCGGCCGAGTTCACGCTTGTGCTGTCGCAGGGTTTCGCCGAACAGGCGGATGAGTTCGCCGCGGCGCGGGGCGGGCACGTCGCGCCACGCCAGGCTGGCCTGGCGCGCGCGTGTGATGGCGGAATGGGCCTGGGCCACCGTGTGTTCGTGGACTTGCGCCAGTTCGGCGCCGTCGATCGGGCTGCGCGCAATCAGCGTGCCGCCGGTGAGGGCGCTGGGGTTCAGTCCGAGATTGCGCAGGATGTCTTGGGGGGTGTCCATGCCGGTTCCTTCGATTGCCTGCGAAGGCGGGCCTTCGCTTTCGGGTTATGCGGGTTATGCCTAAGTGGCGATTCCGGAAAAAAATTTACTATACGAAACTATGACGTGAAATGCGAAATATTTTTGTGGCGCCCTGTCTGGCGCCCTTGAAACGCCAGTGCAATCTAAAGTCCGGCTTCTTCATTGCGGGCTTCCTGCGCACTGCACCTGAAGGTGAATTCGTGGCGGAACCATTGCTCGTTGTCCAGGCAGTCAAGAAGACCTATCAGCGCGACGGGCATCCCCCGCATCTGGCGCTGGACGGCATCGATTGCCAGTTGGAACGCGGCGAGGTCATGGTCATCGTCGGGCCGTCGGGTTCGGGCAAGAGCACGCTGCTGCGCACGCTGAACGGGCTCGAAACCATCGACAGCGGCACGATCCGCGTCAATGGCGTGTCCCTCACGGACACGGCCACCGACGTCAATAAATGGCGCACCGACGTCGGCATGGTGTTCCAGCACTTCAACCTGTTCCAACACCGTACTGCGCTGGACAACGTGGCGCTACCCCAGCGCGTGGTGCGCGGCCGCAACCGCGCCGATGCCGAGCGCTATGCTCGCGATCTGCTGGGCCGCGTCGGTATGGCCGAATACGGCGACCGCTACCCCAGCCAGTTGTCCGGCGGCCAGCAGCAGCGCGTGGCGATCGCGCGCGCGCTGGCCATGGACCCCCAGCTCATGCTGTTCGACGAGGCCACATCGGCGCTCGATCCCGAAACCGTGGGCGGCATTCTTGAATTGATGCGCGCGTTGGCGCGTGACGGCATGACGATGGCGGTGGTGACCCACGAAATGGGGTTTGCCCGCGACGTGGGCGACCGGGCGCTCTTCATGGACGCCGGCCGCATTGTGGAAATGGGCACGCCCGACGAGGTTTTCTGCCATCCCAAAGAGGCGCGCACCCGCGCCTTCCTGGAAAAGATTCTGTAGTCCCGCCGGTCCGGCTTATCCGGGCGCTGCCGGCGCGATGTGCCTTGCCCGGAACGATATGGGTCCAATCACCAAAGGGGTTAGAAATGCTGAAAATCAAACAATGGCTGGGCGTGGCCAGCGTCGCCCTGGCGGCCGCCACCGTGGCCCTGCCGGCACAGGCGGACGAACTGGCGGACATCATCAAACGCGGCGAATTCCGGGTGGCGGTGCAGACATCCGGGCCGCTCATGAGCTTCATGGACAAGTCGGGCAAGCGCACGGGCCTGGCCGTGGAAGTGGCCAAGCGCATGGCCGACGACCTGGGCGTGAAGCTGGTTCTGCAGGACTATGAATGGAAGGGTCTGCTGCCCGCGCTGCTGTCCGGCAAGGCGGACATGGTGGCCGCCGACATGACGCCCACGCCGCAACGCGCCGCGCAGGTGTTGTTCTCGCTGCCGATGTTCTACGCCGACACCGTCGCCGTCGTGCCCAAGGATTCTCCGTACAAGACCTATCAGGAACTCGACAAGGCTGGCGTGAACGTCGGCGTGTTGGGCGCCAGCACCTACGCCGAAGTCGGCAAGAAGATGCTGCCCAAGGCCACGCTGAAAGAGTTCTCGGGCGGCAGCGCTCCGGTCGGCCAGGCTTTGTCCAGCGGCCGCCTGGACGCCGGCATCATGTCGCTGTCCACCGCCAATCAGTTCCTGGTCGACTTCGGCAACCTGCGCGTGCTGGAAGGCGTCATGGTGCGCGAGCCGCTGGCCTTCGCCGTCGGCCCCAACGCGTTCCGCCTGAAGTTCTGGCTGGACAACTGGCAGGTGCTGAAGACGGCGGACAACACGCTGCCGGACCAGGTGCAGTACTGGTATTCCACCGATTGGAAGAAAGACCACTGATCGGAGACGGGACCGCCCATGGACTGGCTGATCGATTTCTATAACTGGCGCATCGTCAGCCAGTACACGGGCCAATTCGCCACGGGCCTGGCCAACACCCTGATCGCGGCGGGCGCAAGCCTGGTGCTGTCGGTGCTGGCCGGCGTTCCGCTGGCCCTTGCCCATATGTCGTCCCGCGCCCTGGTGTGGCGCCCGGTGGCGGCCTATGTGCAATTCGTCCGCTCCACCCCCTTGCTTGTCCAGATCTACCTGGTCTATTACGCCGTGCCGTCGCTGGTGCCGGGCGCCAAGGGCTGGAGCGAGATGGTGCTGGGCATCATCGCCATGACGGTGCACCACGCCGCCTACATGAGCGAAATCATCCGCGTCGGCATCGAATCCGTGCCGCGCGGCCAGATCGAAGGCGCCAAGGCGTGCGGCATGAACTACCACCAGCGCCTGCGCTATGTGGTGCTGCCCCAGGCCTTCGCCAATACGCTGCCCCCCTTGCTGGGCCAGACCGCCGTGCTGATCAAAGACACCTCGCTGCTGTCGCTGATCACGGTGTTCGAACTGGTCGCGGCGGGCGTGCAGATGAACAGCGACCGCATCGTGCCCAACGAGGCCTTCCTGACCATCGCCGCGGGCTATCTGCTGATCTACGGCGTCATGCTGCTGCTGTCCCGGGGCGTGAGCCTGTGGCTGGCCGGCCCGGCCTGGAACGCGAGGTAAGCCATGCTCGACACCTATCTTTCCACCGCGGGCGTCGTGCTGCCTTTCTTGCTGAAGGGCTTCTGGGAAACGCTGAAGATATCCTTCGTGGCTATCATCGCCGGATCGCTGCTGGGCTTCGTCATCGGCGTGATCCGCAGCTACCGCATCCGTGGCGTCCACCAGCTGCTGGGCCTGTACATCCACATCCTGCGCGGCACGCCGTTCCTGGTCCAGCTCTATATCTTCTACTTCGTGCTGCCCAGTTCCGGCATCGAACTGCTGCACTGGGATTCCGGCACGGCGGCATTCGTGTCGCTGTCGGTCTATACCTCGTGCTATGTCGCCGAGATCGTCATGGGCGCCATCCAGGCCGTGCCGCGCGGCCAGACCGAAGGGGCGATGACCCTGGGCCTGCGTCCGCTGCAGATCCTGTGGCTGGTCGTTCTGCCGCAGGCCATGCGCCTGATCGTGCAGCCCATGAGCGGCGTGTACGTCATGCTGATCAAGAGCACGGCGATCCTGTCCGTGGTAGGCATCACGGAACTGACCCGCCAGGGCGAAGTGTTCATCATCACCTTCCCGGCGCAGTCCCTGTTCATCTACGGCATGATCGCCGCCATCTACTTCATCTACTGCTACCCGCTCCTGCGCCTGGCCAACTGGCTGGAAAAGCGCCTGACCGGGGGCTTGCAGGGCGCAAGCCTGCACTGAGCGCACACCATGGTCTCCGAGTACATCGACACCTATTACAAGCGCACGCTCTCCGACGCCGACACCTACTATCCGCCGCTGGCGGGCGCCGCCAGCGCGGACGTCTGCGTGGTCGGGGCGGGCCTGGCCGGCCTGTCCACCGCCCTGGAACTGGCGCGGCGCGGCCGCAACGTCACCCTGCTGGAAGGCAAGCGCATCGCCTGGGGCGCGTCGGGCCGCAATGGCGGATCGGTATCCCCCGCGTTCTCCGCGGGCGCCGACGCCATCCGCAAGCACGTCGACGAAGACCACTACCGCCAGCTCTATCGCCTGTCCATGGAAGGCGTCGAGATCATCCGCGACAACATCCGCAGCCTGCGCATCGCCGACGCGCACAAGGTGGACGGACGCCTGCGCGTCGTCCGCTACGAAGCCACCGACGCGTTGCGGCAGTGGTGCGACAGCCAGCAGCGCGACTTCGGGCGCGACGTGCGCCTCTTGACCCGCAGCCAGGTCCGGGAACGGCTGGTGTCGGACGTGTATTTCCAAGGCATCGAAGACCCCGCGTCCTTTCACTTCCATCCGCTGAACTACGCCCGCGCGCTGGCGCGTGAATGCGTGCGCCTGGGGGTGCGCATCCACGAGGATTCGCCGGTCACGCAGGCCACGCTGGAAGGTCCGGTCAAGCACCTGAAGACCGAGCAGGGCCAGATCGACGCAAGCATCGTGGTGCTGGCCACCGGCGGCTACACCGGCGACACCGTGCCAGCCCTGCGCCGCGCCATGCTGCCCATCGCCACCTACATCATGCTCACCGAGCCCCTGGGCGACCGCGTTCACGAGGCCATCCGCAGCACCGCCGCCATTGGCGATGACCGGCGCGCCGGCAACTACTACCGCGTCCTCGATGGCGGCCGGATCGGCTGGGGCAGTAGAATCACCACCCGTGTCGACGACCCGCCCGATCTGGCCGAGTTCCTGCGCCGCGAATTGCTCAGCGTCTATCCCCAACTTCAAGGGGTGCGCGTCGAAGCAGCGTGGTCCGGGCGCATGGCCTACGCGCGGCACCTGATGCCGCAGATCGGCCTCCTGGGCCCAGGCGTCTGGTACTGCACCGCGTTCGGCGGACACGGCATGAACACCACCTCCATCGGGGGGCGCGTCGTGGCCGAAGGGATCACGGGCGACACCCAGCGCTACAAGCTTTTTGAACCTTTCGGGCTCGCCTGGAACGGGGGAAGCCTGGGCACGGCGGCGGTGCAACTCACTTATTGGTCTTACCAGGCGCGCGACTGGTGGCGGGAGCGTCAATCGCGCACCTGACAATCGCGGGCATCACAGGGTGTACAGATGCAAGGCAACAAACAGAGCGCATTGGCACAACGGCTTCGAGCCTTGCGCCAGGGGCGCGAATGGACTCTGAAGCAGGCGGCCGCGGCCACCGGCGTGTCCGCATCGACCCTGTCGAAAATCGAAAACAGCCTGCTGTCGCCCACCTATGACAACCTGATCAAGATCGCCGCAGGCCTGGATCTGGACGTCGCCGAACTCTTCACCGCGTCCGACGCCCACATGGGCACCGGCCGCCGCAGCCTGAGCCGCCAGGGAGAAGGGCGCCAGTACGAAACCCCGTACTACGACCATCGCCTGCTGTGCACCGCGCTGTCGCACAAGCGCATGATGCCGTTCCATACCCGCGTCAAGGCGCGCTCGTTCGACGAATTCCAGGACTGGAGCCGCCACGGCGGCGAGGAATTCGTCTACGTGCTGGAAGGCGAAGTCCAGCTCTACACCGAGTTCTACGAACCCGCCCGTCTGAAGGCCGGCGAAAGCTTCTATATAGACAGCCGCATGGGCCACCGCGTAATCAGCCTGAGCCCCGACGACGCCATCGTCCTGTGGGTGTCCACGCACACCGATATTGGCGAGGAATAGGGGTCAACCCACTTTTTCCGCAACAAGGTAAAATGCGGCGCCCGGACAGGTTCCGGGCGTCACCACACCGCGCGGCAGTAGCTCAGCTGGATAGAGCACGGGCCTTCTAAGCCCGGGGTCGGGGGTTCGAGCCCCTCCTGCCGCGCCAGGATAACTATAAATATCAATGCCTTGTGTGGTGCCGAAAGTCGTTAACTAGGCAATCGTTAGAACAAAAACGCCCGCGTTAGAATTTCTCTCCGTCGCGGAAGCCTTTTTGACGACTCTTCTGTCGCAGTTTTATGCGTCGTCGCAGGGTTAGCATGGGCGGCGAAATCATACGCATCATGATCGCGGTTTTGGATCTTCGTTGTGATCGCTGCGGGGCGCACATCGTGCAACTCAATGGGAGCGCCGCGCTGGATCGCCCGTCCAATGGCGTCATGGCGCCGATGACCGTCCACCGCCTCAACGCCGGAACCGTCCGACTGGGCGATGACTTCGAGCGCGGGGAACGTGCCGCCGTCCCGAATGTAGGAGGCGAGGGCTTCAATGCCGCGTCGTACTCCTCATCAAGGTCGCGAAGGTTAAAACCCTCTTTCACGCGGATATCGGAATAGCGGACTTAATTGCTTCGGCGCGTCGTGCCGTCCTTGGTCATCGTCTTAAACGATGCGGGGGGATGGGCCATATGACACCTGGAGTGGGTTGGAATACGATCTTCCAAAGTGAAGGAGACATCTATGGAAGAGATCGACGGATTCAGGATTACGCGGGGCGCAACCCTCGTTCAGGAGGGCTATTTGCCGGTAATTGAGGCACTCGGACGGACTGACGACGGACGCACTGCGAAGGGGTACGTCACAGTCACTCAGTTCGGGGCATATACGAGTAAGGACGATGCGATCAGTGCCGCGAAGGTGGTGAAAGTTCGCGCTGTCGTCATAGAAGGCGGCGGCGTTTCCATTCGAATTGACGGCTATTAACCTGCGCGTGGGTGCGGTGTCCATTCGGGGCTCCAGGTATCGCGGGCGGCATGCTGACGGGCGATGTGGTCATCCGGGACGGCTATGAAAATGGCGGCGAGGACGGTGAACGCGGCGGCGACCCGCTCCCCGAAGCCGCCGCTGTGCGGGACAGGCGTGCTGCTACTTGCTGATGGTGTTGCCGAACTTGAGAACGCCGGTCACGTGTTCAATGAATCGGGCGAAGCCGGCACATGTGTTATTTAGCAACGGCTATATCTATGTAGCGGGCAATAGTCCATAGTGGGCCTGGGTATACTTTTCCCTGAACATCAAGGACTTACATTGAAGATTGAAACTGGTATTGTGAAGTGGTTCAACAACGACAAGGGCTACGGCTTTATCTCCCCGGAACTTGGCGGTAAAGACCTCTTCGCTCACTACTCTGAAATCCAGGGTGATGGGCACAAATCTCTTGAAGAGAACCAGCGCGTGTCGTTCGTCGCCGGCCAAGGACAGAAAGGTCCTCAGGCGACAATGATCAAACCGATTTAAGAACTGGCTGGCTTGCCTGAAGGCAAGCGGGCTGGCACCTAGCAAGTGGGGCCGAATCCTTTGAAACAGGGGATTCGGCCCTTTGGCTTTAGGCGACCGCGAGCTACTTGCTGATTGTGTTGCCGAAGTTGAAAACGTCGATCAGTTCGTCAATGAAGCGCACGAGTGTTTCGAGCATGGCATTGTTCCGTAGATTAAGATTGGGAACGGCGTTCATTTTCGCTCACTTCAACCCTGGGGCTCCAGGTCAGGCAGCCGGCATTCAATCGCGAGTAGTGCAGTGCCGTCTGGCAGTTGATAATCGTTGTCGCCGAGCCACGTGACGGGCTCGCCGTCGCGCAAGCAGCAGTAGTAATTGGCCCAGGCCCCGTCGTGGTTGGGAGCAGCCCTGTAGCGGCGCTGGATGATATACGTAATCCCGTTGGCGTCCACCGCTACTATCTCAGTGGCGCGTTTCGTATGGTCTAGTGGCATGACGCGGCCTCCATTTGTGGGGTGGTGCTCATCTCGTGCGATAACAGCGCCACCGTCCGTTGTGCTGACGTGGATGGTCTCCGGCGCACGCCCCACCCGCGAAACTCAGACGTTCAGAGCCGATTGCGCTGGGTACGCTTCAAGGTGCGCACTTAGCCCGCGTAGTGATAGTTGTCCGGCGTCCAAGGGTCGTCAATCACAATGGTTGCTTTCTTGGGCGGTACAACGGATTGAGGGGTGTGGCCTGGCTGTAGCGCCGGGAGTGCGGCGCTCTTCGGCGAGAGATATTCCTCGGCCACTTGGTGCAGAGTTGTGACGAGCTGATTGATAAAGGGGAAGGGCATTCAGGTTCCAGGGGGGCTGCAGCGGACGAAGTCCGGCAATGCTTATAGCGATCCTTCACAGTACGCTCCGCACCGCTTATAACCTAAGTCTCAATTGAAACAAACTAACCCGCCGTTAATCGGGGGCCTCATCCTTTTTCGACCGCGCGCTTGCGTAAATGCACTTGAATAGAGTGCTCAGGTGAGCGGGTTTGATGAGCCAAGCGTCCACGCCTTCCGGTAGCAAGCTGGGCTCGCGGTCCGGGAGGCTTCCGCTAAAGATGATTATGCGCGCGGGTATTTCAGGGCAGGCCGCCTTCAGCTGCGCGGCCAGGTCAAGTCCAGAGACGTCTGATAGTTTGACATCCAAGAGAACGGCGTCGGGGGCGAATTCGCGCGCGGTGCGTAGGGCGCCCGCGCCATCGCAGGCAATCTGGACGGTAACTTCCGAATCCATCTTCAAACACTCAGCCGTCAACTGGGCCGAAGCTCTGTCGTCGTCAACGATAAGGACGGGCATTGCCTAGTCTCCCGACACCAGCGCGGACACGGCACAGCCTGGGATCGACTGCGCGTGCTGGTGCTCAAGCGGCACCGAAAGCTGTGCCAGTGCAGCGACTGCCTGAGTACTGGCTGCGTACTACCAGCCACGGAAGTCGACCACCGCATACCGAAGTCGGAAGGTGGCGGAGATGTGCAGTGGGAAACAGCCCGTATGGGCGATGACGCTGTTGCTGCTGAGCTTGAGCGGGACTGGGAGCGCGACCTCGGAGCGGGTCGGCGTTGATTATGGCGAACATGCGCGGCTGATCTACCACGATTCGAAGGCCCAAATCGGAGCGGCGCCGGCGCCTGTTAGGCGCCAGGTGCTGGGAGGGAATAAGGTCTGGCGACGTCTCTGCGATGCTTAGGGAAAAAAGGATGCAGCGCCATGCCCTGGTAAAAACGGCTTTCGCCGGCTCTCGCGTCCATGCGATGAGCCAGCGCTTATAAACTTGCTGTGGATGCTAGCTAAAGGTGCCGCGTCTAATTACACAAGTGCGGCGGCCGCCCAAGGTTACTGGGGCGTGCGCTGCTTGGTGGGATCGCCCTGAGCCTGTTTGCGCGCGGCTTCTTCTTTTTGATCCTGGGTTTGCTGTTCTTGCTGCTTGTTCGGTTGGTTGTCCTGACCGGGTTGCGAAGGAGGACCTGCGGCGCTGAAGCGAGTAGGGAAAGTCATGATGTGTACCTTTTGAGTTGTCGTGACGTATGCCACCTATTCACGGTACGCCCAATAGCTTGTACGTCCTAAGCCTGAATTGAAACAACCGTAAGGCTCTGACCGTCCCTGGCCTACACTAGGTTCAGGCAACCGGCGGGAGGATGCCATGACACAGTCAACGGGTGTAAACGCACAGGAGCGTTGGGACAATGAAGGGGGCTCGCAGCTTGCTTCGCTGGCCAAATCATTCGCTATCGAGGAGTACGAGGAGTCCGAGCGTCGAATTCTCGCCTTCCTTGGCGCGTCCATTTTGAGCCTTTGGGATGAGCTTCCGCTTGACGCGCGCCAACAGGTGCTAAATCGCCAAAGTGCTCAGGCAGCGTTTACTAGGTCTGCGCTTAAGGCGAAGATAGCGCGCCTCGCAACGGGTGATCTTTTTTAGGATTCGCCATGGACCACGATCATCAAGATGACCATGAGATTGAGCGCTGGCTAAACGAGGGTGGCGTGCAACTGCCCACGTTTGTTGAGATGCTGGACCCTGGGGTTCTTGATGAGCATGAGCGACGCGTCATTGCTTGCCTGGGGGCGGCGGTCGTGAGCGTTTGGCACTCTATGTCGACCGACGCTCGAAGGGTTGTATTGCAGGCTGCCGTCAGGAATTCGACCTATGACGCTAAGTCGTTGAAGGGAGGGGTTGCAGCGTTCTTGCGAGGGAAAGGAAAGTCAGCGTGACGCAGGCCCCAAGGAGTCTTCCGGGCAGAAGTGCTCAACCTCGCGCGCCCCTTTTTCTGATATTGCGTGGATGAGTTTGACATCTGGTACGTTTTTTACTGGCGACGACAGGCCAGTATCGGTTCCAGATGTGCGCGCCGGGAGTCCGTCATTCCGTGAAGGCGATATTTACACTGAAGAGGGTAATGCGAAGGCTCAGGCGGAGGTGCCATTCGCCTCAGAGCCGAAGGATGTTCCCACCGCCGCAGCACCCCTTGAGGGCTCGCAAGTACCGTGCCTCGGTGCTGACTGCTTGCGATCTTAAGAATGCGGTGTCCTCTGCGCTATAAGCGCCCATTTGGCCATTCGGCAAGCGCTACGGTTTCTCGGAGAGCCAAGTCACGAGCTCCCTGTAGGAAGAGTTCGTAACCGGCGGGCATGACCCGGCGTTCCTTCGGTCCACTATGGGCAGAGGGTGGGCCTCGTGCCAACCCTCAGTAGCGGTGGTCGGTCTGTGCCTGCAAATCAACAGAGCAGGGTTAACTCATGCACCACTGTCTGTGCCGCCACTTGTGCCAGCCTGCGGCCCTTGTAGTCGTTGAGCTTGCTGGAGGTGAGTGTGGAGACGTTGTAGGCCCCTAACGCTGAGAGCAGAGGTTTGACGCGGTACAGATCAGCCGATCCGGACTTCTTGTGCGGGGACTCTTCGCGCAGGTAGCGCTGCAGCAGCTCCGCTACAGTCATTCCTTGGGTTGTTTTGTCTGGAACAACGTAGGCCTCTCGCACCATCTGCGACTCGACCTCACGCCCCCATGCAGTGGCCTCCGCCTTTGTAGAGAGTGTTCTGATTTGCGGCGGGAATCCCTTCTTACGTACCTGACACTTCCATTTTCCGTAGTGCTTGCTGATAGCCATGATGCGTTGATCGAAAAGATGACGTTTACCGATAGGCAGGTCATTACGGTGAAGGAAACGCCGCTTGTCGTCGAGCGGCCCGCGAAGGGCGGTGCGATTCGGCGCATTGATCGGCGATGCACAAACCAGCGCACATTTTTCCATCGGCTCCGGCACGCGGATTGCCATGGAAGATGCTATCGCATTGGCCTCCGCCGTCTGCGATTCCGGCGGCGAGGTGGAAGTCGCGTTGCAAACGTTTGAAGGCAAGCGTCGTCCTGAGAAGGAAAAGCTCATCTGTGCGTCGGAGCGTTCCTATCTCTGGTACGAAAAGGTCGGCGACTGGATGGAACAGTACACGCCACACGAGTTCGTGTATCAGTTCATGGTTCGGACCGGCCGCGTCGATGACCAGCGCTTGGCGTCGTCCTACCCAGCGCTGTATGAGACCCTGCGCAAGGCAGGTGCTACGAAGATTCCGGCGAGCGCATCGTGAACATCGAGAGCTATGAGAGTGTCACGAGTCGTGAACCCTTTGTAGTGCGCCGGCGGGTGCGTTGGGGCGAGTGCGATCCCGCGGGTGTGGTCTACACGGGAAAGTTCGTGGATTAAATGCTCGCCGCCGTCAATCTGTTCTACGCGAACCTCGTCGAATCCGACTATCGGACCTTCCTTAAAAGCCAGGGGGTCGGTACGCCATGCCGCGGTCTGGATATGGACTTCCGTGGAGCGCTGTGGCCAGAGGACGAATTCCTGATGCGAGTGAGAGTGCGAGAGCTCCGCCGCGCATCGTTTGATATGCAAGTGGACGGCTACCAGGAAAGCGGCCGAGAGATCTTCATCGGGCGTTTTACCGGGATTTGCATTCCCGGCAATGGTGAGCGGACCAGCGTGGCTATTCCTGACGCCCTCCGCGCGGCACTGGCGCAACATACTTACGAGACAGAGAAATGACCAAGACTTTCCGCATCGGCCAGATTGTGCCTAGCTCAAATACCACGATGGAAACTGAAATCCCGCTCATCTTCCGCCGTCGGGAGCAGGACTTCGCGGATCGCTTCACCTTCCATTCCTCGCGTATGCGGATGCACCGCGTCACACCGGAAGAACTCAAGTCAATGAATGCGCAAGGGGTCCGGTGCGCAGCCGAACTGGCGGACGCGCGGGTTGACGTGATGAGCACCGCTTGCCTCGTTGCGATCATGGCACAAGGCCGCGGGTTTCACCGCCAGGTTGAAAGCGACTTCGCTAAGGTGGTCGCCGAGAACGCTGCTCATAGCAAGGTGATGACCTCAGCGGGGGCTTTGATTTATGGGCTTCACAAACTGGGAGCCAAAAAGATCTCGCTAATGGCGCCTTACATGAAGGCGCTGACCGCGAAGGTGATCGACTACATCGAAGGTGAGGGGATTGAGGTTGTCGACAGCCTGAGTTTCGAAATACCGGACAACCTGGAAGTTGGCCGACGTGATCCCGCCCAGCTGCTGGAGAACGTCAAACAACTGAACACAGCCAATGTCGACGTGGTCGTGTTGTCCGCGTGCGTACAGATGCCATCGTTGCCGGCAGTGCAGCAAGCGCAGCAAATGCTTGGCCTGCCAGTGACGTCGACGGCAGTTTGTACTGCCCGGAACATGCTCGACCTCCTTGAACTGGATGCTCGAGTTCCTGGCTTCGGCCGTCTGTTGGAAATTTTGTAATGTCACCTCTGGCGCAGAAATGGCTGGCTTTGCAATGCGTGCCGCGCTAGAGCGTTCTGGCCTGGATCCTGCGCAGACGTCCAACCCCAACCTCACACCCGCGTCGGCTTGCTCACCCGCAGCGCGTTCACCACTAGCGAAAACGCCGGCGACGGCTGGCGTCGGCTGGGATAGTAAAGATGGTAGCCCTCGAAGCTGGGGCACCAGTCCTCCAGCACGCGAACCAGCCGACCTGACTCCAGGTACGGCATCAATTCGTCGTCGGGCAATAGCGTCAAGCCCAGCCCGGCCAGCGCCGCGTCGATCTGGGGTTGCGTGGTATTGAAGATCAGCGGCCCGTCCACGCGGACATTGACCTGGCGGCCGCGGCGCTCGAAGTCCCATACATAGAGGCCGCCGGAACTCTGCATGCGCTGGTTGATGCAGGCATGCTCCATCAGGTCCTGCGGCACCTTCGGAATGGGATGCGACTTGAAATACTCGGGAGCCCCGACCACCGCCAGACGCAAGGGCGGCCCGATCGGTACGGCGATCATGTCCTTGTCGATCGTCTTGCCCATGCGCACGCCGGCGTCGAAGCGGTCCGCCACGATGTCCCGGAATCCGTAGTTCACGTCGAACTCCAGCTTGATGTCGGGGTATTCGCGCATCAGGGGCGTAAGCTTCGGCAGCAGGACGCTGTGCAGCACATAGTCGCCGCAGGTGATACGCACGGTCCCCGCGGGCTTGTCGCGCAGTTCGGTCAATTCGTCCAGTTCGGCCTCGATTTCGTCGAAGCGGTTGCCGATGGCGTTCAGAAGGCGTTCGCCCGCGGCGGTAAGGGACAGGCTGCGCGTCGTGCGCGTGAGCAGGCGGATGCGCAGGCGCGCTTCCAGGCCGCTGACCGACTGGCTGAGCGCCGATTGGGTGACGCCCAACAAAGACGCCGCGCGTGTAAAGCTGCCTTCGCGCGCCACCGTGACGAAGTAGACGAGGTCGTTGAGGTTGCGTCGTGCCATGGCTTTGGTCGGATGGAATTGATTAGCTGATCTTATAGGCTTTTTAAGCATTCATTAGCTAGTCGGCGCGTCGGCGTTTTGCAAAGATGTGGGCCTGAGAGGGAAGCCGCCATGAAGATACGTCTTGTGGTCGAGAGCCGGACCGCCTTCGCCACGCTTTACAACACCGCCACGGCGAGGGATTTCGCCGCGCCGTTTATCCGGCTGTCACGCCGTTTTTCACGGCAAGGATCTGCGCCATCACGCTGACGGCGATTTCGGCCGGTGTCTTGCTTCCGATGTACAGGCCGACCGGGGAATGCAGTCTTGCCAGGGACGCTTCGGTTTCGTCGAAGTGCTCGATGAATCGCTGACGGCGGCTGGCCGCGTTGCGGCGCGAGCCGATGGCGCCCACGAAGAATGCGGGGCTGTGCAACGCCTCGAGCAATGCCAGGTCATCAAGCTTGGGGTCGTGGCTGAGCGCCACGATGGCGGTCCTGGAATCGGGATTCAGGGCGCGCACCGCGTCGTCGGGCATTTCCCCGGTGATCTCAACACCCGCCACGGCCCACGTGCCGGAATGTTCGACGCGGGGATCGCATACCGTCACCGCGAAGTCATTGAATAGCGCCATCGTCGCGACGTACTCGGCCAGTGATCCGGCGCCGATGAGCAGCAGCCGGTACTGCGGGCCCAGCGTGCTGGACAGGGTGGCGTCGTCGAAAACCAGGCTCTCCGGTGCGGCCGCGGCGGCCAAGGTTACCGAGCCCGTGACGCAGTCCACGGTGCGCTGGACCAATTCTCCTGATTCCAGACGGCGCACAAGTTCGTCGAGCGCGGCGTGATCCGGGGAGTATTCGAGCAGAAGCTCCAGCGTGCCGCCGCAGGGCAGGCCGTACCGATGCGCCTCGTCGGCCGTTACGCCGTAGCGGACGAGCTCGGGCGGCGAGTCTGGAATCCTCCCGTCGCCATAGGCGCGCGTGTAGCGATGCACCAGGTCGTCCTCGATGCAGCCGCCCGACACGGACCCGATGCAGCGGCCGTCCTCGCGCAGCGCCATCATGGACCCGACGGGCCGCGGCGACGACCCCCAGGTCTTGACGACGGTGGCCAGAATCAGGCGATGTCCGGCAGCATGCCAGTCGCGTGCGGCGCGCAGCACGCGCACGTCAACGCTTTCCATCAAGTCGCTCTCCAGGCTCAGCCATGACTACCGGACGCCTTCAAGCCACCGTGCGAACCGGAAGGCTGCGAACGCGCTTGCCGGTCGCGGCGAAGATGGCATTGCACAGGGCGGGCGCCACCGGCGGCACGGGGGGCTCGCCCACGCCGCCGGGTGGCAGGGCGTGGTCGTCATTGACCAGATGCGTCCGGATCAAGCGCGGCGAGGCGTTGTGGCGCAGCACTTCGTAGTCGTGGAAGTTGCTTTGCTTCACGCGGCCCTTTTCGAAGGTGATTTCGCTGGTCAGGGCCAGGCTCAGCCCCATGATTGCGCCGCCTTCCATTTGCGCGCGGATGCGCTCCGGGTTGATCTGCGGGCCGCAGTCCATGGCCATGTCCACGGCCACAACGCGCACCTCGCCCTTGGCGTCCACGGCCACCTCCACGACGGTCGCGGTGTAGCTCATGAAGCTATAGCAGAATGCCAATCCCAGGCCGTGCCCCGAGGGCAGCTCGCGGCCCCATCCGGCGCCTTTGCATGCGGCTTCGATCACGCCGCGCAGGCGGCCCGTGTCGTAGGGGTAGCGTTCGGGCGACTCGGTGTAGTTCCAGGTGTCGGAAAGTGCGCCGGGATCGATCTGGCGCGCCGGCCCGATCAGGTCCAGCGCGAAGGACTTGGGGTCTTTGCCTGCGCGATGCGCCAGTTCGGCAATGAAGCACTGCGCCGCGAAAGCGTGGGGGATGTTGGCGACGGAGCGAAACCACCCGATACGGGCATGGGCCTCGACTTCGGCGGTTTCCACGCGGACGTTCGGAATGCGGTAGGGCATGTTGATCGCCGACATGGCGGACTCGAACATCTGCTGGCCCTTGGCCCCTTCGGAGAATAGCGAGGCGATGGTGGGCGCGGCGCTGCGGTGCAGCCAGGATTGGACCTGCCCCTGCTTGTCCATGACGGCTTCCAGGCGTTCCACCGACACGGTGTGCAGGTAGTCGTGGTGGATGTCATCCTCGCGGGTCCAGACCAGCTTGACCGGCGTTCCTTCCGGCATGGCTTGGGCCACGATGGCGGCTTCGTCGACGAAATCGGGTTTGGACTTGCGGCCGAAGCCGCCGCCCAGCAGCAGCACGTTGACCTTGACCTTTTCAGGTTCAAGCTTCAGCCGTGCAGCCACGGCGTCGCGCGCCGCGACGGGGTTCTGGATGGAAGTCCAGACCTCCGCGCCTTTGTCCTTGATCAGTACGGTGGCTACCGGGGGTTCCATCGAGGCATGAGCCAGATGCGGAACGTAGTACTCCGCCGACAGCCGTTCGGATTCGGGCGTCTTGGCCCAGGCGCCGGCGGCGTCGCCCTGGTCGCGTATCGTCTTGCCCGACTTGCGCGCAGCGGCCTCCAAGGTTTGACGGTAGGCCGCGGAGTCGTACGAGCCATTGGGACCGTCGTCCCATTCGATCTCCAGCGCGTCGCGGCCCTGGCGGGCGGCCCAGGTGTTGCGGGCCACGACGGCCACGCCGCCCAGCGGCTGGAAAGCGGGCGCGCCTTGCATCGCGGGAATTTCCACGACCTTCAGCACGCCCGGCACCGCGAGCGCCTTGGCGCTGTCGAAGCGGCGCAGTCGGCCGCCCACGACCGGCGGGCGCGCCACGACCGCGTAGACCATCCCGGGCAGCCGCGTGTCCATGCCGTAGGTGGCCTGGCCTTTGCCGATGGCTTCAAGGTCGACGAGACGCACCTGGTCCTTGCCGATGTACCGGAACTCGGCGCGGGTCTTGAGCTTGATCGCGTCGCCCGTCGGCACGGGCAGTTTTGCCGCGTCGGCCGCCAGCTCGCCGTACGTCAGGCGGCGGCCGGTGGGCGGGTGCAGCACTTCGTGCTGGTCGGCTTTGACCTCGGAGACCGGGACGGACCATCGAGCGGCCGCCGCGGCTTCGAGCATCTGCCGCGCCGCCGCGCCCACGCGCCGCATCGGCATCAGGAAGTGGCGCATGCTTCGCGAACCGTCCACATTCTGGTTGCCGTAGCGCGTCTCGTCGGCGGGCGCCTGGATGACCGTCACGCGGTCCCAGCGCGCCTCCATCTCGTCGGCCACCACCATCGGCAGGCTGGTGCGCACGCCGGTGCCCATCTCGGCGCGGTGCGCCACGATGGTGACAGTGCCGCCGGCTGCGATGCTGACGAAGACTAGGGGATCGTCCACGGTACCGCCCGGCATGCCGTCGGCGCCGTATTTCGGCGCGGCCGCTTCGGCTGCGGTCGCGGTCGTGATCCATCCCTTTGCCGTGACAGCCAGGGTCAGCGCGCCCATGGCGCCCTGCAGGAAGCCCCGCCGCGTGAGTTGCGCGGCGGCGGTCATTGCTTGCCTCCCTGCGCCAGGCGGCTGGCGGCCTGATGGATGGCGGCGCGTATGCGCGGATAGGTGCCGCAGCGGCAGATATTCCCGCTCATGGCGTCCTCGATCTGCTGGTCTGTCGGCTGCGGCGTCACCTTCAGAAGACCGACGGCCGTCATGATCTGGCCCGCCTGGCAGTAGCCGCATTGCGCGACATTGTTCTCGATCCAGGCGGCCTGAACTGCCCGGCCCACCGGATCCGCTTCCATGCCTTCGATGGTGGAAATCTGGCGGCCGGCGGCAACGGAGACGGGCGTCAGGCACGAGCGTATGGCGGCGCCGTCCATGTGCACCGTACAGGCGCCGCATAGCGCCATGCCGCAACCGAACTTGGTGCCCGTCATGCCCAGCTCGTCACGCAGGACCCATAAGATAGGCATCTCGTCGGGGACGTCGACGTCCCGGGGCCGGCCATTGATGTGCAGTTGCGTCATGGAAAAATCCTGAGGGAAGGGAATGGCGGGTGCTGCGTTGCCCCGGGTGGCGGGTCGACACAAGTCGAGTCCGGAATTTTGCCTAAAAAATCCCGGAAGAATTCATTAGCGGAACTTATAAGCCTATTAAGGACCGGTTATCCATGCGGCGGATGACCGGTCCCGGGATCATTTGCCTGCCTGAACCTTCAACTGCCTTTCCAGCGCCTCGCTCGCACGAGCGCCCATGTCTGGCTGCGCGCGGGACGACAGTACCTGGGCAAGCTGGCGCAGCTGCCCCGCCGTCAGGCCGACGTTCATGCTGATCCGCATGTGGGCCTGCAATTGCGATGCCACGCCCGGCAGGGCGGCCAGCATGCTCACCGTGGCGATTTCCCGGCTTTGCCAGTCGAGGTTGTCGCGTTCGAAGATATCGCCGAACAGGTGGCTGCGCAGATATTCATTGGCTACGGGCGCGAAGTCGAATAGCGGTCCTTGGACGGGACCGCCCGAAAGCTTCGTCTGGTTGGCGGTGCCCGCCGCCAGCAGTGCGTCGCCTTTCGGAATCGGCCGACTGGGTTCGGACCCCGGCGCGTCCTGAACGCCGCGCTGCTTGCGGGCTTCGACCACCTTCATCAACTCGGCGAGCGCATTCAGGCTGCGTGGAAAGCCGGCGTAGGCATAGAGCTGCACCAGGATCTCCTTGGCGTCGCTGATGGGCATGCCTGCGTCCAGCCCCTGGTTCAGCGCGGCATTGAGCTTGCCGATGTCTCCGGCGGCCGCGAAGGCGGCGATCGGCACGATGGCCATCTGCCGGGCGGAGAGCGCTTCGGAAGCGGCGGCTGCAGAGTTCGTGGTGTCGGGCATTTTTGTCGTTCCTTGCGCAAGCGCGGCTTGGCCCAGCATAACGGCCAGCGCCAAAGCCACGCCGATCGCGCCAGCGCGCGTGGGCGTCTGCGCTGCTTAGCGTGCGGCGTATTGTTCATCGCTGACCTTTTCCATCCAATTGACATTCTTGCCGTCCAACGACGGCGTGACGGCCAGGTGGATCATGGCGGTGCCCTGCGCCGCGCCATGCCAATGCTTGACGCCGGGCGGGCAATGGATCACGTCGCCGGGGCGGATGACCTGTACGGGCTTGCCCCATTCCTGGGTCAGGCCCACGCCCGACGTCACGACCAGCCGTTGGCCCGCAGGGTGCGTGTGCCAGGCCGAACGCGCGCCGGGCTCGAACGTGACAAGCGAGCCCGAGGCGTTGATGTCCTTGTCCGCCGGCCAGACGGGGTCGATGCGCACGCGGCCGGTGAAGTACTGATCCGGGCCGGGAATCGACGCCTGCTCGCCCGCTTGGGTGATCCGCTGGCCTTGCGTGGCCGACGTGGCTTGCGGATCCGCGGCTTGCGCCGCGGCCGTCTGGACGAGCGCCGCGCACACCGCGATCTTGCTTACCTGTTTTCTCATGCTTTCAGCCTTCATTTCAGTTGATGGATCCGCTGCATGCCCCGCCGGGCGGCGGCATGCGCAGTGCGCGGGCCGTGTGCCGGCGCCACCTTCCGCACTGTATGATCCAGGCGATTAGCTGAGAAGATTGCAAAATCAGTATTCCCTGGTGCAAAAAATTCACCAATGCCGAAAGAGAACCTGAACGACCTCCAGGCCTTTGTCGCCGTCGCCCAAGCCCGCAGCTTCACGCGCGCCGCAGCCCAACTGGGCTTGTCGCGTTCCGCGCTCAGCCACGCCATGCTGGCGCTGGAAGCGCGCCTGGGCATGCGCCTGCTGACGCGCACCACCCGCAGCGTGTCGCCCACCGAAGCCGGAAGCAGGCTACTCGGCGTGTTGAGCCCACGGTTAAGCGAGATCGAGCAGGAGCTGCAATCGCTGACCGAGATGCGCGACAAGCCGGCCGGCACGGTGCGCATCACCGCGCACGACCATGCCATCGTCACGGCGCTGTGGCCGCGCCTGTTGCCGTTGCTGCGCGAATATCCCGATATCCGGATCGAGTTCAGCGTCGATTACGCGATGACCGACATCGCCGCGCAGCAGTTCGACGCCGGCGTGCGCGTGGGAAACCGCGTGGACAAGGACATGATCGCGGTGCGCATTGCGCCCGACCTGCGCATGGCGGTGGCGGGGTCTCCGGCGTATCTGGCCGGCAAAAAGCTGCCCGCGACCCCGCAAGAACTGACCGAGCACTGTTGCGTCAACCTGCGGCTGCCCACGCATGGAGGCCTGTATGCGTGGGATTTCGAAAAGGGCGGGCGCGCACTGAGCGTACGGGTGAACGGCCAGACGGTGTTCAACAACACGTTCCTGATGCTGCAGGCGGCGCTGGACGGAATGGGGCTGGCCTATGTGCCGTACGACCTGGTGCAGCCGCATATCCAGCAGGGCAGGCTGGCGCCGGTTCTTGAAGACTGGTGGCCGGTGTTTCCGGGGTATCACCTTTATTACGCCAACCGGCGCCAGCTTTCACCCGCATTGGCGCTGGTCATCGAGGCCCTGCGTTATCGCCCGGATCCGGTGCGGAAAAGCCGGAAGCTGAAGGCTTCCTGAAGGGGGCGGATGAAGAACAAGGTCCGACCGCACCGCCGACTTGTTCCGCCGCATTGCTACGACTTAAAACGTCTTCCCGCGCAAAGCTTTGCTATAAGAATGCCTAGAGCGTTTCTGTAGGGCCGGGAAAATGTCGATTCTTACCATCAGCCGCTGCGGCGCGGCGTTGTTCTTCGTCGCGCTGGCGGCTGGCTGTTCGTCCAACAAGCCGACGCCGGCAGAGAAAGCCAGCATGTCGAACGCCACTCCCGCCCGGGCCAGCAACGAATGCAAGTCCAACCGCAGCAAGTGCCTGCACGAAGGCTCGTACGATGTGGGCGAAAGGGCCTATGCGGAAGACGAGGCCAAGCGCCTGAACATGGCGGAGTCCGCGCGGCTGCGCCGGCTCTTCGGCAAATGAGCGCCGCGCGCCGCCGTGGTCAAGACCGCTGAAATGATCCGCAAGCCGCTCGCCATCATGCAGATGGGCCGTCCCCCAGAAGATTTGCGGCTGGCGCAGGGTGAACAATCCGATTGGATGCGCGCCGCGCTGGGTGATCCGGATTTGCCCGTGCGCGTCTTCAAGCCGCACGAGGACGACCCGCTACCCAATCCGGCCGACCTGTCCGGAGCCGTGTTGACGGGATCGTGGTCCATGGTGACGGATCGCGAGCCGTGGAGCGAGCGCACGGCCGAATGGCTGCGTGGGGCATTCCAGGTCAAGCTTCCGCTGCTGGGAATCTGCTACGGACATCAACTGATGGCGCACGCGCTGGGCGGTGTCGTCGACTTCCACCCCGAAGGCCGCGAGATCGGTCAGCACGCCATCGAGCTGTCTGCCGATGTCCGTGGTGATGCGCTGCTGGGCGAGCTGCCCCCGCGCTTCTTTGCGAATCTGACGCACGAGCAGAGCGTCCTGACGCCGCCGCAGGGCGCCGACGTGTTGGCGCGTTCCCGACATGATCCGCACCAGATCCTGCGTTACGGCCCGAACGCGTGGTCGGTGCAGTTTCATCCCGAGTTTTCGCCCGCGTTGATGTCGGCGTGCCTGACGCGGCGGGCCCCTGTGTTCGAGGCCGAGGGCTACGACGTTGCCGCGATGGTGGCGGTGCTGGCGCCGGCGCACGATGCGGCGCAACTGCTGGCTACGTTTGTGCGCCTTTGCGCGCCGCAACGCGTGCACGCTTCCTTGCCTTCATAGCACACGCGCATTACACGCCTGCCGGCGAGCCGGCCACACGCCTTGCCTGTCGGCCTCGCGCGACATTCGGCGTCAAATTTCGGTTTTCTGACACGGTTTCGCTTGTGTCTCAAAAACTGACACATTGCGTCCCTAGAATTCGTTCCTGCCATGCGCCGTGTGCATCACTGCGCCGCCCGTGTAGCGGGTTCGGCCACATGCGCATGTCTGTTCACATCAATGGGAATCTGTAATGAAAAAGACTCTGTTCGCCACCGCCATCTTCGCCGCGCTGTCCGGCATGGCGCAGGCGGAAACCTCGGTGACGCTGTACGGCTTGATCGATACCGGCTTGGGCTATCAACGGATCAAGGGCGACGGTTACCACGAATCCAAGGTCGGCATGAGCAATGGCGTGTCCAGCGGCTCGCGCTGGGGCCTGCGCGGTTCGGAAGACCTGGGCGACGGCCTGAGTGCCGTGTTCACGCTTGAAAGCGGCTTCAATTCGGCCAACGGCCAATCGGGCCAGAGCAGCCGCCTGTTCGGTCGCCAAGCCACCATTGGCCTGAAGAGCTCGTCCTGGGGTCTGCTGGAATTCGGCCGCCAGACCAACATCGCCTCCAAGTATCTGGGCGCCATCGATCCGTTCGCCGCCAGCTACGGCCAGGCCAACATCGGCAACGCATTCAGCGCCGCGAACACCGTCCGCTACGACAACATGGTCCAGTATTCGACCCCGTCGTTCGGCGGCTTCCAGGCTGGCCTCGGCTACTCGTTCAACATCGCCGACACGACCGCGGCTCAGACGGACTTCCGTACTGCCGACAACACGCGCGCCATCACCGCCGGCGTGCGCTATGTCAACGGCCCGTTGAACGTCGCCCTGACGTACGACCAACTGAATCCGGCCAACCAGCTGGGCAACGATGCCACGCCCAAGTCGTGGAACATCGGCGGTTCGTACGACTTCGAAGTCCTGAAGCTGGCTTTGGCCTTCGGTCAGACCCGCGACGGCTGGTTCACTGGCCAAAGCATCAACGCCTTCGGCAGCACCGAAACCATCGCCGATGGCTTCCGTTCGAACGTCGGCGTCGAAGACTTCAAGGCGAATTCGTACATGGTCGGCCTGACCGTGCCGCTGGGCGCCAGCACCATCCTGGCTTCGTGGCAACGTGCCGATCCGGACAGCGACCTGCTGACCGGTGGCGATTCGGCCATGAACGTGTACAGCATCGGCTACACGTACAACCTGTCCAAGCGTACGAACCTGTACGCGCTCGGCTCCTACGCTACGGACTTCGCCTTCATCGACGGCGTGAAGAGCACCGTGGGCATGGTCGGTATCCGTCATCGCTTCTAAGCGCCTGACGTGATCCGGCGGGCGCGGCTGGCGCGCCCGCCTTCACCCTGCACCGCGGTTGCACTGAGCGGATTGGGCGTCTTACCCGGCCACAGACGCGAAAAAATCGGCCACCTCCCTAGCTCCACTCCCAGTCCGCTCACCCGAACTCCGATCATGGCAAACTGAAGGCCCGCGCAAGCACTGCGCGGGCCTTGTCGTTCTGAAGCGCCTGGCGACGCGGTCTACGCGTTGTAGTATTGGAAGCTCTGTCTATTCATCGGAAAGCTATGCACACGCACAACGCACGGCTCGCGGAAATGACATTGGCGTTGGCGCTGGCCATGGGCGCGACCAGCGTATCCGCCCAGGCCCCGAATGCCGCGGCGGCCGGAGCTGCGCCGGCTGCTGCGCCGAAGGCCGGTGCGGCGCCCGCTGCCGCCGCACCTGCTGCTGCCGCACCTGCTGCTGCCGCTCCCGCTGGTGCCACACCTGCTGCTGCCAAACCCGCTGCTGCTACACCCGCTGCTGCCGCACCCGCTGCTCCGACACCCGCCGATGCCGCGCCTGCTGCTGCCGCACCCGCCGGTGCCGCGGCGCCCGGTGCCGCGGCGGCATCGAAGGACCCCAACGGAGCGCCGCTGGACGCCACGGCCGCACCCCAGCCGCAGCCGCCGCAGCCGTTGCAGCTGCTGGACGGCAAGCTCAAGGTCGCCATTCCGGCGGGGTTCACCGAAACCGAATTTCCGTCGGATCCGGCCAATCCCGAGGTCACAGGCAAGATCTTCCTCAATCGCGCCACCATGCAGGCCATCATTGTGATCGACGTTCCGGTGGAACTTGCCGTGGGCGACGACGATGCGTTCACACTGGGCGCCATGGCCGCGGGCTTCCAGTCGCAACAGCAGGAAGCCGTGCCCACGTTCAAGAAGACCGGAGACGGCGCCTTCAAGGTCGGCAACATCGGTGTTTTTCAACTTGACGCGACCAGCAGGCTGTCCGGCCGCCCGGCAGAGCTCACGGCCCTGTTCGCCGCGTCCGGCAAGAAGGTGGTGACGTTTTCCGCCTACACTCTGACCCCCGAAAAGGCCAGGCACCCGGGGCTGGTGAAAGAACTGAAGCAGGGCATGTCGACGTCTCCTTGATGCCGCCGTCCTGTCTGCCCTACGCACCGGCAGGCTGGGCCGCCGGTGCAAATCATGCGCTTGCCGGGCGCTCAACCCGTCAGTTCGGCTTCCAGAACACGTAGTCGGCCTGGTATTTGACCTGCGCCTGCTGACCCCTGTTCGCGGTGGAACACGGCGCCTGCGGGACGCCGCCGCCCGCACGGACGAGGCGCTGGATATACGTGACGCCCGTCAGCACGCCCATTCCCCTGGACGGATTGGCCAGCACAAGCTGATCGGGCAGGCGGTCCGGACCCGACGCGGCGCGCACGGTTTCCATGCCGGTCAGTGTTGATCTGTCTGCCGCCCGCCACGTCTCTGGCGGGCTCTTGTAGGCGCCGGTCTGGCCGGACTGGCCCGCGCCCAGCGTCGCGGTTGCGGCGGCGAGGACCCACGCGAAGCGCGCGCCGTCCGTCTGCGTCATCCGGCATTCATACGTGACGACGCCTTCCGCGGGCGCGCGCCACACGATACGGTTGTCGGCGGGCACCTGCATGATCTGGGGCACATCGTTTTCTGAGGCGGCACCTGCCGTGGTGGTGGCCAGGCATGCCAGCAACAGGCTGGCCAGCACGGGACGCTTGTGAGTCGGAATGGGGTTCATCCGTGCTCCTGGTGGCGGGCCGGGCATGCCCGTGGTGGCAGAGAGTACGTCGCGTCGCTGGCCCGTGGACCGGCGCGTGGCGCCGGATTCGAGGCATTCTGCCACGATCCGCTCGACGCGCTCAATCCGAAACTGCGCCGGCGCCGCGCGGCGGCCGCGCACGCGGGCTATTCAATTCACTTGCAGGGTGTAGGCCGTCCGGCCGCGCAGCAGAGTCAGCACAAGCGGCCGGGCGCCCGCGCCGGCCAGCACGTCGCGCAGATCGGCCAGCTTGCTGACCGGGTGCTGGTTCACGCCGATGACGATGTCGCCGCGTTGCAGTCGCGCCGCCACGGGCCCGCGCTCGGGAAACGTGGCGCTGACCACCGCGCCGTCGTTGCCCTGCACACGCTGCGCGCGTCCCACCTCGGAGAACTCCACGCCGGTCAGGCGCGCATCCAGCGATCCGGCATGCAGCCGGTCGCTCTGTTCCGGTTCGATGCGCAGGACGACTTCCGTTTTTGAGCCCGCGCGCGATAGGCCCAGACGCACCTGGCGGCCGACGGGCAGCAGGCCTTCGGCATTGCGCAGCTGCGCACTGGAGCCAATGGCCTTGCCGTCGACCGACAGGATCTGGTCCCGGGCCTGGACGCCAGCCTTCTGGGCGGGTGAGCCGTCCGCCACGCGCGCAACCACCACGCCGGTCGATCCTGGCGCCAGGCCGAGTTGGCGGGCATTGCGCGGGGTGATGTCCAGCGTGTCCAGCCCCAGTCCGCCGCGCTGCACCTGTCCGTGCTGCAGCAGCTGCCGCATGACTTCGCCCGCCAGATTGGACGGGATGGCGAAGCCGATGCCCACGTTGCCCCCCGAAGGCGTGTAGATCATCGTGTTGATGCCCACCAGGTCTCCGTTCAGGTTCACCAGCGCACCGCCCGAGTTGCCGGGGTTGATGGACGCGTCCGTTTGAATGAAGTTCTGGTAGCCGGCCGCGCGCAGGCTGGATCGGTCCAGCGCGGACACGATCCCGGATGACGCTGATTGTCCGAGTCCGTAGGGGTCGCCGATCGCGACGACGAAATCGCCCACGCGCAGATCGCTGGAATCCGAGAGGGTCAACGCCTGCAGGTTTTCCGCGGGAATGCGCAGCACCGCGATGTCCGTGTCGGGGTCGCTGCCCAAGATGGTGGCGTTGAAGGATCGCCCGTCCTGCAAGGAAACCCGGATGGATGCCGCGCCCCGCACCACGTGGTGGTTGGTCAGGATGTTGCCCTGGCTTGCATCGACGATGACGCCCGACCCGATGTTCTGCCGCAAGGCGCCCGGCGCTCGCGTCGGGGCTGCGGCCTGCGCATCGGAATTGGCCGAGATATTGACGACGGCGGGCGTGACGCGCTCGAGCATGGGCGCCAGCGAGGGCAGGGGCTGGCCGTCCACGGCCAGCGGCAGCGCCGCGCGGGCGGGCAAGGGCATCGCGGCCGGCAGCAAGGTGCAGGCGGCGGCCAGGGCGATGGGCAGGAGCTTCAGGATGCGCGTATGAGCGCGGGCATTGCGGTGGTTTGCCGGGGGCGGCAAGGCCAGATCGGGCATTTCGGTCCTTCGTGCGGCGACGCGGCAGTATCTGCCCGCGTCGCTGCAAGGGTGTGACGGCGCGCTGGGTAATTGCACCCGGCGCGCTGGCGCGCCGGCGCGGTCACGGATTTTCGCCGAACTTGCGCGGCAAGTCCGGCGTGCCCCCCGAATGGCGTCAGAAACCGACGGCCTGGCCGTCGCGGCGCGAGTCCGACGCGGCGACGTATCCGCCTTGCGGCAGGCGGCAGATCAGTTGCGCCGAGCCGAATTCCAGGCTGTCGACGGGCGCCACCGCGACGTTGTGGCCGCGCGCGCGCAGCGTGTCGACCACGTCGGCCGGCAGATGCGATTCCACGTTGACCACCGGCCCGTTCTCGACGCGGAAGCGCGGCGCGTCGCTCATCGCCTGCGGATTCTGCCCGAATGCCGCCAGGCGCGTCACCATCTGCAGGTGCCCCTGCGCCTGCATCGAACCGCCCATCACGCCGAACGACATGACAGGCTGGCCGCCGCGCGTCACGAACGCGGGGATGATGGTGTGCATGGGCTTCTTGCGCGGCGCGACCTGGTTGGCGTGGCCGGGCTTGAGCACGAAGTTCAGGCCGCGGTTGTGCAGGCTGATGCCGGTGCCCGGCACTACGACGCCGGAGCCGAAGCCGTGGTAGTTGGACTGGATGAAGGACACCATGGTGCCGCTGGCGTCCGCCGCGGTCAGGTACACCGTGCCGCCGGTGGCCGGGGTGCCGGCGGTGGGCACGCTGGCGCGGTCCATGGAAATCAGGCGGGCGCGCTCGGCCAGGTAGGCGCGGTCCAGCAGGGCGCGCGCGTCGGTGCGCATGTGGCGCGGATCCGCCACGTGGTGGTGCAGGTCGGCAAAGGCCAGCTTCATGGCTTCGATGCTGACGTGGTAGTAGTCGGCGCTGTCGCGGCCCATGCCTTCCAGGTCGAATTGCTCCAGCATGCCCAGCGCCATCAGCGCGGAGATGCCCTGGCCGTTCGGGGGGATTTCGTGCAGTTCGTAGTCGCGGAAGGATTGCGAGATGGGCTTGACCCATTCCGCCTGGTGCTCGGCCAGATCGACGGCGCTCAGCGCGCCGCCCGTCTGGCTGGCGAAGTCGGCGATCTTGCGGGCCAGTTCGCCGCGGTAGAAACTTTCGCCGCCCGTTTCGGCGATCTCGCGCAAGGTCTTGGCCTGGTCCGGGAAATGCCACCACTCGCCGGCCTGCGGCGCGCGGCCCTGCGGCAGGAACGCGTCGGCAAAGCCGGGCTCGGCAGCCAGCTTGGGCGCCTGGTTGGCCCATTGGCGCGCGATGGTGGGCGACACCGCAAAGCCGTCCTCGGCGTAGGCGATGGCGGGTTCGAACAGCTTGGCGAAGGGCAGCTTGCCGAAGCGGTCGGACAGGGCCTTCCAGCCCGCGACCTGGCCGGGTACGGTGACCGTGCCCCAGCCGGTGCCCGGCATGGCGTCGCGGCCGTTGAAGTATTCGGGCGTCCATGCAGCCGGCGCGCAGCCGCTGGAATTCAGGCCGTGCAGCTGGCCGTCGTGCCAGATCAGCGCAAACATATCGCCGCCGATCCCGTTCATGACGGGCTCGACGACGGTCAGGGCAATCGCGGTGGCAATGGCGCTGTCAACGGCATTGCCACCGGCCAGCAGCATGCGTAGTCCCGCCTGCGCAGCCAGGGGCTGGCTGGTCGCGACCGCGTTGGCGGCCAGGACCGGCATTTTTCGGGAAGCGTACGGAAAAGACCAATCGAAGGGGGAGGACATGGATGCTGGGACTCGTTAAGAAAATTACTGCGGGGTGATGCCGGCCTGGTCGATCAACTGCTTGGTGCGCGGAATCTCGGCCTTGATGAAGGCGGCGAATTCCTCGCGGCTGCCGCCACGCGGCTCGGCGCCGGCTTCGGCGAGCTTACCGCGCAACGCCGGGTCGGCGAGCACTTTGTTGACGGCCTTGTTGAGCTTCTCGAGGATGGGCGCGGGCGTGCCTTCGGGGGCGACCAGGCCGTACCACGGGGCGATGTCGTAGCCCGAAAAGCCTTGTTCCGCGATGGTCGGAATGTCCGGCGCCAGCGACGAACGCTGCGAATTGGACACGCCCAGTGCGAGCAGCGCGCCGCTCTTGGCCTGGGGCAGGCCGGTCATGATGGTGTCGAAGTACATCGACACCTGACCGCTCAGCAGGGCAGGGATCGCCTCGCCAGCGCCCTTGTACGGCACGTGCAGGATATCGATGCCCGCGACGGACTTGAGCATTTCGCCGGCCATGTGCGACGTCGTGCCCGTGCCGAACGAGGCATAGGTCAGCTTGCCGGGGTTGGCGCGAGCGTAGGCCACCATTTCGGGCAGCGTCTTGAAGGGCTGCGACGGGTTGGCCAGCAGGATGTTCGGCGTGTAGGCGACCAGGGACACCAATGCGAAAGAATCGGGATCGTAGGCCAGGCGCTTTTGCAGGAAGCGGTTGGTGACGACGGCGGCCGGGCCGCCCATCAACAGCGTGTAGCCATCCGGAGCAGACCGGGCGACCGACGCGCTGCCGATGGCGGCGGCGGCGCCGGGACGCGCCTCGATGACGAAGGGCTGGCCCAGTTCGGTCGACAGCGCCGCGCCAAGCTGGCGCGAGATCAGGTCCGTGGCCGAGCCGGCCTGGAAGGGCACGACGATGCGCACGGGATGCTGCGGCCAGTCAGTGGCCTGGGCGCCGGCCTGGGCCGCAAAGGCCACGGCGGCGGCGCCTGCCAGCGCCCGGATGAGACGAAATTTCATGGATTCCCCTTGATCGCGTGATGAAAAGCGTAAACACCGGGCGGGTCTCTTGCCCGTTCCGGCCAGGCGGGCGCGACGGGCGCGTCCCGTCTGGATTAGACGCAAGCTCGGGCGGCCAGGCCATTAGTGTTTGCATCCATGGATCATTGGATCCAGTTTGTGTTATTTTTGCGCTTAACTATCATGGCGGCTTTCCAAGCCTGGGGACGTAAGTGCTGCAATTTCAGAAGACAGCCATCAGCGCCGAAGACGAGGCGTACCTGCATCTGCAGCGCGAGATCCGGCTTGGCCGCTATGCGCCGGGCCAGCGCCTGGTGCCCGACGTGGTGGCCGCCGAAATCGGCACCAGCCGCATGCCGGTGCGCGGCGCGCTGCGCCGGCTGGCCTCGGAAGGCCTGGTCGAGATCCGCGCCAATCGCGGCGCCGTGGTGCGCGGGCTTAACCAGCAGGAAATGCTGGAAGTCTTCGAAATGCGCTCCGTGCTGGAAGGGCTGGCCACGCGCAACGCGGTGCTCAACATGAGCGCCGATCACATCCGCCGGCTGACCCACATGCTGGAACAACTGGACCAGGGCGCCAGCGAAGACCTGGACTGGACCACCGCCCACCGCGAATTCCATGAATACCTGTGCAGCTTCTGCCGCCAGTCCCGCCTGCTGAACCAGATATCCGAACTGCACTCCGTCGTCGAACCCTACATGCGCCTGTGGGCCGCGCAGCCGGGCCGTGTCCTGCGCGTGCGCGAATCGCATCAGGAACTGATCGACGCGCTGCAAACCCGCGATGCCGACCGGTGCGAAGCCGCGATGCGCCAGCACGTGCTCAATACCGTGCCCGCCCTGCAGGCATTCCTGGAACAGGCGGCTTAGCAGCGTTCAGGCGCGCCCGGGCCAGCCCCGAGCGCACGCTGGCCGCTCACCGGACAGGAATGCCGTCGCGCGAGCGCAATACATATATAGCGGGGAGTAATATGACGCGTCTGGCGGTTTGCATCCGCCGGAACAAGCAAGCCGATACGCGCCTGGCCCTTCCCGCCCATGTCGACCGCTGAGCCCCGCTCGGCGCCTCCCCACGGTGTCCGCAAGTCCTGGCGCGCAAAGCGGCCATAAGAAGACACCGAGGAGAACAGATTGGACAAGCAAGAGTCGGGCGGCTGGTATTTCGGCTGGAACATCGTCGGCGCCGCCACGGTACTCACCCTGTTGACGGTCGGCCTGCGCATGGGCATCGGGCCGTTTTTCCTGCCCATGGCGGATGGCCTGGGTTTCTCGCGCAGCCTGCTGTCGGGCATCGTGGCGATCGGCATGCTTTGCTATGGGCTGGGCATGCCGCTGGCGGGTTATCTGGTCAGCATCCGCGGCACGCGCTTCGTCTTGCTGGTCGGCACGGCCATCGTCGTGGCGTCTTCCATCTGGACCGTTTTCGCGCGCGGCCCGCTCGAATTCCTGTTGTCCTTCGGCGTGGCCTTGTCCATCGGCCTGGCTTTCACCAGCCCCGTCGCCCTGACGCCCGTGATCAGCCGCTGGTTCACGCGCCAGCGCGGCATGGCGCTGTTCTTCCTGTCCACGGGCTCGATGGCGGGCATCGCCCTCATGACGCCCACGCTGACCTACGCCATCTCCGCCGTGGGTTGGCAGGAAACCCTGCTGGGCTTTGCCGTGCTGTTCGCGCTGCTGACCGTGCCGGCGGCCCTGTTCGTCGTGCGTGACGAGGCCCCCGAGCACACGGACCTGCTGCCTCATCAGATCGTCGAGAAATCCGCCTCGGCCAAGCCCGCCGCCAAGGCGGCCGCGCCGCGGCTGGGCGACGCGCTGCGCACCTTGCCGTTCTGGCAGGTCGCGCTGGGCCTTTTCGCCTGCGGGTTCAGCATGAACCTGCTGGGCACGCACGGCATGCCCATGTTGATGGACCACGGCTTTGACGCCACCACCAGTTCGCTGGGCATCGGCCTGATCGGCCTGGTCGCCATCTTCAGCACGCTGGTGCTGGGCCGCATGTCCGATCAGGTCGAGCGCCGCAACATCCTTGCCACCATCTACCTGGTGCGCGGGCTGGGCTTTTTCGCGCTGGTCATGGTCGGCGCGCATTGGGAACTGTATGCCGCCGCCACGATCGGCGGCGTCGTCTGGGCGGGCAGCATCGCCTTGTCGTCGGCCATCCTGGCGGATGTTTACGGCATCCGGCTCGTGGGTGTGCTGTACGGGCTGACCTATCTGGGCCACCAGGTGGGCGGCATGATCAGCTCATGGCTGGGCGGCTGGGCCTTCGAGACGTTCGGCACGCACTGGGTGGCGTTTGGTTCGGCCGGGGTGCTGCTGTTGCTGGCCGCGCTGATTTCCCTGCGCCTGCCGCCTCGCGGCATCCTGCGCACGCCGCGCCCGGCAGTGGCCGGGGGGCGTTGAGCGTCTTTCAGTGCGCTCGTAATGCGGGCGTCGTCGAATGCGGCCGAGAGGGTCTTTCGCGCCTCGGCCGCAATGATCACCGGTCCTTCAGCAGCGACACCAGCTCAGGAACGTAGCGGTCGCCGCCGCCCTGCGTAACCGCCTGGTCGAACGTGTGCTGCACGGCGGCGCCGATCTCGCGCACCGCGCCAGTCTCGGCGGCCATGGTGTTGTAGTAAGACAGGTCCTTCTGCGCGTTCGACATGAAAAAGCGCAGCGACGACGGATCCTGTTCCAGCAGATAAGGCTTGATGCGCTCCAGCGCCACGCCGCCGCCGCCGCCCTTGGTCAACACGTCGGCGAACACGGCCGGATCGATGTCGGAACGCAGCGCGCAAGCCGCGGCCTCGGACAGCAGGGCGACCACGCCCAGCGACACATAGTTGTGCAGCAGCTTCATGCGATGGCCGGCGCCCACCGGCCCCGCATGCGTGATGTTTTCGGCAAAGCAGGCCAGGATGGGCTTGCATTCGTCGAACAGGGCGGCGTCCCCGCCCACCAGCAGATTCAGGCGTCCTTCGGCGGCTTCCTTCGGCGTGCGCGTCATCGGCGCGTCCAGGAAGCGGCCGCCGCTGTCGGTGACGGCTTGCGCCACCTTGACGGTGGAAGAGGGGATGGCGGTCGAGCAGTCGATGACGACCGTGCCCGGGCGCAGGCCTTCGAGCACGCCGCCGGCCGACATCAGCACGGCCTCGACTTGCGGGCTGCCCGTGACGCACAGGATGATCACGTCAGACTGGGCGGCAAGCTCCGCGCCGTTGGCGACGCTGACCGCGCCCGCAGCTTTGAGCGCGTCCAGGGGCTGGTTGCCCGGGTGCTCCAGCACGGTCAAGGCGTGTCCGTGCTTGACCAGATTGCTTGCAATGCCGTGGCCCATGAGGCCGATACCAACCATGCCGACTTTCGCCATCTTCAACTGCTCCTGCCATGTGGGGTGATTGTTGTGCCGTAAATCTTACCCCCAGAAGCCCGCCGGGGCCTGTCGGATTGTCCGCGCGCCGACCGCCGCGCTATGCCCCGGCGCGGCGGTCTGGAATACTTGGGCGGATCTTCTATCGGAAACGCTTCCCGCGGCAGCCATGACAGACTCCATTCCCGCCGGCTTTATCCCCTGGCTCCCCAGCAGCCAGTTCATGCGCCATTTGACCGACCTGGGCGCGTTCTATCGCCGCGAGGCCGACAACGTCCTGGCGCTGCGGGTCAACGCCGCCCACGGCAACATGCACGGCATGGCGCACGGCGGCTTCCTGGCCACCTTTGCCGACAGTGCGTTGGGTTTTGTGATCTCCGAACAGGCACGCGTATCCGTCGTCACGGCGCAGATGTCCGTGGAATACCTGAACGCCGTCAATCCCGGCGACTGGCTCGAGGCCCATGTGCAGATCGACAAGCAGGGCAAGCGGCTGATCTACGCCACGTGCCGTTTGCAGGTCGACGGGCGGGCCATGCTGAAGGCCAGCGCGGTGTTCGCCGTGCGCCAGGCCGCGGTGCCCGCGTCGGACGGCTAGTTCCGGCGGCGCGGCGCGGCCGGCTACAAAGAAGGTGTGGCGCGGCGCGGCCGGCCACGGACAAGGCGTGGCGCGGCCGTCTATAGATAAGGCGTGGCCAGCCAGATGACCTTGTTGCGCAGGCGCCTGAGAAACGGCGCATGCAGAAGGTCTTCCAGCGTTTCCCGGCGCGCGCCCGCGATCAGCGCATCCACGCGCGCGCCGATCCAGCGCGCCACCTCCGGGTCGTAAATCTCGGTGTCCAGCTCGAAATTCAGCCGCAGGCTGCGCGGGTCCAGATTGGACGAGCCCGCGTAGGTCCACGCGTCGTCCACCGTCATCAGCTTGGAATGATCGAACGCGCCGCTGGACCGCCACACGCGGCAGCCCGTGCGCACCACCTGGTCAAGCTGCGCCGTCATGGCGTAGTCCACCAGGCGCAGGTTGTTCTTTCCCGGGATCACGATGTCCACGATGATGCCGCGGCGCGCAGCCGTGGCCAGCGCGCCGATCAGCGTCTGGTCGGGCAGGAAATAGGGCGACTGGATGCGCACATGGCGCCGGGCCACGGCCAGCGCGCCCAGCAGCATGTTGTGCGTGCTGCCCAGCGCCCGATCGGGGCCCGACGGGACGCAGCGTATCGGCACCTTGCCCGAAGGGGGCAGCGCCTCGGGATCGAACCACGGCCTGGCCCCCAGCGATTCGTGCGTCGTGAAGTTCCAGTCGTGCGCAAACACCGACATCAGCTGCGTCACGATCGGGCCTTCCATGCGGAAATGCGTATCGCGGTTGGTGGCGTCACCCGACAGCGCGGTGACGAAAGCCGCCCGCACGTTCATCCCGCCCGTAAACCCCACGCGCCCATCCACGACCAGCACCTTGCGGTGGCTGCGCAGATTGGCGTAGGGCATCCGCAGCACGCCCAGCGGATTGGTCATGAACCGCGCCACCGGCACGCCCGCGCGCGCCAGCATGCGCACGATGGGCGGGCGGGAATACTTCGAGCCCACGGCGTCGATCAGCACGCGCACTTCCACACCCCGCGCCCGCGCCTCGATCAAAGCCTCGGCCATTTCACGGCCGATCGGATCGTTGTCGAAGATATAGCTCTGCATCGCCACGCTGTGGCGCGCTTCGCGGATGGCCTGCAGCATGGCAGGATAGGCCTCGTCACCACCGGCAAGCGGCCGCACCTCGTTGCCGCCCAACAGCTGGAAACGGCTGACGCGATCGCCCAGTACCTTGAGCGAGGCGAATTGTTCGCCGGAAATCGGCACGACGTCCACCGGCGCCGTCTCTGCCTGTTCCGCATCCACCAACATGGCATCGTCCCGCTGCTGCGAAACGCGCGTCTTGCGGATGCGGTTGATGCCCGCCACGAAATAGAACAAGGGGCCCAGCAGCGGCGAAAACATCGCCACCCCGACCCACCCGATGGCCGCCCGCACGTCCTGCTTGGTCATCGCGGCATGCACTGCAGCGCCGGTGCCCGCGACGACGCTGATGCCAAAGGCAATATGCGGCCAGTAATCCGTCAAGATGGCGTGTATGCGATCCATAGCGATGGCGTGAGACGCGGCCTCCAAAGGTGAACCATGCGCAAGAATAGCAAGGCTGTCGTCGCTGGCAAGACCGGTTTTGCGAGGGCGCTTTCGCATCTTCAAAAAAACGTGCTAGAATTCGGCCTCTTCGTTGTTGAGCTTCTTTTGAAAGCAATTTCGAAAGCGAAAGCCGAAAGGCAAAAGCCCAGCAGCGCGGAAACACCGCAAGGTATTTAGCAGTACCAGTGGTGGCTGTAGCTCAGTTGGTAGAGTCCCGGATTGTGATTCCGGTTGTCGTGGGTTCGAGCCCCATCAGCCACCCCAAAGAATTCCCCTACATTACAGGCGCTTAGGCGCCTGTTTTGCTTTCTCGGGGATATCTGGGGAGATCGCCGTTACTAATCGGCTCATCTCCAGATCGTCCTGATCGCCATCCAGCCATTTGGAATAGGTTTTCAGGAACATCTTCACGCTGTGGCCCAACTGCTTCGCGCAGAAGGCCGGCGTTATCCCAGCCATGGGCTGGTGAAAGCCGTCTTTGTCCGGTCTTTCGGCGCACGTCGCACAAGAGCTTCCGCAACCAGGACGCGTCCTGATGCTAGTCCACGTTCGGCCATTGCAAGCCGAATACTTCGGACGTATGCAGGCCGCTCCAGAACCAGAACTGGATCAGGCTGTGGATCTGGCCAGGAAAGCGCTGAGAGCGGCGCTGTTGCAACCGTTTGGCGGTGGTTTTTGCAATACTCGTCGTCGTCCATCTTCCGTTGGGACATCTCACATGGGAAGGTTGGACAGTATGGGCTCAAGCCGTGTTGTCAGTTGCCGCGCTGATAGCTGCAATTGAAATCTCTCGCGCACTAAGCCGCGACGCTCGATGCCGAGACTTGGTTTAGGAAGTGAGGGAGCAAATCGTTTTACTCGAAAGTATTGCGGTCGAGTTGAACACTTCTTGGGAATTTTCCCGTGTTTAAATCTCGAGCCGCACGAATGACGTGGCTCCGCTTTTCTCCGGATGGAGGTTTACCTCATCTGAGAGCAGCTCCACTTTTGAACGTACTCATGCGGGGTCAGATGACCGAGTGAGTTGTGGGGACGATGATGACCCGGAGTACCGCTATCTGCCAGTCGCAATGCGTAGGCGATGCTCTTCGGTAAATCCAGGCGTTCAGGGCGTCCCGCCGGACGCGTGCAACCGTAGGCTCGAGCGCATCGGAGCTCAGAGGGGGTCAAACGATAGGCATCGAGTGTTTCTTTTTGCAACGGTTGTATCTTTGCCCAGGGTATGAGTCCATAGTGCGGGCAGGGACAATTTTCCCTGCACATCAAGGACTTACATTGAAGATTGAAACTGGTATTGTGAAGTGGTTCAACAACGACAAGGGCTTCGGCTTTATCATGCCGGAGCTGGGCGGCAAAGACCTCTTCGCCCATTTCTCTGAAATTCAGGGTGATGGACACAAATCTCTTGAAGAGAACCAGCGTGTATCGTTTGTTGCGGGCCAAGGTCAAAAAGGTCCAATGGCGACGATGATCAAAGCGATTTAAAAATCAAGCTGCTTTGACAGGCAGCTTGATATCAATTTGCGGGGCCGGCTCCTTTGAAACAAGGGATTCGGCCCTTTGGTTTTGGGCAACAGTTTGAATGATCCCCCAAAGAAAAACCCGCAGCGCTCGCTGCGGGTTGTTGAACTTGTCGTGGCGCCGTTTGCCCGCTGGCGAAACTCGCCCACTTCTACAGACCTTCCGGCTGTGTTCATCGGGCGAGTGAGTGTGCGTCTACCATGCAACGTCCGTGATTTATTGCCGTATCGACCGCTATCGCCGGGCTGGCAACGAATCCGCCGGTGGCAAAAAAAGGCACAACGTGCCTTTCCACGGCCTCTTGTTCGTCCATAGCCTCTTCCACGGACACCGTGGCAGTGAACGCCGGCCGGCTGCTCCCGCCGACGGAAACGCGAGAGACCCGTGCCGACAGCCTATAGCCTTTGTAGATAATGTTGTTGTGAGACATGGTCATTCCTTCAGCCAGTTGCCCGGCAGCGATTCAAAGCGTGCGAATTTGAGTCGCATGCGGGCCCTTGGCGCCTTGCGCCGTGACGTAGCTGACACGCTGGTTCTCCATCAGCACCTTGTGACCGCTGTCGCTGATGATCTCTGAGAAATGAGCAAACAGGTCCTTGCCTCCGTCCTCCGGCATGATGAATCCGAAGCCCTTGGCATCGTTGAACCATTTAACAATTCCGGTTTCCATTCTTCTACTCCTTAATTAGCGGGCTTGGCCCGAAATGGAGCTAGTCAAGGAAAGGACAGCGAACAATGAAGCACCTGACAGGGCGCAAAACCGGACGAAAATCGCGATACTCGAAAAGCAGCATGTCCACTATGGAAGCGGGTATCTTCCAAGTCAACCACCGTTTCCAATTGGCACCAGACCCCTCTGCGTGGACATTAGCCATGGTCCACGCAGCACTTACAGCGTGGTGAGCATAAGGTTTTGTGTAACGGTCGTCCTTGATCCCATCCACCCCGCCGGATGTCGCGTACTCTTGGACGATGGTGTTTGAACAAGGGTCACCCGGCCGTATCGCCATATGGAACTGCGACTATGTGCCTAATCCGACTCGATTTTCCTGCGCCATTTTCGGTAGAAACTCGCGTACCGACAAACGCGGCCACGCCTATCGTGGATGCGCCGTGACTGTCGTCAAGAAATCCCTTAGCCGCGTGACAAGTACGATTGCAAGGTTTCTGCCGTCTTCCGCGCCATCCTCTCAAAGCGCCTCGCCGACCGCGACCAGAACGGCGGGTCGCTCCGCCATTTGCGCGCCCTGGCGCATCTACCGTATCTATGCCCGTCCCGGCCAACTCCTTATTCGAAACGAGCAGGGGATAATCCTGGATCTTGGCGTCATGCAAGGACAGATGCCCAATCTGGCATATCGGTTATTCGTTCGCGACTGGTGTGGCACGGGATTCGTAAACCGGACTCACCTGCTCGATGACGTGGCCAGACGCGTCGAGTCGGGCGAAATCGAGGGTGAGCTGCTCGCCTTGGATGAGTGGGCAGAAATGCCCGGCGCGGATTTGGACCGGGGCACACACGTGGATGTGTGTATGAGGATCCCGCGGTGAGCCCTTCTACCTGGCCGGGTGCTTTGGGCTAAGCGAGTAAGCCAGCCGTGCGTTCACACGGCGTCTCGAGGACGGGTGCTAAAACCGCTGATCCTTGTCAAACGGCACCTCTGAATCGCTCGGTCGTTCAAACTTCGCGGTGTCTCCGTTCAAGTCAGCGACGTGAATTTGCGCAAGGCGTGTCGCCTCTTCGATGGCCAGATGCGCGGAGTGGAACCGCTCGTCAATGGCGATGCGTTCCGGAGGCACTCCTGGTATCGGGGATGTCAGGGTGTACGCGATACGCCAGACGGCGTCGTCCAGGACAGGGCGCTCGATCTGAAAGTCCCACTTTGCTTTTTCCATGACTCCTCCAGTCGGTTGATTCATCCTACCGCGCTCGATCCGGCCCTAAAAAGCCGCCTCAGATGGTCTTGTCCGCAGCCCTCATCGAAATTTCATGAGAACTTGACGCGCGCCTTTCCATAATCCTGGATGCAGTGCCATTTCCAAGTTTCTTTTGTCGGACTTTCATGCCTCCCGAATTTCGTCAGCGCCTTCTTCACGGCTTTGCACCCGCAGTAGCTACCAGCGTCGCGCAGGAGGTTCGGCCGTGAGCGTCGATCTGGCGCGCACACCCTATGCGGTTGCACAGGGAAAGCTCTCTTCGACCTGGCCGGTGTTGCTGGGGCTTGGCGTTTGGCTGGCCGCGCTGGCTTGGGCGCGCTGGCTGACCTTGCCGGACGAAGGGCGTTATGCGGGCGTGGCCTGGGAAATGCTGCGTAGTCATTCCCCCATGGTTCCGCTGCTGGACGGCATGCCGTATTTCCACAAGCCGCCGCTGTATTACTGGCTGGCGCAGATCAGCTTTGCGCTCTTTGGCGTGCACGAATTCAGTGCGCGCCTGCCGTCGCTGCTGGGGGCCTGGAGCGCCGGCGCGGGGCTGTACTGGTTCGTGGCTCGCTACCGCAGTGTTGCCCAGGCGCGCTGGGCCGTCGTCATTCTGGCCCTGACTCCGCTGTTCTTTGGCGCGGCGCAGTTTGCCAATATGGACATGCTGGTAGCTAGCATGATCACCCTCTGCGTTTTGGCGGCGGCCGATACGGCCTTGCGGCGCGCCGATGGCAGGCCATTTCGCGCGATGTCGATTGCCACAGGCGTGCTGGCGGCTTTGGCCGTGCTGGCCAAAGGACTGATCGGACTGGCGCTTCCCGGCGCTATCGTGCTGGTGTGGCTGTTACTGCGCCGCGACATGCCCGGCGTGCGCGCCTTGCTTTGGGTGCCGGCGCTGATGGCTTTCGCCGTGGTCGCCGTGCCGTGGTTCTGGTTGATGCAGGCAAAGTTTCCCGGCTTCTTTCATTATTTCTTTGTCTACCAACATTTCGAGCGCTTTGCCCAGAGCGGATTCAACAATGCGCAGCCGGTCTGGTTCTATGTGCCCATCGTGGTCGGCCTTGCGCTGCCGTGGTCGATTTGGGGCGCTGCGATATTTACCCGCGCGTTCTGGCGTGACGCCGATCCGCACGGACTACGCCGGCTGATGGCGATCTGGATTGCCGTCGTGACGGTCTTCTTTTCCATTCCGCAATCCAAACTGATCGGCTACATACTGCCCGTGTTTCCGCCGCTGGCGTTCCTGGTGTGCGAACGCATCGCGCCCGCATGGGCCGCCGGCAAGCGCCGTGGCGCAATCATCGCGGCCCCGATTGCGGCGGTCGTTTGCGTGGTGGCGGTCATTGTCGCGGCAACCAACCCGCGCGGCAGCGTCGGCCCGGCGATGAAGCAACTGCGCGGCGAAATGCGCGCACAGGACGCGCAGGTCGCGCTGCACGCACTGCCGTTTGACCTGGGCTTCTACACCCAGGCGTCGGATCCGGCCTGGATCGTGGACAACTGGCGGGATCCGGCCATCCCCACCCGCGATAACTGGCGCAAGGAACTTTACGACGCGGCGGTGTTTGATCCCGTCGTTGGAAAGCGCGTGCTGGTCCAGGACGAGGACCTGACTGCGCGTCTTTGTGCGGCGAGCGACGGTTCGCGGTTTTGGATCTGGGGCAGGGACGATGACGCCGGACGCTACTCGGCAATCAAAGACGTGCCGCCACGTTTGTCCGGCGAGAAACGCGCGGTCTGGCACCTGGATATCAATACGGAATTCCGGCAACGCCTGTGTGCGGGCAACCGGGCGACCCCTTGACTGCGGGTATCTTTGACGAGGTCAGGCTGCGGGTGTCTTTGACGAGGTCAGGGCAGACCCCTGTTCGTCATGAGACGGCGCCGCGGCCGCCCGGTTGGCAATACGCCGCCTTGAACGCAGCCGGCTAGGCCTTGGCCCACTGTCCGGCTTCGTCGTCGCGCAGGCGGGCGCCTGCCCAGACGATGCGGCCCAGCACGCGCACGGGGGCGCCGTTCTCCAGCGGGATGTCGGCGTGCTGCGGGTTGAAGGATCGCGCAACCCAGTAACCGGTGAGCCTGTCTTTGGCTACCGTCTTCACGATCATCTTGCCGTCGTAGTTGATGGCGTAGACGCCGCCGGACGCCACGTCCTGCAGGGTCAGGCTTTCGTTCGGAACCACCAGCAGCGCGGCGCCGTCGCGAATGACGGGCTCCATGCTGTCGCCTTTCGCATAGACCACCCGGGCTTTTCCATTGCCCGCGCCCACCGATTTCAGGAAGGACTTGCGGAACTGGATCATGCCCGTCTGTTCTTCGGTGTGGTTCTCGATGGGCTCGCCCGCCGCCAGGCGCACGTCGGCCAGCTCGGGGACTTTTTCGAACTTGTCGTTTGCGGCGGGAGGCTCGCCGGCGCCAACATTGGCCACTACGCCGGTCTGGGTGCTGATCCGCACGCGATGCTCGCGCTCTGTCTGGTGCGTGGTCTTGCCGCCTTCCCAGGGAGCCGCGGCCAAGCCGTCGATGCGCATCGGGAACTCGTCTCGGGACAGATACGTCTCCACCAGCGAGTCGCTGCGCAAGACCGTCGCGGCTTGTGACGCGCCTGGGGCAGGATAAACATCGATGCCCAGCTTCAATTGAGCAATCGCCAGGGCCAACGCGCCCTGCAATTTGTTGAGCTGGTCCGGCGCCAATGCGCGCACTTGTTCCTCGGGGATGCCCGGGAATGGCCACGGGGCCGCAGGGATGGCTGGAGCAGGGGCTGCGCTTGCGCCATTGCGCGCCGGCAGCTTCGGGCCCGTGCCGTCGTACAACCATTGCGCATTGACGTGCAGGAGCGGGGCGACCTTAAGGCATGTCGCCATGTCCATTCCGTTGGCGCCGCTGAACCAGTGCGTTGCCGCGCCGGAAGACGCGCCCGCGGCCTTCCATAGGTCTGTCTTGGTCAGGCGTGGCTCGGCCGCGTCCGCCCGGCGGGCGGCCTCGTCGTTGAACGCCTGTGTGATTCGCTTCTGAAAGGTCATCTTAGGATGCTAAACAAATTTGTTCTTAGCTGGCTTGTAATTTAAATCTTAGCATTCTAAGATTTCAGCATGGAAGCACGAAGCAATGATTCCTCTCTTATTGACGCCTTGGGCGGAACGGGCCGGGTAGCCGGCCTGTGTGGGCTGACCCCAGGGGCCGTGTCCCAGTGGCGGACCAATGGCATCCCGAAAGCCTGGCGAGAGTTCCTGCGATTGGCCAGGCCCGACTCGTTCCAGGCATGGGAAACAAACCGACTACGGCCGGACAAGGGCAGGCCGGCATGACGTGCGCGCGCTGCCGCGTCCCCGTCCACACGCCATCCGCACACGCACCCTGCCTACGAGATCGGAATTGAACGCCTCGCTAGGCGTCACGCACGCCGCCAGGATCCTGGAGCACACATGAATTACTACAGCCACAACATCGGCGATTACGCACAGGCGACGACGCATCTCAGCCTGATTGAAGACGCCATCTACAGCCGCCTGCTGCGCCGCTATTACGCGGAAGAGCAGCCCATCATGGACAACATGCCGCAAGTATTCCGGTGGGTAGGCGCGCGCACCGAGGAAGAGAAGGAGGCGACGGCGCAGATCCTCGGCGAGTTCTTCGACTTGCGCGATGGCCACTGGCACAACAAGCGGGCCGACGTGGAGATTGCCGCTTATCGCGTCAAAGCCGAGACCGCCAAAGCCAACGGCAGGCGAGGCGGACGTCCAAGAAAGGACGACCGAACTTCACAACAACCCGGCGGGTTTTCTTTCGGATCCGGCGACGAACCCGATCACAACCCGAACGTAACCGCATCGGAAGCTAACCAGAAAACAAGAACCGGAAACCAGGAAGCAAATGAACACCCCCCAAGCCCCCGCAAACGGGTGACCGGCTTCGATGCATCGACGATCGAACTGCCGAATTGGCTTGACCGCGAGGACTGGATCGTCTGGATTGCAGACCGGAAAGCGCGCAGAAAGCCGGTGACGGAGGAGGGCGCGCGGCGTCAGCTGCAGCAGCTTGCCGCCTACCTGGCCGAAGGACATACGCCTGGCGCCGTAATCGCAAACAGCATTGCGGGCGGATATCAGGGTCTCTTCCCGCCCCGGCCGCAGGGCCGAGCCGGCCACCCGCCCAGCCGAGCGCAACGCCTGGCCGATTGGGCCGACGAGTTGCGGGACGTGCTGGCGGACGATGGGCGCCCTCGCGAAAAATTCATGGGGGCGATCGATGCCGCTCACTGACATCCAGCCCACCACGCTGGGCGCCCTGGTGGTGAACGAAATGTGGCTGATGTACGGCGCCAAGTTCGCGCAGCAATGGCAAGGCCTGACGGCTCGCGAGCTGAAGGACTCCTGGAATCAGAAGCTGGAAGGCCTGGACGAAGCTCAAGTGCGCCGGGGCCTGGTGGCCTGCCTTACGCAAGAGTGGCCGCCAACGTTGCCGCAGTTCATCAAGTTGTGTTGTCCGTGGACGGTTCCCGAAGTGGCATACCACGAGGCGGTGCGCGGCATGTCCGCGCGCAGACGGGGCGAGACCGGCGTCTGGTCGCATCCCGCCGTCTACTGGGCGGCGGTGGGCGTCAGCACCGTCGATCTGCTGGGTTGCACCTATGGGGCGATCAAGGCCCGATGGGAGAAGACGCTGCATGACGAGCTGGCGAAGGGTTTCTGGGCGGATGTTCCGCCTCCACGACCCGCACTTCCAGCGCCCGGTCGCACCCTGGCCACGCGCGCCGAGGCAGAAACGGCGCTAAAGAAAATGGGCGCGGAAAAAATCCTCAGGCAACGCGGACGTCCGCATCGAAGCTGGATTGAAAAGTGGGAAGCGCGAATCGCGCGCGGCGATCACCCGAGCCTGGGCATTGTGGAAATGCTTGAGCGTGCCAAGGGTGAGAGCGTGGAGGCGGCCTGTGACCTTCAGGGCATGCCTTACGGAAAGCAATGCAAACAATGCGAGGTGGCTGATGAATAAATTGACCGGCGACGATCTGATGTGGAACTGGGTACGGTGGACCTGGTCGGGCGCTGCAGTGGGGAACATGCACGTCTACGTGTCCGACGAGGACGACTACCGGCCCATCAACCAACATCACGCCATGGTGGTGGAAGAGATGCATGCCGCGTTGCCCTGGCACGAACGCATGATCGTCATCGCCGAATACCCGCAGAAAAATGCGATGTTCGGCGATCTGACCGCCAGGGCGCGCATCGCAAAGGCGCTGGACTGGATCGCCGATACGACGGGCGTGGTCCTGACTGAAACCGAATACAAGCTGTACCTGGGGCTCTTTCGCGGCCAGGTCGAAAGGAGGTTGGCATGAAGTACGCGCACGAGGTCATGGATCTGATGGCCTGCTACCCCGGCCGGTCGTTCCGGCTGATGGAGCTGGTGCGTCACGTTTCGCATGGGCGGGCGTTGTCAGCGGCGGAGAAGACTCGCTTGCAAAGGGGAATCCAGCGGGCCATGGATGCGCTGCAGGATACGGGGAGCGTGGTTATTCAGGAGCCTGAACAGGGCGGCCATGGAAGAAGCTATGCATGGCGTGTGACGGTGCCGTCACAAGAGCCCGCCTTTCACGTCACGTGATCGGTCACAATGGGCCCGGGGCATTGCGCCCCAAGCAAACGAAGCCCCGGCAACGCGCCGGGGATTTTGTTTTTTACGACGCGTTGCGTTGGTTTGACGTTCGCGGCAGCTGTCAGGCAGCAGCCGGCATCACGTGTGACGGTACCGTCACAAGACCGCGACTTTCCGGTCACGCAATCGGTCACAATGGGTCCGGGGCATTGCGCCCCAAACAAACGAAGCCCCGGCCACGCGCCGGGGCTTTTGCTTTTGGGCGCATCGCCTTGGCTTTCACTTCTTCGGCAGGAGTCCCGCTTCATGGGCGTTCAGCTAAGCATTACTGAAGATCAACTGGTCGAGGACCTGGTCACGTTCTTCACAACCCTGGTGGACTGCGAAGTGATTCGCGGCCGCTCAGACGGGATGCCCAGCCCCCAGCGCGAGTGCATTGTCATTACCCCCATGGTCGCGCGTGGGCTGTCGTTGCCTGTCTCGTCCTATGCCGATCCGTCGCCTGCGACAGGGACGCTGACCATGACGCAGGCCACGCAGTGGACTGCCCGAGTCGAGGCCTGCGGCGCGCGCGCCCACGACCTGGCGTTGATCTTGTCCATCGCCCTACGCAGCCAGTACGGGTGCGAGTTCCTGGAACGGCTGGGTCGCATGCAGCCGCTGGAGACAGGCGAACTCGGCCAACTTTCCCTGGACGGCGCAGAGAACGAAAACTTCGAACGGTGGGCGTTCGACGCCGTCCTGCAGTTCAACCCTTCCATCACCGTGCCGCAGCAGTTTGCGGACCAACTTCACGTGGGCCTCATCGAGGTCGACACCACCTACCCTACGGGAGCTTAATGCTATGTCTATTCCCGCCAGTGAAATCGTCCAGGTCGTCCCGGGCGTGATCGCAGCCGGCGGATCGGCGCTGGATTTGAACGGCCTGATCCTCACCCACGATACGGCCGTCCCCATCGGCGCCGTCCAGAGTTTCGCGACCGCGCGCGATGTGCAGCGCTTCTTCGGTCCCACGTCGACCGAGGCCTCGCTGGCCGACGTGTACTTCAATGGCTTCGACAACTCGACCCGCAAGCCGGGCAACCTGCTGTTCGCGCAGTACCCCGCGACGCCTGTTGCCGCGTACCTGCGCGGCGGCTCGATGGCCGCGGTGACACTTACCCAGTTGCAGGCGCTGTCCGGCGTCCTGACGGTCAGCGTTGACGGCGTGGCCAAGACGTCCGGCAACATCGACCTGTCGACGGCGACGAGCTTTTCGAACGCCGCTACGATCATCCAGTCGGCATTCACCACCCTGGGCGCGACCTGCACCTATGACGCACAACGCGCCGCCTTCGTGATCGCTTCCGCGACGGAAGGCGAGGCCAGCACGATGTCGTTCGGCAGCGGCACGATCGCGTCGGGCCTGAAGCTGACGCAGGCGACCGCCGCCGTGCTGTCGCAAGGCGCGGCAGCGGGTGCGCCCGCCGTGGCCATGGGCCAGATCACCGACCTGACCCAGAACTGGGCGGCGTTCATGACAACCTTCGAGCCCGATACGGCTGGCAAGGTGGAGTTCTCGGCATGGACGAATGCGCAAGGCGACCGCTACGTCTACGTTGGCTGGGACACCGACGCCACGGCCACGCAGCAGGGCAACACGTCCAATTGGGCCGCCATTGTCAGCGCGAACGAATACTCGGGCTCGGTGCCGGTCTATCAGGACGTGCGGCATGCGGCGTTTGTCCTGGGCGCCATCGCGTCGCTGGACTTCGAACGCACGAACGGCCGCGCCACCCTGGCATTCAAGGGGCAATCCGGCCTGGCGTATTCGGTGACGGACGCCACGACCGCCCAGACGCTGATCGACAACGGCTACAACTTCTATGGCGACTACGCCACCAGCAATGACCGTTTCCGGTTCTTCTACCCAGGTCAGGTCGGCGGAAACTGGAAGTGGGTCGACACCTACGTCAACCAGATCTGGCTGAACGCGGCGTTCCAGCAGGCGCTGATGTCGCTGCTGACCCAGGTGAACTCCATCCCCTACAACACCGAAGGCTACACGCTGATCGACGCCGCGTGCCTGGATCCGATCAACGCCGCGGTCAACTTCGGCGCCATCCGCGCCGGCGTGACGCTGTCGAACCAGCAGAAGGCCCAGGTCAACAACATGGCCGGCGTGGACATCTCGGACACGCTCCAGACCCGCGGCTGGTATCTGCAGATCAAGGACGCGACGCCGCAGGTGCGAGAAGCCCGCGGCACGCCACCCATGACGTTCTGGTACCTGGACGGCGGTTCCGTCCAGCAGATCACCCTGGCCTCGCTGGCCATTCTTTAAGGAGTCAACATGGCGACTTTGACCAGTGCCAATTCCGTTCTGATGCTTGCCGTGGGCGGGATTTTCCCGGTGCCGCAGAAGATCGAGGGCTACGCTTCCGACAATGCATTCGCCTTCGAGGCGGCCAGCCCCGCTCAGGTAACCATGGGCGTGGACGGCCGGATGTCGGCCAGCTACGTGCCGGTTCCCCGGATTCAAACCATCTCGATCCAGCCTGATTCGCCGTCCATGCGCATCTTCGAAATCTGGATGGCGGCCAGCGAAGCGGCCCGGGAAGTGTTCTATGCGAACGGGACTCTCAACGTTCCCTCGATCGATCGCAAGTACACGCTGACCCGAGGCGTGCTGACGCAGATTCCCCCGGCGCCGAGCGCCAAGGCCCTTCTCCAACCCATGGCGTTCCAGATCACCTGGCAAAACGTCTCCCCCGCATTGGTGTGACATGGCAAGAAAGCAGATCACCGTGACCATCGCCGCCGAAGGGCGCGACAAGGGGAAGGTTTTCGTCCTGACGGAACTGTCCGCCTACGACGCGGAGGACTGGGCCGGTCGTGCCTTGTTCGCGCTGATGAACGCCGGCGTTGAGATTCCGGCCAATATCGCCGAGGCGGGGTTGGCCGGCGTGGCGGCTATGGGCATCAAGGCCATCGCCAAGCTGCCCTTTGATAGCGCCAAGCCGCTGCTGGACAAGATGATGGACTGCGTGCAGATCCAGCCAAGTCCGGAGGTGACGCGAGACCTGATCGCGGGCGACATCGAGGAGGTGGCGACCTTGCTCACGCTTCGCCAGAAAGTCCTGGGCTTGCACATGGATTTTTTTACGGCCGCCACCCCATCGACTTCGGGCTCCAGGTCTCCCGTGGCGGCCCGCGCCTGATTCATTACGCCAACATTCCGCGGAATGTTGGCGTAGTGATTTCCCGGCACCCGGTCCTGCTGCATGACCTGCAGACGGTCTATGGCGCCGAAGACCTGTACAACCTGCTTGAGGTGATTGCGGTGGACGCACACAACAGGCGCGTCTTATCTGAACCGAGGTAATTGCATGGCCACCATCATCGATGCCTTGGCCGTCTCTGCTGGCTTCGACCCGAAGCGCTTCGCGGTGGACACCATCGCCGCTGCGGCCGCTCTGGGCCAGTTGGCTCAGAACCTGGACATCAGCACTGAACGGCTGTCCGCTTGGCAGAAGGCGGCTGCCCGGGCCGGCGGGACGGCGGACGCCATCTCAGCCCAACTGAGGGAGTCTTCTGGCCAGGTCGCCAAGTTCAATCGTGGACTGGCTGCCGAATCTCTTCCCGCTTTTTTTCAGAACGGCGGAAACGTTGCTGATCTCCGGGACGGGAACACCTACCTTCTGGCCAGGTCGCGGATCATCGCTGACCTGTATCAGAAGGATAGGGCCCGGGCCGCGCAGGCTGCTCAGGAAATGGGCGTCAACGATGCCTTGTTTGACCTGTTCAAGCGTGGGCCGATCGAACTGGAAAAGTTGCTTCAGGCCCAGGAGAGGCGCTCGTCGATTTCGGAGCGGGATGCCGAAGCAGCCTTGCGGCTGCACGAGCGTTACTTTGATCTGCGTGACACGTTTGAATCCGTAGGCATCAAGATCCTGGTGGCGCTCATGCCTGCCCTTGAGCGTCTGCTCGTGCTTGTCCAGGGGTGGGGGGACTATCTGCTCGAGAACCGCGAGGAGATCGTCGCGTGGGTTGATGGGGTAGCGCAGGCCATCGTGACGTTCATCGATATCGCTGATTCGGCGGCACAGGCGGTGGGTGGATGGCACAACGTATTGCTCGCGCTGGGAGCACTCAAGATTCTGTCTTGGGTGAGCTCGCTGTGGGAACTGGCCTCGGCTTTGGGATCCGTGGCGGCAGCCCTCGGATCGCTTGGCGGCGCAGCCGTGGAAACTGGTCTCGCGGCTTTGAGCAGGGTGGGTCCCGCTGCGTTGAAGGCGGTTGGACGCGTCGCGGGAGGCGTCGCGATGCTGACCTATAGCAAGGACTTGAACGTGGGCGAGCCTGAATTCCTGGCTGCCAGGGACAGTCCGGCGCTGAAAAGGAAGGAAGTCGTCGACGCGGTCAGGTTCTTCGAGGCCAAGGGCTACATCCGAGAGGCGGCCGTCGGGTTGGTTGCCAACCTGCAGGCGCAGAGCAACTTGGATCCTCGGACCGTCGGTGATAACGGAAACGCCTATGGAATTGGGCTATGGAATCCGACAAGGCAAGCAGATTTCAAGCGGGCGATCGGCGTAGATATACGAGAGTCAACGCTTGTGCAACAACTGCGCTTCGTCGACTGGGAGCTGAGAAACACAAGGCTACCTACCGGGAGGAAACTGGCCGACAGTAAAACGCCGATGCAGGCAGGCGAGCTCGTCTACCGCGATCTTTGGCTCAATGGACCTGACGGCGCCGATGAGGGTGAAGCGCGCAGGCGCGGCGCCGCGGCGGGGGCGATCTATGGTGCAGTTTTCACTGATGACCTGCAACGAGGCAGTGTGTCGGCGGCTTCGACAGCTACGGCGGCGCAAGCCAGCGCAGTCGGCGCGCCAAGCAGCACGATGACGACCAGCAATACGTCAGAAACGCATATCCACGGACCTATTACGGTCGTGACTCAGGCGACGGATGCCCCAGGGGTTGCTCGAGACCTCGGGGACATCGGGCGCTCCCAAGGGCTCGTTCAACAAGGCAATACGGGGATCTTCTGATGCCATTCATTCCGTTTCCTGATGTTCCGCCAGTTCCAGGAGTTCCCGCAGTCTTTCGCGAGGTGACCATCCCGTCATTCTCTGAGCTGGCAAGCGCTGGACTGGGTGCCCTGACAGATATGACGTACGGTCCTCCTCGCTGGGGGCTGTACGGTGCCGATGGCCAGCAAGTGCTGGTCTTCGACACCTTCTTGGGCATTACGTTTAATCGTGGCGGACAGATATCCAACTTTCCCGTGGAGCAGGGCGGCTTCTCCACCTTTAACAAGGTCGATACTCCGTTCGAAGCGACCATCAAGTTGGCGCATGGCGGCGATTCGGCGTCGCGAAACGTCATGCTGTCCGTCCTGGAGCGAATCGTTGCCAGCACCGAGCTGTACGCGGTGGTGACGCCAGAGATCATCTACTCGTCCGCCAATCTGGTGAAGTATTCCTACGACCGTGGCGAGCGCAACGGGTCCAGCCGTTTGGTTGTCAGTTTGACGCTCAATGAGGTGCGGCAGACGGCAGCGCTGCAATCGACTGCAGCGCGTGAGGTCAGCGGAGTCGATCAGCAGAGCAATGGCCAGGTGCAGGTGTTCGATATTGACGCCTACCCCGCGCGAGACGCCAACAAGGTCGGAGTTTTGGAGCCTATCCAATGAAAGGTATTCCGCTAAAGCGCGTGCCCGCGCAAACGCTCAGCGTGATGTTGAACGGACAGAACTGCCAGATATCGGTCTACCAGAAAAGCACTGGTGTCTATCTCGATCTCTGGCTCAACAACTCGCCGATTGTCACTTCAGTGCTCTGCCATGACCGTGTTCGGCTTGTGCGCTCCGAGTACCTCGGTTTCCTTGGTGACTTGACGTTCGTGGACACCCAAGGGCATGCCGACCCCGAGTATCTCGGCTTCGGATCGCGCTTCGTTTTGGCTTACATGGAGCCCCTTGAGCTATGAGCTTCGTCAAGCGTCGGATAGACGTGATCATCAGCCTTGGTAAGGGCAGGCTCGGCGACGTTGAGGGACCTGCGTTTACGCTGAGTGGCTATCGAGTTTCCGTTGATATTCCTGTTCATGGCCCGTCCGCTAGCACAAAAATGAACCTGAAGATCTATGGGCTGAATCAGGAAATGATGAACCGGCTGACGACGATCGGGCCGGTGATGGAAGAGCGTCGTGAAAAGAACCTGGTGACAGTGCTCGCGTGGGATGACTTAAATGTTCGCCGTTTGGTCTACGAAGGAAGCATAAATACGGCATGGGCCAACTATAAAAGGGTCGCCGATGGCGTACTGGAAGTTGAGGCGCAAGTCGCGTCGGCGAAAGAGCTGAAACCCGTGCCTGCCAGGTCGTTTCCCGGCGCAGCGCGAGTCCAGAATATTGTCCGCGATATCGCTGCCTCGCTGGGGTATGGCTTCGAGAACCATGGCGTGGACAGTGTCTTGGTCAACCCCTATTTTCGCGGCACTGACATGGACCAATTGCGCAGTTGTGCGCAGGCGGCTCGCATCAGTTTCACGATCGATCGTGGCGTGCTTTCGATTTGGCCGGCGAGCGGCTCGAGGATCGGCGATCCAATTGCGATTTCGGCCGATACGGGGCTCATCGGCTACCCGACATTTTCGAGCGACGGCGTTCAGTTCAAGACACTCTACAGCTCGGATCTCGCGCTTGGTAAGCGCTTGCAAGTAATCAGCGTCATCGAAGCCGCGCACGGCGAATGGACGATCGTGAGCCTGTCGCACAAGCTGGATGCGGAAGCTCCCGACGGTTCCTGGCTGTCTCGAATCACATGCAAAAGGAATCTAGATGCCTGAACAATTCGGATACCCCGGCCTCGCACAAGCAGGCCAAGGCGACAGCGAGTTCGGCGCCCTTCAGTTCCTGATCAGCCAGGCCCTGCTGCGCCTGAGCACGTCAACCCTGGTCAAGGTGGTGTCCGTGACGAACTCCGGCGGGCTGTCTCCCGTGGGCTTTGTTGACGTGCAGCCACTGGTCAACCAGCTAGATGGCGCGGGCAACGCGGTGCCGCACGGCATCCTTTACCGGCTGCCGTACTTTCGCCTGCAGGGCGGCGCGGACGCCATCATCCTCGACCCAAAAATCGGGGACGTCGGCATGGCGGCCTTCGCGAATCGGGATATCTCCCACGTGAAGGCGTCCCGGGCGCAGAGCAATCCGGGATCCTGGCGGTCGCACGACATGGCGGACGGACTGTACTTTGGCGGTCTTCTGAACGGAACGCCGTCGCAGTACGTGCAGTTCACGGGCGGCGGCGTCAATGTGGTGTCGCCGCTGAAGGTGACGGTCACCGCGCCGGACATCGAGCTGAACGCCAGCACGCAATGCGCTTTGAATTCGCCCCAAATCGTATTGAACGGGACAGTGCGGCAGGGCGCTGGGTCTTTCGGCGGCTCGTCTACCTGGCAGGGCGACATGAACACGATGGGCACGCTGCGCAACAACGGCAAGGACGTGGGAAGCACTCACACGCATCCCGGCGTGCAAAGCGGGCCATCCAACACGGGGACGCCAAATTGAACACACTGCTGCTAGACCGGACGGCCTGGGACCTGGTCCTGGACGCGTCCGGGAACATCGCGATGGCAACCAACCCCTATGCCGTTGCACAAGACGTCGCCAGCGCCATCAAGTTGTTCAGAGGCGAACTCTTCTACAACACCCTGCCGGGCGTGCCGTACTGGGAGGAGTTCCTGGGCCATCGGCCGCCGCTGGCGCTGGTGCGGGAGCACGTCCAGCGCGCCGCCATGACCGTCCCGGACGTGGCCAGCGCGACGTGCACGCTGACTTCCTTTACCGACCGGGCCCTGGCGGGCTACGTCGACATCACCCTGCAAGACGGAACGACGCAAACCGTCAGCTTCTGAGGTAACCATGCCGAATATTTCCCAAGTGCCGCGCGTGCAATTCACGCCGGAAGGGCTGGTGCTGCCCGACGAATCCGCCATTCTGGCCGGCCTGCAGTCAGACATGGATGCCGCCTTTGGCGGCGGGCTGAATCCTGGCCTGGAAACACCCCAAGGCCAGTTGGCCTCCAGCACGGCCGCCATCATCGGCGACAAGAACAACGAGTTCGCCTCATACGTGAACCAGGTCGACCCGGCCTACGCCCAGGGGCGGATGCAGGACGCCATCGGACGGATCTACTTCCTGGACCGCAAGCCAGGCACGCCAACCGCGGTGATCGCCACCTGCACAGGCCTGGCGGGCGTGACCATTCCGGTGGGCGCACGCGCCCAGGCGGTGGATGGAAACCTGTACCTGTGCACCCAGGCCGGCGCCATTCCCGCCGGCGGCAGTATCGATCTGCCTTTCTCCTGCGCGGTGGGCGGGCCGGTGGATTGCGCGCCCGGCGCGTTGAACCAGATCTATCAGTCCATTCCCGGCTGGGACTCGGTGCTGAACGCCGACGCGGGAACCGTGGGCAGCAACGTGGAAAGCCGTGCCGAGTTCGAAGAGCGCCGGCGCCAGTCCGTGGCGTTGAATGCGCGCGGCTCGATCCCGGCAATCTACGCCGACGTGGCGAACGTGGACGGCGTGGTCGACGCGTACGTGACGGAAAACGACCTCCCCGTGCCCAAGACGGTCGGCGGCGTGGTCCTGGGCCCGCATTCCATCTGGGTGGCGGTGGCTGGCGGCGAGGCCGCCGACATCGCGGACGCCATCTGGCGCAAGAAGAGCAATGGCTCGGACTACAACGGCAATACCTCTTACACCGTCGAGGACAAGGAGGGCTATTCCTATCCCTATCCGTCGTACGTCGTGAAGTGGGAAACCCCGGCGGCATTGCCGGTGCTGTTCGAGGTGCAATTGGCTGCCAACCCGGCTCTGCCGTCGAACATTGTTGCCCTTGCCAAGCAAGCGATCATCGACGCCTTCAATGGCGTTGATGGCGGACAGCGGGCGCGTATCGGATCCACGATCTACGCCAGCCGCTTTTACGCGTCCATTTCGGCGTTGAGCCCCGGGGTCTCTATTCTTTCGTTGCTGCTGGGTTCCGGAGCACCGACGGCGGCCAGCGTGGTCGTTCCAATCAACCGGCGGCCCACGGTGACGGCAGACGATATCTTGGTGACTTTGATATGAACGTCGTCCCCAAGCCAGGGCTGGTGAGGCGGACGCTCATCAGCCAATACGCCAATAGTCCGACGCTCGTCCAGCTGATCAACAACATGGACGACTACATCAATCCCGATGCGGATTTCGATGCGTTCCATGACTTCGTCTGGAACGTCGAGACCGCGCAGGGGTTCGGGCTGGACATCTGGGGCAGGATCGTCGATGTGGGGCGGATGCTGACCATCCCGGGAGACGTGACCTACCTTGGCTATGACGAGGCGCTGGACTGGCAGCCCTTCGACCAGGCGCCGTTCTACACGGGCGAGCAAGCCACGCAGACCTATCGCCTTGCCGACGATGCGTATCGCAAGCTGATCCTGGTGAAGGCGCTGACCAATATCTCGGACTGCACGTCTCCCAGCCTGAACCAGTTGCTGTCGAACCTCTTTGCCGGCCGCGGGCGCTGCTATGTGTCCGACACGGGAAAGATGGAGTTCCGCTATGTGTTCGAGTTTGCGCTTGAACCCTACGAGATCGCCATCCTGACCCAGTCGGGTGCCATTCCAAAACCAGCGGCAGTGCAGGCGCACGTCCTGCAAGTCGACCTTTCCACCACGTTCGGATTCCGCGAGGCGCTGATGCAGCCCTTCGGATCCGGTGTCTTCTTTACTTCTTCGGGGCTTATCAATGCAAGCTAGCAATGCACCCAGCAAGTCCGCCGTTCCGTTTGCGCAGAGCGGCACCAAGAACGCCATTCCGGTGGCGTCGCAGATCGGCGTGACGCCGGGAGCGGCGTCGTTTACGGATGGATTTCCGCCTTTGACGATGACGCCGGTGGCGGCGGGCGGTGTGCCGCCTTATGGGGCGGATTTCAACGGGATCCTGAATTTTTTGAGTGCTGCGGTGCGCTGGGCGCAGACGGGCGGCGGTTATCCATACGATGCAGAATTTTCCACCTCCCTTGGGGGATATCCGAAAGGTGCCGTCGTACTCAAGAGCGGAGGGGCCGGCTATTGGCTCAGCACCGTAGAGAACAATTCGTCGAATCCGGATACCGGTGGCGCCGGTTGGGTAGCCCTGCCTGCTGGCATCGCCACGACCTTGCAGGCGCAGGCGATGACGGATGACACGGCGGCGCTGACGCCGCTGAAGCTGGCGAGTGTCACTGCGACTGAAGCGAGGCGCGGCATCGCCAAGATCGCCACCACCGCCCAGGCTGCGGTCGGAACCGACGATGCCAGCATCATGACGCCCAAAAAGACGGTCGAGTCCGTCGCACGGTTCAGTCCGCATGCGCTTGACGCGCTCTCGGGAAGCGGCACTTTCAATGTTCCCGCGAACACGTACTTTCTTGACGTGGAGATGTGGGGCGGCGGCGGCGGTGGCGGCGGAGTCGGATCCGCTGGTTCCGTGGGGGCTGGAGGCGGCGGAGCGGGCGAATATGTACGTTTCATTCTCCCGGTTGTTCCGGGCGGGACGATCGCTTACGCGGTTGGCACAGGTGGAAATGGCGGCGGCGCAGGTGGGGCCGGGGGAAATGGAGGTTCAACTAGTTTTGGATCTGTCTCCGCAATGGGGGGAAGCGGCGGCAGTCCCAATAGCACCGGCAATGGAGGTGCAGGCGGCACCGGCGGGGCAGGGACGGCATCAATTCGATCTTCGGGAAACTCTGGCGGAGCCGGCGGCACGGCCTACGCCAACGGTGCGACCGGCGGTGTCGGCGGCGGAGCTGCCTTTGGCGGGGCCGGCGGGTCCAATGGCCCGGCCGCCGCGGGGGGCGGTGGATTCCCCGGTGGTGGGGGAGCCGGTCGAGGTACCAGCAATACCGGCGGCGGCAGCCCGGGATCTCCGGGGGTGATTATCGTTCGCTACTAAATCGGGCGGAACGAAACGCGCGTTCGCTCAGAGGCAACGTGTCCGGCGTTATAGAGATACGCCACCTATGCACGGTTTGATACACCGCTCCAGCCCGCACCAGCGGGCTTTTCTTCGTCCCTAGGAGACGCCCATGACCACCCAAGACTTCGACGCCTTCGCGGCCAAGTTTGCCGGTGTGCTGGGCGCTGCCGTGTCCATGCATTACCTGCAAGGCTCATGGCCGGCCCGCCTGAGCATGGCAGTCAGCGGTTCGCTCGGGGCTTACTACGCGGCGCCATATCTTTCCACCATGCTCGGAATTCCCGAAGGACTGGCGGGATTTCTGACGGGAATGTTTGGCATGGCCATCGTGTCGCGCGCTTGGGAGGCCGTTCAAGCGGCCCCCATCGCGGCCCTTTGGCAAGCCGTTATTGATCGCGTGCGCGGAAAAGGGATGTGACGTGCACCTCCGCCGATTTCAGAAATCCTCAACAATGAACAAATTCCACCTTTCCGACCGCAGCCTGTCTCGCCTTGTCGGCGTGCATCCCGACCTGGTTGCGATCGTCAAATCGGCCATACAGCGCACCCCCGTGGATTTCACGGTGGTGGAAGGCGTCAGAACGGTCGCGCAGCAGCGTGATTATGTGGCGCGAGGCGCGAGCCAGACGATGGCCAGCTATCACCTGCCGCAGGCGGATGGCCTGGGCCATGCCGTCGATCTGGCACCGTTGATCGACGGCGAAATTCCCTGGAACGACTGGCAGGCCTTTGCCGATCTGGCCGCGGTCATGAAGACGTGCGCCGCGGAGCTTGGCGTGCCGTTGGAGTGGGGCGGCGACTGGAAGACGCTCGGGGACGGCCCGCACTTTCAGATTCCGCGCGACTGGCGGGGGGGCGCATGACCCCGTTATTGCGCGCGGCCGTGCCCTATCTGATGGGAGCCGTGCTGGTCGCGACCGCGATCCTGGGGGTGAGGTGGCATGGGGCTCGCCAGTACCAGGCCGGTGTTGACCGGGCCAATGCCGATCACGCGCTGGCGGAGCTTGCAGAGTTCAAGAATCAGACGGCGCGTCTGGCCGGCGTTTCCAACACATTGGAGGACGCCCTTACGACGCTGCGCGACGCCAAGCCGAAGACCATCAAAAGGTACACCCGTGTCGAAGTTCAGAGTCCACTGCCTGCTGGCTGTCATATTGATGCTGACCGGCTGCGGCACATCAACGAAGCCGGTCGTCTGGCCAATGCTGCCGGCCAACCTGTCGCAACCCTGTCCGCCGGTGCCCCCCGTGACAAGCGATAGCTGGGACGATCTTGCGCGCAGCTATATGGCGTTGGCCATGCAATATGGAGAGTGCGCGGCCCGCCAGCAGGCTGCCGTAAAGGCGTGGGCCGATTTCTAGCACGGCGTCGAGGTTGCGCTGATCGCCATGACGGGGTGGGGCCCGGCCGAGGACCGGCAGCGGTCGAAGTCGGCTGGGTTCGACCTCCATCCGGTCAAGCCGGTGGATTTCTCGGGCGCCGGTGCTGAAGCGCCCCTCCAACCGACTCCGTCGAATCGCGTAAGCCGCATGGGTATGCAATTTGCTGACCTGGCGAAACATCGCCAAGGAGACGCCATGATTACGGAACGCTTGCGCAGATTGCGCCGTATCGCAGCTTTCGCCGCGGAACGATCAGGGGACTACGTGGAACTGGTCGGAATCGAACTGTCGCTGTACCGGGCCGCGCTGGTGGCCACCGTGATCAGCAGCGTCGCCCTGGTGTTCTGCGGTCTGGGCACGCTTGGGTTCGTTTCCGTGGCTGCCATCGTCACGTTTTGGGACACCGAGCACCGCAAACTTGTCGCATGGCTGGTGGCGGGAGCCTGGCTGCTCATCACGTTGATATCACTGGCAATTTCGACCCGTAGTGCGCCCAAGGGATCGCCCTTTGCCGAACTGAGCCACCAGGTCCGCCTGGATACGGCCGCCGCCCGGAGCCATTATGCCCAAGACCACCACATTGGCTGACAAGCAGGCCCTTCTAGCCAAGATGGAGCGCGACCGCCAGGCGCTCGCCCGCCCAGCGCCTTTGTCAAAACCGACGTCGTCGCTTAGTGCGGCCGGCGCGGCTTGGGCGCGTACGACCGCGCTGGCCGCGGGCGCCGCGATCGGGTGGCCCCCGTTTCTCAGGCAGCCTCTGCGCGCCATGGCGGCAGTGGCGCTTCGGGACCGCTTCAGCGAATTGCTGACGCGCAGCCAGGTGCGGCGCGTGAGCGGGCCGTTGCACAACCCGGATCTGGCGCGGCTGGCGAAGTCGATAGAGGATGTGCGGGAGGCCGCCGCGCGTTCGGCCAGCGAGCGGGAAATCGAACAGTTGCGGTTGCAGCTCGACGAGCAAGTGCGACGCCTCCGCGCCCTGCGCGAGCCTCGCAGCGCCACGCCAGGCGTTGCCGCACCTCAAAGCGCCACGCCAGGCGTCGCCGCACCTCGCAGCGCCACGCCGGCCGTTGCCGTGCCCGGCAGCGCCACGCCGGCCGTTGCCGTACCCGGCAGTGCCACGCCCGCCGTTGCCGCGCCCCGCAATGCCGCGCCCACCGTCATTCCCTAAGGACCGCATGGGCGGGGACGACAGGCGCGTCGTCGTGCCGGGCGCCTTTGCGTTCAGTGCCTGTTGGACCTGCGCGACCGAGCCCGCTGGCGGTGCTGTTTTCTGGCTCGGGCGGTGCAAGCGGCGGCCAGGGCCAGCAGCTTGTCTTCATCCAGGCGCTCGGCATCGACCAGACCTTCGTCAGCGCCCTCGACCGCGATCAGCAGCTCGTCCAGTTTCAGGTGCAAAGCTTCGCTGTCTTTGTTCTGGCTTTGCTGGATCAGGAAGACCATCAGGAACGTGATGATGGTAGTGCCAGTGTTGATGACGAGCTGCCAGGTTTCCGAGTATCCAAAGGCGGGACCCGAGAGGCCCCAGATGATGACGGCGATCAATGCGATGCCAAATGCGACGGGGGATCCGGCCCATTTCGTCACCTGAGCTGCGAAGTGGTCGAAGAACCGGGCAATCACGTTTCCCTCGTTCTTCTTCTCTGTCTTCTTCTCCGTCTTCCTCTCCGACGCTTTTCGTGGCCGGGACTTTGGCCTCCGCTTTGGTGCGCACCTGTTCTGCATGGCGCTCCCTTCCTGATGACACGGGAACGGAATGCAGCAAGCTGCGTGCCCAACGGGGCTGCACTCGGGGATCGCCGGCGAGCGTGATAGGCTCACTGGATTCCGGCTCGCTACGTCAAGACCAAACTTATGCTGCAGTCCGAGAAACCCTTGCTGTTCGTCTGTCTGCTTGCGGTGGCGGGGTACGCCGCCGATCCGTTTCTGGAAGGCCTGGGCCAGGCAGGCAGCCTGCTGGAGACCACAGCGCTGATCGCCGCGATCCTGGTGGCGTCCCTTAGCGTGGCGCGCCACGCCGAACGCATCGCGCAAAAGCTGGGCGATCCCTACGGCAGCATGATCCTGACGCTGTCCGCGGTGCTGGTGGAGGTGATCGTGCTGGTGATCGTGTCTGCCCAGGCCGGGTCGCCTACGCTGGTGCGCGACAGTATCTATTCGGCCGTCATGCTGGACATCAACGGCATACTGGGCGTCGCGGCGCTCATCGGCGGTTTCAAGCACGGCGAACAGGCCTACAACGACGATTCCGCCCGCACCTACAGCGTCATGATCCTGACTGCCGTCACGGTGTCGATGATCATTCCCGAATTCGTGCCGCAGCCAAAATGGCGCGCTTACAGCGCCTTCACCGTGGTGGCGATGCTGCTGCTTTATGGCGTGTTCCTGCGCATGCAGACGGGACCGCACAGCTACTTCTTCAGTTACAGCTACCCCGAGAAAAAGACCCGCCGACCCGTGCCGGCCGGTACCGTGCCAAGCTGGCGCCAGTCGGCCGCCGTCATGGCCCTGGGCATCGTTGCCGTGGGAGCGCTGGCCGAACTGATGTCGCATTCGCTGAATCGCAGTCTCACGGGCATCAACGTGCCCGTGGGCTTGATTGCGCTGATCGTGGCCGGCATTTCAGCCGCGCCAGAGATGCTGACTGCGTTTCGCGCGGCCCTGGCCAATCGCATGCAGTCGGTCGTCAATATCGCGCTTGGGGCGTCGCTGTCCACGGTGATCCTTACCGTGCCGGCCATGGAGGTCATGGCAATGATCTCCGGCCAGCGCATTGTCATGGCGATGACGCCCCTGCAGACGCTGATGATGCTGGTGACGCTGGTGGTGGCGGCCATCAACCTGAACGACGGTCAGACGAACGCCATTGAAGGCATGACGCACTTGGTGCTTTTTGGGGCTTTTCTGATGCTGCTGGCGCTGGGGCTGTAGGACGGCAGTGCGGGGAGACCGGCAGTCTTATTCGCGTTCGGACTCCAGCTCGGGTTCTGAATCCTGTTCGGCCCCCGGCGCGGCTCAAGCGGATCCAAATCCCCTGAAGCGCCGCTTCAGGGGGGAAGGGCGACTACTTCTTGTTCATACCGACAAGGGCGTCGCGGAGCATGATCTTCGGGTTTTCGGTGCAATGCTTGACCAGCAAAGGCGTCCGGGTGCTGATACCTTCCACGTCAAGAACGGCCTCTTCGGGCTTGCCCTTGTTGTTAAGCGCTTCTGCATAGCTGACAACGATGGGGCGATAGCTTTCTTGTACGCCAAGGAAGTCCTGGCATTGCCACAAGGCAAGAGGCTTTTTCGCGTCAGCTGCCTGGCCGGTGACCGAGAAGGCCATCGAGCCAATAAGACCAATCATCAGTAGGTGCTTCTTCATATTCGAGCTCCTGGGTTGGCTTGCAGACGAAACGGCTTAGAGAGAGACGATCGTGAGCTTTGACTCACGTTCCGGAAGTTACTTAAATGTATCGGCTGCGTCAACGCGGCGATGCCGTGCCGCCAAGCGCATGGGTCATGCATACCGGTCAAGCAGCACTTGATGCCATTGCCGCGGCTGCAGCGCTGCGTCCGCTGCGCGCGGCGCGGGGCTATCGCAACAGGCCACCTGCCATCCCGCGCGCCGGTGCATGGTGGCGATCGGGGGGAAAAAGAAAAGAGCGCCCGAGGGCGCGCCAATGACGTTGGCGACTGTGCGTCAGGTCAGGCAGAACTGCGGGGCGCCGGTGGGATCAACCCGTCGGATGCCCTTGAGGATCCATATCGCATGGCGTTCCGCCTCGTGCTGCGCCGAAAACAGCTTGCCGCTGGGGATCGGCCAAACGGCCTCTTGTTCCGCGCGGGCGTCGTCACGCCGCGTGGTCACGTCCAGCCGATACTTGCCGCTCGGCAACTCAATGACATCGCAGTGGACTTTGAATCCATCTACGCAAATACCTTTTTCAGTATTCATCGTGCGCTCCAGAGAGTGGGTGTTCGCAGGAATGCCCTGCAACGGGATTTTCCAAAATTGCCCGCGAGCGAGTGCAACAAAGTGCAAAGATTCCCGACGATCCCTGGCGCGCCCGGAATGAGAAGGGCCCGGGAGGATGTCCAGGGCCCTGGCTGAATACGAGCTCCGCGCGAGGCGCTACCCGCGGGTGCTCATGAAGGGGGATGAGGGCATCCGGTTCAGGGCGCGAGATTTCACTCCGTCCTTCCAGCCGGCTTTCCACATTTCGACGCGGCTGCGCCACTCATTGAGTGACTCGCCGGTATGCGCAGGCATGGCTGCGGTGCGAAGGTAGGGGCAATCCAAAAGGGTCAATCCCTGGCGCGCGGCGTCTGCTCCCAGCTTCTGGATATCCACTTGCATGGCAACTCTCCCAAAAGATGCGAGCGCCTAGTTTGCCCAGCGCATGCCGCTCGCGCAACGAAGGGCGTGTAACTCGGCGTTTCCTTGTTACATCGTCGGAAATATTTCGACCCGTGCATCAAAAAAGGCGCCCCGCATGGCGGGTCAAAGATTCACGGTCCTGATTGTTCGGGCCACAGCGACGTGGCGAGGCCTTGCCAGCCGTCAGACTCCCCAACCAGAATCGGGCGACCCTGCCGCTGTGGCGAGCCGTGGCCTGCAATTTTTGTTCCCGGCTGACGGCGGCAGGATCAGCGCGTTTGCGTCGCAGGAGACAGATTTTTCTACACGACCGGGAAACATGACCGATGTTGGTGGCGGGGATCGTTCTTGCGCGGTAGCTCCAACACCCCACGGCGTTCCGATCGCGAGGCGCGCCGTCAAAACGCGGTCGGAACACTTTTTGCTGCCCCTTTGTACGACGCATCGCGGTGGATGCCGTCGATAACCCAACGCAAGGAGGGATGCATGAAATTCACGAAAGCAACGAATGCGAAAGCTCAGGGCGATGCCATCGTCTTCGAGATGGAAACGTCTGGCGTCACCCGCCAGTTCGAGATATCCGGCGATGTGCTGCGCGAGCGTTTCGGCGCCGCGGACGACACCGCGCCAGAGCTGCTGCGCGCCTTTGAGAGCGGCGCAGACGCGCTGCGGCAACTGGCCCATCGCACCCAGTGGAATCCCACCGATGGCCCGATACAGCTGGGCGAAGGAGATTTCGGTTGACCGGTATTTCGTGGGGGCGGGCACATGGCCTTCGTCGCCGAGCCGGTCGATATGGGTATGACGTTTGCTGACATACCGCCGTTCGCCAGGCGGCGCCGACCGTCATCTGGCGACGCAACTACTACTGGAGGTCCGCATGAAGAAAAATCTTTTGAAGGCAGGTCTGGGCGCTGTGATCGTGCTGAGCCTGGGATCGGTTGCGCTTGCGCAAACGCCCGCTACGCCGGGGGGGCAGGTGCCGGCCGCGACGAACAAGCTTGACAGCGAAGCGCGTGGTTTTCTGAACGATGCCGCCGAATCGGGCCACATGGAAGTTGCCGGCAGCAAGATGGCGCTGGAAAAGTCCCAGAACGCCGAGGTCAAGCAATTTGCGCAAAAGATGATTGACGACCACACCAAGGTGGGCCAGCAACTTGATGCCCTGGCAAAGAGCAAGGGCTACGAGCCGCCCAAGGATCCCTCGCTGGTGCAGTCGGCCAAGCTCAAAGCGCTGGGCCTGCGGGACGAAGGCTTCGACAAGGCTTACGCGGATGAAATCGGCGTGGACGCGCACGAGGATGCCGTCAAACTGTTCGAGAAGGCCTCCAAGGACGTGAAGGATCCGGAGGTCAAGCAATTCGCGATCGAGACGCTTCCCCATCTTCAACAGCATCTGCAGGCGGCGAAGAACCTGCAGCAGAGCGTGACCGCAAAAACCAAGTAACGAATGAAGGCGCCGCTGGCGAACGCACCGTCGGCGGCCTTCCCCACGGGGCTCTGACTCCCGCGGCAATGGACAAGCGTGACGGCACGCACCTTGCTGAAGAAGAGGCGGGCAACGCCCGCTTAACCGACTCATACACAGGAGACATCATGAGCCAGAAGACCCTGAAGGAACTGTTCGTACATGAGCTGTCGGACATCTACAGCGCCGAGAAACAGTTGACACGCGCCTTGCCGAAGATGGCTCGCGCCGCCCAGAACCCGGCGTTAGCCGAAGCGTTCACCGTGCACCTGGAGGAAACCCGCGGCCAGATCGAGCGCATCGACAAGATCGTGGAAGGCGCGGATTTCCGCCTGAAGCGCATCAAGTGCGCGGCCATGGAGGGGCTGGTCGAGGAAGGGCGCGACGTCATTGAGGACGTGGAAGAGGGGCCGGTGCGCGACGCGGCGCTGATCGCGGCTGCGCAAAAAGTGGAGCATTACGAGATCGCCAGTTATGGCTCGCTTTGCACGTTTGCCAAGCAGCTCGGCGAGAGCAATGCCCTGACCCTGTTGAAGGAAACGCTGGCCGAAGAAAAGGCTACCGACGAGAAACTCAGCATGCTTGCACTGCAGGAAACGAACGCCGAAGCGGCGAAGGCCGGCAAGGCGAAGTAAGCGATGCGGCCTCACCCGACCGAGAACATCATGAAGCCACCCGACAACTCTCAACCTCGCGCCCGCCCCGCGCGGCGCGGTGCCAAGACCGGCCGCGGCCCCTGGCTGATGCTGGCCTTCTGGATTGGCGCGGTGGTCATCCTGTTCCTGGTCGGGCTTTTCCTTCGCGCCCTGTAACGTGGTGCGGACTTGCGCATCGAAAGCGCCGAATCACCCAGCCTATTCGCACAGTCGCGTGGCGACCGTCGTCACGAGCGTTCCGTCAGGAAGCTGGTAGTTGCCATCCCCGCGCCATTGCACCAACTGGCCGTCGGGCAGGCAGCAATAAGCGTTGCTCCTGTCTTCCGCCGTCTTTTCTGCGCCTTGCGCCTGTGAACGGCAGTATCGGTCAATACGGTACGTAGTGCCGTCGTCCGCGGCGGCCACGACTTCCATCACGCGCTTGTAGGATTGGTTGGTCATTGCGGTCTCCCATTGCTGATGACGCATGCTTCATTGGGGCACGCTGACCATGCGGGGTCAATACGCATCGCAGCATTGTTGCTGCCGCCGACACAAGGCTGCTGTGATGCCGTGCGTGGTGTTCATGAAGCCACGGTCGCTGCAGGGAAGTTGCGACTCCCGCGGATAGTTCCAGGAGAAGTGTTTGACGGACTTACTCGTCGTCGAACCCGGATACGCGGTGACGGCCCCGTTTCGGAACATTGCTTGCTGGCAGCATGGGTCCAACGGCACCGGACCGTGGTGCCCGCATCAGGAGAAACCCCATGAATTCCAAGCCCCATTCCCATCAGGACGATCCGGCGGATGCGAACCGCAAACCGGTGCCCGCGGGTGAACGCACGCTGTCGGACCGCCCCGCGGACCCCAACCGAACCGGCGCCGGCCGTCAGTTTCCACCTGGCATGCATCCGGAAGATGTATGGGATCCCGGTAACGCCACGCCGGACGCGCCGCCTGTGGACAATCGATCCTGAGGGCGCCGCCGCACCTGCCCGTCGGCGTTCGATGCGGTGGGCATGGAATCTCACGCCAGCAGCTCGATGGAGCACCTTTACGACCGGATGAAGCAGGCCGGGGGGGGCGGAAGCCGACCGGCCGCACGTGCTGCGCGAAATCACCCACAGCGCCAGGCTGGAGACGGGGCCGGACCTGTACAAGACGTTTCGGGACAAAGAGGATCGCTGCATCAAGGTCGTGCTTACCCCCTGAGCCCTTTCGCGGACTTTACGCAGGACGCGCCTGCATGCAGTCGCAGAGCGCGTCCAGTTCCCGGGTCACCTCGTGCCACGTCCAGCGGATAAGGTCGATGGTCTCTCGTTCCGCGGGCGTGAACAGGCCGCCACGCCCGGCCTCCTGGATGACGTCGTCAAGGCGTGTGAAAGGGTCTCCCGTGCGGCACATTGGCGCTTCGGCGCCGTTTTCACGTATGGCGTGCGCGAGTTCGTCGATTTGCTGGCGCGCCGCCGCCGCGACCGCATCCAGCACCGGGCCCAGCCGGACGCAGACGTTGTCCGTCAGTTCCACTCCGCCGACGCGCTCCAGCAGCGGAACGGTCAGCCATAGCTCGTCGATGCGGTCCTGCAGCCGATAGGCTTCGCTGTCCCACGCCATGAACTGCATCGGAACGGCGCGTGATTGGGTCGCCATGTCGCGGGCGCGCCAGCGCGTTCGCTCCATCGCGGGTTTATCGCGCGGCCGCGGCCGCTGGCGGCCTTCGCCCAGCGCGGCCGCCCATTCGACGAGCAGCTCGCCGTAGATTTGCAGCGAGGCCGCCAGGTTGTATCGAAGGCTGCGCCGGGCCGACAGCGGCAGCACGGCGAACGCCGCCAGGATGCCCGCGGCCGACCCGACGACGATGGCCAGCGTCTTGTTCACCGCCCCGGCCACGATATCGGCGTCGGGCGCGACGGTCAGGATGGTGGCCGTGACCAGGCTGTAGTTCAAGGTGGGCCAGCGCATGGACAGGCAGGCGGCGATGCCGACGCCGACCACGATGCTCCATGGCGCAGGCAGATGTCCCGTGGCGGCCAAAGGCGCCAGCCCGACTCCCACCGCCACCCCGATCATGGCGCCCAGGATTCGGGCGCCGGCTTCGCCCACGGTGCCTTCGACCGTCGCCCGCACCACGAACAGTGCCGAGAACGCGCCCCAGGTCACGTCCGGCATCTGCCGCCACGTCATCCAGCCGTACGCAAGCAGAACGGCCGTCACTGTCTGCAGCGGCAGGCGCACGCCGTCCTGCGCGATGGCGGTTCGGCAGTCCGCCGCGCGTTTCAGGAGAGACGAAAAATTGAAGAACATCCGGGCTCCGGCGTCCAAATGACCGCGGCCGCACGTGGCTTGCACGTGCGGCCGCGTGGTGCGTGACGGTACGGCTCAGGTATCCGACTTTTTGCTGCGGCCATACGGGTCCTTGCCCGCCGGCGCCTGCGAGCCGCCCGCGGGGTAGCCCGAGTTCGTGCTCGGGTCCGGATTGACGTCGCCTGTCGGAGGGCCTTCCTGCGTCGGCTGGCCGGTGAATCCGGTTTCGGCGCGGTCGGCATGGGGCGAGGGCGGCGGATTGGGCGCGGGTACGGGTTTCGAATCGGTCATGGTGCGTTCCTGTATGAGAGGGGGCTGTGCCGGCTGCGCCATTGGATCATCGCGCCGGTTGCTCGGTAAAAATTGCTCGCGACCTGCGGCGCCGCATGGCGGCCGCCGGCCGACGTTGCGTCAGGCCAGGTTGTGATATTTGCGGCCGATTTCCATGGTGGCTCGGTAGAACCCTTCCTTGCTGCCGCAGTCGTAGCGCACGCCTTCATATTCGTAGCCGAATACGTTGCGCGCCTTGAGCAGGGCCGCGATGCCGTCGGTAAGCTGGATTTCTCCCCCGACGCCGGCCTGCGTGTTTTCCAGGAGCTTGAAGATGGCCGGCTCCAGGATGTAGCGTCCGACGACCGCCAAGTCCGTCGGAGCGTCTTCGGGCTTGGGCTTTTCAACGATGCCGGTCAGACGCATGACGCCATGGCCCTTGCGGCTTCCCGACACGATGCCGTACTGGTTGGTGTTGGCCTTGGGCACCTGCTGGATCGCCAGCACGCTGCCCTCGAATTCCCGCGCCACCTTCATCATTTCGCCAATGACGGGGGCGTCCGCGTCGATCATGTCGTCGGCCAGCAGCACCGCGAATGGCTCGTTGCCCACGATCGACGCCGCGCACAGCACGGCGTGTCCCAACCCCAACGCGGCGGGTTGGCGGGTGTATACGCACTTGATGGAGTCGGGAATCACATTGCGCACGCTCTCCAGCAGGGCGTCCTTGTTTTTCAGTTCCAGGTCGCGTTCCAGCTCCGGAACCCGGTCGAAATGGTCTTCGATGGCGCGCTTGTTCCGGCCCGTGACGAAGATCAGTTCGGTAATGCCCGAGGCCACCGCTTCTTCGACGGCATACTGGATCAGTGGCCGGTCGACGATGGGGAGCATTTCCTTGGGCATGGCCTTGGTGGCGGGAAGAAAACGGGTGCCCAGACCCGCGACGGGGAACACGGCTTTACGTATGGGATGCATCTTGAAGGCCCTCTATGCCCGGACGGCCCCACGGTGGGCCGCCGATTGCCGTGCCCAACAGCAAATAGCGTGCCGGGGCCAGAACGGCGTAAAGTGCCGGTCTGGGCGGTCGGCACGGCGATTGCTGACTCGCCCTCCTGAATCGGACCAGTCAAATACGCAGGGTGGGGACATTGCATGACTTCTATACCGGAATTCCCGACGGAGGATCGTTATCGCCTTTTGGTCGACGCGGTGCGGGATTACGCCATTTACCTGCTGGATGCGAGCGGACGGGTAAGCAGCTGGAATCCCGGCGCGGAACGGTTCAAGGGTTATAGCGCCGACGAAATCATCGGCCAGCACTTCTCCGTTTTCTACACGGACGAAGACCGCAAAGCGGGGGTCCCGACCTGCGCGCTGGAAACGGCCCGGCGCGAAGGCCGGTTCGAGGCCGAGGGATGGCGGGTTCGGAAGGACGGAAGCACGTTCTGGTGCAGCGTGGTGATCGACCCCGTCCATGACGACCGCGGGCAGCTCGTCGGTTATGCCAAGATCACCCGGGACATCACGGAGCAGAAGGCGCGCCGCGAGCAGTTGATGGAAGCCCGCGATTCGATGCACCACGCGCAGCGCATGGAGGCCATCGGCCGCCTTACCGGGGGCGTCGCGCATGATTTCAACAATTTCCTGACGGCGATCCGGTTTTCGGCCGAATTCGTGAAACGGCACCCCGGTCTGCCGGGACCCTTGATGCGCTATGTGGGCATCATCATCGACACCACGGACAAGGCGGCTCAGCTTACCCGGCAGTTGTTGGCCTATGCCAAGAAGCAGCCCCTGCAGCCCCATGCGTTTGACGTGCGCGACAGCCTGGCCTCGATGCGGCAGCTTTTCGAGACCTCGGTGGGCGCGTCCGTGTCCATCACCTATGAATTCGGATCCGGCAACTGCACGATCTTTGCCGACCCGGGACAGCTGGAGTCGGCGCTGTTGAACCTGGTGATCAATGCCAGGGATGCGATGCCCTCGGGCGGCCAGATCAAGATATCCGCGCACGTGGTGGCGGACGCCACCGCGATCGAGGGCAAGCCGGCCCTGAAAGGGCCACACGTTGCGCTTTCGGTTCAAGACACGGGCGCCGGCATTGAGCGCGGCGTGCTGGCCCATGTGTTCGAGCCGTTCTTCACCACAAAGGGCCAGCACGAGAACTCCGGTCTGGGCCTGAGCCAGGTTCAGGGCTTCGTTCAACAGTCAGGTGGCGACGTCGCGGTGCAAAGCGCGGTGGGAAAAGGAACGACGTTCACGCTGTACTTGCCCGCCGCCAAGCCGGTCAGCCATGTGCCGGACCGCCCGGCCCCCGGTTCCGTGACCGAGGTGCCGGTGCGCCGCGAAGTGCTGCTGGTCGAGGACAATCGGTTGGTCGGCGAGGTGGTGGCCGCCCTGCTGGGGGAACTCGGGCAGGACCTGACCTGGGCTGTCGACGCCGAAAAGGCGCTGCAGCAACTGGAGGACAGGGGAGGCGGCTTTGACCTGGCCATACTGGACCTGGTGCTGCCCGGCATGAACGGCATGGATCTGGCGTGCCAGATTCGCGATCGGTGGCCCGACATCCGGATCGTCCTGGCCAGCGGCTATAGCGAAGCCATGGCCGGGCCCAGGGCGGCGGGATTCCAGGTCATGCAAAAGCCCTACTCGGTGGAAGCACTGACGCAGATCCTGACGGAGGAGGCTGCCTAGTATCGAGTGGTCGAGTTTGGCGCCGTGCTGGCAACTGGCGCATGCAGGGGGCCGGTGTCAGGTCTGCGTGGGGCGGAACGGGCTCTTCGTACGGCGCTTGATGACGCTGACCTCGCCGTCGGGTTCGATGTACGCCCGGCGCACTTCGGCCAGATCCAGAACGCCCTTGAGCCGCAACTGGCTCATCAGTTCTTCTTCGGTCAGGTATTCGCGCCGCAGCGCGCGCCTGGCGATCACCCCGTCGCGCACCAGGCACACGCGGTCCGCCTCAAGAAGCCGGCCAATCGGCTTGACGAAGTAAGCCACTCGGTCAACGAGAACGGTCCAGCCCACGATCGTAGAGATGAGCACCAGCCCATCGACGATGGATTTGTACTCGCCCGCCATGGCGTTCTGCGCCGCGTCGGCGATGAGCACCAGCACCAGCATGTCGGCCACGCCGACCGACCCGACATCCCGTCGGCCGGCCAGTCGCAGCAGCACGAAAATGAACCAGTACACAATGGTCCCGCGGATGAAAATCTCCAGCGGCGACATCGAGAACGTGAACATGGTCGACCAATCGGGGTCCATCGCTTCGTCTCCTGCGCGGCAACATGGACCGCGGAGCAATTTGTGTTCCCGGTCGGGGCGCGTCCGGGAACGGGGGTTGCTGGGGGTGGGCCGGTCGCAGCAGAGGATTAACCATGGAACAGGCAAATAGGACTCCCCGCGGGCGGGATGCCATCGCACGTGAACTTGGTGTCGCCGCACATTTCGACGCCGCCGCAGAGCTTGAAAGACGGATCGCGTTTCTGGCGGACTATCTGTTGAAGTCGCAGCGCTCGGGCTACGTGCTGGGCGTGAGCGGCGGGGTGGACTCCACCGTGGCCGCGCGCCTCGCGCAGCTTGCAGTCGAGCGCGTGCGAGGCCACGGCAGGGCGGCCACATTCATCGCCGTGAGGTTGCCCTACGGCGACCAGCGGGACGAGTCGGATGCTGCGCAGGCCATGGATTTCATCGCGCCCGACCGCAGGATGCGCATCGACATCAAGCCGGCCGTGGACGCACAGCGCGAGGCGCTGCGTGCCGCCGGGCTGTTGTACGCGGACGAGGCCGCTGAAGACTTCGGCGCCGGGAACATCAAGGCCCGGCAGCGCATGGTGGCGCAATACGCCATTGCCGGGGCGCTGGACTGCCTGGTGATAGGCACGGACCAGGCGGCCGAGGCCCTGATGGGCTTTTTCACCAAGCATGGCGACGGCGCGGCCGATGTGCTGCCTCTGCGCGGCCTGACCAAGCGGCGCGTGCGCGCGTTGGGATCACTGCTGGGCGCTCCTGCGCAACTGGTCGACAAGGTGCCCACCGCCGACCTGGAGTCGCTGCGCCCGCTGCGCCCCGACGAAGACGCCTTTGGCGTTTCATACGGCCAGATCGACGGGTATCTGGAAGGGGAACCCGTCTCCGACGACGCCATCGCACGGATTGAACAGCAGTTCCGCGCGACCGCACACAAGCGCAGCCCGCCGCCGGGTCCGCCGGACTGAAACGAGGTGAATGCGCCTCGGATTCCCAAGCTTTGAGCCGATGCGCGGCTGTATCATTGCCATAACCCCAGCCAGCTAGCACAGGCCTAAAATGTCCGATTCGCCGTCCGTTCCCGACAACCAGCCGGGACTCGCCCAAAGCTCGCTCACTTTCCCCGTCGTCGGGTTGGGAGCCTCAGCCGGAGGCATCGACGCACTCAAGAGTTTTTTCGCCAACATGCCGCGCGAACCCGGCATGGCTTTCGTCGTGGTTGTGCATCTGTCTCCCGACCACGAAAGCATCCTGGACAAGATCCTGCAGGCAAGCACCGGCATTCCGGTCAAGCAGGTCACCAAGCCGGTGCCCATTCAGCGCGACCATATCTATGTAATACCGCCTGCGGCCTCGCTGTCCATGAACGACGGCTATTTGCGTCTGGCATCGGCCGGCCGTCCTCAGGGGCGCCACATCGCCATTGACGAGTTCTTTCGAACCCTCGCGGACGTGCACAAGACGCGGGCGGTGGGCATCGTCCTGTCTGGCGGAGGCTCGGACGGATCAGTCGGGTTGGCGCGCATCAAGGAGCAAGGCGGCGTGACATTTGCGCAGCTGCCCGAGGAAGCCGAACACGAGATGATGCCGCGCAATGCGATATCCACCGGCATGGTGGATATCGTCTTGCCGGTGACCGACATGCCGGTCCGGCTGAAGAAAATCGCCGAAAACATGGACAGCATCCACCTGCCGGCGTTGACCGACGCCGAGGCATCGGGGGCCGCGGACGCGGAACAGGCCGTCGACGAGACGCCGCACGACCGTGATGCGCTGCGCGAAATTCTTGGCGTGCTTCGGGCTCGCACGGCGCACGATTTCCGCCATTACAAGAAGGCCACGGTCCTGCGCCGCATCGAGCGCCGGATGCAGGTCGCGGGCGTTTCCACACTGGCGGATTACGTAAAGCTGCTTCAGAATCGCGTCGAAGAAACGCCAAAGCTGCTGTCGGACATGCTCATTGGCGTCACGCAGTTCTTCCGCGACAAGGAAGCATTCGCCAGCCTGGACGAATTCGTACTGCCCAAGCTGTTCAAAGCCTTGCAAGGAAATCCCGAGCGTGGATTGCGCGCGTGGATCGCCGGTTGCTCCACCGGCGAGGAGGCTTATTCGCTGGCCATGCTTCTGAGCTCGCGAGCCGATGCGATGAGCCATCCGCAGAGGTTTCAGCTGTTTGCCACCGACATCGACGAATCCGCCCTGTCGGTCGGCCGCGCCGCCGCATATTCCCCGGCGATCAAGGCGGACGTGCCCGAAGTGATGCTGCAAAGCTTTTTCACACTGGAGGACACCGAATACCGGATCAAGAAAGACATTCGTGAACGGGTCCTCTTCGCCGTCCACAATGTGCTCCGCGACCCGCCTTTCTCGCGGCTGGACCTCGTCAGCTGCCGCAATTTGCTGATCTACCTTGACCGGGAGGTGCAACGGGACGTCCTGCGCATGTTCCATTTCGCCTTGAAGCCGGGCGGCTACCTGTTCCTGGGCAGCTCGGAATCGGCGGACGCCTGCCCGCAGCTTTTCGAGGTGGTGGATAAGCGCAATCGCATCTACGTCGCCCGCGAAACACCCACCGGGCTCAGAGGTGTGCCGGAACTCACCGACGGCGGCGTCAACCACGTCCGGCCGATCCACGCGTCCGCCGTCCCGCAGCGCCAGACCAAGATTGCCTATGCCGCCGTGCATCAACGCGCGCTGGAACTGTACGCCCCGCCCAGCGTCATCGTCGACGCCAATAGCGACATCGTGCATATATCGGACCGTGCTGGACGGTTCCTGCGCTTTCCTGGCGGGGAGCCCTCCCGCAACCTGCCGTCGTCGGTGCATCCGGAACTACGCACCGAACTGCGCACCGCCATGTTCCAGGCGCTGCACACCCGCAAGAGCGTCGAGGCGCGCCGCGTGAAAATGACGTTCGGAGAACGGATTAGCTACGTGAATATGGTCGTACGGCCATTCCGGCACGAGGAAACGGGCAGCGACTACATGCTGGTGCTGTTCGACGAAGTCGAAGACGTCATGAGCGCCGAAGGAAGCCAGGGCGCGCTGGGCGGTTCGGCTGCGGTGCTGACTCAACTCGAGGCGGAACTGCAGGGCACCAGAGACCAATTGCAGGCCACCATCGAACAGGCCGAAACTTCCACGGAAGAACTGAAGGCCTCCAACGAGGAACTGCAGGCCATCAACGAACAACTGCGGTCCACCACGGAAGAACTCGAAACCGGCAAGGAAGAGCTGCAGTCCGTCAACGAAGAGCTGATCACGGTCAACGCAGAGCTCAAAACCAAAGTCGACGAAACGGCCAAGATCAACGACGACTTGCAGAACCTCATCGCATCGACGGATATTGCCACCGTGTTCGTGGACCGCATGATGCGCATTCAATGGTTCACGCCGCGGGCAGCGGACATTTTCAATGTCATCGCCAGCGACGCGGGCAGGTCGGTGCTGGACATCACCCACCGGCTGGATTACCCCGACCTGGCGAAGGACGCCGAGGGTGTGTTCGAGTCGCTGCGTCCTCAGGAACGAGAGGTGCGCAGCAACACCGACCGCTGGTATCTGGCAAGGCTTTTGCCGTACCGCAGCGCCGAGCACCGCATCGAAGGCGCGGTGCTGACATTCATTGACATCACCGATCGCCGCAAGGCGGAAGACCGCGTGCGGCTGGGCGAAGCGCATCTCAAGCTGATGACCGAAAGCGCTCGTGATTTCGGCATCATGACGCTGGACAGCGACGGCTACATCACCAATTGGAATATCGGCGCCGAGCTTATGTTCGGCTACACCCGCGGCGAAGCCGTGGGCAAACCCATTTCGATCATTTTCACGGACGAGGACATCGAGGCAGGGCGGCCCCAACACGAGCTGAACCGCGCCCGGCAGATCGGCTATGCCCCCGACGACCGCTGGCACAAGCGCAAGGACGGCGGCCTGGTGTTCTGCACTGGCGGCGTGAACCGGATGGACGATCCGGCTTACCAGGGTTACGCCAAAATCGTGCGCGACGTGACGGAACTGAAGCTGCGCGATGCCGAACAGGAATCGCGGCTTGATCGCGCCCGCGCCGACAGCGTGCTGAAGGACGAGTTCTTTGCAGTCGTGTCGCATGAGCTCAAACACCCGCTCAACCTGATTCAGCTGAATGCGGAACTGCTGGCTCGCACGCCAGCGGTGCGCAATTACAAGCCCGCAGCCCGCGCGGCCGAATTGATCCAGCGCTCGGTCCGGGGGCAGGCGCGCATCATCGACGACCTGCTGGACCTGTCCCGCGTGCGCACCGGCAAGCTGGCGCTGAACCGGTCGATCTTCGACGTCACGGCGATCGCGAAGAACATCCTGGAAGTCCTGAAGCCCGTTGCTGCCGCGGCGGGGATAGACCTGCGCAGCGATTTCGATGCCACCCTGGCGATTCACCTGAATGCCGATCCCGTGCGTATCGAGCAGGTCATCTGGAACCTGCTGAACAACGGCATCAAGTTCACGCCCGAGGGCGGTTCAGTGACCCTGACGCTGGGTGTCGAGAATATGCGCGCCCGGCTGGAAGTCTCGGACACCGGCCAGGGCATCGACCCCAAGTTCGTCGACAGGGTGTTCGACATGTTCAGCCAGGGCGACGCGCGACAAAAGAGCGGCTCCAGTCCCGGCCTGGGAATCGGGCTGGCGGTTGTCAACGAGCTGGTGGGGGCTCACGGCGGCTCGATCAAGGTCCATTCGGACGGGCTTGGACGTGGTGCGCGCTTTACTGTCTGGCTTGATCTTGCCGGCGCGGCGGCGCAAGAAGATGTTCCGCACATCAGCAGCGACCGCCCGCTCGAAGGATTGAAGATCCTGCTCGTGGACGATTCCGACGATGTCCTGCAGATCATGCGGGACCTGTTGGACATGGAGGGCGCCGACGTCACCGCGGTGCCGGGCGGGCGGCAGGCGCTGGAAGCGCTGGAAAGCTCCCGCTTCGATCTGCTGCTGTCCGATGTCGGCATGCCGGTGATGGACGGGTACACGTTGATGCGGACGATACGCCAGAAAGACGGCGGCGCAATGCCGGCGATCGCGCTCACTGGCTTTGGCGCGAAGGAAGACATGCGGGAGGCGGTCAAGGCGGGCTTTTCGGCGCACATCAGCAAGCCCGTGGCACTGGACGATCTGCTGGATGTGGTGCGCAAGTTGCGACTGAAAAGCTGACTTTTTTTGTTTCCGTTGTCGCTACTGGAAACAAAGCGCAACGACGCGATGGCAAGCATTGCACAAATGTGCGCTGCGACAAGGCGCAGGGCGAAACGATAAAAGCTTGCACTTAGCGCAATCGGTACTTAAGCTGTTCTTGCGCGCGGGTCCCGGCACAGCTCGTTCCCGCGATCACGACGGAGCCTTTCGCAGGCTCCGTGTTCGACCCCACAACATGTTTCTGCCAGTTTTCCTTGTCACCGACGTAAAGGATGCTCGTGCGAAAGTCGATGTTATTGGTGGTTCCACGCAGTGTCCCGCTGACACCGGGCATGACCCGGTCTTGCCGTCCCTGGCAAACTTTTCTCCGCGCCACGCAGTCCAGAACGGCGGATCCAGCCGTCCCCAGCACGATCACCCCTCGATGCTCCGGCGCACCCGCATCTAAGAAAGCTGGCTCTAAGGCGCTTGTATTGCGCCGCTGATCAGTGAAAGTTTGGCCGTCTCCGCAGGATGCGGGCACGGTAGCGCAAGACCTCGTGTCCGACCGCTAAGGAGCTTTGGGATGACGCAAGTAAGCAACAATGTCCGCCGTGTCCTGATGTACGCCATGGGGGCCTGGACGCTGGCGCTGGCGGGCTGCGGGGATCGAAACGATGCGTCGGCAGTCACGATTCCGCCCATGAAGGTGATCGTCGTCACCATCGGGCGCCAGCCCGTCGACCTCAACGTGGATCTTCCCGGGCGCATCGAACCCATTCGTACGGCCGAGGTGCGCGCGCGCGTGGACGGCATCGTTGAAAAGCTGCTTTACAACGAAGGCAGCGACGTGCAGGCGGGGGACCCTCTGTTCCAGATCGATCCCAGCGACTACAAGGCGCAGCTTGCCCAGGCCAACGCGATGCTGCAACGGGCGCAGGCAGTGCAGAAGAACGCGCGTTCGGTCACAGATCGGTTCCGTCCGCTGGTGCAGCGCCAGGCGGTCAGCGCCCAGGAATACGAGGCGGCACTGGCCGCGCTGGGCCAGGCGCAGGCCAATGTGGCGGACGCGCAGGCCGCGGTGACGCTTGCGCAGTTGCGGCTCGACCGTTGCACGGTCAGGGCGCCGATCGCCGGCCGGGTGGGGCGCGCGCTGGTCACCGAGGGCGCGCTGGTCAGCGCGTCGGCCGCGACCCTGCTTGCGCAGGTGAACCAGCTTTCCCCGATCAGCGCGACCTTCACCAAATCGAACACCGCCATCATGGACCTGACGGACTACGCCCGTTCAGGCGCATTGGCCACCGCCGAGGGCAACACCTTCCAGGTCCGCCTGACGCTGGCCAACGGCCGCGAGTTCGGCGAAACCGGCGTGGTGGACTTTGCCGACCTGAGCGTGGACCGCAGCACGGGCGCGCAGACCATACGGGCCCGCTTCGACAATGCCAACAGGGAGCTGCTGCCCGGCCAGTTCGTCACCGGGCAGATCCATATCGGCGTGCGGCAGGAAGGCATCCTGCTTCGGGCGCGCGCCGCCCGGCTGAACGGCGACACCGCCACCGTGTTCGTCATCGGCCCCGATGACACGGCGGTGGCCAAGCAGATCGAGGTGGGCGAGCAGATCGCCGGTAACTGGGTGGTGCGTCGCGGCCTGGAGGCCGGGGAGAGGGTAGTGGTGGACGGCTGGCACAAGATCCGGCCGGGCCAGCGGGTCGAGCCCGTCGAACAGCAGAACGCGAAACCCTAGCGGAGTCGGCCATGGGCTCATTCTTTGTATTGCGGCCGGTTTTTGCTTGGGTGGTGGCGCTGTTTCTCTTGCTGTTCGGCCTGATATCGCTGGTGTTGCTGCCGGTGGAGCAATATCCCAACATCGCGCCGCCGTCGATCACCATCCAGGCCACCTTCCGCGGCGCCGATACGACGACCATCGACCGCACCGTCACCTCCATCATCGAGGAGGAAATGAACGGGGTGGACAATTTCCTGTATATGGCGTCGGTCAGCCGGGCCAACGGAACCTCGCAGATCACCGTGACCCTTCAGCCCGGCACGGACCTGGACGTGGCGCGCAGCCAGGTGCAGGACCGCCTGAGCCGGGTCGAGCCGCGCTTGCCCCAGGAAGTGCGCCAATTGGGCGTCGCGGTCACCAAGGCCTCGTCAGGCTTCCTGATGCTGCTGGCGCTGCAATCCGAGACCGGCGACGTCAGTGCGGTGCAGATGGGCAATTTCGCCTCGAACAACATCCTGAACGAGCTGCGGCGCATCCGCGGCGTGGGCGACGTGCAGCTCTTCGGATCGTCGTACGCCATGCGGATCTGGCTGGACGAGCGCAAGCTGGCCAGCTTCCAGATGTCGGCCAGCGACGCGATGCGCGCCGTGCAGGAACAGAACGCGCAGACGATCGGCGGATCGCTGGGCGACCTGCCGCTGGCGCAGGGCGCCGACTTCAACGCCCAGATCGTCGCGCAGAGCCGGTTTTCGACGCCCGAGCAGTTCCGGCAAGTCATTCTGCGCGTCAATAACGATGGTTCATTGGTGCGGCTGGGCGACGTGGCCCGCGTGGAGCTGGGCAACGAAAGCTACAACTTCCGGCTCAGCGTGAATGGCAAGGAGGCCGCGGGCATCGCCATCCAACTGGCCAACGACGCCAACGCGCTGGACGTCGCGCGGCAGGTCCGCCAGCGGATGACGGAACTGGAATCCGTGTTCCCGGCCGGCGTCGGCTGGACGGTTCCGTTCGACACTACGCCCTTCATCACGACGTCCATCAGCTCGGTGCTGGTGACGATGGTGGAAGCCCTGCTGCTGGTTACTGCGATGGTGTTCCTGTTCCTGCAAAGCTGGCGCAGCACGCTGATTCCCACGCTGATCGTGCCGATCGCCCTGGTGGGCACCTGCGCCGGCCTGTTCCTGTTCGGCGCATCGATCAACCTCTTGTCGTTGTTCGGGATGGTGGTGGCGATCGGCGTGCTGAACGACGACGCCATCGTGGTGTCGGAAAATGTGGCGCGCATCATGAAGGACGAACAACTGTCCGCGCCGGATGCAACGCGCAAGGCCGTGGGCCAGGTCTGGGGGGCGATCATCGCCAGCACCCTCGTGCTGGTGGCGGTGTTCGTGCCCATGGCCATGTTTCCGGGCTCCAGCGGCGCGATCTACCGGCAGTTCTCCATCACGCTGTCCGTGGCCATTGTCGTGTCCACCGTGCTGGCGCTGTCGCTGGGCGCGGCCTTGTGCGCAACCTTGCTGAAGCTGCCGGATGACAAGCCGTCCAAGGGACGCGTTTCCAAGGCGAAGATGTGGGTGTTCAACAAGTTCAATTCGGGCTTTGACGCCATGACGCGCCAGTACGTACGCGCGGTCGAGCACATGCTGGTGCGGCCCCTGCGCTGGATGCTTATCTTCCTGGGCGTCTGCGGACTGACGATCTTCCTGTTTTCGCGTCTTCCGGGCGGCTACCTGCCGCTGGAAGACCAGGGCTATTTCTTCGTGTCGTACACCGGGGCGCCCGGCACGACGGCCGACCAGACCGAGGCCGCGGTGCAGCAGGCCGAAAGCATGCTGCGGCAACAACCCGCCGTGCGCAATGTCGCATCGGTGGTTGGCTTCAACTTCTTCGGACAGGGGCAGACGGCCGCGCTGTCGTTCGTGGACCTGCATCCCTGGAGCGAACGCACGGCGCGCAGCGACGCGGTGGACGCGCTGGTCGGGCGCAGCAACCTGGGATTCCGGTCCATTCCGCAGGCCCTGATCTTCGCCCTGAATCCGCCGCCCATACCCTCGATGGGCAATGCGTCGGGCTTTTCGATGAAGGTGCAGGACCGCACCGCGCAGGGTGGCGCCGGCCTGACCGCGACGGGTGCGGCGATGATCGCGGCGGCGGCGGCCAGCCCCTTGCTGACCGGCGTTCGCCTGGACGGGATGCCGCCGGGACCGCGCCTGTACGTCGAGATCGACCGGGTCCATGCGCGGGCGCTGGGCTTGCAGGTGGCCCAGGTGAACCAGGCGCTGACCCTGGCGTTCGGGTCCAACTACGTCAATGACTTCCTGCACGAGGGATCCGTACAGCGGGTGTTCATCCAGGCCGAGGCGGACCAGCGGATGCTGCCGCAGGACATTGCGGCGCTGCAGCTCCCCAACAACCGCGGCGAGATGGTGCCTTTCTCGGCGTTCTCGCGCATGCGCTGGATAGATGGCCCCCAGCAGCTCGAGCGCTACAACGGCTTTCCCTCCATCACCATTTCGGGCGAGGCCGCGGCCGGGCGGTCCAGCGGCGTGGCGCTGGCAGAGATGGAAGCCATCGCCGCGCGCGTTCTGCCGCAAGGCATCACATACGAATGGACCGGCACGGCCTACGAGGAGCAGCAGGCGGGCAACCAGGTGGCGTTGCTGCTGGGCCTGTCGCTGGTGGTGGTGTTTCTGCTGCTGTCCGCGTTGTACGAAAGCTGGTCGGTGCCGGTGTCGGTACTGCTCATCCTGCCCTTCGGGATACTGGGCGCAGCCGCGTTCACGCTGGGGCGGGGCATGTCGGCGGACATCTACTTCAATATCGGGCTGGTCACCATCATCGGTCTGGCCGCCAAGAACGGCATCCTGATCGTGGAGTTCGCGCTGAAGGAAGAGCTGGAAGGCCGCGACAGAAAGGAGGCCGTGGTGGATGCCGCCCGGCAGCGCCTGCGCCCCATCATCATGACGAGCATCACCTTCGTGCTGGGCATGCTGCCTCTGGTGCTTGCCACCGGCGCGGGCGCGGCCAGCCGGCAGGCGGTGGGCACCAGCGTGATGGGCAGCATGCTGACCGCGACGCTGTTCGGCGTGTTCTTCACTCCGCTGTTCTACATGGTGGCCCGGAGGTGGTCCGGCCCCCGCTCCGATGCCCGAAAGGCGCCGGCCAAGCCCGAAGAGCAGGGAGACAACCCATGAGGGCCGGACGCATCGCCGCGGCGGCCGTGGTGGGGTGGGGCCTGTCCGCCTGCAATTTCGCGCCGGTGCACCAACGGCCCGATGTCGCGATGCCTGCGGTCTTTCCTGGCGACGTTCCGGCTGACGCGGTTGCGGCGCAGGACGTGGCGTGGCAGCAGTTTTTTGGCGACCCCGAGCTCAAGCGCCTGATCGCCCGGTCGCTGGAACTGAACCAGGACCTGGCCGCCGCGACGGCGCGTATCGAGCAGGCGCGTGCGTTCTACCGGATCGAAAGGGCCAACCTGCTGCCGCAACTGGACGCCGGCGCATCCGCGTCTCGCAACCAGGCGCCGCTGACCGTGCTTGACCCGGCGCTGGCAGGCTCCCGCCAAACCGTGCAGTTCAACCAGTTCAACGTCCAGGTGATGGTGACGTCGTTCGAGCTGGATTTCTGGGGGCGGGTGCGCAACCTGACCGAATCGGCGCTGCAACAATACCTGGCGACGGTGGAAGGGCAGCGGGCGTTCCGCCTGTCTCTGATCTCCAATGTCGCGTCGACCTACTACGACGCGCGGGCGGGCGAAGAGGGCATTGCGCTGGCGCAGCGCACGGTCGAGACGCGCAGCTATGCGCTGGGCGTCGCCAAGGATCGGCTGGACGCGGGAGTCACGTCGCTGGTCGACTTCGAGCAGTCCGCCATCCTCCTGACGCAGGCGCAGACCCAGTTGGCCGAATGGCAGCGCGCCACCGCGGCGCACTGGAATCGGCTATGGGTGCTGGTCGGCGAGAACCTCCAGGACGAGATGGGCGGCGGTCCGCCCATCGAGGCCGCGGGACAGTTCGATGCGCTAAGCCCCGGCCTGCCGTCCACCCTGCTGACGGCCCGGCCGGACATCCGCCAGGCCGAGAACCGGCTGCGCAGCGCCAATGCGAACATCGGCGTCGCCCGCGCGGCGCTGTTCCCGCGTATCGCACTGACGGGTTCGTTCGGGTATGCGTCCTCCGAGCTGTCGGACCTGTTCTCGTCGCCCAGCCAGATCTGGGGCATCGGCGCCGGGGTGGCCTGGCCGATCTTCGATTACGGGCAGCGGCGGGCCGCCGTGGATTTCGCGTCAGCCCAGCGCGATGAAATGGTCGCCACATACCGCAAGACCGTGCAAACCGCGTTCAGCGAGGTGGCGACCGCGCTGGAGAACCGCAAGCGATTCCAGGAGCAGGTCGCCGCCCAGGCGACGGCCATCCAGGCGCAGCGGCGTCTGGCCGAGACCGCCGAGCTGCGCTATATGAACGGCATCTCGATCTATCTGGAAGTCGTCGACGCCCGGCGCGGGCTGTTCAACGCCGAACAGCAGATGCTGACGCTGCGGGCATCGCAGCTTCAGAATGGGGTGTCGCTGTATGCGGCGTTGGGCGGCGGCGACGAACCGCTGGCGGTGGCGGAGGCGGGCGCTCCGGCGACCGGCGCACCCGCGGCTGGCGCACCTCCGGCTGGCGTTCCTGCGACCGGCGCACCTGTGCCCGAGCCCACGTCAAATGCGCCGGCGCCCGGCGCGGGAGCCGCCCAATGAATGCGGAAAAGCCCGCCGCCCCAGCCTCGCGCCCGCTGTGGCGGCGACTGCGCAAGGCTGCGATCATCGTGGCCGCGGGCGCGGTGTTGGTCGTCGTGGCGCTGATGGGCGTGCGCCTCTATGACATCCAGCAGGGGCCGCCGTTGGCGGCCTGGCACACCTATGTCCCGCAGGAACTGGACGCCGGGCAACTGGATCGCAGTACCTGGAAGGATTACCTGGCGCACGAAGACCAGCTTTTCGCACAGGTCAGGCAGAACGTCGGCGACAAACTGCTTCCCGAAGACAAAGTAGACAGCAACCGCTACTTTTCCGGCGCCAAGGTGTATCCCGAACATTTCGCGCACGACTGGAACCGGTCGTTCGTGCTGATGCCCGCCGGCGAACCGCGCGGCGTGGCGGTGCTGCTGCACGGCCTGACCGATTCGCCCTACAGCCTGCGGCACATCGCGATCCATTACCAGTCCGAAGGCTACGTGGCTGTCGCCATCCGGATGCCGGGCCATGGCACCGTGCCCGGCGGGCTGACGGACGCGCATTGGGAGGACTGGGCTGCGGCCACGCGGCTGGCCGTGCGGGAAGCGCGCCGCCTCGTGCCGGCGCCCAGGCCGCTGCATCTGGTGGGTTTTTCCAATGGTGGCGCGCTGGCGCTGATGCACACGCTCGATGCGCTGGACAATCCGAAGATCGGCAAGCCCGACCGGCTGGTGCTGATTTCGCCGATGGTCGGCATCACGGCATTCGCGCGTTTCGCCGGCGTGGCGGGCCTGCCCGCCATCCTGCCGGCATTTGCCAAGGCCGCCTGGCTCAGCATCGTTCCCGAATTCAACCCCTTCAAGTACAACTCCTTTCCCGTCCACGCGGCACGCCAGTCGTTCGAACTGACGCAGACCCTGCAGGACAGGCTGGTCGCGCAGCAGCGTTCCGGCGGCCTGGACCGGATGCCGCCCATCATCACCTTCCATTCGGTGCTGGACTTCACCGTCAGCACGCGCGCGCTGATCAATGCCTTGTACGCGCGCCTGCCCGATAACGGCAGCGACCTGGTGCTGTTCGACCTGAACCGCGCGACCAAGCTGGGGCCGCTGTTCCGACGCGGGGTGGCGTGGTCGCTGGCGGGCACGCTGCCGGGCGAAAAGCGCAACTACCGGCTGACACTCGTCACCAATGCCAGCCCGACGTCCAGCGCGATGATCGAACGCGTGATCGAGCCGAACTCAAACGAAGTCGTCGAACGCGCCATCGGCATGGACTATCCGCGCGAGGTCTATTCCCTATCGCACGTGGCGCTTCCTTTCCCGACGGACGATGCGCTGTACGGCACGCATCCCGACAACATCGAGGAATTCGGCATCAGCCTGGGCGCCATGTCCATGCGGGGCGAGGTGGGCGCCTTCGTGATCGGCATGGATACGCTGACCCGGCTGACGTCCAATCCGTTCTATGCCTATCTGGTCAAGCGCGTTGATGGGGTGATACCAAGATGACGTCTTTCGCACTGTCCGGAATCTTCGCCATCCTGCTGCTGGGCCTGCTGTACCTGGCCAGTCCGGTATTCGTGCCGCTGACGTTCGCGTTGTTCGTCATCTGCCTGGTTGCTCCGCTGCGCCAATACCTGGGGCGCAGGATGCCGGCGCCGCTGGCCGCGATCCTGGTGCTGGTGGTGACGCTGGCGGTGTCGGTGGTGTTCCTGTCGCTGGCGGGCTGGGGCTTCAGCCTGGTCGCCCAGTGGGTCATGGCCAATGCCGCGCGCTTCCAGCGCCTGTTCACGCTGGAAACCGAGACGCTGCATCCGCACGGCGCCATGGTGATCCAGATGTTCCAGGACAGTTTCAACGTGTCATGGCTGGTCCGGGCAATCCAGGAAATCGCCCTTCGGATCAACAGCATGCTGGGCATGATCTTCCTGTCGTTCGTCTTCATTGCGCTGGGCCTGTTCGAACTGGACGAGGCGCCGGGCCGGCTGACCCGACTGTTGGGCGAGCCACGCGCGCAGCGGTGTATCGAGATCGCCCGCGAGGCCGCCAGCAAGCTGCGCTGGTACATGGTGATCCGCACGGTGGCCAGCGTGCTGACCGGCGTGACGGTCTGGCTGTTCGCGATCTATGCCGGACTGGAGCTGGCGACCGCCTGGGGCGGGCTGGCCTTCCTGCTGAACTACATCCCCTTTCTGGGGCCACTGGTCGCGACGGTGTTTCCGGCGTTCTTCGCATTCGTCCAGTACGGATCGCTTCAGACGAGCATCGCGGTCCTGGTGGTATTGAACTGCATCCAGATTGTCTACGGCTGCTATCTGGAACCCCGGCTTGCCGGCAGCGCGTTCTCGTTGTCGCCGCTGATGGTGATGCTGGCCGTGTTTTTCTGGGGATTGGTGTGGGGCATACCCGGCACGTTCATCGGGGTCCCACTGCTGATCATCATGACGACGGTGTATGGCGCTACCCGGAATTCCGATCGGGGGCTATGAGGAACTGATTGCGGTACCCGCGGCAAAGCCAGCCCGCCCGGGCAGCACCAGGGCAGACGGCCGACCTGCTCACGTCTTTGCTCAATATTGGAGGTGCATGATGGAAAGCAGTACTCCCAAGAAGCTAGGATTGCTTGCCCTGACGGGCATGGTGGTGGGGTCGATGATCGGGGCGGGTATCTTCTCGCTACCCAGGACGTTTGGCGGCGCGACAGGCGTGGTCGGGGCCGTGATCGCGTGGATCATCGCCGGCGCGGGCATGTACACGCTGGCGCGCGTGTTCCAGTCGCTGGCCGAGCGCAAGCCCGAGCTGGACGCTGGCGTGTTCGCCTACGCCAAGGCGGGGTTTGGAGACTATCTCGGCTTTCTGTCCGCCTTTGGCTACTGGATCGGCAGCTGCATCGGGAACGTGTCGTACTGGGTGCTGATCAAGTCCACGCTGGGCGCCTTCTTCCCCGTGTTCGGGGATGGCAATACGGTGATCGCAATCGCGGTGGCGTCGGTCGGCATCTGGCTGTTCCACTTCATGATTCTGCGCGGCGTGCAGCAGGCGGCGTTCATCAACGCCGTGGTGACGGTGGCCAAGATCATCCCTATCGTGGTGTTCATCATCGTCCTGTTCGTGGCGTTCAAGGTCGATCTGTTCCGCATCAACTTCTGGGGCGAGCTCAGCGGCTACAGCCTGTTCGAACAGGTCAGGCGGACGATGCTGGTGACCGTCTTCGTCTTCCTGGGCATCGAGGGCGCCAGCGTGTATTCCCGCTTTGCGTCCAAGCGGTCGCACGTGGGCGTGGCGACGCTGATCGGCTTCGTGACGGCGCTGCTGCTGATGGTGCTGGTCACGTTGCTGCCCTATGCGGCCATGCAGCAGAGCGACATCGCCACGTTGCGCCAGCCGTCCATGGCCGGCGTGCTGGAAGCCGTGGTCGGACCGTGGGGCGCGGTGTTCGTCAGCGTGGGCCTGCTGATTTCGGTGTTGGGCGCGTACCTGGCCTGGTCGCTGATCTGCGCCGAGGTCATGCACGCGGCCGCCAAGAACGAAGACATGCCGCGCGCGTTTGCTCGTGAAAACAAGAACGGCGTGCCTGTCGTGGCGCTGTGGGTCACCAACATCATCGTGCAGCTCTTCGTCATCAGCACGTACTGGTCGCGGGATGCGTTCGCGCTGATGCTCAGCCTGACCAGCGCGATGTCGCTGATCCCCTACCTGCTGGTTGCGGGCTTTGGCTACATGCTGGCCAAGCGCGGCGAGACCTACATCGACGGCAAGGACCGCAAGCGGGATCTCACCCTTGCCGGCATCGCGGCCGTCTATACCCTTTTCATGATTTTTGCCGGCGGCCTGAAGTTCCTGCTGCTGTCGGCACTGTTGTACGCGCCTGGGTCGGTCCTGTACTTCTGGGCCCGGCGCGAGCAGGGCAGGTCATTCTTCACGGGGTGGGAGTTGACCGTTTTCATCGTGGCGTGCGTCGGAGCCCTGGCCGCTATCGTCGGCCTGATCTACGGCTGGATCGCCATCTAACGTTTGGGAGCTAGTCATGGCTGATACCGAGAATTTTGGAGTCCATTCAGAAGTGGGGCAGCTGCGCACGGTGATGGTATGCGCGCCCGGAAGGGCGCACGAACGACTGACGCCTTCCAATTGCGATTCGCTGCTCTTTGACGACGTCATGTGGGTCGACAACGCGAAACGCGATCATTTCGACTTCATGACGAAAATGCGGGACCGCGGCGTCGATGTGCTGGAAATGCACAACCTGCTGGCCGAGACGCTTGAAGTCCCCGAAGCGAAGAAGTGGATCCTGGACAACCAGGTCGTGGCCAACCAGGTGGGCCTCGGGCTGCTCAATGAAATCCGCAGCTATCTGGACGGCCTGCCCGCGCGCAAGCTGGCCGAAACACTGATCGGCGGCCTGTCCACCGAAGAGTTTCCGGAGTCGATCGGGGGCGAGCAGCTCGCCCTGATCAAGGAGGCCGCCGGCGTCACGGAATACCTGCTGCCGCCGCTGCCCAACACGCTGTATACGCGAGATACGACGTGCTGGATCTACGGCGGCGTGACGCTGAATCCGCTGTACTGGCCGGCCCGGCACGAAGAGACGATCCTGACTTCGTCGATCTACAAGTTCCATCCGCGATTTGCCGGCAAGGTGAACGTCTGGTGGGGCGATCCCACGGCCGACCACGGCCTGGCCACGCTGGAGGGCGGCGACGTCATGCCGATCGGCAACCGCACGGTGATGATCGGGATGAGCGAACGGACGTCGCGCCAGGCCATCAGCCAGCTTGCTGCAAGCCTGTTCGCCAAAGAGGCGGCCGACCGGGTGATCGTGGCGGCCATGCCCAAGCTGCGGGCCGCCATGCACCTGGACACCGTGCTGACGTTCGCGGACCGGGATTGCGTGCTGATGTACCCCGACATCGTCAACGGCATCCAGGCGTTCTCCTATCGCCCGGGCAGCGCGCCGGGCTCGCTGGAACTGCACAAGGACAAAGGGTCGCTGGTCGACGTGATCGGCGGAGCGCTGGGCGTGAAGAAGATGCGGGTCGTCGAGACCGGCGGCAACGCCTATGTCCGGGAGCGCACGCAGTGGGACAGCGGCGCCAACCTGGTGTGCATATCGCCCGGGGTCGTCCTGGCCTATGACCGCAACGTGTACACCAACACGTTGCTGCGCAAGGCGGGTATCGAGGTCATCACCTTTGTCGGTGCGGAGCTGGGACGGGGCCGCGGGGGCGGGCATTGCATGACGTGCCCCATCTCGCGCGATCCCGCTTAAGGGGCGCGCGCCGCGCAGGCATGGCCCCGGACAAGGCCAGTCCTGCGCGGCCCTTGAAGACCGGGTCGCTTTCAGGAGACGATCGTGAGCGGGGAAACTGCCAAACTTTCTCGCATGGCGCTGGCCGCCATGGTGGTGGGTTCGATGGTGGGCGCGGGGATTTTCTCTTTGCCCAGCATCTTCGCGCGCAATACCGGTCCGGTGGGCGGCCTGGTGGCCTGGGCCATTGCGGGTACGGGCATGCTGACGCTGGCGATGGTCTTCCAGTTCCTGGCCCGGCGCCGGCCCGACCTGGACGCCGGCATCTTTGCCTACGCCAAGGCGGGCTTCGGCCTGTACCTGGGTTTCCTGGCCGCGCTGGGATACTGGACGGCGGCCTGCCTGGGCAACGTCAGCTACTTCGTCATCTTCAAGGCGACGCTGGGCGCCGTCATGCCGGTCTTTGGCGATGGCGACACGGTGCCGGCCGTGCTGGTGTCATCGGTGCTGCTTTGGTCCACCCATTTCGCCATCCTTCGCGGCATCCGCCAGGCCGCGGGAATGAATACGGTGGTGACGATCGCCAAGATCGTGCCCATCGCGATCTTCATCGTCTTCGCCGCCTTCGCGGTCGATCTGGACGTCCTGCGCGCGAACATCGCGGAAGGGCTGGGCGGCGAAGGCAAGGGCAGCCTGTTCGAGCAGGTGCGCAACACGATGCTGGTCACCGTGTTCGTGTTCCTGGGCGTGGAGGGAGCAAGCGTCTATTCCCGCTACGCCAAGCGCAGGGACGACGTCGCCATCGCCACCATCGTCGGCTTCCTGCTGGTGCTGACGTTGCTGGTGCTGGTCACCATGCTGTCGTACGGGGTCCTGCCGCGCGAGGAAATCGCTTCGCTGCGCAATCCGTCGATGGCGGGCGTGCTGCGGTCGGTCGTCGGCCCTTGGGGAAGCATGCTGGTCAGCGTAGGCCTGATGGTGTCGGTGGCGGGCGCCTACCTGGCCTGGATCCTGCTGGCCGCCGAAGTCCTGCGCGCCGCGGCCGGCGCGGGGATCATGCCGTCCTTCCTGGGGCGGGAGAACCGGCACGGCGTGCCGGCGGCCGCGCTTTGGCTCAGCAACGGCATCGTGCAGCTCTTCCTGATCGTCACGCTCTTTACCGAGGACACCTTCGTCCTCCTGAAGAACATGGCCAGTTCGATGAGCCTGATCCCGTATTTCTTCGTTGCTGCGTTCGGCCTGATGCTAACGCTGCGTGGCGAAACCTATGACGGCTGGAGCCGTCGCCGGATGATCGAACTGGGGCTTGCCGTCGTCGCGACCGTCTATGCGGCGGGCTTGGTGTATTCCGGGGGATTCCGGTATTTCGTGCTGTCGGCGGTCATCTACGCGCCCGGCACGATTCTCTTCCTGATTTCGCGGCGGGAGCAGCGCGGAAATATCTTCGCGCCCTACGAATGGCCGATCCTGCTGCTCATACTGGTGTCGTGCGGGATTGGCGTCTGGGCGATCAGCACGGGCAATACCGCCTTCTAGGCCTGCGAAAGAGAAAACGAGAGTGCGACGATGAGCGGCGAATTGGCAATTGTCCTCACGATCCTAATAGCGGCCGTCGTGCTCTTCGTGATCGGGCGTCCCCGATCCGACGCCGTTGCGCTGCTGGTGATGGTGTTGCTGCCCTTGAGCGGCACGGTGACCTACCGGGAGGCGCTGGACGGCTTTTCCAACCCGGCCATCATCCTGATCGCGTGCCTGTTCGTCGTCGGCGAAGGGCTGGTCCGCACCGGCGTCGCCCAGGCGGTGGGCGACCTGCTGCTGCGGCATGGCGGAAAAAGCGAGGGCTGGCTCGTCCTGCTGGTGATGGGGGCCGTGGGAACGATGGGCGCCGTAATGAGCTCGACCGCGGTGGTCGCGATTTTCATTCCGATTGTGCTGCGCATTGCGCGCAAATCCGGCATGGCCAGCCGCCGGATCCTGATGCCCATGGGTGTGGCCGCGGCGATCAGCGGCATGCTGACGTTGGTCGCCACCACGCCCAACCTGGTGCTCAACAGCGCGCTGGGCTACGCCGGCTACGAAGGTTTCGGGTTTTTCGACTTCACGCCCATCGGCGTGGTGGTGCTGGCCGGCGGCATCGCCTACATGCTGTTCGCCCGGAAGCTGATCGACGCGGGCCAGAGCCAGCGGGGCGCCAACCGGCCCAGCCTGGGCGATTGGGTCACGAAATACTCCCTGCAGAACCGCGCCTATCGCCTCCTCGTCGAAGAGAACTCGGACCTGGTCGGCCACCGGTTGGGCATCTACGGCGACGAACTGGGCAAAGCGGCCTGTGTCATCGCCATTGAACGGAATTCCCGGTTTGCCCGGTCGGTGATGCGCGCCACCGCGGATGACGTGCTGGAGCCTGGCGACATCCTGCTGCTGGACACCGACGCGGAAGCTTTCGATATCGAGGGCTTCTGCGGCAGGCACCTGCTGAAACGGCTGTCGATGTCCGGCGTGTATTTCGCGGACCAGGCGCGCGACGTGGGCATGGTGGAAGTGATCATCCCGTCGGAATCCAGCCTTGTCGGGGCCAAGACGCGCGACTCCGTGGCGCTGGAGCGGCGTGGCCTGTTCATCGTCGGACTGTGGCGCGGCAAAGAGGCCATGCGGAATTTGCCGGACGTCCGGATGCGGGTTGGCGATACGTTGCTGGTGGTGGGGCCCTGGGCGGGCATCTTTTCGTTGCAGGCCGAGGAACACGATCTGGTCAGCCTGGCGATGCCCATGGAAGCCGATTCGCTGGTTCCCGTGCCCAATCGCGCCATCCACGCGCTGGTGTCGCTGGCTACCGTCATTTTCCTGATGCTGACCGATTGGGTGCCCAACGTCATGGCGGGGCTGATCGGAGCCCTGATGATGGGCATGTTCGGCTGTGTCACGCTGGATGTCGCTTATCGGGCGATCAACTGGCGCGCCTTGATACTCATCGTGGGGATGCTGCCGTTCGCCCTGGCGCTAAAGCGCAGCGGCGGCGTGGACCTGGCCGCCCAGTTCCTGCTGCACTATTCGGGCGATTGGGGCATCTACGGCCAGCTCGCGTTGGTGTTCGTGGCCACGGTGTGCCTGGGCGTCGTCGTGTCCGGCACGGCCACAGCGGTGCTAATGGGGCCGGTCGCGATCAGCATCGCCGAGACCCTGCATGCCTCGCCCTATGCCTTTGCCATGACCGTCGCGATCGCGTCGTCGGCGGCGTTCCTGTCGCCGGTATCGACACCCTCGAACGCGCTGGTCAGCGTCGCCGGCGGGTTCGGATTCGCCGACTACCTGAAGCTGGGCACGCCATTGACCATCTTTTCACTCATCGTCAGCTTGACGCTGATTCCGATCCTGTTTCCGTCCTGAGGGCGGACATCGAAACCATCATCGCGAGGCGCGCATATGTCTGTCAGGACTGCTATTGCAATCGGCGCGGCGGCGCTGCTTTTTAGCCCAACGGCCGCTTTTTCCCACGGTATGCCGGACCCCGGGCAGGATCAGCAGGCGGCGGCAGGCGGCGCAGCCGCGGATTCCCGGATCCTGTTCGAGAACGTGCGCATTTTTGACGGCGTGTCTTCGGCGTTGAGTCCAGCCAGCAGCGTGCTGGTCCATGGCAACGTCATCGAGAAGGTGTCGCGGGACAAGATACCTGTCGACGGCGCGCGGGTCATCGACGGGGGCGGCCGCACGCTCATGCCGGGGCTGATCGACGCGCACTGGCACAGCATGTTCGCGGGTGTGCCGCTGTCGGTCGCGATGACCCAGGACCCCACCTACGTGAACATCGTCGCCGCGGTCGAAGCGCGCAAGACGTTGATGCGCGGATTCACCACGGTGCGCGATTTGGGCGGCTCGGCTTTCAGCCTGAAGCTGGCGGTGGACCAGGGCGTCATTCCAGGGCCGCGCATTTATCCCTCCGGCGCGATGATCAGCGTGACCAGTGGCCATGGCGACTTCCGGTCCATGGCGGACCTGCCGCGCACGCTGGGCGCACCCGGTTCGCGGCACGATCTGGCTGGCGACAGCAATATCGCGGACAGCCCCGACGAGGTGCGCCTGCGCACGCGTGAACAATTGATGCAGGGCGCCTCGCAGATCAAGCTGACGGCCGGCGGCGGGGTGTCGTCGCCCCACAGCCCGCTGGACGTCGTGACGTTTACCGAGCCCGAACTGAAGGCGGCGGTGGACGCGGCCACGGACTGGGGCACCTACGTAGCGGTGCACGCCTACACGCCCAAGGCGATTCAGCGCGCCGTCAAGGTGGGCGTCCTGAGCATCGAGCACGGCAGCCTGATGGACGACGAAACGGCGCAGATGATGGCCAAGGCCGGCGTCTGGCTCAGCACGCAGCCGTTCCCGGATGAACTGGCCAATGCGTTCCCACGCGGTTCCGACCAATGGAAGAAGGCGCAGGAGGTCTTCGCCGGCACGGACCGGACTTACCAGCTAGCGATCAAGTACAAGCTGAAGACGGCGTTCGGAACGGACGTCCTGTTTTCAAGCCAGCTGGCCGCGCAGCAGGGCAACATTCTGGCGAGCCTGACGCGGTGGTACACCCCGGCGCAGACGCTCATCATGGCGACGGGCACGAACGCCGAGCTGCTCAAGCTGTCCGGCCTGCGCAATCCCTATCCCGGGGACCTGGGCGTCTTGCGGGAAGGCGCGCTGGCCGACCTGATTCTCGTCGACGGCGATCCCATCCAGAACATCAAGTTGATCGGCGATCCGGACAGGAACTTCCTGCTGATCATGAAAGACGGCGTCGTCTACAAGGACGCCACGGCGGCGCGCTGACGGGGCGGTTCGTCATGCCCCAGTCGCAAACCTGGTTCATGGACCTGTCAAGAACGGGCGCAAAGGCGCAGGATGGCGGCCTTGAACCGTAGAAACAAGGATTTGCAATGAGCCATCGCATCGATTACACCAAGGCCGCGCCCGAGGGATACAAGGCCTTTGGCGGGGTGTATGCCTACCTGCAGAAATGCAGCCTGCCCGAAGACTTGATCATGCAGGTCTATCTGCGGGTCTCGCAGATCAACGGCTGCGCCTACTGCATCGACATGCATTCGCGCGACCTTATCAAGCAGGGGATGACCGTGGACAAGCTGGTGCTGATTCCGGTGTGGCGCGAGGCCGGATCGGTGTTCGACGACCGGGAACGCGCCGCGCTGGCCTGGGCGGAAACGGTGACGCGCGTCGCCGAAACGGGCGTGCCCGATGCCGACTATGCCGCGGCGACGGCGCAATTCAATGACCGGGAGCTTGCAGACCTGACTTACGCGATCGGGTTGATGAATGCGTTCAATCGGCTGGGTGTCACGTTCCGCGTGGCGCCCGCGGCGGCCCGGTAACGCTAGACTGCCGCGTGTGGGCGGCGGCATCGCCATAACCTGGCCGCCCTGCGGGGCGGTCAGAATGTGCCGACGGTGACCAACTGGTCTGACTCGTACATGGCGGCTGGCGAGATGATGGGCTCTTCCCAGGGAATGCTCTTGCCGTAGCGTTCCCGCATCTTGGCCTGCACGGCTGGAGACGCCAGGTCGAAGCTCTTGAGCGGCGCCAGCGCGCCGACCTTCACGCCGAGGGCGCGCTGATAGATCTTCCAGACCAGCTCGGAGCAATAGATCTGTTCGTCCGACCATGCGAACACCAGATCGTAGGGCTTGCCCACGTAGGCGGCGCCCGTCTTCGCAAGCTGCTCGCGGGCTCGGGGCGTCAGCAGCGAGGTGTCGCGCAGCCGCTTGACCACGTAGTGGCCGCGCTCGCCTTGCGCCACCCACTGTGCCAACGGTGTGTAGGCTACGCGCGCCGCGGCCTCCAATACGTAGGGCTGGCCCTGGCGCGTGACGATCATGCCCATGTGGCTATAGGGCGAATGCGTGGCCTGCTGGATGGCCAGGCTTTGCGCCGAGCGGGACTGCTGGAACACCATGTCGCCCGTCTGGATGTCGGGCGCCGCGGCGGCCGCCACGGAAAGCGCGGCCAGCGTTGCCGCGACGGCAATGCGCAGCGTTGCGCCCAGCGTCACGGGCGAGCCCGTCCCGCCGCGGGGGTTTGCTTTTTGGCGCGCGGCTTGGGCGCGGGCTTTTCGTCTTTGGGCGGCGTGTCGAACTCTTGTTTGTTGCGCTCGCCGCGCGGGGTGTTTTCGGGGTGGGGTTTGGGAAATGCCCAGGGCTTCGTTTTCTGATCCATTGCATGTACTCCTTGCACAGGCGGAACAGTAGCATTAGCCGTGGTCCCTGGGTAAGTGAGGGTTGACGTCAATATTCATCACATCGTGATATGAAGACGAAAAATTGCCCGACGCCTCATTGGGTTTTCGGTATTTCAGCAACCCATATACGGTCGAATTGCAGCCGAACCTTATGCGCCCAGTCATCGATAGCGCTCTGCACGTCGGCCGCCGTGGGTTTGCGATCCGCCGGCAGGTTGCTGCCGGTCACGGCGCCCAGCGACGCGATCAGCAACTGGTTGGTGGTGGCGTCTCGCGCGGAGGCTTCGATCAACAGCCGCGCGGATTGGTCGCGCAGGCCCGCGGCCTTGGCCGTCTGGCCCAACACGTAGCCGATCGGCACGTATTCGCCGGGCCTCGGATCCCGGTCGTTGCGGAAGGTGCCCGTGATGGCCGCGCGCAGCCGCACCGAGCGTGGCGCCGGCGCCGATATCAATTGATAGCCTCCCTGCGTAAATTCGCGGCGCAGCGCTTCGTTCATATAGGCCAGCACCCGCTGGCGCAACTCGGCGTCCTCGCGCATGTCCAGCTGATCCGGCCGGTCGCCAGGTATGTAGGTCACGTCCTCCAGGATCAGCTTCCTGTCGAACTGGCTGCCGATCGGGGGGCCGGGCCGAACCCAGATGCGGCCGCCGCTCCAGTTTGGGTCTTGCTGCAGCTGACTCTGGGGTTCGCCCAGCGACGTGGAATAGTCTTGAGCCTTGGGCAGGTTGGTGCAGCCGGCCAGTGCCATGAGCGCGCAGCAGGCGGCAAGTGCGAGGAAGGGCTTCATGTGCTTTCCTTTCCGGACAACAGCGGTTGGACGGGTGGATCGGCAAGGCGTGCGGCAGGCGGGTGGGGCAACCGTGCATGGCCGGCGCTGCCGCGTATTGAAGCGTTGGCGCACTGCGACCATTGCTCCGCGCGGCGGGTGCAGGATCGGCGCGGGCATGCGGGCAATTATCTGCCTGAATGGCGATGGCGGGCGCTGATTTTTTCCACGGAGAGCGGCCGCCTTGAAAGGTGGCTTCGCCATCCTTCTGGCTACCTAAAAAGCTTGTCTGGTTCGGGGCTGACGGGACTACGATCAGGGTGTGTGCGCATGGGGGACTTTCTATGGACACCACCAGCGAATGGTATGCCGCCGTCAAGGAATGGCAGCGAGCGCGTGATGAGCTGACCGCGGCGATCGCCGCGATCAAGTGGCCCAATCCCACGCCCGGATGCCTGGAAAACTACGATCGTGCCTATGCGCACGAGACGGAAGCCCGCGATCGTATGAATGCCGCTTACGGGCGGTCGCGACGATAGCGGTGCTGGTGGCACCTGCTGGTGGTAGCGGCTTTTCGCTGGTTCCATGAAATGCCAGTTATGTGGCTCTTTCAGTAGTGCCACGGCCGCGCTATGTTGTCGCTTTCCCTTACTTTCCGCGCCGTCATCATGTATCTGCCGTCCGCCTTTCGCGAAGATTCCCTGGAAACCCAGCACGAGTTCATCCGCGCGCATCCGCTTGGCGTGGTCTTCACCAGCGGCGACGGGGGGCTGATGGCCAACCACATCCCCTGTCTGCTGTACCCGGAAGGGCCGCACGGCGTCCTGCGTCTGCACGTGGCGCGCGCCAATCCGCAACTGGCGGAGCTGGCCGCGGGACGCGAGTGCCTGGTGGCCTTCCATGGCGCCCAGGCCTACATCACGCCGTCCTGGTACGCCACCAAGGCCGAAACGCACAAGGTGGTGCCCACCTGGAATTTCGTGGCGGTGCATGTGTGGGGCACGCCAGTAATCCAGGACGATTCCGCCTGGCTGCGCGCGCAGCTGGAGGCCCTGACGGAGAGCCAGGAAAAGGCTCGGGTCCAGCCCTGGAGCGTCGACGAGGCGCCCGCCGATTTCATCGCCGCGCAAATGCGCGCCATCATTGGCGTCGAGATTCCCATTGCGCGCATCGAAGGCAAATGGAAGGTCAGCCAGAATCGGTCCGAGGCCGACCGCAGGGGCGTGGCCGAGGGCCTGGTCAGCGAATGCGGCGACGCCGTCATGGCGGGCCTGGTGGCGCGCCGGGGCGGCTGACGGTTTCCGGGATCAGCGCGCGCGGGCGGGATCGATCGCGCGCGCAGCCTGCGCGCCGCGGCCCGCGGCAAGGCATGCGATGGCGGCTGCCTGCAACAATGCGGTCGCCGCCAGAAAGCCCCACAACGCAAGCCCGGACGCCTGCAACAGGGTCCGAAGCGCGCCGAACGCCAGGGGCGCGAAGGCATAGGCTCCTTGCGATAGCGCCACGATCAACGGCACTACGCGCGCGGCGTCCCCGCGCGTGAATTCCGTCTGGGCGATCAGCGGCGGCAGGGACGTGGCGTTGCCGATGCCGGATCCGAACAGCACGACGCCCGCCCACACCGCCCAGGCGTGGTCTCCCCCCAGCATCAGCACCAGCGATCCGCCGATCTGCGCCGCATAGGCCGCGCAGGCGATCTTGCGGCGGTCGGCGTCGGGCGGCATCAACCAACCGACCAGTGTTCGCCCGGCGATGGCGCTGACCGTGGCCAGACCCATCGCCAGCCCGGCCGTCTGCGCACCGAGCAGCGGGGCCAGCAGGGACAGCAGATGCGCGATGAGTCCGATCTGCGCGAACAGACCCAGCGCCATGCCGGCGGCGAGCGTGAGAAACGCGCGGTCGCGCCACAGGTTGGTGACGCTTGCGATGACCGTGCCGCCCGCAGGCGCCGGTTCTGCGCCCACGTCGCCGTCCGGCGCCTGACCCAGCGCCTGCGGGGTCACGGAAAATACCTTGCGCGACAGCGCGGCGACCACGGCGACCATCGTCAGCCCCACCCACAAGGCCGCCTGAGCGAAGCCGGCCTGCGCGATCAGGAACACCCACAACGGCGAGAACACGATGCCGCCGACGCTGGCGCCGTTGTAGGCCATGCCCAAGGCGGCCGGACGCTGGCGCACAAACCAGGGCGCGATCAGCGCGTTGACGGCTGCGGCGCCCAGCGTGACCCATCCCATGCCGCTGATCGCCGCGGCCGCATACAGTTGCCACGGCGCGCGCGCCAAGGCCCAGCCCGCCACGCCCAGCGCCAGCAGCGCGGCGCCGATCGACGTCGTGCGCGCCACGCCGATGCGCCGGTATAGGCGCGGCAGGTTGGCCACGACTACCGTACCGGCAAGGAAATGCAGGGTGACGGCGCCGGAGACCAGCGCCACGCTCCAGCCGGTGCGCTGGACCACGGCGTGCAGGAATACGGGCGGACCGTAAAAGCCCACGCCCCAGCCAAAGATGGCCAGGACGAAGGTGGCTTGCAGGACTTTCCAGCCGAAGAAAGATGCAGGGGACGGCATAGGGGGCGGGGCCGGGTGTCGGGTTGCGATGACTCGCAGTATGCTTACGTCCACCATTCAATACTTTGGTCCAGATCGAACCATGGAATCCGAGTTCGCCGACATCAACCTGTCCGCTGTGGCCAGCGCCATCGCCGACCCGGCGCGGGCGCGCATGCTGTGCGTGCTGCTGGACGGCCGGGCGCGTACCGCCACCGAACTCGCTGCGGCCGCGGAAATCGGCGCGTCCACCGCCAGCAGCCATTTCCAGCGTCTACGCGACCAGGGCCTCGTTGAAATGGCGGTGCAGGGCAAGCACCGCTACTACCGGCTGGCAAGCGGCGACGTCGGCCATGCGCTCGAGGCGCTGCTGGTCGTGGCCGGCGCCGAACGCACGCCCTTCAAGCCCAGCACGCCATCGGCGCTGCGCGAGGCCCGCACCTGCTACGACCACATGGCCGGCACCCTGGCGGTGCGCATCCACGATGCCATGCTGGCGCGTCGCTGGTTGGCGGCCGACGGGCGCGATTATGCGCTTACGCCGCTGGGCGAGGCCTCGCTGGCGCAGGTGGGGGTGGACGTCGCGTTGGCGCGCCAGCGCCGCCGCCGCTTCGCCTGCGCGTGCCTGGACTGGAGCGAGCGGCGTTCCCATCTGGGCGGCGGGCTCGGCGCCGCGCTGCTGGACGCGTTGCTGGCGCGCGGCTGGGTCACCAAGGACCTGGATTCCCGGGCCTTGCGCGTCACCCGCAAGGGCGAGCGGCAATTCCCCGTTTTCTTCGGTCCAGCCGGCGAACAGCCTGCTGCGCAAAGGGACGCGCATGCGGCTGCCTGATCCGCGCTTCTTCCCCATGTCTTCAGTTTCGCGCCACCACGGGTGGCGGAAACGCCCACAACCATTCGAGCCGCGAATGCGGCTTTTTTTTCGTCTTCCCGTCCCTCGCGGACAGCATTTCAACCCTGTACAGGAGGTGGCCGTGCCTACGCTGGCCCTGCACGCGTTCCGTCATGTCATCCAGATCGTGACGGAATTGCGCATCGACGTTAACCATTGCCCGCAAGAGGTGGACAAGGAGCTCGATGCCATCCACAACCGCATGAATCGTCCTCTGGACCGCCTGCATGGACTGCCGGAGGTCAAGACCGACATCCCTGGTCTTGTGCTTCGCTACCGCGAAGCCGATGGCGAGTATTACGTGTATGTGGTGGACGTGCGGCGCGACAGGCTGGCGGGCTACACCGTGTTCAACAGGCTGATCGAGGTAGGCCGGCGGGCCGACCCATACGTGCGGGCGCCGCACTCCAAATATGCGCGGCCCTATCAGGGCATGGGGCTTGCCACGTCCGTTTACCGCTGGGCGCTGGACGCAGGCGTATGCATCATCAGCGGCGCCCGGCAGTCCACGGGGGCGCACAGGCTCTGGATGGGGCTGTCCCGCGATTATGAACTGGGGTATGTGGATCTGCGGCGCAAGCAGCTCAGTTACCTGGGCAAGTCGGTGCGCCCGCGCGTGCAGGAAGATCTGCACACCCGGATGATCCTGCTGGGCAAGGGTTGGCGACTGGAGGACTACATGCGGGCGACTGGCATGAATTCGTCCCAGGATGCAGTTTCGCAACAGGGATTAGGGTAATCCCGGGAAAACGCTGCCGGGCGCCCGCCGGCTGGAATTCGGCGCAGGCCGTAAGGCCGCGCCAGCGCTACCTTTCGGGCGCGATCAGTGACCGCGCTTCTCATTAGTTGAGAAAAGGGGACGCACTATTGAGCACGCAACAGTGTTTCTATTTTCTGCTTGAGTTACAAAACTTATCCGGACTGTCACGTATCACGGAGTATGCTCGACCACAGATAGAGGACTCCGAAGTGCATCAGAACAACTTGATATACAAGGGATACCGCCTGACGGCCAAGGTTTCCCGGGGCGGCGACGCTATCGAACCACAGGCGCTACCCAGCGGCCCTGTCTTCACCGCCTCGGTGATGGTGGTCCAGGCGGGGGCCAGCCACGATGGCGACGAATACCCCGTGCCGCAGTTCGCGGGCGGCGGCTTCGTCTACAGCCCCCGCGAAGCAGTGCATGCGGCCATCCTGCATGGCCGCGAAATCGTCGACGGCCTGACGAACACGCCGTCCTGACGCTGTCTCAGGCCGAAAATACTTCCCGCCAGTCGCGAGTCTTGGCCAGCGTCTGCACGGTCGCGGATTGCTCCAGGATCGTCACGGCCTTCTTGAATTCTTCAGCCGACGCGCCGTCTTCCAGGATCACCATGCGCGAATTGCGCGCATCCGCCATCTTCACGTCGGACATCTTGCCGTGGGTCTGGTAGACCTGCGTCCAGTCCATTTTCTTGCCGGCCTTCAGGGCGATGGGTTCGATGTAGGTGAGGGCCGTGCTGCCCGCCGCGCGCACCGCATAGGCGAAGTCCGCCGTGTGGCCACTGCTGCCCTTGGCGCGCGCGCCCTTGACCATGCGGTTCACGCCCACGCCCTCGGCCAGCGCGCGGCCCACCTGCGCGCGAAAGCGCAACTGGCTGAACCGGGGCATCCATTTCGCGCACTGGAAGGACAGGGCCATCGCCAGCTTCACGGCGTCCCAGAGCGCTTCCTGCAGTTGCTCGTTCGGCCCTTCGGCCACGATGGCGCCGGATCGGTCGAAGTGCGCCAGGCTGACGCCCGGCGTCTCGTTCAGGATATCGATGCGCTTGGGCGCCAGGTCGATGCCGAAGCTGGACGCGTGCATCGCGGTCTCACAGGCGTCGGTCAGGTAGAACGTGGCCTCGTCGGGATGGGCGATGAAGAAGGCGGCGTGCTGGCCGTCCAGGCCCAGCGTCATGGGAGAAACCGCGCGGATGGCGTGCTCACCCGCCGGCAGGACGGTCCAGCCGGAGGCTTCCAGGAAATTGCTCATAGGATCAGTTCGATTTGGCGGCCTTTGAGGGGATGCGCAAAACCGCCGGCCAGCGTCAGGTTCGCTCGCGGCAGGAAATACTGCATCAGCGCGCTGATGGTGTCCAGGGCAGGCACGATGGGCTCGGCATAGCCTTCGCCTTCCTCGACCCAGATGTGTTCATGGCTGCGGTCTGCCAGCGGCTTGCGGTACTGCGGCCGTCCCAAACCCACCAGGCTGGTATGGAAAGAGTCGTCGGTATCCACGCCGTACACCCTGTGCGGACCCACGAAAAGGCTGGCGCAAAACGCTTCCGTCAGGAAGATGGTGGCCTGGCCGTGCACCGCCGTGCGCGCGCCGCGATAGATGGTGCGGAAGATCACGTCCTCGCGCACTTCGCCCTTGACCCGGCAGGGGCTGCTGAACTCCATCCACTGCGCGTTGCCGATGCCCGGCTTCGGGGTCCAGAGGATCGGCTTTGCGGTTTCCTTGGGTTCGGCAAGGATCTCTTGCACCTCATCAACGGTGATTAATGGTTCGAACTTGTTGGCCATGGAAACTGATCTAGGGTCTTGGGAGTGCGCGCTGGGAAATCTTGCGTGTGGCATGCGCTGCCCCCGCCGCGCGGCGGCGAAAACACGCGCGCGCAGCATTGCGAAGGGGCGTAATCTTACAAGATGAAGACGGCCGAAGCGTTATGGCTGTACGGATATACAGTCTTCAGCGGGCGTCCGGCAGCGCTGCAACGCGTCACAGCGATGCGGCGCCGAAGGTATCGCACTGTTTGAGGCTGCCGCTTTCCAGCCCGCGCTTGAACCAGCGCACGCGCTGCGCCGAGCTGCCATGCGTGAAGGCGTCGGGCACCACATAGCCCTGGCTCTGCTTCTGAAGGCGGTCATCGCCGATGGCCGTGGCGGCCGCCAGCGCTTCTTCGATGTCGCCGCCTTCCAGAATGCTGCGCGCGGCGTCGGCGCGTTGCGCCCATACTCCGGCGAAGCAGTCCGCCTGCAACTCCATGCGCACCGACAACGCATTCGCCTGCGACGGGTTGCGGCGGCGCAGATTGTCCACCTGGTCCGAAATGCCCAGCAGGTGCTGCACGTGATGGCCGACTTCGTGAGCAATGACGTAGGCCTGCGCGAAATCGCCGGGCGCCTTGAAGCGGTTCTGCAGTTCGTCAAAAAAGGACAGGTCTATATACACCTTGCTGTCGCCGGGGCAGTAGAACGGACCCATGGCGGACTGGCCGGTGCCGCAGGCCGTGGGCGTGGCGCCGCGGAACAGCACCAGCTTCGGTTCGACGTATTGCCGGTTAAGCTCTTTTTGAAAGATGCCCGTCCAGACGTCTTCGGTCTCGCCCAGCACTTTCGATACGAAGACCGCTTGCGGATCATTGGCCGGGGGCGCCGAGGCGGGCGCTTCCTGTTGCTGGGTCGTGGGGCCTTCGGCCATCTGCAGGACCACGCTGGGGTCGACCCCGAAGTACATGGCGACCAGTGCAAGTACTATCGTGCCTATGCCAATGGTGCCGCGCCCGCCGATTCGCGGGCCACTGGATCGACGGTCTTCCACATTGTCGCTTCGGCGCGAGTTATCGAGACGCATAGTGTTTCTCCGGGCGGTTCGGCGTTACCGCCATTTTGCATCGCCGCTCTAATGAGCGGCCCTCTAGGATGTTAGGATAAACCCATGGCCTTGTTTTTCTCCGTCCACCCCGCGAATCCCCAACCCCGCCTGCTCAAGCAGGCCGCCCAATGGCTGAACGACGGGGGCCTGCTCGCAGTCCCCACCGACTCCAGTTATGCCGTCGTGGCACGGCTGGACGATAAGAACGCCGCCGATGGCCTGCGCCGTTTGCGCGGCCTCGATGAACGGCATCATCTAACCTTGCTGTGCCGCGACCTGGCCGAGATCGGTCACTTCGCGCGCGTCGACAACAAGCAGTACCGCCTGCTCAAGGCCGCGACGCCCGGCCCCTGGACCTTCATCCTCGAAGCCACAAAGGAAGTGCCGCGACGCGTGTCGCACCCGTCGCGCAAGACCATCGGTATCCGCGTGCCGGACCACACCGTCATCCTTGGCCTGCTGGAGCAGGTGGGGGCGCCGCTGCTGTCCACGACGCTGATCCCCAAGGACGAAACCGAGGCGCTGAACGACGCCGAGGAAATCCGCGAACGCTACGACCACGACCTGGCCGCCATTATTGATGCCGGCGCATGCCCGCAGTCGCCCACCACCGTGATCGACCTGACCGGCGACGAGCCGGTGGTGGTGCGCGTGGGGCGCGGCGATCCCGCCACGCTGGGTCTGGTCTGAACCTCCTCATCGTCTCTTTGCGCGCCAGGCCCCGCGCTGGCGCGCGGCTCATCTACAATCCGGTTCGCCATGAATGACATCATCCAAACCATTGCGGTCTACGCGATACCGGTCATCTTCGCCATCACCCTGCACGAAGCCGCGCACGGCTACGTGGCGCGCATGCTGGGCGATCCCACCGCCTATCAGGCCGGGCGGGTCAGCCTGAATCCCGCGCGTCACATTGATCCGGTCGGCACGCTGCTGGTGCCGGTGGCCATTCTGCTGGCCTCGAAGCTCATGGGCAGCCCCGGATTGCTGTTCGGCTGGGCAAAGCCCGTCCCGGTGGATTTCGGCCGCCTGCGCCGTCCCAAGAAAGACATGCTGTGGGTGGCGCTGGCGGGCCCCGCGGCCAACCTGTTCATGGCCATCCTGTGGGCGGTGTCGTTGCGGCTTTTCATGGAAAGCGGCCTGCACGAAAGCTTCTGGTTCGAAATGGCCGTGGCGGGTGTGAACGTCAACCTGGTGCTGATGGCGCTGAACCTTCTGCCCATCTTGCCGCTCGACGGCGGCCGCATCCTTTTCAGTCTGCTGCCCAACCGCATGGCCTGGCAGTACTCGAAAATAGAGCCGTATGGACTGGTGATCGTCATCGTCCTGCTGGTCACCGACGTGCTCTGGCTATTGATGCAGCCCATCCTGGGGCTGGGAACGACGATCGTCCAGTGGTTTTTGTAAGATTTCGGCCAATATCCGTTAAACTCAGCCGTTTCACTGAATCTGGCCCCGGGGCATCCCGCCGCGGGGTTTTGGAGCCTTACATTTATGGCATCCCCTGCAACCGCCGCAGGCGTTAATTTCCAGGGCAGCATGGTGGCCCTGGTCACCCCAATGCAACCCGACGGCAGCCTGGACTACGCTGCCTACCGGTCGTTGATCGACTGGCACGTCCAGGAAGGAACCGACGCGCTGGTGGTGGTGGGCACCACCGGGGAGTCGCCTACGGTCTCCATGGACGAGCACGCGGAACTGATCCGCGTTGCCGTCGAACACGCCGCCGGCCGCATTCCGGTCATCGCTGGCGTGGGCGCCAATTCCACCGACGAAGCCATCCACCTGACCCGCCACGCCAAGGCTGTCGGCGCGCAGGCTGGCCTGTCGGTCGTCCCGTACTACAACAAGCCTTCGCAAGAAGGCCTGTACCGCCACTTCCGCACCATCGCGGAAGCCGTCGACCTGCCCACCATTCTGTACAACGTGCCCGGCCGCACCGTTGCCGACATGAGCAACGAAACGATCCTGCGCCTGGCGCAGGTGCCTGGCATTGTCGGTATCAAGGATGCCACCGGCGACATCGCCCGCGGCGGTCTGCTGCTGCGCGAAGCGCCGGCCAGCTTCCAGGTTTTCAGTGGCGACGATCCCACCGCCGCCGCCCTGATCCTGCTGGGCGCCCGCGGCAACATTTCCGTCACGGCCAACGTGGCTCCGAAGCTCATGCGTGACCTCTGTGCCGCCGCCCTGGCTGGCAACGTGCCGAAGGTCCGTGAACTTAACGCGTTCCTGGCGCGTCTGAACAAGGCTTTGTTCGTTGAAGCCAATCCTATTCCCGTCAAGTGGGCGTTGGCCGAAATGGGTCGCAGCGCACTTGGCTACCGGCTGCCGCTGGTGGAACTGGGGGCGCAGCATCACGCAACGGTGCGCGGCGCGCTGCAGGAAACGGGACTGCTCTAAATATCGTGAGGATACGTATGAACAAACGTCATGCCGGTTTGTCGGCATTGATGTCTCTGGTGTTGCTGGCCGGGTGCTCCGAGGTCAACCAATTCCTGGGCAATGAAGAATCGGTCGACTACAAGAGCGCCGTTACACAACGCGGAGAGCCCCTCAGCATTCCGCCTGACCTGACCCAGGCCAATAGCGACCCCCGCTATCGCGCGCCTGCCTCGGGCTCTACCACCTACTCGCAGTTCCAGCAGCAGGGCCAGGCCCAGGCCAGCGCCCCGAAAACCAGCAACGTGCTTCCCAGCCGGCAGGACATGCGCGTCGAACGCGACGGCGACCTGCGCTGGCTGGTCGTGGACCGCGCGCCCGAAGAAGTTTTCCCGCGCCTGGTCGACTTCTGGACCGAAACCGGCTTCACCGTCGCCACCAACAATCCCGGCGCCGGCCTGATCGAAACCGACTGGGCCGAGAACCGCGCGAAGATCCCGGAAAGCTGGCTCCGCCAGGCGCTGGGCGCCGTGCTGGAATCGGCTTGGGATAGCGGCGAGCGCGAGAAATTCCGCACTCGCGTCGAACGCGTCAACGGCCATACTGAAATCTACGTCAGCCACCGCCAGATGCTCGAAAAGCGCGTAGGTTCCGACGGCGGCCAAGTGCAATGGCAGAACGGCAAGGAAGACCCGGGTCTGAACGCCGCCATGCTGGCGCGCATGATGGTCTATCTGGGCACTGACGTCGACAACGCTCGCAAGCTGGTGCAGCAGGCCGAGGCCTCGCCGCAGAAGCCGGCCGTGCAGCAGGACGTCCGCGCGCAGGGTGCTTCGCTGGTCGTCAGCGAATCGTTCGACCGCGCATGGCGTCGCGTCGGCGTGGCCCTGGATGGCGGCGGTTTTGCCGTCGAAGACCGCGACCGTTCGGCTGGCGACTACTTCGTGCGCTATGTCGATACCGACACCGGCGAGAAGATCGAACAGCCGGGCTTCTTCAGCCGCATGTTCTCGGGCGACAAGAAGGCCCAGGCGCCGCAGTACCGCATCCACCTGGTGGGTAGCGGCGAACAGACCACCGTGTCGGTGCTGGACGCCAACGGTACGCCTGACAACAGCGCCACCGCGCAGCGTCTGCTGAGCGTCCTGAAGGACAAGATGTAATCAAGTCGCCGGGCCGCGCACGTCAGCAACGTGCCGCGGCAGCCGGAAGAGGGCTTAGCCGCCCTCCGCCGGCCCGGCTGGCAGCGCTCGGTCTGCGCCGCGCGCCGTCGCAAGGCACAAAAAAAACCCTGGCATTCGATGCCAGGGTTTTTTTTGCGTCTTCAGGGCGGGGGTTCGTGCCTGAATGTTTACGACGCGGGAGTGGTCGAGCCACCCGGGGTGGTCGAACCGGAGCCCGGCGTGGTGCCCGGGGTCGGGGCGGGCGCGGCCGGCGCCGGGGTGGTCGGTGCAGGCGTGGTGGCTCCGGGAGCGGGGCTGGTCGCGGGCGCCGGGGCATCTTCCTTCTTGTTGCAAGCGCTGAGCGCGACGGCCAGCACCGAGGCAATAATCAAGGTTTTGCTCATCATTATTTGAACTCCTATAGATGACGACTCTTGAAACCCCGTTAGGGGAAACCAGAACTCAGGCTACAGGAAGGTTCAATACGATCGCGTATGAAAGTTAAAGAGGTGGCATCCCAACGGCAACAAACCTTTCAGGTTCGTGTTATGTCTTTCTTGATGTGACCCGGCTTACAGACCTGATTTCTTTCTGTGCGACACGGATACGCAGAAGTTTCCAGATACTATTCGGGGCGGTAATGAATCCATCCCGAAACCAGCCAATCCGCCAGGCACGACCGGGCGTCGTCGGACAGGCGGGCGCAGACGGGATTGGCGCAATCCAGGCTGCGCGCATCGGCCAGCAGACGCAACGCGGCGTCGGCGGGCGTCATGGCCGTTTCGCCATTGATGAATAGCTGTTTGCCCCGATAGAGCATGCGGCTGCGGCGGTCGAGCACCAGGCGACCGACCGTGGGCCAGTCTTCCTCCAGGTCGACGTCCATGCCGTCGGGCGCGTCGAACACACTCAGGTTATTGGGTTCGGTCAGCCAGCAGCCCAGGAAGCGCGAGGCCAGTGCGTCGTCGAAACGCAGCTTTTCCACGGTTTCCAGCGTGGCCGCCACGAGGCCGTCGGGCAGCGCGGCAGGCGAGTCGACGGCCGGCTGCGCCGGGTCGCGATAGACGGCGGACAGCTTCGGGCCGGGCAAAGCGGGCTCGCCATAGGGGCCGCCCAGCAGGCCGACGCGAGCCATGACCTGGTCGGCGGCCGCTTCCAGCAGGCCGCGCGCCAACGTTGCCTGCGTGGGGGCACGAAAGCCGATGGAGATCGTCATGCAGCCGTCGCCCATGGCGACGCCGTCGTGGGCGGCCTGCGGCGGCAGATACAGCATGTCGCCCGGCACAAGCACCGCCTTTTCCTCGGGCTGGAAGTTGCTCAGGATCTTCAACGGCAGATCGGGCTCCAGCGACAGGTCCTTCTGACGACCGTAGCGCCATTCGCGTTCGCCCGCGGCCTGCAGCAGGAACACGTCGTAGCTGTCGAAATGCGGTCCGACGCCGCCGCCGTGGCTGGCAATGCTGATCATCACGTCGTCCAGGCGGGCGTCGGGGATGAACCGGAACAGCCCCATCAGCTCGGATGCCGCGTCGCTATGCAGGTCCACACTCTGGATGAGCAGGGTCCAGTCGCCTTCGTCGTCCTTGGGCAAGCGCGCGAACGGTCCGTTTTCCATCTGCCATTCGCCGTTTTCGCGCCAGATGAGGCGCGATTCGACGTCGTCGCGGCGCGCCAGCTTCTTGATGGCGGCAATGGTGACGGGGGGCTTGAATGCCGGGATGGCCTGGCGGATCAGCAGCGGCTTCTTTTGCCAGTAGCGGCGCATGAAGTCGTTGGGGCTTTGATTGCCCAGAAGCGGCAAGGGTTGGTCAAGGTTCATTGGAGGTGCTTCTTCAGGCGGTAAAGGGCATCCAGCGCTTCGCGCGGGGTGAGGCTGTCGGGATCGATGCTGGAAAGCTCTTCGCGCAGCGTGTCCAGCGCCTCGATGGCATCGGAGCGTTCGGCCTGGGCATAGGCGTGCGCGTCGGCCTCGGCCACGGCTGAGAACAGGCCGAGTTGCGGTGTGGGCGCGCCCTGGGCTTCCAGGCGTTCGAGTTCGCGCGTGGCCTGGCGGATGACGGCGGCGGGCACGCCGGCGCGCTGCGCCACCTGAATCCCGTAGCTGCGGCTGGCCGGGCCTTCGCGCACTTCGTGCAGGAAGACGATGCCGCCCGCGGATTCCGCGGCGGCCAGGTGCACGTTGGCCGCCGTGGGTTGCTCGGCAGGCAGGCGCGTCAGTTCAAAATAATGGGTGGCGAACAGCGTCAGCGCGCGGTTGTGCGACAGCAGGCGGCAGGCAATGGCCCAGGCGAGCGCCAGGCCGTCGTACGTGGACGTGCCGCGGCCGATCTCGTCCATCAGCACCAGGCTGTTGGGCGTGCTGGCCGACAGGATGGCGGCGGCCTCGGTCATTTCCATCATGAACGTGGACCGTCCGCCCGCCAGGTCGTCGGCGGCGCCGATGCGGGTGAAGATGCGGTCGATCTTGCCGATGCGGGCGCGCGACGCGGGCACGAAACTGCCGATGCGCGCCAGCAGCACGATCAACGCGACCTGGCGCATGTAGGTTGATTTACCGCCCATGTTCGGGCCGGTGATCAGCAGCATGCGCCGCGCCGGGTCCAGGCGGCAGCCGTTCGGCGTGAAGCGTTCGATGGCGCGCTCGACCACGGGGTGTCGGCCGGCCTCGATGTCGATGTCGGCCTGTTCGGACAGGTCGGGGGCGATCCAATCGTGGCGCTGCGCATGTTCGGCCAGTGCGGCCAGCGCATCAAGTTCGGCCAGCGCGGCGGCGCAATCGGACAGCGGCCGCACGTGTTCGGCCAGCACATCCAGCAATTGCTCGAACAGCCATTTTTCGCGGGCCAGCGAGCGATCCTGGGCGGACAGCACCCTGTCTTCCCACGTTTTGAGCTCGGGCGTGATGTAGCGTTCGGCGTTCTTGAGCGTCTGGCGGCGCCGGTAGTCCTCGGGCACCTTGGCGGTCTGACCCTTGGTGACTTCGATGTAGAAGCCGTGCACGCGGTTGAACTCCACGCGCAGGTTGCTGATGCCGGTGCGCTCGCGTTCGCGCGCTTCCAGTTGCACCAGGAAGTCCCCGCCATCGGCCGCCAGCCCGCGCAATTCGTCCAGTTCCGCGTCAAAGCCGGTCGCCAGCACGCCGCCGTCGCGGATCGCCACCGCGGGCTCGGGCGCGATGGCGCGCACCAGCAACGCCGCCAGGGCGGGGTCCACGGACAGGTGGGACACCAGTTCACCAATGCGGGGCGAACCGGCCATGGGTTCGACGAGGTCGGCCAGGGCGGGAAGCGATTGCAGGGCGTCGCGCAGGCTGGCGAGTTCGCGCGGGCGGACCGAGCGCAACGCCAGGCGCGCTGCGATGCGCTCGATGTCCGGGAACGCATTGAGCGCGGCGCGCAGGGCTTCGAGCAGGCCCGCGGAACCAAAGGTCTGCTCCACGTCCATGCGGCCCGCCAGCAGCGCCGAGATGGCCTGTTGACGCGCCAGCGCCGGTTCATTTTCGCGCAGGGGATGATGCAGCCAGCGGCGCAGCAATCGGCTGCCCATGGGCGTGCGGCACGCGTCCAGCAGCGAAAACAGCGTGGGCGAGTCTTCGCCCGACAGCGTCTGCGTCAGTTCGAGGTTGCGGCGGGTGACCGGGTCCAGCAGGACATACTGGCCGGGACGTTCGGCCGACAGGCTTTGAACGTGGGCCAGGGCCTGCGACTGCGTGCGCGCGGCATAGCGCAGCAGGGCGCCCGCCGCGCAGATGCCGGCCGGCATGTCTTCGATGTCGAAGCCCGCCAGGGTGTCGGTCTTGAAGTGCGCCAGCAGGTGCGCGCGCGCGCCGTCGCTTTCGAAGTGCCAGTCCGGCACGCGGGACCGCGCGCCCTCGAACGGAAAATCGAAATCAGCGCTGTCCGCGCAGACGATTTCGGCCGGCGCGATGCGGTGCAGTTCGGATTCAAGCTGGGCCGGCGCGCATTCGGTGACGCGGAATTCGCCGCTGGCGAGATTCAGCCAGGCCAGCCCGGCGCGCGGGGCGCGCGCACTGCCGCTGACAAATACGGCGGCCAGCGCGCGGTCGGCCTTGGCGGGCAGCAGGGCGTCGTCGGTAAGCGTGCCGGGCGTCACGATGCGCACGATGCGGCGCTCGACCGGCCCCTTGGACGCGCCGGGATCTCCGATTTGTTCGCAGATGGCGATGGATTCGCCCATGGCCACCAGGCGCGCCAGGTATTGCTCCATGGCATGCACCGGCAGGCCCGCCATGGGGATGGGAATGCCGTTGGACGAGCCCCGCTTGGTCAGCGTCAGGTTGAGCAGTCGCGCACCGCGCTCGGCGTCTTCATAGAACATTTCATAGAAGTCGCCCATGCGATAGAAAAGCAGCAGCGGTCCGGCCTCGGCTTTGAGGCGGAGGTACTGCTGCATCATGGGAGTGTGGCCTGCTAAGGCGTCGGCGGCGGAGTTTTGCATTGCTGAATTCATGCCCGTGATTGTATCGGGGCGGGCAAGGGGCCGCCCGGCGGGGGGGGCGTCGATTTTGCCCTGGCTTGCGATTTCCCCACCGCTCGGCCGCCGGAAGGCGGGGCGGTCCCCGGAACGACAGCAAGCGAGCAATGCGATTGCGGCGCGGGGGGCGCTATTTCAGGATCGGTGCTATTTGGCCTGCATCCGTTCGAACGAGGCCGCCATTGGGGGTGACCTGTCCGGTCTTTTTCGATCCAGTGTGACTTGAGACAATGGCGTCTTGCCAAGCGAGAAACGCACGAAAAAGAGTCGATACAGCGACGAACAGATCGTTCGGATATTGCGAGAAACGGACAAGCAGTCGGTCGCAGAGGTGGCCAAGCGCCACGCAGTAAGCGAGGCGACGATCTACATCTGGCGCAAGAAGTACAGCAGCATGGAGAACGATGAGGTCAGGCGGCTGAAGTCCTTGGAAGGAGAGAACGCCAGGCTGCGCAAGATGCTGGTTGATCGAGACCTGGAGATCGAGGTCATGAAGGAGATCAACGCAAAAAAGTGGTAGGCGCGCAGGCTCGTCTGACGCAGGCGCGATATGCCATCTCGCGTGGTGTATCGCAGCGTCGGGCCTGTGCGCTGATGGAGGTTTCGCGCTCGGGTTTGTATTACGGTTGAGAATGCCGATCAAGGATGCGACGGTGACTGAGGCGATGCAGCGTTTGTCAGGACAATATCCGCGCTTCGGTTCACGTCGGATCCGCGTTTTTCTGGGCCGCGAAGGAATTGAACTGGGCAAAGAGCGTTGCGCGCGGTTGTGGGCTCAAGCTGGACTTCAAGTGCCGGCCAAACGTAAAAGACGTCGGACGGTAGCGGCATAGCGCCCCAGGCCGCCTCCTAGGACAAAGCTGATGGACGGGGTGTCAATCCGGCACAACACTTGTTCGCTCCGGCTGGTAGCGAAACTACCTTCGTTTGTGTCGCTGCGAGGATTGGCTAGCGATCGGTCGGCCTTCGCCGCGAGGGCCTTGCGGTGTCAGTACGGAAGTTAAAAGAAATATGGCTTATATCGCCTCCATGGAAAATGTCCGTAACCAAGGGAACGGCAAAAATTATTTTGGAGAGTCAAGGGAGTGCGTTGCGGCAGCAAAACACTTCGGAAATGCTCTCGCGACCAGGTATTGGAAGCGGGGAGCGAAAGTGAAGGGAAATTTGGCTGTCCGCCCGGGAACCATGATCGCCACCTTTGATGACGACGGTAGGTACAAGGGACATGCCGCGATTTATGAGAGTCAGACGAGCGTCGGCTTGACGGTATACGATCAGTGGAGCGGACGGAAATTTCAGCCTCGGATCATAGAATTCCGCGGAGGCGGTTATGTATCTAATGATGGGGACGCGTTTTATGTCGTTGAGTGAACGATCATCGCGGCTGTTGACGGCGGTCGGGATCACTGCGAGTGCGATCCTGACATCGTTTTCGCCTTTCAGTGTCGCTCGCGCAGCATCACACGTCTATCAGTGCCCGACACACCTCCTGGTGGATGGCGCACAGTGGCAGTTGGATGCGATAAATGTTTTTGACGGGCCCATCGAGAAGCTGGTTGCCTTAGTGCCCGAGACGTCGCCAAATGATCCGGGTCTTCAGTTTTGGACGTTTAACGGGGGCGCCACGCCATACATGAAGTGTCTCTACCACGGGACACAGCATTACTTGGTTCTGGAAGCCGAGGGTGCCACGCGTTGTACAGCCACAATTTCTGACACCCAAGTTTTTGAGGCATCTTGCATGTGAGTTTGTTAATGCCGGGGCGAGTGGTGCGCTCGCTGCGGCTGGTTCATAGAAAGCAGGGCTGAATTGATTGGGCTGGAGTCTTTTTCCGTCCCATTCCGCGCACTTGCCCACGGCAGCCGGTTTTGGGACGTATGCCGAATTTCTTTAGTAGCAGCCAGGCGTCCTTGATGGGGCAATAGTGGCTACACGTGGCAGCCTCCGTGAGGGGAACCCCGCTCCTCTCCCTCTTGGCGATTGTCCAAACCGTCAAAGCTCTCGTATAGATACAAGGCAGGCGTAACTTTTGGCGTAAGTTTGGCGATTCGGTGCAATTTATTCCTATGGTAAATACCTATGCATCATGGGGTGTGGCCTGCTAGGGCGTCGACGGCGGTGTTTTGCATTGCTGTATTCATACCCGTGATTGTATCGGCGCGGGCAAGAGTCCGCCCCGCGGGGCGCGTCGATTTTGCCCTGGCTTGCGATTTTCGGGATGATTGATACGTTTATCCTCCGATTCGATATCTGCTGGTACGACGAGAACCCAAAAACATTCGTGGCGCGGTCTTCTCGCGCAAGTACGGCGTGTCGCTGATGATGGATTAGATAACCCATCCAACTTGCCTATCGACACTTGGAAGGATGTGATTTCATGTTCAAGCTAGCTCGCCTCTTGATCGTGCTTTCGTGCCTCGGCATTCCCAAACCCGCCATTGCCGAAACAAAGCTCTTACGGCCACTGCCGGATTCTCAATCCTTGATTATTGGGAACAACAATTTGACCGCCGGCGAATTCTTCGCGGCCTACATGAGCAGCAACATGGTGGAAAGGCGATATGCCGAGATGTACCTGCTTGGAGTTCTGGATGCCACGGAGGGCCTCGCTTGGTGCGGCTATTCCAATGTCAAGACGGTTTCGCTCGACGAAATTGTCTACGAGGGCCTGAAAGAGGCAACTTCGGCCCAGCTTCGGAGAAGAGCTGCACTTGTCATTACGGACATCCTTGAGACATCCCTTCCCTGCCAGCACAAGCGCAAATGAAACCCCCACACGCGGTCCTGAAAAGCCATCACTACTCCGCCGACAAATTCAGTACCAGTTATGTGTCAGGGGAAGCGCTTTACAGTGAAATTGAATTCGATCAAGCAGCATTGATCAGGCAAGACGGTGGCTACGTGAACACATGCGCCACGCGGATGAGTCTGGCGCTAATCAAAGCCGGTGTGCCGTTTAATGGGCGACTAACGATCAAACACGGCAAGTACAAGGGCCGGACTGTCGAGCCCGGCGCAAAACTCTTGGCGGATCAGATTGCAAGGCCCCATTCCTTGGGAAAACCGCTAGTGTTCGAAGCATCTGACGCGCCGCCAGGGGAGGGCGCGGTGTTTCCAGCCCCTCGTCTGGTCCTGCAGCTTCGGAGAGCGGGCCGGCGTCGTAACGCCACCGGCGCTGAAAGTGACTTTCAGGAATACATCGGGCTACCGGCCCGCTCTCCGAAGCCGCCCCGGTGTGGCGGGGCAGGCGCGGTGCTGCTTGCTAAGGCGATTGCCGAAGTTGAGAACGTCGAGCAGTTCTACAGGCTATCAATGCCAGCGATAGGCTGGCCCTGGTGAAAGCGTTTATTTTTGGCGCTGCTTTTCTCGAAATCTTTCGAGGATCCGGGCAGTTTCCAGAAGTGCTTCTGTTAGCCATAGCCCCTGGTGCAGGGTGTCCGCAAAGGACTGATAGGCGGTGCGCAAGCGCTCGGTGTAGGACAGGGCTTGCCAGCGTGCCACAATTCTTGTCGCGAACTATTCATCCTTGTACTGAACTAGCGGCCAAAGGCGCCAGAATGCGGCGAAGGCAAGTAGCAGTACGGCAACCAGGATTAGGGACTTCCACCATGTCCAGCCGAGAAGTATGACCAGCAGGGCAATACAAAACAAATACAAGATGAGATTGCCTATTAATCCAATGAAAGCGCCAATTACTGGAATGCCCAACAACCACGGGCCGACTTTCGCGCCGCAGGCGGGGCAGGAAAAGGGAGCGCTTTTACTCGCGTTATCAACGCAAGGCATATCGCTGTCCTTGAAGCGTTGACGGCATGATGGGCAGCGCTTGTTCATGAACTCGAAAAAACTCATGATATGAACTTCCTGATGCCGTCTAGAAGATCGCGAATCTCGGCAACTTGCATGGCGGCATCTGCGGTAATTTCATCGCGCCAAGCGGCGTTATAGCGGAAATCAAGTTTCAAAGCGCTGTTGATGCCGGATCTACTTCGCCTGGCTGGCAAAAGAGCGTTCTCCTTTAATAATTGCCCGCCAGGCGGCGCCGTAACCTGCGAACAGGAAAAATTCAAAATGTACCAGAGCGTTTGGGAGTTCGGGTTTACATGAGACATGACGGTACCCAACACCATATTTATTTCACGGGCTCTGTGCTGCATGTTTGCTCCCATTACGCCCTGAGCGGCCACGCTTATCACCGCGGCTAGGGATACATCGTAAGGATAGCTCCACGCGCCGCTGGCGAATTTTTTCGCTAAATCCACAATGGAACGGCTTGATCTTGATTGGCTGTAGATTTCGACAATCTCTTCAACGACAGGATCGGCTCTTCTGGGGACCGGATTCGCCGTCTATTACCCCTTAAATGCAACACCGTTGATGCCGAGCGAATTATTTTTAGTCGCCGAGTCTATCTTTCTGAAAAGAGGACCGATAGAGGATTGGACTGATTTTGTTGCACTAATAAGTGGGACTGGTGAAGGCGGGATCTGACGGAACGAGAAGGCCACTTTCTCGCAGCGCTGGCCGAAACCCGCTTTTCAGCGGTTCGGATAGCCGGGGTTATCGTCGCCACGCCCGGCTGGGGCGAGCCGCAGGGGCTTGCCCCTCCGCACGACCGAGGCGCACTTGCGGCCGTTGCCGCCGCACGGGCACAATTCCAGGTCGCGGCGCGTGTCGACGCCGCGGGAGCCATTGATTCATGCCAGATATTTCCGTTCCCGACGTCCTGGACGCCGGCGAGCGCGTTTCCATCGCCAGCGGCGTGCACCGGGCCGAATTCGCGCCGGGCGGGGGCGGGCGGCTGACCCGTTTGTCGACCGGGGAACACGACTGGATCGTTCCGCTGACCGCCACCGAATGGGCGGCCGGCAGATGGCCGCGTGCAGGGGCGTATCCGCTGGCGCCATATTCCAACCGCATCCGCGATGGCGTGTTCGTGTTCAACGGCGAGCGGCACGCCCTGCAATCCGTGCCGAATCGGCCGCAGGCCATCCATGGCGCAGGCCTGTTCCAGGCCTGGCAGGTGCGCAACCTGGCGGCGGATAGTGTCGACCTGGTGCTGGATCAGCCCGCCGGTGTGCTGGGCTGGCCCTGGCCGTTCGAATGCGTGCAGCGCTGGCGCCTGGACTCGCGCGGCCTGAGCCTGATGCTGGCGATCACGAACCGGGGCGATACCCCCATGCCCTGCGGCCTGGGCATCCACCCTTATTTCACGGCCCAGCGGGTGGCGCTGCATGCGCGGCGCCTCTGGCCGTCGGATGCGGACGGCCTGCCGACCGGCAGCCAGGCGGCGAATGTGCGCGAGCTGCGCCAGTCTGCCGAGGGCTGCGATACCTACCTATCGCAATGGCAGGGCCGCGCGACGCTGCACTGGCCCGACGGCCACGCGCTCGCGCTGCACGCGGATCCGGCGTTCGCGCACCTGGTGGTGTACACGGCGCCGGGGTCGGATTTTCTTTGCGTGGAGCCGGTGACCAACGTGGCCGACGCCTTCAATCTGGCGGCGGCCGGGGAGTCCCGCACCGGCATGCAGGTGCTGGAACCCGGAGAGCGCTTCAGTGCGACGTTGCTGATGGGCCTGGCCCCGGCGCGCCGGGGTTGAGACAGGATCCGCGCCTGCATGCACGCCGCAGCCCCTCGCGAACGCGCAGGCGTGGCGCAGGTAGCCGTGGCCACACGGACATCTTGAACTGCATCATCGCGAGCCAGGCCAGCGACAGGCGCACCAACGCAGGGCGGCGTACATGGCGTGCAGCGACGATTGGCATCCAATGCAATCAACCTGCGTCGAGTGCCGCCGCCTTGCATCCCATTCAGCCGCCGCGCAAGACTTGGTAAGCGCCGCGCCCTGCGGCGATAATCCGCTCAAACCAAGAATCAGGAGTTGTTACGTGAAAAAGCTGAGCACCGAACAATTGCAGGCCGCGGTCGAGACGCTCCGCCGGACTCAGGCCAAGCTGGCGCGCGCGGGCAACCTGCCGCTGGAACCGACCATTTTCGCCAGCGCCAAGGGTTTTCGCCGCAACGTGCCCGAGTACGTCTGGTCCTGGCTGTCGGGCCTGCTGGCCCCGCACAAGAGCCTGTCGTCCTGGATGGACACGCACCAGGCGGGCTGGCGCGAAGGCAAGACGCCGGCTGCCGTGGTCTACGCCCGCACGGAGAATGGCTGGTTCGAGTGGCTGATCGCCGAACTCGAAACCGAGATCAACGATCCGCACGCACGGGCCAAGCGCGAAGGGCGCGGCTGACCAACCGCTCGGATCCCTCGCGCAACGCGCCGCGGGATCGCCCCTCCACCAGCCTAGAACCCCTCCAGCACGATCTTCCCCCGCGCCTTGCCGCTTTCGATGAAGGCGTGGGCGCGGCGCAGGTTTTCGGCGTTGATCTTGCCGTAGTGCTCGCCCAGCGTGGTGCGCAGCGTGCCGTTGTCGATCAGGCGGGCCGCCTGGTTCAGCAGCTCGTGCTGGGCGATCAGGTCAGGCGTGTCGTGCAGCGGACGCGCAAACATGAATTCCCAGTGCAGCGAAGCCGACTTGCCCTTGAGCAGCCGCACGTCGATCTCGTTGGGATCGTCGATCAAAGCGATCTTGCCTTGGGGCGCGATCGCTTCCGCCATCTGCGGGAAGTGCTTGTCGGTCTGGTTCAGGCCTGCGATGTAGCTCACCTGCGGAAAGCCGATGCGCTTGAGCTCTTCGGTCAGCGGCTTGGTGTGGTCGATGACGTGATGCGCGCCCAGTTGGCGCACCCAGTCCTGGGTCTCGGGGCGTGACGCCGTGCCGATGACGGTCAGTCCCGTCAACTGGCGCGCCAGTTGCACCAGGATCGACCCCACCCCGCCGGCCGCGCCGATGACCAGCAGGCTGCGCTGGCTGGGCGCCGCGTTGTCCAGCACCTGAAGGCGGTCGAACAGCAGTTCCCACGCCGTGATGGTGGTGAGCGGCAGGGCGGCCGCCTGGGCGAAATCCAGCCTCTTGGGCATGTGGCCGACGATGCGCTCGTCCACCACGTGGCGTTCGCTGTTCGCGCCAGCGCGGGTCAGGGCGCCGGCGTACCAGACGCGGTCTCCCGGTTTGAACAGGCTGGTCCGGGCGCCCACGGCGCGCACGACGCCCGCCGCGTCCCAGCCGATGATCTCGGGCTTGCCGTCCTGCGGCTTGCGGCGGGCGCGGATCTTTACGTCCACGGGATTGACCGAGATGGCGTGCACGTCCACCAGCAGGTCGTGATCGCCGGGCGTGGGCTCGGCGACGGTAATGTCCTGCAGGGCTTCAACATTGTCGGCGGGCAGGTTCTTGAAGTAGGCGATGGCTTTCATGGATGGGACTCGGGCTGGGATAGGGGGATCAGAGGATGGAACGCACGACGCCGCCGTCCACGCGCAGCGCGGCGCCATTGGTGGCGGATGCCTGGGTGGAGCAGATGTAGACGACCATGTTGGCCACTTCGTCCACGGTGGCCAGGCGGCGCAGCAGCGAGGTGGGGCGGTGCTGGGCGATGAAGTCGCGTTCCATCTGCTCTTGGGTGACGCCTTGCTCCTTGGCCATTTCCGCGAAAAAGTCCGAGACGCCTTCGGAGCGGGTGGGGCCGGGCAGCACGGAATTGACGGTGACATTGGTGCCCGCCGTGAGTTCGGCCAGGCCGCGTGAGACGGCCAGCTGCGCGGTCTTGCTGACGCCGTAGTGGATCATCTCGGCCGGGATCTGCACCGCGGATTCGCTGGAGATGAAGACGATCCTGCCCCAGTTGGCCGCCAGCATCCGCGGCAGGTAGTAGCGCGACAGTCGGATGCCGCTCATGACGTTGGTGTCCATCATGGCTTGCCAGTCGTCGTCGGTGATTTCGGTAAAGGACTTGGGCGTGAACGTGCCGGCGTTGTTGACCAGGATGTCCACGTCCGGATGCGCGGCGCAGACGGAAGCGGCGCCGTCAGCCGTGGCCAGGTCGGCCTGAACCGTCGTGACTTGCGCGCCCGCCACCTGCTTCGTGATGGCCTGCGCCGCCTGGGCCAGCTTGGCGGTGTTTCGGCCGTGCAGAACGACCTGGGCGCCGGCTTCGGCCAGCCCCGTGGCGATCGCCAGTCCGATGCCGCCGGACGAGCCGGTGACCAAGGCCTTCTTGCCCTTCAGTTCGATCTTCATGCGGTGACTCCTTGCTGGGTGGGGATGCGTCATCATTACCCAGTCCGCAGCAATGAAAAACGGGCTAGCATCGCAGGCAGTTTCAATAAATTTTTGAAAATGAGGCGGAAATGGTCCGATTCGAGGACTTGAGGATCTTTGTCGCCGCGACGGACCTGGGCAGCTTTTCGGCCGCCGCGCGTGAACTGGACCTGACGCCAGCCGTGGCCAGCGCCGCGCTCAAGCGGTTGGAACAAGAGCTTGAAACCCGTCTGTTCGTCCGCTCCACGCGCAGCTTGCGGCTTACCGGCGACGGCGAGCGTTATCTGGACCATGCGCGCGCCGCAATTGCGGCGCTCGAGGCCGGCAGAAACGCCATGGCGCGGGACAAGACCGAAATCGCCGGCACGCTGTCGGTGTCCATCCCGTCCGATCTGGGCAGAAACGTGCTGCTGCCCTGGCTGGACGAATTCCAGCGGCAGCATCCGCGCGTCAACTTCCAGCTGCGCATCAGCGACCGGCTGGCGGACCTGTATCGCCAGCCGGTCGATATCGCCGTGCGTTATGGCACGCCGAACGATTCCGCGCTGGTGGCCTTGCCGCTGGCCGAGCACAATCGCCGCGTGGTGTGCGCCGCGCCCGCGTACCTGGCGCGCCACGGCGTTCCGCAGACGCCGGCGGACCTGCGCCGTCACAACTGCCTGTCTTTCGTCCTGGGGGAAACGTTGCACGACCGCTGGGCGTTCGAGCGCGAGGGCACGAGCCTCGTCGTGCCGGTCAAGGGCGATCGCGTCGGAGACGACGGCGACCTGGTCCGGCGATGGGCCCTGGCCGGTCATGGCGTGGCCTACAAGTCGCGCTACGACGTGCTGGCGGACCTGCGCGCGGGCAGGCTGGTTGAATTGCTGGCCGGCTATGTCAGCGAGCCTTCACCGCTCTACCTGCTTTGCGTGCACCGCATGCTCCTGTCGCCGGCGGTAAAACGCCTGCGCGAATTCCTCCAGGAGCGCTTCAGGACGTTCGACGCGGGATAAGCACGCGGTGCGCAACGCGCTGCGCCGATACGGCGCAGCGTCGTAATTTCACGCACTCGATACGCACAGTGTCGCAATCCCGCGCAGTCCATACGCGCGCGTCGATCGCGCGCACCATCAACGTATCGCTACCGCAAACGCATCAACCCCCCGTCGACCGGACTCACTGCCGCATCAATGCGCGGCGTGGTGATGTCCGCCCGCCGCCTGCTTGTTTGCAGCCCGTGTGCGCGCCGCCTTCTTGGCCGCAGCGGAGCGGCCGGCTGCGCCCTTGGTGGCGGCCGCCTTGCGTGCTGCCGCCGAACGGTCGGCGGCGCTGCGCTTGCCCGCGGTCTTGGCGGCGTTGCGCGACAGCGCGGACTTCGACACCGGCTTGGCGCTTTCCTTCTTCAGCGCCTTGGTGGTGGCCTTGGCCCGGGTGGACGGCTTGGCATGGCCGTCATGCGCGGCGCGACTGTCCTGCTCGGCCTTGTGTTTGGTTTCTGCACTGGCGTTCTTGGGCGTGCCCAGCTTGACGCCCGCGCGGCGGGCCTTGGACAGCCCGATGGCGACGGCTTGCTTGGTGGACCGCACGCCGTGCTTGCCTTCGCGCACGTGATCGATTTCCTCGCGCACGAATTCACCGGCTTGCGTGGATGCGGCTTTGCCTTCTCGCTTGTCGCGCTTGGCGCGTTCGATGGTCTTTCGTTCAGGCATGGTGACCTCCTTTGCTTCGCGTTGCAAAAGCGATTCCGTCGCCAGTCGAGACCGTGCGACGGAACTCGTAACACCACTCTATCGCCGCGGCGGTATCCTGTGTGTTCGAATGGATTGCCGGTCGTAAGCGCCGGAACACGGCGTCCGCATCGACGGTTCACGACTCACCCCCTTAGCGGAGACGAGCTATGTCGAATCATGTCTACAAGCAAATCGAGTTGGTGGGTTCTTCCACCACGTCCAGCGACGACGCCATCGCGCAGGCCATTGCCCGCGCATCCGAAACCCTGCGCAATCTGGATTGGTTCGAAGTCACGGAAGTCCGCGGCCACATCAAGGACGGCAAGGTGGCGTACTGGCAGGTCGGTATGAAGATCGGCATGCGGCTGGAAGGGAACTCCTGATCCCCAGGCGCTGGTCATTTCTTGACCGCACCTTCCAAGTCCTTGTTCGATAAGGACTTTGAAGACTTGTTGTAAGACTGTTCAGAGGCTTGTCCACATTCCATGGGGACAAGCCCGTTCTCTTTTCCCGATCCTCTGACGCGACCTGCCGACCGTTGCTGGCGCCGCGGCTATTGCGCGTTTCTTGCCCGCAGCCGCCAAGTCCTTGGTCTGCAAGGCTTTTTGAAGGGTGCCCGCTACCTGTCCTCAGGCTTATCCACATTTGGCGGGGACAACCCGACGCCCGTCGATCCGTGTTTGGGCCATTCTTGACCACGGCTTGCAGGGTGTTGATATGAAAGAGGATTTTCAAGCTGCCCTCATGCTGTCCTCATGCTTGTCCACAAAAGGCGGGGACAAATCCACACCCGTGCCGTCGCGCCGGCGAAATACGCCATAAAACGGGGATAACTCGGCCGAAAATCGTCCAGAAGGATGATTGCGCAATTGTTGACCGCCATCTGCAAGTGCTTGGCGAAGCACGATATTTTCGACCTGCCCCAAGGCTGTCCTCATCTTTCTCCACAGTTGAAGGGGATAAGTTCCGGCCGCATTCCGCGCATGCCGGTGGCGGCATAAAAAAAGCCCCCCGACGCATCGGGGGGCTTGATCGCCCGGAGGTAGAGCGGGCGATCGGCGCCGGCCCGGGACAGCGCCCGGCCGACGTCGGCGGCAACTCAGGTATTCATCTTCTTGATCCAGTCGACGTAGCGGTCGATCCAGCCTTTCAGGAATTTGCGAGTGCCTTCGTTGGTGATGTTGAACTGGTCGTCGACCAGGCCCTCGGAGTATTGAAGGAAAACTTCGGGGGTGGTCAGGGCGTTGGCGCCTTCGGCCGCCAGGATGTTGCGCAGGTGCTGCTGCATCATGGCGGTGCCGGCGGCGCTGGGCGATGCGCCGACGATGCCCACGGCCTTGCCCGGCCACGAGTTCTGGCCCCAGGGGCGCGAACCCCAGTCAATGGCGTTCTTGATGGCGGCCGGCACCGACCGGTTGTGCTCGGGCGATACGAAGAGGATCCCTTGCGCGTCGGCGATCTGCTGCTTGAGCTTGGCGGCGGGCGCAGGCATGTTGGTTTCGTTGTCCTGGTTGAACAACGGCACGTCGCCCAGGCTCACATACTCGAACTTGAAGTCCGCCGGAATCAGCTTTTCAAGCGCACGCGCCAGGCGCAGATTGATCGAGGCGGCCCGCAGGCTTCCGACGAAAACTGCAATCTTGTATGTGCTCATGTGCGTGTGCTCCATCGAGAAAAAGGAACAGCCAGTGTAGACCCGACGTCCTGACCGCTCAATGCCGATTGCGCATATTGTTATGGCGGCGCGGCGGCAAGTGTGGCTCGGGCCGATGACAGCGTCATGTCATCAGGCTGACGTGTGCAGACACCACGCGCCATCCCTGCGGCGTTCGCATCCAGGTCTGGCTCTGGCGGCCGATGCGGTCGCTTCCGTCGCGCTGGAACTCCAGATTGGCGGTGGCGAAGTCGCGGCCGTAGGTGGTGATGGCCGTGCGCAATACGCGCCGCGCCAGGCCTTGCGACGATCGGCCGGCACGGAATTCTCGGATGGCGTCGTAGCCGTACAGGTTTTCGCTGGCGCCGTAGCGCAAGGTGTGAGGACTATTCCAGAACAGGACGTCCAGCACCTCCACGTCGTTCGAGACCAGCGCGGCTTCATAGCGCTCAAATGCGGCCGTGACTTCGGCCACGACGTCGGGCAGGTTGATGTCCATAAGCTTCATCTCCAAGGTGCACCAGACTGGTGCGTGCTGTAGGGGTAATCACCAATATGGTGTACGTTGCGGTGCGGCAAATTTTCTGACGACATGCATTGTGGTCCTGGCGCCCGGGCAGTTGCTGCACCGCAAACCTGGCACACGGCTTGCTAGGGTTAACACTGCATAACATGCTGCACGCTGCCCCAGGAGTTCCGCCATGTCCAGTTCCGCCGTTTCCGCCCCGGTCACCATGCTGGTGACGCGGCACATCGCGCCCGAGCGCTACAGCGATTTCCTTTCCTGGACGCGCCAGGGCGAAATCCTGGCCGCGGGTTTCCCCGGCTTTCTCGGGTCGGGCGTGCTGCAGCCGCCCGAGGGCGGTGACCAGTACCAGATCGTGTTGCGCTTCACCGACGAGGCCAGCCTGAACCGCTGGGAAAAGTCCCTGCCGCGCCGCATGTGGCTGGAACGCGGGGCCAGCCTGGTGCGCGCCAGCCATGAACACCGCGTCAGCGGCACCGACGGCTGGTTCGCGCCCAAGGCCAGCACGCCGCCGCGCTGGAAGCAGGCCGTCAGCATCTGGCTGGCGTACTTTCCGGTGCTGCTGCTGTTCTCGGTGCTGGTCAGCGAGCACTTGAGCAACCTGCCGGTGTTCTGGCGGGTGCTGATCACCAGCGTAACGCTGACGCCCATCATGGTGTTCGTCTGCATTCCCGTCATATCGCGCATGCTGCAGCGCTGGCTGCGAGCCGGCTGATGGCAGGCGCCCCGTCGCCGGGGCGGGTGCCATCACGCCGCCTTGGCCCGGCGCGTGGCGTACAGCCGATGCAGCGTGATCTTGCGCACGGCGTCCTGGCTGTCCCGGATATGCGCCTGCAGCAGCCGAGTCGCGCCTGCTGCATCGCGCGCCAGCACGGCCGACAGGATGGCGCCGTGCTCGGCATAGGTGCTGGCGATGCGGTCCGGTTGCGTGAAGTCCAGCCTGCGCACGATGCGGATCCTTTCGGTGGCGGCGCGATGTACTCGCGCGATCTCGGGGTTGCCCGCGGCCGCGACCAGGTCGATGTGAAAGCGCTCGTCCAGGTCAGCCAGCCATTCGCAATCGTTGGATCGGGCGCTTTCGTCCACCAGCCACGTGTCGGCCAGCGGCCGTAATGCGGTCAGCGGGTCGGGCGTCTGGCCCGGGGCGCACAGCGCGTGCACCGCAGCCACCTCCAGCACGCTGCGCAGCTCGTAGAAGTGGTCCAGCGTATCGAAGTCCAACGGCCGCACCAGCCATCCGTTGCGCTGGCGGACTTCCAGGTAGCCTTCGCGCTCCAGGCGGAACAGCGCCTCGCGCACGGGCGTGCGGCTGACCTGAAGCCGCTCGGCGATTTCGGTTTCGGTGAACCTGTCGCCGGGAGCCAGCCGGAAATCCAGGATGTCGCGCTTGAGCGAGCTATAGGCAGTGTCCGCCAGCGTGCGCGGCATATCGAGGGCGGCGAAAGCGGATTCCATGTCGTGGCCTCCAGGCGTTGCGACGGGAGTGAGGGATCAGAGCGGCCGTGCCCGTGCCGCGCCGGCCCGTTCCAAAGCGTGAGCGACGCGCAGGCAGTCGACTTCCCGCCAGGGCGCGCCGATCAATTGCACGCCCAGCGGAAGGTGCCCGTCTTCTTCCAGTTCCGGCCAGACGGGCGCGGTGCAGACGGGCAGCCCGATCGCCGAGATGGGTTGCGTCAGCAGTCCCATGCTGGCGCGGGCAGGCAACTGTTTGCCCGCCAGCGTCAGCCAGTCGGCGCCGATCGGCGTGGCGCAGACGGGCGTCGCGGGGGCGATTAGCACATCGTATTGATCGAACAGTGCCAGCGCTTCGAGGTAGGCGCGGTGGCGGATGCGCTGCGCCTGCTGCACCCATGCCGCGGGCACCAGGCTGCCGGCCACCAGGCGGTCTCGCGAGTAGGGTTCGTAGTAGTCGTAGTGGGTGACGAGCCTGCGACGATGCAGCGCGCCGCCCTCGGCCGCCGTGATGATGAAGGCCGCTTCCCGCGCCTGTTTTGCGGCGGCGAGTTCGGCGACGCCGGTGGCGTCCAGGGCGCGCGCGGCGATCTCCACCGCGCGGCGCGCTTGCGGGCCCGCCCATTCCGAAAAGTACCCGCCCAGTACGCCGATGCGCAGGCTGCCCGCGCCTTCGGCCAATGCCGGCAGCGTGGGCGCAACCGGGCGCTCCGCGCAGGCCACGTCGCCGGTGTCGGGACCTTGCAGCGCGTCATAGGCAGCGGCCAGGTCGCTGGCGCTGGCGGCGAACGGGCCCAGGTGATCCAGGCTGCCTACAAAGGGGAATGACCCGGTGCGCGGCAGGCGGCCGAAAGTGGGCTTCATGCCGAAGACGCCGCAAAGCGAAGCGGGCACCCGGATCGAGCCGTTCGTGTCCGATCCCAGCGTGAGCGGCACCAGTCCGCCGGCCACGGCGGCGGCGCTGCCGCCCGACGAGCCGCCGGCAATGCGGGACGTGTCGTGCGGATTGCGGCAGGCGCCGTAATGCGTGTTCTCGGTGGTGAAGCCGTAGGCGTGCTCGTCCATGTTCAGCGCGCCGATCAGCACCGCGCCGGCTTCGCGCATCCGCTCGACCAGGACCGCGTCACGTTGCGCGGGCGGATTTGCCGCGTTGACGCGGCCGCCCGCCAACGTGATTTCGTCGGCGATGTCGAACAGGTTCTTGACCGCATAGGGGACGCCGGCCAGCGGCGGCAGCGCTTCGCCGCGAGCGCGCCGCGCATCGATGGCGGCGGCTTCCTGCCGCGCACGGCTTTCGGTGACCGCGGTGAAGCAGTTGTAGCGGGGATCCCGTTCGCGCACGCGAGCGAGCGTGGCGTCCAGCACCGCCGCCGCGCTGCGTTCGCCGCTGCGGATCTGGCGGGCGATCTCTTGCGCCGGGCCGCTCATGGACGGAACACCGATGCGGATTCCAGTTCCACCGGCAGCGGCTCGTCCACGAAGCCTGCCGCGATGTCGTGGATGCGCGAGAACTGCTGCACGACCTGCTCCGTGACGGACTCACGCAGCGCATATCCCGACAGCGCCAACGCGCTGCGCACATATTGATCGATGGTTTCCTGGGTCATGGCGGATGCTCCCGGTGTAGGCCTATGGGTTACTTGCGCACTTCGCGCTGGAAGATCTCCAGGCTCAGTTTTTTCATCTGGATGAAACTGGGTTCGGACAGCGTCTCGACGGTGCGGGGCCGCGCGTCGCTGTAGTCCAGGATCTCCGCGACGCGGGTGGGACGCTTGGTCAGCAGCAGCACCTGGTCCGCCAGGTACACGGCTTCTTCCAGGTCATGCGAGACCAGCAGCATGGTGGTGCCGGTCTGCAGGAAGACCTCTTGCAGCTTTTCGCGGATGAACAGCGTCATCTCGAAGTCCAGCGCCGAGAACGGTTCGTCCAGGAACAGCACCTCGGGTCCGGGCGCCAGTGCGCGCATGATGGACGCCGTCTGCTGCTGTCCGCCGGACAGTTCGTAGGGGTAGCGCTTGAGGTCGAACTTCACGTCGAACGACGCCACCAGCTCTTCGACCCGCGCGTCGACCTCGGCCTTGCTGCGGCCTTCCAGGCGCAAGGGATAAGCGATGTTGTCGATGGTGCGCAGCCACGGGAACATGGCTTCGCGGTAGTTCTGGAACACATAGCCGATCTTGGTCTGCGCCAGCGACTTGCCGTCGAACAGGATCTCGCCGGAATCGATGGGGATCAGGCCGGCGATCATGTTGATCAGCGTGGACTTGCCGCAACCGTTGGGGCCGAAGACCGAGACGATCTTGCCCTTGGGGATGTCCAGGTTGAAATTCTCGTACAGCGGCCAGCCGGCGAAATACTTGGTCAGGCCGCGGATCGTGATGTGCGTGCCCAGCGGGCCGGGCTGGAACGGGGCCGTGGCCGGCGCGGGGGCGATGACGGGATTGATGACGGTGGACATTTATCGGCCGCTCCAGTGAACCACGCGCTTTTCCAGCACGAGAAAGAGAATGTTGAGCACGTAGCCGAGTGCGCCCGCCGCCAGGATGGAGGCGTACATTTCGCGCACGTTCAGCACCTGCTGCGCGTTGATGATCCGATTGCCCAGGCCGCTGTCCGAGCCGATGAACATCTCGGCCACGATCACGATCACAAGCGCCATCGACACGCCGCTGCGCAGGCCCACGAAGGTGGGCTGCAGGCTTTCCCAGATCAGAACGTCCTTGAAGATCTGCCAGCGCGACGCGCCCATGACGCGCGCCGCCATCACGCGCTGCTTGCGGGCATTGATGACCCCGTAGGCGCTGTTGAACAGGATCACCAGCACGGCCGCGAAGGCGGCGATGGCGATCTTGTTCATGTCGGTCACGCCGAAGATCATCAGGAACAGCGGGATCAGCGCGGAAGAGGGCGTGGACCGGAAGAAGTCCACCAGGAACTCCACGCTGCGATAGGCCTTTTCGTTGCTGCCCAGCAGCACGCCCAGCGGCACGCCGATCACGCCGGCGATGAGGAACGCCTGGAGCGTGCGGTTCAGTGACGACAGAAAGTCCGTCAACAGGGGGCCGCCCGCGATGCCCTTGGCCAGCGCCACCAGGGTGGCTCCGGGCGTGGGCAGCAGCACGGGGCTGACCAGTTGCAGGCGCACCACCAGGTCCCACACCACGAACAAGGCCAGGGGCCCGATCAGGGGCAGGAGGCGCGATCCGTCGAACTTGCGCGGCGGTTTGGATGCGGCCGCCGGAGCGGAAACGGCCACCGGAACGGCTGCGGAGGAAGGGGCGTTTGATGCGCCCGTGGCAGTGGTCGCTGTCATGGCTCAGCCCTTGTAAAGCATGGTCGAGACGTCCACCTTCTGCGCGAAGATGCCCTTCTCGGTGAAGAGGTCGAAGAACTTCTGGAAGTACTGCACGTCGCTGGGCGTGAATTCGTTGTGCAGCGTGTAGGCGGCCAGCGGCACTTCCTCGGTCATCGGGCCTTCGATGGCGGTGTAGCCCTTCATGAAGGGACGCGCCTCTTCGGGCTTCGTGCGGATCAGTTCGATGCCTCGGGCGTACGCGGCAATGAATTTCTTGCTTTCCTCGGGATGCTTTTTCAGGAAGGCGGTGGTCAGCGACGCCGAACCGCCGAACCACGGCGCCATCGGATCGCCCAGCACGTACTTGGCGATCACGCCGGTTTCCAGGACGCGGGTCGTGCCGTTCAGGCGGCCAACCGTGCCCGTGGGCTCCAGCGTGTAGCACGCATCCAACTGGCCGGCGGCAACCGCGGCGACGTGCTGGCTGATCGCCAACTCAACCACGGTTGCCCCGGTTGCGCCGGCGCGCTCCAGTACTGCTTTGGCCAGCGTGGAGTTCTGGATGCCGGGTCCAGATCCGACCTTTTTCCCCTTGAGGTCTGCTATGGATTTGATGGGACTGTCTTTCGCGACGATGAACTCATCCAGCACGTTCTTGGCGTTGCTGGGATTGGACGCAAAAATCTTGAACAGGCCGGGCGACGCGATTTCGCCAATGGCCAGGTTGGCCGAGCCCGTGCCGTTGGCGCTGCCGTCCGCGCGGCCCGCCAGCATGGCTTCCATGACCTGCTGTGCGCCCGCGAACTTCAGGGGCTCCACATTCAGGCCGGCTTCCTTGAAGTAGCCCTTTTCGATCGCGGCGTAGAAGGGCAGGCCGGCCGCGACGGGCCAGAAGCCGATGCGGATGACCGGGCCCGATTGGGCGCGCACCAGCGACGGCGCAGCGAGCGTCGCGGCGCCCATGGCGGCGCCCTGGATCAGGCGGCGGCGGGTGGCGTTGAAGGCATGGGGCGCATTGCGGTTGATCATGTAAGGCTCCTGGTCTGCATGGAAGGGGGCGCTTGTAGACAAGCTTGCATACCAGGCATCAAGCAAAACCCGTGCCAACTTTTGCGCGCTGCGTTTTTCCGTGGGGCGACGCCTGACGCGGCCTCAGTCTGGTGCTGGCCGTGAACCAGGTTGGTGCATGGCGCACCACATAAGGGGACAAAGCGATGCGGGCCCGCGCAACGCCGGCTGCGGTAGTAGCATCAAAGCCATGAACACGCGCTTCGTCGAAGCCTTCCTGTGGTCCGCGCGCCTGGGCAGTTTCAGGGCCGCCAGCGATCGGCTGCACATCACGCAGGCGGCGGTGGCCAACCGCATCGCGTCGTTGGAAGCCGACATCGGCGCCCGGCTCTTCGAACGCGACGCCAAGGAACTCAAGCTGACGGCGGTCGGGACGCGCTTGCTGGATTACGGCGAACGCCTGCTCGAAATACGGCAGCAGATCCTGTCGCTGGGCAAGCGCGGCGACGAGGTGTCGGGCCTGGTGCGTATCGGCGCGATCGAGACCGTCGTGCATACCTGGCTCATCGGTTTTCTGACGAACCTGCGGTCAACGTATCCGGGCATCGATGTGCAGCTCACGGCCGAGACCCCGCGCGCGCTGCACCGCGGACTGCGCGAAGGCACGCTGGATATCGCCTTCCAGACGGATCTGCTGAATGACGCAGGCATCGTCAGCATGCCGTGCCTGCCGATGGAAATGGGGTGGGTAGGGCCGGCGGGCGGCGAGGACACGCTGACGGCCCACCAGCTGTTGAGCAAGCCGGTGCTGACCATGAGCCCCGGCTCCCAGCCGCACGAGGCGCTGAAGGCCTTGTACCGCGAGGCCGGCATGCCGCAAGGCAAGGTGCATTTCGTCAACTCGATTTCGGCGCTGGCGCGATTGGTTCGCGGCGGCTTCGGCCATGCGCTGGCGCCGCTGCCTCCCCTGCATGAGTACGTCGCCCGCGGCGAGGTCCAGCCCGTTCGCAGCGACCTGCCCGTGCCGCCGATGCAGTTGGCGGTCAGCTATCTTGAAAGCGGCGGCTCGGACGCCATCCGGCTGGTGGCCGAACTGGCGTGCCGCGCCGCGGATCAATTCGCGGGCGCCTTTGACCTCAATGCGCCTGCGGGTCGAATTTCCTGACCAGCACCGCCCACTTGTCGTGCTCGCCCTTGATAAAGGACGCGAACTGCGCGGGCGTGCCGCCCACGGGCTCGGCCCCTTCGCGCAGCATCTGCTCGTTGAGGGCGGGCAGGGTGGCGTTGACCTCGCGGTTGACCAGATCCACCACCTGCTGCGGCGTGCCCTTGGGCGCGAAAAAGCCGAACCACGAGCCTGCGTCGAAGCCTGGATAGCCCGATTCGGCGATGGTCGGCAGCTCGGGCAGCGTCGCGGAGCGCTGCGAGGTGCTGACCGCCATCGCGCGCAGCTTGCCGGCTCGGATGTGCCCGATCACCGACGGAATCGTCGCGAACATGAAGTCGATGCGGCCGGCAAGCAGGTCGTTGACGGCGTCGGCGCCCTTGTACGGCACGTGCGTGGCGTTCACCTTCAGTTCGTCCATCAGCATGTAGCTGGACAGATGCGACGACGTGCCCACGCCCGTCGAGCTGTAGTTGAGCTGGGGCGCGGTCTTCACATACTTCAGGAAGCTCTGGATGTCCTTGGCGGGCGACGACGGCGGCACCACCAGCACATTGGGCACGGTGGCGATCTGCACCATCGGTATCAGGTCGGTCAATGGGTTGTAGGGCAGCTTGTTGAGCGACGGGTTGACGGCGATGGGGCCGACGGAATTGACGATCAGCGTGTGGCCGTCGGGCGCAGCGCGCACCACGTATTCGGTGCCGATGTTGCCGCCGGCGCCAGGCTTGTTCTCGACGACGAACGGCTGGCCCAGCTTCTGCGTCAGCGTGTTCGTCACGCTGCGCGTCAGCGTATCGGTCGTGCCGCCTGGCGAAAAGGCCACGATGACCTTGACCGGCCGGTCCGGATAGTCGCCGGCGTTGGCGGGCGCAATACAGGCGCCGGCCAACGCCGCGCAAGCGAGCAGGGCTCGGGCAGTATTCATGATGTCTCCTCGCGTGGTTGTTGTGGAGTGATGGACGGCGCCGTGCCGCCACGTCGGCCGGCGCCCGGAAATGCGGTGATTTCAGTCGCGGTAGCCGGGATCGATCCTGTCCAGCTTACGCAGCAGCGCGGGCCACTCCATCACGCCGTACGGCCTGCGCGTTCCGGGCTGGTAGTTGTTCCACGTCGCTTCCAGGACGGGCTGGGACACGGCCTGCAGCGGCGCGCCCGTCGCCATGGCGGCCAGTTGCGAACGACAGGCCAGTTCCAGCCGGTGCATCCAGTTGAAGGCTTCTCCTACGGTGCGGCCCACGGTCATGGCGCCGTGGTTGCGCAGGATGAGGGCTTCGCCCTGGCCCAGGTCTTCCAGCAGCGACGCCTGTTCCTCTACGCCCAGCACCACGCCCTGATAGTCGTGGTAGCCGATCTTCAGGAAGCGCATCGCCGTCTGCGTCAGCGGCAGCAGCCCGCATTCCAGCGAGGACACCGCCATGGACGCCCAGCTGTGCGTGTGGATCACGCAATCCACCTCATGGCGGTGGGCATGCACCGCGCTGTGGATCACGTAGCCGGCCTTGTTGATGCCGTAGTTGAGATCGCCGAAATCCGGCTTGGCCAGGATGGTGCCGTCCAGATCGACCTTGATCAGGCTGGACGCAGTGATTTCCTCGTACATCATGCCGTAGGGGTTGATGAGGAAAGCGTTGTCCTCGCCGGGCACGCGAGCCGAAATGTGGTTGGCCATCATGTCGGCCATGCCGTAGAGCTCGACCAGGCGATAACAGGCCGCCAGGTCTACCCGGGCTTGCCATTCCGCTTCGGAGCAGTGCTGCCGCATGGAGGGAATGCCCAGGCGCCCGGGGCGCGGTGTGGATGTGGTCATCGGAATTTGTGAAGAATGAATGCCACTGCACCATGCTGTGACTTGATGCAGATCAATTTATCTTCAGAAAAACCGCGCGCCTAGCCATGCAAGGCGCATGAGGTCATCACGAATCCAGAAGGGTGGCGCCGGGCCAGCCGCCGTGTCGAACCAGTCCGCGCATGGCGTCCAGTAGCACCACGCGCGCGGCCAGGGCGGCGGGCGAAAGCTCGTCGTCGCTGATGCAGTAGATGTGGTTGCGGCGGAAAAGAAACGGGTCGTCGATGGGATGCATGCTGAGCACGCCGGATTCCACGCGGGCGACCGCCGCGCCGGGCTGGATGGTGGCGATGGGATGGGCCTGCACCAGGTCCATCAAGGTCGTCAGGCCGTCTACCTCGACGCCGATCCAGGGCTCGATGCCGGCGCGTTCGAAGGCGGCCTCGACCCACGCGCGCAGACCATGGGCCTTGCTCGTTACCGCCAAAGGCAAGCCCGACAGATGCGACATGCTGGCCGGTTGGCCGTCAGGCAGGTCGATCATGCCGCGCGGCGCCAAGAGGAACAGCCGCTCGTCCAGCACCGGCACGACGCTGCGGCCCTGCGCGGTGTCGTTCTGGAACAGCACGGCCAGGTCCAGGCGGCGGGCATTGAGCAGTTCTCCCAGGTTGCCGGACAGGCCCTCGACCAGATGCAGCCGCACGTTCGGGTAGCGCTCGGTCATGGCGGCATAGAACGGGCGCGCCAGCAGCGACGCGGTGGTGGGCGCAAACCCGATGCTGACCGTGCCTTCCAGCCGCGCCTCGCGCGCGGCCGCCACGGCGCTCTCGGCATGCCGCAGCGTCAGTTGGGCCTGGCGCAGGAACGCCGTGCCGGCCGGCGTCGTGGTCACGCCGGTGGGGCTGCGCGTGAGCAGGCGGGTCGCCAGCTCGCTTTCCAGGCGGCTGATCTGCTGGCTCAGCGCCGACGCCACCACTCCCAGGTCGCGCGCGGCGCGGCCGATGCTGCCCAGTTCGGCGACGCGGACGAAATAACGGAGTTGGCGCAGTTCCATGAGGCTGTTTTCCAGGTGAAATCTATCGGGGCCGGGAAGGGCATTTTCCACCGGGCGAGGCCCGCGGAGCCATTCAAATAATTGTCAGCTATCTGAATTCCTCCTGAATATCAAACGAAAATTGTTTACACTCGCATCCACAAAATTTGAAGCCGGGACGGGCCGCCGCGGGGGCGGGCCTTCCGATTTACGGGAGAAAGTCGATGCGCAAGTTGCTATTGGGTGCGGTGCTGGCCGCCGCGGTTTACGGCGGAACGGCGCACGCCGCGGTCGAACCCAAGGCCGTGGTCGCCACTTATTCGGACCTGGCGCTGGCCGGGTACGAGGATTCGCTGGCTTCCGCCAAAAAGCTGCGCGAAGCCATCAACGCGCTGGTCGCCAAGCCCAGCGCCGAAACGCTCAAGGCTGCTCGCGAAGCATGGATCGTGGCGCGCGTGCCTTACCAGCAGACCGAGGCGTACCGCTTCGGCAATCCCATCGTCGACGACTGGGAAGGCCGCGTGAACGCCTGGCCGCTGGACGAAGGCCTGATCGATTATGTCGACGCGTCCTATGGCACCGAGAACGACGAGAACGCCTATTACGCCGTCAACGTGATCGCCAATTCCAAGATTTCCGTGGGTGGCAAGACAGTCGACGTCAGCAAGATCACGCCTGAACTGCTGTCCGAGGTGCTGCACGAGGCCGACGGCAATGAAGCCAACGTGGCCACGGGCTACCACGCCATTGAATTTCTGCTTTGGGGGCAGGACCTGAACGGCACGGACGCCGCGCCCGCGGACCGCAAGGGCACGCCGCAAGAACGTCATTCGGGTAACCGTCCGCATACCGATTTTGACCCGAAGCAATGCACCGGCGGCAATTGCGAGCGCCGTATTGAATTCCTGAAGGCCGTGACGGACCTTCTGGTGACTGATCTGGAAGAAATGGTGGGCAACTGGAAGAAAGACGGCGCGGCCCGCAAGGCCGTCGAAGAAGATCCCAAGGCCGGCCTGATCGCCATGCTGACCGGGCTGGGCAGCCTGTCGTACGGCGAACTGGCGGGCGAGCGCATGAAGCTGGGCATGATGCTGCACGATCCCGAGGAAGAACACGACTGCTTCTCGGACAACACGCACAACTCGCACTATTACGACCAGATCGGCATCCGCAACGTTTATCTGGGCACGTACACGCGTATCGACGGCAAGACCGTCTCGGGCGCGAGCCTGTCTGAACTGGTCAAGGCCAAGGATCCCAAGCTGGACGCGGAAGTGCGCGCCAAGCTGGATGCCACCGTGGCCGCCATGCAAGCCATGAAGACGCGCGCCGAGACCATCGAAACCTATGACCAGATGATTGGAGACGGCAACAAGGAAGGCAATGCGGTGGTGCAGGCGGCCATCGACAGCCTGGTCGCGCAGACCCGCAGCCTGGAGCGCGTGATCACGCTTCTGGATCTGGGCAAGGTTGCCATCGAAGGTTCCGACAGCCTGGACAAACCCGACGCCGTATTCAAGTGAAACTCGTATTAGCCGCCGTACTGGCGGCGTCGGCCCACGCCGGCGCCGCTGCCGCGCCCGCCGCACCTGGCGGGCGTACCGACCTTACGCCAGAAGACCAGAAGCGCGTCACCGCCATCACGGCGCCGACCAAAGACTTCTCGAAGGTCGAATCGTTCGAGACCATGCAGGCGGGGGCCGCCACCACCAACAAGCTCATCAACGCCGACATCTTTTCGCAGCCGTCGGCCAACATGAGCTTTGAAGGTCGCCAGGAGTTCCAGGTCGGCAACGGCCTGTTCCGCAAGGACTGGGTTTCCGCGCCGGCGTCCACGCAGGCTTCCGATGGCCTTGGACCGCTGTTCAACGCCCGTTCCTGTCAGGCCTGTCACACCAAGGACGGTCGCGGCACGGTGCCGGGCTTCGATCCGCTGGAACGCACCGACGCCGTTGCGCTACTGCTGCGCCTGGCGGTGCCGGAAGGGGCGGACCGCGGGCATCCCAAGCTGGGGGCGGAGGAGATTGCGTCCTTGCCCGAACCCGTCTACGGCATACAGCTGCAGAATTTCGCGGTCGCGGGCCTGCCCGCCGAAGGCCGCATGGAAATCGAATACGAACCCGTGCCGGTGGCCCTTCGGGGCGGCGAAACCGCCACGCTGATGAAGCCGACCTACCGCATCGAGAACCTGGGCTATGGGCCCATGCGTGCTGACACGCAGATTTCGCCGCGCCTGGCGCCGCCGATGATCGGCCTGGGCCTTCTGGAATCCATCCACGAAGCCGACATCCTGGCGAACGTGGGCGCGGACAAACGCGACGGCGTCGTGGGCAAAGCCAACTGGGTCACCGACGCGCGCACGGGCGCGCGCGTGCTGGGCCGCTTCAACCTGAAGGCGGGCCAGCCCACGGTGGAACAGCAGAGCGCCGCGGCGTTCTCCAACGACATGGGGCTATCCACGCCATTGTTCCCCAGTCATACCGGCGACTGCACGCCCGCGCAGAAGCAATGCCTGGACATGCCGCACGGCGCGCAACCGCGCTTCGGTCCGGAAGAAGTGCCCGCCAAGCTGATGGACTTCGTCACCATCTATTCCACCAACCTGGCCGTGCCGCAGCGGCGCGATGCCGACGATGCCCGCGTGCTGGCCGGCAAGAAGCTGTTCTACGAAGCCAATTGCGTCGCCTGCCACGTGCCCAAGTACGTCACCAGCCGCGATGCAAAGCAGCCCGAACATCGCTTCCAGCTCATCTGGCCCTACACCGACATGCTGGTGCACGACATGGGCGAAGACCTTGCCGACGGCGTGGCCGACGGCCTGGCCACGGGCCGCGAATGGCGCACCCCGCCGCTGTGGGGCATCGGCCTGACCAAGACCGTCAACCCCAATGCCACCTGGCTGCACGACGGGCGCGCACGCACGTTGCTGGAGGCCATCCTGTGGCACGGGGGCGCGGCCAAGCCTGCGCGCGACCGCGTCGTGGACATGACGCCCGATGAACGCGCGGACCTGATCCGTTTCCTGGAGTCCCTGTGATGGCCCGATCCGTCCACCGTCTATTCAAGTGCGCCGCGGCCGCAACGCTGGTGTTTGCGGGCTCCGTCGTGCCGCTGGCCGCCAGCGCCGCATTGCCCGCGGACCTGGGCGAACGCCTGGCGCGCGATTACGCCCGGCCCGCCGTCACCAAGATGACGCAAGCCGCCGCCACGCTGGAGAGCGCGTTGGGCGCCTGGTGCGCCAAGCCGGATGCGGCAGGCGCCAAGCAGGTCGGCACGGCGTTCTCGGCGCTGGCCCATGCCTGGTCGGGCGTGGAGATCCTGCGCTTCGGGCCGCTGGTGCAGGCCAATCGTTTCGAACGTCTGGCGTTCTGGCCCGACACGCGGGGCGTGATGCCGCGGCAGGTGCAGGCGTTGATTGCAGCCAAGGACGAGACCCTGCTCAAGCCTGACGCGCTTGCGGGCCGCAGCGTGGCGGTGCAAGGTCTGCCCGCCCTGGAATATGTGCTGTATGGCGAACCGGATCTGCTCGGGCAAAGCGGCGCGCCGGGCTTCGCGTACGCCTGCGGGTACGCCCGCGCGGTGTCCGCCAACGTGGCGTCGATTTCCCGCGAAGTGGACAAGGCCTGGAGCGCGGAAGGCGATTTCGGCCGGCAGTTTGCCAAGCCTCAGCCGGGCAACGACCTGTACCGGGATCCGCAGGAAGTCGCGGCCGAAGCCATGAAGGCCCTGTCCACCGGCCTGCAGTTCGCGCGCGACGTGAAGATCGAGCCGGTGCTGGGCGATTCGCCGCAAGCCGCCCGGCCCAAGCGGGCCGCGTTCTGGCGCAGCAATCTGTCCACCAGCCTGCTAGCGGCCAATCTGGATGGCCTGAAGGCGTTCTTTCTGGCCGGTGGCTATCCCTTGCCGGCGGGTGACGAATGGATGGCGGTGTCCGTGCAGGGCGAACTGACCAGCGCCGCGCAGACGCTGCGTTCCGTGCCGGTTCCGCTCGATCAGGCGCTGGCCGGCGAAGAAGGCCGCCGCCTGCTGGTCCTGGCGTCGTTGACCCTCAAGAACGCCAAGGCGATCGTCGATCAGGACCTGGCGCCGGCCCTGGGTGTCACCATTGGCTTCAATGCGCTCGATGGTGATTGACCGGCGCCGCTTCCTGGCCATGGCGGCGGCGATCGGCTTGTCGCCAGCCGCTGCCCGGGCCGCGCTGCCGGACGCCGGCGGCCCGCTGTACCTTGCCGCGCGCAAGCGAGGCGGACGCGATGAAGCGGTGTTGCTGGACGAGACGGGGCGCGACCGGTTGGTCATTCCCATGCCGGCGCGTGGCCACAGTTTCGCGATCGACGCAGACGCCCGGCGCGCGGTCGTCTTCGGCCGGCAGCCGGGGTTCTTCGCACTGGGCTTTTCACTGGCCGGCGGCGAACCCGCCGCCTTGTCCCTGCCCGAAGACAGGCACTTTTTCGGCCATGGCGCTTTTGTGCAGGGCGGCCGACTGCTGGCCGCCACGGAAAACGACTTCGAGGCGGGGCGCGGCGTGCTGGGGCTGTACGACGCGACGCCAGGCGGCGGCTATCGGCGCGTGGGCGAATTCGACACCGGCGGAATCGGGCCCCACGAAGTGATCCTGATGCCCGACGGCAAGACGCTGTGCGTGGCCAACGGCGGAATCCTGACCCACCCCGACTACGGCAAGCTGGAACTCAACCTGGACACCATGCGGCCGTCGCTCGCCTATATCGACGCGGCCAGCGGCGACCTGCTGGAAAAGGTCGAGCTCGACCCCCGACTGCATCGGCTGTCGATCCGCCATCTGGCCCTGGCCGCGGACGGGGCCGTGTGGTTCGGCTGCCAGTACATGGGTCCGGCCACCGACCGGCCCGCGCTCGTCGGACGTCACCGTCGCGGCGCCGCGCTGGAACTCTTCGAAGGACCGGCCGAGACGCTGCGCAACATGCGCAACTACGTCGGCTCGGTGGCGGTGGATGCATCGGGCGGCATTGTGGCCACGTCCAGCCCCATCGGCGGGCAGGTGATCTACTGGGATGCGGCCAGCGGGCGCTGCCTGGAAACCACGTCGCTGGCCGATGGCTGCGGCGTGGCGCCGGCCGCAGACAATGGCTTTCTGGTAAGCAGCGGTCTCGGCGCGATGCTGCGCACGGACGCCGCGGGCCACGAGGAACCGGTGCTGCCGCCGTCGCGCGAGATGTCCTGGGACAATCACTTCCGCATCGTGGGTGCGTGATCGAAGGCGTTTATTCCGCCCGGCATATCGCAGGCTGACGGGCGTCCCGCACACTCGGGGCACTGCAAGGCAGGGGCTTGTCCGGTGGACTCAGACATCGTCTGAAAATGCCTTTCTCTCTTTCAAGGCTTACGCAAACCGCTTGGCTTGCCGACAGCGCAAGGCCTATGCTGCCTGTTGCCGGCCTGCCGCAGCGTCCTTACAAAGCCTGACATTCCGACCCTGCGCCGAGCCGCTACCCGCAAGTCGCTTCTGATACAGTCTTCCGTCATTTTTTTGCAGGAGGTTCCATGGATGACGCCGTAAAAGAGTTCTATGTGTGGGCGCCCAGGATGGTGGATATGGGCATCAATCTGCTTGTTGCCCTGCTGATCCTCGTCATCGGCTGGTGGGTATCGTCATTGCTGGGTGGCTGGGTCCGCCGGGCAGCCACGCGTTCGCCCAAGATCGATCCCACCATCGTGCCCATGTTCTCCACTACCGTGATCTGGGCGGTGCGGATCTTCACGGTGATCGCGGTGCTGGCGCGCTTCGGGGTGCAAACGGCCAGCTTGATCGCGGTGCTGGGCGCCGCCGGTCTGGCAGTCGGTCTGGCCTTGCAGGGCACGCTGCAGAACATCGCCGCCGGCATCATGCTGCTTATGCTGCGTCCCATCCGCGCGGGCGAGTACATCGCGCTGAGCTCCGGCGCGGATGGCACGGTCGAAGAAGTCGGGCTGTTCCTGACGCGCCTGGTCCAGGGCGACGGCATTCATCTCACGCTGCCCAACAGCACCGTGTGGAACGCCACCATCACCAACTACAGCCGCAACAAGACCCGCCGCCTGGATATCCCGGTGCCGGTGCGCTACGGCGACGACCTGGACGTGGTCGTGGCCAAGCTGCAGCAGATCGTCGACGCGCGTCCCGATGCGCTGAAGGACCCCGCGCCGCAGGTGAAGGTGTTCGACTACAAGGAAAACGGCATCACCGTGAACGTGCGCGTGTGGGCTGAATCCAGCAAGTATTGGGACCTGCGCTGGGGCCTGTACCAGGAAATCCGCCGCTCGCTGGAAGAGGCCGGTTTCCAGGCCCCGATTCCGGTGCGCGAGATCAAGAACCCCAAGGCGGACGCCGCGGCCACCTGATTTCGCCGTCGATCACGCAAGCAATGAAAATGGGTGCCCGCGGGCACCCATTTTTTTTTCGTCGCGTCGTGGCGCGTAGCCCCGTGCGCGGGTCAGGCCGGCATGGCCAGCCGGGCAAGTTCCGCCTTGATCCAGCCGGCGATCTCGCGTTGGCGCTGCGCCGGCATGCGATCAATGATGGCGGTGACGCTGACCGCCAGCAGCGGTGCGCCTTGCGCGTCCAGCAGCGCGCAGCCCACGCCCAGCGCACCACGCACGGCGTGGTTGCCGACCACCGAGTAGCCGCGCGCACGCGTGTTCTCGATCAGGCGGTACATCTCCTGGGGCGTCATGCCGCCGTATTCGTCCAGCCGGCCCGAGTTGCGCTCGACGATCCCGCGCGCCACGTCGTCGGGCAGGGCGGCCAGCAGCGCCATGCCGCCCGAGCCCACGCCCAGCGGCTGGCGCTTGCCCGCGTACGTAGCCAGGATCTGCACGGGATAGCTGCCGATTTCGCGGTGCAGGCTGATCGAATCGTCTTCTTCGCGCACCACCAGGAACACCGCGTCGCCCGTGCGGTCGGCCAGGCGGCGCAGCACGGGCAGCAACTGGCGCACGCGCGGATCGCGGGATCGCGTGTCGGGGTCCACGGCAAGCTGCGCGCGGTACTTCTTGGTGCCCGACACCGGGAGCACCAGCCCCGCATCCAGCAAGGCGGCCAGCAGGCGGTAGATGGTGGGTCGCTGTATGCCCGTGAGGCGGGCGATATCGGTCACGCTCAGGCCGTCGGGTCCTTGGTCCCGCAGGGCGGCCAGGACGGCCAGACCGCGTCGCAAAGTGCGTGGGCCCGCGGCCGCGGCATCGCTGTCTTGCATGCAAATCTCTGAAAACTAAGGGTTATCAAGGGGCGGACAAGGGAAAACCATCGTCCGTACGGTGGACTCTACCTTGATGCAATCCGTGTGTATAGCGCAAAATGCACCATCCAATAATTCGAATCGTCCATCTAATGGACAGTACCTGCACGGAGACACTATGACTACAGGTCAAAAGCCTGGCCTGCGGCGTCTGGCCGCCACCTTTCTGGCCACCGCCGCAAGCGCATTTGCAATGGGTTCCGCCCACGCCGCCTATCCCGACAAGCCTGTCCGCATCGTGGTCGGTTTCTCTGCCGGCGGCACCACCGACGTGATCGCCCGCATCATGGCCAAGGAACTTACCGAGTCCCTGGGCCAATCGTTCGTGGTTGAAAACAAGCCCGGCGCCGGCAGCAACATCGCCACCGACCAGGTCCAGCGCGCAACGCCCGACGGATACACGCTGCTGTTCGTGGCCGTGACCAGCGCCATCAACCAGACCCTGTACAAGAACGTTTCGTTCGACCTCACGAAGGACTTTGCGCCGGTCGCCCTGGGCGCCAAGGTGCCGAACATCCTGGTCGTGAACCCGCAGGTTCCGGTCAAGTCGGTCAAGGAACTGGTCGAGTACGCCAAGAAGAACCCCGGCAAGCTGGCCTTCGCCTCGTCTGGCAGCGGCACGTCCATCCACATGGCGGGCGAACTGTTCAAGATGAAGGCGGGCATCGACGTGCTGCACGTGCCCTACAAGGGCAGCGCCCCGGCCATGACCGACCTGATCGGCGGCCAGGTGCAGTTCATGTTCGACAACATGCCGTCGGCCTGGCCGCATGCCCAATCGGGCAAGCTGCGCGCGCTGGCCGTGACCACCCGCGATCGCTCCAAGAGCGCGCCGGACCTGCCCACCATGCAGGAGTCGGGCTTTGCCGATTTCGACGTGTCGTCCTGGTTCGGCCTGCTGGCTCCGGCCGGCACGCCGCCGGAAGTGATCAACACGCTGAACGCCGCGATGCAAAAGGCGCTGGACAAGGCCTCGGTGCAGGAAAGCTTTGAAAAGCTGGGCGCCGTGGGCGTGAAGACCACGCCGGCCGAATTCGGCCAGTTCATCAAGTCGGAAGTCGAAGGCTGGGCCCCCGTGGTCAAGGCCTCGGGCGCCACGGTGGACTGATAGCAGGGCAGCCGGCGGTTCGCTGCCGGTTTTCCGATGCAAAAGGGACGGGCAATGCCCGTCCCTTTTTATTTCTGTCGGCGCGCAACCCCAACCTGCAAGACGCCGGTCCCACTCGAAATCCGGTCATCCACGCAGGCGCCTGAAGTACCCTGCGCCTGCCGCCCCGGCTACTTTTTCTTGGCCGTGTTCAGCATGGCCGTGCAGACGCCGCGCATCATGTCGACTTCGTCGCGCGTCAACGCCAGGCGCGAATAAAGGTGCCGCATCCGCGGCATCAGCTTCTTGGGATGGGCGGGGTCCAGGAATTGCACGCCGACCAAGGCTTCTTCCCAATGCGCCAGGAATGCCTGGACCGCTTCGCTGGACGCCGGCGCGGCGCCGCGCGCGGGTTCCTGAGCGGTGGACTGGGGCAGCAGCGTAGCGCCCTGATCCACCAGCAGTGCGTAGCGCAGCTCCCAGGCGGCCAATTGCAGCGCCTGGGCGACGTTCAACGAGCTGTATTCGGGATTGGCCGGGATATGGCAGATACGGTGGCAGAGGGCGATCTGGGCGTTCGTCAGCCCCGCGCGTTCGGTGCCCAGCACCACGGCGGCCACGCCCTCGGCGGTTTCGGCCAGGTGCGCGCACGCCAGATCTGCCGCCTGGCGGATATCGCAGGGCGGGGGACCCAGGTCGCGGACCCGCGCGGTCAGGGCGAAGGCCAGCGTCACCGGGGCCAGGGCTTCCTCGAGCGTCGGGTAGATTCGTGCGTTTTCCAGCACGTCCAGCGCGCCGCTGGCCAGCGCCACCGCTTCGGGCTGGGTGGTTACATCCGGGAATTTGGGCTCGACCAGAACCAGTTCCGAGAAGCCCATCGTCTTGATCGCGCGGGCCGCGGAACCGACGTTTCCGGGGTGGCTGGGGTTCACCATTACAAAGCGAACGCGTGAAAATGCTTGAGTCATTTAAAATGGCACGTTTGGCTTAGTGCCTTCCTGGTTTTTTGGGTCGATTTCCCCAGTTGGGGCATCGGCATGCCCGGGGGGCGGCAAGCGGCCTACCATCAAGCCAACTCATCGCATACGTACGGAATTTTATGCACCCGATGCTCAACATCGCCATCAAGGCGGCCCGGCGTGCCGGCACCATTATCAACCGTGCCAGCATGGATTTGGAACGACTCAGCGTGGCTCGCAAGGGGCCGCGCGATTATGTCACGGAAGTCGATCGCGCCGCCGAAGAGTCCATCGTCGAGACGCTGCATGCCGCTTATCCGGACCATGCCGTGCTGGGCGAGGAATTCGGCCTGCAGGGTCCCGACCAGGCCGAATTCCAGTGGATCATCGATCCCCTGGACGGCACCACGAACTTCATCCACGGCCTGCCCAACTACGCCGTGTCGATCGCGCTGACCCAGCGCGGCCAGGTCACGCAGGCGGTCATCTATGACCCAACGCGCAACGAACTGTTCACCGCCAGCCGCGGTAGCGGCACGTTCCTGAACGACCGCCGCGTGCGCGTGTCGGGCCGTACCCGTTACCACGACGCACTGCTGGGCGCCCACTGGCCCAACGCCACCGATCCCGAGCAGGGCTCCAAGCGCTTCCGCCAGATGGCCGAAGGCGCCACCGGCGTGCGCCGCCTGGGCTCCACCGTGCTGGACCTGGCCTACGTGGCCACCGGGCGCCTGGATGGTTTCTGCGGCGTGGGCCTGAAGCCCTGGGACCTGGCTGCGGGCAGCCTGATGGTCCTGGAAGCCGGCGGCCTGGTCGCTGACTTCGACGGCGAACAAGGCTGGATGGACAGCGGCAACGTGCTGGCGGCCAGCCCGAAGATCTTCACGCAGATGCTTTCCGCGCTGAACCCCCCGTCGGCGGCCTGACACGCAGGCGCCCAAAAAAAACCGGCCTGGCGGCCGGTTTTTTTATTGGAGAGTTCGAGCTTCGAATCAGACGAGGCCGGACTGCGTCACCAGCTTGCCATCCGGCAGGACCATCCAGGCGGTCACGCCCTGGTCGCGCACCACCGCGGCGCAATCCGCCAGCGGCATGTTCGAAAAGGCGGTGGACAGCGCATCGGCGGCGGTCGCGGTGGAGGCCATGACGGACACGCTGCGATAGAGCGGCCGTGCCTGGCCGCTACGCGGATCAAACAGGTGGGTATATTGCCCGGCGGCGTCCAGCGGCGTTCCGTAGCCGCCCGACGTGGCCAGAGCCTGGTTGCTGACGGGCACCTGCGCCAGGATCTGTTCGGGGGCCAGCGGGTCCGCCAGGCCGACCTTCCAGCCGGCCGCATTGGCCGATGCGTCCAGCCCCCGTATTTCGCCCATGTCGACCAGCGCGCGCTCGAGCCCCGCGTTGCGCAAGAGTTCGGTGACTCGGTCGGTGATGTAGCCCTGGGCGATGCCATTGAGCGTCAGGGCCATTCCGGGCTGCAGGCGGATGCGCTGCGTGTCGACGTCGATGGCCTTGTACGAAACGTGCTTCAGCGCCTGCGCGACGTCGGTCTGCGCCGGACCCGCGGGCGACGCGCCGGCGCGCGCGAAGTGGTCCGCATACACGCGCCACAGCGGCTGCACGCTGGGGTCGAACAGGCCGCCTGTCAGGTCGGCATAGTGCCGGCTTTCGCTCAGCAACCGAACCAGGTCGGAAGGCGGGTCGGCCAGATAGCCTTGGCGATTCAGGACGGACAGCGCGCTGTCGTCGCGGTACAGGCTGAACAGGCCTTCGAGCCGGTGCAACTCCTGCAGCGCCCGCTCGATCAGCTGTTCGGCGGCCCGCGGGTCTGGGTGATACAGCCGCAGTTCGGCATCGGCGCCCAACGCCACCCCCTTCCAGCACGTGGGCACGATCGCGGCCTGCGCGCGGCGCAGCAGGCCGGGCGCGAGCGCCAGTGCGGAGGTTGCGGCGACGATGCCGATAAAGCGGCGGCGGGCGGAATTGGTCATGGCGTTATCAACTGATGAAAGCTCTTTGGATGGGGCACTGATGGCGGGTCACTGAAGGCAGGGCTATTGGGCGAAGACGTAGTCCTCGGGCACGTCGGCAAAGGGCAGCACGCGTCCGCCGTGGACCGACGCGAATTCAAGCGCGCGGGCCTGGTCCGAGAACGGCATGGCATCCTCGGCGCCCATGCCGCCGACAAAACTGGACCCGATCACGTAAAAGGCCTGCCGAGCGTCGATCCACGCGCGCGGGTCGGCGGCGCCGTCTGCCTTGGCGGCGGCCATGTCGTTGACGTAGATGGCGGCGAGGCCCTTCGGTTCTTCGGGCAGCAGGGTGTAGGCGAACACCTGCTTGATGGACGAAAACCACACGGGGGCGGCTCGGCCCTTCACGAAGATCTGCCCCTTCGGGCCCGCGTGGTCCTGCAGCGCCATGCCGCAATAGTGGCCGACCGCGTCGGCGGTGACCGCTTGCGGTGTGGGAGGCGGCGCGGAGGTCTCGTCACCGCCGCAGGCCGACAACGCCGCCAACAGGGCCAGCATCCCGGCGAGTCGTCGCGGCGTCATAGCTGTTTCCTCCGGAAGCAGACCGCGGCCAGCATGAAAGGCACGGCGATCCAAAGCAGTTGCACGGCCAGCAGCAGCGTCACGGGCATCTGCGCCTGGTCGCTGACGCCCGCCATGCCCGAATACATCGAGATGTTCTCGAAGCCCGTCAGGTTCAGCAGCCGATAAACATCGGACGGGTTGGCGAGCAGCAGCGCATTGAGCATGCCCGGCGTCACGTGGCGGCCTTGGTCCGCCGCCAGCACGCCCAGCAGCCCCATGTCGTAGATGACGACGAAGAACAGCCACACGCCCAGGGCGATGCCCGCGGCAGTGGCGCGCTCGCGCACCAGCGTGCTGACCAGGTAGCCCATTGCCAGGAAGCTTGCGCCCAGCAGCACGCTGGCGCCGATCAGCATGGCGAACGGCCGCCAGGCGCCGGCGTCCATGCCGCCGTATACCCATTGCAGCGCCAGTCCGGCGAAACCGTACCCGGCGCCGGTGGCGATGGCCAGAATGGCCAGGTGGCCGATGAACTTGCCCATGATCACCTGCCACCGCGACACCGGGTAGCTGAGCAGCAGGGCCATCGTGCCGCGGTCGACCTCGCCGACAATGGCGTCATAGGCCAGCAGCATGGCGATGAGCGGCACCAGGAAGATGGACAGGCTGGACAGGCTGACCACGGTGACCGTCAGGGGGTCGACCTTGACCGCGCCAGTGGGGGCACTGCCAAGCAGGCCCAGCGCCAGCGCCAGCGCCGCCAGCAGCAGCGACGTGGCCAGGACCCAGCGGTTGCGCAGTCCGTCGCGGATTTCTTTGCCAATGATGGTGCTTACGGCGTTCATGCGTCTTCCCGTTCAAGCAGATGGGCGTAGATGTCGTCAAGCCCGGGCACCTGGATGTCCAGGTCGCTGATGGGCGAACCGATGGCGCCGATGCTGCGGATGGCATCGACCTTGTCGGCTTCGTGGCAAAGCAGTTCGTATCGGCTGGCTTCGACGTGCCGCCAGGCGGGCGAGGGCGGGGCAGACTGGCCGGAATTCCCCAGCGTGACGCTGATGCGGATGGGCAGCCCGGTGTCGCGGCGCAGCGCCGACATGGCGCCGTCGGCGATCTTCACGCCCGCCTTCATGACCACGATGCGGTCGGCGTGGCCGGCCAGTTCCGACAGCGCATGCGTGCTGAGCAGGATGGTGGCTCCGCTGGCGCGCAGCTCGTGCACGATCTCGTAGAACTTCAGCCGCGATGCGGGATCCAGCCCCGTGGTGGGCTCGTCGAACAACAGGATCCGGGGTTTTCCCAGCAGCGCCTGGGCCAGCGCCAGCCGTTGACGCATGCCCTTCGAATAGCCTCCAACGCGACGATGGGCGGCACCGGAAATGCCTACCTTTTCCAGCAGTTCCGCATTGCGCGACAGCGGCTGTCGCTTGAGCCGCGCGTAGAAGGCGAGGGTTTCGGCGCCGGTCATCGCGGGATGCAGCGCCACGGTTTCCGGCAGATAACCGATGCTTGCGCGCAGGCGCGCCGCGGCCGGACTGTGTGCGTCGTGCCCGAACAACGCAACGCGGCCATGCGTCGGACGGATAAGGCCCAGGATCAGTTTGATCAGGGTGCTTTTGCCCGCGCCGTTGTGCCCGGCCAGCGCGACGCATTCGCCTTCGCGCAGGTCCAGGTCCAGGACGCTGACCGCGCGGTGTGTTCCATAGTGTTTGCTGACGCCGGAAAGCGTCACAAGGGCGTTGCTCATTGGGTTTCCTCGGCGCGCCGCGCGGCGCGTGGCGCCGGTTTCATCAGCGGTGCGCTGTCGATGACGCCTCCGGGCAGGATGGCGGGGAATTGCGATTGCGCCCAGCGGACCACCGAAATGGCGGGACTATTGAGCAGGATGCGCGCCGCGGGCGCGCGCCACAGCAACTGGTCCACCACGTCGTTCGGGCGGTACGCCGTATCGGCGATGCCGTCGCCGTCCAGGTCGAAGGCGGTGTTGTCGCTCCAGTAGTTGCCGCGCCCGCCGTCGGACCATTCCAGCACGCGGCTTCCCACGTACTTGACCTGGTTGCGGTTGTTGATGAAGGCATTGCCCGTGATGTGGTTGCCCTCGGAACCGGCGGTGAAGTGGATGCCGATGTCGCAATTCGAGAAGTGATTGTCCGCGAAGCGGTTCTTGTTGGCGTTGTAGATGAACACGCACTTTCCCGCGCCATCCACGGTGTTGCCGGAGATGTCGGAGTTGTTGGCGTAATTCATCATCAGGCCCTGTTCCACGTTCTTCACCGCCACGTTGTCCGTGACGACCAGGCGGTGGGAATACATGATGGCGAAGCCGATGTCGTTGTTGGTGGCGACGTTGCCGCTGATCTGGCTGTCGTTGGTGTACATGTAATGCACGCCGTAGCGCAGGTCATGGAAGCGGTTGCCGATGAACCGGTTTTTCTTGCTGGTGTTCACGAACACGCCATCGCGGCCGGCGGAGATGTCGTTGTCCACGACGGCGCTGCCGGGCGTGTTCCATAGCGAAACACCGTTGCCGCGTTCGGCCACGCGCAGTTCGCGGTTTCCGACGATGCGGTTGCCGCGCACCATCGCGTTGTCGGGGCCCCAGACGTAGACGCCGAACAGGTTGTCCAGGATGTCGTTGTGTTCGATCACGGCGCGATGCGCGCTGCGGTCCAGGAACACGCCGGCGTCCATTTCGGGCAGGCCCAGGCCCGAACGGGTGATGGTCACGTTGCGCACGGACACGTCAGCGGCCTTGATCCACAGCGTGCGGCCGTGGCGGGTGCCTGCAATGACGGCCGACCGGTCCGGCGGACCCTCCAGGGTCAAGGGCTTGTCGATGACGATTTCGCCGGCGTAGGAACCCGGCGCCAGCCGCAGCGTGTCGCCGGCCTGGGCTGCGGCGACGGCTTGCGCCAGGTCCGCGCCCGGCGCCAGGTCCAGGGTGGCGGCCGCGGCCGCCCCGGGCGGAGCCGGGCCGAAGCCGGCCAGCACGATGCTGGCCGCGGCCCATACCGCGTTTCGCAAGGTTGCGATGCAGGCCATGGATCGTTACGCGGTTTTCTTGGGATGCACGATCATCTGGCCGGACATTTCCATGTGCAGCGCGTGGCAGAACCACTGGCAGTAGTACCAATAGATGCCCGGACGGTCGGCCTTGAACGTGACGGACGACGTGGCCTGCGGTCCGATTTCCATGGCGATGCCGTGGCCTTCCAGCGTGAAGCCGTGCGTCAGGTCCTCGATCACCTCCATGTTGGTCACGAACACCGTGACCTCGTCGCCCTGGTTCACCTCGAACTGCTTCAGACTGAACATGGGCGCGACCGCCATCATGTACACGCGGACCTTGTTGCCGTCGCGCACCACCTTGGCCGCGTCTTCCAGCGACACGCCGTCCTTCTTGGCGATCTGGCGGGCGTCTTCCCACATGGGGTCGTCACGCTTCCAGACGCTGATCGGGTTGATCTTGGAGCGGTGGACCAGGCACATGTCGTGCGGCTCGGCGAAGCTGGGGCCGTCGTGGACGAGCTTCATTTCATCGCCGGAGATGTCGATGAGCTGGTCGTTCTCGGGCTTGAGCGGGCCCACGTTCAGGAACCGGTCCTTCGAGAACTTGTTCAGCGACACCAGCCACTTGCCGTCGGCTTCCTTGGTTTCGCCCATCGTGGAATGGTTGTGGCCCGGCTGGTAATGCACGTCGAGCTTCTGGACGATCGGGTCGACCTTTTCGCCCTTGTAGGCGCGCTTGGCCTTGTCGATGTTCCACTTGACCATCTGGCTGTCGATGAACAGCGTCGTGTAGGCGTTGCCGCGGCCGTCGAAGGCGGTATGCAGCGGGCCCAGGCCAAGCTGCGGTTCGGCCACGACGCAGTCGCGCGGCTTGATCTTGTCGGCGAACAGATCATCCAGCGTGCGCACGTCGATCACCGTCACGGTGGGCGACAGCTTGCCGTTCAGCATGAGGTGGATGCCGTCCGGCGCGGCGTTGCAGCCGTGGGGCGAGTTGGGCACCGGGATGTAGCGCGTGTACTTGGAGCCCTTGCGGCCGTCCACGACCGGCACGCCGCCCATGGTCTTGAAGTCGCCGTCCTTGATCGCCTGTTCGATGCGCTTGATGTTGAAGACCACCACCCAGTCCTGCTCGTTGGCGGACATTTCCTCTACGGTGACGCCCTTTTCCGAGTTGTAGCAGGTGGCAAACGAATACTTGCCCTGGTAGTCGGCGTCTCCGTTGTCCAGGTTGCCGTCCACCAGCACCTGCCAGGCGACCTTCATCGTGTCGCCATCGATGGCGCTGTAGACCGCGAAGAAGTTCTTCTTGGGGTCGTCGAGCACCTTGCCGTCGTTGGGCAGCGGCACGATGTGCTCGCCGTTGGCGAACACATAGCCGGTGCGCGGGTAGCGCTGCGGGCGCAGGCCGTGCACGCCCGAGACGTTGGGCAGTTCGAGGATCTTGTCGGTCTTCATCACGTCCAGGCGGATGCGGGCCACGCGGTTGTTGGCCTTGTCGTTGATGAAGAGGTAGCGGCCGTCGTAGGTCTGGTCGGTGAACGACAGGTGAGGGTGGTGCGCGTCGCCATTCGGGAACACGCCGCCCTTGTCCTTCAGGAATTCGCGCGTTTCCGGAGTGAGGCCTTCCGTCAGAACCTTGCGGCTTTCGTTCGTGCGTCCCCAGCCGGTGGCGCTGCAGTGGTTGAAGACGGGAATGCGCACGAGCTCGCGCATCGACGGCAGGCCCAGCACGCGGACTTCGCCGGACTGGCCGCTGGAGTTGAACGCGTAGTATTCGTCGAGCTCGCCTGGCGCGACATGCCCGAGCACGCCGCCGTTGCCGGATTTGCCCTCCTTGCCGTGCGCGGTGGAAATCTGCGCACCGGCGACGAGGCCGGCGGCGCCGGTGATGGCGGCGGTTCCCAGGAAGCTTCGGCGGCTGAGGCCGGCTTTGTCAGGGGTCTTGTCGGACATGGATAACTCCTTGGTAGGAACGGCGCGTCGCGCCGTGGTACGAAAATCGTGTTTCACGATTCGTGGTTGGGGCGATTCGCCGGGGTCAGGTTGGGCATGCGGTGCAACACGACTTCCTGCACTGCGGGTTCGGGAGGAGGCGCGGGGCGCCGCTCACGCTTGGACCGCTTCTGGATCAAGTGAGGACACTTCTCCTGGTGGTGGTAGAGCATCTGGCAATGCAGGCACTGGATGCATTCGTTCGGGTTGATTTCGCCCGACGGGTCGATCGCCTGAACCGGGCATTCGATGTTGCAGCGCTGACAGGGATTGCCGCAGTCGCGATAGCGCTTCAGCCAGTTGAAGATGCGCAGCCGGGCGGGGATGGCCAGCGCGGCGCCCAGCGGACAGAGATAGCGGCAGAAAAAGCGTTCGATGAACAGGCCCGCGACCAGCAGCGCCACGGCGAACAGCACGAACGGCCAATGGCGCACAAAGTGCAGGATGATTGCTGTCTTGAAGGGCTCGACTTCGGCAAGCTGCTCGGCGACCGCCAGGTCATAGAGCGAGAACCCGAAGAGCAACAGGAAGATCACGTACTTCAGCGTCGACAGCCGCTGGGCCACGCCATGGCGGATCTTGAGCTGGCGCACGCCCAGGCGCTTGGCGATGCGGTTGGTCAGTTCCTGCAGCGCGCCGAAGGGGCACAGCCAGCCGCAGAACGCGCCGCGGTTCCAGAACACCATGGAGATAGCCGTTGCGCACCACAGGATGAACACCAGCGGATCCATCAGGAAGTAGTCCCACCGGAAGTCGGTGCGCAGCGCCGAGAAGAACGTCAGGACGTTGACGATGGACAGCTGCGCCTGTCCGTACCAGCCGATCCAGAACAGCGCGAAGGCAAGGAACGCCAGCCGCAGCCTATCGTGCAGCAGGGGGCGGGAGGTGAGCTGGTCCTGGAAGAAGAAGATGCCGACCAGCACCGTCAACGCCGCGGTCAGGATGGCGATCTGTCCGACCTTGCCCTGCCAGATCTGCTTCCACAACGCGGGCGCGGCGTCCGCGTCGGCGGGAACCGGGGCGCCCGCCGCTTGAGCCACCGCCTGCGCGGCAGCCGGCGCCGGATCGACGGCGCGGGTGTAGGCCTTGGGCAGTTCGTAGGGAAGGTCGAAAGTGACGAAGGCCTTGTCGGACACGCTGAGCACGCGCTGCACCATGAGCTGCAGGCGCCAGGATTTGACGGGATCGAGCGTGGCGTCTTCGGGCACGACGAACAGCGCGACCTCGCGCAGCGCCGGCGCGCCGGCCGCGCTGACGTCGGCCAGCCGTTGGTGGTTGCGGTCGCGGAAGCGGAAGGCGCTTTCGTCCTGGATGACCTCGATGCGGTCGAAGATGCCGCCGCGCACGTACCCCGAGCCCTTGAACGAGTACAGGCCGTTGCCAGCCACCAGCACAGCCTGCTGGCCGGGCTTGAGCCGGTCCTTCAGGCGCTGCCAGCCGATGTCGCCCAGCAGGCTGCGGCCGATGGCGGGAGCGCTGACCAGCGCGGCGTACAGATCGATGAAGGTATCGTCGGGGCCGCCTTCGCCATGCTCGGCCGCATCTTTGCGGCCAGAACGCAGGAATGCCTGGTTGACGTCGTCGGGCGACAGGCGCAGGTTCTTCACGGCGCCCGAGTCCAGCAGTTCCTGCCAGGTCTGCACGGCCGTCTGTTCTTCGTCGAGGACGCGAGTGGCTGCGGCGGGTGCTGCCTGGCGCAAGGCGCCGGCCTTGTCGATGCCGTGGGCGCGCGCCACCACGATGGCGGACCGGGTAATGGTGTCGCCGATCACCATGAGAGTGACCGTGGCGCCGCTGACGATGTCGACAGGGGGCGGCGCGCCATGACGTGGCGGGGACTCGACGAAGTTCAGTCCCACGTAGCCCTGTATGAAGTGGTCCACTTTGGACTGTGGAATGCCGATGAGCACGATGGGCTCGTGGTGTTCGACCAGCTTGGCGCCCATGATGCGCCCGCTGTCGGCAAGGCCGACCAGCACGTCGATGGGCTTGCTGGAGTAGCCCCGCGTATTGACGACGTCGGTGGTCAGGTACACGACGCCGAGCGGCTTGTCGCCGGCGTACGCGCGAGCCACCGCGGGCTTGCCTTCTGCGGGGCCGGTGCGGTCGGCGCCGGGGAATATGTCGCTGATCGGCGTGGACGCCAGGAATTCAGGCAGGCGTTGGGCCTGCGCCATCTGACCGATGAACAGACAGGACAACCATAAGACAAAGAGCGCGGCCCGAATGCGTCGTGTGAATCCGTGATCTGCTGCTGTACTGCCGCGCATGCTGAACTCTATTCGTCGTGTTTGCTTACAGGCATCCTACGAACTTGCCTCCGGGGGCGGATTGCGGTTTGTCAATCGCGTCATCGGAATGGCTAATAACCTTACGAAACGTAGGGGAAGTTCCGTAGATTTGGGGGGTATGCGGGGGTCCGCTTGATGGATGTCAATAGAGCGAAGACAGGCCGGTCCTACACTGGTCCGCGGCGGCAACGGCGTCTGCATATGGCTGGCGTGCGTGCATTGGCCGCTGTGTCATCGGAGAAATTCATGCTGGCAAAAGCCACCCTAGCCATCCTTCTTTCCGCCACCAGCCTGCCGGTGCTGGCCGCGCAATGTGAGGCCACCGTTGAAAGCAACGACGCCATGCAGTTCAACGTCAAGGAAATCGTCGTCGACAAGAGCTGCAAGGAATTCACCGTTAACCTGAAGCACGTCGGCAAGATGGCGAAGGTCGCCATGGGCCACAACTGGGTGCTCACCAAGGAAGCCGACAAGCAGGGCGTCGCCACGGACGGCATGGGCGCCGGACTGGCCCAGGACTACGTCAAGGCGGGCGATACCCGCGTCATCGCCCATACCAAGGTCATTGGCGGCGGCGAGTCCGACTCCGTCAAGTTCGACGTCTCCAAGCTCGCCGCCGGCGAAAACTACGCATTCTTCTGCTCCTTCCCCGGCCACTGGGCCATGATGAAGGGCACGCTGAAAGTCGGCGGCTGATCCCCGCCCAAGGTTCGTTGAGTCAAGCCAGAGCCGGCCGGGGGGCCGGCTTTTTTGTTGGCGCCACGAACGCCGCGCCCTTCGCCCCGCCCGCGTCGTCAAGCCGGCTCCCGACACATGCGATGCAGGCGCGGTCAGCGTTGGGCGACCCTCGTTCTTTTGGCCCAAAGCCTCTGTCCATCAGGCTTACGGAGGGGATGCGTCACCGGCATGTCATGGATTTTCCATGTACGATTACCGGTCGTGTAACTTCTGGAGCTCCTGATGGAGTGGCTGCTGGACCCCGCTGCGTGGGTCGGCCTGCTTACCCTGGTCGTCCTTGAGATCGTCCTGGGCATTGATAACCTGATCTTCATCGCCATCCTGGCCGACAAGCTGCCGCCGTCCCAGCGCGATCGCGCGCGCATCATGGGATTGAGCCTCGCGCTCATCATGCGGCTGGGCCTGTTGTCGGTCATGTCATGGCTGGTCACTCTGACCACCCCCCTGTTTTCCATCGGTCCGTTTTCCCCTTCCGGACGCGACCTCATCCTGATGGTGGGCGGTCTATTCCTGCTGTTCAAGGGCACCATGGAGCTGCACGAGCGCCTTGAAGGCAGCGTGCACACCGGTACGTCGGGCCCTCGCGTCTATGCCAGCTTCTGGGTGATCGTCACGCAGATCGTGGTGCTGGACGCGGTGTTTTCGCTGGACTCCGTCATCACGGCGGTGGGCATGGTGGATCACCTGGCCATCATGATGATCGCGGTGATCATCGCGATCGGCATCATGCTGCTGGCCTCCAAGCCGCTGACGCGCTTCGTGAACGCCCATCCCACGGTGGTCGTGCTGTGCCTGGGCTTCCTGCTCATGATCGGTTTCTCGCTGCTGGCCGAGAGCTTCGGCTTCAAGGTGCCCAAGGGCTATCTGTACGCCGCGATCGGCTTCTCCGTGGCGATCGAGGCGCTGAACCAGGTTGCGCGCCGCAACCTGCTCAAGCTGGACGCCCGGCGCCCCATGCGCGAACGCACCGCGTCGGCAGTGCTGCGCATGCTGGGCAAGCGCCCGCCGGCCAGCGACGAACCCGATCTGCCTCATGCCGATGGTCCGGCCTTGCAAGCCTTTGGCGTGGAAGAGCGCAACATGGTCAGCGGCGTGCTCACACTGGCCGAGCGCTCGATCCGGTCGATCATGACGCCGCGCACGGATGTTTCCTGGATCAATATCGACGACGATCCCGACAACATACGCCGCCAGCTCACCGAAGCGCCCCACAGCTTCTTTCCGGTCTGCCGCGGATCCCTGGACGAGGTCCTGGGCATCGCTCGAGCCAAGGACCTTGTGGCCGATTTGATCACCGAGGGCCGGGTGCGCCGCAACCGCCTGCGTGATCCGATCATCGTGCACGAGTCCATCGGCATTCTTCGTCTGATGGACACGCTCAAGCGGTCGCGCGGCCAACTGGTGCTGGTGGCCGACGAGTTCGGCGCCATCGAGGGCCTGGTGACGCCTATCGACGTCTTCGAGGCCATTGCGGGCGAATTCCCCGACGAAGACGAACTGCCCGACATCGTGGCGGACGGCGAGAACACCTGGAAGATCGACGGCGCAGCCGACCTGCACCACGTCGAACAGGTGCTTGAAACCGAAGGCCTGGTCGACGACGCGCAGGATTTTTCCACGCTGGCCGGCTATCTGCTGTCGCGCTTCGGACACCTGCCCAAGCCGGGCGACGTCTGCGACTACCAGATCCACCATCAGCATTTCCGGTTTGAAGTCCTGGAAATGGATGGCCGCCGCATCGCGCTGGTGCGCGTCGAGAAACGCCCCGAAGAGCATTATTCCGACGAAGCATCCCTAGCCAACGACTAACAGAGAACCTCCCCCGTGACCGAGAACGCCCTCTATCTGATCAAAGCTTTCGTCCTGGGCATCCTGGAAGGCCTGACCGAGTTCATCCCCGTGTCCAGCACGGGCCACCTCATCCTGGTCGGCGACTGGCTCAACTTCGAGTCGGGCGACGGCAAGGTGTTCGAGGTGGTCATCCAGCTTGGATCGATCCTGGCCGTGATGTGGGTCTTCCGCGCGCGGCTGCTGCAGCTCATCCGGGGCACCCTGACCGGCGTCGCCAGCGAAGTGGCCTTCGCGCGCAACCTGATCATCGCCTTCCTGCCGGCGGCGGTGATCGGCGCGATCTTCATCAAGACCATCAAGTCGGTGTTCTACCACCCGGCGGTGGTCGTGGTGACGCTGGTGCTGGGCGGCCTGATCATGCTGTACGTCGAACGTCGCACCCGCCACACGCCGGGCGACGCGCCGGGCGCCGCCGACGACACCGCCTCGGACGAGCGGGCATCGGCCTACACGCTGGAACAGATTTCCTGGAAGCAGGCGCTGGGCGTGGGCGTGGCGCAATGCTTTGCCATGATCCCGGGCACGTCGCGGTCCGGAGCCACCATCATCGGCGGCATGATCGCCGGCATCCAGCGCAAGACGGCCACCGAGTTCTCGTTCTTCCTGGCCATGCCGACCATGCTGGGCGCCGCGGCCTACGACATGTACAAGAACTTCGGCCTGCTGACCCAGCATGACCTGTCCGGCATCGCGGTGGGGTTCATCGCCGCGTTCCTGAGCGCCATGGTGGTCGTGCGGGCCGTGCTGCGGTTCGTGGCCAACCACACGTATCGCGTGTTCGCCTGGTACCGCATCATCTTCGGCGGCATCGTGGCGGCCTGGATCTTCACGCGCTGACCACTTCTGCGGGGCAAAAGAGACAAGGGCCGCTTTTTCAAGCGGCCCTTGTTTTTGTTGTGTCGCGCGATGGCGGGCGTGGCGTTTACGCTTCCGTTTCCAGGTCGTAGAACTCCAGGCCGTCGCGATCGATGACCAGCCAGCCGCCGCGTGGCGGCGAGACGTGGTCGCAATCCCAATCGGGCAGCACCCAGCGCTCGCGCTTTGCGCCGTCGATATCCAGCACGTGGCGAGCGGGCCGGTGCGTGTGGCCATGCACCAGCACGCGCACGCCCGTCTGGCGGAAGATGGATTCAATGGCGTCCGCGTTGACGTCCATGATCTCCATGGACTTTGTCTGGTTGGCTGCCTGGCTTTCGCCACGGGCCTGTTGCGCCATGGCCAGACGCTCGGGAATGGTCTTGGCCAGGAATTCGGCCTGCCATTGCGGGTTGCGCACCATCTTGCGGAACTGCTGGTACGCCGCGTCGTCGGTACAGAATTCGTCGCCGTGCGTCAGCAGCACCTGGCCGAAGTCGGTTTCGAGCAGCGCCGGCTCGGGGAGCAGGTTGGCGCCGACGGCCTTGGCCAGTTCTTCCCCGATGAGGAAGTCGCGGTTGCCGCGACCCAGCCAGACCGGAATGCGCGCGGCGGTGTCACGCAGCGCCGCCAACACCGTGGCGAGCCACGGCGGCGCGGCGCGGATCACGTCGTCGCCGATCCAGGCATCGAAGATGTCGCCCGGCAGGAGCAGGGCGGCAGCGTCTTCTTGCGCGGCTTGCAGGAAGGCCAGGAAGGCCTCGGAGGTAGCCGGCGTGGCCGGCCCCAGATGCAGGTCGGACGCCAGCCAGATCGAACCGGACAGGGTGATCTTATTCAAGAACTTCGGCCTTCTCGATGATGATGTCTTCGTTCGGCACGTTCTGGTGGAAGCCCTTGTTGCCGGTCTTCACGCCCTTGATCTTGTCGACCACGTCCGTGCCTTCGGTGATGGTGCCGAACACGGCGTAGCCCCAGCCGTTCGGCGTGGGCGACGTGAAGTTCAGGAAGTCGTTGTTCGACACGTTGATGAAGAACTGCGCGGTGGCCGAGTGCGGATCGCTGGTGCGGGCCATGGCAAGCGTGTACTTGTCGTTCTTCAGGCCGTTGTTGGCTTCGTTTTCGATGGGGGCATGGGTCTGCTTTTGCTTCATGCCGGGTTCGAAACCGCCGCCCTGGATCATGAAACCGTCGATCACGCGGTGGAACACCGTGCCGTTGTAGAAGCCTTCCTTGACGTACGTCAGGAAGTTTTCGACCGACTTGGGCGCCTTGGCGGCGTCCAGGGTGATGACCATGTCGCCTTGGTTCGTGTGAAGCTTGACGCGGGGATTGGTGCTCATGGTTTTGGTGCCTTCGGAGGTGGAGGGGGAAGTGGTGGCTGCGGGAGCGGCGCTGACAAGCGCTGGTGCGAATGCGGCCAGCGCGAACGAGCACGCCGTCAGGCGCAACAGGTGAAGAGGAGAGTAACGGGACATCATTTGCCTTGTTTATCCTTCAACATTGTTTCAACTTCGCGGACCTTTTCCTGCATGCCCGGCACGCCGTCGCTGGCGGCCTTCTTGTAGGTGCGCAGGGCCTGCAGAAGCTGCAGGTCGCCAAGGTTGGCGCGTGCGGCGGCGTAGTTCGGGTCGGCGCGCAAAGCCATTTGCAGGGCATCTTGCGCTCGGTCGAGTTCGCCGCGGCTGGCATATAGAGCCGCCAGATTGTTCCAGGGTTCCGGCAATTCGGGAAACCGCGTGGTCATGTCGGTGTAGACGTCAATGGCTTCGTTCGTGCGGTTCAGCGCCGCCAGCGCACGGGCGTGCTGGAACATCAGCTGGACATCGGTGCCGCGCTGGTCCTTGATTTCGGCCTGGCGCTTTTCGATCATTGCCAGCGCTTCTTCGTTTTCGCCGCGGTTCAGCATGCGTTCGATGTGCGTGGTGATCTGCGAGGCAGACGGAACGAGCCGGGTGTCCACGCTGGGTTTGGCGGCTTCAAGCAGCTTGGCCAGGGCGTCCCAGCCGCCTTCGGGCGGGATCGGGTCGATGGTGGTGCGGGTGGCGTTGGGGCTTTGTCCCGCGCCACCGCTCATCGACTGGGCGAGCGCGACGCCAGCCGGCGCGCCGGCCAGGGCCAGGGCGAGCAGGGCAACGCAAAAACGCGGCTTGATAGTCACGTGTGGGTTCCGTTAAAAGTCGTGGCCGGCCGGCGCTTACGCGCGCGGCCGGGCCGCTTGCTATACTTGACGACCACCATTTTAGCCCCGGTTGTGTTTTTGGCTTGATGATCCGTTCTGCAGCCATCCGATGCGGCCGGCCATCCGACGCAGCCCGAAGCCGAACCAGGGTGACGCGCTGCGGTTGGGGCCGGAGTTTCGGATCGACTCGGATCGACTCGGGACGATAAGGCCAAGGACGAAGGGACGGGAACGGAACGGCAATCCAGATTGCCGCAGCCGATTCCGCAGCGTCGAACCGTCGCGGCGGAACCATCGACCCGGGTGGAAATGGGGCGGCACGCTTTCACGGTATCGTCCGTCGACAGCAACTTTCCGCAACCGCCACGGAACACTAAACGAAGCCTATCGCGCCATGCTGCAAATCTACAACACGTTATCGCGTACCAAAGAACCGTTCAAGCCGGCACAGGCCGGTCAGGTGCGCATGTACGTGTGCGGCATGACGGTGTACGACTTCTGCCATCTGGGGCACGCCCGCATGCTGGTGTCGTTCGACGTCGTCCAGCGCTGGCTGCGCGCCAGCGGCCTGGCGGTCGACTACGTACGCAACATCACGGATATCGACGACAAGATCATCCGTCGCGCGGTCGAAACCGGCCGCCGCATCGGCGAAGTCACCGAGTTCTATATCGACGCCATGCACGCCGACGAGCGCGCATTGGGCGTGGAATCCCCCGACCGCGAGCCGCGCGCCACCCAGTACGTCGGCGACATGCTGGACATCATCGGCAAGCTCGAGCAGAACGGACTGGCCTACCAAGGCGACGACGGCGACGTGAACTACGCCGTGCGCGGCTTCCCCGGCTACGGCAAGCTGTCCGGCAAGACACTGGACGACCTGCGCGCCGGCGAGCGCGTGGCGGTCGGGTCGGGCAAGCGGGATCCCCTGGACTTCGTCCTGTGGAAGTCCGCCAAGGCCGAGGAACCCGCCGACACCAAATGGGAATCTCCCTACGGCCTGGGCCGCCCGGGCTGGCACATCGAATGCTCGGCCATGAGCAAGTCGCTGCTGGGTTTGCCTCTGGACATCCATGGTGGCGGTCCCGACCTGAAATTCCCGCATCACGAAAACGAAATCGCCCAGACCGAGGGCGCGTTCGGCGGCACGCTGGCCAATATCTGGATGCACTGCGGCCCGCTCATGGTCGATTCGGACAAAATGTCCAAGTCCCTGGGCAACTTCCGCACCATCCGCCAGACCGTCGCCCAGTCCGATCCGGCGGCCGATCAGTCCGAATACCAGGTGAACCCGCGCGAAGCGGAAATGGTGCGCTTTTTCATCGTGCGCAACCACTACCGCAGCCCGCAGAACTACACGCCCGACAACCTCGTCGACGCGCAGAATGCACTGGATCGCCTGTACCAGGCGCTGCAGAACGTGCCGGCGGACGACCAGGGAATCGACTGGGACGAGCCCCAGGCCCAGGCCTTCAAGGCGGCGATGGATGACGATTTCAACAGTTCGGGCGCCATCGCCGCCTTGTTTGAACTGGCATCCGAGGCCAATCGCAGCAAGAACGCGCGCAGCGCCGGACAGATGAAGGCCCTGGCGGCCCTGCTTGGCCTGTTGCAGCAAGATCCCGCTGCCTATTTCCAGTCTTCCACCCGCTACTCCGCGGCCGCGATGGAACAGGGCGTGCGCAGCACGCTGGACGCCGAAGCCATCCAGTCCCTCATCGACGCGCGCGCGGCCGCCAAGGCCGCCCGTGACTTTGCCGAGGCTGACCGCATCCGCGCCGAACTGCGCGAGGCCGGCATCGAGCTGGACGACAAGCCGGGTGGCCTGACGCAATGGCGTCGGGCTTGAAAATCCAGGATACGCCGGACATGTCCACCGCAGATCTCGAGATTCCCAAGCCTGATTATTGGGAAGCCGCCGTAGCGCACTTGATGCGCCGCGACCGCATCCTGAAAAAAATCATCCCCCAGCACCCCGAGGTCTGGCTGACCTCGCGCGGCACTCCGTTCATCACGCTGGCGCGGGCGATCATCGGGCAACAGATTTCCCCCAAGGCGGCCGATGCCGTCTGGGACAAGTTCATCGACGCCGTGGGCAAGCGCCCCACGCCCGTCGCCGTGCTGCGCGTTGGCCTGGATGGCCTGCGCAAGGCCGGGCTGTCGCAGCGCAAGGCCGAGTACGTAAACGACCTGGCCGTGCACTTCGGCGAACGCCGGGTCCATCCCGAGAAATGGGCGGCCATGGACGACGAGGCCGTCATTTCGGAACTGGTCGCCATCCGGGGCATCGGGCGCTGGACGGCGGAGATGTTTTTGATTTTCAATCTACAGCGGCCTGATGTCCTGCCGCTGGATGATCCCGGGTTGCTCAAGGCAATCTCGCTACACTATTTCAGCGGCGAGCCTGTCTCTCGCTTCGAGGCTCGCGAAGTCTCGTTGGCGTGGCAACCCTGGCGTACCGTGGCAACCTGGTATTTGTGGCGCAGTCTGGAACCGACGCCGGTCCAATACTGACGCAGCCCAGGCAGCCCATCTACGGAACCACACTACATGCGCAATACATTTCTGGAATTTGAACAGCCGCTCGCCGAGCTGGAGAACAAGATCGAGCAGCTGCGCTATGTGCAGGCCGATTCGGCCGTGGACATCTCCGACGAAATCGGACGTCTGCAGCAAAAGAGCCAGACCCTGGCCAAGGAAATCTACGCCAAGCTCACGCCCTGGCAGACGGCGCTCGTCGCCCGCCACCCCCAGCGTCCCTACACGCTGGACTACGTGCGCGAAATGTTCACCGACTACCATGAACTGCACGGCGACCGCATGTACGCCGACGACCAGTCCATCGTGGGCGGTCTGGCGCGCTTCAACGGTACGCCCTGCATGGTCATCGGCCATCAAAAGGGCCGCGACACCAAAGAGCGCGCCGCGCGCAACTTCGGCATGCCGCGTCCCGAGGGCTATCGCAAGGCCCTGCGCCTGATGCGCCTGGCCGAAAAATTCGGCATCCCCGTGTTCACCTTCGTGGACACTCCGGGCGCATATCCCGGCATCGGCGCCGAAGAGCGCGGCCAGTCCGAAGCCATCGGCCACAACCTGTACGCCATGGCCGAACTGAAGGTGCCCGTGATCTGCACGATCATCGGCGAAGGCGGCTCGGGCGGCGCCCTGGCCATCGCCGTGGGCAATGCGGTGCTGATGCTGCAATACGCGACTTACGCGGTGATCTCGCCCGAAGGCTGCGCGTCGATCCTCTGGCGCAGCGCCGACAAGGCTCCCGAGGCCGCCGATGCGCTGGCCATCATCGCGCCCCGCCTGAAAGACCTGGGCCTGGTTGACCGGGTGGTCAACGAACCCGTGGGCGGCGCGCACCGCGACCCCCGCGTCATGGCGCGCCTGCTGCGCCGCGCGCTGGGCGACGCCCTGCGCCAGCTCCAGGGCCTGACGCCCGAGCAGCTCGTCGAACAGCGCGTCCAGCGCGTGCTGTCCTACGGCGCGTACCAGGAAGTGCGCGCGTAAAGCGGCTGGGACGCCGGCCGCGCGCCGGCGTCGCGGCCCCCGCGCCCATCCCGCCATGACCGACATCCCGCCGCCCGACACAACGCCTCGGGTCAGCGCGGATCCCGGTCCAGCGCTACCCATTTCAGCCGAACTTGCCGCGGCCTTGCGGCGGGCGCTCCAGGCTTTGCCCCAGCGCCCGCGCCGTGTGGCCGTCGCTTTCAGCGGCGGGGCCGACTCGGCCATGCTGGCCGTGCACGCGGGCCAGGTTGCATCGGCGCTGGGCATCGACGTGGTCCTTTTCCACGTGCACCACGGCCTGCAGGCCGCTGCCGACGCCTGGGCGCAGCAGGGGCGGGACCTGGCGGCCACGCTTTCCCTTCCACTGATCGAGGCCCGGGTCCAGGTCGAGCAGGCGGCCGGCAAGGGCATCGAAGCCGCCGCCCGTGACGCGCGATATGCGGCGCTGGCCCGGCTGGCGCAAGATCACGATGTCGGCCATATCCTGCTGGCCCATCACTGCAACGACCAGGCCGAAACCGTGCTGCTGCGTCTGCTGCGCGGCACTGGCCTGACCGGCATGGCGGCGATGGCGCCCGTGTCGCAGCGCGACGGCATCGTTTACCTGCGTCCCTGGCTGGACCAGGATCGCAGCGCGATCCTGCAGGCCGCGGACGCGGTTCAGGCCGCCTGCGGCTGGCGCGCCGTGCAGGATCCCACCAACGCGGATCCGCGATACACCCGCGCCGCGGTGCGCGAGCTGCTGGCGCCGGTGCTGGACGCCCGCTGGCCGGGTTGGCGCGGCATCGTGGCGCGCCACGCGCGGCACATGGCCGATGCGGCCCAGATCCTGGACGAAGTGGCGCGCGAGGATTTCGCCAGGCTGGATCCCAGTCCGGACGGCGCCAGTTTTTCGCTTCTGGCGTGGCGGAACCTGTCGCCGGCCCGCCAGGCGCAGGTGCTCAGGCACTGGCTGCATCAGAACGGCGCCCGCATGCCGACGGACGCCCGCATGGCGGACCTGCTGCGTCAACTGCGGGGGCTGCACAGCCTGGGCCACGACCGCCAGTTGCGGGTGGAGCAGGCGGGACACGTCATTCGCTGCCACCGCGGGAGAGTCTGGGTGGAGCCCCGCGGTTGAGGGAGCCTCTCAAGGCTTCTTTGAGGCCTTTTTTGACGCGTATTGACCGTCTCCGGTCAGTGAATTTCGGCAATCTGCGCAAATTTTTACCGTCGCGCTAGAATATATGGTTTTGCCCGTCAACACTTCTTGCGGCGGGTCTCCAGCCAGAGCACGAGATGTCCCTGATCGTTCACAAATATGGCGGTACTTCGATGGGCTCGGTCGAGCGCATCAGAAACGTGGCGCGTCGCGTCGCGAAGTGGCATGCCGCCGGCCACCAGGTTGTTGTTGTTCCGTCCGCCATGGCAGGCGAAACGAATCGTCTGCTGGGCCTGGCGCGAGAGCTTTCGCCCCAGCCCGACGGCCGCGAACTCGACATGATCGCCGCCACCGGCGAGCAAGCCAGCAGCGGCCTTCTGGCCATTGCCTTGCAGGCCGAGGGCGTCTCCGCCCGCAGCTATGCCGGTTGGCAAGTGCCCGTGCGCACCGATTCGTCGTTCACCAAGGCCCGCATTTCGTCCATCGACGACGCGCGCATCCGCGGTGACCTCGACGCCGGCCGCGTGGTCATCGTGACGGGTTTCCAGGGCATCGACCCCGACGGCCACATCACCACGCTGGGCCGTGGCGGTTCCGACACCTCGGCCGTGGCCGTGGCTGCCGCCATCAAGGCCGACGAATGTTTGATCTACACCGACGTGGACGGCGTCTACACGACCGATCCGCGCGTGGTGCCCGAAGCGCGCCGCATGTCCGTCGTTTCCTTCGAGGAAATGCTGGAAATGGCATCGCTGGGCTCCAAGGTCCTGCAGATCCGTTCGGTTGAATTCGCCGGCAAATATCGTGTGCCGGTCCGGGTCCTGTCCTCGCTGACCGACCCCCTTATCCCGCTCGAGGAAGAAATGGTCTCGGGCACGCTGATTACTTTTGAGGAAGACGAAAAAATGGAAGCCGCCGTTGTCTCCGGCATCGCCTTCAGCCGCGACGAAGCCAAAATCACCTTGCTGGCCGTTCCGGACAAACCCGGCATCGCCTTCTCCATCCTGGGCCCTGTCGCCGCCGCCAACATCGACGTCGACATGATCGTGCAGAACCAGTCCGTAGCCGGCACGACCGACTTCTCGTTCACCGTGAACCGCAACGAATTTGCGCGCGCCGTGGACTTGCTCAAGCGCGAAGTCATCCCCGCCGTGGGCGCGCGTGAACTGTCCACCGACGAAAAGGTCGCCAAGGTCTCCATCGTCGGCATCGGCATGCGCTCGCACGTCGGCGTCGCCAGCCTGATGTTCCAGACGCTTTCGCAAGAAGGCATCAACATCCAGATGATCAGCACCAGCGAAATCAAGACCTCGGTGATCATCGACGACAAGTACATGGAACTGGGCGTGCGCGCGCTGCACAAGGCCTTCGGCCTGGACCAGGCGCCCGCCACCAAGGTTTAAGAAAGCGGGTCCGGCACGATTTTTTTGATTGAAGGCCTGCATCGCAGGCAAGAGCGAAAAAAATCGTGCTAGAATCTCGTTCTCTTTTCGGAGACGTGCCCGAGAGGCTGAAGGGGCTCCCCTGCTAAGGGAGTATGTGGCTAAAAACTGCATCGTGGGTTCGAATCCCACCGTCTCCGCCAAAGACACTTGCACCAGTGAACAAAGGTTGCCTCAAGACCCGCATAGCTTAATGCTCTGCGGGTTTTTTGTTGCCTGCTGGGCATCGAGTCCCTGATAGTGCTTGAACAACTGGCCCTCCCTCTGCGGACCCGCAAGCGCCTCATCGCGCTTCACGTCCTGGCACGACGTGCTCAAGGACAAACGCCACGCGCTCCTGCACGGGCGCCTTGGGAAGGACGCAGATCGAATACCCCGCTTCGACATACGCATTGACGGTTGCTTCATAGGAGCGGATCGCCCGCTCGAAGCTTGCCTGGCGCTCCGCATTTTGAACGTAGATCTCCGGCCACGGCTCCGCCACGAATACGGTCGGGGCGTAGCGGTATCGCTCGGGCGCGGACAAGTGATGCGGCTGCAAGACCACGTCCGACATCCGCAGCCAGGCCAGGCACTCCGGAATGCCCCTGTCAAAGAAGACGGGCGCTTGCAACGACTGTGCGGCCTGGTGGTTGCTGATGTTTCGCTTCAGGACCTCTTCCATGAATGCCGCGCGATGCGTCCAGGGAAGCAGCGCGCCGTTGCACGCCTGTTGCTCGCGCAGCAAGGCCAGCGCCGCTTCCGGGACGGTGGAATATCCAAGATCGCCCAGCGCCGCGAGCAGGGTGGATTTGCCTGCGCCTGAAGCGCCGGTGATGACATGGCAGCTTGCAGTGAAATGCTTGGGCATCGATTGCTGGGGGAAGTGATTGCTGGCCAGGGCGCGTGTCACGACAGCTTGCGGATCAGCGCAAGCGCCTGTTCCGCGACATCCGGATCGTTGGGCCGGAAGTCCAGGCGCATTGCTTGTGGCAGTTGCACGAAATGCGATTGCGAGCTGCGCGCATAGGCGGGGTCGTAATGGCGGTCGATCAGTTCGCGGGCCAGGGTTTCGCGGCGGCCTTCGTCGACCAGCTTGACCCAGCCGTTGATGGTGTCGCGGCTGTGCAGGCCTACCATGCGCTGCAACTGCGTCTTGAGCCATCCTGGGTTGTCGAACAGCCGCGCGTAGTCCTGCTGCAGGAACAACGTCCGGTCTTCGCGCGTGGAACGCACGTCGATGCAGGCGCCCTGATGGATGGCGTGCAGCAGGGAAGCGGGAATTTCCACCGCGCCGATCTTGCGGCTTTCCGCTTCGACAAACACAGGCAGGGTCGAATTGAAATCACGCAGGCGCGCTGCGAGCAGCGTGTCGAAGCGCTTTTGCGTGGGTTGCTGCGCGTCGGGCAGCGCACCCAGCAGCGAGCCTCGATGGGAGGCAAGATCTTCCAGGTCGAGCGTCTGCGCGCCCGCTGCTTGAAGCGCATGCAGCAGACGTGTCTTGCCGCTGCCGGTGGGGCCAGTCAGGACCACGTACCGCAGCGCCTGCGGCAGGGTTTGCAGCGCGTCCAGCGTGGCGCGCCGGTAGCTCTTGTAGCCGCCGTCCAGCTGTCGCGCGCGCCAGCCGATCATGTTGAACATCAGCGTCATGGAGCCCGACCGTTTGCCGCCGCGCCAGCAATACACCAGCGGACGCCAGCCCTGGGGGCGATCCGCGAAGGTGGTTTCCAGATGGCGGGCGATGTTGCGGGCCACGATGGCCGCGCCCGCGCGCGAGGCTTCGAACGGCGACACCTGCTTGTACATCGTGCCGATCAGCACGCGCTCTTCGTTGCTGAGCACGGGCGCGTTGCAGGCGCCCGGGATGTGGTCGTCGGCATACTCCAGAGGAGTGCGCACGTCGATGATTTCGTCGAAATCAGGCAGTTTTTCCAGACTGACAAGCAGGTGTTTCACGAGGACCGCCTCGATAGGTCGATCCGCAATTTTCGCACGCTGCGTTTGTCGCTGCTGCTCCGTCTCCGGCGAACGTCGCCAGCCGCGGGGCGTACGCCCGCGGCCGATTCCTACGGCTGGCCGGGCCGCGCCGGCGTGATGCGCCAGATCGTGTTCGAAAGGTCGTCCGCCACGATGAGCGCTCCCTTTGGGTCGACCGTCACGCCAACCGGGCGGCCTCGGGTGGTGCCGTCGGGATCGCGAAAGCCCGCGACGAAGTCCACCGGCGGGCCAGACGGCCGTCCGTCGCTGAATGGCACGAACACCACCTTGTAGCCAACGGGATCACTGCGGTTCCAGCTGCCGTGTTCGCCGACAAAGACGCCATTGGCGAACTTTGCGCCCATCGTGTCGGTCGAGAAGTCGACGCCCAGCGCCGCGACGTGCGAGCCCAGGCTGTAGTCGGGCTTGATTGCCGCCGCGACCTTGTCCGGATCCTGGGGCCGAACGCGGTCGTCCACGTTGGCCCCCCAGTAGCTGTACGGCCAGCCATAGAAGGCGCCTTCCTTCACGGCGGTCAGATAGTCCGGCACCAGGTCGGGACCAATCTCGTCGCGTTCGTTGACCACGGCCCACAACTGGCCGGTGTCGGGCTGGATGGTCAGCGCGGTTGGGTTGCGCAGTCCCGTGGCGTAGGTCTTGTATTCGCCGGTTTGGGCGTTTACGCGCCAGACGCGGGCACGGTCCACTTCCGCCGTCATGCCGCGTTCCGTGATGTTGCTGTTGGATCCGATGCCAACGTACAGGTATTGTCCGTCTGCACTGGCGGTCAGCGCCTTGGTCCAGTGGTGATTGATCTCCGAAGGCAGCTGCGTCACGGTTTGGGGCGGGCCGCTGGCCTTGGTCTGTCCGGGTTGATAGTCGAAGCGCACCAGCGCGTCCTGGTTGGCGACATAGAGGTTGTTGCCCACCAACGCCAGGCCGTATGGCGCGTTCAAGTTCTCCGCGAACGTGAAGGCCTCATAGGCGCCGTCGCCCTTGGCGTCGCGCAGCAGGGTCAGGCGGTTGCCGCCCTTGACCGGGCTGGTGCCGCGAGCCTTGATGATGCCGGCGATCACGTCCTTGGGCTTGAGGTCGCTGGCGCTGCCGCCGCGTCCTTCGGCCACCAGGATGTCGCCGTTGGGCAGGACCAGCGTCTGGCGCGGAATCTTCAGGTCCGTGGCGATGGCGCTGATCTTGTAGCCGTCGGGCACGGTTGGCGACTTGTCGCCCCATGCCGCTGGCTTCGCAATCACCATGTCGGGCAGCAGGCCCCGCTCGGGCTTGGGCAGTTCGGGATTCGGACCCACCTGCGATGGCCCGGCCTGGCCGTGGCACACGCTCGCAATGACGGACAGCGGAATGGCGGCAAATAAGCGGCGGTATTTCATATCGGCCCCTTGATGTGGGGCGTGCGAAAGCCCAACCAGACGGCAATGAAGGCGAGCAGGACTGCGACGACGGACAGGATCATGCCGGTCGGCATGCTTGCCCAGGCGTCCCGGGAGTGGATGAGCGCGCTGAAAAAGCCCGCGATCCAGGCCGCCAGCAGCACCAGCGCATAGGGAACGATGCCTCGCGCGCGTTGGTGGGCCCGGAAGAGGCTGGCGACGGCGAACATCAGCGCGATGGCGCCAAACAGCAGCCCGCCCACCAGCAGCCAGGACGCGAAATTACTCCACTGAATTTGAAAAGTTTTCGCATACGCCGCATCCGCGAGCGCTGCGCCGAGAAAGAGGGGGAACATCCCGGCCAGGAATACCGCCGGCATGGGACGCACGGTAAGCGAATACCGTTGTTCAATGAGTTGGGTCACTTGGTCGCCTCATAGGTGGCGGGCTGGAGCTCACGCCCGTGAAGGGCGGAGCAGCAAGCGCCATGCCCGTCAGCGAGCGCCGATTCATTTTTGCGATCGTCGGCTGGCAGGCGGATCCCTGGTGGATGCATCAATCGGGGCGCTTTGTGCTTGAAGACGCATGTCCATCTTCGGGACGACGGCATCCGGCCGTACATCGAACTGGAGCCGACGAGTCATCCATTGGCGGTCGAGCAGCGCAATGGAATCACGATCGACCGCGTGGCGGAGATCTACGCGCTGCTGGTCCATGGGCGGGCGGGCGCCGCATAGGCAGGCCCGCCGCCGGCATTGCCGGGCTTAGCCGTTGAACGTCAGCGCGTTGGTCAGGTCGCCCATTGCAGCCTGTCCGCGGCCGGTCATGTCGTCATCGCGCGACTTCAGGCCTTCGAGCATCGGCAGATCGAAGAGCCGGGTGGCCAGGCGCAGGATCGAGCCCGTGTCGTAGATAGTGTGGTCGACAGTTCCCTTCTTCGCGAAGGGCGACGCGACGATTGCCGGAATGCGCGAGCCCGGGCCAAAGCGGTCGCCTTGCGGGGGCGCCACGTGATCCCACCAGCCGCCGTTCTCGTCCACCGTGATCACGACCACCATGTTGTCCCACTGCTTGCTTTTCCGCAGGCTGTCCACGATGTGCGCGATGTGGCGGTCGCCCGAGTCCACATCGGCGTAGCCCGCGTGCATGTTCAGGTTGCCCTGCGGCTTGTAGAACGTCAGCGGGGGCAGCGTGCCGGCTTCGGCGTCGGCCAGGAACTTGTTGGTGGAGACCAGATCGCCCAGGCCGCCGTCGCGGATATGCGCCGTGCGCGCGGTGGTGCCGGGCGCGGTGCTCTTGAAGTAATTGAACGGCTGGTGATGCGCCTGGAAGTTGGGCGATGACGGAAAGCCCGTGCTGGCCGTCGAGTCGACAGCGGCTTGCCAGCCGCCGGCGTACCACGCCCAGTCCAGTCCCTTGGCGCTCATCAGGTCGCCGATATTGACGTGCGACTGCGGCACCATGGTCTGCGGGCTGGTGGGATCGGCCAGCGTCGGATCGCTTGCGTCGCGGCTGAACGACGGCCAGTAGGGCGGGGCCATCGTGTTGACGCCGTAGCCGTCGGGCGTCAGCGCGCTGGCGCCAAACTGCGGGATGCCAGTAAGCGCGCTGGCGGGCGACGTGGCCTTGGGCATCAGGCGCGTGTCGGTCGGATCCGAGCTTTGCAGTTCTGCGATCTGGGTCTTGGCGACGGAGCTGGCCGCGTCGGGATAGAACGGCGCGCGACCTGCCACCAGGTACTGGTGGTTCAGGAACGACCCGCCGAAAGCGCCCTGGAAGAAGTTGTCGCACAGCACGAACTCCTGCGCCAACTTCCACAAGCGCAGGTTGTAGGCGGAGTCGCTGTAGTGGCCCATGACCAGGGCGCCGGAGTCTCCCCACGCGACGAACTTGTCGTTCTTGCCGCTGTTGATCTGCATCTGGTTCTGATAGAACACATGCCAGAGGTCGCGCGTGACCACGCCTTGCGGCAGGGGCTCGCCCTGCGGGCCCAGCAGCGGAAAGGGCGCGTTGGGCAGGTTGTTCATGTAGGCGGCGGGCTGGTCGACCTGATAGGTGATGTGGTTGGCCTGCTGCGACGTGGGCACCATGCCGTTCCAGACGGGCGGCAGCACCGACAGCGGCGTGCCGTCGCGGTCGACCTGGGCATAGTCCGCCGTCGTCAGCGCGGACAGGGGCTTTTCCACGCCGGGGAAGTTGGCGAAGAGATTGTTGAAGCTGCGGTTCTCGGCAAAGATCACGACCAGGGTCTTGACGTTCTCGCGCAGCTGCGTGGTCAGGTCCGGCGCAGGCGCGGGAGCCGGATCGGGCGACGGAGCAGGAGTGGCGGGAGTGTCATCGTTGTCATCATCGCTGGAGCAGCCGGAGAGCGCGCCCATGGCGGCTGCGCTGGCGCCCAGCGCGGCGATGCCGGTAAGGAACCCGCGACGGGTGGCGCGTACGGGCGTCGTCGCGTCCGTGGTTTCCTGGGAAGATTCTCCAGTGCTTTTTTCTTTGTCAGACATTTGTGGACTCTTAGCTTGCGGATGACGTGGCGCACTGTCATTGCGTCACGGGATCGCCGGATGACAGCCGGCATCGTTAACGGCCGCTAGGCTAAAGAGTGAAGGTTCTATCGATGTGACCATCCGCTGTCGGGAAGCTGTACACACGTGTACGAAGCGCGGCTTCGTGCCATATGACTTGCGCGTTTTCAGAAACAACGCTATTATTCAAGGCTTGCTTTTTCAAGCGCCCGTAGCTCAGCTGGATAGAGTACCTGGCTACGAACCAGGGGGTCGTAGGTTCGAATCCTGCCGGGCGCACCAAGTTTCAAGTCCCATGCATTTGATGCAAGGGGCAGGAAGCGAAAAGAAAAAGCACTAAGCAGGCGCGTTAAGCAAAAGCATTAAGCATCTGCAAAGCAAGAAGTGAAGTACGAAGTAAGCAGCGGCATGATTATTCTGATATAATTTTGCCTCTTTGCCGGAGCGCCCGTAGCTCAGCTGGATAGAGTACCTGGCTACGAACCAGGGGGTCGTAGGTTCGAATCCTGCCGGGCGCACCAAGTTTCAAGTCCCATGCATTTGATGCAAGGGGCAGGAAGCGAAAAGAAAAAGCACTAAGCAGGCGCGTTAAGCAAAAGCATTAAGCATCTGCAAAGCAAGAAGTGAAGTACGAAGTAAGCAGCGGCATGATTATTCTGATATAATTTTGCCTCTTTGCCGGAGCGCCCGTAGCTCAGCTGGATAGAGTACCTGGCTACGAACCAGGGGGTCGTAGGTTCGAATCCTGCCGGGCGCACCACCACCGCAAAGAAACTGCTGCAAAAATGAAAAGGCCTTTGATCTTGAATCGAAGGCCTTTTTGTTTTGCGGCGCGGATAAATACGCCAGCGCTCCAGATATCAACACTGCAGATATCAACACTGCAGATATCAATACACAGGTATCAACACACAGATATCAACACACAGATATCAACACCGCAGAGCCGGAAGTTTGGGTCTGTCCGCTTTAATGGGCCGCTTCTTCTTTTTCCTTGAAACTCGGCTTTTCGTCGGCGTCGTCGAATCCCCAGTCTCCGAACAAATACCAGTCTTCTCCCAGCGATTCCGCGGGATGCATGGTGCGGCCCGAGCCGTTGCCACAGGCCATGGAGTCGGTGGAGCAGTAACGATCGCAGCCCCAGCAGATGCGTTCGGGGTGCTTGGGATGCAGGGGAAATTTCTTGGCCATGCTGTTTGCCTGATGTCTTATTGATCTCAGCGTACTGCGCTGCATGTGTGCGTTTCATTGACATCGCGCAAACGCCAGGGCGCCGCCCTCGGACATGGCGGATTTATCGCGGGCTGATTTGCATGGCTGGATTCTTTCGTGTTATAAACACGCCTCTTTCGGGGCGCCCGTAGCTCAGCTGGATAGAGTACCTGGCTACGAACCAGGGGGTCGTAGGTTCGAATCCTGCCGGGCGCACCACTTATTCGAGATCACGCACACAGCGTGGTTTCCGCAAGAAAATACGCAGCAATGCGTACGCGAAAAGCGGCTTGATGAATTCATCAAGCCGCTTTTTCTTTTGCTGCGTATTTTGCGCTCGTGGTGTGGCGCTGTTCGAGCGCGAATGCGCCAGGAACGCACGTTTTGCGTCCCGGCCCGCATCACCACACGCGCAGTATCCGACCCGTCTGTGCTCCTTCGACGCTGCGGCTGTAGGCCAGCGCTACCCGGCTGGCAGGGGCTGCTTCGAACCCCTGGAAGTAGGGGCCATAGCTGCCCAGCGATTCCTGCAGCACCGTGGGGCTGACGGCGTTGATGCGGATGCCCCGCAGTTCCACCGCGGCGCCGCGCACGAAGCCGTCGATGGCGCTGTTCACGGCGGAGGCATTGGCGCCGTAGCGGATGGGCTCGTCGCTCAGGATGCCGCTGGTCAGCGTGATGGAGCCGCCGGCATTGACGTAATGCTGGCCGACCAGCGCCAGGTCCACCTGGCCCAGCAGTTTGTCGTGCAGGCCGATTTTGAACTGGTCGGCCGTCATTTCGTTGAGCGGGCCGAAATGCAGGCTGCCGGTGGCGGACACGATGGCATCGACCTTGCCCACGCGCTCGAAGAGGGCGCGAATGCTCTCGCTGCGGGTGATGTCGACCTGATATTGGCCGCTGGTCTTGCCGACGGTGATGATGTCGTGGCGTTGGCCGAGTTCCTGGGCGATTGCGCTGCCGATCGTCCCGCTGGCGCCGATCAAGATGATTTTCATGGAAGGTCTCCGAGTCATGCCGTGTGGGCGCGCCGGCAATATCGCCAACGCATGCAGGCATTCTGCCCACCGCATTGATTCGGAAAAATCCTAGAATGGTCGCTTCAGTTCGTACTTGGAGTGCGTAATCTATGGATCGCCTGCTCAGCATGGAGGTATTCGTGGCGGTCGTCGAACTAGGCAGCCTGACGGCGGCCGCGGTCCGCCACAATATGTCGCCCGCCATGGCGGCCAAGCACGTGAAAGGGCTGGAGGCGCGCCTGGGCCTTCGGTTGATGAATCGCACGACACGCCGCCAGAGCCTGACCGAAGCGGGCCAAGCCTACTTCGCGCGCTCCAAGGCCATTCTTGCCGACATCCGCGACGCGGAGCAGGGCGCCGAGGCGCTGCGTTCCGCGCCGCGCGGCCACTTGCGCATTACCTCGTCCGTCAGCTTCGGCTCTTTTGCGCTGGCGCCCGCCATTGCCGACTACCTGTCCGTCTATCCCGACGTCAGCGTTGAGCTGGACCTGAGCGATATGGTGCAGGACGTTGTCGCCGCACGCTTCGATCTTGCGCTGCGTATCGGGGAACCTGCCGATTCGGGCCTGGTGGCGCGGCGGATCGGGCTTTATCAGATGATCATCTGCGCGGCGCCCGCTTATCTGGAGCGTTACGGCACGCCGGCAGCGCCTGGCGACCTGGCGCGGCACCAGTGCCTGGATTTTTCCCACTGGAGTCGGCGCACCGGGTGGCGGCTGGGCACGGACGATGGCGCGGAAATGGGCTATCCCACAGGCCGTTTCGTGTCCAACAACGGGCAGGCGCTGCGGCAGGCGGCGCTGGCGGGATTCGGCATCGTGCTGCAGCCGGAGCTGCTGCTGGCGGACGACGTGCGCGCGGGAAGGCTCGTCCCCATCCTGCAGCCTTACTGGCCGGTGGCCCGTCCGATCACGTTGCTATATCCAAAGGACCGTCAGGCCCTGCCCAAGCTCACGACCTTCGTGGAGTTCATCGTGGCGCGTTTCGCGCAGCAACCCCGAGGCTTCACGCCCGCCGGCGGTCCACTGCCGTAAGGGACGTGCCAGTCTTGAGCAGTTGATACGTCTGGCCACCCAGCCAGGCGACCTTTTCGCCGGAGCTGGTGCGGCAGACGCAGTGGGTCTTCGGGTCGAAACGGGCGGTGCCCAGGGCGGAATACGCGCCGGGGTCGGAAACGAACCTTTCGATGCGATACAACGTGCCATCTGGCGAAGTGGCGAGCACGTCGGTCAATCGTCTTGCGGTGCCGAGCATATTCAATACCTCCATGCGCGGGCCGTTAAGTGTCGGCGCCAAAATCGTCTGGACAGTCCGTCGTGCAAGGCGGGGGCAATAGATTCCCGCGCAATGCACTAATGAAGCTGCCCTCCCAACGATGAATCATCGAGCTGATCCGGAGAGACGCCCAAGGCCGCCGACACGCGATCAAGGATGGCCTGCCGGGGGCGCGGGCGCGGCCGCTCCAGTTCGATATAGATGGAGTGATCAACGCCAAGCCGGGCAGCCATATCCGCAGTGCTGATATTCAGATGCTCTCGCCAGGCGCGTATCAAGCTCCAGTCGTTGCCGGTTTTCAGATTGACTACAGCGGGCGGCAAGCGTCCGCGCGCGCCGGCGGACTTCTTGCGCGAAGCGCGCGGCGCGGTTGCTGCTTTTTCATCGCCCGGGTCGCCAGCGCTTTTGCGCGACTCGCCCCGGGGTGTGGTGGTTGCCGATACGGCAAGAAAGATGGCTCCGCCATTTTGCTGGCGGTATTGGTCATTGCCTATCCAGCAAAGCGTTTCGCCGTTGTCGAGCTTGCATTCGCAATCCAGGTGAGTGTTGCTGGACAGGTCTTCAAGCTTGGCGATGGTGTCCGTGGTCGTGGCGTGACGCACCACACGGTGCAGCACACCGTCCAGTGAACGTACGAAGACATCAGGAAGTCTCCAGGAAAACGGAATGATCATCTCCACGAGCGAAGCCCATTACAACACTGTATCGCCCCGCTGTAACGGTGAGATTTGGGGTTTCCCCTCGAGCAGCGCGAATCGCGTCATTGGCACAACAGGGCCTTGAACATCCTCACTAAACCTCGCCGTCGGGCGTCAACGCCAACCCCGGATCCGTATCGCCGAACCCCGCGCTCGCCAGCAGCCGGGGCATCACGTCGGCGGCCGCGCCGCGCAGGTTGTGGTGCGCCAGGACATCCAGCGGCGTGGCGGCAGGATTGACCTGCACGACGGTGGCGCCGCGGGCCAGCGCAAGCCGCGGCAATTCCGCAGCAGGGTAGACCATCGACGAAGTGCCAATGCTGAACAGCAAGTCGCATTCCTGCGCCGCCAGCGTGGCGGTGCGCCAGGCTGGCGCGGGCAGGCTTTCGCCGAACCAGACGACGCCAGGCCGAACGGGCGCGCCGCAGTCGGTGCAGGCCGGAGGCGCGATGCGCCGGCCTTCGTCGGGCTCTGCAGGAATTTCCGTGGCGAAGGCTTGGGCAGCGCCGCAGCGCGAACAGCGCGGCGCATGCAGGCTTCCGTGCAGATGCGTGACCAACAAGCTGCCCGCGCGCTCGTGCAGGTCATCCACGTTCTGCGTGATGACGGCAAGTTCAGGAACGTGACGCCCGAGTTGCGCGATGGCGCGATGAGCGGCATTGGGCGTGGCGCGCAGGACCTGCGCGCGGCGCCACTCGTACCAGCCCCATACGACGTCGGGATGCTCGTCGAAGGCTTCGGGCGTGGCAAGGGCCTGCGCATCGAAGCGCGACCAGAGGCCCGTCAAGGCATCGCGAAAAGTGGCGATGCCGCTTTCCGCGGACACGCCGGCGCCGGTGAAGACGACGACGCGCTGCGCCTGGCGCAGCGCTTGCGCCAGCGGGGGCGGAATATCGTGATGCGTGTTTTTCATTTCCAACCTTGAAGACAGTCCGATACGCTGCACGCGCCGGCAAGGGCCTGTCAAGCGCAGCAATGGGCGTGAAGCCCGGGCTCGAAACAGGGCGCCGTGCGTAGATGTCCCGAATCGTGGATACTGTTTTTTCAATCTGGGATTTTGATCCGTTCGGAGACTGCAATGCCTGAATCGACTACCGGCGTGGACCGTCTGCGCCGCTTTATCGCCACCGCAACGCGGCTGGCGTCGCCCGATGGGCTGGCGCAGACGCCCGAACTTGCTGCCGCCTTCGAGGACCTGGTGGCGCATGACGATTGGCTGCCCGAAGCCTGTACCGCGCCGCATCCGCAGTACTACCAGCAATACCTGCTGCATTGCGATCCGCTGGAGCGGTTTTCGCTGGTGAGCTTCGTTTGGGGACCCGGGCAGTCCACGCCAGTGCATGATCACGAGGTCTGGGGTTATGTGGGCATGCTGCGCGGCTCTGAAATCAACCAGCGATATGCACGGGATGGGGAAGGGCGCCTGGCGCTGGCGGGCGAGGCCACGACCCTGCGTCCTGGCGACGTAGAACGCCTGTCCCCGGCCGAAGGAGACATCCATCGCGTATCCAACGCCTACGCCGACCGCGTCTCCATCAGCGTGCATCTCTACGGCGGCAATATCGGCGCCGTGGCGCGCCATGTCTACGATCCCGACACCGGCCAGGCCAAACCGTTTGTTTCGGGCTATTCATCGCCCAGCCTGCCTAATCTGTGGGACAGGTCCGCGAGCGTGCGCGCCGGTCTGGCCTGACGTCGGGAGGGCGCGGATAGCGCTGTTCGCCCGATTCGTCTCGTGCTATGGTCCCGTCCTAAATATTAGGAAAAAACGCGAATGGACAAGACGCTGCTCAAAGGTTTGATGGTGCTGGAAGCGGTGACCGACGTGGACAACCCGCCCCGCACGATCGACGCGCTGGCCGCCCGCGTCGGCCTGACTCGCAGCAACACGCACCGCACCTTGCAGACGCTGATACATGCGGGCTATGTGATCAAGGACGACGACGGCGGCGGATATCGCGGCGCGGTGCGCCTGTTCGAACTGGCGGCGCGCCAACTGGCACAGTTGGATGTGCGCAAGTTGGCCGCGCCTTTCATGCGCACCCTGGCGGACCAGACCGGCGAAACCGTGCACCTGTCGGTGCTGGACGGATTCGATGTGGTCTACGTGGACAAGATCGACAGCCCGCAGCCGATCCGCGCGTATTCGATGGTGGGCGGGCGCGCGCCCGCGTACGCGGTGGCTACGGGCAAAGCGTTGCTGGCGTACCAGGCCGAGGGCTATGTTGAACGCTATGCCGAACAGATGGTCCGCCACACGCCGTCCACGATTGTCTCGATGCCGCTGCTGAAGGACGAACTACGCAAGATCGCCCGGGCCGGTTATGCGGTCAATCGGGGTGAATGGCGCGAAGGCGTCGGCGGGCTGGCCGTGACCGTGTTCAACAGCCTGGACCAGCCCGTGGCGGCGGTCGGCATCTCGGGCCCCCTGGACCGGCTGAGCGCCGCCAGGATGAAGCAACTGGCGCCCGACGTGGCTGCCTGTGCGCAGTCCATCTCGCAAGGGATGGGATATCGCCGCGGCTTTCTGGATCAATAGCTAAAGCGCTGGCGACAAACCCAGGCGGAGCATTGCACGTGTTCAGCTGGGGGCCAGCGCTCACACGCGCCTTCACTCATTTCGCCTCTGACAGCCGCACCACGTCCGCCCAGCGCGCCACTTCCTGTTTCAGGATGCGGCTGGTGTCCGCAGGCGTCGTGGCGATGGCGTCCGCGCCCAGCTTCAGCGCGGCTTGCTGCACGGCTTCCATCGCGGCGGCCTTGCGCATGCCGTCCGACAGTCTGTCGACGACAGCAGGCGGCGTGCCCGCCGGCGCCAGCAGCGCATAGGTGGTGGCGACCGAGTAGTCCTTCACGCCTTGCTCCATCAAGGTGGGCAGATCGGGCAGGGCGGTCGCGCGCTTGGCTGTCGTGACGCCCAGCAGGCGGATCTTGCCGCTTGCCACCTGCGGCAACAGCGCGGGCAGCGTTTCGATGACCATGTCGATCTGGCCGCCCAACAGGTCGGTGATGGCCGGGCCGCTGCCGCGGTAGGGAACATGCATGAGCCGGGTGCCCGTCACCGCCTGGAAGAGTTCGCCCGCCATGTGTTGCGACGTGCCGGGCCCTGCCGACCCGAAGGTGATGGACCCCGGCTTGCTCTTGGCCAGCGCGATCAGTTCCTGCACGTTCCTGGCGGGTACCTTGCTGCTGTTCACCGCGACCGCCATTGGCATGCTGGTGGCCATGGACACGCCGACGAAGGCCGTGCCGAAGTCATAGCCGGGTTTGACCGGCATGGCCGCGTGGATCGCATGGCTGCCTACCGCGCCCATCAGCAACGTGTACCCGTCGCCGGGAGACTTGGCGACGAACTCCGCGCCGATCTCTCCGCCCGCGCCCGCCTTGTTTTCCACTACGACGCTCTGGCCCAGGTAGTCCCCGAGTTGCTGCGCATAGATGCGCGCGGCCGCGTCGGTCGCGCCGCCTGGCGGAAAAGGGACCACCATGCGCACGGGCTTGGCAGGCCAGTTGTCGGCCGCGGCCGGGTTGGGCGCCAGCGCCACCATTGTGCTTACCAGGGCAATTCGCAACAGCTGTCTCATGCAAGTCTCCTTCGGTGGGGCGGGCCTGCATGTTTGCGCTGTTTGCCTGTCAAAGGCGGCGCCGCTGCGGGTCCCTTGTGAGTCCTAAAATATAGGATTACGTCTCTAAGAAATGGTTTACCTAGAATTCCACACGGTGCTATGCTGGTCAACAAATAAGCGCGGCACCTAGGGATTGCACCAGGAATTGCCGCGTTTCTGCCGCTCTTTATCCGAGCAGCCCTGGATCATGCCATTCGCGCAGGCTCGCTCTTATAATATTTTTCGCATCCCAAATATTGAATTTTCATAACGAGAGGTCAGACATGACACCCAGTTCGGCGCTTGCCGGCATCACGGTGCTGGAGATTTGCAACGTCGCGGCGGGACCTTTTTGCGGCATGTTGTTGGCGGATATGGGCGCCGACGTGATCAAGATCGAACATCCGGAAGGCGGCGACACGCTGCGCAGCTGGCCGCCGATTTCCGACGGCTACAGCGAGAACTTCGCGTCGCTGAACCGGAACAAGCGGTCGGTGACGCTGAACCTGAAGGATCCGGGGGACGTCGCCCTGGCACGCCAGCTTGCGCTGTCCGCCGACGTGCTGATCGAAAACAACCGCCCCGGCGTGATGGAACGATTGGGCCTGGGCTACGTGCAGTTGCGCGAAGCCAATCCCAAGCTGGTGTATTGCTCGATATCCGCCTATGGCCAGTCGGGGCCGCGTTCGCAAGAGGGCGGGTTCGACCTGACCATCCAGGCCATGAGCGGCATCATGAGCGTCACCGGCGAAGCCGGCGGCGAACCGGTCAAATGCGGCGTGCCGCTGGCGGATTTTTCCGCGGGCCTGTACGGCGCTTTTGCCATTGCGTCGGCGCTGCGCGCGGCGCAGGCCAGCGGACAGGGCACGCACATCGATGTGCCGATGCTGGGCGCCACGCTGGGCATCGCGGCTTTGCAGACGTCCGAGTTCTTCGGCAGCGGCAAGGATCCCGTCAAGCTCGGATCGGCGCATCCGCGCAATGCGCCGTACCAGGCCTTCCGTTGCAAGGACGGCTACTTCGGCATGGCGGCGGGCAATCAGGCGCTGTGGAAGTCCGTGTGCCAGACCGTGGGCCGCGACGACCTGCTGACCGATCCCCGATTCACGGACACCAGCGCCCGGGCGCGCAATCAGGAGGCGCTTCGCGACATCCTGGAAGCGATCTTCGCCGACGACGGCGCCGAGGCCTGGCTGGGCCGATTCCGCGCGGCGGGCGTGCCGTGCGCGCCGATCAACACGTATTCGGAAGTGCTGGCCGATCCGCAGGTGGAACACATGGGCTGGGTGCAGCCCCTGGAACTGCCCAATGGCGTGCAGACGCGCACTTTCGGCCTGCCGGTGCGCTTTGATGGCGAAACCACCGCGCTGCGCCGCCGTCCGCCCGCGCTGGGCGAACACAATGACGAGGTGCTGGGGCCGCTGCGCGCCGCCGGCAAGGGGGCGGCATGAGCGGCGTCCTGCGCATCGACAAAGAAGGCGCGCGGCATGTGCTGACGCTGGCGCGCCCTGAAAAGATGAACGCGCTGTCGGCCGACCTGGTGGAGGCATTGATCGCGGCGCTTGACGATGCCGAGGCCGAGCGCGCCAAGGTCGTCGTGCTGCAGGGCGAAGGCAGGAACTTCAGCGCCGGCTTTGACTTTGGCGACTGGCAGGCGCAAAGCGAAGGCGACCTGCTGCTGCGTTTCGTGCGCATTGAAATCCTGCTGCAACGCCTTGCGGCGTCGCCGTGCCTGACGGTGGCGTTGGCGCACGGACGCAATTTTGGCGCGGGCGTGGACGTGTTCGGCGCCTGCAAGTGGCGCGTCAGCGCGCCCGACGCCACGTTCCGCATGCCGGGCCTGAAGTTCGGGCTGGTGCTGGGCACCCGGCGCTTCGCATCGCTGGTGGGGGCGGAACGCGCACGCGTCATTCTCGAACAGGCTGCGACTTTCAGCGCGGAAGACGCCTTGCGCGACGGATTCGCCAGCCGGCTGGCCGCGCAGCAGGAATGGCCGCAGATCGGCGAACAGGCGCTGGAGACGGCGTCGGCCCTGACGGACGCAAGCCGGGCGCAGCTTTATGCGGCGTTGTCGCAGGAGTCGCCCGATGTCGACCTGGCGCGGCTGGTGCGTTCGGCGGCGGCCCCGGGCCTGAAAGACCGCGTGGCCGCGTATCTGCAAGCGCGGTAGCGACGCCACAACAAGCAGGAGGAAGACAATGGCTTCAGGATTCAATCAAAAGAACAAGCAGTGCTCATTGCAGGAACTGGCGGCGCTGGTGCCCGATGGCTCGTCCATCGCGCTGGGCGGCAGCTTCCTGCATCGCGGGCCCTTCGCCTTCGTGCGCGAACTGATCCGCCAGGAAAAGCGCGGCCTGGAACTGATCAAGCAATCGCCGGGCTACGACGTGGACATCCTGTGCCGCGCCGGCGTGCTGCGCCGCGTGCGCGCGGGCATCGTCGCAATGGAAGGCAACTTCGGGCTGGCGCCGTGGTATCGGCGCGCCGTGGAACGCCGCGAAATCGAACTGGAAGAGCACGCCTGCGCCAGCCTGACGGCTGGCCTGCGCGCGGCGGCGTTCGGCGTGCCATTCCAGCCTTGTGGCGGTTTGCACGGCAGCAGCCTGCCGGAGCTGAACGGCTGGAAATGCCTGGACGATCCCTACGGCAGCGGTCAGAAGACCTGGGTGGTGCCCGCCATCCGGCCGGACTTCGCCGTGATACAGGCGTCTGAAGTGGATGCGCAGGGCAACGTGCGCGTGCATGGCACCGCGCACTGGGACCGCATCATGTCGCGCGCCGCGGGCAGCGTGCTGGTCGTGGCCGAGAAGGTCGTCGACAGCGCGGTGTTCGAGGCGCAGCCGGAATCCACGCTGGTGCCGTATTTCATGGTGCAGAACTACGCAGTGGTGGCGGGCGGCGCATGGCCGGGCTCATCGTGGCCCGCCTACGCCATCGACTATCCGGCGGTGGAGGCCTACATGGACAAGAACAGCGATCTGCGGGCGCACATGGCCGCGGCGCCCGAAGCGCAGGAGGGGAATCATGGCTGAGCAATGGTCGGGCTTTTCGTACATCGTCACCAACCTGGCGCGCTTCATCCGCCCGGACGAAATCACCTTCAGCGGCGTGAATTCCACCATGCCCATGCTGGCCTGCCTGCTGGCCAAGCGCGCGTACGAGTGGGACTTCGTCTATATCAACGTGGCTGGAGGCGTGGATCCCAGGCCCTCGCACATCCCATTGTCCAGCTCCGACCCGGTGCTGGCCGAGCACACGGCGTCGATCTTCTCCAACGAAGATTTCTACGACCTTTGCACGCGCGGGCGCATGGACCTGACCTTCCTGGGCGCCGCGCAGATCGATGGCGCGGGTTGCGCCAACAACTCGTGCATTGGCGACTGGCATGAACCCAAGGTGCGCCTGCCGGGCGGGGGCGGCGGCGCAGTGATGCTGCCCACCGCAAGGCGTGCATGCACGTGGCGCACGGAGCATTCGCGCCGCACCTTCGTGCCGAAGCTGGACTTCATGACATCCTGGGGCGGCTTCCACGGCGTGGTGACGCCGATCGCCGTGTTCGTCAAGCGGGACGGACGTCTGGCGCTGCAGTCGTGGCATCCGGAATCCAGCCTGTCGGAAGTCCGCGAGCGCACCGGATTCGAGTTCGATGCAACCGGCGCCGAGCCGACCGCGCCGCCCACTGCGGACGAGGCCCGCGTCTTGCGCGAGCTGGACGCGGACGGCCAATTCGAACGCGACGCCGCCGTTGCGCTGCGCTAGCGTCAATCACGATAAACGGAGCCCGGCACGGGCCCGGGGAGACAGCCATGACGATTGCCGACGCCACGATCGTGGCCGCGTTTGCACGATTGTGGGGCCAGCCGGAGCGGGCGGCGCGGACCGCCATCGTGACCGCCGAGGGCGCACTGTCCTACGCGGAACTGCGCCGCCGCGTGGGCCAATTTGCGGGCGGCCTGCGTGCGGCCGGTGTCCGGCCGCATGATTACGTTGGCGTGGCCATGGAGCGTTCACCGGAGCAGGTGCTGGCCATTCTTGGCGCCATGGCGGCAGGCGCCTGCCCATGTCCGCTGGAGCCGCGGCTGTCGGTCGAGGAAACCGCCCGCCGGGTGGCGGCCGTGGGCCTGGGCTGGATGCTGTCCGATCAAGGCAATGCGGCAGCCGCGCAGGCCTGCGGGCTGCCTGCGACACGACTCCTGGAGGCCGATCAGGTCGCGCAAGGGCCCGATGACTGGACGGGAGCGGACGTTGCGCCCGATTCACCCGGCCTTCTGCTGTTCACCTCCGGCAGCACGGGCAATCCGAAGGGCGTGCTGCTGAGTCATCGCGGCCTGGCGAACAATGCCCGCGGCGTGCTGGCGCACACTGGCCTGACTTCAGCCGACCGCCTGTTGCACGTCATGCCGCTGCATCACACCAACGCGCTCAATAACCAGATCTTCGCGCCGCTGCTGGCCGGGGCCAGCGTGGCGCTGGCCGGCCGGTTCCGCGCCGAGGACATGCCGGGCCTGCTGAAAGCCTTTCGGCCCACGATAGTCACGGGCGTGCCGACGATGTACGCGCGGATGCTGGAACTGGAGTTCGATGCGGACCGCCTGGCCGGGTTGAGATTCGCGCGTTGCGGTTCGGCGCCCATCACGGAAGCTTTGCACAGGCGCATCGAAGCCTTCCTGGGCTGCCCGCTGATCGTGTCGTATGGCCTGTCCGAGGCCACCTGCACGTCCACCATGAATCCGCCCGACGCGCGGCGCCTGGGGTCGGTGGGCACCGTGCTGGCGGGGCAGGACGTCAGTCTGCGCCTGCCGGACGGCAACCGTGCTCCGGCCGGCGCCGAGGGCGAGATCTGCATCGCGGGCGAAAGCCTGATGCTCGGCTACCTGGGCGTGGAAAGCGGGCAGGCAGGGGCGCCAGAGATGTTGCGCACCGGAGACCTGGGCCGCTTTGACGAAGCCGGCTACCTGACCATCACCGGCCGCATCAAGGACGTGATCATCCGGGGCGGCGAGAACATCTCGCCCGCGCTGATCGAAGGTGTCGTGACCGGCCTGCCCGGGGTGGCCGCCTGCTGCGTGGTGGGAGCGCCGGACGACGACCTGGGCGAGACGCCCGTCATTTTCGTCCAGCGCAACGGTCAGCTCGCGCCGGACACGGCAGGCATACAAGCCGAGGTGCGGGCCCGATTGGGCCGCATCTACGTGCCGCGCGACGTGTTCTGGATTGAACGCCTGCCCGAGAACGCGGTGGGCAAGGTGGACCGCAAAGCGCTGTCGCGGCAGGTGGCTGACCGCCAGGCCGTGCAATAGGCCGGAAACGCAGCCGCCATCCGCGAGGCGGCGGCCGCAGTCCGTCATTCGACCTTGCCGATCCGCTTCACCGCCACTTCCAGCGACGCGGAATCCTTTTTCCAATATTCGTCGAACGCGGGCGCGTCCAGGTATTGCACCGGGCTGCCCGTGCCGGCGATGCGGGCCTGCACGCCGGGATCATTGACGATGTCCTTGACGGCTTGGCGCAGCGTGTCGATGACGGCGGGCGGGGTGCCGGCCAGCGCAAAGACGCCGGACCACTGCACGAAGCTCGCGTCGTAGCCGAGTGACTTCAGCGAGGGCACCTGCGGCAGGCTGTCCAGCTTGCCGTCTCCCCAATGCGCCAGCGGCCTGACCCGTCCGGCCTGGATAAGCTGCATGACGCTGGAGGGGCCGGTGGCCAGCGCATCGACCTGGCCACCGACCAGGGCCTGCACCGCCGGACCGGCGCCCGTGAACGGCACGTGCATCATCTTGATGCCGGCGGCGCTTTGCAGCATTTCCATCGGCACGTGCATCGTTCCGTAGATGCCGGAGCTGCCATAGCTGAGCTTGCCGCCTTGGTTCCGAGCCGCGTCGATGAACTCCGCCAACGTCTTGTAGGGGGCGTCCGCGCGCACCACCAGCACGGTGGGGTCGGCCGTGATGCGGGCGATGGGAACGAATTGCTCGAGCTGGTAGGCCGGCTTGCGTTCAAGCAGGCGGTCGGCGGCCGGCAGGATGGAAATCGACGACAGGCTCATCAGCAGCGTGTAGCCATCCGGCTTGGCGCGGCCCGCCTGACCGATGCCGATGGCGCCGCCCGCGCCGCCCTTGTTTTCGATGACGATGGGCTGGCCGAGTTTTTCGCCCATGGCCTGGGCCAGGGGCCGGGCGATGGTGTCGGCGACGCCGCCGGGTGGGAAGGGCACAACCAGGGTTACGGGGCGTTCGGGATAGCCGGCGGCCATTGCCGTCGCCGTCCCGAACCATAGCAAGGCAGCCGCGGCTACCTCTTTGCAGCGCAGATTCATGTCTCACTCCTCTTATGGCTTCAAGTGCCGCGGCGCGCCGGAATCTGTGCCCGGTCGCGCTGGTTTCGTCTTCAGACGAACCGGTTTTCGATCCTTCCGATGCCGTCGATCTCTATCCGGACCGTATCGCCGGCCTTGAGGAACTGCGGCGGATTCAGGCCCTGGCCCACGCCCGCCGGGGTGCCGGTGGCGATGACGTCGCCGGGATACAGCGTGATGCCACGCGAGCAGGTTTCGATCAGGGTGGGGATGTCGAAGATGAGGTCTTCGGTGTTGCCGTCCTGGCGCAGTTCGCCGTTGACCCAGCAGCGCACCCGGGTCTTGCGGCCGTCCAGCTCGTCGGCCGTCACCAGCCACGGGCCCATGGGGCAGAACGTGTCGAACGATTTGCCCAAGTCCCACTGCTGGTGGCGCATCTGCACGTCGCGCGCGGTGACGTCGTTGACCACGGTGTAGGCGACGACGTGGCTCATGGCCTCGGCACGGGAGATGTTGCGGCCGCCCTTGCCGATCACCACGGCCAGTTCGGCTTCGTAGTCGATCTTGTCGGAAATGCCCGTGGGCAGTTGCACGTCGGTCCACGGGCCGACGACCGTCTGCGGCACCTTGGTGAAGACGATGGGCCACGACTCGGGATTGGCGTCGTTGTCCTTGAAGACGGAGTCGCGCAGTTCCTTCGCATGGGCGTGATAGTTGCGCCCCACGCAGAACAGATTGCGCTGCTGCGCCGGCAGGGGCGCTTCATGTTCGACCTGGTCCCAGCGATAGGACGGACCGGTCTGGGCGGGCAGGGCGCGGCCCTCGGCCAGCCATTGCACGGCCGTCAGCGCGCCGGCCGCCGCCAGCGGCGTGGGAAAGTCCAGCGCGGTTACCGTGCTGCCGTCGTCGGAAACGACGCCCACGCGGCGCGTGCCATCGATTCGAAATACTGCAATTTTCATGTTTGCTCCCATGGCGGCTGTCGCCGTCTTTGATGACATACCAAAAAATACCAATTGGCGAGAATGTCCGGCCCAATTGACGGCAGGATAAACCATAAGCGGAGCGTTGCGAACGAAGTATCGCGGTGGGCCGTATTTTTTATTGGACTGATTTGGTATCATCCAGGCGCGATTCAATTCGGGAGCCTTCATGAATAAAGCCTCCGCCATGCGGGCGGCCATCGTTGAAAACCTGCACTCCGGCGCGTGGCCGGCCGGCCATCGGCTGCCGACCGAACGCGCCTTGAGCGAGCAGTTCGGCATCAGCCGTTCCACCGTGCGCCGCACCTTGTCCGAGTTGAAGGACGAAGGCCTGATCTCGCAGCGGGTGGGCAGCGGCACCTATGCCAGTCCGCCGTCCACGCTGGCGCAGACCGAGGCGCTGCTGCGCGGGGAGGTGTCGTCCACCAGCCCGGCGGAGCTGATGGCCGCCCGGATGGTGCTGGAACCCGCGATCGCCGCGCTGGTGGTCCAACACGGCACGCCGGCGGACTTTGCCGCCTTGCAGAACGCCTGCGACGAGGCCGAAGCCGCGTCCAGCTTTGAGGCGTTCGAGGTGTGGGATGCGAAATTGCATGAACTGATGGCCACGGCCACCCACAATCTCTTCATCGAAAAAGTGTTCGCGCTGATGACGGCGGCGCGGCAGCAAGCCACGTGGGGCGCGCTCAAGCGCAAAAGCCTCACGCCGGAAAGGCGGGCGGCCTATCAGGCCGAACACCGAGAGATCGTCGAGGCGCTGCACGACCGCGACGCCGATCGCGCCATGGCGGCCGTGCGGCGGCACTTGCTGCACGTCCGTGACAATCTGCTGGGCTAGGGGCCAGGACGCGCTGCGCCCAGCCGGAGACGGCTTGTTGCCGCAAAGGCTCAATTGACATGCAAGTGCCGCTGCAGCGTGTCCAGAAACACTCTCGCGCGGGCCGGTGTGACGCGGTTGTCCGACAGCGCGTAGATGGTCGCCGAAGGCAGTTTCCATTCAGGCAGGATCTGTTCCAGGGCCAGGTCGCGCAGGGTTTGTGACATCGCCTGATGGCTGGGCATCCAGGCGATGCCCAGCCCCGCCGTGGCGAGCTGCACGCCCAGCGCCGAGCTGTTGGTGCCGATATGCGCGGGACCCTTCACGTTGAGCAGGCTGTCGCCTTCGCCCAGCGTCCAGTCCTGCAGGTCTCCCGTGATGATGCGCTCATGCAGGCCCAGGTCTTCGGGGCAGGTCGGGCGTCCATGGAGGTCGAGATAGCTCCGGGCGGCGACCAGTATCCATTGCACCTGCGCCACCTGTTTCTGGATCAGCGAGGAATCTTCCAGGTCGCCGGATCGCAGCAGCAGGTCGAACTGCTGGCCATTGCGGCCGGTATCTGCCGTGCCCAGCTCCACTTCAAACGAGATCTGCGGATGGGTTGCGCGCAATTCCTTCAGCACGGCCGGCAGCACGGTGGTCAGGCCGGGCATGACAGACACGCGCAGCGTCCCCGCCAGGTGATTCAGGCTGGAATTGATGATCTCGTGCGCGGACAGCGCCCCTTCGACGTGCGCCGCGCATTCGTCGAAGTACTGCTGGCCGATCGCCGTGAGGCTGATCTTGCGCGTCGTGCGGTTCAGTAACTTGTACCCCAGCGTCTGCTCCAGCTGCGTCAGGCGGCGGGACAGGGTGGCGACGGGAATGCCGAGCTCCGCGGCGGTCGCGGACAGTTTTCCGCGCTTGGCGACCTCCACGAAGTAGTGGACGTCCTGCATCGAGATTTCGTTTCTGTTCATGGTGTGTTCCGCGCGCGAGCCTTGGTTGCGCCCTATTGTCTTCGGCTTGGGACCGGGCGATTGTTGTCATTGCGGCAACATCGTGGTCCCCGGCGCGGGGCTACTGCGTAGGGCCCTGGCGGCCTACGATTTGGGCGTCGGTCAAGCAATGCGCAGTACCCGATATTCCCGTCGGGCTGCACCCAACCACCAAGGAGCCACCATGAGCCAACGTATCAACGCCTTTGCCCAATCGCCTGAACTGTTTAAGAAGTTCGTCGAATTCGGCATGCTGACGAAGTCCGGGACGATCGAAAAATCGATCCTGAACCTCGTCGACATCCGCGCTTCGCAGATCAACGGCTGCGGCTTCTGCCTGGACATGCACATCAAGCAGGCCAAGCTGGCCGGCGAACGTGAACTGCGCCTGCATCACCTGGCGATCTGGCGCGAATCCGGCGAGTTCTCGTCGCGTGAACGCGCGTGCCTGGCCTGGACCGAGGCGCTGACCACGCTGGGCGTGCATGGCGTGCCGGATGACGTGTACGAGCGCGTGCGCGGCGAACTGTCCGAAAAGGAACTTTCGGATCTGAGCTTCGCGATCATGGCCATCAATGGCTGGAACCGCCTGAACGTCGGCTTCCGGACCGTTCCCGGCTCTGCGGACAAGGCCTACGGCCTGGACAAGGCCCAATTCAACTAAGGACTGATCATGAAAATCCTCGTCATCGGCGGCACGGGCCTGATCGGCTCCAAACTCGTCAAACTGCTTACCGAACGCGGCCATGAGGCCATCGCGGCCTCTCCCGCCACCGGCGTGAACACGATCACGGGCGAAGGCCTGGACGCGGCCCTCAAGGGTGTCGACACGGTGGTCGACGTGGCCAACTCGCCGTCCTTCGAAGACAAGGCGGTGCTGGAATTCTTCCAGACCTCGGGACGCAACCTGCTGGCGGCCGAGGCCCGGGCCGGCGTGCGCCATCACGTCGCGTTGTCGGTCGTGGGCACCCGCCGCCTGGCCGAAAGCGGATACTTCCGCGGCAAGATCGCGCAGGAAGACCTGATCGAAGCGGGCGGCATTCCTTACACCATCGTGCACAGCACGCAGTTCTTTGAATTCCTGGGCGGCATCGTGCAGTCGGGCACCGATGGAAACGACGTGCGGCTGTCCGCCGCCTACGTGCAGCCCATCGCATCCGACGACGTGGCCCTGGCCATGGCGGAAGCCACGCTGGGCGCGCCGGTGAACGGCATTGTTGAAATCGCCGGCCCGGAGAAGGTGCGCCTGGCCGATCTGGTCAAGCGCTACATGGGTAAAATCGGCGACACCCGCACCGTGCAGGCCGACCCGGGAGTGCGCTATTTCGGCGCGCTGCTCGAGGACGACACACTGGTGCCAGGATCCGGCCCGCGCCTGGGCAAGATCGATTTCGAAACCTGGTTCAGCCAATCGGGCGCAAGAAAGTAGCGGCGGCCACAAGGACCCACATGAGCAAACTGCGGCCTCCTCCCCAGAATCTCCTGGACAAGTACCGGGGTGGTGATTTTCGTCCTCTGTACACCACCAGCGTGACGGTGCGCGGCGGGGAGGCCGCGCATGGCCGCGCGTCCGGCATGGCCATTTCAGATGACGGCGAATTGATCGTGGAGCTGCGCCTGCCGGTCGAACTGGGCGGAACGGGCGGGGGGACGAACCCCGAACAGCTCTTTGCAGCCGGGTACGCCGCATGTTTTCACGGCGCCTTGAGCATGCTGGCGGAGCGATCGGGCCTGTCCATTCCCCAGGCGTCCGTCACGGCCACCATCTCGTTCGGGCGTGATCCGGTAGACGGCCTGTTTGCCTTGACCGCGGACGTCAACATCCATCTGCCCGGCGTGGAAAAGGCTGTGGCCGAAGAACTGGTGCGCAACACGGAGCGCCTGTGCCCGTACTCCAAGATGGCGCAGGGCGGGATCGAAAGCGTGGTGGCGCTGACCCAGTAGGAAGCGGCTATGCCTGCTTGACCAGCAGGCTGTCCAGGATCTGCAGGTCCATGCCGCGGATGCCATCGGTCATGTAGTCGATGAACGCGCGCATCCGCGCCGGCAGATGCTGGCGGCTCAGGAAGCAAAGGTAATGCCCGCGATCATCCGGCGCATGTTGCGGCAGGCAGGCGACCAGCCTGCCGGCGCGCAGGTGATCGCAAACCTGGTAGGCGGCCATTTGCGCCAGGCCGTGTCCGTCCAGCACCGATTGCAGCACCAGGTCGGCGTCGTTGAAGGTCAGCATGGCGGGCGGCGCCACCTTGCGCAGCAGGCCGGCCACCTTGAATTCCCACTCGAAAACACGCCCGGACGCCAACCGGAAATTCACGCAGTTGTGGTCGGCGATATCGTCGACGGTGGCGGGAAGGCCGTGCGCCGCTGCATAGGCAGGCGAGGCGCAAAGCATCATCTGCATGGGGATGATCTTCTTGGCGATCACCTGGCTGTCTTCCATGCGGCCGTTGCGGAACGACACGTCGACACGGTCCGTGGTGAAGTCGGTGGGCCCGTCATCCAGCAGCAGCTCCACAGAGATTCCCGGATTCGTCTCGCGGAACCCCTTCAGGAGCGGCGCGATGATCTTGCGGCCGAAGCCCACGGTGGAGCACACGCGCAACTGGCCCGACGGCGGACCCTCGCGCAGTTCGCGCATGTCGTCGAGCGCCTGGATGATCCGTTCGACGCCCGGGTGGCATTGTTCGTAGAAGCGCTGGCCTTCGGGCGTCAGCGAGGTGCTGCGCGTGGTGCGCACGAAGAGCCGGGTGCCAAGTTGGTCTTCGAGTTTCTGAACGCTGCGGCTGACCGCCGAACGGCCGATGCCCAGGCGGTCGCCGGCCTTGGCGAAGTTGCCTTCCGCAGCAACGGCGATGAACGCCATGACGCCGGCGTAACTGGTGGCGAAGCTGTCGGCCAGGGAGTCCGGACCGTTGGAGGGCGGGGTAACCGAGGGGGCAGGGGAGGGTGTCGACATGTTGGCGGCGCCGCAAGGTGGGTTGATCCTACCGCTAAGACGGCGCGCCACGCAATCTTGTGACACGGAACGCGAAAAAAAACCGGCCTTCTTCGGGAAGGCCGGTCTTCGGCGGCAGAGGCGGGCCGATGGGCCGGCCATGCGTGTGCCCTATTTGACGGGGGTCAGGGCAGGGGCCCCTTGTTTCTTGATCAGGAGGACCAGGAACTTGGCCGGCTTGGTCTGGCTGGCGTTGCGTCCCACGGTGTGGATATCGTCCGGGCCTTCGTAATAGGTCTGGCCGGGCGTGAGCGTCACTTCCTTGCCGCCCTTCACCTGCATGACGATGGTGCCTTCAAGCACGTAGACGAAGCCGTGGGCATCGTGGCGGTGGATGGGGTCCGCCGCGCCGGGGGGGTAGTCGACGATGAGCATCAGGGCGTCCTTGCCGGGGATGTCCGGCAGGTCCTTGGTCATCAATTCCGTGACGATGGGGTCGGCGGGCGCGGCGGCCTTGGCATGGTGGGACTGGGCCCAGCCCGGCTGGCTGAACAGCAGCGTGGCGGCGGCGATAAGGGGCAATCCGAACTTCGTGGTTTTCGACATGGCCTTGTCCTTGGCAGAGTGGCGACAAGTCCATCGTAGAAGCGCGGGCGGCGCGGCGGTAGATCCCCGCAGGGGATCACCATGTTGCCCGCTGCGCACCAACGCGGGCGCGATGCCGCGTCAGCGTTGCTGGAGGGCGGCCGCGATGCGCGCCAGCTTGTCCGGATTGCGCTGGACCAGCACGCGGGTCAGGCGTTCGCCGTCGGTTTCGTAGGACTGCACGGATTCGAGCGTGCCGTCGATGAAGCGCAGCAGGGTCCATTGCCCATTGACTTGAACCACTTCGACGTGAAGCGCATCGCGGAACCGGCGCTTGCCCGCGTAGAACAGCTGGGCCAGGCGCTTGCCGCCCACCAGGCTGGCAAACGCGGAGACCTTGTCACCGCCGTCGCCGATGAGTTCGGCGTCGTCGCTCAGCAGGGCATGAAGGCCGTGGAAATCGCTGCGCTGCATCGCTTCGGCAAAGGCCAGCAGCAGCCGTTGCAGCGTGGCGCGCGGCACGCTTTCGCGCGGAGCGCCCTGGCGCAACTGCAACCTGGCGCGCCGCACCATCTGGCGGATGGCGGCGGGGCTCTTGTCCAGCGTCTGGGCAATGTCTTCGTAGTCGGCGTCGAACACGTCGCGCATCAGGAACGCTGCGCGGGCGTCGGGCGACAGGCGTTCCAGCATGAACAGAAATGCCACCGAAACATCATCGGCAAGCTCGTGGATCTGTTCCGGCGTGGAGGGCGCGGCCAGCAGCACGGGTTCGGGCAGCCAGACGCCCACGTAGTTTTCCCGTTCGGCCTTGGCCGCGCGCAGGCGGTCGATGGACAGGCGCGTGGTGACGGTGACCAGCCACGCCTCGGCATTGTCGATGGCGTCGCGGTCGGCGCCGTGCCAGCGCAGCCAGGCGTCCTGCACCACGTCTTCGGCTTCGGCGACGGCGCCCAGCATGCGATAGGCGATCGCCTGCAGGCGGGGGCGGTGTTGGTCAAATCCAAGTACTGAATCGGTCATGGAGGGGCCAACACCAGGGCATGAGGATGGGAAGGCAGGTATTTTGCCGCAGTGGCCCGGCCGCGACAAGCGCGCGGCGAGGCGATGCGGTTGCCGGCGTTCGCGGGCGAAAGGCTACAGCACGATGTTGTCGCGGCACAGCGGCGGCAGGGCGCTGACGCCGCGCATCTGCTTCACGTCGCGTTCCACCATCGTGCTCAGCTGGCTGATGGGCACGTCGTTGGCATTGCCCTCGAACGGATTTTCCGTGCTTTGGCCCACCTGTTCCAGCGACGTGTAGATCCACGAAATGATGACGCTGAACGGCGCGGCCAGCCAGGCCATTTCGCCGTGCATGAAACCGCCCGCGGATTGGCCGATCTGGTCGAACTGTCCCGTCAGGCCGAAGGGCAGCGCCACGCAAAACGCGCGCACGAAGAGTGTGTTGATGATGGCGTACTGGCGCGGGTACGGAAAATCCTTGATCCGTTCGGCCTGTCCTTGCAAGTCCATGAAGTCGCGGACGCGGCTGGTCAGGTCGGCGTATTCGGCGGCGGTGATGGCGCCTTGATCGAGCAGACTGCGGACCGCGAGCGCTTGTGCGTTCAGCAACTGCACCGCCTTGTTGTCCGCTTGCGCCAGCGGTTGTATTTCGCCCGGCGGCAAGTAGCGTGCCAGCGCGGCCTCAAGGGGAGCGCAGCGCTCCGGGATTACGTAGTGCCTCCGGTATTCGGAATTCGGTCGGCTTTCCGTGGTTTCCCAGACGCGGGCCGCGCGAAGCTGATAGCGCAGCGCCGTCATCCAGGCCAGATGCCTGTCGACAAGCCGGGCGGTTTGCGCGGCGTCTCCGGCGTAGGCCTGGCTGGTCATGCCCCAGGAGCGGCCGGCGCTGACGATGCTCATCCAGATCTTTTGCGCTTCGACTGTGCGCGTGTAGGTCTGCAAGGGAAGGGTCAGCCATTTCATGCCGGCAAGCTGGTAGAGCAGCACGGGTGGCAGGCTAAGCGCGACAAGACCATAGATGGATCTGCGCGTCCACAGAACGAATTCGCGCAAGCGATAGGATTTGCCCAGATGCATGATGTCGCTCCCCGTGCCGGCTGCGCCGTTCAGTGGATGCCCAGCCGCGTCTTGCGCGGCATTCTTGCCGCCCACGCGCGGCGCCCGTATCGATACGCCAGGTACAAGGCGGCCGCGGCGCCGATCGCGACGGCGGCCTGGCTGCCCACGGTCGAAAGCGTGGCCAGCAGCGCTTCAACCCGGGCCGCAAACGCCGCGCCCAACAGCAAACCTGCCGAGGCCCATAGCGCCAGCCCCATGCAGTCGTGCCATAAGAAAGACCGCAGGCGGATGCCGCTTGATCCGCACAGCGGCACGGCAACCATCGACAGACCCGGCATGAACCGCGCCACGATCAAGAGGCGCACGCCCCAGCGGCCGAAGAAGCGTTCGGTCCTGCTGACGCAGGCATCGCGTGAAAGCGACAGGTTGCAGACGGTGTGCAGGGTGCGGGCCCCGTAGCGCCGGCCGCCGCGAAACCAGACAAGGTCCGCCAGCACGCCCGCAAGCACCGCCGCGCCCAGCATCATGGCCAGCGGCATGGCGACGGGCCCCGATACGCCCGCGCCCGCGGCCTGGCTTGCGCCGACGGCGATGAGCGTCGGCATGACGGGCAGCGGCAGGCCCAGCGACGAGCCCAATACGTTCAGGAATACTGCGAGCACGCCGTACTGCGCGATCCACTCATGCGGCAGCATTCTGCGCTCCTTGCTTGATCCCGCTAGGGTCGATGGCTGGGGCGGACATGGCAGGTCTCCTTGGGTCGGGGCGCCGGACGGCTCGGCGCGTCAGGATCAATCCTAGGAGCGCCGCGTGCGTCGCGGTAGACCTGCGCAAGGATGCACGGTGTTGTCCGCGGGACAACAATCCGAAGCGGGAAGGGCGGGACGGAGCGCGGTCTTGGCGTCTTAGGCGCTTTCGCGAGTCACGATGCGAAAGCCGATCTCGACCACGGATTGCGCCGGCCGCTGTCCGTTGACGCGCAGGCCGATCATCTCGGCCGCCTGAGCGCCGATCGCGGCGCCGTCCACATGCACCGATGTGATGGAGGGCGCCATCGAAGCGGCGATATCCATGTCGCCGAAGCCCACCACCGCCAGCTGCCTCGGCACGTCCAGCCCCTGCGCGGCTGCTTCGGTCAGGACGCCCGCCGCCATCAGGTCCGAACTGCAGAACACCGCGTCGATGCCCTGGCCGGCGCGTTGCAAGGCGCGAAGCCCCTCGCGGCCTTGCGCATGCGTCGTCGGCGCCGGCATGTAATGCACCAGCGGTTCCGGCAGGCCGGATTCAACCGCAGCGCGCACCAGGCTTTCGGCGCGCAGCCGGGCGCGGTGATCGTCGCCGGTCAGCACGGCCTGGCGGGTCTTGCCGGCGTCGCGCAAATAATGGCTGACCGCGGCGCCGATCGCGTCATGCGACAGGCTGAGCAGCATGTCGATGGGCGAGTCGGTGGTGTCCCAGGTTTCGACGATGGGGATGCCGGAGGCCTTCAGCAGTTGCCGGCCCTGCGGCGAATGCATGACGCCGGTCAGCACGATGCCGTCCGGGCGGCGTCCGATGATGGCGCGCAGCAGCGCGTCCTCGCGGGGAGAGTCGTAGCCGCTCTGTCCCACCATCAGCTGATATCCCTTCGCTTCAAGCGAGCGCGTCAGTTCGGTAAGCATTCCGCCGAACAGCGAGCCCGCGATCGACGGCACCAGCACCATCACCAGATTGCTGCGCGACAGCCGCAGGCTGCCGGCCATCAGGTTGGGCACGTAGCCCAGCGCCTGGATGGCGGCGGTGACCTTGTCCAGCGTGGCGGGCGATACCTGCTGCGGCGTGTTGATGGCGCGCGAGACGGTAATCATGGACACGCCGGCTGCTTGCGCGACCTCGCGCACGGTGACGCTGGCGCGTTCGGAAGGGCGGGCAGGGGAGTCGGCAGGCGGAAGTCGGGACGCGCGCATCGTGGAAATAATGGGTCAGCAAAAACAGGGCCGGACAATTATCAAGCCTAACCGCTAGCCCGCGCCTGCGCGTCCGGGATTCATCAGGGTTTGTACGAATGGCGCCGCGCCGGCTGCGCGAAATACGCTAGAAAAACTGAAATGTTAACGTTAACAAGAAAATTGTTAACGTTAACTTTAAAAAATAGAACCCGACTCGGAGACAGTCATGAAGAGCAATGCGCGCAAGTGGATCGTTGGACTCACCCTGATGGCGGCGGCAGGCGCAGCCCACGCCTGGCCCGACAAGGCCGTCACCGTCGTGGTGCCGTTCCCGCCGGGTGGCGCGACCGATTCCGTAGCGCGCGCGCTGGCCAACAAGCTGGGTGAACAGCTCAAGCAGTCGTTCGTGGTGGAGAACAAGGCGGGCGCCACCGGCACGATCGGCGCCTCGCAAGTGGTGCGCGCCGCGCCGGACGGCTACACCCTGATGGTCACGTCCCTGGCCCCGCTGGTTGTGGCGCCCCACCTGATGAAGGGCATCACGTACGACCCCGCCAAAGACTTCACCTACCTGACGGTGGCGGTGCAGACGCCCAACGTCCTGGTGGTCAGCCCCCAGCTCGCGTCCAAGGTCAACAGCGTGCAGGACGTGTTGGCCCTGCTGAAGTCCAAGCCCGGCGCCATCAGCTTCGCCACGTCGGGCGCGGGATCTTCCGATCACCTGACGGCCGAGCTGTTCTGGCAGAAGACGGGCACCAAGGGCTTGCACGTGCCCTACAAGGGCGGCGCGCCGGCCATTTCGGACCTGTTGGGCAATCAGGTCGACATGTCCTTCCAGAACGTCAACGCCGTGCTGCCGCACATCAAATCCGGCAAGCTGAAGGCGATCGCCGTCACGGGTTCCAAGCGTTCGCCGGTGCTGCCCGACGTGCCCACGTTCGCCGAGGCCTCCGTGCCCGGCGTCGATGTCTACGCCTGGCAGGCCGTCGTGGCGCCGAAGAACCTGCCGGCCGACGTGCGCGACAAACTGTCCGCGTCGTTGACCGCGGCTCTCAAGGATCCGGCGATCAGCAAGCCGTTCACCGATATCGGCCTGGAGGTCGTGGCCAATTCGCCCGAGGAATTCACGAAGTTCCAGCAGCAGGAGAGCGCGCGCTGGAAGCAGGTCATCGAGACCGGCGGCATCTCCGTCCAGTAACGCCACGCAAGAACGCAATAACGCAATGCGCCCGGCCGCCCCGGCCGGGCTTCTTCAAGAAGCAAACATGACTCTTCACGCTACCCAGGCTTCCCGCCAGACCCCGACGATCACCGAGATGCGCGTGGTGCCCGTCGCCGGGCAGGACTCCATGCTGCTCAACCTGAGCGGCGCCCACGCGCCTTACTTCACGCGCAACCTCGTCATCCTGACCGACAGCGCGGGCAATACCGGCGTGGGCGAAGTCCCGGGCGGCGAAAAGATCCGGGCCACGCTGGAAGATGCGCGCGCGCTGATCGCGGGCAGTTCCATCGGCAACTACCAGCACACGCTGAACCAGATGCGCCAGGCGTTCGCCGGCCTGGACAGCGGCGGCCGCGGGGCCCAGACCTTTGACCTGCGGGTGGCCATCCATGCCGTGACGGCAGTGGAGTCGGCGCTGCTGGATCTGCTGGGCCAGCACCTGGGCGTACCCGTCGCCGCGCTGCTTGGCGAGGGCGTGCAACGCACGTCGGTGCAGATGCTTGGCTACCTGTTCTACGTTGGCGACTCCGCGCAGACCCCGCTGCCGTACCAGACGGCGCCCGACGCCGTAGGCTGGCTGCGCGTGCGGCACGAGAAAGCGCTGACGCCCGAGGCAATCGTCAGGCTGGCCGAAGCGGCTTACGAGCGTTACGGATTCGAGGACTTCAAGCTGAAGGGCGGCGTGCTGCGCGGCGAAGAAGAGGTCGAGGCCATCCGTGCATTGCACGAGCGCTTCCCCGAGGCCCGCATCACGCTGGACCCGAATGGCGGCTGGCTGTTGAAGGATGCGGTGCGCCTGTGCCGCGACCTGCACGGCGTGATGGCCTATGCCGAAGACCCTTGCGGCGCGGAAGGCGTGTTCTCCGGACGCGAGGTCATGGCCGAATTCCGCCGGGCGACCGGGCTGCCCACCGCCACCAACATGGTCGCCACCGACTGGCGCGAGATGGCGCACGCGCTATCGCTGCAATCGGTCGACATCCCGCTGGCCGATCCGCATTTCTGGACGCTGCAGGGCTCGGTGCGCGTGGCGCAGACCTGCCAGGCGTTCGGCCTGACGTGGGGGTCGCATTCCAACAACCATTTCGACGTGTCGCTGGCGATGTTCACGCACGTGGGCGCCGCCGCGCCGGGCCGCGTCACGGCCATCGACACGCACTGGATCTGGCAGGACGGGCAGCACCTGACGCGCAACCCGCTGCAGATCCGCAATGGCTATATCGATCTGCCGCAAACCGGCGGCCTGGGCATCGAGCTGGACATGGACGCCGTCGAGCGCGCCCACCAGCTGTACCTGCAGCACGGCCTGGGCGCGCGCGACGATGCCACGGCCATGCAGTACCTGGTGCCGGGCTGGAAGTTCGACAACAAGCGGCCTTGCCTGGTGCGTTGAGCCCGCGCTGCGCCGCTGTTTCGATGCCGGTAACCGCGAGGGCTCAAGCAGCCCCCGCGGCTTCGTAGGTGTGGGACAGGCAATACACGTCGGACCACGCGGCGGTTTCCCCGCCGAAATCGCGCAACGGCGCGGCGTTCAGGATGTCGCCGTCGCATGCCGCCACCGCATTGATCGCGTAGCCGTTGACGATGTAGATCCAGTCGGCGGCGCGGTCCTTTCCGCCCCGGATAGTCTGCTCGGCGGTGGCCGCTATCCGCGGCGTGTCCGTCATCAGCAAATGCGCGCCCGAGAGCCCCGGCTGCGCCGCTGCGTTTTGCGCATGCGACTTCAGATAGGCCCGCAAGTCGGATTCCGATCCGGGCCGCGGAGACAGGCGGATGGTCAGCACGTATCTGGACAGCGCCCCGCCCACGCTGTCGAGCACGTGGCACTGGCTGCGGATCATGTTGCGATGCTGCGGCATGAGCTTCGTTGACCACGGGGTGGGATCGTTCAGCCGGTTGAGATACCCGGGAGACATCAGCGTGGCGTAGGCGTCCAGTTCGTACATGACGAAAAAACCCTCGCCGCCGCGCGCGCTGGTCCATCGCGATCCGCGCAGAAATCCCGGCACCGCCATGCGCTCCGGAAAGTGCTCATGGGAATGCCAGTCTTCGAATTCCGCGCGCCACGCCGGCGAAATGTCCCACCACATTGCGATGGCGGCGCTTCCTAGTGTGGCCATGATCAGTTCTTGGCTCGCAGCGCGGTGATCTCCGCGGCCACCTGTTGCATGATGTCCGGGCCGATTTCACCCGCGAATTTGTCCACGACGGGTTTGACCGCCCCGCGCAGGCGGTCGACCTCTTCGGGCGTCAGGCCATTGACCTGCATGACCTTGCGCAGGTCCTCGATCGCGACGGTCTCTTTCGCCTGCGAGACCTTGCGCTCGTACGCCTTGGCCTCGGCCGCGGCATCGAGGATGATCTTTCGTTCAGCCTCCGACATGCCGTCCCACGTCTTGCGGCTCATCAGGAAGGGCATGCCCGTGTAGATGTGGCGCGTCAGGGACAGGTACTTCTGGACTTCGGCGAACTTGGCGGACAGGATCACGCCCACCGGGTTGTCCTGCCCGTCTATCGCCTTGGATTCCAGGGCGCCATAGACCTCGCCGAAGGTCATGGGCACGGGGTTCGCGCCCAAAGTCTTGAACATATCGATGTAGACGGGAGCGGCGATGACGCGGATCTTCAGGCCCTGCAGGTCCTGAACCTGCGCGATGGGGCGCTTGCTGTTGGTCATGTTGCGAAAGCCCAGATCCCATATGCCCAGCCCCACCAGGCCGTGCTCGGACAGTCCTCCAAGCAGACGCTGACCCACGGGCCCGTCCGAAATGGCGTATGCCTCGCGCGCATCGTTGAACAGGAACGGCAGATCGAAGACCATGAAGCGCTTGTCGATGCCGGCAAGCAGGCCGGTCGCCATCGACGTGAAGTCCAGTGTGCCGCCGCGCACCGCCGAAAGATTCTGGGGGTCGCCGCCGAGCACCGCGTTGGCGTAGATCGACACCTTCATCTTGCCGCCGCTCTTTTCCGAAACAAGGTCAGCGAACTTCTGCGCGCCCTGGCCCAGGGGATGATCGGCCGCAAGGCTGAACGCGAATTTCATCGTGCGGGCCTTGACCTCCTGCGCCGCTGCCGTGCCTGTGGCGGCAAGGCAGGCCAGGATCGTTGCGGCGGCGGCCGCGGCCATGCGAAGGGGCGATTTCCTGGAATTCATCACAAGCACCTTTTGTCTGTTGTCGTTGGCAAGAGGTCCGTTCGAATCGGGTGCGGCGGCGGACCCTCAGGGGAATACTTGGCAGCGAGCATAGGGCATAATTTTGAATGCCGTTCAAATTTTGAGTGAATTCAAAATTTGAACGATCGAGGGCCTGGCCTTGGGAGAGGGCAATGAGCGGAGCAATCGAGAAAACACTGGCGCTGCTGGAATACCTGGCCGCTCGACCCGACGGCGCGAGCCTTGCCGATATCGCCGATGACCTGAGCCAGTTGCGCAGCGGATGTCACCGCACGCTGCACGAACTCATGAAGTACGGGTATGTGCGGCAGACAGCCGTCCGCGGCGACTATGCGCTGACGACCAAGCTGGCTTCGATGGGGCTCAGCTTCCTCAGCCGCTCGGGCGTGGTCGACATCGCGCAACCGGTGATCGATCGCTTTGCGCTCGCAACCGGCGAACTGGTGCGCCTGGCCATCGTGGACGGCAAACGGCTGACGTTGGTGGCGAAGGCGCAGGGAGCCAAGTCCGGCCTGTTGTATGACCCGGACATGGGCATAGACCTGCGCCTGTCGTGCAGCGCGGCGGGTCATGCATGGCTGATGACGCTGCCGGAAGACCAGGCCATCGCGTACGTGACGGAACAGGGGCTGGGCAAGCCGCGCGACTTCGGCCCGAACGCCCCGACGTCCCTGCGCGCGCTGCTGGCCAGCCTGGACGGCCATAGGCGCCGTGGCTACAGCATTCTCCAGGATGTCTACGCGGCGGGAATGAGCGCCATGGCCGCACCCGTGCGGCGTCCCGGCCATCAAAGCACCGGCATCCTGGTTGTCGCCGGCCCTTCGCAACGTCTGACCCTCAAGGCCATGGAGAAATTCGGGCCGGCGCTGATGCGCGCCGCCGGCGAGCTGGCCGAGTCGGCGGACGCATCGCCGCTGCTGCGTTCAGCAAGCCTGGGCACATGGGGGAACGGCCCCGAGGATGGGGCCGGAGAGACGGGAAAAGTCCCGGCGTAGCTCGGTGGCCGATCGCTTCAAAGAAGACGTCGGCCGTCGTGTGGAACGTGGATCACGACGCAGGCGCGTCTTCGCCGGTGTTGCGGCCCTGCATCGGAAAGCGAGTCCTGAACATGGGTGACGCCAGGCTGGCCAGCGCCAGCTCTTGTGCGGCCGCCAACAGGTCGGGGCCGAGCGCGAGCATTCGCGGTTCCGTCAGGCGCATCGCCGGGCCAGCGATGCTCAACACGCCAATGGCGTCTTCACCCTTGCGCTGAACGGGCGCCGCCATGGCGGTCATGCCGGGCGCGAACACTTCGTTGATCATCGCGTAACCGCGCTTGCGGCCGGCGTGCAGCATCTTGGTCAGGGCTGAGATGGTGGTCGGCGCATTGGGACCGTATTCCTCGGGCGTGCCGAAACCTTGCCGCGCGACGAGATCCAGCGCGCGCTCGTCGCTCATCGTCAGCATCCATGCATGTCCCGAGGCGCTGCAGGACAGTCTGGCCTCTGATCCCATTTCCGGGTCGTAGCGCAGGCCGTGGCGGGCGCCCTGCGCCTTGGCGACCCAGGTCAGGCGCTCGTCGTTGTCGACGATGGCCAGGCGCACCAGCTCGCCCGAAATATCCGCCAGGCGGTCAACCAGCGGCTGCGCGATGTCCACGATGCCCGTGGCAGCCAGATAGCTGAGACCGATCGACGCCACCCGCGCCGTCAGCGCGTAGTCGCCGTGGTCCCGGATCTGCCGCACGTAGCCGCAGCGGCAAAGGTCGGTCAGCAACCGGTGGGCGGCGCTTTGGGGGATCTCCAGTTGCTGGGCAAGGGAGGCTAGGGGCACGCCTTCAGGTCTGGAGGACAGGTGCTCCATGACGGCGAGCGCACGTTCGAGAACTCCGGCCATGTCATCTCAACAAGTAGTGGGGTAATGGATGATAACCCTAGGTGGAAAACTATTCCACTCGGAATTACATTCCACATCGAGTCTTGCAAGACATCGACAGAATTCCAAAAAACCAGGAGACAACGATGAAGACCAGCATTCTCCGCATGGCGTTGGCGGCCGCGCTTTGCTCTACCGCGATGGCGGCTGCGGCGCAGGATATCCAGGAACGGACGATCCGCTTCGGCCACCTGAACAACACCGATCATCCGGTCAGCGCCGGCGTGCAGAAGTTCGCCGAACTGGTGGCAGCCAAGAGCGGCGGAAAGCTGAAGGTCAAGGAATTCCCCGCCTCGCAGCTTGGCAATGAAATGCAGCAGCAATCCGGGCTGCAGGGCGGCGTGCAGGAAATGTCGGCGCCGGCCTCGACGTCGCTGGCCGGCATCGTCAAGGAATTCGGGCTGATCGATCTGCCGTTCTCGGTCACGGATTTCGGACAGGCCGACGCATTGCTGGACGGCCCGCTGGGCAAGGCGCTGATCGCCAAGCTGCCGGAAAAAGGCCTGGTTGCGCTGGGATTCTGGGACCTGGGTTTCCGCAACGTGACCAACTCGAAGCACGCCATCACCAAGCCGGAAGACCTGGCCGGGTTGAAGATCCGCGTGATTCCCAACCCCGTTTTCCTGGATACGTTCAAGGCTTTCAAGGCCAATCCCGTGCCGATGCCGTTCGCGGAACTGTACGGCGCGCTGGAATCCCGGGCTGTCGATGGCCAGGAAAATCCGTACTCGGTGATCCTGTCGAACAAATTCTACGAAGTGCAGAAGTTCGTCAGCGCGACCAACCATGTCTATGCGGCCAACATCGTGCTGGTCAGCAAGAAGTTCTGGGACAAGCTGTCGCCCGCCGAGCAGAAGATCCTGAACGAAGCCGCCGACGAGGCGCGCGGGTACCAGCGCAAGGTCAGCCGGGCCGCCGCCCAGAAGGCCGTCGCGGAATTGCAGGCCAAGGGCATCGCCTACAACACGATCGAGCCCGCGGAAAAAGCGCGCATGCAGCAGGTGGTCAAGCCCGTCATCGAGCACTTCACCAGCAGCTACGACCCCGCGATCGTCAAGCTCTACAACGACGAACTCGCACGTCTTCGCAAGTAAACGCACCGGCTCACCCACCATGAAGATTCTTGTCCTGCACGGCCCCAACCTCAATCTGTTCGGCCGCCGCGAGCCGCACATCTATGGCACCACGACACTGGCGGAGATCAACCAGCGCCTGGCCGCCCTGGCTGGCGAACTGGGCGTCCAGTTGTCCACGCTGCAGTCGAACCACGAGGGCGCGCTGATCGACTTCCTGCACGAGAACATCGATAGCGCGCAAGGCGCGCTGGTGAATCCCGCCGGCCTGACCCAGCACGGCGTGCCCCTGCACGACGCGATCAAGGCCATGCCCTTTCCGACGCTGGAAGTGCATATGTCGAACATCGCCGCGCGCGAAACCTGGCGCGCGCATTCGATCATCTCGCCAGCCGTGCGCGGCACGGTGCAAGGGTTGGGGCCGCAGTCCTACCTGATGGCGCTGCGAGGCCTGGTCGCTCTCTTGCAGGATGCCAAGGCATGAGACGGCCGGATCTGCATCCGAATCGACAAGGAGCGCGGCCATGCTCGTCATAGACAGATTCATCGGCATCGTCTGCCGTGTGCTGGAATTCGCCATCGCGCTGCTGCTGGCGGCGATGGTGGTGCTGGTGTTCGGCAACGTCGTCGCGCGCTACGGTTTCAACTCGGGGATCACGCTGTCGGAAGAGCTGTCCCGCTGGATGTTCATCTGGCTGACGTTCCTGGGCGCCGTCATCGCGCTCAAGGAGCGCGGGCACCTGGGCATGGACATGATCGTGGCCAAGCTGCCGACCGCCGGCAAAAAGCTCTGCCTGGTCCTCGGCCAGATCCTGATGCTCTACATCGTGGGATTGATGTTCAAGGGAAGCTGGGAGCAGGCGGTGATCAATGCCGACGTCAGCGCGCCCGTCAGCGGCTTGCCGATGGCCATCGTCTACGCATCCGGATTGGTGTTCTCGGTGATGGCGGGCCTGATCATCGCCATGGACCTGTATCGCGTGCTGACCGGCAAGCTGGATGAACGGGACTTGATCATGGTCCAGGAATCCGAAGAGGCGGTGCAGCTCAAGCAGATCCTGGAAGACGCCGGCAATGGGGCGCCAGGGAGAAGCGCATGACCATCGCCGTCTTCATCGGATCGCTGCTGGGCGTCATGGCGCTGGGCGTGCCCATTGCGTTCGCGCTGCTGGCAAGCGGCGTCGCGCTCATGTGGCACCTGGACATCTTCGACGCGCAGATCCTGGCGCAGAACGTCATCGGCGGGGCGGACAGCTTTCCGCTGCTGGCCGTGCCGTTTTTCATGCTGGCCGGGGAAATCATGAACGTGGGCGGGCTGTCCCGCCGCATCGTGGACCTGGCGCTGGCCCTGGTGGGCCACGTCAAGGGCGGGCTGGGCTACGTCACGATCATGGCGGGGTGCCTGTTGTCGGCCTTGTCGGGATCCGCCGTGGCGGACGCCGCCGCGCTGACGGCGCTGCTCCTGCCCATGATGGTCAGCGCCGGGCACAAGAAGCAGACGGCGGGCGGGCTGATCGCCGCCACCGGCGTGATCGGGCCGGTGATACCGCCCAGCATCGGCCTGGTCATCTTTGGCGTGGCCGCCAACGTGTCGATTTCCAAGCTGTTCATGGCGGCCATCGCGCCCGGGCTGATGATCGGCGGGGCCTTGTGGTTGACGTGGGCGTGGCTGGTCAGGCGCGAAAAGATCGTTCCGCCGCCGCGCAAGTCCTCGCAGGAAATCGCCACAGCGTTCCGCAAGGCGCTTTGGGCGCTCATGCTGCCGGTCATCATCCTGGTGGGCCTCCGGATGGGCGTCTTCACGCCCACCGAAGCCGCGGTCGTCGCCGCAACCTACGCGCTGCTGGTTTCGACGCTGGTGTATCGGGAGCTCAAGTTCAGCCAGCTCTATGCGGTTTTCGTGTCGGCGGCGAAGACCAGTGCGATCGTCATGTTCCTGATCGCCGCTGCGATGGTCAGCGCCTGGCTGATCACGGTGGCCGACCTGCCCGCCAAGGTGGTCGACATGCTGCAGCCGTTGATGGGCAACAAGATCCTGCTGATGGCGGCCATCATGGTGCTGGTCATGGTGGTTGGCACCGCCATGGACATGACGCCCACCATCCTGATCCTGACGCCCGTACTGATGCCGCTGGTGCGCGCGGCCGGGATCGATCCGGTGTATTTCGGCGTGCTGTTCATCATCAACAATTCGATCGGACTGGTGACGCCGCCCGTGGGCACCGTGCTCAACGTCGTCGCCGGGGTGGGGAAGATGAAGATGGACGACGTTACGCGCGGCGTCATGCCGTTCATGGCGGCCGAATTCCTCGTCATGTTCCTCATGGTCGCCTTTCCGGCGCTGGTGATCGTTCCCGCGCGCTGGTTCGGCGGGTAGCCGGCCAGACGCGCTTGCGCCGCCGCGCGGGCCGCCCGCCGCGGCGGCCTATCACAGGAGATTTGCTGCAATGTCCTCTCTTGCCCAATACCGGCGCCCGTTCTGGGACACCCAGCCGGGCTACCGTTTCGATCCGTATGGGTCCACGCGGCTGCGTTCTCCCAACGAGCCCCTGATCGTCGTGCCGCAGACCCTGTCCGAGATCACCGGGCCGGCGTTCGGCGCGGAGTTCGTCAGAAACGGCGACAACGACCTGACGCGCGTGGCCAGCGCCGAGGCCATCGGCGAGCGCATCATCGTGTCCGGCCGCGTGCTGGACGAGAACGGGCGCCCCGTGCCGGACGCGCTGATCGAGATCTGGCAGGCCAACGCCGCGGGCCGCTATCTGCACAAGCGCGATCAGCACGACGCGCCGCTGGACCCCAACTTCAGCGGGGAAGGCCGGACGGTCACCGACGCGCATGGCCGCTATCAATTCAAGACGATCAAGCCCGGGGCCTACCCCTGGGGCAACCATTACAACGGGTGGCGTCCGCAACACATCCATTTCTCGTTGTTCGGCCGGGCCTATGCCACGCGACTGGTGACGCAGATGTACTTTCCGGGGGATCCGCTGCTGGAGTTCGATCCCATCTTCCAGTGCGTGCCGGACGCCAAGGCGCGCAACCGGCTGATCGCCGCCCTGGACTGGGAGACCACCGTACCCGAGTACGCGCTGGGCTATCGCTTCGATATCGTCCTGCGCGGCCGCAACGCCACCCCCATGGAGTAACGCATGCTCTATCCCACCAGTTCACAGACTGTCGGTCCTTATCTTCATATCGGACTGTCCGGGCTGAACCGCGACGACCTGACGGGCGGGCGTGGCGACCTGGGCGCAACGACCGTCGTCATTGAAGGGCGCGTCATCGATGGCGAGGGCAACCCGGTGCCGGACGGCATGGTCGAAATATGGCAGGCCGATGCCCGCGGCGTGTACCGGCATCCGGACGATCCCCGGCATGCGGAAGCCGGGGCGGAAAGCGAAGGCTTCAACGGCTTTGGCCGTACGCCCACGGGGTCGGATGGCGGGTTCCGCTTCACCACCATCAAGCCCGGCTGTGTGCCGGCGCCTGACGGGCAGTCGCAAGCGCCTCATCTTGTCGTTTCCGTTTTCATGCGCGGTCTGCTCAAGCATCTTTCGACGCGCATGTATTTCCCGGACGAGGCGGCCGCCAATGCACAGGACTGGATTCTGTCCAAGGTGCCCGACAGCCGGCGCGGCACGTTGGTGGCGCAGGCGGCCGACAGCGGCGTACTGCGGTGGGACATCATCCTGCAAGGGCCGGGCGAGACCGTGTTCTTCGACATCTGACGCCGCGCCGGGACCCCGACCATGAGCGACTATGCAGGGCTGACCGAAGCCATCTATTCCGACGGCGCGATGCTGGCGCTGTTTTCGGGCGCAGGAACCGTCAGGCAGATGCTTGTCGTGGAGGCCGCCCTGGCGAATGCGCAAGCGCAATGCGGCGTGATTCCCCCGGAGGCGGCGCGGATCATCCACGCGGTCTGCCATGATGGCGATGCCGTGGACATCCTGGACCTGCAGGCCATCGCCACGGGCGCCGCGTTGGCCGGCAACATCGCGATTCCGTTCGTCAAGCAGCTGACCGCGGCCGTGGCGCGCGTGGATCCGGAAGCGGCCCGATATGTGCATTGGGGCGCGACCAGCCAGGACATCCTGGACACCGCCCTGGTGCTGCAGATCCGGCAGGCCATCGCGCAATGGGATCGGGACCTGCGGTCGACGGCGCAGGCCTGCGCGCGGCTGACTGCCGCGCACCGCGAAACCTTGATGGTGGGACGGACGTGGCTGCAGCATGCATTGCCCACCACGTTCGGCGCCAAGACGGCAGGATGGCTGGAGGCCCTGGAACGCAGCCGGCAGCGCCTGTTGCTGGACGGGGCGCAGATGGCGCTGCTGCAATTTGGCGGGGCGGCGGGCACGCTGGCCAGCCTGGGGGCGGATGCTCCGCGCGTGGCGCGGGCCCTGGCTGGCGAGCTCGGCCTGGCGCTGCCTTCGATGCCGTGGCACACGCACCGCGACCGCCTGGCAAATCTGGCGGCGACGCTTGGCGTCCTGGTCGGCACGATGGGCAAGATCGCCCGCGACGTTTCACTGATGGCGCAGACCGAGGTGGGCGAATTGCGCGAGCCCGCCGGGCCTGGGCGAGGCGGGTCGAGCACGATGCCGCACAAGCGCAATCCGGTGGGCTGCGCGGCCATCCTGGCCGCGGCGGTGCGCGTGCCGCCGCTGGTGTCCACGATGCTTTCGGGAATGATCCAGGAGCACGAACGCGCGCTCGGCGGATGGCAGGCCGAATGGGATGTGATGCCGCAGATCGCTGCGCTGGCCGGCGGCGCGCTGCGCCATCTGCTGGGCGTGCTGGACGGGCTGGAGGTCGACGAGCAGCGGATGGCGCAGAACCTCGCGGCGACGAACGGCCTGATCCTTGCCGAAGCCTATGCGCTGGCGCTGGGCGGCCGCATCGGCCGCGGGCACGCGCACGACCTGATCGAGCAGGCGTCGCGCGAGGCGGTCAAGAAGCATTGCGCGCTGAAGGATGCCGTGCGCGAAGCCGTGCACAACGACGCGGCGACGCGCGGCATGCTGAACGATGCGGAATTGGACCGCCTGAGCGATCCCGCGAACTACATCGGGGAAGCGCCCGCGCTGTGCGACCGCGTGTTGGCGGATTGGCAGGCAGGGCAGGACGCGGAAAACGCGCGCTGAATCGAGTCCGCGCGCCGTTCTGGAACGGCTGCGTCAGGACCGGCCGCGCAGCCTGGACAGTTCGGCGGACAGCTCCGCCACCAACGCCTGAGCGCGCGCCAAGGGATCCTGACTTCCAGAGGACAGGTCAGGTTGGACGGCCGCATCGTTCAACCTGGGCTGCACGCTCTCGTGCCCCATGCTGACATCCACGTCGAAAACCAATTGTTCCGCCCGGTGCCAGGTGGTGAACCATTCCAGCGGCTTGCCATGCTGATCCATGCCCTGGCCTTGCAGCATCAGGAGGGGCGTGCCGGGTTCCGTGTTCAGCAGGGCGGCCTGCTGTGCAGTGGCGGCCACCGCCCGGATCTGGTTGCGGCCGGCGCCGGGGCGCAGCCCGAACTGACGGGTCAGCACGCCGTGCAAGGACGCGTCGACCAGGTGTTCGGCGCGCAGGCCCGGCACCGCTTCCGCGGGCAGCCAGGTGCGCACGTAGGCCAGCGGCGCATTGGCGACGTGGCGCAGGCGTTCCAACAACAGAAGGTGGGTCGTGCCGAAGAAGTCGGCCACGTCGGCGGGAGGATCGGCCGGACCCAGGGCCAGCACCCGCGTCTGCAGGGAAACGCCCGATTGGGCGAATTGTTCATACAGCCCGGTTGATCGCTGGACCAGCCGGCGGTGTTCCTGCGGCGCGGCGACGGTGGCGGGACGCCCCGTCTCGCGCTGGATCAGCCCTTCGGCGGCCAGGGCCGCCAGCGCCTGGCGCACCACGCTGCGCGCAACGCCGAAGCGGTCGCAGAGCGCGGCCTCGCTGGGCAGCACGGCGCCGGCCGCGAGCTTGTTCGAGCGGATGTATCCGCGCAGCCAGGTTGCGACCTGGGCGTGCAGCGGGGTGTCTCCCGCTCGATCAAGAACGGGCTGTGCGTCGTGGTTGGCGGGCGCCATGGAAATCAACCTCCGGTTTGTGCCCGCGCAGTTTCCCATACATGCGTCCAGCCCGGGGCCAGATGCGCGGCGCGCTCGGCGGCCAGGATGAGGCTGTCCTCGCGCGCGATGCCCTTGCCGGCGATGTCGAAGGCGGTGCCGTGGTCCACGGACACGCGCACGACCGGCAGGCCCACGGTGATGTTGACGCCATCGTCGCCGTACACCGACTTGAAGGGCGCGTGGCCCTGATCGTGGTAACAGGCGATCACGAACTTCCACTTGCCGCGCACGGCCTGCGGGAACAGCGCGTCGGCCGGGATGGGACCGGCGGCCAGGATGCCGGCGGCGTTGGCTTCAGCCACGGCGGGCGCCAGGATGTCGGCATCTTCGCTGCCGAAGATGCCGTTCTCGCCGGCGTGCGGGTTCAGGCCCGCGACGGCCACCGGCTCGTCGCCGCGGCCCAGGGCCGTGGCGAAGGATCCGGCCAGCCGCAGGACGGCGCGCATGCGCGCCGGGGTCACGTCTTCGATGGCCTGGCGCAGCGACACGTGCGTGGTCGCGTGGAAGATGTACAGATCGCCGGCCGACAGCACCAGCGAGAAGGTCTTCACGTCGAATTCGTGGGCCAGCAGCTCGGTGTGGCCGGGCCACTTGTGGCCGGCGGCATGCATCGCGGCCTTGTTCAGCGGAGCGGTGACGATGCCGTCGACTTCGCCGGCGCGCGCCAGGGCGCAGGCCGTGGTGACGAAGCGCACGGAGCCGTCGCCGGCGTCAGCGCTGATTTCGCCCAGCTTCACGTGGGCCAGCGACGGGCCGGCCTGCAGCACTTCGATCGTGCCGGGGGTGTTCGTGGTGTCGGCCGCGCGGTCCAGCTTGCGCACGATGGCGGGGTCGCCGCCCAGGCTGCGCACTGCGTTGGCCATGACGTCTACGTCGCCCACCACCAGCAGGCGGGCCTTCTGGCGCAGTTCGTTGTGGCCCATGAGCATCTTGGCCGTGATTTCCGGCCCGATGCCCGCCACGTCGCCCAAGGTTACGGCCAGCAGGGGCAGCTTCGCGGAAGGGGTTTGTGTCATCGCTTGAATCTCCTGTCGCGGATCGCGCGCACCGCGCGAACCAATACGTCTTCGGTGCCAAAGCCGCCGGCCTTGGTCACCACGGGCAGGCCCGCGGCCGTGCCCCCGGTCAGCGTGCCCAGGGGCACGCCGCCCATTACTTCGTCCACCAGCGCGATGCCGTTGGCTTGCAGCGCGACCAGCACGCTGCGCGCCCCGTCGCCGCCGGTGGCGACGACGCCGGCCGCGCGTGCGGCGGCGATCACTTGTGCGGCAAGGCTTCCCAGGCGGTCGGCGACCGTCTCGGAATCCAGGCCGGCGAGCTGTCCTTCAGGGGCCAGCAGCAGAATGGTGCCGGCCTCGATCGGGGCCTGCGCATGTGCCTGCAGCAAAGGCTGGCTCCAGGCCCGCCATGCGGCGTCGTCGGCCAGTTGCGCCAGCGACGGCGACCACGTGACGGCGCCGGACGCCTGCAGCGCCGCGGCCTGGGCGCGGGCGGCGCTGTGCTGCGACGTGACGACGACCACGACGGGCGCGGTCTGGTCCGCGCCGGCCCAGACGCGGGCCAGCGGCATGGCCAGCCCGCCGGCGCCGACGGGCAGGGCGCGTTCGCCCAGCAGTCCGATGGCGAGCGCCAGGCGGTCGAGGTCGGCGTCGGTGGATGCGTCCACCACCACGGTGTTGCCGGCCTGCGCGATGCGCGCGGCCAGCGATTCGGCGGTGTCGTCGTCATTGGGCGCGACGTGCGCGCAGCCCAGCAGGGTGGGGATATGGCTCTCGGTCACGGGGGTGACCGGATCCGTGGCCGCCGAGGTCTCCGTGACCGGCTTGCCATTCACATACAGGATGCCTTGCTCGACCGTGCGGCCGGTTGCCGGGAAGGCCGGGCAGATCACCGCCACGGCGTCGTCGCGCCATGCGTCGCGCGCGGCGTCGATCTCGGCCTTGAACGCGCCACGCAATGTGGAATCAACCTTTTTGTACAGGCGCGATACGCCCGTTTCCCGCAGGCGCTGCACGTTGCGGCGGATCACCTGGGCCGCGTCGGCGGCGCTGAGCGCACGGCTGTGCGTCGTGACGGCCAGCACTTCGACGCCGTCGTCGACGGGACCCGACAGGGCCTCATCGGCGCCGTCGATCGACAGGTGGGTGCTCCAGCCGGCGCGCACGAACTGCACGGCGGTGTCGCCGGAACCGGTCAGGTCGTCCGCGACGATGGCGATGGCGGGTTTCACAGGGCCTCTCCGCGGGCTTCGGTCAGGGGCGGGGCGACGGTGGCGTCGGCGTCCTCGGACTTGAGTTCACCGGCGCGCTTCAGGAACCAGGATGCCAGCACGGGAGCCAGAATGGAACTGATCAGCACGCATGCGGCGACCTGCGCGGTGGCGGTCGACACGTATTGCTGGAAGTTGGGGTCGGCCGCCGCGACAACGGCGGGCGTGGCGATGGCGTTGCCGGCCGTGGTGCCCGCGGCAAAGCCCAGGCCGCTCTTGCCGCCGCGGCGCAGGATCACGCGATAACCCAGGTAGACCAGGCCGCCAGTGATGGGGCTGATGATCAGGCCCAGGATCAGGCCGCTGATGCCGCCGCCAACCACGGCGCCCAGGTCGATGCCGGTGCCCAGGGCGAAGGCGAAGAACGGGATGACGATGTTGGGCACGGGCTTGAGCACGTCGCGCCACTTGGGATCCAGGTTGCCGACGACAACGCCGAGCAGGAAGGGCACCAGCGCCGCCACCAGGGCGATCATCGGGATGTCGGCCAGGCCGGACGCGCCCAGGAACAGGAGGCTGAAGAAGGGACCGTCGTTGACCGCGCTGGCCACATAGGCGCCGCGATCGCGGGCGTCGCCGTACTGGCCGGTGTAGGCCAGCCACAGGCCGCCGTTGCTGTTGTCGAAGGCGGCCAGCAGGGCCAGGATCGACACGCCCCACAGGCCATCCAGGCCAACGTAGCTGCCCAGGATGATGATGAGCGTGGCGGGCACCAGCGTCTTCATCAACAGAATGGTGCCGGCCGTGGCCAGGATGGGGCCGCCCGTGCGGGCGTTGACGTGCGTGCCCGTCGCGAAAATCAGCAGCGCGATCAGGGGCAGCGCGCTGTTCTTGAAGAGGGCGGTGGTGAAGCCGCCGATGGCCAGCGCATCGGGGGCGAAGGTGCCGATCAGGGAACCCAGGATCAGCGGCACCAGCATCAATCCACCGGGGATTTTCTGCATCGTGCCAAAAAAGGGCGAGCGGGTAGTTGCGGTCGACACTATCGGGGTCTCCAGGACGATTTTTCTGGGTTGCAGACGTTCATGTGCGCGTCTGTCGTACGGTTGAAAAATCGTAGTGTACACCTGTACGTACAACATGTACGTACAGGTTGTCCTCGGTGGAGACCCCGGTGAGCGGAGCGGCCCGCGCCGTCAGAAGCGGTAGGCGCCGCTCAGCATCACCGTGCGGCGGGCGCCGTAGAAGCAGTCGCCGCGGTCCAGGCAGACCACCTCATAGGTACGGTCCGCGATGTTGTTGACGTTGAGCGCGTAGCGCCACGGGCCATTTGTATAGCTGACCATGGCGTCGAACAGCGTCACGGACGGCGTTTCAGGCGCCCCGCCATCCCGGAACTTGGACAGGAATCGCGTGCCGGCGCCTACCGCGAAGCCAGGCTGGTTGGCGATGGCGAAGCGGTATTTGCCCCACAGGGACACCATGTGCTTGGGCATCCCTTCCAGCTGGGGATCGATGTCGGTGTAGATGTAGTTGGCGATCACGTCCACGTCCTTGGTGACGCGCCCGCGCATTTCCAGTTCGACGCCGCGCGTGCGCGTCTTGCCGGCCTGGATCTGGTTGTTGGGATTTTCCGGATCGTTGGTCTGGCGGTTGCTTTCGCGCAGGTCATAGGCGGCCGCGGTGAACTCCAGGTCCGCGTTGACGGGCATGTACTTCAGGCCCACTTCCCATTGCTTGCCGCGCATGGGCTTCCAGCGCTGGTTGTAGAAATCGGCGCCGGCGATGGGGGTGAACGATTCGCTGTAGCTGACGTACGGCGACAAGCCGTTGTCGGCCGCGTACATCAGGCCGAAGCGCTTGGTGGTCGCCTGGTCCGTTTCCTTGTCCTGGCCTTCGGTCGTGCTCTCGACGCGGTCGCGGCGGATGCCGGCCAGCAGGATCCAGTTCTTGTCGAACGCGATCTGGTCCTGCGCGTAGAAGCCAAGCTGTTGCTGCCTTTGCTTGGGCGTGTCGGTGAGCGTGTAGTCCGGCGCGTTGCCGTAGGCCGGGTGGTACAGGTTGAGCGGCGAGCCCAGTCCGCTGTCCGTGCTGCTGGTCTCGCGATAGCGCGAATAATCCATGCCCACGATGACGGTGTGCTGCGTGCGGCCCCAGTTCAGCTTGCCTTCCAGGTTCTGGTCGGCCAGCAGGGTGCGCATGCGCGGCTTGTTGATGTAATAGAAGCGGTCGACGGTGGTCTGTTCCGCGTCGATGTAGGAATCGCCGCGCCGGTCGCCATACACGTTCGGGTAGAGCGATTTGTAGTCCACGCTGCTGACCGTGTTGCGAAAGCTCTGGCGGAACTTCCAGGTGTCGTTGAACTGGTGCTCGAACATCCAGCCCACGTTGAATTGCTCGGTGTCGTAGGCGTCAAAACCCGGCTCGCTGGCGAAGCGGCGCGTCGGGATGCGGCCGTTGGGATTGTGCTCGACGGTGCCGCTCCACGGCAGGAACGATTGCGTCGTGCCCGACTTGTCCTTCTGCCAGGAGGCCTGCAGCGTGAGCGAAGTGGCTGCGCTGGGCTGCCAGGTGAGCGACGGCGCAAGGAACAGGCGATCGTCCGGCGCATACTGGACCTGCGTGTCGCTGTCGCGTCCCAGCGCGACCACGCGATACAGCCACTGGCCGTCTTCGGTCAGCGGGCCGGTGAAGTCGGCCTGGATTTCACGGCGATTGAAGTTGCCAAGCTGCACGCCGATCTCGCCCTGCTGTTCGGCTTGCGGGCGTTTGCTGATCAGGTTCACGATCCCGCCGGTGCTGCCTTGCCCGTAAAGCATCGACGAGGGGCCGCGCAGGACTTCCACGCGCTCCAGGCCATACACCTCGGTGCGCGGATTGTTGTAGTTGAAGAACTGGCGCAGGCCGTCCAGGTATTGCACCGGCTCGACTCCGCGGACGCGCACATAATCCCCGCGGTTGTCCACGCCGTAGGCATTGGGACGGACGCCGGCCGCGTAGTTCATCGTGTCCTGCACGTTTTGCGAGCCCTGGTCGACGATCTGCTCGCGCGGAATGACGGTAATGGCCTGCGGGGTCTCGGACAGCGGCGTGTCGCTCTTGGTGGCGGTCGCGCTGCGCCGGGCGACGTACCCATCGACGGGCCCGGTGGCGGTTTCGCCGGTGCCCACGACCTGCACGGCGGGCAGGGTGGCGGGCTGTTCAGGCTGCGCATGCGCGGCGGCGGCGCCCAGGCAGGCGGCCAGTGCAGCCGCGGCGGGTACGCGCGGACGGAGCCGCGCGCGCAGGGCGGCCTGGTTGTGGTGGCGTTTCAAGAAAGGTCTCCCCACTGGCGTCGGACAAGTGCAGCCAGTTACGTATAGAAATGACAACGATAACTATTATTAATTGTGGTGATGAGACCAGCCAAGCGCCCCGATGCGATGAAGATGTAAAAAAAGGCCGCGCGGCGGCGCGGCGACAGGAAAGAAAGGGGAAAGTCCAGTGATTTCAGCGGCTTGAGACCGGACCGCCGCGCGCCGCCTTGCGCGCGCGTTGTTGGCGCCGCGCGACACCGGCCGACGCTTGCAGCGAACCGGGGCGACCCGACGGGCTTGCCTTCGGGCGAACCTACAGGCGTCAGATACCCGCGTCAGATGCCGGCGTCGGATACCGGCGTCGGATGCCCGCTCAGGCCTTGGCCGGCGTCTGGTCCGAAGGCGTTGCCTGCACCGCGGCGGACGCGTCCGGGCGAAGCTCCCGGCGCAGGATCTTGCCCACGTTGGTGCGCGGCAGATCGTCGCGGAATTCGATGTAGCGAGGCACCTTGTACCCCGTCAGCTGGGTGCGGCAATGCGCGATGAGCGTCTCGGCGTCCAGCGCGGGATCCTTGCGGATCACGAACAGTTTGACGGCCTCGCCGGAGCGTTCGTCGGGCACCCCCACGGCCGCCACTTCGCGCACGCCGGGGTGCAGCGCCGCCACGTCCTCGACCTCGTTCGGATAGACGTTGAAGCCGGACACCAGGATCATGTCCTTCTTGCGGTCCACCAGGTAGACGTAGCCGGTTTCATCGACGTAACCGACGTCGCCCGTGCGCAGGAAGCCGTCCGGGTACATGACAAGCGCGGTCTCGTCGGGCCGGTTCCAGTAGCCCTGCGTGACCTGCGGTCCGCGCACGCAGATTTCGCCGCTTTCGCCGATGCCCAGTTCGCGGCCCGCGTCATCGCGGATCGAGAGATCGGTGGACGGCACGGGCAGGCCGATCGATCCCGTGAAGACCTTCGTGTCCAGGTGGTTGATGGTGACGGCAGGCGACGTTTCGGTCAGGCCGTAGGCCTGCGCGATGGAGATCCCGGTCACCGCGCGCCAGCGGTCCGCGACCGACCGCTGAACCGCCATGCCGCCGCCCATGGTCAGGCGCAGGCGGGAAAAATCGAGCCTGGCGAAACCCGGGTGGTTGAGCAGCGCATTGAATAGCGTGTTCACCCCGGTAAAGGCCGAGAACGGCACCTTGCCCATCTCTTTCACCAGCGTCGGGATGTCTCGCGGATTGATGATGAGCAGATTGCTGGCGCCCAGCTTCATGAAGGTCAGGCAGTTCGCCGTGAGCGCGAAGATGTGATACAGCGGCAAGGCCGTGACGATGCATTCCTGCCCGTCTTTCACCAGGGGGCGCACCCAGGCGTACGCCTGGCTGACGTTGGCCACCAGGTTGCCGTGCGACAGCATGGCGGCCTTGGCCACGCCGGTGGTGCCGCCCGTGTACTGCAGGAAGGCCAGGTCGTCGGGCGTCAGCGGGACTTCCGTGAACGGCGCGCCGCGCGTGGCGGCCAGCGCGTCACCCAGCCGAACCGAGCCGGGCAGGGACCAGGCCGGCACCATGCGCTTGACGCGTCGCACCGCGAAGTCGACCAGGCGCCCCTTTACCGGACCCAGCATTTCCCCGATGGATGTGACCAGCACGCGTTCAAGCTGGGTGTTGGGCAAGGCCTTCTGAAGGGTTGCCGCGAAATTCTCGGCGACCACGATGGCGCGGGCCCCGGAGTCGGCCAGTTGGTGTTCCAGTTCGCGCGCGGTGTAGAGCGGATTGCAGTTCACCACGATGCAGCCGGCGCGCAGGGCGCCGAACAGGCAGACCGGATACTGCAGCAGATTGGGCATCATGAGCGCGACGCGGTCGCCGCGGCCCAGGCCATTGGCATGCAGCCAGGCCGCGAAGCGGCGCGTCAGGTCGTCCAGGTCGGCGTAGGTGATCGACTTGCCCATGCTGATGTAGGCGGTCTTGTCCGGAAAGCGCCGGCAGCTTTCCTGGACGATGGAGACCAGAGTCGTCCTGCCGTCGGTTTCGATGTCCGCGGGCACGCCGTAGGGATAGCTCTTGTGCCAGATTCGTTCCATATCGTGCGGTTCCGTTCAGCGGGCTAGTTGCCCAGCAGGGCTTTTTTCAGGGAAGCCTGCGCGGGGCTGTCGCCCAGCCAGACGCGCAGCAAGGCGCGCGCAAAGGCCGGATTGTCGATGCGCCCTTGCGGCTTGCCGTTGCTGACGATGGCGACGCCTCGGGCGTCGAAGTCCAGATCGATGACGTCGCCTTCGCGGGCGGCGCCGATCTCGGCCATCAAGGCCGACAGGCGCCGGGCGGGCTCGTTCAGCGCGGCAAGTTCCTGCGAGGACGTATTGTCGCGCAATCCGTCCTGCAGCGCCTTGTCCAGGCTGTTGCTGTCCACGTCGCGCAGAAGCTGCAAGCGCATGCGGCGCAGTTCGTTGCTGTCGATCAGCGCCGCGGCGTCGTGTGACTTGGTGGTGACGTACAGCGCGGCAACGTAGACCTTCACGACGAAGCGGGTGCGCAGGCCGGCGCCATTGAGCACCAGCGCGTGGGCGCCTTCGGACAGGTGATCGGGCACACGCACGCCGGCGACTTCCGCATCGGCGGCAAAGGCGGGCGCGCCCGCCAGGCAGGCCGCCAGGATCAAGCTCAGGGCGGCGGTTCGCCCTCCGGGGATGCAACGCATTTGTCTCCTCCAGTGTTCTTCTGCTTGTAGAACTTTTTGTCTGCGATGTAGATCGTGCGTTCCACGACGGCGTATACGACGTCGTCCTTGTCTTTCAGTTCCACCGTATACGTGCGGGTGGTCTCGTGATCGCGCGAAAGGATCCTGCGGATCTCGGCGATCTCGCCGTGCGGCAGCCGGAAATCCACGTACAGCGTCGTGTAGGCCGGCTTGCGAAAGCGGATGGACGCGGCCTTGTCCCACACGATGTGGTCCGCGCCCAATGCGGACATCAGCATCGTCGGATGGGCGCCGTCGGTTACCGCGAACAGCGACCCGCCATACATCGAGCCCACGATGTTGCGGGTGCGCCGCAGCAGCGGAAGCTTGATGCGTATGTGCTGGAAATCCGGCGACACGTGCATCACGCGGCCGCCGGTGGCGCGGAATGCCGGATGCAGGTTGAATCCCACCCGCATCAGGCGTGCGCGCCATTGGGGCGACAGGCTCTTGAACCAGTAAGGCTTCACGCTGTCCGCCGGTCTGCTACAGGGCTTCGAACAAGCCGGCTGCGCCCATGCCCGTGCCGATGCACATCGTGACCAGCCCGTACTTGCCGCCCGTGCGGCGCAGTCCGTGCGTGATGGTCGCGGTGCGGATCGCGCCCGTGGCGCCCAGCGGGTGGCCCAGCGCGATGGCGCCGCCCAGCGGGTTGACCTTGGCCGGGTCCAGCTTGAGCTCTCGGATGACGGCCAGGGATTGCGCCGCGAAGGCCTCGTTCAGTTCGATCCAGTCCAGCGCGTCCTGCTTGATGCCCGCGCGGTCCAGCACCTTGGGAATGGCGGCGACCGGGCCGATGCCCATGACCTCGGGAGGCACGCCCGCCACCGCGAAACTCACAAAGCGGGCCAGCGGGCTGAGGTTGAACTCGCGCAGAATGCGGTCGGACACCAGGATCACGGCGGCGGCGCCGTCCGACATCTGCGAACTGTTGCCCGCCGTGACGCTGCCCCGCGTGGAAAACACGGGCTTCAGCCGCGCCAGCGCCGCTGCATTGCTGTCGGGCCGCGGGCCTTCGTCCACCTCGACCAGGCGGCGCACCACCTTGATCGCGCCGCTTGCGTCGTCGGGCAGGTGGGTCACCACTTCGTAGGGCGTGGTCTCGGCGCGGAAGTGGCCCGCGGCGATGGCGGCGCAGGCCTTCTGGTGCGAGGCGAGGGCAAAGGCGTCCTGGTCTTCGCGCGACACCTTCCAGCGTTCGGCGACTTTTTCGCCGGTCAGGCCCATGCCGAAGGCCATGCCGATGTTTTCCTCGTGGGCAAAAATGGCCGGGTTCATCGACACCTTGTTGCCCATGATCTGCGGCATGGCGCTCATGGATTCCGTGCCTGCGCCGATCATGATGTCGGCTTCGCCCAGGCGGATGCGGGCGGCGGCGTCGGCCACCGCCTGCAGCCCGGACGCGCAGAAACGGTTGACGGTGACGCCCGCCACGCTCTGCGGCAAGCCCGCCAGCAGCAGGCTGATGCGCGCCACGTTCATGCCCTGCTCGGCCTCCGGCATGGCGCAACCGGCGATCACGTCGTCGATGCGCGCCGCGTCCAGGCCGGGCGCCTGCGCCAGCGCGCCGTTCAGCGCGGCGGCAAGCATGTCGTCGGGGCGCGTGGTGATGTAGGCGCCGTTGCGCTTGCCCACCGGCAGGCGCGTGGCCGCGACGATGTAGGCGTCTTGGATCTGCTTGGTCATATCCATTTCCTCATATATCAACAGCGAGAAGAATCAATCCGACTCCCCCGCGTTTAACAGGCCCTCTCAGGCGGGGCGGCGCGGATCCGGCTTTGCCGGTCCGCAGTCCGCGCCCCAGGGGGGAGCGCCGCAGGCGCTGGGGGGGGCACCATACAGCGGCTCCGCCGGTCCGCAGCCGGCGCCCCTGGGGGGAGCGCCGCAGGCGCCGGGGGGCTAATTCCGCAGCGGCTTCCCGGTCTCGAGGGTGTGGCGAATGCGTGCCTGGGTTTCGGACGTGCGCAGCAGCGCGACGAATTCCTTGCGCTCCACGGCAAGCAGCCATTCCTCGTCCACCTTCGTGCCGGTCTCGACCTCGCCGCCGCACAGCGCTACGGCCGCGCTGCGGGCCACGCGGTAGTCGTGGGCGCTGATCATGCCGCCTTCACGCATGTTGACCAGCACCATTTCGAAGTTGGCGATGCCGTTGCGGCCCGCGACGGGGACGCCCTGCAACCGCGGGGGCGGCGTGTAGCCTGCCTGGGCGGCGGCGCGGGCCTGGCCGATTGCGACAAACAGCAGTTCGTCGGGATGGAACAGCACGATGTCCTGTTCGCGTCCGAAACCGGCCTCAATGGCCTCCAGGCCGCTCTTGGCCACCTGCGCCATGGCGATGGTCTGGAATACGGGTTGCAGATACGGGAAGACCTCGCCCGGCGTGGCGGTCTTTGCCGCCAGGGCTGCGGCGCGCGCGGCGAATTCCTTGCTGCCGCCGCCCGCCGGGATCAGGCCGACACCGGCTTCGACCAGGCCGATATAGCTTTCAAGCGCCAGCACGCGGTGCGAGGCGTGCATCAGGAACTCGCAGCCACCGCCCAGCGCCATGCCTTGCACGGCCGCCACGGTGGGAACCTGCGCGTACTTGAAGGACAGCGAGGCGCGCTGGAATTTTTCGACCGTGGCTTCCAGCATTTCCCATTGGCCGGCCGCGCACGCTTCGACCACCTGCTGCAGATTGGCGCCCACGGCGAAGGGCGCCTCATGCCAGATGACCAGCCCGTCGAATTCGCGCTCGGCCTTCGCGACGGCCTGCAACACGCCTTCCAGCACTTCGGCGCCAAGGGTGTGATTCTTTGAGGTGACGGACAGGATCGCGATGCCCGCGTCCACGCGCGGCAGGTGCCACAGCCGCACGCCTTCGTTTTCCCAGATGGTGACGCCGCGGTCGTCGCGGGCCTCGCCAAAGACGCGCTCGGGGAATATCTGGCGGGCATACACCGGCAGCGTGGAACGCGGGTGCAGTTGGCCGGTGCGCGCCGAGTAAGAGCCTTCGGGGGCGTGCACACCCTGGCGGCCGGGTTCCAGCACCCAGGCGGGCAGGGGGGTGTTGCTCATGGCGCGGCCCGCGGCGATGTCTTCGGCCACGGCGGCGGCGATGTCCTGCCAGCCAGCGGCCTGCCAGGTTTCGAAGGGGCCTTGCGACCAGCCGAATCCCCAGCGCATCGCCAGGTCCAGGTCGCGGGCGTTGTCGGCGACGTGCTCAAGCTGCACGGCGCTGTAATGGAAGATGTCGCGGAACAGGCTCCACAGGAACTGCGCCTGCGGGTGCTGGCTTGCACGCAGCGCCGCGAAGCGCTTGGCCGGATCGCGTTCTTTGAGCAGCGCCGCGACCTCGTCGGCCAGCTTGCCGGCGCTGGGCACGTAGTCCTGCGCCTTCAGGTCCAGCACCTGGATCTCGCGCCCCTGCTTGCGGTAGACGCCGGCGCCGCTTTTCTGGCCGAGCGCGCCCTTGGCGATCAGCGCGGACAGCCATTCGGGCAGCGCGAAATACGTGTGCCACGGATCGTCCGGCAGGTTCTTTTCCATCGTGCCCACGACGTGGGCGAGCGTGTCCAGGCCCACCACGTCGGCGGTGCGGTACGTGGCGCTCTTGGGCCGGCCGATCTTGGGGCCGGTCAGCGCGTCTACCTCGTCAAAGGCGAGGCCGAGGCGCGCGGTGTGGTGCATTGCGGCCAGGATCGAAAACACGCCGATGCGGTTGGCGACGAAGTTGGGCGTGTCCAGCGCGCGGATGACGCCCTTGCCCAGGGCCGACGTCAGCCACGTTTCAAGCTGGTCCAGCACGGACGCCTGCGTGTGCGACGTGGCGATGATTTCCACCAGGCGCATGTAGCGCGGCGGATTGAAGAAATGGATGCCGCAGAAGCGGTCGCGCAGCGCGGCGGGCAGTGCGTTGGCCAGCGCGTCGATGGACAGGCCGGACGTGTTGGAGGCGATGATGGCGCCGGGCGCGACGTGCGGCGCAATGCGCTCGTACAGCGCGGTCTTCCAGTCCATGCGTTCCGCGATGGCTTCGATGACGAGGTCGCAGCCGCGCAGGCGCTCCAGGTCGTCATCGTAGTTCGCGGGAGTGATCAGCGCGATGCGGGAGGCGCCGGCCAGCGGGGCGGGCTCGAGCTTCTTCAGGCCAGCCAGCGCTTTCTTGACGGTGCCGTTGCGGTCGCCTTCGGGGGCGGCCAGGTCGAACAGCGTGACAGGCACGCCGGCATTGGCCAGGTGGGCGGCGATCTGCGCGCCCATGACGCCGGCGCCCAGGACGGCGACGTGTTTGACGACGAACTTGCTCAAGGAAGTCTCCTGAAAAATCGGTCGGACGGCGCGGCGGCCGTCCGACCGCTCAAGCCTAGAAGCGGGACGAGAGCTGCAGGCCGAAGATGTGGCCGTTGCTGTCGTACGTGCCCGCCACGCGGCCCTTGGTGGCCTGGCTGCCGGACGTGGTGTCGATGTCCGTCTTGCGCAGGTACAGGTAGGTGTAGCCTACGTCGATCGTGGTGTCCTTGGTGGCGGCCCATTGCACGCCGGTCGAGAACCAGTAGCGGTCGTTGTCCGGCAGGGACGTCGGACGGTCGGCGGCGTCGTGCACCGGCGACTGGTCGAACGCCAGGCCGAATTTCCACTTCCAGGCCGGGGCGAACTTGTAGTTCGCGCCCACCGCGACGCGCCACGTGTCGCGGAAATTGAGCGGAAGCTCGTCGTCGCGCGCGCCCGGTCCCGAGTTCTTGATCTTCAGTTCGGGAATGCTGCTCCAGCCGGTCCACGACAGATCGCCCAGCAGTTCCCACTTCTCGTTGAGCTGGTGCGCGGCGCTGAGGATCAGCGTGTCGGGCAGGTCGACGTTGGCCTTGGCATCGAAAGACACGGACTGGCCGGTCGGCGCGATATTGTCGATGTCGGTATCGCCCTTGGCCGAGTGCTTGATCTTCGAGCGGTACGACAGGCCGATGCGCGTGTCCTCCGTGGGTTGAAGCATGAACCCGACGTTCCAGCCCCAGGCGTCGCCTTTCAGGTTCAGGTCCGCGTCGCCGTTCGTCGCGAGCGGCAGGCCGGCGATGGGCACCACGGTCTTTTTCTTGTAGGTGGCGTCGATGTGCTGCCAGTTCACGCCGAAGCCCATCGAGAACTTCTCGTTGACCTTGTAGGCGATGGACGGGTTGACGTTGATGGTCTTGATGTCGAACTTGTTCGAGTGGTATTGGCCCACCCAACCGTCGTCGTATTCGGTCATCAGGCCGAACGGCGCGCCGACGCCCAGGCCGATGTACCACTGCTCGTTCAGTTGCCAGGAGGCGTAGATGTTGGGGACGACACCCAGGTGGCCGGCGTCGCCGCCGTTGCCGCCCGTGGGCACCGAGCCATTCAGGCCGGATCCGGGAATGCCGGGAACGCTGGGGTTGCGGCTGTTGCCGTTGTCCGAGAACTTGAACGACGGTTTGATCAGGTTTACCCCGCCGGAGAAATTGAGGCCCGGCAGATAGGTCAAGCCTGCCGGGTTGAAATACATGATGCTGGCATTCTCCGGATTTGCCGCCGAGCCTGCATACGCGTTGCCCAGGCCGCTGGCGTTCTGCTCCAAGAGCTGAAAGCCGGCAGCGTAGGACGTTGCGGATGCGCCCAGGCCGACCACAATGGCCGACAGGGCGCTCAGGGACAATGGACGTCTGCGCATGGTACTGCCTCCTCGAGTTGGATGTGTGTCTCTCTCTTCCACTGCCGGTCTGCCCCGGTCTAATCGGCGCGAGCCGCTTTACTGCCTTGCTGCATGGTGCTGCTTTCCTGGTAATGCAGGGGACCGCCCGTGAACGGCGCGAATCCCGTTCCAAAAATCACCCCGGCGTCGGCCAGGTCGTCATCGGCCACGACGCCGGCCGCAACGCGCTGCCGCGTCGCGTCGATGAGCGGCTGGATCAGGCGCTGCGCCAGGCCGGACGGCGCGCTGGCGACATCGGCGCCGCGCTGCTTGACCGGCTTGCCGTCGCGCCAGGTGTAAAAGCCCTTGCCGCTCTTCTTGCCCAGTTCGTTGCGGGCCAGCCGGTCGGCCAGGCAACGAGGCGGCTCGGCGCCGCCGGCAAGCTCCTGGCCCGCTGCGCGGGCGATGTCCAGGCCGACAGTGTCCGCAAGTTCCAGCGGCCCCATGGGCATGCCGAACGCCACCATGGCGGCGTCCACGGTTTCGGGCGCGACGCCTTCGTCCACGCTGCGCATCGCCTGCAACATGTAGGGCGCCAGCACCGCATTGACGAGGAAACCGGGCGCGCTCTTGACCGGCAGCGCAAGCTTGTCGATCTGGCCGACAAAGGCGCAGGCACGGGCCGCGGCGGTGTCGTCATCGCCCTCTGCATGCACCACCTCGACCAGCGGCATCTTCGCGACGGGATTGAAGAAGTGGATGCCCACCAGACGGTCCGGACGCGCCAGCCCCTGGCGAAGTGTCTCGAGCGACAGGCTGGACGTGTTGGTGGCCAGCAGCGCGCCCGCTTTCATGCGCGGTTCCAGCGACTGGTACAGCGCGCGCTTGGCCTCGGGCTGTTCGCTGATGGCCTCGATGACGATGTCCGCCAGCGGGACACCGCCGCCGGCCGTGTCCGGCACCAGCCGGTCGAAGGCGGCGCGCGCCTGGCGCGGGTCTTTCAGGCGCCGTGCGTAGAGGTCGGCGGCGCGCTTGATGGCGGGCGCGATGCGTGCCATGTCCTGGTCCTGCAGCGTGACCGTCATGCCCTTGAGCGCGCACCAGGCCGCGATGTCGCCGCCCATGACGCCGGCGCCCACCACGTGCACGTGACGCGCCGGCGTGACGCCGTGCTGTTTGCCATTGGCTTTCAGGCGCTCTTGCAGGCGGAACACCCGCAGCAGGTTTCGGGCTGTGCCGGACGCGATGATGCGATCGATGAGTTCGGGCGCCTTCAGGGCGTTGCCGCCGTGTTTTTCCCAGATGTCGACGATGGCGGGCGCGGCGGGGTAGTGGCCCAGGGGATCCTTGTCAGCGATCTGCTTGCGGGCCCGGTTGGCCACGATCGATTTGAGCGGCCAGCGGTTCATCAGGCCGCCAAGACCGCGCGCGCGGCGTGGCGGCTTTCGGGACAGGACGGTCTGGCGCGCGGCCGCCAGCAGCAGGCGGGCCGGCACGCGCGCGTCGGCCAGGCCCAGCGACGCCGCGCGGCGCGCGTCGGCCGCGCGGCCGGTCAGCATCATGTCCAGCGCGGCGGGCGCGCCGATCACCTGGGGCAGGCGCAGCATGCCGCCCCAGCCGGGGAAAATGCCCAGCATGACCTCGGGCAACGCGAGCGATGTGCCCGGTTGGTCCGCCACCAGGCGGTAGCGGCACGCGAGCGCCAGCTCCAGGCCGCCGCCCAGGCAGTGGCCCTGGATCAGTGCCAGCGTCGGATAACGCACGGCGGCCAGGCGGTTCATGAGATTCCATCCGCGGGACACCAGGGCGCGTCCCTGTTCGGGCGTGTCCAGGCTGGCGAATTCGTTGACGTCGGCGCCAACGATGAAGCCGGTGGTCTTGCCGGATTGGATGATCAGCCCCTTGGGCGGTTCGGCGTCCAGCGCGTCCAACACGACCACCAGTTCCGACATGGTGTCGGCCGACAGGGCGTTCACGGCGCTGCCCGCGCGATCGAACGTAAGCCAGGCCAGGCCGTCCGGCTCGCGGTCCAGGCGCCAGTGGGAAAGCGTGTCCAGTGTCGTCATGGGCGGTCCTCGTCCAGGGTTTCAACCAGCATCGCGCCGCCTTGACCGCCGCCGATGCAGATGGCGGCCATGCCGCGTCCGCCGCCGCGGCGCTTGAGGGCTGCAAGCAGGTGCAGCACGATGCGGGCGCCGGATGCGCCTACCGGATGGCCAATGGCGATCGCGCCGCCGTCGACGTTGAGCCGGGCCGTGTCCAGGTCGCCCCAGGCCGGCGTGCCGAAGTTTTCCTGGCAGTAGGCTTCGTCGCGCCAGGCGGCCAGGCAGCCTAGCACCTGGGCTGCGAAGGCCTCGTTGATTTCCCACAAGTCCAGATCGTTCAGGCCCAGGCCATGGCGCTGCAAGATCGGCGTGGCGGCATGCACGGGACCCAGCCCCATGATGGCGGGATCAAGGCCCGCCCATTGCGCATCGACGATGCGGCCAACGGGGCGCAGGTTGAACTTGCGCACGGCCTCTTCCGAGGCCAGCACCAGCATGGCGGCGCCGTCCGTCACCTGCGAACTGTTGCCCGCCGTGATGTTGCCCCAGGGCTTGTCGAAGACGGGCTTGAGCTTGCCAAGTTTTTCCGGCGTGGAGTCCTCGCGCACCCCGTCGTCGTCGGCGTACAGCTTGCCCTGCGTGTCGATCAGCGGCGTGATCTCGGGCATGCCGGCTGTCCGGGCGGCAAGCGCGCGCTGATGGCTGCGGGCCGCGTACGCGTCCATGGCCGCGCGATCGATGCCGAACATCGTGGCGACGTTTTCGGCGGTCTGCCCCATCGACAGTCCGACAACCGGGTCGGTCAGGCCCTTGAGCAGGCCGATGACGGGCGCCAGGTTCTTGAGTCGGAACCCGCGCATCGCGGCGAACTTTGCGCCCACGCCGCGCGCGGCGTACCAGCGCGACAGCCAGCGCACCATGTCGTCGGAAAACAGCACGGGCGCGCGCGAGAGGGCGTCCGTGCCGCCGGCCAGCACCAGGTGCGAGCGGCCCGACTGGATGTTGACGATGGCGGAATCCAGCGCCTGCATGCCTGATGCGCAGTTGCGCATGACGGTCCATCCGGGTACGCGGTTGCCGCAACCCAGGCGTAACGAAATCACGCGACCGATGTTCACTTCGTCTGGCGATGGCGCGGCGCAGCCCACGATGACCTCGTCCAGGTCCGTGGGCGCATAAGGCTGGCGCAGCAGCAGTGCCCGTCCGGCCTGCACCGCCAGGTCCCCGGCGGAGAAGGGGCCGGGGCCCGTGCGGGCCTTCAGGAAGGGCGTACGCGAACCATCGACGACGTATACCGGTTTGAATGCCATCCGTTCCCTCCCTCAGGCGACCTTGCGTTGGGCCGTGGGCGTGTCCGCGTCGGCGGCGCCGAGGTCAAAGGGGAAATCATCCACTTTCACCACGGTATCGCGCAAGCGGTTGCGGCGCTTGACCACCGCGTATTCCTCGGCGGTGATGCCGCCGGTGGTGACCGCGGCATCGGCGATATCGCGCACGTTGGCTTGCGGATTGCCATCCAGCGCGCCGCGCTTTTCAAGTTCGCGGATCTTGGCCTCGATGGGTTCGGCCTCCAGCGTGGCGGCCAGCGCCTGTTCGATCGCGCCGACGGGCTCGTCGGCGGTGTCGGGCAGGTGGCAGCCGGCCGTCAGACGGTCGCGGGTCGCGCTGGGGCTGATGAGCAGCCGGGCGACATCCTGGCCTAGGCGGTCCGAGGGCTGGACCTGGCTGTGGCCCCACGGGAACACGATGCGCCGCAGTATCCAAGCGACGGCGCGGTTGGGGAAGTTTTCCAGCACGCCATCGAAGGCTTCTTGCGCCTTGAACAGCGCGTCCTGGATGGACCAGTGCGCAAGCGGTGCGTCGGCCGCCTGGCGGCCTTCGTCTTCGAAGCGCTTGAGCGTGGCGCTGATCAGATACATCTGCGACAGCACGTCGCCCAGGCGCGCCGACAGGCGCTCGCGGCGCTTCAGGCTGCCGCCCAGCACCAGCATGGACGTGTCGGCCATCAGCGCGAAGGCAGCCGAATAGCGGCCAAGCGACTGGTAGTAGCGCTTCATTTCAGGTGCGACGTCGGCATTCACGGCGACCAGGCGGGCGCCCGTCAAGGACGTGCCCAGCGCGCGCAGCGTGTTGCCGGCGACAAAGCGCACGTGGCCCCAGAACGCGCTGTCGAAATCGTCAAGCCCCTGCTTGCGGTCCGGCGACTGGGCGGCCTGCATTTCGGCAAGCACATACGGATGGCAACGGATTGCGCCCTGGCCGAAGATGATCAGGCTGCGCGTAAGGATGTTGGCGCCTTCGACGGTGATGCCGATGGGAATCTGCTGGTAGGCGCGGCCCAGGAAGTTGGACGGCCCCAGGCAGATGCCCTTGCCGCCGATCACGTCCATGCCGTCGTTGACGACCTGTCGCGCGCGTTCCGTGACGTGGTATTTGACGATGGCAGACACCACCGAGGGCTTTTCGCCCAGGTCCACGGCGCCCGCCGTCATGGTGCGCGCGGCGTCCATCATGTAGGTGTGGCCGCCGATGCGGGCCAGCGCCTCTTCGACGCCTTCGAACTTGCCGACCGGCATGCGGAACTGGCTGCGCACGCGTGCATAGCCGCCCACCGCGCGAGCCGTCAGTTTGGACATGCCGGTATTGGACGACGGCAGGGAGATCGAGCGGCCCGCGGCCAGGCACTCCATCAGCATGCGCCAGCCCTGGCCGGCCATCGCGGGGCCGCCGATGATGAAGTCCAGCGGCATGAAGACGTCGGCGCCGCGCGTGGGGCCGTTCATGAACATGGCGTTCAGCGGGAAATGGCGGCGGCCGGTGTCCACGCCGGGATGGTCGTGCGGCACCAGGGCGCACGTTATGCCCAGGTCTTTCTTGCCGCCCAGCAGGCCGTCGGGGTCGTACAGCCGGAACGCCAGGCCCAGCAAAGTGCAGACGGGCGCCAGCGTGATGTAGCGCTTGTCCCAAGTGACTCGCATGCCGATGACTTCGCGGCCCTGCCATTCGCCCTTGCAGACAATGCCGCTGTCGGGAATGGCGGCCGCGTCGGACCCGGCCCAGGGGCTGGTCAGCGCGAACGCGGGGACCTCTTCGCCGCGCGCGAGGCGCGGCAGGTAGTGGTTCTTCTGTTCTTCGGTGCCGTAGTGCAGCAGCAATTCCGCCGGGCCCAGTGAGTTGGGCACCATCACGGACACGGCCAGCGCCGACGACCGCGTGGACAGCTTGGTCACGATCTCGGAATGCGCATAGGCGGAAAACGCCAGGCCGCCGTATTGCTTGGGAATGATCATGCCCAGGAAGCCTTCGGCCTTCAGGTAGTTCCAGACATCGGCGGGCAGGTCGAAGCGTTCTTGCGTGACGCTCCAGTCATTGACCATGCGGCAGGCGGCTTCGGCCTGGTTGTCCAGGAAGCGCTGTTCTTCGTCGGTCAGGCGCGGCCGCGGGTAGGCCAGCAGGCGGCTCCAATCGGGGCGGCCGCGGAAGAGTTCGCCTTCCCACCAGACAGTGCCGGCCTCCAGCGCATCGCGCTCGGTGTCCGACATCTGCGGCAGCACCTTGCGATACATGTTGAAGATCGGCGCGGACAGCACGGCCCGCCGGAGCGGCCGCACGCCCAACAGGGCCGCGAGGAGCGCAATGACAACCAGCGCGACGAGGACTGCGTTCATTTTCTTGTCTCCTTGTTCTTCTGAAGGGGGGCTGACACCCGGCGTTGGCCAGGCGAGCGGGGCAGGGCGTCAGGCGCCTCCGGGATTCGCGGGCAGGCTGGGCAGCGGAGACCGCAGGCCCCCAAGCAAAAAGCTCATCAGGCGAGGCAGCAGCAGATCCCGGTTGTTGGGCTGCTCGGCGTCGTCGAAGGTCAGTCCGGTGACGGACCGAAGCAGGTCGGTGCCCATGATGGCGTACGAGGTGGCGCCCAGCATGAACTGGAAACGCCAGATGATTTCGGCGCGGGGCACGTCGGGCAGCGCCGCGAACAGCGCGTTGCGGTAGCGGTTCAGCACGTCGGTGTATTCCTCGGCGAACAGCGCGCGGATGAAGTCCGCGGGGTCGGTCATGGTGCGTTCAAGCAGTGGCAGGAAGGTGCTGCCGGCCTGCGCGGGATCGGCGGCCAGGCGCAGCAGCGTGCCGAAGAACGCATCGACGATCTGCGAGGGCTTGAGAGGCTTGCCGGCGGATTGCGCCTCGAGTTCGTCCAGAAGCCGCATGCGCTCGCGATTGAGCACTTCCAGGCGACGTTTGAGCACCGCGTGCACGAGTGACTCTTTGGAGCCGAAGTGGTAGTTCACCGACGCCAGATTCACGCCGGCTGCGCCGGTGATCTGGCGCATCGAAGTGGCCTCGTGTCCTTGTTGCGCGAACAGGGCTTCGGCGGTGTCCAGGATGGTTTCCCGGGTGGACGTGGATTTGATTTCTTGCATAAGGTTGAATTCAAACGTTTGTTTTAAAGCATTATGCGTGAGGGATGGAGGAGAAGCGAGCATCGGCTATCCCCAATAGGGTTTACCCCTAACTGAAGCGTCGGCATATCGGTAAATCAAGGATGTGCGCGCCCACTCGGCCGGACGGATGAAGACGTGCCGGGCAGATGGATGAGCGGTCTGCAATGCATGAGGTTGAGGTTTGGCCGTTCGTCCTCGGACACCGGCCCTAGGATGAATGTGCTCTGGAAGGCAGGCGGAAAACACCGCAGTATCAGCGCGAGGACATGAATGCATTGCCCCGAGTGTGTGCCTGGCGAAAGCCCTTCGCAGTCACGGCGCGGCCGGCCAATCGCCCTGAGACAGGAGCACGAGATATGAAGCGCTACAAGGTGGGACTGCTGGTTGACGGGTATGAGCAACCCGGCTGGATGCATGAGATGGTTGAGTGGCTCGTCCATAGCCAGGATTTCGAGCTGACGGCACTGTTGGTGATGAATAGCGACGGCGTCGACAAGGCGCCCCGGCTGGGGGTCAAGGCGCTGTTCGGTACGCTTTCCCGGCTGGAGGCCAAACTGCTGCCGCAGAAGCAGCGGGCCATGCTGGCATGCCGCGACATGCGCGAATTGTTGCCGGATGGAACGTCGGTGGTGCCATTGGCGCCGGGCAACGAGGATCCGCAAGCGCAGAACGAGGTCGCGGCGCTGGCCCTGGACCTGGTGATTACCTTGGGTGCGTCGCTTGCAACGCGCTCGCAGATGGCAGGCTGGGCGCCCATGGGCATATGGCAGCTGAGCTATTCCGATATTGCGGTGGCGACCAGCCGTTATGCGGGTTTCTGGGAGGTGTTCCAACGCGCGGACCACACCACGGTGAAACTCTGGCGCGTCGGCGCAAATGAAGCCGAGGACGAACTTCTGGACCAGCGCAGTTTCAACACGGAAGTGTTCTGGCTGAAGAATCAGGCCCGCGCGTTCAGTTTGGGAAACTTCATGGTGTACGACGCCTTGCAGGCGCTGGCCCGCGAGTTGCCGGGGGTTGCGCCGCCCGCCATGCAGATCATGAGCGGCCCGCGGCGGGCGGACCCGGCGGAGTGGGACAGCGCCGCATATATTGCGCGTCAGGCGTGGTTAATGTCGGATCTCGTTGTGCGGCGCGTCATGAAACGCAATATCCGATGGCGGATTGGTATGTTCCCCTCCGCAAGGCAACAGGCGGTGGTTTCCGAGGCAATGGTATTACAGCCGCCGAAGGGCAGGTTTTTCGCGGACCCGTTTGTATATACCCACGACAAGAAGCCATATATTTTCTTCGAGGATTATGATTTTACGTCGCGCAAGGGCACGATCTCGGTTGCGACCTACTCCGACGGGGCTTTCCGGCTGTTGGGCACCGCGCTGAATCTGCCGTATCACCTTTCGTTTCCGTATATTTTCGAGCACGAAGGCGTGACATACATGGTGCCGGAAACGTGTGGAAATCGTAGTATCGAGCTCTGGAAATGCACTGAATTTCCACTGAAATGGGAGCTCGACGTTAATCTGATGACGAATATATCGGCCGTCGACACCATTATTTTCAAGCACGGCGAATATTGGTGGTTATTAACAAATATCGACCGCACGGACGGCCAGAGTCACTGCGACGAGCTGTTCGCGTTTTTTTCGGATTCCCCGCGCTCGACGACCTGGACGCCGCACGCCTGCAATCCGATCGTGCGCAACCCGATGCGGGCCCGGAACGCGGGAATCGTTGTGTCGCCTGGGGGAGAGGTCATCCGTTGCGCGCAGTACCAGGGCTTCTGTCACTACGGCAAGGGGGTGTCGCTCAACCGGATCGATGAGCTGACGCCTTCCACTTACGTCGAAACCGACGGCGAAATCCACTACGCCAACTTCCTGAGAAAACGCCATGCTTCAATGCACCATTGGCATCATCAGGGTGGGCACACGGTTTTCGACTTCGCCTACATGGAGTAAATTCACCCGGCGACGGGAAAATAAAAAATGTTACCTATATTTCGAATACAGGGACTGTTCACGGGCTTAGTGTGTCCGTGGATACATATAGACAGCTTTCCCCTAAAAATCCGGCTCGTACAGGCCGCGTCAGGCAGATGCCCCGGCGCGGCTTTTTTCCGTCTGTAACACGGGCGGGCGGCCCTTTGCAGGGCTTGTTTCCGGGGCTCTTCATAGGGAAGACTACGGGTCTACCCGGGGATGCGCTGGTGAAAACCCTAGCGGCAAAAAGGACGAGGCGCGAGTCTCATCCATATTTAGGATCGTGATTAAGGCTAACGAATGATTTCTGATTTTATCGGATTATATCGCCCTGAAACGTCTTGATTTTGACAAATCCGAACCATAAGATGGGTTCATGCCATCCAATATGTTGGCTACCAAAGTCGCCCAGCCCAAATGTCCCGGTCCTGCTTCATTAGATATTCCGGGATATGCGGACCACCCCCGCGGGGCTGGATAAATAATAGTCTTCAGCACAGCGAAGATCCCTTCGAGGCCCGTCGAAAAACCGGGAGGACACCATGGCCAAGATGGTCCTGATTGAAGCCCATCCGCTACTGCGGTTGGGGTTGTGGCAGATTCTTAGCAAGTTGGATGATGTTTGGGAGATCGAGGGGATGGGCCTTGCGGACGTGTCCAAGGCCGATGGCGTCCATGCTGGCGCCGATCTCCTGATTTACGGGTTGCCTGTGGACACCGATGAGGCCTGGAGCGCCTTGCACGAGATTCAACGCGTGCTGACGCCCAAGCGGATTCTGCTTTTGACGGACGTCATGCCCTTGCCCATGCCGGTGCAAGGCCTGCCTGGCGCCAGCGTGTACGGTTGCCTGATGAAAACGGCCTCGGTCGAGATCCTCGAGGCTGCCATTCGCCTGGTCATGGCTGGCGGACAATGCTTCCCCAGCGAACAGGCCCTCCAGGCCCCCGCATCGACGGTGTGCGCCTTGCCGTCGCGGGAAGCGGACGATTCCGGCTCCAAGGGCGCCATGCCCGTCAGCGCGGGTGCGCAACTGCTCCAGATCACCCCGCGTCAATACGAAGTCCTGGTGCTGTTGGCCAGGGGCTATCCGATCAAGACCGTCAGCCGCATGCTGAACATTTCCGTGGCAACCGCCAAGACGCATGCTTGCACGCTGTACCAACGCCTGCACGTCAAGAACAAGGGCGAGGCCGTATACGCAGCGCTGCAACGCGGTGCGACGCTGGAATGGCATGAACCGAATGGTCGCGAAGTGGAAGCCGGGCAGATCTATGGGCGCAAGCTCGGGTAAGTGACGGTTTGCGCTGCCTGCCCGGCAGCCTGGAACGCCCCGTTCCGCAGCTGCCGGGTCCGCGCATAGCCAATACGGCTAAGGCATAGAAAGCAGTGTTCGAGGCGGCTGTCATTTGCCTTTCCGCCACCAATCATCCTCCTGAACGAGATTCAGCGGACGTAGCCGCTGATAGCATGGGTTGTGTCCGCAAGCATGGATTGATAGGGCGAATCACTTAGTCTCGCCACTGCAATCCAGATGAAGCGGACGGGATTCCCTTGAGCTGGCGACGCGCGTGCACCCGCGCTGCGGGCCGCGTTGCGCCAGTGACATGGGAACCGTAAGTGGGCCATGCGTCACAAGGTTCTTCCCGGGATGACAACCGTACTGATCGAAGACTACGCTCTGCTTCGTGTCGCAATTCAGCATGTGCTGGAACGTGTGCGCAATGCCGACGATATCCTGGCCATTTCGCCAGCCCACCTGCTCAATATGTCCAGCTCCATCAACCGCCCAGTGGAATTGCTGGTGATCGGTTGCAGCGGCTCGGCCGAGCAGGACATCGGGCTTTTGTCGCAGGCAATGGCCTTTTTCGTGCCCCGACTGGTGCTGGTGTTGTATTCGACGCTGGACCAGAGCGTCATGGCTGCGTGTGCACGAGCCGGCGTGGCGGGCTATCTGCCCAAGGCGTCCAGTCCGGACGCGCTGGCCGCGGCAGTCAGCCTGGTGATTGCGGGGGGCGAATGCTACCCGCAGCCCGCCGGCAGGCCGCCAACAGCCTCGCACGCGTCCGCACAGGAACTGCGCGAACTGACACAGCGGCAGGAGGAAATCCTGCAGCTGCTCGTGCAGGGCAAGACCATGCGAGAGATCGGCCAGCAGGTGGGCATATCGGTCGCCACCGTCAAAAGCCACGCTCGCACGCTGTACTGGAAGCTGAATGCGCGCAACCAGGCCGAGGCCGCGTATATCGCGGTGCAGATGGGGCTTGTCAGAAGCGCCACGGGACCGACGCCGGGCAAAGGCGACGCGAGCTGACACGAGCGGGTGTCTCGCATAAAGGCCACATGCGGACGGCGCTGCTGTCCGCATGTCGCCTTGTTCATTCTGCGGCATGAAATGCAAGGCGGCGCCACCACGCCACGCGTAGTGGACCGGCGAAGGACGCCCGCAGCAAGCCCTGTCGGATGAGCGGCGCGCCGCGGCCCCGATGGGGCGCGGCGGACTACGTGGAAGAGGTCAAGCGAAACGCGATCAGACGTCGCCTTCGCTGGCGCGCGTGCCGGCCGCGGCGGGCCGGCCCTTCGAGGCGATGATGGCGGCGAATTCGCGCTCCGCGGCGCCAAGCACGGCGTCCACGTGCAGATGCGCCAGCGCATACTGGCGCGCGGCGGCGCCCAGTGTTTCGCGGATCTGCGAGTTGTAGCTCAGTTTGCGCACGGCTTCCGCCATGGCCACCGCATCCTCTGGCGGCGTCAGCAGTCCGCAGCGCGCCACGACGTTGGCAAGCTCGGTGCCCCGGGCCGCGCCGCATACCACCGGCCGGCCGCTGGCCAGCATGCCAGTCAACTTGGACGGCATGACCAGGTCCGCCGCGCCGGCGCGTTGCGGCAACAAATGGATATCCGCCGTGCTGAGCAGCGCGCCCAGCCGCTCGGCCGGCTGCAGGTCCAGGAAGATGACGCGCGTCAGGCCCTTGCATTTTTCCTCGAGCGGCGCGCGTTCGGGGCCCTGGCCGCAGAAGATGAACCACAGCCGGTCTTCCCGGTTCAGCCGACGCGCCACGTCCGCCAACGTCTGCAGACCCTGCTTGCCACCCATGTTTCCGGAATAGAGCGCAACGATGGCGTTGTCGGGGATGCCAAGCTGGGCGCGGTAATCACCACCTTCGGCCAGCGGTGCGATTGCATTGACGTCGATCCAGTTGGGCAGCAGCACGGCGCGGCCGGGATCGACGCCTTTGGCCAGCGCCAGATCCAGCATCCGATTCGAAATGGTCGACACGCGATCGAAGCGGCGCATCAGCCACCGTTCTGCGCGCTTGACCAGCGCGCGCAGGCCCGCGCCCTTGAGCAGACCGAGTTCGAAGGCGGCGTCCACTTCGTAGTCCTGGATGTGCAGCCATGCGCGCGCGCCGCAAAGCCGCGCCGCCAGCCATGCGCCAGGCGCGCAGAACAGGGCGGGTTCCACCACCAGGATGATGTCCGGCCTGCGCACCGCGGCGCGCAGCAGCGACGGCAGGCTGGACATGGCGAAACTGGCCAGATGGAGCAGGCGCTTGGCCCCGCCCGGCTTTTCGGGCACCCACAATGGCGCGCGTCGGACCGTCACGCCGCGGCGTTGCTCCTTGGCATAGCGCGAGCCGCGGTAGCCGTCATGAATCCGCCACTGCGGGTAATAGGGCGGCGCCGTCACCACGCTGACCTCGTGGCCGCGCGCGGCGAGCCATTCGGCCAGCTCCGCGCTGTACTTGCCGATGCCCGTCAGTTCCGGCGCGTAGTTGATGCCATAAATGAGTATTTTCATGTTGGCGTCGCCGTCCGGGGGCGGATGGGACGGCAGGGGTTGCCATGGCACACCATCGCGGACGGCATGTTGCGGAACACCGAACTGCGCGCGCCCACCACGGCCTCGCGTCCGATCGTGACGCCGGGGCCCACGAATACGTCCGTCGCCACCCACGCGCCTTCCTCGACGCGCACGGCGCGCTCGCGCAGCGGAAAGTCGGGACGGCCGGCGTCGTGATCCGCCGCGCACAGGTAGCTGCGTTGAGACACCACCGCATGCGCGCCGATATGGATGGGCCCCAGGCTGTAGATCACCGCGTCGTCGCCGATCCAGGCGTAGTCCCCGATCTCCACTTTCCAGGGATACGTAACGGTGGCGGTCGGCCGGATCAATACCTTGCGCCCGACCTGAGCGCCGAAGCGGCGCAGCAGCCAGCGGCGAAAGCCATAGGCCACCTGTGGCGACCAACGGAACAGCGTTCCCTGCACCAGCCACCACAGCTGTACGGTGAGCGCGGAACGGCCTCGCTGCCCCGGCGCCAGCGCGAACTGGTCTAGCCGTTGCAGTGTGCTCATTTGGCCGCTCCCGCAACGGCGTCGCGTCGCGAAGCGGCCTCGTTGGCCTGGCGTGCCTTCAGGATCTCTTCGGTCTTGATGCGGATCTGCCAGTAGTACATGGCCCGCGCGACCGCGTAGTCGTAGCCGGCCTTGCCGTCCAGGAATCCCAGCTTGAACACGTAGGAGTGCAGGAACGAGATCGGCGCCTTGAACGGCATCGCCTGGAAAATGCGCTTGAGCAGCGCGCGTCCGCCCACGTTGGCTTCGCGCGGATCGTTCATCAAGCCCTTGGTGCGCAGGTTCGCTTCCCAATCCGAATAGCGGTTGTGCTTGTCGAAGTAGTGATAGAGCGAGTCGTGGTCGTTGTGGACCATGCGCTGGCGCAGGGCGAAGGTGTCGCCCTGGACCTGGGGCTGGTAGTGGCCTTCGACCTCCCACATGTTGGCGACGTCCAGATCGTCGTAATCCAGGAACCGGGAGCGGTCGCGCGCCAGGAGGGCCAGCTTGTAGACGCGGTGGCCATGTTCCAGCTTCTTGCCGCAGAACACGTAGTCGAAAGGCACGAAGGCGCCGCCGGCGCCGGCGGCAAAGCGCGGCAGCACCTCACGGATCTCGGCCGCAAGCCCCGGCGTCATTTCCTCGTCGGCGTCCACGTAAAGCACGACGGGATGCGTGAAGGGCAGTTGCTCCAGGCACCATTGCTTCTTCTTCGGGTACTTGCCGTCCCACTGGAAATTGGAGACGCGCGCGCCCATGGCTGTCGCGATCGAGCAGGTTGCGTCGGTGCTGTTCGAATCCACCACGAACACTTCGTCGAATTCCACCAGCGCCTTCAGGCACTTCGCGATATTGCGTTCCTCGTTCTTCGTCATCACAACGACGGAAACCGGTATCTTCTGCATGATGCTGTCCTGTTCAGGGCGTGCCGCGCTGCATGAGCGGCTGGAAGAGCTCGATAACGTTGCGGCAGTGCCGCTCCAGGGAAAAGGCGTCCGCGCGCTCCGGCCCTTCGGCCGCCAGCTTTTCGCGCATGGCGCCGTCATAGGCCAGGCGGCGCACCGCCTCGGCCAGCGCTTCGGCGTCGCCGACGGGAACCAGCAGCCCATAGCGGCCGGCGTCCAGGATTTCCGCCGGTCCGTGGGGGCAGTCCGTCGAGATCACGGGCACGCCCAGGCACAGCGCCTCCACCAGCACGTTGCCGAAGCTCTCGCGCACGGACGTAAGCGCGAAGGCGCCCGCGCCGGCGATCATCGGGAACGGATTGTCGATGTGGCCCGCCAGCGTCACCGCGCTGCGCGACGGCTTGTCGTCGATCCGCTTCTGCAGGGCGGCGTGTTCCGATCCTTCGCCCAGGATGGTGAAGCTGATGCGCGGATCATCCAGCAAGGCGGCGGCGTCGATCAGGGTGGCGTAGTCCTTGACGGCCTCCAGCCGGCCGACGGCCACGACCTGAAGGGACGAGTCGACGTCGGCGGCCGCGTGCGTCTGGGCGCCCTGGCGGCGCACATTGTCGAGCGGCACGCCGTTGTAGATGGTGTGCACCTTGCCGCGCAGGGGCGGAAACATGCTGACCAGGTCTTCCTTCACGCCGCGTGATACGCCCACCACGGCGTCGTGCCGCCGGTAGGTCTGGCTGACCAGCCAGCACTTCAGGCGCCGCATCTTGGACGCGCCGTAATGGATGGCGGGACTGCTGTGCTCGAAGGCCACGGTGCTGAACTTGCCGCGCAGGATCTTCTTGGCCAGCACGACAAGCATGTTGCACAGCAGGCCGTGCGAGCAGACGATGGCCGGCTTGTCGCGGCGTATCTGCTTGAGCAACTGGAAAAAGGCCACGGGCAGCATCAGCCGCAGCTTGGTGGGGGACTCCATGATGGGAAGCGCGCGCGTGACCTTGGGGTTGGCGATGGGGTACTCGCGATTGCGGGAGCGCAGCAGGAACAGGGCCGAGTCCACCCCCTGTTCCGGCAACGCATCCACAATGAAGGCGACGCATCTTCCGACGCCGCCGTGCAAGTCCGGTGCGACAAACAGAACATCAGGCATGGGGTATTACTCGCGTTGGCGCCCGGCGCACGACGTCCGGGCGAGGGCTGGGAACGGGCGGTTCGTTACGAGGAGGCACAGGCATGACCTGCGCATTGCGGAGCAGCGACAGGCAATAGCACAGCAGGAATCCGGTGAAGGCGGTCTTGGGCGCGTAGGCCAGGCCGCCGGACATCGAATCGATGAAGATGTAGATCGGGGCGGTGGCCAGCAGATAGCGCCTGTGCATTTCCAGGCCTGGATGGGCGTACCGCCTGAACAGCGAGAAGAGCAGGATGAGCAGGGGCGGCAGCATGATCATGATCGTGCCCACCACGCCAAACTTCATCAGGTAGAAGGCCCACGAGTTGTGCGCGAACGTGCTCAGTTCGAAGCCGTTCTCGCCCATGACCCAACTGCGGAACCCCGCGCCCTTGCCGAATACGGGGCTTTCCGCGAAGAAGTCCATCTGGCCTTCCATTTCCTGGACCCGCGCGCCGTAGCTGGAATCCTCATCCAGCCTTTCCACGCTGAAGATGCGGTTGGTCAGCACGTCCAGGTAACCGATGCTGGCGAAGATCAGCACCCCCGCCACGGCAGCCGGCGCGAAGATCATCACCGCGCGGCGCCGGATGTCGGCGCTGCCCGCCAGCATCACGGCGATGAACACTGAAATCGCAAGCTGCAGGTACTGGCTGCGGTTCAGCGAGAAGACCAGCGCCATCACCATGTACAGCGTCAGCGCATAAGCCTTGGGGCCGGATACGTTCAGCGTGCGGCGGAAATACAGCAGCGACACCACGCCCATCGGAATGGCCCAGACGCCCAGCCGCACGTTGCGCAGGGGATTGGCGACGCTGAAGCCCGTGGCCTGCTCCAGCAGCATCAACGTGGCCACCGCCAGGCAGGCCGCAACGATGTATTTCTGCAGGACCGCATAGGCTCCCGGGCTGTCGATGTCCTTGTAGCAAAGGAACGGCGTGCACAGGAAATAGAACACGATGCGCAGGTCGCGCGCGACGTCGCCGGTCTCGATCCCGGGATGGTGCATGGACACCAGCAGCAGGTAGATGACGGAGATGGCCTGGATGCCCAGAAGCATGCCCAGCGCGCCGCGCGGCAGCGCATAGGCGCCCGGATCGGCCAGGCGTAGCGCCTTCACGCCCAGCATGGCGACGAACAGCAGGTCGAAGGGCGACAGCTTGAAGCTGCCCACCCCGACGATGAACCGGTCGTCGTTCAACGCCAGGGCGGTGAACACGAACAGGCCCAGCAAATGCAGGGTGGACAGTCTGCGGCGACGCTGAATCATTGCGGCTCCGTTTGATAAGGGCCGGGCCTAGTGCGAGGCCCAGTCGTCGCGACCGAATATCTTGGTCGTCAGCTTTTCGAGCAGGTACGTCAGGTCTCCCTGACGGGCGTGCGCGGCCACCTTGGAGGCGCGGCAGGACAGCTCGAACAGGCGTCCCAGCCCGGGCTCGGTGCGCCGGATGCGGGAAACGATCTGCTCGCGCTCTTCCAGCAGCACGTCCTGCATCAGCGCGGTCTTGGTTTCGTCGTGGGCGGTGTAGACGCCCAATGCGTCCGGGACGATCAGATTCTTGCCCTCGCGCAGCAGGCGGCTCCACAGTTCCAGGTCCATGCAATAGCGCATGCTTTCCTGCAGCAGTCCGTACTTGCGCAGCAGGTCGCGGCGGAAGATGGCGGACTGGTTCGGGATGGAGGCTTTCACCACTGTCAACGTGCCGCGGTTCACGGGGGTGTAGTGGATCTTGCGGAAGATGCGGTTGTCGGCGTCCGCCACGAAGAGGTTGCCGCTGACGATCGGCGCGCGACCCCGCGCCGCCGCCGCGCCCAGCTTGCGCAGCGCGCCGGGAAAGTACAGGTCGTCGGAGTTCTGCCAGCCCACGTAATCGCCGGTGGCGCGCTCGAAGCCCTTGTTGATGGCGTGCGACTGCCCACGGTCCGGGGTGCTTTCCCAGTACGTCAGATAACGCTCGTACTTCTTGATGATGTCCACGCTGCCGTCGGTGGACCCGCCATCGATGATGATGTATTCCAGCCGGGGATAGCCCTGGTTCAGCACGGAAAGAATGGTGCGCTCCAGGAACTTGGCCTGGTTGAACGAGGGGGTCACGATCGTCACTTTGGGCATCAGGCCGCTGGCGATGGGCGCTGGCGGGCGGAGCTCGCGGACGAAGTCGATGAGCTGGCGTGAATACTCGTTATGGCGCTTGCGCATGTAGGACCTCAGCATGTTGGTTAACGGGTGGCCGCAGGCATGGCGCCCGGAAATTCGGGGCGGGATTGACGGATGGCGAGAGCCACGCCGGCCAGCGTGATCGCCGCGTAGGCCATGCGGCCCCAGGCTGCGGCGTGTTCCCCCGCCACGTGTACAAGCCCCGCCATGACGCACAGCATTGCCAGGCCGCCCAGTCCGTTAAGGATCGCGACGGCGCGGGAATTGCCAAGCCCCAGGAGGGAAAAGTGTGCCGCGGCGTTCAAGGACAAGAGGCCCGACGCCACGATCAGAAGCTGGAAGGTGCCCAGATGGCCGCTGGCCACGTTGTCGCCCAGCAGCACGTTCAAGAGCGGCTGGCTGACCGCAAGGACGGCCAGCGTGGCGCCCGCGGAAAGGACCAGGTTCCACAACATCATCCGGCGGATCTCGCGTTCGACGGCGCCGGCATACGGCGGCGATACCGACAGCCGGGTGACGCGCGGCATCGCCTTCTGGAAGATGGCGACGGACGCCGTGTGGATGATCTGGCCCACCTGGACGCCTACGGTGTAGATCGCCAGCGCCGCCGGCCCCATCAGGCTGCCGACCAAGACGCGGTCCACCGATCCGAACGCCAGCGCGCTCAGGCTGTTCAGCCAGGACCAGCGGGAAAAGCGGAAGGCGTCCATCATGGCGCCGCGGTCGCGGACCGGTCGCACCACGATGCGGCCGTAGGCGCGGGAAAAGACACCCATCTTCACGCTGCCGGCCAGCAAGAGGCCCAGCGCCTGGGCAAGGCCTGTCCAGGTGGGAGACGCGGTCGCCCACGCGGCCGCGCAGGCCATGGCCATCGTGCCGGTGCGGCTGAAGACTTCGCACAACGCCGTGGCGCGGAAGTCTTCGCGCCCCTTCAGGCAGCCCGAGAACAGCTGGTCGTATTGCTGGGTCAGGTAGATGGCAAGCGCCGGCATGGCCAGCATCGTCACCGCGACACCGCCGAACGTGGCGTCCGGCCACCCCAGGCCAACTGTGCCCCACAGCAGCACGGCCGCCAGCGTCACGACGGCCAGCGCACAGCCGATCAGCGACATGCTGACCCCGGCGGCGCGGTAGGCGCCGCCGGGCTGGTGCATGCTCTCGGAAACCAGCTTGGTGGCGGTGACGGCAGCGCCCAGGTTGGCGGCGTTGCCGAACCCGGCCAGCGCGATGATCATCGAATACTGGCCGAAGCCCACCGTGCCCAACTGGCGAAAGAGGATGGGCAACGCCACCAGCGCCGCGACGGGACCGATGCCGTATTCCACCAGCCCCCAGAATGAGGCATTGCCGGCGATGTGTTTCCTGACGAATCCAAGCATCGGTAACCCTGTCTGTCATGCTGGCGCGGCCGTCAGGCCACCGGCAGCGCCTGCTGCGTGCGTTCACGCAGGAAATGTCCGTAGGCCAGCGTGATGCCGTGCGTCAGCGAGATTTCCGGCTTCCACCCCAGCGCCTGGACGCGGGACGAATCCATCAGCTTGCGCGGCGTGCCGTCGGGCTTGGTCGTGTCGTAGACGATCTTGCCGTCGTAGCCCACCACGCGCGCCACCAGCTGCGCCAGATCCGCGATGGAGATGTCCTGCCCGGCGCCGATGTTGTAGATGCCCTCGGCGTCCGGATGCTCCATCAGCATCACGCTGGCCTGCGCCAGGTCGTCCACGTACAGGAACTCCCGCAGCGGCGCGCCGGTGCCCCAGATGGTGACGCTTTCCTGGCCGGCTTCGCGGCCTTCATGGAATTTGCGGATCAGCGCGGGAAGCACGTGGCTGCTGTGCAGGTCGTAGTTGTCGTGCTGGCCATACAGGTTGGTGGGCATCGCGCAGATGAAGCGCGCGCCAAACTGCCGCTGGTAGGCCTCGCACAGCTTGAGGCCCGCAATCTTGGCGATGGCATAGGCCTCGTTGGTGGATTCCAGCGGACCAGTCAGCAGCGCATCTTCCCGGATGGGTTGCGGCGCTTCCCGGGGATAGATGCACGACGAACCCAGGAACAGCAGCTTGCGCACGCCGGCCGCGTAAGCGGCGCGGATTACGTTGCACTGGATCATCAGGTTCTTGTACAGGAAGTCCACCGGATGATTCTGGTTGGCCAGGATGCCGCCCACCTTCGCGGCGGCCAGGTACACCACGTCGACGGGCGTCGTCGAGAAGAAGCGATGCACCTGGTTTTGGTTTTCCAGGTCCAGCTCTTCCCGGCTGCGCGTCAGCACGTTGTTGTAGCCGCGGCGATGCAGTTCGCGGGTGATCGCCGCGCCCACCATGCCGCGGTGGCCGGCGACGAACACGCTTTGGTCCAGGTTCGTCATGGCAGGCTACTCCTTGTAGGCGTAGATTTCGTAGCCGTTCTGTTCGACCAGCGCATCGCGCCGGGCATCCTTCAGATCGCTCTCGATCATCTCCTTGACCAGCTGCGCGAACGTGGTGCGAGGCGACCAGCCCAGCTTTTCGCGCGCCTTGGTGGGATCGCCCAGCAGGGTTTCCACTTCGGTCGGGCGGAAGTAGCGCGGGTCGACGCGCACGATGACCTGGCCGGGCTTGACGTCATGGACGGGCGAGAACAGCACGGTTGCAGTCTCTTCCAGGCCTTCGCCTTCCCATGCCAGCAGGATGCCCAGCTCGCGCGCGGCGGTGTTGATGAATTCACGCACGCTGTACTGCATGCCCGTCGCGATGACGTAGTCCTCCGGGGTGTCCTGCTGCAGCATGAGCCACTGCATTTCGACGTAATCCCGGGCGTGGCCCCAGTCGCGCAGGGCGGACAGGTTGCCCAGGTACAGGCATTCCTGCAGGCCCAGCACGATGCGAGCCAGGCCGCGCGTGATCTTGCGCGTGACGAAGGTTTCGCCGCGCTTGGGCGATTCGTGGTTGAACAGGATGCCGTTGCACGCGTACATGCCATAGGCTTCGCGGTAGTTCACGCTGATCCAGTAGGCGTACAGCTTGGCGGCGGCGTAGGGGCTGCGCGGGTAGAAGGGGGTCGTTTCCTTCTGGGGCGTTTCCTGCACCAGACCGTACAGCTCGGAGGTGGACGCCTGGTAGAAGCGCGACTTGTTCTCCAGCTTCAGGATGCGGATGGCTTCCAGGAGGCGCAGCGTGCCCAGCCCGTCGGCGTTGGCGGTGTATTCCGGTTCCTCGAACGACACCCCGACGTGGCTTTGTGCGGCCAGGTTGTAGATCTCGTCAGGCTGCACCGACTGGACGATGCGGATCAGGCTGCACGAATCGGTCATGTCGCCGTGGTGCAGGACGAAATTGCGGGGCTGGTCATGGGGATCCTGGTAAAGATGATCGATCCGCGCGGTGTTGAACAGCGAAGCGCGCCGCTTGATGCCGTGGACCTCGTAGCCCTTGGCCAGCAGAAGCTCCGCCAGATAGGCCCCGTCTTGGCCAGTAACGCCGGTAATCAGTGCCCGTTTTGGCATGGTTGTGTCCTTAAGACTTAGTGACTGCACGAAAGGAGCCGATGGCTGCGGTACCAATGTGCAAGGAGATTACTGTTGCACCAGCCGCTGAGATATCGGCCAAAAGGTCTAAGAGTTCAGCCTCCCGGTAGGGAAAAAGGGACTGGATTGATTCATCCACCAGTCCCAAGGCCGTAACCGCCAGCATGGCCACCAGCGCAGGGCGCCGGTTGACCGATATGTAGATCAGCCCGGTCAGGAAGGCGTAGGCGGCCAGATGCAGGCGCTTGTCGCCAAAGGCATCCGACATGTCCGCCGCCAGCCCGGGCAGGTTGCCCACCGTGATGAGCACAACAAAAAACGCTGCCGCCACCGGCAGGCAGATCCTTGCCATGCCGGGGCGCCAGAAGGGTTCACGGGCGCCAGCCCCATCGCCGCCGGGCCGCCCCAAGGCGAAGGACGCCCCCTTGGGGGGCAGCAAGCGCGCGGAGCGCGTGCCGCGTGGGGGCGTCTCACACTCGGCCATAGATGTCCTGGAAACGGACGATGTCGTCCTCGCCGAGGTAGGCGCCTGACTGCACCTCGATGATCTCCAGCGGGATCTTCCCCGGGTTCTCCAGGCTGTGGATCTCGCCCAGCGGGATGTAGGTCGACTGGTTCTCGGTCAGCAGGTACTGCTTGTCGCCGTTGTAGATCCGCGCCGTGCCGGACACCACGATCCAGTGCTCGGCCCGGTGGTGATGCATCTGGGAAGACAGGCGCGCCCCGGGTTTGACCGTTATGCGCTTGACTTGATAGCGCGGGCCCTGGCCGACCGAGTCGTAGGAGCCCCACGGCCGCTGGACTTCGCGGTGGTGGTTCAGTTCGGACCGGTGCTGCGACTTGAACACTTCCACCAGACGCTTGACGTCCTGCGAGCGGGACTTGTGGGCCACCAGCACGGCGTCGGCGGTCTCGATGACCACGATGTCGTCCAGGCCTACCGAGGCGACCAGGCGGCTGGTCGAATGGATGAGGCAGTTGCGCGAGTCCTCGACCATGACGTCGCCGGTCGTGGAATTGCCTTCCTGCGTCTTCTGGGCGATGCCCCAGACGGCGTCCCACGCGCCGACGTCGCTCCACGATGCAGCCAGCGGGATGACCACGGCGCTGTCCGTGCGCTCCATGATGGCGTAGTCCATCGAGTCGCTCGGGCAAGCCTCGAAGGTCGGGCCGTCCAGGTGGAAGAGGCCTTTTTCGCCATGGCCGGTGGCCACGGCCGCCTGCGCCTGCTCCAGGATCTTGGGCGCCAGCCTGGCCATCTCGGACAGGAAAACCGACGCCTGGAATGCGAACATGCCGCTGTTCCAGTAATAGCCGCCGTCGTCGATGAAGCGCTGCGCGACTTCCGGAGACGGTTTTTCGACGAAGCGGCGCACGCGGCGGGCGGGCGCCATGGCGCCGGGCTCGTCGGCCTGGATGTAGCCGTATCCGCTGAGGGGGGCCGTAGGCTTGATGCCGAACGTCACCAGCGCGCCTTGGCGGGCCGCCTCGTACGCCTGGGCGAACGCCGCGCTGAGCACCTCGCCGTCTTCCAGCACGTGGTCCGACGGCATGATGAGCATGATGGGATCCTCGCCGTCCTGCATGGCGCGCAGTGTGGCGGCGGCGATGGCGGGTGCCGTATTGCGCGCAAACGGTTCCAGGATGACTTCGACGTCCTTGATGCCCAGCTCCTGCGCCTGCTCCGCGGCAATGTAGCGGTGGGCCTCGTTGCACACGAGCATGGGCCGCGCCTGCGCGCCCGCCGAACCCAGCCGCAGCAGCGTGTTCTGCAGCAGGCTGCGGTCATCGGTCAAACGGATGAACTGCTTCGGCAGCAGTTCGCGCGACAGCGGCCACAGGCGCGAGCCTGAACCGCCGCAAAGAATCACTGCCCGGTACGGGGGAGGGGGGTTGGTCATGGCTCTCACTCCTTGAAGTAGGCCTGGGTGTACGGATGCACGCCGGGATCGGCGGCGATCTCTTCCCCCGCAAGCCAGCGGTAGCCGCTGTGCTGGGTCAGGGGAAGGCTTGCGGTATCCAGGGAAAGCTCGGCCTCGTAGGCGAGGACGACGTAGTGGGTGGAGCGGCCGGCTTCACCCGCGAAATTGGTGCCATAGAAGTGCTCGTACACGCCGCGCGGCTTCCACTGCAGGTCGGGCAGGGACAGGCCCAGTTCGTCGTGGACGATGCGCCGCAGCGCGTCACGCAAGGACTCGTTCTTGCGGATACGGCCACCCGGCACGAACCACGCGCCCTGGGCCGGCGGATTCGCGCGCAGCCCGGTCAGGTAGTTGCCGGCGCCGTCGCGCAGCAGCAGGTCGATGGACACCAGCGGCAGCATCTCCACCGCCTGGCGGAAGTCCGATCGGGCAAGCACGCCGCCGCGCGGAGCGGGCGCTTCGCGCACAGGCCATCCCAACGGTTTAGTAGACATTGCGGCCCGTCCATCCCGACACCGCCGTGCGGGCGATGATCAGCAGGTCCATCCTGAACGTCCAGTGCTGGATGTAGTAGATGTCGTGCTCGACACGGTCGCTCATCTTGCGCAGCGTGTCCGTCTGCCCGCGATAGCCGTTGACCTGCGCCCAGCCCGTAATGCCGGGCTTGACGCGGTGGCGCATCATGTAGCGCTGCACCAGGTCCTTGTACATCTCGTTGTGCTCCAGGGCGTGCGGGCGCGGGCCCACCACCGACATGTCGCCCATCAGCACATTCAGGAATTGAGGTAGCTCGTCCAGGCTGGTGCGGCGCAGGAAGCCGCCGATGCGGGTGACGCGGTTGTCGTTGCGCGTGGCCTGCGTCACGACGCCTTGCTCCTGGTGCACGGTCATCGTGCGGAACTTGTAGACGTGGAACACCTTGCCATCCACGCCCAGCCTCGGTTGCGTGAAAAAGACAGGACCGCGAGACGTCAGCTTGACCAGCGCCGCCACGGTCAGCATGACGGGCGACAGGCCGATCAGCGCGCACAGCGCGAAGCTGCGGTCGAAGGCCTCTTTGGCCCAGCCGCGCACGCCGGCGGCGGGCAGGCTGTTCAGCTGGATGGCGGGCAGGCCCAGGAATTCGCCGATGCGGTGTCCCAGCAGCTGGATGGACATCACATCGGGGATCCAGCGGATGTCCACCAAGTCGTTGCGCAGGTGATAGAGCACCTCGCGCAGTTCCTGGCCCGCCTCCATCGGCAGCACGATCCAGATCTCGCGCACATGGTTCTCGCGCACGAATTCATGCAGGTTGTCCAGGTCATGCAGGCGGCGGACTTGCGGAGGCAGGATCTCGTGCGGCTCGGCGTAGATGCCGGAAATCTCATAGCCCGCTTCGCGGTACTTCTCCACCCGGCGCCACATGTCGTGGCCCAGGGCGCCAAAGCCCACCAGCAGGACGTGCTTCTTGTTCAGGCCGCGATCGCGCGCGGCGCCCAGCACCGCATAGACCGCGATGCGTACGCCAGCAAGGGCGAGCGCCGTCATGCCAAACCAGGTAGCCGCCCATAAGCGGGATACCGCGCCAGTCTGGTGCATGAGAAAACTGACAAATATGCCCAACGCGAAAACCGTGGCCCATGCCGCCAGGCTGCGGACCACCAGGTCGGTAAGGAGGCGGCCGCGCCAGGACACGTACAGCCGGAAGGCCGGGAAGATCGCGATCGTGCCCAGACCGCACAGATAGATCAGAAACAGATGAATCTGCGGAGGATCCGTCAGTGCTTCATCCGAGAATTTCAAGCCGGTGGCAGTCAGGCCGCAGGTGATGACGATCGCGGCGTCGAGCAAGCGATAGATATAGCTTGCCCCGCTGAATCTTGCCGACGTGTCCGTTTGGGACGGGTCCATCGCGCACTCCTGTTTCGGTGGGAGCGCCCTGCGGCAAGCAATGACTGTGCAGTGCCGCAAAGCATGTGGCTACCGACAAAATCTTATTGAGAGCGCGGTTTACCCGAAACCTCCAAACGATGTAGGAGAAGGCTTAAGGCATCCGTCGAATGTGCGGGCCTAGGAAAAGAGTGTGGAATGTCGCAACCCGTTACGCATCGGGCTCCTTTCCAAGCAACGAAGTCATTCATAGTGGATTTGCCATGACGACATTTTTCGGAACGTTGAGCCGAGCCATAGCAGCTATCGCGCTCGTGTCCTCGCTGAGCGCTTGCGCCCTGTCTCCCGGTATGACCTTCAACGCCAACCAGCTCGCGGATCCGCTGGACCCGAATAGCAAGGCGGTCATCAAAGAAATCACACCTTCCCTCGTTCTTGAAGAACAGCAAGCGCGCCAGGCGCTGCTGGACAACGAGGGCATCGGTCACCTGATCGGCAAGCCCGGGCCCTACATAATCGGGCCGGGGGACATCCTTTCCATCGTCGTGTGGGATCACCCCGAGCTCGTGCTTCCGACGCAAACCTACGCCATTGGGTCTGGGGCAACTGAACTAGCTATCGGGGATACCGCCTCGGGCATTCCGGGCTATACGGTCTCATCCACTGGATATATCCAATTTCCCTATACAGGACTGCTTAAAGTGGCGGGGTTGACGGAACTTCAGGCCCGCAATCTCATAGTCAATAGTTCAGGCAAGTACATACAGGACCCGCAGATCACCGTTCGCGTTCTGGGATTTCGCAGCAAGCGCATCTTTGTCGATGGCGAGGTGACGACGCCGGGCACGGTTGCGATAAACGACGTCCCCATGACCCTGTTGGAAGGGATCAACAGGGCCGGCGGCATTCTACCGACGGGCGACCGCAGTGCGGTCTATGTGATCCGCGATGGACGGCGTACTCGCGTGAACCTTCCCGCGCTGATCGAGCGCGGCCAGGACTTGAACCAAGTGATGCTCAAGGCAGGGGACATCGTGAGAGTCACGCCGCGCGAGGACAGCAAGGTGTTCGTGATGGGTGAAGTGTTCATCCCGGGTTCTTCCGTCATGCGAGATGGGCGCATGTCGCTGACCGAGGCATTGGGTTTGGCTGGTGGGCCCAACCAGATCACCGCCGATACCTCGCAGATTTTCGTCGTGCGCGCCACGGAGGAGGCAAAGCCTTTGGTGTATCACCTGAACGCCGCATCGCCACAAGCGCTCGCGGTGGGCGCCAAGTTTGAATTGCAACCCAAGGATGTCGTGTTCGTGGATTCGGCTGGCCTGGTGCGGTGGAACCGCTTCATCAGCAACCTCTTCCCGAGCGCGCAGACCGTTCAGACCGTCAGGTCCATCGATTAGTTCGCCTGAAAACCCCGCCTTTGGGGGCGCCGCGACCGAGGCGGCGCCCTCTCCTGGAGAGCTGCATGTCGTTGCCCATCGAATCGTTCGAGCCGTCCGTTCCGGCCCGTCAGCAGGAAACCCCCTTGTCGTCACACGTGGACGCCATTTTCTCCAACCGCTGGATGATCATCGCGATCACCATGATCGCGTTCATTGGCGCGTTGGCTTACGTGATGGTGACGCCGTCGGTCTATTCGGCCGACATCATTGTCCAGGTCGAGGAAGAAGTACCTAACGGACAGTCTCGCAGCCTTCTCGGGGATGTCTCGTCCATGTTCGACACGAAGGCGGAGACGTCGGGCGAAATGGAAGTGCTGCGCTCGCGCATGGTCGTCGGTCCGGCCGTCGACAAGTTCCTGCTGTACATCCACGCCAAGCCGCGTTATTTCCCGGTGGTGGGCGAGTGGCTGGCGCAGCGCTATGAAAGCCTGCCGTATCCGTCGAGCCTGCCGCGCGGGGGCTATGCCTGGGGCGGCGAGTCCATTGCGATATCGCAGCTGGACGTGCCGAACGAGTGGCTGGGAAAGCCGTTCCGGCTTACGACGCTGGGTGAAGGCCGCTACACGCTCAGCGACAAGCTGACGGGCGCCACCTTCACCGGAACGGTCGGCAAACCCGAGCGCTTCCTGCTGCCTGGCGGCGGCGCCATGGACGTGCACGTCGACGCGCTGTCGGGCCGGCCGGGCACGGAATTCACCGTGTCGCGCAGCTCGCGCCTGGCGGCCATCGAGAACGTGCAGTCGCACATGGGCATCTTCGAACGCGGCCGCGCGTCCGGCGTGATCGGGGTCACGCTGGAAGGCAACGATCCCGCGCTGACGACCGCGGTGCTGAACCAGATCGGCCAGGAATACGTGCAGCAGAACGTAAACCGGAAGTCGGCGCAGGCCGAGAAGTCGCTGGTCTTCCTGGAGCAGCAGCTTCCGCAGTTGAAGGCCGAACTGGACGCCGCGGAAACCAAGTACAACGCGCTGCGCAACAAGCGCGGCACGATTGACCTCAGCGAAGAAGCCAAGCTGATTCTTGCGCAGTCTGTCGACGCGCAGACCCGTGTGATGGAACTGCGCCAGAAGCGCCAGGAGCTGATCACGCGCTTTGCGCCGACGCACCCGAGCATCGTGGGTATCGATCGCCAGATCGCTTCCCTGACCGGCGACGTGAATCGGCTGGGCAACAACATCAAGCAGCTGCCTGACCTGGAGCAGGACGTGGTGCGCCTGGTGCGCGACGTGCGCGTCAACACCGAGCTCTACACCGCGCTGCTCAACAACACCCAGCAGCTCAAGCTGATCCGCGCGGGCAAGGTCGGCAACGTGCGCATCCTGGACGCCGCCGTGCAGCCCGACAAGCCGGTCCGTCCCAAGGGCGCGATCATCATCGGCGTGGCCACGGCGGTCGGCCTGATCTTCGCCATCCTGTGCGCGTTCGTGCGCAACGCCCTGTTCGGCGGCCTGTCGGAACCCGAGGACGTCGAGCGCCATACCGGCCTGCCGGTGCTGGCCGCCATTCCGTACAGCGACATGCAGGACAAGTTGTGGCGCCGCAGCCGGCGCAAGAACGCCACCGTGCCGGCGTTGCTTGCGCAAAGCCAGGGCAACTCTCCACCCATTGAAAGTTTGCGGTCGTTCCGCAATGTGCTGCAGGCGTCGCTGCGCCAGTCCGCCAACAACATGGTCATGTTCACCGGCCCGGTGGCGGGCGTGGGCAAGTCCTTCCTGTCCGCGAACTTTGCCTTCATCCAGGGCGGCGTCGGAAAGCGCGTGCTGCTGATCGACGCCGACTTCCGCAAAGGGCAGCTCAACCGCTACTTCGGCGTGCCGAAGGAAGACGGCCTGTTCGAAGTGCTGTCGGGCACCATCCCGCTGACGCGCGTCAGGAAGCACAGCGTGTCCGAGGGCGTCGATTTCATCGCCACGGGTGCGGTCACCTTCGATCCTTCCGAGCTGCTGGCGTCGCCGGTGTTCGGCGAAACCCTGCGCGAACTCGCCACGCAGTACGACATGGTGATCCTGGACACGGCGCCCGTGCTGTCGTCGCCGGACGCCGCGGTGGTGGGCACGCACGCGGCCGCGGTCATGGTGGTGGTGCGTTCCGGCATGAACACCGTGGGTGAGATCCGCGAGACGGCCAAGCGCCTGATCCAGGCGGGCGCCCCGGTCGATGGCGTGCTCTTCAATGGTCTCAAGCTCCTTCCGGAACGCTTCGGCTTCCGGTCCAAGTACGGCGGTTATCGATACTCCCGTGCGGCGTACTACGGCGATTTCAAACAGAACGGCCCCAAGTGAACGCCACCCGGAGAGAATGGCATGCACGGAACTTTTGGCTGGGACACGCCGCAAATTCTGGATGCGGTTTTCAAGGCTTATGACATAAGGGGCACGGTACCGGACGAGTTGGACGCAAGATTCGCGCACAGCCTGGGCATGGCGGTGGGGACCAAGGCCCATGCCCAGGGCGCGCGGTCGATCGTGGTGGGGCGGGACGGCAGGCTGAGCAGCGTCGAACTGGCCGCGGCGCTGCAGGCCGGATTGCGCTCGGCCGGCATGCACGTGATCGACATCGGCATGGCCACCACGCCGATGGTGTATTTCACGGCCCGGCTCATGGACACGGGCACCGGCATCGCGGTGACGGGCAGCCACAATCCGCCCGCGTACAACGGCTTCAAGATCGTGCTGGAGGGCGGCGCGCTGCATGGCGAAGGCCTCACGGCGCTGCGCGACGCCATGCGCCTGCCCATCGAATCCGCGCCCACGGCCGGCGGCCGCACGCAAATGCAGATCATGCCGTGCTACGCGGCGCGCCTGGTAGGCGACATCCGCATGGCCCGGCCCATGAAGATCGCCATCGATTGCGGCAGCGGCGTGGCCGGTGCGGTGGCGCCGGCGATATTCCGCGCCCTGGGCTGCGAGGTGACCGAGCTGTTTTGTGAGGTCGACGGCTCTTTCCCGGGGCATCACCCCGATCCATCCGACCCGCACAACCTGCAGGACCTGATCTATTGCCTGCGCTACTCGGATTGCGAGGTCGGGCTGGCCTTCGACGGCGACGGCGACCGGCTGGGGGTGGTCACGAAATCGGGACAGATCATCTGGCCGGACCGCCAGCTCATCCTGTTCGCCCGCGACGTGCTGGCGCGCAACCCGGGCGGCGAGGTCATCTATGACGTCAAGTGCAGCCGCCACGTGGCCCGCGCCATCACCGAAGCGGGGGGCACGCCCACCATGTGGAAGACCGGACATTCCCTGATAAAGGCCAAGATGCGCGAGTCGGGAGCGCTACTTGCTGGGGAGATGAGCGGCCACATTTTCTTCAAGGAGCGCTGGTACGGCTTTGACGACGGCATCTACGCCGCCGCCCGCCTGCTGGAAATCCTGTCGTCGGCGCCGGATCCGTCGGCTTTGCTGGAAAGCCTGCCTCAGTCCTGCGCCACCCCCGAATTAAAGCTGGAGACCGCCGAAGGCGAAAACGTCGAACTGGTGAACGCGCTGCGCGAGCACGGGGAGTTCCCCGGCGCAGTGTCGATCAACGATCTCGACGGGATACGGGTGGACTACGCAGACGGCTTTGGCCTGGCGCGTCCATCCAATACCACGCCCTCGGTGGTACTCCGGTTCGAAGGAGACAACGTAGCCGCGCTGGCTCGTATCGAGGAGGACTTCCGCAAGGCGTTCAAACGCGTTGCACCTCACATTCGTTTACCGTTCTAAGGAGCATCACGCGATGGGAAAGGCTCAACAAGCGATTGAGGCATTAAGGGCAGATTCCGGGCTTGCGGAAAGCCCGGAGTGGGTGGCTTTCGCGCAGTCTGCGCAAAGCGCCGACCTGGACGCCAGCGCGCTCAAGGTGATCGAAGCGGCAGGGCTGTGCGTGGACCTGACCATGCAGCGCCAGTCGTCGGCGTTGGACACCGCGGCGCAGACGCTGCTGCAGGCGCGCGGTCTGGACGAAGCGCGGCGCGCGCTGTTTGCCGGGGAACCGGTCAATTGGACAGAGAATCGGGCCGCATGGCATACCGCGCTGCGCGCGGGACGCACACGCGAACAGCCCGAAGGGCAGGACGCAGATTCCGTTTGCGAGTATTCGCGCATGACCGACTTCGTGCGGCGCGTGGACCAGACGGCCGATTTCTCCACCGTCCTGCATATCGGCATCGGCGGCAGCGACTGGGGGCCTCGCCTGGCGGTTCAGGCCTTTGGCGGCCCGCTCCAGCGCCGCCAGATCCGGTTCATTTCCAATATCTGCGGGCACGCCTTCCATGACGCCGTGTCCGGCCTGGATCCGCGCCGTACGCTGGTGGTCATTTCCTCCAAATCCTTCACCACGTCCGAAACCCTGCACAACGCTCGCGCCGCCATCGCCTGGCTCAAGCAGGGCGGCGTGGCCGACGTTTCCGATCACCTGGCCGCCGTGACCGCCAACGCCCCGGCCGCGCGCGCGCTGGGCGTGCCGTCCAGCCAGGTGTTCAAGATGTGCGACTGGGTGGGCGGCCGCTATTCCGTCTGGTCCGTCGCCGGGCTGTCGATTGCGCTGACCGTGGGCGCAGACGTGCTGATCGGCATGCGGGCCGGCGCCGAGGCCATGGACCAGCATTTCCAGCAGGCTCCGTTCGCGTCCAACGCGCCGGTGCAGCTGGCGCTGGCCGGCCTGGTCAACTGCAGCGTGCTGGGCTACAACTCGCTGAACGTCGCGGCCTACAGCGGCCGTCTGCTGCATCTGGTCACCTACCTGCAGCAGCTCGAGATGGAATCGCTGGGCAAGCGTGTGGCGGGCGATGGCGTGGCGGTCGGCGTGCCGACGGCGCCCATCATCTGGGGCATGCCGGGCACCGACGGCCAGCACACCTTCTTCCAGTGGCTGCATCAAAGCGAAGAGGGCGCGCCGGTGGACTTCATCGCCAGCCTGCAGGGGCATGCGGACAGCCCCGACGCGCATCGGATGCTGCTGGCCAACTGCCTGGCGCAGCGGCAGGCGCTGCTGCGCGGCAAGAGCCTGGAGCAGGCGCTGCTGGACGTGGCGCATATCGACGACCAGGAACGCGCGTTGAGCCTGGCGCAGCACATGGTGCATCCGGGCGGACGGCCGTCCACCATGATCGTCATGCGCCAGCTCGATCCGCGCGCGCTCGGCGCCTTGCTGGCCCTGTACGAACACAAGGTGTTCGTGCAAAGCGTGGTCTGGGGCATCAACCCGTTCGACCAATACGGCGTGGAGCTGGGCAAGCGGCTGGCCGCCGGCATCGAGCGCGAGCTCGCTGTGCCGGTATCGGCGGGCGTGGTCGACTGGGGGCACGATGCTTCCACGTCGTACTGGATCGACCGCTACCGCAGCCATGCGCAGGCCCCGCGGCCCCGCCACGCGTGGGTGCCGGGCATGGCCTCCCATCTTTGACGGAGGACGGACATGCCACACGCGCACGTGCTGGTGACGGGGGGCGCAGGCTACATCGGCACGCACACCCTGGTGGCGATGCTGGCCGCCGGCCTGCGGCCGCTGGTGCTGGATAACTTCAGCAACGGCAGCCGCGAGGCCGTGCGCCGCGTCGAGCAGCTTTGCGACGCGCCTATCGCGTTGATCGAAGGCGACATCCGCACGCCGGGGCTCGTGGCCTCGGTGCTGGCCGACGCAGCGGCCCGCGGCACGCCGGTGCAATCGGTGCTGCACCTGGCCGGCTGCAAGGCGGTAGGCGAATCCGTGGCCGATCCGCTGAAGTACTACGACAACAACGTCCAGGGATCGCTCGTGCTGTTGCGCGCCATGCGCGAGGCAGGCGTTTCGCGGCTGGTGTTTAGCTCGTCCGCCACCGTCTATGGCGAGCCGCAATACCTGCCGTTCACGGAAGCCCATCCGCTGGCGCCCACCAACCCCTATGGCCGCACGAAGCTGATGATCGAGGAAATGCTGCGCGACGTCTGCACGGCGGATCCTGCCTTCAGCGCCGTCACGCTGCGGTACTTCAATCCCATCGGCGCGCACCCCAGCGGGCAGATCGGCGAGAGTCCGCGTGACCTGCCCAACAACCTCTTTCCCTTCATCACGCAGGTGGCGGTGGGGCGCCAGCCCTTCCTGCGGGTGTTTGGCGACGACTATGACACGCTGGATGGCACCGGCGTGCGGGACTACCTGCATGTCATGGACCTGGCGCGCGGCCACGTGCAGGCGCTGACGTATTCAGAGACCCATCCCGGCTTTGTCGCCGTCAACCTGGGCACCGGGCAGGGCACCAGCGTGCTGGAACTGGTGCATGCATTCGAACGGGTCAACGGCTGCAAGATTCCGCTGCGCACGCTGCCCCGGCGGGCGGGCGACGTGGAGCGCATGTGGGCAGATCCGGCGTTGGCGGCATCCCTGCTGGGCTGGCGCAGCACGCAGAACGTCGAGTCCATGTGCGCGGACGGATGGCGCTGGCAGCAAGGCAATCCGCAGGGGTACGAGGCGGAGCCCGCGGCTGCATAACCCCGACGCCATATCGGATGACTTCCAGAGCAGGAGCCGGAGCGGTTACAGTTGACGGAAATATTGCGAAGCAGCATTGCCTCGGCGGTCCGGCCGGGGCTGCGCACCGTCAGCGAGGCACTTCCATGTCTGTCATTCACACCCCTGCCGACATCACCGGCTTTTTGACGGGGCCGCGGCAATGAGCGGCCCCATCCACATTCCCACCGCCCACTGGAACCTGGACAGCATCGTGTCCGGCCTGCGCGACGCGCGTGTCGCCTGGCGGGGCCCGCGCGGCCGCCTGCGCGATGACGCTGGCCTGCGCGAGTTTCCCTCGCAGGAAAGCCTGCGCCAGATCATCAAAAATCTCTGTGGCGCCTTGTTCCCGATGCGGCTGGGACCCATCGACCTGCGTGAAGAGGTCGAGGACTTCTATGTCGGCCACACCATCGGCGCCGCGCTGGATGCGCTGCTGCACCAGGTTGGCCTGGAACTTCAGTACGTGAACCGGCACGACCCGGCTTTGCTGGCGGATACGCAACAGCGCGCGATCGAGATCGTGCGCCAGTTCGGCGCCGAGCTGCCGGGAGTGCGCGCCGCGCTGGATCTGGACGTGATGGCCGCCTACCAGGGCGATCCCGCCGCGCACAGCGTCGACGAAGTCCTGCTGTGCTATCCCGGCGTGGCCGCGATGATCCATCACCGGCTGGCCAACGTCCTGTACCGGCTGAACGTGCCGATGCTGGCGCGCATCGTGGCGGAAATCGCCCACGCCGACACCGGCATCGACATCCACCCGGGCGCCACCATCGGCCGCAGCTTCTTCATCGACCACGGAACCGGCGTGGTGATCGGCGAGACCGCCATCATCGGCGACCGCGTGCGGCTCTATCAGATGGTCACGCTGGGCGCCAAGCGCTTCCCGCCTGGCGAAAACGGCGAACTCAAGAAAGGCCTGGCGCGCCATCCCCTGATCGAGGACGATGTGGTGATCTACGCAGGCGCGACGATCCTGGGCCGCGTGACCATCGGCAAGGGTTCGACCATCGGCGGCAACGTCTGGCTCACGCGCAGCGTGCCGCCGGGCAGCAACGTGACGCAGGCCAGCCTGGTCAGCGACATGCCCGACTGCGGCCTGGGCGGCTGACCACCGCGCGGGTCGGGACGAAGGAAATCGGATGGATACAGCTGTCTCGGAGCTCGCCGCCTTGCGCGGCTTCATCGACCGCCACCCGCGGCTGTTCGTGCTGACGGGGGCGGGTGTCAGCACCGATTCCGGCATCCCCGACTACCGCGACACCGAAGGCGAATGGAAACGTCAACCGCCCATGACGCTGCAGACCTTCATGGGCGCCGAGCTGGCCCGGGCGCGCTATTGGGCGCGCAGCATGGTGGGCTGGCGCCGCTTCGGCCACGTGCAGCCCAATGCCTCGCATCTGGCGCTGGCCCGGCTGGAAGCGCGTGGCCACGTGGCCATCCTGGTGACGCAAAACGTGGACGGGCTGCACGAAGCGGCCGGCAGCCGGGACGTCGTGGACCTGCACGGACGGCTGGACCGCGTGCGCTGCATGAACTGCGACTGGCGCGGGGACCGGCACGACTGGCAGGAGGCGCTGCATCAGCTCAATCCCGACTGGGCGCAAATAGAAGCCTCGGTCGCGCCCGATGGCGACGCCGACCTGGACGGGGTGGATTTTTCGCGGTTTGCCGTTCCTCCGTGTCCGCGCTGTGGCGGCATCATCAAGCCGGACGTGGTGTTCTTTGGCGAAACCGTGCCGCGAGACCGCGTGGATCGCGCCAATGCGGCTCTTGAAAGCGCCGATGCCGTGCTCGTGGTGGGATCGTCGCTGATGGTGTATTCAGGCTACCGTTTCGTCACCGCGGCATCGCGCAGCGGAACTCCCATCGCCGCCATAAATCTGGGACGGACCCGCGGCGACAGCCTGTTGACCCTGAAAGTGGAACTGCCCTGCGCCGTGGCGCTTGAAGCCTTGTAACAGGCCGGCGGGCCGGCCGATTTTTGACCGGTCTAAGCAAGTGCCCGCCCGGCAAGGTTTTTTTGGCGCTGTTACAGACCTTTCCATAGGGTTGTCCACAGGAACTGGGGATAACTCCTAGGGATAACCCCATATTTTTGGGGTCCGCTGGCGCCCGCCTGTCAAGTCTCAACGCTCTCCGTTGCGTCCCCCAACAACACTTTGCGCGCGGCGTGCCAGCTTCCCGCGTCGGGGGCGTAGAGCAGTCCGCCAGTACGGTGGGTGGGCTTGTACGGAGAGCCGTCGAAGTGCGCCGCATAGCCGCCGGCTTCCCGGTGCAGCAGCCAGCCGGCAGCGTGGTCCCAGGCGGTGAGCTGGTTGTACAGCGCGACATGGCAGTGCCCGGCGGCAAGCATCCGGTATTCATGAGCGGCGCAGCGCAAAGACGCCGTGCTGCCCAAACGCGACAGGTTGCCGTTGACGGCGGACCGCAGCGGTTCGGGCAGGGCGCCGGTGGCTATCAACCCGTCCATGTCTTCGGGCGGAGCGGGGGGCGCGACGACCAGGGGCGCGCGGCGGCCGTTTTCATATTCCAGCCAGGCGCCTTCGCCGCGCACGGCCAGCGCGCTGTCGCGGCTGACCGGATCGTAGATCACGCCGGCAATCACGTCGCCCTTGTGGCAGGCGGCGATCATCATGCCGAACAGCGGCAAACCCGCGACGTAGTTGCGCGTGCCGTCGATGGGGTCGATGAGAAACGCCAGGTCGGCGTCGACCAGCATGTTCAAGAGGGCGGGATTGCGGGAAGAGGCCTCTTCGCCGATAAGCACGGCGCCGGGATGCAGCTTGGCGAGGCGCGATGCGATCAGGCGTTCGGCGGCTTCATCGGCGTCCGTGACGAGATCGCGCGGCGACGTCTTGCCCCGCACCGCCCCTTCGGGCAGGTTGCGAAAGCGCGGCATGACCTCGGTCTGCGCGGTTTCCGCCAGGATGGCCGCCAGCTTGCGGGTGTCCTCAAGGGTAAAGGTTCTGCTCATACTGACTCGTCCAGGGAACGCGCAAATCTATCATGCCTGGGCGGCATTTGATCGCGATTTTCAAGTCACTGGTTTAAAAGGACTTTTCCCGGTAGTGCAGGACTTATCTGCGGGGTTGTCCACAGTTGTTGGGGATAAGCGGGGCGCAACCCGCCTATCCCCGGGCGCGCGGCGGGCGCCGCGCGCACCCAGGCATCAGGCGCCCAGGTCGACGCAGAGATACTTGATCTCCAGGTACTCTTCGATGCCGTACTTCGAGCCTTCGCGGCCCAGGCCCGACTGCTTCACGCCGCCGAAGGGACCGACTTCGTTGGAGATCAGGCCGGTGTTGATGCCGACGATGCCGTACTCCAGCGATTCGGACACACGCCAGATGCGGGCGTAGTCGCGGGTGAAGAAGTAGGCGGCCAGGCCGAAGATGGTGTCGTTGGCCATGCGGATGACTTCGTCTTCGGATTCGAAGCGGAACAGCGGCGCCACCGGGCCGAAGGTCTCTTCGCTGGCGAAGCGCATCGACTGCGTGACGTCGCGCACGACGGTCGGCTCGAAGAACGTGCCGCCCTTGGCGTGCGGCTTGCCGCCAGCGATGACCTTGGCGCCGTTGGCGGTGGCGTCGGCGATGTGCTCCTGCACCTTTTCGACGGCGTTGCGGTCGATCAGCGGACCTTGCGTCACGCCGTCTTCAAAGCCGTCGCCCACCTTCATGGCGTTGACCTTGGCGACCAGGCGCTTGGCGACTTCTTCGTACACGCCGGCCTGCACGTAGATGCGGTTGGCGCACACGCAGGTCTGGCCGGCGTTGCGATACTTCGATGCGAGGATGCCGTCGACGGCGCGGTCCAGGTCGGCGTCGTCGAACACGATGAAGGGCGCGTTGCCGCCCAGTTCCAGCGACAGCTTCTTGATGGTGGGCGCGCATTGCTCCATCAGCGTGCGGCCGACTTCGGTCGAACCCGTGAAGCTCAGCTTGCGCACGACGTCGCTTTCGCACAGCGCCGCGCCGATGTCGCGCGAGCTGCCCGTGATGACGTGGAACACGCCGGCCGGCACGCCGGCTTCTTCAGCCAGAACGGCCAGCGCCAGCGCGGTCAGCGGCGTCTGCTGGGCAGGCTTGACCACCATGGTGCAGCCGGCGGCCAGCGCCGGGCCCACCTTGCGGGTGATCATGGCGGCGGGGAAGTTCCAGGGCGTAATCGCGGCGGTGACGCCGATGGGCTGCTTGAGCGCCATCAGGCGCTGGCCGGCCTTGGGGCTTTGCAGGATGTCGCCATCGATGCGCTTGGCCTCTTCGGCGAACCACTCCAGGAACGACGCGGCGTAGGCGATTTCGCCCGCGGCCTCGGTCACCGGCTTGCCCTGTTCGGACGTCATGATGGCGGCCAGGTCCTGCTGGTTCTGCATCATCAGTTGCGCCCACTTCAGCAGGATCGCGGCGCGCTCCTTGCCCGTCTTGGCGCTCCAGGCCGGCAGCGCGGCCTGCGCGCTGGCGATGGCCTGCTCGGTTTCCTTGCGGCCCAGCTTGGGCACGGACACGATGGTCTTGCCGGTGGAGGGGTTGTCGACGGGAATCGACGCGCCTTCGCCGGCGCCGACCCACTTGCCGTCGATGTAGCAGGCGTCGCGCAGCAGGTCGGGACGGGCGAGGGGATGAGTCAATGCTGTCATTTCGGGAGTCTCCTTGATGGGTGCGGCAAGCCAAGCGACGACGGGCGCGGCAGGCCTCGGGGCTTGCAATCCAAGCCGCGATGCCTGCTACGCCCGCAATCGTTGTGCCTGCCGGCCAGATAACCGGTTATGCGGGGCCTGAGCCTCAGGCAGTGAGCGCCTCGGACAGGATGTCCAGCGCGCGTGCGAACTGGGCGTCGGGAATGGTCAAGGGATACAGGAAGCGCAGGACGTTCCCGTACACACCGCAGCTTAGCAAAATCAGGCCTTTGTCGATCGCGAGTTTTTGCACGCGCTTGACGGCTTCGGCGTCCGGCTTGCCGGCGGCGTCGTTCAGTTCCACCGCGACCATCGAACCCAGGCCGCGCACGTCGGCGATGCCCGGGACCTTGGCGCGCAGGCCTTCGAGGTGCGCGCGCAGCTTGTCGCCCAATTCGACGGCACGCTCGCACAGCTTCTCTTCGGCGATGACGTCCAGCACGGCATGCGCGGCGGCGACGGCCAGCGGGTTGCCGGCATAGGTGCCGCCCAGGCCGCCAGCGGCCGGCGCGTCCATGACGTCGGCGCGGCCGACGATGCCCGAAATGGGCAGGCCGCCGCCCAGGCTCTTTGCCATCGTGATGATGTCGGCCTGGACGGTGTGGTGTTCCATGGCGAACAGCTTGCCGGTGCGGCCGAAGCCCGTCTGGACTTCGTCGGCGATCAGCAGGATGCCGTGCTCGTCGCACACCTTGCGCAGGGCCGTCATCAGTTCAGGCGGCGTGATGTTGAAGCCGCCTTCGCCTTGCACGGGCTCGATGATGATGGCCGCGACGCGCTTCGGATCGATGTCGACCTTGAACAGCAGGTCCAGCGCCTTGAGCGAGTCGGCCACGCTGATGGACTGCGTGGCGTTGGGGAACGGCACGTGATAGATGTCGCCCGGCATGGGGCCGAACGACAGCTTGTAGGGAGCGACCTTGCCGGTCAGCGCCATGCCGAGCATGGTGCGGCCATGGAACGAGCCCGAGAAGGCGATGACGCCGGAGCGGCCGGTGGCCGAACGGGCGACCTTCACGGCGTTTTCGACGGCTTCGACGCCGGTGGTGAAGAAAGCGGTCTTCTTCAGGCCGTCGATGGGCGCCAGGCGGTTGATGCGCTCGGCCAGCGAGATGTAGCCTTCATAGGGCACGATCTGGTAGGCCGTGTGCGTGAAATTGTCGAGCTGGGCGGCGACGGCGGCCTTGATCTTCGGGTGCAGGTGGCCGGTGTTCAGGACGGCGATGCCGCCCGCGAAATCGATGTATTCCTTCCCTTCGGCATCCCACAGCGTGGCGTTTTCCGCGCGCACGGCGTAGAAGTCGCACATGACGCCGACGCCGCGCGGCGTGGCCAGGGAACGGCGGGTATTCAGGTCCTGATTTTTCATCTCGGTCTCGCAGGGCGTGAGGGGGGGCGGTAAAAGTCCTATTTAATGCTACGATGGCCCCACTTGTGGGAACCACTTTGATAAATCAGGTAGAACCAATTGCGGTCCATCGTAGGTGACTTGCTGCTGCTGCGTCTGGCCGACGGGTCCGGCGATCCCATGAACAAGCGGCTCTACCGCGGCATACGTGAAGCCATCCTGGATGGATCCATTGCCGCGGACTCGCGCCTGCCCGCAACACGCGACCTGGCGGCCGAGCTGGGCATTGCCCGCAATACGGTGGTCCATGTCTACAGCCAGCTTCTGGCCGAAGGCTATACGCGCAGCCGGCAGGGGAATGGCACGTTCGTCAATGCGTCGGTGCCGGATTCCTACCTGGCCAGCGGCCGCCGCGCGCGCCAGGCCCAGCACGCCCAATCCCGTCCGGCCCTGTCGCCGCGCGGCGCGGCGATCGTGGACAGCGTGTCGGCGTCGCCCTATCAATGGGGCGCCTTCATGCCGGGCGTGCCGGACCTGACGGAATTCCCGCACAAGAAGTTTGGGCGCATTTTCAGCGCGCTGTGGCGCAATCCGTCGCCGGACCTGCTGACTTATTCGTATGGCGGCGGTTTGCCGGCGCTGCGCGAGGCGCTGGCCCAGCATCTGGCGCTGACGCGTTCCATCGACTGCGATCCCGAGCAGATCATCATCACGGAAGGTTCGCATCAGGCCATTGACCTGACGACGCGCATCCTGGGCGAGGTCGGCGAGACGGCCTGGGTCGAGGATCCGGGCTATTGGGGCGCGCGCACGATCCTTCAGGCGAACGGCCTGAATACGGTGCACCTGCCGGTGGACGAAGAGGGCATGCGCCTGCCGGAGAGCGTGGGCACGCCGCCTCGGTTCATCTTCGTCACGCCGTCGCACCAGTATCCACTCGGGCCGGTCATGTCGCTGGCGCGTCGGCGCCAGTTGCTGGCGGTGGCGCGGCAGTGCGGAAGCTGGATCATCGAGGACGACTACGACAGCGAGTTCCGCTTTTCGGGCAGGCCGATTGCGTCGTTGCTGGGGTTGGAGCCGGATGCGCCGGTGATCTACATGGGGACGTTCAGCAAGACGCTGTACCCGGGGTTACGGGTGGGGTACCTGGTGCTGCCGAAGACGCTGACGGCGGCATTTCAGGCGGCGCATGCGGAGCTGTACCGGGAGGGTCATCTGATGACGCATGCGGCGCTGGCTACGTTTATCTCTGAGGGCCATTACGCGGCGCATATCCGCCGCATGCGCATGCTGTACGGGCGTCGGCGCGCGATGCTGGTCAACTTGATCGAACGGCGGCTGGGCCCGGATTGGCTGCATCGCGACGCTAGCATGGCGGGTTTGCATCTGGTGCTGACGATGCCGGAGCATATGGACGATCTGCGGGTGGTGGAGGTGGCGCGCAGCAAGGGTGTGCTGACGCGGGCGCTGTCGCGGTATTACGTGAATGAAGAGGGGCGTCGGCCGGGGCTGCTGCTGGGATATGCCTGTGTGCCCGAGCACGATATCGCGCGGAAGTTTGAGGTGTTGTTGGAAAGTCTGTCGGAGGTGGCGCGGAGTTCGGCGCCGGCGGGCGTTGCGCGGCAGGTGGTTGGAGAAGCGCCAGGCATTTGATGCCGTCGCGCTGTCCTCTACAAGCCGGGCAGCCGTAGCGCGGATGCGAAGGCGGCTGCGTTGCGCATGCCTTGGTCTTCGAAATTGGTATTGAACACCGCGTGTGCTTGCGTGGTCTTTTCGGCCAGGCGGGTGAAGCGCGCCACGAGGTCGGCCAGTTCCTGTTCGGAGTATTCGTATTGGAAGCGTCCGGAGGACGCCGGGCCCGAGGCGTTCCAGGTGGCCGTGTTGCGGCCGTGCAGGCGCAGTAGCGTCAGGTCGGGATGGGTGCTTTCCCACACGGGGGGCACGGTGTTGTCGAAGCCTTGCGGCGCGTCTACGACGGTATGCGCGACGCGCAGGTCGCGCTGGAAGGCCAGCGTGTCGGCGGTGGCGGTGGGGCCGTCGAACCAGCTTTTGTGGCGGAATTCGACGGACACCAGGTGTTCTTCCATGCGTCGGGCGCAGTCGGCGACGCGTGCTTTGCCGCGGGCGTCGCGGCGGATCCAGGGCGGAAACTGGAAGTGCACGGCGCCCAGCTTGCCGGGCAGTCGCAGGGGTTCCAGCGCAAGCTGGTAGCGCCGCCAGAGTTCGTCGCGCAGGTCGGCGGGCATGCGGTCGTGGTAGATGATGGGTTCCGGCCAGTCCTGGAGTTCGCGCCGGATGTCGCCGGGCAGGGCGGATAGGGGGGTCTGGTGGCCGGTGAAGAGGCGGAAGGCCTTGATGTTGAAGATGAAGTCATCCGGCGTGCGCGAGGCCCACAGGTAGGCGTTTTCCGGGGTGGGCATGGCGTAGAAGCTGGAATCGACTTCGGCCAGCGAAAAGCGCGAGGCATAGAAGCGCAGCCGGGATTCGGCGCTGCGGGCCTCGGGTGGGTAGAAGCGTCCGCAGGCGAGCAGGGTGGGGTCGGTCCAGGAGGCGGTGCCGGTCAGGATGCGGGTGGGTTCGGGCATGGCGCCGGGGGGCAGTTCAGACGGAAGTCAAAAAATTCTGTATAAATATACAGTGTTCATCCGGAGCCAGACGTGGCTCCCTCTTTTTTTGCGGCCGCAGCCCGGCGGCAGCGCTCCATGTCCGATCAAACCAATCTTTCGTCTCCCCCTGACCAACCCCGTTCCGACGGCGATCCGTCCGGGCGTCCTGCTGGCCGGCCCGATCCGCTGGCCGACCTGAATCCTGCGCAGCGCGAGGCGGCCGAATTTGGCGTGGCCGGCGCGGCGGGGGATGACGGTCCTTTGCTGGTGATCGCGGGGGCGGGGTCGGGCAAGACGAATACGCTGGCGCACCGGGTTGCGCATCTGATTCTGAACGGGGCGGACCCGCAGCGCATGCTGCTGCTGACTTTTTCGCGCCGCGCCGCGCAAGAGATGGACCGTCGCGTGGGGTCGGTGTTGCAGCGGGTGATGAACCTGCATTCGTCGCAGCAGGCGCCGTCGCTGCCGTGGGCGGGCACCTTTCATGCCATCGGGGCGCGCCTGTTGCGCGACTGTGCGCAGCGTATCGGGTTGTCCGAGGCCTTTACCATCCACGACCGGGGCGATGCCGAGGACCTGATGGGCATGGTGCGCCACGAGTTGGGACTGTCTTCGACCAAGTCGCGTTTTCCGCTCAAGGGCACCTGCCTGGCCATTTATTCGCGGGTGGTCAACAGCCAGACCCCGGTGGCCGACGTGCTCAAGACTTCGTTCCCGTGGTGTCTGCAATGGGAAGACGAACTGAAGAATCTTTTCCGCGCCTATGTGGCGGCCAAGCAGGACCAGCAGGTGTTGGACTACGACGACCTGCTGTTGTACTGGTCGGAAATGATGTCGGATGAGGAAATCGCCGCGGACGTGGGCGCGCGCTTTGACCACGTGCTGGTGGACGAATACCAGGACACGAACCGCCTGCAGTCGGCCATTTTGCTGGCGATGAAGCCCGACGGCCGGGGCCTGACGGTGGTGGGCGACGACGCCCAGTCCATCTATTCCTTTCGGGCGGCCACGGTGCGCAACATCCTGGACTTTCCGAATCAGTTTCCGGCGCCCGCCCGGGTCATCACGCTGGACCGCAACTACCGGTCTTCGCAACCCATCCTGAACGCGTCCAATGCGGTGATCGGGCTGGCGGCCGAACGCTATGCCAAGGACCTCTGGACGGACCGTCAGTCGTCGCAGCTGCCCGAGCTGGTGACGGTCAGCGACGAAGCCGGGCAGGCGCGCTGGGTGGCCGATCAGGTGTTGGCCCAACGCGAGGGCGGAGCCACGCTGAAGTCCCAGGCGGCGCTTTTTCGCACCGCCAGCCACAGTGCGGCGCTGGAACTGGAACTGACTCGCCGCAATATTCCCTTCGTGAAGTTTGGCGGTCTGCGTTTTCTGGAGGCCGCGCACGTCAAGGATCTGTTGTCGCTGCTGCGGTGGGCGGAAAACCCGCGCAGCCGCATGGCGGGCTTTCGCGTGGCGCAACTGATGCCAGGCATCGGCCCGGCCACGGCGGGCAAGCTGATGGACGCCATGTCGGCATCGGCCGAACCCCTGCGCGCGCTGCGCGAATTCAAGCCGGGAGCGGCGGCGCAGGAAGAGTGGGGCGCTTTCGCGGACACCTATGCCGCCTTGTGCGATCCCGGCATCAAGTGGCCTGCCGACGTGGATCTGGCGTTGCGCTGGTACAGCGGCCAGATCGAACGGCTGTACGACGATGCGCGCGTGCGCAAGACCGACCTGGACCAGCTGGTGCGCATCGCCGCAGGTTATCCATCGCGCGAGCGCTTCCTGACCGAGCTCACGCTCGATCCGCCGGACGCCACCAGCGACGAGTCCGGCGCGCCGCTGCGCGACGAGGACTACATGATCCTGTCCACCATCCATTCCGCGAAGGGCCAGGAATGGAAGGCGGTCTACGTGCTGAACGTGGTGGACGGCTGCATTCCGTCGGACATGAGCACCGGAACCGCCGAAGAAATCGAGGAAGAGCGCCGTCTGCTGTACGTGGCCATGACGCGCGCAAAAGAGCGGCTGCAGCTTATCGTGCCGCAGCGCTTCTACGTGCATCAACAGACCGGCATGGGCGACAGGCACGTCTACGGCTCGCGCACGCGCTACATCACCAACGCCATGCTGCCGCTGTTCGACCACCTGCCCAAGCTGCCCGACCTGCCCGCCGGACGCGGCGATCCCAAGGCGCCGCAGGCGCCGCGCATCGACGTGGCCAAGCGCGTGCGCAGCCTGTTCTAGCCGCGCGGGCGGCACGCGGGCTGGGCTATCATCGGTCGATATTCATACGCTGTCCGGTAGGGATCGATTTGTCCGAGGTTGTATATGTCTACTGAAGCACAAGCCGCCGACGCGCCCAAAAGCGAGGTCGTGGCCTCGATCGCCTACTTGAACGGACGGCGGGATCGCGAGGTCCCCATCAATGAAGCCGGTCAGTATGTCAGCCAGCGCCAGGGCCAGAGCATGCTGTGGATCGGCTTGCGCAATCCCCGCCCGGAGACGGTCGCCATGGTGGCCAGCGAACTGGGCGCCTGCGACAAGAACCAGGAAGAAATGCTGGAGACCCACCGGCGACCCAAGATCATCGACTACGGCAACATGATCCTGATCGTCGCCGTCACGGTCGAAGTCGAAGCCGAGCGTCCCATCTTCGGCGAGACGCAGTTCCTGATCGGCGACGGATTTCTCGTCACGGTGCGCCGCGGCGCCACCGCCGGCCACAGCCCGTTGCGCGAACGCCTGGAAGCCTCCCCTGACCTGCTCAAGCGCGGCAGCGACTACGTTGCGTCCGAATTGCTGGACTGGCTGGTCGACCGCTATGTCGCGGCGGCCGTCAAGATCGAATCGGTGGTGGAGGGCGCGGAGCAGAAACTGCTGATCCGCGGCGCCAAGGACTCCGACATCCGCAGGCTGTACCGGCAACGCCGGGACCTGCTGCGCATCCACACCGTCGTGTCGCCGCTGGCAGAGATCTGCCGCCGTCTGGCGCGCGTGGAGATGTCCGCCGTCGACGAGCATGCCCGGCCGTACTTTGGCGAAGTCGCCGATCGCGTGCTGCGCGTGGACGAACTGTTCAATTCCCTGCGCGAGTCGCTGGCGTTCGCATTTGAAGCCAGCCTGATGATCGGCCAGGCGGCGCAGAACGACACCACGCGCAAACTGGCGTCCTGGGCCGCCATTTTGGCGGTGCCCACCGCCATCGCCGGCATCTATGGCATGAACTTCGAATTCATGCCTGAACTCAAGTCGCCCTGGGGCTATCCGATCACGCTGGGCGTGATCGCATCCGCCTGTTCGGTGCTTTACTGGCGCTTCCGCAAGTCCGGCTGGCTCTGACGCGCGGCGCGGCCTGGGCGGGCCTGCGCCCGCCTGTCCCGGCCTGTTTCCGCGCATTCCCGCACGCCAGCTTGTGGCAAACTCCTCCCGTTTTCATCCCGGAGCCCGGCCGGTGCGTAGCAAACCTCCCTTTCGCGGCGGCAGCAAGCTGACCGCCCTGATCGTCGCCCTGATCCTCGCGGCGGCGGGCGCTATCGTGAACTGGCTGCAGCCGTCGGGGCGGGACGAGCCGCGCCAGCCCGACCGCCCGGCAGCGTCCGAGTCCTCGCCCTCGGCCAGGAGCAAAGCCCCATCCGGGGGCGTGCCGCCGGGCAGCTACACGCTTACCGGCACCATCGTGAACGTGGCCGACGGCGACACCGTGACCCTGCGCGCCCCGGACGGCCAGCGGCGTATCCGCATGGACAGCATCGACGCGCCGGAAGAGGGCCATGGCGACGCCCAGCCCGGTCAGCCTGACGCCGAAGCGGCCCGCAAACACCTGGCGGGGCTGGTCGCCGGCAAGACGATCACCGCCCAATGTTATGAACAGGACCAATATGGCCGCGACGTCTGCGCGCTGATCCTGGACGACGGCCGCTCGGCCAACCGTCTGCAGGTCGAAGCCGGCTATGCCTGGGCCTACACCGCCCGCAAGGGTGATTACCTGCGCGACAAGGCCATGCCGGACCTGCAACGCCAGGCCAAGGCCGCCGGCCGTGGCCTGTGGGCCAGGCCGGACCCCACGCAACCCTGGAAATGGCGCTACGACTGCTGGCGGCAGCGCCAGTGCGGCTGAGCGGCGCGTTCCGGCCCGCTCCCCCTAGGTGGATGCCAGGGTACTGGCCCGGGCCCACGTTTGCTATCCTCTGTCGCTACGAAACGAAGGGAAGGTTTCCATGGGTGTACTGAAGCGGCTCTGGGCGACGGCCATGCTGCTGTCGCTGGCATTGACGGGCTGCTCGCAAGAAAGCCCCATCAACAGCCCCTATCCATCCGGCGCCGAAAGCCAGAACACGCTGTATTCCGCCTTCGTCAAGCGCTCTCCCAAGTACCTGGACCCCGCCAGCTCTTATTCCGGCGACGAAACCCCTTATACCTACAACATCTATGAGCCGCTTTACGGGTATCACTACCTGAAGCGGCCCTACGAACTGGTGCCGCGCGCCGCGGCTTCGATCGACCCGCCGGTCTACCTGGACGCCCAGGGCAACACGCTGCCTGCCGACGCACCCGGCGACCAGATCGCACAAAGCATCTACGACATCAAGATCCGGCCGGGCATCCGCTTTGCGCCGCATCCGGCCTTTGCCCGCAAGCCTGACGGCAGCTACGCGTACTTCCCGCTGGCGCCGGGCGAACTGGACGACAAGTTCTACATTCCTGATTTCCCGCTGACGGGCACGCGCGAACTCACGGCCGACGACTACGTGTACGCCTTCCGCCGCCTTGCCAGCCCGCGGGTGGTCTCGCCCATCTATTCCCTGATGGCCGAGCACGTGCAGGGCCTGAAGGACTACGGCGACCGCCTGCGCAAGCGCGACCAGGAACTGCGGCGCGACATGCCTGGGGGCGCGGGCACGGCGCCCTGGCTGGACCTGCGCGAGGACGATGAATTCAAGGGCGTTGAAGCCCTGGATCTTCACACGCTGCGCATCCGCGTCGACGGCAAGTATCCGCAGTTCAAGTACTGGCTGGCCATGACCTTCACCGCGCCGGTGCCCTGGGAGGCGGACCGCTTCTACAACCAGCCCGGCATGTCCGCGCATGACCTGTCCTTGAACACCTGGCCTGTCGGCACCGGCCCGTACATGCTGGTGGAGTCGCTGCAGAACCGCCGCCACGTGCTGGGTCGCAATCCCAACTACCATGGCGAGCCCTATCCCTGCGAAGGCGAGCCCGGCGACCAGGCCGCCGGCCTTCTTGCCGACTGCGGCAAGCCCACGCCCTTCATCGATCGCGCGGAATTCAGCGTCGAAAAAGAAGCCATTCCCCTGACCGGCAAGTTCATGCAGGGGTACTACGACGTACCGCAGATCGAACGCGGTGAATACGGCGTGGCCATGCTGGTGGCCGCGGGCGACAGCCAGGACAAGGCGCGCAAGTACCGCGAGCACGGCATCAAGCTGCCCACCACGGTCGAAACCGCCAACTGGTACATGGGCTTCAACTGGCTGGACCCGGTGGTGGGCAAGGGCGATACGCCCGAACAGGAAGAGCGCAATCGCAAACTGCGCCAGGCCATCAGCATCGCGTTCGACTGGGAAGAATACGTCGCGGTGTTCGAGAACAGCCAGGCTTCCGTGGCCTACGGGCCGGTGCCGCCCGGCGTGCTGGGCTATCGCGATCCGCCCGAGGGCATCAATCCGGTCGTCTACGACGTTGTCGACGGCAAGCCCGTGCGCAAGTCCATCGATGTGGCCAAGCGCCTCTTGGCCGAAGCCGGCTATCCCGACGGCCGCAATGCGCAGACCGGGGCGCCGCTGGTGCTGTACTACGACTCGATGTCGGGGGGCGGATCCAATCCGCAGTTCGACTGGATGCGCCGCCAGCTTGCCAAGATCGGCGTGCAGCTCGACGTGCGGGCCACCGACTACAACCGCTTCCAGGACAAAATGCTGCGCGGCTCCGCGCAGATCTTCCTGTGGGGCTGGAACGCCGACTACCCCGACGCCGAGAACTTCCTTTTCCTGCTCTATGGCCCGAACGCCAAGGCCAAGGGCGGCGGCGAGAACGCCGCGAACTATTCCAGCCCTGAATTCGACCGGCTGTTCGAACAGATGAAGTTCCTGGACGACGGCCCGGAAAAGGCCGAGCTGATCGCCCGGATGATCGCGGTCGTGCAGCGCGATGCGCCGTGGATGTTCGGCTATTTCCCGATGTCCGGGGGCGCCTACCAGCAGTGGGTGGGCAACGCCAAGCCCACGCAGATGGTGCGCAACACCCTTCAATACATGAAGATCGATCCGGAACTGCGGCAGCGCAAGATCGACGAATGGAACTCGCCCATCTGGTGGCCCATCGGCGTCTTCGTGCTGCTGCTGGGTTTGGCGATCTGGCCTTCGTACGTGGCGCTCAAGCGGCGTGAACGCCAGACGGCGTTCGTGCCGCCCGAGCGCAAGGAGCAACAATCATGATCGGCTACGTGATACGCCGACTGCTGTATGGCGTGCTGATTCTGATCGGCGTGAATCTGTTTACCTTCATCCTGTTCTTCGCGGTGAACACGCCCGACGACATGGCGCGGCTGGCCATCGGCGGGCAGCGCGTCAGCCAGGACGCCGTTGAAAAATGGAAGGCCGAGCGCGGCTACGACAAGCCCTTGTTCTTCAATGCCCAGGCGCAGGGCACGGCGCAGCTTACCGACACCGTGTTCTATCGGCGCTCGGTGCCGCTGTTGGTCATGGATTTCGGCGCGTCCGACGGCGGCCGCGACATCGGCCGCGAAATCAAGACGCGCATGGGGCCCAGCCTGGCGCTGGCCGTGCCGACATTCTTCCTGGGGCTTTTCGCCAGCATCGTGTTTTCGCTGACGCTGGTTTATTTCCGCGCCACCCGGCTGGATTTCTGGGGCGTGGTGCTTTGCGTGATGCTGCTGTCGATATCCAGCCTGTTCTACATCATTGCCGGGCAATGGGTCTTCGCCAAGCTGCTGATGCTGGTGCCGTTCTCGGGCTATTCGGGCGGGCTGGACGTGGTCAAGTTCCTGGCGTTGCCGGTGCTGGTTGCGATCGTTTCGCGCCTGGGGCCCGAGGCGCGCTTCTATCGCACCCTGTTCCTCGAGGAAATCGGCAAGGACTACGTGCGCACCGCGCGCTCCAAGGGGCTGGCCGAACGCGTGGTGCTATTCCGGCACGTGCTGCGCAACGCCATGTTGCCCATCCTGACCAGTACCGTCGCCGCGCTGCCGCTGCTGTTCATGGGCAGTCTGATCGCGGAATCGTTCTTCGGCATTCCCGGACTGGGCAGCTACACCATCGACGCCATCAATGCGCAGGACTTCTCCATCGTCCGCGCCATGGTGTTCCTGGGCTCCGCGCTGTACATCGTGGGGCTGATCCTGGCCGACATTTCCTACACGCTGGCCGATCCCCGCGTCCGATTCGAGTAGCCGCCATGCCCAAGTTCGTCTTTCTCTGGACCGATATCGCGCTGTGGCTGATGGTGCTGGGAGCGCTTGCCTATGTCTGGCGTGTGCGCCGCAGCACCAACCTGCGGGCCACCTGGGCCAGGGTGGCGCGCGACACGCCCGCCATGTGTTCCGCGGTCATACTCGTGGCTTTTGCGGTGGTGGGCCTGCTGGATTCCGTGCATTACCGCCCGCAACTGCCGCCCGCGCCGGGAGCGGCGGCGGATGCCCCGCCGGTCTACGCGCCGGCGGTGCAGTCCGCGCTGGACGGCCTGCTGGCCAATACCGTGCTCACGCGGCCCGAGAAAACCTATTCCGAGCCCCTGGCCGCGCATCAGTTCACCAAGGAAACCATGCTGGTCGACGACAAGCCGGTGCGCGACTTTCCGCGCCTGCGCGGCGCGGCCCTGCACCTGACCGACCCCGACACGGAGCGCGCGGGCGACATCGCCGCGCGGCTGGGCTGGGGTCTTGCGGCCGGCCTGGCGGTGGCGCTGGTGGGGGCGGTCTTGCTGTTCGTCTGCCTGGCGCGCGCCACGGGCTCGGCCTCGCACGCGGCCGAGGAATTGCTGGCCGGGCGTGCAGACGTTCCGTGGCGCGCCATGACGATCACGTTCGCCTTGCTCTGCCTGGCCGTGGGCGCGCTGGCCGGCCTGTCCAGCGGCTATCACGCGCTGGGCACCGACCGCATCGGCAACGACGTGCTGTGGCAAGCCCTGAAAAGCATCCGCACGGCGCTGGTCATCGGCAGCCTGACCACGCTGGCAATGCTGCCGCCCGCCATCGTCTTCGGCATCGCGGCGGGCTATTTCAAGGGCAAGGTCGACGACGCCATCCAGTACCTGTACACCACCATCACGTCGATTCCCGGCGTGCTGCTGGTGGCCGCATGCGCGCTGATGATGCAGGTCTACATCGACAACCATTCCGACCTCTTCGACACCTCCGCCGCCCGCGCCGACCTGCGGCTGTTCCTGTTGTGCATGATCCTGGGGCTGACGGGGTGGGCGGGCCTCTGCCGGCTGCTGCGCGCCGAAACGCTCAAGCTGCGTGAACTTGAATACGTGCAGGCAGCGCGCGCCTTTGGCGTTTCGCACTGGCGCATCATGACGCGCCACCTGCTGCCCAATGTGGCGCATCTGGTGCTTATCACCGTGGTGCTGGAATTCTCGGGCCTGGTGCTGTACGAGGCCGTGCTGTCCTACCTGGGCATCGGTGTCGATCCCAGCATGAATTCGTTCGGGTCGATGATCGACGGCGCCCGGCTGGAAATGTCCCGCGATCCCATGATCTGGTGGAACCTGATGACCGCTTTCATCTTCATGCTGGCGCTGGTGCTGGCGGCCAACCTCTTTGCCGACGCGGTGCGCGACGCGTTCGATCCCCGCACTCGCCGTTACAAGCCCAGCCGCCTGGCGCGCCTGGGATTCCTTGGCCGCCGTCCCGGCGCGATGCTGGCCGCCGACGCCCGCTCGTCCAAGACCGGAGAGGCGCCATGAACGCGCACACGCCTTTGCTGACCGTGGACGGCCTGGACGTGGACGTCGCGGGCGAAAGCGGCATCACCCATGCGGTCAAACGCCTGCAACTGGCCATTTCCCGGCGCGAGACCTTCGCGCTGGTGGGTGAGTCCGGCTGCGGCAAGAGCATGACCGCGCTGGCGCTGCTGCGCCTGCTGCCGGACGCCGGGCGCATCGTGGGCGGCCAGATCGACCTGGATGGCGAAGAACTCAACAGGCTGCCCGAAAGCGCCATGCGAGGCGTGCGGGGCGGACGAATCGGCATCATCTTCCAGGAACCGTCCACCAGCCTGAATCCGGTCATGCGCGTGGGCGACCAGATCATCGAGACGCTGACCGCGCACACGCCGCTGCGCGGTGCGGCGGCGCGCGCCCGCGCCATCGACTGGCTGCGCCGGGTCGGCATCCCCGAGCCCGAACGCCGCATCGACGACTATCCCTTCCAGTTTTCCGGCGGCCAGAAGCAGCGCGTCATGATCGCGATCGCGCTGGCGGCCGAGCCCGTGCTGCTGATCGCCGACGAGCCCACCACCGCGCTGGACGTCACGGTGCAGGCGCAGGTGCTGGAACTCCTGGCGAGCATCCAGCAGGAAATGGGCATGGCGGTGCTGCTCATTACGCACGACCTGGCGGTGGTGAAGAACGTGGCGCACCACGTCGCCCTGATGCGCGGCGGCGAGATCGTCGAAAGCGCCAGCGCCGAGGAATTCTTCCGCGCGCCGCGCCATCCCTACGCGCGGCAGCTTTTCGAGGCCATCCCCACCTTCGACAAGCGCGGCGTGCCCTTGACCGAACAGGGGCGCGCGGCTGCGGCGCACCGAAACGGCGCGAGCGCGGCGGGGCAGGCGGCGGGCGTGGTGCTGGACGTGCAGGACCTGAAAGTCCATTACCCGGTGCGCAAAGGCCCGCTGCGCCGGATCGTGTCCTGGGTCAAGGCAGTGGATGGCGTGACCTTCACGCTGCGCGCCGGCGAAACCCTTGCGCTTCTGGGCGAGTCGGGCTGCGGCAAGACCACCACGGGCAAGGCGCTGCTGCGCCTGATCGACGGCGCCCGCGTGTCGGGCCGCGCCATGCTGCAAGGGCACGACCTGCTGTCGGCTGACCGCCGCCAGCTGCAGCGGCTGCGCCAGGACATCCAGATCGTGTTCCAGGACCCGTATGCGTCGCTGGATCCCCGCATGCGCGTGGGCGAGATCCTGGACGAAGGGCTGGCGTCCCTGCGACGCGGCATGAGCCGGGAAGCACGCGAGCAGCACGCGGCCCAATTGATCGAGCGGGTAGGGCTGCCGGCCAACACGCTGACGCGCTACCCGCACGAATTCTCGGGTGGCCAGCGCCAGCGCATCGCGATCGCACGCGCGCTGGCGGTCGAACCCAAGGTGCTTATCTGCGACGAACCCACGTCCGCGCTCGACGTATCGGTGCAGGCGCAGATCCTGGACCTGCTGCGCGAATTGCAGGCCGGACTGGGAATCGCCTATCTCTTCATCACGCACAACTTCGGCGTGGTCGAATACCTGGCGGATCGAATCGCGGTCATGGACAAGGGGCGTATCGTCGAACTGGGCCAGGCAGAATCGGTGTTGCTGGCGCCCCGACAGGACGTCACGCGCCGGCTGCTGGCGGCAGTGCCGCGCCTGCATTTCGGCCCGCCGGAGACGGCCTGACCCCTTCTTTCATGCTGATTTGCGCGCCGCAAGCGCGCCAGCGCCGCCTGGCCGGGCTGCCGGGCGGGGGCAGGATCTTGTATTCTGGGTGCTGAACCTCATATTGATGCCATGGCACTCAAAGTTTTTGACCTCCAGTGCGATCACAGCCACATTTTCGAAGGCTGGTTCGCTTCGCACGAAGACTACGACGCGCAACAGGCGCGTGGCCTCGTCACGTGTCCGGTTTGCGCGTCGGCCAACATCACCAAGCGCCTGTCCGCGCCGCGCCTGAACGTGGCCCATCTGCATGCGCCCGCGGCCCAGCCCGTGGCGCCGGCCATGTCTGACGCCGAGAAAATGGCTGCCCTGCAGGCAGCCGTGATGCGCCAGGTGCGCGCCCTGGTGCGCAACACCGAAAACGTCGGTCCGCGTTTCGCACAGGAAGCGCGCCGCATCCACGAAGGCGACGCCGACGACCGCCCGATCCGCGGCACCGCCACGCCTGAAGAACGCGAATCCCTGGCCGAGGACGGCATCGAGGTCATGGCCGTTCCCGACTTCCTGGACGACGAGCGCCTGCAGTAAGCGGCGCGTGCAGCGCGCACGCACCTGCATGACAGACCCGCGTAGCAGCCGCCCCAGGCCCCGGCGGCAATGAAAAAAGCCAGACCCGTGAAGGTCTGGCTTTTTCTTGCGCTGGGCCGGATCAGTTGTTGACGCGGCTGCGGTATTCGTTCGTGCGGGTGTCGATTTCGATCTTGTCGCCGATGGCGCAGAACAGCGGCACGTTCAGTTCGTAGCCGGTGTTGATCTTGGCGGGCTTGGTCACCTTGCCCGAGGTGTCGCCACGGACGGCGGGCTCGGTGTAGGTGATTTCGCGCACGAGCGTCGTGGGCAGTTCAACCGAAATGGCGCGGCCGTCGTAGAAGACCACTTCCACGGGCATCGCTTCTTCCAGGTAGTTCAGGGCGTCGCCCATGCTTTCGGCTTCGATTTCGTACTGGTTGTACTCTTCGTCCATGAAGACGTACATGGGGTCGCCGAAGTAGGAATACGTGCATTCCTTGCGATCGAGCTGAACGACTTCGAACTTTTCGTCGGCCTTGTAGACCGATTCGCTGGCCGAGGCGGTCAAGAGGTTCTTGAACTTCAGCTTGACGACTGCCGCGTTGCGGCCCGACTTGTTGTATTCGGCCTTCTGGACCACGAGGGGATCCTTGCCGACCATGACCACGTTGCCGACTCGCAATTCCTGAGCGGTTTTCATCGATAAAACTCCGGGGGTGATGGGTGCACTCGCCGTGCTTGCACCAAGCCTGCATGGCTTCATGCACACCCCGGGAGGCGTCATAGTTGAGGGCCCGACATATTCAGGGCGACTCAGAAAACTCTCTATTCTAACGTTTCTTGGCCAACTCTGCGCAAAACGCGGCCAGATTTTCAGCCAGGCCCGGCAAGGCGGACTGGCTGGCGTCCCAATCCCGGGCGGCGGCGGCCCAGGCCGTCCATTCGGCGGGCGAGAGCGCGGCCGTGACCGCGGCTGCGGCCCCGCCCGATTCGGGCTGGTTCCAGGCCCGGATCAGCGCCTGCGCGGATTCTGGGGCCGGATAGCGCGCCAGCCAGGCGTCCAGCTTTTCCAGGTGGACGTTCTCTTCCTGCGGGTAGATCTGCCAGACAAGCGGACGCGCCGCCCAGGCGGCGCGGACGAAAGAGTCCTCACCCCGCACGAAATTGAGGTCCGCGCACCAGAGCACCCGGTCGAAATCGGGCTGCGCCATGAAGGGCAGGCGCACGATCCGCGGGGCACCGGGCGACTGGCAGGCGGATTCAAGGGCAGGCGCCACGCCCTGGGGAACGAGCAGGACGGTGGGGCGCTGATCGGCCGCCAGCGCCGTGGCCAGCGACGCAGCCGGCGCCGAAGGGTAGCAAAACAGGGACACGGTACGGGCGCCGCCGCGGCGCTGGGCCAACACGTCGTCCGGCACGCCGGCGGAGCGCAGGAAACTGTCCTGCAGCGCCGTGGACTGCTGCAGCGCATCGCGCTCGGCCGACAGATTCTGTTCTCGCAGCAGGCCCCCGGTGGCCGTGGTGAAGCCGGGAAAGAAGAAGTGCTTGACCAATCCGTCCGGCCGCTGCGACGGCAGGCCGTGGCAGCTTTCCACCCAGGACTCGGCGCTGAGGTATTCCAGATTGATCCAGACCGGATGGGTGCGGCGCATGCTGTCGACGAACGCTGCGGGGGGATCGCAGGCGAACGCCTCGATCACGACGTCGCGCGCCGCCAGCGCCGGGGCGGGGTTGTCGGACCAATGGACGATGTCCACGCCAGCCAGTTCCTGGCGCGCCGCGTGGGCGTCGATGCCGGGCTGGATGCGCGCGAAGCTGGCCAGGTCGTCGACCCACAAGCGGATATCCCAGCGGCAATCCTGCGCGAGCTGCCGCGCCAGGCGCCAGCAGACGCCAATGTCGCCGTAGTTGTCGACGACTCGGCAGAAGATGTCCGCTTGCATGGCCGCCTTAGTGGAAGTGGGCGGGGGCGGCTTCGGCGTCCTCGGGCAGCTCGGCATGCACCAGCTCGCCAAGCGGATTGGGGAAGTAGGGCGCTCCGCAGTCCTCGCAATATTCCGGCGGTAGCACGCCGGGAATGCGGCGCACGTCGGTGACGCCGTATTCCTTCAGGAGCGCGGCGATTTCGTCGACCACGTCGGGCTGGCCTTCGTCCATCACCACGTCTTCCTCGCGGCCGTACAAGGGCCAGACGCAGCCGTAATAGACGTCGTTGCTGTTGCGCGCCGTGAATCCGATGCGGTATTCGTCGATGCGGCCTTCGCCGCAGCCGGCCACGACGGCGCGCAGTTGCGAGGCTTCCAGGCTGACCGCGCCTTCGAGCCAGCTGACCGCCGCGCGCAACGACAACGGACGCACCTGGCGGTCGGCTTCGCGGTTGCTGACGTAGTAGGCGTCCGGCAGCAGGGCTTCGAAGCCGCAACCCGGCAGCAGGCCAGCCAGGGTGGGATGCGCTTGAGCCGCCCACTGGGCTTGGCAGGCGTCGCGGCTGGCCTCGGCGTCGCCGACGCTTTCCTGCCAGCGGAAGATGGGTTCGCCCTCGGGCACCGCGACCGCGCCGACCACGTAGCGCGTGTCGGCCAGCATGTTCGCGGTCTCGACTTCGGTGTTCAAGGTGGGCTTCGTGGTTTCAGCCCCCAGCGCCTGCGAACCCAGGCGCTGCAGCCACTGCCAGGTCTCGGAGAAGGTGCGGGGCATCTGGTCCACGCTGACCAGCACGGGCATCAGGGCGCTGCGCGCCTTGCTGGACAGCACGTGCCCGTGCAGCTGGGCCAGCAGGGCCTGCTGGGCGCTTGCGGAGATCGGGCCGGTGGGAATGGCATAGCGGGTCCACGCGACAATCGGCGCGACAATCAGCAAGGTGTCGTACCGGACGCCGTTTTTTTCGATCTTCATCGATTCGGACAGTGTTTCGGCCTGTTCGATCAAGACCTCGTAGGCGCCTACGTCGCTTTGAGCAAGGTGGTCCAGCGCCGCTTCCAGCGGGGCGTCCTGTCCCGCCTTCAACAGCTTCGGAATCGCTTCGCCAAGCTGGTTCTCCCAGAACACGTCTTCGACGCGGCTGCCCGAACGGTTCAGCGCCTGGGCAAGGGCGACCAGGCGGGTTGCGTCACGGGTCATGCGGGGAGCGGATTGGCTGCGGGATCGGGCCATAACTTCGGGGGACGTCCATTCAGTGTGTAACGACGTAGTTTAACGCCCGGCTCTCTCTCCGGGGGACGGGCGCAACCCTAGGCCAGGGAAACGGACGCCCGCCCCGTCGCCAAGCCAGACGGAAGCCGTATTGATGCTGATTAAGCAACTGATCATCCCGAACCATGGGGTTTATTGCTGGTTTGAATCGTCCGACAATGACGCATCAACGATTTTTCTGGAGGCACAGCCATGCGTTGGCCTACGCTTTTTGTTTCCCACGGTTCTCCCATGTTGGCCGTCGAGCCCGGCCGCACCGGTCCTGCATTGGCGGACTGGAGCGCCGCGCAAGGCCGCAAGCCCGCCGCCATCCTGGTGGTGTCGCCACACTGGATGGGCGAGGGGCTCGCGTTGTCCACCCGCGACCAGCAGGTGGCCTGGCACGATTTCGGCGGATTTCCGCCCGAGCTCTACACGCTGCAGTACGCAGCGCCCGGGTCGCCGACGCTGGCCGCTCGCGTGCAGGGCTTGCTGGCGGCATCGGGTATTTCGGCGGACCGCGATGCGCGTCGCCCGCTGGATCACGGCGCGTGGGTGCCGCTGCGCTATCTGTATCCGGACGTGGACGTGCCGGTGGTGCAATTGTCGCTGGACATGGGCCGCGACGCGGCGGGCCAGATGGAACTGGGCCGGGCCCTGGCCCCGCTGCGTGACGAGGACATCCTGATCATCGGATCGGGTTCGCTGACGCATAACCTGCGCCACGTGCGCATGCCGCAGGATGCGCCCGCGGCGGCCTATGTGCCGGCGTTCCAGGAGTGGTATGCCCGCAACCTCGCCGAACACAATGTGTCGGCGCTGCTGGACTGGCAGGCCCAGGCGCCCGGCGCCATGCAGGCCCACCCGCACGACGACCACCTGATGCCTCTGTACGTGGCGCTGGGTGCGGGCGGGTCCGTTGCGCGGCGTTTGAACGACGAAGTCTCGTACAGCGCGCTGGCGATGGACGCCTACCAGTTCGACTGAACGCAGACGCGGCGCCGCCTCCGTCGAACGTCGGTGCAAACGACGTTCCGCGGATGACGCGGCGCGCAGCGGCGCATTCGTTGTCCGGCATCAGACGCGCCGACATGCAGCAGCAAATAAAAAGCCCCGGGACCGAAAGGTCCCGGGGCTTTTTGCCGGCGCGAAAGAATCAGGCGGCCAACATCATGCTGCCAACATCAGGCGGCCAACAGCTGACGCAGCACGAAGGGCAGAATGCCGCCGTGCTGGTAGTAGTCCACCTCGATCGGCGTGTCGATGCGCAGCAGCACGGTCACGTCCTGCTTGGAACCGTCCTTGCGGGTGATCGTCAGCGTCACGTCCTGCATCGGCTTGATGCCGTTTTCCAGGCCCGAGATGTCGTAGGTTTCTTCGCCGGTGATGCCCAGCGACTGGACGCTGTCGCCGCCCTTGAACTGCAGGGGCAGCACGCCCATGCCCACCAGGTTGCTGCGGTGGATGCGTTCGAAGCTGCGGGTAATGACGGCCTTGACGCCCAGGAGTTGCGTGCCCTTGGCGGCCCAGTCGCGCGACGAGCCGGTGCCGTACTCTTCGCCGCCGAACACCACGGTGGGGGTGCCGGCTGCGACGTACTTCATGGCCGCGTCGTAGATCGACATCTGCTCGCCGGTGGGCTGGAACAGGGTTTCGCCGCCCTCGAAGCGGCTGCCGTCGGGCAGGGACGGGATCATGAGGTTCTTGATGCGCACGTTGGCGAAGGTGCCGCGCATCATGATTTCATGGTTGCCGCGGCGCGAGCCGTAGCTGTTGAAGTCGGCCTTCATGACGCCGTTTTCCTTCAGCCACTTGCCCGCGGGCGAGGATTCCTTGATGGATCCGGCCGGCGAAATGTGGTCGGTGGTGACCGAGTCGCCGAACACGCCAAGCGCGCGCGCCGACTTGACGGTGGGCATGGCGCCCGGCGTCATGCCGAAGTCTTCGAAGAAGGGCGGCTCGGCGATGTAGGTGGAATCCGGCCAGTCGTAGGTGTCGCCCGTGACTCCCTTGATGTTTTCCCAGAGCTTGCCTGGGTTGGACTTGACCTGCCCGTAGTTGGCCTCGAAGACATCGGGATCCAGCGCGTGCTTGAGCAGGGCGTTGACTTCTTCGGTGGACGGCCAGATGTCGCCGATCCAGACGTCGCCGTTCTTGCCGCGGCCGACCGGTTCGGTCATCAGGTCGCGCGTGACGGTGCCGGCCAGCGCGTAGGCGACGACCAGCGGGGGCGAGGCCAGGAAGTTGGCCTTGATGTTCGGGTGGATGCGGGCTTCGAAGTTACGGTTGCCCGACAGCACGGCCGAGCAGACCAGGTCGTTGTCGATGATGGCTTCGTTCAGGTCCGGGGTGAGGTCGCCTGCGTTGCCGATGCAGGTGGTGCAGCCGTAGGCGGCCACATCGAAGCCCAGCTTTTCCAGGTAGGGCAGAAGGCCGGTCTTGGTCAGGTAGTCGGTGACCACGCGGGATCCGGGGGCCAGCGACGTCTTGATGTGCTTGGGCACGGTCAGGCCGGCTTCGACAGCCTTCTTGGCCAGCAGGCCCGCCGCCAGCAGCACGTTCGGGTTGGACGTGTTGGTGCAGGACGTGATGGCGGCGATCAGGATGTCGCCATTCTTGATCTTCGTGCCGGCGCTGGTGGTGAAGGTCTGGCTGAGCTTTTCGGCGGGCTGGTTGAAGCCGTTTTCGGCCACGGGCTTGGAGAACAGGTCGATGAACGTGTTCTTGACGTTGCCGATTTCGATGCGGTCCTGCGGACGCTTCGGGCCCGCCAGGGACGGCGCGACGGTGGAGAGGTCCAGCGTCAGCAGCTTGGTGAAGTTGATGTCCTGCGACGCCGGGATGCCGAACATGTTCTGGGCCTTGAAATAGGCTTCGAAGGCGGCGATTTCCTCTTCGGTGCGGCCCGTGCCGCGGAAGTAGTCGATGGTGCGTTCGTCGACGGGGAAGAAGCCCATGGTGGCGCCATATTCCGGCGCCATGTTGCCGATGGTGGCGCGTTCGGCGACGGTCAGGCTGGCGGTGCCTTCGCCGCAGAATTCCACGAACTTGCCCACGACCTTTTCACGGCGCAGCATTTCGGTGATGGTGAGCACCAGGTCGGTGGCGGTGACGCCGCCCCGCAGCTGGCCCTTCAGTTCCACGCCCACGACGTCGGGGGTCAGGAAGTACACCGGCTGGCCCAGCATGCCGGCTTCGGCTTCGATGCCGCCCACGCCCCAGCCCACCACGCCGATGCCGTTGATCATGGTGGTGTGGCTGTCGGTGCCCACCAGCGAATCGGGGTAGTAAACGTTGTTCTTCTTGTCCTGGTGCACGCCGCGCGCCAGGTATTCCAGGTTGACCTGGTGAACGATGCCGAAGCCCGGAGGCACGACGCCGAAGGTGTCGAACGCCTGCATGCCCCACTTCATGAACTGGTAGCGTTCCTGGTTGCGCTTGAACTCCAGCTTCATGTTCAGGTCCAGCGCATTCTTGGTGCCGAAGTAGTCGATCATGACCGAGTGGTCGACCACCAGGTCCACCGGCACCAGGGGCTCGATGCTCTTGGGACTCTTGCCCATCTTGTCGGCCACCGAGCGCATGGCGGCGATGTCGGCCAGGAGCGGCACGCCAGTGAAGTCCTGCAGCACCACGCGGGCGACGACAAAGGGAATTTCATCTTCGCGCTTGGCGTTGGCCTGCCAGCTGGCAAGCTGGCGCACGTGTTCTTCAGTGACCTTCTTGCCGTCGCAGTTGCGCAGCACGGATTCCAGCACGATGCGGATGGACACCGGCAGCCGCTGCACATCGATGCCAAGCGACTCGCCCAGCGCCGGCAGCGAGTAGTACTGACAGGACTTGTTGCCGATCTTGAAATTCTTGAGTGTGTCTAGGGTGTTGTGCGGCATGATGGACTCCGTGGTTTTGCCCAACTGAAGGCGGCATTTTCAGGCGTTTCGGCGCGTTTGTCATTGTCTGCGGGACAAGTTTGCCGAGGGTCTATGTCTTATATCTTATATAAGACTTGAGCGACGCGTCAAAGTTCCGGCGCCTGTTTCGGGCGGGCCGGATGGGAATTCGGCGAAACCCCTACTTTGGCGGACGCGCGCAAACCCTGCAAGACCCTGCGGCCGCAATATCGGGCTCACGCCAGCAGCGCAGGCAATTCCGCTACGGCGTATTCCAGGAAGCGGCGCAAGGCCAGCGGCTCGCCCCGCCGCGTGGGCATGACGGCGTAGATCCGGGCCGGCGGGGCAGTCCAGGCCGGCAGAATTTGCACCAGGTCGCCCTTGTCCAGCAGCACCGCGGACAGATAGCGCGGCACCAGCGCCACGCCCAGGCCGGCGCGGGCCATCGCACGCAGCGTGGCCATGTTGCTGCTGAGAGATCGCGGCTGGAACTCCACCGATTCCGTTTCCCCGGCCGGGCCGGTGAAACGCCACGTATGCACGCCGTCTTGGGTGGCATGGGCCAGAAGCGGCAGCGAAGCCAGGTCGCGGGGATGCTTCGGCGCGGACTTCGCCATGGCCGGGCTGCACACCAGGATCAGCGGCACCGGCGCCACTTCCAGGGCATTGACGCGCGCGTCCGTCAGGGACGAGCCCTGGGCGCGGAATGCCAGGTCGTAGCCTTCGGCGACCAGGTCGATGATCTGGTCGCGCGAATCGAGCAGCACGCGCACGTTGGGATGCGCCAGGCAGAAGCGGGCCACCAGATCGCCCAGCAGGGTCACGGCCAGCGGCGACGGGGCGGTGATGCGCAGCAGGCCCGCGGGCGTGTCGCCCACGGAGGCGGCCAGATCGAACACCGTGCGGGCCTCGCGGGCCAGGGCCTGCGCGTGGGCGTACACCTGTTCGCCCATGGGCGTAAGCGAAACGCTGCGTGTGTTGCGCTGGAGTAGCCGCACGCCCAGCCGCATTTCCAGCTCGGCAACCCGTCGGCTGAGCTTGGAACGTTGCATATTCAACACACGTGCGGCTGCCGAAAAGCCGCCTTTTTCGACGACTTCGCTGAACAACAGCAGGTCGTCGACGCGATGAATGAAGGTAGGCATACAGCGTTTTAATAGGAGAAATCGGCGCTGGAGACGTAATTGTCCTGTTGGATAGGACAATTATTCCTGAAATTAGCCACTACTGTCCGATTGAGGGAACCCATAAGCTGTGCCTCGAAATAGATTCAGCAATCTCTCAGGTAGTGCTTTTTGACTCTTCACCTTAGTGCCGTCGTCGCCGGCTCCATCAAGTCGCAGGGCGATTCGTGCGAGATCCGGCAGTTCCGCCACACCGATTTTTCCAAGAGCACGTCGCCGGTGGTGCTGGTGGACCACTTCGTCATGACCGGCCCGGCCTTCGCACCCCACCCGCACTTTGGTATCAGCGCCGCGACGCTGTTGCTGGAAGACAGCACGGGCGTGATGCAGAGCCTGGACAGCACCGAAAACAACCGCGAGATCCGGGCCGGAGACCTGCACTGGACGCTGGCTGGCACTGGCATCGTGCATGCCCAGCGGCCCGCCGGGGAAGCCAGACTGCACGGCTTGCAGATATTCATCGACCTGCCTGACCACCTGAAATCCCTGCCCGCGTCGACCTCGCTGCTGCGGGCCTGGGAAATGCCCGTTATCCAGACCACCTCCGGACGCATCCGGGTGGTGTCTGGCAAGCATGCCGGCTGGGAGTCGCCCCTGCAGACCCCCGAACCGCTTTTGATACTGGATGGTTGGCTGCGTCCCGGCGCGAGCACGCTGGTTCCCTTGCCGCCGGGATGGAACGCGTGGCTGTACGCAGTGCAGGGCGACGTCGGCGTGCGCGCCAGGCATCGCTGCAAAGGGGCGGTTCCATTGCCCAAGGTGGCCGGCGGGGATCCCGACTTCGCGGTGGTCGGGGCCGGTTTGGCGGTGGCCGCCAGCGCCAAGCCGGACGGGGAAGAGGGTGTTCTGCTGCTGATGGCCGGCCGAACGCCGGCTCATTTCGTGCTGATCGCCGGCCCGGCCGTCGACGTGCGCGCCACGCCGCAGGGTGCGGGTTTGCTGGCCGGCCATGCCTCGCTGGAGCAGGCGCTGGCGGCTTACGAGACTCTGGACGTCGAGGCCGAGGCCGAGGCGCAGGCCTAGGCTTTCCGACTTGGCGGGATAGGTTCCCTGTTGCGAGTCCGCAACGGTGGAGGGCTTTTCTCGTTGTGAGAAGCAATGAGAACGATTCTCTTTTGGTAACATCTGTCCCGTTAGACCTCAAGACCCCACGCGAACGGGCTTTGCTGGTGCCGGTTCCGGGCGCCACGTCGGTTCAGATCGGGATTTTGCGGATCTCCCACCGCAACGCGGATTGCTTCCGCCCTACCAGCGTCCCGATATGAAACTACGAACTCTTGCATGCATGGCAGCCACGCTGCCGTGCCTTGGCGCCGTCCACGCCCAGACCGCGCCCCAGACCCAGCCTGCAGCACCCCAAACCCAGCCCGCCACGACCAACGGCCCCGTGACATCGATGGACGCCATCCGGGTCGAGGCCAGCGCGGACGCATCGGCCGGCGGTCTGGCCGCGCCCTTCGCGGGCGGGCAGGTGGCGCGCGGCGGCCGTGTCGGCATCCTGGGCACGGAGGACTTCATGAGCACTCCGTTCAGCGTCACCAGCTATACGAATGAACTGATCCAGGATCGCCAGGCGAAGAGTGTGGGCGACGTGCTTCAAAACGATGCGACGGTGCGTGTGGCGCGAGGCTTTGGCAACTTCCAGGAGTCGTACTTCATCCGCGGCTTTATTTTGAGTTCTGATGACGTTGCCTACAACGGCCTATTCAGCCTGTTGCCGCGTCAGTACATCGCCACTGAATTGTTCGAACGAGTTGAAGTGCTGCGCGGCGCCTCGGCCTTCCTCACGGGGGCTCCCCCTAGCGGTGGCGGTATCGGCGGTGTGATTAACCTCGTGCCTAAGCGCGCACCCAACGAGCCTCTGACCCGTGTAACGACCGGCGTGTCCAGCGGGGGGCAGTTCCTCGCATCTACGGATATTGCACGCCGGTTTGGTCCGGACGACAGCACGGGCATCCGCTTCAACGCTGCCCAACGCAGTGGCGATACCGGTGTTGACGATGAGCATTCCCGCACTAGCGTGGTTTCGCTGGGGTTGGACTGGCGTTCCGCAGACACGCGACTGTCGGGTGATATTGGGTGGCAGGAAAACAAGCTAAAGCGCGCACGTCCGAACGTGACGTTGGCCAAAGACGTGACCGTCGTTCCCGATGCTCCGGACGCGAGTTCCAACTTCGCTCAGCCATGGTCGTACTCCAATGAGCGCGACGTCTTTGGTACTCTCCGGGCGGAGCATGATTTCAGTGACAAGTTGACGGGTTGGGCTGCCTACGGTTTTCGACGGAGTGATGAGTCCAATTCCTTGGGCAACGTGACCGTCACGAACGGAAGTACCGGCGCTGCACAATTTTCGCGATTTGATAATGTGCGCGAGGATCGAGTAGATACGGGCGAATTCGGACTGCGGGCTAACCTGAAGACCGGATCTGTTGGACATCAGTTTGTCGCCTCGGCCTCTTTTTTCCAATTGAAGAAAGACAATGCCTATGCAACGGGCGGGACGCGACAGACCAACATATACGATCCCGTTTCGTACTACGACGCGCCGCCGTTGACGCGAGTCGTCGGGGATATGGATAACCCGTCGTTGACGGGGCGTATCAAGACGAGCAGCTTTGCATTTGGCGACACGATGTCGTTCCTTGAGGATCGTGTTCTGTTGACTGCGGGTATTCGACACCAGCGCCTATCTAGCCGTAGCTATGACTACGACACTAGCAAGGAAACCGGATCCTATGATGCGAGCCACAACTCCCCGGCTGCGGGGCTTGTTGTAAAAGTCTCGCCCAACGTATCGCTCTACGCAAATTACATTGAAGCATTGGTTGCAGGGGATACGGCGCCTGCCACGGTCTCAACCAGCTCTGGCTTCTTGGATGTCGTGAACGCAGGTCAAATCCTGCCGCCCTACGTATCAAAGCAGAAGGAAATTGGGGTGAAGTACGAAGGAGAGTACTTTGGTTCCACTCTGGCGTTGTTCACCACGGACAAGCCGAGGGCATATACGGACCTCTCCGATCTCACGTTCAAGGAAGCCGGGAAAGACCGTCATCAAGGCGTTGAATTGAATGTCTTCGGTGAAGTGTCTCGTAGCGTCCGCCTGTTGGGCGGGTTCACGTGGTTGGACGCTGAACAGCGTTCGACCGGCGACTCGGCTATCGATGGTAATCGCGTGATCGGCGTGCCGCGCTTCCAGACCACCATGGGCGCAGAGTGGGACATTCCCGGCGTTCAGGGCCTGACGGTCGATGGTCGCGTTGTCTATACCGGTTCGTCGTATGCGAATGCGCAAAACACATTGAAAGTCCCGGGTTGGACGCGCTTCGACGCCGGCGTTCGATACATGACGGACGTGGGCGGACACGCGCTGACGTTGCGCGCTCGCGTCGAAAACATCGCCAATCGCAACTATTGGGCCTCCGTCGGAGGCTATCCCGGCTCCGGCTACCTCGTCCTGGGCGGCCCGCGCACGTTCTCCCTGTCCGCCAGCATGGACTTCTGATGACTGCCGGCGCAAGCCCGCCAGCATGAAAAATCCCGGCCGCGCGCCGGGATTTTTTTCTTTCAGCGGAATCGAGGGGGCGTCACCAGAACCAGCCGCCTCGCGTCAGGCTCGATTCGCAGCTCTTGTACTGCGCCGTGAATTTCTCGGCGCGCGCCTGCACCTTCTGCGAGACGGTTTTCAACCACGCTTTGCGGTCGTAGCTGCGGTTGCGGTAGCCGGTCCAGCCCTCGTGGTAGTTCAGGTACTGCCCGTAGGCATCCCACTTCGAGATGCCGTTGATACGCTGGCTCTTGTTCATGTACCAGCCCATGAAGTCCAGCGCGTCGGCAAAGTTGTCGCGGCTGGAGGTCCAGCCGCCGGCTTCGCGTTTGTAGTCTGCCCAGGTTTCGTCCTTGGCCTGCGCGTAGCCGTAGGCCGAACTGACGCGGCCCCACGGGATGAAGCCCAGGAAGTAGTAGCGGGGCGGCAGCGCGTCGTGCTTGTAGGACGACTCCTGGTACATCATCGCCATCGGGACCGGCACCGGGGCGCCCCATTTCTTCTGCACTTCCAGCGCGGCATCGTGCCACTCCGGCTTTTCGCGGAAGATGGCGCAGATGTTTTCGGGATTCGACGGCGGCGCGGTGGCGCAGCCAGCCAGCGTCAGCAAAAGCGGCGGCAGCATTAGCCGGATCATTGGCGGGCTTACTCCAGAAGCGGGCGACGGGGCTTCCCCGGCGGTGTTACACGAACTCCCTGGATTGTATTGAAACGTTTCGCGCTCAAACGTCTTTCACGGCAAAAAAAGCGGCGTCGGCGAAAAAAAACGGCCCCGGGCGCTTGCGCCGGGGCCGTCGTCAGGCTGTCACGCCTGGCATGCGGTCTGGGATCAGACCTCGATCACGTCCGCCACGTCCTTGTAGTCGGCGATCTTGTCGAAGTTCAGGTACTGATAGATCTGGTCGCTGCTCTTGTTGATGACGCCCATGTCGGCCATGTACTCGTCCTTGGTCGGGATGCGGCCAAGCTTGGAGCAGATGGCGGCCAGTTCCGCCGAACCCAGGTACACGTTCGTGTTCTTGCCCAGGCGGTTCGGGAAGTTGCGGGTGCTGGTCGACATGACGGTAGCGCCTTCGCGAACCTGCGCCTGGTTGCCCATGCACAGCGAGCAGCCCGGCATTTCCGTGCGGGCGCCGGCGGTGCCGAACACGCCGTAGTGGCCTTCCTCGGTCAGTTGCGTGGCGTCCATCTTGGTCGGCGGGGCAACCCACAGCTTGACCGGGATGTCGCGCTTGCCTTCCAGCAGCTTGGAGGCTGCGCGGAAGTGGCCGATGTTGGTCATGCAGCTGCCGATGAACACTTCGTCGATCTTGGCGCCGGCGACTTCCGACAGCGTCTTGACGTCGTCCGGGTCGTTCGGGCAGGCCACGATGGGCTCGTGCACGTCGGCCAGGTCGATCTCGATGACGGCGGCGTATTCGGCGTCGGCATCCGGCTCCAGCAGCTTGGGATCAGCCAGCCAGGCTTCCATGGCCTTGATGCGGCGGCCCAGGGTGCGCTCGTCTTCGTAGCCGTTGGCGATCATCCACTTCAGCATCACGATGTTGCTGTTGATGTATTCGATGATCGGTTCCTTGTTCAGGCGCACCGAGCAGCCGGCGGCCGAACGTTCGGCGGAAGCGTCCGACAGTTCGAAGGCTTGTTCGACCTTCAGGTCGGGCAGGCCTTCGATTTCAAGGATGCGGCCGGAGAAGATGTTCTTCTTGCCTTGCTTGGCAACCGTCAGCAGGCCTTGCTTGATGGCGTACAAAGGGATGGCGTTGACCAGGTCACGCAGGGTGACGCCGGGCTGCAGCTTGCCCTTGAAGCGGACCAGCACCGATTCCGGCATGTCCAGCGGCATCACGCCCGTGGCGGCGGCAAACGCCACCAGGCCCGAGCCGGCCGGGAACGAGATGCCGATGGGGAAGCGGGTGTGCGAGTCGCCGCCGGTGCCGACGGTGTCGGGCAACAGCATGCGGTTCAGCCACGAGTGGATCACGCCGTCGCCGGGGCGCAGCGAAACGCCGCCGCGGGTGCTGATGAATTCCGGCAGCGTGTGGTGCGTCTTGACGTCCACGGGCTTGGGGTAGGCGGCGGTGTGGCAGAACGACTGCATCACCAGGTCGGCCGAGAAGCCCAGGCAGGCCAGGTCCTTCAGTTCGTCGCGGGTCATCGGGCCGGTGGTGTCCTGGCTGCCGACCGAGGTCATCTTCGGTTCGCAGTAGGTGCCCGGGCGGATGCCGCGGCCTTCCGGCAGGCCGCAGGCGCGGCCGACCATCTTCTGGGCCAGCGAGAAGCCCTTGCCGGAGTCGACCGGGTCCTTGGGCAGGCGGAACAGGGTCGACGGAGCCAGACCCAGCGCTTCACGCGCCTTGGCGGTCAGGCCGCGGCCGATGATCAGCGGAATGCGGCCACCGGCGCGCACTTCGTCGAACAGGACGTCGGACTTCACTTCGAATTCGGCGATGACTTCGCCATTCTTGATGGCCTTGCCTTCGTACGGGCGCAGTTCGACGACGTCGCCCATTTCCATCTTGGAAACGTCGAGTTCGATCGGCAGGGCGCCGGCGTCTTCCATGGTGTTGTAGAAGATCGGGGCGATCTTGTTGCCCAGGCACACGCCGCCGAAACGCTTGTTCGGCACGAAGGGGATGTCTTCGCCCGTGAACCACAGCACCGAGTTGGTGGCCGACTTGCGCGAGGAACCGGTGCCGACCACGTCGCCCACGTAGGCGACCAGGTGGCCCTTTTCCTTCAGGGATTCGATGAACTTGACCGGGCCGCGCTTGCCGTCTTCTTCCGGTTCGAACGCCGCGCCGTCGCGCTTGTTCTTGAGCATCGCCAGGGCGTGCATCGGGATGTCGGGGCGGGTGGTGGCGTCGGGAGCCGGCGACAGATCGTCGGTGTTGGTTTCGCCGGGCACCTTGAAGACCGTGATGGTCAGGCTTTCCGGCAGTTCCGGACGGCTGGTGAACCATTCGGCGTCGGCCCAGCTTTGCAGCACGGACTTGGCGTTGGCGTTGCCCTTGTCGGCCTTTTCCTTCACGTCGTGGAAGGCGTCGAACATCAGCAGGGTCTTCTTGAGCGCATCGGCGGCGATGGTGCCGATTTCCGCATCGTCCAGCAGTTCGACCAGCGGGCCAATGTTGTAGCCGCCGAGCATCGTGCCCAGCAGTTCAGTCGCCTTGGCACGGCTGATCAGCGCACAAGCTTCCTTGCCCAGCGCCACGGCGGCCAGGTACGAGGCCTTGACCTTGGCGGCGTCATCCACGCCAGCCGGCACGCGGTGGGTCAGCAGGTCGACCAGGTTCTGCTCTTCGCCAGCGGGCGGATTCTTCAGCAGTTCGATCAGTTCAGCGGTTTGTTTGGCCGTAAGGGGCAGAGGGGGGATCCCCAGAGCCGCGCGTTCGGCGACGTGTTGGCGGTAAGTATCCAGCATGTGAGGCCTGCTCAAAGTCGGGTTGGAAGAAGGGTTGTCGGCCGGAATTGTAGAAGCAAGTGGGGGCGGCAAGCAAATGTCTTATATCTTATATAAGACTTGGGCCGACCCTTGTTGTTCCCTGGCGACGCCACCGGAAGCGGCGAGGGGCGGGCGAGCAATAAAAAGGCGGCCGATGGGGCCGCCCGGCAAATCGTGCTTTCCACCCTTTTCAGGGCGAAGCCGCGTCGTAGACCACCCCGACGCGCGCGAAATTGCCGCCGTATTGCTTGACGTCGACCTGGAACGGCGCGCTGTCGCCGGGCGCCAGGCGCGGCAGCCGCACTTCCTTGAACGTTGCACCGGACAACTGGTCCTGGGCGTCGTACAGGCTGACCCACAGGCGCACGTTTTCGACCTCGACCTCGCTGTCGTTGCGGATCCGGCCGTGCACCGTGACGTACTTGTAACGGTAGCGGTAGCTGAAGTTCAGCGTGCCGGTGCCGATCGCGGCCTCGGTGTTTTCCACCGACACGGCAAGCTGCGGACGCGGGCCGGGCAGGGCGGCGCGCTTGGCCGGCAGCCAGTGCGTCTTGACCTCGCTGTAGCGGTCGACCCGGCCCGTCAGCGCCACCGGCACCCGTTCGCCGGGATGCAGGTGCGTGGGCAGGCTCCAGGACTGGCGCAGGTCCAGCTGGCGGGAGCCGTCGAAGACGGTGATCTGCGCCTTAGGCGCCAGCGCGACATACTGATCGCTGGTGTTGACCAGTTCCGTATACAGGACGGGCCGCTCGATCTCGTCGAGCAGCCGGCGGGGCGCCGCCAGCTTCAGCGTTGACGCGTCGAACAGGGCAAAGCCCGGGTCCAGCAACTCTTCGGTGGTCAGGCGCACGTGGTCGATGACCCGCGTATTGGCGGGGCTGACGCGCACGATGCGGCTGGCGGGCGGCGCGTCGGCGTTGGCTTTTGGGATGTCGGCTTTTGCTGCATCGGCTTTCGCGGCGTCGGCCACGGCTTGCGCGGTCGCCTTCGGACTGCCAGGCAGCAAATTCGTGTGCTTCCAGAGCGCATATCCGCCCGCGGCAAAAAAGATAAGCGCCAGACCGGCCAATGCCGGCCTGGAAACGCGCCGGGTAGCGGAGGGGTCAGCTTTCACTTTGCACCATGTAGTCGTAAGAGGCGACCTCGCCATCGCGCAGCATTTCGCAGCGTGCGTCGAACGACGTCAGCGCGCCGGCGGCCAGGGGGCTGGCGGTGGCGTAGCCGTTGCCCATGCCGATCAGCTTGCCGTCGGCGCCATACAGCATCACCGTGATCCGTGTGCTGCTGGCGGCGTTGGCGCCCTGGTTGCGGATGAGTCCGACCAGCCGATAACTGCCGTCGTTGCGAACCAACTGCACCTGGCTGGCCGCCACGTCGTTGTTCTTGCCGCGCGCGGGCGACGGCGTGCCGACCTGAAGGTCGTAGCGGGTGTAGGCCTTGTCGGGCGCGGAGATGATCAGCGGCGTGTATTCACCCGGTTCCAGCGTGCGGGCAGGCGCCGAGCCGGACGTGGACGCCAGCGACAGCTCACCCTGGAAGAACGAGGCCGTGACGCGCGGCACATCGATCTTCCTGCCGGTCTCGTTGCGCATGATCATGACGAGCTGCGTGCGTCCGCGCGCCTTGATTTCCTGCACATCGGTCAGCTTGACCAGCGATGCGTCGATGGGCGGGCTTGCGCTGGGGCGGATGGGGGCGGACGTCGTCCGCGATCCGAAAGAAGACACCGCCAACGGGATCAGGACCGCAGCCAGCACGGCCAGCGAAATCGCCGCGATGACGGACGTCTTCATTGGAGCGGGCTGCGGCGCCTGGATGTTGCGCAGGATCTTCTCCAGCCGCTGCGCGACGTTGTCCTCGACCAGCGTGACCGCGTGGCAATGGCTGCACTGGTACTCGTTCGTGTCCAGCTTGGTGAACTGGGCGCTGCCGCAGGTGGAGCAGGTCAGGGTCACCGTGTTGATCGTGGTCTGTTTGGGCGTCATTCTCGCAATTCGGGCGTGCCGGCTCGGGTTGCGCTCCGGGATGGGGCAGCGGGTCCGGCGTGTCGGGCTTGCAGGGCGGCAAGGATAGCGGCAGGGCCACTACGCGGCAGTGCACGAGCGCATCTGTTTGTGACCATATGTATGCATTCAGCGCCACGAGCCGCCGAATCGGCCCATGCGCCGGTGCTATGATGCCCGGCGTACAAAACCGTCAACCCTGTCAGCACGCCGTTTCCCGTCGATTTGCTCGCTGTCGCCGCCTTGCCGCGCAGCCTGGGCAGAGCCGAGGTCTGGCCCTACCCCGAGCATGAGCATCTATCAACATCTGCTGTTTCTGGCATGCGTGGCGCTTGCCACCTACGCCCAGACGATGACGGGATTTGCCTTCGGCCTGGTGTTGCTGGGCTTGTCCGGGGTCTTCCAGCTGGCGTCGGTGTCCGAGGTGGCCAACGTGGTCAGCGTCCTGTCGCTGGTCAACGCCGCCGTCACGCTGATGCGCGCCAAGCCGCAAGTGAACTGGTCGCTGTTGACGCCGGCTGCGGTCAGCAGTCTTGCGGGCGTGGGGGTAGGCGTGGCCGCGCTCACGTGGATCAGCGGATCGATGGCGGTGCTGCTGCAATTGATGCTGGGCGTCACGATCTTGCTGTGCGCCATATTGCTGGTTGCGCGCACCCAACCCCTGGCGCAGTTGTCGTCCCGCGCCTCCAGCGTGTTCTTTGGCGGGGTCTCTGGCGTGCTGGGCGGCCTGTTTTCCAGCGCCGGTCCGCCCATGGTCTACCACCTGTATCGCCAGCCGCTGCCGCTGGCGACCATCCGCAACAGCCTCTTGATCCTTTTCTCACTGAACGCCACGGTGCGCCTGGCGCTGGTGACCGGGCAGGGCGCCTTCATGGCGTCTTCGTTCTGGCTGAGCGTGCAGGCGCTGCCGATCGTGATCGGCGTGACGTGGATGGCGCGCCGCTACAGCACCGAAAATTCGATGAAGACCGTCAAGCGCATGGTGTTCCTGCTGCTGCTGGCCGCCGGCCTGGGATTGATCGTGCCGGCATCGCGGATACTTGCGGCCGGCTAGGCGCGGTCGGCTAGGCGCGGCCGGCTAGCTGCGGCCGCCAAATCCAGCCAAGTGCGGCAGGCTGAACCGCGGCATGCGCCAGGCGCAGCCGCGGCATTTGCAGGGCGCGCGCGACGTCAGCCGCGTTCGCCGGTGATGTAGCGCTCGAGTTCGTGGATGATGAACTTCTGTTCGCTCATCACGTCCTTGACCAGGTCGCCGATGGACAACAGGCCGATGAGCTTGTCGTTTTCGATGACGGGCAGATGGCGGAAATGCCGTTCGGTCATCATGGCCATACAGTGCTCGCGGGTGTCGGCCGGGCCAACGTAGTAGACCGATTCCGTCATGATTTCGCGGACTTTGGTCGTGCGCGAAGAGCGGTCCAGCAGCACGATCTTGCGCGCATAGTCGCGTTCGGTAAGCATGCCCAGCACGATATCGCCCTCGACCACGACCACAGCCCCGATGCTGCGGTCGGCCATCGTCTTGATTGCATCAAAGACCGACGAGTCCGGCGAAACCGTCACGACGGCGTGATTGGCTTTTTCCCTGAGAATCTCAGCAACTGTCTTCACGATGTGCTCCCGAATCGCTTGCGAGGTTCGAACGTGGTCATCCGGCGCCGCCCCGGAAATCTGGCCGGCTGCCGCCGTGTGACCATGCTCCATCCTAAGCCTGCCTGCGGCATTGCCGCAAGCGCAGGGATTTATTTCCTGTTTTTGCCGCGAAACGCGTGCATGGCGTTCAAGCAGCTTCCTTTGCGTAGAGCGCCGTCCGCAGGAAAGACAGCGCGTCGCCGCCGCTAGCGATGGCGTCACCGCCGATGCGTTCATGCCAATGGGATTCGGACCCGCCCGCCAGCCGCCATTCGCGCAGGCGCCGGGTGTAGAGCTGCAGGTCGTATTCCTCTGTGATGCCGATGGCGCCATGCACCGCGTGCGCGATGTCGGCGACGATCGGCGCGGCCTGGCTGGCGCGGGCCTTCCCAAGGGCCGCCAGCAGGGGGCGGGGCAGGCCGTCCTCGCCCTGGAACGCCAACTGCGCCGCCATGCGCGCGGCCCAGACGTGTTCGGCCATCACGCTGATCTGCTGCTGCACGGCCTGGAAGCGGCCGATGGGTTTGCCGAATTGCGCGCGTTGGTTGGCGTAGTCCAGCGTCATCGCCAGCACCCGGTCCATCGCGCCGGCGATCAGCGCCGTGTAGGCGGCGGCCGCCAGCGTGTCCAACGGCGCGGGGCCGTCAATGCGTTCAGCATCGCCCAGCGCCCACGAAGCTTCGCCGTCCAGGCTGCCGTGCACGCCGTTGGGCTGCACGCGCGCCGCGCGCAGCGGTAGAAGCCACGCCTGGCCTTCGATGGCGGCCAGCACATAATCGGCGGTGCGCGCCCAAGGCACGTTGACGCCAGCCACGCGGTCGCCGTCGATCGCAATCCCATGCGGCGCCAGCGCGATGGATCCCGAAGGTTGCGGACGAGCGGTGCGGCTGAGCCACGCGCGCGCCAGCAGCGTATGGGCGATGGGGTAGGGGCACAGATGCCTGCCGGCGGCCTGCGCGAGCGGCAGGGCGTCGGCCAGGCCAAGCCCCGCGCCGCCGTGTTCTTCCGGCACCAGCGCGTCCGCAAAGCCGGCTTCCTCGCAGGCCTGCCACGCATCGACGGGCGCTTGTCCTTGTTCGGCCCGGCGGATCACATCCGGCGTGCAGGTTTCCGCAAACAGCCGTTCTGCGGCGTCGCCAAAAATATTGTCCATGACGGTCGTCCTTATCGAAGGCCAAGGCCGCGGGCGATGATGCCGCGCAGGATTTCACGGGTGCCGCCGCGCAGCGAAAACGTGGGCGCGACCTGTTCCAGGTAGGCCAGCGTGCGCATCAACGGCAGCGGCGGGGGCTGGTCCGGATGCCGCCCGAGCGTGTCGCCGATCAGGCGGGGGATGGCCTGCTCGAGTTCCGTGCCCAGGTCTTTCACCAAGGCGGCCTCGGTGGCGGGGCTCAGCCCTTGCGCCAGCTTGCCCGCCACCGACAGCGACATGGCGCGCAGCACCGCCATCTGCGACAGGATGCCGCCCAGCGCGGCGCGGCTGGAGGCGTCGGCGCCAACCTCGCGGCAATGCGCCAGCCAACATTCCAGAAGGGCGATGCTGGAGTACAGGCGTTCGGGGCCGCTGCGTTCGAAGGACAGTTCCGCATTCACCTGCGCCCAGCCGGCGCCTTCCGCGCCGATCAGTGCGTCGGCGGACAGTTCGACGTTGTCGAAGAAGACTTCGGAAAAGTGCGCATCGCCCGCCAGGTCTTCGATAGGACGGATCGTCACGCCTGGCAGCGACAAGTCCACGATGACCTGCGAAAGACCCTGGTGGCGGTCTTCGGCCGTGCCCGACGTGCGGACGAGCGCGATAATGTAGTGCGACCGGTGCGCGTTGGTGGTCCAGATCTTGCTGCCGTTCAGCCGCCAGCCGCCCGTCACGGGTTCGGCTCGTGATCGGATGCTGGCCAGGTCGGAACCCGATCCGGGCTCGCTCATGCCGATACAGAAAAAGGCCTGCGCCCGGCAGATGCGCGGCAGATAGAAATCCCTTTGCTGCTGCGTGCCGTACTTCAGGATCAGCGGCGCGCTTTGGCGGTCGGCGATCCAGTGCGCGGACACGGGGGCGCCGGCGCCCAGCAATTCCTCGGACAGCACGAAGCGCGCGAAGTGACCGCGCGCCGCGCCGCCGTATTCGCGCGGCAGCGTCAGGCCCAGCCAGCCTCGTTCGGCCAGCTGACGGCTGAAGCCCGCGTCGAATCCCATCCACGAGCGCGCGCGCTCGTCGGGTTCCAGTCCGTCCAACGCGTCCGCCAGGAAGGCGCGCACTTCTTTGCGCAGGGCTTCGTCCTCGGGGGGGATGGCGGTGAGTTCCAGCGTATCGATCATCTAGCGCTCCGGTGCGGGAAGGCGCCGCGACACTGGCGCCGGCGGTCACTATCCGGGAACGCGCCGATAGCTGTCCAATATTATTTTTTGGCTTTCCGATACGTGATGTGTATCGACGCACCGCCCGGGACGCGCGCCGGGGCAGCCCCCTGCTGATACTGGGCGGATATCACGCGCGCAAAAATTAATATTAGACGTCACCTTCCTGCGTGCCTACGCTTCATGCAGCCCCGCTTCGCGCCTTGCGCGGACCGAGCGACAACAACAAAGGAGACAAGCATGAACAAGGTGATGCGCCTGGCGGCGCTGGCTTGCGCCGCATGGCTGGCGCAGCCCGGGACGGCGGCGCAGGCTGCGTATCCCGACAAGCCGATCCGGCTGATCGTGTCGTTTCCGCCGGGCAGCGGAACGGACAGCAATGCGCGCTATGTGGCCAAGAAGATGGAGGAAAGGCTGGGCGTGGCGGTCACGGTCGAGAACCGGCCGGGCGGCAACAGCTTCATCGCCGCGCAGGCGGTGGCGACGGCGCAGCCCGATGGCTACACGCTGCTGCTGGCCAGCAATTCGCCCGTGGCGACCAACGCCGCGATGTACAAGAACCTGCCGTACGACCCGGTCAAGGATTTCGCGCCCGTGGCGCGGTTGGGCTATGGCGCGATGGCTCTCGCGGTGAAGTCCGACGCGCCCTACAAGTCGGTGTCGGACCTGGTCGACGACGCGCGCAAGCGGCCGGGCGCGTTGAACTACGGCAGCGGCAGCGCCTCGTACCAGATCGCCACCGAACTCTTTCTTTCCATGGGCGGCATCAAGGCCAATCACGTGCCGTACCGCGGCGCGGCCCCCGCACTGACCGACCTGGCGGGCGGGCAGGTGGACTTCGTGTTCGCGGATTACGGCGCGGTGATTCCCTTCGTGCAGAGCGGGCGCATGCGGCTGCTGGCGGTCACCGGCGACAGCCGGCTGAAGAGCTCGCCGGACACGCCCACCTTGCAGGAGTCGGGTTTTTCCGGCTACTACATGGTGAACTGGACCGCCGCGTTTGCGCCGGCGAAAACGCCCGCGCCGATCATCGACGTGCTGTCGGAAGCCCTGCTGGAAATCTACCGCACGCCCGACGCCGCCGAATTCCTGGCGCGCACCAACTGGGAGGTTTTTCCGGTGGGGCCCAAAGAACTCGGCGAATTCCAGCGGCAGGAAATCCGCAAATGGGACGAAGCCGCGCAGCGGGCCGGCATCCCCAAGCAATAGCAAACCGCCATTCAAAAACAGGAGTTGTCCATGGCAGAGCTTGTGCAGGTCGAACAGGGCGCCGATGGCGTGGTGACCTTGACCTTGAATGATCCGGCAACGCGCAATGCGCTGACGGGAAGCACGATGGTCGACGAGTTGCTGACGCAATTCGCGCGCATCGAGCGCGATTCATCGGTGCGGGTGCTGATCATCACCGCCGCGGGGAACGTGTTCTCTTCGGGCGGGAATGTGAACGACATGCAGCGGCAGATCGGCCCCGAGGTCGGCGCCGCGGCGCTGCGCCAGGAATACCGCCACGGCATCCAGCGCCTGCCGCTGGCGCTGCACGCGCTGGAGGTGCCCACCATCGCCGCCGTGAACGGCCCGGCCATCGGCGCGGGGTGCGACCTGGCGTGCATGTGCGATGTGCGCATCGCGGCCGAAGAGGCGTCATTCGCCGAGAGCTTCGTCAAGCTGGGCATCGTGCCCGGCGACGGCGGGGCGTGGTTCCTGCCGCGCCTGATCGGGTCGGCCCGGGCGGCGGAGATGTCGTTCACGGGCGATGCGATCGATGCGGACACCGCGGCGCAATGGGGCCTGGTGTCGCGCGTGGTGCCGGCGGCGGATCTGCTGCCCACGGCCCGCGCGCTGGCCTGCCGCATGGCGGCCAATTCCCCGGACGCCGTGCGGCTGACCAAGCGGCTGCTGCGCGAGAGCCAGCACGTGCGGCTGGATACCCTGCTGGAGCTGTCGGCGGCCTATCAGGCCCTTGCGCACAAGACGTCGGCGCATGCGGAGGCGGTGGCGCAATTCGTCGCGCGGCGGGCGGCGCGCAAGCCGCAAGGATGAGGCCGGGACGGCGGGCGGGCAGTATGATGGAACGCATTACAAGGAGGAAACACCATGAATGAAGTCATCGTCGCTTCGGCCGTCCGCACCGCCATCGGAGATTTCGGAGGAGCGCTCAAAGACGTGCCGCCCTGCGACCTGGGCGCCACCGTCATCAGGGCTGCGCTCGAACGTGCCGGGGTCTCGGGCGACGAGGTCGGCCACGTCGCCGTGGGCCACGTCATCAACACGGAACCGCGCGACATGTACCTGTCGCGCGTGGCGGCCATGAACGCCGGCATTTCAAAGGAAACGCCCGCGTTCAACGTCAACCGCCTGTGCGGATCGGGCCTGCAGGCCATCGTGTCGGCCGCGCAGACCATCATGCTGGGCGACGCCGAGATCGCCGTGGGCGCCGGCGCCGAAAGCATGAGCCGCGCGCCGTACATCGCGCCGGCGCAACGCTGGGGCGCGCGCATGGGCGACAGCGTCATGCTGGACATGATGACCGGCGCGCTGTCCGATCCCTTCGGCAAGATGCACATGGGCGTCACCGCTGAAAACGTGGCGGCCCGTTTCGGCATCAACCGCCAGGACCAGGACGCCACCGCCGCGGAATCCCACCGCCGCGCCGCCGCCGCCATCGATGCGGGCTACTTCCGCGACCAGATCGTGCCCGTGAAGATCAAGTCGCGCAAAGGCGAAATCGTCTTCGACACCGACGAGCACGTGCGCCGCGACGTCACCGCCGACAGCCTGGCCACGCTCAAGCCGGTCTTCCAGAAGGAAAACGGCACCGTCACCGCGGGCAATGCGTCCGGCCTGAACGACGGTGCCGGCGCGCTGGTGCTGATGAACGCATCCGTGGCGGCCAAGCGCGGCATCAAGCCGCTGGCCCGCCTGGTGGCGTATGCGCATGCGGGCGTGGATCCGGACATCATGGGCATCGGCCCCGTGCCGGCCACGCAGGCTGCGCTCAAGCGGGCCGGCCTGACGGTCGACCAACTGGACGTGATCGAAGCCAACGAAGCCTTTGCCGCACAGGCATGCGCCGTGTCGCGCGAACTGAAGCTCGACCCGGCCAAGGTCAATCCCAATGGCAGCGGCATCGGCCTGGGCCATCCCATCGGCGCCACGGGCGCCATCATCGCCACCAAGGCGCTGCACGAACTGCAGCGCGTGGGCGGCCGGTACGCGCTGGTCACCATGTGCATCGGCGGCGGGCAGGGCATCGCCGCCATCTTCGAACGGATCTGATCCGCGCGTAATGAGCGCCCGGCAGCCGCCCCGGCGGCTGCCGGGCGTGACGACGAGGCAGTCGTCAATGGCTCTCCAGCCGCATCTCCACGTTCGAGAAATCACCGGCGGCCAGGTGCTCTGGCCGGATCCAGAAATAGTAGGCGCCGACATCGCCCCAGCACCAGTCCATGCCGTTGTCGGACGCGATTTGCAGCAGAAGAAGCTGGTTCTGCGGCCCTTCGACCGCGTCGCTCTGCACGCCATCGTGATAGCCGCCCATCCGATGGGGGCGATTGGACCGCAGACTCCGCGCAGCCGCTTCCAGGTCGGCAAGGCGATCGGCCGGGACACGCGGCCGCGTTTCGGGGTTCAGCCAATCCGCCAGGGCTTCTTCCGTCGTTCCCTCAGGGATGGTGAGGCTTGCCTGTTCCCAACGCTCGCGCAGTTCCAGTTGCTTCGTTCCACCATCACGCGTGGTGCACAGTTCGAAACCATGAAATTCCCTGCCGTCGAAACGCGACTGCAACTGCGACCAGTCTTCTTGGGAGAATGGCATCTCCAGTGGCCGCCCCGCGAGCTGGGCTGCCACCTCGTCGCAGTCTTCGGCGACGGAAAGACGCCACCGCCTCCATTGATTCAGATCGCCCTCAAGCCGCTGCTCAAGCTGTTTGACCGTATCGCAGGATTCGACCAAAGCCAACGACCGCTTCAGCCCGTCGACGGTCAACGTGCGATAGTCGCTTTCCGCCAACTCGACGGCCGTCGCGAGTTGGATCGTCAAAGACTCGCGCAACGGATCGAGGCTGCCCTCCGCGCGGAGAACTGCATACGCATGTTGGTCCACCTTCGCCCCCCGTTCGGTGCGCATGCGTTTGGCCAGGCCATGAACGGCTCTCAACGCCTGTCCGAAGGTATAAGGGCGAACGGCTTCCAAGTCTTCATACGGAAAAACCGAAGCGCCGTCATATAGGGTTTCCGCAAAGCCTTCGGGCGTCGCGAAACTGTAGTGCTCGTTGCGATGCAAAACGTTTGGGAAACTGACGAGATCCGCAGGCCATCGGCGCCACGTGGAGGGAACGTCGTCCTTGGGCAGCCAGTCGTAGCTGCCGCCGCCATAGACCCCGTCATGCACGGGACCCAGGTCGGACGGCGCTTCCCGCTCCGGACCGAGCTGCGGCAAGTGCATGATGCAAAAGGCGTCGCTGCCTTTCGGGCATCCCTGATTGGGGTCGATGAATACGAGCAGCCAGCCTTGGCGCGGACCCAGTCCTCCCCATAGTTCCCTCGGCAGGTCCGAGCAGCAGATCTGCGCGAGGAAGTGCAGTGGCCGCTCGCCCCGCTGCGGGTTTTCGGAAGATAGTGATCGGGGCCACTCGACACCGTCCGGCATGCGCGGAAGGCCGCCGAGCCACGAGCGGGCGGACTCGACTGCACCAGGAGGAACCTGGCGGCGAAGAACGACCGAAACGGATTCAGACACGGCTGCCTGCGGTTCGGCTTGGTTGATCGTCGGCGTAGTGCTTGCGCTGAACGACGGTCCGGCCGGGTGAGAGGAAGGAGGCGCCACGTCGCCTTTCCGTTTTCTCTTGATCCATTTCGGCAGAATCCTCAGCAGCGAATAGGCGAGCAGGCCGTAAAACAGCAGTGGCAGATATCCCGACAAACCCCAGATTGCATTCATCAACCAACCCCGGACGGCCAAAAATTTGTGCAGCCAGTGTAGTCAGATTGCGGATAACGATGCCTCGCCGATTCGGCCGTTTCTTTATTACGCCTGCCCCAGATAATCCTTGGCCCAGGCCTGGCACTCGGCGTGCAGGAGCGCGCCCATCTGCGCCCGGCGCGGCACGTCCAGGCGGCTGCTGATGGCGCCGAAGCTGAACGCCACCCACGTCAGTTCCGACACCGGGAAGGCGACGCCCACGCCGGAGACGCCCGGCGTGATGGTGTCCACGATTTCGGAATAGCCCGCGCCGCGAGTCTGCTTCACGGCTTTCATCAGGGCGGTGCTGGATACGCCGATCTGCGCGTAGCTGGCCGCGTGGCGCGCGTACAGCGCTGCGATCTCTTCGTCCGGCAGGCTGGCCATCAGCGCCAGGCCACCCGCGCCCACGCCCAGCAGGCGGCGTTCGCCCTGGTCGATGGTGAACACCTTTACCGGAAACGAGCCGGCCTCGCGCAGCAGGCATAGCGCGTAGTCCCCCTGGCGGATCACCAGGAACACTGTATCTCCGGACAGCCGGGCGAGCTTCTGCGCGAAGGGGCGCAGGGCGTCCAGCAGTGGCGTGCGGCGCAACGCGGCAAAACCCAATTGCATTGAATCGACGCCCAGCCGATAACGTCGGGTGGGGCCGTCGCGTTCCGCGAACTGTTCTTCCAGCAGGCAGCTGAGCAGTCGATGGGCGGTGGAACGTTCCAGTCCGGTGGCCGCCATGACGCCTTGCAGATCGATGCCGTCTTCCTGGTGCTGCGCCAGCACGCGCAGCATGCCCAGCGCGCGTCGCATGCTCTGGGTGCCGCCGGTTGATCCGATGTTGTTCATATTGTGGGAAATATAGTACGAAGATTTTGTATTTTAGGATTTGGAGTGCGTTAATTCAATGCAACGGATCGCGCCGCTTTCGACGGCGCGGCATGACAAGGACGAGGAGACCATGGAATACGCCACTCTGGCCGTCGAACGGCACGGCGCGGTTTGCCGCATCAGCCTTGCGCGGGAGTCCGCGCGCAATGCGCAGAGCCAGCAGATGCTGGACGAACTGGACGATGCTCTGACGCAGGCCGAACAGGACGATGCCGTGCGGGTCGTGGTGCTGGCGGGCCGTGGCGCGCACTTTTCGGCGGGCCACGACCTGAAGGAAGCCCAGGCCAAGCGCGCTGATTTCACGGTTGAAGAGCGCTGGGAATACGAGTCGCGCCGCTACTACGGCTATTGCCTGCGCATCTGGGATTTTTCCAAGCCCACCGTGGCGCAGGTGCAAGGCGCCTGCGTGGCCGGCGGCTTCATGATCGCCAATATGTGCGATCTGGTGGTGTGCTCGGATACCGCCTATTTTTCGGACCCCGTGGGCCACACGCTGGCCGCCGCCGCCACCGAGGTCCTGATCCATCCCTGGGTGATGGGGCTGCGCAAGGCCAAAGAGATGCTCTACACCGGCGAAAAGGTCGATGCGCAGGAAGCGCTGCGCATCGGCATGGTGAACCGCGTGGTGCCCGAGGCCGAGCTGGATGCCGCCACGCTGGCGCTGGCCCAGCGCATCGCGCAGGCGCCGCCCTTCGGGCTGCGGCTGATCAAGCGGTCGCTGAACCGCACGGCCGATGCGCAAGGCTTCCGTACCGCGCTGTCCGCGCACTTCGACACGCACCAGCTTTCGCACCTGAGCGAAGAATTCCAGGCGGTGCGGCAGCGCGGATTGGCCCAGGCGATCCAACGCAACAAGGATCTGCCCCCGCGGTCGGCCGCTTCGGACGAGGCGTCGGCCGGCGTGGCCCAGCCCGGCCGGCCCGGTATCGGCCACCCCGAAATAAGCCAGCCCGAACCAAGCCAGCCCGCTATGGGCCAGCCTGCCCGCACCGGAGGCGACGCGGCATGACATCCCGCCTCGATCCCTTGCTTGATCCCCGCTCCATCGCCATGATCGGAGCCAGTTCCAACCCCGGGCGCATCGGCGGAATGCCGCTGGAACTGCTGACCCGTTTCGGCTTCAAGGGCGGCATCTATCCCGTCAATCCGAAATACCAGGAAGTCTTCGGCTTGCGCTGCTGGCCGGACATCGAAGCCGTGCCCGAACCGGTGGACCTGGCGGTGCTGGCGATCGGCGCGGCGGAGGTGACTCCGATGTTGCGCCGCTGCCATGCCAAAGGCATCCGCGCCGCCATCGTCTATGCGGCCGGCTTTGCCGAAGCCGGCGGAGAGGGCGCGCGCTTGCAGGATGAGCTGGAGGCGTTCGTCGCGGAAAGCGGCATGTCGGTGGCGGGTCCCAACTGCATGGGCTTCGCCAACCTGAACACGCAGGCGCACACCGCCTTCGCCTCGGTCTTCAAGACCGCGCCAGCGCAGGACGGGCCCGGCTCGGTCAGCCTGCTGACGCAAAGCGGCAATGTTTGCGCGGCCGTGTACGCCATCGCGCGCAGGCTGGGGCTGCCGTTTTCGCACTTCATCAATACCGGCAACGAAGCCTGCCTGGATTTCTCGCAGTACCTGGAATACCTGGCGGCGGACCCGCAGACGGAAATCGTGCTGGGCTACATCGAGCAACTGCGCGACGGCGAGCGCTTCGTGCGCGCCTGCCGCGAACTCGAACGCCAGGGCAAGCTGCTGATTGCCTTGAAGGCGGGCACCACGGACAAGGGCGCGCAGGCCGTGCAGTCGCACACGTCCGCGCTGGCCGGCGACCGCCGCGTGTACGCGGCGGCCTTTCGCCAGTTGAACGTGATCGAGGCCACCGACTTCGCGCAGATGGCGCACCTGGCAAGTCTGGCGACGCTGCGGCACCGCACGGCGGGCAAGCGCGTGGCGGTGCTGACGATGTCGGGCGCTCTGGGCGCCATCCTGGCCGACAAGTTCATCGGCGCCGGGCTGGAGCTGCCGGACTTGCCATCCGACCTGCAGGAGGTGCTGCGCGGCGGCATCCCTGATTACGGCATGGTGGGCAATCCCGTGGACGTGACCGGCAACGTGGTCAACGATCCGGCCTTCGTGCGCACGGTCCTGCAGGCGCTGGCCACGTCGGACGCCATCGACGCGGTGGTGGTGTATGCGCCCGGGTACATGCTGGACCGCATGGCCGACGCACTGGCCGAGGCGTCGCGCCAGCACCGGCGCCTGTTCGTGGCGATCGACACCGGGCTGGCGCAAAGCCGCGCCGCGCTGCGCGAGGCCGAGGTGGCAGTGTTCGAAGACCTGGGGCTGGCGGTCGCGGCGCTGGCTCCCTACCTGCTGTGGTGCGAGGCGCGCGCGGCCCGGCGGCGGGCGGACGCGCCGCGTCTGGATGCGGTGTCGGTGCCGGCCCTGCCCTGCAATGAAGCGAACGCCCGCGACTACGTGGCTTCCTTCGGCCTGCCCCAGGCGCGCGTGCAGGCGGCGCAGTGCGCCGACGACGCGGTGCGCGATGCTCGGCAGGCGGGATATCCCGTCGCGCTGAAGATTCTCAGCCCCGATATCGCCCACAAGACCGAGGCCGGCGGCGTCGCGCTGCACCTGGCCGACGACGACGCCGTGCGCAGCGCCTATGCAGCGGTGACGCAGGCGGCCGCGCGTGCGCAGCCCGGGGCCCGCATCGATGGCGTGATGGTCCAGAAGATGGAGCGCGGCGTGGCGGAAATCATCGTGGGCGCCACGCGAGACCCGGTCTTCGGGCCCGTGCTGACGGTGGGCCTGGGCGGCGTGCTGACCGAGATCTACCAGGACACCAGCCACCGCCTCTTGCCGGTGGACGAGGACATCGCCCTGCAGATGTTGCAGGAACTCAAGGCGTTTGCGCTGCTGGACGGCTATCGGGGCAAGCCCCCCGCTGACGTTGCTGCGGCGTGCAGGAGCATCGTGGCCGTCGGCAATGCCTTGCTTGCCGCGCCCGCGCATGTGGCGGAGATCGAAGTCAATCCATTGCTGATCAAAGAGGCGGGGCAGGGCGTCGCTGTGCTGGATGCGCTGATCCTGCCCGCAACCCCGTAGCGCGGAAAGCGCATACCCCAGGAGGAGACAGTCATGATCAAGAAAATACTGGCCGGCGTCGCACTGGCCTGCATCGGTGTCGCGGGCCCTGTGCACGCCCAGGACAATTTCCCCAGCCGTCCCGTGCGCATCGTGGTGCCGTTTTCACCGGGCGGCGCGGCGGACATCATGAGCCGCCTGCTGGCCGAAAAGCTCAGCGGCAAGCTGGGCCAGCCGGTCATCGTGGAAAACAAGCCGGGCGGCGGCACCATGATCGCGTCCGACTACGTGGCGCGGGCCGAGCCGGACGGCTACACGTTGCTGATGGCCGCGTCGTCGCTGGGCATCGCGCCCAGCATCTACGCCAAGGTGAACTACGACCCCATCAAGGACTTCGCGCCCATCACGCAGGTGGCGTCGGTGGTGCACGTGCTGGAAGTGCATCCGTCGATCCCGGCCAAGAACGTGGGCGAGCTGATCGCCTACCTGAAGGCTAACCCGGGCAAGGTCAGCTACGGGTCCGTCGGTACGGGCAGTTCCACGCACCTGGAGGCGGAGCTCTTCAACAGCATGGCGGGCGTGCAGATGGCGCACATTCCGTACAAGGGCAGCGCGCCGGCGTTGAACGATCTGGTGGCGGGGCGGCTGCAGGTGATGTTCGACGCCTGGGCGTCGTCGGGGCCGTTCGTGAAGGACGGCAAGCTGCGCGCGCTGGCGGTGACCACCGCCAAGCCCTCGGCGTCGGTGCCGGATCTGCCCACCGTGGCCGCGTCGGGATTGCCGGGCTATTCCGCGATGCCGTGGCTGGGCCTGGTTGCTCCCGCGCGCACGCCGCAGCCGGTCATCGACAAGATCCACCAGAACCTGGCGCAGATCCTGCAGCAGCCTGACGTCAAGGCGCAGTTCGTGGGACTGGGCCTGGACATCATCGGCAGCGATCCCAAGACGTTCAGCGCGTTCATCCACCAGGACGTGACGACATGGGCCAAGGTGGCGCGCGAATCGAACATCCGCCTGGAGTAAACGCATGACCATGCTGGAAACCGCCGCACTGGAAGGTGCGGCGCGGGAAGACCACACGCAAGATGACGCGGCCTTTCGCCTGGGCCTGCGCGGTTGGCTGGAAACGGCCTACGCCGACTTCGCCCGGGCCTGGCCCGGCGGCGCCGACTCGCGCAGCCTGGATTACCGGCGGGCGTGGGAAGACACCCTTTGCGCCAACGGATGGTCGGGCTTGGGCTGGCCCAAGGCCCATGGCGGAAAAGACCTGCCGCTGTCCCGCCAGGCGATCTTTCACGAAGAGCACGCGCGCTGCGGCGCGCCGCTGGGCGTGAACCTGATCGGCCACGGCATTCTCGCGCCGACGCTTCTGCACTTTGGCACCGAGGCGCAGAAGCGCCGCTTCCTGCCCGGCATTCTTGCCAATCGCGAGGTCTGGTGCCAGGGGTATTCCGAGCCGGGCGCCGGGTCCGACCTGGCGTCCGTACGCACGCGGGCGGAGCCGGCCGACGGGGGCTTTCGCCTGAACGGCCACAAGATCTGGACGTCGTTCGCCGACCGGGCGGATTGGTGCTTCGTGCTGGCGCGAACGGATCCGCAGGCATCCCGGCACAAGGGCCTGAGTTTTCTGCTGGTGGACATGCGCAGCCCGGGCGTGCGTGTCGAACCCATCCGGCAGATCACCGGAGACGCCGAGTTCTGCGAGGTGTTTTTCGAAGACGTCTTCGTGCCGCAGGATGCGCTTTTGGGCGATCTGAACCAGGGCTGGAAGATCGCGATGGCGGCGGCCAGTTTCGAGCGCGGCACCTACTTCATTCCGCGCCTGGTGCGCTTTGCGCAGGAATTGCGGCAGGTGCGCCAGTTGGCGCTGCAACCCGATGCCTACGGACGCGTGCCGGCCGAATCGGCGTCGGTGCGCCACCGGTGGGCGCGTCTGGCGGCCGACAGCCATGTGCTGGCGCTGAAGTCCGAGCGTGCGCTGGCGGGCGCGATGCGAGGCGATCCGCCGGGGCCGGAGGGTTCGTCCACCAAGATCCACTGGAGCGAAGCGCACCAGCGCCTGCTCGAGCTTTCGATGGAGCTGCTGGGGGAAGAGGGCTGCCTGGGCGACGGCGCGGCCGGCGCGCACGCGCGGGAACTGACGCACGCCTATCTGTGGTCGCGTGCCGAGACCATCCTGGCCGGCACGTCGGAAATCCAGCGCAACATCATTGCCGAGCAGATGCTCGGCCTGCCCAAGGCTTGACGCTCCATGACTGTTTACCTGAACGAAGACCAGCGCATGTTGCGCGATGCCGCCGAGCGCTTTCTCGCCCAGCGCCATCCCTTGTCCCTGGCGCGCAACGCCTGCCGGCAGGACGCCGGCGCTCGTTTGGCGCTATGGCGCGAATTGGCGGAGCAGGGCTGGCCGGCATTGCTGGCGCCCGCGGAACACGGCGGGCTGGGCCTGGGCATGCGCGAAGCCTGGATCGTGGCCGAGGCGGCCGGGCGCCACCTGCTGAGCCTGCCGCTGGCGGCCAACATGGCGCTGTTGCCCACCTTGTGCGGCGCCGGCGCAGATGCGGCACAGTGGGCCGGCGCGATGATGGCGGGCGATACCTGGTATGCCGATGCGGCGGTGCGCCCCGACGGCTCGGCCTTCATCGAAGGCGCCGGCGCCGGCGTGCGGGCGCTGGCCGTGCGCCAGACCGGACCTGCGGCCTTGCGGCTGGAGCTGTTTGCTCCCATGGATTCCGTGGAAGGGCTGGACCCGACCATGCCCGTCGCGGTGGCTGCGCGCCCGGACGTCATGGCCAGCGCCAACCTGACCGTGGAACCCGGCGCATGGAACCGACTGCGCACCCGCCTGCGTCTGCTGCGGTCGGCCGAAATGCTGGGCGCGGCCTCGGCTGCGCTGGACATGGCGGCCGCCCATGCGCGCGAGCGCCGGCAGTTCGACCGCGCCATCGGCGCCAACCAGGCAATCAAACATCGCCTTGCCGAGGACTGGATGGCCCTGGACGACGCGCGCCTGGCCGGCTGGGCGGCTGCGGCGTCGTTGGACGCGGGGGCGGATTCGGCGGAGCGGGACGGCCTTTTCGCGCCCTTGCTGGCGGGACAGGCCAGCCGCCGCGCAGCGCAGAACGCGATCCAGACGCATGGTGCGTTGGGCGTCACCTGGGAGGCCGACGCGCACCTGTACCTGAAGCGGGTGTTGCGCCTGTCGGCAAGCCTGGAAGCCGAGGTGCCCAGCCCCGACCTGCTTGAGCAGATCTGGGAGGCGGCGGCGTAGGCGGGGGCCTACAATCGCCGCCATGCACAAATCCAACTTTCCTTCCGAACTCGACCAGCCGACGCTTTCCGAAGTCGACGGCATCCGCTACCTGCACTTCAATACCGAGTGGGTCCAGGGCGCGATGAACATCAAGAGCCCCGCCGACCTGGTGCTGGAATACACCGCCCAGATGATGGCGTGGCTGCTGTTCCTGGATCCGCCCAAGGAAGAGGCCATCGGGATGCTGGGGCTGGGCGCGGGGTCGCTTGCGCGATTCTGCGCCAAGCACACGCGCAGTCCGCTGCTGGCCGTGGAGTGGAATCCGCGCGTCACCGCCGCCTGTCACATGTTCTTCCGCCTGCCGGGGTCCAACCGCCTGGAGGTCGAGCACACGGACGCGGGCGCGTGGGCGGCCGATCCGCTGAACGCCGGACGCTGCCCCGTGCTGATGGTGGACCTGTACGACGCCGCGGCCGAAGGCCCTGTGCGCGACAGCGTGAAGTTCTACCGCGACTGCCGCCGGGTCCTGGGCGAGGTCGGCATCCTGGCGGTGAATCTGTTCGGCCGCCACGAGAGCTTTGGCAAGAACATCGACAACCTGTCCAAGGCTTTCGATGACCGCGTCGTGCTGCTGCCCGAGGTCGAGGCCGGGAACCAGATCGTGCTGGCCTTTTCCGGGCCGAATCTGGCCATCACCCCAGCGGAACTGCTGGCGCGGGCCGAGGTCGTGGAAAGCAAGTATGGGCTGCCGGCGCGCCGCTGGGCCCGGTCCCTGACCCGCCACGCGGTCGACGGCGTCCTGCATTTCTGAGCGCCCGGTCAGGCGCCTTTTCATTAGGGTAGGTCCGGGGTAGCGGAGGGGTTTACCTTTCTTCCCGCCCGGATCTATCATGGGCTTATTCATAATTATGAATTACGGCGTTTCCCGCGCCGCCTGCCCATGACCCATCCCATCGTCCGGCAAGCCCTGTACCTGGAAGTCGCGGACCGCCTGCGCGGCATGATCCATGCGCGCTCCCTGCGTAACGGCGAATGGATCGACGAATTGCGGCTGGCGGGCGAAATGGGCATTTCGCGCACACCGCTGCGCGAGGCGCTGAAGGTGCTGGCCACCGAAGGCCTGGTGCGGCTGGAGCCGCGGCGGGGCTGCTTCGTCAACGAACTGTCCGCGCAAGACCTCGAAGACATCTTCCCGCTGATGGCCATGCTGGAAGGGCGTTGCGCCTACGAAGCCGCCCGGAAAGCCAGCGACGCCCAACTGGCCGAGCTGGAACCGCTGCACGCCGCGCTGGCGGGCCACGCCAAGGCGGGCCGCATCGACGCCTACTACAAGACCAACTACCTGATCCACGAAGCCGTCCAGGCGCTGGCCGGCAACCAATGGCTGTCCGACATGGTGGGCAACCTGCGCAAGGTCCTGAGCCTGTCACGCCATCGCAGCCTGTCGCGGCCCGGCCGCATCGATCAGTCCTGCGCCGAGCACCTGGCCATTTTCGAGGCCCTGAAGACGCATGATCCCGACGCCGCGCAGGCGTTGGCGCACACGCATCTGATGCGGCAGCTTGAAGCGCTGCGCGTACTAAGCAACGAAGACGCCGCCGACGCGGCGCCGTCCGATTCCATCGTCATCGAGGAGCCCGCCCATGTCCGTACCCGCCAATCTCGCGCCCGCGCGGGGCGCACGCACGCCTGAGCCCGGAACCGACCTTGTCGATGCCGCCGCCGCGGCCGAGAGCGCCAGCCTGATCACGCGATTGGGCCGGCTATGGGAACGGGGGCGCCTGCCCAGCGAATCCGAAGTGCGGCGCCTGTTCGAAGCGCGCCTGACCGACGTGGCCGCCAACAAGCTGGCGCGCCGCTGGTGCGAACAATACGCCGCGGCCGACGGCAAGGACCGCCGGCTGATGTTGGCCGCGCTGGCGCAAGTGCGCGCCACCTATGCGGGCGAAGCCGGCGAGGGCACGCGGCTTTTCAAGCGGTTCAACGCCCAGCCCCAGGGCCTGCGCTTCCTGGTGGAACTGCGCGCGGACATGCTGCGCTGGCGCAAGCAGGTGGCGGGCATCCAGGCGCTGGACAAGGAACTGGAAGGCCTGCTGTCGGCCTGGTTCGACGTAGGCCTGCTGGAGCTGCGCCCGCTGACCTGGGATTCGCCCGCGTCGCTGCTTGAAAAACTCATCCTCTACGAGGCCGTCCACGAAATCAAATCCTGGGACGACCTGCGCCACCGCGTGGCGCCTGACCGCCGATGCTATGCGTACTTCCACCCGCAGATGCCGGGCGTGCCGCTGATCTTCGTGGAAGTGGCCTTCGCCAGCCAGATGGCGGACAACGTGCAGGTGCTGCTGGACAGCACGCTGCCCCCGCAGGATCTGGACAAGGCGCGCTGGGCGATTTTCTATTCCATCTCGAACACGCAGCCCGGCCTGAAGGGCATCAGCTTCGGCAATTTCCTGCTCAAGCGCGTGGTCGAGCAATTGCTGGAAGAACTGCCCAAGCTCAAGGCGTTTGCGACCCTGTCGCCGATTCCCGGGTTTGCCGACTGGCTGGGCAAGCTGGATGCCCAGGCGGTCGAAGCCATCGTGCGCGAAGACAAGGCGCGCGCCAAGGATCGCCAGCGCGAAGGCGTGCCGGACGGGCAGCGGTGGGTGGCCCGCCTGGGCAAGGCCGCGCAAGGCAAGACCTCGGACGTCGTCAAGCGGGCGGGCTTCCGGCTGGCGGCGACCTATCTGCAATCCATGAAGAATGGGCTGCCGGTGGATGCCGTGGCGCGGTTCCATCTGGGCAACGGCGCTCGCATCGAACGCCTGAACTGGGCGGCGGACACGTCGCCCAAGGGCATCAAGCAGTCCTGCGCCATGATGGTCAACTACCTGTACGACCTGGACGAGCTGGACAACAACCTCCAGCGCCTGCAAGACGGCAAGCCGCAGGTCAGCCGAGGCGTGGGGCGCGTGGCCTGACCGGCGGACACACGGCGGCGGAATTCAACGACAACAACAGGGCAGGGGACATGACGGAGAACGTGGCTGGCCGCGTGCTGCTGGAACGCGAGGGGCATCTGGCCTGGGTGACGCTATCGCACCCGGGACGCCTGAACGCGATCACGGTGGGCATGTGGCGTGAACTGCGCGACGTGTTCGCGCGCATTGCGCAGGACGACGCCCTGCGCTGCGTCATCGTCCGGGGAGAGGGCGGCAACTTCGCTGCCGGCGCCGACATCCGCGAATTTCCGGAACAACGCGCCGACATGGCCAGCGTGCAGCACTACCACCGCGAAGTGCTGGCGCCCGCCTTGCAGGCCGTGGCCCAGTGCCCGCAGCCCGTGGTGGCGCAGATCGAGGGCGTGTGCGTGGGCGGCGGGCTGGAAATCGCCTGCCAGTGCGACCTGCGCATCGCCGGGGCCTCGGCCCGCTTCGGCGTGCCGATCAACCGCCTGGGCTTTCCCATGGCCCCGGATGAAATGCGGGGCCTTCTGGCGCTGGCCGGCCGCGCCGCGACGCTGGCCATCCTGCTGGAAGGCCGCGTGTTCGGCGCTGAAGAGGCCCGCGACCTGGGTCTTTTGACCCGCATCGTCGCCGACGACCAGGTCGCCGGCGCGGCCCGGCGCAGCGCCGACCGCACTGCCCAGGGCGCGCCGCTGGCCGCCCGCATCAACAAGCGCTTGTCCGCCAGGCTCGCCACCGGCGCTGCCTTGACCGAGGACGAGTACCAGGATTATTTCTCGTATGCCGACAGCCGGGACCACAAGGAAGGCGTGCGCGCCTTCCTGGCCGGCGAAGACCCTTCCTTTTCCGGAGACTAGACAGGTGAGCAACGCCAACCTATATGCTGTCCTGCAAGGCGGCTTTCCCAAAGACCGCAGCAAAGTCGCGCTGGAAACGCCCGACCTCGAATACACCTGGGACGACATCGACCGCGCCACCGCGTGCCTGGCGAACCTGCTGGAATCGCTGAACCTGCCCGACGGCGCGCGCGTGGCGGTGCAGGTCGAAAAGTCGCCCGAAGCGCTGCTGCTGTACCTGGCCACCCTGCGCGCGGGCCTGGTGTATCTGCCGCTGAACACCGCCTACCGCGAATCGGAAATCGAATACTTCCTGGGCAACGCCGAGCCGTCCGTGGTGGTGTGCGCCAGCAAGAACCTGGACTGGGTAAAGCGCGCCGCCGACAAGGCGGGCTGCCCGCACGTCTTCACGCTGGACGAAGACCGCACCGGGACTTTGCTTGAGGCCGCCGGCGGCCTTGCTCAGACCTTCAAGACCGTCGAGCGCAAGCCGGATGACCTTGCCGCCATCCTGTACACCTCGGGCACCACGGGCCGCAGCAAGGGCGCGATGCTGTCGCACGGCAACCTGGCGGCCAATGCCCGCGTTTTGCATGAATACTGGGGCTGGCGCGAAGACGACGTGCTGCTGCACATGCTGCCGATCTTCCACGTGCATGGCTTGTTCGTCGCGTCCCATGGCGCCTTGCTGGCCGGCGCCCGCATGATCTGGCTGCCCAAGCTGGACGCGGACCAGGCGCTGCACTACCTGCCGCAAAGCACGGTGATGATGGGTGTGCCGACGTACTACGTGCGCCTGTTGTCCGACCCTCGCTTCGATCGCGACGTCTGCCGCAACATGCGCCTCTTCATCTCGGGATCCGCGCCGCTCCTGTCCGAGACCTTCTCCGACTTCAAGGAACGCAGCGGCCATCCCATCCTGGAACGCTACGGCATGAGCGAAACGGTCATGCTGACCTCCAATCCCTACGATTCCAAGCTGGGCGAGCGCCTGGCGGGCACCGTGGGCCGCGCGCTGCCGGACGTGCAGGTGCGGGTGGTCGACGACGCCGGCGCCGCGCTGCGGGCCGGCGAGATCGGCAACGTGCAGGTTCGCGGTCCCAATGTGTTTTCGGGCTACTGGCGGATGCCGGAAAAGACCCGCGAGGAATTCACGGAAGACGGCTGGTTCAAGACCGGCGACGTGGGCCGCTGGGGCGGTGAATCCGCCGGGCGCGAAGTGCCCGACGACTACCTGTCCATCGTGGGACGCAGCAAGGACCTGATCATTTCCGGCGGCTACAACGTCTACCCCAAGGAAATCGAGACCCTGATCGACGACATGCCCGGCGTGGCGGAATCCGCCGTGATCGGCGTGCCGCATGCGGACTTCGGCGAAGCGGTGGTGGCGGTGGTGGTGCCCAAGGACGGCGCGTCGCTGGACGCGTCGGCGATGCAGGCCGAACTGAAGTCGCGCATCGCGAACTTCAAGGTGCCCAAGCGCGTGCACATCGTCGACCAGCTTCCGCGCAACACCATGGGCAAGGTCCAGAAGAACGTGCTGCGCGAAACCTACAAGACGCTGTAGCGTCCGATCATGCCGGTCCCCCAGGGGACCGGCGTTCTTTCAAGGAGACGCATCCCCATCCAGAGCCCGCACTACCTGCAGTTGCATTCAATAAAAAAATTCCAGAGACGAGACGCCAAAAATCAGGCGCCGTCCCCCGATGCAGCAAGAGGAGACATGATGAAATATCGCACCACCGCCGCGGCCGTGTTCGCCGTGGCAGCCCTGGGTTTTGGCGGCGTCGCCGCCGCGCAATGGCCCGAACGCCCCATCACGCTGATCGTTCCGTTCCCCGCAGGCGGCGGCACGGACACGTTCGCTCGTCCGCTGGCCGCGCAGCTGACCACGCAGCTTGGCCAGACGGTGGTCATCGACAACAAGGGCGGCGCAGGGGGCACCGTTGGCGCCGGCGTGGCGGCCAAGGCCAAGCCTGACGGCTACACCTTCTTCATGGGCGGCGCGCACCATGCGCTGGCGCCGTCCCTGTACAAAAGCCTGAACTACAACATCCAGAAGGACTTCGTGCCGGTCGCCCTGGTGGCCCAGCCGCCGCAGGTGGTCGTCATCAACGCAGGCAAGCTGCCGGTGAAAACCCTGCAGGAATTCATCGACTACGCCAAGAAGCGTCCGGGCGAAATCAACTTCGGCACGGCTGGCAAGGGCAGCACGCACCATCTGGCCGGCGAACTCTTCGCCATGCAGACAGGCATCAAGCTGGTGGATGTGCCCTACCAGGGCGCGGGTCCGATGCTGTCGGCCCTGATCGGCGGACAGGTGGACCTGGCGTTCGACGGATTGGGGTCGTCTTCGGGGCACATCCGCGCCGGCGCGATCAAGCCGCTGGCCGTGGCCGCCACGGAACGTTCGCAGTCGCTGCCCGACGTGCCCACGGCCGCCGAGGCCGGTGTGCCGAACTACAACGTGTCGACCTGGTACGCGATCTGGGCGCCCGCCGGAACGCCCAAGGAAGCGGTGGACAGGATGGCGGCCGAAATCACCAAGGCGCTGAACACGCCCAAGCTGAAGGAGACCTGGGCCAGCAACGGCACCGCGGTGCCGACGCTGACCGGCGCGGATTTCGGCAAGTTCGTCGACAGCGAGGTCGAACGCTGGGCCAAGGTCGTCAAGGACTCGGGCGTAACGCTGGACTGACGGTTCAGCGCCACTCGCTGGCCTGGCTCAGCCGGGTCAGCTGGTCGTGCGTCAGTGTCAGGCTGGCGGCCTTGACCAGCTCGTCCAGCTGCGCCAGCGACGTGGCGCTGACGATCGGCGACGTGATGCCCGGCTGCGCGATCTGCCAGGCCAGCGCGGCCTGCGCGGGCGTGCAGCCGGCGTCTTCGGACACTTCGTCCAACGCCTTCAGGATGCGGTATCCGCGGTCGTTCAGGTACGTGTCCACGATCTTCTGGCCGCGCGCGCTCTTGCCCGCGTCGTCGGGGCCGCGGTACTTGCCGGTGAGAAAGCCGCTGGCCAGCGCGTAGTAGTTGATGGTGCCCATCTGCTGGGTCTTCACCAGGCTTTGCAGGCCTGATTCAAAGGGCTCGCGCGCGTACAGGTTGTATTCCGGCTGGATGCTTTCGTAGCGGGGCAGGCTGTGGCGTTCGCTTGCGATCAGCGCCTCGGACAGGCGCACCGCCGTGTAGTTCGACGCGCCGATGGCGCGCACCTTGCCCGATTCGATGTGCTTGGCGTATTCGCCCAGCGTGTCGGTCAGCGGCGTGTCCGGGTCGTCCTTGTGCGACTGGTAAAGGTCCACATAGTCGGTCTGCAGGCGCGCCAGCGACGCGTCCAGCGAGCGCCGGATGTACGCGGGGGACAGCCCCTTTTCGCCCGGCCCCATTTCCATGCCGACCTTCGTCGCAATCAACACGCGATCGCGCTTGCCCGAGCGCTTGAGCCACTTGCCAATCAACGCTTCGGATTCGCCGCCTTGGTTGCCGGGGACCCAACGGGAATAGACGTCGGCGGTATCGATGAAATTCAAGCCTGCGTCGACCAGCGCATCGAGCAGGGAAAATGTGCCGGCCTCGTCGACGGTCCAGCCGAAGACGTTGCCGCCAAAGGTGAGCGGGGGGACCTGCAGGCCGGATCGGCCCAGTGCGCGTTTGATCATGTCTGGCCTCGGATGCTGCGGCCGGGAACGCGGAACGGGATGAACGGCGTTTGCCCGGCGCGTTCAGTATATTCATGCCGCCAGCCCCGGCACAGGGCATGCGCAAGTGTGCATGCACCATTACAGGGATTCCCCCCAAGTCCATTTGGCGGGCGGCACGGTAGACTATACGGCTTTATGGCAGCTCCGACGGATGACAAGCCTGCGGCGCGGCCGTAAACAACCGGCAAATTCAACAAGCAACACCAAGGGTTCAAGGAGCTTTCATATGCTGATCGGAAAAAAACATTTTCTGACGGTTGGCGCCATGGCGCTGGCAATGGCTATCGCCGCGCCGGTCGCTGCGCAGCAGAAGTCCGTGGCGGTCACCGCCATCGTCGAGCATCCGGCGCTGGACGCGGTGCGTGACGGGGTGCAGGACGCACTCAAGCAAGCCGGCTACGAGCCGGGCAAGAACCTGAAGTGGCAATATCAAAGCGCCCAGGGCAACAACGGCACCGCGGCGCAGATCGCGCGCAAGTTCGTCGGCGACCGTCCCGACGCCATCGTCGCCATCGCCACGCCGTCGGCGCAGGCCGTCGTCGCGGCCACCAAGGACGTCCCGGTGGTCTATTCCGCCGTGACCGATCCCGTCGCCGCGCAACTCGTGTCCAGCATGGGCGCCTCGGGCACCAACGTGACTGGCGTGTCGGACCTGCTGGCGCTGGACAAGCAGGTTGAACTGATCAAGAAGATCCTGCCCAACGCCAAGCGCGTCGGCATTGTCTACAACCCGGGCGAAGCGAACTCGGTCGTGGTCGTCAAGATGCTGCAGGACATCCTGCCCAAGTCGGGCATGAGCCTGGTCGAAGCGGCCGCCCCGCGTTCGGTGGACGTGGCCTCGGCCGCGCGCAGCCTGATCGGCAAGGTCGACGTCATCTACACTAACACCGACAACAACGTCGTGTCCGCGTACGAGTCGCTGGTCAAGGTCGGCAACGATGCCAAGATCCCGCTGATCGCTTCCGACACCGACAGCGTCAAGCGCGGCGGCATCGCCGCCCTGGGCATCAACTACCGCGATCTCGGCGTGCAGACGGGCAAGATCGTCGTGCGCATCCTGAAGGGTGAAAAGCCCGGCGCCATCCCGTCGGAAACCAGCTCGAAGCTCGAGCTCTACGTGAATCCGGGCGCCGCCGCCAAGCAAGGCGTCACGCTGTCCGACGCTCTCGTCAAGTCCGCCGCGGTAGTCGTGAAATAATACGGCCCGCCATCGGCCCCGCCATGCCTGTACGGCGTGAGCGGGGTTTTTATTAAGTTTTTTTCGTGGCGCCCCGGCTCGGCGTACCCCTGTCGCGGGCGGCGCCGGTGTGGCCACGCTCGGGCGGGAAACGAGAAAAAACTGCGAACCGGGAAACGTTTGTTGCGAAAGGTCGGGTAAAACTGACCCCGGAACGCAAGAAATCGCACGTTTCACTTCTTTAATATGCTCGTTTCTTTACCTGATTGGATCTGACCCATGTCATTGTTTTCGTTGTTGGGCGCGTTGGAGATCGGGCTGATCTTCAGCCTGGTGGCCTTGGGCGTCTTCATCTCCTTTCGCCTGCTGCGCTTTCCTGACCTGACGGTCGACGGCAGCTTCCCGTTGGGCGGCGCCGTCTGTGCAACGCTGATCGCCTCGGGCACGGATCCTTTCTCCGCCACCATCATCGCCACCATCGCTGGCGCTGCCGCGGGGCTGATCACCGGTTGGCTGAACGTGAAGCTCAAGATCATGGATCTGCTGGCCAGCATCCTGATGATGATCGCCCTGTATTCGATCAACCTGCGCATCATGGGCAAGCCCAACGTGCCGCTGATCACCGAACCCACCGTTTTCACGATCCTGCAGCCGGAATGGATCTCCGACTACGTCGCCCGGCCGCTGATCCTCATCGTCATCGTCATCCTGTGCAAGCTGGCGCTGGACTGGTTCTTCGCCACGCAGACCGGCCTGGCCGTACGCGCCACCGGTTCCAATGGCCGCATGGCGCGCGCGCAAGGCGTCAATACCGGCCGCATGATCCTGGGCGGCATGGCGTTGTCCAACGCGCTGGTTGCGCTGGCGGGCGCGCTCTTCGCGCAGACGCAGGGCGGATCCGACATCTCGATGGGCATCGGCACCATCGTGATCGGCCTGGCGGCCGTGATCGTCGGCGAAAGCATCCTGCCCTCGCGCAAACTGGTGCTGGCGACGCTGGCCGTCATCATCGGCGCGATCGTCTACCGCTTCTTCATCGCGTTGGCGCTCAATAGCGATTTCATCGGCCTGAAGGCGCAAGACCTGAACCTCGTCACCGCGGTGCTCGTCACGATCGCCCTGGTCATCCCTATGCTCAAGCGCCGCCTGGTCGGCAAGAAGGGGCGCTGATATGTTGTCCGCAAAAGACCTGAAAATCACCTTCAATGCGGGCACGCCCATTGAAACCCGCGCCCTGCGCGGGCTGTCGCTCGAAATCCCGTCGGGCCAGTTCGTCACCGTCATCGGCTCCAACGGCGCGGGCAAGTCCACGTTCCTGAACGCCGTGTCGGGCGACCTGCCCGTGGATTCCGGCCGCATCGACATCAACGGCGTGGACGTGACGCGACAGCCCGTCTGGGCCCGGGCGGGCCGCGTCGCCCGCGTGTTCCAGGACCCCATGGCGGGCACCTGCGAAGACCTGACCATCGAAGAAAACATGGCGCTGGCGCAGATGCGCGGCGCATCGCGAGGCTACAGCCGGGCGGTCAAGGCGTCGATGAAGGACGGCTTCCGCGAACGTCTGTCCACGCTGGGCCTGGGACTGGAAAACCGCCTCACCGACCGCATCGGCCTCTTGTCCGGCGGCCAGCGCCAGGCGGTCAGCCTGCTGATGGCGGCCCTGCAGCCTTCGCGCATCCTGCTGCTGGACGAGCACACGGCCGCGCTGGATCCGCGCACCGCCGACTTCGTGCTGCAGCTTACGGCCCGCATCGTGGCGGAAAACCAGCTCACCACCATGATGGTCACGCACAGCATGCGCCAGGCGCTGGACGTCGGCGACCGCACCGTGATGCTGCACCAGGGCCAGGTCGTGCTGGACGTGTCGGGCGACGAGCGTCGCGGCATGGACGTGCCGGACCTGCTGGCCATGTTCGAGCGCGTGCGCGGCGAGAAGCTGTCGGACGACGCCTTGCTGTTGGGGTGATGCCCCTTGCCGCCAAGAAGAAACGCGGTCCTTGCGGGCCGCGTTTTTTTTCGTCTGTCCTCGGTCCGGCCCGGGCTCCCGCGTTGACAGACGCTAGATGAAGCGGCCGGGACGGAAGGCGCGGTGTTCAGCCTTGGGGCCGCCGTCCAGCATGATGTCGGCCAGCATCCTGGCCGTGCCCGGGCCCGTGCTGAACCCGATGTGCTGGTGCCCCAGCGCCAGCCACAGGCCGGGACGCCGCGGCGCCTCGCCGATCATCGGCCGGCTGTCGGGCAGGGTGGGGCGGCGGCCCAGCCATGCCGACGGATCCAGCCGATCGCCCAACGGAAAGGCCTCGCGCGCGCGGCGCTCGGCCAGGTCCAGCTGATCCGGCCGCGCGGGCGCATCGCAGCCGTCCAGTTCGACGCCGGTGGTCAGGCGCAGTCCGCGCGCCATGGGCGACAGGACGTAGCCGCCGCCCGTGTCATAAACCGGTCGGGTGACTTGGGCCCCATCCCGGCCGCTGTAATGCATGTGGTAGCCGCGTTCAAACGCCATGGGCAGGTCGATGCCCGCGGTTTTCAGCAACGCCTTCGACCACGGCCCCAGGGCGACGACCAGCCGGTCCGCCGAAAGCGACTCCGATGCGTTTGAGCCCAGCACCGTCCAGCCATGGCCGTCGCGGCGGATGCCGCTGGCCGTCATGCGCCGGAATGCGCCGCCGTCGCGGCGATACAGGTCCGCGTAGGCGGCGACCACTTCGTGCGGATCGTCCACGGAATACGAGCCCTGGATCCACAGCGCGCGGTGAAAGATCGGCGACAGGGCGGGCTCGACGTCGGCAATCTCGGCGGGGCTCAATTCCTGTGTCGGCACGTCGTACTGCGCAAACGTGCGGCGCGCCCGGACGCCGGAGTTCCAGGCCGACTCGGTGCGGTACAGGAAGATCCAGCCGCTATCGCGCAGCCGGCGCCGGGCGCCGCTGGCGTCCAGCAGTCTCAAATGTTCGGGGGCGGACAGCCGGATCAGGCCGTCCAGCGCTTGCACGGTTTCCTGGAAGACGGATGGCCGCGCGCTCAGCAGGAAACGCGCTGCCCAGCCCAGGTTCGAGGCCAGGTACGGCCAGCGGTAGCGGAACTGCACGGTGTCGTTCTTCAGTAGGCGCGGGAGCTGGCTCCACAGGCCGGGATGGTTGAACGGCATCAACGAGCTGCGCGCGATGACGCCCGCATTGCCCAGAGACGTTTCCCTGCCGGGTTCCTGCTTGTCCACCAAGGTGACGGACAAGCCCCGCCGCTGCAATTCCAGCGCGCAGCACACGCCGACGATGCCCGCACCCAGCACTATGACCTGATTTCCCATGTCGTCTTGTTTGTTTATGTCCGGTCAGGAAGGCCGCCTCGCTGCGCGCGGCGGGCATTGCGGCGCCGGGTGGATCGCCTGATCCTGGTGCAGCGCCCGGCAAGCCCGAAATTGTATTGCAGGGGCCCGGCGCCGGGAACGCACATTGGCGCGACGGACGCGCCACACCGCCAATGGTCCGGCCGATCAGGACAATTCCGGCTTCTGCCCCAGGATGCGCCCGGCCGCCGTCACGCCCCACCAAGACGCCTCTTCGAAAACGGAATAGCCCGACAGGTCCGCGTGCGCGAACAGCACCGGACCATCCGCTTCGCGCAGCGCGGCCAGGCCCGGATTGGACAGGTAGCCGCAGGTCGGGGTCGCCATGGCGTGGCCGCGCACCGTGATTTCAAGCTGGCTGGCGTGCCGCCAGAATTCCTTGCCATACGCCGCGACCAGATCCACGGCCGCCGCGTCGCGCAGGTCCTGCGGGCTGGCGCGGGTCAGCCATTCGCGCGCGGCCTTCGGCGTCTGGTCGTCAAGCGCGTGATACGCGGTGAACACGCTGCGCGGCGACCGCGCCACCCGCAGCAATTGATGGGTGGAAACCACGTAGCCCAGCGCCTGCCCCTGGTAGACCACGTTGTCCCACGACAAGGGTTCGCCCGGGGCTTCGATGGGGTAGCCGTCCATGACGAAGCTCGACACCATCCATGCCGCATGGTCGGAAGCGTGCACCGCCGGGTCGTACCCGTAGGCGCGGATATCCGGCAGGACGCGTTGCGCGACAAAAAGCGGCATGGCGCAGACCGTGCGGCGGCTTTGCACGGAATAGGCGCTGACGGCGCCCTGCGGCCCGGTTTGCACGCACGTCATCAGGGGGCCGGCCGGCGTGTCCTGCACGCGCGCGGCCGTGCCCGCCAGCAGCCAGCCGGCGTGGCCCAATTTTTGGGTGATCGCGTCCCGCATGCGTTCGGCCAGCACCGCCAGGCCGCCCGGCCAGGTCAGCACCGCGCCTTCGCCGGCATTGGCGGCATGGCCATCGCGGCTGGCGAAATAATGCAGGCCAGCCCAGGCCGACACCGTGTCGTAACGCGCGCCGTAATCGTCGCGGCAGCAGTAGTTCAGATACCAATGCAGGGCGGGCGACGTATAGCCCTCGCGCTCCAGCCATTGCTTGAAGGTGATCGAGTCCAGTACGCGCCAGGCGGGGTCGCGCGACGAAAGCGAAATGGGAATGCTGAAAACCTTGCGGCCGTCGTTGCCGACCTGCGTGCGCAGCCGGTCGACCAAAGACAGGAATTTCGCATGCTGGGCCGCATCGGCGTCGGGAATGCCCGTCATGGGAAGCAGGCCTTCGTCCCAGTGCCCATTTCGCAACAGCCGTTCCTGCGGCGAATGGACCAACGCTGATTCGTCGTAATAGGGGCGCGCATCGCCCGCGCCGCGCTCGATGATGCCGAAGTCAGCCAGCATTTCACGCACGTGGACGGACGCCAGCGACGGCAGCGGCAAATAGTGCGCGCCCAGCGGATAGTCCAGGCCGTCGCGCCGGCCGGCCGCCGCGTTGCCGGCAAATTCCGGCCCCTGCACCACGACGAAGTCCGTGAATCCTTCCCGCGCCAGCTTCCAGGCGCAGGACAGGCCGGCGACGCCCGCGCCCAGGATCGCGACTTCGTGCCGGCGTGCGGCCGATGGCGGTGGCAGGACCGCGCCGTCGCGCAGCGCGTGGCCGGCCTGCATGCCCGGATAACGGACGTCTGGCGTGGTTTCGACGATGCGTGAGCGCCAGTAGCCCGCCGCGCCCGCGGCGGCGGCCGTGGCGGCGCCCAACAGGAAGCTGCGGCGCCGCATCAGCGGATGACCTTGCGCCAGTCCTCGTCGAAATAGCGCACGAGCGATTGCTCGTTCAGGCGGTTCGGCGGCATGGCCAGCGCCGGCATGTCGGCGGGGAAATGGAACAGCTCGCGCATGGTGACCGGATCCAGGTAGCGCGTGGCCACGGTGATTTTCTCGGGCGGGCTGTAGTCGCGGCGCTTGCTGGCCAGGATGAACCCCCAGTCGCCGAAGGAGGGCACGTAGGTGTGGTACGGCCAGGTGTTCAGGCCTGCCTCTTTCAGCGTGGCGTCCACGCTCCAGAACGAGCGCGGCGCGAAATAGGGCGAGGTCGACTGCACGACCATGTAGCCGTTTTCGGCCAGGTGGCGCGCCATCAGGTGGTAGACCGGCACGGAGTAAAGCCGGCCGAGGCCGAAGTTGGACGGATCGGGAAAGTCCACCACGATGAAGTCATAGACTTCGGCGTGCGTTTCCAGCCACCGGCCTGCATCGTCGTTGATGACGGTGACGCGAGGATCCTTGAGCGAGCCTTCGTTCAGCTTGACCAGCGGTTCGGACCGCGAGAACAGATTGGTCATGGCGGGATCCAGGTCCACCAGCGTGACGTGTTCGACGTTCTTGTATTTCAGGATCTCTCGCACGGCCAGGCCGTCGCCGCCGCCCAGCACCAGCACATTGCGCGCCCACGGCAGCGCCTGCAGGCCCGGATGCACCAGCGACTCGTGGTAGCGATGTTCGTCGCGCGAGGAAAACTGCAGGTTGCCGTTGATGTACAGGCGCAGGTCATCGTGCCAGCGCGTCACGGCCAGTCGCTGGTACTGGGTGGTCTCGGCGTGAACCACGTCGTCGCCATACAGGCCCTTTTCGGCCCACGTTGTCATGCTGCCGGAATAGATGAAGCCCAGTCCCAGCAGGCCGATCACCACCCCGGCGCGCACGGCTTTTTCACCGGGACGACGGACTTCCGCGCGGAACAGCCAGGTGGTCCAGAGCGCCACGCTGGCGTTCAGGATGCCGAAGAGGAAACCGGTGCGCAGCAGCCCCAGCTTGGGCGCCAGCAGCAACGGAAACACCAGCGACACCGCCAGCGCGCCCAAATAATCGAAGGTCAGCACGCGACTGACGATTTCACGGAATTCCGCCTTGCGCTGGTTGAACACCCGCATCACCAGCGGGATCTCCATGCCGACCATCAGGCCGATGACGAACACGCAGACGTACAGGGCCGCGCGAAACGGGGCAGCCATCCATGCGAACACCAGGAAAAGCACCGCGGCGGATACGCCGCCCAGCAGCGCGACCAACAGCTCCACGTCGATGAAGCGATTCAGAACGTCTTCGTCGCTTACATATTTTGACAACCATGAGCCGATGCCCATGGCGAACAGGTAGCAGCCGATGACCGACGAGAACTGCAGTATCGAATCCCCCAGCAAATAGCTGGCAAGCGCGCTGCTGATGAGCTCGTAGCCCAAACCGCACGAGGCGACGATCAATACCGAAAGAATGAGAACGCGGTCGCGCATGAGGTGTCCGACACGAAAAATGCGTTCGCAGTATATCGAACGCCACGTATATACTGCGCGCAATTAAGGGGTGGCAATGGGAGAGGCAATGCATCCGGCGGTGACCTATCTGATCTATATCGTTTCCGCGCTCGTCATGCTGGGCGTTTTCACGGCGATCTACACGGCCGTCACGCACTACAAGGAATTCGATCTCATCCGCGAGGGCAATATCGCCGCGGCCATGTCCTACGGCGGCGCGCTGGTGGGTTTCAGCCTTACCCTGTGCTCCAGTATCGCGGTCCACGCCAGCTTCGTCATGTTCCTCGTCTGGGGCCTTGCGGCGATGGTGGTGCAGATCGTCGTGTACGTCGTCGTGACCAAGGCCATACGCGGCATGAACGACGCGATCGCGGAAAACAATATCGCCATGGGCGGGTTGATCGGTTCGATATCCCTCGCGGCAGGCATCGTCAATGCCGCCTGCCTGACTTGATCTCGCGCAACCCGATCTGACACAGGAGAACTTCCATGAGTCTCGGTTCATTCATTCGCAAGCAGTTCATCGACATCCTGCAATGGAACGAGGATCGCGACGGCGTGCTCGCCTGGCGCCATCCGATGCAGGATTTCGAAATCCAGTACGGCGCCAGCCTGACCGTGCGCGAATCGCAGATGGCGGTGTTCGTGAACGAAGGCAAGGTGGCCGACGTGTTCGGCCCCGGCATGTACAAGCTGACCACGCAGACGCTGCCGATCCTGACCTACCTGAAGAACTGGGACAAGCTGTTCGAGTCGCCCTTCAAGTCGGACGTGATCTTCTTCAGCACGCGCCTGCAATTGGGCCGGCGTTGGGGGACTGCCCAGCCGGTCACGCTGCGCGACAGCGAGTTCGGCATGGTGCGCCTGCGCGCCTTCGGCGTGTATTCGTACCAGATTTCGGACCCGGCCAAGTTCTACCGCGAAATCAGCGGCACGCGCGACGAATACACGGTGGACGACCTTGAGGCGCAACTGCGCAACATGGTCGTCGCCGCCATGACGACGGCCGTGGGCAGTTCCAAGGTGCCGTTCCTGGACATGGCCGGCAACCAGGGCTTGATGTCGCAGAGCATCTCCGAGCAACTGGCGCCGGTGTTCGACCGCTATGGCGTCAAGCTCGACAACTTCACGGTCGAGAACGTTTCGCTGCCCGAGGAATTGCAGAAGGCGCTGGACACCCGGATTTCGATGGGCATGGCGGGCGACCTGGGCAAGTTCACGCAGTACCAGACCGCCACGTCGATTCCACTGGCCGCCCAGAACGAGGGCGGCATCGCGGGCATTGGCGCGGGTCTTGCCGCCGGCGCGGCCCTGGGCCAGACCATGGCGCAAGGACTGGGCGCCGCGACGCAAGGCCAGCCGCAACAGCCCGCCCAACAACCTGCCCAGCAGCCCGCCCAGCAGCCGCAGCCCGCATCGGGCGCGCAGGCGGATCCGGTGCAGCGCCTTCAGCAATTGAAGGATCTGCTGGACAAGGGGCTGATCACGCCCGCTGACTACGACTCGGCCAAGGCCGAAGTGCTGAAGAAACTTACCAGCTAAGACCCCATGCAGCAGGTTTTGTGTCCGCAGTGCGGCGCTCCCGTCAAGTTCACGTCCACGGCTTCCGTGATGGCGGTCTGCGGCGCCTGCCGCAGCACGCTGCTGAAGGACGCCGAATCCGTCAAGCGCATCGGCGAGGCGGCGGAGGTCCTGGAGGATTATTCGCCGCTGTGCCTCGGCGCGGCTGGCGCCCACGACGGCAAGCGCTTCGACGTCATCGGCCGTATCCAGCTGCGTTTCGACGAAGGTTTCTGGAACGAGTGGTACCTGTGGTTCGAAGACGGCACCGATGGCTGGCTGTCGGATGCCTCGGGCCAGTACGCCGTCACGCATCGGCGCAAGGTCAAGACCACGCAGGCCATGCCCGCGTTCGAGGACATCTCGCCCGGCGATGAACTGAAGCTGGACGGCCAACGCTTCGTGGCAGCCGACGTGCGGGCCAGCCAGGCCGGCGGCGCGCAGGGCGAACTGCCCTTCGTTCCCGGCGACGGCTGGGAGGCCAAGTCGGCCGACTACCGCAGCCTGGACGCCTTCCTGACATTGGACTATTCCGACGGCCCGCAGCCGGAGCTGTATATCGGCAAGGCGTTCGATCTGTCGGCCATGCAGGCCGGATCGCTGCGCACGCCCCAACAGGTCCAGGAAACCGCCGGGCGCTTTCGCGGCCAGATCAAGGCGCTGGACTGCCCCAATTGCGGCGCGCCGATATCCTTCGTGGCCGCGATGGCCACGCACGTGGTCTGCTCGTCGTGTGCGGCGGCCGTCGACTGCTCCGGTCCCACGGCCGAAGTCATCGAAAAAGCGCGCCAGGTGCAAAAGATCCGGACCACGCTTGCGTTGGGCGCCGTCGCCAAGATGGAAGGCGCGGACTACACGCTGATCGGCCTGATGAAATGCGCCGATCCGGATCCCGAAGAACCGTCGAGCTGGATCGAATACCTGCTGTTCAATCCCCTCAAGGGCTTCGTCTGGCTGGTCGAGACGGACGAAGGCTGGGAGCGCGTGCAGGTCTGCGACACCTGGCCCAGCCACAACAACGCATCCAGCGTGCGGTGGCGCAATCGGGTGTACCAGAAGCTGTACGACTACACCTCGCGGGTGCAGGTTGCGCTGGGCGCGTTCAACTGGCGGGTCAAGGTCGGCGACAGCACGCAAATCACCGATTACAAGGTCGGCACGCTGAAGCTGACACGCGAGCTTGGCGAATCGGAACTGGGCTGGTCGGCCGCCGTGCCGGTGTCCCCCACTCAACTGGCTCAGTGGTTCGGCAGGCCCGAGCTGTCCAATCAGCGGGCGATGCCCGCGGGCGCCAAGGCGGGCGGCGGCTACCGTAAATGGGCCAAGGCTGCGCTGATCGCCATGGTGTTCCTCAACTTCAACAACATCTTCGACGGCCGCTTCATCCCGGTCGTGATCGGCATGGCGTTTCTCTGGTTGCCGGCCCTGCTGGCCGACAAGCTTTCAGGCGAGGACGAATAGCATGAAGGGCAAGCTCTTGTACGCGATCTACGCAATGGTGGTCGTTCTGGCCACCACGGGGGCGAGCTCCCCCGGTGCGCGCATCGGCGGCAGCTCCAGCAGCAGCAGTTGGGGCAGCAGCTCTTCGGGCGGATCCGGCTGGTCCTCGGGCGGGTCCCACAAGTGACCGTGCACGCCACGCCCGGGCGTCACGTGCTGGCCGACTTTCGCGGCGTTGCGGCTGACCTCCTGGCCGATGCGCGGACGCTGGAACGGCACATGACGGATGCGGCGCTCGCCGCCGGCGCGCAGGTGCTCAGCGGCCATTTCCATCGCTTCGGCGAAGGCGGCGGGGTCACTGGCGTGATCATGCTCAGCGAGTCCCATATCAGCATCCACTCGTGGCCCGAACACGGGTTTGCCGCGCTCGACGTCTTCATGTGCGGCGCCGCCCGGCCGGAACTCGCGATGGAATTCCTGCGGTCGGCCCTGGCCCCGGAGTCCGTCCACGTCACGACGGTGGAGCGGGGCTGAGCCCTCGCGAAAATTCCTTTTGACGTAGCGCAATCCGGCGACCGCCGTGAAATTGACGAGCGTTATATACCTCTATATATTTCGTTACTGATTTCGCGGTTTCCTCAGGAGAAAAACATGTTCCTCAAACGCCCGATCCTGGCGCTGTCCCTGGCGCTTGCCGCCGCATGGGGGCCAAGCGCCCACGCCGGCGAACTGGTGGTGTCCGCCGCCGCCAGCCTCACCAACGCGTTCAAAGAGGTGGCGCAGGGCTACGAAAAGGAACACGCCGGCACCAAGGTGATCCTGAACTTCGGCGCCTCCGATGTGCTGCTGCAGCAAATAGTCAAAGGCGCGCCCGCTGACGTCTTCGCGTCGGCCGACCAGAAGGCCATGGACAAGGCGGTCCAGGAAAAGGCCGTCAAGCCCGCGTCGCGAGTGGACTTTGCCGCCAACCAGATCGTCCTGATCGTCCCGAACGACAGCAAGGCGGGCATCGGCACGCTGAAAGACCTGACCCGCGATGACGTCAAGCGCATCGCCTACGGCAATCCGGCGTCGGTGCCCGTGGGGCGCTATACGCAGGCCGCCTTGCAGGCAGAGGGCCTGTGGGATGCCGTGCAGGCCAAGAGCGTGCTGGCGCAGAATGTGCGCCAGAGCCTGGACTATGTCTCTCGCGGCGAGGTCGACGCCGGCTTCGTGTTCGCGACCGACGCGGCGATCATGCCCGACAAGGTCAAGGTGGCCGTGCGTGTGCCGTCGCAGACCCCCGTGACCTATCCCATCGCGGTGACGACGCGCGAAGCCGCCGCCAAGGAAGCCGAGAGCTTCGTCGCCTACGTGCTGTCCCCGGCAGGGCAGGCGATACTGTCGCGCTACGGCTTTCAAAAGCCCTGACCACAGTTTGAATTTGCAGGCATAGATGAGTGATCCCGTTTGGGTGCCCCTGCTACTTTCTCTGAAAGTGGCAGGCTGGGCGACGCTATTGGCCGCCATCGCCGGCACGGCCGCGGCTTACGGCTTGTCCCGCTGGAGATGGCCGGGGCGCGATTTGCTCGACGCCGTCCTGACGCTGCCGCTGGTGCTGCCGCCCACGGTGCTGGGCTATTACCTGCTGGTTCTTTTGGGCCGGCGCGGGATCATCGGCGAGACCCTGGCTGGCTGGGGCATCGAACTGGTCTTTACCTGGCAGGGCGCCGTGATCGCGGCGTCCGTGGTGGCGTTTCCGCTCGTTTTCAAATCGGCGCGCGCGGCCTTCGAAAACGTGGACAGCCAGCTGGAAAACGCGGCGCGTGTGCTGGGCGTGGGCGAGGCCGGGGTGTTCTTCCGCGTCACGCTGCCGTTGGCCGCCCGCGGCATTGCGGCCGGCGTCCTGCTGGCCTTTGCGCGGGCCCTGGGCGAGTTCGGCGCCACGCTGATGATCGCCGGCAACCTGCCGGGCCGCACGCAGACCCTGTCTGTCGCTATCTACGAAGCCGTGCAGGCGGGCGACGACGCCACCGCCAACATGCTGGTGCTGGTCACGTCGGTCACGTGCATTGTCGTGCTGCTGGCCGCCGGCAAGCTGGTGCCCATCGGCGCGGGCCAGCGCAACGGGGGAGGGCGATGAGCATCGGCATCCAGGTTCGCAAACGGATGGTGTCCGGCGACCGGCAATTCGAACTGGACGTCGAATTCGCGTCGTCGGCCAAGCGCATCGCCCTGTTCGGACCCTCGGGCGCCGGTAAAAGCCTGACACTGCGGGCGGTCGCCGGCCTGTTGCGTCCGGACGCGGGGCGCATCGAGATCAACGGTCGGGTGCTGTTCGACAGTCAGGCAGGCATCTGCACGCCCGCGCGATCGCGTCGGGTCGCTTACCTGTTCCAGGACTATGCCTTGTTTCCGCACCTGACCGTGGCGCAGAACATCGCCTTCGGCCTGCGACCGGGCTGGCTGAATCCGCCCCGGCGCCAGGTCGGGCCCGAGGCTCGGCGCTGGGTGGATGCGTTCGAGCTGGGCTCCATCGTCGGCAGCTATCCGCACGAAATCTCGGGCGGCCAGAAGCAGCGCGTGGCCTTGGCCCGCGCCCTGATGTTACAGCCCGACATCCTGCTGCTGGACGAACCGTTTTCGGCGCTGGATTCGCAGCTGCGAGGCAAGATGCGCCAGGAGCTGAACGCCCTGCAGCAGCAGTTGGATGTGCCGATGTTGCTGATCACCCATGATCCGGCCGACGTCGAAGCGCTTGCCGACGAGGTGTTCGAGGTGCGCGATGGCAGGGTGGGCCGGCGCGAGGAACGCGTGGGACTTTAAGAGTCGGTTTGCGTGGCCGGCGTAGGCCGTGCTGCGTCATGACGGGCGATGACGGCCGCCTGGCCCGCAAGGTCAGCCGTCCGCATGGGGACGAGCGCTAGTCCAGCACGCCGAGGATCACGCTGGACGCCTTGAAGATGGCCACGGCATCCGCGCCCACGCCCAGATTCAAGTCCGCCGCGCTTTCATTGGTGACGATGGCCGCCATCGTGGCGCCGCCCTCAAGGCCGATCCGGATTTCCGTATTGACCGCGCCAGCGCGCAGGTCGGTGATCTTGCCCTGCAACTGATTGCGGGCCGACAGCCGCAGGCCGGGGCCGGGCGCGCCGACTATCACGGACGACGCCTTGACCAGGGCGATGGCTTCCTTGCCGGGCGCCAGATCCAGTTCCTTCGTGCTTTCCCGGGTGATGGTCGCCGTGACGGTATGGCCGCCGGCGATACGCAGCAGCACTTCGTCGTTGACCGCGCCCGGCCGGATTTCGATGACGGTGCCCATGAATTTGTTGCGTGCGCTGGTCTTGAGCATAAATCGCCTCATCAGGTCGATGTCGCCGCTGGCGTCCAGCCCAGCGCGCGTCAGATTGTCCATGAACTTGCGGTGCTCGGCCTCGAGCGCCCGGAAGGTCGCGATAAGGCCGCGCGCCCGGTCCGTGAGCCGGGTGCCCCCACCGCCTTTGCCGCCTGCCGCCCGCAGCACCAGGGGTTCGCCGGCCAGGTTGTTCATGGCGTCGATGGCGTCCCATGCGCCCTTGTAGCTCATCCCGACGGCCCGCGCCGCCGCCGTGATCGAACCGGTGGCGTCGATCTGCGCCAGGAGGTCGATGCGGTTCTTTCCGCCCCACGTCTGGGCGCCAGAGCGAAACCAAATGGATCCGTCGAGTTCGAGCATGTAGGGTGTCTTCATCAGTTGCCGGGAGCAAGGGCGAGTGTAATGGACCGAGCCGCGCTGCGGCTCGGCGGCTTATTGACGAAATCGGGGTTTATCGTCGCACCGGGCCGGGCGGACTAGTTTCGTGGTTGCGAATGAGATTCTGTTGAAACTTTGGAAGCTTCGCGGCACTATGTTCACGCCCCTGTGCTCACGGAGAGATCGACATGAAAGCACTCAAATTGCTGACGGCGGGTTCCATGACGGCATTGTTGGCGGCCTGCGCTTCAGGCCCCACGGTCAAGAGCGATTACGACCACCAGGTTGATTTCGCGCAGTATCGGACCTTCGGTTTCCTGAACCCCCTGGGTACGGACAAGGCGGGATACAACACCCTGCTGACCGAACGGCTCAAGAGCTCGGCCCGCGGTCAGATGGAGATGCGTGGCTACACGTACAGCGCTTCCAATCCCGATCTGCTCCTTAACTTCGGCGCCAAACTGCAGCAGCAGACCGAAGTCACGCCGGGGTTCGCGCCCATGGGGCCGTACTACGGCTACCGCGGCGGGTTCTATGGCGGCTGGCCCGGCTACGGGTGGGGCGACGACGTGTATCAATACACCGAGGGCACGCTCAGCATCGATCTCGTGGACGCGCGCCGGCGGCAACTGGTCTGGGAGGGTGTCGCCGTGGGCGAGATCCAGAACCCCGAGAGCGCCGGTTCATCCCAGAACGTGGACAAGGTGGTCGCGGAGATCTTCGCCAAGTATCCGTTCCGCGCGGGCGTCGGCACGCCGCAAGTGCCCGACAAAACCAAGCGCTGAGGAAGCCGAATGACTGCGCGCCGCCAGGCCCTGGCCGAAGACACCGGCGACACGCCGCCTTACGACACCGTCGCGCTCGTCCTGCAGGGAGGCGGGGCGCTCGGCTCCTACCAGGCGGGCGTGTACCAGGGCCTGCACGAAGCCGGCATCCGGCCCAACTGGATCTCGGGCATCTCCATCGGGTCCATCAATGCGGCCATCATCGCCGGATCCCCGGAGGACGAGCGCGTCGCGCGCCTGCGCGGCTTCTGGGAAAGCATTTGCCGGCCCGCGGGCTTTTCCTCGGTGCCCTGGGGGGACGCGCTGGCCCGGATGTTCGAAGGCATCCCTTTCGGCTTTGGTTCGCCGGCCATGAATGGGCAGGTCTCGGCCCTGCAGGCCCTGTTCTCCGGGCAGCCCGGCTTTTTCAAGCCGCGCATCCCGCCGCCGTACATGGTTCAGGGCCGCGGGGCCGCCTCCACCAGTTTCTACGACACCGGGCCCCTTGCCGCCACCCTGCGTCAGTATGTGGATTTCGACCTGCTCAATAGCGGCGCGGTTCGGGCCAGCTTCGGCGTCGTGAACGTGCGCTCCGGCAATTTTGCGTATTTCGACAGTCTGACCGATACGCTCGGGCCGGAACACATCATGGCGTCGGGGGCGCTGCCGCCCGGCTTTCCTTCAGTGGAGATCGACGGCGAACACTACTGGGACGGCGGCGTGGTCTCCAACACGCCGCTGGCGCAAGTGCTCACCACCGACAACATGCGCGACACGCTGGCCTTCCAGGTGGACCTCTGGCCCGCGCGCGGGCCGCTGCCCTCGTCGCTGGAAGAGGTGGCCGAGCGCCAGAAGGACATCCAGTATTCCAGCCGCACGCGCCTCGTCACCGACCAGTTGCGGCGCGTGCTGAAGTTGCGCCACGGCTTGCAACGCCTGCTGCAGCGCCTGCCTGAAGCGGAACGCGATGCGCCTGACCTGGCGGATATCCGCAAGCTGTCGCACACGCCCGCCACCAACATCATCAACCTCATCTACGAAGCCAAGCACCTGGAGCGCTACTCCAAGGATTACGAGTTCGGCACCGAGGCCATGCGCGAACACTGGGAATCCGGCCTTGCGGACATCCGCCGCACACTGCAAAAGCCGGGCATCCTGGCCCGCCCCACGCAGGACAGTTGCTTCGTCACGCACGACATCCACCGCAACGGCACCAGGCATTCCTGATCGCACGGCGCGCGACGTCGCGCCGCAGATCTCGGATTGGTCTGAAAGGCGCCTCATAGCGGCCGCAGGCGCGGGGCGGGGCGGTAGTCTCCCGGGACAATCCGCAACCTTGTTCCGGGCCGGCCTTCACCTTTCCGCCAAAGGCCGTCCTGCAGGAGATCGCCGTGAATGCTTTGCATCCGCCCGCCCGGCAGGCCCTGGCGCCCGCGCGCACCCCCCGTATCGCAAAGCCCATGCGGGAACAAAATCCCCCCGTGTCGGCCGGCGGGCAAGCGGCAGATGGCTGGTGGAGCCTGCTGTATTGGGGTTGGACGCTGCAGATGCCGGGTGGCGCGCGCCTGGACCTTACCGAAATCGAGCGCGCGTGCTTTGCCTGTCTGTTGAAAAACCCGCGTCACGAACTTGTCCGCGACGAACTCCTGGCCGTGCGCAGCGGGCTCAGCATGCGCTCCTTGAACGTCGCCATCTGCCGCCTGCGCGGCAAGGTCCAGAAGACAGGCGGACGGCTGCCGCTGCACACCGTGCATGGCGTTGGCTATGCATTCCTCGGCAACCTGCGCGAACTCTCAGCCAGTTGAAAACTGTTGCGCAATAACTCCCGGAAGTTCCCCCGTTACCCCCAAAAGTACGTGATTTCCCCAATATCTGAGTTACATTAACGGGCTATTCACGTGTCGTTAGTGACGCATGGTCATATTTTGAACGCTGCTAATCGGTACGTTCGGAATAGCGCGGTAACTTGACGCGATTTCACGACGCGGTTCATTACGCTACGCGGGGGTTTCAATGCGGTTTTCGCCTAAACGTATTTCGGGTCTGGCTTTTTCCGGCGGCGTCCTCGCGCTGATATTGACAGGCTGCGGTGAAAAGCCACAGATGAATCCCGGCATGCCGCAGGTCAGCGTCATCACCGTGCAGCCGCAGCGCGCTCCCATCGTCTCCGAACTCCCGGGCCGCGTGGACGCCGTTCGCGACGCCCAGATCCGCGCCCGAGTCACCGGCATCGTCCAGCGCATCACCTTTGAACAGGGCGGCGACGTCAAGGAAAACCAGCTGCTGTTCAAGATCGATCCCGCCCCTTACAAGGCCGCTTTCGATCAAGCGACGGCGCAGCTCAAGCAGGCGCAGGCCAACCTCTTCAGCGCCAAGCTGCTCGCCGACCGCTACGCGCCGCTGGTCAAGGCCAACGCCGTCAGCAAGCAGGAATATGACAACGCCGTGGCGTCGTATCGCCAGGCCGACGCCTCCGTCGCCGCTGCAAAGGCCGCCCAGGACAATGCGGCCATCAATCTCAGCTATACCGATGTCACGTCGCCCATCACCGGACGCATCGGCAAGCCGCTGGTGACCGAAGGCGCGTTGGTCGAATCCACGTCCGCCACGCAGATGGCCACCGTGCAGCAGCTGGATCCCATCTACGTCGACTTCACGCAGTCCACCACCGACCTGGCCGCATTGCGCCGCGCCTTCGCCAGCGGCAGGCTGCAAAAGGTGGGCCAGGACGCCGCCCGCGCCACCGTGGTGCTCGAGGACGGCTCGGAATACGAACACCCCGGCAAGTTGCTTTTCACAGGCATCACCGTGGACCCGTCCACGGGTCAGGTGAACCTGCGCGCCGAAGTGCCCAATCCCGATGGCATCCTGCTGCCGGGCATGTATGTGCGGGTGCGGCTGGAGCAAGGCTTCGACGACAGCGCGCTGATGGTGCCGCAGCAGGCGCTGCAGCGTACGGCCGATGGCACGCAGAGCCTGATGCTCGTGCGCGACAACCACATCGCGCAGGCGTCCGTCACCACCGGCGGCGCGCACCAGAACAACTGGCTGATTACCAGCGGCCTGAAGGCCGGTGACGTCGTCGTCGTGGAAGGCTTCCAGAAGATCCGTCCCGGCGCGCCGGTGCAGGTCAGCGAATGGAACCGCGGTGCGCCCGCTCAGGGCGGCAAACCGGCGGCGCAGCCGGGAGCCAAGCCAGCCGAATCCGCCCCGCAGCCCGGCGCCAAGCCGGCCGAGCCTGCCCCGCAGGACAAGGCCGCAGGCCAGAAATCGTAAGCGGCACGCGGCGCAGCAAGCGCCGCGTTCCCCTTTGGTGAGCATCGCTTTCAGAGTCAGCCCACATGCCGCAATTTTTTATCGATCGACCAATTTTCGCCTGGGTAGTTGCCCTTTTCATTCTGCTGGCGGGGGTGTTGGCCATCCCGAACATGCCGGTCGCGCAGTACCCGGACGTAGCCCCTCCAGCCATCACGATCACCGCCACCTACCCCGGCGCGTCGTCCAAGGAAGTGGCTGAATCGGTCACCAGTATCATCGAAGACCAACTCAACGGCGCCAAAGGCCTGATCTATTACGAGTCGGTCAGCGATTCCTACGGCACCTCGACCATCACCGCCACCTTCCAGCCGGGCACGAATCCAGACCTGGCCCAGGTGGACGTCCAGAACCGCGTGTCCAACGTGATCGCGCAGTTGCCCGCCGCCGTGCAGCAGCAAGGTCTGCAGTACGAGCAGACCAGCACGGGCTTCCTGATGATCGTTGCGCTGTCGTCGGCAGACGGCTCGCTGGACCAGACCGCGCTGGCTGACTACATCACCCGCAACGTGCAGAACCCGGTGTCGCGGGTGCCGGGCGTGGGGCAGTTCCAACTCTTCGCGGCACCGCGCGCCATGCGTGTCTGGGTAGACCCCGCCAAGCTGGTGGGCTTCAACCTCAGCATGACCGAAGTCAACAACGCGATCGCGGGCCAGAACGTGCTGATTTCAGGCGGCAGCGTCGGCGCGCCGCCCAACCCCGAATCTCAGCGCATCACCGCCACGGTCACGGCCAACGGCCAGCTCAGCACGGTGGACGGTTTCGGCAGGATCGTCCTGCGCGCCAACACCGATGGTTCCAAGGTGCTGTTGCGTGACGTCGCCCGCATCGAAGTCGGCGCCGACAACTACCAGTTCGGGGCCCGCCTGAACGGCAAGCCCACCGCCGCCTTCGCCATCGTGCTGTCGCCCAACGCCAACGCGCTTGCCACGGCGCAGGGCGTGCGCCAGCAGATGCAGGAACTGTCCAAGTACTTCCCGGGCAACATCCAGTACTCCATTCCCTACGACACCGCGCCCTACGTCAAGGTGTCCATCGAGCAGGTGCTCCATACCCTGGCCGAAGCCATGGTGCTGGTGTTCCTGGTGATGTACCTGTTCCTGCAGAACGTGCGCTACACGCTGATTCCGGCGCTGGTCGTCCCGGTGGCCATGCTGGGGTCGTTCGCGGTGATGCTGGCGCTGGGGTTCTCGATCAACGTGCTCACCATGTTCGCGATGGTGCTTGCCATCGGCATTCTGGTGGACGACGCCATCGTGGTGGTCGAAAACGTCGAGCGCATCATGGCGACGGAGGGCCTGCCGCCCAAAGAGGCCACCAAGAAGGCGATGCCGCAGATCAGCGGCGCCATCATCGGGATCACGCTGGTGCTGGTGACGGTGTTCCTGCCGCTGGCCTTCATGAGCGGATCGGTGGGCGTGATCTACCGGCAGTTCTCGGTGGCCATGGCGGTCTCGATCTTCTTCTCGGCGCTGCTGGCCCTGACCTTCACGCCGGCTTTGTGCGCCACGATCCTCAAGCCGGTGCCCAAGGGTCACCACGAGGACAAGAAGGGCTTTTTCGGCTGGTTCAACCGCAAGTTCGACGCCACCACGCACGGTTACCAGAACTGGGTGTCGCGCATCCTGCACAAGGGCGGTCGGATGATGCTGATCTTCCTGGTGCTGGTGTTGCTGCTGGGCTGGCTGTACCTGCGCCTGCCGTCGTCGTTCCTGCCCGAGGAAGACCAGGGCTACGTGGTCAGCAACATCGAGCTGCCCACCGGCGCCAGCGCCAATCGCACCGTCGAGGTCATCGAGCAGGTCGAAAAGTACTTCAGCAGCCTCCCGGCCGTGGAAAACATCATTGCCGTGCAGGGCTACAGCTTCAACGGCAACGGCCTGAACGCCGCCATCGCGTTCACCACGCTCAAGGACTTCAAGGACCGCAAAGAGCGCAAGGACTCCGCAGGCGCGATTGCGTTCGTCGCCTTCGAAAAGCAGCTGATGGGCATTCACGACGCGCAGGTGTTCACCCTGGTGCCGCCCGCCATTTCGTCCCTGGGCAACGCCACCGGTTTCGACCTGCGCCTGCAGGACCGCGGCTCGGCCGGCTCTGACGCCCTGGCCGCGGCCACGGCCCAGTTGATGGGCGAAGCCATGAAAAGCCCCGTGCTGTCGCAGGTCCGCATCACCGGCCTGGCGGCGGGTACGCAGCTCAGCCTGAACATCGACCGCGATAAGGCGGCCGCCCTGGGCGTGGACTTCAACGAAGCCGCATCGCTGATTTCCACGGCGGTCGGCTCGGCCTACCTGAGCAAGTTCCCCAACATGGGGCGGATGCAGAACATCTGGGTCCAGGCCGACGCGCCGTACCGCATGCAGCTTTCCGACGTGCTCAAGCTGAACGCCCGCAACACGCAGGGCGGGATGGTGCCGCTGTCCACGTTCGTGACGGCGGAATGGGTGCAGGGTCCGGTGCAGGTGGTTCGTTACAACAGCTACGAATCCATGCGCATCGGCGGCAGCTCGGCGGCCGGCTACACCACGGGCGAGGCCATGGCCGAAATGGAGCGCCTGGTCGGACAGTTGCCGCAGGGCTTCGGCTACGAATGGACTGGGCTGTCCTACCAGGAACGCCAGGCGGGCAACCAGGCGCCGATCCTGATGGGCCTGTCGCTGCTGGTCGTGTTCCTGGTGCTGGCCGCGCTGTACGAAAGCTGGGCCATCCCGATTTCCGTCATGCTGGTGGTGCCGCTGGGCATGCTGGGCGCGGTGGCGCTGGTCAGCGCGCTGGGCATGTCCAACGACGTGTACTTCCAGGTGGGGATGGTGACCGTGATCGGGTTGGCGGCCAAGAACGCCATTCTGATCGTGGAATTCGCCAAAGACCAATACGCGCGCGGCATGGGTCTGTACGAGTCCGCGGTCGAGGCCGCGCGCCTGCGGTTCCGCCCCATCCTGATGACCTCGCTTGCATTCATCCTGGGCGTGATCCCGCTGGCGATGGCGACCGGCGCAGGTGCGGCCAGCCAGCGCGCGGTCGGTCTGGGTGTGTTGGGCGGCATGCTGGCCGCCACGCCGTTCGCGGTGATCTTCGTGCCGACCTTCTTCGTCGTGGTGCTGGGCCTGTTCAAGACCCGTCCGCGTCTGCTCGGCGCGGAACTGCGCGCCTTCGAGGAAGAGCAGGCCGCCAAGAAGGCGGCGGCCCAGCAGGCCGCTGCACCGGCGACGCCGCAAACCGCACAACCCACTGGTGGCCAGGAGGGCAAGGAATGAAAGCCCTGATGTTCAGACAGACCGCCTTGTCCGCCTTCGTGGCGGTGGCGTTGGCCGGCTGCTCGCTGGCGCCCGACTACAAACGTCCCGATGCGCCCGTCAGCGGCGCGTGGCCCGACCAGCCCAAGGTGCAATACGGCGCGTACACGCGCTCCACCACCCTGGGCATGCAGCCGTCCTCGGACGTGATGCCCGAACAAGGCACGCCGGCCGCCGACCTGGGCTGGCGTGAATTCTTCCGCGATCCGCGCCTGCAAGCCTTGATCGAGCTGTCTCTGGTCAACAACCGCGACCTGCGCGTTGCGGTGCAGCGCGTGGAAGAGGCCAGGGCGCAGTACGGCATCCAGCGCGGCGAACAATGGCCCAGCATCGGCGCCGGCATCCAGGGCCAGCGCCAGCATCTGCCGGCCAACATGCGGGCCGGCGGTCCCGATTCCAGTTCGATCAGCAGCTCGTACCAGGCCGGCATCGGTCTGACGACGTTCGAGATCGACCTCTTCGGCCGCCTGCGCAACCTGTCCGAGGCTGCTTACCAGCAATACCTGTCGACCGAGCAGGCGCAAAAGTCCGTGCATATCACCCTGGTGGGTTCGGTGGCGCAGTCGTACTTCAATCTGCGCGCCGCCGAAGTCCAGCTGGAACTGACGAAGCAAACCCTGGCGTCACGCCAGGAATCCTACGACCTGGTCAAACGCCGGTTCGACGGCGGCGTGGCCTCGGAACTGGATCTGAACCAATCCAAGTCGCTGCTGGATACGGCCTCGGCCGACCTGGCGCAACTGGCGCGCGCGCGTGCGCAAGCCATGAATGCCCTGGTGCTGGTGGTGGGAACTCCGCTGCCGGATACGCTGCCCGCGCCCGCGCAGTTCGGTCGCGATCAGCTCCTTGCCACGGTGCCGTCCGGCCTGCCGTCCGACTTGCTCGAACGCCGGCCAGACATCGCCGCAGCCGAAAACCAGCTGCTTTCCGCCAACGCGAATATCGGCGCGGCGCGCGCGGCATTCTTCCCGACCATCTCGCTGACGGGCCTGCTGGGTGTGGCCAGCCCGTCGCTGGGCGATCTGTTCAAGGGCGGGCAGGGCTACTGGAGCTTCTCGCCGTCGATCACGACGCCTTTGTTTGCCGGCGGTAGCATTCGCGAAAACCTGAACCTGGCCAAGGCGCGAGACAATATCGCGGTGGCGCAGTACGAGCAGACTATCCAGCAGGCGTTCCGCGAAGTGTCGGACGCCCTGGCAGGCGAGGCCACGTATGGCGCGCAACTTGACGCCCAGCGCGCGCTGCAGGATTCCTCGGCGCGCACGCTGGAGCTGTCGAATTTGCGTTATACCAATGGGATCGACAGCTACTTGCAGGTGCAGACCGCGCAAGTGGACTTTTTCAACGCCCAGTTGTCGCTGGTGCAAACCGGCCTGGCCGCGCTGATCAATCGCGTGGAACTGTACAAGGCGCTGGGCGGCGGCTGGGAAGAAACAACGAAAGTGCAATGATAGAACTTGGTGTAAACATCGATCACGTCGCCACGCTGCGGCAGCAGCGCCACACGGCGTATCCCGACCCGATCGCCGCCGCGCTGCGCGCCGAGGACGCCGGGGCAGACCTGATCACGCTGCATTTGCGCGAAGACCGGCGCCACATCCAGGACGCCGACGTCTATGCGATCCGCCCGCAGTTGCGCACGCGCATGAACCTGGAATGCGCCGTCACCCCGGAAATGCTCGAGATCGCCTGCGCGGTCAAGCCCAGCGACGTCTGCCTGGTGCCTGAAAAGCGCACCGAACTCACCACGGAAGGCGGGCTGGAAGTCGCGGGCGCCATGGGTCCGGTGTCGGATGCCGTGGCCCTGTTGGCCGAAGCCGGCATCCGCGTGTCGCTCTTCATCGATCCGGATCCCATTCAAATCGCCGCGGCCGCCAAGGCCGGCGCGCCTGTGATCGAACTTCACACCGGCGCCTATGCCGAAGCCGAAGGCGACGCTGCCCTGGCGGAACTGCAGCGCATCCGCGTGGCGGTGGCCGAAGGCCTGCGCCACGGCATGCGCGTCAATGCTGGACACGGGCTGCATTACGGCAACGTCAAACCGGTCGCGGCGCTGGACGGCATCTCCGAACTGAATATCGGCCACGCCATCGTGGCGCAATCGATCTTCGACGGCTGGGAAAAGGCCGTGCGCGACATGAAGGCGCTGATGGTGCAGGCCCGCCTGCAAGCCCTGCGCGGCGCCTGAACGCGGGCCGATGACGCAATCCCCCGTTACTCCTGCGCAGACGCCCATGCCCGATACTTCCTCCGCCACTCCCGCCGGCGCCATCGCCGGCATCGGCATGGACCTGCTGCGGATCGACCGCATCGAACGCGCCCTGGCGCGCCACGGCGACCGCTTCGCGGAAAAGATCCTGGGCGCCGAGGAACTGCTTAAATTTCAAGCCCGCCGCGCGCGCGATCCCGTGCGCGGCCTGCGCTTCCTGGCCACCCGCTTCGCGGCCAAGGAAGCGTTCTCCAAGGCAATCGGCTTGGGCATGCGCATGCCCATGACGTGGCGCCGCGTGCAGACGCTGAATGCGCCCGGTGGGCGGCCCGTGCTGGTAATCGCCCCCGAATTGCTGGATTGGTACACGCAGCGGTTCGGAGCAGCCCACGTTTCCATCACCGACGAATCCGACATGGCCGCCGCATACGTGGTGGTCGAGCGCAAGCCCTGAGCCCCTTCAAGCGGCTGGCTTGCGGCACACAGATACAAGGACACTCCTATGGCCAAGAAGAAATCCAAGGCGGTCCTGCCTCCCGGCCCCGTGATGGTCGATGTGGCGGGATACACCCTGACGAAGGCGGAAAAGAAGCGCCTGCGCCACCCCCTCGTGGGCGGCGTCATTCTCTTTGCCCGCAATTTCCAAAACCGCGCCCAGCTCACCGAGCTGACGCGCCAGATCCACAAGGCCCGCAAAGAGCGGCTGCTTATCCTGGTGGACCACGAAGGCGGGCGCGTGCAGCGCTTCCGCGAAGACGGCTTCACCGCCTTGCCGCCGATGCGCGAACTGGGCGTGCTGTGGGACCGTGATCCCCTGCACGCGACGCGGCTCGCGACGGAAGCGGGCTACGTGCTGGCGGCCGAACTGCGCGCCTGCGGCGTCGACATGAGCTTCACGCCCGTGCTCGACCTGGACTACGGCGTCAGCAAGGTGATCGGCAATCGCGCCTTCCACCATGATCCGCGCGTGGTGACCATGCTGTCGCGCGCGCTGGTGCAAGGCCTGGCGCTGGCCGGCATGTCCGCCTGCGGCAAGCACTTCCCGGGCCACGGCTTCGTGGGGGCGGACTCGCACCACGAGATTCCCGTCGACCCGCGCACGCTCGACGACATCCTGAAGGACGACGGTGCGCCCTACGCCTGGCTGGGAGACGCCGTGCTGCCGTCCGTCATGCCCGCGCATGTCATCTATCCGAAGGTCGACAAGCATCCGGCCGGCTTTTCCAAGCGCTGGGTGCAGGACATCCTGCGCAAGCGCCTGGGCTACGACGGCGTCGTGTTCTCGGACGATCTCACCATGGAAGGCGCGTCCGTCGCGGGCGACATCCTTGACCGCGCCAACGCCGCGCTGCGCGCCGGCTGCGACATGGTGCTGGTGTGCAACCGCCCGGACCTGGCCGACGAACTGCTGTCGCGCCTTGAGTTCGACCATGCGCCCGAATCCGTGGCCCGTATCCGCCGCCTGATGCCGCGTTTCGACGCGCCGGATTGGGACACCTTGCAGGCCGAAAGCCGTTATCAGAATGCCCGACGACTTCAATCTCAAATCGTTCCTGGCTGACCTGCCGCATCTGCCGGGCGTGTACCGGCACCTGGATGCAGCAGGCGAGGTCATGTATGTCGGCAAGGCGCGCGACCTGAAGAAGCGCGTCTCGTCGTATTTCCAGAAGAACCTTGCCAGCCCGCGCATCGCCCAGATGGTGTCGAAGGTCGCGCGGCTGGAGGTGACGGTGACGCGCTCCGAGGCCGAGGCGCTGATCCTTGAAAACAACCTCATCAAGAGCCTGAAGCCGCGCTACAACATCCTGTTCCGCGACGACAAGTCTTATCCCTACCTGCACATCACCGGCCACGACTGGCCGCGCATCGCCTACTACCGCGGCGCCACCAACAAACGCGGGCAGTTTTTCGGCCCGTTCCCCAACGCGTGGGCGGTGCGTGAAACCATCCAGATCCTGCAGAAGGTCTTTCGCCTGCGCACCTGTGAAGACAGCGTCTTCGCCAATCGCTCGCGCCCCTGTCTGCTGCATCAGATCGGCCGCTGCTCGGCGCCCTGCGTCGGCGCGATCGAGGCCGCCGAATACGGCCGCGACGTCCAGCGCGCCGTGCGCTTCCTGAACGGCGAAGCCAAGGACGTCATGGGCGAGATCGAGGCCCGCATGCTGCAGGCCTCAACCGAACTGCGCTTCGAGGAAGCCGCTTCGCTGCGCGACCAGATGGGCTCGCTGGCGCGCGTGTTGCACCAGCAGACCATGGAGAACGTCAGCGGCGAGGACACAGACATCATCGCGGTGGCGGTGGCTGGCGGCAAGGTGTGCGTGAACCTGGCCATGGTGCGCGGCGGCCGTCATCTGGGTGACAAGCCGTTCTTTCCCACGCACGCCGAGGGCGAGGCGGCGCCGCAGGTGCTGGAAGCCTTCGTGGCGCAGCACTACACCGAAAACGCGATGCCGCCCGTGCTGGTCTGTAGCCACTCGTTGCCCGACCCGGAACTGATCTCGTTGCTGGTGGAACAGGCGGGCGGCCGCCCGTCGCGCGTGCTGACGCGCCCGCAGGGCACCCGCCGGTCCTGGCTGGAGCAGGCGACGAAAAATGCCGAAATGGCGCTGGCTCGCGCGCTCACCGAATCGGGCGCCCGGGCCGCCCGCACCCTGGCGCTGGCGGAAACGCTGGACATGGACACGGACGAGGCCGCGCTGGACGCCTTGCGCATCGAATGCTTCGACATCAGCCACACGGCCGGCGAAGCAACCCAGGCCTCCTGCGTGGTATTCGAACACCACGACATGCAACCGTCGCTTTACCGCCGCTACAACATCGCCGGCATCACGCCCGGCGACGACTATGCCGCAATGCGCCAGGTGCTGACCCGTCGTTTCGCCAAGGTGGCGGACGGCGAAGCGCAGATGCCGGGGCTGGTCCTGATCGACGGCGGCAAGGGCCAGGTCGAGGTCGCGCGCAAGGTGTTCGCGGAACTGGGCCTGGACATCCAGACGCTGGTGGGCGTGGCCAAGGGAGAAGGGCGCAAGGTCGGCCTTGAAACCCTGGTCTTCGCGGACGAGCGGCCGCCGGTCGCGCTGGGCGGCGAATCCGCCGCGCTGATGCTGATCGCCCAGGTGCGCGACGAGGCCCACCGTTTCGCCATCACCGGCATGCGCGCCCGCCGCGCCAAGACGCGCAACGTCTCCCGACTGGAGGAAATCGAAGGCGTCGGCGCCCGCCGCCGCCAACGCCTGCTCGCCCGCTTCGGCGGATTCTCGGGCGTCGCCCGCGCCAGCATCGAAGACCTGGCATCGGTGGACGGCATCTCCCAAGACCTGGCCATCCGCATCTACGAGGCGCTACGCTGAAGATGGCTCGCGAAATGTATCCGGCTTTTCACACCAACTCCGACGCGCCAAACGGCGGTTTCAAGGGCACCGCGAAACCAAAATTAGGCGCTGCGGTACATCCCCGTCGCACCCACGAACCGTCCGGGCCGCGCGGATCCGGCTCCGCCGGTCCGCTGCGGCGCCCCCTGGGGGGAGGCGCCGCAGGCGCTTCGGGGGGAGCCTCTTACTGTTAGCATACGGACACTATGCCAATTAATGTTCCCATTATCCTGACGTGGCTGCGTATCGCCATGATCCCGCTGGTGGTCGGGCTGTTCTATCTGCCCGAGAGCTGGATGTCTGTACCCATGCGCGACACCTTCGCCGCTTGGGCCTTCATCATTGCCGCGCTGACCGACTGGTTTGACGGCTGGCTCGCCCGGCGCTGGAACCAGACTTCGGCATTTGGCGCCTTCCTGGACCCCGTGGCCGACAAGCTGATGGTCTGCGCCGCCCTGATCGTCCTGCTGGACCTCAGCCGGGTCGACGCCTTCATCTCGCTGATCATCATCGGTCGCGAAATCACGATTTCCGCCCTGCGTGAATGGATGGCCAAGATTGGCGCCAGCGCCAGCGTGGCGGTGCACCGATTGGGCAAGTTCAAGACCGCCGCGCAGATGGTGGCCATTCCCTGCCTGCTGTACAACCAGCCGATTCACGGCGTCAGCACGCGGTTGCTGGGCGATGTGCTCATCATCGTCGCGGCGGTGCTGACGGTATGGTCGATGCTGTATTACCTGCAACGCGCATGGCCTGCCATTCGCGAAAAGGCCATGTAGTTTCGATGTGACGGCGCCGGCCGCATCCGCCGGGGCCAGCAAGCATGACCCACGGCGGCCCGGCTCGCGCAAGACGGCCGCCGTATCACTTCAAGAGCGATTTGCCGGCTCGATCCGGCACGGCCCCGCGCCGCAATCGCCGAGAACACGACGCCCGGTCGAATGGCCGGTCGTCGCCGGAGACAACCTGCGAACCGCCTGGCGCGGACGCACCCCTGCCGCCGCCCCGCGGCCTTTCGCAATGAACACCGCCACCGCCGCCAATACCTTGCTCTCGGACGCCGCCGTACGTCGGCGCGACTGGAAAATCATCCTGCTCATCGGCGTGGCGCACGCCTCGTCCCACTTTTTCCAGCTTGTCCTGCCGTCGCTCTATGGCGCCCTGGGGCTGGAATTCGGCCTGGACTTTGCGCGGCTCGGCTTGCTGGTGTCCACCTTTTACGTGGTGTCCGGAGTCGGCCAGGCCTCATCGGGCTTCGTGGTCGACCGGATCGGCGCGCGTCCCGTGCTGTGGTTCGGGCTGGCCTGCTTCGTGCTGTCGGGCGTGCTGATCGGTTCGGCCACGGGCTACGCCATGCTGATGGCGGCGGCCATCGTCGGCGGCATCGGGAATTCGGTTTTCCATCCCGCCGACTATTCCATCATCAACCATCGCATCACCGCGCCCCGCCTGGGCCACGCGTTCTCGACGCACGGGCTGACCGGCAACCTGGGCTGGGCGCTCACGCCCGTGTTCATCACGACCATCACGCTGCTGGCCAACTGGCGCGTGGCGGCCTATAGCGCCGCCGGCCTGGTGGCGGTGGTGCTGCTCTTGACGGTGCTGGGCCGCGACCTGCTTGGCGGCCCGTCGCCGCTGGACGCGCGCGGCGAGGACAAGGACGGCAGCCCGGCCGTAAAACAGGCGGCGCAGCCCCAAGAGGGCGTGCTGGCCACCCTGACCGCGCTGCTGGCCAAACCGGCGCTGTGGGGCGCATTCCTGTTCTTTGCCTGCACCTCCATCGCGCTGTCGTCGGTGCAGAACTACACGATTCCGCTGCTGGGCCAGCTCTATGACCTGTCCAAGGTCACCGCCAGCTCGGCGTTGTCCGGCTACATGGTGGCCTCGGCGGTGGGCATGGCGGCCGGCGGCTTCCTCGTATCGGCCAATCCTCGCACCGAGCGCACCGTGATGGTTGCGCTGATCCTGGCGGGGCTGACGCTGGTGGTGCTGGCTCTGGGCCTGGTGCCCGCGGTGTTGGCCGCGCCGGTGGTCGCCCTGGCCGGGTTCTGCTCCGGCGTGGCCGCGCCGTCGCGCGACATGCTGATCCGCCGCGTGACGCCCAAGGGTTCCACCGGCTCGGTCTACGGCCTGGTGTATTCCGGCATGGACGTGGGCTCGGCTCTTGGCCCGCTGGCCTTCGGTCTGCTGCTTGACGCCGGATTGCGCCAGGGCCCGTGGGTGGGCGCCGGCGTGGCGTTCACGGCCGCCGCCTTCCTGGCGCAATGGATCGCCGTGCAGGCACGGCGCGCCGAACCGCCCGCGGCTGCCGTCGCGGCGCGCTCCTGACGGGGCGCCGGCTCGCAGAAGGGCGGCGTCCCCGGTTTCATTGAGCACCGTCAAACTCCCGGCTCTCCTCCACACGGCGGCTCGCGAGGGTTGACGCCCCGCAAGGCCGCCCGGTCTCTTGCTCGCTGTAATAACCACGTAGTTGCACAGGTTATTCACAGGAGAAGCAAATGAGAAAGCAAAGTACGCTGCTGGCCGTGGGGATCGTACTGGGATTGTGGGCGGGACAAGCCTGGAGCTCCACCCAGGAACCCATCCAGCCGATCGAGCCCGCCGCGATCAAAGAGCCGGCAAAAGTGGAGCTTGGCAAGAAGCTCTTCTTCGATCCCCGGCTGTCGCGCTCCGGCGCGATTTCATGCAATTCCTGTCACAACCTGGCCATGGGCGGGTCGGACAACCTGAAGTCCTCCATCGGCCACAAATGGCAGCAGGGCGGCATCAACTCGCCCACGGTGCTCAATTCCAGCCTCAACATCGCCCAGTTCTGGGACGGTCGCGCCAAAGACCTGCGTGAACAGGCGGGCGGACCCATCGAAAACCCCATGGAAATGGCCTCGTCGCATGAACTGGCCGTGCAGGTGCTGAACTCCATTCCGGGCTATCGCGCGGAGTTCAAGCAGGTTTTCGGCAACGACAAGATCACCATCAACGAAGTCACCAGCGCGCTGGCGGCATTTGAGGAAACGCTGGTTACGCCCAACTCGCGCTTCGACCAGTGGCTCAAGGGCGACAAGAAGGCGCTCACGGTGCGTGAACTGGGCGGTTATGAACTCTTCAAGAACAGCGGCTGCGTGGCCTGTCACAACGGGGTGGCCGTGGGCGGGAACTCGTTCCAGAAGATGGGGCTGGTTACGCCCTACGTCACCGAAAACAAGGCCGAAGGGCGTGCCGCAGTCACGGGCAAGGATGCCGACCGCTTCAACTTCAAGGTGCCGACATTGCGCAACGTGGCGTTGACGTATCCCTACTTCCACGACGGCGAGGCCGCCACGCTGACGCAGGCGGTGGATGTGATGGGCCGCCTGCAATTGGGCCGCACGTTCACGGCGGACGAAAATGCGCAGATCGTGGCCTTCCTGAAGACACTTACCGGCGACCAGCCGGTGATCCAGTATCCCGTGCTGCCGCCGTCGGAAGACGACACGCCGCGTCCTGAACCGTTCGTGAAGTAAAACAAAGCGGCCGCCCCTGGGGCGGCCGTTTACGTTATTGCCGGACGGTGCGCATGTCCGTCGGCGGCGCGGTCTCGAAGTTGCTGCGCCACGGATTGATGTCCAGCCCGCCGCGCCGCGTGTAGCGCGCGTACACCGTCAGGTGCTGGGGCCCGCAGGCCTGCATGATGTCGCTGAAGATGCGTTCGACGCAGTGCTCATGGAATTCCGCGTGCTGGCGGAACGACACCACGTAGCGCAGCAGCGATTCCCGGTCTATCGGCGCGCCGCGGTAGCGGATCTGCACCGTGGCCCAGTCCGGTTGTCCCGTCACCGGGCAGTTCGATTTCAACAGGCGCGACGCCAGGGTTTCCTCGACGACGTCTCCCGGACGCGTGCGCAGCAGCTCCGGCGCCGGCTCGTAGGTGTCGATCTCGATATCCAGCTTGTCGATATAGATGCCTTCGAGCTCGCCCATCTGCAATTCAGAAAATCGCTGCGGCAGGAAGAAATCCAGTCCCACTGGCGCGCCCGCGGCGGCGCTCAGGTCGCGTTCCAGGCGGCCGCGCAGCGCGGCCGAGTTCACCAGGCGCGTCTGGTTGAACGAATTCAGGTAAAGCTTGAACGACTTGGATTCGATGATGTTGGGGCTGTCGGCCGGCACCGAGAAGGTCGCCATGGCGACGCGCGGCTTGCCCTTGGCGTCCAGCCAGGACAGCTCGTAGGCGTTCCATAGATCCACCCCCTGAAAGGGCAGGTTGTCGGCGTGCAGATTCAGCGCCGCGCGGTTGTGCGCGCGCGCGATGGGAAAGAGCAGCGAGGGGTCGTATTGCGAGGCATAGGCCACGCTCTGCCCAAGCGGGCCGTGAGACAGGGTCATAGCGAAGACATTGGGAACGGGGATGACGGCATTGTAGGGGCTCGAAAAAGGCCTGATTTTCCGCCATGTGAAATGTAACTCTCGTCATGTGAAAGTCGGTGCTGCGCAGCAGCGGGGCGGCATTTCACAAACGACAATCGCGTTTCATTATACAAAATGCCGCGCGTAACTTATTGATTTTCGTGGCTAATATTTTTCGTCTTGTATAAGACATGCGTTCACATTGCTCCGCAGCACAGGCATAGACTTTCTCCAACGATTCACGCAACGCAAGACGCGAATCCTTTGAAGTTCTCTCTATCACTGACCAGGAGCATCACAATGAGCAATCGCGAAACCGAAATCCGTAACCTGCAAAAGGACTGGGCTGAAAACGCCCGCTGGCAAGGCATCAAGCGCGACTATAGCGCCGAGGACGTCATCCGCCTGCGCGGCTCGATCAGCGTCGAACACACGCTGGCCACCCGCGGCGCCACCCGTCTGTGGGAGCTCCTGCACAGCGAGCCGTTCGTCAATTCCCTGGGCGCCCTGACCGGCAACCAGGCCATGCAGCAGGTCAAGGCCGGCCTGAAGGCCATCTACCTGTCGGGCTGGCAGGTTGCCGGCGACGCCAACCTGGCCGGCGAGATGTACCCCGACCAGTCGCTCTATCCCGCCAACTCGGTGCCGCAAGTGGTCCGCCGCATCAATAATTCGCTGACCCGCTGCGACCAGATCCAGTGGATGGAAGGCAAGAACCCGGGCGACGAAGGCTACATCGACTTCTTCGCTCCCATCGTGGCGGACGCCGAAGCCGGCTTCGGCGGCGTGCTCAACGCGTATGAACTGATGAAGGCCATGATCGAGGCCGGCGCCTCGGGCGTTCACTTCGAAGACCAGCTTGCCTCGGTGAAGAAGTGCGGCCACATGGGCGGCAAGGTGCTGGTTCCCACCCGCGAGGCCGTGGCCAAGCTCGTGTCGGCCCGCCTGGCGGCCGACACGATGGGCACCCCCACGCTGCTGCTGGCCCGCACCGACGCCGACGCCGCCGACCTGGTGACCAGCGACGTCGACGAAAACGACCGTCCGTTCATTACCGGCGACCGCACCGTGGAAGGCTTCTTCCGCACCCGTGCCGGCATTGACCAGGCCATCTCGCGCGGCCTGGCCTACGCGCCGTACGCCGACCTGATCTGGTGCGAAACGTCCACGCCCAACCTGGAGTACGCCCGCAAGTTCGCGGACGCCATCCATCGCCAGTTCCCGGGCAAGCTGTTGGCCTACAACTGCTCGCCGTCGTTCAACTGGAAGAAGAACCTGGACGACGGCACCATCGCCAAGTTCCAGCGCGAGCTGGGGGCCATGGGCTACAAGTTCCAGTTCATCACGCTGGCTGGCTTCCACGCCTTGAACTACGGCATGTTCGAACTGGCCCATGGCTACGCTCGTCGCCAGATGAGCGCTTTCGTGGAACTGCAGCAGAAGGAATTCGCCGCTGCCGAGTTGGGCTTCACGGCGGTCAAGCACCAGCGCGAAGTGGGCACCGGCTACTTCGACGCCGTGACCCAGACGATTGAAGGCGGCAAGTCGTCGACTACCGCGCTGACCGGTTCCACGGAAGAGGCGCAGTTCGAACACGGCAAGACGCAGAAGGCGGCGTAAGCGCAGCCACAGGTGTCAGGCGCCTTCCGGTCCATGTGTCTGGTGTGCCTGAGCGTCTGACACCGCTTGAGATTTTGCAGTTGTAGTTGAAGGTGCTGTTGTAGGGTGGATTCGGGGTGCCTGCGGGCACCCTTTTTTTTGGATTTAACGTTCCATCGTTCGCGTGAAAATCCGGAGATGCAGGCCGCGCGTCGCCTTCGAGTGACGCCTGGACCCACCATCCCCGGCCTCTCAAGCCATTACGACGCCGCTTGTATTGCGCAGCAACTCGTCGAGCGGGACCAGTCCTTTCATGGCGCCGCTGCCGATCGCCGCCTTGCCGTCCTCGATCGCGGATGCGAAGCGAAACGCCGGATCGGATTCAAGCCGCTGGCGCAGCGCCAGGATGCGCGGATAGTCACGCGGCTCGATCGCCTGATGGAAATCCGCCCAGCGCGCCACACCGACGAATACCGCGTCCGCCAGCGTCGGCGTGTTGCCCAACAGGTACTCGCTACCGCCCAGCATCGCTTCAAGCTGCCGATGCCGAAGCGCAACGGCGTCACGGCCAAACTTGCGCAGGGTTTCCTTCTCGACGTCGCTCGCGTCCTGCGCTTCCAGCGCGACCCACAAGGGATAGAAGGCGCCGGTAAAGCTGGTGTTGAGGAAAGCCAGGTACTGGTGCAGCCGGTCCGCTTCAGGTGTGCCGGGCTTGAAGCTGATGCGGCGATCGGCGTCCCGCGCCTCCAGCCACAGGGCGATCGCCATCGTCTCGGTGACAACGTGGCCTTCTTCGGTGATCAGCACCGGGGTTTCCACCCTGCCGTTAAGCCGTTGGTAGGCGTCGGTGCGCATCTCTCCCAGCATGTCCACCCGGGTGATGCGATAGGGCTGACCAAGCCATTCGAATGCGGTGACGAGCCCAGCCGAGCTGCCCAGAGGAAAGCCGGCGATGAGGATCGGTTCAGATGCAGGATTCATGTCGTTTCTCCGTTGTTGATGCCGGAAATATACGTACGTGGACATTGTTTGGGCAGATGGGTAAATTGCGACTCAATGTCCACATATGTAGACCAACATGCTCAACCTCAATGATCTGCATTTTTTCGCTCAGGCCGTCGACAGCGGCGGTTTTGCAGCGGCCGCTCGGCGGCTTGGTTGTCCAAAATCGACGGTCAGCAAGCGGGTTGCAACGCTGGAAGCCACGCTGGGCGTGCAGTTGCTTTACCGCACGTCGCGCAGCTTCACCCTGACCGATGTGGGTCGGGACGTGTACGACCACGCTCGTGCGGTGATGATCGAGGCGGAGGCCGCCGAAACGGTTGTTCATCGGCGTTTGGCGGAACCGAGCGGCGCCGTGCGGATCACGGCGTCGGTTCCCGTGGCGCAATTCCAGCTCGCGGATCGCTTTCCCATCCTGGCGCGCCAGCATCCGAAATTGCGCATCCAGTTGCACGTCACCGACCGCTTCATCGATCTGGTGCAGGATGGCTTCGACATCGCGATCCGCAGCCATTTCGCCCCGCTGCCGGACTCCGATCTTGTACAGCGGCGCATGAGCGAGGAGCCGATTACGCTGGTGGCTGCGCCATCTTACGTCGCTCAGCGCGGCGCGCCGCAAGGGCCAGAGTCGTTGACCAGTCACGACGGACTGATGACCACCACGACGATGAAGTCATGGCGATTGGCCGATGCGAATGGACGCATCGTGGAAGTCGAGCCGCGGCCGCAGTTCTATGCCGATGAATCCGTGTCGTTGATGAAGGCGGCCGAGATGGGGTTGGGCATTGTCTGCCTGCCGGAAACGATCACCGCACAGGCAGTCCGGGAGGGAAGGCTCGCACGGGTGCTGCCGGCCTGGACCGCCGGCCGCGTGATGACAACGATCCTGACGCCGCAGAAACGTGCCCAGCTTCCTGCCGTACGCGCGGTGATCGATTTTCTGATGCTGAAATAGCCTGCGAGCAATATTGCTGCGCCCTGATGCCGGACTTTGGTTATGCCCCCGAAGAGGCGGAACATCGGGCCGCCGGCGCCAGCGCCACCGGCTCGACGGCCCGCCGCGTTTTAACGCAAAGCCCGTTCGTCGCTGACGCCGCACCACTGCGCAATGAACAGGGCGATGGTCTTGGTGATGAGGCGCACCGATTCCAGGTGCACCCGCTCGTCGAATCCGTGTATGTCGAGAGACCTGGGGCCATAGACGAGCGTGGGCATGTTGCCGTAGATCACGAAGACGCGGGCGTCCAGATAGCCCGGGGTAGTGAAGCTTTCGAGGTCGCTCTGGAACGCCTGCTTATGGCACTCACGCAGTGTGTTCTCCGCGTCGCTGCCTTCTTCCAGCACGTAGCCTTCGGCGTAGAAACCGGTGTAGGTCACCTTCGGTGGCGTGCCACCCAGCCGGGGATCGGAGACCGCCTCGCGCAGGCACGCGTCGATTTCCGCGCGAGCCTCGTCGGCCGTCGTGCCGGGGTAGATGGCCGCGCGCACATCGAACTCGCACCAGGGCGGCACGGTCGAGGGCCAATCTCCGCCTTCAATCTTGCCGATATTGAAGTTGATGGGGTGTTCCAGATGTTCGAAATGACGGTGGCAATGGTGCTGTCCATTCCACTTGGCCTCGATGCGGCGCAGGGCCTCGATCGTGGCGTAGGCGGCGTCGATGGCGTTGAAGCCATTGGCCATCTCGCGGGTGTGCGTCGGGTGGCCCTGCACGCGCACCTTGAACCACAGCACGCCGACGTTGGCGCGCACCAGCATGTTCTCTTCCGGCTCGGGAATGATCACCGCGTCGGCCTGATAGCCCCGCAGCAGAGCCGCCAAAGCGCCGTTGCCGGTGCATTCTTCCTCCACCACCGATTGGAAGTAGATCGGCGCCGCCGGCGCGTAGCCAGCGGCGCGGACGGCGTCGTAGGCAAACAGATTGGCGGCCAGCCCGGCCTTCATGTCGGCGGCCCCGCGGCCGTACATCCAGCCATCGACGATGGCGGGGTCCCAGGGCGAACGACTCCACATCTCCACGGGCCCGGTCGGCACGACGTCGATATGGCCGTTGAGAATGAGCGAGCGGCCGGTCTGCTGCTCGGGACGGTAGGTGCCTACGACGTTGAAGGCATTCTCATAAGAGACGGTGACCGGGCCAAAGCCCGGATGCGATTCGATGTCCTTGACGTCGATCTTCCAGCGGTCCATCCCGAAGCCACGCTTGCGCATGGCTTCGAACAAAAAGTCCTGGGCGGTGTGTTCCTGTTCCCGCAGCGAAGGAAAGCGAACGAAGTCCTGGGTGAACGCCAGTTGCGCGTCGAACTGTTCGTCCACCGCCTGCAGGATGCGACGGGTCTGTTCCTCGGTAAGCGCGGACGGCAAAGCGGCTTGAGTCATCGTGTTTCCTTAATGATTGAGTGCGGTCAGGCGGCGGAAGCGCTGGCGGCGTGCTGCACGCCCAGGCCAAGGCGGCGCTTGTGGCCGGCCAGGGCCCAGATCGAGACCAGCGTGATCGCCGACAAAGTGGAATAGAAGATCGCCAGGGGCAACCATTGGCCCGGGTAGTGATAGGTCAGCCAGGTGCCGACCAAGGGCGTGAGGCCGCCGGCCACCGCGCCGCAGAGCTGGTAAGAGAGCGAAATTCCGGAGTAGCGCACGTGCGTGGCGAACGCCGAGCTGATGTAGCCGGCCATTGCCGAATAGATCGCCGCCATGAACACCAGCACGATGGAAATCCCCGCGACGATGCTGACGGCATCGCCGCGCGTGACCAGCATGAACATCGGGTAGGGCGCCAGCACCGAGCAGAATGCGGCGGTGATCAGCACGCGGACCGGGCCCAGCGCATCCGCCAGCCATGCGGCCAGCGGCTGGACCAGGAACTGGATGATCGCCACCACGAACAGGCAATCGAGGATCAGCGTGCGGCTCAGCCCCAGGGTCTGCGTGGTGTACGACAGCATGAAGGTGTTGGTGAAGTAGATGCCGCCGATGGCGACGGTGCAGACGCCCATGCACAGCAGCACAGTGCGCCAGGCCGTGCGTAGCACTTCCTTGGCCGGCACTTCGGCGCGTTCCTGGCGCTGGAGCACCTGCGCGAAGTCGGGCGACTCATTGACGCCGATGCGGATGAAATATCCCACCAGCAACAGCACGGCGCTGACCAGGAAGGGCACGCGCCAGCCCCAGCTGACGAAATCCTGCTCGTCCAACTCGGTTAGCAGGCGGAAGGCCAGGAGCGACAGGATCAGGCCCGCCGGGCTGCCCAACTGGGCGAACGATGCGGCGAACGTGCGGCGGCGTTGCGAAGCATGTTCGCCTGCCATCAACACGGCGCCGCCCCATTCGCCGCCCACGGCCAGACCCTGGGCCAGGCGCAGGAGCAGCAACAGGGCGGGAGCCCACAGACCGGCGGCGGCATAGCTGGGCAGCAGGCCGATGCCGACCGTGGCCACGCCCATGATGACCAGCGTCGCCATCAGCGCGTTCTTGCGTCCGACCCGGTCGCCCAGGTGGCCGAAGATGACGCCGCCCAGCGGCCGCGCCAGGAAACCGGCAGCGAACGTGCCGAACGACGCCATCGTGCTGATGAAGGGATCGGTATTCGGGAAAAAGACCTTGCCGAAGACGAGCGCCGCGGCGGTGGCGTAGATGTAGAAGTCATACCACTCGATGGTGGTTCCGACGAATGCGGCGGCTGCGGCGCGGACGGGCTGGCGGGCCACAGCAGCGCTGGCGGGAGCGGCCATGGATTTCTCCTTGAATGGACTTGATGTTCGAAGCCGCTTTATCGCTCCCACAGGGATATAACGTCAATTTATGTTTGTTAATAATCGACTTAAATTAGAATAATGTCCCATGAGCAAACCAGCCCTTCCCGACGCTCGCAGCGGTGGACGCTTTGATTGGAATCTGCTGCGCACCTTTCTGGTCATCGTGCAGGAACGCAGCATCAGCGCCGCCGCCGCCAAGCTGCACCTGACCCAATCGGCCGTCAGCCAGGCGCTCAAGCGCCTCGAAGATCAGTTGGAGCGGCGCCTGATCGAACGCCACAACTCGGCCTTCACCATCACCGCTGCCGGCGAGGAAGTGCGCCGCGCCGCCGAAGCTATCCATGGGAACGTGTCCCAGCTTCTGACCGATGTGTCGCAAACCGAAGCCGAAGCGGTAGGACGCGTGCACTTGCTGGTGGCCAGCCGGATTCATTCAGCGGTCTATGACGAATTCTGGGCGGACTTTCATCGCGAATATCCGCGCATAGAAGTGCAACTGGACGTCCTGCCCAGCAGTGAAATCGTCACGCTTGTGCAGCAGCGTGCCGCCACCGCGGGCATCGCGCTGTGCCGGCAGATTCCCAAACGCCTGGAGAACAAGGTGTTTCTGCAACAGCGCTACGCGCTGTTCTGCGGCCGCAACCACGCCCTCTTCGGTCGCCACGACGTTCGCATGGACGAGCTGCTGGGCGAAAATTTCGTGTCCTTCGCCAGCGACGCGCTGGGCGACAGCCTTTCGCCCCTGACCATCTTCCGCGACCAGCGCGGCTTCAACGGCCGAATCGTGGCGGCTTCCTCCCAGCACGATGAGGTCAAGCGCCTGTTGATCGCGGGATTCGGAATCGGATGCCTGCCGGAGCACAGCGTCCGCGCCGACATCGAACAGGGCCGCCTGTGGCGGCTTCCGCCCGGCGAGGGCGTGTGCGCGGTAGAGCTACACCTGTTGTGGCATCGCGATGCGCAGCGAACGCCGGCCGAAATGGCATTCCTGAAGCACTTCCGGGATTTCATCGACGGCTACTCGATGACCGAGCGGCTGGCTTCCCGAGACGGAGGGGCCTGATAAAGATACAGAGCACGTCCACATTGTCAGTGTGCGTGGCACAGGTCTCGACTCCGGTACGAAAGTCGTTTCAATGCGTGGCCAATGCCACGCCGTCGGGTCGTGCGACTGCGATCCGAGCCGTCTCTCGCAGGGTGCTCAGGTCGATGACCGCGACGAAGCCGTCGGGCGTGCACGAGACAAAGGCCCGGTTGCGGCGCGGGTCCATGCGGATGCCGGCCGCGCGTCCGGTCTGAAAGCGCTTGACGACCGTGTGGGTGGTTGCATCGATAACGGCCAGTTCACCGGTCTTGACGCTGACTACCCAAACCTGCCGACCGTCTGGCGTGAAGGCAAGGCGGTGCGCGCCTTCCAGCCCGCTCGCGAAAGTCGCGACGACGCGATGCGCGTCCAGGTCGATAACGTAAACGGTGCCATCCGGCGCCACCGTCCATAGTTCCCGTTCGTCGGGCGAGACATCAATGCCTTCGGTTCCCGGTCCGGTCGGCACGATGGTGTGCACCCAGTCCAGCCTTGGCCTGGCTCCGGCGGGAAGAACGCCGGTGGGGGGAATCGCGGGCTGCACCAGGCGCCGTTCGAAAAGGCTGATCGAGCCTGACCCGGAATTGGCCGCATAGGCGCGCTGGCCGTCGGGCGCCACGTGCAGAAGGTGCGTCGTGTCCTGGCCGGTGCCCATGACCCAATCGATAGCGCGCTTCTGAGGATCGAGGCGGGCGATCGCCTTGGAACCCTGGACGGTGAACCACAGGCGGTTCTTGATGAAAGCCAGTCCGTGTGGTCCCAGCAGCGGCGCGGTGTCGATTGGCGTTTTTGCTTGGCCGGATTCCAGGTCGATCACGTCGATGCGGTGGAAGGCGCCATAGCCAGGATTGGATACGTAGGCGGTGCGGCCGTCCGGAGATACCTGGATTTCGTGCGGATCGGGACCGAGCGGGGCGGTGCCGAGCAGTGCGAAACTGACCGGGTCGCGCAGCTGCAGCGCATGGTCGGTCTTGGAAATCACCAGCAGCAGCTGAGGCGGCAGCGGGGCGCCCATGGTCAGCGAGGGCAGGCACGCAAACAACAGTGCCGCGACTCGCCGCAGCAGACGCCGCCAGCGCGGCATCTGGCCTTGCCCCGCAAGGGCGCTGCTCACTGCGCGGCCCCCTTTTGCCCGGACCCCGGTAGCGCGACAGCCAATAGTCATAGGACGGGGGCAGCACCTGGCTAGGCCTGTCCTTGCCCAGCGCCACCGCCATCTGGTAGGCGTAGTGCGGATTCGCAAGATGTGCGCGGGCGATCAGCACCAGATCCAGCTGACCTTCAGCCACCGCGCGTTCGGCCATGTGCGGGTCGTCGATGCACCAGCTCGCGGCCACGGGCATCTGCGTGTCTTGCTTGACGCGGCCAGCCACTGGCACGAAGAAACCCGGCCCCCACGGCGTCTTGCCGTTCAGGGTGGAAAAGCCGATGCTGGCGTCGATCAGGTCCAGGCCGCCGTCGCGCATGTTGCGCACCAGTTCGACGGCTTCAGGGTAGAAGGCGTCGTCGTTGCCGTCATACTCGACCACGCCAAAGCGCGCGGTCAGCGGCAGATGATCCGGCCAGATCTCGCGCACGGCCTGCATCGTTTCCAGCAGGAAACGGCCGCGATTCTCGGCGTTGCCCCCGTACTGGTCGGTGCGCACGTTGGCAACAGGCGAGAAGAAGCTCTGCGCCAAGTAGCCATGCGCGAAGTGCAGTTCCAGCCACTGGAAACCAGCGGCCAGCGCACGCTTTGCCGCTGCCACGAAATCGGCCTTGACGCGGGCGATGTCGTCCAGGTCCATGGCCCGCGGAACCTTTGGCAGGCCTGCGCCAAATGCGATCGCCGAGGGACCGATCGTCGGCCACCCGCGACGGTCACCGTCGGCAATGTGGTCGTCACCCTCCCATGGCTTGTTGGCGCTGGCCTTGCGGCCCGCATGGCCGATCTGGATGCCGGGCACGGAGCCAGCCGCGCGGATGGCTGCCGCGATGCGTGCCATGCCTTCGATCTGGCCGTCTTCCCACAGACCGGTGCATCCCGGCGTGATGCGGCCTTCGGGCGAGACACCGGTGGCCTCGACGATCACCAGGCTCGCGCCGCCACGGGCCATGCCCGTGTAATGAGCGAGGTGCCATTCGTTCACATAACCCTCATGGGCCTGGTACTGGCACATGGGCGGAATCCCGATGCGGTTGCGCAGGGTGACGCTCTTCAGTTTGAAGGGCGAATAAAGTGCGGACATTGTGAATCTCTGTGGTTCGGGGGGAATGAGAAGTGGAGCGTGGTCGTCACTGACGCGCCTGCGCCTCGCGGGCGGCGGCCACCAGCCCGTCCAGCCAGTCTTGGTGGCCATTGACCATGGGGTTGGGCCTTGCGACGCGCAGGGCTGCGGCGGGCTTGCCCTTCTGTGTCTCCTGCGTGAGGATGCGCACCCGGCCCTGATCCAGGTCTTCGACCAGCCAGGCATGGTGGACGTCCAGGCGGTCGTCCATGCCCGGCTCGCCGGCCCAGCCGTGCCACGCCACGCGTCCAGCCGCGCCGGCCGTCGGTGGCACGAACTCGTTGCACTGGGCCTCCACGGGGAAGCCGAAGGTCTCGAAATAGAATTGGACGCCGTCAGCCAGCTCCGGCCCCTTGTCGTCGTGAATGCGTACGTTGGCCGAATTGGCGTAGTAGGTCGGCCAGCGCGAGGGGGTGCTCAGCAGGGGCCAAATGTCGGCGGCGGCAAGGCCCGCAACGATGACCTCGTTTGAGGCGAAATTCTCGGTGAAGCCAGGTAAATAGGCGTCGGGCCAAATGATGGCGTTCATCATGGAGTCATTCCTTGATTCAGAAAGAAAGGCCGGTGCGGCGGGGATACGCCGCCAACATGTCGTGTCTCGTGGCGAAAGCGTTCTTGCGAGCATAAGCGGGCGCGGTTAATGTTGATCCTAATCAATATTTATGATTCGGATAAGAATCTGTTATGACGAATCCGCACTGGCTGCGCTCATTCAAAGCCCTGGTCGAAACAGGCAGCTTCACGCGCGCGGCGATTCGACTCGGACTGACGCAGGCCGCCGTCAGCCAGCATGTTGGCCATCTGGAAGACGAATTCGGCCCCTTGCTGATCCGCCGTCCTCGCCAGGTGGAACTGACGCCGGCCGGCGAGGCGCTGCTGGACTATTGCGACGAGATGGACCTGGCCGACAAACGCCTGAAGCTGCGTCTCTCGGACGCTACGGTCGATAGCGGCGAGATCAGCCTGATCACGCCCGGCAGCGTGGGGCTCGCCTTGTATCCCTTGCTGCTGGCCTTGCAGCATCAGCATCGCGGACTGGTCATCCGCCATCGTTTCGCGCCCGATCCGGAGGCGCGCGATGCCGTTCTCAACAAGCAATACGAACTCGGCCTGGTCACCCTGCGGCCCGACGATGCACGCCTTGCCGCGACGCCGTTCGTTGAAGAACCGCTGGAACTGGTGGCTCCGGCGGGCGTAGAGGTCGAAAGTTGGGAGGATCTGGAGCGGCTGGGCTTCATAGACCATCCGGACGGTCAGGCGATGGCGACCCGGCTGCTGGCGCGCCGCTTTCCAGGCAACCCGGGGCTCCGGGCATTGCCGTTTCACGGTTTCACCAACCAGATCGCGTTGATCTTGGAGCCGGTCGCGCGCGGCCTGGGTTTTACCGTCATCCCACGCCATGCGCGCCAGGCGTTTGCCCGACCCGATGCCATTCAGGTTATTGCATGTGGAGCCCAGGTGGTCGACACGCTGTGGCTGATACACCGGTCGGAATGGCCGCTATCGGCCCGGGCAGGCTGGATCCTGGACCAGCTTCGGAGCATGTCTCCCTTTCAGGTCCTCTGATGCAGTCATTCTGGCCCGGCCCGGGGTTGCAGCCCGTGGATCCCACGGGCCGCACGCGATCCGCTATGCCGCGGCGCGCTCTTCTTTCAGCGAGGCCATGTCGATCACGAAGCGGTACTTGACGTCGTTCTTAACCAGCCGCTCGTAGGCTTCATTCACCGACTGGATCGGCACGATTTCCACATCGCTGACGATCCCGTGTTCCGCGCAGAAATCCATCATTTCCTGCGTTTCTTCCATGCCGCCGATCGCCGACCCGGCCAGGGACTTGCGGCCCATGATCAAGTTGGCGCCCGGAATCGGATCCAGCGGCGTCAGCGCGCCCACCAGCGCCATGGTGCCGTCCAGCGTCAGCAGCGCCATGTAGGGGTTCACGTCGTGGCTGACCGGCACGGTGTTCAACAGGAAGTCGAACGTGCCGGCATGGGCCGCCATCGCGTCGCCATTGCGCGAGACCAACACTTCGTCCGCGCCCAGGCGCTTGGCGTCGCGCGCCTTGTCGGCCGATGTGGTGATCATCACGACGTGCGCGCCCAGGGCATGCGCGAACTTCACGCCCATGTGCCCCAGGCCGCCCAGCCCGATCACGCCCACTTTCTTGCCGGGACCGACCTTCCAGTGGCGCAGCGGCGAATAGGTCGTGATGCCGGCGCACAGCAGCGGCGCGACGGCTTTCAGGTCCAGCTTGTCCGACACCTTCACCACAAAATGCTCGCGCACGACGATGCGGTCCGAATAGCCGCCAAACGTCAGTTGATCGCTGCCGCGCTCCTTGTCGTTGTAGGTCAGCGTGGCGTTTTCCTCGCAGTACTGTTCCAGGTTCAGGCGGCAGGCCTTGCAGTGGCGGCACGAGTCCACCATGCAGCCTACGCCGGCGTAGTCGCCCACCTTGAACTTGGCGACGTTCTTGCCCACCTGCGCGACGCGGCCGATGATTTCGTGGCCGGGCACCATCGGGTACATGGAATTGCCCCAGTCGCCGCGCGCCTGATGAAGGTCGGAATGACAGATTCCGCTGTACAGGATGTCGATCAGCACGTCGTCGTCGCCGGGTTCACGGCGGGTAAAGCTGAAGGGGACGAGGGGAGTGTCGGCGCTGTGAGCGGCGTAGCCTCGGGCTTGTAACATGACGGCCTCTTGCAAATTTGTTGAGCAGTCGCCAACAATAGTCCCGGCGACATAAGGGGCTCAAGCTAGAATTTCGGCATGATTTATTGAATGAATTTGCATAATCATGCCACTCGACAACCTGTCGCACCTTGCTGCTTTCTCCGCGGTCGCACGCCTGGCCAGCTTCCGCAAGGCCGGCGAAGAGCTGAGCCTGTCCACCTCCGCGGTCAGTTACGCCATCCGCAATCTCGAAGAGCGCCTGGGCGTGAACCTGTTCAACCGCACGACCCGCAGCGTGGCGCTTACCGACGCAGGCCAGCGCCTGGCCGAACGCCTGCAGCCCGTGCTGCACGATCTGGGCGATGCGCTAGACGAAATGAACCATTTCCGGGGATCCGCGTCGGGCACGCTGCGCATCAATACCTCCCGGGCGGCTTCGTACCTGCTGCTGATGCCCATGGCGGCGCGCTTCCTGGCGGCGTATCCGGACATCCGCCTGGAGATCGGCGAAGACGACAGCTTCGTCGACATCGTCGGATCCGGCTTCGACGCGGGAGTGCGCCTGCTGGAGGCGGTGCCCGAGGACATGGTGGCGGTGCCCATCGGCCCCCCGCTGCGTTCCGTGGTCGTGGCGTCCCCCGCCTACCTGCAAGGCCGGGAATCGCCCCGGCATCCCGCCGACCTGTTGCAGCACCAATGCATCCGCTACCGCTTTCCCAGCGGCCGCTATTTCAAGTGGGAATTCAAGAAGGGCGGCGAGACCCTCGAATTCGATGTGCCTGGCCGTATTGCGCTGAGCGACGTCCACGCTGAAGTGCGCGCCGCCGCTGACGGCATCGGCATCGGTTACGTGCCGGAGAACTACGTGGCCGGGCAGCTGGACGCCGGTACCCTGGTGCGGCTGCTGGACGACTGGTGCCCGGTGATACCGGGGTTCATGCTGTACTACCCGCGGCAGCGGCGCGTGTCGTCTGCCCTGCGGGCGTTCATCGACATGGCTCGCCAATGATGCTGGCCGGCGGGGGCAGGGCGGTCCTTGACGCGGCCTGCCGGCTGGCTGGGGGCGGGGCAAACCGGGAAACACGCCTTGATTCAGATCAAGGCGCTGGGGGACGGACCGGATTACCATCGCCGCATGCGAGCCAAATCCATTTTCGCCGTTCCGGCCGGCCTGCCCGCCGCCGATCGCCAGCAACGCCGCCACGCGCTGGTGCGCCTGTCGCTGGCCTGGCTGGCGATGATGCAGGTCATGATGTTCGCCTGGCCCGGCTACCTGCGCCACGAGGGCATGCCCGCCGACGCGCTTGAAACCCTGGATTGGGCCATCGTCCTGATGAACTGGGCCAGCTTCGCGCTCACCGTACCAGTCGTGCTGTATTCGGCATGGCCCATCTGGCGTCATGCCGGCGCCAACCTGCGCCACGGCCGCGCCGGCATGGATGTGCCGGTCGCCCTGGGCATCGTCGCCGCCTTCATTCCCAGCGTCCACGCCACCTACACCGGCCAGGGCGAGGTCTATTTCGATTCCGTCACGATGTTCGTGGCCTTCCTGCTGACCGCCCGCTACCTGGAATTGTGCGCCCGCCAATCCTATGGCGGCGCCGCCGGCGGCCGCCGCCATGCCCGGGTCGAAGACCAGCGCCTCCATCTGGGCGCGCGCGCCGACCGTCTGGCGTCGCGCTTCGTCATGATTCAGGTCGCGTTGGCGCTGGCCGCCGCCGCCGGATGGGCCTACATCGACCCCGCCCACAGCATCCCCGTGATGGTGGCGCTGCTGGTCATGAGCTGTCCCTGCGCCATGTCGATGGCGGTGCCCACCGCGATGGCCTCGGCGCATTCCGCGCTGGCGGCCCATCCCGACATGCCCGACGCGGCGCTGGATGCCTTGCTGGCGGAAGCTCGCCGCAAGGCCCGCCAAAACCTGTACGGCTCATTGGTCTGGCACCTGCTGATGACGCCGCTGGCGCTGGTCGGGTGGGTCACGCCCTGGCTGGCCGCCATCACCATGCTGGTGTCCTCGCTGGCGGTTGCTTACAACTCCTGGCGCCTGTCCCGCCGGGACTGGTCGGGCGGAATGGCGCCGGGCGATGCGCTGGGAGCCGCGCCATGACCATCCTCTATCTGCTCCTGCCGCTTTCGCTGCTGTTCGTCCTGGCCATCGGAGTGTCGCTGTGGTGGGCTGTCTTCAACGGCCAGTACGACGACACCGACAACGCCGGCATGGCCATCCTGCGCGACGACGACAGCGGCGCCTCAAGCCGCCGCTGAACGCTTCGGCCGGCTGGCGACGGCTGGCTGCGACCGAATACCCCTAATACCGTTGCGGTTACGCCGCGATATCTAAGCCGACGCAGGCCGGTTGATCCAAATCAACGTCGACTCGTGTGACTAGTCCCATCATCGAAGCCTGGAGTTTTTGTTACTTTAGGGGAAGGGTGATGAACGATTGCGCCGCAATCGCAAGCAAGGCCGATACCTTCAACTACAAGGTCGTGAGGCAGTTCGCGCTCATGACGGTAGTCTGGGGCATTGTCGGCATGGCTGTGGGCGTTTTTCTAGCCGCACAGCTGATTTGGCCTCAGTTGAATTTCGACACCGCATGGCTCAGCTACGGCCGCCTGCGCCCGCTGCACACCAACGCCGTGATTTTCGCTTTCGGCGGCAGCGCACTTTTCGCGACTTCCTACTACGTCGTCCAGCGCACCTGTCAGGCGCGCCTGTTCTGCGACAAGCTGGCCGCGTTCACGTTCTGGGGCTGGCAGGTCGTCATCGTCGCCGCCGCGATCACCTTGCCTATGGGCTTCACCAGCAGCAAGGAATACGCCGAACTGGAATGGCCCATCGACATCCTGATCACCCTGGTCTGGGTCGCTTACGCCATCGTGTTCTTCGGCACGATCATCAAGCGCCGCTCCAAGCACATCTACGTGGCCAACTGGTTCTTCGGCTCGTACATCCTCACCATCGCCATCCTGCACATCTTCAATAACATCGAGATGCCGGTGACGCTGTGGAAGTCCTACTCCGCTTATGCGGGCGTGCAGGACGCCATGGTGCAGTGGTGGTACGGCCACAACGCAGTGGGCTTCTTCCTGACCACCAGCTTCCTGGGCATGATGTATTACTTCGTGCCCAAGCAGGCCGGCCGTCCCATCTACTCGTACCGCCTGTCCATCGTCCACTTCTGGGCGCTGGCCTTCACGTACATGTGGGCGGGCCCCCACCACCTGCTGTACACGTCGCTGCCCGACTGGACCCAGTCGCTGGGCATGACCTTCTCGCTGATCCTGCTGGCGCCTTCGTGGGGCGGCATGATCAACGGCATCATGACCCTGCAGGGCGCCTGGTACAAGCTGCGCACCGATCCCATCCTGAAGTTCATGGTCACGGCGCTGTCGTTCTACGGCATGTCCACCTTCGAAGGCTCCATGATGTCGATCCGCACGGTCAACGCGCTGTCGCACTACACGGACTGGACCATCGGCCACGTGCACTCCGGCGCGCTGGGCTGGGTCGCGATGATTTCCTTCGGCTCGCTCTACTACCTCATCCCGCGCCTGTACGGCCGCGAAAAGATGTACAGCGTCAAGGCCATCGAACTGCACTTCTGGATCGCCACCATCGGCGTGGTGCTGTACATCGCCGCCATGTGGATCGCCGGCGTGCAGCAGGGCCTGATGTGGCGCGACACCGCTCCCGACGGCACGCTGGTCTACAGCTTCGTCGAAGAACTGAAGACGCGCGTTCCGTACTACCTGATTCGTTTGCTGGGCGGCACCTTGTTCTTGTGCGGCGTGTTTGTCATGGCCTGGAACGTCTGGAAGACGGTGAGCGGCGCGCAGGCGATCAACCCCGCCATTCCGCAAGACGATCCCCATGCCGCCCGCCCGTCGGTCCCCGCGACCGCCGTGCCGGCTACCGTTTGACGAGGACATCATGGCCAACAAGAATCACGGCTTCTTTTCCCACCAGACCCTCGAGAAGAACATCGGCTGGATGATCATCGCCAGCATCCTGGTGGTGTCCTTCGCGGGGCTGGTCCAGATCATCCCGCTGTTCTTCCAGCACAGCACCACCCAGCCCGTGGCGGGCGTCGAACCCTACAGCCCGCTGCGGCTGATGGGCCGCGACGTCTACATCCGCGAAGGCTGCGTGGGCTGCCACTCGCAGCAGGTCCGCGTGCTGGCCGCCGAAGTCCAGCGCTACGGTTCGTACTCGATCGCGTCGGAGTCCGTCTTCGATCACCCGTTCCTGTGGGGCTCCAAGCGTACGGGTCCCGACCTGGCGCGCGTTGGCGAACGCTACTCCGACGACTGGCACCGCATCCACCTGCGCGATCCGCGCAAGGTGGTGCCGGAATCCAACATGCCCGCCTACCCGTGGCTGGAAAAGACGGTCATCACCGGCCAGAACGTGGACCAGCGCATGCGGGCCCTGCGTGCGCTCGGCGTGCCGTACACCGACGAGGAAATCGCCGCCGCGCCCAAGGCCATCGAAGGCAAGACGGAAGAAGACGCGCTGGTGGCCTACCTGCAAGGCTTGGGCGTCGGCGTGCGCAAGGCGCAGCTGGCCAAGCAGGCTGAAGAGGCCAAGAAGGCCGAAGAAGCCAAGAAGCTCCAGCAGTCCACTGCACAGCCCGCCGCGCCGGCGGCGACGGGAGGCTGATCATGGTGGCCTACATCAGCGCAATCGTCACCGCCACCTCGATGGCAACCTTTTTCGGCATCGTCTGGTGGGCCTGCTCGCGCGGCCGCCAGGGCGCCAATCGCGAATCGGCAATGCTGCCGTTCGCACTGCCTGATGAATTCGGGCATGCACAACAAGATGGAGCGAATCGGTCATGAGCGATTTCGTCAATGGCTTCTGGGGGTATTTCATCGCGATCGTCGCGGTTGGCGGGGTGCTCTGGTGCGTGTGGCTGCTGTACACGCAGCGCCGCTGGCTTAGCGCCAAGCCCGCCAGCGGGCAGGTCGAGGACACCGGCCACGTCTGGGACGGCGACCTGACCGAACTGAACAACCCCGTGCCCACCTGGTGGACCTGGATGTACCTGCTGGCCTGCGCGTTTGCGCTGGGCTACCTGTTCCTGATGCCAGGCCTGGGTCAGTACAAGGGCAAGCTTGGCTTCAGCAGCACCGAAGAAGTCGCGCAGCAGCAGGCCAAGATGGCCGAGGCCGTTCGCCCCATCTATGCGCGCTTCGACGCCATGACGGTGCCGCAGATCGCGCAAGACCCGGGCGCCCGCGAAATCGGCCAGCGCCTCTTCCTGAACACCTGCGCGCAGTGCCACGGCTCCGACGCCAAGGGCGCACCCAGCTTTCCCAACCTGGCTGACGGCGACTGGCTGCACGGCGGTTCGCCCGAAGCCATCATGCAGACCATCAAGGAAGGCCGCCATGGCGTGATGCCGCCCTGGAAGGATGCCATCGATCCCAAGATGGCCGGCGACATCGCGCAATACGTGCGTTCGCTGTCGGGCCTGACGGCCGATCCGGTGCGTGTCTTCCGCGGCAAGCGCGAGTTCGCCAACTTCTGCGTCGCCTGTCACGGTGTCGACGGCAAGGGCAACCAGCTCATGGGCGCACCCAACCTGACGGACGACGTCTGGCTGTACGGCAGCTCGGAAGCCACCATCGTCAAGACGATTCTTGAAGGCCGCGACAACCGCATGCCGGCGCACGAGCACATCCTCAGCCCCGAGCAGATCAAGATCCTGACTGCCTGGGTCTGGGGTCTGTCGAACAAGCCGGATGCGCAGAAGCAGGCCGCCGCGGCCCCCGCCCAGCCGGAAGCGGTCAAGTAGCGGGACAGCAGGACGTAGATGGAAGGCCGCGACGCGGCCTTCCATACCACTAGCACTTACAGTACGGAGCAGCAAATGGATGATGGGTCAACCGCAAGCGTCAGGAGTTCGCCTGAGGGTGACCCACCACCCTGGCGGCCGCATACACGGCCGCCGCGGCCTGGCCAGGAAACCCTGGAACAGACGCTCGCGGGAGTGCGCAGCAAAATCTATCCGCGATCCGTCAGTGGCATCTTCGCCCGCTGGCGCATCGCGTTCGTCTTCATCACCCAGATCATTTTCTACGGCTTGCCCTGGCTGCAATGGAACGGCCGGCAGGCCGTGCTCTTTGACCTGGGCGCGCGCAAGTTCTACCTGTTCGGCCTGGTGCTGTGGCCGCAAGACGTCGTCTATCTGGCCGTCCTGCTTGTCATTTCGGCGCTGGCGCTGTTCCTGTTCACGGCGGTTGCCGGGCGCTTGTTCTGCGGCTACGCCTGTCCCCAGACCGTCTACACCGAAATCTTCATGTGGATCGAGCGCAAGGTCGAAGGCGACCGCATTGCGCGCATCCGCCTGGATGAGGCGCCCTGGACCTGGCGCAAGTTCCGCCTGAAGTTCACCAAGCATTTCCTGTGGATCGCGCTGGCCTGGTGGACGGGCTCCACGTTCATCGGCTATTTCGCGCCCATCCGCGAACTCGGCCACGAACTCTTCGCGCTGCAACTGGGGCCGTGGCAGTGGTTCTGGATGCTGTTCTACGGGTTTGCCACGTGGGGCAACGCCGGCTTCATGCGCGAATCCGTGTGCAAGTACATGTGCCCGTATGCCCGGTTCCAGAGCGTCATGGTCGACCCGGACACCTTCGTGGTCACCTACGACAAGCGCCGAGGCGACCCGCGTGGCAGCCGGTCGCGCAAGGTCGACCACAAGGCGGCCGGCCTGGGCGACTGCGTCGACTGCAGCCTGTGTGTGCAGGTGTGCCCCACTGGCATCGACATCCGCGACGGGCTGCAATACATGTGCATCGGCTGCGGCGCCTGCATCGACGCCTGTGAACAGGTCATGGACAAGATGCAGTACGAACCCGGCCTGATCCGCTACACCTCGGAACGCGCCATGTTGGACGGCCTGTCCACCAAGAGCGCGCGATCCCATCTGTTGCGCCCGCGCGTGCTGATCTACGGCACGCTCATCATGCTGTTGGCGGTGGCCTTCGTGGTGTCGCTGGTGGTGCGCAACCCGCTACGTGTCGACGTCATTCGCGACCGCGGCGTGCTGGGCCGGGAGGTCGCCGGGGGCCTGATCGAAAACGTCTATCGCCTGCAGATCATCAACACGTCCGACGTGCCGATGCGATTGCGCCTGTCGGCCGACGGCATGCCGGGGCTGGCCGTTTTGGCGGGCCAGCAGGGCTCCGACGTGGTCGAGGTTGAAGCCGCCGCCAACAAGCTGCTGCCCATGGTGATCCGTGCTCCGGCGGGCGCGGCGCCCGGCGCCCATCCCATCACGCTTCGCGCGCACGGCCACGACGGCGAAAACCGCCAGGTCGAAACCGACGAGGCTGCCAGTTTCTATGTGCCCGATTAGGGCGAAATCCTGCCCTGGACACCACAAGGACATCCGTATGAATGCCGCGCAAATCGCAGTCCCTCCGGCCGATCAGGCCCATCCTGCCAAACCCTGGTATCGCGAACCCTGGCCCTGGATCCTGATGGCCGGGCCGTTCGCCGCCATGGTGGGCTGCTTCATCACCATCTATTTTGCGATGACACAGTTTGGCAACCAGCCCATCCAGCAGGGCGTGGTCAAGCGGGGGCTCGTCATTGAACAGGCCTCGGCCAACGCCGCGGAGGGCGCGTCGCCCTTGAACACGGGCGCCACGCCCGCCAAGCCTTGACCGGGGGAGTTCACGCATGGGATTGCGATCGTTGATGTGGATCCTGTGGCCGTCGTTCCTGGCGGCCGCTTCGGGAAGCGCACTGATCTTTGCCCTGATAGATCCGCTGGACGTCGTCATCTTCGGGCACACGCCGTCGGGCCGAATGGGCTTCTACACGGTTTCGTTTTTCGTGCTGTGGCTAATGGCGGGCCTGTCCAGCGCGCTGACGGCCTATCTGATGCCGAAGGTCGAAGAGGACGACGACGACTTCTGACGTCCAGGCCTTCATGACGAAAGAGGACGACGACTTCTAACCCTCAGGCCTTCCTGACGAATTCGGATTTCAGGCTCATCGGGCCGAAGCCATCGATCTTGCAATCGATGTCGTGGTCGCTGTCGACCAGGCGGATCCCCTTGACCTTGGTTCCCATCTTGATCACGCCGCCCGACCCCTTGAGCTTGAGATCCTTGATGACGGTGACGGTGTCGCCGTCTTGCAGGACGTTGCCGGCGGCGTCGCGGTAGACCTTGGCCGCGTCGTCGGACGCGGCATCAGCCTGCGCCGGCCACTCGTGCGCGCATTCAGGACAGACGAAGAGCGAACCGTCTTCGTAGGTGAATGCGGACTGGCATTGGGGGCAGGAAGGCAGGGCGCTCAAGATCAAACCTCAAGAGAACAGCGCGCTAGTGGCGCAACCCGCAAGTATACGTCGCTGCACAGTACGAAAATGCGCTGAAAGGCCTTAAATAGAGCTATTTCCCCGACCTGATCAAGTATTGACGTCACGCTTCGTCGCCGTGCAGCAGACGCACGAAATCTCGCGCCGGCGCGCTGAGGGGACGGTCGCGGGGCACGATGCTGCCGAACGCCGTCAGGCTGTGCCGGATCTGATACGGAAGGATCGCCAACAGCCCGTGCGCCGCGTACCGTCCGGCCACGGACTCGGGAATCACGCCCAGCATCGTGGACTTCATCGCCAGGTTCGTCGTGGTGAGGATGGACGCCGACTCAATCAGCCCATTGGGTGTCGTGGCATTGTGCGAATGGAATTCCTGTTCGATGACCTCGCGCATCGGGCTGCCGTGCGGTTGCAGCACCCACGGATAGGCCTGCATGGCCTTGAAATCGACACGCTTGCGTCGCGCCAGGGGATGGTCCACCGCCGCGATCACGGATAAGGCCTCGTCGCCAATCGGGCGGAAGCGGTAATGCCGGTCCGACAGCGTCAGCATCCGTCCGATCACCACATCGAGCTTGCCCTCGTTCAGGCGACCGATCAGCAGGTCGCTGGTGCCCGTGGAAATCTCCACGGACAGCAGGGGGTATATCTGCTTCAGCGCAAGCAGGGCGTCAGTGAGATGACCTGGCGACGCGGCCATGATGCTGCCGATGAACAGCTTGCCCGCGCTGCCCAGGCGCAACTCTTCGAGCTCGCGCGACAGCGACGAAACCGTTCCGCGCATGCCCCGGAAATATCCCATCACGCAATCGCCGGCGGCCGTCAACGCCAGGCCGCGGCCGACCCGTTCGAATAGCGGCTGGCCGATGGCCAGTTCCAGTTCGTGCAGCATTTTGCTGGCGGCCGACTGGGTCATGTTCAGCTGATTGGCGGCCGCGCGCAGGGTGCCGCGTTCTTCGATGGCCAGCAGCAGGACGATCTGCCGCATGCGCAGGCGGGACAGCAGGGCGGGGACGTTCGGGGTGCGTTCCATGATTGATCGCCTCAGGTGAACGGTTAGTGCAAAAGTTTCATTTTACGGAAACATAGCTTCTTTCTAAGATTGATCCATAAGAAATCCCCGCGCCGCGGGGAAAAAAGAACGATCAATCAAGGAGACAACCATGAAGATTCGCGTAGTTGCCGCGATGGCGGCTGCCGCCGTGTGCCTGTCGGCACTGGCGCCTCAGGCTGAGGCACAGGCGTCGGGCGCGGAATGGCCCACCAAGCCTTTGCGCCTGCTTGTGGGTTCCGCCCCGGGCGGGGGCACCGACGCCATGGCGCGCGCGGTGGCCGACAAGCTCGGGCCCCTGCTCAAGCAGACCGTCGTGGTGGAAAACAAACCGGGCGCTTCCAACACGCTGGCCGCCGATCTGGCTGCGAAGTCGTCCGACGGGCACACCATGGTGATGGGCGTGTCCACCGCCCACGCGATCGCCCCGCACCTGCTCAAGCTTTCGTACGACAACGACCGCGACCTCACGCCGGTGGTGTTCGTGGGCGCGGTGCCGAACATCCTGGTGGTGAACAACCAGGTGCCGGCCAATTCGGTGCAGGAGCTGATCGCGCTGCTCAAGAGCAAGCCGGGTGAGTACAACTTTGCCAGCAGCGGGTCGGGCAGCACGCAGCACATCGCGGCCGAGCTGTTCAAGGACGCGACGGGCGTGCGCATGACGCACATCCCGTACCGTGGCAGCGGGCCGGCCATGGTGGACCTGATGGGCGGACAGGTGCAGATCGCATTCGAAACCGCATCGTCCGTGATTCCCCATATCAAGAGCGGCAAGGTGCGCGCATTGGCGGTGCTAAGCCCCAAGCGCAATGCCCAGTTGCCGGACGTGCCGACCATGGCTGAAGCGGGCGTTCCCGGCGTGGAAATGAGCGCCTGGTATGGCATCTACATGCCCAGCGCCACGTCCGTCGCCGTCCAGAAGCGTGTGCATGATGCGGTCAACGGCATTCTTGTGCTGCCGGACACTCAAGCGCGCCTGCTGGCGATCGGCGCCGACATCAATCCGATGAGCCAGGAGCAGTTTGCGCAGTTCCACACAGCCGAGAACCAGCGCTACGCCGCCATCATCAAGAAAAACCATATTTCCGTGGAATGACCGCAACATGAATACGCAGCACAAACCCGTTGTGGCGCTGACGCTGGGCGATCCAGCCGGAATTGGCGCCGAACTTATCGCGCGCCTGCTTGCCATGCCGGAGGCCACGCGCATGGCGAACATCGTGCTGGTGGGCGATGCGTGGCTGTGGCGCGAGGGCCAGCGCGTGGCGGGCGTGAACATTCCGACGCGCCCCGTTGACGGATTCGAGGCGGTGCGAGGCCGGCCGGACGACGGCGTGCCCGCCTGGCTCGAGATGGACACGGTCAATCAGGACCAGGTGCGAGTCGGACAGGCGCAGGCGCCGGGCGGCACATCCGTGCTGCGGGTGCTTGATGCCTGCATGGACGCGGCCTTGGCCGTTCAAATCGACGCCATCTGTTTCGCGCCGCTGAACAAATATGCAATGAAGCAGGGCGGCCTGAATCATGGCGACGAGCTCCACCACATTGCGCAGTACCTGGGCGTCAAGGATTACTTCTGCGAGTTCAACACCCTGGGCGACCTGTGGACGGCGCGTGTGTCGTCGCATATTCCGCTCAAGGATGCCGCGGCTGCGCTAAGCATTGACGGCATCAAGGCAGCCACTCGCCTGATCTACCGCTCGCTACAGGCCAATGGGGTCCAGTCCCCACGCGTCGCGGTGGCGGCGTTCAACCCGCATGGCGGGGACGGCGGCACCTGCGGCCGCGAAGAGGTGGACATCATCGAGCCCGCGGTGCGGCAGCTGAACGAGGAAGGGCTGCCCGTCCAGGGCCCGTTTCCCGCTGACACCATCTTCCTGAAGGCGCAGGCGGGCGAATTCCAGGCCATCGTCACCATGTATCACGACCAGGGGCAGATCGCGATCAAGCTGCTGGGCTTTTCACGCGGCGTGACGGTGCAGGGAGGCCTGCCCATTCCCATCACCACCCCGGCGCACGGCACCGCCTACGACATCGCCGGCATGGGCCGCGCAAACGTGCAAGCTACCTGGCAGGCATTCCAGATCGCCTGCCGCATGGGCGCAAACCCTTCAACCAGGACCTCGTCATGAAAATCAAATCCGTCCGCGCGCGCGTCTACGAATGGACCGGCAAGACCGTTCCGCCGCAAGGCAACTTCTGCTCCAACGCCATGGACCTGCTGTATTCAAAGCAGGAGACCATGAGCACTTTCCGCTTCCATGGCTGGACGGTCGTCGAGGTGGAGACGGACGACGGCATCGTGGGGCTGGGCAACGTGGCGCTGGCGCCGCGCGTGGCCAAGGCCATCATCGACCAGTACCTGGCGCCGCTCGTCGTCGGCCAGGATCCCTGGGACTACGAATACCTGTGGCAGCGCATGTACCGCGCCACGCATGCCTGGGGCCGCAAAGGCGTGACGATGGCCGCGATTTCGGCTGTGGACCTGGCCATCTGGGACATCCTGGGCAAGTCCGTCAACAAGCCGGTGTTCAAGCTGCTGGGCGGGCGCACGAAGGAAAAGATCCCCGTCTACTACTCCAAGCTGTATCGCACCGACCTGAAAGCCATGCAGGACGAGGCGCAGACCTATCTGGACCAGGGTTTCACTGCCTTCAAGATGCGTTTTGGCTATGGCCCGGCGCAGCTGCAGAAGGGAGTGTCGGAAAACCTGAAGTCCGTGGAAGCGGTTCGCGAGGTCATCGGGTATGACACGGACCTGATGCTGGAATGCTACATGGGCTGGAACCTGGAGTACGCCAAGCGCATCTTGCCCAAGCTGGAGAAATTCGAGCCGCGCTGGCTGGAAGAGCCGGTCATCGCGGACGACATCGACGGCTACGCGGAATTGAACCAGCTTACGTCCATTCCTATTTCCGGCGGCGAACACGAGTTCTCGTTGTATGGGTTCAAGCACCTGCTGGACCGCAAGGCGGTGTCGGTGGTGCAGTACGACACGAACCGGGTGGGCGGCATCACCGCGGCGCACAAGATCAACGCCCTGTGCGAGGCCTACAGCGTGCCGGTCATTCCCCACGCAGGCCAGATGCACAACTATCACCTGACGATGAGCACGCTGGCCTCGCCCATGAGCGAGTACTTCCCGATGTTCGACGTGGAAGTCGGCAACGAGCTGTTCTACTACATCTTCGACGGCGAGCCGGTGGCCAAAGAGGGATTCATCGACCTGGACGACAGCAAGCCGGGGTTGGGCCTGACGCTCAAGACGGAATACCTCAAAGACTTCAACATCATCGAATAGGCCAGCCATGACGACAGCCCACACGCCGCGCTACCGCGGCATATTCCCGGTGGTTCCCACGCCGTTCACGGCATCCGGCGAACTGGACCTGCCCAGCCAGAAGCGTGCAGTCGATTTCATGATCGACTCCGGCGTGGACGGCCTGTGCATACTGGCAAATTTCTCCGAACAGTTCGTGCTGTCGGATGATGAGCGCGAGGTGCTGACGCGGACCATCCTGGAACATGTCGCCGGCCGCGTTCCCGTCATCGTGACCACCACGCACTTCGGCACCCAGGTCTGCGCGGCGCGCAGCCGGCGGGCGCAGGAGCAGGGCGCGGCCATGGTGATGATCATGCCGCCGTATCACGGCGCCACGATCCGGGTGTCCGAAGATCAGGTGATGGGTTTTTACCAGCGCGTCTCGGACGCCATTGACATCCCCATCATGATCCAGGACGCGCCCGTGGCCGGCACGCCGATGTCGGCCGCGCTGCTGGCGCGCATGGCGGGCGAGATCGAACATGTGTCGTACTTCAAGATCGAAACCGCCGGCGCGGCCACCAAATTGCGCGACCTGATCGCGCTGGGCGGCGCGGCGGTGGAGGGGCCCTGGGACGGCGAGGAGGCCATCACGCTGCTGCCGGACCTGGACGCGGGCGCCACGGGGTCGATGACAGGCGGCGGCTTTGCCGACGGCATCCGTCCCATCATCGAGGCGCATCGGGCCGGTCAGCGGGACGAGGCCTACCGGCTTTATGAGCGCTGGCTGCCGCTGATCAACTACGAGAATCGGCAAGGCGGCATCCTGAACGCCAAGGCGCTGATGAAGGCGGGCGGCGTCATTGCCTGCGAGGCGCCGCGGCATCCCTTCCCGCCGATGCGCGAGGAAGTGCGCCAGGGCCTGCTGGAAACTGCCCGGCGCCTGGATCCGATGGTGTTGCGCTGGGGCCGTTAATTCCTGAAATCCAAACACACCGTTCTGCCAGGCTGAACAAGCGGTAACGTCGCGGCGGGTAAAATCTCCGGCTATTGATTTAGTTGGGGGCTCGCGTGCAGCCGGTCATTTCAGTTCAGGGCTTATCCAAACAATACGCCTCGGGATTCCAGGCGCTCAAGAACGTGAGCCTGGATATCCAGCGCGGCGAGATCTTCGCTTTGCTTGGGCCAAACGGCGCGGGCAAGACGACGCTGATCAGCATCATCTGCGGCATCGTCAATCCCACGGACGGCAAGGTGCTGGCCGACGGCCACGACATCATCACGGACTTTCGCGCGGCGCGGTCCAAGATCGGCCTTGTGCCGCAGGAAATCTCCACCGACGCCTTCGAAAGCGTCTGGAACACGGTCAACTTCAGCCGTGGCCTGTTCGGCAAGCCGGCCGACCCCGCCTATATCGAAAAGGTTCTGCGTGACCTTTCGCTGTGGGACAAGAAGGACAGCCGCATCATGGCGCTGTCCGGCGGCATGAAGCGGCGCGTCATGATCGCCAAGGCGCTGTCGCACGAGCCCGCCATCCTGTTCCTGGACGAGCCCACCGCGGGCGTCGACGTCGAGCTGCGGCGCGGCATGTGGGAAATGGTGCGGCGGCTGCGTGAAAGCGGCGTCACGATCATCCTGACCACGCACTACATCGAAGAAGCCCAAGAGATGGCGGATCGCGTCGGCGTCATCCGCAAGGGCGAAATCATCCTGGTCGAGGAAAAGAACGTGCTGATGTCCAAGCTGGGCAAGCGGCAGCTCGCGCTGACGCTGAAGGCCCCGCTGCCCGGCATTCCGACATCCCTCGAGGCATATCAGCTGGACCTGTCCGCCGACGGCTACAAGCTGGTCTACACCTACGACAACGAAGGGGGCGGCGATATTTCAAGGCTGCTGCAGGATCTGAACAGGTTGCAGATCGAATTCACCGACCTGAATTCCTCGGAAAGTTCGCTCGAGGACATCTTCGTCAGCCTGGTACACGGTCAATCATGAACTTCTACGCCATTCGCGCCATCTACCTCTTTGAAATGGCCCGTGCCTGGCGCACGCTGATGCAGAGCGTGCTGTCGCCGGTGATCTCCACGTCGCTGTATTTCGTGGTGTTCGGATCGGCCATCGGTTCGCACATGGTCGAGATCGACGGCGTCAGCTACGGCGCCTTCATCGTTCCGGGCATGATCATGCTGTCGCTACTGACGCAGAGCGTGGCCAATGCCTCGTTCGGCATCTACATGCCGCGCTTTTCCGGCACCATCTACGAGATCCACTCGGCGCCCATCTCCTACGTGGAGATCGTCATGGGCTACGTGGGCGCCGCGGCCAGCAAATCCATCATCCTGGGCCTCATCATGCTGGCCACCGCGCGCCTGTTCGTGTCTTTCGACGTCGCACACCCGTTCTGGATGCTGTCTTTCCTGGTGCTGACCGCCGTGACGTTCAGCCTGTTCGGTTTCATCATCGGGATCTGGGCCGATGGCTTCGAAAAGCTGCAGATCATTCCGTTGATGATCATCACGCCGCTGACCTTTCTGGGTGGCACGTTCTATTCCATCAACATGCTGCCTCCCTTCTGGCAGACCGTCACGCTGTTCAATCCGGTCGTGTACCTGGTCAGCGGTTTCCGCTGGGCATTCTTCGGCGTCGCCGACGTCAGCATGGAAATCAGCGTGGGCATGACGCTGGCTTTCCTGGTGGCCTGCCTGGTGGGCGTGCGCTGGATCTTCAAGACCGGCTACCGCTTGAAGACCTGAAGCCGGTCACCGGCGAAAGGCCCCGGCCGCGTCTGGCCCTGCATGAAAAAGCCACGCGCCTGCAAGGGCGCGTGGCTTTTTTGCCGTGGGGGCCGCCGGGGCTTTGCTATATGCGCTTAGCGCGGGGCAGCGGGGCCGGGCTTCATGGTCATCAGGCGCTGCTTGAGCTGCGGATCCTGCTGCACGGCCTGGCCGATGCCGTTGAATTCCTCGACGCTCAGGCCATCGGCGCGCACCAGTTTCACCATCTTGGCGTCGGCTTCCTGAACGACCTTCTGCTTGGCCTCGTCGGTCTTCGCGGCGTCGACCTTCGGACGGTATTCGTCGACGACGCCCGAAATCTTTTGCGATGCCGAGGCGAACTTCTGCAATTGTTGATCCGTCGGCTTTTGCACGGCGGGCGCCATGCCCGGCTGTGCCTGCGTCTGCGCTTGGGGCTGGCTGGCCTGTTGCGCCAGGGCAGGTGCACCGGACAGCGCCGTCGTCAGTATGGCGGCGGATAGGAATGCGTAAGTGGAACGCTGCATGAAATCTCCTTGTTCCGGTTGAAAGTCCGACCATGATGACGAGCGGACCGGGCCCGGGACAAGTTTCCCGATGTGTTTTCCTGTGTCGGCAGGGCACGATATGCGGACCAGGCCCGGGAGGGAGCCCCCAGGGCGCGCCGTCGAAACGTTTTGCGCGATTTCGTAGTCGCTGCTGGCCGCGATGTGTCTTTAGGTTCGCGGACAAGGCGCGCTACAGCAGGATCATGCTGAGCATCACGATGGCCAGCAGCAGCACGTACACCCGCGCGTGCAGCCGGTCCGGAATGCGCGGAATCAGCGGGGCGGCCAGGCGGATCCCGGCCAGCGATCCCACCGCCAGCGCGGCGAAGGCCAGCAGGTCCACATAGCCTACGATCCATGGCGCCAGCGCCGCAGGCAGTCCGCGAGCCGCGGCCATGTAGGCCAGCGTCGCCACCACGGCCACCGGCAGCGTCAGCGGGTTTGCCATCGCGGCTGCCTTGGCCATGGGCAGGCCGCGCCGCCGCAGCAACGGAACGGTCATCACGCTGCCGCCCACGCCCAGAAAGGCGGCGATCGCGCCGATAACCACGCCGCCGCCCATCGCCGCCGCCCGCCCCAGCGCACGGGGCGGGGCATCCGCGTGCTGCGACAGAAATCCTTGGCGCAGCAGGCAATCGAGGATCGTCACGCCCAGATAGCCGATGAAGGCAAGCCGCACGAAGTCGCCGCCCGCCCGGGTGGCGGCCAACGCGCCGATTAGGGCGCCCACTGCGATGTAGCCGGCCAGCGGCCACACGTAGGCGCGCACGATGTTGCCGGCGCGCTGGTGGTTGCGCGTGGCGGAGATTGAATTGACGATCATCACGCAGGTTGAGGTGGCCACCGCGATGTGCATGGCCGATTGGCCTATCGCGTCGTGCGCGCCATGCACGGCGGTCAGCACGCCGTACAGGACGGGCACCACCACGAAACCGCCGCCGAAGCCAAAAAGCACCGTGGTGACGCCGCTCAGGCATCCGAACAGGACAAGAACCAGATAGACCACGCCGTTTTCCTTCCCAAGAAAGCGGTCAGATTACGGCGACGGGTGTTGGCGCGCTTTCGAGGATGAGACAATAATGTTTTCGTTTCGGCCAAGCCGCCCTGGAGTGCGGCGGCGTGCATCATGCGCAACAGCCACATCGATCAGTACGACCGCCTGGACCGCGCCGTGGTGGCCATCGGCAACGACTATCCGCCAGGCACGCTGTTGCCGCCCCATTCGCATCGACGCGCGCAATTGCTTTATGGCGCCACGGGCGTCATGCACGTGGTCACGGGCGACGGCAACTGGGTGGTGCCCCCGCAGCGCGCCGTGTGGATCCCGGCAGGGGTAACGCATCAGGTGCGCATGCTGGACGTCAGCACGCGAAGCGCCTATATCGAACCGGGAGCGGCGCGCGCGCAGAGCCATGCCTGCGAAGTGATCGAGGTGTCTGCGCTGTTGCGCCAGTTGCTGCTGGAAGCGGTGGACATGCCCGCCGCGTACGACCGCCAGGGTCGCGACGGCGCGCTGGCGGCTTTGCTGCTGCACGAGGTCGAACGTGCCCCGGTGCTGCCTCTGCATATTCCATTGCCGCCCGACAAGCGGCTGGCGCCGTTGTGCCGCGCGTTCATCGCCGCGCCCGACGCGCGATTGCCGCCGCAGGCCTGGGCGGACCGCCTGCACATGAGCCTGCGCACGTTCAGCCGGTATTTCCGGCAGCAGACGGGCATGGCGTTTTCGGAATGGCGACAGCGCGCTTGCGTGGTGCTCGCGCTGGCGCGCCTGGCGGCGGGCACGCCGGTAACGGCTATCGCGCTGGATTTCGGTTACCAGAGCCCGGCGGCGTTTTCGACGATGTTCCGGCGCGTGCTGGGCAAACCGCCCACGGAGTATTTGCGGCAGGCCATGGCGTGAAAGCCGGGGCAGGCCGGGGCCGGGTCAGGCCGCGTACCAGAAGACCGCGAAGAAATGGCAGACAGTGCCCGCAAGCACGAAGAGGTGCCAGATGAAATGGCTGTAGCGCCAGCGGTTGTCGAACACGAAGAACACCACGCCGCCCGTGTAGGCGAGGCCCCCCGCCACCAGCCACCAGAGGCCGCCTGTGGGCACGAGCTCCAGCAGGGGCTTCACGGCGATGACGACGATCCAGCCCATCGCCAGGTACAGGCCGGTGGAAAGGGCGGGCCGGTTGAGCCGTTTGCTGGCTTTCAGCCCCACGCCCAGCAGGGCCAATCCCCATACCAATCCGAACAGCGTCCAGCCCCATGGTCCGCGCAGGGCGCCCAGCGCAAACGGCGTATAGGTGCCGGCGATCAGAAGGTAGATGGCGGAGTGGTCAAGCACATTGAAGATCTGCTTGGCGCGGCAGCGGGGCAAGGCGTGATAAATCGTTGATGCCAGGTACAACAGGCACATTGACGCAGCGAACACTGCGGCGCCCGCGATGAAGGCGGCGTCGCCCTGGCGCACGGCGGCCGCGATGAGGAGCGGAGCGCCGGCCAATGCGCCGGCTGCGCCCAGTCCGTGGCTGATGCTGTTGGCGATTTCCTCGCCCAATGTCTGGGGACGGTCGTTGGGAAACATGAATGCTTCTGATCTGCGCGAAAGTCTTTCACCATAGGCGCTTTGGGGCAATGGCTCAAGCGGACTTCTGATTCGCGGCCGCAGGATGCGGGGCGGCTTTGATTTAGTGCAAAGACGCCGGGGAATTCCGGGCCATTAAAAGGACGCCGAATTAGTTACTCTGTGATACATTTGTCGCGCTGTTCAGACTGCCCGATAGAGGCAGCCAGCATTCTTCATTCCGGGCTTGCAAGTGGGCGGCGCAGCAGCGCCGCTACGACAGACACTCCAAGGGGAGCACCGATGATTCCGGCAATTGGCCTTATGGTTGGGGCATACATCGTCACTCGCATGACGGCGATGCTGACCCGCCCCGATTCCAGCAAAGTGGTCAAGGTGCTTTCGATCCTGACGATCGCCGTGGCTCTGATTTCCTGCCTGGAACTGCTGACAGGCGCCTCCGCACGTCCTCCCTCCCGTTTCTGACGGCAGGCATCCGCCTTGCGGGGCGGCGCCGCCGACACGACCGTCGATCGGCGCCGCGGTACCCGGCCAGCCCGGCCGCGGCAAACAGGATCCACCGAACAGGCCCAAGCAATGGCGCGCAGTTTCAGCAGTCTGTTTTTCAAAGCGGCTAAAAAAATCACCCGGCTCCAGCGCGCGGCGTTGCGCATTGCGGCCCCCAAGGCTGCACGCAAACGCGTCAAGACGACGCGCAAGACGGCTGCCGCGGGCAGTGCGGCTGCCAAATCGGCCAAGGCAGCCGCGACGGCAACGGCGATCAAGGCGGCCAAGGCGGCGGCCGTCGCGCCGCAAGGGGGCACGGGGCGCTGGGAGGCGTCCCGACAGTTCTCGGACGGCGTGGGCCGCCGATTGGCCTTTTCCCGCTATACCCCGCTGTCGGCCCCGGTGGCCGGCATGCCGCTGGTGGTGATGCTGCACGGCTGCCGGCAGACGTCGGCGGCGTTCGCGCGCGGTTCACGCATGAACCAATGGGCGGATGCCGGGGGCTTCATGGTCCTGTACCCGCAGCAATCCATGGCGCGCCAGGTGCAGCGCTGCTGGCGCTGGTTTCAGCCGGATGCAGCTCACGGCGGGGCCGAGGCCGACCTCATCGCGGCGTTGATCCGGGCCGAGGTCGAGCGCCATGGTCTGGATCCGGAACGTGTGTACGTGGCGGGGCTGTCGGCGGGAGCGGGCATGGCGGCGCTGGTCGCCTTGCGGCACCCCACGCTGGTCGCGGCGGTAGCGATGCACTCGGGGCCGGTCGTGGGAGACGCCCACAACGCGGCGGGCGGCCTGAATACGATGCGGCGCGGCAGCATCAAACCATTGCTGTCGAACCTGGAATCAGTGGCGGACCCAGCCGTCTTCGAACTGGGCATGCCAGCGCTGATCCTGCAGGGGCAGCTCGACCCGGCCGTGGCGCCGCGCAATGCGAAACAATTGTTCGAACAGTTCCGTGCCTTGAACGCGCCGGATCCGCACGCACTGCCGGTGGAACGCGTGCTGGGCCTGGGTACGGACAAGGCGTATCGTCGGGTGGACGTCATGCGCGGGCGCAAGACTGTGCTTCGCCTGTGCGAGATCACGCGATTGGAGCACGCCTGGAGCGGGGGCGACCCCTCGGTCAGGTACCACGCAAACTGCGGACCGGACGCGTCCGCGTTGGTGTGGCGGTTTTTCCAGAGCCAGCGGCGAGTCGTCGCAGGTTGAGGCAACGGGGGGCGGACGCGGCATGATCGCGTTGCGGCCCCATTGTTCGGGCGCCGGGAATGGTCATGTCGGCGCGCAGCGCCCCGGCCCGGCGTAACATCGCGGCGATGCCGCCTTGTCCGGAGCGTGGTGCTCCGGGCCGAAATCCCAAAGAGGACTCTCCATGCCCCTATCCATGTATCAGGCGTCCGTGCCTGTCTTCATTCGCGGCTTGAACGTGCTGGCGACGCTGCTGGAAAAGGCCGCGGCGCATGCGCAGGCGACGGGTATCGATCCGTCCCAACTTGTGAACGCGCGCCTGGCGCCCGACATGTACCCGCTGTCGGGGCAGATCCAGCGCACCAGCGATGCGTCCAAGTTTGCCGCGCAGCGCCTGACCCAGGGCGAAGCGCCCAAGTTCGCCGACAACGAAACCACGCTCGAGCAGCTGCAGCAACGTATCGCCAACACGATTGCCTACCTGGAAAGTGTCACGCCGGACCAGATCGACGGATCGGAAGGCCGGAAAGTCACCTTGAGCTTTGGGGAATTCAAGCCCGAGTTCCAGGGCGACGATTACCTGCTGACGTTTGCGCTGCCCAACTTCTACTTCCACGTGACGACCGCCTACGGCATCCTGCGCCAGGCCGGCGTGCCGATCGGGAAGATGGACTTCCTGGGGCCTTATTCCCAGTAGGAGTCCGCAGGCGCTTCCGGCGGCGGCGTGGCGCACGCCGCCGTTCCGTTACTGCTTCGTGGCGTCGCCGCAGCCCTCCATCGGGCCCATCTTCGCCATGTTCTGCTGGATTTCCTCGGGCGTCAGGTCCTGCTTGTGCGTGGCGATGGACCAGCGGTGGCCGAAGGGATCCACCACCTGCCCATAGCGATCGCCCCAGAACATGTCGGCGGCGGGCATCGTCACCTGCGCGCCCGCGGCCACCGCCTGCTGCATCGCGGCGTCCGCGTCGTTCACGTAAAGATGCAGGACGGCCGGCGTGCCCTTGAGCGCCTTGGGCCCCAGGGTGCCCCATTCCGGAAAGTCGTCCATCAGCATCAGCACCGAATCGCCGATGCGTACAGCCGCATGCATGATCTTGCCGTTGGGGCCGGGCAGACGCATGAGTTCTTCGGCGTTGAAGGCTTTCTTGTAGAAGGCAAGGGCATCGGAAGCGCCTTCGCACACGATGTGCGGGGTCAGCGTGTGCATGCCTTCGGGAATGGGCTTGACTGCGTTGGTGGCCATGATTCGTCTCCAGGTTTTTCGATGGGCCGCATGCTCGGCGCGGCCCGTGCGCGTTATGCGCGCTAGTTGCCGACCAGGGTGGCGAAGCCGCCCCAGCACATGCGCTTGACGTCGAATACGCCGTCGCAGCACATGTCCGCCAGCCGTGGGTCGGACATGACTTTGGCGTTGATGCGGTTGCGTTCTTCCTTGCTGGGGTACAGGATCCAGGCGAATACCACGACCTCGCCTTCGCGTGCCCCGGCAGCCGCGCTGAACGACGCGAAGCCTTCGCCGTCGATGTCGTCGGCGACGCCTTCCCGGTAGTCCAGCGCGCCGTGTTCGCGCCAGATGCCTTCGGCGTGCTGCGCCATTTTCTTGTACGTGTCCAGGTTCGCCTTGGGCACGCACAGCAGGAAACCATCCAGATACTTTTCCATCGATCACTCCTTGGGTCCGTGTTGTTCTATTCCGCCCCTGGGCGTCCGCGAGCCGCCCGGGCCGCCGTCCGGATTCGGGATCGGCAGGTGTCACTTTATCGGGATCCTGGCGCCTTTCCGATAGGCGATTGCGACAATCTTGCGGGTGGATTGCGTCAGCTCGCAGGCGTATGCTTGGCAACATGAAAAACGTCGCGTTCCTGCTGCCCAAGGGGGCCAACATCGCGTCCCTGGAAACCGCCCGCCACGGTTTCCTGGTGGCTAACGAATACCTGGCCGCGCACGGCCGCGAACCCCGTTTTCGGGTGCGGACAATGGGACTCACGCGCGAGGTCAGCCTGGATGACGGGCGCATCAAGGTCCAGGCCGACATGGTGCTGGCGGACGCCACCGACATCCACATCTGCATCGCGCCGCCGCTGCTGGGGTCGGTGTCGGACGCCGTCCTGTCCAATCGTGAACTGATCGAATGGCTGTCTCGCCACCATCGCGCAGGAGGCGAGGTCGCCAGCCTGTGCATGGGCGCCGCTTTGCTGGCCGCGGGCGGGCTGCTGGATGGGCAGGAGGCTGTCGTGCATTGGGTGGCGCAAAACCTCTATGCCAGCCTGTTTCCTAACGTGCGCTGGATCAGCGACCGCGTCGTCATGGCGGAAAACGGGGTCTACACCAGCGGCGGCGCGTTTTCGGCGGCGCACCTGGTGCTGCACCTGATCGAAAAATACACCGACCGCGACACCGCCATCTGGTGCGCCAAGTATTTCCAGCTGGACTGGAGCCGGCAGAGCCAGCTGCCTTTTTCTGTCTTCATGGGACAGAAGGGGCACGCGGACGACATCGTGCGCGCCGTGCAGGATGACATCGAAGGCCGCTATCGCGAAAGGATCACCGTGGAAGAGCTTGCCGACCGCCACGCGCTGGGCCGCCGCACCCTTGAACGCAGATTCCGCCAGGCCACCGGCAACAGCATCGTCGAATACGTGCAGCGCGTGCGCGTGGAGGCCGCCAAGCAGCGGCTGGAAACGTCGCGCAAGAGCGTCGCTGAAGTGATGTACGAGGTCGGCTACAACGACACCAAGGCGTTTCGCGACATCTTCAACAAGTACTGCGGCATGTCGCCCGTGGGATATCGCGAACGCTACCAGTAACAGCAGCCGCAGCGATCAGCGTTCATAACGGTATACGCGCGTATCGCGCATGACGAAGCCTGCCGATTCGTACAAATGGTGGGCGGACAGCCGGCCAGGATTGGACGTCAGGTCCAGCGTACGCGCCTTCAGCTCGCGGCTTTTCGCGATGGCCGCGCGGGTCAGCGCCATGCCGACCTTCAGTCCGCGCGCCTCCTGATCCACCACCACGTCCTCGATCCACGCGCGCACGCCGGTAGGAATGCGGAAATGCACCAGGGTCAGCGTGCCGACGATGCGCGGGTCTGACCCCAGGGTGGCGATGAATACATGATTGCAGGGCGCATGGATGATCTCGTCGAGATCGGCTTGGGACAGCGGCGGGGCGCTTTTGGATAGCTGCGGCAGCAGCCGGGCGAAGGCGTGGACCAGGGCGTCGTCAGTGTGCGTCGCCAATGTGACGCTTACGGCGTTTTCCAGGGGTTTCATGCGTGTCTCCGACGAAGTGTTGCGGGCGGAACGCTATTACTGATCTTAGCAACGCGGCAGCTCGGCGCGTTATGTTGGCTGTCTTTGTCGAATCGCAAACAAGTCCGATGTAAATGTTTGCCAAATGTGTCACGAAATTTAGACTGGGATTTTCCCGTGTTCGATATTCCGTGAAATTTCCGTGTGGTAGTGCGTCCGCTTGCATGGCGATGGCTCCGGGTCGACATCCTTGAACCTGAAACCATGAACATCCCTCGCATCCACTTCGGCAATCTTTCCATCGGCGCCCGGCTGGCGCTGACTTTCGGCGCGGTGCTCGCCTTGTTGCTGGCGCTGGCCGGCCTGTCGCAATACAAGTTGACCCGTATCGGCGGCATCAACCACGCGATTACGCAGGAAACGTGGACCAAGGCCAGCGCCATATCGACGGTGGACGTGACGACGCGCGCCAATGCGCGCGTCAACCTGGAACTGATCGTCAACGCCGACCCCGCGGCCACGGACAAACTTTTCCTCCAGATCGAAGCGAACCGCAAGCGCATCGACCAGGCGCTGGCGACAATGCGGCCCCTGTTCACCGACCCCGAAGCAAGCGCAAGGCTGAGGACGTTGGAGGACGTGCGCGGGCGCTACGTCAAGTCATTCCAAACGGTGGGCGCGATGCTCAAGCGTGGCGAGCGCGATGCGGCGCGCCAGCACATGCTGCAAGAGACCTTGCCCATCCTGGATAGCCTGCAGGATCACATCATCGAGCTTTCGCAGCGTCAGTCCGCCGAAATGAGCGAAGCGGGCGTCGCAAGCCATGCCGTCATCCAGGAGGCCGAACGCCTGAACATCGCGCTCGCCGGCATCGCGCTGGCGTTGGGCGCGTTGTTCGCGTGGCGCGTCACGCTGTCGATCACCCGTCCGCTGGCCCGGGCCGTCAAGGCTGCGGAAAACGTGGCGCAGGGCGATCTCGGCCAGCACATTGAAGCAACGTCCCGGGACGAAACCGGACGCCTCTTGCATGCCTTGCAGGACATGCAGGAAAGGTTGGCGCGCGCCGTGCGCGCGATCCGCCATGGGGCCGAAACGATCTCCACCGCCTCGGGCCAGATCACGGCGGGCAACGCCGACCTGTCCAGCCGGACCGAAGAGCAGGCCGCGTCGCTGGAGGAAACGGCCGCGTCGATGGAAGAGCTTGCGTCCACCGTGAAGCAGAACGCCGACAACGCCCGCGAGGCAAACCATCTTGCGGCCAGCGCGTCCGAGATCGCCCAGCGCGGCGGCGCCGCGGTGTCCGCCGTGGTGGACACCATGCGCGAGATTTCCGCAGGGTCGCGCAAGATATCCGAGATCGTTTCCGTCATCGACGGGATCGCATTCCAGACCAACATCCTGGCGCTCAACGCGGCGGTCGAGGCCGCCCGGGCGGGCGAGCAGGGCAAGGGCTTCGCCGTCGTCGCGGGCGAGGTCCGCTCGCTGGCGCAGCGCAGCGCGCAGGCGGCCCGCGAGGTCAAGACGCTGATCGAGGAGTCGGCGGCCAAGGTGGGCCAAGGCGCCGGCGAGGTCGAAGGCGCCGGCGCCACCATGCAAGAGATCGTGGGCGCCGTGCGGCACGTGACCGACATCATGGGAGAAATCGCCGCTGCATCGCACGAGCAGGCAAGCGGCATCGATCAGGTGAACCGCGCTGTCGCGCAGATGGACGAGGTAACGCAGCAGAACGCCGCGCTGGTCGAGGAAGCCGCCGCCGCAGCCGGGTCCATGCAGGATCAGGCGCGCGAACTGGTCAGGGCGGTGGGTGTGTTCCGGCTGGCGCAGGAAGACCGCGAGCGCGGGCGGGACGAGACGCCGGCCCAGGGGGCGGGCCGGCTGTTGCTGGCGTAGCCTGCGCCTTCCTACTTGCCGCAGGCGACGCGCAAGGCCTTCATCTGGGAGCTGCCTTCCGGGAAGCGGACGAATTGAACCTGTCGTTCGTCCGGCGTCTCGTCGCCCACGGCGGCGATCAGCTTGTCGTTCATGTAGTAGCTGGTGGCGGGCAGAAAGCCGACCTGCGTCCGCTTGCAGTTGAACAGCACGTCCGTCACGGATCGGTTGTAGCGTCCACGGCCCTTGTCCGCGCCCGGGATAGTCTGGGGCGAGGCGTATCGGAATTCCATTTTTCCCTTGGCGTTGCCCGATGCCTGTCGGGAGTCGGGCTGACCCGAGATCCGGATGGCGGCGTTGGGGAGATCAGGGCGCGGTGCGACATCGAACCATTGCTGCGCGTGCGCGCAGGCGACGGCGGCCAGACCCGATGCGGCGGCTAGCACCAAGCGGGCGGCCAGGCTCGGCATCCGGGAGGGGCGGGCGGAAACTGCGGACGTTATGCGCATGGTCGTTCCGTGGTCGAGAGCGGGTTGCCCAAACCGTCTGCCGGATATCGATCCAGGCGGAAGGTCGAGCCGGGTTGGGGCCTCAAATGTAGCAAAATGCGGTCTGGCCGCCGCGCGCGCGGCACGTCTTTTTTGGATATCCCCATGCCCCAGTTCGATCTCTACCAGGTGGACGCCTTCACCTCCGCACCTTTCGGCGGCAATCCCGCCGCCGTCGTGCCGCTGGACGCCTGGCTTCCGGACGAAACGCTGCAGCGCATCGCCGAGGAAAACAATCTGTCCGAGACCGCCTATTTCGTGCGAAAGCAGGACGGCTACGAACTGCGCTGGTTCACGCCCGCCGTCGAAGTGGACCTGTGCGGGCACGCCACGCTGGCGTCGGCCTATGTGCTGTTTGAAGTGCTGGGCGCGCAGGACGACGTGCTGCGCTTCTCCACGCGCAGCGGCGAGCTCCGGGTGAGCCGCGCGGACGGCCTGCTGGCGATGGACTTTCCGGCCAAGCAGCCGGTGGCGGAGGAGATTGCGCCGGCCCTCTTGCAGGCGTTGGGCCTGCCGGGCGCGCAGGCGCTGTACCGCACGGACGACTATCTGGTGGTGATCGAAGACGAGGCGCTCATCGACGGCCTGACGCCGGATTTCGCGGCGTTGGCGGCTTTCGATGTGCGCGGCGTGGCTGTGACGGCGCCGTCCGCGAAATTCGATTTCGTATCGCGCTGGTTCGGCCCGCGCGTGGGCGTGAACGAGGACCCCGTGACGGGGTCCGCCCACACCTCGCTGGCGCCGTACTGGGCGCAGCGGCTGGGCAAGCGCGTGCTCACTGCTCAGCAGGGTGGGGCGCGCAAGGGCCAGCTGCGATGCGAGGTTCCGGACAATGGCCGGGTGGTCATCAGCGGTCAGGCGGCGCTGTATTTGCGCGGTTCGATTTATCTCTGATCCCTTGCCACCGCTTTTCTTCACACGCTTATGACGATGACTTCCTTTTCGCGCATCCGGGACCAGTTCGCCCGGTTTGGCGAACTGCGCGAGCAGTTGCGCGATCGATGGAACGGCGATATTCCGCTGCCGGCCGTGCTGGCCGATTTCTACGAGCAGGTCGGCCCGTGGGGCGCGACTTATCACGAGAACGTGGGTCCCGTCGGCATCACGCTTTCCGAGACGAACATCAGCTTTCCCCCGCTGCACCGGCTTTGGAACCTGCAGGCCGGTTACCGCTGGGACGCGTCGAACGGGCAACGCGTGCCGGAATGGCAAGAGAACTGGCTGGTGGTGGCCGACCAGAATGCGGATCCCTTCATCCTGGACATCGAAACGGGTCGGATCCTGCATGCCATGCACGGCACGGGCAGTTGGGATCCGGCCGAGGTGGCGCCCGACTTGCCCACGTGGGCCGCCGCGCTGGCCGCCGTCGGCCTGGTGTGCCTGGAGGCCGACGAGGACTTGCGCAACGACGATTGGGAAATCAAGCCCGAGCATCGCGCGCTGGCGCTGCAAGACCTGATCGCGGTGCTGGGCGATGAGCAGGAAGCCGAGTGCTTCCTGGAAATACTGGAATTTTGAATTCGATGGAAGGAACCCGGATGGCGACATATGCCGAACTGGCCGAGGACTGCGGTATAGCCTTGCCCGCCATGCTGCGCCAATTGATAGAAGCCGGCCACACGAGCTACGGCGACGACATCCGCGCATGGCAGGCTGATTGGAAGGGCCGCACGCTGGCGGCGCAGCCCGTGCTGTCCTGCATGGACGACCTGGAATGGATCGACGCCGCGCAGGCGCGGGAAACAGCCGAGGAATGGCTCAACCCGGGCTACCAGCACGGCCGGCGTTTCCTGCCGTTCGCGGAATCCGGCGCGGGCGACGCCTATTGCCTGACGCCGACGGCCAGCGGCGGTCTGGGTGTCGCTCTGGTCGGGCATGACAGCGACGATTCCCGTGTTGAATGGGCGTCGTTCGACGCTTTTGTCTACGATGCGCTGGTGCGAAGCGCATCGGATCCATCGCACCTGATCGAAGACGGCTTGACGCCCGCCGAGGCCGCGGCATGCGTGAAGGCGAACGTTCAGATTCTGAAGGGATACCTGCCGCAGGCCATGCAGGCGGAACTGGACCGGCTGTTGGATGAAATAGAAACGCAGGCGTCGCCAGCCCGGGTCGGCCAGGATGCAGCCAATGCGGCTCTGGCGTTGTTGCCGGCGGTCGAGGAGGCGCCCTTCGCGGTAGTGCCGCGGTGGGAGTGCGGCGAAGCCTAGTTGGCAGGTTCCGATTGCGATAGCCGATCAGGCCGGCTGCCGCAGGACGCCTCTGAAATTACGGCCGACGCTGCGGTCAACAAGACTCGGCGGCCGCGCGCAGGGGAAATGCGCGGGTGCAGAAGCGGGCGCCGCGGTACGATGCCGCATCGTTGCGCCGCGCATTTCGCCGGCGTTCCCGCCTTCTCACCGGAACGTTGCATGCCCACCCGTAGACATCTTTGCGCCGGCCTGGTTTTTGCCGGGCTGTTTGCCGGCATGGCCGGCTCCGCCGTTGGGCGTTCCGAGCTGCCGTACATCGATAGCGTCGTGAACGAGGCGGCCCGCGCGGTCATGCGCGAACATGACATTCCTGGCTTGGTGATCGCCATCACGCACCAGGGCAGGCAGCGGTTCTATACGTACGGCGTTGAGTCCCTGCAGACACGGCGCGCCGTCACGCGGGACACCCTGTTTGAGTTGGGCTCGATCAGCAAGACCTTTACGGCGACGCTTGCCGCCTACGCGCAGGTCAAAGGCCAACTGGTGCTGACCGACAGTCCGGCAAAATTCCTGCCCGACCTGGCCGGCACCGATTTCGCCAAGCTGACGCTGCTGAATCTGGCCACGCATACCACCGGCGGCTTTCCGCTGCAGGTGCCGGACGAGGTGCGTGATGACGCGCAGTTGATGGATTACCTGAAAGCCTGGAAACCCGAACATGCTCCGGGCACGCAACGCACGTACGCCAATCCCAGCATCGGGATGTTGGGCGTTGCGACGGCCGCCAGCATGAAGGTGCCGTTCAAGGCCGCGATGGAAAAGGAGCTGCTGCCCAAGCTGGGCCTGTCCAGCACGTACATCGACGTGCCTCCCGCCAAGGCATCGCGCTACGCACAGGGCTACAACAAACAGGGGGCGCCCGTGCGCGTGAATCCCGGCGTGCTTGCGGCCGAGGCCTATGGCTTCAAATCGAGTGCGCGCGACATGTTGCGGTACGTCGAGGCCAATATGGACATGGACGTCCTGGACAAGGACATCCGGCGCGCCATTGCGGACACGCACGTGGGCTATTACCAGGTGGGAGGAATGACGCAGGACATGGTCTGGGAGCAGTTTCCGTATCCGGTCACGCTGGACACGCTGCTGACGGCCAATGCGGGCACGCTGAACAGCCAGAGCCATGCCGCCCGCGCATTGGAGCCGCCGCTGGCCCCGCGCGCCGACACCTGGATCAACAAGACGGGTTCGACGAACGGCTTCGGGGCCTACGCGGCTTTCGTGCCCGCGCGCAAGATGGGCATCGTGATCCTGGCCAACAGGAACTACCCGAACGAGGCGCGTGTCAGGCTTGCGGCAGGCATCCTGGGCCAACTGGACAAATAAAGCGGCGGGTGCGGCCCCGGGCTAATTCGATACCAATTACGACTCGGGCCTTCGTTGCAGGCGCATGGGGAGACGCGGGGACTTGATGTCGCGCGTGGCTGCTTTGCTCTTTAAGCTGTTTCAACATATCTCCGCTCAAGCCCGTCCCCAATATCTCGCCGTGCTTCTTGGCCGATAATGCACTTCGTTGCCCAAAGCCGGACCCCTTATGCCTTGCGTCACCCGCCGTATCGCTTTTCCTCTGCTCGCCACCCTGACGGCCGTTCTGGCCGGATGTTCTTCCCCCAAGCCTGCCTATGAAAGGGAGGACTTCGCGCAGAGCGACACCTACTCAAGGACCTTTCCCGCCGCCAGCAACGCGGCGTGCGATGCGGGCCGGCGCGCCCTGCTGAGCCAGGGGTACAACATCGACAAGTTCGAGCCATCGCGCGTGACGGGCCACAAGAACTTCGAGGCCGACGACGGGCAGCACACGCAGATCAGCTTCAACATCGAATGCGCGTCGGATGCCAGTTCGAATGAGCGCGCGACGGTGTTTGCCAATGCCGTGCAGGATCGCTATTCGATCAAGCGCACCGGCAACTCCGCCAGCGTCGGCGTCAGCGTGCTGGGCCAGGTGTCCATGCCGTTTGGCGGCAGCGACGATTCGCTGGTCAAGACCGGCAGCCAGACGGTGACGCGTCCCAAGTTCTACGACGGCTTTTTCCAGCTGTTGCAGCGCTTTTTGCCGGACGCGCAGGCCGCGGCCGCGCCGCGTGAACCGACGCCTGCCCGAGGCAAGACCGCCGCGCCCAAGCCGGCCGTGCCGGCGGACCCGGTCGTGTCGCCGAATGCGCCTGCGGACACGCTGAATCCCGCCGCTGCAGGGGGCGACAAGGCGGCGCCTGCCGCGACGCCGTCCACGTCCGGATCGGACGATGCGGCCAAACCGGCGCCGGCGGCCGCAGCGCCTGAAACGTCTGTGACGACGACGCCGGCCACTGCGGCGCCTGCCGCGGGTTCGCCGGCCGCGGGATCGCCTGCCGCAGGATCGCCCGCCGCGGGATCGCCTGCCGCGGGTTCGCCCGCCGCAGGTTCGCCCGCCGCAGGTTCGCCCGCCGCAGGTTCGCCTGCCGCGGGATCGCCCGCCGCAGGATCCACCTCCTCGCCTTCGGACCAATCGGCCGCCCCGCCAGCCGGCAACTGACGTCGGCACGGCGGCGCGGACAACGCCGGGGGAATTTGCCGTAGCGCAAACCGCCGTGGCTGGCCCCTGCATGGGGCTGGCCGCGACCAGCGATAATGCCGGCCATGACATACCAACTCCTGAAAATGGCCCACGTCGCGGCCGCCGTGGCCTGGCTGGCAGGCTCGCTCTTCGTCTCGCTGTTTCTGCTGACCTCGCAGCCGCAGGAAGGCGACCAGGCGCCCAAGGAGCGCAAGATGCTCCATGCGTTGCGCCGCTGGACGCTCTTCGTCACGACGCCCGCCATGGTCATCACCTGGCTCATCGGCCTGCATCTGGCAATGACGTTCGGCTGGTTCGCGATGAGCTGGATCTGGATCAAATTGGCTTGCGCGCTGGGCCTGTCCGCCTTGCTGGGCATGCAAAGCGCGTCGCTGCGGCGCATGGCCGGCGGCAGCGCGCGCCGGCCGCCGATGGTGGACCTGTATGCGCCGGTCACCGTGCTGGCCGCCGCCGCCATCGTGACCTTGGTGGTGGTCAAGCCGTTCTAGCGTGACAGCAGGACACTGAACGGCGCACATATGCCGCCGCGCCATATCCAAAGATCCCTGTAATAACGACTCAACGAACTATTCGTTCGCGGGCGCAGGGGCCCTCCCTAGAATCGTCTCTCTCATAACTGCGTTGACTTAGAGGCGATTCCATCATGACTATCCGTACTCCTGCCGCCGGGGCATCCGGGGATGAAGGCGTTACCCCGCAAACGCGTCATGTGCGCGCCTGGGCGCCGGTTCTCAAGGGTTTGCTGGGCGCGGTGCTCGCGTCCGCAGCCATGTTCCATGGTCCGGCGTTCTCGGCCGACCCCAAGCCGCTCAAGGTCGGCGTGCGCGGTGGCGTGGACGAACAGATCTGGGAAGTCGTGACGCAAGTGGCCAAGAAGAACGGCCTGGCCGTGGAGCCGGTGGTCATCACGGGCACGGCCAGTCCCAACGAAGCGTTGAACAATGGCGATCTGGAAGCCAACGCCTTCCAGCACATTCCCTTCCTGAACGATCAGATCAAGCAGCGCGGCTACAAGCTGGTGTCGGTGGCCAACACGCTGATTTCGCCCATCGCGTTCTACTCGAACAAGTACAAGTCGCTGAAGGAATTGCCGGACGGCGCCAAGGTGGGGATTCCCAACGATCCCAGCAACCAGACGCGCGCGCTGGTGATCCTGCGCGACCACGGCCTGATCACGCTGAAGGACGGCTTTGACCCCGCGACCGGCACCGCCACGCTGGCGGACGTGACTTCGAACCCCAAGAAGCTCAACTTCGTCGAAAGCGCGTCGGTCGTGCTGGCGCGCTCGCTGCCGGACGTGGACACCGCCGCCATCGTCAACAGCTTCGCCTACCAGGCCGGCCTAATCGCCACGCGCGACGGCATCGCGGTGGAGAAGAAAGAAAACAATCCCTACGTGAACATCATCGCGGTGCGCGAGAAGGACAAGGATGCGCCCTGGGTGCCCGCGCTGGTCAAGGCGTACCACTCCGAAGAAGTGCGGCAGTTCATCCTGAGCAAGTACGAAGGTTCCGTCATCCCGGTTTTCTAGGCAGCCATGCAACGCGAGCTTTCCCTTCCGAAGGGCGCCGTCGTCACGGCGGCGACCTCCTCGGCCCGGGACGCGCACATCGTGTTCGAGGGCCTGCAGAAGCAGTACCAGGGGCCGATGGGGCCGGTCGCGGCGCTGTCCGACGTGTCGTTCTCGATTTCCCGTGGCGAGGTGTTCGGCATCATTGGCCGCAGCGGCGCCGGCAAATCCACGCTGCTGCGTTCGATCAACATGCTGGAGCGTCCCAGCGCGGGCCGCGTGCTGGTGGATGGCGTGGACGTGGGCGGACTGGATGAGGACGCGCTGGTGGGCCTGCGCCGCCGCATCGGCATGATCTTCCAGCATTTCAACCTGCTGTCCGCCAAGACGGTGGCCGAAAACGTAGCGCTGCCGCTGCGCGTGGCGGGCGTGAAGCCGGCCGTCGCGCGGGCGCGGGTGGAAGCGCTGCTGGACATGGTGGGACTGCGCGACAAGGCCGACGTGTATCCATCCAAGCTGTCCGGCGGTCAGAAACAGCGTGTGGGCATCGCGCGCGCGCTGGTGCACGAACCGGAAATCCTGCTGTGCGACGAAGCCACGTCGGCGCTGGATCCCGAAACCACGCAGTCGATCCTGGCGCTGCTGCTGGACATCAACCGCAAGCTGGGCCTTACGGTGGTCTTGATCACGCACGACATGGCCGTGATCCGCGAGGTCTGCCACAACGTGCTGGTGCTGGACGGCGGCCGCAAGGTCGAGCTGGGCGAGGTGTGGCGCGTGTTCGGCAATCCCCAGGCGGACGCCACGCGCGCACTGCTGCGGCCACTACAGCACGACGTGCCGGCCGATCTGGCTGCGCGCCTGGTGCCCGATCTGCAAGGGCGTTCCGGCATTGCCGTGCTGCGCCTGCAATTTACGGGGCAGGGGCGTCCGGACGGCGTGTCGCTGCAGGCCTTGGCCGCGATGGGGCCGGGCGCCACGCTGTTGCATGGAGGCTTGGACCGGCTGCGCGGCCATGCGCAGGGAAGCCTGCTGGTGTCGGTGCCAGCGGACGCATTACAGGAAGAGGCCGCGCGCGCCGCGTTGGTGGCTGATCAGATCAAGGTGCTGGGCTATGTCGCTGCCGATGCTTGACAAATACCTGCAGGCCTTCCTGCAAACGCTTGCGATGGTCAGCATATCCGCCGCCATCGCCATCGCGTCGGGCCTGGCGCTGGCCGTGGTGCTGACCGTCACCGCGCCCGGCAACCTGTATCCGCGGCCGCGCTTCAACAAGGCGCTGTCGGTCACCGTGAACACCTTCCGCGCCATCCCGTTCATCATTCTGCTGGTGGCGATGCTGCCGTTTACGCGGTTTTTGGTGGGCACGACGCTGGGCACGTGGGCCGCGATCGTGCCGCTGTCGGCCAACCTGATTCCGTTCTTTGCGCGCATCGCGCAGGTCAGCCTCAACGATGTGGACCACGGCCTGGTCGAGGCCGCGCGCGCCATGGGCTGCCGCCGCTGGCATATCGTGCGGCACGTCCTGCTGCCGGAGGCCCTGCCGGGCATCATCGGCGGCATGACGGTCAGCGTGATCGCGATGATCAACGCGTCGGCTATGGCCGGGGCGGTGGGAGCGGGTGGTCTTGGCGACCTGGCTATCCGCTACGGCTACGAGCGCTACGAGACGCGGGTGATGTTCGAGGTGATCGTCATCCTGATCGCGCTGGTGTCGATCGTGCAGTTCACCGGCGAATGGCTGTCGCGCCGCGCCGACCACAAGCGCTAAGAAAACGATGCGCAGTCGATCAGCGCATCGGCGCTTGCGGCACGGCGGCCAGGGATTGAGATCCCAACCGTTCCTGTTCCCCGACCATCCGGTTGACCGCTTCCTGGTGCTGGTGAAACCGGCGCAGGTCGTCGTCGCGCCCGAACATGAGTTCGTCGCGGTCCGCGTACCAGAATTGCCGGTTGTCATCGAGCAGCGTGATCATCAGGCCGAACTCGTGCAGGATCTGGGTTTCCAGGTCCCAGACGCGGGTGAGCTTCGCGGCGCTGGCTGCGTTGGACGCCTGCAGGGCGGTCAGGATCTTCGCCTTTTCGGCATCGGCGATGGACAGCGAGCGCACCAGCGCGGGCATTCCGTTCAGCACGTCCAGGCTTTGCCGCCGGTAGCCGGGCACGAGGCGCTCGGCCTGCTCGAGAATCAGCCGGCTTTCGATCAGGCCCGAGTCGCGCGCAAGGCGGCTGGCGTCGAAGAGCCGCGGCAGGCCGATCATCTTCAGCTCTTGCAGATAGGCGCGGTGCTGCGCCAGCCGCTCGCCGGCCACGGTTTTCATTGCGCGTTCCATTTCCCCGTACGGACCGGACGCCTTGGGCGCGGGGTCGATGGCAGGCACGTCCTCGGGCGCGCCGCTGCCGCCCAGGGCCTGCTGGCGCAACGCGTCGACGGCCTTGCGGATTTCCACGTTGGCGATGTCGCGCTGGCGATTTTCGTGGTTGCGCTCGGCGATGGGCGGCGCGACGGCGGCCAGCAGGAATACGCCGGTGCCCAGCATGATGCGCAGCCGGTTGCGCGGCGTCCTGAAGCGCTGCGACAGGGAAAAGCAGCCCAGCACGACAAGCAGGAATACGCCGAGGACCACGGCGCTGCCGATGGCCAGCGTCGCCGTGGCGGTCAGGCTTTCGGGGCGGCGACTGTAGACGATCCACGACAACATGGCGGCGTACACCGTGACCGTGGCCGCTCGCAGGATCCAGCCCGGCTGAGCGGGCGTCGTGGACGGGGCCAGGGGGTCGGAGGCTGCAGCGGCAGCCGGAGGCGTTTCCCGCTGGGGCGGCGCGGGCGCTTGCGGGTCGTTCATGGCTCGCAGAAGGACGGGGGTATGGCTTCGGACTGTAAAGACTCGACCAAGCCTCGTCAATGCCGCGTCCCGGCGGCAATTTCCCGTTTCAATTCAAGGGCTCTGCGCCCTTGCATTCACCCATGACAGGAGTTCAGAGATGTCCGATATTCCGCAACACGGCTTCGCCACGCGCGCCATCCACCTGGGCTACGAGCCGCTGGATGAACAGGGCGCACTGTCGCCGCCGCTATACCTGACGTCCACCTACACGCAGGACAGCATCGAAGCCTTCGACCGGATCCGGCTGGGCGAGAGCCAGGGCTACGTGTATGGCCGCACCCGCAATCCCACGCAGGCGCTGCTGGAAGAGCGGCTGGCGTCGCTGGAAGGCGCCGAGGCCGGGGTGGTGACGGCGTCCGGCATGGCGGCCATTTCGGCCACCTTGTTTTCGCTGCTGCAAAGCGGCGATGAGATCGTCGTCGACCAGATCGTCTACGGCACCGCATTCACCTTGTTCACGCAGGGGCTGGCACGGTTCGGCGTGCGCGCGGTGTTCGCCGATTTCACGCAGCCGCAGACCGTGGCGGCGGCGATCGGCCCCAAGACCCGCGCAGTGTATTTCGAGACGCCCGCCAACCCGAATCTGCGGCTGGTGGATATCGCGGCCATATCGGCGATCGCGCGCGGCAAAGGACTGTTGACCATCGTCGACAATACCTTTGCCACGCCCGTGCTCCAGCGTCCGCTGGCGCATGGCGCGGACATCGTGCTGCATTCGGCCACCAAGTACCTGGGCGGGCATGGCGATCTGCTGGCCGGTGCGGTGCTGGGGCGCAAGGAACATATCGACGCCATCCGGCTCCAGGGGCTGCGGTATTTCACGGGTGCGACCCTGTCGCCCTTTACTGCTTTCCTGGTGCTGCGCGGGATCAAGACGCTGGAATTGCGCGTCGAGCGCCACAGCGAATCCGCCTTGAAAGTGGCCAAACTGCTGCGCGAACATCCCGCGGTCGCCGATGTTTTCTACCCAGGCCTGGCCGGCACTGCCGGCGCGGATATCGCGCAGCGCCAGCAGTCGGCGGGCGGGGGGCTGGTGGCGTTTGAACTGAAGGGCGGGCTTGCCGCCGGCAAAACGCTGCTCAACAGCCTGAAGCTGGCGCGCATTGCGGTCAGTCTGGGCGATCCGGAAACGCTGATCCAGCATCCGGCGTCCATGACGCATGCCAGCTATTCGGCCGAGGACCGCGAACGCTATGGCCTGTCGGAAGGCTTGCTGCGGCTGTCGGTGGGCCTGGAGACACCGGAGGACATCCTGGCAGACCTCAAACAGGGCCTGGACCGGGTTTAGGACCGGGTGTAGGACCGGGTTTAGGGCTCGGTGTAGCGGCTTGATCGGCCGGCGGCGCGGCAGCGTCGCGCCGCCAGGCGACCCATTCTCCTTCGCCCTCGAAATGGCGCAGCCCGCGCGCGGCGGTGGTCAGCCCCGCCGTAAGCGCGCCCATGTCCAGCCCCGGCAGGTTGCGCAGCAGTGCGGGCGGCAGATGGTCGATGTCCAGCACGTGTGCGTCAAAATCCATCCGCATGAGTCCGCCGCCGTCGGTGGGCACTCGGACAAACCACAGGCTTTCCATATGGTCACCGAACCACGGGTCGGGATAGATCGCCTGGGTAAACACGAATCCGAATTCGTGGATGTCGCGCCATGGCCAGAACTCCTGCAGGCCCATGGCGCGCGCCAATTCGCTCGAACGCGTGAATCCCGCGTCATCGAAACGCACGGTTTCCTGCAGTGGGTCTTCGGGCGCGCGAGGTCCTGCAAACAGCCGCTTGATGAGTGACCACATGGTGTCGCGATTTTGGGGCGTGGCGAAACGGCCAGTGTAATGGGGCCGGGTCGGTGTAAAAATGTTACAACGCTTGATCGACGTCAATTTTGCGTTGGTCGTCGCAAGTTAGGGTTGTGGTTTTGCCTGACGGGTCGCCGGCGACTGGCCGGCCGCCACGGACTTGGCCAGCCAGCGCAGCAAGGATAGGATCAATGACAGACAAGACACAGCAGCCCGCGGACTCCGACAACGTCGCCGAGGTCGCGAAACCCGCTGCCGCGAGGAAATCCGCAGCCAAACGCACCGCCAAGCGCGCTGCAGGCTCATTGGCCCAGCCGGCCGCCAAATCCGTCCCGGCGCCCGCTGCCGAAGCCGTCTCCGAAGCGTCCAGCGCGCCCGGCGCCGAAATCCGCAAACGCGTCGTCGCGCGCCAGGACGCCGCCCGCCAGGAGACCGCGGCCGTGCTTGCCGACATTGCCCGCCGCTACAAGGTCGGCGAGCCCGGCGAGGCCCATCAAGCGCTGCGCTCGGTGATCGACGAGCTGTCCGCCGATGACGCGCAGGCCGTGCACCGCGCGCTGCTCGAGGCCAACACGCAGGCGCCGCGCACGCGCCGCAATCCCGACGACGAGCTTGCGGTGGACTGGCGCGAGGGCATCTACCCGTACCGCCATCGCATGCTGCGCCGCAATTACGAAAAGCAGAAATACCAGCTTCAGGTAGAACTGCTGAAGCTCCAGGCGTGGGTCAAGGCCACCGGCCAGCGCGTCGTCATCCTGTTCGAAGGCCGCGATGCGGCGGGCAAGGGCGGCACCATCAAGCGCATGATGGAGCACCTGAATCCGCGCGGCGCGCGGGTGGTCGCCCTGGAAAAACCGTCGGACACCGAAAAGGGCCAGTGGTACTTCCAGCGTTACGTGCAACACTTGCCCACCGCCGGCGAAATCGTCATGTTCGACCGGTCCTGGTACAACCGCGCCGGTGTCGAGCGGGTCATGGGATTCTGCACGCAGGACGAATACCTGGCCTTCCTGCGCCAGACGCCGGATTTCGAGCGCCATCTGGTTTCCAGCGGCATCATCCTGATCAAGCTGTGGTTCTCGGTCAGCCAGGAAGAGCAGCGCCGCCGTTTCATGGAACGCAAGGTGCATCCGCTCAAGCAATGGAAGCTGAGCCCGGTGGACCTCGCGTCGCTGGACAAGTGGGACGACTACACGCGCGCCAAGGAAGCCATGTTCGCGCACACCGACACCGCCGATGCGCCGTGGATCGTCGTGAAGTCCAATTGCAAGAAGCGCGCCCGCCTGAACGCCATGCGCTATGTGCTAAGCCGCGTTCCCTATGACGGCAAGAGCGACGATCCCCGGATGGCGATCGACTCGCTGATCGTGGGTCGGGCGCTGTAGGGCTTCAGCCGCCGAGCGCAGCCAGGTTCAGCACGTGGCTGCGCCCGATCCACACGGCGCAATCGCGATGGTCGCGCAGCGAATGGCCGGTGTTTGGATGCATGAATACATCCAGCGCGCCGTGGTTCAGTGTCAGCCACGTCGCGATCTCGGCCAGGTGTTCGGGCGCAAACGCAATCTGGTAGCTCCATTGCGGGTGCGGACCCACGGGGCGCTCATGGAAGCGCCCCATTTCCATCTTGCCGTCAAAGTGCGCCGTCACGCGCTCGCGCAGCGCAAAGGCGGCGTCGCGGCTCGTGGCGTCGAAATAGACGTGGGCATGCCAGCTGGAGACGTCGGTCACGGTGAGATCAGTCATTGTCTTTTTTTCCGATTCAGCCGCCCGCGCGCTTCGCGCGATGGCCTAGTTTCGATAGCGCGTCCATGATGCGGTCGCAGTGATCGCCCTGAACCTCGATTACGCCGTCCTTGACGGTGCCGCCCGAACCGCAGGCCGTGCGCAGTTGCTTGCCCAGCGCGTTCAAGGCGTCGGGCGCCAGCGCCAGGCCCCTAACCAGCGTCACGGCCTTGCCGCCGCGACCCTTGGTTTCGCGCGACACGCGCGCGACGCCGTCGCCGGCCGGGGGTATGCGCGCGGCCTGCCCGCACACGCATTGGGCGATGGGCTGGCGGCATTCAGGGCACATGCGGCCGGCCTCGGTCGAATACACCAGGCCGCCGGACTGGCTGCGCTTCATCAGGATTTGCCCCGCATCTGGTCGATCAGGCGGCGGTCGCGCTTGGTGGGCCGTCCGGCGTCGATACCCAACGCCGGTTCCGGCGCAAGGCGGCGCATCTCGGCGGCGCGTTCGCGGGCGGCGATGCTTTCCGGCGTTTCTTCGTACAACAGGCGGGCCACAGGTGCGGGGCCGCGCACGCCGCTGACCGCGACGACGCGCACCTGCGCGGCGGGATCTTCCTTGCGCACGGCGATCAGGTCGCCGGCGGCGACCTCTCGGGCGGGCTTGGCGGGCTGCCCATTCACGAATACGCGTCCCTTGCCGATTTCCTGCGAGGCCAGGCTGCGCGTCTTGTAGAAGCGCGCGGCCCAAAGCCATTTGTCGAGTCGGATCTTGTCCATGCTGCGGATTCCTGCGGTAAAGCTGTCCAAGCCATCATGATAGCCGCGCACAGCCGGCCGGCTCGCCCTGGCGCGGCGCCTGTGAAGGGTCGAATGCAATGCGCGCGGCCGATGCGCGCGCGGCGGGTCAAGGCAAAAAAAGCGGCGCTCCGAAGAGCGCCGCAAACCGGCTACGCGGTGTCCGGGCCGCTATGGCCCGGCAGTACTCAATCCAGCTTCAATCCCGCTTCCTTCACGACGCGCTGCCACTTTTCGATCTCGGCGCGGCGGAAGGTGTCCAGTTCGGCGGGCGTCGATCCGATCGGCTCGGCGCCGATGCCGGCAAGCTGCTCGGCGATCGTCGGATCCTTCAGCACCTTGGCCAGCGCCTGCGACACCTGGTCCACGATGGCGGGCGGCGTGCCGGCCGGGGCGAACACGGCATTCCACTCGTACGTTTCATAGCCCGGCACGCCGGACTCGGCGATGGTGGGCAGTTCGGGGGCGGTCTTGGAGCGTTCCAGGCCGCCGACGGCCACGGCGCGCAGCTTGCCGTTCTTCACGTGCTGCCAGGCCGAGCCCATGCTGGCGAACATGACGGGCACCTGGCCCGACATCACGTCGATCATGGCCGGGCCGCCGCCCTTGTACGCGACGTGCTGCAGCTGCGTCTTCGCCAGCAGGTTGAACAGTTCGCCCGCCAGGTGCTGGGCCGAGCCGGGGCCGGCCGAAGCGAAATACACGTGGTCCTTGGCGCCGGGCTGACCCAGCTTGATCAGGTCGGCCACCGTCTTCACCTCATACGAGGGCGTGACGACCAGCACATTGGGCACGCGCAGCAGCAGGCACACCGGCGCGAACGCGGTCAGGGTGTCGAACTGCATCTTGGTGTGCAGGGCAGGATTCTGGGCGTGGTTGGAGGCGTCCAGCATCAGCGTGTAGCCGTCCGGCTTGGCCTTGGCGACCACTGCGCCGCCGATCATGCCGCCCGCGCCGCCGCGGTTTTCAATGACGACGGGCTGACCCAGTTCGGCGGCCAGCTTCGGGCCGATCAGTCGGGCCACCACGTCGACGGTGCCGCCGGGCGGATAGGTCACCACCAGGGTGACGGCGCGTTCGGGATAGCCGGCGTGCGCGGCGCCCGCGGCACCGGCCAGGAGGCCCGCTGCGGCGAGCAGCGCGCTGCGGCGCGCCAGGCGGTTGAACAGATGGGTCATCGAATGTCTCCTTGGAATTGGAACAGCCGCAACGGGGTGTCGGCAAGCAGGGTGCGCCGTTGCGCGGGGTCGTCGATCCAGGCGTCCAGCCACTGCGTCGCTGCAGGGTAGGAGGCCAGGTGACGGTGTTCGGTATGAGGCCAGTCGCTGCCCCACATCAATCGGTCGGGGGTATAGGCGTCCAGCAACTGCTGCGCGGCAAGCCGGCCGGAAGCGGCGCAGGCGGGCGCCGCCCAATTGCGGTAGGGGGCCGACAGCTTGACCCACACCTGGCCGCTGCCGGCCTGCTGCAGCAGATACTGGAAGCCGGGATCGGACACGCCCAGCGCCGGATCGGGACGGCCGAAATGGTCGACGACGACGCGGCAGCCGGCCGCCAGCAGCGCAGGGATCACGGCGTGCAGACGCGCGGCCTGCAGGTGAATTTCAACGTGCCAGCCCAGCGCATTGACGCGCGCCAGCAAGGCCTGCCAGGCCGGCGTCTCCAGGGCGGGCAGTTCCAGGCCGATGAGATTCAGACGGATGCCGACGACGCCCGCGGCGGCCAGCGCGTGCAATTCAGAGTCAGCGACCTCTGGCGCCACCACGGCCACCCCGCGCAGGCGCGCAGGGTGGGCGCGCAGCACTTCCACCATGTGGCTGTTGTCGGTGCCCAGGAAGCTGGGCTGCACCAGCACGCCATGGGTCAGCCCGTGTGCGTCCAGCAGAGCCAGGTAGTCGGCCGGCGTGGCGTCGTAATCAGGCGTGTGGCGGCGCGAGTCGGCAAGGGTCAAGCCCTGGCGGAATACGTGCGCATGGGTATCGACGGCGGCGCCTGAGGCGGGCGGGGTCAAGACTGTCTCCTCGATCTGCATGGCCGGTCCACCGGCCGATGCACTTATGTAAGGTTCTGTAAGTCGGGATTCTAGGGAGCCGGGGTATAGTTTTCCATTCTTGAAAACCGCTTTATTTATATTGAACTGATATGGAAACCCGGCACCTGCGATATTTTCTGGCCGTGGTGGACCACGGCAGCGTCAGCCGCGCATCCGACTGGCTCGGCATCGCCCAGCCCGCCTTGAGCCAGGCGCTGACCCGAATGGAAAAAGACCTGGGCGTGCGGCTCTTCGAACGTTCGCGGCGGGGCACGACGCCCACGCCCGCCGCGCAGGCCATCCTGGAGGACGTGCGCGCCAGCGTGGCGCGCATCGACGCGGCGGCTCGGCGCGCGCGCGAGATCGGCCGCGGCAGCGCCGGGCAACTGACCGTTGGCCTGGTGTCGTCGGCGCTGTTCGACACCTTGCCGCGCGCGCTGCGTGAAATGCGCAAACAGGCGCCGGGCGTGCGCATCATCCCGCGGGAAATGAGCAATGCAGAGCAGGCCGAGGCCCTTCAGACCGGCGAAATCGACATCGGCCTGATGCATACGCCGGTGGCGGTGGGCGGGCGCATGCGCGAACGCCAGTTGTTGCGGGACCGCCTGATTGCAGCCGTGCCCGATGAGTTCGAGGTCGGCGAAGACGGGCAGGTGTCCATGGCGCAGATCGCGCAGGCCGGCCTGGTGATGTACCCGCAGACGCAACTGCCGGCATTCTATGCGGACATCCTGGACGCCATGCGCAAGGGCGGGCACGACGCGCACGTGGCGCAAGAGGCCAACCGCACGCTGACCGTTCTGTCGTGCGTGGCGGGCGGGTGCGGCGTGGCGCTGCTGCCAAGCTGGATCCGATCGATGGATTTCCGCGGTGTGCGCTTCTGCGAGGTGCGCGACGGCGAGCGCCTGCCCAGCTTTGACTTGAGCGCAATATGGCCGGCCCGTAGCGTGCCTACGTTGGCCGACCTGTTCGCCAACCTGGATCTCGGAACAACGTAATGTCGCGATCTTCTTTCATCGCGCTTCCAAATTTCGCCAAGTTTGCTTAAGCGAGGCTTAAGGCCGCGATTTGGAAGGAACTCGACCCAGTCGCCGCGTCTAACCAGGAACGTCTTTGCGGGGTTCCTGGCTCATGGATCTGAATTGGCAGCAGCAACTTGCGGAAAGCGCGCTCTGGCTTGTGCGCGCCTGCGGCATTTCGGCCGTGGCGCTGGCGATGGTCACCCTGGTGCTGACGCGGACCACGACATGGGGACGCAAGTTCTGGAGGCTGGCCTGGCCGTACCTGACTCCCCGGCGCAGTTGGCGGCCCATGCTGACGCTGGCCCTGCTGCTGTTCCTGGCCATGTTCGCGGTCCGCATGACCGTGCTGTTTTCCTTCTGGTACAACGGGTTCTATAGCTCGCTGCAGGCGCTGGACCAGGCCGCGTTCTGGCATTTCCTGGGTATTTTCGCGGTGCTGGCGACCGTGCACGTGGTGCGCACCCTCGCGGACAGCTACGTAGGGCAGGCGTTCGATATCCATTGGCGCGTCTGGCTGAACGAACGCCTGACGCGCGACTGGCTGGGCGCGGGGGCCTACTACCGCGGCCACTTCCTTGCCGAGCCTGTCGACAACCCCGACCAGCGCATCGAGCAGGACATCTCCCAATTCGTGACGGGCTCGCGCACGCTGGCCATCGGCGCGCTGAGCGCGATCGTGTCGCTGGTGGCGTTCACGTCGATCCTCTGGGGCCTGTCGGGTCCGCTGACGCTGGGCAGCGTCGAGATCCCGCGCGCCATGGTGTTCGTGGTGTACCTGTACGTGATCGTCGCGACGTGGCTGGCGTTCAAGATCGGCCGGCCGCTGATCAAGCTGAACTTCCTGTCCGAGCGCCTGACGGCAAACTTCCGCTATGCGCTGGTGCGCCTGCGCGAAAACGCCGAGAACGTTGCCTTCTACCAGGGCGAAGAGGTCGAGCGCGCGACCCTGTGGACGCGGTTCACGTCGTACATCGCCAACCTTTGGGCGCGCGTGTACCGGGGGCTGAAGTTCGACGGCTTCAACCTGTCGGTCAGCCAGATCGCCGTGGTGTTCCCGTTCATATTGCAGGCGCCGCGGTTCTTCAGCGGCGCGATCAAGCTCGGTGACGTCATGCAGACCTCGCAGGCGTTTGGCCAGGTGCAGGAATCGCTGTCGTTCTTTCGCAGTTCTTACGACGCGTTCGCGCAGTACCGCGCCACGCTCGACCGCCTGAACGGATTCCTGGATGCCAACGAGGCCGCGCGCGCATTGCCGCAAGTGGAAACGCACGCGCAGTCCGATGGCATGGATATCGACGGCTTGAACGTGTCGCGGCCCGACGGCGCTCCTCTGCTGGACAAGCTGGACTTGCGCCTGCGTCCCGGCCAGGCCCTGTTGATCAAAGGGCCTTCAGGCAGCGGCAAGACGACATTGCTGCGGGCGCTGGCCGGCCTTTGGCCGTACGCAGAGGGCAGCGTGCGGCGTCCGCACGGCGAGTCGGCGTTGTTCCTGTCGCAGCGTCCTTATCTGCCCCTGGGCGACCTGCGCGGTGCGGTGGCCTATCCGGGGCTGGCGCAGCCGGAAGACGACGCGCGGCTGGCCGATGCGTTGCGGAAGGTGAATCTGGGACACCTGGCCGGCAGGCTGGAAGAAGTGCAGGACTGGTCGCGCGTGTTGTCGCTGGGCGAACAGCAGCGCATCGCGTTCGCGCGCGTGCTGTACAACCGCCCGGCGATCGTGTTCCTGGACGAGGCCACGTCCGCCACCGACGAAGGCCTGGAACACATGCTGTACGGCCTGCTGCGCGAGGCCTTGCCGAACAGCATGCTGGTCAGCGTGGGGCATCGCAGCACGCTGGACGCCTTCCATACGCATCGCCTGGACTTGCAGGGGGGCGGCCGATGGAGGATGGGGCCGATGGCGACGGGCGGCAACGCCGACGCGTTGCGGCGTGCGGCGGCGTGAAGAAGAACGCGTAGCCGATACGCGGCCGCTACGCCGACGCTGTGGCTGCATTTGGCTGCGTGTGCCCGCGATTCGTCGCAAGAGCCTTGATGAGCGGGCACGGTGGGGCGCGCCGGGCGCGGGCCCGCGCACCCGCCGCCCAACGCCGTTTCAGGTGCCGACGCGCAGCGGCCCGGTCAGTTTGCGCAATGCTGCCACCACGCTTTGCGCCGTGATGCGTCCGGTCTTGGGATTGGCCGACGGGATGTTCTGGATTTCCATCGAGAACGAGGCGGAATCGGACACGACTTCGACGCGGTGCAGGTTGCGTTCAAGAGAAGGATCCGCCCAGATTTCCAGCGTGGTGCGGTCAGGCCCGATGCCCGCGAGCGACACGCTGACCGCCACGTTCAGGTTGGCCGGAAAGCCCACTGCGGCCTCGCGGGGGGACCCGCGGAAAATCAGCCGCGGTTCGGTGATGCCTTCGATGTCGATGTTGTTGTCGATGAGGTAAGGCGCGCCCAGCAGGCCGCGCACGGGCTTGCGGGTGATCATCGTGACCGAATGGATGACGCCTTCCGCGGCGGCGGTGATGGCGTCCAGGCCCAGAATGGCGCCCGACGGCACGATGACCTGGCCGCCGTGCTGGCGGGCGATGTCGATCAGGTCTTCGTGGCGCAGCAGCGCGCCGGAGCTGAGCACCACCATTTTCTTGCCGGCGCGCAGCACGGGTTCGGCGATGTTGCGGAACACGGCGGCGGGCGCGCATTCGACGACCACGTCGCAATGCTGGGCCAGCGCGTCGATGGTGGTGAACGTGGGGGCGCCGTTCTTCCAGGCAAAGGCGGGCGGGGCGTTGGGATCGCGCACCGCGATAGCGGAAAGCGTCAGGCCGGGCAGGCCGGCGTCCAGGGATTGCGCCACGGCCTGGCCGATGGCGCCGAAGCCGGCGATGCCGACGCGGAAGCTGTTCATGGGAATCCGGAAGGGTTGGGCACGCGGCAGGACCGCGGGCGGTTCGGAAATGCGGCGGTGCAGGGCGGGCCGCAAGGCTGCCGGCCACTGTAGCCACCGCATGGCGACGCGTCAATGCGGGATCCCCGCAAGGCCGCGGCTACACTGCGGTGTCGACCCAACACAGCAGACCCGCGCATGCAGATTTCCAACGAAACGCCCCAGGATCGCGACGCCATTTTCGCGGTGACGCAGGCGGCGTTCAAGAATCATCCTCATAGCCAGCAGACCGAGGGCTATATCGTCGACGCGCTGCGCCAGGCCGGCGCCTTGGCATTGTCGTTGGTGGCGCGACAGGACGGACGCGTGGTGGGCCATATCGCTTTCTCTCCAGTCGTGATCGACGATGGCGCGTCGCGCTGGTACGGCCTGGGACCGGTGTCGGTGTCGCCGGAAGTCCAGCGCCAGGGCATTGGCGCTGCGCTGATTCCTGAAGGCTTGGCGCGTCTGAAGACCATGGGAGCGGCCGGCTGCGTCGTGTTGGGCGAGCCGGGCTACTACACGCGCTTCGGCTTCGCGGCGACGCCCGCGTTGACGTATCCCGGCCCGCCGCCGGAGTACTTCATGGCCCAGGCGTTCACGGGAGCGGCCAGCGGTCAGGTGGCGTACCACCAGGCCTTCTATGCCAGCGCAAATTCCTCGCCTTCGTAGCTTTCGGCGATCTGGACTTCGCCCGATGCCAGGCGGCCCGACCAGTCGTCCAGCGTGCGTCGTTCTTCCGCGCTGACCTGCGCGCCCAGCACCAGCCGCAACGAGGCTTCGGCTTCCAGGCCGAAGCGCGTGATGCGCCCCACGGCCAGCGCGCCCGCGGCGTGGTCGGCAGCCGCGCGTTCCACACACAGTCCCGAATCGGCCACCGCGGACGCGAGATATACCTCCGGATCACGGGCCACCCAGTCCAGCACATTGCCGATCTGCCAGATGCCCACCTCGCGGCAGGCGCGCGTCACGCCATCACGGCCGCCATCCATCATCGCGAAAAGCACGCGCGCGTCTTTCGCGGCCAGCGCGCGGGTCCACGCCTCGCCAAGATCGGGATCGTGCTGGTTGCCGCAGAACCCCGTCAGTGGCCCCCGTCCTGCAACACGTCGCACGCCGTCGGCGAACGCGGCTCGGCCTTTAAGACCCGGGCGAACGCGCTCGCCCGACAGGTGCGCCGCGCGACCGTCCGCCGCGCGCAGGCCCGCCAGGATGCCGGCCAGAAACGCGGAATGCTCCTGCAGTATTTCGTACGACGCCACGTTGCTGGCCGTGTGGCTTCCCTGTGTGATGGCGAACTGCGTGCGCGGGAAATGCGGCGCCACTTCCGCCACGGGCGCGTCGCCCTGGCCGCCGTGCACGATGACCAGGTCCGGATTGCCATTGCACAGTTGCGCCAGGCGTTCGGTGCGCGCGGCCGGATCGCCGGCGGCCACCCATTCGGCATGCAGGGCCTGGCCCGCGCGCGCCGCGCGTTCCGCGCCCTGGATGGCGGCTTCGTTGAACCCGCCCCGGCCGGGGTAGCCGAACAGCACGAGAATGCGGCGCGCGCTCACAGGCTGGCCCCCGTTGCCCGCACTACCGGTCCCCAGGCGTCAGCCTGATGGCGGACGAAATCCGTGAATTCGGTCGGGGATTTGCGCGCCAGCACGAATCCCTGGCCTTCCAGCTTGGCGCGGATGTCAGGATCGTTCAGCACCTGGCTGATGTCGGCGTGCAGCCGTTGCGAGACAGCGTCAGGCAGTCCCGCGGGGCCGGACAGTCCGATGAAATTCTCTGCCACCAGACCGGGATAGCCCAATTCGCCCACCGCGGCGATGCCGGGCGCCTGCGGCACGCGTTCCTGCGTCGTCACGGCCAGCAGACGCAGCTGTCCCGAGCGCAGGAAAGGCAGGTTCTGCGGCAGGGCGTCCACCGCGAAGCGGATCTGTCCGCCCAAGAGGTCGTTGCGCATGGCGCCCGAGCCCTTGTAGGGGATGTGCTGTAGCGGCGCGCCGGTCTGCCGCGAATAGAGTTCGCCAACGATCTGCCCCACCGACGCCAGGCCGCCGCTGCCGTATTGCACCGGCTGGTCCTGCGCCTTGATCCAGGCGGTCAGCTCGGCCAGGGTGGTCACGGGCACCGAGGGATGCACGACGAACACCGTGGGCACGGCGCCGATGTAGGCAACGTGGCTGAAACTGGCCAGCGCGTCGTAGCCGCCTTGCGGCATGAGGGCCGGCGAAATGGACAGCGGCGCGGAGTTCGACATCAGCAACGTGTAGCCGTCGGCGGGGGCTTGCGCGACGAGGCTCGCGCCGATGGTCGAGCCGGCGCCCGGCTTGTTCTCGATGACGACGGGCTGGCCCAGCCTTCCCGCAAGCAGGGGCGCGATGAGGCGCGCGGCGATATCGCTGGCGCCGCCCGGCGGAAACGTGACGACGAGACGGATGGGGCGCGCAGGCCAAGCGGTCGACGCGCGCGCGATGCGTGGCCGCGCCAAAGGCAGCGCCAGCGTGCTGGCTAGCAAAAACTTGCGTCGGGAAATCGGCATGGCGTGGCTTCTACGGTGCGGCCGCGCTTGCGGCAAAGGGCCACACTGTAAGAAGCCGGGCTACAGCTGACAAAGAATTTGTAGCCGTTTGCTTATGCCCGCGGCCGCGAGCGCGGCCATGCCTGCGTTGATGCCCGCCGCGTTTTTCGCGGCGGGGCAGTCACACGGTTCAGCTGCCTTTCTGCGACTTCGCCATGTAATCGATGGTCAGGTTCGACAGCGCGCGCACGCCGTTGATAAGGCCCGATTCATCCACGAAGAAGCGCGGCGAGTGGTTGGGCGAGGCCTTTTCCACGTCGGTGCCCTTGGGCGTCACGCCCAGGTAGAAGAACATGCCGGGCACTTTTTCCTGGTAGAAGGAAAAGTCCTCGGACGCCGTGGACTTGGGCTGCAGGCCGTAGTTGCCTTCGCCGGCCACGCGGCGCAGCGTGGGGCCCATCTGTTCGGCCATCGCCGGCGGGTTGACGGTGGCGTTGTAGAGTTCGACCACGCGCACGTCCGCCTTGGCGCCCGCGCTTTGCGCGATCATGTCCGCGGTGCGGGCGATGCGCTGGTGGATATCCTTCTTCATGCCTTCGTCGTAGGTGCGGATGGTGCCCGTCATCGCCACGCTGTCCGGCACGATGTTCATGCGGTTGCCGCCGTGAATGGCGCCCACGGTGATCACCGCCGGTTCCAGCATGCTGTTGAGCTGGCGGCTGGGAATGGTCTGCAACCCCAGGATGATCTGCGAACTGACCACGATGGGGTCGATGCCTGACCACGGCCGCGCGCCGTGCGTCTGCTTGCCGGTGACGTCGATCCAGAACTGGTCGGCGGCGGCCATGGCCGGACCGCCGCGCCACGCCAGCCAGCCGGCGGGGTAGGCGCTGGACACGTGCAGGCCGAAGATGGCGTCCACCTTGGGATTGTCCAGGACGCCTTCCTGCACCATCATCTTGGCGCCCCAGATCTTCTTGCCGTCCGGCTCGAAGTCGGCCGGGCTTTCCTCGGCCGGCTGGAAGATGAATTTGACCGTGCCGGGCAACTGGTCCTTCATGCCGGCCAGCACTTCCGCGGCCGCCATCAGGATGGCGGTGTGGGCATCATGGCCGCACGCGTGCATGACGTCGACTTCCTTGCCCAAATAGGTGCCCTTGGCCTTGGACGCGAACGGCACGTCGACCTGCTCCTTGACGGGCAGGGCGTCCATGTCGGCGCGCAGCGCCACCACCGGTCCAGGCCTGCCGCCCTTCAGGACGGCGACGACGCCGGTGCCGGCCACGCCGGTCTTCACGTCCATGCCCAGCGCGCGCAGATGATCGGCCACGAGCTTGGACGTGCGATGTTCCTGGTTGCCAAGTTCAGGGTGCTGGTGGATGTCGCGGCGCCACGCGATGAGCTTGTCTTCGATGGCCTTGGCCCGCTGGTCGATCTGCGCGGCCAGCGCCGGATCCGCGGCGGGCTGCACGGCGCCCTGGGTGCCGGGCGCGCCTTGCGCGGCAGCCGGGCCGGCAAGGACCAGATGGGCGGCCAGCGCCAGGGGCGCCAGGCGGAACAGGAATTTGCGTTGTGGCATGCTCTCCTCCTCTTGGTTGTTAACTTGTTATGGAAGAGGATCTTACTTGAGCGCTTATGCCGCGGGGGCGCTGTTTCCTGTGCTTACTTTGCGCGGAATTTACGCGTTATGGCGCGCCGGTTTCCTACTGCAACTTGATCCCCAGTTCCTTGATGAGCGGTCCCATTTCCGCGCGATCGCTCTCGATCGTGCTGGCCAGGTCTTCTGGCGAGCTGCCGATCGGGATCATCCCCAGCGTTTCCATCTGCGCTTTCATCGCGGGATCCTTCAGGATGTCCGAGACCGCTTTCTGGATCAGCGCGATGCGGTCCTTCGGTATGCCGTCCGGGCCCATCAGGCCGATCCAGGGTTGTGGCGCATAGTCCAGTCCGGACTCCTTCAGCGTCGGCGTGTCGGGCAGACCGCCAAAGCGTTGCGGGCTGGTGATCGCCAGTGCGCGCAGCCGGCCGCTGTCGATCAGGCCCTTGGAGCTGGAGGGCGCATCCAGGCCCACGTCGAGCTGGCCGCCGATCAGGTCGTTCTGCGTCTTGCCGGACGAGGACGACGGCACGTACAGCGCCTTGATGCCGGCGCGGCGCGCGGTCTGTTCCCATACCAGATGGAACGCGGTCCCGATCGAGAACGACCCCACGCTCAGGTTGCGCGCGCGGCTTTCGCGCACGAAGTCGTCCCAGGTCTTGAGCGGGCTGTCCTTCGGCACGATGAAAATGAACGGCGTGCGCGCCACCAGCGATATGGGCTGCAAGTCCTTCTGGGTATCGAAGGGCAGGCTGTCTACCGCGAAGGGCACGATGGTGACGGACGATGCCACCACCATGCCCAGCGTGTAGCCATCGGGTGCGGACTTGACCAGCGCGCCCGTGCTGATGATGCCGGAGGCGCCCGGCTTGTTTTCCACGACGACGGGCTGGCCCCAGGCGGCGCCCAGTTTGCTGGCAAGTACGCGCAGCATGACGTCGACCGGGCCGCCCGGCGGATTCGACACGATGATCTTGACCGGCTTGTCGGGATAGGCGGCGGTGGCGGCCAGCGGCATCAGCAGCGCCAGCGCGATTGCGGTTTGCTTCAACATCGATTTCCCCTTGTGTTTGTAGGTGTGGGCGCGGACGGCATGACCGGCCCGCGCCGCGCGCGCGATGGCGCGTATTGCGGGCTCAGGCCAGGATTTCCATATGCGGGGCCGCGGGCCAGTCCGGCGCGTCGCCCCGGATGAAGGCGATCCATGCCGCCTGGGTGCGGCGCGCCAATTGCTCGCCTTGCGCGGGCGGCAGCCCGGCCAGCATGGGGGCGTCGGCGAATGCGTCAAGCGTGTCGAACACGAACGGCAGTTCGATGCAGTGGCAGGCGCCGAAGCGGTCGGTGGGCGCCACGTCAAAGCGGGCAAGCCACGCGTCGCGCCCCTGCGCCGCGGCCTGGCGGGCCCACAGCCGCGACGGGGCGCCGAATACCGAGTCGCCCAGCTCCTGGCTGGCGGCGTCGGTGCCGTGATCCGGAAAGGCGGCCATCTCGTCCCGCGTGTAGCAGACCAGGACGTCGGCGCGGCCCGACGCCTTCAGAAGGGCAGGGGCGATGTCGTGCGGGAGGATGTCGCCGTCCAGCACGGGTGTGAACAGGCTGCGGCTGCTGCCCTCGGCGCGCAGCGCCTCGACAACGTCCGGCGCTCGCTGGGCCGCCAGCAGCGCCTCGACGGGCAGCTTGCGGGCATCGTCGAGCGAATCGGCGCCGGCGGCCTGCAGAAAGGCCTTGCCCAGCGTATCGGCCTGCTGCGCCGTGCGAAAGCCCCGGCCCAGCGCGGCGCTTTGCAGGATGGCGCGCGAGAACCGCGGCTGGCGCGCCAGCATGGCGCAAATCGAGGACGCGCCCGCGGACTGGCCCATGACCGTGATCTTTTCCGGGTCGCCGCCCAGGTCGTGGATGTTGTCCAGCACCCAGTCGATCGCGGCTTCCTGGTCCAGCAAGCCGGCGTTGGCCGCCTGACCGGGCACGTACAGCCAGCCCAGGGCGGCCAGCCGGTAATTGACGGCCACCACCACCACATCGCCGCGTTGCGCCAGGCGCGCGCCGTCGTACCAGTCGAGCGCGCCACCGCCGCTTTGCCAGGCCCCGCCGTGCAGCCAGACGACCACCGGACGACGCTTGCTGTCGGCGGCCGGCGTCCAGACGGTCAGGTTCAGGCAATCTTCGGATTGTTCGGCGGTGAAGTCGCCCATGGCGCCGCGCAGGCGCGACGGCAACTGCGGCGAGACCGCGCCCGGCCGGGTGGCGTCGAATTCGCCACGCCATGCCGCGGGCGCCGGCGGCGCGAATCGCAGATTGCCAATGGGCGCCTGTGCATATGGAATGGCGCTGTAGCGGCAAACGCCGCCCTCGCGCACACCGGTCAGCGTGCCGGCCCGCAGCGCCGCTTTTACGCGTTCACTCATGTCCTGCCCCTTGTTTTGTTGTCTGTCGTCACGCCGCGGCGAGCGCCGCGGCAGCCGGACTATGGTAGGGAGGAAAGGACCGCGCCGGGTATTCCGGTTTTGAACAATGCCATGCGTAACTCGCATGGCTGCGTAAAACGCGCGCCAGCCTATTTGGCGATGCGCGCGTCCAGGCTGTTGTCCGCCAACGCCTGCGCCTGGGCTTGCGACATGCCCAGGTGTTCGTACAGCGCGTGGAAGTTCTCGGTGACGTAGCCGCCGAAGTAGGCCGGATCGTCGGAGTTGACGGTGACTTTCACGCCGGCGTCCAGCAGCGACAGGATGTTGTGGTCGCGCATGTGATCGAACACGCGCAGCCGGGTGTTGGACAGCGGACAGACCGTCAGCGGAATCTGCTCGTCGATCAGGCGCGCGATCAGCTTGGGATCTTCCGCGGCGCGCACGCCGTGGTCGATGCGCAGCACCTTCAAAAGGTCCAGCGCTTCCCAGATGTACTCGGGCGGACCTTCCTCGCCGGCATGGGCTACGGCCGGCAGGCCTTCGGCGCGCGCGCGGTCGAACACGCGCTGGAACAGGCGCGGTGGAAAGCCCTGTTCGCTGCTGTCCAGGCCGACGGCAATGAAGGCGTCTCGGTAGGGCAGCGCCGCGTCCAGTGTGCGCATCGCCTGTTCTTCGGGCAGATGGCGCAGGAAACTCAGGATCAGGCCGCTGCTCACGCCCAACTGCTTGCGGCCATCTTCCAGCGCCTGGCTGATGCCGTTCAGCACGGTCTCGAACGGAACGCCGCGGTCGGTGTGCGTCTGGGGATCGAAGAAGGGCTCGGTGTGCACCACGTTCTGCTCGTGGCATTTCAGCAGGTAGGCCCACGTCAGGTCATAGAAGTCCTGCTCGGTGCGCAGGACGTCCGCGCCCATGTAGTAGAGGTCCAGGAATTCCTGCAGATTCTGGTAGTTATAAGCGCCGCGCAGGGCTTCGACGTCGGGCCACGGCAGCGCGACGCCGTTGCGCTGCGCCAGCCGGAACAGCAACTCCGGTTCCAGCGTGCCCTCCAGGTGCAGGTGCAGTTCCGCTTTGGGCAGTGCGTTGAGCCAGTCGTACATGGGTGCTCCGGTCTTGAGGTGATGCGTGTTCAAAAATGTGGCGCGCGCTAGGCGGCCAATGCGATGCCGTCGGATTGGATGATGCGTTCCAGGTGGGCCGCGAAGTCGCGCGCCTGCCGTGTGCTGGGGCGGTCGCGGCGCCAGATGGCGGCAAGCGGTGATTTGCGCAGCGCCGGGCGGGCGGGCAGGACGGCGAGTTCGCCCCTGGCCTGCCGGACGGCCGCGACGCTGCCGGGCAGCATCCACAGGTATTGTCCGTCCAACAGCATTTCGCGGCCGAACTCCAGCGACAGGACGCCGATCATATCCGGAATCGCCAAGCCGGCCTGACGCAGCGACGTTTCCAGTTCGCCGCGAATGCGGCTGCCGGGCAGGGCGGTGATCCACGGATAGGCGACATAGTCGGCCAGCGTGGTGCCCGGCAGGCCGGCCAGCGGATGGTGCGTGGCGCAGGCCAGCACCACCGGGTCTTCCAGCAGGGTGGTCGACCGATAGATCTGCGGATTGACGGTGGACGAAAACCGGCTGATCAGCACGTCGAGCGCGCCGGCGTCCAGGTCTTCGATCAGCCGTTCGTGCGTGCCGATCTCGATGGTGAGCGTAATGCGAGGAAAGGCCTGGCGATAGGCGCGCGCGGCTTCGGCCACGGGCCACCCCGCGAACATCGAAAAGCAGCCCACGGTCAGGCTGCCTTCGTCGCCGCGCGATACCGCCGCCAGGTCGACCTCGGCTTTGCGAAAGCCGGTCAGCAGTTGACGCGCATGTCGGCACATGGCGTCGCCCAGCGGGGTGCAGGTTGTGCCCTTGGCAGTGCGCTCGAAGAGTCGCGCGCCCACCAGTTCCTCGATCTCGGCGATGGCGCGGGACAGGCCGGACTGCGTGCTGTGAAGTTGGGCCGCCGCCTTGGACAGGTTGCCCAATTCGGAGACGGTCAGCACGATTTCCAGGTGCCGGATGCGGAGTTTGCCTCGGAAGGGTGTCATGGTGCTGGGGATGCGAGCGATTTGCCGATTATTCTCCCGCGCCGGGCGCTTGGCAACGCAAGGGCGTGATTCAGATATAGTTCGTCGCCTGCCGGCGCGCAGCAGGGCGCCGCCCCGGCGGTCTTCATATTGGGCCGGCAACAAAAGGCGGCTGCAGAAGATGCTGCAACGGGAGAGACAGCCATGAATTCCAAGGTGCCTGGCATGCGGCACATAGTCCGTTACACGACGGCGGTGTTGATGATGGCGACGCTGGCCGCCTGCAGCACGTCCCGCGTGGACGAAGTGCCGGTGAAATGGCCTCCGTTCAAGGACGGCACGCTGGTGATGCTGCCGTCGGATCCTGCGCAATGCCCGGACCTTGCGGGCACCTACCGCGCCCAAGGGGCACGCCGTGCTGGCGACCCGGAAGGTGTGCTGCTCAAGGACCTGCACGATTTCCTTGCGTATTCGCTGGACCTGCCCGGCATGCACGACGCGCCCTTGCCCGCATGGCGTTCGTCGCCGGCCGCGACCGTCAGCGTCGTGAGTGTCGAGGATGGCTGGGACGTGCAGGCGGCGGACGGGCTGGGCGCGCGCGCGATGGGGCATCTGCGCTTGCAGGAAAGCGGCGCGCGTCCCGCGGCCGCGGACGGTGCCGACCTTCGCACGCGTGACTTCATCCAGCGCAATGCCGGTTGCACGCAGGGCAGGTTGTGGATCAGCGTGCGGCAAGATTGGCGTCAACACGAATCCATGGGCGTGCGGCGCCACGTTGCGGTTCTGCGCAAGCAGGAGGGCGGCTTGCTGGTGACCGTCCAGCGCGAGTCCGACAGCATCGGCATGCTGTTGCCCTGGTACACCAACCACAGCGATTTGTTCCAATACTGGTTTGCGCCTGTCGCCGGCCGCCCTTGAATTCCCGCAGGCCCACGCCTGCCTTCACCGAGTGCTATATGACTGCAAAGCGACTTTTCACCTGGACTTTCTTCTTCGCGCTGTTCGTCGTGCTGGTGGCGCTGTTCTGGCGCCAGCTGTTCGACCAGACGCCGCCGTCGCTGCGTGAGCTGGGAGGCACCATCGAGGGCGACAACGTGCATATCTACGGCGAATCGCCGCGGCAGGACCGCATGGCGGACCGGGCGCTGCTGGCTGCCGCCCAGCGTGGCGATCCCGGGGCCCAATATATGCAGGCCATCGTCATGGAGCACTTCGACATGAAAGAAGCGCTGCGCTGGTACGAGGCGGCCGCGGCGCAGGGCTACGAACTGGCGGCGCAGCGGCTGGAACAGTTGCGGCAGGCGCCGCCCTCGGCTCAGTAAAGACCCGCCTTGAACGCGCCCGCGCAACACGCCCGCTTCGTGTCCGGCCCGCTGGGTGGCCACGTCATGGAAATGATCCTGACGGGCTGGGTCAGCATGCTGGCGGTATTCGCCGTGGAATTCCTGTCGCTGCTTTATCTGGGCACGCTCAAGGACGAAGCCGTGCTGGGAGCCGTGGGCTTCGGGTCCATGACGCAGTTCACCATTACGTCAGTCTCCATCGGCGTGACGGTGGGCGGGGCGGCGCTGGTGTCCCGCGCGCTGGGGGCGCAGGACGCGTCGCGCGCGCGGACGCTGGCGGGGGCGTCGTTGATCCTGATGGCCATGGCTGCGATGGCGGCGGGGGCCGTGTTCCTGGCGGCGATCGGTCCGTTCACCGCGGCCATCGGCCTGGCCGACGACGTGCGCGAGCACCTGCTGTCGTATGTGCTGATCACCACGCCATTCGCGGTGGTCATGGGCATGGGCATGATGCTGTCCAATTTGCTGCGCGCGGCGGGCCACGGCCGGCAATCGATGTGGGTGCTGCTGGCGGGCACCGGAACGGTCGCAGTGCTGGATCCTATCGTCATCTTCGTGCTGGACGGCGGCATGGAAGGGATCGCATGGGCCAGCGGGGTGGGGCGCCTGGCCACGTTGGCGCTGGGCGGCTGGCTGGTGCTGCGCAAGCACCGATTGGTGGCCTGGCCGGCCAGGGCCGCGTTGCGCGAACACCTGGCGGCTATCGGCAGGATCGCCTTGCCCGCCGCGTTGACGACGCTGGCCACGCCCGCGGCAGTCATCTTCACCGTATCGACCTATTCCAGCTTCGGTCCCAGCGTCCTGGCGGGCGCCACCGTCGTCGACAGGCTGCTGCAGCTGGCGTATTCGCTCTTCTTCGTGCTGCCGGGCGCCATTGGTCCGATACTCGGGCAGAACCTGGGCGCTGGCCACTGGGAGCGCGTGCAGCGCACAGCCGGACTGACCACGCGTTGGGCGTTGCTGTACGGGTTTGGCGCGGCGATCGTGCTGGCAGTGCTGGCGCCCTGGATACCCGACATCTTCCAGGTGACCGGGCCCGGGCGCGACCTGATCGTGTTCTTCTGCCGGTACGGCAGCTTCGCGTGGGCGCTCAACAGTCTCTTCTTCGTGTCGATCTCGGTGTTCAACAACCTGGGTTACGCCACGTATTCCACGGTCATCGGGTGGCTGCGCGCCACCGTGGGCACCTTGCCGTTCGTCTGGGTGGGGGCGCACTTCGGCGGGCCCCAGGGAGTGATGCTGGGCCAGATGGGCGGGTTTGCGCTGTTCAGCGTGATCGCAATGGTGCTGTGCCGCCGCGTGCTGCGAGCCCCGCCCGCAGGCTACGCGCCCGGCACGGCCGCGTAGGGAACCAGGCAGGCGCCTATCGCGGGGCGCGTGACGAATGCGCCGCGTTGCGGTTCGATTTCGGCCGCCGGTCGCGGTACGATCCCGGCTGACTTCGATTTTTCAGGAAAGCCATGCGCCAGAGTCCCACCCGTCCTCGAATCGACAGCTTCTCCCGCGTGCTCGTCGCCGCGGCATTGGCCGCTGCCGCCGCGAACGCCGCGCAGGCGCAATCTCCCGGGTCGGCTACCGGCTCGCGCGTCCAGACGCCCGTGCCCGCCCAGCCGTCGCCCACGCTGACGCCCAAGCGCAGCTTCGACGACGCGCCGGCCCCGGCGGCTGCTGCGCCTGCCGCCGCTGCGCCCGCTGCTGCTCATGCGCCCGCGGCTACCGCTGCGCCGGCCGCCGCTACACCCGCCGCCGCGGCGCCTGCCGCAGCTCCTGCTGCGGTCGCCCCGCCGGCCGCCGCGGCATCGGCCGCCGCTGCGCCGGCCGCCGCCCCGAACGCGCCCGCCGCCGCGCCCACGGTCATCATCCCCACCGAACTGGATACCAAGGCCTGCATCGACAAGCTGCGCAAAGGCGCTGCCGCCAATGGCCTGACCGTGGCGGATTGGGACAAGTACACGGCCAACGCGAAGCTGCTGCCCACGACGGTCGCGTCCGCCAAGGGCCAGCCTGAAGGCCGCGAAAGCTGGTGGGACTACATCGCCAAGACGGTCGACGACGAACGCGTGCAGGACGGCAAGGCCGTGCTGGGCAAGTACGGGTCGCAACTGTCCACCATCAGTCAGCAGTACCAGGTCGATCCCGCCACCCTGGTCGCCATCTTCGGCATCGAGACCAACTACGGGCGCCAGGTAGGCAAGACGGACGTGCTCAACGCCTGGCTGACCCGCGCCTGCACCGAGAACAAGCAGCTCTGGGAAAAGAACGCCTACGCTTCGGTGCGCCTGCTGCGCGACGGCACCGTGCCCGCCGACAAGTTCGTCGGCTCCTGGAGCGGCGCGTTCGGCATGACGCAATTCATCCCGACGTCGTTCTATGAACTGGCCGCCGACGGCGACGGCGATGGCCGCATCGACCTCTACAACTCGCTGCCCGACGCGCTGGCCTCCACGGCCAATCACTTGCGCAAGCGCCGCGCCAAATGGACGCACGGCTTGCCGGCGGTGGTGGAAGTGCGCGTGCCGCAGGAACTGGCCGCCGCCATTCCGCCCGAACCCGACGCGGAGTACGTGGGCTCGCAGGACCGCCGCACGATCGCCCAATGGGCGCAGGCCGGCGTCAAGCAGGGCGACGGGTCCGTGCTGAAGCTGCCGCTGGGCAATGACGAGCAGGCCTATCTGTTCGCACCCACGGGCGCGCGCGGCCCGGTGTTCCTGGCCACGGTGAATTTCGACGCCATCCTGCACTACAACCAGTCGCGTCGCTACGGTCTTGCCGTGTCGCTGCTGCTGAACCGCCTGCAGGGCGGCCCCGCTTTGGTGGCGGCCTGGCCTACGGACGACCCGGGCCTGTCGCGCGCGCAGATCAAGGAACTGCAGAAGCAGCTTTATGGCCGCGGCTACGACATCGGCGAGGCCGACGGCATTCCCGGCGGCAAGACGCGCGATGCGGTCCGCGCCGAACAGGCGCGGCTGAACCTGCCGCAGGACGGCCGCGTGGGCAAGCGCATTCTGGACGCGCTGAAGGCCGATCAGCCGGACGCCATGCGCGCCTATCCGTCGCAGTGAGTCTGTGATCCATCGCCGGGACGGTCGGCTACGCCGAAAATGCCGCCGTCCTGGCTGTCTGATGCGTCGCGGGTGAGGGTTAGGCAGGAGTGTGCCGGCGCGCGGCGGCCGGTATCATGGATCGTTCCGTCCACCACGTCCGACCGCCATGCCGTCCGCCGAGTTTCCTGACGACTTCCTGACCCCGCGCCTGCACGCCCGCCGCATGTCGCAGGCGCACTTGCCGTTCATGATCGAGATGCACGCCAACCCCGACCTGATGCAGTCCATGGGCGGAACGCGTGACGCGGCGGCCAGCCGCCGCTATGTGGCGCAGAACATCGTGCACTGGACCGAGCACGGTTATGGCATGTATGTGCTGGAAGACCGAGAAACCGGCCTGCCCGCCGGACGCGCCGGCCTGAAGGTGTCCAGGGCCGCGGGGCGCGCGGGCGTCGAACTGGCGTATGCACTGCATCCAAACTGTTGGGGCAGGGGGTTTGCGCCGGAAATCTCGCGCGCGCTGGTCGCGCTGGGATTCCGCCTGCTGCCGGTGGACGTGCTGGGCGCGGTGGCGTTGCGTTCCAACACGGCATCGCAACGGGTCATGGAAAAGACCGGCCTGCGCTATGTCGGCATGACGGCCGATACGCCCGAACCAAAAGTCTGCTACGAGATTCGCCGCACCGACTGGCGCAAGCGCGAAGGCCTGTAGGCGTGCGCCGCGCGCGGGCCGTGCCTGCTCGGCGCTAACATGGCGTCATGAGCACGAAGAAAACGACCGGCGCAACGTCCGGCGCCATACCTGACGACGATCCGCCGCCCATTCCGCCCGAGCGCCCCGCGCCGGACGAATGCTGCAACAGCGGCTGCATCCCTTGTGTCTACGACATGTATGACGAAGCCATGGATCGCTATCGCGAGGCCCTGAAGGCCTGGCGCGCCCGTCATGAGCCACCCGCCAAGGCCTGAGCCCAGGAGCGCGGCTCAGCCCGGCAATTTCATGTGAATGATGGGAAAGGGCCGGCCCGAGTCGTCGTAAGCCGAACGGCCCACGTCCTCGAAACCGTAGTGCTTGTAGAAGCCGTGGGCTTGCGGATTCTGTTCGTTCACGTCCACCAGCAGCGTGCCATGCAGCGATCGCGCAAAGTTCAACAGCCGACGGCCCGCGCCCTTGCCGCGCTTGTTGGCATCTATGAACAGCATTTCGACCTTGTTGCCGGTCAGGCCCATGAAGCCGGCCACTTCGCCGGCATCGTCCTCACAGACCCACACCCTGACCGATGGCAGGTAGGTGTTGAGCACCTGCGGGTACATGGCCTGGATTTCCTTTTCGGATAGGAACGTATGGGTGGCGCGCACCGAACGGAGCCAGATGTCCACCAGGGCCAGATCGTCGCCGTGGTTGCGTTCTCGGATGTTCATTTCTTATTGATTCTGTAGATCGGGTGCCGTCGGCGGTCCTGGGCCGCTAGAGTCCTGCGCGATAGAGTTCGGTGGCGGCGAGGACGGTTTCCATTTGCACAGTATGCGCGAAAACGAAGCGGTCTCCGTAGACCGTTTCATCCGGAAACTCCGAGATCAAGGCCATCGGCAATTCTTCGCGGTCGGTCTCGGTGATCTGGACGGGAATGCCGTTCATGACATCGAAACCGGTTTCCAGCGCATGCGCATGAAAGAGATCGAGCTGGCGGGCGTTGAATTCCACGAGGCCGGCGACGTTGCGGGCCAGCCGCGCGGTCACGCCTTCGATCAGGCGCCGGGCGCGTTCGCCCCAGCCCGGGTGGTGGCGCAACACCAGGAAGAAGCCCTTGGGGATCGTCCACAGTTCGAAGTGGCGCGGCAGATAGCCCGACAGCGGCCGCGTCCATTCGTGGGCGGGATAGCCGTGCAGGTTGATGTGCAGCTGCGCGCCGCTGATGGCGTGCGCCTGGTGGCGGCCTTCGCGTTCGAAGAACGGTGCGCGCTCGCGGTAGGCGATGTCGTCGCCCAGCGCGCTGTAGCGCGACGCATGCAGCATGTGGCGCGGGTGTTGCTCGCGCAGCCGGTTGAACAGGGCGTAGCCGTCGGGGTTCTCGGAGGCGATCAGCGCGAAGTGCGCGTCGCCCTGCGCCGCCAGCGCCTGGGCCGCGCGCAGTGCGCCCACGACGCCGGACGTTTCGTTGGCGTGCTGCGCACCGGAAATGAATACTGCGGGGCCGGGGCCGCGCACGTACGTGCCCAAGACCGGACGGCCCTGGCGGGAGATCGCCTGGAAAGTGTCGCCGCCGAAGGCCGCCATGCAACCGGCGATCTGCGCGGCAGACAGCGGCTCGCGCGCCTGCGCCAGCGGGCCGGCGACGGGCGCGGGCGCAACGGGCGCCACGGGTGCGAAAGGTTCCACCGAGATCTGCACCCGCGCCGCGCCATCGTGGCGGCGGATATCGGGAATGATCTGGCCGGGCTGCAGGCCCCGGTCGCCGGACGGGCGGCCGGAATGCTGCTGGAAGTGTTCCAGCAGCGAAAAATAGATGTCTTCGTGCAGCGCCTCGAAGGTGCTGACGATTTCCTCGTCCACGGGCAGCGCGAAATCGATGCCCGGCAGATCGACGCGGATCTCCAGACGGTCGAAGTAGGGCTCGTGCGCGCCCCACGCGTGGTTGCGCACGGTGTCCAGGATGCTGCGGAACAGCAGTTGGTATTCGGTGGCCTGCGCGGCGTCGGTCTGCACGACGCCGTCGGCGTCCCGCACGCGCAGCCAGCCCGTGGGCGACAGTTCCGGGGTGCCGTCAGGCGCGTGCCCCAGTTGGTTCGGCGCAAAGACGCGGGAGTCGATCTTGCGGCCGTCGGCGTAGGTCAGGCTGACGTCATAGTGCAGGTCGGCGGCGCCGGGCTGCATCGTCACGCACACGCCTTCCAGCAGGGCGACGAGCGGATACGCTTCCAGCGTGAAGCGCTTGGCCTGGGCGTTGTCGTGCAGCGGGTAGCGCACCACGACAGAAACCAGTCCGTCGCGTTCGACTTCTTCCAGGAAGTAGTGCAACAGCGGCTTGTAGGCGCTGCGAAAGCGCGCCTTGACGCCGGCCTGTTCCAGCCGGGCCTGTGCGGCGCGGCGGGCTTCCACGCCTTCGAACAGCCAGCCTTCCACGACCGCGCCGCGCCACGCGGGCGCCATGTAGGCGTGCGTCCAGGCGTCCAGCGTGCGGTCGAAAGTTTTATCCAGCAACGACATACTCAGTATTCCTTCCGGCCTGGCGGGCCGGATCGATAATCTTCAGACCTTGCCGGTCGGATCCAGGCGGTCGCGCAGCCAGTCGCCCAGCAGGTTCAGGCCCAGCACCGTCAGCATGATGGCCAGCCCGGGAAACACGCTGACCCACCACGCCGTCTGCATATAGGTGCGGCCGTCGGCAAGCATACCGCCCCAGCTCGGGATCATGGGGTCCACGCCCAGGCCCAGGAACGTCAGGCTGCTTTCCAGGAGGATGTTGTTGGCGACGTTCAGCGTCATCAGGATCACCAGCGGACCCAGCAGGTTCGGGACGATGTGATGGCGGATCATGGCCAGGTCGCGCACGCCGAAGGCGCGGGCGGCCAGCACGAACTCGCGCTCGCGCAGCGCCAGCACCTGCGCCCGCACCAGCCGGGCGTACTGCACCCATTGCGACACGATCATGAAGAAGATGACGTTGAACAGGCCGCCGCCCAGGATGGCGATGAAGGTGATGGCCACCAGGATGAAGGGCAGCGCCAGTTGCACGTCGGCAAAGCGCATCACGATCATGTCCCAGAAGCCGCGGTAGTAGCCGGCGATGAGGCCCATGACGATGCCCAGCAGCGCGCCGCCGATGACGGACACAAAGCCCACCAGCAGCGAGATCTTGCCGCCGACGATGACGCGCGCCAGCACGTCGCGGCCCAGCGGGTCGGTGCCGAAGGGGTGGGCGGCCGACGAGAACGGCGCCATCAGCCGGGCAGCCAGGTCCATGGATTCGCCGCCGTCCGGAAATAGCCAGCCCGAGGCCAGCACCAGCAGGATCATGACGCCGGTTAACAGCGCGCCCAGCACGAATTCCAGCGAGCGATAGCGACTGCGGGGCTTGATTGCCTTCGGGGCCGCGGGGGAAGTGGTTGTCTGCATAATGCTCAGCGCGTGCGGATTCGGGGATCGACGATGCCGTAGGCGATGTCGACGATCAGGTTGACCAGGACGATGACGGTGGCCAGCACGGTGACCGTGCCTTGCAGCACCGGATAGTCGCGGCCGGAAATCGCGTCGAACGCCAGCGTGCCCAACCCGGGCCAGTTGAAGACCATTTCGATCACGACGATGCCGCCGATCAGGCCGCCGAACTGCAGGCCCAGGTAGGTGATCAGCGGAATGGCGCAATTGCGCAGCGCGTGCTTGTACAGCACGACGCGTTCCTTCAGGCCCTTGCTGCGCGCCACCATGATGTACTGCGCCGACAGCGTCTCCAGCATCGTGGTGCGCACCAGCCGGATGTTGGTCGCGCTGAGGATGATGGCCATCGTCAGCGACGGCAACACCAGGCTGGCCGGACCGCTCCAGCCGGATGGCGGCAACAGCGGGAACGTGATCGACAGCAGCAGCACCAGCATCAGCGCCAGCCAGAAGTTGGGAAACGACAGCCCGACCAGCGACAGGATGCGGATGGCCTGGTCCGTGGGCTTGCCGCGCTTGATGGCGGCCTGGATGCCCAGGGGCAGGGAAATCAGAATGGACGCAATCAGCGACGTGAACGCCAGCATCAGCGTGGCCGGCAGGGCGTCGCCGATCAGCTTGGCCACAGACGTGCCGCCCATGAAGCTGCGGCCGAAATCGCCATGCAGCAGTCCCTGCATGTACGACAGATACTGCTCGTGGAACGGCCGGTTCAACCCCAGCGCCTGGCGGATGTTGGCCAGGTCCTGTTCGGTGACGCTGCCCGAACCCTGGCTGAGCATCAGCGCGGGATCGCCGGTCAGGCGCACGGCATAAGAGACAAGCAGCGTCACAGCCACGATCACGAAGATCGCCTGCAACACGCGTTTGATGAGAAATCCGGTCATAAGGCGCCGAACCGGCTTGCGCCGGCGCGGGTCGGTGGGGTTAATGCTGCAACTGGCATCGTTGACGCTTCAACTGCAATGAATCCAGCGAAATACGACCCCAAAGGGATGCCGTGGATCCGGCTCCGCCGGTCCACTGGCATGCCCCCTGGGGGGAAGCGCGAAGCGCATCGGGGGGGGGCTTCACTCCACGGCGGTTTCGACGAAACGGAAGCGGATGTCGCCCGGCACTTCCAGGTTCTTCACGCGCTTGTTCACGCCCACGATCGTGTTCAGGCTGTACAGCGGCAACTCCAGCGCCTGGTCTGCGACGTACGTGGCGATCTCCTGCAGCATGGCTTCGCGCTTCTTCACGTCATAGACGGTGCGCTGCGCTTCCAGCATGGCGTTGAGCTTGGCGTCGTTGTCGTACGGGTTCCACTTCTGGCCCGAGTGGTACATCAGGTACGCGGTGTTGTCGTAGTCGTACGTCCAGCCGCCCCACTGGTTCTGCCACATCTCGCCGGTCTTGCCGCCGGGGATGATGTCGTTCAGCAGCACGCCGGTTTCGTAGGGCTTGATGGTGGCGCGCACACCTACCGCCTGCAGGTAGCCGGACACGGCCTGGGCCACTTCACGGAAGTTGGAATCGCTGCCGCGCACGTCGATCTGCACCGTGGCGCCCGGCTTCACGCCCGCGGCGGCCAGCAGCTTCTTGGCTTCGGCGGGGTTGAAGGGCAGGGGCTTCTGCTCGGGGTTGTAGCCGAACGACTGCGGACCCTGGAAGCTGGCGATGGTCTTGGCCTGGCCCAGCAGCAGCTGCTTGACGATGGCGTCGCGATCGACCGCCATGATCAGGGCGCGGCGCACGTCGCGGCTTTGCGTGATGCCGTTCTTGGTGTTGTAGCGCAGCGCAAAAGCCACGGGACCGCCGGTGGAGATGACGTCGGCGTTGCCGGACTTCTTCACGGTCTCGATCAGGCCCAATGGGATCAGCGTGGCGATGTCGATGCGGCCGGCCTGCAGCTCGGCGACCTGCGTGCCGGGTTCGCCGATGAAGCGGTACACCACCTTGTCCAGCTTGGGCTTGCCGCCCCAGTAGTCGTCATTGCGAGCCAGCGTGACGTTGACCTTGGGCTGGTAGCTTTCGAACTTGAACGGGCCGGTGCCGACCGGATGGGTGTTGAAGTTGTCTTCACCCTTTTCCTGGATGTACTTGGGCGGCACGATCATGGCGCCGTAGCCGGCCAGCTTGGTCAGCAGGACGGGGTCGGGCTGCTTCAGGATGAAGTCCACGGTGTATTCGTCCACCACCTTGACCTCGCCGATCGAGTCGTAGTTGGACTTTTGCGGGCCCTTGGCGCCTTCCGCGCCCAGCAGGCGCTCGAACGTGAACTTCACGGCCTCGGCATTGAAGGGCTCGCCGTTATGGAACTTGACGCCTTCGCGCAGCTTGAAGCGCAGGCGCTTGTTCTCGTCCAGGTATTCCCAGCTGGTGGCCAGGCCGGGCTGCAGCTTCAGGTCGGCGCCGCGCATGGTGAGGCCGTCGTAAAGGTTGCCGCCCACCGAGCCCCAGAAGGTCACGAAGGTATCGATCGGGTCCCAGCTGCCCGGATCCTGGTTGATGGCCACGTTGAGCGTGCCGGCGGCGTGCGCGGTCGAGAAGACCGCGGGCAGCGCGCCGCCAAGCGCCAAGGTTAGGGCGGTGGCGGTGAAGGTGGTGCGTAGGAATTGCATGTTCGCCTCCAGGGACGGGAAATCGGGTCAGGCCGACGGATGAAAAGGGGTTCAGGCCGCCCGGGCCACCTGGTGGCCGGGCGCGAATTCGAAGAGGGGCACGATGGCGGGCTCATCGCCCACGCGGCGCACCGGGCTGGGGATTTCGCCTTCGATCAGGGACGTGTCGATGTGGCGGCCGGGCTCGGCCACGGGCACCGCGGCCAGCAGCTTGCGCGTGTAGGCGTGCTGCGGCGATTCGAAGATCTGGCGGCGCGTGCCCAGTTCGACGATCTGCCCAAGGTACAGCACCGCAACGCGATGGCTGACCTTTTCCACCACCGCCATGTCGTGCGTGATGAAAAGATAGGACAGGCCGCGGTCTTTCTGCAGATCCATCAGCAGATTCAGGATCTGCGCCTGGATCGACACGTCCAGGGCCGATACGGATTCGTCGGCGATGATCAGCTTGGGATTGCTGGCCAGGGCGCGCGCGATGCACACGCGCTGGCGCTGGCCGCCCGAAAACTCGTGCGGATAGCGCCGCGCGTGTTCCGGCTTCAGGCCCACCTGTTCCAGCAGCTCGCCCACGCGGCGCGCAATGGCGTCCTCGCCGGTCAGCAGACCGTGCGTGCGGATGGGTTCGGCAATGCTGAAGGCCACGGTCTTGCGCGGGTCCAGCGACGCATACGGGTCCTGGAAGATGTACTGGATTTCCTGGCGCAGGCGCTGGCGGCCGGCGCTGTCCATCGAGAAGATGTCCTGGCCGTTGTAGCGCACCGCGCCCGACGTGGGGGCCACCAACTGCTGCAGCGTCTTGCCGATGGTGGACTTGCCGCTGCCGGATTCGCCCACCAGCGCTAGCGTTTCGCCGGGATAGACATCGAAGCTGACTTGTTCCACCGCATGCACGCGGTGCGTGACGCGGCCGAACAGGTTGTGGCCGACGTCAAAACGCGTGGTCAGCTTGTCCACGCGCAGCACGGGGTCGTCGTAGCGCGCCGTGTCCTGCTCGCGGGTTTCGCCCACTTCGCGCAGCATGTCGCCTTCCAGCACGGTCTGCGGCGTGCGCAGCGGCAGATCGCGGCCCGTCAGGCTGCCCAGCCGGGGCACGGCGGCCAGCAGCGCGCGCGTATACGGATGCTTGGGCGCATTGAAGATGTCTTCGACCGTGCCTTGTTCAACCTTCTTGCCGCGCAGCATCACCACCACGTCGTCGGCCATCTCGGCCACCACGCCCATGTCGTGCGTGATGAAGATGACGGCGGTGCCCAGGTCGCGCTGCAGTTCGCGGATCGTGTTCAGAATCTGCGCCTGGATCGTGACGTCCAGCGCCGTGGTGGGCTCGTCCGCGATCAGCAACCGCGGCTGGCACGACAGCGCCATCGCGATCATCACGCGCTGGCGCATCCCGCCCGACAACTGGTGCGGATACCGGTCCAGCAGGTCCGCGGCGTCCGGCAGGCGCACTTTCGCCAGCAGCTTGCGCGCGGCCTGGCGCGCCGCGGAACGCGACAATTGCTGATGCAGCATGATCGCTTCCACGATCTGGTCGCCGATGGTGAACACCGGGTTCAGCGACGTCATCGGCTCCTGGAAGATCATCGCGATGTCGTTGCCCCGGATCGCCCGCATTTGTTCGTCGCTGGCGGCAGTCAGGTCGACTTCCCGGTTGTCGTCATCGCGGAACAGGATCTGCCCGGTTGAGATGCGGCCGCCGCTGTAGTCGGTCAGCCGCATGATCGCCATCGACGTGACCGACTTGCCGGAGCCGGACTCCCCGACGATGGCCAGCGTCCTGCCGGGCCGCACCTCGAAGTCGAGGTTGTCGACGGCGCGGAACACGCCGGTGTCGGTGGAGAAATCGACCGATACGCCCCGCACGGACAGCAGCGGAGCGGAAGAAGAAACAGTAGTGCTAGACAACGTGGATTCTCACAGCGAGGTGGCGGCGCGGGCGGCCTGGTCGTACAGGCCCGAGAGGGCGCGCAGGGTGTTGGCCAGTTGATGGCTGGCGTCGTCCGCGGCGGGGGAGTCGATGAACGGCTTGACCAGGCACTGCTCGCGCACCTCGGCATAGCGCTGGATCGCGGCGGCGCCGGCGTCGGTCGTGGTGTAGATCACTTCCTTGCCGGTCTTGGCGCTTTGCACGACGCCCAGGCGTTCCAGCTTCTTCAGCGAATAGTTCACCAGGTGGGTGTCTTCGACATTCAGGGTGAAGCAGATGTCCGCCAGTTTCTTGCCCCGGCCGCGGTGGAACACGTGGTTGAGCACCAGGATGTCCAGCGACGTCAGTTCGGGCAGCCCCGCACAGGCCATGCACCGCACCATCCAGCGATTGAACGCGTGCGACGCAATGATCAGGCCGAATTCGACCTCGGACAGCTCAGGGGCGGACGAGGCCAGGTGGGAAGAGGAAACGATGGCGTCCCGGACGGATACAGGCATGGATGAGACAGGCAAGGGGACGGAACGGCGACAAAACGTTGGCGAATTATTGATGATTTGTGGTTATGAGGGCATTCGGGATAACCCGGCCTCATTTTCAGAGAGTTCTGATTTCCTCAGGCAGCCAGACGTCCTACAAAGCGGGGGAACGCGGATCGGATGAGGGGCGCCCGGCTAGCCAGAAGCGCCAAATCCGTCGCCGTCCGACGCAGGCAGTCTTCAATCGCCGCCAACGTCGACTACGGGCGTGAAGGCCCAACGTCCGCGCGACAAATCGATAACAACCACGTCTACAGGAGGCGGCGCAGTCGCGGATATCCGTTTGCGTCCAGTCGTATGTGCGGATTTCGGCAGTTGCGGGTGACCGTATTGATAGGGGCGATGGCGGGGGGCGGGCCGTTGTGGGCGCAGTCCGTGCCTGACGCCGTGTTGCGCGCCACGGAAATCCAGCGTCGCCAGGAACAAGAGGTTGACGCCCAGCGCGCCCGGGCGGCCGAACGGCCCGACGTGCTGTCTGCTCTCGCCGTCGCCGAACCACGCGGGCTGGCTTTACCGGATGAATCGCCATGCTTCCTGCTGCGTGAAGTGGTGTGGGATGGCGCCGATCCGCCGGCATCCCTTTCGCAGGCAGCCGCCGCCGTCGTCGGCAAGTGCGTGGGCGGCATTGGATTGCGCGCGTTGCAGGAATATCTGATCGGCATACTGATCGACAACGGCCAGGTCACGGCGCGTGTCGTCGTGCCCGAGCAGTCGCTTGCGGCGGGGACGCTGACGCTGCGCTATCTGCCCGGACGCATCTCGGCCGTGAAGTCCCACGGGGCGATCGGCCGGTGGCGCACCGCGCTGCCCACGGGGCCCGGCGGAGAACTGAACCAGCGCGACCTGGACCAAGCCCTGGAAAACATCCGCCGCCTGGGCAGCCAGTCTGACGCCGCCATTGATATCGCGCCAGGCCCTGAACTGGGCGATTCCGACATCCTCATCAAGCCGGGCACCGGCAAACGTTGGCACGGTTATCTGGGCGGGGACAACGGCGGCATGGACACGGTCGGCAAATACCAGATCAACGCCGGCCTGACGCTGGATTCGCCGCTTTTCCTGTATGACCAATTGTCGGTCTCGTGGAACAGCAACGCGCACTGGCGCGATTCGGAATCCAACACGCGCGCCGCGTCCATCAACTACAGCCTGCCTTTCGGCTACTGGACCTTCTTCACAGGCGCCAGCAAATCCACGTACCGGCAAACCGTCGCCGGTTTCGAAGACCCCATCATCTACGGCGGCACCACTAAGCAGATCCAGGCGGGCGTGTCGGTCGTGCCGTACCGCGGCACGGCCTACAAGGGCAGCCTGTCGGTATCCCTGCTGCGCAAACGCACCGACAGCACCCTGAACGACGTGCCCATCGACGTGCAGCGCCGCGACGTCACCGGCTACGAAATCAGCTACGGGCACCGGCACTACGTCGGGCCAGCCGTTTTGGATGTCGGTGGCGGCGTGCGGGGCACGTTGCCGCAGTTTTCCGACCAGCCCGGCTACGTCTATGGCGACCCGGACTGGAATGGCCGCAGCACCATTCTTTCCGCCAACGCCGGCCTGTACCTGCCCTTCAAGGTGGCGGAACAGTCCTTCGCCTATCAGGCGAATTGGCAGATCCAGCACGCCAAGACGCCGATCGTGCCCACGGACTACTTCACCATCGGCAACCGTTATGCCGTGCGCGGCTTTGACGGGCAGATGACCCTGGCGGCCGAAGACGGCTGGACGCTGCGCAACGACTTGTCGCTGAACCTGGAAGGCCTGACCGGTCTGCCCGGGCAACAGCTTTACACCGGCCTGGACGTCGGGCGCGTGGGCGGGCCGTCCGCCGCCTACCTGTCCGGACGCACGCTGGTCGGCGCCGTCGCGGGCGTGCGCGGCCGCTTCTCGTTGCCCTGCGTCAATGCCAGCTACGACCTCTCCGCCGGCTGGCCGTTGCAAAAACCCGAATCGCTCAAAACCGCATCCACCGTCTTCGCGATGGCTGTGATGTTCGAGTTCTAAATCAGATGTTCCTCATCAGGTGCACATGATGTCCAAGCTTCGTTCGTTGATTGTCTGGTCCATCGTCTTTACGCAGGTCTGGACGCCCGTGCTGGCGCAGACGCTGCCGATTTCGGTCGACAAGAGCGTGTCCGGGTCGAAGCCGGTCGTGGGCGTCAGCAACGGCGTTCCGGTCGTCAACATTGCGCCGCCGTCCGCTGGCGGAGTGTCCAACAACCGCTACACGCAGTTCAACGTGGGCCCGTCGGGCGTGGTGCTGAACAACAGCGGCGGCGCCAGCCAGACGCAGCTTGCGGGCCAGGTGGCCGGCAACGTCATGCTGGGCAACAAGCGCGCCACCACCATCCTGAACCAGGTCACCGCGCCCAACCCGTCGCAGCTGATGGGCACGCTGGAAGTCGCAGGCAATCGGGCCAATGTCATCGTCGCCAACCCGTCGGGCATCACCTGCAATGGCTGCGGGTTTCTCAACGCCGACCGCGCCACCCTGACCACCGGCCGGCCCCAGGTCGGCCCTGATGGCAACATTGCACTGGAAGTCGCCGGCGGCAGGATCCGCGTCGAAGGCGAGGGCCTGAATGGCACCGACGCCAGCCAGGTCGACCTGATCGCCCGGACCCTGGAAATCAACGCCGGCGTCTGGGCCGACCGGCTCAACGTCAGCGCAGGCGCGGCGCGCGTGGACTACGCGACGGGCGCCGTGTCCGCCCTGGCCGGTGAAGGCCCCGCGCCCGAGGTTGCGCTGGACACCGCGGCGCTGGGCGGCATGTACGCCAACAGCATCCGGCTGATCGGCACCGAAGCGGGCGTTGGCGTCAACGTGGGCGGCAATCTGGTGGCGCTGACCGGCGACCTGGAAGTCAGCGCATCGGGCGACGTACGCATCGCGCCCAGCGCCGCCGTCCAGGCGGCGCGCGATCTGCGGCTGGCCTCGGGACGCGACGTGGCGGTGGACGGCGCGGCGCAGGCTGCGGGCGATGTGGCGCTGGTGGCCGGCCGCGACGCCGGCATCACGGGCGTGGTGGGCGCAGGCGGCTCGGTTGATGTGAATGCGGCGGGCGACGTGAAGGTGGCCGCGCAAGGCGCGTTGCAGACGCAAGGTGCGCTGCGTGTCGCGGTGGGGCAGGATTTGTCGCTGGGCGGTTCGCTGTTGATGGGCGGACAGGATGTGCGGATTGAATCCGGGCGCAATGTGCGGATTGGCGGTGATACGTCGCAGGGTGGTACGCCGCCCGGTGGAGGATCCGAGACGGGAGGCGCGGGCAATACCGGTGGGGCTGGCTCGGGTGGTTCGAATGCCGGTGGTTCCAATGCAGGTGCGGACGGCGGTGCGAACGGTGGCGGCGGTGCGGGTGGGGAAGGCGGCGCGTCGAACACCGCCAACGGCGCAGCGCAGGCCGGCTCAAACGCCAACGGGCTGGTCACCGCCAAGGGCGCGATCGAACTGAAGGCAGGCCGCGACACCGTCCTGCCCGGCCAGATCACCGCCGCAGGCGCATTGCACGCGCAGGCCGCCGGCGACCTGACCGCGGGCGCGACCGCGCAATTGCAATCAGGCGGCCCCACCCAGATCCGCGCCGGGGCGGACCTCAGCGTCGGCGGACTCGTTGGCGCACGCGGCGACGTGTCCCTGATGGCAGGGCGCGACGCACGCGTGACGGGCAAGGGATCCTCCACCGGCCGCGTCGCCATGGATGCCACGCGCGACCTGCGCATCGACGCGCCCGCGCAGTGGGACGCCGAAGGCGCGGTCGCCGCGAAGGCAGGCGGCGACCTGGCGCTGGCCGGCACGCTTCGCGCGAACGGCGACACCACGCTCACGGCGGGTGAAAAGTTGGCGGTCGACGGCACGGTCTCGGCCGTGTCCGGCGAACTGAAAATCTCTGGGGGCGGCGACGTCTCCATCGGTTCGGAGGCCCAGGTGGCGGCGGCCGGTAACGTCGGCCTGACCGCCGGCGGCGACCTGCAAAGCACGGGCAAGGTCACCTCCCTGAAAGACCTGTCGCTGCAGGCGGCCCGCAATATGCAGTTCGACGGTGCAGCGCTCGCCACCGGCAATCTGCAGGTGCATGCGGGCGAGACCCTGACGGCGTCCTCCGCATCGCGCATTCAAGCGGACGGCTCGGCCACAATCGCTGCCGACGACGCATCGTTCGCTGGCACGTTGATCGCGGGGCAATCCGCGCAGATCAACACACAAGGCAACCTGCGCGTGGACGGCACCGTGCTGGCCGACGCCGGCACGTTGAAAGCCGTCAGTGGCGGCGACATGACGCTTGGCAAGGACAGCGTTTTGCAGGCCGCGCAGCAACTCACTGGCCAGGCTGGCGGCAAACTGATCGCAAACGGCACCGTTTCCGGTGAAACCGACATCCAGCTCTCCGCTGGAACCGACGCCCAATTGAACGGCAAGACGGTCGCCAACGGTACGCTTCGCGCCGACGCGGGCGGTGACCTGACGGTGGGCCAGGACGGACTGGCGCAAGGCAGCGCGAATCTGCATTTGGGCGCTGGCCAGGACCTGCGCGTCGCCGGCACGGCCGGTACCGCGCAATCCGCAACGGACGCGGCCAGTCTGCTGCAGGCCCAAGCGGGCCGCGATCTCTTCGTGACCGGCCTCCTCACAGCGGGTACACCCACCAGCCTGTCGGCCAAGCGAAATGTCGGCATTGACGGCACGGTCGCGGCGCTTGCGGGCGACCTGACGGCCGACGCGGGCGGACAACTGCGAGTCGGCGCCAACGGCCGTATGCAAGCCGCACAGAACTTGACCGCGACATCCGGTGGCGACCTGGCGTCCGACGGCGCCATTGTCGCGGGCGGCGGCCTGACGCTCGCGGCGATCGGCGATGCCCGCCTGGGCGGTACCGCCGCCGCATTGGGCGAGGCCGGCGCGGGCAACCTGCTGCTCACCGGCCGCGACGTGACCGTCAAGCAAGGCGGCCAGGTGCAGGCCGCAGGCACGTTCACGGTGCAAGCCCAACGCGACCTCGCCGCTGGCGGCGCACTGGCGTCGGTCGGCGACATAATGCTGGCCGCCGCGCGCTACGCGCGCGTGGACGGCACGGCAGCCAGCGATGCGAACCTCACACTCACCGGCCGCAACGTCGCCGTTGGCGCAGCAGGCTTGGCACAAGCCGCCGGCACGCTCACCTCCACCGCGCAAGGCACGTTGCTTGCCGCCGGCAGCATGTTGGCCGGTGTCGCACAGACGCTCACCGCCGGTGATGGCATGACCCTCGACGGCACCGTTGCCGCATTGCAGGGCGACCTCACGCTGAATACGCTGCGCGGCGACCTCGTGATGGGCTCCGCGTCGACCCAACAGGCAGGCGCGGCATTGACCGCCACCGCAGGCGGCGCATTGAAAGCCATGGGTTCCGCAGCAGCTGGCCAAGGCATGACGCTGCGCGCCGGCACCGACGCCACGCTCGGCGGCATCGCCGCGACGCAGGCCGGCAACGTCATCATCGACGCTAACGGCGCGCTCTCAACCACAGCCGACGGCCGCATCCAATCCGCCGCAAACATCGACCTCCATTCCGGCGGTCTGCTGCACAACGCGGGTATCCTGTCAGCGGCAGGCGCTGCCAATCTGGTGTCAGACACCGGTCTGAACAACTCTGGCTCCGTGCTCGCGGGCCGCGACGTCACCGCCACTGCCACGGGCACGCTGACCAACTCCGGCCGTTTCATCGCCGGCGTCGGCGAAGACGGCACGCTCGGCCTGCCGGGCAGCGTCAACCTCACCGCGACTTTCATCACCCATCCGGGCGTCAGCGCGGCAGGCAAGGACATGACGCTGACGGCAGACGGCATGGACCTGTCCAACGGCAACCTGTCGACCATCGGCAAGCTCGCGCTCATGTCGCCGGGAGACATCACCACGCGCGACGCGGTGCTGCACGGCGGCAGTCTCGACATCGACGCCGCCAACTTGCGCAACCAAGGCGGCAAGCTGACGTCCGCGAACGACGTCACGCTGAAACTGGGCGGTGAACTCGACAACACCAACGGCCTGATCGCCGCTGCGGACGACACCCGCATCGCCGCCGCGCGCATCGGCAATGCCGGCGGCACGCTGGCGGGTTCGGACGTGACGCTGGCTGCCACCGGCGCCGTCAACAATCATGGCGGCCTGATCCAGGCCGACGACACCCTGACCCTGAACGCCGCCAGCCTGGACAACCGCGCCACGCTGACCGCGGCCGGATCGCCGCTCAAAGGCGTGCTCGCCAAAACCGCCACCATCGTGGCCGGCGGCATCAACAACCAGGGCGGCGACATCAGCGCCACCCAGGATCTGACCCTCGACACCGGCGAACTGGACAACACCGGCGGCGAAATCGCGGCCGGGCGCTACGCGACGGTCAAGGCGGCGGTGCTGAAGAACGCCCAGGGCAAGGTGTTGGCGGGCGAACGCCTAGCCGTCACGATCCAGGCGGTGCAAGGCCTGGGTCTGCTGCAATCCGCGCAGGATCTCTCGTTCACCTACACCGGTTCGCTCAACCAGACCGGCGACATCGCCGCGGGCCGCGACCTGACGATGGCGGTGGGCGGCAACATGGACAACAGCGCCACCGTCAGCGCCGGCCGCGACTTGTCCATCACGGCCAACTCGCTCAACAACCAAGCCAGCGGCGAACTGCTGGCCGGACGCAACAACACCATCACCGTCGCCAACGGCCTCACCAACTCGGGCCTCATCGATGGCGGCTCGACCAACATCAACGCAGGCCGCGTCGACAACTTCGGCCGCATCTATGGCAACACCATTGCCATCAGCGCGGGAGAACTGGTCAACGGATCAGGCCCCGGCGGCGGGGCGGTCATTGCGTCTCGTGGTGATCTGGATATTGGCGTTGGGTCGCTCGTCAATCGTGAGCATGGGCTGATCTATGCCGGCGCGGATCTGCGCATCGGCAGCGCGCTGGATGCGGCGGGCAAGGCGGTGGGGCAGGCCGCGTCGCTCGTCAATGCTTCGGCCACGATCGAGGCGGCCGAAAATGCGGTGATCGCGGCAGCGTCGCTGCAGAACATCAATACAAACTACACCAGCGAAGTGGTGCCGGTTCAGAAGGTCCCCAAGCTGTATGTGACGCCGGCCGGCACGACCGACATGTACGACATGGACACGCATTGGTTGTGCGACACGGTCACCGCGTTGTGCGGCAAGCAGCCTGCCTGGCTGGATGACAACCCCAACCGCAGGTTCCTGCTGCCTTCCACTAAGTATCCCTACGAACGCTACGGCCCCCCGTTTTACTACTCGCTGGGCGGCAGAGGCCAGGCTGGAGTCAGCACGCCGATTACCCTGCCGTATGTCCCCGCCAACTATGTCTGCGGCGGCGGAGACGCCGGGGAGTGCTATGACATACCGGAAAAATTCGTGTTCGGCCTCGACGCGCCGATTTGGGCGGTTTTCGGGGTGACGCCTCCTGATCCGCTTCCCGATTGGAAGGAACCCAGCGCGCCTTGCCTCAGCGATCATCCCAGGTGTACAGAGGAGGCTGCTCAGCGCCTCGCATATCAGAATGCCTATGAAGCCTATAAAGCGGCATTCCTCGAATTGGATAAGCGGGTCCGCGAGTTCAACGCCGACTTCCGCACGCGCCTGGTCGGCACCTTCACGTACTACGAAGTCGAAGAGACCATCACCGAAACCCGCACCGTCTCCTCCGATCCCGGCAAGATCCTGTCCGGCGGTGCGATGACGCTTGTCGGTACTGTCACGAACGACAAGAGCCAGATTGCGGCTGGGGGCACGCTGTCGGTCAGCGGCCCCGCCATCAACAACATCGGCGCAGGCGGCCAGCGAGTCATCACGCGCGTTGGCACAGCCACCGTCACCCAGGCCCGCGACAGCGACCGCAAGGAATACTCCGAAGCCTACAACCGCACCCTCGCCGCCGAATCCATCGAACTGCCCGTCGGCACGTCCGGCGGCAACGTGTCGGTCTCCCTCAGCGGCGCAGCCCCCGGCGCCAGCGGCGCCACCGCAACAGGCCCGGTCCTCGTCGCCAGCCTGGGCCTGCCCGGCGGCAACGTCGTGCGCACCGTCTCCAACCCGGCCACCATTCCCGACAGCCAACTCTTCGCCGTCAACGGCACACCCGACGCACCCTACGTCGTCGCCACTGACCCGCGCTTCGTCGGCAACCGCCCGACCGTGTCCAGCGACTACCTGCTGGGCCTCTTGCAACAGCCCGGCGCGCCCGTCGGCAACGCCGGCGCATCCGGCGCCATTAACACCGGCCTGGGCAACAGCCCTGGCGGCCTGAACGCCCTGATCCCCGCCGGCGCAAAATTCCTGACGCCATCCGGCCAGCCCCGCCGCCTGGGCGATGGATTCTACGAACAGAAGCTCGTCGCCGACCAGATCCTGGCCACCACCGGCCAGCGCTTCCTGGAAGGCTTCGGCGACAACGACAGCCAGTACAAGCAACTGCTCGCCAACGGCGCCCAGTTCGCCCTGGACAACGGCATCAAGCTGGGCGCCGCGCTGACTGACGCGCAGCAACGCCAGCTTACGACCGACCTCGTCTGGCTCGTCGAACAGACCGTCACGCTGCCGGACGGCACCGCCGAGGCCGTGTTGGTCCCGCAGGTCTACCTGCTGGTGCGCGAGGGCGACCTGAAAGGCGACGGCACCCTAATGGCCGGCCGCGACGTCAAGCTTGCCGCCGACGGCGACATCAACAACAGCGGCACCATCGGCGCGCGCGACGCCACCGTCATGACCGCCGCCAACATCGTCAACCAGGCCGGCGGCCTGATCCAGGGCTCCATTGTCGACCTTGCCGCGCGTGAAGACCTGACCAACCTGGTCTCGCTTATCAAGGGCGACAACGTCGCCCTGTCCGCGGGACGCGACATCGCGCTGATCTCCACGTCCGCCTCCGAGAACAACGGCGCCACCTGGGGCTCATACATCTCCGGCGTATCGCGCGTTGACGCCGGCAACCTCAGCATGGAAGCCGGCCGCGACATCAACCTGACGGCCGCGCAAGTCACCGCCACGGAAGACGCTCGCCTGCAAGCGGGCCGGGACCTAAATCTGGCCACGCTTGAAGAAAGCCACGGCGAATCGCTGGTGCGCAACAAGAAGAACCGTCACGACCTGAGCACCAGCACGGAAATCGGTTCGTCCATCGCCGCGGACGGCAACGTCACGCTGATTGCGGGCCAGGACGTCAACGCCCGCGCCGCCGACGTCACCGCCGGCGAACAACTCGCCGTCGGCGCAGGCCGCGACATCAACCTCACTGCGGGCGTGCAGACCGGCTCGGCCTACGACGAGGTGCATTACAAGACCAGCGGGTTTATGTCGTCGAAGACGACGCACACCAAGACGGCCAGCGATTGGACCCTGGCCAAGGGCTCCAACTTCACCGGCGATACGGTGGCGCTGATGGCCGGGCGCGACTTGACGGTGCAAGGATCAAACGTCATCGGCGACAACGACGTGCTGCTGATGGCCAATCGGGATATCACCATCGCGGCGGCGGCGGAATCGTATAAGGACTATCAGTACGAGAAGGTCACGAAATCGGGATTGGGCGGTGGCGGTGGCTTCAATGTGGGCTACAGCAAGCAGGCGCGGACCGATTGGAGGAAGGGCGAGAGCGGAGGCTATTCCAGCAGTACGGTCGGCAGCGTCGGTGGCAACGTAACTATCGACGCTGGGCGCGATGTCGGCGTGTTTGCGAGCGATGTGCTCGCCCAGGACGGCGATATCTCGATTGCAGGTCGCAACGTGGCAATCGTTGCCGGCGTGGGGGAAGCCCGCCAGCATGAGTATCACGAGTTCAAACAGTCCGGCATCACCATAGGCGTCGCCGGGGGCATGCTAGGTGCTGCTCAACAGATCCACGGGACGCTGAAACAAGCGGGTGATGCCAAAAGCGGCCGCTTAGCCGCCGTCAAGGTGGGGCAGGCCGCCTACCAGGCGGTGCAGGCGGATCGCATGATGGACGCGGCAAAGGGGGCCGAGGCCACTACAGCGCAGAAGGAAGCCGCGAGCACCCAAATTCAGATCAGTCTGAGTTCCAGCAAATCCGTCAGCGAGACCAAGCGTACGCAAGAAACTGCGTTCGGATCGTCCATTATGGCGGGCGGCAACGTCTCCATTGTGGCGCTGGGCGAACAGGGAGTTGCCGGCTCCGGCAACCTGTCGATCGTGGGGAGCGATGTCACTGGCAAGAACGTGCTGCTGGCGGCAACCAATGATCTCTATCTTCTGAGCCAGGCGCAGACCTCCACCGAAACCTCGACCAACAAAAACAGCGGATGGAAGGTTGGTGTCGGAATTGGCGTCTCCGATAGCGGCAGCGGCGGGGGTATCAACATCTTCGCCAGCGGCTACGCGGGCAAAGGCAACGCCAATGGCAACGGCACGACTTACCAGGAGACCCAGGTCAGCGCCCGCGACAACCTGACGCTGATCTCTGGCCGGGATACCGTGATGATGGGAGCGCAGGCGCGCGCCGATAGCATCCGCGCCGACATCGGCCGTAACCTGACTATCGCCAGCCAGCAGGACACGGATCGCTACAACGCCAAGCAAAGCCAGGTCAACGCAGGCGGCAGCTTCAGCTTTGGATCCATGACCGGCAGCGCCTACATCGGCGCCAGCATCGGCAAGACCAAATCCAACTACGACAGCGTCATTGAGCAGTCAGGCCTGTATGCAGGAACCGGCGGCTTCGACATCTACGTTGGCAAGCACACGCAATTGGATGGCGCGGTGATCGCCAGCGACGCGGACGCGGCCAAGAACAAACTGTCTACCGAGACATTTGGTTTTACCGACCTGGAAAACAAAGCGGCCTACAAGTCCACGACCGTTGGCCTGAATCTGGGCATGTCGGGGGCGTTCGACGTTGCCAACAAGGGCGGGGCGAATGGACTCGGCCCTTCGGGATTGAGCTTTGGCCACACCAGCGGCAGCGATTCCGGCACCACTTATGCCGCGATCGCGCCGGGCACGATCGAAGTGCGCTCGGACAAGGACTCTGGCCGCGACAGTACGGCAGGCCTGAGCCGGGATACTGCTGGGGCGAACGGCAGCATCGGGCAAATCTTCGACAAGGACAAGGTCCGCGAGCAACTGGAGTTCCAGCAGGCGTTTGGTCAGTTGGGGATGCAGATTGCGGGGGATGTGCTGAAGGATTTGAAGGGCAAGGACGAGGAACTCTGGGGAGAGGGCAAGCCCGGCGCGATTGCCCTGCACGCCGCTATTGCGGGTATTGGTGCGGCATTGGGGGGAGGAAACGTCGCGGGCGCAATCGCAGGGACCATCGCGGGTGACCTAGCCACTAACTTGGTGCGAGACCAGGTAGAACTCGCGGTCGCGGGCTTATCCGGCGAGGCACGTGATCAAGCCACTAAAGTGATCCTGAACGTCATTGCAAGTGCTGCCGGAGGAGCGGTGGGCGGGCTTAGCGGGGCGGGAGGGGCGTCTGTCGCGGATATGTACAACCGCCAACTGCATCCGGATGAGGGGCTGTGGATACGGAATAACGCACAGCGCTACGCTGATAAGCAAGGGATTTCCATTGAACAAGCGCAAGCCGAACTGACAGCGCAAGCAGAGCGCCAGGCCGATTCGGAAGCTTCCACTCGATATTCGGAAAACCCGAGCGCGCGTGTATTTCTCGCGGAGATGACGGGAACGCAGGGTGCTGGGTTTATCTACTTTGATGGCAACGCAGACGGTTCCTATTTTGACCAGATTTTGTTCGCTGGGGGGATTAAGGAAAACGCTGAATTAGCGGAACTGTATGACTTGGCGTGGAAGAGGGTTCAGGATTCGATTAAGGGCGTCTCGCAGCTGAGCGGATCTAATCTCGCTCTTGCTGACGCCAGCAGGGACATCGCGAACTATATACACCATCCCGAAGAGGTAGTTAAGGTTGCACAAGCGTTGCAGGCGGAAAAAGCAAAGGCGGAAGCAGCACATGACTACATTCTCGTCAGTGTCATTAACGACAAACTGACGAACATCGCGCTCATGCAGAACGGCGGCATGTTCGATCTGCAGGACTTGACCTGGGAGCAGCGCGAGGCCCTTGGGAATGCTCTTCAGATGGGACTGGAGGGAGGCAAGCTATCGCTTGCACAGGTCCGTGCGATGATCGCAAAGGCGAGGGTGGAGGCCGCTTCTGGTGTGCGAGGAGGAGCATCGGCTCAATCTAACGCGTCGCCTGACGATCCTCGCACAGTTAGAAACGGAGAGGTCCTAGCGGATGATGGGGTCACAGTTCTCGTACGCCAGAATCCCGTTACAGGCGAATACGAGGCCACTACCAAAGCACTGGATGCTTCAGGCGCGGGTGCGAAGACTGAAACATATTTCAGAGTCGAAGGGGGAGGGGCGGGATCTGCTACCAGTCAAAATCGTATAACAATTAATGCCGATGGTAGTATCAGTATTAATCCAGGATGTGCAGGGCAGCTCTGCGTAAGTGTGAAATCTCCTGATCACGCTAGCTATTTCTTAACCAATAAACGCCCGGATGGTTCAGTGATAGTGTTTGAAGTAGATGCGGACCTTCATCAACAGATAATGGATAGAGCCATTCCACAACGGCCGATACCCGGTGTTCCGCGAGATCCCGACGCTCCTAAGATTGTGGATCCAAACCAGCCGGGGCTTGCTCTAGAATTACCCAAGGTATGGGAGGAGTTGCTTGAAAAAAAACTCAAGCAATGCTCGTATATACTCGCAGGCTCAGTTCTTGAGGGAGTTTGGAAAATGAAAAATTGGCAGTCATTGGTTGATGATCTTTGGAATGGTGATAAGGCTATTTGCTTTTTCGTGCACTATGGTGCGTATTATTGGGTGGTTGACGATAAATTTAATTTTAGTTTGGATGCTGAGAAAGAGTTTCGGGCGTATTTGGCAAAGGGGCATATAAACCAAGAGCAATATGATTCTGCCTGCGCCTCTTTTCGAGAGGGGCTTGTCAATTTGACAGCTGAAAATTTTTTAATTTATCTAAACTCTAAAGGACGCCAGGTACTGTTTAAGCAGGATCTTTCGGGCCTTTTCAACTATGGAATTGTTCTGACCCATGGGTTGCATGAGAAGGTGGAGAGTTACTATTTATATGGAAGAAAGTTAACCGAAACCGATTTTTCTCTTGCAAGTTCAGCTGCTTCCAGATTGCCTCTGTTTTATGTAAATTTTGATAGAAATATCTACCTTCATATGGATTATGGCCGATGTCATGAGGATTTGGCATACGAAGGCTGGTATGCAAAGTACGAGAACTTCAACCATTTGATTCCGGATGGGGAAAAATACTGGGTGCTGAAGGGTAGTGATTGCTGGAAGTATAGATTTTTATAACCGGATTAAGTGCTGTTGAACAGCCGGGCCAACTGATGTGCTCGCGGGCGGTAATTATCTATGTTTTGTAGTCCTGTTAATTAATAAGTGAGCGGACTTGAAACGCTTCCCTGATTTTCAACTTGGCGAGCTGGTCAGGTTTAACTCGAAAAGAAGGTGGTGCTTAGTTTTCTATCGGTCGTTGGGGCTGGGGTCTTAATTTGGAAAGGGGCTGGGTCCCACTCCAGGGGTGTCCTTGTGGTATTCCGGTCGAAGTTGAGTTTTTGCCCTGTTCAAAGAAATGAAAGAAAAGGACGTGGTGTTGATTTTGAGAGCACATGGCTGGGTGTGTGGGACGGACGAGGCTGGGGACTATTTTTGTGTCGCGGATATTGATCAGGGCGAAGTTCAGATTGTTCCGCATGTGGGAAAGCGAGTCTTATCGGCAGAGCTTCGCACAAGGTGATTGTCTCGGCTTTGCTTTACACATAAATTCGAAAATGCTCGATAAGCAATGTTGGTGGCTGAGAATAATAGTCGGTGACTGCCGGGATGTTTCGCTCCATCTGCCATATTTATCCTTCCTCGCGGGAGGGGTGTTGGAACTGAAGCCGCAGACTCGGCAGTGAATATTAAAAAAAATGATTCGAATAAAGGCTAGGGTGATTGCCGTGCTGATGCTTTTTGCAAAGAGATATGTTTTTCTCCTTGTGGCATTTTTCATGGCATTCTTTGTTTGTGGTTTAATAATTTATTTGGTTGTGGTTCCCGTGTCGATTATGGCTTATACAGAATTACCAACAGGACTATGTATGGGCATACGCCTATCGCAGTCTGGCCTACGACCGGATGGAGCGGCCGGAACTGGCGCGGGTTGACGTCGACACGGTGCGTTCCTTGATCAGGAAGTCCAAACCAGATGACCGAGAGCGAGATAGCGAGCTCCTTCAGAAACCACCATTCGCAGAATTACTGACGAAGTATCCTGAAAATTAGGTGTCTGGAGTGGGGCGCGATTAACTTAAACCGTCAGTCGCTCGCTTCTCCGAACGCGGCTCGTCTCCCGTATCGTGGGTTGCGCGACCCAGGAGAGCGCAGCGAATGAGCTTCGCCTGTCGTCTCTTGCCGAAAATAGATGAGAAGGTGATGGATATATTCGTAAGCACCCCTGTCAAGTAGACATTGGTTGATAGACGATCGGAGCGAAGGTTA
>NZ_DAMDGT010000004.1:0-525947 GCF_032102605.1 Achromobacter sp. | reverse complement strand
ATTGACTCTCCTTTTTTCTCTCAAAAAGATGTCAACCAAAATCAGGACGGGTCACTCGAAATAAAAAAGGCAGCCATCGGCTGCCTTTTTTGACGTGCCCGGCAAGCGCTGCGCGGAACCGCCCGAAGGCGGGGCAGCCCCGTCTTCGAGGCTGCAAGCGCGCGTAGCGTCGGGCCTTCTCCTTGCCTTCTTACCTGGGCCGTTTGTCGATCACGCGGCGCGCCTTGCCGGTCAGCGTGCGTTCGACCTGGCCGGCGTCCGAGACCTGGATGCGGGCGCTGACGCCGATGTGTGTCTTGACGGCGTGTTGCAGTTGCTTGCCCAGGTTGGCGCGCTCGGCATCCGACAGGCCCGAGAATTCGGCGCGCACCTCGGTCAGGATTTCAAGTTCGTCCATGTTGCCCGAGCGCGAGAGCACGAGCTGGTAATGGGGCGCAAGCTGAGCAATCTTCAGGACCAGTTCTTCCACCTGCGTGGGGAACATATTGACGCCGCGCACGATCAGCATGTCGTCGCTGCGGCCCGTGATCTTGCCGATGCGGCGCATGCTGCGCGCGGTGGGCGGCAACAGGCGGGTCAGGTCCCGCGTGCGGTAGCGCACGATGGGCATCGCTTCCTTGGTCAGCGACGTGAACACCAGCTCGCCGGGTTCACCGTCGGCGACAGGCTCGCCGGTGTCCGGGTTGATGATCTCGGCGTAGAAGTGGTCTTCCCACACCACGGGGCCATCCTTGGTTTCGACGCACTCGCTCGCCACCCCCGGACCCATCACTTCGGACAGGCCATAGATGTCGACGGCGTCGATGCCGGCTTCCGTTTCGATATCCGCGCGCATCTGGCCCGTCCAGGGCTCGGCGCCGAAGATCCCGATACGCAGCGAACTCTGGCGCGGGTCTATGCCCTGGCGGCGCTGCTCTTCGAGGATATTGCAGAAATAGGACGGCGTGACCATGATGATGTCCGGACGGAAATCGCTGATCAACTGCACCTGCTTTTCCGTCTGTCCGCCCGACATCGGAATGACCGTGCAGCCCAGACGTTCCGCGCCGTAATGCGCGCCCAGGCCGCCCGTGAACAGACCATAGCCGTAGGCCACGTGCACCGTATCGCCGGGCTTGCCGCCCGCCGCGCGTATGGAACGCGCCACCAGGTTGGCCCAGTTGTCCAGGTCGCCCTTGGTGTAGCCCACCACGGTCGGCTTGCCGGTCGTGCCGCTGGACGCGTGAATGCGCGAAATGCGCTCGCGCGGCACCGCGAACATCCCGAACGGATAGTTTTCGCGCAGCTCTTTCTTGGTGGTGAACGGGAACTTCGAAATATCGGACAACTGTTTCAGGTCGTCCGGATGCACGCCGACCTCGTCGAACGCCTTCTTGTAGTGCGGCACGTTTTCGTAGGCATGCTTGAGCGTCCACTTCAAACGCTCAAGCTGCAAGGCCCGCAGCTCGTCCTGGCTGGCATGCTCGATGGGATCCAGTCCCGGCTTGCTCATGGTGTTGGGCATGATGATGTCTCTCCTGAATTTCTCTACGCCCCGGCCGGGCCGCGTGGTCTGCACGGCCCGGCCGGTGGCTTTCTCTCTTTAGGTGGGCTTTGCGGTCAGGCGTCCGTCGGCACTCCGACAATCTGGCCCTTGATACGGTAGGAACGGCCCCGGACCAGGGCCACGTTGCGGCCGTCCTGGTTGGTTACGGTGACATCGTAGACACCCGTGCGGCCGGCCAGCGAACGCTCCTGGGCCACGGCGGTCAACAGATCGCCTTCGAAGCCGGGCGCCAGGTAGTCGATCGTGCAGCCCGACGCGACGGTGCTGACATTGCGGGAATTGCAGGAGAACGCGAAAGCGCTGTCGGCCAGGGCGAAGATGAAGCCGCCGTGGCAAGTCTTGTGGCCGTTCAGCATGTCGGGCCGCACGCGCATGGTCAGCCGCGCATAGCCGGGCGCCATTTCCTCGACCTTCATGTTCAAGCCTTGCGTGGCCGCATCGCCGGCATACATGACCGAGCCGACGGCCTGCGCCAGCTCCTGCGGGTCGGCCGGCGCTTCAACGGGAGGAACGTGCACGGTCATCATTGCCCCTTGAACTGCGGTTCACGCTTGCCCAGGAAGGCAGCGACGCCTTCGGCGTAATCGGCGCTGCGGCCCAGCTCGCGCATCATGTCGCGTTCCAGGTCAAGCTGCGTGGACAGGTCGTTGCCCAGGCTGGCCTGCAAGGCGCGCTTGGTGAAAGCCAGGCCCTTGGTGGGCGCCGCAGCAAAATGCTTGGCCAGGCGCTCCAGCGTGGCATCGAACTCTTCGTCCGCCACGCATTGCCAGATAAGGCCCCAGTCTTCGGCCTGCTTTGCGCTGAGCTTGTCGCCCAGCAGCGCCAGCCCCATCGCCCGGGCACGTCCCACCAGGCGCGGCAGCGCAAATGTGCCGCCGGTATCCGGAATCAGACCCAGCCGGCAGAACGACTGGATGAAGTTTGCCGAAGCCTTGGCGATGACGATATCGCCGGCGAAGGCCAGGTTGGCCCCCGCCCCCGCCGCCACGCCGTTCACGCCCACGACAACCGGCATGGGCAACGCGTTCAGGCGGCGCACCAGCGGCGCGTAGAACTTGTCCACGGTCTCGCCCAGATCAGGCGGCGTGCCGTCCGCGGCGGGCTTGCGCTCGCTCAGGTCCTGCCCGGCGCAAAAGCCGCGGCCTGCTCCGGTCAGGATCAGCACGCGAGCGCCTTCGGTTTCAATGCGGGTCAGCGCGTCGGCCACTTCCGCGTGCATGTTGGCCGTGAAGCTGTTCAGCTTGTCCGGTCGGTTCAGCGTCAGACGCGCGATGCCGCCGGACAGGTCGAATTGGATATCCTGATAGCTCATTTGCGATCGTCCGGCTTAGATGTGACGGCGGGTTTGCACCACGCGGAAGCGGTTCGAGACGAATGCCGTGTCGGACAGCGCCGCATTGGCCGCCGGGTTCGCGCCCGTGCCGTGGAAATCGCTGAAAGCCGCCGTCTGGTTCACGAACACCGGGCCGGTCAGGTTGAGCGAGAGCGACACGCCCGACACTTCCGCCGCATCCTGGACCCGCTCGGCCACGCGGTCGTCCGTGGTGTAGGCGGACAGGGACAGGGCGCCATGCTCGATGACGCTGTCGCGCGCCAGCTTGATGCTGTGGTCGGTGGAATCGGTGGCCACCACAAACGCGATGGGGCCGAACCATTCCTGCGTGAGCGCCGGGTTGCCGGCCTCGGTGCGCAGCAGCAGCGGCGTGCGGACGCGGGCGTTTTCAAATTGCGGGTGCGTCAGCGTCTTGCTGTCGGCCACCACGGGCAGGCCCAGCGCGCGCGCCTTTTCGATGCGCTCGACGATGCCTTCGTTCTGGATGGCGCCCGTCAGTTCGACGGCCTTGGCGGCATCAGCGCCGACCTTTTCCAGCGCCACGCCCAGCGCAGCGGCCACGTCGTCGAAGCTGACACGGCCTTCCGGCGTGTTGATGCCGTCGCGCGGCACATAGATGTTCTGCGGCGCGGTGCACATCTGGCCGGAATACAAAGCCAGCGAGAACGCCAGGTTACGCGCCACGCCCTTCAGGTCGGACGTCGAATCGATGATGACCTGGTTGACGCCGGCCTTCTCGGTGTAGACCTGGGCCTGGCGGGCGTTGTTCTCGAGCCAGTCGCCATTGGCGGTGCTTCCCGTGAAGTCGACGATCTTGACGGCCGGATCCAGCGCCAGTTTCTGCGCGGTGTCGTCGCCGGCTTCGTGCGCGGCGAGTTGCACGACGTCGGGGTCGAACCCTGCTTCCTGCAGCACTTCGCGCGCCACCTTCACGGTGATGGCCAAGGGCAGGATCGCGCCCGGATGGGGCTTGACGATGACGGTGTTGCCGGTCGCCAGGCTGGCAAACAAGCCCGGATAGCCGTTCCACGTCGGGAAGGTGGAGCATCCGATCACCAGCGCAACGCCGCGCGGCACGATCGTGAACTGCTTTTCCATGCGGATGGGGTCGTTCTTGCCCTGCGGCTTTTCCCAGACGGACACGCCGGGGATGCGGGACATTTCCTGCCAGGCGTAGGTGACCGCCTCGAAGCCGCGATCCTGCGCATGCGGACCGCCGGCCTGGAAGGCCATCATGAAGCCCTGGCCGGTTGTGTGCTGGACGGCGTACGCAATTTCAAAGCTGAGCTTGTTCAGGCGCGACAGGATCTCCAGCGACACGCCAACCCAGGCGCGGGGCCCGGCGCGACGCCAGTCTTCCAGAGCGCGCTTGGAGGCTGCGATGAGCTTGTCGGCCGGCACACGCGGATACGTGATGCCCAGGTCGAAGCCGTAGGGCGACTTTTCGCCGCCTACCGTGCCGTCGGCGTCATGCAGGTTCAGCGGGAAAGGCTTGCCCTTCAGCGCTTCGAAAGCGGCGCGGCCATCGTCGTTGGCGGTTTCGCCATAGTTGCGCGGGCTGGGCGATTCGGCAAACGGGCTCCAGTAACCGCGCAGTGCGGCGGCAGCCTGGGCTTGTTCCAGCAGGGGCTGGTGACGTTCGAAAAATTTCTGGGACACGCTCGTCTCTCCAATAAGATTTGAATTCTTGCCTGCGCCGGCCGGCTCAGGTTTCCTGGTCGAAGTCGATGACCAGGCGGTCGCTGACCGGGAAGCTCTGGCAGCTGAGAATGAAACCGCGCGCCACTTCGTAGTCTTCCAGGGCGAAGTTGGCGTCCATGTCCACTTCGCCCTCGATCACCTTGCAGCGGCAGGTGGAACACACCCCGCCCTTGCACGAATATGGCAGTTCGATCCCTTGCGCCAGCGCCGAGTCCAGCACGCTTTCTTTGTTCTTGTCGATGACGAACATGCGGCTATGTCCGTCCTGCACCACGGTCACTTCGCATTGGCCCTTGCCGGGCGCCTGGCGGGCGTCCTGGCCGGTGCGCAATGCGCGCGGGCCCTTCGGCGCACCGAAGAGCTCGAACTTGATGTTCGCCTTCGGGATGCCGCGGGCCTGCAAGTGTTCAACCACGCTTTCCGTCATGGTCTGCGGACCACAGACAAAAGCGTAATCGATATCCTCCGGACTCATCCAGGCCGACATGAGCTGGTCGACTTTGTCCCCGTCCAGGCGGCCGTTGAACAGTTCGATGTCCTGGGTTTCGCGGCTCATCACGTAGACCAGCGAAAAGCGGTCCATGTAGAGGTTCTTCAGATCTTCGATTTCCTCGCGGAACAGCACCGCCGACGAGGCGCGATTGCCGAAGAAAAGCGTGAACTTGCTGCGCGGCTCGGTCGACAGCGCCGTCTTGACCAGGGAAAACACGGGGGTGATGCCGCTGCCCACCGCGAACGCCACGTAGTGGCGCTGGTTCTCGGGCGAGAAATCCACCGTGAAGTTGCCCGCCGGCGCCATGACTTCCAGCGTCTGGCCCGGCTGCAATTCATGGTTGGCCCAACTCGAGAACGCGCCTTCGTCCACCTTCTTGATGGCCACGCGCAGCAGCTTGTCGTGCGGCGCGGAACAGATGGAATACGAACGGCGCAGCTCTTCGCCGTTGAGTTGGGTGCGCAGCGTCAGGTACTGGCCGGGCAGGAAGGCGAATTCTTCCGTCAGCGCCTCGGGCAGGTCGAAGGTCACGACAACGGCGTCGCGCGTATTGCGCGCCACGGAAGCCACCTTCAATGAATGGAATTGGTTCTGGCTCATCTCGAAACCACGCTTTAGTGAGTCTTGAAATAATCGAAGGGCTCGTGGCAGGACACGCAGCGATAGAGCGCCTTGCACGATGTGGACCCGAAATTGCTGACCAGGCGCGTGTCGCGCGAGCCGCAGCGCGGGCACGCGATGGCGGGGCCAGCGGTGCGCCGGCTGATGCCGGAGATGTCGATGGCGCGCTCGGCGGGCGCGGCGATGCCGTAGCCCTTCAGCGCCTCGCGCCCTTTTTCGCTCATCCAGTCGGTGGTCCAGGCGGGCGCCAGGCGGGTTTCGACCCGGACCTCGCCCACGCCATGGCGTTCAAGCGTCTGCCGGATGTCCTGCGTGATTTCGCGCATGGCCGGGCAGCCCGAATACGTCGGCGTAATGACCACCACGCAGGTGTCACCGTCCCACGACACGTCCCGCACCACGCCCAGGTCCACCACGGACAGCACGGGGATCTCCGGATCGGGAACCTCCTGCAGCCAGGCATAGACCTGGTCGGCGGAAATGGGCGCGAGCGCGTTCACCACACGGCTCCCGGATAGGCGCGGGGCAGATGCTGCATTTCGGCCAGCACATAGCCCAGCGCCTCGGTGTGCCTGCCCTGGCGGCCGCCCCGGTGGGCAAGGTGGTTGGCGGCGGCCTCGTCGGGCACGGTAATCGTGGCCTCTTCCAACACTTCACGCACATGCGCCAGCCAGGACTGGCGCAGCGACGACAGTTCACAGCCGATTCCGCGCGAGGCCAGTTCCAGGTCGATGGCGTCATCAGCAAACAGTTCGCCCGTGAAGCGCCAGGCGTCGTCGATGGCGGCCTGCATCTTGGCGTGGCTTTCGGCCGTGCCGTCGCCCAGGCGCACCACCATGTCCGACGAACGGCGCACGTGATAGGTGACTTCCTTGATGGATTTGGCGGCAATGGCCGCAACGCGTTCGTCGGTCGACTTTTCCAGGCGTTGCAGCAGGAAGTAGTGCCAGACGTCGAAGAGGAACTGCCGCGCCATCGTGTCGGCGTAGTTGCCGTTGTCGCGTTCGACCAGCAGCGCGTTGCGGAACTCGTGAGTGTCGCGCAGGTAGGCCAGCGCGTCTTCGTCGCGGCCGGCGCCTTCGACCTCGCCGGCCAGGGTCAGCCACATGCGGGCCTGGCCCAGCAGGTCGAGCGCGGTGTTGGTCAGCGCCAGGTCTTCTTCCAGGATGGGGCCGTGGCCCGTCCAGGCCCCCAGCCGCTGCGACAGGATGAGCGACGAGTCGCCCAGGCGCAGCAGGTATTCAAAAAGTGCTTTGTCCATGTCTCCCCCGCCTGCCTTACATGTGCTTGATTTCTTCGGGCATCGGGAAGAAGGTCGGATGCCGGTAGACCTTGCTGTTGGCCGGCTCGAACAGCGGATCCTTGTCGCCAGGGCTGCTGGCCGAAATGTCGGACGCGCGCACCACCCAGATGCTCAGGCCCTCGTTGCGACGGGTATAGACGTCGCGCGCGTGGTTGATCGCCATTTCGGCGTCCGAGGCATGCAGGCTGCCCACGTGCTTATGCGCCAGGCCGTGCTGGCTGCGAATGAAGACTTCCCACAGAGGCCAGTCTTTGCTCATGATGGATTTCCTCTAATGCCGGGTGCGCAAGGCGCCGTCCGGTCTGCGATGAATAATGGATAAGAAGTTGCTCGTGGAGTCTTCCAGCGGGAAGCGCTGACGCCGCCAGCGCAGCCGCGCGGATCCGGCTCCGCCGGTCCGCTGCGGCGCCCCCTTGAGGGGGGAGCGCGCAGCGCTTCGGGGGTGGGCCTTCCCCTTAAGCCGCCTTGCGCGCCGACTGTTTGTCGGCGTAGGCGACCAGCGCATCGCGCACCCAGGCGCCATCCTCGTGCGCCTTGACGCGCGCCGCCAGACGCTCGCGGTTGCAGGGGCCGTTGCCCTTGAGCACGGCGTAGAACTCGCTCCAGTCGATTTCGCCGAAATCGTAGTGGCCGCGTTCGGCGTTCCACTTCAGGTCGGGGTCGGGGACGGTCAGGCCCAGGTATTCGGCTTGGGGCACGGTCTGGTCCACCATCTTCTGGCGCAGCTCGTCGTTGGAGAAGAGCTTGATCTTCCAGGCCATGGACTGGGCGCTGTTGGGCGAATCCGCGTCGGACGGGCCGAACATCATCAGAGCCGGCCACCACCAGCGGTTCAGCGAGTCCTGGACCATGGCCTTCTGCTCGGGCGTGCCGTGCAGGCACATCTGCATGAGCAGGTCATAGCCCTGGCGCTGATGGAAGGACTCTTCCTTACAGACGCGCACCATGGCCCGCGCATACGGACCATAGGAGCAACGGCACAGCGGGATCTGGTTGATGATGGCGGAGCCGTCGACCAGCCAGCCGATCATGCCGATGTCGGCCCAGCTGAGCGTCGGGTAGTTGAAGATGCTGGAGTACTTGGCGCGCCCGGCGTGCAGGTCGTCGATCAGGTCGTCGCGCGACACGCCCAGAGTTTCGGCCGCGCTGTACAGGTAGAGGCCGTGGCCCGCTTCGTCCTGCACCTTGGCCAGCAGGATGGCTTTGCGCTTGAGCGACGGCGCGCGGGTGATCCAGTTGCCTTCGGGCAGCATGCCAACGATTTCGGAGTGCGCGTGCTGCGAGATCTGGCGCACCAGCGTCTTGCGGTAGGCCTCGGGCATCCAGTCCTTGGCCTCGATGCGGACGCCGTCGTCGATGCGCCGTTGGAACGTCTGTTCCAGGCCCTCAAGCTGGTCCGCGGTCTTGACCTGCTTGACGCCGGTTTCGACGAGTTGAGCGTACATGTCTTGTCTCCTTGAGACGGTTTGCGAAAACGCAAGGCAAACGCTGCGCAGTGCCGTCATGTCATACAAGGATTATTTAATACAAAAAATTCATTGTCAAACTCAAATCTGTATCACATTGGATTTATGTATCATATCCAGGATCCCGATATCGGCCGCCTGCGCCCCCCCCTTATGGCAAACCCTCAGTCGTCCCTGGAACGCTTTCTGTCCCGCTTATTGAAAAGCGATCCGCCCCGGGCAAAGTCCTTGTGTGTCAGCGTGCTGGGCGATGCCCTGGCGCCCCACGGCGGCGCCATCTGGCTAGGCAGCCTGATCGAGCTTCTGGCTCCGCTTGGTATCAACGAACGCCTGCTGCGCACCAGCGTCTTTCGGCTGGTGGCGCAGAACTGGCTGCAATCCGAACGCCATGGGCGGCGCAGCCTCTACCTGATCTCGGAACAGGGCGCGCGCCATACTTCCCACGCGTCGCAGCGCATCTATGAAGGGGCCGCAAAAGACTGGAACGGCGAATGGACGCTGGTGGCGTTGCCGCGCACGGGCAATGGTCTGGCCGAACGCGGCGAGCTGCGCCGCGAACTCGTCTGGGAAGGGTTCGGCATGATCGCCCCGGGACTGTTCGCGCATCCCCACACCGAGGCGCGGGCGGCGCACGACATCCTGGACAAGCTGGGCATCCCGGACCGGGCACTGGTGCTGTCGGCCCGCGACCTGGCCGGGGCGGGCGGGCTGCCGATCGCCAGCCTGGCCTCGCAATGCTGGAACCTTGACGACGTGGCCGAACAATACCGGCAGTTCTCCCGCAACTTCGGTCCGCTGGAAAAGCTGCTCGATGAAGCGCCCTCCCCGTCCGAGGCCTTTATGGTCCGGGTCATGCTGCTGCATAACTGGCGCCGGATCGTCCTGCACGATCCGCAACTTCCCGGGCCAATGCTGCCCGACAACTGGCCCGGCCATGCGGCGCGGGAATTGTGCGGCCGCCTCTACTGGAAGGTGTTCGACGGCTCGGAAAGCCACCTCGATGCCTTGGCTGGACAGGACAACGAGCGCTACACCCCGCTGTCGGACGAGGTGAATTCTCGCTTTGGTGGTCGGCCGGCCTGAAGGCCCGCGAATCTCAGGCGTGATCGATCAAGCGCGGTCGTTTAGGCGCGGTCGTTTAGGCGCGGTCGTTTAGGCGCGTTCGTGCCGCGGCGCGGCGCTCCAGCCTGCCGGACTACCGCTATTCCCGGGTGGGATCTGCCTGGGGCGGAGCGACGCCCAGCGTAGCGAGATGGCATTCCCCTGCCGCGTCGCGCCCGGCTCCGGGTCGAGTCACCCCGTGACACGGGGCAATGAACGACAGCGTCCAGCGCGCCCGGACAGGCCTGCCCAGCGCCGAGCCGGTGTCGGCGTCGATGCCGCTGGGCACGTCCAGAGCCAACACGGGCCCCTGCCAGTCGTTGACGGTATCGACAAGCGACTGCCATGCCGCGTCCAGGGGTCGGTTCAAGCCGATACCGAACAACCCGTCGATGACCAGGTCCGGCGCAAAGTCGCCTGGCCACGCTTCCAGGGTGCGGCCGCCGCCCGCCTGCCAGCCGGTCCAAGCGCGGGCAGCGTCGGAAGGCAGCTTGTCAGAGCCGGAAGGCAACACCACCAGCACGTCGAACCCCTGCGCCAGCAGGCGCGAGGCCGCTTCCAGCGCATCGCCGCCGTTATTGCCGGGGCCGGCCAGCGCCAGGACGGACGTGGAGGGAGGAAAGCGCGCCGCGACAAAGGCGGCGGCAGCGGCGCCCGCCAGGGGCATCAAGGCCCGCCCCGAGGCCAGGGCGCTCTGTTCGGCCAGGCGGATCTGCGCGACGGAATAGGACGGCATGATGTCCAACGAAAGTGATGCGGCCCGGAAAAAACGGGCCGGCTCCGGCGTGCGCCAGGGGCGCGATCACACTTTCAGGAAGTGCTCGCGGTAGTACTTCAGTTCGTCGATGGATTCGTAGATGTCAGCCAGCGCCTCGTGGCGGCTCTTTTTCTCGAAGCCCTTGTACACCGCCGGAGCCCACCGGCGCGCCAGTTCCTTCAGCGTGCTGACATCCAGGTTGCGGTAATGGAAGAACTGCTCCAGCCGGGGCATGTACGCAAACATGAAGCGGCGGTCCTGGCTGATCGTGTTTCCGCACATGGGAGACTTGCCGGCCGGCACATGCTGCGCCAGGAACGCCAACAGCGTATCCTCTGCCTGCGACTCGGTGATCGTGGACGCCTTGACCTTGTCGATCAGGCCGCTCTTGCCGTGGGTGGATTTGTTCCAGTTGTCCATGGCGTCCAGCAGGCTGTCGGACTGGTGCACCACGATCACCGGCCCCTCGGCAACCACCGTCAGGTCAGGCTCGGTCACCACGACGGCAACTTCGATAATCCGTTCTTTCTCGGGGTCCAGCCCCGTCATTTCCATGTCGAGCCAGATCAGGCGGTTTTCGTTCGCAGCCATATAATTTGCCTATAAAACACGCGATTTTCGCACATCAATTCTCGAGCAAAACGCATTGCCCATGTTCACACTGCTGTTCGTTGCCTTCCTGCTGACCGATATTGCCGTGCGCATGTGGCTGGCTTCGCGCCAGATCCGCCATGTTGCCCGCAATCGGGAACACGTGCCCGCGGAATTCTCCCATCGCATCGGGCTGTCCAGCCATCAGCGCGCGGCGGACTACACGGTGGCGCGGGTCAGGTTGGGCATGCTCGAGCGCACCTATGACGCCCTGGTGCTCGTGGCGCTGACCTTGCTGGGCGGCCTGCAGTTCATCGATATGATGGTCAGCCAGCTTACCAGCAACGACTTCGTGCGGCAGATGCTGCTGCTGGTGGTGGTGGCGCTGGTGCTGGGCTTGATCGGCCTGCCCTTCACGCTGTGGCGGCAGTTCAAGCTGGAGGCGCGCTTCGGATTCAACCGCATGACGCCCGGGCTTTTCGTGGCCGACGCGCTCAAGGGCTTGCTGGTGGCGGCCGTGCTGGGCCTGCCGCTGGCGGCTGCGGTGCTTTGGCTGATGGGCAGCGCCGGCGCCTACTGGTGGATCTGGGCCTGGGCGCTGTGGACGGCATTCAATCTGGCGCTGCTGGTCATTTATCCGATGTTCATCGCTCCGCTGTTCAACAAATTCACGCCGCTGTCCGACCCTGAACTCGCGGGCCGCATCCAGCGCCTGGCGCAGCGCTGCGGCTTTGCGTTGAACGGATTGTTCGTGATGGACGGCTCGCGCCGATCAGCCCACGGCAATGCCTACTTCACGGGCTTTGGCCGGTCGCGGCGCATCGTGTTCTTCGACACCCTGCTTGCCCGCTTGAACGCCGACGAAATCGAGGCCGTGCTGGCCCACGAACTGGGCCATTTTGCGAAGCGCCACATCATCAAGCGCGTGGTCTTCAGCTTTGCCGCCGCATTGGTGTTCTTCGCCGTGCTGGGGTGGATTGCCCAGCAGCCCTGGTTCTACGTGGGACTGGGGGTGCTGCCGCAACTGGGCGGACGCAACGACGCCATGGCGCTGTTGCTGTTCTTTCTGGTGATCCCGATATTCACCTTCATGCTTACACCCCTGGCCAGTTGGTATTCGCGCCGTGACGAATTCGAGGCAGACCGCTATGCTGCCGAGCAGAGTTCGCCAGAGCGCCTGGTATCCGCGCTGGTGAAGCTTTATGACGACAACGCAGCAACGCTGACACCCGACCCCGTGCATTCCGCCTTTTACGACAGTCACCCTCCCGCCGCCGTGCGCATTCGCCATCTGATGGCGGGCGCCGCATGACCGCGCAGATGGAAGGCCGCATCATCGCCGCCCATGGACGGCACTACACCGTGGAGTTGGCGGACGGATCGCTGCGCAAGTGCTTTCCGCGCGGCAAGAAAGCCGGCGCCGCCGTGGGCGACCGCGTGAGCATCACGCCGCAGGGCAAGGACGAAGGCGCCATCGACGCCATCCTGCCGCGCAGCAATTTGTTGTACCGGTCCGACGAAATGCGGTCCAAGCAGTTCGCGTCCAATGTAGACCAACTGCTGATCGTGGTCGCCGTGCGGCCTACATTTTCGGACGACCTCACCGGGCGCGCACTGGCCGGCGCATGGAGCGCGGGGATTTCGCCGCTGATCATCTTGAACAAGACGGATCTGACCGACGAGTTGCCGGCCGCCCGTGCGCGGCTCGCTCCCATCGCCGCGTTGGGAGTCGACGTGATAGAACTGAGCGCGCTCGAGCCCGAAAAAGTGCAGACACTGCTTGCGCCGCGTTTGGCCGGACACACGAGCCTGCTGCTGGGGCAAAGCGGCATGGGCAAATCCACGCTGCTCAACGCCCTGGTGCCCGATGCCGCGGCCGCCACGCGCGAACATTCCACCGCGCTGGACATGGGCAAGCACACCACGACCAGCACGCGCCTCTATCACCTGCCGGCGCCGGGTGGCGACCTGATCGACTCGCCGGGATTCCAGGCCTTCGGGCTGCAGCATCTGACCCGCGACGACATCATCCGCGGCTTTCCGGAGTTCACGAAACCCATCGAGGAATGCCGCTTCTACAATTGCTCCCACCGGCACGAGCCAGGCTGCGGCGTGGTCGCGGCATTGCAGGCGGGCAAGATCGATCCGGCGCGCTACGCCTTGTACGAACGCATCCTGGAAGAAAACCTGGCGGGCCAGCAGCGTTATTGATCTGGCGGCAGGCCCAACGGCACACGGCCCCTTCCGGGGCCGTGTTCATTTGCGGTGCGATGCGCGGATAAGTCAGCGCGGCGTGAAGCCGTGGCGCAGCAAGTGATAGAGATTGCGCAGCATGCCCGCGGTGGCGCCCCAGATGAAGTGCTTGCCGTACGGCATGCCGTAATACTGCCGCACCCGGCCATCGTCGAGCCTGGCTTCGTAAAGGCGATGATTGGCGGGGTCCATCAGGAATGTCAGCGGTACTTCGAAGACCTCGGCGACCTCGAACGCATCGGGCGCCAGCTGAAAACCCGGGCGCACCAGCGACACCACCGGAATAATCGAAAATCCGGTCGCGGTGAGATACGGCGGCATGCTGCCCAGAACTTCCACATGGTTGGCGGGCAACCCGGTTTCCTCGTGCGCCTCGCGCAGCGCCGCCGCCTCGGGCGTCGCGTCGCTGGTCTCGATGCGGCCTCCGGGAAAGCTGATCTGGCCGGCGTGATCGTGCAGATGGGCCGCGCGCTGGGTCAGCATGATGTGCACCCCGTTGTCGCGCGTGACCAGAGGGATCAGCACGGCGGCGGGAACCGGGGTGCCTTCGCGGCCCGGGTAGCGCAGATCGTTGTCGCGCGACAGCTCGAGCGTCCAGGTGGACGGCTGGCTGAGCGTGCCCCGCAGGGAATCCGGCGTGAGCAGGCGGGACGGCACGGCCGGCAGGGACTCGTTGGCCACTACCCAAGGTTGCGTCGCCGGATCAAAGCCCGGACGCGCCAGCGGCCGTCGCGGCCGCCCGGAAGACGAGGTATCAGACATGCGGCTCAGAAAAAAGAAAAAAGGCACCCTCGCAGGTGCCTTTTTAACCCGGAAACCCGTGCCGGACGGAAACGCGGGAGGGCGTGAGCGTCCGACACTGGCAGGGCCGTGTACCGATAAGCGATCAAGCCGCCGAGGCTTGCTTGCTGACCAGCTTTTCCTTGATACGCGCCGACTTGCCCGAGCGCGAACGCAGGTAGTACAGCTTGGCGCGGCGCACGTCGCCGCGGCGCTTCACTTCGATGCTGGCGATTTGCGGCGAGTACAGCTGGAACGTACGTTCCACGGCTTCACCCGACGAAATCTTGCGCACGGTGAACGCGGAGTTCAGGCCGCGGTTGCGCTTGGCGATGACAACGCCTTCGAAAGCCTGCACGCGCTTGCGGGTGCCTTCAACGACGTTGACGCTCACGATGACGGTGTCACCAGGAGCAAATTCAGGCTTGGCTTGACCGCCGGTCAGACGGGCAATTTCTTCCTGTTCCAGGATAGCGATGAGGTTCATTAGAACTCCTAGATCATCATGTCTTTGCGGGCTAAGACTTTTGCCGTTCAATGTTGTGCACGCTCGGCTTTCACGTGACCAGATGAACTGGCCACATCCAGCCTGATGCGTGTGCATTGCAGCCGGCGCGCGGTGGTTTCCGTTTTTGGGGTGGCCAAAGGGGCTGCCCCTTGCGGAAAATTCCCGTTCGCTACGCTGCGATACTGTGCCGCAAGCAGAGGATGAGATTTGGCAAACCAATGATTCTACATCAAAAATTCCCCGGGGCGTCGGTTAACATGTGCGCCTTCTGCGCGGATTGCGGTACCCTTCCGTCTTCCTGTAACAAACACGTCATCTGACGCTGTTCCCATGTCGTATTCGTCCCTGATATTGGTCGTCCTGGCGGCGATGGCCCACGCAACGTGGAACTTGCTTGCCAAGCGCGCGGCCATGGTGGGCGCTCCGTTCGTGTTTGCATACGGCCTTTGCGCCTCGGTGCTTTATGCACCGTGGGTGATCTGGGTGCTGATGCACGACGGCATGACATGGACCTGGCCGGTCGTGGCCGCCATCCTGACCTCCAGCCTGTTGCATCTGGGCTACAGCCTGTGCCTGCAGCGCGGCTATCAGGTGGCCGATCTGTCGGTGGTGTATCCGATCGCGCGCGGCACCGGCCCCCTGCTTTCCACCACCGGCGCCTTTCTGCTTTTGGGCGAACCCGCCACCAGCACCGGCATCGCCGGCATGCTGTGCGTGGTCATCGGCGTACTTCTGATCGCTACGCAGGGACGGCTGGCAATCTTCCAGCATGCGCAGGCATGGGTGGGCGTACGCTGGGGCGTCGTGATCGGGCTGTTCATCGCCGCCTATACGGTGGTGGACGCGTACGGCGTGAAGGTTCTGCTGATCAGTCCGGTACTGTTCGACTGGTTCACCTGCGTGACACGCACCGCCATGATGACGCCGCACATGCTGCGCCGCCCTGCCCAATCGTTGGAAGCCATGCGCGGGCACTGGCACCTGGCGCTGGCCGTGGGATTCTTGTCGCCGCTGGGCTACATCCTGGTGCTGTACGCACTGCGTAACGGCGCGCCGCTAAGCCTGGTTGCGCCCGCGCGGGAGATGTCCATGATGCTCGGCACACTTGCCGGCATGTTCCTGCTGCGGGAGAAGGTCGGCATCGGCCGGCTGGCCGGCTGTCTTTCCATTCTGGCGGGCGTCATCCTGCTGGGCGCCACGCGATAGCTGGATAGCTGCTTGAGCGTTGCTTGATGGCCGCCTGAGTGGCTGCCTTCGCGGCGCCTTCCCGCTGCCTGCGCGCAGATTGAGCACTGTCCAACCGCTGCCGATCGCGGTTCGAAATTTGCCTGAGCCGCGGACTATCGGCTTCGACTCGCCGTACCCGCGTCTGGCAATCAGAAGCCGCCTGCCACGCCCAGCCACATCAAACCGGGAATCATCGCGCCCCAGGCAAGAACCAACAGCACGTCCGTTACCATGGCCTTCATGGTGAGTTGGGTAGCGGCCGGGCTGGACTTGGCGTCTGCAAGGCAGTGATCACGGGCTACCGGCGCGGCGGACAGCGAGGGCGTGATTGGGGCTGCGGTCGGAGCTGCGGGGACGACAATCGGCGCTTCGGGCGCGGCGATGGGTGCCGCGGGGGCGATGCGAACGTCGCCTGCCGACGCGGAATCCGGTGCGGGCGTGGGCGGGAATGGCCAACGGGCCGGCATGCCGCTGGAGCGGACGCGCTGACCTGACGCAGCGCCGGCTCCCGATGCCCCCCACGGCATGGCCACGCCGGTGAACCGTGCGCAAAAGGCCCGCGCGCGGTTGACGCCGCGGCGCAGCGGATTCAGGGAGACGACAAGCTCATCCGGCAATACGGAAAAATCAGCGGTGTTCATGAGAACTCCTTGGATAAACGTTCCTGCCGGGGCGATAGGCCCAGGCATGCACCCGCGGCAACAAGAGCCAGCGGTCAATCGAACAAAGACAACTGGCCAGCCGCCATGGCGCGCAATTGGCGCGCACCGCGCCCATATGCGCCGCTGACCGCAGGCAAACCGCCAGGAAAAGGGACCCCTGAAGACGCTTTCGCGCCAGCCGGGGATTGGAAATCGGTAGCATCGCCGTGAGCGGCGGGAGCAACGTTGGAGGCGGGCGATCCGGCGGCCGGCGATCCGGCGGCCGGCGATCCGGCGGCGGGTGATCCCGCGGCAGGCGCCCCTGCAGGCGATCCGATCGCCCCCAGCATCGCAGCGCCCTGCGAACCCGCAGCCCCCGCCGCGCCGCTCGCGTCAAACAAGGAGGCCGAGGCGCCCTGCCCGACCGGCGGCACGAAGCGGCTGCAGTCCAGCGACAGGCGGGTGCGGTTCAGGCCAAGCTTGCGCGTGGCGACGGCGAAGCGCTGACGCAGCAGGTCGGCCCAGATGCCGGTGCCGCGCATGCGGGAGCCAAAATTGGGATCATTGCGGCGGCCGCTGCGCAGGTCTTCGATACGGTGCAGCACGCGCTGCGCGCGGTCGGGATAGTGCGCGTTGAGCCAGTCCTCGAAGAGGGTCTTGACCTCCCAGGGCAGGCGCAAGACGGTGTAACTGGCATAGTGCGCGCCGGCAGCCTTGGCTTCCTGGAGGATGTGCTCCATGGAGTCGTCATTGATGAACGGGATGACCGGCGCCACCAGCACGCCCACGGGCACGCCGGCGTCGGTCAGGCTGCGGACGGCCTCCAGCCGGCGCCACGGCGCCGCGGCCCGGGGTTCCAGCGTGCGCGCCACGCCGGCGTCCAGCGTGGTGATGCTGACATAGACGACCACGAGGTTCTGCGCGGCCAGCGCGGCAAGCAGGTCAAGGTCACGGGCGACCAGCGCGTTCTTGGTGACGATGGTGAGCGGATGCCGGGTTTCCAGCATCAGTTCGAGCATGCCCCGGGTGAGGCGCCAGTCGCGTTCGATGGGCTGGTAGGCGTCTGTGGCGGAGCCGATATTGATGGGCGAAGGCTTGTAACCGGGCCGCGCCAGTTCCGCCCGGAGGGCTTGCACGGCGTTGGCCTTGGCGATGAGGCGCGTTTCGAAGTCCAGCCCGGGGGAATAACCCAGGTAGGAATGCGTGGGCCGGGCATAGCAGTACACGCAGCCGTGTTCGCAGCCCCGGTACGGATTGGCCGCCACTTCAAAGGGAATGTCCGGGGAATCGTTGCGCGACAGGATCTTGCGCGCTTCTTCCGCGGTGACGGTGGTTTTGGGTGCGGATGGCGCCGAACGCGTATCCGGCAGGATGGGAATGACCGCAGGGCCCGCCGAAGCGCCCGGCGCGCAGACCGGCGCGTCAGAATCAGGGGAAAAATCGGGGACGGAATCGATGAAATCAGCCGGCAGACCGGACGAAGACCAACCGTCGTCGACCTGCACGCGGTCATCGCGTTGGAAGCGATGCCGAACATTAGTAACCGCACCCCGACCGCGCAAGGCGGCGGGGGCGGCAGCCGGGGACCCAGAACCGGCGGGAAAAGAATGATCGGTGCGTGCCATAAAAACTACTGTACAAAAACACAGTGGTTTTGACAAGCACCAAAAGCCTTTTCGTAAGACAGCCCAACTTTACCGCAAGAAGAAGACAACGTCTGAACAATTCGTTTTCATCTTGCGATATCGCCCGGAAACCCGCGCCGGCATTGGCTTTGGACGAAAAACAACATCAAATTCCGAGGCCTGGAAGCCACGTTTTCGCGGCCCTTGTGGTGGTTTACCGCAACATGCCGGCCGCAGCGGTTTGATGCGTGGCTTCATCGATCAGGATGAACGCGCCGGTGGCCGCGACGTCGTCATAACGGTCGACCGCAAGGGCCTCCCGTGTCGTGAGCGTCACGCGTCCGATGTCGTTCATGCGCAGCGTGCCTTCCGTGTTCTCCACTTCCTGGAGTTCATGGATGTCCCGATGCGACAACACCGCGCGCACCTTCGCCGACGTCAGTCGCGTGCCCGACTTCAGCAGATACTTGCGCGAGGGATTGAGCGCCTGAGCATCCAGCCAGCACAGCTCTGCCTCGAACTCGCGCGACACCTGCGCCGGCGCCGACGTATGCACGATCACGTCGCCGCGCGACACGTCGACATCGCGGTCCAGCACCAGCGTGATCGAATCGCCCGCCACGGCTTCATCAAGCGCGCGGTCGAAGGCGCGCACCTCGCGCACCACGGCGGTCACGCCGGACGGCTGCACGGTGACTTCATCGCCCGGGCGCAGCACGCCGCTGGCGACGCGGCCGGCGTAGCCGCGGAAATCGTCGGTGCGATCACCGCCATGCCGCGCCACCCACTGCACCGGAAAGCGCAGCGGCAAGGCCCGGCCGTCGCCCGACAGGTCCAGCGATTCCAGCAACGCCAGCAGCGGCTGCCCTTCATACCACGGCGTCTTCGCGGACAGCGTGACGACGTTGTCGCCGCTCAATGCCGACAACGGCAGCGCATCGAAATGCGCAATGCCCAGCTTGCCCGCCAGCTCCGCGTAGGCATCGCGGATGCGTTCGAACACGGCGCGGTCCCAGTCCACCAGGTCCATCTTGTTCACCGCCACCACGATATGGCGGATGCCCAGCAGGCGCGCAATGGTGCTGTGGCGCTTGGTCTGCGGCAGCAGCTTGCCGTCCGCGGCGCGCGTCGCGTCGATGAGAATCACGGCCACGTCGGCGGTGGACGCGCCCGTCACCATGTTGCGCGTGTACTGTTCGTGGCCCGGCGCGTCGGCGATGATGAACTTGCGCGACGGCGTGGAAAAGTAGCGATAGGCCACGTCGATGGTGATGCCCTGCTCCCGCTCGGCCTCCAGGCCGTCCGTCAGCAGCGAGAAATCGATGCCGTCGCCCGCGACGCGTTTGTGCTTGGCGCGCGAGATCGCATCCAGCTGGTCTGCGAAGACACCTTTGCTGTCATAGAGCAGGCGTCCGATCAGCGTGGATTTTCCGTCGTCGACGGAGCCCGCCGTGATCAGGCGCAACACGCCCGTGTCGGCGCCGGAAAGAAAAGAGTCGTTCAGTGCATTCATATGAGTCCCCAGGCGCCGGCATGCGCCGGCGCGTCGTGCATTCAGAAATAGCCTTCCTTCTTGCGGCGCTCCATCGAGGCCTCGGAAGTCTGGTCGTCCATGCGCGTGGCGCCGCGTTCGGTGATGTCGGTCACCGCGGTCTCGGCGATGATGGCCATGGTGTCGGCGGCGTCCGACGCCACCGGGCAGGTGCAGGAAATGTCGCCCACGGTGCGGAACCGCACCGGCAGGCGCTCGACCTGTTCGCCCTCTGCTGGCGGCGTGAGACGCGTGACGGGCACCAGCAGGCCCTTGCGGCGCACCACTTCGCGCTCGTGCGAGAAATAGATCGACGGCAGCGCAAGCTGCTCGCGCTGGATGTACTGCCAGACGTCCAGTTCGGTCCAGTTCGAAATCGGGAAGACGCGCATGTTCTCGCCGCGATGCACGCGGGTGTTGAACAGGTTCCACAATTCGGGACGCTGGGCCTTGGGGTCCCATTGGCCGAATTCGTCGCGGAACGAAAAGATGCGCTCCTTGGCGCGCGCCTTTTCTTCGTCGCGACGGGCGCCGCCGATGCAGGCGTCGAAACCGAATTCCTCGATCGCCTCGAGCAGCGTGACGGCCTGCGCCGCGTTGCGCGAATCGGTCTCGCGCCGCAGGACGACGCTGCCGCGCTTGATCGAATCCTCGACGCTGCGCACGATCAGGGTTTCACCCAGTTCGGCGGTGCGCGCGTCGCGGAAGGCGATGACCTCATCGAAGTTGTGGCCGGTGTCGATGTGCATCAACGGGAACGGAAAGCGGCCGGGCCGGAAGGCCTTCTCGGCCAGGCGCAGCAGCACCACGGAGTCCTTGCCGCCCGAGAACAGCAGCACGGGCTTTTCGCTTTCGGCGGCCACTTCGCGCAGGATGAATATTGCTTCCGATTCCAGCCAATCCAGGTGGCTGCGTTGGATCACAGCAGACATAGGTATTCCCCTAAAACAGATTTCGAATTCATGGCCGCGTCAATCGACGCGCGCCGCAATATTGATGACCCGGTTGCCCGCATGAAGGCCGCATTCCTTGGAGTCGGACGACTCCCACCACCAGCGGCCGGCACGGAGGTCCTCGCCGGGCCGGATGGCGCGCGTACAGGGTTCGCAACCGATCGACGGATATCCCTGGTCGTGCAGCGGGTTGTAGGGAATGCCAAGCGCGCGGATGGCGGACCAGACGTCCTCCTCGCTCCACTCGGCAAGCGGGTTGAACTTGTAGAGGCCAAACGTGGTGTCGTCTTCTTCCAGCGGGAGTTCGCCGCGTGTGGTCGACTGCGCGCGTCGCTGGCCGGTGATCCAGGCGCCGCGGCCGGCCAGCGCGCGCTTGAGCGGCTCGACCTTGCGGATCTGGCAACAGGCCTTGCGCAGTTCCACGCTTTCATAGAAGGCATAGGCGCCATGCTCGGCCACATGCGCGTCGACCGCGGCCGCCACCGGCCGATACACGGTGATGTCACGCCCATAACGTTCACGCACGGCATCCAGCACACCCAGCGTCTCGGCATGCAGCCGGCCGGTATCCAGCGTGAAGACTTCCAGATCCAGTCCGCTGTCGTAGATGGCGTGCGTGAGCACCATGTCTTCGGCGGCCAGGGACGAGGCCAGCGCGGCGTCCGGGTGGCGCCGCTGGATCTCGGCCAGCCGCGCCGTCAGTTCACGCCAGCGCGTCGCCAGGGCGGTGTCCAGTTCGGCGGAGATATCGGTCGTGCTCATGGCTGCACCGCGAAAATGCGCGCCCGGCGCGGACGCGCGAGCAGGATCTCGCCGTCACGCAGGTTCAGTTCCTGGTACAGCGACTCGGGCACTTCGGCTTCGATGATGGCGTCCCCGTCCTGGCGCGCAAGCTCCAGGTAGGCGCTGGGCCCGGCCAGATAGGCGTGCGCCAGCCGCACCGGGATGCCATCAGCCCCGGCGCGATAGCGTTCGACCTCGAATTCGTGGGGACGCACATACGCCGTGGCGCGCTGCGCATCCGCTTGCGCCAGCTCGGGAGCCGGCAGCGACAGCCCGGCGCCTTCCCACACGCCACGAGCGGCCGTTCCTTGAAGCTGGTTCACGTCTCCCAGGAATCCATAGACGAAGGGCGTCGCCGGGGCTTCCCAGACCTCGCGCGGAGTCCCCACCTGTTCGATGCGGCCCGAGTTCATCATCACCACCCGGTCCGACACTTCCAATGCCTCTTCCTGGTCATGCGTGACGAACACGCTCGCGACGTGCAATTCATCATGCAGCCGGCGCAGCCATCGACGCAGTTCCTTGCGGACCTTGGCGTCCAGCGCGCCGAAGGGTTCGTCCAGCAGCAGGACGCGCGGCTCCACCGCCAGGGCGCGCGCCAGGGCGATGCGCTGGCGCTGCCCGCCCGACAACTGCGCCGGATAACGATCGGCAAGCCAGTCCAGTTGCACCAAGCTCAGCAGGTCGTGCACCTTGCGCTTGATCTGGTCTTCCGACGGCCGCAGCGAGCGGTGCTTGACGCGCAGTCCGAAGGCGACGTTCTCGAACACGGTCATGTGCTTGAACAACGCGTAGTGCTGGAACACGAAACCCACCTGCCGCTGACGCACGTCCACGGCGGTCGCGTCCTCGCCCGCGAACAGCACGCTGCCCGTGTCGGCCGATTCCAGCCCCGCGATGATGCGCAGCAATGTGGTCTTGCCACAGCCTGACGGCCCCAGCAGCGCCACCAGCTCTCCTGTCTCGATGTGCAGGGACACGTCGTTCAGCGCCCGGAAGTTCCCGAACCGCTTGGATAGATTGCGAACTTCGATACTCATTCCTGTCTCCTAGGCCGGCGTATCGCGTCAGGCGATCGCCGGTTTGATGGCCGCCGCGGGGCCGGGATACTCCACCGGCTGATCGGCGCCTTGCAGCAGGCGCGCATTGCGCCACTCGACCACGTTCTTGGCCACCAGCGTCACCAGCGCCAGCAGCGCCAGCAGCGAGGCAACGGCAAACGCCGCCGAATACTGGTATTCGTTGTAGAGAATCTCCACGTGCAGGGTCATCGTGTTCGTCAGCCCCCGGATCTGGCCGGACACCACGGACACCGCGCCGAACTCGCCCATCGCCCGCGCGTTGCACAGGATGGCCCCGTACAGCAGGCCCCACTTGATGTTGGGCAGCGTCACGCGCCAGAAGATCTGCCAGCCGCTCGCGCCCAGCGTCAGCGCCGCCTGCTCCTCTTCGCTGCCTTGCGCCTGCATCAGCGGAATGAGTTCGCGGGCCACGAACGGAAAGGTCACGAACAGGGTCGCGAGGATGATGCCGGGCACGGCGTAGACGATCTTGATGTCGTGCGCCTGAAGCCATTCGCCGAACCAGCCCTGCGAGCCGAACAGCAGCACGAACACCAGGCCGGCCACGACCGGCGACACCGAGAACGGCAGATCGATCAGCGTGATCAGGAATTGCTTGCCGCGGAACTGGAACTTCGTGATGGCCCAGGCGGCGGCGACGCCGAACACCAGGTTCACCGGCAAGGCGATCGCCGCGACCAGCAGCGTCAGGCGGATGGCGGCCCACGCGTCCGGCTCGACGATGGCTTCCAGGTACAGTTCCCATCCCTTCCTGAAGGCCTCGGCGAACACCGCCGCCAGCGGCACCAGCAGAAAGAGCGCCAGGAATCCCAGCGCGATGGACAGCAGAACGCCGCGCACCCAGCGCGGCTCGGTCAGGTGAGCGGGACGATCCGATGCGCTCATGAAAGCCTCCCCAGGCCGCGGCGCGCCTGCCAGCCCTGCAACAGGTTGATGATCAGAAGCAGGACGAACGACAACACCAGCATCACGGTCGCGATGGCGGCCGCGCCGGCGTAGTCGAACTGCTCCAGCTTCGAGATGATGAGCAGCGGCGTGATCTCGGACACCATCGGCATGTTGCCGGCGATGAAAACCACCGATCCGTATTCACCGACCGCGCGGGCGAACGCGAGTGCAAAGCCCGTCATGAGGGCCGGGGTGATGGTCGGCAGCAGCACGCGGCGGAACGTCTGCCAGCGGTCGGCGCCCAGGCTCGCGGCCGCCTCTTCGATCTCGCGCTCCACGTCTTCCAGCACGGGCTGAACCGTGCGAACCACGAAGGGCACACCGATGAAGATCAGCGCAATGACGATGCCCAGCGGCGTGAAGGCCACCTTCAGGCCGAACCATTCGGACAACGGGCCGCCCAGCCAGCCCTTCTGCGAATACAGCGCGGTCAGGGCGATGCCCGCCACGGCGGTCGGCAGTGCAAAAGGCAGGTCGACCAGCGCATCGAGGATCTTCTTGCCGGGAAAGCGATAGCGCACCAGGACCCACGCGACGACGGTGCCGAACACCAGGTTGACCAGCGCTGCGATGAACGAGGCGCCGAATGTCAGCTTGTAGGACGCCAGCACCCGCGGCGCGGTCACCGCGTCCCAGAAGCCCTGCCATCCCAGGCCAGCGCTCTTGATCGGCAAGGCGGCCAGGGGAATCAGAACGAGCACGCTGAGATACAGCACCGCGTACCCCATGGAAATGCCGAATCCGGGCAACACACCCGGGCTGTTGCGCCGAACGGCAAAAGGCGCTTGCGCGCCGTTTGCCGTCGGATTCGAGGCGGTAGTCATGGCCGTCGTCCGCTCGCTGTCCGTTATTTCTTTTGAGGCTGGTAGATCTGGTCGAAGGTGCCGCCGTCGCTGAAGTGATCCTTCTGCGCCTTGCGCCAGCCGCCGAAGATCTTGTCGTCGATGGTGACGAGCTTGACCTTCGGGAACTTGGCCTCGTACTTGGCGGCCACCGTCTTGTCCAGCGGACGGTAGTAGTTCTTCGCGATGATCTCCTGCGCGGCGGGCGTGTACAGGAATTCCAGGTAGGCCTGCGCGGCGGCGCGGGTGCCCTTCTTGTCCACGACCTTGTCCACCACGGCGACAGGCGGCTCGGCCAGGATGGACAGCGACGGCACCACGATGTCGAACTTGTCCGGACCGAGTTCCTCCAGGGCCAGGAAGGCTTCGTTTTCCCATGCCAGCAGCACGTCGCCCACGCCGCGCTCCACGAACGTCGTGGTCGCGCCGCGAGCGCCCGTGTCCAGCACCGGCACGTGCTTGAGCAGGTCGCCGACGAAGGCGCGGGCCTTGTCCTCGCTGCCGCCATTCTTTTCCAGCGCATACGCCCAGGCGGCCAGGTAGTTCCAGCGCGCGCCGCCCGAGGTCTTCGGGTTGGGCGTGATGACCTGCACGCCGTCCTTGATCAGGTCGTTCCAGTCCTTGATCTGCTTGGGGTTGCCCTTGCGCACCAGGAACACGATGGTGGACGTGTACGGCGAGCTGTTCTGCGGCAGGCGGGCCTGCCAGTTCTCGGGCAGCAGGCCGCGGTCGGCGATGGCGTCGATGTCGTAGGCAAGCGCCAGGGTCACCACGTCGGCTTCCAGCCCGTCGATGACCGAGCGCGCCTGGCGGCCGGAACCGCCGTGCGACTGGCGGATCGTCAGGTCGACGTTCGCCTTTTCCTTGTATTGCTTGACGAAGGCATCATCGATCGCGCGGTAGAGTTCGCGCGTCGGATCGTAAGACACGTTCAGCAGCGTCTGCTTTTGCTGCGCTTGCGCCGGCGAAATCGCGGCAAGTGAAACTGTCACCGCGGCCAACGCGGCCATCCAAGCGGCTTTCCTGAAAGACATCCCTTGCTCCCTGTGTTTTGCAATGTGGAGGCAAGTGTGCTGGCTGGCCGTTCTGAACGGAACGAATCATTTTTTGGTTGCTCATCGCTGTCAGGCATATAGGACGCCGGTCCCAACAAGCAAAAACCGCCGCAATCCTCTATGAAGATTGCGGCGGTCCGGGCGGCGAAACGCCGCTTTCGAGCCAGGGGGACAACCCCCCATTTTTCGAATTTACTTATTCGGTTGCGGCGTAATGCGCAGGTACGGACGCACGGCCTTGTAGCCCTTCGGGAATTTTTCCTTGATCACGGCTTCGTCCTGCAGGGACGGAACGATGATCACGTCGTCGCCGTCTTCCCAGTTCACGGGCGTGGCGACACTGTGGCTGTCGGTCAGTTGCAGGGAATCGATGACGCGCAGGATTTCGTTGAAGTTGCGTCCGGTGCTGGCCGGGTACGTGATGGTCAGGCGCACTTTCTTGTTGGGGTCGATGATGAACACCGAACGCACCGTCGCCGTGGCGCTGGCGTTGGGGTGGATCATGTCGTAGAGCTCGGAAACCTTGCGGTCCTTGTCGGCCAGGATCGGGAAGTTGACCGTGGTCGATTGCGTGTCGTTGATGTCCTCGATCCACTTGGTGTGCGAATCGGCGCCGTCAACCGACAGGGCCAGGACCTTCACGTTGCGCTTGGCGAACTCGTCGGCCAGCTTGGCGGTGTAGCCCAGTTCGGTGGTGCAGACAGGCGTGAAATCGGCCGGATGCGAGAAAAGCACTCCCCAGCTGTTGCCCAGATATTCATGGAAGCGAATCGGGCCGGCCGAGGATTCCTGCTCGAAATCGGGGGCGGTATCGCCCAGGCGTAGTTGACTCATGGTCTCTCCTGTACGGGTATTCAGTTATGGGGCTGGTCGTCGTCACATCATGTGGGACGGCGCAGGGTCGCGTGTCCTGGCGGAGGTTACCGCGTATGAAACGATTCTTCCATCAAACATTTAGGCGAGGAAATACGCAAGTCATATAACCTTATGCAATATTCGGAGCCCCGCTCAACTCAAGTGATACGCCAACGAGACGATGATCGGTCCCAGCACCGGCAGCAGCACGTTTGCGATGGCGTAGGTCACCGTATAGCCCAGCAGCGGCACGGAACTGCCGCTGGCCGTCAGGATGGCGCTGATGGCCGGGGTGCTGACATGCTGCCCGGCAATGGCACCCACCAGCAACGGCCCTTCGATCTTCAGAAGCTTGTGCCCGACCCACAAGGACAGGCACGCCGGCCCCAGGGACACCAGCAGGCCGATCAGCGGCAGCACCGCCCCATGTTCCCGGATCAGCGACACCGCGTCGGGGCCCGCCGACAGACCCACGCACGCCACGAACACCGCCAATCCAAGATCCTTGAGCAACTGCACTGCGTGGCCCGGCATGTGACCGATCGCCGGCCGCTTGGCGTTGATCCAGCCGCAAACCAGGCCGCTGACCAGCGCCCCGCCCCCGCTGCCCAGCGACACGGGAATGCCCCACACCCTTGCGCCCAGGCTGCCCAGCAACAGGCCCGCAAGAATGCCGAATGCGAGGAAGACCAGGTCGGTCACGCCGCTGCGGCGCAACTCATTGCCAAGCGCGGCGCCGGCCGTGGAGAGCTCCGGCTCTGCGCCCACCAACGTCACCAGGTCGCCGTACTGCACGACGGTGGCGGGGGTGATCGGCAGCAGGTGCCCCGAACGTGAGATGGACTGCAGGAAGACGCCTCGTGCGCGCTGGGCGCTGGGCCGCATGGCCAGTTCGCCCACCGTGTGTCCGTTGACGGCTTTCTGACTCACTACAACCTGCAGCTCGCTCAGGTGCAGGTCGTCCGCGTGCGCCTCCGGCAACTGGATCTCGGGTCCGATCACGGACCCCGCCCGCAGCGCGAAGCGGCGCAGGCCCAGCACCACCACGATGTCGCCAGTGGCAAGCTCGTATTGGGGGGTGGCGTCGACCGCCTCGCCGTTGCGCAGGATGCGGCTGATCACGGTGCGGCCGCCCAGTTGCGCCTCCACGTCGCCCACGTGTCGGCCGTCGACGTCCTTGACCACGTGGGCGCGTCCCACCAGGCGTGGAAGCGTGGGCAGGCTGGCATCGTCGTCATCGCCCGGCGCGGCGCCCAGCTTTTCCTCCAGCGCCTTGGACGCCTCGCGCAGATTGATGCGCAGGAGCGCGGGCGCCACCTGGCTGGTGAAAAAGACGATGCTGATGAGGCCCACCAGGTAGGTCAGCGTGTAGGCCGTCGCAATGTTGGCCTCCATGCGCTGAACCTCCGCTTCGGGCAGACCCAGGTGCTTGAGCGCCTCGGCAGCTGTCCCGACCACGGCCGATTCCGTCGCGGCGCCCGCGGCAAGGCCCGCGGCGGTGCCTGCATCCAGGCCGAACATGGGCACGGCCGCCAGCACGATCGTCAGCACCAGCAAGGCTTCGATGATCGGCAATACGACGTAGCGCAGGCTCGACCGGTTGAGATTGGCGAAAAATTGCGGGCCGCCGGAGTAGCCCATGGCAAAGATGAACAGGGCGAACGCGACCTCCTTCAGGTCGCCGCGCATCTGGCAGCCCGTCTGGCCGATCAGCAGGGCGACGATGAGCGTTCCGCACACGCCGCCCAGCTGTATCGGCCCGACCTTCAGCTTGCCGATCAGGTATCCCAGACCCACCGTGACGAACAGCACCGCGATGGGAACACTATTGAAAAACCCAACCGAACACGTCATGAGTTCACGCCGCCCTGTGGTTGCCTACTTTTTCGCCACGGCCTTCTTCGCCGACCTGGCCGCCGTATCGGCCTGCTTGACAGCCTTCTTCACGGCCTTCTTGGCGGCAGTCTTGCCCGCGGCGGTGCGCTTGGCGCCCGACGCCTTGACCGTCTGGCCTTTGCCCGCGGTCGGGCCGGAACGCACCAGCTCGGACGCCTTCCACGCCTCGACATACTCCGTCGCGGATTCGACCATGTACTTGCCGATCTTGGCGTAGTCCGCATCGTCCAGGTTGGCCAGCGAGATGCGGATCGACCAAGGCGGACCGCCGAAGCCGCCGCCGTCCATCAGCACCACGCCGGACTTTTCGGCCAGACGGAAAAGGAAGTCCACCGGCTCGTAGTTGTCCACCATGTACTTGACGAAGGCGTCGCCGTACATGACCTTGGCCCAGACCATGAAGTCCAGCTCCACGTAGTACCAGCCCCGCATCGGGTCTTCCGGCGGCATGGGGATGCCCAGGCCTCGCCACAGGGCGTCGCGGCGGCCGCGCACGATCTCCATGGTCAGATGCTTGTAGGCGTCCTTCAGGTCCAGCAGATGGGACAGCGCGAAAAAGCCCATCTGCACCTGCTGCGGCAGCGAGAGCCCGGCCGTATGGTTCAGCGCCACATCGCGGCTGTCCGCAACCAGGCGGTCGATGAACTTCAGCTTTTCGGGTTCCATCGTCATCGCGCCATAGCGCTTGTCCAGGCGCTTTTTCCACGACGCAGGCAGCTCGGCGATGCGGCGGTCCATCGTGTTGTTCTCGTGGGTGGCGATCACGCCAAGGCGCCAGCCGGTGCAGCCGAAGTTCTTCGAGAAGGAATACACGCAGATGGTGTTCTGCGGCACCTCGGCCATCAGCGACCGGAAGTTCGGCACGAAGGTCCCGTAGACGTCGTCCGTCACAAGAACCAGGTCTGGGTTCTTGCGGATCAGGCGCACGATCTGCTTCATCTCGACGGGGCTGAACGCCACCGATGGCGGGTTGCTCGGATTCACCGTGACCGCGAGCTTGATCTTGGGGTCCTCGAGCTTGGCGATTTCCGAGGCCGGATAGTGCCAGTCATGCGTGCCGTCGGCGCGCATGCTGTTGGCGTTGATCCCGACGATCTTGAACTGGAAGCGCTCCAGGTGCGCGATCTCGATGTACGGCGTGAACGTGGGCAGGAACAGCGCGATGGTGTCGCCCTGTTTCAAGAGGCCGTTCGTCATCAGCGAATCGAAGATGTAGCACATGGCCGCCGTGCCACCTTCGACCGGGAACAGGTCGAACTTGCCCTTGGGCGGCCGGCCGTCGCACATTTCCTTGATCAGATAATCGTGGATGATCTGCTCGGTGTGCACCAGCGCGCGCGGCGGCACCGGGTAGTGGTCGCCGATGATGCTGTCGGTCAGTTCGTGGATCCATTCGTCCGGGTCGAAGGCCTTGATCTTCACGCCATATTCCAGCACGCCAAGCAGGAAGTCATAGCCTTCTTCGCCCTTGTGCTTGGAAAGGAATTTGCGCAGCCGGTCGGCGCATCCCTTCTTGGCCGGCATGCCGGCCAGGATGCCGTCATCGCGCACACGGCGCGCCTCTTTCATGGCGAACCGGCCCAGCAGGAAAAACGCGTCCCGCGGTTCCGTGGCGATCCAGTTGGGATTGCCGCGACCCGCGTTCAGCATGGTCGCGGCCGCGGTTTGCTGATTGTCCTTGGCCAGCGTGATCAGGTAGTCCTTCAGTTCAAACGGCGAAAGCTGTTCCAGATCGCGCTGATGCGAGCGCGTGGTTTTCAAGGCCGAGGCCAGGCTGACGGTGACGGGCGCAGTGGAAGCCATGTTGTGTACTCCTGGTGTGCGTTATGACAGGCGCCGTGAAAGCGGGCGCCATTACGATTGCCGCGCTTGCTGCTGCGCCCGCAAGCCGGAGCTTGCGGGCTTTCCTGCTAGGCCATGAGCATGACGATGACAATGCCCCAGATGATCAGCAGGGTATTGCCAATGGCATAAGGCACCGTGTAGCCAAGCGCCGGGACCTGACTCTTTGCCGTCTCGGTGATCTGTCCGATGGCGGCGGTGGTGGTCCGGGCGCCCGCGCAGACGCCCAGCGCGATGGCGGGGTGGAACTTGAAAACGTACCGGGCGATGAGGACGCCCAATATCATCGGGACGCTGGTGGCGATGACGCCCGCGATGAAGAGCTTGGCGCCAAGCTGCTGGAACCCCTGCACGAAGCCCGGTCCGGACACGATGCCCACCACCGCGACGAACGCGGTCAGGCCGACGGATGTCAGGAACCAGTGCACGGGTTCGGGTACGCGCCCGAAGGTGGGATGCACCGAGCGGAGGTAGCCGAAGACCAGCCCCGAAATCAGCGCGCCGCCGGAGGTCGACAGCGTGATCGGGATGCCGCCCACCGTCAGGACCAAGGTTCCGAACAGGCCGCCCAGCAAAATGCCAAAGCCCACGAACACCATGTCCGTCTGATTGGTGGCCCGGTCCACATAGCCCAGCCTTTCCACCACCCGCTCGACGTCGCGTTTGGCGCCCAGCACGAAAAGCCGGTCGCCGCGATCAAGCTTCAGGCCCCAGTTGACCGGCATCTCGTGACCGCCGCGCACGACCTTGCGCAGGAACACGCCGCGGCCCAGCTGGCGCACGGTTTCGTTTTCGGCAAGTTCCTTGAGCGTCTTGCCGGCCACGTTCTTGTTGGTCAGCACGACCTCGACGATTTCCGCGGGCAGGTTGATGACGTCGCGGTCCTCGACTTCGGTGCCGATCAGGCCCGAGGCCTGCAGCACAAGCGCGTCATGACGGCCCGTGACGCCCAGCACGTCGCCAGCCTGCAGCGTGGTGCTGGAGTCGCTGTCGATGACCTGGTCGCCACGACGGATGCGTTCGACAAAGACGCGGGCCTCGACGAATTTGGACTCCAGATCGCCAACCGTCTTGCCCACATACTCCGCGTTGTCCAGGCGATAGGCCCGCGCCGTGAACTTGCGATAGCCGGACAGTTCCATCGAATCCGCGCCGCCGGACATCTTGGCCTCGTACTCCTGGCACTCCTTGACGATGTCAACGCGCATCAGCTTGGGGCCCACGGATGCAAGCAGCCAGGCGCTTCCAACCGTGCCGAAGATATAGCAGACCGCATAGGCCACGGGAATGCTGTCGATCCACTGCTTCTTCGTTGCGGCATCGATGGACAGGCCGTTGATCGTGTCGGTCGCCACACCCATGACCGCCGAAATGGTCTGTGCGCCGGACAGCAGCCCCGCGCCGGTGCCGGCGTCAAAGCCGAATCCAATCGCGGTCACCCAGGTGACCAGCAGGCAGATGACGCAGACGATCACCGCGAATATGACCTGCGGAAGGCCATCGCTTTTCATGCCGCGGAAGAATTGCGGTCCGACGCCGTAGCCGAGACCGAAGAGAAAGAGCAGGAAGAACACCTGCTTGAGAATGGGGGCGATCGTGATGTCGAGCTGGCCAACCAGCACGCCCACCAACAACGTTCCTGTCACCGCACCTAAATTGAAGCCGAATATTTTCTTGGCCCCGATCCAGTACCCAAGGCCCAGGGTCAGGAAAATAGCCAGCTCCGGGTACTTCCGTAGCGTGTCAAAAAACCATTCCATCACGAAATCTCCTTCGTTCTGTCAAGGTCGAGCACAAACGCAAACAGGTAAGTGGCGCGCGAAACACCTTATCAGAGTCTTTCTGAAAATCAAACGATTTCGAAATTTTGGGCACGCTAGTTGCGCACGTGCAAAAAAAAGCCGCAGGCACGAGGCCCGCGGCTTTTGTTGACGTCAGCGCTGAGGCTTACAGCGCGTTGGTCAGTTCAGGCACGACCTGGAACAGGTCGCCCACGAGGCCGTAGTCGGCAACGCCGAAGATCGGCGCCTCGGCGTCCTTGTTGATGGCGACGATGACCTTGGAGTCCTTCATGCCAGCCAGATGCTGGATGGCGCCGGAGATGCCGACCGCCACGTACAGCTGCGGCGCGACGATCTTGCCCGTCTGGCCAACCTGCCAGTCGTTCGGCGCGTAGCCGGCGTCGACGGCGGCGCGCGAAGCGCCCAGCGCGGCACCCAGCTTGTCGGCCAGGGGATCCAGGATCTTGAAGTTTTCGGCGCTGCCCAGACCGCGGCCACCGGACACCACCACGCGAGCGCCAGCCAGTTCGGGGCGATCGCTCTTGGCGACTTCGCGGCCCACGAACGTGGACAGGCCGGAATCGGCAACGGCGGCCAGGTCTTCGACCGAGGCCGAGCCACCTTGGGCGGCGACGGCGTCAAAGCCCGTCGTGCGCACGGTGATGACCTTGACGGCGTCGGCCGATTGCACGGTGGCAATGGCGTTGCCTGCGTAGATCGGACGTTGGAAGGTATCGGCGGATTCGACGCCGATGATGTCGGAGATCTGCGCGACATCGAGCTTGGCCGCGACGCGCGGGGCAACGTTCTTGCCCGAGGCCGTGGCCGGGAACAGGATGTGGCTGTAGTTCGAAGCCACGGCCAGCACTTGCGCCGCCACGTTTTCGGCCAGGCCATCGGCCAGTTGGGGCGCGTCGGCCAGCAGGACCTTCGACACGCCAGCCGCCTGGGCGGCCTGGTCGGCCACGGCGCGCGCGTTGGCGCCAGCGACCAGCACGTGCACGTCGCCTCCGATCTTGGCGGCGGCGGCGACGGCGTTCAGGGTTGCGCCCTTCAGATGGGCGTTATCGTGTTCGGCAATAACCAGCGTCGTCATGATCAGACCACCTTCGCTTCGTTCTTGAGTTTGTCGACCAGAGCCGCGACATCGGCCACCTTGATGCCGGCCTTGCGGGCGGGCGGCTCGCTGACTTTCAGCGTCTTCAAGCGCGGCGCGGGATTAACGCCCAGGTCTTGCGGCGTGACGGTGTCCAGCTGCTTCTTCTTGGCCTTCATGATGTTCGGCAGCGTGACGTAGCGCGGCTCGTTCAGGCGCAGGTCGGTGGTCACGATGGCGGGCAGCTTCAGCGTCAGGGTTTCCAGGCCGCCGTCGACTTCGCGCGTGACGGTGACCTTGCCATCGGCCAGTTCGACCTTGCTGGCGAACGTGGCTTGCGGCCAGTCCAGCAGCGCAGCCAGCATCTGGCCGGTCTGGTTGGCGTCGTCGTCGATGGCTTGCTTGCCCAGGATCACGAGCTGGGGCTGTTCCTTGTCGACCAGCGCCTTGAGCATCTTGGCCACGGCCAGCGGCTGCAGCTCGGCGTCGGTCTGAACCAGCACGCCGCGATCGGCGCCGATGGCCATGGCGGTGCGCAGGGTTTCCTGGCATTGCGCAACGCCGCAAGAAACCGCGACGACTTCAGCGACCGCGCCCTTTTCCTTCAGGCGGGAGGCCTCCTCGACGGCGATTTCGTCAAAGGGGTTCATGGACATCTTCACATTGGCGATATCCACGCCGGTCTGATCAGACTTGACGCGCACCTTGACGTTGTAGTCAACGACGCGCTTGACAGGTACCAACACCTTCATCCCGCTGCCTCCAAATGGAAATAATGACCCGGCGATGCGCCGGGATCGCATTGCACAATTTTTTCTTGATTCTACAGCTTCGCCAGCGCCCGTATATGCGCGACCACGCTGCGGCCAAGGGCCGACAAGTTGTAACCGCCTTCAAGCGTGCTGACGATCCGGCCCTGACAGTGGCGCTCGGCCACGTCGACGATCTGCTCGGTGATCCAGGCGTAGTCCGCCTCAACCAGTCCCATTTGACCCATGTCGTCTTCGCGGTGGGCGTCGAACCCCGCAGACACGAGGATCAGTTCCGGGCGATGCGCTTCAAGTCGGGGCAGCCACGAATCGGTGACGATCGTCTTGACGGCGGCGCCCGCCGTGTAGGCAGGCACCGGCACGTTCAGCATGTTGGCGGCCGGCTGGTCCGTGCCGCTGTTGGGAAAGAACGGGTGCTGAAAGAAACTGCACATCAGCACGCGGTCATCGCCCGCGAAGACGTCTTCGGTGCCGTTGCCGTGGTGAACGTCGAAATCCACGATGGCGACTCGAGACAGGCCATGGACGTCCATCGCATGTTGCGCCGCAATGGCGACGTTGTTCAGGAAGCAGAATCCCATGGACTGCGCGCGGCATGCGTGATGCCCCGGCGGACGCACGGCGCAGAAGGCCGTGCGCGCGTCGCCCCCCATGACGGCGTCCACCGCCGCGACCCCCGCGCCGGCCGCATACAGTGCGGCTTCGTAGGTATGCGGGTTCATGAGGGTGTCGGGATCGATAGGGTAATACCCTTGGTCCGGCGTATGTTTCTGCAAACTGTCCAGATACTGGACACTGTGCACGCGCAAGAGGTCATCGCGGGACGCCTGGGGCGCCTGCCGATCGTCCAGATAGGGCATCAGACCGCTCGCGAGCAACTGGTCGGAGATGGCGTCCAGCCTCTGTGGGCTTTCCGGATGCCAGCTGCCCATTTCATGCAAGCGGCATGCCGGGTGGGTAAGATACATGGTCTCCATAAGGAAGATTATGTTCATCTGTCGGCGAATACTGCAACTCGGAACGCTTTCCGCGCTGTTGGCGGGGTGCTCCACCACCGCCCCCAGCGCACCTTCGACTCCCATTGCCACCCAGGCGGCCCCCGCTCCAGGGTCTGCCCCCATCCGCATAGGGCCCAGCACGCCGACGCTTGGCCCCGAACTGCCGGACGATGCCCCGGCCGCCCTGACGCCATCCGGCGCGCTGCGCCCTGAGGTGCGCTCGTTCGTAGAGAATTTGGCCACCGAACGCCAGCTTCCGCTGGCGCCGATGGTGTCGGCCCTGGAGGGGTCCCGCTACAACGCCACGGTGGCACGGCTGATCGCGCCCGCCCCGCCCGGCAAGAAGATCTGGCGCAGCTGGCTGACCTACCGGTCGCGCTTCGTGGAGCCCAAGCGCATCGCCTGGGGCGTGGAGTTCTACAACGAAAACCGCGACCTGCTGAACCAGGCCGCCCAGCGCTTTGGCGTGCCCGCGCCGATCATCGCATCCATCATCGGGGTCGAGACGCTGTACGGGCGCAATATGGGCAATTTCCGCGTGCTGGACGCGCTGGCCACGCTGGCCTTCGACTACCCGGACCCCGCCAAACCCGAGCGCGCCACGATGTTCCGTGGCCAGCTTGCGGACTTCCTTACGCTGGTCATGAAAGACAAGCTGGAACTCGAGACCAAGGGTTCGTACGCCGGCGCAATCGGCATGCCGCAGTTCATGCCCACCAGCGTGATGCATTACGCCGTGGATGGCGACGGCAACGGCCATATCGACCTGACCAACAACACGCAGGACGCCATCATGTCCGTGGGCAGTTTCCTGGCTCAGCATGGCTGGCAGCGCGGCCTGCCCGTGTTCGCGCCGGTGGCGCTGCCCGTCGACCCTACCCCGCTGGTCGACGGTGGCCTGGAGCCCAAGCAAAGCTGGGGCACACTGACGGCGGCCGGATCGCGCCTGCTGCCGGGGGCTTCCAGCGCAGGCTGGGAAAGCCAGCCGCTGGGCGTGGTGGATCTGGTGGAAGAAGCGCGAGGCACGGCGCAATACCGCGTCGGCACGCCCAATTTCTTTGCGCTGACGAAATACAACCGAAGCTATTTCTACGCCACTTCGGTGGCCGACCTGGCGACCGAGATCGAAGTCCGCGTGACGCGCTGATGTCGGTCACATGAAGCGGAACGCCCCGACTAAATGCCGGGGCGTTGTTGTATCGGGCGCTGCCGCGAACGCTGCAAATGACGCGCCGGGCATGCCGATGCCGCGCGATGCGTTTTGTTCAGACGGCGAACCGCGGGCGGCGGCAAGTTACCTCGTGCCGCCGCGCTGGCGCTCTAGGTTTCAGTTGAACACGCCCGTGGACAGGTAGCGGTCGCCGCGATCGCACACGATGAACACGATCGTCGCGTCGTTCACGCGTTCGGCCACCCGCAGCGCCGCAACCAGGGCGCCAGCCGAAGAGATGCCGCCAAAGATGCCCTCTTCTGCCGCAAGCCGCCGCGCCATGACTTCGGCTTCGGACTGCTGGATGGATTCATAGGCATCCACGCGGCTGCGGTCGAAGATCTTCGGCATGTAGGCCTCGGGCCACTTGCGGATGCCCGGAATCTGCGAGCCTTCGGCCGGCTGGGCGCCCACCACCTGGACGGCGGGGTTGCGCGACTTCAGGTAGGTGGACACGCCCATGATGGTGCCGGTGGTGCCCATGGCGCTTACGAAGTGCGTAATGCGTCCGTCAGTCTGATTCCAGAGTTCCGGGCCCGTGGTTTCGATGTGGGCGCGGGGGTTGTCGGGATTGGCAAACTGATCCAGCACCAGCCCGCGGCCATCCGCCTGCATCTCGGTGGCGAGGTCACGCGCGTATTCCATGCCGCCCTTGTCGGCCGGGGTCAGGATGAGCTCTGCGCCGTAGGCCGCCATGGCCGCCCGGCGCTCCACCGAAAGGTTGTCCGGCATGATCAGGATCATGCGGTAGCCCTTCATGGCGGCCGCCATGGCCAGGGCAATGCCCGTATTGCCACTGGTGGCTTCGATGAGGGTATCGCCCGGCTTGATGTCCCCGCGCTCTTCCGCGTGCTTGATCATCGACAGGGCCGGCCGGTCTTTCACGGAACCGGCAGGATTGTTGCCTTCCAGTTTGGCCAGGATGACATTGCCGCGCGCATCGCCGGCAGCCCCGGGGATGCGCTGCAGGCGCACCAGGGGCGTGTTGCCGACCGTCTGCTCGATAGTGGGATAGGTAGTAGTCATGCGGTCGATCATAACTCCGCCCGGCCGGGCGCGGCGCCAAAAGCCGCGCCCGCGCCAGGGGCTCCCGGCCCGCCTCGAGGTCAGGGTCTGGCGCGAGCAGGCGCCGGCGACGACGTGGACTTGGCTGCGGCGGAGCCAGCCGAGCCCGGCCTGGACGCAGCCGGATTGGCGGACGCCGGCTTGGCTGAAACAGGCGCAGCGCCTGCAGGCGCCGCCGCGCCGGCCTTGCCGCCTATCGTCAGGCCCGCCGCCTGCAGCGCCTGGGCCTTCTTCTGGCCGATGCCGCGCACGCGCTCGCTCAGGTCGTCCAGCGATTCGAAGGCGCCGCCACGTTCGCGCTCTTGCACGATGATTTCGGCGGTGCGAGGCCCGATCCCGCGAATGCTTTCAAGCTGGGTGGCGGTGGCCTGGTTCACGTCCACGGCGTGAGCGTTCGGCGCCATGGCGCCCAGGCCGGCGGTCAGCAGCAGCACGCCGAGCGCCCGTCGCAAGGCCCGTTTTGCGGAATGAGGACAACGCGCCCCCTGCGCGCCGCGAGGACGGCGCCATTGCGCCAGCGGCAAGCTGCGGGCGACGGTGGAATGGACGAACGGATTCATAGGACTCTCCAGGGTGGTCCGGGCGCGACGGTTGCCGCGCCACGCCTGAATCATCCGTGCCGGCGCAGGCGCGTGACCGCCCTGTGAATGGGAAGATCCACCTCGGCAAGCACGCGGGCAAAAAAAAGCCACCGTGGTCGTCGGTGGCCTTCTCGGAACTGCTGCAGCGAACTACGTACTACTTGCGCGCGCGCCAATATCGCACGTACTCGGCCACGCCGGTCTGCACGTCGCGCATGGGCGCCGCGAAGCCCGCCGCGCGCAATTGCGTGACGTCCGCTTGCGTGTAGCTCTGGTAGCGGCCCTTGAGATCGTCAGGGAACGGGATATAGCGGATCAGGTCGAGTTCGGCCAATTGAGCCAGCGTCAGCTCGGCCTCACCGCGCTCGGCGCGCAGCGTGTTGACCACGGCGGCCGCCACGTCATTGAAAGGCTGCGCCTTGCCCGTGCCGCAATTGAAAATGCCGGATTGCTCGGGATGGTCCAGGAAATGCAGGTTCACCGCGACGACGTCCTCGACGGAGATGAAATCGCGGCTCTGGCCGCCATCCACATAGCCGTCCCAGCCCGCGAACAGGCGCACGTGCCCATGCTCCAGGAACTGGTTCATGTTGTGGAACGCCACCGAGGCCATGCGGCCCTTGTGCTGTTCATGCGGACCGTAGACGTTGAAGTAGCGCAGCCCCACCACCTGCGCCGTCAGGCTGTCCATGCGCTTGCGCAGCACCTGGTCGAACAGCAGCTTGGAATAGCCATAGACGTTCAGCGGGCCTTCGTTGTCGGGATGTTCGACGTAGGTGGTCGAACCTCCGTACACCGCGGCCGACGACGCGTACAGGAACGGCACGCGACGCGCCTGGCAGAACTCGAAGAGTTCCAGCGTGACGCGATAGTTGTTGTCCAGCATGTAGCGGCCGTTGCGCTCGGTCGTATCCGAGCACGCCCCTTGGTGCAGCACGGCGCGAATCTCCGGCAGGCTGCCGTCCGCCACGCGGCGGCGGAAGTCGTCCTTGTCCATGTAGTCGGCGATCTTGCAATCGACGAGATTGACGAACTTGTCGCCTTCGGTCAGGTCGTCGACCGCAATGATGTCCTCGATGCCGCGGCGGTTGAGTCCGCGAACCAGGTTGCTGCCAATGAAGCCCGCGGCTCCGGTAACGACAATCATGAAGATTCTCCTGCCAATTCGGCTGCGGTGACGACGGACGTGCCCAGCTTGCCCACGGCAATGCCGCCGGCCTTGTTGGCCCAACCCATGGCGTCGGCCCAGGGCAGGCCGATGGCGCGGGTCACCGCCAGCGTCGCCAACACGGTGTCGCCGGCGCCGGACACGTCAAAAACCTCGTGCGCCTGCGCGTCGATGTGGTCGCGCCCCGCATCGGTAAACAAAGTCATGCCCTGCTCGGAACGGGTCACGAGCAAGGCTTCCAGGTCCAGGTCGGCGCGCAGACGCTGCGCGCGATCGGTCAGTTCGGCCTCGGAGTTCCAGCGGCCCACGGCCTGCTGCATTTCCGAGCGGTTCGGGGTAACCAGGGTAGCCCCGCGATAGCGCGCGTAGTCGTCGCCCTTGGGGTCCACCAGCACCGGGATGCCGGCATTGCGGGCCAGGGCAACAAGGGACTCCACGCGGGTCAAAACGCCTTTGGCGTAGTCGGACAGCACGACGATGTCGTGGTTGGCCAGATGCCGGGCCAGCGCGGCATCCACGCTGTCCAGCGCGCCCTGCGACGGATGCTGTTCGAAGTCCACGCGCAGCAGTTGCTGCTGGCGTCCCAGCACGCGCATCTTCAAGGTGGTGTGCAGCGCTGCGTCGGCGATCAGGTCGCCCTGGATGCCGGCTTCGGCAGCCAGGCGGCGGACGCTGTCGCCGGCCTCGTCCTCGCCCAGCACCCCGACCAGCGTGACATGGCCGCCCAGGGCAGCCACGTTGCGCGCCACGTTGGCCGCGCCGCCCAGGCGGTCCTCACGCCGTGCGACACGCACGACGGGCACCGGCGCCTCGGGAGAAATACGCTCGACTTCACCGAACCAGTAGCGGTCCAGCATCACGTCGCCAACCACGAGCACGCGGCTACGCGAAATGGTTTCGGCGGGGAAAGTGTTCATTCAAGTTCTTCCAGACGGCGCGGCGCATAGGTTTCCCAGGCGTTGCAGCCAGGACATTGCCAGTAAAAGCGACGCGCTTGAAAACCGCAATTGCGGCATGCGTAGCGATCGAGCCGTTGCGTGTGCTTGTGGATCAGGCTGCGCAGCAGGGTCAGGTCGGCGCCGGGCACGGGGCCGTGGTCGGCGTCGCCCTCGCCGTTGGCGAGCTCCGCCTCCAGCAGGCGATCCAGCCCCAGCAGCGAAGGATGGCTGCGCAATGCGCCGCGGGCGAACGTCCATGCGGTGGCGGCGCCTTGCTGGACCCGCAGCTCGCGGAACACGACGTTGAAGAGGTCCAATGACGCGTAGCGGCCGTACTGTTTCTGCAGGAAATCCAGTCCGGCGGCGGCCTGGTTGGCGCCGCGGTAATTGGCCAGCAACTGCTCCGCCACCAATCCCGCGTATTCGGGCGCATCGGTCATGACCGATTCCAGATACAGCCTTTCACGCTTGGGGTCTTGTTCCAGCAGGGCCAGGCGCGCGCGCAGCATGGCGGCGCGCACCATCGCGCCCTTGCTGGAGGCGGCGTCAGAGGCTGCCAGGGCATGGTCCGCGGCATCCAGCGCCTTGTGGGCGGCTTCAACGTCTGCAGGCTTGGCAGCCAGCGCGGTCTGCGCCTGCTCGCAGTAGTAATGCACGATTTGCGGGACAGGCTCGTCAACGAGGCCTTGCAAGGTCTTCACGGCCTCGATGGCGCGCGGCCAATCGTGCTCGGATTCAAAGATGCGAATCAGCGACCGCAGCGCAGGCAGCGCGTAGCGCGTGTCCTTGAGTTGCTCGAAGCCGCTTTCGGCACGGTCCAGCATCCCGGCTTTCAGGAAGTCCTGCGCCAGCTCGTGTTGCGCGTGCTCGCGTTCGGCCTGGGGCAGGTCGGAACGGTTCAGCAGGCTCTGGTGCACGCGGATGGCGCGCTCCATTTCGCCGCGCCGGCGGAACAGGCTGCCCAGCGCGAAGTGCAGTTCAGTGGTTTCCGGGTCAAGTTTGGCGACTTCGACAAAGGCGTCGATGGCGCGATCCGGCTCTTCGTTGAGCAGGAAATTCAGCCCGCGGAAATAAGAGTCGGGCAGGCTGCGCGTTTCGCGCAGCATTTGCCGGATATCGAAGCGCGCGGCCAGCCAGCCCAGCGCAAACAGCACCGGCACGAAAATCAACCACCAAGGTTCAAAATCCACTATTCGGACTCATGCGGTAATTCGGTGCGAAAAAAAAGCTGCTGGGTACGATCACAGCGGCGACATGGGCGCGACGGCCTCGGGGGGCACGACCGGCGCGTTGCCGCTGACCGCGGCCTGGATACGATCCAGCTCGCGGCGAAGGCGGATGGCCTCGCGGCGGCGGCGCAGGGCAGCGGGCACGGTGAGCAGCAGCCCGAACAGCGCGCCCAGCACGAACACCACAAGCATGACGACAATCAGCGGAACGTCCTGGACGACGTAATCGGCGTAGAACTTCACGGCGACGGGATCGGTGTTCTTCAAGGCGAACATCAATACCGCGACAAACACGAGCAATCGCAGGGCCCAGACGAGATAGCGCATGGCGCATGCTCCAGATGATACGAGACTGTCAATTGTAAGCGACGTCTTCCGCCCCCGAGAAAAAAAACCCCGGGTCGCAGGCCAGGCCCGGCGGGCCGTAAGTATCGGCGACGACGAAAATGCCTTGGCGGAAAAACAAAGCCCCTTGATTTCTCAAGGGGCTTCATTTGCGGTCCGATCTGCCCGAAGGCAGCCCTGCGTGGCCGACGCGTCAATGCATGGCGTGCAAACCTGCCATGGATGACGGTATCGACTCGCTCGCTCCGGAGGATTGAGCGTCCTCGTCATTGCCGCCGACCAAGTCCACCCGCTCGCGCAATTCCTTGCCGGCCTTGAAGTGCGGCACCTGTTTTCCAGGCACCAGCACTTGTTCGCCGGATTTGGGATTGCGCCCAACACGGGGGGACCGCTGCGACAACGAGAAGCTGCCAAAACCGCGGATCTCGATGCGCTGACCCGAGGCCAGGGCCTGGGTCATTGCATCCAACACGGTCTTGACTGCGTAATCGGTGTCGCGGGCGGCCAGCTGAGGATAGCGGGCCGCCAAGGCGGCGATCAGCTCCGACTTGGTCACGAATTAACCGTCGTTGCGCTGTTGGTCCAGCTTGGCCTTCAGCAGCGCGCCGAGGTTGGTGGTGCCGGACGAAGCGCTGGCGTCGGACATGCGCTGGATCGTGTCGGCGGTTTCGGCGTTGTCACGGGCCTTGATCGACAGCTGGATCGAACGCGTCTTGCGGTCGATGTTGACGATCATGGCTTCGATGTTTTCGCCGGCGGACAGAACGGTGGTGGCATCTTCGACGCGGCCCGAGGAGATCTCGGAAGCGCGCAGGTAGCCTTCGACGTCCACGGACAGCGTCACAACGGCGCCCTTGGCTTCGACCGACTTGATGGTGCCCGGAACGACGGCGCCCTTGTCAAACGTGGCGACGAAGTTGTTGAAGGGGTCGCCTTCCAGCTGCTTGATGCCCAGCGAGATGCGTTCCTTGTCGGTATCGATGCCCAGAACCACGGCTTCGATCTCGTCGCCCTTCTTGAAGTTGCGAACGGCTTCTTCGCCAGCTTCCGTCCAGGACAGGTCGGACAGGTGAACCAGGCCGTCGATGCCGCCAGGCAAACCGACGAACACGCCGAAGTCGGTGATCGACTTGATGGCGCCGCGGACCTTGTCGCCGCGCTTGAAGTTCGTGGCGAACTCTTCCCACGGGTTCTGACGGCACTGCTTCATGCCGAGCGAAATGCGACGACGGTCTTCGTCGATTTCCAGGACCATGACTTCGACTTCTTCGCCCAGGGTGACAACCTTGCGCGGATCGACGTTCTTGTTGGTCCAGTCCATTTCGGACACGTGCACCAGGCCTTCGATGCCGGCTTCGACTTCAACGAACGCGCCGTAGTCGGTCAGGTTGGTGACCTTGCCGAACAGGCGGGTGCCTTGCGGGTAGCGGCGAGCCAGGCCCACCCACGGATCTTCGCCCAGCTGCTTGACGCCCAGGGAGACGCGGCTCTTTTCCTGGTCGAACTTGAGCACCTTGGCTTCGACTTCCTGACCCACTTGCAGGACTTCGGAGGGGTGACGCACACGGCGCCAGGCCATGTCGGTGATGTGCAGCAGGCCATCGATGCCGCCCAGGTCGACGAACGCGCCGTAGTCGGTGATGTTCTTGACCACGCCCTTGACCACGGCACCTTCGTGCAGGGTTTCGAGCAGCTTTTGACGCTCTTCGCCCATGCTGGCTTCCAGCACCTGGCGACGCGACAGCACGACGTTGTTGCGCTTGCGGTCGAGCTTGATGACCTTGAATTCGAGGGTCTTGCCTTCGTACGGGGTGGTGTCCTTGACCGGACGCAGATCCACCAGCGAACCCGGCAGGAACGCGCGGATGCCGTTGGTCATGACGGTCAGGCCGCCCTTCACCTTGCCGGTGATGGTGCCGGTAACCAGTTCGCCGTTCTCCAGGGCCTTTTCCAGCTGCAGCCAGGCCGACAGGCGCTTGGCGCGGTCACGCGACAGGATGGTGTCGCCGTAGCCGTTTTCCAGGGAATCGATGGCCACCGAGACGAAATCGCCAGGTTGCACTTCGAGCTCGCCCTGGTCGTTCAGGAACTCTTCCAGGGGGATCAGCGCTTCGGACTTCAGGCCGGCGTTGACGACGACGAAATTATGGTCGACGCGCACGACTTCGGCGCTGATGACCTCGCCGGACTTCATGTCCTGGCTCTTGAGGCTTTGTGCGAAAAGGTCGGCGAAGCTTTCGCCGCCGGTGGCGGTAGTGGAAACGGAAGACATGGGGTTGAAATCCATTGGGCCGAAATGGCCGTTAAGAACACACCGCAGCGGATTGCCCGCCACAGTGGAGTCAAAATACCTGCCTGCTGGCTTACCCTTGCGGGGTGGCCCGTGGGGGTGTTGCCTGGCTTCAGCAGGGCCTAATCAAAAAACAATCTGGAGCTGAGCTCCTGGGGTCCAGCGTCGGGGCCGTCGCCATATCCACCGACATACCCAGCTACCTATCTGCGGGTATTGCTAGCGGACCTGCGCGGCCTTTTGCCAGAAATCCAGTATTGCCTGCACCGTTTCCGCGATCGTCAGATTCGACGAATCCAGTACGTGTGCATCTGCTGCGGGAGCGAGCGGCGCGGTGGCGCGCCCGGTATCGCGCGCATCACGCTCGCGCATATCCCGCAAAAGGTCGTCTAGATTAGCAGAAATTCCCTTTTCGATCAACTGCTTACGCCGCCTCTCCGCCCGGGCGACGACATCGGCGACCAGGAAGACCTTCAGGGACGCATCCGGGAACACCACCGTGCCCATATCGCGGCCGTCTGCAACGAGGCCGGGCGGGAGCCGGAAGGCGCGCTGGCGTTCCAGCAAGGCCTGCCGCACGCCCTGGAAAGCGGCTACACGAGAGGCGAAATTACCGACTTCCTCGCGGCGGATGTCGTGACCCGCGTCGGCGCCTTCGAGGTAGACGTGGGGGCCGTCGAAACTCACATCCAGCGTCTCGGCCACGCGCGCCACGGCGGGCTCATCGTCGGCAGCAACGCCCCGATTGAGGGCGGCCAGAGCGGTCAGCCGGTACAGGGCGCCGCTGTCGAGCACCGCCCAGCCCAGCGCCTTGGCCACGCGATGGGCCACGGTGCCTTTGCCGGAGGCGGTGGGGCCGTCGATCGTGATGACCGGGGCCAGGGAAGAAGAAGTCGAAGCGGTCGAAGTCATGGATGGAATGCAGCGCTAGGCCGAAACGAGGCCGGCGTAGACATCAAAGTAACCCGGGAACGTCTTGCTGACGCATCCGGGGTCGAGAATACGAACGGCAGACGGCCCGAAGGCGGCCAGCGAAAAACACATGGCCATGCGGTGATCGTCCCACGTGCCGATGTGCGCGTCGCGCCAGGCGCCCTCTGCCGGCGGCGTCACGCGCAGCCAGTCCGGCCCAGATTCGACTTGCGCGCCCAGCTTCTCGAGTTCGGTCTGCATCGCATGGATGCGGTCCGTTTCCTTGACGCGCCAGCTTCCGATGTTGCGCAGCCGGCAGGGGCCGTCGGCATAGAGGGCCAGCGCGGCGGCCGTCATGGCGGCGTCGGGTATCAGGTTGAAATCGGTGTCGAACGCCTTCAGGCGCGCGCCGTCGGCCACCTGGACGCCGGAAACTTCGATCCAGTCGGGGCCGTAAATGACATTCGCCCCCATGGCGGCCAACGTATCTGCGAAGGCGACGTCGCCCTGGATGCTGTCGGCGCCGACGCCCGTCACGCGCACGGGTCCGCCGCCAATGGCGCCCAGCGCGAGGAAATAGGAGGCCGTCGATGCGTCCCCTTCTACAGCGATCTGCCTGGGGCTGCGATAGGCCGAGCCGGCGCCGATCGTGAACCGGCTCCAGCCATCCCGCTGCACCTGCACGCCGAAGCGCGCCATCAGGTTCAGCGTGATTTCAATGTAGGGCTTGGAAATCAGTTCGCCGATGACCTCCATGGTCACCGGCTTTCCGCTGCGGCCGGCCTGAAGCGGCGCGGCGAGCAGCAAGGCGGTCAGGAACTGGCTGGACACCGAGCCCTGCACGCGCGTCACGGCGTCGTCGGCGATTTCGCCGCGGCCGATGTGCAGGGGCGGATAGCCCGGCTGGCCGAGGTAATCGATACGCGCGCCCAGCGCATTGAGGGCATCGACGAGGTCGCCAATGGGACGCTCGTGCATGCGCGGCACGCCGGACAGGCGGTAGTCGCCGCCCATCAGGGCCAGCGCGGCAGTCAGCGGGCGGATCGCGGTGCCGGCATTGCCCATGAACAGGTCGGCGCTCTCGACGGGGAAGCGGCGCACACCCTGCACCGTAACGCTGCCCGCCTCCAGGTCGGACACCTGCACGCCAAGCTGGCGCAGAGCGGCCAGCATGACGCGCGTGTCGTCGGAATCCAGCAGGCCGGTAATGACGGTGGCGCCTTCAGCGATAGCGGACAGCAGCAGCACACGATTGGAAATGCTCTTGGAGCCCGGAAGGGCCATCGTGCCCTGCGCGCGTCGCACGCGCGGCAGATCAAGGTAAGGCAAAGCGCCCATGACAGCTACTCCTTGCGCCAGTTGCGGCGCGCCCGCGCCGCCGTATCCAGCAGCGTCAGCAAAGCCTCGCCGTCGCCATCGGCGATGGCGCGCTCGGCACGGTCCAGCACGCCGCGGACAGCGGCCAGTTCGGCCAGCATCGCGTCGCGGTTGGACAAAAAGATATCGCGCCACATCTCCGGCGACCCGGCCGCGATGCGTGTGAAATCGCGAAAACCGCTGCCCGCCAGTTCAAGCCGGGTGTTGGCGTCATCGGCCGTGGCCACCTGCTCCATGTAGACCGACGACAGCAGGTGCGGCAGATGGCTGACCGAAGCCAGTACGCGGTCGTGCGCATCGGCATCCATGTCCAGCACGTCGGCGCCACAAGCCAGCCACGCCTGGCTGACGAGTTCCCGGGAGTACGCGCTGTTCTCAGGCAAGGGGGTGAGGATGACCGCGCGCTTGCGATACAAGCTTGCGTCGGCAGCGTCTGGGCCCGTGCGCTCGGCGCCCGCGATGGGATGACCGGGGACGAATTGCCCAATACGGTCGCCCAGCGCGTCTCGCGCGGCCTGGACCACTTCGACCTTCGTGCTGCCCGCGTCGGTCAGCACGGCAGTGTCGGCCAGATGCGGCAGCATTTGCGACAGCACGGCTTTCAGTCCGCCCACCGGCGTGGACAGCAGGATCAGGTCCGCGCGACGCGCAGCCTCTTCGGCCGGCACGGCCTCGTCGATCAGGCCCAATTCAACGGCACGAGCCAGGGATTGCGCGTTGCGGCCCACGCCGAGCACTCGCCCCACCTGCCCCGCCTGGCGCAAGGCCGCAGCGAATGAACCGCCGATCAGGCCGACGCCAACTACCGCCAATACAGGAATCAGGGGGCCCGCGGCCCCCTGATCGGAAGAAGGTAACGCGTCGTTCATGCGGTCAGGATGGCGGTCAGGGCGTCAATGAATCGGGCATTTTCCTGCGGCAGGCCGATGGATACGCGCAGCCACTCGGGCAGGCCGTCGCCCGCCACGGGGCGCACGATGACGCCGCGCTTGAGCAGTTCAAGGTTGATTCGCGACGCGTCGCCCACGTGGACCAGCACGAAGTTGCCGTAGCTGGGCACGTAGCGCAGGTTCAGCTTTTCGAAGGCGGCGCAGAGCTGCGCCTTGCCGGCCTTGTTGGACGCGTACGCTTCCTCGAGGTAGGCGGCGTCGCCCAGGGCGGCGATGGCCGCCGCCTGCGCAAGCGTGTTGACGTTGAAAGGCTGGCGAACGCGATTCAGCAGATCCGTCAGGCCCGGCTGGGCGACCGAAAAGCCCACCCGCAAGCCTGCCAGGCCATACGCCTTCGAGAACGTGCGCGAGACGATCAGGTTCGGATAGCGGCGCGCCAACGCGGTGCTGTCGAAGCGGAATTCCGGATCAAGGTACTCGTTGTAGGCTTCGTCCAGCACGACGGTGACACGGTCGCCGTGAGCGGCATGCACACGCTCGAGGAAATCGGCAACCTTGTCGCCCGGCACGAAAGTGCCGGTCGGATTGTTGGGATTGGCGATGAAGACCAGGCGAGTGTCGTCGGCGATCGCGTCGAACATCGCGTCCAGGTCGTGGCCATAGTCGACCGCCGGCACCACGATGTGGCGCGCGCCGCGAGCCTGGGTGGCCAGGCGGTAGACCGCGAACGAATGCTGCGCGTACACCGCCGACGTGCCCTGCTCCAGCAATGCCAGCGCAGCGATTTCCAGGATGTCGTTGGAACCATTGCCCAGCGTGATCCAGTTCATCGGCACGCCGTAGCGCTCGGCCAAGGCGGCCTTCAGGTCGAAGCCGTTGGGGTCCGGATAGCGCGCCAGCGATTCGGCCGCGGCCAGCATGGCTTCGCGCGCCGACTTGGGCATGCCCAGCGGGTTTTCATTGGAAGCCAGCTTCACGATGGTGGCCGGATCCAGCCCGAATTCGCGGGCCAGTTCTTCGATCGGCTTGCCTGCCTGGTAGGGCGCGATGGCGCTGACGTGCGCGGGGGCAACGAGGGGCTTGGATGCGTTGGTCATGATGTGGGATGTCACTGCGCCGGGTACGAACCCAGCACTTTCAGGTAGGCAACCTGCGCCTGCAGGGCGGCCAGGGCGCGTTCGACGTTCGGATCGTTGCGGTGACCCAGGACATCGACGTAGAAATAATATTCCCACTGGCCGGTGCGCGCCGGACGCGATTCGAAACGCGTCATCGACACCCCGTTGGCGGCCAGAGGCGCCAGCATTTCATAGACGGCGCCCGCACGGTTGGGCACGGCCAGGATCAGGCTGGTCTTGTCCTTGCCGCTGACCAGGGGCTCGATGTTGCCGATGGCCAGGAAGCGGGTGCGGTTGTGCGGATCGTCCTGGATGCCGGCGGCGATGATCTGCAGGCTCCAGGCGGGCGCGGCGACATCGCCGGCGATCGCCGCGATGCTGGGATCCGCCGCGGCGGCGCGCGCCGCTTCGGAATTGCTGGACGCAGCCACGCGCTCGATATCGGGATAGTTGCGCGTCAGCCAGCCCTGGCACTGCGCCAGCGCCTGCGGATGCGCGGAGATGGTCTTGATGCCATCCATGCTGCCCGACTGCGACATCAGGCAGTGGCGGATCACCAGCGAGCGTTCGCCCAGGATCTTTACCGGCGTATTGAGCAGCAGGTCCAGGCTGCGGTTGACCGCGCCTTCGGTGGAGTTTTCCACCGGCACCATGCCCACGTCGGCCTGACCGGCCTCGACGGCGCGGAAGACTTCATCGAACGAGGCGCAAGGCAGCTTCTGCACCGCGCGGCCGAAATGTTCCAGTGCGGCCTGTTCCGAGAACGACCCCTGCGGCCCCAGGAACGCGACGGTCATGCCGCGCTCGAGACCGCGGCAGGCGGAGATGATCTCGGTCCAGACCGAGGCGACGCCCGCATTGGGGAACGGGCCCGGATTGATCTGCTGCAGGCGGCGGATCACTTCGGCTTCGCGCTCGGGGCGCAGGACCGGACCGTCGGCCTGCGCGGCGTGCTTGGCCTCGCCCACTTCCAGCGCGGCGCGGGCGCGCTGCGACAGGAGATCAAGGATTTGCGCATCAAGGTCATCGATGCGCTTGCGCAGGGGGAGCAGCTTGCGCTGCAGCTCTTCATCCATGGCGGCGCTCGAATTCCTTCAGGTACTCGACCAGCGCCGCCACCCCTTCCAGGGGCACGGCGTTGTAAATGGACGCACGCATGCCGCCCACGCTCTTGTGGCCCTTCAGCTGCGTCAGGCCGGCCGCCTCCGCGCCCTGCAGGAAGGCGTCGTTGAGCGATTCGTCGTGCAAGACGAACGGCACGTTCATGCGCGAACGCACGGGCGCGTGGATGGGATTGCGATAGAAGCCGCTGCTGTCCAGGTAGCCGTACAGCATGTCGGCCTTGGCCTTGTTGGCCGCTTCCATGCCGGCCACGCCGCCATGGGCCTTCACCCACTTGAACACGAGCCCGGCGACGTAGATCGCGAACGTGGGCGGCGTGTTGTAGCGGGAGTGCTCGGCGGCGACGTTGGCGTAGTCGAAGGCGGACGGGCAGATCGGCAGGGCCTGACCGATGAGGTCGCGGCGGGCGATGACCATGGTGACGCCGGCGGGACCCGCATTCTTTTGCGCGCCGGCATAGATCATGCCGCAGCGCGTCACGTCCATCGGACGCGACAGGAAATGCGAGGACGCATCGACCACCAGGGGCACGTCGGGCGCGCCAAGGTCGGCCGTGTCGGGCCAATCCAGGAACTCGACGCCGCCAATGGTTTCGTTGCTGCACAGGTGCAGGTAAGCCGATTCCTTGCGCACCTGCCAGGTCTCGACCGGCGGGACCCAAGTCAGCGGCGCCTGTTCGCGTCCGTCGATCACGGCGGCCTGTTCGCTGCTGGCGGCCACGTGGGTGCTGCCGTAGCGGCCGGCTTCCTTGTACGAGCGCTTGGACCAATGGCCCGTCACGACGAAATCCGCAGCCGGCGCGCCGCGGCGTCCCATGAGATTCATGGGAACGATGGCGTTTTCCCCGGAACCGCCGCCCTGCATGAACATGACGGCGTAGTCAGCCGGCAGGCCCAGCAGTTCGCGCAGATCGGCTTCTGCTTCGTCGCAGATCTGCACGAAGTGCTTGCCGCGATGGCTCATTTCCATCACGGACATGCCGCTGCCGTGCCAGTCCAGCATTTCCGCAGCGGCTTGCTGCAGCACAACCTCGGGCAAGGCCGAGGGGCCTGCCGAGAAGTTCCAGGGGCGGGCCATTATTGCTCCGTAGGTTCGGTCGAATCCGCTGCGTCGCTGCTGTCGTCGCCGCTGGCTTGCTGGTCGTCTTCGTCCAGTTCGCCGTCATCGTCCGCATCGCTTTCCACGACGCGGCGCACGCCGGACAGCGTGCTGCCGTCGTCGACGTTGATGAGCGTGACGCCCTGCGTCGCGCGGCCCATTTCGCGGATTTCCGCGACACGGGTGCGCACCAGGACGCCGCCAGTGGTGATCAGCATGATTTCGTCAGTAGGCGTGACCAGCACCGCACCGACCACCTTGCCGTTGCGCGAGGTGGTCTGGATGGCGATCATGCCCTTCGTGCCGCGGCCATGGCGCGTGTACTCGGCGATCGGCGTGCGCTTGCCATAACCGTTTTCGGTGGCAGTCAGCACGGTCTGCGTTTCGTCGCCGGCAACCAGCAGCGCGATGACCGTCTGCGTGTCTTCGAGCATCATGCCGCGCACGCCGCGAGCATTGCGGCCCATCGGACGCACGTCGTTCTCGTCGAAGCGCACGGCCTTGCCGGCGTCCGAGAACAGCATGACGTCGTGCTGGCCGTCGGTGAGGTCTGCGCCAATCAGGTAGTCGCCGTCGTCGAGGTCGACCGCGATGATGCCGGCCTTGCGCGGGTTGGAGAAGTCGGACAGCGGGGTCTTCTTGACCGTGCCGCGCGACGTCGCCATGAAGACGTAGTGATCTTCGCTGAATTCCTTGACCGGCAGCACCACCGTGATCTTCTCGCCGTCAGCCAGCGGGAACATGTTCACGATCGGCTTGCCGCGGGAATTGCGCGTGCCCTGCGGCACTTCCCAGACCTTCAGCCAGTAGACGCGGCCGCGATTCGAGAAGCACAGCAGGTAGTCGTGCGTATTGGCGATGAAGAGCTGGTCGATCCAGTCGTTTTCCTTCATGGCGGTGGCCTGCTTGCCCCGGCCGCCGCGCTTCTGCGAGCGGTACTCGGACAGCGGCTGGCTCTTGATGTAGCCGCCGTGCGACAGGGTCACGACCATGTCGGTGGGCGTGATCAGGTCTTCGGTGTCGAGTTCAGTGGCGTTGAGCTCGATCTCGGAGCGACGCGTATCCTTGGCGCCGGTCGAGAATTCGGCCTTGATGGCCTGCAGTTCTTCGCCAATGATGGCAGTGATGCGCTCGGGGCGAGCCAGGATGTCGAGCAGGTCGGCGATGGTGGACATGATGTCCTTGTATTCGCCGACGATCTTGTCCTGCTCCAGCCCGGTCAGGCGCTGCAGGCGCATGTTCAGGATTTCCTGGGCCTGGGTGTCGCTCAGGCGGTACAGGCCATCGCCCTGCAGGCCGAATTCGGCGCTCAGGTCGTCCGGACGGAAGGCCGCGCGGCCGCCAGGCGTGTCGCCGTCGGCGCGCGACAGCATTTCGCGCACCAGCGACGAATCCCAGGACTTTGCCATCAGTTCCTGGCGGGCCACCGGAGGCGTGGGCGCCGCCTTGATGATCGCGATGAAATCGTCGATGTTGGCCAGCGCCACCGCCAGACCTTCCAGCACGTGGCCGCGTTCGCGGGCCTTGCGCAGCTGGAACACCGTGCGGCGCGTGACGACTTCCCGGCGATGCTGCAGGAAGTAGTCGATCATCTGCTTCAGGTTGAGCAGGCGCGGCTGGCCGTCGACCAGCGCCACCAGGTTCATCCCGAAGGTGTCCTGAAGCTGCGTGTTCTTGTAGAGGTTGTTCAGGACAACCTCGGGCACCTCGCCGCGCTTGAGCTCGATGACCAGGCGCATGCCGTCCTTGTCGGACTCGTCCCGGATATCCGAGATGCCTTCGATCTTCTTGTCGTTGACCAGTTCGGCAATGCGTTCCTGCAGCGTCTTCTTGTTGACCTGGTAGGGAATCGCGTCGATGACGATGGCCTGGCGATTGCCCTTCTCCATGTCTTCGAAGTGCGTCTTGGCGCGCATGATGACGCGGCCGCGACCCGTGCGATAGCCTTCGCGCACGCCGGACATGCCGTAGATGATGCCGCCCGTGGGGAAATCAGGCGCCGGGATGAGTTCGATCAGCTCATCGACCGTGCACGCCGGATTGCGCAGGCAGTACAGGCAGCCGTCGACCACTTCCTGGAGGTTGTGGGGCGGGATGTTGGTGGCCATGCCCACCGCGATGCCGGAACTGCCGTTGACCAGCAGGTTGGGCAGGCGCGACGGCAGCAGCAGCGGTTCCTGTTCGCTGCCGTCGTAGTTGGGGCCGAAGTCCACGGTTTCCTGGTCGATGTCGGCCAGAAGTTCATGGGCGATCTTCGCGAGGCGGATTTCGGTGTAGCGCATCGCCGCGGCGTTATCGCCGTCGATCGAACCGAAGTTGCCCTGGCCGTCGACCAGCATGTAGCGCATGGAAAAATCCTGCGCCATGCGGACGATGGTGTCGTAGACGGACTGGTCGCCGTGGGGATGGTACTTACCGATGACGTCCCCGACGATACGCGCGGACTTCTTATAGGCGCGGTTCCAGTCGTTGTTCAGTTCGTGCATCGCGTAGAGCACGCGCCGGTGGACGGGCTTCAGGCCGTCCCGCACATCCGGTAGCGCCCGCCCGACGATCACGCTCATCGCGTAATCGAGGTAACTGCGGCGCATCTCTTCTTCCAGCGATACCGGAAGCGTCTCCTTGGCAAAGGAATCCATATATATAACGACAGAATCGTGTAAGGAGGAACCCGGGCCGGGTAAACAGGAAATTCTATCATTCGATTGAAGGACCGGCCTGACGGACTGCTGGAACGCGCCGCAAGCGGTCGGTATCCGGTCAGCCCCGGATGCCGCCCAAGCCAGCCCATCCGCGCCCTGCGGGCCTGTTGTCAAAAACCAACATGGGAAACGGCAGGAGTGCCGAAAACGTCATATCCAGCATTAATGCGCCTGTCCAGGGAAGCCAAAGACCCCCAAATGCCTTAAGATTGTTTCCAGCACGCAGGAAACCCAGTAGCTATTCCTTTGAACCAGCTCTTGGCGTTGCTATACTGGCCCCGTTTTCCTGATATGCGGCGGGGGTTCGCTGCGAGTCACTTATCCAGCTTCAAGCTCAACGAGGAGAAACATGAACAAACCCTCCAAATTCGCTCTGGCGCTCGCCTTCGCCGCCGTCACGGCCTCTGGTGTAGCTTCCGCGCAAACCGTGGACAACTGGCGCAACCCGTTCGGTAACGTTTGGAAGAACGGTACGAACGAACTGTGCTGGCGCGATGCCTTCTGGACCCCGGCCACCGGTATCCCCGGTTGCGACGGCGTCCCGGTTGCCCAACAGAAGGCGAAGCCGGCCCCGATGGCGGCAAAGGTCGTGTTCAATGCTGACACGTTCTTCGACTTCGACAAGTCGGTCCTGAAGCCCGAAGGTCGCCAACTGCTGCAGCAAGTTGCTCAGCAATCGCGCACCATCGATCTGGAAACCATCATTGCTGTCGGCCACACCGACTCCATCGGTACCGAAGAGTACAACCAGAAGCTGTCCGAGCGCCGCGCCGCTTCGGTCAAGGCCTACCTGGTCAGCCTGGGTATCGACCCCAACCGTATCTATACGGAAGGCAAGGGTGAGCTGCAGCCGATCGCTTCCAACAAGACGAAGGAAGGCCGCGCCCAGAACCGTCGCGTTGAGATCGAAATCGTGGGTAGCCGCAAGTAATTGCCGGACTAGCTACAATAAGGGGGCCTCGCATAGCGAGGCCCTTTTTTTCGCCCGCAATGCACTCTTCTGGTGCAATGCCGAGCCCGCCTTCCTCGCCTAGCGCGCTGGACCCCTCTATATATAGAGTTGCCTTACGCCGGACCGCCCATGAACACGCAAACCAACGACACCGCGCAAGCATCCGTCAACGCCGACCAGGCTGAAATCGACAAGTTCAGCGCCCTGGCCAGCCGTTGGTGGGATCCCGAAAGCGAGTTCAAGCCCCTGCACGCGATCAATCCGCTGCGGCTGGAATGGATCCAGGAATGCGCGGGCAGCCTTGCCGGCAGGAAAGTGCTGGACGTGGGCTGCGGCGGCGGCATCCTGTCGGAAGCCATGGCCCGCACTGGCGCCGAGGTAACGGGCATCGACCTGGCCGACAAATCCCTGAAGATCGCACGCCTGCATGGCCTGGAATCGGGCGTGAAGGTGGAGTACCGCAAGGTGCCCGTCGAGGAGCTGGCGGCCGAACAGCCCGGCCAGTACGACGTGGTGACGTGCATGGAGATGCTGGAGCACGTGCCGGATCCGGCATCTATCGTGCGGGCCTGCTCGACGTTGGTCAAGCCGGGCGGCTGGGTGTTCTTTTCCACCCTGAACCGCAACCCCAAGTCTTTCCTGTTCGCGATCATCGGCGCCGAATACGTGCTGCGCCTGCTGCCCCGTGGCACCCATACCTACGACCAGTTCATCAAGCCCAGCGAACTGACCGCAGCGGCGCGCGGCGCGGCGCTGGAGCCGATCAGCATGCGCGGCATGGAATACAACCCGATCACCCAAATCTACTCGTTGTCGTCCGACACGTCGGTCAACTATCTGATGGCTACCCGCAAATGAGCGCTCTAATCCTGTTCGATTTCGACGGCACGCTGGCCGACACCGCCCCCGACCTTGCCGCCGCCGCAAACCGTCAGCGTACCCGCCGCGGCCTGGAGCCGATGGCGTACGAGGCGCTGCGCCCGGTGGCTTCGCAAGGCGCGCGCGGCCTGTTGCGCGTGGCGCTGGGCCTGCAGCCCGGGGACCCGGACTACGAACCGACGCGCCTGCAGTTCCTGGAAGACTACGCAGCTGGCTCCACCGTTCACAGCAAGCTGTTTCCGGGCATCGAAGACCTGCTTGCGGACATTCGCGGCCGCGGGCTGTCCTGGGGCATCGTCACCAACAAGGTCACGTACCTGACCTTGCCCATCGTCGAGTTCCTGGACCTGACGCGCGATAGCGCCGTGCTGGTCTGCGGGGACACCACGGCCCATGCCAAGCCGCATCCGCTGCCGCTGCAGCATGCCGCCCGGGAAGCGGGCTTCGCCACCGACCGCTGCGTCTATGTCGGCGACGATTTGCGTGACATCCAGGCGGCGCATGCCGCGGGCATGCCGGCCGTCGCGGCGGCCTACGGCTACGTCGGCGAAGACGACGACGTGATCGCCTGGCAGGCCGAAACCTGCGCCAACAGCCCTGCCGAACTGTGGTCCGCCATCCAGCCGCTGCTGCCCACCGACCTGCGCTGAAGCCGCTGGCGCGGACCGCCGACTGACGGTCCGCGTACTTCTCAAGACTGTTCGGCTTCATTAGTGAAGCTGACCGAACAATCTATCCGGATAACCAGGGTTTATCCGGACGCTCATGTCCCCTACAGTGTGAAGCGTGCATGGCATCCGGGGCATTCCCGATTGCCTGTTTGCCGGCTGAAGCCGGCGCTGCGGCTCCTGCCATCCGCAGCCACTGATCTTCGCGCTGACGGCCTACGCCCTCTCGCATCGTGCCCGCTCACTTGCCGCGGCGCACTCCTGACCTTTTTGTTCCACCCGCCCCTGCCCGCGCGTCGCCACCCGGCGGCTCGCCCAAGGAATGCCTATGCTTTTGCCCATCCTGCTTCTTTCCGCCGCTGGTTTCACCATCCTCACCACTGAATTCCTGATCGTGGGGCTGCTGCCCGGCCTGGCCCGCGACCTGGACGTGACCGTGTCACAGGCCGGCCTGCTGGTGACCCTGTTCGCATTTACGGTCGCTGCCACCGGCCCCCTGCTCACCGCCCTGATGGCGAATATGGAGCGCAGGCGCCTGTTCATCGGCGTGCTGCTGCTGTTTGGCCTGTCCAACGCGCTGGCGGCCGTGGCGCCGAACATCTGGGTGATGGCAATCGCCCGCTTCGTTCCCGCCCTTGCGCTGCCGGTGTTCTGGTCGTTGGCCAGCGCCACCGCGGTCGAATTGGTCGGCCCCGCTCGTGCGGGACGCGCGATTTCCACCGTGGCCTTCGGCATCGTGGCTGCCACGGTGTTCGGCATTCCCATCGGCGTGCTGATCTCCGACGCCTTCGGGTGGCGCGCCGCCTTCTGGGTCCTGTCGGCGGTGGCGTTCGCCAAGGCCCTTCTGCTGTTCATTACCTTTCCGAGCACGCGCATCCGTGCCGACAGCGTGCGGCTCGTCACGCAGTTGCAGATCCTGCGCAACCCCATGGTGGTCGGCCACGTGCTGTTGTCGCTGCTGGTGTTCACGGGCATGTTCACGGCCTACACCTACCTGGCGGACATGCTTGAGCGTCTGGGCGGGTTCGACGGCAAGGTCGTCGGCTGGAGCATGATGGCGTTCGGAGCCGTGGGGCTGATCGGAAATACCCTGGGCGGCCGCATGGTCGATCGCAGCCCGCTGGGCGCCACCGCCCTCTTTTCCGCGTTGATGGCCGCAGGCCTGGCGTTCATTGCCCCGGTCATGCAGTCGCATGGCTTGCTGGCCGTGGCGCTTGGGATCTGGGGGATCGCCCAGGCCGCGCTGTTCATCGTTTGCCACGTGCGGCTGATGAAGTCGGCGCCCGAAGCGCCCGCCTTTGCCGCGTCGCTGAACATCTCCGGCGCCAATATCGGCATCGGGCTGGGGGCCGTGGTGGGCGGCCATGTGATCGACAGCTACGGCCTCGCCTCCCTGGGCTGGGCGGCCGCCATCATCGTTGGTGTTTCGGTGGGACTGGCCGGGCTGATGATGGCAGCTTCACGCCCCGGCCGGCAGTCCAAGGCCGCCTGCGCGAACGCCACTTGAACGCGCTGTGTCCCCCGCGCCACGGCCAGGCCGATCGCGGGGCTACACCATGGCAGGCTATTGCGTTTGCCAGTACAATAGAAGTTCTTGGGGCCGATCCGGATTCGACGTGGGTCGCGAAACAACTCAGGGCATGCCGAGCACCAGTACGCTCGTTAAACCACTGGAACACTACAAACGCCAACGACGAGCGTTTCGCTCTCGCCGCTTAAGCGGTGAGCCGCTGCACTGATCTGTCCTTGGGTCAGGCGGAGGAAGGCAACTTCCTAGGGGGGTAACCCTCGAACCGCAGCAGCGACATTCACAAGGAATCGGTCTGCGCTGGGGTCACACGGCTCAGATTTAAATTACGTGAATCGCTTTGGTCCGGCCTGTCGGTTGGCTAAGTCCAAAGTTAAAACCAAATAAATCGACTACGCATGTAGAACTGGTTGCAGAGGGCTTGCGGACGGGGGTTCAATTCCCCCCGGCTCCACCAAGATTCTGTTCAGCGATGTCAGCTGAAATCAAAAATCCTCAAGGATGCAAATCCTTGAGGATTTTTTTCGTCCGTGCGCCGCCGGGCGGCAGATTCAAGAACAAGGGTTCATTGCCTGTTGACCCAGTCCTGCGCGCCTTCGATGAACCAGGGGAGATTCAAGCGCTCGCCCTCGCCCGACTGGATGGTCAGGCGCTCTCCTGAAGGATTGGCGTTGCTGCTCGAGCCCGCTGGCGTATCCAGGGGACGGCTGCGGTAGTCCACGTTGTCGGATTGACGGGAAGGTTGGTCCGCGCAGGCGGCGATCGACGCGACTGCCGCTGACACGAGGACCAACCGCAGCGCTGTGTAAAGGGTCTTCATGGTGTTCAGGTTCCTGCTGGCGGCACGGGCCGACGTGCCAGGTGATCCAGGCCTTAACCCCGTACCTTACTCGCATAACGCCTGCGCCGAATCCAATGGTGGAACAGGACGTTTCGCCGAGCTCGGGCCCCCCGGCCGCCGCCCTCCCCAGCCTTGCAGAACCACCCGCCAATCGCGCCTACAACGATCCAACTGAAATAGGCTGTTTCAGGCAGCCATGAGGGCCTGTAACGGCCCCTTTGATCCGCCCCACATTTTTGCCCGAAAAGGCCCGCAGCCATGGGGCCCGGGCGTCGTCACCCTCCGCCCGCGTCCTGCCAGCCTATGGGAATGGCTGGACATAATCCGACACATATTACGAATGCTTTCAAGACAAAATAAACGCAAGAAATTGCCACTGACTGCCGGGGGGTCTGTTTGCGCTATGAAGGTCCTGTCAATTTTCGGTACCCGTCCCGAGGCCATCAAGATGGCGCCCCTGGTCACCGCGCTGCAAAACGAGCCTCTGGTCGAAAGCGTGGTTTGCGTAACCGGCCAGCACCGGGAAATGCTGGACCAGGTGCTGGCGCTGTTTGAACTCAAGGCGCATCACGATCTGGACATCATGGTGCCTAACCAGACGCTCAATGGCTTGTATGCCCGCCTGATCAGCCGGGTGGACGGCGTGCTGGAAAAGGAGAAGCCGGATTGCGTGCTGGTGCATGGCGACACCAGCACGGCTTCGGCGTGCGCGCTGGCGTCGTTTCATCGGCGCGTGCGCATCGGCCATGTCGAAGCGGGCTTGCGCACCGGCAATCTGGCGATGCCCTTTCCCGAGGAAATGAACCGCCGCGTGGTCGACGCCGTGGGCGACCTGTTGTTCGCCCCGACGGCGGAATCGCGTGCGAATCTGCAGCGCGAGCACCTGGCCGGCAGCATCACGGTCACCGGCAATACGGTGATCGACGCCCTGGCCATGACGTGCGCCAAACTGACAGCCGGCGGCCCGCTGGACCGCACGCTGCAAGCCCGCTACGGCTGGCTGGACCCCGGGCGCCGCCTGCTGCTTGTGACCGGCCACCGGCGCGAGAGCTTCGGCGACGGCTTTCGGAACATCTGCGCGGCGCTGGCGGAACTGGCGCGGCGTCCGGACCTGCAGATCGTCTACCCCGTCCACCTGAATCCGCAGGTGCGCGGCGTGGTGATGAGCGAACTGTCCGGGCTGGCGAATGTGCACCTGATCGATCCCCTGGACTACCTGGATTTCGTCTGGTTCATGCAGCGCTCCCATCTGATCCTTACCGATTCGGGGGGCGTGCAGGAAGAGGCGCCCTATCTGGGCAAACCGGTGCTGGTGATGCGCGATGTCACTGAACGGCCAGAAGCTGTGCGTGCGGGCACGGTGGCGCTGGTGGGCACCGACACCCGGCGCATCGTGGCCGAGGTCAACCGGCTGCTGGACGACGCCGCGCTGCATGGCGCGTTCTCCCGACGAATCAACCCGTATGGCGACGGCCGGGCCAGCCAGCGCATCGTCGATGCGCTCTGCGGCCGCGCCGTGTCGGAATTCGATCCCCACGCGTCCACCCCCTACCCCGTCTGACCCCGCTGCAATGCCCTTTTTGCCTGGAGCTTTCATGCCACTCTCCTCACACGCAACCGATGTCCGCAAGTTGTGCCGCGCTCTCGTGGCCGCAGGACTGCTGGCGCCGCTGGGCGCGCTGGCCAGTCCTGCTGGCGACGCCTTGCGCCGGCTGCAGGCCGACGATCAGGTGGCGCGCAGCATCACGCTGGAGGACCTGGGCGTCAGCGAACCGGTTGTCCTGAGCAACAGCGATGCGCGCCAGGAGTTCTACCTGCCGGTGCCTCGCGGGGTGCCGATAACGGACGCAAGGCTGGATTTCGACGCCCGCTACACCAAGGGCGAACCGGGGCGGACCAGCATGGTGCTGTGGCTGGACGGCGTGCCGCAATCCGCGCAGCGGATCGCCGACGGCGAGGGTTCGGCCAGTCGGGGCTTGGGCGTCGAACCTCGCGCGCGCGAGTCGGGCTTTCTGCGCGTAGGCGTCGACTGGCAATCCGACATCGCGCTGCGCCATTGCGAAAGCAACCGCGCCACCGGCAATGCGCTGACGATCTCGCCGCAGACCAGGCTCAATTACCGTTATGACGCGTCCGCGATCGACAGCCTGGACGACGCCTGGGGCTCGCTGCCCGGCAAACCCGTTTTGATGGTTGCCAGCCGCAAGCTGGACCAGCAGGCATTCGACAGCGCATGGCGCCTGGGCGTGGCGCTGGAGCGCAGCGGAAAGCGCGTCAGCGTTCGCGCTTTCCCGGCCGTGGGCGACGAGGTGGACACACGCGGCCTGCAGGCTCCCACGGGGCTGGCGCAGGTGCCGGCGTTCGCCGCGCTTGCCGGCAAGGAAACGCACAAGGTGGCCAATCCGGCCGAGATCGGCGCCCTGCTTGTCATGGGCGCGCCTGCCGTTGCCGGCGACGTGGTCATCGCCGATGCCGCGCTGACCGCAAAATACAACGAAGCGCTGGACGCGCTGCAGGCGCAGCTTGCGGCGGATGCGGATGCCGCGGACGCCTTCAAGGGCTGGCGACAGCAGCGCATGCCGCTGGCCGCCGCCGGGCTGCCGGCCAAGGAGATCCGTCTGCTGCCGCTGGGCCGCCAGGCGGTGATCGCGGTGGCGGCCGACGCGGGCGCGCAAGCCGCCGGCGTCTTCGACACGGCCTGGCGCCGCATCCTGGTCAGCCGCCAGGTGCAGGTGCAGACGGCCGCCCCGCCGCAGTCTTTCCAGGACGGCAGCGTGCGCCTGTCGAGCCTGGGCGGATCCGCGACCAGCTTCGACGTGGTGGCGCGCGGCGACTGGAATACGTCCTTCCCGCTGGCGGCCGTGTCCGCCGACGGCCGCGTGCCGGACGAGCTGGTCATGGATGTCTCCGCCGCGCCCGGCGCCTCGTCGACACGTCCTGTCGCTTCTGTTTTCTGGAACGGAATCCTGCTGGGCGCCAAGCAACTGGATGCGAACGGACGGCCCGAACGGTTGACGGCCCGCGTGCCGGCTTACGCGCTGGGCGTGACCAACGCCGTGCGCGTCACGTTCCAGCGGCAGCCCGTGTCCGTGGACTGCAACGAAATCCCGCAGGGCTATCCCGTCAACGTCCTGCCGACCAGCTACGTGAAGCCGGGCAAGGCGCTGCCGGACGGCACCTTCGTGGGCTTGCTGCCGTTGATGGCCGCAAGCCCGCAGGTGCTGATTCCAGACAGCTACCTGGCCGACGCACCCGACAACATCAAGCGATTGATCAGCATCGCCGCAGCCAGCGGCGTATCGGCCACGCGCGCTGAACTGACGGTCTCGCCGGCCGGCCAGGCAGTCAAGCCCGCGCGCGCCTTCCTGGCAATGGAACTGCCGGTTGAAGGCGCCAAGCCCGCGGTCAAGGTTACCGACCGCAAGCAACTGCAGGTGGCCGGCAAGGACGCGACCTGGCTGGACATTTCAGGTCTGGCCCGGTTGAGCACGGCCGAAGTGGTGAACGCCGGCGGCCAGGAAGGTGTGCTTTGGCACACGCTGGGCCAGCAGCCGGGCATGACGGACAAGCCCTTTGTGCTCAATCGCGGAAACATCGCAATCATCGGCGCGGCGGGTCCGCTGGCCTGGATAGACAGCGCCAACCCGGACGCCAGCCACCCGCCCGGCGCAGGCGAAAGCGCGTTCTTCGAATGGCGCCGCTATATCTCGTGGAGCGTGCCGGCCATCAGCATCAGCCTGCTCGTGCTGCTGCTGATCCTGATCCTCGCCCTTCGCGTCAGCCGCAGGAAAAACAAGGATCCCAAGTAACCCGGAGGCGCCGGCGCCATGTCCTCGCTCTACTGGCCCTACCTCATCGCGGACTACTACCGCGGCCTGGAGGTCGTGACCGCCGTCGTGGGCGTGATCATCCTGCTGTCCAGCCTGGATGATCTGTTCATCGACGGCTGGTTCTGGCTGCGCGAGCTGCGGCGGTCGCTGACCATCAAGCGTCGCTATGCGCCGCTGACGGCCGAGCAGCTGCGCGCGAAGGAAGAGCAGCCGCTGGCCATCATGGTGCCGGCCTGGCTGGAATACGACGTGATCGCGTCGATGCTCGAGACCATGGTGTCGACGCTGGAATACAAGAACTACATGATCTTCGCCGGCACCTACCAGAACGACGAGCGCACGATCAAGGAAGTGGAACGGATGCGGCGGCGCTACAGGCAGTTGATCCGCGTGGAGGTGCCGCACGACGGCCCCACCTGCAAGGCGGACTGCCTGAACTGGATCGTGCAGGCGATCTTCGCGCAGGACGCCAAGCAGCCCGTGCCCTTTGCCGGCGTGATCCTGCACGACTCGGAAGACGTGCTGCACCCGCTGGAGTTGAAGTACTACAACTACCTGCTGCCGCGCATCGATTTCATCCAGCTTCCGGTGACGTCGCTGGAACGGCACTGGTATGAGCTGGTCGCCGGCACCTACATGGACGAGTTCGCCGAATGGCACACCAAGGACCTGGTGGTGCGCGAAAGCCTGTCCAAGATGGTGCCGTCCGCGGGCGTGGGCACCTGCTTTTCGCGGCACGCGCTGGTGGAACTGGCGGCCGAGACGAACAACCAGCCGTTCAACACGGACACGCTCACCGAGGACTACGACATCGGCGCGCGGCTGGCCCAGCGTGGCATGCGGCAGATCTTCGGCAAGTTTCCCGTTGAATACGTGACACGCCGCCACACCTGGTTCGGCATGGGCAAGGAGCACGTCGCGCACCTGCGCATGCCGCTTGGCGTGCGCGAATACTTTCCAAATACCTTCCGCACTGCGTACCGGCAAAAGGCGCGCTGGACGCTGGGCATCGGGCTGCAGGGCTGGCAGCAGGTGGGATGGACGGGATCGCTTGCCACCAAGTACCTGCTGTTTCGGGACCGCAAGGGCCTGGTCACGTCGTTCATCGCGATCCTGGCCTACGTGCTGCTGGCCAATTTCTTCGTCTTCTACCTGGCCGATCTGTTTGGCTGGTGGACGGTGTACTACCCGTCGTACTTCCGGCCGGGCGGCTGGCTGGTGACGCTGATGTGGGCCAACGCGGTGGCGCTGCTGCTGCGCGTGGTGCAGCGCGCTTACTTCGTCGGCCGGATGTATGGCTGGGAACACGCGCTGCTGTCGATTCCCCGGATGATCGTGGGCAACTTCATCAACGCCATGGCGGCGGCGCGCGCCTGGCGGCTGTTCATCGGCCACCTGATCACCGGCAAGCGCCTGGCCTGGGACAAGACCATGCATGACTTCCCGTCCACGGACCAGTTGGCGCAGCAGCGCCAGCGCCTGGGCGAACTGCTGCTGTCCTGGCAGGCGATCGACCAGACCACGCTGGAGCAGGCGCTGGAGATCCAGGCGCGCGAGAAAAAGCCGCTGGGCCAGATCCTGACCGAACAGGGCTGGCTGGACGAAGGCACGCTGCACGAAGCCATCCAATTCCAACAGTCCGGACAAGGCGATCCCCCCGCCGCGCCAGAAAACAAACCCGCCATTCCATGATGTCCTTTCGTCGATCGCTCGTCCTGTCCGCCGCCCTGGCCTGCGCCTGGAGCGCAATGCCGGCCGGCGCCCAGCAGCCCGCGAGCAAGGCCGAAGCGCCGCTGGAAGGCGCTGCGTGGCAGTTCGCCGACGAGGGCTACAAGAACTACGACGCCGGCAATTACGCGCTTGCGCAGCAGCAGGCGGAATCAGCCATTGTGTTGCGCCCGGACGTGGAACGCCTGCGCCTTTTGCTGATCTATTCCCTGCAGAAGCAGGGCAAGCTGCAAGAGGCCGACAAGGCGGCGGCAGACTCCATCGCCAGCGGACTGGACACGCCGGCCCTGCGCCAGGCGCGCGCCAACTTGCGTCCCGCCGCTGCGCAGCCCCGGGCAAGCGCGCCCGCGCCTGGCCCCAGCAGCGCCTACCAGCGAGGCTTTCCGATAGCCACGCGCGCCTACGCCGACTACAACCGCGCGGACTACCCCGCCGCCGAGCGCGGCGCGGAGCGCGCGTTCCGCATCGATCCCAAACAAGGCGCATGGGCCATGCTGTGGCTGGATGCCCTGGAGGCGCAGGGCAAGTACGCCGAAGCGGAGGCCGCGGCCGGCAAGGCGGCGGCCCTGGGCGCGCCCAACAAGAACGACTTGGCTGCGAGGCAGCAGACGCTCAAGCGCCGGATGGCCGTCAAGCCCGCCGAAGAGGGCTACCAGGCGCTGATCGCCAACCGTCCCGGCGACGCCGTGCCGCTGGCGCGGCAGGCCGTCGCGTTGGCGCCCGACAGTCCCAGCCACCGCCTGTTGCTGATCACCGCGCTCATGCTGGACAACCAGCTTGCGGCCGCCGAGGAAGCGGCCACGGACGCCATGAAGCAGGACGACGAGAACACCGTTGCCCTGCTGATGCGCGGCTATCTGCGCCAGCGCCAGGGCAAGACGGACCTGGCCGATGCCGATTTCGACGCGGCCCTCAAGCAGGACTGGCTGGACGATGAACAGCGGCGCAACGTGCGCCTGATCGCCGCGGACGCGGCGCTGGCGGCGGGCGAGAACGCGCGCGCGCTGACATTGGTGGAGCCGCTGGGAGCCAAGGACGAGGCGGCTGCACAGCGGGTCAAGCGCGCCGGCGCCCGGCCCGCCATTCCCGCCACGCTGACGCTGGCCAACTATCCCGCCCCCGTCCAGGACTGCCGCGATACGCCCTACGGCACGTCCTGCGAGCTGCTGCCCTCCGACGCCGCGGGCAGCGGCGGGCCGGCGGCACTGGCCTACGCCGCCTACGCGCGCGAGGACTATCAGGAAGCCATCAGTCAGTCCCGCAAGGCCGTGGAGCAGGATCCCGCCAACAAGGAATACCAGCGGCTGCTTACCACCACGCTTGCGGCGGGCAACGCGGCGCAATTGGCAGAGGCCAACACGCGCATGGACGAAGCGCTGGCCGCCCAGCCGGACGACCCCACCCTGCTGATGCAGCGCGGCTACCTGCACCAGCGCATGCGCCAGCCCAAGCTGGCGCTGCAGGACTTCCAGGCCGCCCGCGCCACGGGCAAGGCGCCGCCCACCGTGATCCTGGACGAGGGCTATGCCCTGGCCGCCACGGGCGACAAGCGGGGATCCGTCGAGCGCCTGAAAGAGGCCATCGACGAGAACGATGCGGGCAAGCTCGAACTGACGCCGCAGCAGCGCTTCGACACACGCAACGCGATCGGCGGGTTGTCGCGCGAATGGGGCGGTTATTTTTCCGCGGGCTATCGCGGCGCGCGGCCGGCGTCGTCGGGCCTGGGCGGCGCGGCCATCACCGTGCCCGGCGATGCCGTGTTCAGCACCGCGGAAATCTTCTGGCGGCCCTCCGATTTCCTGAACTCGTCCACCCGCACGTTCGAGGTGTACGCGCGCCTGTCGAACACCCTGTACGACAAGGGCGGCAAGACCACCAGCCAGACGGTGTCCGACCCTTGCGGCGGATCCATCGACGTCAATGAAACATCCAACCAGGGCATCTCCGGCATCCCTACGACGGTGGGCTCGCTGGGCATGCGCTTCACGCCGTCCACCGAGGTCGGACTGACGTTCGGCCTGGAGCGCCAGTTCAACCTGGGCAGCGCCACCCGCCGCGGCACGTTCAGCCCCGACCCGGCCGCCCTGCGTTGCGCGCTGAACCGCGACAACCAGACGGCGCATTACCAGACGGATGCCGGCAGCGGCGGCTGGCTGGCCTATGTGACTTATGGCCTGTACGAAGGCACGACGCTGCGCATCGACCGGCCGGACTGGTTCACGATGGAAGGCTATCTGCAGGCCGGATACTCGTGGCAGGACATGCCCGCGAAGTTCTGGCTGCGCGACAACTCGACGGGCGTGGACGGCGAAAAATCGTCTGGCCGGCTGAAGCGCGACCAGGCCTTCGGCGCCGGGGAACTGCGCGTGGGCCGCAGCTATCGCGTGGACGCCATCAGCGAACGATTGGTGTTCTTTCCCTATGCCGTGGTCGGCGGGGACTGGTTGTGGAACAAGAACTCGGTGTCGGGCTTCGACATCGATGGGTCCGATTCCTACCGGCTGCTGGGCAATGGCTCATCGTGGTCGATGGGCGCCGGCCCCGGCTTCAACCTGCGCTACTGGTTCCGCGAAGACCACTACACCGCGCCCATGTCCTATCTGGACCTGACGACGCAATACCGTTTCAACATCGGCGGCGGACAGGCCGACCGGGCCAAGGGCCTGTTCATCAACCTGACCCTGTCGTACTGACGACACGCCGATCCGCACCAACAGGAGCCACTTCCATGCCATCCGCCTTCCGCCCCACGCAGCGCACCGTCCGCGGCTTCATGTCGGCCGCCGTCCTGGCCGCGGCCGTCACCGGCGCACACGCCCAGCAGGCATCGTCCATCGTGATCCTGGGCAAGGACAACTGGCTGTTTCCTGGTTGGGGCAGCCTGACGCAGGTCGACACGCGCGGCATCGACGCGTCCACGCAGCTTGTACGCGAAACGCGCGATGCGCTGGCGGCCAAGGGCATCCAGCTTGAAGTGCTGGTGCTGCCGGACAAGACGCTCTTCCATCAGGACAAGCTGCCGGACGGCAAAGCGCTGAGCGCCGACGTCAAGAAGCGCTACCAGACCATCCAGGACAAGCTCAAGCAGGCCGGCATCGCCACCATTGACGACGAGGCCGTCCTGCAGCGCGTGAAGAGCGGCGGGCAGGAGGTCTTCTACCGCACCGACCAGCATTGGACGCAGGCAGCCGCCGACGCCACGGCCGACGCACTGGCGGCGCGCATCAAGCAGGACGTCAAGACGCTGGCCGGCAAGCCCGGCACCGGCATGCCGCTGGGCAGCGTCGTCAACGAACGCCGCTACGGCGACCTGGCCGAACTGTTCCTCACGCCGGACCAGCGCAAGCAGGCCGGGCGCGAGACCTTCACGGTGCGGCGCCAGGCCGACAACCAAAGCCTGCTGGACGACACGCCCGCGCCGGTGCACGTCACCGGCCACAGCATGGTGCAGCCCTACTTCGGCTTTCCGCAGAAGCTGTCGAACGCGCTGGACCGGCCGGTGTCCGTCAACTGGAAGCCGGGCAACGTGGGCCATTGGGTCATGCTGCTGGAATATCTGGAATCGCCCGCCTTCAAGCAGAACAAGCCGCAGGTGCTGGTCTGGCAGATGTTCGAGCCGACCTATGCGCAGGGACCCGAGGCGCGGGGGCTGTGGGACAACGCGTCCATCATGAGCGCCGACGCGTGGCGCGGACGCATGAAAGCCGCGATCGGGAAGTAGGCCCGTGACGCCGACGGACACCCCCGGCGCGGCCGGCCACCGGATGACCGCCTGCGTGGTCGCGGTGCTGCTGGCCGTTGGCCTGGGCTGGGGTGGCTGGCGCCTCGCGCAGGCGCGCATCAGCGCGGCCGAGGTGTCGCCGCCGGCGTGGCTGGACGGGTCGGCGGGCACCGTGCTGAACAAGGCGCTGACGCTGCCGCACCAGGCTGAAATCGACACCTGGAACGCCGCGCTGCGCTACCGGCTGCTTGGCAACCTGGGCGATCAGGTCGCCATGGGCTGCCCGCAGTGGCTGTTCTACCGCGACGGGCTGCGGCCGCCTCCGGGCGTGCATGTCTTCAACGAGCGGTTGCGCCTGATGCGGCACTGGGTGCAGGAACTGCGCGAAAAGCAGGTCCAGGTGCTGGTCGTCGCCGTGCCCGACAAATCGCGCATCGAATCAGACCGGCTCTGCGGCCTGCCCGTGTCGCTGCCGATGCGCCAGACGCTGGACGACTGGCAGCAGGCGCTGCACGCGGACGGCGTGCCGTTCGTGGATCTGCGCGACGCCCTGCTGGCCGCCCCCGCGCCCCGCTTCTTTCGCACGGACGTCCACATGAATGCGCAGGGCGCGCAGGCCGCCGCCGCCCGTGTGGCGCAGGCCGCGCTGCCATTGCTGGGCGGTTCGGGCACCCAGGCCTTCAAGACGGATGCGCCCGGGCCGGCGCAGACGCGCATGGGCGACCTGATCGTGCTGGCCGGCCTGGAGCAGGCCAGGCCCGGCTGGCGTCCCGAACTTGAGATGGTTGCCGAAGCAAAGATCGAACCGGTGCGCAGCGGCGGCCTGCTGGACGAGCCCGCGCCGGTCGAGGTGCTGCTGGCCGGCACGTCGAACGGCCGCCGCAGCCAGTTCGCGGAACGCCTGGGCATGGGACTGGGCCGCGAGGTCTGGAACATGAGCCTGGATGGCGGGCAGTTTTCGGGCGCGCTGCTGCTGGCGCTGAAGCAGCGCAAGCAATGGCCTGCAAGCCTGAAGCTGGTGATCTGGGAGTTCTCCGAGAACGCGCTGTCCCTGCCGCTGACGGCGGACGAGCAGGCCCTGTTGGCCCGCATCCCGTAGCGAACCAAGATGCTATTCAACTCGTACCTTTTCCTGCTGATCTTCCTGCCCGTCACGCTGGCGGTGTACTACGCGCTGGGACCGCTGAACGTGCGCCTTGCGGCGCTGTGGCTGTGCCTGACTTCCATCGTTTTCTATGGCTGGTGGAATCCGCAGTTCGTCGTGCTGCTGGCGGGCTCCATTGCCTTCAACTACATCGTCAGTCAGTTGGTGCTGCACTATGTGGACCGCCCCCGGCTGCAGGGACTGATCGTCGGCCTGGGCGTGGGCGCCGACCTGGCGCTGCTGTTCCACTACAAGTATTTCGCAACGCTGCTCAATTTCCTGAACGACCTGGGCATGACGGGTTCGTCGATGGACGACATCATCCTGCCGCTGGGCATCTCGTTCTTCACGTTCACGCAGATCGGCTACCTGCTGGACTGCAAGGCCGGCGTGGTGAAGGAGCGCAGCCTGCTCAGCTACGTGCTGTTCGTCACGTTCTTTCCGCACCTGATCGCGGGCCCCATCCTGCATCACAAGGAAATGATGCCGCAGTTCGCCCAGCCGGAGAATTACCGGTTCAAGGCTGAAAATCTGTCGGTGGGCGCGATGCTGTTCGTGATCGGGCTGGCCAAGAAGGTGCTGCTGGCCGACGGCATCGCCCCGTATGCGGACGCCGGCTTCGCGGCTCCGGGTGAATTGCAGTTCTTCGGCTCGTGGGGCGCCAGCCTCTGCTATGCGCTGCAACTCTACTTCGATTTCTCCGGCTATTCGGACATGGCGCTGGGCCTGGCCAAGATGTTCGGCATCCGCTTCCCGTTGAATTTCAACTCGCCCTACAAGGCCGGCAACATCATCGAATTCTGGGCGCGCTGGCACATGACGCTGACGCGCTACATCACCGCCTACCTGTACTACCCGGTGGCGGTGGCGGTGAACAAGTGGCGCACGGACCGCAACCTGCCCGTCGGCTCGGCCGGCCTGAAAACGCTGAGCGGCTTCGCCGGCAGCATCGCGCTGCCGACGCTATTCACGATGACGCTGGCGGGGGTATGGCACGGCGCGGGCTTTCAGTTCGTCGTGTTCGGCCTGCTGCACGCCATGTACCTGTCGGTGAACCACGCCTGGCGCATTTTTGTCGTGGGCCGCAAGCCTGCGGCGGCGCGGCAGTCGCATCCCGCCACGCGCGCGCTGTGCGTCCTGGTGACTTTCATTGCGGTGCTGGTGGCGCAGGCCTTTTTCCGCGCACATGGCGTGGGCGACGCGCTGCTGCTGGTGCAGGGCATGGTCGGCGCGCGCGGCACGGAATCGCTGGACCTGTCGGCGCACGTCGCGGGACTGGCCTGGGGCGACGCCTGGCGCGTTATCGTTGGCCATCACCTGCAACTGATCTATGCCGTCGTGCTGCTGTCCATCGCCTGGTTCACGCCCAATGCGCACCAGATTCTGGGCCGCTATTCGCCCGCGCTCTTCAAGCCGCATGAGGCCCCGCAGGCCTTCATGCGCTGGCGCCCCAACCTGGCCTGGATGGCCGTCATGCTGGCGCTGCTGGCTTTTTGCCTGGTCAACCTGCACAAGGAAACCCGGTTCCTCTACTTCCAATTCTGACCGCACGCGGTCACGGAGCCCCTTATGGACATCAACGCTATCGAAGCCAAAGTCGCGCAAATCGTCGAAGGCATCATCCTCACGCAAGTCGATCCCGACACCCTGCTGATCGAATCTGGCCTGGTCGACTCGCTGGCCGCCGTCGACGTGGCGCTTGCCGTGGAGCGCGAATTTGGCTGCAAGATCCCGCCGACCGAGATCGACGTGCACCTGGAATCCGTGCACACGCTGGCCGCCTTCATCGCACAGAGCGGCCGCGTCTGACGCGCGCGCAAAAGCCAGGAGGGCCGCGACCATGCGCTTCGATTTCCAGAGCTGCGATTTCACGGACACGCAGGCCGGCGCCGACGCCATCGCCGTGGTGGACGCGCAAGGCGCGTTGACATGGGGCGACCTGCGCGCGGCGACCATGACATGGGAAGAGGCGGCGGTAGCCGCCGGGGCCCGCGCGGGCGTGCCGCTGGTGATCTCGGGCCACAAGGAGGCCGCATTCCTGGTGGCCATGCTGGGCTGCCTGCGGCTGGGCGTTCCCTTCGTGCCGGCGGATGTCATCAACCCGCCCGAGCGCATTGCGCGCATCGGCGAACTGGTGCGGGCGGCCCTGCGCTACGACGCGCAGGCGCAGGCTTTTGTGCGCGCCGCGGACGATCCCGCTGTCCTGGACGAAAAAGACCTGGCCTACGTCATGTTCACGTCGGGCAGCACAGGCGACCCCAAGGGCGTGCAGATCGGCCGCGAAAGCGTGGCCCTGTTTGCCGGCTGGATACGCGACTGCCTGGCATTGGGCCCCGCGCCGGTCTTCATGGACCAGATGCTGTTCAGCTTCGATTTCTCGCTGTTCAACTGGGTCGGCGCGCTGGAACTGGGCGGAACCTGCGTACTGTGCCCGCGCGAGACCATCGCGCAGCGCGACGCCTTCGTCTCGTACCTGGCCGCCACGCGCATCAGCGTATGGGCTTCCACGCCCTCGTTCGTGCGCCAGCAACTGTTCAACCCCGCCTTCGACCACCACCATCTGCCCGACCTGCGCGTCTTCGTCTTCGGCGCGGAATCCCTGACGCCGTCGATGGCGGAGGAACTGTGGCAGCGCTTCCCCCTGGTGCGCATCATCAATTCCTACGGGCCGACGGAGGCCACCTGCTCCACCACCTGGGTGGAGATCGACGCGGCCTTGCGCGCCGCGGCGCCGAATCCCTATCCCATCGGACGCGCCAAGCCCTATGCTGATGTCTTCATCGAGCACGGCGAGATCAACATCGTGGGCGACCACGTCATGCGGGGCTACCTGAACCGCCCGGACCTGAACGCGACGCGCATGTTCATGCGTGACGGCAAACGCGGCTATCGCAGCGGCGATCTGGGCGAGATCGACGCGCAAGGGCTGGTCACGTTCCGCGGCCGCATCGATGACCAGATCAAGCTGCACGGCTACCGCATCGAACTGGCCGAGATCGACGCCGCCCTTGCCGCCCTGCCCGGCGCGCGCGCGGGCGCGACGGTGGCCTTGCGCCGCGCGGACGGGGCCATCGTCCGGCTGATCGGCTTCGTCGAGCCGGCTGCGGCTGGCCCGGTCCTGGACGGCGATGCGTCAGCGGCGCCCGCGCTGCAGCCGCTGCCGTCGGAGCTGGCCGACTGGAAGCCAGCGCTGGGCAGGCGGCTGCCGCCCTACATGATTCCTTCCGAACTGGTGGCCTGCCACCGCTTTCCCACGACCAGCACTGACAAGGCGGACCGCAAGCAGCTGGAACGCCTGTATCTGGACGCGCGCCTCAGCAAGAAACCGGAGCAGCAAGCATGACTCGCCCTTTCCATTCCCTGATCCTTGCCGTGGCCCTGTCGGCCTGCGCCGCCAGCGCCGCCGCCGAAGGCGTGCTCGCCCAGCTGTATGCGGCGCGCCCCCCGGCGGGGTCGTCCTTCGTGCGCGTGGTCAATCCGCACGTGAACCCGTTGCAGGCGCAGATCGGCCAGGGGCCGGCGCAAGAGATCGGCCTCGACCGGCAGGCCACCACTTACGCCATCGTCAAGGGCAACCAGCCCTTCGACGTGCGCATCGACGGCAAGCTGGCGGGCACCTTGCAGGTTGCGCCCGACACCTTCAGCACCCTGGTGCCGCGGCGCGACGGCGGCAGGCTGTCCTTCAGCGTGATCGACGACAGCGCCGGCGCGCAGGATGCATTGAAGGCGGAGTTGCGCTTCTATAACCTGGCGGCCGACTGCCCAGCGGGCGGACTGTCCGTAAGCCCGTCGGGCCCCGTGCTGTTCAAGGACATCGAACCGGGCGGCTCGGCGGCCCGCGCCATCAACCCCGTCAGCGCCACGCTGGCGGCCGGCTGCGGCGCGGAGGCATCGCCGGCCCTGCCGCTACCCGCGCTGCAGCCGGGCGACCACTACAGCCTGTTCCTGACCGGCACCGCGCAGGCCCCCGTGCTGCGCGGCCAGGTCAGCGGCACGGACCCCTACAGCAAGTAAGGAAGCATCATGCGCCGCGTATTCCGGGATGACCACGAACTGTTCCGCGACCAGGTCAAGCGCTTCATCGCCAACGAGATCGCGCCGCGTTATGCCGAATGGGAAGAGGCTGGCGTGACCCCTCGCACGCTGTGGCGGCGCGCCGGGGAAGAAGGCCTGCTCAACTGCGCGTTGCCGGATCCCTACGGCCTGGGCGGAGATTTCGGCCATTCGGCCGTGGTGATCGAGGAGCTGGCCCGCGCGAACTTCCTGGGCATCGGGTTTTCTATCCATTCCGACATGGTGGCGCCGTACCTGTGGAACGTCGGCACCGATGCGCAGAAAGACCGCTGGCTGCCGGCCATGACGCGGGGCGAAACGATCGGCGCCATCGCGCTGACCGAGCCCGGCGCGGGCAGCGACCTGAAGGCCGTGCGGACACGGGCGCGGCGCGACGGCGACCACTATGTGCTCAATGGCCAGAAAACCTTCATCACCAACGGCGTCAACGCGGGGCTGGCCATCGTGCTGGCCAGCACCGAACCCGACCTGGGCGCCCGCGGTTTGTCGCTGTTCTGCGTCGAAGAGAACCTGCCCGGCTACACCAAAGGGCCGGCGCTGAACAAGATCGGGCAGCACAGCCAGGACACCTGCGAGCTGTACTTCGACGATGCGCGCGTGCCCGCCGATTGCCTGCTCGGGCCGCTGAACAACGCCTTCGAAATCATGACGCGCGAACTGGCGCGCGAACGACTGGCGATCGCGCTGCGCGCTGCCGCCTCGCAGGAAGGCATGCTGGACGAAGCCGCGCAGTACACGCGCGATCGCAAGGTGTTTGGCCGGCGCGTGATCGACTACCAGAACACGCGCTTCAAGCTGGCCAGCGCGCGGGCCCAAAGCACCATGCTGCGCGTCTTCCTGGACGACTGCCTGGCGCGCATGATGGAAGGCGAGCTGGACGCCACCACGGCCGCCATCGCCAAGCTCAACGCCACCGAGATGCAGGGCCGCATCCTTGATGACCTGCTTCAGCTTTACGGCGGCTACGGCTACATGGCGGAATACGGCATTGGGCGCGCCTGGACCGACGCCCGGGCGCTGCGCATCTTCGGCGGCACAAGCGAAGTCATGCTCGAGATCATCGGCCGCAGCTTCAACTGACAGCGCATGGCGGCCCTCAGAGGCGCGCATCCATCCAGTCGCGCAGCAGCGCGCGCGCTTCGGGCGTGTCGTCGATGACCCACGGATCCAGCGCAAATGCCACGATCCGCTTGGCCCCGTAACCCCGCGCGACTTCCCACTGCTGCCTGACGCGATCGAACTCCGCGGAGCGCGCCTTGAAAGTGGTGCCGTCATTGGCCCCCGAGGGCAGCTCCTCGAATAGTTCCAGAATCAGGTCGAACGATGCGTGGCGCGCCAGCAGCATGTCGTGCAACGGCGCCAGCGCCTGGAAATTGGCGAGCCCCGCCACACCCACGCCGTCCTGGATCATCGGATGGATGCGCACGTGGTCCAGGATGTGGCTCCAGAGCTTCATCAGCGATCCGTCGCCCGGCAGGCGGCTGTGATAGGTGGAGATGCAGGGAACGCCCCGGCTGGCGTCGCGCGCGGCTTGCGACAGCGCGTCCAGCCACGGCACCAGCAACGCCTGGCGCTCGGCGGAGGCCCAGTTGTACTGCTCCAGCTCATACGGCAGATACCATCCGCGGAACGCTTTGCGCTGGTTCCAGGACGCTGACCGCATGTACGCCACGCCCCGCTCGCGCGTCTGGTCCAGGTAGGTAGCCAGTGCCGTGGTGTCGGCGCGGGCCAGCACGTCCCACCAGCGCTGGTCGTACGGCAATCCCACATGGATGCCTATGCCCTGCCGCGCCGCCTCGTCGAAGAGCGTGCGCAGCAGGGAATCGGGAACCATCCAGTCATCCGGACGGCCGCCTTCCAGGCCGACCCACTGCAGGAAGATTTCGCGGCAACCCAGCCGCCGGAAGGACCGCAGCCGAAGCCGCCAATCTTCGGGAGTCAGGTCGAGATGGCTGCGCCACAGCTGCAGGAATGTCGCGTTGAGCGAAAGCGGCGGCGAACACGCCGCCAGGGGGACCAGCGAACCGATGGCCAGCGCCTGGAGCAGGCGCCGGCGGGCAAGAGACTTGAGCTGCGGATGTGCCAGGAAAGAACCCTGCCTTTATCCGCGGTTGCCGAACATGCCTGACAGGGATGCCAGCAGATCGGTCGGGTTGAACTGCTGGCCGGGCTGCACCTCGCCTTGCGGCGTGGCCTTGTCGACCAGTTGCGGCAGAAGGGCCGACAGGGAATCCAGCACGGAGTTGGTGTCCTGCCCCGTCTTGGCGGCCAGATCGTTCACGACGCCGGGGTCCAGCACCGAGCCCAGCTGGCTGGGGCTGACGGGCAGGTTCTGGCCGGTGCCGATCCACGAGGCCACGATTTCGCTCAGGCCGCCCTTCTGGAAGCTGGCGATCAGGCCTGTGAGGCCGCCCGGGTACTTGTTCAGTTGCTCGATCAGCGCCGGCAGCAGCGATGCAGATCCGCCTTGCTGACCGCCGCCGGCCATCGAGGCCAAAGTGTCCAATAGACTCATTGCCGCGCTCCTGGAAAAGTCGGGAAACCAGTATAGGCCCATGAAAGACGCCGCGTGCGCGCTCAGGGCCTGCGAAAGCCCCCGACTTTGCAAAACTTGTAAATGCCGCGTGCGGGCTCAGCCTCCCGGCGCAGCGGCAGCACGCAGCGCCTTCAGCGCCTTCTGGCCCGCGCGCCCGTCGGCAGGCAGCCCGAGTTCCCGCTGCGCGGACTGCAACGCCTGGCGGGTGCGGGCGCCGACCATGCCATCGGGTTCGCCGACCTCATAGCCGCGGGCGATCAGCAGGCGCTGCAGTTCACGCCGTTCCGCCCGCGACAGGCCGGGATCGTCCGTGGGCCAGGGCTGGACCAACAGCCCGCCCCCGCGCAGCCGATCCGACAGGTGCGCGATCGCCAGGGCATAGCTTTCCGCGGCGTTATAGGAATACAGGGCGTCGAAATTGCGCGTGACCAGGAACGCCGGGCCGCCGCGGCCGGCGGGCAGCAGCAGTCCTGCTGGCGTGTCGCCGGCGGGCAAGGGCTGGCCGTCGGCCCGTGTCACGCCCTGCCGCACCCACGCCGACATGGGCCGCTTGTTCTTGCGCCCTGCCCCCTTCGTGTCCAGCCCGGCGGGCAGTCGCACCTCATACCCCCAGTGCAGCGCGGAATTCCAGCCTGCGCGCTTGAGGAAGTTGGCTGTGGACGCCAGCGCGTCCGGCACGCTGTCGACCAGGTCGCGCCGGCCGTCGCCATCGAAATCCACCGCCAGGCGCAGGTAGGTCGACGGCATGAACTGGGTCTGGCCAAAGGCGCCGGCCCAGGAACCGACCAGCCGATCGGACGCGATGTGTTCGTCCTGGATGATCTTCAGGGTGGCGAAGAATTCGCCGCGGAAATACGCCTGGCGGCGGCCGAAGCACGACAGCGTGGACAGCGACGTCAGCAGCGGACGGCCGCCCAGCGTTCGACCAAAATTGCTTTCCACGCCCCACACCGCCGCGATGGTGGCCGGATCCACGCCGTAGCGCTGCGACGCGCGCTCCAGTTCGGCCTGCCAGCGCGCCATGCCAGCCTGCCCGTCCGCCACGCGCTCGTCGTCGACCAGGCCCGCCATGTAATCCCAGATGGGCGTCTTGAACTCGGGCTGGGCATCCAGGAGGTCGATCACCGCCATGTCCGGCGCGAGATTCGCGGTGTGCGTATCGAAGGTTGTCGCCGAAACGCCGGCCTTCAGCGCCGGGCCGCGCAATTGGGACAGGCAGGCGGCAAAGTCGTCGGCGGCCAGCACCGCCGGAGCCAGCAGGATCAGCGCGGTGCTAGCAAGTGCGCGGCCCAACAGGGTTTTCATGCTTGGGATTCCTTGGGAGGTGCGATCGCGGCATCGCCTTGCAGGCGCCGCGTCCAGTCTTCGACTTCGCCGGCGCGGGCGCGCTTTTCAAACAGCGCGCGCCAGTTGGGCGACAGTTCCGGCAGATTTGCCAGCGCATGCAGTATGTCCGGATCCAGCACGCGGCGATTCAGGATGTCCTGCACGCGCGCCAGTGTCCATTGCGCGTGCGGCCGCTCGTGCAGCGACAGCGTGTCGCCCGGCGCCAGCCAGCCCGTCTGCAGCACGCGGTAGTACCAACCGGTCATGCCGCTGGCCTGCACCTGCGCCGCCATGCCCTTGCGGCCGAAGCGGTGGTCCAGCTTCCAGCACGGCTGGCGCGCCTGTGACACCTGGATCACCGCCGTGCCGGCGCGGTAGACATCGCCCACGCAGACGTCGCTTTCCGTCATGCCGGACGTGGAGATGTTCTCGCCGAAGGCGCCAGGCGCGCGCAGCACCGCGCGATCGCCCAGCGCATCGAGCCACGCGGGATAGTGGTCGCGCGCGTAGTGATGCAGCGCCTTTTCGGGGCCGCCGTGATAGCGGCGGTCGGCCTGCTCGTCACCGCCCAGTCCTTCCGGCCCCAGCCACAGGCGTTCGGCGACGGGGTGCTTGTCGATGCCGCTGTCGCGGCCGGACTCGCCCAGCGGACGGACGGCGCCGGTCAAGAGCGCGTCGATGGTAATGTGCATTCGTTTGCCTTCGGATCAGCCCGCCTGCAGCGCGGCAAGCTCGGCGTCGTCGAAACCGGCGGCGCGGCGCGCCTCCAGGTTGAAGGGGCCGCGCAGGCGCGGGGCGTCATAGCGCTGCGCCAGTTCGGCATAGCAGGCGACGGGCTCCTTGCCCGCCAGCGCGCATTGCTGCTTGTACCAGTGGTTGCCGATAGCCACGTGGCCGATTTCATCGCGCAGGATGATGTCCACGATGGCCGCGCTTTCCGCGTCGCCCGCGCCGGCCAGCTTGTTCCGGATCATGGGCGATGCGTCCAGCCCGCGCGCCTCGAGCGTGCGCGGCACCAGCGCCAGGCGAGCCAGCAGGTCGTCCTGCGTTCTTTCGGCCATGTCCCACAAGCCGTTGTGCGCGGGAAAATCGCCGTAGGCGTGGCCCAGGGCGTCCAGCCGCTGGCGCAGCAGGTCGAAATGCAGCGCCTCTTCGCGGGCGACGCGCAGCCAGTCGCGATAGAACGCCTCGGGCATGCCGGCAAAGCGCCAGATGATGTCCAGCGCAAGATTCACGGCGTTGAATTCGATATGGGCCAGCGCGTGCAGCAGCGCGGCGCGCCCCTCCTGCGTGGCCATGGAGCGGTGGCTGACCTGCGCGGGCGCCACCAGTTCAGGCCGCGGGGGCCGGCCGGGCAGTCCGTCGACAGGCGGGAACACACGCTCGCAATCCAGCCTGACGTCATCGGCGATGGCACGCACGCGCGCCAGTTTTTCCGGCCATGTCGCCGCCGCCAGGGCCGCCAGCGCCTGTGCGCGCATGCAGTCCGGTTCGTTGCCCTGCCCGTCCGGGGAGGTATTGCTGCTGTGCATGTTGCTTCGCTTCCCAGGCGTCCCGCCGGCGCCTCAAATCCCTGTCGATGGCACGGCTTCGCCGCCATGCGTTCACGAAGACTTTATCATTCGCGGATGGATGACCTGCGCCTGACCGTTGAAACCGACCTCTCCCGCATCGATGCCCGGCAATGGGACGCGCTTGCCGGCGACCAGCCCTTTCTGCGGCACGCCTTTTTGCTTGCCTTGCACGAAACCGGCTGCGCGGCGCGCGGCACCGGCTGGGCGCCGCACTACCTGGCGCTGTGGCGCGGCGATGCGCTGGCCGCGGCGGCGCCGCTCTACCTGAAATCGCATTCGCGCGGCGAGTACGTGTTCGACTACGCCTGGGCAGACGCCTTCCAGCGCCATGGCATGCGTTACTACCCCAAGCTGCTGTCGGCGGTGCCGTTCACGCCGGTCACCGGCCCGCGGCTGCTGGCGGTGAACGACGAAGACCGCGCCACGCTGGTGCGCGGTCTGGTGGCGTTTGCAGAGGAAATCAACGTGTCGTCGCTGCACGTGCTGTTTCCCGTCGACGCCGATATGCGCGCCTTGCGGGAAGCGGGTTTCATGATCCGCGAAAGCGTGCAGTTCCACTGGACCAACGCGGGCTATGCGGACTTCGACGCGTTCCTCGCGGCGATGAGCCACGACAAGCGCAAAAAGATCCGGCAGGACCGCAAGAAAGTGGCCGCGGCCGGCCTCTCGTTCCGCTGGTTGCGCGGCTCCGATATCGGCGAACAGGACCTGGAATTTTTTTACGCGTGCTATTGCCGCACGTACTTCAACCACGGGAATCCGCCCTACCTGAGCCGCGAATTCTTCGATCGGGCGTATCGCGAGCAACCCGATGCATTTGTGCTGATCCTGGCCGAACGCGAAGGCGAGCCGGTGGCGGCTGCGCTGAATCTGGCCGGCGGCGACGTGCTGTACGGCCGCTATTGGGGCGCGACCGAATACGTTCCCGGGCTGCACTTCGAGACCTGCTACCTGCAATCCATCGCCTGGTGCATCGCGAACGGCATGGCGCGTTTCGAGGGTGGCGCGCAGGGCGAACACAAGATGGCGCGGGGCCTGCTTCCGACGCCGACGTGGTCGGCGCACTGGGTGGCCCATCCGGGGTTCGCCGAAGCGATACGGAACTTCCTGGACGAAGAGACCGAGGCGGTCTCGGATTACCTGGGCGAACTGGAATCGCATACGCCCTTCAAGAGCGCCTGACGTCGCGTCAGGTGATGGGCCTGCGCCTGCCGCGAGCGCCCGATATCCGCCAGCTGCTGATGCAGGCACAACGCTGTCATCGCAGGGGCCAAACGTCGGGCGGAGGAGCTCCGAAGCGGCGGAGCCTTCGTGTCAGAGAAAACGATCCAGCAGCTTGCGGCTGTGCTTGTCCAGCGCCTGGATGTCGCGCACCAGATAGAAAATGCCGTGGTTATCGGCGATGAGCAGCGTGTGCGGGCTCAGGCGCCGGATGTCCTCTTCGCCGCGCAGCGTGAACGAGGTCGGGCCGCGGTCAGTTTCGACTTTCCAGGTGCTGGGCGTGGCATAGGTGGACACGCTGCTCAGCTTCTGGATTTCCGGCATGAACTCGCGGCTGGCGAGTTCTTCTTCGATCAGGCCGCGCTGCTCAGCGGGCACGTCGGACAGGTGTTCGATCCACACCAGTTCGTGTCCGTCGCTTGTCACCAGCGACAGGCCGCGGCCCGCCTCACTGATGGGAAAGGCACGAACGGGAATGACGCCCTCGTGCGACTCGCCGTCGGCGGACTGGAATTCAAGACGCCCGAAGGCGTTGCGGCGCAACTGAAAGGACGGCAAGGTCATGGCGTTGTTTCCGGTTCCGCGTCAGGCCACGGCGGCCATGTCTTCGCTGCCCGACGCCTGCGCATCGGCTTCGGCCTGGCGCGCCTGCGCCTGGTACAGGCGATAGTAGGCGCCCTCGCGGGCCATCAGTTCTTCGTGCGGCCCCTGCTCCACGATCTGGCCGCGGTCCAGTACCACCAGCCGGTCCGCCTTGCGCAGCGTGCTCAGGCGGTGGGCGATGGCGATGGTGGTGCGGCCGCGCACCAGGTTGTCCAGGGCCTTCTGGATTTCCTTTTCGGTGGTGGTGTCCACCGACGAGGTCGCTTCGTCCAGGATCAGGATGCGCGGATCGATCAGCAGCGCGCGCGCGATCGAGATGCGCTGGCGTTCGCCGCCGGACAGCGCCTGGCCGCGTTCACCCACCAGCGAATCGTAGCCGTGCGGCAGGCGCAGGATGAACTCGTGCGCGTGGGCTGCACGCGCGGCCGCCACGATCTCGTCACGGGTGGCGTCGGGCCTGCCGTAGGCGATGTTCTCGGCGATGGTGCCGAAAAACAGGAAAGGCTCTTGCAGCACCAGACCGATGTTGCGGCGATAGTCGGCCACGCGCACCGACCGGATGTCGGCGCCGTCCACCAGCACCGCGCCTTCGGACACGTCGTAAAAGCGGCAGATCAGATTGATCAGCGTGCTCTTGCCCGAACCGCTGTGCCCCACCAGGCCGATCATTTCGCCGGGCGCGATGGTCAGGTTCAGGCCGCGGATGACCTGGCGGTTGCCATAGCGAAAGCCCACGTCGCGCAGTTCGATGCGGCCGTTGATGTGCGGCAGCTTGGCCGGATTCTGCGGTTCCGGCACGCTGGATACGTGGTCCAGAATGTCGAAGATGCGCTTGGCGCCGGCGGCGGCCTTCTGCGTCACCGACACAATGCGGCTCATCGAATCCAGGCGCATGTAGAAGCGGCCGATATACGCCAGGAACGCGGCCAGCACGCCCACCGTGATCTGCTTTTGCGACACCTGCCAGATACCGAAGATCCACACCACCAGCAGGCCGACCTCAGTCAGCAACGTGACGGTCGGCGAAAACAGCGACCACGTGGTGTTGACGCGGTCGTTGACTTCCAGGTTGCGGTTGTTGGCTTCGCGAAACCGCGCAACTTCGCGCTTTTCCTGCGCAAACGCCTTGACCACGCGGATGCCTGGAATCGTGTCGGCCAGCACGTTGGTGATTTCCGACCAGATGCGGTCGACTTTTTCAAAGCCATGCCGCAGGCGGTCTCGCACGGCGTGGATCATCCAGATGATGAAGGGCAGCGGCACCAGCGTGACCAGCGCCAGCCACGGGTTGATGCTGATCAGGATGACGGCCGTCATCGCAATCATGAGGATGTCGGTGGCGAAGTCCAGCAGGTGCAAGGACAGGAACACGCAAATGCGGTCGGTCTCGCTGCCGATCCGGGAAATCAGGTCGCCGGTGCGCTTGCCGCCGAAGTACTCCAGCGACAGTTGCTGCAGGTGCGCGTAGGTGGTGGTGCGCAGATCGGCGCCGATGCGTTCGCTGACCCAGGCCAGGATGTAGGTCCGCGCCCAGCCCAGTCCCCAGGCCAGGATGGCTGATCCCAGCAGCCCGCCCAGGTAAAGCCGAACCAGGCTGTAATCGATGGGGGCCCCGTTCTGGAACGGGATCAGCACATCGTCCATCAGCGGCATGGTGAGGTACGGCGGCACCAGGGTGGCGGCCGTGCCCAGCAGGGTCAACAGGAAACCGGCAAACAGCGGGCCCCGGTATGGCCGGGCAAAACGCCAGAGCCGCAGCAACGCCCAGGTGGTGGACGGCGCCGCCTGCTCCTGGTTGCAGGTCGGGCATTCTTCTTCGCCCGCGGGAATGACGTTATTACAGATGGTGCAGGTGCGCTCCGCCAGTTCTTCGGCGGGTTTGCCGGAAAGCCGGATGGACTGCTGGGTTTCGAACTGAGCCAGGAGGCGCAGCGCGGCCGGGTTGCAGGCCAGCGTGAAACGCCATACGGCCAGGCGCCCCGCGTCATCGTGCAACTCGAGCACGGCGGCGCCGGCGTGGTCGCTGAGCGAAAGCTTTAATTGGGGGCCATATGACCAGGATTCCCAGCCGGAATCGTCGGGAAGGCGGGCGAACAGCCGTTTGTCGGTAACGGCGACCAGGCCCGGCTGGAACTTCAAACGCTGATCTAGGTCTATTTCGACCCAGGCCAGAAGGGTTTCGTCATCCGCCAGTTCAGTGCGGATTTCATCCCGCCAGCGGGCAGGAAAAGCATCGGCAAGGCCGGAAAGCAGGTGTGGTTTTTTCATTGGAACGCATACCGGGCCAGGACTCTGCCCTACTAGGCGGCAACCGGTTCGACGCCGTCGGCGGCAAACGTGTCCCTTCCTTACAACACAACGAGTTCACGCCTTTAAGGCGTCGTATAGTAGCAGCCGATTTTTCTAATTAGGAATATCTGGGATCCCCCAACTCGTTGGCATTATTCTAAAGGCGCAACCCCAATAAACTCGCGGTCTTTCATAGGGGCGTCCGCGCGTGCCAACCTGCTTCTCAAGTAAATTAAAACATGAAAAAGAAAGACATTGAATTTATCGATGTCGTGGCTTTGCGCGGCCCGAACATTTGGACGTATCGCCCGGTCCTTGAAGCATGGGTGGATATCGGCGAACTGGAGGATTACCCCTCCAACACGATTCCCGGATTTTATGAGCGCCTGACCGAATGGCTGCCGACCCTGATCGAACACCGATGCAGCCCCGGTGTGCGCGGCGGCTTCCTTGCCCGCCTGAAAGAAGGCACGTGGCCTGGACACATTCTCGAGCACGTCACGCTTGAACTGCAGAACCTGGCCGGCCTGCGCGGCGGCTTCGGCAAGGCCCGCGAAACTTCCCAGCGCGGGGTCTACAAAGTGGTGGTGCGCGCCTGGCAGGAACAGGTCACCCGCACCGCGCTGAACGAGGCGCGCGACCTGGTCATGGCCGCCATCGAGGACCGCCCGTTCGATGTGCCCGCCACCGTCGCGAAGCTGCGCAGCCTGGTCGACCGCCATTGCCTGGGGCCAAGCACCGCCTGCATCGTGGACGCCGCCGACGACCGCGACATTCCCTACATCCGTTTGTTCGAGGGCAACCTCGTCCAATTCGGCTACGGCTCGGCGCAGCGCCGCATCTGGACGGCCGAGACCGATCGCACGAGCGCCATCGCCGAAGGCATCTCGCGCGACAAGGACCTGACCAAGGAACTGCTTTCCACCTGCGGCGTGCCCGTGCCGGAAGGCCGGCTGGTCGAAAGCGAGGCAGACGCCTGGGAAGCCGCCGAGGACATCGGCCTGCCCGTGGTCGTCAAGCCGTACGACGGCAATCACGGCCGCGGCGTGTTCACCAATCTGACGACCCGCGAAGAAGTGATTTCCGCCTACCGCGTCGCCGTGGACGAAGGCAGCGGCGTGATCGTCGAGCGCTTCGTGCTGGGCAATGAACACCGCCTGCTGGTGGTGGGCAACCGCATGGTCGCCGCCGCGGCGGGCGAGCCGGCCTGGGTGACGGGCGACGGCAAGTCCACCATCACCGAACTGATCGACAGCCAGATCAACACCGATCCGCGTCGCGGCCGCACCGAGAACCACCCGCTCAATCCCGTGCGCCTGGACTCCGCCGCCCGCCTGGAAATCGCCCGCCAGGGGCTGTCCGACAACAGCGTTCCGCCTGAAGGCCAGCGTGTGCTGGTGCAGCGCAGCGGCAACGTGGCCTTCGACGTGACCGACCGCGTCCACCCCAGCGTCGCGGCCACCGTGACGCTGGCGGCCCGCATCGTCGGCCTGGACATCGCCGGCGTGGACCTGGTGGCCGAAGACATCAGCCGCCCCCTGGACGAACAGCGCGGCGCCATCGTCGAAGTCAACGCCGGCCCGGGCCTGCTGATGCATCTGAAGCCCGCCGACGGCACGCCACGCCCCGTGGGTCGCGCCATCGTCGACCATCTGTTCCCGGACGGCGACGCGGGACGCATCCCCATCGTTGGCGTGACCGGCACGAACGGCAAGACCGTCGTGGCCCGCCTGGTGGCGCGGCTCTTGCACCTGTCGGGCAAGCGCACCGGCCTGGCGTGCAGCGAAGGCCTCTACCTTGACCGTCGCCTCGTCCAAAAGGGCGACCGCGCCGACTTCGCGTCTGGCACGCGCCTGCTGATGAACCGCAACGTGGATGCCGCCGTCATCGAAAACGACAGCGGCGTGATCCTGGGCCAGGGTCTGGCTTACGATCGCTGCCAGGTTGGCGTGGTCACCAACATCGACGACGGCGACCATCTGGGCGAATTCGACATCAACGAAACGGAGCGCCTGTTCAACGTGTTCCGCACGCAGGTGGACGTGGTCCTGCCGGACGGCGTCGCCGTGCTGAACGCGCGCGATCCGCGCGTGGTTGAAATGGCCGAGCTCTGCGACGGGTCCGTCATCTTCTTTGGCATCGACCCCGCCCTGCCCGCCATCACGGCGCACCTGCAGCAGGACGGCCGCGCCGTGTTCGTGCGCGACGGCGGCATCGTGCTGGCGCGGGGCGACCAGGAAGAGCGCCTGGCCGACGTGGCCGCCATTCCGCTGACGCACGGCGGACGCGTGGCCTTCCAGGTCGAAAACGTGCTGGCGGCCGTGGGCACGGCGTGGGCGCTGGACATCCCGGTGGAGCTGATCCGCGCCGGCATCGAAACCTTCGATATCGACCAGGCCGACGCCCCCTGGCAGTTCACCCTGTTTGAACGCAAGGGCGGCACGGTCGTGGTGGACGACGTGCACAACGCATCCGCGCTGCGTCCGTTGATCACGGCCATCGACCAGTTCCCGTCGACGACGCGCGCCGCGGTCTACTCGGCCGGCGCCGACCGCCGCGACGCGGACCTGATCGAACAGGGCAAGCTGCTGGGCGATGCGTTTGATCGTGTCGTGCTTTATGACGACACGACCGTGCGCAGCAAGCGTCCCGAGGGCGAAGCCCGCGCGCTGCTGCGCCAGGGCCTGGCGCAAGGCAGCCGCGTCAAGGACGTCCAGGAAGAACCTGACCACGGCACGGCCATCGGCCGGGTGCTGGACGGCATGGCTTCCGGGGACTTCGTCCTGCTGCAGTCCGACGAGGCGTTCTCCGGCCCCACCATCGACCTGGTCCGCCGCTGGATCCAACAAAACTGACACTATCCCGCGCGCGCCCGCAGCCACACGCGGACGCGCGCCAGTCGACAGGAATACCTGCCATGGAAGTCTCCCGTATCCGAGCATTGCGCGGCCCCAATCTCTGGAGCAAGAACACCGCGATCGAGGCCATCGTGTCCTGCGGCGATGCCGAATGCTCCATCGACAACCTGCCCGAGTTCGAAGCCCGCCTGCGCGCGCGGCTGCCGCAGACCGGGTTGCTGCGCCCCGAAGGTCACCAGGGCTCGGTGTCCATCGCCCACGTGCTGCAGATCGTCGCGCTGACGATGCAGGCGCACGCCGGCTGCCCCGTCACGTTCGGGCGCACCGCATCCACCATCGAGCCCGGCGTGTTCCAGGTGGTGGTTGAATACAGCGAAGAAGAAGTCGGCAAGCTGGCGATGGAGCTGGCGCAAGACCTGGTGCGCGCCGCGCTGGACGACACGCCGTTCGACATCGCCGACGCTTTGAAGCGCCTGCGCGAACTGGACGAAGACGTCCGCCTGGGGCCCAGCACGGGCTCCATCGTGAACGCCGCCACGACCCGAGGAATCCCTTATCGCCGCCTTACGCAGGGCAGCATGGTGCAGTTCGGCTGGGGCAGCAAGCAGCGCCGCATCCAGGCCGCGGAAACCGATCTGACCAGCGCCATCTCCGAATCCATCGCGCAGGACAAGGACCTGACGAAGATGCTGCTGGACGCCGCTGGCGTGCCGGTGCCGATGGGCCGTTCGGTCACCAGCGCCGAAGAGGCCTGGGAAGCCGCGCAGGAACTGGGCGGTCCGGTGGTCGTCAAGCCACGCGACGGCAGCCAGGGCCGCGGCGTCGCCGTCAACATCGAGACGCGCGAACGCGTGATCCAGGCGTTTGAAGTGGCCGAGGAAATCAGCTCCGAAGTCATCGTCGAACGCTACATCCCGGGCCACGACTTCCGCCTGCTCGTCGTGGGCGGCGCGCTGGTCGCGGCATCGCGCCGCGATCCGCCCCAGGTAACCGGCGACGGCCAGCACACCATCCGCCAGCTGGTCGACCAGGTCAACGCGGACCCGCTGCGCGGCGACGGCCACGCCACCTCGCTCACGAAGATCCGTTTCGACGACATCGCCCTGGCCACGCTGAAGAAGCAAGGCTTTGGCGCGGATTCCGTGCCGCCCGCCGGCACGCTGATCTTCCTGCGCAACAACGCCAACCTGAGCACCGGCGGATCGGCCACCGACGTCACCGACGAGGTCCACCCCGAAATGGCGGCGCGCGCCGTATCCGCGGCCCGCATGATCGGTCTGGACATCTGCGGCGTGGACGTCGTGGCCGAAAGCGTCCAGTACCCGCTGGAAGAACAGCATGGCGGCGTGGTCGAGGTCAACGCCGCGCCCGGCCTGCGCATGCACCTGAATCCGTCGTTCGGCAAGGGACGCGCGGTGGGCGAGGCCATCATCGCGAACATGTACGCGGATGGCGACGACGGCCGCATCCCCGTCGTCGCGGTCGCGGGCACGAATGGCAAGACCACCACGGTTCGCCTGACCGCGCACATCCTGGGCGCAGCGGGCAACCGTGTGGGCATGACGAACTCCGACGGGGTCTACGTGGACAACCTGCGCATCGACACGGGCGATTGCAGCGGCCCCCGCAGCGCCCGCAGCGTGTTGATGCACCCTGACGTCGACGCCGCCGTGTTCGAGACCGCGCGCGGCGGCATCCTGCGCGAGGGCCTGGCCTTCGACCGCTGCGACGTCGCCATCGTCACCAACATCGGCATGGGCGACCACCTTGGCCTTGGCTACATCAGCACGGTCGAAGACCTGGCGGTGGTCAAGCGCGTCATCGTCCAGCACGTGCATCCTTCCGGCATGGCCGTGCTGAACGCCGCGGATCCCATCGTGGCCGAAATGGCCTCGAGCTGCCCCGGATCGGTGACCTACTTCGCCGACGACCGCAACCATCCCGTCCTGGCGACACATCGCGCCCAGGGCCTGCGTTCGGTCTACCGCGAGGGCGACGCAATCGTCGCGGCACAGGGCGCCGACGAAGTCCGCATCCCGCTGTCCGAGATCCCGCTGACGCGCAACGGCACGATCACGTTCCAGGTCGAGAACGCCATGGCGTCGATCGCGGCGGCGTGGGCGCTGGACCTGGGCTGGGACGTCATCCGCCGCGGCCTGGCTACCTTCGTCAACGATGCGCAGACGGCTCCCGGACGATTCAACGTGTTTGAATACCGCGGCGCGACGGTGATTGCGGACTACGGCCACAACCCCGACGCCATCCAGGCGCTGGTGCGCGCGGTGGACGCCATGCCTTCCAAGCGCCGCTCCGTGGTCATCAGCGGCGCGGGCGACCGCCGCGACGAAGACATCCGCATGCAGACCGAAATCCTGGGTGCGGCATTCGACGACGTGCTGCTGTACCAGGACCAATGCCAGCGCGGTCGCGCCGACGGCGAAGTGCTGGCCCTGCTGCGCGAGGGCCTGGTGGGCGCCAGCCGCACCACGCACACCGAGGAAATCCACGGGGAATTCCTGGCGATCGACACGGCCCTGGCGCGCCTGACTTCCGGCGACCTGTGCCTGATCCTGGTCGATCAGGTGGAAGAGGCGCTGGAGCACATCGCCCAGCGCATCTCGCAGGCCTGAACCGCGCGAGCGCAAAAACGAACGGGGCGCCCTGCGGCGCCCCGTTTTTTTTATGCGCATCCCGCGCGCATGCGCCCTTTACGCGCGAGGCGAGGCCAACGGCGCCGTCGCCTGATACCGGTCTGTCACGTGCGTGCAGCCAACGGCCGCCATGGCGCCCAGCGCCAGCAAGAGCGCGCTGCAAAGTCGTTTCGTCATGCGAGCTTTCCTTTTTTCCGTGTTGAACCGCCAGCCGGTTCCGAGTGGACTATACCGGCATGCGCACACCCCTACCACCCGCGCCAGTGCTTGCTTTCGAGCGGATCCGTTACGAGCCACGCTCAAAAGGGGTCAAATGGTTGCTCAAATGTAACTCAGCCTCCTGGCACCCGAATGGGGCTTTCTCGTCGGAAATTCGCCGATTTTCCCGAGGGGGCGCCGTTACATTTTTCCACAGCCCCGTTTGACGCCCTTCTGCGGGACTCGTACGGTAGTAACTAGCTGATCAGTACCCAACTCAACCGCGCCAGACGGGTTTATAGGCCATAAGCCTGTCGCCGCAAGCAACCAGAGAGAGGTCACCATGAACAACGACATCATCGCCGGAAAGTGGAAGCAGCTGACGGGCAAGGCCAAGGCGGCCTGGGGTGAACTCACCGATGACGAGCTGACCCGCTCGGAAGGCAACGCCGAACGCCTGGCCGGCCTTATCCAGGAGCGCTACGGCAAGACCAAGGAAGAGGCGCAGAAGGAAGTCCGGGATTTCTTCGACCGCAATCCCTGATTCCAATTAACCACCAGGAGAAGCTGACATGCTGCATTACGCCGTAGTTTTCTTCGTCATCGCGATCATCGCGGCTGTCCTGGGTTTCGGCGGTATCGCCGCCGGCGCCGCGGGCATCGCCAAGGTCCTGTTCTTTGTTTTCCTGGTACTGGCGCTGCTGTCCATTCTGGGCGGCGCCTTCCGCAAGAAATAGAACACGCACCGGAGCTTTCCCAGATCATCATTGCGTCTTGAACGCGCAAAACACCACTAACAAGGAGCATTACTATGGAAATTCGCAAGCTGATCGCCGCCGCCGCACTGGGTACGGGCGCTGTCTTCACTTCCATGGCTTTTGCCGCCAACGACGGCAAGCCTAAACAGTCCGTGGGTGAATACGCGTCCGACGCCACCGTGACCACCAAGGTCAAGGCCGCTTTCGTGGCCGACAAGCAACTGAGCGCTTTGGAAATCGCCGTGGAAACCAACAACGGCGTCGCCACGCTGACCGGCACCGTGGGCACCGCCGCTGAAGCGGACCAGGCCGCCAAGGTCGCACGGGGTGTCGAAGGCGTGAAGCAGGTCATGAACAACATCAAGGTCGACCCAGCCAAGAACCGGAAGTAAGACCGGCTTCGTTCATACCCGAGCCTGAAATGAAAGCGGCGCCTGTGGCAACACAGGCGCCGCTTTTGCATGGGCTAGCTTGAGCTACGTCGCTACAGCGTGACGCTGCCTCTGCCGATCTCGAGGGCTTGGCCGCCCACCTGGATCCGGCCGTCTTCAAGAACATCCAGCATCAGGCGGCACGGCCGTCCGGTCTGGTCGCCCTGCTGCACCTGGATGCTGGCCGGCAACGAATGCTGGCGATGCAGCAGCCAGCCGCCCAGGTTGGCGCATGCCGACCCGGTGCCCGGGTCTTCATGGATGCCGCCGCCCGGCTTGGCGTAGAAATAGCGGGCGACCACCACCTGCCGTCCGTCCTGCACATTGGCTTCATCGAAGGCAAACACGTAAAGCGTCTTGCGGCCCAGGCTGCTGGCCTGCCAGCGGTGAAGCTGGGATGCGTCGGGCGCTGCCCGGCGCACCGCGTCGACGCTGGCCAGCGGCACCAGCAGATGGTCGGCGCCGGTATCCACCCATATCGGGTCCGCCTGCAAATCAGTTGCGGACAGGCCCACCAGCGCGGCGATGCCTGCGCGGTCGAGTTCGGGCGCCGCGGTGCGCACGCCGTCCGGGCACGGCGCAGTGAATGTCCAGGCGTCGCCGTTGGCGGACAAGGGCACGACGCCGGCCGGGAACTCCAGTGTCAACGCGTCGCCGGTCTGCTGGAGACTGCGCACGACCTGCGCCGTGCCGATGGCCGGATGGCCGGCGAACTTCATTTCGAAGCCCGGCGTGAAGATGCGCACCCGCGCCGCCGCATGGTCGGAGGGCAGGATGAATGTGGTCTCGGACAGCTTGAATTGCGCCGCGAGATTGAGCATGGTGGCATCGTCCATGCCGCGGGCGTCTTCAAACACGCAAAGCTGGTTGCCGCTGAAAGTGGACGAAGCAAAGACGTTGAGCAGGCGGAACGCGTAAGTGGCCATGGCAAAAAGCAAACTGGAGAAATGCCGGCCATGGCCGGCGAAGTCCCCACTTTATCGCAGCGTCTTGAAGGCCGCTTACCAGACCGCGAAGAACAGCACCCAGGCCAGGCAGAACGGCGCGAGGCCCGCCGCCAGCACCAGGCCGGCCAGGACTTTGCGCGGTGCGCTTGCCGGACGCGGCTTGAGCAGCCGCGCATAAAGGCGCAGGGTCCAGAGCACCGCGAGCGTCAGCAGCGTAAAGCGCACGGGCGTCGCCCACGCCGCCTGAACGCCTTCATGCTTGAGCAGCGTGATCGTGGTTGCCGACAGCCCCAGGAACACACCGATGCCGGCGGACGGGATCAAGGCCTGGGCCAGCTTGTGCAGGCCGGGACGCCCCCAGCGCGTAACGGGCGCGCCCGGCACGGGTGCGGCGGGCGCCAGCCGGTCCGCGATCCAGAGCGACAGGAAGGTTGCGCCGCCCACGCACACTGTTGCGCCAACCACGAACAGCAGGATGCCCGCGCCGTCCAGCCACGAAAAGCTGTCGTTCACGTCCGGGTAGTGCGTCAGGATGAACCAGGGTGCGTTGTCCATCAGCGGCCACATGATGTCGTGTTCGACCAGCCAGGTGGCCGCCCACTGCTTGGCCGTCACGTACCAGGGGCTGGCGCTCCAGAGGAACGCGCCGATGGCGATGCCCATCAGGCCGAAGCACAGCAGCGCCGTCTGCCAGGGATCGCCGTCGGTCACGTGCACGATCTCTTCTTCGGGCGACCTTGGGGTAAGCGCGATCGCGCCGCGATAACCGCTGCATCGGCCGCACACGTGGCAATCGCCCGCGCCCTTCATGTGGCGCAGCGGCACCAGCGGCGCGCAGTTGATGGGTTCGATGCGGATGACCGGATGGCGCCACTTTTCTTCGTCGACCTTGAAATGCCAGGGCGCCAGCTTGGCCAGCAGATTGAACACGCCATTGACCGGGCACAGGTATTTGCACCACACCCGCTTGCTGCGGCCGTATCGCCAACCGACGATCATGGCCGCCACGGTCGATCCGCCCAGCACGGCCAGGACGGCCAGCGGATACTGGTAGACGCTGACCAACTGGCCGTAGATCGTCGTCAGCCCGAAGGCCACGAACGGCCAGCCGCCCCAGCGCATCCATTTGGGGATGGCGCGGCCCTGGCCGCGCTCGCTGGCCCATTCGGTAAGCATGCCTTCCGGACAGAGCCAGCCGCACCAGGCGCGGCCGAGGATCGGCATGGAAATCAGCACGAACGGCCACCATACGCCCCAGAACGCGAACTGCGCCACGACGGTCAGGTTGTTGAACACCGACGCCGTGTTGTCGGGCAGCGGCATCAGCGCCGGCACGATCAGGAGGAATGCGTAAAACGCGACAATGCCCCACTGCAGCTTGCGCAACAGCGGGGCATGGTCACGGAGAAAGTCGGCGATACGGGAGGTTGCCCTCCCGAGCAAAGCTGCCATGGTCAAACCTTCAAATATTCAGTCCGGCGAAAAGACCGGAATCAGGATGCCCCCCGGGCTGCGGGCACCGGGGCGGCCTTGCCGCCCACCCAGCGCAGAAGCGCCCAGACGACGATCCAGTAAGCCACCCACAACAGCACCGAGATGAGCGCGGGCAATGCGCGGTAGCCGGCAAAGTCGGCAAGCACCTTGCCAAAGCCCGTGCTGTCGCTCAGCAACCAGGAGCTGTCCCAGACCGGGTCGACGATGGTCGGCAGGACGTCCAGCGAAATCAGGTGATCCAGGCCGCCCACCAGCAGCGAACCGGCCAGGAGCAGCAGCAGGATTTCAGTCAGGCGGAAAAAGCGGCGCCACGTGATGAGCTTGCCGCCCAGTTGCAGCAGCCAGAACGTCAGCAGCGCCACGGCAAAGCCCGCCACGCCAGCCAGAGCCAGCATCAGCATGTCGCTGCCGCCCTCGCCCGCCGACACGGTGCCGTACAGGAACACCACGGTCTCGCTGCCTTCGCGGGCCACGGCGATAGCCACCAGGACCAGCAGGCCCCACCAGTTGTCATTGGCCACGGACGACCGCGCGCCGCTTTCGAGTTCGCCCTTGAGCGTGCGGCCGTGTTTCTTCATCCACACGACCATCTGCACCACCAGGGCGCAAGCCGCCAGAGACATGATGGCCTGGAACCATTCCTGGCCTTCGTCGCTGAGCCAGGACGACACGCCCAGCAGCACCAGCGCCAGCGCCACGGCCAGGGCCAGCCCGGCTGCAACCCCGCCCCACAGATAGGGCAGCCCGCGCTTGCCTTCCGGCGTGGCGCGCAGCCACGAGTACAGGATGCCCACGACGAGCAGGGCTTCGACGCTTTCGCGCCAGACGATGAAAAGTACCTGTTCCATGGCTTGCTGCCGTTCTATTCCTTGGGCTTGACGACCAAGGTGCCTTTCACGCTTTGGTGAAAGTCGTCAAAAAAGGGATACTCGCCCGGACGCGAAATGGTGATCACCACGAAGGATTTCACCCCCGGGCCCAGGACTTTTTCCTTGCGCAGCGGAATGCTTTCGAATTCCACCGGCTCATTGCTTTCGTTGATCAGTTCGATCTTGAAACGGCCCGCCGGGACTTCCAGCGTGGCGGGCTCGAACGTGCCGTCCGGCTTGAATCTCAAGGTGAACGTGGGCAATTCGTCCGCCTGCGCGGGCGCCATGCCGGCCACCCCGGCCAGGCCGATCAGCATTGCGGCAAGAACGCGCAGCAGGCGGGGCACGATCAGTAACCGCCCTTCTTGCCGGTGCCGGCGTAGACGAATTCGTATTCCAGGTCGAACGGTTCAAACCAGTCGCCCACGCCGGTTTCCTTGTCGACGTGACGGCCGAAATGGCTCATCTTGTTCGCGGTCGGCGGCAGGATCGTGTACTTCAGCTTGTACTTGCCCGGGCCTTCGAGCTTGACGTTTTCGCCATAGTGCGGACCATCGTTGGCCACCATGGGCATGAACGTGCCCTTCTGCACGTTCTGGCTGCCGACCTTCTGGATTTCGTAGTTCACGACCAGATAGGGCACCCACTCGCCTTCCGGAAAGCCCGTCTTGTTGCCGGCGGTGGCGTGGATGTCGGCCTCGAGGTGCACATCGGAGTCCTTGGCCGGACGCATCATTCCGGGCGGGTCCATTTCGATCGGCTGCAGGTAAACCGCGCCGATTTCCATGCCGCCCTTTTCTACCGGCTTGCCGATGGGGTATTCGGCCGCATTCGCGGCGGACACGCTCAAAGCGACAATGGCCAGCGCCAAGGCTTTCTTGATCATGTGCATAATCCTCGAGACAAATGAAAATAACGGCTCCAAAACACAAACAAGAACCGTTTTCATTAATTTACGGGATTTTGCTGACACATCCCTGAACTTCGCCGCCTAATAAGTGCCGGATCATTGCGTTCGGTCAAGCTGCAAAAAGGCCGCCGCGGCTTTCGCCACGGCGGCCCTATCACTTGACGCAGGCCAGCGGGGCCCGGCGTCAGCCGTTCTTATTTGCGTCCCGCGCCGGGGTTGCCGCCGGGCGTGAACGGGAAAGTCGAGAACATCGCGCGGGTCTGGTCCTGCATCTGGTCCTGCATCTGCACGAACAGGTTTTTGCTCTGGTCGATGTAGTTGTTCATCATGTTCTGCAGCATGGGCGTCTGCACGTTCATGAATTGCGTCCAGGCTTCAGGCCCGAACTGGCTTCCATACAGGCCCTTCGACTGCTCAGCCATGCGCTGCTGGATCTCCATGAACGCCTGGATGTTCTTTTCCAGGTAGGACCCCATGATGCCTTGCATGGCGTGGCCGTAGAAACGGATGATCTGCGACAGCATGTTCGACGAGAACATGGGCATGCCGCCGCTTTCCTCTTCCAGGATGATCTGCAAAAGGATGCTGCGCGTCAGGTCTTCGCTGCTCTTGGCGTCGACGACCTGGAACTCCTCGTTGGCCAGGACCAGTTGCTTGACATCTGCCAGGGTGATGTAGGTGCTGGTCCGGGTGTCGTATAAGCGACGGTTGGGGTACTTTTTAATCAGGCGCAGGCTGGCGCCGGTTTGTGCTTGCGTCATGGTTGTCCCCGGATCGGGCGATCTCTTAGGCTTCGAATAAGGTGAAGTGTAATACCGGCCGGCCTTTTGCCCGAGGCCAGCCGGAGCCGGTGGCGCCGCCTTGCGGCGGCCCACGTTGCGTCAGCCCATGTGCAGGCCGCCGTTGAGCGAGAAGTCCGCTCCGGTCGAAAAGCCGGATTCGTCGGACGCCAGCCATGACGTCATGGAGGCGATTTCCTCGGGTGTGCCCAGGCGGCGCACCGGAATCGTCGCGACGATCTTTTCAAGCACGTCCGGGCGGATGGCTCGGACCATGTCGGTGCCGATATAGCCCGGCGAAATCGTGTTGACCGTCACGCCCTTGCTTGCCACTTCCTGCGCCAGGGCCATGGTGAATCCATGGATGCCGGCCTTTGCCGTGGAGTAGTTGGTCTGGCCGAACTGCCCCTTCTGGCCATTGACCGAACTGATGTTGATGATTCGTCCCCACTGGCGCTCGACCATGCCGTCGATGACCTGCTTGGTCACATTGAACAAGCTGTTCAAGTTGGTATCGATGACCGCGCGCCAGTCGTCGGCGCTCATTTTCCGGAACAAGCCATCGCGGGTGATGCCCGCGTTGTTGACCAGCACGTCCACCGGACCAAGATCGGCGGTGACCTTTTCGAAAGCGGCCACCGTGGAATCCCAGTCGGACACGTTGCCGACGGACGCATAGAACGTAAAGCCTTGCGCGGCCTGCTCATCCAGCCATTGCTGATAGTTGCGGCTGGGGCCGCAGCCTGCCACCACGCGAAAGCCATCCTTGGCCAAGCGCTGGCAAATAGAGGTGCCAATCCCGCCCATCCCGCCTGTTACGTAAGCCAGTTTTCCGCTCATTGGACTTCCTCCTGTGTGCGACGGACGCCTCGTTGATTAATAGCCTTCTTTGTAGCCCGGTGATCGACCGCAAGCCGCGCGGTGTCAGGCAGCCCGGACCTTTACATACCTGCCAGGAGCCGGCTCGATCGGCCGGTACTTGGCATTGCCTGTCTTTTCCTTCGCCTTGACCTGCTTGCCCGCATGGCCGGCCAGCCAGTCCGTCCAGTCCGGCCACCAGCTGCCGGGATGCTCGACGGCCTGCTCGAACCATGCCTTGGGATCGCCAGGCAGGGGCTGGTTCGTCTGTTCCAGCGCGTCGGCCACCCAGTAGCTGCGACGCTTCTTGGCGGGCGGATTCACCACGCCCGCGATGTGGCCGGACGCGCCCAGCACGAAGCGCTGGGGTCCGCGCAGGATCTGCGTGGATGCATAGGCCGACACCCAGGGCACGATATGGTCTTCGCGCGATCCGAAGATATACGCGGGCATGTTCAGCCGCGTCAGGTCGAGCGGGAGGCCGGCTGCCTGCGCGCGGCCCGGCACCTTCAGATTGTTCTCCAGGTAGGTATTGCGGAAATACCAGGAGAAGAAGGGGCCCGGCAGATTCGTGCTGTCGCCGTTCCAGAACAGCAGGTCGAAGGCCGGCGGCTTCTGCCCCTTCAGATAGTTGCCGACCACGTAATTCCAGACGAGCTCGTTGGGCCGCAGGAAGGAGAACGTGGTGGCCAGATCGCGACCCGGCATGAGGCCGCCCTTGCCCAGTTGATGGTCGCGCAGCAACGCGTGGGCCTCGTCGACGAACACATCCAGGATGCCGGTGTCGTGGAAATCCAGCAGCGAGGTCAGCAAGGTAAGCGAGGCCACGGGGTGTTCGCCGCGCGCCTCGGCCAGCGCAAGCGCCGACGCAAGCATGGTGCCGCCCACGCAGAAGCCTAACGCGTTGACCTGCGGCTGCTTGCTGATGTCGCTGGCCACGCGCAGCGCCTGCAGCACGGCATCGTCCAGATAGTCGGACCAGGTGGCGCGGTCGACGCCGTCCGTATCCGAATCCACCGGATTGCGCCACGAAATCAGGAACACCGTCTGGCCCTGCGCGACCGCATTGCGCACGAAGGAATTTTCGGGCTGCAGATCCAGGATGTAGAACTTGTTGATGTTCGGCGGCACGATGACCAGCGGCCGCTCGAACACGGTGGCGGTCGAGGGCGCATACTGGATCAGCTGGAACAGCGTGTTTTCGTAGACCACGTCGCCCGGCGTGGTGGCGACGTTGCGGCCGATTTCGAAATGGGACTCGTCGGTCTGCGTGATGCGCCCTTTGCGGACGTCGCCCAGCAGGTTCGCCATGCCTTCGGTCAGTGCGCGGCCCGCGCTTTCCACGATGGACTGCTGGGCGTCGGGATTCAGCGCCAGGAAGTTCGCCGGAGACAGCGCGTCGATCCACTGCATGATCGAGAATCGCAGGCGGTCGCGCATCGGTTCGCTGACCTGCGCCGCATCGACCATGCGCGACATGGCGCGCGCCGACAGCAGATAGGTGTGAGCCAGCAGCAGGTGGGAAGCATTGGCCGCCCAGGCCTCGCCCGAGAAGCGGCGATCGGACGGCGGCGCCAGCGCGCCGCGCCGGGCATCGTCGCAAAGGCGTTGCCATTCGCGAGAAAATTCTGCCTGGATGTCAGCCAGGACTTCCGGTGCCACGCTCACCGGAATGGGACCTGCGGAGAGATTGGCATTCACTTCGACACCTTGTTATCGAAACTTCGCGATTGATGTTGCATTCCGTGTCCAGGACTGTCAATGCGGGTATACAAGGAGGGGCCGCACCGGGCCCGGGCTCAGCGTTTGAGCGGCGTCAAACCGGGTCCAACCAGGCCAGCAGCGCCATGCGTCCAGTCTCGCCGTCGCGCCGGTACGAAAAATACCGGTCCGACTCGCTCACCGTGCATATCCCGCTAAGGGACACTTCTTGTACCCCGGCGCGCCTCAGCCGAAAATCCGCCAATCCGGCGAGGTCGGCCAGCCACTTGCCCGCGATGCCCGGCCGTGGCGCGAAATAGCGCGCGGTGGCCGGGTCGTCGGTCGTGAACGCATCCAGCACGTCCTGCCCCACTTCGAAATGCCGCGGCCCGATGCCCGGCCCGACCCAGGCGCGCCAGGACGTGGCCTGCGGCGCCTTGGCGCGCATGGCGGCCAGCGTATGTTCCAGCACCCCGCCCGACAGGCCGCGCCAACCGGCGTGCGCGGCTCCCAGCACGTTGCCGCTGGCGTCGGCAATCACGACGGGCAGGCAGTCGGCCACCATGATGGCGAGTACGCGTCCAGGCTGCGCCGTGACGCTGGCGTCCACCGCAGGTTCCGGCGGCACGTCGGGACGGTCGGCGTCCACGACCTCGCTGCCATGAACCTGGCGCAGCCACAAGGGTTCGGACGGGACCGCCGCGCGCACGCGGCGACGGTTCTCGGCCACGGCGTCGGGATTGTCGTTGGCGCGCAGGCCGAGGTTCAGGGTGTCGTGCGGAGCCACTCCCACCCCGCCCGCGCGGGTGGTGCAGAAATAGCCGACGCCCGGCCATTCGGGGCCGGTGACGACGGGCAGGCCCGCGATCAAGCGCTCCATGCGATGCTCTCCTGGACTTGCGCCATGTCGGCGGGCACCGCCGCGGCGAACTGGACTTCTCCGCCGCCGCCCGGATCGTCGAAATGCAGCGCGCGGGCATGCAGCATCTGGCGCTGCGCGCCAGCGATATTCTTGCCGCCGTAGATCGTGTCGGCCAGCAGCGGATGGCCAAGGCTGGCCATGTGCACGCGGATCTGGTGGGTCCGGCCGGTTTCCAGGCGGCACACCACTTCGGTGACGCGGCCGCCGGGATCCACCATGCCGCGGCGGGCCGGGGCGTAATTGGTGATGGCCGGCTTGGGCGCCACCGGCCGCTCGACGCTCATGCGCACCGGCACGCGCGGATCCCGGCCGATGGCGCGGTCCACTTTGCCGGAGGCGGCAAGCCAGCCATGCGCCAGCGCGACATATTCGCGACCCATGCTGCGCGCCTGCAACTGGCGCACCAGGTGGGTCTGCGCGATCTCGTTGCGGGCCACCACCATCAGCCCGGAAGTGTCCTTGTCCAGCCGATGCACGATGCCGGCTCGGGCCACCTGGGCCAGTTCGGGATAGCGGTACAGCAGGCCATTGAGCAGCGTGCCGCTCCAGTTGCCGGCGCCCGGATGCGTGACCAGCCCCGCGGGCTTGTTGACCACGATCCAGTCGGGGCTTTCGGCCACGACGGCGAATTCGACGGGTTCCGGCGTGAACGCCTGGGTTTCGGGCGCGGGCTGGGCCCAGACCGTCAGTTCGTCTCCCGGCCCGACCGTCTGCCGGACCTTGCCCGGCTGGCCGTTGACCAGCACGTTGCCGGATTCGATCCAGCCCTGCAGGCGGTTGCGGGAGTGATCGGGCAGCAGTCCGGCCAGCACCTTGTCGAGCCGGTCAGCCCGGGTGGCGGACGGCACTGTTACAACTTGAGGTTCACCGCGGGGGGATTCGTCGAGCGTTTCGTCGTCGGCGCCCAGATCGGCGGCATTTTGGTCGACGGAACCCTGGAGTTTGCCGTCGGAAACAAGATCTGCGCGGGCGGCTGTATCAGACATGGAGACAAATCATATAATCAGCCTGCCATGCTAACACCAAGGATACGATTCTCGTGATTCACCACCCTGCAGCTCCCTCGAACCCCGCATCCCGCAGCGGGTCGGTTTTGCGCGTGGTCATCGCGCTATTTGCCGCCATGGTCATCGCCGGTTGCAGCGGCACCGACGGCAAGTATGACAAGACCACCAACTGGAGCGCAGAGCAACTCTACGCGGACGCGAAGGCCGAAATGTCCTCGGGCGGCTGGAAAGAAGCCCGCGAGCGCCTGACCGCCATCGAAAGCCGCTATCCCTTCGGCGTCTATGCCCAGCAGGCGCTGCTTGAACTGGCGTACGTCAACTGGAAAGACGGTGAAAACGAACAGGCGCTGGCCGCCATCGACCGCTTCCAGCAGCTCTACCCCAACCACCCCGGCACCGACTACGCGCTGTACCTGAAGGGCCTGATCAACTTCACGCCGGCCAGCGCGTTCATGACCAACATCACCGGCCAGGATCCGTCCGAGCGCGACCCCAAGGGCCTGCGCGCGTCCTATGACGCCTTCAACGAACTGATCAAGCGCTACCCCGAAAGCAAGTACAGCGTCGACGCCGAAAAGCGCGTGGCGTGGCTGGTCAACACCATCGCCATGAACGAAGTCCACGTCGCCCGCTACTACTACGAGCGCGGCGCATATGTCGCGGCGGCAAACCGCGCGCAGACCGTCATCACCGATTTCGAAGGCGCCCCCGCCACCGAAGAGGCGCTGTACCTGATGGTCGAGTCGTACGACAAACTGCACATGACCGAACTCAAGAACGACGCGCAGCGAGTCTACGAAAAGAACTACCCGAACAGCGAATTCCGCACCAAGGGCCTGAAGGCCGACAAGAGCTGGTGGAATCCGTTCAACTGATTCCGCCCGCATGGGAATAAAAATAGCCCTTCGCTTGAAGGGCTATTTTTTTGCCCGGGGCGGGCTTATTCGTCGTCGGGGCCGCGCTTGCGCCGGTAGAACGCCAGCACTTCTTCCAGTTCGCGTGTGCGCGCAAAGGGCGGCAAGCCGCGCCACAGGCGCTTGCCGTAGGGCTTTTCAACCAGGCGCGCATCGCCAACCATCAGCACACCCCAATCCGACTCCGTGCGGATCAAGCGGCCGGCGCCCTGCTTGAGCGAAATGGCGGCCTCGGGAAGCTGGTATTCCGCGAACGGATTGCCGCCCTGGGCGCGACAGGCCCGCAGCCGGGCCTCGATGACGGGATCGTCGGGCGGCGCGAACGGCAGCTTGTCGATCGCCACAAGAGTCAGGACATCGCCCGGCAGGTCGATGCCTTCCCAGAAGCTTGCGCTGCCCACCAGTATGGGGTGCTTGAGCTTGCAGAAGCGATCCAGCAGGTCGCGGCGCGTGCCCTCTCCCTGTTTCAGCAGCGGCCAGTCATGCCCCGCGTCGTCGAAGGCGTCGGCCAGCAGGTTGGCGACCTTGTCCACCGCGCGCAGCGTGGTGCAAAGCACCAGGGTGCCGCCTGGACTGGCTTCCAGCAACGGCATCAAGGTCTGGACGAAACGGTCCAGGAACTGCGGCGACTGGGGCTCCGGCATGCCGCGCGGCACGAACAGCAGCGCCTGTTCGGGGTAGTCAAAAGGCGATTCCCATTTGCCCGTGCGGGCGCGGTCCAGGCCAAGCTGGCTGGTGAAGTGCGTGAACTCGCCGTTGATGGACAGCGTGGCCGACGTCATGATCCAGGCCTGGCCCGGCTTGCGGAATTTGGAGAAGGCCTGCGCCACCGATAGCGGCGCCGAGTGCAGGCGCACGTGGTGCAGGCCGTGTTCGACCCAGCGCACCGCGGGCCCCGTCCATTGTTCGGCCAATGCGGCGCCTTCCAGAATGGCGGCAGGCGTGGACGGCCCGTCGCCCAGCGCGCTTTGCGTGGGCGCCTGGTCGTCGCGGCCCCAGCCTTCGTCGTCCATTGCGCCGCCGGCTCGTCCCGGCGTCGCCCAGCGCTTGAGCTTGACCGAAATCTCGGCGCCCGAACGCGCGGCCGCGAGCAGGTCGGGATGCTTCTCGGCCACCGCGCCAAGCGCCTTGGTGGCGCTGTCCACGGCTTCGCGCAACGCCAGGAACGCTTCGTCGAATTCCTCGGGGTTGGGGATGGCTTCGAACGTGGCCTTGCGGCCCGGCATCTTGTCCAGCGGCGCACAGGCCAGGCGCAATTCACGCGCGGCGGTTTCCAGGTGCCGGCTGACGTCGCTCCATTTGGCGGCTTCACGCGCGTAGGCCAGCCCGGCGACTTCCAGCGCGCGGCCGAAGTCCATCAGTTGATGCGTGGACACGCTGCTGCCAAGAAAGCGCGTGGCGGTGTCGGGCAGTTGATGCGCTTCGTCGAAGATGACGGTGTCGGCTTCGGGCAGCAGGTCGGTGACGCCCTCTTCGCGCAGCATCAGGTCGGCCATGAAAAGCGCGTGGTTGACGACGACCACGTCGGCCTCCTGGGCCTGGCGGCGCGCCTTGACCACGAAGCAGTCGCGGATGCGCGGGCATTCCTGGCCCAGGCAGTTTTCACGGGTGGACGTCACGCGCTGCCAGATGTCGGCGTCTTCGGGCACCTGCGCGAGGTCGCCGCGGTCGCCGGTCTTGGAGATGCCCGCGAACACCTGGATCTGGCGAAGCTGCTGGATCTCGGAGCGCGACTTCAGCGCGCGCTCGTCGCCCTGCAGGCGTTCCAGGTGGTAGTGGCAGACATAGTTGCCACGGCCCTTGAGCAGCGCCGCGGTCACGGGCGCAGCCAGCGCCGCGCGGACCCGCGGCAGATCACGGGTGAAGAGTTGGTCCTGCAAGGTGCGCGTGCCGGTGGAAATCAGCACCTTGCCGCCTTGGATGAAGGCAGGTACAAGATAGGCCCAGGTCTTGCCGATGCCGGTGCCGGCTTCGGCCACCAGCGTGGCGCGGTCCTGGATGGCCTGGCCAATGGCCTGCGACAGTTCTACCTGTGAAGGGCGCGGCTTGTAGCCGGGCAAGGCCGTGGCCAAAGGCCCGTCCTCGTCGAAGAATTCGGAAATGTCCAGGTCCAGCATTACAGCAGCCTAGTGTCGGTCGGGATGGGGTGAACCGGTGCCGGGACATGCGGTTCGGGCGCCAGACACTGATTTGGGAAAGGACCCAAATGATACCCGTTGCCGCCGCGCTTGCCCGCTTGCGCGTTGCCGCAAGTGCTCCTACAGAGGGACAGATCGATCCCCTCCGGGCACGTTCTGTAACAGCGGCTTATGGCACAATCCGCCCCTTGTTTTTCCTTTTTGCCGTCGTATAGAGATGTCTGAAACTTCCGCTATCACGTACGTCGCCGCCGGCGTCGACAACGCCCGCATCGTCGCGCAGATCGCCACCGAGCTTGGCGCGCGCGCTACCCAAATCGCTTCGGCGGTGGAACTGCTGGATGACGGCGCCACCGTGCCCTTCATCGCCCGTTATCGCAAGGAAGCCACCGGAGGCCTGGACGATACGGTGCTGCGCAACCTGGAAGTCCGACTGGGCTACCTGCGCGAACTCGAAGAGCGCCGCGGCGCCATTCTTGAGTCCATTTCGCAGCAGGGCAAACTCACGTCCGAACTGCAGCAGGAAATCGGCTCGGCCGACACCAAGCAGCGACTGGAGGATTTGTACGCGCCGTACAAGCCCAAGCGCCGCACGCGCGCCCAGATCGCCCGCGAGGCCGGCCTCGAGCCCCTTGCCGACGGCATCCTGGCCGATCCGGCCTGCGACCCCGCCGCGCTGGCCGCGCAGTACCTGAATCCCGAGGCCTCCATCAACGACGCCAAGGCGGCGCTGGACGGCGCGCGCGACATCCTGGCCGAACGCTACGCGGAAAACGCGGATCTGCTGGCCGACATGCGCGAGCACCTGTGGTCCACCGGCCTGATCTACTCGAAGATGATCGACGGCAAGGAAGCCGAGGGCGCCAATTTCCGCGACTGGTTCGACTTCAACGAACCGCTGCGCACCCTGCCCTCGCACCGCATCCTGGCGCTGCTGCGCGGCCGCCAGCAAGGCGTGCTTGAACTGCGCCTGGGCCTGGAAGCCGAACTCGAAGCACAGACGCCGCATCCCTGCGTCGCGCGCATCGCGAATTTCCTGAAGCTGGGCAACGGCCTGTTCGCGCTGGACGCAACGCCGCGCGCCCGCTGGCTGGGCGAAGTGTGCCGCTGGACCTGGCGCGTGAAGCTGTTGACGGCATTCGAAAGCGAATTGGTCGGCCGCCTGCGCGAAAGCGGCGAAGCCGAGGCGATCCGCGTGTTCGCCGCCAACCTGAAAGACCTGCTGCTGGCCGCCCCCGCGGGCCCCAAGGCCGTGCTGGGCCTGGACCCCGGCATCCGCACCGGCTGCAAGGTCGCCGTGATCGACCAGACCGGCAAGGTGGTCGACACCACCACCGTGTACCCGTTCGAACCGCGTCGCGACCGCGAGGGCACGATCAACACGCTGGCCGCGCTGGTGGCGCGCCACAAGGTGGACCTGATCGCCATCGGCAACGGCACGGCTTCGCGTGAAAGCGAAAAGCTCGTGGGCGACATGATGGAACGCTTCCCGGACCTGAAGGTCACCCGCGTGGTGGTGTCCGAAGCCGGCGCATCGGTGTATTCGGCATCGGAAACCGCCGCCCTGGAATTCCCCGACCTGGACGTGACCCTGCGCGGCGCCGTGTCCATCGCGCGCCGCCTGCAGGATCCGCTGGCCGAACTGGTCAAGATCGACCCCAAGGCCATCGGCGTCGGTCAGTACCAGCACGACGTCAACCAGCGTGAGCTGGCGCGGTCGCTGGACGCGGTGGTCGAAGACTGCGTGAACGCCGTGGGCGTTGACGTCAACACGGCCTCGGCGGCCCTGCTTGCCCGCGTGTCGGGCTTGAATTCCCTGCTGGCCAAGAACATCGTGGCGTGGCGCGACGAGAACGGCGCGTTCCCCACGCGCGAGATCCTGCGCAAAGTGCCCCGCTTCGGCGACAAGGCGTTCGAACAGGCCGCCGGCTTCCTGCGCATTCCGCAAGGCGACAATCCGCTGGACGCTTCGTCCGTGCACCCGGAAGCCTATCCGGTGGTCGAACGCATCGTGGCCAAGATCAAAGCCGAAGTGAAGCAGATCATCGGCCAGCGTGACGCCCTGAAGGGCGTGTCGCCGTCCGACTTCACCGATGAGCGCTTCGGCCTGCCCACCGTGAGGGACATCTTCGCCGAACTGGAAAAGCCCGGCCGCGATCCGCGTCCCGAATTCAAGACGGCCCAGTTCAAGGAAGGCGTCGAAACGCTGAACGACCTGTATCCGGGCATGGTGCTGGAAGGCGTCGTCACCAACGTGGCCAACTTCGGCGCGTTCGTCGATATCGGCGTGCACCAGGACGGCCTGGTCCACATCTCGGCGCTGGCCGAGAAGTTCGTGAAAGACCCCCGCGACGTGGTGCGCGTGGGCCAGACGGTCAGCGTGAAGGTGCTGGAAGTGGACGTCGCGCGCAAGCGCGTGGCCCTCACCATGCGCCTGAACGACACCGCCTCGCCCGCACGTCGCAGCGGCGACGCGCCCAAGGGGGGCGACCGCCCGCGCCGCCAGGGTGACGGTGGCCGCAGCGCGGGCGCCAGCGGCGCAGGCGGCATGAACAGCGCCATGGCGGATGCGTTCGCCAAGCTCAAGCGCTGATCGCTGCGCTTCGGCACCAAGATCCCGGCTCATCGCCGGGATTTTTTTTGCCCCCGCCTCACCGCCCCTGCCCCTAGGACTTACCCGTAGCAAGCCGGCTTTCGTTGCGTTGTCTCAATTCGAAATAACAAAAATAAGAGAAAATATCGAATTGTGTCTAAATAATAAAAAGCCACACCGCGGGGTGATCGCCCCGACGACACAAGACCCACGATCAGGCGAGCAGCGGCGCGAAACGTCTATCGGGAAGCAGCACAAGAAAAACAGCGCCCCCCCCCTGATAGACCCGGAGATCCATCCGCCATGCTCAGCATCATCACGCTTGCCGCCAACGAAACCGCGACCATCACCGAAAAAGAATTCGGCCCAAGCGGCGTCTACGGCGACGTCACATTGGGCCAGTATTCGCATTTGATCGTGGACGGCGCTGAACTGACGTTCAAGCATGTCACCCTGGAACGCCTGGGCAGCCGGGTCATCGAACTGCGCAACGGCGCGCAGTTGCACGTGGGGGCGTTGGGCTTTGCCAGCATGGGCGCCAGCATCATCTACCGCATCGGCGCAGGCTGCGTGCTGACGTACGACGCCAGCCAGTGGGATCCAGAGGTCGTGGCCAACACCACGTTCGATTTCGCCAGCCAGGGCAGCGGCACGCTGAAGTACTTTCCGTTCATCAACCCGGAATGGCTGGACTGTCCCAATGTCACCGGCTATTCCGACGGCGATCTGCTTGAAATCGCCGGGCAAGGCCATGTGCAGCGCTTCCAGGTGCGCGACGGGCGCATCGTGGCCAGCGCGCGGCTGAACTGATCGCCAGGCTGAGACGCAGCGCGCGGCCGGTTGCCGCGGCGTTTGGCGCCTGCCTGTGGCACAGGCAGGGCCCGACATCCTGCAGGCGGTGCTAGACGCGCCGCCTTCCCGCCGATTATTCCTGCGACAGCGACTGCAGGGCCTCGCGCGTGCGAGACAGCAGCGCGGCGGGTTCGCCTTGCGCACCGGCGGGCGCCGACGCAACGGCCACGCCGTCGATCAGCACCGCATAACCCTGCGCGCTGGGCTCCAGGAAAGCGTCCGAGCCTTCCGCCTGCAGGCGGCGCATCAGCGCGCCGGCTTCCTTGGGGTCGGCAAAACCTTGCGACAGCAGCAGCTCTTCGCCGTCCGCGGCCAGCAGGCGGAAGCGGAAGCTGCCGTCCTCGTCGCGGAAGCTCACGAAGCGCGCGCCCTTCGACTTTTCCTTTTTGCCCTTGGCGCCCTTGCCCGACGCGGCAGCCGCGCCCAGGGTGCGCAGGCCCACGGCCTCGCGCAATTCCTGCATGAACGGCACAGCCAGTTTGCGGGCCTTGGCGGCGCCGGCCTGCAGGATGTCTTCGATGCGGCCCGGATTGGCGATCAGGTCGATGTACTTTTCGCGCATCGGGGCCAGCAAGGTTTCCAGATGCAGGTAGAGCGCCTGCTTGGCATCGCCCCAGCCCATGCCTTCTTCGAGCTGCTTGCGGAACGCCGCCGACTCCGCCTGCGTCGCGAACGCGCGATACAGGGTGTACAGATGCGAGGACTCGGCGTCCTTGGGTTCGCCCGGCTCGCGCGAGTCGGTCACGATGCGCATCACGGAAGCGCGCAGCGCGCTGGCGCCGCCTTCGAACAGGGGAATGGTGTTGTTGTAGCTCTTGGACATCTTGCGGCCGTCCAGCCCGGGCAAGGTGGCGACCTCTTCTTCGATGACCACTTCAGGCAGCGTGAAATAGTCGCGCCCGTAAAGGTGGTTGAAGCGCTGGGCGATGTCGCGCGCCATTTCCAGGTGCTGGATCTGGTCGCGGCCCACGGGCACCTTGTTCGCGTTGAACATGACGATGTCCGCGGCCATCAGCACCGGATACGAGAACAGCCCCATGTTGATGCCGTCGTCCGGGTCCACGCCCTTGGCCACGTTCTGGTCCACCGAGGCCTTGTACGCATGCGCCCGGTTCATCAGGCCCTTGGCCGTGACGCAGGTCAGCAGCCAGCTCAGTTCGGGGATTTCCGGGATGTCCGATTGGCGGTAGAACGTCACGCGATCGTGGTCCAGGCCCACGGCCAGCCACGTCGCGGCGATTTCCAGGCGCGAGCGCGCGACCCGTGCGGGATCGTCGCACTTGATCAGCGCGTGGTAGTCCGCCAGAAAGAAGAATGCGTCCACGCCGGGTTGCGTACTGGCCTGGACCGCCGGACGAATTGCGCCCGCGTAGTTGCCAAGGTGGGGAGTTCCAGTGGTGGTGATGCCGGTAAGGACGCGGGTGTTCATGAGGCGAAATGGCGTTTGCGTGGGGAAGCCGCCAGTGTAACTTGCCGCGCTGCGGCTCATCCGGCGCCCGGCGATCGAATCACCCGGATGCGCGACGGCCTACAGCACCGCCAGCAACGGCGCGGCCAGCGCGCACAGCCCGCCGGCGGTCAAGGCCGCGCGCGGCCGGAACGTCAGGAACCAGATCAGCAAAAGGCCCGCGATGCTGAGGATGCCGATCCATTCGACCGTCCCGTAGCTCCAGCCCCAGACCGCCGCCGACGCCCACAGGGAAAGCGCAAGCGCGATCCAGCCAAACAGCCGCAGCGGCAAGCGGTGCCGGCGCGGCAGCGCGCGGTCGAACAGGTCTTCGTAGTGACGGTCCATGCCCAGGCACAGGGCGGAAAACCCCGCATAGGCCAGGCAGAAGGCGGCAAGCGTCATGGCATATCACCTCGCGGTTCAAGAACGGTCCGTTGGGTCGCGGCGGTAACCGCGGGCGTCTGGACGACGGGCGACGCGGCGGCGGCAACGGCGGCCTTCACGGCTTCATTGCGTTGGGGCCGGGCCTTTCCGGGCGTCTTGGCAGGCGCCTTGCTGGCCTTGGCGGCCTTGCGGGCCATCCATCCGAACAGCACGGCGCTGGCCAGGCAGGTCAGGTCGAAGCCGGCCATTACCCAGTCTCCCTCGGGCAGGGACACGCCCAGGTGTCGGTGCGTGGTAAGCGCATTGACGACGGGCACCAGGGCCAGCGCGGCGGCGGCGACGGCCAGCAGGTCCTGCCACTTGCGCCGCTGGAACAGGAAGGCGTAGACCAGGGACAGGCCCCACGCCGAGAAGAATGCGCGGACTTCCCACACCTGGCGTCCCGGCATTTCCGCCGGCAGCAGGCGGTTGGCCAGGAACACGGCCGCAACGCCGAACACCACGCCGGCGATGGTGCCCGCGTTCAAGCCGTCCACCAGGCGCAGCGAAAAGGCTTCGCGCGCATCGCCGGGGCGCGCCTTCTGGCGGCGCTTGGCGATCCACAGCACCAGGCCGGTGGCGACCATTCCCGTGCCGGCCAGGCTGACCAGGAAATAGAGCCAGCGCAGCAGCGGCTCGGCAAACAGCCCCAGGTGCAGGCCGGTGATGGCGCCGGCGGTGACGACCGTAGCGCTGCGCTCGTCCGAGCCTTCCTGCAGCGCGCCCGTCACGCCGTCGAAGCGCATATAGGGCGCCAGGCGGCCGTACGACACGCCATCAGCCTCATCGCGGGTCAGCGTGATGGTGGCGCCCGCGTCGCCCGGATTGTTGACCGTCACGCGCCCCACCCTGCCTTGCCAGTGCTGCTGGGCCTGCTCCACGAGCGGCGCGATGGCCACCAGCGGCGCAGGCTGGTTCAGCGGCGGCGTGACCTTGAAGGCTTTGAAGACGTCGTCCGTGTACTGCCGGGGCGTGTCATAGACGGCCTGGATGCCCGCCGGCATCAGCATCACCATGAACAGCACAAGACCGCTGAAGGTGATCATCAGGTGAAACGGCAGGCCCAGCACCGACAGGACATTGTGTCCGTCCATCCAGGCGCGCTGACCGCCCTTCTTCGGCCGGAAGGTGAAGAAGTCGGTGAATATCTTCTTGTGGGTGATGATGCCGCTGATGATCGCCACCAGCATGAACATGCCCGCAATGCTGGCCAGCCAGCGTCCCCATGGGAACGCGGTTTCCAGTTCGAAATGGAAGCGGTAGAAGAAGTCGCCGCCGCGCGTCTGGCGGCCCGTGACGGCCTGCCCGGTAGCCGGATCGAGCTTCACGCGCACGAAGCCGCGTTCGCCCGGCTTGGGCTTGGGGGTCTGGTACAGCAACTGGATCAGCGGTTCGCGATCCGACGGGGGCGTGATGAACCAGCGCTTGGCGTCCGCCGCGTTTTCATTCAGGTAGCGCTGCGCGGTTTCCACCGCCTGCACGGCGGGGCCCGGCTGCACCTGAATCTCGGGCTGCATCCAGCGCGTGATCTCCGGGCGGAAGAAAGCCAGGGATCCGGTCAGGAACATGGCGAACAGCACCCAGCCGAAAATCAGGCCGGCCCAGGTGTGCAACCACGACATCGATTGGCGCAGGCCCTCTTCGCCCTGGGCCTTGGGCTTGGCTGCTTTCATGCCGCCCCCATCATGCGACCCGCCAGGAACAGGCCGCCCAAAATCGCCGCAGGCCCCAGGATGCCCGCCCAGGCACGCCAGGCGTTGCGCGTGGCGAACACCCAGATGACGCCGCAGGCGTAGACCACGAAGGACAGCAACTGCGCGGTGGTGACGGCATCCGCTCGACCCAGCGGCAACCACACCGCCAGGCAGGCGGCAGCGGCAGAGGCCAGGGCATAGCCGCCCAGAATGGCGGCCGTCGCCCGGGAAAAGACGGCGATACGGTAGCGCATCATGCCTGCGCCGGCTGCGGGAGCTTTCACTTGTTCTTGCTGATGGTAGTTGCGGAAACGGTGCGTAAGCCGGTACGAGCCCAGGCGGTTCGCGCGGATTTCCTGCGAAGGGTATGAATTATAACCATTCTCGTTAACGTGAGAACGTCATCGAATGGGGCGTGACGGATGGGAACTGGCGGACTGGAAAGTGGCGGACTGAAAGACTTTGCGCGGCGCCAAACGAAAAGGCGGCCCCGCCGGGGCCGCCTTTTTCCTTGCGATTACCAGCGATAGCGCAAGCTGGCCTTGATCGAGCGCTGATAGCCGAACCAGCACCAGGACTCGCCCGAGCATGAAGCGATGTATTCCTTGTCGAACAGGTTCTGAATGTTCAGGGCCACCTGCATGCCCTTGAGCGAGGGCGACGCGCGGCCCAGGTCATAGTCCAGCATCAGGTCCACCAGCGTGACCTTCGGCACCTTCAGTGTGTTGGCGTCGTTGGCATACGACGACCCGATGTAGCGTACGCCGCCACCGACTCCCAGGCCGGCCAGCGGCCCTTCCTTCAGCTGGTAGCGCGCCCACGCCGAGGCCTGTTGCGACGGCAGCGCAACCGGCGTCTTGCCCTTCAGGTCAAAGCCGGTCGTGTTCGGGTATGCCTTGGTGTACTCGTTGTTCATCAGGGAGTAGGCAGCGATCAGCGACAGCCCGCGCATCGGTTCGGTCTTGGCTTCCAGCTCGATACCCTGCGTGCGCACCTCGCCCGCCTGGATCGAGCAGCGTCCGCCGGACGTGCCGCACAGGTGCGTCGGATCGGGATCGGTGGTCGTCATGTTTTCGCGGCGGATGTCGAAGGCCGCGAACGTCAGCAACGTCGACGAGCCCGGCGGCTGGTACTTGATGCCCACTTCGTACTGCTTGCCCTCGATCGGCTTGAAGGGCGTGTTGTTCCAGCCCGTGCCCGACTGGGGCTCGAACGACTCCGAGTAGCTGAAATACGGCGCCACGCCGTTGTCGAAGTTATAGATGGCGCCAAACCGGCCGGAGAACGCTTCCGCGTTCAGGGACGACGGCGTCACGCGGCCCGTGGAGATCGCCTTGCTTTCGCCCACGTTGCGCGACCAGTCATAGCGCCCGCCCAGCAGGAAGGACAGACGGTCGAACCGCATCTGGTCCTGGAAATACACGCCGGTCTGGTATTGCGTGGTGGTGGCATCGGTGGAAAACGCCGGAACGGGGATGTTCTGGTGATTGTCCGGGTTCTTCACGTACAAGGCCGGCGCGGACCCGAAGCCCGACAGCGTGTCGGTCTTGACGTGCTGGTAGTCAAAGCCCACCAGCACGTTGTGGCCGATCTTGCCCGTGTTGAAGCGGGCCTGCAGGTTGTTGTCGATGGTCAGCGCGCCCACTTCCACGTCCGTCGCGATCGATGCGCGCTGGTGGTACAGGTAGGTCCTGTCCGTGTAGCCGTAGTAGTTGGTCATCGCACCGTAGATGCTGCGGTACTTGGCGTCCGCATGCGTCCAGCGCAGGCTTTGCGACACCTTGAAGGTGTCGTTGAAGCGATGGTCCAGGATGTAGCCCAGCGAATAGCTCTTGCGGTCGCTCTTTTCGAAGTTGGCGTCGCCGTCGTAGTAGTCAGCGGGCAGGCGGAAGCCGTCCGGCGCGTTCAGCAGCGTGCGCATCGCGGGCGCGGCGCCATACGAACCCATGTCGGGATCGTGCTGGAAGTTCGTCAGCACCGTGAACGACGTGTCCGCATTGGGCTTCCACGCGAAGGCCGGCGAGACGAAATAACGGCGCTCCTTGGTGTCCTTCACCTGGCCGTCGGACATGTAGCCCGAACCAACCAGGCGGTACAGGTACTTGCCCTCTTCGTCGATGGGGCCGCCAAAGTCGAAGTTGGCCCGGCGGAAATCATAGTTGCCGACCTGCAGCTCGACTTCGCGCTGCGCTTCTTCCAGCGGCCGCTTGCTGACCTGATTGACCACACCGCCAGGACCGCCCTGCCCGTACATGACAGAGGCCGGGCCCTTGAGCACGTCCACGCGTTCCAGCCGGAAGGCATCCACCTGCGGCAGCGCGTCGCGGCCGCCGAACACGCGCAGGCCGTCCAGGTACGTGGATGCGGAAAAGCCGCGCACGTTGAACTGGTCCAGGCGCGTCGCCGTGGCGCCGCGCGATTCGGTGGCCACGCCGGCCGTGTAGCGCAGCACCTGGTTCAGCGTCTGCGCGCCCTGCTCGACGATCTGTTCACGCGTGACCACGGACACCGACTGCGGCGTCTCGATCAGCGGCGTGTCGGTCTTGGTGGCGCTGGCGCTGGCCGTGGCCACATAGCCCACGGTGGGCGCGTAAGCGCTTTCGGACATGCCCGAAACGGTCACGGGCGCGAGCACGTGCGTATCGCCCGACGACGCCGGCGCGGGCGCCAGCGTCCAGGTATTGCCGGATTGCGCGCGCGCCTGCAGGCCGCTGCCCGACAGGATGCGGGCAAAGCCTGCGCCCACGGTATACGCGCCGTCCAGCCCTTCCGAGCGTCGCCCGCGCACCAGCGCCGGGTCGAACGACAGCACCACGCCGGCGCTGCGCGCGAACTGCGTCAGCGCGTCGGCAAGGGGGCCTGCCGGAATCTGGTAGCTGCGCTGCGCGCTGGCGGCGGCCGGCGCGGACTGCGCCCAGGCTACCGGGACGACGGCGACGAGCGCGCCCGCGCAAGTGGCGGCCAGCACGGCCTTGCGGCCGGCGGTCAGCGGTGCACGCAGGCGCGTATGGATTGAAGCGGACACAAACATCTCCCTGTACGGTGGTCTCTATTCCTGCTTTCCGTACGGGGCGGCAAAACCTGCAATGCGTCGGCAAAGAATTTTGTAACTGTCAGATCTCGCGAGGTCCGACCTGCAGCCAGTATTGGGTATGGCGCGTGACGGTGATCGGCAAGGCGGGCTCCAGCGCCTTGAGCGCCCGCTCGGCATCGTCCAGTGGAAACACACCGGACAGCCGCAATGACGCGACCGCGGGATCGACGCGGATCACGCCCACCCGTTGGCGCGCCAGGTATTCGGCGAAATCGTCCAGACGCCATTCTTTGGCCACCACCATGCCGTCCACCCAGGCAAGGCGGTCAGGATCCGACGCCCCGCGGCGGGTCTCGGCATCGTCGGCATAGGCCAGACGCTCTCCTGCGTTCACGTGAGTCAGAACGCCGTGCCGCAGCAGCGCCACGCTGCCTTCGTAGACGCCGACGCGCGAGCCAAGGGCTGTGCGCCGCAGGTCGAAACGGGCGCGTTCGGCCCGCAGTTCTCCGTAGCCAGTGTCAACGCGCAATGCCTCGATGCCTGGACGCAGTTCGGCCGCCACCAGCATTTCGCCGCGCAGCAGGTCGATGTTGCGCGCATTGCCGCTCACGTTGACGCGCACGGCCGTATCGCTGTTCAGCGTGACGCGCAGCCCGTCGGCCAACGCCAGCGATCGCCTTTCTCCGACATCGGTACTGAAGTCGGCGACCAGCCGCTGCCACGGCGCATGGCGATAGCCCGCCCAGCCTGTGACCGCTACGCCAGCGATGGACAGCATGCCGCGCAATGCGGCGCGCCGGCCGCGCGATGCGGGGGCGTTCAGCGCGGTATGCGCCAGCGCCGATGGCACCCGGCGCGCGTCTTGGCCGATGGCCTGCAGACGATCCCACGCCAGGCGATGCGCCGGGTCCTCCGCCAGCCAGGCGCTACAGGATTCCTGGTCTCGCAAATCCGCCACCCCGGACTGCAGCTTGGCCCACCAGACAATCGCCTGGCGCACGACGGAGTCCGAGGGGCGATGGGCTGGCGGCAGTCGGTGCAGCGGCCGGCGATCTGGCGGCCGGCGGTCCGGCGGCATTCCGTTGGCGGTGTCAGGCATGAAGCGCCGCATAGCACGCGGACATCGCGCGCACCATGTATTGCTGCACCGAACTCAACGACACGTCCAGGCGTTCGGCGATCTCGGGATAGGTCAAACCGTCCAGTTGGGACAGCAGGAACGCGGACCGGGCTTTGGGCGGCAGTCCGTCCAACTGCCGGTCCAGCGCCATCAGCGCCTGCAACTGCTCGGCCTGCGCCTCGGGAGACGGCGCGTACGGTTCGGGCACCGATTCCAGGTAGGCGAGGTACGCGTGTTCCAGCGCGGCATGGCGCTGGTGGTCGATGACCAATCCCTTGGCGATCGTTGTGAGCAGCGCGCGCGCTTCGGTCGCGCGCACCTGCTTGCGACCCTGCATCACCCTGACGAAAACGTCCTGCGCCAGGTCTTCGGCGCGGTGCTCGCACCCCAGCTTGCGGCGCAGCCACCCGAACAGCCACGGGCGATGATCGCGATACAAGCCATCGACGGGCGCGATCTGGGCGTCTGCGCACGGCGCCGATGAGGAAAGCAAGGTGGAAGACACGGTTGAGACTGCGGTGCTTGACCAAAAGTCTCAAAATCTTAATTGATAATGACTTGCATTAACAATGACTAAGGCGGTCCGGCCCGAAAAAATCGGACCGGATGCAGCATAACTACAACGACGCCGCCAATCGGCGCTCGGATTCCAGGTATTCGCGCGACTGCATTTCCAGGATGCGCGAGACCGTGCGATGGAACTCGTTGGCCAGCGCCCCTTCGGTATAGATCTCCTCGGGCTCGCACTCGGCGGACATGATCAGCTTGACGCGATGGTCGTAGAACACGTCGATCAGCCAGGTGAACCGGCGCGCCTCCGACGCCTGCCGCGGACCCATCCTGGGCACGCCCGACAGGATCACCGCGTGAAAGCGGTTCGCCAGCTCGAGGTAGTCGTTCTGCGAACGGGGCCCGCCGCACAACGTGGCGAAGTCGAACCACACCACCGAGCCGCCCAGCGCCAGGGCGCGGATCTCGCGATGCTCGATATGCAGCAGGGGCTCCTGCGGAGGGGTGTCCGCCAAGCTGTTGAAGGCGGCTTGCAGCGCCTGCTGGGCATGTTCGTCCAGCGGCGTGTGATAGCACTGCACCTGCTCCAGCGAGCGCCGGCGGTAGTCCACGCCGGCGTCCACGTTCATGACGTCCATCCGCGCCTGGATCAGCGCGATGGCCGGCAGCACGCGGTCGCGATGCAGCCCGTCGGTGTACAGCGTCGACGGTTCGTAGTTGGACGTCATCACGAAGGACGTGCCGTATTCGAACAGCTTGAACAGTAGACGGTGCAGAATCATCGCGTCCGCCACATCGGACACGTGGAATTCGTCAAAGCAGATCAAGCGATAGCGCTTGGCCACGCGCCGCGCCACCTCGTCCAGCGGATCCTGCATGCCCTTCACTTCTTCGAGTTCGCGGTGCACGCCGCGCATGAACTCGTGGAAATGCAGGCGCGTCTTGCGCACGACGGGCACGGTGGCGTAGAAGGCGTCCATCAGGAAGCTCTTGCCGCGGCCCACGCCGCCCCACAGATAGACGCCGCGCGGCACGTCGGGGCGGTTAAGCAGCTTTTTCAGCGCATTCGAGCGCATCGACTTGAACTTGATCCATTCGTCGTAATAGCGCTGCAAGCGGTCGATCGCCGTCTTCTGCGCGTCGTCGGGCTTGTAGCCGCGTTCGGCCAAGGCGTGTTCGTAGTATTCGCTGACGTTCATGTGGGAAGCGGATCAGGCTGAATGGAATAAGGCGATAAAGAAAAGGGCGGGTCCTGGAACCCGCCCCCGGTCTTGCAAAAGTCAAGCGCGACTTAGAAGTTCAGCGCGCGCTTGTCCACGGCCAGAGCGGCTTCCTTCACGGCTTCCGACAGGGTCGGGTGCGCGTGGCAGATGCGGGCGATGTCTTCGGCGGCGCCGCGGAATTCCATGATGGTCACGGCTTCCGAGATCAGTTCCGAGGCCATCGGGCCCACGATGTGCACGCCCAGGACTTCGTCGGTCTTGGCATCGGCGATCACCTTGGCAAAGCCGGTGGTGTCGCCCAGCGCGCGGGCGCGGCCGTTGGCCAGGAACGGGAAGCTGCCGGCCTTGTACTCGCGGCCTTCGGCCTTGAGCTGCTGCTCGGTCTTGCCAACCCAGGCGATTTCCGGCGAGGTGTAGATGACCCACGGCACGGTGTCGAAGTTGACGTGGCCGTGCTGGCCGGCGATGCGCTCGGCAACCGCCACGCCCTCTTCTTCGGCCTTGTGCGCCAGCATCGGGCCGCGCACCACGTCGCCCACCGCCCAGACGTTCGGCAGGTTGGTCTTGCAGTCGCCGTCCACGGCGACGAAGCCGCGCTCGTCCAGCTTCAGGCCAACGGCGTCGGCATTCAGGCCGCCGGTGTAGGGAACGCGGCCGATCGAGACGATCAGCTTGTCCACCACCAGCTTCTGTTCGGCGCCCTTGGCGTCGACGTAAGGCACGGTCACCGACTTGGCGGTCGCCTTGATCTCGCCGATCTTGACGCCCATCTGGATGTTCAAGCCTTGCTTGGTGAAGGCCTTCAGGGCTTCCTTGGCCACTTGCGCGTCAGCAGCGGCCAGGAATTCCGGCATCGCTTCCAGGATCGTGACTTCGGAACCCAGGCGGCGCCACACGCTGCCCATTTCCAGGCCGATCACGCCGGCGCCGATGACGCCCAGCGTCTTGGGCACGGCGCCGATGTTCAGCGCGCCGTCGTTGGACAGCACGACCTTTTCGTCGAACGGCAGGCCGGGCAGTTCACGCGCCGACGAACCGGTGGCGACGACCACGTGCTTGGCGACGAGGTCTTCCTCGGCGGTGCCGGTGACCTTGATGGCCCAGCCGCCGTCGACCTGGCCGGCGAAGGCGCCCTTGCCATGGAAGAACGTGACCTTGTTCTTCTTGAACAGGTACAGGATGCCGTCGTTGTTCTGCTTGACCACCGTGTTCTTGCGGCCGATCAGCGTGTCGAGCTTCAGGCTCACGCCCTTGACTTCGATGCCGTGCTCGGCGAAGTGGTGGTTGGCTTGTTCGAAGTGTTCCGACGATTGCAGCAGCGCCTTGGACGGGATGCAGCCGACGTTGGTGCAGGTGCCGCCAGGAGCCGGGCCGCCTTGGCCATTCTGCCAGGCGTCGATGCAAGCCACCGACATGCCGAGTTGCGCGGCGCGGATGGCGGCGATGTAGCCGCCGGGGCCGGCGCCGATCACGACGACGTCAAATTGTTTGGACATAGTGTTCTCGCGAATGAGGATTGGGGTGGAGCACGCCCCGCCCAGCGGCTGGGGGCTGCGGACCGGCGGGGAGCCGGCCCGGGCGCCGCGGAACCCGGGGGTTGCGCGCGGCGCCGGCCAGGGGCGTCGAGATTACAGGTCCAGCAACAGGCGCTGCGGATCTTCCAGGGCGTCCTTCATGGCGACCAGGCCCAGCACGGCTTCGCGGCCGTCGATGATGCGGTGGTCGTAGGACAGGGCCAGGTAGTTCATCGGGCGGATGACGATCTGGCCGTTTTCGACGACGGCGCGATCCTTCGTGGCGTGCACGCCCAGGATGGCCGATTGCGGCGGGTTGATGATCGGGGTCGACAGCATCGAACCGAACACGCCGCCGTTGGAGATCGAGAACGTGCCGCCGGTCATTTCTTCAATGCCCAGCTTGCCGTCGGCAGCGCGGCGGCCGAAGTCGGCGATGGTCTTTTCGATGTCGGCGATGGACAGCTGGTCGGCGTTGCGCAGGATCGGCACAACCAGGCCGCGCGGGCTGCCGACAGCGATGCCGATGTCGAAGTAGCCGTGATAGATGATGTCCTTGCCGTCGATCGAAGCATTGATCAGCGGGTACTTCTTCAGGGCGGCGACAGCGGCCTTGACGAAGAACGACATGAAGCCCAGCTTGATGCCGTGTTCCTTTTCGAACTTGTCCTTGTACTTGGCGCGCAGATCGATGACCGCCTGCATGTTCACTTCGTTGAACGTGGTCAGGATCGCGTTTTCCTGTTGCGACTGCAGCAGGCGCTCGGCGATGCGGGCGCGCAGGCGGCTCATCGGCACGCGCTGTTCCGGACGGCCGTCCAGCGACAGCGTGGTCGGGGCGGGAGCAGCGGCAGCCTTGGCCGGGGCGGCCTTGGCGGGAGCGGCGCTGGCGGCCAGGGCATCGCCCTTGGTCACACGGCCGTCACGGCCCGAGCCAGCCACGGAAGCGGCGTCAACGCCCTTCTCGGCCAGGATCTTGGAAGCGGCGGGCGACGCGACGCCGGCAGCGGCGGTCGAGGCCGGTGCGGCAGCGGCGGGCGCGGGAGCAGCGGCGGCTTGCTCGGCAGCCTTGGGGGCTTCGGCGGGCGCGGTGGCGGCAGCGCCGGCCTTGGCGGCCGTGTCGATGCGGGCCAGCACTTCGCCGGAGGTCACGGTGCTGCCATCGCCCTTGACGATTTCAGCCAGCACGCCCGAGGCGGGGGCCGGCACTTCCAGCACGACCTTGTCGGTTTCGACTTCGATCAGGATTTCGTCGGCTTCGACGGCAGCGCCCGGCTGCTTCTTCCAGGTCAGCAGGGTCGCTTCGGAAACGGATTCGGAAAGTTGGGGAACGACGACGTCGGTAATAGCCATTTTATTTATTCCGTAAAGAGTGTGTTCTTGTCACGCGGCGCGGCAAGGTTCGAAACGGGGTTCCGGAACACTTGCCGCCCGCGGCGCGTGCATCAAGTAAAGGTTACTTCGTCAACATGACCTTGAACTTGGGCGCGAAGGCCGTTTCGATCAGGGCCTTCTGCTGCTCCTGGTGCTTGGCCAGGTAGCCCACGGCCGGCGATGCCGAAGCGGCACGGCCTGCGTAGCCCAGCTTCTGGCCTTCGACCATGTTCTCGTACACGTGATGCTGAACGTAGAACCAGGCGCCTTGGTTCTGGGGTTCGTCCTGAACCCAGATCACCTCGGTGGCCTTCGGGTACTTGCGCAGCTCGGCTTCGAACGACTTGTGCGCAAACGGATACAGCTGTTCGACGCGGACGATGGCGACGTTGTCGGCGCCACGCTCGCGGCGGGCGTTGACCAGGTCGTAGTAGACCTTGCCCGAGCAAGCCAGGACGCGCTTGACCTTGCTGGCGTCGATGGCGTCGTCGACCTCGCCGATCACCGGGCGGAAGCTGCCGCCGGCCAGATCGGTCAGGGGCGAACCCGCATCCTTGTTGCGCAGCAGCGACTTCGGCGTGAACAACACCAGCGGCTTGCGGAACGGACGGATCATCTGGCGGCGCAGAACGTGGAAGATCTGCGAAGCCGACGTCGGCTGGATGACCTGCATGTTGTTGTCGGCGCAAAGCTGCAGGAAGCGCTCGATGCGGCCCGACGAGTGCTCGGGGCCTTGGCCTTCGTAGCCGTGCGGCAGCATCAGGGTCAGGCCCGACTGGCGGCCCCACTTGGCTTCGCCGGAGCTGATGAACTGGTCGATCACGACCTGGGCGCCGTTGACGAAGTCGCCGAACTGGCCTTCCCAGATGGTCAGCGTGTTGGGCTCGGCGCTGGAGTAGCCGTATTCAAAGCCCAGCACAGCCTCTTCGGACAGCACGGAGTCGATCACGGTGAACGGAGCCTGGCCTTCCGACACGTTCTGCAGCGGAATGAAGGTGCCGTCGTTCCAGCGTTCGCGGTTCTGGTCGTGCAGCACGGCGTGGCGGTGCGTGAACGTGCCGCGGCCCGAGTCCTGGCCGGTGATGCGGATGGCGTAGCCCGAGGACACGAGGGTCGCGAAGGCGAGGTGTTCGCCCATGCCCCAGTCCAGGTTCATTTCGCCCTTGGCCATGGTGCGACGGTCGTTCAGCAGCTTGGCGACCAGCGGGTGCACCGTGAAGCCTTCCGGCACGGTGGTGATGCGTTCGCCGATGCGCTTCAGTTCAGCCAGCGGCACGGCGGTGTCGGCCTGGTCGGTCCACTTGGCGCCCAGGAACGGCGACCAGTCGATGGCGTACTTGCTCTTGTAGTCGGTCAGCACCGGTTCAATGGTGCGCTGGCCGTCTTCCATGAGCTGGCGGTAGTCCTTGACGAGCTGATCGGCTTCGCCGTCGGCCAGCACGCCTTGCGTGGTCAGCTTGTCGGCGTACAGCTTGCGCGTGCCGGGGTGATGGCCGATGCGCTTGTACATCAGGGGCTGCGTCAGCGACGGGGTGTCTTGCTCGTTGTGGCCCAGCTTGCGGAAGCAGACGATGTCGACGACGACGTCGTGACGGAACTGCTGGCGGTAGTCCAAGGCCAGCTTGGTGACGAACACCACGGCTTCGGGATCGTCGCCGTTGACGTGGAACACCGGGGCTTCGATCATCTTGACCACGTCGGTGCAATACAGCGTCGAACGCGAATCGCGCGGGTCGGACGTGGTGAAGCCGATCTGGTTGTTGATGACGATGTGCAGCGTGCCACCCGTGCCGTAGCCGCGCGTCTGGGCCAGGTTCAGGGTTTCCATCACGACACCCTGGCCGGCGAAGGCCGCGTCGCCGTGCACCAGCACCGGCAGCACTTGCTGGCCTTCGGCGTCGCCGCGGCGTTCCTGGCGAGCGCGCACGCTGCCTTCGACGACGGGGTTGACGATTTCAAGGTGCGACGGGTTGAAGGCCAGCGACAGGTGGACGGGGCCGCCGCGCGTGGACAGGTCGCTGGAGAAGCCGTTGTGGTACTTCACGTCGCCGTCGGTCAGGCCTTCGGCGTGCTTGCCTTCGAACTCGGCGAACAGGTCGCCGGGCATCTTGCCCATGATGTTCACGAGCAGGTTCAGGCGGCCGCGGTGGGCCATGCCGACCACGATTTCCTGGACGCCGTTTTCACCGGCGTGGTTGACCACTTCGTCCATCGAGGCGATGAAGCTTTCGCCGCCTTCCAGCGAGAAGCGCTTCTGGCCGACGTACTTGGTGTGCAGGAAGCGTTCGAGGCCTTCGGACTCGGTGAGCTGCTGCAGGATGTGGCGCTTTTCTTCGACCGAATACGTGGGCGCGCCCAGGGTGGTTTCCAGGCGTTCCTGGATCCAGCGCTTGGCGGCGGGGTCGGAGATATGGGTGAATTCTGCACCGATGCTGCGGCAGTAGGTGTCGCGCAGCGCCTTCAGGATGTCGCGCAGCGTCATGGTGCTGGCGGTCGTGAAGTAGGTGTTGGTGGCCGAGTAGGTCTGGTCCAGATCGGCTTCGGTCAGGCCGTAGAAGGCGGGATCGAGTTCCGGGATCGGGGGACGTTCCTGGCGCTTGAGCGGATCCAGGTCGGCCCAGCGCGAGCCCAGCGAGCGGTAGGCGGCGATCAGCGATTGCACCGACACCTGCTTGCTGGCGACGCTCAGGTCGGGTTCGGCGGCGCGTTGCACGAAGGCATTGGCCTTGGCGCGCTGGGCGAACGATTCGACGATGGGAGCGTGGGCCTGGTCTCGAGTGGACTCCTGGCCGTCGGTTGCGGGAGCGTGCTGCAGCTGGTCGAAATACTCGCGCCAGTTGTCAGGTACCGAACCGGGGTTATCGAGGTAGGCTTCGTAAAGCTCCTCGACATACGGGGCATTACCCCCAAAGAGGTAAGACGTGGATAGAGATTCTATTTCCGAAGACATATCGCTTCACCTTTACGAGTGCTTCACTCGAGACGATGCAGGAAAACCTTCCGCGACACGGGCTTCCCGTTAAGCGGATAGCAGGGGCAGAAGGCGGTGTACAAGCCTTGAAAGCCTATGGAATGAAAGTATAACCCTTTGAGTTTACGGGCGTCTTCCTGCAATTTTGTGGCGCAAAAGCGCTTTCGGAATGCTGTCATGCGGCGAAGGAATGTCCGTCCAACCACTGACATTGCGCCGTCTACACGCCACCAAAATCCGTCATTGCAAAATGCCGCAGCGCGTCATTTTTATTAGCATGAAAGACGAGTGTTGCATTTAAGCCGCGTCAAACTGGCAATGCCGTGGTCGATAAAATCTCTTTCAACACGAAAAAGGTGCGGATCTGGCGTACGCCAGGCAGCTTGATGATCTCGCCCGCATGCAGCTTGTTGAAGCGTTCCAGATCGCGTATGCGCAGCATCAGGAAGTAGTCGAACTCGCCCGCCACCAGGTGGCATTCCAGGCAACCGCTGATGCCCTTGGCTGCTGCCTCGAAGTCGGTGAACGACTCGGGCGTCGAGCGGTCCAGCACCACGCCGACGATGACAAGCGTCGCCATGTCCACATCGGCGGGATCCAGCAACGCGACCGTTTTTCTGATGATGCCTTCGCTTTTCAGGCGTTCGACCCGGCGCAGGCACGCCGCCGGGCTGAGATGGACGCGTGCGCTCAGGTCCAGGTTCGTTATCTGCGCGTCGTCCTGCAGGATGCGCAGGATCTGGCGGTCTATGCGGTCCAGTGTGAAAACGGCGGTCATTGATATGTCCCTGAAAATTTAATTTCGCCGGATTACTAATATAAAAAATAATAAATCCATAGGCTCGAAAAAATCCGATCCCCGATTCGACGAATTAAAAAAATACGCAATTGACCGTTCAATCCCATGATTTCTATGATTTTTGCGAACCGCGCCGCAAAGCGCGGGCCCGCCCGGATCACCAGGAGCCACCATGGATCTGCAACGATTTCCCCGTCACCGTCTGACATTCGGCGACACCCCGATCGAAAAGCTGGACCGTCTTTCCCAGTACTTGGGAGGCAAGGTCGAGATCTACGCCAAACGCGAGGACTGCAACAGCGGCCTGGCCTTCGGCGGCAACAAGCTGCGCAAACTGGAATACCTGATTCCGCAGGCGCTGGAACAAGGCTGCGACACGCTGGTGACTATTGGCGGCATCCAGTCCAATCACACTCGCATGGTCGCGGCGGTCGCCGCCAAGCTGGGGCTGGCCTGCGTGCTGGTGCAGGAAAACTGGGTGGACTATTCGGACGCCGTCTACGACCGGGTGGGCAACATCATGATGAGCCGCCTGATGGGCGCGGACGTGCGCCTGGTGGACCAGGGCTTCGACATCGGATTTCGACGCAGCTGGGAAGACGCGCTGGAAGAGGTGAAGCGACGCGGCGGCAAGCCATACGCCATTCCGGCGGGCGCGTCCGACCACGAACTGGGCGGCCTGGGCTATGTGGGATTTGCCGAAGAAGTGCGGCGCCAGGAAGCCGACCTGGGTTTCAAGTTTGACTACATCGTCGTCTGCGCGGTGACGGGCAGCACGCAGGCCGGCATGGTGGTGGGCTTCGCGGCCGACGGCCGCGCGGACCGCGTCATCGGCATCGACGCCTCGGCCACGCCGGACCAGACGCGGGCCCAGATCCTGCGCATCGCGCGGCGCACCGCCGACCTGGTCGGGCTGGACAAGCCGATCGAAGACAAGGACGTGGTGCTGGACACGCGCTACGCCTACCCCGCCTACGGACTGCCATCGGCCGAGACCAACGAAGCCATCCGCACCTGCGCCCGTCTGGAAGGCATGGTGACGGACCCGGTGTACGAAGGAAAATCCATGCAGGGCATGATGGACATCATCAGCCGGGGCGAGCTTCCCGCCGGATCACGCGTTTTGTATGCGCACCTGGGAGGGGTGCCGGCGATCAACGCCTACAGCTTTCTCTACCGGAACGGATAGCGGCTTCGGTGTCACGGCATGGCCCTGCAGCGACCTGCGATGACCTAGGCCCCCTGCCCGGCCACCGCGGGAAAGCCATGATGCCTGGCGGCTCGCAACACGATCAGCGTTGCCGCCAGCAGGGCCAGCAGCGCGGGCGCAAACGCGTCGACTCCAACGCCGTCGAGCAGAAGGCCGCCAACGATTCCGCCCCCGGCGATCGCCAGGTTCCAGGCCGTGACCAGCATCGACTGCGCCACGTCGGCCGCATTCCCGGCGGTCTTTGCGAGCGCGGTCTGGAACAGCGTGGGCGCTCCGCCGAAGGCCACCCCCCAGGCCGCCCCCGCCGCGTACACCGCGATGGGCATGGTGGCGGCCACCCCCAGGATCAGCGCGGCGAGGGCGAACAGGACCGTGCTGGCCAGGGTAAGCGCACGCAGATGGGTGTCGATCAGCACGCCAATGATCCAGAGCCCCACCAGAGACGCCAGGCCGAACACCAGCAGGATCAGGTCCGTCCGGTCGCCCATGCCCGTCGAAGCCAGGAACGGCGCGATGTACGTATAGAGGATGTTGTGGGCCAGGACGAATGCGAACACCACGAACAGCACCGAGCGCACGCCGGGCATGACCCACACGCTACGCAGCGAGGACCGCTTGCCCGCCCCCTGCCCCGCAAAATCCGGAACCTGGATCCGCACCCACACCATCAGTACCAACGCCAGCGCGCTCATGACGCCGAAGCACAACCGCCAGCCCACCAGGTTGCCCAGAAAGGTGCCCGCCGGCACACCCAGCGACAACGCCAATGGCGTGCCCACCATGGCGATGGCAATGGCGCGCCCCTTCTGGCGGTCGGGAACCATGCGCGCGGCATAGCCCGCCGCCAGCGCCCATAACAGGCCGGCGGACACGCCTGCCAGAAACCGGGCCACCATCGTCAATACATAGCTGGTGGACAGCGCGGTAATGGTATTGGCCACCACGAAACCGGCGATCGCCGACAGCAGCAACGGGCGCCGGCGCGCGCCCTGGGTAGCGGCGGTCAGGGGGATGGCCGCCACCAGCGAACCCACCGCATAGACGGTGACCAGCTGCCCGGCCAACGCCTCGGAAATATTCAGGCCGGCGCTGATCTGCGGCAACAGGCCGGCCGGAAGCGCTTCGGTCAGGATAGTGACGAAGCCGGCCAACGCCAGAGCCAGCAGCGATGCAATGGGAAGGCGCGCACTTTGCGCGCCGCGGCCGACGGCCGTGGTTGGGGAACCAGCCATGTTCTACCTTTTTCAGCGGCCGGTGGCGGCGCAGCGCGCGCGACCAGCCCGTGTTGAATGAAGGCAGCCATGTTGGAGGGAGAGTCGATCCGGGACAATAATGCCGCTGTTCAAAACATATCGGACAAATAGTCTTGAATCGAGCCATGGTTGAATCACTCAGCGCCATCGCGTTCTTCGTCCAGGCGGCGGATACCCTCAATTATTCGGAGGCGGCCCGCAACCTCGGCGTGTCCGCGTCCGCCGTCGGCAAAAGCGTTTGCCGGCTGGAATCGCGTCTGGGCGTGCGCCTGCTGCATCGCAGCACGCGCAGCATCACACTCACCGCCGAGGGCGCCGTGTTCCTCGAACGCTGCCGCCGCATCCTTTGCGAGATCGAAACGGCGGAACTGGAGCTTTCCGAAACCCGGCAAGCGCCGCGAGGCCGGCTGCGCATCAGCCTGCCCCTGGTCGGCATGCTGATCATGCCGGCGCTTACCGCGTTCATGCACCGCTATCCCGCCATCGGACTCGACGTGGATTTCTCGGACCGCCTGGTGGACGTAATCAACGAGGGCTTTGACGTCGTCATGCGCACGGGCGAGCCGACGGACTCGCGCCTGGTTTCGCGTCCCGTTGGCCACTATCGGCTGCAACTCGTCGCATCGCCCGCCTATCTGGCAAGCCGCGGAACACCTGACCATCCCGGCGACCTTGCGCATCACGCCTGCCTGCAGCACAAATTTCCCAGCACCGGAAAACTCGAACCGTGGCCATTGAAACGCGCGCCCGATTCATTGGAATGGGCGCTGCCGGTTTCGATGGTCTGCAACACGTCCGCGGCCTTGCTGGATGTGGCCGTCGCGGGGCTGGGGATCGCATGCCTGCCGGATTTCCTGGTTCGACCGGCGGTCGAAAGGGGCGATCTCGTCCCGGTGCTGGACGGTCACATCGAGCACCAGGGCACCTTCCGGCTGTTATGGCCATCGAGCAAGCACCTGGCGCCCAAGCTGCGCGCCTTCATCGACTTCATGGACGCGGAGCTGTTCAAGGCCGCCCCAGCCGCGCGCGAACTACAGGCGTAGGGCAATCGCGGATAGCGCCGACCGCGCATTTTGATGTACATACTTTGTATACACGAAGCGGTGGCCACGCCGCGTCGTGCCCAGCCCACCCACCTGGCCAGCCGCCGGTTTGCAGATGCCCGCCTACGACACCACGTTGCCCTACCCTCGCGACCTTATCGGCTATGGACGCAATCCGCCTCATGCGCAGTGGCCGGGCAATGCCCGCATCGCCGTGCAGTTCGTGCTGAATTACGAGGAAGGCGGCGAAAACAGCGTCCTCCACGGCGACGCCGGGTCCGAGCAGTTCCTGTCCGAGATGTTCAATCCGGCAAGCTATCCGGAACGCCACCTGAGCATGGAAGGCATCTACGAATATGGTTCGAGGGCCGGCGTGTGGCGCATCCTGCGCGAATTCGAAAAGCGCCAATTGCCATTGACCGTGTTCGGCGTCGGGATGGCCTTGCAGCGACATCCGGACCTGACCGCTGCGTTCGTTGAACTCGGCCATGAGATTGCCTGCCACGGTTGGCGCTGGATTCACTACCAGAACGTGGACGAAGCCACGGAGCGCGAGCACATGCGGCTTGCCATGGATGCCATCACCGCGCTGACCGGCACGCGTCCGCTGGGCTGGTACACCGGGCGCGACAGTCCGCGCACGCGCCGTCTGGTGGCGGATGACGGCGGGTTCGAGTACGACAGCAACTATTACGGCGACGACCTGCCCTTCTGGATGCAGGTGCGCAAGACGGATGGCTCGGTGGCGCCGCAGCTCATCGTGCCTTACACGCTGGATTGCAACGACATGCGCTTCGCGCTGCCGCAGGGCTACTCCCACGCCGAACCATTCTTCCAATACTTGAAAGACAGCTTCGACGCGCTGTACGCCGAAGGCGACGAAGCGCCCAAGATGCTCAGCGTCGGCATGCATTGCCGGCTGCTGGGCCGGCCCGGACGCATCGTCGCACTGCAACGCTTTCTGGACCACATCGCGCGTCACGACCGCGTCTGGGTTTGCCGCAGGCTGGATATCGCCCGGCACTGGAAAGCCACTCATCCCTACACCCCCGCCCGTTGATCAGGACGACCATGGCTCACACCGTAGATGACCTTAACGCCGCCACGCCAGCCCAGGCGCAAGCCTTGCTTGGCGACGTGTACCCGCAGGCGCCATGGGTTGCGGCGCAGGCGCTCGAATCGCGCCCCTTTCGTTCGGTGGCCGACTTGCGCCAGCGCCTGCGGCAAGCCGTGGACGCGGCGGCCCCCGAGGCCCGCGCGGCGCTGGTCAGCGAACACGCCGGCCTGCCGCAGCCGGCCGGCGCCAGCGCCGAAGAAACCGCCCGCCTGGCGCAACTGGGCGCCGCCTATGCGGATCGTTTCGGACGTGCGCCGATCGCCGCCCCGCGCGGGCCGCGAGGCACGGCCCTGGATGGCCGCCAACTTCTGGACGACCTTGCCCGGCGGCTGGACAACCCGCCCGACGCCGAACTGGAAGAATCCCTGCGCCACGTCCATCGCGCCGCCGAACTCGCCTTGCGTGAGCGGTTCGGCGAGCCGGCGTTGGGCAATCACATCTGGGACTGGCACGAAGCGCTCAGCGCCTACAGCGACCCCGGCTATGCCGAAAAAGGCCAGTTGACGGTCACGTACCTGACCGACGCGCATCTTGCTTGCGCGCGGCGCATTTCTGAATGGATGCGTGACTGCGGCTTCGACGAAATCACCGTCGACGCGGTCGGCAACGTGGTTGGCCGCTATCGCGCCGCCCGCCCGGGCGCCCCCACGCTGATGACCGGCAGCCACTTCGACACCGTGCGCAACGCCGGCAAGTACGACGGAAGGCTGGGGATCTTCGTGCCCATGGCCTGCGTGCGAGAACTGCACCGGCAGGGCCGCCGCCTGTCGTTCGATGTGGAAGTCATCGCATTCGCCGAAGAGGAAGGCCAGCGTTATCGGGCGACTTTCCTGGGATCGGGCGCGCTGATCGGCGGCTTCAAGCCCGAATGGCTGGACCAGAAAGACGCCGACGGCATTTCGATGCGCGACGCCATGACGGCGGCCGGACTGCGCAGCGACGATATTCCCTCCCTGCGGCGCGACCCGGCCAATTATCTGGGCTTTGTCGAGGTGCACATCGAACAGGGCCCGGTCCTGTATGAACTGGGGCTGCCGCTGAGCGTCGTCACGTCGATCAACGGCTGCGTGCGCCATCAGGTGCAGATCCTGGGTCTGGCAAGCCATGCGGGCACCACGCCCATGAACCGCCGCCGCGACGCTGCCCTGGCCGCCGCCGAACTGGCACTGTTCGTCGAGCGCCGCGCGGCAAGCGATGGAGACTCGGTCGGCACCGTCGGGATGCTTGAGGTGCCCAGCGGGTCGATCAACGTCGTGCCCGGCGAGTGCCGATTCAGCCTGGATCTGCGTGCCCCCAGCGATGCGCAGCGCGACGCGCTAGTCGACGACGTGCTGGCCGAACTGGCCGCCATCTGCCAGCGCCGCGGCCTGCGCTATGCGCTGGAAGAAACGATGCGCGCCGCCGCCGCGCCCAGCGATCCGCGCTGGCAGCAACGCTGGGAGCGCGCGGTGGACGCCTTGGGCGTGCCCGTGCACCGCATGCCCAGCGGCGCGGGACACGACGCCATGAAGCTGCACGAAATCATGCCCCAGGCCATGCTGTTCGTGCGCGGCCAGAACAACGGCATCAGCCACAACCCGTCCGAATCCACCACCAGCGACGACATCGAGCTGGCCGCCCTCGCCATGCTGGGCCTGCTGGATGCGCTGGACCACGAAACCACGACATAACGCCATGACCGATTACGCCCGACTCGACGCCTGGATCGACGACCACTTCGACGAAGAGGTCCGCTTCCTGCAGGAACTGGTGCGCGTGCCCACTGACACGCCGCCCGGCAACAATGCGCCGCACGCCGCGCGCACCGCGGAACTGCTGCAAGGCTTCGGCCTGGAGGCCGACGCGCATCCCGTTCCCGCGCAGGATGTGCAGGACTACGGCATGCAGTCCATCACCAATCTCATCGTGCGCCGCGAATACGGCAAGGAGGGCCCTTGCATCGCGCTCAATGCCCACGGCGACGTGGTGCCCCCGGGCGACGGATGGACGCATGACCCCTATGGCGCCGAGATCGAAAACGGCAACCTCTACGGCCGCGCCGCCGCCGTCAGCAAAAGCGACTTCGCCAGCTTCACCTTCGCCCTGCGCGCGCTCGAGGCGGTCGCGCGGCCGGCCCGCGGCGCGGTCGAGCTGCACTTCACCTACGACGAAGAATTCGGCGGCCTGCTTGGCCCCGGCTGGCTGTTGCGGCAGGGCCTGACCAAGCCCGACCTGATGATCGCCGCCGGATTCAGCTACGAAGTCGTGACTGCCCACAACGGCTGCCTGCAGATGGAGGTGACGGTGCATGGCAAGATGGCCCATGCCGCCATTCCCAGCAGCGGGGTGGATGCATTGCAGGGCGCCGTCGCGATCCTCAACGCCCTGTACGCCCAGAACGCGCTGTACCGGCAGGTCACGTCCCAGGTCCCCGGCATCTCCCATCCCTACCTGAACGTGGGGCGCATCGAGGGCGGCACCAACACCAACGTGGTGCCCGGCAAGGTCAGCTTCAAGCTGGACCGCCGCATGATCCCCGAGGAGAACGCCGGCGACGTCGAGACCGACATCCGCCGCATCATCCAGGAAGCCGCCGCGACAATGCCTGGCATCCGCGTGGACATCAAACGCCTGCTGCTGGCCAATTCGATGCGCCCCCTGGACGGCGCACAACCGCTGGCGCAGGCCATCCAGAAGCATGGCGAAGATCTTTTCGGCGAACCGATACCCGCGATGGGCACGCCGTTGTACACCGACGTGCGGCTGTACGCCGAAGCCGGCGTACCCGGCGTGATCTATGGCGCGGGACCGCGCACGGTGCTGGAATCGCACGCCAAGCGCAGCGACGAACGCGTGGCACTGGAAGATCTGCGCCGCGCCACGAAGGTCATCGCGCGCACGCTGTCCGACCTGCTGCGGTCAACGTGAGGCCCGGCGCCTGTTCCCGCCGCTACGCCAACCGCATGACGCGGCGCCAGAACAGCACTGCCACCAGCGCGAACACGGCCAGGCCCAGATAGGAAGCCGTTCCCTCGAAGCCTTCGCCCGCGATCGCCAGCGGGGCATCGGTGCCGGCAGCTCCGATGATCGCCGCCATCAGCACGCCCACCAGGCTTTCGCCAACGATCAGCCCCGAAGCAATCAGCACTCCGCGACGGTTCGCCGCCTCGGCATAGCTGTCGTAAGGCTGGCCGGCGGCGGCGGCCCGGCGGCGCAAGGCGCCTTCGAGCAGCCAGGCCAGCAGGGCTCCCACCACGATGGGCGCGGCCACGGTCGGCGGCAGGTAGATGCCGATGCCCACCGCCAGCACGGGGATGCGCGCGACCTTGCAGGTGCGCTTCAGGATTTCGTCCACCACGATGAGGCCCACGCCCACCGCCATGCCGATCAGGATCATCGTCCAGTTCAATTGGTGCGTGAAGATGCCGCGGGCAATCGCCAGCATCAGCGTTGCCTGCGGCGCGGACAGCGCCTGCGCCGGGTCCATGCCCTCGCGCGGCATCGCGTCCGCGAAACCGTAGGCGTTGTACAGCAGCTCGAGCACCGGCGAGATCACGGCGGCACCGACCACGCAGCCGATCAGCAGCGCCACCTGCTGGCGCCACGGCGTCGCGCCTACCAGCCATCCGGTCTTCAGGTCCTGCAGGTTGTCGTTGGAAATGGATGCCACCGCCACCACGGCCGACGTGCTGAAGATCGCCAGGGCGATCGCCATCTGCACGCCGTTCTGCACGGCCATCAGTTCGCCGCCCACGCCCAGCATCAGCACGGAAACCAGCACGATGGCGACGATGCCGACGCCGGAGATCGGGCTGGTCGACGAGCCCACCAGGCCGGCCATGTAGCCGCAGGCCGCCGCCACGAGAAAGCCGAACACAAAGGCGAACAGCACCGCGTACGCCACAAGCTTCCAGATGGCGCCGGCCGACAGCGGCGCACCGGCCAGGAAGACCTGGAATGTGATTACCAGGATCGCCACGAGCACCAGCGTCACGATCGAGATCCAGCCGGCCGACAGGTCGCGTTCGGTGCGCGGGGCGCTGCCGGCGCGCGCGGCGCCTTCCTTGGTCAGCGCCGAAAACGAGGCCTTCACGCCGCGCGCCATCGGCACGAACAGCGTCGCGAGCGTCCAGATGGCGCCCACGCCGATGACGCCCGCGCCGATGAAACGCACCTGTGAAGACCACAGGCCCGTGGCGTAGGACGCCAGCGTTGCGCCGGCCGGCATGTCGCCCATGGCGGTCAGGATGGGCACCGCGATGCCCCACGCGATGATCAGTCCGGTCAGCATCGCCAGCCCCGCCACGATGCCGATCAGGTAGCCCGCGCCAAGCAGCGCCAGCGAAAAACCCATGGGCAGGCGGAACACGGCCCCGCCCAGCGCGACCCACCCGCTGACGCTGTCGCCCAGCACCCGCAGCCCGCTGGCCGCGAAGCTGACCACGGCGGCGGCCAGGCCGCCGGCGACGATGTCGCCCATGCCCGTCTCGGCAGGCTTGGCGGACGCCCGTGCGCCGGTTTGCTCGGCGTCCTGCTCGCGTTCGGCGCTGCCGACGCGAAGGATTTCTGCCGCGGCCACGCCTTCCGGATACGGCAGGTCGCTCTGAACCACCATCACGTGGCGCAGCGGGATGGTGAACATCACCCCCAGCATGCCGCCAGCGGCGCAGATGCCCAGCGTCTGCCAGAACGGAAAGCCCTGCCAGTGGCCCATCATGACCAGGGCCGGCAGGATGAAAATGATGGAGGACAGGGTGCCGGCTGCCGAGGCCTGCGTCTGCACCATGTTGTTTTCAAGGATGTTGGCGTCCTTGAACATGCGCAGGACCGACATCGAGATCACCGCCGCGGGAATGGCGGAGGAAAACGTCAGGCCGACCTTCAGCCCCAGGAAGACATTCGAAGCCGTGAAAATGACGGTGATCAAGGCGCCGAGCAGGACGCCCCGGAACGTCAGTTCCGGCAAGGTGACTTCCGCAGGGACGCGCATGGGTTCGGTCATGGGTTTCTCCCTATTGTTAGCCGCGCATTCTAGCGCCTCGGCGTCCACCCCATGGTCACCGACCGTAAGCACGATCCCGCGGTAGAACCTGCCGTGGCGCGAAAACCAGACAACAGAATATGCTGAAACGCGCGGATTTCTACCAGGATTTTGATTACTCATGCCTGCGGCTAGGGTCTAGCATGAGTGATAAAACAGGAGACAAGCCCACCATGCTCGACCCACGCCAAGCATTTCCCGGACCGGCCCATCAAGACGACGCAGACCCCGCCGAAACCGCCGAATGGCGCGACGCGCTGCAGTCCCTGCTCCAGGCCGAGGGAGCCGAGCGAGCCGGCTATGTGCTGGACAGCGTCCTGGGCCACGCCGCGTCTCTCGGCCTGCGTGCCAACAGCCAGACTCGCACCCCCTACCTGAACACCATCCCGGCCGACCAGGAACCGCCGTTCCCCGGCAACCTGGCCGTCGAAGAACGCATCGCGCGCATCAACCGCTGGAACGCGCTGGCCATGGTGGTGCGCGCCAATCAGGCCCACGGCGAACTCGGCGGACACATCGCCAGCTACGCGTCCGCGGCCGACCTGTTCGAAGTGGGCTTCAATCATTTCTTCCGCGCCCGCACGCCCGACAGCCCGGGCGACATCGTCTACATGCAGCCGCACTCGGCGCCCGGCGTCTATGCCCGCGCCTACCTGGAAGGCTTCCTGGGCGAGGACGACCTGGCGCACTTCCGCCAGGAAATCACCGCCACCGCGCGGGGCCTGCGCGGCCTGTCCTCCTATCCCCACCCGTGGCTGATGCCCGATTTCTGGCAATTTCCCACCGGCTCCATGGGCATTGGTCCCATCAACGCGATCTACCAGGCGCGCTTCATGCGGTACCTGGAGCACCGGTCGCTGGTGCCGGCCGCGGACCGGAAGGTCTGGGGCATCTTCGGCGACGGCGAAATGGACGAACCCGAGTCCATTGCCGCGTTGACACTGGCGGCGCGCGAAAAGCTCGACAATCTGATCTTCGTCGTCAATTGCAACCTGCAGCGGCTGGACGGCCCGGTGCGCGGCAACGGCCGCATCATCGACGAACTTGAAACGCTCTACGCGGGAGCCGGCTGGAACGTCATCAAGCTGGTCTGGGGCAGCGACTGGGACGCGCTGCTGCGCCGGGATACCGGCGGCGCGCTGGCCCGCGCCTTCGCCAACACCGTCGACGGCCAGTTCCAGACCTTCGCGGCCAACGATGGCGCGTTCAACCGCGCGCATTTCTTCAACCAGAATCCCGAGCTTGCGGCCCTTGTGGCCGACTGGTCCGACGAGGCCATTGACCGCCTCCATCGCGGCGGCCACGACATGGTGAAGATCCATGCCGCGTATCACCGCGCCGCGCGCCATCGCGGCCAGCCCACCGTCATCCTGGCGCAGACCAAGAAGGGCTTCGGCATGGGCACGGCCGGCCAGGGCAAGATGACCACGCACCAGCAGAAGAAGCTGGACGACGAAGCGCTGCTGGCCTTCCGCGACCGCTTCGCGCTGCCCATTTCCGACGCCGATTGCCTGGCGCTCAAGTTCCACCGCCCTGCCGACGACAGCGCCGAGATGCGCCACCTGCAGGCGCGCCGCGCCGCCCTGGGCGGCCACATTCCGCGGCGCCAATCGCAGGCTCCGCGGCTGGCGCCGCCGGCCGCGGACCAATGGGCGCGCTTCGCCCTGGCCGCCGACGGCAAGGAAATGTCGTCCACCATGGCCATCGTGCGCATGCTGACCGCGCTGCTCAAGGACCCCACCGTGGGGCCGCGCATCGTGCCCATCGTGGCGGACGAGGCGCGCACCTTCGGCATGGCCAATCTGTTCCGGCAGATCGGCATCTATTCCGCGCAGGGCCAGCTCTACGAACCCGAAGACATCGGGTCGGTGCTGTACTACCGCGAGGCCCGCGACGGGCAGATCCTGGAAGAAGGCATCACCGAGGCCGGCGCGATTTCCTCATGGACGGCGGCGGGCACCAGCTATTCGGTCAACGGCCTGCCCATGCTGCCCTTCTACATCTATTACTCGATGTTCGGTTTCCAGCGCATCGGCGACCTGATCTGGGCCGCCGCCGACCAGCGCACCCGGGGCTTTCTCATCGGGGCGACGTCCGGCCGAACCACGCTGGGCGGCGAAGGCCTGCAGCACCAGGATGGATCCAGCCATATCGTGGCCGCCGCCGTGCCCAATTGCCGGGCCTATGACCCGGCCTACGCCTTCGAGGTCGCCGTCATCGTCGAACACGGCATGCGCCGCATGCTGGACGAACAGCGCGACGAATTCTTCTACCTGACCGTCACCAACGAAAACCTGGCCCAGCCCGACATGCCGGCGGATCCGGGCGTGCGCGAAGGCATCCTGCGCGGCCTGTACCGCCTGCGCCCTGCCCCCGGAGCCGTCGACGTGCGGCTGCTGGGCGCCGGCCCCATGCTGCGAGAATCCGAGATCGCGGCCGCCCGCCTGCAGGCGGAATACGGCGTGAATGCCGAGGTCTGGAGCGTCACCAGCTTTTCGGAACTGGCCCGCAGCGGGCGCCAGGCCGAGCGGGCGCGCGTGCTTGGCCTCGCCACCGCATCGGAAGACGACTGGGTGCGCGCGTGCCTGGGCGCCAGCACAGCGCCGGTAATCGCCGCCAGCGACTACGTCCGCGCCGTGCCCGAACAGATCCGCGCCTGGGTGCCCGCGCCCTACCGCACGCTGGGCACCGACGGTTTCGGCCGCAGCGACACGCGTGCCCAGCTGCGTGATTTCTTCGAAGTCAGCGCCGACTGGATCGTGCTGTACGCGCTGGACAGCCTGGGCAGACAGGATGACGTGAAGGCGCTGCGCCAGAAGCTGAACGCGGACAACCGGCAGGCGCCGCCCTGGGAAATCTAGCCTCGCGGCATCCATTGGCCGTCATCCATTCGGCTGGCGCGACCGGCCGGTTTTTTGATTAAAAGCCAATGGATCGCTGCAGTGCAGCAACCAAGCACCCGCGCTTTCTGGTGAAATACGGGTGTTCCCCAAGCATTTCGCAAAGAATACGGCGGGCCGCGAGCCCGCCTTTGTCATCCCTGCTTCCTTTTCAGTTAGCCCTTACAGGCCCCGATCCCATGGACGAAACTCTCACCAAACTGGCGTTGGATTACCACGCCTACCCCACCCCCGGCAAAATCTCGGTCACCCCGACCAAGACCCTGGCCAACCAGGACGACCTGTCCCTGGCCTACTCGCCCGGCGTGGCGGCGGCTTGCATGGCCATTTTCGACCAGGGCGACGACGCGGCATCCAAGTACACGTCGCGCGGCAACCTCGTGGGCGTGATCACCAACGGCACCGCCGTGCTGGGCCTGGGCAACATCGGGCCGCTGGCCGCCAAGCCTGTCATGGAAGGCAAGGGTTGCCTCTTCAAGAAGTTCGCCGGCATCGACGTGTTCGACATCGAACTGGCCGAAAACGATCCGGACAAGCTGGTTGACATCATCGCCGCGCTGGAACCCACGCTGGGCGGCGTCAACCTGGAAGACATCAAGGCGCCCGAGTGCTTCTACATCGAAAAGAAGCTGCGCGAGCGCATGAAGATTCCCGTCTTCCACGACGATCAGCACGGCACCGCCATCATCTCGTCGGCCGCCATCCTGAACGGCCTGAAGGTCGTGAACAAGGACATCGGCTCGGTGAAGCTGGCGTGCTCCGGCGCCGGCGCAGCCGCCATCGCCTGCCTGGACCTGCTGGTGCACCTGGGCATCAAGCGCGAGAACATCTACGTGATCGACTCCCGCGGCGTCATCTGGGAAGGCCGTGAAGAAAACATGGAGGCCAACAAGAAGCGCTACGCGCAGAAGACCGACGCGCGCACGCTGGCCGACGTGGTCAATGGCGCCGACGTGTTCCTGGGCTGCTCCACCGCCGGCGTGCTGACGGGCGACATGGTCAAGACCATGGCCGACCGCCCGCTGATCCTGGCCCTGGCCAATCCGGAACCCGAGATCCGCCCTGAAGTCGCCAAGGCCGCCCGCCCTGACTGCATCATCGCGACCGGCCGTTCGGACTACCCGAACCAGGTCAACAACGTGCTGTGCTTCCCCTTCATCTTCCGCGGCGCCATGGATGCCGGCGCCTCGCGCATCACCGAAGAAATGAAGCTGGCGTGCGTCAAAGCCATCGCCGATCTGGCCCAGGCCGAACAGAACGATGAAGTGGCCCGCGCCTACGCCGGCCAGGAACTGTCGTTCGGTCCGGACTACATCATTCCCAAGCCTTTCGACCCGCGCCTGATCGTCCAGATCGCGCCGGCCGTGGCCCAGGCCGCCGCCGACTCCGGCGTCGCCGCCCGTCCCATCGAAGACATCGAGGCCTACCGCCAGAAGCTCATGGGCTTCGTGTACCACTCGGGCCAGCTGATGCGTCCGTTGTTCGCCCAGGCCAAGAAGGCGCCCAAGCGCGTCATCTACGCCGACGGCGAAGACGAACGCGTCCTGCGCGCCGTGCAGACGGTCGCCGACGAAAAGCTGGCGTTCCCGATCCTGATCGGCCGTCCCGCCGTCATCGAGATGCGCATCCAGAAGGCAGGCCTGCGCCTCATCGCCGGCCAGCACTTCGAGATCGTGGATCCGGAAGACGACAACCGTTTCAACGAGACCTGGAACGCGTACTACCAGTTGAAGGGCCGCGAAGGCGTGACGCCGGCCATCGCCAAGGCGATGATCCGCAAGCACAACACGCTGATCGGCGCGATGCTGCTGCGTCGCGGCGACGCCGACGCGCTGCTGTGCGGCGTGGCCAGCAAGTACGACAACCAGCTCAAGTATGTCGACGAAATCATCGGCAAGAAGGAAGGCCAGACGTACGCCGCCCTGAACGTGCTGATGCTGCCCGACCAGACGCTGTTCGTCACCGACACGCACGTCAACGAAAATCCGTCGGCCGAAGAGATCGCCAGCATCACCATCCAGGCTGCCGACGAAATGCTGCGTTTCGGCGTGGTGCCCAAGATTGCGCTGCTGTCGCACTCCAACTTCGGCAGCCGTGTCACGGAATCGTCGCGCAAGATGTCGGCCGCGCGCCAGATCGTGCAAGACCGCGCCCCTGACCTGGAAGTCGACGGCGAAATGCACGCCGACGCCGCCCTGTCGGAAAAGATCCGCGTCCTGGCCTATCCGGACAGCACGCTGAAGGGTCCGGCCAACCTGCTGGTCATGCCCAATCTGGACACCGGCAACATCACGTACAACATGCTGAAGATGACGGGCAGCAATGGCGTCGCGATGGGCCCGATCCTGCTGGGCGCCGCGCGCCCCGTGCACATCCTGACCACCAGCGCCACCGTGCGCCGCATCGTCAACATGACGGCGCTGGCCGTCGTCGACGCGCAGCAGGAAGCGGCCGAAGAGGCCAAGAAGCGCCGTCGTTGATCGCGTAGCTTCGCTGCAATGCCAAGGGCGCCCTACTCAGGGCGCCCTTTTTTTGGGCTGGCTCTCGGCCCATGCGGAAAGCCTGCAAACGCGGCGCGCCCTGCATCGGCGCTGGCCGGCGCGCGCGCGCGAATGGTAAAACCTAGCTTGTCCTTTTCCCTGGAGACGACATGCTGGCCGATGCAATGTATGCCTGGTTCCATTACCTGGCCATCTTCGTACTGGTGGTGGTGCTGACCGCCGAAGCCGTACTACTGCGCCCGGACCTGACAGCCGCCGGCGTTAAACGCCTGATCATCTACGATCGCCTCTACGGCGTCAGCGCCATCCTCGTTCTCGTCACGGGCGTGCTGCGCCTGACGCTCGGCATCAAGGGCGCGGCGTTCTACATGAGCAACCCGTGGTTCCACGCGAAGATCACGCTGTTCGTCATCATCGCGCTCTGTTCCATCCCGCCCACGCTGACCTTCCTGCGCTGGGCCAAGCAGTCGCGCCAGCAACCGGCCTTCGTGCCCACCCAGCCCGAGATCAAGCGCGCGCGACGCTGGGTGATGATCGCGTCACACCTGTTCATTTTCCTGCCGCTCTTCGCCGTGCTGATGGCGCGCGGCATGGGGCTCTAACGCACCCGGCTACGGACAGCGCGCGCGGGCGGGCCTTTCCGGCTCTTTGCCGTCGACGATGAAGGTGTCGAAGTGGAACACGCCCGCCGCTTCGTTCTTCACGATATCCAGGACCTCGCCCTGCAGGGTCTGCAGCACCGACATGCCCTCGGGCACGTCCTCGAAGCCCGCGCGTGTTGCCGCATCGCCATTCCATGGGCTGAAGACCAGGATGCCGGGGTACGCCTCGTTCTCGCCGTCGGTCCTGCGCCGCGCCGTCTTGAAGTGCGTGCCGGCTGCGTAGGCCAACCCGCCAAACTGCGTCGGGCACGCCAGCTCCGCATCAGAGATGCGCACCAGCTTGCGCGCTTCATCCAGATAGATTCCCGGCCTGCTCAGGAACAATCCAAACGCCCGCACCGCCTTGTCATCGTTGACTTCGATCCGCCAACGGTCGGTATCGCGCGAGCCGTCCGTGTAGACAGTACCGCCGGATCCGCGCAGAACGGATCCGTGTTCAATGTTCATGCCCTGGACCTGATTGCCCGCCCCCAGCACGCATTGCGTGAACATCTTCATGGCGCCGTCGGGCGCCACATCGAATTCGATGTCCTGCGTGGCGTCGCAATGCCAGCCCTGCACCGTCTGTTCGCCCACGCCGCGCAGGATGACCGTGCGCGGATGCCGGCCCAGCGTCTCGTACGTCGTTTTGTCGTATTCGGTATTCAGGTAGCGCCGCGCCGACGTCGCCTGGACGCCCAGGATTGGCACCGGCTGCGGGAAGGTGGCCTCGATATAGGTGTCGAGCAATCCTTCGTCCTGCAACGTCAGGCGCGTGCCGGCTGGCATGTTCACGCCACCCACCATTGTCGGCTGCTGCAGCGTGACCTTGCGCGCCGCTTCCCGGCGATCGACCTCTCTTCCGACCTGCCACATCATGGCCTGAAACCAGGCATAGAAGCTGAACGGCGCCGCCAGCGCCAGGCACAGCACGGCAGAAGTCTTCCAGTATTTCCGGACAGTCCGGCGCGCGCCGGCGCTTGCCGCAAGCACCACCACCCAGCCCAGGAGCAACAGTCCGGCAAAGAAGCCGGCGGACAACAGAATGAAAAACCCGGCGGAAGGCAGTGCTATCGGAATCATGGGACGCATGATATCCGCAAACTTTCCGGCGGGCAGACGAAAAAAAACCGCCCGAAGGCGGTTTTCTTGCCGAAGCGCGGAAAGCGGATTAACGCTTGTCCATCGGGGGCACGTCGCGCGTGACCGAACCGGTGAACAGCTGACGCGGACGGCCGATCTTGTAGTCGGGATCCGACAGCATTTCGTTCCACTGGGCAATCCAGCCCACCGTGCGGGCCAGCGCGAAGATGGCCGTGAACAGCGAGGTCGGGATGCCGATGGCGCGCTGGACGATACCCGAGTAGAAGTCCACGTTCGGGTACAGCTTGCGCTGCACGAAGTACGGATCCGACAGGGCGATGCGTTCCAGTTCCATGGCCAGCTTGAACAGCGGGTCGTTTTCCAGGCCCAGGGCCGAGAGCACTTCCTTGCAGGTTTCCTGCATCAGCTTGGCGCGCGGATCGTAGTTCTTGTACACGCGGTGGCCAAAGCCCATCAGGCGCACGCCCGAGTTCTTGTCCTTGACCTTCTCCATGAACTCGCCAACCTTGGCGATGCCGCCGTTGGCTTGCAGTTCTTCCAGCATCTGCAGGCAAGCTTCGTTGGCGCCGCCGTGAGCCGGGCCCCACAGGCAAGCCACGCCGGCCGAAATGGCGGCGAACGGGTTGGTGCCCGACGAACCGCACAGACGCACGGTGGAGGTCGACGCGTTCTGCTCGTGGTCGGCGTGCAGGATGAAGATGCGGTCCAGCGCGCGCTCGACGACTTCGTTGACCTTGTAGTCTTCGCACGGCGTGGCGAACATCATGCGCAGGAAGTTGCCCGTGTAGGACAGGTCGTTCTGCGGGTAGATGAACGGCTGGCCTTGCGAGTACTTATAGGCCATCGCAACCAGCGTCGGCATCTTGGCGATCAGGCGGATGGCCGAGATGTGGCGATGCTGCGGGTTCGTGATGTCGGTGGAGTCGTGGTAGAACGCGGACAGCGCGCCGACCAGGCCCGTCAGGACAGCCATCGGGTGCGCGTCGCGGCGGAAGCCGCGCAGGAAGAAATGCAGCTGCTCGTTCACCATCGTGTGATGGGTGACTTGCGAGTCGAAGTCGGCCTTCTGGTCCTTGTTGGGCAGTTCGCCGTTCAGGATCAGGTAGCAGATGTCCATGAAGTCGCAATTGACGGCCAATTGCTCGATCGGGTAGCCGCGGTACAGCAGTTCGCCCTTGTCGCCGTCGATGTACGTGATGCCCGATTCGCAGGCCGCCGTCGACATGAAGCCGGGGTCGAACGTGAACATGCCCGTCTGACCATACAGCTTGCGGATGTCGATCACATCCGGACCGACCGTGCCCTTGTAGACAGGGAACTCAATGGGGGCGCTGCCATCCGAGAAGGATAGCGTGGCTTTTTTGTCAGACAGGTTCATGTTTATTCCTCTCAATTAATCAGAGCGCGCGCATCTGGCCAATAATCGTCCGAAGCCTGGGGGTGTCCAGGTCGCCTTCGAGTTCCTTACGGGCCAGCAGCAAATCGAGAAGATCGTTGTCTCCCATCTCGAAAAGCTGGGTCAATGCGGCCACGTCATCGTCGGTAAGTTCAGCCTCGTGGGCATCCAGATACCGGGTGATGATCAAGTCGTTTTCGAGCAGACCGCGGCGCGCCCGCCAACGCAGTCGCGCCCGCTCCAGTTCAGTTAGCCTGCTCATGCTTTACACCTTAAGGTAATGCCCCCAAAGCCGCGCCCGCCATGCGGGCTTGCTGCCCCCGAGGGGGCGTTTTCGCCTTGGGGTGGCCCGGTGGCAAAAAGCCCTCGGGCCGACGATCAAAAATTTACTTCAAACTAGACCGTGCGGCGGACCATCAGTTCCTTGATCTTGCCGATCGCCTTGGTCGGGTTCAGCCCCTTGGGACAGACGTCGACGCAGTTCATGATCGTGTGGCAACGGAACAGGCGGTACGGGTCTTCCAGGTTGTCCAGACGCTCGCCGGTGGCTTCGTCGCGGCTGTCGGCGATGAAGCGGTAGGCTTGCAGCAGGCCGGCCGGGCCGACGAACTTGTCCGGATTCCACCAGAACGACGGGCAGGAAGTGGAACAGCACGCGCACAGGATGCACTCGTACAGACCATCGAGTTCTTCACGCGCCTCGGGCGACTGCAGACGCTCTTTTTCGGGCGGCGGCGTGTCGTTGATGAGGTACGGGCGAATTGAGTGGTACTGGTTGAAGAAGTGCGTCATGTCCACGATCAGGTCGCGGATGACGGGCAGACCCGGCAGCGGACGCAGGACGATCGGTTCCTTCAGTTCGCGCAGGTTCGTGGTGCAGGCCAGGCCGTTCTTGCCGTTGATATTCATGGCGTCGGAACCGCACACGCCTTCACGGCACGAGCGGCGCAGGGCCAGGCTGTCATCGACGTCGTTCTTGATGCGCACCAGCGCATCAAGCAGCATCTTGTCGGTGGGCTGGAGTTCGACGTCCAGCTTCTGCATGTAGGGACGCTCGTCCTTGTCCGGATCGTAGCGGTAGATTTCGAACTTGACGATTCTCTTGGTGCTCATAGTGGGCTCAATCCGGACTTAGAAGGTACGCGCCTTGGGCGGGAAGGACTCGACCGTCAGCGGCTTCATCTGAACAGGCTTGTAATCCAGGCGGCTGCCTTCGGAGTACCACAGCGTGTGCTTCAGCCAGTTCTCGTCGTCGCGGGTCGGGTGGTCGTCCAGCGCATGCGCGCCGCGGCTTTCGGTGCGGGCGGCGGCCGACTTGATCGTGGCGCGGGCCACTTCGGTCATGTTCGCCAGTTCCAGCGCCTCGACGCGGGCGGTGTTGAACACCTTGGACTTGTCCTTGAAGTAGATGCTGTCGGCTTGCTTGGCCAGATCTTCGATCTGAGTCACGCCTTCGTTCAGCAGGTCCAGCGTGCGGAACACGCCGCAGTGGCGCTGCATCGAGAAGCGGATCGCGTTGCCGATGTCTTGCGTCTTTTCGCCGGACGTACGCGATTCCAGCTTGTTGATGCGGTCCAGCGAGAATTCGACGGCCTGTTGCGGCAGGTCCTGGTGGGCGCGCTGGCGCTCCGGGTGCGAATTCACGATGTGGTTGCCGGTGGCGCGGCCGAACACGATCAGGTCCAGCAGCGAGTTGGTGCCCAGGCGGTTCGCGCCGTGGACCGACACCGCGGCGCATTCGCCGATGGCGTACAAGCCGTTGACGATCTTGTTCTCGCCGTTTTCGCGCGTCAGCACCTGGCCGTGGTAGTTGGCCGGAATGCCGCCCATCTGGTAGTGGATGGTCGGAACGACGGGGATCGGTTCCTTGATCGGGTCCACGTTGCCGAACTTGATGGCGATTTCGCGGATCGAGGGCAGGCGCTTGTTGATGACGTCGGCGCCCAGGTGGTCAAGCTTGAGCACCACGTAGCTGCCGTCCGGACCGCAACCGCGGCCTTCCTTGATTTCCTGGTCCATCGAGCGCGACACGAAGTCGCGCGGCGCCAGATCCTTCAGGGTGGGCGCATAGCGCTCCATGAAGCGTTCGCCATCCTTGTTCAGCAGGATGCCGCCTTCGCCGCGCACGCCTTCCGTGATCAGCACGCCCGCGCCGGCCACGCCGGTGGGGTGGAACTGCCAGAATTCCATGTCTTGCAGCGGGATCCCGGCGCGGGCAGCCATGCCCAGGCCGTCGCCGGTATTGATGAACGCGTTCGTGGAAGCGGCCCAGATACGGCCGGCGCCGCCGGTGGCCAGCACCGTGGTCTTGGCTTCCAGGATGTAGATTTCGCCCGTTTCCATTTCGAGGGCGGTCACGCCCACGACGTCGCCGGCTTCGTTGCGCAGGAGGTCCAGCGCCATCCATTCGACGAAGAACTGGGTGCGCGCCGCGACGTTGCGCTGGTACAGGGTGTGCAGCAGGGCGTGGCCGGTGCGGTCGGCAGCGGCACAGGCGCGCTGGACCGGCTTTTCACCGAAGTTGGCGGTGTGGCCGCCGAACGGACGCTGGTAGATCGTGCCGTCGGGGTTGCGGTCGAACGGCATGCCGAAGTGCTCGAGCTCGTACACGGCGTTCGGGGCTTCGCGGCACATGAATTCGATGGCGTCCTGGTCGCCCAACCAGTCCGAACCCTTGACGGTGTCGTACATGTGCCAGTACCAGTTGTCTTCGCTCATGTTGCCCAGCGAGGCGCTCACGCCGCCTTGTGCGGCAACCGTGTGCGAACGCGTGGGGAACACCTTGGAGAGCACTGCAACGGACAGGCCCGCTTGGGACAGTTGCAGCGAACAACGCATGCCGGCTCCGCCGGCGCCAACGACCACCACATCAAACTGGCGGCGCGGCAGGGATTTCAAGACAGAGACCACGGCTTAAATGCTCCAGAGGATTTGCGCGAAGTAAACGACCGAACCGACCAGCCAGAGGATCGTCAGCACTTGCAGCAGCAGGCGCACGCCCACCGACTTGACGTAGTCCATCCAGATGTCGCGCACGCCAATCCAGGCATGCCAGGCCAGCGCAATGAATGCAAGGGTGGCCAGGATTTGACCAACCGGAAGAACGCCCACGTAGAAATTGAACAGCGCGGTCCAGTGTTCGTACGTGAAGGCCGGCATCATCAGGATGCCGATGAGCAGCACCAGCGTATACACGGCCATGATGACGGCCGTGATGCGCTGGATGATGAAATCCATGACGCCATAGTGGGCGCCAACGACCAGGCGCTTGGGTCCGTAGTTTTTAGCGGCGGCCATTTACAGCACTCCGAACAGTTTGAGAGCGAACACGAGGGTCAGCGCGAGGCTGACGCCGAACACCACGCCGGCGCTCTTCTTGGCCGACAGCTTGTCGATACCGATGTGCAAGTCCAGCAGCAGGTACCGGATGCCCGCACAGAAGTGGTGCAGGTAGCCCCAGACGAGGACCAGGAAGACAAGCTTTACGATCGGGTTGCCGGCGTAGGCGGCCACGGCCGCGAACGTCTGAGGCGCGGCCACGCTGGCCGCGAACAGCGGCAGGATGACCAAGGGAAGACAGAGGAACAACAACGCGCCGCTGACGCGGTGCAGAATGGACAGCTTGCCGGCCAGGGGCAGGCGGTAACTGGCAAGTTGCGCAATACCAATATTGCGAAACTGCGGACGTGGCTTGGCAGCGGTGTCGGACATGACGGCCTCGGTGTTTCGGAACTAGGGAATCGTTACGGCAAAAATGCCGAGCCCTTGCGGGCAAACACGGTATTTTCGCCCAGAGAATGGGTTGGTATCAAATCGTAGGTAAAAAGCTCATCAATTCAGACTATTGCGGTAGTGGTATCGATCGGTCAAGTACAACCCCCGGCGGATTTCCATGGGGCGGTCACCGTACGTGTAAGACACCCGGTCTACCTGCAACAACGGCGCGCCGGCGGCAACATTAAGCAGCGTACAGACTTCGGCCGGCGCGGCGACCGCGCGCAGCTTCTCGTCCGCGCGCACCATGCTCACGCCGAACTCGGATTCAAACAGGCCATAGAGCGGCGCCTTGTTGGCGGTCAGCAGCTCGAGGGTAAGGCCACGGAAAATGGAGCCGGGCAACCAGATGTCGTCCAGCACGGTAGGTGTCTGCCCCATGGACAGCAGCCGGCGGATCATGACGACGGTTTCGCCGGCGCGCAGGTCCAGCGCCCGGGCGATCTCGGCGGGCGCGCGCAGGCGCCGGCATTCCAGGATGCGGCTTTCCGCGCGGCCGGCCTCGCCCTCTTCGTCGGGGGCCAGGCGCAGGAATCGGTAGCGCACGCGGGCTTCGTGATGGGTGGCGACAAAGGTGCCCTTGCCCTGGCGGCGCAGCAGCATGTGCTCGGCCGCAAGCTCATCGACCGCCTTGCGCACCGTGCCCTGGCTCACCTGAAAGCGGGCGGCCAGATCGATTTCGCTGGGGATGAGCTCGCCGGGCTTCCATTCACCGCGTTCGAGGCTTTGGACAAGCAGATCCTTGATCTGGCGGTAGAGCGGACTGAAAGCGGCCCCCTCGCCCGTTGGACGGGCGGCGCGAGTGCGTAAGGAGGTTTCGGGCCGAGGCTCTGCCATGGATCTTCTTGAAAATGTCATGTTTATCCGGATGAATGGGCAGGCGGCGCAAAGGATGCAAACCCATCCGCAATGCGCTGCCGCCGCCGGTGTTCTGGCTTGATACAGGCGCGCAGCCAACAGGGGCTGCGGCGCATTCGAATAAACGCTCTATTGTGGCATATCGGGAGGCGAGCTGTCCAACGTCTTATGTCTTATATAAGATAGAAGAGCAATTGACGCACACGTAAATTCGATCTAGGATTCAAAGCTGCCCGGGCCCCGCGCCGGACGCCCGCGCGCCCTGCGGCGCGCGCGTCATTTCCCGGGCAACGATTACACTGATTGGTGAGATTTCTTTCTCGCCAAAACCATTACGGAGAACGTCCATGTCCAAGCCTGCCTTGCGTGTCGCCGTCACCGGCGCCGCCGGCCAAATCGGTTACGCACTGCTATTCCGCATCGCCTCGGGCGAAATGCTGGGTAAAGATCAACCCGTCATCCTGCAACTGCTGGAAATCCCCGACGAGAAAGCGCAAAAGGCCCTGAAGGGCGTCATCATGGAACTGGATGACTGCGCTTTCCCGCTGCTGCAGGAAGTCACCGCTCACAGCGACCCGCGCACCGCCTTCAAGGACGCCGACGTTGCCCTGCTGGTTGGCGCCCGTCCGCGCGGCCCCGGCATGGAACGCAAGGACCTGCTGTCGGTCAACGCCCAGATCTTCACGGCTCAGGGCAAGGCCCTGAACGACGTCGCCAGCCGCAACGTCAAGGTCCTGGTCGTCGGCAACCCCGCCAACACCAACGCCTACATCGCCATGAAGTCGGCGCCGGACCTGCCGGCCAAGAACTTCACCGCCATGCTGCGCCTGGACCACAACCGCGCCCTGTCGCAACTGGCCGCCAAGTCCGGCAAGGCCGTCGCCGACATCGAAAAGCTGGTCGTGTGGGGCAACCACTCGCCCACCATGTACCCCGACTTCCGCTTCGCCACCGTCGGCGGCGAATCGCTCTCCAAGCTGATCAACGACGACGCCTGGAACCGCGACACGTTCATCCCCACCGTGGGCAAGCGCGGCGCCGCCATCATCGAAGCCCGTGGCCTGTCCTCGGCCGCTTCGGCCGCCAACGCCGCCATCGACCACGTCCGTGACTGGGTCCTGGGCAGCAACGGCAAGTGGGTCACGATGGGCATCCCGTCGGACGGCTCCTACGGCATTCCGGAAGGCATCATCTACGGCGTGCCGGTCACGACCGAAAACGGCGAATACAAGCGCGTCGAAGGCCTGGAAATCGACGCCTTCTCGCGTGAGCGCCTGGACTTCACGCTGAAAGAGCTCCTCGAAGAGCGCGACGGCGTCAAGGACCTGCTGAAGTAAGCAGCGCGCAGTAAAAAGGATTGGGCCCGTTCATGCGGGCCCAATCCTTAAGCAGGACCGGAACATACACCTGTCTCTCTGCCCAAGCCGCAAGCGATTGTCGCGCAGGGGACAGATTTATTTTTCGGACCCACGCTAAGGTCGTGGGCTACCAAGAACAGGAGACAACCATGTCCAGACCCGAATCGCCCGGCGCCCTCTTCCGTCGCGCGCTCGCCGAAGAGAATCCGCTGCAGATCATCGGCGCCATCAACGCGAACCACGCACTCCTGGCCAAGCGCGCCGGCTACCGCGCCATCTACCTGTCGGGCGGCGGTGTCGCCGCGGGCTCGCTGGGCCTGCCGGACCTGGGCATCAACACCATGGACGACGTCCTGACCGACGTGCGCCGCATCACCGACGTCTGCGATGTGCCGCTGCTGGTGGACATCGATACCGGCTTCGGCCCGTCCGCCTTCAACATCGCCCGCACCGTCAAGAGCCTGATCAAGTTCGGCGCGGCCGCCTGCCACATCGAAGACCAGGTCGGCGCAAAGCGCTGCGGCCATCGTCCCGGCAAGGAAATCGTCACCACCGAGGAAATGGCCGACCGCGTGAAGGCCGCGGCCGATGCGCGCACCGACAGCGACTTCTATCTGATCGCCCGCACCGACGCCATCGCATCGCACGGCGTGGACGCCGCCATCGAACGCGCGCTGGCCTGCGTTGAAGCCGGCGCCGATGCGATCTTCGCCGAAGCCGCCTACGACCTCCCCACCTACGACCGCTTCGTCAAGGCGGTCAAAGTGCCGGTGCTGGCCAACATCACCGAATTCGGCAAGACGCCGCTCTTTTCAGTGGAAGAACTGAAGAGCGTGGGCGTGGGCATGGTGCTGTACCCGCTGTCGGCCTTCCGCGCCATGAACAAGGCCGCCGAGGCCGTGTACACCGCCATCCGCCGCGACGGCCACCAGAAAAACGTGGTCGACCTGATGCAGACGCGCGAAGAACTCTACGACCGCATCGGCTACCACGAATTCGAATCCAGGCTGGACGCGCTGTTCCAGAAGGGCAAGGCCTGACCCCGCAACGCGCTGGCGACGCCGCGGCCACCCCGCAGCACCGCTAGCCACCCATTGCATCTTCCATCGCGTAAGGAAAGGAGTAGAGACATGAGCACGGCTCCCAAGAAGCAAGAAGCCAAATCGGACGCCAAGCCGGAAGAAAAAGCCGGTTTCAAGCCCAAGAAGTCGGTTGCGCTGTCCGGCGTGGTCGCGGGCAACACCGCATTGTGCACGGTCGGCCGCAGCGGCAACGACCTGCACTACCGCGGCTATGACATCCTGGACATCGCTGCCGCCAGCGAGTTCGAGGAAATCGCCCACTTGCTCGTCCATGGCAAGCTGCCCAACAAGGCCGAACTGAAGGCCTACAAGGAAAAGCTGCGCAGCCTGCGCGGCCTGCCCGCGCAGTTGCAAGTCGCCCTGGAAGCCCTGCCGGCCGCCAGCCACCCGATGGACGTGATGCGCACGGCCGTGTCGGTGCTGGGCTGCGTGCTGCCTGAAAAAGACGACCACAACACCCCGGGTGCGCGCGACATCGCCGATCGCCTGATGGCCAACCTGGGTTCGGCCCTGCTCTACTGGTACCACTTCAGCCACAACGGCCGCGTCATCGACGTGCAGACCGACGACGACAGCATCGGCGGGCATTTCCTGCATCTGCTGCACGGCGAAAAGCCCAGCGATGAATGGGTCAAGGCGATGCACATCTCGCTGAACCTGTACGCCGAACACGAGTTCAACGCGTCCACGTTCACGGCACGCGTCATCGCCGGCACGGGCTCGGACATGTTCTCGGCCATCTCCGGCGCAATCGGCGCGCTGCGCGGCCCCAAGCACGGCGGCGCGAACGAAGTCGCCTTCGAAGTGCAGAAGCGCTACGAGACGCCGGAAGAGGCAGAGGCCGACATCCGCCGCCGCGTGGAAGCCAAGGAAGTCATCATCGGCTTCGGCCACCCGGTCTACACGGTGTCCGACCCGCGCAACAAGGTCATCAAGGACGTCGCCAAGAAGCTGTCCAAGAAGGCCGGCACCACCAAGATGTTCGACATCGCGGAACGCCTGGAAACGGTCATGTGGGACGTCAAGAAAATGTTCCCCAACCTGGACTGGTTCTCGGCCGTCAGCTATCACATGATGGGCGTGCCCACCGCCATGTTCACGCCGCTGTTCGTCATCGCGCGCACGGCGGGCTGGTCGGCCCACATCATCGAGCAGCGCATCGACAACAAGATCATCCGCCCCACCGCGAACTACGTGGGCCCGGAAGACCAGAAGTTCGTGCCCATCGACAAGCGCAAGTAAGACGGCATCGAGGGCGCGGCATGGCCACCTGTATTCACTTCCCGAAGAGGTACTGCTATGTCTGCCCCGATCTCGAACGTACGACCCGATCCCGACCAGGTCCTGGCCGATATCGCGGACTACGTCCTGAACTATGAAGTCAGCAGCGAACTCGCGTACGACACCGCGCGCAACTGCCTGATCGACACGCTGGGCTGCGGCCTGGAAGCGCTGGAGTACCCGGCGTGCCGCAAACTGCTGGGGCCTGTCGTCCCCGGCACCATGGTGCCCAATGGCGCCAAGGTGCCGGGCACGCAGTTCCAGCTGGATCCCGTCCAGGCCGCGTTCAACATCGGCGCAATGATCCGGTGGCTGGACTTCAATGACACCTGGCTGGCCGCCGAATGGGGCCATCCTTCCGACAACCTGGGCGGCATCCTGGCCACGGCCGACTGGCTGTCGCGCACGGCGGTTGCAGCGGGCAAGCCGCCGCTTTCCATGCGCGACGTGCTGACGGGCATGATCAAGGCGCACGAAATCCAGGGCTGCATCGCGCTGGAAAACTCCTTCAACAAGGTAGGCCTGGACCACGTGGTGCTGGTCAAGGTGGCGTCCACGGCCGTGGTCGCCCAAATGCTGGGGCTGAATCGCGACGAAGTGATCAACGCCGTATCGCTGGCGTGGGTCGACGGGCAAAGCCTGCGCACGTACCGTCACGCGCCCAATACCGGCAGCCGCAAAAGCTGGGCGGCCGGCGACGCCACCAGCCGGGCGGTGCGGCTGGCGCTCATCGCCCGCACGGGCGAAATGGGGTATCCGTCCGTCCTGACGGCCAAAACCTGGGGCTTCTACGATGTGCTCTTCAAGGGCCAGCCGTTCAAATTTCAGCGTCCCTATGGCAGCTACGTGATGGAAAACGTACTGTTCAAGATTTCGTTCCCCGCAGAATTCCATGCGCAGACCGCGGTGGAATGCGCCATGCAGGTGAACGCCAGCCTCAAGGCCCTGGGCAAGACCGCGGACGACATCAAGAAGATAACGATCCGCACCCACGAGGCCTGCCTGCGCATCATCGACAAAAAGGGTCCCTTGGACAATCCGGCCGACCGGGACCACTGCATCCAGTACATGGTGGCCGTGCCGGTGCTGTTCGGACGCCTGACCGCCGCCGACTACGAAGACGAGGTGGCCCGGGACCCGCGCATCGATGCGCTGCGCGACAGGATCGTCTGCGTGGAAGATCCGGCCTATACCAGCGACTATCACAACCCCGCCAAGCGCTCGATCGCCAACGCGCTGACCGTTGAATTCAATGACGGATCCGCGCTGGATGAAATCGTCTGCGAATATCCCATCGGCCACAAGCGGCGCCGGAACGACGGCATCCCCCTGCTTGAGTCCAAGTTCCGCACCAACCTTGCCCGCGTGTTTCCTCCGCGCCAGCAACAGCGCATCCTGGCCGCCTCGCTGGACCAGCAAACGCTGGAAGCAATGCCGGTCCACGAGTACGTGGATCTTTATGTGATCTGAGCGGCGTGCGCCGCCACGGGCTTCCGGGCACGCGGTCGGCGCCGTTCGAAAAAGCCCGTCACCCCGCCGGGCCGCCCCCAGGCAGAGCGCCTGCGCGGGGACGGCACGCCGGCCAGGCGAGCGCGTCGGGGGCATACAATGCGGCTTTCCTCGAACGGATCACGCCATGGCCATGCTTTGGGTCAAGACCTTTCACATCGTCTTCATCGCTTCCTGGTTTGCCGGCCTGTTCTACCTGCCGCGCATCTTCGTGAACCTGGCGCAGCATTCGGACGAGGCCGTCCAGACCACGCTGCTGGGCATGGCCCGCCGCCTGTATCGTTTCACCACCATCCTGGCCATCGTGGCGGTCATTTTCGGGATGTGGCTTTACCTGGGCTATCGCATCGGCGTAGGCCCCGGCAACGGCTGGATGCACGCGAAGCTGTTTTTCGTGCTGCTCGTCATCGGCTACCATCACGCCTGTGGCCTCATGCTGCGTAAATTCGAACAGGGCAAGAACACCCGTTCGCACAAGTTCTATCGCTGGTTCAACGAAGTTCCCGTCTTGCTGCTCTTGGTGGTGGTGGCGCTGGTCGTCGTCAAACCCTTCTGATACCCCTACCTTTGCACATTCGCCAGGATTCGTATGTCCTCTGATGAACAGGACCGTTCGCGCAAGACGCTGACGATCAAGAAAACGGCGCGCGACGCGCAGGCCGAAGGCGCGCCCAAGCGCACCCGGACCGGGGCGCGCGCCCGCCTGGTTGCGCAGATCGAGCGTACCCGGGATAGCGTCGAACGCCAGAAAGATCCCGTTGGCTACCAGCGGCGCCAGGAAGAGGAAGCGCGCGGCGCGCGCAAGTCCTCCGCCGGCGGCCGAGGCGGCCCGACTGGCGGCCCGGCATCTCGTGGCGGCCAGTCCGAGCGAGGACCATACGAGCGCAATCAACGGGACCGCGCTGCGTCCGATCGCGGCCCGCGTGACCGTGGCCCGGCCGACCGCAGCCCGGCCGATCGCGGCCCGGCCGACCGTGACCGTCCGGCGCGGGGCGCCCGGGACGATAGCCGCCGCGACGCCGGTCCCGGCGCGCGCGCCGGGCGACCGACGCAGCGCGCGCCGCGCCTGCGGGACGACCAATACATCGCCCCGGCCACGCCGGCAGGCCGCTTCTACGATCCGTTCGAGGACGACGGCCCCGCGCCCGAATTCGCCCCCGAGCCCGATTTCTCGCATGAACCGGATCACGCGGAAGAAGCGGATCACGCGCAAGAACCGGATTTTTCTCGCGAACGCACTGCGCCGCGCACTGAAGTTCGCAGCCGGCGCCCTCGCGAATCCCGTCAGGCCGAAACGTTCACCGTTTTCGCCCCCTGCCCCCAAGGCATGGAAGAGGCCCTGACGGCTGAAATGCAGGCGTTGGGCTATGACGACGCCAAAGCCGGCCGGGCGGGCTGCTCATTCACGGCCGACTGGTCGGGCATCCAGCGCGCCAACCTGTATTCGCGCCTGGCCACTCGCATCCTGGTGCAGGTGGCCCACGCCGAGATCTCGCACGAAGACGACATCCTGGATCTGGCCCGCGACACGCCCTGGGAGCGCTGGTTCGGCGCCGAACAGACGCTGCGGGTGGACACGTCGGCCATCAAGAGCCCGGTGCAAAGCCTGCAGTATTGCAACCTGCGCGCCAAGGACGGCATCTGCGACCGCCTGCGCGAACTCGAAGGCGAGCGCCCCAGCATCGACACCGTGCGGCCTGACGCGCGCGTGCACCTCTTCCTGACGGGCCATACCGCCACGCTGTACCTGGACACGTCCGGCGAATCCCTCTTCAAGCGCGGCTGGCGCCTGGACAAGGGCGAAGCGCCGCTGCGTGAGAACCTGGCGGCCGGCATGCTGGCGCTGGCCGGATGGGATCCGGCGGCGCCGCTGGTGGATCCTTTCTGCGGCTCCGGCACGATCCTGATCGAAGCGGCCTGGATCGCGCTGGGCGTGCCGCCCGGCATTTCCCGTCCGTTTGGCTTCGAGCGCCTGCGCGACCACGATGCCTACCGCTGGCGCGATCTGAAGGAAGACGCCCGAGCGCGCATCCTGCCGCAACTGGACGCCCCGCTGGTGGGCTACGACGTCAATCCGCAAGCGATCGAGTTTGCCCGGAACAACGCCGAACGCGCCTGGCTTACGGCCGATTCCATCCGCTTCGAGGTGGGCGACGCCCGCCACGTGACCGCGCCCGCGGACCATGGCTGGATCGTCACCAACCCGCCATACGGCGAGCGCATGGGCGCCGAGCAGGTCGCCGACCTGTGGCGTGAATGGGCCACCTGCCTGAAGCACAACTTCGCAGGCTGGCAATTGCACGTCATCACCAGCGACCTGACGCTGCCCAACCAGATGCGCCTGAAACCCAAGCGCCGCGTGCCGCTGCATAACGGCTCGCTGGATTGCCGCCTGTTCGGATTCGAGCTGGTGGCCGCCGGTTACCGGGACGCCTGAGGCCCTTTACGCCCAAGCGCCGCGCTGCGCCCCGGGGTGGCTAACCCCTTAGGCAAGCGCACGCGGCGCGTTGTAAAAGCGCCGCAACATGCCGGCGCTATCTTTGCTTATGGTGCCTTGCCGCGCAGTTTTGGGGCATCATCAGCACCAAGGTGTTGCCACATTGCACCAGCTTGCACCCGCCTCTTGCACAGTTTCAGGGTAAACCCTATAATTCGGGTTATCCCTAGTAGCAAACAACTGTGCCAAGCCCGTGGAGGCTATTGTGATCAACCCGAACAACACCATCCGTCTTACCGACGAACTCGAGCGTCAATTGATGCTCCAGGCAATTGAAGAACAATTCCGTCCGCACCCGATGCGGGCGCTGGCTGCAGGGCTGCGCAAGCTGGCCCACGGCATCAAGGCCCTGGCTGGCAAGACGAGCGCCAAGAACGCGCACTCCGCTGCCTGAACACGGCCTGGGCCTTCGGGCCCGAAAGATTTTCCCCTTGGGGGCTGCATAGCCCCTTTTATAGACCCGCCCTTACCGGCGGGTTTTTTTTCGTAGGTACCCGGAGCAAGGAGCAGCAAGCACACGAGGCGGCCCCGGCGTGCGGCACCATCCCCTGCAAGGACAGCCGCCCCGCCGCCCGGCCGCCCGAAGGCGGGGCAGCCCCCTCGGGGGCCAGCTAGCACGCGAAGCGTGCGCGGCGTGGGGGCTAACCATACAGCGAAGCGTGCGCGGCGTGGGGGCTAACCATACAGCGAAGCGTGCGCGGCGTGGGGGCTGACCATACAATACGGCTCCATGAACGACGCCTCCCTCGACCAGACTCCCAATCGGCTGCGCCGATTTGCCTGCATGATGTACGAAGCCGTGCTGCTGTTCGGCGTGGTCTTCCTGGCGGGTTACCTGTTGGATACCCTGACCCAAAGCAAGAATGCCCTCGAACTGCGGGGCGCCCGGCAGGCCTGGCTGTTCATTGCGATCGGGGCCTATTTCGTGCTGTGCTGGCGACGCCGCGGGCAGACGCTGCCGATGAAGACCTGGAACATCCGTCTGGTGGACCGCGACGGCAACACGCCGTCGATGGGGCGTCTTGTCCTGCGCTATATCCTGGCGTGGCCGCTGGTGCTGGCCGGCGCAGCCGTGGTTTGGGCCGCAGCCACCGCCACGGGTTGGCCGTCGATGGACATGTTCATCGTCGCGGCGCCTTTCACGATCTTCGCCTGGTCCTGGCTTGACCCCGACGGGCAATTCTTGCACGACCGCATCCTGGGCACGCGCTTGCGCAACGCGCCGCAAGCCAAGTCAAAAAAAGCCCGCTGATCGCCCACCGGCCGCTCGCCAGACACACCTGGTAGCCGAAAGAATCCGAGTGTCGTGAATTAAGGGGCCTGTTCAGAAAGTTGACAGGCATCCGCCAAGACAATGGGGCCCCATTTATCTGACGGCTTCATTATCACCATGCGCGCTTTTCTTTCCCGCCTGCCGCTGGCACTCGCCAGCGCGCTGCTTTTCCTGCATGCGGGCGCATCCGCTCAAAACGCATCGGCCCAGCAAGAAATCGAATCGGCCACCAAAGCGGCCTTCGGCGCTGCCAGGCAAGGCCCCGACGAAGTGACCCTGGGCGACCAGGCCAAGTTGAACCTGCCGCAAAGCATGTTCTTTGTGCCGCGTCCCCAGGCCGAGCGCCTGATGCAGGCATACGGCAACGGCAAGGATCCTTCGCTCCTGGGCGTCGTGATGCCCAAGAGCGACGACGAGGACTGGGTCGTCACCGTGAACTTCGACAAGGCGGGCTATATCAAGGACGACGACGCCCGGAACTGGAACGTCACTGAATTGCTGGACAGTCTGCGCGAAGGCACGGAAGCCTCGAACGAGGAACGCAAGAAGCGGGGCTTCCCGGAATTGACGGTGGACGGTTGGGTGGAAGCACCCAAGTACGACAGCAACACGCAACGCCTGGTGTGGTCTGTCGCCGCAAAGCACAAGGGCGCGGGCGCCGACGAGGATCCCACCGTCAACTACAACACCTACGCCCTGGGACGCGAGGGCTACATCACGCTGGACCTCATCACTGAGAAAGGCCGCGTGCCGATGGACAAGGCGGCTGTGCTGGCATTGCTGGACAACCTGCACTACGTGGAAGGCAAGCGCTACGCCGATTTCGACGCCTCCACCGACAAGGTCGCCGAATACGGTCTGGCGGCGCTGGTGACCGGGGTTGCAGCAAAGAAACTCGGTTTGTTCGCCGTCATCGCGGCTTTCCTGGCCAAATTCGCCAAGGTGGCCATCCTGGCGGCCGCCGCGTTGGGTGGAAGCCTGTGGAAACTGTTGCGGGGCAAGAAGGCGGAACGCCAGCAATCCTGATCCCGGATGCGTGGACACGCCGGCCGGTCTGATCCTGCCGGTGAGCCCGCGCCGCCGCGGGCCCTCCCGCATTTCAACGTCACAACGCTGTCATGGATTCGTCATGGCTTGGTCATCGCGCGATGGTTTCATTCTCAAGCATGACCACAGCCCACAGGGACGCGACCGTGACCGAAATCCAACCTGCCCATTGGCGCGCGCTCTGGATTTCCGATATTCACCTGGGCACTGCCGGGTGCAAGGCGGAATTCCTGCTCGATTTCCTGGACCACAACGAATCGGACACCCTGTACCTGGTGGGTGACATCGTCGACGGCTGGCAGCTGCGCAAGCACTGGCACTGGCCGCGCGCGCACAACGACGTGGTCCAACGCATCCTGCGCAAGGCGCGCAACGGCACGCGGGTGGTGTTCATCCCCGGCAACCACGATGAATTCGCGCGGGAGTTCGCCGGATTTGCCTTCGGCGACATCGAAGTGCTGGACGAAGACGTGCACGTCACCGCCAAGGGACTGCGCCTGCTGGTTCTGCATGGCGACCAGTTCGACGGCGTGATCCAGCACAGCCGCTGGCTGGCGCACCTGGGCGACGGCCTTTATCAATTGGCGTTGTGGATCAACCATCATTTCAACCGCATGCGCAATCGTCTGGGCATGCATTACTGGTCCCTGTCGCAATACCTGAAGCACCGGGTCAAGAACGCGGTGTCGTTCATCACCGATTTCGAGGAAGCGCTGGCCGGCGAAGCCCGGCGCCGGGGACTGGACGGCGTGGTCTGCGGCCACATCCACAAGGCTGAACTGCGTGACGTCGGCGGCATTCTCTATTGCAATGACGGCGACTGGGTGGAAAGCCTGTCCGCCCTGGCGGAAACGCATGATGGGCAGCTGCAACTGCTGGACTGGGCGGTTCTGCAGACCGAGCGCCACCGGGACCCGGCCAGCCGCCCGCCCCGATCGCTGACGCTGCCCGCCCTTCCGTCGGCGCTGCGCCGCCAGGGCAAGTATCCGTGATAACCCTTATGCGTCCCCGTTACGCAACGAGGATATTGCAGTTCACGCCCCTCTAGGTCATGCTTGCAACTGGGTAACGGGCGCGATGGCCCGTTCACGCCGCAACATGCTTACAACATAGGGCCATGAACGACCAATATCAGGCGCTCTACCAAACATTCCGCTGGCTGGTGCCCACCCAGTTCAACATCGCGGAAGCGTGCTGCCACCGCTGGGCATCCAGCAGTCCGGATGCGCGGCGCATTGCCATCTACTACGAAGATGAATCCGGCAACCGCGAGGTCTGGACCTTCGCCCGGTTGGCGGAAGCCGCCAATCAACTGGCCAACGGCCTGGTGAAGATGGGCGTGGGGCGTGGCGACCGCGTCGGTGTGGTTTTGGGACAACGCCCTGAGACCGTGGTTGCCCACATGGCCATCTACAGCGTCGGCGGAGTGGTGTTGCCCTTGTCGGCGCTGTTCGGACCGGAGGCGCTGGAGAGCCGCCTGCGAGACTCCGAGACCCGCGTGGCCATCGTCGACCATGCTTCCAGCACCAACCTGCTGTCCATCACGGACAACTGCCCCGCGCTGCAACAGGTCATCGGAATCGGCTTCGCGGACGAGCGTGTCCTGCCGTGGCGCAGCCTGCTGGCCCGCCAACCCAACGAATTCAAGGCTGTGCAGACGCGGTCCTCGGACCCGGCCATCCTGCTTTACACGTCAGGCACCACTGGCGCCCCCAAGGGCGCGCTGCTGCCGCACAGCGTGCTGATCGGCAACCTGCCGGGCTTCGTAGCCTCGCAAGACTGGTTTCCGAAACCCGCCGATGTGTTCTGGTCGCCTGCAGACTGGGCCTGGACGGGCGGCATGATGGATGCGCTGCTTCCCACGCTGTACTTTGGCCATCCCATCGTCGGCACGCGCGGGCGCTTTTCGGTCGAGCGCGCGTTCGAGCTGCTGGAACGCTACCAGGTCACCAACACCTTCCTCTTCCCCACCGCGCTGAAGATGATGATGAAGGCGGTGCCCGAACCCCGCCACCGCTACCAGCTCGCCCTGCGCTCCATCATGAGCGCGGGTGAAAGCGTGGGCGAATCCGTCTTCGAATGGTGCCGTTCTGCGCTGGGCGTGACGCCCAACGAGATGTTCGGCCAGACTGAAATGAACTACGTGGTGGGCAACAGCAACAAGCGCTGGCCCGCCAAGCCGGGCTCCATGGGCAGGCCGTATCCGGGCCACAACGTGGCCGTGCTGGACGAGCACGGCGCGCCCGTCGCGCCCGGCGAAACCGGCGAGATCGCGGTCAACCGACTGGACATCCACGGTTTCCCCGACCCCGTCATGTTCCTGGGCTACTGGCGCAATGAAGCCGCAACCCTCGCCAAGTTCAAGGGCGACTGGTGCCTGACGGGCGACCTGGCCACCGTGGATCGCGATGGATACTTCTGGTACGCCGGCCGCGCCGACGACGTGTTCAAGTCCGCGGGGTACCGGATCGGCCCCGGGGAGATAGAAAGCTGCCTGGTCGGCCACCCGGCGGTTGCCAATGCAGCCGTCGTGCCAAAGCCGGATGCCGAACGCGGCGCCCTGGTGAAGGCGTACGTGGTGCTGACCCCGGAATTTGCCGACCGCGACCGCGCCGAAGTCACGGAAAACCTGCAGGAGCACGTACGCGAGCGCCTCGCGCCGTACGAATATCCGAAGGAAATCGAGTTCGTGGACGAACTGCCCATGACCACCACCGGCAAGATCCAACGGCGCGTCCTGCGCCTGCGCGAAGAAGAACGCGCGCTAGCCAGCGCAAGCAATACGGACGTTGGAGCAGCGCCTTCTGCCGCCCCGGCGCAGCAACCGGAGACGTAGGCATGGCCATCTATCAACTCAACGATCTCATCCCCCGCATCGACTCGCAGGCCTATGTGGCGGACAGCGCGGACATCATCGGCAACGTCACGCTGGAAGCCGGTGTCAGCATCTGGTCGCACGTTTCCATCCGAGGCGACAACGACGCCATCCTGATCCGCCATGGCACCAACATCCAGGAATCCAGCGTCCTGCACGTGGATGCCGGCTGTCCCATGACGATCGGCCCGAACGTCACCGTCGGGCACCAGGCCATGCTGCATGGCTGCACCATCCACGAAGGCGCCCTGGTCGGCATGCAGGCGATCGTGCTGAACAATGCCGTCATCGGCCGCAATTGCCTGATCGGCGCCGGCGCCATCATTCCCGAAGACCGCGTCATTCCGGACAATTCCCTGGTCATCGGCATCGGCAAGATCGTCCGGGAGCTTTCCGACGAGGAAATCGCCAATCTGCACAAAAATACGGCCCATTACGTGGCGCGGGGCCAACAGTACAAAACAGCGCTCAAGCGCCTGGCCTGACGCCCCCGGCGACCGGCCCAACCCCTGCTGCCAGCAGGGGGAATACCCCCCTCCGATCGGCTAACATTCCCTCATGACCGATCAGCTCAAAAAATACCTTACCGAAGACCGCAGCGCCCGCATCCAGGCGGTGCGCCTGTCCGACACCTGGAAGGCCGTCCAGGCCAACCACGACTACCCCCCAGCCATCACCCATCTTTTGGGCGAACTGGTGGCCGCATCCACGCTGCTCGCCGCGAACATCAAGTTCGATGGCTCGCTGGTGCTTCAGATCCAGGGCGACGGCCCCATCGCCCTGCTGGTGGTGGAATGCCGTTCCGACCTCAGCCTGCGCGCCACCGTCAAGATGCGCGATGGCCATGACGTGCCCACCGAAGGCGACATGCAAAGCCTGCTGAATCCTGGCGGCAATGGACGCTTCATCGTCGTGCTGGATCCGCAGCGCAAGCTGCCCGGCCAGCAGGCCTATCAGGGCATCGTGCCGCTCCAGGGCGACACCGTTGCAGAAGCCCTGCAGCACTACATGAAAGCCTCCGAGCAGCTGGATACCCGCCTATGGCTGTCCGCCGACGCCGACCATGCGGCGGGCATGCTCATCCAGCGCCTGCCCCATCATGGCGGCGCCGACGCGCAGATCCTGTCCGAGCAGGCCGCCACCGAAACGTGGGACCGCATCAATGCTCTGGCTGGAACGCTCAAGGGCGACGAAATGCTGGCTACGGAAATCGACACGTTGATCCACCGCCTGTTCTGGGAAGAAACGCTGGTGGCATTCGACCCCCAACCGGTCAGCTGGCACTGCCCCTGCACCCGCGAGCGCGTGGCCAACATGCTGCGCTCGCTGGGCGAACAAGAGGTCAACAGCATCCTGGCCGAACGCGGCCAGGTGGACGTGGGCTGCGATTTCTGCGGCAAGCCGTACAAGTTCGACGCCGTGGACTGCGCCGCCCTGTTCTCGCCGAACCAGCCGGCTTCCGGAGACGCGCCCCCGACCGTGCACTGACAGGCGCATGGCCTGCGCGGCAAGCGCGCAGGGCCGTTTTCATCACACCGGATTGTCCGTATAGGCGGGCGGTCATGGACGCGCCACACTGCGCACCCATGACCGCCCTCTTCTTTTTTCCGCGTCGGGGCCACGCCCCCTGCCGACAGCATGGCGCCGCCGCCATCGAGTTTGCCGTGGCGGGCGCGATCGTGCTGCTGCTGGGCCTGCTGTCCGTGGAAGCGGCCCGCTGGCATACGGCGCGCCAGATCGCGCACCTGGCCCTCACGGAAGCCGCCCGCGCCGGCGCCACGGCCCACGGCGACCCCGTATCCATCAGGGCGGCGTTTTTGCAGGCGCTGCTGCCGCTGCACGCCGACGCACAAGGCCCTGAGGGCGCCATGCGGCGGCAAGCCCTGGCCATGACGGAAATAGCAGCGTTGACCGGCTCAAGGCCCTGGCGCATCGAAGTGCTGCTTCCGGACGAGCAATCCTTTCGGGAACACAGCCGGCCGGGTTTGCGGGTGGCCGTGGCGCCCGAACTTCGGGCCATCGACAACGACTACCAGGACCTGCAGCATGGCCGCCAGCCGCCTCGCGCAGGCGGGCAGGACATCTTCCAGGCCAACACACTCAAGCTGCGCCTGACCTATCTGCACAAGCCGCTGCTGCCCCCGCTGCGCGCCTTGCTGGCCGTGCTCGGTCGGGGCGACGACAGCTACATGGGAACGGCGCGATCACGGGGCCTGTTGCCCATCATGGTCGAGCTGGAATCGGAAATGCATACGCACCCGGTCGACTGGGCGCGCAGGACGCCTCGCGCGGATGGCGTGGTGCACGGCGAATGCCGCCGGGTACGTTGCAATTAGGAAAGTGATGCGGCGCGGGCAGATGATGCCCGGCCAGCCACCCCGGCTTCAGTGCCGGGCGGTCGAGCCTGAATTCGCGGCGCCGGACGCCGCAGCCGGTCTTGCCGGGGCGGGACTGGCGGGCCGCGCAGCCGGCGCGCTGGTGCGGGCTGGCGTGGCCGGTTTGGGGGCCTCGGCGGAAAGCGAGGCGCCGCCGGTCGGGGGCTGGGTGTTCTTGGGCAGGATGTGCACGAATACTTCGCCGTCGCGCATCATGCCCAGCTCTCCGCGCGCCCGCTCTTCGATGGCTCCGGAACCCCCTTCGAGGTCCCGCACTTCGGCTTCAAGAGCGGCATTGCGCGCGCGCAGGCCTTCGTTGGTCTCGCGCTGCTCCGCCACCTGGCGTTGCAGATCCCAGACCTTGAACCACCCGCCCTTACCCAGCCACAGCGGGTATTGGATCAGGCCTAGCAGCACGAACAGCACCAGGAACAACAGGCGCATACGCGGGAACCCTCAGCAGTCGTGGCGTGGATGCGGCCCCGGCGTCAAGCCGCGGCCGCGCTTCTCATCAACGCAGGTTGTAAAAAGCTTCCAGGCCGGGGTACGACGCCACTTCAGCCAGTTCCTCTTCGATGCGCAGGAGCTGGTTGTACTTGGACATGCGATCCGAACGCGACAGCGAACCGGTCTTGATCTGCATGGCGTTGGTAGCCACGGCGATGTCGGCGATGGTCGAGTCTTCGGTTTCGCCCGAACGGTGCGACACGACGGCGGTGTAGCCGGCGCGCTTGGCCATTTCGATGGCGGCGAACGTTTCCGTCAGGGTGCCGATCTGGTTGATCTTGATGAGGATCGAGTTGGCGACGCCCTTCTGGATGCCTTCGCGCAGGATCTTGGTGTTGGTGACGAACAGGTCGTCGCCCACCAGCTGCACCTTCTTGCCCAGTTGGTCGGTCAGCAGCTTCCAGCCTTCCCAGTCGTTTTCGGCCATGCCGTCTTCGATGGAGATGATCGGGTATTTGTCGCACCACGTGGCCAGCAGGTTGGTGAATTCCTGCGAGGAAAGCGAAATGCCGCCTTCGCCGGCCAGGGTGTACTTGCCGTCGCGGTAGAACTCGGAGCTGGCGCAGTCCAGGCCCAGGGCGATCTGCGAGCCCGGCTCGTAGCCGGCTTCGGTGATGGCCTTGAGGATGAGCTGGATGGCGGCTTCATGGCTGGGCACGTTGGGGGCGAAACCACCCTCGTCGCCGACGGCGGTGGACATGCCTTGGCCGTGGATCAGCTTCTTGAGCATGTGGAAGACTTCGGCGCCCCAGCGCAGGGCTTCGCGGAAGCTGCCAGCGCCCACCGGCAGGATCATCAGTTCCTGAAGATCGAGCGTGTTGTTGGCGTGCGCGCCGCCGTTGATGACGTTCATCATCGGGACGGGCATGCTCATGGGGCCGCTGCCGCCGAAATAACGGTACAGGGACAGGCCCGATTCATCGGCGGCGGCGCGGGCCACTGCCATGCTGGCCGCCAGGATGGCGTTGGCGCCCAGGCGTTCCTTGGACTCGGTGCCGTCCAGCTCGATCAGGGTGCGATCGACGAACGTCTGCTCCTGCGCGTCCAGGCCCATCAGGGCTTCGGAGATTTCCGTATTCAGGTTTTCAACGGCGCGCAGCACGCCCTTGCCCAGATAACGGCTCTTGTCGCCGTCGCGCAGCTCGATGGCTTCGCGGGCGCCGGTGGATGCGCCGGACGGCACGGCCGCACGGCCCATGGCGCCGGATTCCAGCAGCACATCGCATTCCACGGTGGGGTTGCCGCGCGAATCCAGAATCTCGCGGCCGATGATGTCGACGATTGCACTCATGACTTTACATTCCCTGAACGATAAACATATTCATGACGGCCGCGCCTTCGCGGGCGTTGCGGGCACGGCGGTACTGCCAGGAGTCGTAGAAAGCCTGCGCCGCGGCCATGGACGGAAACTCCATGACGACGGTACGGCCAGGCTCACGCCCCTCGAGATGCCGGGATTCGCCGCCGCGCACCAGGATCTTCGCATCGTACGCGCGCATGGCGAGCGTGGACAGGCGTTTGTAATCCTCGTACTGCGCGGGTTTCGTGACTTTGACGTCGGCGATCAGATAGGCACTCATGGGGTTCCTTCAGAGCAGTTGCGTTGGTTTCGGTCTGACGCCGGATACAACGCCGCCGCCAGTGTCGCGCAAGGCGGCCGGGCGACGCATATCCGATGCTAATCGGTTGTATCCGAAAGAAGCGCCGCCGTACAGGGCGGCGCTGGGGAAACGGCCCGCGGCCTCGAAGATCCGCTTACGGAACTCGAGACCGCGGACGCGCATCAGGCCTCCTGGCCGCGGCGAGCTTTCTGCTCGATGGCGGCGCGGATGTAGCTGGAGAACAGCGGATGACCGTCGCGCGGGGTGGACGTGAACTCGGGGTGGAACTGCACACCGACGAACCACGGGTGATCCGGCAATTCCATCATTTCCGGCAGATTTTCGCTGGGGGTGCGAGCACTGATCACCATGCCGGCCTCTTCAAGGCGCGGCACGTAGACGTTGTTGACCTCGTAGCGATGACGGTGACGCTCGTTCACTTCGTCGCCATAGATGGCCTGGGCGCGGGTGCCCGACTTGATCGGCACGCGCTGTGCGCCCTTGCGCATGGTGCCGCCCAGGTCGGACGTGGTGTCGCGCTTTTCGACCTTGCCTTCGCGGTCCATCCATTCCGTGATGAGTGCAACCACGGGGTGCGGCGCGGAGGGATCGAATTCGGTGCTGTTGGCGCCGCCGAGGCCGGCGACGTGGCGCGCGAATTCGATGACGGCCAGTTGCATGCCCAGGCAGATGCCCAGGTAAGGCACGCCGTTTTCACGGGCGTAGCGGATGGCGGCGATCTTGCCTTCGGTGCCGCGCTTGCCGAAGCCGCCCGGAACCAGGATGGCGTCCAGGTGCTTGAGCTGGTCGGTGCCGCGGGTTTCGATGTCTTCCGAGTCGATGTACTCGATGTTGATCTTCGAGCGCGTGTGAATGCCGGCGTGGACCAGCGCTTCCGTCAGCGACTTGTACGACTCGGTGAGGTCGACGTACTTGCCGACCATGCCGATGGTGAGCTGGTGTTCCGGATTTTCCAGCGCCTCGACCAGGTTGTCCCACATGGACAGATCGGCCGGCGGCGGGGTCAGGCCCAGGGCTTCGCAGACGATGTTGTCCACGCCCTGCTTGTGCAGCATGGCGGGGATCTTGTAGATGGAATCGGCGTCCCAGACGGAAATGACCGCATCCAGGGGCACGTTGGAGAACATCGAGATCTTGGCGCGCTCGTCGTCGGGGATGCGACGGTCGGCGCGGCACAGCAGCGCGTTCGGGTAGATGCCGATTTCGCGCAGCTTCTGCACCGAGTGCTGCGTAGGCTTGGTCTTGAGTTCGCCGGCGGAGGCGATGAACGGGACAAGCGTCAGATGGACGAAAGCCGCGTTGTTGCGTCCCATGCGCAGGCTCATCTGGCGCGCGGCTTCCAGGAATGGCAGGGATTCGATGTCGCCCACCGTGCCGCCGATCTCAACGATGGCGACGTCGGTGTTGCCGTTCCAGCCGGCTTCGGCGCCGCGGGCGATGAAGTCCTGGATTTCGTTGGTGATGTGCGGAATCACCTGGACGGTCTTGCCCAGGTAGTCGCCACGGCGCTCTTTGCGCAGCACGGACTCGTAGATCTGGCCGGTGGTGAAGTTGTTCACCTTGTGCATGCGAGCGGAAATGAAGCGCTCGTAGTGGCCCAGGTCCAGGTCGGTTTCGGCGCCGTCTTCAGTGACGAACACTTCACCGTGCTGGAAGGGGCTCATCGTGCCCGGATCGACGTTGATGTAGGGGTCGAGCTTCAGCATGGTTACCTGCAAACCACGCGACTCGAGAATGGCGGCAAGCGACGCGGCGGCGATGCCCTTGCCCAGGGAAGACACCACACCGCCGGTGACAAATACGTATTTGGTCATCGTAATGAGCACCCGGGACGAGCGGGCGCGTGCGGGAAATTTGGATTATAGCCGGGCGCCGCGACTTGTTTGGGTTTTCCCCTAGCTTCAGCCGGGTAACATTTGACTGCACTCGGCACGACACTGGCGCAAGGGGCGCGCGCGGCCGTGCTATGGTCCATCCCTAATTTCTCATGGCCGCAGCATTCGGGCGGCCCGTTCCCGTCCTTCGCCCACGCGCCGATGACCACCCTGTCCCGCCCCGCCTATTCCCTCGCCTGGCGATTCGCCGCCGCCGCCGTCCTGCTGCGGCTGGCGTATACCTTGCTCACCCAGGTCTATACCTTGATGGGTCCGTCGCCCTACCTGGACCGGCTGCGCGAAAGCTACATGCAGCCGCCCGTGCTGGCGCCGTTGCTGGCCAATCTGGCCTCCACCCTGCTGATCGTCGGCCTTGCCGCCTGGGGCTCGACGCGCCAATGGCTGACGCGCCACGACACGTCCACCGTCGATCAGCCTGGCCGCTTTCTGGGCGTTTTCCTTGCCCTGCAGGCGCTCTACACGCTTTGCCTCACCAGCGGCGTGGCCGTGACGCAGACCGCCATGGTGACAAGCCTGATCAAAAGCGGCTCGCTGCTCGAGGAATGGTTTGGATTGGGCGTCACCGGCCGGTTCATCGTCATGAACCTCCTGATCCGGATGATCACCATTCCGTTGGAAATCCTCGGCATCTGGCTGGCCGTGCACATCTCGGCCTGGACCGCAGCCCCCGCCGGACCTGCCGGCAGCCCCGTCATGACGCGCCGGAACGTGGCATGGATTTGCGGGCTGACCGTCATGATCTGGCAGACCAGCGTTTCCATCATGCTGGGCGCCTACATGCAGATGCATGCTCTGGGCGCGGGCTGGGCGGAACATGCGCTCGGATATTGGCTGCTGCCCATTGTCTTGCTCGCGCTGAGCACGCTGGTCTGCCTGAACGTGCTGCCCCGGGGGCTGGAACGGCCCACGCTGGGCCGCGCCGTGGCGCTGGGCAGCCTTGCCTTCTGGTTCGCCCAGGCGTCGGGCGTCGGGCTGGGCCTGGTGGTGCTGAAGTCCATGACCTGGGACCAGCTTGCCTGGGCCGCCGAATCGCAGGCCGCTACCGGCCTGGCCCTGTTGTTCTATGGTGCGCTGCTGGCGCTGGGCTGCGTGATCGGCGTGCGCATGCTCTACCGCAAGCCAGTGGACGGGCCCGCACGCTAGGCCGCGTGCCGTTCCATGCAAAAAGGCCGCGGTGGCATGCCCCGCGGCCTTTATTTTGCGCCGGCGCATCCGCCGGCGAATCGGCCAGCAACGCGCGCGATCAGATCGCCGCGCAGCGTCGCTTCAGCCAGTCCAGCGCCTCGCCGTCGACCAGCGGCGACAGGCGTTCCAGCACCGTCTTGTGATAGTCGTTCAGCCAGTCGATTTCGTCCTCGCGCATCAGCGAGGGCTCGATGCAGCGCGTGTCGATCGGACACATCGTCAGGGTTTCGAAACACAGGAACTCGCCCAGCTCCGACGTCAGCCAGCTGCGGTTGGCGACCAGGTTCTCGATGCGCACGCCCCAGCGGCCGGGCCGGTAGATGCCGGGCTCGTTGGACGTGATCATGCCGGGCTCCATGGCCGTGTGCGGCCCGGGCATCGCGCGGTACGAAATGACCTGCGGGCCTTCGTGCACGTTCAGGAAGTAGCCCACGCCGTGGCCGGTGCCGTGGCCATATTCCGCGCCGCCTTCCCAGATGGGCGCGCGCGCGATGGCGTCCAGCATGGGCGACGGCGTGCCGCGCGGGAACGAGGCGCGCGACAGCGCGATCATGCCCTTGAGCACCAGCGTGAAATCGACCTTCTGGTCGGCGCTGGGCGCGCCAACCGCGACCACGCGCGTGATGTCGGTGGTGCCGCCCAGGTATTGGCCGCCCGAGTCGATCAGCAACAGGCCATCGCCTTCGATGGTGGCGTGCGATTCCGGCGTGGCGCGGTAATGCGGCATGGCGCCATTGGCATTGAAGCCGGCGATGGTGGCGAAGCTGGGGCAGACGTACGCGGGCCGGCGCGCGCGGGCGGCGGTGATCTGCTCGTCGATGGTCAGCTCGGTGATGGTTTCCTTGCTCAGCGCGCCTTCGAACCAGGCGAAGAACTCGCACAGCGCGGCGCCGTCCTGCGCCATCGCCTGGCGCACATTGGCCAGCTCGGCATCGGTCTTCCTGGACTTCAGCAGCGTGGAAGGGTTGATGGCTTCGACGCGCGGCACGGCGGGGTCCATGGCATGGAACACGCCGCACGTCACGCGGGCGGGGTCGATCAGCAGCTTCTGGTCCAGTTCCAGCGAGGCCAACGCATCCGCGGCCTGCGCATAGCCCGACACGTCCACGCCGTCGGCGGCCAGGACCGCCCGAAGCGCGTCGTCGATCTTGCCGTCCGCCACGAAAAGCGTGGCGTGGTCCAGGCCCACCAGCGCATGCGCCACGAAGACGGGGTTGTAGTCGACGTCCGCGCCGCGCAGATTGAACAGCCACGCGATGTCGTCCAACGTGGAAATGAAATGCACGTCGGCGCCGTGGGCGCGCATGGCCTCGCGGATTTGCGCCAGCTTGTCGGCGCGGGCCACGCAGGCGTCGGGGGCCACGTGCTCGTAGATTTTCGCGTCGGGCAACCCGGCGCGGTCGGACCAGACATCGTCCAGCAAGTCCTCGCGGATCTCCAGCACGGCGCCAGAAGTCGCCGCCGCTGCCGACAGTGCCCGGAACGCGCCCAGCCCCAGGACCTGGCCATCCACGCCGATGACGTCGCCAGCGCGAGTGTTGGCAGCCAGCCAGTCCACGTGGCCCGGCGTCGTGGCCAGCGCGATCTTCATCAGCTGCACGCCGGTGCCGGCCAATTGCGCTTCCGCCTGCACCCAGTAGCGGCTGTCCACCCACAGGCCGGCGAAGTCGGCCGTGACCACCAGCGTGCCCACCGAGCCCGTGAACCCGGACAGCCAGCGCCGCCCCTGCCAGCGAGCCGGCAGGTATTCGGACAGGTGCGGGTCCGAAGAGGGAACGACATAGGCGGACAGGCCGCGGCGGCTCATGGCCTGCCGCAATTGGGCGATACGGGCGTCGGTGCTAGACATGGAGAGAGGGATCCTTAGCGCAACATGAAAGACATGGCGGCCAGGCTGTTCAACGTGCGGACGGCGGACTGCATGCTATCCGTGGTGAATCGCAAGGTGACGCCGTCCACGCGTTCAAGCGTGGGCCACATGCAGAACAGGTCGGCCAAGGCCGCGCTCTGCGTCTGCAACCGGCATTCTATAGGGGCGGGAAAGCAGAACGGAACGGCTTTCTTGTCGCCGCCCCGCTTCAGGTTGCGCACCGCGGTTTCGGCCGCGGCGGCGATCGCCCGGCGCGATGCGGCCGGCGACAGCGTCACGCCGCTGCCCTGGCCGTGGGCCACCTTGGTTTGCACCCATTCGGCGCCGGGGAAGGTGTCGCGGGTTTCTTCGATGAACACGTCATCGCCGGTGCCCAGGATGACGGGCACGCCCATTTCGCCGGCCAACGCGCCGTACAGCCCGGCCTCGCCCAGTTCCATGCCGTTGATGACGACGCGTGCGAAGGCGAAGCTGTTGATGGTGTGGGCCAGGATTCCGCGGCCTTGCGAGCGCGAGTGGTAGCCGATCATGAAGACGGCGTCGCAGCCCTCTTCCAGCCCGCCCATCATGCCCAGGTAGCGCGGCTTGCCCAGCACCAGCCGGGCGCGTTCGTCCAGGCCGTCCGGCAGCAGGTTGCGAAACCCGCCATGCGAGTCGTTGACCAGGATCTCTTCGGCCCCGCCGGCGATCGCGCCCTGCACGGCCGCATTGGCCTCGGCGGTCATCCAGGCGCGGGCGCGCTCGTATTCGCCGTTGCCGGCACGGACCTGTTCGGCATGGAAGACGCCAGCGACGCCTTCGATATCGGTGGAAATCAGGATCTTCATGAAATGCGCCTTCGAAATGTTCAGAATTCGGTATCGGACAGCCACTGGCGCCAATCGGGCGCGGCCTGGCGGATGGAATCGCGACGATGGCCGTCGCGGCCGGTCACGGCCTCGGCATGCCACAACGCGGAAATGATGGCCTGTTCGCAGGCTTCAGCGGCCGCCTCGAACAGCGGATCGATGCGAGCCTCGTGCAGCATCGCCATCGCCGGCATGGGCGCATCGGCCAATTGGGGGATCGTGTACGCGGTCGAGAAGGCCAGCGCGATGTCGCCGCTGCCGTGACCGAACACCGATCCGGTGCGCGCCAGGCCGGCGCCCGCGCGCAGCGACAGGCGGCGCAACTGGCGCGAATCCAGCGGCGCGTCGGTGGCCAGCAGCAGGATGATGGAGCCCTTCTCCGGCGCGATCACGGCGTTCTCGCCCTGCTGCGCCAGGCCACGGTCCAACTGGTCAGCCAGCCGGCGGCCGAACGGCCGGCCCGCGACGGTGAGGTTGGGCAGGCGGCCGAAGTTCGCCAGCACCAGCGCCCCGACGGTGTGTTGCTGGCCCGACTGGATCTGCGCCACGCGCGAGGCCGAACCGATGCCGCCCTTGAACGAAAAGCACGACATGCCCCGGCCGGCGCCGACGGCGCCCTGCTCGAACTCTTTGCCCGCGGCGGCCAGCGCGTCGGCGTAGTGCGACTCCTGGACCGCCAGCGCCTGGATGTCGTTCAGATAGCCGTCGTTGCACTCGAAGACCAGCGGGTTGACGGTGGCCATGCCGCGGCCGATGCCCGGATTGGCCGCGACCGCGGCGCGGATCTGCGCATTGGCCACGGTGCCCACGCCGAACGTGTTGGTCAGTGCGATGGGCGTTTCCAGCACGCCCAGCTCCTGCACCTGAACCAGCCCGGTGCTCTTGCCGAAACCGTTCAGCACGGTGGCCGCAGCCGGCGCCTTGTCCAGATAGGGGTCGCCGCCATGCGGACGCACGACGGTGACGCCGGTCTGCAGCGGGCCTTCAGCCAGCGTGCAGTGGCCGACCGTGATGTCGCCCACGTCGCAGATCGAGTCCAGCGGGCCCGAGGGCAGTACGCCGATACGCGGGATGTCCAGCGCTTGTTTGTCCATGTTCGTTACGTGTCGCCACGCTCCAGAATGCAAAACGCCGCCACCCTGAGTCCGGGACACGCACTTTGCAGTACGTGGCGGACGGAGGCGGCGGCGGAAAAATCGCCCTCCACGCCGGCCCTCGTGCAAGGTCCGGCGGCAGGTTTACTTGCGGTCGATCTTGGGATCGAGCGCGTCGCGCAGGCCGTCGCCCAGCAGGTTGAACGCCAGCACCGTCAGGAAGATCGCCAGCGCCGGGAAGATCGCGACGTGCGGCGCAATCACCATGTCGGCGCGCGCTTCGTTCAGCATCGCGCCCCACTCCGGCGTGGGAGGCGAAGCGCCCATGCCCAGGAACGACAGGCTGGCCGCGGTGATGATCGACGTGCCGATACGCATCGTGCCGTACACCACGATCGGCGAGATCGTGCCGGGCAGGATGTGGCGCATGATGATCGTCCAGTCGGACGCGCCCACGCTCTTGACCGCTTCGACGTAGGTCATCTGCTTGATCGACAGCGTGTTGCCGCGCACCAGGCGGGCAAACGCCGGCACGCTGAACACGGCCACGGCGACGATCACGTTGACCATGCTGGAACCCAGGATGGCGACCACGCCGATGGCCAGCAGCATGCCGGGGAAAGCCAGCAGCACGTCGGAGATGCGCATCGTGATGCGTTCCCACCAGCCCTCGTAGTAGCCCGCCATCAGGCCCATGAAGGTGCCGACGATGGCGCCCATGGCGACCGACAGGAAGCCTGCGGCCAGCGAGATGCGCGCGCCCATGATGATGCGGCTGAAGATGTCGCGGCCCAGCGAATCCACGCCCAGCCAGTGGGTAGCGGACGGGCTGGCGTTCAGCGCGTCATAGTCGAAGAAGTTCTCGGGGTCGAACGGCACGATCCACGGCGCGAAGGCCGCGACGACGACCAGCAGCAGGACGAACATGCCCGCGCCGACGGCGAGCTTCTGCTTCTTGAATTTGCGCCAGAACTCGGTGGCGGGCGTGCGCACGTCGTTCTTGGGAACGGCGGCGATGGTCGCGGCGGGTGTCGAATTGCTCATTGCCGCCTCACTTGTAACGGATGCTGGGATTGATGACGCCATAGAGCACGTCGACAATCAGGTTGATCAGGATGAATTCCAGCGAGAACAGCAGCACGAGGCCCTGGATCACCGGATAGTCGCGCTGGGTCACGGCGTCAACCAGCAGGCGGCCGAGGCCGGGCCAGTTGAAGACGGTTTCGACCACGATGGAGCCGCCCAGCAGGAAGCCGAACTGCAGGCCCATCATCGTGACGACGGGAATCAGCGCGTTGCGCAGCGCGTGCTTGATCACGACGCGACGCTCGGTCAGCCCCTTGGCGCGCGCGGTCCGCACGAAGTCTTCCTGGACCACTTCCACGAAGGAAGCCCGCGTGAAGCGCGCCATCACGGCAGCCACGGCGGCGCCCAGCGTGATGGACGGAAGAATGTAGTGTTGCCACGTCGAGGCGCCCACGGTGGGCAGCCAGCCGAGGTTCACGGAGAACACCTGCATCAGCATCATGCCCAGCGCGAACGCGGGGAACGAGATGCCGGACACCGCCAGCGTCATGCCAAGACGGTCGGGCCAGCGATTGCGCCATACCGCCGACACGATGCCGATGATCATGCCGAAGGTCACGGACCAGACCATGCTGGCGAGCGTGAGCCACAACGTGGGCATGAAGCGGTCGGCGATTTCGGTCGAGACGGGGCGCTTGGTGCGCAGCGAGGTCCCGAGGTCGCCTTGCAGCATGTGGCTGAAGTAGCGCACGAACTGCTGCGGCAGGGGCAGATCCAGCCCAAGTTCCTTGCGCACCAGTTCAACGGTGGACTGGTCGGCCTCCGGCCCTGCGGCCAGTCGCGCCGGGTCGCCCGGAAGCATGTGCACAAACAGGAACACGACCACCGCTACCAGCAGCAGCGTGGGGATCATGCCCAAAAGACGTTTGACGATGTAGGTCAGCATTGAAATTCCTGCAACATCGGCGGGGACACCGCGTCCCCGCCGTATGTGGCCTTACAAGGGCCCGAGGGCCCCAAGGGTTACTGCTTGGTTTACTGCTTCAGGTCGATGTCGCCGAACCAGAACGAGGTGTCCGGTTCCACGTACACGCCCGACAGGTTCTTCGACTTGACGTACAGGTTGTTCTGGGTCACCAGGAAGGCCCACGGGGCGTCCTTCCAGATGGTTTCCTGAACGTTCTTGTAGATCTCGGTCTTCTTGGCGCGATCGGTCGTGGCCAGCGCTTGCTGGATGCCGTCGTCAACCGACTTGTTCGAGTAGTACGACACGTTGTTCAGCACCGGCGGGAAGGCGGCGGTGGTCAGCAGCGGACGCAGGCCCCAGTCGGCTTCGCCGGTCGAGGACGACCAGCCCGCGTAGTACATGCGGACCTTGGCGTCTTCGGGCTTCTGCACTTGCTGGACGCGCTGCACGCGCTGGCCGGATTCCAGGACTTCCACGGAAACCTTGATGCCGACCTGGGCGAGCTGCTGCTGCAGGAACTGAACCACCTTCACCGAGGTGCCGTCGTTGTAGGCGGACCAGAGCTGGCTTTCGAAGCCGTTGGGGTAGCCGGCTTCGGCCAGCAGGGCCTTGGCCTTCTTGATGTCGTACGGCCATGCGCCCATCTTGTGTGCGAAGTCCACGCCTTGCGGCACGACGCCGTCGACGACGGTGGCGTAGCCCGAGAACGCGACCTTGGCCAGCGCTTCCTTGTTGATGGCGTAGTTGATGGCTTCGCGCACCTTGACGTTGTCGAACGGCTTTTGCTGCGTGTTCATCGACAGGTAGCGGGCCATGATCGAGTTCTGGTGGTCGACCACGTCCAGCTTTTCGTTCTTCTTCAGCACGGCGGCTTGCTCGAACGGCACCGGGAAGGCGAAGTGCGCTTCGCCCGTCTGCACCACGGCGGCGCGGGTGTTGTTGTCCGTCACGGTACGGAAGGTCAGCGTGTCGACCTTCGGGTAGCCCTTCTTCCAGTAGCCGTCGAACTTCTTGACCTTCAGGTATTCGGCGGGCTTCCATTCGACGAATTCGAACGGGCCGGTGCCGACCGGGTGGAAGCCGATTTCCTTGCCGTACTTGGCCAGGGCGGCGGGCGAGATCATCATGGCGGCCGGGTGGGCCAGCGCGTTGATGAAGGCCGAGAACGGCTTCTTCAACGTGATCTTGACGGTCATCGGATCGACGACTTCGGTCTTTTCGATGACGCTGAACTGGATGTAGCGCGACAGGCGGTTGTCCGGATTGGCCGGACGGTCGAAGTTGATCTTGACCGCTTCGGCGTTGAAGTCGGTGCCGTCATGGAACTTGACGCCGGGACGCAGCTTGAACGTGTAGACCAGGCCGTCTTCGCTGACGGTGTAGTCGGTCGCCAGGACCTTCTGAACCTTCAGGTCCTTGTCGAATTCGAACAGGCCTTCGTAGTAGGCCTTGCCAGCCGCCTGGTTCAGCGTGCTGTTGGTGTTGTAGGGATCAAGCGTTTCCAGCGCGATGGAAACGGCAAACGTCACGTCCTTGGCGGCGTGGGCCATCGGCGCGGTGAGCACGCCGAAGGCCAGCGCGGCAGCGGCCATCAGCTTGGTGGGGCGCAGAACTTTCATCATTGCAACTCCTGGTTCCAAAAAAAAGGTCAACTACTGAGTCAATACGCGCCGCCGACGGGATGGCGGGCTACAAAATGATCCGTACCGACCTGGACCAGCGGTTGCACCACCGGTTCGTCGTTCAGTTTGCGGATCGGGCTGGGAATTTCATCTGACAGCAAGGTGCGCTTCATGTGGCGGCGCGCCGGATCGGCGATCGGCACGGCCGACATCAGCTTCTTGGTGTAGGGATGCTGGGGATTCTCGAAGATTGCGCGGCGCGGGCCGATCTCGACAATCTGGCCCAGGTACATCACCGCCACGCGGTGGCTGACGCGTTCGACCACGGCCATGTCGTGCGAGATGAACAGGAACGAAATGCCCATGTCGCGCTGCAGGTCGATCAGCAGGTTCACGATCTGCGCCTGGATGGACACGTCCAGCGCGGACACGGATTCGTCTGCGATCACGACCTTGGGGTTCAGGGCCAGGGCGCGCGCGATACAGATGCGCTGGCGCTGGCCGCCCGAGAATTCATGCGGATAGCGCTGCGCCATTTCCGGCGGCAGGCCCACGCGCTCCAGGAGTTCGGCCACGCGGCGCTCGGCATCCTTGCCCTTGGCCACGCCGTGCACCAGCAGCGGTTCCATGATGGAAAAGCCGACGGTCACGCGCGGGTCCAGCGAGGCGAACGGGTCCTGGAACACGAACTGGATGTCGCGGCGCAGGGATTGCAGTTCGGTGTTCTTCAGACGCACGATGTCGCGGCCGCCGAAGCGGATCTCGCCGCCCTGGCTGTCCACCAGGCGCAGCAGCGAGCGGCCCGTCGTGGACTTGCCGCAACCCGATTCGCCCACCAACGACAGGGTCTCGCCGGGATACAGGTCGAAGCTGACCTTCTCCACGGCGTGGACGCGGCGCTGGACGCGGCTCATGATGCCGCCGCGCAGGTCGAAGCGCGTCACCAGGTCGCGCACGCTCAGGATGGGCTCGCGCTTGGCGGCGGGCACTTCCTGCGTGCTGGCGGCGCCGGCTTCGGCCACCGGCTGGGCCTTGCCTTCCACCTGCAGCAGCGGGAAGCGCGCGGGCAGGTCCGTGCCCTGCATGGCGCCCAGCTTCGGCACGGCCGACAGCAGCGCCTTCGTGTAGGGGTGCTCGGGCGTGGCGAACACGCGCTCGGAGGGGCCTTCCTCGACCTTGTCGCCGCGGAACATGACCAGCACGCGGTCGGCGACTTCAGCCACCACGCCCATGTCGTGGGTGATGAACACCACGCCCATGTGCATTTCTTCCTGCAACTGACGGATCAGCTGCAGGATCTGGGCCTGGATGGTCACGTCCAGCGCGGTGGTCGGTTCGTCGGCGATCAGCAGCGCCGGCTTGCAGGCCAGCGCCATGGCGATCATGACGCGCTGGCGCATGCCGCCCGACAGTTGATGCGGATAGCGGTCCAGCACCGACTTGGCCTCCGGGATCCGGACCTGCTCCAGCATGCGCAGCGCCTCGGCGCGCGCCGCCGCCGCATCCATGCCCTGGTGCTCGCGGATCGATTCGGCGATCTGGTCGCCGGCCGTGAACACCGGATTCAAGGAGGTCATCGGCTCCTGGAAAATCATTGCCATGTCGGCGCCGCGCACATTGCGCATGACGCGTTGACTGGAATTGGCCAGATCGATCACGGAGCCATTGCGGCGGCGCAGGGCCATGGTGCCCTGGGCGATGCGACCACCGCCGTGTTCCACCAGCCGCATCAGCGCCAGGGACGTCACGGACTTGCCCGAACCCGATTCGCCCACGATGGCCAGGGTCTCGCCCCGGTCCACATGGAACGACAGATTGCGCACGGCTTCGACCGTGCGCTCGGAACCCACGAAGCGCACCGTCAGGTCGTCGACCTGGACCACGCGGTTTTCCGGCATCGCCAGGCTGTTTGCGCGATCAACCATCTCTTTTCATTCCCAAAAAAATCCCCATGCCTTGTCCACTGCGTGGGCTGCCGGTCTCGAGGGTTCGATTCCTGGAGCGCCCCGCTGGGACAAGTACTAATTCAAACCGCCGCCGCTCATCGGTAGATGGCGGTCACCGGCTTCTCGCCTACGCGGGCGTAACCCCGGTACATGCCTTCCGTGTTGAACGGCAGGGCCACATTGCCCTGAGCGTCCACGGCCACCAGGCCGCCCTTGCCGCCGATAGTGGGCAGCTTTTCCATCACAACGCGGTCCGCCGCCGTTTCCAGCGACGCGCCGCAGTATTCCATCTGCGCCGCGACGTCGTACGCCGCGACCATGCGGATGAACATTTCGCCCGTGCCCGTGGTGGACACGGCGCAGGTCTTGTTGCTGGCGTAGGTGCCGGCGCCGATCAGGGGCGCATCGCCCACGCGGCCGACCTGCTTGTTCGTGATGCCGCCGGTGGACGTGGCCGCGGCCAGGTTGCCCTGCGCATCGACGGCAACCGCACCCACGGTGCCGAACTTCTTGTCGGCATCCAGCGGGTCTGCCGGGGCGGGCTGGCCGCGGGCGACCATCGCCTGGCCGTCATGGTCCAGCACAGCGGCGTCAGGCGTTTCGCGTTGCACACGCAGCAGTTGTTCGCGGCGGGCTTCGGTCGAAAAGTACGAGGGATCCACGAGTTCCAGGCCTTCCTGGCTGGCGAACGTTTCCGCGCCCTCGCCCACGAAGAACACATGCTTGCTGTTTTCCATGACCTTGCGCGCAGCGAAAATGGGATTGCGCACGCGGTTCACGTTGGCGATGGCGCCCGAACGCAGGGTGGCGCCGTCCATGATGGCGGCGTCCAGTTCGTGGGTGCCGGCGCTGGTGAACACGGCGCCGTGCCCGGCGTTGAACAGCGGGCAGTCTTCAAGCAGGCGCACGGCCTCGGTCACGGCGTCCAGCGCGCTGCCGCCCTTGGCCAGCACGGCCTGGCCGGCGGTCAGGATGGACTCCAGGGCCGCCAGGTATTCCTGTTCTTTCTCGGCAGACATGGCCGCGCGGGACATCGCGCCGGCGCCACCGTGAATAGCGATCACGGGTTGAATCATCGTTTACCTACTCCATGGATGAGCCACGGCATGACGGACTGGGTGACCCCAGCGGCGGCCGCGACGGAATTCTTGGCCCGATAGGCCACCGCCGCGGACAGGGCTTCGATCAGCCCGAGCGCGGCGGTTTCGGAATTGGGGATCAGCTGGCGGGCGGAGAACGCGTACAGCACGACCGAGGCCGTGGGCGCCAGCGGAGACGTGGGCTTGTCGGTCAGCACCAGCACGGGCACCCCGGCCTGCTTGGCCGCGCCGGCCAGCGTCACCGTGTCCGCCAGGTAGCGCGGAAAACCGATGGCGATCACCAGGTCATTGGCGGTCATGCGCGACATCTGGCGCGCTGCGTGCGACACCCCACCAGGACCGGCCAGCGATTCGACGGAATGCAGGTGCATGCACAGGCCGCGTTGCAGCAGCCCGGCCAGGAAGCCGCTGGCGCCAAAGCCGATGATGAAGACCCGCTCGGCCGCCAGGATGGCATCGACCGCCTGCTCACAGGCGGCGGAATCCAGCGCCTGCAGGTTGCGCTGCGAGTTGCGGATGTCTTCTTCCAGCGTGGCGGCGAAGATCTGCACGGCGCTGGCCGAGTGCGCCAGTTCGGTGCGCAGCTTTTCCACAGGCTCCAGGGCGGCCTCGAAGCCGCGCGCCAGTTCGGCGCGGAACTGCGGATAGCCAGGAAGGTCCAGGGCGCGCGCAAAGCGGTTTGCCGTGGCGACCGACACACCCACCGCCACCGCGAACTCGTCGATCGTCATGGTGGCCACCCGAAACTGATGTGCCAGGACGTACTCAGCCATCTTGTGCTGGGTCCGGCTCAGCGCGGGCTGGGCCCGGGCAATCCGATCAGCGATCGTTATGGCGGCCTTGTTCATCAAAAGCGAGGGAGTTCAGGAGGCTGGTGTTTATGTAAATCTGTTTACACGCAAATTTTAGATAAGAAAATAGATTTTCATACTAAGGGTATACCCGTGAATGGATGTAACAGTGAGGCCCAAATACCCGGGCGCGTTTGCGTTACGCTTGTTCCCCTCGAATTTTTCCCGCTATATGGAATACCCGATGTCGCCCGCATGGACTTGCAAGCACCACGCCGAACTGACCACCACCGAGCTGTACGCCCTCCTGCGCTTGCGCTCGGAAGTATTCGTGGTTGAACAGAATTGCGTGTTCCTGGACCTGGACGGCAAAGACCTCCAGGGGCAGACGCAGCACCTCATGGCATGGCGCAACGGCGAACTAATGGCCTATTGCCGGTTGCTGGAACCGGCCCTGAACGAAGGCCAGGCCGTCATCGGCCGCGTCATCACCGCCCCCGCCGCCCGCGGCACCGGCCTGGGCCACGAACTGATGCGCCGCGCCAAGCAGGAAGTGCAGCGGCTGTGGCCGGACCAGCCGGTCTACCTGGGCGCGCAGGCCCGCCTTCGGAACTACTACGGCGGCCATGGCTTCGTGCCGGTCACCGAGGAATACATGGAAGATGGCATTCCGCACGTGGGCATGCTGCTGCAAGAGGTCGTCTAGCGCCCTCGTGCAGCTCCTTCCAGCCATGAAAAAAGCGCCCCGCAAGGGGCGCTTTCGTTGGGGCGACCGTGCTGGCGCCGGCCAGCGCGACGGCCGATCCTTATTGGACCGCCGACACGTCCAGTTTGGCGGCTGTCTTGGACTTGATCTCGTCCACCGTCACGCCAGGAGCCGTTTCCAGCAGCTTCAGGCCGTTCTCGGTGACTTCCATCACGCCCAGATCGGTGATGATCAGGTCGACGACACCGACGCCGGTGAGCGGCAGGTTGCATTCAGGCAGCAGCTTGATGTCTTCCGAGCCGTCCTTCTTCTTGGCGACGTGCTCCATCAGGACCACCACGCGGCCGACGCCGGCCACCAGGTCCATCGCGCCGCCCATGCCCTTGACCATCTTGCCCGGGATCATCCAGTTGGCCAGGTCGCCCTTTTCGGAGACCTGCATCGCGCCCAGGATGGCCAGGTTGATCTTGCCGCCGCGGATCATCGCGAACGAGTCGGCAGACGAGAAGATCGACGAGCCGGGCAGCGTGGTGACCGTCTGCTTGCCGGCGTTGATGAGGTCGGCGTCGACTTCGGCGTCGGTGGGGAACGGGCCGATGCCCAGAAGGCCGTTTTCGGATTGCAGCCAGACTTCGACGCCCTTGGGCACGTGGTTGGCGACCAGGGTGGGCAAGCCGATGCCCAGGTTCACATAAAAGCCGTCTTGCAGCTCGCGCGCGGCGCGAGCCGCCATTTCATCGCGGGTCCATGCCATGTCGTGTTCTCCTTAGGCCGGGCGAGTGGTGCGTTGTTCGATGCGCTTTTCCGGGGTCGTGTTCAGCACGATCCGCTGCACATAGATGCCGGGCAGATGGATCTGGTCCGGATCCAGGCTGCCGGTGTCGACGATTTCCTCGACCTCGACCACCGTGAACTTGCCCGCCATGGCGACGTTCGGATTGAAGTTGCGGGCCGTCTTGCGGAACACCAGGTTGCCGCTGCGGTCGGCGATGTGCGCCTTCACGAGCGACACGTCCGGCACCAGCGAACGCTCCATCACGTACTGATGGCCGTCGAATTCACGGATTTCCTTGCCGTCGGCCACGATGGTGCCCACGCCGGTGCGGGTGAAGAACGCCGGAATGCCGGCGCCGCCAGCGCGCAGCTTTTCGGCCAGCGTGCCCTGCGGCGTGAATTCAAGCTCGAGTTCGCCCGACAGGTACTGGCGTTCGAACTCCTTGTTCTCGCCCACGTACGACGCGATCATCTTGCGCACCTGGCGCGTATTGAGCAACTGGCCCAGGCCGAAACCATCGACGCCCGCATTGTTGCTGATGCAGGTGAGATCCTTGACGCCCGAATCGCGCAGCGCGGCGATCAGTGCCTCGGGGATACCGCAAAGGCCGAAACCGCCCACGGCGATCATCTGACCGTCCTTGACGATGCCTGCCAGCGCTTCCTGGGCGCTTGCATAAACCTTGTCCATCGCTCCAACTCCTAGTTAAGGTCTAACCAAAGTGAGCCCGCCCCGCCGCTTCTTGTGCGGGAATCCCGTGAATGGCCGGGAATATCGGGGCAAGCCCTGTCTTTCCTTGGGGCGCGGCTGCCGGCGCACGCTTTGCGGGCATCGCGGCAGGGCCGGATTTCCGTTGGGCGGCAGCGCCGAGGGTGGCGCGCCCTCATTGCTTTTCTGATTTTGCGCTAGATTTTACCGGCATGCCCGGCCAAAGCACGCGCTATTTTGGCGGGCCCGCGGCGCGCGCGCCCTGATGCTGCTTACGCAGCCGGCGTGAATTGCGTAGCCATCTGCGCCAGGACCTCGGGCGGCCACGGGGCGGACGTATTGGCCACGTAGTCCATCCACACCAGGACATTGCGGCCACGCGCGTAGGGGCCGGCGTCGTCGCCCACTTTATCGAGCAGCAGTTCGAACTCGGCGCTGGAGCGGCCGATGCGCGTCACTTTGTGCGTGACGCGGACCGTGGCCGGGTAGGTCAACGGACGCAGGAAATCGCACGAGGCATGGGCCAGGATGGCGCCATTGTCGGCGGGCAGCTCAAAGCCGGCGCGATACAGGATCTGCATGCGGGCCTCTTCCATGAGGCGGAAATACAGCGTGTTGTTCAGATGATTCAGGGCGTCTGAATCGCCCCAGCGCAGCGGCAATTCAAGTTGATGGGTATCGCCCACCGCAAGAAGCCGCGCAGACAGATTGTCCGGGTTCACCGATTACTCCTGATGGCTAAAAGAAATGCGAAGGCATACTCGACCTCCGCCTGCAATACAATCGCCGATAATACTTCCAGCCAAATATGGAATACATACGGGGAGCTTTGCAAATGTCTGAACGCGAGTCGATGGAATATGACGTGGTCGTGGTTGGCGGTGGACCCGCCGGCCTGGCCACCGCAATCCGTCTGAAGCAGCTGGCCGCTGAAAAGAACCAGGAGATCGGCGTCTGCGTCCTTGAAAAAGGCGCGGAACTGGGCGCGCACATTCTGTCCGGCGCCGTCATGGACCCGCTGGCGCTGACCGAGCTCATCCCCGACTGGAAAGAAAAAGGCGCGCCGCTGAACGTGCCCGTCACGCAGGACAAGTTCCTGTTCCTGTCCGAAACGGGCGCGCGCGCCACGCCGAACTGGCTGCTGCCGCAGTGCTTCCACAACGAAGGCAACTACATCGTCCGCCTGGGCGACGTCGTCAAGTGGATGGGCGAACAGGCAGAAGCGCTGGGCGTCGACATCTTCCCCGGCTTTGCCGCCGTTGAGATCCTGTACGACGAAAACGGCGCGGTTCGCGGCGTGGCCACGGGCGACATGGGCGTTGCACGCGACGGCACCCACACCGACCACTACCAGCCCGGCATGGAACTGCATGCCCGCTACACCGTGTTCGGCGAAGGCGCGCGCGGCCAGCTCGGCCGCCAGCTCATCGAACGCTACAAGCTGGACGACGGCCGCAATCCGCAGTCGTACGGCATCGGCATCAAGGAAATGTGGGAAGTCGATCCGGCGCAGTCCAAGCCCGGCCTGGTCGTCCACACCGCCGGCTGGCCGCTGGATGCCGACACCTACGGCGGCTCGTTCCTCTATCACCTGGACAACAATCTGGTGGCCGTGGGCATGATCGTCGGCCTGGACTACGCCAACCCCTGGCTGTCGCCCTTCGACGAATTCCAGCGCTACAAGACGCACCCCGCCATCCGCGGCACCTTCGAAGGCGGCAAGCGCATCGCCTACGGCGCCCGCGCCATCACGGCCGGCGGCCTGCTGGCGCTTCCCAAGCTGACGTTCCCGGGCGGCGTGCTGGTCGGTTGCGAAGCCGGCTTCCTGAACGCCTCGCGCATCAAGGGCAGCCACGCCGCCATCAAGTCGGGCAAGATGGCCGCCGAAGCCGCCTTCGACGCCCTGGCCGCCGACCGCCGCCAGGACGAGCTCACCGCCTACCCCAAGGCCTTCGAGGCCTCGTGGCTGCACGCCGAACTGAACAAGGCGCGCAACTTCAAGCAGTGGTTCAAGAAGGGCCGCACGATCGCCACGCTGATGACCGGCATCGAACAACTGCTGTTCAAGGGCAAAATGCCCTGGACGCTGCGCCACAACAAGCCCGACCACGCCTGTCTGCAGCCTGCGTCGCAATGCGCGCGCATCGACTATCCCAAGCCCGACGGCAAGCTCACGTTCGACAAACTCAGCTCGGTGTTCATCTCCAACACCAACCACGACGAGAACGAGCCCGTCCACCTGACGCTGAAGGATCCCACCGTACCGGTGAAGGTGAACCTGGCCAAGTACGGCGGCCCTGAAGCGCGCTACTGCCCGGCCGGCGTCTACGAATTCGTCAAGGACGACCACGGCGAGGACCGCCTGCAGATCAACGCGCAGAACTGTGTGCATTGCAAGACCTGCGACATCAAGGACCCGACGCAGAACATCGTCTGGGTGGCTCCGCAAGGCGGCGAAGGTCCGGTCTACAGCGGCATGTGATTCCCGGGCGTCCGCGCCCGCCTTAAGGCGCCCCGTGGGGCGCTTTTTTTTCCACCCTCGGGAACGACACCATGAGCGAACGCGTACTTCTTATTGGCTGCGGCGACCTTGGCCAGCGCGTGGCGCGGCGCTTCCTGGCCCGGGGCGACACCGTTTACGCCCTGCGCCGCAATCCTCCGGCCGACGACAACAGCGGCATCCATTGGCTGCGGGGCGACATCACGCGTCCGGACTCGCTGCCCGCGTTGCCGCAGGGCGTGACGCGGCTGATCCATCTGCCTTCTCCCGGCGCGCGCGATCCCGATGCCTACCGCGGCGTGTTCGTCGACGGTTTGCGCAACGTCCTGCAGGCGCTGGATGCCTCGGCGCTCCAACGCATTGTGTTCGTGTCATCCAGCGCGGTGTACGGCGAACACCACGGCGACTGGGTGACTGAAGACACGCCGCCTGCGCCGCAGGGCTTCAATGGGCGCGTGTTGCTCGAGGCCGAGGCTGCGCTGGCGGCGCAGCCCGTCTCGTCGACCGCCCTGCGGCTTGCGGGTCTGTACGGACCCGGTCGCATGCAGCTGATCGAACGGCTGCGCAGCGGAGCCGCCGGCGCGCCGGTCGAGCCCGAGCACTGGGCCAATCGCATCCACATCGACGATGCCGCCGCGGCAGTGGTCCACCTTGCGCTCCTGCCGAAGGTCGAAGCTGTGTATATCGGCTGCGACGATACGCCGTTGCCCCTGCATGTCTTGTACGCGGACCTTGCCCGGCTGATCGGTGCGGCGGCGCCGCGCGTCGCGCCCGCGCCAGCCAACGTGGGCAGCAAGAAGCTCAGCAACGCGCGGCTGCGCGCCAGCGGCCTGACGCTGCAGTGGCCGGACTCACGCGCGGGCTATGCCGCGTTGCTGGCGGAGGCCGGCGCGTCGCAGGCATAGTTCGACCGAGGCCGAATCGTTGGCTGGCGGGGTGGCGGATACTGGCGCCCAGATCACTACCTGCGAGCGCCATGCAACCCGCCCATCCCCTTGACGCCGTCACCCATCCCGATCCGTATCCGTACTACGCCGCGCTGGCGCAAGGCCGGCCTTTGTACCGGGACGCGGCGCTCGACCTTTGGATCGCCGCGCATCCCGACACCATCGCTGCTGTGTTGCGCCATCCCGCCGCCCGCGTCCGACCCGTCGCGCAACCGGTGCCGCCGGGCCTGTGCCCCGGCCCAGCCGGCGACATGTTCGGCCGATTCGTGCGCATGAACGACGGCGCGTCGCATGCGCGCCTGAAGACCCTGCTTGCGGCGTTCATCCAGCAGCAGCAGCAGCAGCAGCAGCAGCAGCAGCAGCAGCAGCAGCCCGCCCTGGAAACACCGACCTGGCTTCCCCCCGCGCCGCAAAACGCCGCCGGCGTCGACCGCTACCTGTACGCCGCGCCCGTCCACGCCCAGGCGGCGTTCTTGGGGTTGCCCGAAACAGTTCATGCCGACTGCGCGACGGATATCGCTGATTTTCTGTCCGCGCTGCCGCCCAATGCGGGTCCTGACCGAACCGCCGCCGCCCATGCCGCCGCCGAGCGTCTGCAAGCCCGGCTGGAGTCCCACCTGGCCGGCCCGCAAGCTGCGCCGGCGATGCGCACGCTGAGCGCTGACGCGGCGCTGGCGGGCATCGCTCCCGGCGTGCTGGCCGCCAATCTGGCGGGCCTGCTGTTCCAGTCCTGTGAGGCGGGCGCCGGGCTGCTCGGCAACGCGCTGCTCATGGCCGGGCGGCGCGGTGCGTGCGCCCAACCGACGGGTGACGTCGCCCGGGAGCTGATCGAAGACGTCTTGCGTCACGATCCGCCGCTGCACAACACCCGCCGTTTCATGGCCGAAGCCGCCGATATCGGCGGACAGCGCATTGAAGCCGGCCAGACCGTGCTGCTGGTGCTTGCGGCGGCCGCCGCCGTCCAACCTGGCGCCGGATGGACCTTCGGCGCGCATGGACACGCCTGCCCCGGCAGCGACTTGGCAATCCGCCATGCCGCCAACGCGCTCATGCACCTGCTGCACGCAGGCGTTGACGCGACCGCGCTGGCGGCCAGATTCCGCTATCGCCCGCTACCCAACGCGCGCGTGCCCCAGTTTGATTTTCTTGAGGACAGCAACCCATGATTGCCGTGATATTTGAAGTCGAGCCCGCCCATGGCGACCCCGCGCCCTACCTGGACATCGCCGCCGGCCTTATCGAAGAGCTGCGCGCCGTGGACGGATTCATTTCCGTCGAGCGCTTCCAGAGCCTGTCCACGCCGGGCAAGCTGCTGTCGTTGTCTTTCTGGCGGGACGAGGAAGCGGTGCAACGGTGGCGATCGCTGGAATCGCACCGCCGCGCCCAGGAGGCCGGGCGCGGTGGCGTGTTCCAGAATTACCGGCTGCGCGTCGCGCAGGTGCTGCGCGACTACGGAATGAAGGAACGCGCCCAGGCGCCGGCGGACAGTCGCGACCGGCACGGCTGAGCGCCTCCGAACTGGCCGTCAGCGCAACAAACGGCCCACGGCTTCAACCACCCGGCGCACGTCCTCGGCCGACACATCCAGGTGCGTCACCAGGCGAGTCGGGCCGCCGTACACCGCCCGCATCAGGATGCCTTCCTTGGCCAGCGAAGCGGTGAGCGCGTCGCAGCGCGAGGGTTCGAATTCGGCGAACACCATGTTGGTGTCCTGGCCAAGCACCTTCACGCCGGCGATGCCGCGCAGCCCTTCCGCCAGCAGACGGGCATTCTCGTGGTCTTGCGCCAGGCGGTCGACGTTGTGCTCCAGCGCATACAGGCACGCTGCCGCCAACACGCCGGACTGGCGCAGTCCGCCGCCCAGCATCTTGCGCCAGCGGCGGGCGCGGGCAATCAGTTCTTCGCTGCCCACCAGCACGGACCCCACTGGCGCACCCAGGCCCTTGGAAAAGCAGATGGACACCGAATCGAAGGGCTGGCACAGGTCCGCGACGGGCTTGCCGCTGGCCACCGCCGCGTTGAACACGCGCGCCCCGTCCAGGTGCGTGCCCAGACCGTGCTCGCGTGCCCAGGACGTGGCGGCCTGGATGTAGGCCGCAGGTATCAGCTTGCCGTGGAAGGTGTTCTCCAGGGCCAAAAGGCGCGTGCGCGCAAAATGCGGATCGCCCTTGGGCTTGAGCGCCGCCGCCAGCTTTTCCAGCGGCAGAGATCCATCCGGCGCGTGCTCGATCGGCTGCGGCTGGATGCTGCCCAGCACCGCCGCCCCGCCCCCTTCGTACTTGTAGGTATGCGCAAGCTGGCCCACGAGGTATTCGTCGCCCCGGTCGCAGTGCGCCATCAGCCCGGCCAGATTGCTTTGGGTGCCCGACGGAAAGAACAGGCCGGCGGCCTTGCCGGTGCGTTCGGCCAGCGTTTCCTGCAGGCGGATCACGGTGGGGTCGTCGCCCATCACGTCGTCGCCGAGCGGCGCGCTGGTCATGGCCTGCAACATGGCGGCGCTGGGTCGGGTGACGGTATCGCTACGCAGATCGATCATGGGAAATTCCAGGGAAACAAGAGAAGGTCGTCAGTAAAAGTCAGTCGGCGTTCGCCGCAGGCGCGGCGCGGCTCACCACCCAGATGCCGGCCAGGATCAGCGCCATGCCGCCCAGTTCGACCGGCGTGGGCCGCTCGGACAGGATCGCCCACGCCAGCAGCATGGCCACGACGGGCACGCCCAGGCTGGACAGGCCGGCGATGGACGCGGGCACACGCCGCACCACCTGCAGCCACAGCAGCCAGCCTGCCGCCGTGGCGATCAGCACAATGTAGGTCATGCCGGTCCAGAGCGGCCAGTCCCATTGGGCCGTCATCTGCGGCACCAGATAGGCCACCGGCACCATGGCCAGGCCGCCGAACAGCATCTGCCAGGCCGTGAACGTCATCACATCGGGGGCATACCGATCGAACATGCGCTTGGACAACACGGTGCCCACGCCCCAGCACAGGCCGCTGCCCAGGCCCAGCAGCACGGGGCGGATGTCGCCAAGACCATTCCAGGGCTCAACAAAACAGACAAGTCCGATGGCAGCCAGCACGATGCCGGCCGTATGGCGCGCCGTGGGGCGCTCGCCCAGGAGCCACCACGCGAACAGGATCACCCAGAACGGCATGGTGTACGCCATGAGCGACACCTTGCCCACGCCGCCCGACACCAGCGCCGTCTGCACGAATCCCTGAAAGCCGGCGGTCTGCGTCAGGCCGATCAGCAGGGTCAGCTTCCAGGGCGGCATCGTCAGCCGCCGGTGCGTTGCGATCGCCAGGGCGAACAGCACGAGGCTGCCCACCACATAACGCAGCGCCACGAAATCGAACGGGCCGATGTAAGGCACGATCAGTTTCATCGCGATCCAGCTGCCCGCCCAGACCAGGATGGTGCTGAACATCAGGGCAAGCCCTGCGCGATCGAAACTGCTGCTGCTCACGGGTGTGGCTCCGCTTGGTGAAAGGGGTGATCAGGAAAGACGACGCCCGTGCCGCAACATGCCGGCACGGGCGTAGACATTATGCGCCTGTCGCGCTGCAAATGGCCGGCAAGGTCCGGCCTGATGCGCTTACAGCGGCTTGGAGAGCTGGTCCAGGATGGCGGGGTTCTCCAGCGTGGACACGTCCTGCGTGACTTCCTCGCCCTTGGCCACCACGCGCAGCAGCCGGCGCATGATCTTGCCGGAACGCGTCTTGGGCAGGTTGTCGCCGAAGCGGATGTCCTTGGGCTTGGCGATGGGGCCGATTTCGCGGGCCACCCAGTCGCGCAGCTGCTTGGCGATGGCCTGGGCCTCTTCGCCTTCCGGACGTGAACGCTTGAGCACAACGAAGGCAACCACGGCTTCGCCCGTCGTGTCGTCGGGGCGGCCTACGACGGCGGCCTCGGCAACCATTTCGTGCGCAACCAGCGCCGATTCGACCTCCATCGTGCCCAGCCGGTGGCCCGACACGTTCAGGACGTCGTCGATCCGGCCCATGATCCAGAAATAGCCGTCCGCGTCGCGCTGCGCGCCGTCGCCGGCAAGGTAATAGCCGCGCAATTCGGACGGAAAGTAGCTTTTCTTGAAGCGCTCGGGATCACCCCAGATGTTGCGGATCATGGCCGGCCACGGGCGCTTGATGACCAGAAAGCCGCCATTGCCCTTTTCGACGTCACCGCCGGTTTCGTCGACGATGGCCGCGGCGATGCCCGGCAAGGGCAGCGTGCAGGAACCCGGCTTGGTCGGCGTGGCGCCCGGCAGCGGCGTGATCATGTGGCCGCCGGTTTCCGTCTGCCACCAGGTATCCACGATGGGGCAGCGCTCGCGGCCCACGTTCTTGTGATACCAGATCCAGGCCTCGGGATTGATGGGCTCTCCCACCGTGCCGATGATGCGCAGGCTGTCCAGGTCGTAGTTCTGCGGATGCGCCTCGGGCGTGGCCTCGGCCGCCTTGATCAGCGAGCGGATCGCGGTTGGCGCGGTGTAGAACGTGGTGACCTTGTGGCGGGCGATCATGTCCCAGAAGCGGCCGGCGTTCGGGTAGGTGGGCACGCCTTCGAAGACGATCTGCGTCAGGCCCGCGGCCAGCGGACCGTAGGTGATGTACGTGTGGCCGGTAACCCAGCCCACGTCGGCGGTGCACCAGTAGACGTCGTCCTTGCGGGCGTCGAAGGTCCATTTGACGGTCAGCAGCGCCCACAGCAGGTAGCCCGCCGAAGAATGCTGCACGCCCTTGGGCTTGCCGGTGGAACCGGACGTGTACAGGATGAACAGGGGATGCTCCGCATTGACCGGCACCGGCTCGCAGGTATCCGGCTGGCCGGCTTCGACGTCATGCATCCACAGGTCGCGGCCTTCGTTCCATTGCAGCTTGCCGCCGGTACGGCGGTACACGATGACCTTGGTGACGGCCTCGCAGCCGCCCATGGCAATGGCTTCTTCAACCGCGGGCTTGAGGGGGATCGTCTTGCCGCCGCGGACTTGCTCGTCGGCGGTGATGACAAGCGACGCGCCGACGTCGACGATGCGTTCCTGCAGGCTCTTGGCCGAGAAACCGCCGAACACCACGGAGTGCGTCACGCCCAGGCGCGCGCACGCCTGCATGGCCACCACGGCTTCGATCGACATGGGCATGTAGATGATGGCGCGGTCGCCCTTCTTGTAGCCCAGCGCGGCCAGCCCATTGGCGAAACGGCACACGCGGGCCAGCAGTTCGCGATAGCTGATCTTGTCGACCTTGCCGTCATCGGATTCAAAGATGATGGCGGTCTTGTCGGCGTTGCCGTTGGTCAGGTGGATGTCCAGGCAGTTGGCCGAGACGTTCAGTTCGCCGTCGCCAAACCAGCGGTAGAACGGCGCATCGGACTCGTCCAGGACCTGCGTGAAGGGCTTGGTCCACTGCAGGTTGTCGCGGGCCTGCCTGGCCCAGAATCCGTCGAAGTCGTTCTCGACCTGTGCGCACAGCGCGTTGTAGGCGTCCATGCTGGGAATCGCGGCGCCCTGCGCGGCGCGCTCGGGCGGCGGAAACACGCGGTTTTCCACCAGTACGGACTCAATGGCGTTCGACATGATCTTTGTCTCCAATCGGTGATTCTGTTGTTTATGCTGCTTTTTTATTACCCACCTGCAACCGTATCGCCGCGCTCTTACGGGCACCTTACGCAAAATGCGGGCCGGAGCCCGCGCTTCTGCGCGGCGCGCAACGAAGCATCGACGCCGGTCGGGGGCAAAAAGACGCCAAAAGGCGCCGACCGGGCAGCATGCACAAGCCAACGACGCACCGGCTTGCGGTGCGCCAACAATGCCAAGCAATCAGCGCGCGCCGCCGCAGGGTTGGTGCCGCGGCGCGGGGCAGTCCATAAGGATAGCAGTCGCCAGAGGCTTGGCGTATCCCGCATTCAGGCGGTCCGGCGGGCCAGGCCGCCCTTCATGTCCACCCGCGACAATAGGACCAGTCCGCCAACGAAGAACAGTCCGGTGACAAGAATGGCCAAGCGGTGGTTGCCCTCGGTGACCCACGTCACCAGGCCGTAGGTCAGCGGTCCGATCACGGCGGCAAGCTGCACGGCGAAGGTCCATAGCGAATAGAACTCGGCCAGCCGTCCGGGCGGCGCCAGCGCGCCGGTCATGGCCCGGCCCGCGCTCTGCGTGGTGCCCATGCACAGCCCGGCCAACGCCGCGGCAACCCAGAATACCGGCGCCGTCACGGCCGCATAGGCCACCAGCACCATTACGATCCAGCCGACGAGCGTAATGGCCAGCGCCGGCTTGTGGCCGATGCGATCCTGCACGTAGCCGAAGGAGAACGCGCCCGCCGCCGCACCGATGTTCACGGTGAACACCAGCAGCATGATCTGCGGCGTGGTGAAGCCCATGACTTCGGCCGCATAGACGGCCGCCAGCGTGATCACTACCGAGATGCCCGCCTGGTAGCAGGCGATGCACATCAGCAGACGCCGGAACTCTGGAAAATGCAGTCCGGTCTCGCGCCACGCAAAGGCCAGCCGCCTGAGCATGTGCAGCGCGGCCGGATTACCCGGCTGCGGCCGGGCGCGTTCGCGCAGCATGAAAAAGGACGGCAGCGCGGCCAGCGCAAAGACGGATGCCGTGACGACGACGACCCAGGGGACGAATTGTTCCGCCGTGGCGCCGCGCGCCTCGGCCAGCGTCACCACGACGAGCGAGAGCCCGAGGGTGAGCATTCCGCCGCAATAGCCGAAGCTCCAGCCCCACCCGGACACGCGCCCCAGCGCCTGCGGCCTGGCCAGTTCCGGCAGGAACGCCGCAACCACGGATTCGCCCACGCAATAGCAGTAGTTGGATACGACGATGGCGGCCAGCGCCAGCCAGACATCGCCCGGCCCGGCCTGAGTGAGCACCAGGGTGGCCGCCACGCAGCCCATCGTGCTGGTATAGAGCAGGCGCCGCTTTCCGGCACGCGCGTCAGCGCGGGCGCCCAAGGTGGGCATGGTCAGCATGATGATCAGGTACGACAGCGACAGCGCCGACGTCCAGGCCAGTGTGGCCCACGTCGCGCGTGCGGCGACCACGCCGACGAAATAGGTGCTGAAGACCGCCGTGAGGATCACGGTGGTGTAGCCGGAGTTCGCGAAGTCGTACATGGCCCAGGCAAAGACTTCGCGTTTGGCGACGCCGGGGTTCAGCGGACCTGTGTCCGTTCCCCCGACGTCGTGCGCGGAAACGCCTGCCGGCGTTTCCGGCGGCAGCGCCTGGCTCATAGGCCCAGCGCGGCGATGCCTGCTTGCGCGATCTGCACGTCTTCGGTCGACTTCACGCCCGAGACGCCCACGGCGCCGACGACCTGGCCTTCAACCACGACAGGCACGCCGCCCTCGAGCATGCCTTCGATCAGCGGCGCCGACAGGAACGAGTAACGGCCATTGTTGATGAGCTCTTCGTACACGCGCGATTCGCGGCGGCCCAACGCGGCCGTCTTGGCCTTGGCGGGCGCGATGTGCGACGAGATGGGAGCCGCGTCGTCCAGGCGCAGCATGCCCAGCAGATGGCCGCCATCGTCGGTCACCGCGATGGTGACGGCCCATTTGTTCTGCAAGGCGTGTGCTTCGGCCGCGGCCAGGATCTTCTTGACGTCGTCGGCGCTCAGCACGGGTTTGGTTTTCATTGCAGTGACTCCTTGATCTGTTCGAGGGCGTTAGGGTCTTCCATGGTGGTGAGGTCGCCGGGATCGCGCGATTCGCATACCGCGACGATCGCGCGGCGCAGCACTTTGCCGGAACGGGTCTTGGGCAGTGCGCCCACGAACCGTATCCTGGCCGGCCTTGCGACCGCGCCCAGCTGTTCCTCCACCAGCCGCATGATATCGCCTTCCAGCTGCTTTGCCCCTTCCGGCGTGTCGGCGCCAGCGGGATTCTTCAGCACGGCGAATGCCATGGCCACCTGCCCCTTCAAGGGGTCCGCAACGCCCACGACCGCGCACTCCGCGATGCCGCTGTGGCTGTTGACCGATTCCTCGATCTCCCGCGTGCCCAACCGGTGACCGGCCACGTTGATCACGTCGTCCGTGCGGCCCAGGATGAACCAGTAGCCGTCCGGATCCACCAGCCCCCAATCGAACGTGGAATACACCTGCCGCCCCGGGATGGATGTGAAATAGGTTTGAACGAAGCGCTCGTCGTCGCCCCAGATGGTGGACATCGCGCCGGGCGGCAGCGGCGGCACGATGGCCACCACGCCCTTCTCGTCCGGCCCCAGATCTTCGCCGGTGGATTCGCTGACGATCCGCGCGTCGAACCCATAGACCGGAAACGACGGGCTGCCGAAACGCGTGGGCACTTTTTCGACCCCAGGCTGCGCCGAGAGGATCGGCCAGCCCGATTCGGTCTGCCAGTAGTTGTCGATGATGGGTTTGCCCAGCCCCTCGGAAATCCACTGGGCGGTCGGCTCGTCCAGCGGTTCGCCCGCCAGGTACACGGCCCGCAACGTGGACAGGTCGTGCTGCTTGAGCAGCGCCGGGTCCTGCCGCTTGAGCACGCGCACTGCCGTAGGCGCCGAGAACAAGGTGTTCACGCCAAACTGCTCGACCAGCTTCCAGAGGATCGCGCCGTCGGGGCGGACGGGCGTCCCTTCGTACAGGATGGTGGCCTGGCCGCCGATCAACGGGCCATAGACGATGTAGGAATGTCCCACCACCCAGCCGATGTCGCTGGTGCAGAAATAGGTGTCGCCCGGGCGGCCGTCGAACAGGTATTCCATGGACGACGCCAGCGCCACCGCGTAACCACCCGTGTCGCGTTGCACGCCCTTGGGTCGGCCCGTCGTGCCGGACGTGTAGAGGATGTAGCTGGGCTCGGAAGATTCCAGCCATTCGACCGGCACGCGGGCGCCGCGATGGCGTTCGCGCAAGGTGGCGTAGTCAAGGTCGCGTCCCGCCACGGGCTCGAAGGGGGACAGGCCCCGGTTGAACACCACCACGGACGACGGCGGCGACTTGGCCAGCCCCAGCGCCCGGTCCAAAAGCGGCTTGTAGGCCACCACTTTGCCCGCACGCGAACCGCCATCCGTGCAGACGATCACCTTGGGCTCGGCATCGTCGATGCGCTGGGCCAGGTTCACGGAAGCAAAGCCGCCGAACACCACGGAGTGGACGGCGCCGATGCGCGCGCAGGCGAGCATCGTGAACACGGCTTCCGGCACCATGGGCATGTAGAGCAGCACGCGGTCTCCGCGCCCGACGCCCAGTTCGCGCAGCATGGCGGCCGCGGCGTTGACCTCTTCGTAGACGTCCTGGCGCGTGTAGATGCGCTCCTGGTCCACCTCGGTGGACACCCAGATCAGGGCGGGTTTGTCAGCCTGCGTGGGCAGCCAGCGGTCTACCGCGTTGTAGCAAAGATTGGTGCGGCCTCCAACGAACCACTTGGCGAATGGCGGTCGAGAAAAATCCAGCACAGACTCGAAAGGCGTTTCCCAATGGATGCGCGTGGCCTCCTCGCGCCAGAACGCGTCGCGATCGTGAACCGAGCGATACTGGAAATCCCGGGTTCTTTGCATGTTTGTCTCCTGGTATTGTTCATAGGCCTTAAGGCTGATTGATTTCTTGTCAAATCTTTTCGGTCATTCTGGTAGGCAAACCTTGCACGAGGCTTGCCGCAAGTCAAAAAATTCTTCCAGATGTCCACGCTGCATGGATATTTAGGGCCGTTACGTCACGAATCGGCCTTAAAAGTTTGGTAGAATCCCCGCGAAGTTGCACACAATTGTTGATTTTGCTGACATTTCGGCCTGATCCCCGGCTAATGCCTGGGTTCGTGTCGTCATCGGCTGATCATCCCCAGGCGAATGCATCGACACTCCATACTCGCGCGATTCAATTCATCCACTGGCCAGGCAAAGCGCGGTCTGCGCATGCTCGCGCTGGTTGCATGCGTCGCGGGTCTTGCGGGTTGCGCCAGTACTAGTCAAAAGTCAACCGCCCATACGTCCGAGATCGATCCGTACGAAATGGAATGGGTAGCCACCTCCGATGACCCCATCGGAATGCTGGTGGTGCAAAAATTCAAGCGTGAACGCCAGCGCACCCTTTCGGGTGTCGGCAGCGACAACGCCATGGTCAGCGAGGCCCTGAACCATCTGGGCATCCGCTACCGCTTCGGCGGCAACTCCCCCGACACCGGTTTCGATTGCAGCGGCTTGGTCGCTTACTCGGCCGAACGTTCCCTGGGCCTGAAGCTTCCGCGCAATGCCGCCGAGATCGCCCGACAAGGCATCTCCGTCGCCAAGAACGAACTCAAGGCCGGCGACCTGGTCTTCTTCAACACGATGGGCCGCCGCTATTCCCACGTGGGCATCTACCTGGGCGACGATCGCTTCGTGCATTCGCCCAGCGCCGGCGGCGTGGTGCGTGTCGAAAACATGACCATGGCCTACTGGACCAAACGCTACAACGGCGCCCGCCGCCTGGACAACAGCCTGTTGGCATCGGCCCGCGCGGCAAACTGACCGCGCCGCCCTTCGGCACCATAGTCGCACGCGGGCCAAACGGCGCGCCATCCCCCTGAATGCAAAACGCCGCCGGACTTTCCAGTCCGGCGGCGTTTCAGTTTTTTCTCTTCGCGGCTTTTCAGGCCGCAGGCCGTGACGGCCTCCCCAGTTTTCTGTGCATGCGCGGCAAGACGCGTCGAATCAATGCACGGTGCCGGCGCGCGGGCACAGGCCGCACTGCTGCAGCGCCTGCTGCATGCTGCATACGGAACGGCGACAAGCAACGACCCTGATGCCACCACGCTGCGCCGCGTTGCGGAAGGTCTTCATGACGTTATGGCCAAGGAAATCGGTCAGCAAAATGACCAGTTGGGTGCCCGAGGGCAATTGCAGGGTCTTCTTTTGATGCGAGGGATCGCGCCCGCTGATGTGGTGCGTGATCGAGATGTTGTGTCCTTTGAGCAGATCGGGAATATTGCCGAGGCGGTCGGCGCCTACTACCACTGCACTAAGTCCTGCCGTCATGATGAACCTCACTGGGTCGTTGAGCCTGGATGTAATGATAATGATTCCTATTTTTTCGTCAACTCAAATGAGATCAGTTCTTATTTAATTATTTTTATGAGCTTATGGAAAGGGATAGCCGCCCGCCCCTTCCGTCCAGCCCTGTCCCGCAAAAAAAAACGCGGCGTCACCGGGACGCCGCGCCTGTTGCCGCAGAGAGCGGAGCTTTCGTTACTTGGGCGCGCCCTGCACGGCGTCCGTGACGACGGCCCGGGTCAGCGACGGCGCCAGCATTTCCAGGAAGGTGTACACGTAGTCGCGCAGGAAGACGCCAGCTTTCACGCCCACCCGGGTCGTGTGCGTGCCGAACAGGTGGCCTACCGGCAGTCCGACCAGGTTCGAGTCCCGGCGCGGGTCGTAGGCCACGCCGGCGATGATGCCGATGCCCAGGCCCACGTCGACGTAGGTTTTGATCACGTCGGCGTCGATGGCCTCGAGCACGATGTCGGGGTGGATGCCCTGGTTCGCGAAGATCTCATCGATCGTGCTGCGGCCGGTGAAGGCGCGGTCGTAGGTCACGATGGGATATTCGGCCAGTTGCGCCAGCGACAGGCGCTTGGCGGCGCTGGAAGTCAGTTCCGCCAGCGGATGGTCCGGGCGCACGACGACCGTGTGTTCCCACGCATAGACGGGCAAGGTCGCAAGGCCAGGGGTCAGGGCCAGCGACTCGGTCGCCAGCGCCAGGTCGGCCTGCTCATGCAGCACCATTTCGGCAAGCTGGGCGGGGCTGCCCTCTGCCAGCGACAGGTGGACTTTGGGAAACTGCTTGCGGAACGCCGGGATCACGCGGGGCAGCAGATACCGCGCCTGCGTGTGGGTGCACGCGATGACGAGGCCGCCCTCGTCCCGGCGCGCGAATTCGTCGCTGACTTTTTTCAGGTTGTCGACTTCGCGCATGATGCGGTCGATCACCTGGGACACCGCCAGGCCGGGCTTGGTCAGCCCCTTGATGCGCTTGCCATGCCGTTCGAAGATCTTGATGCCCAGCTCGTCCTCGAATTCGATGATGGCCTTGGACACGCCCGGCTGTGAGGTATAGAGCATCCGGGCGGCTTCGGTAAGGTTGAAGTCGCGCCGGATGGTTTCACGCACGAAACGAAATTGCTGGAGGTTCATTAATTGGCCCCTGATAGACGGGCCAATTATAAGTAATAAGAGCGCCTTGCTATATGAATTATTCGTATAAGCTTAGGAGCAAGGCGTCCCCCCTTTTCAGCGCATCGAGATCGTGGTGTTGACGGTCTTGGCGTGCGCGGACCAACGGGCGGTCACGGTTTTGGTCTGCGTCCAGAACTGGACCGCCTGCTTGCCGTTGGGCCCGAGGTCGCCCAGCTTGGAGCCGCGCGACCCCGTGAAGCTGAACCACGCGACCGGCACGGGGATGGGCACGTTGATGCCGACCTGACCGACGTCGATGTTGTTCTGGAAGTAGCGCGCCGCGCCGCCGTCCTGCGTGAACAGCGCCACGCCGTTGCCGTTGGGATTGCGGTTGATGAACGCCACCGCGTCCTCCAGCGTTTCGACGCCGACGCAGCACAGGACCGGTCCGAAGATTTCTTCGGTGTAGATGGTCATGTCCTCGGCCACGGCGTCAAAGACCGTCGGGCCCACGAAGTTGCCTTCCTCGAAGCCCGCCACCTTCAGGTTGCGGCCGTCCAGCAGCAGCTTGGCGCCTTCGTCCACGCCCTTCTGGATCAGGCTTTCGACGCGCTTCTTGGCGTTGGGCGAAACGAGCGGGCCCAGATCGGCTTCGCGGTCCGTGCCGGCGTTGACCTTGAGCTTTTTCGCGCGCTCGACGAAGTCGGGCAGCCAGTTGCGCGCCTCGCCCACCAGCACGGCCACCGACGAGGCCATGCAGCGCTGGCCGGCGGCGCCGAAGGCCGCGCCCAGAAGCTGGTTCAACGCCACTTCGGGGTCCGCGTCCGGCAGCACCACGCAGTGGTTCTTGGCGCCCATCATGGACTGGCAGCGTTTGCCGGCGGCCGATGCGCGGTTGTAGATCTCGGTGCCCACGCGCGTCGAACCGATGAACGACACTGCCTTGATGTCCGGATGTTCGCACAGACCGTTGGCCGTTTCGGGGCCGCCGTGGACCACGTTCAGCACGCCGGGAGGCAGGCCGGCTTCCAGCGCCAGTTGAGCCAGGAATAGCGACGAGGTCGGATCCTGCTCGGACGGCTTCAGAACGAAGGTGTTGCCGCAAGCCACGGCAATCGGGAACATGAAGCACGGCAGCATCACGGGGAAGTTGAACGCGGTGATGCCCGCGCACACGCCCAGCGGCTGGATGAGGGTGTAGACGTCGATGCCGGACGCCGCGTTTTCCGCGTACTCGCCCAGCTGCAGGTTGGCGATCGAGCACGCGTGTTCGACCACTTCCAGGCCGCGGCCCACTTCGCCTTCGGCGTCGGGTAGCGTCTTGCCGTGCTCGCGGGTAATCATCTCGGCCAGCTTGCCGGTGTTGGCGCGCAGCAGTTCCTGGAACTTGAGCATGACGCGCATCCGCGCGCCCTGCCCGCTGTTGCGCCAGGTCTTGAAGGCCTCCTTGGCGTTGGAGACGGCCAGGTCCAGTTCTTCGCGCGTGGCGAAAGGCACCTTGGCAACGACCTCCTGGTTGGCGGGGTTGATCACGTCCCGCCATTCGGTGGTTTTGGACTGCACGAGCTTGCCGCCGATCAGTAGCGGTACGCGGGGGACTTCACTCATTTTGATGCTCCTCACACTGCATTGGTCGATGCGGAAGGAATTCCGCGTTCTTGAATCTTGCCGCGCCCGCACCAGCCTTCGCGGGCGCGTGGTCTTATTTCTTCACCAGCGGGCAGGTGGAATCGGCCAGGGGCTGGAAGGCTTCGGCCGCCGGGATGGTGGCCACGAGCTTCGAATAGTCCCAGCCGCCCTTGGAGTCCGCGGGCTTCTTGACTTCGTACAGGTACATGTCGTGGATCACGCGGCCGTCGGGCCGGATCGACGCATTGCGCATGATCGGATCCTTGATGGGCTGTTCGCGCATCTTGTCGGCGACGACTTTGCCGTCGGTGCTGTTGGAGGCGGCCACGGCGCGCAGGTAATGCAGCACGCTCGAATAAACGCCGGCCTGCGTCATGGTGGGCTTCAGGCCGCGAAAGGCCTTTTCAAAGCGCGTCGACCATTCCCGCGTGGCATCGTCGTAGTCCCAGTAAAAGCCGTCCACGTAAGACAGGCCCTGGGCGTTTTCCAGGCCGAGCGCGCGCAGGTCGGACAGGAAGATCAGCAGCGACACCAGGCGCTGGCCGCCGGCGACGATGCCGAACTCGCGCGCCTGCTTGACGGCGTTGACCGTATCCTGGCCGCCATTGGCCAACGCCACGACCTGCGCCTTGGAGCTCTGGGCCTGCAACAGGTACGACGCGAAATCGGGCGCGTTCAGGGGATGCCGCACGCTGCCGGCGACCGTGCCGCCCAGCGCCTTGACGGCCTTGACCGTGTCGGCCTCCAGCGAGTGGCCGAACGCATAGTCCACGGTGATGAAGAACCAGGATTTGCCGCCTGCCCGCACGGTGGCCTTGGCGCCGCCCGCGGACTGCGAATAGGTGTCGAACATCCAGTGAAAGCCCACGGGCGAGCAATCCTTGTTGGTCAACGCCGTGGTGGCCGGCCCCGAAAACATCACCACCTTGTTCTTTTCGCGGGCGATGCCCTGCACGGCAAGCGCCACCGCGGAATTGGTCAGGTCGGCGATAGCGGTGACCCCGTCGCGGTCGAACCATTCGCGAGCCCGGGCCGCGCCGACGTCCGCCTTGTTCTGGTTGTCCGCGGACACCAGGTCAATCTTCATGCCCTTGCACTCGGCGGCCAGGCAGTCGTCGATGGCCAGTTGGGCCGCCGCGACCGAGCCCGCTCCCCCCATGCCGGCATAAGTGCCGGACATGTCCGTCAGAATGCCGATCTTCACTGGCGGCTTGTCTGCCGCGTAAACCTGACCCAGCAATGCGGCGCCCAGACACAAGCCTGCGGCGACTCCGCGTGCGTGCACTTTCATGGATTTGTCTCCTGAGTTTTTATGCGCTGATTTCTAGCGTTATGGCGCCGTCTTTGCGGCTAGCGGTCCCAGGGCATAGCCCAAGGCCAGCCGATCCAGTGTAGATGTGTGAAAATCAACAAGCAACACCAGAAATGCACATTCCTTGTGCATTTCCGCACAGTAGAAACGGGCCCTCGCACATGGGCCGGAGAGCCGGAATTTGCTGGATTGGGACAGCCTGAGATATTTCCTGGAAGTGGCCAGGACGCAGCGCGTCAGCGCGGCGGCGCGCAAGCTCGGCGTCGAGCACACGACCGTATCGCGCCGCATCCGGGCGCTTGAGACGGAGCTCGACACCCTGCTGTTCGAAAAGTCGCGCAGCGCCGGCTTCGTGCTGACGGATGACGGCCAGCGGCTGTTCGTCCACGCCGAGCAGATGGAAAGCGTGGTGCACACGGCGCGCGAAAACCTGTCCGGCATCGGGCAGGCGCTATCGGGCCACCTGCGCATCGGCGCCACCGAAGGCTTCGGCAGCTATGTGCTGACGCCCCTGGCGGCGGACTTCCAGCGGCGCTACCCGCACATCACGCTGGACATCCTGCCGGTGCCGCGCTTTGTCAGCCTGTCCAAGCGCGAGGCCGATCTGGCCATCACGATCGAGCGCCCCCAGCGCGGTCCGTATGTGTGCAGCAAGCTGTGCGATTACACCCTGCGTCTGTACGGCACGCCCGACTACCTGGCGCGCCACGCGCCCATCCGGAAACGCGCCGACCTGGCGGATCACACGTTCATCGGGTATGTGGACGAGCTGCTGTTCAGCGAACGGCTGCGCTACCTGGAAGACCTGCTGCCCGCCAGCAAGGTGGTGCTGCGCAGCACCAGCGTGGTGGCGCAATACCACGCGGCGTTGCAAGGCCAATCGCTGGCGATCCTGCCCTGCTTCATCGCCGCGCAGGACCCTCGGCTGAAACCCGTGCTGGAAAACGAGATCGAGATCACGCGCTCGTTCTGGATGTATTGCCACGAAGATCTGCGCAAGCTCAAGCGCGTCACCGTGCTGTGGGAATTCATCCGCAAATCGGTGTTGAAGAATGCGGATCTGCTGGCGGGCCGGGGCGGGAAGATGCGTTACCTGCCCTGACCGGGCGCCGGCGCCGCTGGCGCTGGCGGCAATTCCGCTTTCTAGGCGCTGTTCTTCGGCGCCTTCACGCGCAGGCGGCGCATCAGCAGGTACGCGGTCAGCAACGCCACCGCCCCGTGGATCGCCCACACGCCCAGGCCGAAGCTGAGCTTGCCGTTCGAGATCCAGGCGCGCGACAGATTGATCATGTTCATATAGAGCAGCCCGACCAGCCCGGCGATCAGCAGGTCGCCCGAACGACCCAGACGCGGATTGACCGCACCCAGCGGAATGGCCAGCAGCGCCAGATTCAGCGCCGCCAGGGGCAGCGAGATGCGCCACATGACTTGCGACCAGCTGCTGTTGGTATTGTCTTCCATGAGCTGCGGCGTGCTGCGCGCCTTGGAAGAACGCTCGGCCGCGGCGCGAGCCTCGGCCACCGGGTCGTCGCCGGACTTGCTTTCAAGGCGCAGGCCGTACTTTTCGAAATGCACCAGGCGCAGCTCGGGCGTGCCCGGCTTCAGGTCATAGCGGTGGCCTTCGCCCAGCACGAGGAAGCGGTCGCCGTTGGGCAGGGTTTCGCTGTGCGCGCTGCTTGCAGTCAGCACACTGAGCCATTCGGGGCCGATCTCGCGGGCGAATACGTTGCCCAGTTCGTCGCTGGGATTGACGGGGTCTTCGGCGAAGAACACGCGGCTGCCGCCGGACGATTCCGCGAACTGGCCGGCCGTGACCTTGGACAGGTCGGAACGCTGCTCGAACCGTTCGTGGTATTCGCCGATCTGGCGGTAGGCCCACGGCGAAGCCACCAGCGTCAGGCCCGCCACCGCGATGGCCACCGGAACCGCGACTCGCAGCACGGGCTTGAGCCAATCGGCCAGAGACAGGCCGCTGGCGAACCACACCACCATTTCGGATTCGCGGTAATTGCGCGTGACCGTGGTCAATACGGCGATGAAGATCGACACCGCCAGGATGGTTGGCAGCGCGGTGATGGTCGACAGCGCGGCCAGGACCACGACGACGTCCGCTCCGATGTTGCCTCCCGCGGCCTCGCCAAGCAGGCGCACGAGAAGCACGCTGAGCCATACGATGAGCAACGTGGAAAAGACAACGCCAGCGTGACTGGTGATCTCGCTGACGACAGAGCGTTTAAATAGAGACATGGGAGAATATGCGGGATAATCGACCGCATCATACACAGACGCACACGGGAAACCCTCATGGAATTTAGCACACAGACCACTGCTTCCCTGCACCAGGTCAAAACCGCCGCTCTCGCCGTCGGCGTGTACGCGGATGGCGTGTTGAGCCCCGCCGCCGACATCATCGACCGCGCGTCCAACGGCGCCGTGCGGTCCGTTGTCAAAAGCGAATTCCGCGGCCGCGCCGGCTCCACCCTGACGCTGCGCAACCTGCCGGGCGTCGCCGCCCAGCGCGTGGTCCTCATCGGCCTGGGCAAGCAGGATGAATTCTCGGCCCGCACGCATGCGTCGGCCGAACAGGCCTTTGCCGCGGCCTGCGTCGCCGCGCAGCTTACCGAAGGCGTGTCCACGCTGGTTGCCAACCCCATCGCCGACGTGGACGTGATCGCCCGCGCGCGCAGCGCCGCCATCGCGGCCGGAGCCGCCGCGTATCACTACGACGCCAGCTTCGGCAAGCCGGATCGCGACGCGCGTCCCAAGCTCAAGAAAATCGTGCAGGTGGTCGAACGCGCCGACGCCGCCCAGGCCCAGAAAGGCCTGCGCGAAGGCGCCGCCATCGCCAATGGCATGGAGCTCACCCGCACGCTGGGCAACCTGCCGGGCAACATCTGCACGCCCACCTATCTGGGCGACACCGCCAAGCGCCTGGCGCGCGAGTTCAAGTCACTGAAGGTCGAAGTGCTGGACCGCAAGCAGGTCGAAGCGCTAGGCATGGGATCGTTCCTGTCCGTGGCCCGCGGTTCCGAGGAAGCGTTGCGCTTCATCGTGCTGCGCCACGCGGGCGCCAAGCTGGCCAAGAAGGCCGCCAAGACCGCTCAGGGCCCCATCGTATTGGTCGGCAAGGGCATCACGTTCGATGCCGGCGGCATCTCGCTCAAGCCCGCTGCCACCATGGACGAAATGAAGTACGACATGTGCGGCGCGGCCAGCGTGCTGGGCTCGTTCCGCGCCCTGGCCGAACTCGAGCTGCCGCTGGATGTGGTCGGCCTGATCCCCGCCTGCGAAAACCTGCCCAGCGGCAAGGCCAACAAACCGGGCGACGTCGTCACCAGCATGGCCGGCCTCACCATCGAAATCCTGAACACCGACGCCGAGGGCCGCCTGGTCCTGTGCGACGCCCTGACCTACGCCGAACGCTTCAAGCCGTCCGCCGTGATCGACATCGCCACGCTGACCGGCGCCTGCGTCGTCGCGCTGGGCAACGTCAACACCGGCCTGTTCTCGAAAGACGACGGCCTGGCGGACGCACTGGCGTCGGCTGGCCGCCGTTCGCTGGACACCGCGTGGCGCATGCCCATGGACGACGCCTACCAGGAACAGCTCAAGTCCAACTTCGCCGACCTCGCCAACATCGGCGGTCCCCCGGCCGGCGCCGTCACGGCGGCGTGCTTCCTGTCGCGCTTCGCCAAGGCCTATCCCTGGGCGCACCTGGACATCGCGGGCACGGCCTGGCGCGGCGGCAAGGACAAGGGTGCAACGGGCCGCCCCGTTCCCCTGCTGATGCAGTACCTGCTGGACCAGGCTTGAAGCGCCTGTCCCCGGAAGCCGCATGATGCGCATCGACTTTGCTTTCGGCGCGCCCGACCGCTTGCGGACGGCCTGCCAGGTCGTGCGCAAGCGCTTCCTGGCCGGCCAACGGCTGGTGGTGTACTGTAAAGACGGCTCTCGGCTGGCCGCGTTCGACCGCATGCTCTGGGCGTTCGACGACACGGCCTTCGTGCCGCACGTGCTGGCCAACGATCCCCTGGCTTCCGAAACACCGGTGGTGCTCACCGCCGGCGATCCCGGCCAGGCCGCGCAAGCGGTGGCGCAGGCCAACCAGCCCGCGCCATGGCTGCTGAATCTGGATGACGAATGCCCGCCCGGATTCGAAGCCTTCGAGCGCCTGCTTGAAATCGTCTCGGACGATCCCGACGACAAGCAGGCGGCCCGCCAGCGCTGGCGCACGTACCAGACGGCCGGTCACACGCCGCAAAGCCACGATCTGAGCCGCACGGCGCCCGGCGGCTGATCGCCCCTTCTTCCCGGCGCGCGCGTCCGTCCGCCGCGCCCTTCAGAACTTCGGGAGTCCTCATGCCCTCTCGCTCATCCGACCCCGGTATCCCCACCCTGACCCAACGTGCCGAACCCTCGCTTCATGAACCCACCCGCGACGACGCCGATGCGCCGCTGCTGACGGAACTGGCTGACGAAGCCGGCCCCACGTACGACGACGACCCGTTTCCCGTGCTGACCGATGTCGCGGACGAGGACGAGGACGAGTCGCCCGCGCCCGCCCCCGCCCCCGAGCCGGAGCGCCGGCTGGCCGCAGCGCAGGCGGCGGCGCTGCCCGACGCCACCGTGCTGGCTGCGCGCCTGCAGGCCGAGGTTGAACAGGCCATGCGGCAGGCGCTGGCCGACGCCATCGAGCAGATTCAGGAGCGCATGGATGCGGAACTGCCTGCTATCGTTGCCCGTGTGCTCCATGAAGTTCGCCGGGGCTGACCTTCGGCAAACCGCAGCCGAAGTCCCCGGTCTAATTCCTCTTCAAACTGGATTCTTCAGGGAACTGTAAGGTATCCTTCGCATCTAAGCCTTCTAGGCAATCACTATATTTGCCGTATACAGGAGTTCTCCATGAACGAATATCGTCCGTCCCCTTTTAACCGTTCCGGCTCGGTCGCCGGCGCGCCGGGCGAGGTCGCTCGCAACCAGGTCCTGCGCAACACGTACTGGCTGCTCGCCCTGTCGCTGATCCCGACGGTTCTGGGCGCCGCAGTCGGCCTCTACACCGGCATCAACCGCGTCATGGGCGCCAGCCCGGGCTTGTCCGCCATCGTATTCCTGGTGGGCGCCTTCGGCCTGATGTTCGCCATCGAAAAGAACAAGAACAGCTCGCTCGGCGTGGTCCTGCTGCTGGCCTTCACGTTCTTCATGGGCGTCATGCTGTCGCGCCTGCTCGGCTTCGTCATGGGCATGAGCAACGGTTCGCAGCTCGTCATGACGGCGTTCGGCGGCACTGCAATCGTGTTTGGCACGATGGCCACCCTGGCCACCACCATCAAGCGCGACCTCTCGGGGCTGCAGAAATTCCTGTTCATCGGGGCGGTGGTGATCCTGGTGGCCGCTCTGGCCAACATCTTCCTGCAGCTGCCCGCCCTGATGCTGACCATCTCGGTGCTGGCCATCGTCATCTTCTCGGCCTTCATGCTGGTCGACCTGCAGCGCGTGGTCAACGGTGGTGAAACGAACTACGTTTCCGCCACGCTGGCCATCTACCTGGACGTCTACAACGTCTTCTCGAACCTGCTGATGCTGCTGGGCATCTTCGGCGGCAATCGCGAGTAACACCCACTCGCCAGACCGGTACACGGGGGCCTACATTCAAATGTAGGCCCCTTTTTCATTGTCCAACCCTTTGCCCGACGGAGCCCCGCCATGCCCGACCGCCGCCGCTTCCTCCAGACCGCCGCCAGCGCCGCCTTGTTGGGATCGGGCTTGCCGGCATGGTCGGCCGCCCCCGCGACTTCGATGCTGACACGCTCGATCCCCTCGTCCGGCGCGACGTTGCCGGTGATCGGGCTGGGCACCGCCGACACCTTCAATGTGCCGCCCGGCGACGCCGCGGCCATGGCGCCGCTGGCGCAGGTGCTGCAGACCCTGATGCAGGCGGGAGGCACGCTGATCGACACCGCGCCCAGCTATGGCGACGCAGAGGCCGTCACCGGCGCGCTGCTGGCGCGCGACCCAGGGCTGCGGGCCCGGCTCTTCCTGGCCACCAAGATCAGCACCCGGGGCCACGAATCCGCCATGCGCCAGGTGCGGCAATCCCAGAAGGACCTGGGCAGCGACAAGCTGGACCTGATCCAGGTCCATAACCTGATCGACACCCGCAACCAGCTCGCCCTCCTGCGCGAGCTGAAGCAGCAGGGCGTTACCCGCTACATCGGGATCACCCACTACACCGATCATGCGCATGACGAACTGACCGAGCTGGTCGAACGGGAAAAGCCCGATTTCCTGCAGGTGAACATGTCGGTGGGAGCGCGCAACGCTGAAAAGCGCCTGCTGCCCGCATGCCAGGCCAACGGCGTCGCGGTGCTGATCAACCGTCCCTTCCAGGATGGCGCGCTGTTTCGCCAGGTCAAGGGAGTGCCGCTGCCCGCGCTTGCCGCGGACATCGACTGCACATCCTGGGCGCAGCTGTTCCTGAAATTCATCGTCGGCCACCCCGCCGTCACGGCAGTCATTCCCGCTACGTCCAAGCCGGCGAACATGGCGGACAACGCCCGCGCCGGATTTGGCCGGCAGCCCGACGCCGCCATGCGCGAACGCATCGCCGCGCTGCTCGCCTGACGTCATGACGGCCGTCCTGGCATCCTGGCGCGCCCGCGCAGCGCGGGCCTTGGGAATCCGGGAAGAGGAACTCGCGCCCGCCGCCTGCGGCTTTGCGTTTTTCTTCTTCCTTTTCTGCGGCTACTTCATGCTGCGCCCGATCCGCGAGACCATGGGCATCCAGGCCGGCGTAAATCAACTGCAGTGGCTGTTCACCGCTACGTTCCTGGCCACGCTGGCCGTGGTGCCGCTCTTCGGGTGGATATCCGCCCGCGTCGCGCGGACCACCCTGGTGACCTGGGTCTACGCCATCTTTGCGCTGACCATGGTGGGCTTCGCCATCCTGCTTTATCTGCAGCCGGGCAGCGTCTGGACGGCGCGCACGTTTTACGTGTGGCTGTCGGTATTCAATCTGTTCGTGGTCTCCATCGCCTGGAGCCTGATGGCCGACGTCTTCCACATGGAGTCGGCCAAGCGCCTGTTCGCCCTGATCGCCGCGGGCGCCAGCGCGGGCGGCCTGTGCGGCCCGCTATTGGGCGCCTTGCTTGCAAGCATATTGCAGCCGGCGGGTCTGCTCCTTCTGTCGGCCTTGCTGCTGACCGCCACGCTGCCGCTCAAGCAATGGCTGCTGCGCTGGCGCGCCGCGTCGCGTCCGGAAATCGGCCTGGACGACATGCAGCGTCCAATCGAAGGCACGATACTCGCGGGCCTGTCGCGCATTTTTCAGTCGCGCTATCTGCTGGGCATCTCGCTCCTTGTTGTGCTGCTGGCCACGCTCAACACCTTTCTGTACATGGAGCAGGCCCGGCTGGTGGCGGACGCATTTCCAGACACCGCCCAGCGCATCCGCGTCTTCAGCGCGTTGGACTTTACCGTGCAGACCCTGGCGCTGCTGTCCCAGATCTTCATAACCGGGCGCGTGGCCGCCCGGCTTGGCGTGCGCTTCCTGCTGACCGCGGTGCCGCTGGCCGTGGCGATCGCGTTTCTGGCGTTGGCGGCCTATCCCGTCTTCGGCGTGCTGGCGGCCGCCATGATCCTGCGCCGGGCGGGCGAATATGCCCTCATCAGGCCCGGCCGCGAGATGCTGTTTACGGCGGTCTCGCCCGAAGACAAATACAAGACCAAGAACGTCATCGACACCGTGGTCTACCGGGGCGGCGACGCGGCCAGCGGCTGGGTCAAGGCGGGCGTGGACATGCTTGGGTACGGGGCGTCGTTGATCGCGCTGCTGGGCGCAGCGATCGCGCTGGGCGCGGCGGCAATCGGCTTTGGATTGGGCAAGAAGGCGGATCGGCGCAACGCCGACACTGATTAGATTTTGTCGAACACCCATCTGACTGGGCCAAACGGATTCCCGACTGCACCGACGCACAATGGCGCAGCTCTCAACGCCTCGGGAATCGTCATGAAACGCACCGCCTGCCTTGCCGCCCTGTTGCTTTGCCTTGCCGCGCCCAACGCGCAAGCCGATTATCCGGAACGCCCCATCACGCTGATCGTGCCTGCGGCCGCCGGCGGCAATGCGGACATCACCGCGCGCCTGGTGGGCCAGGAAATGAGCCGCTTGCTGGGCCAGCCGGTGGTCATCGAGAACCGGGTCGGCGCCGGCGGCCGCATCGGCACGCAGGCCGTCGTGCGGGCGCCGGCCGATGGCTACACTATCGGCTATGCGCACGTCGGCACGCTGGTGCTGCACCGCTACCTCTTCAAACAGCAGCTTTATGACCTGGACCGCGATATCGCGCCGATCGGCCTGGTGGCCGAGACGCCCAACGTGATCGTGGTGAACGCGTCTTCTCCGTACCGCGACCTGAAAGGCTTCATCGAAGCCAGCCGCGCCCAGCCAGACAAGCTGACCATGACGTCGGCGGATCCCGGCACCACCAGCGAGGTCGGCGTCAAGCTGTTCATCGCCCAAACCGGCGCCGCGGTGCGCCAGATCCCCTACAAGGCCACGGCCGCGCAGCTTTCCGATCTTTTGGGCGGCCATGTCGACTCCATGATGGAAAACCTGCCGCCCCTGATCGGCAACCTCAAGGACGGACGTCTGCGCGCCCTGGCCGTCACCACACGCAAGCGCGCCGCTTCCAACCCCGATGTGCCTACCGTGGCGGAACAGGGCTACCCGGACTACGAGCAGTCCGCATGGAGCGCGCTGGTTGCCCCGGCCGGCACGCCAACCGCGGCCATCGCCCGGCTGAATTCCGCGATGAACCAGGCGTTGCGTTCGGACGCCGTCAGCAAGGAACTGCGCAGCCGATCCCAGGAGCCCCTGGGCGGCAAGCCGCAAGACGTACAGACCCAGATTCGCAAGGAGCTGCCCAAATGGGAAAGCATCATCAAGGCCGCCACGCTGGATTGACCGGCGCACACCCCCTGACAGGAGCCGCCGCATGGTCCGCGTAAGCCGCGAGGACTTTTCCGTTGCGGCCGCCACCAATGCGTCGGCCTATCGCCGGGTCATGATTCCCGTGCTGCGTGTCGACGCGGGGCCCGGGCCGGCCGTCGCGTTGATCGCCGGCGTGCACGGAGATGAATGGGAAGGCCAGGCCGCCATCCTGGACCTCTGGCATCAACTTCCCGACATCCTGCAGCGCGGCACGGTCTACCTGCTGCCCGCCGTGAATGCCGAAGCTTCGCTGGCCGGCACGCGGCTGTCGCCCTCCGACGGCGGCAACCTGAATCGCGCGTTTCTGGGCGAGCCCGCTCGCGGCTACACGGAAAGCGTGGCGGCCGCGCTCGAGGCCCGGCTGTTGCCACGGGTTCAGGCCATGGTGGACGTGCACAGCGGCGGCGCGTCGCTGCGCTACCTGCCCTCTTCGGTCATCACGCGCTACGGCGACGACGCCTATGACGCGCGTCTGCCAGCGCTGGCGCGCGCCTTCGGGCTGCCCGATTGCGTGTACTTTCGCGGCACGGAGGCCGGCTCGATGCCCGCCGCCGCCAGCCGCCACGGTGTGTTGCGCCTGAGCGCCGAGATCGGCGGCGGCCGGGAAACCAGCCAAAGGCTGGCCGACCGTTGCCGCGACGGATTGCTGGGCTGCCTGGCCGAGCTTGGCCTGCTGCCGGATCGCGCGCCGCCTCAGGACCAGCAAGTCCGGCTTTACGACCTGGACGCGCCCACCGCCACCCTGCGCGCGCGCGAGGCCGGCGTGTTCGTGCCCGGCGTCGAACTCGGCCAATCCGTCGCCGCGCTCCAGCATGTCGGACGACTGATCGAACCCGCGCGCCCAGATACGCCCATGCGCACCCTGCTCAGCCCGCAGGCCGGCACCGTCGTCTGCCTGCGGCCAATCGCCCGCAGCGACGACGGGGACTGCCTGCTTCAGGTGGCGCCCGCCCTTCCCCTGGACTCCCTTGCATCAAAGTACTGACCCATGCAGATGAACCCTGGTTTGTCCGGCCTGCGCTGCATCCGCTGCGCCAGCCTCTGGTCCCCCGGCGACTATCCTGAAGGTTGCCCAAGCTGCCTCGCGGCCGGCCACCCCGCCACGCTCGAATGCCAATACGAGGCGTCCACCTTGGCGGGCGCCATTCCCCTTCCCGTGCTGTCGCCCATCACGCTGGGCGAAGGCAACACCCCCACCCTGGAGTCCGCCGAACTGGCGCAGGCCGAAGGCGTGGACCGGTTGTGGATCAAGTGCGAAAGCGCCAATCCCACTGGCAGCCACAAGGACCGCATGTCGGCGCAACTGGTGTCGCGTGCCCGCCTTGCGGGCGCAACACGCGTGGCCGCGGCTTCCAGCGGCAACGCCGGCGTGTCGCTGGCCGCTTATTGCGCTGCCGCCGGTCTGGACGCCGATATCGCCATCACGCGGAACTGCCCGCCCCTGCAACGCGAAGCGATGGAGCGCTTTGGCGCGCGACTGCGCGCCTTCGACGACAGCCTGGGCCGCTGGCCCTACGTCGCGGACCTGTGCCGCAACCAGGGCGCCTTCGCCGGCACCAACTACCTGAATCCCCCCGTGGGCACGCATCCGTACGGCGTGGAAGGCTACAAACCCATCGCGCAGGAGATCCTGGACGATTGCGGCGTGCCCACGGACATCATCGTGCCGACGGCGCGCGGCGACCTGCTGTGGGGCATCTTCCTGGGCTGGCAGCATCTGCTCCAGGCGGGGCGCATTTCGCGTCTGCCCCGATTGCACGCGGTGGAACCTTACGCGCGGTTGTCGCGCGCGCTGGAAACGGGCGACGCGCGCGGCCAGTGGGAAAGCGCGACGGAACAGTATTCGATTGCAGGAGGCACGTGCACGCTCCAGGCCCTGGAAGCCCTGGCCCGCTCAGGCGGCGCCCCGGTCGAGACTTCCGACGCACAAGCCGGGCAGGCGCGGCAACGGCTTGAACGCATGGGGCTGGGCGCGGAACTGTCATCGGCGGCCGCGCTGGCGGCCGTTTCCCGGCTACGGCGGGCCGGCAGACTCGACGCGGAGTCTTCGGTGGTGCTGATACTGACGTCGGACGGACGCCGGGGCTGAGTCAGACCGCCCGCGCTACACGCCGAAGCGCTCAACCAGCGGCGCCAGGGCGGCGCGCAGGCAGGTAGCCCAGAATTTGCCTGCCTCGGACAACGGCCGGCTGCCATGCAGAATCATGTGGCATTCGAAATGGACGGGCGCCGCCAGCGGGCGGTAGCACAAGCCCGCCGCCTCCATGCCCAGCGCCGTCGCGGGGTTGGCGATGCCGATCCCGTGTCCGGCCAGCGCCAACTGGCACACCGTGCTGGAATACGGCGTTTCAATGGCCACGCGCAGGTTGGCTCCCGCCTGGCGCAATAACGCATCCAGGCGCTTGCGCGAACCGTCCTCGGCGTTCAGCGCAATCACGTCAGCATCGGCCAGGTGCGAAAAATCCACGGACTCCAGGCGCGCCAACGCGTGCCCGGCCGGGAAGACCGCCACCGCCCTCAGGCTGGCCAGCCGATGCCCCCGCAAGCCCTCCAGTTCGGACTCGTCGGCAACGGCAGCCAGGTCAAGCTCGCCAGACACCACCATGTCGCGCAAGGTATTGGAATCGCGGATCTGCAGATAAAGCGGCGTATCCGGATAGCGGATCCGAAAACGGGAGATCGCGTCGCTGACGATCGCGCCGCTGTAGGCGTGGATGCAACCGATGCGCAGCCGCGGCTGCGCCGCGCCGCGGATGGCCCGGATCTTGCGCCCCAGGCTTTCCAGGCCGACGTTCAACCGCCGGATTTCCTCGTACAGCAGCGTCGCCTCGGGCGTGCGGTGCATGCGCTGGCGCACGCGCTCGAACAGACGCAGCTCGATGCTGGCTTCCAGCGCGGCCAGCGTGGCACTGACGGTTGCGGGCGACACGTCCAGCCGTCGGGCCGCGGCGGTCACGCTTTCCGTCTCGTAGACAGTGCGGAAGGTCTCGACCTGTTTGAGCGTGAACGTCATGAGGCCGGGCGCGTCGCGCGTTCAGATGCGTTGAAGGTCCAGCAGCACGCGCCGAGTCGACAGCGGGCGGCCGGCCAGGATTTCGGCAAGACGCGCCCGCAGGTCGGCACGCAAGGCGGGCTCGATGGTGGGGTCGTCGAAATCGGGAGGCGCCTCGTCCACCCCATAGCCGGTCTCGCGCAGCAAGGTCCATTCGAAGCGTCGCAGCGCGCCGGCAGCGCGCGTGCCGTTGGACAACTGCTGCAAGGCCATGTCGTAGGCGTCGAACAGCAGTGGATGCGCATCCTCGCGAGGCAAGAGCCGCAGCAGCAGTTCGTTCATGTACCAGGCCGACATCAGGGCGGCGCCGGCCAAGGGCCGTATGCCGGCGATCTCGGCGCGCGTCAGCGTCTTGACTTCGCCGTTGCCGGTCCAGGACAGCAGCAGCGGCTGAAAGGCGGACAACACGGGACGCAAAACGGAATAAGGGCGCTTCGCGCCCTTGGCGACCATGGCCACGCAGCCGTGGTCGCGCGAGAAGGTCTGGACAATCAGTGAGGTCTCACGCCACGCCGTGGCGTGCAGCATGAACCCCGGGCGATCCTGGACGCGAGGCGCCCTTCTACTCATATCCCAGATCGCGCAGCGCACTCTCGCGGTCGGACCAGCCCTTGCGCACCTTGATGTAGACCTCCAGGTGCACCGGCTTGTCCAGCAGCTTGGCGATGTCCTGCCGCGCCTCGGTGGCGATGCGCTTCATGTGCATCCCGCCGGCGCCCAACAGGATGGGCTTGTGGCTGTCGCGCTCGACGACGACACAGGCGTTGATGCTGGCGCCCTTGGCGGTCTCTTCCCATTGCTCGATGACGACGGTGCAGCCATAGGGCAGTTCGTCGCCGACCAGGCGGAAGATCTTCTCGCGCACGAGTTCGGCGGCGATGAAGCGCATGGGGCGGTCGGTCAGCGTGTCCTCTTCGAACATCGCCTCGCCTTCCGGCAAGCGCGATGCGATTTCGTCCAGCAACTGGTCAAGCTGCTGATTCTTGGTGGCGCTGACCGGCACCACGGCGCCGAACGGGTGCAGCGCCATGATCTTCGAAACGAAGGCGAACAGGTCGTCGCGGTTCTTCAGCGCGTCGATCTTGGAGATGGCCAGGATCGTGCGCTCGGATTTGGGCAGGAGCGGCAGCAGCTTGGCATCGCCTTCGGACCACTTGCCGGCTTCAACCACGTGCACGACCACGTCCACGTCGGCCAGCGCCTGCGTCACGACGCGGTTCATCATGCGGTTCATCGCGCCGCCATGGCGCGTCTGGAAGCCCGGCGTGTCGACGAACACGAACTGCTCGTGCTCGCGGGTCAGCACCCCATGGATGCGGTGACGCGTGGTCTGCGCCTTGCGCGACACGATGGAAATCTTGGAACCGATCAGGGCGTTCGTCAGCGTGGACTTGCCCACGTTGGGACGGCCGACGATGGCAACGAAGCCGGTACGAAAAGGGGTATCGCTCATTTAGTCTCTTGAGCCACTGCCACGGGCAGCGACAATTGCGCGGTCTTGCGCGCCTTGCCCGACTTGCGGGCGGCCTTGGTGGCCGGGCTGATGGCCAGTGCGGCCTCGAGCGCCAGCTTGGCCGCCGACTGCTCGGCGGCGCGGCGGCTTGCGCCCGGCGCCATCACCTTGATATCGAGCGCCGGGATGGCGCATTCGACTTCGAATTGCTGGCTGTGGGCCGCGCCGTGCGTCGCCACCACCGTATACAGCGGCAGCGCCATCTTGCGGCCCTGCAGGAATTCCTGAAGCAAGGTCTTGGCGTCCTTGCCCAGGGTCTTGGGATCGACGGAAGCCAGCACCGGCTGGTACTGGCGAACGATCACGCGGCGGGCGGCGTCGAACCCCGCATCCAGGAAGACGGCGCCGAAGATGGCTTCGACGGTGTCCGCCAGAATGGACGGACGGCGAAAGCCGCCGCTCTTGAGCTCGCCTTCGCCCAGACGCAGGTATTGCGACAGTTCCAGGCGCTGGGCGATATCCGCCAGCGACGCCTGCTTGACCAGGTTGGCCCGCAGGCGGGAAAGGTCGCCTTCATCGATCTTGGAGTAACGCTCGAACAGCATCGCCGCCACGACGAAGTTCAGCACGGAATCCCCCAGGAATTCCAGCCGCTCGTTATGGCGCGCACCGTGGCTTCGGTGAGTCAGCGCTTGTTCGAGCAATGCTGCATCACCGAAGTGGTGATCCAGGCGGTTTTCTAGCGTGGCTAGCGACATAATCAGTTGAATCGGCCGATGCGGCTGAGATCGCTGAAGTTCATCCAGATAAAGAAGGCGCGGCCGACGATGTTGGATTCGGGAACGAAGCCCCAGTACCGGCTGTCCGCGCTGTTGTCCCGATTATCGCCCATGGCGAAATAATTGCCTTCGGGTACCTTGCAGCGTACCCCATTGCGGCTGTATTGGCAGTTCTGGCGGTTGGGAAATTGCCACATCGCGGAGTACTCCTGCGGCTTGCCCTCATCCAGCAGGATTTTGTGGTCAACTTCGCCCAACTTCTCTTTATATTGCGCGATATACGAGACACGATCGGGTTCAAAATAATCGCCGTCCCGCACATGCGGCACCAATTCGCCGTTGACGTAGAGCTTTTTGTCCAGGTAGGCGATCTCGTCGCCCGGCAGGCCGACCACGCGCTTGATGTAGTCCACGTCCGGATCAACCGGGTAGCGGAACACAAAAACGTCGCCTCGCTGCGGCGATCCCACGGGGATGATTTTCTTGTCGATCACCGGCAGCCGCAGACCATAGCTGAACTTGTTCACCAGGATCAGATCGCCCGACTGCAGCGTGGGCAGCATCGATCCCGACGGAATGCGGAACGGCTCGACGACGAACGAGCGCAGCATGAACACGAACAGGATGACGGGAAAAAAGCTGACCGCGTATTCGATCCACCACGGCACACGCCGCGCGGCATCGCCGGCTTCACGACGCAGTCGCTCGGCTTCCTGAGCGTCGCCGATCAGGGCCGTGTCGTATTGCGCCATCGCCGCCTCGGCGCGGCGCTCGCGCCCTTTGCGCAGCACCGCCAGATCAAGCACCCAGATTACGCCGGTAAGGACCAGCAGAACGAAAAGGATCAGGGCAAAGTTCCAACTCATCAGCTAACCGCCTTCTTGTGGTTCTATTTGTCTTCCACTTGCAGGATGGCAAGGAACGCCTCCTGCGGAATTTCCACGCTGCCCACCTGCTTCATGCGCTTCTTGCCGGCCTTCTGCTTTTCAAGCAGCTTCTTCTTGCGCGAAATGTCGCCGCCATAGCATTTGGCCAGCACGTTCTTGCGCAGGGCCTTCACGTTTTCACGCGCGATGATCTCCGCGCCAATGGCCGCCTGGATGACGACGTCGAACATCTGGCGCGGGATCAGGCCGCGCATGCGGGTGACGACGTCACGGGCGCGATGGCGCGCGTTGCTGCGGTGGACAATCACGGCCAGCGCATCGACGCGGTCGTTGTTGATCAGGAGGTCAACGCGAACCACGTCCGCCGAGCGGTATTCCAGGAATTCGTAGTCCATCGAGGCATAGCCTCGCGAGACCGATTTCAGCTTGTCGAAGAAGTCGAGCACGATCTCGGCCAGCGGGATCTCGTAGACGAGATGGACCTGGCGGCCGTGGTAGCTCATGTTGACCTGCACGCCGCGCTTGTTGTTGCACAGCGTCATGACCGGGCCGACATAGTCCTGCGGCATGAACAGCGTGACCTTCACGATGGGCTCGCGAATGTCCTGGATCTTGCCGATCTCGGGCATGCGCGAAGGGCTTTCCACGGTGATCACGGAACCGTCGCGCTGCTCGACTTCGTACACCACCGAAGGCGCGGTGGTGATGATGTCCATGTCGAACTCGCGCTCCAGGCGCTCCTGCACGATTTCCATGTGCAAGAGACCCAGGAAGCCGCAACGGAAGCCGAAGCCGAGCGCCTGCGAGACTTCCGGTTCGAACATCAGGGCGGCGTCGTTCAGCTTGAGCTTTTCGAGAGAATCGCGCAGTTGGTCGTATTCGGAGCTTTCCACCGGATAGAGTCCGGCGAACACCTGCGGCTTGACTTCCTTGAAGCCCGGCAGCGGCTTGGCGGCAGGCTTGTTGGCCAGCGTGACGGTATCGCCGACCTTGGCGTCTTCAAGCTGCTTGATGCCGGCGATGATGAAGCCCACTTCGCCCGCCGACAAGTGCGGACGCTGCTGCGACTTCGGCGTGAACACACCGGTCTGTTCGCAGAGATGGGTGGCGCCCGACGCCATCAGCAGGATCTTGTCCTTGGGTTTGAGCACACCGTTGATGATGCGCACCAGCATGACCACGCCCACGTAGTTGTCGAACCACGAGTCGATGATCAGGGCCTGCAACGGCGCGTCCGGGTCGCCCTGCGGGGACGGCACCTTGGCGACGATGGTCTCCAGGATTTCGTCGATGCCCATGCCGGTCTTGGCGCTGGCCAGCACGGCGTCCGAGGCGTCAATGCCGATCACGTCCTCGACTTCCTGGCGGGCTCCGTCCGGATCCGCCTGCGGCAGGTCCATCTTGTTCAGCACCGGCACCACTTCCACGCCCAGCTCGATGGCGGTGTAGCAGTTGGCGACCGTCTGCGCTTCCACGCCCTGCGAGGCGTCCACCACCAGCAGCGCGCCCTCGCACGCAGAAAGCGAGCGGCTGACTTCGTACGAGAAGTCGACGTGCCCGGGGGTGTCGATCAGGTTCAGGTTGTAGACCTTACCGTCCTGCGCCTTGTAATGCAGGGCGGCCGTCTGGGCCTTGATGGTGATGCCGCGCTCGCGCTCGATTTCCATGGAATCGAGGACCTGCGCCGACATTTCGCGATCCGCCAACCCGCCGCAGCGTTGGATCAGGCGATCGGCCAGGGTCGACTTGCCATGATCGATGTGGGCAATGATGGAGAAGTTGCGGATATGCTGCATGCTTGAATTTATAAGGGACGGAACGAGCGGCACATGGCCGGAAGACACCGTCGCCGGGGTACGCACGGCCGACGTGTAGGGCGCAGACGGGCTAAGCCCGGACAAAAACGAGGGGGCGCCAGGCGCCCCCTCTTGCGGCAACCAGCCATTTTAGCCGGTCTTGGGCCATTTTTTTTGCCCAAGGCGCGCCCCGGGGCAAAAACCGCCCTTGGAGCCCGGCATGTTGCTGGCCTCAGACCGGTGTCGGGCCGCGGCGCGCGTCCTGATGGCGCCGGCGGCCCAGCGCCGCATCACTTGGACGCCGGCACCGCCACCCATTGCGTCTGGTCGCCGCGGCGCACCAGCAGGCCAGCCGCGCGGCTCTTGTCCAGCTTGGCCACCAGTTCGCCGAATTGCTTGGCGCCAGTGACGTCGGTGTCGTTCAGGGCCAACACAATGTCGCCTTCCTGCAGACCGGCCTTGCCAGCCACGCCTTCGGCAACCTTGACCTGGACGCCGCCCTTGATGCGCAGCTTCTTCTGCACGTCGGCGGGAACGTCGACCACGCTCAGGCCCAGCGCATTCGTGACCTCGGGGGCAGGCGCCGGCTTCTTGCCGGCCGCGGCGGCCTTTTCAGTCGGAATCTCGCCAACCTTGACGGACAGGGTCATGCTCTTGCCACGGCGCCAGATTTCCATATTGGCGCGCGTGCCCGGCTTGGTTTCACCGACGATGCGCGGCAGATCGGACCAACGCTTGATGGGCTCGTTGTTGAACTTCAGGATCACGTCGCCGGGCTGCACGCCCGCCTGCTCGGCGGGACCCTCGGCTTCCACGCTGCTGACCAGGGCGCCTTCGGCCTTGGGCAGTCCGATGGCCTCGGCAACATCCTTGCCCACTTCGCCGATCTGCACGCCCACACGGCCGCGCGTCACCTTGCCGGTGGTGCGCAGTTGGTCGACCACGCGCATGGCTTCGTCGATGGGAATCGCGAGCGAAATGCCCATGAAGCCGCCGCTGCGCGAAATGATCTGGGAATTGATGCCCACGACCTCGCCGTCCAGGTTGATCAGCGGGCCGCCCGAGTTGCCGGGGTTGACCGCCACGTCGGTCTGGATGAACGGCAGGTATTCGCCCGTGTCGCGGCCAATGGCGCTGACGATGCCGGATGTGACGGTGGAATCCAGGCCGAACGGCGAGCCAATGGCCAGCACCCATTGGCCCTTCTTCAGCTTCTTGGGATCGCCGATCACCAGCGGCGTCATGTCGGTGGCTTCGATCTTGATGAGCGCCACGTCCGTGCGCTCGTCGGTGCCGATGACCTTGGCCTTGAATTCACGGCCGTCGGTCAGCGTCACGTAGATGTCCGTCGCATCGACCACCACGTGGTTGTTGGTCAGGATGTAGCCATCGGCGGAGACGAAGAACCCCGAGCCTACGCCGCGCGGCACCGTGCGTTCTTCCGGCGTCGGCTGGGGACGCTGGCGCGGACCGGGCGACGGCTGGCCAGGCGGCTGGAATTCAGGCCCGAAGAACCAGCGGAAGAGCTCGTAGGGATCGTTTCCGCCGCCCGGGCCGTTGGCGCCGCGCACCGGCACGGTGGCCGTGGTGCGGATGTTCACGACGGCCGGATCGGCCTTTTCAACGATGGCCGTGAAGTCGGGCAGCCCGACGGCTGCCGGCGGCGTCTGCGCCGCCGTTATGGGAACGTAGGCGGCGGACAACATCGCCCCCGCCGCGACAGCCGCCAGAAAGCGCCGGAAAAAAGCGTTCGACACCGTCATTGCTTTCATAAGTCACTCCGAAATTGCTGCTTGCGGACGGGCAAGGATCACTTGGATCCGCCCTCCGTCGGTGCGGCTGCCGCGGGTGCGGGAGGCACGTACTCAGTGGCTTGCGCGAGCTGCTCCAGCGTGCCGGCGGGCACTTCGCCCACCGCGGTCAGCCAGAAGTCCGCGATACGCGCGCCGTACACATTGATCGCACCGCGCTGGGACGCGCCATGCGGCGGCTGGTGATCGCGCTGGCCATCATAGGGTTCGATGAAGACCGAGATCGCGGCCAGGCCATCGGACAGCACCATCTGGCTTACCGGCGAACCGCGTTTCATCGAGCGCGACACCTGCATGATCGCCTTGAAGCCCTTGGGCGCCGGAATGCGCCACCCCTGTGCTGCAAGGTCCACCGGCTTCATCGTGGCTTCGAGCACCTTCCAGTCGCGGGTATTCCAGCGCGAGGACAGCGACTGCGGGTCGACTTCGGAACCCAGACGCAAAGACGTGAAGGACACCTGTTCGACCACGCCATGCGCGGCATTCAGGGTCTGCGCCTTCAGGAGCAAATTGGTTTCGACGTCCGCACACAGGCGATAGCCGTAGCGCAGCTTGTCCAGCGGTTCAATCGTGATGAGCCGGCATTCGCGCCCCGCAACGCGGTGCAACGCCGATTCCGCGCGTATCTTGTAGTGCTCGGACAGATTGGCCGGATCGCCCAGCAGCAGGCCCGGGAAGCGATCGCCGCGGCGTCGCTCGACCAGCACGGTCTTGCGCTCGGGGATGAGGCACTGCACGTCGTCGTTGTGGCGCAGATATTCGCGCGGCTGCCCGTCCAGAACTTCCAGGCGTTCGCGCTCGCCAGTGCCGTCCAGGACGTGCACGAGGCGCGACGATTGGATCATTTCGCCTTGCTGGTACATGAAGACGCCGGCGTAGTCCTGCTTGCGCGCTGCCTGCTGGATGCGCGTGAGCAGTTGCACGATGTCATCGGTCTGGCTGGCAGGCGTACTGCCTGCGGCGGCCGCGGGGCCGGGCACGGCAAGGAAAGCGGTGAGGAGCGTGGCGGCCAACCAGCCGGCGCGGTGCGCCTGCCACGAAGCGGCACGTCCCAGCACCGGCCAGCGCGTTGGAAGCACCAGCGCCATCAACGTCCTGCTCCGACATCGAACGACACCTGCCGCACCGCGCTGGGGCCGGCCATCTGGCGATGGGCCTCCAGGTAGTCGCGCAAGCCCGAATCGTCAGAGGCGGAAGCGGGGGAGCTGGCGTCGGCCAGCACGCGCACCTCGGTGGCAGAGGGACCCGTCACGTAGGGCTGCGCCACCCAGGCGACCGTCGCCACGGCGGCGGCTACGGCCAGGCCGGACAAGCCCATGCGCAAAGGCGAGCGGCGCCGGGGCGCCGCTACGATGGGCAATTCGGCATCCAGCGCCCGTGCCAGCCGGGCCTGGAAGGCCGCACTGGGCGTCAGCGCCAGGTCCGAATTGCGTAGGGAATCACCGATCAGATGATAGGTGTCCCAGGTCTGACGTCCCTCTTTGGACAACAGACTGGGAAGAATATCGTCGGAATCCTCTCCGTCCATCCAGGCGGAGACCGATTCCTCCCAGGAGGACTCGGCGATCTCAACGGACTTGGCTGCTGTTTGCATGACTGCCACTCCTTACCAGCGACGCTCGACATCGGTGTCGAGCAATGGACGCAACTTGGTGGCAATGGCTTCACGCGCACGAAAAATGCGGGAGCGCACCGTACCGATGGGGCAGTCCATGCTCTGGGCGATGTCTTCGTAACTCATACCTTCGATTTCACGCAGGACAATTGCAGTGCGCAATTCTTCAGGCAATTCCTCAATGGCCGCGTTCACCGTCTCGGCGATTTCGCGGCTGGCAACCATGGATTCCGGCGTGCTTATATCCGTTAGGTTGTCGGTTTCGTTAAAAGTTTCACCGTCTTCCGTTTCAATCGCGTTAGGCGCGCTGGGACGCCGCCCTTGCGAGGCGAGCCAGTTCCGCGCCGTATTGATGGCGATGCGATACAACCAGGTGTAGAAAGCGCTCTCGCCCCGGAATTGCGGCAGCGCGCGGTAGGCCTTGATGAAGGCTTCCTGGGCGACGTCCTCGATTTCGGCCGGATCCCGGATCATCCGGGCCAGCAGGCGAAGAATCTTGCGCTGGTATTTCAGGACCAGCAGGTCAAATGCCTTCTTGTCGCCCCGCTGGACGCGCGCGACAAGCTCGGCGTCGACTTCGCGCTCGCTCATGACGCCTCCTGTGGGCCGAGCGCCGGGCGGGTGCGCCGCGCCGACCCCGCGAGCAGGCGCAGACGCCGCCAGGAGTCGGGTCGCAACGTCTGTCGCCAGACGGTGAGTGTGATTTTGCTAGTGGTAAAGGCCGTACTCCCGGTGGGCAAGGGCTGCAAAGTGAGCGTCAGCCACGCTGGGCCCCGTCGCTGGTCCAGCAAAACCGCATCTTGCCAGCCAGATGGCCGGCAAAGCTGCCAGCAGCCGGATCCGGCTGCCGTACGTAGCGCCGTTACCGGGGACGGGGTGCTCCGTGCCGAGTGTAACAGCCCGGCCAGGACCAGCAAAAATGCGCCCAGCGCAAGAGCAGCCCCGGCGTGGCCATGCCACGAGGCCGCCGCCAGCACGCTTGCCACGGCCGCAGTCAGCGCCAGCCCGAGGAGCGCAGTGGCGCCCCTGGGCTGCGAGACAGGTACGCGGAACGACCAACGCCCCCCGACCGAGCCTTCCAAATCAGACCCGGCGAACGGCCATGGAGCCGTTGGTGCCGCCAAAACCGAACGAGTTGGACAGGCCGACGTCGATCTTCATCTGCCGCGCCTCGTTGGCGCAGTAATCCAGATCGCACTCGGGATCTTGATTGAAGATGTTGATCGTCGGAGGCGAGACCTGGTTGTACACGGCCAGGGTCGTGAACACGGCCTCGATACCGCCGGCGGCGCCCAGCAAGTGGCCGGTCATCGACTTGGTGGAGTTGACCACCAGGTTCTTGGCGTGGTCTCCGAAGGCCAGCTTCAGCGCATCGGTTTCGTTCTTGTCGCCCAGCGGCGTCGACGTGCCATGCGCGTTGACGTACTGCACGTCCTCGGGGTTCAGGCCACCGTTGCGCAGGGCATTGATGACGCCGCGGCGAGGACCGTCCTTGTCCGGTGCGGTGATGTGATGAGCGTCGGAGCTCATGCCGTATCCGGCGAATTCACCGTAGATACGCGCGCCGCGCTTCTTGGCGTGCTCGTATTCTTCAAGCACCAGGACACCGGCGCCCTCGCCCAGCACGAAGCCGTCGCGGTCGCGGTCCCAGGGACGCGATGCCGTCTGAGGATCATCGTTGCGGGTCGACAGCGCGCGCATCGCGGCAAAGCCGCCAATGCCCAGCGGCGACACGGTCGATTCGGCGCCGCCGGCGACCATGACGTCGGCATCGCCGTATTCGATCAGGCGTGCTGCGTCACCGATGCAATGCAGGCCGGTGGTGCATGCGGACACGACCGCGTAGCTCGGGCCCTTCATGCCATAGGCGATCGACAGATGGCCGGAGATCAGGTTGATCAGCGAACCAGGAACGAAGAACGGAGAAATCCGGCGAGGTCCCTTCGCAAGGTATTCGACCTGGGTTTCTTCGATGCGCGGCAGACCGCCGATGCCGGAACCCACGATCACGCCGATGCGCTCGGCATTGGCTTCGGTGACTTCCAGACCGCAATCGCGCCAGGCCTGCATTCCGGCGGCCAGGCCGTAATGGATAAACGTATCCATCTGGCGGGCTTCCTTGGCCGAAATATAGGTACTGATGTCGAAGTCTTTGACTTCGCCAGCAATGTGGGTGGTGATGGCAGAGGGATCGAAACGGGAGATGCGGCTGATGCCAGAACGTCCGTTGACGATATTGTCCCAAGCGGTGGTCAGATCATTTCCTACGGGGGAAACGATACCCAGGCCGGTGATGACGACACGTCGCTTCACGGATGACTCCTCAAACAGACAAAAGAAAGGCGGTTTTCGGGATGCACTGCGCGTGTGGACCACATGAAAGCGGGTCAGGCATTACAACGCCCTTCCCGCCGGTGGACCACACGGCAATTCCTGAAACCGCCCTGATTCCCGGTTGGCCGAGGTGAATTCGGGCAACCAGAACGATATAGGCTGAGCTTACTGCTTACCGTGCGAATTGATGTAGTCAATCGCTTGTTGCACGGTCGTGATCTTTTCGGCCTCTTCGTCGGGGATCTCGGTCTCGAATTCGTCTTCGAGGGCCATGACCAGTTCGACCATGTCGAGCGAATCGGCACCGAGGTCGTCAAGGAAGGAGGATTCGTTCTTGATCTCGGCTTCGTTGACGCCAAGTTGTTCAGCGACGATCTTCTTGACGCGCTGTTCGATGCTTTCCATGCAGATCTCCAATTGGGAAAAATCCCGCGAATTATAGCCAAGCGCGGAGTGATGCAACGCCTGACCGTGACAAAAATAACACCGCACCTGTTCTGTCGCCGAGAGCGGCGCAGGAAATACCGTGTGCGGCGTTTCCGGTGAATCGCGCGCGGCCCTGCCGGCTGCCCGGCTGCGGCGCACGCGATTCGTGATTTATTGCATGTACATCCCGCCGTTGACGTGCAGGGTGGTGCCGGTAATGTAACCCGCCTGGGGCCCGGACAAAAATGCCACGGCATGAGCAATATCAGCCGGCGAACCCAGGCGGCCAAGCGGAATCTGTTGCAACAGCGCAGCCGTCTGGTTTTCACCCAGCGCGCGCGTCATGTCGGTGTCGATGAAGCCGGGAGCCACGCAGTTGACGGTGATGTTGCGGCTGCCCAGTTCACGCGCCAGCGCGCGGGACATGCCAGCCACGCCCGCCTTGGCGGCGGCATAGTTGGCCTGGCCGGCGTTGCCGCTGGAACCCACCACCGACGTCACGTTGATGATGCGTCCCCAGCGCGCCTTCATCATGCTGCGCAGCACGGCGCGCGACAGGCGGAAGACGGATGCCAGATTGGTGTCGATGACCGCCGACCAATCGTCGTCCTTCATGCGCATCGCCAGCGTATCACGGGTGATGCCGGCGTTATTGACGAGGATGTGCGGACCGCCGCCTTCCTTGCCCAGCGCGTCGATCAGCGCATCGCAGGCTTCGGGATTGGTCACGTCGAGCACCACGCCGCGGCCGCCAAACGGTGCCAGCGCTTCCGTGATGCCAGCCGCGCCCGATTCGGAGGTGGCCGTGCCGACGACCGTTGCGCCGCGACCCGCCAGTTCCTGGGCGATTGCCCGGCCAATGCCACGGGTGGCGCCGGTGACCAGCGCGATCTTGCCCTGCAGTTCGGTCGAGGTATTGTCCATGTGTTCAGTTTCCGTTGACGGCGGCCAACGCCGCTTCCAGCGAAGCCGGGTCGGTGATCGCCAGGCCGGTGAGTTCCGGGTCGATGCGCTTGGTCAGGCCGGTCAGCACCTTGCCCGGACCGCATTCGATGACGTGCGTGACGCCCTGCGCCTTCATGGCGCGCAGGGTTTCGACCCAGCGGACAGGATGCCATGCCTGGCGCACCAGCGCATCGCGGATTGCCCCGGGTTCCGTGGGCGAAGCCACGTCGACGTTGTTGATGACCTGCACTTGCGGCGCCGAGACGGAGACGTCGGCCAGCGCGGCGGCCAACACGTCGGCGGCGGGCTTGAGCAGGCTGGAGTGGAACGGCGCGGATACCGGCAGCAGCAGCGCGCGCTTGGCGCCCGCGGCCTTGGCCAGTTCGCAGGCGCGTTCGACTGCAGCCTTGTGACCGGCGATCACGACCTGAGCCGGCGCGTTGAAATTCACGGCCTCGACCACTTCACCCTGCGCGGCTTGAGCGCATGCGGCGCGGACGGCGTCGTCGTCCAGGCCCAGGATGGCGGCCATGGCGCCAGTGCCAACGGGCACGGCGGCTTGCATGGCGTCGGCGCGCACGCGCACCAGTCGCACGGCGTCTTCGAGCGCCAGCGAACCCGCGGCAGTCAGCGCGGCGTATTCGCCCAGGCTGTGGCCGGCCACGACATCAGGCTTGCGGCCGCCCGCGGCACACCAGGCCGCGTAGAACGCGGCGCCGGCGGTCAGCATCGCGGGCTGGGTATTGGTGGTCAGGTTGAGCTGTTCGGCAGGGCCTTGCGCGATCAGCGCGCCGAGGTCCTGCCCCAGGGCCTGCGAAGCGCGGGCCACGGTGTCGGTGACCGCGGCCACGCCGGACCAGGCGTCCAGCATGCCGACAGCCTGCGAACCTTGGCCAGGAAAGACAAAAGCGATTTTCATGATTGTGCGTCTGGATTGATTCAGTGTCTGTGAGGGATGCCAGGCGCGCTCACCGACGGGTCGCGGCACGCATGCCGCCCCGCCGGGGCTCGCCATTACATGCGGGCCAGTACTGAGCCCCAGGTGAATCCGCCGCCCACGCCTTGCATCAGGATGAGCTGGCCAGGCTTGACTCGGCCATCGCGGCGCGCGGCGTCGAGCGCCAGCGGCACGCTGGCCGCGGACGTATTGGCATGGCTGTCGACAGTGATGACGACTTTCTCGACCGGCACGTCAAGCTTGCGCGCCAGGAAATTCAGGATGCGCACGTTGGCCTGATGCGGAATCAGCCAATCGACGTCGGCGACGCTGACGCCGGCCTCGGCGCAGGTGTCGCGCGCCGAGCGGTCCAGCACGGTGACGGCCTGCTTGAAGACGGCCTGGCCGTCCATGCGCAGGAACGGGTCGCCCGTCACGTCGCCGTAGGCCACGTTGCCCGCGGCGCTGAGGATCTTCATCTGGCTGCCATCGGCGTGCAACTGCGCGGCCAAGATGCCGGGCTTGTCGGAAGCCTTCAGGACCACCGCCCCGGCCCCGTCGCCGAACAGCACGCAGGTGCCGCGGTCGTTCCAGTCCAGGATGCGCGAGAACACTTCGGCGCCGATCACCAGCGCACAGCGTGCGCGGCCGGCGCGGATGAAGCTGTCGGCGGTGGTGAGCGCGTAGACGAAACCGCTGCAGACGGCTTGCACGTCGAACGCGGCGGAACCCTTGGCGCCCAGATTGGCCTGCACCAGGCACGCCGTACTGGGAAAGACGAAATCAGGGGTGGAAGTGGCCACCACGATCAGGTCGACTTCTGACGCGTCGACACCCGCATCGGCCAGCGCGCGGCGCGAGGCCTCGGTGGCCAGCTGGCTGGTGGTCACGCCGCGTTCGGCCAGATGGCGCTGACGGATGCCCGTGCGCTCGACAATCCATTCGTCGGAAGTGGCGATATCGCGCGTCGCCAGTTCCGCAGCCAGTTCGTCATTCGAAACCACGCGTTCCGGCAGGAAGCTGCCAGTGCCCGCGATCACGGAATATTTCATTGCGGTATCCATCAAGCGGTGTCCCCAGCCACGTTTGGCGACGCCGCCGAAGGGCGATCGCCGGATTGAACGCGCTTGGTAATTTGAGCGACCGTCTGAGCGGTGCGCTCCAGCAGTTTACTCACTACGGCTTCGCGGGCTCGCTGCAACGCAAAACCGAAGGCGTAAACGTCCGCGGAACCGTGGCTCTTGATGACCACGCCACGCAGGCCGAGCAAAGCGGCGCCGTTGTAGCGACGATTGTCGACGCGGTTGCGCAGGCGGTTCAGCACCGGCTTGGCGACCGCGCCGGCCAGCAGCGTGATCAGGTTGCGTTTGAACTCTTCGCGGATGACGCTGGACAACATCTTCGCCAGCCCTTCCACGGACTTGAGCACGACGTTGCCGACAAAGCCGTCGCAGACGACGACGTCGACCGTGCCCTTGAAGATGTCATTGCCTTCCACGTTGCCGTAGAAATTCAGCGGGCTGCCGCGCAGGAGTTCGGCAGCTTCCTTGACGACTTCGTTGCCCTTGATGACTTCTTCGCCGATGTTGAGCAAGCCCACGGTGGGATTGTCGCGATGGTCCACCGCCTGCGACAGCGCGGCGCCCATGATGGCGAATTGCAGCAGGTGCTCGGCCGTGCAGTCCACGTTCGCGCCCAGGTCCAGCACCGTGGTGGCGCGGCCAGTCTGGTTCGGAATGGACGTGGCGATCGCGGGGCGGTCAATGCCGTCCAGCGTCTTGAGCACGTAGCGGGAAATGGCCATCCAGGCGCCGGTGTTGCCGGCAGAGACGCAGGCGTCCGCGCGCCCGTCCTTGACGGACTGGGCGGCGAGGCGCATGGAGGAGTCTTTTTTGCGGCGCAGGGCGACCTCGACCGGGTCGTCCATGGTGACGACTTCGGAAGCCGCCACGATCTCAAGGCGATCTCGCGCCACGTTGCGGTGCTCTGAAAGCGCCGCTTCGATAGCCTCGGGAAGCCCGACCAGCAATAGCCGGGTGTCCGGAAATTGCCGGGCGAACTCGATCGCAGCCGGAATCGTGACGGGCAGACCGAAGTCTCCGCCCATACAGTCTATGGCGATGCGTATCACGGGTGCCAGGTATCAGCGCTCAGCCGAAATGGTCCGAGTACGAGTTCGGCCCGGGGGCCTTATTCGTCGGCCTTGGTCTTCAGGACCTTGCGGCCACGGTAGAAGCCATTCGGGCTGATGTGGTGACGCAGGTGCGTTTCACCGGTGTTGGGTTCGATGGCGGTCGACGGGGCCACCAGAAAATCGTGCGAGCGGTGCATACCGCGCTTGGAGGGGGACTTCTTGTTTTGTTGAACGGCCATGATGACTCCTAGAAACGGGGCGCATTGTACGCGATGCGGCCCGATGTTGATCTCAATCTTTGTGCTTCAGTTGTTCCAGCACCGCAAACGGCGACGGACGCTTGACAGCGGGCTCCTCTTCAGGAGCTTCGCTGGCCTTGGCCTGCGCGCCCGGGCATACATCATGCTTGGGCACATACGGAATGCTCAGAATGAGCTCATCTTCGACCTGGGCCAACAGATCAAAGTGATGCGACCCGACCACCTTTTCAGGCAGATGAGCCACAGAATCCCTTCCTTCGCCTTCGTCGTCCTCGTCGTCGTCGCCATCGCCTTGTTCAGCAACGGAGTAACCATCGTCGAGGTCGTCTTCGGATTTGACCAGCTGCAGCACCACTTCGCTGTCCACGGGATACGCAAACGGCGCATTGCACCGCTGGCATACCACTACCGGATTTGCCTGCACGCGCAGACGCAAGAGCGGCTGACCCAGCAACAAGCCGGTCTTGCCTTCTTCGCCCTGCACGGACCAGTTCACCAGCCCGGCCTCGCCAAGGGGCTGCTCGGGCAAGCCGTCAGCCACTCGGGCAAGCCGCACCAAAGCGATACTGCCCTGCGCCGCCTTGCCCAGACGAGCAAAAGCGAAGGCATCGATACGCTTGATGCCGACATCCGCGCTTGCAGGGTTCGCATTCTCAGCGCCTGCATTCACGGTGCCAACATTCGCATTGCCCACATTCGCAGTGACATCGCTGCCAGCACCTGCCGATCCGCCCGTACTGCGGCTTGTGCCGCCGGGCTTTCCCTTGGGTGTCATGTTGATGTTCCTGCAAAAATGCCGCAAAACGTTAGATAATACTGTGACTTACGTATTACCGTCAAATGCCGCATGCCCCAGAAGCCTAGCCTTATCCTCGCGTCCAGCTCGCGTTACCGCAAAGAACTGTTGTCGCGCCTGCGCCTGCCCTTTATTGCGATTTCCCCCGATGTAGACGAAACACCACAACCCGGCGAAACGCCGGAGGCGCTGGCATTGCGCCTGTCCGTGGCCAAGGCCTTGGCAGTTGCGGCCAAGCATCCGGACAGCATCGTGATCGGGTCGGATCAGGTAGCCACGGTGGACGGCGCGCCCATTGGCAAACCGGGAGACTTTCCGCGGGCCCAGGCGCAACTACGTGCGCTGTCGGGACAACTGGTGGAGTTTCACAGCGCCCTGGCAGTGACCGACGGCCAACGGGTGGAAAAGTCTGACATCATTACCCGCTGCCGGTTCCGCAAGCTTTCGGACCACGCCATCGACGCCTATCTGCGCGCCGAAGAGCCTTACGATACCGCAGGCAGCGCCAAGGCGGAAAGCCTGGGCATCGCCCTGATGGAAAGCATCCAGAGCGACGATCCCACGGCCATCATAGGCCTTCCCCTGATCGAATTGACCCGGCTTCTGGCAACTTTCGGACTGGATCCGCTCGACGCGCCGGGAGCAACGGCATGAGCGGCGCGCTGCACCTGATTCCCGTCAGCCTTGGCGACGCGCCGCCCGATCGGTGGCTGCCCGCCGAAGTACGCACCCTGGCTGGCCGGCTGGACACCTACATCGCCGAGAACGCCAAGACGGCACGCGCCTTCCTGAAGCTCATCGGCACCACCCGTCCGCTGCAGGAAATCACGATCCACACACTGACGGACAAGGCAGACGCCGCGCAGATCAAGGCCTGGCTGGAACCGGCAAAGCAAGGCGCCGAGATCGGATTGGTGTCCGAAGCGGGTTGCCCCGCAGTCGCAGACCCTGGCGCCAAAGTGGTCGACGCGGCGCACCGCCTGGGAATTGCCGTCAGACCGTGGGTGGGCCCCTCGTCCATCCTCCTTGGCCTCATGGCAAGCGGCCTGGACGGCCAGCGCTTCGCCTTCTATGGTTACGCCCCCGTGGACGCCGCTGAACGGGCCAAGCAATTACGCGCGTGGGAGCAGCATTCCGCCCGCCACAACCAGACCCAGCTGCTGATCGAGACGCCCTACCGCAACGCCGCCATGTTCTCCACGCTCGTGGCCACGCTGAAGGGCGATACGAAGCTTTGCGTGGCGCGCTCAATGACGACCCCCGATGAATGGGTCGTCACGCACACGATCGCGGAATGGAAAAAACTGCCGGCGCCGCAGCTCGACAAGCTGCCTACGCTTTTCCTCTTCCTGGCTCGTTGACCATGTTCCGTCTTTTTTGCATTCTGCTGGCCGCGGCAGCGCTGGCCGGCTGCGCGGCGCGGGGACCGGCGGGGCTCGACCTGGACACCTCGATCACGGCGGTCAGCCAAAGCAGCCGCGTCCGGTCAGTGGTGTTGCACTACACCACCGTGGACGACGCCAAATCGCTGCATCTCCTATCCAAGGGCAAGGTCAGCGCCCACTATCTGGTGGACGTCGACGGCCGCACGTACCGGCTGGTAGACGAAAACCGCGCCGCCTGGCACGCGGGCGCCAGCTCCTGGTACGGCAATATCGCCATGAACAGCACGTCCATTGGCATCGAGATCGTCAATGCCGGGTGGACCGAAGGCGAAGACGGCAAGCCCGTATGGCATGCGTACGACGAGCGCCAGGTGCGCGCCTTGACCATCCTGCTGCGCGATGTCATCCAGCGCCACGCCATCGCGCCGGAGAACGTCGTGGGCCATAGCGACATCGCGCCCCAGCGGAAAGTAGACCCGGGACCGCTATTTCCCTGGAAGGAGCTGGCCAGTGCAGGCATCGGCCGCTGGTACGACGAAACGGGCGCCGCGGCGCACCTGGCGCGCCTGCAGGTCGAAGGAACCCCGGATGTGGCCTGGTTCCAGAAGCAACTGCAACGACTGGGCTACACCTGTCCGCAGGACGGCGTTCTGGATCGCACCACCATCAACACGCTGGCCGCGTTCCAGATGCACTACCGCCCCACGCTGCACGACGGCCAGCCGGACGCGGAGACCGCGGCCATCATGCTGGCGATGCTGTAGCGGCGAGAGCGCTGACTAAGGCCGGCGCCGCCACCACGCCACGATGCGCCATCCCAGCAGCACGGCCAGCACCGCGGCATAGATCGCGGGCTGCGTCAGGTCGTTCTTGCCCGCCTTGTGCCACCAGTAGTGCAGGATCGCCAGCAGTCCGATGGCGTAGACGGCCCGATGCAGGGTCTGCCACCGCTTTCCCAACCGACGCATGGCCCACTGGGTAGAGGTGGCAGCCAATGCCGTCATCAGCACGAAGGCCGAAAATCCCACCAAGATAAAGGGGCGTTCGCCGATGTCGCGGACCATTTCCGCCGGATCAAACCCTCGATCCCACCAGACCCACGCCATGAAATGCATGGCGGCGTAAAAGAAGGCGAACAGGCCGCACATGCGCCGCACGCGCACCAGCGCCGGCTGACCCGTGATACGGCGCAGCGGCGTGATGCCCAGCGTTACCAGCAGACAGACCAGCGCCCACGTCCCCGAGGATCGCGTCAGGAATTCCACGGGATTGGCGGTCAGGCCATTATTCATCCCCAGCCAGATCCAGCGCAGGAACGGCGTCAGCCCCAACAGGAACAGCAGGGGCTTGAAGCGCGCGACCGCTTTTGCCGAGATCTGTGTCTTACCTGAGGCCGGGGCGGACCCCGCCTGAGGCGCACTTGCAGACATGCCGGGCTTCAATAGTTGGCCTTCAAATCCATGCCCTGGTAGAGCGACGCCACCTGATCACCATAGCCGTTGAACATCAGAGTCTTGCGCTTGGGAGTGAACAGGCCGTCCTCGCCGATCCGGCGTTCAGAGGCCTGACTCCAGCGTGGATGCGCGACGTTGGGGTTCACATTGGCGTAGAAGCCGTATTCCTGCGGGGCCGCCTTGACCCAGGACGTTACCGGCGGCTTTTCGACCAGCCGGATCTTCACCAGCGACTTGCCCGACTTGAAACCGTATTTCCAGGGAATCGCCACCCGCAAGGGCGCGCCATTCTGGTTGGGCAAAACCCGGCCATAGACCCCAAACACCAGCATCGTAAGGGGATGCATGGCCTCGTCGATGCGCAGCCCTTCTACGTAGGGCCAGTCCAGAATGGCGGCGCGCACGCCGGGCATGTTTTCACGCTGCACGGCGGTGACGAATTCCACATACTTTGCGTTGCCCGTGGGCTCGACCTGCTTGAGCACTTCGGACAGCGAATACCCCACCCACGGGATAACCATGGACCACCCTTCAACGCAGCGAAGGCGATACACCCGGTCTTCCATGGGCGCTAGCTTGAGGAGGTCGTCGACGCTGAAAGTGCGCGGCTTGCCGACTTCACCCTCGACGCTGACCGTCCAGGGACGTGTCTGCAATTTGCCGGCATTTTCTGCGGGATCGCGCTTATCTACGCCGAATTCGTAGTAATTGTTGTAAGAGGTGACATCGACCAGCGAGGTCTGCTTGTCCATGATGCTGAAAGCCGGGTTGGCTTTGCCCGGCAAAGTGCCGGCATCCCGGGCAAAGGCGCTGCGCGCCGCCCACCCCGGCAACCCCGCCGCCGCCGCGACCATGCCGGCGCGCAGCATCAGGTCTCGGCGAGAGCGCCAAATGGATTCCGTCGTGATCTCGGAGGGAACAATATCGTCGGGCTTGCGTATCAGCATCATGGTCTCCGGTTTGGCGCGGCAGGCGCGATGAAAGCGCCCGTCGCCATCCATGGACGTTGCACGAGCCCATCATATTCCGCGCGCCCGCAATGCGAGCGCGCCTATGGAATAGACCAGGCGGCCCGGCAGACGTTCCGCGCGTCGACGTTAAGACTGAATGCCCGTCGCGACCCGCGCCAACAACCAGTCTCGAACCAGCGGCACGCTGTCGAGCACCGCTTGGGGTGCACACCCCTGCAGCTCCTTCAGCGTGTGCGCGCCGTAGGTCACGCCCAGACCATGAACGCCCGCGTTGCAGGCCATTTGCAGATCGTGCGAGGTGTCGCCCACCATCACGACGCGGGCGGGGTCGACATCCAGCTCCTGCATCAGCTCGTGCAGCATCGCCGGATGCGGCTTGCTGAAGGTTTCGTCCGCCGTCCGCGTGGCGTCGAACAGCGGCCCCAGGCCGGTGGCGGCCAAGGCGCGAGTCAGTCCAACCCGGCTTTTGCCTGTGGCAACGGCCAGCCGCACGTTCTGGTTGGCCAAATCACCCAGCAGTTCCTGTATGCCCTCGAACAGGCGCAATTCGGGGTCGCGCAGCAGATAGTGGGTGCGATAGCGCTCAAGGAAGCGCGGCAGCATGGCCTGTGTCAGCTCGGGCACGGCGCGGCGCAAGGCGCTTTCCAGGGACAGACCGATCACCCAGCTCGCTTCGGAGGCGGAAGGCACGGCCAGATCCAGGTCCCGGCAAGCGCCCTGGATGGCGGCCACGATGCTGTGCGTGGAATCCATCAGGGTGCCATCCCAGTCAAAGACGACCAGTGAATACGACATATCAGACCGACTCCAGAGTTTTCAGCAGATTCCGGCAAGCAGGCGGCAGCTCGGCGGTAAGGGTCATGGCCTCGCCCGTCAGGGGATGAGGGAAGGTCAGACTGTGGGCGTGCAGGAACATCCGGCCAAAACCCTGGCGGGCGAACTGCGCTCGGACGTCGTCACTGCCATATTTGTCGTCGCCCACGATGGGAAAGCCGCTGGCTGCCAGGTGCACCCGAATCTGGTGGGTGCGGCCGGTGCGCAGTTCGGCGTCGACCAGACTGTAACCGCCAAACCGCTGTTTCAGGGTGACGATGGTATGCGCCGTCTGCCCGTCCGGATCCACTTTGACCCGTCGCTCGCCGGACTGCGTGGTCCACTTGGACAGCGCCAGCTTGATATGTTGGCGGTCATTTACCCAATCGCCTTCGACAAGCGCAAGGTAATGCTTGTCGCTGCGACCCTCGCGCAGCATGGCGTGCAGCGCCAGCAGCGCGCTGCGCTTCTTGGCGACCATCAACAGCCCAGAGGTTTCGCGGTCCAGCCGGTGCACCAGTTCCAGGAACTTCGCATCCGGCCGGGCGGCCCGCAACTGTTCGATCACGCCAAACGACACCCCGCTGCCGCCATGGACGGCCACGCCGGCGGGCTTGTCCACCACCAGCATGGCGTCGTCTTCGAACACGACGGGGAATTCCGCGCCGGGCACGGGCCGGGGCTTGGTCGGATCGGGCAGGCGCAGCGGGGGGATGCGCACGACATCGCCTTCCGCGATGCGGTAGTCGACCGCGATACGTCCCTTGTTAACCCGAACCTCGCCGCCACGGATGGCCTTGTAGATATGGGTTTTGGGAACTCCCTTGCACAGGCGCATGAGGAAGTTGTCCAGGCGCTGCCCGGCATGCTCGGCGCCCACTTCGACCATTCGGACGGCAGGGGCGGTTTTAGAGGCGGAATGTGGGGTGGAAGTTTCTTTGCGCATTGCGGAAAGCGACATATAATCGGGACAGCCTTAAGGGGCTGAACAAGCCGCCTGGCGTAGAGATGCAACCAACACGCAACTCCGTCGAGCGCGCGGGCCGCCATTGTACTGCCTGCTCATTCAACCCCTGGGTCTCTTGGTCGCCGGCGCAACCGAGCCCTGTGGAATAGTGGTGTGGCATTCATTTTGCCCGCTGTCCCGGCAGGTCCGTTGCATGCCGCAAGCGGCTCTGAAGCACTGCAAGAATCGTCGCATATTTAAAGCACCAGCTGCGTGTAGGCAACCAATCCGACCGCAGCTGCCGTTCACAGCACAACTCCGTCAAACCACAATCAGTGAAGCTGACCCTCCTGCTGACAGAACCCCGTGCCCCACGGCACGACGTGCCCGCCTGACCCGCGGCGGATACGCCTGGGCGCCGCCCAGGTACGGTCCGCATTTCTTGCTCGCTTCAGCCGCAGCCCGAGTGGCCCGAGGTCACGCGCCGATATCGGCGCGTCATGACAACGGAGAAACCCTCTCATGAAGCGCATGCTGTTCAATGCGACGCATCAGGAAGAATTACGCGTCGCTATCGTCGATGGGCAAAAACTCATCGACCTTGACATCGAGACTGCCGGCCGCGAACAACGCAAAGGCAACATCTACAAAGGTGTCATCACCCGGATCGAACCCGGCCTCGAAGCCTGCTTCGTCAACTACGGCGAAGACCGCCACGGCTTTCTGCCTTTCAAGGAAGTCGCCCGCAGCTTCTTCAAGGAAGGCGTGGACGTTCGCAGCGCCCGCATCCAGGACGCCCTGCGCGAAGGCCAGGAACTGATCGTCCAGGTTGAAAAGGAAGAACGCGGCAACAAGGGCGCAGCCCTGACCACGTTCATCTCGCTGGCCGGCCGCTACCTGGTCCTGATGCCCAACAACCCCCGTGGCGGTGGCGTTTCGCGCCGCGTCGAGGGCGAGGACCGCCAGGAACTGCGCGACACGATGGAGCAGCTGGACCTGCCCCAGGGCATGAGCATCATCGCCCGCACCGCAGGCATCGGCCGCAACGTCGAAGAACTGCAATGGGACCTGTCCTACCTGCTGCAGCTCTGGACCGCCATCGATGGCGCCGCGCGCGACAATTCCGCGCCGATCCTGATCTATCTGGAATCCAGCCTGGTCATCCGGGCCATCCGCGATTACTTCTCGCCGGAAATTGGCGAAATCCTGATCGACACCGACGAAATCGCCGATCAGGCCACCGCCTTCATGAGCGTGGTGATGCCGGACAATGTCCAGCGCGTCAAACGCTATCGCGACGACATCCCCCTCTTCTCGCGTTTCCAGATCGAACACCAGATCGAAACGGCGTACTCGCGCACGGTACAGCTGCCCTCGGGCGGCGCCATCGTGATCGACCACACCGAAGCGCTGGTCTCCGTCGACGTCAACTCCGCCCGCTCCACCCGCGGCGCCGACATCGAGGAAACCGCGCTGCGCACCAACTCCGAAGCCGCCGACGAAGTGGCCCGCCAATTGCGCTTGCGCGACCTGGGCGGCCTGATCGTCATCGACTTCATCGACATGGAAGACAGCAAGAACCAGCGCGCCGTCGAACAGCGCCTGCGTGACGCCCTCCATTTCGACCGCGCCCGTGTGCAAATGGGCAAGATCTCGCGCTTCGGCCTGATGGAATTGTCCCGCCAGCGCCTGCGTCCCGCCCTGAACGAAGGCTCGCACATCACCTGCCCGCGCTGCAACGGCACCGGCGTGATCCGCGACGCTGAATCCAGCGCGCTGCACGTGCTGCGCCTGCTGCAGGAAGAGGCCATGAAGGAGAACACCGCGGCGGTCCACGCCCAGGTTCCCGTCGACGTGGCCACCTACCTGCTGAACGAAAAGCGCGCCGACATCACCAAGATGGAAGCCCGCCTGAAGGTCAACCTGATGCTGATCCCCAACAAGCATCTGGAAACCCCGCACCACCACATCGAACGCCTGCGCCACGACGATCCGCGCCTGGAAGAACTGAAGACCAGCTTCGAGCTGGTTGAAGCGCCGGCCACGGACGCCCCCTGGCAGCCGCGCGAAAGCGAAATCAAGGCTCGCCCGGAAGCGCTGGTCAAGGGCATCACGCCTTCGCAGCCCGCTCCCGTGTCCACGCCTGTTCCGGCCGCAGCGCCTGCCGCGCCCGCTTCGGGCGCCGGCCTGGGTGGCCTCTTCAAGCGCCTGGTTGGCTGGCTGACCGGCGGCTCCGAGCCCGCCAAGCCCGCGCCCGCCGCTGCCGAAGAAACCACGAAGCGCGCTGCCTCCACGCGCGGCAAGGGCCGCGGCAGCCACGACGGCCAGGAACGCCGTGGCGAACGCCACGGTTCGGACCGCAACCGCAATCGCCGCGGCGAAGCGCGCGGTGAAGGCGCCGAGAGCGCCGAAGGCGGCCGCCACCACGTGCGCGGCAACCGCCGTTCCGACAGCGAACGCGGCAACCGCGGTGAAGCCCGCGGCGAACGCGATACGCAGGCCGCCACCCAGGCAGCCCTGGCGTCCAACCGCCCCGACCAGGCAGCGGAACTCAACGGTGAAGACACCGGCGCCGGCCGCAACCGCCGCCGTGGCCGTGGCCGCAACCGCCGCGAGGAAGGCCAGGCCGACGCACCGATGAGCGAACAGGAAAGCATGGTTGCCGCCCTGGCTCAGACGGTCGCCACCGCGCTGCCCGAATCCCGTTCGGAAACCCGGCCCGAGGCCCTGCCCGCCGCCGAGTCCGCCCAGGAAACCGCTGACGCCGTCGAACAGACTGCAGACGGAATCCCGGCCGTTGAAGGCGCCGAAGGCGCCGATCCCGAGCGCAAGCGCCGCCGTCGCCGCAGCCGCCGCGGCCGTCGCAGCCAGGACGAAGCAGGTCTGTCCGGCACCGACGAGCAGCAGGAAGAAGGCGCCGACGAAGCCGGCGAAACGCAGGCTGCAGACGTCGCCGTTCAGTCGGACGCCGTTGCCGCCCCGGCGCCGGTCCAGCCGGCCGAAGCAGCCCCGGTGCAGCCCACTCAGCCCGCTGCGCAGCCGGCTCCGACGCAGGAAACAGCCGTCGAGCAGGCCGAGCCCTCGAAGGTCGAGCCCGTGCAAGCCGCCGCCGAGCCCGTGGCTCAGCCCGTGCAAGCCGCTGCCCCCGAGGCAACGGCGCCGGTAAGCGTCGAAACCGCCAGCGAGGCTTCCGTCCCCGCCGCGCCCGTGCAGGTGGATGCTCCCGCGGTCGAGCCGGTGATCCAGGCCCCGGTGGCCACCCCGGCCGAAACGGTAGCCGCCTCGGTTGCGCCGTCGCCCGCCCCCGTGGCTCCCGCGCCCGCCCCGGTGGCCCCGGTCAGCGCGCAGCAGCCCATCGTGGTGCCTGCCGCCGCCCCCGCCGCCAAGGCGCAAGCCCTGCATGACGTGGTCAACGCCGCTGGCCTGCAGTGGGTGGAAACCGATCCGGAGCGTCACGCACAAACGCAACTGCGTATCGCCGCCGCGCACACGCCGGTCCGCCTGGGCCGCGAACGCAAGCCGGTGACTGCGGTTTCGAACGAGCCGCTGGTCCAGGTCGAAACGCGCCACTAAGCCGCAAGCCCGCAAGGGCTTCGGTTTGAAACGCCACACCCCTGAAGCTGGATACCTATCCGGCTTCAGGGGTGTTTTTCTTGGCCGGTGGATTGCTGGAGGCGTCCCCAGCCAAGCAGGCGACCTCAGTCGTCGCTGCTGCGACGCTCGGGAGGGTTCAGTGCCCGCCCCGCTTCTTCCACGAACGCTTCCGCCAGGGCTGAATGAGGCATGTGCCGCGCCCAGAGGATGCCCATGCGGCGCAGCGGCGCGCGGCCCGGCAGAAGTACTCGCCTGACGCGCCGGCTATCGAGCCAGTCAGGCGCCCAATCCGGCACCAGCGACACGCCGAGGCCTTCGGAGACCATGCACGCGATGCCCATCAGGCCATCGACCTCAAGCCGCTCGCGCGGCGCGATGCCGTGCTGGCGCAGGTACTGGTCCGCCAGGCGACCTCCCCAGACGTTGCGGTCATAGCGGATGAAGGGCTGCGACCGCATCAGTTCGTGGGCGTCATTGCCCGGCGTATCCGGCGGCGCCAGCACGACAAGCGGCTCTTCGGTCACCTGTTTCCAGGCGTAGCCCTTGGACAGGTTGAATTGAGGCTTGACGATGAACGCCGCGTCCAGGTCGCCGTTGATCACGCGGTGGTACAGGTGATTGGACGTACCGGGCTCCATGAACACGGCAAGCTTGGGCAGGCGCCGATACAGGCGCGACAGCACGATAGGCATGATGCCCGTCAGGGCCGACGCCGAGACGCCCAGGCGCAGCTCGCCCAAGGGTGCGTCGTCGGCAGCGCTGGCGCGCAGGTCGCGCACTTCGCGCAGCACGCAGCGCGCGCGCTCCAGCACCTTCAACCCTGCCTCGGTCGCCTTGACGCTGCGTCCCACCCTCTTGACCAGCGTGGCGCCCAGTTCTTCTTCCAGCGTGCGCACGCGCGCCGCGATGGCGGCCGGCGTCAGGTCGAGCCGTCGGGCGGCCTCGGCCAACGATCCGCTTTCGACCACCGACACGAAGCTCTGCACGTAACGAGTATCCATCGTCTCCCCTCTTCTGATGCGTGGCTTGCGCAACGGCAAACCACAACAATTTTATGGATTGAACCCATTAAACAGCAGATGTTCATTGGGCGGATCGGTGCCAGAATCAGGTGTTGCCGCCGCGACGCCGCGGCACGCGTTTTCCATCCACCCGAACACGAGTAGAGAACATGACGACCCCTGCCCGCATTCCCGGCGTTTTTTCTCCGGTCCTGACGCCATTCGATGAGCGCCATCGCCCGGCGTTGGGCCGCTACGTGAAGCATTGCCGCTGGTTGCGCGAGCAATCCGTCGGTCTGGCCATCTTCGGCACCAACTCCGAGGCCAATTCCCTGTCACTGGCCGAAAAGCACACGCTGCTGGACGCCCTGCTCGACGCCGGCGTGGAGCCCTCGGCCCTGATGCCAGGCACGGGCGCGTGCGCGCTGCCGGACGCCGTTGCACTTACGCAGCACGCGGTGCGCAGCGGCAGCATGGGTGTGTTGGTGTTGCCGCCCTTCTACTACAAAGGGGTCAGCGATGAAGGGTTGTTCCGCTATTACGCCGAGCTGATCGAAGGCGTGGGCGACGACAAGCTGCGCATGTACCTGTACCACATCCCGCCCGTGAGCCAGGTGCCTTTGAGCCTTGATCTGATAGACCGGCTGCTGGACCGCTATCCGGGCATCGTGGCGGGCGTGAAGGACAGCGGTGGCGACTGGGCCAACACCGCCGCCATGATCGAACGCTTCGGCCCGCGCGGGTTCCAGGTCTACGCCGGCAGCGAAGCCTTCCTGCTGCAGACGTTGCGCGCCGGCGGCGTCGGCTGCATCACGGCCACCGGCAACGTCAATCCCGGCCCGATCGTGGCGCTGCAGCAGCGCTGGCAGGAGGCGGACGCCGACGACCGCCAGGCCGGCTTGAACGCCACGCGCAACGTGTTCCAGCAATTTCCCATGATCCCGGCCATGAAGGCGGCCATTGCATGGAAGTCCGGCGATGCCGCATGGGCCACGGTGCGTCCGCCCCTGGTCGATCTGAATGCCGGACAAACCGACGCTCTGAAGGCGGCGCTGGAAGCGAACGGCTTCGACATGCCGGGCGCGGCCTCGCTGTCCGACGCCTGATACGCCCCTCGGCCCGCGGAGGGCCGTGCAAGGCCCTCCGCCGCCAGCGCGCTGAACGCGCGATCAGCTCACGACGCCGATGTTCCAGGGAACGAACTCGTGGTCGCCCAGGCCCAGAAGTTCGCTCTTGCTGCGTTCACCCGAGGCCACGCGCAGGATCTCCTCGAAGATGCGCTGCGCCACCTCTTGCAGCGTGGCGGTGCCGTCCAGGATGTCGCCGCAATTGACGTCCATGTCTTCCGTCAGCCTTTCGTACATCGGCGTATTGGTAGCCAATTTCACCGACGGAACCGGCTTCGCGCCGAACATCGATCCGCGGCCGGTCGTAAAGCAGATCATGTTTGCGCCGCCTGCAATCTGTCCGGTGGCCGATACGGGATCGAAGCCGGGCGTGTCCATGAAGACCATTCCCGGCTGCCGGACGGGCTCGGCGTAGCGATACACCTCCATCAGCGCCGTCGTGCCGCCCTTCATGGTCGAGCCCAGCGATTTCTCGAAGATATTGGCCAGGCCGCCCATCTGGTTGCCCGGACTGACCTTGCCGTTGATCTGCACGTCGCGTCCCGGCGAATACTCTTCCTTCCACCAGCGAATGCGCTGCACCAGCCTCTCTCCGACTTCGCGGCTGCGGGCGCGCGAGGTCAGCGTGTGCTCCACGCCGTAGATTTCGGGCGTCTCGGACAGGATGGCCGTGCCGCCGTGGCGCACCAGGATGTCCATGGCCGCGCCAAGCGCCGGATTGGCAGTGATCGACGAAAAGCCGTCCGAGCCCCCGCACTGCAGGCCGATGGTCAGGTGCCGCGCCGGCACGGGCACTCGCGTCACGTCGTTGGCCTGCGGCAGCATGGCCTTGACCGCGTCGATGCCCGCCTCGATGGTTTTTCGCGTGCCGCCGGTCTCTTGCATGATGAAGGTCTTCAGCCGCGCGCCTGCCTCAAGGCCCTGGTCCTTCAATAGCGCATCGAGCTGATTCCGTTCACAACCCAGGCCGACGATGAGCACCCCAGCGAAATTCGCATGACAGGCGTAGCCGCCCATCGTGCGGCGCAGAAGGTCCATCGGTTCGCCGGACATCTCCATGCCGCAGCCCATGCCGTGGCTAAGCGCCACCACGCCGTCCACGTTCGGATAGGCCGCCATCAGTTCGGGCGTGAACGCCGCGGCAATGCGGTGCACCACGGTCGCCGAGCAATTCACCGTCGCCATAATGCCGATGTAGTTTCGCGTGGCGACCTGCCCATTGGCGCGGACGATACCCTGGAAGCGCGCCTGTTCGGACTCCGGCAGGACGGCCGTTGGCACGTAGTCCCGCGCGTGCGCGTAGTCCCTGTCGAACTCCTGGAAATCCATGTTGTGCGAGTGGACGTAGGTGCCGGCGGGAATGTCCGCGGCGGCAAAGCCGATGCACACGTTGTATTTCAGGATGGGCTCGCCGGCGCGCAGGTCGCGCGCCGCGATCTTGTGGCCGGCCGGCACCTGGCTGCGGCTGACGAGGCCTTCCGACGGAACGGCCGTACCGATGCCGATGGGCACGCGCGCCACCACGACGTTGTCCGCGGAATGAAGCCGGATGACGGGACCGGCGGCCCGTTTTTCGGTGAAATCGATCATATCGTTGTCTCGGAAAAATGAAGGCGCGTCCGATGGCGGACGCGCCAGCGACGGCACGGCCGTTACTCGGGCTTGATGCCGATGTCGCGGATCAGCACCGACCAGCGTGGAAGTTCGGCGCCGACGAAGCGCGTGAACGTGTCGGAATCGCTACCCACCACCGTGAAGCCCTGTTCGCTCAGCTTGGCCTGCATATCGCCCTGATCCAGGGCGGTGCGGATGGATTGGGAAAGCTTGTCGATCACGGGCCTGGGCGTCTTGGCGGGCGCGAAGACGCCATACCAGGTCGCCACCTCGAAATCCTTGAATCCCGATTCGGCCAGCGTGGGAATCTGGGGCGCCTTCGGGTCCCGCTTCAGGCTGGTGATGGCAAGCGGCCGGACCTTGCCGGAGTTGATGTGCGGCAGCGCCACCGGCAGGTTTGCGAACATGTAGGGAACGTGTCCGCCAAGCACGTCGGCGATTGCCGCCGACTCTCCTTTGTACGGCACGTGCGTCACCTTGGTGCCGACCATGTGGGCGTACAGTTCGCCGGCGATGTGCTGCGGACCTCCCTGGCCGGACGAGGCGTAGCTCAATGCCCCATTGCCCGCCTTGCGGATATGGTCGGTCAGTTCGCCCACGCTTTTCACGTCGACCAGGGCCGGATTGACCACCAGGATGAGCGGCATGGTCACGACCTGCGATACCGGCTCGAAGTCCTTCTCAGGCTTGAAAGGCAGCGTGGGAAACAGTGAAGGAGCAACCACCATCGTGGATTGCGAACCCAGGAACAGCGAATAGCCATCGGCGGGAGAGCGCGCGACGTTGTCCGCCGCGATCGTGCCCGTGGCGCCCGCCCGGTTTTCGACCACCACCTGCTGGCCCAGGCTTTCGGCCATCTTGGCGCCGACCAGCCGCGCAACGATATCCGCACCGCCGCCGGGCGCGAAGCCGACGACCATGCGCAATGGCTTGTTGGGGAACTCATCGGCCATGACGGTGAACGAGGCAGCGCCGAGGGCAATGGCAAGGCCCAGCGCGCCGGCGATGCGCGCCGCCCGGCGCGCGAGCATACAGGGGTATTTCATCTGACTGTCTCCGTTCGCCATCGTCGGAGGCCCTGCTCGCGCAGCGCGGCGAAACGCAAACCCCTGCGATGGCTGATTGTGTGATGTGGGTACGCCAGGGCATTCTGGCCATTGCAACCCGCACCAACAAGTACGCGGACACGCAGTCAAAACATAATATTTTTGTGGTGTGGGCGTGCGACGTCGCGTCGCCCGGGCAGCCGCAAGCAAAAAAAATCCACCCAAAGGGTGGATTTGCAGTCTCTTTTCGCCAGGCGGGCGCCTGGCGTGCCGGTCAGGCGGTGAATCAGAACTGGTAGGTGTACGTCAGCTGAACGACGTCGAGGCCGGGATTCGGGCGCTTGATGCTGGCGTTGGAGAAGTGCGAGTAGCGCACGCCGATACGATTGTTCGGCGTCAGCAGGAAGCCCAGGCCGACGTGGTCGCCGAACTGGAAGGCCGTGCTGATGTTTTCGTCGGCGAAGCGCGTGCTGGAGAACAGCGTGGCGCCGATACCCGCTTCGATGTAGAAGCGTTCGCCGGTCCACCAGCGGAACATCGGGATGGCATTGAACTGCCAGACGTGGCCCGGCGAACGCGAACCGTCGGCCTGCCAATACGAAGCGCCAAATTCCGGCGTGAGGTCCAGTCGGCCCCAGTTGCCGCCGAAGTGGTAAGTCCAGACCGAGGGAGTTTCGTAGTTGAGGGTGAGGCGCTGATAGTGGTCGCCGATGCCGTAGTGCAGGCTTACGCCGCCCTGGGTGCCTTCGGATGACTGGGCGCTTGCGAAAGTGGCAACCCCTGCCAGGGCCAGGCCGGCAAGGCGCGTCAGTATTTTCTTCTTGGTCGACTGCATCGGAATAACTCCATCTATTTCTGGACTAACGGGGAACCATAGCAAAATCCGGGTCAGCTGGCTTTGCGCATGTCGCAATATGGCAACAATTTCGCGTGAAAAAGACTGTTCCGAAAATCGCGAGATTCGGGCTTGTGGGAAATCGCGCCATGCGGCCAGAGCAAGCACCGTGCCCAGGGTCGGGGCGTCCAAAAGAAAATGCCGCCGACAACGGAAACGTCGCCAGCGGCATCGTGCCGCGGCGCCGGCTGCTAAATGCCGCACCGGCGCCAGGGAATGTCTTCGTCAGGCGGTGACCACGTCCGCGGGCTGGTTGGTCAGCAGAGCCAGCAGGCGAGCGATTTCCTCGCGCAATTGGCGGCGGTCGACGACCATGTCGATCGCGCCCTTCTGCAGCAGGAACTCGGCGCGCTGGAAGCCTTCCGGCAGCTTTTCGCGCACGGTCTGCTCGATAACGCGCGGACCGGCAAAGCCGATCAGCGCCTTGGGTTCTGCAATCACCACGTCGCCCATGAAGGCAAAACTGGCGGACACGCCGCCCATCGTGGGATCGGTCAGCACGCTGATGAACGGCAGGCCGGCGGCCGACAGGCGCGTCAGCATGGCGTTCGTCTTGGCCATCTGCATCAGCGACAGCAGGCTTTCCTGCATGCGCGCGCCACCCGAGGCAGCCACGCAGATGAACGGGGTCTTGTTGTCCAGCGCCGCTTGTGCGCCGCGCGCGAAGCGTTCGCCGACCACGGAACCCATGGAGCCGCCCATGAACTCGAATTCAAAGCAGGCCAGCGTGGCGGGCACACCGCGGATGGAGCCGCTCATGACCACCAGCGCGTCGGATTCGCCCGTGGCCTTGACGGCCTCTTGCAGACGTTCTGGATACTTGCGCGTGTCCTTGAACTTCAGGGTGTCGACCGAACGCGTGTTCTGGCCGATTTCGACGCGGCCTTCCATGTCGAGCAGCGAATCGATGCGGGCGCGAGACCCGATCCGCATGTGGTGGTCGCACTTGGGGCAGACATGGAGGTTGGCTGCCAGGTCTTCGCTATACAGCACCGATTCGCACGAAGGGCATTTCACCCAAAGGCCTTCGGGGACGCGGCGGGCGCCGCTATCGCTGGTTTTATTGATGCGAGGCGGCAGGAGTTTATCGATCCAGCTCATTGATTATTCATCCCGTTTGAGATCGCGCCCGGCCGCTCAGGCCGACGCGTTCTCTCGTTTTACTTGATCCAGCGCCTGCCGGATGGTGCGCAGCCAGCCGCTGGCGGCGGCGACTGCGGCGTCGGTTTTCTGGGCAGCGGCCGCGTTGGCGGCCGCCTGCTCCATGGTTTCAATCAGTTTGCTGCCGATGACGACCGCGTCGGCTGAACGCGCCACGCGCTGGGCGCTTTCGGCGTCGCGGATTCCGAATCCCACGCCGACCGGAATGTCGCGCACATGGCGGCGAATCAGGGCGACGCGTTCGGCCACGTTATCGGTGTTGAGCGAACCCGCGCCCGTCACGCCCTTGAGCGACACATAGTAGACATAGCCGCGCGCGACCTGCGCCACGGCCTTGATGCGGTCTTCGGTGGACGTGGGCGCCAGCAGGAAGATGGGCGCGATGCCCTGTTCGCCCAGCGTGGCGGCGAATTCGACGACTTCTTCCGGCGGATAGTCCACGACCAGCACGCCGTCCACGCCAGCCGCTGCGGCGCGGCGGGAGAATTCGGACTGGCCCATGCGTTCGATCGGGTTTGCGTACCCCATCAGGACCACGGGGGTGTCGGTATCGCGCTGGCGGAATTCAGCCACGAGTTCAAGCACGCGCGACAGGCCAACGCCCTGAGCGATGGCGCGGTCGGCGGCGCGCTGGATCACGGGGCCGTCGGCCATGGGATCGGAAAACGGCACGCCGAGCTCGATGACGTCGGCGCCGGCTTCGACCAGCGCATGCATCAGGGGAACGGTCGCGGCGGGGGAAGGATCGCCGGCGGCAATATAGGGGATCAGGGCCGCGGCGCGGCCGGATTGAGCGGTGCGCGCGAATGCCGCGGCAATGCGATCGGTACGGGTTGTCATGGTGTCAGAGCTCGATACCGGCACGTTCGGCGACGGTGTGCATGTCCTTGTCGCCGCGGCCCGACAGATTGACCAGGATCACGGCGTCGCGCGGCAGCGTGGCGGCCATCTTCGCGGCCTGGGCAATGGCGTGGGACGATTCCAGCGCCGGCATGATGCCTTCGATGCGGCAACAATCGTGGAAGGCCTTCAGGGCTTCGTCGTCGGTGATGCCGACGTATTCGGCGCGTCCCGAATCCTTGAGCCAGGCGTGTTCCGGGCCGACGCCGGGGTAATCCAGGCCGGCCGACACGGAATGGGTTTCCTGGACCTGGCCGTCGGCGTCCTGCATGACGTAGGTGCGGTTGCCGTGCAGCACGCCTACCTGGCCCGCGGCCAGCGATGCAGCGTGCTTGCCGCTGTCCATGCCCTCGCCTGCGGCCTCGACGCCGATCAGGCGCACGTTTTCGTAGGGGATGTACGGATGGAAGATGCCCATGGCATTGGAGCCGCCGCCCACCGCCGCCACGACGTAGTCGGGCTGGCGGCCGATGGCCTCGGGCATCTGCGTCAGGCATTCGTTGCCGATGACGGTCTGGAAGTCGCGCACCATGCGGGGATAGGGGTCGGGACCCGCCACCGTGCCGATGATGTAGAACGTGTTTTCGATGTTGGTGACCCAATCGCGCATGGCTTCGTTCAGCGCGTCCTTCAGGGTGCGCGAGCCGGAGGTGACCGGCACCACCGTCGCGCCCAGCAGTTTCATGCGGTAGACGTTGGAGGCCTGGCGGCGGACGTCTTCGCTGCCCATGTACACCACGCATTCCATGCCGTAGCGGGCCGCGACCGTGGCGGTGGCCACGCCGTGCTGGCCCGCGCCGGTTTCGGCGATGACGCGCGGCTTGCCCATGCGCTTGGCCAGCAAGGCCTGGCCGATGCAATTGTTGACCTTGTGGGCGCCGGTGTGGTTCAGGTCTTCGCGCTTGAACCAGATTTGGGCGCCCCCCAGGAGCTCGGACCAGCGGCGTGCGTGATACACGGGGCTGGGCCGGCCGACAAAGTGCTTGAGTTCGTAGTTGAACTCTTCCAGGAAGGCGGGGTCGACGCGGCAGCGGTCATAGGCCGCGCGCAGCTCGTCGAGCGCGTGCATCAGCGTTTCCGCCACGAAAACACCACCATAAGGCCCGAAGTGGCCCTTGGCATCTGGAAAGTCGTAAGGTTTCACCAAGCAATCTCCCCCGGCATCGCGGCAGGCCACTGCCGGCCGCAAATCCGGTTTGCAACCCGTCATTTTACCTGACGCGGGCGGCAGCGGGTCGGCGCCCGCCGGGCCGCCCTGGCGCGTCAGAGGGACTGCCCCATCCGGCGCAGGAACGTCTCGCACGCGGCCAGTTGGTCCAGAGCCACGTATTCATTGGGCTTGTGGGCCTGTTCGATGTGGCCGGGGCCGCAGACCACCGTGGGAATGCCGATGCCCTGGAACAGCCCGGCTTCAGTCCCGTACGCGACCTTGCGCGTGGCGCGATCTTCGGTCAGCGCGCGCACCAGCTGGGTGATGGCGGCTTCTTCAGAGGCTTCCAGGGCGGGCGCGGCGGCGCCGGTCTCGATTTCGATGCTGGCGCCTTCGAATTCGGCCTTCATGCGCGGAAGCAGCTCTTCACGCACGTATTTTTCGACTTCGGCCTGGATATCGTCGGGACGCATTCCCGGCAGGTTGCGGAATTCATAGGTGAATTCGCACAGTTCGGGAATGGTGTTGACCGCGATGCCGCCCCGGATCTGGTTGGTGGTCATCGTGGAAAACGGCACGTCGTAGAACTGGTCGTACGGGCCATTGGCCTTGAAGCTGTCGGCCACGTCGCGGATGCGGCAGATGAGCCGGGCGGCGTATTCGATGGCATTGCAGCCGCGGGGCGTGAGCGACGAGTGGGCCGCCTTGCCGTGCACCTTGCAGCGAAACAGATTGATCCCCTTGTGAGCCACCACCACCTGCATGCCGGTGGGTTCGCCCACCACGCAGCCTTCGGGGCGAATGCCGCGCTCGTGCAAGTCCGCCAGCATGTACGGCGCACCGGCGCAGCCGACTTCCTCGTCGTACGAGAACGCCAGATGAATGGGCTTCTTGCGGGGCATGGCCATGAATTCGGGGACCAGTGCCAGCGATCCGGCGATGAACCCCTTCATGTCGCAGCTGCCGCGGCCGTAGAGCAGGCCGTCTTTTTCGACGAGTTTGAACGGATCCGTGCTCCAGTCCTGGCCGTCCACGGGCACCACGTCGGTGTGGCCCGACAGGACGATCCCGCCCTGCTGGTTGCCGTCCTGCGCGGGCAGCGTGGCGAACAGATTGGCCTTGGTGCGCTCGGGATTGTGCGCCAGCCACGCATCGACGCCCTGGCCCTTTAGCCAATCACGGACGGTTTCGATCAAGGCAAGATTGGAATTGCGGCTGGTGGTGTCAAAGCCAACCAGCGTTTCCAGCCAGGTGCGCGCGTTCATGTCACTACTCTCTTGGGGAAAAGGTGCAGTGTAAAGCCAGGACGCGGCCGCGTCCCGGACGGCTTGCGAGACCCCGCGCCGGGCCAGTCGCCTAGAATGGCGCCCGGAAAGAAAACCGCCCCCAAGGAGAAAACGTGCAGCACAAAGCAGTTCCCACACGCAACATCGTGGCCGCAGTGATAGGAAATGCCCTCGAATGGTATGACTTCCTGGTATTTGCGTTCATGACGCCGATTATCGCAAAGCTGTTCTTCCCCACCGACCCCAGCATTCCCGGCAGCGAACTCAACGCCATCCTCATGACCACCGCCATCTTCGGCGTCGGTTTCTTCATGCGCCCCGTGGGCGGCATCATCCTGGGCCTTTATGGGGACAGAAAGGGCCGCAAGGCCGCCATGGTGCTGGTGACCTCGCTGATGGCGGTCTCCATTGCGCTGATCACGGTCGCCCCGACCTATCACGCCGCCGGCATCCTGGCGCCCATTTTCATCCTCATCGCGCGCCTGCTTCAGGGCTTTTCGGCGGGCGGCGAGTTCGGGACGTCGACGGCGCTCCTGATCGAAATGGCGCCCAATGGCCGGCGCGGCTTTTACGGGTCCTGGCAGATGGCTGGCCAGATGCTGGCCCTGCTGATCGGCGCAGCCTGCGGCACGCTGATCACCGAGTTCTTCACCGAGCAGCAGATCGCGGACTGGGCATGGCGTTTGCCTTTCGCCTTTGGCCTGGTCATTGTGCCGATCGCCATCTATATCCGCCGCAACGTCGATGAGACGGACGCCTTCAAGAAGATGAAGGAAGACGACCGCCACGCCGCCGCCCGCGGTGAAGTGCAGCGCCTGTCGCTGGGTCAGATGCTCAAGACCCACACGCGCGAGACGCTGATCGGCGTGGGGCTGGTGGTCACGGCGACCGTGTCCATCTACATCACCTTCACGTACCTGGTCACGTATTCGACGAAGGTCCTGATGCTGCCGCTGAACCAGACCTTCCTGGTGCAGATGGCCGGCGCGGCGCTGATGGTGCTGCTGACCCCGTTCATGGGCGCCTGGTCCGACCGCGTCGGCCGCCGCCCGCTGGTGATCGGTTCGCTGATCGGCTATCTGATCGTGCTGTATCCGCTGTACTTCTGGCTGTCCGACGCGCCGTCGATCGGCCGCCTCTTGACCGTGCAGGTCGTGGTCTGCATTTTCGTGTCGGCCTTCTTCGGCGTGTTCAGCACGGTGATGGCGGAATTGTTTCCCGCGCGCGTGCGTTCGGTGGGACTGTCGCTGGCCTATAACGTGGCCGTGATGATCTTTGGCGGCTTCGCGCAGTTCATCGTGACCTGGCTGATCAAGACCACCGGCTCTCCGATGGCGCCGGCCTACTACGTGATGTTCGGCGTGGCCCTGGGCCTGATCGCTGCGTTCTACATGCGCGACCGCGCGCACGAGGACCTGGAGCACTAAGGTCCCACGGCCGGCGGCGCAACGCTGCCGGCCGCCGCCCTAGCGGCGGGTGGCCGAGGACACGCCTGGCACCTCGGCCAGCGCATCCAGTGCGCGCGACAGCGATTCTCCGCCGCGCACTTCCACCGTGAACACCATGTGGGCAAGCGACTGCTTGCTCTGCGTGTTCACGCCCACCACATTCAGGCGCAGCCGCGCGAAGACTTCGGACAGGTCCCGCAGCAGGCCCGAGCGATCGTGCGCGCGCACGCTGACGTCCACGGGGTAGAAGGTGTCCGCCGTTTCCCCCCAGGTGACCTCGATGACGCGCTCGGGCTCGCGCGCGGCCAACGCCAGATAGCTGTGGCAGTCGCGTCGGTGGATGGACACGCCCCGCCCCCGGGTGACAAAGCCGGAGATCGCGTCGGGCGGGGCCGGACGGCAGCAGCGCGCCAGTTGCGTCAGCAGCGAACCCACCCCGACCACCAGCACCCCGCTCTTGCCGCTTTTTTCGGCGCTGCCGGCGCTGGCGTGCCGCAGGGCGGCAGGCGTGGGCTCGGTGGCGGGCGCGGGTTGCTGAAACAGCGTATCGATCTGCCGCAGGCTGAATTCTTCCTTGGCCGCCGCGACGTAAAGATCGTCGGCGCGGGCAAAACCCAGGTTCTGGGCGAGCTGCTCAAGATTGACCGCCGTCTTGCCCAGGCGCTGCAATTCCTTTTCGACAAGCGCCTGGCCCTGGGTGATGCGCTGCTGCAATTCGATGGCGTTGAACCACATGCGCACCTTGGCGCGCGCGCGCGGGCTGGCCAAAAAGCCCAGCTGCGGGTTGAGCCAGTCGCGCGACGGACCGCCGGACTTGGCGGAAATGATCTCCACGGTCTGGCCAGTGGACAGGCGCGTCTGCAGCGGCACCATCTGGCCATCGACGCGGGCGCCGCGGCAGCGATGGCCCAGGTCGGTATGCAGGTGATATGCGAAATCCACCGGAGTGGCTCCGGCGGGCAGTTCGATCACGCGCGCCTGCGGCGTCAGCACATAGATGCGCTCGTCGGTATGCGCGGGCGCCGCCACCGCGCCGCGATGCCTGCCCGATGAGGACTTGCCGGCCGCAGCCTTGGCGGGCTCGGGCGCCGCCTCGCCGCCTTCCACGTCGCTGTTCCAGGCGAGCAGCTGGCGCATCCACGACAGTTGCCGGTCGTATTCGCTGGAGGCCGCGACCTGCCCGCCCTTGGCGCCCGCTTCCTTGTAGCGCCAATGCGCGGCCATCCCGTATTCCGCGAACTGATGCATTTCCCGCGTGCGTATCTGCACCTCGAACGGCCGGCCGTCGTCGTCGGACACCACCGTGTGCAAGGACCGGTAGCCGTTCGGCTTGGGCCGCGAGATGTAGTCGTCGAACTCCTCGGAAAGCGGGGTCCACATTTCGTGCACCATGCCCAGCGCGGTGTAGCAGGCGCGGACGTCGTCCACGATGACGCGCAGGGCGCGCAGATCGTACATCTGCGAGAAATCCAGCCGCTTCACGCGCATCTTGTTCCAGATGCTGTAGATGTGCTTGGGCCGGCCGCTGACCTCGGCGTCGATGCCGCTTCGGGCCAGCGCCTGCTGCACGCGTTCGATGGCCGCGGCGATGAAGGCCTCGCGCTCGACCCGCTTTTCTTCGAGCAGGCGGGCGATGTGCTTGTATTTTTCGGGCTCGAGGAAACGGAACGACAGGTCCTCCATTTCCCATTTGATCTGCCAGATGCCCAGCCGGTTGGCCAGCGGCGCGTAAAGGTCCAGGGTCTCGCGCGCGAAGTCCGGCGAACACGGGGCCTTGCTTTCCGCATGCCAGCGCAGCGTGCGCAGGCGAGACGCCAGGCGCATCAGCACGATGCGCAGGTCGGCCGCCATGGCAAGCAGCATCTTGCGCTGCATTTCCTTCTGGGAGCCGCTTTCGGCGGCGGCATCGCTGGCCTGGCGGGCGACCACGCCCAGCCGCAGCAGGGCATACGTGCCCTGCACCAACCGTGCGATTTCGGCGCCGAAGGCGGCGGCGACGGGATCATTGCGCAACGACGGGGCGGGCGCCATCAAGTCGGTGGGCAACGCGGCCAGCAACGCGGCGGCGCGGGTGGCGGCATCGGTGTGCAGCGCCGCCAGGATGCGAACGACGCCGGCGCCATGCTCGGCCAGGGGTTCGCCCGTAAGCGCGTGTTGTCCTTCGAAGCGGGGCGCGGCCCAGGCAACGGCCCGGTCGATCAATGCCAGGCCGTCGGCGTCCAGACCCGCCCCGGCTTCTTGCCGCCAGGAAGCGTCGAATGGCGAAGGCGCATCGGGAACAGGCGGGGCGGACATGACGGACGTAGCGCGGGTATTTGGTTGAATATCCCGACACTCTACACTAGGGTTCAATCACCCTGAACACCCTGCCGCACCCCGGCATATGCAAGGAACCAAAGCTTATGTTGCGCTGGCTGAAGGCCCGGGGCGCCCGCCCGTCCGCGGTGGCCGAAATGCAGGCCCGCATCCCGCCTGAACTCTGGCGGCAGGTGCTGGAGGCCCACCCCTTCCTGGCGGCGCTGACCGCCGACGAAGCCGCCCAGTTGCAGGCGCGCTCGGCGTGGCTGCTGGCCAGCAAATCCGTCAATGGCGCCCAGGGACTGGAGGTATCGGACTTCATGCGCCTGTCCATTGCGGCGCAGGCCAGCCTGCCGATCCTGAACCTCGCCCCCGAACTGTACGAAGGCTGGGACGAAATCATCGTGTATCCGGCCGGTTTCCGCATTCCGCGCTCGCGCCAGGACGAGGACGGCGTGGTCCACGAATACCTCGAGGACGCCGCCGGCGAAGCCTGGGAAGGCGGCCCGCTCGTCCTCTCGTGGGAAGACGCCCAGCTTTCCGATGGCGGCTTCAACGTGGTCATCCATGAGTTCGCCCACAAGCTGGACCTGCGCTCGGGCTTCGCGGACGGCATGCCCTCTCTGGCGGCGCATCCCGACCTGAAGCCCCGCGTCTGGCGCCAGGTGCTGGACGACAGCCTGGACCGATTCATTGCGGCGGTCGACGCGGTGGAAGCTGCCATTCCTCGCGACGTGGACCCGGAAAGCCAGGAGGCCGACGCCTGGTATGGCCAGTTGCCCATGGACCCCTACGCCGCCACGGACGAAGCCGAGTTCTTCGCCGTCAGCTCCGAGCACTTCTTTGTGGACCCGTACCCGATGCACCAGGCCATGCCCGAGTGGTATGCCTTGCTGCGGGCCTACTATCGCCAGGATCCCTTGGAGCGGTACGCATGAAGCAACTGCTGATCGTCTGGCATTCGCGCACTGGCGCAGCGCGGCAGATGGCGCAAGCCGCCGCGCGGGGCGCCGCAGCCGCCGCCCTGGCTCTGGAACAGGCGGACGATCTGCACGTCGAACTGCGGCGCGCGGCGGACGTGGACGCCGATATGCTGCTGGCCAGCCACGGTTACCTGTTCTGCGCCCCTGAGAACCTTGCCAGCCTGAGCGGTGAAATGAAGGAATTCTTCGACCGCAATTACTACGCCGTCCTGGACCGCATCCAGGGCCTGCCCTATGCCGCCATGATCAGCGCCGGCAGCGACGGCGCGGGCGCGGCGCGGCAAGTCGAGCGCATCTGCACCGGCTGGCGTCTTGCCGCCGTAGGGCCGGCGGTAATCGTCAATCTGGGCGCGCAGACCGCCGAACAGATCCTGGCGCCCAAGACCGTGCCGCCATCCGAACTGGCTCGCTGCGAGGAACTGGGCGGATTGCTGGCCGGCGTCATGCTGATGGGGGCGTGACCCTCCATTCCGGCCGCGCAAACAAAAAGCCCTCGGCGCGAGGCTGAGGGCTTTTTATTGCTCAAGGCATGCCGGACGCTGACAGCGCCCGGCGCGCGGCGCATGTCAGAGCGCGGCCGTCACGACGATCTCGACCTTGTAGTCGGGGTTGGCCAGACGGGCTTCGACCGTGGCGCGGGGAGGCGAATTGCCGTCGGCGACCCACGCGTCCCAGGCCTTGTTCATGCCGTCGAATTCCTTCATGTTGGCCACGTAGATCTGCGCCATGAGGATCTTGGTCTTGTCGGTGCCGGCCTCGGCCAGCAGGCGGTCGATCGTGGCCAGCACTTGCTCGGTCTGTCCGGTGATGTCCAGCGTGGCGTCGTCCGGCACCTGGCCTGCCAGGTAGGCGACGCCGTTGTACACGGCCATGTCCGACAGGCGCTTGGTGACGTGGAAGCGCTTGATGCTGCTCATGAGAATTCCCCTAGAGTCGAGTGGTTTGATTGGAACTGTGCATTGAACCCGCCATGGACGCGCAGGCGTCTTCAAGCGGGCGGCAACTGGAAGACCTGGCGCAGATAGGCCAGGTAAGCGGGATCGTCGCACATGGTTTTTTCGGGCGCGTCCGACACCTTGGCCACGGGCTGTCCGTTGCAGCGAACCATCTTCATGACGATCTGCAGGGGCTCGTGACCGAGGTCGTTGGTAAGGTTGGTGCCGATGCCGAATGACACCTTGCAACGGCCCGAGAACTGGCGGGCCAGCTCGATGGCCCGCGGAAAAGTCAGTGAGTCCGAGAACACCAGCGTCTTGGCGCGCGGATCGACGCGGTTCTTGCGATAGTGCTCGAGCAGGCGTTCACCCCAGATGAATGGATCGCCTGAATCGTGGCGCGCGCCATCGAACAGCTTGCAGAAATACATGTCGAAGTCGCGCAGGAAGGCATCCATGCCGTAGACGTCGGACAGCGCGATGCCCAGGTCGCCTCGGTATTCCTTGGCCCAGACTTCCAGCGCGAACACCTGCGAATCGCGCAGGCGCGGTCCCAGGGCCTGGCAGGCCTGAAGATATTCATGGCCCATCGTGCCCAGCGGCAGCACGTCGTGCTCTTTCGCCAGCAGCACATTGCTGGAGCCGGCGAAGTGCGGGCCCATTTCGGCCTTCATGGTGGACACGATTTCCTCGTGCCATACCTTGGAAAAGCGGCGACGCGTCCCGTATTCGGCGACGCGGAAGTCCGCCAGCGCCGGATCGTCCAGCACCAGGTGCATCTTGGATTGCAGGCGCTTGCGGCCTTCTTCCCAATCCGGATGCTTGCGCGTGTTGCGGAAATAGACTTCGTTGACGATGGCCAGCACGGGGATTTCGAACAGGATCGTGTGCAACCACGGCCCCTTGACCTCGATGCTGATTTCGCCGGGCCCTTCGCCTTCGGTGATGTGGATGCAGCGCTCGGGCATATGGAACAGCCCAAGGAAATCAACGAAGTCGCTTTTGATAAAGCGCAAGCTGCCCAGGTATTTAAGTTCGTCTTCCGTGAAGCGCAATTGGCAAAGCTCATGCACTTCCTGGCGGATTTCGTCCATATACGGGCGCAAATCGACGCCCTGGGTACGGCACTTGTACCGGTACTCGACCTGGGCAGCGGGGAAGTGATGCAGGACCACCTGCATCATGCTGAATTTATACAGGTCGGTGTCGAGCAGCGAAGTAATAATCATGATTGCGCGTTTCGTTTCGCGACACCATAGCATAGAGAACACGCCGTTCGGCACGATGGGCCACGCTGTCAATACGGGTATTGCCGGCACATCGTCGCGGCATTGGGTAAAATCCGCCCATTAAGACACACCTGCCGCCGATCCCCGGAGTTCCTGAATGACCCACGTAGTCACCGAAAACTGTATCAAGTGCAAGTACACCGATTGCGTAGATGTGTGCCCGGTGGACTGTTTTCGTGAGGGTCCGAACTTCCTCGTGATCGACCCGGACGAATGCATCGACTGCGCGGTTTGCATTCCGGAATGCCCGGCCAACGCCATCTACGCCGAAGAAGACGTGCCGCAGGACCAACTCAATTTCATCGCGCTGAACGCCGAACTCTCGCCTGAATTCGCCAGCATCAGCCGTGCCAAGAAGCCCCTGCCCGACGCCGACGAATGGAACGGCAAGCAGGACAAGCTGCAATACCTGGAAAAGTAATCCACGGGCGCCGGCCGCAAGCCGGACGGCGCCACGTGCGATGTCCCGATGACCGACGACTCCAAATACACGCGCCAGACCATCACCAGCGTCCACACCTGGGTGCCGGACAAACTGTCCTCCGTGCGCGTGACGCGGGACGAAGCCTATACCTTCCTGCCGGGCCAGTTCGCCCGGGTCGGCCTGCCCGGCGCGGACGATCCCGATGGTCCTCCCACGATATGGCGCGCCTACTCCATGGTCTCCGCCCCGCATGAACCCGGGCTGGAGTTCTATTCCATCGTCGTTCCCGAAGGCCTGTTCAGTCCGCGCATGGCCCGTTTGCAGCCCGGCGATGCGCTCTACGTCGAAAAGGCGCCGTACGGCTTCCTGACGCTGGAGCGCTTCGCGCCTGAAGGCGACCTCTGGCTGCTGGCCTCGGGCACCGGCCTGTCGGCCTACCTTTCGATCCTGCGCGACCCCGCCGTCTGGCGTGCATACCGCCGCATCATCCTGGTGCATGGCGTGCGTACGGCGGCGGAACTGGCCTACCGCCAGGAAATCGAATCCTGGCGCGCCGATCCGGCCCTGGCCGACGTCTTCGCGGCGGATCCCGGCAAGCTCGTCTACCTGCCCATCGCCACGCGCGAATCCCTCCCGGGCATGCCCCAGGAGCGCATCACCACACTGATCGCCGACGGCCGCCTGGAGCAGCTCGCCGGCCAGCCACTGGACCCCGAGACCGCCAAGGTCATGCTGTGCGGCAACCCTGCCATGCTGGCAGAGGCACGAAAATTGCTGGGTGATCGTGGATTCAAGCCAGGACGCCGCGGCATTCCGGGCAACCTGGCGGTAGAAAACTACTGGTGATCCGGCACTGCATGGCGTAGTGCGTAAATCCTCCTTTTGGTATCACCGCAGGGCATTAAAGCGGCCCTAAACTGGTGCCAAAAACATGACGGGTCGCTTTTTAGCAACAAAATCAGGCACTTTGCCTGACATTCTTCAGGCTGATTGGAAATAACGTTACGCCTCGGAGCAATAATCGGGGCACACGCTCGACCCAGAAGGACTTCCCCGAAATGCTGTACCAATTGCACGAAATGCAGCGCGCTTTCCTGACTCCGTTCGCTGCATTCACGGACGCCGGTTCTCAGCTGTTCTCCAGCCCCTACAGCCCGCTCGCCTATACCCCGATTTCCCGCCAGATGGCCGCCGGGTACGAGTTGATGACCCGTATCGGCAAGGAATACCAGAAGCCTGCCTGGAATCTCCCCACCACCCAGATCGACGGCAAGTCCGTCCGCGTGATCGAGGCCGTGGCGCTGGACAAGCCCTTCTGCCGCCTGGTGCATTTCCAGCGCGACGTCCGCCTTGCCGGCAAGAACGATCCCAAGGTTCTTCTGGTGGCCCCGCTTTCAGGGCACCACGCCACGCTGCTGCGCGACACCGTCCGCGCCCTGCTGCCCGCCCATGACATCTATGTCACCGACTGGGTCGACGCCCGCATGGTGCCGCTGTCGGCCGGCCCCTTCCATCTGAACGACTACGTCCGATACGTGCAGGATTTCATCCGCCACCTGGGCCCGGACGTCCACGTCATTTCCGTCTGCCAGCCCACGGTGCCGGTGCTGGCCGCCGTATCCTTGATGGCCTCGGCCAACGATCCCTGCCAGCCCCGCAGCATGGTGATGATGGGCGGCCCCATCGACCCCCGGCAATCCCCCACGCAGGTGAACCGCCTGGCCACCACCAAGCCGTACTCGTGGTTCGAAAACCAGGTCATTCACCCCGTGCCGCCGCGCTATCCGGGCGCCGGCCGCAAGGTGTATCCGGGTTTCCTGCAGCATGCCGGGTTCATGGCCATGAACCCCGACCGCCACATGAAGTCGCACTATGACTTCTACCTGGACCTGCTGCGCGGCGACGACAGCGACGCCGAAGCGCATCGCCGCTTCTACGACGAGTACAACGCCGTCCTGGACATGCCGGCCGAGTTCTACCTGGACACGATCCGCATGGTGTTCCAGGACTTCTCGCTGCCCAACGGCACCTGGGAAGTGGACGGCAAGCTGGTCCGCCCCGCCGACATCAAGGACGTCGCCCTCTTCACCATCGAAGGCGAACTGGACGACATTTCGGGCCAGGGCCAGACGCGCGCCGCGATCAAGCTGTGCAAGAACATCCCGGCTGACCGCAAGTCGCACTACACCGCGCCCAACTGCGGCCATTACGGCATTTTCTCGGGCCGCCGCTGGCGCGAAATGATCTGTCCTAAAATTGCCGAGTTCATCCGGCAATCCGCATAGGAACGGCGCCAAGCCGTTCGCAAGGCAGCGCGCGGGCAGAGGTCCCGCGCCGCCAGCAGCCTGATCCGTATTCACGGGGCCCGAGCGGCCCTTTTTCATTTATTGGCTTTACATGTCCTGTCGCTCACTTGCCGACCGCATCGATGCCTTGCTGCCGCAGACGCAATGCACGAAATGCGGATACGACGGCTGCCGGCCGTATGCCGACGCAATCGCCGAAGGCGCCGCGCCGATCAATCGCTGTCCGCCGGGCGGCGAGGAAGGCATTGCCGCGCTGTCCGCGCTGCTCGACGTTCCCGCCCTGCCGTTGGACCTGGCGCGCGGCGAGCCTGGTCCCCTGCTGGTCGCCCGCATCGACGAATCCCACTGCATCGGCTGTACGCTGTGCATCCAGGCCTGTCCGGTCGACGCCATCGTGGGCGCCAACAAGCACATGCACACCGTGCTTGAGGACTGGTGCACGGGCTGCGACCTGTGCGTGGCGCCCTGTCCTGTCGATTGCATCCAGATGGTGCCCGCCGGCCGCGCGTGGACCGTCCAGGACGCCGCGATCAGCCGCCAGCGCCACCGCAGCCACCTCGCGCGAGCAGAGCGCCTGGCATCCGACAACGCGCGGCTGATGGCGCCCGAGGCGCCCGCCACTGCCTCGCCCGCGCCGGTCGTCGACGACGCTCAGAAAGAAGACCGCAAGCGCTCCGCCATCGAATCCGCGCTGGCCCGAGCCCGCGCACGCCGCAATCCCTCGCAGTCATGAACGCCGCCAAACGCCGAGAAATTTTCGCCCGCCTGCACGCCGCCAATCCCAGCCCGACCACCGAGCTGGAATACGACACGCCGTTCCAGCTTTTGATCGCCGTGCTGCTGTCGGCGCAGGCCACGGACAAGTCGGTCAACATCGCGACGCGCAAGTTTTTCCCGCAGTACGGCACGCCCGAAGCGCTGCTGGCCCTGGGCGAGGAAGGCCTGGCCGACTACATCAAGACCATCGGCCTGTACCGCACCAAGGCCAAGAACGCGATCGCGACCTGCAAGCTGCTGATCGAGCAGCATGGCGGCGAAGTGCCGAAGACGCGAGAAGCCCTGGAAGCCCTGCCGGGCGTGGGCCGCAAGACTGCCAATGTGGTGTTGAACACCGCATTTGGACAACCGACGATGGCCGTGGATACGCATATCTTCCGGGTCTCCAACCGCACCGGCATCGCCCCCGGAAAGAACGTGCTGGAAGTCGAGCTCAAACTCGAAAAATTCGTGCCCCGCGAATACCTGCTCGATGCCCATCACTGGCTCATCCTGCATGGCCGCTACGTCTGTGTGGCGCGCAAGCCCAAATGCCCCCAGTGCGGCATTTCCGACCTCTGCGAATTCAAGCAGAAAACCCCTGCCTGAAGCATCCGGCGCGCGCCGGCTCGCAATTGAAGCGAGCGGAAAACCGGGTTTTCCCTCGCCTTTAATTGCATTACGTCTTGATGACGGTCAACGCTTAATTGCTGCAACGCATTTCCATATTGGAAAGGCTTTCTCCCCTTGCGAGCACAGCATTGTCGGCATGCCGACAATTCAGCTTTCCGCAGTGCAAAACCTATGACAAACCCTCATGGAATTTTGATTGCGACGTCCGCATACTCGCCGGCAACTCATAAGAAAACTAAGCACGCAAACAGTTTTCTCAACCCTGCGGGGGCCTGACGCAACGACGTCCGGCAGAGACCATATAAATACAACGCTGGTGCAGCGAACATGGATGACACAATCCTGGAGACAAAAGGCCTCACCAAGGAATTCCGCGGCTTCGTCGCGGTCAATGGGGTCGATTTGCGTATCAAGCGGGGCGAGATTCATGCCTTGATCGGGCCTAACGGCGCGGGCAAGACCACATGCTTCAACCTGCTGACGAAATTTCTCTCTCCCACGTCGGGAAGCATCAAGTTCAACGGTATCGACATCACCGGCGAGCGGCCTGCGCAGATCGCCCGGCGCGGCATCATCCGTTCGTTCCAGATCTCGGCGGTGTTCCCGCACCTGACCGTGCTGGAAAACGTTCGGATCGGCCTGCAGCGCAAGACCGGGCTGTCATACCATTTTTGGCAAAGCGACAAGCGCCTGGCCACGCTGAATGAACCCGCGCGCGCCTTGCTTGAACAAGTGGACCTCGGCGGCTTCGCCGACGAGACCACCGTCAATCTGCCGTACGGCCGCAAGCGCGCGCTGGAGATCGCCACCACGCTGGCGATGGAGCCCGAGCTGATGCTGCTGGACGAACCCACCCAGGGAATGGGCCACGAAGACGTGGACCGCGTCACGCAACTGATCAAGCGCGTGAGCGCCGGACGCACCATCCTCATGGTGGAACACAACATGAACGTCGTGTCCTCCATCGCCAACACCATCACCGTGCTGGCGCGCGGTTCGGTGCTGGCCGAAGGTTCCTACGCCGAAGTCTCCCGCCATCCGGCCGTGATGCAGGCTTACATGGGCACGACCGACGGCGAACTTCAAGGAGCGCACGCATGAGCACCCCGGCACTTGAAATCTCGGGCCTCAACGCCTGGTACGGGGAATCGCACATCCTGCACGGCGTGGACATGCGCGTGGGACAGGGCGAAGTCGTCACGCTGCTGGGCCGCAATGGCGCCGGCCGCACCACGACGCTGCGCGCCATCCTTGGCCTGACCGGATCGCGCAAGGGCTCGGTACGCATCCACGGCACCGAAGCCATCGACCTGCCCACCTACAAGATCGCCCACCTGGGCGTCGGCTACTGCCCCGAAGAACGCGGCATCTTCGCCAGCCTGTCCTGCGAAGAGAACCTGCTGCTTCCGCCCGTCGTGGGCTCGCTGGGCGGCGGCATGTCGCTGGCCGAAATCTACGACATGTTCCCCAACCTGCAGGAGCGCCGGAATTCGCCGGGCACGCGCCTGTCGGGCGGCGAACAGCAGATGCTCGCGGTGGCGCGCATCCTGCGCACCGGCGCGAACCTGCTGCTGCTGGACGAAATCTCCGAAGGCCTGGCGCCGGTCATCGTGCAGGCGCTGGCCCGCATGATCACTGCGCTCAAGCAGCGCGGCTACACCATCGTCATGGTCGAGCAGAACTTCCGCTTTGCCGCGCCGCTTGCCGATCGCTTCTACGTCATGGAGCACGGCCAGATCGTCGAGCACTTCGAAGCGAACGAACTTTCAGAAAAACAGGACACGCTCAACGAACTGCTGGGCGTCTAAAGCAACCTGTCATCCGCCGGAACCCCGGCAAACACCACACGTAGGGAAGAGGAGTCATCCCATGAAGCTGCACACCATCACTGCTGCACTGGCCATGGCGGGCCTGGGATTCGCGGGGGCAACCGCCCACGCTCAAGGTATCTCCGACGATGTCATCCGCATCGGGTTCATCACCGACATGTCGGGCGTCTACTCCGACATCGACGGCAAGGCCGGCCTGGACGCAGTCCGCATGGCGATCGAAGACTTCGGCGGCACGGTCAACGGCAAGAAGATCGAAGTCGTCTCGGCAGACCACCAGAACAAGGCCGACGTGGCGTCGGCGCGCGCTCGCGAATGGTTCGACCAGCAGAAGGTCGACGTCATCATCGCCGGCACCAATTCGGCCACCAGCCTGGCCATGGCGGCCGTCGCCGCCGAAAAGAAGAAGCCTTTCATCGCCGTGGGCGCGGGCGCGTCGGACCTGACCAACGCGCAGTGTTCGCCCTACACCGTGCACTATGCCTACGACACCGTGGCGCTGGCGCGCGGCACCGGTTCCGCCGTCGTGAAGGACGGCGGCAAGAGCTGGTTCTTCCTGACGGCCGATTATGCATTCGGCCACGCGCTGGAGCGCGACACGATGGCGGTCGTCAAGGCCGCCGGCGGCGAAGTGAAGGGCCAGGTCCGCGCACCGCTGGGCGCCTCGGACTTCTCGTCCTTCCTGTTGCAGGCGCAGGCGTCCAAGGCGCAGATCCTGGGCATGGCCAATGCCGGCGGCGACACCATCAACACCATCAAGGCCGCCAATGAATTCGGCGTGACCAAGACGATGAAGATGGCCGGCCTGCTGGTGTTCATCAACGACGTCCACTCGCTGGGCCTGGACGCCACCAAGGGCATGTACCTGACCGACGGTTGGTACTGGGACCAATCCGACGCCTCGCGCGCCTGGGCCAAGAAGTTCGAAACCAAGGTGGGCCGCAAGCCGTCGATGCTGCAGGCGGGCGACTACTCGTCGGCCACCTTCTACCTGAACGCCGTCAAGGCCACGGGTTCGGATAACGGCGACGACGTCATGAAGTGGATGAAGTCGAACAAGGTCAATGACTTCTTCGCTCAGGGCGGCTACGTGCGCGAAGACGGCCGCATGATCCACGACATGTACCTGATGCAAGTGAAGACCCCGGCCGAGTCCAAGGGCCCGTGGGACTACTACAAGGTGGTGGCGACGCTGCCTGGCGACGAGGTCTACACCAAGTTGTCCGAGTCCACCTGCAAGCTGGTCAAGAAATAAACCAGCCCATGTGATCCCGATCGCGGGCCGGCCTGAATGGCCGGCCCGCGATCCGACTAGCTCGCTTCCTTCCGTACCGCGCAGGATTTTCACAAGATGACTGACATTTTCGGCATCCCCATACAGGCCTTGTTCGGCCAGCTGTTACTGGGCCTGGTCAACGGTTCCTTCTATGCAATGCTGTCGCTCGGACTTGCCGTTATCTTCGGGCTGCTGAACGTCATCAACTTCGCCCACGGCGCCCTCTACATGCTGGGCGCCTTCATCGCATGGATGGGGCTTTCGTATTTCGGCCTGAACTACTGGATCATGCTGATCCTGGCGCCACTGATCGTGGGGCTGTTCGGCATCATCATCGAAAAGCTTTTGCTCAAGCACCTGTACAAGCTCGACCACCTGTACGGGCTGCTGCTCACCTTCGGGCTGACGCTGCTGATCGAGGGGCTGTTCCGCAGCTTCTACGGCGTGTCGGGCCAACCCTACCCCACGCCCGAAGCCCTGCGCGGCGCGACGAACCTGGGCTTCATGATCCTGCCGAACTACCGCGGCTGGGTCGTGGCGGCTTCGGTGATCGTCTGCTTCGCCACCTGGTTCGTGATTGAACGCACCCGCCTGGGCGCGCTGCTGCGCGCCGGCACCGAAAACCCGCGCCTGGTCGAGTCCTTCGGCGTGAACGTGCCCCGCATGATCACGCTGACCTACGGCTTCGGCGTCGCGCTGGCCGGCTTTGCCGGCGTGCTGGCCGCGCCGGTGCTGCAGATTTCGCCGCTGATGGGTTCCAACCTCATCATCGTCGTGTTCGCGGTGGTCGTGATCGGCGGCATGGGGTCCATCTTTGGCGCCATCGTCACCGGGCTGGGCCTGGGCGTTATCGAAGGCCTGACCAAGGTGTTCTGGCCAGAGGCCTCCAGCACGGTCGTCTTCATCATCATGGCCATTGTTCTGTTGATCCGCCCGGCCGGGCTGTTCGGAAAAGAAAAATGAATCGTCAATTCCTGGGCTATGCGGTCCTGGCCATCGTGGTGGCCATGCTTCCCTTTGTCGGCGTGTATCCGATCTTCGCCATGAAGGTCATGTGCTACGCCCTTTTCGCCTGCGCCTTCAACCTGCTGCTGGGCTTTACCGGGCTTCTGTCCTTCGGCCACGCCGCCTTCCTGGGCAGCGCGGCCTACGCGGCCGGGCACAGCATGAAGGTGTGGGGCCTGCCCACCGAACTGGGCATCCTGTTCGGCGTGGCCGTGGCGGCGCTGCTGGGGCTGGCCATGGGGGCGCTGGCCATCCGGCGCAGCGGCATCTACTTTGCGATGATCACGCTGGCGTTGTCGCAGATGGTGTTCTTCTTCTTCCTGCAGGCCAAGTTCACCGGCGGCGAAGACGGCCTGCAAAGCGTGCCGCGCGGCACCTTGCTGGGCCTGGTCGATCTGTCCAAGGACATCAACCTGTACTACGTAGTGATGGCGATCTTCATCATCGGCTACTTCATCATCTGGCGCACCGTGAACTCGCCCTTCGGGCAGGTCTTGCAGGCGCTGCGCGAGAACGAGCCGCGCGCCATTTCGCTGGGCTACGACGTGGACCGCTTCAAGCTGGTCGCCTTTGTGCTGTCGGCCGCGCTGGCCGGCCTGGCGGGCGCCACCAAGACACTGGTGTTCGTGTCGGCCACGCTGTCGGACGCAACCTGGCAGATGTCCGGCCTGGTGATCCTGATGACGCTGATCGGCGGACTGGGCACGCTGACCGGTCCCGTGCTGGGCGCCTTCATCGTGGTGCTGCTTGAGAACAAGGTCGGCGACTTCGGCCAGATGATGGCCAACCTGACCGGCGTGGAATGGTTCCTGCGCCTGGGCGAATCGGTCACCATCGTCAGCGGCCTGATCTTCGTGATCTGCGTGCTGGCCTTCCGCCGCGGCATCGTGGGCGAACTGGGCGCGCTCTTCAACCGGCGGCGCACCGCTCGCGCCTGACCTGCGCATCAGCGCAGCACCGACGGGGCCGCTCAATGCGGCCCCGCTGCATTTCGGCGCTTCGATGCGTTTTGCGGCCCCGTACAATGGCAGGCACCCCACTACACAGGTGCCGACCATGCGCAATACGCATCTCGCCCCCGGCCTCGGCGCGCTCGCGCTGGCCGCCGCCCTGCTGTCCCCCGCCGCGGCCGTCGCCGCTCCCGCCGCTCCCACCTGCGAAGTCGACCGCCCCGTGCGCTTCAGCGGATTGAACTGGGAGTCCAACCTGGTCCTGGCCGGCATCGAGCGCTACGTGCTGGAACATGGCTATGGTTGCAAGACCTCGGTCGAGATCGGTGAAACCTTGCCGATGCTGGCCGCGCTGCAGCGCGGCGACGTGGACGTCACGCCGGAGGTCTGGCCCGGCCAGATCGAAGGCGCCTGGAAAAAGGCGCTGGCCAGCGGCAAGGTGCTGGGCGTGGGGCACGTGTATGACGCCGGCGAAGGCTGGTACGTGCCGCGCTACACCGTTGAACGGCATCCGGAATTGAAGTCGGCCGCTGACCTGGCGCGCTTCAAAGAGGTGTTCGCCGATCCCGAAGACCCGGGCCGCGGCCGCATCTACGGCTGCCCCGCCGGATGGGCCTGCGGCACGTTGAACGACAACCTGCTGCGCGCCCTGAAGCTCGACAAGGACTACTCGCTGTTCGCACCCGGCTCGGGCGCCGCACAGAAGGCGGCCATCGTGTCCGCCTACAAGCGCAAGCGTGACATCGTCTTCTACTACTGGACGCCCACCTCGCTGGTCGGCGCGCTGGACCTGGTCAAGCTGGAACTACCGGCGTTCGACCAGGCCGCCTACACCTGCATGACGGATCCGAAATGCACAAACCCGGTCGCCACCGAGTTCAAGCCCAATCCGGTCGTCACCGGGGTGAATGCGGAGTTCGCCAAGCAGGCGCCGCGCCTGACCGAATTCCTGTCCAAGCTGACCGTGCCCGATGACGCCATCGACGCGACGCTGGGCTGGCTGGAAAACGAGGGCAAGGAACCCGAGGACGCGGCGCGCTATTTCCTGAAGCAGTACCCGCCCGTCTGGCGGCAATGGATGCCGGCGGACGTTGCCGACCGTGTGCAGGCGGCGCTGGCGCGCGAATAGCGCGGGGCGCGGGCCGGTACCGCCACGCCGCCCGGCTCCTGTATCCTGGCGACTCGGCGCCGCAGGCGCCAACCCGATTCAAGCGAAGGAAGACAATCATGGACGCCCTGTTCTGGCACGACGGTCACTGGACCACCCAAAATCCCAAATTGCTGGGCCCCGCCGACCACGCCTTCTGGATGGCCAGCATGGTGTTTGACGGCGCGCGCGCCTTCCGCGGCCTGACGCCCGACCTGGACCTGCACTGCCAGCGCGTGGTGCGCTCGGCGGAAAAGATGCTGATGAAGCCGCAGATGGGCTGGGAAGAAATCCAGGACCTGTGCCTGCAGGCCGTCGCCAAGTTCCCAGAAGGCACCGAGCTCTACATCAAGCCGATGTTCTTCTGCGCGGACGGCTTCCTGCTGCCCGACGCCGACAAGACCCAGTTCGTGCTGCACGTGTTCAAGGTGCCGATGCCCGGCGACCAGGGTTTTTCGGCCTGCTTCTCCAGCTTTGCGCGGTCCTGGCCCAACATGGCGCCTACCGACGCCAAGGCCTCGTGCCTGTATCCCAACGGCCAGCGCGCCATCCGCGAAGCCGCCGAGAAAGGCTTCGACAACGCCATCATGCTGGACGGCGTGGGCAACGTAGCCGAATTCGCCACCAGCAACCTGTGGCTGGCCAGGAACGGCGTGGTTTCCACGCCCGTGGACAACGGCACCTTCCTGAACGGCATCACGCGCCGCCGCGTGCTGGCCCTGCTGAAGGCCGACGGCATCGAGGTGCAGGAACGCAGCCTGACGCGCGCCGACGTCGAGGAAGCCGACGAAGTGTTCTCGTCCGGCAACTACGGCAAGGTCGTCCATGTGAACCGCGTGGAAGACCGCGCGCTGGAGTTCGGCCCGCTGGCCCGCCGCGCCCATCAGCTGTACATGGACTACGCGGAAAGCACCCGCCGCGGCTGACGCGTCGAAGCTCAGTCCTCCCGCGGCGGCAGATGCAGCATCGCCACGTGGGGGGAATTCTCCCAGCGCGGATAGCGCTCCAGCACGGCCGGATCATGCCCGGGCACCACATGCTGGTCGGATTGAGCCGCGCCATACAGCTTGGCGTATCCCGACAGCATCTGCGCCGTGTTGTAGACGATGGGAAACGGCCGTCCCTGCGCCATGTTCTCGTAGTAGTGGCTGGCGTCGGACGCCAGCACCACCCAGCCGCGCGCGGTGTGCACGCGCAGCGCCTGCAGGCCCTTGGTGTGGCCGCCGATTTTCAGCAGTTCGATGCCGGGCAGAAGCGCATCGTCCCCGTCATGGAAGACGACGCGGTCTTCGTACACGCGCCTGACCAGGGCGACGACGTCCTCGACCGCATACGCGTGCCGCAAGGGTTCGAAGCACATGCAGCGCCCCGTCGCGTAGTCCAGCTCGTCGTCCTGCACATGGAAACGCGCCTCGGGCAGCAGGTCCAGGTTGCCGGCATGGTCGTAGTGCAGGTGAGTCAGCACGACGTGCTGCACGTCGGCAGGCTGCACGCCCAGGCCGGCCAGCGCCGTGATGGGGCACTGGATCAGCTCGCGCCGGCGCTTCTGCGCCATCTCCGCATTGAATCCCGTGTCGACCAGCACGATGCGGCCCGCGCCCCGCACCAGCCACACGAAGAAATCCATGGGCATGTCGCCATCGTGGGGATCGCCGCCCAGAAAGTTGTCGCGCCGCTGGCGCGGCATGTGCGCATAGCGGATGGCGTGGATCTCGTACTCGGGAAGCATCGATTGCGTCGCCGCGTTCATCTCATACTCCAAGATAGGCCTTTTGCACGAAAGGATCCGCCAGCAGCTCGGCGCCCTTGCCGCTGCGCACCACTTCGCCGTGCTCGAAGGCGTAGGCGTGGTGCGCCAGGCGCAGCGCAAGCCGAGCGTTCTGCTCGACCAGCACAATTGCGATGCCGCTGTCGCGGTTGATGCGCTGGATCGCCCCCGCGATCTCGGCCACGATCTTGGGAGCGATGCCCAGCGACGGTTCGTCCAGCATCAGCAGACGAGGTTGCGCCATCATCGCACGACCGATCGCCACCATCTGCTGTTCGCCGCCGGACAACGATCCCGCCAGTTGGGCGCGCCGTTCCTGCACCCGCGGAAACAACGCGTAGATTTCTTCGAGGCGCGCGCGCACACCCGACCGCGAACCCGCGACGTGGGCGCCAGCCAGAAGGTTATCCAGGACGGTCATGCGCCCGAACAGCCGCCGCCCCTCCGGAGACAGCGACAGGCCCGCCGACACACGCGCCGCGGAGCCAAGCCGGGCAATATCGCGTCCCTCGAACATGACCCGTCCGCCGGCGACCGGCGCCAGGCCGATCAGGGCCTTCAGCGTCGAACTCTTGCCCGCGCCGTTCGAACCGACCAAGGCGACGATCTGCCCCTGCTCGACGTTGAAGCTGACGCCACGCACCGCTTCCAGCTGCCCATACCGCACATTCAGATTCTGGACTTCAAGCATGGGCATAGTCGGGCGCTCCCAGGTAGGCTTCGATCACGGCGGGGTTCTCGCGGATGGCCTGGGGTGTGCCCTCGGCGATCTTTTCGCCCTGGACCAGCACCACGATGCGATGGCACAGTTCCATCACCAAGGCCATGTGATGCTCCACCAGCAGCATCGTCAGCCCTTCTTCGTCCTGCAACCGCCGCAACAGGCGGCCGAGTTCGTTGCATTCCTCGTGGTTCAGCCCGGCGGCCGGCTCGTCCAGCAGCAGCATGCGCGGCCGGCAGGCCAGCGCCACGGCGATGCCCAGTTTCTTCTGCAACCCGTAGGCCAGCGAACCCGCCGCGGCGTCGCGCCAGGCTTGCAGGTCCAGCAGCGTGAGCAGGCGGTCGACCTCGTGCGTGACTTCAGTGGCCGACAGCAGGTCGTCGGTACGTCCGGCCAGGCGCCGCAGCCAGGAATGGCGCACACGCGACAGCAACCCGCGATGGATGTTCTCGGCCACGGTTACGTCGGGGTAGGTCGACGTGGACTGGAACGTGCGCGCCAATCCATGCACGACCACGCGGCTGGGGGCCGCGCCAGAGATATCGCGGCCATCGAAATGGACCGACCCCGCGGTGGGCGGCATGGCGCCGCTGATGACGTTGAAGGCGGTGGTCTTGCCCGCGCCGTTCGGACCGATCAGTCCCACGATCTCGCCTCGGGCGACGGAAAACTCCAGGCCGCGCAGGGCCGCCAGTCCGCCGAAGCTGCGCGACAGGCCCCGCACCTGCAATAAAGGCTGGCTCATTGTGACTCCTTGCGCCGGCGCGCCTGCCACGGCCCCGGCAGGCCGGCCAGGCCGGCCGGCAGAAAGCGCAGGATCAGGATCAGCGCCGCGCCATAAAAGATGTGCTGCGTCTGCACCGCCCCGCGGAACAGTTCGGGCAGCGGCGTCAGCACCATGGCGCCGATCAGGCCGCCCCAGACCGAGCGGCGGCCGCCGATGACCAGCATGATGATGAAGCCGATGGAAATGCTGGCGTTGAAGGATTCCGGCGACACATAGCCGACATAGCGCGCCTGCAAGGCGCCGCCGGCGGCGGCCAGCGCGCAGCCGCCGACGAAGGCGCACAACTGGATGCGGCGCACGGACAGGCCCGTCGATTCGGCCAGGGCGGCGTTCTCGGCCACCGCGTCGATGGCGTGGCCGAAAGCCCGACGCGCCACCGCCGCGAGCAGCGCCACGGATCCGAGCGCCACGCACAGCGCCAGGCCATAGAAGCTGGCGCGCGTGTCGAACACCAGGCCTGCCAGCGCAGCCGGCTGGATGCCGGTGACGCCGTTGGCGCCGCCGGACCACGACGAGCCGTCCAGCAGGATCAGCCGCACCAGTTCGCCGAAGGCGAAGGTCACCAGGACGAAGTACACGCCTTTCAGGCGCAGGATGATCGAGCCCAGCGTCAGCGCGACCAACGCGCTCAACGCCACGCCCGCCAGGGTGGCGGGCACGAAGCCCCAGCCCAGGTGGCGCGCCGCCAGCACCGACCCATAGGCCCCGATGGCGACATAGGCGGCATGGCCGAGCGACAGTTGCCCGCAGCGGGCAATGAGCGCCAGGCCGTTGACGATCAGGACGTTCAGGCAGGTCAGCACGGCCAGGTGCTGCACGAATGGCCCCGCGAACCACGGCGCCGCCGCGGCCGCGGCCAGGACGGCCCACAGCAGCCAGCGCACGGGCGCGGGCCGGCTCAGGCCGGGATCAAGCGAAATTGCAGTCATGGCTTATGCCTCCCCCCGGCCAAGCAAGCCTTTGGGCCGCACGACCAGCATCACGATCACGATGGCGAAGATCAGCATGTCCGCCGTGCTGCTTTCGAACAACAGGCTGCCGTAGCTTTCCGCCAGCCCCAGCGCCAGGCCCGCGACGGCGGCCCCTGGAATGCTGCCCAGCCCGCCCAGGATCACCACGATGAACGCCTTGAGCAGCGGCGTGGCGCCCACGAAGGGCGACACCGAGAACAGGGGCGCCATCAGCGCGCCGGCCACCGCCGCCAGCCCGACGCCCAGGCCGAAGCCCAGCGGGTAATAGATGCGCGAACGGATGCCCTGGATGGCGGCGATCTCGAAGTCCTCCACCACCGCGCGCAGCGCGCGGCCGGGCCGCGAGTACCGCAGGAAGCCGTACAGCAGCGCCAGCGCCAGCAGCGCGAACACCACGACGTACACCCGAGACAGCGGAATCACCACCTTGCCCATGCGCGCCGTGCCCTGGGCGACGGCCGGCATGGACAGCGGATCCGGGCCGAAGAACATCAGCGCGACGTTTTGCAGGATCATGGCCAGGCCGATCGTGGCGATCATGCCGTTGAGCTCGTCGCGTCTGAACGGCTTGAGCACGCCCCATTCCAGCACCGCGCCGCCCGCCACCGCCAGCGCGAAGGTCAGCGCCACGGCGGGCAGGAACGTGAAGCCCGCCTGGGTGGTCAGGTAGTACGCGCCGAACGCGCCCAGCATGTAGAACTCGCCGTGGGCAAAGTTCACCATCCGCATCACGCCGAACACCAGCGTGAAGCCCACGGCCATCAGCAGATACAGCAGGCCCACGATCAAGCCGTTGATCGTGGCCTGCGCCAGCAGAATGCTCCAATCCACGTCGGTTCCCCCGCCGCGCTAGCGGCATCCCTCGACGGTGCAGCGCGCAAGAATCACCTCGCGGCCGTCCTTGACCTCGGCCACGTAGAACGGCGCATTGAGCTGGTGGTTGATGCCGTACATGGCCTGACCCGTCCAGCTCAGCTTGCCCAAGGACCCGTCAAAGCCATCCAGCTTCACCATCTCGGCGCGCACGCGGTCGGTGTCCTCGACGGTGCCGGCGCGGCGCATGGCCTCGAACAGCATGTTGGTGCCGTCGTAGAAAGCCGGGCTGAAGCCGTTCATCGGATGCTTGTACTTGGCGGCGTAGCGCGCGGCGTACGCCTGCGTGGCCGGCAGGGCCGGATCGATCGGCGTGTGGACCAGCATGCCCTCGGTGGCCTGCTTGCCCGCGACGTTGACGATCTCCTGCGTGGCCGGGCCGCCGGTGCGCACGATCTTGCCTTCGAATCCGAGTTCGCGCGCCTGCTTCACGATGAGGCCCGCGGTCGTAGGGGAATTGCCGTCCAGTTCGATGGCGTCGATGCCGCGCGCCATCATGCGGGTCAAGAGGGGCACGAAGTCGACGCGGTCGCGCTCGAAGAATTCCTTGGTGGCCAGCGCGGCGCCCGCCTTCTTGTAGGCGCCTTCCAGGTCCAGCGCGATCTGCTGGCCCGTCTCGTCGTTGGGGAACAGCGCGCCGACCTTGCGCAGGCCCTGCGCCTTCACCAGCCAGTCGATCTGGGGCTGCGAGACCTCGGCCGTGGTGACGTTGGGACGGAAAGTGTAAGGCTTGTCGGCGGCCAGCGCCTTGGACGTGAAGCCCAGCGTCAGCAGGATCACCTTGTTCTTTTCCGTCATCGGCTGGATGGCCAGCACCGGCGCCGAGCCGACCGGGCCGATCACATAGCGCACCTTGTCCTCGAACACCAGGCGGTTCGCCACCGTGACGGCCTCGTTCGCCTGGTACTTGTCGTCATAGGCCACGACCTGGACGCGGTACTTCTTGCCGCCCACCTCGAGCCCTCCCGCCTCGTTCACCTGGTCGGCCGCGATCTCGGCGGCGTTCTTCATGCCCTGCCCCCACGCGGCGCCCGCGCCGGACAGCGTGACCAGGGCGCCCAGCTTCAGCGTGTCTTGCGCCTGGGCGGCGGAAACTGCGGCCAGCGCGAAAGCGCCGGCCAGGATGATCGGATAACGCATGTTGTCTCCTGAGGGGAGGCGGGCAGCCTCGGCCCGCCGGTAATGCCTGCTCTACTGGCGGGCGATGGCGTCCAGCACCGGCAGCACGTAGCCGCGGAACTGCTCCGGGTTTTCGCTCATCGGGAAATGTCCCAATTCGCGCATGACGGTCACCTCTGCGCCGGGTATGCCGGCCGCGGTGCGCAAGGTATCTTCCGGCGTGCAGGAGAAGTCGTATTCCCCCGTCAGCAGGTAGAGCGGGCAGCGGTCGGTGCGGATGCCGTCCAGGCGTCCCCGCAAGTCGCTGTCCACCCGATAGAAGTACAGGTCGCCGCGGAACACGCCGGGGCCGCCCTGCATGTACTGCCAGAGCGTTTCGTGGCGATACACCGCGGGCGACTGCGGCGCGACCAGCCCGGACACCAGCGCGGCGCAGACTTCGCCCCCGTGGACGTCGCCACGATGCAGCCAGGACGTGTCGTACCAGGGCTGCTGGTGGTCGGCGGCCTCGACGCCGATCAGGGCGCGGAAATAGTCGGAATGAAGATGCGCAAGCTGCAGCACGATGCGCCCGCCAATGGAGCAGCCGATCAGCGCCGGGCGGTCCAGCGCCAGCGCCTGGCAGAAAGCCATCACGGTCTGGACGTAGAGTTCCGTGGAAAGCCGGTATTCCTCGTCCTGCCAGCCTTCGGGCGGATACGACTTGCCGTGCCACGGCATGTCGAACGCGATGACCCGGTAGCGCGAGGTGATGTCCGCATCGCACATCATGTGGCGGTACTGGCGGCTGTCCGCCCCGGCGGTGTGCAGGCACACGAGCGGAATGCCCTGCCCGGCTTCCTCGAAATAGACGCGGCAGCGCTTGCCTGCGATGTCGAACGACGCGTAGCGGCCGACGATGGGTTCCAGCGCCGCGTTCATGCCTGCGCCTCCCGAGGGGCGGCCAGCAGGTCCTTCACGAACTGCAGGTGCGCCATCAGCGGTTGCAGGTTGCCCTGGATGGAGAGTTCGCCGCGCTTGCTGAGCGCAAAGATGTCGTGCCAGCCGGCTTCCGGCACGGCCTGCCAGAAGCGCGACCATGCGTGTTCCGAAGCCTCCAGCGATACGTCGCTGGAGGGCAGCGGCGCACCGGGAATGTCGGCGGTGGCCACGCGGCCGTCGCGGATGCGAACGAGGACGGGATGCGCGCCGAATCGCACGAGGAGGTCCATATTGACCAGACGAGGCCGCGAGAACGACAGCGCGTGGCTGCAGAAGCGCTGCGCAAGCTGTGCGCCGCCCATGTCCCGCGCAGGCATGGCTTGGGTTTCCATTGTCTCTTCCTGTTTTTGTCGTTCTTATATGCAGAACGCTTATTCTTTCTGTAAGAACATTCTAAATAGCGAAAACTCCCCGTGTCAACACGGGGAAAGTACGGGCGCGGCGCGTTATTGCGGCGCCAGCGCGCGGCAATCGTCGGCCAGCTCCAGCGGGCAACCGGTAAGCGATTGCAGGACGTCGAAGCCCAGGCCCGCGACCATCGCCCGCACCCGCATGCCTCCCGGCAACACGTCGATGATCGCCAGATCCGTGTAGAGGCGGTCGACGACGCCCGCGCCGGTTAGCGGATAGGTGCACTCGCGCACGATCTTCGGCTGGCCGTCCTTGGTGACGTGCTCCATCGTGATGTAAACCTGGCGGGCGCCTGCGACGAGGTCCATGGCGCCGCCCACCGCCGGGATCGTGTCCGGCGCGCCCGTGTCCCAGTTGGCCAGGTCGCCCTTTTCGGATACCTGGAATGCGCCCAGCACGGTCAGGTCCAGATGCCCGCCGCGCATCATGGCGAACGAGACGACGTGGTCCGTGATGGACGCCCCCGGCAGCAGCGTGACCGCTTCCTTGCTGGCGTTGATCAGGTCCAGGTCCAGCGGCGCGCCGGGATCGCCCGGACCCATGCCCACGATGCCGTTCTCGGTATGCAGGATCACGTCGCGCCCGGGCGGCAGGAAGCCGGACACCAGCGTCGGGATGCCGATGCCCAGGTTGACGTAGGCGCCGTCCTCGATGTCGGCGGCGACCAGGCGCGCGATGTCGCGCCGGCTGAGTTTTTCATAGGCCATGCGCGTCTCCCACCTTCACCACCCGTTTGACGAAAATACCCGGCGTCATGACGTGCTCGGGCGGAATGCCGCCCAGCTCCACGATCTCGTCCACCTGCGCCACTGTCGTGGCGGCGGCCATGCACATCACCGGCGCGAAGTTGCGGCCGGCGTAGCGGTACACCAGGTTGCCCCAACGGTCCGCGGTGCGCGCCTTGACGAAGGCGTAGTCGCCCTTGAGCGGCGACTCCAGCACATACCCGACGCCATCGATGACGCGGGTCTCTTTGCCGCGCGCCAGCGGCGTGCCGAAGGCGGTGGGCGTGAAGAACGGGCCCAGGCCCGCCCCGGCCGCGCGCATGCGCTCGGCCATCGTGCCCTGCGGCACGCATTCGAGTTCGACCTTGCCCGAGCGATACGCGTCGGCGAATTCGGCGGCGTTCGGATTCTTGCGATCGGACGAGCGGGCGAACGAGCAGATCATCTTGCGCACCCGCCCGGCCTGCACCAGCTCGCTCAGGCCGCGCCTGCCGTTGCCGGCATTGTTGTTGACGATGGTCAGGTCGCGCGCGCCCTGGTCCAGCAGCGCGCAGACCAGTTCGGTCGGCACGCCCGAGGCGCCGAATCCGCCGATGAGGATCACCGCGCCGTCGCGCACGTCCGCCACAGCGGCCGCCAGGGAATCGACTGTCTTGTCCAGCATGCAATGCTCTCCTGCTAGGGAAACGGTGGACTCAGCGCGTGGCCGGCCCGCCCAGAATGGCCGTCGACTGGCTGGACAGCGTCCCGCCGTTGCCATGCACCAGCGCAATGTCGGCCCCCCGCACCTGGCGGTCGCCTGCCTGCGCCCGCAGTTGGCGCACGGCCTCGATCACCAGGAAGATGCCGTACATGCCCGGATGCACGCACGACAGGCCGCCGCCGTTGGTGTTGACCGGCAGCCGACCGCCCGGCGCAATGCCGCCGCCCTGCACGAACGCGCCGCCCTCGCCCTTCCTGCAGAATCCCAGATCCTCCAGGAACAGCAGCGTGTTGATCGTGAAGGCGTCGTACACCTCGGCCACGTCCACGTCGCCCACGCCCACGCCCGCCATGGCGAGCGCGCGCTTGCCCGACTCGGCGGCCGCCGTGACGGTCAGGTCCTCCATGGACGAGATCTGCCGGTTCCACACGGCCGTCGCGCTGCCCAGCACGTAGACGGGCGGCTGCTTCAGTTGGCGCGCGCGATCCGCGCGCACCATTACGTACGCGCCGCCACCATCGGTGACCAGGCAGCAGTCGCGCACGGTCAGCGGGTCCGACACCGGGCGGGAGGCCAGCACGTCTTCGATCGACAGCGGATCTCGCATGGCGGCCTCGGGGTTGAGCCGGGCCCACGCCCGCGCGGCCACCGCCACCTCGGCAAGCTGTTCGCGCGTCGTGCCGTACTGGTGCATGTGCCGGGCGGCGGCCAGCGCATAGGAGGTCACGGGCTGCAGCGGGGAATAGGGATGTTCGAATGGCTGCGGATCAAGCAGCGTGCGCGCCTTCACGCCTTCCTTGCGGCCGAACACCGCCGTCTTCTGCGTGCTGCCGTAGCACACGAGCACCGCATTGCATTGCCCCGACATCAGGGCCATCACCGACGGCAGCAGATGCGAGACAAAGCTGGACCCGCCCAGCATCGTGGCTTCGATGTAACGAGGCCTGATGCCCAGGTACTCGGCCACGGGCATGCTCCACATCGTGGCCGACGAGCTGCACGTGGCCAGGCCGTCGATGTCGCGCATCGTGAGTCCGGCGTCCGCCACCGCCCGCAACGCGGCCTGCGCCAGGACTTCCATTTCGGTATAGCCGTGGGCTTCGCCCAGGCCCGCGTGCCCCACTCCAGCGATGGCGACTTGCCCGCGCAACGATTCCAGCGACATCATGCTTCCTCCGCGGGCACGAACACCACCTGCGCCTGGTCCGCGTCGCGCACGACGCGCGCCCGCACCGGCATGCCGATCCTCAGGCCGTCCGGCGCGACGCCGTCGATGCGGCTCATCATGCGAACGCCCTCTTCCAGGTCGACCAGCGCGACGTTGTAGTCGCCGCCGGCTTCGGGCTTGCGCCGCACGATGCTGAACGAATAGACCGTGCCGGCGCCGGAAGGGTCCGTCCACGCCAGGTCCGCCGCGCCGCAGTGCATGCACAGCACGCGCGGATAGAACTGATGCGCGCCGCAGCCGGCGCAGCGCTGGATCTGGAAGCGGCCTTCGGCCAGCTTCGAAAAGTACTGCTCCTGCGGTCCGCGCGCGGCGGACCCTGCCTGTTCCAACTGCATGCCTTGTCTCCTGATTCTTTTCCCGAGGGGCGCGACATCCGCCGCAGCCCCTTTCCGTCACAAATCCGCGAAGCTCTGCCCGTTCGCCACCAGCCTTTCCAGCAGCGGCGCGGGCCGCCAGAGCTCGCCGTGCTCGGCGTGGAAGCGCCGTATCGTCGCCAGCACCTCAGGCAAGCCTTGCTGGTCGGCATAGAACAGCGGCCCGCCCCGATGCACGGGAAAGCCGTAGCCGTTGACGTAGATCACATCGATGTCCGACGCGCGGCGGGCGATGCCCTCTTCCAGAATGCGGGCGCCCTCGTTGACCAGGGCATACATCGTGCGCTGCACGATTTCCTCGTCCGAGACCGTCCTGCGTTGGATGCCATCTTCCCGGGCGCAGGTTTCAATCAGCGCCAGCACTTGAGGATCTTCGACCGGGGTCCGGCTGCCGGCCTCGTAGCGGTAGAAGCCGCTGCCCGTCTTCTGGCCGAAGCGCCCCAGTTCGCACAGGCTGTCCGCCACGCGCGAATAACGCACGTGAGCCGGCCGGGTAGGCGCCATGCGCTTGCGGAACGCCCAACTGATGTCCAGCCCCGCCATGTCGGCCATGCGCAGCGGTCCCATCGCCAGCCCGAAGCGTTGCAGCGCGCCGTCCACCTGGGACGGCGTGGCGCCTTCCTCCAGCAGGAAATGCGCCTCACGGGTGTAGGGGCTGACCATGCGGTTGCCTACGAACCCATCGCATACGCCAACCAGCACCGGCAGCTTGCCCATTGCGCGCGCCAGCTTGAACACCGCCGCAACCACGTTGCCGCCGGTCTCCCGGCCCTTGACGACTTCCAGCAGGCGCATGACGTTCGCGGGGCTGAAGAAGTGCATGCCCAATACCTGGGAGGGGCGGCCGGTGAAACCGGCGATCTCGTCTATGTCCAGGCGCGAGGTGTTCGACGCCAGGATGGAGCCGGGCTTGCAGATCCGGCCCAGCGACTCGAATATCTGGCGCTTGACCGCCATATCCTCGAAGGCGGCTTCGATCACCAGGTCGGCTTCTCGAAGATCGCCCATGTCCACGCTGCGCCGGATGCGCGCCTCGCGCGCCTCGACCTGCGCCGGGCTGAGCTTGCCCTTGGCTGCGGTGGCGGCGTAGTTCTTGCGGATTTGCGACCACCCGCGCTCGAGCGCCTGCGCGTCGCGTTCTATCAGCACGACGTCCAACCCGGCATTGGCCAGGCTCATGGCGATGCCACCGCCCATCGTGCCGGCGCCGATCACGCCGACGGTGGCGATCGATGTCGCCGCCCGCCATTCGGCTGGCAGTTTGACCGCGGCGCGCTCGGCAAAGAACAGATGACGCTGCGCCTTGGACTGGCTGCCATTGACCAATTCAAGAAAACGTTCACGTTCGAAGGCAAGGCCGTCGTTCAGCGTGGCGCGCAGGGCGAACTCCACGCAATCCGCGCAGACCTGCGGCGCCAGGCAACCGCGGTAGCGCCGCGCGGCCTCTTGCCGAGCCTGCTCGAAAACGCCCGGCTCCGCGGGAGCGGTCACCTGACGCGCTCCCACCCTGCGCGCCGCCAGCGGCGCGTCAGCGACGGCCAGCGCATAGGCTGCCGCGCGCTGGCGCAGATCGTCGTCGTACACCTCGTCGACCAGCCCGCATTCCGACGCCGCGTCGGCGTCGACCGCGTCGCCCCCGCAGATCATCGCCAGCGCCCGCTCGACACCGACCAGGCGCGGCAGCCGCTGCGTGCCGCCGGCGCCGGGCAGCACGCCCAGCTTTACCTCGGGCAGGCCCAGCGATGCGCCCGCCAGCGCCACGCGATAGTGGCAGCCCAGCGCCAGCTCCAGGCCGCCGCCCAGCGCCGCGCCATGGATCGCCGCCACCACGGGCTTGTCGGCGTCTTCGATCAGCGCGATGACAGACCGCAGCGTGGGCTCGCGCGTCGACATCGGCGTATTGAACTCGCGAATTTCGGCGCCGCAGCAGAAGAATTGCCCGTCGCCCGCCAGCACCAGCGCGCCCACCGCGTCGTCGGCCAGCGCGGCCTGGATCGCCGCGTGCAGTTCCTGTCGCAGGTCGGCGCTGAGGCTGTTGACCGGGGGATTGCGCAGCGACAGCAGCGCGATCCGGCCTGATTCCAACCGTTCCGTATGGATCAGCATGGCGGCCTTACTCCAGTTCAACCACGACCTGCCCTTCGTCCACCTCGTCGCCCTCGCCGACCAGCACGCGCGCCACGATGCCCGCGCGTTCGGCCTCCACGGGGATTTCCATCTTCATCGACTCCACCTTGGCGACGCTGTCGCCGACTTCGACGCGCTGGCCGGGACGGACGGTGACGGCGACCACACGGCCTACGACGGGGGTTTCCACTTTGAACATTGCCTTCTCCTTGTAGTTGTCAGATTGGTCCGGCCGCCCGCCTACGCGGCCTGCGCCGCGACGCGCGCTTCCTGCAGAATGCGATCCGCCATGCCGGTGCTGACCTGGCCGGCGCGGAACGCCGGGTCGTCCAACACCCGCAGCACGAAAGGAATATTGGTCTTGACGCCGTCGACCCGGAACTGCGCCAGCGACGCCGCCAGAAGATCCAGGGCCGCTTCGCGCGTCGCCGCGTGGGCGATCACCTTGGCCAGCATCGGGTCGTAATGGCTGGACACCCGGCACCCCTCGGCATAGCCCGTTTCGATGCGCACGCCGGGCAACGCCGGCGGCGCGAACGCCCGCAGCACACCGGGCGACGGCAGGAAACGCACGGGATCCTCGGCGTAGACGCGCGCCTCCACGGCATGTCCGTTCAGGGGAGGCACGCGCGGCAGCACGTCTTCCATCCGCTCGCCCGCAGCAAGCCTCAGCTGCGCCGCCACCAGGTCAACGCCGGTCACTTCTTCCGTGACGGCGTGCTCCACCTGCAGGCGCGTATTGATCTCCAGGAAGGAAAAGCCGGACTCCGGTGTGTACAGCATCTCCACGGTGCCGATCACGTCGTATCCCATGCCCGCCAGCATCGATTCCAGCCGGGTGCCCATGTCTTGCAGCGCGGCGCGGTCCAGCGCGGGAGCTGGCGCCTCTTCCAGGACTTTCTGGTGCCGGCGCTGCGTGGAGCAATCGCGTTCGTACAGGCAGCGCACCTGGCCGTGGCGGTCCGCCAGGAACTGGAATTCGACGTGGCGCGGATTGCGCAGCAGCTTCTCCAGATAAAGGTCGGACCCGCCGAAGCTGCGTTCGGAGATCTGCCGGGCCCGCGCCCATTGGGCTTCAGCGTCCTCGGGGCCGTCCAGCGCAAGCATGCCGATGCCGCCGCCCCCCGACGCGGGTTTGATCAGCACCGGGTAGCCCAATTCCTGCGCCGCCTGGCGCAGCGCGGCCAGGTCGTCTCTCAGGACGGCGCTGCTGGGCGCCATCGGCATGCCCAGCGCTCGCATCGCGTCGCGCGCCTGGGTCTTGTGGCCCAGCATGCGGATCCAGCGCGGCGACGGGCCAACGAAGACCATGCCGGCCGTTTCCACCGCTTCCGCGAAATCCGCGTTCTCGGAAAGGAACCCGTAGCCCGGATGCAGGGCGTCTGCGCCGGTCTCGCGCGCGACGCGCAGCAAGGTTTCCCGGTTCAGGTAGCTTTGCGCCGCGGGCGCCGGCCCGATCGGAACCGCCACGTCCGCTTCGCGCACGTGCGGCAGATCCTGGTCTGCCTCGGAATAGACCGCGACCGACTCGATGCCCAGGCCGCGCAGCGCGCGGATGACCCGGCGGGCAACGGCGCCCCGGTTGGCCACAATGACACGTTTCATGGTGTGCTCCAGGCTGGCCATCACGGGCGGTAGCCGAAGGCGCGCGGGCCGGGTTCGCGCAGCGGCGCGACCAGTTCCACGAACTCCTCCAGCACCCGGCGGGTTGCGGCGGGGTCGATGATGTCTTCCACGACGAAGGCTTCGGCGCTGCGGAACGGAGAAGTCAGGCTGCGCACGCGCGCCTCGATCTCGCGCGTCTTGGCTTCGGGATCCTCGGCGGCCTCGATCTCGGCCTTGTAGGCGACTTCCAGTCCGCCTTCCACCGGCAGCGAGCCCCACTGGGCTGAAGGCCACGCATAGCGGAAGTTGAAGCGGCCCGCGCTCTGGTGGCCGCCGGCCGCCACGCCGAAGGCCTTGCGCACGATGATCGAGCACCACGGCACGGTGGACTGCGCCACGGCCGTCAGGGCGCGCACGCCATAGCGCATGGCGCCGGCCTTCTCGGCATTCAGCCCGATCTGGAATCCCGGCACGTCGACCAGGTTCACCACCGGCAGATGGAAGGTTTCGGCAAGATCCAGCAGTCGGGTGAATTTTTCGGCGGCGGGGCCGTCCCAGCCCCCACCGTAGTGATAGGGATCGCTGGCGAACACCGCCACCGGCCAGCCGTCGATCCGGGCCAGGCCCGTGATCACCGCGCGGCCCCAGCGCTTGCCGATCTCCATGAAGGAGTCCTCGTCGACCAGCGCCTGCACGATCGGCCGCATCTTGTACACGGCGCGCGTGTCGGCCGGGATGGCGCCGCGCAGCCAGTCCTGCGCGCCTGCCTTGCCCGGCTGCGCCGCGCGGGGCGGCAGCTCGTGCACCGAGCGCGGCAGATACGAGAGGAAGCGCCTGGCCATGGCGAACGCGGCCTCTTCGGAATCGGCCTCGTCGTCCACCACGCCGTTGCGGGTGTGGATGTCGCTGCCGCCCAGTTCGTTCTTGTCCAGGTTCTGGCCGATGCGGGCGACGACGGGCGGCCCCGCGATGAAGAGCTGCGACGTGTCGCGCACCATGACCGAATAATGGCTGGCCGCGACGCGCGCCGCGCCCAGCCCTGCCACCGAACCCAGCGCCAGAGACACGACGGGCACGGTCGCCAGGTTCTGCGCCATCAGCGGCCACATGCGCAGCTTGGGCAGCAGCGTGTGCCCCTTGATCTCGATGCTGCGCACCGATCCCCCGCCGCCCGTGCCGTCCACCAGCCGAAGCAGCGGCAACCGCAGGTCCTGCGCCATGCGCTCGGCCTCGACCAGCTTGTCGCCGACGGCGCCGTCGTTCGCGCCGCCGCGCACGGTGAAGTCGTCGGCGGCGACGACCACCGGCCGGCCCTGTACCTTGGCCCGGCCGATCAGCAGGTTCGACGGCGTGAAATCCGTCAACCGGCCTTCGGCGTCGTACTCGCCGCTGCCCGCCAGCGCACCCACCTCCCGGAAGGATTCCGGGTCGACCATCCGGTCGATGCGCTCGCGCACCGGCAGCTTGCCGGCTTCGCGATGCCGGCGCACCTTCGCCTCGCCCCCCATGCGCGCGGCCCACTCCTTGCGCAACGCCAATTCCTGCAGTTCTTTTTCCCAGGACACCTTGTGCTCCTTGCTGCCAGTTGCCATCGCGGCCTGCGCCGCCGGTTCAGTCGATCTTGATGTTTGCGCGCTTGATGAGCGTCTCGTTCTGCTTGAGCTCATCCGCGATCTTTTGGCGGAATGCCTGCGGCGTCTGTGTCGACGGATTGCCCTGCATCGCCAGCCGCGCCCGCACCGCGGGGTCCTTGGCCGCCTCGGCGATCTCCCGGTTCAAGCGTTCGACCACCGCCGGCGGCGTGCCCGCCGGCGCAAAGACGCCAACCCAGAAGGAAATGTCGAAGTCCGGATAGCCCAATTCGGCCACGGCCGGAACGTCCGGCAGGTCATGCCAGCGCTGCGCGGTGGACACGGCAAGCGCCTTGAGCTTGCCGGCCTTGATGAGCGGCACGCCCGACAGCGTGTCGAATCCGAAGTCGACCTCTTTGGACATCAGTCCGGCTTCCATCGGCGCCGCGCCGCGGTACGGCACGTGCAGCATCTGGACGTTGGACATGGTGGCAAGCTGCGCGCCCGCCAGGTGCATGAGGTTGCCGTTGCCGGCGGACCCGTAGCTGACCGTGTTGGGATTGCGTCTGGCCAGTTCCACCAGCGACTTGACGTCGCTGACGCCCGCCACGCGCGGGTTTTCGGCGTTGATGGTCAGGATGAACGGTACGGAGACCACGGTGGTCACCGGCGCGAAGTCCTTCAGCGGGTCGTACTGCAGGTCCTTGTAGAGCAAGGGGTTGACGGTGATCGAACTGGAATTGCTGACCAGGATGGTGTAGCCGTCAGGCTTGGCCTGCGCCACCATGCGCGCCGCGATCATGCCGTTGGCGCCGGTCTTGTTTTCCACGACGAACGATTGCCCCATGCGCGTGGACAGCGCGTCGCCGATGATGCGCGCCACGGTGTCGATCGTGCTGCCGGGGCTGAAGCCCACGACGAACTTCACCGGCGCGTTGGGAAAGTCCGCGGCGCCCGCGGCCAGGGGTAGCGTCGAGAACCAGGCGAACGCGCCCGTTGCCAGCCATTTTCTAACTGCCATGATGTGTCTCCTCCGTGATGGTCCCGCGCCGCGCGCTGCATTGGCGCGTGGCTGCGGGCAAGTTGGTGTCTACTGCGCTGCGACGGCGCCGGAAGCCTTGACGGCCTGGCCCCACTTCTCCTCTTCCTGCTGCATGAATGCGGCGAACGCCTGCGGCGTGCTGTTGACCACTTCGCCGCCCAGGCCCTCGATGCGCGCCTGCATGTCGGGCGTAGCGACGATCTTCGACACGTCTTCGTAGATGCGTTGCGCCTGTTCCTTCGGCATGGCGGCGGGCGCCAGCAGGCCGAACCACGTTGCGGCCTCGAATCCCGGCATGCCCGCTTCGGCGAACGTCGGCACGTCACGCAGCGCCTGCACCCGCTTGCCGTTGGCCACGGCCAGGGCGCGCAGCTTGCCGGACTGGATCAGCGGCAACGCCGACGTGATGGTGGCCAGCATCATCTGCACCTGTCCGCCCGCCAGGTCGGTGAACGCGGGCGAGTCGCCGCGGTACGGCACGTGCGTGATGGACGATTGCGTGGCGATCTTGAAGAGCTCACCGCTCAAGTGCTGCGCCGTGCCGTTGCCCGGAGACGCGAAGTTCACCGACCCGCCGTTCTGCTTCAGGTAGGCCAGGAATTCCGGCAGCGTGTTGGCCGGGATGGAAGGATTGATCACCAGCACCAACGGCACCTTGGTGACCAGCGTGATGGGCGCAAAGTCCTTGACGGGGTCGTAGTTCAGCTTGCTGTACAGATGCCCGCTGATGGTGTGCGCGGACGTGGTCATGAACAGCGTGTAGCCGTCGCCACGCGCGCGGGCCACGGTGCTGGCGCCGATGGTCGTGCCGGCGCCAGCACGGTTTTCGACGATGACTGTCTGGCCCCACGCCTGCGTCAGGCGTTCGGCCACGGCGCGCGCGACCACGTCGGTGGCGCCCCCGGCCGGGTACGGCACGATCATCGACACGGGCTTGGAAGGATAGGTATCGGCGTGCGCCGTTCCCGCGATCAGCGCCGCGGCACAAGCCAGCGCGCGCAGCCATTTGCGTTGCATGGGTAGGTCTCCTCTTGTCATCGATTGAAGGTTTGCTTTATTCTTATCGTTCCAATAGACAGAACGCTTATTCTATTTTATATTTTTTCAAACCGAGACTGTCAACGAATAAATGCGTGGCGGCCCTGCGCGGCCGGCGTACAGATACCCATCAAGAGAGGAAAGGCAATTCATGTCCGAATCATCGGAAACCCTTAAATCCATGCTGATTGGCGGCGAATGGATCGCGCAAGGCGACGCCGCGTTCGAGTCCGTCAACCCCGCCACCGGCGCCCGCAATTACCTGATCAGCGCCGCGTCCGACGCACAGGTGGACCAGGCGGTGCAAGTTGCCTGGCAGGCGCAGCGCCAACCAGCATGGCGCGACATGCTGCCCCATCAACGCGCCGCGATCCTGCGCCGCATCGCGGATGGCATGGACCAGAACGCCGCCCTGCTCGCGCGCCTGCAGATGATCGAAAACGGCAAGGTCTGGGCGGAATGCAAGGCGCAGGTCGCCAGCGCCGCGGCCACTTTCCGCTACTACGCCGGCGTTTGCGAAACCCTGGGCGCCGAAGTCACGCCGCCGCGCGGCAACTATCTGTCCATGACGCACTACGATCCGTACGGCGTGGTCGTGGCGATCACGCCGTGGAACTCGCCGTTGACGATGGAGGCGCAGAAGGTCGCGCCGGCGCTCGCGGCCGGCAACGCCGTCATCCTGAAGCCTTCCGAAGTCACCTCGTCGCCCGCGCTGGAATTGGGCCGCATCGCACTGGAAGCCGGCCTGCCGCCGGGCATCCTGAACGTGGTGACGGGCCTGGGGTCCACCGTGGGCCGGCGTCTGGTGGAACATCCCGGCGTGCGCATGGTGTCCTTCACCGGCGGCACGGCAAGCGGCCGCGCCATCGCGCATGCCGCCGCGGAAAAGCTGATGCCCGTGGCTCTGGAACTTGGCGGCAAGTCGCCTCACATCGTGTTTGCGGACGCAGACCAGGACGCCGCGATCGAAGGCGTCATCGGCGGCATCTTCGAAGGCAGCGGGCAATCCTGCGTAGCGGGCTCGCGGCTGTACGTCCAGCGCAGCATCGCCGAGTCCTTCATCGACAAGCTCGTGGCGCGCGCAGGCCGCCTGAAGGTGGACATGCCCGACGCCGATGGCGCGCAGATGGGCCCCATCGCGTCGTTCGGCCACCGCGAAAAAATCGAAGGCATGGTCGAGTCGGCACGCCGCGAAGGCGCGCACGTGCTGCTGGGCGGCGAACGGCCCGAAGGCGACGCCCTGTCTGCGGGCGCGTTCTACCGCCCCACCATCCTGGGCGGCCTGGCGCGGGACGCGCACGTCGTGCGCGAGGAAATCTTCGGTCCGGTGCTGTGCGCGCTGGTCTTCGACGACGAGGACGACCTGGTCGAGCAGGCCAACGACAGCGCCTACGGCCTGGCATCCGGCATCTGGACGGCGGACTATCGCCGCGCCTGGCGCGTCGCCAAGCGCCTGGAAGCGGGCAGCGTGTGGATCAACACCTACAAGCAGCTTTCCATTTCCACGCCTTTCGGCGGCTTCAAGCAAAGCGGCATCGGCCGCGAAAAGGGCGTGAGCGGGCTACGCCTGTACCAGCAATCCAAGGGAATCTATTTCGGCATGTAGGCCGGCCGCTTTCCTGAAGACCATTCAAGGCCGCGCTGGCGGCCGTCCCAATCTATTTTCGGAGACTATCCTCATGCCTGAATTTCAACGAGCCGGCTTCATCGGCCTGGGCGTCATGGGCGAACCCATCTGCCGCAACCTGGCCGCCAAGGGCGGGCTGCCCGTGCTGGGCTGCGACAACGATCCCGCTCCCCTGCAGCGCCTTGCCGCGCACGGCGTCGCCACGGCGACGGCGGCGCAGATCATGCGCGACTGCGACGTGGTGTTCCTGTCCCTGCCGTCTGGTGAAGTCGTGGCGCAGCTGGCGCGCGCCGCCGACGGCCTGCTGGCCAACGCGCGCAGCGGCCAGTTGATCGTCGACCTGAGCACTTCGCCCGTGGACGTAACGCGCGAGCTGGCTGGCGAATTCGCCGCCAAGGGGGCGACCTTCATCGACGCTCCCGTGGCCCGCACACGCGCCGCAGCCGAGGCCGGCACCCTGTCGGTCATGATCGGCGGCGACGCGCAGGTCTTTGCCCGCGTGAAGCCGCTGGTCTCCACCTTCGCCAACGAAATCACCCACTGTGGCCCCGTCGGCAGCGGCCAGGTCGTGAAGATCCTGAACAATATGGTGCTGTTCGAGACCGTGGTGGCGCTGTCCGAGGCCCGCGCGATCGCGCGCCGCTCCGGCGTCGATCCGCAGGTCCTGCTCGAGACCTTCACACGCGGTTCGGCGGACAGCTTCGCGTTGCGCAACCACGGCTTAAAGGCTATTCTGCCCGCAGACTTTCCCGAAAAAGCCTTCCCTGTGGACTACGCCCGCAAAGACCTGCGCTACGCGCTGGCGCTGGCAGACCAGACCGGCGTAGAGGCGCTGGGAGCCCGCAACGTAGACCACTGGTTCGACGCGGCGCTCGCCCAAGGGCACGGCAACCGCTATTTCCCGGTCATCAGCCGGGTGATCGATCCGGAGTCGGGAACCACCGCGTAATCACCCCCCTATCATTCCAATGAGTCGTACCCCTACTCAGGACAATTCCACCGACGGCGTCGCCGCCGTCGAACGCGCCCTGACCATCGTCGGGGCCGTCGCGCAACGCACCGATCCCATCACGCTTGCCGATCTTTCCCGGGCCACGGGGTTTTACAAGAGCACGCTCTTGCGGCTCATCGCTTCGCTTGAAAAGGCCGCCCTGGTGGTGCGCCGCGCCGACGGGCGCTACGCGCTCGGGCCTTACGCCCATCACCTCGGACGCGCCTACGAAGCCACCTACCGCCTGACCGAAACCATTCTTCCGCTGCTGCAGGGCCTCGTCGACAAGGGCACCGAAAGCGCGTCCTTCCACGTCTACAACGACGCGCAGACGCGCGTGTGCCTGTTGCGGGTGGATTCGCACCATTCCACGCTGGACCGCATCCGCGTCGGCGACCTGCTGCCGCTGGACAAGGGTGCGGCGGGCAAGCTGCTGACAGCCTATATGGTGGACGGCCAGTCGCCTGCGCAGGCCGGCCTGATGCTCACGTCCATGGGCGAACGCGATCCCAACTGTGCTGCGGTGGCCAGCCCGGTCTTCGGCCCCGATGGCGACCTCTGTGGCGCCATATCCCTGTCGGGCCCCAAAGAACGCTACTCGCCGGCCGCCGTCAAGAAAATGGGCAAGCTGGTGCAGGACGCCGCAGCCGAAGCCACCCGCGCGCTGGGCGGCCGCTGGCCGTCAGGCAAATAACAGGAAAGGCGGCGTACGCTGTGGGCTTCCGAACGCCGGACGAGCCCATGCAAAGCAGACGCGATTTTCTCCGCAACAGCGCCGCCCTGGCGGGCGCCAGCAGCGCGCTCGCGCTGTTTCCGGCGGCCATCCGCCGCGCACTGGCCATTCCCGCCAACCAGCGCACCGGCACGATCCGCGATGTCGAGCACATCGTCATCTTCATGCAGGAAAACCGCTCGTTCGACCATTATTTCGGCGGACTGGCGGGCGTGCGCGGCTTCGGGGACCGCTTCCCGATTCCGGTTCCTGATAGCCCCGATGCCCGCAACCGCACGGTCTGGGCGCAGTACAACGACAAGCCCGACGAAGGCGCGCCGCGCACCGTGCTGCCATACCGCCTGGATACGCGCGAGGCCTACGAGGCCATCCGCGTGGCCAGCACCCCGCACACGTGGTCGAACGCGCAGGACGCTTGGGACGCCGGCCGCATGGGCAACTGGCCGGCCGCCAAGAAGAACCATTCCATGGCGTACTACGCGGAAGACGACCTGCCCTTCCAGTACGCGATGGCGCGCGCCTTCACTGTGTGCGATGCCTATCACTGCTCGTTCACCGGCGGCACCAACACCAACCGGCTGTTCCTCTGGACCGGCACCAACGACGGTCTGGCGCGGGGCAACGGGCCGGCGCTGGGCAACGTCTACAACAAGCTGACCGGCGGCGACCCTGCCGGCGCCTATACCTGGACCACCTATCCGGAACGGCTGGAGCGCGCGGGCGTGAGCTGGCGCATCTACCAGAACATGGCGGACAACTATTCGCTCAACCCCACCGCCGGATTCAAGGCCTATCGCGACGCCTATCTGGGCCTGCCCGGGTCGATGGCGGCGTTGAAGGAAAAGGCCCTGACGACGCGCGACCTGGACCTGCTGCGCCAGGACGTGCTGGACGGCACGCTGCCGCAGGTGTCGTGGATCTGCGCCACCCGCGCCGGATCCGAGCACCCCAGTCCGTCCAGCCCGGCGCAGGGCGCGGACTACACGGCCCGCGTGCTGGACGCCCTGACCGCGAATCCCGAGGTCTGGAGCAAGACGGTCCTGCTGCTGATGTTCGACGAGAACGACGGATTCTTCGACCACATGCCGCCCCCCGCGCCGCCTTCGCGCAACGCCCAGGGCGAATATGCCGGCGCCTCCACGGTGGACACCCGTGGCGAATACCACGGCCACGTCACCGGCGTGGAAAAGGACGACACGCCGGCCCACCTCAACGGCGTCTACGGGCTTGGCCCGCGCGTGCCCATGTACGTCCTGTCGCCCTGGACGAAGGGCGGCTGGGTCAATTCCCAGGTGTTCGACCACACGTCGGTGCTGCGCTTCGTCGCGCGTCGTTTCGGCGTGGCCGAGCCGAATATCTCGCCCTGGCGCCAGGCCGTGTGCGGGGACCTGATGTCGGTCTTCGATTTTGCGTCGCCCGACGACCAGGATCGGCTGCACGCCCTGCCCGCCACCGCCGAGCGCGCGGCGCGGGCCGCCGCGCTGCCAGGCACCGTCAAGCCGCCGGCGCCGACGTCCGCGGCGCTGGCGCAGCAACAGCCGGGCGCCCGGCCATCGCGCGCGCTGCCGTATGCGTTGCACACCGACGCCAGTGTCCAGGATGACCGCGTGTCCCTGCGCTTCTCCAACGTTGGGGCCGCCGGCGCGGTGCTGCACGTCTACGACCGGCTGGACCTGGAAAGCGGCCCGCGCCGCTATACCGTGGAGGCAGGCAAATCGCTGCAGGATTCGTGGCGCGCTGCGCACGACGGCCGCTACGACCTGTGGATCATCGGCCCGAACGGCTTTCACCGGCACTGCGCCGGACGCATCCGGCCGACCGGACCAGCGCTGGAGGTCTCGTGCCGTTACGAAGGCAGCACACTACGGGTGTCGCTGCATAATCCGGACGCCCGGCCCCGCGCTTGCCGCATCGCTCCGAATGCCTACGACTACCCGCGCGAATCCAGCCTGACGCTGGCCCCGGGCGAAAGACTCGAGCTGGCGTGGGACATGTCCCGCAGCGGCGGCTGGTACGACGTCAGCGTGCACGACCCGGACGACCCGTTCTTGCTGCGCCGGCAGGCCGGCCGCATCGAGACGGGTTCGCACTCAACCTCGGACCCCGCGATGGGACCGGAACTGATACTTCAATGGACGCCCCAACCGTGAAGCCTCCCGCCCCCTACGACACCGCAGTGACCTTCCAGTTCGGCGATTCTCCCGAGCTTGCCGACGCCCTGCTCGCCCTGGTGCTTGCGGGCGCCAAGACCGCCACCTGCGGCGCGCTGCGCGACTACGACGACGACGACCCCGCGCCCGCGGCGGGCCGGCAAGATGTGGTGCTGGACGGCCGGGGACGGCCGGCCTGCGTCATCGAAACCGAAAGCGTCCTCATCCAGCGCTTTGACCAGGTGGACGAGGCGTTCGCGCTGGCCGAAGGAGAAGGCCCCTATGAAGAATGGCGCGACGCGCATATTGCGTACTTCGAACGCAACGGCGGATACGCCCCGGACATGATGCTGGTGTGCGAGCGGTTTCGTTTGATCCACGTCTTCGATCGCGACGAGTAAAGCCCGGCGCCGCCGCATGACGCGCACGCGCACCAGGCATGAAAAACGCCGGCCCCTTGCGGTGGCCGGCGTTTTTGTGGGCGGAATGCCAGGAGCGGCTCAGGCCGCTTCGGCGCCCTTGCCCAAGCCCAGATAGCTTTCGATGACCTTGGGGTCGCCGGCCAGTTCACGGGCGGGGCCATGCAGGATGACTTCGCCGGTTTCCAGCACGTAGCCGTAGTCGGCCACCTGCAGCGCGGCGCGCGCGTTCTGCTCGACCAGCAGGATCGCCACGCCGGTCTCGCGCAGGCGAGCGATGATGTGGAAGATCTCGCGCACGATGCGCGGCGCGAGGCCCAGGCTGGGTTCGTCCAGCATCAGCAGATTGGGCTTGGCCATGAGCGCGCGGCCCACGGCCAGCATCTGCCGTTCGCCGCCGGAAAGGGTGCCGGCCTGCTGGGCGCGCCGTTCGCGCAGCCGCGGGAACAGGTCGAACACTTCATTCAGCGTGTCGCGCCAGCCGCTTTCTCGGGCGCGGTAGCGCCGAAAGCCGCCCAGCAGCAGGTTGTCTTCCACGGACATGCTGCCAAAGAGCTCGCGGCGCTCGGGCACCAGCGACATGCCGGCACCAACACGGCGTTCCACCAGCCAGCCCGACACGTCGCTGCCGGCGTACTGGACCGTGCCAGCTGCGTGGCCGGTCTGGGGCAGAGAACCCATGATGGCGTTCAGCATCGTGGACTTGCCGGCGCCGTTGGCGCCGATGACCGTGACGATGCTGCCAGCCGGCACGGTGAGCGTGGCGCCGACCAGCGCGCCCACCTTGCCGTAGCGGGCGGACAGGTTGGTGACTTCGAGGACGGGAAAATTCGTTGCGCTCATCACACGCCTCCTGCGGGCACGGGCTTGGCCTGGTCCGCTTCGGGCAGGTCGTCGTCGATGCCGCCCAGGTAGGCTTCCAGCACCGCCGGGTTCTTTTGCACGTCGGCCGGCACGCCTTCGGCCAGCTTGGTGCCGAAATCCATCACCACGAGGTGGTTGGTCAGGCGCATCACAAAATCCATATCATGTTCGACGAGCAGGATGCTCATGCCCTCGGCGCGCAACTGTTCCAGCACGCGCGCCAGATCCTGCTTTTCCTTGTAGCGCAGGCCGGCGGCCGGTTCGTCCAGCAGCAACAGGACCGGATCGCAGGCCAGCGCCCGCGCAATTTCCAGGATGCGCTGCTGACCAAGGGCCAGGTTGCCCGCCTGTTCGTACAAATATTCGCCCAGGCCCACGCGCTTGAGCTGCTGCGCGGCTTCGTGCAGCAGTTGGGCCTCGCGAGCCCGATCCGAATGCAGGGCGCCGGCCAGCACGCCCACGTCCGAACGCATGTGTGCGCCCAGCGCCACGTTCTCCAGCACGGTCATGCCCGGCAGCAGCTGGACGTGCTGGAACGTGCGGCCCACGCCCATCTTGGCGATTTCGCGCGCCGAGCGGTTGTCGATGCGCTCGCCCATGAACGTGACCTGGCCACGCGTCACCGGCAGCACGCCGCTGATCAGGTTGAAGGTGGTGCTCTTGCCGGCGCCGTTGGGACCGATGAGGCCCATGATCTCGCCGGAGCTGACCTTGAAGGTGATGTCGTTGACGGCGACCAGGCCGCCGAATTCCTTGCGGATGGCGTCCACTTTCAGCACGACCTGCCCGGCCTGCGGGCGCTCGCGCGCGGGCAGCGCCGGGGCCGACGCGGGCGGCGCCAGGCTGCGACGCGAACCGTCCGCGCCCGTGATGCTGCCCCACCATCCCGCCAGGATCGGCCACAGGCCGTTGCGGGCGTATTGCAGCATCAGGATCAGCAGCACGCCGAAGACGATCATCTCGAAGTTGGCGTTGGTGTCCAGCAACCGGGGCAGCAGGTTCTGCAGTTGATCCTTCAGCACCAGGATCACGCTGGAGCCCAGCAGGGCGCCCCAGACGTAGCCCGCGCCGCCAACCACCGCCATGAACAGGTATTCGATGCCGTAGTTCAGGCCGAACGGACTGGGGCTGACAGCGCGCTGCATGTGGGCATACAGCCAGCCCGACACGCAAGCCAGCAGCGCGGCCCACACGAAGATCACGATCTTGTAGGCGGCGGTGTTGACGCCCATGGACTCGGCCATGCCCGCCCCGCTCTTCAGCGCGCGGATGGCGCGGCCGGGACGCGAGTTGAGCAGGTTGCGCGTGGCCCAGAGCGCCAGCAGCACGCATACCCAGATCAGGTAATAGATGTGGCGGCCGCTGGCCAGCGAGATGCCGAAGATGCTGATGGGCTCGATGCCGGCGATGCCGTCATGCTTGCCCAGCCAGTCGATGTTGCCGAACAGGTAGTACAGCGACAGGCCCCAGGCGATGGTGCCCAGCGGCAGGTAGTGGCCCGACAGGCGCAGCGTGATCGCGCCCAGCAAGTAGGCAACGACAGCGGTCAGCACCAGGCCGGCGGGCAGCGCCAGCCAGGGCGATACGTCGTATTGCGTCGTGAGGTAGGCGGTGGTGTAGGCGCCCAGGCCGACGAACGCGGCCTGGCCGAACGACGTCAGGCCGCCGACGCCGGTCAGCAGCACCAGCCCGAGCACGACCAGGCTCGCAAGCCCGATGTAGTTGAGTTGCGTCACCCAGAATTCGGGCGTCGCCGACACCAGCGGCAGGCCCGCCAGAACGACGAGAAACACGGCAAGCAGAATGCGGTTCATGGCTTTATTCCTCTTCGTCCGCGTGATGGGTGCTGAACGAACGCCAGACCAGAACCGGGATGATCAGGGTGAAGACGATCACTTCCTTGTAGGCGCTGGCCCAGAACGACGAGAAGGATTCCAGCACGCCGACGAGCAGCGAGCCCGCCGCCGCGATGGGATAGCTGGCCAGTCCGCCGATGATGGCGCCGACGAAGCCCTTCAGGCCGATGAGGAAGCCGGTGTCGTAATAGACCGTGGTGATCGGAGCGATCAGCATGCCGGACATCGCGCCGATGCCCACGGCCAGCGTGAACGTCAGGGAACCCGACATGTTGGTGCTGATGCCCACCAGCCGCGCGCCGCGGCGGTTGACGGCGGTGGCGCGCAGCGCGCGGCCATACAGCGTCTTGCCGAAGAACAGCCACAGGGCAATGATGAGCAGCGCGCAGGTCGCGACGACGAACAGGCTTTGCGCCGACCACGTCATGAATCCCAGATCCACCTGCCCGCTCACGAAAGCGGGCGTGCGCCAGCCTTCCGCGCCGAAGAACACAAGCGCCAGGCCCATCAGCGCGAAGTGCACCGCGACCGAAACGATCAGCAGCACCAGCACGGTGGCTTCGGCCAGGGGCTGGTAGACGATGCGATAGACCATCGGCCCCATCGGCACGACCAGGAACAGCGTGAGCAGCATGTTCAGCCACAGCGAGTTCTCTGCGGCGGTGTAGCTTTTGGTCAGCCAGAACAGCGCCAGCGGCAGGATCACGCAGGTGGCGATGGTTTTCGGCAGGCCCGCGGCGCTACGGGTGCGCAGGGCGCGCAGCAGCTCGAGCGCCAGGCAGACCAGGCCCAGCAGCGGCAAGAGATAAGCGGTGCCCGGCACTTTGCCGTCCACCAGCATGGCCAGGGTCAGGGCGCCGAACGCCACGAACTCGCCCTGGGGAATGAAAATGACGCGCGTAACGGCGAAAACCAGCACCAGAGCCATGCCCAGCAGGGCATAGATAGCGCCGTTGACGACACCGTCTTGCAGCAGGATCAGCGCAATTGATGAATCCATCTAACAACTACCTTGTGGTTTCTTGGTGTTCCGGCCCCACCCGGAACACTGATACGACACACCGGCCGGAGAGGCCGGTGCGAAGTACTGCCGGGAGCACACGGCGGGCGGATTACCGCCCCCCGCGCTGCGAGCGCCCGCGAATCGGGCGGCCCGCGATCAGGCGATCCAGGGGTATTACAGGCCGGGCTGGTAGACCCACTTGCCGTTTTCCACCTTGACGATGACGCGCGAGCGTTCGTCAAAGCCGGCGTGGTCCGTGGGCGACATGTTGAACACGCCTTGCGACACGGCCAGATCCTTCACGCCTTCCAGCGCATCGCGCATGGCGACGCGGAATTCCGGCGTGCCAGGCTTGGCGCCCGACTTGAGCGCCACGGGCAGTGCGGCGACGACCAGTTGGCCGGCATCCCACATGTGGCCGCCGAACGTGTTGGTCGAACCGGCGCCGTTGGCCTTTTCATAGGCTTCGACGTAGGCCAGGGCCGACTTTTTGACCGGGTTGCTGTCGGGCAGTTGCGCGGCGACCAGCAGCGGACCGGCCGGCAGCAGCATGCCGTCGCAGTCCTTGCCGCAGACGCGCAGCACGTCGTTGTTGGCGGCGCCGTGGGTCTGGTAGATGGTGCCGCCGTAGTTGCGCGCCTTCAGTTCCTTTTGCGGCAGCGCGGACGGAGTGCCGGCGCCGGCGATCAGGATCGCGTCGGGCTTGGCGCCGACCAGCTTGAGCACCTGGCCCGTCACGCTGGTGTCGGTGCGGCCGTATTTTTCGACGGCGACGATCTCGATGCCCTTGGCCTTGGCGGCCTTCTGCATCACGTCGAGCCAGCCGTCGCCGTAGGCGTCGGCAAAGCCGATGAAGCCCAGGGTCTTGACCTTGGACTTTGCCATGGCGTCAGCCAGGGCGCCGGCCATCAGCGCATCGTTCTGGGGCGTCTTGAAAACCCAACGGCGCTTGTCGTCCACGGGTTCGACGATCTTGGCGCTGGCGGCCACGCTGATCATCGGCACCTTGGCTTCGGCGGCCACGTCCACCATGGCCAGCGAGCCCGGGGTGATGGACGTGCCGATCAGCACGTCGACCTTGTCGTCGGAAGCCAGCTTGCGCGAGTTCTTCACAGCCTGCGTCGTGTCGGTGGCGTCGTCCAGGACGATCCATTCGATCTTCTGGCCGGCGACTTCCTTGGGCAGCAGCGCCACCGTGTTGCGCTCGGGGATACCCAGCGAAGCGGCGGGACCGGTGCTGGCCACCGTGACGCCAACCTTGACCTGTGCGCTCGCCAGAAGCGGCAGAGTCAGGGCTACAGCGGCGGCGGCCGCGGACAAGCCGAAGTGCTTGCGCATATTTTTGTCTCCTGTGGTGGCTCTTATGTGCCTCGAACGAGGCGAAGCGAGCCTGTTTAAAGTTATACAGAAAAAAATATTATATGGTTAAAACAGTATCAGATGACCTAGCGCAACTACGGTAATTCCCTGATGTGCTACGGAAACCACCATTTTGGCGAACGCGTTTGTTAATGGCGAACTTGTACTTGAAAGGGTTGCGGGCGTCAGTTGGGGGATTCCCTTGGAGCGGCCGGGGTCTTTATGACAGCGCCGGCGCCTTCACGACATTCAGCGGCCCAGCATCGGCCACACGCGCTCCACCCGCGACGCCACCCAGGCGGCCAGCACGGCCTTGACCAGGTCGCCCGGCAGGAACACCGCCACGGCGGCGGCAGCCTTGCCGATATCCATTTTGGCCACCGCGGCCAGCCACGGCACGCCGAAGGCATACACCACGGCGATGCCGCCGACGACGCAGGCCACGACATAGCCCGCCAATCCCATCCAGGTGCGCGACGTCCGGGCCGCCAAGCGGCGAGCCAGCCAGCCCGTCACCAGGGCGCCGGCCACCATGCCGATCAGGAAACCACCCGTAGGTCCGAAGAACGCGCCCAGCCCTCCCCGGCCGCCGGGCAGGACCGGCAGGCCGACGGCCGCGAGCGCCAGGTACAACAGGCACGCCAACGCGCCACGGACGGGTCCCAGCATCGCGCCGGCCAGCATGACCCCCAGCGTCTGCAAGGTGATGGGCACGGGAATGCCGGGCATCGGGATCGGCGGCATCAGGCTCAGGACGACGATCAGCGCCGCGAACAGCGCGATCAGCACGGTATTGCTGGATTTCATGGTGTTGCCCCTAAGATTGACGGACACGGCGTCCCGTCTTCAGAAACTACGCGCATCGATCGCTTCGGCCACTTCCTGGGCGCGCTTCAAGGTCAGCACGATCAGCGGCACGATCAAGGCGACCGGATTCGCGCCCAGTCCGCGCGCGGCCTGCGCCTCGCGGATTTCCTGGAAGTTTCGCCAGATCTCGGGCACGAAACGCAGCGCCAGCGCCAGCGCCAACGCCACCTTTTCGGCGTCCACGAGGCCAGTGCGCTCGAACGGCCGCAATGCGCTTTCACAGACACCGATCAGGTCCGAGGTGCGGGTGGCCAGCGTGACGGCCAGCGCCAGTCCGACCATCGCCGCCACGCGCAGCACGACGGCCAGCGCCTCGACCGGCCCCAGGAACCAGCCCGTGAACAGGGCCATGGCCAACAGCACCCACAATAGCCCTCGCACCTGGCGCCACACGGCTGCCGCGGCGACTCCCGTGGACCACACAAACCCCGCAGCGATTGCGCAGGCAAGCGCCAGCCAGGCCGGATCGCGCAGCATGAACAGCCCCGCGCCCGCCGCCATCAGCGCCAGCAATTTGACCCACGCCGGCAGGCGATGCAGCGGCGTGGCGCCCGCGACGTACAGGGGCTCCATCATCCGCAGTGTTCCCGATACCAGCGCAAGGCCGGCCCCGGCACATCGTCGGCAGCGATCGCGCCGTCGCGCACGACCAGCACGCGGTCGAAGTCTTCCAGCAGGTCCAGGTCGTGGCTGACGACGATGGCGTCGTGAGGCAGTCCCGCGATGGCGGCGAGCACGCGGTTGCGGTTGCGCAAGTCCAGTTGCGTGGTTGGCTCGTCGAAAACGATCAGCGCGGGCTCCATGACCAGCACCGCCGCCAGCGCCACCAATTGGCGCTCGCCCCCGGACAGGGTGTGGCTGCTGCGGTCGGCCAAATGGCCCACGCCCAGACTGTCCAGACCGGATTCGATACGGGCTTCGCGCTGCTGTTTGTCCGGCGCTAGGCGCTTGAGCCCGAAGGCCAGGTCTTCGCGCACGATGGGAAAGACGATCTGGTTTTCCGGATTCTGGAAGACGAAGCCGACCCGCCCCCGCACGGCCTTCAGGTCCTGGCGCGTGTCCAGTCCGTCCACCCGCACTGTCCCCGACGACGGCATCACCAGCCCGTTGATCAGGCGCGCCAGCGTGCTCTTGCCGGCCCCATTTGGGCCGACGATGCCGATGCGGCGTTCGGCCAGGGTCACGCTCACCCCGCGCAACACTTCTGCCTGGGGCGTGGACACTACCGCCTGGTCAAACTCGATTAACATGGGGCGGGATTATGCCCGAACCATTTCGGGCATCGCGACTCCAAGAGCTCATATGGAAAAAGTACGCAAAACCGACGCCGAATGGCGCGCCCAGCTTTCCCCGGAAGAATACGTGGTCACCCGCCAAAAGGGTACCGAACGCGCGTTCACGGGCCGCTACTGGGATACTTTCACGCCGGGCATCTACCGCTGCGTGGGCTGTGGCACGGCGCTGTTCGCATCCGACACCAAATTCGACGCCGGCTGCGGCTGGCCCAGCTACTTCCAGGCGCTGGACCCGGAACTGGTGCGCGAAGAACGCGACACCACCCACGGCATGGTGCGCACGGAAGTGCTGTGCAACGTCTGCGACGCGCACCTGGGCCACGTCTTCCCCGACGGCCCCGAACCCACCGGGCTGCGCTACTGCATCAATTCCCTGTCGATGACGTTTGAACCCATAGAAGACTGAATGAAGAAGTTTCTGTTCGACCTGTTTCCGCTGTTCCTGTTCTTCATCGCCTACAGGTACACGGACATCTTCATCGCGACCGGCGTCGCCATGGCCGCAGCCGTGCTTCAGATTATCTGGCTGAAGGCCACCGGCCGCGCCACCGAAGCCATGCACTGGATCAACCTGACCGTCATCCTGGTTTTCGGCGGCGCGACCATCTGGCTGCACAGCGACGTCTTCATCAAGTGGAAGCCCACGGTCCTGTACTGGATGTTCGGTGGCGCCCTGGTGTTCGCCCGCCTGTTGTTCGGCCGCAACCTGATCCGCCGCCTGATGGAAAAGCAGATCCAGTTACCGGACGCTGCGTGGGACAAGCTCAATATGGTCTGGGCCGCCTTTTTCCTGGTTGCCGGCGCACTGAACCTGTACGTGGCCTTCTCGGGACACTTCACCGAGTCGCAGTGGGTCAGCTTCAAGGCGTTCGGCCTGATGGGCCTGATGATCGTCTTCGTGATCGGACAGTCGCTGTGGCTGGGCAAGCACATCCAGACCGAGGAAAACTCTCCTGCCGGCCCGGGCACGACGCCGCCCGGCAAGCCCTGAGCCGCTCTCTCCATCCCAGGCGCGCGCCCCCGTCGCGGGGCCGGCGCGCCGGAACTTTCCCCCTGCCCCCATGTCAGAAACCACCGATCGCATTGCCCTGATCCGGGAGCGGCTCGCCGCCCTGGAACCCCTCAGCCTGGACATTCTGGACGACTCGCATTTGCATGCCGGCCACGAAGGCAGTAAAAACGGCGCCGGCCACTATCGCGTGATCATCGTAGCGCCTTGCTTTGCGGGGCTCTCGCCCGTCGCGCGACATCGGCTGGTGTATCATCATTTGCAAGATTTGATCCCTTATCCGATTCATGCGCTTGCGCTTGACGCCCAGGCTCCCAAATAGAAAGTAAAAGGATATTCATGAAACGCATCGTCATGCTGGCTGCGGCCTGCGTCATCGCCGTGCCTGCTTTTGCGCAAAACGTTGCCACCGTCAACGGCAAGGCCATTCCGCAAAAGAGCCTGGATCAATTCGTCAAGCTCCTGGTCGGCCAAGGCGCCACTGATTCGCCGCAACTGCGCGAACAGGTCAAGCAGGAAATGATCAACCGTCAGATCTTCGTGCAAGCCGCCGAATCCAGCGGCATCGCCAAGCAGGCCGACGTCCAGACCGAAATCGAACTGGCCCGCCAAGGCATCCTGGTCCGCGCGCTGATGGCCGACTACCTGGCCAAGCACCCGGTCACCGACGCCCAGGTCACCGCCGAATACGAAAAGATCAAGAAGGAACAAGCCGGCAAGATGGAATACAAGGTCCGCCACATCCTCGTCGAAGACGAGAAGACGGCGAACGACCTGCTGGGTCAGATCAAGAGCAACAAGAGCAAGTTCGACGACCTGGCCAAGAAGAACTCCAAGGACCCCGGCAGCGCCGAAAAGGGTGGCGACCTGGGTTGGGCTCCCCCGACCAACTACGTCCAGCCGTTCGCGCAGGCCGTGACCCAGCTGAAGAAGGGCCAACTGGTCGACAAGCCCGTCCAGACCCAGTTCGGCTGGCACATCATCATGGTCGACGACACCCGTCCGGTCGAATTCCCGCCGATGGACCAGGTTCGTCCGCAACTGGAAGAAATGCTGCGCCAGCAAACCCTGGCTGACTACCAGAAGCAACTGCGCGACAAGGCCAAGATCCAGTAAGGACTCGCCCCGCCAAAAACTGCCCGCCTGTCGCGGGCAGTTTTTTTTGGGGGCTTCGCGCGGCGCCCGCTCGCTGGTAGCAAAGCGGAAGCGCCCCAGGCAGCACATGCAAAAAGGGCTGCGCGCCAATGGCGTGCAGCCCTTTTTGCATGCAGCGACGCCGCGAATCAAGCCATGCCGAGCAATGCCTTCAACCCGTCTTCGTCCAGCACGGCCACGCCCAATTCCTGGGCCTTGGTCAGCTTGCTGCCCGAGTCTTCGCCCGCCACCAGGTAGGCCGTTTTCTTGGACACCGACCCGCTGACCTTGCCGCCGGCCGCCTGGATATGCATGGACGCCTCTTCGCGGGTCCAGTTGGGCAGCGTGCCGGTCAGCACGAAGGTCTTGCCGGCCAGCGTCGTGCCTTGCGGCGCGGCTTCCGCCACAGGGTTCACGCCCTGCGACTTCAGTTGCTCGATCACGTCGCGGTTGTGCTGTTCGGCGAAAAAGTGGTGGATCGACGCCGCCACCACGGGCCCTACGTCCGGCACCGAGGACAAGGCGTCCTCGTCGGCGTCCATGATGGCGTCGATGCTGCCGAAATGCCGCGCCACGTCGCGTGCCGTGGTCTCGCCCACGTGGCGGATGCCCAGCGCGTACAGCAGTCGGGCCAGGCCCGGCGCGCGGGCCTTGTCGATGGCGGCCACCAGGTTGTCGGCGGACTTCTGGCCCATGCGGTCCAGACCCACCAGTTCCAGCGGGCGCAGGCCGTACAGATCGGCCAGCGTCTTGACGCGGCCGCTGTCGACAAGCTGGTCCACGAGCTTTTCGCCCAGGCCTTCGATGTCCAGCGCCTTGCGGCTGGCGGCATGCCACAGCGTCTGCTTGCGTTGCGCGCCGCAGAACAGTCCGCCCGTGCAGCGCGCGATGGTCTCGCCTTCCAGGCGCTCGATGGCGGAACCACAGACCGGGCACTCGGTGGGCATGGCGAATTCGCGCGCGTCGTCCGGACGCTTGTCGAGCACCGGGCCCAGCACCTCGGGGATCACGTCGCCCGCGCGGCGCACGATGACCGTGTCGCCGATGCGCACGTCCTTGCGGCGGATCTCGTCTTCGTTGTGCAGCGTGGCGTTGGTGACGGTGACGCCGCCCACGAACACGGGCTTCAGCCGCGCAACCGGTGTAATGGCGCCGGTGCGCCCTACCTGGACTTCGATATCCAATAACGTGGTGGTGGCTTCTTCGGCGGCGAACTTGTGCGCCAGCGCAAAGCGCGGCGCCCGCGCCACGAATCCCAATACCTTCTGGGCCGGCAGCGAATCCACCTTGTAGACCACGCCGTCGATGTCATAGGGCAGATCAGCGCGCATGGCGCCCACCTTGGCATAGAAAGCCATCAGGCCTTCGGCGCCGGTAGCCCGGTGGTTATGCACCACATTGACGGGCAGACCCAGCGACGCCAGCCATTCCAGCATGGCGCCGTGCGACTTTTCCGGCAACTGCGAAGCCTCGGCCGCGCCAGCGGACGCTTCGTCGAACAGGCCGCTCTGCGCGCCGGCCAGGCCGTGGACCTCGCCCCAGCCGTAGGCAAAGAAACGCAGGGGACGCTTGGCGGTGATGCGCGGATCGAGCTGACGCAAGCTGCCCGCGGCCGCGTTGCGCGGATTGACGAAGACCTTCTCGCCGCGCTTGGCCTGCGCCTGGTTCAGTTTTTCGAAGTCGGCGCGGTTCATCAGCACTTCGCCGCGCACTTCCAGCACCTTCGGGGCCGCGCCTTTCAGCTGCAGCGGAATCGCCTTGATCGTGCGGATATTGGACGTGACGTCCTCGCCCGTCTGACCGTCGCCACGGGTGGCGGCCTGCACCAGGCGGCCGTCTTCGTAGCGCAGGCTGATCGCCAGGCCATCGAGCTTCAGTTCACAGAAATAATCCGGTTGCTGGGCCGGGCCCAGCATGCCGGCGCCGCGCAAGGTGTCAGTGACGCGGCGATCGAATGCCGCGACCTCTTCCTCGTCGAAGGCGTTGTTCAGCGACAGCATGGGCACCACATGGCGCACGCTGCCGAAGGCGGACACCGGCGCCGCGCCCACGCGCTGCGTGGGCGATTCCGGCGTCACCAGGTCAGGGTGCTCGGCCTCGAGGGCCTGCAGTTCCCGCATCAGCCCGTCGTACTCGGCGTCCGAGACGGAGGGTTCGTCGTAGACGTAATAGCGGACGTTGTGCTGTTCGATTTCGGCGCGCAGGCGCGCCGCGGCTTGCGCCGGGTTCTCGCCGGACCCGCCAGCCATCAGGCAAACACCCGCTGGGCGCGCTCGCTGCCGGCGGGCAGGCCCGCCTGTTCAAGCTGGCCGAACAAGACCTGCAGTCGTTCGTCGATGACGGTCTCGGATCCTTCGGCCAGCGGCTTGCCCTGGTCGTCGACCAGTTCGGCGCGCAGGCGGGCGGCAAGATCGCGGCCCACGTCGACCATCCGACCGAATGCGCGGGCGTCAGCGGGGCTGCAGGGCACGTCCAGCAACAGGTACAGGCGTTCGATGCCGCCCATGCCCGCATCGAACGCCGCGCCGTCGGCGCGCGCCAGCGTGAAACGTGCCACGCCGTTCTCGGCAGGCCACGCCAGGCGGTTGCCGTCGGCGACGAAGCCGGTGTCGCGCGCTACGGCCAGCACTTCTGCGGCGGGCTGGGCAGAACCCAGCAGCAGCGTCAGGCCGACCTGGGTATCCAGGGCAGCGCAGGTGTCATCCAGGCGAGCGCCCTGCTCCAGCACGGCCTGCTGGTCAGGCCCTTCGATGGTGGCGTCGAAGCGTTCCGCCATGTCCTGGGCCCGGGCCCAGGCTTGCGACCATTCGATGGCGGTCAGCGGACCACTCCGATTGGCCAGCAGGACAGCCAGCTGCATGGACGCATAGGACTCGCCGGAATGGACGCGCGCGCGATGGCGGCGCTGGTCGGTTTCGGCGAACACGCGCATGGGCTTGCGGCCCACGCTGCGCAGGCTTTGCATGTAGGGCAGCAGGTCGGCGCCGCGCACGGGTTCAGCGAAGTTGATTTCGATGACCACTTCGCACGCGGGATCGGGTTCTTCGGCGTCGTCGGCATCGCTGCCGGGGTCAACCGGGGCGGGTTGGCCGGGCTGCGCGCGAACGGAGTCGCCTCCCATGCCGGGCTCGCGCCGGGCGGCTGCGGCAGCCGCGGCGCCGGCCGCACCGGCGCCCGCATGTGTCCCTGCACCCAGCAGCGGATCCTGTTCGGACGTCGGGAAATGGCTTTGCATCTTGCGCCGGACACGCCGGTCCTGCCACCAGTTGAATCCCAACACCAGCAGTATCAGCAAGACGCCCAGGGCAATCAGCCCGATCTGCAAATCACTCATGTGTAAATCCCGCGCCAGCCAGGCGGCGCCTTTCTCAATATTGGGTTTATGCCGCTTCGGAGGCCATCATCTGGACGGCCGAATCTATGTCTACCGCAACGATACGCGAAACCCCCTGCTCTTGCATGGTCACGCCGATCAATTGCTTGGCCATCTGCATCGCGATCTTGTTGTGCGAGATGAAGAGGAACTGCGTCTGCTCGCTCATGTTGGCGACCAGATTGGCGTAACGCTCGGTGTTGGCGTCGTCCAGCGGCGCGTCCACTTCGTCCAGCAGGCAGAACGGCGCCGGGTTCAGCTTGAACAGCGCGAACACCAGCGCGGTCGCGGTGAGCGCCTTTTCGCCACCCGACAGCAGGTGAATGGTGCTGTTGCGCTTGCCGGGAGGCTGGGCCATCACCTGCACGCCGGCATCGAGGATTTCCTCGCCCGTCATGCTGAGCTTGGCCTCGCCCCCGCCGAACAGCCTGGGGAAGAGATCGCCGAAATGCCCGTTGACGATGTCGAACGTCTCTTGCAGCAGTTCGCGCGTTTCGCGATCGATCTTGCGGATGGCGTCTTCGAGGGTCTCGATGGCCGTCATCAAATCCTGGTGCTGCGAATCCAGGAAGCCCTTGCGCTCGCGCGACGTGTTCAGTTCGTCGAGCGCAGCCAGGTTGACCGACCCCAGGGATTCGATCTGGCGCGAAATGCGCCCGACTTCCTGCTGCAGCCAACTGGCGCGGCGCCATTCGTCGGGCTGGTTGGCCAGGAACTGGGCCAGTTCCTCGCGGTCGACTTCGCGCGCGTTGAGCTGTTCGGTGAACTGCTCTTCGGCAAGACGGGCGGCCTGCTCCTGCAACTGCAGTTCCATGATGCGCGCGCGGCGCGGCTCAAGGGTCTGCTCCTGCTGTTGCCGGTCTTCGTCGGCGCCACGCAGCAGCGCCGCGATGTTTTCCATCTCCTGGCGGGCGCGCGACAGCGCTTCTTCGCGTTCCGCGCGGGCTTCCAGGGCATCCTGCAGGCCGGCCTGAGACGCGGAGGCGTCGAGCTCCGCCAGGTCCTGCATCAATTGTTCAAGCTCGACGGCGCCGCGCTGGCTCTGGTCGGCAGCCAATTGCTGGTTGCGCTGCAGGTCGGTGATGCGGACCTGGATGCCTCGTTCGGCGAATTCGGCCTCTTGTGCGGCGCGTTCGAGTTCGCGAAGGCGCGTGCGGGCGGCCTCGGCCTGCGCCGACAGCGTCTCGCCGTCCATCTCGGCGTCCGCAAAGCGCGATTGGTGTTCGGCAAGTTCCAGGTCCAGCGCCTCGAAGCGGGCTTCGGCCTCTTCGCGGGTGGCGCGCAGGTCTTCCTCGTGAGCCTTGATTTCCTCGAGGTCCTGGCGCAGACGCGCGGCGCGCTCGCCGGATTGCTCGGCCTGTTGCTGCAGGCGCGAGTGTTCAAGCTGGATGTCGTGCACCCGGCGCGTGACCTCGGCCACGCGGGTGCGCGCCGGGGAAATGGCCTGGGAAACCTGCTGCCAGGCGGCCTCTGCGCGGGCGACGGCGGCGCGCGCCTGGTCCGCGATCAGTTGCTGCGCCTTGATCTCGCGCTGCAGATTTTCGATTTCCTGCTGGCGGGCCAGCAGGCCGGCCTGTTCGGAATCCGGGGCATAGAAGCGCACGCTGTGGGCATCGACCAGGTGGCCGGCCTTGACCACGCAGGCGGAGCCTGCCGGCAGACTGGCCCGCTGGGCCAGGGCCTGGGTCAGGTCGGCGGCGGTGTAGACGCCATCCAACCACTCGTTCAGCAGCGTGCGCAGGTCGGGATCCGTGATGCGCAGCAGGCTGGCCAGCGGCGTGAGGCCAGCCGGCGCCGGCGGCGTGGGTGCAGCCACCGGCAATTGGTAGAACGCCAGGCGCGCGGGCGGCGCATCTTCGGCGAAGGCGCGCGCCCAGTCCAGGTTGCGCACCTCCATCGAGGCCATCCGTTCGCGCAGCGCCGATTCCAGGGCGGTTTCCCAGCCCGGCTCGACATGCAGCTTTTGCCACAGCCGCGAAAGCCCGGCCAGTTCATGCTTGGCCAGCCACGGTTCCAGCGAGCCCTGCTTCTGCACGTCTTCCTGCAGCTTCACCAGCGCCGACAGACGGGCTTCCAGCCGAGCCAGGCTTTGCGCTTCGGTCTGGGCGCCTGCCTGCGCGCGGCTGCGTTCGGCATCCGCCTCGGGCACGCGGCCTTCCAGCACGGCCAGTTCTTCCTGGGCCGCTTCGAGCTGGTCTTCGCCCGCGGCGCGGTCTCCGGCCAGCTGCTCCAGGCGCTCGGGATCGGGGCTGTGCAGTTCGCGCAGTTCCTGCTGGAGACGCTCGCGCCGCTGGTCCAGGTTCTGCATCTGGCGATCGGCGTCGCGCTGGGTCTGCGCCACCAGGGCCAGATTCTGCTCGACACGGGCGAGCGCGGCGCGCATTTCGTCGCGGCCGGCGGCGGCCTCGCGCACGCGCTGCTCGACCGAGGGCAGCCCGGCCTGGGCATCTTCCGCGGTGGCGCGCGCCTCTTCGGTGCGGGCGGCGGCGGCCGCCAGGTCGTCTTCGGCCTGCGCGATCTGCTCGGTGCAGTGCTCGCGCTGGCTGGTCCATTCGGCGATCTGCTGCTGGAGCTGGTCGCGGCGCGCCTGCAGGCGGTTGCGGGAGTCCACGACGTGCCGGATTTCGGCTTCCAGGCGGCTGACCTGGGCGTTGGCTTCGTACAGGGCGCCCTGGGCGGTGTGAACCGCATCGCTGGCCGCATAGTGGGCCTGGCGCCGCGATTCCAGCGCGGCTTCGCCGGCGCGCAGGCCGGCGATGGCGGCTTCCAGTTCGTTCTGGGCCTGCGCCATCTCCTGCGCTTTCTTGGCGCGTTCTTCGCGAGCCCCCGTTTCCTTCAGGAACCACAGCGAATGCTGCTTCTTTTCGCCGTCGGCCTGCAATTCGCGGTAGCGCGTGGCCACTTCGGCCTGGGCCTCCAGCTTTTCAAGCTGGCTGTTCAGTTCACGCAGGATGTCTTCGACGCGGGTCAGGTTCTCGCGCGTGTCCGACAGGCGGTTTTCGGTCTCGCGCCGGCGTTCCTTGTAGCGGGACACGCCAGCGGCTTCTTCCAGGAATACCCGCAATTCTTCCGGCCGGGCTTCGATCAGGCGGTTGATCATGCCCTGGCCGATGATGGCGTAGCCACGCGCGCCCAGGCCCGTGCCCAGGAAGATGTCGTGGATGTCGCGGCGCCGGACCTGCTGGTTGTTGACGAAGTAGCTGCTGGTGCCGTCGCGCGTCAGCACGCGGCGCACGGCAATTTCAGCGTAGGTGCTCCACTGGCCGGCGGCGCGGCCCTCGCTGTTGTCGAACACCATTTCCACGGACGCCCGCGCCGCGGGCTTGCGGTTGCCGGACCCGTTGAAAATGACGTCCTGCATGGACTCGCCGCGCAATTCCGAGGCCTTGGCTTCGCCAAGCACCCAGCGCACCGCGTCGATGATGTTCGATTTCCCGCAGCCATTGGGCCCCACCACGCCCACCAGCTGGCTGGGCACGGGGATGACGGTGGGATCGACGAAGGACTTGAAGCCGGCGAGTTTTAGCTGAGTAAGACGCACAGTACGATGACGACGGGGTGGGTTGAACGAAAGGCGTTAACGGACCTGCCGCACAGATTGCAAACCGGCCCCAGAAGGGCCGGCTCTCATATGGGTCGTATGATACCGCAGGCGGTCTGTTCCCAGACGTGGACAAGGGCCCCTCCCAGGGGGAAACGCGCAATGGCTGCGATCAAGGCTCCGGCTATACTCCCTGACACTTTTTGGCACGACACATAATTTTCACGCGGACTGGCCGGGCTCTGGCCGAAGAACGGGGACATTCTTGAAACGTGGTTTCTATCTAGTCATGGCCGCGCAGGCCTTCTCGTCATTGGCGGACAATGCGCTGTTCATCGCAGCGATCGCCTTGATACAGGAGCTGCACGGCCCGGACTGGTTGGCGCCCATGATGAAATGGTCGTTCGCGCTGGCGTATGTCGTGCTTGCCGCCTTTGTCGGCGCCCTGGCCGACTCGTACCCCAAGGGCCGGGTGATGTTCTCCACCAACGCCCTGAAAGTCGGCGGGTGCCTGCTGATGTTCTCGTACGCCAGCATAGGCGTCGCCCCTGAATATCAGACCTATCTAGTCTGTGCGGCGTACGCCGTGGTAGGCATTGGCGCCGCCGCCTACTCGCCCGCCAAGTACGGCATCGTCACGGAAATGCTGCCCCCGCACATGCTGGTCAAGGGCAATAGCTGGATCGAGGGCCTGACCGTCTTCTCGATCATCCTGGGCACCGTCCTGGGCGGGCTGCTGATCTCTTCGTCCGTCTCCACCGCCCTGCTCAGCCACTCCTTCATCGGCAGCCTGGTCCATACGCCGGCCGAGGCCGCGATCCTCGTCATTGCCTTCGTGTACCTGCTGGCGGCGCTGTGCAACCTGTTGATCCCGCGCACCCACGTGCGCTATCCGCCCCAGCAGAAGAACCCGGTCCGGCTGATGCGCACGTTCTGGGGCTACGTCCGCGTGCTCTGGAAGGACAAGCTGGGCCAGATTTCCCTGGCCGTCACCACCCTGTTCTGGGGCGCCGGCGCCACCCTGCAGCTGATCGTGATCGAATGGGGCCGCAGCCATCTGGGCTATCAGCTCGACAAGGCCTCGATGCTGATGGGCGTGGCCGCGCTGGGCACTGTAGTCGGTTCCATCCTTGCCGGGCGCATCCCGTTGCGGCGCGCCCTGGCAGTGCTGCCGGTGGGCGCCGCCATGGGTTTGGTCGTGCTGCTGATGCCGCTGGTCTACCAGCCCTGGAGCGTCTATCTCCTGCTGCTGCTGACGGGCGGCCTGGCCGGTTTCTTCGTGGTGCCCATGAACGCCCTGCTCCAGCACCGCGGGCACGTGCTGCTGTCGGCCGGCCATTCCATCGCCGTGCAGAACTTCAACGAGCAGCTCAACATCCTGCTCATGGTGGCCATGTACACCCTGCTGCTCTGGCTCGAGCTGCCGATCAACGTGATCATCGTCATCTTCGGCACCGTCGTCGCCGTGCTGATGGTGGTGTTCATGCGCTGGAGCAAGCGCAACATGCAGGCCAACCCCGACCTGCACGACCAGATCGGCCAGGAAGGCCATGGCCGCGCCCTGGACTCCACGCACTGACGAAATCGCTCCAAGCGCTTGAAATCTCAATGAAAAAACCGGGCCATGCCCGGTTTTTTCATCGCCTTGCGGATCGCTTCAAACCTCGCTGGCGGCCAACCTCAAGTCCTGCCATGCGCGCGCCTTTTCGGAAGGGCTGCGCAGCAGATAGGCGGGGTGGTAGCTGACGATGACCGGGATCTGCACGCCCTCGTCCGTCTTCAGTTGATGAACGCGGCCGCGCAGGCTGCCGATGGTGGCGTCGGTGCCCAGCAGCGTCTGTGCGGCAAAACGGCCCAGCACCAGGATGCGCTCGGGCTTGAGCAGCGCGATCTGCCGCATCAGGTACGGGCTGCAGGCTGCGATTTCCTCGGGTTTGGGATTCCGATTGCCCGGCGGCCGGCACTTGATGACGTTGGTGATGAACACGTCACGCTCGCGGCTCATCCCCACCGACGACAGCATGGCGTCCAGGAGCTGGCCCGAACGGCCCACGAAAGGCAGGCCCTGGCGGTCTTCCTGTTCGCCTGGCGCCTCGCCCACCACAAGCCAGCGGGTCGGCTGGGCGCCCTGGCCGGACACCGCATGGCGCCGGCCTTTGCACAGCCCGCAGGCGGCGCAGGCCAGGACCTGCTCGCCCAGTTGTTCCAGATTGAGGTCCTTGACCGCTTCGGCCACCGGAATGGGCGGCGGGGCCTCTTCCTTGGTCTCGACCTTCGGCGCGGGCCGCGGCGGCGGTCCCTTGCGGTTCAGGATCGACGCCGGGATGGCCGACGTGCTGGAGCGCCCAGGAGTCTCGGCAGGCGGGGATACCGCAGGTGCGGAGGCGGCCACCATTGACGGAGCCGCTGTGGAAGTGGGCGGCGTGGACACGTCCGCCGTCGACAAGGCCGTCACATCGATCGCCGTTGCGGCCGCGCCGGCGGCAGGCGCGACCGCAGCCGCGTCGTGAATCGTTACGTCGGGCGGCGAAACGACTGAAACGCCCGGCGCAGCAACGGTGGCCGCGGCCGGCGGCGTGCGCAGCCAAAGCCGTTCCATGCCGATCTCGCGAAGCCAGATCCGCTGTAGCGGGTTGACGCGCGGCGGCGTCGGGCGCGGTGCGGCGTCCATCAGGCTCATGCCGGTGCTCCGCCAGGCGCGTCGAACCGCTTTTGCATGACGAGCGCGTCTTCCCGGCCGCCCTTTTCGGCAGGATAGTAGGCGCGCCGCAAGCCGATCTGCAGATAGCCATGGCGCTTGTAGAAACCGATGGCGGATGTATTGGACGGTCGGACTTCCAGCAACAGGCCCTCCAGCCCACGTTCTCGCGCCTGACGCTCGCACCAGTCAAGCAGCACGCCGCCCAGGCCCTGCCGATGCAGGTCCCGGGCCACCGCGATCACCAGCAGATGCGCCACGTCGGGCGCAAACATCAGGACGCAGAATCCGGCCAGTCTGCCTTCTCGCCGCAAGGTCCAGGCGCCGTAGCCGGCCGACAAGGCGTCGGTGAAATTGCCTCGGGTCCAGGGGAACGACTGCACGTGCGCTTCCAGCGCCACCACCTCGGTCAGGTCCGCCTCTGTCATGGGCTGCGGCGCCGGCGCGGCCAGCGAGGGCTGCGCCTTGGGATTGCCGCCTTCGCCGCGAAGGCGCTCGGCGGTGGTGAATGCCACCTTGTCCCGCACATAGAGCGGGGCAGCCAGTTCCGGCGCCAGGGTTTCGCCCCGCAGCCATCCCTGCCGGCCCAGACGCGCCACGCTGGCAGCCTGCGGCCGCTGCGCATCAGCGACGCGGCGCCATTCGGCGGGCGGCAACATATCCGCCGGGTATGCCTCCCAGGCGTCCCCTGCCAGCAAAGGTTCGAGCGGCTGCCCGGCCTTGTTAGACCAGGCTGTCAGATGATGGGCCGTCCAGGGCACGACTTCCGCGGCCGAGATCAGCAGAGGGGCCTGCAAGGTTTCCCATGAGGATTCTTGCCCCGACGAGTCGCCCCGGCGGTAGACTGCCAGATAGACCTCGTTCATGCGGGCGTCCAGCGCCACGACGATCGCCTGACCCGGCGTCGATTCCAGCTGCGCGGCCACCGCCTGGTGCGAAACAATAGGCAACACCGGGATGCCCAACCCCAATGCCATTCCCTGAGCCACGCCGCAAGCGACTCGCAAGCCGGTAAACCCGCCCGGCCCCTGTCCGAATGCCACGGCATGCAGGCCGGACGGCGAAAGCCCGGCTTCGGCGAGCAACTCATCGGCCATGGGGAGGAGGCGCTCCGCGTGCTCCTGGGATCCTTCGTGTTCCCGCACGGTGATTTCCAGGCAGCCGTCCGCCGCCCGCAAAAGGGCCACGCCACAGCGGGACGACGATGTTTCCAGAGCCAGCAGGTTTAGTTCCATAGATGCAGATTGTACGAAATAAGCCGCTGTTACCCCCGGGTGTAAGGGGGATTTCAACCAGGGTTCGCAATGTGTAATATCTTGTGAACGCCCACTAGCCGCTGGTTCTTGTCACTGTTACATTTCCGGCCATGAATACGCAAAACACCACCCCCACCCGCAAAATCCTTGTCGTCGACGATGATCCGCGCTTGCGCGATCTGCTGCGCCGGTACTTGTCCGAACAGGGATTCAACGTTTTCGTTGCCGAAGACGCCAAAGAGATGGGCAAACTCTGGCAACGCGAGCACTTCGACCTGCTCGTGCTGGATCTGATGCTGCCCGGCGAAGATGGCCTGTCCATCTGTCGCCGGCTGCGCGGTGGCCACGACAACACCCCCATCATCATGCTGACGGCCAAGGCGGAAGAAATCGACCGCATCGTCGGCCTGGAGATGGGCGCGGACGATTACCTGTCCAAGCCGTTCAACCCCCGAGAACTGCTGGCGCGCATCAATGCCATCCTGCGCCGCCGCGGCACCGAGGAACATCCCGGCGCCCCCAGCCAGGAAAACGAATCCATCGCCTTCGGCCCCTACGTGCTGAACCTGTCCACCCGTACGCTCACGCGCAACGGCGAACAGGTGCCCATCACCACGGGTGAATTCTCGGTGCTCAAGGTCTTTGCGCGCCATCCGAAGATTCCCCTGTCGCGTGACAAGCTCATGGAACTGGCTCGCGGCCGCGAATACGAAGCCTTCGACCGCAGCCTCGACGTCCAGATCTCGCGCCTGCGCAAGCTGATCGAACCGAACCCGTCCAAGCCCGTATTCATCCAGACCGTCTGGGGTCTAGGATACGTGTTCGTCCCGGACGGTGGTAGCTGATCGGCTGGCCCGCCCCGGGCAGGAGCGCAGCGTCGTGCCGCGCCTGCGCAGAACATTCAGGAACCTGACATCACGTTTGCGGCTCGGCTTGTTCGGCCGCACGTTCCTGTTGCTCGCCGCGCTGATGCTGGTCAGCCTGGGCGCGTGGCTTCAAGTGTTTTTCAGCATGGAGCTGGGACCGCGCGCCAATCAAATGGCGCAGCGGGTGATCACGGCCGTCAATATCACACGCACGGCGCTGATCTATTCCCATAACGGTGAACGCAGCAAACTGCTTCTCGACCTGGCCACCAACGAAGGCATCCAGGTCTATCCGCGCGAAGTTACCGATTTCGCCGAAGCCCTCCCCGACGACGACTACTGGCAGCGTGTGGCGCAGCACATCCGCACGCGCTTCGGTCCGGAAACGCAGATCGCCTGGGGCGTGAACCAGGTGCCCGGGTTCTGGGTCAGCTTCCAGATTGAAAAAGACCTGTATTGGCTGGTGTTCGAACGCGAACAGATCGGCCTGACCGGAGGCATCGAATGGCTGGGCTGGGGCGCAACGGCGCTGCTGCTGTCCCTGGTGGGCGCCGCAGTCAGCGTGGGCTTCGTCAACAGGCCGCTGTCACGCCTGGCCCGCGCTGCCCAGGTGCTGTCGCGTGGAGAAACGCCAGCGGCCCTGCCTGAACAAGGGCCGCTGGAAATTCGTGATCTCAATGCGTCGTTCAACCGGATGGCCAAGGACTTGCGGCAGGCCGAGGCCGACCGCGAACTCATGCTGGCGGGCATCTCGCACGATTTGCGCACGCCGCTTGCGCGGATGCGCCTGGAAATCGAGCTCAGCGGCGTATCCGAAGACGCCCGCCAGGCCATCGACGAAGACCTCGGGCAGATCGATCACAGTATCGGCCAGCTGATGGAATACGCCCGTCCGGCTGGCACGCTGCCCCAGCTGGCCACGGACATCTCCGCCGTCCTCGCCGAACTCTACGAGCGCGAGCGCAGCCATACCTCATCGCTGGGCGGTGAACTCGAGGCATCCCTCGAACCCGGCCTGCGCGCCCGAATCACTGCACTCGACCTCAAGCGCATCGTCAGCAACCTGATCGAAAACGCCCGGCGCTACGGCCGATCCACCGACGGCATGGCGCACTTGAACATGACGCTGCAAGCCGAAGGCAGCATGATCGTGATCGAGGTCTGCGACCGGGGCCCCGGCATTGCTCCCGAAGACGTGGACCGCCTGCTGCGGCCCTTCTCGCGCGGTGAAGCAGCGCGCACCGGTGTCAGCGGCGCCGGCCTGGGCCTGGCGATCGTCGAACGACTGCTGAAACACGTCGGCGGCTCTCTCCGGATGCTGCCACGTGAAGGCGGCGGCCTGACCGCCCGGATAGAGTTGCCCAAAGCCAAGTTTAGGAATTATCAATTAGACAACGATAATCCATAGCGTAGAATTTATGGTTTGAGGCACTGCCTTATCTCCACCCAACAACTACGGGAGTAAACATGAAAACTGTTGGCGACAAACTCGAGCCCTTCAAGGTCACCGGCGTCAAGCCCGGCTTCAACCAGCACGAAGAAAATGGCGTGTCGGCGTTCGAAGACATCACCGAAAGCTCGTTCCCCGGCAAGTGGAAGGTGATTTACTTCTACCCGAAAGACTTCACGTTTGTGTGCCCGACCGAAATCGTCGGCTTCAACAAGCTGGCCAAGGACTTCGAAGACCGCGACGCCGTCCTGCTCGGCGGCTCGACCGACAACGAATTCGTCAAGCTGGCATGGCGTCGTGAGCATCCGGACCTGAACAAGCTGGGTCACTACCAGTTCGGCGACACCACCGGCGCTCTGATCGACCAGCTGGGCGTGCGTGAAAAGGGTGCTGGCGTTGCCCTGCGCGCCACGTTCATCGTCGATCCCGACAACACGATCCAGCACGTTTCGGTGAACAACCTGAACGTCGGCCGTAACCCGGAAGAAGTTCTGCGCCTGCTCGACGGTCTGCAAACCGACGAACTGTGCCCGTGCAACCGTACGGTTGGCGGCGCCACGCTGTAATTTCCAGCCCGGTCCGGGACCTGCTTGCCAGGGCCCGCGCCGGGCTTTAACTGCGCTAGATTATAGGTAAAAACTATGGAATTTCTTACGACCATTAAGGAACAACTCCCGGATTGGGCCAAGGACATCCGCCTGAATCTGGACGCCGTGATCGCCCGCTCCACCCTCGCACCGGAAGATGCCGTCGGCGCCGCGCTGTCCGCCGCCTACGCCGCACGCAGCCCCGTGCTGGTCGAAGCCTTCAAGAGCGGCCTGTCGGAAGGCGACGCGAACGCCGCGCTGACCGCCTCCGCCCTCATGGGCATGAACAACACCTGGTATCCCTACGTGGAGATGACCGGCGACGCCCAGCTCAAGAGCCTGCCGGCCCAATTGCGCATGAACGCCTACGCCACCCATGGCGGCGTGGAAAAGAAGCGCTTCGAGCTGTTCGCCCTGGTGGCCTCCATCATCGGCAAGTGCCATTTCTGCGTGGCCTCGCACTACGAGAACCTGAAGAACGACGGCCTGTCGACTGAACAGCTGCGTGATGCCGGCCGCATCGCCGCCGTGGTCAATGCCGCCGCCCTGGCGCTCGCCGCCCAAGGCAAGTAAGCGACCCGCTGGCCAAAAAAAAGCCCGCCTGCATGAAGCAGGCGGGCTTTTTTATTTCTGAAACGGCGACCTCATTTGCCGGGCGCCGTCTTCACCGCCGCGGTAGGCAGGCCGTTGGCCACCCAGGCCTCCATGCCGCCGCGGTACCAGTATGCGCGCCAGCCCAGCACGCCCGCGCGCAGCGCCGCGTTGTAGGACGAACGGTCATTCATGCCGGCGCCCATGAACACGATGGGCGCGTCGCGCCGGCCGCCCGTATTCTTCTGCAGCCAGGAATCGAGCGCGCTTTGCAGGTGGTCGGCGACACTGCCGTCCGAGCCCGCATCGGGCAACGGGTAGGCGATGGGCAGCGTTTCCCGCAGGCCGCTCGTATCGATGATGAGGATGTTCTTGTCGTTGTTGATCATCTTCACCAGGTCAGCGGTGGTGATGACGTCGGCGCGGGCGTGCTTGTTCGGAGTCGGCCCCTTGTAAGGCGACGAGAACAAGAGGGACGTCGGGGGCACGCCACTGTCCTTGAGTTCATCAAACGCCCCGCTGGGCAATGCCGGCATGCCCTGGCCCGCAGGCGGCGCCTGCCGGGGAGCCGACTGCGCGCCGTCCTTGGCCACGACCTCCCCGCCCACGGTGCCCATTTCGATGTCCGAAATCATCACTGCGATGTTCTCGATCAGCTCGTAGCACATCGTGATCGAGCCTTCGCGCGGGTTGTACCAGGCGTTCAACTGGCCGCAATCCTTGAAGGTCACATTGACGGGCCGCGGCAGCACGTAGGTCTGGCCGAGCAGCTTGATATTGGCGGCAATGGGCTCGGAAAGATGGTGCGCGAAGAGATTGCCGATCTTGCGCTTCGAGGGTTCGAAAACCACGTTGACCGGGGCTCCGGGCGCGTCGGCGGCCTGCAGGCCGTCCGGCGTCCAGGTGCCGACCCGCGTGTGCGGCGCCAGCAGCCGCCGCCATGCGCGGTTCTGCTTGTTGAATTCGTCGACGCAGCGCGACTTGGTCCGGTCTTCGAAACCCGCATGCTTGGCCACGGATTCGAACACCCCCGGGTTGCCGCCATACATGATGCAAAGCATGTTCCGGAAACGCTTCAGGTCACCCGTGTGCTCGTCCTGCCAGGCCGAACTTTCCGACGCGCCTCTTTTTTCCGCCAGCTTGCCGCTGTAGTACCACTGCAACGCTGCGTACGTCGCGGCCTCGCGGGCCATGGTGTTCGAATCCGCGTCCTGGGTCGGATACATGGTGGGTTCAACGATCCGCAACGCCGAATACATATCGACCGCGTCTTCTTCCGCGCCGGTCGCCGGCAGTTCCAGCTCACCGATCAGCGCGTGGCCGAACTCGTGCAGGAAAATGCTGCGCATGATCCCGACGTAGACGCCCACGATGCGCAGGGTATCCCCGCCGAACCGCGGATAGGGACCCGCCCCCTGCAAGCCGGACGTGTTGTTGGCGGGCGCCGGAGCCGGCGTCTGCACCGTGGCCCCGCCGCCGCTGCCGCCGCCGCGCGGGGGCTGACCGCCGCCCTGCGGGCTGGCCCCGGTCGGCTTGGCTCCCGCATTCGACGTGATGGCGAAGTCGGCGATGCCGAAGGTGCCCTCGTCATACGCCATGACGCCGATTTCGCTGCCCAGCGCCGCTTCGTTCTCGATGTCCGCGATTTTCTGGCCGTTCACGATGAACCGTGCGGCGCCCGGCACTTCCACGACTTTGATGCGGTCCGTGCCATCCAGTTTGGCGACATTGGGCACCGAGGCGATATCGCGACGCTTCTGGCCTTCCAGGCAGAACAGCAGGATGTTTTTGTCCGCCCGGATTTCCAGGAGGCAAAGGCCCTTGGTGGCATTGTTGTTCAACGAGATGCCGATGGACGCCTTGGGGCTTTTCGAGTTGACCACCACGTTGACGTCGGTGATGCGTCCGGCTTCAGGCGCTGGGCCGGCGTTGATGTAGAACGTCTGCTCGCCGCCGGGCACGTCGCTGTTGCGCAGCGTGAACCACCCGTCCTGCTCGCCGACGTGCCATCCCTGCAGCAACTGCTGCTTGACCGCGCCCGCCAGCGGGCCGAGCTGCCGTTCATATTCCGCATGGGCGGAGGTAGCAAATGCCGCAAGAACGCAAAGTAGCCCGACGCCACGTAAACGCATCTGAATGTCCCTGTTTGGTCAGATTTCAAGTCGCGCAGCGTATGCCAGATCAAAACGATCCGCTTATGCATTTGTTAAAGATGTATGCCAACGTAAATGCCGCCTGCCCAAGGGGCGGCGGCATTCATTTACCTACTCGGCATTACGCCCGGGGGAGAGGCGCAGCTCAGGGCGCCGTGCGGGCGAGCAGCGCCACCACGGTTGCCGCGATGCCTTCCTTGCGGCCCAGATACCCCAGGCCTTCATTGGTCTTGGCCTTGATGTTCACCTCGGACTCGGCCAGGCCGGTATCGGCGGCGATGTTTTTCACCATGGCCGGCGCGTGCGGACCGATCTTCGGGGCCTGCGCGTGCAGCGTGGCATCGATATTGACCGGCGACCAGCCGGCCTGGCGCACACGAGCCATGGCCTCGCGCAGCAGAACCCGGCTGTCGGCGCCCTTGAAGGCGGGGTCCGTGTCCGGGAAATGCCGCCCGATGTCGCCCAGTCCTGCCGCGCCCAGCAGCGCGTCGGTAATGGCGTGCAGCAGCACGTCCGCGTCCGAATGCCCCAGCAGTCCGTGAGTATGGGGAATCGTGACCCCGCCGATGATCAGCGGCCGACCTTCGACCAACGCGTGCACGTCGAAGCCCTGCCCGACGCGGAAAGGAATGCTCATAGCCATTTTTCCATCAGTTCAAAATCGTCCGGCCACGTCACCTTGAAATTGCGCATGGAACCCGGGACCAGCAGCGGCGCATAGCCCGCCGCCTCGATGGCCGAAGCCTCGTCGGTGACAGCCACGCCGCTCACGGACGCCGCGGACAGCGCATCGCGCAGCACGCCCGCCCGGAACATCTGGGGCGTCTGCGCCAGCCAGAGACCATTGCGGTCCAGCGTGCGCTCCACCCGTTCGCTGCCCGCCTTGACCGTGTCGGCCACCGGCAGCGCCAGCAGGCCACCCACCGGGTCGGCAAGGCAAGCGTCGATCAGCCGGGCAAGCGCCGCCGCAGGCAAGCCGGGACGTGCCGCGTCATGCACCAGCACCCAGGCGTCGTCCGCCACTTCGCTGTCGGCCAGGGCGCCCTCGACCGTATCGGCGCGGGTCGCGCCGCCGCAGGCCCGCCAGACCGTGCGAGGCAAGCCGGCGAGCGCGGCGTCGACCCAGCCGTCGCCCGGGGATACCGCCACGCGGACCTGCGCTACGCGTTCGTCGGCCAGCAGGGCGAGCACCGCATGCCGAAGCATGGGCTGTCCGGACAATGGACGGTACTGTTTGGGAACGGCCTCGTGCCCGGGCCGGCTGGCGCGGGCCCCGACGCCCGCAGCGGGCACGATCGCAATGATTGAGTCAGACATGGTGCGGAGATTTTATAATCTTCCGCTTGATGTCCGCTTCCAGCCTGATGCCCGCCCCTTCCTCCTCCGCCACAGCCGCGCCGCCCGTCCCCGCCACGGTTCCCACCCTGACCGCGCTGAAGCCCGGCTCGCGCTACGCACAGCCCCGGCCGCCGGGTTCGGGCGACGCCTGGTTGCTGGCGGACCTGGCGCGCCAGGCGGGCGCGCCGCTGGTCATCCTGACGGCCGAGCCCCTGGAGGCCCAGCGGCTGGCCGAAGAGATCCAGCTATTCGCGCCCGGCCTGCGCGTACGGCAGCTTCCCGACTGGGAAACGCTGCCTTACGACGCCTTCTCGCCGCACCAGGACCTGATTTCCGAGCGTCTGCACACGCTGCATTCGCTGATGATGAAGACGGTCGACGTGCTGACCGTGCCCATTACCACCGCGCTGTATCGCGTCGCCCCGCCCTCGTTCCTGGCGGCCTACACGTTTTCGTTCAAGCAGAAAGACCGTCTGAACGAAGCCGCCCTTCGCGCGCAACTCACGCTGGCCAACTACAACCACGTCACCCAGGTGACGTCGCCCGGCGAATTCTGCCTGCGGGGCGGGCTGATCGACCTGTTTCCGATGGGCTCGGTGGTGCCCTACCGCCTGGACCTGTTCGACGACGAGATCGAAACCATCCGCAGCTTCGACGTCGATACGCAGCGCAGCCTGTATCCCGTGCGCGAAGTCCAGCTGCTGCCGGGCCGCGAGTTCCCGATGGACGAGGACTCGCGCAACCGGTTCCGCGCGCGCTTTCGCGAAGTCTTCGAAGGCGACCCCTCGCGCGCCCTGCCCTACAAGGACATCGGCAACGGCATCCCGTTCGCCGGCGTCGAATACTACCTGCCGCTCTTCTTCGAAGAAACGGCCACGCTGTTCGACTACCTGACCGAAGGCACGGTCATGGTCACCGTCGGCGACATCGACGACGCCATTCAGCGCTTCAATCAAGACACCGCCAGCCGCTACGGCTTCCTGAAGAGCGATCGCGAACGCCCGGTCCTGCCGCCGTCCGAGCTCTTCCTGGACAACGAATCGCTCTACGCCCGCCTCAAGGATTTCCGCCGCCTGGCCCTGACGGCTGGCCAGCCGCATCCGGACTTCCGCGCCGCGCCGGACGTCAGCGTCGCCCGGCGTTCCGACGATCCCATCGCCAAGCTGCGCACGCTGGTGCAGACGCGCCAGACCCGGGTGCTGCTGTGCGCGGATTCAGCTGGTCGGCGCGAAACGCTGGTGCAGATGCTGAACGAGTTCGGCGTTACGCCCGACGCGCAGCCCGACACCATCGAAGCCTTCCTGGCCTCGGACGCGCACTTCGGCATCGTCGCTTCGGCGCTGGGCATCGGCTTTGAGCTGCCGGCCGCCAACCTGGCTTTCCTGACCGAAAACGATCTGTATCCCGGGCTCGCCACCACCGGCCGGCGCGGCAAGCGCGACCAGGAACGCGCCAGCAACGTCGAGGCCATGGTCCGCGACCTGTCCGAGCTGCGGGCGGGGGATCCCGTCGTCCACGCGCAGCACGGCATCGGGCGCTATCACGGCCTGGTCAACATGGACATGGGCGAAGGCGAGATGGAGTTCCTCCATCTTGAATACGCCAACGGCAGCACGCTGTATGTGCCAGTGTCGCAGCTGCACGTGATCGCCCGCTACAGCGGCGCCGATCCCGAAGCCGCGCCGCTGCACCAGTTGGGCTCCGGCCAGTGGGACAAGGCGCGTCGCAAGGCGGCCAAGCAGGTCCGAGACACCGCCGCCGAGCTCCTGGCGCTGTACGCGCAGCGGGCGGCGCGCGAAGGCTTTGCCTTCAATCTGTCCTTGAATGACTACGAGGCCTTCGCCGAAGGCTTCGGCTTCGAGGAAACCGCCGACCAGGCCGCCGCCATCGAAGCCGTGATCGGCGACATGACTTCGGGCCGCCCCATGGACCGCCTGGTCTGCGGCGACGTCGGTTTCGGCAAGACCGAGGTCGCCCTGCGGGCCGCCTTCCTCGCGGTCGCCAACGGCAAGCAGGTGGCCTTGCTGTGTCCCACCACCCTGCTCGCCGAGCAGCACGCGCAGACTTTCTCCGATCGATTCGCCGATTGGCCCGTGCGCGTCGTCGAGCTGTCGCGCTTCCGATCGGCCAAGGAAGTCTCCAGCGCCATCGAAGGCATTAACGACGGCCGCGTCGACATCGTCATCGGCACCCACAAGATCCTGTCCAAGGACGTGAAGTTCAAGCGCCTGGGGCTGGTCATCATCGATGAAGAGCACCGCTTCGGCGTGCGCCAGAAGGAAGCGCTGAAGTCGCTGCGGGCCGAGGTCGACGTGCTGACCCTGACCGCCACGCCCATCCCGCGCACGCTGGGCATGTCGCTCGAGGGCATCCGCGACTTCTCCGTCATCGCCACGGCGCCGCAGAAGCGCCTGGCCATCAAGACCTTCGTGCGGCGCGAGGACGGCAGCACACTGCGTGAAGCCCTGCTGCGGGAACTCAAGCGCGGCGGCCAGTGCTACTTCCTGCACAACGAAGTCGAAACCATCCACAATCGCCGCGCCCGCCTGGAAGAGCTGGTTCCCGAGGCCCGCATTGCCGTGGCGCACGGCCAGATGCCCGAGCGCGAGCTCGAACAGGTCATGAAGGGCTTCTACCAGCAGCGCTACAACGTGCTGCTGTGCACGACCATCATCGAGACCGGCATCGACGTGCCCAGCGCCAACACCATCGTGATCCACCGCGCCGACCGCTTCGGGCTTGCCCAGTTGCACCAGTTGCGCGGGCGCGTCGGCCGGTCGCACCACCAGGCGTACGCCTATTTGTTGACGCCCGGCGAGGACGCCATTACCAACAACGCCAAGAAGCGCCTGGAAGCCATTCAGGCCATGGAAGAACTGGGATCGGGGTTCTACCTGGCCATGCACGACCTGGAAATCCGCGGCACCGGCGAGGTCCTGGGCGACTCGCAGTCCGGCAATATCCAGGAAGTGGGCTTCTCGATGTACAACGAGATGCTCAACGAAGCGGTGCGCGCCTTGCGTGCGGGCGAAGAGCCCGACCTGGACGCGCCCTTCAACCTGGCCTGCGAAGTCAACCTGCACGCCCCGGCGCTGCTGCCGTCCGACTACTGCGCGGACGTACACGCCCGGCTCGCCATCTACAAGCGGCTGGCCCATGCCGCCGACGAGGACGACCTGATCCACATCCAGGAAGAACTGATCGACCGCTTCGGCAAGCTGCCCGAGGCGGCGCAGACGCTGCTGGCCACCCACCGCCTGCGCCTGGCGGCCCAGCCGCTGGGGATCGTCAAGATCGACGCCAGCGAAACCCAGGCCCTGCTGCAGTTCGGCCCCAAGACTTCGGTGGACCCGGCCAAGATCATCGAACTCGTCCAGCGACAGCGCCACATCAAGCTGGCGGGGCAGGACAAGTTGCGGGTCGAGATCAAAGCCGCCCAGCTTGCCGCCCGGGCGGACGCCGTGCGAGCCGTCCTGCGCGCCCTGAAGTAATCCACGACACCTTTCCCTGACCCCTATGACTACCTATAACCTCGTCGTCCAATCCCCCGGCCTCGCCATCGAACACGCGGAACAGCTTGCCGCGCTGGCCCAGGCCCAGGGCGTGGCGCGCATCAGCAACACCGCCGCGCGCCTGCTGGACGTCCAGCACGACGCCGGCACCCGCGCCGAGGTCACCGCCTGGGCCGACGCCCGGAGCGTGGACGCCGCCTTCGTCCCTGCCGGCCTTAAGCTGGCCGGCTGCAAGGTCCTTGCCATGGACATGGACTCCACTCTGATCAACATTGAATGCATCGACGAGATCGCGGGCGTGGTCGGCGTGAAAGACAAGGTGTCCGAGATCACCGAGGCCGCGATGCGCGGCGAGATCAAGGACTTCGCGGAAAGCCTGCGCCGCCGGGTTGCCCTGCTCAAGGGCGCTCCGGCCAGCGCGCTGGAACAGGTCTACCAGGAAAAGCTGCTGCTGAACCCCGGCGCCGAACGCCTGATCAGCACGGCTCAGTCCGCCGGGATCAAAGTCCTGCTGGTCTCCGGCGGGTTCACGTTCTTCACCGAGCGCCTGCGTGAGCGCCTGAACCTGGACAGCGCCCATGCCAATACGCTTGAAATCGAAAACGGCGTGCTGACCGGCCGCGTGTTGGGCGATATTCTGGACGCCGACGCCAAGGCGGCGCACCTGCGCGAGTTCGCGCGCATTCACGGCGCGGAAACCAACCAGATCATCGCCATGGGCGACGGCGCCAACGACCTGAAGATGCTGGCCGCCGCCGGCTTCCCGGTCGCGTATCATGCCAAACCGCTGGTGCGCCAGCAAACGCGGTACGCCCTGAACGTGTCGGGCCTGGACGGCGTGCTGAACTGGTTCGAAAGCTGATCGCCGCGTCAGCCGCGGCGCCAGGAAGTGAAAAAGCCACCTCGCGGTGGCTTTTTCGTTGCAGGCCGGTCAGGCCTGCGGCTCCAATTCCGGATCAGTACCGCATGCGCACGGAAAGCAGCGCCGCGCGGCCCGTACCCAGCGCGGCGTAGTGCGCCGCGTAGGCCTTGGTGTAGTACGTTTCGTCGAAGATATTCAGCACGTTCAACTGCGCCGAGATGTGTTCGTTGAATTCGTAGCCCGCCATGGCGTCGAAACGCCAGTAGGAAGGCACCCAGCGCGCCTTCGGCGTGCCGTCGGCGTTCTTGGTGGCGTCCGAATTGCCGTACACCTTATCCACGTAGTAGGCGCCGCCGCCGACCGTCAGCTTGGGCAGGACCTTGTACGTCGTCCACAGGCTGAAGGCGTTGCGCGGGGTGTTGGGCAGGTCCTGGCCCACGGCGCCGCTGTTGTAGGCGCCCTTGGTCATTTCGCTGTCCATGAACGTGTATCCGCCAAACACGTTCCACTTGGGCGTGATGGATCCCGAGAAACCCAGCTCGATACCCTGCACCTTGGCCTCGCCAACCTGCGCCACTTCCGTCGCGGACACGGCCACGCTGGTGTTCTTGCGAATGTCATGGAAGGCCGCCGCCGACAGCGTCAGGCGATTATCCAGGACGTCCCACTTCGTACCCAGCTCCACCGTGCGGCTCTTTTCCGGCTCCAGCGAAGACGTCGAGATCGACGTCGCATCGCTGATGGCGCCCGCGGCGATCGCCGACGGCGTCGACGACGTGCCGTACGTCGCGTAGATCGTGCCGTTGGGCAGCGGCTTGTAGGCAAGCCCGATCTGGTAGTTGAAAAGGTTGTCCTCGCGGCTCGTGCTGTAGAACGCCGGCGTGCTGGCGGGATCGCTGCGGCCCTTGGCGATGTTGCTGCCGCTGGTCCGATAGTTGTCCCAGCGCGCGCCCAGGCTGGCCTGCCACTGCTCATTGAACTTGATCGTGTCAAAGCCGTAGAGCGCGATGGTATCCGTGTTGTAGCGGGCCGGATTGTTGTTGCGGGTCAGCTTGCCCGTGTAGTCCACCCGCGGATCGGGATTCCAGAGCGACGCGCACAGCGCCGGATTCGACGGATCGGTCGCGCTCACCTTGCAATCCATCGGCCCCCGCGCGATGGTCTGGGTATAGCTGTCCTTGTCCTGCTTGATGTTGCTGTACTCGAAGCCCAGGTCGAACGAGTGCTTCAGGCTGCCCGTCTCGAACTCACCGGTCAGGTCCGTCTGATTCGCAAAGCTCTTGGTCACGTAGTAGCCGGACTTGAGCGCCCGGTAGACCAGCCCGTTCGGCACATTGCCCTTGCTGTCATCGGGATTCGTCGCCGCGAAGTCCGTCGTGCCACGGCCATAGCGCGTCACGTTGCGCAACTGCAGCTTGTCGGAAAAGTCGTGCTGGAAATCGACCGTCGCGACGTCGTCGCGCGTCTTCATGAAGTCGCGGCCGGTCAGGCCATAGAAAGACTTGCGGCTCACGCCCATCGTCTCCGTCACCGGCTGACCCGTCTTCGGGTCATACGGAATGGAGTAGTCCGGCATGCTGTCGTCTTGATAGTGGTAATAGCTGAGCGTAATGCGCGTCGGCGTGCCCACCCCCAACATGAGCGACGGCGCCACACCCCAGCGCTCGAAATCCACGGCGCTGTCGCGGCCCGGCACGTCGCCCTTGTTGCCCATCACGTTCAGGCGGAACGCCGCCTTGTCGGCCAGGCGCCAGTTGCTGTCGATCGTGGCGCGGTAGTTATTGTCCGTGCCGATCTGCGCGGTCGCTTCCGTGAAGTCCGTGGTCTTCGGCGCCTTGCTGACCATATTGATGCTGCCGCCCGCGCCGCCGCGGCCCGAATACACCGAGTCCGGCCCCTTGATGATCTCGACCTGTTCCAGGTTGAATGTGTCGCGAACCTGCGTGCTCGAATCGCGGATGCCGTCCAGGAAAATGCTGCCCGCCGAGTTCTGACCGCGGATAACCGGCAGGTCACCGCCCGGACGGCCGCCTTCGCCGGCGCCAAACGTGATGCCCGGCGAATTGCGCAGCACATCCTGCAGCGACGACGCCGCCTGGTCCTGGATCACCTGACGCGGCACCACCTGAATCGTCCGCGGCGTATCCAGCAACGGCGCCGTCATCTTCGGCGATTGCGCCGTGGAGGTCTGATACGAAGACCCCTCGCCTTCAACACGAACAGGCGACAACTGCGTCACGCCGCTATCGGCGGATTGCGCGGCTGCAAGGGGGCTGATGAACAACGCGGGCGCGGCAATGGCAGCGGCCAGCGAGGTAGTGAGCGTATTCAGCGAATACGAATCTTGGGGCTTCAAACCAGCTTCTCCAGAATGTGAATAGCAACGATTCTTGTTTTTTTCGGCGTTTGCGATTCTGAACTGGGCGGCTGAAAGAAACCTGAAAGACTTGATGCAGCTCATCCAAAAGATGAAAAAACAACAGTGCGCGCTGAACTTTCGAAGGAATTGAAGCCACGTAAATTGGTGTCGGATAGCACGATGTGGAAGCGCGCGGTTATCGCGCGTCGGCACTTGATCTCCAGGCCAGCCTACGATCAGCGGCCAGCCCTACGAAGAAGGAAGCGCCCGACGAAGCGCTCTGCCCGCCCCCGACCGGCCCCGGCGGAACCCAAGCCCAAGCGCCCCAGCGCCACTCAAAATCCTAGCCTTGGCGCCTACCCCGCAATCCCCCAAAATCGCCCCAAAAGCCGTTCATCCCGGTCCTCGCACTAGATCACCCGCCCATAAAAAAACGCCCCACACGGGGCGTATATAGGCACTGGCGAGCCATCAGGCACGCAAGCGAGGATGCCGCTTGAAGAGATACCGGTAAACGAACCCCGGATAAGCCAGCACCAGAAACAGGCTGAGCGTGATCGCGTAGAACTCCCACGTCTGCGCAAAACGATTGCCCAGCGCCGACTCAAACGCAAATCCCAGCGCACCGACAATCGCGTAAAACACCAGCACTTCCACCAGCCGCAACCAGAACGGTTTTGGGGCCGCCGCTCCGCCCTGCTTCCAGGGCAGCACCGCGAACACCCGCTCGGTCAGAAAGGGAAGATTCGCGCTGACAAGCGCCAGCGCGATCAACAGCCATACCGCCAACGTCTGGTTCATGGCTGCTATCCGTCCCTTAGAGCGTCAGCGACGAACGGATCGCCTGCACGCACAGCGCCATCAGGCCGCCCGGCAACAGGCCCAGCACCAGGATCAGGGCGCCGTTGATCGACAGCACGCCGCGTTGGCCGGCAGTGGCCGCCATCGGCGCCGCATCGGCCGCGGGCTCGTCGAAGTACACGACCTTCACGACACGCAGGTAGTAGAACGCGCCGATCAGCGAGAACAGCACGGCCACCACGGCCAGCGTGATGTGCCCAGCGCTGACCAGCGCCTGCAGCACAGCCAGCTTCGCGTAGAAGCCAACCAGCGGCGGCAGCCCGGCCAACGAGAACATCAGCAGCAGAACGATGGCGGCATGCCACGGGCTGCGACGGTTCAGGCCCTTCAGGTCGTCGATATGCTCGCACTCGAAGCCCTGACGCGACAGCAGCAGCACGATGCCGAAGCTGGCCAGCGTCGTCAGCACGTACGTGAGCATGTAGAACAGCGACGCGCCGTACGCGGCGGACGACAGTTCCGGCTTGCCTGCCACCGAACCCGACATCAGGCCCAGCAGCACGAAGCCCATGTGCGAGATCGTCGAGTAAGCCAGCATGCGCTTGAAGTTGGTCTGCGCGATGGCGGTCAGGTTGCCGATGGCCAGCGACAGCACTGCGAGGATCATCAGCATCGGCTGCCAGTCAGCGGCCAGGCCGTGCAGGCCGTCAACCAGCAAACGCAGCGTGATCGCAAAGGCAGCCAGCTTGGGCGCGCCGCCCAGGATCAGCGTGACCGCGGTCGGCGAACCCTGGTAGACGTCCGGCACCCACATGTGGAACGGCACCGCACCCAGCTTGAACGCAAGGCCAGACACCAGGAACACGATGCCGAACACCAGCGCCATCTTCTCGGCCTTGCCGGCCGCGATGACCTTGGACACTTCGCTCAGGTCCAGATGGCCCGTCGCGCCGTAGATCATGGACATGCCGTACAGCAGGAAACCCGAGGCCAGCGCGCCCAGCACGAAGTACTTCATGGCGGCTTCGGTGGCCACGACGTCGTCGCGGCGCAGCGCGATCAGCGCGTACAGCGCCAGCGACATCAGTTCCAGGCCGAGGTAGATCGAGATCAGGTTCCCGGAGGAGATCATGACCATCTGGCCCAGCAGCGCAAAGAGCGTCAGCACGTAGAGCTCGCCGCCCTTGACCATGTCGCGCACCTGCGCATAGACACGGCCGTAGATCAGCGTGACCGCAACCGCGATGTAGGAAGCGATCTTCAGCAGATGCGACAGCTCGTCCGTGACGTACAGGCCGTTGAACGTCGAGCCTGCGACGCCATTCTTCCATTGCACGGCCGACACGACGGTCAACACGCCCAAGGCAAGCATGGTCAGCAGGAACGTCGGCTTGCGCTCGGGGTGATTGCTGACCGCGTCGATGAGCAGGATAGCCAGGCCGAAAATCAGCAGAAGGATTTCCGGTGTCGCCAGGGCGAAATCGATTTGGGATTGCATCATTGTCTTGTCTTACAGTTTCGAGACGGCAACGTGTTGCAGCAGGGCCTCGACCGACACGTGCATCACGTCGGTAAAGGGCTTGGGATAGATCCCCATGTACAACACGGCGATCGCCATCACGCCAAGAATCAGGAATTCGCGACGATTGATATCGGTCAGCTCACGCACGTGGTCATTGGCGACATCGCCCAGGACGACGCGCTTGACCATCCACAGCGAATACGCCGCGCCCAGGATCAGGGCGGTTGCCGCCAACAAGCCGATCCAGAAGTTGTGCTCGACCGCGCCCATGATCACCATGAATTCGCCGACGAAACCGCTGGTGGCCGGCAGGCCGCTGTTGGCCATCGAGAACAGGATGAAGAACGTGGCGAAGCGCGGCATCACGTTGACGACGCCGCCGTAGTCGGCGATGCGGCGCGAATGCATGCGGTCGTAGAGCACCCCGATACACATGAACATGGCGCCCGACACGAAACCGTGGGAGATCATCTGCACGATGGCGCCTTCGACGCCAGCCGTGTTGAAGATGAAGAAGCCCAGCGTGACGAAGCCCATGTGGGCCACCGACGAATAGGCCACCAGCTTCTTCATGTCGTCCTGCACGATCGCGACCAGACCGATGTAGATCACGGCGATCAGCGACAGCGTGATCATCAGGCCGGCAAGGCTGTGCGAAGCGTCAGGAGCGATCGGCAGCGAGAAGCGCAGGAAACCGTACGCGCCCAGCTTCAGCATGATGGCCGCCAGGACGATGGAGCCGCCGGTAGGCGCTTCCACGTGAGCGTCCGGCAACCACGTGTGGACCGGCCACATCGGCACCTTGACCGCAAAAGCGGCAAGCAGCGCCACGAAGATGAGGATCTGCGGGGTGTAGCCCAGCTTGGTCTGCTGCCAAGTCAGGATGTCGAACGAACCACCCGACGCATTCCACAGGTAGACGAACGCGATCAGCGTCAGCAGCGAACCCATCAGGGTGTACAGGAAGAACTTGAACGCCGCATACACGCGGTTCGCGCCGCCCCAGACGCCGATGATGATGTACATCGGGATCAGCGTGGCTTCGAAGAACACGTAGAACAGCATGCCGTCCAGGGCGCAGAACACGCCGACCATCAGACCCGAGAGGATCAGGAAGGCGGCCATGTATTGCGACACGCGGCTGGTGATGACTTCCCAGCCGGCCAGCACCACGATGATGGTGATGAAAGCCGTCAGGAGCACGAACCACAGCGAGATGCCGTCGACGCCCAGGTGGTAATTGACGTTGAAGGCCTCGATCCAGGAGGTCTTCTCCACGAACTGCATGGCGGCCGTGGAGGAGTCGAAGTTCGTGTAGAGCGGAATCGTGACCAGGAAACCGGCGATCGAGCCGACGAGCGACAGGCCGCGCGTCAGGCCGGGACGGTCGTCACGGCCCACCGCCAGCACCAGCAGGCCGAATACGATCGGGACAAAGATCGCAAGCGTGAGCCAGGGAAAAGTGTTGGATGCCATCTCGCTTGCCATCATTGGGGAATCAGCACAAAGAAAGTCACCAGCGCCATGACGCCGATGATCATTGCGAACGCGTAGTGATAGATGAAGCCGGACTGCAGGTGGCGGCTGATGGCAGCCACCCAGCCCACCACGCGGGCGCTACCGTTGATCAGGAAGCCGTCGATGATGCCGCGGTCGCCGGTCTGCCACAGGCCGCGGCCCAGGCAGCGCAAGCCGCGCGCGATGACCTGCTCGTTGAACCAGTCGACGTAGTACTTGTTCTCGAGGATCTTGTTCACGCCCGACAGGTTGGCCTTGATGGCGGCCGGCACCTTCGGGTTGATCAGGTAGCAATACCAGGAGATGACGAAACCAGCGACAACCAGCCAGAACGGCAGGGTCTGGAAGGCGTGCAGGCCATAGGCGACCCAGCCGTGCCATTCCTCGCTGAGCGCGTGCATGGCGGGATGCTGCAGCGGCAGAACCTTGATGGAGCCTTCGAAGAACTTGCCGAAGACCATCGGGTCCACCGCCCAGGCGCCGATCAGCACCGACGGAATCGCCAGCAGCACCAGCGGCAGCGTGACCACCCAGGGCGACTCGTGCGGCTTGCCGCCGTGATGGCCGTGGCCATGGTCGTCATGTCCGTGGTCATCGTGGCCGTGCGCGTCATGGCCGTGGCCGTGGTCGCTCGTGTCGAAGCGTTCCTTGCCGTGGAAGACCAGGAAGTACACGCGGAACGAGTACAGCGACGTCACGAACACGCCGATCAACACGGCATAGTAGGCAAAGCTGGCGCCCCACACGTTGGCGTGGCCCGCGGCTTCGATGATGTTTTCCTTCGAGTAGAAACCCGAGAAGAACGGCGTGCCGACCAGAGCCAGCGTGCCCAGCAGGAACGTGATCCAGGTGATGGGCATGTACTTGCGCAGGCCGCCCATGTTGCGGATGTCCTGGTCGTGGTGCATGCCGATGATGACCGAGCCGGCGCCCAGGAACAGCAGCGCCTTGAAGAACGCGTGCGTCATCAGGTGGAAGATCGCGACCGAGTAGGCCGACGCGCCCAGCGCCACGGTCATGTAGCCCAGCTGCGACAGCGTGGAATACGCGACGACGCGCTTGATGTCGTTCTGGATGATGCCCAGGATGCCCAGGAACAGCGCGCCGATGGCGCCAATCACGATGATGAACGACAGCGCCGTATCCGACAGCTCGAACAGCGGCGAGAAGCGCGCAACCATGAAGATGCCGGCCGTCACCATGGTGGCGGCGTGGATCAGCGCGGAGATCGGGGTCGGGCCTTCCATCGAGTCAGGCAGCCAGGCGTGCAGCGGAACCTGGGCCGATTTGCCCATGGCGCCGATGAAGAGGCAGATGCAGGCGACGGTCAGCAGCATCCAGTCCGAACCCGGCAGCGTCATCGCGGCCAGCTTGTCAGCCTGCGCGAAGACTTCACCGTAGTGCATGGTGCCGGCGTAGGCGAACAGCAGGCCGATGCCCAGGACGAAACCGAAGTCGCCGACGCGGTTGATGAGGAACGCCTTCATGTTGGCGAAGATCGCCGTGGGACGGGTGTACCAGAAACCGATCAGCAGGTACGACACCAGACCCACCGCTTCCCAGCCGAAGAACAGCTGCACCATGTTGTTCGACATCACCAGCATCAGCATGGAGAACGTGAACAGCGAGATGTACGAGAAGAAGCGCTGGTAGCCGGGATCGTCAGCCATGTAGCCGATGGTGTAGATGTGCACCATGAGCGACACGGAGGTCACGACGACCATCATCATGGCCGAGAGCGGATCGATCAGGAAGCCGATTTCCAGCTTGGTCTGGCCGATGAGGCTCCAGGTGTAGACGGCGCCGTCGAAGCGCAGGCCGTTCAGCACGTCGCCCAGCACCACCACCGAACCGATGGCGGAGACAAGCACGCCAAGGATGGTGATGACATGCGAGGCGCGGCGGCCGATGGGCCGGCCGAGGAAGCCGGTGCCAAAGAGGCCCGCGAGAATTGCTCCGGCCAGCGGCGCCAGCGCGATGAGCAGGTAGAGATTGGGTGAGCTAGACATTTTCTTCCAATACCCCGTCAGCCCTTCAGGCGATCGAGTTCGTCAACGTTGATCGTGTTCAGGTTGCGGAACAGCAGCACCAGGATGGCCAGGCCGATCGCCGCTTCGGCGGCTGCGACGGTCAGGATGAAGAACACGAACACCTGTCCGGCGGTGTCGCCGAACCAGCTGGAGAACGCCACGAAGTTCATGTTGACGGCCAGGAGCACGAGCTCGATGGACATCAGGAGAATGATCAGGTTGCGGCGGTTCAGGAAGATTCCGAAGATCCCGATGGCGAACAGAATCGCGCCAAGGATCAGATAGTGGGCCAGCGTCAGCGTCATTCTTTTTCTCCTTGGGGCGCGGCAACGCCGTTCGAAGCGTCACGCTTGGCTTGGGCGCGCTCGCTCTGGGCGGGCATGCTCACCATGCGGAAGCGGTCCTTCGAACGCACGCGGACAGCGGCGACCGGGTCGTTGTACTTCACGTCGCGGCGGCGGCGCAGGGTCAGCGCGATCGCGGCGACCATGCCGACCAGCAGCAGCGCGGCGCCCACTTCAACGGCGTAGACGTACTGCGTGTACATCGCCTCGCCCAGCGCGCGGGCATTGTTGTAGTCGCTGGCGACCGGCGCCTGCGGACCCGAGCCGTACCAGATGGAACCCAGCACGAAGGACACTTCCAGCACCAGCACCAGGCCGATCACCAGGCCCAGCGGCAGGTAGGTTTTCATGCCCTGCCGCAGGGTGTCCATGCGGATGTCGAGCATCATCACGACGAAGAGGAACAGCACCATCACGGCGCCCACGTACACCAGCACCAGCAGCAGCGCGAGGAACTCGGCGCCCAGCAGCATCCACAGCATGGCCGCGTTGGCGAAGGCCAGGATCAGGTGCAGGACTGCAGTGACCGCGCTGCGCGCGGTGATCACGCGGAACGCCGCGATCACCAGCACGGCGGCCAGTATGTAGAAAAGGACAGTGGTAAAAGTCATGGATCGGACCCTGGGCTCAGCGGTAAGGCGCGTCTTCGGCCCGGCGGCGGGCGATGTCGGCTTCGTAGCGGTCGCCCACGGCGAGCAGCATGTCTTTGGTGAAATACAGGTCGCCGCGCTTTTCGCCGTGGTATTCGTGGATGTGCGTTTCCACGATGGAGTCCACGGGGCAGCTTTCCTCACAGAAGCCGCAGAAAATGCACTTGGTCAGGTCGATGTCGTAGCGCGTCGTGCGGCGGGTGCCGTCGTCGCGCTGGTCCGACTCGATCGTGATCGCCAGCGCCGGGCACACGGCTTCGCAAAGCTTGCACGCGATGCAGCGCTCTTCCCCGTTGGGGTAGCGGCGCAGCGCGTGCAGGCCGCGGAAACGCGGCGACGCAGGGGTCTTTTCCTGGGGGTAGCGCAAGGTGACCTTGCGTTTGAAGAAATACTTGCCCGTCAGGCGCATGCCCTTGAGCAATTCGGTCAGCATCAGACTGCCGAAGAAATCCTTGATCGCTTCCATATCCTGCCTCTGCTTGGCGGCTTAGCGCCAAATGTTCCAGGGCGTCTGCATCCAGATCGCCACCACGACCAGCCAAACGCCAGTCAGCGGGATGAAGATTTTCCAACCCAAGCGCATGATCTGGTCGTAGCGGTAGCGCGGGAACGAGGCCCGGAACCACACGAACAACGAGACCACGACGAACGTCTTGAGACCCAGCCAGATCCAACCCGGAATCCAGGTCAGCGGCGCGATATCGATCGGGGAAGCCCAGCCGCCCAGGAACATGATCGAGGCCATGCAGGACAGCAGGATCATGTTGGCGTATTCGCCCAGGAAGAACAGCGCGAACGCCATGCCCGAGTATTCGACCATGTGGCCGGCCACGATTTCCGATTCGCCTTCCACCACGTCGAACGGGTGGCGGTTGGTTTCGGCAACGGCCGAGATCACGTAGATCACGAACAGCGGCAACAGCGGCAGCCAGTTCCAGGACATGAACGTCAGGCCCTTTTCGGCAAACCAGCCGCGGTTCTGGACGTTCACGATCTCGGACATGTTCAGGCTGCCGGACACCAGCAGCACCGTCACCAGCACGAAGCCGATGGCCAGTTCATACGACAGCATCTGGGCCGAGGCGCGCAGCGCGCCCAGGAACGCGTACTTGGAGTTGGACGCCCAGCCGGCGACGATCACGCCGTACACGCCGACGGACGTGATGGCCATGACGTACAGCAGACCGGCGTTGACGTTGGCCAGCACGACGTCCGGACCGAAGGGCACGACGGCCCAGGCTGCCAGCGCGGGCATCAGCGTGACCACCGGGGCCACGACGAACAGCACCTTGTTGGCCTGGCTGGGAACGACGACTTCCTTGGTCAGGAGCTTGAACACGTCGGCAAACGGCTGCAGCAGCCCCTTGAAACCGACGCGGTTCGGACCCATGCGCACGTGCATGGCGCCGATCATCTTGCGCTCCCAGTACGTCAGGTACGCCACGCACAGAATGATCGGCACGGCGATGACGACGATCTTGACGAGGGTCCAGAGGACCATCCAGACCGTCGGACCCAGCAATGCCTGACCGTGGCTTTCAAGAACATTGAGCCATTCCATCAGGCACGCTCCACGCTGATTTGACCAAATGCGCCACCCAGGGCAGCGGTACTTTCAAAGGCTGCGGAAATGCGCACGGCGCGATCGGCCACGGCATCGTCCTGGACGGTTTCGAGTTCGACGGCGCCCTGCCCGGCCGACACGCGCACCTTGACGCCAGCCGTCAGGCCCAGGCTGGTGAGCGTACGGCCGTTCATGGCGGCGGCGGGCTTCTTCGAGGCCGGCGAGGCCTGCAGCGGTTCCGAACGGCGCACCATCGCATCGGTGCGGTAGATCGGCACGTCGGCAACGCGTTCCAGGCCGGTGGCTGTCTGGCCCAGGCCCAGGGGGGCCTTGAGGTCGTTGGACAGGCGGCCTTCGATGCCGCCAGCCAGCACGGCGTCGCGCACGGACTCGGAGGTTTCGTCGTCGAAGCCGGCCAGGTGCAGGACGTTGCCCAGCACGCGCAGGACCTTCCAGCCCGGACGGGTCTGGCCGAACGGCGTGACCGTGCCCTTGAAGCTTTGAGCCAGACCTTGCGCGTTGACGAAGGTGCCCGAGGTTTCGGTGAACGGCGACACCGGCAGCATCACGTCGGCCCACTCGGCGGCAGCCGAGCGGTACGGCGTCAGCGCGACGGCGAATTGAGCGCCGCGCAGGGCGGCGATGGCCTGCTGGCCGTTGTCGGCGTCGAGCAGCGGCTCGGCGTGCAGGACCACATAGGCCTTGAGCGGTTCGGCCAGCATGGCTGCGGCGGTCTTGCCGCCCTTGCCCGGGATGGCGCCGGCAAGGTAACCGCCGACCGTGTTGCCGCCCGAGGTCAGGAAGCCAAACTTGCCGCCGGCCAGGTCGGCCACGGCGCGGCCGTTTGCGGCCAGTGTGGTGGCCTGGGCGCTGGCGACCGCCAGGTTGCCCATCAGCACGGCGGTGTTGGCGCCGGAAGCGAGGCTGGCGGCGATGAGCTTGGCGTTTTCGCCCGGCGTGACCGAAGCGAATTCAGCCGGCACCGCCTGTTCCTTGGCTTGCGCCAGCGCGACGGCCACTTCGGCCAGCGCGCGCGCCAGTTCGGACGGGGCGACGGTGATGCGCGCGGTGACGGGCATCAGGGGATCGTCGGCGGCGCTGTCGACCATCAGGATCTGCGTGCCGCGCTTGGCAGCCTGGCGCAGGCGCTGGGCCATCAGCGGGTGATCCTTGCGCAGGAACGAGCCGACGACCAGGACGCGGTCCAGGTTGTCGAGTTCAGCGATGGGCATGCCCAGCCACGGTGCGCCGGTCAGTGCGGCGTCGAAGGCCGGATCGGTCTGGCGCAGGCGGAAGTCGATGTTCTCGGAACCCAGCGCGCGAACCACGCGGCCCAGCAGTGCGTATTCTTCGGTCGTGGCGTATTCCGACGCCAGTGCTCCGATCTGGCCGGCGCCGAAGCTGTCACGCACGCGCGACAGGCCTTGGGCCACGGCCTGCAGGGCGTCAGCCCAGGAGGCTTCCTGCCACTTGCCGTCGGTGCCCTTGATCATCGGGGCGGACAGACGGTCATCGCTGTTCAGGCCTTCGTACGAGAAGCGGTCGCGGTCGCTGATCCAGCATTCGTTGACGGCTTCGTCTTCGAAGGGCACAACGCGCATGACGCGGTCGCCCTTGACCTGGACCACCAGGTTGGCGCCCAGGCTGTCGTGCGGGCTGACCGAACGACGGCGAGCCAGTTCCCAGGTGCGCGCGCTGTAGCGGAAGGGCTTGGAGGTCAGCGCGCCCACCGGACAGATGTCGATCATGTTGCCCGACAGTTCGGACTCGATCGAGCGGCCCACGAAGGTCGTGATCTCGGAGTGTTCGCCGCGGCCCAGCATGCCCAGTTCCATGACGCCGGCGATTTCCTGGCCGAAGCGCACGCAGCGGGTGCAGTGGATGCAGCGGGTCATTTCCTCGGCGGAAACCAGCGGGCCCAGGTCCTTGTGGAACACGACGCGCTTTTCTTCCTGGTAACGGGAAGAAGAGCCGCCGTAGCCCACGGCCAGGTCCTGCAGCTGGCATTCGCCGCCCTGATCGCAGATCGGGCAGTCGAGGGGGTGATTGATGAGCAAGAATTCCATCACCGACTTCTGAGCGGCGCGAGCCTTCTCCGAGCAGGTGTGGACGACCATGCCGTTGGTCACGGGCGTGGCGCAGGCGGGCAGCGCCTTGGGCGCTTTTTCCACTTCAACCAGGCACATCCGGCAGTTGGCCGCGATGGACAGTTTCTTGTGGTAGCAGAAATGCGGCACGTAAAGCCCGACTTTCTGGGCGGCATGCATGACCATGCTGCCTTCGGGCACTTCGACCTTGTTGCCGTCGACGGTTAGTTCAACCATTGCTGTTCCTGAGACCTACAGATATTGCGGGACCACACAAGACTTGTGCTCGATGTGGTGCGCGAATTCGTCGCGAAAATGCTTGAGGAAGCCACGTACGGGCATGGCGGCGGCGTCACCCAGGGCGCAGATGGTGCGACCCATGATGTTGAGGGCCACGTTATCCAGCAGCTCCAGATCTTCCGGACGGCCTTGACCGTTTTCGATGCGGTGCACCATGCGGTAGAGCCAGCCCGTGCCTTCGCGGCACGGCGTGCACTGACCGCAGCTTTCCTCGAAATAGAAGTACGACAGCCGGAGCAACGACTTCACCATGCAGCGCGTTTCGTCCATGACGATCACGGCGCCCGAACCCAGCATCGAGCCGGCCTTGGCGATGGAGTCATAGTCCATCGTGCATTCCATGATGATGTCGGCGGGCAGGACCGGGGCGCTGGATCCGCCGGGGATCACGGCCTTCAGTTTCTTGCCGCCGCGCATGCCGCCCGCCAGTTCCAGCAGGGTCGAGAACGGCGTACCCAGCGGGATCTCGTAGTTGCCGGGGCGTTCGACGTCGCCGGTGATCGAGAACAGCTTGGTGCCGCCGTTGTTCGGCTTGCCGACTTCGAGGTAGGCCTGGCCGCCGTTGCGGATGATCCACGGCACGGCCGCGAACGTTTCCGTGTTGTTGATCGTGGTGGGCTTGCCGTACAGGCCGAAGCTGGCCGGGAACGGCGGCTTGAAGCGCGGCTGGCCCTTCTTGCCTTCCAGGGATTCCAGCAGCGCGGTTTCTTCGCCGCAGATGTAGGCGCCGTAGCCGTGGAACGCGTGCAGCTGGAAGCTGAAGTCGGAACCAAACAGGCGGTCGCCCAGGAAGCCGGCGGCGCGCGCCTCTTCCAGTGCTTCCTCGAAGCGCTCGTAGACTTCGAAGATTTCGCCGTGGATGTAGTTGTAGCCGACGCTGATGCCCATGGCGTAGGCGGCGATCGCCATGCCTTCAATCACGATGTGCGGATTGAAGCGCAGGATGTCGCGGTCCTTGAACGTGCCGGGTTCGCCTTCGTCGGAGTTGCAGACCAGATACTTCTGGCCGGGGAAGGCGCGCGGCATGAAGCTCCACTTCAGGCCGGTCGGGAAGCCCGCGCCGCCGCGGCCACGCAGGCCCGACGCCTTGACTTCCGCGATCACGTCTTCCGGCTTCATGCCGGTGGTCAGGATCTTCTTCAGGGCTTCGTACCCGCCACGCTTGACGTAGTCGGCAAGGCGCCAGTTGGCGCCGTCGACGCCGTCCAGGATCTGCGGCTGGATGTGCCGGCCATGCAGGCACATCGAGTTGGACAGATCGTTCAGGGGGTTGGGTTCCAGCCCCTGCGCGAACTGCTTGTACAGGTCAGGCGCGTTCATGCCGACTCTCCTTGCTTGAGGGTCGCGACCAGCGCGTCCAGCTTCTCGTCGGTCATGCGCACGCACATATGCTTGTTGTTCACGATCAGCACGGGGGAATCGCCGCAAGCGCCCATGCATTCGCCTTCGACCAGGGTGAACTGGCCGTCTGCGGTGGTCTCGCGGTAATCGACACCCAGCTTGCGCTTGAGGTATTCGCCGGCACGGTCGCCGTCGCGCAAGGCACAGGGCAGGTTCGTGCAGACGGCGATCTTGTTCTTGCCGACGGGCTTGACGTCGAACATGTTGTAGAACGTGGCGACTTCCTGGACCGCGATGGGCGGAACGCCGATGTAGTTGGCCACATCTTCGATGATTTCGGTAGCCAACCAGCCCTTCTCTTCTTGCGCGATGGCAAGCGAGGCCATGATGGCGGACTGCCGCTGGTCGCCCGGGAACTTCGCGAGTTCACGGTCGATTTTCTGGTAGGCCTGTTCGGAAAGCAGCATAGTTTGAATCCGGGTTATGCGGGCGTGCTCGTGACTGTCTGGGCGGATCAGCGATCGATCTCGCCGAAAACGATGTCCTGCGTGCCAATGATGGTGACGGCGTCGGCGATCATGTGGCCGCGCGACATTTCATCCAGCGCTTGCAGGTGGACAAAGCCAGGCGCCCGAATCTTCAGGCGGTAAGGCTTGTTGGCGCCGTCGGACACCAGGTAGATGCCGAATTCGCCCTTCGGATGCTCCACCGAGGCGTAAGCCTCGCCCGGGGGCACGTGGAAACCTTCAGTGAAGAGCTTGAAGTGATGGATCAGCTCTTCCATGTTGGTCTTCATGGCGGTGCGCGACGGCGGGGCGATCTTGTGGTTTTCGATCATGACCGGGCCGGGATTGTTGCGCAGCCATTCCACGCACTGGCGGATGATGCGATTGCTCTGGCGCATTTCAGCGACGCGGACCAGGTAGCGGTCGTAGCAATCGCCGTTGACACCCACGGGGATGTCGAAATCGAGCAGGTCGTAGACTTCGTAGGGCTGCATCTTGCGCAGGTCCCAGGCCACGCCCGATCCACGCAGCATCGGGCCGGTGAAGCCCAGCGCCTTGGCGCGGTCGGGATCAACCACGCCGATGCCCACCAGGCGCTGCTTCCAGATGCGGTTGTCGGTGAGCAGCGTTTCGTACTCGTCGACGCATGCGGGGAAGCGGTTGGTGAAGTCTTCGATGAAGTCCAGCAGCGAACCCGAACGCGCGTCGTTCATGACGCGCATTTCCTTGTCGCCGCGGTACTTGCTGGTGTCGCCGTATTGCGGCATGGAGTCCGGCAGGTCGCGATAGACGCCGCCCGGACGGTAGTAGGCCGCGTGCATGCGCGCGCCCGAGACCGCTTCGTAGCAGTCCATCAGGTCTTCGCGCTCGCGGAAGGCATACAGGAACACCGCCATGGCGCCCACGTCCAGCGCGTGCGAACCCAGAGACATCAGGTGGTTCAGGAGACGGGTGATCTCGTCGAACATCACGCGGATGTATTGGGCGCGCAGCGGGGCCTCGACGCCCAGCAGCTTTTCGATGGCCATGACGTAGGCGTGCTCGTTGCACATCATGGACACGTAGTCCAGGCGGTCCATGTAGGGCAGCGCCTGGATGTAGGTCTTGTGCTCGGCCAGCTTCTCGGTGGCGCGGTGCAGCAGGCCGATGTGCGGATCTGCGCGTTGGATGACTTCGCCGTCAAGCTCGAGCACCAGGCGCAGCACGCCGTGCGCGGCCGGGTGTTGAGGACCGAAGTTGAGGGTGTAGTTCTTGATGTCTGCCATGATTCAACGCCCCATGCCGTAGGTGTCTTCGCGCACCACGCGCGGGGTGATCTCGCGGGGATCGATCGTGACGGGCTGGTAAATGACGCGCCGCTGTTCGGGGTCGTAGCGCATTTCGACGGTGCCCGAAAGCGGGAAGTCCTTGCGGAAGGGATGCCCGATGAAGCCGTAGTCCGTCAGGATGCGGCGCAGGTCGGGATGGCCTTCGAAGACGATGCCGTACAGATCGAAGGCTTCGCGCTCGAACCAGCCGACGGTAGGCCAGCATTCCATCAGCGAGGACACTACCGGGAATTCGTCGTCGGGAACCCAGGTGCGCACGCGCAGGCGGCAGTTGTTCTCGAGGGAGAGCAGATGCGCCACCACGGCGAAACGCGAACGATGCACTCGGGCGTTCGTTTCCTCGGGCAGTTGGCGCGTGCCGTTGCCCCAGGTCAGGTAGTCGACGCCGCAGAGGTCGATACAGGTTTCAAAGCGCAGGCCGGCTTCGGTGCGCAGCTTGTTGCAGACGGAGAACCACTGTTCCGCGGGCACTTCGAGCGTCAGCTCGCCCAGCGCCTCGGTCAGCGCGATATCCGCGCCGAGGGTGGTCTGCAAATTGTTTTTCAGGGATTCGAGCCTGGTCATCATCTTGTACGCTTAGGTGAACCGATACGCTGGTTTCGCTGGATTCGAGGCGGCGAGGCCTGCCGTCGAACCCGGTGAAGCATCAGCGCGCAATCGTGTTGGTCAGACGGATCTTGTTCTGCATTTGCAGCAAGCCGTAGACCAGCGCCTCGGCCGTGGGCGGGCAGCCCGGCACGTAGACGTCTACCGGTACGATGCGATCGCAGCCACGGACCACCGAATACGAGTAGTGGTAGTAGCCGCCGCCATTGGCACAGGAGCCCATGGAGACAACCCAGCGCGGCTCGGGCATCTGGTCATAGACCTTGCGCAGAGCCGGCGCCATCTTGTTGCACAGCGTGCCGGCGACGATCATGAGATCTGACTGGCGCGGGCTGGGCCGGAAGATGATGCCGAATTGGTCCAGGTCGTAGCGGGCCGCGCCCGCGTGCATCATCTCGACCGCGCAACAGGCCAGACCGAAGGTCATGGGCCACATGGAGCCGGTCTTCGCCCAGTTCAGGAACTTGTCGGCGCTGGTGGTGATGAACCCTTGCTTGAGAATGCCGTCTATAGCCATATTCGTCTCTGATAGCGTGCGTTGAAAGTACCCAGGGGGTTACTCCCAATCCAGCGCGCCCTTTTTCCATTCGTAGATGAAGCCGACGGTCAACACGGCGAGGAAAACCATGACCGTCCAGAAACCGACGAGTCCAACAGTGCCCTGAGCAATGGCCCACGGGAACAGGAACGCGATTTCCAGGTCGAAAAGAATGAACAGAATCGCCACCAGGTAGTAGCGCACGTCAAACTTCATGCGTGCATCTTCAAACGCTTCGAAGCCGCACTCATAGGGCGAGAGCTTCTCAGCGTAAGGACGCCGCGGGCCAAGGAGGGAGCCGGCCGTTAGCAGCGCGAACCCGATAAGGGTGGCCACTACGATAAACAGCAGGACGGGAAAATACTGTTGCAGGTTCATTCAGGCGTCCGTCAAATGCGCAAACCTTAGGATTGTAGCATTCGCGCGGTTACTTCCGGCTGAACTCTGTAGCTTGAATAGCGGGTGAAAGACTGCATTCCTCAAGTGGAACAATCGCAGCTTCCAACAGCGTTTTTCGATGGGCACACAGCTTGAACAACAAGCAGTCGTAGTATGCCCGAATTCAACCAGCAAACATAAAAACCACAAAAAAAAACCACCCTCGAAAGGGTGGTTTATGCGAACGGGCCGAAGCCCGTTCGCTCGCTTTCGCTTTGAATCCAGACAGGGCTTGCACCCTGCGTTGGATTAGAAGCGGTGGCGGATACCGACGCCGACGGCGGTCGACTTGGCGTCGTCCAGGAAGGCGTAGTTCTTGGCGTAGGAACCGTAGGCGTACAGGTTCGTGCGCTTCGACAGATCGTACGTGTAGCCGAGGCTGAACACGTTCATCGTTTCGGCGCCGTTTTCCAGGGCGTTCAGGTTGTTGTTGCTGGGGTCAACCATCTGCCACGAACCGAACAGTTGGCTGGCGCCACCGATGGGGGCCGACAGACCGACCATGTACGAGTTGGCCTTGAAGCCATCAGCGAAGATGTTGGTGCCGAAGCCGCTGAACGAAGACGTGCCCGTGGTGACCGAGGTACCGAAGCCTTGGCCGGCGAACCAACCGTCGGTGGTGCGAGCGTAAGCCAGAGCCAGCTTGACCACTTCGAAGTCATACGAACCGCCGATTGCGTACATGCGCGGGGTCGCGTCCGTAGCGCCGGAGGGCAGGTTGTTCGAGGCGTTCAGTTGGTCGTACGTCAGGGCGACGTTCAACGGGCCATTGACGTAGCGCAGACCGGTGGTGATAGCGCGGGTGTTGTCGGCGGTGCGGAAGCCCACTTGCGACGGAACGGCGGGCGTGGTCGCGGTGGCGGCACGGCCGGTGTTCGTGTCATCAGCGCTGAACGAGTAGCCAACGCCGAACTGGAAGCCGCTGAACGACGGGGTTTGGTACATGACCATGTTGTCGTAGCGTTGCGTGTTCGCAGCGCTCAGACCAACACCGATGTTGGCTTGACCGAAGCCAGCGCCGAACGGATCGATCGAGCCGAAGTACTTCGACGCGATGTTGGTTTGGCGACCGAAGTCCAGTTGACCCCAGCTGTCGCTGGCCAGACCGACGGTGGCTTGACGACCGAACAGACGACCGCCTTGAGCGGAGTTGCCGTTACCCGAGTTGAAGCCCGATTCCAGTTGGAAAACAGCGCGCAGGCCGTCACCCAGATCTTCCGAACCACGCAGACCCCAGCGCGAACCGTTCTGCACGCCGTTGATCATGCCGAAACGGCTTCCGTCGACGCGGGCGATGGTGTTGCCAGCAGCGTCCTTGATGGAGGCCTTGACGTCGTTGTAACCGATACCCGTATCAATGATGCCGTACAGGGTGACAGACGTTTCTGCCTGGGCGACACCGGCGAAACCGGCGAGCAGGGCGGCAGCGAGCAGAGTCTTTTTCATTTAAGAAATCTCCGTTGATTTGAGTGACAAGAGCAGCAATCCAGCAAACCAGCCTGCCGCCCCCCTAACTCCGCGAAGGGAAGTTGACGCTATTGCATCAAAAATCAGGGGGGCTGGCTACGGTCGGCATCAGAAAAGTGCACGTTTGCGACAGCCTTGTTGGGAACTTGCAACATCCCGCCGACGCTTGCCGAGCAACGCTAGGGCTTTCCCTTATCTGCCGGCCCGAGCGCGCAACCACGCGACTTTCGGCCCTGCCCCCAATTTTTTGGGCAATTCCAAAACGAATTCTTCAACCGATTTTCTGCGAGCTTCGAAGCGCCGAGCGACATCGATCGGGTGCCGGCACGGGAACTCCGACGCTGAAGATCATCGTAATCACAGGCAGCCGAAATAACGTTGTTATTAATAAAAATCGTCGATATGATCTGATGAATCGCCCTCTCCTGGCTAACAGATGTCTACCCCCTCCCCCCGCGCTGACCGCAACGAACGCCTGAGCGCCCTTCGCAGGCAGATTGTCCTGGACGCCGCCCAGCGCGTATTCGAGCGCGACGGTCTGGAGAAGACCACGATCCGCGCGATCGCCAGGGAGGCCGGCTGCACCACGGGCGCTATCTACCCGTGGTTCGCAGGCAAGGAGGCGCTGTACGGGGAATTACTGGATGAGTCGTTGCAGCGGCTGCACGCGCACCTGAAGCAGGCCGCGACGGATTCAGAACCGCCGTCCGCCGCGCGCAATGTCGTCCACGCCTTCTTTGGGTACTACGCCGACCGGCGCACGGACTTCTCGTTGGGGCTGTATCTGTTCCAGGGGCTTGGACCGCGAGGACTGGGCCGGGACATGGACGAGCAACTGAACGGGCGGCTGCGGGAATGTATTGACCTTATTGGACACGCGCTGGCGCGCACGAAGGCGTGGGAGGATGGCGTCGTCCAGGTCGAACAGATGAATGTCTTTACCTATTTGATGGGCCTGTTGCTGCTGTTGCATACGCGCCGCCTCAAATCCCTGGGCCAGCAGGCCGAAGCGCTGCTGGACACCTATTGCCACGCCCTGGAACAACGATGACTGCAATCGACCTGGCCTCCGACGTGCAAGCGCCACTGATCACGCTTGCGGATTTTCATGTGCTGCTGGCCGACCAGCATCCCTTTTCGATGCTGCTTGGCATCGACGTGCTGCACATCGGCCACGGCACGGCCCACGCCATACTGCCCGCGCGTGACGCTCACCAGCGCCTGGGGGGTATCGTCGCGGGCCCGATGCTGATGGGACTTGCGGATCTGGCCATGTATGCCGCGGTGGTGGGCGCCACCGGGCAGGCCCACGCGGTCACCGCGAGCCTGACCATCAACTTCCTGCGCAAGAGCCCCGCCGGCGCCATTCATGCCCACGCCCGCCTGCTGAAGGTGGGCCGCCTGTCCGCCGGCGAGGTCACCTTGACGGGCGAAGGCTCCGATGAGCCCCTCGCGCACATCGTGAGCACGTGGTCGGTGCCCAGGCCATGAGCCCGCGCGTCAGCATCGTCGGCATGGGCCGGCTGGGCACGTGGGCCGCCCGGCGCCTGTTGGCCGCCGAACCCGACATCGCACTGACGCTCTACGATATCGAGTCCGCCCGCTGCGAGGATTTCCGGGGCAGCGCCACGCTGGCCACATCGGCGCGCGAAGCGCTGGCGGAGTCGGACACGATCGTGCTGGCCCTGCCACGCGAACGCGAGATCGACCGCACGCTCGAGCGCTTCAGCGATGGGCAGGTCACCGCGCCCATTGCCGGAAAGCTGATCATCGACCTGGACCCGCCGCCTGCCGAGCGGGCGACGCAGCTGGACCGGGCCATCGCCAGCGCGGGCGGACGCTATGCGCGCGCGCCGCTGCGGGTTGGCGTCGGAGAGGACGTCGAAGCGCGCCTACTGAACGCGTTGAACCATTCCGCCTGACGCGTGCAGGCGCTCGATGGCCGCGACGCATAGCGTCAGCCAACACAGGCTGACCGAAAGGCCCGCCACGACATCGCTGGCGAAGTGCACCTGCAGCAGGATCCGGCTCAGGCCGATCGCCATGATCAGCGCGGCCATGACGGCCACGCAGGGCAAGCGCCACGCCGGCGGCGCCAGGCGCCACATCAGGTAGCAGGCCGTGCCGTACACGGCCATGGCGGCCGACGAATGGCCGCTGGGAAAGCTCCACCCGGTCGCGATGACATAACCGTGATCGTGGAGCGGCCGCACGCGCTCGAACGTATGCTTGAGCAGCCAATTGAGCGCGCCACCCAGGCCGGTCGCGATGGCGCAAAACACGGCAAACTGCCACCGGCCACGCCAGAGCAGGCCGAGCGTCATCAGCACGCTCACGACGGTAAGCAGGTTGCGGTCGCCCAGGTAGGTGAACCAGGAAAGCAGCCACAGCATCGACGTGGACATGGTCATGCTGAGCGCATTGGCCAGCGCGCCGTCGAACGCCACGACCATTCCGCGATGCTCGACCGCCAGGGCCAGCACGAGGAACAGCGCGAAAGACACGCAGGCCGTCGTGGCAAAAAGCGCCGTGCGCCCGTTTGCGGACAGCCTGCGGTAGCACTGCATGAACAGCAGCGCGACGCCGCCCGCCAGGACCGGCAGCACGAAAAACAGTTGCAAGGCATGGGCCGCGGCCCATGCCGCGTAGGCATCGGTCATGAATGCGCCATCAAAAAGAAAAAAGTGCGACGACCGAACGACTCATCGCGACAGGGTGACCAGCGTCTTGTCGACGGGCGAGAATGCATGGGCGCCCGCCGCATAGTCCCACCGCTCGACATGGCACACCTGCCCGCCGTCTTCCTGCGCCCAGGTGATCACCCCCAGCGAATTGGGCACGCTGCCCCGCACGCGGTGAGAGCAGGTAGTCCCCGCCTGGACGATCCAGCCGGCTGGCGCCGACGCGGCGGTCAGGGGCAAGACGTAGGGCAAGTGTATGTGACCGCCCAGCACCAGGTCGACGCCTGCCTGCGACCAGGCGGCAAGCGCCCGTTCGCGGCCGATAAGCAGGTTGGAGAGGTCGGACTCCACTTTGGCGCGCACGGGATGGTGGGCCACGACGATGCGCAACTGGCCCGGCCTCGCCTGGCGCAGCCGCTGCGAGACGCGGGCGATCTGCGTGTCGGAGATTTCGCCGTCCTTGCGGCGCCTTGGCCGCGTGGTGTTCACCCCGATGGCCAGCACGCCGTCGTTCTCGAACACGGGTTCGAGAATCGGGCCCAGCGCGCGCTTGTAGTTGCCGTACGGGTTCAGCGCGCGCGCGAACACGTTGAAAAGTGGGATGTCATGATTGCCGGGCACGGCCAATACCGGCAGCGACAGGCGCTCGATAAACCGGCGGGCGGCAGTGAACTGGCCGCGGCGGGCGCGCTGCGTGATGTCCCCGCTGAGGACGACCAGGTCCGGGGCCAGCGATCGGGCAAGATCAAGGACAGCCTCGACGACCGCTTTGCGTTCGGTGCCGAAATGGGTATCGGACAGATGCAGGATGCGCGTCATGAACGATCCAGGTACTCGGAGTCCGCGGGCACCACGAGCGGCAGCCGGTCCGCGGCCACCTTGAATTCCAGCGGCGTGTCCATCCAGGAAATTTCGCCATCCATGGCGACCTTGACGCGTCGGCGGCCCCGGACGCGCACCGTCAGCCGGTCGAACGCGAAGCTGACGACGTGTTCGGCTTCGCCCAGCCGGCTGAGCAGGCCCCGGACCAGCAGGCCGTACAGGGCCAGCGTGCCAACCGGCTTTGCCGACATGGCGACCAGCCGGTTGTGATCGAGTTCTGCGTGGTCGATGCCGATGTGCTCGAGCTGCAGCTTGTTGTTGCCGACCACCAGGGTGGGCGAACGCATATTGCGCGCCTTGCCCTCGTATTCGAGTTCGAGCCCGAGGTGGCGAGGCTCGCGCAGCAGCGTGACCAGCCCCGACCAAAGGGCCACCCAGCGCTTGCGGCCGAACCGCTGCTTGTAGGCTTCGCGGTCTTCGAGCAGCTGTGGATACAGTCCGAGGCTGGCGTTGACGAGGAACAGCCGGCCGTTCAGCATGCCGACCTGCACCGGACGCAGGCTGCCTTGAAGAAAGCCGCGCAGCGCCACTTCGGTTTCCTGCGAGATACCGTAAGTGCGACCGAAATAGTTGAAGGTGCCTTGCGGCAGGATGCCGAAGGGCACGCCCTGCCCCAGGACCGTGCCCGCCACGGCGTTCAGCGTGCCGTCGCCGCCGGCGGCGATGACGACGCCTTGTTCGTCCTGGGCGCGCTTGACCGCCTGCCGTGCGACGTCCGTCAGGCGCGATGGGTCGTCCACCGGCATGAGTTCGTAGCGTCGGCCGGATTCATCGAGGATGCGGCGGATGGTGTCCTGCAGGACCTGCGCGTCGCCGCGCCCCGATCCGGTGTTGAGGACAATGAAGAGAGGTTCAGTTCCCGTGAGGGGTCGAGCCGCTGGTGCCGGGCTCTGCTCGGTTGGCGTCATGCGACAAACATACCCTATGCGGGCAAACTGCCGCAAGACGCCGCGGCGCATGGCAACTGCAGGACGGGTGCCGCGCGCCGCTCCGGTCAACGTCCGATGGCGTACGCCTGCATCAGTCGCGGCGTGGCCGCCGCATGCAACAGGCCATCGGGATCGCGCGAGGCCGCGGTCAGGCGGCCCACTGACCATTCGGGCACCTCCTCGATCTGGTGTCCACGCTGGCGCAAGGCCTCGATGACGTCGGCGCCGAAGCTGGCTTCCAGCGCCAGGTGTCCCGGCTTGCGGTCGCGGGGATAGAACGACGTGGGGAAATGCATGGTGTGCGACATGGGCAGGTCGATAGCTTCCTGCAGGTTCAAGCCATGGTGTACATGGCGCAGGAAGAACAGCAGCTGCCATTGCTCCTGCTGGTCGCCGCCCGGCGTGCCGAACGCCAGATAAGGCTTGCCGTCGCGCAGGGCCAGCGACGGGGTCAGCGTGGTGCGCGGGCGCTTGCCCGGCGCCAGCGTGCCCGGCAGGCCCTCTTCCAGCCAGAACATCTGGGCGCGCGTGTTCAGTCCAAAGCCCAGTTCGGGAATGACCGGCGACGACTGGAACCAGCCGCCCGACGGCGTGGCCGAGATCATGTTGCCCCAACGGTCGATGACGTCCACGTGCGTCGTGTCGCCGCGCTTGGCCGACGCGCGCATGTCGGCAAGCGTGGGCTCGTTGGTGGCGCTGCCGGGCGCGGTGATGGGCGACAGGCGCTGCAGCGTGTCCATGACGCGCGCCACCTGCGCCTCGAAGCCGGGCACCGTCCCAGGCAGCAGGTCGCGAGACGCGGTCTCGCCGATCAGCTTGCGGCGTTCGGCGTTGTACTCGTCCGAGAGCAGGTGGGCCAGCGGCACGTCGATGAAAGCCGGGTCGCCGTAATAGGCCTCGCGGTCCGCGAAGGCCAGCTTCATGGCTTCGGTGATGCGGTGGACGAATTCCGCGCTGGTGGGACTGACGCCCGCCAGATCCATTTCCTTCAGGATGGCGAGCGTCTGCAGGAAGACCGGCCCCTGGCTCCACGCGCCGGCCTTCGCCACCGTGTAGCCGTGGTAATCGTAGGTCAGCGGTTTGTCGTAGCTGGCGGACCAGCCAGCCAGGTCGTCCGCCGTGATGACGCCGCGGTGTGTCGTGCCGCTTTCGTCCATGACATCGGTGTTGCGGGCGAACCGGTCGATCTCTTCGGCGATGAAACCGCGGTAGAAGGCGTCGCGGGCGGCTTCGATCTGGCGCTCGCGGTCGGCGCCTGCGCTCTCGGCTTCTTTCAGCACCCGCATCCAGGTGCGTGCCAGCGCCGGATTGCGGAACAGCTTGCGCGCCGCCGGCACCTGGCCGCCCGGCACGTAGACCGCTGCAGTCGTCGGCCAGTGCGTTTCGAAGAAATCCTTCAGCCCGGCGATCGTGTTGGAGATGCGCGGCATCAGCGCATGGCCATGTTCGGCGTAATAGATGGCGGGTTCGAGGACGTCCCGTACGCGCATCGTGCCGTGGTCGCGCAGCAGCAGCATCCAGGCATCGAACGCGCCCGGAATGACGGTGGCGAGCAGGCCATTGCCGGGAATGAGCTTGAGGCCTTCGGCGCGATAGCGCTCCAGGGTTGCGGCGGCGGGCGTCGTGCCCTGTCCGCACAACACCTCGACCTTGCCGGTGCGCGCGGAATAGAACACAGCGGGCACCTCGCCGGCCGGGCCGACCAGGTGGGGTTCGACCACCTGCAGCACGAACGCCGAGGCGGCGCAGGCGTCGAACGCGTTGCCGCCGCGCTCCAGCAACGACATGCCGGCCGCGCTGGCCAGCCAATGGGTGGACGTCACGACACCAAAGGTGCCGAGGATTTCCGGGCGAGTCGTAAACATGATGGTCCTGTTCTTTGGGGTATCAGACGCCCTGGCGGCATCGAAACGGGCAGAGGTCGTCGCGTCGGGGTGTCGGACATCTGCGGAAAAATCCATGCGATGGTCCGAACCCATGTCACTACATAAAAGTAAAACGCGGAAGGCAAAAGGCGTTGCACTGGACATACGCCATCGAGGCACCGCGGATCCGGCTCCGCCGGTCCGCAGGTGGGCCCCCTTGAGGGGGACCCGCGCAGCGGGTCGGGGGTGGGACCTCCCCCCGGTCCGCAGGTGTCGCCCCCTGGGGGGCCCGCGTAAGCGGGTACGGGGGGGCCTATTTCTTCGTGACGCCCTTCAGGCGGATCAGGCCGTCGGGATAGGGAACGAAGCCGTCCACCTTGGCTTGCACGCCGAACGTCCACGGCAGATAGAACAGATAGATGATGGGACGCTGGTCCTGCATCGCCGCCAGCACCTGGTCGTACAGGGCGCGGCGCTTGGCGGTGTCGGCCTCGGCGCGAGCGTCGTTCAGCAGCTTGTCCACGCCGGCGTCGCAGAACTTGCCGTCGTTCAGGTTGCCCTTGCAGCTGAGGTACTGGTGGATGTTGCCGCTGGGATCGACGCGGCCGGACCAGCCGCTCTGGCCCACCTGGAAGTCGCCGCGGGCCAGCGACGATTGCAGCGAGGCGAACTCGACCGGACGCAGGGTGATGTCGAACCCGGCTTCCGCCCCCATGGCCTGCACCAGTTCGAAGACCTGCTGCATGGTGGTGTTGTTGCCGAAGGTGATCTCGAACTTCACGCGGTCGTAGCCGGCTTCCTTCAGCAGGGCCTGCGCCTTCTTGGGATCGCGGCCCTGGCGCTCGAACGACTTGTTGAAGGCGAAGCTGGCGGGGGGGAACGGCTGGTAGGCGGGTTGGAACATGCCTTCGCCGATCACCTGGTTCAGCACGTCGCGGTCGATGGCCAGGTCCAGCGCCTGGCGCACACGCTTGTCCTTGGCCAGCGGATGGTCGGCGCGCGCGCCGTTGGCGAGGTTCACGGAAATGGACTGGAAGCCCAGGCCGGTGACCGGAGCGAGGCGCAGGCTGGCGTCGTCCTTGACGGCCTTGGCGTCGCTGGGCGCCACGCGTTCGATGATGTCCAGGTCGCCCGCGCGCAGGTTGTTCAGGCGCACGGTGTTGTCCGGGATCGGCGTATAGACCAGGCGATCGAAGTGATAGTTGGCCGCGTCCCAGTACTTGGGGAATTTCTCGAGCACGATGCGGTCGTTCTGCACGCGCTCTTTGAATTGGTACGGACCGGAGCACACGGGCTTGCCGCCGGGATCCTTGTCGAAGCTGGCGGGCGAAATCATCATGCCGGCGCGGTCGGACAGCTGCGACAGCAGCGAGGCGTCGGGCTCGGACAGGTTCAGCACCACGGTCTGGTCGTCCGGCGTGTCGATACTGGCGACGGTGGCCAGTTCGCTCTTGCGGTTGCTGTCCGGCAGCGTGCGGGCGCGGTCGAGGTTGGCCTTGACGGCGGCGGCGTTGATGGGCGTGCCGTCATGGAAGACGGCGTCGGTGCGCAGCTTGAACGTCAGCGTCTTGTTGTCGGGGCCGACGGACCAGGACTGCGCGAGCTGGGGCACGAACTTCAGGTCGGGCGTGATGTCGACGAGTCGGTCGCACAGCGAGGCAAACACGATGCGGCCGACAAAAGTGCGGGCGCGCGCCGGATCCAGCACGTCCGGATCGTCCTGCAGTCCGATACGCAGGGTGGACTGGGCATGCGCCAGTCCGGAAGCCAGCATTCCCGCCATGGCCATGGCGAGGCAAAGTTTACGCATGAATGATCTCCGTCGAATCAGGGCGGCCGGTTTTCCTATGCGCCGTCGGCGCATCGCCTGGCAATGAGAAAAGCCGCCCCCGAGCCGTGCCGCATCGCCGGGCCCATCCCCCGCTGCGCACGTTGTTGTTGGATTCTGCGCCAGGCGCGCGGCGATTGTATAGACCGGCGGCTGTCGCGCCGCTAAATATACGCCGGTGGCGGCCGCCTTGCGGACGCGGGCGTCAGGGCAACCGGCACGGAGCCGCGAAGTCCACCGAGGCGGCCACCGCGTCCCGCAACATGGCGACGAGCGGTCGCGTGTCGTCGCGCCGGTATTGAAAGGCGTAGGGCAAGGCCGCCAGTTCGGGTTCGCCATGCAGCACGCGCAGGCTGCCCTCGGCCTGGAGCGCGTCGGCCCAATGGCTGGGAAGCAACCCTACCCCGGTGCCCTCGATCAGCAGGCCGACAATGGCGCCCCAGTTGTTGCAGCAGAGGCGTTCGCCCGCGACGTCGCGGCCCGCCATCCAGTCATCGATGATGCGCGTCGTGCCCGCGCCTTCGGGCAGCGTCACCAGCGGCAGACGCGCCAGCAGCGCCAGCGTCATGCGGGTTTGCCCAGCCGTCAGCGCCGAGGGCGCCGCTGCCCAGGAAAAACGGGCTTCGCCGATGGGCGACGAGGCAATTCCGGGCCGCGAAGATCGTCCGGCGATGACTGCGAAGTCCAGTTCGCCGTCTGCGACCCGCTGCTCCAGCACCTGGCCGATGTCGACATACGGTTCCAGCACCAGTTCCGGGTAGGCGGCGCGCACGGCGCCGATCAGGCGCGGCAGCCATGTAAGCGCGGTCAGCTCGCCCACGCCGAAGCGGCAACGGCCGCGCAAGCCGGGGGTTTCGGCCATGGAGGCTCGAACCTGGTCGGCGGCCTCGAGCAGTCCGCGGGCCTGCGGCACCAGCCGCTGGCCCGCATCCGTGAGCACAGCCTTGTGGCCGCTGCGGTCGAACAGCGCCTGTCCCAACGCTTCTTCAAGTTCGGTGATGCGCTTGGACAGCGACGAGACCGACAGATGCAGGCGCTCGGCAGCCACGGCGAAACTTGCGCAGGTGGCGGCCCAGTAAAAGGCTTCGAGCTGCTTGAGGGTCATGGACGCTCGCTGACCCGGTAGGCGCAGCGGCGCGCCCCCGCAAGGATGTGTTCTTCCCGTTCGACCTGGACGCCTTCGCCGAGCACTTTGCGGAACAGTTCAAGTTCGCTGCGGCAAAAGCCCATACAGGCCTTTGCCGCGGAACAGATGGGACAGTGGTTTTCGATGAAGACGAAATCTGCTCCGTCCTGGCGCATTTCGGCCATGTAGCCTTCCGCGCTGCGCACCTCGACCAGGCGTTCCAGCCGCTCTTTCAGGCTTCGGGCGTCCAGCATCGCGCGCTGGTAGCCGTTCAGCATGCTGCTTTCTCGCGCCTGGACCAGTTTGTCGATGCCCTCGTCCCCGAACACCTGGCGCACGGCCGTGATCATCTGCACCGTCATCTCGGCATGCGTGTCCGGAAAGCGTCCGTGCCCCGCTTCGGTCAGGAACCAGATCTGCGTCGGCCGCCCCCGCCCCGCGCCGCGGCTCTCGGAATCGACCAGCCCGTCCGCGTGCAGCCGGGTCATCTGCTGGCGCACCGCCTCGGCTGTCACGTCCATGGCCCGGGCTATGACCGCGACGGACTGCGGCCCGCGCGTCTTGAGTGTCATGAGCACGCGGTCCGCCGGCTGATGCGGCGTCCCGGCGGCGGGGTGGGACAGGCTGTCGGACATGAGGGTAACGATGCTCCGGAAGAAGGTTCCTATGGTGCCATGGGCAGCGGGCTTGCGGTCAACCAGCGCCGGGCGGCGTGGCCGCGGCCGCCGCGGCGGAGGTTTCCGGCGGGGCTTCCCAGCCGCCGCCCAGCGCCTTGTACAGCGCGATCAGTCGCGTGTAGGACTCGGTTTCCGCGACTGCCACGGCGTCCTGGGCGCGCAAAAGCGTACGCTGCGCGTCCAGCACGGTCAAATAGGCCGTGCTGCCTTCGCGGTAGCGCAGCCGCGCCAGTTCCGCGGCCCTTCCGCTGTGCGCTGCGGCCTGGACCAGGTTCGCCAGGCGCTGCTGCGTCTGCCCATATTCCGCCAACGCCGACTCCAGTTCCTCTACCGCGCGCAGCACCGCCTGTTCATAGCGGGCGGCTTCGCCCTGAAGGCGCGCCTCGGCCCCGCGCTTGCGGGCCAGCGCCGTGGGCAGGTGAAAGGCCGGCCAGTCCGCCGCCGCCGCCACCGAGAAGGCGCGGCTGCTTCCCGTGCCGAAGTCCGCGCCTCGCAGGGCGACGAAACCCAGGAATCCGCCCAGGTCGATGCGGGGATACAAGTCGGCCGTGGCGACGCCGACGTCCGCATTCGCGGCCGCCATGTTGCGCTCGGCCGCCAGGACGTCGGGGCGGCGGGACAGCAAGGCGCCCGCGTCGCCGATCGGCAGCCGGGCCGTCAGCGGGGTCAAAGGCTTGCCCGCATCCAGTTCACCCAGTTCCACCGGTCGCAGCCCGGCCAGCACCGCGATGCGGTACAGAGCCAGCCGCCGCGCGGTTTCCTGCACGGGCACGCTGGCCAGCACGGTTTCCAGTTCGGCTCGCGCGCTGGCGAGGTCGCCTTCGTCCCCGCGCCCGGCCGACACCATGGCTTCGGTCACACGCAGGCTGTCTTGCTGACTGGCCAGGTTGGCGCGCGCCACGGCCAGGCGCTGCTCCGCGCCGCGCAGTTCGAAATAGTTGCGCGCCACTTCGGCCGCGACGACGATGCGGGCCTGGGCGAGATCAGCGGCCTGCGCCTCGCTGATGGCAGCTGCGCCTTCAGCCGCGCGGCGCAGACGGCCGAACAGGTCCAGTTCCCAGGTGGCGTCGAACCCAGCCCGGTAGCTTTCGGCCAGGTTGCGCTGCCCGGCAACACCGGGGTTGGCCTGCGAAAGACTGCGTTCATAACCGCCGTTCAGCGTCACGGCGGGCAGCTTGTCCAGTTCCTTTTCGTCCAGCACCGCACGCGACTCGGCAAGGCGGGCTTGGGCGATGCGGATGTCCAGGTTGCGGACCAACGCCAGGTCGATCAGGCGGTCGAGCTGCGGGTCCTGCAGTTGCTTCCACCACTCGCGCTGAAGCTGGTCGGTGGAAAACATCGCCAGTTCCGGACTGGCCAGAACGACAGCGTCAGGCTGCGGCTTTTGGTAGTCGGGGCCGACGGCGCACCCGGCGGCCAGCGCCGCCAGCAGCAGGATGGCGCCGCGGCGCAAGCGTTTGGAAAGGTATTGCATATCCATGATCGATTCCTCAGTGGCCGGCCGCCGCGCCGGCTGCACGCGCATCCTCGGCCTCGGCCAGCGCCAGTTCGCGGGCTCGGGGCGTCTCGTTCGCCGCCCGGTGATCCCGCGCAAACACGGTGTAGACGGTGGGCAGGACAAACAGCGTAAAGAGCGTGCCCACCAGCAGCCCCACCACGATGACCAGCCCCAGGCTGTAGCGGCTGTGCGCGCCGGCCCCGGTGGCAAAAAGCAAGGGAATCAGCCCCATGACCATCGCCGCCGTCGTCATCAGGATGGGACGCAGGCGGATGCGGGCGGCCTGCTCCATCGCCGCGCGCCGGTCCAGGCCGTGGCTGACCTGCATTTCGTTGGCGAATTCCACCATCAGGATGCCGTGCTTGCTGATCAGCCCGATCAAGGTCACCAGGCCGATCTGCGTATAGATGTTGATGGTCGCCATGCCCAGCGCCAGCGGGATCAGCGCGCCGCAGATCGACATCGGCACGCTCACCAGGATGATGAACGGGTCGCGCAGGCTCTCGTACTGCGCGGCCAGGACCAGGTAGATAACGATGATGGCGAAGATGAAGGTGATCATCAGCGCCGAGCCTTCCTGGGTGAATTGCCGGGCGTCGGACTGCCAGTCGTAGCTGAACCCCGCGGGCAGCGCCTGAGCCTGGCGCGTCAGGAACTGCACCGCGTCGCCCATCGTGACGCCCGGCATGGGAATCGCCTGGAACGTGGCGGCGTTCAACTGGTTGAACTGGGTCAGCTTGTTGGGCTCGACGCCCATGGACACCGACACGATGTTGGACAGCGGCACCTGGGCGCCGCTGGCGCTTTTCACATGGTATTGCGCCAGCGCCTGCGGCGAGATGCGCTGTTCGCGCAGGCTTTGCGGAATGACGTCATAGGAACGTCCGTCCATGCCGAAACGGTTGACGTAGTTCTCGCCCACCAGCACGGCCAGCGTGTCGCCGATGGCCTTCATGGTGACGCCCAGGCTGTTGGCCTTGGCGCGGTCCACCTTCAACTGCACGACCGGATTGTTGTAGTCCAGGTCGCTGTCCACCACCATGAAGAGGCCACTGTCACGCGCCGCCTTCTTCAGGTCCTCCATGGCCTCGTAGACGACGGCGTAGTCCGAGGCGCTCATCAGCACCATCTGCACGGGCAGCCCGCCGGTGGATCCCGGCAGGGACGGCAACTGGAACGCAAAGATGTTGCTGCCTTCGACCCGGTTCGCCATCGATTGCATGTCGGCCTGGATCTCGTCGGCGGAACGCGTGCGGTCCTGCCAATCCACGAAGTCCACGCCGCCGATGCTGTTTGACACGCCGTCCGACCCGTTGATCAGCCAGCGCCCCTTCTGTTCGGGCAGCGTCTTCATGACGTCGTCCCACTTCTTGCCGAACTTCTCGACGTAATCGATGTTGGCCTGCTGGGGCGATTTGATGGCCGTCAGCACCGTGGACTGGTCTTCGACCGGCGCCAGCTCCCGCTGGGCAGCGTTGTACAGGAACGGCAGGCTGGCCAGCACCGCCACCGCCAGCGCGCCGGTGATCCAGCGGTGATGCAGCGATATGTCGAGCACGCGGCCATAGGCATCGCCCAGGCGGCCGAAGAAGTGCTCGGCGCGGCGGGCCATCCAGCCCTCCGACACGCGGCCATGCAGCAGGAATGAACTCATCACGGGCGACAGCGTCAGCGCGATCACGCCGGACACCACCACGGCGCCCGCCAGGGTGAACGCAAACTCCTTGAAGAGCGATCCGGTCAGACCGCCCATCAGCCCGATCGGCGCATAGACGGCCGCCAGCGTGATGGTCATGGCGATCACCGGGCCGGCCACTTCGCGGGCGCCGATCAGCGCGGCGCGCACGGGCGACTTGCCTTCCTCGATGTGGCGGTGCACGTTTTCGACCACGACGATGGCGTCGTCCACCACCAGCCCGATCGCCAGCACCATGGCAAGCAGCGTCAGCAGATTCACGCTGAAACCGAACAGCGCCATGATGGCCGCGCCGCCCAGCATGGACAGCGGGATGGTCACCACGGGAATCAGCACGGCGCGCAGCGATCCCAGGCACAGGAAGATCACCGCCACCACGATGACGATGGCCTCCAGCAGCGTGCGCGTCACGCCGTCGATGGAGGCGCTGATGAAGCGGGCCAGTTCGAACGGCACCTGCACGCTCGTGCCCGGCGGCAGGCTTTGCTTGATGTTGGGCAGCAGTTCGTTCAAGCGCTGCACGATGACCAGGGGATTGCCCACCGGCGTGGCGTTCAGGCCGAAATACACCGCCGGCTCGCCGTCCATCAATCCGCTGGAATCGGTGGACGCCGCTCCGAGCTCCACGGTGGCCACGTCGCCCAGGCGCACGATCACGCCGCCGTCGCGCTTGATGACCAGGTCGCGGAATTCCGCCACGTTGACCAGATCGGTGTTGATCTGGATGTTGGACACCACGTACAGGCCCTTGGCCTGTCCAGGCGCCGCCTGCACGTTGTTCTCGCGCAGCGCATCGGCCAGTTCGCCGGCGGAGATGCCGCGCGCCGCCATGCGGTCGGGGTCCAGCCAGACCCGCATCGCCAGCTTCTGCCCGCCGTACAGTTCGACGCTGGCCACGCCGTCGATCGACGACAGCTGCGGCTGCACCACGCGCGACAGGTAGTCGGTCAGCGCAGCCAGCGACAGCGTGCTGCTGGAAAATCCGACATAGGCCACGGCCGTGGCCTCGCCCGCGGACTTGACCAGCACGGGATCGTAGACGTCCTGCGGCAGGCGGTACTTGACCTCGTTGACCTTGGCCATCACCTCGGTCATGGCCTTGTTGGAATCCGCGTTCAGCTTCATCCGCACGGTGATGACGCTGCGGCCTTGGGTGGACGACGAGGACAGGTAATCGATGCCCTCGACGGTCGCCACGGACTGGGCGATGGGCTGCGTCACGAAGCCCTGCATCAGATCGGGCGACGCGCCCGGGTATTGGGTGGTGATGGTGATGGTGGTGCTTTCGGTCAACGGGTACTGCCGGACGGGCAGCCCGCTCAGGGCCTTGATGCCCAGGAGCAGGATGAGGGTGCTGACCACCAGCGCCAGCACGGGGCGGCGCACGAACAGGTCTGTGAATGTCATGTCTGTCTCCGCGCCTTAACGCGCTTCTGCCACGGCCGAGACAGGCTTGTGCAACGCCACCGTGTCGTCGGGCAGTATCTCGACCGCCGCGCCGTTGTGCAGGCGAAGCTGGCCCGAGGTCACGACGCGGTCGCCGGCCGTCAGGCCTTCGGTCACCACCACCCGGCCGCTCAGCCGTTCCGCAGTCTTCACATAGGCCTGCCGGACGGTCGGGCCCGCGGAGGCCGCGCCGGACTCGGGCGCGACCACCACGTAGACCGAATCGCCGTAAGCGCTATAGCTGACGGCCGTTTCCGGCACGGTGATGACGCCCGGACGGTCCGGCAGGCCTATCCGTCCATGCGCAAACATTCCGGCGGACAGCGCGCCGTCGGGGTTGGGCAGCAGCGCCTGCACGCGGACCGTGCGGGTGCCTGGGTCCACCTGCGGCTCGACGGTCGTGACCTTGCCCTGGAATTCGCGTCCCGCATGCGCGTCCACAGCGACGCTGACCGGCTGGCCGGTGCGGAGCACGCCCAGCGCCTGTTCCGGCAGATTGATATTCGCGTACATGGAAGACCCATCGGTCAGCGATACCAGCGGATCCCCTGCCCGCGCGAACTGTCCCAGGTTCACGCGGCGCACGCCCAGGACGCCGTCGAACGGCGCCTTGATTCGCTTTTGCTCGATCAGCGCCTGCACGCGCCGGATGTCGCCGGCTGCCTGTTCGTAATCTGCTTGCGCCTGGTCCAGCTGCTCGCGCGTGGCGGCCTGAAGCGGCACCAGCCGGCGCGTGCGCTCCAGCAGGGTTCGCGCGTTGCGGGCCTGCGCCTGCAGTCGAGCCAGCTCGCCCTGCTCGGGCGCATCATTCAACAGCACCAGCAGTTGCCCCGCCTTGACCTGTTCGCCCGCCGTGAACAGGATCTGCGCGATGCGTCCGTCAACCTCGGCGGGCACCAGCACCTGGCGCGTCGCCTCGAGCGAACCGATGCCGCTCAACACCACGGGGAAATCGGCCTGTACCGCGGGGGCCACGGCCACCTTGGCGGGCGGCATCGCCCAGCCGCCGCCCGGCTTCGCGCCGCTGTACTTCCAGTAGATCCCTCCGCCCACGAGCCCCGCCGCCACCGCCAGGGCGCACACCGTCCACGCCCGCAATTTCGCCTTCATGATTCGCTCACTTTTATTTAAACAAGAATATTCTTGGATAATCCATGATTCTCGTTTTTTCGTCAAAGCGGACAAAGCAATGAGGCAGATAGCGATCGGCTATGGCGCAAAAAAACGCCACGCAGGGCGTGGCGTCTTCGCTCAGGCGGCAGGGAGGATCAGTCGCGCACCATGTGCAGGTAGTGGCGGTGCCGTTCGTACTGGTCCAGGATGTCCCCAATCACTGCGTCCCGGCTCCAGCCCATGATGTCGTAGTCCTGCCCGCCTTCGCGCAGGTGGACTTCGGCGCGGAAGTACTTGCGCTCTTCTTCGTCGGCCGCCTCGTCGGGCGTCAGGCTGGGCCGCACAAAAGCCTGCGGCTGGACGGCGTAGGAAAAGTCCAGGTGCTCGCCATGGGAGACTTCGAGGATGGCCCCGCCCGCTTCCTCGTCCTCGCGAACGTCTACGGCATAGCCCTGCTTGCGCAGCTCGTCCGCCACGTCCTCGAATGCTGGACGGACCACGTCGGAAATGAAGCGCAGCACGTGGGCCCGACGCGGCATCATCACCATGTTGCGCAGGCGCCTTTCCCACGATTGTCCGCCGCGCGCGGGCCGGGACAGCGTCAGCGACTGGTAGCGGATGCCGCGCTTGGTCGCGTCCAGCTTGAGCGCCTTGAACAGGCCCCACAGCGACAGCAGCAGGATGATCGAGAACGGCAGCGCGCTGGCGATGGTGGCCGTCTGCAAGGCGGTCAGACCATCGGCCAGCAACAGGGCGATGGCCACGGCGCCCATGGAAAGGGACCAGAAGATGCGCTGCCATACCGGCGTGCGATCCGCGCCCCCGGAGGCCAGCAGGTCCACGACCAGCGCACCCGAGTCGGCGGACGTGACGAAGAACACCGCCACCATCGCGATGGCGAAGATCGATATCACGCTGCTCCACGGCAGCAGTTCAAGAAACGCGAACAAGGCCAGCGAACTGTCGGCATCCACGGCCTGCGCCAGTTCCTTGACGCCGCCGATCATGATGAAGTGGATGGCCGTGTCGCCGAACACCGTCATCCAGAACAGCGTGAATCCGGCAGGCACCAGCAGCACGCCGCAGACGAATTCACGGATGGTGCGGCCCCGCGAGATGCGCGCGATGAACAGCCCCACGAACGGCGACCACGCAATCCACCAGCCCCAGTAGAACAGCGTCCATCCGCCCAGCCAGTCGGTGGGCTCATAGGCGTAGAGGTTGAATGTCTTGTTGACCAGGTCGGACAGATAGGCGCCGGTATTCTGCACAAAGGTCTGGAACAGGAACACCGTGGGCCCGGCGATCAGTACGAACAGCAGCAGAATCACCGCCAGAACCATGTTCGCTTCGGACAGGAAGCGGATGCCGCGATCCAGGCCGCTTGCCACCGAAAGCGTCGCCAGGCCGCAGGTAATGACGATCAGGACAATCTGCGTCGACACGCCCACGGGAACGCCGAACAGGTGGTTGAGCCCGCTGTTCATCTGGGCCACGCCCAGGCCCAGCGAGGTCGCCACGCCAAGCACCGTCCCGATGATGGCGAAGATGTCGACCGCGTGCCCGATCGGCCCGTGAATGCGGTTGCCGATCAACGGATACAGGGCGGATCGCAGCGTCAGCGGCAATCCATGCCGGAAGCTGAAGAAGGCCAGCGTCAGCGCCACCGCCGCGTAGATCGCCCAGGCGTGCAATCCCCAGTGAAAGAAGGTGATCTTCATGGACTCGCGCGCCGCCGCGACCGTGCCGCCCTCGCCCACCGGCGGCGATACGAAATGCATGACGGGTTCGGCCACGCCGAAAAACATCAGGCCGATGCCCATCCCGGCTGAGAACAGCATGGCGAACCAGGTGAAATTGCGGTAGTCGGGCTCGCTATGGTCGGGACCCAGCTTGATGTCGCCGTAGCGGCTGATCGCCAGGAACGCCACCGAGAGCAGGATGACGGCAACCGTCAGGATGTAGAACCAGCTGGCGTTGCCAAGGATCCAGGCCTGCATCGATTCGAAGAGGTCCTGCGCAGCCTTGGGCGCGATGATCGCAAACGCCACAAGCAGCAGGGTGAACAAGGCCGCCGTGAAAAAGACAGGCCGATTGATGGTCGCGCGCGATCGGGATTCCGAAGTCATGCAGGCACTCCTTGCGCCCGAGGGTCGCGAACATCGCGCAGGCCCCCTCAGCACGACCGGTGCGCTGCCGGTATTACTATCACGGGCGTGCCCGGGATGACAATGCAAAGATGCGGACCATCCCGCGCGGCCCCTGGCTGGAGACGCCCATGATCGACCACCTGGACCACCTGGTCCTGACCTGCACCGACCCCGCCGCCACGGTGGATTTCTACACCCGCATCCTGGGCATGCGCCTGGAGACGTTTGGCGAAGGGCGCCAGGCGTTGCGCTTCGGCAACCAGAAGATCAACCTGCACGTGCGCGGCCATGAGTTCGAGCCCAAGGCGCACCTGCCCGTGCCAGGCGCGCTGGACCTGTGCTTCATCGCCGACCGTCCGCTGGATGAAGTGATCGCGCGGCTGAAGGAAGCGGGCGCCGCGATCATCGAAGGTCCCGTGGCGCGCACGGGCGCCACCGGCAAGATCCGCTCGGTCTATCTGCGCGATCCGGACCTGAACCTGATCGAGATATCGGAACTGCTGGGCTGAGGGCTTCGCCCGTTATTCGGGCCGGGAATCGCCGAAGACCACCCGGCGGAAGAACCCGGCCAGCACGGCTTCGGTCATTTCCGGGGTGACCGCCTGCGGGTCGAACGCGTAGCTGAACTGCATGCCGTCCGACAGGGCCAGCAGGCCCAGCGCAAGCTGTTCGGCCGGAAGCGGCAGCGGCGTGCCGACGTGGGCCGAAAACTGGCGGATGTATTCGGTGGTGGCTTCACGCAGTTCGCGCAGACAGGCCGTGAAGCCTACTCGGAAGTCCGGATCGCGGGCGGCCTGGAGCTTGGCCTCCATCCAGAGCAGGAAACAGTCGTTTTCGCGGTAATGCGTGCTGTAGTAGTCAAGCACGCGCGCTTCCATCTGGGAACGGGTTTCGCCGTCCTCGAAGATGGCGCGCATGTCCGCCATGACGCTTTCGTGGTCGCGCTTGAGCAGTTGCAGGAACAATTCGGACTTGCTGCCGAAATTGGAATAGAACGCACCGCGCGTGTAGCCTGCCTGTTCGGCGATGTCTTCGACGCTGGCCGCCACGAAGCCCTTGGCAAGAAAAATCGATTGCGCGGCGTCGAGCAGGCGCTGGCGCGTCTGATCACGGCTCTGCTCTCGAGTTAGGCGGACTTTTGACATGGCGCGAGTTTAGCACTGGCGGCACTTTCAGATTCATTATTGAATCCGAATACATGACTGTATTAGAATCCGGTCTGTATCGAGTCCGACTCGTCCCTTTTACGCCCTTTTCCGCGCCGCGAGGTGTTTCGTGAATTGTCCTGGCCCCTGCGCGCGCGCCGCCGCCCGCAACGCCGCTGCCGATGCAGCACCACCCGCCTCTCATTCCCAAGTCCGCCGCTGGACCCGCCTTGTGGCCCTGCCCGCCGCGCTGGCGTTGGCCGCCGTCGTCGCCGGTTGCGGGCGTCAGGAAGCGCCGGCGCCGGCGCCCCGTCCCGTCGTCGCCATGCCCGCGCAGGCCGACGAATCCCTGCCCGCCTGGACCTTGCCCGGCGAGGTGCAGGCGCGCTACAGCACGCCACTGTCGTTCCGCGTGGGCGGCAAGATCATCGAGCGGCAGGTGCGATTGGGCGACACGGTCACCCCCGGGCAGGTGGTCGCCAAACTGGACCCGGCCGACGCCACCAAGAATGCGGCAGCGGCGCGCGCGGCGGCGGCGGCAGCCCAGCACCAGCTGGATTACGCCCGCCAGCAACTGGACCGCGACCGGGCCCAGGCGCGCGAAAACCTCATCGCCACGAACCAGCTCGAACAGACGCGCAACGCCTACGCATCGGCGCTGGCGCAGCGGGACCAGGCGGCCCAGCAGGCCGCGCTGGCCAACGACCAGCTCAAATACACCACGCTCCAGGCCGATCACGCCGGCGTCATCACCGCGGAACAGGCCGACACGGGGCAGAACGTGGCGGCCGGCACGCCTGTCTATCAGTTGGCCTGGTCGGGCGGCATCGACGCGCTGTGCGACGTGCCCGAAAGCGTGCTGGCCGGCCTGGCCGTCGGCCAGCGCGCCACCGTCACGCTGGGCCCCCTGCCCGGACAGACAATCTCCGCCGTGCTGCGAGAGATCGCGCCTGCCGCCGATCCGCAAAGCCGCACCTACCGCGCCAAGCTGACGTTGGAGTCGCCCCCTCCCGAAGTGCGGCTGGGCATGACCGCCAACATCAGCTTCGACAACCGCTCGGCAAACGGGCGCGCCACCTACACCCTGCCGGCCACGGCGCTGTTCCATGACGGCCGCGAACCGGCCGTCTGGATCGTCAAGCCGCAGGAAGACACGCTGGAGCTGCGCCGCGTGCAGGTACTGCGCTACGACGCGCGCACGGTAACGGTGTCGCAAGGGGTGCAAGCGGGCGAACGCGTGGTGTGGCAAGGCGTGCACACCGTATCGGCCGGCGAGAAGGTCCGCGCGGTGCCGCCGCTGCATCCCGAGGATTTCGCGTCATGACCGCACCCGACGCCGATTCCCACCGCCACGAGGAAGGCCGGTTCAACCTGTCGGCCTGGGCCCTGCGGCACCAGCCGCTGGTCATTTTCATCATCGCGCTCGTCACGCTGTTCGGCGTGCTGTCGTATTCGCGCCTGGCCCAATCCGAGGATCCGCCGTTCACCTTCCGCGTCATGGTCATCCAGACGATGTGGCCGGGGGCCACCGCGCAGCAGGTGCAGGAGCAGGTCACCGACCGCATCGCCAAGAAGCTCCAGGAAACCGCCAACACGGACTTCCTGCGCAGCTACTCGCGGCCGGGCGAATCGCTGATCTTCTACACCATGAAGGACTCCGCCCCCGCCAGCACCGTGGCGGACCAGTGGTACCAGATCCGCAAGAAGGTCGGCGATATCCGGGCCACGCTGCCTCAGGGCGTGCAGGGGCCGTTCTTCAACGATGAATTTGGCGACGTCTACACCAATATCTATACGTTGCAGGGCGACGGGTTTTCGCCTGCGCAACTGCACGACTACGCCGACAAGCTGCGCACGGTGCTGCTGCGCGTGCCGGGCGTGGCCAAGGTGGACTACTTCGGGGACCAGCCCGAACACATCTACATCGAAATCGCCAACACGCAGCTGACCCGGCTGGGCGTATCGCCGCAGCAGATCGCCCAGGCCATCAACAGCCAGAACGCCGTGCAGAACGCCGGCACGCTGACCACTGGCGACGACCGCATCTTCGTCCGCCCGTCCGGGCAGTTTCCCAACAGCCGCGCCCTGGCCGACACGCTCATTCGCGTCAACGGGACATCCGTCCGGCTGGGCGACATCGCCACGATCCACCGGGGCTATGACGATCCGCCCACCCAGCAGATGCGCCTGGGCGGCGCCACGGTGCTGGGCATCGGCATCACCATGCAGCCCGGCCAGGACGTGGTGCGCCTGGGCAAATCGCTGGACGCCAAGTTCAAGGAACTGCAGGCGCAGCTGCCTGCCGGCCTGACGCTGAAGGAAGTGTCCAGCATGCCCGCGGCCGTGTCGCATTCGGTCGACGACTTCCTGCGTTCCGTGGCGGAAGCCGTGGCCATCGTGCTGGCCGTCAGCCTGGTGTCGCTGGGGCTGCGCACGGGCATGGTGGTGGTCATCTCGATCCCGGTGGTGCTGGCCATCACGGCGCTGTTCATGGAAATGTTCGGCATCGGCCTGCACAAGGTGTCGCTGGGCACGCTGGTGCTGGCGCTGGGACTGTTGGTGGACGACGCGATCATTGCCGTCGAGATGATGTCCGTGAAGCTGGAGCAAGGCTGGAACCGGACGCGCGCCGCGGCCTTCGCGTACACCAGCACTGCGTTTCCCATGCTGACGGGCACCCTCGTGACGGTGGCGGGATTCCTGCCGATTGCGCTGGCCAAGTCCAGCACCGGCGAATACACGCGCTCCATCTTCCAGGTGTCCGCCATCGCCCTGATCACCTCGTGGTTCGCTGCGGTGGTGCTGATTCCGCTGCTGGGCTATCGGCTCTTGCCCGAGCGCAAGCGCGAGGCCCACTTGCCCAGCGACCACGAGCACGACATCTACAACACGCGCTTTTACCAGCGGCTGCGCGGCTGGGTGGCGTGGTGCGTGGACAGGCGCTATCTGGTCCTGGCGGGTACGGTCCTGGTGTTCGCCGTGTCGATGGTCGGGTTCAAGTTCGTTCCGCAGCAATTCTTTCCCAGCTCCGACCGCAGCGAACTGCTGGTGGACGTGCGCTTGCAGGAGGGCGCTTCGTTTGCCGCCACGCTGCGCCAGGTCGAACGCCTGGAGAAGGCGCTTGAAGGCAGGCCGGAAATCGACCATTCCGTCAGCTTCGTGGGCACTGGCGCGCCGCGGTTCTACCTGCCGCTGGACCAGCAGCTTGCCACTCCCAACTTCGCGCAGTTGGTGATCACCACCCATTCCGTGGAAGACCGCGAAAAGCTCGCCCAATGGCTGGCGCCGATGCTCCGCAACGACTTCCCGGCGATCCGCAGCCGTCTGTCGCGCCTGGAGAACGGGCCGCCCGTCGGCTACCAGGTCCAGTTCCGCGTCAGCGGCGACAAGATCCCGGAGGTGCGCGCCGTAGCCGAAAAAGTGGCGGCCGAGGTTCGGGCCGACAAGCGCTCGGCCAATGTGCAGTTCGACTGGGACGAGCCTTCCGAACGGTCGGTGCGCTTCGAGGTCGACCAGCAAAAGGCGCGCGAACTGGGAATCAGCTCCAGCGACATCTCCGACTTCCTGGCGATGACGCTGTCGGGCTACACCGTGACGCAATACCGCGAACGCGACAAGCTGATCAATGTCAGCCTGCGCGCCCCGCAGCAAGAGCGGATCGACCCCGCGCGCATTTCAACGCTGGCCATGCCCACGGCCAACGGACCGGTGCCACTCGGCAGCCTGGGACAGGTGCGCTACGACCTTGAATACGGCGTCATCTGGGAACGCGACCGGCAGCCCACGATCACGGTCCAGGCGGACGTGACCGCCGGGGCCGAGGGCATCGACGTCACGCGCGCCATCGACAAAAAGCTCAACGCGCTGCGCACCGACCTGCCAGTGGGCTTCCGCATCGAAGTGGGCGGCCCCGTGGAAGAAAGCGGCAAGGGCCAGTCATCCATCAATGCGCAGATGCCGCTGATGGTGGTGGCCGTGCTGACGCTGCTGATGGTGCAGCTTCAGAGCTTCGCCCGCGTGCTGATGGTGGTGCTGACCGCGCCGCTTGGCCTGATCGGCGTGGTCGCTGCGCTGCTGCTGTTCGGCAAGCCCTTCGGCTTTGTCGCCATGCTGGGGGTGATTGCGATGTTCGGCATCATCATGCGCAACTCCGTCATCCTGGTGGACCAGATCGAGCAGGACATCGGCGCGGGCCACAAGCGGGTAGATGCGATCGTCGGTGCCACGGTGCGGCGCTTCCGGCCCATCACGCTGACGGCCGCCGCGGCCGTGCTGGCGCTGATTCCGCTATTGCGCAGCAATTTCTTCGGCCCCATGGCGACCGCGCTCATGGGCGGCATCACCAGCGCCACGGTGCTGACGCTGTTCTTCCTGCCCGCGCTGTACGCCGCCTGGTTCCGCGTGCGCCATGACGAGCGCGACGAACCCGAGGGCGTGCCGCCCGGCGCGAACGCGGGCGACACGGCCGAACGAGGAGCTTCCGCATGAGCATGCCCATTCCTCTCACAAGCTTCCGGCTGGCCGCCCTGCCGCTGGTGCTGGCGCTGGGCGCCTGCGCCTTCGCGCCGGATAGCAAGCCGCCTGCGGTGGCGCAGCCCGCGCAATACGGCGTCGAAGCCGCGCCCGCTGCGGGCGCTTCCGCCCAGGGAGTCGCCCAGCGCTTCGAGCGCGGCGCACAGCCCGTGCCGCAATGGTGGAAACGCTACAACTCCGATGCGCTCAATGCGCTGGTGGAAGAAGGCCTGGCCAACAGCCCGGACCTGGCCGCCGCCGAGCGCAACCTGGCCGGCGCGCGCGAGCAATTGCGCGGACAGGTCAATTCCTCGTTGCTGCCTTCCGTGGACGCCGGCGCCAACGCCACGCGCAATCGCGCCTTGATGATGCCCGAGCTGCCCCAACCCACGGCGCTCTATAACGTCTTCACGGGGCAGATCCAGGCCTCATACGATCTGGATCTCTTCGGCGCGGCGCGCTTTGCCAACACCTCGTTGGCGGCGCAGGTGGCGCAACAGGCGTATCAACTGGAATCCGCCCGACGCTCACTGGCGGGCAATATCGTCACGGGCGCCATTACGTCGGCGTCGCTGGCCGAACGCGTTGCCCTTACGGAAAAACAGGTGGTGCTGCTGCGCCAGGTGGCGCGCGACACGCAACGCCGGTATGAGCTGGGATCCGCGTCGCAGAACGATGCCCTGGACGCGGACCAGGACGCCGCAACCCTGGAGGCGTCCTTGCCCGGACTGCGGGCGCAATGGCACGCCACGCGCCACGCCCTGGCCGTGCTGCTGGGCCGCAGCCCTGACCAGGCGCCACCCGACCTGGCCTTCGCCACGCTGGACGTGCCCGCGCAAGTTCCCGTGGTCGTGCCGTCGGAACTGCTGGCCGCGCGGCCAGACATCCAGGTGGCCGAAGCCGTGGTCCAGGCCGCCGCGGCCGACGTGGGGCTGGCGACCGCCCAGTTGTTCCCCAGCCTGTCGCTTTCGGCCTCCATGGGCAAGGGAGGGTTCGCCTGGGCTGACGTTCTGTCCGGGGCCGGGCCCATCTGGGCCATCGGCGCATCGCTGACCCAGCCGATCTTCCATGGCGGCGCGCTGCTGGCCGAGCGCAGCGCCGCCAAAGAGCGATACCAGGCGGCTGTCCTGCAGTACAAGCAGACCGTGCTGACTGCTTTTCGCGATGTCGCCGACACCCTGTCGCGCCTGGAAGCGGGCGGGCAGGCGCTGGCCTCGGCCGAGGCGTCCCGCCGGGCAGCGGAGCAGTCGTACCGGAACACGGCAAGCCGCGTGCGGCTGGGCGCGCTGGCGCCCTACACCGAATACGCGTCCGAACAGCATTACGTCGCGGCCCGGCTGCGCGAATTGCAATACGCGAACGAACGCATGACCGAAACGGCTGCGCTGTTCCAGGCCATGGGATCGCCCGCCGACGCGGCGTCGCAGATGTAGCGGCGTCGGCGGTCAACCCTTTTTGAAGACGCGCTTGGCAAGTCCCACCGCACCCAGCACCACGGCCCCGGCCACGACGCCGAACAAGGCGTTCAGCAAGGTGGAGACCAGGGCATGAACGACGCCGCCCCCGCCTACCGCGGCGGCGGCGTGTTCGATGACGGCATGCACGGGCGGGATGCCGTGGGTCAGGATGGCGCCGCCGACCATGAACATCGCGGCCGTGCCGACGACGGACAGCGTCTTCATCAGATACGGCGCCGCGCCCACGATGCGTTTGCCCAGCCAAGCCACCGCCTGTGAGGATTTCTGGCTCAAGTACAGGCCCAGGTCGTCCAGTTTGACGATGCCCGCGACCAGGCCATAGACGCCGACCGTCATCGCGATGGCGATGATGGACAGGACGGCGACCTGGCGGGTGAAGTCCGCGCCGGCAACCGCCCCCAGGCTGATGACGATGATTTCGGCTGACAGGATGAAGTCCGTCCGCACGGCGCCCTTGATCTTGTCGCGTTCGAACGCAACCATGTCCACCGTCTGGTCCTGCAGCGCTTCCGCGCGCGCCGTGTGGCGGCCTTCGGCGGATTCGCCGTGCGGCAGGTATTTGTGCGCCAGCTTCTCGACGCCTTCGTAGCACAGGAACGCGCCGCCCAGCATCAGAAGCGGCGTCACGGCCCAAGGGGCGAAGGCGCTGATCAGAAGCGCGGCCGGCACCAGGATCAGCTTGTTGATGAAGGAGCCCTTGGCCACCGCCCACACCACGGGCAGTTCCCGGTTGACGGGCACGCCGGAGACCTGTTGGGCGTTCAGCGCCAGGTCGTCGCCCAGCACGCCGGCGGTCTTCTTGGCCGCCACCTTGGTCATGACGGAAACGTCGTCCAGAATGGTCGCGATATCGTCGAACAACGCGAAGAAGCTGCTTCCTGCCATCAAGAACCCCTTGAGCCCTGTAAGGTTCTGCGAGTGTACAGGCGGCAGGCGGCCGATTCATGCAACTCGGATGGCCGTTTTCATTCCTTTTGTGTCCGGATGGAGCATGGCCGCAACGCCGCGCGGCACGCTACGCTGCCCAGTTCGCGTCCCATATCCAGGAGCCTTGCATGCTTGCCCTGCGTCCCACGTGTGAACACTGCGACATCGCGCTGCCGCCGGCCTCGAGCCAGGCAAGGATATGCAGTTTTGAATGCACCTTCTGCGCCGAATGCGCGGACGGCGTGCTGGGCAATGTGTGCCCGAATTGCGGCGGCGGGTTCACGCCCCGCCCGGTGCGGCCCGCCAGCGATCGCAAGAACGGAAACTACCTGGGCCGATATCCCGCCACGGCTGAGCGCAAGCACCGTCCCGTGGACCTGGACGCGCACGCGGCGCTGCGCGCCACTCTGAGCGGCATCGCCCCAGAGGACCGCTAAGCCCTTTCGCCGCGGCGACGGCCTAGGCGCGCTACATCGCTTCGATTCGCGGATAGAGATCGCGGTTTTCCCGCTGCATGCGTTCGTGGACCCGGCGCAGCACGGTGTTGGCGTCGTCGCGGAAGCCGTGTTCGTCCAGTTCCAGGCTGCGGGCATTATTCCAGCGCTTCGCAAAGGCCTCGTAGGCGGCGGCGATGGCGTCCATCTCTTCCTGGAACTCGCGTCCCTTGCGCGCCAGGTCTGCGTCCGGGCTGCGCGCCACCGCCGGGTACAACGCGCGATCCTCGACGGCCAGATGCAGCTTGATCGTTGCGCTCATGGACACGATGCCTCGAGCGATCTCGGCGGCGTTGCGCGCCACGCCCGCCAGCGCCAGCTTGCGCAGCGCCGCGATGCCTTCCAGGATGTCCACGTGCTGCTGCTTGAACTTATCGATATTCATACGAGCCTTCCGATTCCGTGCTGCGGGGCCTTCGGGCCCCGCCCTTTCGTTGCGCGCTTTCTTCAGGCCGTCGCGCGCGCGCCTGCGTTTTCAAAGAGGATGTTGTTCTCCAGGTGGATGTGCGCCATCAGGTCTTCCTTGAACTGACGGATGCCCAGGTAAAGCGCGCGCCAGGTATTGCACGCGGCGCGCGGCAGGGTCACGTTGTTGGTCAGGGCCATCAGTCGCTCCAGTGCGACGCCGTGATCGTCGTGCTCCATGCGCATCACCATGATCGGCATCGTCGCCATGGCGCCATGACCGCGCGCCAGCATCGGGAAGAGCACCTGTTCTTCTTTTTGCATGTGGCTTTCCAGTTCCTGCTGCATGGTGCGCAGGTGGTCGGCCAGGCCGGCCGGGCAGTCGGGGCTGTCGGCATGCACCTGCTCTACCTTCAGGGCCAGGCGGATCAGTTCGGGAAGCTGCTGGCGATGCACCTCGTGGTAACGCGCCAGGATGTGGTCGACGAGTTCGGCGGGCGACGCCAGCGTCCAGTCGGTTTCCTGGATGGGGTTCTGCGCCAGCGCCATCAAGCGCGCTTCGATCTGCGCGGGGTCAAGCGAACGCTGCGCCGCGGCCTCGGCCAGGCTTTTCTTGCCGCCACAGCAAAAGTCCAGTTCGAATTCGTGAAAAACCTGCGTGGCGCCGGGAATGCTGCGGGCCAATTGGCCCAGGGATTGCTCAACCATGCTCATCGCGTCTCTCCATTGATCATGACGGTGCCTTCCTATATGCGAAATCCGTGCCAGGAAAAACTTGCGATTTATCAATCACCTGCAAATTAAAGGGTAGATATCACCATTTCCGATTAGGGTTCAATTCACCGCGCGACGGTAGAATCCACCCATGCAAAACCTCCTGCTTGCCGACCTCGTCGCCGACCTGCCGCCCGCCATCCGCCTGCAAAGGCTGGTCTCCAGCCTGCGCACGCACTTTCGCTGCGGCGCCGTGGCGCTGCTGCAGCTTGAAGAAGACCACTTGCGCCCCATCGCGGTGGACGGCCTGTCGCAGGACGCGCTGGGCCGCCGCTTCGCCGTACAGCAGCATCCCCGTCTTGCCGCCATCCTGGCCCGGCGCGGCGTGACCTGCTTTCACCATGACAGCACCCTGCCCGACCCCTACGATGGCCTGATCAGCGGCATGGCGGGCGAACCGCTGCCGGTGCACGACTGCATGGGAACCAGCCTGCACATCGAGGGCAAGACCTGGGGGGTGCTGACGCTGGACGCACTGGAAGTCGGCACGTTCGACATGGAGGCCCAGGCCGACTTGCGCGACTACATCGTGCTGCTGGAAGCGGCGCTGCGCACCACCCGACTGGAAGCCGAGATCCGCGCGCTGCGCGTGGCGCGGGGACCGGCGCCGGCGGACAATGCCGCCCCCGTCGGCAGCGAGATCCTTGGGCAGAGCGAATCCATTGGACGCCTGCTGCACGAGATCGAAGTCGTGGCCGATTCCGAGCTGCCGATCCTGCTGCTGGGCGAAACCGGCGTGGGCAAGGAACTGTTCGCGCGCCGCGTGCACGGGTTGTCGCGCCGGCGCGACCGGCCGCTGGTGCACGTGAACTGCGCGGCGCTGCCCGAATCGCTGGCCGAAAGCGAACTGTTCGGCCATGCCAAGGGCGCGTTTTCAGGCGCCGTCGCCGACCGTCCGGGTCGCTTTGAGGCCGCCAACGGCGGCACGCTGTTTCTGGACGAGGTGGGCGAACTGCCGCTTCTGGTTCAGGCCAAACTGCTGCGCACCTTGCAGAATGGCGAGATCCAGCGTCTGGGAGACGACAGGCCGCGCACCGTGGACGTGCGCATCGTCGCGGCCACCAACCGCAGCCTGCGCGACCTGGTGCGAGCCGGAGACTTCCGCGCCGATCTCTACCATCGCCTGTCGGTTTATCCGATTCCGATCCCGCCCCTGCGCGACCGCGGCAACGACGTACTGCTGCTGGCTGGCCGCTATCTGGAATTGAACCGCGCGCGGCTCGGACTGCGCAGCCTGCGGCTTTCGCCCGAGGCCGAGGAAATGCTGCGCCGGTATCGCTGGCCCGGCAACGTGCGCGAACTGGAACACGTCATCAGCCGCGCCGCCATCAAGGCCGTCAGCCATGGCGCCAGCCGCAACGAAATCGTCACGCTGGGCGCCAAGCTGCTGGACCTGTCCGACGGCGACATGCCCGCGTCTCTGGAAGACGACGCCGCGGATACGCCTGTCGCCAACGCGCCGGCCCAGTCCCTGCGCGACGCCGTGGACGCGTGCCAGCGCCAGGTGATACGCCGCGCGCTGGACGCCCACCAGGGCAACTGGGCCGTCGCCGCGCGCACGCTGGACGTGGATCCGAGCAACCTGCACAAGCTGGCGCGGCGGTTGGGTTTGAAGGCCTGAGCCGCCGCGACGGCCTTTGGCGGGAGCATGATGCATGGCCCCGCGCAGCCGCTCACGCCTTGATGAACACCCAGGCGTGAACGCCGGACTTGAGCAGCACGGAAACGCGCTTGTAGTCGGCGACTTCGTACGCGTCCGCCGCCCGCAATTCCTGCTGAGTGATCTGGAAAACCATGCCGCAGACTTCGTCCTTGGGATCGTAGCTGGCGTGGACGATCGGGTGCTTCGCCTTGCCGCTGGTCTTCACCACCTCCGGGTCCGTGATGTCCACCCAGTTCAGGACATAGCCGGTCATCGCGTCCTGCCGGCCGGTCAGCTCGCGGCCGAAGTTGGCCAACTGGACGGCCTTGTCCTGCAATGTTCCGTACGAGAACAGCAGGATGTCGGGCTTGTCGGATTCATGGGGTCCAGGCACCGTCGTGTCCTTTAGGAAAAAGTGAGTACTGGAGCGGAATTTACACCAGCGGCTCCCCGGCCCCCATCGGAGCGCTCGCACTGTTGCGCGCGAGGGCCCCTAGGCGTCTTCAGCGGCCGAACACCGATTCCAGCACGATGCCCGTGGTCACGCCGATGAGGAAGTAATCCGCGCCCACGCCGATCCACTGATAGCCGCGCGGCGGCTGCTTCAACTGATACCCGTGCCAGTCGTTGATCACATACTGCGGGCCGCGGTACGGCTGCGGTACGCGTTCACCTTTGTTCCAACGCGCCGGCGCGGGATCGGGCCGACCCGGCGGATGGCCGCGGCCGTGATCCGAAGCATGCTGATGGCTGGGGCCGGCGTGCTGCCCTTGGTCCGGTCGGCCATTGTGGCCATTGCCGGGAGCTTTGCCCGGACCATTGCCCGGACCATTGCCCGGACCATTGCCCGGGCCGTGGCCCGGCCCACCTGCCTGGCCCGACGGACCGGGACCGCCCGGGCCACGATCGGGTTGAGCCAAGGCCTGGCCGCTGCTTGCAGCGAGCACGGCGACGAGGAACGCGGAGAGAAGCTGTTTTTTCACGAGATACCTTTCCATGTACGGCATATGCCGACCCCACGAATTCTAGGCATCCTGCGTTCCGCGAAAACGCCGACGCGTTACAGCGTGTCAGCACGAGCCGATTCCGAAATCCGCTGTGACATCTATCGAGCAAGCGCACTCCTCGCATGTGCATCGGGTATCCTCGCGGCTCGAAAAATCCGGGGCCGCCGATGAAAAACGCGACAGAGATTCTGGACACCTACGAACAGGTGGGATGGAAGAACAACGATCCCATGGCGCAGGTACTGCAGCTCCGACGCGACGCGCCTCATGCGCTGGCGGAGTTGGTATTGCAGGCCGTCGACAGGCAATTGGAGAGCGCCACGTTCATCGACGCCGCGCTCGATCTGATGGATGACAGCGACTACATCGCCACGGTGGCTCGCGTTTGGCGGCAACCCCGGCAGGACGCGGACTCGGACATTGCGGGCGCAATCCTGGATTCGGCGGCACTGCAGCACCCCGATGTCTTTGCCCCGGATTGGGAGCGCCTGTTGATGGCCGCGCACGCCGGACACGGCGGCCCGAGCTATCAGGAAGACCACGCGTGGCGCGCGATCGACCGGGCAACGCTGGACGACTGGCTGGCAGGCCTGGAACAAGACCTGTCCGAAGGCAGCGTGGGACGCAAGCGCGCGATTGCATTGCTGCGTTCGAGGCGGCCCGACGTTGTGCTGCACGCCTTGCAGCGTCTTTTCCCGGACCCGTCCGACGCCGAGGCGGCCTCCTGGCTGCATCAGGCCGGCTATGCAACGCGCGCCGGCGCCTTGCACGCGCTGCACGGCGAACGACCGCTGCACATAGGATTCAGCGCGGAGCAGCGCAAACGGATGCAGGCCGAACAGCCGGCGTGGCGTCGCGACATATACAAGTCGCATCCCACGTGGATCTCACCTGAAAAGCCCACAACGCATGCCCGCATGGGCGGCGTCCTGTCCGCCCTTTGCGGCCTGTGCCACGCGCCCTTGCACCGTCTGCTGGCCCTGGCGGATCCCGACGCCGCCGGCGTCCCCAGCGGCGCCGCGCTGGAATTTGCCACCTGCCTGTCGTGCCAGGGTTGGGAGGCCGACGGCGCCCTGTTCTACCGGCACGACGGGCAAGGCCTCCCGACTACACATCCGGTGCAGCAGCGCGATGCGCCGTTGACGCCGGACTACGTTGCAAGCCCCTTGCTTGAAGCACAGGTGGATTTATTCCAGGCGCCCGCGCGCTGGCGCTGGCAGGACTGGGGCGAATCCAACGGGCGGCAAAACCTGAGCCGCGTCGGCGGCGCTCCAAGCTGGGTCCAATCCGCGGATTATCCCGAATGCCCGGATTGCGGGCGTCACATGGATCTGGCCATGCAGCTGGATTCAGGTTTGCCGCAAGCCGACGGCGGCGAATGGCTATGGGGCAGCGGCGGCTGCAACTACACCTTCTGGTGCAAGGATTGCCGGGTAAGCGGGCAGCTCTGGCAATGCACCTGAGCCTCTGGCGTTTCCAGCGGCGTTGCGGGCATCCTCGCCATGCCGAGGCCGACCAACACGCTGCTTGCCGCCGCGGGCTTGCGGCACGGCTTTCGCCGGTCCGCCCGCCGTGACATGACGCCGCAAGGCATCGCGCAGACGACCCGGCGTCACTTCCTGGGCGATAGACGCTTCAGGCAGGCGTTGACCACATCCGACACGCCCTTGCCCAGTTTCTCGCGGCCAGTCGCGGTGCCGTTGGAGGCGAGCAGCTTGTCCAGCGTCTTGAATTCTTCGAACGGCACCGATTCCTGCAGGCCGTCCACCACGCAGTTGCAGTAGCCGGCCGCGGTTTCTTCGGACACCGCAGTCACCGTGGACTTCGACATGAAGCCTGCGACGCAGGAACTGTAGGTCGCCCGCTGGACTTCCGGAGGATAGGCTTCCTTCTTGCCGCAAGCCGCCAGCACCGCCAGCGACGCGACCCCCAAGCCCGCCGCTACCCACAATGACTTCCTTGCCATGGACCGCGCTCCTGTTGCTATGAAAACGGGCAATTGTGGCACAGCAAGCTAAACGGCAGACCGGCGCACGAACGCATGTTCGCGATGCGCCAGCCGGTTCCGCGAAACTGCGATAAGGTGTCGGCCTTTCTTTTCCTGCGCCCATGCAGCCCCACTCTTTCACGCAGCGCCATGACAGAATTTTCGTCCGCCCATCCCATTGCCATCGATCCGGAACTGATCGGCGAATACCCCGCCATGACCAAGTCTGGCGGGGGTTATTTCTACGACGACGTGCTCGAATATCGCGTCTGGGTGCACCCGCATGCGGGCGGCGAAGACCTGCATGATGGCGACGACTATTACTACGCGTTCGTCACCTTCGAAGACGCCGCCGAGTTTTCGGATGAGACGCCGGGCGCGGAACGGCCGCTGGTGCTGGTGCGGCAATTCGAGTCCATCAACGAACCGACGCCGGGCGTTTTCGAGCACTACACGGACGAGCGCATCACGGAATGGCGGGTGGAATGGCTGGCGGACAGCAAGCGCACCGAAACCTCCATCCCGGACTTCCTGAAAGGGCACGGACACTGAAGACCCCTGCGAGGTCGGGCGACCGCTTCGGACCGCTCGGTTCCGAGAGGCGTGGCAGTGTCAGCTCATGTACACGCCGCCGTTGATGGCGTAATTGGCGCCCGTGACAAAAGCCGCCTCGTCGGACGCCAGCCAGGCGCACAGGCCGGCCAGGTCTTGCGCCGTGCCCAGCCTGCCCACCGGCACGCTTTCGACGATGCGGTCCAGCAGCGCGGGCGGAAAGGCCCGCACGGTGTCGTCGGCGATGAAACCCGGCGACACCAGGTTCACCGTCACGCCGCGCGCCGCCACTTCCTGCGCCAGCGATCGAGTGAATCCAATCACCGCGCCCTTGGCGGTCGCGTAGTTGATCTGGCCGATCTGGCCTTTTTCAGCAGCGACCGAGCCGATGTTGATGATGCGCCCCCAGCCCCGGTCCGCCATTCTATCGACCACCTGTTTGGTGCTGTTGAACAACGTGTCCAGATTGCTGCGCAGGACCGCGGACCAATCCGCGTGGCTCATCTGCCGGAAGCGCATGTCCAGCATGGACCCGGCGTTATTGACCAGCACGTCGATTTCGCCGACCTCGCGTCGGACCTTGGCGAAGGCGGCCTCGGTGGACCCCCAGTCCGTGGCATCGCCTTCCGACGCCACGAAGTCGTAACCCAGCGATTTCTGTTCCTTCAGCCAGGGCTCCTTGCGGGACGAGCGCGGACCGCAGCCCGCGACGACCCGGTGTCCGGCGCGATGCAGCGCCTGGCAGATCGCGGTGCCCGTGTGGCCCATTCCGCTGGTGACGTAGGCAATGCGCAAAGCCATGAGTGTTCCTTTTTGAGTGGGGCGGTGGACGCCGCGTATCAGGCGGCGGCGCCTACCAGGGGAAACAGGCCGAACGCCAGGGCGGCCGCCAGCATCACCAGGCAGACCATCGTGGCCCACTTCAGCGCGTAGCGCTGGTGGTCTCCGAATTCCACGCCGGCCAGGCCGACCAGCAGATAGGTGGAGGGCACCAGCGGACTGAGCAGATGCACCGGCTGGCCGATCAGCGAAGCGCGAGCCATCTCGACGGGCGTGATCCCGTAGCCCTGCGCCGCTTCGCTCAGGATGGGCAGCACGCCGAAGTAGAAGGCGTCGTTGGACATGAAGAACGTGAACGGAAGGCTGATCAGCGCGGTGATTCCGGCCAGGTAGGGTCCCAGCGCGTCCGGGATGACCGCGAGCAGGCTGCGCGACATGGCTTCGACCATGCCCGTGCCCGACAGGATGCCGGTGAAGATGCCCGCCGCGAAGATCAGCGACACCACCGACAGCACATTGCCCGCATGCTGCGCCACGCGGCGGCGCTGCTCGGCCAGGTTCGGGTAGTTGATGATCAGCGCGACCGCGAACGCAATCATGAACAGCACCGGCAGAGGCAGTACGCCCAGCACCAGGCTCACCATCAGGGCCAGCGTCAGGCCCGCGTTCACCCACAGCAGCTTCGGCCGGCGCAGGTCGTGGTCCACTTCGATCTCGGGCAGGTTCTTCGGGCCGTCCTCGTCGTAGCCGGCATGCAGCGACGCGCCCTCGGGCAGCGACAGCACGCCCAGGCGACGGCGCTCGCGCAGGCCCAGGAAGAACGCCAGCATCAGGATCGCCACGATGGACACGCCCATCACGGGCACCAGCGGCACGAAGATGTCGCCCGCATCCACGTGCAGGGCGCTGGCGGCGCGCGCCGTCGGTCCGCCCCACGGCGTCAGGTTCATGACGCCGCTGGCCAGCATCGCCAGGCACGTCATCGACAACGCATTCATTTTCAGACGCCGGTACAGGGGCAACATCGACGCGACGACGATCATGTAGGTGGTCGAACCATCCCCGTCCAGCGAAATCACCAGCGCCAGCACCGTGGTGCCGACCACGATCTTCAGCGGATCGCCCTTCACGGCGCGCAGGATGCGCCCCACGATGGGATCGAACAGGCCGGCGTCGATCATCACCCCGAAGTACAGGATGGCGAACATCAGCATCACGCCGGTGGGCGCAATCTTGCGGATGCCATCCAGCATCATCTTGTCGATGCCGGCGCCAAAACCGCCCAGCAACGCAAAGATAATGGGGACAAGGATGAGCGCCACCAGCGGCGACAGGCGCTTGGTCATGATCAGCGTCATGAACGTGATCACCATGCCGAAGCCAAGCAGGGTCAGAAGCATGAGGGTTATCTCCGGCTAGTCGTTGTTATGTGTGGCTGCCTCCGGCGGGGGAAGCAGGACCGCAAGACTAGGAAGAAAAGCTGTCTGGAACCTGTCGTTTCTCTATCCCGTGTGCGGCGTGGGGGCCCCTTTTCCCGCCGGGCCGCCCCAAGGGAAAAGAGCCCCCTCGGGGGGCAGCAAACACGCGCAGCGTGTGCAGCGTGGGGGCCCTTTTCCCGCCGGGCCGCCCCAAGGGAAAAGAGCCCCCTCGGGGGGCAGCAAACACGCGCAGCGTGTGCAGCGTGGGGGCCCTTTTTCCGCAGGGCCGCCCCAAGGAAAAAGCGCCCCCTCGGGGGGCAGCAAGCACGCGCAGCGTGCGCGGCGTGGGGGCTCCTCCCCCTATGCGACAATCGCCGCATGCGCATCCTGGTTATCGAAGACGATGAGGACCTGTCCGACGCCCTGGTGCGCCGGCTGCGCCGTCTCGGCCATGCGGTCGACAGCCAGAACGACGGGCTGAACGCCGACGGCGTGCTGCAATACGAGACCTTCGATCTTGTCATCCTGGATATCGGCCTGCCCCGGATGTCGGGCTTCGACATCCTGCACCGCCTGCGTGACCGCGGCAGCAAGACGCCGGTGCTGGCGCTGACGGCGCGCATCGACATCGAGGATCGCGTCCATGCCCTGGATACCGGCGCGGACGATTACCTGGCCAAGCCCTTCGATTTCCGCGAACTGGAAGCCCGCTGCCGCGCACTGCTGCGCCGGCCCGGCCCGCAGGCCACGGGCGTCCTGAAGTTTGGCGAGCTGGTCATCGACAGCGCCGCGCGCCAGGTCACGTTGGCTGGCCGGCGCATCGACCTTCCCAAGCGCGAATTCAGCCTGCTGGAAATCCTGCTGGCCGGCATCAACCGGGCCGTGAGCAAGTCGGAAATCGCCAACAAGCTGTTCGCCTTCGACGACGACGCCGCGCCCAACGCCATCGAGGTCTACATCGCCCGGCTGCGGCGCAAGCTGGAAGGGTCGCCGTTGCGCATCGAAACGCAGCGGGGAACGGGCTACCTGTTGACGGCGGCCAGCGACGCCGACGGCGACACGCCGGCCTCGCCGCGCGACTGAAGGCAGCCCGCGTGAACCCGCAGCAACCCGCGCAGCATCGCCGCGTTTCCGTCCGCCGGCGGCTGCTGGCCATGCTGCTCGCGTTGTTCCTGGCCGGCCTTGGCGCGATCTATCTGCTGGTGCGCGGCTATGCGCATCAGACCGCCGACACCACTTACGATCAGCTGCTGCGCGCATCGGCCCTGTCCATGGCCGACAGCCTGCAGCTCGTGCAGGGCGATTGGCAGATGGACATGCCCTATGCATCACTCGCGCTGCTGGAACAGGCCCCGCGCGACCGCGTCTTCTACCGCGTCGCCGCCGCCGGCGGCGCTCTCATCTCCGGATATGGCGATCTGCCCACGCCGCCTGCGCGCGGCAACGCCGACGCCAGCACGCCGCTGCTGTTCGACGCCAGCTACCAGGGCCAGCCCGTGCGCATCGCGTGGATGGAACGCAAGGTCGCCGGCCCTCGTGAAATCCAGACCGCGATCATCCAGGTCGCGCAGACGCGCGAAGCGCGCAACGCCCTGGCCGAGCGCATCCTGTGGCAAGGCACGCTGGCGCTGATCGGCTTCACGGCGGCAGCCCTTGCGCTGGCGTATTGGGGCCTGCAACGATCCCTGTCTCCCATTCAGCGGGTGGAGCGCGAACTGGCCGGGCGCAGCGCATCGGATCTGCACCCCATCGCCGCGCCGGTTCCCGAGGAACTGGACAGGCTGGTGCATTCACTGGACGGCTTCATGGTGCGTCTGTCGGAGAACCTGGACACGCTGCGCCTGTTCATTGCCGAAGCCGCACACCAGCTGCGCACCCCGCTGGCCGCGCTGCACGCGCAGATGGAGGTCGCGCTGGACGAAGACGATCCCGCCGAGCAGCGCCGCAGTCTGCTGGCCGTACTGCGCAATGCCGAGAAGCTGTCGCGGCTGGTCAACCAGCTGCTCAGCGACGCAAGCGTGATCCACCGCAGCAACGTCAGGCAATTCCAGCCGGTCGACCTGGCCGAACTGCTGAGCCAGGCTGTCTATGACACCGTCCCGCAAGCCGACCCGCAGCCCGACGTCCGTCTGCACCTGCCGCCCGCGAATGCCGGCGATCCGCCGCGGGTCGTCGGCGACAGCCTGATGCTGCGCGAAGCCTTCAAGAACCTGATCGACAACGCGTTGCGGCACGGCGCCACGGACGAAGGCCACATCGATGTCCGGCTGGACGGGCACGACGATGGCTGGCGCGTCACCGTGTCCGACCAGGGACCGGGCATCCCCCCGGCACTGGCCAACACCGCCTTCGAACGCTTTGCGCGCGGCCCCAACCCGCGCGCCCCCGGCGCGGGGCTGGGGCTGTCCATCGTCAAACGGGTCGTCGAGATCCACCAGGGCAAGCTCAGTCTGAGCAACCGGGTAGGCGGCGGCCTGGACGCCGTGATTACATTGCCTGTGAGCCGCGACCATGCCTGACATCCTGCGTCTCTTGCGCCGTCTCGCCACCGTGGCCGCCCTGGCGTTGGCCACGGCTGGCCACGCTGCGGAAGTCAGCAGCAGCGGCCTGACGCTGGGGCCCGAGGACCGCAGCAACGTGCTGGTCGTGCATGCGTCCAACAGCGTGGAGGTGTTCCGCGGCGTGCTGGAAGAATTCAGCCGCTTGAACCCCGGCGTGCGCCTGGAATACACCGAGTTGTCCACGCAACAGCTCTACACCGACACCGTGGCGCGCGCCGCGCAGTCTCCGGGCGTCCGGTCGGGCCCCGACCTGATCATCAGCAGCGCCATGGACCTGCAGACGAAGCTGGTCAACGACGGCTACGCGCAGGCGCATGTGTCGCCGCAATCACGGGCGCTGCCCGCCTGGGCCAACTGGCGCGACGAGGTCTTCAGCATCGGCACCGACCCCATCGTCATGGTCTACAACACGCGCAAGCTGGACCCCGCCCGCGTGCCGCACACGCGCCGGGAACTGCTGTCGCTGCTGCAGGCGGCGGACCAGCCGCTGGACGGCCAGATCTCCACCTATGACGTGCAAGGCAGCGGCATCGGCTATCTTGCCGCCACGCAGGACACCCGCCTGGACAGCATGGCCGGCGCGCTGCTGGCCGCTTTCGGGCGCAACGGCGTCGCCATCCACGAGTCCACGGAACACGCGCTGGACAAGCTGGAACGCGGTGAGATCACGCTGGCCTACAACATGCTGGAATCCTATACCCGGCATCGCATCGAACGGGGCGCGCCGCTGGCGATCATCTATCCGCAGGATTACACCCTGATGCTGTCGCGCTCGGCGATCATTCCGCGCCAGGCTCCGCGCGGCGACCTGGGCGCGTTGTTCCTGGACTACCTGCTGTCGGCGCGGGGCCAGGAGACGCTGGCCAGGGAATCCGGCATGCGGCCGGTCAGCGCGTCGGTCATTCCCGCCGCCGGGGTGCGGCCCATGGCGCTGGGGGTCGGGCTGCTGGTCTACCTGGACCCGCTGAAGAAGCGGCATTTCCTGGACGTGTGGCGCGCGGCGATCATCCCGCCGCGCTAGCTCAGCGGCCGGCCTGCGAGGCTACCGCAACGCCACGCTCATGCCGCCGTCGGCCATCACCACGGCGCCGACGATATAGCTCGCCTTTTCTGAGGCCAGGAACGCGATGACCTCGGCGATCTCATTGGGCTGGGCAGCGCGCCGGATCGGCGCGTTCCTGCCGTGCTCGGCCAGGAACTTCGGGCCGTCCTCATGGATGTGGTTGGTGATGTTGGTGACCACATCGCCCGACCCCACGGCGTTCACGCGCACATTGTGCTCAATGGCCTCCAGCGACAAGGCGCGGGTCAGCTGCGCCAGCGCGCCCTTGGAGGCCGCATAGGCGGCGATCGTCGGAAAGGCCTGGTAGCACGCGTAGGAACCGACGTTCACGATCGCCCCATGCCCGGCAGGCGCCATGACCCGCATGGCCTCTCGCGAGAACAGGAACGCGCCGGTGGCGTTGACCGCCTGGATGCTGTTCCATTCGTCCAGCGTCATGTCGATGACGGGTTTGTTGATGATGATGCCTGCGTTGTTGACCAGGATGTCGAGCCTTCCGTAGCGCTCCACCGCGGTCCGGACCGCCATCACCGCGCTTTCCTCGCGGGAAATATCGGCCACCAGCGGCTCGACGCCGGGCCGCGCCAACGCGCGCACGCCGTCGTCACGATCCACGGCAACCACGTTAGCGCCCTGGGCGTGCAGCAGTTCCAGGGTCGCCAATCCGATGCCGCTGGCCGCGCCGGTCACGATGGCCGCCTGGCCGTCAAAGGGTCTATTTGCGAAATTCGATGTCGTCATATCGGGGTCCTTATCAAGTCGTTCAATAGGGGCTGGCGGTCGGGCGAACCACCAGTTCGCTCACGTCCACGTCGTCGGGCTGTTCGATGGCGTAGGCGATGGCCCGGGCAATCGCGTCGGGATGCAGCGCCACGCGCCGGAACACCTGCATGGCCTGGCGGGCGGTGTCGTCGGTGATGCTGCTAGCCAGCTCGGATTCGACGACGCCGGGGCAGATCACCGTGACGCGGATCTTGTCGGTCTCCTGGCGCAGGCCGTCGGAAATCGCGCGCACTGCGTATTTGGTGGCGCAGTACACCGCCGCCGTCGGCGATACGCTCAGCCCGCCAATGGAAGACACGTTGATCACCTGGCCGTGCCCCTGACGTTCCATGCCCGGCAGCACTGCGGCGATTCCGTGCAGCACGCCGCGGATGTTCACGTCGATCATGCGGTTCCATTCGTCAAGCTTCAGCGAGGACAGCGGAGACAGCGGCATCACGCCGGCGTTGTTGACGATGACGTCCACGGGGCCGTAGACCGATTCGGCGTCGCGCACGAAAGCCTGCATGTCGTCGGCCGACGTGACGTCAAGCGCGCGATACGCCGCCGTGCCGCCCTTTGCCCGAATCTCTTGCACCAGGGTCTCCAGCCTGTCGGTGCGGCGCGCGCCCGCAAACACGCGGTGGCCCTGGGCCGCCAGCAGGCGCGCGGCCGACTCGCCGATTCCGCTGCTGGCCCCGGTGATCAATACCGTTTTGGCTTGCCGGTTCTGCGTTGTGGTCATGGTCGTTCTCCAAGTGGTTGCCATGACTGAATGCTAAGGACGGAGCCTTCCCACGCGAATACCGATGCCTATCGCACCCTTGCCTATTTCTATCGCGCGCCAGAATTGCGGCCCGAAGCGCCGGTAGAATTCCCTGCACCCGAACGAAATCACGGACACGCCATGACTTTGCCGCCCAATCCGCTGTCGCGCGAGATGGTTGCCTTGATCGAACGCCTTGCGCCCAACGAGGGCTACAGCCTGTCCGCGCTGGACGGCGTGCGCTTCATGCGGTCGGATCGTCCGCTGGGACGCACGCCCGTCCTCTACGAGCCCGGCATCGTGATCGTTTGCCAGGGGCGCAAGCTTGGATTCCTGGGCGACGAGGTCTACGTGTACGACGCCCAGCACTACCTGGTGCTGTCCGTTCCCCTGCCCTTCTCCACGGAAACGCAGGCCAGCAAGGAAGAGCCGATGCTGGCGGTCTCCATCCGCCTGGACCTCACCACCGTGACGGACCTGGTGCTGGCCATCGACGCGCGCGAGGGCCCGCGCCCGGACAGCGCGCCGCAGGGCATCGCCAGCACGCCGCTGTCGGAAGATCTGGCCGACGCGACCGTGCGGCTGCTGCGCGCGCTGTCCTCGCCGCTGGATGCCGAGATCCTCGGCCCGGCCCTGGTGCGCGAGATCTGCTTTCGCGTGCTCAGCGGCGACCAGGGCGGCGCGCTGCGGGCCGCACTGGCGCATCCGGGCCGCTTTGGCCGTGTTGCCAAGGCGCTGCGCCGGATCCACACGGACTTTTCGCAGGCGCTGGACGTGACGCATCTGGCGCAAGAGGCCGGCATGAGCGTCCCCGCATTTCACGTGAACTTCAAGGCGGTGACGCAGACCTCGCCAATCCAGTACATCAAATCGACGCGCCTGCACCACGCTCGGCTGATGATGATCCGCGACGGCCTGACGGCCGCGTCGGCGTCCGCGCGCGTGGGCTATGAAAGCGCGTCGCAGTTCAGCCGCGAATTCAAGCGCTTCTTCGGCCGAACGCCCGTGGAGGAAGTGCGAGACATGAAAAACTCGTTCGCGCTGTCGCCGGCGGCGGGCATCGGCGAGTTCGCGTCCCGGCATTGAGGCAGGATCCGGCGGTGGCATCACATCGTGTAGCATGCGGCGCAGTTTCAGCCATTCCTTTCGCATCATGACTTCCGACGTTTCCGGCGCCATCGGCCTGCATCACAAGACCTCTCAGCAAGTACGGGACGAAACGCTAGCCGCCATCCACGACTGGTTCGACAAGCTGGAAGCACGCGAGGACATCGACGGCATCGTGGCCCGCTCTTCGCTGCACGCGGGTATCCACCACGACATCCTGCTGGAGTACGAGCCTTCGCGCATCGTGTTCGACGTGCTGCCCAACTGGGAACCGGACGACGACGACGACAGCCTGCGCACCCAGGGCAGCAATGGCCCGCTCAGCCCGGAACACGTCCGCGACGAACTTGCCCCCGTGCTGCGCGAAGCGGTGCGCGAACGCATCGGCCGCCTTGCCGGCAAGCCCCATCTGGATCACCACTTTCGCTTCCGCGCGCAGTTTCCCACCACCGAAGGCCGCCTGCGCCTGACGCTGGCGGCGCACACGGATGTCGCCAAACAGCAATGGCTGCGCGAACGCGTGGCCGAGTACGTCGACAGGACGGTGTTCCACGGCGCCGATCCCACCACGCGGCTGGACGCCATTCTTCTCTCCCGCCACCTGCTGGACGAACGCCTCTTTCCAGAACCGGATTTCCCGTGGTTGATCCAGGTCTTTCAACGGGTGCTGGCGCTGAACGCAGGGCAGCCGTCGCTGTCCGAGCTTCGCCACTCCCTCGTCCACACGCTGCGGCGCTGGACCGAAGAGCAGTACCTGCCGCGCTTTTTCGATATCTCGAAAAACCTTTTCCGTGGGGACACCTACACGCTCAAGGACGGCGCCGCGCTGGATCCCGCGGACAAGGGCATCGATCTGCTGCTCTATACCGCGACGCTGATCCTGCGTCATGAGCCCGGGTTCTCGCGCCCCACCGGCCTGGCTTTCCTGAATCTCGCGCGGGACCTGGGCAACGCGCGTGCGGCCGGTATGCTGGCCGAAGGCAGCGGCGCCCATGCGCCAGAGCACACGCGCATAGCGAGCGCTGAAGTCGAGTGCGCCGCCAACGACGTGCTGGGCACGATCAGCATCAACATCCGGCACGAAACGCCGGCCGCCTACGTCCAGGCGCTGGCCTTCATTGCCCGCCTGCTGCGGGAAGGATTTCCCGCCGGCTACCGCATCGCGCTCAAGAGCAAGGCGCGCCATTACCTACCGGTGAAAGGCCTGGCCAAATCGGACACGCATCGATTCTTTGCAAATGCCGCCCAGCATCTGGACGCACACCCTGCGCTGGCCGCCTATGCGCGCGCCGCGATCCAGCCTTACGAGTGGTACGCCGACGCCGAAGCCGAAAAAGGCTGCCTGTCCGGCACCTACGCCGCTTTCGCGCTGGGCCTGGCGGACGCCAGCCATTTCGAACTGCTGCGCCACTACATGGAATTGGTGGATGACGAACACCAATCCGTGCAGGACCGCTACGTCCCGACGTTTCTCGAACGCCATGGACTGACGCCAGACACCGTCTCCACCGTCGTCGCCTGCCTGCGCTGCTGCACCGACAGCTTCAAGCTGAGCGCGAAGCCGGCGCTGGACGACGCGGCGACGCTGGCGCGGGTGGCCGACGCGCTTGCCGCGCTGCCTGACCATGACAGGTCGCCGGTTCGCGAACGACTTTTCGGGCCGGACAAGAAACTGGCCGCGTTGGCGCGCAAGGCCGAAGAGCCTTTCAAGGCCCTGCTGTTGCGGCTGCTGTCGCCGCAAGAAGGCTGATTCGGGGCCCGCGGCGACCGGGCTTGTTTGCGCTGGTTGAATTAGCCCGGTATCGCCGCATCAACGCACCGCGCGCGACGCTTTCCTGCGTGAAAAGCGTCAGGGAAATTCTCCTTGCGAGGGGATTTGCGACGATAATTTCCGCTTGGGCTCGCCGCCAATCAACCACACCCGCACGGCGTGCCCAACCGCTTTGATCCGCAGCAGCGGTGCGCCGCCATGCTTTGCCGGCCGGCGCCACCTACAACCATGTGTGACACGTAGCAGCGTTTACGTCCGAACCAGAGTTGGAGGCACGCCATGCCCGATCATCGAATCGCCTTGCGCCGCGCCGTCGAGGCCGTCGATCGCCTGACCGATCCGGAGCCCCCGTGGCAGGACATCCTGCGCACGGCCCGCGACCTGGTCGGCGCGGACAGCGGCACGCTCATTGTTTTCGACGCCCGGAACAAGCTGCTGACGCTATCTTCGATCGGCTTCTCCGATGCATGCGCATCGGATTACCAAGAGCACTACTACAGTTGCGACATCCTTGAACAGGACTCCCGCAACGCGCCCGCGGGCACCTGGCTGGACACCGCGCGGATGTACGAGCCCACGCAGTTGGGCCGAACCGAGTTCCACACGGACTACATGGCCAAGCACCGCATGGCGCAACTGCTGTCGCTGATCATCGAATCGAACACCGTGCTGCACGCCGCGCTGGGCTTCCAGCGCTCGACCATAGACCCAAAGGCCAGCGAGCGCCTGCAATCGGGCGACTATGCCCGCTACTTTCGCGCGCTGCGCAATCAGCTTTCGCAGCGCGAGCGCAACCGCGCGATCGGATGGAAATCCCTGGAAAGCGCGTTCTCCGAAGTGCAGGAAGCGGTGCTGCTGATCAGCATGGACGCGATCGTCGACAAGCTGTCCCCGCTGGCCGTCGGCTACTTGGACGACACCAACGGCTGGATCCTGCACGGCCGCCGCCTTCGGCATGCGGACCCCAAGGTGCAACGGCTGTTCGACGCCCATTGCGCGGCGGTGGCGCGCGACGGCCAGATGCGATCGCTGGCCACGGCTTCGGGGTGGGGCGAATTGTTCTGGGTCGACATCAGCCTGGCGCCGCAAGCCCTGAGTCTGATTGGCGGCCGGATGCTGCTGGTGCGCATGCGCAAGAAGAGCGCGTTCGCCATGCCGGACATCACCAAGCTGCAGTCCGTTTTTTCGATCACCCACGCCGAGGCGGCGGTGCTGGCCGGGCTGGCGGCCGGGCATAGCGTCGAGGAGGTCGCCACTCTGCGCCATGCATCGGTTCTTACCGTGCGCAAGCAGGTGGCGTCGCTGCTGACCAAGATGGAGTGCAGCCGGCAGTCCGAACTCGTCCGTCTGGCGTCGCTGCTTTAGTCGTTCAAGTTTCCGCCGACGTACTCAATTTTGAGTATGTGGCGTACACCCCCGCCGTCCTACGATTACCCAGAAGGCATGAGGCCAGGGCCGCCGCACGCCCGCCGGGTCCACCACCCGGCCCGCCCCGCCGCGTCCGAAAGCCACCCCGAAAAGGTCGAGCCCACCGCTCCCGGAACATGGCCATGCCTGTCCGGTCTTGCAGCTGCCTTCGGCCCGGGCGACGCCGCCGCCCCCGAGGACACCGGACCCAAAGCTGCGTGCCCGTCCGTTCTCAAGGAGCCTCACATGAAGACAGTCCTAACCTTCAGCGCCGCCATCCCGGCCGCGCTGGCGGCTCTCGCCCTGCTGTCCAGCCCCGTCGGCGCGCAACCTGCCGCCTCCGCGCCGACCACGGCCGCCCCCGCCTCTGACTACACCCCCACCCGCGCAGAGGTCGAACGCGATTTGGCCGCCTGGAAGGAGTCCGGCCTGGAAGCCCAATGGGCCGGCGAAGAAAGCCCGAACATGTACAGCGCGACGTACGTCAACGACTACAAGAAATACGAAAGCTCGGTCCGGCCGGCCAGCATGTCCCAGCCGGCATCACAAACCCCGACGGGGTCGCAACGCCGGTGGTGACCCCCTTCATTGCCTCCGGCAGCTTCGGGGCGCGGATACGAGGCTCGGCTTCGTCCGCGCCCCGATCGCTTCATGCAAACAATTGCAGCGATATATTCGCATTTCGTAACGTCGCCGCCCTGCCCGCCCTTTATGCTCCAGCCCTCTTCTTTACCCGGACGTTTCATTCCGGCATGACCGACACCCATTACATCGAAGACCTGCGCCGCCGCTATAACGCAGGCGCCAAACTGAAGTTCGTCTATTTCTGGGGCCACCAGCCCGGCAAGCATGGCGTCACGGCGTCCTGCTTCAGCCAGTGGTACGGCGCGCCATTCGACATCGATGGCCAGCGCTATCCGACCGCCGAACACTACATGATGGCCGAGAAGGCGCGACTCTTCGGCGACGAAGCCACGCGCACGCTTGTTTTCCAGGCGCCCAACCCCGGCGCCGCCAAGGCCCTGGGCCGGCAGGTGCTCGGCTTCAAGGAAGACGCCTGGCTGGCGCACCGCTACCGCATCGTGGTGCGCGCCAATGAGGCCAAGTTCGGCCAGAACGCAGAGCTGCGGGATTTCCTGACGCAGACCGGCAAGCGCGTACTCGTCGAGGCAAGCCCCGTGGACCGCATCTGGGGCGTCGGCATGGCCCAGGATGACGAACACATCGCCAATCCCAACTTGTGGCGCGGCCTGAACCTGCTTGGCTTCGCGCTGATGCAGGTGCGGGAATCCCTGCAGGCCTGAAGCCCGCCTCGCCCCGCCGGGCATGCCGGCGGCGCGCACCTGACCGACGGAATCCATCCATGACCGCCCCGAATCATGCCCAGGCGCTGAAAAAGCTCGCCGCCGACATCCTGGTCCAGACGCTGGACGAAGACCTTTCACGACTGCTGTCGGACGCCATGGCGCGCGCCCGGCACGACGACGCCATCGCGGCCGACCTGGCGGGCAGCGTGCTGCCGCCCTTGCTGCGACGCTGGAATTGCGTCCTGCACGCGGGGGACGACGCGGCGTCCACGCAGTATCGCCACAAGACCGCCGTGGCGCTGGCCATCCTGCTGCACAAGTACGGCATCGCCGACGCGGCCATCTCGACCCGCGCCGACGCGGGCATCGATGCGCTGAACGAAGCGGTGGCTCTGAGCGACGATTTCCACCGCAAGACCGACGACATCAAGCGCGCCTTCCTGCACACGCCGCCGACGCCGCCCAAGCGCGCGCCGGGCCTGCCCGACAGCCTGACGTTCTACCGCGCCGGCGACGTGGTGTCGTACCAGCTGGACGGCCGTCATTACGCCGCCTATGTCCACCGCTGCGCCCGCATCAACCAGAGCCCCGTCATCGAGTTCTACGACGCCGTGTTCGATCACGTTCCCGACATCGGCGAATTGCAGGACAAGCGCGCACGGGGCCGCCGTTACAACGACGGCAGCGTGCGCATCGAACACATTTCCGTGGCCGGCATGAAGTTCATGCCCGACCCCGCCGGCCAGTTCGTGCTGGTCAAGGCGTGTGTCGAAACCCCGCCGGACGCCAGCCACCTGGGCAAGCGTGTCGGCTTGTATGGGGTGTCCGATGTTTTTGACCTGCAGGAAAGCGTGGACGTTATGTTCAGCGCGGATTCACTGGACTGACCGCCCTCAAGCCAGGTACGACGCCACCTCATCCCGGGTCAGATAGCGCACGAACGTCATCGAGGGCCGCTGCGCCTCGTGAACGACGCCATTGAACCCGGACCAGTTGCGCTTCGTGCCCTCGTCCGTTTCCAGTGCGATCAACACGCGCTTGCCATGCTTTTGCGCGTGGTCGCGCAACGCGGCTTCGCCCCAGGCCCACTGCATCATGTTCTTCAGTTGGCCGTCGGCATACGCGCCGGCCTGCAGCCATTGGAAGTCGGCAGTGTCGCCATCCATGTCGGGCGTGCGCGCAGCGATTTCCCGCTTCACGCCCAGCGCCTCTGCATGCTCGCCGATGATGATCTGAAGCAGCGTGAAGGCGTGGAAGGTATTGTTGATGGCGTGCGCCTGCGCGACGAAGCCGGTGCCGGACGTGGGCAGCACCACGACCAGTTCGTCTTCGTAGCTGACCCGCGACGCGAGCCACAGATAATGCAGCTGCTCGAATGGCAGGCTGTCGTTGGTGGTGGTCATGGCGTACAGCATGGCCATCAGGTCGTCGTCCGCGATGAACGCCCGGTGATTGCCGCGATCGCGCATCAGCATGGTCATCATGGGCAGGACCAACAGGTCCACGGCCTGATGCAACGCTTCCACCTGCCACCGTTCGTCTTCTGGAACGGCCGCCATCCTGGCCTGGGCGTCCTGCCAGGCCTGCCGGTCCGCCTCGTCGACCTCGTCATCGTCGTCTTCCACTTCCTGCGCGCAGAATGGACGCAGGGATCGCAGCCATTGCCCAAGCAGGTCGTGAAGCACGGGGAAAAGGATGGCTGGATCCGCGTCGTCTTCCACCAGGGAGCCGCCCATCAGGGCGAGGGCCGCGGCTCGGCTGGGATGCAACCGCGGAAGCAGGTCGGCGCAAGCCTGCAGGTTCGCGGCGGTATGGGCCGGATCCCGCGACTGGGTAAGAAAGGCGCGGACCTCCGGGCGCTGGAAGAACTGGTCCAGCGTGTCCAGCTCGGCTGGCTTGAGGATCGGGAGGGTCAGGGTGCGAGTAAGGTCTTTGATCGGCATGGCGCGGAGTGTACCGAACGGAAGCGACCCCTTTTTGTCGTGACCAAAAATATCAGGGGCGCCCCGCGCCCCAGAGCCACCTTGGACGGCCCGTTACAAGTCCTGCCAGATTTAGTCAAATAAAACAGTTCTCCCCCCGGCTTCTGCTTTAGTTCTACTCGTTGCTTGCTGTTGCGTCCGGCGCGGCTCCTGCGCCTCTCGAACCGCTGGCATAGAGAAGATCAATAAACCGGAGGAGAAGTCTATGCGTACGTTAAAGCGCAGGGCCGCCGCATTCCTGGCAAGCGGCCTGATCGTCGTGCTGGCCGGCTGCGCCGCGCCTGGCGGCAAGAAGGACACGATCGACATGGCGGGGCTGTCGCAGCCCGTGGAGATCGTCAGGGACAAGCACGGGGTATCCCACATCTACGCCAAGAACCAGGCGGACCTGTTCTTCGCCCAGGGCTTCAGCGCCGCGCGCGACCGCCTGTGGCAACTGGACCTGTGGCGGCGCCAGGGCGAAGGCAAGATGGCCGAGCAGTTCGGCCCGCGCTTCATCGAGCAGGATCGCGCCGCGCGCCTCTTCCTGTACCGCGGCGACATGCAGGCCGAGTTCGCCAGCTATCACCCCGAAGGCAAGGCCATCCTGACCGCCTTCGCGAACGGCATCAACGCCTACGTGAACTGGGTGAAGGCCAACCCCGACCAACTGCCGCCGGAATTCAAGCTGACCGGCACCGAGCCCGGCTACTGGAGCCCGGAGACCTCGCTGATCCGCATCTATGGCCTGACGCGCAACCTCACCGAAGAAGTCCGGATGTCGGAGCAGATCGCCGCGCTGGGCTTGAATACCGTGCAGGGTCTGAGCACCTTCGAGCCGCCCCTGGCCCTTCAGGTGCCCGCGGGCCTGGACGTGCGCCAGATCGACAAATCGGTGCTTGGCACCTACCGGCTGGCCCGCGACGGCCAGAAGTTCGAGGCCGGCGACTTCCCGCGCAGCCCGCTCGCCGCCGACGAGCGCGTGAAGCTGGCGAGCGCGCTGTCCGAAGGCAGGCTGGCGTCGCTGGACCCGGCGTTCGACCCCATGGCGCCCCGCTATGAAAGCAACAACTGGACGCTGAGCGGCGAACGCACCTCCACCGGCAAGCCGATTCTGGCGGGAGATCCGCACCGGTCCATCACCATGCCGTCGCTGCGCTACATGGTTCATCTGAACGCGCCGGGCTGGAACGTGATCGGGGCCGGCGAACCCGCGCTGCCGGGCGTGTCCATGGGCCACAATGACCGCATCGCGTTCGGGCTGACGATCTTTGCGTTCGGAGACGAAGAGGATCTGTACGTCTACGACATCAACCCCGCCAACCCCAACGAGTACCGCTACCAGGGCCGCTGGGAAACCATGCGCCAGGTCAACGAGAGCATTCCCGTGCGCGGCGCGGCGCCGGCCACGCGCAGCTTGAAATTCACGCGCCACGGCCCGGTCATTCACGAAGACCCGGTGCGGCGCAAGGCCTATGCCCTGCGCGCGGCCTACCTGGAGTTTCCGGGCACTGCGGCCTACCTGGCCAGCCTGCGCCTGAATCAGGCGCAGAACTGGAACGAGTTCGTCGCGGGCATGGAAAAGCACTACACGCCCAGCGAGAACATGGTCTACGCGGACGTGGACGGCAACATCGGCTGGTTCGGCGGCAGCATCGCGCCCATCCGCCCGCGCAACGACTGGTCCGGCATGCTGCCGGTGCCGGGCAACGGCGACTTCGAATGGCGCGGTGTGCTGCCCGGCAGCTCGCTGCCGCGCGTCTATAACCCGCCCGAAGGGTATGTCGCCACGGCCAACGAGTACAACCTGCCCGCAAACTTCCCGTACAAGGATATGTCGGCGCGCACGTGGGCCGAACCCTACCGCGTCCAGCGGATACGCGAGGTGGTGGCCGAAGGCAAAGGCCTGACGGTCCAGCAGTCGCAGGACCTGCAGTTCGACAACCTCTCGATCCCGGCCCGCACCCTGGGCGGGTACGCCAAATCCCTGAACTCCGCGGACCCGGCCATCGGCTCGGCCTTGCAACTGCTGAAAGACTGGGATTACCGCATGGAAACCGATTCGCGGGCCGCGACGGTCTACGCGTTCTGGCTGCCCGAGGTCGTCAAGCGCGTGACCGATCTGTACGTGCCGGCGAACGGGCGCGCGGCATTCGGCGAGCTCTCCACGCGCAAGGCCCTGGAGAAGCTGGCCACGCCGGACGCTGCCTTCGGTTCCCGGCCGGAGCAAGGTCGCGACACCCTGCTGCTGCAGGCCCTGGCCGACGGCCAGCAGAAGCTCACCGCGAAGCTCGGGGCTGATTCGAGCCAGTGGCAGTGGGGCAAGCTGCATCACATCCAGTTCGAGCACAGCCTGGCCAGCCTGCTGCCGCCCGACACCGCCAAGTCCTGGGGCACGCCGCGCTATCCGGTCGGCGGCGACAACGACACGGTGCATCGCGCCACGTTCCGCAAGAGCGATTTCCGCCAGATCAGCGGCGCGTCCTATCGTCAGGTGATCGACGTGGCGGACTGGGACAACTCGCGCGTGCAGAACGTGCCGGGCCAATCCGCTGATCCGCGCAGCCCGCACTACCAGGATCTGCTCAAGGGATGGGCGACCGGGGAGTACTTCCCCATGGCGTTCAGCCGCGCCAAGGTGGATAGCCAGCGCTCGGATACGCTGACGCTGAAGCCCGCGAGCAACTAGCCGGACGACGCGCCAGCAGCCAACCGGGCAGCGAATCCCCGCCGGGGATCGCTGCCCGGTTTTTCTTCGATGCTGGTCGGTGCCGAGCGGGCGCAAGCCCACCGGCGTGGCTTGATGTTTGTCATTCCTTGAGGCTTGCCGCAGGCGGACAATGCCTTAAAGACACTCCGGGACCAGGGCTGCGCCGGCCGCGCCGTTGCGGCCATCCTGCCGCCCTTGCGTCCACTACAGCCTAGCGCCACCATGACCCTCTACCCCGTGCTGCTCATCCTGCACCTGCTGGCCGCCTTTCTTTTCGTCGGCACCGTGACATTCGAAGTGCTGTTCCTCGAACCCGTGCACCGGCGCCTGCCGCCCGACGTGCGCAAAGCGCTGGGCAGCCAGCTCGGGCCGCGCGTGCGCAGCGTCGTGCCGTGGTCGGTGCTGGTGTTGTATTTGGCGGGCCTGGGTCTGGCGTGGCAGCACCGCGGGGCGCTCGCCGCGCCCCTGGCCTCGTCCTTTGGCCTGCTGCTGTCAGTCAAGATCGTGCTGGCGGTCAGCGTGCTGGTGCATGTGGTGAGCGCGTTGGTGCTGGCCCGCCGCCGCCGGCTGACCGGTGCAATACAGGGCCGCCTGCACCTGAGCGTGTTCTGCCACATGGTCGCCATCGTGGTGCTGGCCAAGGCGATGTTCTACGTGACCTGGTAAGGCGCCGGGCTGCGCATGGCCCGTGCGCGCCGAAGCGCCCGTTTGCCGTGCGCGCAGCGGCGCCGGCCTGCTGCGCGCCGCCTCTTACCTGTTCTTGCCTGAGGTGTCCTGCTCCACCACCATGTCCAGCACATAGACCTTGGAAGGTGCGTCGGCGGGCGGGTTCTTCCAGTCGTAGCGCTTCACGCGCAGCACGGTACGCACGCCATCCTGGTGCTCGAAGCCTTCAATGGACTGATAGAGCGGGCTCCACTTGTCCGGCGCCGGCTGCGCGATGCCGGCCTCGTTGAACTTGCGCTCGCGCACCATCAGGCACTGGTAATGCGGAATCATGGGGTGGTTGCATTCGGCGCGTTTTGCCGCGACCTCCAGGAACATGATCTGCCCGGTGCTGCCGTACAGCGTTTCCGGCGTCGGCTCGCCGACGAACTTGAGCACGGTGCCGTCCTCTGCAGCCAGTTCCAGCGCGGGCTCGGCCTTGTCGCCCGACAGCGTCACGCGCAGATCGCCCTTCAAGCGCTGGCCGAGCTCGGCGTCAAGCTGCATCAGGCTTTGCTCGCAGGCCTTCATGGTCGAGGCCAGGTTGGCAACGCTGAGCACGCCATTCTTGTACGTGTATCCGCCGAACTGCGCATTGCAGCCGCCGCGGATGTTCAGGGCGTCGTCCGTGAAGCTCAGCCGCACCTGGTGTTCGATGCCCTTCTGCAGGGCCGCGATCGACTTGCCCGAGGCATCGGTGGCGGAAGCCAGACGCCAGTGATAGGCGGTCAGGCTCGATTGGCTGGCGGACGACGTGGCAACGGAAGCAGGCATGGCGGACGATCCTTCGCGGGGAGAGGTAGTCGGCGCGCAAGCGGAAAGCAGCGCGGCGCATACGGATGCAAGAAGGAGAGTTTTTTTCATGATTGGTTCCTGTCAGCCCCATGGCCCTGATGAAAAGCGGCATTCTACGTCCGTGGTGTGGACGAAATTGCCGGACAAGGAACTGGCGCGTTTCCAAATCTTGCGGCGCGCGCAGCGGCAAGGCATCGTTTGGAAAAGCGTTCACGAGCCGCGCGGCTCACTGTGAATGTCGTGCCGAAGCGCGCCGCCGGGCGACGCTGCCAGACAAGGCCGCGATTACAGTCTGACACCTGATTGGCACGCGCGGGCCCATTGCGGCATGCTGCGCCATAACTCGGGCCCCTGCCTGCCTGCCGCCAGCCTTGCGGCTACTGCGCCGTTGGATAGGCGGGATCCGCCAGACAAGCCTGCGCCCACTCGTAGTCGTCGGCGTCATAGACCTCGCCGTCGATCTTCGGCAGCGCATTGGCGGGATACCCTCGCTCCGGTTGCGACGGCGCGCGGTTCCATTTCGTCTTGCCGTCGCTGTCGTGGCACGCCTCGTCGGAGCTACTGAAGGAGCAGGACGCGATGGTCTTGGGCTTGCCGTTCACGATATCGGCCACGTACCGCTTCGTGTAGACGCCGCCCGAGGCCCAGTACTCGTCGACCGAGCAGACGCGGCCGTTGTTCTGGTAGTGGCGGGTCGCGAAACACGAGTAGTCCGTGTAGTCCCGCGGCAAGACGTCGCACGACGTCTGATAGCCGGCATAGGCGCCGCCAGTGAATTGCGACAGGAACTTTCTTTGTTCGAGCGCGGTGCCGATGATGCGCGGCACGGAATCGCCCTTCGCCGTTTTCTTGAACTGCGCGCTGCGCGCAAGAATCAGGTCGCGCGCGGCCTGGGCGGAGGTCTTGCCGTCGGGAAGGGCATCAGGCGAATCGATCAGCGTCGTCAACGCCTGGTCCCGCGCCGCCACCCAGCGCTTCTGGCTGGCCACCAGCATGGCGCGGATCTCCGCATCGGGCGCCTGCTTCAGCAGCGCGCTGTAATTCCGGTTCAGCTCGGCATCGGCCGACACCGCGCCCCGGTTCGAGCAGATAAGTTTCTCGACGTCTGTGCTGGCCTTCTTGCAATCGATGGCCAGCGCGGGCGCGGACAGCGCGAACAAACCGGACAGGGTCAACAGCCGTAGTGCGGGAATTCCGGGTTTCATCTGACTCTTCGTGAGGGTTGATGGCGGGCCGCCATGCCTGGCGGCCGATGGGCACCCGATTTTTGCATGAAACCGCCATCCGCCCCGGCGACGCGCTTCCCCGAAGGCGCTCGCCGGGCCGTCCAACGTCACCCTACAGAGCGCACGCCATCGCCAAACGCTCCGTGTAGTACGGAACGGACAGCTGCTCGATGACCGCCTGCTGTTGGGCGCCGAACACGTCGCGCTCGTCGGGCGAAGCGGAAATATTCGGCCGGTCGATCGTCAACTTGATCGCGTTGCAGCTATCCACGAAGAACGTGCCAACCACCCGTTCGGGCGCCACATGCAGCACCCGGGCAACGTTTGCGGAGCAGAGCACGTTGGACCGCAGCGCGGCTTCGTATTCGCCGGCGGAGTTGAACACGATGTCGAAGGTCAGCCGGTTGATGCCCGCGTCCTTGCTGCGGATGACCACCGCCATGTCGAGCAGCGGCTTCCTGCCCTCGGGCTCGCCCTCTGGCGGCGCATCGGCAATCAAGGACAGCGTGCGGTCATCCAGACTGCCTTCGTAGCGCGTCGTGCCGATGTCGTAGTAGCGCGGCCGGTCCGATCCGCTTTCCGTCCATTCCGAACCTGTGGCGCGGAAGTACGTGATGGGGAACATGCGGTTCCTGATGACGTCTTCGTTCTGCAGCAGATGGTAGAGCGTCCACTCGTACGCGTTGCCCGCGTCCAGATTCATGCGCGATCCGTCACGCGCCGCCACATGGGCCTGCAAGCGGTCCAGTTCCGCCTGATGCCGAACGTCCAGCTGTCCGGGATCGCGGTCGGTGGTCCGCAGCAGGGCAACGGGGCGGCTGGCACTGGCCTCGTGGATCGCCCAGCGGGCGTTGCGCAACGCATCCGGAAATTCGGATTCGATGAGCTTGATCACGGCATCCTTGATCATGGGGTAATTGGCCTGGAACACCGGATCGCGCGTTCCGCTGGGCACGACCGCGCCGTATCGGCCGTCCTCGCGTCGGAACGTCACGAGGTTGGGCGAAAGCGGATAGGCGATATTGCCCGCGGTTGCCTTGCGCCCGGCATAGCCGTAATGGATCAGATAGTGCGTCAGCAGGCTGGCCAGCGTCTCCGCCGCCTCGGGCGTGGACGCGCTGGTCTCGACGATGAGGCCAAGCTCTTGTTCGCCTTCCCGCACGGGCGTGGCCTGGACGCCATTGCGGCCATAGACCAGCACGTCGCCCGGGACGCGCGGCAGATCCGCCGGATCAAGCTGGATCAACGATACCTTGCGCTTGCCCAGATAACGCGCGCCCTCCAGCTTGATGCTCAAGGGCCACGGCTTGCCGGCGTGCACGAACTGGCTGTTGCGGATGCCGGCGGTACGGGCATCGCGGGCGAAGAATTCCGTGTGTTCCATCGCCAGCACGCCTTCCGGATAGAACTGAAGCTGCGGGTGGCTTTCCTCGTAGAGCGAATGGGCCGCGATCGAATAGGGCGTGCACCGCCGCGCCGGATCCGGCGCCACGAACAGCGCGGTGCCGTCGTCGTAAATCTCGGCCACCAGGCAATCGGAAGGAGAGCCCGGATCGCAAGCCAGCGCGCCGCATTCCAGCACGTGGCCAACGTGATAAGCCAGGCCCGGATCGATGCCGCGCCGGATCATGTCGGACGCGAACAACGCGATGTCGCACGAGCGCCCCGCCAGGATGTACTTGGCGCCGCCTTCCAGCGCGGTAATCAGCGGGTGTATCCCCATCTGCCCGACGATCGTGCTTTCCCTGAGCGCGACTTCGTTCAATTCGGGGCCGGCGCCCGTGGGCCGCAGCGCTGCGGCCCGGAATTCCTGGATGACGGTGGCGGCATCCAGTTCCGACCGGATGACGGCCACAGTGCGGTCCTTCACGCCCAATTCGTCGAAGACTTCCTTGGCCAGCGTGATCATCCAGTCCAGGTTGCGGTCGCCGCCTGCCATGCCGCAACTGCCCAGGATGACCGGTCCGTCGATCTTTTCACCTGCCTGGACCATGTGGCGGAAGTCCGCCTTCACGGCTTCCCGCTCGAAGTATTCCGAACCCGTGCCCAGGTAATAGGGACCGGCGTCCATCGACCCCGCATCCGAGATCACGGCGTCGATGCGCCCTTCCAGTGCCTTTTGCAGGGATTCGTTGGGGAAGCCATATCCCAGCGCGCCGCAGGCGGACACCACGCGATAAACCAGCTTTGCCATCATCACTCTCCAAGTTGCGCAGTCCGCCTCAGTGCGGGTTCTGCCGGGAGTGAAGATTGCGCCTGCCGTCCGGACAAAAAAAATACTATGTCGATATGCGGGTATAGGCGGCGGATATGCCCTTCAAGGTGCGCGTCAGGATGCGAGGGGCTCGGCGCCCGCCAGGCCCTTTTCCTGCACCTGCTGCATGACGAAGTCGCCCAGCAGGGTCCGCACCGCCTCGGCCGGGGGAGCCAGCGGCACGTCGCTCGAGGCGATGACCGTCGCCGTCAGATATACCGGCGGCTCGATCAGCATGGCCCACACCATGGAACGCCCAGGCATGCCGGAAAAGTCTCCCAGCGGCAGGATGGTGTTGCCGATCCCCGCCTGCACCGCCGAAAGCATGCCGGAAAAAACGTCGGTCTCCGCCACCACCTGCGGCACGATGCCGGCCTGCGAGAACAGCCTGTCCAGCATGCCGCGCGTGATGTTCGGATGTGCGGGCAGGATCAGCGGCATGTCCGCAAGCTGCTCCAACCGCATGGTGGACGGCCGGCGCCCGGCCCTGCGCGGGCCGACGACGAACAGCCGCTGCCGGAACAGTGGCTTGCGCGCGAAGCCCAGGGTCGGTTCGTCCTCGAACACCAGCGCAAGATCCAGGGAGCTGTCGCGAATGCGAGCGCCCAACTGGCCGCTTGCATCGCTGCTGAAACGCAGGCTGATCCCGGGCAGCGCCGCCCTGCACTTTTCCATCAGATCGCCGGCCAGGAACGACGCCAGCGTGGACGACATGCCGATGCGCACCACGCCGTGGTAGTCGCCGCCGAGCGACCGCACGATCTGCGGGATGCGTTCCATCCGGCTCAGGATGGACGCGGCCTCGGTGTAGAGCGCGGCGCCGGCCGCCGTGGGCCGCGCGCCACGGGCGCTGCGATGCAGCAGCACCACGCCCAGTTCTTCTTCCAGCGCGGCGATCTGCTGGCTGAGCGCGGGCTGCGCCACGGGGATGAGCGCCGCCGCGCGGGAGAAACTGCCCGCTTCGACGATCTTCACGAAATAGCGCAGGTGACGAAGCTGCACGGAAAGGCTCCCGTCAGAACGTCACCTTGACCGACGGCGCGCTGCGCTCGGCCTCGCCATGGAACACGGCCTCGATGTTGTTGCCGTCGGGATCCAGCACGAACGCGCCGTAATAGCCCGGGTGGTAATCGCGAAAGCCGGGCGCGCCGTTGTCTTTGCCGCCGTGGGACAGCGCCGCCTTGTAGAACGCGTCGACCATCGCCTGGTCCCGCGCCTGGAACGCCAGATGATGGCGTCCGGTCAACTGGCCCAGCGCGGCCTTGCTGTCGGCCGACGAAACGAACAACTCGTCGGCCCAGAAAAAGTCGTCTGCCGTGCCGCCCATCGGCACGCCCAGGACATCGAACACCGCCTGATAAAACCTTTGGCTGGCGGGCAGGTCGCGAACAACGAGCTGGATGTGATCGATGAGGCGGCCGCGATGGATCTCATTGGTCTGCATGGTGACTCCTTGTTGGGGGCTCGGATGACTATAGCGCCATCCGCCAGGGTCAATGCACGGGCTCGATCAAATGGCGGGCACGCCGATCCGGGTGCGGAACCCGGCCCTAAATAGCGACAGGCCCGCACCCCTTGTGGGGGAATGCGGGCCTGCGAATGGCTTGCCGGAAAGGGCTTGCCGGAGGGGGCTTGCCGGAAGGGGCTTACCCGAAGGGGCGTCGTCAACGCCCCGGGGGTCAGCCAAACACGCGGAAGCGCTCGGCGTCGTCCATGAAGGGCTTGTCGCCGAAGCCGGCTTCGTTCGAGCCGAAGGGCATTTGGGCGCGCAGCTTCCAGTAGGCGGGAACGTTCCATTCACGCGCCACGGCGCCGTCGATCAGCGGGTTGTAGTGCTGCAGGCTGGCGCCGACGCCGGCGTTGGCCAGGGCGGTCCAGACGGACAGTTGGGCCATGCCGCCCGCCTGCTCCGACCACACCGGGAAATTGTCGGCGTACAGCGCAAACTTTTCCTGCAGGCTGCGCACCACGTCCTGGTCTTCGAAGAACAGGATCGTGCCCACACCGGCGGCAAAGCTCTTGAGCTTGGCTTCGGTCTTGTCGAAACCTTCGGCCGGCGCGACCTTGCGTACTTCTTCGATCGCCAGGTTCCAGAGCTTTTCGCTTTCGGCGCCAAACAGGATCACGGCGCGCGAGCTTTGCGAGTTGAAGGACGACGGGCTGTGCTTGATGGCGTCCTGGATGAGGGTCGTCAGTTCTTCCTGGGAAGCCGACAGGTTGCGGCCCAGCGAATACTGCGTGCGGCGCTTCTTGAGTGCGTCGAGATATGCGTTGCTCATGAGTGATGACCTTTCGACTAGTAGATAGAGGGAGACGATGGAAGGCATTCTACCGAGTCGACCATGACACGAACACCCGTCCAACCATACTTCGGCTGGAACAAACTGTTCCATTCATGACACCAAAGGAAAGAAAAATGCGCAGCTGCGGCGCCAATCTCGCCCTCCCCTATGCCGCGGGTCGCCGACGCGTCAATGGGTGACTTCACCCGCCATCCATGCCTGCAAAGCTCGCACCCGGGGGTCGTCCCGGCTCTCGACCGGGTACACCAGGTGGTACGCATAGCCGGGCGCGGCCTGGACGCCCACGTCGAACAACCTGACGAGCCTGCCGCCTTCCAGTTCCCGGTCCACCAGCTCCAGTTCGACGAGGCCGACCGCGCCGCCCTCCATGACCGCCTGCACCACATGGCTGGATTCGGAGAACGCCAGGCAGCGGCTGTCGTCGAAGTCCGGCACACCGGCGGCGGCCATCCACATCGCCCAGTTCGGCCAGACGATTCCGCCGGGCCGGCAGTCCACGTAGCACAGCGTGTGGGCCGACAGGTCCTGCGGCTTGGCGATCCGGGGCTCGCGCTCCAGCAGGACCGGGCTGCATACCGGCACGACCACGGTGTCGAACAGCCGGTGGGAAACCGCGTCGCTGTACTCGCCCGCGCCGTAGCGGATCGCGACGTCCACGTCATCCGCCTCGAAATTTCGTACCTCGTCGGTGATGTCGAAGGTCAGTTCCAGGCCCGGGTTGGCGGCGCGGAATTGCGGCAGCCGGGGCAGCAGCCAGTTGGTCGCAAACCGCGCGCCCACGGACATGCGCAGATGCTGCTCGCCCCGGTTCAGGCGGCGCGCGCGGGCGGCGGCGCGATGCAGGATGTCCAGCGCCTCGCGCGCGGCTTCGAACAGCACCGAACCAGCCGGCGTCAGGCGGATGCTGCGGCTGGTCCGCGCAAACAGCGTGATGCCCAGCTGATCTTCGATTTCCTTGATCTGGTAGCTGACGGCCGCGGGCGTCAGGCCGACCTCATCGGCAGCCCGCGTGAAATTGAGATGGCGGCCCGCGGCCTCGAAGGTTCGCAGCGCACGCGTGCCAGGCAGCATTCGATTCATGATCTTCAAGCCATATTTGATGATGAATTGAAAACTACTGGCTTCCTACGCCGTTGGCAATGGCGGATATTAGGAATTCTTGATGATCACACTGCGGCCGCCCACCCGTCCGCGCTCTATCGGAGTCCAGCAATGTCTACCAGTCCCGCTTCTTTCGTGGTTCAACGCAACGGCCAACCCGCCACGGCCGAAGATCTGGCGCCGCTGGCATTCGCCGGGTACGCCCACTTCACCGCCATGCAGGTGCGGAACGGCCGGGCGCGCGGTCTGGACCTGCACCTGACCAGGTTGAAGGCGGCATCAATCGAAATGTTCGGCCAGGCCTTGCCGGACGAGGCGATCCGCGACTATCTGCGGACGGCGATCCAGGCGAGTCCGGATGACCACTCGCTGGTCGCCACGGTGTATTCGCCCGCAGGTGAATTTACCGTCGCCGGCCCCGACGCGCGCCCCGAGGTCCTTGTGCGCACCGGCCCGCCGGCTTCCGGCCCAGGAGGCCCGCTTGCCCTGGCGGCCGTCGAGCACGAACGCATGCTGCCGCAGGTCAAGCACGTGGGCGAAGTCGCGAAGACGTACTACCTGCGCCAGGCGGCGGCGCAGGGGTTCGACGACGCCGCGTTCGTCGACCGCAACGGACGGCTGAGCGAGGCGTCGATCTGGAATCTGGCGTTCTGGGACGGCACGGGCGTGATCTGGCCCGACGCCGCCATGCTGCGCGGCACCACGATGGGCATCGTTCAGCGGCAGCTCGAGCGCCTGGGCGTGCCGCAGCGCACACGCGCCGTGGCGCTGGCGGACCTGCCCGGCCTGCGCGGCGCGGCCGTGATGAACTCCTGGACGCCGGGGGTGGCTGTCAGCCGGATCGGCGAAACGGCCTTTCCGGAAGCACCGGCATTTTTGGAGGCGCTGCACCGGGCCTATGGCGTGGAGGCCCCCGCGGCGCCTTGACCTCATTGGCCGGGCGAAGCGCTTCGGCCCCTGCCCGGCTTGCGCGTCACAGATCCATGTCCAGCACGCGCGTCACCGTATCGCACGACGCGCACTGCCCCGCCACGATGAGATTGCTGAAGAAGTTCTGCACGGTATCCGGATCTTCATCCCACAGTTCATCCGTGCCGTCGTAATCGAACTGCGCAAACACGCTGAAGCGCGTTCCCTTGCAGGCGGGGCACACGAACGCCTGCGCCTCGCCTTCGCCGCGGATCTTGGCGGAGCAGTCCAGCTCGCCGTGATAGCCATGGATATCGCTATCGAAAACAACGACGCCGTCCGCCGAGCCTTCCCATTTCACGGCCAGGGGGGATACGAACTCGTAGTCGTCGACGTGCTCGTTGTAATCCCGCAGGTCGAAACCCAGGATTTCGCCCGTCTGCGCGCCGTCCAGGCCCTGCAGACGGAACGCCACGCCGACTTCGCCACGATCTTCCTGGATCAGGGGCGCGGGCGTTGCGCGCACGCCGTCCAGGCAGCGCGGCGGGTGGGAGAGGATGTGATCGTAAGTGGGATCGGACATGCAGCGGGCTCCTTTGATGCTCGGAGATTGATGAGCGCGTGACTATAAACAATCGACGCGTCATCATGTGCGGCGAGCGGCCGTCGCATCCGACGCGCGACGCGCCGCCGATAACCAAGGACTTCCATGCACGTCACGCCCGACCCGAACACGCCCGCCGCCGCCGCGATCAGCTTCGACGATTTCATGAACGTCGATATCCGCGTGGGCACGATCCTGGCCGCGGAAGCCTTTCCCGAAGCGCGCAAGCCGGCCTACAAGCTCACGATCGATTTCGGCGCGGGCGTTGGCACCAAGAAGAGTTCGGCGCAGATCACGGACAGATATGCGCTTGAAGACCTGCCCGGCAGGCGCGTGATGGCGGTGGTGAATTTCCCGCCGCGCCAGATCGGACCCATGCGGTCTGAAGTGCTGGTGCTGGGATTTGCCGACGCGGACGGCGCCATCGTGCTGGCCGCGCCGGATGATGCCGTGCCGAACGGCGCGCGGCTGACCTGAGGCCAGGTCCGCCGCCGCACTACTTATCGAGCGAAGCGCCCCGGCGTCAGTCCGCCCGGAAGCCCGTCGCCTTCACGACCTCGGACCAGCGCTTGGATTCGGCCGTCAACAACGCCTGCAGCGCCTGGCGGTCGGAACCGACCACGACAAAGCCCGCCTCGCCCAGCGTGCGCTCGGCTGCAGGCTGGCGCAGCGCCGCTGCGCTGTCGGCTTGCAGGCGCGTCAGCACCGCGTCCGGCGTGCCGGCGGGCGCGAACAGTGCGAACCACGCGCCGAAGTTGACGGCGGGAAGGCCGCGTTCCGCGAACGTCGGCACGCCGGCCAGGGCGGGCGAACGCTGCGCGCCGGTGGTCGCCAGTGCGCGCAGCTTGCCGCCCTGCACCTGGGGTGCGGCCAGGGCGGTGGTCACGAAAGCCGCCTGCACACCGCCCGACACCAGACCCGACACGGCGTCGCCGGTCGAGCGGTAGTGGATGGCTTCGATCTTCAAGCCGGCTTCCCGCGCAAACAGCTCGGCGCCGAAATGACCGGGCGTGCCGGCGCCGAACGTGGCGAAGTTCAGGCGGTCCGGCGCTTTCTTCGCGGCGTCGACGAACGACGCCAGGTCCTGGTAGGGCGATGTCGCCGGCACCACCAGCACGAAGTCGGCGCGCACCACTTCCGAGATCGGCGCAAAGTCGCGCGGCGGATCGTAGTTCAGGTTGCGGTACGTGGCGGGCGAAATGCTGATGGACCCGACCTCGCCCAACAACAGCGTCTGACCGTCGGCCGGGCTGCGCGCAACCGCCTGCGCGGCGATCTGGCCGCCTGCACCGACCTTGTTTTCCACCACGACGCTTTCGCCCAGCAGCGGCCCCATGTGCTGGGACAGCGTGCGGGCCACGATGTCCGGGCCGGTGCCGGGCGGAAAGCCGACGTTCAGGCGCACCGGCCCGTTGGGAAACTGCGCCATCGCCGCAAGCGGCAGGCACAGGAACAAGCCGCCCAGCAGGCGGCGCAACATCGTTTGCATGGTTGTCTCCTGGTTTTTTTAATGCCGCGACGAATGCCGCGGGTTCAGCAAATGCGATAGAAGCGCAGCTCGACGCGGTCGGGAAAACGCGCGCCGGTGCCGATGAAGAGGCTCTCGTTCATCCAGCCCAGCGCGGGCGACGCGGTTTCGAAACGCGGATAGCTGCGGAAATAGATGCGTTCGGGATCCACGGATTCGCCGCGAGCCAGCCGCGCGATGTCCTCCGCGCTGCCCGTGCGGATGCCGGTGTTCTCGACATACACGCGGTCGCCATCTGGCGTTTCGATCACGTAGCGCGCGTGGATATCGGTGAACGTGGCCGAGCGGATGATCTGGAAGTCCGCGCCGCCCGGCAGCACCTTGCCGCGCAAACGCGGCCCCTCGACCGTGCCGCCCAGAATTGGAATGACGCGGCGACGGCCCTGCGGCGTATCGCCGACCTCCTGCGGCGCGCCCACGTCGACCACCACGGTCGTCACGTGTTCGAGCCGAGGCGCCGTGGAATCGGCAGGTGTTTCGATAGGGCTCATGGCCTTTCTCCTCGGGCAAGGCGCACGGCTGCAGGATCAAAGCCCGCCAACTGCTTGTAGCGCAGCGACACCGCCGCCAGCTCGTCGCGGGATATCACGTCGTTGATGTCGGCAAAGCCCGCCGGCGCGCGTTCCTCGGCCATCTGCATGACCTGTTCGGGCCCGTTCAAGCGGTTGCGCAGGACGATGCCTGACGTGCGGGGCAGGCGCTCGGCCTCGTACTCCAGCAATGCGATTTCCAGCGATCGCGTCTTGCCCTGCGCGGCGAGGTCCAGCCAGTCGGCCAGGCACCGCGCGTCCAGGATCGCCTGTGCCGAACCGTTGGAACCGATGGGATACATCGGATGCGCGGCGTCGCCCAGCAGAGTGACGCGGCCGCGCGTCCAGCGGGGCAAGGGATCCCTGTCCACCAGCGGAAATTCGTAGATGGCCTGCGCGCCGTCGATGATGGCGGGTATGTCGATCCAGTCCCAACGCCAGTCGGCGAAGCGGTCGGCGAAAACCGACTTGTCGACCTTGCGGTTCCAGTCAGTGGCGGGCAGTTCCGCATTCCGGATGGACAGCTCGGCGATCCAGTTGATCAGCGACTGCCCCTGCCGCCGCAGCGGCTCGGAGATCGGATAGCAGACGAATTTCTGATCCTGGTGGCCCGCCATGAACATGCTGCGCCCGTCCAGGTACGGCTCCGCCTCGGTCACCGCACGCCACAGCATGCGGCCCGAAAAGCGGGGCTCGTCTCCCGTCGGATGCAGTTGACGGCGCAGCGCGGAATGGATGCCGTCGGCGCCCACGAGGATGTCTGCCTGCACGGTCTGCAGCTCGCCATCCGCACGACGGCGGAACTGCACGGATACGCCCGCCGCGTCCTGGCTGGCGGACTCCAGCACCATGCCCGGAACGATCGCGTCCGGCCCCAGGCGGTCTCGCACGGCTTGCGCAAGCATCATCTGGAATTCGCCGCGGTGAACGGAGAACTGCGGCAGGGGATAGCCCGCCTCCAGGCCGCGCGGCTCGCGCCAGATGGGCTGGCCAAGCTTGTTGTAGTAGTGAAGCTGCGAGGTTTCGATGGCGCGTTCGGCCAGCGCGGACACGAGGCCCAGTTGTTCGATTTCGCTTACCGCGTGCGGCAGCAGATTGATCCCCACGCCCAACGGGCGCAGTTCCTGCGCGCTTTCATAGACGCGGCACTGGATGCCGCGCCTGTGCAGCATGAGCGCCAGCGTCAGGCCGCCGATACCGGCTCCGGCTATGACGATTTGCATGTCTACTCCTGGTCTTATTTGTTATGCAACATAACAAAATCGCGGTTCATTCCGCACGAGGGATTTCCCGTAATGCGGTGGCGCGGCGACAATGCCTGCATTAGTGTTGAGCCCCCCTGAGCCGCGTTCCCCCCCATGTCCAGAGCTTCCGCCCCGCACCCTCGCCGGCCCGCCGCCCGCGGCGAACACTTCGATCCGCACGTACCCGGCGTCCGGTACGGCGCTCTGGACGATCTGGTCGGCTACGCCATCCGGCGCGCGCAGATCCTCATCTACGAAGATTTCCTGGCGGCGCTGGCGCCCTGGGACATCACGCCGCAGCGCTATTCGGCGCTGACCCTGATAGCCGCCAACGACAGCCTGAAGCTGACGGACCTGGCCCGCATCCTCGGCATCGCGCGTTCCGGGGCGGTGCAGATCGTCAACCAGCTACAGGATCTGGGATACGTGGAAAGACAGGAGGCTGCGCGCGACAAGCGCGCCTATGCCTTGGCCATGACGCGCGCCGGCGAGGCCGCGCTGGCCTCCATCACCGAAGCCGTGCAGGCGCATGACGCGCGCATCAGCGCGAAGCTTGGCGTCGCTGAACGTCGCCGGCTGATCGGGCTGCTGGGCAAACTGGGTTAACGGGATCAACCCGGCTGGCTCGGCCGGCAGACACACCGTGCCGTAGCGGCCGCGGGCGCACATCACGCCTTGCGCCAAACCGTCCGCGCGCCGGAATTTTCCACCCCACGCCCTCCATCAGGGCATTCCCCTATTACTCCATCCGCGTCAAAAAACTATCGTATTCGAGAATTATCAGATAAGAGAATTCTCGCTTCCGACAAAATGACTGCTGAAACCCTATACGATTTCGCCGTGGTCGGCGCCGGCATCGCCGGCGCATCCGTGGCCTACCGCCTGAGCGCCACGGCGTCCGTGGCGGTGCTGGAACGCGAGTCCCAACCCGGTTATCACTCCACGGGCCGTTCCGCGGCCATGTTCATGGAGACCTACGGCACCACGCAGATCAAGGCGCTCACGCGCGCCAGCCGCGCCTTCTATGAGCGCCCGCCCGAAGGTTTCTGCGAGCATCCCCTGCTCAGCCCCCGCGGCGTGCTGTACATCGCCACGCCGGATCAGAAAGACCTGCTGCAAGAGGTGTTTGACGACTTCCACAGCCAGTCGCCCAACGTGACGCTGATCGGCGCGGAACAGGCAGTCGCCCGCGTGCCCTGCCTGCGCGCGGAGCAACTCTGCGGCGCGATCGAAGAGCCCGACGCGCGCGACATCGACGTACATGCGCTGCATCAGGGATTCCTGCGCGGCATGAGCCGCCAGGGCGCCGTGCTGTTCAACAACGCCGAACTGGCGGCGGCATCCTATGCCGACGAAGTCTGGACGCTGACGACGGCCGATGGCCGCTCGATCCGGGCGCGCGTTCTGGTCAATGCAGCCGGCGCCTGGGCCGACCAGGCCGCGGCCCTGTGCGGCGCGGCTCCGGTTGGCCTGCAGCCCTGCCGCCGCACCGCCTTCACGTTCACCGGCCCCGAAGATGTGGACTTTTCCCACTGGCCCGCGGTGGTCGGTGTGGACGAAAGCTATTACTTCAAGCCCGACGCCGGCCAGCTGTTGGGTTCGCCCGCCAATGCCGATCCGGTCGACGCGCACGACGTCGTGCCCGAAGAGCTGGACGTCGCGACCGGCATCTACCGCATCGAGACCGCCACGTCGCTGACGATTCGTCGTCCGAAGCACACCTGGGCCGGCTTGCGCTCGTTCGTGCGCGACGGCGATTTCGTCGTCGGCTGGGACGACGGCGCGCCCGCCTTCTTCTGGCTGGCGGCGCAAGGCGGGTATGGCATCCAGACCGCCGCGGCCACGTCCGAGCTGGCGGCGGCGCTCCTGACGCGCCAGCCCGTTCCCGATCACCTGCGCGCGCACGGCGTCAACGCCGACGCCGTCCGCCCCCAGCGCCTGCGCTGACCCGACAACGACCACCGAGATCCCGACATGACCGCCATCACCCGTTATCCCAGCACGCTGCCCCTGCCCTTCTCGCGCGCCACCCAGGCAGGCGGCTTCCTCTTCCTGTCGGGGCAGATTCCGATGGACGCCGCCGGTCAGGTCGTGCGCGGCGACATCGCCGCCCAGACGCACGCCGCCATCGAACGCATCAAGGAAACGCTGGCGCTGGCGGGCGCCAGCCTGAAAGACGTGGTGCGCGCAACGGTATGGCTGTCGGACCTGGCCCTGTTCGCGCAGTTCAACGAAGCCTACCGCAGCCATTTCTCTTCCGATTTCCCCTCTCGCTCCACTGTCGAGGCCAAGCTGGCCATGGAAGTGGACGTCGAGATCGAAGTGCAGGCCTGGCTGGGCGACGCCCGCGTCTCCTGAGGCCCCGGCCGCAGCCGTTCGATTGCATGACACCGCCAGGCCCGACGCCTGGCGGGGCGACACCCCCACGCGCGCGCCACGATGCCCGCGCCTCCAGTCCCTCTTTGCGCGGAGCGTCATCCATGAAGATTTTTTCCGGGTCCCTGGCAACCGAGACCAATACCTTTTCCCCCATCCCGACGGGCCTGTCGGCCTATCGGTCCCGCGGCTACTACCCCGCGGGCCAGCATCCGGACCGCATGCAGATGTTCTCGGGACCGCTGTGGGCCGCACGCCAACGCGCGGTGGGCAAGGACTGGACCCTCATTGAAGGGATGACCGCAGGAGCGACGCCGGCCGGCATCACCACGCGCCACGCCTACGAGACGCTGCGCGACGAGCTGCTCGAAGACCTGCGCCGCGCGGGCAAGGTCGATATCGCGCTGTTCGGCTTGCATGGCGCGATGGTGGCCGATGGCTACGACGACTGCGAAGGCGACCTGCTGCGCCGCGCCCGCGAGATCGTGGGCCCCGACACGGTGATCGGCGCGGAACTGGACCCGCACTGCCACATGACGGACGCCATGGTGAACAGCGCCGACTTCCTGGTCTGTTTCAAGGAATACCCGCACACCGACATCCTGGACCGCGCGTACGACCTGGTGGACCTGTGCGTGGCGCGCGCCGAAGGCCGCATCAAGCCCACGCGCGCCGTCTACGACTTAGAGATGATTTCCATCATGCACACCAGCCGCGAGCCCATGCGCGGGTTCGTCGACCGCCTGCTTGCCATGGAAGGCAAGGAAGGCGTGCTGTCGGTGTCCATCGCGCACGGCTTTCCGTGGGGCGACACGCCCGACATGGGTTCGAAGGTGCTGGTCTACACCGACGGCGACCAGGCGCAGGCCGAATCGCTGGCGCGCGCGCTGGGCGAAGAGATCATCGGCTTTCGCGACCAGCTTGCGCCGCCCTATCCCGGCGCGGACGACGCGCTGGACCAGGCGCTGGCGCACAAGGAATTTCCCGTCGTACTGGCCGATTCCGCGGACAACGCGGGCGGCGGCGCGCCCAGCGACTCCACCTTCATCCTGGAGCGCGTGCTGGCGCGCGGCATCACGGACGTCGCCATCGGCCCGTTCTGGGATCCGGTCGCCGTACAACTGTGCTTTGAAGCCGGCGACGGCGCGCAGATCAAGCTGCGCGTGGGCGGCAAGGTGGCCCCCGTATCGGGCCAGCCGCTGGACCTGGATTGCGAAATCCTGGCGCTCAAGCGCGACGCCGTCATGACCGGCCTGGCCGGCACGCCCGCGCTGCTGGGCGACGTGGCCGTCCTGCGCACCCGCGGCGTCACGTTGGTGCTGACGACGTCCCGCACGCAGGCCATGGGCACCGACCTGTTCACGCAGTTCGACGTGGACCTGCAGGCGATGAAGCTCATCATCGTGAAGTCGTCGCAGCACTTCTATGCCTCGTACTCGAAGGTCGGCCGCCACGTGATCTACGTCGAGACGCCGGGCGCCATCACCAATGACCTCAACACGCTGCCTTTCGTCAAGCGCAAGCTGCCGAAGTGGCCGTTCAAGGCCTGAAACCCTACTCAATTGCCGCCCGTCACGGGCACACAGAACCACCAAGGGGAAAACAATGATCAGACGATTCAGCCTGCTGGGAGCCGCGGCGCTCCTGGCCATGACCGCCGCCACCGGCGCGCTTGCCCAGACCAAGACGCTGCGCCTGGTGCCGCACGCCGACCTGAAGACGCTGGACCCGTTGTTCAACACCGCCTACATCACGCGCAACCATGGCTACATGGTCTTCGACACGCTGTTCTCGCAGGACAGCAAGGGGCAGGTCAAGCCGCAGATGGTGGACACCTGGACCAAGTCCGACGACGGCAAGACCTGGACGTTCACGCTGCGGCCGGGCCTGAAGTTCAACGACGGCACGCCCGTGACTGCCGAGGACTGCATCGCCTCCATCCAGCGCTGGGCCAAGAAGGACACGCTGGGCCAGGCGATGATGGCGGCCGGCGCGGAGTTCGCGGCCACCGCAGACAACTCGTTCACACTGACGCTGAAGGAACCCTTCGGCCTGGTGCTGGACGCCCTGTCCAAGCCCTCCGGCATGCCGCCGTTCATCATGCCCAAGCGCCTGGCCATGACGGACCCGAACACCCAGGTCACCGAGATGGTCGGATCCGGCCCCTTCCTGTTCAAGCGCGATGAATGGGTGCCCGGCAACAAGGTCGTCTACGTGAAGAACCCGGCCTACGTGCCCCGCGCCGAAGCGCCGGACGGCCTGGCCGGCGGCAAGAACGTGAAGGTGGACCGCGTGGAATGGGTCTACATCCCGGACGGCAACACTTCCACCGCCGCGCTGATGAATGGCGAAGTGGACATGATCGAACAGGTCACGCCGGACTTCCTGCCGGTGCTCGAGTCGAACCCGGACATCAAGCTGAGCACCTCGGTGGCCTCGCAAGGCATGGTCATCCTAAACTCGCTGCATCCTCCGTTCAACAACCCGCTGGCCCGCCAGGCGCTGTACCACCTGGTCAGCCAGAAGGAAATGCTGACGGCGATGGGCTACCCGGAAAAGTACCGCGTCGACTACTGCGCGACGATGTACATCTGCGGATCGCCCCTGGCCACCGATGCCGGCGCCGCGCCCTACGCCAAGACCGACCCGGCGCGCGCCAAGCAGCTCCTGCAGGAAGCGGGCTACAAGGGTGAAAAGGTGGTGCTGCTGTATCCCACTGACCACCTGAGCGCGCCCGCCGTGATGGTGCTGGCGCAGAACATGAAGAAGGCCGGCATGAACGTGGACGTGCAGTCCATGGACTGGGCTTCGCTGGCCGGCCGCCGCCTGAAGAAGGACGCGCCCGCCCAGGGCGGCTGGAACATCTTCCTGACCTGGGGCGGCTATTACGACGCCAGCACGCCGGTGACGAACCCGTGGCTGTCCGCCGCTTGCGGCAACAGCCTGCCGGGCTGGCCCTGCGACAAGGAACTGGACACGCTGCGCACCAGCTGGATCCGCGAGACCGACGACGCCAAGCGCAAGGACATCGCCGCGCAGATCCAGGCGCGCGCCTACCAGACCGTGCCGTACGTCATGTGGGGCGAGTTCAAGCCCGTCTTCGCGGTGCGCGGCCTGAAGCACACCGAACTGATCCAGGCCGGCGTGCCGGTGATGTGGAACATCGAAAAGCCGTAAGGCAGACGCCGGGCGCCCCGCGCGCCCGGCCGCAAGCCCGGGGGAATCCAGCGTGAAATACATCCTGCGCCGCATCGCGGCCGTCATTCCAGTCATGGCCGTCGTGGCGGTCGTGGTGTTCCTGCTGATCCACCTGTCGCCGGGCGATCCCGCGGCGGTGATCGCGGGCGACAACGCCACCGCCGACGACGTCGAAAAAATCCGGCAGAACCTTGGGCTGGACAAGCCGCTGCTGCAGCAGTTCGGCATCTGGGTAAGCCATATCGCGGTGGGCGACCTGGGCACGTCGATGTCCACGCAGATGCCTGTTTCGCAGCTCATCGCGCAGCGCATGGGGCCGACCATTTCCATCGCGCTGTTCACGATGCTGTTCGCCGTGCTGGCGGCCGTGCCCCTGGGCGTGCTGGCCGCATGGAACGCCGGAAAGTGGCTGGACCGGCTGGTCATGGTGGGCGCGGTCTGCGCGTTCTCGGTGCCGGTGTTCCTGATCGGCTACAGCCTCGTGTATGGATTTTCCATCAAGCTGGGCTGGCTGCCGGTGCAGGGCTACAAGCCGATGGCCGACGGCCTGGTGCCCTACCTGCGCCACCTGGTGCTGCCCTGTCTGTCGCTTGGCCTGGTCTACATGGCGCTGCTGACGCGCATGACCCGCGCGACCATGCTGGAAGCCCTGTCCGAAGACTACATCCGCACGGCCCGGGCGAAGGGGCTGTCGTCTGGCCCCATCGTGTGGCATGCGCTGAAGAACGCCGCCAACCCCATCGTCACCACCATCGGCGTGGGCGTCGCCCTGCTGATCGGCGGGGTCGTGGTCACGGAAACCGTGTTCGCCATCCCCGGCCTGGGCCGCCTGACCATCGACGCCGTGCTGCGCCATGACTATCCGGTCATCCAGGGCGTGCTGCTGGTGGCCTCGGGCATCTACGTGCTGATCAACCTGCTGGTCGACCTGAGCTATCGGCTTTTCGACCCACGCATCCGCTATTGAACAGGGGCAACGCATGAACACGACCACCCTGCCGCTTCCCGCCGCGCGCCCGCGCCTGCGGCGCGCCTTCCGATCGCTGCGCCGCCACCCGATGCTGTACGCGGGTAGCGCAATACTGCTGTTGCTGGCGGTCATCGCCCTGGCCGCGCCGTGGCTTGCCACCGTGGACCCGCAGGACATCAATCCGATGGCCCGCATGAAGCCGCCCTCGGCCGAACACCTGTTCGGCACCGATGCGCTGGGCCGCGACGTCTACTCGCGCACCATCTGGGGCTCGCGCATCTCGCTGCTGGTCGGCATCGTGGTGGCGGTGGTGTCCACCGTGGCCGGCGTGGTGCTGGGCATGATGGCCGGCTACTTCCGCCGCATCGACGCCGTCATCATGCGCATCATGGACGGCCTGATGGCGATTCCCGGCGTGCTGCTCGCCATCGCGCTGATGGCGACCCTGAAGGGCGGCCTGGGCACCGTCATCATCGCCATCGTCGTTCCGGAAGTGCCGCGGGTCGTGCGCCTGGTGCGCGCACTGGTGCTGACCATCCGCGAACAGCCCTATATCGAGGCGGCCGTTTCGGTGGGCACGCGGGTGCCGTCGATCCTGCTGCGCCACATCCTGCCCAACCTGTTCGCGCCGCTGATGGTGCAGGCCACCTTCATCGCGGCATCGGCCATTCTGACCGAGGCCGTGCTGAGCTTCCTGGGCGTGGGCATTCCGCCGCACATCCCAAGCTGGGGCAACATCATGGCCGAAGGGCGCAACTTCGTCGCCGTGGCGTTCCACATCATCCTGTATCCGGGCCTGTTCCTGGGCGTGGCCGTGCTGGCCGTCAACCTGGTCGGCGACGGGCTGCGCGACATGCTCGATCCCCGCCTGGCCAAGAAGCTGTAGGAGCGCACATGCAACCCAATCCCGTCCTGCGCGTGCACGACCTGACCACCTGTTTCGACGGCGACGACACGACCGTCCTGGCCGTCGACAAGCTTTCTTTCGACCTGCTGCCCGGTGAAACCCTGGGCCTCGTCGGCGAATCGGGCTGCGGCAAGAGCGTCACGTCGCTGTCCATCATGCGCCTGTTGCGCGCCCCCGGGCGCGTCGCTGGCGGCAGCATTGAATTCGATGGACGCGACCTGCTGGCCCTGCCCGAAAAATCCGTGCGCGCGATCCGCGGCAACCAGATCTCGATGATCTTCCAGGAGCCCATGACCTCCTTGAATCCCGTGATCACCGTGGGCAAGCAGATCAGCGAATCGCTCATGCTGCACCAGGGCCTGTCGCGCCGCGACGCGCTGAAGCAGGCAGAAGCGTTGCTGGACCTTGTGCAGATCTCCGACCCGGCGCGCCGGGTGCGCGAGTATCCCTATCAACTCTCGGGCGGCATGCGCCAACGCGCCATGATCGCCATGGCGCTGGCCTGCCAGCCCAAGGTCCTGATCGCCGACGAACCCACCACGGCGCTGGACGTCACCATCCAGGCGCAGATCCTGCACCTGCTGCGCGACATCCAGGCCCGGCTCGGCACGGCCATCGTGCTGATCACACACGACCTGGGCGTGGTCGCGCAGATGTGCCAGCGCGTCATCGTGATGTATGCGGGACGCAAGGTGGAAGAAGGCAGCGTGGACGACGTGCTGGACCGCCCGCAGCACCCCTACACCCAGGCGCTGATCCGCTCGCTGCCGGACTTCGTCGACGGCCAGGATCACACGGCGCGACTGGCCGAACTGCCTGGCATCGTTCCGGTCAGGACGCCCGAATCGCGCGGCTGCGCGTTCGCCGCGCGCTGCCCCCAGGCCCTGCCCCGCTGCACCGACGAGTCGCCCATGGCCACCGACGCCGGCGCCCGCCACCGGGTGTGGTGCTGGGCCCGGCAGGCCGAACCGACCGCCGCCATGACCGCGTGAGACCCGCCATGAATCTGCACGACATTCCCCTCGCGTCTTCCGCCCCGGCCGCCACCGCGGTCCCCATGCTGGAAGTCATCGGCCTGAAAAAGCACTTCCCGGTGGACAGCGGACGCGGCGCCAAAGTGCTGCGCGCCGTCGACGGCATCTCCTTGACCGTGCCGCGCGGCCAGACGCTCAGCCTGGTCGGCGAGTCCGGCTGCGGCAAGTCGACCACCGGCAAGTGCCTGATCCGCCTGACCGATCCCACCGAAGGCCGCATCCTGCTCGAAGGCCAGGACCTGGCCCAGATGAACAGCAGCCAGCTCCGCGCCATGCGCCGCCGCATGCAGTTCATCTTCCAGGATCCGTTTTCGTCCATGAATCCGCGCATGCGGGTGCGCGACATCATCGGCGAGCCTCTGCGCAACTTCGGCCACGACCGCGAGGCCATCCGCCAGCGCGTGGCGCAGCTTTTGGCGCGTGTCAGCTTGCGGCCCGACGCCGCCGACCGCTATCCGCACGAGTTTTCCGGCGGACAGCGCCAGCGCATCGTCATTGCACGGGCCCTGGCGCTGGATCCGGGTCTCATCGTCTGTGACGAACCCGTGTCGGCGCTGGACGTTTCGGTTCAGGCGCAGGTCATCAATTTGCTCATGGACCTGCAGCGCGACCTGGGACTCACCTACGTGTTCATTTCGCACGACTTGAGCGTGGTTCGTCACATCAGCCACCGCGTGGCCGTGATGTACCTGGGCAAGATCGTCGAGATCGGCACCCGCGATGCCATTTTCGACCGCCCCGCCCATCCCTACACCCGCGCGCTGCTGGCCGCCGTGCCGTCCGCCCGCCAGGGCGAGCGCACACCGGTCGAAGTCCTGAAAGGCGAGATTCCCAGCCCGCTGTCGCCGCCGTCCGGCTGCGCGTTCCGCACTCGTTGCCCCATGGCGCAGCCCCGCTGCGCCGAAGAAGTCCCCCTGCCCCGCCAGGTTGCCGCCGAACAGCAGGTTGCCTGCCACTTTGCCTGACCCCGAACCGACGGAGATCCGCATGTCCCAGCCCGACGCCACCCCGTTTGACTACATCCTTGCCGGCGGCACCGTCATCGACGGCACGAACGCCCCCGGCCAGCGCGCCGACGTGGGCGTGCGCGGCGACCGCATCGCCGCCGTGGGCGACCTGTCGACCGCGCCCGCACGCCGCCGCATCGATGTGTCGGGCAAGGTCGTGGCCCCGGGCTTCATCGATTCGCATACCCACGACGACAATTACCTGCTCAAGCATCGCGACATGACGCCCAAGATCTCGCAGGGCGTCACCACCGTCGTCACCGGCAACTGCGGCATCAGCCTCGCGCCGCTCGCCCATGCCCACGCCAGCCCCCCGGCGCCGCTGGACCTGCTGGACGAAGGCGGCTCCTACCGCTTCCACCGCTTTTCCGACTACCTGGACGCCCTGCGCGCCACGCCCGCCGCCGTCAACGCCGCCTGCATGGTGGGCCATTCCACGCTGCGCGCGGCCGTCATGCCCGATCTGCAACGCGAAGCCACGCCGGACGAAGTGCAGGCCATGCAGTCGCTCGCCGACGACGCACTGGCCAGCGGCGCCATCGGCATATCGACCGGCACCTTCTATCCGCCCGCCGCGCGCGCCACCACCGAAGAGATCATCGAAGTCTGCCGCCCGCTCAACACCCACGGCGGCATTTACGCCACGCACATGCGCGACGAAGGCGAGCACATCGTCGAGGCGCTGGAAGAGACTTTCCGCATCGGCCGCGAGCTCGACGTGCCGGTCGTGATCTCCCACCACAAAGTGATGGGCCAGCCCAACTTCGGACGTTCCGAGGAAACGCTGCCACTGATCGAAGCCGCCATGGCCAAGCAGGATGTTTCGCTGGACGCCTACCCCTATGTGGCGGGCTCCACGATGCTGAAGCAGGATCGCGTGCTGCTGGCCGGCCGCACCATCATCACGTGGTGCAAGCCGTTTCCCGAACTGAGCGGTCGCGACCTGGACGAAGTGGCCGCCGAACGCGGCAAATCCAAATTTGACCTGGTGCCGGACCTGCAGCCGGCGGGCGCCATCTACTTCATGATGGACGAGCCCGATGTCCAGCGCATCCTCAAGTTCGGCCCGACCATGATCGGCTCGGACGGCCTGCCGCACGACGAACGCCCGCATCCCCGCCTGTGGGGCACCTTCCCTCGCGTGCTGGGTCATTATTCGCGCGACCTGGGCCTGTTCCCGCTCGAGACCGCCGTCTGGAAAATGACCGGCCTGACCGCCGCAAAGTTTGGCCTTGCGGAACGCGGCCAGGTGCAGTCCGGCTACTACGCCGACCTGGTGGTCTTCGACCCGGCCACCGTCGCCGACGCCGCCACCTTCGAGCGTCCCACCGAACGCGCCGCCGGCATCCACTCGGTGTACGTCAACGGCGCGCCCGTCTGGGAAGAACAGGCTTTCACCGGCCAGCACGCGGGGCGTGTCCTGGGCCGGAGCGCCTCATGAGCGCGCGCAAACTGCACCTGGCTGTCGCGCAGCTTGGGCCCGTCCAGCGCAGCGACACTCGCGTCCAGGTCGTGCGGCGCCTGATCGATCTGCTGGACGACGCGCACAGCCGCGGCGCAGCCTGGGTCACCTTCCCGGAACTGGCGCTGACCACGTTCTTCCCGCGCTGGTCCATCGACGATCCGGAAGAGGTAGAGGCCTTCTTTGAAACCGAAATGCCCGGCCCGCTGACACGCCCCCTGTTCGACGCGGCGCGCGACAAAGGCGTGGGCTTCTACCTGGGCTACGCCGAGCTTGCCGACGGCGTGCAGTACAACACCAGCATCCTGGTCGGCCGCGACGGCAAGCTTGTCGGCAAGTACCGCAAGATTCACATTCCGGGCGACGCCCAGACCGTCGACGGCGCGCCGTTGCAGCACCTGGAGAAGAAGTACTTCGCCGTCGGCGACCTGGGCTTTCCGGTCTGGCAGACCCCGGACGCCGCCATCGGCATGTGCATCTGCAACGACCGGCGCTGGCCCGAAACCTTCCGAGTCATGGGCCTGCAAGGCGTCGAGATCGTCATGGCCGGCTACAACACGCCGTCGGGCTATGTGCAATGGAACGAGCCCATTCACCTGCGCATGCACCATCACCTGCTGTCGCTGCAGGCGGGCGCCTACCAGAATGCCTGCTGGGTCGCCGCGGCGGCCAAGGCGGGCGTCGAAGAAGGCAATCCCATGATCGGCGGGTCGTGCATCGTCGCGCCCACCGGCGAGATCATGGTGCGCACCTTCTCCGAAGACGACGAGGTCATCAACTTTGTCTGCGACCTGTCGGTGTCGGACCACTACCGCGCCAATATCTTCAACTTCGCCGCCCACCGCCGGCCCGAACACTACAGGATGATCGTCGAACGCACCGGCGCCCAGCCTCCCGGCTGACGCGCCCCACCCCTTACAATCCGGCTACACGCGGCGGGGCTTGCGGGCCCTGCCCCTGCCCTCAACCCTAAAAGCCAGACCGCTACATGGCCCCAAACGGCAATACATCCCCGCCCGAAATCGTGGGCAAGGAAGAAATGGGCGCCCGCCTGCGCGCCGAGCGCAAAGCCCGGAAAATGACGCTCCAGGCGTTATCCCAGGCCAGCGGCATCGCGGTATCGACGTTATCGAAGGCCGAACTCGGCCAGATCGCCCTCAGCTACGAAAAATTCGCCGCCCTGGCCCGCGCGCTGGACATCGACATGACGCGCATGTTCATGCTGCGCGACGCCGCCCAGGCCGCCGTGGCCCCCACCTACGTCAAGAACAAGCTCAGCGACGCCCGCGACTACATCACCGAGAACTATCACTACCGCCTGCTGATGGGCGAATACCCCGGCAAGAAAATGCTGCCGATGGTCGCCATGATCGACTCGCGCAAGGTGGTCGAATTTGAAGACTACATCCGCCACCCGGGCCAGGAATTCGTCGTGGTGCTGTCCGGCAAGGTCCGCATCCAGTTCGAAAACGGCGACAGCGTCGTCCTCAGCCGGCTGGAATCGGCGTACTTCGACAGCAGCATCGGCCATGTGTATCTGTCGCTGAGCCGAAAGCCAGCGGAGGTGCTGGCGGTTTGCAGCGATATGGAGGATGTGCCGGATCGATTGAAGGGGGAATGAGTCCGCGCGGCTATTTCAAGGGCAAATCGGCCACGGACTCGCGCAATTGGCGGCGCTCGCTCGCGGCAATCAGCTTTTTCGCCATCCGGTCGTATCGGCGCAGGATGCGCCGGCCATTCAGCGTCTTGCTCCAGGAATACACGGGAAGCAGTTGCTTGGAACCGTATCCATCCACCAGATAAAGGCCTTCCCGCCCGCTGGCATTGAAGCCCACGACGATGTTGCTGGCGCTGACGTCATTGAAGACGACGTGCGCATCCACCAACGCCATGATGAACTCGTGTACCCGAGCGCGCAGGTCGGGTCCGAAGCCCTGCTGCCTCACCACCTCTTTCAGGGTGGGCGCAAGATCTCCGTGAGCATCGACGATGCGCTCCACGACCAGCCCCAATCCCTTCGAGGTCAATACCAGGCCGAAGATGCGCGCCATCAGCATATTGCCCATGTGCGCGCCTTGCTGCGCCGTCGTGGCGATGTACTCGACGGTTTCCGCGATAAAGACCCCATGCTCGTCCTCGCGCTGGAAACGCTTGTACCAGGGCCGCTTCGCGCTCATTTGACTGCTGCGGACCCGATTGACGATTTTGATCAGCAGGGAATTGTCGGTGGGGTGCAGATACACGTCGCGCTCGCTGCCAGCCGCGGCAATGGCAAGCGGTTTCATGTCGAGGATCTCGAACGGACCGACTGACCGCACAGGGGCCAGATCCTGTCGGGGCAGAACTTCCACGCCCTTCAAGGGCGTCGGCGTCTTGGTCAGGTCTCGCCGGACAGTTGCATTCAGCATGGCCAAGCCTCAGTCCGCCCGCTGCATAGCGGTCGATCCGGGACAGCCTCGCTGTGCGAGCCACTCGCCGTAAACCTGTTCGGTGCGTGCTGCCAACCCCGCCAGGGAAAACTTGCCCTCTCCATACACCATGCGCTTGCCCGCCTCTCCCATGCGCGTTCGCAACGCGCCATCATCGATCAGGCTGGCCAACGCCGCCCTGAGCTTCACGATATCGCCAGGGGGCACCAGGATGCCCGTCTCGCCGTCGTCCACCATTTCGCTGACACCGCCCACATCGACCCCGATGACGGGAAGGCCGGCGGCCGAGGCCTCGACATATACCGTACCCGACGCTTCCTTCTGTGTCGCAAGCGCGAAAATGTCGCTGCCAGCCAGAATGCTGGGGACGTCATGCCGGAATCCCAGCATATGAATGCGGTCGGCCAAGCCGATTTCCGCGATAAGCGCCTGCAGCTGATCGAACAACGGGTCGCCGTTGCCGACCAGCACCAAGTGTACGTGAGGCCGCGCCTCCATCAGGGGCCGCAGCGCTTCGATAAGTTCTCGGTGTCCCTTCGTCGCCCGCAGGATCGCCACACAGCAGACCACGATGGCGTCTGCTGGCAGATTGAGTTCTTCGCGCAGGCCGGACTGGATGCCTTTCGGCGGCAGCATGATGGGGGAGTAAACGGTCTCTACGCGATCGGCGGGCACTCCGCGCTCGATCAGGTAGTCCCGGACGTGATTGCTGACCGTGGTGATTCGGTGCGGCACCCACGTATAAGCCAGCATGGAGTTGACGCGATTGGTCAGGTGACGCGTGCGTACGATCAACGGCGTGCCCGCAAGGCGTGCGCCCAGGCCCGCAAGCAGCGTGTCGATACGGCTGTGCGTATTGAGAACATCGAAGCGTCCCTTTCGCAGGATGCGCGCCACCTGCGGCGCGCCGCGTAGCAAATTCAACAATCCCCCCATCTGCAGCGTATGTACGGTGATGCCGACGTCAGTGGCGGCTTGAACGAGTTTTGCCTCCGGCCTGCAAATCAGTTCCACGTGATGGCCGCGATCGCGCATGGCTTGCATTTCTTTGAGGATTCGGCGTTCCTGACCGGCAAAGCCCAAAGCGGCTTCAGCATGCGCAATGCGCATGGATCGTGGTGTTTCAGAAGGCATAGAGAACGAGGCAATCCGTTGGATTCAAACGGCTGCGGAATGTCTTGATGACGTAGTGGCCATATGGTATTCGCGCGAATCCAAGCACACAAGCGGCCGATTATGCCCTGTCAGAGCGGAAATTCGGAAAAAAATACCGTTTTGACGGTCTGTCTGAGGCTGCGCCGCTTTGTTTCACGATCTGGAAATGTGTTTTCCAGACCGGTCGGCATGCGGCGTTTTGTTGCGTGGGGGACACAGTGATTGCGCACTCATGAGTCGAAACTCGTGACCCCAGACTGCCAGATCGCCCGAACTTCCTGCTTGAGAGCATGCAGTTCTCTTCACGCGCGAAGCGCGCTCATCCAGGGCGGCAGTGGCGCGTGCCGTCGGTGCTGGTATCGCTGCACGCGTCCGCAGCAACCGCGACCGATATCTGTAGGGCGTTCGACGTTGGCGGCCTATTCAGCCGCCACGCAACAAAAAACCCGCGATCTCTGAAGAGAATTGCGGGTTCTTTCTTGCGCCAGGATTACCTGGAAAATTCTTGGTGCCGACGGCGAGACTCGAACTCGCACAGCTTTCGCCACTACCCCCTCAAGATAGCGTGTCTACCAATTTCACCACGTCGGCTTGACCAACTCCAGAAAGGCTTACCTTCCTGGAAAGTCGAGCATTCTATCACGTAAATTTGAAAGCAGGAAACCTGGCCACTTTATCCGTGAAGATCGCCCCACCGGCCCCGCCCGGCTCGCTTCATGTGCGGCTCCCAGCTGGCCGGTGTCATGCTCAATTGCCGCGCACAGCCTCGGCACACTGGGGCGCCATCATCGACGTCTTCCAGCGCTTTTCCATAAATCCGCTTTGCGGTCACTGGCCTGCGCGCATAAAAAAAGGCCGGCATGCGCCGGCCTTTTCGCTGCTGCCACCTTACTTTGCCGGAGCGGCGGGCGTTTCCGCCGGCTTTTCGCCAGCCGGTGCGGCAGGCACGGACGGCACGGAGGCGTCGGGCTTGGCGGCGGGGGCCGGAGCCGCGCCGGGAACCGACGACGCGCCGGGCACCGAGGACGCGCCAGGAGCGGCAGGCACCGAACCCGGGGCTTGCGGGACCGAGCGGTCGGCCGGGAAGCTTTGCATCACGCCGGAATCAACGGCGGGGCCGCTGGTTCCCTTGTGGCTGACATACGCCAGACCGGCGGTGGACGCGAAGAAAACCACGGCGGCCCACTTGGTAGCGCGCGACAGGAAGTTGGCCGCGCCGGTGGCGCCGAACAGGCTGCCGGACGATCCGCTACCGAAAGCGGAGCCCATGTCGGCGCCTTTGCCCTGCTGAAGCAGGACCAGGACGATGATAGCCAGCGCCGAGATCACTTGGACGGCCAGCAGGATTTTGAGCATCAGGGGCATTACAGACTCCGGAACGGAAACTTAGATGGCGGCAATTCGCAAAAACTCTTCGGCCACGAGCGACGCGCCGCCGACCAGGGCTCCGTCGATATCGGTCATGGCGAACAAACTGGAGGCGTTGGCGGCCTTGACGCTGCCGCCGTACAACACTTGCACTTGCGCGGCGCCCAGCGCGCGCAGCGCGGCGCGGATCGCGCCGTGGACTTCCTGGGCCTGCTCCGGCGTGGCCGTGCGGCCGGTGCCGATGGCCCAGACGGGTTCGTAGGCCAGAACCATGCGCGACACGGCATCGGCGCCCAGGGCCAGCACGGGCTTCAACTGGCGCTCGATGACCGCCAGGGTATTGCCGGCTTCGCGGTCAGCCAGGGACTCGCCCACGCAAACCACGGGGGTCAGACCTGCAGCCAGCGCGGCCTGGGCCTTGGCGGCAACCGCTTCGTCGGTTTCGCCGTGCAGCACGCGGCGCTCGGAGTGACCGGCCAGCGCCCAGCGGCAGCCGAATTCCTTCAGCATCGAGCCAGATACCTCGCCCGTGTAGGCGCCCTTGTCATGCGCACTGACGTCTTGCGCGCCCCAGGACACGCTGCTGCCGGTGAGGGCAGACGCAGCCTGCGCCAGGTAGGGGAACGGAACACAGATGCCGATTTCGCAGTGGCCCGCAGCATCCGCGGCACGAAGCTCGGTCAGCAACGCGGCGTTCTCGGCCAGGTTGCCGTGCATCTTCCAGTTGCCCAACACGAGGCGGGCGCGGTTTTCGACTGAAGTCATGGCGAATATGTCTGACGAATGGGTCTGAGTTGGGCCTGCGGTGGTCAGCCGGGAAAAGCATGCGCCCTGAACCTGAAGGCGGCCCCGGGCGCGAAACATTGCAGCCCGCCTGGAAAACCAGCAATTTCCAGCGTTTGGGATCCTGATACAGGGGCCTGGCGCAGCAACCGCCCACGGGCCTGCCTGGAAAAAATTCCAGGCGAAACCCGAGATTGTATCCTGTTGCGCGGCGATGCGCCGAACGCCGCGCGTTTCTTACACAGTCAGGATGATTTTGCCGATGTTTTCCCCGCCCTCCATCATGGCGTGCGCCTTGGAAGCTTCGGCAAGCGGGAACGTCGCGTGGACGATCGGTTTGATGGCCCCTTTTTCCAGCAAAGGCCACGCATGCTCGCGCAGGGCGCGGGCAATGGCGCCCTTGAAGGCGACCGGACGGGGCCGCAAGGTGGAACCCGTGATGGTCAGGCGACGGCGCATGACCTGCGCAGTATCCACATTGGCGTGCGAGCCGCCCAACTGGGCGATGATGACGATGCGCCCGTCATCGGCCAGGCACTGCATGTCGCGGGCGATGTAGTCGCCGGCAACCATGTCCAGGATCACGTCCACGCCGCGCCCACCGCTGGCGTCCAGGACTTCCTTCACGAAATCCTGGGTCTTGTAGTTGATGCCCTTGTCGGCGCCCAGCGCCTCGACGGCGCGCGCGCGGTCGTCGCTGCCCACCGTTGCATAAACCTTGTGGCCCATGGCGCGGGCCAGCTGGATCGCCGTGGTGCCGATGCCGCTGGCGCCGCCGTGGACCAGCAGCGCCTCGCCTTCGGAAAGGCGGCCGCGGTCGAACACGTTGCTCCACACGGTGAAATAGGTTTCCGGCAGGCCGGCCGCCTCGATATCGGACAGGCCCTTGGGGATGGGCAGGCATTGCGCGACCGGTGCGACGCAGTATTCGGCATAGCCGCCGCCCGCGACCAGCGCGCAGACCTTGTCGCCCACGGCAAAGCCGCTGCCCGCCACGTCGCCGCCGACAATCTCGCCGGCGACTTCAAGACCCGGCAGATCGGAAGCGCCGCGAGGCGGGGCATAGTTGCCCTTGCGCTGAAATACGTCCGGACGATTGACGCCCGCGGCGGTCACTTTGATCAGAACTTCGCCTGCGCCGGCCTCGGGCGTGGGACGCTCCACGGGGACGAGGACCTCGGGTCCGCCGGGGCGGGTGATTTCAACAGCGTGCATCGCGTGCCTCCTTTGCAGCAAATGGATTATTATTGCGCCCTTTACGGCGTATCGCATCGCCGTTCAGGCAGAATGTTTGCCAGGCGGCCGCTTCAAATCGGCAAGCCCGGGCAACTGCAAGGCAAGACCCAGGAAGCGTGGCAGAGTGGTCGATTGCACCGGTCTTGAAAACCGGCAACGGGCAACCGTTCGTGAGTTCGAATCTCACCGCTTCCGCCAAAAGGCCTTTGCTCACGTCAGGCCCATGAGTACGCGTGCCCCGGGGACGCATAGCCCCGCGACGCGCAGCCCCGGAACGCGCAGCCCCGCGTGTCACGATGCATGCTGGGCAGAGCAGTATCGGTCCTTGCGCGGGCGCGGCGCAGCCTTGCCGCCCCGCCCCCGCCCGTCATCCGTTCAACGTTTCCCGAAGATTCTCTTGAGACGCCGCCGCAGCTTGGACTGCGTGCGCGGCTGCAACACGGGCGCTGCATCAAACGTCTTCGCAAGCACAGCCATGTCCTCGGCTTCGGGCTTTGCGCCTTGGACCAGTTTTCCGGCCACGCCGATCATCGCTCCCTTGAGCGATTCAACCTCGTGCGAGACCACGTTCCAGCCTATCGACGAAAACTCTGACGGCGTGTAGACCGGCACCATCCGGTCGATCGCCGAAAAGCGGTCGTCCCTGTCCCGTCGCGCCAGCACGACGGGGATGCCCATGGCCAGACAGGGGCTTGCCACATGAAGCAGCGGCGTCACGACGACAGAAGCCTCGTTCATGTAAACGTCCAGATAGCTCTGCGCCAAGGAGTCCATCTTCTTGACCGCGTCATCGCTCAGCGGCACTTCGTTCACGGGCTCGCGTTGATAGATCAGCCGCGCATGCTCCAGGATGGGCTTGGGTATGTTTTCAAGCAGATTCTGTTGAAGCACGCCCGACCCCGCGCCAAACGCAATGACTGGCCTGCCGCCGGCAGGCGGCGCCTTGCGCTTTGCCAGCGTAAGCGTCGCGCACCCCGTCACGAAGGCGGCGATGCGATGCTTGTCGAACAGTCGCTTGGTGGCGTTGTCGCGACAGCCGATCGGCTGATGCTTCAGAAACAACGCCTTGTTCTTGGTGATGACCGATTCGGTTTCCGCATTGAACCCGAAAAAAACGGGTTCGATTTGCGGGGGAAGCGGGAAACAGTCGTCATGGAAACAACCGTTCATGATGAGTTTGACGGGCTCTCCGTCGTAGTCGCGCAGGGAGTCGCGGTCGATCCCGACGATGCGGGTGTCCTGGACATCCAGGCGATTCAACAATCTGCGCACCGCGATGGATTGAATGTTGTCGCCAACGTTGACGGTGCGCCGCTTGGGGTTATTGCCGTACCGGAATTCCAGATAGCCGAACTTTTGGGGATGCATGAGTTTCGAATGTGAAGATCTGCGCAGACAGATTGACCACCCGCAGGCCTGGTCGTAAGCGCAATTGCGTGAGGCTCATCGCTTTCAGGAAGGTCCGTAACGGCTACCCGAGGGCCTTCTCTCGCTGAGAGGTGAAGCCGCCATGAACGACATAAATTGTAAATGATCAACACAAAACGAAAGTTGGAGCAGGATCAAAACTTCACGCTGCCCGCGTTTGTCTGGCTCGCTCCCTTCAGGCGTACCATGGACCCAGATTCCCCCTGGAGGTTGCCATGTACAAGCACATACTCATCCCCATCGACGGATCAAGCCTGGCCAATTCGGGCCTGGCGCAGGGCCTGGCGCTGGCCCGCGCGCTGGAGGCCAGCGTCACGGTGCTGACGGTCTACAGCCTTTTCCACGTCCCCTCCATGGAGTCCGTGCAGCTACAGGGCGTACGCGAGGTCTACGAAAACCAGGCGCGCGAGCTGGCCGCCTCGTACCTGTCGGAGGCCGCCGGCAAGGCCAGCACGGCGGGCGTCGCGTGTGTGACGGAGATGCGCGAGAGCGACACCCCCTATCAGGTGATCGTGGATGTGGCCTTGACTCGCAACTGCGACCTGATCGCCATGTCCTCGCACGGGCGCGGCGGCATGGCCGCCCTGCTGCTGGGCAGCCAGACGCAGAAGGTGCTGGCGCATTCCACGCTGCCGGTGCTGGTGTACCGCTGATTTATCCGGCGTAGGTGCGCGGGATGCCCGCGGCGGCCACGCCGCTGCGCAGCGTTTCCTGCGGCAAGGATTCCGCCAGCAGCTCGCGCGCCGCCAGCAGCCGGGACAGATCGATGCCGGTCCGGTACCCCATGCTTTCCAGCATGAAGACCAGGTCCTCGGTGACGATGTTGCCCGACGCGCCCGGCGCGAACGGGCAGCCGCCCAGCCCACCCAGGCAGGAATCGAAGGCGCGGATGCCTTCGTAGAGGCCCGCCAGCGCATTGGCCAGTCCCAGCCCCATCGTGTCGTGCAGGTGCAGCTTGGTCAGCCGCGCGCCCACCGCGTCCTGCGTGGCGCGCACGGCCTCGCGCACGAGCGCCGGATGGGCGTAGCCCACGGTGTCGGCCAGCGCGATTTCGTCGGCGCCGGCGCGCGCCACCGCTGCCGCCATTTCGGCGACACGCCGCACCGGCACCTCTCCTTCCATCGAACACCCGAACGCCGTGGCGACCGCCGCATCGATGCGCATCGGCCGCGCCTGCGCGCGGACCCAGTCGACGATGGACGCCAGCATCTCGACTTGCGCATCCGTGCCTTTGCCGACGTTGGCATGGCTGTGGGTGTCGCTGACCGACACCGGAAAGGCCAGCACGTGCGCGCCCGCCTCGTGGGCGGCGATGGCGCCCTTCAGGTTGCACGCCAGTGCGCAGATCGTCAGGCCGTCGATTTTCAGGACCTCGGGCAGGATGTCGCCCGTGTCCGCCATCTGCGGCACCAGCCGGGGCGACACGAAGCTGCCCACTTCGATCTCGCGCAGCCCGGCGTCGGCCAGTTGCCGTATCCAGCGCAGCTTTGCTGCGGCGGGCATCATGCCCTTCGCCATCTGCAAGCCATCGCGCGGCCCCACTTCGCAAAGCCTGATTTCCTTGTTCATGTGCTGTCCTGTAATCCTTGCGCGCCTATTGCTGGATGACGATGCCGGCGCTCTTGATGGTCTGGCGCGCCTTGCCGATGTCCGACTGGATCAGCGCCGCAAATTGCTCGCTGGACACCGGATCGGTCTCCAGCCCCTGCGACGCCAGCGCCTCCTGCACGTCCTTGCGCGCCAGCAACTTATTGAAGTCCGTGTTCAGGCGCGAGACGATGGCGGGCGGCGTCTTGGCTGGCGCCAGCACACCGTAGTAGGTCACCACGCTGAAATCCTTGTATCCCAGCTCCGCCACCGTGGGCACATCGGGCAGCGCCGGATTGCGCTTTGGCGACGTCACGGCCAGCGCGCGCACCTTGCCGGATTTGATGAGGGTTGCGGCCGACGAGATCGACGAGCCCGCGAACTGCAGGTGGCCGCCCATCAGGTCCGCCAGGGCCGGCGCCGAGCCCTTGTAGGGCACGTGCTGCATCTTGAAGCCGGCTTCGTGCTGCAGCATCTCCATGGCGATGTGCACGCCGCCCCCGGTGCCGGAAGTGCCGTATGAGATCTTGTTGGGCTCTTTCTTGGCCGCTTCGATCACTTCCGGCAGCGTCTTATAGGGCGATTGCTCGGCCACCAGCAGCACCATCGGCGTGGTGGCCACGAGCGCCACGGGCGCCAGGTCCTTGACCGGGTCGTAAGCCACTTTCATCAAGAGCGGAATCAACGTGACGTTGTCGGACTGGCCGATCACCAGGTCATAGCCCTGGGCGGGCGAACGCGCTGCCTCGGCCAGCCCCAGCGCCGTGCCGGCGCCGGGCTTGTTTTCGGGCACGACCGCCCAGCCGTTCAATTCGTGCAGCTTGGTGCTCATCAGCCGGCCGATGTAATCGGTGCCGCCGCCCGGCGTGGACGGGATGATGATGCGGATGGGCTTGCTGGGATAGTCCTGCGCATGAGCGGCGCATGCGACGGCCAGTGCGGCCAGCGCAACGAGTTTGCGGATCATCGGGTTGTCTCCTCTTTGATGGACGTCTTGGCGGTCTGGCGCCGCCTCGACAGGGATCAGGCGCTAGCGCCTGGTCTTCATGCAATGACTCCCGCGGTGCGCAAGGCGTCGATGCGTTCGGCATCCAGGCCCAGGTCCTGCAGGATGGCCTGTGTATGCGCGCCTTGCGCCGGGGGATCGAACCGCTTGCCCGCCTTACGGCCATCGAACTCGATGGGCAGCGCGGCGGCCGCTATTTCTCCGCCGTCCGGCAGGCGGGTAGCAAGCAATGCGCCGCCCGCGTTCAGGTGCGCATCCTCCAGCAGGTCGTGCGGCTGGCGGATCGGGCCATAGGACAGGTTGGCGTCCTCCAGCGCGGCGCACAATTCATCGGTCTTCCAGGTCTTCAGGATCTCGGCCACGCCGGGCACCAGCCAGGAACGCGCCGCCTCGCGGTCGACGGCCGTGGCCAGGCGAGGATCGGCGGCCCATTCGGGCGGCAGGAATTTCTGCGCGAAATTGCGCCATTGCGCGTCGCCCACCACGGCGACGAACACGCGGCCGTCGGCGGTCTCGAAGACGTCGTACACGCCCCATGGCGGCTTGCGCTCCGCGCCCATGGGCTTGGGCGCCGTTCCCGTCAGCTGGTACTGCGCGATGAACTGCGCGACCAGCAACAGGTTGTTTTCAAACAGCCCCGACCGCACGTGGCGTCCCCGGCCGGTCGCATGCCGGTCGTGCAGCGCGGCCAGCGCGCCCACCACCCCGAACGTGCCGCCCAGGATGTCGTTGACGGATGCCGCCACCCGCTGCGGCGTGTCTGCCCCGCCGTTGATATAGGCCAGCCCGCCCATCATCTGCACCACTTCGTCCAGCGCGGTGCGATGCTTGTAAGGCCCGGACAGGAAGCCCTTGAGCGAGACGTAGATCAGCCTCGGGTTCTCGGCCGACAGCGACTCGTAGTCCAGTCCATACTGGCGCAGGCTGCCGTCGCGGAAGTTCTCCACCACCATGTCGGCCCGCAGCGCCAGTTTGCGCACGACCTCCTGCCCCTCGGGGGATTTGAGATCGATGGCCAGGCTCTGCTTGTTGCGATTGAAGACGGGAAAGTAGCCGCTGCCAGACCCTTTCAGGCGGCGCGTGCGATCGCCATCGATGGGTTCGACCTTGATCACGTCCGCCCCCAGGTCCGCCAGCGACAGGCCGGCGGCCGGCCCCATGATCATGTGGGACAGTTCCAGGACCTTGATGCCGCGCAAGGGCAGTTCGGTGCTGTCCATGAAAGGTGAAGCCGGTGCTGCTGTCATCAACGATTTCCTCTTGCCTGCCTGTTCAACGGGTGCGCGACGGCGAGGGGTAAAAATCGAGTCTGCCGCCGTCGGCATGCATGCATCATCGCGGGCATGCGCGGACCGCGGGTAGCGGTCTTTCAGCACGGGGGCATTCTCGTTTCGGAACGTCCGGGTTAGCCCTGACGCCCGCGTCCCGCCATCAGGCCGGGGCCGCAGGCAGCACGCCAAGATGGGCCAGCAGCGCGCGGGCGGCGGGCGACAGCGCGTGCAGATCCCGCACCGCGATGCACAACGGCGTGCTGGACCAGGGCCCGCGCAATGCAATGAAGCGGATGTCCAGGTGCGCCAGGCGCGCCTTCAGGTAGTGCGGCACCACGGCCACGCCCATGCCGCGCGCCACCAGCAGGCAGATGGTCTCGTGAGAGCTGACGCGGGCGCTGATGCGTCGCGTCACACCCGCTTCCCGCGCCGACTGCTCGAAGACGCTGCTGATGCCGTTGTCGCGATTCAGCTCGATCTGCTCGAACGGCAGCAGTTGCGCGTAGTCCAGCGTCTCGCGGTCGGCCAGCAGGTGCTGGCCCGGCACCACGGCCGCCAGCTCGCAGTGGCCGCAGGGAAACACCTGCAGGCCGTCATGGCCGAAATCGGACCCCGCGGCCACGTCTGCCTGGCCTTCCAACACCGCGCGAAACGCCGCCTGGGTCGTGTCCTCTTCCAGCGAGATGTCGATCTGCGGATAGGCCCGACGGAACGACTGGATCTGCGCCGGCAGGTCCCCCGACAAAGCCGCGAAGCTGACCGCCAGCCGGATGTGTCCGCGCACGCCGGTCGCAAATCCTGCCATGTCGCGATGCATGCGATCCATGTCTTGCAGCACGCGGCGCACATGGGCGGCCAGCGCGTCGCCGGCTGGCGTCGGCTGCACGCCCTTCACGCCCCGCTCCAGCAGCGGCACGCCAAAGGCGTCCTCCATTTCCGACATGCGCTTGCTGACGGCCGAGGGCACGATGTTCTCGCGCGCGGCGGCGCGCGCGAGACTGCCCTCCTCCAGCGCGGCCAGGAAAAGACGCAGGGAAACGGGGTCGATATCGCGGGTGGGCGAGGCGGTCGGGATCGGCTTCATGGCGCAAAGTGTCGTTCCTAGTTCATCTTGGCAGGGATGGGGGTTTTCCCGCACGACTCGTACGAGCCCCCCGGGCGCCAAATCCCCGTCTGATCGCCATTTTTCCGACGCCCAAGGCGCGTATGATCCACAATTCCGCCGACCCGGCCCCAATATCCGCATCCACCCCTTCATGCAATGCGCCCGCTGCAACTGGCAAAACCCCGCCGCTCATAAGGTCTGCTTCAACTGCAACGCGCCCTTGTCGCTGGCCCCTTCTGCTGCGGGTTCTCCTGCGCCGGCCGCCGCACGCGACACGCGCGTCTTCGCCAGCTTCTGGGCCCGGCTTGGCGCGACCGCGATCGACGCGAGCTTCATGGTGGGGGCGATAGTTGTGCTCTGCCTGGCCGCTTCCTACACCTACCAAGGCCTGACGGGTGATCATAGGCCCACCGTGCTGCTGCTTGCGGCCGGGCTGCTGGGCTGGCTGTTGCCCGCTTTCATGGACGCGTGGGGGAATGGATCGCCGGGAAAGCGGCTGTTGAAACTGCGGGTGGTCACTCGGCAGGGCAGCGCGCCGGGCCTGCTCCGCTCCTTCTGGCGGCACACTCTGAAGTACACACTGAACGTCGCCCTGCCCGGCATCTTCCACCACCTTCAGCAGACCATCTTTGGCGAGCGCGCCGTGCACAATTCGCTTGCCGGAACGCATGTGGTGTCCAGCCAGGCCGATCCCCGGAAGGTGAACGCGGCAGTGGCCACGGCGCCCGCCGTTACGGGCGCCGGGAAATTCCTGATCACGGTCTTCGGCGTGCTGGCCCTGGTCCTGGCGGGGATCGTGCTCGGCGCCGTCGCCCTGGACAAGGACGAGGACAGCCCGCTACGCGCCGAAGTGGCGCACCTGGACCGCGTGTCCGACCCCATCCGCCGGGTTGCCGAAAGCCACTACCAGCGCACCGGGACCTTCGCGCCTGACATCGCTGCCCTCGGCATCACGCAGGCATCGCTGGACGCCATCGGCTTCAGCAGGCTGGATCTGAATCCGGTCAACGGCGTGCTTCGCTTCACCATCGCCGGCGAACCCGGCACGGCCGAGTCGCCTTCGCTGGGCGGAAGGCATCTGGCCTACCTGCCCGAGCTCCGTTCGGAGAAGAAGGGCGGCGGCGTGCGCCGCTGGCAGTGCGGCAGCGACGACATCCCCCGCGAAGACCGCCCCTATGGCTGCCGCCACGAAACGGGCGCTTTCGCCCGATAGCCCGCCGACCCTTGATTCCGGAATTCCGCATGTCCAGCCTGATGGAAGCCATACACCGCGCCGACGATGGCGACGACCACGCGCAAATGCTCGCCTTGTGCGAACAGGGAGTACGCGAACAGCCGGGTTCGGCCGTGATGTGGGCGTTGCGCGCCCGCTATCACGACAAACGCCGGGCGTACGCCCAGCGGGACGCGGACCTGGAGCGCGCCCTGGCGCTGGATGCCCATTGCAGCGAGGCCACCCGGGTGCGCGCCACGGCGCTCTACGACGCGGGGCAGCAGCAGGAAGCCTGGCGCATTTTGAGCGACGCCCTGCGGCGCGCGCCTTCGCATTTCGGGCTGTTGATGGCGCAGGGCTACCTGCTGATCAACGATCGCCGGCTGGACGACGCCATTGCCAGCTGGACCCGCGCCACGCAGATCCGTCCCGGCGCCGCGGCCCCGCACTGCTATATCGGTTCGAACCTGCACAATGCGGGCCGGTACCAGGATGCCGTGCCCCATCACCGGCGCGCCGTGGAACTGGCCCCCGGCAATGGCGGCTTCCTGTACGACGCAGGCAACAATTACCGACGGCTGGGCGACCTTGCCAACGCAATCGCCATGTTCGATCGCGCCCGCGTGATCCTGGGCGAGGACAATGCCGTCCAGCACAACCGGGCCTCCTGCCTTCAGGCGCTGGAGCGCCACGAAGAAGCGGTGGAAGAATGGACCGCGTTGCTGCGCCGCGAGCCTGACTGGGACTGGCCGCTGGAGGGCAAGGCGCGCTCGCTGCACCGGCTGGGCCGGGCGGATGAAGCCACGCCGCTGTGGCTGCGGCTGGACGTCCTGTCGGACGAAGGTTGGGCCGGCCGCCGCGAGCAGGCCAGGGAGTATGTGCGCAGCGGCGAACCGGCCTTGGCCGAGCGGGCGCTCCAGGGCCTGGATCCGCTGGCCAGCGGGGATTCGCAGTTGTTGTTCGTCGCCGGCAACGCAAAGCGCGACTCACGCCGCTGGGACGAGGCGCTACCCTATTACCTGCGCGGCTACGAACTCGATCCGAATAATGACTTCCTGCCCGGCAATGCGGGCGACATGCTGAATCGCCTGGAACGATATGCCGAAGCCCTGCCCTTGTCGGAAGTGGCCATCTCGCTGGACCCGGACTGGCTGAAATGGCGAAGGGTTCGCATCGAGGCGCTGACCGGCCTGGGCCGCAGCACCGAAGCCGTAACCGACGCGGACGCCGCCTTGGCGCGGTGGCCCGACGATGCGCCCTTGCAGGGCGAGCGCATTGACGCGTTGATTGCCGACGGCCAATACGACAGGGCGCTGTCCGCCTGCGACGCTCTCGTCGCGCTGGACCCCAGGCATCAGGGCTGGGTGATGTTCTCGCGTGGGGAAATCTACGGCCACATGAAACGCCATGCGGAATCGGCGCTGGCCTACCGCCAGGCCAGCGCCGCTTTCCAGCAGAACGGCAAGGCTGACATGCAGGCGCTTTCCCTGCAAAACGCGTTGGCGGCCGAAACCGCCGCGGCCGCGCCTCGCGGGTTCCTGCGGCGCCTGTTCGGCGGCAAATAGCATCCCGGGCGCGCCAGGACTTGCGCCGCGGGTTACGGTCCCCGCCCGGCCCCCATCTTCTGGCCGTGGTCCGAACTCCTCCCCCGTCCGTCCCGTTCATTGCGTGATTACCCTCGCTGGGGCCATGCGCAGCAATTCCCTGTGTCCAAGGTGGTATAGTCTCGCCCGCTGCCGGCCCGACAGGGTTGCGCATCGCCCGAGTGGTGAAATTGGTAGACACAAGGGACTTGAACTAATTTGAGCCCTTTGGGGGAAACTCCAAAGGTGTAGCCCGTCAAACTCGGTGAAGGCCCTGGACCCGTTCCGCGCTAATGCCGAGCCAAGCCCCGATCGAACGATCGGGGAAGGTGTAGAGAGCAGACGGCGGGCACCTAAGGCCGAACGGCTATGGTGAAGGCGTGCTCCAGACCACGAACAGCAGTGCCTGCTGGCGGCGAAAGCCGAAGTGGTACGAAAATCCCTCGGCCTCGCGGCCGTACCGGTTCGATTCCGGTCTCGGGCACCATCATTGCTGGACAACATGCGCTCCCCCGGAGCAAGCTTCCACATCAGGATGCGGCTTGCCGCCGCTTCGGAAGTCCGGGAGCCGCGCATGTGTTCGCACTATCAGACGCTTAAGGATGCCGAACTGCTGCTGAAGAAATTCGGCGTCAGGCGGAAACCGGCCGCGCTCGGCAAATACGATATGTGGCCCCGATACGAGGGTCTGTTCGTGCGCCGCCCCATCGAGCATGACGCCGGCGACGAGGCCGTGCCTGAGCGCGAGGCCGTTTCCGGCCGCTGGGGCCTGATCAGCGCGATGACGCGGGCCGACGGACTGGATCGTGCCGGCAAGCTGTCCACCTTCAATGCCCGTGCCGAGACGGCCGCCACGTCGTTCACCTTCGGCAATGCCTGGCGCCGTGCCCAGCACTGCATCATTCCTGCCGACGCGATCTTCGAACCCGACTGGACGTCCGGCGTCGCCGTCGCCACCCGCTTTACCCGCCTGGACGGGGAGCCACTTGGCATTGCCGGACTGTGGGACCGGTATCGCGATGCGGCCGGCCAATGGCATGAAAGCTACACCATGCTGACCGTCAATGCCGACAACGACCCGGTTTTCAGCCGCTACCACCAGGCGGGCAAGGAGAAGCGCATGGTCGTCATCCTGCCCGAAGGCGCATACGGCGACTGGCTGACCGCCAACCCGCTGCACAGACGGGATCTCCTGACGCCTGTCCCGTCCGACATGCTGCTTGCCGCACCCATGACGGAGTCCGTCCAGCTATCCATCCTCTGACCGGGCCCGTCTCCCTGATGACGTGGATTTTTTCGCAACGTGCAACGCGGCCGCATGATCCGGCTGCCTGGGAGCGGCGCCATGATGACATTGCATTCCTATCCCGGACTCTTCGGCCTGGAAGACAACAATCCGTACGGCCTGAAGGTCTACGCCTTCCTGAAGCTTTGCGGTCTGCCGTTCAACCATGAACATGGGATCGACGTCAGCGCCGCCCCCAGGGGACAACTGCCCTACCTGACCGACAACGGCCTGCCCCTCGGCGACAGCGACGCCATCATCGGCTACCTGAAGCGCCAGTACGCGCTGTCGATCGACGCCGCGCTGAATCCTGCGCAACGGATGCAGGACCTGATGATCCGGCGCACCCTGGACGATCTGTATTGGGTGATGTCCTATTCAAGATGGCGTGATGAGCGCTATTGGCCGTTATTTCGCAAAGCGCTGCTGGACACGCATCCCGACGTGACGCCCGAGCAGTTGGAAGCCGCCCGGCAGTTCAATTTCCAGCGTTACCACTTTCAGGGCATCGGCCGGTACGCCCCCGAGGACGCTTACGCGCGCGGCATCGCGGACCTGGATGCGATCGCCGGCCTGCTGGGCGACAATGGCTTCATGTTCGGCCCGCTACCCGTCAGCACGGACGCCGGGCTGTATGGCTTTCTGGCCAACATCTACTATTACGACATCGATACGCCGCTCAAGCGCGAATTGCTGGCCCGGAAGAATCTGGTCGACCACTGCCTGGCGCTGCGGGCGGAAATCTCCTGAGCCCTGCGGTCCGCACGACACGGCGATCGAAAAACCATTATTCTTCAGCCTCTTCCCATCCTGAACCGTCCGGGCGGCATGGCCTTGCCGCCCCTTCCGCATGCCTCGCGGGCCGTCCTGCGTTATTTCCGATCTTGACCTCCACCCCACCCTCTCCTCCCTTCATCGTCCTGGACGCCTGTGTCCTCATGTCCGGCATCTTGCGCCGGCTCTTGCTGCGCCTGGCCGAGGCCGGCGTGTTCCTGCCGGTCTGGACCGAACGAATCGGCGAGGAATGGCGGCGCAATGCATCGCGCATCTGGGACATCCCGGCCGAAGTGATGACCGAGTTCTGGACGGACATGAACGCGCGGTTCCCGGCCGCGATCGAATCCGACACGCAAGTGTATGAAGCGTCGCTGCGCTACAGCGACCCCAAGGACTTCCATGTGATCGCCGCCGGTCTGGCGCGCCGGGCGCGTTGCGGCCTGCCCCAGACGCCCGTCGTCCAGGTGCTGACCTGGAATCTGAAGGATTTCAACCGGTCGGAGCTGCGTCGCCAGGGCCTGGATGTCTACAACCCGGACCGCATGCTCGTGCATTGGTGGCAGGCGAACTCGGATCGCATGCGGGACGCCATTGCCCAGATTCCGGCCGACTACGTCGCGCTGGGCCGCGAGCCCGAGCCCCTTGTGGCGACGCTGCATCGCGAACGCCTTTACGGGCTGAAGAGCCTGGTGGCCCGGCAATAAAAAGAAGCCTGGGCGGCTTGCGCCGCACCAGGCCAAGAGCCAATCTGTGCCTGCCTGTCAGTCGACTTCGACGAAGGCTTCCTCGCGCTTCTTGCGCAGCGCCGGCATTGCCACCAGCACCAGCAAAATCGCGGCAAGCCCCAGCAGCGTGGCCGACAGGGGCCGCGTGACGAAGGTCGAGAATTCACCGCGCGACAGCAACAGCGCCCGGCGGAAGTTCTCTTCCATCATGGGCCCCAGCACCAGACCCAGCAGCAGCGGCGCGCCTTCGCAGCCCAGCTTGCTCCAGACGTACCCGATGATGCCGAAGATGGCGAACATGAAAATGTCGAACGCGTTGTAGTTCAGCGAGTACACGCCGATCGTGCAGAAGACCAGGATCGCGGGAAAAAGCATGCGATATGGCACGCGCAGCAGCTTCACCCAGATGCCGATCAGGGGCAGGTTCAGGATCACCAGCATCAGGTTCCCGATCCACATCGACGCGATCAAGCCCCAGAACAGCTCGGGGTGGCTGGACATAACCTGGGGGCCCGGCTGGATGTTGTGGATGGTCATTGCGCCCACCATCAGCGCCATCACCGCGTTCCCGGGGATGCCCAGGGTCAGCAACGGAATGAACGAGGTCTGCGCGCCGGCGTTGTTGGCCGATTCGGGGCCCGCCAGGCCCGCAGGATGGCCCTTGCCGAACCGCTGCGGCTCTTTGGAGAGCTTCTTTTCCAGCGTGTACGACGCAAATGCCGACAACACCGATCCGCCGCCGGGCAGAATGCCCAAGGCAGAGCCCAGCGCGGTGCCTCGCAAGATGGCCGGCGCGGCCTCGCGGAATTCCTCGCGGCTCGGATAGAGCGACCCGACCTTGTCGGTGATTTCCACCCGGTTCTCTTTCAGTTCCAAGTTGGCCATGATTTCCGACAGGCCGAACACGCCCATGGCCACGATGGCGAAGTCGATGCCGTCCTGCAGCTCCGGAATGCTGAAGTCGTAACGGGCAACGCCCGAATTGACGTCGGTGCCCACCATGCCCAGCAGCAGGCCCAGGAGGATCATGCAGATCGCCTTGGGCAACGAGCCCGACGCCAGCACCACTGCGCCGATCAGGCCCAGCGCCATCAGCGAGAAGTACTCGGCAGGGCCAAAGGCGAAAGCCACTTCGGCCAGGGGCGGGGCGAAGGCGGCGATCAGCACGGTCGCGACGCTGCCGGCGAAGAACGACCCGATGGCAGCCAGCGACAACGCGGCGCCCGCGCGGCCGTTTCGCGCCATCTGGTGTCCGTCCAGCACGGTCACCACCGCCGACGTTTCACCAGGCAGGTTGACCAGGATGGCCGTGGTTGACCCCCCGTATTGCGTGCCGTAATAGATACCGGCCAGCATGATCAGCCCGGCAGTCGGAGGCAGCACGTACGTGATGGGCAGCAGCATGGCGATCGTGGGCACCGGTCCAAGGCCGGGCAATACGCCGACGAGCGTGCCCAACAGGCAGCCGATGAATGCGTAGGTCAGGTTCTCGGGCGTAAAGGCGACCGAAAACCCCAGCATCAGGTTGTGTAGCAGTTCCATGTCCGGTCTCCTAATTGGTCAGCACGCTGGGCCACAGCGGAAAGATCAAGCCCAACCCACGGATAAAGGCAACGTAGGAGAACGCCACCAGGAACAGGCCGTTGGCCACGGCGACCTTCCAGTTGAATTCGTGACTGGCATAGCTGCTGACCAGAACCAGCAGGAATACCGAGATGTACAGCCCGAGATAGCGCAGGGCGAAGCCATACATGAACACGGACCCCACGACCAGAAACAGGATGCGGAAGTCGTAGCGGCTGATAGTGGTGGTCTCGGCGCGCGGGGACAAGGCGCTCATCAGGACGGTGGCGCCCATCAGAGCCAGCACGATGCCGAGCCAGAACGGGAAATAGCCGGGTCCCATGCGGGCCGCGCTACCCATGGAGTACTGGGTCGCCTGCACCGCAAAACCTCCCCCCAACGCGATGAACATGACCCCGGACCAGAAGTCCTGTCTATTTCTTATCAATCTGCTTTCTCCCAAATCTTCCGCGCTCCGGTGGTCATGGTCCGGGCTGGCGCGCATTTCTCATTCAGCGCAACCGATCGCACCCGCGTGGAAACGCCCTGAATGCCGGATGATATATCGCAAGACGACATAAATAACACCCGGGGGAACCATGATCTCGCTGGGGATATCCCTAGACCACGGGTTGGACAGGGCCTTGGCAGCAGACGCAGTGCCGACGACAACTAGTGGGGATAACCCCTTTCAAACGCTTGATTCGAAAGAGGGTTGGCGGTTTCCAGGAAAGTTCCAGGGCGAACGGAGATTTCCGCAGGAGAAATATGCAGATGCATTTTTCCTGATCACGCGCGCGCTGACCTTAGCCCACCGATGGAGACGCCAGCCGGGAGGCGTGGCTCCAGTCGGGGCGCTGCGTTGAAGCCATCCGCAAAGCACGCAGCCGGTCATGCCGCGTGGCGGCCCGACCGACGGCTTGATGAAAGCGGATTGAAAGTAGCGCCGCGCGGCGCCACTCCGGCGACTCAGTGATCGTGATTGCTGGCGGCGAAGCCCGCCGCATTCAGCACGTCGATCACTTCCTGGATATGGTCAGGGCCGCGAGTCTGGAGCACGAAATCCACCTCGACATTGCGTACGGGCAAAGAGGTGAACGCGCGCTGGTGATGAACCTCGGTGATGTTGGCCTGCGCATCGGCGATGAGCTTTGTCGCATGGGCCAGCGCGCCCGGCAGGTCGCGCAGATCGACGCGGATGCGCGCCAGCCTGCCCGCCCGCACCATGCCGCGCTCGATCAGTTCGCCCAGCATCAGCGGGTCGATATTGCCGCCCGTCAGGACCAGGCCGATGCGCTTGCCCTTGTAGCGCTCGCTGCCTTCTTCCTTGGCGCGCAGGATTGCGGCAAGCCCGGCCGCTCCAGCACCTTCGACGACGGTTTTTTCGATTTCCAGCAAGACCACGATGGCGTGCTCGATGTCGGCTTCGCTGACCAGCTCGACGCGGTCGACCAGGCGCCGCACGACAGGCAGGGTCAGGTCGCCGGGAGATTTGACGGCGATCCCTTCCGCGATGGTGTACTGGCCCGGCGGCATGGACACGCCCTTGACCGCCGCATACATGGCCGGAAACCGTTCGGTCTGCACGCCGACGATCTCGATGGCGGGATTCAGCGCTTTGGCGGCCGTGGCAATGCCGGAGATCAGGCCGCCTCCGCCGATGGCGATGACCAGCGTGTCGAGCTGCGGCTGGTCCTCCAGCATTTCCAGGGCCACGGTGCCCTGCCCCGCGATCACGGCTTCGTCGTCGTAGGGATGAATCATGATCAGGCCGCGCTCCTGGGCCAGTTCATAGCCGCGGGCCTTGGCGTCGTCGAACGTATCGCCCGCCAGGACGACCTCGGCGCCAAAGCGCCGCGTGTTCGCGACCTTCACCGTGGGCGTGAAGCGGGGCATCACGATCACGGCGGGCACGCCCATGCGTTGCGCGTGGTAGGCCACCCCCTGCGCGTGGTTGCCCGCCGACACCGCGATCACACCCTTGGCGCGTTCCTCGTCCGACAGCGTGAGCATTCGGTTCAGCGCGCCCCGTTCCTTGAAGGAGGCGGTGAACTGCAGGTTCTCGAACTTCAGCCAGATCTCGGCGCCAAAAATGTCTGACAGCGTCCTGGACAGGGTAAACGGGGTCTTCAGCACCTGGCCGCGCAGGTTCTCGCGGGCGGTCTGTATGGAGGCGATATCGATCACGGTGGAAATCCTGTTAACGCACAGGCAGGAAATTGAACAGCAAAAGGCCCTGGGCGTAGTTGATCCCGATGCGCCGGGAATTTTCGCCGAGCAGGTTGGCGATCAGGTCGAGCCGGCCGATGATGGCGCCGAACTCGCGTTCGAAACTGAGGTTCGTGACAGTCGGCGATATTTCGTTGGCCAGCAACAAGGGTTCGCCCTGGTTGTTGCGGCGCGACGCCAGCAGCCAGGCCGCCGCCTCGACGTTCCGTGCGGCATTGTAGACCCGCTGCCCGTCCAGCGTGTCGGTGGCGTAGAGGCGCGTCTTGCCGTTGTGCGCGGCGATGATGGTGTCGGCCATGCCATAGATGAAGGCGCCGACGCGGTCGCCCGAATAGTTGGGATCCAGCGCCACCGCCAGGATCTGGATGTCGCGCAGGCCGGTGAGACCGCTGGGCGGGACGCGGACCTCGATGGAGTGTTTGACCCGATTTACCGCCGTAACCAGATCCGGCGCGCCGGTCTTGCGCCATTCACGCGGATTGCGTCGGTACAGCTTGTCCAGGAGCGAATACAGACTGGCCAGGTTGTCCCGCACTTCCAGCGTGACGGTGCGGTTGAAGTCCGTCTGCGCGAGCTGGTCGGCAGTCATGTCTTCGCCCTTGGGCCCTCGTTGGCCGGGCCCGGGGCTGGACACACAGCCGGTCAGCAACGCGGCAAGCAGCGCCGTCGTGGCTGCGGTAATCGGCCACGCGGTCATGCGTCGCTCATCCGTGATCCCCCTTCGAATCGTGCTTCGAGCGCGCACCGAACATCCGGGCGGCGCCTCTCTCGCGCAAGACTTTACAGTAAGGCCGGCAAGCTGGGGAGCCGCCTGACGGAAGGTGCGAACATCCAGGCCATCGAACCCCGAAAAAAAACGGCGCCTCGCGGCGCCGTCTTTCAATCGGGATCCAGCAGCCTTATTCGGCTTGCGGTTCCGACTGAGGGGCAGCTTCCGGAGCCGCAGCGGCTTGCTGTTGCTCGATGCCGCCGATCGCCTTGATGGACAGGCGCAGGCGGCCCTTGTCGTCGGCCTCGATGACCTTGACGCGGACTTGCTGGCCGACCTTCAGCACATCGTTGATGTTCGCGATGCGGTAGTTGGCGATTTCGGAGATGTGCAGCAGGCCGTCGCGGCCCGGCAGCACTTGCACGATGGCGCCGAAGTCCAGCAGACGCAGGACCGAACCTTCGTAGATCTGGCCCACTTCGACGTCGGCGGTCAGTTCGACGATGCGGCGCTGAGCTTCCTTGGCCTGAGCTTCGTCGACGCTGGCGATCACGATCGTGCCGTCGTCGGAGATGTCGATCTGCGTGCCGGTTTCTTCGGTCAGCGCGCGGATGGTGGCGCCGCCCTTGCCGATCACGTCACGGATCTTTTCCGGGTTGATCTTGATGGTCAGCATGCGCGGAGCGAATGCGGACAGTTCGCCACGCGAGCCGTCCAGCGCTTCCTTCATCTTGGTCAGGATGTGCAGGCGGCCTTCGCGGGCTTGAGCCAGCGCCACTTGCATGATTTCCTTCGTGATGCCCTGGATCTTGATGTCCATCTGCAGTGCGGTGACGCCGTTTTCGGTGCCCGCAACCTTGAAGTCCATGTCGCCCAGGTGATCTTCGTCGCCCAGGATGTCCGTCAGCACGGCGAACTTGCCGCCGTCCAGGATCAGGCCCATGGCCACACCGGCCACGTGATCCTTGACCGGCACGCCGGCGTCCATCATGGCCAGCGAACCGCCGCAGACCGACGCCATCGACGACGAACCGTTGGATTCCGTGATTTCCGAGACCAGGCGGATCGTGTACTGGAAGTCTTCCGGAGCCGGCAGCAGCGGCACCAGCGAGCGCTTGGCGAGGCGGCCGTGGCCGATTTCGCGGCGCTTGGGCACACCGATGCGGCCCGTTTCGCCGGTGGCGAACGGAGGCATGTTGTAGTGCATCATGAAGCGGTCACGGTATTCGCCCATGAGCGCGTCGATGATCTGTTCATCCTGCTTGGTGCCCAGCGTGGCCACGACCAGCGCCTGGGTTTCGCCACGGGTGAACAGTGCGCTGCCGTGCGCGCGGGGCAGCACGCCCAGGCGCACGCTGATCGGGCGCACCGTGCGGGTGTCGCGGCCGTCGATGCGCGGTTCGCCGTTCAGGATCTGGCCGCGGACGATGGCCGATTCCAGCGAGAACATGATGTTGTCGACGGTGACGGCGTCCGGGGCGGATTCACCCTTTTCAGCGGCGGCGGCAGCCAGCTTGGCCGACACGTCGGCCGACACTTCGCGCAGCTTGGCCGTGCGGGCCTGCTTTTCACGGATCTGGTAGGCGGCGTTCAGGCCTTCCTGGCCGGCGGCGGTGACCGCGGCGATCAGGGCTTCGTCCTTGGCGGGCGCTTGCCAGTCCCAGTCGGGCTTGCCGGCGTCCTTCACGAGTTCGTGAATGGCGTTGATGACGGCTTGCATCTGCTCGTGGCCGTAGACCACGCCGCCCAGCATGATTTCTTCGGACAGCTGGTCGGCTTCCGATTCCACCATCAGCACGGCGTTTTCAGTGCCGGCGACGATCAGGTCCAGCTTCGAGGACTTGAGCTGCGAGGCGGTGGGGTTCAGGGCGTATTGGCCGTCGATGTAGCCCACGCGAGCGGCGCCGATGGGGCCATTGAACGGGATGCCCGAGATGGCCAGTGCGGCCGAGGCGCCGATCATGGCGGCGATGTCGGGATCGATTTCCGGATTGACGGACAGCGTGTGGATGACCACCTGGACTTCGTTGTAGAAGTCTTCGGGGAAGAGCGGACGCAGCGGACGATCGATCAGGCGCGAGGTCAGCGTTTCCTTTTCGGACGGCTTGCCTTCGCGCTTGAAGAACCCACCCGGGATACGGCCGGCGGCGTAGGTCTTTTCGATGTAGTCGACCGTGAGCGGGAAGAACGTCTGGCCCGGCTTGGCCTTCTTGGAAGCCACGACAGTGGCCAGGACGACGGTGTCCTCGATCGACACCACAACGGCGCCGGAAGCCTGGCGGGCGATCTCGCCAGTTTCCAGGACGACCGTGTGCTGGCCGTACTGGAACGATTTAGTCACTTTATTGAACATGACGATTATTCCTTACAAATGAAAAACCGTGGCCGTCGCGACATACGTCGCACCGACCACGGTTGCGTCATGGGGAGCCAGCCCCGTCGATCACTTGCGCAGACCGAGTTTTTCGATCAGTGCGCGGTACGAATCGGGATTGCGGCCCTTGAGATAGTCGAGCAGCTTGCGGCGACGGCTGACCATACGCAGCAGACCGCGGCGCGAGTGATGGTCCTTCATGTGTTCTTTGAAGTGACCAGTCAGTTCGTTGATACGGGCGGTGAGCAGAGCCACCTGAACTTCGGGGGAGCCGGTATCGCCCTGAGCGCGTTGGAATTGCGCAACGATATCGGATTTCTTGATGTCAGCTACAGACATTGATGACCTCTTCGGACATGCGACAGGGCCGAGGCGCCCTGACGTGGTTTGGAAAAATTTGCGCGAGCCTTGGGTAAATTCGCTTTCTCACTGCTGCCAATGGCGGGTTGGGCAGAACCTGTACATGGGGCATGCGCGCCATGTTCCAAGCACCTGCGTCTACCACCAGCGGCTGGCGCAAAGTATCTTGCAAAATCAATACACTTGATAAAGCTCGATGATTATAGCTGATTCGCTAGAATTACCCCAGCAGCCGCTCCAGGGCCTCCCCTGGGGCGGACCTGGCGCGGCGCGCACCAAAAAGGAGCAGGACATGGCAAGTCATTACAGAGCGGCCCGCATGGCCGTGGCGTCGTTTGCGCTGGCCGGGCTGGCCGCCTGCGCGAACATGACCCAGGTGGCGCCCGGCACGCCGCTGGCCCAGGTGCAGGCCCAGTTCGGCGCCCCCAATTTCGAATGTCCGCAGGCCGATGGCGGCCGCCGGGTGATCTGGACCCAGCAACCCATGGGCCAGTACGCCTGGGGCGCCAACGTGGGACAGGACGGACGGGTCGACCGCGTGTTGCCCATCTTGACCGACGCGCACTTCAAGGTCCTGGAAACCGGAGATTGGGGGCCGGAACGTGTCCGCTGCGAATTCGGGCCGCCCGCCCGCATCTCCGAGGCCGGCCTTGGCGAAAAGCGCGAAGTCGTCTGGTCCTATCGCTACAAGGAAAACGGCGTGTGGAATTCGCTGATGTACGTCTACATGAGCCGGGACGGCAGCAAGGTGACTCACTTCCACCCCGGGCCGGACCCCATGTACGACGATGACCGGTTCAATTTCTGGTAGCCCCGCCAATGAAAAACCCCGCCTGTTTTCGTCAGGCGGGGTTTTTGTTTTGGGTCAGGACGAATGCCCGCGGCGCTCTTGTTGCAGGCGACGGACCTTGTTCCACCGCCACAGCCACGTGACCCACCCAGACAGGCCATACAGCACAAACAGGCCAAATAGCACGACCGGAGGATCGCTGGAAACGAATACGAACACGGCGACGACCAGCAGGATGCCCCAGAACGGCACGCTGCGGCCCAGGGCGAAACTCTTGCCGCTGAAGAACGGCGCGTTCGACACCATGGTGATGCCTGCGTACATGGTGAGCGTGAACGCCACCCAGGCCATCAGGCTGTCATGGATGGGCAGCTTGTTGTCCACGGCCAGCCAGACGAATCCGGCCACCAGCGCCGCCGCTGCCGGACTGGGCAAGCCCTGGAAAAAGCGCTTGTCCACGACCGCGATATTGGTGTTGAAGCGCGCCAGGCGCAGCGCCGCGCCAGAGACGTAGACGAATGCCGCCAGCCAGCCCCAGCGACCCAGGTCGTTCAGTATCCATTCGTACATGACCAGCGCGGGCGCCACGCCGAAGGACGTCATGTCGGACAGGGAATCGTATTGTTCGCCAAAGGCGGACTGGGTGTTGGTCAGTCGGGCCACCCGGCCGTCCATGCCGTCCAGCACCATGGCGACGAAAATGGCGATGGCGGCGACTTCGAAGCGGTCGTTCATTGCCTGCACAACGGCATAGAACCCGGCGAACAAAGCGGCGGTGGTGAACGCGTTGGGAAGCAGGTAGATGCTTCGGTGGCGGTTCTCGGAATCGCGCATGGAAAAATTGGGCATGGTCTCAATAACTTACAACGGACTTTGAAAGGTTAACCTATCTGGCCCTGCTTGCGGGATACAGCAAGGATCGTGCCCGGCCCCAAATTTGCCCCGACGGCGCAAAGGGCCAAAAAAAGCGGCATGCCCTTGCAGGCATGCCGCTTCGATCCTGACCGGCGGGGCCATGCCCCGCCCGCCGCGAGGATCAGTTCTTGGACTTGTCCACCAGCTTGTTGGCGGCGATCCAGGGCATCATGGCGCGCAGCTTGCCGCCCACTTGCTCGATCTGCGATTCCGCGTTGATGCGGCGGCGCGAGGTCAGCGTCGGGGCGCCGGCGGTGTTTTCCAGGATGAACTTCTTGGCGTATTCGCCGGTCTGGATGTCCGTCAGACACTGGCGCATGACCTTGCGGGTTTCTTCCGTGACGATCTTCGGACCCGTTTCGTATTCGCCGAATTCGGCGTTGTTCGAAATCGAGTAGTTCATGTTGGCGATGCCGCCTTCGTAGATCAGGTCGACGATCAGCTTCAGTTCGTGCAGGCACTCGAAATAGGCCATTTCGGGCGCGTAGCCGGCGTCCACCAGCGTGTCGAAGCCGGCCTTGATGAGTTCGACGGTGCCGCCGCACAGCACGGCCTGTTCGCCGAACAGGTCGGTTTCGGTTTCTTCGCGGAAGTTGGTTTCAATGATGCCGGCACGGCCGCCGCCGTTGGCGCTGGCGTACGACAGGGCCACGTCGCGGGCGGCGCCCGACTTGTCCTGGTACACGGCCACCAGGTGGGGCACGCCGCCACCCTGCTTGTACGTGTTGCGCACGGTGTGGCCCGGAGCCTTGGGGGCGATCATGATGACGTCGATGTCTTCGCGCGGCACGACCTGGCCGTAGTGGACATTGAAGCCGTGGGCGAACGCCAGGGCGGCGCCAGCCTTGATGTTGGCGTGGACTTCCTTGTTGTAGACCGAAGCGATGTTCTCGTCGGGCAGCAGCATCATGACGATGTCGGCCGACTTGACGGCGTCCGCCACTTCCTTGACTTCCAGGCCGGCGTTGGCGGCCTTGTTCCACGAAGCGCCGTCCTTGCGCAGGCCGACGATGACCTTCACGCCCGATTCATGCAGGTTCTGCGCGTGCGCATGGCCTTGCGAACCGTAGCCGATGATGGCGACGGTCTTGCCTTTGATGAGGGACAGATCGCAGTCTTTATCGTAGAAAACTTTCATGTTGTGCTCCAGATTCCAGTATTTGGATATTTGTGTGATTCAGATGTAGGGTGAGGCAAGGCCAGCAAGGCCGGTCAAATCTTCAAGATCCGTTCACCGCGTCCGATGCCGGACACGCCGGTGCGCACGGTTTCAAGGATGGCACTGCGGTCCAGGGCCTCGAGGAAGGCCTGCACTTTTTCCTGCACCCCGGTCAGTTCGATGGTGTAGGACTTGTCGGTGACGTCGATGATGCGGCCGCGGAAGATGTCCGCCATGCGCTTCATTTCCTCGCGTTCCTTGCCCACGGCGCGCACCTTCACGAGCATCAGCTCGCGCTCTATGTGGGCGCCTTCGGTCAGGTCCACCACCTTCACGACATCCACCAGGCGGTTCAGGTGCTTGGTGATCTGTTCGATGACTTCATCGGAACCGGTCGTCACGATGGTCATGCGCGACAACGTGGAGTCCTCGGTGGGGGCCACGGTCAGGGTTTCGATGTTGTAGCCCCGCGCCGAAAACAGGCCCACCACGCGCGACAGCGCGCCGGGTTCGTTCTCGAGGAGGACGGAAATCACGTGCTTCATGGGTGGCCTCCTTACAGGTCTTCTGAGCCGAGCAGCATTTCAGTCAGCCCGCGGCCGGCCTTGACCATCGGCCACACGTTTTCGGTGCGGTCGGTGATGAAGTCCAGGAAGACCAGGCGCTCTTTGTGCTTGCCGAACGCTTCGCGCAGCGCCGGTTCGACGTCGGCCGGGCGCTCGATGCGCAGGCCCACGTGGCCATAGGCCTCGGCCACCTTGACGAAGTCGGGCAGCGAATCCATATACGACTCGGAATAGCGCGAGCCGTAGTCGATCTGCTGCCACTGGCGGACCATGCCCAGGAAGCGGTTGTTCAGGCAGATGATCTTGGGCGACAGGCGGTACTGGTGGCAGGTCGACAGTTCCTGGATGTTCATCTGGATGGAACCTTCGCCCGTGATGACGGCTACGTCATGTCCGGGATTGGCCATCTGCACGCCCATCGCGTAGGGCAGCCCCACGCCCATGGTGCCCAGGCCACCGGAATTGATCCAGCGGCGCGGCTTGTCGAACTTGTAGTACTGGGCCGCCCACATCTGGTGCTGGCCCACGTCCGAGGTGACGAAGGCGTCGCCGCCGGTCACTTCCCAGAGCTTTTCCACCACGTACTGCGGCTTGATGACTTCCGTCGAGTTGGCGAACTTCAGGCATTCCTTGCCGCGCCAGGTCTCGACCTGATCCCACCATTTGGCGATGTTGGCCGGCTTGTGCTCAGCAGTGGCTGCTTCGTATTGCGCGCTGAGGTCGGCCAGAACGTCCTTGACGTTGCCCACGATCGGGACGTCCACGCGCACGCGCTTGGAGATCGACGAGGGATCGATGTCGATATGGATGATCTTGCGGGCGTTCTGCGCGAAGTGCTTGGGGTTGCCGATCACGCGGTCATCGAAGCGGGCGCCGATGGCCAGCAGCACGTCACAGTGCTGCATGGCCATGTTGGCCTCGTACGTGCCGTGCATGCCCGGCATGCCGACGAACTGGCCGCTGCTGGCCGGGTAGCCGCCCAGGCCCATCAGGGTGCTGGTGCAAGGCGCGCCCAACTGCGTCACGAGCTTGTTGAGCTCGGGCGCCGCGTTCGACAGGATGACGCCGCCGCCGGTGTAGATCATCGGCCGCTCGGCGGCCAGCAGCATCTGCACGGCTTTCTTGATCTGTCCCTGATGGCCCTTGTTGACGGGCGCGTAGGAACGCATCGAGATCTCGCCCTTGGGCGGCGTGTATTTGCACTGCGCGATGGTGATGTCCTTGGGGATATCCACCAGCACCGGGCCGGGACGGCCGGTGCGCGCGATATAGAACGCGCGGCGCATGGTTTCGGCCAGGTCCTTGATGTCGCGCACAAGGAAGTTGTGCTTGACGCAGGGACGCGTGATGCCGACGGTGTCGCATTCCTGGAAGGCGTCCTCGCCAATGGCCGCAGTGGGCACCTGCCCGCTGATGATGACCATCGGGATGGAATCCATGTAGGCGGTGGCGATGCCGGTGACGGCATTGGTCACGCCCGGGCCGCTGGTCACGATGCAGACGCCGACCTTCTGCGACGAGCGCGAATAGGCATCGGCTGCGTGCACGGCGGCTTGCTCGTGACGAACCAGGATATGCTGAAATTTGTCTTGCTTGAAGATAGCGTCGTAGATGTAGAGCACCGCGCCGCCAGGGTAGCCGAAAACGTGTTCCACGCCTTCATCGGCCAGGCAGCGCACGACGATATCGGCGCCATTCATTTCCATGTTGTAGTTCCTTTCAGTACCGGCCCTGCAACCCTGACTGCTGCTCGCCCGGATACGACGGCAACTGAACCCATACCGGTTACGACAACATGATCCGGCGCTTAGCGGCTCACGGAGCCACGCCACCCGGACACCTTGCCGACCCGGCACACGCTCGACAGAACGCAGTGCAAACGCCCCTGGGGGACGCTGGAGGTCGAAATGGAAGCCTTGGCAACACACGCTTGTGGCGCGGCCAACGGCAGGTGTGACTTGTTGCGAAACGGCTGGGATGTGACCCTTGCCGTGTGCATCAACGCTCCGGTTTCGGATAGGCAGACCGAAGCAAGTGGAGCAATTTACCGCGTTGCGTCAAAGGTGGCAAATCGGCGTTCGGCAAGCGTTGCGCGGAAGGTTCGGTAACCATCCGACCCCAAAACGTCTGGCCGCGTCTCTATACTTGTTGCGTCGTTCAGAACCGAGCCCCGCCCCCATGGATTTGCGCATTGCCAGCATCCGCCGCTTCCTCTACAGCCACTACTTCTTCGGAGGCGTGCGGCAGGGGGTGGGCATGCTGCTGCCCGTGCTGGTGCTGGGAGGCATTTTCGGCAACTACACGACCGGCCTGGTCGCCACTTTCGGCGCGCAGTGCCTGGCCATCATCGACCAGCCGGGCGGCCCGCAGCGCCATCGCACCAACGAAATGCTGGGCGGCGCGGCGCTGGGGACGATCACGGTCATCATCACCGGCCTGGCGTCCACGCACCCCGTCCTGATCTGGCTGGTGGTCATCGCGCAGTGCTTTGTCTATTCGATGTTCACGGTCTTCGGCAAGCGTGGCGGGCTGATCGGCTTTGCGGGCCTGCTTCTGATGACGCTGACCATGCATTCGCCGCTGGAACCGCAGGTGGTGCTGGGCCATGCCGCCGCCACCCTGGGCGGCGCCTTGTTCTACGTGGCGTTCAGCCTGGGATTTTCACGGCTGTTCTGGCTGCGCGAAGAGCAGCAGGCCATGTCGGTCGCGCTTTTCGCCACGGCCGATTATGTGGCGGCGCGGGCGTCCTTCTACGATGAAACCGCCGACCTGGATGAAACCTACCGCACCCTGATCCAGCGCCAGTCCGTCATGACCGAAAAGCACCAGGCCGCGCGCGACATGGTGCTGCGCGCCCTGCCCCGCGGCAAGGGCCTGGGCGACCGCCAGCGCGTCATGCTGTGGAACATGTTCGTGGACATGCTGCAGCTTCTGGACACCCTGGTTGCCACGCACACCGACTACGCGGCGCTGCGCCGAACGCTGGCCGGCAACGACTGCCTGATGTTCATGCGCGACGCGCTGGTGAAGATGTCCCTGGAACTGAACCGGATCGCGCTGGACGTGTCGCGCGGCCGCAAAGTGCAGTACCGCAGCAGCGCCAAGGCCGAACTGCGCGCCATCGAATACGAGATCGAACAACTCAAGCAGCAGGGCCTGGGCGAGCGCGACCCGGAAATGCTGGCGCTGATCATCCAGGTGCTGCGGCGCCTGCGCAATTCGGCGCGCATCGTGGACCGGCTGGCGGACCACACGGCGGCCTCGCCGGACGCCAAGCCCACCGACGTGCTGCGCATCAACAAATCGCTGACCCGCTTCATTTCGCGCCAGGAGTTCCGCTTCGGCCTCCTGACCAGCAATCTGCGGCTGGATTCTCCCCACTTTCGCTACGCGTTGCGCGTGACGGCCGCCGCGGCGATCGCCATGACGCTGGCCAGCCGCTGGCTGTCGCCGGAGTTCTCGGCGCACAACTACTGGATCATGCTGACCATCGTGATCATCATGAAGCCGGGCTTCGCGCTGACGCGCCAGCGCAATGGCTGGCGCCTGATGGGCACCCTGATCGGATGCATCTGCGCCCTGCTGCTGTTCAACGTGACCGACGAGCCCAGCGTCCTGTTCGCCGTGCTGCTGGGCGCCTGCATCATGGGCAACAGCCTGGTGCAGCTGAACTACATGGCCAGCGCCATCTTCAACACCCTGTTCGTCGTGCTGGTCTTTCACTTCGTGTCGCCGGGCACCGTGTCCATGTCGGTGATCGGTGAACGCGCGATCGACACCCTGCTTGGCTGCGCGCTGGCGCTGGTGTGCAGCTACATCCTGCCGTGGTGGGAAGCCCGCTACCTGAAGCCCCTGGCTTCGGCCGCGACCCGCGCCAACCGCGAATACCTGCTGGCGGGGTTGCGCTACGTCGACGCCATGCAGGCTCACGGCGCGCCCGTGGGCGCGGCGGCCGCCGAGACGCCTGCCGTGACGGACGCGGACCTGGCCTGGCGCCTGGCCCGCAAGAACGTCCACATCGCGTTCAGCAATTTCGCCGAAGCGTTCTACCGGATGATGAGCGAACCCAAATCGCATCAGGTCGACGTGCCGGAACTGAACAACCTGCTGATCCAGAACCACGTGCTGGCGTCGCAGATCACCGCCGCGATACCCATCCTGGCGGCGCTGCCGGCCACGCCCGAACCCATTCAGCAGGCGCTCAGCGGCATGGCCGGCCTGCTGGATGAAAACAACCCGCGCCCCCCAGCCAATCTGCCCACGCAGTTCGACACCAGCGGCGAGCAGGCTGCTCTGGTCTATCCGGTCAAGCAGATGCTGAAGGCCACCCACATGATCCGCCAGGAACTGCAGGCGCTGGCCGACCCGCTGCACACGCCGCCCGTCGCGGCGGCGGCATCGTAAGAACTGCGGTCGACATCGCCGGGCAAGAAAAAGCCGGCCCGGATGCAACCGGGCCGGCCTTTTTTTAACGCAGCGTACGTGTCAGTCCAGCTTGCGGCGGAACACCATCTTGTCCGCCGACGACGCCGAGGCGTCGAACGCGTAGCCTTCCAGGTCAAAGCCCTGCAGGCCTTCCGGCTTGGCGACCTTGTGCTGGATGGCGTAGCGCGCCATCAGGCCGCGCGCGCGCTTGGCGTGGAAACTGATGATCTTCCATGCGCCGTTCTTCCAGTCCTGGAACACGCACTGCACCACGCGCGCCTTCAGGGTCTTCAGGTCGACTGACCTGAAGTATTCCTCGGACGCCAGGTTGACGATGACGGGCGTCTTCTGCCCGGCCTGGCGTTCGTTCAGGTAGTCCGCGATGCCGCTGCCCCAGTATTCATACAGATTCTTGCCTTTGGGGTTTTGCAGGCGCGTGCCCATTTCCAGGCGGTAGGGCTGCATCAGGTCCAGCGGGCGCAGCACGCCGTACAGGCCGCTGAGGATGGCGACATGTTCCTGCGCCCAGTCCAGTTGCTTGGCAGACAGCGTGGCGGCGTCAAGACCTTCGTAGACGTCGCCATTGAACGCCAGCACGGCCTGGCGGGAATTGGCCTGGGTGAAGCTGCGCTTCCAGTGCGCATAGCGCTGGACGTTCAGTTCGGACAGCGCCGGGCTGAGGCTCATGAGGTCCGAGATGTCCTCGGCCGTCTTGGTCTTCAGGACCTTGATCAAGCCGGCGGCCTGATCCACGAACAGTGGCTGGGTGTGCGTCTCGATGTGCAGCGGCGAGTCGTAGTCCAGCTTCTTGGCGGGGGAAAGCAAAAACAGCATTCGGTGAGTCCTTTGTTAGCGGGCCGTCCATCCGCCATCGACGGAGACGGTCGTGCCGGTAATTTGCGCGGCGGCGTCGGAGGCCAGGAACACGGCCGTGCCGCCCAGTTGCTCCGGCGTCACGAATTGCAGCGAAGGCTGCTTTTCGCTGAGCAGGTCGCGAGCGGCGGCTTCCTGATCCACCCCGTTCTTTTCCGCCAGCGCGGTGATCTGCTTTTCAACGAGCGGCGTGCGCACCCAGCCCGGGCAGATGGCGTTGGCGGTAATGCCCTGGCCGGCCGTTTCCAGCGCCGTGACCTTGGTGAAGCCCACCACGCCGTGCTTGGCGGCCACGTAGGCCGACTTGCTGGCCGACGCCACCAGGCCGTGCGCCGACGCGATGTTGATGATGCGGCCGGAACCTTGCTTCTTCATGTGCGGCAAGGCCGCAGCCGTACCGTGAAAAACGGCCGACAGGTTCAGCGCCAGGATGGCGTCCCATTTCTCGGCCGGGAAGTCTTCGATCAGTGCGGTGTGCTGGATGCCGGCATTGTTGACCAGGATGTCGATGCGGCCCATCTGGCGGACGGTGTTTTCGACGAGTTCGCGTACTGCAGCGCCCTTGGAGAGGTCCGCGCCGTCGTAGATCACCTTTACGCCATGCTTTTCGGCAAGGCTCGCGCGCAGGGATTCGATTTCGGTCGCATCGCCAAAACCATTCAGGACGATGTCGGCGCCCTGCTGGGCGAAGGCGGTGGCGATACCCAGGCCGATGCCGCTGGTGGAACCGGTGACAAGCGCTACTTTTCCTTTGAGCATGAGCTTTCTCCTGTGAGCTGGCACATTAATCGGGAACCGAAAACGGGCTTCAAGTGTAGCTGCCCGGCAAGGCGGTAATCATGCCATGCCCTTACCCTCGGCGGGGTCAAGCGGCGGGCGGCTTGTCCGCCGGAGAGGACGCCGGCGCGTCGCCGGCCTGCTGGGCGACTTCGGCGGCGGGCGTGTCGACCACGGGCAGGTCCGCCATGCCGCCGAATCGCTCCGGCACGCGCTCGAGCAATTTGATCAGCATGGGCACGACGCCCATCGACACCGCCACGATCACCGACAGCACGTCGCGCTGCTCCAGGTTCACCAGATGGTTGTCCCAGGCTTCGTTGAAGATCGCGAAGCTGAACTCGCCGCCTTGCGCCAGCACAAGGGCAAACAGCAGGCGGTGGTAGCGGGGCAATCCAAGAAAACGGGCGAACCCGTACAGGATCACCGCCTTGACGGCCAGCAGCGCGGCCACGCCGGCAAAAATGAACAACCAATGGTGGGCGACCACGTTCAGATTGATCGACATGCCGATGGCCACGAAGAAAAGGCCCAACAGCAGGCCCTTGAATGGCTCGATGGCGTTTTCCAGTTCGTGGCGGTAGCGCGATTCGGCCATCAGCACGCCGACCAGGAATCCGCCCAGCCCCGCCGACAGGCCCGCATAGTCGAACAGTTGGGCGGCGCCCACCACCATCAGCAGCGCGGCCGCGGTGAAGAGTTCGTTCAATTCGGCCTTGGCGGCCCAACCCAGCAGCCGCAGCCGATAGGCCAGCGCCACCACGGCGACAGCCACCAGCGCTTCCTTGAACGACGGCGCCGAGGTCCCGTCCGATCCCAGCAGGCCGGCCGCCACCAGCATCGGAATCGCAGCCATGTCCTGGAACAGCAGCACTCCCAGCGCGGATCGCCCTATCGGCGCACGGGTCAACTGGCGTTCGTCCAGCAGGCGCAGCGCCACCGCGGTGGAAGACAGCGCCAGCGACAGGCCGCACAGCACGGCCGCCTGCCATTCCATGCCGGCCAGATGGCGCAGCGCTGCGCCGAACACCAGCCCCAGCAGCAGGCCGCAGACCAGCATCTGCAGCGAACCCAGCATGAAGACCTCGTTGCGCATCGCCCACAGGCGTTTGGGCGACAACTCCAGGCCGATGATGAACAGCATCATCACGACGCCCCATTGCGAGACGCCGATCATCGTATCCACGTTGGTCACCAGCTTCAGGCACGACGGCCCCACCAGCACCCCGGCGATCAGGTAGCCGGGAATGGCGCCCAGACCCAGCCTTTGGGTGATGGGCACGCAAAGCACGGCCGCGAGCAAAAGGATGAGGATCAGGTCCATGGAACGGGCGATAGGCGGGATGGGAAGAATTCTGGCCAAAGATTGCGTCGACCGAAAGCCGGATGAAACCCGCTGTGGTCCTTTTACCCTTCCTCTTTTCCCACCCCTTTACACAAACAAAAAAAATCCTGTAGAATTGCGGGCTTCGCTGCTCCGACAACGAAGATCTTTCCGACCAGGGATCTTTTTGTGAAAGTCTTCACCGAGTGAAAATTTTCGCCGTTACGGAATCCAGCCACGGAGAGGTGGCAGAGTGGTCGAATGTACCTGACTCGAAATCAGGCGTACGGTATCCCCGTACCGTGGGTTCGAATCCCACCCTCTCCGCCAGTATTCAAGAACGAAGCCCCTGAGCAATCAGGGGCTTTTTTCTTTTCCAGGCGACGGCTTTGCGGACGAGACTTTGCGGGTGACCGCTTTGCGGGCGACTGGGTTTCCCCCGCTTGCAACGCCCCGCAGGCCGGACCGAGGGCCGACGCTAGCGCGGCTGGCCGGGACCTTGCCGGCCCCGGCCTTCCCTCTGTCAATCAGTATCGACGAATCAGTACCGCCGACCGAATACCGCAGACCGCCGAATCAATACCGGCCCAATCAATACGCCGCGAGCCGCAGCGCCGCGGACGTCTGGACGGCCTCGACCGAGGCAATCGCCATTGCGCCGTGCCCCGCACCCGGCAGTTTGAACGCACTGACCGCGCGAGTCAGGTCCGCCGCCTGGTCCTGCATCGACCCCGCCGCCGCGGCGGCTTCTTCCACCAGCGCTGCGTTCTGCTGCGTCACTTCGTCCATTTGCGACACCGCGCGATTGACTTGTTCGATGCCGTCCGCCTGCTCGGCGGACGCGGCTGCGATCTCGCCCATGATGTCGGTCACGCGTTGCACCGAACTCACGATCTCCTGCATGGTGGCGCCGGCGCGCTCGGCGCTGCCCGAGCCCTGGCTGATCTTCTGCACGGTGTCTTCGATCAGGGTCTTGATCTCTTTGGCGGCCTGGGCGCTGCGCTGCGCCAGCGTGCGCACCTCGGAGGCGACCACCGCGAAGCCCTTGCCCTGCTCGCCGGCGCGCGCCGCCTCGACGGCGGCGTTCAGCGCCAGGATGTTGGTCTGGAAAGCGATGCCGTCGATGACTGAAACGATGTCCGAGATCTTCACGGAGCTGGCCGAGATGGCGTTCATGGTGCTCACGACTTCGGACACGGTGGCGCCGCCGCGCGACGCCGTTTCGGACGCGGCGGCGGCAAGCTGATTCGCCTGCTTGGCGCTGTCGGCGTTCTGCTTCACGGTGGACGACAGTTGCTCCATGGAAGCGGCGGTTTCCTCCAGGGATGCGGCCTGCTGCTCCGTGCGGCTGGACAAATCGGTGTTGCCCGCCGCGATCTCGCCGGAAGCCGACGCCATGCTGTCCACGCCGGTCCGGATCCGGGCGATGGTGCTCGCCAGGTTGGCGTTCATGGATTCCAGAGCACGCATCAGCTGCCCGATCTCGTCGCGGGATTTCACGACGATCGTGCTGGTCAGGTCGTTGGCGGCCACGGTGCTCGCCACGCGCACGGCGGCGGCAAGCGGACGGGTGATGCTGCGGGTCAGCAGCACGGCCAACAGCAAGCCGCTCACGACCGCGATGGTCCCGATCACGATCATCCAGAAGTTGGCGGCGCCATAGGCGCTATCGATTTCGCCCGCCCGCACATCGATGTCGGCGCGTTGCAGATCTGACAGACGCGTGATGTTGTCGATGAACTGGCGCGTCGCCGGCACGAATTCCTGCGAGAAGATCTTGTTGGCGGCCTCGACGTTGCCTTCCTGCTTGGCCTTGAAGATGCCGTCGCGCGTGCGCAGGTAGTCGCCGCGGGCTTTGCTGATGCCAGCCCAAAGCTGCTTTTCCTCGTCGCTCTCGATCAGCGGCTCGATCTTCTGCTGAAGGGCCGACGAGTTTCGGGACGACGTTGCGGCTTCCTCCGCAAAGAAGCTCGCCAGGCTGGCGTCGGCGCTTTTGGCGATCGCGGTGGTGCGGGTGACGCCGCTCTGGATGTTGCGCGCCCAGTCGTTGATCAGGCGTTCCTTGGTAAGCGAACGCTGCGTCAGGGTTTCGACCGATTGGTTGATATTCGCCAGGCTGACCAGGCCCACGATACACATGACCATGATCATGGCCAGCAAGATGGCGAATCCGCCCGCAAGGCGGGTTCCAAGCTTCAAGTTTTTCATACTGCCTCCGGCTGCTTCCAGGGCAAGTGTGAATGCGCGCTCGGGCGGATGCCTCGGCGACGGGCTTGCGCCGCCGCCAATTCAAGCCAGATGCCCGCAAGCCCCTGGATATCCGCCCCCAATAATGGTGTCCGTTGTGTCTGAGAATTGCCGGCGCTGAGTTCGATTCCGAGGGTTCACGCGACGGTCGAACGGATGCTAGCAGCCCCGATTTCGCGGGCATCGGGGGAAATGGAGAACTTATTGGCGCAAGCTCTTCCCTTTGCGCGATATGGCCTGAAGCGTTGTAAAAACGCCTCTGCCAAAGGGCAAAAAAAGGCGGCCGAAGTGGCCGCCTGGCGGGTCATGGCGGCGTCGTCGGCCGCGCAAGTTGAAAGGTATCGGTGCTGCGCGCATACCAACCGCCGCCGTGCATGCGGGCGATCAGCCCCAGGGCCGGCGTATCCACGTGGCCACGCTCGGCGTCGCGCACGTGGGCGTCGTCGACGTGCGCCCCCAGCACCCGGCCGATGACCACGATTTGACGCGGGCCGGTCACGACCGTGGCTTGGCTGACACACTCCAGCGACACCGGGCTGCCCTGGATGCGGGGCGGGCGCACGTGCGTGGCCGCAAGCGGAGTCAGGCCCGCCGCCGCCAGCTCGTCCACGTCGGGCGGGTAGTCCGCGCAAGTCTGGTTCATCTGGTGGACCAGCGATTCCGGCACCAGATTCACCACGAACTCGCCGTTCTCGATGATGTTGGCGCCGGTATCCTTGAAATCCCCGTTGGAATGGCGCATCAGGCCGATGGCGACCGTCGGCGGCTGATGCCCCATCACATTGAAGAAGCTGAAGGGCGCGGCGTTGACGACGCCTTGTCCCGACACGGTGGTGACCCACGCGATCGGGCGCGGCGTGACGGTCGAGGTCAGGATGTTGTAGACCGTCTGTGCCGGCAAGGCGCTGAAATCAAAATGCATCGGTCACGCCTCCTGCGGACCGGCGGCGCCGGTTGCCGATACGGCGCGCTTTTCGCGGGTGTCCACCTGGAGCTGGAAGACGTCGGGACGCGCGTAATGCCCGGCCACGTCGAAGTCGTATTTGCCGCGCAGGATCTGGTTGGGATCAATGTCGGCGTACAGTATCGTTTCGTCCGAAAAGTCGGGGCCGGCCAGCACCTCGCCCAGCGGGCCGATGATGGCGCTGCCCCCGCGCATCAGCACGGTATCCGGCGCGTCGCCCAGGGCGCACTCGAAATCGTCCGGGTAGGCGCTGCGGCGCAGGTGCTGGCAGGCCGTCAGCACGTAGCAGCGGCCTTCCAGTGCAATGTGGCGCATGCTGGGAATCCACGTGTCTCGGTCGTCGGCGGTAGGCGTGCAATACAGCCCCACCCCTTGGCTGTACATGTACATGCGCAGCATGGGCATGTAGTTTTCCCAGCAGATCACGGCGCCGATCTTGCCAAACGGTGTGTCGATGACAGGCATCGTCGAGCCGTCGCCAAAGCCCCAGATCAGGCGCTCGCCGGCGGTCGGCATCAGCTTGCGGTGCTTGCCGACCAGGCCTTCCTGGCCATTGAAGTACAGCACGGTGCAGTAAAGGGTGCCGCCGTCGGCTTCGATGCAGCCCATGACGACGAAGCTGCCGGTGTCGGCCGCGGCCTGGGCCACCAGCGCGACTTCCTCGCCGTCCAGCCGGATCGCCTGACGGTGATAGCTGGCAAACGCGTCCCGGCCTTCGGGCTTGCGCATGCCGATAGGCGCGCCGAACGAGTTGCCCTTGGGATAGCCGCCCAGAAATGCTTCCGGAAACACCTGGACGCGGGCGCCCTGCTCGGCCGCCTGGCGGATCAGCGACGCCGCCTTCTGGGCGCAGGCCACGCTGTCGGTCGGGATGGAGGCCGCCTGGATGACGGCAGCCTTGAAGCTCTGTTGCACGGACATGTCTCTGCTCTCTTGTCTGTGGTTAGTGGGCCGGATCTTCGTCGATCGCCTGGGCGCGGGTGTTGGGCAGCAGCAGGCTGCCGATGATGCCGACGACGACCATTACCGCCACCGGATACATCAGGCCGCCGAATATATTGCCGCTGGCCTGCGCCAGGTAGGTGGCGGTAAAGGGCACGATACCCCCGAATATGCCCGCGCCGATGTGATACGGGAACGACAACGCCGTGTAACGGATGCGCGCCGGGAACAATTCAACCAGATAGGAGGCGACCGGGCCATACACCATGGCGACGACGGCGGTCATCAGCACCAGGATCAGGATGATGGTGGCGCGATCGATGCGGGCGGGATCCGCCTTTTCGGGATAGCCGGCCGCCGTCAGCGCCTTGGCATACGCTGCGCGGTCAAAGCCGTTGACGGTGGTTCCGCCCACGCTCATCGCGATCTCCTGACCCGGAATCGGCGCGGCGTATTCGAAGTTGATGCCCTTGCCGACCAGGAATTTCTTGGCCTGCACGCAGACCTTTTTGTGGTCGGCGTGACTGCCGATCATGGCCGCCTGCAGCCCGAAATCGCAGGCGCCGCCGCTGGTGTCCGCATGCACGCGGACCGGCGTCGTCTGCATGGCCTGCGCCAAGGCCGGATTGCCGGCATCGAGCAGCACATTGAACATCGCGTGGTAGCCGACGGCGCCGATGAACAGGCCGGCCATCATGATCCACTTGCGGCCGATCTTGTCCGACAGCCAGCCGAACAGCACGAAGGTCGGCGCGCCGATGATGAAGCCGATCAGGATCAGCGTGTAGACGGTGGTCTGGTCCAGCTGCACGGCCTGCTGCAGGAAGATCATCACGTAGAACTGGCCGGTGAAATAGGTGGCGCCCTGGCCGGCGGTGACGCCGATCAGCGCCAGCAGAACAAGCCTCAGGCTGGGCCACTGGCCAAAGGTCTCCTTGACTGGATTCTTGGACAGGCGGTTCTGCTTCTTCATGCGCGTGAAGACCGGCGATTCGTGCAGCTTGGCGCGCACGTAGATCGAAATGGCCAGCATGACGATGGACAGGATGAACGGCAGGCGCCAGCCCCACTGGCGGAAATCTTCCGCGCTCATCGAGGCCTGGACGCACAGGATGACGACCAGCGACAGGATCAGGCCGGCCGAGGACGTGATCTGGATCCAGCCTGTCAGCAGGCCGCGGCGCCGGGGCTCGCAATGTTCGGCCACGTAGATCACGGCGCCGCCGTATTCGCCGCCCACCGCCAGGCCCTGCACGACGCGCAGCGTCAGCAGCAGGATCCACGACAGATGTCCCGCCGACTCATAGGTGGGCAGGCAGCCGATCAGCACGGTCGCGCCGCCCATCATGACGACGGTGATGAGGAAGGTGTACTTGCGGCCCAGCTTGTCGCCCAGGTAGCCGAACATCACGGCGCCCAGCGGACGGATGATGAAACCCACGGCCAACGCGCCCAGGGCGGCCAGCAGCGCCACCGTGGGGTTGTCCTGCGGAAACAGCACCTGGCTCATGAAGACGGCCAGCGTCCCGTAGATGAAGAAGTCGTACCACTCGAACAGCGTGCCCAGCGTCGATGCGACGACGACCTGGCGTTCCTCTTTGCGGCTGAGCGTAGGCCCGTCATCGACCGCGGGCATTGCCAATTTCGCTTCCATGCTTGCTTTCCCCTGTCTTTTAAAATTGATAATGCTGCATTCATTAACTATTATCAAACTTAAAACAGACCCGGAAAAAGCTAGGGGAAACCCGGCGGCCGGCCGGCGCCCGCGCCAGAATTGGCGCGAAAGCCGCTGCTACACTGCCGCCACGACACAGTGGAGGCAGCAATGGCAAGGCCCGCCGGCAAGGCTGAGAAGAATTCGGAACAGGCGCCGTCCACGGCGCGCAGAGGCATCCAGTCGATCGAAGTGGGGTTCCGGATCCTGGACGTGATCCGCAAGACCGGCCGTCCCTTGCCCCTGAAGGAAATCGCGGACGCCTGTGCGCTGACTGTCCCCAACGTCCATTACTACCTGGTGAGCTTCCAGAAGGTGGGCGTGGTGCAACAGCACGCCGACACGGGCCATTACGGCCTGGGTCCGTACGCCTTGCGGCTGGGCCTGGCGGCCCTGGAGCAGTTCGACGTGTTCACCACGGCGCGGCCCATCATGGCCGAGGTGGCCGCGGCCACCGGGCATACCGTGTTCCTGGGCGTGTGGGGCAACAAGGGCCCCACGATCGTCTATCGGGTGGAAGGCAGCCGCAGCCGGCCGCTGCTGGAACTGCGCGTGGGCACCGTGATGCCCCTTTTGTCCTCCGCCCTGGGCCGCAACTTCCTGGCGCATCTGCCGGACGCGCTGACGCGCGAGTTGCTTGAAGAGGAGCTCGCGTCGTCAACGCCCGAAAGCCACGGCGGCGCGGCCGGCAACTCGTACACCATGGCGGACGTGCAGGCCATCCGCGACGAGGTACGAAAACACCACATCAGCCGCTGCCGGCACGCGTTGCTGCCGCACTTTACGTCGCTGTCCGCGCCCATCTTCGACATGTTGGGCGAAATGAAGGCCGCCATCACGCTGATGGGACCGGTCGGCGCCGTGGACGACGACCTGGAATCCGACACCGCGCGGCTGCTCAGCGAAAAAGCCCGCTCGATCTCGGCGACGGCGGGCTGGGTGGAGACGGACGCGCGGTAAGGCGCGCGATCAGCGATGCGTGGTCGGCGCGGTACCCCGGTTGGTGCGCCGCGCACCGCCGCCCGCTTTAGCCTTCGGCGACGATCTTCGCGTCCTGGATGGTCTTGGCGTACTTCTGCTGTTCGCTCTTCATGAATTCGGCGAAGCGCTGGACGCCGCCGCCGCCGTCTTCCGCGCCCACCTGCGCCAGCTTCTCCTGCACGTCCGCCATCGCCAGCACCTGATCGATATCGCGGTTCATGCGCTGGACCATCGCGTCGGGCATCTTGCCCGGGCCGACCATGCCGAACCAGATGCTGGCCTCGAAGCCCGGGTAGCCCTGTTCGGCCACGGTGGGCACGTCGGGCTGGCTCTTGGACCGCTTCTGCAGCGTCTGGGCCAGGGCGATGACCTTGCCGGACTGGATCAGCGGCGTGGCGGTCGTCATGCCCTCGAAGCAATACTGCACGTGACCGCCCATCAGATCGTTCATCAGCGGCGCGGAACCCTTGTACGGCACGTGCAGCACGTCGATGCCGGCCCGCGCCTTGAAGATTTCCAGCGCAAGATGCTGCGCCGATCCGCTGCCGGCAGAACCGAACACGATCTTGCCCGGCTGCGCGCGGCACAACTCGACCAGTGCCGGCAAGGTCTTTGCCGGCTGGTTGGCGCCCCCGATCAGGATGGTCGGCGTCTTGCCCACCAGCGCGATGGGCGTGAAGTCCTTGTCGACCGAGTACGCCAGCTTGGGCTGCAGCCCCGGCGCGATGCCGTGGCTGTTCACGTGCGCCATCAGCAGCGTGTTGCCGTCGTTGGGCTGGCGCGCCACCTGCTCGGCCGCGATGATGCCCGCCGCGCCCGCGCGGTTCTCGACAATGACCGGCATGTTCCACAGCACGCCCAGCTTTTGCCCCAGCAGGCGGGCCAGCACGTCGGTGCCGCCCCCGGCCGGGAACCCCACCACTATCTTCACCGGTCCGGACGGCAGGTCCTGCGCCCGCGCCGCCGAAGGCAGGACGAGCGCCGCCCCCAGGGCCGCCGCGCTGGTCATGAATTGCCTACGTTGCATAGTTGTCTCCTCGCGCGCCGGTCCATAGGCCGGCAACTGGTTATGGGGATGCTGCGTATCGTCCAGCGCATCCGGCCATCTGCGCGGCCTGGACGCTTTGCTCCTTGCTTTGTTCCTTTACGGCGTCTTCATGACGGATCGCCGATCTTCAGCGGCCGATGCGGGTCCACTTGCCGAAACGCTCGACCATGCGTTCGTCAAAGCCGAATCCCAGGCCCGGTTCCTGATGCAGGACCACGCGCCCTTGCTTGTGCGTCAGTTGGCGATCCACCAGCTTGCGGAAGTTCAGCACCTGGTCGTCCCAGAAGAATTCCACGTATCGCGCGTTCGGCGTGGCGGCGACCAGCGGCGCGTGCACGTCGTGGAACCAGTGCGGGCAGACGACCACGCCATAGCTGGCCGCCGTGGCGGCGATGCGCTTCCATTCGGTGATGCCGCCGCAAACCGCGGCGTCCGTCTGCAGGATGCCGGCGGCGCCCTTGTCCAGCAGTTCCTTGTGGTACCAGCGGCCATAGCCGATTTCGGCGGTGGCGATCGGCAGGTGCGTCAGGCGCGCCAGCTTGGCGTGGCTGTCGATGTCGTCGGGGCTGAAGGGCTCTTCGATGAAGTACGGCTCGTACTGTTCGAAGCGGCGGATGTACTGCATGGCCTGGGTGACGTCCTGCCAGGCGTTGTTGCAGTCCATCATCAGTTCCACGTCCGGGCCCACGGCTTCGCGCGCGGCTGCCAGGCGCGCTTCTTCCTCGCGCGGCGACAGGCGGCCGGTCTTCATCTTGACGGCGCGGAAACCCTTTTCCACATAGCTGGCCATTTCCTCGCCCAGATGCTGCGGCGTCTTGCCGTCCAGGTAGTAGCCGCCACTGGCGTAGGCCGGGACCGTTTCCAGCTCCACGGCGCCCAGGAACTTGTGCAGCGGCAGGCCCGCCGTCTTGGCGTTCAGGTCCCACAACGCGATGTCCAGCGCACTCAGCGCGCGCATCACCGTGCCCTGGCGGCCTTGCAGCAGCGCCTCCTGGTACATCGTCTGCCAGAGGCCTTCGACAGCGTGGGAATCCTTGCCGAGCAGGACGGGAGCCAGCAGGCTCTGCACCGCCGCCTCGAAGATGGCGCCGCCCGCGCTGCCGACATAGCAAAAACCGATGCCTTCCACGCCATCGGTGGAACGCACCTTGACCAGCCCGTAGTGGCGGGTCGACACGGTGCGGTTGGAGAACGAAGTGACTTTATCCAGAGGCACCGCCGCGGCGCATACGTCTATGGATTCAATGATGGGCACGGGAGGCTCCTTGGTTGCGGTTCTGATCTGATGGGCGTGATCGCCCTGGACGTATTCTTCACGCCGCCAAAGAAAACAACAATTATCTTCATGCATCTTTAGAATATGGAAAAAACGTCTTCTAAAGAGGCCTGCCATCGTGGACTCGCGCTTTTTGCAAACCTATGTGCATGTGGTGGAACTAGGTTCCATCGCACAGGCCGCCAGGCACCAGGGGTTGACGCCGGCAACCGTGCAGCAGCGGCTGCGCGCGCTGGAGGCGGATGTCGGCAGCGCGCTCATCGCGCGCTCCGGCCGCACCGTCAAGCCGACGCCGGCCGGCGTGCGCATTCTTGAACGCGCGCGCGCCATCCTGCGGGACGTCCGCGATCTGCGTTCGGCCGCATCCGACACCGACCTGCCCGCCGGCCCTCTGCGGCTGGGCGCCACACCCACCGCGCTGACCGGCATCATGCCGCCCGTGCTGCGCACCTGGGTGGCGCGCCATCCAGGCATCGAGATCTACATCGAGCCCGCGCCGACCACCCTGCTCTACAGCAAGGTGCTGTCCGGCGAACTGGACGGTGCGTTGCTGGTGCACCCGCTATTTCCCATACCCAAGACCTGCGCGTGGCGCGACCTGCGGCACGAACCGCTGGTGCTCGTCACGCCGGCCGGCATGCCGGTCACGGATCCGCTGGCCGTCATCGCCCGGGAACCCTATATCTGCTATGACCGCAGCGTGGTCGGCGGCAAGATGGCCGACGACTACCTCAGGGCGCGCAGCCTGCGGCCGCGGGTCAGGTTTGAACTGGATGGAATCGAGTCCATCGCCAAACTGGTGTCGGAGGGATTGGGCGTGGCGCTGCTGCCCGACTGGGCAAGCACGGGCGCGCCGCTGGCGCACGTGAAGCGCTGGCCGCTACCCGAGCCCTGCCCCGTGCGCACCGTGGGCGCGATCTGGCTTCGGTCGGGCGTGCGCTCGGAACTGATGCGGGCGTTCGTGGAGCTGGCCGAGTCGCAACTCGGCCTGGGAGGAAAGACCGGGGACGCCCCCGGCTAGGCGATGGCGTCTTCGCCGTTGCGCGCGACGATCACGCCGCCGGCCACGACCAGACGCCGGGGCGTTCTTTGCACCACGGCTTGCGCAACACAGGCGGCGTCGACCAGCACCAGATCGGCGCGCGCGCCGCGAGCCAGGCCGTAGTCCGCGAAACCGCAGGCGCGGGCGGCGGCGTGCGTCACGCAATCAAGCGCCCATTCGATCTCATCGTCGCGACGCAGATCGTTGCGCAGGCCGATCAGCGTGGCGCGCTCGAGCATGTCCGGGCTGCCATAGGGCGTCCAGGTGTCGCGGATGCCGTCATTGCCGCCGAATATCGTCACCCCGGCTTCGCGGCAGGCTCGCACCGCCGGCACGGGCCGGGACGCGGGCGCCGTAGTCAGCACGGCGACGTCCAGCAGCGCAAGGCGCTTGAGCAGGCCGTCCAGCCGCTTGGCGTCAATGCCGCCCAGGCAGAACGCATGGCTGATGACGACCTTGCCCCGCATGCCCAGCGCCTGGGCGCGGTCCAGGATCAGGTCCAGCGTGAATGCGCCCAGTTCGCCGGGTTCGTGCAGGTGGATGTCCACCGGCTTGCCGTGCTTGTCGGCCAGGCCGAACAACACGTCCAGGGATTTGGCGGGGTCGCGGTCGATGGCGGACGGATCCAGCCCGCCCAGCACGTCGGCTCCTTCCGCCAGGGCTTGATCCAGCAGTTCGGCCGTGCCCGAGCGGACCAGCAGGCCGGATTGCGGGAACGCCACCGTCTGGATTTCCACACGGCCGGCCAGTTCCTGGCGGGTGGCGTTCACGCCGTGCAGGTGTTTCAGGCCGGCATCGGTGTCGATGTCGACGTGCGTGCGTATGCGGGTCGTGCCTGCGCGCAGGAAAGCCTGGGCCAATGCACGGGAATGGCTGGCGGCGTCATGGCCGGAGGCCGCGCGCCAGGTGCGTTCATTGTCGATGCGGTCGGTAAGCGCAGGCCCCACTTTGTTGACGTACCAGGGCGAACCCCAGGTAGTCTTGTCCAGGTGAGTGTGCCCTTCGATCAGGCCGGGCAGCAACAAAGCGCCGCCCCCGTCTTCGAGCGTGACGTCGGGATCCGCGTGCAGGCCCGGGCCGATGTCGAGGATACGGCCGCCGCGCACCAGAACGTCCACGGAATCGCCCTTCGGCGAGCGGACGTTCTTCAGGAGCAGATCCGCCATGTCAGACCTGGGGCGGCTCGATCCAGAAGAAACGCTCGCCTTGCCGAACCATGTCGGCCACGCCTTCGGCGCCTATGCGATAGTCCGTGCCCATGAGCGTGGCGCCGCCATCTTCATGGATATGGATGACGGCCAGCGGGTCATTGGCCATGGTGTACCAGTAGTAACCGGGCTTGAGATCATGCAGGTCAGTTTTCATCCGTCGAGTATACAAATAACCCTTTGCCGTTTTCAAAAAGACAACACAAATCGGAGGCCATCCTGACAGGTAAGTCGTGACACGTCATACTCTTCACGCAGAGCTTGAATAACGCTCAAGCAAATGGCATGTGCCGGCCCGAACCGCAATAGCAATCGCGCATTGATCGATGCAACGGAAACAGCGAGCAGATGAAACGGCAGTCACTTCAGTTCAGCGAACCGCTCAAACAGGCCATTCTCGACGGCGCCAAGGTGCAAAGTCGCCGCATTCTCAAGCCACAGCCGTCCAAATTCACCACGGCCTGGTACGCTGACGCCGCAGATTCGGGCAGGTGGGTGGCCATGGGCCCTTCGCCGGACAACCCCTCTGAATTGCGCAAAACCTCCAGCTGGGTCCGGTGCCCATTCGGAAAATCCGGCGAAACCATCATCCTGTCCGACGAGGCCGGCGCTCCGTTCGCCAGCGCGGTGGTGGTGGGAGTGCGCATCCAGCGACTGCAGAATCTTTCTGAAGCCGACGCGCGCGCTGAAGGCACCCAGGCCCTTTATCAAAGCTCGGCCCTCTTGCCGGGCGTGCCGCTGCAGACCGCGTTCGCCTTGATGTGGTGCGAGCGCTATGGAGCGCACGCGTGGGCTGCCAATCCGTGGGTCTGGGTCGTGGAATACCGCCACTCCGCGCCTTGGGACGAGTCGAATCGCTAGGCGCTTGGCGCGCCGCCGCAACACCCGTTACGCGCAGCCCTACGCACATAGTGACCGTGTGTAACGACCGCGCCCGACTTCAAGCCATTCCAGCTTATTTCAATCGACTTCAACCGCGGGTTTTCCAGAGCGGACGGCCTCTGCCGCAATGCAGCAGCGGCGCGCCTGAAAAATAAGGGGCGGTTGCGGATTGTCGCTATTGCGGCCGACCCGCTTACGAAAAGCTGGCGCAAACCGACGAAAATTGCACCAACGAATACTCAACTTTGCTGCATCACGCAGCGGGCAGGTGCAACATGAAAAAATGGCTTATCGCAGGTGTCGGTGCGGCGGGTCTGCTGATTTCCAGCGTCGCGCTGGCTCGGGTGGACGTCGGCATATCCATCGGCGTTCCAGGTATCGTGTATCCGGCTCCGGTCTATGTCGCGCCACAGCCGGTTTACGTGGCGCCGCCCCCGCCCGTCTATTACCGTCCGGCCCCTGTGTACGTGGCGCCCCCGGTGGTTTACCCGGCGCCGGTGTATTACCGCGGCGGCCGCTATTACGATCGCGGCCATTATCATGGGCCGAAGCACGGTCACGGGCATTACCGCGGCCGCGGCCACGACCGCGATTAAACCCATGCGGCAAAAAACAAAGGCCACTCTTTTCGAGTGGCCTTTTTTTCCGTCCAGACAATGTCCGGTGCCTGGGGCGGAATGTCCTGTCAGACCGCCGGGGTCTGGACAGGTTTGGCGGCCATCACGGCCGGTTCCTGCGGCACCTGCTTGACCTTGTTGTCGGCCCAGCGCGGCGATTCCTGTACGAGATCAATCCATCGACGCGGCGTACTTGACGCGCGCCACCATCCATTATGCGGACGCATGTGCAAACTCCGGTTCACCGTTGAAACGAACGCCATTGATTCCGTGGAACAACTGTTGGCTTTCCTGTTCGGCTTCGTGCAGGTTCGGGAACGGGGGCTGGCCCGGAACGGTCCAGCATTTTTCCGGTGCGGTGCCGCCAATCCGGCGGGTCCATATTTGCACGCGGTAGCCCTGTTCGTCTTCCTTGGCTACAGAGCATCTCACACGAAAATCTCCAATCATTCTTGAAGTCATGGACAACTCCTTGTTATATAAGTGAATGAAGCGTGTAGAACGCCGGTGTATTGTGCCGTAACTATCCGGCCCTTTTATGCTAAATACACAATTGCTCACATCAAAAATCAAGCACTCACGCGAGCAGAATAGCGTTCCAAAGCGACAGGAATATGTCGCAATGATAAAAAAAAACGGAGCCCGAAGGCTCCGTCTTTTTATCCGCCAAATGGCCGATTGACGCGCGGTTTTATCAGGGCTTGAGCACCGTCACGCCGCCCATGTATGGTTGCAGCGCTTCAGGGATCAGCACACTGCCATCGGCCTGCTGGTGGTTTTCGAGCACGGCAACCAGGGCGCGGCCAACCGCCAGGCCCGAACCATTCAGCGTGTGCACGTATTCCGGCTTGCCCTGCGCGTTGCGGAAGCGCGCCTGCATGCGGCGGGCCTGGAAGGTTTCGCAGTTGGAAACCGACGAAATCTCGCGCCAGGTGTTCTGGGCGGGCAGCCACACTTCCAGGTCGTAGGTCTTGGCCGAACCGAAGCCCATGTCGCCCGTGCACAGCAGCACCACGCGATAAGGCAGGTTCAGCAGTTGCAGCACGCGTTCGGCGTGGCCGACCATGTCCTCGAGCGCATCGTAGGACTGGTCCGGCTGCGTGATCTGCACCATTTCGACCTTGTCGAACTGGTGCTGGCGGATCATGCCGCGCGTGTCGCGGCCACCGCTGCCGGCTTCGGAACGGAAGCACGGCGTGTGGGCCGTAAGCTTGAGCGGCAGGTCGGCGGCGGCCTGGATCGTGCCGCTTGCGACGCTGGTCAGCGTGATCTCCGACGTGGAAATCAGGTACTGGTCTTCGCGCACATAGGGCTTGCCCTGGTCATCGACCTTGGGATCGTCGTCGCCGCCACCCTTGGAGACCGCGAACATGTCGTCCTTGAACTTGGGCAGTTGGCCCGTGCCGAACAGCGTCGACGCGTTGACGATGTACGGCGTGTAGCACTCGGTGTAGCCGTGCGTGCCGGTCTGCAAGTCCAGCATGAACTGGGCCAGCGCGCGGTGCAGGCGGGCGATGGGGCCGCGCATGAACGAAAAGCGCGCGCCAGACAGCTTGGCGGCCATGTCGAAGTCCAGGCCCAGCGGTTCGCCCAGCGCGACGTGGTCGCGAGCTTCGAACGCGAGCGCGGCCGGATTGCCATCGGCGCCCGGGGCGCCGGGCAGCCAGCGGCGGACCTCGACGTTGTCGTCGGCGGATTCGCCCAGCGGCACGCTGGCGTGCGGCAGGTTGGGCACCGACATCAGCAGATCGTTGAGCGGCTGCTGCAAGGCAGCGAGTTCTTCTTCCAGCTGCTTCAGGCGCACAGGCACGGCCTGCGACTCGGCCATGACGGCGCTGGCGTCCTCGCCCTTGGCCTTGAGCTGGCCGATCTGCTTGGCCAGCGCGTTGCGGCGGGCTTGCAGGGATTCGGTTTCGGTCTGGACGGCCTTGCGGCGAGACTCCAGGTCGTTGAACCGTTCCGTGTCGAAGGCGACGCCGCGGGTCTTGAGGCGGTCTACGACGGTTTGCAGGTCTTTGCGCAGCAGTATCGGGTCTAGCATGGTGTGGTCGGTGAGGTTGCGAGAAGCGACGGGCGCGTTGGCCCGTTACCGGTTTTTGGAACGCTCCTGCGCGTCCAGCTCGCGCAGGAATGCCAGCTTTTGCTGGATTTTAGCCTCCAGCCCGCGATCGGTCGGCCGATAGAAGGAAGGCTTGAGTCCGTCGGGGAAATATTGCTCGCCCGCGGCGTAGCCGTGAGGCTCGTCGTGCGCGTAGCGATAGGCCTTGCCGTGGCCCAGTTGCTTCATCAACTTGGTGGGCGCATTGCGCAGGTGGATGGGCACCGGCGCGCTGCCGTGTTCGGCGGCAAATTTGCGCGCCTGGTTGTACGCGTTGTAGACGGCATTGGACTTGGCCGCGCAGGCCATGTAGACCACCGCCTGCGCCAGGGCGAGCTCGCCTTCGGGCGAACCCAGGCGTTCGTAGATGTCGGCGCCGTTGACCGCGAGGTCGGTGGCGCGGGGGTCGGCCAGGCCGATGTCCTCGACAGCCATCCGCACCAGGCGGCGCGACAGGTATTTGGGATCGGCGCCGCCATCGATCATGCGGCAGAACCAGTACAGCGCGGCGTCGGGGTTGGAGCCGCGTACCGACTTGTGCAGCGCGCTGATCTGGTCGTAGAAGGCGTCGCCGCCCTTGTCGAAGCGCCGCAGGTTCTGCGACAGCGAGATCTCGAGCCACGCCGCGTCCACGGTGTCGCGGCCGGCCGCCTGCGCGGATTCAGCCACGACTTCCACCGCGCTGATCAACCTGCGGGCGTCGCCGTCGGCCCAGGCCGCCAGCTGTTCGCGCGCGTCGGGTTCGATGCGGATGGCGTCGCCCGCTTCCAGGCCGTCATTCAAGGCCTCCACCGCGCGGTCCACCAGCTGCTGCAGTTCTTCAGGCGTGAGCGACTGCAGCACGTAGACGCGGGCGCGCGACAACAGCGCCGAATTGACCTCGAACGAGGGATTCTCGGTAGTGGCGCCAATGAACGTGAACAGCCCGCTTTCCACATAGGGCAGGAAGGCGTCCTGCTGCGCCTTGTTGAACCGGTGCACCTCGTCGACGAAGAGAATGGTGCGGCGGCCCTGCCCTTGTGCAATCTGCGCCACCGTCACCGCGTCGCGGATGTCCTTGACGCCGCCCAGCACGGCCGAAATGGCGATGAATTGAGCGTCAAAGCCGTCGGCCATCAGGCGCGCCAACGTGGTTTTGCCCACGCCCGGCGGGCCCCAGAAAATCATGGAGTGCGGACGGCCGGATTCGAAGGCGACGCGCAGCGGCTTGTCCGGGCCCAACAGGTGCGACTGCCCGACCACGTCGGACAGCGTGCGGGGTCGCAGACGTTCGGCCAGGGGGACATAAGGCCGATGCGCGGGATCGGCCGCGAAGAGATCGTTGCTCATTGGCAGCAGATGAGGGAAGACAGCAAGGATTTCAAGTCAGCATTACACCATGCCGGACGCCTGGAATCCTTCGCCGCCGGCTGCCCGGCGCGGCGGCGGGCGGCCGGCGTTAAGCCAGGTCCGGCGACGAGAAACGGCGATTCGCCAGCACGGGCAGCACCTTGCGGGCGTGCGCGAGGCGTTCCGGATCGATGTCGGCGAAGACCAGCGCGGGCGCCTCGCCGGCGCGGGCGGTGACCACGCCGAGCGGGTCGACCACCATGCTGCATCCGATGTTGCGTTCGCCGCATTCGCCCGTGGCGGCGACATAGCAGGTGTTTTCAAGCGCCCGGGCGGTGACCAGCACTTCCCAGTGCATTTCCTTGAGCGGACCGCGCACCCAGGCCGCCGGCAGGACCAGCAGGTCGGCGCCGTCCAGCGCCAGCCGGCGCGCCAGTTCGGGAAAGCGCACGTCATAGCACGTCATCAGGCCGACGCGCAGTCCGGCGATTTCCAGCAGCGGCGGGATCTCCACGCCGGGCGTGACGTTGGTGGATTCCTTCATGGTGAAGGCGTCGTAGAGATGCAGCTTGCGGTACTGCGACAGGATCTTGCCGTCGCGCAGCGTGACCAGCGTATTCCAGACCCGGCCTTCCCCCGTCGGGACGTGGATACACATCATGGTCGCCATTTGCGAACCGCGGCTGGCTTCCAGCAGACGGGTCATGAACGGGCCGTCCAGGGGTTGGGCGGCCTTCAGGACGATCTGCGGATCGGTGATGTCACGCGCCAGGACGCCCTCGGGCAGCACCAGCAGGTCCGCGCCGCCCGCGCCGGCGCGCTCCATCAGGTCGACGCAGACCTGCGCATTTTCTTCCCAGACTCGGCTGACGGCGAACTGGCCCAAGGCGACTTTCAGCATGGCTTTTCCTCTGTGTGGGGCGTCGGCGCGCCAGGGCGCCGCACGCGGGGCATGGACCTATTTTCCCACCGTCGGCGGAGCACCGGCTACGGGAAACTCCTAGCTCCCCGCTGTAAATTTCTTTCACGATAATGAAAAAAATCCGATTTGACGTAAATATTTTCCATAGCGAGCGCCCGCCATGACGAACTCCTCCTCCCCCGCAGCGCCTCTGGACGTGAACGGCAAAGGCCTGGGCGTCTTTCCGGACTCCTGTACCACCGCCGACGTGGCGGCGCTGAACTGGAATGTGCTGGACGAGGACGTGAGCCTGCCCGTGGCGGTGCTGTACGAATCCCGCGTGCGTCACAACCTGCAGTGGATGCAGCAATTCATGGAGGCCTACCACGTCAAGCTGGCGCCCCATGGCAAGACCACGATGAGCCCGGCCCTGTTCAAGCGCCAGATCGACAACGGCGCGTGGGGCATCACGCTGGCCACCGCGCCGCAGGTGTTGGCGGCATACCAGCACGGCGTGCGCCGGGTGCTGATGGCCAACCAGCTGGTGGGCCGCGCCAACATGGCCATCATCGCTCGCCTGCTGCAGGATCCCGCCTTCACCTTCTTCTGCATCGTGGATTCGCCCACCAACGCCGCGCAGCTGGGCAAATTCTTCGGCGAGCAGGGCCTGGTGCTGCCCGTGCTGATCGAACTGGGCCCCACCGGCGGGAGAACGGGCGTGCGCGACGACGCGCAGCTACAGGCAGTGGCCGATGAAATCGCCCGCTGGCCCGGCCTGGCGCTGGCCGGCATCGAAGTCTACGAAGGCGTGCTGCAAGAGGAAAGCGCGATCCGCGCCTTCCTGCGTCGCGCCACGGACGCGCTGCGCGGCCTGGCCGCCGCCGGCCGGCTGCGCAAGAACGGCCCCGCCGTCATCTCGGGCGCCGGTTCCGCCTGGTTCGACGTCGTGGCCGAGGAATTTTCGCAGCTGGACATCGGCGCGCCGCTGGAAGTGGTGTTGCGCCCCGGCTGCTATCTGTCTCACGACGTCGGCATCTATCGCACGGCGGCCGAGCGCATCAACGCGCAGAATCCGGTAGCCCGCAAGATGGAACCCGGCCTGCAGCCCGCGCTGCAGGTCTGGGCCTACGTGCAGTCCCTGCCCGAGCCCGGACGCGCCATCATTGCGCTGGGCAAGCGCGATGCGGCTTTCGACGCGGGCCTGCCCACGCCTGCCCTGCTGTTCAGGCCCGGACAAGCCGCACCCGCGGCGGCCCCGACCCATTGGAAGCTGTCCGCCATGATGGACCAGCACGCCTTCATGCAGATCGTTGAAGGCGACGACATCCAGGTCGGCGACATGATCGCCTTCGATATCTCACATCCCTGCCTGACCTTCGACAAATGGCGCCAGGTGCTGCTGGTGGACGACCAGCACCGCGTCACCGGCGTCGCCGAAACCTTCTTCTGAGCCCCCTTGCCCGCGGCACCGCGCCGGGCCTGGAGGGGGCAACAAGACCCGGGATCCCTGCGCTCAACCAACACCACGCGACAAACCTGTTTCTGACCCTCTGGAGAGAGAATCATGAACTTCCGTACCTCCCGGCGAGGCGGGCTGAAGAGCCTGCTCGCGGCCGGCGCAATTGGCTTGACCGCATTGTCGACCCCCGCCCTCTGTGCCACGCCTGTCAAGGGAGGCACGATCTCGGTCGCGACCATCGGCGAGCCGCCGACGCTGGATCCGATGACCAGCACGGCGGACCTGGTGGGGATCCTGACCCAGCATTTTTTCGAAACGCTCTACACGTTCGACGCGAAGTGGAACCTGACGCCGCTGCTGGCCGACAAGATGCCGGAAGTCAGCGCCGACGGGCTGGTATACACGATCCCGCTGCGCCAGGGCATCACGTTCCATGACGGATCGAAGATGGATTCGTCCGACGTGCTGGCGTCGCTGAAGCGCTGGACCGAGACCGCGACGCGCGGCAAGATGGCCGCCAAGATCATCGCGAACCTGGAAGCCCCGGACGCCAACACGATCCGCATCACGCTCAAGCAGCCCTATGCACCGCTGACCGCCCTGCTGGCGATGAACAACAGCGCCGCCGTCGTCATGCCCAAGGGCAAGATCGCACCCGCGCTGACTGAATTCGTCGGCACCGGCCCCTACCAATTGAAGGCGCGCGTTCCCGACCAGTACGTGCAGCTTGTCCGCTTCGACGGCTACAAGCAGCGGGACGGCGAGCCCAATGGTTATGGCGGCGCGCGCAAGCAATACCTGGACGAGATCCGCTTCGTGCCGGTCAGCAACGCCAACACCCGCGTGGAAAGCGCGGTGGCGGGCCAGTTCGATTACGTCGACTCGCTGCCCGTTGAATCGCTGCCCAAGCTGAAGAACGGCCGCTCGGACCCCGTCATGCTCAAGCCCTTTGGCTGGCCGCGGCTGGTGCTGAACACCAAGCAGGGCATCATGTCGAACCAGGCGGTGCGCCAGGCGGTGCAGCTGGCCCTGAACGAAGAAGACATGCTGTTCGCCGCGTTCGGCGACAAGAACTTCTACAAGCTCAACGGCGACCTGTACCCGGAAGGCTATCCGTGGGCCACGTCGCTGGGCGGCAAGGTCTACAACAAGGCCGACGCCGCCGCCGCCAAGAAGCTGGTGGACGGCGCCAACGTGCAGGACCGCAAGATCCGCATCCTGACCAGCCAGCAGTACGAGTTCCACTACAAGATGGCGCTGGTCGCCGCCGAATACCTCAAGGCCGCCGGCTTCACGGTGGACATGCAGGTGGTGGACTGGGCCACGCTGACGCAGCGTCGCCAGGATCCGGCGGTGTGGGACATCTTCATCACCCATAGCCCGTTCCTGCCCGAGCCCGCGCTGATCGATTTCCCGTCCAAGGATGCGCCGGGCTGGTGGGACACCCCGCGCCGCAATCAGGTGCTGGACGCCTTCAACCAGGCCGGCTCGCAGGAAGAGCGCGTCAAACGCTGGGCCGACGTGCAACAGGCCGTGTATGACGAAGTGCCGTTCATCAAGGTCGGCGACTTCAACGCGCAGGCCGCGAAGTCCCCGTCGCTGCAGGGCACCCAGGCCGTGCCGTGGCCGTACTTCTGGAACGCATGGAAGGCGCCCAAGTAAGCGCCGTTGCGGTGGGCTGCCCCGGCGGCCCACCGCCGACAACACCGCGCGCGGCCGTCAGCGCGCCCGCACACTGATTTCTAGGATTCCACCGTGTTGCGTTATCTCTTGAACCGGCTGGTCGGGCTGGTGGCCGTGATGTTCATCGTCGCGACCATCGTGTTCGTCATCATCCGCGTCACGCCCGGCGACCCGGCCGCCGTGATGCTGGGCCCGCAGGCCAGCCAGCAGGACATCGCCGCGCTGCGCGCGCAGCTGGGGCTGGACCAGCCCGTGGCTGTGCAATACGTCTCGTGGCTGGGCAAGTTGGCGCAGGGCGACCTGGGCCAATCCATCTTCATGAACAAGCCGGTGCTGTCGGCGCTGGCCGACCGCGCCGAACCCACGATTCTGCTGACCTTGATGTCGCTGCTGATCGCCAGCGCCATCGCGCTGCCCGTCGGCATCCTGTCGGCAGTCAAGCGCGGCACCACGCTGGACCAGTCGGTGCTGTCGTTTTCGATGTTTACGTCCAGCGTTCCCAGTTTCTGGCTGGGGCTGCTGCTGATGCAGGTCTTCTCCGTCAAGCTGGGCTGGCTGCCGGTGGCGGGTTACGGCGGCCCGGACGCGTCGCTGGCCACCCGCCTGTCGCACCTGATCCTGCCCGCCGTGGTGCTGGGCCTGGTGAACTCCGCGCTGATCACCCGCTTCATCCGCGCCAGCATGCTGGACGTGCTGCGCGACGACTACGTACGCACGGCGCGCGCCAAGGGACTGCCCGAGCGCAAGGTCATCCTGAAGCATGCGGTGCGCAATGCGCTGATTCCCATCCTGACGGTGCTGGGCCTGACCACGGCGCTGCTGATCAGCGGCGCGGTCGTGACCGAGACCGTGTTCGGCCTGCCCGGCGTGGGCAGCCTGGTGGTGTCGGCGGTGCTGCGCCGCGACTATCCCGTCATCCAGGGTGCGCTGCTGATCATCGCGGCCATCTATGTCCTGATCAACCTGTTCATCGACCTGCTGTACCTGGTCGTCGACCCTCGGGTGCGTTACTAGAATGGCCATCGCAACCACCGCTAATTCAGGCGCCGGCACGGGCGCCGACCGCTGGCAGGTGCTGCGCCTGCTGGTGGCGCGCAAGACCGTGCTGATCAGCCTGATCGTGATCATCGTGCTGGCCGCCGCCGCGCTGCTGGCGCCGTGGATCAGCCCGTACGATCCCTTCAAGCTGTCCATCATGAACCGGCTCAAGGCGCCCGGCGCCGCGCACTGGTTCGGCACCGACGACTTCGGCCGCGACGTCTTCAGCCGCGTCATCCACGGCGGCAGGCTGTCGCTGATGGTGGGCTTTTCCGTCGTGATCGTGTCCAGCGTGCTGGGCATTGCGCTGGGCCTGATCGCCGGCTTCTTCCGCACCGCCGACAAGTTCGTGTCGCGGCTGATCGACGCGATGATGGCGTTTCCCGACATCCTGCTGGCCATCTCGCTGGTGGCCGCGCTGGGACCGTCGCTGGTCAACGTGGTGATCGCGCTGGGCATCGTCTACACGCCCCGCCTCGCGCGCATCGTCCGGGCGTCGACGCTGGTGATCCGCGAACTGCCTTTCGTGGAAGCCGCCCGCGCGCTGGGCGTGCCCACCTGGCGCATCGTCACCGTGCACGTGCTGCGCAACCTGGTGTCGCCCATCCTGGTGCAGGGCACGTTCATCTTCGCCTACGCGATCCTGGCCGAGGCCGGCCTGTCGTTCCTGGGCGTGGGCGTTTCGCCCGACATCCCGACCTGGGGCACCATGATCAACGCTGGCCAGCAGTACATGGGCTCGGCGGACTGGATCATGATCTTTCCGGGCATCGCCATCGTGCTGTCCGTGCTGTCGCTGCAACTGGTGGGCGACGGCCTGCGCGACGTCCTCGACCCGCGCCTGCGCAAGGAGCTGTAATCATGACGGCAAGCACCCGAGACATCGTGCTGTCCGTGGAAGGACTGAAGACCTGGTTCCACAGCCGCGACGGCATCGCTAAATCTGTGGACGGCGTGACCTTCGACCTGGCGCGCGGCGAAACGCTGGCCATCGTGGGCGAGTCCGGTTCCGGCAAGTCCGTGACCAGCCTGTCCATCATGGGCCTGCTGCCCAAGCCGGCCGGCCGCATCGAGGTTGGCAGGATCCTGTTCCGCGACCGCCAGGGCGCGCAGCATGACCTGGCGCAGGCCACGCCCGCCACGCTGCAGAAGATCCGCGGCGCCGAGATCGCCATGATCTTCCAGGAGCCCATGACCAGCCTGAATCCGCTGTACACGGTGGGCGACCAGATCGCCGAGGCCGTGCTGCAGCACGAGGGCGGCTCGTACGCCGCGGCGATCAAGCGCGCGAAAGAGATGCTGGAACGCGTGGAGATCCCCGCGGCCGACCGGCGCGTCAACGAATATCCGCACCAGATGTCGGGCGGCATGCGCCAGCGCGTGATGATTGCGCTGGCCCTGGCCTGCAATCCGGCGGTGCTGATCGCGGACGAACCCACCACCGCGCTGGACGTGACGGTGCAGGCGCAGATCCTGGACCTGCTGCGCCGGCTGCAGGCCGAAATGAACATGAGCATCCTGTTCATCACGCACAACCTGGGCGTGGTGGCCGAGATCGCGCATCGCGTGGCCGTCATGTACGCCGGACGCGTGGTGGAAGACGCCGGGGTCTACGACCTGTTCGAAAAGCCCACGCATCCCTACACGCGCGGCCTGCTGTCCTGTCTGCCGACGGCCGCGCTGCTGGCCTCCGGAGAGCGCCTGCGCGCCATCCCCGGCAACGTGCCCAGCGTGCTGTCGCTGCCGCCCGGTTGCACTTTCGCGCCCCGCTGTCCGATGGCGGCGGACGACTGCCGGGCCGGCGTGCCCGACCTGGTGACGGTGCAGGCCGAACACCGCGCGCGCTGCATCAAGGTGAATCCGATATGACGCACAACCCGACCCTCCGCGGCGAAGCACCGCTGGTCCGCATCGAAGACTTGAAGGTTCACTTCCCGACCTCGCAGGCGCGCAACGCCCCCGTCGTGCGCGCCGTGGACGGCGTGAGCTTCGACGTGCCCCGCAACACGATCGTGGGCCTGGTCGGCGAATCCGGCTCCGGCAAGACGACGACTGGGCGCGCCTTGTTGCGCCTGTTCGCGCCTACTGCGGGACGCATCACGTTCGACGGACAGGACATCACCACGCTGAACGAAAAGCAGATGCTGCCATGGCGCCGCCGCATGCAGATCGTGTTCCAGGATCCCTACGCCAGCCTGAACCCACGCATGACGGTGGCCGAGATTCTGGGCGAGGCGCTGGACACTCACAAGCTGGCGCGTGACCGCCGCAGCGCGCGCATTGGCGAACTGCTGGAGCGCGTGGGTTTGAACGCGGACCACAGCCGCCGCTATCCGCATGAATTTTCCGGCGGCCAGCGCCAGCGCATCGGGATCGCCCGCGCGCTGGCGGTGGAGCCCGACTTCATCGTGGCCGACGAGCCGGTGTCCGCGCTGGACGTGTCGGTGCAGGCCCAGGTGCTGAACCTGCTTCAGGACCTGCAACGCGACCTGGGGCTGACCATGCTGTTCGTGGCGCACGACCTGGCGGTCGTGGACTATCTGTGCGACGACGTGGTGGTCATGTACCTGGGGCGTGTCATGGAACGTGGCCCGACCAGCGAGGTCTATGCCCGACCGCGCCATCCCTATACGCGCGCCCTGCTGTCCGCGGCGCCGGTGCCGGATCCCCGCGCTCCGCGTTCGCGTATCCTGCTTAAAGGCGACATCCCCAGCCCGGTCAACCCGCCCTCCGGCTGCGTGTTCCGCACGCGCTGCCCGCATGCCATCGACGCCTGTGCGGCGGCCGTGCCGCCCGCCGTGGGCGTCGGCGCAGACCACTACGTGTCCTGCATACGCGTCGACGATCCCGAGCTTGCGGCCTGACGTCGCCCCGCCCGATCTGATCCAGGAATCACACATGAACATCATCCGCGACATCGTCTTCCAGATACGCAGTCGGCGGGACGCATTGAGCGTGACAGAACGCAAGGTTGCCGACGCCATTCTGGACGACATCATCTGGAGCGCCAGCGCCACCGTGGACCAGTTGGCCGCGAAGGCCGGCGTCAGCATCGCGACCATCTCGCGCTTTGCCCGCACAGTCGGCTGCGACGACACCCGCGACCTGAAAATGAAGCTGGCGCAGGCCAGCACGGTGGGCAGCCGCTTCCTGGATCCCAGCGCGCCGGCCGAGGAAAGCACCTTCTACGCGCGCATCTACGCCGACATCGAAAGCACGCTGCGCGCGCACCTGCCCACCTTCACAGAGCCGCTGTTCGAAGAAGCCGCGTCCATCGTGGACGGCGCGCGCATGGTCTACGTGTTCGGCATGGGCGGCGCGTCGGCCGTGCTGGCGCAAGAGGTGCAATCGCGCCTGGTGCGGCTGGGCTATCCGATCGCCGTCTACAGCGACGCCGTGCTGCTGCGCATGGTGGCCGCCACGCTCGACGAACGCGACGCCGTATTGATCCTGTCGGCCTCCGGCCTGACGCCCGAGATCGTCGGCGCCGCGCGCATCGTGAAGCAGTACCGCGCGCGCATCGTCGCCATCACGGACGCGTCTTCCGAACTGGCCAGGCTGGCCGACGTGGTGCTGCCCATCCGCACCGACGAGACCGACTTCATCTACAAGCCGTCGGCTTCGCGCTACGCCATGATGCTGGCCATCGACCTGCTGTCCACCGAACTGGCCATGCTGAACCAGGAAGAAAACCGCGAACGCCTGCGCCGCATCAAGCTGGCGCTGGACGAGCACCGCGGCGGCCCGAACCGCCTGCCGCTGGGCGATTGAATCTGGAAACGAAGATGTACGACACTCTCATAGGCAACGTCCGCATCCTGGACGGCACCGGCGGCCCGGAATACTGCGCCAGCGTTGCGTTGGACGGCGGCCGCATCGCCGCCATCGGCGACCTGTCCGGCGCGACTGCGCGGCATACCATCGATGGCGCCGGCCTGGCGCTGGCCCCCGGGTTCATCGACGTCCACACCCACGATGACACCAACGTCATCCGCACGCCGGACATGCTGCCCAAGCTATCGCAGGGCGTCACCACGGTGGTGGTGGGCAACTGCGGCATCAGCGCGTCGCCCGTGACCCTGCGTGGAGAACCGCCGGACCCGATGAACCTGCTGGGCAAGCGCGGCGACTTCAGCTACCCGACATTCGCGGACTACACGCGCGCCATCGAGGCCGCGCGCCCCGCCGTGAACGTGGCCGCGCTGGTGGGGCATACGGCATTGCGCAGCAATCACATGGACCGCCTGGACCGGCCCGCCACCCACGACGAAGTGCTGGCGATGCGCGCCCAGTTGCGCGACGCCCTGGCGCACGGCGCGATCGGGCTGAGCACCGGCCTGGCGTATGCGTCGGCGTTCGAGGCCGATACCGCCGAGGTCAAGCTGCTGGCCGAGGCCCTGGATGAATTCGGCGCCCTGTACACGACGCACCTGCGTTCGGAGTTCGCCGCCATCCTGGAAGCCATGCAGGAGGCCTTCGACATCGCGCTGCACGCCCGCGTCCCGGTCGTGGTGTCGCACCTGAAGTGCGCCGGCGCGGGCAACTGGGGCCGCACGAAGGAAGTGCTGTTCAAGCTGGAAAACGCGGGTCGGCTGCAGCATGTGGGCTGCGACTGCTATCCCTATTCGGCCAGCTCGTCCACGCTGGACCTGAAGCAGGTCACCGACGAGTTCGACATCGACATCACCTGGTCGGAGCCGCACCCGGAGCAGGCTCGCCGCAAGCTCGCGGCCATCGCGGCCGACTGGGGCGTGACGCTGCTGGAAGCCGCCCAGCGCCTGCAGCCGGCCGGCGCGGTGTATCACAACATGCATGAAGACGACGTTCGCCGCGTGCTGTCGCACCCGCTCACCATGGTGGGCTCGGACGGCCTGCCGAACGATCCCATGCCGCACCCGCGGCTGTGGGGCGCATTCCCGCGCGTGCTGGGCCACTACAGCCGCGACGTGGGGCTGTTCCCGCTGGCGCAGGCCGTGCACAAGATGACCGGCCTGTCCGCCGCCCGCTTCGGCCTGGCCGACCGCGGTCTGGTGCGCGAAGGCTGCCACGCGGATCTGGTGCTGTTCGATCCGGCCACCGTCATCGACCGCGCCACCTTCGCCGAGCCCGTGCAGACCGCGGGCGGCATCGAGGCCGTGTGGGTCAATGGCGTCCTGTCCTACCGAAGCGGCGAAGCCACTGGCGAGCGCGCCGGGCGCTGGCTGCCGCGCAGCGGCGACCTGCGCGCGTCGTTTCCCGAAGAGCGGGCAGTCTAGGCCCGGCCGTTCACCCCATATTTGCAAGGAGAACCTTCCCATGAGCGCTACCCCCTCCCCCGACAACAACGGCATCACCCGCTACGGCGTCGCCGGCGGCACCGGCCAAGGCGGCTCGCACATGCCGTTCGCCCGCGCGGTTGCGGCCGACGGCTGGCTTTACGTGTCCGGCCAGGTGCCGATGGAAAACGGCGAAGTCATCGAAGGCGGCATCGTGGCGCAGAGCCACAAGGCGATCCAGCAGGTGCTGGGCATCCTGAAGGAAGCCGGTTACGGCCCGGAGCACGTGGTGCGCTGCGGCGTGTGGCTGGACGACGCGCGCGACTTTGCGTCGTTCAACAAGGTCTTCAAGGAATACTTCGGCGCAAACCCGCCGGCGCGCGCGTGCGTGCAGTCGAGCCTGGTTGTCGACGCGAAGGTGGAAGTCGACTGCGTGGCGTATAAGCGCGCCTGAGGCGGCGCGCAATCGCAGCGCGCAAACAAAAGGCCCGGCTGCGCGCCGGGCCTTCAGGAAACATTTGTCTTTCTGGCAAGGTGTCTGACACCCCGGGAGACGCGGCTACATCTTCACCACATCCACGCCCTTCGGCGCGGTGAATTGGAATTCCTTGGCCGGCAGTGACGGATTGGCCTGGATGGCCGACAGGTCGACGCGGGTTGTCTGGCCGAAGGAATCCAGCAATTCCACGCGCACGGGCAGGTTGTCCTTCATGCCGATGTCGACGCGCGAAAAGCCGGCGTCGGCGGTGCGGGGCTTGGCGCGCAGCCATTCCACGCCATCCTTGGCCGGCAGCGCGGACACATCGAAGGACTGCTCCAGCGACCCCGATCCGAAGAGAATCGCGGCGGGCGACGTGCCGATGGCGGCGTCGACCTTGCGCTCGGTGACCTGGGCCAGGTCCGGGTCATATTGGAACACCTGGCGGCCGTCGGAAATGACCAGCTGTTCATAAGGCTTTTGCACGGCCCACTTGAACTTGCCGGGGCGCTGGAACGAAAACACGCCGGTCTGCGCGGGTTGGGTGCGGCCCTGGTCGTTCACGGTGTATTGCGAGAACGAGCCGGTCGCCGCGGTGACCGTCGACACGAAGGCGCGCAGTTGTTCCTGCGCGCTGGCGGCAAGGGCCAGCGCCGGCGACAGGCCCAGGACCGCGACAGCGGCCAGGCGGCGAAACGTCATCATCATGCTTCCTCTCGGGCGGCGGCAGCAGCGGGAACGAGGATCTCGCGGTTGCCATTGGACTGCATCGCCGACACCATACCCGATTGCTCCATTTGCTCGAGTAACCGGGCCGCACGGTTGTAACCAATGCGCAGATGGCGCTGCACCAGCGAAATGGACGCGCGGCGGTGCTTGAGCACCACTTCGCAGGCCTGGTCGTACATCGGGTCCGATTCGGCATCGCCGCCGATGCCGGTGACGCTGCTGGCGCCCTCGGCGCCATCGCCTTCCACCCCGCCTTCCAGCAGGCCCTCGACGTAGTTCGGTTCGCCCTGCGCCTTCAGGCTTTCGACGACGCGATGGACTTCGTCGTCGCTGCAGAAGGCGCCGTGCACGCGCACCGGCAGGCCGGTGCCGGGCGGCATGTACAGCATGTCGCCCTGGCCCAGCAGCGTTTCGGCGCCCATCTGGTCAAGAATGGTGCGCGAGTCGATCTTGGATGACACCTGGAACGCGATGCGCGTCGGGATGTTGGCCTTGATCAGGCCCGTGATCACGTCCACGCTGGGACGCTGCGTGGCCAGGATCAGGTGGATGCCGGCGGCGCGCGCCTTCTGCGCCAGGCGGGCGATCAGTTCTTCGATCTTCTTGCCCACCACCATCATCAGGTCGGCCAGTTCGTCGATGACCACCACGATGGTGGGCAGCGGCGACAGCGGCTCGGGCTGGTCGGGGGTCAGCGAGAACGGGTTGGGTATCGGTTCCTCGCGCTTGATGGCGTCGCGGATCTTGGTGTTGTAGCCCGCCAGGTTGCGCACGCCCATCTTGCTCATCAGGCGATAGCGCTTTTCCATTTCTCCCACGCACCAGTTCAGCGCATTGGAAGCCTGGCGCATGTCGGTGACGACCGGCGCCAGCAGGTGCGGGATGCCTTCGTAGACGCTCATTTCGAGCATCTTGGGGTCAATCAGGATCAGGCGGGTGTGCGAGGCGTCAGCCTTGTACAGCAGCGACAGGATCATCGCGTTGATCCCGACGGACTTGCCCGAACCGGTGGTGCCCGCCACCAGCAGGTGGGGCATCTTGGCCAGGTCGGCCACGACCGGATTGCCGGCGATGTCCTTGCCCAGCGCCATGGTCACGACGGAATGGCTGGCGTGATAGGTCTGCGAGCCCAGGATTTCCGACAGGCGCACCATCTGCCGGCGCGGATTGGGCAATTCCAATCCCATCAGGTTCTTGCCGGGGATGGTTTCCACGACGCGGATGCTGACCAGGCTGAGGGCGCGCGCCAGGTCCTTGGCCAGGTTGACGATCTGGCTGCCCTTGACGCCGGTGGCCGGCTCGATTTCGTAACGGGTGATGACAGGGCCGGCCTGCGCGGCCACCACGGTGACGGAGACGCCGAAGTCGGCCAGCTTCTTTTCGATCAGGCGCGAGGTGAATTCGATGGTCTCGGCCGACACCGTTTCCTGGTTGCTCAGGGGCGGATCCAGCAGGCTGATGGCGGGCAGGTCGCCCTCGGCGCCGGGCGCGGGCGCGAAGAACAGCGACTGCTGCTTTTCCTTTTCGACGCGTTCGGACTTGGGCACCACGGTGATGGCGGGTTCGATGCGGACGGGCTGCTCATGGACCAGCTTTTCCTGCTTGGCCACGACCTGCTCGGTGCGCACGGCCTTGGCCACTTCGCCGACCTTGCGATCCTGTCGGGCGATGTAGGAGTCACGCACGCGGCGGATCAGGCCTTCCAGCCAGGAGCCCACGCGCTCGGCGACGGCCAGCCACGAGAACGAGAAAAACAGACTGAGTCCGATCGCCAGCATGACCAAAAAGGCCAATGTGGCGCCCGTGAAGCCGATGCTGTTGCCGATCAGGTCGGCCAGCATCTGCCCGATGACGCCGCCGGCGCCGCTGGTGGTTTCAGACGCGCCCGGCAAATGCGTGCCGCGGCTGGCCAGGCGCAGGGCTTCCATGCCCAGCGAGCCGATCATCAGCAGGAAGAAGCCGATGCCCTCTTCCCAGTGGACGCGCGGCAGCACTTCGGGCTGCTTGCTGTTGGCCACGCGCAACTGCGCGGCCAGGCGCCGGTAGCCGGCCCGGACCCGGTGCAGCAGCAGGATGACCCACCACCAGGCGGAAAAACCGAAGAGATAGAGGAGGATGTCGGCCAGATAGGCGCCCAGCCGGCCGCCCTGATTGCGGACGACGTCGCCAGGCACGGAGTGCGACCAACCGGGGTCGGATGCGCTCCAGGTGGCCAGCACCAGGGTGAGCCAGGCCGCCAGGGCGGCAAATAGGATCCAGCGGGCTTCACGCAGCAACGCGGAAATGCGCGTTTGCAGCGGAGAAGGGCCGTTGCGGGTGTTGCGCGAGGCGCGCGGAGAAGCAGTCGAGATACGCGGCATGCGGCTCATTATAATTGGGCGTTAACCTAAAGATACCCGCCCATGTCCACGCCTACCCACGCTAAAGTTTTGATACTCGGTTCCGGCCCGGCCGGTTACACGGCGGCCGTCTATGCCGCACGCGCCAATCTGAACCCTGTTCTTGTTACAGGTCTGGCCCAAGGCGGCCAGCTCATGACCACCACCGACGTCGACAATTGGCCGGCGGATGCGGATGGCGTCCAGGGTCCTGACTTGATGCAGCGGTTCCAGAAGCACGCCGAACGCTTCAACACCGAGATGCTGTTCGACCACATCGCCAAGGTCGACCTTTCCAAGCGCCCCTTCACCCTGACCGGCGACACGGGCAAGATCTACACCTGCGACGCCCTGATCATCGCGACCGGCGCCTCGGCCAAGTACCTGGGCCTGCCGTCCGAACAGTCCTTCATGGGCCGCGGCGTGTCCGGCTGCGCCACCTGCGACGGCTTCTTCTATCGCAACCAAGATGTCGTGGTGGTCGGCGGCGGCAATACGGCCGTCGAAGAAGCCCTGTACCTGTCCAACATCTGCCGCAAGGTCACCCTGATCCATCGCCGCGACAAGTTCCGCGCCGAGCCCATCCTGGTCGACAAGCTCATGAGCAAGGTCGAAACCGGCAACATGGAACTGAAGCTGTTCCACACGCTGGAAGAAGTGCTGGGCGACGACAGCGGCGTCACCGGCGTGCGCGTTCGCCACGTGGACACCGGCGCCACCGAAGACATGGCCGTCACCGGCGCCTTCATCGCCATCGGCCACCAGCCCAACACGGAGATCTTCCAGGGCCAGCTTGAAATGAAGGACGGTTACATCGTCACCAAGAGCGGCCTGTCCGGCATGGCCACCATGACCTCCGTGCCCGGCGTGTTCGCCGCCGGCGACGTGCAGGACCACGTCTACCGCCAGGCCATCACCAGCGCCGGCACGGGCTGCATGGCTGCGCTGGACGCACAACGGTGGCTGGAGAATGCGGGGCAGTAAGGTCGGCCAGGCCGACCTGAAACGCCTGAAGAAAGACCTGCAGGCCGAACGCGAACGCGCCGCCCTTGCCCCGCAACGGGCGGCGGCTCAGAAAAAGCCCGAACCCGCCGCCGAGGACGACATGGCGGCGTTCCGCCGCACGATGAAGTCGGTCACGCCGATCAAGCATGACGCGCGCGTGGCGCACAAGCCGGTCCCGGAACCCGCGCCTGCGCTGCGCCGGGCCAACGCCCTGGGCGAAACGCCCACCCGCGCCGACGCCGGCGTTTCGGACGGCGGAGAAATCACGCACCTGCTGTCGGAAGGCGGCACCGCCTTCGTGCGCGGCGACGTCGCGCCCGACACCGCCCGCAACCTGCGGCGCGGCCAATGGCGCGCGGGCGCGGAACTTGACCTGCACGGGCTGCGCGTCGAACAGGCCCGCCATGCCCTGCTCTCGTTCCTGGACGAATGCCAGGAGCACGGCATCCGCTGCGTGCGCATCGTGCACGGCAAGGGCTACAACTCCGAGGGCCTGGAACCGGTACTGAAGGACAAGGCCCGCACCTGGCTGGTGCAAAAGGCCGAAGTCATGGCGTTTTCGGAAGCGCCCGAACGCGAAGGCGGCGCCGGCGCGCTACTGGTGCTGCTTCGGCAGTCTGAAGGACCGCGCAAATGAAGTGGCTGTACCTTGCCGTTGCCATCGTGGCCGAGATCTTCGCGACCAGCGCGCTGAACGCCTCCCAGGGCTTCACGCGCCTGCTGCCATCCGTGGTCACCGTCTTCGGCTATCTCATCTCGTTCTACTTCCTGTCGCTGACCCTGCGCGAGATCCCCGTCGGCATCGCCTACGCGATCTGGTCCGGCGTCGGCATCGTGCTGATCTCCATCGTGGGCGCGGTGCTGTTCAAGCAGCACCTGGACACGCCGGCGCTCATCGGCATCGGCCTCATCATCGCCGGCGTGGTGGTGATGAACGTCTTTTCCAAATCCGTCTCGCATTGACGGCACGCGCCGCGGTCGTCGCGCAGGGCTTCCCGCGCCGATTCGGCCTGCCGCAGTCCCGCCCCTAGGTGTTGTCGGCCTGCGGACGGGGCGCCCCCGGGTTGCGCAGGTAGTCCACCAGCGCCAGCGTGGCCCGGTCGGGCGGCGGCGTCAGCAGGGACACCACCACGATCGTCAGGAACGCCACCGGCGCGCCAAAGACGCCGGCCGCGATCGGCTGAATGCCCCACCACAGATCCACGGGCTGCGAGCGCGCAATGCCCAGCACCGACTCCCGCAGCCAGGGATGCGTGTGCGTCATGTAGGCGAACGTCACGGCCAGCCCCGCCGCCATGCCCAGCGTGGCGCCCCATTTGTTCGCGCGCCGCCAGAACACGCCCATGACCAGCGCCGGAAAGAACGACGACGCGGCGAACGAGAACGCCGCCGACACCATGAAGAGGATGTCCGCGGGCTTGCGCGCCGCCACCCAGGCCGCGCCGAAGGCCACCACCAGCAGCAGGATCTTGGAGACCATCACCCGCCGCGCCGCCGACATGCGCGGCGACACCATCCGGTACCACATGTCGTGCGACAGGGAATTGGACAGGGTCAGCAGCAGGCCGTCGGCGGTGGACAGCGCCGCCGCCAGTCCGCCCGCCGCCACCAGTCCCGAAATCACATAGGGCAGCCCGCCGATTTCCGGCATGGCCAGCACCACGACGTCCGCCCCCATGCTGATCTCGCTAAGCTGCACGACGCCGTCGCGGTTGATGTCGGTGACGTCCAGCAGGTTGGTGTCCACCGCGCTCCACGCGTGCACCCAATTGGGCAGGCTCAGGAAGTTCGACCCCACGACCTGGGTATAGATCTCGAACTTGACCAGCAGCGCCAAAGCGGGCGCCATGAAATACAGCAACAGGATGAACAGCAGCGACCAGCACACCGATTTACGCGCCTCGATGACCGACGGCGTGGTGTAGGACCGCATCAAAATGTGCGGCATGCCCGCGGTTCCCAGCATCAGGCACAGCACCATCGCCAGGAAATTGACGCGCATGTTGCGCTGTTCCTCGGGGTCCTTGGCGGGGAATGGCTCGGCGTGCGGCGTGGGAGGCGCGGCGCGGGCTTCGTAGGTGGCTTTTGCCTGTGACCAGACGGCGCTGGCGTCCTCGACAGTGGGCGGGTAGGCGGCCAATTCGCGCTCGGCCGAACGGATCTCCACCATCGGGGCGTCGCTGGCGTTCAACTGGGCCAGCCGGCTGCGCAGCTTGTCCTTTTCCAGCGTCCACGATTCGGGCAGCGCTTCCAGGCGGCGCCCCATTTCGTCGGCGCGCTGCTGCCAGATCCGCCGCACTTCGATTTCGGACGGATCGTTCTTCAGGTAGGTTTCTTTCTCGGTCACCTGCTGCAGCACCGCGCCGCCCGACAGTTGCGGCAGCGGCATGTTGGTGTGCTTGACCGACAGCCAGATGACCGGCACCAGGTAGGCGATGACCAGGATGATGTACTGCCCGACCTGCGTCCAGGTGACCGCCCGCATGCCGCCCAGGAACGAGCACACCAGCATGCCGCCCAGCGCCACGAAGATACCGAGTTCAAACGAAATACCGGTCATGCGCGTGGTGATGATGCCCACGCCGTAGATCTGCGCGACCAGGTACGTGAACGAACACAGGATGGCGCAGGCCACGCCGGCCAGACGCGGCAGGTTGCCGCCATACCGCGCGCCCATGAAATCGGGAATGGTGTACTGGCCGAAGCGGCGCAGGTAGGGCGCCAGCAGCATCGCCACCAGCACATAACCGCCTGTCCAGCCCATGATGTAGGCCAGCCCGCCATAGCCCGTCAGGTACAGCGTGCCGGCCACGCCGATGAACGACGCCACCGACATCCAGTCGGCTGCCGTCGCCATGCCGTTGTACACGGCGGGCACCCTGCGCCCCGCCACGTAGTACTCCACCTGGTCGGACGTGCGGCAGACGATGCCGATGCCCGCATACAGGCTTACGGTGACCAGCAGGAATACATAGCCGATCCAGTTGCGCGGCATGCCCAGAATCTCGGCCAGCGCCATCAGCAGGATCATCAGCGCGAAACCGGCCGTGTACAGCACATAGATGCGCCGCAGGCGGATGCGGAATTGCTGGGGCGTGTCTCCGCTGAAAAACGGCATCAGGACTGCTCCCCGGTTTCTTCGGCGCGCTCATCGGCGCGATTCATGACCCGGGCGTAGACGGCGATGATGATGAGGTAGGCCAGCGGAGCGCCATAGGCTGCCATCCAGAAGGCGAAAGGCCAGCCGATGAAGTCGAAACTCAGGCTGCGGGCGAAATACGACGGGACGAATGTGAGCGTGCCCCAGACCACCAGCAACAGCAGGATCAGCCGCAGGTTGCGGCGCCAATAGGGCGTGGCGGATGTCCGGGATACGGGAAGGCGCGTTTGCGGCATAGCGTGGATGAGCAGGTCCCATCTGAATATCGCCAAACGCAGCGCTTGAAAAGCCCTGAAGCTTGATTTGCCGGCTTTTTATGCGACAACGGCTGGCACTTCCTGGTGCCAGCCGTTGTGCGTTTGCTTTTTTTGAGTACTGCTTTACTTTTTTTATGTACCGGTGCCGCCGGCATTTGCCCATGCAGGGCTTTGTCTCCTCACCTGCATGGGAAGAGATTCTGCACCAGATGCGGGAATGCCACACTAGGGGAATGCCCTAAGACGGAGCATTCATTTACATATTTCCTGCACCACATAAGTGCGATTTTCGCTTTCTGTACTAAATATTGGGATTTTTTGGCCTTGAACAGCCGGCGTTCGGGCTAATTCTTGAGGAATGCTCAGTTAGTGAGCAAGCACGATTGCGAATGCGTGCACGCCTCTGCCCGCTTCCGTGCCCTCCGCCATGCCCGATTCCGGGCATGTGCGTCCCCAATTCTGCAGCGGCTTCTTTACGCCGCGTTTACACCCGGCTTCCCAAGCTATACCCCGTTTTTACCCCCTGCTCCGTAACCTGCCGGTGTCCTGATTGGTCACCTCGCCTGCCCCGCCCGTATCCGCATCCGGGGAAGGCTGTCGTTCGAAGGGAGCAAGCCTCCCGGGGAGAAAAAACGTGGATCTCATCTATATCGCCATTTTCGCCGTCATGGCGGGGCTGACATTCGCCCTGCTCCGGTTCTGCGAAGCCTTGTCCGCGGGAGATCAGCCATGAGCTGGCTTTACTGGCTGAGCGGCCTGACGGCCGCCTTGCTCTTCGTGTACCTGCTGGTCGCACTGTTCAAACCGGAGAAATTCTGATGACCGCCGAATTCGTCGGACTGCTGGTCCTGTACCTGGCAGTCCTGCTTGCGATCGCGCCGTTGCTGGGGCGCTATATCCGCATCGCCATGGAAAACGGAACCTCGCGGCTGACCGCCTGGGGACGTCCGCTGGAACGTGGCATCTATCGCCTGGCGGGCATCGACCCGCAGGCCGAGATGGGCTGGAAGCGCTATGCCGGGGCTGTTCTGGCCTTCAATCTGATCGGCATCGTGGTTGTCTACGCACTGCAACGCGTGCAGGGCATGCTGCCTTTGAACCCCGCCGGCCTGGGCGCCGTATCCCCGGATTCCGCCCTGAACACCGCCATCAGCTTCGTGGCCAACACCAACTGGCAAGGCTACGCCGGCGAGGCGACGATGAGCTACCTGACGCAGATGCTGGCGCTGACGGTGCAGAACTTCGTGTCCGCGGCGACCGGCATCGCCGTGCTGTTCGCCCTGATCCGAGGGCTGGCCCGCCATTGTTCGGCCACGGTGGGCAATTTCTGGGCCGACATGGTCCGCTGCACGCTCTATGTGCTGCTGCCGCTGTCCCTGGTGTTGGCGCTGGCGCTGGTCAGCCAGGGCGTGATCCAGAACCTCCTTCCCTACCAGGAGGTCCAGACGGTCGAGGCCGTGCATTACGACCAGCCGCGCGTGGACGCGCAGGGCCAGCCAGTTCTGGACGCGCAAGGCAAGACGGTCGCGGACCCAGCCTCGTCCCAAACCCAGACGCTGGCGATGGGCCCCGTGGCGTCGCAGGAAGCGATCAAGCTGCTGGGCACCAACGGCGGCGGCTTCTTCAACGCGAACTCGGCGCATCCGTACGAAAACACCACGCCGCTGTCGAACTTCCTGCAGATGCTGGCCATCCTGGCGATACCCGCCGCGCTGTGCTTTTCGTTCGGTGAGATGGTGGGCAGCCGGCGCCAGGGCGTCGCCATCCTGGCCGCGATGACGGCACTGTTCGCCGTGTTCGCGCTATCCACCGCCTATTTCGAGCAGCAGCCCAATCCGATGGCCACGCAGGCCGGCGTGTTCACGCCCGGCGGCAACATGGAGGGCAAGGAAACCCGCTTCGGCATCGCCGCCACCTCGCTGTTCGCCACGGTGACGACCGCGGCGTCCTGCGGCGCGGTGAACGGCATGCACGACTCGCTGACGGCGATGGGCGGGCTGTCGCCCATGCTGCTGATGCAGTTGGGCGAGGTCGTGTACGGCGGCGTGGGCTCGGGCCTGTGCGGCATGCTGGCCTTCGCGATCCTGGGCGTCTTCATCGCGGGGCTGATGATCGGACGCACGCCGGAATACCTGGGCAAGAAGATCGAAGCGTACGACATGAAGATGGTGGCCATCGTCATCCTGGCGACGCCCCTGCTCGTGCTGGGCGGAACGGCGCTGGCCGTTTCCGTGTCCGCCGGCCAGGCCGGCGTGCTGAATCCCGGCATCCACGGCTATTCGGAAATCCTTTACGCGCTGTCCTCGGCCGCCAATAACAACGGCAGCGCCTTCGCCGGCCTGTCGGCCAACACGCCCTTCTACAACGTGCTCCTGGGCATCGCGATGTGGTTCGGCCGGTTCGCGGTGATCGTGGCGGTGCTGGCGATGGCCGGATCGCTGGCGGCCAAGCGCAGGCTCGCGGCGGGGCCCGGCAGCATGCCGACGACCGGCCCGCTTTTCGTGACGCTGCTGATCGGCGCCGTGCTGCTGGTGGGCGCCCTGACCTATGTGCCCGCGCTGGCCCTGGGCCCCGTCGCGGAACACCTGCAACCCTGATGCAACAGGCTAGGAAAGAAAATGGCCAAGATTGAAATGCAAACTACCGGCGCCGGCGGCGGCGCCGCCCCCACCGTTCCGGCCGCCGCGCCGGCCCGCCCCTTCGGCATGTGGTCGCGCGCCCTCGTCGGCCCCGCCCTGCTGGACAGCCTGCGCAAGCTGTCGCCCGCCGCGCAGGTCAAGAACCCGGTGATGTTCGTGGTCTACGTCGGCAGCATCCTGACCACCGTGCTGTGGATCATGGCGCTGCGCGGCCAGGCCGAAGCCCCCGCAGGCTTTATCCTGGGCATCACCGTGTGGCTGTGGTTCACCGTGCTGTTCGCCAACTTCGCCGAGGCGCTGGCCGAAGGCCGCGGCAAGCAGCAGGCCGCGACGCTGCGCGGCCTGCGCACCACGATCGACGCGCGCCTGCTCAAGGGGTTCCGAGATTCGGACGCACTTGACGCGCACCCCGCCCGCTGGCGCGCGCAGGCGGTCAGCCAGCCGTCCGGCCTGCTGCGTCGCGGCGACGTCGTGCTGGTGGAGGAGGGCGAGACCATTCCCGGCGACGGCCAGGTCATCGCCGGCGTGGCCTCGGTGGACGAAAGCGCCATCACGGGGGAATCCGCGCCCGTCATCCGGGAATCCGGCGGCGACTTCTCGTCCGTCACCGGCGGCACGCGAGTGCTGTCCGACTGGATCTTCGTGCGCATCGCCGCCGATCCCGGCGAGAGCTTCCTGGACCGCATGATCTCGATGGTCGAAGGCGCCAAGCGCCAGAAGACGCCGAATGAACTTGCCCTGACGATCCTGCTCGTCGGCCTGACGGTGGTCTTCCTGCTGGTCGTGGTGACCCTGATGCCGATATCGATTTACGCGGTGTCGGCGGCCGGCGGCGGCGCCGTCGTCACGGTGACGGTGCTGGTGGCCCTGTTGGTGTGCCTGATCCCCACCACCATCGGCGGCCTGCTGTCCGCCATCGGCGTGGCCGGCATGAGCCGCATGATGAGCGCCAACGTGATCGCCACCTCGGGCCGCGCGGTCGAGGCCGCCGGCGACGTCGACGTGCTGCTGCTGGACAAGACCGGCACCATCACCTTCGGCAACCGCCAGGCGTCCACCTTTCTGCCGGCGCCGGGCGTGTCGCCGCGTGAGCTGGCCGAGGCCGCCCGCCTGGCGTCGCTGGCCGACGAAACGCCCGAAGGCCGCAGCATCGTGGCGCTGGCGGACCGGGCCATCCACGCCCCTGCCGCCCGCCACGCCGCCATGGAGTTCGTGCCCTTCACCGCGCAGTCGCGCATGAGCGGCGTAAACCTGGGCGAGCGCATGATCCGCAAGGGCGCCGTCGACGCCATCCAGTCGTGGCTGGCCGCGCAGGACGGCAGCGTGCCCGAACCGGCGCTGCGCCTGGCCGAAGACGTGGCGCGACGCGGCAGCACGCCGCTGATAGTCAGCGACGGCAACCGCGCGCTGGGCGTGGTCGAGCTCAAGGACATCGTCAAGCCGGGCATCCAGTCGCGCTTTGCGGAACTGCGCCGCATGGGCATCAAGACCGTGATGATCACGGGCGACAACAAGCTGACCGCCGCGTCCATTGCCGCGGAGGCCGGCGTCGACGACTTCCTAGCGGAAGCGACGCCGCAAGCCAAGCTGAAGCTCATCCGCAACTACCAGGCGCAAGGCCGGCTGGTCGCCATGACGGGCGACGGCACCAACGACGCACCGGCGTTGGCGCAGGCCGACGTGGCCGTGGCGATGAATTCCGGCACCCAGGCCGCGAAGGAAGCCGGCAACATGGTCGACCTGGATTCCAATCCGACGAAACTCATCGAGATCGTCGAGATCGGCAAGCAGATGCTGATGACGCGCGGCGCGCTGACGACCTTCAGCGTGGCCAACGACGTGGCGAAGTATTTCGCCATCATTCCCGCCGCCTTCGCGACCGTCTATCCGCAGCTCGACGTGCTCAACATCATGGGCCTGGCGACGCCGGCGTCGGCCATTCTGTCGGCGGTGATCTTCAATGCGCTGATCATCGTCGTGCTGATCCCGCTGGCGCTCAAGGGCGTGCGCTACCGCCCGCTCGGCGCATCGGTGCTCCTGCGCCGCAACCTGCTCATCTATGGCCTGGGCGGCCTGTTGGTGCCGTTTGCCGGCATCAAGCTGGTCGACATGGTGCTGGCTGCGCTGGGCTGGGCCTAGATCCCCTTCATCAAAAGGAATTTCGACATGACATCCACTCCCCTCGCGCCGCGCCAAGGCGGCATCCTGCGCCCCGCCCTGGTGGTCTTCGCCGCGCTGTCGCTGGTCACCGGCCTTGCCTACCCCTTCCTGACCACGGGCATCGCCGCCGCCGTGTTTCCCCACGAGGCGGCCGGCTCGCTGGTCCAGCAGGACGGCAAGGTGGTCGGCTCGGAATGGATCGGCCAGTCCTTTACGTCCCCACAGTACTTCTGGAGCCGCCCGTCGGCCACCGCGCCCATGCCGTACAACGCGGCGGCCTCCGGCGGCTCGAACCTCGGGCCGCGCAATCCGGCGCTGGCCGAGGCCATCCAGGCGCGCATCGCCGCCCAGAAGGCAGCCGACGCCGGCAACTCCGCGCCCGTGCCGGTGGACCTGATCACCGCATCGGGCAGCGGACTGGATCCCCACATCAGTCCCGCGGCGGCGGCATACCAGGCGGACCGCGTCGCGCGCGCCCGCGGCCTGCCGCGCTCGGAGGTCGACGCGCTGATCGACGCCCACACCGATAAACCCTGGCTGGGCGTGCTGGGCGACCCCGTGGTCAATGTGCTGATGCTGAACCTGGCGCTGGACAAACGAGGCGCGGCGCGCTGATGGCGCGGCGTATAGTATTGCCAGCCGTTCCTTCCCCCCTTTTGCGCGTTCATGGCTGACATTGCTGGCGAGCGTCCCGATCCCGACGCGCTGTTGAAAACCCTGGACGAGGCCGAGCGCCAGGCCGTGCGCGGCAAGCTTCGCGTGTACTTCGGCTCGTCGGCGGGCGTGGGCAAGACCTACGCCATGCTGGCGGCCGCGCGCGCGCAGGCGGCGCAGGGCGTCGACGTGCTGGCCGGCATTGTCGAAACCCATGGCCGCCGCGAAACCGCGACGCTGCTTGAGGGCCTGCCGGTCCTGCCTCTCAGGGACGTCGCGTACCGCGGCCACGTGCTGAAAGAGTTCGACCTGGACGGCGCCTTGCAGCGGCGTCCAGGCCTGGTGCTGGTGGACGAACTGGCGCATTCCAATGCGCCCGGCTCGCGCCACGCCAAGCGCTGGCAGGACATCCAGGAGCTTTTGGCCGCGGGCATCGATGTCTGGACCACGCTGAACGTGCAGCACCTGGACAGCCTGAACGAAGCGGTCGGCAGCATTACCGGCGTGCGGGTCTGGGAAACCGTGCCCGACGAAGTCTTCGACGGCGCCGAGGAGGTGCTGCTCGTCGATTTGTCGGCCGACGAGCTGCTGCGCCGCCTGAAGGAAGGCAAGGTCTACCTGCCCGAGCAGGCGCGCCACGCGACGCGCAACTTCTTCCGCAAGGGCAACCTGATTGCGTTGCGCGAACTGGCCTTGCGCCGCACCGCCGAACACGTCGACGACGACGTCCAGGCCTACCGCCGCGACCGCGCCATCGAGCCGGTCTGGCGCACACGCGAGGCCATCGTCGCCTGCATCGGACCCGACGCCGACGCCGAATACGTGATTCGCAGCGCCCACCGCATGAGCCAGCAGCTGGATTGCGACCTGCACGTCGTCACGATCGACACGCCGCGCGCCGCTCCCCAGCCTGCCGCCGAACAGGAACGGCTGCAGCACAGCCTGGCGTTGGCCGATTCGTTGGGCGCCCGCACTGAAACGCTGGCTGGCGGAGACATGGTTGACGCCGTGGCGCGCTATATCCGTCGTCACAACATCACCAAGGCCATCGTCGGCCGCACGCGGGCCAGCGGATTGCAGCGGCTGCGCCTGTCTATCTCGGCCGCGCTGACCGCCATCATGTCGCCGGGATGGCTCTGGCGACGCCACAGCTTTGCCGACATGCTGGCCGCGGGCTGCCCGGAAATCGACGTCATCCGGCTGGGCGCCCCGCCGCTGCCCGCGCATACGCCGCCCGGACGCGACCCGTTGACTCTGGGCCGGCGCGCGGGCCAGGCCGACGACCCGCGCAAGGGCCGTCCGCTGGCCGGCTATGCCTGGGCGCTGTGCTACTGCGCGGTCGCCACGGCGCTGTCGGCGCTGGCTTTCCCGGCCCTGCACCAGACCAACATCGTCATGCTCTTCCTGCTGGCGGTGGCCGCGGTGGCGCTGCGCCACGGCCGCGGACCCGCGGCGCTGGCCTCCGTCGTCAGCGTGGGGCTTTTCGACTTCTTCTTCGTGCAGCCGCTGTCGTCGTTCGCCGTGTCCGACGTGCAGTACCTGCTGACGTTCGGCGTGCTGCTGGGCGTCGGCCTGTTGATCGGCCAGCTGACCGCCGGCCTGCGGTTGCAGGCACAAGCTTCGGTCAAGCGCGAGGCCGACGCGCGCAGCCTGTATGAGTTCGCGCGGGAACTGTCGTCCTCCCTGCTGCCCGAGCAGATCGTCGCCCTGGCAAGCTCGTTCGTGCATGCGACCTTCGGGTCGCGCTGCGCGCTCTATATCCTGGGCCTGGACGACCGGCTGAAACTGGCCTCGCCCGCCGCCGGCGACATGCCATCGCCAGAGTCCGCGCTGGCTCAATGGGTCTATGACCACGGACAACCCGCTGGCGCCGGCACCGCCACACTGTCCAACAGCGACCTGCTCTACCTGCCGCTCAAGGCGCCGATGCGCACGCGCGGCGTGCTGGTGATGGCGGCCGCACATCGCAGCCTGTTTTCGCATCCCGATTCGCGCCGGCAGATCGAGGCCTACGCCACCCTGATCGCCATCGCGCTGGAACGCCTGCACTACGTGGAAGTGGCGCAGCAGGCGCTGGTCAGCATGGAATCGGAGAAGTTGCGCAACTCCCTGCTGGCGGCGGTCTCGCACGATCTGCGCACGCCGCTCACCAGCCTGGTGGGCATGACGGACACGCTGATGCGCCAGCAGGCCGCGCTGCCCCCCGGCGTGCAGGACACCGTCCAGGCCATGCGCGACCAGGCCCAGCGCATGCACGCGCTGGTCGTCAACCTGTTGGACATGGCCAGACTGCAAAGCCACGACGCTCCGCTGCGCCTGGAGTGGCAGTCCATCGAAGAACTCGTCGGCGCGGCGCTGGCCGCCATGCGCGAGCCGCTGGCTGCGCACCGGGTCGCCGTGGACAGCCTGTCGGCATTGCCGCTGGTGGAATGCGACGGCGTCCTGATCGAACGCGTGCTGTGCAACCTGCTGGAGAATGCGGCCAAGTACACGCCCGCCGGCAGCGCCCTGCGCATCCATGCGGCCGTCCACGAAAGCGAAATGCGCGTGGCCGTCAGCGACAACGGGCCCGGCGTCGCGCCGGGGCTCGAACGCCGCATCTTCGAGAAATTCACGCGCGGCGAACGCGAATCGTCCACGCCCGGCGTCGGACTGGGCCTGGCGGTATGCGAAGCCATCATTGCCGCCCACCACGGCCGCATCTGGGTGGAGCATGCGCCGGGCCAGGCCAGCGGCGCGCAGTTCGTCTTCAGCCTGCCGCTGGGCTCTCCGCCCCAGATCCAACCCGAAGCCCCTTGAATTCCCATCGCCCATGTTCGACTTCCAACCTGCCATCCTGATCATCGAAGACGACGCCAACATCCGGCGGTTCGTGCGCCAGGCCCTGGAGAGCGAAGGCTGCATCGTCCACGAGGCCGACACCGTCAGGCGCGGCCTGATCGAGGCGGGCACGCGGCAGCCCGACGCCATCGTGCTGGACCTGGGCCTGCCCGACGAAGACGGCATGACGCTCATCCGCGAACTGCGCGGCTGGACCGAGGTGCCGGTGTTGGTGCTGTCCGCGCGCAGCGCCGAAGCCGACAAGGTCGCCGCGCTGGACGCCGGCGCCGACGACTACCTGGCCAAGCCCTTTGGCGTGAGCGAACTGCTGGCGCGCCTGCGCGTGCTGCTGCGGCGTCACGCCCGGGGTGGCGCGGGCAACGCAGCGGAGATCGCGTTCGGCGACGTGCGCGTGGACTTCTCGAAGCGCACCGTCGAACGCGCCGGCCAGCACGTGCACCTGACCGCGATGGAGTACCGGTTGCTGGCGGCGCTGCTGGCCCACCGCGGCAAGGTCATGACGCACCGCGAACTGCTGAAGCAGGTATGGGGACCGTCGCACGTCGAGAGCAACCACTACCTGCGGATCTACATGGGCCATTTGCGCCAGAAGCTGGAGGCCGACCCCGCGCAGCCCGTATTCCTGCTGACGGAAATCGGCGTGGGCTACCGTTTCGCGGGCTGATTGACGCGGCGTTTACGCGCGCGGCGCAAGTCTTGTCGCGCGTTTTACGCGCGCCCTCCTATCGTTGCGATCCATCCAACGACAGGAGCTTTCCATGCCCCGCTACACCCTGGCCGCGCTTGCGCTGCTGACCTTCGCCAACGCTGCCAACGCCAGCGATGGCCCTGCCGCCGAATCCGCCGATGCCGCGTCGCCATACACGTTGTCCGCCAACGTCACGCTGGCCAGCCAGTACCGCTATCGCGGCCTCATGCAGACCAACAACAAGCCTGCCATCCAGGGCGGCTTCGACCTTGCGCACGCCAGCGGCTTTTATTTGGGCAACTGGAATTCCAGCATCAGCTGGTTGAACGACGGCAATAGCGAAGTTTCCGCCCCCGTTGAAATGGACTTCTACGGCGGCTACAAGGGCAACCTTGCGGATGGCGTGCCGGCGGACCTGGGCGTGCTGCAGTACTACTACCCGGGAGACTATCCGTCCGGCTACACCAGCCCGGACACCGCCGAGTTGTACGCGGGGATCGGCTACGGCCCCGTCGCGTTCAAGTATTCCATCGCCATGACCAACCTGTTCGGCTTCGCGGACAGCAAGTACAGCCAGTATTTCGACCTGTCCGGCAACTTCGATACCGGGTTCTGGGGCCTGACCGTCAACGCCCACGTGGGCCGCCAGACCGTGCGCAACGTCGACAACGGTTCCTACACCGATTGGAAGCTGGGCCTGACGAAGGACTTCGGGCAGGGCCTGTCGGTAGCTCTCGCCTATCTGGACACCAACGCGGACCGAGCCGTGTACACCAATACGCGCGGCCGGGACATGGGTCGCGCCACGGGCTTGTTGTCAGTCACCAAGACGTTCTGAGCCGCGTTCGCCGTTGACGGCATTTTTACGCGGGCCGCGCGCTTTTATCGGTGGGATTTATGGCGCGGTTCCTATAGTGGAATCGTCGCCAACCAACCCGATCCACGGATCGGCGCTCCCGATCCGCTCCCCGCCATGACTCCCCGACTGCAACGTATTTCCTCCATCGTCCCGCGTCCCCTTCCGTCGCCGCAATCCAGCCTGGTCACGCTGACAGTCAGGATCGTCACGGTGGACGCCCTGAACGTGCGGCTGGCGTTGCATCGGGAACTGGGAGGCCGGATTGGCATTTACCTGCTGTCCGTGGACCACAAGCATGCGCAAAGCACGCTTCGGGTGCAATGCGAACGCGGCGAACTGGACGCCTTGATGCATGCCGTCATGTGCGGCCTGCCCCAGGCCGAGTTTGGTGTAGTGCTTCCCGCCTGCGCGGTCACGGAGGGCTGAGACATGGACATGCCCGCCAAACCGCTATTCCGCGGCCTATGGCTCCCCATGGTCACGCCCATGCGGGGCGGATACGTGGACCTGGACGCCGCAAAGGCGCTGGCCCGTTACTACCGCAACGCCGGCATCGCCGGCCTGGTTTTGTTCGGTTCCACCGGCGAAGGAAACCTGCTGAGCATTCCGGAAAAGATCGAGATGATCGAGGCCATTGCCAGCGATCCGCATGCGCTGCCGCTGGTGCTGGGCGTCGGCGGCGTCGATACGCGCGGCGTGGCGGCGGCCGTGCGCCGGTTGGATAAATACGCGCCGGCCGGCTACCTGGTGCCGCCGCCGTATTATCTTGGCCCGTCGCAAGCGGGCATCCTCTGGCATTACCGACAGATCGCCTGGGCAACCGAACGCCCCATCATTCTGTACAACATCCCCAAGCGCGCGGGCGTCACGATGACCGTCCAGACCATGGAAACGCTCGCCGCCCTGCCCAACTTCGGCGCTGTGAAGGAATGCAATCCCGCTGTGCTGTCCACGCTGAACGCGCGCCGCACCCTGGACGTCCTGTGTGGAGAAGACCCGGCCCTGTTGGATCATTTCCTGACGGGCGGCCAAGGGGCGATCCCGGCAGCCGCGCACGTGTTTCCGGAACGCTTCGTCGAAGTCATGCAGCTTGCTCGCGAAGGCCACGCGGAGGCGGCGCGCGAGCTGTTTGAACCCCTGCGGGCGCTGGCGCGGCTGCTGTTCAGCGAACCCAATCCCGCGCCGATCAAGCGCGCGCTGGCCATGCAGGGCCTCATCGCCGACGAACTGCGCATGCCGATGATGCCCGCCAGCCGCGAGCTTGGCGCACGTCTGCACCGGGCGATGAGGTTGGCCCCGGAATCGGTCAGCCGGCTGCGGACAGCCTGACGGCCGGCACGGTACGCGCCGGGTCAAATGCCCAGGCCATCTCGTCGGATATCAGCGGCGCGTCGACTGAAGCGGACGCGCCGTGGTCAGGGCGATCAGCGTGACCATGATCAGGCTGTAGGTGGGGACGCTGCGCATGTTGCGGAACATCATTTCCGTCAGGCTGAACGCGGTATAGCTCAGGCAGAACAGCAGCCCCATTTGGGCACCTACCCGGATGACTCGATCGTCACTGGCCAGGCGCCGGAAGAAGATCGCCGCCGGCAGCAGGTACAACGTCAGCATGCTCAAGAGGCCCAGCACCCCGTAGCCCGACAACGCCGCCAACAGATCGTTGTGCGGTTCGCCAAAACCATCCACGACCTCCTGCGTCACGATGCCCTGGCCTTGCAGCACGCGCAGTTCTTCGCGGAACTTGCTGGGTCCGATGCCGACGACCGGGCTCTTTTCAAACATCAGGATCGCGGCATGCCAAAGCTGCAGACGGATGCCGAACGAGGTGTCGCGATTGGACGACGTGGCGAAGCCCTGCACGTCGTGCGAGATCTCCTGCATGCGGCTGCTGAAGGTCCAGATGGCGGCCGCGCTGGCGATCAGCGCAACGCAGATGGCCAGCGCGCAATACACCTTGTGGCGGCGCCTCCAGTTGCGCAGCCCCAGCAGGACGACAAGCCCCAGGACGGGCAGCAGCATCCAGCTGCTGCGGGTTTCGGACATCCAGGTGGCGCATACGGCCAGCGCCACGGCCAGCAGCTTCAGGGCGGTTTCAAGACGACGCCAGCGCGAGCTGGGCCCCCAGCCAAGCGACAGCAGCGTCATGCCGCCGAACAGCAGGACCATGTTCGCGAAGGCGACGGCGTTGTAGCGGCCGCCGACTTCCACCATGGCCCCGCGTCCGCCCGTAATCATCGTCACGATCAGCAGCACGGACCCGGCCAGCGCGCCGGCAAGAATGGTCCATTCGATATGGCGGAGCCACCGCTGCGGCGCGCGCAACAGCAACCAAAGCACCGGCAGCGCCAGCGCAAAGCGCAGCAACTTTTCCAGTTCGGAATTGCTCCACAAGCCTTTGACCGTGGACGTGACCAGCATACAGGCCAGCGGCGACAGCAGCGCCAGCGCCATGGGCCACAGCGCGCGCAAATCCATCGGCTCGTAGCGCTTGATCGCATTCACGACCATCGCGGTGAGCGCGATGAGGGCGCTCAGATAAAGAACTGCAGGACCGCCCACCGGGCTGGTCAACGCCAGCGCGGGAACCAGGAGCACCAGCCAGACGGCCAAAGATACATACAGTCGGGGCACAACAATCAACCTGAAAAGAACAAAGCAAGCGCAAAGCGCACCATGCTGGTTTGTCAGACAAAACCCGCCCGCCTTGACGGCGGGCGGGTTCTCGGAAAATGCGGGTCAGGTCCGAAGCGAGCCGTACCAGGCCCGCGCATGGCGACCGGCCGCGGCTTACATGTTTTCGATCATCACCTGGCCAAAGCCCGAGCACGACACCTGCGTTGCGCCTTCCAGCAGGCGCGCAAAGTCGTACGTGACCTTCTTGGACAGGATGGATTTTTCCATGCTGGAGATGATCAGGTCCGCGGCTTCGGTCCAGCCCATGTGACGCAGCATCATTTCGGCCGACAGGATCTCGGAACCGGGGTTCACGTAGTCCTTGCCTGCATACTTGGGCGCCGTGCCGTGGGTGGCTTCGAACATGGCCACGGAATCCGACATGTTCGCGCCCGGGGCGATGCCGATGCCGCCCACCTGCGCGGCCAGCGCGTCGGAGATGTAGTCGCCGTTCAGGTTCAACGTGGCAATGACGTCGTATTCGGCCGGACGCAACAGGATCTGCTGCAGGAAGGCGTCGGCAATCACGTCCTTGACGATGATTTCACGTCCGGTCTTCGGGTTCTTGAACTTGCACCACGGGCCGCCGTCGATCAACTGGGCGCCGAATTCCTTTTGCAGCAGGGCGTAGCCCCAGTCGCGGAATCCGCCTTCGGTGAACTTCATGATGTTGCCCTTGTGCACCAGCGTCAGCGACGTGCGGTCGTTGTCGATGACGTACTGCGCGGCCTTGCGCACCAGGCGCTCGGTGCCTTCGCGCGACACGGGCTTGATGCCGATGGACGAGGTGTTCGGGAAGCGGATCTTCTTGACGCCGAGCTTGGTCTGCAGGAACTGGATCAGTTCCTTTGCCTGCTCGCTTTCCGCCATGTATTCGATGCCGGCGTAAATGTCTTCCGAGTTTTCGCGGAAGATCACCATATTGGTTTTTTCGGGTTCGCGCACCGGGGACGGCACACCCTTGAAATACGCTACGGGGCGCAGGCAGACATACAAGTCCAGTTGCTGGCGAAGCGCCACGTTCAGCGACCGGATGCCGCCGCCCACCGGCGTGGTCAGCGGGCCCTTGATGGAAACCACGTAGTCTTTGACGACTTCCAGGGTTTCGTCGGGCAGCCACACGTCGGGGCCATAGACCTTGGTGGCCTTTTCGCCGGCGTAGACCTCCATCCAATGGATCTTGCGCTTGCCGCCGTAGGCTTTCTGCACCGCCGCGTCAACGACCTTGATCATCACGGGCGTGATGTCGGCGCCCGTCCCGTCGCCTTCGATGAACGGGACGATGGGCTGGTCAGGCACATTCAGCGAAAAATCGCCGTTGACCGTGATTTTCTGGCCGCCGGCGGGAACCTTGATATGTTGGTAGGACATGAATGCTCCATTTGCTCCGGGTGGTTTTTCTGCACGCGCCAACTGTACGCGCCGCAGCGCGCGCCGCTGCTCACGCCGACATCGGAATTCGTCCGATTCCGCGGGCCTTGCCGCCCCCTGTGAACCGCACAGGCGATGGCGGATAGCAACCCATTCTATATCGCAAAGCGCCGGGCAAAACCAGAGCCCCGCACAGGGCGGTAAAATAATGCGACTACAGCCGCCATTTTGCCCCCCTCCGATGTTCAATCCCTCCCGCGACCAAGTCCGCGAATTCTTTATCGAAACCTGGCGCAAGCATCGCGCCAACGAGGTGCTGACCCCGTTGGAGGCCATTGCGCTGGACTGGATCATCGAGCACCCGGAATATCACTCCGACCTCGAAAGTCCCGAAGCAATGACGACCGAATACGCAGTGGAAAAAGGACGGACCAATCCGTTCCTGCACCTTTCCATGCACCTGGCCATCGCCGAGCAATTGTCAATCGACCATCCGCCCGGCATCCGCCTGGCCTACCAGCAGCTGACAGCCCGGTCCGACGCGCACCACGCCGCCCATGAAATCATGGAATGCCTGGGCCAGGTGGTCTGGGAAGCGCAACGCCTGGGCACTCCGCTGGACAGCGACACTTACATCGACCTGATCCGCCGTCGCGCAAGCCTCTAAGCCAAAGAAAAACCCTCGCATGCGAGGGTTTTCATCGAGCTTTGGAAGTTTTTTGCGCCGGCTATCTGCGCACACCCAGATCGCTGGGCAGCGACGACAGCCACGCCGACACATTGCTGATGTCCTGGTCGGACAACTGCGTGGCGAAGGCGCCCATGATGGGGTTCTTGCGCACATTGGCCGTTGCCGCGCTGCCGGAGGCCCCGCGCTTGTAGGCCTTCAGCGCGTGAGCCAGGTAATCCGCATGCTGGCCGGCAAGCGTCGGATACGCCGGGTCCACCGCCGTCTTGGCGTCGGCGCCGTGGCAGGACGCGCAATTGAACTTGTCGAAGACGGCCTTGCCGGCCGCCAGGTCCTGTGCCTGGGCAGCAGCGCCCCAGATAGCCAGGGCCGCGCCCGCAAGGGCAAACATCGTGCGATTCATGGTTTTGCCCCCTTATTTGAGATTCGAGTAGTACGCGGCCAGGTCGGCGATGTCCTGGTCGGACAGGCTGCCGGCCACGGCGTCCATCGTGGGATGGCTGCGCGCGCCTTTTTTGTACTCGTTGAGGGCGGTTTCGATGTACTTGGCGTTCTGGCCAGCAATCATCGGAACATGGTAGAGCTCGGGAAACGACGCCTTGTAGCCCTCGATGCCGTGGCAACCGATGCACATCGAAACCTTGTCGCGGGCGTTCTGGACATTACCGACCGGCGCTGCGTCTGCAGCAACAGCCTGGCCGGCGATCGCACAGGATGCCATCGCGGCCAACACGGAAACCGTGCACTTCAGAGAGGTTCGCAACTTCATTGGAATGACTCTTCTTGGTATGGCTAAGGACTAGGGCCTGCTCACACGAAAAGGCCCTCGGCAAACACGTTGCGGGTGGAACCCAAAGCAAAACCGCCTGATTGTACGATAATTGCTCGGGATTAATACCTTTGCGATAGTGTTGATTCCAATCAAACCACAGAAGCCATCAGACCATGCCCGCAGCCCAGACCGCCTCTACTCCCAAGCCAGTCCGCTTCGATGGCACCGACAGCTACGTCGCCACCGATGACCTCAAGCTCGCCGTCAACGCCGCCCTCACCTTGCAGCGCCCCCTGCTGATCAAGGGAGAACCCGGCACCGGCAAGACGATGCTGGCGGAAGAAGTGGCCCGCGCGCTGGGCCGGCCGCTGCTGCAATGGCATATCAAGTCCACCACCAAGGCGCACCAGGGCCTGTACGAATACGACGCCGTGTCGCGCCTGCGCGATTCGCAGCTGGGCGACGAAAAGGTTCGCGACATCCGCAACTACATCGTGCAGGGCACGCTGTGGCAAGCCTTCCAGTCGCATGAGCCCGTGGTCCTCCTGATCGACGAGATCGACAAGGCCGACATCGAATTCCCCAACGACCTGCTGCGCGAGCTGGATCGCATGGAATTCCATGTCTACGAAACCCGTGAGACCATCTCTGCCCGGCACCGTCCGCTGGTCATCATCACGTCCAACAACGAAAAGGACCTGCCCGACGCCTTTCTGCGGCGCTGCTTTTTCCACTACATCCGCTTCCCCGACCGCGACACGATGCGCGACATCGTGGCCGTCCACTATCCGGACCTCAAGCAGGATGTCCTGCGCGCGGCGCTGGACACCTTCTTCTCGCTGCGAGACGCTCCCGGCCTGAAGAAAAAGCCTTCCACGTCGGAACTGCTGGACTGGCTGCGCCTGCTGCTGGCCGAAGACGCCACCGCCGCGCAGATCGACGCGCATACCGCCACCGCCGTGCCGCTGATGGCCGGCGCCCTGCTGAAGAACGAGCAGGACGTGCATCTGCTGGAGCGCCTCGCGGCCATGACGCGCGGCGGCCAGCGCCGCTGACACGGCATCCACGGGCGCGCCGCACATGCTGATCGACTTCTTCTATCACCTCCGGGCCCACAAGCTGCCCGTTTCGGTCAAGGAATACCTTACCCTGGTGGATGCCCTGCGCCAGGACCTGATGTCGCCCACGCTGGACGAGTTCTACTTCCTCGCGCGCGCCACGCTGGTCAAGGACGAATCCCTTTACGACCGCTACGACAAAGCCTTCGGCGCCTACTACAAGGGCATCGAAGCCGCCCTGCCCGCCGGCAAGGAAATCCCGATCGACTGGCTGATCAAGCAGTTTGAAAAAAGCCTGTCGCCCGAGGAAAAGGCCGCCATCGAAAAGCACGGCTGGGACAAGCTCATGGAGCTCTTCAAAGAGCGCCTCGAAGAGCAGAAGGAACGCCACGCGGGCGGCAGCAAATGGATAGGCACCGGAGGCACCTCGCCCTTCGGCAACGGCGGCTACCACCCGGAAGGCATCCGCGTGGGCGGCGCATCGGCCGGCAACCGCACCGCGGTCAAGGTCTGGGACATGCGCCAGTTCAAGGACTACGACGACCAGGTAGAACTGGGCACGCGCAACTTCAAGGTGGCGCTGCGCCGCCTGCGCCGCTTCGCGCGCGAAGGCGCGGAACTGGAGCTGGACCTGGACGACACGATCGCCAGCACGGCCCGCAACGCCGGCCACCTGGACTTGCGCATGGTCCCGGAGCGCCACAACACGGTCAAGGTGCTGATGCTGCTGGACGTGGGCGGCAGCATGGACGACCACATCGGCCGGGTCGAGGAACTGTTCTCGGCCGCCCGCAGCGAATTCCGCAACCTCGAGGTCTATTACTTCCACAACTGCCCGTACGAAAGCCTGTGGCAAAGCAACCGCCGCCGCCAGAGCGAACGTTCCGACACCTGGGACGTGCTGCGCAAGTACAACCCGGACTGGCGCCTCATCATCGTCGGCGACGCCACGATGAGCCCGTACGAGATCCTGCAGCCGGGTGGATCCGTCGAGCACTACAACAAGGAACCCGGCGCGCAGTGGATGCGCCGTTTGCTGGACGCCTGGCCCAAGTCCGTGTGGCTGAATCCCGAACCCACGGCGTCGTGGCAATACCGCCAGTCCATCGCGCTGATGCGCGACATCATGCAGGACCGCATGTATCCCGTGACCGTCGCCGGCCTTGAGCAGGCGATGCGGATGTTGTCCAAATAAGGCCGGTGCCCGACGCGTCGCTCAGGCCGCCACCGAGGCGCCTGAATCAGCCGTCGATGGGGTTTTCCGGGGTGTCCAGCGTCAGCTGGTAGAACGCCAGGTCCAGCCAGCGGCCAAACTTGAAACCGGCCTCCCGGATAGTGCCGGCGTGCTTGAACCCCAGCTTTTCATGCAGGCGAATGCTGCCCTGATTGGCCGCGTCGATCCCGCCGACCAGAACGTGCACGCCGTTGGCGCGCGCCCGCTGGATAAGCTCGCGCATCATCGTTTCACCCAGACCCAGACCGCGGAAGCGGGCATCCACGTACACCGAGTGTTCGACGGAATACTTGAAGGCCGGCCAGGCGCGGAACGTTCCGTAGCTGGCGAACGCCATCAGCTCACCCTCCGCGTTCTCCATCCCCACGACGGGGAACCCGCCCTGCTGCTTGGTCTGGAACCATCCCTGCATGGCCTCGCGCGGGCGCGGCTTATAGTCATACAGGGCCGTGGACGTGATGATGGCGTCATTGAAAATGGCCAGGATCTGGTCCGCGTGACGTGCGTGCGTGCAGTCGACCAGGGAAGCGCCCTGCAAAGCGCTGGATGCGGCGTGTGTGTTCATGGCGGGATTTTAGCCAGCCGGGACGCCCAGGCAGTTGCCGCGGACAAAAAAAACCGGCGGTTCCGCCGGTTCAATGAGGTGTTGCCGCTTCTGGCCACTCTCAGGCGGCGCGGCTCTCCACAGATCGTTGGGCGCTTTTCGCCGAGTAGCGCAAACCCGGGCACTGTCGCCACGACAATTCGTCGGCGTCCATATCCAGGTCGAACAGATCGTGCGCGGCGGGCCAGGGATGGGGACGCGCGGCGGCGCCTTCCATTTCGAGCACATGGCCGGCAAATCCGCGGGGGGATCCCCCGCACTCCGCGAAATACCGCTGCGTGTTCAAGTCCACCACATACGTGGTCATGTCGTGAGTCAGTATGGCCACGTATTGGCCGTCATCACTGGCATAGGCGTACTGAAACTGTCCTTTGATGCCATCGCCGCTAAGGGCGCTGCCTGTCAATTGGGACAAAGCACGCGTGACGAGCTCGGTCAGCATGGGTCGTTCCTCCGTAGAATGCACCGGCAGGATGCCGGCGGCGAAGGCGCGAACGACAAGCACCGGCGCCGCACTGCGGCGGCGTCTGGCGTTGGACGGGAAGCCGGTAGACGGCTGTCGCGCATCCCGTCGGCAACAGCTACTACGTCTTCAAAAGCTTACACCCGCGACCCGGAACGGTTCAAATCGCCCCGGAAATTCATCATGCTGCGAAGCAGCATCCAGTATTGGCGAGGCTTTCCGTCCCTTATGCCGCCGCGACGACCGATGTGTCTGAATCATCGGCGCCGTTGTTGCGCCTGCGCCAGCCATCCCGTCCAATTCGGTACAGCACATGCGCGCGCAAGGCGCTTCCGGCGGGAACGGCGGGGTGATCGAATGAATCCGAGTCGGCCTTCATGCCCAGGCGGTCCATCACCGCGCGCGAGCGCAAGTTTCCGGACGCCGTGAAAGCGACGATCTCGTCCACCCCTACCTGGTCGAAACCGACGCGAAGGGCGGCCTCCGCTGCCTCACTGGCGTAGCCGCGTCCCCAATATGGACGCGCCAGGCGCCAGCCGATTTCCACCCCGGGCGCGAACGGCAACACCGGCGCCAGCGGCTTGATACCCACGAAGCCGACGAACGGCGCCACGCCGGGCGCCTCAACCGCCCAGAACCCCCAGCCGTGCTCGTCGATCCCCGCCGCCAACCGGTCGGCCAGCGCGTCGCTCTCCTGGGCGGTGATCGGAAGCAAATATTCCGTCACCTGCGGGTCGGCATTGAGGTCGGCGAAGGGCTTGCGGTCGGCGGCTCGCCACTGCCGCAGCACGAGGCGGGGCGTTTCGACTTCCACGGAGATAGACATAGCGGACTTCCTTGGCCTTGGGCGCGACGCAATGGGGGACAGCATCTGGAAATGCTGGCTGGCGCTGCCGCGCCCGGCAGGGCCTCCTGAACCATTGCCAACGTATACACTCCAACGGATTCTGCCATGCCAAAGGAATAATCCGCCATGCGCTTGTCCCTGTCGAAGCTGCCGCGCCCATTGGGCGTGCTGCTGTTTTCCTCCTTCCTGGCCTTCCAGGCCGGGGCCGCCAGCCTGCCGGCCGGCGTCACGGAGGCCGCCTCGATCGAAGGCATCACCGAATACCGCCTGGCCAACGGCCTGCGCGTGCTGCTCGTCCCCGACGAATCCAAGCCGTCCACCACGGTCAACATGACGTACCTGGTGGGCTCGCGCAATGAAAACTACGGCCAGACCGGCATGGCGCACCTGCTTGAGCACATGCTGTTCAAGGGCACGTCGACCACGCGCAACGCCATGGGCGAATTTTCACGCCGCGGCCTGCAGGCCAACGGCTCGACTTCCAGCGACCGCACCAACTATTTCGCCAGCTTCGCGGCCAACCCCGATACCCTGAAGTGGTACCTGGGCTGGCAGGCCGACGCCATGGTGAACTCGCTGATCGCCAAGGAAGACCTGGACTCGGAAATGACCGTGGTCCGCAACGAGATGGAAAGCGGCGAAAACAGCCCGTTCCGCATCCTCATGCAGAAGATGCAGGCGGCGGCGTACCAGTGGCACAGCTACGGCAAGAACACCATCGGCGCCCGCTCCGACGTCGAAAACGTGGACATCGGCCAGTTGCGCGCCTTCTATCACCAGTACTACCAGCCCGACAACGCCGTGCTGATCGTTGCGGGCAAGTTCGATCCGCAGACGACGCTGGCGGATATCGAGGCCACGCTGGGCAAGCTGCCCAAGCCCGATCGCAAGCTCCCGCCCGAATACACCATAGAGCCTGTGCAGGACGGCGAGCGCTCGGTGACGCTGCGCCGCACCGGCGGCACGCCCCTGGTCGCGGCGATGTATCACATCCCGGCCGGCGGCAGCCCCGATTTCGTGCCGTTCGACCTGGCCACCACGATCCTGTCCGACACGCCGTCGGGCCGGCTTTACCATGCCTTGGTCCCCACGAAGCTGGCTTCGGGCGTCTTCGGCTTCACCATGGAAAACCTGGATCCGGGCCTGGCCATGTTCGCGGCCCAGCTGACGCCCGGCAAGGATCTGGACGCGGCCATGAAGGCCCTGACCGGCACGCTGGAATCGCTGGGAAAGAAGCCGTTCACACAGCAGGAGCTTGATCGCGCGCGCAGCAAGTGGCTGACCGCATGGGAGCAGACCTACAGCGATCCCGAGCAGGTCGGCGTGGCGCTGTCCGAGGCGATCGCCGCGGGCGACTGGCGCCTGTTCTTCCTGCAGCGCGACCGCGCGCGCCAGGCGACGCTGGCCGAAGTCCAAACGGCCGCGACGACCTACCTGGTGCAAAGCAACCGCATCGAAGGCCGCTACATCCCGACCGAAAAGCCGGAGCGCGCCCCGCAGACGCAGCGCGTGGACCTCACGGCGGTGTTCAAGGACTACAAGGGCGATCCGGATTTCAAGGCCGCTTCGGCGTTTGATCCCACTCCGGAGAACATCGACAAGCTCACGCAGCGCAAGACGCTGGACTTGCCCAATGGCCCGGTGAAGCTGGCGTTGCTGCCCAAGGCGACGCGCGGCAGCCGCGTGCAGGCGCAGATGGAGATCCAGTTCGGCAACGAAAAGGACCTGCTCGGCCAACGCGTGAATTCCAGCGCGGCAGCCGATCTGTTGCTGCGTGGCACGGCGAAGCTGTCGCGCCAGGACATCCAGGATCGCCTGGACAAGCTGCAGGCCGAACTGGGCTTCAGCGGCGGCGGCACCACGCTGAAGGTCGCCATGTCGACCAAGGGCGAGAACCTGCCTGAACTCACGGCCCTGGCGCTGGAGATCATCCGCAACGCAAACTTCCCCAAGGAGCAGCTCGAAGAATACCAGCGTCAGCTCGAGACTTCGATTCAGAACGCCATGACCGAACCCTCGGCACTGGCCGGACGCACCCTGGCCCGCCACGACAACCCCTGGCCCACCGACGATCTGCGCTACGTGCCGACGTTCGAGGAGTCGCTGGCCGGCGTGCGTGCGCTTAACCGCGAGGCGCTGGCGAAGTTCCACGACAAGTTCTACGGAGCGGGCAGCATCGAGTTCTCCGCCGTGGGCGACTTCGAGCCGCAGGCCATTGAGAAGGCGCTTGCTACCGGCCTTGCAGGCTGGAAGAAGGCGCCGGCCTACACCCGCGTCCCGAACCCGTACCGCGACGTCACCGCCAAGCAGTTCGACATCGACACGCCGGACAAGGCGAATGCTTTCTATCTGTCGCGCATCCCCGTGAAGCTTCAGGATACGGACGCCGATTACGCAGCGCTGTACCTGGGCAACTACCTTTTCGGCGCATCGGAAACGTCTCGCCTGTGGAACCGCGTTCGCGAGACCGACGGGCTGTCCTACAACGTGCGTAGCTCGTTGTCGGTGTCGTCGTTTGAGCCGGCGGCCAACTGGAGCATCTACGCGATCTACGCGCCGCAGAACCGCGAGCGCCTGGAAAAGGCCATCAACGAGGAACTGGCTCGTGTGCTGAAGGACGGTTTTTCGGACAAGGAGATTTCCGAAGGCATCACGGCCCTGCTGAACTACCGCAATCTGGCGCGCGCGCAGGATGACGTGTTGGCCAGCACCTGGCTGGATTACCTGGAGCGTGGCCGCACGTTCGCCTGGTCGGCGGAGATGGACAAGAAGATTTCCGCTCTGACGCCTGAGGCGGTCAATGCCGCGATGCGCAAGTATCTGCGTCCGGATGGTTTCAGCACGGCGCTGGCCGGCGACTTCAAGAAGCCCGCCAAGCCCTGAACCGCCCTTGAGCGGAATAGTAAAGCCCCTGCTTCGGCAGGGGTTTTTTTTGCATAAACCATTAGATCCCAGGTTGTCGCGGGGCCCGATTTTTGACCTACTATGCCGTCCATGGTTGTAATTTTTCCAATTAATCGGATTACTCGGATATTTGGAAAGATGTTTTCGTGAAATACGGGTTTATCCCAGGTGGGATGACGCGCACAATTCAGTCATCGGGAACAGCAAACGAACCACGACGGAGTGCCGCCGGATTCGGTCCCTATTTACGACGAATTGGAGGTCTCATTATGAAAACCCTAGCCACCACCCTTTTCCTATCCCTGGCCCTGGCTGGCGTCGGCGCCCAAGCCGCTGGCGTTGAGCAAGCCAAGAGCAGCGCGCAGGTCGCAACCGAGCTGCAACAAGCAAAGGCCAACGGCCAGTACACCTTCGGCGAGCTGGACTATCCGCTCGCCCAGGCCCAGACGACCAGCCTGACGTCGCAGGAAGTGCAAGCCCAGCTGCAACAAGCGAAGGTCAGCGGCCAATACACGTTTGGCGAACTGCAATACCCGCCCGTGGCGGCGGCGACCAGCGGCACGAAGTCGCGTGCCGATGTCCAGGCGGAACTGGCGCAAGCGAAGGCCAGCGGTCAATACACGTTCGGCGAGCTCGAATACCCGCCGATCAGCCGGTGAGCTGCTTGCTGTAGCCCGGCCGGCCTCGGGTGGCGTCATGGCTTGAGGCCGGTATTTTCTGGCGACAGCGGCGGTTGAAGTAGCAGTAGTAGTGAAGTGCAGTTGTAGTTGCTGTTGATGTTGATGTTGATGTTTTTGCAGTTGAAGTTGCAGTTGAAGTAGCAATTGAAGTTGCTTTAAGTGCAGTAGCTGTTGAAGTTGAAGTCGCTTTAATGAAGTTGAAGTTGCAGTTGCTTTAAGTGCAGTAGCAGTAGCAGTAGCAGTGAGACCGCGGCGACAGCCGCGGTTTCTTTTTGGGTGATCGGAATGAGCGGGCGCTTGAGTTGTGGCGCGTGTAGTTCTTTAGCCGCCTGGCGGGGAGTGTCAGATTTTTTGTCTTCTAGGTTCGTGCGCCGGCGTGCAGGACCTTTCATCGCCATAGCGAGATCCCAGGGCGAAAAAAAACCGCGACTCTCGTCGCGGCTTTTTTGGCGCCTGCAGAGCGTGCGCTTAGCTGAAGAATTCCTTCACGCGGTCCGTCCAGGATTTGCTTTGCGGCGAGTGGCGGTCGCCGCCGTCGTTCAGGGACGCTTCGAACTGGCGCAGGATGTTCTTCTGGTCGTCGCTCAGGCGTACCGGGGTTTCGACCACGACGTGGCAGTAGAGGTCGCCGGGGTAGCTGCCGCGGACGCCGCGGATGCCTTTGCCGCGCAGGCGGAAGGTTTTGCCGGACTGCGTGCCTTCGGGGATCGAGATCTCGGCTTTGCCGCCCAGCGTGGGCACCTGGAGTTCGCCGCCCAATGCCGCCGTGGTGAACGGGATGGTCAGTTCGCAGTGCAGGTCGTCGCCGTCGCGCTGGAAGATCTTGTGCTGCTTGATGTGGATTTCCACATACAGATCGCCCGGAGGGCCGCCGTTGATGCCCGGTTCTCCGTTGCCGCTGGAGCGGATGCGCATGCCGTCGTCGATGCCGGCCGGGATCTTGACCTGGAGGGTCTTGTTGCGGCGGATGCGGCCGACGCCGTCGCAGGACGGGCACGGGTCGGTGATTTCCTTGCCATTGCCGTGGCAGGTGGGGCAGGTCTGCTGCACGCTGAAGAAGCCCTGCTGCATGCGCACGGCGCCCGAGCCGCCGCAGGTGCGGCAGGTCTTGGGCGAGGTGCCGGGTTTGGCGCCAGAACCGTGGCAGGTGTCGCAGTTTTCCCAGCTGGGCACGCGGATTTCGGTATCGAAGCCGGCTGCGGCCTGCTCGAGGGTGATTTCCAGCGCGTATTTGAGGTCGGCGCCGCGGTACACCTGGGGGCCACCGCCGCGACGGCCACCGCCGCCACCGCCGAAGATTTCGCCGAAGATGTCGCCGAAGGCGTCGGCAAAGCCGCCGCCCATTCCGGCGCCGCCCATGCCGGCTGCGTTGGGGTCGACGCCAGCGTGACCATAACGGTCGTACGCGGCGCGCTTTTGGTCATCGCCCAGGACCTCGTAGGCTTCCTTGGCTTCCTTGAACTTCTCTTCGGCTTCTTTGCTGTCCGGATTGCGGTCCGGATGATATTTCATGGCCAGCTTTCGATAGGCCTTCTTGAGATCGTCGTCCGAGGCGTTCTTCGCCACGCCCAGGACTTCGTAATAGTCGCGTTTTGCCATGATCCGTGGGCTCGAAAACGAGCCTTCTTTTCAGTGCTACAGAATGAGTTCGCCCGGTAGGCGGATTTCTCCGGCTACCGGGCGGCAGAGGCAGGTCAGCGCCCGGCCATTATTGGTCGCGCTTGACTTCCTTGAAGTCGGCGTCGACGACGTTGTCGTCCACCGGCTTCGCGTTGTCGGCAGCCTGCTGCTGGCTGGCGGCTTGCTGCGCCTGCATGTCGGCGTACATCTTTTCGCCCAGCTTCTGCGATGCCGTGGACAGGGCTTCGACCTTGGCGTCGATGGCGGCCTTGTCGCCTTCCTTCAGCGTGTCCTCGAGGTCCTTGATGGCGGCTTCGATGCTTTCCTTCTCAGCAGCTTCGAGCTTGTCGCCGTACTCGGTCAACGACTTGCGGGTGGCGTGCACCAGCGCGTCGGCCTGGTTGCGAGACTGGGCCAGTTCGGCAACGCGGTGATCTTCCTCGGCGTTGGCCTCGGCATCCTTGACCATGCGCTGGATCTCGTCTTCCGACAGACCCGAGTTGGCCTTGATGGTGATCTTGTTTTCCTTGCCGGTGCCCTTGTCCTTGGCGGACACGTGCAGGATGCCGTTGGCGTCGATGTCGAACGTGACTTCGATCTGCGGCATGCCGCGCGGCGACGGCGGGATACCTTCGAGGTTGAATTCGCCCAGGGCCTTGTTGCCCGCGGCAATTTCACGCTCGCCCTGGAACACCTTGATCGTCACGGCCGGCTGGTTGTCGTCGGCAGTCGAGAACGTCTGCGAGAACCGGGTCGGGATCGTGGTGTTCTTCTGGATCATCTTGGTCATCACGCCGCCCAGGGTTTCGATACCCAGCGACAGAGGCGTCACGTCCAGCAGCAGCACGTCCTTGCGGTCGCCCGACAGCACGGAACCTTGAATGGCGGCGCCAGCGGCGACGGCTTCATCGGGGTTCACGTCCTTGCGCGGATCCTTGCCGAAGAATTCCTTCACCTTTTCCTGGACCTTGGGCATGCGGGTCATGCCGCCGACCAGGATCACGTCGTCGATGTCGGAAACCTTCACGCCGGCGTCCTTGATGGCGACGCGGCAGGGTTCGATCGTGCGTTCGATCAGTTCTTCGACCAGCGCTTCCAGCTTGGCGCGCGTGATCTTCAGGTTCAGGTGCTTGGGACCCGATGCGTCCGCCGTGATGTACGGCAGGTTGATTTCGGTCTGCTGAGCGGACGACAGTTCGATCTTGGCCTTTTCGGCAGCTTCCTTCAGGCGCTGCAGGGCCAGGACGTCCTTGGACAGATCAACGCCTTGTTCCTTCTTGAACTCGGCAATGATGTAGTCGATGATGCGCTGGTCGAAGTCTTCGCCGCCCAGGAAGGTGTCGCCGTTGGTCGACAGCACTTCGAACTGCTTTTCGCCGTCCACGTCGGCGATTTCGATGATGGACACGTCGAACGTGCCGCCGCCCAGGTCATAGACGGCGATCTTGCGGTCGCCCTTTTCGGTCTTGTCCAGGCCGAACGCCAGCGCCGCGGCGGTGGGTTCGTTGATGATGCGCTTGACTTCCAGACCGGCGATGCGGCCGGCGTCCTTCGTGGCCTGGCGCTGGCTGTCGTTGAAGTAGGCGGGCACGGTGATGACGGCCTCGGTCACTTCTTCGCCCAGGTAGTCCTCGGCGGTCTTCTTCATCTTGCGCAGCACGTCGGCCGACACTTGGGGAGGCGCCATCTTCTTGCCGCGCACTTCAACCCAGGCGTCGCCGTTGTCGGCCTTGACGATGGCGTAGGGCATCAGATTGATGTCCTTCTGCACTGCCTTTTCTTCGAACTTGCGGCCGATCAGGCGCTTCACTGCGTACAGCGTGTTGCGCGGGTTGGTAACGGCCTGACGCTTGGCCGGCGCGCCGACCAGGGTCTCGCCGTCATCCATGTACGCAACGATGGAGGGGGTGGTGCGAGCACCTTCCGCGTTTTCGATGATTTTGACCTGCCCGCCGTCCATGACAGCTACGCAGCTGTTGGTCGTGCCCAGGTCAATGCCAATAATCTTGCTCATGGTGGGTTACCTTGATTATCAAATCTATGAAAATAGAGGAAAACTTCTTGTCCACCCATAACTGGGGCTGTCCAAGGGGTTTTTCAAGACGCCTGGCTGGAATTTTCCGTGTCGGGGTCCTGCAGGCGGCGGATCGCCGCCGTGAACTGGGGCAGTCCGGGCCAACCGGTGATGCGCCCAAGGCGCTTTCCAGACCGGTACAGCACAAAAGTGGGGACGCCATGCAGCGAAAAGCGCCGGCCCAGCGGTTCGTCCGCGTAGACGTCCGCCTCGAACCAGGTCAGGCCCAGGCCAAGCAGCGTTTCCTGATGCAGCAGAGCTGCCTGCTTGAAAAGATTGCAGTTATAGCAATCCTGGCCCCACAGGAACACGCAGCGCAAATCGGACCCCGCAGCTTCAACCACGGCCGCATCGAATCCCGGGGAATCGACATGGCGCATGCCGAACACCTGGAATACCTGGGCCGGGTCGAAATGGGGGTCGCTCATCGCGCCTGAAGCTCGTCAGCCCTGCCCGGCCGACACCACCACCAGGGCCGGACGCAGGGTACGGTCGGCGATGGCATAGCCCTTTTGCAGCAACTGGATCACGGTGTTGGCCGGCTGCTCGTTGGGAATGGACGAAATGGCCTGATGCAGGTGCGGGTCGAACTTGTCGCCCTGCGCCGGCGCGATTTCCTTGAGCAGGTTGCGCTCGAAGCCGGCCGTCAGTTGCTTGAGCGTGACTTCGACGCCTTCGCGCAGGGTTTCAACGGTCTGGTCGGGCTGGGCCAGGGCGGCTTCCAGGCTGTCCTTGACCGGAACCAGGCTTTCGGCGAACGACTCGATGCCGAACTTACGCGCCTTGGACACTTCTTCCTGGGCGCGGCGGCGCACGTTCTCAGCCTCGGCGTGGACACGCAGAAGCTGGTCGTGCTGCTCGTTGACGGTAGCCTGGGCGGCGTCCAGCTGGGCGCGCAACTCGTTCAGCTCGGCCTGCGCGGCGTCCTGGGCGGCGGGTGCCGCATCGGCGTTCTGGCCGACTTCGGGCGTCTGGTCTGCAGGCTCGTGGGGTGCCGTCATGGGGAATCCTCCAAAAAGAATGGCTTTCGCAGACATGAATGGGGGCCAATACCCCTAATTCAAGCCCGGGTAAGCGAAATATTCCCTGGGGGCCAGCGGGCCGGACGGCCGACCCGCTGAATATGGCCCCTTATTTCTTGCCGGGCTGCGCCGGGGCCACGGGATCGCTAGCCGGGAAGCTCTCTTTCAGCGCGCGGTCCACTCGCTTGTCGTCCGCGTCCGGATCAGAGGGAATCGCGACCGGGTCGCTGGCCGGAAAGGTGTCCGCCAGAGCCTCGTCCAGTTCGTGTTCGACGTGGTCTTCGTCGACTGGAGTGCTTACCTTTCCCTTTTTGACCGTTTTTCCAGTCTTGGGATCATGGTGCATGCGCCTTCTCCTTCAAGTCCGTGGTGCCTGGAATCCACCCCTGCAAGTGCCGTTCCACCAGGCTGGCCAACCCGGCGATCCAGGCGGGATCGTCGTTGATGGCCGGGATGTAACGGAACTGCTTGCCGCCGGCTCCGATGAAGGCGTCGCGGCATTCCAGGCTGATTTCTTCCAGGGTTTCCAGACAGTCTGCCACAAATCCCGGACACACCACATCGACCTCAGTGATGCCCGAGGCGGCCAGCGCCTTCAGGGTGGGCTCGGTGTACGGCTCCAGCCAGCGGGCAGTGCCGAACCGGCTCTGGAAGGTGACTTCGATCTGATCGCGGGGCAGCGAGAGCCGCTGGGTCAGCAGCCGGGCGGTCTCCATGCAATCGCGGTAGTAGGGGTCGCCCAGTTCGATCGAATAGCGCGGCAGGCCGTGAAAGCTCATGACCAGTTTCTGCGGCTTTCCGTGCTCGAGCCAATACCGCTCGATCCGACCCGCCAGGGCGTCCAGATAGGCCGGTTCTTCGTGGAAGCGCTTGATGAAGCGCATTTCGGGCTGGTCACGCAGCCGTCCCATGTAGCGGGTGACCGCATCAACGACCGTGGCAGTAGTGCTGGCCGCATACTGGGGATACAGAGGAACGGTCAGGATGCGTTCGCAGCCCTGCTTGCGCAGTCGCGAGATGGCATCGGGAAGCGACGGGTTGCCGTAGCGCATTCCCAACTCGACAACCGCGTCCAGACCGCGCGCCTGCAGGGCGGCCCGTACGCCGTCGGCCTGCCGCTGGCTGTAGACCATCAAGGGCGAACCCTCCTTCATCCACACGCCGGCGTAGCGCGGCTCGAGTCTTTTCGGACGACGCCGGAGCACCATGCCGTGCAGGATGGGTTTCCAGAGATAGCGCGGGATTTCGATGACACGAGGATCGGACAGGAATTCGCCCAGGTACTTGCGAATATCCTTCGTGCCCGGCGTGTCGGGCGTGCCCAGGTTCACCAGCAGCACGCCGACCTTGCCCGCCACGCGCGGCGGCGGGTCTTCGTTGAAGGGGTCTTCTTGCTCGGGTTCAGGCAGGTAGCGTTCAGGCCAGAGATACTTGAACAGGCGAAGAAACACAAAAACTCCCCTTCCTCCGCAAGGAGGATGTAGCTTTGAATGGAACTACTGGTTGTGGCTGAGGGCGTTGGACAGCAGCCGCGCCGTGATGTCCACGATGGGAATCACGCGCTCGTAGGACATGCGGGTTGGTCCGATGACGCCCAGCGTACCCACTACCTTGCCATCGACGCCATAGGGCGCGGTGATGACGGAAACGTCTTCGAGCGGCACCAGTTGCGAATCGCCGCCGATGTAGATCTGCACCCCCTGCGCACGGCTGGACACGTCGAGCAGTTGCAGCAGGTCGGTTTTCTTTTCGAACAGCGAGAACATCTTGCGCAGCCGGTCCATGTCGGACGCGATGTCGGTCACGTCCAGCAGCTTGCGTTCGCCGGAAATGACCACGGCATCGCCGTCTTCGGCGGCCTCGGCGCTGGCTTCGACGGCGGCCTGCATCAGGCGCGAGATGTCTTCGCGCAGTTGGGCCAGCTCGGTGGACAGCGTCTGCCGGACAGCGTTGAACGACTTGCCGGCAAAATGCATGTTGAAGAAATTGCCGGCTTCCAGGAGTTCGGATTCGGAGTAGTCGCGCTGAACGAAGAGGATGCGGTTCTGGACGTCGCCGTCGGGCGTGACGATGATCAGCAGGACGCGCTTGTCGGACAGCCGGATGAATTCGATCTGGCGGAACACCTGGGCCCGCTTGGGCGTGAGCACCACGCCGGCGAACTGCGTCAGGTTGGACAGCAGCGCCGCAGCGGCGTTAACGGCGCGGGTGGGTTCCGCCGCGGACAGCATTTCGCCCATGTTGTGCGGCTGCAGCTGGTATGACTGCACCGCCAGCAGGGAATCGACGAACATGCGGTAGCCGCGCGGCGTGGGCACACGGCCGGCGGAGGTATGCGGACTGTGGATCAGCCCCAGTTCTTCCAGATCCGCCATGACGTTGCGGATGGTGGCCGGGGACAAATCGAAGACTTTAGAAAGCGTCCGCGAGCCGACTGGTTGCCCATCGGCGATGTAGCGTTCTATCAACGCTTTCAGTAATGCGCGTGCGCGGTCATCCATAAGGGGTATTTTAGGGAATCTTTTCCGATTGAGGCGATTTTTGTCCCGCAAGCCGATATACGGCCCCATATAATCGGTTAACCGGCCCATTTCGGGCAGGTTTGGCGTTCGGTTTCGCCCTTTTCATTTGTACGCAGCCATGCATTTTCCTACAGTCGCCCTGATCGGCAGATACCAGGACACCGGCCTGGACACACCGCTGAGAGCACTTGCGCACGCGCTGACGCAAGCGGGCCGGCATGTGCTCATCGATGCTGACACGGCGCGCAACACCGGCCTGACCGAATACCCCATCGCCACGCTCGAAGAAATCGGCAAGACCGCATCGCTGGCGGTCGTGATGGGCGGCGACGGCACGGTGCTCGGCGCCAGCCGGCATCTTGCGCCCTACGGCATGCCGCTGGTCGGCATCAATCACGGCCGCCTCGGATTCATCACCGACATCGCGCTGCAAGATGCGCACGCCGCGCTTGCCCGCGTGCTTGAAGGCAGCTTCCAGATCGAAGAACGCATGCTGCTTGAAGGCAGCGTGTGGCGCGGCGACCAGAAAATGTATTCCGCGTCGGCTTTGAACGACGTCGTCCTGAACCGCGCGGGGCGCGGTGGCATGATCGAAGTCCGGGTCGAACTGGACGGCGCCTTCATGTACACGCAGCGCGCCGACGGCCTGATCATCGCCACGCCCACGGGTTCCACCGCGTATGCGTTGTCCGCCAACGGTCCTATCCTGCACCCCGGCATGAATGCCATGGTGCTGGTGCCGGTGGCGCCGCAAACGCTGTCGAACCGCCCCATCGTCATCCCGGACACGGGCGTACTGAACATGACGCTCACGGCCATGGGCCGGGTCGAAGTCGGCGCCAGCGTGCATTTCGACATGCAGACCTGGTCCGACCTGCAACCGGGCGATCGCATCGTCGTGCAGCGTGCGCCCTATACCATCCGCTTCGTGCATCCCGAAGGCTACAGTTTCTTCTCCACCCTGCGGCGCAAGCTGCACTGGAACCTGATGCCCGAAGCCTCCGACAACGTAGAGTAGTAAGCGCCCCGACATGCTGCGCACCCTGCACATCCGCGACTTCGTCATCGTCGAACAGACCGAAATCCATTTCGGCCCTGGCTTTACCGTCTTTTCCGGCGAGACCGGCGCAGGCAAATCCATCCTGGTGGATGCGCTGGCGCTGACGCTGGGCGAACGCGGCGACGCCAGCATGCTGCGCGAAGGCGCAACGCGCGCCGACATCACGGCGGTCTTCGACATGCCCAAGTCGCTGCACGCCTGGCTGGCCGAACGCGAGATCGACGCCGACGACGAACTCTCCCTGCGGCGCGTCATCGACGCGCAGGGCCGCAGCCGCGCCTATATCAATGGCACGCCGGCCACGGTGGCGCAGCTGCGCGAACTGGGCGACAGCCTGGTCGACATCCACGGCCAGCACGCGCACCAGAGCCTGATGCGACCCGATGCGCAACGCGACCTGCTGGACGCCCATGGCGGCCACGGCGATCTCCGCCACGCCGTCGCGCAGGCCTGGAAACAATGGCGCGCGCTGGCGCGCCAACTTGAATTCGCCGAAAAAGACGCCGAAAGCCTGGCTGCCGATCGCGACCGTCTGCAGTGGCAGGTCGACGAACTGGACCAGCTGAACCTGGGCCCGGACGAATGGGACTCGCTGCAATCCGAGCACACGCGCCTGTCGCATTCGCAATCGCTGCTGGACGGCGCTTCGCAGATCCTTGAAGCCCTGGATGGCGAAGGCGACTCGGCGCACCACCGGCTCACGGCGGCCAACCAGCGCATCCAGCAGATGCTGCGGCACGATCCGGGCCTGAAGGGCGTTCACGACGAACTGGAATCGGCGCGCATCGCCATCAGCGAAGCCGTTTCCGACCTGAACAACTACGTCAGCCGCGTCGACCTGGACCCCAAGCGCCTTGCCGATGTTGAAGCCCGGCTAGGCCTGGTGTTCGAAACCGCCCGCAAATTCCGCACCGAGCCCGACGCGCTGTGCGAACTGCGCGAGTCCTTGCATGCCGAACTGGCCGCCTTGCAGGCCGCGGGCGACATCGATGCCTTGCGTGCCCAGGCCGTCGCCGCGCAGACGCAATACGACGCGGCGGCAGCCAAGCTCACGGCCGCCCGGCGCAAGGTCGCGAAAGACCTCGGCAAGCAGGTCACGCTGGCCATGCAGACGCTGGCCATGCAGGGCGGCCGGTTCGAACCCACGCTGGCGGCGTCGGCGCCGTCGGCGCATGGCAGTGAACAGGTGGAATTTCTGGTGGCCGGCCACGCCGGCACCACGCCGCGCCCACTTGCCAAAGTGGCGTCGGGCGGCGAACTGTCACGAATTTCGCTGGCGCTGTCGGTCATCGCCAGCCGCGCGGCGCGCGTGCCCACCCTGATCTTCGACGAAGTCGACAGCGGCGTGGGCGGCGCAGTCGCCGAAGCCGTCGGCAAGCTGCTGCGCGAACTGGGCGAACGCCACCAGGTGCTTTGCGTCACTCACCTGCCCCAGGTTGCCGCATGCGCCAACAATCAGTTCCTGGTAGCCAAGGCGGAATCCCGCGGCACCACGCGCTCCAGCATCGAAGAACTGGACGCCTCCGCCCGCGTCGAGGAGATCGCGCGCATGCTGGGGGGCGCGAAACTTACGGCCACCACGCGTGAACACGCACGCGAGATGCTGGAAGGGTTCGGCCAGCCGGCCTCCTAGCCCTGCGGGCAGCCGGTCGCCACCCCTGGCCGGCTGCAAAAGGGAAACGCCGCAACAGCGGCGCCTGCTCGCACAACATGCCACAACATGCAAAAAGCCCCTTCAATTTGAAGGGGCTTTTGATCTTGGGCAAGCGATGGCGGACGGGCCGCCTCTATGCTGCCGGAAGAAGCCTTATCGGCCCTTCAGGCAGTTGCCGCAGACGCCGTACAAGACCATCGCGTGGCTTTCCAGCGCGAAGGCGTTGTCCTTGGCTATCTTCTGCTGACGCTTTTCGATCTCGGGGTCCGAGAATTCGACGACTTTTCCGCAATTGGTGCAGATGAGGTGATCGTGGTGATCGCCGTCATTGAGTTCGAAAACGGCCTTGCCGCTGTCGAACTGGCTGCGCGCCAGAATGCCGGCCTGCTCGAACTGGGTCAGGACGCGGTAGACCGTTGCCAGGCCGATTTCGACGTTTTCGCCGATCAGGGCGCGGTAGACGTCTTCGGCGCTGAGGTGACGTTCACCCGATTTACGGAAAATATCAAGAATCTTCAGGCGAGGAAAAGTCGCCTTCAAACCCATGTTTTTCAGTTCGCTTTGGTCGCTCATGGTGTAATCGCTCTCCGTCCGCGTTGGCATGGGCAAGGACAGGGGTCACCGCGAGCCGGCTCACCGAATTCATGCCGCCACGCGGAACTATCCTTATGAAACCTTTATGATAACGGTTTTGTTTGCTTCCAAATAATAGGGGCGCGTAGTGTCCATGTTTGCACGTATTCCCTCCCGCTCACTGAAGACCGGTTTGGCCATCGCCGCCCTGGCCGTCGCCCTGGCGGGCTGCACCTCGAACAAATGGGGTTTCCCGTACAAGGCGCCGGTCCAGCAAGGCAACTGGATCACGCAGGAACAGGTTGCGCTGCTCCAGCCCGGCATGACCCGCGAGCAGGTGCGCTTTGCGCTCGGCAGCCCCACGCTGACCAGCGTGCTGCACGCGAATCGCTGGGACTACCCGTACTACTTCAAGCCCGGCTACGGCGAAGCCCAGGAACGCAAATTCACGGTCTGGTTCGAGAACGACCGGCTGGTCCGCTGGGAAGGCGACAAACAGCCCGACCTGCAGCCCTACCAGATCAACACGCCGGATTCGGTCTCCGAAGAAAAGGCCGAGAAGCGCGTGGACCAGGACGAAGCCCGCACGAAGGAAGAGCAGGACGAGCAAAAACGCGACGCCGACGCGCCCGCCAGTCCGCTCAACCAGTACCCGGGGCAGCCTGGCAACGCGCCGCAGCCGCTGCTTTAACACCAAGGAATCTTTATGCGTATCGCTATTGCCGGCGCCAACGGCCGCATGGGCCAGATGTTGATCGAGGCCATCCTGAAGGCCGAAGGCCTGGAATTGGCCGTGGCGCTGGACGCCAAAGGTTCCAGCGCGGTTGGCCGCGACGCCGGCGCAACCCTGGGCAAGCAAACGGGCGTGGCCATCACGGACGACCTGGATGCCCTGGCCGGCGCCGACTGCCTGATCGATTTCACGCGGCCCGAAGGCACGCTCGCGCACCTGGATGCGTGCGTCAAGCACGGCGTGAAGGCCGTCATTGGCACGACCGGCTTTGACGACAACGGCCGCGCCGCGATCGAAGTCGCCGCACAGAAGACCGCCATCGTGTTCGCGCCGAACATGAGCGTGGGCGTCAACGCCACGCTCAAGCTGCTGGACATGGCCGCTCGCATCCTGAACGCCGGCTACGACGTCGAAGTCTTCGAAGCCCACCACCGCAACAAGGTGGACGCCCCCTCCGGCACGGCGCTGAAGATGGGCGAGACCATCGCGTCCGCCTGGGATGTCGCCCTGCCCGACGTCGCCACCTGGAGCCGTCACGGCGACACCGGTGTGCGCAAGCCCGGCACCATCGGCTTTTCCGTGCTGCGCGGCGGCGACATCGTGGGCGACCACACCGTGTCGTTCTGCGGCATCGGCGAACGCATCGAAATCACGCACCGCTCGTCCAGCCGAGCCACCTACGCGGAAGGCGCGTTGCGCGCAGCGCGCTTCCTCGAAGGCAAGTCGAACGGGCTGTACGACATGCAATCCGTGCTGGGACTCTGAACCCGAGCCACAACAAAAAAGGACCCTGCGGGGTCCTTTTTTTCGTCGGTTGCTGGCCGTGCGCTTGGGCTGGCCGCCTGCGTTGATTGGCTGTGTGCGTTGACTGGGCGCGTTCGATGGCCGGCTGCATCTTGCCAGCCGTCGTCAGACGACCACGGGTTCCGGCTCCAGGCGCACGCCATACCGATCGGCTACCGCGTCCTGCACCGCGCGCGCCAGACCCATGATGTCGGCAGCCGTCGCCCCGCCCCGGTTGACCAGCACGAGCGCCTGACGGTCGTGCACGCCCGCCGCGCCCAGCGCCCTGCCCTTCCAGCCGCATTGGTCGATCAGCCAGCCCGCCGCCAGCTTGTAGCGGCCATCTGACTGCGCATACGAAACCAGTCCGGGAAAACGCGCGGCCAGATCGTCGCGCTGTGCGGCAGGAACGATGGGGTTCTTGAAGAAGCTGCCGGCGTTGCCCGTGACCGCGGGATCGGGCAGCTTGGTGCGCCGGATGTCGCAGACGGCGTCGAACACGTCACGCGCGCTGGGAGTACCCGCCGCCAACCGCGGATGCCGCTGCAGATCGGGATAGCCCAGCACAGGCCGCCATGGCCGAGGCAGCGCAAAACGCACGCTGACAATGATCCAGCGACCGGGCTCGTCGTGCTTGAACACGCTGTCGCGGTAGGAAAAACGGCAATCGGCCGCGTGCATTTCCACATAGCGTGCCTGGCGCGTGTCCCACGCTGTCAGGCTGTGGAAGCGCTCCTGCAGCTCGACGCCGTAGGCGCCGATGTTCTGCACAGGCGCGGCGCCGACGGTGCCGGGTATCAGCGCCAGGTTTTCAAGCCCGTCCCAGCCCTGCTCGACGCAGGCGGACACGAAGCCATGCCAGTTCTCGCCACCCGCGGCTTCGACCAGCCACGCATCCGGGCTGGCCTCGAGCAGGCGCACGCCTTTGAAGGCCACGCGCGCCACCAGGCCGGGCACGCGCTCGGGCAGCACAAGATTGCTGCCGCCGCCCAGCACCAACAGCGGCGATACCTGCCGCGCCAGTGCCGACAGCGCGGGCAACTGCGCGGGATCGTCCAGCGTGACAAAAGCATCGGCGCGGGACGCCAGACCCAGCGTATTCAGGCGGGTGAGATCTTGCGCAACCGGAGACAAGGAATCGGGCGCAATTTCTGCGAAGGAATTTGACATGAGCGCTTTTAGTTTGCTATAGTTTTTGTCTTCGCTCAGTTTACTTGATTGAGTGCTTGGTTTAAGTATTTACCCCGGTCAGGCGAAAACGCCCTACCCGAGGACAAGCCGAAAAAATCATGCTAGACTGCGCGCCTTCTGATCGATAACCAAGTTGATCAGGGTGAATAAGAAACGAGGTTCTGGGCAGTTTACGGAACCAACGCGGGAGTAGCTCAGTTGGTAGAGCGCAACCTTGCCAAGGTTGAGGTCGCGAGTTCGAGACTCGTCTCCCGCTCCAAATTCGCATTCGTAGCGCAAGCGACACTTGCATGCACTACGAATCAAAAAGGGCCCCACGGGGCCCTTTTTTCATTTCCGCGTTGCCAACGTCGCGCGACTATTGCCCCCCACATTGCATCCTCCGCATCTCCCCATCGCATTCACCTGCCGATGACGGTCTCTGCTCTGCGCGCGCGGGCCATCAAGAATACGCATTGCCCGTTCACTCATGAAAAAGGCGCCGGCACGGGACCTTGTCCCGCGCCGGCGCCTTCGCCCTCAGCAGCGCGCTTTCACATCTGGCTTACAACCCGACGCGCTGGCGCTCCTCGGGCGTGAGCAGGCTGGCCTGCTTCTCGGAAAGCTTGCCGTCTCCCAGCACCTGCACCATGCCGTCGGGCCGGTAGGCGGATTCGCCCGCGTTGCCGGCCTGCGAACCGCCTGCGTCGGCACTGTTGCCCGCGCTTGCGCCGTCATTGCCGAAGCCCAGGATCTGCACGCTGAAGATCGACGGCTGGTTCTGGCGCGCCTCGTTTCGGCTGCGTGCCACGGCGTCCTGCGCCGAGGAGGCGGCGGTCGAAGCTGCGGCGCTGGCCGAGGTCAGCGCGCCGGTGTTGACCGTCGCGACGACGGGGACGCCGGCAGAATCGCCCTGCACCTGCACGTTGGCGGCGTTGGCCACTTGCAGGGCCGCCACGTTCAGGTTGCCGGACACCCGGATGCCGGCCTCGCCCGCGTCGATCGTGCCCAGGGGCGCGATCAGGTCTACGTCGCCCGGCGGCACCTCGGGGATCGGATTGTCCGTGGCGACGCCCGCGCCCATGCTGGGCGCCTGCGGCGATAGGGTCACGTTGCCGACGTTGTCGTACAGCCGGCGCGGCGGCGTGTACAGCACGGTGGTCTTGGCGCCCCGGCCGGCGTTGATGTCGCCCTGGGCCGACCAGGCCTGGATGCTGCCGCCGAACGTCGTCATGATGCGGCTCTGCCCCAGCAGGATGCTCCCCAGCGAGTACAACTGGATGTCGCCCTCGCCCTGGGTCAGCACGCCTGCTGTGGAAGGCGGCGCGCCGCCCTCGAGGCCGTAGGTCTGCTGGCCGCCCGGCGTCAGCACCTGGATATCGCCGCCCGCATAGGTGTGGATGCCCGCGCCGCCATACATGGTGACGCTGCCCTGGTACACAGACGGTTCGCCCGAGGCGAGCGACGCGGGGAACAGCGTGGCGATCGCCTCGCGTCCACGCAGGTAGCTGCCCTGGCGCGGGCTGGCCGGATCGTTGTATTCCCGGCCGCCCTCGCGCAGTTCGTTGAAGTAAAGCTGCCGCGCGTAGATGGCCCGCTGTTCCGGCGCCAGGGCCTGAAGGTAGGCCATCGCGTCGGCATCGCTGCCGTGGAATCCATACCGCGCTTCCAGCCAATTGACGAGGTGAACCTGGCTGGCCTGCTCGTAGTCGCTGGCATAGATGCGACGCGGCTGGGTCGGGTCGGCGTCCCGGCGGGCCTGCAGCTCGGCCAGGAACGCCGGCGCCTGCTCGTCGGCGCCGGTGTAGCCATGCTTGTCGCGCAGCCACTGCGCCAGCGTCAGGCGCCCTTCGTACGTCTGGACCGCGCCCTGCGGTTGATCGGCCAGGGCGGTGCCGGCAGCCAGGCGATTGGCTGGGTTCAGATAGCGCGCCAGCAGCGCGGCATAGTCCGGACCTGCTGCGCCCGCGCCGGCCACGACGCTGATCGACGCGCCGCGCGCAAGTGGCACGTTGGGGTCGGCGGAGCCCAGGCTGGTGTAGTTGACTTCCTGATAGGCGTTCCCCACGCCGTTCCCCGACGCGTACAGGTTGCGGCCCGCCACCAGGCTCATGTGTCCCGGCCCGGCCACGTGGAAGCTGCTCAGCCGGATATCGCGACCCGCCTCGATCATCGTTATGTCGTCGGGACGGGAGTGGATAGCCAGGGCGCCGGTGGAACGGCCGTTGGTGCCGGTGCCCGCGAGCACCTGGGCGGGCGCGTAGACAGTGGCGCCCAGGGGCGTACCGGCATTCACGATATCGCGCCCGGCCAACACACGCAGCGGACCGCTGCCCTGGTACATGACCTGGCCCGGATAGGTCAGGATTTCCCCGGTGCGCAGGCCGATGATGTCGCCCTCCATTGCGTAGAAGCGCACCGGTTCGCGCGCGGCGGGCACGGCGGCGCTATAGCGGTCAGGCCCGAATGCAAACAGCGGGAACGTCGCGACCCCGGGCGACACCTCGACGCTGTAGTTGCTGTAGGACGGCTTGGTCGACTGGCCGATGTAGCCGGCGAACGCCGGCTTGAACGGAGTGGCGACGCTGCCGGGCGCCGCGCCAGAGCGTGTAATGGCATACCCGGCCGCGTAGATGGAATCGCCCGCGATCAGGTTCAGGACGCCCGACTCGGACGGCGCGGTCACCAGGCTCTCGATCACCGAATCGATGCTCTTGCCCAGGGCGGCGCTGCCGTAATAAAGGCTGCCCTGCGGCGCCGCGGCGCGCAGGATGGACGGATAGGTATAGCGGCCGTCCGCCGACGGGATATTGAGCGTAGGCGTCGGGATCGAGGTCTGGATGGGCGTCAGGTTGCCCCCCGCGCTCAGCAGGTCGATCGCCGTGTTGTCAGTCCAAAGCGAAAACTGACTCATGCCCCCTCCGCCCTGCCGTATGCCGTCGGCATCCTGGTAGGGGGTCGAGTTCATCATGATCAGCCGGCCCGGGTCGCCCACGCCTTGCAGCACCAGATCGCCGCGGGTATCCATGCGCGCGGCCGAGTCGCCCGCCACCACGACCAGACCGCCGCGCGACAGGGCAAGCGTGGACGTATAGGGCTGGTAGGCTCGGGATTCGCTGACGTTGTGCAAGCCGGCCGTGCTGCCGTACATCTGCGCAATATTGCCGATCGCGCCGGCCTGCGCCTGCAGCGCGCCGCGCAGGTTGATCAGCGCGCCTGGCAGATCGGCGTCAAGCGAAGCCCGGTCGACGGCCGCCGGCGACGGATTGATCGCCCCGCCGACGCGCAGCGACAGATCCCCGCCCCCCGTCTGCACCAGCGACCCTTCCGGCGTCATCCTGCCGGTGCTGCCAATGGCCAGCACCAGGCCCTGGCTGCGCTCCGTGTAATTGCTGGGTCCGCCATAACCGTAGACCAGGCCGGCGTTGCCGCCCGCCCGCACGTCCACGTTGCCGCCGCCCAAGGTGCCGATCCCGGTAAAGCCCACCATGAACGGATCACCGCTGTTCTGTCCGGGCTGCAAGCCCAAGGAACCAAAGTTGATCCACCAGGCCGTGGGGATCGACGCGTAGCCGTCGCTGCGCTCGCCCGTGCCCTGGCGCCAGAGCCAGTTCCCCACGAGCGAGGCCGAACGCTGCGCGCGCAGGGCTTTGACCTCGTTGGACTTGCGCGCCTGCACATTGCCCATCAGGTCGCCCTGCGCCGCCAACAGCAGGTTGCCGCCGTTTTCGGGGTACCAGGCGGCGTAGGCGCCGCCATCCTGGATCTGGCGCGTCAGGTGTTCGTAGTCGACGCCGCCCGCGCCCAGCACCGTGAATTCGCGGTTATAGAGGCCGCGCGCCTGCTGGTAGGGGTCCACAGGGCCAGATGACAGCGACGCGGACTGCGAGCCCGCGGTGTAGACGCCATACAGCGAATCCATGCGGAAATCGCCGCCGGAGATCAGGTCCAGGTCCCCCGCGCCGGTGCGCAGCACGCTGAAGAGGTGCGTGGTGGGGGTGACGAACAAGCGTGCCGGTTCGTTGGGCAGCGTCACGGCGATGCACCAGGTGGGCATCAGCGTGCAGATTTCAAGCAAGGCTTCATCGACGTCCGTACCCGGCTCGCCGATGCCCTGCTCGTCGGCACCGGCCCACACGTACTTCACGCGGGGCTCGGGCTCGACCAGCAGGCACCAGCCAAGCGGAATGCAGAACTCCAGGAGAGACTCATCTTCCACGCGCTTGCCAGGCTCGTCGATCCCCTGGACGTCTCCACTGGCCCACACGTAATACGGTTCCTCGGCTCCTCCGCCCACGATCTCGCGCGAGCCGATGTAATGGGCATCCGCCAGCCGCAGCACGGCCTTTGCCGCGTCGGGACGCGTCATGCGCGTATCGGCGGCGGACAGGTCCGCGCCCGCCACCAGGCGCAGCGACCACGACTGCGATCCCTGCGGCAGCAGGGTCGCCAGCGCCCAGTTGCGGCCTTGTTGGCCATCCGCATTGGCGGGCCGCAGATCGACCGCGCCCAGTCCGTCCGGCAGCTTCACGTCCACCCCGGCCGGGATCCGCGCGCCCAACGCCAACGCCAGCTCGCCGCGCTGCGTCAGGTTGGTGGCCGGCACGGGCACGCCCGCGGGCCACCAGCCGCCCTGCACCGGCGCGTTGACCGTCAGGCGCGTACCCGCGCCCAGCACGGAACCCGCCGGCAGCGACACGGACTCGCCCAACAGAGTGCCCGCCGCGAACAACAGCGCGCCGTCCGCGCCGCGGATGTCCGCATGCAGGGCCGTGCCGGCCGCGAGCACGAGCGGCTCGCTCAGCGTCATGGCGGCAGGCATTTCCACGCCACCCGGCAGCGTGAACGCGTCGTAGGGCACCGCGAAGTTCAGTTTCTGTCCCGCCTTGTACAAGGTGCCCTCGGCCAGCACGACGCCGGTACGCGGAATCACCACGTCGTTCTCGAACGGCTGCACGCCCGTAAGCAGCATCCAGCCCTTGCCGTCCGTGCGGGTTTCGCCAGTGGCCCAGTCGGGCGGCGCGAAGCCGTCGGTGATGCTGCCCAGCACGTCCAGGCTGCCTTGCGCGCGCAGCACCAGGTTGCCGGATTCGCCCGACCCATACACGGTGGTCTTCTGCGTATGCGGATTGACGCTGGCGTAGCGGTAGCCGGACAGGTCCACGTCTCCCACCACCGCGAGGTCGTTGGGGGTCACGATCTCGATCCCGGGACGCAGATGGAAGGCATCGCGGTAGCGCGCATTGTTCAGGCCCGCCAGCTTGCCCTGCATCAGGCCGGCGTTGGCCAGCGCGTTGTCGATGAAGTCCCTGCTTTGCAGGTGCTTGGCGTCCAGGTAGGCCTGATCGATGGTGTGATAGGCATTGCCGTCCGCATTGAGTCCATCGCCGGGCGTGGCGTCGGTGTAGCGCGCCGTGCCCAGCACGATGATGTCGCGTGCGCCCTGGATATCCACCGGGCCGCGGGCCTCGATGGCGATGTCGCCCACGCGGGGATCCGCCTGGTTGCCACGCGGCGCGTTCAAGACCAGCGTGCCGCGCGCGCGGCCATCGCCCAGGCCCGACACGTCGGCCGTGCCGTGGCGCAGGTCGATCTGCGCGCCCGGAGACAGCGTCAGGACGCCGTCGCGCGTGGCCAGTTCCACCATCGCGCGGTTGGGACTATCGATGATCCCGCCATGGCTGTCCACGCGCAGCACGCTGCCATGCGCGTCCAGCACCGCGCCCGCCCCCAGCGTCAGGTTCCCGACCGCGGCAAGACGGATGCTGCCCACGCGCTCGCCGCTGGCGTCGATCCGGCCGTTCACGGTCAGGCTGCCGCCGTCGACGGAAACCTCGACTTGATTGGCGCGCACCTCGTCGCCGATGACCAGGTCGCCGCGCTTCAACTGGAAGCTGCGCGCGCCGATCATCTGGTCGCGGTTCAGGCGCGCATTCAGCGCGGCGAAATCGCCCATGTCCTGGGCCCGGACGGTCACGCGGCCATAGGCATGCGGCACCCAGGTGCCGCCAGCGTCGTAATAGCCTTCCGTTGCGCCCAGGATGCGCCCCTGCAGATCGACACGGCCCGCCGAATCACCCAGTGCGATTGCCGTCAGCGAACCGGCGCTATTGCCGCGCGCGGACACGTCGATGACGCCGCCCGCGTGCTGCGTGATGTTGCCGGCGCGGCTCTCCAGGATCACGTCGCCGCCGCCCGTAGCCTGCGTGACGTCATGCAGTTGCAGGACGCGGCCGGCCAGATCCAGGTTGGCTCCCGCTCCCAGCAGCACCGCTTGTTCGCCCCGCAACGCCAGCTTGCCGGAAGGCAGTCTGATCAGGCCGTCGACCTGCACGCGATTGCCTTCCAGCGCCAGTTCCGCGCCCAGCGGCTGCGCTTCATTGGGCAGCGCGACCGCGCCCGGCAGTCCGATGTAGGAAAGGTCCCCCGTGCGCACCGTGCTGATCGAACCAGCCTCGCCCGTCCACACGGGCGTGCTGATCGTCAGGCGGCCGCCGTCGTAAGTGGCGCCCTGTCCGTCCACATAGCCGGTGCGCCGCTGGTACACCGACAGCGACCCCTTGCCATTGGCCGTCACTTCCTTGCTGGCATGGACATTCATGTCGGCAAAGCCCAGCACAAGGCGGTCGGACGTCGTCAGGTTGTCGGGCCGGCTGTTCGGACCATAGCCCAGCACCAGCCGTTCGACGTCGATATCCAGCGTGCCCGCGTCCGTGCCCGCGCCGCCCACCAGCGGCGCAGTCGGGGCCAGCGCATTGCCCAGCCAGATCAGTTCGCCGGTCTGGATGCGGGCGTGCTCGCCGGCCGCGCCCGCGCCATACAGCGCGGGCGAGCCCAAGGCCAGGCGCGCCAGCGTGGACTTGCCATCGGCGCCAAGCGTGCTCAGCGTCACGTCGCCGTAGAAGCTGATGGCGTCGCGCGCCGTCAGCGACAGCTCTTCCAGCGCCGGCGCGCCCATCGACGTGTCGCCGCGCAGCAGGCGGTCGAGCACCGACTGGTTCAGCGTCAGGCCGCTGGCCAGCACCCCGCCGGCCTGCGCCGCTTGCAGCGCGGACGTGTTGCCCACATTGATGGCGCCCACGGCCAGGGCCAGCTTGCGCGCGCCAAAGCGCGCGCCCTCCGCCAGCTCGAACGTGTTGTCCGTGGCTGCCGTGAGCGTTCCTTCGGAATACAGCGAGGCGCCCGAACCGATCAGGATCGGCGCGGCGCCGCCCAGGACCAACGGATTGGGATCGGAAGAGGATGGCAGTACATCCAGCCACCCATTGGACACTGCCAGCAATCCGTTGTTGCCCGGGTCGTAGATGAAGCCGGCGCGCGAATCGTAGGGCGCCAGGCCCGCGCCGAGCGTGTTGATGGACGCGCCCGGCTCGATGCGGATCACGCCTGTCTTGCGGGCGGACGTCATCAGCACTTCGGCCGCCTTCAGCGTCGCGCCTTCGCGCAGGTAGATCTCCGTCAGTTGGCTGGCAATGAAATTGACCGTGTTGCCACCCTGGCCATACACCACATAGGGCAGGTTGCCGAACGAGAGCCGTGGCGCGCGCAGCGCGTTCAAGTCCGAGGCATACACCGACGTGCCGGCAAAGCCCGGCGTGGCGCCCTTGCCGTCAGCCACGATTTCCAGCGTGGATTGTTGCGACAAGATCGCGACCGTGCTGCCGAACATGACGGTACGGCCACCCCTCAATCGGCTGACATCCTAGTCAAGAAAAGTAACAATTACATGACACTTAACTTGCAGGGCTGGGCAAGCGCTACGCACCCGATGCATTTTTCAAAAAAGTCGGTATACTCTCGCCTCTTGCAAAAAAACGGCAAGAAATGCGGGAGTAGCTCAGTTGGTAGAGCGCAACCTTGCCAAGGTTGAGGTCGCGAGTT
>NZ_DAMDGT010000003.1:0-554788 GCF_032102605.1 Achromobacter sp. | reverse complement strand
TCAGGGAGGCTCCGAAATTCTACCGGTTGGTGTCTACCTGAAGGGGGAGCTTACGGGCAGGCGTTTGCAAGCTCGATCGAATCAAGCGAGGATTGTGCCGATGAGGAGATTGATGACGAGACGGCTATTCGGCTGGCAAGCACCCTCGCCCCGACATCCGCGAATATGTGGCCCGGTAGAAACGCTAATGGATATCGTTACACCTGAAAAGCGCTCCCGAATGATGGCAGGTATCAAGGGAAAGAACACCAAGCCGGAACTGGTCGTCCGCAAGCTTGTCCACGGAATGGGCTTCCGTTATCGACTGCACCGCAAGGATCTGCCGGGTTCTCCGGATTTGGTTTTTCCGCGTCTGAAGAAGGTGATTTTTGTCCATGGCTGTTTCTGGCATCGGCATACCGGATGCAGATTTGCCTATACGCCAAAGTCAAACGCGCAGTTCTGGCTGAATAAGCTAGAGGGCAATATTCGACGCGATGGTCAGGTAGTGATGGCTCTGGACGCCCTAGGCTGGCAGGTTTTGATCGTTTGGGAATGCGAGGTTTCCGATCTGCCCGCGCTGACTCGGAAGGTGAGTTCGTTCCTGAGGGTCGATCGTCACTGAATATCAGGCCAGCGGTCGACCGATCGCGGCCGCGCATCTTCGCAGATGTTGGACCCTACCTCGTACTGCGCATGCGCCGCGATGAGCATCTCGACCCATCGGCTCCCATCGCTGATGACCCGGACAATACTATTGCGCTGAAATTGCCGGAGAGGGGCTTGGGTGTGCGGAGATCGCGGTTGTTGCTCCCCCATCCGGGCATACCGTGCTCGAAGTCCACTTGTATGTACCGCCTTGTACGCTTCGGCTCGGAGCGGCCGTGGTGGGCTTTGACCGCTGCGCTGCGGCGTGATGGTTCGGGCGCGGGAAATTTTGCTTAACCACTGGAGTTCGCCATGTATGCCCGCCATGTTCTCTTCCCTTAATTCCTTCGTTTCCACCCCGGCTGCCGGCGTGGCCCTGATGGCCTACGGTATGGGGCCTGACTACCGGCCGGCTGATGCAGATGAGGTGTTTGTGGCTGGGCATCGCCAGCTGGCACTGTGGATGCGCTCGTTCGACGTAAAAGGCCCGTCAGGTGCTCGACTATTTCCCGATGTTCCGCAAGACCATTCCGCATACGTCGATGTATATACCGAAACGGGGACTAATCTTCTGTAGGTGAGAAGCTCGTCCGTCGGGCCGGTGAACAATCATCCCTCGGGCTCTTCTGAGCCGTCGCATGTCGGCGTAGTCCGGACGCCGGCGCTCTAGGCCGAGCTGCGTTTATTGACGTACAGGAGCTGCGACAGCCTGCGGCACTATGTGAATTACCACGGTCGATCGCTGAGGGCATTCCGGGGTGTGCCAGTAGACCATTAGGCATTTCTATCGATCAGATTAGGGTGGTGTACCTATACATAGTCCGGCAGTGCAACGCTGTGAAAAACGTCTATATCGAGAGTTTCTATGTATGGATTTCGCGATGAATGCCTGAACGAGCGCCGGCTCCTGTCGTTGTATCACGCGGAATCCTCCATTGATGACTAGGGCTTCGAGTGAGGAATTGGCATTTGGTTGGTTGATGTAAAGAGCGCTAAAGGAGTATTATTCAATTCGTTTAAGTTATCATTCGTTATCTTTCGGCGAATTTTGTTACGTATGCCTATTTCATGAGATCATTAGCTTAGTCGAAGAGATGAGCGACGTAAGGCGCATCCATCTACCGTAATGGGGTAAACGCTGAAGCGCTTGGGTTTGTGACCGTCTGAGGCAGACCTGAATTGCATGTCTGTGTGGCCTGATTTTCTGAGTTTTGCAGCAAAAATACTTGTCCTTGAAACTTCATCGAACGAGGAACCCACGATGTCTGGCTTTAGAGCTTGGTCGCTGATCGCCTTGCCGCCGGACGAGCGCCAGTACGGAGGAAACACTGGCTACAACGATGATGTAGAGCGGATATATAGATATGACAGCAGTGTCCCCAACCATAAGCAACTTGCGCAGGGTGACCTGATATTTGTCAGAGATGCGGCGCGCGTTATCGGGATGGCGTTGATTGAGAAGATCTCTGTTTTCCCTGCTAATAAAGTGCGTCAGCGTTGTCCTGTGTGTGGCCAAGTTAGCATTAAGTTTAGAAAATCAAAATCGATTCCATGGCGATGCACTAGCGGACATGAGTTTGATGTTCCTTTGGCCGAAAGTATTGCCGTAACCGGTTATGAGGCCCGATATGAACAGGGCTTTCTGCGTACGCCTGACGCTGTGCCGGTGGAAGTGCTAAAACAAGCAGCTCTGCGTCCGAATGATCAGCTCTCCATCGAAGAGGTTGATCTAGGCAGGATTGAAGATGCGCTGCTTAGAAAATGCCCTCAGACTCGAAGCCTGATCGAGCGTTTCCTTCAGGGCATTGCGCTGGATCCATTAGATGCTGATGTTTGGGCGGAGAGAGCCCTACCATTCATCGCGACGATGACCGATACCCGCGAGAAGGTTCTGCGGTCGATCAGGGTCAGGCGCGGCCAGAAGTCCTTTCGAGACAAACTCATCCGGCGCTATGGTGCCAGATGCGTAGCGTCAGGATGCGACCTGATGGACATCATAGAAGCGGCTCACATTGATCCTTTCCGCGGGGAGAACGACCATCATCCCGAGAACGGCCTTCTCCTGCGAGCCGATCTTCATACTCTGTTTGATCTGAATCTGATGGGTATCGATCCCGAAGAGCTCACATTGAGATTTCATCCGAGGATAAGAGATGAAAGCTATCGCCGACTGGAGGGAAGATCACTCCGGTTCTCCGGCCTCGCCCTACCTGCAAGCGCTCCCATCAAGAGAAGATGGGATGCATATCTTCTGACATTACGAAGAGCAAGCTGTGAGTAGTCTGGAGATTTCGGTGCGGAGGTCCGGTGTGGAGATCGACCGGATCGTGCGACCCTTAAGGGAGCTTGCTGGCGCCCCGGCGATTACCTATCGACGGAGGCTTTGGCGTGTAACTGACGGCGGCATCGATCTGGACGACATCGAGACTCCTGGGCCAGCCTCAGCGGAGGACGCGTCGGGTGATGCCCCCGAAGGTCAGGATGCAGTCCTGAACGAGCCACCCGAAGCTCGAATGCTTGTGGATGCCGGACCGGGTACAGGGAAAACCCACGTCGCTTGCGCACGCGTCTCATCAATGATTCGTGACGGTATTCCCGCCGCGCGCATCTGGATTATCAGCTTTACCAGAACCGCCGTAGTTGAACTGCGCAATCGCATTGCTGGCGCTCTCGATGATCCTTCTGACGCATGCGCGGTCCGTATCGCGACACTTGATTCCCATGCTTGGGCATTGCAGTCCGGTTTCGTCAGTGAGGCGGTCTTGTCCGGCAGCTACGACCAAGGCATCGCTCAGACGCTTCAACGCATTCGTGAAGACGAAGACGTTGCGGAGTATCTGTTGCGCCTTGGCCATCTGGTTATTGATGAGGCACAGGACATTGTCGGCGTGCGAGCAGAGCTCACGTTGGCAATCGTCGATGCCTTGGGACCAGAGTGCGGCGTAACTGTATTTGCGGACGAAGCGCAAGCCATCTACGGATTCACTGAAGACACGCCCCCCGGGGAGAATGATGGAGGTTCGCTTCTCAGCGGGCTGCGCGCTCGTGGCTTCCTGCCTCGACGGCTTCTTGATGTGCACAGAACTGACCGTCGGAACCTGAGGGAGATATTCACATCAGTTCGTCGCCTGGTGATCGGCAAGAGAGGGTCGACAGAGAGCAGGCGGCAGCACATCCAGGCAGAGATTGAGCGACTGGCCGATGGAGTCGCGCCGGCCAGCCACGAGCTCGACATTTCGCAGCTATCGAGGGGGTCACTCATTCTCCTGCGCCGCAGGATTGATGTGATTCTGACGTCCAGCTATGCGAAAGCCCCTCACCGGATCCGGATGTCGGGGCTTCCAGCATGTCTGGGAGCATGGATCGCGCTCCTGCTCTGGGACTGGACGGAACAGCGGATAACCAGGACGGCGTTCGACGAACGTTGGACTACGCGCGGTCTGTCTGCAGTTCCGGGGACGCCAAGGCCTGACGAGGCTTGGAGACTTGTCTATGAGGCCGCTGGAAATGCTCCAGGCTCTATCGATCTGCCTCGACTGCGCACGGTGTTGGGACGCGCCTCGCCTCCTATGCTTTTCTGTTCACCCGAGTTCGGCCTCGACGGACCAGTGCTAGGAACTATCCATGCGAGCAAGGGGCGCGAAGCGTCGGAGGTATTTCTCTATTTGTCTTCAGCTGGCGAGGGGGCGAACGACGGAGATGCCGAAGAGGAAATCCGGGTCATGTTTGTCGGTGCGACGCGCGCGCGCCATCAGTTGAAGGTCGGCAAGTCGCCCTCACGGAAGACAGGCGCCGAGCGTGGCCGCGCGTGGCGACGGGTCAAAGGCGGTGTTCAACTGGAGATCGGTCTGTCACGGGATCTGACGGCGGACGGACTTGTTGGAGTGCGCGCGTTCGCGAGCGCAGATGCAGCTCGCCACGCACAGGACGCCTGGCGTGTTGGCCCTCTGCGCAAAGGACTGATCGCACGTGCTGATCCGGGCATTGACTGGGGCTTCGCCTTGCAGGCGGAAGATGAGCGCCTCGCTGTTCTTAGCAGGCACTTCGTACAGGACGTTCGCCAGATCGCCAATCACTGCGAGCAATGGCCTCCACCCAGTTTCCTGCCGCATTTGCGATCCATCGGCGTCCGCACGATTGCTGTTGGCCCCGATGACCCTGTAGCCGAGTTGCTTCACGAGCCGTGGCGTTCGAGCGGCTTCATGCTTGCGCCTTTGCTGCTTGGTTTTTCTACCGTCAGATTCCCGAGGAAGTAGCGAATGACAGTTGACCCGACGCCTGGCCCCGCCAGGGAGCATTTGATAGAGCGGCTGCGTGAGGACTTGATAGGCCCTGGCAGCGTGAACGAGACTCTTTCTGCCAGGCCTTCGGACATTTATCTCACTGGGATTCTCTGGCCCGGGAATACGAAGATTGCGCCAGAAGAAGATGAGCGTCTCGCGGTCGCGCCAGGTGAGGGAGAGGAGGGCGATGACGCTGACGACCAGAGTCAGCCTGCATCCGTTCCTATGCGCCGTCCATCCACTGCGGGTTTGTCCTTCGCCGCGCGTTCTGTTGCGGGCAGCTACCCGGAGATAGAAGTCCTGGTGACGCTGGGGCGATACGCTTCCGTTGAGATCGACGGCGCAGTCAGATGGCGTCGGGTTGATGTGGCGCCGCCGCCGGTGAACCTCGTCTTGACCCCGGGCGCGCAGGAGGGTGCGCTTGCGATACCCGAGCTGCCAGGGCTCCGCCTCCACGTCAGGTCAGCTCCCTACGGCGACGGAGTGGTGGCCACTGTCACTCTGGTGAATGGCTGCTCGCCAGAAGAAGCCGGGCGCGACGATATTGAGAGGATGACAATCTTTCAGGTTGGTCTTTCCGTCGGTCCCGTGCGTGGTACCGAGCTGATTGCGAGGCCGAGCCGACGCGCGACGGTCGACGACGATGACCGTAGCGCCTCACTCCTTTACAGAAACGCGCGTGAATACGCGGCGGGGCATACCTGTTCCGCCGACTGGACGGTGCGCGGTAACGGCGATGCGATGCGCGTCGAAGAGGTGCGGACGACGTGGATGCCCGAGGCGCTTGTTCCGGCCGTCAGCGCCGAAGGGCATCCCGTGTTCACAAGCCTTCGTTCGGTCAGCCAGGACATGTTCTCGGCGGCTTGGCTCGCCACCGCGGCGAGTGCTGAGCTGACAACGGCGCTTGCGCGGTTTTGTGACGCTTATGGTCAATGGATTCAGGGCCAGTCGCTCGAGATGACCGCGATCGCCGGAATTCAATCGCAGACGGCGGCCCGTCACCTGGAGGACGCGCGTACCGTGCTCCAGCGCATGCGCTCCGGCGCCGCGCGCTTGGGAGTCGACGAGACGGCCGCCAGCGCTTTCCGTCTGGCGAATCTGGCCATGGACAATCAGCGCGTCTGGGGCGGGGGCGGCGGGCTTTCGTGGCGACCCTTCCAGCTAGGCTTCCTGCTCTTAACGCTCGAGTCAGCGATCGATGGCCGCCACGAGGATCGGGAGACGATGGACCTGCTGTGGTTTCCGACGGGTGGTGGCAAGACGGAGGCATATCTCGCGCTTGTAGCCATGGTGGCCTTTCATCGTCGTCTTTCACTCGCGGCGCCAGATGACGGCGCTGGGGTTGCGTGCATCATGCGATACACGCTGCGGTTACTGACGACTCAGCAGTTCATCCGCGCTTCTGCGATGGTGTGTGCCTGCGAAGCAATCCGGCGAGGGCGCATACCTTCTTCCGATGCGCGCACCCTTGGCGAAACGCCGTTCTCGATTGGCCTCTGGGTTGGCGATGGAGCGACCCCGAACACCCGCAAGGATGCGTTCGCAAGCCGTACCGACAGCTCCAAGGCCTCTCCCCGCCAACTGATGCAGTGCCCCTGTTGCCACAGTACGCTGGACTACAGGCAAGGCGGACCGACTGAAGCTGTCAGCATCTTCTGTACCGGTCAAGCTTGCGTTCTGGCTGACGCAGATCCGTTGCCAGTGTGGACTGTCGACGAGGATGTCTACGCGTTCCGGCCGACGATGCTTATCGGCACCGTCGATAAGTTTGCGCAGATCGTCCGCAAGCGCCAGACTGCCGCGCTGTTCGGCGTCGGCACTCCGGCCCAGCCCCAGCTCATCCTGCAGGATGAGCTGCATCTTATAGCCGGTCCACTCGGAACTCTCTCCGGACTCTACGAGGCCGCGCTTGACCTTATTCTGTCTGCGAACGGAACACGCCCAAAGATCATTGGCTCCACCGCCACTATCCGGCGAGCGGCAGATCAGGTCATGGCACTCTTCGACCGCCGCACCTGCCAGTTTCCGCCTCCCGGGCTTGACGCATCCGACTCGGGTTTTGCAGTCGTCGACATGGACGCCCCCGGCCGCCGCTACGTTGGTGTAACTACGGCAGGACGATCGGCCAAGTTCACGCTACAGGCCGTTGCCGCTTCGTTGTTGCAAGCGGCGTCGGCCGGGCTCGCGGCACACGACCAGGACCCTTACTGGACATTGGTGGCGTATTTCAACTCGCTGCGCGAGCTGGGCGGCGCGCTGGTACTGATGCAGGACGACGTTAACGACACCCTTCGCCTTCTGGCTCGGGCAAGAGGCGAGGCTCCGCGCGATCCCGCTGCGGTCGAGGAGCTCACGTCCCGCAGGTCCCAGCAAGAGGTCAGGCAGATGCTGGATCTCCTGGCGACGCCCGCAGGCACCGACGGCTCGCTGGATGTCGTCCTCGCGACCAGCATGCTCAGTGTGGGTGTCGACATCCCGCGCCTCGGCCTGATGCTTGTCAACGGCCAGCCGAAGACGATGGCAGAGTACATCCAGGCGACGAGCCGGGTCGGGCGAGGGGGGGTGTCGGGACTGGTCGTTTCGGTACTGAACAACGCTAAGCCCCGGGACCGGTCGCATTTTGAGACCTTCAGGACTTGGCACAACACGCTATACAGGGACGTGGAAGCCACCAGCGTCACGCCCTTTGCCTCGCGCGCCCGCGATCGGGCCCTGCACGCCGTGCTTGTTGCGGCGGTTCGCCATCTCGTGCCCGGAATGCTTGTCGCGCCGGCACTGGATGCGACTGCAATCGCGGCGGTCGAGGACCTGATCGAGAGGATCGGCGCGCGCGCCGACCGCATCGATGCACTGGAGATCGACGTGCGGGATGAGCTCCGGGAACGGCTCAGGCGCTGGATCCGGCGCGCCCCGCTGCACTATTGGCATTTCACTCCAACCACGTCGTTGCTTCAAGGTGCGGAGGCTGCAGCAGCCCGTCGGGCTGCGGGCCGACCGATCGGGCAGGCCTGGCCCACGCCCAACACGATGCGCGGCGTAGAACCTGCGACGCCGTACAGACTCGCCGAACGCCTGAGGAGGTCCACTTAAATGTCAAGAAACGATCTCGGCGAGCTGCGCCGCAGCGCTGCAGCGGCTACCTTCGGGCCTGGTGCTATTGTCGACTTCAGGGCGGGGGGCGCGTCTATCTCCGCGGTTGCGGCGGGTCTTGAGGAGTGGGACTCGAACTTCCCGCCAGGAGGTATGCGGCATCCTCAGGCAATCCGCGAGGAGCGCCTGCAGAAGAAGCTCGGAGTCAAGGGCTTCCGACTACCTCCGGTGCGCGATCCTTCTAACGACAGAGACGCGGAGCGTTCGCTCGTCGCAGTGAGATTTCCGAGCTGGCTGCAATGCCCGCAGTGTGATCGCATCGCTCCCGAGGGGAACTGGGCAGACGCACCGGGTCATGCCGGGCGCTGGTGTCCTCCGTGTACAGCAAGGGCACCGGGGCAAAACAGAGTTTTCGTCGTACCGGTCCGGTTCGTAATGGCTTGCGAAGGCGGGCATCTAGACGAATTTCCTTGGCATGCATGGGTCAGTCACACTGAAAGTTGCAAGAATCAACGAGGCTTCCTGAAGCTCACATCGGAGCGTCCCGGTCTCGCAGGATTGATATTGAGTTGCCTAGACGCCGCCTGCGGGAGCCGACGTTCTATGGACGGTATCTTCTCGGCAGCCACGTGGAGACGGTTTCCCGACTGCCGTGGGAAGAGACCTTGGCTGGCTGGCCCTGACGAATGCTGCACACACAAGGCCAGGGCGGTTCAACGTGGCGCTTCAAATCTCTACTTTCCGGTGATCGAATCGGCCCTGAGCATCCCGCCGTGGTCGGATCGCCTGCAGGAAGCACTTGGCGTTCACTGGGATCCGATCGCAGACACGCTGCCCGAGGATCGCTCCATGTTCATAGGAATGCTGGCGCGTGGCGCGTTAGCCCCCGTCCTCGCCGAGCTTGGACTTACCCCGGAGACGCTTGCAGCAGAAATTGCTAGGCGTCTTGATGCGGAGCAAGCTATCGAGACCGTCGATCTGCGTCAGGAGGAGTATCGGCAGTTCACCGGAGGCGTCGCTGCTGAAGGGCTTGATCGTGAGTTCGAGATCCGTCCGCAGGCCGTTCCTCCATCAATTGCATCGGTGTTCTCGCGACTGGTGAAAGCGGTGCGTCTGCGCGAGGTGCGCGCAGTCAAGGGATTCACGCGGATTCAGCCGCCAGGAGACCCCGAGTCGCCCGCAGTGGCACGCCTCTCCGTCCGCACGGATCTGGACTGGCTACCTGCTATTGAGGTCCGCGGGGAAGGCATTTTCCTCGAATTCGACTTGCGCGCCATCTCGGCGTGGGAGTCTCAAGACGCCATCCGAGACCGGGCAGCACGCATAGATGCGCGATGGCAGACGGAGTGGCGCGAGCGGCACGGCGCGGACGGCTCCACTGCGCGCCCGATCACGCCACGGTTTCTGCTGCTGCATACGTTCGCGCACGCCCTGATGCGGCAGTTGACCCTCGAGTGTGGCTATTCGTCCACTGCGCTGCGCGAGCGCCTGTATGTGAATCAGCTCGACAGCTCGATGGCGGGGGTACTGGTTTACACAGCGACAACGGATGACGATGGAACGCTGGGCGGACTGCAACGCCAGGGAGATCCTGAACGGATTCAACGCACGATCATCGCCGCGCTCCATGCGCAGGCCTGGTGCTCTTCGGACCCCCTGTGTATCGAGGACATGATGGCACCTGACGACGGACTTTCCCTGGCCGCATGCCATTCCTGCGTTCTTGCGCCAGAGACATCATGCGAGGAATTCAACCGCTTCCTCGATCGGGCCACGTTGGTCGGAACTCCGAGCGATCCCGGGTTAGGGTTTTTTCGCCGCCTCCTCGACGACGGCGTTGGTGCGTGATGGCTGGTCCGCAGATGTGGCCGGCGACGCTGCCGCCCCAGGTCCGCAGCGACATCTACCGCAAGGCCGAAGTTCGGATCTACGACCTTCTGCGGGAGCAACTGGACTCCGGCTGGACGGTGTTCTACAGTCGCCCTTGGCTGGGGCTGACCCACACCGGCGGGGAAAAGGACGGCGAATGCGACTTCGTCATCGTTCACCCCCGGCACGGATTTCTTGCGATCGAGGTAAAGGGCGGAGGGATCGTCTACGACCCCGCAACCGATGCCTGGGTCAGCACTGATCGCAACGGCATCCGACACTCCATCAAAAATCCTGTTGAACAGGCGCGGCGTGCGAAGCACGAACTCCTCGAACGCGCTAAGCAACAGCGGACGTGGCCCGCGGCCCGTTTCGTCCGCGCCAGGCACGGTGTTATCTTTCCGGATGCCGCAAGCCCTCCCGGAAATCTTGGAGCCGATCGGCCCAGTGATCTGTTCTGCTGTCGTCCGGACCTCCCTGATCTTCGCACATGGGTGCTGGCTCGCCTTGGCGGAGGTGACGAGGACGAGATGGGCGCAGGCGGCGTGCAGGCGTTCGAGCGCCTCCTGGCGGCGCCCTTCATGCTGCGTGTGCCACTGGGTCATGTGCTGGCCGACGACGAGCAAGAGATCCAGAGCCTGACGCCGCAGCAGTTCCATATCCTGGACTCCATTGCGCATTTGAATCGCGTGGCTGTGGGCGGAGGAGCAGGAACCGGCAAGACGATTCTTGCTACGGAGGACGCATTGCGGCTTGCCGAGTCGGGGGCACGGACTCTGCTGACGTGCCTGAGCCAGGATCTCGCGGCCGAACTCCAGGTCAAGCTGCGCGGCAAGCCCGTTGAAGTCATCAGTTTTCCGGCTCTCTGCGCCAGTCTGGGTGCAAGTGCTGGGCTGGCGGATGCGTCTGCACCTTTTTCATCAGATCGAAGCCCCGAATTGTTGCTCGATGCTGTTGCCCTCGACCCAGGACTCGCGTTCGATGCGATCGTTGTGGACGAAGGTCAGGATTTCAGATCGCACTGGTGGATTGCCCTTGAGTCGCTGCTGAAAGACTCGGCGGTTTCGATCCTGCACGCCTTTTACGACACCAATCAGCGGGTCTACGGTGAACTGATCGGGCAACTCGCGAGCTTCCAGCTTATCCCGATCCGTCTGACCCGAAACCTTCGCAATACACAGATGATTCACAACGAGGCGACGCGCTTTTATTCAGGGCTACCGATCACAGCGGACGGACCGCTTGGCGTGAACGTCCAATGGCTCGAATGCACAGATGTTGATGTTGGAGCGAGAGTGTCGGACCTCGTGAGAACGTTGTGCAATTCGGAAGCGGTCGCGCCGCACGACATAGTCGTACTTGCTTCCGAGCAGGAGGTCCTGAACGAAGTAGGCCAGCGGCTTCGAAAGCAGTCCGTCTATGGAGTCATGCTATCGCCTATCCGGAATTTCAAAGGACTTGAGCGGAAGGTTGTGGTCGTCGCAGCCACAAAGGAGCTAGCCGACGTTGTCGAGCTCGCCTATGTGGCGCTTTCGCGAGCGCGGGTGCATCTTTCGGTTGTTGGCGAGCCCGCTATACTCAGCTGGTTGCGCGGTGACACTTAGCAGCCACTGGCAACCAAGGAGAATTGATGGCATCACTGGTCATTTTCCGCCTGCATCTGTGAGCGTTTCGTCGAGGTCTAGTTGCGTTTTGTTTTCGACAACGGACGTTTCCGTTACTCTAGCTTCTGATTGATGATGGCTTCGAAAATGTCGCTTCCTCGCAAGTCGCTCCATCTCCCGCGCCAGCAAAAGAGGTGCGTTCTTGACGGTAGAAGCGACGATAAGGCCTGATGTCGATCACAGCCAATCCCTTTAATCATGCGGGTTTGGACGGCCTGTTGATGATCGAGTGGGAGTAATCCCGCGTCCGGTGTAGACCGGCACCGAGTTTCAAGAAATGCCCCGGAAGCCCGCTTAATCGCGGGCTTCTTTATTTAGGGCTTGGCACTTGGGGGCAAATTTTCCCATCGCCAAGCGCCCCGTTTCTATGGCATGGAAGCGGTACGCGTTGAGCCCGATTTGTTCAGATCAAAGCGGTCTCGATAAGCCGCGCCTGTCGTTGCCGGAAAACTAGGGTTATCAGGGATTCTTTATGCTTAAAGTTTTGTGAAGAATGAGCGGCAGATGCAGGGCTGCCGCCGCGATGGGGAATCAAGGCGGTTCACCGGGGTGCGGCACCTGACGCACCGTACGCAAGATCGCGCGGTGGCGCCCCATAGGAGAATCGCATGCTGCTGCGTAGACGTTGTCTGGCCATGATGATGCTGGCGTTGACTGGCTGGGCGACGGGCAGCCATGCGCAAACGGCGTCTCAGGCGTGGCCAACCAAGCCGGTGCGCCTGGTGGTGGGGCTGGCCCCTGGCGGGCTGGTCGACGTGCTGGCGCGCACCGTGCAGCCGCATTTGTCCGAGGCCTTGAAGCAGACCGTCATCGTTGAGAATCGGGGCGGCGCAGGCGGCAACTTGGCGGGGGCCGAGGTCGCGCGCAACGGGGGCGACAACCATACCTTCTTGTTCAATCCGTCCACGACCGAATCGGTGAACCCGCTGATGTTCGTCAGCATGCCGTTCGATCCGCAGAAGGACCTGCGGCCGGTCGCCTTGTTGGCCAACAGCCAGTTGTTCCTGTTCGTCCGGTCCTCGCTGGGCGTCGATACGCTCGAGGCGTTCGTCGAATACGCGCGCAAGCAGTCCAATCCTCTGAACTATGGTTCGGCCGGCAATGGCACGACGCCGCATCTGGCGGGCGAGTTGCTCAAGCAGGCTACCGGCATGCAGGCCACCCATGCGCCATATCGCGGCGTGGCGCCGGCGATTCAAGACCTGGCCGCAGGGCAGATCGACTTCGCGTTTGGACCCGCCACGGTCTTTCCCATGGTGCAAGCGGGCAAACTGAAGGTGCTGGCGGTGGCGAGCCGGCAACGCGCTGCCGTGGCGCCCGATATACGAACCTTTTCCGAGGTCGGTATCGACGGCGTTTTTGCGGACAGCCTGTTCGGCATGTATGCCGCCGCCGGCACCCGCGATGACGTGGTCAATCGCATGAACGCCGAAATCAACAAGGTACTGGCACGGCCCGAGATCCAGGCGCGCTTTCTGGACGCCGGCGCCGAGGCACTACCGCTGAGCGCGGCCGATTATGCAAAGCGTGTGCAGGATGAGAAGAAATTGTTCGCCCCGTTGATGAAGTCGTTGGGGCTGAAGGAACAGTAGATAGGCCGACGAGGGCGCGCGCGGTGGCCTCGTGGGTCTGGTCAAGTCCGTGGCTATCCGGTGAAAACTCATTGCTGCCGAGGCTTTTTTATTGGTGACTGACCATTGATATACTGCCCGATCGTAATTAAGTAACACTACGGGAGATATCGGATGCGCTTAAAGGCTCTTGCACTTTGCTTGATGGCTGGATGGGGGACTTCAGCGGCTGCACAAGACAGCACTCAAACATTAATGCAAGCCTTGAAGCAGGTGCCGCAGTCTGTGTTGACGGCTCCTGAAGCGATACAGATATTCTTCCTGGACGTCCAAGCCTGGCGCGCGCTGGAGAAAACCGGGCCGACCGCGGATGGCATGCGTCGCCTGTCCATCGCGCAGGCGATCACGCCGCTTCAATCCATTGGATATGGCCTGGCCAAGTGGTCCGATAGCGCAAAGATCCCCTTTGATGAGCTTTCCTATTTCGCCGGTTTCGGACAGTCGCCTGGCAATGTCACCTACTGGGGCTTGAAGGACAAAGACGCTGCCGCCAAGTTGGCGGATCGCCTGAAGCAGGGCGATTTCACGACGGTGAATGGCGATGTCGCGGGCCTGATGGCAAATGGCGAGCCCAACAAGCCCGATATGACCAAAGCCACCGGGCAAGATCCGTGGCGCGGCACGATGGGCATGCCGACATTCGTTCTGCCGCTGGATGCGGCGTTGGTCCAGGCGTCTTCGCCGGCCGGCATGAAAGCGCTGGCGCAGACCACGCCGTCCGTTGCGGACAGCGAGATGGTTGCCGCGGCTGTCGCGGGATTGAAGGAAGCCGTGCCTTCGGGTAGCGGCCAGATCGTGCAAGCGGCAATCGTGTCGCCGGTATTCGGGCTGCAGGGCGTCGATCCGGCCGAGGTGTTGTCCTCGTCGCCGGGCGATATGGAAGCCGCAAAGCAGAAGCTGCAAGCCCTTGCCGCATCCAGCAGTCGCGGCATCCCGCCTTACTTTGGCGGAATCATCGCGGACGTGCAGGTCAAGAATGCGCCTGCCGTTGTGATCTCGCTGTCGTATTCCGATTGTTCGACTGCCAAGCAAGCGGTGGATGGCATCGGCGCGGCTTGGACGCAGAGCATGGCCAGCGCCGTGCAAGTCGACGTGGCCGGGCGCACCGTGCAGGCGGGCAAGCTGTGCGCAGCCGTGGTCAGCATAGCGGCCCCGAAAGCCGAGAATGCTGGAAACCCGATTCTGGCTCAGATCATGAACCGTTATATGCAGCGCGACTCCACCGTTCTGCAGATCGGTTCGGCGAAATAAGCGTGAGGCCGGCGGGTTCCGCACGTTGCGGAGCGCGCCGGTTCGGTCAGCCTTCGGAACAGATCGCTTCAATCGCGCGTCGCGCGTGGACGATGAACGCCTCGGTGTCCGCCGGATATCGTTGCGCCAGATCGTCCTGCGCTTGACCCAGATAGATCGCCCGTGCCTTGTCCAGGACTGCTCGATAGGGCGGGTCGATCCGTTCAAGCAGCCATGTTGCCGCCATTACCTTGGACGCGATGTCGCCCGAGACCGCCGTGTACCAGATACGCGCCAGCGCAAGAATGATGTTCGATTCTTCTTCGGCCCAGTCCTCGGGTTGGTTCCACTGGGCGACGGTATCGAGCAGTGCACGCGTGAGGTCGCTGTGAGGCACAGGATCAAAGAACTGGTCGGCCTGCGGACCGGCGATGGGGATGCTGTGGCCGCGGACTTTGGTCAGGACGATGGCCAGGTCGTGGTCCGTCATGGGCGGTTCCACGACGCCTGCCAACAGATCAGCGCGCAGCCATTCACCGAACTGGAGTTCCCGACGGGCCGGGTGGCGCCAGGGCACGATGTGTTCAAGCGCCAGCACGGTGACCTCAAGCGCGCGCAAGCTTTGCGACTGGCCTGGAGGCGCCGAGACCGTCAACAACGCCGTCGCCAGCGCGCGCAGGGCAGCCTCGGCGGGAGGCCGGCTGACGGTGACGAGCAGATCGATATCGCTGTAGGGTTGCAGCCCTCCAGCCACGGCGGAACCGAACAGATGGATGGCGATGACGTCGGCGCCAAGATACTGATCAATGAGGCGTCTGGCGTCCGCAACCTGAGGGGCGATTTGGGAAGGGAGAATTTGGGTCATGCAGGGATAGTAGCGAAGAGTTCGCACATTCGGCAGGTCGATGGCCGCGAACTCGGCATGGGTGCCATGCTGCCGCAATGCCAGGATGCGATGATTCTCCCGATGTAGCGAATGGACGGGAGCGCTCGTGGCGTTCCCGACAAGCGGAAAGGCAAGCGGCGTGTCCGCATCCACAGACGGATTCATAGAGATTTGATGACCAACTATCCCCAACTTTTCAGCCTGCAGGGCAAGGTCGCTGTCGTGCTGGGCGCCGCGTCGGGCATTGGCCAAGCCTGCGCGCATGCACTGGGCGCGATGGGCGCCTACGTGATGTGCGCCGACCGAGATGAGGGCGGCGCAGAGGCCACCGCTCAACAAATCATTGATGGCGGCGGTTCGGCCGATTGGATGCAGACCGATGCCGCCAGCGGCGATGCCATCGGCGCGCTGGCCGCCAAGGTGCTGGAGGAACAGGGGCGGGTGGACATCGCTGTGGCGACGCCCGCGTTGAACATCCGCAAACTGATCGTCGACTACACGGAAGAAGAGTTCGACCAGGTCGTGAACCTGAACCTGCGCGGCGCCTTCCACTTCATGCGCCACTTTGGCCGGCCGATGATGAAGCAGGGCGCGGGCAGCCTGATCCTGTGCTCGTCGATGCGCGCCGTGACGATCGAGCCCGGACTGGGCATCTACGCGGCCACCAAGGCGGGCATCGAGCAGATGGTCAAGGCGTTCGCGGCGGAGGTCGGCAGCTACGGAGTGCGCGTCAACGCGGTAATGCCCAGCATCATCGAGACCCGCCTGACCGAGCCGTTGAAGGAACGTCCCGACATCTACAACACCTATGCCGGCCATACCGTGCTGAACCGCTGGGGCCAGCCTTCGGAGGTGGGCGCCGCCGTCGCGTTCCTGGCATCGGACGCCGCCAGCTACATCTCGGGCAGCAGCCTGGCGGTGGATGCAGGCTGGACAGCCATCGACGGGCCGCCCACCGGTCTGACCCAGACGCGTCCGTCGGAATAGACGTCACGGTGCGCGGATGGGCTGAGGGCGTTACGATGGTGCGCCTCGATCCCATCGGCCCGCCGGCCTGCTTCGTGCCGTTTCGTCGTCCGTGATGGAGCGTCGCCAGCCGCCCGACGGCTGGCTTGCCCGCTTCGACCTTTCAACGCCTTGCCTTCCAGAGGCGCGAGTCATGGCTTGGAGAATACGCACGTGATTACGCCCGAGTCGCAAAAGGGAAAGTACTTCGTCCTGGCGCCGAGCTACTGGAGCGACGGCATCGGCCCTGGCCTGGTGATCGCCAACGAGGAAAAGCTCGTGCGGCCGGGTATGTACACGATGGATCCGCCCAATGGCGATCCTTCGCAGTATTCCGAAAGGCCGCATTTGATCCATGTGCCGGAAGAAGGTGGGCTGCCTCGGGAGTTCGAGGAGCTGGCCGGCATATGGATCATCTCGGAGCCGTTGAAGCGGGTATTCGAATCCGTCGACCCCGAGGCTTTCGTGTTCACCGCCTGCGACTACACGCAGGCCGACGGCTCGCCCGGGCGGCAATACCATCTGTGCGACGTGGTGCGCAGACTTGACGCGCTGGATGTGGGAGCATCGCGCGTCAAGACGAAATACGACCGGAATTTCATCACCGGCGAGGACGAGACGTTCTACAGCGTCCTCGGCGGGGCCAGCCTTGTGTTCCGGGAAGCGAGCGTTGGCGGTGCGCACGTGTTCAGGCAGACGCAGATGTCTATCGACCCCGTATGTGATCGTGTGCTGTACGACGCGTTGTGCGCCGCGAATCTGGATGGGGTGGAGCTACGGGATGCTGCGGAGTTGTGATCGCATCTGGCGCCGACGCCGGGCCAGACTGATCTGAACTTATCCCTGGCGGGCCATGATGCTCAGCGCCACCGCCTCCGCAATCTTGATCCCGTCCACCCCCGCCGACAAAATCCCGCCCGCATAACCGGCACCCTCACCAGCCGGGAACAAGCCCTGCGTGTTGATGCTCTGCAGCGTGTCGTTGTCGCGCTTGATGCGAATCGGCGATGAAGTGCGCGTCTCCACGCCCGTCAGCACGGCATCCGGCATGTTGAAGCCCTTGATGGTCTTGTCGAAGGCCGGGAGGGCTTCGCGGATGGCGGTGATGGCGAAGTCGGGCAGGGCGGTGGCCAGGTCGGTCAGGTGGACGCCCGGGGTGTACGACGGTTTGACGGAGCCGAATTCGGTCGAGGCCTTGCCCCCGATGAAGTCGCCGACCAATTGGCCCGGGGCGCTGTAGTTGCGGCCGCCCAGTTCGAAGGCCTGGGATTCCCATTTGCGCTGGAAGTCGACGCCGGCCAGGACGTGCTCGGGGTAGTCGACCTCGGGCGAGATGCCTACGACGATGCCTGCGTTGGCGTTGCGTTCGTTCCGCGAATACTGGCTCATGCCGTTGGTGACGACGCGGTTGGGCTCGGACGTTGCCGCCACGACCGTGCCGCCCGGGCACATACAGAAGCTGTACACGGAGCGGCCGTTGCTGGCGTGGTGGACCAGTTTGTAGTCGGCGGCGCCCAGGATGGGGTGGCCGGCGTTGGGGCCGAAGCGGGCTCTGTCGATGAGCGATTGCGGGTGTTCGATGCGGAAGCCGATGGAGAACGGCTTGGCTTCCATGAAGACGCCCTGGTCGTGCAGCATCTGGAAGGTGTCGCGCGCGCTGTGGCCGATGGCCAGGACGACGTGGTCGGCCTCGATGTGTTCGCCACTCGCCAGCGTTACGCCGGTGACCTTGCCGTTTTCGCGGTGCAGCGTTTCAACCTTGCTGGAGAAGCGGACTTCGCCGCCCAGTTTGGTGATGGTGTCGCGCATGACTTCGACCATGCCGACCAGGCGGAATGTGCCGATGTGCGGCTTGCTGACGTACAGGATTTCTTCGGGCGCGCCGGCCAGGACGAATTCCTTGAGCACTTTTTCGCCGTAGTGCTTGGGGTCCTTGATCTGGCTGTAGAGCTTGCCGTCCGAGAAGGTGCCCGCGCCGCCTTCGCCGAACTGGACGTTGGAGTCCGGGTTCAGGACGCGTTTGCGCCACAGGCCCCAGGTGTCCTTGGTGCGTTCGCGCACGGCCTTGCCGCGTTCCACGATGATGGGCTTGAAGCCCATTTGCGCCAGGACCAGCCCGGCGAAGAGGCCACAGGGGCCCGTGCCGATGACGATGGGGCGCTTGGCGAGGTTGGCCGGCGCCTGGGCGACGAATTTGTATTCGGTGTCGGGGGACGGCTTGACGTTGCGGTCGTCGTGAAAGCGCTTGAGCAGCGAGGCTTCGTTCTTGACGTCGATATCCAGCGTGTAGATCAGCAGAATGTTGTGTTTTTTGCGCGCGTCGTAGCTGCGCAGGAAGATGGTGAAGCCGTTCAGGTCGCTGGCCGGAATGCCCAGTTTGCTCAGAATCGCGGCGGGCAATTCCTCGGGCGTGTGGTTCAACGGCAGCTTGATTTCAGACAGTCGCAACATACGTGGGTCCAGATGGTGGGCGAGCACAACGTCGCCAAACGCGGATTGTACTGGACGGCCGGGGGCGGCCGCGCGGGCGGTCGCTGCCGCCAGGCGGCGCGAAATTCCCTTCGGCGCTATAAATGGCGGACATGACGGACGATGCGTGGAGGGAGAAGGTGATGATGCTGGAGGGAGGATGTTTTTGCGGCGCCGTGCAGTATCGCATGGCCGGGCCGCCGATCTACGTCAACTGCTGTCATTGCCGTGACTGCCAGACGCTGACCGGCTCGGCCTTCGCGCTCAACGCGATGATCGAGCGGGATCGGGTGACGGTCCTGCAAGGTGACCCTGCTCCGGACAAGGAAGGTGGCATGCGCTGTCCCGCGTGCGGCGTGCTGCTTTGGGGATTCCATCCGTTGTTTGGGGACAGGATCCTCTTCTTGCGGGCAGGGACTCTGGACGAATCCGAGCGGTTAAAGCCGGACGCCCATTTCTTCGTCCGCAGCAAGCACCCGTGGGTCACGTTGGCGGGCGACATTCCGGCGTTCGACACGCTTCCCGTGGACGAGCGGCTGTTCAGCGTTGCTCAACAGGAGCGGGTTGAGTCTGCAATGCGGAGCTGATTTCGGCCTTTCTCCACCACTGCGATCCCGGTCCGGGCGCCCGCATGTCGACTCTTTCCCCCATCACAGGGGTGGACAACGGCACCTGATGCGTGGCGGCCAGTTCCAGAATCCGTTCAAACGGCTGCTCCCAGGGGTGCATCGCCAGATCAAATGTCCCGTTGTGTATCGGCATCAGCCACTTGCCGCGCAGGTCGACATGCGCCTGTAGTGTCTCTTCGGGCTGCATGTGCACGAAGGCCCATCGTTGGTCGTACGCGCCAGTCTCAATCAAGGTCAGGTCGAATGGGCCATACGCGTCGCCGATGGCCTTGAAACCGTCGAAGTAGCCGCTGTCGCCGCTGAAGAAGACGCGCAGGTCTTCGTCCTGGATGACCCACGATGCCCAGAGGCTGCGGTCGCTGTCGGTCAGGCCCCGGCCGGAGAAGTGCTGGGCGGGCGTGGCGGTCAGGCGCAGGCCGTCGACCTCGGTGGATTGCCACCAGTCCAGTTGCTCGACCTTGGCGGGATCGATGCCCCAGGCGATCAACTGGTCGCCCACGCCGAGCGGGGCGATGAAGCGACCGGTCTTGGCGTCCAGTCTGGCTATTGCAGCGCGGTCGAGGTGGTCGTAATGGTTGTGGGACAGGATGACACCCGCGATCGGGGGCAAGTCTTCGATGTCGATGGGAGGCGCGTGAAAGCGGGCCGGGCCAGCCCATTGGACCGGTGAGGCGCGCTCGGAGAAGACGGGGTCGGTCAGCCAATAGCGGCCGCGCAGCTTCATGAGAAGAGTGGAATGCCCCAGTCGGTAGAGGCTGCGGTCCGGGGCCACTTCAAGCTGGGCGCGGTCGAGGGCGCGCACCGGGATGGGGGTATCCGGAACGGTTCCGCTGGGCTTGGCGAAGAGGACGGCCCATGCCAGCTTCAATCCTTTCCAGAACCCCAGCGCCGGGCGCGGGCGTGGGTTTTGAAACCGTCCGTCGCGATGCTGCGGCGAATGCGGGTAGTGAGGCAGGGCGGGGCGGCGGCAGGCGGCGAGGGCGGTCACGGGTGGATTCCGATCAGAAGAAAAGGCGGGCGCCGCAAATGGCGGTGGCCAAACGAAGGCGGCTTGAACACAGGCGGCCCAACGAAGGTGGTCGAACACAGGCGGCCCAACGAAGGCGGCCGAACGAAGCCGGTCGAACCAACAAGGCCGATACGACACGGCCAAAAATTACACTGCACAGTGTAGTTTCCATTTTCTGAAAAGTACACTGCACGGTGTAAACTTTCGCGCATGCCAACCAACGCGCCAGCCTCTCTCGCTTCCCGGCCGCCTCAGCGCCTGACGGACCGCAAGCGCGAGGCCATCGTGCGCGCCGCCGTCGAGGAGTTCCGCACGGCGGGATTCGAGGCCACCAGCATGGACCGCATCGCCCAGGCGGCCGGCGTGTCCAAGCGCACGGTCTACAACCATTTCCCAAGCAAGGAAGCGCTGTTTGCGCTGATGCTGGAGCAGTTGTGGGCCAGCAGCGCGGCCAGCGTCGATCTTGCGTATCGAGCCGACCTCCCGCTGGCGCAGCAGTTGCGGCAATTGCTGATGCAGAAGCTGGAACTGCTGGGCGATGCAAGCTTCATCGATCTTGCGCGCGTGGCGATGGCCGAGATCATCCATGCGCCGGACCGCGCCCAGGACATCGTTTGCCGCATGGACGAGAAGGGCAGTGGCGTGACGGCCTGGATCCAGGCGGCCATCGCCGACGGACGCCTTGTCGAGGTGGACCCGGGTTTTGCGGGCCATCAGCTTGAAGGGCTGGTGAAGAGCTTTGCGTTCTGGCCGCAGGTGACGCTGGGGCAGCCGCCCTTGAAGAAGGCGGAGCGGGAGCGCGTGGCCGATTCGGCTGTTGGAATGTTCCTGGGTTATTACGCGCAGGGCGAATGAATCGCGGCGCCGCACGCCAGACCGGCGATCAGAAGAAATCCCAGCGCCGCACGCCAGACCGGCGATCAGAAGAACTCATCCAGCAAGCAGTAGAACGCGATGCGCTGGTCGTCGGGCTGCATGCCGTAGGCACGATAGAAGGGGGCGATCCATTCGCGCCCCAGATTGTGTTCGATGCTGCGGGCGGCCAGGGCAAGGTCCTGGTGACGGTCGCTGATGCCGAGGCGTCCGCAGTCGATGTAGCCGGTGAAGACGCCATCCTTCGCCATGAAATTGGGCAGGCACGCGTCGCCATGCGCGACGACCAGGTCTTGCGCGCGCGGTTGCGTCGCCAGCAGTTCGGCAAAGGCGTCCTGGGCGGTCCGTCCCATCCGTTCATCGTCGAAATCCGACTCGTCCACCAAGCCGGCATCCAGGGTGCGCCGGGCGGCGGCGATACGCTGTTCCAGCCGATGGTCGAAGAGACATTGGGCGATCGGCAGCCGATGCAAGGCTTGCAGCGCCGTCGCCAGGATGCTGACGACGCGTTCAGGGGCAAGGTTGGCGCTGGCCAGATCCTGCCCGGGCATCGCGCTCATGAGCAGCCATTGGCGATCATTTTCCTGGGCGGTGTCCAGCACGGCCGGACAGGGCAGGCCTTGTGCAGCCATCCAGCGCAGGCGTTCGGTCTCGTCCGGTAGCTCGGAGAACGCGTCGATGCGCTCGGACTTCAGGTAACGGTCGGGGCGGTTTGCGCTGCGTATCAGGAATACATCCGCACGCGATTCGCCGATGGATTGCTGCTGGATATCCGCGCTGATGAATTCGTGGCGCCATTTGGCGGGCAGGTGCTCCGCAGCGCAGGTCGGGTGTTGCATGGCGCTCGTCTCTGGTTTTGGATACGCAGATTCTTGCATGGACAGGGTTGGGGGGCGAAGACGCGTTAACCGCATACTCGAATTGGAGGATGCGGCTCCCGAGAGGCAGGCCTATCATCTTTGTCGATATCGCGTAGGGCCGAGGGATCCTGATGGCAGAAAAGTTCATGCTCCTGCTCGGCATCGGGAAGTCGGTACGGCGCTGCGACAAAAGCGCAGTTTGGCGACGGCACCAAAAGCGGAGTCAATATGACGACGAGTGATGAGGTATTCATTGACCGGTCAGGAGAAAGTCGCTATCTCGCCGTTGTTTTTCACGGTCTAAGTGAGACCTCCGCCACCATGGGTTCGCTGATAGCGGCATTGCGGGATACGCCCGAAGGAGCCGATACCGATGTCTTCGTCCCCGACTTACCTTTCCGGATCTTGTCGCGGGAGGATCCTACAGCGGTGCTTGCAAAAGTCGTGCTGCAGATGGACGCCATCTGGCGGTCGAAGGCATCCGAAGGGCGACAGTACGAAAGAGTTTTGTTGGTGGGCCACAGCATGGGCAGCCTGTACGCGCGCAAACTGTATGTGGTCGCCATGGGCGAAGCACGCGAGGCCCCGTTCGAGGCCGGGTTGGCTCAGGCCTTGGGTCGCGACGCGGAGGGGTCGTTGGCATTTGCCAGGCCCTGGGGGACGGCGATCCACATGATTGTTCTATTGGCAGGTATGAACCGGGGGTGGAGCGTTTCGCATCACATGTCGCTAAGCCGGGGTGTCGCGATGAGCGTTGGGCTGTTCGCGGGAAGGCTGATTCAGGCGTTTGGGGGGCGTCCCTTCATTGTCATGTCCGCGCATCGTGGCGCGCCTTTCATCACTCAGTTGCGGTTGCAGTGGCTGGCGCTGCGAAAGCGCACGCGAGAGCAAGGCGGGCAGCTTGCACACGTAGTCCAGCTGTTGGGAACTCAGGATGACTTGGTGCCGCCAAGCGCGAATATCGATCCCGTGACCGGGAATGATTTCAGCTACTTGGAGGTGCCTCGTTCGGGCCATGCCTCGGTTGTGTTCATGGGCGCCGAGCATGGCGCGCCGGGAGAGGAGCGCAAGAGGGTGTTTCAGAGCGCGCTGTCGGACCAACCGGGCAAAACCGCGATGGTGCCGCTGGCGATTGCAGAGACTCCACCTCTGAATCCTGAAGTTAGTGATGTCGTGTTCGTGATGCACGGCATACGGGATTTGGGCTATTGGACGGAGAAAATTGGTCAACGGGTGGCTGCCCATGCGGCGAGATCCAAGGGGACCAGGAAAATCGCGCTGCAAACGTCGTCTTATGGATACTTTCCGCTTCTGTCGTTCTTGCGGCCCGGAGCCCGACAGGCAAAGGTCGAATGGTTGATGGACCGAGTTACCGAGGCCAAGGCGCGATTTCCGAACGCGCATCTCTCCTATGTCGGCCATAGCCATGGCACCTATCTGCTGGCGAAGGCCATGAGGGACTACCCGGCGGTGTCCTTCAAGCATGTTGTTCTCGCGGGGAGCGTTCTGCGGACTGATCAAGACTGGCCGGCGCTGATCCGCAGCTCAAGAGTCGAAAAAGTTCTCAGTTTTGCGGCCAGCGCGGATTGGGTGGTGGCGTTTTTTCCGAATGCGATGCAGCGGATACAGTGGCAGGATGTGGGCGGTGCGGGCCACTATGGGTTCAGCAAGCAAGAACCCGGTCTATTCCAGTTGCCACCGCCGAATCGTTATGTTTCCGGAGGGCACAGCGCTGCGCTGGACGAAAACAGCTGGGATTCAATAGCCGAATTCATACTCGACGGGAATTTCAACCCTTCACCCAACATGCCGGTGCAACGCAAGCACGCGTGGTGGGTTGCGGCTGGCGCAGCTTGTGCTCCGATCATCTGGCTGGTGATCGCGGCACTTCTGGTTTTGGGGGGGTGGATAATTTTCCGACTCGATATTAGCGAGTGGCTCAAGACACTGGTGGTGGTGGCATATATCGGCGCCATCTGGACAATCCTGACGAAGTTTTAGATCCGCAGCGCGCAGCCGCCGAGGCAGGCGGGTGTGCCAGGCGCGTCACCAGCGCGGGCCTGTCGCGCCCGGGGCGCCGCTGGAGCAGGTCGGCGCTGCAAGCGCGGAGCCGCTGCTGCGCATCGAGTCGATCGCCTACGGCGCCAACGGGCGTCCCCTGGAACACTATCGCGCGCTGCACCGCTGCAAGTCCAGCCGATTGCACGTCCAGACCACGGCCTGATTCGCAGGCGGCCGTCGCGCCGCGCAAATCAATAGAATCTGTTCACCTTCCTGTCAGAAAAGCCCGCTTTTGCGGGCTTCTTACGTTGTCCTTAATGCAAAAGACTTTTCCATGTCAACAATTTCGATCTGATACGGTCGTTCGAGCAGATCAGACGCGTTTAAAAGCGCATAATTCCGGCACCCGCTCTTACGTCCCTTTTCCAAGACCAGGTTTGATCTTCAGCAAGAAAAGAGCGTGTTGTCTCTAGCTCGGCAGTTCGTGTTTCCAAGTTTTCATGTTCGGTAGCGCGCTAGGACAACTTGGAGTAATCACGGAGATGTCCATGACTGATGACGCACAACCGCGCCGGCGGTTTCTGCAGACGCTGGCTATTGTGCCGGCGTCCACGTTGGTGGTTGGCGGCCTGACCGCCGGCTGTACCAACGCCGCCGACGGCAAGGCCGCACAGGCGGCCAAGCCCTACGAACCCACGTATTTCACCAAGGCCGAATGGGCCTTCATCGCTGCCGCAGTGGATCACCTGATCCCCGCTGACGAGTACGGCCCTGGCGCGATCGCCGCCGGCGTGCCCGAGTTCATCGACCGTCAGATGGAAACGCCCTTCGGCCACGGCAAGCTCTGGTACATGCAAGGTCCGTTCCATACCGACCGGGTGCCTGAACTGGGCTATCAGCTGGACCAGAATCCGCGCCAGGTCTATCGCCACGGTATCGAGGCCTGTGACGCCTGGTGCGTGAAGACGCACGGCAAGGTGTACGCCGAACTGGACAAGGGCTTGCAGGAACAGATCCTGAAGGATCTGCAGGCCGGCAAGATCGAGTTCGAGTCCGTGCCGTCCAAGACGTTCTTCAACTTCCTGCTTTCCAACACCAAGGAAGGTTTCTTTGCCGATCCGATCTATGGCGGCAACAAGAACATGGTGGGTTGGAAGATGGTGGGCTTTCCCGGCGCGCGCGCCGATTTCATGGATTGGGTCGACCAACCCAATGTGAAGTACCCCTATGGCCCCGTGTCGATCTCTGGGGAGAAGGGTTAAATCATGGCGATCAAGAAAGACAAAGTTGATGCAGTGCTGGTCGGTTTCGGCTGGACCGGCGCGATCCTGGGCCAGGAGCTGACTGAAGCGGGCCTGCAAGTGCTGGCGCTGGAGCGCGGCGGCATGCAGGACACGCCCAAGGACGCCGAATACCCGAAGGTGATCGATGAACTGAAGTACTCGGTGCGCGGCTATCTGTTCCAGGACCTGTCCAAGGAAACCGTGACGATCCGCCATGGCGTGGACGACGTTGCAGTGCCGTATCGCCAGAACGGTTCGTTCCTGCTGGGCACCGGCGTGGGCGGCGCGGGCTTCCACTGGAACGGCATGCACTACCGCGTGCTGCCCGAAGAACTGGAACTGCGCACGCGCTATGAAACGCGCTACGGCAAGAAGTTCATTCCTGAAGGCATGACGATCCAGGACTTCGGCGTGACCTACGACGAGCTGGAACCGTACTTCAGCAAGTTCGAATACGTTTGCGGCACGTCGGGCAAGGCCGGCAACCTGAACGGCCAGATCGTCGAAGGCGGCAACAAGCTGGAAGGCAAGCGCAGCAAGGAGTTCCCGCTGCCGCCGCTGGCCACCACCTACGGCGCATCGCTGTTCGACAAGGCCGCGCGCGAAGTCGGCTTCAATCCGTATCCCACGCCCGCCGCCAACGCGTCGGGCCCGTACACGAACCCGTACGGCGTGCGTTTGGGGCCCTGCAATTTCTGCGGCTTCTGCGAAAACTACGGCTGCTACATGTATTCCAAGGCTTCGCCGCAGACCACCATCCTGCCGGTGCTGCTGAAGAAGCCCAATTTCGAGCTGCGCACGCATTCGCAAGTGATCAAGGTCAACCTGGATTCGACGGGCAAGAAGGCCGTTGGCGTGACCTACATCGACGCGGAAGGCCGCGAGATCGATCAGCCCGCCGACCTGGTGATCCTGTCGGCCTACCAGATGCACAACGTGCGTCTGCTGCTGCTGTCGGGCATCGGCAAGCCCTATGATCCCAAGACCAACGAAGGCGTGGTCGGCAAGAACTACGCGTACCAGATGAACGGCGCGGTCAACGTGCTGCTGCCCAAGGGCACCCAGCTCAACCCCTTCGTCGGCACCGGCGCGGGCGGCGTGGGCATGGACGACCTGAACGGGGACCAGTTCGACCACGGCCCGCTGGGCTTCGTGGGCGGCGCCAGCATCCGCCACGTGCGCTACGGCGGCCGTCCCATCAAGCAGACGCCCACGACGCCGGGGACGCCCTCCTGGGGCACGGCCTGGAAGGCGGGCGTGCAGGACGCCTACCAGCGCTTCATGACGATCGGCATTTCCGGTTCGGTGATGTCGTACCGCGACGCCTACCTGTCGCTCGACCCGACGTACAAGGACGCCTATGGCCAGCCGTTGCTGCGCATGACGTTCGACTGGCACGACAACGAGTTCGACATGCTGGGCTACATGGGCAAGCGCATGGAGACCGTGGCCAAGGCCATGAATCCCGAGAAGCACTTCGTGGCCGTGCGCAAGAAGGGCGCGCGCTACGACACGCGCGTCTATCAGAGCACGCACAACACGGGCGGCGCCATCATGGGCTCCAATCCCAAGGAAAGCGTGGTCAACAAGTACCTGCAAAGCTGGGATGTGCCCAACGTGTTCGTGATGGGCGCCTGCGTGTTCCCGCAGAACATGGGCTACAACCCGACCGGGCTGGTGGGCGCTCTGGCGTATTGGGCCGCGCAAGCGATCCGCGACCAGTACCTGAAGAACCCCGGCCCGCTGGTCCAGGCTTAAGGAGACGGAACAATGATTAAGCAGACCATTGTTGCGGCCTTCTCGGCCCTGGTTGCCACCGCCGCGTTCGCCGCGGACGGCACGCCGGCATCCACCGATGCGCAGATGATCAAGCAGGGCGAGTACCTGTCGCGCGCCGGCGACTGTATCGCCTGCCACACGGCCAAGGGCGGCAAGCCCTTTGCCGGCGGCCTGGGGATCGATTCGCCGCTGGGCATGATCTATTCCACGAACATCACGCCGGACAAGGAAACGGGCATCGGCAACTACACGTTCGAGGACTTCGACCAGGCCGTGCGCCATGGCGTGGCCAAGGACGGGCATTCGCTGTATCCGGCCATGCCGTACACGGCGTACGCCAAGGTCACGCCCGAAGACGTGAAGGCCTTGTACGCCTACTTCATGAACGGCGTCGAGCCCGTGAAGCAGGAAAACAAGGACACCGACATCGTCTGGCCGATGTCCATGCGCTGGCCGTTGACGGTGTGGCGCTGGATGTTCGCGCCCGACGTCGCGACGGCTCCCGTCACGGTGAACGCCAACGGCGCCGACAGGCAGGCGCTGCTGCGCGGTCAATACCTCGTCGAAGGCCTGGGCCATTGCAGCACCTGCCACACGCCGCGCGGCGTGGCGTTGCAGGAAAAGGCCCTGACCGACGCGGACGGCTCGGCATTCCTGTCGGGCGGCGTGGTGGAAGGCTGGCTGGCCAAGAACCTGCGTGGCGACGCCACCGACGGCCTGGGCAACTGGAGCAAGGAAGACATCACGACCTTCCTGAAGTCCGGTCGCAACGGCCACTCGGCGGCATTCGGCGGCATGGCTCAGGTGGTCGAGGAAAGCACGCAGCACCTGACCGACGACGACCTGAACGCCATCGCGGTGTACCTGAAGAGCCTGCCTCCGGTGAACAAGGACGCCACCAAGCCCCTGGCCTATGACGAGACCGTGGCGCAAGCGCTGCGTACCGGCAAGGACAAGGGCGACGGCGCCATGGCCTTCCTGAACAACTGCGCGGCCTGCCACCGCAGCACGGGCAAGGGCTATGCCGAGACCTTCCCGCAGCTGGCGCTGAGCTCGACGGTGAACTCGGCCGATCCGGCCTCGTTGATCCACATCGTGCTCAAGGGCGCGCAGATGCCGGGCACGGCGGCGGCGCCGACGGCGTACGCGATGCCGGGCTTCGACTGGCGCATGACCGACAAGGAAGTCGCCGACGTGGTGACCTTCGTGCGGTCGAGCTGGGGCAACAAGGGGGCGGAAGTGACGGCCTCGGACGTGGCCAAGGTCCGCAAGGACATCGGCGCGGCGCCGCAGCCGGTGCGCGCGCAGTAAGCGCATGCGCTGACCCTATCGGCGCGCAACATAGGCGTCGACAGGCGGCGCCGGAAAGCCCAGGCTTTCCGGCGCCGTTTTTCATGCGCCGCGTTTTTCATGCGCCGCGTTTTTCATGCGCCGCGTTTTTCGTGTGCCAAATTGACAAGCGCCGGCCGAGGGCGCAAGCTGCGCTTCATGTTCCCGACCCGCGCCCCGTTCGCTTTGATTATTTCCACCATCGCACTGATGGTGGGTTAGCGCGCATCCGGACTACGCTACACAAACCCGCCACGAGGCGGGTTTTTTGTTTCCGCCTCCTGGTTTTTTTGCCTTACAGGAGCCTCCCATGTCGTCCCCCGAATCCCTTGCCTGCGGCAGCGCCGCGCCCGTGCTGCATTTCCTGTGCGGCAAGATCGCCGCGGGCAAATCCACGCTGGCCGCCCGGCTTGCCGCGCAGCCCCGGACGCTGCTGCTCAGCGAAGATCATTGGCTGGCGGCGCTGTATCCCGGTGAGATCGTGGACGTGACGGACTACGGGCGCTGCGCCAGCCGCCTGCGCAACGCCATGGGCAGCCACGTCGCGGCGTTGGTGGGGGCGGGGCTGTCGGTGGTGCTGGATTTTCCCGCCAACACGCGGCGCAGCCGCGAATGGCTGCTCGCGGTGGCGGACGAGGCGGGATGCGCGCACACGCTGCATTACCTGGATGTGCCGGATGCGGAGTGCAAGGCACGGCTGCGCGCGCGCAACGCGTCGGGCACGCATGCCTTCACGACCAGCGACGAGGCGTACGACGCGATCACGGCATATTTTGTCGAACCCGACGAGCACGAAGGGCTGGCCATCCTCCGCCACCCCTGGGCGGGGCCGGAGGCGGCCGGCCTGCTATGATTACTGGATAAATAAACAGTTTCTCGGCCGCCGCCGATGTTGCCCCCGCACCGTTACTACTACCTGCACAATTTCCAGCGCGCGCTGGCGTGGATCTCCGATCGCTACGCCGACCTGCTGGACGCCGGCGATCGCCAGTTCCTGGAAGATTTTGCCGCCTTGCCGCAGGCGTCGCAGGCGCTGATGGTGCGCATGCTGATGCGCCGCGGCCCGTGGTTCCGCGCCAGCCGGCTGGTCTACGACGAGATCCCGGGCATCGAAGACGCGGCAGCGCCGCTCCAGGCGCTGGGCTGGCTGGACGCGTCCGCCCCGATGACGCTGGACGAGCTTTTTGGCCTGCTGACCAAGCCGGAACTTGCGCGCATTTTCGCTAACAGCGCAGTGAAGGCCGCCGCTCGCAAGGCTGATATGCGGGAGGCGCTGCGCGCCGAGTTTCCCGATGCGCGGCCCTATGGCGGCTGGCATCCGGATTGCGCCGAAGGCGTCTGGCGAGTGACCGTGACGGAACGCTGCGAACGCCTGCGCCTGATGTTCTTCGGCAACCTGCACCAGGACTGGTCTGAGTTCGTGCTGGCCGACCTGGGAGTGTTCCAGTACGAAACCGTGCCGTTCGACACGGCGTCGCGCGCGTTCCAGACGCGCGCGGACGTCGACTGCTATCTGGCGCTGCATGCCTGCCGGCAGGCGCTGGACGAAGGCGCCGACATCGACGTGCTGCTGCGCGCCGCGCAAGACTGCGCCAGCGGCAACGCCTGGCTGGAAAAGCGCCGCGCCAAGGTGTTGCTGCGCATTGGCCAGGCCTGCGAGCGCGCGCAGGACTGGGAAGCCGCACAGCGCGTATATGCCTGCTGCGCCTACCCCGGCGCCCGCCACCGCCGCATCCGCGTGTATGAACGGATGCAGCGGTTCCAGGACGCGATGGCGCTGGCGCTGCAGGCGGGCGATGCGCCGGAAAGCGAAGAGGAAAGCCAGCGCGTCGCGCGCATGATGCCGCGGCTGCGGCGCGGGCTGGGGCAGGGCGCGGCAGTGCGCACCGCCGCGCCGGCGTTGCCGCGAACGGACCTTGCCCTGGCGCGCCCGGCCCGGCCGTCGGCGGTGGAATACGTGACGCGGGATCACCTGCATCACGACGACGCTCCGGTGCATTACGTGGAAAACGCGCTGATCAATTCGCTGTTCGGCTTGCTGTGCTGGCCCGCCGTGTTCGAGCCGTTGCCAGGGGCCTTCTTTCATCCGTTCCAGCGCGGGCCGGCCGATCTGGACGCGCCGGATTTTCACGCGCGGCGCCAGGCGCAGTTCGCCGAATGCCTGGCGCAACTGGATACGTCGGCGTATCGCGACGTCATCCTGCAACGCTATGCCGACAAGTCGAACGTTCAGTCGCCGTTCGTGTTCTGGGGCGCCTTGTCCGAACCCCTGCTGACGCAGGCGCTGGATTGCGTGCCTGCCGCGCACCTGAAGCTGTTCTTCACGCGGCTGCTGCGCGACGTCAAGGGCAATCGCACCGGTTTTCCGGACCTGGTGCGCTTCTGGCCCGCCGAGCGCCGCTATGAATTGATCGAGGTGAAAGGGCCGGGCGACAAGCTGCAGGACAACCAGATGCGCTGGCTGCAGTATTGCGTGTCGCACGGCATGCCGGTGCGCGTGTGCCACGTCAGCTGGCTGGAGGACGCGGCATGAGCTACGCGGTGGCGGTGCGCGCGCTGTGCGAATTCACGGCCCGGGCGGGCGACCTGGACCTGCGCTTTACACCCGCGCCCAGCGGGCTGGAAGGCATGGCGGGCCATGCGGTGGTGACGGGGCGGCGCGGTCCGGACTACGAAACCGAGGTTCCGCTGTCGGGCAGCTTTGAAACCCTGCTGGTGCGAGGCCGCGCCGACGGCTACGACCCCGTCGCCAACCAGCTTGAAGAGATCAAGACCTACCGCGGGCAATTCGACGGCGTGCGCGAGAACCACCGCGTCGTGCACTGGGCGCAGGCGCGCGTCTACGGCCACCTGTTGTGCCAGTCGCGCGGCCTGGCCAGCGTGCGCGTGGCGCTGGTGTACTTCAACGTGGCGACCGAAGAAGAGACCGTGCTGGTGGAAACGCACCAGGCCGACGATCTGGCCGCCTTTTTCCAGACGCAGTGCGAACGCTTCCTTGCCTGGGCCAAGACGGAACTGGCGCATCGCCAGTCGCGCGATGCGGCGCTGGAAAAGCTGGCGTTTCCCCACGGCGAGTTCCGGTCGGGCCAGCGCGAACTGGCCGTGGCCGTCTACCGCACGGCGCGCGACGGCCGCTGCCTGATGGCGCAGGCGCCCACCGGCATCGGCAAGACGCTGGGCACGATCTTTCCGCTGCTCAAGGCCAGTCCGGGCACGGGCCTGGACAAGGTTTTCTTCCTGGCGGCCAAGGGCTCCGGCCGGGGCTTGGCCGTGCAGGCGCTGGACACGGTCAACGCACAGCCGGCGGCGCCCGGGCTGCGGGTGCTGGACCTGCAGGCGCGCGACAAAAGTTGCGTGCATCCCGACCTGGCCTGCCATGGCGATTCCTGCCCGCTGGCGCGCGGGTTCTACGACCGCCTGCCGCAGGCTCGCGTCGCGGCGCTTGCTCAGACCCGGCTGGACGCGCCCACCGTGCGCGCCGCCGCGCTGGAACACGATGTCTGTCCGTATTACCTGTCGCAAGAGCTGATCCGCTGGAGCGATGTGGTGGTGGGGGACTACAACTATTACTACGATTCCACCGCGATGCTGTATGCGCTGACGCAGGCGCATCAATGGAAGGTGGCGGTGCTGGTCGACGAGGCCCACAATCTGGTGGACCGCGCACGCCGCATGTACACGGGCGAGCTCGACCAGAACCGGCTGACGGCGGCGCGACATGCGGCGCCCAAGGCGCTGAAAAAGCCGCTGGACGGGCTGCATCGGTCATGGAATGCGTTCAACAAAAAGCAGGACCAGCGCTATCAGGCCTACGACGCCGTCCCGGCCGGCGTGTTGGCGGCCGTGCAGAAGGCCGTCGCGGCCATCAACGAGCACATCGGCCAGACGCCGCTGCCGCAGGATGATCCTGTGCTGGGTTTCTATTTTGAAGCGCTGCATTTCATGCGGCTGGCCGAGCAATTCGCATCGCACGCGCTGTTCGATGCAACACTGAGCAGCGCGGCCGTCGCCAGCGCCAAGACGCCGCCGTCCACCCTGTGCGTGCGCAACGTGATCCCCGCGCCTTACCTGGCGGCGCGCTATGCGGCGGCGCATGCGACCGTTCTGTTCTCCGGCACGCTGAGCCCCCAGCAGTACTACCGCGACACGCTGGGCCTGCCCAAGGACTCGCCATGGATCGACGTGGCCGCCCCGTTTCAGGCTGCGCAGTTGGCGGTGCGGGTGGTGGGCAACGTGTCCACCCGGTATCGCGACCGCGAACGGTCGCTGGCGCCCATCGCCGACTTGATCGCCCGCCAGTACGCGGAACGGCCAGGCAATTACCTGGGCTTCCTGAGCAGCTTCGATTACCTGCAGCGGGTGGCTGACCTGATGCGGCAGCGCCATCCGCAGGTGCCGATCTGGTTGCAGACGCCCGGCATGGACGAGCCCGGCCGCGCGGCGTTCCTGGCGCGCTTCACGGAAACCGGACAGGGCGTCGGGTTCGCCGTGCTGGGGGGCACGTTTTCGGAAGGGGTGGACCTGCCTGGCAAGCGGCTCATCGGTGCGTTCATCGCCACGCTGGGGCTGCCGCAGGTCAACCCGGTAAACGAAAACATGAAGCGCGCCATGGATCTGCGCTATGGCGAAGAGAACGGCTACGACTACACCTACCTGTATCCCGGAATGCAGAAGGTGGTGCAGGCGGCAGGCCGTGTGATCCGCACTGAACACGACGTCGGCACGGTGCACCTGATCGACGACCGCTACCGCCGCGCCAAGGTGCGCGGGCTGCTGCCCGGTTGGTGGGAACTGGGCTGAGAGTCGCTTAAGCGGGGCGCAGTTCGGTCAGCGGCTGGCTGGGATCGCGCGAAAGCTGGTAACCGTACCAAAGGCTGCGCGCCATGCGCTTGGCCATTTCCTGCGCGGCGTCGGCCAGCGCGCGGTTGGGCAGGGCGTCGGTGGTTTCCGTGAACAGCACCAGCCAGCGTTCAAACAGGTCGGCGCTCAGGTTGGGCATGGCGACGTGCTTGGGCATGGGCATGCCGGAAAAGCGACGCGTGCCCAGCAGCACCGCGGACCAGAAGTCGGACAGGGTGGCCAGGTGGTCGTCCCAGTCGTGGATCATGCCGTTGAAGATCGGGCCCAGTGCTTCGTCGGCGCGGGCCTTGCCATAGAAGGTGTGCACCATGTCCTGGATTTCGGCTTCGGTGCAAAGGTCGGTGGTGGTGGTCAAGATGGTCTCCGGGCGGGGCAGGAGGCGATCTTAGGGCGCGCTTGGACACGGGCGATTTGATATGGCTCAAGCGCGAGCCGGGAATTTATGCGGACTCCGGCCTGATGGAAGGCAAGACAGGAAGGCGTCGCTTTTAGGTAATAATGATATCCATTCTTATTAAGGAGGATATCTATGCGACAAACGAAAGGATGGCGGGATGGCCTGACGCCGGCGGCGCTGGCCTTTGCATTGGCTGTCATGGCGCCCGGCTGGTCAGCGGCGCAGTCGGCGCAAGGCGCGGTAACGCCGCAGGCTCCCGCGGACCAGCCGATTTCGATGCAGAAGGGGGAATTCCTGGCAGGCGCGTGGACCGCCGATAGCGGTGTGACCCTGGATCTGCTGGATGCGAGCGGCCGCCACGTGCGCCGGCTGAGCGACCGCGAAAAGTCGGCGGGTGTGCTGATGCTGGTGGGGCCCGCGGACGGCGTCTACACGGTGCGGGCCCAAGGGCAGGGCGCGTACCGGTGGACGGTGACCGAGCGCCTGCCGCTGTCGGCGCAGCACGCGCCCGCGCCCGTCATCGACAGTCCGCGACTGGCCGCGCTGGCGCAGACATTGGCACAGGGCGGCACGACCGCCGCGTTCTGGGAGGAAGTGGCGCAGAAGGGGACGCCGCTGGTGGAGCGCGTGGACGCCGCGAATGACCGCGTCACGTTCCTGTGGCGTGGCGCAGAGCGCAATGTCCGCCTTTTCGGCGGGCCCTCGACGGATCACGCGCAGTTGTCCCGGCTGGGCAATTCCGACGTCTGGTACGTGAGCTTCGTGGTGCCCAGGTCGGCGCGCCTGTCGTATCGGCTGGCGCCCGACGTGCCCGAACTGCCGGGCGCCGGCATGGCGCGGCGCCGCGCAATCCTGGCCACCGCGCAGGCCGATCCGCACAACCCCAAGGTCTATCCCGAACGCGGCATGGATGCCTTCCAGACGTATTCGGTGCTGGAACTGGCCGATGCGCCGCCGCAACCTTGGGTTGAACCGCGCGCGGGCGTGCCTGCGGGGACGGTAGAGGCGCTGGACCTGCGCAGCGATATCCTGGGCAACACGCGCAAGGTCCATCTGTACCGGCCGGCCGGCTGGCGGCCCGACGGTCCGGACAATCATGTGCTGGTGCTGTTCGACGCCGGCGCGTACCTGGGCCGGGTGCCCACCCCGACCATCCTGGACAACATGATCGCGGCGGGCGCGATACCGCCAACGGCTGCGTTGCTGATCGACAACCCCACGGCGGACTCCCGCGGGCGCGAACTGCCGCCCAACCCGGACTTCGCCGATTTCCTGGCGCGCGAACTGATGCCTTGGGCGCGCAAGCAGGGCATAGTCGCGCCGGCGGCGCGCACGGTGATCGGCGGATCGAGCTACGGTGGGCTGGCCTCGTCGTATGCGGCGCTGCGCCATCCGGAGGTCTTCGGCAATGTGCTCAGCCAGTCGGGTTCTTACTGGTGGGCGCCGCCCGGGGAAGAAGACCAGTGGCTGACGCGGCAGTTCGTGGCCGTGCGCAAGTTGCCCGTGCGCTTTTTCCTTGGGGCGGGGCTGTTCGAATCCGGGCGCGGCGGCCAGCCGGGCATCCTGGAAACCAACCGCCATTTGCGCGACGTGCTGCTTGCCAAAGGCTATCTGGTCACGCACCGCGAGGTCGCGGGCGGCCACGACTACCTGAGCTGGCGGGGCACGCTGTCCGATGGGTTGCTGGAATTGATCGGCACGCAGCAACAAGCCAGCCGCTAGCCGGGCATTTTTGCGTAGTATTGTCGGCACGCGCGGGCGGCTTCGGCCGCCGCGTCGCGCGCAACGACAATACGCGCGCCCGGCGGTTCCGGGCGCGCACCCAGGAGACCAGTACCCATGCCTACCCCCGCCCCGCTGAATGACATCGTGGCCATGCCTGCGCACGCGCTGTCCGAGGCGATTCGAACCCGTCGCGTGTCGTGCCGCGAGGTGATGCAGGCCTATCTGGCGCATATCGACCAGGTCAATCCCAAGTTGAACGCCATCGTGGCGCGCCGGGACAGCGATGAGCTGTTGCGCGAGGCCGGCGAGCGCGACGCGCAATTGGCGGCTGGGCAATGGCTGGGCTGGTTGCATGGCATCCCGCAGGCGCCCAAAGACCTGACCGCGGTGCGCGGCATGGTGACGTCGATGGGCTCGCCGGTCTACAAGGACGTGGTGACGCAGCACGATTCGATCATGGTCGAACGCATGCGGGCATCCGGCGCCATCTTCATCGGGCGCACCAATGTGCCGGAATTCGGCCTGGGATCGCACACCTACAACGAGGTCTACGGCGCCACCGGCAATCCCTATGATTCCTCCAAGACCGCCGGCGGCAGCAGCGGCGGCGCGGCGGCCGCCCTGGCGGCTCGCATGCTGCCCGTGGCCGACGGCAGCGACTTTGGCGGCTCTTTGCGCAATCCTGCGGCGTTCTGCAACGTCTACGGCTTGCGCCCGTCGGCGGGACGGGTGCCGTCCGGCCCGGGGCCGGAAGTGTTCCTCAAGCAGTTGTCCTACGAAGGCCCCATGGGCCGCACGCCACGCGACGTCGCGCTGATGCTGTCGGTGATGGCTGGCCATGACAAGCGCGCGCCCTTGTCATTGACCGACGACCCGGCGCAGTACGCCCAGCCGCTGGATGCGGATCTCTCGGGCAAGCGAATCGGTTGGCTGGGCGACTGGGACGGCTATCTGCCCATGGAGGCCGGTGTGCTGGATCTCTGCGTCCAGGCGCTGAACGACTTGAAGACGGCAGGCTGCCGGGTTGACGACTACCAGGTGCCGTTCGCTGGCGATCGGCTATGGCGCATCTGGTTGACGCACCGGCACTTGATGGTGGGTGGGCAGCTCGAAGCGCTTGTGCAGAACCCCGAGACCCGCAAGCTGCTCAAGCCAGCCGTGATCTGGGAGGTCGAAGGACTGGAAGGCGTGACGGGGCGGCAGGTCTACCAGGCCAGCGAGGAGCGCAGTGCGTGGTACCAGACCGTGCTGCGCATGTTCGAGGACGTGGATTATCTTGCCGTGCCTTCCGCGCAGGTGTTTCCCTTCGACGTCAACCTGGACTGGCCCAAGGAAATCGCCGGCCGGCCCATGGATACCTATCACCGATGGATGGAAACCGTGACGCCCTGGACGCTGGCGGGCTGCCCGGTCATCAGCGTGCCGGTGGGGTTCAACGCCGCCGGCCTGCCGATGGGCGTGCAGCTCATTGGTCCGCCTCGGGGCGACCTGGCGGTGCTGCAGCTGGCCCACGCTTACGAGAAGGCGCGTGACTGGGTGCAGGACGCACCGCCCGCCGCGCTCTGGTCAAAGCCGGCGTGAAAGCACGGCGCTACTTGCGCTAACAAAACCAGCTGATTAACTGTAATAGAGCTTTGCATTTTTCCGACGCAGCCACGCTTCTTTTGGGTTTTCCCGGATTTTTCATGGCTGCGGGGCTGCACCTTTGTAATAATTGTCGGACTTTCCCACATTCCTCGAAATCCGCTGGCCGAAACCGGGCCGGCGCGGGAATAACCCAGGGGCGTCCCGGGCAGGGCGTCGCAAGTCGATACAGCACAAAGGTCTCCCGGTATGAAAAATGTGACGCTCCGCCAGCGCATCATGGCCAGTTTCCTGGTCATTCTTGCCATCATGACGTTGATGGTGGTGGTGGACTACCGGCGGCTGCTGCACATCGAGTCGGAGGTCGAAATGATCAACGACGACGCCGTGCCGGGCATCTACTACAGCACGTCGATCCGGGCGTCCTGGTTCGCCGGGTTCGTTGTGGTGCAGGACGCCTTCAACGCCGCCAGCGAGCAGGAGCGACGCACCGCGCTTGAGGTGCTGCCCCGGAACGACCAGCAGCTAGAGGAATACATCGGGTTCTACCAGCGCACGATCGCGCGGCGGGACGACCGGCAGATGTTCGAGGCCTTCGAGAAAGAGCTGCAGGAATACAAGCGCATCCGCGCCGAGATCCTGTCGCCCGCCATGCAGGCGGACCCGGCCCGCGCCCAGGCGCGCATCGTGTCCGAACTGCGGCCGTCGTTCTACCGCGGACGCGACGTTCTGGCCAGGATGGTGGTTGAAAACAAGAGGCAGGCCGACGAAGCGGCGGTGAGCATACGGCAGGCGGTGGAATCCGCCGAAACCGGCATGCTGGTCTCGCTGGCCATGGCTATCGCCGCGGCCATCGTGTGTGGCTATCTGCTGATGCGCGCCATCGCCAATCCCATGGCCAACATCGTCAGGACCCTGGAAGTCACGGGCGGCGGGGACTTGACCCGCCGGCTCCGGCTGGCGCGCCAGGACGAGTTCAACGCCATTGAAACGGGTTTCAACGGCATGGTGGACGAGCTGACCGGCCTGGTCGGGAAGACGCAGCGGTCCGCGGTACAGGTGGCCACGTCGGTGACGGAAATCGCAGCCACCTCCAAACAGCAGCAGGCCACCGCGTCCGAAGTGGCTGCCACGACCACGGAAATCGGCGCCACCTCGCGCGAAATCTCCGCCACGTCGCGCGAGCTGGTTCGCACCATGACCGAGGTGTCCAGCGCCGCCGAGCAGACCGCCACGCTGGCGGGCAGCGGCCAGGTCGGCCTGGCGCGCATGGAAGACACGATGCGCAACGTGGTGGGCGCGGCCGGTTCGGTCAACGCGAAACTGGCGGTGCTGAACGAAAAGGCCGGCAACATCACCCAGGTCGTGACCACGATCACCAAGGTGGCCGACCAGACCAATCTGCTGTCGCTGAACGCCGCGATCGAGGCCGAGAAGGCGGGCGAATACGGCCGCGGCTTCGTGGTGGTGGCCACCGAGATCCGACGGCTTGCCGACCAGACGGCCGTCGCCACCTACGACATCGAACAGATGGTGCGCGAGATCCAGTCGTCGGTGTCCGCCGGCGTGATGGGCATGGACAAGTTCTCCGAGGAAGTGCGCCGGGGCATGGCGGACATGCAGCAGGTGGGCGACCAGCTTTCCCAGATCATCCAGCAAGTGCAGACGCTGGCCCCGCGGGTGCAGATGGTGAACGAAGGCATGCAGGCGCAGGCGACTGGCGCCGAACAGATCAACCAGGCCCTGCAGCAGCTGAGCGACGCCGCCCAGCAGACGGTGGAATCGCTGCGGCAATCCAGCCTGGCGATTGAAGAGCTGACGCTGGTGGCCAACGACCTGCGCAGCGGCGTTTCGCGGTTCAAGGTGTGACGGTCGCCATGACTGCCCCCGCCGTTCGCGCATCGGCCGCCGCGGGTGCAGCCGGCCCCGCACGCCGGCTACACCTGCTTTTCCGCATCGCGGCCGATCGCTACGCGCTGGATGCTGGCGATATCGCCGAAGTCCTGGGTTTGCGCGCGTGGAAGCAGGTGCCTGGCGCGCCGCATTGGGTGGCCGGCATGATCGAGCGCCGGGGCGCGGCCGTGCCCGTCATCGACATGAGCGCGCTGGCTGGCGCCGGCGCCCATGCCCCCGTGACCAGCACGCGGCTGGCCATGGTGCGCTACCGGGGCGGCCCGGATACACAAGAGCGCTTGCTTGGCCTGATCCTCGAGCATGCGACCGAAACCGTGCACTATGACCCCGCCGATTTCCAGCCGCACGCGCTGGATAATTCCGAAGCCCGTTACCTGGGGCCGGTGCTGAGCGATGCGCACGGAATGGTCCAGGCGGTAAAGGTTGACGACCTGCTGCCCGCGCACGTGCGGGCGCTTCTGTTTCCGGCATCGCAGGGCGAGTCGGCGGACGAGGTGCGGCAATGAGCCTGGTTGAAGAATTCAGCGGCCTGCTCAAGCGGCGGATGGGCCTGGACAGCGGCTCCATCGGACGCGCCGCCGTCGAACGGGCCGTGCGGCACCGCATGCATGCGGCCGGCGTGGAAGACGAGCAGGACTACCTGATGCGGGTGCAGGCCTGGCCGGACGAAATGCAGCAGTTGATCGAGGCCGTGATCGTTCCGGAAACCTGGTTTTTCCGGTATCCGGAGTCGCAGGCCGCCATGTCGGCGCTTGCGCGCGAGCGCCTGTTCGCGCCGGGGTGCGAAAGCCGCGTGCTGCGTGTATTGAGCATGCCCTGTTCCAGCGGCGAAGAGCCTTATTCCATCGCCATGGCCTTGCTGGATGCGGGCGTGCCGCCGCATCGCTTCCAGGTGGACGCCGTGGATATCAGCGTGCGCATGGTCGAATTTGCCCAGCGCGCGGTGTATGGACGCAACTCCTTCCGCGGCGACGACCTGGCGTTCCGCGCCCGGCATTTTTCCGAGGTGGCCGACGGCCATCAACTGGCCGCCCGGGTGATGGCGCAGGTCAGGTTCCAGTCGGGCAATCTGTTCGATCCGAACCTGCTGGCGGGCGCCGCGCCCTATGACTTCGTGTTCTGCCGCAACTTGTTGATCTACTTCGACCTGGCCACGCAGGAGCGTGCTGTCCAGGTGCTGAGGCGATTTGCGCGCGAGGACGGCGTGATCTTCGTGGGGCCGGCCGAAACAAGCCTGCTGACGGGGCGCCGCCTGCCTTCGGTGCCGATGGCCCGTTCGTTCGCTTTCCGCGCCACACCGGCGCCCGCGCCGGTTGAACCCGCGGCGCCGTGGGGCCAGCCGCCAACCTCGGCGCGTCCCATCGTGCATGCCTGGACGCCGCCGCGGCGTCCGGTGGCGCAGGCGCCTGCGCCTCGATTGCCATTGCCGCACGCAGCCATCGCCGATGCGCCCTCCTTGCCGGGAAGCAACGCACCGGGACAGGCTGCGCAGGCGTCGCTACGCGAGATCGCGGCACTGGCCGATCAGGGCAGGGTGCGGGACGCCATGGCGCAGTGCCAGGCGCATATCGAGATCCACGGGGCCAGCGCCGACGCGCTGCACCTGCATGGCCTGCTGCTGGACGCGGACGGCCAGGCGCAGCAGGCTCGGTCGGAGTACCGCAAGGCGCTGTACCTGGATCCGAACCATCGCGAGGCGCTGCTGCACCTGGCCGCGCTGGTGGCGTCCGACGGCGACCACGAGAGCGCTCGCCGCCTGCAAGCGCGCGCGGCGCGCGAGGAGGCGCGACGTGGCTGAACCCATAGGCGTGCTCTCCGATGTGGACGATTGCTGGAACCGCATAGGCATCCGCGGCGACAAGAGCTGCGCGCAGTTGCCTGACCATGTGCATTGCCGAAACTGCCCGGTGTATTCGGCGGCCGCCAAGCGCATCCTGGACAGGCTTGCGCCGGGAATGGAAGACGAGACCGAAACCGCCGTCGAGCATCAATCGGGGAACCTGTCTTCGTTGCTGGTGTTCCGGCTGCATCGGGAGTGGCTGGGCCTGCCGACCCGGACGCTGGACGAAGTGGCCGGCATGCGCGGCATCATCAGCCTGCCGCATCGCCGCGATCCTGCCGTGCTGGGCGTGACCAATGTGCGCGGCACGCTGACGGTCTGCGTGTCGCTGGCGCGGCTGCTGGGGCTGGACACGGCGGCGCCGCTGGCGCGGGAGCGGCCGGCTGCCGCGCGCATGCTGATCTTCGGCGTCGCGGGCCGGGCGGTGGTGCTGCCCGTGGACGAGGTCGAAGGCATGCACGCCGTTGATCTGGATGCGCTGGAACCGTTGCCGTCGACAGTGCAGGGAGCCAACCTGAAGTACGCGCGTGGCGTGGCCCGCTGCGGCGCGCGCAGCGTGGGCGTGCTGGATGAAACCCTGCTGATGCAGGCCTTGGAACGGAGCCTGGCGTGAACCCGGATCAAATGCGCGACGCCTCGCTGCTTGAGCTCTTCCAGCTCGAGACCCGCACTCAGGTGCAGGTGCTGAACAACGGCCTGCTGGCGCTGGAAAAGAACCCCACGTCCGCACCGCAACTCGAGGCCTGCATGCGCGCCGCGCATTCGCTGAAGGGCGCGGCGCGCATCGTGGACCTGCACCCCGCCGTGCGCATCGCGCACGCGATGGAGGATTGCCTGGTGGCGGCCCAGGAAGGGCGACTGCGCCTTCAGGCCGGCGATATCGATGCCTTGCTGCTGGGCGCCGACCTTCTTCAGCGTGTGGCGATGCCCGGCGTCGAACTGGACGCGGAGATCGGCGATCTGGTGGCGCGCCTGAGCAGCGCGCCCAATATGCCGCCGCCCGCGGCGCCGCGCGAGCCTCGACCGTCCGACTTCCTGCCGCCGATCGTGCGGATCGAAGACGAGCCCCCCGTCCAGCAGCCGGCGCCGGCCGTCCCGCCGCGGTCCGCTGCGCCGTCGCGCCGCAGCTCGGACCACGGGCTGGGCGAAGGCGAACGCGTGCTGCGCGTCACGGCCGATACGCTCAACAAATTGCTGGGGCTGTCCAGCGAAACCCTGGTCGAGTCGCAATGGGTAGGGCCATTCAGCACCGCCATGCTGCGCCTGCGGCGCCTGCAGGCAGGCGCCGCGCACGCGCTGGATGGCGTGCGCGCGGTACTTGCCGACCAGCAGCTGGATGCGCGCGGCCAGGCCGCGCTGGACGACGCGCAGCGCGTCCTTGAACAATGCCAGCGCGAACTGACCGAGCGCACGAGCGAAGTCGACGAGTTCGGCTGGCGCATGAGCCATCTGACCCGGCGTTTGTACGACACCGCGCTGGCCTGCCGCATGCGGCCCTTCGGCGACGGCGTGGGCGGCATGGCGCGCATGGTGCGCGACCTGGGACGGTCGCTGGGCAAGCAGGTGCGGCTGGAGATCGAGGGCGAGAACACGCAGGTGGATCGCGACATCCTCGAAAAGCTGGATGCGCCGCTGATGCACCTGCTGCGCAACGCCGTGGACCACGGCATTGAAATGCCTGCGGCCCGCGCGCTGGCGGGCAAGCCGCCGGAAGGCACGATCACGCTGTCGGCGCGCCATTCCGCCGGCATGCTGCTGGTGGAACTGGCCGACGACGGCTGCGGCATTTCGCTGGACCGGCTGCGCGACGAAGTCGTGGAGCGCAAGCTCACGAACACCGAGACCGCCGCCCGGCTGACCGAAGCCGAACTGCTTGAATTCCTGTTCCTGTCGGGCTTCAGCACCCGCGACGAAGTCACCGAGATTTCCGGCCGCGGCGTGGGGCTGGACGTCGTGCAGAACATGGTGCGGCAATTGCGCGGCGCCGTGCGTGTCCACCAGCAGGCCGGGCAGGGCACGCGCTTCGTGCTCGAGATGCCGTTGTCCCTGTCGGTGGTGCGCAGCCTGCTTGTCGAGGTGCAGGGCGAGATCTACGCGTTTCCGCTGGCCTACGTCAACCATGCCCTGCAAGTGGACGCGCAGGATGTCGAGCAGTTGCAGGGGCAGCAGCATTTCCGCTTCATGGACCGCCAGATCGGCCTGGTTTCCGCGCGCCAGATTTTGCGCGCCGGCGAACCGGCGCCCGCCGCCGAATCGCTGTCCGTGGTGGTGGTGGGCGACCACGACCGGCTTTACGGCATCGCCGTGGACCGCTTCGTGGGCCAGCGCACGCTGGTGGTTCAGCCGCTGGACCCGCGGCTGGGCAAGGTGCAGGACATCATGGCTGGTTCGCTGATGGACGACGGGACGCCGCTCTTGATCCTGGACGTCGAAGACATGCTCGTGTCCGTGCAGAAGCTCATCGACGGCGGACGCCTGTCGCGGGTGGACAGCCGTGGCGGCGCCACGGCCGCCCGTCGCAGCAAGCGCGTGCTGGTCGTGGATGATTCATTGACGGTTCGCGAACTGGAGCGCAAGCTGCTGGTGAACCGCGGCTTCGACGTGGCGGTGGCGGTGGACGGCATGGACGGCTGGAACATGCTGCGCAGCGACGACTTCGACCTGATCGTGACCGACGTGGACATGCCTCGTATGGACGGTATTGAACTGGTGTCGCGGATCAAGACCGATCCGAAGCTGCAGAACCTGCCCGTCATGGTCGTGTCGTACAAGGATCGCGAAGAGGACAGGCAGCGCGGCCTGGATGCCGGCGCAGACTATTTCCTGGCGAAGGGCAGCTTCCATGACGATGCGCTGCTCGACGCCGTCGAAGATCTCATCGGAAAGGCGCGAACGTGAGAATCGGGATCGTCAACGACATGCCGCTCACTATCGAGACCCTGCGGCGGGCCATCGCACTGGAGCCGGGCCTGGAAATCGCCTGGACGGCATCCAACGGCCTGGAGGCCGTGCAGCAGTGCGCCCGGGATCGACCCGACGTCGTGCTGATGGACCTCATCATGCCGGTCATGGACGGCGTCGAAGCCACGCGCCGCATCATGGCCGAAACGCCTTGCGCCATCGTCGTCGTGACGTCGGACGTTGCGCGCCATACGTCTCGGGTCTTCGATGCGATGGGCCACGGCGCGCTGGACGCCGTGGACACGCCCGTGGTCGGCGACGCCGACATGCGCACCGCGGCGGCGCAACTGCTGCGCAAGATCCGCAACATCGGCTGGCTGATCGGCCGCTACGGCAGCCGCCCGGCCATGAATCCTGCGCCTGCGCCGGCGCCGCAGGCGGGCGCGCGGCGCCTGCTTGCGATCGGCGCGTCGGCGGGCGGGCCGGCCACGCTGGCGCAGTTGCTGCGCGACTTGCCGCTGGACTTCCCGGCGGGCATCGTGCTGGTGCAGCATGTGGACGCGTCGTTCGCAGCCGGCATGGCGGATTGGCTCAACGACCAGGTGTCGCTGCCGGTCAGTCTGGCGCGCGAGGGCGAGCGGCCTCTGCCGGGGCAGGTCCTGCTGGCCGGCACGGATGACCATCTCGTGCTGCGCGAGGATGGTACGCTGCGCTACACCGACTGCCCCAAGGAAAGCCTGTACCGGCCTTCCATCGACGTCTTCTTCCACAGCGTCGCGCAGCATTGGCGCGGCGTGGCGGTTGGCGTACTGCTGACCGGCATGGGCCAGGACGGCGCGCGCGGCCTGAAGGCGCTGCGCGACCGCGGTTGCCTGACCATCGCACAGGACCAGGCCACCAGCGCCGTCTATGGCATGCCGAAGGCCGCTGCGGCCATGCAGGCCGCCGTCGAGATCCGGCCACTTGAACAAATTGCATCCCGCGTCATCCAGGCGTTCGCCTGACGCGGGCGGAAATCAAGGATTTACTATGCTTCCCTCCATTGAAGGCACGGTCAGCGCGGACCTGAATTCGCACGGGGCGATGGTGTTGCTCATCGACGACCAGGTCATGGTTGGAGAAGCGATCCGCCGCGCCCTTGTGCCGGAAGGCAACATCGACTTCCACTATTGCTCGGACCCCTACAAAGCGTTGAGCGTGGCGATCCAGACGCGGCCCACGGTGATTCTTCAGGACCTGGTGCTGCCCGGCGTCGACGGCCTGAGCCTGGTGCGCGAATACCGCAGCCATCCCGTGACGCGCGACATTCCCATCATCGTGCTGTCCACCAAGGAAGATCCCGCGATCAAGAGCGCCGCCTTCGCCGCCGGCGCCAACGATTACCTGGTCAAGCTGCCGGATTCCATCGAACTGGTGGCGCGCATCCGCTATCACTCGCGCTCCTACATGGCGCTGGTGCAGCGAGACGAGGCCTACCAGGCGCTGCGCCAGAGCCAGCAACAGCTGCTGGAAAGCAATATGGAATTGCGGCGGCTGACCAATTCCGACGGATTGACCGGGCTGGGCAACCGCCGGTATTTCGATGAATACCTGAATGCCGAATGGCTGCGCGCGCGCCGCGACAGCCGCGAGATCAGCATGCTGATGATCGATGTGGACCATTTCAAGTCCTACAACGACACCTACGGCCACATCGCGGGCGACGAAGCGCTCAAGCGCGTGGCCAACACCATTTTTTCAAGCTGCGACCGCTCCACCGACCTGGCGGCGCGCTTCGGCGGCGAAGAGTTTGCGCTGGTGCTGCCCGGCACGCCCGCGGGCAGCGCGCGCCTGGCCGCCGAAAAGCTGCGCCGCGCCGTCGAGGGCATGCAGATCCCGCAGCGCGACGCGGGCTTCGGCCCTTGGCTGACGGTCAGCGTGGGCCTGGCCACGGCCGCGCCGCAGGACGGCCAGCCCTGCACGGAGCTGATCCAGGCGGCGGATCGAGGCCTGTACGAGGCCAAGCGGCAGGGGCGCAACCGGGTGGTGCCGGGGCAGCTTTAGCGACGCGCCAGGGGCGGGTTGCTACACGTCGATGACATGCCCCAGCCGTTGAGACAATTCCCGCGCCGCATCGCGCAGCGCGGCCGGCACCTCGCCATCCCAATCCGAAGACAGCCTGTCCGCCTCGCAGGTGGTCGAAAGCGCCAGCACCATGTGGCCGCTTGCGTCGTACACGGGCGCGCTGAACGCGTTGACCTTGACCTTGTGCCGAGGCGACGCGGCAGCGCCCACGGCCCGCGCCATGCCGTGCTGCCGGGTCTCGGCCACGCGTTGCGCGAACTGCCCGTTGTCGGGCTGGCCGCTGCGCGCGCGCGCCTGCAGCTCGTCGTCGATGGCCGCTTGCGTCTGCTCGATTGGCATGAAGGCGGCGAACGCATTGCCTGTGGCCGATTGCGTCAAGCTGACCACCACACCCGCCTGCAGGAAAGGGCTGACCGGATGCGCCGACGGCTCCCACCCGATGATGGTGGCGCCCTGGTTGCCCCACACAGCAATGCCGACGGTGCGTTGGCCGATGCGTTCACAGATCGACGGCAGCGAGGCCATGGCGATGCGTTGCGCCTTCAGGCTCGCGAGGCTGGCCGTGCCGGTCTGGCTGCCGACTTCGCCCAGGTCGTGCGCGAAGGTCCGCAGATACCTGCCGTCGCCGAAAGCCAGCGAATGGTGGCCGCTGCGGAAGATTTTTTCGACCTGGCCCAGGTAGACCACATGGTCTCCGCCGGGGTACGCGGCCACCTTCACGCATTCAAGGTGCGCGGCGCAGTCGTCGATGATGGGGACACCGCCCAGTCCGGCCGTGACGGGAACCTCTCGGAACTTGTCGGCGCCCGACTTCGCAAACTGGTTTGACACGTGAACCTGGTGGTCCGCCAGGATATTGACGACGAAGCGGCCGCAGTCGCGGAAGGCGGGGTAGCTGCTGGAGGTGGTGGACTGGCTCCACAGGATCAGCGGGGGATCCAGCGATACCGAACTGAAGGAGTTTGCGGTGACGCCAAAGGGTTTGCCCCCGGCATCGCAGGTGGTGATTACGGTAACGCCGGTGGGAAATGCGCCAAGCGCGCGGCGGAATTCCCGGCTGTCGAAGGGTGTCATGCTCGCATCCTGTTTCGTGGGCGCCAGGGCCTGGCAGGGCGATGCATGTGCCGCCTGCCTCCAGCCTGGCATGGCGCCCAGTCTAGGAGCGGCGGCAAAGCGTCCACAAATTGTGAACCGGTATGCGCCTATTACGCACCGTTATGAATGCGACGGTGTCAGACCGGTTCCGCGAGCTGTTCACGGAAGTGCTTGCGCAGGTATTCCTTGAACGCCTGCGCGGCGGCTGACAGTTCGGCGCGGCGCGACAGGATGCAGCCCCAGTGGCGGGTGGCGTCCAGGTCCTGGATTTCAATGAGGACGCGTGAGGACTGCGCGTTGCGCTGAACCATGGTGCGCGGCAGGAAGGTGACGCAGTTGCCCGCGTCGATCATGCCCAGCAGCGTGGGCAGGGTGGAGGCCGTGGTGTGTTCGAAGGACAAGCCCTGCTTGGCGAATTCTTCGGTCAGATGCTTGCGCAGCGACAGATAGCGGTCCAGGAACATGATGCGGTAGGGCGCGATCATGGACAGGGTGACGCTGGCGTGCGCGGCCAGCGGGTGGCCGGCGGGCACCACGAGCAGCACTTTTTCTTCGGCCAGTGACTGGAACTGCAGCCCGCGCTGCTTGGTGTCCAGCGCCGCCACGGCGAAGTCGGCGGCGTCTTGCGTGACCGCCTGCACGACCTGCGTGTAAGGCAGGTCGCGCAGCACGACCTGGATATCCGGATAGCGCTGCTGGTAGTCGTGGATCAGGCGCGGCAGCACGGTCGCCGCCAGCATCGGCGTGCAGGCCACCACGATCCGGCCGCGGCCGGTCTCGGCGTTCTTCTCGAACTGGCGCATGACGTCGCGCAGGCCGGCCAGCGCTTCCTCGGCCGCGTCGCGCAGCCGGATGCCCTCGGGCGTGGCGGAGACCTGGCGCGTCGTCCGGTGCAGCAGCTTCGTGCGCAGCTTGTCTTCCAGGCGCTTCACCCGATTGGTGACGGCGGGCTGGGACAGATGCAGCTTGCGCGCGGCGTCGCTGAAGCTGCCTTCGCGCACGACCCACAGAAAGGTTTCCAGCTCGGAAAGTTCGAGCCGGGTTAGGGCGGGGCGGTCGGTTGATTGATTCATCGTGGTTATAGATGTATCACGCCGCGGAAATTGTGCATATCCGAGTCGACACCAATACTGACGCCACTTCGCCATCTCCATGAACCCACCGGAAATCGGAAAAGCATGAGCACAAACGCCCGTCAAATGGCCCTGGTGGCCTTCCTGCAAGCGCAGAATTGTTCCAACTACGTCGGCTCGTGGAGAAACCCCTCCAGCATGACCGACTACCTCACGCCGGAGTACTACCAGCGCATTGCGCGCACCCTGGAGGACGGCAGGTTCGACATGGCGTTCTTCGACGATCGCCTGGCGATGCCGGACATCTATGGCGGCAACCACCGCGAGACCGTGCGCCATGGCGTGCGCGCCGTGAAGCTGGAGCCCACCGCGGTGCTGATGGCGATGGCCATGGCCTCGCGCAACCTCGGGCTGGGCGCCACGTATTCCACCACCTACTACGAACCCTTCCACGTGGCGCGCCTGTTCGCGACGCTGGACCTGATGACCAAGGGCCGCGTGGCCTGGAACGTGGTCACGTCGATGAACGATTCCGAGGCCGCGAATTTCGGTCACACCGAACACCTGGAGCACGACCTGCGCTATGACCGCGCCGACGAGTTCATGGAAGTGGTGATGGGGCATTGGGACACCTGGGAGGACGACATCATCGTCGCCGACAAGGCCGAGGGCTTCTTTGCCGACCCCGACAAGGTGCGCCGGCTGGACCATGAAGGACGGTTCTTCCGGTCGCGCGGGCCGTTGACGGTGCCGCGTTCGCCGCAGGGCAACCCCGTGATCCTGCAGGCCGGGCAAAGCGGCCGCGGGCTGGCCTTCGCGGCGCGCTGGGCGGAAGTGGTGTTCGCCAAATATCCGACGCTGGAAGGCGGCATCAAGCAATACCAGGCGCTGAAGGAAGGCGTCGCCAAGGCCGGCCGCCATCCCGACGACCTGAAGGTTGCCGCCGAGGTGAAGATCATTGCCGCCGAAACGGAAAGCCTGGCCAAGGAAAAGCGCGAGATGATCGCCGGCCTGTCGCGCCCCATCGACGGCCTGACCATGATCGGCGAGACCGCCAACATCGATTTCTCTGGCCGCCCCTACGACCAGCCCTTCACCGACGCGGAACTGGCCGCGATGTCCTGGCAGAGCCTGCGCGACAAGGTGGTGCAGGTCAGCGGCAAGAAGAATCCGTCGGTGCGCGATTTCGTGGAGGCGTCGGGCCGGGGCACGCTCAACGACGGTCCCGTGTTCTGCGGCACCGGCGAGCAGGTGGCGGACATGATGGAGGAGTGGTTCAGCAAGGGCTGCGATGGCTTCGTGCTGTCGGCCACGGCCGTGCCGGGCACGTACGAGGACATCGTCCGTTTGGTCATCCCGCATCTGCAGAAGCGGGGGCTGGTGCGCAAGGAGTATGACGGCGGCACGCTGCGCGGCAACCTGGGTCTGCGCCGGCCGCGCGCGGGTGACTGGAAGGCCAACAGCCGCTGAGGACCGCCGACATGAGCAAAGCAAGCGTGCGGATGATGTCCGCCAGCGGCATCCTGGGCTACGGTTTTCCGGAAGCCTCCATCAGGGCGGCGATGGAACTCAAGCCCCACATGGTGGGCGTGGACGGGGGATCCAGCGACCCCGGTCCGCATTACCTCGGATCCGGCAAGACGCTGAATTCGCGGCTGGCCATGAAGCGCGACCTGTCGCTGCTGCTGCGCGCGGCGATCGCCAACGGGATTCCCATGATGGTCGGGACCTGCGGCGGCGCCGGGGGCGAGCCGCACCTGCAGGCCTGCGCCGACATCGTGCGGGAGATCGCCCGCGAACACGATCTGCATTTCAAGATGGCGCTGATCCATGCCGAGCAGGAGCCGGCGGTCATCCGGCAGGCGCTGGCGCAAGAGCGGATCCGCGCGCTGGGCAACGCGGACGCGTTGACGCCGGAGGACGTCGACCAGGCCGTGCGCATCGTCGGAATGATGGGCCCCGAGCCCTATCGCCAGGCGCTGGAGCAGGGCGCGCAGGTCATCCTGGGCGGGCGGGGCACGGACCCGGCGCCGTGGGTGGCGCTGGCCATGCACCATGGCGTTCCGGAAGCGCCGGCCTGGTACGCCGGCAAGATGCTGGAATGCGCCTGCAACGCCGCCATTCCCAAGAAGCATGACTGCCTGATGGTGACGGTGGGCGAGGACTACGTCGAAGCCGAGCCGCTGAATCCCGAGCTGCGGTGCACGCCCTTGTCGGTGGCGGTGCAGGCGCTGCACGAAAACGCCAGCCCGGTGCTGCGCTACGAGCCGGGCGGCTGCGTGGACACGCGCGATTGCGAGATCCGCGCGGTGACCGATCGCCGCGTGCGGATCACCGGCATGAAGTGGCTGCCCGAGCCGTACAGCATCAAGCTGGAGGGCGTGCGACGGGCGGGGTTCAGCGCGGTCGCGTTCGCGGCCACGCGCGATCCCGGCCTGATCGGCCAGGCGGACAGCTTCCTGGAATTCGTGCGCGCCTCGACGGCCACCAAGGTCGCGGCCCTGGGACTGGCGCCCGAGGACTGGCAACTGGTGCTGAGGGTCTACGGCGCGAACGGCGTGATGGGCGACTGGGAACCGAATCCCGGTTTTCGCCCGCAGGAACTGGCCATCGTGGCGGAGGTGGTGGGCAAGACGCAGGAAATCGCCAACGCCGCGCTGTCGCTGGCGCGCGTGACGCTGCTGCATTCCGATTTTCCGGGGCGCATGTGCCGCGAAGGCAACATGGCGTTCCCGTTCTCGCCGTCGGACATCGAGCGCGGTCCGATCTACGAGTTCTTCTTGCAGCACGTGATCCGGGTGGCTGATCCGCTCAGCCTGTTTCCCATCGAATACGAAACCGTCTGAGCGGGGAGAGCCGACGTGGCCAAGCTGAAAGACATTGCCAAGGCCTGCAAGAGCAAGAACGCGGGCCCGTTTTCCATCACGCTGGACATCATGTTCGACGACGCCGCGCTGTTCCAGCGCGTGCGCGCCACGGGCGTGATCAGCGCCGCGCTGATCGCCCGCCTGTACGGCGTGCAGGAGGAAGATGTGCTGTTCACCGAGTATCCGCCGGCGCTGGCGTGGAAGGCCACGCTGCCGCGGCCCGTGGCATCGGGCGCGGTCGGCGACGTGGACGTCTACGGCGCGCAGCAGCATGCGCCCTTGCTGGATATTGAAATTCCCCTGTGACGCGGCGCGGCCGATGGCGGCCGCTCCGCGCGCAGGACCCCTGTTGTTCAAGCACTGCCCACACAAAAAAGCACAGGAGAGAGACATGAATCGGATACTCAAGGCGATGCTGCCCGTCGCGCTGGCGCTGCCCGCTGTGGCCGCCGCCCAGGACACACTGAAGATCGGCGCGCTGGTGACCCTGTCGGGCGCCGGCGCGGCCTGGGGACAGGCGCTGCTGTACGGCGCCGAACTGGCAGCCGACGACGTCAATGCCCAAGGCGGTCTGGAGGTGAACGGCAAGAAGTACAAGATCAGCGTCATCCCCTATGACGACAAGTACCAGTCCGCCGACGCGGTGACCGCCGCGAACCGGCTGGTCAGCGACGACAAGGTGAAGTACATCATCGGGCCGATGGGGTCGGCGCCGGCGCTGGCCGTGCAGCCGGTGACCGAGCGCGAGAAGGTCATCATCATGACGCTGGGCTTCACCAACAAGGCGTTGAGCCCGGAGAAGCCGTATTCCTTCCGCCCCAACCTGACGACTGAAGAGACGGCGCCGCCCATCATCGCGTGGCTGGTCAAGCGCTTCAACCTGAAGAAGGTCGGGGGGCTATTCCCGAACGACGAATCCGGTCAGCAGATCTCGGGAGACCTGGCCAAGGCCTACGAGAAGGCGGGGGCCGCGTTGTCCAGCAAGGAATTCTTCGAGCGCCAGCGGGTGGACATGGTGCCCTTGCTGACCCGCATGCTCAGCGCCGGCATCGACGCCATCGAGCTGGACGGGAATTCACCGGCCACGGCGGGGATGATCGTGCGCCAGGCCCGCGAGCTGGGCTTCAAGGGCCCGATCGTGCGCAACGGCGGACCCGCCACGCCCGAGATCGTGGCCGTGGCCGGCAAGGCCGCGACCGAAGGGATGATGGTCACGTCGCTGCAGGACCCGGACAACAAGGAAGTGGCGCAATACGCCCAGCGCTACCAGGACAAGTACAACAAGAAGATGAACGGGTTCAGCCCCGCCTTCTACGACGGCACGCACATGTTGTTCAAGGCGATCCAGAACGCGGGCACGGTGGCCGACAGCACCAAGGTGCGCGACGAACTGGCGAAGCTGAAGGATTACAAGGGCATCCAGGGCGTCGTGAACTGGAGCGGCAAGGCGCGCTACGGCATCGACCACCAGGTGGCGTCGCCGTTCTTCATTTCCGAGGTCCGCAACGGCCAGGAAGTCACGGTGGCGCGCTGCGATATCGACAAGTGCGTCGATATCCAGAAATAAGCCGGCGGAGGGATTCCCATGTCCAACTTGTTATCCCAGGCGCTGGTGAACGGCGTCATCATCGGGCTGCTCTACCTGCTGATGGCGGTGGGGTTCACGCTGGTGTTCGGCGTGATGCGCGTCGTCAACTTCGCGCACGGCCAGTTCTACATGGTGGGGGCGTTCGCCACCTACGTGCTGATGAGCCACTGGGAAGCGCCATTCCTGGTGGCGCTTCTGGGCGCTTTCGTCGTGACGGCGGCGCTGGGCTGGCTGGTGGAATGGGTGGTGCTCAAGCCCTTTCGCCACGACGAGCTGAACGGCATGATCGCGACCATCGGCGTGGCCATGATCCTGCAATCGGTGGCGCTGGTGGTTTTCGGCCCCGATTCGCAGATCATGCCCCAGGTGGCCGAGGGCGTGTTCCAGCTGGGCACGGTGATCATCCCGGCGTCGCGCCTTTACGTGGCCGTGTGCTCGGTCATCGTGCTGGCGGTCCTATACGTGTTCCTGATCCATACGCGGCAGGGCAAGGCGCTGCGCGCGTCGGTGCAGGACATGGAGATCGCCACGGCGCAGGGCGTGCGGGCCAAGCTCATGTATCCGTTGGGATTCAGCATCGGCGTGGGGCTGGCGGCCATCGCGGGGGCGCTGATGGCGCCGCTGTTCTCGGTGTCGCCATTCATCGGCAGCACGCCGCTGCTCAAGGCGTTCATCGTGGTCATCCTGGGCGGCTTGGGCAGCGTGCCGGGCGCCGCGGCGGCCAGCCTGCTGCTGGGCGTGGCCGAAAGCCTGGCGAGTTCCTTCATGAGCAACAGCCTGGCCGAGATCCTGATCTTCGCGCTGGTCATGGGCATCCTGGTGTTGCGGCCTTCGGGGTTGCTGGGCAAGGCGGAGGCATGAGATGGATATGAGCAAAGCCGTGTTGCCTTCAATGACTGCGGTTCCGGAACGGGCGCTGATCCGCGGCGCCGCCGCGCCGCAACCGCTCGGCCTGCCCAGCGTGCTGGGCCTGGGACTTCTGGCCTGCGTGCCGTTCTTCCTGAACGAGGCCTTCACCTATCACCTGGCCATTTTCATCTGCGTCAATACCGTCGTCGTGACCTCGCTGTCGGTGCTGGCGCGGGCGGGTCAGGTGTCGCTATGCCATGGCGCGCTGGCCGGCGTCGGGGCGTATGCATCGGTGTTCTGCGTCAAGGGGCTGGGACTGCCGTTCGTCGTGGGGGTCGCCGCGGCCATGGTTGCGGCCGGGTGCGTGGCCTATCTGCTGGGCCGCATCGTGCTGCGGTTGCAGGGCGTGTACTTCGTGCTGGTGACCTTCGCGTTCGGCGAACTGCTGCGGCTGGTGCTGCTGGAGTTTGGCGACGTGACCGGTGGCGCGAATGGAATCACCAATATCCCGGCCGCCGCCATCGCAGGCTACGTGTTCACCGACAAGGCGGCCTTTTACGCGCTGGCGGCAGTCGTGGTCATCGGGGTGCTGGCCTTCTTCCGGTGGTTCTATGCCTCGCCGGCCGGCGAGGCCGTGGACGCGGTGGGCGAGAACCCGGCGCTCGCGGAATCCAGCGGCATCGGCGTGCGGCGCACCCAGCTGTTCGCCTTTACGCTGGCCAGCGTGTTTGCCGGCCTGGGCGGAGCGCTGCTGGCGCACTACGTGGGCTACATCTCGCCCGAGTCCTTCAACATGCACCTGTCGGTGGCGCTGATCATCATGATGGTGGTGGGCGGGCGCAGGTATCTGCTGGGCGGGCTGGTCGGCGCGCTGGTCATGACGCCGCTGCCGGAACTGTTCCGGGGCGCGGTCGAATCGCAGGACATTCTGTACGGGGTGGCGCTGATCCTCATGCTGCGCTTCCTGCCGCAAGGACTGGCCGGCATGCGGCTGCCGGGCAAGCAAAGGAAATCGCCATGACGAACCCAACGACATCCCGGCCGCTGCTAGAGGTGCGCGGCCTGTCCAAGCGCTTCGGCGGCCTGCAGGCGGTCAGCGAGCTGGACCTGCACGTGGCGCGCGACGAAGTGGTGGGCCTGATCGGCCCGAATGGCGCGGGCAAGAGCACCGCCTTCAATCTGATCAGCGGCACGCTGATGCCCACCGCCGGACGTGTAGTCCTGGAAGGCGAAGACATCACGGGCAAGGCGCCCAGCGCCGTGGTCCGGCGGGGGCTGGCTCGCACGTTCCAGTCGACCTCGGTCTACCAAAGCGCCACGGTCGAACAGAACCTGTTACGCGGCGCGCTCTCGACTCTTCCGGGTTCCGTCTGGACGCATACCGTGACCACGCGGGACCGCCGGGCGGCGCTGGTGCGCGTGGCCAGGGAAGTGGACGAGATCCTGGAACTGTCGGGCCTGGGCGCGTACCGCCACGTGGCGGCTGGCGGCCTGGCTTATGGACACCAGAAGCTGCTGGGCGTGGCCATCGGCTTTGCGACCCGGCCGAAGATCCTGCTGCTCGACGAGCCCGCGGCGGGGCTGAACGGCGAGGAATGCGCCGAACTCGGCCGGCTGCTTCAGCGGCTGCGCGCGCATCGCGGCATCTCGGTGCTGTTCGTGGAGCATCACATGGCCGTGGTCATGGAACTGTGCCATCGCATCTACGTGCTGGTCCAGGGCCGCAAGATCGCCGAGGGCACGCCGCAGCAGATCCAGTCCAACCCCGCCGTCATCGAAGCCTATCTGGGAGCGCCTGACTATGCCCACGCTTGAAGCGCAGTCCATCGCGGTCTGCTATGGCCAGCTGGAGGCGGTGCACGATGTGACGCTGCGGGTCGACGAGGGCGAGATCGTGGCGCTGGTGGGATCGAACGGCGCCGGCAAGTCCACGACCCTGAAGGCGATGATGGGCCTGAAAACGTTGGCGCGGGGCGATCTGCGCTGGGACGGCCAGTCGATCGCCGCCATGTCGGCGGCCGGGCGCGTGGCGCGCGGCATCGCCTTGTCGCCCGAGGGCAGGCGGCTGTTTCCGCGCATGACAGTCATGGACAACCTGGAACTGGGCGCCTACACGTCGCGCAGCGCGGCCACGCGCCGGCGCACGCTGGAGCTGGTCTACGGCCTGTTTCCGCGTGTGCACGAGCGACGCGCGCAGATGGCGGGCTCGCTGTCGGGCGGCGAGCAGCAGATGGTGGCGATCGGCCGTGCCCTGATGGCCCAGCCCCGGCTGCTGTTGCTGGACGAGCCTTCGCTGGGCCTGGCGCCCAAGATCATTGCGGAGATCGCGCAGGCCGTCGAGCGGCTGAATCGCGATACCGGGCTTTCCATCGTGCTGGTGGAGCAGAACGCCCGGCTGGCCATGCGGCTGTCGCATCGGGCCTATGTGCTCGAGCGAGGCGAAGTCGTGCGCACCGGCACGGGCCAGGAACTGCTGGAAGACGATTTCGTAAGGCAAGCCTATCTTGGCGTATAGGGGCGTAGGAGGCGCCCGGCCATGACCGACAACTTACCCTGCTATGAGGTCTACGCGCTGCGCTACGCGCGCATGACGCGCCCGGCCTCGCACAATTTCATCCTGCACGATGCGCACGACGGCACCGTGGACATGGACTTCTACGTGTGGCTGATCAAGCTGGGCGATACCGCCATCCTGGTGGATACGGGCTTTGGCGAGCGCGGCGCGTCGCAACGCGGGCGTCCGCTGGAGTGCTGCCCGATCGAGGCCTTGCGCCACCTGGGCGTGCGGCCCGAACACATACGCGACGTCATCCTCACGCACCTGCATTGGGACCATGCCGGCAACCTGGACAAGCTGCCCAATGCCCGGTTCCACCTGCAGGAGACCGAAGCGGCGTTCGCGACCGGCCCGTGCATGTGCCAGCCCGTGCTGCGCAGGGCGTTCGCAGTGGAGGACGTGTGCGAGTTCGTGCATCGGCTGTACGAGGATCGCGTGGAATTCCATGACGGCGACGCCGTGCTGCAGCCCGGCATCGAACTACTGCGGATCGGGGGCCATACCAAAGGGTTGCAGGCCGTGCGGGTGCATACCGCGCGCGGCTGGGTGGTGCTGGCGTCCGATGCGGCGCACTATTACGACAACGCGACGCTGAAGATTCCGTTTCCGGTGGTGGTGGACGTGGAACAGATGCTGGCCGGGCACAAGCGCCTGCTCAAGCTGGCCGGATCGGTCAGCCATTTTGTGCCCGGACACGATCCCCAGGTGCTGAAGCGCTATCCCAGGCTGCCGGGGGATCTGCCGGTTGCCGTCGCCATGCTTCACGAAAGCCCCGAGGTCTGACATTTCATACGACGCGCCCGCCGGGCGCGGCGACTCCTACTTTGGAACCCTGGTCACCATGCATGCAACTTCCAATCTGCGCGCTCCGTCTTCCAGTCTTGCGCTGGGCCTGGCGCGCTTTGCGCGCGGCCTGACGCTGGAATCGATGCCGGCGGCAGTGCGCGAGAAATCGCTGCTCCACATCATCGACGCCATCGGGCTGGGCATCGCCGCGCACCAGTTCGACTTTTCCGGGCCGGGCCTGGCCGGCATCCGCGCCGCGGGCGCGCCGGGCGACGCCACGGTCATCGGCGGCGGGCCGGCGCTGCAGGCGCGCGATGCGGCCATGGCCAACGGCTACCTGATGCACGGCCTGGACTTCGACGACACGCACCCCGGCGCCATCGTGCATCCGTCGGTAGCGTGCCTGCCCGCGGCGCTGGCGCTGGGCGAGACCCGGGACCTGCGCTGGGGGGAACTGCTGACCGCCTACGCGATCGGCATGGAGACGGCCATCCGCCTGGGCCGGTCCGTCAAGGGCGGTTTTCACCAGGGCGGCTACCATGCCACGGGCGTGGTGTCGCACTTCAGCTCGGCGCTGGTCGCCGGCAAGCTGTTGGGCTTGACCGAAGAGCAGCTGGTGGCCGCGCAGGGCATCGCGGCCAGCACGGCCTCGGGCGTGCAGGTATTCCTGGAAGACGGGGCCTGGACCAAGCGGCTGCATCCCGGCTGGGGCGCCTTTGCCGGCATCACCGCCGCGCAGATGGCCCAGGCCGGGTTCTTCGGGCCGCGGCGTCCCTATGAAGGGCAGTTCGGCCTGTACGAGACCCACATGCAGGCGCGGGCCGACCAGGTGGACGCCGATTCGGTCATCAATGCGCTGGGCCACGAATGGTCGCTGATGGAGACCTCCATCAAGCCCTATCCGGTGTGCCACTTCATCCACGGCTGCGCCGAAGCGGCGCTGCGCATCCAGGCGCGCATCCAGGACGCCGGACGCATCCGCTCGGTGGATTGCGAGCTGCCCGCCGCGACGCTGCCCATCGTGGCCGAACCGGCGCACATCAAGACCCGTCCGCGCAGCGACTACGACGCCAAGTTCAGCGTGCAATTCGTCGTGGCGGCCTGCCTGGCGCTGGGGTGCTTCACGCTGCAGGAATTGGCGCCTGGCAGGCTGGCGGATCCCGCGCTGCTGTCGCTGGCCGGTCGAACCACGTGCCGCGCCCAGGAAGTCACGGAATTCCCCCGGTATTTTTCGGGCGCGGTGACGGTGACGCTGCACGACGGCACCGAGATTCGCGAGGACATCCCCATCAATCTGGGCAGCGGCGAACGCGCGTTGGGGCAGGGCGATATCGTCGAGAAGTTCAAGGCCAACGCCGGTTTGACCATGCCGCCGGTGCGCACGGCGTTGATCCTGGACGCCTTCCTGTCGGCGGAGCCGTCCACGCCGGTGCGCGACCTGACGAAGCTGCTGGGTTGAGCCTCTTGCGGGGACCATCGGCAGGATGGGCAAGGGCGGCGGCCGGGAGTATGCTAGCCAGCCGTCCGCCGCCGGGCGGCTTGCCACGCTGGCCCAACAAGAAGATGTCATGCCATGGACATGCGCCAATTGCGCTACTTTGTGACGGTTGCCGATGAACTCAGTTTCCGGCGGGCCGCCGAAAGGCTGAATATCTCGCAGCCGCCCCTGTCGCAGCACGTCAAGTCGCTGGAAGAGGAAATGGGGGTGCAGCTTTTCCAGCGCACCCGCCGCGAAGTCAAGCTCACCCCGGCCGGCCAGGCCTTTCTGCGCGAAACACGCATCCTGCTGGACCAGATGCGCACCGCGGTCAACGCGGCGGTGCGCGCCGGCAATGACGACACGGGCGTGTTGCGCGTCGGGGTCGCGACGTCCGCGCTGTTCCATCTGGTGTCCCATATCCAACGGCTGGTGGCCGCGGAATTCCCCGGGGTCGCACTGTCGCTGGTAGACATGGTGTCGGCCGAGCAGGTGAAGGCGGTGTCGCTGGGCCTGCTGGACGTGGGCATCGTCCATGCGCGGCCGGAGCGCACCGAGGTGCGCCGCCAGCTCATCCACCGCGAACCGCTGGTGGCGGTGCTGCCCAGCCGGCATCCGCTGGCCCAGAAAGAAGGCTTCCAGCTATCGATGCTGTCGGAAGAGCCGATGGTGGCGCTGCATCGCGAGCACGGACCGGCGATCTACGACGCCATCGTCGCCTGCTGCCACGAGGCCGGTTTCAGCCCGGACATCCGGCACATGGCGCGCAGTCCGTTGACGATTTTCCAGATGGTGCGCTTGGGCCTGGGCGTGTCGATCGCCCCGGCGTCCTATGCGACCACCGGCTTCGCGGGCGTCGTGTTCCGCGAGCTGCCGCAAAGCGCGGGCCAGGTCTGCATGGAAATGATCTGGAGCGACAAGCACGCCAGCGACCTGACCCGGCGCGTCGTGGGGCACCTGGCAAAGCGCATGGCGCTGGACGCCTGAGGACGCGGCGGTCAGTCCACGCGTATCGGTTCGGCCAGCAGCGCCAGAAGCGGCGCGGCGTCGCGCAGTCCGTCCAGGTCCTCGACCATGTCGACGATGGCGCGCGCCCGAGCGGCGGGGATGACGGCTTCCGCGATCGCTCGGAACTTGTCCGTCACGTCACGATGCGACAGGGGATTCTCGGGGCTGCCCCGCCGGTGCAGGATCTCGCGATGCAAGACGGCGCCCGCCCGTGTGCGCACTTCCACGCGGGCTGCGTGGCGAAAGGCGGGGCCCATGGCGTCGATGTCCGGATCGGGACAGGCCTGGATGCGCCCGATCAGCGACAGCAGGCGGGGATCGCTCAGGCGGTCTTCGCGATACTGCGCCACGAAGGCTTCCCCGTCCACGGCGATGGCCGCCAGTCCGTAGAACAGATTCATCTGCGCCGCCGTGACGCCCTGCGCAAGGTAGGGCCACGCGCAGTGCACGTGCGTCATGGTGCTGACGCCAACCCGGATATGCGCGATGTCGTCGGCCGACAGCGCGGCTTCGCGGCAGATCGCCCGCAGCGCATCCTGGGCGGCGTGGATGCTGGTGACGGAGGCATACGGCTTGTAGCCGATCTTGCCGGCTTCCCAATCCTGGCCCAGGCCGTCCGTCAGGCGCGCGGCGTCGGGGGCGCCTGAATACGTACTTAGAAACCCGCCGTAGTCCGCCTCCAGCACATTGGTGATGCCGGTGAAGCCGCGGCGGGACAGCAGCGCGGACATTACGCCGCTCTGGGCTGCGCGGCCGGCGTGCAGGCGTTTGACCATCGCGCCTTCCTGCGCGGCCATCAGGCCGGCGGCCTGCGAGCCAGCGATGCCGTAAGTATGGAGAGTCTGGTTTTCGTTCAGTCCCAGCATGCGGGCGGCGGCCGCAGCCGCTACGAAACAGCCCGATGTGCCCTGGGGATGAAAGCCGCGAAAGAACAACTGCATGGTCGCGGCGTTGCCGACGCGTGTTCCGATTTCATACCCCGCAGCCAGCGCCGCCAGCCAGTCACGGCCGGACCGAGTACCGGCCTGGCTCGTCAGCGCGGCAATGGCCGGCAACGCCAGCGAGCCCGGGTGGACGATGGATTCCTTGTGGATGTCGTCCAGCTCGAAGGCATGTCCCGCCGTGGCGTTGACCAGCGCCGCATTGCCCGGGCTGGTGGCTACACCGGCGCCGAAGACGGCAGCCTTTGGCTGGCAGCCGTCCTCGCACGCCATGGCCAGCACGTGCCGCGTCCAGGGTGCGAGATGCCATACAGGCAGCAGCCGATGCTGTCGATCAGGCTGGTTTTCATCTTGCCGATGACGGCATCGGGAATCGACGCGTAGCGCAGGCCGCTGGCAAAGGCGGCCAGCGTCCGCGTCGCGCCCGCGGGCAGGGCTGGCTGGGCGGGATGCATGGGGCCTGCTTTAGACGCGTTCGGGCAGGTCGGTCTTGACCCGTCCGTCGATCAGCTTGATGACCGCCGGGTGGTAGTTCTGCGCATAGCCGGCGTCGCGCGCCTTGCACATCATGTCGTGGGCATAGGCGCCGATGCGCGGGCGAAAGCCTCCCTCTTTGGCCAGGTCCAGCGCCAGCGCGCAGTCCTTGATGGCGTAGGTCATGGGAAAGGTCTTTTCCGGGAAGTCATCCTTCGCCAGCGACTTGAGCCCGTGGTTGCGCAGCACGAAACTGTCGGCCGATCCCTGCGACAGCAGGGTCAACAGCTTTTCGGCCTCCATGCCCGCCTGGCGGCCGATGGTGATGGCCTCGGCCAACGCGCTGACCGTCATGAACACCACGTAGTTGTTGAGGATCTTGACGATCTGGCCGCTGCCGACGTCGCCGCAGTGCAACACGTCGCTGCCCATGCAGTTCAGGTAGGGCGACACCCGTTCGAAATCCCGCGCCGATCCGCCCACGCTGATGAACAGCTTGCCGTCGACGGCGGCCTGCTTGGTGCGGGCCACGGGAGCGTCGACGAAATCGATGCCTTCAGCCGCCAGGCGCTCGGCCAGCGCCCGCGTGCGCGACACGTTGCTGGTGCTCATGTCGACGATCAGGGAAGGACGGCGGGGCGACTCCAGGATGGCCTGGCATACCGATTCGACCTGGTCGATCGACGGCAGCGACAGGAACACGATGTCCGCCTTGCCGGCCACCTGCGCCACGCTGGCGGCCAGTTCGGCGCCGTGGGTCGCGGCTTCGTCCGCGGCGGCTTGCACCGAGTCATAAGCCACGACCTGGCGGCCCGACTTCTTCAGCAGGTTGGCGCACATCGGGCCACCCATGACGCCCAGGCCGATGAATCCCAGCACCTCTTCGTTCTGCTTCATGCGATGTCTCCTTGATGTTCAGGTGCGCGGCGCGGCGTTCGCGCCACGCGACTTGATGACCTTGATGACCTTCTCGTAGGTCTGGTATTCATTGGCCTGGAAGGCGGCGAATTCCTGGGGGCTGGAGCCGACCGGGATGAAGGACAGGGCTTCGAACTTCGCCTTGACGGCCGGATTCTTCAGCGCCTCCCGCGTGGCCGCGTAAACCTTGTCGATGACCGGCTGCGGCGTGCCGGCCGGGGCCCATATGCCATACCAGCTTGGCATGTCGAAGCCTGCGTAGCCGGCCTCGGCCACCGTGGGCACGTCGGGGATCGCCGACACGCGCTGGCTGCTGGTGACGGCCAGCGCCCGCAGCTTGCCGTCCTTGACGTGCGGATAGGCGGACGCCATGGGCTCGGTCATCGCCGTGACTTGGCCGCCCATCAGGTCGACCAGCGCCGGGCCGCCGCCGCGATAGGGGATGACCTCCATCTTCACGCCGGCCTGCTCGTTGACCAGTTCGCACGCCAGGTGCCCGGCCGCGCCATAAGCGGCGATGGCCCAGGTCAGTTCGCCCGGCTTGGCCTTCGCGCCCGCCACCAGGTCCTTCAGGGTCTGGTACGGGCTGTCCTTGCGCACCAGCACCAGCTGCGGCTGCGCGCCGATCTCGGTGATAGGCGCGAAGTCCTTGAGCGCGTCGTAGGTCACCGTGTCCAGCAACAGGGGGTTGGCGACCTGTAGCGACGCGTTGAGCAGCAGGGTGTAGCCGTCGGGCTCCGCCTGTTTGACGTAACGCGCGCCAAGGACGCTGCTGGCGCCCGGCTTGTTCTCGATGATGACGGGTTGGCCCAGCGCTTCCTGCAGCGCCTGGCCCAGCGTGCGCGCGACCGTGTCCACCGAGCCGCCGGGCGGGAAGGGCACCACCATGCGGATGGGCTGCGTGGGCCAGGTCGTGGCGGCGTGCGCCGCCGTCCAGAGTGGCAGGGCGGCGGTCAGCGCCACCGCCGCAAGGCCGGCGCGCAGGACGTGGCGCCGGCCCGTCCTTGCCGGACCGGCCTCCTTCTTTCGTGCGTTCATGTCTCTTCCTTTGGCAGTTTGGCCTGGCTCGATCGGCTCAGGTCCGGATGGCGAAGGGGTCGCGGACCCCTTCGGAAAAATCGATCATCACGTTGCGCGTCGTCAGGTATTCGCGCAGGCCGGCTTCGCCGCGTTCCCGCCCGATGCCCGACTGCTTGAAGCCGCCGAAAGGCGCCTGCGCGGCGATGGCGCGATAGGTGTTGACCCAGACGGAGCCCGCCCGCATTGCCCGCGACACGCGCATGGCTCGGTTCAGGTCCCGGGTCCAGAGGCCGGCGGCCAGGCCGTATCGGGTGCCGTTGGCCATGCGGACGGCGTCTTCCTCGGTGTCGAACGGAATCACGGCCAGCACCGGGCCGAATGTCTCTTCCTGCGCCAGGTCGCTGTAGTTGTCGACGTCGGCGAAGATGGTCGGCTCGATGAAGTATCCGCGTTCCAGACCCCCACCTTCGGCACGCCGTCCCCCGCATACGAGCTTGGCGCCGGCGGTTTGCGCCCGGTCGATCGTGGACAGGATGCGGTCGAACTGCGGCTTGTTGGCGACCGTGCCCATCTCGGTGGCGGTGTCCAGCGGATTGCCCATGCGGATCTGGCGCGCCCGCTCGGCCAATGGCGCCAGCACGCGATCCATGACGCTGCGCTGCACCAGCAGCCGCGAGCCGGCCACGCACGTCTGGCCCGTCGCGCCGAAGATCCCGGCCAGCGCGCCCACGATGGCCTTGTCCAGATCCGCGTCCTCGAAAATGATGTTGGGGGATTTGCCGCCCAGCTCCAGCTTCACCGGGGTCAGGCGCCTTCCGGCCATGGCCGCGATCTCCGCGCCCACGCCGGGACTGCCGGTAAAGCTGATCAGCGCCACGCCGGGATGTTCGACCAGCGCACGTCCGGTATCGGCGCCGCCCGTGACCACGTTGAACACGCCATCCGGAAACCCCGCCGCCTGGACCAGGCTGGCGAATTCCAGGGTCGACGCCGAGGCGTGCTCGCTGGGCTTGACCACCACGCAGTTGCCTGCGGCCAACGCCGGGGCCAGTTTGTTCGCCAGCAGCGCCAGCGGAGAGTTCCAGGCTGTGATCAGCGCCGCGACGCCATAGGGCTCCATGCTGAGGTAATCCAGCGTATCGGGCTGGTCCAGCGGGATCTGCTGGCCATAGAGTTTGTCGGCGTAGCCGGCGTAATAGCGCAGCTGCCGGCCGACCCACACCATCTGCGGGCGCGTCTCGCGGATGATCTTGCCGTTGTCGGTGGATTCGATGCGCGCCATCCGGTCGGCGTTCTGCTCGACGAGTTCGGCCAGGCGCAGCATGCACTGGGCGCGCTTGATGCCGGGGGTGTGGCGCCACGTCTGCTCGAAGGCCCGTTCGGCCGCCTTGACGGCGCGGTCGACATCCTCTTCGCAGCCGTCGGGGATTTCAGCCCACGCTTCGCCCGTGTAGGGGTTGTGCGAGGCGAGCATGCGCCCCTGGACGGGCGGAACGCTTTGCCCATTGATGAACAAGCCATAACGCTGCATGTGCGCGGTCTCCGTTTGGCATGGGGATTGTTGTGCGGGGGCGGTCGGTCGAGTGCCGGCGCTTGCCGCTACGTGCCATGCGCAAAGTCTGGGGCCGCGCTTTGCGCGCGTCCAATACGGAATCACGAATTCTGTGATAGCGATCCGCGACATGCAGGCGCCGCGTGCCGGGCTTCTGGATCAGAAGCAGCAGGACGGGATAGGGATTACCCGCCGGTCTTCTTGTCCTTCCGATGCGTACGGAAGAGCAGATGCGTGGCGGCCAGGTGGAAGCGCATGGCGATCTGCGCGCATTCGGCATCGCGGGCGCGCAGCGCGGCGATGATTTGGCGATGGTGTTCCACGCTGCGCAGCATGTCTTCGCGGCCGTAGAAGTAGAACGACCCGATGATGATGGGCATGTCCAGCAGGTTTTCGACCAGGGAACGCACCCGCGCCGATTGCGCGGCCTCGAGCAGCGTGTGGTGAAACAGGTTGTTGTAGTGCTGGACCTGGGAGACGTGGTCGGCAGCGTTGGAATTCACGGCGTCGAGCATGCATTGGTTGATGCGCTCGAGTTCTTCTATCTGTTCCGGGGTCGCGCGTTCGGCCGCCGCCTTGGCGGAATAGGGTTCGAGCAGCATGCGCAGCTCGAAGGCTTCGTCGATGTCGCGGTCCTGCCAGCCCAGCACGACGGCGCCGCGCCTGCCTTCACGGGTGACCAGGCCGTCGGCGATCAGGCGTTCGATCGCGTTGCGGACCGGCGTGCGGCTGACGGAGAGCTGGGTGGCGATGTGCTCTTCGCGCAGGGGCTCGCCCGGCAGGAAAGATCCTGCCATCAGGCGGCGTCGCAATTCTCCGTATACGTAATCAGTGGCGCTCGACATGAGGGCTTGCCATTCCGGATTTCAAACACAGGACTATACCAACGGCGGACGCCTACCCTTGCTGCGGGTTGACGCCGCATTCGGCCAGGCGTTGCAGAAAGCGAGGCCAGACTTCGGGATTGAGAAGGCGGGCCGGCTGGCGGCCGGCCAGCATGTCCATGATCTGCGTGGCCGAACCCCGCGCCACCTTGCGCCGGCCTTCGTGCGTGACGCCGCCCGTATGGTAGGCGGCGATCACGTCGGGACGCTGCAGCAGGCCGCTGCGCGGGGGCGGCGGTTCCACCTTCCAGACATCCAGTCCCGCGCCGGCCAGATGGCCGCTTTCCAGCGCGGCAAGCAGCGCGTCCTCGTCATGGATGCCGCCGCGCGCCGTGGAAATGAACAGCGCGCCGCGCTTCATGCGCTGGAAGGCGGACGCATCGAACATGCCCCGGGTGACGGCGTCCAGCGGGCAGTGCAGGCTGACGATGTCGGCCTGTTCGAGCAGGGTGTCGAACGACACGGGTTCCGCGCCGCGCTCCACGATCTGCGCCGGCGGGACCAGCGGGTCGTAGGCGATGACGCGAAGGCCGAACCCCGCTGCGATGCGGGCCGCCCGGCGTCCGATCTCGCCGATGCCGACGATACCGAACACGCGGCCTTCGATTTCGTGTCCCATCAGGGCCTCGCGGCTGACGGCCGTGCCGGCCCGAAGCGCAGCGTCCGACTCGCCCAGCCGCTTGACCAGCGACAGCAGCAGGGCGAACGTCATTTCCGCGACCGAGGCGGCGTTCGCGCCCGCCTGGTTCACGACCGCCACGCCGGCCCGGGTGCAGGCCGCGACATCGACCGTGTCGTACCCGGCGCCGCCCGACGACACGCACAGCAGCTGCGGGCACTGCGCCAGCAGGTCAGCCGATACCTGCCAGCGGGCAGGGACCTCGTCCTTGGCCGCGCTGACGTGATAGGCATGCGCGCCCGCCAAGCCGGCCGCCGTCACGGCGTCGCCGTTGGCGGGAAGCACCTGGAGATCCAGCGACGCATCCTGCCCGATCGCGTCGTCGAACGCCGGATCGATCCACAGATCCAGGCGCGCGACGCGCAACCGTTGCGCGAGGGCCGTCGGGGCGTTCATGCCTGCACGCCCGAGCAGCCCAGGGCCTTGAGCCGGGCGTCGACCCACGAGGTATCCAGGGTTCCGGCAGCGATGTCCGCCAGCATCTTGGTTTCCACGTCGTGCTTGGCCGCCGCCGCCTGGTAGATGGCTTCGGCCTGGTCGTACGGAACGGCGAGCAGCCCGTCGTCGTCGCCCAGGATCAGGTCGCCCGGCGCAATGGTCATGCCGTCCAGCGCGACGACGCAGTTGATCTCGCCCGGCCCATCCTTGTACGGGCCGCGGTGGGTGACGCCGGCCGCGTAGACGGGGAAGGCGCTGCGGCGGATCGTGCCGCAGTCGCGGATGGCGCCATTGATGATGATGCCGGCGATGCCGCGCGACTCGGCGTAGGTCGTCATGATCTCGCCGATGATGGCGTTGGTCAGGTCGCCGCCCGCGTCCACCACGATGACGTCGCCGGGCTGCGCCAGGCTCAGGGCCTTGTGCACCAGCAGGTTGTCGCCGGGGCGGGTGCGCACGGTCAAGGCGGGACCGGCCAGCGGATGGCCGTCGTGCATGGGGCGCAGCCGGGCGCCGCCGGCCGTCATGCGCGACATGCAGTCGCTGACGTTCGCAACCGGGACCTTGCGGAACTTTTCCACGATTTCCTTGCTGACCGCGCGCTGGCGGGCGTGAATTTCAAAGCCAATCATCATTGCTCCTGATCGCTGGGATGTGCGTTTCTGCTTACTGTTTGGGAATGCCGGCTTCCTGCACGACCTTGCCGAAAGCGTCGTGGTCGGCGCGATGCTGGCGGGCCAGATCCTGCGGCGAGCCCTTCATGACGCTGTAGCCGGCGTCTTCGAGTTTCTTGATCAGTTCCGGATTCGACTGCACCTTCTGCAGTTCGCTGTTCAACGTGGCGATCACGTCGTCAGGCGTCTTGCCCGGCGCCATCAGCCCCCACCAGATGGACTGGTTGATGGTCTTGAAGCCGCTTTCGGGGAAGGTGGGCACGTCGGGCAGGGCCGGGGACCGCTCGTCGGCGACCACCGCCAGCGCGCGCACCTTGCCGCCGCGGATCTGCGGCAGCAGCGACGCGACGGATCCGACGTACATGTCGATCCGGCCGCTGGCCAGGTCGGGGAACGCCTGGCTCCAGCCGCGGTAGGGCACGTGCATCAGTTCCATGTTGGCCGCCTTGCGCCACAGATAGCCGGTCAGGTCGCCGGTGCCGCCGATGCCGGGAATCCCCAGCGAAACCTGGTTGGGGCGCGCCTGGGCGGCCTTCACCACGTCGTTCACGGTCTTGAAGGGGGAATCGGGCAGCACGACGAAGACGCTGGGCGAAGACGCCACCGGGCCGACCGGCTTGAAGTCCTTGAACGTGTCGTAGCTGAGTTTGCTGTACAGCCACGGGTTCAGGACGATGTTGTCGGTCTGCGCCATGACGAGCGTGTGGCCGTCGGGATTGGCGCGCGCCGTGGCGTCCAGCGCCAGGTTGCCGCCCGCGCCCGGCTTGTTTTCCACTACGATGTTCCAGCCGGCGTCCTGGCTGATCGCGGAGCCGATCATGCGCGTCAGGGTATCGGTGCCGCCGCCCGGGGGAAAAGGCGAAATCAGGGTGATTGGGCCCTTGCCCAGGTCGGCGGCATGCGCGGCGGCGCAGCCCAGCACCAGCGTCGCGGCCAGCAGTTTCTTGAATACTTTCATTGTCGTCCTCACAAGGTTTTTTTCAGGGTCCAGACCGCGCTCTTTGGCGCGGTGGAGGTGATCAGGGTTGGCCCGCCAGCGTGGTCAGCCAGGCCAGTCGGGCTTCGACGGAATCGGGAATGTCGGCCTGGCCGTTGGCTCGCGCGGCCTGGATGCCTCGGGTCGTCCGGTCGAACAGCTGTTCGACCCCGTTCAGCACCAGCGGCTCCAATCCGGCTTCATGGAGCTGGTCGCGGGCCTCGCGCACTTCGGCCAGACGGCGCGGGGCGTGCAGCACGTGCGAGCGCACGAAGGAATCCATGAACGCCGTAAGCGGCGTGCGATCGATATCGGCCAGGACTTCGTACAGGGAGGCGCGCAGGCTCATGCGCTCGGCGGCCACCATGCACTCGACGGCCAGGCTTTCCATGCCCTTGGTCATCACGCTGCGCAGCAGCTTCAGGCGCACGGCGTCACCCGGCTTGCCGTCGATGATTCGCACGGGCGCACCGGCGCTTTCTCCCAGCGTGGTCACGACCTGAGCGCCGTCGCCTGCGCACAGGAGCGGCGTCTTCTCGGCCAGCAGGGCGATGGCGCCCATGATCGCCACGTCCATGAATGCGACGGGCCACTGCTTCGCGGCGCTTGCCGCGGCCTGCATGTTCGCCGCGCTGGCGGTGGTGAAGTCCGCGTAGACCGCGCCGTCGCGCATGTGCGGGAATGCCTGCTGGGCGACTTCGGCCGCGTTGTAGCCGTAGACGGCCGAGACGACGACGTCCGCTTCGGCCATCCAGGCGCCCGGTTCGGTATGCAGCGCCGCGCCCGCAGCTTGCGCGCGGGCGTCCATTTCGGCGTCCGCGCGCAGTTCGCAGATGCCGACGAGGGTGTGTCCGGCGGCGGTCCATGCTCGGGCGTAGCAGTGCCCGACCTCGCCGCAACCAATCAATGCGATTTTCATTTTAAAAACACATAAAAAAAACAATACGTGTTTATAGATCGCGGATATGTCGGCGAAAAGGTGGTGTTTACCCGTAGATTTAGTCTATTCGGGTACATAAAAAAAACAATAGGCGCGATGTTATGGCGATAGTCACAGCGACTTTCGTCGTTCACGCCCGGGGGCGGCAGCCGTGGGTCACATACCGCAATGCATCGTGGCCGGCTCGGCGCTATCGTCTGTCGGAAGCAGGACGAGCCCGCCGGGCTGGCAGGAACACCAGAGAAGGAGTGACACCATGACTTACTCGAGCTATCACAAGAAGGACATCTTCGGCCGTCCCCTGCATGCCGAGACGCAGATGATGTCCTATGGCTACGACCCTTATCTTTCGGAAGGGGCGGTCAAGCCGCCGGTGTTTCTGACGTCCACATTCGCGTTCCGCACCGCCGAGGACGGCGCGGCGTTCTTTGATCTGGTGTCGGGCCGCAAACCCCTGCCGCAGGGCGAGACGGCGGGGCTGGTGTACAGCCGCTTCAATCATCCGAACCTGGAGATCGTGGAGGACCGGCTGTCGCTGCTGGATGGATCGCAGGATTCGGCGGTGACCTCCAGCGGCATGTCGGCCATCAGCGCGGTGCTGATGGCCTTTTTGCGGCCGGGCGACCAGCTGGTGCAATCGGTGCCGCTGTATGGCGGCACCGAGACGCTGATCGGCAAGATCTTCCCGGAATGGGGCATTGGCTCGCACGTGGTGGCGGACGGGCTGTCGCCCAAGAACATGCGCGCCGCGCTGGAAGAGGCGGCGGCCAAAGGGCCGGTCAAGCTGTTCTATGTCGAGACGCCCGCGAATCCCACCAATGCGCTGTTCGATTTCGAGGCCATGAAGAACGAGCTGGACGCGTTCGAGACGCGCCACGGCTATCGGCCGATCTCCGTGTGCGACAACACGCTGCTGGGGCCAATTTTCCAGAAGCCGGCGGAGCACGGCGTGGACCTGTCGGTGTACTCGCTGACGAAGTACGTGGGCGGTCATAGCGATCTGGTGGCCGGGGCGGTCACCGGCAGCAAGGACCTGATCAAGAAAGTGCGGGCCATCCGCAGCGCGTTCGGTTCGCAGCTGGATCCGCATTCCTGCTGGATGATTACGCGCTCGATGGAAACGGTGGTGCTGCGCATGAAGCAGGCGGCGCGCACGGCGACCAAGGTGGCGCAGTGGCTGGCAGGCAACCCGCACGAGAAGGTGCGGATCTTCCATCCGGAGCTGATCACGGACCGGACCTACCAGGAGGTGTACAAGCGCCAGTGCACCGGCCCGGGCTCGACGTTTGCCTTCGTGCTGGACGGCGGCCGCGAACGCGCATTCCGGTTCATCAACGCGCTGCATCTGTTCCGGTCGGCGGTCAGCCTGGGGGGCACTGAAACGCTGGTGTGCCATCCGGCGTCGACCACCCATTCCGGCGTGCCGGCGGCCGAGCGCGATGCGGCGGGGGTGTCCGAAGGGCTGATCCGTGTGTCCATCGGGCTGGAACACGAGGAAGACCTGATCGCCGACTTGGACCACGCGTTTCGAAACGGCTGAACGCGGCGGCCGGGCGGCTGGGGGCGCCGCCCGCGGCCCGGCTCTGCGGCACGGGGCGCAAGGTCCCGTCGCGAGAGGTCAGGCCGACTGCGCCGGCCGGCGCGCGCGGTTCAGCAGCACGAAGAAGGCCGTGGCCAGCAGCATCGCCGTCGCGGTGGCGATGACCGCTGCGTAGCCGGTTTCGAATGCCGATCGGGCCAGTTGCGTCAGCGTGGCGGCCAAATCCGCCGGCAGGGTTTCGGCGACGGCCAGCGCCTCGTCCAGGCTGTCTCGCGCGGCGCCCGTCGCGGCCACGCCGTCGGGCACCGACAGCGATTGCGCATAGACGCCCGACAGGATCGACCCCATCAGGGTGACGCCCAATGCGCCGCCCAGTTCGTAGGACACTTCCTCGATGGACGCGGCCATGCCCGCGCGCTCCGGCGTGGCGCTTTGCATGATGGTGCTGGACGCGGCCGTCATGGTGGCGCCGATGCCCAGGCCCAGTACGCAGAGGCTGATCAGCTGCGGCATGACCGCGGCGTCGTAGGTCAGCAGGTAGCCGCCCATGCCCGCGCCCGAGACCAAGAGCGCGAAAAAGAGCAGGCGCCGGCTGCCCACGCGGCCCAGCAGCAGGCCGGCCAGGGGGCCGGCCACGAATGCGGCCAGGGGCAGCGGAAGGATGAACAGGGCCGATTGGATCGGCGACATGCCCAGCACTAGCTGCAAACGCTGGCTGAACACCAGTTCCATGCCCAACAGGGCAGCGGCGGCGAACAATGCCGCGGCCACGGCCGAGCTGAACGAGGCGTTGCGGAAGATGGCGAAGTCGATCAGCGGGTAGGGCCGCCGCCGCTGGCGCCGCACGAAGATGGCGAGCATGGCGGCGCCGGCCGCGCAGGCCAGCGCGGCGTGCAGCCAGGAGGGGGCCGCCCGGCCCAGTTCCTTGAGCGCATAGGCGCACAGGATCATGCCGGCCATCACCTGCAGGGACCCCACCAGGTCCCACGGGCGCGACGCGTCGGGCCGGCCGGCGGGGATGTAGCGCCACGCCAGCGGCAACGCCAGCAGGACGATGGGGACGTTGATGAGGAAGACCGAGCCCCACCAGAAATGCTCCAACAGCACGCCGCCCACCACGGGCCCCAACGCGGCGCCGCCCGAGGCGACCGACGCCCAGACGCCGATGGCCACGGCCCGCTCGCGCTCGTCCGTGAAGGCCAGACGCAGGATGGACAAGGTGGCGGGCATCATCATGGCCGCGCCAACGCCCAGCAGCGCGCGCGCCGCGATCAGGACGATGGGGCCGGGCGAAAAGGCGGCGGCAAGCGAAGCCGCGCCGAACACGGCCAGCCCCATCATGAACAGGCGCTTGTGTCCCAGCCGGTCGCCCAGTGTGCCCATGCCCAGCAGCAGGCCGGACACGACCAACGCGTAGACGTTCACGATCCAGAGCTTGGCGGACGCGGTGACGCCGAGTTCATGCGTGAGGCGGGGCAAGGCGGTGTACAGCACCGTCATGTCGACGACGATCAACAGCAAGGCGCTGGACACGATGGCCAGCACCAGCCAGCGGCCCGGGGCGGGCGCGGCGACAGCGTTCGAAGGAATCCGCTGCATGGTTCTACTCCTGTGACTTCCCGGAGGTGGCGCGGTAAAGCCTGCGTCGGATCCGGGTTCGGGATTATCCATCTGGATAATTTGAATAAAAAGTTGGAATCCATCTATAAAATGGATGGATTACGGGAGTGAGCGATGCAATGGACGCTGGATCAATTGCGCCAATTCGTGGCGGCGGCAGACGCGGGATCTTTTTCGGCCGCCGCCCGACGCATCGGCCGCGCGCAGTCGGCGGTCAGCACGTCGGTGGGCCTGCTGGAGGCGGACCTCGGGGTGGAACTGTTCGACCGGTCTCGTCGCAACGCCGTGCTGACGCCGGCTGGCGAAGTGATGCTGCTGGAAGCCAAAGAGCTGCTGCGGCAGGCTGGCGGTCTGGCGCAGCGCGCGCTGTCGTTTGCAAACGGGCAGGAGGCCCGGCTGTCCATCGCGCTGGACGAAGCCCTGCCGTATCTGGTGCTGGGCGCGCTGGTGGTCGAACTGGCCGACCGGTTTCCCGCGCTGGAGCTGACGCAACTGAACGGCACCGCGACGGAAGTGGCCGACTATGTGCGGCAGGGCCGGGCCAGCATCGCGTTCCACTTCGACCGCGGCGATCCGGGCAGCGACTTTGCCCACCGCTACCTGGGCAATGTGGCGCAAGGGGTTTTCGTGGCGTCCGGGCACCCGCTTGCCGCCTTGCCCGAGGTGACGCGCACGGATCTGGCGCGGCACCGGCAGCTTGTCATGCAGATGGAAGGGGTGGAAGACATGGTGCTGAGCCCCACGGTGTGGCGCACCGACAGCTTCTACAGCATCGCCGGCATGGTGGCGGACGGGTTGGGGTGGGCGATCCTGCCCCTGAACATCGCCGAGTACGAGAGCTTTCGCACGACGCTCACGCCGGTGCCCTGCGCCGGGCTGGCCTTGCCGATGCTGTCGGTGCGCACCCTATGGCTGCAGGGCGCCGTGCTGGGCGAGACGGAGCTATGGCTTCAACGGCGCATGGAACAGCTGCTGCAGGCAGGGTAGAGGAAAGGGGCCGCCATCGCGCGCGGCAGGGTGTTGTATCAGCTCAGCAACGCGGCAACCAGGTCGCTGCCGTCCTGGCGGTTGCCGTCGAAGTCCAGCGCGGCCAGGACGTGCTCCAGGTGCTCGTCCATCAGGGCGCACGCGCGCTCGGCATCCCCGGCACGCGCGGCTTCGACGAAGGCGTGATGTTCGCGCGACGAGCAACTGGCGTCGTGAGAGCTCTGGAACAGCACGGTGATCACGGCGCTGCGCGCGGACAACTCGCGCAGCATGCCCGTCAGCACGGTATTGCCCACGATTTCGGCAAGCAGGATGTGGAAGTGGCTTAGCAGATGGTTGCGCGCCTGCACGTCGCCGCTTTCGACGGCGCGGCGTTCTTCGGCAAGGTGGTCGTCGATGCGCCGGTAGTCGGCCGCCGTGGCGCGCGCCACGAACTCACGGGCCAGCGCGGCCTCCAGGATCCGGCGCACCGCGTAGACCTCGCGCGCCTCGTTTGCGTCCGGCTTGCTGACGAACGCGCCTTTGTCCGGAATGATATTGATGAGCTTGTCCTTGGACAGCATCAGCAGGGCGGCGCGGATCTTGGTGCGGCTGACCTTGTAGACTCTTGCCAGGGCTTCTTCGCGCAGCCGGGTGCCCGGCGGAAGCTTGTGCGCCACGATGGCGCCGGCCACCTCTTTGGCGATATGGTCGGCGCTGGGATCGGGCTGGACTTCCTGGCTCATGGGACGCGGCGCGGGGCGCCGGGGGCGATGCATCGGGCAGCCAGTCTAACAAATGGCCGCGGGCCGGCGGACATTTTTTGCATACAGGTTTTGTCTGGGGACGGCGCCGCGGGCACACCCGGGCGCCGGTCGCCAAGTTGTTACTTGGCCATCAGCCCCAGGTATTCGATCAGATCCTTTTCCTTGACGTAGGTGGCCTGCGCCCACGCCTTGTAGTCTTCGCTATTGCGGTAGGCGGGTTCCTGGTTCAGCTGTTTCATCACGTCCATGCTGGCCTGGTCGAACAGCGCCTTCTTGAAGGCGTCGTGCAGGATCTTCACCACCGCCGGGTCCATGCCCTTGGGGCCGGCCAAACCATACGGCGATGTGGACACGACCTTGTAGCCGAGCTCCTTCGCGGTGGGCACGTCCGGCCAGCGGGTCGTGCGCTTTTCCCCGAAGGTGACCAGCAGCCGCATCTTGCCCGAGTCCACGAACTGGTCCCAGCCGGTGGCGTCGCTTTGCGCCATCACGTGGCCGCCCAGCAGCGCCTGCTGCATGTCGGCGTTGCCCTTGAAGGGCACGTGGTTCAGCTTGACCTTGGCGTTGATGGCGATTTCCTCGATCAGCAGGTGCGGCGACGAGCCGATGCCGGTCGAGCCGTAGTCGATCTTGCCGGGCGCCTGCCGCGCCGCCTCGATGTATTCGTTGAAGGTCTTGTACGGCGAATCCGAGCGCACGGTGAAGCCGAACGTGTAGCCCGACAGGCCCAGGATGAAGGTGAAGTCGTTGATGGGGTCCCAGCTGCTCTTCTGCATGTAGGGCATGCGCAGCATCGCCAGCGTGTACAGGCTGATCGTGTAGCCGTCGGGCTTGGCGGTCTTGGCCATGGTGGCCGTGCCCAATGTGCCGCCGGCCCCGGGACGGTTTTCCACGATGACGGGCTGGCCCAGGTATTTGGATGCGTCCTGCGCCACGATCCGCAGGTGGCGGTCGGTGGAGCCGCCGGCCGGGAAGGGCACGATCAAGGTGATGGGTTTAGTGGGGAAATCGCCCTGGGCATGGGCGGAAATGGGCAAGGCGGCAGTTGCCAGCGTCAGCATGAGGACGCTCAGGCAAGCGCGTCGCAGGGGCAGTTGGGGCATGGGGTTTGTCTCCTGGTGGGTGTTGTTATGGGCTGCGGGTCAGTCGCGCACGTCGACTTTGACGGGCAGCCGGGACAGCGCCTCGCGCAGCCGTTCCTTCAGCGGCGCGGGCGCACCGGCGCCGGCTTCTACGGCGACATCCGGTTGCGCATCGGCCAGCACGCGAAAGACGGGATCGTCTTGCGCCATGCCAGCCTCTTGCAGGGTGCGCGCCACCACGGCCTCCACCGATACGGCGGTGGCCAGGCGGCGCAAATCCGGTTTGTAGATCTTGCCCACATTGGTCATGGGCATGCTGTCCAGCACGATGACGCGCTTGGGGCGCGCCGGGCCTTCGTCCACGTGCTCGGCGGCGTAGGCGATGAGTTCCGCTTCGGACGTCCCGCTGCCTTCGGCCAGCGTGACGAAGGCGATCGGCAGCTCGCCGGCGTAGGCGTCCGGGGCGCCGACGGCGGCGCACAGCTGCACCGCGGGGTGGGTGGCCAGCGCGTCCTCGATGGTCTTGGGATCGATGTTGTGGCCGCCCCGGATGATCAGGTCCTTGGCGCGGCCTTGCAGGTGCAGGCGCCCCTCGCCGTCCATGAAGCCGACGTCGCCGCTGATGAGCCACCCGTCTTCCGTGAAGGCGCGCGCGGTGTCCTCGGGATCCAGGAAACCCGGGATGACGTTGGGCGCCTTGATCAGCACCATGCCCGGCGTGCCGGCAGGCAGGTCGCGCGCGGGCTGACCGGCCGGCATGTCCAGGCCGACGATGCGCACCTGCACGTACGGCAGCGGAAAACCCACGCAATTCACCGGAAACTCGCAGCCGGGCGGCGAGATCGACGTGATGCCTGCCATTTCGGTCATGCCCAGGCTTTCGCTGACGTGCAGACCGAACAGGCGCTTGAAGCGCGCGGCCAGTTCCGCCGGCAGCGGCGCGGCGCCGGTGCGGCAGTAGCGCAGCGACGAGATGTCGGCGCCCGCCAGCGGCACGTCGGCCAATGCGGCAAGAATGGTGGGCACGCCTTGCAGCGACGTGGCGCGGTGCTTTTCCACCAGGCGCCAGTAGTTGCGCAGCACGTCTCGGTTGCGCAGCAGCAGGGTGGTGGGGATGACGGTTTCCACGCCTGCGGACAGCGCGGCCAGCGAGGCCGGCAGCACGCCGGCCACGTGGAATAGCGGATAGCCGTTGATGACCACGTCGCCCGGGCCGGCATTTTGAAGCTGTACGGCGGCCCAGGCGGAAAAGACCTGGTTGGCGTGCGTGTGGATGGCCAGCTTCGGGGCGCCGGTGGTGCCGCCGGTATGGAAGTACGCGGCCACGTCACTTGCCTGGATGACCCGTTCGCTGACCAGCCGGTCGGATGGCTGGGCGGCGCGCATGGCGTTGAAGTCCAGCGCGCGGTCGGGCAATGACGGGCGGTCGGACAGCGGTTCGTTCCACGGCGCCACGCGCAGCAGGGTCTGCAGGGTCGGCACGCGATCCAGCAGGCGCAGCGCCTTCGACCAGGACCCGCACTCCACGTCCGATCCATAGACGATCAGCGCCTTGGCGCGCGCCGTCGTCATCAGCGAAGCGAGCTTGTCGTCGGTCAGGAGGGGATTGAGCGGCTGGACGATGCCCGCCGCCTCGCCGCCCCATAGCGCCAGATGGTATTCCAGGCAGCCGGGCAGGAGCACACCCACGGCGTCGCCTTCGCGGATGCCCAGGCTGTGCAGCAGGTTGGCGGTCTGGTGGATGCCAGCCAGCAGTTCGCGGTAGGTCCAGCTGATGGCCTCGTCGGCCGGGTCCGCGCTGCGCAGGAACGTCAGGGCGGTTCTATCGCCGAAGGCGGCGGCGGAATTGCAGAAGATCTCGTAGGTGCTCTGCACCGTCAGGGTGTCTTCCAGCGGCCGTGCTTGCAGCCGCTGGACGTCCTGCGCGGTGCGCACGGGAAAGGGCGCCGCGAAGGGGCGGGAGATCTGGATGGTGCGGGACGGGCTCATCGGCGTGCTTCCGTGCTCATGCCTGTCCCAGCGCGATGTAGCGGCGCAGGTGGTGGTCTTCGTCGCCGAGTTGGTGGTCGATCATGACCAGCCGCTTGGCATAGTGCGCCAGCGGCAGCTCCCACGTCATGCCGATGCCGCCATGCAGCTGGATGCATTCCTCGGCCACGAGAGTGCCGATGCGGCCGATGGTGTATTTGGCCGCGGACAGCGCGCGTTCGCGCGTAGTGCGGTCGGGGTGGTCCACGGCGGCTGCCGCGTTGATGACGGCCGACCGGGCCTGCTCGATTTCCAGCAGCACGTCGGCCATGCGGTGCTGCAAGGCCTGGAAGCTGCCGATGGGCGTGCCGAACTGGCGACGCGTGCGCAGATACTCCAGGGTCGCGTCGCGCGCGCAGTCCATCGCGCCCACGGCTTCGGCGCACAGCGCCAGGATGCCGCGGCCGGTGGCGCGTTCCAGCAGCGCGTGGCCGGCGCCTTCCTCGCCCAGCAGCGCGTCGGCGGAGAGCTGCACCTTGTCCAAAGTCAGTTCCGCCGCGCGTCCGCCGTCGATCAGGCCGTAGCCTTGCGTGCCCAGGCCAGGCGTGCCGGCGCTGACTAGGAACAGGCTGATGCCCGTCTCGTCGTCCTGCGCGCCCGACGTGCGCGCGGACACCAGGAAAATGTCCGCATGTTCACCCGCGTTGACGACGGCCTTGGCCCCGTCCAGCACCCAGCCGTCCGCGGTGCGCTGCGCGCGCGTGGCCATCTGGTTCAGGTCGTAGCCGGATTCCGGTTCGGCATGGGCGAGGGCGGCGGTGATGCCGCCCGCAATCAGGCCTTCCAGCGCCTCGCGTTGGGCCGGCGTTCCGGCCGCTGCGATCGCGCTGCCGACCATGACGGCGTCCAGGAAGGGTTCGACCACCAGGCCGCGCCCCAGCGCTTCGAAGACCACGGAGATATCGAAGCCCGCGCCGCCCAGGCCGCCGTCGGCCTCCGCGAAGAGCGCGCCGATGGCGCCCAGTTCGGCGTAGCGGCGCCAGAATTCAGGACTGTAGCCTTGCGGGGATTCGGCGTGCCGCATGCGCGTGGCGAAGTCGTATTGCTCGGCGACAAAGCGGCGCAGCATGTCGGAAAGCATGCGCCGGTCTTCGGTGTGTTCGAAATTCATGGCCAGCCCTTACAGTCCAAGGATCATCTTCGTGATGATGTTCTTCTGGATTTCATTGGAGCCGCCGAAGATCGACAGCTTGCGGTTGTTGAAGTACTGCGCGGCGGCGCTGGCGGCGCCCTCGGGGCCGATGGGCGGCGCGCCATGGCCGTCGTGCAGGGCCTCGGGCACGAAGGGGCGGGCATAGGGCCCCATGGCGCGGCGGTTCAGCGCGCTGATTTCCTGGCGGATCTGCGTGCCGCGGATCTTCAACATGGAGCTTTCGGCGCCGGGAGCGCCGCCGCCCGCCACCGCCGCCACCACGCGCAGGTTGGTGGTGCGCATGTTGGCCAGTTCGATCTCCACGCGCGCCAGCCGGGCGGCGAAGTCGGGGTCCTGGGCCAGCGGCCGGCCATGCTTGCGCTGGCGCGCGGCCACCGTCTTCAGGCGTTCCAGCGCGGCCGTGGACTGGCCCACGCCCGCGATGTTGGTGCGTTCGTAGGTCAGCAGGTACTTGGCGCAGGTCCACCCGCGGTTCTCTTCGCCCACCAGGTTTTCCGCCGGCACGCGCACGTCCGAGAAAAACACTTCATTGACTTCGTGTTCGCCGTCCAGCGTGATGATGGGGCGCACTTCGACGCCGGGGCTGTTCATATCGATCAGCAAAAAGCTGATGCCTTCCTGGCGCCGGCCTTCCTGCGACGTGCGCACCAGGCAGAAGATCATGTTGGCGTACTGGCCCAGCGTGGTCCAGGTCTTCTGGCCGTTGACGATGTAGCTGTCGCCGTCGCGCACGGCCGTGGTCTTGACGGACGCCAGGTCCGAACCCGCGCCGGGTTCGGAATAGCCCTGGCACCACCAGTCGGAGCCGTCCAGGATGCGCGGCAGCCAATGGCGCCGTTGCGCCTCGGTGCCGTACTTGATCAGCACGGGCCCCAGCATGCTCAGGCCGAACGGCACGATGCGCGGCGCGCTGGCCAACGCGCATTCGTTGTCGAAAATGTATTTCTGCGTCGTGGTCCAGCCGGTGCCGCCGTATTCCACGGGCCAGTGGCTGGCCAGCCAACCCTGCTGGTTCAGGATGGCGTGCCATTCGACCATGTCGGCACGCGTAAGCAGTTTGCCGTCGCTGACCTTGTCGGCCAGGCGCTGTGGCAGCCTGGCGGCCAGGAAGGCGCGGACGTCGTCGCGGAAGGCAAGTTCCTCGGGGGTGAATTCCAGGTCCATGGGGATCCTCAATAGATTTCAAACAAGCCGGCCGCGCCCATGCCGCCGCCAATGCACATCGTGACGACGGCATAGCGGGCGCCACGGCGGCGGCCTTCGATCAGCACGTGGCCGGCAAGCCGCGCTCCGGTGACGCCAAACGGATGGCCCAGCGCAATGGATCCGCCGTCCACGTTCAGCCGGTCCATCGGGATGCCCAGCTTTTCCTGGCAGTACAGCGCCTGCGAGGCAAACGCCTCGTTCAATTCCCAAAGATCGATGTCGTCGACCTTCAGGCCATGGCGCGCCAGCAGCTTGGGCACGGCGTAGACCGGGCCGATGCCCATTTCGTCCGGTTCGCAGCCGGCGATGGCCAGGCCGCGGAACGCGCCCAGCGGGCGGATGCCGGCGCGCTGGGCCTCGGACGCTTCCATCAGCACGAGGGCGGCCGCGCCGTCGGAAAGCTGCGACGCGTTGCCGGCCGTCACGAACTGGCCTTCGCCGCGCACGGGCGCCAGTCCGGCCAGGGCTTCATAGGTGGTGCCGGGGCGGTTGCACGAGTCTTTGTCGACCGTCACTTCGCGTTCGGTGACGGCGCCCGTGGCGCGGTCCGTGACGGACATGGTGGTGGTGACGGGCACGATTTCTTCGCGCAGGCGGCCCTCGGCCTGCGCGGCCTCGGTGCGCGCCTGGCTTTGCGCGGCAAAGCGGTCCTGGGCTTCACGGCTGATGCCGTAGCGGGCGGCCACAATGTCGGCGGTTTCGATCATCGGCAGGTAGAGTTCGGGCTTGTTGGCCACGATCCACGGATCCATGCCGCTGACGCCGTCGTCGCGCGTGCGGATCTGCGATACCAGTTCGACGCCGCCCGCGATCACGGCGGGAGCGCCGTCCATCACGATGCGGCTGGCAGCAGAGGCGATGGCCTGCAGGCCGGAAGCGCAATACCGGTTGATGGTCGCTCCGCCGACGCTCACGGGCAGGCCGGCGCGGATCACCGCCTGGCGGCCGATGTTGCGGCCGGTGGCGCCTTCCGGATAGCCGCAGCCGATGAAGGCGTCTTCGATCAGGTCCGGGGCGATGCCCGCGCGTTCGACGGCGGCGCGCACCGCGTGCGCGGCCAGCGTGGGGCCGGCGATCAGGTTGAATTCTCCGCGTCCCGCCTTCGTGATGGGGGTGCGGGCGGTTGAGACGATGACGGCTTCGCGCATTGTGCTTCCTTGGAATATTGGGATCAGGCGCGGGATCACGCCGCGTTAAGGCTGCCGAAGCCGCGGCCTGACTCGGCCAGTTCGACCAGCAGCGGCGAAGGCTTCCAGAAGGCCGGGTCTTCGGCCGCGTAGCTGCGGATGTCGGCCAGGATGCGCGGCAAGCCTACGCTGTCGGCGTAGTGCATCGGTCCGCCGCGGTGACGCGGAAAACCGTAGCCGGACAGGAAAACGACGTCGATGTCCGACGGGCGCAGCGCGATACCCTGGCGCAGCACGTTGGCCGCTTCGTTAACCATCGCGGCCAGGTAGCGCCGCAGGATGTCGTCCTGCGTGAAGGCGCGGGGTGTGACGCCGGCGCGGCGGCGCTCTTCGTCGATGATGGCGAGCACTTCGGGGTCGGGGGTGCCCTGGCGCGCGCCATCGGGGTACAGATAAAAGCCGCGTCCCGTCTTCTGGCCGAACCAGCCGCGTTCGCACAGGCGGTCCGGAATCTGCACGTAGCGCAGCGCGGGGTCGCGGGTGGCCGCGCGGCGCTTGCGCGTGGCCCAGCCGATGTCGCCGCCCGCCAGGTCGGCCATCTGGTAAGGGCCCATGGGATAGCCGAAGGCGCGCACGGCGGCGTCGATGTCGTAGGGCGATGCGCCGTCTTCCATCATCATGTCGGCGGCCTGGCGATGCACGGCCAGGATGCGGTTGCCAATGAACCCGTCGCACACGCCCGCGCGCACCGGCGTCTTGCGCAGGCGGCGCGCCAGTTCGAAGCCGGTGGCCACGGTGTCGGCCGCGGTGTGCCGGCCCACCACGACTTCCAGCAGCTTCATGATGTTGGCGGGCGAAAAGAAGTGCAGGCCAAGCACGTCGGCCGGACCGCGCGTCGCTTCGGCGATCTGGTCCACGTCCAGGTACGACGTATTGGTGGCCAGCACGGCGCCCGGCTTGGCGACGCGGTCCAGATGTGCGAAGACGGCCTGCTTGACGGCCATGTCCTCGAACACGGCTTCGATGATGAGATCGGCCTCGCCCAGCGCGTCGTAGTCGGTGGCGCCGGTAAAGCGCGCCAGCCGCGCCGCGCGTTCCTCGGCGCTGATCCTGCCTTTCTTGACGAGCAGGTCGTACACCTGTTCGACGCGGGCGCGGCCGCGGGCCAGCGCGGCGTCGTCCTGTTCCACCATCACGACAGGCAGTCCCGCGTCGAGCACGGCCACGGCAATGCCCGCGCCCATGGTGCCGCCGCCGGCGACGCCCACGCGCTCCAGCCGGCGGGACCGCGCTTCCTTCAATTCGGGGATCGTGGTCGTTTCGCGTTCCGCGAAGAATGCGTGCACCAGCGCCGCGCGCTGCGGGCTGTCCAGGCATTCCAGGAACAGCGCCCGCTCGGTGCGCAGGCCTTCGTCAAATGGCTGTTCGATGGCGGCGCGCACGGCCTGCACGATCCGGGCCGGCGAGAACAGGCCATGCGCGGAGGCCGCCACGCGCTGGGCGGCGGCGTCCACGGCGGCCAATTGAGCTTCACGGTCGGCCAGGGCATCGGCCGCGTCACGCGTGCGGCGCGGCCCGGCGTTCAGCGCCAGCAGCTGGCGGGTGTAGGCCAGTCCCGCGTCCAGCGGGTCCTCGTCCGCGGCCAATGTATCGACCAGTCCGCAGGCCAGGGCGGCGTCGGCGGACAGGTGTTTGCCCGACAGCATCAATTCCAGCGCGGCCTGCGCGCCCATCAGGCGGGGCGCGCGTTGCGTGCCGCCCGCACCTGGCAACAGGCCAAGGTTCACCTCCGGCAGACCGAGCTTTGCAGTGGAGAGGGCGACGCGGTAGTGCGCGGCCAGGGCGATCTCCAGCCCGCCGCCCAGCGCCGCGCCGTGCAGCGCGGCAATCACGGGTTTGGCGCTGGCTTCGATCTGGTTGCAAAGGTCGGGCAGCAGGGGCGGCTGCGCAGGCTTGCCGAATTCGCGTATGTCCGCGCCCGCGATAAAGTTCTTGCCGGCGCCCAGAATCAGGATGGCGCGCACCCGCGTGTCGCTTTGTGCCTGCGAGATCGCGTCCGACAGGTCGCGGCGCACGGCGACGCTCAGGGCATTCACGGGGGGATGGTCGATGACGATGACCAGTATGTCTTCGTAGCGGCGCGTCTGGGCCGCGCCGGGGCTTGCGCTGTCTGTCATGGACAGTGTCTCCTAGGAGGCTTCCTGAATGCGCGGCGCTCGCTGGACCGGTTGGCCGGATTTTCCAGGCGGCTGCGTATGCGGAGCCGGGCGGGCCAAGTCGGCCCGTCTTGTCTGGCTTTATTCTTTCCCAGTAAAGATGTCTTGACAATGGCATCCATAATTGACACTCCAGATAATAAAATTTGACAATCTGGGCGAGGAGATCCGACATGGACACCAAATCCCTGACGCTGCTGGTTGAAATCCTGGACGCGGGCAACCTGAGCGAGGCCGCGCGCCGATTGAAAATGACCCGCGCCAATGTCAGCTACCACCTGAACCAGCTGGAGCGTTCGGTGGGCATGCAGCTCGTTCGGCGCACGACGCGGCGCGTGGAGCCCACCGAGATCGGCCTGAAGCTCTACAAACACGGGCGCAGCATCCAGGACGAACTGGCGGCCGCGCGCGAATCGGTCGAGACCCTGGGCAAGACGCCGCAGGGCAAGGTGCGCCTCAGCGTTCCCAGCGGCTACGGGCAATTCGTGATGACGCCCTGGCTGCTGGAATTCAAGCAGGCCTATCCCGACATCGTGTTGGACGTGCTGTTCGAGAACAGCGTCGAAGACCTGCTGCGCGACGAGGTCGACATCGCCGTGCGCATCATGTCCGAACCGCCGCAGCATCTGGTCGCGCGCGAACTGGGGCAGGTGCGCTACGTGGCCTGCGCGTCCAAGGACTACGCCCAGAGCCGGGGTCTGCCGCAGCGGCCCGAAGACCTGGCGGTGACGCCGGTCATCAGCGCCGCGGTGATAGGCCGCCCGTTGCGGCTGTCGGCCTACTACGGCGGCCAGCCCCGCCAGCACGTGGTGCTGGAGCCCACCGTCATTTCCCGCAACTACGCATTCCTGCGCGATGCGATCCGCGCAGGCCTGGGCGTCGGCGTCGTGCCCGACTACGTGGTGCACGACGACATCGCGCGCGGCGACCTGTTGCCGGCGTTGACGGAATGGCGGCTGAGCATCTTCGGGCGCGGCATGTACATGCTCTACATGCCCAACCGCCACCATCCCAGGGCGCTTGCGATGATGATCGAATTCATCCTGGAGCGGGCGCAGCAGGGGCACGACGGCCAACCCGGACTGCTGGGCGTGGGGGCCGGCTGAGCCCGCCGGGCACGCCACTTGCTGGGGCATCCGAAAAGCGGATGCGAGGGGAATGATGGACAGCGTGACACCAGTGGACACTTCGCCGCAGAGGGAAGGCCCGGGAACGCCGGCGGCCGAGCCTGCCGAAGAAAAAGTCACGGCGCAGGACGCCGGCTTGATCGAGCCGCCCGCGCCGACGCCGCTCGTGCGGGTCAGCGGTTTCTGCCTGGTCACGCTCACGGTGCTGGCCGTGCTTTTCGGCCTGAAGGCGGGCCAGGAGTTCATCGTCCCTGTCGTGATGGCGATTGTGGTGGCCTATACGCTGGATCCGGCCGTAACCCTGCTGGCACGCGCCCGGATGCCTCGGGTCTTGGGCACCATCGTGGTGATGTCTGCGATCGCGGTGGCGATCGTGGGCGTGGTCTACGCCACGCAGGACCAGGTCGCCGACATCGTCAATGCGTTGCCCGAGATTTCCAGCAAACTGTCCCGCACGCTGGGCGGGCTGCTGAGCGGAGACGGGTCGTTCCTGGAAAAGCTGCGCGGCGCCGCCAGCATCCTGCAGGAGTCCGGCGCCGCCAAGCCGGCTCGCGGCGTCGTCGTGGCCAAGCCCGACGCGGGCTTCAATGAGATCCTGCTGTGGGGGTCTAAAAACGTCGCCGCCTTCGTCGGTCAGGCCACCATGTGCGTGTTCCTGGTCTTTTTCCTGCTGTCGTCGGGCAACGCGTTCAAGCGCAAGTTCGTGAAGATGGCCGGCAAGACGCTGTCCCAGAAGAAGATCAGCGTGCACATGCTGGACCAGATCAACAGCTCGATCCACATGTACATGGCGATGATGCTGGTCACCAACGTGGTGCTGGCGCTGCTGTCGTGGGTGGCCTTCCGCATGCTGGGACTTGAAAACGCGGCCACATGGGCCATCGTCGCCGGTGCGCTGCACATCATCCCGTACTTCGGCCCCTTGATGACGGCGATGGGCACCGGCGTGGCGGGGCTGGTGCAGTTCGGCGAATTGGGCCCGGCGCTGGCGGTGTCCATGAGCTCGGTCGCGATCGCGTTGCTGATGGGCGTGGTCGTCACCACCTGGATGTCCGGCCGGATCGCGCGGATGAACGCCGTCGCCGTGTTCATCCTGCTGCTTCTGTTCACCTGGCTGTGGGGCGTGTGGGGCACGCTGCTGTCCGTGCCCATCGCCTTCATCGTGAAGGTGGTGGCAGATCACATCGAAGGCCTGGAAGCCGTGTCGGAGTTCCTGGGCGAATAGCGCCCGCGCTGTGGATGGAGCGTGATCGTGAACATCGTGGCGGTCTGGTTCCTGCTGATCGGGGCGCTGCTGGTCCTGATGGCCCTGGCCAAGCGCTTCATCGACGTCCTGCCCATGACCGGCGCCATGGTGTACCTGGCGGTGGGATTCGCGATCGGGCCGGCGGGCCTTGGCCTCTTGGTGCTGGACCTGCACGGTGACCGCCATGTCCTGCGGCTGATCACCGAAGCGGCCTTGCCGGTATCGCTGTTCGCCATCGGCATGCACCTGCGGGCGCCCTGTGGCGATCGATTGTGGCGATTGCCGTTGCGGCTGGCGGCGCCGGCCATGTTGCTGACGATTGGCCTGATGACGTTGCTGGGGCACGTCGGGCTGGAGCTGGCGTGGGGGCCCGCACTGTTGCTGGGCGCGGCGCTGTCGCCCACCGATCCGGTGCTGGCCAACGAGCTGCGCCCGCTGGAAGCCGGCGACGACGAGCCGCTGCGCTTTGCGCTGTCCGGCGAGGGCGGGGCCAACGACGGGGCGGCGTTCCCGTTCGTGGTGCTGGGGATCGCCTTGTGCAACGCGGGGCCTGGAGGATTGGAGCATCCCTGGATGCTGGCGGCGGCGATGACCTGGGGTGTCGTGGTCGCCGTCGCCATCGGTTGGCTGATGGGCACGGTCTGCGAGCGCCTGATCGCCATGCTGCGTATCCGCTACGGCAATGCGCTGGGGCTGGACGAATTCCTGGCGCTTGGCCTCATCGCGCTGTGCTACGGCGCAACGCTGCTGGCCCACGGCTACGGTTTCCTGGCGGTGTTCTGTGCGGGCGTGGCGCTGCGCCAGCAGGAACTGCGCGCCACGGGCCGCGGCCGCAGTCCGCGCAAGGCCCTGGCGGACGTGACGCCCGCCCAGGAAGAAAAGAGCGCGCAGAATCCGAAGCTGGCGCATGCCCATCTGGCGGAATCCATGATGGCGATATCGGTCGGCCTGGAGCGTTTCGTCGAGCTGGGATTGATGCTGGTCATCGGCTGCGTGGTGTCTGCGTACTGGCGCGACATGGTGGCGTGGACTCCCGTATTGGCGGTGGCTGGGCTTTTTCTGGCGGTGCGGCCAGCCAGCGTGATGCTGGCGTTGGCCGGATCCTCGCTGGACAACCGCCAGCGCTGGATGGCAGGCTGGCTGGGCATCCGCGGCGTCGGCACCTTCTACTACCTGATGCTGGCGGTGGAGCAGGCGCCCTGGAGCGTGGCCAAAGGTTTGGCGCCGCTGCTCCTTGCCGCCATCGTGGGCTCGGTGCTGGCGCATGGCGTCACGGCGTCGCCGGTGCTCAAGCGGTATTACCGCAGCCAGCGCGAACGCCCGTGATCCACGTGCCGCGGCGCAACAAAGACGCTGCGTGCGCTTGGTATGCTGGCGCATCCATACACCGGATTCTTCATGACCGATACGTCCCGTTCCGCCCGTTTCGCCGCCACGAGCTCCGCGCTGGCTTCCGACGCGCGCCGCGCCCAATTGCGCCGGATGAAGATCGCGGCGCTGGCCTTGCTGGTCGCCATGGTCAGCGGCTTCATCACCAGCCACGTCATGGGCGGGCAGGGCGCATGGGCCTGGGTGCGCGCCTTTTGCGAGGCCGCCACGGTGGGCGCGCTGGCAGACTGGTTTGCCGTCGTTGCGCTGTTTCGGCGCCCGATGGGGCTGCCCATCCCGCATACCGCCATCATCCCCAGCAACAAGGATCGCATCGGCGACAGCCTTGCGGTGTTCGTGCGCGATCACTTTCTGGATCCGGATACCTTGATGGAGAAACTGCGCGTCTTCGATCCGGCTGCCCGATTGAGCCGCTGGCTTTCGCGCCCCGCGCAGGCGCATGCGCTGAGCGACGGCGCGCGCAGGGTGGCGCTGCAGACGCTGGACCTGCTGGATGACCGCGCGGTGCGCGGCGTGATCCAGGAATTCGTCGTGAGCAACCTGCGGCGCTGGGATGCGGCGGGCACCGCCGGCGAGGTGCTGGGCCTCCTGACCCGCGACGGCCGCCACCAGGAACTGCTGGATGCCGCCATGGAGCGCCTGGGCGGCTACCTGGCCGAAGAAGACGTGAAAGAACGCGCGTCAACGTTGCTGGTGAAGTTCGCCCGCAAGGAATGGCCGCGCATCATCGCGGCGGTGGATGTGGTCAAGTCGGTGGACAACATCGCCGACAACCTGGCCGACCGGTTGGCGCGGGCATTGGTGGAAGAGCTGCGCGACGTGCTGTCCCAGCCAGAACATCCCGTGCGCCGCGATTACGAGGCCTGGGTGATGGACTACATCGACCGGCTCAAGAGCGATCCCGCGCTTGCCGCCCAGGTCGAATCGCTGAAGCAGCGCGCCATCGACCATCCCAAGGTGCAGGAGTACGTGCAGGGGCTGTGGGACGACATCCACGCCGCGTTGCGGCGCGACCTTTCCGACGAGCATTCCGCGCTGGCCGCGCACCTGGAAAGCGCGCTGCTGGCGCTGGCTCGCAAGCTGGGCGATGACCCGGGCCTGCGCGAGGCGATCAACAGCCACGTGCTGGGCGCCGCGCGGCGACTGACCGGCCGCCTGCGCGTGGGCGTGACCGAACATATCTCGCGCACCGTCAAGAATTGGGACGAGCGTCATTTGGTCGATGAACTGGAACTCAGTGTTGGCCGCGACCTGCAATACATCCGCTTCAACGGTACGCTGGTCGGCGGGCTGATCGGCGTGCTGCTGCACGCGGTCGTGCTGATGGTGAACGGGTAAGGGCCCGCGATCTTGTATCAGGAACGAAGTTTGCTGGCGGGGCGTCCCGCGTGGGTGCTATTGTCATTTGCGCCGTCGGCGGAGCAGGGCGGGCCTTGCGCCGCCGGCCGCCCGCAGCCCGCGGGCATCTTTCCAGGAGGCAATCCATGAAGAAAATCTCGATGCTTGTCACGGCTATGGCATTGGCAGGCGCGTCCGGCGCCGCGATGGCCGAGGACGTCTCGATGTCGTTCCTGACACCCGAAGGCGTCGGCAAGAGCGCCGGCACCATCACCCTGAAAGACACCAAAGAAGGACTGCAGCTTACCCCCCACCTGAAGGGGCTGCCTCCGGGCGAGCGTGGCTTTCATGTCCACGAAAAGGGCTCCTGCGAGCCCGGCATGGTGAACGGCAAGACGGCGCCGGGCGGCGGCGCGGGCGAGCACCTGGATCCCAAGGGCACCAAGGCGCACAAGGGGCCGAAGGCCACGGACGGCCACCAGGGCGATCTGCCGTTCATCACTGTAGGCGCCGACGGCTCCGCCACCAAGGCGGTCGTTGCGCCGCACCTGAAACTGGCCGACGTCAAGGGCCGCGCCCTGATGATCCACGCGGGTGGCGACAACTACAGCGACAAACCCGAACCGCTTGGCGGCGGGGGCGGACGACTGGTCTGCGGCGTGGTGAAGTAGCGCAGACGCAGGCGCGTGCGCCGGACTGGCCGGCGCAGCGCCCCGCGCAACGCGGGGTTCCTTGCCAGACTAACGTGCCGCTGGCGCAGACCGGTCAAGCCGTGCCGTTGCGGCCATACGTCCGATAGCCGTCGCGGGCGGCCAGCCTGTCGTAATAGGCGGCCACGGCAGGCAGCGCCGGTTTGTCGAAAGGCGTTTCGAACCATCGGTTCACCGACAGGCCGATGGGAATGTCGGCAAGCGTGAAAGCATTGCCTGCAACGTAGGCGCCGGTGGACGCCAGGCGCTGATCCAGGATGCCCATGAACCGCGCCCAGTCCTCGCACGATGCTTTTATGGCGGATGCGTCGCGGTGCGCGGGCGACTGGCGGGCCAGCGCCATGAACGCGTAGCTCCACGACCGGTTCAGGTCCGTCGCCTGCCAGTCCATCCATTGATCCACGCGGGCACGCAGTTTCGGTTCGGCCGGGTAAAGATGCTGGCCGCCGCACTCGCCGCCGCGTTGGTTCGCCAGGTAACGGATGATGCTGTTCGACTCCCACAGAACGAAGTCGCCGTCCACCAGCACCGGAACCATCGCGTTGGGATTGAGCGCCAGAAAGGCCGGATCACTGGTCGGCTGGAAGCCGCCGCCCCAATCCTCGCGGTCAAAGGGCAGGCTCAGTTCGGCGCAGGTCCACAACACCTTGCGCACGTTGATGGACGAGGCTTTTCCCAATATTTTCAACATGATGTTCACGGCCGGCCGGGCCTTCAGGTCAGGATTGCAGCAGTCTAGCCAGCCCGTGAACTGGCCGCCAGATACAGATCGGAGGGTGCGGGTGCGGAACAGATTCCAGGAAAATTCCTTGTGAAAGCCAGCACGCGATTGCCAGTGTCCACGCGTTCCTACCTCGCCGACACGTTGGCCTTGATCCTGTTCTTTACTACCACCGGCGTCATCAACGAGCGCTGGATAGCCGGAATGACCTGGGAACAGGTGCTTCATGCGCGCCTGATCGGCGGTGCGTTGATGATTCCGGTCGGCAGGCCCTACGGGATGTGGCGCGACTGGGTGATGCGTCATGCGGCGCCAACGCGCTTGTCCAGGCTGCTGTGGGACAGCCTGGCGCTGATGAGCTTCCAGGTGCCGATTTACGCGGCCATCATCGCGTTCAGCGGCGCCTCCGGCAGCGGTTTGTTGCGCGGCGTGTTGGGCGCTGCCGCGATGATGCTGTTTCTGGGGCGGCCGTATGGCGCGTTCCTCAACGCGGTCAGACGCCTTTTCGGCCTGCCGCCGGGTGGGCAGAAGCCCATGTCGCTTGACGAGTGACCCCGGCGAGGCATCCTGGGATTCATGTCCGGACTGCCGCACGCGGGCGCTGGCCTGCCGCAACGGTCATTGCCATTGCTCTGCATAGATGCGCTTCCATTCCTTTTCCATGTCCACCACGGTCCAGCCCTTGGCGCGGGCCTCGTCCAGGGCCTTGTCCAGTCGGCCGACGTGGGAGTCCCTGTCGTACGCCCACTCGCGCTTGGCGTCGGTGTGGTGGACTATGCCGGCAAAACGCTTGCCCGGGCCAGCGGTGGTCCATTGCAGCATCTGCAGGTCGCCGTCGGAGTTGCCGAAGGCCAGGATCGGGCGTTGTCCGATATAGCGCTGGATGGCGACGGGTTTGCCGGGACCGTCGTCGTTGAACGACAGCTTGGGCAGGCGCATGAGTTCGAAGCCGCTGCCGTCGGCCTGGAACTGGGTCTCGAAACCGCTGCCTATCACCTGGTCCCGCGGGATGCCATAGGCCTTTTGCGTCCAAGGCCGCATGAATTCGGTCTCGCCGCCCGACACGATGTAGGTCTTGAAGTCATACGCGCGCAGGTAATCAAGCAATTCCCGCATTGGCGCATACGTCATGCTGGTGTAGGGCAATTTGGTGCGGGGGTGGCGCGCGGTCTGCAGCCACTGGTCAACGCGCTGTTGGTACTGTTCGATGGACGTACCGGTGTTGGTGGCAAGCACGATTTCCATCAGTCCGCGTTCGCCGGACTTGGCGATGGCGGCGTGGTCGCCCTGCAAAACAGCCATGAACGGCTGCCGGGTGTACCAATCCGGATGGGATTGCGCCAGCGCATGCACTTCGTCCAGTGAGAACATGACCTGGAAGTACATGGGCTGCTCGCTCCACAGCGTGCCGTCGTTGTCGAACACGGCGATTCGGTCGTGGACCGGCACGAAGTCCGGGCTGCCGGGCTCGGTGACTGCTTTCACGAAGGCGACGATGGCGGTGCGGGACGGTCCGTCGGTCCAGGACGCCAGTTCGGCCTGCTTCTGGTGGTCCGGCCCGGCGCATCCGGCCAAGAGGAACAGAAGGAACAGCCATATCCATGCCAGCCGCGGCAAAAGTTGATTGTCGATGGAAGGCTGCAAGACGTTCTCCCGGATGCGCCGATGGCGCGACATTCATATCAGTCCAGCAGCAACTTTCCGCCCCGTGCAAGTGTTGCGAACACTCAGCGGCTGACGACGCTTTCCTGCGCGGCCTGCGCTGCCTTCCATTGCTGCGGCGTCATGACGGTTCTGAACCCGATGTGCGACATTGGATTGAGAGGATCGGTGCCGCGTCTTGCGCTGGCGCGGTAGCTGATGCAATAGGTGTCGCTGCACAGAAAGGACCCGCCCCGGGTCACGCGCTTGGGAGCCGACACGGGCGTGCCTCCGTCATCCGGGTCGAAGCTGTCGGCCGGGCCGGCGGGGTCCCGGGGCGGCTGCCGGTACTGCGCCTGGACCTTGAAGGCGTCCGCGCGGTACCAGTCGGCCGTCCACTGCCAGACGTTCCCGGCCATGTCGTACAGGCCATACCCGTTGGGCGAGAAGCTGCGCACCGGGGTTGTGCCAACCTGCACCTTTTCGTCCTTGACGACCGGGAAGGGCTGCGCCTGTCGGGTGTCCCAGATGTTCGCCATGGGCTTGCCCTGCGGCAGCAGTTCGTTGCCCCAGCTATAGGTGGCCTGTTCCAGCCCGCCGCGCGCGGCAAATTCCCATTCTGCCTCGGTGGGCAACCGCTTGCCCGCCCATTTGGCGTAGGCCTGCGCATCCGCATACGAGACCTGCACGACAGGGTGATCGTCCTTGCCGTCGATATTGCTGTCCGGGCCCTGGGGATGCCGCCAGTTGGCGCCGGGCACGAAGCGCCACCAGCGCGAATAGTCGCGCAGCGAGACCTCGGTTTCCGTGCCGACGAACACCATGGCTCCCGCCTGCAAGACGCTGTCGTGCGGACGCGGCGTGCCGGGCGGCAACTGGACCTGCAGGTCTTCCCAGGTTGGCTTCTGTTCCGCGGTGGTGACATACCCGGTGGCCTCGACGAAGCGGCGGAACTGCGCGTTCGTGACGTCGTTCACGTCCATCCAGAATCCGCTGACGCGTACCTTGTGTGCGGGTCGCTCGTTGGGCTGCGACATCTGGTGGTCGTTGCCCATCAGGAATTCGTCGCCCGGTATCCAGGCCATGTTCGCCGGACCTTGTTTGCCGTCTCCGAGCGTAATGACTGGCGCGCCCTTTGGCGCCGTCGACACCGCGACATAGGCGCCTATCGCGCCTGTCGCACCCAACACTCCCATCAACGCCAATGCGATTTTTGCCTGTCGTTTCACGAGCATTCTCCGTCGCGGTATTCGAGCCGCAGTGTCTCGACAAGGAAGCGGGTACAGCGCTGGCGCCGTCGCGGGTGCCTTGCAGTGGAATGCGCCACATGATGTTTTTGCGCAGCGCTGGAAGAGCGCCTCGCCATGCGTCACGCCGCGGCGGGTCCGAAAATATAAGCATGGTTGCGGAACGCGAGCAAAGCGCAATTGCGCTAGTGCAGCCGCACCAGGCGGCGCTGAAACGCAACACCTGTGATGCCGCGAACGCCTGATTTGGCGCCTGGTGCAGATGCGCTGGTCCTTGCGAACCAGGGGCGGGAAATAAGCCGTACGTTCCGGAAAATTCCGTTGACACGATCGAAAGGAAGATGAAAATTAATGCCGTTCGAGTCCTCGGGCGCCATGCCTTCCGGGCTTGGACTTCCCAGTACGCAGGCCAATGTGAACCGCACGGTTTGCAGCTTCGTGCGGTTGATTTAACTCTCTCACAGTGGAGTGTTGAAGATGGCGACCACACGAATTCTCTCTTGCGGTATCGCGGCGCTGATCCTGGGAGCGGCAACATGCGCACCCGCGGCTGCCCAGGACCAACGCAAACCCAACATCATCCTTCTCGTTTCGGACGACACCGGTCTGGGCGACCTCGGCCCGTATGGCGGAGGCATGGGACGCGGCATGCCGACGCCCAGCATCGACAGGCTGGCGAAGGAAGGCATGACCTTCTTCTCGTTTTATGCGCAGCCCAGTTGCACTCCAGGCCGTGCCGCGATGCAGACCGGCCGCATTCCTAACCGCAGCGGCATGACCACCGTGGCCTTCCAGGGCCAGGGCGGTGGCTTGCCCGCCGCGGAATGGACCCTGGGGTCGGTCCTGAAGACGGCCGGCTACAAGACGTTCTTCACAGGGAAATGGCATTTGGGCGAGGCGGATTATGCCTTGCCCAATGCCCAGGGCTACGACGAGATGAAGTACGCCGGGCTGTATCACCTGAACGCCTACACGTACGGGGACCCCACGTGGTTCCCGGATATGCCTGCCAGTGTCCGGGAGATGTTCCAACGGGTCACGAAGGGCGCGCTGTCCGGCAACGCCGGGGAAAAGCCGCGCGAGGAATTCAAGATCAATGGCCAGTATGTCGACACGCCGATGGTGAACGGCCGTGAAGGCGTCGTGGGGATTCCGTTCTTTGACCGCTACGTGGAAAAGGCATCGCTGGACTATCTGGATCGCAACGCCAAGTCAGAGCAACCGTTCTTCATGAGCATCAATTTCATGAAGGTGCACCAGCCCAACATGCCGGATCCGGATTACATCCACAAGTCCATGTCCAAGAGCAAGTATGCGGATTCGGTCGTGGAGCTGGATGCGCGCATCGGACGCATCATGGACAAGATCCGGGAACTGGGCCTCGACAAGAACACCCTGGTGTTCTACACGACGGACAACGGCGCCTGGCAGGACGTCTATCCCGATGCGGGTTATACCCCGTTGCGCGGAACCAAGGGCACGGTGCGCGAAGGCGGCAATCGCGTGCCAGCCATCGCCTGGATGCCCGGCAAGATCGCGGCGGGCGCCAAGGACCACAGCCTGATGGGCGGCCTGGACCTGATGGCCACGTTTGCCGCGGTGGCGGGCGTGAAGCTGCCGGTGAATGATCGCGAAAACAAGCCGATCGTTTTCGACAGCTATGACATGTCGCCCGTCCTGTTCGGCACCGGGAATTGCGACCGCAAGGCGTGGTTCTATTTCACCGAGAACGAGCTGTCGCCGGGGGCCGTCCGCGTGGCCAACTACAAGGCGGTGTTCAACCTGCGCGGCGACGATGGCGCGAAGACCGGCGGGCTTGCGGTGGACACGAACCTGGGCTGGAAGGGCGCGGAGTCATACGTCGCAACCGTTCCGCAGGTGTTCGATCTGTGGGCGGATCCACAAGAGCGCTACGACATCTTCATGAGCAACGTGACGGAAAGAACGTGGACCATGGTCATGTTCAACGATGCCATTGCGCCGCTCATGAAAACGTACATCGACTATCCGCCGCGGAAGATGCAAAGTGAAGGCTATGACGGTCCGATGACCTTGTCCGCATACGAGAAGTTCCAATACATCCGCGAAAGCCTGGCCAAGGATGGCTTCAAGCTGTCGTTGCCATCAGGCAATTGATTAAGGCGTTTCCCGAGAACGACACGGGCAGGGCGAGGCACGGCCTCGTCCTGCCGGTTTACAACCTGGCGGAGAATCGACATGACGCTACACAAATTGACTTTGGTGCTGTGCGCAATGCTGGTGGTCTCGGGTTGCGTGACGAAGAACACCTACGACAAGGAAGCGCAGTTGGCCGCCGAATACCAGGCCCTGAACCAGAGGCTATCGGCGGAGTTGAGCGCCGATCAGGTGCAGATCACGAAGCTGCAAAATGAACTGAAAGTCACGATGGTGAACGAGATCCTGTTCCCCGAAGGCGGCTGGCAGCTCAGTGCAAAGGGCCATCAGACGCTGACCAAGATTGCGCCCACGCTTTCCAACCTGAAGGCTCAACAGGTTGTCGTCCAAGGATTCACGGACAACTTGCCCATCGGCCCGGAACTGCGGTCGCGCTTTCCCTCGAATCTGGAACTGTCTTCGGCCCGCGCCGACGAGGTGGCGCGCTACCTGGTGTCCAAGGGAGTGTCGTCCAACACGATCTCGGCGCAGGGGTTTGGCGAAGCGCGACCGGTGGCCAGCAACGCGACGCCGGAGGGCAGGTCCAAGAATCGGCGCGTGGAGATTGTCATCGTTGCAGGGGGGCAGCCTTGATTTAGGGAAAAGCTTGTCGGGCAGGGCTGCAACGCAGGCGCTGGCGTGTATTCCAGTCATCTCGGCCATCGGCCGAATCGTTTGGAGTGAACGGCATGAAGACAGTCTCGAAGCTCGCAGTGTCGGTCATGGCCGCGATGACGATAATCTCAAACGCACGGTCGGCAGACGACGCTGATGATGCGGCTGCACAAGCCAACAATCCCCTGGCGAACATGACCGCCTTCAACATGCAGAACTACTACATCGGCAGGCAGACAGGGACGAGCCAGGACGCAAACGAGTTCTGGCTGCGTTACGCGCAACCCTTTTCAATTTCACGCACCAATTGGCTGCTGCGGGCGTCGCTGCCGGTCAATACGTTTCCGGTGGGGAACCACCACGAAACGGGCATGGGCGACCTGAACATTTTCACCGCCTATTTGATCGATGTCGGCAATCCTGCCGTGAGCTTCGGCTTCGGTCCGCAGCTCACGGCGCCGACTGCGACAAACAAGGACGTAGGCAGCGAGAAGTGGTCAGCCGGCCTGGTCAATGTGCTTTTCGACGCCAGCTCGCGACGGTTTCAGTATGGCTACCTGCTGTCCTGGCAAAGCAGTTTCGCGGGGTCAGGCCATCGCGAGGATGACAACGTCGTCGCCTTCCAGCCGTTCGGGATGCATCAGCTTGGCAAGGGTACGTATCTGCGCGCGGCGCCTATCTGGGAATACAACCTGAAGAATAACGGGTACAGCGTGCCGTTGGGCATAGGCATTGGGCAGGTGATCAAGCGTGAAAAGACGGTCTACAACTTTTTCATCGAACCGCAGTTCTCCGTGGCAAGCAAGGGTCCGGGTCAGCCGGACTGGCAGATATTCATGGGCTTGAATTTGCAGTTCCTGAAGTGATCCGGGCCTGCCACCCGTAAGGTGGCAGGCCCGACGTCGAGGTGGAACTGGCGCGTCGCGGGCGCCGCACGGTTGCGAGACGCCCGGGTGCGTCGATCAGAAGCTCTCCCAGTCGTCGTTCGATTGCGCGGGCTTGTGGTCGCCCGGGACGCGCAGCGCGGTCGGTGCCGGCCTAGCGGGCCTGGCGTCGGCGCGGTGAGCTTTGGCGGTCTTGTCGACGGCGGCCGAGCGCGACGGCGCCGGCCGGGCCACAACCCGCTGCGCATTCGCGGACGGGATGGCGGCGCGCGCCGGCGCGATCTGCGCCTGCGCCACGGGGCGGGACGCGCCGTCTTCGGCCAGGCGGAACACGCTGACCAGCTGCACCAGCGTCGCGGCCTGCGCGTTGAGACTGTGGGCGGCGGCCGCGGACTCTTCCACCAGCGCGGCGTTCTGCTGCGTGGTCTGGTCAAGCTGGTTGATGGCGTCGCCGACTTGCGAGATGCCTTGTCCCTGCTCGTGCGCGGCGGCGCCGATTTCGGCAATCAGGTCGGCGACGCGACGCACCTGCGTCACGATGTCGTTCATCGTGCTGCCGGCATCGATGACCAGGCTGGAGCCGGCTTCGACGTTGCCGACGCTGTCGCTGATCAGTTGCTTGATTTCCTTGGCGGCGCCGGCGCTGCGCTGCGCCAGCGCGCGCACTTCGCTGGCCACGACCGCAAAGCCTCGGCCCTGTTCGCCCGCGCGTGCCGCTTCCACGGCCGCATTCAGGGCAAGGATGTTGGTCTGGAATGCGATGGAATCGATGACGGCGATGATGTCGACGATCTTGCGCGAGCTGGCGGAGATCGCCTCCATCGTGTTGACGACATTGCCCACGACTTCGCCGCCACGCGCGGCGGCGTCGCGGGCGGATCCGGCCAGGCTGGCCGCCATCTGCACGGACTCCAGGTTCTGTTTCACCGCCGAGTTCATCTCTTCCATCGAGGCCGCGGTTTCTTCAACGTTGGCGGCCTGTTCCTCGGTGCGCTGGCTGAGATCGGTGTTGCCGGAGGAAATCTGGGTGGCGCCCGTGGCGATGGATTCGCTGGACTGGCGCACCTGGCTGACCAGTCGCGCCAGGTTGGCGCGCATGGCGTCCATGTTGGCCAGCACGCTGGTTTCGTCGCCATCGCGCCGCTGCACGCGCACGGCCAGGTTGCCCTTCGCGACTTCCTGGGCGACCTGCGCGGCGTAGGCGGGCTCGCCGCCCAGCCGGCGCATGACGGACCGAACGAGGGTCAGCCCGAGGACGGCGCCGATCAGCGCGCACAGCACGATCAGCGCGGTCAGCGTCCAGAACGTGCGTTCGACCGCCGCGGCGGCGTCTTCGGTGTCCAGGCGGGCCAGTTCTTCCTGGCGCTTCGCGGCTTCCAGCAGAATGTTGCGCGCGGCGACGTGCAGCTCGGCCGAGTCCTTGTGCAGCACGGTCATCGCGGTGGGGTCATTCCGATCCGCCAGACCCTTCACGTCGTTCACGGCCGCCTTGTAACGGGTCCAGGTATCGGCCAGCTTGCCGCCCAGGGCGCGCAGATCGGGATCCTGCTCCTGCTGCAGGCGGTCTCGGGCTTGCAGGACTGACTTTTCGGATTCTTCATTCAGGCGCAGTTCGTTCTGCCGGCCTTGAGGATCGGTATTCCAGATATAGACGTACATGCGCCGAAAGTGCGTGGCGCCTTGCCGGGCGGCGTCCACGACGACGCGCAGCGGCATGACGGTTTCGGTGTACATGGCGCGCTGTTTCTGGCTGATGCTCCAGAGCTGTTGCATCGCGATGGCGCCAACCGCCACCAGCATCGCGATGAAGAAGAGCACCAGCGCGGTCAGGCTGCTCCGGAGAGAGAGATTTCTGAGTTTGAACATGATGGGCACGCGACGGGGGCGCGGAATGCGCCCGCTACCCGTGCACTACATCACATAATGTTGCGCTGCAATAAGGAGAACTGGGGGGCAAAAAGCCGGGTTGGTCCCTTTGCATGGCATGCCGTTCCCATATGCGGGACAGGCGCGCGGGAAAGTGCCTTGCGCCCGTTCCGGGGATGTGGCGATCCAGGCGTGCAAACGGAATGCCGGCCCGGCTTACGCCCGCAATTGCACATGTTCGATGCGGTTGCGCCCGTTGTTCTTGGCGACGTAAAGCTGTTCGTCCACGGCTTTGATGAAGCCGGCCCGGTCACCATCGGGAATCACCGTGCCCGCGCCGATGCTGGCTGTGACGCGCCGGCCATGTGGCGACAGGGCATGCACGATGGATTTCTTCTCGAGGAGTCGCTGGCAGCGCTCGGCGACTTTCCGGGCCACCTCGGCGTCCGCATCCGGAAGCAGCACGACAAACTCCTCACCGCCGTAGCGCGCCACCAGATCGCGAGGGCCATCCAGCGCCAGGCTGAGCGTCTGGGCAATATCCACCAGGCATTTGTCGCCCTGGGTGTGGCCATACAAGTCGTTGTATTGCTTGAAAAAATCCACGTCGAACAACAATATCGACAGCGGCCGGGCTTCGTTGCGCGCCCGATCCCACTCCAGTTCAAAACACGTATCGAAGCGGCGCCGGTTGGCGATATTCGTCAAGCCATCCTTGAAGGACAGCACTTCCAGCTCTTTCTGCAGACGCAGCAACTGTTCCTCGGTTTTCTTGCGTTCGGTAATGTCGAACATGAATCCGATCAGCGCTTCGGCTTCGCCCTTTTCATTACGCACCACGTGCACGACGTCGCGAATCCACACGTAGCCGTTGTCCTTGGTCAGCGCCCGATAGTCCGCTTCGTGGTCGACGCCGGCCTGGGACTGGGTGACGCAGAAATTCACGACATATTCGCGGTCTTCGGGATGCATGCGCATGGCCCAATCTTCGACGCTGACCCAGCTGTCGACGCTCCAGCCCAGCAATGCTTCGATCTGCGGGCCGATATAGGCGAACTTCATCGTGGCCCAGTCGATCTTCCAAGGGATTGCCTTGGTGGATTCCAGCAGCGTTCTGTAAACCGCGCTGTCATGAAGAAGCGTGCTTTCGTCGGCCATACTTGATCCTTAGTCGATTCGCATGAACAAGCGACTTTAGCCTGAAGTGCTTGGTTACAATAGCCCGGGTCGATTTCAGCAATGCGACGATCGTTATTTGGCGTTTCCATTCATGCCGCGTTGCTGTTGAATTCCAGTATCAAGCTGCGCCATAACTGTATTAAGTAGATGTCCAAATACGTGAAATTCGCCGCTTTCGCGGTGGCAGTGAGTTCCTCCTTTCTTGCATCCGCGCAGGAATCCCCCCAAGCCGAACAACTCTATGACCGCGTCGTCCAGCAGGACGCCGGGGCTTTGGACGCCTTGGCGAAATTGGCAAAAACGGGCGATCCTCAAGCGCTTGTCAGCCTGGGCTTCATTTATGAGCACGGCGTAACCGTGCCGCGCGACGTCAATCAGGCCATCCAACATTACGGCCAGGCGTGCGCACTCGGGGGCCAGTATGGTTGCGCCAACGCGGCCTACTTCTATGAATACGGCATCGGCGTCGCCCAAGACCGCAACAAGGCTGAACACTATGTCGGGCTGCTGAACAAAGAAGGCGTTGACCAGGCTGAAATCGAACGCCAGCGCCGTATTGTCTACAAGGGCAAGGCCGAAGCCGAAACCGACATTGAAATGCGGCTGCCGGTGATCGAATATCTGGAACGACGCGTGGGCTCGGCGTCTTCCGATGACAGGGCGCTGATGGAGCGCATCGGGTTCAGCAAGGTGGACACGCTGCGGCTGGCTCGGGTGTGGGCGGAACGGGACAATGACCCGACGATGCTTTTTCAAGTCGGAAGCTTCTACAACTTCGGCTATTCGCACATCGAGAATAAAAATGCCGAGGCGTACAAGTGGTGGGCTCGCGCGGCGGAAGCCGGCGAGCCGCAGTCGCAGAACCTGCTTGGCCTTGCGTACGCGCAAGGGAGGGGCGGGATGGCGGTCGATCCCAAACTCGCCGTGTCCTGGTTTGAACGCGCGGCCAAACAGGCCGACAAGGACGCCCTCGTCAACCTGGGCGAGATTTTCTATCTTGGCGAGATCGTGCCTGCCGACTACGACCGGGCGCTTTCCCTGTTCCAGCAGGCAGCCGGGAAAGACTCGTCCAGGGCAGCGCGATTCCTGAGCTGGATGTACTACAACGGTCAGGCGGTCGAAACCAACTGCGACAGGGCGCTGGAATATCGTCAGACGCAGCGCAGCCAGCGGCCGGATGAGGCGGGCGATTCCAGGTTCCTGGCGCAATGCATGCGCGATCAGAAAAACCGCGTGCATGCTGATGCGCAGATTCCGTCCCTGCGCCTGCAACACAAATCCACGTTTCATGGCGGCAATGGCGGGGCGCTGGCGTGCGAACCCCATTTCGTCGTCACCACCGACAAACTGGGCGAAATCGCCAATTTGCGCGTCGTGGTGGAACTGACGAACGACAAAGGGGCGACGACGCGGCGCCCGCTGGCCTTCAGCCCATTTGGCTTGAACACGATGAACGAGGACCTGGACGGCCGGGAGGGCGACTCGTTCAGCTCCAGCACCCTGGTGCCGATGACCACCAAGGAATTCTGCGAGTTTCGGCCGGACTTCAAGATCAAATACGCGATCGCGACCGTGAATGGCCGGAATACGGATCTGCTTGCCGACGGCATTCTCAAGCGATAACGGCAGGTATCGTCCACCGCCTGCACGGGGTTACGGGTAGATTTCCTTTACGGGGATCTGCCCGTTCGCATTGAAAGGCCGGTTCAGGACGCCACCGCCTCCGGCTGGCTTCGCAATCGCAGCACCGGCGATGTAAAGAGGACGGCGAATTGGATGAAGAAGCCGATGGTCGACACCCACAGACAGGCCGCCACGCCGAACCGGGCCGCGAGCGCGGCGCCGATCAGCGCGCCGATGGGACGGGCGCCGAAGTTTGCCGTCACGATGACGGACGACACGCGGCCAAGCAGCGCATTGGGCGTCACCGACTGGCGCAGCGTGGTGGTGGTGATGGTCCACAAGATGGGGCCCGCGCCGAACAGGAAGAAGCCCACCGCGGCCCATGCGCCGGAGGGGAAGACCAGCGTGGACAGTAGGATGACGCTGGCCATCAGGGCGGAAAGCGGTCCAGCCCCGATCATTGCGCCGAAGGACAGGCGGCGGGCCAGCCACGGCGCGGCGAGCGCGCCCGCCAGCATGCCGGCGCCATACACGCCAAGCGTGATGCCGACGCCCGCTGCCGACAGGCCCAGCCGTTCGACGGCGTAGGCGACGTAGATCGCCAGCAGCACGAACCATGCGGTGTTGAAGAACAGGGCGGTCACGAGCACCGGCCGCAGCAAGGGGTGCGTGGCGACGAAGGCCGCGCCTTCGCGCAGCTCGGCAAGCGGATGGCGGCGCTGCGCCGGCCTGGGCGCATCTTGCGGCAGGCCGGACAGCAGGACTGCCGCCAGCAACGACAGCGTGGTGGCCAGCACATAGGCAGCGGGAGCGCCCATCCAGCCCACCAGCGCGCCGCCCGCCGCCGGACCGGCGGAAAACGCTGCGCTGCGCGCCAGTTCCAGCCAGCGGTTGGCGCTGGCAAGTTCGGTGGCGGGAACAAGCCGGGGGACCAGAGCCGGCGCCGCGACGTTGTAGGCCACGGTGCCCACCGCGCCCAGGAACCCCAAGGCCGCCAGCCATTCCAGACTGAGTCCGCCGGTCCACAGCAGCGCCAGCAGGCCCAGCAGACTCGCGGCGCGCACGATCTCGGCAGCGGTCATCAGGGCGCGACGCGACATGCGGTCGGCCAGCACGCCGGCGGGCAGGGACAGCAGCAGGAACGGCAGGGTCTGGGCGGTTTGCAGATACCCCGTCTGGGCCGCGGTGGCGCCCAGCGCCAGCACGGCGAAGAGGGGCGCGGCGGCCAGCGCGATCTGTTCGGAAAACTGCGCGGCGAGGTTCGAGGCGGCCAGGCGCCGGAAGGCAGAGGGCAGGGCGGTCATGGCAAGGGGCGGGGACGCCGCGCAAACGACAAGGGCACGATCATAGTCGTGCCCTTGTCGTGCCGCACTCCGGTCCTTGCGCTATGCGAGGCCGGCCCTTGCGCCAGGGCAAGGGGCCGTCCGGTCAAGGAATGGGCGGATAGTCGCCGAAGCCGTCCGGCCAGGTCGTCAGCACGTCGTAGCCGGTTTCGGTCACGACCACCATGTGTTCCCACTGCGCCGACAGCGAACGGTCTTTGGTGACGACGGTCCAGCCGTCCGGCAGTTGCTTGGTCTGCGGCTTGCCGGCGTTGATCATGGGTTCGATCGTGAACATCATGCCGGGCTGCAGCACCATGCCTTCTCCGGGCCTGCCGTAATGCAGCACCTGCGGATCGTCGTGGTAGATCTGGCCGATGCCGTGGCCGCAGTATTCGCGCACGATGCTGAAGTGCTCGCGATGGGCCACGGTCTGGATCGCGTGGCCGATGTCGCCCAGCGTTGCGCCCGGCTTGACGGCCATGATGCCCGCGCGCATGGCTTCGTAGGTGGTGTTGACCAGGCGGCGCGCCAGCGGGCTGGGCTGGCCGACGTAGTACATGCGGCTGGTGTCGCCGAACCAGCCGTCCTTGATGACGGCCACGTCGATGTTCAGGATGTCGCCGTTCTTCAGGACCTTGGACGACGGAATGCCGTGGCAGATCACATGGTTGACCGACGCGCAGATCGTCTTGGGAAAGCCGTGGTAGCCGACGTTCGCCGGAATCGCCTTCAGCACATTGACGATGTAGTCGTGGCAGATGCGGTCAATTTCATCGGTGGTGACGCCGGGACGGACGTGCTCGCCGATCATGTGCAGCACTTCGGCCGCCATGGCGCCCGCCTTGCGGGCCATTTCGATGTCGGCGGCGGACTTGATGGAAACCTTCTTGGCCATTTATGCGGCCTCCTGCTGGGCAGGCTGCGGCAAGCCTTGGGACAGGGACGCGATGGTGAAGCCTTCGGCCTGATCGATGCGGATCAGCAGCTGGCAGATGTCGGCGTGGCGCAGTTCGGGGTAGAGCTCGGACAGCATGCCGATGCGCATCCAGTGTTCCGCCTGGGAATTGATGGACCGGCTGAGCGCGCCGCTGGCGACGCGCAGGTTTTCGTGCATTTGCTCGGAGATCTTGACGATGCCCATAGTGGATGTTCCGTATATGTTTTGTATATGGAACGTATGGTACTGCGAGGTATGGGGCGGGCGCAAATCGCGAGGTGCCAGGTGCTTGTCTGACGGCCGGGTGAGATTGTCTCGCGCAGTGTCGGACACCCGGATGCCGCCGCCACAGCGCGCTTACCCGCCAGCGCTGTCCTTGCTTTCCTTGCGGGCCTTGCCCCGCGTGGACTTTTTCGCCGCCCCGGCGCGCGGCGTTTCCTTGGCTGCGGGAGCGGCCGCCGCAGTCATCTGCTCCATCCACATCAGCGCGTCGGTGTAGGACAGGAACTGCTGCAGATACCCGGGAGACATCTCGCGCATCAGGGACAGCGCGCGGTGCACGAGCTGATTGGAATTGAGCGGACCGGCGTTCTTGTGGACCTGTTCCTGCGATTGACGCACCTGGCGGTCGGCGCTGACGCCGGCCCAGATTGCCCGGAAATCGTCGAGCAGAGGCATTTCCGGATAGGCGGCGCGCAGGCCCAGGCCGTCGCGAACGGCTTCGTCGCCTTCCGCCGCAGGGTGCGCCATGTAGCGGATCAGCTGCGCCAGCGGGCTGGCCGCGGACGCGCCAGAGGCCACGGAGAGAAGGGCGGGTTCGGCCGAGTCCGGACGGCCTGGCGCATCCGGTCCCAGCAGGTCCGGATCCGCTGCGTCGACCGCGCCATCCAGGTTCGCGTTGACCGGATCGGCCAACACATCCGGCTTTGAATCTTGCGCAGCGGTCTGGTCCAGCCCTGCCTCGTAGGCCAGCAACAGCTCGGCCAGGCGCTGGTCCAGCCGTTCCCGCGCGGGGCCCGCGTAGGCCGCCGCGCGCCGGTCCAGCGCATCCAGCAAATGGAAGCGCACCGGATCATTGCGGTCGGCCCCAAGTTCGCGCCAGGCGTCCAGCCTTGCGCGAGCGTTCAGGATCTTCCCGCTGCCGCCGTCACTGCTCACCGGACTTGCCCGTTTCGTTCGACGGTTTCGGGATGGGCGTGATTTCGACGCGGCGGTTCTTCGCGCGGCCTTCCTCGTCGGCGTTCGAGGCCACGGGCTGCTCGGCGCCGAAGGCCGCGGCGAACACCGTCGAGGACGGGACGCCCTCGTTGATCAGGGCGCGGGTCACGGTCAGCGCGCGTTGGGCCGAGAGGTCCCAGTTGTCCGCGAAGCGCCGGTTGCCCTCGCGCACCTGCTGGTCGTCGGTGTAGCCGCTGACCATCAGGATTTCGTTGTGGCTCTTCAGGTACGCCGACAGGGGTTCGATCAGGCTCTTCAGGACTTCGCGGCCCTCGGGCTGCAACTGGTCGGAATTCAGCGCGAACAGCACGCTGCCGCTGATGCCGATGCGACCGTTGATCAGCGTCACGCGACCGGCGGCCAGGGGGCCGGCCAGCGCCTGCTCCAGCGTTTCGCGACGCTGCGTTTCGGCCTGGCGTTGCTTGACCTCTTCCTCCAGTTGCGTCGACAGCTGCAACTGCACCGCCACCACGCTGACCAGGATCAGAACGAATGCGCCCAGCAGCACCGACATCAGGTCGCCGAAGACGGCCCAGGCCGGCGACGAAGCCTCCACGCCGCCGTCGATATCCTCGCTCATGCGGTTTCAGCTCCGGCCGTGGCGCGCTGGCTGGCCAGCGTCTGCAGGTTTTCGATGATCTGCTTTTGCGACATCAGGCTCAGGTCGACGACCTCACGCGCCTGCGCCACGTAGTAGGCAAGCTGTTCGTCGCCACGCGCGATGGACTTGTCCAGCGCGGCCTCGATCCGTTGCAGGTGTGCCATCAGCTTGTCGTTGGATTCGCCGAACGATTGCACCGCCACGCCGAACGATTCGCCCAGGCTGGCCATTTCGACGGCGCTGCCGGTGACCAGCGACGCCACCTCGGCAAGCTTGCCGGTTTCGGCGTCGACCTTGTCGGTGAATTGCGCGCCCACGCGCTCCAGCATGTCGGCCGACGACGCGACCAACGCGTCCACGGCCGTGCGCTGTTCGGCGGCGGTGTGGTTGACGGCGTCCAGCAGGGTGCCCAGCGTTTCCAGCAGACGGTTGCGCTCCTGCAGCATGTCGTTGTCGCGCACCATGCTGTCGGACAGCTTCTGGCGCAGTTCGCCGATGACCTCGGCCGCGGCGCGCGGCGCTTCGGAGGCCGCATGCACCAGGCGCTCGATTTCGGCGATGGTCTCGCCGGCATGCGCCTGTGTCTGGGCCGTGATGTCCTGCGCGGTCAGGCTGAGCGTGTCGCAGATCTGCTGCTGCAGGCTGGCGGCCTGCGCGCCGGCCTGTTCCCATTCCGCGCGCAGTGCGTCGGCCATGGCGGACAGCTTGTCGGTCCAGGCCGTAAGGCGCTCTTCGTCGTTGGCCGCCAGCGCTGCCTGCAAGGCGGCGTGCGATTGGTCCAGCGCCTGCAGCAATTCGATCGAGTGCTGGCCAAAGGCGGCCGACGCGGTTTCCAGCGCCTGCCGGTTCTCGTCCGCCAGTTGCTTGCCGACCGCTTCCTGGCGGGCCTGGGCGTTGGTCCAGGCCTGGGTGACGCTGCCCGCCGCCGTTTCCAGGCGGGTGGACACGTCTTCCAGCAGGCCGGCCTGCGTCTGGGTTTGTGCGGTGATATCGCGGGCGGTCTGGGCCAGCGCGTCGCTGACTTCGATCTGACGCAGGGCGGCCTGCGTGCCGGCCTGTTCCCATTCCTCGCCCAGCTTGGCGGCCATGGCCGTCAGCGAGCCGGTCCAGGCGGCCAGACGTTCCTGGTCGCGCGAGGCCAGCGCGGCCTGCAGTTCGGCATGCGAGGCGTCCAGCGTGCGCAGCAGCGCTTCGGCATGTTGGCCGAACGCAGCGGCGGCCGTTTCCAGGGCCCGTTGGTTGTCGCCGGCGAGCTTTTCGTTGGCGTCCTGCTGGCGCGATTGCGCGTCGGTCCAGGCCTGGGTGACGCTGCCCGCCGCCGTTTCCAGGCGGGTGGACACGCTTTCCAGCAGGCCGGCCTGCGTCTGGGTTTGTGCGGAGATGTCGCGCGCGGTCTGGGCCAGCGCGTCGCTGACCTCGATCTGGCGCAGGGCGGCCTGCGTGCCGGCCTGTTCCCATTCTTCGCCCAGCTTGGCGGCCATGGCCGTCAGCGAGCCGGTCCAGGCGGCCAGTCGTTCCTGGTCGCGCGAGGCCAGCGCGGCCTGCAGTTCGGCATGCGAGGCGTCCAGCGTGCGCAGCAGCGCTTCGGCATGCTGCCCGAACGCGGCGGCGGCCGTTTCCAGGGCCCGCTGGTTGTCGCCGGCCAGCTTTTCGTTGGCGTCCTGCTGGCGCGATTGCGCGTCGGTCCAGGCCTGCGTGACGCCGGCCGCGGCGGTTTCGATCCGGGCGGACACGTTCTGCAGCAGGCTGGCCTGCGCTTCGGTCTGCTGGGCAATGCCGAGGGCGGTGCGGGCCAGGGTGTCGCTGATTTCCTGCTGGCGCGCCACGGTGTTGGCGCCTGCCTGTTCCCATTCCTGGCCCAGCTTGGCGGTCATCGCCGTCAGTGCGCCGCTCCAGGCGGCCAGGCGTTCCTGGTCGCGCGACGCAAATGCGGACTGCAATTCGGTGTGCGACTGGTCCAGCGCGCGCAGCAGCGCCGCGGCTTGCTGTCCGAAGGCGGCGGTGGCGGTCTCGAGCGCGGCCTGGTTGCCGGCGGCCAGTTTTTCGCCGGCTTCTTCCTGGCGGACGAGCGCGCGGGTCCATTGTTCCGACACGCCGTTGGCAGCGGCTTCCATGCGCGCGGACACGCCTTCCAGCAGCGAGGCCTGGGCTGCGGCCTGCGTAGCGACGTCGCGCGCCGTCCGGGCCAGGGCGTCATTGACTTCCTGTTGGCGGGCGGCGGCCTGCGAGCCGGATTGTTCCCATTCCTGGCGCAGCGTGGCGCCCATGGCGCCCAGCGTTTCCGTCCAGGCGGCCAGCCGCTGCTGGTCGCGAGACGCCAGTTCGGTCTGCAGCGCGGTGTGCGATTGGTTCAGGGTGCGCAGCAGCGAGGCGGAGTGCTGCTCGAAGCTGGCGGCGGCGGCGGTGAGGGCCTGCAGGTTGTCGCCCGCCAGCTTCTCGCCGGCTTGTTGCTGGTGCGACAGCGCGTCGGTCCAGGCTTGCGACAGGTTGCCCGACGATGCCTCCAGGCGAGCGGACACGCCTTCCAGCAGGTCGGCGGAACGTTGTTCGAAGGTTTGCGCGAAGCGGTCGAGGGACGCGCGCAGGTCTTGGGCCATCGCCTCGCTGGCGCGCTGTTGTCCGGCGACGGCCTCGCCCCAGATGCTCGCCACGTCCGAGGTCGCCGATTGCAGGCCGGCGGTCAGGCCTTCGAGCTGGCGCTGCACGGCCTGAGCCACGGTGTCCTGCAGGCTGGCGGTTTCCCGCGACAGGCTGTCCATCGTGGCCTGCACGACGGGTTGCAGGGCTTCGCCAGCCGAGCGCGCGCTTTGCGCCACGCTGTCCTTCATGGACGCTTCCATGACGGACGCGAGACGGGCGTACGCGGCCTCGGCCTTGCCTTGGAATGCGTCCTGGCTGGCCATCTGGCGGTCGTTGAGCGCCTGGCTCTGCGCTTCCATGCTCTTGATCATGGCCTGCAGCTGTCCGGTCAGCGCGGGGATGGCTTCGGCCTGCTGTTGCATGGCTTCCGCCTGGCGCTGGAGCAGCTTGAATGATTCATCGCGCTGGTAGCTTTGCGAATAGACACGCAGCGTCGTGGCGGCCTTGGTGTCCAGCAGTTGCGCCGCGTGGACGCGTTCGCGCCGGCACATTGCGGCAAGCAGGCCCAGCATGGCGGAAGTGGCGACGCCGGCGATGGACGTGCCGAATGCAAAGCCCAGGCCCTTCACGGGCGCGGCCAGGGACGCGCGGATGGCGGCCAGATCGGTCGAGCTTTCCAGCGCCAGGCCGGTGCCGCGCAGCGTCACGACCATGCCCAGGAACGTGCCGAGCATGCCCAGCAGCACCAGCAGGCCGACGAGGTAAGGCGTGAGCGACGGGCCGGGCAGGCCCACGCGTTCGCCTTCGACGCGAAGGCGCACGGCATTGCGCAGGCCCGCAGGCACCTGGTCCAGCCAGGTGCCCAGGTTGCCCGGCGCTTCGGCCAGGCCGGCTACCGCCTTGGCCATTGAAGAGGTCGCCTGCTGATAGCGCAACAGTTCAAGCGCGCCGGCCAGATAGCACACGCCGATCAGCAGCGTCACGGCCAGCGCCAGCGGGTTGGTGCCCGCATACCCGGCGCCGATCCAGCCCACGACGGCCAGACCGGCCAGGAAAACCACGATATTGATCAGATTCTTGGACATAGTGTCCTAATTAGCTGGCGCGAAGGGCGGCGAGCAGCCCTTCGACCGGTTGTAAACGAACTTCCAATTCGGCAAGCAGGACGCTGCGCATGTCGGCGCGGAACGTGTCCAGCCAGGCGCCGGGTGCTGCCGCCGGGGCAGCGGTTGCGGCGGCATCGGGCCGGGCTTGCGTTCCGTCGCCGGATGGCGCGTCCGCGCTTGCCTGCGCGTCCACCTCGGCGCCGGCATCCGCCGCCGCCTGCGCCAGCGCGGCTTCCTCGGCCTGCCGCAGGCGGTCGAAATGACCCTGCAGCAGTTTCGGGATCGCACCCAGCAGGGCGCGCTCCTTGGGCAGCAGCGCCCGGTCCATGATGGCGTCCACTACGGCCAGGCGGGTCCATTCGCCATTCCGGGCGGCCACCATCCCGCGCAGCCGGCTGCGCAGATTGCCAATACTGGTCTCCATCGTGTGCTGCAACGACAGATACCGCTGGCGAAAACTCGAGTAATCGAAATCGGCTTCGGCCAGGGCCGCCAACTTCTTTTTGGCCGGCGCCTGCCCGGGCGCGAGCCGCTTGGCCGCGGTTGCCGCCGTATCGCTGGCGATGGCGTCCGCCAGGGTATTGCGCACGCGCACGCACTCGCGCTCCTCGGCGCTGCCGAACTGGCGGGCGCCGGGCGCAATGACCGGGGGTTTCGTATTCAACGCCGCCGACAGGGCGATCGCATCCGTCCACCCAAGCCATTGGCTCAGATGGTCGGATAGCGACTGCCTGGACTGCTGGACATCGGCGTCCGTCAGGCGAGTCAGCAAGCGAATGAGCGTCGGGCCGCTTAAACCTGTGCGCTGGGGGGCTTGCAACATACCACCAGAGTCAAAAAGGGGGGAGTTTACACGCTGCGGCGGGCCCGGAGGGCCTGCCCAGGGGATCGGCGGACGGCTTTGGGGGATAAATGGGGCCGCATCGAATGCCGGTGCAGCGGTGTGACCCATCGCCGTGGCGGGGGGAACCCTGCGGTTGCCCTCGCGTCGAACCTTTCATGGATGCCCGCACCCCGATGCGCCTGGCGCGACGACTGTTCATTCTGGCCGCCCTGGCTGCACTGGCGGCTTGGGCCTGGCCGCGCCTGCCCCACGCCGCCCGGGCCCCGTGGCACATGGCGCGGATGGCCTGGCTGGACGCGCCGGTGTCGTTGCCAGTGCCGGTACAGGGTGTCGCGGCGCGCAGGCTGGCGGACACCTGGGGGGCGGCCCGCGCCGGCGGCCGCACCCATCAGGGCATCGATATTTTCGCCAGGCGCGGCACGCCGGTGCTGTCCGCCACCGAGGGGGTGGTCACGCGCGTCGGCACGAACGAACTGGGCGGGCAGGTGGTCTGGGTAATGGGGCCCGGCCGTCAGATGCACTATTACGCGCACCTGGATGGTTACGCGGACATTCGTCGCGGCCAGTTGGTCGCCCCGGGCGACGTGCTGGGGTTTGTCGGCAACACGGGCAACGCCAAGGGCACGCCGCCGCACCTGCACTATGGGATCTATGCCACGGGCGGGGCGCTCAATCCCTATCCATTGCTGACCGCGCCCGCGCCGACAGAACCGGCGCCGACTGCATCCGGGTCATCCGCAAGCGCTTCCCGCCCGGTGGCCGACCGGGCGGACCCGGCCAGCCTGGACAGCCCGTCCAGATAATCGCTCAAGAAATCGATGAACCGGCGCGTCTTGGCGGGCAGAAGGCGGGTATCGGTCACGGCGTGGACGTCCATGGGCTGCAAGGACCACCGCGGCAGCACGCGGGCAAGCTCGCCCGACCGCAGCCGCAAGCTCATGTCGCCACCCAGCGCGGCGACCCCCGCGCCCAGGACCGCCAGGCGTTCTGCCGTCCCGGCGTCGTCGACGCAATATCGGGGCGGCGAGTCCACCACGAACCGTTCCGCGTGTTGCAGCAGCTGCCAGGGCGCCGCGTGCCCGCCACCGGTGCGCAGTCCGATACAGTCGTGATCCGGCAGATCCGCGGGGCTGGCAGGCGCGGCGCGTGCCGCCAGGTAGTCCGGACTGGCGTACAGACGAGCGCTTATCGCGCCCAGCCGCCGCGCCACGAGGGACGAATCGGGCAGTTCGCCGAAGCGGACCGAAACGTCCCACGCTTCAGGCGCGCGGATGCCGCCCGGTCCGCCTGCAAGGCCCATGTGGAAGCGCACGCCGGGATAGCGTTTGCCGAAGGCCGCCAGGGCGGGCAGCAGGGCGTCCATGGCGTAGGCGGTGCTTACCTGGATGCGCAGCGGACCGCTGGGCACCTCGAGCTGGCCGCGCAATTCTTCGTGCGCGACCTCCGCCTCGGCCACGATGCGGCGGCAGCGCTCGAAGTACAGGCGTCCCGCCTCCGTCAGTTCGACCCGGCGCGTGGTGCGATTCAGCAACCGCAGGCCGACGGACCGCTCCAGCTCGGCGACGTGGCGCGATACCGTCGAGGCGGGCACGCCCAGCGCCGCCGCAGCGCGGCTGAAGCTGTGCGCCTTGGCCACCTCGGCAAACAATTCCATCCCATGAAGGCGCTTCATACAGGCTCTCCCAAGCTTGGGCCGGCCAGGCCCCGACGTCAGAAGGCGTAGACCACGCCCACGTTGGCAAACACGTTCGTCTTCTTTTCGGTGAGCGGGCTGTCGCGGGCGTCGCCCACGAGCGTGTTGACGCCCAGCGTGGTCACGGCGCTCCAGCTTGCGTCGAAACGGTGCGCCCAGGTGCCGAAGAGCGCGACGGACTTGAAGCCGGCGGACGGCGAGTACGCATCCAGCCCTTCGCGGCTGCGCGCCGCCTGGGAAGGCGTGACGCCGAACCAGGTCTGCATGGCGTCGTGATTGGCCCATTGCGTGCTGGCGCCCACGGAAACGCGGTTGTTCGAATCGTGCCAGGCCGCGTAGGTGGCGCGCAGTTCCAGAGTTCCGCCATAGCCGCTGCGCGCCGCCTGGCGGTACGCGGCCATCAGCGAATAGGGCCCCGGCGCCCATTCCACGAAGGCCCCATAGGCGCCGTGGAAGTCGATGTCGTCCAATCCGCGCGTCCGATCGGAATCCGAGGAGTCGCGTCCCAGCGCCATGCCCAGGAACACGCCGGCGTTCCAATCCGGGGCCAGATCCGTCTTCAGCCCCAGCGCGGGCAGCCCCGCGCGGGGCGAGATGAAGAAATTGCCCGATTGGTAGTTGATCAAAGGCACCGGCAGCGCGCGGTATTCGCGCGAACCTTCATAGACGGGCAGGGCGGCGACGCCCAGCCCGATGAAGTTGTTACCGCCTTCCTCGGCGCGCGCGCTGCCCGCCGTCGCGGCCAGCAAGGCGGCAGCGACTAGCGGCGCCCTTGTTAAGATACCCAGCTTCATTCCATTCCTTTCTACAGGGATGCGTGCAGGCGTGATGCCTGCCGCCAACGGTGCGCATTGTGGCCGCCGGGTTTTAAAAAGTTTTTAAAGCGGCGCAGGCATGCTTGCGCCGTTATGTTTTTCTGGAGCTGTCTTGCGTGTCCTGCTAGTTGAAGACGACGCCATGCTGGGCGACGCCTTGCACACCAGCCTCTGCCAATCGGGCGTCGACGCGCACTGGGTCCGCAGCGTGTCCGAAGCGCGCCTGGCCTTGGTGGAGCATGGTTTCAGCGCCGTGCTGCTGGATCTGGGGCTGCCCGACGGCAGCGGACTGGCTGTCTTGAAGCAGCTGCGGTCGCGCTATGACGCCACGCCGGTCCTGATCATCACCGCGCGCGACCGCCTGAGCGAACGGGTCCAGGGCCTGGACGCCGGCGCCGACGATTACATCGTCAAGCCGTTCCAGCTGGACGAGCTGCACGCGCGGCTGCGCGCGGTGGTCAGGCGCAGCAGCAACACAGTCGTGTCGGCGCTGCGATGCCGCGACATCGCGCTTGAACCCGCCCGGCGCTGCGTCACGCGCGGCGGCGTCGAGGTGAGCCTGAGCGCGCACGAATACCGCACGCTACTGGCGCTGATGGAACGCATCGGCCACACCGTCAACCGCGAGCAGCTGGAAGCCGCCGTCTACGGAGACGGCGCCGCGCTGGAAAGCAACACCGTGGCCGTCTACATCCACCAGCTGCGTCGCAAGCTGGGAGACAAGCTGATCACGACGGTGCACGGCATGGGCTACCGCATCGAGGCCGGCGAATGAAGAATCTGCGCAGGCAATTGACGGTGACGCTGCTGCTGACGTTGTTGCTGGCATGGATTGCCGTGTTCGCCTTCCAGCAATTCGAAACGCGGCGCGCGCAGACGGGCTTGCAGGACCAGGGCCTCTACGATGGCGCGAACCAGATCCTGACGGCCATGCCGGTCAGTCTGCTGGGCAATGTGGCGCCGGCGGAACGCTTTGCGCTGCCGCCTTCCGTAGCGTTCAACGGCGACCGCGCCAGCTTCCAGGTGTGGTCGCTGGCGGACCGGCGGCCGCTGCTGCAGTCGAAGGAATCACCCGCGCAGCCGTTGAATCCGTCGTTCCGCGACGGCTACGCGGACAGCGCGGCCGGCGGCACGAATTGGCGCGTGTATTCAGTTACCGACGCGACCGGCCAGGTGCAGGTTCAGCTCGCGTATTCGCAAAGCGACCTGCGGGCAAAAATGCTGCATAACGCAAAGCGTGGCCTTGCCATCGTTTCCATTCTGTTCCTGCTGCTGGCGGCGGTGACGTGCGTGGTGATCGGGCGGGCTTTCCGCAAGGTGGACCGCGCGGGCGCGGCCATCGAAAGGCGCGGGCCGTTCGACCTGGCCGCGCTGCCGCAGGCGGGCATGCCGGGCGAGCTGCGTCCCTTCATCCGGTCGATCAACCAGTTGCTCCTGCGCGTCAAGGGCGCGCTGGACCGCGAGCGCCGTTTCCTGGAAAACGCCGCGCACGAATTGCGCACGCCGCTGGCGGCCTTGAGTGCGCACGCCGAACTGGTGGCGGGCAGCGCCAGCTCGGCGGAATCCGCGCAGGCCGCGGAGAAACTGCGGCTCGTCGCGCAGCGCACGACCCGCATTGCCGAGCAATTGCTGGACCAGGCTCGCATGGACGCGCTGGTCGACAGCGCGCAGGGCCCGGAAAAGGTGGCGCTGGACGGGCTGGTGGTCTTGCTGGCGCGCGACTGGGAAGTCTGCGCTGCCCGCGAGCAGCAGAGCCTGGCGCAGGATTTGAAGCCTTGTGCCGTCATGGGCAGCCTGGATGCGCTGGGCGTGCTGCTGGGCAATCTGCTGGACAACGCGGTGCGCTACACGCCGCGCGGGGGCCTGATATCGGTGTCCTGCGGCCCCGCGGCAGACGGCGGCGTGTTCCTGCGCGTGGCCGACGACGGGCCGGGCATCGCGCTGCAGGAACGCCAGCGCGTGTTTGACCGCTTCTATCGCGCGCCCGGAGCGCCCGTAGGCGGCAGTGGCATCGGCCTGTCGCTGGTGGCGCAGATTGCGCGCCAGCATGGCGCCACCGTGACGGTCGGCGACGGCCTGGGCGGTGCTGGCGTTTCGCTTACCGTCACGTTTCCCGCGCACTGAATTCCTGCGTGGCCCGGCGGGAATCACTACGCGGCCCCGCTGGCCTCGCTTCGTCCTGCCCATGGGCCGCTTGGTGTAGATTGACCTCCTGGTCGGGGCAAGGAGACGGGCGGTGGCGGGTGAAATCATGGACGTTCTGATCGAATCCGCGGCGCGCGCGCTGGCGGCGGGCGATCCATTGGGCGCGCTGAATCACGTGGCCCTGCGCAACGATGCCGCCGCGCTTGCCTTGCGCGGCATCGCCATGGCGCAACTGGGCGACCTGCCTCGCGCGCGGGCGCTGCTTCGGGGCGCAGCGCGTGCCTTCGGCCCCCGGCAGGCCGTGGCGCGCGCCCGTTGCGTGGTCGCCGAAGCGGAAATCTCGCTGGCGTCGCGTGAACTGGGGGGCGCGGACAAGGCCCTGGATGCAGCCCGCGCCACCTTGCAGGCCCACGGCGACATCGTCAACGCGGCGCATGCGGGGCATCTGGCGGCGCGCAGGCACTTGCTGATGGGACGGCTGGACGACGCTGAACGCACGCTGGCCGGCATGGCGCCGGAATCCCTGCCGTGGGCGTCTCGGGCCATTCAGGACCTGATCCTGGCGGGCATCGCCATGCGCCGTCAGCACGCGCAAGCCGCCCGGATCGCGCTGGCGCGCGCTGAAGCAGCGGCCACGCGCGCCGGCATCCCCGCGTTGATGGCCGAAGTGCGGGGCGCGTCCGAGGCGTTGGACGCGCCGGCGGCGCGGCTGGTGGGGCAAGACGGCGATCGACCCGTGCTGCTGGATGAGGTGGAAGCCTTGCTTGCATCCGACACGCTGGTCGTGGATGCGTGCCGGCACGCGATGCGCGGCGTGGACGAATCGATCTCCCTTGCCGGCCGTCCGGTGCTGTTTGCGATAGTGCGGACGCTGGCGCAGGCGTGGCCCGGAGATGCGAGCCGCGATGCGCTTATCGCGGATGCGTTCCGCACCCGATACTTCGACGAAACGCATCGCGCGCGTCTGCGCGTCGAGATCGGCCGCCTGCGCGCGGCGATTCGCAAGCTGGCCGGCATCAGTGCGACAAGCCACGGCTATGTGCTGAAGCCGGTCGCCGGACGCGACGTCGCCTTGTTGGCGCCTGCCGCGGGCGATGTGGATCCGGAGCAGGGCGCGCTGCTTGCTTTCCTGGCGGACGGCCAGGCCTGGTCCAGTTCGGCGCTGGCGATGGTGCTGGGGGCCAGTCAGCGCACCGTGCAGCGGGCGCTGGAAGCGTTGGCCGAAGCTGGCAAAGCGCAGTCTTACGGACAGGGACGCGCCCGCCGCTGGATGCTGCCGCCGGTCCCCGGTTTCACGACAAGCTTGTTACTCCCGGTGATCCTTCCGGGCCACTAGCATGGACGGACACCATCACAAGGAAGCCACCATGAAACGAACGCAAGCCACGATACTCCGCGAATACGGCCCATTCCCGGGAGTCGACGCCGTGCACGGCCTGACCTACGACGGTGAGCAGGTCTGGTTTGCCACGGGCACCAGCCTTGTCGCCCTGGACCCCGCCAGCGGCGCCACCTCACGCAAGCTCGACATGACCGCCAACGCCGGCACCGCCTTTGACGGAACGCACCTGTACCAGATCGCCGACGGCAACATACAGAAGGTCGATCCGAACACCGGCGACGTCCTGTCCAGCATCCCCGCGCCCGGCGGCGAGCGCACGTCCGGCCTGGCCTGGGCCGAAGGCAGCCTGTGGGTGGGCGCCTATAAAGACCGCAAGATCCATCAGGTGGACCCGGCCACCGGGAAGGTGCTGCGCACGATCGAATCCAACCGCTACGTGACGGGCGTGACCTGGGTCGATGGCGAACTGTGGCACGGCACCTGGGAGAACGACGAAAGCGAGCTGCGGCGACTGGAGCCGCGCACCGGCGAAGTGCTGGAATCGGTGGGGATGCCGGCGGGCGTCGGCGTGTCGGGGCTGGAGTCGGACGGGGGCGCGAAATTCTTTTGCGGCGGCGGCGAAAGCGGGAAGATCCGCGCGGTGCAGCGCCCGGCCAAGGCCAACAGCTAGGCGCGAATCAAGCGCAAACGGGCCGCATGCACGCGCGGCCATCCCCGCCGACGGAGCGCGCAGGCCGCCAACACGGACAATTTGCGGCTGTAAACAGCGCCGACCCCAATAATGGGAAAATACAACAGTAGTCGATCAATCTGGTGCGCAAGCACGCCGACAGCCGCGAGTTCAAGGCGGATCTGAGCGCGGGGGTGGGCAACTGGGACACCTATCGCGTCACCGCCGACCTGTCCACGCAGCTCAATTCCGAGGGCAGCGTGCGCGGCCGCATCGTGTCCGCCTACCAGGACAATCATTCGTACCTGGACTTCTATCAGAACCAGAAGAAGGTCTTTTACGGCGTGGTGGACGCCGACCTGACCTCGCGCACGACCCTGAGCGTGGGCTACAACTACCAGGACAACGACCCGCAGGGCAGTTCGTGGGGCCGCCATCTTCCAGATCGACCAGGACAACGTCGCCCAGGTCGACCCGGGCCAGATGGTGCCCGGCACGACCAACCAGGCCTACACCGCCGCGCAGGGAACGCGCAGCCGCGGTTTCGACCTGGAAGTGTCGGGCGAGGTCACGTCAGGCTGGAACCTGGCGGCCGGATGGTCGCATTGGACGGCCAGCGACGGCGACGGCAACGCTATCCAGACGGACCAGCCGCGCAGCCTGGTGCGCGTGTTCACGACCTACCAGCTGCCCGGCGAGTGGCATCGCCTGACCGTGGGCGGCGGCGTCAACTGGCAGAGCCATGTCTACACCATCGCCAGCGGCCCGAACGGCGACGAGCGCGTGGGGCAGGGCAGCTACGCCATCACCAACCTGATGGCCCGCTACCGCTTCAACCGCAACCTGTCGGCGCAGTTGAACGTCAACAACGTGTTCGACCGCAAGTACTACAGCCAGATCGGCTTCTACAGCCAGGGCGCGTGGGCGGCGGGCCGCAGCGCGATGCTGACGATGCGTTATCAGTACTGAGCGGCTTCATGCGGGCGCGTCCGGGCCGGGCGCCGACTGCGCCCGCGCCGCGTCCGCGATGCTGGCGATGAAAGCATTGGCGGCCTGCGGCATGATGCGGCCCGCCAGCGTCTGGACCTCGAAGTGGCGCTCGTTCATTTCGCGGTCGCGCAGCGGCACGGCGACGATCCCGCCCCATTGCAGCCGGTTGCGGATGGCCAGTTCGCCGCAGAACGCCACGCCGCCGCCGGCGCTGGCGAAGCCGACCAGCGCATCGATGCTGCGGCTGGTGAAGGCGGGCTCGCAGTGCAATTGCTGGCGGCTGAAGCTGATGTCGATCAGTTGGCGCAGCGTGGAGTCGGGAGTCGGCAGCGCAAGAGGATAGGCCACGAGCTGCGCCAGGGCCAGATCGCGCCGGCCGGCCAGCGGGTGGTCCGCCGCGACGATCGCCCGCACCGGCGCGGGCACACGCAGTTCCACCTGGATGTCCCGTTGCGAGGTCAGGCTGAGAGTGACGCCGATGTCGGCCGAGCCGTCGCGGATGCGCTGTGGAATCTCTTGCTGCGAACAGACGTCCAGCGAAAATCGGATGCCTGAATAGCGTTGCCGGAAGGCGGCGATCGCCGCGGGCACGAATTCGGACGCGTAGCCTTCCGTGCTGACCACGCGCACATGCCCCTGGCGCAATCCGCGCAGCGCCAGGATGTCTCCGGCTACACGTTCCACGTCCTGCTGCATGCGCTTGGCGTGGGCGGCCAGCAGTTCGCCGGCGGCGTTCGGCGTCATGCCGCGGGCGCGGCGCTCGAACAGCAGCGTGCCCAGTTCGCGCTCCATGCGGGCAATCTGGCGGCTGACGGCGGACGGCGCGACATCAAGCCGCCCCGCGGCCTCGCTGACCGAGCCGGTGCGCACCACTTCCAAAAAATACCGTAGGGAAATTTCCTGCAGGACGCGGGGGTTCATGGCTGGATCCGAGGTTTGCGGAAAGCGCAAAGAAGAATTCTAACCATTGATATTGCTGCAAGGCTATGTCGGCCTCTAGGATGTGTCATTTCCTTGCCGACCTTCTGGTATCACAGCAATGTTTCAATCCGTCGATTCGTCCCAAACCTCGGTCCTGCAATCTGTGCGCCTGGCGCGGCCGGTCCTGTGGACGCGGCCCGCCTGCCAGTCTTCGGCGGTGGCGCCGGGCGCCCGGTTTCTGATGGACCAGGTGCTGTCCGCGCAAGAGCGTTTTGCCCGATTCGCGCCGTTGCTGGCGGAACTGTTTCCCGAACTGGCGGCCACGGAAGGCGTGATCGAATCGCCCCTGCTGCCGGCCGCCGCAATGGAAACCGCCATCGGCATGGCGCCGGGGACGGGGCGTTTGTGGATCAAGGCCGACCACGCGCTGCCGGTGGCCGGCTCGATCAAGGCGCGGGGCGGCATCCACGAGGTGCTGGAATTCGCGGAATCGCTGGCGCTGGGCGCAGGGCTGGTGCGCGCGGGGGACGACTACCGTAAACTGGCCAGCCCCGAGGCGCGAGCCTTCTTCGGCCAATACCAAGTCGCCGTGGGTTCCACCGGAAACCTGGGCCTGTCCATCGGCGTCATCGCGACGGCGCTGGGGTTCCGGTCCGCGGTTCACATGTCGGCCGACGCCAAGGAATGGAAAAAAGCGCGGCTACGGGCACGCGGGGTTGAAGTGGTGGAACACGCGGGCGATTACGAAAAAGCGGTCGCGGCGGGGCGCGCCCAGGTCGAGGCGGATCCTTGCGGGTACTTCGTCGACGACGAGCGCTCGGCCTCGTTGTTCCTGGGCTATGCGGCGGCCGCGCTGCATCTGCGCACCCAGCTTGTGCAGGCAGGCGTGCGCGTCGACGCCGAGCATCCCTTGTTCGTGTACCTGCCTTGCGGCGTGGGCGGGGCGCCGGGCGGCATCGCGTTCGGCCTGTCGCAACTTTATGGTCCTCACGTCCACTGCTTCTTTGCCGAGCCGGTGCAATCGCCTTGCTTTCTGGTCCGCATGATGGCCGGCTGCGGCGAATTGCCCGGCGCGCCGGCGGCGGCATCGGTGTACGACGTTGGCCTGACCAACGTGACCGAGGCCGACGGGCTGGCGGTGCCCACCGCGTCCGAGCTTGCCTATGCGGCGGTGGGCGCACAGTTGCGCGGCGTGTATACGGTCGAAGACGACACGCTGTACGCTGATCTGGCGCGATTGCGCGATACCGAAGGGCTGCGCATCGAGCCCTCGGCCGCGGCCGGTTTCAGCGGGCCGCGCCAGCTCCTGCACAGCGACGCCGGCCAGGCGTGGCTGCAGGCGCGTGGCCTGGCGCCGCACATGCCCCGCGCCACGCACCTGGTCTGGACCACGGGCGGATTGTTCGTGCCCGACGAAGAATATGACCGATTCCTGAGTCGCGGGCGTTCGCTCGCGGCCGGTTCCTAGGCGCCGCCAGACGCGCCCGTTTTCCACCACCTCCCATCGAGCACCGCCATGAAAACCTCGTTTCTTGCAGTCAGTCTCGCCATTGCCAGCGCCATGGGCGCCGTTGCGCCCGCCGTGGCGCAGGACGCCTATCCCAGCCGCCCCTTGACGCTGGTCGTGCCCTTTCCGCCCGGGGGCGCCACCGACGTGCTGGGCCGCGTGGTGGCGCAGAAGTTGGGACAGGAGCTGGGCCGCACCGTCGTGGTGGAGAACCGCGCGGGCGCGGGCACCGTGATCGGGGCCAGCTTCGTGGCCAAGGCCGCGCCGGACGGCTATACGCTGCTGGTCAGTTCGGGCACGACGTTCACGGTCAATCCGGCCATCCAGAAAAACCTGCCGTACGACCCGGTCAAGAGCTTCGAGCCCATCGGCATCGTCGGCCGCACGGGCCTGGCGCTGCTGGCCAACCCCAAGGTGCCGGTCAAGGACCTGAAGGAGTTCGTCGCCTACGTGAAGGACCCTTCGCACGAACAGCTTCCCTACGGCTCGTTCGGCACGGGCACCACCGCGCATTTCGTGGGCGAAGCGTTCATGTCGGCGGCGAAGCTGAAGATGACGCACGTGCCCTACAAGGGCAGCTCGCCCGCGATGACGGACCTGATCGGCGGCCAGATCCCGTTTTCCGTCGACACGGTGGCGGCGGCGCTGCCGCAAAGCAAGCAGGGCAAGGTGCGCGTGCTGGCGGTGTCCAGCCCCAAGCGCTCCGCCTTCCTGCCCGACGTGCCCACCTTCGCGGAACAGGGCTATCCGTCGGTGGCGATGGATACGTGGCTGATGGTGGCCGCGCCGCGCGGCCTGCCGGCCAACGTGAAGAGCCGGCTGGAGCAGGCGCTGAAGGCCACGGTGGAATCGCCCGAGGTGAAGAAGAGCCTTGAAGCCCAGGGCTTCGAAGCCGAGTTCTCCAGCGCGGCCGAAGGCGAGGCGCTGATCCAGCAGGAACTGCCTGTGATGCGTGAAGTCGCGCAGCGCGCCAACATCAAGATCGATTGAAGGAAGACGACCATGGCATTGGACGACACCCTGGTATCCCTGACGGCCGTGGAGCTGCGGCGCATGATCGGCGCGCGTCAGCTTTCACCCGTGGAATTGCTGGAGGCCTGCATTGCGCGCATCCAGGCCGTCAATCCGTACGTGAACGCCGTCACCGCCACCGCCTACGAACGGGCAAGAGCGGAAGCGCGCGCCGCCGAACGCGCCGTGATGGCGGGCGAGCCGCTGGGCCTGCTGCACGGCCTGCCGATGGGCGTAAAGGACCTGGAGCCCACGGCCGGCGTGCTGACGACTTACGGCTCGGCGTTGTACCGCGGCCACGTGCCTGACGAGGACGTCGAACTGGTGGCCCGTCTGCGCCGCGCGGGGGCGATCGTCGCCGCCAAGACGAACGTGCCGGAGATGGGCGCCGGCGCCAACTCGCGCAACACCGTCTGGGGGGCGACCGGCAATCCGTTCAATCCCAATCTGAACGCGGGCGGCTCGTCGGGCGGATCCGCCGCCGCGCTGGCCTGCGACATGTTGCCGGTGTGCACGGGGTCGGACACCGGCGGCTCCCTGCGCATCCCCGCGTCCAAATGCGGGGTGGTGGGCTTTCGCCCGTCGCCCGGCGTTGTGCCCAGCGTACGCAAGCTGCTGGGCTGGACCCCGATCTCCGTGGTCGGCCCGATGGGCCGCACCGTGGCGGATGCCTGCCTGCAGATGGCGGCGTCGGCCGGCCCGAACGCCGGCGACCCGCTCAGCTATCCGCTGGACCCATTGCAATTCCTGACACCTGGCGTGGCGGATCTGGGTTCGCTGCGGGTGGCCTACACCGAAGACTTCGGCATCTGCGACGTGGACAACGGCATCCGCGCCGCGTTCCGCGAAAAGATCGCCGCCATGCGGCATCTGTTCGCCGCCTGCGATCCCATCGACCTGGATCTGGGCGAGGCCCACCGCTGCTTTGACGTGCTGCGCGCCGAGGCCTTCGTGGCCGGCATGCGAGACGCCTACGAGAAAGATCCCTCCAGCCTGGGCCCCAATACCCGCGCCAACTTCGAAATGGGCGCGGCGATGAGCCTGATGGATTGCGCATGGGCGCAGGCGGAGCAGACGCGCCTGATCAAGCGGTTCCAGCGCGCCTACGACGACTACGACCTCATCCTTTCGCCCACGACGCCCGTGTCTCCGTTCCCGTGGACGCAGCTTTACGCGGACAAGATCAACGGCGTTGCGCAGGAGAACTACTACCGCTGGCTGGCCTTGACCTACGTCGTCACCCTGACGACCCATCCCGCGCTGACGCTGCCCTGCGGACGTGACGCGCAGGGCATGCCCTTCGGCCTGCAGATCGTGGGCCGCTTCCGTGGCGACCGCGAGGTGCTGCGAGCGGCGCAGGCGATGGAACAGGCATTCGCCGGCATCGAGGCCCTGGACCGCCCGCGCCCGGATCTGGCGAATTTGCGCGCGGCGGAGCCGGCGTTGACCTCAATCGTGACGACGCCGCCGCTGTTGCAGGGCGGCGGGCAAGGAGAAGCGGTGTCGGCGGTGTAGCAAAAAAGGGCGCCGTTCGGCGCTGGCCAGTCAGTCACTTTGCAATGAGCCTGGAGGTATCCATACCTCGATGACGTCGTTCCTCCCTTTGAAATTTGCGGGCAAGGGGCGCACTGCCCAGGCAGGGTTGGAGCCCAAGGGTCGAAGCGTTTCGGCACAGTCCTCGGAAGTCTTACTGTGATAGAGGACAGTCGGTACGGAGAAAGGTCTTGGCGGACGTTGTCCTGAACGCCTGGCGCTGTCGTTAACGTCTTCCACTCTAGGAACTGTTGCGCCCAGCGCTTGCCAGGTTTCGCGCAAAACGTTGACCATGTCACGCGAAGCGGGGCTGTAGATCTGGACATATATAGTCTTGCCGCTGCACGCTGATTTTTTGACTTCTTTGACCTCCGAAACGTTTGAATTATCTGCTGTTTGGGAGGCTGCTGGATCGCTGGAGACTGCCTCCTCCGGGGGGCGTGGTGGTGGAAGTCTCGAAGCTGATATTTTCGGCAGCAGCAAGCAATTTTTGAAGTCGGCGAGATTGTTGTAATCCCGTATCCAATATGTCGGAACGCACGAAGGCGATGGTTCGTTTTGCAGGCAATTCGGTACTTTTTCGTTATTGGTCAGTACGGAACACGACGGATGGGGGACGGTAAGACTGGCACATGCTTTTTTGGTCTGCGACAGCATGAGCCACAAAACCTCCGACTGCTTGAAGGCAGCAAGGTTCTTGTTGGTGCATACGACATCCCCGACCCGAAGTAGCGCCGTGGCCATTTCGCCTACTCGGTTGTTTGGCAGTGTGGAATCCGACGTAGGGTCGCCAAGCTTTCCAAAGATGTCGGTCAGTTCTTTGTACATCGCTGGCTCGATCCGGGATGCGCGCGCCATTGCATCCCATTCCTTGCTGACTAATTCCCATGTGGCAAGGCCGATGCTTGCGATCGCCCCGATGCTCAAGGATGCGGACACTGCGCCGGTCGATGCAATGCGAGAAGAGAGCCGCTTTGGTGATGGTTTCAGGACGCGGCCGCCTGTTTCGTCGGACTCCAGCACCGCACCATCATCATCCACGAAATTTTCCAACGCAAAGGATGGCAGATCAAGCAATTGCGCGAGGCGAACTTTCCTGCCCAACGCTTGCCCAAGCAGGAAATAGCTTTCCCATTGGGCCTCGCTAAAGAACTGGTCGGTAGTGGGCTCCTGCGGAAACAGCGGATTGTCGGCTTTGAAATTGACCAGGTCCACGGCGGCGCCTTGGCACATATTCGGCTTCACGATCACCATGTAGCCAATCTTCCCCGACGAGAGATAGTTTATGCGTGCAAGCGCGAGACAAGCATGGCTATCAGCTGACGCGAGTTCGTTCAAGGAACCGAAGTCGGCCACTCCGGTGTCCGCGTGCGGACTCCCGACCCGCGACGAGTTTTGAATTTCCTTGTCTGATCGTGGTCGCAAGAATGTAATGTCGGCCTGTAAATCTATCCGCGCCTTGCGGACCAGGTTCTCGAGATCGCCAAACGAATATCTCGGATCGGCGCCGCAATCAGCGACGACAATGACGCTGCATTCCTCTCTCAACAACGCATAGGCTGCGGTGTTTTCGAAATGGCCGCCGTCACTGAGAAACCAGTCCCGACGTCCGATGCCGTCAAACCGTCCGGACAGTTCGTTGAAAAATTGGCCATACTTGCACAATCGCTGCGATAGCTTGGAATTTTGCGCAGGCGCTTGGTAGCGGCTATCCCACCAGTATCCCAGTCTCACTCCTGACAGCATCAACAAGGCGGAAACTCCCATCCTCGTAGAGGCGCCTAGTCCCGGGGCGATAGCTGCGCCCGATATGGCTATCCACGACCCCAGCGAGAGACTGGCGATTTCGTCGGGACTGTTCCAAGACCTGGATGCTACACACATCTGTCCATTTGGACCGATGGTCAGCAATAGTCCCTTGCGGTCCCGGTTAAACAAGCCGCCATCGGGGTCGCGAGTCTGATTGATGCAGACGTTGATCAGGTGTGCCGGCCCTCCGTGAAGATTGGGTGCGTAATCCTTCATCGGCACGTCATCGGCGGGGTGGACATCCGCCACGCGGCCCGTGGAGTGCGAGGACGGCGTCCTGATCGCAAACGGGCTGCTGTTGTCGGCGGCGCCGCGAAAGCGGTCAGGGTTCGCGGCGCCAAGGTAACTCCGAACAATCCGCGCCCGGTAGAAAAAAAACAAAGAAGAGCGGTTCAGGAAGTCTTGATTTCGGGCTGACAGGAGCACCAATGCTGCAGCTGGAAAAAGCATCCAGAGGATGGCTTCGTAAGCCATGCCGAAGCGTAGGTCAAATGGGGCGGTTCGAAAGAACAAAAGGTCAGAGACGATCTTGTGAACCCAGCTCATCCAAAAGATCACTACGAATAGCAGAACGGCAATGCCGACGACGTTCAGTAGTCCGAGAACGGTATGTCGCGCCCAAGGTGCGAGACTCTTGGGCAAATCCGAGATCTTGGGCAATGCTACGCGTAGCGCGACGGTCATCACGGCTAGCACCATGCCAAAAACGCTTTGATTTTCGCCGTCGAAGTGGGCCATCGACCACGCTAAGTAGTCGGCCGCGCCCAAGGTAAAAAAGACGATCGCACATAGCAGCGTCGCCGACAGCGCGGATGTGAGCCGGTTTCGTATCAGTCCAGGCTCTTTCGCACTCCGGCGTAACAGAGCCGCAATGAAAATGCCGGCCAGCCACGCCAACATAGTCGCGATTGCGATAACAGAGAAGACTGGAGGAAATTGGAGCTTGGTTTTCAGACGGGGAAGAGACCCGAAGCCGATCTCGGAGTTCACAATGACCAGTGCAATGGCGATCAAGGCAAAAATTGCTTGTTTGGAGAGGCGCGACTTCCATCGCTCGTCAAACTGCGTAGGCAATACCCAGTACGCATAAGCCAAGGCAACGCCAACCCACGCAAAAACTGGCAGAACAAGCCATACGGGGGGAGGACCGGCCAAATATTGCAGAACTTCGATCGTCAGCCACGAAGGCGACCGGCATCCGAGAGACCTGTACACGCAGTCGGCCCATTGCCATACCAGAAGATCGATGCTGAGAAGGATGGTTCCGATCATGATGGACAACAGGGCAAGCTCGACGTGTATCCCGAGAAGGTTCCGACCGAAATTTGCGGCGGCAAAAAGCGCATCCTTGAATCCACCCGGGATAAGGTATCGGCCGTTTACCCGCAGCCACGCCCCGTATTGCCTGCCATCCGCGTCGGCGAGAGCCTCCTGTACCTTGGCGGGGTTGGCTCCCTCCGCTTGATATAGCTTTCCGATAGTCGATCCTATGTAGCCGCCCCCAGACACGGTCGACATCAGATCGAATCGGCGGAAGATGTCCTGCTTCGCGAGCGCTTTGATCAGTCCAAAGCAGAATGTCGCGCTTCGGATTCCCCCTCCGGATAAGGCAATGCCCCAGGGCCGAGGATCGAAGTCCGATCTATCTGGATGCTCCATTCTGCGACGGTCGCAATGCTCCTTAACGCTCCACGGCTGCTGGGGATCCACAGGTTGTCGAGTCATCACAATGCTCCTGTCGTGTACCTGGGACTTAACAACGCGCGTAGTCGACAAACCCCCTTAGCGTCCTGTCGTTCAGCTTTCGCCGAGTGCCTGGAGCATCAGAGGAGACGGAGCGGAGGATGGTTGCGGCGCAATTTTCTTGATTAACTCGGAATCAGCTTCGCCAACCTTGATCACCTTTCCATCAAATTTGTCCCCGGCCATTTCGATTTCCTTAAGGCGTGCGGTTCGCAAGAGTGGAGGGCGTGCGCATGCTGAGACGATTCGAGCTAGACGGCAAGTGGAGGCCGTGGCTTATCGTCGGTTGCATCGATGCGGACCGGTTGTGTCTGTTTAGCTGCCGAGCCAGAGGGGGTAAATAATCGATATTGGTTATTCCCAATGCGCCTCCATCCCCTTCGATACCTTTCGAACAGAAGGCCTAGTCCTTTTTCTAGGGTAATTCCTGACTAAAAGCTGATTGTCAGTCGTTTGTCAGAAAGGTTTAATCACTCCAAAGTTGCGCATCAGACGCATCAGGCGCATCGCCCGGAATCCGGGCTGATGCCCGCAGCAGGCGTTTCCATCCCGCACCTCGCAGGAGTAGTAACTACACGCTGGTCCATGTAGTCCACCCCAGGAGACAACAAGCCATGCAACACGTTACAAAGCCCCGTCGCCGCAAGTTCATCTCCGGCGCAGCCGCCGCGGGCGCCGCGGCGCTGGGATTTCCCGCGGTAACCAAAGCCCAGAACGCGCCCATTTCATTCCGGTTCCAGAGCACCTGGCCCGCCAACGACATCTTCCACGAGTTCGCCCGCGATTACGCCAACAAGGTCAACGAGATGGCCGGTGGCCAGTTGAAGATCGAAGTGCTGCCGGCCGGCGCGGTGGTCAAGGCCTTCGACCTGCTGGACGCCGTGTCCGCGGGAACGCTGGATGGCGGCCACGGCGTGGTGGCCTATTGGTACGGCAAGAACACCGCGGTGGCGTTGTGGGGCTCGGGGCCTTCGTTCGGCATGGACGCCAACATGCTGCTGGCGTGGCACGAGTACGGCGGCGGCAAAGAGCTGCTGGTCGAGATCCAGAAAGCCATGGGCGTGAACGTGCAATCGCTGATGTACGGCCCGATGCCCACGCAGCCGTTCGGCTGGTTCAAGCGGCCCGTCACGAAGGTCGAGGACGTCAAGGGCGTGAAGTTCCGGACCGTGGGCCTGGCCATCGACATGTACACGGCGATGGGCGCGGCGGTGAACGCGTTGCCGGGCGGCGAAATCGTGCCGGCGCTTGACCGGGGCCTGCTGGATGGCGCGGAATTCAACAACGCGTCGTCGGACCTTGCACTGGGCTTCCAGGACGTGTCCAAGATCTGCATGCTGCAAAGCTTCCACCAGAGCGCGGAACAGTTCGAAGTGCTGTTCAACAAGGCGAAGTACGACGCCTTGCCCGTGCACCTGAAGCACATCCTGAGCTATGCGGCCCAGGCGTCCAGCGCGGACATGTCCTGGAAGGCCTCCGACCGCTATTCGAAGGACTACATCAAGCTGCAGAAGGACCACAACGTCAAGTTCTACAAGACGCCTGACGCCATCCTGCAGCAGCAGCTGAAGATCTGGGACGAGATGATCGCCAAGCGGTCGGCCGAGAATCCGCTTTTCAAGAAGGTGCTGGATTCGCAGCGCGCCTTCGCGGAGCGGGTGGGGCGCTGGCACGGCGACACGACGGTCAATTTCCGCATGGCCTACAACCACTACTTCTCGCGCACCACCAAGCAGGCCTGACGCGGTACTACGCCGTACCCGCGCGCCGCCAAGACGGCGCGCGGCGCCTCGCCATGCGTCCAGGGTCCGTTCACGCCGCAGACACGCTTGTTGCGGGGTGGGCGGGGCCGAACCAGGACCTTCGATGATCCGAATCGTACGCTTCATAGACCGCATCTCCACCTTTGTCGGCAAGACCTTCGCCTGGCTGATCGTAGTGTTGACGTTGCACGTGTGCTGGGAGGTCGCGGCGCGCTACATCCTGAACCAGCCCAGCGCCTGGGCGTTCGACCTTCAGATGATGTATTACGGCATCCTGTTCATGATGGCGGGCGCCTACACGCTGGCCAAGAACGGGCACGTGCGCGGCGACATCCTTTACGGATTCCTGCCGCCGCGCGTGCAAGGCGCGCTCGACCTGCTGCTCTTCATCGTCTTCTTTTTCCCGGGCGTGATCGCGCTGGTGTGGGCCGGCTGGTATTACGCCGGATACTCCATCGCCATCCGCGAGCACTCGTCGCTGATGGCGAACGGGCCGCCCATCTATCCATTCAAGGCCTTCATTCCGGCCGCCGGCGCGGTCCTGCTGCTGCAGGGCGTGGCCGAGGTGATGCGCTGCATCCTGTGCCTGAAGCAGGGCGCATGGCCGTCGCGCGAAGAGGACGTCGAGGAAGTGGACGTCGATAAGCTGAAGGAGATGGTGCATGTGAAGGACGAAGACATCGCCAAGCTCGACCGCTACGTCAATTCCGGGGAGTCCCAGCGATGAAAATCCACAAGGCATTGTGGTTCGGCCTGTCGTGCATTGCGCTGGTGCTGTTGATGATCGCGTTCCTGACGCCGTGGGACAACCTCACCACGGGCCACATCGGCCTGCTGATGCTGGCGCTGATCGTCGTGGCCATCATGCTGGGGTTTCCGACGGCTTTCACGTTGATGGGCATGGGCGTGCTGTTCACGTTCCTGGCCTATTACATGCAGAGTTCGGACCCGGGGCGCTCGCTCGGGCAGACGCTGGACCTGATGGTGCAGCGCACGTACGCCACCATGACCAACGATTCGCTGATCTCGATTCCGCTCTTCGTGTTCATGGGTTATCTGGTCGAACGCGCCAATCTGATCGAAAAGCTCTTCAGGTCGATGCATCTGGCGCTGGCCCGCCTGCCGGGCGCGCTGGCGGTGGCCACGCTGGCAACCTGCGCCATCTTCGCGACGGCCACGGGGATCGTCGGCGCCGTGGTCACGCTGATGGGCCTGCTGGCGATGCCGGCCATGCTGAAGGCTGGCTACAGCGTGCGCCTGACGGCCGGCTCGATTACGGCGGGCGGGTGCCTGGGCATCCTGCTGCCGCCGTCGGTGATGCTGATCGTGTATGGCGCCACCACCGGTGTGTCGGTCGTGCAGCTTTATGCCGGCGCGCTGTTTCCGGGGATCATGCTGGCGATTCTGTACATGGTCTACGTGATCATCGTGGCCAAGCTGCGGCCCGACATGGCGCCGCCGCTGCCAAAAGAGGAGCGGGGTGTGCCGCTGTCTCGCGAGTCCACGGCGATGGCGGCGGGTGGATACACGCGCGCGGTCTCGGGCATGCTGGCCGCCATGTTCAAGGGCAAACGCAACAGCGGGGTGTCGTTCGGGTATCTGACGCGCAACATGGCCACGGCGCTGGCGCCGCTGGCGGTCACGGTGCTGATGCTGGCGGTGGTGCATCATGCGCTGACGCGGCCGGCCGTGGAATATGAAATTCCGGCGGAGCTGCAGCTGGGTTCCACCGACTTCGACTCCGGCCTGAGCGAGCCGCCCGGCGATGGATTGGCGGAGCCGCCGTCAAGCGAACTGGCCGAGCCGCCGTCCGCCAGCTCAGTCGCGGGCACTGGCCTGGCCGAACCGCCGGGCACCCCGGCGGCGCAGCCCCCCCCCAATGCCGCGGCGCCGGCGGCACAGGCGCAGGCGCCGGCGGCCGCCGACGATCGCATTGCCGCGCCGACCGGATTCTGGATCTTCGCGGCCGTGTGCGTGGCGATGCTGGCGGTGTTCTATGCGGTGCTGACCTGGGCGCGCCTGGAAATCTTCAAGATGCTCATGGGGTCTTTCTTTCCGCTGGCTGTGATGATCGCCGCCGTCCTCGGATCGATCGGCTTCGGCCTGGCCACGCCCAGCGAGGCCGCCGCCATGGGCGCCATGGGCGGCGCACTGCTTGCCCTGGCGTATCGGCGGCTGAACCTGCCCGTGCTGCGGGAATCGGTATTCCTCACGGCGAAGACCAGCGCCATGGTGTGCTGGCTGTTCGTGGGGTCTTCGATCTTCTCGGCGGCCTTCGCGCTGCTGGGCGGCCAGCGCATCATCGAGGAATGGGTGCTGTCGCTGGGCCTGACGCCGATCCAGTTCCTGCTGCTGGCGCAGATCATCATCTTCCTGCTGGGCTGGCCGCTGGAATGGACCGAGATCATCGTGATCTTCATGCCGATCTTCGTGCCGCTGCTCAATACGTTCGGCATCGATCCGCTGTTCTTCGGACTGCTGGTGGCGCTGAACCTGCAAACGGCCTTCCTGTCGCCGCCGGTGGCCATGTCGGCCTTCTACCTGAAGGGCGTGTCGCCGCCGCACGTGACGCTGAACCAGATCTTCCTGGGCATGATGCCGTTCATGGGCATCCAGGTGGTGGCGATCTTCCTGCTGTATGTGTTCCCCGAGATCGGAATGTGGCTGCCGACGGTGCTGTACCGATGAAAGGGGCGCCCCGGCCAATGGCCGGGGCATGATTCAACGAGCCAGGTACATCGCGGCCGCGAAGAGCCAGGACGCGGCCAGTGCCAGATAGGCCAGCAGCAGGGCCTGTGTCCAGGAGGCCGGCCAGCGCGCGGCCAGGCCCAGGCGCTGGCCCAGCGCGCCCAGCAGATATCCGCCATTCGCGCCGGGCAAGGGCAGCAGGTTGAACGCCGCGGTGGTGGCGGCGGCCAGGCCCAGCAGAGTGACGAACGGCAGGCCATGCGCGGCCGCGTCCACGCGGGCCAACAGATCCTGCGCGGTGTGCAGGGGCGACAGCGCGCCGCCAACGATGTGCGCGAATCCATCGGCCAGGGCTTGGAATCCCGCGGCGCCGCCCAGCAGCGCGCAGGCGAGTGCGATCAGGACAAGGCAGCCGGATGCACCGATGAGCAATTGCGCAGCGAGCGGCTGGCGATCCAGCGGCTGGCGGTCCAGCGGTACGCCGTCCATGGGCTGGCGACTCAGGACCGGGTCATTCAAGGTCTCGAGGTCCTGCGTCGCGCGACCCCGCGCATCGTGCAGATGATCGGCAGACGCGGGATGCGCGTCGTCATCGTCCTCTTCCCACTCTGGCATTGCGTCGGCGGCGGTCTGGAAGCGGACCGCGCCGCCCAGGGGCAACAGCCTGATGCTGAGCTTGCCCACTCGCAGCAGGCGCGGTCCAAGCCCGAACGACATTTCCTCAAGCGCTACCCCAAGCGCGCGTCCGGCCAAGGCCATGGCCGACACATGCGCCAGCGCGCACAGGGCAACGGCCAGCAACAGGCCGATTGCTCCGGCCGGCACGATCACTGCGCCGCCGTGGACGACAACGTCACCTGGCCGAACGTCATCCACACATGCGCCGTGTCGGACGCCTGCGCGCGATACGTGCCGCTGGCTTCGCCCAGGCGCATCGCCACCGCGGCGAACTCCCAGGCCTGCGCGTCGTCGCAGGCGACCTTGCGCGTGGAGTAGGCCGACAGGCCATGCGCGCGCCCGAAGGCCTGGGCGAGCTGGGCGTGCTCGGACAGTTCGGCCGGCACGGACGGATGGTCCCAGCCCCACAGGAAACTGCCGTCTTCGCTGTTGGACGTGCCGATGATCTGCACCGGCGCCGTGGCCACGATGCCGCCCGGAAGCTGGAAGACGATCAGGCCGCTGTCCATGTCCACGGACCATTGCTCGGCGTCGTCCAGATGCCACGTGGCGCAGTGCGCGGTGGTGGCGGCCTGCATGCCTTCCATGCTCTGGGCGATGAAGGCTTGGACGTCGAAGGGCTGGGAAGTGTCGGACATGCTGCGTGGTTCCATGAGTGGGGAAGGGTCAGGATGATAGGCCAGTTTGGGTCTCGGGTCGCGCTTGCCTCGGATCATCGCCCTTGTGCCGCCCTCAGAAGTCGTAAAGCCGCGCGGCGTTCTCCACCATGATCGCCTGCTTTTCAGTCTCGCTCACCCACGCGCAGAAGGCCGAGAGTTGCTCGCCATCGTCGATGGGATGCAGCGGTTCGCTGCGATCACGCGTGCGCGCCACGCCGGGCCAGGCCCCAGAATGGGGCCAGTCTGTGCCCCACAGCATGCGGTCAAGCCGCGTATCGATCAGGGCACGTGCAATCTCGCGCGCCTCGATGGGCGGGCGGCCATCCTGCCAGACCGTAAGGCGATACGGCGCGGAGAGCTTCACGTACACATTGCCCGTCGCCACGATCTCCAGCAGCTCATCAAAGCCGGGCTGGCCCGTGCCGGCCACGGCGCTCGCCAGTGCGAAATGATCGACCACGACGGGCACCGGGCAATCGCGCAGCGCGGGAGCGAGCGCGGTCACGACCGGCAGCGTGGTGTAGATCTGCACGTGCCAACCCAGGTCGGCCACCTGCTCGGCGGTGCGCGCCAGCGCATCGCGCGCGATGGCCGGATCCTGCTGGCCAAACGACTGCAGGTTGACGCGGGCGCCTCTGACGCCCGCCGCATGCAGCGCACGCAGGCCGTCGCGCGAGATATCCGGGGCCAGTACCGCGACCCCGCGCGACGCATGGCCCGCGGCGTTCAGCGTGGCGAGGGCATCGGTCATGCAGCGGTTGTCGGTGCCTTGCGGGCTGGCCTGCACGACCACCGCCCGGTCCACGCCGAGCGCGGCGTGCAGCGCCAGCAGATCATCGGTCGAGGCGAGCCCCGGCATGAACACGCGGTTTTCGGCAAGCGGATAGCGGTCGAACGGACCGAAGATGTGCACATGGCAATCGCAGGCGCCTGGCGGAATCGTGCCGGTGACAGGGCCGTGACGGATGCCCAGCACGGTGCGCGGATCGTCGGAGGAAGAGGCGGGCTGCGTACGGCGCATGGGAGGCTCGGGATGATGAGGGTGGGGAAGGGCGGGCAAGTGGCCGCGTTCAGGGGTTCTGCTTGATGCCGGCGGTCTGGATCAGCCGCACCCATTTTTCGCGATCGGCCAGGTAGTAGCGGGTGAAGGCCGCCGGGCTGTCATCGGACAGCGCGTACCCTTGCGCCTCCAGCTTTTCGCGCACATCCGGCAGGCGCAGCACGCGACGCACTTCAGCGTTCAGCGCGTTGACGACGTCGGGCGGCGTGGCGGCGGGTGCAAGCAGGCCGAGCCAGGTCGCGACCTCGTAGTCCTTGAGGCCGGCCTCGGCCGTGGTGGGCAACTGCGGCGCGAAACTGACGCGCTCTTTGCTCGTCACGGCCAGAGCGCGCAGGCGCTGGTCCTTCATGTAAGGCAGGGCCGTCGAGGCGTTGGCGAACATGAACGGCAGGCGGCCCGCCAGCATTTCGGTGATGCAGGCCTGTTCGCCGGCAAACGGGATGCTGTGCAACTCGATGCCTGCCGTCTGGGCGAACAGCACGGCCGCCATATAGGGCGAGGTGCCGATGCCTCCCGAGCAGAAATCGATCTCGCCCGGCGCGGCCTTGGCCTGCGTGATGAGCTCCTGGACGGAATTGGCGCGCAGCTTCGGGCCGGCCAGCAGCACTTGGGGCGCGCTGCCCACCAGGGCCACGCCAGTGAAGTCCTTGAGAGGGTCGAACGTCGTCACGTTCTGCAGCGTGGGCGCGACAGCGACCGTCGTCTGGCTGGCGAGCAGCAAGGTGTTGCCATCGGGCCGCGCGCGGGCCACATAGGCGGCCGCGATCATCGAGGCGGCGCCGTTCTTGTTCTCGACCATTACGGCGCGCCCGCCCACCTGCATGTGCTGCGCCACGATGCGGGCCACGGTGTCAGGTGCGCCACCGGGCGGCGCACCGACGACGATCCGGATCGTGCCCCCGGCCGAGGTGTCGGACAGCGCGGGCGTTCCCCAAGCCAGCAACGCGCTGCCGAGCAGCGGGGCGAGCATTCTGGCCAGAAGTCTGCGCGCGTATACGCCAGGTTTCGTTCGCATCGGTGTCTCCTTGCGGTATTGCCGTGCGCCGCGTCGAAGCCGCGCCGGCTGTTGTGATGTGAGCGAGTGTCCGGCATGCAGGTTGATATGGTCAAATATATATGTTGAGTCATTTCATACATATATATGTATGAATAGCGAGGTTCGCAATGAATAAGCGCGAGATGGCGCTGTTTGAAGCCGTGGGGCGCACCGGATCCGTGACATTGGCGGCGGCCGCCACCGGGATGTCGCAGCCCGCGGCAAGCGCGATGCTGAAGTCGTTGGAAGACAAGCTGGGCTTCGCGCTGTTCAACCGCGAAAAGCGCCGGTTGGCGCTCACGGCCGATGCTCGCATGCTGCTGCCGGAGATCGTGCATGCGCTGGCTGCGATGGACAACGCCGAACGTGTGGCGGCCAGCATGCGGGGCGGGGCGCAGGCGCGGCTTGACGTGGGGGCGGTGGCGGCCGTGGGCGCCAGCATCCTGCCCGGTGCGATGGCCTGGCTGCAGGCCCGCGAGCCCGGCGTGCGCGTCAGCGTGCGTACCGACATGACGCTAGGCGTGGCGGGGCTGGCGGCCGATCAGCGCATTGATATCGGCATAGTGATCGGCTCGGCCGCGCTGCCGAACGTGGGCCAGCGCACGCTGGCGCGGCTGAGCCTGCAGGCTGTGATGCCGGCTGGCCACGCGCTGGCGCATCGCCAGCACCTTGCATTGACCGACCTGGTGGGCATCCCCTACATCTCGCTCAGTCGTCACTTGCAGGTGGGGGCGCTCACGGCGCGGCAGTTCGAAAAGGAGCGCTTGCCGTTTCTGCCCGTGATCGAGGTGAATCAGTACTCGGCCGCCTGCGCCTTTGCGGAACGTGGCCTGGGCGTGGCCATCCTCGATAGCATGAGCGGCCTGTATGCGCGTCGTCATGGGCTCAGTGTCGTGCCCGTCGATGTGGAAGGCGGTCTGGACCTCGACATCGTATGGCCGCTGAACCGCGGCCTGGGACGCGTAGCGCGGCAGCTCGAGGCGGGCCTGGTGCATGAACTGTCGCACGCCACCGAGTAGGCGGGCGTCAGCCTTCTTTGAGCGTCACTCGCCGCTGGCCTTTTCGGCTTCAATGAACCTCGACAACACGTAGACTTCCGTGTCGCGGCCGTAGTGCCGTTCCGCACCGATGCGAGTGAACCCAAGTTTTTCCAGCACACGCATGGAAGCCGTATTGCCCGGCCAGACCACGGCGAACAACGCCTGGATATCCAGCGTTCGCCATGCATAGCGGCAGAGCTGCGCGCCGGCTTGCGTTGCGCAGCCCAGGCCCCAGGCGTCCCGGGACAGGCGGTAGGCAAGCTGGGTCCGGCCCGTGTCCTCGAGCGGCGTCAGGCTGATCCAGCCGACTGCTTTGCCGTCTGCCTCGACGGCCCAGTGGCCAATGTCCGTGACCGGCTCATTCAGCCACGACAACAGTTCCCGCCGGCGCGCCTCATCCGCGGGCTTGACGCCGGTGCTGTAGCGCATGACCACGGGATCGGATTCCATGGCAAGCATCATGGGCACGTCGGCGATCTGCAGGCGGCGCAGGGTGACGCGCGGGGTGGGGGCGGACATGGGAGAAGGATACTCAGCGCAAGGGGCTTTGATCATACGCGCTCACCTGTTCCCAATTGCGCCAGGTAATTAGGCGTCATACGTCAGCGGCGCACCCGTCACGACTTCGTACAGGAAGCGATCCAGCCTTTCCGTCTGGCCGTCGGGCCGGTCGAAGTAGGGCGCTTTTTCCAGTTCGGCCAGGGTGGATTCCAGATACGCGTGGATCAGCGGGAAGCGCGGGCCGTGCTCGGCTTCGCCTTCCGCCATTTTCACGGCCAGCAGTTGGTTGACCTCGTTGCGCAGAGCGTCGTCGGTGATCATGACGTCGGCCAGGTCGGCAAAGCGCATGGGTGGCACGCCGCGCCCGCTGTCGATCCATTGCGCCGCCAGCACGGGGCGCAGCACGTACAGATACTTCTTCAAGCGCACGGTGTCGCCCTGCAGCGATTCGCGGAAGTTGCGCCCGGCCATGGCCACGTAGTGCCAGCGGCCCTTGGTGCTGGAAAAGTACGCGCTCCGAAAGTGCCGCAGCCACGCGCTGACGGCCTCGTCCTGGCAGTAGATGATGGGCGAGTCCAGCCATTCGAACAGGATGGGGTTGGAGCCCCGCAGGAGCTGCAGCGATTTGCGCAATTCCCAGCCCGACACGTCCAGTTCGTCGTCGATGGGCAGCTCGATCACGTCGCGCTGCGGCGCCACGCGCAAGTACCAGTCCAGCTTGTGCACGTACAGGAAGCGCACGTCGTAATCGCTGTCGGGCGACGCGAAACCCCAGCCGCGGCTGCCGGATTCGCAGGCCAGCAGGACGCGAACGTCGTGGCGGCGCTCGATGTCCTGCAGGGTCGACATGACGCGTTCGCGGACAGCGGGATCGATGGGATGGGCATGCAGGATGGAAGTCATCCGCGCATCCTATCACTGCCTCGCCGCGCGCTTCTGCTGCGGGTCAAAGCTGGCTCATGCCGCCGTCCGCAATGATTTCCGTGCCCACGATGAACGCGGATTCCGGGGCGGCCAGGTGCAGCACCGTCGCGGCGATCTCTTGCGGCGTGCCGAAGCGTCCCAGGGGGACTTGCGCGCGGATGCTGGCGGCGGTCTTTTCCAGCGCGGCGGCGTCCAGTCCCAGCTTGTCGTAGATGGGCGTGGCGACGGGCCCCGGGCTGACGACGTTGACGCGGATCCCGCGCGGCAGCAGTTCGGCCGACAGGGTCTTGGCCAGCGAGATCAGCGCGGCCTTGCTTGCGGCGTAGATGGACGACGCGGGCATGCCGATGCGGGCGTTGATGGAACCGTTCAGCACGATGGACGCGCCGGAGTTCAGCAATGGGTCCAGCGCCTGAAGCTGGAAGAACACGCCCTTGATGTTGGTGTCGAAGGTCTGGTCCCACAGGGCTTCGGTGGCGTCGGCCAGCGTGGCGAACTTGGCGACGCCCGCGTTCACGAAGACGGCGTCCAGGCGCACGCCGGCGGACTTCAACGCGCCGGCCAGAGCGGCGGCCGCGCCCGGGGCGCCGGCGACGTTCTGAATGGCCAGGGCGTTGGCGCCCAAGACGGCGCGGGTTTTTTCCAAGGCGGTGGCGTCGCGTCCGGTGATGACGACCCGGGCGCCTTCAGCAGCGAAAGCCTGGGCAGCGGCCAGGCCGATGCCGCTGGTGCCTCCGGTGACGAGGACGGTCTTGTTTTCGAAACGGTTCATGGTGATTCCTTTGGAAGGGGATGAGGTGTAGCCATGGTGCGCCTTGCCGTCCGCTTTGTCGTACGATCATTCGCACAAAGATGTTCGAAGGAATTGCACATGTTGAGCCCGAATGAACTGGCCCTGCTGGAAGCGATCCGCGACAGCGGCAGCCTGTCCCGGGCGGCGGCCAGGTTGGGCAAGGCGCCGTCGTCCGTGTCGCACGCCGCCCGGCAGCTTGAGGAACGCTTCGACGCGCTGCTGTTCGACCGCCGCCGCTACCGCTTGCAACTGACGCCGGCCGGACAACTGCTGGCCGACGAGGCCGGTCGGCTGATGCAGGACGTCAACCGGCTGACGCAGCGTGTGCAGCAGGTGGCCAGCGGCTGGGAAGACCGCCTGCACATCGTCAGCGACGAAATCCTGGAATTCGAACTGATGGCGCCCTTGATCCAGGCCTTCGACAAGCTGGACTCGGGCGTGGCCCTGCGGTTTACCCACGAGGTGCTGGGCGGCACGTGGGAGGCCCTGCGCGAAGGCCGGGCGGACCTGATCGTGGGCGCGACGAATGAGCCGCAGACCATGCCGAACCTGCAATGGGCGGAACTGGGCGCCATGGAATGGCTGTTCGCAGTATCCCCGAACCATCCGCTGGCCAAGATGAAGACACCCCTGCGACAGGACCAGATCCAGCAGCATCGCGCCGTGGTGGTGGCGGACACCGCGCGCGCCGCCGGCGCGCGGGGCTATGGCCGGGTGGGCGGCCAGGCCACGCTGGCGGTGCCCAGCATGCGGGCCAAGATCCTGGCGCAGCGCGATGGCCTGGGCGTCGGATGGGTGCCTCGATACCGCGCCGCGTCATTGCTGGCTCGCGGGGAACTCGTCGAAAAGGCCACGGAGACGCCGCGCGAGCCGAACCTGTTGTACCTGGCGTGGCGCGGAGACCACGAGGGGCGCGCGTTGCAGTGGTGGCTGGAACGACTGCGCCAACCCCAAATGGCGGCCGCGCTGATGCGAGGCGTCGACGGGTTCAGGTAGCGTTGGCCACCGGGCGTCGAGCACTGGCGGCGGCTTCAGCCGCCAGTGCGGCACTAACCGCTGGTCGCTGGGCGATCCGGTCCATGTAAGGCGGGATGGCCGGCCAGCGCTGCAGGTCAATGTCAAAAAAAACAGCCCAGCGCAACACGCTGTACAGATAGGCGTCCGCCACGCTGAAGCCCCCTTCAAGCAGGTGGGATCGAGCGCGCAGCGCGTCATTCACGTACCCCAGCCGCTTCTCGAGTCGCGTCTGCCACCAGTCCCGCGCCGCGTCGGGAAGCTGTCGGTTGAACAGCGGCCCGAAGCCGCCATGGATTTCCGTGCTGATGAAATTCAGCCATTCCTGCAGGCGGCTGCGCTGCCAGCTTCCGTTAGGCGGCGCCAACCCGGCCTCCGGCTTCAGATCGGCAAGGTACTGGACGATGGCAGGCCCTTCCGTCAGCACCTGACCGTCCTCGCATTCCAGCGCGGCGACATAACCCTTGGGATTGATCGCCAGGAAGTCGGCGCCGTCGGCGGTGCGCTTGGACTGGTTGTCAACCAGGACCAGAGTGAACGGCAGGCCAAGTTCGCGCAACACGATGTGCGGCGACAGGGAACAGGTGTCGGGGGCGTGGTACAGCTTCATGCATGGATCCTCGAAAGTGAGGGTTCCAGGATGGCGCTGCCGCAGCCATGCGTAAAATTACTTTTTCAGAAAAATGACATAAGCAGGGCTGATGCCATGATGAACCTGATGCACTGGCGGTTGGTGGTGGCCGTGATGGACGCCGGGAACATCACCCACGCAGCCTCGCGGGTCGGCATGACGCAATCCGGCGCCAGCCAGGCGATCGCCCAGCTTGAGGACACGCTGGGCGCGCCGCTGTTCACGCGTGAGCGGCGGCGGACGGTGCCGACCGCGTTGGGGTTGAAGGTGGCGGACGAGGCGCGCGTCATGCTCGACGCCTTGCAACGCATCCAGGTCCTGTCGCAAGAGACGGGGGGACTGACGCGGCAGACGTTGCGGCTGGCCAGCTTTCCCATGGTGTTCGCGACGGTGCTGCCGCCGGTGCTTCGGCGCTTCCGGCAATTGCATCCGGCCATCGATGTGATTCCCCTCGAAGCGAGCGACGACGAGGTCGAAGCGCTGCTGGCCGACGGCACCGTGGACGTCGGCGTCGTGCTGAATGCCGCGCCGGAGCGGCAGGCGTGTCCGCTGGGCGAGGACGAATGGATGGCGGTGTTGCCGTCGGCGCATCCTTTGGCGCGCGCGGGCGGCAGCGTGGCGCTTGCGGATCTGGTGGCGCAGTCTTTCATCCTTGCGACGGGCGGGTGCCGCGTCAACGCGGAAAGCCTGGCCCAGGATGCGGGACTGGTCCTGACAGATCTGCGAGCCAGCGTGCGCGATTGGGCGAGCGCATTCGCGCTGGTGCGGGAAGGACTGGGCGTGACGCTGGTGCCCGCGCTGACCCTGCCGGACAACCGGCAAGGCCTGCGCGTCGCAAGCCTTGCCGAGCCCCTGCACCGGTCGTTTGGCCTTGCCGCGTCGACTGCGGCGATCGATAGCGCGCCGGTCCAGGCGCTGTTTGCGATGCTGCGCAAGGACGGGGCCCATTCGTTGTAGTCTTATCCGCTTGCGGCAATGCCAGCCTGAAGCCGGCCCGACCGCACACAACAGTCCAAAGGACGGATCATGGAAGAGACAACACGGGAAACCCCGCTGGACTGGGCGTCGCTGGTCGACGACCTGAACCGGCTGCTGCGCCTGAAGACCACGGTCATCGGCATGAAGCTCTACGAGAACGAGGCCGACATGGCCGGCGTGAAAGGGCTGCGGCGGCCGACGGCCACGCATACGACAGATCAGATCGTGGGCATGGCGGCGCGGTTGGGCTGGACGGTGGGCATTACGGGCGACGACCTGGTGGGCGCGCAGTGCCGCGCCGTGATCGGGCTGGGGCCGCAGGACGAGGCCTGGAAGAGCGGCAAGGATTATGTGGGCGTGTGGCATGCCACCGAAGCGGACGCGCGGGCGCGGCAGGAGGCCCTGTCCTGTGTGCCGGCGGGCAAGTACCGCGCGATGGTGGTGTCGCCGCTGGCGTCCGGCCGCCTGGATCCGCCCGACATCTGCCTGGTGTACGCGACGCCCGGGCAGATGATCATCCTGATCAACGGCCTGCAATGGAAGAACTACCGGCGCTTCGACTGGAGCGTGGTGGGCGAGACGGCCTGTGCGGATTCCTGGGGCAGGGCGCTGGCCACGGGCGAACCCAGCCTGTCGTTGCCCTGTTTTGCAGAACGCCGCTATGGCGGCGTGCCGGATGAAGAAATGCTGATGGCGTTGCCGCCGCGCTACCTGCCCATCGCCATCGAGGGCATGAAGGCGCTGTCCGCCAACGGCTTGCGCTATCCCATTGCCCCCTATGGCATTCAGAATGACGTGCGCGCGGGCATGGGCGTGAGCTACGCGCAATCGCCCAAGGCTCAGGGTTGAGCCGTGTCGCGCAGGGCCGCGGCAAGCGCCCGCGCCGCCGGGCCCAGCGGTTGGTCGATGCGATGCGCCAGATAGGTTTCCGTGGCGATCTGGCTGTCTCGGCCCAGGCTGGCGACGGGCACGCGCAGCAGGCGGCCTTCGGCCAGGTCGCGCTCGACCTGCCAAAGCGGCAGCCGGCCCCAGCCCAGGCCCGCCAGAATCAGCGCGTGCTTGGTGTCCTGGCCGCTGACGCGGCAGGTCTGCGGCGACAGCACGGCGAAGTCGCGGCCTTCGGACAGGGGCGACGGATCGGATTGCACGATCTGCAGGTGGTCGGCCAGGTCCGGCTCCGCCAGCGCGCCGCTTGTTCGCGCCGCATCCGCCAAGGGATGCCCGGCGCCGACCACCGCCACCATCTGCACCGCGCCCAGCGCCTCTACGGCAATGCGCGGATGCCGGAAATGTTCGCCCGCCAGAATGCCCAGGGTGTGGGTGCCGGCCAGCAGCGCCTGGACCGGACCGCCCAGCGGCAGCGTCGACACGCGGATCGCGACGGAGGGATATGCGGCCCGCATCCGCTTCAACGCCGCGCCCGCGTGCGCGATCGGGAAGAGCGTGTCCACGGCCAGCGACAGTTCCAGTTCCACGCCTTCGCCCAAACCCTGCGCGCGGGCCCGCAACGCGTCGACGCGCAAGAGGATGTCGCGGGCGTTGGACAGCAGCGCCTGGCCTTGAGGCGTCATGACGGGACGGTGGCCGCTGCGGTCGAAGAGCGGCACGCCCAGTTGCGCCTCCATGTTGGCGATGGCGTGGCTGACGGCGGACTGCACGCGCGACAGGCGGCGCGCCGCCGCGCGGAAACTGCCGGTGTCCGCCACGGCGGCGAACACGCGAAGCTGGTCCAAAGTCAGGGCATCTATCATCGGGCGAGTGATCTATTTGTTCGATCAAGAGCTTCGAAAGATTATCACTTAGCAAGATCGCCGGCGGCGGGCATCATGCCGGGATTGCAGACAGGTCGAGGGCGGGATGGACAGGATTGACGAGTCGGGAGCCAGGGGCCCGGTGGCGGACACAAGCTGGGGCGCCGTGCTGGCGATCGTCGGCGCCGGCATCGTGGCGGCGCTGCAGGTGGGCAAGGTCATCATCGCGGCCCCCTTGCTGCGCAAGGACATGGGGCTGGATCTGGCGTCCATCGGCACGCTGACCGCCGTGTTTTCGGTGCTGGGCATGGTGGGCGGGATCGCGGCGGGCGGCGTGATCGCGCGGTTCGGCGCCCGGCGCATGCTGATGCTGGGATTGGCCGTGACGGCGCTGGGCACGGTGGCCGGCGTGCTCGCGCCGGGATACGGCGTACTGCTGGCGTCAAGGGTGATCGAGGGACTGGGCTTTCTGATGATCACGGTCGCCGGTCCCGCCGCGCTGCAGCGCATCGTCACGGGCAAAAGCCGCGATTTCGCCTTTGCGCTGTGGAGCTGCTATATGCCGGCGGGGATGGCGGTGGCCATGCTGGCCTCGCAGGCGTTTGCCGATTGGCACGCCTACTGGTGGTGCGCGGGCGTGGCGGCCGGCGTGTCGCTGGTCAGCGTGGCACTGCTGGCGCCTGCGTCGCCGCGCGGCGCGAGCCTGTCCTGGCGCGGCCTGCGGCAGGACACCGTCGATACGCTGGGGGCGGCCGGTCCCGTGCTGCTGGCCTTGTCCTTCACGCTCTACAGCCTGATGTTCTTCGCGCTGTTCACGTTCCTGCCCGTGCTGCTGACCGAACGGCTGGGACTGCCACTGGCCACGGCCGGGCTGTACAGCGCCATCGCCAGCGCGGCCAACGTCGTGGGCAATCTGGGCGCGGGCGTGCTGCTGGCGCGCGGCTGGAGGCGGTCCACGTTGATCGCGTGCGCCAGCGCCGCCATGGCCGCGATCGCGCTGCCGATCTTCGGTTCCGCGCTGCCGGCCATGGCGACCTTCCTGCTGTGCGTCCTGTTTTCGGCGGTGGGCGGGCTGATCCCGGCCACCTTGCTGGGCACCGCGCCGCTGGTGGCGCCGCGTCCGGCCCTGGCCGCCGCGTCGGTCGGGCTGGTGATGCAGGGCAGCAACCTGGGGCAGGTGATCGGACCCGTGGCGGTGGGCAGCGCCATCGACCGCTACGGCTGGGGATCGGCGTCTTTCATCGTTGCCGCGGCGGGCGTGGCGGGCCTGGTCATCGCGTGGCGTCTTGCGCGGGTCAGGGCGGCAAGTCTGTAGCGCGGTGGGGCGCAGGGGCGGTGGGGCGGCGCATCAGTCATCGGCATCGGTCATCGGCATCCGTCATCGGCATCAAGCGGCGCGGTCATCAAGCTGGCCTATCATGGAGCGGACGACACGTTGGAGAACTCATGCACACGCCCGCCCCACGCCTGGTCATCTTCGATTGCGACGGCGTTCTGATCGACAGCGAAGTCATCGCCGCCCGCGCCCAATCCAGCGCCTTGGCTGAACACGGCATCGCCATCACGCCCGAAGAGGCCGCATTCCGGTTCGCGGGGATTCCCGACGCGGACATGTGGCGCACGTTGCAGGCGGAAAACGCCTGCTCACTGCCCGACGAATTCGCGCGCCAATACGCCGACCGCCTGGAAACTACCTTCCGCACGGAACTGCGGGCGCTGCCTCATGTGCACGAGACCTTGAAGACATTACGCGAACGTGGTCTGGAGCTATGCGTCGCGTCCAGCAGCACGCCGCCCAAGCTGGAGGCCGCGCTGAAGCTGGTCGGGCTGTGGGAGGAATTCGCGCCCAACGTCTTCAGCACCGCGCAGGTGGCCAAGGGCAAACCGGCGCCCGACGTGTTCCTGTTTGCGGCGCGGCAGATGCGCGCGGCGGTGCTGGACTGCGTCGTGGTCGAGGACAGCGTCCCCGGCGTGCGCGCCGCCCGCGCCGCGCGCATGCGGGCCGTGGGCTTCGTGGGCGCTTCGCACAACGGCCCGGATCAACGTCAGCGGCTGCTGGACGAGGGGGCCTTTGAGGTCATCGACGATCTGGCCCGGCTGCCGGATGTCATCTGAATTCCTTCACTTCACACGCCTGCCGCAGCCGGCATGGCTTGTGGCTTGACCCGCACCGCCCGCAGCACGCCCACGACCAGGCACGCGATGCCGACCAGCGTCAGCGGTTCCGGCATCGTGCCGCGCAGGATGAAGGCATAGGCCAGCGCCGCCAGCGTTTCGAACACGATCAACTGGCCCGCCAGCGCGGTGGGCAGGCGTTGGCTGGCTTCGTTCCAGCACAGCGTTCCCAGCCAGGACGCGAACAGGCCGATGATGATCATCAGCCCCAGGAAGACCTCCGGCCGCGGGCCCAGCGGCATGTCGAACGGACTGCCGGTGGCGGCCAGGCCGATCCACACCAGTCCATAGCCAACTAGCGCCAGCGGCAGGGTGGCCACACCCTGGGCCGTGGCCCAGGTTCGCGGGCTGCGTCCGGGATGGTCGCGCAGCCAGTCGGCGTTGCGCAGCGGATACCAGGTCCAGCACGCCACGGCGCCCAGCGCCAGCAGCGCGCCGATGGCATAGCGCGACATGTCGGCGTCCGCCTCCTGGCGCAGCGCCTGCAATTCCACCTGGTTTACGCACCCAATGCCCAGCGCGATGAGCGCCAGCGACGGCGCCAACCGCTTCCACGGCAGCCTGCCGTCGCGCTTCGCATTGCGCAGGTTGGCGCAGACGGCGATCACCACGGGCAGGGTGCCGATGATCATCGTCGGCACCGGCCCGCCCGCGCGCTGGATGGCGCTGGCCAGGCACAGGTAATACAGCAGGTTGCCGATGGCGGCCAGCTTCAGGGCGTCGATCCAGTCGGCGCGGGTCAAGAGGCGCAAATTGCGGCGATCCAGCCAGGCCAGCGGCAGCGCGATCAGTCCGAACGCCAGGTAGCGCGCCACCGATTGCAGCGCCGCTGGATACTCAGGCAGCAGCAGGGGCCCCACGAACACCAGCCCCCACATCAGGCCGGCGGCCAGGGCGTAAAGAGTTCCAGCCCACATACATTGCTCCAGATGGCGAATGACGGCAGTCTACCCAGGGAGCGCGGGGCGGATCTTGTACCAGATTGCGGTGCCCGGGCCGGCCAGGCTAGCCGCGTACCTGCTTCTGGTAGCGCGCCGGCGTCACCCCATACCGTCGCGAAAACGCGCGCGTCAGATGGGCCTGGTCCGTCAGCCCCGCAGCCAGCGCCACCTGGGCGGGAGCCTGTCCGGCGGCAAGCAGCCGCTTGGCCTCGAACAGCCGCAGCGCCATCAGCATCTGCTGCGGCGTGGCATGGTAATGGGCCTGGAAACTGCGCAGGAAGTGAAACGGACTCAAACCAGCTACCGCGGCCAGCTCGTCCAGGGTCAGCCGTCGCGACAGATTGGCCCGCAGGTAGTCGATGACGGGCGCAAAGCGCGGCGCGCCTTCAAGCGCCACGGGGCGCTCCACGCGGGCATGACGGCGGAACTCGCCCAGCAAGGAGTACAGAGCGCTGTCAAAAGCCAGCGGTTCCGGCGCATTCCACAGCGCGTCCAGCAGCGCCGTGACACGATGCGCGGTCGCGTCATCGTGGCCGACGGCGGCCCCGAACCACCAGCCCCGCTCGCCGGTCACGCGCGCGGCAACGTCCGGATCGATATACGCCATCCGATAACGCCAGCCGCCTTCCGTCTCCGCTCGACCGGTGTGCAGCTCATCGGGATTCATCAGCACCAGCGACCCGGGCGGCGCCAAGTGGTCGGCGCCCCGGTAGCGAAAGCGCTCCACGCCGGATTCGATGGCGCCCAACCCGAAGGCTTCATGGGTGTGGGGCTCGAATGCGTGCCGGATGATGTGGGCCCGGTACAGCTCCACGCCGGGCTGATGCGCCACACGCCGGAACTGCGCCCGGTCATCGGGATGATCGAACGCCTCCGGCACGCCGGTGATGGCGGGCGGGGTGGGGGAGTTCGAGGCGGGGTGGGGGTGGGGCATGCTTGGGATTTAAGCATGGCGGGTGGGGCGATGTACTTCGCCGCGGTGTCAGACACCCGCGTTGATAAGGAAAATCCCTTTGCGGCGCAGCAAGCCTGCGATAGCGCGGCGGCTCTCAACCGAGCGCAGACCTTCGTGGCCGTTCGCTTCCGACCGGCCGGAAGCCGTCAATTGCCGACGGCTTGTGCTTCGCTGCTGCCGTCAGCAACGTAAGCAATTTGCCTGGAGACGGAGAACCCTTGAGACGTGATGAATGCGCGGACGGCGTCGCATTCCCACCTCCAACGAACTCCAACACTCACCAATCACCCACCGCAGTCACTCCTCATTGCCACCATTTCCCTTGCCCTCGCCATCAAAAACTCCCGCTCCCGCCCATTACGCGTCATGCCCGCCGCGCGTTCGAATTCCTTCTGGGCTTCCGCCTTGCGGCCCAATTTAGCCAAGAGATCCGCGCGCACGCTCGGCAGCCAGTGGTAATTCGCCAGCGCAGGCTCCGCCGCCAGCTGGTCGGCCAGATCCAGCCCGGCCTGCGGGCCGAATGCCATGCCGACGGCGACGGCGCGGTTCAGTTCCACCACTGGCGACGGCAATGCCTGCGCCAGCGCGTCGTACAGCGTGACGATGCGGCGCCAGTCGGTGGCGTCGGGCGTATTCGCCCGGGCATGGCAGGCGGCCAGCTCGGCTTGCAGTACATAAGGGCCCGAAGCGCCTTCCAGCGCGTGCGCGCGGTCCAGCGCCGCCAGTCCCCGCCGGATCAGCAGGGGATCCCAGCGGCGGCGGTCCTGGTCCATCAGCAGGACCGGCCGTCCCTGCGCATCCGTGCGCGCATGCAGGCGCGAGGCCTGGAGTTCCATCAAGGCGACGAGGCCATGCGCTTCGGCTTCCGTCGGCGTCAGTTCGGCCAGAATGCGGCCCAGGCGCAGCGCTTCGTCGCACAGCGCCGGTCGCATCCAGTCATCGCCCGACGTCGCGGAGTAGCCCTCGTTGAAGATCAGGTAGATGACTTCCAGCACCGACGCCAGCCGCGGGGGGCGGTCGGCGGCCGAGGGCACCTCGAACGGAACCTTCGCGGCCGACAGGCTGCGCTTGGCGCGCACGATGCGCTGCGCGATGGTGGATTCCGACGCCAGGAAGGCACGCGCGATTTCGGCCGTGGTCAGCCCGCCCAGAAGCCGCAGCGTCAGGGCCACGCGCGCCTCGGTGGACAGCAGCGGATGGCAGGCGGTGAACACCAGCCGCAGCAGATCGTCGCCGATGTCGTCCTGGCGCGCCGCATCCAGCGCGTCGACGAAATCGGGCTCGACGTCGGCTTGCAGGGCCTCCAGTTCGTGTCCGATCTGATCGTGTTTGCGGGTATGCAGGGCATCCAGCCGCAGGCGGTCTCGCGCGCGATTCTTCGCGGTTGTCATGAGCCATGCTCCGGGATTGTCCGGGACGCCCGTGTCCGGCCAGCGCTCCAGCGCGGCGACGAGGGCGTCCTGCGCCAGCTCTTCGGCCAGGCCGACGTCGCGCACCAGGCGCGCAACGCCCGCGATGACGCTGGCGGCTTCCATCCGCCAGACCGCCTCGATGGCGCGATGCGTGGCCGCCTGTGTCATGCGTTCGGCGTTTGGCCTGGTTCCATGTAGGCCAGTTCCCAGATGTGGCCGTCCAGGTCTTCGAAGCCATGGCCGTACATGAAGCCGTGGTCCTGCGGCGGGCGCGGCGTCGAACCGCCCGCCGCCACGGCGCGCGCGACCAGGTCGTCGACCTCGGCGCGGCTTTCGCAGGACAGGCAGACCAGGACTTCCGTGGTCTGGGTGGCGTCGGCAATCGGTTTGCCGGTAAAGCCTTTGAAGAAGTCCTTCACCAGCAGCATGACGTAGAGGTTCTCGCCGACGACCATGCAGGCGCCCTGGTCGTTGGTGAAGTCGGGATTGAACGTGTAGCCGAGCTTCTTGAAGAATGCCTGGGACTTCTGCATGTCGGCGATGGGGAGATTGACGAAGATCTGTTTGTGCATGGCGTGTCTCGATGTGGTTGTGACGATAGGCCGGTGCTTATTGATTCGGCGTGGGCATCTGGCGGAAGCGTTCGACTTCCTTGCTGGGTTCGAAGTCGTCCAGTTCGAACACCTGGCGCACCTCGACTTCGCAGGCCTGGCCGGGGAAGGGCGTCGGAAAGCGCATCGCCCATTGCATGGCCTCTTCGCGCGAGCGCACCTGGATCATGGTGTAGCCGGCGATCAGTTCCTTGGTGTCGGCGAACGGCCCGTCGATAAGCTTGCGCTCGCCGACGGCATCGTAGCGGACGCGCCAGCCCTTGGACGTGGGATGCAGGCCGTTGGCGTCCAGCAGCACGCCGGCCTTGACCAAGGCTTCGTGGTAAGTCGCCATCGAGGCAAGCAGGCTGTCGTCCGGCATCTTGCCGGCTTCGCTGTCGGGCGTGGCCCGCACGATGATCATGAATCGCATCTGGAGGTCTCCTGGATCGGAAATCAAGGCCCGGGTGGGGCTTGTACAGGTACGACGAACGGCGATGCCCGGAATCGACAAGCGATTGACGGCACTAGGGTTTATACCGAGTCGAGCGCGTCGGCATCCCTATCGCCTTGTTACGAAGGGCCAACCCCGGTTGCAGGCCCATCCCATACACTCGCGGCGACCTCAACCTTTGAAGCAACGATATGAAAGTCCTGTGTAGCCTTGCCCTGATCGCGTCTTTGCTGTCCGGCTGTGCCGTGTATACGCCACAAGGGTCTGTCGTCGTCGACCCGCACGATGGCGGCGGACGTGGCGGTTTCTGTCCGCCGGGTCAGGCCAAGAAAGGCAACTGCTAAGGGGGGGCGGCCGGCCCGTGCGGCTTCGCCGGGCCGGCGTCGTCCTACATGAAGCAGGGGCCAAGCTCGCGGACCTCGACCGTCGCCCATTGGGCCGCCGGGCATTCGGCCGCCAGGGCCAACGCCTCTTCGCGCGACTCGCAGGTCAACAGAAAGAAACCGCCGATCATTTCCTTGGCCTCGGCATAGGGGCCGTCCACCAGTTGACGTTCCCCGTCGCGGATGCGCAGACGCACGCCTTCGGCATCGGATTTCAGGGATTCGGCCCGGGCAAGCAATCCGCGCGACTGCAAGGACTCGGCGTAGCGCGTCATCTGCGCGTAGGCCTCGCGTCCCTCTTCGGGAGTGCGCTGGGCGCGCTGGCCCACCGGTTCTACGATAAACAGCAGGTAAGACATGGGGACTCCCAGTGCGGACTTCAGACGCCGCGAAGGGCGGGGTCCGCTAGGTTAACGCCGATCCCGGCGCCCGCGCCATGCCCCGCGGACGCCGCGCGGCTTCAGTCTTCCTGGAAGATCGATTCGATCGATGTTCCGAACAGGCGGGCGATGGCGAAGGCCAGCGGAAGGCTCGGATCGTAACGGCCCGTTTCGATGGCGTTGACCGTCTGGCGCGACACGTCCAATTGTTCGGCCAGCGCCGCCTGGCTCCAGCCGCGTTCGGCGCGCAATTCCCGGATGCAGTTTTTCATCGATGGCGCAGGGTGTCGACGATGGTCGTGCACGCCCAGACCGCGCCCATCAACGGCCAGACCACGAACATGCTGAGCTTGGGAAAGCCCGCGATTTCCAGGAAGCCGTACGTAAATGTCACGCCCGCGGTGACCGCCGCGGCGATGGCCAGATGTTCAAGCGTGGTCTTGCGGATGAATTCGTCGGAACCGCGGATGGCGCGCACGACGGCGCGCAGCGCCAGCAGGAACGCCAGCATGGGACTGAGCAGGACGACGGTGCGCAGGGCGCCAGGCTGCAAATCCAGGCTCAGTCGCAGCGCGCCCGCAAGCAGAATGGCGTAGAGCGCCATGGCGACGCCCAGTTCCTTGAAATAGCGGCGCTTGGCCTGGTTTTGATTCATATCGATGCCCGTGTGTGTAAAGCGTCCTTGACATTCTGGCGGCTGCGTCGGCGAGTGTCAAGCATCCTTTACATCAGCAGCGAAGAGACGCCAATAAAAAACCGGCTTGCGCCGGTTTTCGAGGAGAGACTTTACGGTTCAGGACTTGGCGGGAGCGGCAGCCTGGACACCCTTTGCAGCGGGAGCGGCGGCCTGCGCAGCCTTCTGCGGCGCGATGTCCATGATCAGTTCCACGCGGCGATTGGCGGCGCGGCCGGCCGGCGTGTCGTTGGACTCGATGGGACGCGTTTCCGCGTAGCCCACGGCGCGCAGCCGCTGCGGCGCCACGCCGTCGCGCACCAGTTCGCGCAGCACGCTGGTGGCGCGGCTGCTGGACAGCTCCCAGTTCGACGCGAACTGCTTGGTCAGGATCGGCACGGGGTCGCTGTGACCTTCCACGGACACCTGGTATTCGTTCTTGTTGAGGATGCCGGCCAGACGCTTGATGACGTCTAGGCCCTCGGTGCTGAGCGTGGCCTGGCCCGAGGCGAACAGCAGTTCGTTGCTGATCCGGAAACTCACGGATTGTTCGTTGATGATCACGTCCACCGATTTGCCCAGATCGGCCAGCCCCAGCGATTCCTTGGACGGCGCGGTCAGCGGCTTGGCGGCTTCGGCCACCACCACCTCGTCGGTGGCCGCTTCGGATGCGGCCGGCGCGGCGGCAACCGTCGCGGGCGCTTCGGCCCAGCTGGCGGGGATCGGGGTGGCGTCGAACTCGGAATACTCGCCGTCGTACTTCGGCAGGCCGCTGGTGGCCAGCGTGCCCACCAGCTCCACGGGCTCATCGGACTTGGCGTAACCGCCGCCATGCAGCCGGGCAACGGCCAGCATGACGACCAGCATGGCCAGCAGCAGGGTGATGAGGTCCAGGTAGCTCAGCAGCCAGTTTTCGGAATCCTGCTCGACGGCTTCTTCGACGTGCCAGCGCGCGTAGCGGTCCTGGCGGTCGCTTTCGCTAGGCCGCCAGCCGCTGTTGGCGGCGGCTTTCTGCTTGCGCAGTTGCGCCTGGCGGGCCTGCTCGATCCGCTGCGCCAGGGAAGGGGAAATCAGGCTCATTGACGCGCGGCGGCCGGACGGGCGATGGAGACGGGCGCGCCGGCAGTCGAGCCTGCCGGTGCGGCGGCGGCCGGCTTCACCTGGCCTTCCGTCTTGGTCTTGGGCTTGGCGGCGGCGCCGCCGTCATAGATCTCGTCTTCGACGTGCATGACGAAGGAATTCAGGGTCTCGCGCACCATGGCGGGGCCACGCTTTTCGCACATCATCGAGATGCCTTGCAGCACCATGTTCATCGATTCCACGCGACGCGCGGTGCGGCGTTCCAGCTTCAGCGCGATGGGCTTGCAGATCAGGTTGGCCAGCAGGATGCCGTAGAAGGTGGTCATCAGGCCGATGGCCAGCTGTTGGCCGATGGTCTGCATGCTGCCGTCGCCCAGCACGGACATCAGGTTGATCAGGCCGACCAGCGTGCCCAGCATCCCGAAGGCGGGCGCGAACGTGGCCATGACGCGGAACATCTGGGCCTCGGCTTGCTCGCGGGCGCGCAGGCGCGCCACGCGCCACTTCAGCAGTTCGATGATCTGCTCTTCCGGCGTGTTGTCGATGATGAGCTGCACGCCCGTGCGCAGGAACGGGTTCGAGACCTTCTTGAGCTCGTGCTCGACCTTGTGGACGTCGGCGTTCATCCAGAGCTGCGCCATCGACACCAGCTCTTCGATGTCGCGTTGCTGGTCGTGCTGGTCGTTGCGGAATACCGTGCGCACCAGCTTGAAGACGCGCACCACTTCCTGCAGCGGGTAGGCGATGAACAGCGCGGCGCAGGTGCCGCCCAGCACGATGGCCAGGCCCGGCAGGTTGAAGTACAGGCTGGCGTCGTTGGCGGACAGCGCCACGACGATGATGAGGGTAAGCAGGCCGACAACGGCGCCGATGACGGTAGACGGATTCATGGATCTTGCCCGATAACAGGGGCATCCCGTGCGCGGAATGCCGGATTTTCGGGAATTCTAGCCAGCCGGAGCCATGGTCAATTGGCCGGAAAGCGGGGCGAAAAGGGCCGTAAGCTTGCGCTTAATCCGGCTGTCAGCGCGATGCGCGGGGCAAACAATGAGGGACGCACTTGCACCTAAGTGGCCGGTCGACGGGCCAGCCATTCCTCGCGCGTTATCTCCCACACTTCGCTCATGTGGCGGCCGCTGACGTAACCGCGTTCCTCGGTGGCGATCATGCGCATGCCGCTGCGCTCCGAGATCCTGCGGGATGCCGTGTTGGCTGCGGCTTTCGGCGCCCGCAGAACGGGTTTGTCCAGCACCCCGAACCAGTACGCCGTGACAGCTGCGCTGGCTTCGGTCATGTAGCCCCGGCCCTGGCAGGCCGGGTCCAGCCAGAAACCGCGGTTGTTGCCGGGCTCGTCGTCCATCAGGCTGATCATGCCGATCAGGCGTTCCGGTTCCGCCAGCGTGCGGATCGACCAGTGCCATTGCCTGCCGCGGCGCACGGCGGGCAGGGCGATGTGTTCGACATAATCCCGCGCGCCATTCGGGGGATACGGCCACGGCACCCGGTCGGCCAGATAGCGCACGACTTCCCATTGGGCGAAGAGGCGCTGGATGGCGTCCGCGTCGTCCAGGCGCAAGGGGCGGAGGATCAGGCGCGCGGTGGTCAGTTCGGGAGGCGGCAGGGCGTCGGGCATGTCGGATGTGGCCAGGGCCGGGGTGATGGACCGGATATGTATATCATGGGCGGATTCAGGCGGTCCGCGGCAGAACGGCGGTGGCCGCGGCATTGGAGAGAACATGAACAATCCCAACGAAAACGTCAGCATGGCGCTTTTCTGCGACTTCGAGAACGTGGCGCTGGGTGTGCGCGACACCAAGTACCAGAAGTTCGACATCCGGCCCGTACTGGAGCGGCTGCTGCTCAAGGGCAGCATCGTCGTGAAGAAGGCCTATTGCGATTGGGAACGCTACAAGGAATTCAAGGCGCCGATGCACGAGGCCAATTTCGAACTGATCGAAATTCCCCACGTGCGCCTGTCCGGCAAGAACTCGGCGGACATCCGCCTGGTCGTCGACGCGCTGGACTTCTGCTACACCAAGTCCCACGTCAACACCTTCGTCATCATCAGCGGCGATTCGGATTTTTCGCCCCTTGTGTCCAAGCTTCGCGAGAACAACAAGAAGGTCATCGGCGTGGGCGTCAAGCAATCCACGTCGGACCTGCTGATCGCCAACTGCGACGAATTCATTTTCTATGACGACCTGGCGCGCGAAGGCCAGCGCAGCGCCGACGCGCGGCGCGACAATCGCGGCGGCGCGGCGGCCCAGCGCCGCTCGCCCGACGAAGAACGCCGCCGCAAGGAAGAGCTGGAGGCGCGCAAGACCCAGGCCGTGGAGATGGTGGTCGAGACCTTCGAGGCGCTGATGGCCGAACGTGGCGACAGCGGCAAGATCTGGGCTTCCGCCCTGAAGGATGCCCTGAAGCGGCGCAAGCCCGACTTCAACGAGTCCTACTATGGCTTCCGCGCGTTCGGCAATCTGCTGGAAGAGGCGCAGTCGCGCGGCTTCATGGATGTGGGGCGCGAGGAAAAGTCCGGCACTTACGTCTACCGCGACAGCACGGACGATGCGCCCGCCGCGCGCGGCGACGTGGCCCAAGCGGCCTCCGCACGCCAGCCGGCGGCCGAGGCAGCGGAAACGCAGTCTGGCGCGGCGCGGGAAGGTAGCGGTCGTGGCACGCGCAAGTCCCGCGGCGGCCGCAAGACGTCGGGCCGGGGCGCCGGGCAGCACGCCGACGGTTCCATGCGGGACGACAACGGGCCTTCTTCGGACGCCGCCGCAGAGGGCGCATCGGACACGGTTGTCGCAGCGCCTTCCGACCGGGCAGCGCAGCCGGAGGCCTGGAAACCCGTCGACGCGCCCCAGCAAACCGACGCGCCGAAGCAACCGGAAGTCCCGGCGCCGGCGGGCGGACGCGAGCAGGCGGCTGCTGCCGCCGCGCCGGCGGTTGCCAAGCCGGCGGCCGTTTCCAAGCCGGTCCCGCCGCCGCCGCAATCGGCCCTGGTTTCGGGACCTCCGCCGAAGGTGAACGTTGCCGAATGGACGTTCGTCGTCCCGCCGGCGGAACGTGCCAACGACCGGCCGGCCAAGCCTTCCGATCCTTTCGCCGGCGCCGCCGCGCCCTCCCAACCCGCCGAACCGGCGCCGGCGGCGCCCGGCCCGAAACGCGGGCGCGCCGCGAGCAAGACGGCCGCGGCCAAGCCGGCGGAAGGCGGATCAGGGAAGTCGCCCCGCGCCGCGTCGGGTCGGTCCGCCGCGAAGACGGCCGTGCCCGAGCCTGCCGCGGCGCCGGCCGACGCCGAGACGCCCGCCAAGCCGGCGCGCAAGACCGCCCGCAAGACGGCTGCGCGCAAGCCGAAGCCGGCCGCTGACGAATCCTGAATGGTTGAGGGCGCTCTGCGCTCTCGTCCCTCTGACACCATGCAATTCGTTCTGGTCAGTTCATGCCTCCTGGGCAACCCCGTGCGCTATGACGGGCGCGCCGTGCCCCGGGGCGACGCCGTGCTGTCTCGCTGGCTGGAGGAAGGCCGCGTCGTCGCGGTCTGTCCGGAGATGGCGGGCGGCCTGCCCGTGCCCCGGCCGCCCGCCGAGATCGAGCCGGGCAGGGTCGCCGATGCCGTGCTGGCGGGCCTGGCCCGCGTCATGGCGGTGACGGGGGACGACGTCACGGCTCCCTTCGTGCGCGGCGCCCGCGAGGCGCTTGCCACGGCGCGGGAACGCGGCATCCGCGTGGCCGTATTGAAAGAGGGCAGCCCGTCCTGTGGCGGCAACTACGTCTACGACGGCCATTTTGCGGGCCAGCGGCTGCCCGGCGCGGGCGTGACCGCGCAGCTCCTGCGCAGCGCCGGCCTGCAGGTCTTCAGCGAGCATCAATGGGCAGAGGCCCGCGCATGCCTGGACGCGTTGGACGCGGACGATGCGCGCTGACGTGGCTACCTGGCTGATCTTGCTGGGTGCGGCCGGATGCGCGGCGCTCGCCTGGAAGGCCGTGGCCCGCACCGGCCGCGTCCGATGGCTGGCGCGCGTGGCGGCCATCGGGTGCCTGGCGCTGTCGGGATTCTTCTTCTATGCCTGGTACGCGCAGTACCTGCGCTGGGACTTCAACGAGCTCGGCCGCTATTACGATCCGGTCGACCAGGTGGTGTATACGGACGCCGGATTCGTCTGGGTGCTGCCGGCGGGTGCGCTGCTGGCTGCAGGCCTGCTGTGCGCCTGGCGCGGCTGGCGGCGCTGATCGGTCCGCCGGGCCGCCGCGCCGGAAGGCTATTCGCTGCGGATGTTTGCCTGCTTCACGATCCTGCCGTTGTCCTCGTATTCCTTTTGCACCTGCGCCGTGAACTGCTCCACCGTGGCGGGCGACATGATGTTCAGCGCGTCGGTCAGCGGCTTGCTGATGTCGGGCATTGCAGCCACTTTGTTGATCAGGGCGTTCATGCGCGCGCGGAACGCCGGGCTGGTGCTGGCGGGCGCAAAAAAGCCGAAGGTGGACGTCATGTTCGCCATGGGATAACCCAGTTCGGCCAGCGTCGGGGCGTCGGGCCGGCCGGGCAGACGGGCCGGTGAGCCCACCGCCAGCAGCTTCAGCTTGCCTTCGTCGATCAGCGCGTTGACCGGCCCCGACGCATTGACCAGCATCAGGGTGAACTGGCCGCCCAGCGCGTCCGGCACCATCTGCGCCATGCCCTTGTACGGCACGTGCGTGATGCGCACGGCGGCCTGCCCGTTGATCTGTTCCAGCATCAGGTGGCCCAGCGACCCCACGCCGGCCGTCGCCAGCGACAGGCCGCCCGGATCGGCCTTGGCCTGATCCAGCATGTCTTTGAAGGTCTTGCCCGTGAACTTCGGTCCGCCCACCAGATACACCGGCGAATACATGACCGACGCCATCGGCGCCAGGTCTTTCAGCGGGTCGTAGAGCGTCTTCATGACATGGGGCGACAGGGTGACCGGGCTGACGGCGGTGAAGCCCAAGGTGTTTTCATCGTGAGCGCGGGCAACGGTGTTCATGCCGATCATGCCGCCGGCGCCGCCCCGGTTTTCCACGACAACCGGCCGCCCCAGTTCCACCGCCAGCTTCTGCGCGAACGCGCGCGCCGTGTTGTCGACGATGCCGCCCGCCCCGTAAGGCACGACGATGGTCATGGCCTGCGCCTTGGCGTCGGTCTGGGCCGGGACGGCCGTGGAAAATGCGCATGCCGCGCCCAGTGCGCAGACGCTTGCGATCCGCTTGAAATACAACATGACTTCCCCTGTATGCGCGGCACGTTGGCCGGTGTCGTTCGCGGCGGCCAAATGCGCCGCGCCGGCAAGCAGTGTGTGCAGGCCGGCGCGGATGGACAACCGGGTATACCCGGATCGGGCGTCAGTGGGCGCGGTAGCCGCGGCTGGTCATGCAGGAATCCAGCGACCGGTTATAGCTGTCCACCATGACCTGGGTGGTCCACTGCGAGATGGTGGCGGGGTCGTAGCCGCTCTGGTTCATGGCCCAGCGCTGGCAATCATAGGTGGCGTTTGCCTGGGCGGAATCGACGCGAGGCGCGGGTTCGTACTGCACGGGCGCGTACTGCGGCGCGGGTGCGGAATAAGCAACGGGGGCCTCGTACACAGGGGGCGCTTCATAGACTGGCGCGCTGTAGACGGAGGCGCCATACACGGGCGCTGCGTACAGGGGCGGGCTGGTGTAACCCACGCCGGACGAATAGACGCCGGTCTGCACATACGAAGGGCCGGAGTTCGCCGCCAGCAGCAGCCCGACCGTGGCCAGCGCGAAAGCGCCACCGATCCACCATCCATCCGAACTGCTGGAACCACCACCGTGATGGTGGTGATAGCCGCCTCCGTGCCCGCCGCCCCAATACCCGCCACGCCCGCCCGCCACCGCCGGCGCGCCGGCAACCGCCAGCGCCAATGCCGCAATGGCCAACCGGCCTGTAAACCGCTTCATGATCTTGCTCCTGAGTCGTTCCAGAGGCGGCACAGCGCCAATCCCCGGAGCGATGGCCTTACTTTACTGCTCCGACCCTCCAAGTGCTTGTCTCAACGGATACGGGGATTTCAAGTGATTTCAGTCCTGTGACAGCCGGTCTGGCCCGGACGGGAGCCTTCGCGGCAAGTTTCCATACCGTGGCAAAAACGCGCGGAAACGGTGGCAAAAAGCCGGGATGCGGAGTAATTTCTCGCGATGGTTACAGCACTACCTTCTTCGGCATCGCAAGACGCGCGTCTTACCAAAGGCGAACGCACGCGGTTACAGCTATTGGAGGTCGCCGCAGCGGAGTTCGCCGAACGCGGTTTCCAGCACACGCGCATCAGCGACATCGTCGCCCGGGCCGGCGTCACCCAGCCCGTCTTCTACCAGTACTTCGCCAGCAAGCAGGCCGCGTATGACGAACTGGTCGGCATGTTCGCCCAGCGCCTGCGCCTGGCCATCACGCAGGCGCGGCTGCCGGGCGACCTGAAAGGGGCTGAACTCGCGGCCCGTATCCGGCAAGGGGTAGGCCGCCTGCTGGCCATCCTGCAGGAAGATCCCAACCTGACGCGCATCGGGTTCTACCAGGCCGACGAGGCGCAAGCCCTGAAGGACGAACTGGTTGCGATGATCGCCGACAACGTCCGCGCGGAGCAGCAGGCCGGGCTGTTCCGACCCGCGCTCAGCGCGGATTGGATCGCCGAGTCGCTCATGGGCATCATCGAACGCTTCACGCGCCAGACACCGGACGCCGCCAGGCAGCAGGCATTGGCGGAGTTCATAACAGACCTGATGCTGGACGGGATGCGGAAGCGACAAGGCCCCTGACGGGGCCTTTTTTTATTGCTGGCCGGCGTTATTCCACGCGCGCCCCGGACGCCTCGACCACCTTGCCCGCGGCCTCGAAATCCGCCTTCAGCAAATCCTGGAACTGCGCGGCCGACCTGGCTTCGGCTTCGACGCCCAGCGACGCCAGGCGCGCCTGCACCTTGGGATCGGCCAGCACTTTGTTGACCGCGGCATTGATCTGGTCGCGGTCGGCGGCGGAAATGCCGGCGGGCGCCAGGAGGCCCAGCCAGGAATCGAACGCGTAGCCCGGCAGGCCGCTTTCGGCGACGGTGGGCAGGTCGGGCGCGAAGCGCGAGCGGGTCTTGCCGGTGTAGGCCAGGAAGGTCACGCGCGGGTCGTTGCGGTAGGCGGTGACGCCGATGGTGGCGGCGGTGACGGCCTGGACGCGGCCGGCCAGCAGCTCGGTCACGGCGTCGCCCGTGGATTTCATGGGGATGTGCTGCATCTGGGCGCCGGCGGCGGTCAGGAAAGACGCCATGCCCAGGTGCGAGGCGCTGCCGTTGCCGGCCGACGCGTAGTCGTAGCCGCCGGGCTTGGCCTTGACCGCCTGGATGAAGTCGGCCGTGTTCTTGGCGTTCAGCGAGGCGGCCGCCAGGATGATGTAGCCGGTGTTGCCAATGTAGGCCACGCCGGTGAAGTCCTTGTAGGCGTCGTAGCTCAGGTTCTTGTACAGATACCCGGCGATGTTGTGGCTGGCGGCGGCCAGCACCAGCGTGTTGCCGTCCGGCTTGGCCCGGGCCACCTGGGCCGTGCCGACGGTGCCGCCCGCGCCGGCTCGGTTTTCGACGACGATGGAGGCGTCCAGCGCCTTGCCCAGTTCATCGCTGATCGCGCGGGCGATCGTGTCCTGGACCGCGCCGGTGCCATAGGGCACCACGATGCGGATGACGCGTTGTTCGGCGTGGGCTGCGCCCATGCCGGCGACGGCCAGAGCAAGGGCGAGCAAGGTATTGCGGCGTGCAGCTTGGAATCGGGTAGACATGAAGCGGACTCGTGGTGATGGCGCGGCTGCGGGATGCAGTGCGGGCATGGCGGCGTTGGACTCTAATGACTCGCGTCCCGTACGCCAACGAATTAATTGGCGCTTGTTTATTTCTTGCGGCGATATAGCGGCGCTCGGTCGCCGTTGCGCCGGCGATCCGGCAGCCATTGATACGTTCCGTCCCCATGCTCTCCGGGCGCGGTGCCGCCCGGCCCACGCGAAGTGGCGGCCGCCCCTTGCGCAGGACCGCCGCCCCATGGGCTTTATCATGTGGGCGGTGACTGCGCCGTGACCGGCGTCATGCGCCCCGTTTTTATCTTGCGTTTCACCTTCAAGGCCGCGCCCCGATCGCACAGGAGATTTATTAGTGGTTAGACCCGCGACGACAGCATCCATTTCCTTCCCGCCCCGACTACAGGCCGCCCATTTCTGGCGGCGCAGACGGGAAAGGCCCTGGCTGGCGGCCATGCTGCTGGCGGCGATGCTGAGTTGCCTGTCTCTCTTGTGGCATGCCCCGGCCCAGGCCGCGTTTCCATTGCTGCCGCAGGCGCAGGCGCAGGAGCCGGCGGCCGCCTCCCCGGCGTTGACGCCGGCCGCGCTGGCCGACCTGCTGGACAATCCCGAAGCCCGCCAGGCGCTGATCGACCAATTGCGCTCGCAGGCGGCCGGAACCAAGCCTGGAGCGGCCGGCGCTGCGCCGGCCAAGGCGCCGCCCGCGAAGCAGACGCCCGCCGAAGCGGCGGAGCCGACCCTGCAGGAGCGCATGGCCGATGGCGTGCAGCGCTTTCTGACCGGCGTGGCTGCCGACATGGGGCAGGGCGTGGACGATATGCGCGCGCTGGCCTCCGGACGCAGCCTGCGGATGGACAGCGGCACGGCGGGCAATGCCTTGCTGCCGCTGGCGCTGGCCGCCGTGGCCACGATCATCGCGTTCATCCTGCTGCGGATGATCGCCATGCGGATCTACACGCGGATCGATCATTGGGTGGCGGAGCAGGGCGGCGACCTGCAATCCCCGGCCAAACGCACCGGGCCCGCCACGATGCGGGTGCTGTATCGCCGCGCGGGCGCCATCGTGGGCGCGCTGGCCATCGACGTGGGCGTCGTGCTGCTGGCCGCGATGGCCGGCGGCGCCGCGGCGCTGTGGACCACGCCGGGACGCGGCACGCTGGATGTGCTGGCGGCGGTGTTTCTGAAAGCATTCGTGGCGGTGGAGATCGTGAAGGTGCTGATCCGCACGGTCTTCGCGGTGCGGCATCCGCATCTTCGCCTGTTGCCGATGTCGGACGAGCTTGCCAAGTACTGGAACGGGTGGCTGGTGCGCGTCGTGGCGGCGGCCGGCTACGGCACGCTGCTGGTGGGTCCGGTGATGGCGGCGGCGCTGTCGCCCGCGCTGGGTCGGCTGGCCAGCATGCTCATCATGCTGGCGGTGTACGTCTATGCCGTGCGCGTCATCTGGCAGAACCGGCAGTCGGTGCGCGAACGCCTGGACCGACGCGCCGCGGGCGCGGCCACGTTCATGGGCTCGCGGCTGCGCTTCCTGTCGCGTGTGTGGCACGTGCTGGGCATCGTGTACTTCACGATCCTGCTGATCGTCAGCCAGGTCGACCCGACGAACGCGCTGCCGTTCATGGCCCGCGCCACGGCGCAGACGCTGCTGGTCATCGGCGTGGGCAGCCTGCTGATCCTGCTGCTGAACGCGGTGCTGGCCAAGCCCGTCCGCCTGTCGGACGACCTGCGGCGGCGGCTGCCGCTGCTGGAAGCGCGCGTCAATGCCTACGTGCCGGCCACCCTGAAGGTGGTGGGCTGGATCATCCGCATCGTCATCCTGCTGCTGATCCTGGATGCGTGGCGCGCCTTCGACCTGTCGCGCTGGCTGGCCTCGTCTGCTGGCGCTGCGGCGATCAAGGTGGTGCTGAACATCGTCATCGTGCTGCTGATCGCGATGCTGGCCTGGACCGTGATCGCCAGCATCATCGAACATCGCCTCAGCCAGAGCGAGGAACGCGGCATGCCCAGCGCGCGCGAGCGCACCCTGCTGGCCCTGTTCCGCAACGCGTCGTTGATCGTCATCGTGACGATGACCGTGATGGTGCTGCTGTCGCAGATCGGCATCGACGTGGGGCCGCTGATCGCCGGCGCCGGCGTGGTCGGCCTGGCCATCGGCTTTGGCGCGCAGAAGCTGGTGCAGGACATCATCACCGGCGTCTTCATCCAGCTTGAAAACGGGATGAACGAGAACGACGTGGTGCAGGTGGCGGGCGTGTTCGGCACCGTCGAGAAGATGACGATCCGGTCGGTGGGGATCCGGACGCTGGACGGCGGTTATCACCTGGTGCCGTTCTCGTCGGTGGATGTCGTTGCCAATCACATGCGTGATTTCTCGTATCACCTGGGTGAATACACCATTGCCCACCGTGAGAGCGTGGATGACGCGGTCGAGCACATGCGCGCGGCGTTCGCCGAGCTCATGACCGATTCGGTGCTGGGCCCGGAAATCCTGGAAGAGATGACGGTCGCCGGCGTCACGGCGGTCAACGACAAGGGCGTGACGATCCGGATCCTGATCAAGACCACGCCGGGGATGCAGTGGGCGGTGCAGCGCGGCTACAACCGCCTCTTGAAGAAGCATTTCGACGCCGCAGGCATCGAGCTGCCGTATCCGCACACGGTCGTGTATTTCGGGCAGGACAAGCGGGGCTATGCGCCGCCGGCCAATGTGGCCGTGCAGACCGAACGCCTGGACGAAGGCGACAATGCGCGCGCGGCGGGCCATACGCGGCGCCCGTTGATGCCCGAAGCAAGGGGCCAGGATTCGGCCGAGGTGCTGGGCAACGAACTGGAGGCGCGGGAAGAAGCCGAGGCGGACGCACCGCGGACGTAGCGCGCCGCGGCGGGAAAACCGCCCGGGCTTCGGTCAGGGCGGTCAGCCTTCCCCAGATTCCAGCTGCAATGCGCGTCCCGCCGCAAGCGCATAGCAGCCGCGCCGCAGCTTGTGTATCTGGAGCGGTCCGCCCCAGTCGGCAAGGCGGCGCTGCAACAGCAGCAGTCGCACCCCCAGGTTGTCCTGCACGTCGGGCAGGCCCAGCGCGCTTCCCGCCAGCCGTAGCTCCCGCGTTGAAAAATCCCATCGGCCGCTGCGTTGCGCATCGCTGGCGATCTTCCAGAGGATGGCGCCCGCGACCCCCTTGATGAGATATTGGCCGTCGATGAACACCGTGCCGTCCCGGGGGAAGTAGCGCAGGTGCAAGGTCGAACCTTGCACCGTGGATGGCGCCGCATGCGCATCCTGGTGTGTTGGCGCCGTGGCATCCAGCTCGGCGCGTTGCAGCGCCACCAGCGCCTGCGCCAGCTGGGCGCCCAGGACGGCCAGGGCGTCCTCGTCGTCGTAGCCGAAAAACTGATCGCTCTCGCTTTCCACCAGTAGCGCGCCCACTGTGCGGCCCTGCGCGCGCAGCGGCACGGCAAGTTGGCTGCACGGAGTGGGCAGGCCCGGCAGCGCGATGGGCTGGCCGTCGATGCCGCCCTGGTCTACGGCGATCTGGTGCAACGTGCGGCCGTAGCGGTACATGCGCGCCATATGGCCGATGCGCAGCGCGACGCCCTCGCGCACGGCCACGCCGGCCAGTCCGGCCTCGGCCAGCGGAAGTTCGGCGCCGATTCCCGGCTGGGCGTAGCCCATGCTGGCCAGGGCATACAGGCTCTGGCGGTGCGAATCCAGCAGCCAGAGAATTGCATGGCGCACCGCCAGGTCCTGGCGCAGGCCGTCCAGCGCCACCTGGGGCAGCAGGGCCAGGTCGCTGCAATCGGCAAGCCGGGCCGACACCGCGCGCGCGCCCGCGGCCAGGTCGCAACGGGGTTTTAACGTGGCCAGCGGCGCGCCCTCATGCAACGGCGCGATGTCCTGCACCCGGTAGATGTCGGCGCCGCGCAGGCGGAAGACGTCTTCCATGCCGGTATGCGCGGCGATGCCCGCCAGCTTGGCGCGCAGGCGTTCGAAGACCGGCCCTTCGGTTTCGGTGCGCAGATAGCGCAGTTGCAGCGCCAGGCCGCCGCCGGTGCTCGGGTCCTCGACCATCAGGCTGGCGCGGCCGGTGGCAAGAATGTTCTGGCGGCTGTGGTTGAAGAACTGGAAGGTCAGGGCGACGTGCTCGGGGTCCACGTATTCCACGTGCGACAGCAGGTTGACGTGGGGAACGCCGTCTTCCGACACGCTGCACAGGGTGGGCGGGATGCCGCCGTCCAGGATGCGGCGCACGGCGTGCAGGGTCAGCGCGCTCATGGGCCGGCCTCCAGGTCGATGGGCTGGCCGGCATGGGGGCCCGGCGTCTGGTTCCAGGCGCCGGTCACGCTGAAATAGACGGCCACCAGGTCCCCGACCTGCACGTCGTACCAGTGCGCCAGGAAGGGGGCGCCGGCAAAGCCATCGACGTCGGCGAGTTCCTGGGATAGCGTGTCGCGCCGCAGCGCAAGGAGCGCGGCGTGGGACGGCAGGGCGGGCTGCACGCGCGCGTCGCGGCCCTTGAGGTGCAGCGTGCGGTTGGTGCGAGGCGAGGTGGCGAGCATGGCTATCTGGCCGGTTTCGCGCAAGGCGGCCACCACAAGGGGCGCGGCGCGTTCGGCCAGCAGCGCCATCATGCGGCCGTCGGGCAGTGCGTCGGCGGCCAGCGCCCGGCATACGCGGGGGACGCCAACATGATCGCAGGCGCCCAGCCGCAGCGACGGCAGCATGGGCAGGCTGTTGCTCCATTCGGCGGGCAGTCTCGGCACGGCGGTCACCTTCGGAAAGTGCGGCGCGGGCGGTGCGGAAAATCATAACCCACCGCTCCCGGCCGTAGCCGCATGCCGATTAGCGATTTTTTAACCGCGACTTAACAAACTCTTAGCAAACGGGAGGAGGCGGCGTTCCTACACTTTGTCCAGCCGGTTTCCGATGCGGCGGCAACACGCAACACGCAACACGCAACACGCAACACGCAACACGCAACACGCATCGGGCGTTCGGCGGGCACCGCCATTCCATTGCTTTCGAGGCACGCACATGAACTGCAAGACCGAAGTCCTGTCCTTTCCCTCGTCCAGCGCCGGCGCGGCGCCGCGCATGGACATCTACGTCGGCATCCACAAGGCGCTGCGCGCCATGATGCTGGACACGCTGCAGGCCGTGGGCTGCATCGACGTCCACGATCCGGCCGCCTCGCGGGCGGTCTGCGAGCGCGTGCTCGATCTGGCCGGCCTATGCGCGAGCCACCTTGCGCACGAGAACGACTTCGTGCATCCCGCGATGGAAGCGCGCCGTCCCGGCTCCAGCGGACGCATCGCCGCCGAGCATGTCGAGCACCTGGCCGCCATCCAGACGCTGCGCGATGGCGTGTCCCGCCTGAACGCGGCGCGCGGCGCTGCCGCAAAGACAGACGCGGCGCTGCGCCTGTATCGCGCGCTGGCGCTCTTCGTTGGCGAGAACTTCGCCCACATGCACATCGAGGAGTCGCATCACAACCAGGTGCTGTGGGCCTGCTATAGCGACGACGAGTTGCGCGCCTTGGAAGGGGCCATCGTGGCGTCGCTGCCGCCGGCCGAGAACCTGTGCGTCCTGCGGTGGATGATTCCGGCCATGACGCCGGATGAGCGTGCGGGGCTGCTGGCCGGCCTGCGGGCCGGCGCCCCGGCGCCTGTCTTCGAGGCCGTGCTGGGGGCGGTGCAGCCGCACATGAGTCCGCGGGAATGGGAAAAACTCATGGACGCGCTGGCGCCCGCTCCGTTTCCCGCGGCGGTCGCAGCCTGAACCCGGCCGGATGCGGCCGAGGCTCGCGGCCGGCGCCCACGCCGGCGACAGACCTCAGCGCTGCGGCTGCACGCCTGCGTTGCGCAAGCGTTCCTCGACCGCGTTGTAGCCGGCGCGCGTCATATTGGTCTTGCGGATGGCCTTGTCGCACGCCGCGCGGTCGTCGGGGCATCCCGCCTTGCCGGGCATGTCTCCCGCCACCACGAAGTAGTCGATCACGAACTTCGCCACGCGTTTTTCGGTGGGCTTGCCTTGCAGGAATCCGGCGATGTCGGCGCGAAACTTCGCGGTCGTCTTTTCGACGACCGGCGTCCAGTCCTGGCATTGCGAGAACGTGACCACGCCGTCGGCCCACGCCGTCTTGCCGCACAACAGCATCAGGCCTTCGGCGGGCCGGGTCCCGGCGGGCAACGTTGCGCGCACCGTGGCGGCGGAGGTGCCGGGGAACGTGACCACGCCGGCCTTCGCCGCCGCGCCGTCGATATTCGCCTTCAGCACGAACAGTTCTTCGAGCACGGCCGGCGCCTCGGCCGTCGGCCCATTGGCATACATGTTCGAGACTTCCGCGGGGTCCGCGAGGGCTGCGTCCATCTGCCGGCCCAACATGCGCGGGCTGACCCGCAGCAAGGCATCGTGCTCTTCGCGGATGCCATATTCAAGGACGGCGCGCTCGATGGCGGTGGGCGTATACGCAGCGCTGGCGAGCGTGGGGAGCAAGGCGGTGGCGGCGGCTGCCAGCGCGAGGGGAATCGACTTCATGAAGGCTCGAACAGGATTGAAAGGGCGAGAAGGGTAACCGAGATATCGCGTCGCGGGGGCTGCGTCGGCCGCGTATCGCGACTCGGGGGCGTGCGGCCGCGCGGCGCCGAGTGCGTGCGCGCATCCCGCTGCGCATTGGTGCGCTACGCACAACATCGTGCTTCCCGCGCCGGGTCTACCGCGTGCAGGGCCCCGGTCCTACGATGGCCTCACTGTCTCTCACCGACCCGAGGAATCCAAATGAACGACTCGTACAACCCGGCCCGCCGCAGCATGCTCGTCGGCAGCGCCGTCCTGGCGAGCGGCGCCTTCGTCATCGGCGCCGAAGCAGCCCCGCAGCCCACCCCCCAACCCAAACGGAGCACTTCCATGGACAGCAATACTTTCGTCACGAAGGACGGCACGCAGCTGTATTACAAGGACTGGGGCGCAGGCCCGGTCGTCACTTTCTCGCATGGCTGGCCGCTCAATGCGGACGCCTGGGACGGGCAGTTGCACTTCCTTGCCCAGAACGGCTTCCGGGTCATTGCGCACGACCGCCGCGGCCACGGCCGCTCGTCGCAGCCGTCGTCCGGCAACGACATGGACACGTACGCCGATGACCTGGCCCAACTCATCGAGGCGCTGGACGTCAAGAACATCGCGATGGTGGGCCACTCCACCGGCGGCGGCGAAGTGGCGCGGTACATCGGCCGCCATGGCAACAAGCGCGTCGCCCGCGCCGTGCTCATCGGCGCGGTGCCGCCGGTGATGCTGAAGTCCGCGGCCAATCCCGAAGGCCTGCCGATCGAGGTCTTCAATGGCATTCGCGATGGCGTGGCCGGCGACCGGTCGCAGTTCTACAAGGACCTGGCCGTGCCGTTCTACGGCGCCAACCGGCCCGATTCCAAGGTGTCGCAAGGCCAGCTCGACCAGTTCTGGCTGTGGAGTATGCAGAGCGGGCAGAAGAATGCCTACGAATGCGTCAAGGCGTTCTCGGAGACCGATTTCACCGAGGACCTGAAGAAGATCGACGTGCCCACGCTGTTCATGCACGGCGAAGACGACCAGATCGTGCCGATCCACGATTCCGCGAAGAAGGCCGTGCGCCTGGTGAAGAACGCGCAGGCGATCTATTACCCGGGCGCGCCGCACGGCCTGACCGCCACGATGCAGGACCGCATCAACGCCGATCTGCTCGCCTTCCTGCGCGGCTGACGGCTCGTCGATTCATTCAGACCTGGGCCAGGCCGATTCCGTCGGCCCGGGCCACCCCTTCAGGAGATTCGCCATGTTTATCGTAGAAAACGCTCCGCCCGCCGCCGTCCAGGCGCCCATTGACCTGGTGCCTTCCCGTTACGCGGTGCAGGTCGGCGACATTGAGGCGCTGGTGGTCAGCGACGGCGTGCTGCCGCTGCCCACGTCAACGATGGCCACCAATGCCGATCCGGCGGACCTGGCCAACTGGCTGGACCGCATGTACATGCCGCCCGACGCCTTCGACTGGCCGCTGAACGTGATGGTGGCCAAGAGCGGCGCCCAGACCATCCTGATCGACGCGGGGCTGGGCGGCCAGTTCCCGGGCTTTCCGCGCGCCGGGCAGTTTCCGCAGCGGCTGCAGGCGGCGGGCATCCCGCTCGAGTCCGTGACGGACGTGATCATCACGCACATGCACATGGACCACGTGGGCGGGCTGCTGGTCGACGGCGTGAGGGAGCGCCTGAGCCCCAACGTGCGCATCCACGTGTCGGCCACGGAGGTCGCGTTCTGGACGTCGCCCGACTTCACGCAGACCGTCATGCCCAAGCCGGTGCCGAACGTGCTGCGTTCCACGGCCAAGAGATTTTACGAGATCTACCGTGACCGGCTGCACATCTTTGAAGACCGGCATGAGGTGGCGCCGGGCGTGATCGTCCGGCTGACCGGCGGCCACACGCCGGGGCATAGCGTGGTCGACCTGGTCTCGGGCGGCGAACGCCTGACCTTTGCCGGCGACGCGATGTTTCCGGTGGCGTTCGACCATCCCGAATGGCATAACGGCTTCGAACACGACCCCGAGGAATCGGAGCGTGTGCGCGTCGGCCTGTTCCGTGAACTGGCCGAAAACCGCGGCCTGCTGGTGGCCGCCCACCTGCCGTTCCCGTCCGTCGGCCGGGTGGCGGTGGAGGGCGATGCGTTCCGCTGGGTTCCGGTTATCTGGGATTACTGATGGCCGGCGTGCCGCCCGCGCCAAGATCCCAGTACAGCCCCGTCATCAGGCACAGCCCCTGCCGCAGCAGTTCCGGCGGCAGGTGCTCGTTGGGCGCATGCTGGGAGCATCCGGGGTACGAGTGCGGCACCCAGATCGTGCGCAGGCCCAGGACGTCGGTGAAGATGTCGTTGGGCAGCGAGCCGCCCAGGTTGGGCAGGAGCGCGGTCTTTTCGCCCGACGTGCGTTCCAGCGAGTCTACGGCCCAGCGCACCCAGGGATCGTCGGGATCGATGCGGGTGGCGCGGAACATGGATTCGCGGGTCAGCGAGATCTTGACCATCGAAAATCCGTTGCTGTCCAGGTGGCGGCGCAGGGCGGGGATCAGGTCGTCGGGATCCACTCCGACGACGAAGCGCAGCTGGCAGCGGGCCCAGGCCCGCGGCGGAATGGCGTTGACGGGCGTGTCCGGATTGCCGGTCTTGTAGGCCAGCACCTCGAACGAGCACCAGCCGAATACGCGTTCGGCGGGCGATAGCCCCGGCTCGCCCCAATCCGGTTCGATCTCCGGGCCATCCGCGCCGCCGTCGACTTCGCAGTCGGCCAGCGCGCGCCGCACGGAGTCTGGCAGTTCTTTGGGCACCCATTCCGGAATCCGGATCTGGCCGGTGGGCGACGCAATGCTGGCGATCGCATGTGCAAGCTGCAGGCCGGGATTGGAGATCAAGCCGCCCCAGTTGCCCGAATGATGACCGCCGGCGCGCGCTTCGATGGTCAGGTCGACGTTCAGGCTGCCGCGTGCGCCCAGGAAGATGGTGGGGCGGCTGGCGCTCAGCCGGGGTCCGTCCGAGGCGATCAGCAGGTCGGCCGCCAGGAGGTCGCGATGTTCCTCGCATAGTTCGCGCAGGCCCATCGAACCGGTTTCCTCGCCCATCTCGATCAGGTATTTGGCGTTGAAGCCCAGCTTGCCCCGAGTCTCCAGCACCATCCGCAGCGCTTCCATGTTGGTGCTGTGCTGGCCCTTGTTGTCGGCGATGCCGCGGCCGTACCAGCGGCCTTCGGATTCCGTCAGCGCCCAGGGCGACAGGCCTTCCTTCCACTCGCGTTCCAGGCCGCGGATGACGTCGCCGTGGCCATAGCCCAGCACCGTGGGCAGGGCGGGATCCTCGATGCGCTCGGCATAGAGGAATGGCGCCAGCGCCTTGGGATGCGTGAGCGTGCGGCAGGTGAAACCCATGGCCTCGAAGGCCGGGCGGATCTCGGCTTCCAGGTAATCGGCCAGCACGGCGGCGCGATCGGGGTTCTGGCTTTCCGTGGGCAGCGCCAGGCGGCGCGCCAGCAGGGCGCGGAAGGCGCCGGAATCAAAGCACTCTTCGGCCTGGGCGATGGCTTGTGCGCGGGTCATGGCTGTCGGGCTCCGTCGGGTGGGGTGGGTACGGAAGGGTAGAGGTGGCAGGCCACCAGGGCGTGTTCGCGCACGGCCAGCGCGGGTCTATCGGTCTTGCACTGGGGCATGGCGTGCTGGCAGCGCGGGTGGAACGGGCAGCCGGACGGCGGATGCAGCGGGTCGGGGAACGACAGCCCCAGGCCCATGTCCGGTATGCCCAGTCCGGGCTCGGGCGTCAGCACCGACGCCAGCAGCGCTTGCGTATAAGGATGGCGCGGATCGTGAAAGAGGCGGGCGGTGGGCGCCGATTCGACCACGCGGCCCAGGTACATCACGGCCACGTGCGTGGCGATGTGTTCCACCACGGCCAGGTTGTGGCTGATGAACACATAGGTCAGGTTGAAGTCGCGCCGCAGATCCATCAGCAGGTTCATGATCTGCGCCTGCACCGACACGTCCAGCGCGGACGTCGGTTCGTCGCAGATCACGATCTCGGGCTGCATCACCAGCGCTCGCGCGATGGCGACCCGCTGCCGCTGCCCGCCGGAGAGCTGCCCGGGCGTGTTGTGGGCCAGCCGGGGCGGCAGGCCCACGCGTTCCAGCATTTCGATGGCCTTGTGCAGCTTCGGGTTGGGGATGCCATGCACTTCCAGCGGCAGCGACACGATGGACGCGATGGAACGGCGCGGATTCAGCGACGAATACGGATCCTGGAAAATGGGCTGGACACGCCGCGCCAGCGCGCGCCGGTCCATCTGGCGGATGTCCTGCCCCTCCAGGCGGATGGCGCCCTCGGTGGGCGGCGTCAGGCCCAGCAGCATGCGCGCCAGCGTCGACTTGCCGCAGCCGGATTCGCCCACGATGCCCAGCACCGAGCCCCGGCCCACCGACAGGTCCACGCCATTGACCGCGTGCAAGGTGGCGCGCGGGCGGAACATGCCGGCGCGCACGGTGAACTGCCGGCTGACGGCTTCGGCTTGCAGCAGCGCGCTCATGCCGGCACTCCTTCGGCGGCCAGCACGCAGCGCCATTGCTGACCGGACGGCTGGCCGTGGACGGGAACGGCCTGGCGGCATTGCGCCTGCGCGTAGGGACAGCGGTCGGCGAAGGCGCAGCCGCGCAGCTCGCCCACCAGCGACGGGACCACGCCGGGTATGGTGCCCAGCGCCTGGCCGGGCGCCGTGCGGCCGGGCACGGGAATACAGCCCAGCAGACCCTGCGTATAGGGATGGCGCGGCGTGGCGAAGATGTCGGCCACCGGGCCTTCTTCCACGATCTGGCCCGCGTACATCACCGCGACTTGCCGCGCGATGCGCGCCACCACGCCCAGGTCATGCGTGATCAACACCATGGCGATGCCCAGCTCGGCCTGCAGGTCGGCCAGCAGCCGCAGGATCTGCGCCTGGATGGTGACGTCCAGCGCCGTGCTGGGCTCGTCGGCGATCAGCAGCTCGGGGCCGCACATCAGCGCCATCGCGATCATCACGCGCTGGCGCAGTCCGCCGGACAACTGGTGCGGATACTGCGCCAGCCGTTGGCCGGCGGATGCGATGCCGACCTTTTCCAGCAGCTCCACCGCGCGGTCCCGCGCCTGCTGGCTGGTGGCCTTGCGATGGTGGATGTAATGCTCGGTCAGTTGTTCGCCGATGGCGTAGGCGGGATTCAGCGCCGTCATCGGTTCCTGGAAGATCATGGCCATCTTGCTGCCGCGCAGCGCGTTGATGCGCCGTCCGCGCGCCTTGGACAGGTCTTCGCCCAGCACCGCCAGCCGCCGCGTGGTGCGCCGGGCGGCCTTGGGCAACAGGCCCATGATGGCCAGCGACGTCATGGACTTTCCGCAGCCCGATTCCCCCACCAGACACAGCGTTTCACCGCGCCTGACCTGGAAGGACACGTCGCGCACGGCGTGCAGCGGGCCGCGCGGCGTGGCGATGTCGACCGTCAGGCCCTGCACGTCCAGGACGATATCCGTGTCGTTCATGCTCAGGCCCTCTCTTCAGGCGTCAGGAGTTGGTGCAGTCCGTCGCCGGCCAGGTTGATCGCGAAGATCAGCAGCGCCAGCGCCGAGCCGGGAATGGCGATCAGCCAGAACGAGAAGAACATGTAGGCCTTGGCCTCCGAGATCATCAGGCCCCACGACGGCAGCGGCGGCTGCACGCCCAGGCCCAGGAAAGACAGCGAGGCTTCCAGCAGGATGGCGCTGGCGGCTTCCAGCGTGGCGATGACGATGAGCTGCGGCACCACGTTGGGCAGCACTTCGCCCCATACGATGCGCCAGGTGCTGGCGCCGGCGGCCTGCGCCGCGGCCACGTATTCCAGCGAGCGCACCTGTTGCGTGGCGCTGCGCATCACCACTGCGTAGCGGTCCCACTTCAAGAGGCCCAGCACCAGGATCACCACCCACAGCGATCCGCCCACGATCGCCACGGTGGCCAGCGCGACCAGGATGACGGGCATCGACAGCCGCGTGGTGATGAGGAACGACACGGCCATGTCGACCTTGCCCGCGAAATAGCCGGCCGCCATGCCCATCGCCGTGCCGATCAGGCCGGAGATCAGGGCGACGCTGATGCCTATCAGCAGCGAGATGCGCGCGCCGTAGAACAGGCGGGACATGTAGTCGCGGCCGAGCTGGTCGGTGCCCAGCGGGTGCAGCCAGGTGCCTTTTTCATACCAGACGGGCGGCGCCGTGCGGTAGGCGAGGTCCTGGAAATAGGGATCGTGCGGCGAGATCCACGGGGCCAGCAAGGCGATCAGCACGATGAGCAGCAGGATGCCGCCGCCGGCCAGCAGCGCCTTGTTGCGGCGCAAGCGGCGCCAGCGCAGGGCGGACGCGGACAGTTCCAGCGGCGCCGGAGCGGGGGCGCCGGGCGCGGAGGGGGTGAGGATAGGCGTGTTCATGTCAGGACACCCGGATGCGCGGATCGAGCCACGCGTTGGCGACGTCGGCCGCCAGCGTCAGAAGGACATACAGCACCGACAGCAGCAGCACGATGAGCTGCATTACCGGGTAGTCCTTGTAGGTGATGCTCTGGTAGGCCAGGTACCCCAGGCCGTCCAGCGCGAAGATGGTCTCGATGACGACCGAGCCGCCCAGCAGGTAGCCCAACTGCACCGCGGCCAGCGCAACGACGGGAACGATGGCGTTGCGCAGGGCGTGCTTGAAGATGATCTTGCGCGCCGGCAGCCCCTTGGCTCGGGCGGTCCGGATGTAGTCGGCCCCCAGCACCTCGATCATGCCCGCGCGGATCAGCCGCATGAAGGCGGGCGCCACGTAGTAGCCCAGGGCGATGGCGGGCATGACGAAATGCTGCCAGGTGCCGCTGCCCGACACCGGCAGGATGCGCAGCGAGATCGAGAACAGCATGATCAGGATCAGCGCGAAGAAGAAGTTGGGCAGCGCCTGGCCCAGCACGGCGATCGCCAGGCAGATGCGGTCGATCAGGCTGCCCTTGTAGATGGCGGCCAGCACGCCCAGCGGAATCGAAATGAACAAGGCGAACGCCAGCGCGGCCATGCCCAGCTTCAGCGTGGTGGCAAGCTTGGACAGGATCAGCGGCCCGGCTTCGGTCTTGAAGTAGACCGACGTGCCGAAGTCGCCCTGCAGGATGTGCCACAGCCAGTCGGCGTACTGGACGGCCAGCGGACGGTCCAGGCCGTAGGTCTTGCGGATCATGTCGATGTCGGCTTGCCGCGCGCCTTCGCCGGCCAGCGCCAGCGCCGGGTCGCCCGACAGGTGCAGCAGCAGGAACGCCAGGACGGAAACGGTCAGCGCCACCAGCGCAGCCAGGCCCAGGCGCCTGATCGTGAATTGAAGCATGCGACTTCCTTTCTGCTATCTGTTCAGCAGCGCCGGGCAGCGGGGAAGGCGGCCCGGCGCGAACCGCGCCTTACTTCCAGCTCATGTCCCAGAAGCGCACCAGCTCGTCCGAGTAGGGCTTGAAGTTCACGTCCTTGGTGGCGACGTAGTAGGCGGGCAGTGTCCACAGCGGCACGGCGTAGGCCTTCTCCGCGATGATGTCCAGCGCCTCTTTGTAGGCCGCGTTGCGCGGGCCGCTGTCGATCGTGTGATCGCCCTTGTTCAGCAGGTCACGCACCTTCGGATCGCGCGTGATGTCGTCGTTGCCGAAGGCGAAGTACACCGGCGTGGACGCCGACACGTCGTTGACCAGGTTGGAGCCCCAGGTCTGGTGCGTGAGCGACGCCTTGTTGGCGCGGATCATGTCGCGCATGGCGGCGTACTGCAGGAAGTTCAGCTTGGCCCGGATGCCCACGGCCTGCAGGTAATTGATGATGGCTTCGGTCTGGTTGCGTTCGCGGTAGGCCACGATGTCGATGTCGAAGCCGTTGGGAAAGCCCGCTTCGGCCAGCAGCTTCTTGGCCTGCGCCGGGTCGTACTTGTAGGTCGGCGCGCCGTCCTGCGTGCAGCCCACCTGCGACGGGGTGCAGATGGTGTTGATGAGCCCGCCGCCTTCGCCCACGATGTTCTTGAGCATCGCGTTGCGGTCGATGGCGTGAACGATGGCGCGGCGCACGCGTTCGTCCTTCAGTTGGGGCGCGGGCGTGCCTTCCAGGATGTTCATCTGCATGAACACGATGCGCATGGTGTTGCCGGTGACCATCTGCAGGTTGGGCATGCCGCCCAGCTGTTCGGCCTGGTCCTTGGGCACGCTCATGATCAGGTCTTCGCCGCCCGAGATCACTTCGGCCATCTGCGTCTGGCGGTCCGGGATGAAGCGGATGACCACCTTGCCGATCTTGGGCTGCGCCTTGGGCGAGTCCTTGAAGTAGTCGGCATTGCGCTCCAGCGTGATGGACTTGCCGGGCTGGTAGTCCACGACCTTGTATGGACCGGATCCCACCGGCTTGGCGTTCATGCCCTTGGGGCCGACTTCCTGGTAGTACTTGGCGGGGTGGATGGCCGCGGTGGTGGACAGGTATTCCTTGGCGCCGGGGAAGGGCTCCTTGGTGGTCAGGCGCACCTTGTATTTGTCGATCTTCTCGACTTTGTCGATCCACGACACGTTCTGCTGCGTGACGGCCTTGTTCTTCGGATCGGCCACGAAGTTCAGCGTGTAGACCACGGAGTCGGCGTCGAACTCTTCGCCGTTGTGGAATTTGACGCCTTCGCGCAGCTCGAATTCCATGGTCTTGTCGTCGACCTGCTTCCAGCTTTTGGCCAGCTGGCCCTTGTACTCGTTCGTGACCGGGTCGCGGTAGAGCAGGGTGTCCCACACGTTGGCGGCGATGATGACGCCAATGCGGACATTGTTGAAGTAGGGATCGACGCTTTCCGGCGCCTGGTCATAGGCCATGCGCAAGGTGTCGTCTTTCTTGCCGGCAAGCGCCGGCTGGACGGCCAATGCGGCGCAGGCCATGACGGCGGCGGCAAGCACCTTCAGGGCAGGGGTGCGGCGGGAGGACAGCGCAGGTGTAGCGGGTGTGAAGCGACAATCAGCCATGGTGAAGGCTCCTCTTGAAAGCACTACATGTGTTGCGTATCGGTCGTCTCGCTTCGGCTTTTCAGCGCCGCGTCGCATTTGCGCTGCAGGTGCTGCCGCATGATGGCTGCCAGCCGCTCCGCGTCGCGCGCGTCCAGGGCCTCCGCCATTTCTATGTGTTCTCGCATCGCCAGATCCCACTTCTGGCGGTTCTCGTTCGACACGAAGCGCAGATTCTGGATCCGCGCGTTCTGCGCGTCGTAAAGCTGTTTCAGCAGGCTGTTGTGCGCGGCCAGGCTGATGCGTTCGTGGATTTCGCGGTTGGTGCGGAAGTACGTCGGCAGGTCGTGGCGCGCGTGGCTGGCCATCATTTCGTAGGTCAGCGCGCGGATCTCGGCGATCTCAGTGTCCGTGGCGCGTTCGCACGCCATCCGGCACGACATGGCTTCCAGCCCGCCGATGACTTCGAAGGCCTCGCGGATGTTCGCTTCCGACAGCGCCACCACCTGCGCGCCGCGATTGGGTTCGATCTGCACCAGACCGTCGGCGGCCAAGAGGCGAAAGGCTTCGCGCAGCGGGGTGCGCGACACGCCCAGCAGGTCGCACAACGCGCGTTCGTTCAGCCGGGCGCCGGGCGGGAATTCGCCCTGGATGATGCGTTCGCGCAGTTGTCCTGCCGCCGTGGCCGCAAGCGTGCGGCCGTCGCCGGCGGCACGGGCCGGCGGCTGCGGCGCGGGATCGGACGCGGCGACGGCCGCGGCGGGATCCGGCAACAGGCTAGGATCGCTGCTCATTGGTATACAAAAATTTCCCTTGTTTTCGCAGACTATAAACCTGTCTTTCGTTTCAATCTGATGGTGAATACCCTAGGTTATCGACGTAAAAACAATGGGATAGAGTGGCGCATGCCGCAAGTCCGCCTGCGCGTCGAGCCTCGTCCGTCCGCCGCGCAGTTCCTGGTTGGTATACAAACCCTTCACGTTGGGGGCGACGCATGATTTCCCTGAACAAACACCTTTCCGGCCGGCATTTCCTGCAGATTCCGGGGCCCACGAACGTGCCCGACCGGGTGCTGCGCGCCATCGACCAGCCCACCATCGATCATCGCGGGCCCGAGTTCGGCGAACTGGGCCTGTCGGTGCTGGCTGGCGTCAAGCACGTCTTCCAGACCAAGGCGCCGGTGGTGATCTATCCGGCCTCCGGCACGGGCGCGTGGGAAGCCGCGCTGGTCAACACGCTGTCGCCGGGCGACCGGGTGCTGATGGTGGAAACCGGCCACTTCGCCAGCCTTTGGCGCAAGCTGGCCGGCCGGTTGAATCTGGAGGTGGACTACATCGAGGGCGACTGGCGCCATCCCGTGGATGCCGACGTGATCGGCGCGCGCCTGGCCGCCGACGCCGAGCACAGCATCAAGGCGGTGTGCGTGGTGCACAACGAGACTTCCACCGGCGTGACCAGCGACATCGCCGCCGTGCGCGCGGCCATTGACGCGGCGCGCCATCCGGCGCTGCTGATGGTCGACACGATTTCGTCGCTGGGCTCCATCGACTACCGCCACGACGAATGGGGCGTGGACGTCACGGTGGCGGGTTCGCAGAAAGGGCTGATGCTGCCGCCCGGCCTGTCCTTCAACGCGGTCGGACCGCGCGCGCTGGCGGCGGCCGAGACCGCGCGGCTGCCCCGGTCGTACTGGGACTGGCGCGAGATGCTGGGGCCGAACGCCAAGGGCTATTTTCCGTATACGCCTTCAACGAATCTGCTTTATGGCCTGCATGAAGCGCTGGCCATGCTGCAGGCCGAGGGCCTGCCGCGCGTATTCGCGCGCCACAAACGCCATGCCCGCGCCACCCGGCTTGCGGTGGCCGGCTGGGGGCTTGAACTGCTCAGCCTCGACCCCGCCGCGCACAGCCCTGCGCTGACCGCCGTGCTGATGCCGGAAGGCCATGGCGCCGACGCGCTGCGCAAGGTCATCCTGGACCGCTTCGACATGTCGCTGGGACAGGGGCTGGGCAAGCTTTCCGACCGCATTTTCCGTATCGGCCATCTGGGCCATTTCAACGACCTGACGCTATGCGGCACGCTGGCCGGCGTCGAAATGGGCCTGGCAGCCGCAGGCGTTCCGCACCAGTCGGGCGGGCTGCAGGCGGCGATGGAATACCTGACGCGCGCGCCGGAAGGCGCGGGCGAATGAACCACACACAATGACGAGGGAACCCATGAATACGCTCATGCAGCAGGCGATCCAGTTCGCCAACGACCACGAATCCGCCTGGGACCGCAGCGTCAAGGGCAACTTCGGCGTGCACCTGAACGATCCGCCGCCCTGGAACCGCCTGCTCGGTCCCATCCACGATCGCGGGCCGGTGTCCGGCGTGGTCGTGGTGGACGGCAAGACCGTGGCCTCGTGGGGCGAGCCCGACCGCGCCGACCTGACCTTCAGCGTCGCCAAGCTGTACCTGGCCATCCTGGCGGGCGTGGCGCATGATCGCGGCCTGCTGCCCGATGTGGACGAACCCGTGGGCAAGCGCGTGCCGGGCATCGGCTTTGACGAAGGCAACAACGCGTCCATCACGTGGCGCCACCTGCTGCAACAGACCAGCGAGTGGGAAGGCGAGCGCTTCGGCGTGTCGGACCAGGCGGACCGCTACCGCGCCGTCACGTTCGGCGTGCCGCCCGACGGCAAGAAGGGCGATGCGCGGCCCTTGCAGCAGCCCGGCACGTACTGGGAATACAACGACGTGCGCATCAATCAGCTTTCGTATGCGCTGCTGCATCTGTTCCGCAAACCGCTGCCGGACGTGTTCCGCGAGGCCGTCACGCGGCCCATCGGATGCAGCGAAGACTGGCAATGGGTGGGCTATGACGAAGCCTGGGTCGAGATCGACGGCCAGCGCATGCCTTCGGTTCCGGGCGGTTCGCATTGGGGCGGCGGCATGTCAATCAGCGCCAACGACCAGGCGCTGATCGGCCAGATGCTGCTGAACGACGGCCAGGCCAACGGCCAACAAATCCTGTCGCGCGAATGGCTGCAGGCCATGCGCACGCCTTGCGAGATCGCGCCGTACTACGGCTACCTGATCTGGCTGAACCACGAAGGCAAGGTATTCCCCAGCGTGCCGTCGTCCAGCTTCTTCGGAGTGGGGGCGGGCAGCTCGTTCACCTGGGTGGAACCGGAACGCAAGATGGTGGTGATCGTGCGCTGGCTCAATTCCGCCCATGCGGATGAACTGTTCGGCAAGATTCTTGCCGCGGTGGACGCTGGCGAGGCCTGACGCGCTGAACCGGCGCGCTGCACCGGCATGCCCCACCGGCGCGCCGCACCTGCGCGCCCCACCCGCACGCCTGACCGCCGCGCCTGACCGCCGCGCCAGCCGGCAAGGCGCGGCAGCGGCGGGCGGGATTCAGGGGCGGCGATCCGCCGCCTTGCCTCCGTCCGCTGGATCGGATCCCTTGCGGACCTCGTCCAGCACGCCCGCAACAATGCGGTCGCACCGCGCGCCGTCAAACGAGAACGCGTCGTTCAGGGCGACATCGATCTGGCTTGCCAGTCCTTCGCGCAGCAGCGCGCGGGCGCGGAAGTAACGCGTCCGGACCGTGGCCTCGGGAATGTCCAGCGCCTGCGCAACCTCCTGCACGCTCATTTCTTCCACGGCCCGCAACATGAACACGGTGCGGAAGTCCTCGGGCAGCAGATCGATGCGGTCTTCCATCAGCTTTCGCATCTGGGCGCGCATGGCGGAAGATTCGGGCCGGCTATCGGGATCGTCGGACAACGAGGCTTGGATGTCGGGGTCGATGGCGTTCATGGCGGCATCCAGGGGAATGACCTGGGCGTGGCGTCGTTTCAGGCGCCTGAGCGCCGCGTTGACGACGATCCGCACCAGCCAGGTCGACAGGCGGGCGTCCGACCGGAAATCGCCCAGGGCGCGCCAGGCGCACAGGTAGGCATCCTGCAGCGCGTCTTCGGCGTCACTGTCGCTTTTCAGGATGCTGCGGGCCGTGCGGAACAGCAGCCGGTTGTTGCGCCGCATGATCGCTTCGAAGGCGGCTTCGTCCCCGGCCGCCGCGCGGGCGATGAGGTCGGCCTCGGTGGCCGGGGTGGCAGCCGGCACGCGCGGCTGGTGGAGTGCATGTGGCATAGGGCCTCCGGGACCTTGGCCGAGCTATTCGCTAGAGCGTCCGACGCCGTACCGGTAGACCAGGGCGCCGCCCAGCCAGCCGCCCGCCGCCAGACAGACGAAGCCTGCCGCATCCAGCATCAGGGACACCGCGTCGGGCTCGAGCGGCCGCCATTGCTCCAATCGCAGCACCAGGCGCAAGGTGAACAGCGTGGCCGCCACAAGCATGACGCCCATGTGCCAATAGGCTACTCGCAACGCCGGGCCGTCGGGTATCCGGGACAGCTCCAGCATGCCGGCAAGCATCGCCAGCACGGCCATGCCGCATCCCACCGCCAGCAGTCCGCCCGACCAGCGCCAGGCGGCTTCGCCGAACCACAGCCCGGCGAAATCCGCCGCCACCGCCAACGACCAGCAGGCGACCGGGAAGTGCACCAGCGCGGGATGCAGGGGATGGCGCGGGATCACAGCAGCACGCTTGCAAGGGTCAGGAATCCCACGACGGCGACGCCCGCGTGGATGACCACGATCGCCTTGGGCGGGAGCTTCCTGCGCGCATGGAACGAGGCCAGGAAGAATCCCCCCAAGGCCGCGAGCAGCAACAGCGCGAAGCCGATCACCGCCTGCTGCGGCGCGTTGCCCTGGACGATCAGGGTGATCAGCAGGATCAGCCCGGCCGCGCCAAGCAGCGCATGCAGCACCGATACCGCCCAGGGAGCAAACTTGTTGCGCAGCACGTGCGCGGCAAGCACCAGGCCGCCGACGGCGGCGACCGCAAAGACCACGATGGCATAGGTGAGCATGGGTTTTCTCCGAAGAAACCGGGCATCGCCGCAACGATGAACGTCGTGCGCTCGGCTTTTGCGCGTGCCTGACCATTTGATGCCGCGGTTGGCCGCCGCGTTCCCGCCGGCAGGCCTGCGCCGGACACTTTGCGTCGCCGATCCGCCATGCCGCGTTTCCCAGGGGTAACATCCAGGGCTCATCGTTCGAACTGGAAATCACGCCATGAACTACCGCCGACTGGGAAACAGCAATCTCCGGGTATCGCCGCTATGCCTGGGCACCATGATGTTCGGAGAGCAGACGCCCGATGACGAGGCCGCGCGCATCGTCGCGTCCGCGCGCGACCACGGCGTCAATTTCATCGACACCGCCGACGTCTATAACCAAGGCCGGTCGGAGGAAGTCGTGGGCAAGCTGCTGAAAGGGCAGCGCCACGACTGGGTGCTGGCCAGCAAGATCGGCAACCCGGTAGGCAAGGGGCCGAACCTGGCGCATTACTCGCGCCAATGGCTCATGCGCGGCGTGGAGCAGAGCCTGTCGCGCCTGGGGACGGATTTCATGGACATCCTGTACCTGCACCGCGACTATCACGAAGAGAATCTTGAGGAAGCGCTGTGGGCGCTGGGCGACCTGATCCGCGCGGGCAAGCTGCGCAGTTTCGGGCTGTCCAATTTCCGCGGCTGGCGCATCGCCGAAGTGATGCGCCTGTGCGAAAAGCTGGGCGTGCCGCAGCCGGTCGTATGCCAGCCGTACTACAACATGCTGAATCGGGGGCCGGAAGTCGAGATCCTGCCTGCGTGCAAGCATTACGGCCTGGGCGTGGTGCCGTACAGCCCCATCGCGCGCGGCGTGTTGACGGGCAAATACCTGCCGGGCCAGGCGCCGGCGGCGGATACGCGCGCCGGCCGCGGCGACAGCCGCATCCTGGCCACCGAGTTCCGCGAGGAATCCCTGCAGATCGCACAGAAACTGGTGCAGCACAGCGCCGCGCGCGGCGTGCTGCCGGGCCATTTCGCCACCGCCTGGGTGCTGGCCAACCCCGTGGTCACTGCTGTCATCGCCGGCCCGCGCACGCTGGCGCAGATGGACGATTACTATGCCGCGCTGGACGTGACGATCACACCCGAGGACGAAGCCGTGGTGAACGACTGGGTCACGCCGGGCCACGCGTCGGCCCATGGCTACAACGATCCGAACTATCCGTTCTATGGCCGCCCGGTGACGGCCGCCTGAAACGTGGTTGCCGCGCGCCGCGTCGATCCGTGGCGCGCCGGCTTCGGCGCAGGGACGCGCTAGTCCCTCGCGCCGGCAGGGTCGGCCGAGATGCCGTGCAGCATCATCTGTTCGGCCACCTGCGCAATGCCCATCCGGGCGATGCGTCCGCGGCGCTCGGCGTCCACCATGCTGGTGATGACGGCGATCAGCAGTTCACTTAGCGCGGCCGCCGTGATGTCCACGCGAAAGACGCCTTCGCGCTGCCCCCGCAGGAAAAACGCGTCCAGCGTTTCCTGGTAGCCCGACCAGCTATTCATGATGTCCGGTTCCAGCTCGGTGTCGGGCTTCCAGTTGTAGATCAGGAAGGCCGTCAGTTCCTTGTGCGCCAGATGCTGTTCGATCAGGCTGCGCAGCGCCGTGCGCGGAGGCGCGGTGTCCAGGTGCGAGTCCGCCAGCGCCTGCTTCATGACCTGCGCGCAATGCGTCATCAGACGCAGCACCAGCTGGTCCCGTGTTTTACAGAAGCGATACAGCGTCGCCTTGCTGACGCCAACGGCCTTGGCCAGTTCCTGCAAGGTTGCCCGCGGCTGGTCCACCATTGCCAATGCCAGCGCAACCAATAGCCGCTCGTGCCCCGCATCTTCGGACATCGCCTCCTCCCTGTCATGTTCTGTGGCTTTCCAGGCCGCCATTGGATCATGCGAGATTCACTTTGTACAAACTTTCGCCGATTTTTCAAGTAAAGACTTGTTAATCGGCAAAAATAGTCTTCATTGGACTAAATGAATCATTATTGATTCAAATTGCTCTTTCGGGTAGCATCAGCGTCTCTTTCAATTCAAGACGCCGCGGGCGGGGGTAGTAATGATGTTGAGTAAAGCAAGGTGGATGCCCCTGGCGGTGTTGGCGAGCGCGATATTGCTGGCGGGCTGCGGCCCGTCCGGCGACGCGGCGCCGCAAGCAGCCGGCCCGCGGCCGGTCCAGGCAGTGGTCGTCCAGCCGCAGCGATTTGTGCTGTCGAACGAATTGCCCGGGCGCGTGGAACCCATGCGCGTGGCCGAGGTGCGCGCTCGCGTGGCGGGCATCGTGCTCAGCCGCGATTTCGAGGAAGGCGCCGACGTGAAGGCGGGCGACGTGCTGTTCCGCATCGACCCGGCGCCGTTCAAGACGGCGTTGTCGCGGGCGCAGGGCGAACTGGCCAAGGCAGACGCGGCTGTGTCCGACGCCCAGGCGGTCGTGCGGCGTTACGCGCCCCTGGTCAAGATCGAAGCCGTCAGCCAGCAGGATTTCGACACCGCGAACACCACGCTCAAGAGCGCCCAGGCTGCGCGCCGCTCGGCCCAGGCCGACGTCGAGACCGCCCAGCTGAACCTGGATTACGCCACCGTCAAGGCGCCAATATCGGGCCGCATCGGGCGCGCCCAGGTGACCGAAGGCGCGCTCGTGGGCCAGAACGAAGCCACGGTGATGGCCAAGATCCAGCAGCTCGACCCGGTATATGTGGACTTCAACCAGCCTGTCGGCGACATGCTGCGCATGCGCGCGGCCATGCAGGACGGCAGACTGGGGGCGGACGAGGGCGGGCGTATTTCCATCACCATCGACGGCACCGACCAGCGTCGCGACGGTCGCCTGCTGTTCTCGGATATCGCCGTGGACCGCAGCACGGGCCAGGTGGCCCTGCGCGGCGAATTCGCCAATCCGGACGTCCTGCTGCTGCCCGGCATGTATGTGCGGGTGCGCACGGACGAGGGCGTGGATGCGGAAGCCATTCTGGTGCCCCAGCGCGCCGTGACGCGCAGCACCGATGGCAAGCCGCAGGTGCTGGTGGTGGGCGCTGACGACGTCGTGGAAAGCCGCGCCGTGCAGACCGGCACGATGCGTGGCGGCGACTGGCACATCACCGAGGGGCTGGCGGCGGGCGACCGCGTCATCGTCGGCGGCGTGAGCGCGGCGGTGCCTGGCCAGAAGGTCAGCGTGACGCCCGTGGACCAGGCGAAGCTGGCGTCCGCCCGCGATGCCGCCGCACCTGCAACGAATTGATCGGCCCTTGATGCACCAAGCGCCTGTCCGAGGTTAGACCATGTCCAAGTTTTTCATTGGCCGCCCCAATTTCGCGTGGGTGGTGGCCATCTTCATTTCGCTCGCCGGCCTTTTGGCGATTCCGTCGCTGCCGGTGTCGCAGTTTCCGGTGGTCGCGCCGCCGCAGGTGACGATCGCCGCCACCTATCCGGGGGCGTCCGCGACCGTGCTCGTCGATTCGGTGACCAGCGTCATCGAAGAGGAGCTGAACGGCGCGAAGAACATGCTGTACTACGAGTCGTCCAGCAGTTCCAGCGGCAGCGCGGAAATCACGGTCACGTTCCAGCCGGGCACCGATCCCGACCTGGCGCAGGTGGACGTGCAGAACCGCATCAAGAAGGCCGAGGCGCGCCTGCCCACGGCCGTGACGCAGCAAGGCCTGCAAGTGGAGCAGGCCAGCTCCAACTTCCTGATGATCTACGCCCTGACCTACAAGGGCGAAGACGCGCACAAGGACGTGGTCGGCCTGTCCGACTACGCCGCCCGCCACATCAACAACGAGATCCGCCGGGTCAACGGCGTGGGCAAGGTGCAGTTCTTCGGCGCCGAAGCCGCGATGCGCGTCTGGATCGATCCGCAGAAGCTGCTGGGGCTGGGCCTGTCGGTGGCCGACGTCAACGCGGCCATCGCCGCGCAGAACGTGCAGGTGCCGGCCGGCAGCTTCGGCAGCCGCCCCGGATCCCCCGAACAGGAACTGACCGCGACGCTGGCCGTGAAGGGCACGCTGGACGACCCGGCTGAATTCGGCCGGATCGTGCTGCGCGCCAATGCGGACGGCTCGTCGGTGCGCCTGGCCGACGTGGCGCGGCTGGAAGTGGGCCGCCAGAGCTATGACTTCGAAACGCGCCTGAATGGCAAGAAGTCGGTGGGTGCGGCGGTGCAGCTTGCGCCGGGCGCCAACGCCATCGACACGGTCAAGGCCGTCAAGGCGCGGCTGCAGGAGCTGTCGGCCGCGTTCCCCGAAGACGTGGCGTACTCGGTGCCGTTCGACACCTCCAAGTTCGTCAGCGTGGCCATCACGAAGGTGGTGCACACGCTGCTGGAAGCCATGGTGCTGGTCTTCCTGGTGATGTTCCTGTTCCTGCAGAACTTCCGCTACACGCTGATTCCCACCATCGTGGTGCCGGTGTGCCTGTTGGGCACCTTCGCCGTCATGTCGGTGCTGGGCTTCTCGGTGAACATGATGACGATGTTCGGCATGGTGCTGGCGATCGGCATCCTGGTGGACGACGCCATCGTGGTGGTCGAGAACGTCGAGCGCATCATGGCCGAAGAAGGGCTGTCGCCGCGCGAGGCCACGGTCAAGGCCATGGAACAGGTGTCGGGCGCCATCGTCGGCATCACGCTGGTGTTGTCGGCGGTGTTCCTGCCGCTGGCGTTCATGAGCGGTTCGGTGGGCGTGATCTACCAGCAGTTCTCGCTGTCGCTGGCGGTATCGATCCTGTTCTCGGGTTTCCTGGCGCTGACGTTCACGCCGGCGCTGTGCGCCACCTTCCTCAAGCCGATTCCCAAGGGCCACCACGAGGAAAAGCGCGGCTTCTTCGGCGCCTTCAACCGCTACTTCAACCGCCTGACCGGCCGCTTCGAGGCCCTGAACTCGCGTCTGGTGCGGCGCACGGGCCGCTACATGGTCATCTACGTGGCCATCGTCGCGGTGCTGGCCGTGCTGTACGTGCGCGTGCCGGAATCCTTCGTGCCGCCGGAAGACCAGGGTTACGTCATCGTCGACGTGCAACTGCCGCCGGGCGCGACGCACCTGCGCACGGACAAGGTCGTGGCCGACGTCGAGCAGCATCTGCTGTCGCTGGACGCCATGGGCGACGCCTTTACCGTGATGGGCTTCAGCTTTTCCGGCACCGGCCAGAACGCAGGCATTGCGTTCCCGACGCTCAAGGATTGGTCCGATCGCGGCAAGGGCGAATCGGCCGCCGACGTGGCCGACAGCGTGAACGCGCGTTTCGCGGCGATCGACGACGGCGCCATCATGGCCGTCAACCCGCCGCCCATCGACGGGCTGGGCAACTCGGGCGGTTTCGCGCTGCGCCTGCAAGACCGTGGCGGCGTGGGCCGCGCGGCGCTGACCCAAGCGCGCGACCAGTTGCTGGGCCAGGCCAACGGATCGCCCGTGATCGCCTACGCCATGATGGAAGGCCTGGCCGATGCGCCGCAACTGCGGCTGGACATCGACCGCGAGAAGGCCGAGGCGCTGGGCGTGGGTTTCGACGTGATCAGCACGGCGATCTCGTCGGCCTACGGGTCGGCCACGGTCAACGATTTCGCCAACGCCGGACGCCTGCAGCGCGTGGTGGTGCAGGCCGACGTGCGCGACCGCATGACGCCGGAGAGCATCCTGCAGTTGAACGTGCCGAACAAGTCGGGCGGCATGGTTCCGCTGAGCGCGTTCGTGAAGACGGACTGGGAGAACGGCCCCGTGCAGATCTCGCGCTACAACGGCTATCCCTCGTTCAAGATCGCCGGCGACGCGATGCCTGGCCACAGCACCGGCGAGGCGATGGCGGAGATCGAGCGGATCGTGGCGGGCCTGCCGGACGGCATCGGCTACGAGTGGACCGGCCTGTCGTACCAGGAGAAGTTCGCCGGGTCGCAGGCGCCCATGCTGTTCGCGCTGGCCTTCCTGGTGGTGTTCCTGCTGATGGTCGCGCTGTACGAAAGCTGGGCGATTCCGGCGTCCGTCATGCTGATCGTGCCGATCGGCGCGCTGGGTTCGGTGCTGGCAGTGACGCTGCTGGGCATGTCCAACGACGTGTATTTCAAGGTGGGCCTCATCACGATCATCGGCCTGGCGGCCAAGAACGCCATCCTGATCGTGGAGTTCGCCAAGAGCCTGCGCGAGCAGGGCCATACGCTGGCCGACGCGGCCATCCAGGCGGCCAAGCTGCGCTTCCGCCCCATCGTCATGACGTCGCTGGCGTTCATCCTGGGCGTGGTGCCGCTGGCGCTGGCCACGGGCGCGGGGGCGGCCAGCCAGCGCGCGCTGGGCGTGGGCGTGATCGGCGGCATGCTGACCGCCACGCTGCTTGGCGTGATTTTCGTGCCGGTGTTTTTCGTGTGGGTGCTGTCGCTGGTGCAGCGCGCGCGGGGCAAGTCTTCGTCCGCGGCGGCTGCCGCGCCGAGCACGGCCCAGGAGTGATTCGATGATGCAGACGTTCTTTCCCTTGCGCGTATCCGCGCTGATCCTGACCGCGGCGCTGGCCGGATGCTCGCTGGCGCCCGTCTATGAACGGCCCGCTTCGCCGGTGGGCAACCAGTGGAGCCAGGCGCAGACGGCCGCCCAGCCGTCCTCGGCGGCGACGCTGGACTGGAAGTCCTTCGTGACCGACGACGGCCTGCGCAAGCTGGTGGAACTGGCGCTGGCGAACAACCGCGACCTGCGCCAGTCGCTGCTGAACATCGAAGCCGCCCGCGCGCAGTACCGGATCCAGCGCGCGGATCAGCTGCCCGGCATCAATGCGCAGGGCACGGGAACGCGCCAGCGTGTTCCCGGAGACCTGAACAGCACCGGCACGTCCGGTGTGCAGAGCACCTATCAGGCGGGCATCGGCCTTACCGCGTTCGAGATCGACCTGTTCGGCCGGGTGCGCAGCCTGTCGGACGCCGCGCTGCAGGAATACCTGGCGACCGAGGCGACGGCGCATGGCGCGCAGATCAGCCTGGTGGCGGAAGTGATCCAGGCCTATCTGGCGCGCGACAGCGCCCAGCGGCGCCTGGACGTCACGCGCCAGACGCTCGCCAGCCGCGAAGCGTCGCTGGAACTGATCGTCAAGCGCCGGCAGGCGGGGACGGCCACGGCGCTGGACTATCAGGAGGCCCTGGGACTGACGGAACAGTCGCGCGCGGAGCTGGAACGCATGGACCGCGAAGTCCGCCAGGCAGGCAACGCGCTGGGCCTGCTGGTGGGCATCAGCGACCTGTCGCCATATCTGCCGCCGCGCACGATCGACGCGCCCATGCTGGTGCAGGAGCTGGCGGCGGGCGTGCCGTCCGAACTGCTGGAGAACCGGCCGGACATCCTGGCGGCCGAGCGCGAGCTTCAGTCGCGCAACGCCAGCATCGGCGCCGCCAGGGCTGCGTTCTTCCCAAGCATTTCGCTGACCGGCCTGTTCGGCAGTTCCAGCGCCGACCTGTCCGGCCTGTTCGATGCGGGCCAGCGGGCCTGGTCGTTCACGCCGCAGATCACGCTGCCGATCTTTGCCGGCGGGCGCAACGTGGCGAACCTGGACCTGGCGACCGTGCGCAAGGATATTGCGGTGGCGCAGTACGAAAAGACGATCCAGACGGCCTTCAAGGAAGTGTCGGACGCCCTGGCGGCCACCGACACGCTGCGCCGCGAAGAGGCCTCGCGGCGCGCGCTGGCGCAGTCCAGCCAGGAAGCCATGCGCCTGTCCGAGGCGCGCTACCGCGGCGGCGTCGACAGCCACCTGCGCTACCTGGATGCGCAGCGCAGCGCCTACACCGACCAGATCGCCTACATCGATGTCAGCGCCCAGCGCCAGGCCGCGCTGGCGACCCTGTTCAAGGCGCTGGGCGGCGGCTGGCGCGTGGCGGAGCCGCCGCAGGCGGCGCTGGACTGACGCGCCGCTTCGTCTCCGCCTAGGCCTTGCGCAGCCCGGCGGGCGGCATGGCCGGCTGGGCCGCGCCGTCCAGTTCGGCCGGCTGCCGGCCGCGTCCGATCAGCCACGCGCACAGGGCCGACACCACGCCCGCGAACATCACGTACAGGCAGATCAGCCAAGGCTCGCCGCCGCCCGTCTTGAGCAGGGCGGTGGCGATGATCGGCGTGATGCCTGACGCGAAGATGCCGGAGAACTGGTAGACGAACGAAATGCCGGTGTAGCGAACCTTGGCGTCGAACAGCTCGCAGAACAGCGCAGCCTCGGGGCCGTACACCGCGGCGTAGAGGATGCCGAACGGAACGATGATGGCGAGCCAGATCAGCATCACGTTGCCGCCGCTGTTCATCATCAGCCAGAAGCCCGGGAAGGATGCGGCGGCGGTGATCAACGATCCCCAGAAGTAGACGCGCGTGCGGCCGATGCGGTCGGACAGGCGGCCGAAGAAGGGGATGAAGAAGCACATCACCAGCGCCGCGGCCATCACCCCGATCAGCGCCTCGGTGCGCGTGATCTTCACCGACTGCGTCAGGAACGAGATCGAGAACACGCCGAACACGTTGAAGAACACGCCGTCGATGTAGCGCGCGCCCATGCCCTTGACGACGTTGCCGGGATAGCGCCGGATCATGTCCATGAAGGGGATGCGGCTTTCGGCGTTCTGCGCCTTGACCGCCGTGAACTCCGGCGTTTCCTTGATGTTCAGCCGGATGTACATGCCCACGGCGACCATCACGGCCGATATCAGGAACGCGATGCGCCAGCCCCAGGACATGAACTGTTCGTCGGTCAGCAGCACGGACAGCAACGCCACCGTGCCGGAGGCCAGGCACAATCCGATCGCCAGGCCAACCTGCGGCAGCGATGCGTAGAAGCCCTTTTTCTCCGGTGGCGCGTACTCATACGCCATGAGCACCGCGCCGCCCCATTCGCCGCCCAGGCCGATGCCCTGGAACACGCGCAGCAACAGAAGCAGTATGGGCGCCCAGATGCCGATGGTCTCGTAGGTGGGCACCAGGCCGATCAGGAAGGTCGCCACGCCCATGATCATCAGCGTCATCACCAGCATGCTCTTGCGGCCGATCCGGTCGCCGAAGTGGCCGAAGATCAGCCCGCCCAGCGGCCGGGTGACGAAGCCGACGGCGAAGGTCGTATAGGCCAGCATGGTCGAAACCAGCGGATCGCCGGCCGGGAAGTACAGCTTGTTGAACACGATGCCCGCGACGACGCCATACAGGAAAAAGTCGTACCACTCGATGGTGGCGCCGATGAGCGAAGCGGTGACGACTTTTCGCACCGCGGCTTCGTTTTGCTTGGCCATGTCTAGTCTCCTTTGGTGGGTCGGCCGGGCAATCTGCGTTGCCGCGAGCCGGATCTATCTGCGATATGCGACGGGTCTATCCGGGATCGGTCATCTCCATCCTGGCCGGCGTGCGCACGGTCTGCGCGCGCGCCTGCCTGATGTCCTGCAACATGAAATCGGCCGCCCGCTCGGCCAGCATCACCACGGGGGCATTCGTGTTGCCAGACACGAGCGTGGGCATGATCGAGCAATCCACCACCCGCAGGCCGGACACGCCATGCACCCGCAGGCGCTCGTCCACGACGGCCATGGGGTCGCTGCGCGGTCCCATCTTGGCGGTGCCCGACGGGTGAAAGATCGTGGCGCCGTATTCCCGGCAGAAGTGCAGGATCTCGTCGTCGGTGCGCACGTCGGCGCCGGGCCGGAACTCACGCTTCATCAGGCCGGCCAGCGGTTCCGTGGCCGCGACCCGGCGCGCGTACTTCACGGCCGCCACGGCCATGTGGCGGTCCAGGTCGGTGGACAGGTAGTTCGGCAGCATGGAAGGCGGCTCGAACGGGTCGGCGCTGCGCAGGCGCACCCGCCCGCGCGAACTCGGGCGCAGCTGGCAGACCGAATAGGTGCAGCCCGAGAATGGATGCACCTTGCCGCCCGCCATGTCGGCCGACAACGTCGCGAAATGGAACTGGGTGTCGGGCGTGGCGCTTTCCGGGTCCACCCGGCAGAACAGTCCGCCCTGATTGATGCCCACGGCCAGCGGGCCGCTGCGCAGCAGCAGCCATTGCAGTCCCATGCGCATGCGCCCGGTCAGCGTGCGCAACTGGTCGTTGGTGGTGATGGGGCGGGTGGTCTCGTAGATCAGCCGGATCTGCAGGTGGTCCTGCAGGTTCTCGCCCACGCCCGGCAGGTCGCGCACGACGCCGATGCCGAATTCGCGCAAGAGGCTGGCCGGGCCTACGCCGGACAATTGCAGGAGCTGCGGCGACTGCAGGGCGCCCGCGCACAGCACGACCTCGCGCCGCGCGCGCAGCGTGCGGACCTGGCCGTCGCGCCGGTAGCGCACGCCGCAGGCGCGGCTGCCTTCGAACAGCACGGCCATGGCGTGCGCGTCCGTCTCGATGCGCAGGTTCGGCCGGTCCTGCGCGGGGCGCAGATAGGCCACGGCCGTGGAGCAGCGGCGCCCGTTGCGGGTCGTGAGCTGGTAATACCCCACGCCTTCCTGGTCGCCGGTGTTGAAGTCCTGCAGGTGCGGCACGCCCAGCTTGCCGGCGGCCGCGATCAGGGCTTCCACGAGGGGATGCGGCGTCTTGATGGACGTGGCGTTGAGCGGCCCTTGGGTGCCGCGGGTAGGGCCGGGCCCCAGGTCGTTGTTTTCCAGCTTGCGGAAGTAGGGCAGGCAGTCGTCCCAGCCCCAGCCCGGGTTGCCGGCATCCCGCCAGGCGTCGTAGTCGTCGCGCTGGCCGCGGATGTAGATCAGGCCGTTGATGGAACTGGAGCCGCCCAGCGTGCGTCCGCGCGGCCAGTAGATCCGGCGGTCCAGCATGTTGGGGTCGGGATCCGTGTAGTAGCCCCAGTTCACCACCTTGTGGAACATCGTCTTGCCGTAGCCGATCGGGATGTGGATCCAGGGATAGCTGTCCTTGGGACCGGCTTCCAGCAGGCAGACGGAGTGCGCGCCATCCGCACTCAACCGGTTCGCCATCACGCATCCGGCCGAGCCGGCGCCCACCACGATGTAATCGACGGTATCGGACATTTCCGCGCGGTCTCCCTTATATTTGTCGGGCAGGCGCCGGTGGCCGTTTCTTCATGCGGACCAGGCCAGCATCTGGAGCGATTCTAGGAAGCGCGCGCGCAGAACAAAGCACAACACGCGCAGGGGCGGACAAATGGAACAGAACATGCAGCTTCAGTTTCAAAATCGCAGTGCAGCATCGGCCCATGACCTTGACGAAGGGCCGGATGCGCAGGGCCAGCAGCAGGAGGCCGCGCGTTCGCTGCGGGCGCTGCTGGTGCTGGATCACCTGGCGCGGGCCCAGCATCCGCCCACGCTGGCGCAGTTGGCGCAGCGGCTCGACATGCCGAAAACGACGCTGATGCGCCTGCTGGCGGCGATGCAGCGCGCCGGTTTCGTGGCGGCCACGCCGACGGAGAACGGCTTTGTGCCCGGACCGCAGGCCACGTCGCTGGCCCTGGCCACCTTGCGCGCCTGCGCCTTCACGCGCGCGTGCCGCGCGGTGCTGACCAAGCTGGTGGGCACGCTGGGCGAGACCTGCAACCTGACCGCGCCGGATGGCGACCGGGTGGTCTATATGGAACGCGTGGAAACCTCGGAGCCGCTACGGCTGTTCTTCGCGGTGGGCAGTCACGTGCCCATGCATTGCACCGCCAGCGGCAAACTGTTCCTGGCGTCGATGAACCGGCTGGAACGCAGCCGGGTCCTGGCGCGCCTGCCGCTCACGCGCAATACGCCGCGCACGCTGACCGATCCGGCCAAGCTCGAGGCGGAACTCGACCGCCTGGCCGCGCGCGGCATTGGCATCGACAACGAGGAGTTCGTGCGCGGCATGAGCGCCGTGGCGGTCCCGGTGCGCGACGGCGAGGACCGGGTCGTGGCGGCCGTGGCGTGCCATGCGCCGACAGCCCGGGTGATGCTGGACGACCTGCTGCGGGCGGTGCCTGTGCTGCAAGGCGCCGCGCAATCGCTGCACGAGGTGCTGGCGGCGCACCGGCCGGGCGGTTGAAGCGCGGGCCATTGCCGACCAGGCCTTGAACGCGCGAGACATCTCCTATTGGTGCATGCGTCCCCCGCTGACCATCCAGCGGGTGCCGTAGCGGTCGATCAGCGTGCCGTAGGATTCGGCCCAGAATGTCTTCTGCATGGGCAGGGTCACGCTGCCGCCTTCGGCCAGATGTTCAAAGACGCGGTGCGCGTCCGACACGGTGGGGTAGGCCAAGGACAGCGCCACGCCCTGTTTGCCGGCGTAGGGGTGGCCGGTGGTGGCGTCGCTGGCCATCAGCGTCTGTTCGTCCAGGGGCAGCCGGGCGTACATGACGCGCCCGGCGTCTTCGTCGGACAACGCGGGCAGCGCGGCGTCCGCGGGCGCATCGGCGTAGCGCACCAGCGCGTCCACCCGGCCGCCCAGCACGCGTTCGTAGAAGCGCATGGCGTCTGCGCAATCGCCGTCGAAACTCAGGTAAGCGGATAACTGGGGCATGTTGCCTCTGTGCGGGATGGCGCCCGGATCGACCGCATGGCCAAGGCGGGCGGCGCGGGCCTATGATTGGAGTCTGATCCGGTAAACGCCAGGAGCCAGACCATGCAAAAAGGAAGCTGCCACTGCGGGCAGATCGCATTCGAAGTCGACGGCGACGTGTCGCAGGTATTGGAATGCAACTGCTCGCACTGTAGCCGCAAGGGCTATCTGCTGTGGTTCGTGCCCCGCGCCAATCTGCGCATCACGACCCCGACGCACGGCATGTCCACCTACAAGTTCAACAAGCACGTGATCTCCCACCATTTCTGCGCCAACTGCGGCTGCGCGCCGTTTGGCTTTGGCGTGGGAGCCAAGGGCGAGGAAACCGCGGCCGTGAACGTGCGCTGCCTGGAAAACCTGGACCTGAACGCCCTGACTCGCATTCCGTACGACGGCCGCAACGCCTGAGAGGTGGACGCGCCTGGGGGCGGGATGCGCCCCATGATAGGTCAACCGCCGCTATCCGGGAATGACGCCCGGGTAACGTGTTTTTATCACCAAGGAGCAGGACAATGAGTACGGTAAGGCTGCTGACCGACGACGAAATCCGGGGCAACGCCGAGGCCTGGGAGGTGTTCCAGGACATCCGGGCCACGCGCAAGTCGGACTTCGTCAACAACTTCTGGCGCGCGCTGGCCAACGACCCGCCGCGGATGCGCAGCGTCTGGCAGCAACTGAAGCAGGTCATGATGGCCGACGGCGAATTGCCGCCGCTGGTCCGAGAGATGATCTACATCGCCGTGTCCACGGCCAATGGATGCTCGTATTGCGTGCATTCCCACACCGCGTCGGCCCGCGCCAAGGGCATGACCGACGGCCAGCACGCCGAACTGCTGGCCGTGATCGCCATGGCGTCGCAGACGAACGCGCTGGCGACGGCGCTGCAAGTGCCGGTGGACGAGGCCTTCCTCGTGAAATGAACAGGAGGCGGCCATGTCGCAGATTCCTTTGTTCCCGTTATCGAATGCGCTGTTTCCCGCCGGCGTGGTCCACCTGCGGATATTCGAGGTGCGTTACCTGGACATGATCCGCCGCAGCATCGCGGAAGGAACCGAATTCGGCATCGTCGGCCTTCTGGCGGGCAGCGAGGTGCGTTCGCCGGAAGGCCAGGAAACGTTGTCGCCCGTGGGCACCATGGCCCGTGTCGACGCCTGGGAGGCGCCCATGCCCGCGCTGCTGGAAATTCGCTGCACGGGCACCACCCGATTCCGGCTGCTTTCCTGCGAGGTGGCAAAATACGGCCTTTGGATCGGCGAGGCCGAACCCATCGCCGACGACCCGCCCGCGCCCGTGCCGGCAGCCATGCAGGCCAGCGCCGACGCGCTGGGCCGCCTGGTGGCCCAATGGCAGCAAGACGGCGTGCCGCCTGAAAGAATGCCGCTGGCGCCGCCATTCAGGCTGGACGACTGTGGTTGGGTGGCAAATCGCTGGTGCGAGCTGCTGCCGCTGCCGCCGGACGACAAGGCGACGCTGCTGGCGCTGACCGATCCCGTTGCCCGCCTGGCGTCGATCCAGGACGTGCTGCGCGGCCAGGGGCTGGCGTAGGGGCCCGACTTTTTTGGACACCATGGATATCAGGATAGACGAAGGCCTGCGTGCCTATATTGACCCTCTGACCGAAGACGAGCACGCCGCGCTGGAGCGCAGCCTGCTGGCCGAAGGATGCCGCGACGCCCTGGTGCTGTGGGGCGACCTGCTGGTGGACGGGCACAACCGCCATGCGCTCTGCGTCAAGCACAACATTCCTTTCCAGACCATCCAGAACCCGCATTTCAAGTCCATCGAGGACGTGCATCTGTGGATGATCGAAAACCACCTGGGCCGGCGCAGCGTGTCGGACTTCCAGCGCGGGGTCCTTGCCTTGCGCAAGAAGGAAATCCTGCTGTCGCGGACGCCCCCCGATGACGATTCGCCGCCCTGGGACGAAGACGCGCCCGCCGCCGAAGGCGCCGCGCCGCGCGAACCTGTCGTCAACTCGACCTGGAAGCCCGCCGTTCCCAGCCGGCAGGCGCTTGCGCGCGCCGCGCGGATCAGCAGCAACACCCTGAACCAGATCGAGAAAATCCAGAAGGCCGCGGCGCCGGAACTGGTGCGCGCGGTGAAAGAAGGCGCCATTTCGATCAACGCGGCGGCGGCGGTGTCGTCGCTGCCCGCCGAACGACAGGCGGCGGCCGTGGCCGGGGGCAAAAAGGAACTGCAGCAGGCCGCCCGCGAAGTGCGCCAGGCCAAGGCGCCGCCGCCCCGCGAGACGCTGCCCGAGGTACCGATCGAAAACCTCCAGGATCTGCCCGCGGAAATCACGCGGCTGCGCCAATTGCTGGCCAAGCTGACGGACGAGCGCGACCAGCTGAAGAAGAAGGTCATGCACCTGACGGTGGCGCTGTCCGAGGCGCGCAGCGCGAATGGCGGCGGCGATGACTGAAGGCGGATGTACGAATAAGGGATAACCCTTACGACGTGTTATCTACGAAAAAAATTCGTGGATAGATGGGAATTTATATCGTTTTGAGGAAAGGTGCGTGCGGCTTTGTAATGCATGTTCGCTTAATCGCTACATGCATTCACACCTGACTTTCCTTATGAATCCCATCGGATATCGCATACTTTCCCGGCCCGAGCAGGCCGTCGCCGCCGACGTGCTGGCGGGCTTCGCCAGCATCGGCACGGCCCAGATCAGCGACTGCATGAATCGCCTGTACGGCGTGTCGGGCCTGCGCCCGCTGCACGCCGGCACGCGCCGCACGGTCGGCCTGGCGCTTACCGTCAAGACCCGTCCGGGCGATAACCTGATGATCCACAAGGCGATTTCGCTGGGCGGCGCGGGCGACGTGATCGTCGTCGACGGCGCGGGCGACACCAGCAACGCGCTGGTCGGTGAGTTGATGATGATGGACGCGCAGTCGCGCGGCATCGAAGGCTTCGTGATCGACGGCGCCGTGCGCGACCTGGACGTCTTTGCCCAGGGCGAGTTCGGCTGCTTCGCGCGGGCCGTGTCGCACAAGGGTCCGTACAAAGACGGCCCCGGCGAGATCAACGTGCCCGTGTCCGTGGGCGGCCAGGTGGTCAACCCGGGCGACGTGGTGGTGGGCGACGCCGATGGCGTGGTCGTGATCCCGGCCGAACACGCCGCCGCCGTGCTGGCGCTGGCGCTGAAGAAAGAAGCCGACGAAGCCGTGGCCAAGGAAAAACTGCGCGCGGGCACGTACACCAAGCCGTGGCTGGAAAAGACCCTTGCCGAAAAGACGGGGGCCGCCATATGAGCATCGTCGCCGAACGCATCAAGCGCATCAAGCTGTCGCCCAGCGTGGCCGCGCGCGCGATCATCGCCGAACTGCGCGAGCAGGGCCGTCGCATCATCGACCTGACGATCGGCGAGCCGGATTTCTCCACGCCTGAACATATCCGACTGGCGGCCACCGCCGCCATGAACCGCGGCGAAACCAAGTATCCGCCCGCCCAGGGCACGGTGGCCTTGCGCAAGGCCGCCAGCGCGCATCTGCTGGAAGCGACCGGTGTCGAATACCCGGCCTCGCGCATCATCGTCAGCACGGGCGCCAAGCAGGTGATCTTCAACGGCCTGGCCGCCACGCTGAACGACGGCGACGAAGTGCTGATCCCGGCGCCGTTCTGGGTGTCGTATCCGGACATGGTGCTGGTCAACGGCGGCGTGCCGGTGGCGGTGGAAACGTCTCCGGGCACGGGTTACAAGGTGACGCCCGAGGCCCTGGAACGCGCCATCACGCCCCGCACCAAGTGGCTGATGATGAACGCGCCCAGCAACCCCACGGGCTCGGTCTACACCGCCGACGAACTGCGCGGCCTGGCCGAGGTGCTCAAGCGCCATCCGCACGTCTGGCTGATGACCGACGACATCTACGCGCGCCTGAACTTCACGGGCGAGGCGACGGTGCATCCGCTGCAGGTGGCCCCCGAGCTGGCCGCGCGCACGCTGGTGGTCAACGGCGTGTCCAAGGCCTACGCCATGACGGGCTGGCGCATCGGCTATGGCGCGGGTCCCGACGAACTGATCAAGGCCATGGCCATCCTGCAGTCCCAAAGCACGTCGGGTGCGTCGTCCGTCAGCCAGGCCGCGGCGCTGGAAGCGCTGACCGGTCCGCAGGACTGCGTGGTCGAGTTCGCCAAGGTGTTCCGCGAACGCCGCGACCTGGCGATCGCCGAATTGTCCGGCGCGCCGGGCCTGGACATCGTCGTCCCGCAGGGCGCGTTCTACGTGTTCCCGGATTGCTCGGGTCTGCTGGGCAAGAAGACGCCGTTCGGCGACGTGATCGCCACGGACACCGACCTGACGCACTACCTGCTGCGCGAAGCCGGCGTGGCCGTCATCGACGGCCATGCGTACGGCGCGCCGGGCACGTTCCGCCTGTCGTTCGCGGCATCGCTGGACGATATCCGGCAGGGATGTTCCGCCATCCGCGAAGCCTGCGCCAAGCTGGCCTGAGGCCGGGGTCGGTCGCTCCGCGCAGCGCAGTTTCAAGCCTGTTCATCACACAACCATTCAAGGGGAATCAACATGAAGCGCCACACTCTCTTTGCCGCCTGCCTGGGCCTGGCCTCGCTGGCCCTGGGCGGCGCCGCCCATGCCGATCAGCTGGACGACATCAAGGCGCGCGGCGAGCTGGTCTGCGGCACGCTGGGCACTTCGCAGCCGTTCAGCTTCCAGGACGGCGCGACGCGCCAACTGGTGGGCTACGACGTCGACGTCTGCAAGCTGGTCGCCGACAAGCTGGGCGTGAAGGTCAACTACAAGCTGCTGTCGGTGGCGGCGCGCGTGCCGGAACTGAACGAAGGGCGCGTGGACATCCTGGCCGCCAACCTGGGCTATTCGCCCGACCGCGCCCAGCAGATCTCCTTCAGCCATGCGTACTACGTCAGCCCGCAAAAGCTGATGGTGCGCAAGGACTCGGGCCTGGACACCATCGAAGCCCTGAACGGCCGCCGCGTGGGCGCAACGAAGGGTTCCAGCTCGGAACGCGAGATCAAGCGCATCCTCGACAAGTCGCAGGTCATCGGCTATGGCGACAGCTCGGCCACCTATCTGGCCCTGCAGCAAAAGAAGGTGGACGCGCAGTTCGCATCTGAGCTGGTGCTGGTGCGCCTGGTGCTGCAAAGCCCGCCGACGGCGCCGGTCAGCGTCATCGCCAAGGCCGTGTTCGACGAGCCCTGGGGCCTGGGCGTGCGCAAGTCCGAGCCGCGTTTCCTGGAAACGGTGAACCAGGCGCTGGACGAAGCCGAGGCCTCGGGCGCGGCCGCCAAGCTGTTCGACAAGTGGTTTGGTCCGGAAACGCCGTACAAGCTGGAGCGCGGCTTCAAGATCGGCCCGATCGCCGGCTGAGGGCGCGGACCACGGCGCTGTTTTCCGTTTGATCCCGTCACGGCTTCCCGCGTCTCGCAAGACGGCGCGCCGGAAGCCGTGACGCTTGGCGTTGACAGCGCGCTAGCAGGAGATTGATTGATTTATGAGCTTACTTGACGCTTCCCAATACCAGCTGCTGCTCAGCGGCATGGCGGTCACCGTGCAGCTGTTCCTGGTCGCATGGGTAATGGCGTTCTCCATCGCGGTGACGCTGGTGGTCGTGCGCGCCACCAATCTTGCGCCATGCCGCTGGCTGGTCGACGCCTACGTGGAATACCACCGCAACGTGCCGCTGCTGGTGCAGGTGCTGTTCTGGTACTTCGGCATGCCCGAACTGCTGCCGGAAGGGTTCCGCATGTGGCTGTACGCGCACAACGCCGAGATGTCGCTGGCCGCGATCGCGCTGGCGCTGGGGTCGGCCGCCTATATCGCCGAAGACATCCGCAGCGGCCTGAGGGCCATTCCGGGCACGCAGTTCGAAGCGGCCCGGGCGCTGGGCGCCAGCTATCTGCAGTGCATGCGCTTCGTGATCGTGCCGCAGGCGGTGCGCATTTCCATTCCGCCGCTGGTCGGCCGCGCGCTGCTGCTGTTCAAGAACACCAGCGTGGCCATGGCCATCGGCGTGATGGAACTGACCTACCAGGCGCGTGAAATCGAAAACGAGACCTACCGCACCTTCGCCACCTTCGGCGCCGCGACGATCATGTACCTGCTGGGATCGTTCCTGATCATGGCCTTCGGATCGCGCATCTACGCCCGTTATCGTCTGAATCGCGGAGGCCATGGTGCTTGATCTCCTGTTGCAATACTGGCCCACGCTGCTCGTCGGCCAATACCCGAACGGCCCGCTGGGCGGACTGGCGCTGACGCTGATCCTCGCCGCCTGCGGCCTGGCGATGTCCCTGCCGCTGGCGCTGCTGATCGCGCTGGCGCGCGTCAGCCCGTACGGCTGGCTGCGCACGGCCAGCAAGGCGCTGGTCAACGTCGTGCGCGGCATGCCGCTGCTGATGCTGATCTTCTGGGCGTACTTCGTGGTGCCCAAGCTGACCGGCCAGGTCGTCAGCGGCTTCTGGACGCTGATCTTCGCGCTGGTGGTCTATGAAAGCGCCTATCTGTCGGAGGTGATCCGCTCGGGCATCGAGGCAGTGCCGCGCGGGCAGATCGAGGCGTCGCGATCGCTGGGCGTGGGCTACTGGACCACGATGCGCAAGGTGGTGCTGCCGCAGGCGCTGTTCAACGTGCTGCCCAGCATGACCAGCCAATTCGTCTCCACCATCAAGGAAACCTCGCTGGGCTATGTCATCAGCGTGAACGAACTGACCTTCGCGGCCAACCAGGTCAACAACCTGGTGCTGACCCAGCCGCTGCAGGTGTTCGGCATCCTGGCCATCATCTACTTCGTGGTGTGCTTCAGCCTGAGCCGCGGCTTGAGCTGGCTGGACCTGCGTATCCGCCGCTCGCGCGCCATGGCTTAACGGAACAAAACATGATCAAACTCGAGAAAGTGAACAAGTGGTACGGCGAGCATCATGTGCTCAAGGACGTCGACCTGTCGGTGGCGCGCGGCGAAGTGCTGGTGGTGTGCGGCCCGTCGGGGTCCGGCAAGTCCACCATGATCCGCACGATCAACCGGCTGGAGCCCATCGAAAAGGGCCGCATCCTGATCGACGGCGCCGATATCTATGAGAAGGGCGCCAACCTGAACGCGCTGCGCCAGAAGATCGGCTTCGTGTTCCAGCAGTTCAACCTGTTCCCCCACATGAACGTGCTGGAGAACGTGATCTTCGCGCCCGTGAACATCCGCAAGCAGCCGCGCAAGCAGGCGGTGGAACTGGCGCGCGGACTGCTCGACCGGGTGGGGCTGGCGCACAAGATCGACGCCTATCCGGGTTCGCTGTCGGGCGGCCAGCAGCAGCGCGTGGCGATCGCGCGCGCGCTGGCGCTGCAACCGCCCGTGATGCTGTTCGACGAGCCGACCAGCGCGCTGGATCCCGAAATGGTGGGCGAGGTGCTGCAGGTGATGAAGGGTCTGGCCAAGGACGGCATGACGATGGTGTGCGTGACCCACGAAATGGGCTTCGCGCGCGACGTGTGCGACCGCGTCGTCTTCATGGACGCGGGCGAGATCCTGGAAATGGATACGCCGGAGCGCTTCTTCAGCGCGCCCGCCCATCCGCGCGCGCAGCGCTTCCTGGCCGACATCCTGCATCCGCGCGGCTGAGCCGGGGGCCGGCGGCCGCGATGTTAACGTGAGGGTTTCCATGCGATTCGCGTCGACCGCAGCGATGTACACCCTCAAGCAGCTAGAGGCCTTTTACTGGAGTTCCGAACTGGGCAGCTTCAGCGCGTCTTCGCGCAAGCTGCACACCACCCAATCGGCCGTGGCCAAGCGGGTGGGGGAACTCGAGGCCTTCGCCGGTTCCCCCCTGTTTGAACGGCGGGCCAAGAAACTCCTGTTGACGCCGCAGGGCCGCAAGCTGTTCGAGCTGGCCAGCCAGATGCTGGAACTGAACAGCCGTATCGTGCAGAACATGGCCGATCCCGCCAGTTTCGAAGGCGTGGTGCGGCTGGGCGTGACGGAACTGGTGGGCATGACGTGGCTGGCGGGGCTGATCAAGCGGATCAGCCAGCGCTATCCGCGCGTGCAACTGATGCCCGAGATCGACGGCGGCATCACGCTCTACGAACGGCTGGAACAGGACGAGCTGGACCTGGCCATCATGCCGGGGCCGTTCTGGGGGTACCAGTACGATTGCACGCACCTGGGCGCCGTCACCAATGTCTGGATGGCCAGTCCGGCGCTGGACATCGACTTTGCGGCCAGCCTGACGCCGCAGGACCTGGCGCCGTATCCGGTGATTTCCCAACCCACGAACTCGGCGCTGTCGCATCTGTACGACGCCTGGTTCGCGGAACAGGGGATGCCGGTCAAGCGGGTGCTGACCTGCAACAGCCTGGGGATGATGGCGCAGCTGACCATGCTTGGCCTGGGCATCAGCTATCTGCCGGGCGCCTATTTCGCGCCGCTGGTGGCGCGCGGGGCGCTATGCCAGCTGAACGTGCAGCCGGACCTGCCCACCATCAATTACTACGCGGTGCATAAGAAGAACATCGTTAATCCGGTGGTGTCCCGGGTGATCGACATTGCGCGCGAAGAATGCGCGTTCGAGGTGGCGGGGGCGTTCCTGCCTCATGTGCCCCCCGCGGCCCGGTCGCCCGAGCCATAGCCGCGGTCCAGTCCGTCGGACCGGGACCGCGCGCGTCGCAGAAAAGGGGCAGCCGCGTCAGCCGCAGCGGATGGCCGTCATCACGTCCTTGTCGTCCACGATGAGGTTGAGGCGGGTGTTGTTGTATTCCATGGTGACCACTTGGCCCGGACGCAGCATGCGGGCAGTGGCGCTGCCGCTGCGCGAGCGCAGATCTTCCATGACCGAGGGAGTGGCTTTCTGGCCAAGCTGCGATTGCAGCGGGCCGGCATCGCAAGTCTTGCCGGTGCTGGCGCCCGGCATGGCCGATGACGATCCGTAGGACGAACCGGAACTGCTGCTCGAGGAGGAGGACGCGCTCGAGGAGCTGGAGGCCGGCGCACTGGACGTGCGCGAACCACCGGTATTGGCGCACGCGGCCAGGCTGGCAACCAGCAGGAAGGGGATCAGCTTGCGGATCATGTAGGACTCCTTGCAACGAGCGGACAAAAAGCCATGATAGACCAGCGGCGAGACGCTGTGCTCAAGGCGCGGAGGGCGCGTGCATGCCCGGCAGGTCGGCCAGCCGTTCGGCCAGGAACTGGATGAGCAGCCGCGCCCGTAGCGGCTGGTAGCGGCGCGACGGATAGACCAGGAAGGCTTCCTGCGGCGACGCGTTCCATGCGGGCAGGACACGCTGTAGTTCGCCGCTGGCAAGCAGGTCTTCGACCAGCCAATCCGGACACAGGCCGATGCCCGCACCCATGACCAGCGCTTCGCGGATGGCCAGGGCGTTGTTCACCCGGTAGCGGCCCTGGGTGCGGACAACGGCGCTGGCGGACTCGCGCCGAAGTTCCAGGGTGTCGCCTGCCGCCGACCAGGCGAACCGGACGTAATCGTGGGCGGCCAGGTCATCGGGCGCTTCGGGTTGGCCGCGCGCTTCCAGATAGGCGGGCGCGGCCACAAGGCAGCGCGGCGATATGGCCGCCTTGCGGGCTACGGCATTCGGCGGCAGATTGCCGCCCAGCCGCAAGGCCACGTCCACGCCTTCCTCCACCAGGTCGACATACCTGTCGTTCAGGATGAGTTCGATCTGGATGCCTGGATGGGTGTTCAGGAACTGCAGGATCAGGGCGTTCAACCGGAACTGTCCCAGCGCGACCGGCGCGTTCACGCGCAACAGGCCGGACGGCGTCTCGGTGTGGCCGCGCGCGTCGGAGACGGCTTCGGCGTATTCCTCCAGCACACGCGTGGCGCGTTCGTAGAACCGTCTGCCTTGTTCAGTGGGCACGACGCGGGTCGTGCTGCGTTCCAGCAGGCGCACGTTCATCTCTCGTTCCAGCGCCGCCACGGTCTTGCTCAGCGCCGGCTGGCTCAGCCCCTGTTCACGTGCGGCGGCGGACAAGGTGCCCAGCTCGACGGCCCGGACGAAAGCCTGCATGGCGCGCATGGTGTCCATCTTGGTCATTCCTTTTTGGAAGAAGCGGTATGCAGTTTACGGGGCTACCCGGCGTTTCTGGAAGAACCTATCTTGACCGGAGCGTAGTCGGCCGCGTTGGCCGGCGTCTTCCAAAGGAATGCCATGAAACGCTTTGCCCATGCCCGTTTTCCGAATGTGTTCGCAACGCTCGCCGGAGGCTTGTCGGTTCTTGCGGCCGGTGCGGCGGTAGCCGCAGCGCCGGCTGTCGCAGCATCGGCTGCCGCAGCACCGGCTGTCGGCTCATCCGCCAGCGGCCCCTTTGGCGTAATCGGCGAACCCGGCTCCGTCGAGGCCAGCCCCGCCTGGACCGCCGCCGAGCCGGCCAACGCGTGGGCCGCCACCTGGACGGCCAGTCCGCAACCGCTGTGGGACGCGTCGTTCGTTTTGCCCACGGGGATGCCCGATTCGCTGCGCAACCAGACGGTGCGGGAAACGGCCAGGATCAGCGTCGGCGGCAAGCGGTTGCGCGTGGTGCTGTCCAACCGCTACGGCGTCGAGCCCCTGGTGATCGGCGCGGTGCATGTGGCGCGGGCGAGTTTCGAAAAAGCGCCTTCGCCGTCGTCGGACCGCGCCTTGCGCTTTGGCGGCCAGCCCGGCGTGACGATCGCACCGGGCGCGCAGGCCGTCAGCGATCCCGTGGACCTGCCCGTGCCGGCATTGGGCGAACTGGTGGTCAGCACCTATTTCCCGCAGGTCACGCCGGTGACGACGTTCCATTGGGGCGCGCAGCAGACGGCCTTGATTGCGGAAGGCGACGCCACCGGCCAGCGCGAATTGCCGGGAGCCCGCCGATTGGACGGCCGCGCCTTCCTGGCCGGGATCTGGGTGGAAGGGCCGCCAAGGGCGCCCGTCGTCGCGGCCTTCGGGGATTCTTTGACCGACGGCAACGGCTCGACGCCCGGCGCCAACCGCCGCTGGCCTGATGTGCTGGCGACCCGGTTGGCGCCGCAGGGGATCGGCGTGGTGAACGCGGGGATTTCGGGCGCGCGTGTGTGGGGCGACAAGATGGGGCAGAACGCCATGGCGCGCTTCGAGGCCGATGTCCTGTCGCAGCCGGGCGTGCGCACGGTGGTGATCGCGATCGGCATCAACGACATCGGCTGGCCGGACAGCGGCTTCGCGCCGCACGATGCGCCCATGACGGCGGCCAAGCTGACTGAAGGCTACCGTCAACTGGCGCAGGCGGCCAGGTTGCGCGGCCTGCGGGTCGTGGGCGCGACGCTGCCGCCCTTCGAAGGCTCGTTGCACGGAACGCCGCTGGCCGGCCATTACAACCCGGCCAAGAATGCGCTGCGCCTTGAGGTGAACCACTGGATCCGGGACAGCGGCGTGTTCGATGCAGTGGCGGATTTCGACGTCGCGCTGCGCGATCCGTCTCATCCTGCCCGTATGCTGCCCGTCTACGATTCGGGTGATCACCTGCATCCGGGCGACGCCGGCTATCAGGCGATGGCGCAGGCGCTGGACGATGCGACGTTGTTCGGGCGCTAGGCGCGCCGGCCGCGGCTTAATGAAAGTTGCGGCTGTGCGTGGCCAGTCCGCCCAGGAGGTCGGACATGTCCACCAGCCGCTGGGCGACCAGATGCCGCACGCCGTCCACGCTTTGCCAGGATCCGTACACGCCCAGGAGTGTGGCGCCCAGCAGTTCACGGCGCTGGCGTTCGATCAGTTCGGGGCGCACCACCACGTTGACGGGACCGGTTTCGTCTTCCAGCGTCACGAAGATCACGCCCTTGGACGTTTGCGGACGCTGGCGCACGGTGACGATGCCGCAGGCGCGCGCCACCCGCTTGTTGGGGTAGTCGTTCAGCACCGAGGCGGGCTGGAAATTGCGCGCCGCCAGTTGCGGGCGCAGCAGCGCCACGGGATGGGTGTGCAGCGTCAGGCCCACGCTGCGGTAATCGGCGGCCACGGTCTGGCTTTCGGATGGCGCGGACAACTGCGGGGCCTGGACGTCCACGATGTCGGCGTCGCGCAGCAGATCGCGGCTTTGCACGCTGGCGGCGGCTTCCCAGCTTGCCTGGCGCCGGTGGCCGGCCAGGGTGCGCAGGGCGTCGCCGGCAGCCAGGGCGTTCAGGTCGTGGCGATTGAGCCCGGCGCGGCGGGCCAGGTCGGCGGTGTTTGCAAACGGGGCGTCGGCGCGCGCGGCTTCGATGCGTTGGGCGGCGTCCACGCGCATGCCCTGGATCAGGCTCAAGCCCAGACGCACGGCGGGACGGGGCGTATCGGCCGGCGGCGCGTGGGCGTGCGCGCGTCGCCGCGCGCCGGGATGGTCGGCGGGCAGGGGTTCCAAAACGGAATCCCAACGGCTTACGGTGACGTCGGCCGGCAGCACGCAGACGCCGTGGCGGCGGGCATCCTGCACCAGTTGCGCGGGCGCGTAGAAACCCATGGGCTGGGAATTGAGCAGGGCCGCCAGGAAGGCTTCCGGTTCGTGGCGCTTGAGCCAGGAACTGGCATACGCCAGCAGCGCGAAGCTGGCGGCGTGGCTTTCGGGGAAGCCGTATTCGCCAAACCCTTCCACCTGGCGAAACAGCGCTTCGGCGAAATCCACGGTATAGCCGTGCGCCAGCAGCCCGCCCACCAGCTTGACGCGGAATTTGTCCACGCCGCCCTTGCGCCGCCAGGCGGCCATGGACCGGCGCAACTGGTCGGCTTCGCCGGGCGAGAACCCCGCGGCAACCACGGCGATCTGCATGACCTGTTCCTGGAAGATGGGCACGCCCATGGTGCGGCTGAGCACGCCGCGCACTTTTTCGCTGGGATAGGTTTCGTCTTCCTTGCCCTGGCGGCGGCGCAGGTAGGGATGGACCATGCCGCCCTGGATCGGGCCAGGCCGCACGATGGCCACCTGCACCACCAGGTCATAGTATTCGCGCGGCCGCAGGCGCGGCAGCATCGTCATCTGCGCGCGGGATTCGATCTGGAACACGCCGATGGTGTCCGCATTGCAGATCATGTCGTAGGTGGGGGCGTCGCCTTCGGGGATGTCCTGCAGGGTCAGAGGCTGCCCGCGACGCTGGCTGGCCAGTTCCAGCGTGCGGCGCAGGGCCGACAGCATGCCCAGCGCCAGCACGTCCACCTTCAAGAGCTTCAGGGCGTCCAGATCGTCCTTGTCCCATTGCACGACGCTGCGGTCTTCCATGGCGGCGTTTTCGATGGGCACCAGGCGCGACAGCTTGCCGCGCGAGATCACGAAGCCGCCGGGATGCTGGGACAGGTGGCGCGGAAAGCCCATCATGGTCTGCGCCAGCGACGCCCATTGGCGCGCCACCTGGGATTCCGGGTCCAGCCCGCAGGCGCCCAGCGTGCGCAGCATTTCCTTCTTGCCGTCCCACCACTGGTGGGCGCGGGCCACGGCATCGATGACGCCCGGGTCCACGCCCAGGGCGCGGCCTGTATCGCGCAGCACGCTGCGCGGGCGGTATGAGATCACCACGGCGGTCAGGGCCGCGCGCTGGCGGCCGTATTTGCCGTAGATGTACTGGATGACTTCTTCGCGGCGCTGGTGCTCGAAGTCCACGTCGATGTCGGGCGGCTCGTTGCGTTCCTTGCTGATGAAGCGTTCGAAGAGGTTGTTGCCGCGCGCCGGATCCACCGCGGTGATGCCCAGGCAATAGCACACCGCCGAGTTGGCGGCCGAGCCTCGCCCCTGGCACAGGATGCCGATGCTGCGGGCGTACTGGACGATGTCGTAGACGGTCAGGAAATAGGCTTCGTAGCCCAGGTCAGCGATCAGCTCGAGTTCCTTGTCGATCTGCGCGGACACGATGTCGGGAACGCCGGCCGGAAAGCGCCGCAGGGCGCCGGCCAGCGCCTCCTGGCGCAGGTAGCTGGCCGGCGTGTGGCCCGCCGGGACGATCTCGTCGGGATATTCGTAGCGCAGCTCGTCCAGCGAAAACGTGCAGCGGCGCGCCACCGCCAGCGTCTGCGCAAGGGCGTCCGGCGGATACAGGCTGGCCAGGCGCATGCGGCTGCGCAGATGCTGTTCGGCATTGCCGGACAGTTCATAGCCGCATTGCGACACCGGCTGGCGGGTGCGGATGCCGGTCAGCGTGTCGTGCAGCGGCTTGCGCGACCGGACGTGCATCTGGACCTGGCCCACCGCCACGATGGGCAATTGCGATGTGCGCGCCGCGTGTTCGACGGCGGCGCGATGCAGGTCGTCGCGCGACTGATGCAGCAGGGTCAGGCCCACCCACGCGCGGCCGGGAAAGGCACGCGCCAGCCAGCGCGCCTGATCGGCCATGCGGTCGGCGTCGGTGCCGTAGGCGGGCGTCAGGATGGCCAGACATTCTGGAAGATTGCGCAGGTGCGCGTAGCCGTCGGGCGGGTCGGCCAGGTCTTGCGGGGACAGGCGGTATTCGCCCTTGGGCGCCCGGGTGCGCCCCAGCGTGATCAGTTCGGACAGGTTGCCGTAGCCTTCGCGGGTCTGCGCAAGCAGGGTCAGGCCCAGCGGCGCGGCGTCGGGCGCGGCCCGCAATTGGAAGGTGGCGCCGATGATCAGCGGCAGCTTGAGCGTCTTGGCCTCGGTGTGGGCGCGCACCACGCCGGCCAGCGAGCATTCGTCGGTCAGGGCGAGGGCGGCGTAGCCCAGTTCGGCGGCGCGCGTGGCCAGTTCCTCGGGGTGCGAGGCGCCTTGCAGGAAGGAAAAATTGGACTGGCATTGCAGCTCGGCATAGCCGGGCAACTGCACCAGGGCGTCGGCCGGGTCCAGGGGATCGGGGGTGTCGTCGTCCATGCGCATGTCAGGCGTACAGCCCGTGCAGGAACCAGCGGGCGTGCTCGGCGTCGCGCTCGCGGTAGATCCAGTAGCGCGCGCCGGCCGCGTCTTCGGCCACGAAATAATCGCGCACGGTCAGGGCCGGGTCCCACCAGCCGCTTTCGATGCGTTCGGGGCCGCGCATCAGGCGCAGCGCCTGGCCGCCGTACTGGGGACGATGGCCGGACAGCTTCAGGGGCTGCGGCGTTTCCAGCAGCCAGAAGGGGCGGTCGAGCAAAGGCGGCAGCGGGTCGGGACGTTCGGGAGCGGCCAGCGCGTCGCCCCAGGCATTGGCGGCCTCGGGGCGGTGGTCCGGCACGGGATGGGCATGGCGCACCTGGTCGCGGCCCAGCCGCGCCACCAGAAGATCCAGCAGCCGCGCGTGATCGGCGGCGGTGCCGCCCGGCTCGGGGAAAAGAGTGGTGCTGGCGGCCGGCTGTTCGACGGTTTCGGGCGCGTGCAGCGTCACGGCGATGACGGGGGCCTCCAGCGTGAAGTGATTCAGTTTTTCGCGCAGCAGGTGCAAGAGCTGAGGCGCCTGCCAGACGGGCTGGGCCAGGGCAAGTTCCAGTTCGGTGGGTGGCCGGGCGTGGCGGCCGCGTTCGTGATCCATGCTGAGCACCACGCGGCGCACGGCCAGTTGCCGGGCGGTCAGCCAGCCGCCGAGCTGCTCGGCCAGGCGGCGCGCCACGGCCAGCACCGCGTCGGTGTGTTCCACGTAGTCCATCAGTTCGATGCGCCGCGAAAACTGCGCGGGCGGTTCGATCCAGCGGTGGAGTTCGGGCGCCTGGCCGTAGGCGACGTCCAGGGCCTGCAGCAGTTCGGGCGCGCTGCGCCGCTGCAGGCCCGCGCGCGGCAGGGCGCGCAGGTGCGCCAGCGTGTGGCAGCCGATGTCGTCCAGCCAGTTGCGCCGTTCCTGCGCCTGGGGCAGCAGGGACAGGGGCAGGGCATCCAGCCGGCGCGCCAGCGTGGACAGTTTCAGCGTGCGCCGGGGCACGCGTCGGCCGGCGCGGCGCGCCAGCAGCCAGGCGCCGGCGGCGGTGGGCGCCATGCCCAGCGTCACCCGCAAGTCCAGCGCGCGCAGCGTGGCGGCCACGCGCTGGCTGAGCGCGCGCGGGCCCCGGAAGAACATCAGGCTGGCGCCCACGTTCAAGAGCACGGTGTCGCCGTCGGCCAGGGCGATCTCGGGCGTGTACTGCAGCAACGCCAGCGCCGCGCCTTGCAGGGCTTCGGCTTCGGCCAGCGCATTGCGGGGCAGCAGTTCGACGCCGGGAGCGATGGCGGCGGCGCCCGCGCGGCGCATGCCGGGCGTCACGCCGGCCTGGCGGGCGGCGGGGGTCAGGGCGGCGACGCGTTCCTGGTCCAGGACGGCGAACGCCTCCTGTTCATGCGGCCAGTGCGGGCGTATGGCGTCCAGCGGCAGGCAGCGCAGGTAGGCGGCGATCCAGAGGCGCATGGCGGGGTGAAGAGGGAGTAAGGGCGCCGGGCTCCAGGCCTACGTACAACGGCGTGTCGCAGACGGGCCCCCGGCGCTTGAGGATGTGTACGGACAAGCCGCCCGGCGCGGGCGCAAGCGCCAGCCGCAGAGCGGCGGGGGTGGCGCTTTGCGCGGCGCGGGACGGCCGCACGGCGATGAAGAGCAGGTCGCTGGCTTGCGCGGCCAAATGCAGGCGGCGCAGGGATTCGGGGCGCACATGCGGCAGCCAGCAGATCAGCGCCCCGCAACTGGCGTTCTTCAGGATTTGTTCGGTGGCCCACAAGGCGTCGACCGGTTTTTCGGGCGCCACCCACAGCAGTTGCCGGGGATCCAGCCGCCAGCTCATCCAACTGGCGATGTGCGGGATATGCGGCGGCTGCACCAGGGCAATGGGGCGCCGCGTTTCCAGCTGGGCCAGCGCCGGGCGCAGCAGGCGCATTTCGCCGATGCCGGGATGGGGCGTCAGCAGTTCCACCAACGATCCCAGCGGCCAGCCGCCATCGGGCAGCTCGGCCGAGAGCGCCGCATGCCCGGTAGGCAGGGTGCGTGCGACGCCTTGTGCCAACTGCGTGGCGCGCCACAACGCGGGATGGATACGTTCGGGGGACTGCATGGCGTGAACGCCCGGTGCTCAATAGGCTGTATGAATATACAGTATTGTACCGGGCTTTCAGGCCGCCGGAAGTATCGAAAAGTGGCCTTGCGGCAGGCAGGGCTGCGTCGGACTCAACCGGGCGCGGCGCGAGCCTGGCGGTGCGTTTCCGGGGACGCAACGGCGGCGTCGTCGGCCTCCAGCCCATAGAAGCGCATGTCCGCGTACCGCACCCAGCGCGATCCGCGCAGCAACCGGTGGCCCAGCCACAACCCCAGGAACAGCGGAATGGCCAGGTACGTCGAAATCACGCCGATCCAGTCGATGCGGTCTTCCAGGAACGCCTGGTAGTTCTGGCCCAGCGTCACCAGCAGGCACAGCACAAAAGCGAACAACGGCCCGAACGGGAACAGGCCGGCCTTGTAGGGCAGGTCGGCGGTGTCGTGGCCATGCTTTACATAGCCCTGGCGGAACCGGTAGTGGCTCATCGCGATGCTCAGCCACACGATGAATTCCGTCATGCCCGCGAAGTTGAGCAGCCAGATGTACACCGCCTTCGGGCTGTACACCACGCTGAAGAGGCACAGGCAGGCCAGCAGCGTGGTGGCCAGCAAGGCATACAGCGGCACGCCCCGGGGCGTCAGGCGCTTGAACAGGGCGGGGGCCTGGCCCTCGGCCGCCATGTTGAACAGCATCCGCGTCGCCGCGTACATGCCCGAATTGCCGGCCGACAGCACCGAGGTCAGGATCACCGCGTTCATCACCGTGGCCGCCGACAGCAGCCCCGCATGCTGGAACACCAGCGTGAACGGGCTGACGGCGATGTCTTCGACTTCGTTGCGCAGCAACTGCGGGTCGGTATAGGGCAGCAGCAGGCCGATGATCAAAATGGCCAGCACGTAGAACAGCAGGATGCGCCAGAACACGCTGTTGATGGCGCGCGGCACGTTGCGCCGGGGGTTTTCGGATTCGCCCGCCGCCACGCCGACCAGCTCGGTGCCCTGGAACGAATATGCCACCACCATCGCCACGCCGACCCACGTCGCCACGTTGCCGACGAACGGCGCGTCGCCCACCTTCCAGTTTTCCAGCCCTACCGGACCGCCGCCGTGGATGATGCCGGCCAGCATCGCCACGCCCACCACGATGAAGCACAGCACGGCCACGACCTTGATGATGGCGAACCAGTATTCCGCCTCGCCGAAGCTGCGCGCCGAAAATGCGTTCAGCCCGAAGGTCAGCGCCAGGAAGGCCACGCTCCATATCCATCCGGGCGTGTCCGGCAGCCAGTAGGCCATGACAAGCTGCGCCGCCACGACGTCAACGGCCACGACCGTCGCCCAGCTGACCCAGAAATTCCAGCCCAGCGCGAAACCGAAGCCGGGGTCCACATAGCGCGAGGCGTACGTGCAGAACGACCCGGACACCGGCATGAAGGTCGCCAATTCTCCCAGGCTGGTCATGATGAAGTACACCATCAGGCCGATCAGCAGATACACCAGCAGCGCGCCGCCGGGGCCCGCCTGCGCGATGGCCGCGCCCGAGGCGACGAAGAGGCCGGTGCCGATCGCGCCTCCCAGCGCGATCATCGTGAGGTGGCGCGCCTTGAGCACGCGTTGCAATTGATTCTTGCTGGCGGGCGCAGCGGCGCCCGAGTCGGTGTGGGGTGTTTGCATACGGGGTGTAAGGTGGCCGCCGCGGCGGAAAGTGCGCTGATGTCCGGAAGCGCCGCGTGCCGGCTGCTGGCGCTTGCGCGGCAGGGGCGGGCCGTCCGCGCTGGTGTTGCAACCGTGTCGGACACAGGGGGCGCGTCGCCGGACATCGCCGGCTTCCGGCGTTCAGCCGCAAAGCCGTGCGCGCAGGACGGCGTGCAGGAAATCCCGGATATCCATATGAAGATGCCAGGCGCCGCGCATTTTACAATGCAGCCATCGGGGCGCTTTCCAACGGCCCCAGGCCAGCACGGAGCGGTTTCATGGCGTCTTCCAGTTCTATCGAATTCCTTCCCGAGCCGGGCGTCGACGTGCGCCAGCTCTTCATCCTGCTGCACGGCGTGGGCGGTTCCCCCGACGGGCTGCAGCCCCTGGCCGAAGCCCTGCGCGCGGCCTTCCCGATGGCGGCCGTGCTGATCCCCGAAGGCTTCGATCCCTACGATGGGGGCGGCTCGGGCCGGCAGTGGTTCTCCGTGCGCGGCGTCACTGACGAAAACCGCGCCGAACGCGTGGCCCAGGCCATGCCGCGCCTGGAAGCCTATGTGCGCGACGCGCAGGCCCGCTTCGGGCTGCTGCAATCGGATACCGCGGTGGCCGGATTCTCACAAGGCGCCATCATGGCGCTGGAACTGGTGCAGGCCCACGACGGCATGGCCGGACGCGTCATCGCGTTTTCGGGCCGCTACGCGCAACTGCCCAAGACCGCCCCGCAATACACCACCATCCATCTGCTGCATGGGGCCGACGACCCCATCATGAACGTGGCCAACGCCCAGGCCGCCCAGACGCGCCTGGCCGAACTGCATGGCGATTCCACCATCGACATCGCCACCCACGTCGGCCACGAACTGCACCCGGCCCTGATCCAGCGCGCCGTCGTGCGCCTTCAGACCTGCGTGCCGCTGCGCAGCTGGGAAGCCGCGCTGGGCTTGAACCAGACGCCGCCGGATGGCACGACGGTGCATTGATGGCAGCGCCTGTTCCGTGCCGGACGGTGTGGCTTCCGGCCCTGCGGCGCCTTCCCTGAGCAGCGTCCGAAGCTCGCATCCAGCGTAGCTGCGCGCCCCGTGACTGAGGCGAAGTGGGCAACGCCCTGGCGGGCTTACTTCTCCCAGCCGCCGCCCAGCGCGAGGAACAGCGCAATCTGGTCGCTGCTCAAGTCGGCCTGCGACGCCGCCAGCGCGCTTTCGTTGGTGGCCAGGGTGCGTTCCGCGTCCAGGACGGTCAGGTAGTCGGTCTTGCCATATTGGAACAGCCGGCGCGCCTGCGACGCGGCTTCGGCGCTCTGGTCGCGCGCGGCGCGCAGGGCGGTGTCGCGGTCCAGTTGGCGGGCATAGACGACCAGGGCGCTTTCCGTTTCGCGCAAGGCATTGAGCACCGTCGCATCGAAGCGCGCCGCGGCGGCCTTGGTGCTGGCTTCGGCTTCGGCGATGCGGGCCTGGGCGGCGCCCGTGTTCGGGATGGTCCACGAGATCAGCGGACCCACGCTCCAGCTGAAGGTGCCACGGTCGCCGAACATGGAGGCGGGGCCGCCGGATGCGGTCGACAGGCCCAGCGTGATCTTGGGATAGAGATCGGCCGTGGCCACGCCGATGCGGGCGGTGGATGCGGCCAACGTGCGTTCGGCCTGGCGGATGTCCGGCCGGCGGCGCAGCAGTTCGGCGCCGTCGCCGACGGGGATGGTCTCGGTCAGCCTGGGCGCGGCGGCGCATTGCAGCAGCGCGGGCGAGATTTCGGCGGGCGTCTGACCCGTCAGGGCGGCCAGGCGGTACAGCGCGGTGCGCTGCTGCGCCTGGAATGGCGGCAGGTTGGCCTGAAGCTGTTCAAGCTGGCTGCGGGCGCGCGTCACGTCCAGCGTCGTGCCGCGGCCGGCGCGTTGCAGCCGGCTGACCGCGTCCACGGATTCCTTCTGCACCTGCACCGAATGCTGCGCCGATGCCAGCTGCATGCCGGCCGAGCACATGTTGGCGTAGGCCCGCGCGGTTTCGGCCGCCACCGTGACGCGGGTGGCGTCATAGGCGGCCTGCGCGGCCTGCGCATCGTCCTTGGAGGCCTCGACGGCGCGCCGGATCTGGCCGAAAAGGTCCAGTTGGTACGACACGCTGGCGCCCGTGGAGTACGACCAGCGGTTGGGAGGATCGATGCCAGGCTGCAATTCCTGCAGGCCGGACACGTGGCCGAAGGTCGGCGAGGCATTGACCCCGATGGTGGGTTGCTGCTGCGCCTGCGTCTCTTGCACGGCGGCCTGCGCGCGCTCCAGGTTCGCGCTGGCGACGCGCAGGTCCGTGTTGGCGGCCAGGGCCTTTTCCACCAGGCCGTCCAGCACGGCGTCGTTGTACAGCCGCCACCAGTGCCCGGGCACCGCTTCCTGCCGGTACACGCCGGCCTGCGCTTGCACGAAGGACGATTGCGCGGACGGCCGCTGGGAAACGGCCTGCGCCGGCACCTGGTAGTCGGGGCCCACGGAGGCGCATCCTGCCAGCGCAAGGGCCAGCATCAGCGGAAGGAGGTGTTTGGTATTCATGGCAGCTACGGCTTGGCGTCGATAAAGGTGAAAGGGTTGAAAAAACGGCGTGTCCGGCGTCCGCGTCAGGACGCGTGGGGCGCCGTGGCGGCCGATGCGGCGGCGCGGTCGTCCACCGAGACGGTGGCGGTCTGGCCGGCCACCAGGCGCACGCCTTCGGGCACGTCGTCGATCTTCACGCGCACGGGGATGCGCTGCGCCAGGCGAACCCAGTTGAAGGTGGGATTCACGTTCGGCAGCAGGTTGGCCCCGGTGCTGCGGTCGCGGTCGGCGATGCCCATCGCGATGCTTTCGACGTGGCCGCGAATGTGGCGCGGTTCGCCCATCAGCGTCACGGTCACGGGATCGCCTTCGTGGATGCCGGGCAGCTTCGTTTCCTCGAAGTAGCCTTCGACGTAGAACGAACCCGCATCGACCAGGGCCATCACGCCGCGGCCGGCGGTGGCATAAGAGCCGGCGCGCAGGTCCAGGTTGGTGATGCGGCCGTCGCTCGCGGCGACGACGCGGCTGCGTTCCAGGTTCAGCCGCGCGGTATTCAATTGCACCTGCGCCTGGGCAAGCGCGGCCTCGGTCTGCTGGACCTTGGTCTGGCTTTGCTCGACGGCCTCGGCCGCCACAAGCTGGCCCAGCGAACGGTTGCGCTTGGCGTCGCGCAGCGCCTGGTCATGGGCCACCTGCTGCGACCGCACCGAGGCCTGGGCCTGGTCGAAGGCAAGCTGGAAGCGCGCGCGGTCGATCTCGAACAGCAGGTCGCCGGCCTTCACGTCCTGGTTGTCGTGCACGGGCACGCTCGTGACCAGGCCGGAGACGTCGGGCGCAACCTGCACGACATAGGCTTTGACGCGGCCGTCGCGCGTCCAGGGTTCGACTTCATAGTGGTCCCAGAGCTGCCAGCCGGCGTAGGCGGCGGCGGCGACGACGACGGCCGTCACCGCGAACTTGCCGAGGGCAGCAGGGCGAAGGGCATTGGGGAGTTTCATACCTATCTCTGGAGAAAATAAGGGGAAATGAGGGATACGCCGTACAGCAGCACCACGAAGAGCGCCAGGTCGAACAGCGCGGGGTGCCACACCAGGCGGTAAAGCCCGGCGCGGGCCAGCACGCGCCGCACGGCCCAGGCCACGCCCAGGGTGACGACGCCCAGCACCAGCAGCCAGGGGAAGTAAATGCCGTACAGATTGAATTCGCCGATCATGATGCTTGGCCCTCCAGCGTTGGATGGGCAGGTTGATAGTCGGGGGCCTCGGGGAAGAACGCGCGGCGGATGCCCACCAGCGCCACGACGGCGCGGTCTCGCGCGCTCGGGCCTTGCGGCGTGCCGGCCACGCTGAACAGCGCGCGATCGATCTGCGCCAGGAACTCCGGTGTCTTGTCCAGCGTGCGCCCGGTCGAACGGACCCGGAAGAACTGCGCCAGGCTGTTCAGCACCGGCTGGATCGTGGATTCGGCCATCGGCAGATGGCGGCGGGCGCGCTGCAGTTCGGTGATGTCGCGGCCCACGCGCAAGTCTTTCAATGCATCGGCGGCGACCAGGTCGTCAGGCCGCTTGGCCAGCGCCAGGCGCGGCTGCAACAGGCCGATGCGGTCCAGCATGCGGGCGGTATACGTGTGGCGCGATGGCGCGCGCGGCGAGCTGGCCAGGGTTGCCAGTTCTTTCCAGTTGGCGGCCTGGATGCGGCGCGCGCTCCAGTCGGCGCTGACGGTGCGGAAGATGGCGGCGATGATCGCGGCCGTGGCCACGCCCATGCACTGGGCCACCTGCGAGTCGATGAACGACACGACGTCGGCGGTGTTGGTGTCCTGCAGCGCCATGGTGCCCAGGAATCCGAACAGCATGGCCATGCCCTTGCCGGTGCTGGCCGGCCGGGCAATGAATATGCCCAGCACGAAGGCCGTGGGCAGCATGGACAGCGCCAGCATTTCGAATGAATGGAGGGCCGGCATGATGCCCAGCAGGTACAGCGCCGACAGCGGAATCGAATACACCGTGTAGGTCAGGAACTGCATGATGCCCGGCACGGGATTGTCCTGCGACGCGAAGAAGCAGCTGAAAATGGCGGCCATCATCGCGGCGGTGGCGCCGTTGCTCCAGGCGGTGCCGATCCAGAACGCGCAGCAGACCGAAATGGCGACGCCTGCGGCCAGCGCGGAAAGCAGCGCCATGCCGTGGTCGCGGTGCAGCGCGGCATTGGAATCGCGGGCCGGCTTGGCGGTGCGCACCGGCGCGCCTTGCAGGCCCGCGCGGATGTCGCGGCGCAGGGCCAGGCATTCGTCGTAGGTGTCGATCAGTTCGCGCAGGCGCGCCATCAGGCTGGCCAGCAGCGCGTCGCGCCACGTCGATCGGCTGTCGATGCGGGGCGTAAGGCGCGTCACGGCGGCGCGCAGGCGCACGGCGGTTTCATGCGAGGCCTGCGCGCCGGCGTTGATCCATTCGGAAATGTCGGAAAGCAGGGACTGCACGGTGTCGGGCAGTTGCTGGCCGTTGGCCTGCAAGGCGCGCATCCGGTCTTCCACAGCCGACACAGCCGGCGTCAATGCCGAGATCTGATCCTGCATGGCGCGCACGGCGCCCGCGGTCCAGCGCAGATTGCTGGTGTCGAAAGGTACGTGGGTGGAAAGCAGGCGCAATTGCGTGATGTCGTTGGCCAGCACGCGGCGGTCTTTGTCGCGCTGTTCTGCGTTCTTGCCGCTGAGCGTGTCGCGCATCCAGTTGCGGGCATCGCGCACCGCGTTGTCCAGCTGCAGCGTCAACGCCGGCGCCAGACCGCGCGGAAGCACGATGCTGTGGATCAGCGTGGCGCACACGATGCCCAGGCTGATTTCCTCGACGCGGGCAAGCGCCGTGTCAAACACCAGCGACGGGTTGGTAACGCTGGGAAACCCGATCATCGCGGCGGTATAGCCGGCAAGCATGAACAGGTACGACCGCGGGGTGCGGTCCAGCACGGACATGTACAGGCAGGCGCCCACCCACAGCACCATGGCGCCGGTCATGACGACCGGCGAATTCGACAACCGGGGCACCATGTAAACGGTGGCGGCCGAGCCGACGAACGTGCCGACCAGGCGGTACAGCGCCTTGGATCGCACCGCGCCCGACCAGGGCTGGGCCACGACGTAGGCGGTGGTCATGGCCCAGAACGGACGCGGCAAACCGATGCTGTAGGCCAGGTAGAGCGCCATGATGGCGCTCAGATAGCTCTTGAGCGAAAAAATGGTCTCGCGGACGTTCGGCAGTTTCATGGCCGCGCGTCCTCTTGGGCGCCGGCATTGCTGCGGCCCAGCGACACCTTCAGCGATTCGAACACCCGCAGGCAGGCTTCAAGGTCGGATTCGCTGACGCCCTGGAAGATGCGGCGGCGCAGTTCGACCAGCACATCCTCGACCTGCGCGCGCAGCGCGTGGCCGGCTTCGGTCAGGTGCAGGGTTCTGGCGCGGCGGTCGTGGGGATCTTCACGGCGTTCCATCAGGCCCGCGGCGACCAGTTGATCCAGCACGCGCACGAGGGAAGGGCCTTCGACGCCCAGCGCCTCTGCCAGCGCGCCCTGGCGCACGCCGTCTCCCAGCCGGCCGGCCAGGATGACGGGCCACGCCGTGGCCTGCGACAGGCCGTAGTCGGCAAGCGCCTTGTCGGCGGCGCCGCGATAGGCGCGCGACAGGACCATCAGATTGGCGGTGGTGGCCATGAGCTGGGAGTCGGTAGGAATGTTCATGAATTAGATTGTATCCTATCTATTAGCTTACTAATGATTGAAAATGGCGACTATCTCCATAGATTCTTTCAATTGGGAAAATAGGACGCCGGTTTTCCATGGGTGGAAAACCGGGGCCAAAACCGTAAGGGGAGGAGATCAGCGGGACGGGAACGCGGCCGCGGGGTCGCGCTTCAAGTGACGCGCGTGCCCGTCTTGCCCCGTCTTGGGCTTAACCGTTGCAGTCAGCCCAGCAATTCGGCGTTTCGTACAGGCGAACGCGCGTCAGGCGCAGTTCCGCGCCGTAATGGCCGTGGTAATGCGGCGCCAGCGTTTCGAAGACGATGGTGGCCAGGTTTTCCGCGGTGGGAATGCGATCCAGCACCACGGTCTTGTGGTCGGGCAGGCTGTCCAGGAAACCGCGCACGGCGGCGTCGCCTTCATAGACCAGGAACGCGTGGTCCCAGACGTCCACGATGTGGGTCTTGGCGATGTGCTTGATCTCGGAAAAGTCCATCAGCATGCCGTTGTCGGACTCGCCCGGGGCCTGCACGATGTCGCCCGTCAGCGTGATTTCCAGCACGTAGCGGTGGCCGTGCAGGTTGCGGCATTGGCTGCGGTGGTCGGGAATGCGGTGGCCGGCGTCGAACTCGAGCCTGCGGGTCACGGAAATCATCGCGCGCTCCGCAAGGCGTGGGGGTGAATCATGGAATGCCTATGTATTTGTGGGTTTGCAGGCTGAGCCGCCATTGCGGATGCTGCATGCAGTACTGGACGGCCTGTTCGGTGTTGGCCACGCGCGTCGGCCCGTCCATGGGTTGCAGGAAGAAGTGCTCGAAATCCAGGTGCGCGTAGGTTTCGGGCAGGGCGTTCAACTGGGGGTAGACCAGCTTGAGCTCGTTGCCGCGCTCGATCACCACGGGCGCCGTGCCCTTGGGGCTGACGCAGATCCAGTCGATGCCCGCGGGCGGCTTGATGGTGCCGTTGGTTTCGATGGCCACGGTAAAGCCGCGCGCGTGGATGGCGTCCAGGAGCGGCGCGTCCAGTTGCAGCAGGGGTTCGCCGCCGGTGAAGACCACGTAGCGATTGTCCGGGTTCGGGCCCCAGGCCGCGGCGATGGCGTCGGCCAGCAGGTCGGCGGACGCGAACTTGCCCCCGCCGTCGCCGTCGGTGCCGATGAAGTCGGTGTCGCAGAACGTACAGGCGGCGCTGGCGCGGTCGCTTTCGCGGCCGGACCACAGATTGCAGCCGGCAAACCGGCAAAATACCGCCGCGCGGCCTGCGTGGGCGCCTTCGCCTTGCAGGGTCTTGAAGATTTCTTTGGCGGAGTAGGTCATAGAAAAGCGGGCGGCGGGGCGCCTGGGGATTCGAGCAAAAGCGGCCTATTTTACTTGGCGTGGCGGATGTGCGCCGAAAAGACCCTGCCGGCCGGAGGTTGGGGCCCGGCGCGTGTGCCGGCAGGCAGGCGCCGCGGCACAAGAAGGCCATGTGTCCAGGCGGGCGACGCGCCGCGGACGACCGGGTGCAGGAAGCACGGCGGCCCTGTAGACTTGCCGCCTATGTTTCACGTCCAAGACTCTCTTTACATCGACGAGCGCGACCTGGTGTTCACCATGATCCGCGCACAGGGCGCGGGCGGGCAGAACGTCAACAAGGTCTCCAGCGCCGTCCATCTGCGCTTCGATGTCCGCGCGTCGCGCCTGCCCGTGGAAGTGCAGGATGCGCTGTGCGCCGTCAGCGATCACCGCATCTCCAAGGAAGGCGTGATCGTCATCAAGGCGCAGTCGTTCCGCAGCCAGGAGAAAAACCGCGCCGAAGCCATCGAGCGCCTGGTGGCCATGGTCCAGTCCGCCATCCGCGTCGACAAGCCGCGTCGCGCCACCAAGCCTACCCGCTCGTCGCAGCGCCGCCGCGTCCAGCGCAAGGTGCTGCACGGCGAAGTCAAGCGCCTGCGGGGCCGGGTGCAGGGCGACTAGGCCATGGCAGACGCGCGCCGCCGCCATCTGGCCACGCTTGCCGGGCTGTTCGCCGTCATCTGGCTGGCGCTGGCCTTCAATCCGCACGACCGCGCGGCGTGGGCGTTGGAGAACGCGCTGGTGCTCGCTTTGGGCGGCGTGCTGTTCTTCACCCGGCGCTGGTTCGTGTTTTCGCGCGCGTCGTACACGCTGATCTTCATTTTCCTGTGCCTGCACACCGTTGGCGCGCACTACACCTATTCGCTCGTACCGTATGACGACTGGTGGCGCGCCCTGACGGGGCGCAGCCTGAACAGCATGCTGGGATGGGAGCGCAACAATTTCGACAGGCTGGTGCATTTTTCCTACGGCCTGCTGCTTGCCTATCCCATCCGCGAGATCTTCCTGCGCGTGGCCGAAGTGCGCGGTTTCTGGGCGTATTTCCTTCCCATGGACGTGACCTTGTCGACGTCCGCGCTGTACGAGCTGATGGAGTGGGGCGCCGCGGAGTTGTTTGGCGGAGACCTGGGTGCCGCCTATCTGGGCACGCAGGGCGACATCTGGGATGCACAGAAGGACATGGCATTGGCCGCGCTGGGCGCCGTGATCGCCATGGCCATTACCGCGTTGGTCAACCGCAAGGCCCGGCGGGATCTGGCTCGCGACTGGACAGACAGCCTGAAGCCAGACCGGGCGCAGCGGGGCCTATAGCCCCACGTCCCACGGGGGCATAACGGTATATCGGATAGTTCCGATATATGATTCGATAAATTGCGATATACCAATATGACCGCAACTTCTCCTACCTTCGATCAGAACACGCAGCCTGCGATCGACGCCGACGCCATCCTGAAGGCGCTGGCCAATCCCGTGCGGCGTGACATCCTGGCGTGGCTGAAGACGCCCCAGGCGTACTTCGAGGAAAGCCCGGGCCACACCTTTGAACACGGGGTGTGCGCGGGCCACATCGACAATCGCTGCGGCCTGTCGCAGTCGACGGTGTCCTCGCACCTGGCCGTGCTGCAGCGCGCGGGCCTGATTTCGGCCACGAAGGTGGGGCAGTGGGTCTTTTTCCGTCGCAATGAACCCGTGATTGCCGCGTTTTTGCGGCAGTTGAACCAGGATATGTAGCCCGGCTGCCATACCCGCCAAGCGCCCCATTGCCCGGGACGAAAGGACTTTGCATGAACCCCCTGTTTGAACCGCTGCGCGTCGGCGACCTGACCCTGCGAAACCGCGTCGTCATGGCGCCGCTGACTCGCCAGCGCGCCAGCGCCGGCCGCGTGCCCAATGATCTGATGGTCGAGTACTACACCCAGCGCGCGGGCGCGGGAATGATTCTTACCGAAGCCACGTCGGTCACGCCGCAGGGCGTGGGGTATGCCGATACCCCGGGCCTGTGGTCGCCGGAACAGGTGAAGGGCTGGCGCAAGATCACGTCCGCCGTGCACGACAAGGGCAGCCTGATCGTGGCTCAGTTGTGGCACGTCGGCCGCATTTCGGACCCGATCTTCCTGGACGGCGAACTGCCTGTCGCGCCCAGCGCGATTGCCGCCGAGGGCCACGTCAGCCACGTGCGTCCCAAGCGCGGCTACGTGACGCCCCGCGCGCTGGACACGGCCGAAATCCCGGGTGTGGTCCAGGCCTACCTGCACGGCGCGAAGATGGCGATGGAAGCGGGCTTTGACGGCGTGGAAGTGCATGCCGCCAACGGTTATCTGCTGGATCAGTTCCTGCAGGACAGCACCAACCAGCGCACCGACCAGTACGGCGGTTCGCTCGAGAACCGGGCGCGCCTGCTGCTGGAAGTGGTGGATGCGTGCGTGTCGGTCTGGGGCGCGGGCCGTGTGGGCGTGCACCTGTCGCCGCGCGGCGACATCCATACGATGGGCGATTCGGATCTGGCCGGAACGTTCAGCTACGTGGCGCGCGAGCTCGGCAAGCGCGGCATCGCCTTCCTGTGCGTACGCGAGCACGAAGCCGACGACAGCCTGGGCCCGGTCCTGAAGGCCGAGTTCGGCGGCGTGTACATCGCCAACGAAGGCTATACCGGGGAATCCGCGCAGGCCGCGGTGGCCGCCGGCAAGGCTGACGCCGTGGCCTTCGGCGTGCCGTATATCGCCACGCCCGACCTGGCTGAACGCCTGCAGCGCAACGCGCCGCTGAACACGCCGAACCCGGCTACGTTCTACGCCTCGGGCGCTGAAGGCTACACGGATTATCCCGCGCTGCCGGCCTGAGGCCTAAGCCCGAGCCCCGACCGGCGTCATAGCGCGGCGCGCATCGGATAGGTGAACAATCCGAAGTGCGCCGCGTTCAGGCCCAGGTGCGCCAGCACCGCGGCCGCCAGCCCCCCGTACCGGTAGGCGACGCCATAGGCGGCGCCCGCCACGCCGGCCAGCAGCATCCATTGCCAGCCGCCGGCGTAGTGGGCAAGACCAAACAGCGCCGCCGCAACGGCCAGCGCCGCCCATCCGCCCCACGCGCGTCCGCGCCAGCATGCCGCAAGGCGCTGCTGCACATATCCCCGAAACAGCGCCTCTTCCGCCAGCGTGACGAGCAGGGCGTTGTTGATCAGCCAGATCCAGCCGCTTGCCGGCCACTTCGGCGCCCATTCCACCACGTCCAGCGCCAGGGCCAGTCCCATGCACGCCGCCACCGCCGCCGCGCACGCCAGAAGCGCGGCCTGCAGCGTCAGCCGCGCATTGGCCGCGGCCATGGGAGGCGCCAGCGCCAGCACTACCCAGAAGGCCACCAGCGGTTTGTCCAGGTTCAGGTACATGCCGAAAGGCGCCGCGCCGGGGCTCATGGGCGCCGGCGCAATCACCTGAAGGTTGTGGAATCCGGGCAGCCAATGCAGGAACAGGAGCATAGCCAGGACCAGGAACAGCGCATGCCCGGCCGCGTGTGCAGCCTTGCCATGGGAACGAAGCACCAGGACTGCGGCCAGTCCAAGCAGCGCGGGCGCGGCGAGCGCCACGGGGTCGGCTACGCCATCGACCAGCGCCCATGCCCATGCGGCCGCCAAGGGAACAAGCGACCAGCGGCGGGTGGCCGGCGGCCACAGCATGGCGGCGGCCAGGAACAAGGCGGACCAGGGCATGAAGTGCGGCATCGTCTGTGAAGAACGGCAAAGGGGCGAGTGTAAGCGCCGGCGTCCCGACGACGCAGCGTCGCGGGATTTTGCCTTGCCGGGGATTTCAGGCGACCATGCGGCAGCGGCCGCGCATGCGCCGCCCATCCGGCGGGCAGGAGCCCGCCAGCACAGGAGTCAGGAATGAAGACAATTGCGTGGCTGATGTTGGCCGCGGCGCTGCTGCCGTTCGTGTCCACGATCGTGGCCAAGGCAGGGGGCAGCAAGTTCGACAACAACAACCCGAGGGGATGGCTGGCGCGTCAGGAGGGCTGGCGGGCGCGCGCCAACGCGGCCCAGGCCAATACGTTCGAAGCGTTGCCGTTCTTCTTTGCCGCCGTGCTGTTCGCCCTTTACAACCAGGCGTCCGCCGCGCACGTGGCCACGCTTATGGCCTGCTGGCTGGGAACTCGCCTGGGGTATCTGGCCATGTACCTGGCCAACTGGGGCGCGTTGCGGTCGCTGGTCTGGACCGCCAGCATGGGGTTCGTGATCGCGATCCTGTTTACGGGCGTGTGATGAACGCGCCGCAGTAACCAACGCGGGCGGGCTTCAGTTGCAAAAGCCGTCGACCCGCGCAGCCCGCATCACTTCCATTCGAACATCGCGCGCGTCGTGCCCGTGTTCTGCACGGTGACTTCGCGCTCTTGCGGCTGGCCATTGAAGGTGGCCGAGATCCGGTACTTGCCCGCCGGCAGCCGGACCAGCATGTAAGGCCCTTCGGAGGTTGCCTGCAGGACATTGCCGCCCTGCGCGTCGCGGATGGCGACAGTGACGTCCGCCACATAATCCGCCTTGCCGCCGCCACGCTGCGCCGCAAACGTAAGCGCCAGCGGGTAGTTGCTGGCGGCGGCCTTCAAGGCTTCGGACTCGTCGATGCCGATTCCGCCGCTGACGTACTCCACCGATCCCTGGTGCTTCACCGCGGGCAGGCCGGCCTGCGCGGTGGACAACACGCCCGCAATGGCCATGCTGCCCAGCGCCATGGCGGCGGCCATGGTGCAGCGTTCGATTCGCTTGTTCATGGAATTCTCCTTACAGGACGATTGAGGTCGCGGACCTGCCGCCTCATTGCCGAGGACCACGGTAACTCATTCGACCCGCCCGCCAATATCGAGTTCGCGTCCAGACGCCTCGGAAATCAACCGGTTGTTTCAGGCGCCTGCCGCGGGGTTTCGCCGCTGGCATCCGACTGCCATGAAAACGTCAGCCGGCTTTCGCCGCTGACCGTGCCGTCGGGCGCAAAGCGCCTTTCGTGCAGTTCGGCCGCGCCATCCGCATGCAGCGCCATCACACTGGAACTGCGCGTGCCGTACTCGGGACTGACGATGAACGGGCTGCTCAGCAGCCGTTCGCGATCCAGCGGCAGGCCGGTGGCGGGCAGGTCGGCGTCGTCCGCGGGATGCGGATCGGCCAGCGCCGCAAACAGCGCGGGCAGGTCGGGTTGCGCATGGGCTTGCAGCACCGCGGCGAACGCGGCCTTGGTGCGCGCCAGCTTGGGCCAGGGCGTGTCCAGCAGGTGGTTCGACACCGCGTACACACCGGGCGCCAGCGCGCGCGGCCCGCCGTCGCGGTTGCTCAGGTACCAGGCCTGCCGGGCGTCGCCCACGATAAGGTTGAAGCCGTTGTACTCCTGGTCATGCCGATGCAGGTCTGCCAGATATGCCTGCGGCGTCATGGCGCCGCGCAGGAAGTCTTCCACAAGCGCGCCGCGCGATGGCGCGTTGGCCAGCATCCGGCCGGGTTCGCGGAAGTTGGTCACCAGCGCATAGCGCCCCAGCGAGGTCGCACCCATCCAGGTGCCGCCGGCCAGGCCGTCGCGCCCGCCGTACACGCCGGGCGCGTCCGGCCACTGGGCCGCGGGCAGGGTGGCGCGCGCGTGGAACTCGTCGCGGTTGGCGGCGATCAGCACGGGGATGCCCGGCAAGGTATGCAGGGCCAGTACGGCAAGACACATGGTTCAGACCTGGTGAAGAGTGGAAGGAGAAGCGGGGCGGCCGGGCTCGGCGGCGAAGTCGGGCCCGGCCAGTGTGGCGCGCAAGGCTTCGATCTCGGCGGCAACGTCCCGCAGCGCCGGCGAAGGCGCGACTACGGGTTCCCCTGGAACCGGCTTGCCTTGTTCGACTGCCGACGCGATGCCGCCCAGGGCGGCGGCCAACAGCGCGACCTGTGCGGCGGCGGGCGCGTCCTGGCCGGGCGGCAGGGACCACGCCGTGTCGGAAATGGCGTTGGCCACGCGCTCCAGCGCGACTTCGACGGGCCACCAGGCCAGCGCCCGTCGGCTGACCAACCGGGGTTCGGACAGGCCGCGCTGCAGGGCAACGCGCAAGTCGGAAAGGCGCGCGTAGGCGCGGGCGCGCAAATCGTGCCGGTTGGCGGGATCGGCCTGGAAGACGGTGTTCAGGTAGGCCGCCAGCGTCGACATGGCGGCGGAAACGGCATGGTCCAGGTTGTTGCGTTCGATGCGGATCCAGGGCAGGTAGCCCACCAGCAGCACGATGGCCGCCGCGACGCCCACATCCAGCAGCCGCGCCAGCGCGATGGGCCAGCTGCCGGGCTGCAGCGTGCCGATCAGCAGCATCAGGATGGGCAGCAGGATGGCCGAGAACAGGCCGTAGTTGCGCCGTATCGACCACGGCAGCAGCGCAGCCAGCACCGCCACCGTCAGCAGGCTGGCCAGCCCGCCGCGGTCCAGCGCCAGCACGGTGGCGCTGATCGCCACACCCACCACGCTGCCCGCGCAGCTTTGCAGCGCGCGGGCGAAGACCGAACCGAAGTTGGGCTTGAAGATGACCACGACGATCAGCGGCACCCAGTAGGATCGCGGCAGGGACGCCGCCAGGGCCACGACCTCTGCGGCGATCAGGCACAGCCCAAGCCGAACCAGGTAACGCACGGTGGTGGGTCCCGGGCGGTAGGTGCGGGCCAGCACGCGCCATGGTGTGCGCGGGGGCGCGGGCTGCAGGCCGGCGAACGCCTCGGCCTCGGACGGCCTGGCGCCGTCCAGCAGCGGTTGCGCCTGCTCCAGCGCGTCGGCAAGCTGGGGCATGCCGGCCCGGCGCAGGGCGGCGATGTCATCGCGCGCGCCCGGCCTGGCGTCGTTCTCGACGCGGTCGGCCAGGTGATTCATGACGCGGGCGCATTCGGCGGGCAGCACGCGCCCGGCGCGGGCCAGCGTCAACGCGGCGTTGGTCAGCGGCGTGCAGGCCTGCAATTGCGCGGCCAGGCGCGCCAGCCGGGGCGACGGGCCGGCTGCGCGGCCGCGGGCGGCCAGGACGGCGTCGTAGGCGGCGGTCATGGCGGCTTCCATGTCGCGCCGCGCGCTCATGACGCGCGACGTGCCGGTCGCCGCGAACATGGCCGCAAGCTTGCGATACGCCTGGGCCACCGCGGCGCGCTCCGGCGCAATGGGATTGACGACCCATCCGGACAGAGTGAGGGCCAGGCCGAACAGCCCGCCCGCGCCCACCAGCACCGGCGGCAGCCACGTCGGCAGGGACGACGTCAGGCTGGAGCCGACGATCACGTAAGTCGCGAACTGCAGGGTCGCCACCGCGGCGATATTGTTAAAGGTGCCGATCAGGCTGGCCGTCAGCACCATCAGCATCATCGCGGCCGACGTCCACAGGCCATGCCCCGCCACCAGGTTGCCCAGCAGGTAACCCAGCGCGCCGCCAAATACGGTGGATCCGATCGACAGCGCGCGGTTGCGGTAGGGCCCGCCGTTGTCCCCCGTGATGGCGGGCAGCGCGCCCAGCGCCACCAGCGCAGCCGCGGCGCTCTGGTCCAGGGCCAGTCCCACCGCGGACGGCAGGCCGATGGCCAGCGCCGCCCGCAGCATCACCCAGGGATTCACGGGCGACGGCTCCATGTGCGCCAGGCTCATCAGCCAGCGCATGTTGGAGGCGAGCGCGCCGCGGCGCAGGGGTGGGCGGGACACGGTGGCCTCAAGGGGCGGCGGCGTTCAGGCCTTGATCAGCGGCGCCTCTTCGGGCGCGGCCAGGCGGAAGTAGTCTTCGGTGTTCAGCAGGATGGACGCGTCCAGGCGCCCGGCATTGAACACGATTTCGTCGTGGCGTTCGCGCAGGCTGGGATCCACCAGCAGCGCCAGGTCCGGGTTGAAGCTGAAGGGCGGGATGGCGCCGATCTCGCACCCGGTGAGTTCCCGCGCCAGGTCCTGTGACGCCAGCGAAGCCTTCTTGCCGCCGGCTGCGCGCGCTATCGCGTCCAGGTCCGCCTGTTTGTCGGCGGGAAACACGGCCAGCACGTTCCTGCGCTGGTTCGAAGAGATCTTTACGCGGCAGACCAGCGCCTTGGCGCCCTGGCTCACTTCGGTGCCGCGTATGGCCGCGACCTCGACGGACTTGCCGGCCGCGGGGTGCTCCATCAGGCGGTAGCGGGCCTGGTTCTGGACGAGTAATGCTTGCAGGCGTTCGAAGACTTCCATGGGCGCGGGTAATGGCAGGCCGGGGATCGGCCCTGTACGCGGAATGATACGCCGGCCTGGCCGCTAGATTTCGCCCGTGAAAGCGTAGCCCCAGCCCCAAACGGTGCGTATGGGCAGCTCGACATTGACGTCCTGCGCCTTGCGCCGCAGCCGGCTGACGACCACGTCGGTCCGGCGCACGGACTCGCGCCCGGAATTGGGGTCGATGCCCGGCGGATCGCTGCGGGGCATCCGCTTGTCGGGCGACGCCGTCAGCTTCAACAGGAACTCACGCTCGGCCTGGGTCAGCGACAGGCGCGTGCCTTGCGGACTGAGCAGCGTCCAGGCTGCGTCCAGGAATTGCCATTTGCCGGTGGGCTCGGCGGCTGCGGGCGCCGCCCCCCTCGAATCAGGTTCGGGGGGGCGGCGTCCGACTGCCGTGGGCACGCGGCGCACCAGCGCCTGGAGCGCGGCCGCGATTTCCGAGGTGGCCACGTCGGGGGAAAAGCAGGCATCCGCCCCGCAGTGCAGGCCCAGGATGCGGTTTTCGGGGGTGTCGAAGGCGGAAATGGCGACGATGCCGGCGGTGGTGTCCATGGCGCGTAGACCCGCGACGGCCATGCAGAGATCGGAAAATTCGGCTTGCATCACGAGAAGAGGGGTGCGGCGCGCCTGGAACAGGCGGAACAGTCCGTTGGAGTCTTCGCACGGACGCGGCGAGAACCCCATTTCGGCCAGTTCGTCGCTGCGGCGCACGCGTTGATCCGCGTCGGGAGCGAAGACGATCAGGTCTAATAGGTCATTCATGAATCGTTGTAAACATCATGCAGCTTGAGCTCTTGCATGATGCATCGAATACAACGGTTTCCCAAAACGCGCACAACGACACTTTCCTACCCGAATTCTCGGAGATGGCCGCGCGGCGGGCGTTTTGACGGATCAGGGGACGGATGCGACGGCCTCATTCCACCATCCCCCGCCCAACGCTTGTAACAAAGCGGCGGTGTCGGTGTAGCGTGCCGCGTCCGCCTGAATGCGGGAAATTTGCGTCTGCAACACCTGGCGCTGGCTGTCCAGCAGGCTGAGATGGCTGATGCCGCCGGCCTGGTAGCGGCCCGCGGCGATGCGGCCGGCTTCGTCGGCGCGTCGCCAGGCGTCGTCGTAGGCGGCAAATGCATCGTTGTCCGTCTGCACGGCGCGCAGCGCGTCGGCGACCTGCCGGAATCCGTCCAGCACCGTCTGGCGATAGGCGGCGGCAGCCGCGTCGTAGGCGGCTTCGGACGAGCGCTTGCGGGCCCGCAGCTCTCCGCCGTGGAACAAAGGCTGGACCAGCCCAAGGCCCAGGCTCCAGACGTTCACGCCGTCCGCCAACTCTCCCGCCCGCGTGCGCTGCGACCCAAAGCTGGCGGTCAGCGTGAATTGCGGATACAGATTGGCGGTGGCCACCCCGACGTCGGCGGACGCCTTGTGCCACAGGGCCTCGGCGGCCAGGATGTCGGGTCGTTGGCGCGTCAGCGCCGAGGGCACGCCCGTGGGCACGTCCGGCGGCAGGGTCAGGTCAGCCAGCCGCAGCGGCGGCGATTGCAGGGCCGCGGGCGCCACGCCCAGGTAGGTGGCCAGTTGGTGGGTCACCTGCGACAGCTGGTATTCCAGCGGCGGCACGGTGGCGCGCGTCTGCGCGACCAGCAGCTCCTGGTTGCGCAGGTCGGCCAGCGCGACGCCGCCGGCATCCAGGCGCTGCCGCATGATGTCCTGCTGGCGGGTCTGGGCCGCCAGCAGCTCCCGGGTCGCGGTCAGCCGCTCGGAGAGATCGGCCTGGCGGATGGCCGCGGTGACCACATTGGCCGCCAGCGACATGCGCGCCGCTTGCAGTTCATGGGCCTGATAGTCCATCTGCGCGGCCAGTCCTTCCAGCGCCCGCCGATTGGCCCCGAATACGTCCAGCGTGTAGGAAACATCAATCGATGCGTTGTACAGCGTGAAGGGCGGCGGGGGCTCCGCCACGGGGATGCCGAAGGCGGCGGGATCGACCTTCTGCCGCGCCACGGAAAGATTGCCGTCCACCGACGGAAACATGCGCCCGCCGGTCTCGGCGGACAGGTCTTCCTGCGCCTGGCGCAGCCGCGCACGGGCTTCTTCCAGCGTGGGACTGGCGTCCAGCGCCTGGCGCACCAGCCGGTCCAGCTCGTCGGATCGGAACAATCGCCACCATTGCGCGGGGATGTCCGCGCCCGCTTGAAACTGCTGGGCGCCCGCGGGCTGCGCGTCCTGCGCCGGGGTGTAGGACGCCACGTCCGGCGCCGCGGGCCGTTCGAAGTCGGGGCCGACCGCGCAGGCCGACAGCAATGTGCACAGCGCGGCGGAGGCCAGGGGCAAGGAGCGGGGAAGGCGTGGCATGGCGGGTCAGTCCAGGGTGCGACGGTAGAACTTCACGGCGGCGGTCATGACGACGGCGGTGAACAGCATCAACGGCCAGATGCTGGGCCACAGGTCCCACCAGCCGTTGCCTTTAAGCAGGATGCCCCGGATCAGCCGGTTGAAATAGGTCAGCGGCAGCAGGTTGCCCAGATGCTGCGCCCAGATCGGCATGCCCTGGAACGGGAACATGAATCCCGACAGCAGCATGTTGGGCAGGAAATAGAACATCGTCAGCTGCATGGCCTGCAACTGGTTCTGCGCCAGCGAAGACAGCGTGATGCCCACCGTCAGGTTCGCGGCCACGAACAGCAGCGCGGCCAGGTACACGGACAGCAGGCTCCCCATGATGGGCACGTGGAACACGAAATGCGCCGCCGCCAGGATGATGCTGGCCTGGATCAGCCCGATCGCGATGTAGGGCACGATCTTGCCGGTCATCACTTCGATGGGCCGCACCGGCATCGCCAGCAGGTTTTCCATGGTGCCCCGCTCGCGTTCGCGGGTCATCGCGAGACCGGTCATCATCACCAGCGTCATTGTCAGGATCACGCCCATCAGGCCGGGCACAGTGTTGTATTGCGAAATCTGCTCTTCGTTGTAGAGCTGGTGCACGCGCACCTCGAACGGCGGCTGGCCGCCCGCCAGGTTGGCCAGCGGTCCTGTCAGGTCCTTCGTCGCGACGGCCTGCGTCAGTTGCGTGGCCGCGCCCAGCGCCATGCCGGTGGCCATGGGGTCGGTCGCGTCGGCCTCGATCAGCAGGGCGGGGCGGTCGCCGCGCAACAGGCTGCGTGTGAAGTCCGGCGGTATCGTCACCACGAACAGCACGCGGCCCTGGGCCAGCGCCGCGCGACCGGCTTCCTCGGTGTCCAGTTCCTCGATGATGTGGAAGTAGTCCGACGACCGCATCGCCGCGATGAAGCTGCGCGTGAAGGGGCTGTGATCGGCCGCGATGACCGCGGTGGGCATCTGGCGCGGATCGGTGTTGATGGCGTAGCCGAACAGCGCCAGCTGCATGATGGGCAGCCCCACGATCATCCCGAAGGTGATGCGGTCGCGGCGCAATTGCAGGAATTCCTTCAGCACCATGCTCCACCAGCGCGCCCAGGAAAATCCGTTCGCGCGGGCGTTCATGGCCGGCTCGCAAAGTTGTCGGTGGACTGCTTCATCAGGTAGATGAAGACATCCTCCAGACTGGTGTCGATGCGCTCAAGCCGAAGGTCCTGGCCTTCGATGGCGCTGCGCAGCGTGCGTTCCAGCAACGGGGCGTCCTGCCCGCTGACGTGCAGCGCCGATCCGAAGGCCACCGTCTGGTCCACCCCGGGCGCGCTGCGCAGCCGCTGGCCCAGCGGCACCAGGTTGCTGCCATGGATGGCCCAGGTGGTCAGGCCCTGTTCGGCGATGACCTCGTCGGCGGTGCCCTGGGTCAAGAGCTTGCCGTAGGAGATGTAGGCCAGCTTGTGGCAGCGTTCGGCCTCGTCCATGTAATGCGTGCTGACCAGCACGGAGATCCCGCGCGCGGCCAGCTCGTGCAATTGTTCCCAGAAGTCGCGCCGCGCCGTGGGATCGACGCCGGCCGTGGGCTCGTCCAGCAGCAGCAGCCGGGGTTGGTGCAGCAGGCAGGCGGCCAGCGCCAGCCGCTGTTTCCAGCCGCCGGACAACGAACCGGTCAATTGGCCGGCGCGGGTTTGCAGCCCCAGGTCTTCCAGCGCGCGGTCCACGGTTTCCTTGCGCTGCGGCATGCCATACATGCGCGCCACGAAGTCCAGGTTCTCGCGGATGGTCAGGTCATCCCAGTACGAGAACTTCTGCGTCATGTATCCCACGTTGCGCTTGATCTGCGCGCTGTCGCGCACGATGTCGTAGCCCAGGCAGGTGCCGCTGCCGGAGTCCGGCGTCAGCAGCCCGCACATCAGGCGGATGCAGGTGGTCTTGCCGCTGCCGTTGGGGCCCAGGAACCCGAAGATCTCGCCTTCGCGCACCTGCAGCGACACATCGTTCACGACATGCTTGTCGCCAAAATGCTTGTTCAGTCCACGGACGTCGATGACGTTGCCGCCGGAAGCGGGCGCGGGCGCGTTCATTGCAGCGTGGCCTCCACCGGCTGGCCGGGATGCAGCCGCGTCGCGGCGTCGGGAGCGGGGCGGGCCTCGACCATGTAGACCAGCTTGCTGCGGCTCTCGCGGCTGTAGATCACCGGCGGGGTGTATTCGGCCTGGTCCGACACATAGTCGATGCGCACGGGGATGGGGTCGCCGCAGCTGTCGCAGCGCAGCAGCGCCTGCTGCCCGATCTTCAGCGAGCCCACCACCGTTTCCGGCACAAAGAACCGCACTTTGATGTTGCCTGGCGGCAGCAGGCTGACGACAGGGCTGCCGGCAGGCACCCATTCGCCCACGCGATACATCGTGTCGAACACCCGCCCGGCGGCCGGCGCGGCCAGCTGCTTCTGGCCCAGCGTCCATTCCGCCTGCGCCAGCGACGCGTTGGCGGCTTCAACCTGGGCCGCCTGCGCGCGCCGCTGTTCGTCGCGGCCCGGAAGCCGCGTTACCTCGACTTGCGCCGCCAGCTCGCGAACGCGCGCGGCATCGGACTGCGCCTGCTCGCGACTGTCGTCCAGTTGCGACTTGGAAATGCCGCCGATACGAAATTGCGCGTTGTCGCGTTGCAGTTGTGCGGCGGACCTGCGGCTGGCCGCCTGGGCCTGCGCCAGCTGCGCGAGACTGACGTCGACTTCCGGCGGGCGCTTGCCGGTGGCGATGTCTTCAAGCTGGGCGCGGGCGGCAGCCAGGTCCGCGCGGGCCTGGTCGCGCGCGGCGGTTTCCTTGGTGGCGTCCAGCGTGTACAGGGGCGACGCCGCGTCGACCTGCTGGCCGCGCCGCACCGCCAGCGTATCCAGGCGGCCGGCCTCGGACGAAGCTACGTATACGTAGTCGCCCTCCACATAGCCCTGGTAGAACGCAGAATCGTTGTTGCCGCAGCCTGCCAGGACGAGCATGGCCAGGGCGGCGGGCAGGGGGTGTGGAGTGCGCATGGTCAGCTTCCGGAGGGCGGGGCGGGGGACAGGGCTTTGGGCGGGCCGGGCGGCGCGAACAGGCCGCCGGTCAGCATGGCGATGGCGTGAGCCGCAATGGCGTCGTTGTCGATGGAAAGCGCCGCGGGGTCGTCCTGCCAGATGCGGCGCCACAGGTTCGACGTAGCCAGCGGCAGGAGCGTCAGGCCCAGAATGGAAAGAAACACCAGCCGCGGTTCGACGCCGGGCGTGATGGCGCCGCGGCGCTGGCATTCGGCGATCAGGCCGGCAAAGGCCTGCAGGCGGTCGGACGGAAGATGGCGCAGCACGCGTTCGCGCAGCTGCCCGCCTTCATTGACGACTTCATGCATCCACAACGAGGGCAGCCAGGGCTTCTCGGTGGCGCTTTGCACGACGCGGCCGACGATCTCGGTGATGAAGCCGCGCGCGGCGGCGGCCGGGTCCGGCGCCGCATCGGGGGCCAGAGGGGCCACCAGGGGAACCGGGGCCCACACGAAGCCGATCACCGGCACGATCCGCTCCAGGACCACGGCGTCGATCAGTTGATCGCGGCTTTTGAAGTAGTAATGCAGCATCGCCGGCGTGACTCCGGCGCGCTGCGCGATGTTGGCGATGGTGGTGGCGGCGACGCCTTGGGCGGCGAACAGCCGCGTCGCCAAGTCCAGCAGATTGGCGCGGGCGGCGGCATTGTCCGGGCGGGGCGGACGTCCGGGACGGCGAGGGGGCGTGGCAGGGGCGGAACACATGCCGGCGATTCTAATTAAGGATTTAATTAATTAAAAGGGGCGCGATCGTCATGGTTACAACCCGGGCAGCGCGGCGCCGATGGTGTAATGGCCCGGTTCCCCCCTAAACGCCATCCGGGTATTGCCCGCAAGGCCCGGGCGGCTTCCTGAAGGAGTCCGCACGTTATGTCGCAATCCTCTTCGATCAACCGCCGCATCGTGCTCGCCGCCCGTCCGCATGGCGAGCCCACCGACGGCGACTTCCGCCTGGAAACCGGCGACGTGCCGCAACCCGGCCCGGGGCAGGTGCTGCTGCGCACGGTCTATCTGTCGCTCGACCCCTATATGCGCGGCCGCATGAGCGACGCGGCGTCCTATGCAGACCCGGTCCAGCTTGGCGATGTCATGGTCGGCGGCACGGTCACGCGCGTGCAGGCGTCCAATCATCCTCAATACAAACCCGGCGAATGGGTGCTGGCGCAGACGGGCTGGCAAGACTACGCCGTGTCCGACGGAACCGGCCTCTTGCGGCTGGGCGCGAACCCCGAAAATCCGTCGTGGTCGCTGGGCGTCCTGGGCATGCCCGGCTTCACCGGCTACATGGGGCTTCTGGACATCGGCCAGCCCAAGGCCGGCGAAACCGTGGTGGTGGCCGCGGCCAGCGGGGCGGTGGGCGCGGTGGTGGGCCAGATCGCAAAGATCCACGGCTGCAAGGTGGTCGGCATCGCTGGCGGGCCGGACAAGTGCCGCTACGTGGTCGACGAACTGGGCTTCGACGAATGCCTGGACCACCGCGAGCCCGACCTGCCGGGCCGGCTGGCCCGCGCCGTGCCGCAAGGCATCGACGTGTACTTCGAGAACGTTGGCGGCGCGGTCTTCGACGCCGTGCTGCCGCTGTTGAACGCGCGCGCCCGCGTGCCGGTTTGCGGGCTGATCTCCGCCTACAACGCCACCAGCCAGCCCGAAGGGCCCGACCGGCTGGCGCTGCTGATGCGCACCATCCTGACCAAGCGGCTCAAGATGCAGGGCTTCATCATCTTCAACGAATACGCGCACCGCTACGGCGAATTCCGCGAGGCCATGCAAGACCTCATCAAGCAAGGCCGCATCCAGTATCGTGAAGACGTGGTCGACGGCCTGGAAAACGCCCCGCGCGGGCTGATCGGGCTGCTCAAGGGCGAAAATGCCGGCAAACGCATCGTGCGGGTCGGCCCTGACGAATGGAGCGCTACATGAACATCCTGATCGTGCTGACTTCCCACGACACCCTGGGCGACACGGGCCGCAAGACGGGCTTCTGGCTCGAGGAATTCGCGGCGCCGTACTACGCCTTCCTGGACGCGGGCACCCGGATAACGCTGGCCTCGCCGCAAGGCGGCCAACCGCCGCTGGATCCCAAAAGCGACGACCCGGATGCGCAGACGGACGACACGCGCCGCTTCCAGAAGGATGCCGAGGCGCAGCGCATCCTGGCCTCTACGCATCGTCTGTCCGAAGTGCAGCCCGCCGACTACGACGCCGTGTTCTATCCCGGCGGCCACGGCCCGCTGTGGGATCTGGCCGAAGACGCGAAATCGGTCGCGCTGATCGAGACCATGCTGGCGGCTGGCAAGCCCGTGGCGGCCGTGTGCCACGCGCCTGGCGTGCTGCGCCATGCAAAAACGGCGGACGGCAAGCCGCTGGTGCAAGGCAGGCAGGTCACGGGTTTTTCCAACGCGGAAGAAGCTGCGGTGCAATTGACGGACGTCGTGCCGTTCCTGGTCGAGGACGAACTGAAGAAGCTGGGCGGCCTGTACAGCAGCGGCGCGGACTGGCAATCGCATGTGGTCAGCGACGGACTGCTGATCACGGGCCAGAACCCGGGGTCGTCGGTGGGCGTGGCGGAGGCGCTGCTGCAACGGCTGAAGGGCTGAACGAAGCCTGAATCGGACATGGCTTTTCGGGCGGGCGCTCGGCGGTCGTCCGCACGGCATCCTTTCCCCGATCGGGCGCGGCCGCGCGTTGTGTCAGAATCCCGCCTTTCCGATCTAGGCGCGCCTTCTTGCTGTTGCGGCGCGTATTGCCTCCGATGCCTTCCGACGTACCCGAATTACCCGCAGGATCCTACGAAGCGGCGCTGTTCGCCGCCATGCAGGCGCGCGATCCGGCCACGGGCCGGCACTGCAACAGAGTCGTCGCGTTGAGCGTTGCATTGGCCCAGGCCTGCGGACTGATCGAAGAAGAGATAAAGGTCGTCGCCGCGGCAGCCAGGCTGCACGACGTGGGCAAGATCGGCACGCCCGATCGCGTGCTGCACAGCCCGCACCGCCTGGAAAAGGACGACTGGGAAATCATGAAGGCGCACGCCGCGGTCGGCGCGGCCATCATCCTGCAGACCGCCATGGCGGGGCGCGAGGCCATCGCGCTGGCGGTGCGGCACCACCACGAACACTTCGACGGCTCGGGCTACCCGGACGGGTTGTCGGGGCACGCGATTCCGCTGCATGCCCGCATCATTTCGGTGGCGGATTCCTACGATGCCCTGGGCGATGCGCGGCCCTACCATCCGGCGCGCACGCACGCGCAGATCATGCGGATCCTGCACCAGGAAGCGGGATCGAAGTGTGATCCCGACCTGCTGCGCGTGTTCGAAACGATGATCCAGCAAAGCCGGCTGCGCGTGCCCTAGCGGAGCATTGCGCCGCAGGCACGGCCGGCAGCAAGGCTTACTTCAGGCGGTAATTTGCGGCGACCGCGGCCAGGTCCTGCAGCGTGCGCTGCTGCCAGGCCGCGTCGTAGCCCAGTTCCTCGGCCAGGATGCGGGCCACTTCGGGGGCGGCAAGCATCGCGGCTTCGCTGTCCAGGAACAGCGCGCGGTTGCGGCGCGCCAGCACGTCCTCGGCGCTGCGCGCCAGTTCAAAGCGGGCCGCGAAACGCACGTGCGCTTCCGACAGCCCGCTGGCCTTGACGAGCATGCGCTCCGCGCCGGGCAGCGCCTTCAACGTCGCCAGGTCGCCGCCGTAGTAGCTGTCCGGCGTGCCGGCGTGTTCCTGCGAAGGGGCCAGCCCGTTGGCGCCGTGCAGCGGCAGGGACTCGGTGCGGCACGAGGCCTGCGTCAGCAGCTGATGTTGGATCGCGGTGTCCACCACGTCCTGCGCCATGCGGCGATAGGTCGTCCATTTGCCGCCGGTCACGGTCACCAGGCCAGCCTTGGACACCAGGATCGTGTGCTCGCGCGACAACTTCTTGGTCGCGGCTTCGCCCGTCGCCTTGACCAGCGGACGCAAGCCCGCCCACACGCTGGTGACGTCATCGCGCGTGGGTTTGCGGCTGAGGTAGCGCGCCGCGGTGCTCAGGATGAAGTCGACATCCTGCTCGCCTGCCTGCGGATCCAGCGGCAGATCCTGGCGCGGCGTGTCGGTGGTGCCCACGATGGTGTGGCCATTCCATGGCACCACGAACAGCACACGTCCGTCGTCGGTCTTGGGGATCAGCACGGCGCGCTTGCCGGGCAGGAAGTCCTGCGGCAGTGTCAGGTGCACGCCCTGGCTGGGCGCCACCATGGTTTGCGCGTTCTTGTCTTCCATGCGGCGCACCGCGTCCACCCAGACGCCGGTTGCGTTGACGACGCAGCGCGCGCGCAGGGTGAAGGTGGACCCCCCGATCACGTCCTGCGCGGTTACGCCATCCACCTTGCCGCCGGTGGTGGTCAGGCCGGTGGCGCGCATGTAATTCACCGCGGTTCCGCCCAGGTCGAACAGCGTGCGCATCAGGCTGATGGCCAGGCGCGCGTCGTCGAACTGGCCGTCGTAATACAGCACGCCGCCTTTCAGGCCCCGGCCGTTCACGTTTTCGGCCAGCGTCGGCGCATTGGCCAGCGTTTCGCGGCGCGACAGCCAGCGGCTGGGCGCCAGGTTCAGCTTGCCCGCCAGCATGTCGTACATCTTCAGGCCGATGCCGTAGAACGGCTGGTCCAGCATGCTGTACGCCGGCACCACGAAGCCCAGCGGCCACACCAGGTGCGGCGCATTGCGGTTGAGCAGGCCGCGTTCGTGCAACGCTTCGCGCACCAGACTGACGTTGCCTTGCGCCAGATAACGCACGCCGCCGTGGACGAGCTTGGTGGCTTTACTGGACGTGCCTTTCGCGAAGTCCGCGCCTTCGATCAGCAGCGTCTGGTAGCCGCGCGAGGCCGCGTCGACCGCGGTGCCCAGGCCGGTCGCGCCGCCGCCGATGACGATCACGTCCCAGCAGTGCGTGTTGTCCAGCGTGTTCAGGAGGCGGTTGCGGTCGGGCGGGTTAACTGATGCGAGCGGTTGGTTCATGTTCTTGGTGGCGGCGTGGCCGCGTGGTGAATGCTTCGGTGTTCTTGTCGACGGGCGGAGGCGGGCGGGTCGCCCAGCCTGGCGCGAAGGTCAGGGTGTGGGTTTCGGGGCGTGCGGCGCGGCGGCGACGTCGCAGCGCACGCCGGCGTCCAGCAGCACTTGCGCCAGCGGCTCCTGCGGATGCGCGTCGGTGAAGAACCGGTCTATCTGCGAGATATGCGCCAGTTCCACCATGGCCTGGCGCTTGAACTTGCTGCTGTCCGCGGCCAGCCAGACTTCGCGCGATTGCTCGATGATGGTCCGGGCCACGCGCACTTCGCGGAAGTCGTAATCGCGCAGGGTGCCGTCGGCCTCGATGCCCGAAATGCCGATCAGGCCGATGTCGACCTTGAACTGGCGGATGAAGTCCATGGTGGCTTCACCCACGATGCCGCGGTCGCGCGAACGCACCACGCCGCCCGCCACGATCACTTCGCAATCGGGGTTGTCGGACAGGATGTCCGCCACGTGCAGGTTGTTCGTGATGACGCGCAGCCCACGATGCCGCAGCAGCGCGCGCGCGATGGCTTCGGTGGTCGTGCCGATGTTCAGGATCAGCGAACAGCCGTCGGGGACGGCGCGGGCCACGGCCTCGGCGATGCGCTGCTTGCCGGCGGCGTGCAGCCCCTGGCGCTTGCGATAGGCGATGTTCTCGATGGTGGAGGCTTCGATGCGAACGCCACCATGAAAGCGCGACAGCAAGCCGGCTTCGGAAAGGATGTTGACGTCCCGCCGCACGGTCTGCAGCGTGACGTCGAAGCGTTTGGCGAGTTCTTCGATCGACGCGGAGCCCTGGGCCCGCACCATTTCGATCAACGCGCTCTGTCGTGGATTCAGTGTCATGTTCGCATGATAAAACAACAAAAGCGAAAAATAATGACGCACCGCAAGATTGTTTTTTGTTCGCTTCTTGGGTAAAACGCAAAAAAAACGAAAGCCATGTGAAAGAGTATGCTCATCCCTGTGCGCTGGCCGCACAGAGTGGGACGCTGTGCCGAATACCGAAGTCCGTAGCAAAACAGGGGACGTATAAGTAGGTAGAGGAGACTAGATGCAGCTGACCTTGGACGGGATAAGTTTGCGGGCCGGCTCGCAGACGCACCTCTATCCCATGAGCCTGGCCCCGGTTCCGGGCGCCATGACGGTGCTGCTGGGGGCCACCCTGGCGGGCAAAACCTCGCTGATGCGCATCATGGCCGGGCTGGACCGGCCCACCGAAGGTCGCGTACGCGTCGATGGCGCAGACGTCACGGGCGTGCCCGTGCGCCAGCGCAACGTGGCGATGGTCTACCAGCAGTTCATCAACTACCCGTCCATGTCGGTCTACGACAACATCGCCTCGCCGCTGAAGCTGCGCGGCGCGTCGGACACGCGCGAAAAAGTGCAGGCCATGGCCGCGCGTCTGCACATCGATCACTTGCTGGCGCGCTATCCGTCCGAGCTGTCGGGCGGTCAGCAGCAGCGCGTGGCGCTGGCCCGGGCCCTGGCCAAGGACGCGCCGCTGATCCTGCTGGACGAGCCCCTGGTCAACCTGGACTACAAGCTGCGCGAGGAACTGCGCGACGAACTGTCCGAACTGTTCGCCGAGGGGCGGTCCACCGTGGTGTATGCCACCACCGAACCCGGCGAGGCCCTGTTGCTGGGAGGCCACACGGCGGTGCTCGACGCGGGCGAACTCCTGCAATACGGCCCCACGGCCGAGGTCTTTCACCGGCCCAATTCCATTCGTGTGGCGCGGGCCTTCAGCGACCCGCCCATGAATCTGTTCGCCGCCCGGCGCCAGGATGGCGGCTTCGTGCTGCAGGGCGACGTGGCCGTGGCGCGCACGCTGCCCGCGGGTGGGGACGCAGCCATCACGGCCGGCCTGCGGGCGGGCGCGTTGGACGTGGAGCCGCGCCCGGGGCACATCCCGCTGCCGGGTCGAGTGAAACTGGCCGAGATCTCCGGATCGGACACCTTCGTGCATGCGGAAACCGCCGCGGGCGACGTGGTGGCGCAACTGCCCGGCGTGCATCGCTACACGCTGGACCAGCGCGTGGAGCTGTTTTTCGACCCGGCGCAGACCTACGCATTCGGCGCCGACGGCGCGCTGCTGGCCGCGCCCCGGCAGCCGGCGGGCGCGGGGGAGGCGGCCTGATGGCGCAGATCGAGTTGGACCTCTCCCATTCCTACGTAGCCGATCCCCAGTCGGATGACGACTATGCGCTGCTGCCGCTGCGGTTCACGTTCCGCGACGGCGGCGCCTACGCCTTGCTGGGGCCGTCGGGTTGCGGCAAGACGACGCTGCTCAATTGCGTGTCGGGTCTGTTGCGGCCGTCGCACGGGCGCATCCTGTTCGACGGAAAGGACGTCACCGACAAAACGCCGCAGGCGCGCAACATCGCGCAGGTGTTCCAGTTTCCCGTGGTGTACGACACCATGACGGTGGCGCAGAACCTGGCGTTTCCACTGCGCAACCGGGGCGTTCCGCCCGACCGCATCCGCGAACGCGTCGGCCGCATCGCGGAGATGCTGGAAATGTCCCATGTGCTGGATCGCCGCGCCAGCGGACTGACCGCGGACGCCAAGCAGAAGATCTCGCTGGGCCGAGGCCTCGTGCGCAGCGACGTGTCGGCCATCCTGTTCGACGAACCGCTCACGGTGATCGACCCGCAGCTCAAGTGGGAGCTTCGGCGCAAGCTCAAGGAGATCCACCACGAGTTCAAGCTGACGCTGATCTACGTAACGCACGACCAGACCGAGGCGCTGACCTTTGCCGACCAGATCATGGTGATGGCTCGGGGCCGCGCCGTGCAGGTGGGCACCGCGGACGACCTGTTCCAGCGCCCCGAGCACACGTTCGTGGGCCATTTCATCGGTTCGCCCGGCATGAACTTCCTGCCCGCGCACTGGCGCGACGGCGCCCTGACGCTGGGGCAGCGGCGCCTGGACGGACTGCCGGCCGAACTGGCCGCCAAACTGGACGGCGCGGGCCCCGTCAAGCTGGGCGTGCGCCCCGAATACCTGAAGGTGACCGACGCCGGCGCCCCAGGCGCCGTGCCCATGCGCGTGGACCGGGTGCAGGACGTGGGCACCTACACGTTGCTGGTGGCCGACTTCGAGGGCACGCCGGTGCGGGCCCGGCTGGGCAGCAACGTCGTGCCCGGCGGTCCGGGCAGCACCGTCTGGCTGTCCGTGCTGAATCCGCATACCTGCTTCTATCGCGACGAGGTGCTGATCCGATGAAACCCACCGACCACCGGGCCTGGTTCCTGGTCATGCCAGTCGTGCTGTGCGTGGCGTTTTCGGCCATCCTGCCGCTGATGACGATCGTCAACTACTCCGTGCAGGACATCATCTCGCCGGAACGCCGCGTGTTCGTCGGCACGGAATGGTTCGCCGCCGTGCTGCAGGACGAAGAGCTGCACGGCGCCTTGTTCCGGCAGATCGGATTCTCGTTTGCCGTGCTGCTCATCCAGATTCCGCTGGGCATCCTGCTGGCGCTGTCCATGCCGGCCAGCGGCTGGCGCGCATCCGCCGTGCTGGTGATCATCGCGCTGTCGCTCTTGATTCCCTGGAACGTCGTGGGCACGATCTGGCAGGTGTTCGGCCGCACCGACATCGGTCTGCTGGGCGCCACGCTGTCCTGGCTGGGCGTGGACTACAACTACACCGGCAACGACTTCGACGCCTGGGTCACCGTGCTGATCATGGATGTCTGGCACTGGACGCCGCTGGTGGCGCTGCTGTGTTATGCGGGCCTGCGCGCCATTCCCGATGCCTACTACCAGGCCGCCCGCATCGACGGCGCGTCGCGCTTCGCCGTCTTCCGCTATATCCAGCTTCCCAAGATGCGCGGCGTGCTGATGATCGCGGTGCTGCTGCGCTTCATGGACAGCTTCATGATCTACACCGAGCCCTTCGTGCTGACCGGGGGCGGGCCGGGCAACGCGACCACGTTCCTGTCCCAGTACCTGACGCAAAAGGCGGTGGGGCAGTTCGATCTGGGCCCGGCGGCGGCGTTTTCGATCATCTATTTCCTGATCATCCTGCTGCTGTGCTTCATCCTCTATAACTGGATGCAGCGCGCGGGCACCACCGGCGGCTTTGACGAGGAGCGCGCAAATGCGTGAGAAATCCACCTGGTGGCGCGGCGCCTTCCTGACCCTGTACCTGGTGTTCGCCATCCTGCCGCTGTACTGGATGCTGAACATGTCGTTCAAGTCCAACACCGAGATCGTCAGCACGCTGACCCTCTGGCCGCGCGACTTCACGTTCGAGCATTACCGCACCATATTCACCGACCCGGCCTGGTATTCGGGCTATATCAATTCGCTGATCTACGTGGTGATCAACACGGTGGTGTCGCTGGCGGTGGCGCTGCCGGCCGCCTACGCGTTCTCGCGCTACCGCTTCATCGGCGACAAGCACGTGTTCTTCTGGCTGCTGACCAACCGCATGACGCCGCCCGCGGTATTCCTGCTGCCATTCTTCCAGCTCTACAGTTCGTTCGGGCTGATGGACACCCACCTGGCCGTGGCGCTGGCGCACCTGGTGTTCAACGTGCCATTGGCGGTGTGGATCCTGGAAGGCTTCATGTCGGGCGTGCCGCGCGAGATCGATGAAACCGCCTATGTGGACGGCTATTCGTTCCCGCGCTTCTTCCTGACGATCTTTCTTCCGCTGATCAAGTCGGGCGTGGGCGTGGCCGCGTTCTTCTGCTTCATGTTCAGCTGGGTCGAGCTGCTGCTGGCGCGCACCCTGACGTCGGTCAACGCCAAACCCATCGTCGCCACCATGACGCGCACCGTGTCGGCGTCGGGCATGGACTGGGGCGTGCTGGCGGCGGCGGGGGTAGTGACCATCGTGCCGGGCGGCATCGTCATCTGGTTCGTGCGCCACTACATCGCGAAGGGCTTCGCGATGGGCCGCGTGTAGGAAACGGAATACAGGAGGGCACGGACATGTTCAGCTGGATGGTATGGACCACCCCGGTCGCCGTGTTTTTCAGCTGCATCATCCTGATGCTGATCGGCATGACGATATGGGAGCTGAAGTCGCCAACGCAGGAACGCAAGGGCTTTCTGCCTTTGCCCACCACGCGGGGCGACCGACTGTTCATCGGCCTGATGGCCGCCGCCTGGCTCAACCTGGCGTTCCTGGGTTTCGGGCAGAAGGCGGCCGACTGGTTTTCGCTGGATCAGCCGCCGTCGGTCTGGATCAGCTTCGTGCTGTCCATGCTGCTGCTGGCGTTCATCATGAAAAAAGGCTGAGAGAAGGGCGTCAGACCCTTCATTGCATTTCGGGCAGTCAGGAAGGACTATCGGCCAGTGTCTTCCCCGGCCAGCGGTCCGCAGCACGATAGGGGAAGGCTTATCGAGGAGACAGGTCATGAAATTGCGCATGCACGCCATGGCGGCCGCTATCGCCCTGATCGGAACATCAGGGGCGTGGGCCGGCGAGCCGGAAGCAAAGAAGTGGGTCGATTCGGAATTCCAGCCATCGTCGCTGTCCAAGGACCAGCAGATGGACGAGATGAAATGGTTCATCGACGCCGCGGCCAAGCTCAAGGCCAAGGGCGTCAACGAAGTCAGCGTGGTGTCCGAGACCATCACCACGCACGAGTACGAATCCAAGGTGCTGGCCAAGGCCTTTGCCGAGATCACCGGCATCAAGGTCAATCACGACCTGATCCAGGAAGGGGACGTCGTCGAAAAACTGCAGACGTCCATGCAGTCCGGCAAATCCATCTATGACGGCTGGATCTCCGATTCCGACCTGATCGGCACCCACTACCGCTATGGCGCCATCCTGCCGCTGTCGGACTACATGTCCGGGGCGGGCAAGGAATGGACCAACCCCAACCTGGACCTGAAGGATTTCATCGGCACCAAGTTCACGACGGCTCCCGACGGCAAGCTGTATCAGCTGCCCGACCAGCAGTTCGCCAACGTCTACTGGTTCCGGGCTGACTGGTTCGCTCGCCAGGATCTGAAGGACAAGTTCAAGGCCAAGTATGGCTATGACCTGGGCGTGCCCACCAACTGGTCGGCCTACGAGGACATCGCCGCGTTCTTCTCCAACGACGTCAAGGAGATCGACGGCAAGCGGGTCTATGGGCACATGGACTACGGCAAGAAGGACCCGTCGCTGGGCTGGCGCTTCACGGACGCGTGGCTGTCCATGGCCGGCGCGGCCGACAAGGGCCTGCCCAACGGCATGCCGGTGGACGAGTGGGGCATTCGGGTCGCCGACGACAAATGCACGCCGGTCGGCGCCTCGGTGTCGCGCGGCGGCGCCACCAACAGCCCGGCTGCGGTCTACGCGCTGACCAAGTACGTGGACTGGATGAAGAAGTATTCGCCGCAGCAGGCCATGGGGATGACCTTCTCGGAAGCCGGTCCGGTGCCCGCGCAAGGCCAGATCGCCCAGCAGATCTTCTGGTACACGGCGTTCACCGCCGACATGACCAAGAAGGGATTGCCGGTCGTGAACGACGATGGCACGCCCAAGTGGCGCATGGCGCCGTCGCCCTATGGCCCGTACTGGAAGGAAGGCATGCAGAACGGCTACCAGGACGTCGGGTCGTGGACCTTCTTCAAGTCCACCAACCCGGACAAGATGGCGGCCGCGTGGCTGTATGCGCAGTTCGTCACTTCCAAGTCCGTGTCGCTCAAGAAGTCCATCACCGGCCTGACGTTCATCCGGGATAGCGACATCAACAGCGAGTTCTTCACCAAGAACGCGGCCAACTACGGCGGCCTGATCGAGTTCTACCGCAGCCCTGCACGCGTGGCGTGGACGCCCACCGGCACCAACGTGCCGGATTATCCGAAGCTGGCGCAGTTGTGGTGGAAGAACGTGGCCACCGCCGTCACGGGCGAAAAGACCCCGCAGCAGGCCATGGACAACCTGGCCAACGAGATGGACCAGGTGATGGCGCGGCTGGAACGGGCAGGCATGGCGCAATGCGCGCCCAAGCTCAATCCGAAGAGCGACCCCAGCAAGTGGCTGTCCGACCAGCACGCGCCGTGGAAGAAGCTGGCCAACGAAAAGCCCAAGGGCGAAACGATCCCCTACGAGAAGCTGCTGTCGGCCTGGAAGGAGGGCAAGGTGAGGTAAGCGTCATATCGTCGCAGCAAGCGCCACATGCATGCATGTGGCGTTTTTTCTTGGCGCCGCATGTCACAATCACGGCGCCCTGTCACAGCCGTCCGGCTTACCCAATCCCCAGCATGACCGTCGCCTCCAAGCTTTCGCTTTGCCTGTTTTCCGCCCTGGCGCTGTCCGCCACTGTGTCGCATGCGGCCGGTTTCCAGCGTCTAGACCTGCCCATGGACCAGAATGGCCCGGCCTTGCAGGGCGCGGTCTGGACCCCATGCGCGGAACCGTCGGCCGAGATTAAGGTGGGGGCGGTGTCCATCGCCGGCACGCGGGACTGCAAGATTCCCGATGGCCGGTATCCGCTCATCGTCATGTCGCACGGGTCGGGCGGCGCCTATCTCAGTCACCATGACACCGCCGCTGCGCTGGCCGATGCGGGATTCGTCGTGGCGGCGATCAGCCACGTGGGCGACAACGCCCGGGATCGATCGCGCCAGGGATATCTGTCGATCTTTTCGACCCGGCCCCGGGAAATGCGGCGGCTGATCGACTACATGACGGGCGCATGGCCGGAGAAGTCCAGGGTCGATGCGGAACGAATCGGCTTCTTCGGCTTCTCGCGCGGGGGGTATACCGGTCTTGTGCTGGCGGGCGCGGCGCCGGACTTCCGTGCCGGATTGGCGGTCTGCCAGGATCAGCCGGCGCTGCCGATGTGCCGCGACATTGCGGCAGGAAAGGTGCCCACGCAACCGTATCCCCGGGACACGCGCATCAAGGCGGCAGTGATCGCCGACCCGCTCAATGCGTTTCCCGGCGACGCCCTGAAGCAGGTGGCGATCCCGATTCAGCTTTGGGCGTCGGAAAAGGGCGGCGATGGCGTCAGCCCGGCCAGCGTGGACGCGGTACGCCAGGCACTGGGCGCAACGCCGGACTACCGGGTTGCCGCGGGCGCCGGCCATTTTGCCTTTCTGGCGCCTTGTGCGGCCGGCCAGGCCGAGTCCCAACCCGCGATCTGCGGCGACGAGCCCGGCTTTGACCGGTCCGCCCTCCATCGGGACATGAACGCCCGCGTGGTCGAGTACTTCAAGGCGCAGTTGCCGTAACCGGGTTAGCAAGGTGGGCGGCGGCGCGCGGAAATGACGCGCCGCCGGCCCGCTGGTAGCCGGCCAATGGCGCGCTAATGGATCGTGCGGGACGATTTTCGGGCGCGCTTGATCTCATACATGCGCACGTCGGCCAAGCGGACGGCAGCCTCGGCGTCCAGGCCCGCCGGGTCCAGCGGCACCACGCCGACGCTTGCGCCTTCGTAGGCGATGGCGGCATCGCCAAGCTGATACTTGCCGACGGTGGCCGCCAGGACGCGCTCTTCCATGGCGCGCGCGGCGTCCTCGGCTTCCGTTTGCTGCACCAGGCCGCCCGAACCGGAACGCTTCCTGGAAAGCGCCGGGCCGGGGCCGATCAGCACGAACTCGTCGCCACCCAGTCGCCCCAGCATGTCGGACGAACGCAGCGCCGCCGCGATCCGGCGCGATACTTCTTGCAGGAAAGCGTCGCCGGCCTGGTGGCCATGGGTGTCATTGATGCCCTTGAACCCGTCCAGGTCGATCACACCGACCAGCACGGTGCTGTTTTCGCGCGAAGCCCGCGCCAACAGTCGGTCCAGCGCTTCGAAGAGCGCGCGGCGGTTGGGCAGGCCGGTCAGCACGTCGGTCAGGGCGACCGACATGAGCTGGACGTTCGCGGCGTGCAGCTGCTCCATCAGCATTTCGCGTTGAAGAAAACCTGCAATCACGCTGGAAAAGAGTTTGAGCACGGATTCCGCCTGCGGCGAGATCTCGTGCCGGCTGGCGCTGGCGGCGCACAGGGTGCCGAACAGGACGCCGTCGTCGGTGCGCACCGGCGCGCTGACGTAGGTCTGTATGCCCAGTTGCCGCGCGGCGTCGGAATCCGGCCAGCATTGCGAAACGTCGCTGGTGCACATGCGCCCTTCGTCCAGGGCGCGCTTGCAGAGCGTGTCGTCCCAAGGCACCGATAGTCCTTCCGGGATCTGCATGTCGCCGGCATTGCGCGCGTAGAGGATGCGCTGGAGATCGGCCTTCAGGTCGATCGACGTGAGATAGGTCGATTCAAGTCCGGTGACGGCGCCCAGCATGTCGAGCAGCGGGCGCGTCAGTTGTTCGACGGACTTGGCGGCGGGCAGGGTGGTGGACAGTTCGGCAAGTATGGGATCCAGCACGGCTTCTCCTGGATGCATGGTCGGATGGACATCCGGCCCGTGCTCCAGAAGGAGAGCGGGCCGGCCATGCGCCATTATGCACGTCCGCGCCCGCGCCGCCAGCACCGCGCAGGGATCCGCGCGCAGTGGAACGCCGCTTGCTCGGGTCCGGGGGCGCCACCGCCGGGTTGCGCGCGTCCCCGTCGCGGGACTACCCTGGAATCCTCTACAACGGGGGCCGCCCGCAGCGCGCCGGCCGCCAAGGAGACTGGCATGCAGCACACGACTGAACTTCGCGGCCGCGTGGCCGTGGTGACCGGCGCTTCGTCAGGGATCGGCCGGGCCACGGCGATCGCCCTGGCGGCGTCGGGGGCAAAGGTGGTGGTGAATCACCGCACGGGCGGAGATTCCCAGGCCAAGGGCTCGGCGGTGGTCGAAACGATCCAGCGCAACGGCGGCACGGCGGTGGCTGCCGCGGCCGACATCAGCCGCGAGGCCGACGTCGACCACCTGTTTGAACAGACGGCGCAGCACTTCGGCCGCGTGGACATCCTGGTCAACAATGCCGGCATCGAGCAGCCGTCGCCCATCGCCGACATGTCGCTGGCCGACTGGCAGCGGGTGATCGACGTGAACCTGACCGGACATTTCCTGTGTGCGCGGGCGGCGGCGCGGGCGTTCAGGGCGCAGCCTCCGGATCCCGGCCGGCAGAACCTGTCCGTCGGCAACATCCTCTTCATCAGTTCCGTCCACGAGGTCATTCCCTGGGCATTCCAGGTGAACTACGCCGCGTCCAAGGGCGGAATCTCGATGCTGATGAAGTCGCTGGCGCAAGAGCTGGCGCCCGAACGCATCCGGGTCAACGCGATCGCGCCGGGCGCCATCCGCACGGCCATCAACCAGCCCGCGTGGGACACGCCGGAAAGCCTGGCCAAGCTGCTGGCGCTGATTCCGTACGGCCGCATCGGCGAACCCGAGGACGTGGCGCGCGCCGCGGTCTGGCTGGCGGGCGATGACTCCGACTACGTCACCGGCACGACCTTGTTCGTGGACGGGGGTATGACGCTGTACCCCGAATTCCGCGGCGCGGGCTGAGGCCGGTATGTCGAAACCCCTGGAAGACTACGGGCTCATCGGCAACATGCTTTCCGCCGCGCTGGTGGCGCGCGACGGATCGATCGACTGGCTCTGCCTGCCGCACTTCGATTCCCCGGCGTGCTTCGCCGCGTTGCTGGGCGACGAAACGCACGGCCGCTGGCGCATTGCGCCCCGCGGCAAGATCAAGGCGACCTCGCGCCGCTACCTGCCCGACACCGCCGTGCTCGAGACCCGGTTCGAAACCCGCACCGGCACCGCGCTGCTGCAAGATTTCATGCCGCTGAGCGATGACGACGAGCGGGCGGACGTGGTGCGCATCGTGCGCGGCGAGTCCGGCCACGTGCAGATGGACATGGATCTGGTCCTGCGATTCAACTATGGCCAGAGCGTGCCCTGGGTGCGCCGGCGCGACTACGGCCTCAATGCGATTGCCGGCCCGGACGCGATCGAATTGCACACGCCCGTCGAGCTCGAGGGCCACGACATGAAGACGACGGCGCGCTTCGCCCTGCATCCCGGGAGCGTCGTGCCGTTCACGCTGTCGTATCACCGCTCGCACCGCACGCCGCACTTCGTGCCGGACCGCGTCGAAAGCATGGACCGCACGGTCTCCTGGTGGCAGGAATGGGCCAAGCGCGTCCATTGGGAAGGGCCCGCGGACGAGCGGCGCGAAGCTGTCGTGCGCTCGCTCATCACCCTGAAGCTGCTGACCTTCCAGCCCACCGGGGGCATCATCGCCGCGCCGACGACGTCGTTGCCCGAGCTGCTGGGCGGCAGCCGCAACTGGGATTACCGCCATTGCTGGCTGCGGGACTCGGCCCTGACGCTGTACGCCTTGTTGAACGCAGGCTATCGCGAAGAGGCCGAGGCGTGGCGCCAGTGGCTGCTGCGGGCGGTGGCGGGGCACCCGGACCAGTTGCAGATCATGTACGGCGTCGCCGGAGAGCGCTGGCTGCCGGAACTCGAGATCCCGTGGCTGCCGGGCTACGAGGGCAGTGCGCCGGTGCGCCGCGGCAACGGCGCGGCGGGCCAAAAGCAGCTCGATATCTACGGCGAACTCATCGACACCCTGTACGCCGCGCGGGTCGCGGACCTGGCGCCCCTGGCCGAGGCCTGGCGTCTGCAGAACGTGCTGCTGAAACCGCTGGAACAGCGGTGGCAGGAACTGGATCACGGCATCTGGGAAGTGCGCGGCGAACGGCGGGCGTTCACGCATTCGCGGCTGATGTGCTGGGTGGCGTTCGATCGCGCGGTCAAGGCGTGCGAACACTGGGGGCTGAAGGGCCCGGTGGAGACCTGGCGGCGTCTGCGCGAGCGCATCCGCAAGGACATCTGTGAGCGGGGCTACGATTCCACGCGAGGCTGTTTCGTGCAGAGCTACGGATCGCCAGCCCTGGACGCCAGCCTGCTGCTGATTCCGCAGGTGGGTTTCCTGCCGCCCAACGATCCGCGCGTCGCGGGCACCGTCCACGCGATCGAGCGCGAACTGCTGCATGGCGGGCTGCTGCGGCGCTATTCGACCGAACACACCGACGACGGGCTGGAGGGCGAGGAGGGCGTGTTCCTGGCCTGCAGCTTCTGGCTGGCGGATGCCTATGTGATGCTGGGCCGCCTGGGCGACGCGGAACGCCTGTTCGACCGGTTGCTGTCCCTGCGCAACGACCTGGGCCTGCTGTCCGAGGAATACGATGTCGTGCGTCATCGGCTGATCGGCAATTTCCCGCAAGGCTTTTCCCACATCGGCCTGGTGAACACCGCCTACAACCTGAGCCGCGCCATGGGCCCCGCCCAGCAGCGCGCCGAACAGGAGGCGCCGCGCTCGTAAGCGGTGGTTGCGGCTGCTCGGTCCGCTTCCCGCTGGCCTGCAGCTGGCCGGCCTGCACCTCGCCGGCCAGACCTCGCCGGCCGCACCTCGCCGGCCGCGCCTCGCCGGCCGCACGCTCCCACGCCGGTGTATTCTCGCAATCATGCGGCGCCTCGCGGCAGGCGCCCGCCACACACACCATAAAAAAGCGTGCGAAAAGGCCAGCCGCCGGACGCCGCACCAGGAGACACAAGCATGCTATTGACCGACGAACAGCAAAGCGTCCAGGAAATGGCGCGGCGGTTTGCGCAGGAGCGCCTGGCGCCCAACGCCGAACGCTGGGACCGCGAACACCACTATCCGACCGACGCCATCGCCGAGATGGCGCAACTGGGGTTCTTCGGCATGCTGGTGCCCGAAGCCTGGGACGGCAACGACAGCGGGTATCTCGCGTATGCGGTGGCTCTCGAGGAAATCGCCGCGGGCAGCGGCGCATGCTCCACCATCATGAGCGTGCACAACTCGGTGGGCTGCATGCCCATCCTGAAGTTCGGCAACGACGACCAGAAAGAGCGGTTCCTGCGGCCCCTGGCCCGGGGCGAGCACATCGGCGCCTTCGCACTGACCGAACCGCAGGCGGGATCCGACGCCAGCAGCCTGCACACGCGCGCCCGGCGCGACGGCGACGACTACATCCTGAACGGCGCCAAGCAGTTCATCACGTCGGGGCAGAACGGCCAGACGGTGATCGTCTTTGCCGTGACGGACCCCGATGCCGGCAAGCGCGGCATCTCCGCGTTCATCGTGCCCACCGACACCCCGGGCTACAAGGTGCTGCGCGTGGAGGACAAGCTGGGCCAGCACGCCTCGGACACCTGCCAGATCGCGTTCGAGGACATGCGCATTCCCGCCGCCTGGAGGCTGGGCGAAGAAGGCGAAGGCTACAAGATCGCCCTGTCCAACCTGGAGGGCGGACGCATCGGCATCGCTTCACAATCGGTGGGCATGGCGCGCGCCGCCTTCGAATGCGCGCGCGACTACGCGCGCGACCGCCAGGCCTTCGGCAAACCCATCATCGAACACCAGGCCGTGTCGTTCAGGCTGGCGGACATGGCCACGCAGATCCACGCCGCGCGCCAGATGGTCCTGCACGCCGCCGCGTTGCGCGAGGCCGGCCGGCCGGCGCTGACGGAAGCGTCCATGGCGAAGCTCTTCGCTTCCGAGATGGCCGAAAAGGTGTGTTCGGCCGCCATCCAGACCCTGGGTGGCTATGGCTACCTGAAGGATTTTCCGGTCGAGCGCATCTACCGGGACGTGCGGGTCTGCCAGATCTACGAAGGCACCAGCGACATCCAGCGCCTGGTGATCGCGCGCAACCTGTAGCCACACGGCGCAGCGGGCAGGGCGCCGTTACTTGTCCGCCGCCGCGGCGCAAGCCCGGCCGCGCGCGCGCCTCCGCGCCCAGATCGCGTACACCACGACATTGCCGACGATCAGCAGCGCCGCCAGCAGCACTTGAGTGGTCCGCGTGATGCCTTCGGGGTAGATCAGGCCCAGCACATAGTGTTCGATGAACCCGCCGGCATAGCCTTCCTGGCCGGCGCGTTCGCGCAGCGACACTTCCAGCGGGGTCAGCGGGCAGATCCACCCCATGCCGATCACCATCGCGCCCCAGGCCAGCGCCGGCAGATGCCAATAGGCGGCGCGAGGCTTCCACAGCGCCAGCAGGCCGCCAAACATCACGAACGCCACGAACAGGCCGTGCGCAATAAGCACCAGGTCGGCGAGGATGCGGTAGGTCATCGGATTTATGCTTTCAGTATCGGTTCGCCCTTAACTCGGGCGGGATGCGCATTTAATCGCAAGTGCTCGCGCGGCGCGCGGCCCAATGGCAACAAAGCAAGACGCTTGATGTCCGAATAGAATGCGGGCCTTCCTTCAAACCAAGATACTCCCGGAATACATGCCATGCACGATTCGATCATCGCAGGGATACAGCAAGCCGAGGAACGGCTGCGCCAGGCCATGCTGGCTTCCGACATCGCGGCGCTGGAAATTCTGCTGGATCCCAGCCTGCTCTTCGTCAATCACATGGGATGGTCGGTCACGCGCGAGGATGACCTGGACGCGCATCGTTCGGGGCTGCTGAAGATCCATGCGCTGGATCTGTCCGAGCAAAACGTCCTGCCGCAGGGCGATTGCGCCGTCGTGTCGGTGCTTGCCCGAATTTCAGGTAGCTACAACGGCGTGCCCGCCAACGGCACCTTCCGCTTCATGCGGACCTGGGCGCGCGACGCGGCCACTGATAACTGGCGCGTGATTGCGGCCAGCTCGGTCATGGTGATCTAGACCGCAGGGAAACGCTCAGACCTTCAGGTCCCGCAGCAGCTTGGTCAGTTCGGGGGCGGTCATCAGCGACACGCCCTGTGCCTTTGCATATTGCAGCGCGTTGTCCGACACGTCGCCCAGCGCGATGTAGATGGCTTCGCGAGCGCCGCGCTTTTCGCGCACCGCCTGCAGTTCGCGCAGCGGCTCAACGCCATTCCTGGCGGCTTTCCAGCGCTTGGCGCTGACGATGGCCACGTGGCCATCCTTGCTGAGGGCGAAATCCGCGCCCGGCGCCTGGATGCGTTCCACCTGGCAGCCGTCGCGCCGGAAACCGGCTTCGACGGTGCGCGAGAAGTCCGCCCAGGACATCGCGGCAGCGGCTTGCGTCACGGCCTGCACACGGGCGCCGGACGGCGCGCGCAGCTGCTTGTAGGCCGCCATGATGGAAATCACGGCAAACGGCACCGCGGCAAACACGCCCATCGCGGCATACTCCAGCGGTAGGGCGGCAAAGCCGCCGACGCACAGCAACAGCGCCACCGCGGCGCTCATCCACCACGGCGAGCGCAACAGCACGGCGAAGATGGAGTTCTGGGACATCTTGAATTTCATGGCGGTACGCGGCGTGGCAGTGTAGGGAAAAGGGCGTCAGGCTTGATCGTCCGCGCCGTCAAAGGCGCGCACGACGATGCGCACGTCGCCGCAGGTCACGATCTGACCGCCGCGGATCTTGGCGGTCTTGCGGGTTTCAACCACGCCGCCGACGCTGACATGGCCTTCGGCGACAAGCATCTTGCCTGCGCCGCCGCTGTCGCAGACGCCGGTGGCCTTCAGCAGCTGGTTGACTTCAATATAGGGGCTGCCTTCGGCAAGCGTGAATTCGATGATGGGCATGATGATGGGATTCGTCGTCGATCAGGTCGGGCCGCTGCCCGGGTTGCCCGGCGCTGCGGGCTGGTCGGCAGGCGCCTGCGGGTCCGCGGGCGGAGCCGGTCGATTGTTGTTGTTGTTTTCGGCGCGGGCCATCCAGGCGATCAGCGACGAACGCATGGCTTCCTCGACCGACATCTGGATGGGCTGGACCCACTCTTGCGGCACGAAAACCGTGTAGCCGCCGATCATGTAGCCCATGGGCAGGTAGACGGCCACGCGGTCGCCCTGCGTGAAGCCTTCGGGCAGGCCATCCGTGCCGCGCCGGGTGACCAGGCCCACCAACTCAAGCTGCTGTCCCGGCACGCGCAGGATGACGACTTGCTGGGCGGTGTTCTTGGAGCTGGGCGAGAAATAGTCGGCAAAGCTCTTCAGCGACGAATAGATGCTCTTGACCACCGGCAGGTTGGTGAAGGGCATTTCGATCAGCGTCAGGAAGCGCTGCACGCGTTCCTTGGACACCAGGTAGCCGATGGCGAGAATGCCCAGAATGCCCAGCGCCAGGCCCATGCCAGGCACGTAAAAGCCGCCGATGAAGGGGCGCAGGAAGGTCAGCGCCACGCCTTCCGTCCAGGCCAGGAAGAGATAAAGCAGGTAGATGGTCAGGGCAAGCGGCAGGACGGTGATCAGGCCGCGAAAGAAGTATTTATAGAGACGGGTCATAGGCAATGGCAAAAATGGGGTCGGACGAAGGCAATGGCTCGCCGGAGGGCCGCAGCATAGCAGCCGTCAAAGGGATTTCTGGTAACAAACCGGGCTGGCGCGCCGCCCACGCAGCGCGCATACCTTCTTTTAGTGTGAACCGGCCCTAGCGGTCCACCGGCAGGAACAGCGTCTCCTTGATCTCCTCCATGACCACGTAGCTGCGCGATTCGGCGGACGCGGGCAGGCGTTTGAGGATTTCGCCCAGGAGGCGGCGGTATTCATTCATTTCGGTCAGGCGCGCCTTGACCAGATAGTCGAAATCGCCCGACACCAGGTGGCATTCCATGACTTCGGGCACGTACAACAGTTCTTTCTTGACCTTGTCGAAGACGTCGCCCGACTTTGCCGACAGCTTGATCTCCAGGAAGACAAGCAGGTTCTTGCCCAGCGCCGCCGGATTGACGCGCGCATGGTAACCCGTGATCACGCCTTCCCGTTCCATGCGTTTGACGCGGTCGGAGCAGGGAGTGGCGGAAAGGCTGACGCGTTCGGCTAGTTCGGTGACCGAAATGCGGCCTTCGCGCTGCAGGATATCCAGGATTTTCAGGTCGATTCGGTCAAGGTCGCGCATTTCACTTCTGCCGATCAAAAAAGAACGCCAGTCCGGGAAAAAGCACTGGCAAATCAGAATCTTCAGTGCTTTTCACTGCACACGGAGCCATAGACTACCGAAATTCCTGTACAAAACCAAACACTGGAAAGAATCATGCATGTCATCGTCCTCGGCAGCGGCGTTATCGGCACCACCACCGCCTACTATCTGACCCGCCAGGGCGCCAAAGTGACCGTGCTGGACCGCCAGCCGGTGGCCGCCCAGGAAACCAGCTATGCCAACGCCGGCCAGGTGTCGCCCGGTTATTCCACGCCCTGGGCCGCGCCCGGCATTCCGCTCAAAGCCATCAAGTGGCTCTTCCAGAAGCATGCGCCGCTGGCGATCCGCCTGGACGGCAGTCTGTTCCAGCTGAAATGGATGGCCGCCATGCTGGCCAACTGCTCGTCGGAACGCTACGCCGTCAACAAGGAACGCATGCTGCGCCTGGCTGAATACAGCCGCGACTGCCTGCGCGAACTGCGCGCATCCACTGGCATCCACTACGAAGAGCGCACCCGCGGCACCCTGCAGCTGTTCCGCACCGATGCCCAGCTGGAAGCGGCGCGCCGCGACATGGCCGTGCTCGAAGAAGTGGGCGTGCCGTACGAACTTCTCGACCGCCACCGCCTCGTCACGGCCGAACCCGCCCTGGCGAATTCGGCGCACAAGCTGTCGGGCGGCCTGCGCCTGCCCAACGATGAAACCGGCGACTGCCACCTGTTCACGCGCCGGCTGGCCGAAATGGCCGCCGAGCTGGGCGTGGAATTCCGCTACGGCCAGTCGGTCACCCGCCTGGACGCCGCGGCCGGCCAGATCGCCGGTGTCCGCGTCGGCAACGACGTGCTCACCGCCGACCGTTACGTCGCCGCCTTCGGCAGCTACACGCGCGGCTTCTTGGAACCGTTGGGCCTGGACCTGCCGGTCTATCCGGTCAAGGGCTACTCGCTCACCATCCCCATGAAGGACGAAGCGGCCGCGCCGGTGTCGACCATCCTGGACGAAACCTACAAGATCGCGGTCACCCGGTTCGACAAGCGCATCCGCGTGGGCGGCATGGCGGAGCTGTCGGGCTTCGACCTGCGCCTGAAGGATGCGCGCCGCAAGACGCTGGAACTCGTCGTGAACGACCTGTTCCCCGGCAGCGGCCATGTGGCCCAGGCCGAGTTCTGGACCGGCCTGCGTCCCATGACGCCGGACAGCACGCCCATTGTCGGCCCCACCCGCTACAGCAATCTTTACCTGAACACCGGTCACGGCACGCTGGGCTGGACCATGGCCTGCGGCTCGGGCAAGCTCGTCGCTGACCTGGTCATGGGCCAGCGTCCCGCCATCAGCACCGACGGCCTCGGCCTTTCGCGTTACGACCGCAGCACCGCCTCCAGCCAGCCCCTGGTGCTGGGCGGCAAGGGGGCATGAGCGCAGGACTACGGCCGTAGTACGGTCGAAATACGTTCGGGAATATCGCCCAGATACGTTGGGAACTACGGTCGCAAGAGCGGCCGCGCCTTTCGACGATAAGGACGCACGCCAACGGGCCGCACTCAAGCGGCCCGTTGCTTTTGCGCGCATCCTGCCTGTGCATGAATCTGCGCGCGGCATGAACGGGATCGTCCCCGCCTTTGTGCCAAAATCGCCGGATGACCCATTTCCTGCACACTGCCGACTGGCAGATCGGCCGCCAATACGGCCAGTTTGAAACCGATGATGCGGCCATGCTGGCCGAAGCGCGCTTCGAGGTCGTGGCGCGCATCGCCGCGCTGGCCGCCGAGCGCAGCGTGGATGCGGTGCTCGTGGCCGGCGACGTGTTCGATACGCAAGGCGTGTCCGACCGCAGCATCCGCCGGCTGTTCGCCGCCATGGCGGGTTACACGGGGCCGTGGGTGATGATCGCCGGCAATCACGATGCCGCGCTGGCCGACAGCGTCTGGAGCCGCGCCATGCAGCTGGGCTGCATTCCCGCCAACGTGCATGTGCCGCTGACGACCGGGGTCGTGGATCTGGCGGCGGCCAACCTCGCCGTGCTTGCCGCGCCGCTGACGCAGCGCCATACGTACGATGACGTCACCCAGGCCTTCGATGACCTGGAGTCTGACGCTGGCCGCGTGCGGGTTGGGCTGGCGCATGGCAGCGTCGCCGGCCGCCTGCCCGATACCATCGACGCCACCAACCCCATCGCGCCCGATCGCGCGGCGCGCGCTCGCCTGGATTACCTGGCGCTGGGCGACTGGCACGGATGCCTGTCCATCGACGAGCGCACCTGGTATGCCGGCACGCCAGAGCAGGACCGCTTTCGGGGCAACGAACCCGGTTACGTGCTGGATGTGCGCATTGCCGCGCCCGGTGCGACGCCCGAGGTCGAACGCATCGCCACGGGCAAATTCCGCTGGTCTGCCTGGGTCGAAGAGGTGAGCCTGCCTTCCGATGCCCAGGCGCTGGCTGAACGCATGGCGGCGCTGCGCGCCGAAGACGTCCTGCGGCTGGACGTGAAGGGCCACGTCAACATGGAAACCTGGGACGCGCTGCAGCGGGCGGTCGATCTGGCTGCCGCGCAGGTGCGGGCGCTGCTGCCAGACCTGTCCGAGCTGCGGCTCGAGCCCGACGAAGCGGACCTTGCCGAACTGCGGGCCAGCGGCTACGTGGGCGAGGTCGCGGCCCAGTTGCAAGCCATGCAGGCCGACCCCGCGGAGTCCGCGGTGGCAGGCGAAGCGCTGCGGCTGCTGTTGCGGTTCCAGCGCGAAAGCATTGCCCCGGGAGTCGCCAAATGAAGATCTCCCGCATTGCCCTGGAAGAATTCCGCAAGTTCCGCCAACCCGTTGCGCTGGACGGATTGCAGGACGGCCTGAACCTTTTCGTCGGGCCCAACGAGGCCGGCAAGAGCACGGTGGCCGCCGCCATCCGGGCCGCGTTCCTGGAACGCTACAGCACCAGCAAGGTGGCGGACCTGGCGCCGCGAGGCGAATCGGGCGCACGCCCCAGCGTCGAGCTGGCCTTCACCCACGCGGATCGTTCCTATGTACTGAAGAAGCAGTTTTTGTCGCGCGCACGCTGCGAATTGCTGATCGATGACGGCGCCGAGCGTCTGGACGGCGAAGAGGCCGAGAACGCGCTGGCCGCTTTGCTGGGGTTTGAGTTGCCCGGGCGGGGCCAGAGCAAGCCCGACCTGGCCGGCGTGCCGGGCCTCTTGTGGATCCGGCAGGGCGACGGCCAGAACCTGCAGGAAGCCGCCGGCTACGCCGGAACGCACCTGCGCGATGCGCTCATGCAGCTATCTGGTGAACTGGCCTCAGGCGAGGGCGACCGGCTGTTCGACCGCGTGTCTGCGGAGCGCGCCGCGCTGCTGGATGCGCGCAACGGCCGTCCGAAGGGCAGCTACAAAGACGCCGAGGACACACTGGTCCGCGCCATCGCCGATCGCGACGAATGCCAGGCCGCCATGGCCCAGCTCAACGCGGACGTGGATCGACTGGCCGAATTGCGGCGCGAGCACGAACGCGCCCAGGCCACACAGCCCTGGAAGGACTTCGAGGCCAAGGCGGCGCAGGCGCGCACGCAGCTCGCCGCGTTGGCCAAGGAGCGCGAGGCATACGAAAGCCTGCAGCGCGAACAATCGCAGGCCGCGCAGACGCTGGCGCTGCTGCAAGACCAGGTGCGGCGCGACCAGCAGGACGAATCCGAACTCCAGGCGCTGTTGCGGGACGCCCGCAACGCGCTGGCGCACGTGCAGGCTGCGCAGGAACCGCTGGCGCGGGCGCAGCAGCAGCGGCAGGCGCATGCCGCCGCCGTCGAATCGGCGCGCCAACGCGTGACGCGGTTGCAATCGCAGGCCGACCGACGCGATTTGAACCGTCAGCTTGCCCAGGTCGGCCCCGAGATCGAACGCCTGGACGGGGCCTTGAAAGAGGTCGCGCAGCTGATCGAACAGGGTTCCGCCCTGAAGGCCGAGACCGTGAGGCTGGAGATTTCCGACGCGGAGATCGAGGCGTTGCGCAAGGCAGGGCGCGAAGTCGGCAACCTGCAATTGCAGCAGCAGACGGTCGCCACGCGTCTGCGCTATCAGTTGGACGCCGACAAGCAGGCGCTGCTGGATGGCAAGCCGTACACCGGGATGGGCGAGGTCCTGCTGACCGCCGCGGCCGAACTGGACCTGCCCGGCGTGGGCCGCTTCCAGATTGAACCCGGCGGACAGGACCTGCCCGCTTTGCAGCGCGACCTGTCGCGGGCCGAAACGAACTTCGCCGCGTTGCTGAAACGCGCCGGCGTCGAGACGCTGGCGCAGGCGGAACAGCGCCATGCGCGCTACGGCGGGCTGCTGCGGGAACTCGATGGGATGCGCAAGGCGCTGAGCATCCATGCGCCCCGGGGCGTGGATGCCTTGCGTACGCAGCGCGACGAGGCGCTGGCGCGCCAGGCCCAGTTGAAAGAGCGCCTTGCCAAGCTGCCCGTCGCGCCAGACCAAGAGGCGGGCAGCCTGTTCGGCGCTTCGGATCAGCCCGGCGGCGGCCAGTCCGCTGAAGCCAGATCTGATGACGACGACCTCGCTCCAGCAGTCCAGGCGCTGCGTGAAGCCGAGGCCACTGCCGCCCAGGCGGAAAAGGCGCTCGCCGAGACCCAGCGCGCGCTGGATGCCGACACGGCCCGCGCGCAACTCCTTGAAGGGCAGGCGGCGGCCCGTGCCGCCGAGGTCCAGTCGCCCGAGCGCGAAGCCCAACGGCAAGCCCGCGCCGGGCGTCTCGTCGAGGTCCGCAGCGGCCACGATCAACTGGCGCTGCGGGTGCGCGAGGCGCAGGCAGCGTTGGCGGAGCACCGCCCGGAACTGCTGGAGCAGGACGTGCAGCGGTTCGAAAAATCGGCCTCGATCGAACGCGACGCACAGCACAAGTGCCACGGCGACATCCTGCAATTGCAGGGCAAGCTGGATCAGGCCGGCGCGCAGGGCCTGGGCGAACGCCTGTCCGAAGCACAGGCCGCGTGCGAGCGCCTGGCGCGTCGGCGAGACGAATTCGCCCGTCGCGCCGCCGCGCTGGAACTCCTGCAAAAGCTGCTGGCCGACAAGCGCGCCGCTGCCACGCAACGGCTGCAGGCGCCGCTGGCCCGGCGCCTCAACCACTATCTGGCGCTCCTGTTTCCCGACGCCGCGCTACGCCTGGACGACGCGCTTCTGCCCACGGCTTTGCGCCGCGGCGACGGCGAAGACCTGCTGGAAGCGCTGAGCTTCGGCACGCGCGAACAACTGGGCATCCTGGCGCGTTTTGCGTACGCGGACCTGCTGCGCGAGGCGGGCCGGCCCACGTTGCTGGTGCTGGATGATGCATTGGTCCACACGGACGACGCGCGCCGCGACTTCATGAAGCGCGCGCTGTTCGACGCCGCGACCCGTCATCAGATCCTGATGTTCACCTGCCACGGCGAGGCCTGGCGCGACATGGGGGTTGAGCAGCGCAGGATCGGGTAGCGCGGCCACTTAGCGTGGCGGCGGCCTTGAGTTGGAAAGACGAGAGGCCGTCCACGCAACTGTCGCCCGGCGCAAGCCAAGCCGATGCAGCCCGTTCGGCCATCGCCGCCTCGCGGGCGACGTCAGTTCGCCAAACGGGGCCGATCAGCGGCGCCTGCTGCGGCGCCTGATTCCCGCCAGCCGCTCCAGGGCGGGTTCACCGCCGTTCCGGGGTGCTCCGGTTCCGCGCCCTCCGACCCCGCCCAGTATCCGCTGACCAGCTGGGCGGGGCGCTCCTGCGCGACCACGCGCGCGCACACATCCCAGGCGTCCAGCCGCACGCTCAGGCCGGCGTAGACGCCATGGCCCGCGCCGGCCTCGATCACGCCGGCGGCATGCGCGCCTTCGCCCGCCCGGATCGCGCCTTCCGCGCGTATGTCTTCACCCGCAATCAGCCCCCAGCCGCAGGCCAGGTGTTCGCCACTCTGGATCGAGCCGCCGGCCTGTATCCCGCAGCCGGCATTGATTTCCTTTTCCGCCCGCACGTCGCCGCCGGCCTTGATGCCTTGCCCGCATTTGATGGCGCCCTGTGCGCTGACCTCCTGACCGGCATGCAGATGACCCGTCACGGCCAGGTCCTGGCCCGCGCAAATATCCCATTTGGCGCGGACGTTGCCTGCGCACTCCAGGCGGGTCGCCGTCTCGATGCCCCAGTCGGCCGTCACGTCGCCGCCGGCGCGCAGGTTGCCGCCGCTGGTGATGCTTGCGCCCGCGGTGATGTTCTCGCCGGCCATGACGGTTTCGCCGGCCCGGATACCCCCGCCGGTGACAATGCTGCGGCCCGCCCGCACGACGGTGTCCACGTTGATGCCCATGCGGACCTCCAGCGTGCCCGCGAACACGATCGCATTCGCGTCCAGGCTGTCCAGCCGGAGCACGGCGTCGGTGGGGCCGAACTGATCCAGCAGCCAGCAGGCGTCGCCGACGCGGCCGTCGGCGACCAGGGCGTCGAGCACGGCCTGGTAGTCCCCCTGGCCGTTGTGGTCGCGCAGGAACCATTTGTAGCCGCCCGCGCAGGGGTTCTTGGCTTTGACGAATTTCTTGGTGAGTTGCATGGTGCTTGGATCGAATCGGTGCGTGGCCGCCCGCAGGCCCAGGCGGCGTGCGGAAGCGAAAAGGGGCGCGAACGCCTGCCACGCGGCAGTGCGTCCGCCGGCCGGTATCGGACTGCGCTGCGCGAGCTTGTGCGCAAGCAGCCGGCAACGGGCCGGAGCAATGAGTCAGCGAAGGGGGAAGGGGGCGATTAGCCGGGCTTGGACCGCGCGTAGGCGGAACGCGCGGCGACTTCCTGCGAGCTCAACAGCGTTGAGCGCAGGGCGCGGAGAGCGCAAGTGGCGCAGGGAAGGGGGGAAATGTCGGATCGCACGGTGGCAGATGCTACCACCCGGGCAATTGCAGTCAAGCGGGCAAGCCGCAGGGACGGAGCGGCCGCCGCAGCGCTTGCGCTGGGCAAGCGTGCGGCGGCCGGCTGGCGTCAGTTGTTGGTCAGGACGATATTGCGATCCTTCGCGATGCGCTGGCGCAGCTCCAGTTCGCGCTTGATCTGCGCGGCATACTCGGCGGGCGTGTTGCCGTCCACCAGCGAACCGCCGTCGGCCAGGCGCTGGGCGATCTTGGGATCCTTCAGGGCCTTGACCGTGGCGGCCTGGACCCGGTCAATCACGGCTTGGGGGGTGCCGGCGGGCGCCACCAGCCCATACCAGGCCATGTTGTCCATCTCGGGCAAGCCGCCTTCGGCGAAGGTCGGCACGTCCGGCAAGGTCGGGATGCGCTTCGGCGCGGCCACGGCCAGGGCCCGCAACTTGCCAGCCTGGATGTGAGGCATGGAAGAGGGCAGGTTGTCGAACTGGACGTTGACCTGGCCGGCGATCACGTCATTGAGCGCCGGGCCCGACCCGCGGTAGGGCACGTGCACCATGTCCGTCTTGGTCAAGGACTTGAACAGCTCGCCGTCCAGGTGGCTGATGCCGCCCGCGCCGGAGGATGCATAGCTGTACTTGCCAGGATTGTCCTTGAGCAGCTTGATGAATTCGGCCAGCGTCTTGGCGGGCACGGCCGGGTTCACCGTCATCACGTTGGGGACGTTCACCATATTGGTGATCGGCGCAAAGTCCTTGAGCGGGTTGTAGGGGTTCTTGGGGTTGGTGGCCGGGTTGGTCGCCATCGTGCTCACGGTGGCCACGCCCAGCGTGTAGCCGTCGGGGGCGGAACGCACCAGCGCGTCGGCGCCGATCGAGCCGCCGCCGCCGCCGCGGTTTTCCACGACGACGGGCTGGCCGAGTTCGCGGCCCAGGCCTTCGGCGACGACGCGCGCGACGATATCGGTGGTGCCGCCAGCGGCAAAGGGCACGATCAGCCGGATCGGCTTATTGGGGTAGGGGTCGGCGGCTTGGGCGGCGGAGCTGATACATACGCCGGCGATGGCGACGGCCAGGACGGCCTTGGCATGTGACAACACGTTCAAGAGTCTTCTCCATATTGTTGTTCCGAGCCGGCCGGCTTCTTGGGCCGGCTTCGGTGAAGCGCGCAGTGCCGGGGTGCCGGCAGGCCAACGCTTCGTGGTTGCAATTCCACACAGGTATGCCCCCACGGTCAACTCGGGATTCTCCCTGCCATGATGAAACTCAAAAATTTTTTCGGCGCAGGAGTTCGCCGGAAATGTTGCATTTTCGGCGAAAAAGTGAGCCTGACAGCTAGTTGAACGCATATCTCGCCGCTTTCGATGCGCAATCATTGCGCAGTCATCTTGCTGTCATTAGCTGGGTAAATGCATAAATCTCTGCATAACTTACAAGAATCTGATATTTTTCGGATGAGATTCTTGGCCGGTCTTGCAAGAAAGCTATTGCGTTTGTTTCTGTCTGCGCCGTTCAATTGGCGTTGGTTGATGTCCCCGCGGGGCAACGTGTAGTGCAGCGACGCACCGGGCCAGGGTTCCGTCCGTTTTTCAATCCCCGGTCTGTTTCGTCTTTCGCTGCCTTGCGCTGGCGGGAGGGGGCCCGGACATTCTCGGAACGCCATGTCGCTGATCCTGATCCTCGCTCTGCCGTTTGCCGGCAGCCTGTGCGCCGCGCTGCTGCCTTCCAACGCCCGCAACGCCGAGGCCTGGTTGGCCGGCCTCATCGCCCTTGCCTGCGTGGTTCTCGTCGCCAGTCTGTATCCTGACGTTGCCAACGGCGGCGTGATCCGGGCCGACATGCCCTGGGCGCCTGCACTGGGCCTCCAGTTCACCCTGCGCATGGACGGCTACGCCTGGCTGTTCGCCCTGATCGTCTCCGGCATGGGCGCGCTGGTGGTCCTGTATGCGCGCTATTACATGTCGCCGGAAGACCCGGTTCCCCGCTTTTTCTCGTTCTTCCAGGCGTTCATGGCCGCCATGCTGGGCGTGGTGCTTTCCGGCAACCTGATCCAGCTTGTCCTCTTCTGGGAAATGACCAGCCTGGCTTCGTTCATGCTGATCGCGTATTGGCATCATCGCCTGGACGCGCGGCGGGGCGCCCGCATGGCGCTGACCGTCACGGGGGCGGGCGGATTGTGCCTCCTGGCAGGCGTGCTGATCCTGGGTCATATCGTCGGCAGCTACGACATGGACCGTGTGCTGGCGTCGGGCGATCTCGTGCGCGCCGACCCCTGGTACCCGGCCGTGCTGGTGCTGGTCGCCCTGGGCGCGCTGACCAAAAGCGCGCAGTTTCCCTTCCATTTCTGGCTGCCCAACGCCATGGCCGCGCCCACGCCGGTGTCGGCCTACCTGCACTCCGCCACCATGGTGAAGGCGGGCGTCTTCCTCCTGGCGCGCTTCTGGCCCGTGCTGTCCGGCACCGACGAATGGTTCTGGATCATCGGCGGACTGGGATTGATCACTCTGGTGCTGGGCGCCTACGCGGCCATCTTCCAGCAGGACATGAAAGGCGTGCTGGCCTATTCCACGATCAGCCATCTGGGCCTGATCACGCTGCTGCTGGGCCTGAACAGCACGCTGGCCCTGGTGGCGGCCATCTTCCACATGATGAACCACGCTACGTTCAAGGCCTCGCTCTTCATGGCGGCGGGCGTGGTCGACCACGAAACCGGCACGCGGGACCTCAGCCGGCTTTCGGGCCTTTATAAGGCCATGCCGATCACCGCCACGCTGGCCATGGTGGCCGCGGCGTCGATGGCGGGCGTGCCGCTGCTGAATGGCTTCCTGTCCAAGGAAATGTTCTTCGCGGAAACCACCTTTGTCAGCGGCGACCGCTACGTGCAGATCGGCCTGCCGCTACTGGCGACCATCGCGGGCGCCTTCTCGGTGGCGTATTCGCTGCGCTTTATTCTGCAGGTCTTTTTCGGCCCGCCCGCCACCGACCTGCCGCGCGCCCCGCACGAACCGCCGCGCTGGATGCTGTTGCCCAGCGCGCTGCTGGTGTTCATGTGCCTGCTGGTGGGCGTGGTGCCCAGCCTGACCGTCGGGCCCTTCCTGGCCACCGCGGCGCAGAGCATCCTGGGCGAAAACATGCCCGAGTACAGCCTGGCCGTCTGGCACGGCGTGAATCTGCCGCTGGTGATGAGCCTGGTGGCCACCACGGCGGGCGTCCTGCTGTACCTGGCGTTGCGGGCCCACCAGCGCGCCAATCCCGGGCGCGTGCCATTCATCTACCGGCTGGACGGGCGTCGCACCTTCGAGGCGCTGCTCGACGGGTCCAGCGTGGCGGCCGCCTGGCTGCTGCGCTGGGTGTCGTCCACGCGCCTGCAGGTGCAGATGGTGCTGATCGTGCTGGGCACGCTGTTTGTCGCCTGGCTGCCGCTGCGGGCGGGCGGCTGGCTGGACGGCGCGAACCGCATCACGCCGGTCGACCCGGTGTTCGCCTTGCTGTGGTTGGTTGGCGGCACCTGCGCCCTGGCCGCCGCGTTCCAGGCCAAGTATCACCGTCTTGCGTCCCTGGCTCTCGCCGGCGGGGCAGGGCTGATCACCTGCCTGACCTTCGTGTGGTTCTCCGCGCCCGACCTGGCCTTGACGCAGCTCTCGGTCGAAGTCGTTACCCTGGTGCTTTTGCTCCTGGGGCTGCGCTGGCTGCCGCGGCGGATCGAACAGGACGACGAGGAAAGCCTGAAAGCGACGCTGCAGGCCCGTGGACGCCGCCTGCGCGACCTGCTTCTCGCCGTGGCCGCTGGCGGCGGCATGTCGGCGCTGGCCTATGCCGTGCTGGCGCGGCCGCAAGGCAATACCATTTCGTCTTACTTCGTTGACCGCGCCCTGCCGGACGGCGGCGGCACCAACGTCGTCAACGTGATCCTGGTGGATTTCCGCGGCTTCGATACCTTCGGTGAAATCACCGTGCTGGGTATCGTGGCGCTGACGGTCTACGCGTTGCTGCGCCGCTTCCGTCCCGCCGCCGAAAGCGCGGATCTGCCCCGTCAGCAGAAAGAGCAGGACGGCGGCATTCCGGATGCGCCGGACATCAAATCGCCAGTCCCGCAGGGGTCGAAGATGGTTCCTGCCGTGCTCGTGCGCCTGCTGCTGCCCATCGCCGCGCTGATCTCCGTGTATTTCCTGCTGCGCGGCCATAACCAGCCGGGCGGCGGTTTCGTCGGCGGCCTCATCTTCGCCACGTCCGTCATCCTGCAATACATGGTGGGCGGCGTGTACTGGGTGGAATCCCGCAGCCGCCTGAACCCGCAGAACTGGATCGGCATCGGCCTGCTGTTCGCCGGCGCCGCGGCGATCACCGCGTGGCTGGCCTACAAGCCGTTCCTGGCCGCGCTGGCCTGGGATGTCGCGTTGCCGGTCATCGGACACGTGCACGTGTCCAGCGTCCTGCTCTTCGACCTGGGCGTCTACATGCTGGTCGTGGGGTCCACCGTGCTGGTGCTGGTGGCGCTTGCCCACCAATCGCTGCGCGCGCAGCGCAAGGCCGCCGCCGAACTCCAGGCGGCCGCCGCTCAAACAGGAGAAGCGTGATGGAATTGATATACGCCGCCGCGATCGGCGTCCTGGCGGGCTCTGGCGTCTGGCTGCTGCTGCGGCCCCGCACGTTCCAGTTCATCATGGGGCTGTCCCTGGTTTCCTATGCGGTGAACCTCTTCATCTTCGGCATGGGCCGGCTCACTTCCGGCCGCCCGCCGGTCGTGGATCCCGCCATGGCGCATGATCCTTCCTGGTATGCGGATCCGCTGCCGCAAGCGCTGGTGCTGACGGCCATCGTCATCGGCTTCGCCACCACCGCGCTGTTCCTGGTTGTGCTGCTGGCCTCGCGTGGCCTCACGGGTACCGACCACGTTGATGGACGGGAGTCCCAATCTTGAGTTTCTGGCTTCAACATCTTCCTGTCCTGCCCATTGTCACTCCGCTGGTCGCGGGGGCGGCCATGCTGCTGCTGGCCGACACCAGCCGCTACGCGCGCGGCGGTATCGCGCTGGTGTCCACAATCGCCCAGCTTGCCGCCGCCATTGCCTTGCTGGTCGTCGCCGGCGGCGGCATTCCGGGCGTCTGGCCGCAAGGGGTAGGGGTCTATCTGGTCGGCGACTGGCCCGCGCCTTTCGGCATCGTGCTGGTGGTCGACCGCCTGGCCGCCGTGATGCTCACGCTGACCTCGGTGCTGGGGCTGGCCACGCTGGTCTACGCGCTGGCCCGCTGGGACCGCGCGGGCGTGCACTTCCATTCGCTGTTTCAGTTCCTGCTGATGGGCTTGAACGGCGCCTTCCTCACGGGAGACCTCTTCAACCTGTTCGTGTTCTTCGAAGTCTTGCTGGCGGCGTCCTACGGCTTGCTCCTGCACGGGTCGGGCGTGGCTCGCGTCAGCGCGGGCCTGCAATACATCGCCGTCAACCTGGTGGCGTCCTTCCTGCTGCTGATCAGCATCGCGCTGATCTACGGCGTCACGGGCACCTTGAACATGGCGGACCTGGCCCAGCGCGCGGGCAACCTGGCCGGCGCGGACCGCATGCTGTTCGAGGCAGGCGCCGCCATCCTCGGCGTGGCTTTCCTGGTCAAGGCGGGCGCCTGGCCACTGAATTTCTGGCTGGTCAAGGGATATGGATCGGCCGGCGCGCCGGTCGCTGCCATGTTCTCGATCATGACCAAGGTGGGCATCTATGCGCTGCTGCGCATCGGTTCGCTGCTGCTGCCGACGGGCGCGCCCGCCGCCTTCAGTCTGGACTGGATGTTCGCCGCGGGGCTGGCGACGCTGCTGTTCGGCGGCCTGGGCCTGCTTGCGACCCAGCAGCTTGAAAAGATGGTCGGCTACTGCGTGATCGTCTCGGCAGGCACGCTGTTGACGGCGCTGGGCATGCCCGGCGTCACGCTGACGGGCCCGGCGCTGTTCTACCTGATCAGCTCAGTGCTGACCACGGGCGCCTTCTTCCTCTTGGCCGAACTCATCGAACGGACGCGCAGTTTCGGCGCGAACGTGCTGGCGGTCACGCTGGATGCCTTCGACCTGGATGACCCCGCGTCGGTCAACCGTTCCGACGACGTGGTCGGCGTGGCCATTCCCGCCGCGATGGCGTTCCTGGGCCTGGCCTTCATTTGCTGCGCGCTGCTGGTGACGGGATTGCCGCCGCTGTCCGGCTTCGTCGCGAAGTTCTCGTTGCTGTCGGCCGCGGTATCCGCCGCGACCGAGTCGGCGCCGCCGATGGACGCATGGCTGCTCGTTGCCGCCGTGCTGGTGTCCGGCCTGGCTGGCCTGATCGGGCTGGGCCGCACGGGCATCCGCGTGTTCTGGGCCAGCGACGATCGCAGCACCCCCCGCCTGCGCGTCATCGAGGCCGGTCCGGTTGCCGTCCTGCTGTTGCTGTGCGTGGGCCTGGCTGCCGGGGCAGGGCCGGTGTCGGCCTACCTGGACGATGCCGCCCGGTCGCTGGACCAGCCCGCGTCGTATATCGACGCCGTCATGTCCGCGCAGACCGTGCGCGGCGCCAACGGAGGAAGCTGATGCGTCGTCTCTACTTCCTGATCCTGCCCACGCTGCTGTTCGTCCTGTGGCTGGTGCTGAACGAAAGCCTGTCCGCCGGGCAGATCGCCCTGGGCATCGCGCTGGCGCTCTGGTTCACCTGGGCGGCCTCACGGCTGCGCCCGCTGCACGCGCGGCCGCGCCACCTCTGGAAGGTGGTGCCGCTGTTCCTGCACGTCACGGTGGACATCATCAAGTCCAACGTCGCGGTGGCGCGACTGATCCTGAACCCCCGCCGCAATGACTTTTCACCCGGGTTCATCATGATCCCGCTGACCATGCGCGATCCCCATGGCCTGGCGATGCTCGCGTGCATCGTCACCTACACGCCCGGCACGGTCTGGGTAGACCTGACCGACGACCACAGCCTGAAGCTGCACGTGCTGGATCTCCAGAACGAAGACGAGTGGATCAAGCTGGTGCAGGAGCGCTATGAGCGCCCGTTGATGGAGATGTTCGAATGAATTCCGTACTGTATTGGGCGGCGTCCTTTGCCTTGCTTTGCTTCGCGCTGGGCATGGTGTTCGCCACCGTGCGCCTTTTGCGAGGCCCCACCGCCCAGGACCGCGTCCTGGCCCTGGACACGCTGTATATCAATGGAATGCTCACGATGCTGGTGTTCGGCATCCGCTCGGGCTCGTCCGTGTACTTCGACATTGCGCTGCTGATCGCGTTGTTCGGCTTTGTCGGGTCCACGGCAATGGCGCGGTTCCTGCTGCGCGGAGAGGTGATCGAGCCATGATATCCGCCGACATTCCGCTGTGGGCCAGCATCCCCGCCAGCATCCTGCTGGTGCTGGGCGGCCTGCTTGCCGTGACGGGCTCCGCCGGGCTGCTGCGCTTTCGCACGTTCCAGGCGCGCATCCATGCGCCTACCCTGGGCAACACCATGGGTTGCGGTTGCGTGCTGGCCTCGTCCATCCTGGTGTTTTCGGCGCTTTCGGCGCGGCCGGTCTTCCACGAAGTCATCATCACGCTGCTGCTCGTCGTTTCGTCACCCGTTACCGCCATGCTGTTGATGCGTGCCGCGACTTACCGCAACCGGCTCACCAAGGCCGAGGCGGACAAGGACGCCCGCTGAAAGGCCTTTCGAGCATCCGGGCCTTATCCAGCGCTGAAACGTAACCTTACGAATTCACGTCGCTGGACATGTCCCCCGTCGCGGCATCATGGGATAGTTGTATCAGCTGGCGGCGAAGCTCAACGCTTCGCCGTCCCGGTTCAATCTCTCTCAAAGGAGCTGACCATGATTACTGCACCCATGCCCACGAAGCGCATTGCCGCGACCCTCTGCACGGCCGGCCTGATGCTGGTCGCCGGCGCGGTCCACGCGGCGGACAACACCACCAACGCGCGCTCGGCACAATCCCAATACCAGCAGGACGTCGCCACCTGCAAAAGCGGCGCGTCCGGACAGCCGCTCGAGACCTGCCTGCGCGAAGCCGGCGCTGCACGACAAGAGCGGTCTCGCCAGAATCTCACCGAAAAATCGCCTGACCAGCTTCAGCAGAACATTCTGGCCCGCTGCAGTCGCTTGCCGGAACCGCAACGGCAGAACTGCGTGACGCAAATGACCTCGCCCTCGAACGTGCGGGGCAGCGTCCAAGGTGGTGGCGTGCTGCGCGAAACGGTGATCCAGGTTCCCGCGGACAGCATGGCGCCGCCGGCTGGAAACGCGCCTGGCATGGCGCCCGCTCCAGGTATGGCGCCCGCTCCGGGCATGGCGCCGGCGCCGGGCACGGGCACGATGTCTGCTCCGATCCGCCAGTAGGGCAGTGCGCGGAGGCGCAGCCGCGGCCGCATTCAGGCAAAATGGCGGCTGTCGCCTTACTCACGCATATTCATGTCCGACGTCATCGCCCTGATTTTCGACTTCGACGACACGCTGGCCTCGGACAGCACGTCCGGCTTCCTGGAAAGCATCGGCGTGGACACGGCGTCCTTCTGGAAGGACCAGGTCGATCCGCTGCTTTCCCAGCAGGACTGGGATCCCGTGCCGGCCTATCTGTACCGCATGATCCAGTTGTCGCAGTCCGGCAAGCACGGACTGATCACCCAGCAGCGCCTGAAAGACTGGGGCTCGCGCCTGGACCTGCACGACGGCGTGCCCACCTTGTTCCAGCGGCTGCGCGCCGCCGTGCGCGCCGAGCAGCCGCAAGTGCAGCTCGAGTTCTACCTGATTTCCAGCGGCATTGGCGACGTCGTCCGGTCCACGCCCATTGCGCATGAATTCACCGAGATCTGGGCATCGGAATTCGTCTATGGCGAAGATGGCGGCATCGCGTTCCCGCGCCGCATCGTCAGCTTCACGGACAAGACTCGCTACCTGTTCCATATCCAGAAGGGCATCATCGGACGGGATTTCCGCAACAAGCCTTTCGAGGTCAACCGCAAGGTGCCCGAAGACCGGCTGCGGGTGCCGTTCGACCAGATGGTGTTCGTTGGCGACGGCTACACCGACATTCCTTGCTTTTCGCTGATCCGCCGGGCCGGCGGATTCGCCTTCGGCGTCTGGGATCCCAAGCACCGCGACAAGCGCAGCCGCGCCTGGGGCTTCATTGAAGAGGGCCGGGTGTCCAACCTGAACCAGGCGCGCTACGGCGAAGACGCCGAACTCTATCAATGGCTCGAAGAGGCCGTCACCAGCCTGGCGGGCCGAATTGCCTTGAAGTCCCGGGTGTACCGTGGTTGATCCGACTCCCATGGCGGCGGTTCCGCCCTGGACCGAACAGGACGCCCGATTCATGACCCTGGCGCTCGAAGAGGCGCAGGCCGCGTACGACATCGGCGAAGTCCCCGTGGGCGCGCTGGTGGTGTCGGCCCAGGGCGATATCCTCGGACGCGGATTCAACCGCACGATCATCGACCACGATCCGACCGCGCATGCGGAAATCGTGGCGCTGCGCGGCGCCGCGCGCCAGCTTGAGAACTACCGTCTGCCCGGCATCACCGTGTACGTCACGCTTGAGCCCTGCGTGATGTGCATTGGCGCCATGCTGCACGCGCGGCTCGCGCGCGTGGTGTTCGGCGCCTACGATCCCAAGACGGGCGCATGTGGCAGCGTGCTGGACGTCGGGTCCGTCCCCAAGCTCAATCATCACACTTCAGTCACCGGCGGCGTGCTGGCGGAACCTTGCGGCGACCTGCTGCGCCGGTTCTTCCGCGAACGCCGCGCCAAGGAATCCATCGCATGAGCACCCCCAAAGCCGCCCGGCCCGCCGCCAAGGCGCGCCGCGCCAAGGCTGACGCCACCCCGGCGCATGACCACAACCACGATCACGACCACGATCACGGCCCGGATTGTGCAGACCACTGCGACCATGACCACAGCCATGACCACGATCACGGCCCGCGTCCCGACGCGCGCGGCATCTACCTGATCTCGCCGTCATCCGCGGTGCGCGATCCGGCCACGGTGGAACTGGCGCGCGAACGTCTGACGCAGCAGGGATTCAAGACGGCGCTCGACCGCACGGCCCTGGCCGAACACCAGCGGTTTGCCGGCACGGATGCACAGCGACTGGCCAGCCTGACGCGCGCGGCCAAGCAGAAACTCCCGATCGTCATGGTGACGCGCGGCGGCTATGGCCTGGGCCGGCTGCTGCACGCCATCGACTGGAAGGCCATGGCCGACAGCGGCAAGCGCTTTGTCGGCATGAGCGATTTCACGGCCTTCAACCTGGGCCTGCTGGCGCAGACCGGGGCGGTCAGCTATACCGGCGCGACCGCGGTGCAGGATTTCGGCGGCAAGAAGGTCGACGACCTGACCGAAGCGCTGTTCGGCGAAGTGATGCGAGGCGAACTCGAGATCCTCAGCTTCGAAACCCTGGACGCCGACCCCGTGGACGCGCGCGGCATTCTGTGGGGCGGCAACCTGGCCATGGTGACGTCCTTGCTGGGCACCCCCTACATGCCGAAGATTCGCGGCGGCATTTTGTTCCTCGAAGACGTGGCCGAACATCCTTACCGGATCGAGCGCATGCTGATCCAACTTTGGCAGGCGGGCATTCTCGCCAAGCAGAAGGCGATCGTGCTGGGCCGCTTCACGGATTACAAGCTGGCCCCCCACGACAAGGGCTACGACCTGCACGAGGTGGTGGCCTGGCTGCGCAAGACGGTCAAGGTGCCGGTGATCACCGGCCTGCCGTATGGCCATGTGGCCACGAAGGCCACGCTGCCCATCGGGCAAAAGGTAGGCATCGCCACGGAAAGGGGCCTTGCGCACCTGGTGCTGGACGAACACCACCATTGATCCGCGCCAAGCCCGGTCTCGCGTTCATGCGTGGCCGGCGTCGGACGAGGGCGGGCGCCACGATGATGGAATTGGGGGCGCATGCCCTTTGCTACACTATCGGGTTTCCTCGCATGCGCCTTAGGGCGCCTTCAAACGTACATACACCGTGATATCCACAGCCAATCTCACCATCCAGTTCGGTCCCAAGCCCCTTTTCGAGAACGTCAGTGTCAAGTTCGGGGAAGGCAACCGGTACGGGCTGATCGGGGCCAATGGGTCCGGCAAGTCTACGTTCATGAAGATCATTGGCGGCGACCTGGAACCGTCCGGCGGCAACGTCTCGCTCGAGCCCGGCGTGCGCCTGGGCAAACTGCGCCAGGACCAGTTCGCGTTTGAAGACCTGCGCGTGCTGGACGTCGTGATGATGGGCCACACCGAAATGTGGGCCGCCATGTCCGAGCGCGACGCCATCTACGCCAGTCCCGAGGCTTCCGAAGACGACTACATGCGCGCCGCGGACCTGGAAGCCAAGTTCGCCGAGTACGACGGCTACACGGCCGAAGCACGCGCCGGCGAACTGCTCCTGGGCCTGGAAATCGGCGTGGACCAGCACAACCTGCCCATGCGCGAAGTTGCGCCGGGCTGGAAGCTGCGCGTGCTGCTGGCGCAGGCGCTGTTCTCGAATCCCGATGTCCTGCTGCTGGACGAACCCACCAACAACCTGGACATCAACACGATCCGCTGGCTGGAAAACGTGCTCAACGGCTATCAGAGCACGATGATCATCATCAGCCACGATCGCCACTTCCTGAACCAGGTGTGCACGCACATGGCCGACGTGGACTACGGCGAGATCCGCATCTACGCCGGCAACTACGACGACTACATGCTGGCCTCCACCCAGGCCCGCGAGCGCCTGGTGGCCAACAACGCCAAGGCCAAGGAACGCGTTGCCGAACTGCAGGACTTCGTGCGCCGTTTCGCGGCCAACAAGTCCAAGTCGCGCCAGGCCACCTCGCGCCTGAAGCAGATCGACCGCATCAAGGCCGACCAGGTCGTGGTCAAGCCGTCGTCGCGCCAGAACCCGTACATCCGGTTCGAGCAGAACAAGGTCATGCACCGCCTGGCCGTCACCGTCGAAAACCTGACCAAGGCCTACGACGCGCCGGTCATCACGAAGTTCTCGGCCATGGTCGACGCCGGCGAAAAGATCGCCATCATCGGCGCCAACGGCGTGGGCAAGACGACGCTGCTGCGCCTGTTGGCCCTGGATCTTCAGCCCGATTCCGGCTCGGTGAAGTGGTCTGATAATGCCGACCTGGGCTATATGGCTCAGGACGTTTCGGACCAGTTCCAACAAACCGACATCAACCTGCTGGACTGGATGGGCGACCACCGTCAGCCGGGCGACGACGACCAGTCCATCCGTTCCGTGCTGGGCCGCCTGCTGTTCTCGGCGGATGACCTGCCCAAGGCGCCCAAGGTGCTGTCCGGTGGCGAAAAGAACCGCATGACCTTCGGCCGCTTGATGCTGGGCCGGCACAACGTCATGCTGCTCGACGAACCCACCAACCATTTGGACATGGAATCGATCGAGTCGCTGCAGTTCGCGCTGGAAAAGTACGAAGGCACGCTGGTATTCGTGTCGCATGACCGCGAGTTCGTGTCCGGCCTGGCCACGCGCGTGATCGAAATCCTGCCGACCGGCGAGATCGTCGACTATCGCGGCAACTACGAAGACTACCTGTCCTCGCGCGGCATCGAGGCCTGATCTTCCCGGCTCTGCATCAGCGGCGCGCCGCAACGCGCGCCGCTTTGTTTTTTGGAGTTCGCGCAGTCGGGGGAGCGGTTCGCCCGCCGCCGGTCGCCCGCCGCCGCATTCAGCCTGCCGCAATGTGGCTGCGCTATCATCGTGCCCGTCCATGGCGGTTGTCCGGCCAGGCCTCTTTTTTGCCCCCAAATGTCTCCCTCTTTGCATGACGCGCCCGATGGCGCGCAGATCGGCACGTTCACGTTGACGGCCCGCATCGTTGCCATCGCCTTCTTTACCTTCATCTGTTATCTGGCCATCGGCCTGCCGCTTGCGGTGCTGCCCGGCTATGTCCACGACAAACTCGGCTACGGCTCGGTGCTGGCCGGCCTGGCGATCAGCGTGCAGTATCTGGCCACGTTGCTGAGCCGGTCGCACGCCGGCCGCATGGCCGACACCGTCGGTCCGAAACAGACCGTGGTCATCGGCATGGCGGCCTGCGCGGCCAGCGGGGTTTTCCTGCTGCTGGCCTATGCGTTCGAACGCAGCGCCTGGCTTAGCCTGTCGGCCATCATCATCAGCCGCCTGGCGCTGGGCTTCGGCGAAAGCTGGGTCGGAACCGGTTCGGCCACGTGGGCGATCGCCAGGGTAGGGCCGCTGCACACGGCGCGCGTGATCTCCTGGAATGGAATCTGCACCTACGGCGGATTGGCCCTGGGCGCGCCGCTCGGGGTGCACCTGGAAACCCAGTGGAGCATGGGCGCGCTGGGTGGCGCGGTGCTATTGCTGGGGTTGGCGGGATTGGGCCTGGCGATGTCTCGCGCGGCCGTCGCCATCGTCGGCGGGCATCGGATGGCATTCAAGAGTGTCGTGCTGCGCGTATTTCCGCACGGGATGGCGCTGGGCCTTGGCTCGGTGGGCTTCGGCACGCTGGCCGCCTTCGTCGCGCTGTACTACGCCAGCTTGTCGTGGGATGGCGCGGCCCACGCGCTCAGCGCGTTCGGCGGCGCGTTCATTGGCGTGCGCCTGCTGTTCGCCGGCACCATCACGCGCTACGGCGGATTCCGGGTGGCCCAGGTGTCGTTCCTGGTCGAGGCCGCAGGGCTGCTGCTGTTGTGGCTGGCGCCCAATCCCGGGATGGCCCTGTTGGGCGCCGCCCTGACAGGCTGCGGCTTTGCGCTGGTGTTTCCAGCCATCGGCGTCGAAGCCGTTGCACGCGTGCCGGCGGGCAGCCGTGGGGCCGCCCTGGGCGCGTATTCGGCCTTCCTGGACCTGGCGCTTGGCGTGACCGGCCCGATCGCCGGCTATATCTCCAGCAAGTTCGGCTATCCCTCTATCTTCCTGGCGGCATCGCTGTCCGTGACCGTGGGCTTCGTCATTGCGTTCGGGCTGCAGCGCGCCGCAGTCAGGCAGCGCGCGGCATCGACTCCCGCATGATCGTTATTACTGGAAGAAGTAAAGACATTCGATATTGATTGTTTGGATTCATATAACGAATTGTTAGATTTGAGGCTCGTTTTCACGCGCGCCCACGATTCGCTCTATGAACCTGACTTTCGACCACGTCCACAAGCACTTTGGCGACCTGCCCGTCGTGGACGGCTTTACCAGTGAATTCAAGACCGGAGAGCTGGTCGCGCTGGTGGGCCCGTCCGGCTGCGGCAAATCCACTTTGCTGCACCTGGCGGCGGGTTTGGAAATGCCCACGCAGGGCAGCGTGCTTGCCGACGGCAACAAGATCGCCGGGCCGCATCCCAGCCGCACGCTGGTGTTCCAGGAACACGCGCTCTATCCGTGGCTGACGCTCGAGGACAACGTGGCGCTGGCGCTGGAGTTCCAGAACACGCCCAAGAAGCGCGCCCGCGAAGCCGCTCGCGAATGGCTGAACCGCGTCAGCCTGGGCGGGTTCGAAAAGTACTATCCCCATCAGGTGTCCGGCGGCATGCGCCAGCGCGCCGCATTGGCCCGCGCCTTCATTGCGCAGCCCCAGACCATGCTGATGGACGAGCCCTTTGGCGCCCTAGATGCGCTGACTCGCCTGAGCCTGCAAGACGTGCTGCGCCAGCTCATCGCCCAGGAAAAGCCCACCGTGCTGCTCGTCACCCACGACGTGGACGAGGCCCTGTTCCTGGCCGATCGCATCGTCGTCTTCAGCCCGCGACCCGCGCGCGTGCTGCGCGAATTCAATCTGGCCCATCGCGTGAAGACCCACGACCTGGCCGACCTGGCCACCGAAAAGCGCGAGATCCTGCGCCTGTTGGGCATCGGTGTCGGCGGGTCGGATACGCACGCCGACATGGCGTTGGCCGCCTGATTCCATTTTCTGATTACCCCTCCGCGCTCTGGCGCGGGCGATTCCTGATTCCCTGGAGCTCCTGATGAAATTGAAGCAATGGCTGTCCCTGCCGCTGGCCGCGGCGCTGCTGGCGGCTGCCCCCGCGATGGCCGCCGAAAAATTCCGCGTGGGCTACCTGCGCGTGATGGACGATGCGCAAGCGATCGTCGCGCAAGAGGGCGGCTACTACAAAAAGGCCGGGCTGGATTCCGAACTGATCGAATTCAAGTCGGGCACCGACCTGATCAAGGCGATCGTCGGCGGCCAGTTGGACATTGGCGTGCTGGGTTTCACCAACGCCGTGGCCTGGGCTTCCAAGGGCGCTGACCTGAAGGTGGTGGGCGGCGCGCAGCAGGGGTACCACTCGCTGATCGTGCGCGACGACTCCGGCATCAAGGACATCGCCGGCCTGAAGGGCAAGACGCTGGCTTCGCAGGCCGAAGGCAGCACCGCGGACGTGGTCCTGAAGGGCGTGGTGCTCAAGCAGGGCAACCTCGCGGCGGACGACGTCAACGTGATGGGCGTGAGCCCGGCGGTGGCCGTGCAGTCGCTGGTGGGCAAGCGCGTGGACGCCGCCTTCCTGTTCGAACCCTATGATCGCATCGCGCAACTGGTCGCGCCGGTCAAGCAGATCTATGAAGTGGGCCAGGCCTGGCCGTTCCCCTGCATGGTCGTGATCACCTCGGGCGAAACGCTGGCCAAGCGCAAGGATGACGTCTGGAAGGCGCTGGACGCCCAGAACCAGGCCATCACGCTGCTGCAGAAAGAGCCGGCGCAGGCTTCCAAGCTGATCGCGTCGTACTTCATCGCCGAGCCCACGCTCAAGACCCTGAGCCGCGGTGAACTCCCGCGTGAAACGGTCATCGCCGAAGCCATCAGCACGCAGGTGTTCACGCCCAAGCTGACGGAAAAGGACACGGCCCGCATGCAGGAGATCGCTGACATCCTGCAGGCCCAGGGTTCGCTGAAGACGCGTGATGGCAAGCGCTACGACGTCTCCAGCATCGTCGACCTGTCCTGGCAAGAGGCTCGCAAGCTTTGAGCTCCTCTACCCGTGTGACCGGCGCCCGCAAGCACATTGCGGGCGTTCTGGGCGTCGTGTTCATCCTTGCGCTGTGGCAATTGGCGGCGTTCGTGCTGCCCGACTTCCTGATGCCGGGCGTGCCCGCCGTGGTCGAGCGCCTGTTCGAAGACCTGGGCAAGCAGTCTTTCCACCAGAGCCTGTTGGGCACGTTGGGCCGGCTTGGCGCAGGCTACGGGCTGGCGCTAGCCGCCGGCGTCGGCTTCGGGCTGGTGGCCGCCGTGCTGTTCTTCTTCCGCGAAGTGCTGCGCAGCGCGATCGTCATCCTGCAATCGATCCCGTCCATCGCCTGGGTGCCTCTGTTTCTCATCGTGATGGGCTTCGGCAACACCCCGATCATCGTGGTCGTGGCGCTGTCCGCCTTCTTCCCGGCCGCGCTGAGCGTGATGAACGCCACCGAATCCGTGCAGCGTGTGCACGTGTCGGCGGCGCGCGTCATGGGCGCGACGCGCTGGGGCCTGGTCAAGCGGGTGTACCTGCCCGCGGTCATGCCCGAACTCATCACCGGCGCGCAGCTTGCGTTCGGCAATGCCTGGCGGGCGCTGATCTCGGCGGAAATGCTGATCGGCTTCGGCAAGGGCCTGGGTCGTTCGCTGGCGTACTCGGGCGAAATCGCCGACATGACGGGCGTCATGACCAACATCCTGGTCATTGCCGTGCTGGCCGCGCTGATCGACCAGTTCGTGCTTGAAAACCTCAAGCATCGGCTGCTGCGTTATCAATACGTCTAAGCCGTCGGAGCTCGCCATGATGTCCCGGATGCGCCTCTTCGTCCTTGCCGCCAGCGTGGCGTTGGCGGGCTACGCGATGGCGCAGCCGCAGACTTTCCCCGCTGCGCGGGCGCGGGGCGAACTGGTCGTGGGGGTTCCATACCTGGCGCCGCCGCCCGCGGCCGGGGCCAAGATCCGCACGCCGGAGGGCCTCGACGCGGCGATGACGGAAAAGCTGGGCGCCAGCCTGAACCTGCCGGTGCGCCTTGTGCAGTTGCCGGTCGCGCAGGCCGCCACGGCGCTGGCTTCCGGTCAGGTCGATCTGGTGCTTGCCGACAGCCCGCAAAGCCAGCCGGACACCGTCGCGATGCAGGCAACGGGCTACGCGGCGCGCCCCAAGGCGGTGATCCGCAGCGATACACGCCTGCGCAAGCCGGCCGACGTGCGCGGACGCACAGTCTGCATGGCGGAAGCCGCCACGCAGGCGAAGGCGCTGGCCGAGGGCTGGGGCGCGGCCGTGCGTACGTATCGCGTGCCGTCCGATGCGCTGGTGGCGGTACGTGAAGGCACGTGCGACATCGGGCTGGTCGACGACGCCGTGTGGGAGCCGCTGGTGCGATTCCCGGAATGGAAGAAGTTCTCTTCAACCCTGGCCGCCGACGGCGCGCGCCAGGAGCGCGTCTGGTTGGTGGCCGCCAGCGACCAGGCATCGCGAACCTGGCTGGACCAGGAAATGCGCGCCTGGGATCGCGCCGGCGCCTGGAAAGCCATGACATCGAAGTGGGCGCGTGACGTGGCCTTCGACGTCTACCTGGACCAGGAAGTCCCCGACTGCCACGGCTAACGGCATAACCCGCGATAAGGCGCGGTTGCTCGGTGGACACACTTACAATGCCGGGCATGACGCACACGCTGACCGGTCCCTGCACGTACCAGGAAGACATCAAGAAAAGCCGCTTTGCCGCGTATGCCGCGCCAGTGGCCACGGTCGAAGACGCCATGCGATTCTTCGCCGAGCACAGCGACTTTGAGGCCACCCACAATTGCTGGGCCTACCGCATCGGCCAGGAATACCGCTTCAACGATGACGGCGAACCCGGCGGCACGGCCGGAAGGCCGATCCTGCAGGCCATCGAAGGGCAGGACATGGATCGCGTGGCCGTGCTGGTGGTGCGCTGGTACGGGGGCATCAAGCTGGGCGCAGGCGGACTGGTAAGGGCCTACGGCGGTTGCGCGGCCAACTGCCTGCGGCTGGCCGAACGCACCGAAATCGTGGATCTCGCGACCGTGCACTGCGTTTGCGGATTTGCCGAGCTTGCGTTGTTGAAGTCGCGTCTGGCGCAGGCTGGGGCGGCAATCCAGCATGAAGACTTCAATCAAGACGGCGTGGCGCTCAGCTTTACCGCTCCGCGCTCGGTCCTGGCCGACCTCGAGGTCACCGTCGCAAACATCACGCGCGGGCGCTCCGCGTGGGAGCTGATTTCCTAGACAGGGTTCAGCAAGACCAGTGGCGACCGCCAGGCGACGCGGTCCGGCCGGGCTGGCGGATCAGTCGCCCCGGTACAAAAGAAAGGGGCCCGCTGATGGGGCCCTTGTTGGTTCATGCGTCCTGGCTGTCTTGCGCCGCGGCGATTTCCTTGTGGACCTTTTCCATGTCCACTTCCTTGATCTTCGCGAGCAGCTCGTTCAGCTGTCCGCCAGACAAGGCGCCCGGTTGCGAGAACAGCAGGACTTTCTCGCGGAAGACCATCAGCGTGGGAATCGAACGGATGCCCAGGGCGCCGGCGAGTTCCTGCTCGACGTCGGTGTTCACCTTGGCGAACGTGACATCGGGATGTTCGGTGGCGGCCTGCTCGAACACGGGCGCAAAGCCGCGGCACGGGCCGCACCAGGGCGCCCAGAAGTCGACGATCAGGGTGCCGTCAGGCGTGATGGCGTCCTGGAAGCTGTCTTTGGTGAGTTCAACAATACTCATTTGGAATCCTTGCCGCGCAAGCGGCGAAAAGCAATGGCAAAGGCGTCCGGGCCGGCCCCGGACGTGTTGCGGCGATGAGTGTTCGCCTGGTGCCTGTTAGGCAATAGTAGAGCGGGTTCCCGCTGCGTCGCAATGGTTCTCGCTTCTATTGGTGCCTTTAAGGCGCCTGAACGGCCGCGCGGGTGGAAACACCGGCGCCGTTTTTCAGCGAAGCGACGATCTCGAACGAACGCAGGCGGTCCGCGATATCGTAAAAGTCCGACACGATCATGACTTCGTCGGCCTGCGTTTCAGCGACAAGCGCTTCGAGTTCACGCTTGACAGTATCGGGCCCGCCGACGATGGAGGCGCCCAGTCTTTGATTCACCGCTTCGCGCTCCCATTCGTTCCAGACGCCGTCCATGCTTTCGACGGGCGGCTGCAATTGCAGGCGATGGCCGCGCACCAGAGACAGAAACTTCAGTTGCTGCGTGGTGGATTGGAATCGGGCCGCCTCATCGGATTCAGCGGCAATGACCGGCACGCCGATCATGGAGTAGGGGCGCGAGAGTGTCGCCGACGGCTTGAACAAGTGACGGTACAGGCGCATCGCCGCCATGCCTTCAGGCGAGAAATGGCCGGCGAACGAGAAGGGCAGGCCCAGTTCCGCCGCCATGCGCGCGCTGAAGTCGCTGGATCCCAGCAACCAGATCGGGATGTCCAGTCCTTCGCCGGGAATGGCGCGCACGGGCTGCCCGGAGCGCGAGGGCGCCAGGAAGGCGCGCAGTTCTTCCACCAGGGCCGGGAACTCCAAGCCGCTGCGCGGGCTGCGGCGCAACGCCTGCTGTGTGGCCCCATCGCTGCCCGGCGCGCGGCCCAGGCCCAGGTCGATGCGGCCGGGGTACAGGGTCTCGAGCGTGCCGAATTGTTCAGCGATGATGAGCGGAGCATGGTTGGGCAGCATGACGCCGCCCGAACCCACGCGCAGCGTCTTCGTGTGACCCGCCACGTGGCCGATCAGCACGGCAGTGGCGCTGCTGGCCACGCCATTGATGTTGTGGTGTTCCGCCAGCCAGAAGCGGTTGTAGCCCAGCCGTTCGACGTGTTGCGCCAACGAGACCGTGTTGCGGAAGGCGTCCGCGGCATCGCGGCCCTGCACAATCGGGGCCAGGTCGAGCACGGAAAAGGGGATGTTCGCTAATGCGCTCATGCCTGGGCCTTCGGGGCGGCGGCACAGACGGGCAGCGCGGGATTCAGACGGGAAAGGCGCAAGATGTACTCCATATGCTGATATACATGGGGAGTGTATCGGCGATTTCAACCGCGCCAGCCAGCAACCATGCGGTCCGCCGGGTTGATTGATTTTTTCGATCCCTACAATAGGCCAGGACGTGGACGCCATGCCGGCGGCCGCCGCCAGTAGCCGCGACAGGAGAAGAGCATGGGCACACAAGGCCGGAACAACCAGATAGACAACATCGAGTTCAACGTGACGGATATCGCGCGCAGCAAACGCTTCTACGGCGACGTCTTCGGCTGGACCTTCACGGACTACGGTCCGACTTACTGCGAATTCACCGATGGCCGATTGACGGGCGGCTTCACGACAGGCGCGCCGGTGCGCCCGGGCGGGCCGCTCGTCATCCTGTACGGCGACGACCTGGCCGCGGCCCAGCGGCGTGTGACCGCCGCAGGCGGACGCATCACCCGCGAGGAATTTTCCTTCCCGGGCGGAAGCCGGTTTCAGTTCACCGACCTGGACGGCTACGAACTGGCGGTGTGGACGATGAAATGAAAAAGCCGCCACGGGCACGATGCCGTGGCGGCTGATGTACACGTCTGCAGGACGTGTCGCCTATTCAGGGAAGAAGGCGTACCGGATGACGAACAGCACGGCCACCAGCCACGTGGCGGGGTGCACGTCGCGGATCTTGCCCGTGGCCGTCTTGAGCACCACGTAGCTGATGAAGCCGAACGCAATGCCGTTGGCGATCGAATACGTGAAGGGCATGACGAGTGCGGTCAGCGCCGCGGGCGTGGCTTCGCAGACGTCGTTCCAGTCGATGTCGATCAGTTCGCGCATCATCAGGCCGGCCACGTAGAGCAGGGCGGGTGCGGTGGCGTAGGCCGGCACGGCGCCCGCCAGCGGCGAAATGAACAGCGCCGCCAGGAACAGCAGGCCGACGACCAGCGCGGTCATGCCCGTGCGGCCGCCGGCCTGCACGCCCGATGCGCTTTCGACGTAGGCGGTGGTGCTGCTGGTGCCCAGCATGGAACCCGCGACGATGGCGGTGCTGTCGGCGAACAGCGCGCGTCCCAGGCGGTTGGGGCGGTCTTCAGGCACCAGGCCGGCACGCTTGGCCACGCCCACGAGGGTGCCCGTGGCGTCGAACACCTCGACCAGCACGAACACCAGGATCACGTGCACAAAGCCGCTATGCAACGCGCCCATGATGTCCAGCTTGAACAGCGTGGGCGAGAGGCTGGGGGGGACCGAGAAGATGCCCTTGAACTCGTTGTAGCCCAGCACCATCGACAACACCGTGACAACGATGATGCCGATCAGGATGGCGCCGCGGACGCGCAGCGCATCCAGCGAGGCGATGATGAAAAAACCCAGGATCGCGAACAGCGGGCCGTGCGAAGTCAGGTTGCCCAGCGTGACCTTGGTGGCGGGGTGCGCAACCACGATGCCGGCGCTGGATAGCGCGATAATGGCCAGGAACAGGCCGATGCCGGCCGCGATGGCGCTGCGCAGCGAATGCGGAATGCCTTTGACCAGCCAGACACGGATGCCGGAAATCGTCAGGAACAGGAAGATGACGCCCGATATGAACACCGCGCCCAGCGCCTGCTCCCAGGTGTAGCCCATGGTCTTGACCACGGTAAACGCGAAAAAGGCGTTCAGTCCCATGCCGGGCGCCATGCCGATCGGCCAGTTGGCGATCAGCGCCATCACCAGCGAGCCCAGCGCGGCGGCCAGGCACGTGGCCACGAAGACGGCGTCGCGGTCCATGCCCGTCGACGACAGAATGTCCGGATTGACGAAGATGATGTACGACATCGTCAGGAATGTCGTCAGGCCCGCCACGACTTCCGTTCTGGCTGTCGTTCCGTGTTCACGCAGCTTGAATAGCTTCTCCAGCATTCGAGTCCCCAGGGTTTTTGCAAGCTTTGCAGGTTGTGAGGAAGGGGCCGGACAGCCCTTCCCGATTTAGAAACAGGCGTATTTTCGCATCAGTTGTAAACTCTGCCGCCATGATTATTCTCGGCTTTGAAAGCTCCTGCGACGAGACCGGCGTCGCCGCCGTCTGCACGGAACGCGGCCTGCTCGCGCACGCGCTGCATACCCAGATCGCCATGCACCAGGAATATGGTGGCGTGGTGCCCGAACTCGCCTCGCGCGACCACATCCGCCGCGTGGTGCCCCTGACACGCCAGGTGCTCGACGACGCCGGGCTCCAGATGTCCGATATCGGCGCGGTCGCCTATACGGCTGGCCCGGGTCTGGCAGGCGCCTTGCTGGTGGGCGCCAGCGTGGCGCAGTCCTTTGCGTGGTCGCGCGGCCTGCCGGCCATCGGCATCCACCATCTCGAGGGGCATCTGCTGTCCCCGATGCTGGCCGATCCTCGGCCGGACTTTCCCTTTATTGCGCTGCTGGTGTCCGGCGGGCATACGCAGCTGATGCGCGTGGACGGCGTGGGCCGCTACGAATTGCTGGGCGAAACGCTGGACGACGCCGCGGGCGAAGCCTTCGACAAATCCGCCAAACTGATGGGACTGGGTTATCCGGGCGGACCGGCGCTGGCCAAGCTGGCGGGCAGCGGGGACGCTTCGCGCTTCGACCTGCCGCGGCCCATGTTGCACAGCGGTGACCTTGATTTTAGTTTCAGCGGCTTGAAAACGGCCGTGCTGACCCGCGTCAAGGCTGCCGAGCAGCAGGGCGGCCTGGACGATCAGGCCCGCGCGGATCTGGCTGCCGCCACGCAGGCCGCCATCGTGGAAGTGCTGGCGGCCAAGGCCATCCGCGCCCTGAAGCAGACAGGGCTGCGCCGGCTGGTGGTTGCGGGCGGGGTAGGGGCGAACCAGCTGCTGCGGGCCAAGCTGGACGCCGCGCTCAAGCCGCTGCGGGCTCGCGCGTACTTTCCGCCCCTGGAACTGTGCACCGACAACGGCGCGATGATCGCCTTCGCGGCGGCGGAACGGGTCAAGGCCGGGCTGGCCACGCTGGACGCCAGCGCGCACAGTTTCACGGTGAAACCACGGTGGGACCTTGCCGATATCGCTTGAAACGTCGCGGGCGGCCCTTGGGCCGCCCGCGATCGGTGAGGTTTACTTCTTTTTGCTGCCGATGCGGCTTTCGGTGCCCTGGATCAGGCGGGCGATGTTGGCGCGATGCCGGTAGAACAGCAGCACGCCGATGACGGCCAGCGCGACCCCCAAGGCGGGCTGCGCCTGCCAGGCCAGGCCGGATCCAAACACGTAATACACCGGGGCGAAGAACGCGGCCACCAGCGAGGCCAGCGACGAGTAACGGAAGAATACGGCGATGATCAGCCAGGTGGCGGCGGTGGCGACGGCCAGCCAGGGCTGGATGGCCACCAGGACGCCCAGGGCGGTTGCGACACCCTTGCCGCCCTTGAAGCCCAGGAAGACCGGATACAGGTGGCCGATGAACGCGGCCAGCGCCACCAGGGCGAGCCCGACGGGGCTGATGCCCGGCGCCAGCTTTTCCGCCAGCCAGATCGCGAACCAGCCCTTGGCCGCGTCGCCCAACAGCGTCAGCGCGGCGGCGGTCTTGTTGCCGGTGCGAAGCACATTGGTCGCGCCGGGGTTCTTCGACCCATAGCTGCGGGGGTCCTGCAGCCCCATGAGCTTGCTGACCACCACCGCGAACGGCACGGAGCCGATCAGGTAGGCCAGCACGACGAGCGCCACGGTAAACGCCAGGGAGGGTTCGGTTATCGCCATGGAAAGGGAGTCCGTTGTTGTAGTTTGTTGTAGTAATGGCTGCGGATTCTACCGCGCCCGGACCGGGTCGGGGTTCGGGTTATCGAGCGTCGGCCGGATGACACGGTGACGCGATCGGACAGACGCGGCAGGGCTGCGGACGGTACAATCCGCAACGTCCACCCGCGTTTTATTTTCTTTCGGATGCACAATGCGAATTCTGGTTTCGAACGACGATGGTTACTCAGCCCCGGGGCTTGAGGCGCTGGTAGCGGCGCTGGAAGGCCTGGGGGAACTTACTGTCGTCGCCCCCGAGACCAACCACAGCGGCGCCTCCAACTCACTGACATTGAATCGGCCGTTGTCGGTGCGCACCGCGTCGAACGGGTTCATTGCCGTCAATGGCACCCCGTCGGATTGCGTGCACGTCGCCCTCACAGGTTTGATGGATGCGCGTCCCGACCTGGTCGTGTCCGGCATCAACAACGGTGCCAACATGGGCGACGACACCCTCTATTCCGGCACGGTCGCCGCCGCCAGCGAAGGCTATCTCTTCGGCATTCCCGCCATCGCGTTCTCGCTCGCCGAGAAAGGCTGGGAGCACATCGAGTCCGCGGCGCGCGCGGCGCGGCTGGTGGTAGAGCGCCATCTTGCTGATCCCCTGGCGGCGCCGGTGCTGCTCAACGTCAACATACCCAACCGCCGGTTCGAGGACATGCACGGATTCGCCGTTACCCGGCTGGGCAAGCGGCACCCCTCGCAGCCGGTGGTGCGCACCACCACTCCGTACGGCGACACGGTGTATTGGATCGGGCCGGTCGGTCTGGCCGCGGACGCCACGCCGGGCACGGACTTTCACGCGGTCGAGCAGGGCATCGTGTCCGTCACGCCGTTGCGGCTGGATCTGACTCAGCACAGCCAGCTGGACGAGATCCGCACCTGGGCGGAGCCGCTATGCGCAAACGGATAAGCCAGCCGGACCTGACGCACGGCGCCTCGGGGCGTCCCAGCCAGGTCCGCCACGACTCCGGCCGTCTGGGGCCGGGCTACACGCCCGCCAATAGCAACACCCGCATTTCCGCGGCCACGTTGCAAAAGCAGGCACAGGCGCCGCAGCCGGCGTCGGGCAGCAATCTTGGCCTCAATTCCGAACGCCTGCGCCAGGCCATGGTCCAGCGTCTCAGAACGCAGGGCATCACCGACGAGCGCGTACTGAACGCCATGGCCGCGGTGCCGCGCCATCTTTTCGTGGACGAAGCCCTGGCCAGCCGCGCCTATGAAGATGCGGCGTTGCCCATCGGACACTCGCAAACCATTTCACAGCCGTGGGTCGTGGCGCGTATGATCGCGGCTGCCTGCGAAGACCGCACGCCCACGCGTGTGCTTGAAGTCGGCGCCGGTTGCGGATACCAGGCCGCGGTGCTCGCCCAGTTCGTGCGCGACGTCCACACGATTGAACGCATACGTGGACTCTACGAACTGGCGCGCGATCATTTGCGCGCGTTGCGCCTCACCACGCGTATCCGCTTGATCTATGGCGATGGCACGTTGGGGCTGCCCGGCGTGGCTCCGTTCGATGCTATCGTTGTGGCTGCCGCTGGCCTGGCCATCCCGCAGGCGCTGCTTACGCAGCTTGCGCCGGGTGGCCGCCTGATCGCTCCCGAAGGGGGCTCGAACCAGCGCCTCGTTCTGATCGAACGCACGGGCGCGGCCAGCTGGAAACGTACTGAACTAGAGGCCGTGCGCTTTGTGCCGCTACGGTCCGGAATACAATCTTGAGCGACAGGAGAAACGTATGCTCAACGGGCAGTTGCAACTGACCGATATGAATTTGGGCGCGTCCATGACGCGCCTGCGCCGCCCGCTCTTCGCAGTGGGGGTCCTCAGCCTCGCCATCCTGGCCGGCTGCGCATCCAAAGGTACTCGTGCCCCGGTGGTCGACATGACCGGCGGGCAACCCGCGCCGGCCGTCACGTCCGGCAGCTATGTGGTCAAGCCGGGAGACACTCTCTACAAGATCGCTCGCGCCAACAACGTCGACATCGAAAACATCAAGCGCTGGAACAACATCAGCGATCCCAACCAGATCTCGGTGGGACAGGTGCTGAAGATGTCCGGCAGTGCTGGCGGGGGTGCGCAAAGCGCGCCGGTCGCAGGCACCAAGCCGCAGCCGCGTCCGCTGGACCAGCCTGACACGTCCACCGCAAGCACGCCCGCGCCGGACGCCACGCCTACGCCGGCTCCCGCGCCGGTCGACACCAAGCCGGCCACGCGTGCCGCCGATGCCGGCGTCATCAACTGGGCCTGGCCTGCCAGCGGCCCGATCGTGCAGGGCTTCAATTCCAGCAGCAAGGGCATCGACATCTCCGGCGCGCTCGGCGATCCGATCACCGCTGCCGCCGATGGCCTGGTCAAGTACAGCGGCAACGGCGTGCGCGGCCTGGGCAATCTCATCATCGTCGAGCACCAGAACGGTTTCATCACCGCTTATGCGCATAACCGCGCCTTGCTCGTGAAGACGGGCCAGACGGTCAAGCGCGGCGCCAAGATCGCCGAACTGGGTCAAAGTGACACCACGTCGCCGCGTCTGCACTTCGAGATCCGCCGCCAGGGCACGCCTGTCGACCCGATGCAGTACCTGCCGCCCAAATGACGCCCACCCTGGTATTCGACCTCGAAACCATCCCCGACGCCGACGGGCTACGCAAGCTCAATGGCTGGGGCGCCGACGTGCCCGACCACGAAGTGGTCGAGCGCGCGTTGACGGCGCGGCGCGAGGCCGTGGGCCACGACTTCCTGCCGCTGCATCTGCACAAGGTAGCGGTCGTGGGCTGCGTCTTTCGCGATGACCAGGGCTTCCGCGTCAAGACGCTGGGCCAGCCCGATGATCCTGAAGCCGCCTTGCTGGCGGGCTTCTTCAAGACCATCGAACGCTATACGCCCAAGCTCGTCAGCTGGAACGGATCGGGTTTCGACCTGCCCGTGCTGCATTACCGCAGCCTGATCCAGGGCGTGCCTGCGCCGCGCTACTGGGACATGGGCGAAGAAGACCGCGACTTCAAGTTCAACAACTACATCTCCCGCTACCACACGCGCCACGTCGACCTGATGGACGTGCTGGCCAAGTACAACGGCCGCGCCAATGCGCCGCTGGACGAACTGGCCAAGCTGTGCGGCTTTCCGGGCAAGCTGGGCATGGACGGCAGCAAGGTCTGGGAGGCCTGGAGCAGCGGCCGCGCCGACGAAGTGCGCGCCTATTGCGAAACCGACGTGGTCAACACGTGGCTGGTGTATTGCCGCTTCCGCTTCCTTCGGGGCGAACTGGACCGCACCGCCTACGAGACCGAGGTCGCGCTGGTCCGCGACACGCTCAGCGCCAGCGACGCGCCGCACTGGAAGGAATACATGGCCGCCTGGGACGCGAACTAGGCGCGGCCTGGCCCATGGGCGCCTGGCGCCCGTGGACGCTGCCGCACATCCGGGCGCCAAGAGGCCTCGGGTGAAATTGACGATACGGGGCCTGCATGGCCCCGTACTCGCGTCTGGCGGGCAAGCAATCGACTGAAACATGGACGCCGCGGACGAAACCTGGATGAAACCAGCGAGATCGCACAATGGCCTCGCTTTCTTCACTTTCAGGAGACATACATGTCCCGATTCGCTATCCGCTCCAATTTGGCCGCCCTTGCTTTTGTCGCCGCGTCCAGCGGCTTTGCGGCCGGCACCGTAATGGCTGCGCCTCCTCCTGCCGCCGACGGCGGCCCCGCGGCCATGCACGAAGGCCACCGCGGTGGTGGCTTCCACAAGGGCATGCGCGACGGCCTGCTCATCCCGGGCCTGGGCCCCGTGTCCAAGGCGCAAGTCGCCGAACTGAAGCTCGACGCCAAGCAGGAAGCCCTGTTCAAGACCGCCCAGGAAAGCCAGCGCAGCCTGCACGAAGCGATGCGCGCCTCCGGCGGCAAGCGCCACGACCTGCTCAAGGCGCAGCTGGACAGCGGCAAGCTGGATCCGCGCGCGCTGATCGAACAATCCGAAAAGCGACGCGACGAATTCGGCGCACAGGCCAAGCAGGTGCGTGACCAGTGGCTGGCCGTCTGGGACAGCCTGAACGAAACGCAGCGTGGCCAGGTGACCAAGATCGTCAAGGAACGCGAAGCCCGCATGGCCGAACGTCACGCCAAGATGGAAGGCCGTCATGGCAAGGGCCGCGCCGGCATGCCGCCGCCTCCGCCCGCCACCGGCGACGTGCCTCCGCCTCCGAAGGCCAACTAAGTCTCTCTTCCCGACGTGCAATCGGAGCGGTTGATCCGCTCCGCCACGCCCCGGGCGCTGATGCGTGCCGGGGCTTTCTTTTGGTCGGACAGCGGCGGCCCTTGAAGCGCGCGCCCCGGAATCCCCGCTTTGACGCATCCGCGAGCCCCGCGCCCCAAAGCGGGGCACCAAACCGGTGCGTCGCTGTGTCGCCCGGGTGGCCTGCGGACTTATTTGTGCGCGGCCGCAACCTGGCACGGACATTGCTTGAAAGATCTTGAGCCGGTAGTCCCCGCAGCAATGCCGGCCAGCCGGATGCGCCGCGCGCCTTCCGCTTCCTCGTAAATCCGATCAGGACTTTCGCACCATGAAGAAGACGTTGCTAGCTTTGCCCATCGCGGTTGCCGCTAGTTTCGCGGGATCGGCGCAGGCCGAACCCACCGATCTGGGGGGCGGATTCTCGCTCAGCGGTAACGCAACCATCGTCAGCGACTACCGTTTCCGCGGCTATTCGCAGACCGACTTCCGTCCCGCCGCGCAACTGGGTTTCGATCTGACGCACAGCTCAGGCTTCTACCTGGGCAACTGGAACTCCAACGTATCCAGTTTCGTGTTCACGGACGGCAACCTCGAGATGGATTTCTACGGAGGCTGGAAGGGCGACGTCGGGGGCGGCTTCTCACTGGATGCCGGTGTCCTGCATTACTACTATCCGGGTTCCAGTTCTCCCAAGGGCGGCAATTACAACAACACGGACATTTACCTGGGCGCTTCCTACGGCAACTACAGCCTCAAATATTCATACACGCCCAGCGATTTCTTCAGCACGCCCGACAGCAAGGGCACGTGGTACCTGGACGGCACGGCGACGTTCGACCTGGGTGACGGCTGGGGGCTGCTTGGCCATTTGGGATACCAAAAGCTCAAGAACCAGACCAACATGGATGGGGATTCCATCGGTCACTACGTCGATTACAAGGTCGGCGTGACCAAGGATTTGAAGGGATGGATCCTCGGCTTGGCCGCGGTTGGCGCGTCCAAGGACAACTGGCTACCCACCAAGTATGGACATCCGTCGGGTCGCATCGGGGCGGTCTTCTCGGTGGCCCGCTCTTTCTGATATCCGTGGCGGCGCCTGAAAAGCGCCGGCCTTTGGGGTTTGCAGGAGGCCGTCCGACCAGGCTGCTTCCGGCAAACCCCTTTTTTATGCCTGTCCGCCCGCACTCGGCGCAGGTTCCGCCTAAGGCGCTGCTCCGGCCCCATCAAACCGATTTCCGGGATTGCCCGAACTCCTTCTACAATCATAGGTTGCGTGCAAATTCTGGACTGCGTGAGATGTCTGACGTTTTGAGTATCGAATCCCTGGACCTGGAAGCCAGGGGGATCGCCCGCCGCGACGGGAAAGTCATTTTCGTGGAAGGGGCCTTGCCCGGCGAGCGCGTCACCGCGGTCACGTTGCGTCGCAAGCCTTCTTACGAAACCGCCCGCGTGGACGAAGTGCTGCGCCCCTCGTCGCAACGCGTGCAGCCGCGCTGCCCGCACTTCGGCGTCTGTGGCGGCTGTGCCATGCAGCATCTTGAGCCCACCACCCAGGTGGCCATCAAGCAGCGCGCGCTGGAAGACACCTTCTGGCATGTGGGCAAGCTGCGCCCGGCGCTGATCCTGCCGCCGCTGCAGGGCCCGACCTGGGGCTACCGCTACCGTGCGCGCCTTTCCGTTCGCGTTGTGCCCAAGAAGGGCGGGGTGCTGGTCGGATTCCATGAACGCAAGAGCAGCTTCGTGGCCGACATGCGCGAATGCCATGTCTTGCCGCGGCACGTCAGCGACCTGCTGATCCCGCTGCGCGAAATGATTGCGTCCATGTCGGCGCCCGATCGCATGCCGCAGATCGAAGTGGCCCTGGGCGAAGGCGTGACCGCGCTGGTGCTGCGCCACCTGCTGCCGCTGACCGACGGCGACATCGCCATCCTGCGTGCCTTTGCCGCCCAGCACAACGTGCAGTGGTGGCTGCAGTCCAAGGGCCCGGAGACGGTGCACGCCCTGGAGCGCGAGCACAATGACGCGCTGGCCTACACCATGCCGGAATTCGGCCTGCGCATGCCGTACCGTCCCACCGACTTCACGCAGGTGAACCACGCCATCAACCGCGCGATGGTGTCGCGCGCGCTCAAGTTGCTGGATGTGCAGCCGACCGACCGCGTGGCCGACCTGTTCTGCGGCCTGGGCAACTTCACCTTGCCGCTGGCCACCCAAGGGCGCGAGGCCGTCGGCGTGGAAGGAAGCAAGGCGCTGACCGACCGCGCTTTCGACGCCGCGTCGCGCCACGGGCTGGGCGACTGCACCAGCTTCGCCACCCTGAACCTGTTCGAGGTCGACGCGACCTGGCTGCGCAGCCTGGGTTACTTCGACCGCATGCTGATCGATCCGCCGCGTGAAGGCGCCCATGCGGTATCGCAGGCGCTGTCCGAACTGACGTACGAAGAGCGCCCGCGCCGCATCGTCTACGTGTCCTGTAATCCCGCCACCCTGGCGCGCGACGCATCCATCCTGGTGCACGAAGGCGGCTACGTCTTGAAGAGCGCGGGCGTGATCAACATGTTCCCGCATACGGGCCATGTGGAATCCATCGCCGTGTTCGAGTCGCTGGATGCGGAAGGCGTGCTGCAGGTGAAGGAACGCGCCCGCGAGCGCGCCATCCAGGCAGCCGCGGATGCCTTGGCTGCTGAAGAGGCAAAGCTTGCCGCGGCGGCTGAGAAAGCCGCCGCCAAGCAGGCCGCCACCGAAGCCTACGAGGCCCGCGTCGCCGCCGAGGCGCAGGCGGGGCATTAAGCGAAGCGGCCGGGCAGGGCGCCTTGGCAGCAAGGCGCGCTGGCGGCCGCGATCAACGCGTCCTTTTCGGAGCGCGGCGGCTCAATGGGAACAGCCCAGGTTTTCCAGAATCGGGCAGTCGGGCCGGTCGTCGCCATGGCAGTGCTGCGCCAGATGCTTGAGCGTGGCGGCCATGTCGCGCAGGGCCTCGGCCTTGCGCTCCAGTTCCTGCACGTGCTCCAACGCAATGCGCTTGACGTCCGCGCTGGCGCGGCTGCGGTCCTTCCATAGCGCCAGCAGTTCGTTCATCTGTTCCACCGAAAAGCCCAGGTCACGCGCGCGTCGCACGAAGCGCAGCGTGTGCAGGTCCTGCTCGGTATAGACCCGGTAGCCCGAGTCCGTGCGCACCGCCGGGCCGATGAGGCCGATGCTTTCGTAGTAGCGGATCATCTTGGCGGAAATGCCCGAACTCTTTGCGGCTTGTCCGATGTTCATGCGTGACTCCCGTGCTGCGGGCGGAAAGCCTTCAAGCGCAGCGCATTGCCCAATACGAAGACGCTCGACAGGGCCATGGCGCCGGCGGCGAAGATCGGCGACAGCGACAGGCCAAAGGCCGGGTACAGCGCGCCCGCGGCCAGCGGAATCAACGCCGCGTTGTAGGCGAACGCCCAGAACAGGTTCTGCCGGATGTTGGCCAGCGTCGCGCGGCTGAGCGCGATGGCGTTGGACACGCCGTGCAGATCGTCCGCCATCAGGACGACGGAAGCCGCCTCGATCGCCACGTCCGTGCCCGTGCCGATGGCAATGCCCGTATCAGCGGCGGCAAGGGCAGGGGCGTCGTTGATGCCGTCGCCCACGAAGGCCACCTTGCGGCCGCCTTCGCGCAGCGTGGCGATGGCCTGCACCTTGCCGTCCGGCAGCACTTCGGCGCGCACTTCGTCGATGCCCAGTTGGCGCGCCACGGCCTGCGCGGTATGGCGATTGTCTCCGGTGATCATGGCGGTCTTGAGGCCCTGCGCATGCAGCGCGGCGATCGCGGACACGGCCGAAGGCTTGACCGGGTCCGTCACGGCCATCATGGCGGCAGCCTGGCCGTCGACCGCGACATAGATCGGCGTCTTGCCTTCATTGCCCCAATCGGCGGCGCGCTCGCCAAAGGCGCTGACGTCCACGCCACGTTCGGCCATCAGGCGCGCCGCGCCCGCCAGCACCTTCCTGCCTTCCACCGCGGCCTCGACCCCGGCGCCCGTAATCGCGGCGAAGCCTTCGGCAGCCAGCAGCCCGATATTGCGGTCCGCGGCGGCGGCCACGATCGCCAGGGCGATGGGATGTTCGGAGCGCGCCTGTACCGAGGCCACCCATTGCAGCACCTGCTGCGCGTCGTGGCCTGCCGCGGGTTCCAGCTCGGTCAGGGTTGGTTTGCCCAGCGTCAGCGTGCCGGTCTTGTCGAACGCGACGACGTTCACGTCGCGCAGGGTCTGCAAGGCGTCGCCCTGGCGGAACAGCACGCCCATTTCGGCCGCGCGTCCCGTGCCCACCATGATGGACGTGGGCGTAGCCAGGCCCATCGCGCACGGGCAGGCGATGATCAGCACGGCGACCGCGTTGACCAGGGCATGCGACAGCGCGGGCTCCGGACCCAGGAAGAACCACGCCAGGAAGGTGAGCAGGGCGGCTGCCATGACGGCGGGAACGAACCAGGCTGTCACCTGGTCGACCAGGGCCTGGATGGGCAGGCGCGCTCCTTGTGCGGCTTCCACCATGCGGATGATGCGGGCCAGCATGGTGTCCGCGCCCGTGTGGGTGACGCGCAGGGTGAAACTGCCCGATGTATTCAACGTGCCGCCGGTTGCCTGCATGCCGGGCTGCTTTTCGACCGGAACGGGTTCACCGGTGAGCATGGATTCGTCGACGTAGGAGCTGCCCTCGATGATCTCGCCGTCAAGGGGGACTTTTTCGCCCGGACGCACCATGACGACGTCGCCGGTGCGCACGCGCTCGATCTCCACATCCAGCGCCTGGCCGTCGCGCATGACGCGGGCGGTGCGCGGTTGCAGGCCGATCAGGCGCTTGATGGCCGCGCCGGTCTTGCCCTTGGCGCGCGCTTCCAGCATGCGGCCCAGCAGGATCAGCGTGACGATCACGGCGGCGGCTTCAAAATAGACGTTGCGCGCGGAGTCCGGCAGCCAGCCGGGCGCGAACGTCGCCACCACCGAATAGCCCCACGCAGCGCCCGCGCCAAGCGCCACCAACGAATTCATTTCGGGCGCGCGGCGCCACAGCGCCACCAGCCCCTTGGTGAAGAACTGCCGGCCCGGCCACGACAGCACGGCCGTCGTCAGCACAAACTGCAACAGCCAGTTGTTCTGTTGGCCGACAGTGGCCAATACCCAGTGATGCATGGCGGGAATCAGGTGCGAACCCATTTCCAGCGCGAAAACGGGCAGCGTCAGCACCAGCGCCGCGATGAAGGCCCGCTGCAGCCGGTGCGCTTCGGCGTCGCGCGCCTGCGATTGCCGTTCGGCATGGTCGTCCTGCGCAGCGATGGGCCGCGCCTCGTAGCCCATTTTGCCAACGGCGGCCACCAGCGCCTGCGGCTGCGCGGCCGCGGGGTCGAACGACACCAGGGCGCGTTCGGTGGCCAGGTTGACTTGCGCCAGCGCAACGCCGGGCACATTGGTCAGGGCTTTCTCCACGCGCTTCACGCAAGATGCGCAGGTCATGCCTTCGATGGCAAGTTCCAATTCGGAAAATGATGATGGGCGAGCAACGCTCATGGCAGTCTCTGTCTGGATGGGAGCACCCAGTTTCATCCTTCCCATTATGGGAAGGTCAAGGCCAATTCTACGCTTGACCTTTCCATAATGGGAAGGATTAACCTGCCGTCAAAGTGGTCGCATCCGGGGCCACCCCCTCCCAATCTCTCTGGAGAAATCAATGAGCATCGAATTCCAAGTGCCCGACATGACCTGCGGCCATTGCGTCAAGACCATCACCGGCGCCGTCAATCAGGCAGCTCCTGGCGCTGCCGTCGCCATCGACCTCCCGAGTCATCGCGTAACGGTGACCGGCACGGACCAGGCCGACAAGATCGAAGCCGCCATCCGTGACGCCGGGTACGAGCCCTCGCGGGTCTGAAGAGCAGGGCACGGGCTGGGTTATGATAGGCCCAGCCTTTTTCTGGTTATTTCCTAATTGCCTACGGCTATCAATCAATTAAATTAATTAAATTGGATAAATCGATAGCTGAGATTTATGATTCTTTTCATGGTGGTTAACCAAACCCCGCTACCCCAAGGAGAGATTCGAATGCTGCAAAACCGCGAAGGCCAACGTGTTCCGAACGTAACGTTCCCCGTCCGCGAGGACAACACGTGGAAGAAGGTCACGACCGACGACCTGTTCAAGAACAAGACGGTCGTGGTCTTCTCGCTTCCCGGCGCTTTCACGCCGACCTGCTCGTCGACCCACCTGCCGCGCTACAACGAACTGGCTCCCGCGTTCTTCGACGCCGGCGTGGACAGCATCGTCTGCGTGTCGGTCAACGACACCTTCGTCATGAACGAATGGGCCAAGGACCAGGAATCGGCCAATATCACGCTGCTGCCCGACGGCAACGGCGCCTTCACCGAAGGCATGGGCATGCTGGTCGACAAGAGCGACCTGGGCTTCGGCAAGCGCAGCTGGCGCTATTCCATGCTGGTCAAGGACGGCGTCGTCCAGAAGATGTTCATCGAGCCGGAAAAGGAAGGCGACCCGTTTGAAGTGTCGGACGCCGACACCATGCTGGCTCACTTCGCCCCGTCGGCCAAGAAGCCCGACCAGGTGGTCGTGTTCTCCAAGCCGGGCTGCCCGTTCTGCGTGGAAGCCAAGGCGCTCCTGGACAGCAAGGGCTACTCGTCGATCGAGATTCCGCTCGAGAACAAGGTCCGTGGCCGCGTGATCGGCGCGGTGTCGGGCAAGGGCACGGCTCCGCAGGTGTTCATCAATGGCGCCCTCATCGGCGGCCTGGAAGACCTGAAGGCGCACTTCGCCTAAGCAGTCATCCCGATGCCGGAAGGGAGGTTTCCCTTCCGGCATGCCGGAACGCGCGGCCTCCAGGCCGCGGCCTGTTCCGGTCAGCCCCGAGTTTCCCTTCTTACCCGTCCTTGCGACGCCGCGCACCTCGTTGCCGAGGGGCCGGACAGCGTTCGTCCCGAGGGCGTGCAACAAGGCGGAACTCGCCTTGAATCCTGTTCATCACGCAACACCGGGGGATCCCCAGACATGAAAACTTTGCAAACCGATATCGCCGTCATCGGCGCAGGCACCGCGGGCCTGGCTGCCTATCGCGCCGCGAAGGCGGCTGGCAAGCGCGCGCTGCTCATCGAAGGCGGTCCCTATGGCACGACGTGCGCGCGCGTTGGCTGCATGCCGTCGAAGCTGCTTATCGCGGCGGCGGAGGCCGCCCACGCCGCCGCGCACACCGAAGCGTTCGGCGTGCACGTGGGCGGGGAAATTTCCGTCGACGGCGTCGAGGTGATGGACCGTGTGAAGCGTGAACGCGACCGCTTCGTGGGATTCGTGCTTGAAGGCGTGGAAAACATTCCGGCCGAAGACAAGCTGCGGGGCTATGCCAAGTTCGTCTCCGACACGGTGCTTCGTGTGGACGACCACACCGAGATTCATGCGTCCCGGGTGGTGATCGCCACCGGCTCGCGTCCGTCGGTGCCGCCGCCCTTGCGCGCGCTGGGCGATCGCCTTGTCGTGAACGATGACGTATTCGCCTGGGACGGCCTGCCCAATCGCGTCGCGGTGTTCGGCCCCGGCGTCATCGGACTGGAACTGGGCCAGGCGTTGGCTCGCCTGGGCGTCGAAGTCCGCGTTTTCGGCATGAGCGGAAGCCTGGGCGGCATCAGCGATCCGCAGGTGCGCCAGACCGCGCGCAGGATTTTCCAGCGCGAGTTCTATCTGGACACGGACGCCCGTGTGCTGGAAACGACGCGTGTCGGCGATGAGGTCGAAGTGCGCTACATCGCACTGGACAACAGCGAACGCACGGAGCGCTTCGATTACGCGCTGGTCGCCACCGGCCGCCGTCCCAATGTCGACAGCCTGGGACTGGAGAACACGTCTTTGGAACTGAATGCCCAGGGCGTGCCGGTGTTCGACCGGCTGACGATGCAGGCCGGCGGCTCGCCCATCTTCATCGCGGGCGACGCCAATGCCGATGCGCCGCTGTTGCACGAGGCCGCCGACGAAGGCCGTATCGCGGGCGAGAATGCCGCGCGTTTCCCGGAGGTGCGTCAGGGTCTGCGCCGCGCGCCGCTGGGTGTGGTGTTTTCGGATCCGCAGATCGCCCTGGTGGGGGCGGGACATGCACGCCTGGTGCCGGGTACGTTCGTGACCGGCGCCGTGGACTTCAGCGATCAGGGGCGTTCGCGCGTCATGCTGAAGAACCGCGGGATGCTGCACGTCTATGCCGACATCGAGACGGGCCGGTTCATGGGCGCCGAAATGATCGGCCCCAGCGCCGAACACATCGGCCATCTGCTGGCCTGGGCCGTGCAGCAGGAACTCACGGTGGCGCGCATGCTGGAGATGCCGTTCTACCACCCCGTGATCGAAGAGGGGCTGCGCACCGCGCTGCGCGACGCGGCGTCCAAGCTGTCTCTGGCGCAGGAAGCCCTGCGCCAGGCCGACGCCGAAACGGTGTAAGGGCAGGGAAGCAAAAAGGCCGCGCCTGGCAGGCGCGGCCTTTTGTCGTCTACGTGCCGCAGGCGGCGCGGCGTTCAGTCGTCCGAATGCTTTTTGGCGACGGGGAACGGATTCTCGCGGTACTGCAGCGTGTAGCCGGCCCGCTCGTCCTGCGCGAGCTTGCGCGCCAGGTAGGGCATGGCCTGCTTCAGGGCGTCGTGCAGCGTCCAGGGCGGGTTGATGAGGAACATGCCGCTGCCGTGCAGGCCATAGCCGTCTATCGTGGCCTTCTTGACGGTCAGGGTGGCGTGCAGCCAGCTCTTGACCTTCAGGTTCTCGAAATGGCGCGCCATTTCACTGGCCTCGCGGCGCTGGACCAGCGGATACCAGATGGCATACGTGCCCGTGGCGAAGCGCTTGATGCACTCTTTGACGGTCAGCAGTGTGCGGCGGTAGTCGTGCTTGTCTTCGTACGACGGATCGATCAGCACCATGCCGCGCCGCGTGGGCGGGGGCAGCAGCGCCTTGATGCCTTCGAAACCGTCATCGCCGTAGATGGTGGTCTGGCGCTGCGCCGCGCGGCCCTGGTGTTCCAGGTTGCCGACCAGCGTGTCGATTTCGGTGGGATGCATCTCGAACAGGCGCAGGCGGTCGGACGGACGCAGCGCGTCCAGCGTCAGCCAGGGCGATCCGGGATAGCGCCGCAGCCGGCCATTGGTGTTGTAGTCGCGAATGCGGGCCACGTAGTCCGCCAGAAGGGGCGGCAGGTCCTGCGCTTCCCACAGGCGGCCGATGCCGTCGGCGAACTCGGACGTCTTGGCCGCCCAGTCGCTGTCCAGGCTGTAAAGGCCGGCGCCCGCATGGGTGTCGATGACCCAGTAAGGCGCGTCTTTCTTGTTGAAGTAATCCAGGGTGTGAACCAGGATGGCGTGCTTGAGCACGTCGGCGTGATTGCCGGCGTGAAAGGCGTGGCGATAGCTGAACACGGGCGTCCTGCCTCAGGCGGCGGGCCGGATGGCGGCCAGCTCGTCGGTGAAAATGCCGTCAATGCCCCAGTCGAGCAGCAGACGGGCGCGTTCGGGGTCGTTGACGGTCCAGGCCGCGATCCGGTAGCCGGCGTCGTGCACGGCGTCGATCAGTTCGCGGGTGGCGTCCTTCTGATTGATATTCAGGGCCACGCAGTCGTACTTGGCCAGGCGCTCGCGCCAGTCGGCAGGCACCTTTTCCACCAGCAGGGCGCGAGGCAGTTCGGGGGCCGCTTCGCGCGCAGCCTGCAGCGCTTCTTCAGCGAACGAGGACAGCAGCGGGGCGGTGGCGGCGCCTTGCCACAACTGGCGTGCGGCCAGAGCGACGGCCCGGCCGGTTTCGGCCTCGCGGCCGGGGCAGGGCTTGATTTCGACGTTGCTGGCGATGCCGTTGGCCACCGTGTAACGGGCCACGGCCGCGAAGGTGGGCAGCGGTTCGCCCGCGTAGGCGGCCGAGTGCCAGCCGCCGAAGTCCAGTTGGGCCAGTTCGGCGTAGGTTTTTGCCGCGGCCGGGCCCTTTCCGTTGGAAGTGCGGTCGACGTCGTCGTCGTGCATCAGCACCAGCACGTTGTCGCTGCTGAGTTTCACGTCGTACTCGAACATCGTGAAACCGTTTGCGGCGCCAACGCGCATGGCGGCCAGGGTGTTCTCCGGCGCCAGGCGGCCGCCGCCGCGGTGCGCGATGTGACGCGAGTAGGGCCAGGAGGGAAGGTTTGCGGTCATTTCGCTGCTGCTATGGGGTTCTTTTGAGACAGGTTGCAAGGATACCTTGTCTTCGCGGGCGTTTCCCGCCCGCACTCCGGCAAGCTACTTCAGCGGCGCCTTGTCCTGGGACACGTCCATGATCATTCGCGTCGCCAGATACAGGCGCGGAACGATGCTGTTGATCTGGATGTACTCCGCGTCGTTCGAGTGCGCGCCGAACCCGGAGAGGCCCATGCCTTCGATGACCGGGCCGCGGGCCTTCAGGGCGGCGAAGGCCGCGTCCGTGCCGCCTCCGCTGGCGCGATCCACGACTTTCATCGGCAGATCGAGCTCCTGATAGATCTTCACGCCGTGCTGGGCCAGTGCGCGCGAGGCCGCCGTGGCTTCCAGCGGAGGGCGCCGCACCTCGAATTTGACGCTTACCTTCGAGTCCGGCAGCAGCTTCTTCTGAATGCGTTCATCCAAGGCTCGCGACAGGGCATCGAAGTCGGATACGCGCAGGGCCCGGGCGTCTCCCTGGGCCGTGGCCAGGCCCGGGATGACGTTGCGGTTGGTGCCGGCCTGCGCGACGGTCCAGTTCAGCTTCAGGCCCTCGTCGGGCTTGGACAGATCGTCCAGCTGGAGCAACTGGTGCGACAACTCGTACAGCGCGTTGACGCCGCCTTCCGGACGGGCGCCAGCGTGCGAGGTCTTGCCCTGCACGGTCAGGTACGCCGCGCCGATGCCGCTGGTGGCCAGCGTCAGGCGCGGCTCCATGCCGCCGCCCTCGAACGAGAAAACGGCGTCCTGGTCGGCGCCCAGCCGTGTGATGGTGCTGCGCGCGCCCGGCGAGCTGATTTCTTCGTCGCCGTTGATCAGCACGGTAACGGTGCCGTAACCATCGAATCCCAGCTGCTTCAGCAAGGCCAGCGTATGCAGGATCGTCGCCACGCCGTGCTTGTCGTCGGCGATGCCCAGGCCATAGGCTTTGTCCCCGTCCACGCGGAACGGCTGGTCTTTCAGCATGCCGTTGCGATAAACGGTGTCCATATGAGCGATCAGCATGATCTTCTTGCTGCCGCTGCCCTTGAATTCGGCGTGGACCATCGGGCCGACTTTGTCCGGCGTGTCGTCCAGTCGGAAGACGTCCGTGGGCGCGATGATCTCCACATTGCCGCCCAGCGCCTTCAGGCGATCCCGGATCAGCTCGGCGATGCGTTCGACCCCTTCGACGTCCTTGCTGCCGGATTCGATGTTCACCAGGTCGCGCATCGTGTCCAGCATGCCCTGCTGCTGGTTTTTCGCCGCGTCGTGCACTTGCGCCACGGGAGCGGCCAGCGCCAGTTGGGCGCCGCCCAGGAATGCCAGGGCGATGCAGGTTTTCAGGATGGGCAGGCGGCAGGGCATTTGGGGCATCGTGGAGTACCTTTCTACGCGAGGAAGAGGGAGCCGGCCAGTTGCCGGCCATCGGGCGGCGCGCACGGACTGCGGGCTAACCCTGAGGCCCACGATAAGGGGGGCGGGGCAGTGCGGAAATGGTGATTTCCCGGGTTGACGGGCGCGTCAGTCCGTGTCGTCGGACCGCCCGCCGCCGCATCCAGCCGGCCCCGAGCGCGCGCAAGGCTCCTATATGAATGAGAAATGGTAAAATCCGCCCGCTGATCCGGTTCATGACCGGTATGGGAATAGGGCGAATCGAGTTCGCCTTTTTTTATGCGTTTTCGTGCGGCCCCGGGCGTTTACCCCGGAGCGCGGCAACAGGGATTCCATGTTCGAATTTATTCGCAGCCATCGGCGCTGGATGCAGTTCATCCTGCTGCTTCTGATTGTGCCGTCCTTCTTCCTGGTCGGGATTCAAGGCTATGACAGCTTCATGCGTCAGGAGCCTGAGCTGGCCACGGTCGCCGGCCAGCCGATTTCACGCGCCGAGTTTGACCAGGCGCACCGCAACCAGCTGGAGCAGTTCCGCCAGCGCCTGGGCGCGCAGTTCGACCCGGCCGTGATCGACACGCCGGCCATGCGCGAAGGGCTGCTGAACCAGCTCATCAACCAGCGCCTCCTGGCCAACGTCGCCGCCGACAACCGTTTCTCGGTATCCGACGAAACGCTGCGCAACACGATCGCCGCGATTCCGGAAGTCCAGGACAACGGCCGCTTCTCGCCCGAGCGCTATCGCCAGGTGCTGGCCGCGCAGGGCATGTCGCCCACGTCGTTCGAAGCCGGCCTGCGCCGCGACCTGGCCGTCGCCCGCGTGCTCGAGCCCGTGGGCCAGTCGGCCCGCGCGCCCGCCGAAGTCGTGGCTTCGCTGGAGTCGGCGCTGACGCAGACGCGCACGGTGCAACTGCGCAAATTTGACGCTGCGGATTACCGCTCGCAAGTCACGGTCGCTCCCGCCGACATCCAGGCCTGGTACGACGCCAACAAGCAACAGCTGCAGGTGCCTGAGCAGGTTCAGGTTCAGTATCTGGTGCTGGACGAGGCCGCCGCCACGCAAGGCGTGCAGGTCAAGGACGAAGACCTGGCGTCGTACTACGAACAGAACAAGAGCCGTTTCGGCCAGCCCGAGCGCCGCCGCGCCAGCCATATCTTCGTCGAACTGGCGCCCAGCGCGTCGGAAGACGCGCGCAAAGCCGCGCGCGCCAAGGCCGAAGACCTGGCCAAGCAGGCCGCCGCCGATCCCTCCAAGTTCGCTGAACTGGCCGGCAAGAATTCGCAGGACGCGGGTTCGGCTTCCAAGGGCGGCGACCTGGGCTGGATCGCCCCGGGCGCGCAGCCTGGCGCGCTGGACAAGGCCATCTTCGGCCTTGCCCAGAACCAGGTGTCGGGCGTGGTCGAAAGCCCGTTCGGCCTGCACATCGTCAAGGTCACCGAAATCTCTCCCGCCGCCATCAAGCCGCTGGCCGAGGTCAAGGACCAGATCACCGCGGAAGTCCGCAAGCAGATCGCTGCCGAGCGTTTTTCCGAAATGGCCAGCCAGCTGAACAAGCAGGTCTACGACCAGCGCGACAGCCTGCAGCCCGCCGCCGACGCCGTTGGCCTCAAGCTGCGCACCGCCTCGGGCGTGACCCGCGAGGGCCTGCTGCCCGCCGACAAGGCTGGTCCGGGTTCGGCCGCCGACAGCCCCGATGCCGCGTTGCTGGACAACCCGCGCGTGCGCCAGGTGCTGTTCTCGTCAGACGTGCTGCGTGAAAAGCAGAATTCCGGCGTGATCGAACTGGCGCCCGACACCATGCTGGCCGTACGCGTGGCCGCCGTCGAGCCCGCCCATGTGCCGCCGCTCGACAAGGTCAGCGAACTCATCCGCGGCAAGCTGCTGGACGAACGTTCCGCCGAAGCCGCCAAGAAGGCCGGCGAAGCGGCCCTGGCGGCCGACAAGGCCAATCCGGGCGCTGCGTCCGAAGGCTTTGGTCCCGCCATGACGGTTTCGCGCCAGGACCCCAAGGAACTGTCGCGCGCCGAACTGGATGCCGTGATGCGCCTGCCGTCGTCCGCGCTGCCCGCCTATGTCGGCGTGCAGTCGGGCGTGGATTACACCCTGGTGCGCCTCGAGAAGGTCGAAGCCGGCAAGACCGAAGCGGCCGACAAGGAACGCCTTGCACAGCAGCTGTCTGGCGCTTGGGGTCAGGCCGAAAACGAAGCAATGATCCGCATGCTGCGCGAAGAGTACAAGGTCAACGTGCTGCCGGCCGCGGCCGACGTCATTCGTGGAGACCAGGCTCAAGCCGCCGGCTGAGCCTGGTGGTAAACAAGCCTTAGTTCAGCAGTGGCCGCAGCGTCGGCCACACGTTGTCCAGCAGTTGCGGCTGGGCATCCTCGTTCGGATGGATGCCGTCAGCCTGGAACATCGCCCGGTTCGTTGCAATACCTTCCATCAGGAAGGGCACGAGCCGGGCGTTTTCGTCTTTGGCCACCTTGGGAAACACCGCCGCGAAGCGCTGGGCGTAGTCCCGGCCATAGTTGGGCGGTATCTGCATGCCCACGATCAGGACGTCAGCATCGGCCTTGCGGGCCGCCTGCGCCATGACGCGCAGGTTCTGTTCGGTCATGTTCAGAGGCAGGCCGCGCAACGCGTCATTGGCGCCCAGTTCCAGGACCACCACGGCGGGCGCATGCTGGCGCAGCAAAGCGGGCAGTCGGGCGACGCCGCCGCTGGTCGTGTCGCCGCTGATGCTGGCGTTGACGACCTGGAACTTCGGGTATTGTTCGGAGATTCTGGCGGACAGCAGGGGCACCCAGCCCGTGCCGCGCTTGATGCCGTATTCGGCGGACAGGCTGTCGCCAACCACCAGCACGGTGCGGGGGGCGGAACCCTGGGCCGCCGCGGCGGTCTGAGCGGAGGCGGGCGCCACCAGGGCGGTCGCCAGGGCGGACACAAGTAGCAGACGGGAAAAGAGGCGCATGGATAGCAATAATTCGATCGTGGTGAAAGGGCTGGGCAAGCGGGTGGCCGATGCCGGCGGGACGCTGTCTATCCTGGAAGGCATAGATTTTACGGTCGCTGCCGGCAGCGCCGTCGCCATCACGGGCAGTTCGGGTTCCGGCAAGTCCACCTTGCTGGGACTCCTGGCGGGGCTGGATGTTCCCAGCGTGGGTAGCGTACACCTGGCGGGACAGGACCTGTTTGCCCTGGACGAGGACGGCCGGGCGCGCCTGCGGGCCAATCACGTGGGATTCGTGTTCCAGTCCTTCCAGCTTCTGCCCAACCTTACCGCGCTGGAAAACGTGATGCTGCCGCTGGAACTGGCGGGCCAGTCGGCGCGCGACGCGGCGCAGGCCATGCTGGAAAGGGTGGGGCTGGGGGCGCGCCTGCATCACTATCCGCGCACCCTGTCCGGCGGTGAGCAGCAACGCGTTTCGCTGGCCCGGGCCTTCGTCGTGCAGCCAGACCTGCTGTTTGCCGACGAACCCACCGGCAGCCTGGATGCCGCCACGGGCGTGACGGTCATCGACCTGATGTTCGACCTGCATCGGGAACACGGCACCACGCTGGTGCTGGTGACCCATAATCCGCAATTGGCGGCCCGCTGCGGGCGGCAACTGGTGCTGGCCGCGGGCCGCATGGTCGACGGCGCCTGAAGGCGCCGTCGGACACATCCCCTTTACTTCGACTTCGCGACGGCCTGGTTCCAGGCGGCCACCACGGCCTCATAGTCGGATGCAGCGGCTTCCTGGCTGACCGGGAAGATCTTGACGGTCTTCAGGTCGGGCAGCGTGGTCAGGCTGGCGACCGCAACGTCCGTGCGGGTGGGACGGCGGAAGTTCTTCACCAGCTGCGCCTCCTGCGACTCCTTGCTCAGCAGGCCGTCGTACAGCGCCTTGGCGGCGTCCAGGTTCTTGGCGCCCTTGATGATGAACATGCCCTCGGGCGCCAGGTAGCTGCCCTCGGACGGATACACCAGCTTGATTTCCTTCTGGCCGCCGGCCACGTATTCCTGCGCGGCGTATTCCAGCGTCATGCCCACGGCATATTCGCCCGCAGCCACGCCCTTGTAGGTAGTGCCCGACGACGCCGTGACGACTGCGTTGGCCGCGATCTTGTCCAGGCCCTCCTGGCCAAACTGCTTGAACAGCCCATACACCAGCATGTAGGCCGTGCCGCTCTTGGACGGATCCGTGATGGCGAACTTGCCCTTCCATTGCGGCTGCATCAGGTCGGACCAGGTCGCCGGCGCCGGCAGGCCCTTGAGCTGGCGCTCGTTCACCATCATGACCATGACGTGCACATTGGTGCCCACCCACAGGTCGTCCGGGCCGCGGAATTCCGCCGGAATCTGGTCCAGGTCGGCCGGGCGGTAGGGCTGCAGGTGCTGGCGATAGGCGCCCAGCGTGCCGAAGCCGCCGCTCCAGAAGAGGTCGCCGCGCGGATTCTGGGATTCGGCCTCGATGCGTTTCATCATGGTGCCCGTGCCGCCGGTGACGGGCTGCACATTGAGCTTGGGCGACTTCTTCTTCACCGCATCCAGCGCGGTCTCGATGGTCTCGGTGTTGTTGGACGAGTAGAGCACGACGTTCTGCGCGTGCGCGGCGCCCGTTGCCAGGGCCGCGGCCAGGACGCTGTACTTGAGAAAGTGCTTGAGTTGCATGGGTAGCCTCTGTGCGGGTGGGTTATTTGCCGGAGAACAGCTTGATGCGGAAAGCCTTGACGGACACGATGATGGGCAGGACGATGACCGTGACCAGCGCCGCGCCGTACGCGGACGCCATGCCCAGCCTGCCGCCGTCGACCTGCCGGAAGATGGCGATGGGCATGGTTTCCAGGCCGCCGCTGTAGGCCACGATGGACGCCGACAGTTCGGAAATCGTGGTGAGCCACATCAGGATCGCGGCCGAAATGATCGACGCCTTCATCGCCGGCAGGATCACCTTGAAGAACGTCATGAGCGGCGACACGCCCAGGCTGATCGAGGCTTCCTCGATCGACTCGGGGATGTTGAACAGCACGGACGACGCATTGCGCACGGCGAACGGCAGGCGGCGCACGGTGTAGCACAGCACCATGATTCCCGACGTGCCCGCCAGCACCAGCCAGCCGGTATTGAAGGTCTGCACCAGCGCAATGCCCAGTACGGTGCCCGAGATCGTCAGTGGCAGCACGACGATGTAGTCCAGCACCTGGGTAAAGGCGGTGCGCTTCTTGATCGTCAGGTAACTGACCAGGACCGCGAAGGCGACGCCCAGCAGCGTCGCCAGCGACGCGAATTTCAGGGAATTCAGGATAGGCTCGGGCGCGCCGTGCAGGGCGCGCTGGATGCTGGCGAGCGACCATTGTCCCCATTGCATGACCGGCCCGCTGGTCTTGGTGAACGCCGCGATGAAGACGATGACGAGCGGCAACAGGGAAACCAGGATGATGAGGCCCACGCCGCTGGTGTAGAGCAGCGCCGTCCACGACCGCACGCGCACGGCGGCGGGCGCGCGGCCCTGGGTCATGGTGTAGACCTTGCGTTCCACCACCCGCTTCTGGAAGAACAGCACGATGGCCACGATGGCGATGGACACCACCGACATCGCGCTTTGCAGCGTGGGGCTGCCGCCCATTTCGCTGACGAAGGTGTTGTACGTCATGACGGACAGGAGCGGCACGCGGCTGCCCAGCAGCATCGCCAGCGCGAAATTGCCCACCACCAGCGTGAACACCACCAGCGCATTCACGAGCACGGCGGGCAGCAGCACCGGCACCAGCACGCGCAGCTTGGTCAGGAACGGCGGCGTGCCCAGGCTGAGGCCCGCCTCTTCGAGTTGCCCGTCGAAACCGCGCAGCGCGGCCAGTACGCCCAGATAGATGTAGGTGTAGTAGACGAGCGTCATGGAAAAGACCATGCCCGTCCAGCCATAGAACGAGGGCAGCGATATGCCCGCGTCACCCAGCAGGTTGGTCAGGATGCCGTTGTTGCCCAGGATCAGCAGCCAGGACTGGCCCACGATGATTTCCGGAATCACGATGGTCAGCACCGGCAGGATGGCCACCAGGTTTTTCAGCGGAAAGTCGTAGCGGGCCACCATGTACGCAAAGGGCACGCCCACCAGCACCGTGCACGTGGTGACGGCCAGGCCAAGGATCAGCGTGTTGCGAAAGGCCTCCAGGTACTGGCTGTCGGCCACCAGCGCCTTGAATCCTTCCAGCGAAAAGCCGCCGTCCTGGCCCGTAATGCTGTTTCCGAAAAGGACGCCCAGCGGGTACAGCACGAAGAACAGCAGCAGGACGAGGCTGATTGCGGTCAGGATGCCCCAGGGCCACCATTTGATTTTCATGGCGGGTGCGTCCTCAGGCGTTCACGACGCGGCTGTCGGCCGGGATCAGCACCTGCACGGATTCCCCCGGCTGGAACTGCGCCACCATGTTGCCGGCGTGAAGTTCGACCCGGATTTCCGACCCGTTCTCCAGGGCAATGCGATAGGCCGTCTTGAACCCCAGGTACTGCCGCCGCAGGACCTTGCCCGGCAAGGTGTTCGGCACGTAAGGGGCAGGGGCCATCAAGGCTAGTTCCTCCGGTCGCGCGATCAGCACGCCCTGGGCGTCCAGGCCGGCGCTGCCCTGCATGCCATCGAACTCCAGGCCACACAACTCATAGCGCACATGCCCGTCCGGCGCGCCTTGCAGTCCGCTGCGGGCGGGCACGGCAATCACGTTGGCCGACCCGATGAAGTCGGCGACGTAGGCGTTGACCGGCGTGCCGTACAGCTCTTCGGGCGTGCCCAGTTGCGCGATGTTGCCGTGGTCCATGATGGCGATGCGATCCGACATCGCCAGCGCCTCTTCCTGGTCGTGCGTGACGAACACCGTGGTGATGCCGGCCTCGCGCACCAGGTCCAGGATCACGTCGCGCATCTGCAAGCGCATCTTGGCATCCAGGTTGGACAGCGGTTCGTCCATCAGCAGCACGCGCGGGCGGATGACGAGCGCGCGCGCCAGGGCCACGCGCTGGCGCTGTCCGCCGCTCATCTGGGCCGGGTAACGGCTGGCCAGGGCAAGCAGGCCGACCTTGTCCAGCGCCTCGTTGGCGCGCCGCGTGATCTCGGCGCGCGCTACGCCGCGGGCGCGCAGGCCGTAGGCCACGTTGTCGAAGGCGGTCTTGTCGGGAAACAGCGCGTAATCCTGGAACACCATGCCGATGTCGCGGCGGTGGGCCGACACATGGGTCACGTCGTCCTGGTCGAACAGCAGCCGTCCGCCGTCCGGCGCATAGAAGCCGGCGATGCAGCGCAGCAATGTCGTCTTGCCGCAGCCGCTGGGCCCCAGCAGCGTGTAGAACGCCCCGTCGGGTATGTGCAGAGACAGATCGCGCAACACCTGCTGTCCGCCGAAAGTCTTGACGATGCCGTCTACCGTGATCGATGCCATGTGGGTTCCTGCCTGAGATTGACCGCATCATAGGAACCGGGCGGCTCTGCGACCAGCAGTGTTTTTTAAGGCATGCCGTTAGATTTTCTAAGAGGTCGGCGGGGCCGCTATCCCCTAGAATGCGGCAGGATAGGGCGCGCGGCGATCAAAGACCGCCAGCCGACAATAAATAGACGACAAGGGCAATAGTGGGAAAGAGCAGCACAACACGGCGCCTGGACGGCGCCCGGGCGGGCGTCGCTTGAGATGGCGGGCCACAGCCTGCCGCCGTTGAAGGCATTGCGGGTGTTCGAGGCGGCGGCGCGACTGCGCAGTTTCACCGCGGCCGCCGAAGAATTGAGCATCACGCACAGTGCCGTCAGCCAGCAGATCCGCATCCTTGAAGAGTATGCGGGCCAACCCCTCTTTGCCCGCGAGGCGCGCGGCGTTGCGTTGCTGCCCTGCGCTCAGGCGTATTTCCCCGAGGTCCAGGCCAGTCTGGAACGCATCGCCGCCGCGACGGCCAAGCTTCGCTCGCCGGCCTATGCCGGCGCACTGCGCGTCTGCGCCACGCCGTCATTGACCATGAAGTGGCTGATCCCGCGCCTGTCCACCTTCCAGGCGCTGCACCCGGGCATCGATGTGCAGCTCAGCACGCAAGGCCGTCCATTCCTGGACCGCGGCGGCGACGCCGGCAGCGACGTGCTGATCCGGCATGGCTACATGGCGCAATCCGACCTGGCCTGCGTGCATTGCCTGGACGACTTCCATGTGCCCGTCGCGTCGCCCAGGTTCATCGAGCGCAATCGCCTGTCCGCGCCCGCGGACTGCCTGGGCCATCCACTTTTGAAGATCTCGGGCGGCATGGACCACTGGCCCCGTTGGTTCGCGTTGGCGAAGGTCGACGTGCCGGCGCAGCTTCCCGGCCCGGTCTTCGACCACCAGTTCCTGTGCATGCAGGCCGCGATGAACGACCTGGGCATCGCGCTTGCGCCCTGGTGCCTGCTGGAAGACGACATTCGCGCCGACCGCCTGCGTCCGCTGTTTGCCGGGCGCCGGCTGCCCAATGACGGCGTCCATGCGCTGTATCGCCAGGACGGGCCGGCCGCGGCCCAGGCGCAGTTGTTCATCCAGTGGCTGTGCACGCAACAACACGGGCTTTCCCACCCCGAATAGACAAGGACATTCCATGGTTGACGAATCCACTTCCCCGGGCCTGCACTGGCGCGGCATCGTTCCTCCGCTGGCCTTACGCGACTACAAAGTCATCGGCTTCGATATGGACTCCACGCTGATCTCCATCGAGACGCTGGACGAGATGGCGGATCTGATGGGCAAGAAGGCCGAGGTGGCGGCGCTGACCGAGGCCGCCATGCGCGGCGAAATCACGGACTACAAGAAGAGCCTGCGGGACCGCGTGGCGCTGCTTGCCGGCATGCCGGAAGCGGCGCTCGACGAGGTCTACGAACAACGCCTGCGGATTACTCCCGGCGCCCAGACGCTCATCGCGGCGTGCAAGGCGGCTGGACTGACATGTGTGCTGGTCACCGGCGGTTTCACGCACTTTACCGATCGGCTGCGCGTGCGCCTTGGACTGGACGATGTGCGCGCCAACGTGCTGGAAGTGCGGGACGGAAAACTGACGGGGCGCCTGCTGCCGCAAGCCTGGGGCGATATCTGCGACGGTGACGCCAAGCGCGGCAAGCTGGCCGAGGTGTGCGCGCGGTTGGGTGTGGGACTGGACCGCGCCATTGCGGTGGGTGATGGCGCGAACGACTTGCCCATGATGCGCGCCGCGGGTCTGTCAGTGGGCTATCGCGCCAAGCCAGCAGTGCGGGAAGTAGCCAGGATTGCAATCGACGATGGCGGTCTGGATCGACTTCTCGAGCTGGTGTCGTAGTCAATCGACAAAACACTAAAAATAAGATTGCTGCGGAAAAACAACCCGAGTAGGCTGATCGAACGACGAAGTTGGCAAAGCGAAGTTGGCGAAGATTACCAGCGCGGATGCAAAGGCAACCATGCGGTGGGACGGTGGACGTGGCGAGGCCTTAGCTTTTGCGCCGAAGTGCCGTAATAGGAATGAAGAATGCAGTGCCGTTCTTGTTCATGCCTACGTCAAGGAGTTGCCATGTCTATCCGCTCGTCAGTGCGTGCTTCCTTGTTTGTCGCTTTGCTGGCCCCCGCGATGGCCAGCGCGGATGGCGGAGTCATCCGATTCGTTGGATCCATCGTTGAACCCGGCCAGTGCATGCCCCGCGTGACGCAGGCCGGACCCCAGGCGCTTCCGCAGGTTTCTTGCGCTCCGGTCGCTGGCAAGCAGACATATGACCCGGCTTCCCGCGTCCAGACCAGTGTGCGACTGATTGCGCCCGACGCCGGCCAAGCCGCGGCTTCAGGTCCCAAGCGCTATCTGGTCATGCTGGATTACCACTGAACAAAGCGGCCCCGGCAAGCCGGGGCACGCAGCAGCGCGCGGCGGGCCTCCCGCCGCGCAGTCAGATCAAGCCGCGGAATTCCACCACCGGATCGACGTCCGCTTCGTAGTCCACCCCCTCGATCTCGAAGCCGAAGAGGCGCAGGAATTCACGTTTGTAGCCGGCGAAATCGGTCAGCGTGTCGATGCTGGCGGTGTCGACCTGATTCCACAACGCCTGGACCCGCGCCTGCACGGCAGGGTCGAGTTCCTTGTAGTCGGCGCGCAGCCTGCCATCTTCGTCCATGATCGGCGTGTCGCCGCACAGGCTGTCCCGATACAGGCCATACACCTGTTCGATGCAGCCTTCGTGGGTTCCATCTTCTTTCATGACCTTGAACAGCAGCGACAGGTACAGCGGCATCATTGGAATGGCCGAACTTGCCTGCGTCACCACGGCCTTGAGAACCGAGACGCGGGCGTCTCCGCCACGAGACGCAAGCTTGGCGCGGATGTCCAGCACCTTCTGGTCCAGGTCTTTCTTGGCCGCGCCGATGGACCCGTTCCAGTAGATGTCGTGCGTGATCTTTTCGCCCAGGTAGGTGAAGGCCGTGGTGGTGGCGCCTTCCGCCAGCACGCCGGCCTCCAGCAACGCGTCGATCCACATCTGCCAGTCTTCGCCGCCCATCACGGCAACGGTGGCGTCGATCTCGGCCTGCGTGGCGGGTTCCAGCACGCCGTCCTTGATGACTTCCTTGTCGGTGTCCAGGCCGCGCAGGGTCACCGCCTTGCCGATGGGCTTGAGGGTGGAGTTGAACACCTGTCCGGTCTTCGGATGCGTGCGGCGAGGGGCGGCCAGGCTGTAGATGACCTGGTCGACCTGGCCCAGGTCTTCCTTGATGGCGGCGATGGTCTTCTGCTTGATTTCGTCAGAGAACGCGTCGCCGTTAATGCTCTTCGCGTAGAGGCCTTCGGCCTCGGCAAACTTGTGGAATGCGGCGCTGTTGTACCAGCCGGGCGTGCCCGCCTTGCCCGGCTCGCCGGAACGTTCGAAGAACACGCCCAGGGTCTGCGCGCCACAGGCGAACGCGGCGCTGATACGCGCGGCCAGGCCATATCCAGTGGAGGCGCCCAGCACCAGCACGCGCTTGGGGCCGCCCGTCATGGGGCCTTGCGCCTTGACGTAGTCGATCTGGTTTTTGACGTTGGCCTCGCAGCCGGCGGGATGGGTGGTGACGCAGATGAAACCGCGCACGCGGGGCTTGATGATCATGAAGGCCTCTTATTCGGAAATCGCCACAGGCCCATTGCGGGAAAGGGCAAAAGGCGATCCGCATTGTACGGGAGGCCGCAAGCCCGTGGCGTCGGGCGGAAGGCCTGCGCCTAGCCGCGGGTGGCCCCGCCAGAGGCAGGTCCGGAAGCAACCCCTGGCTTGGGGCCGCCCCGGCGCCATTCGACGAGGCCGATGCCCACGCCGCTGGCGCAGATGATCGCAATGCCCAGCCAGGTCAGCGGGTCCGGGAAGTGGCCCCAGACAAGCCAGCCCACCGACGTGGCGCTGATGATCTGCAGGTAGATGAACGGCGCCAGCGTGGAGGCGGGCGCGCGGCGGTAGGCGGCGATCTGGAACAGATGGCCCACGCCGCCCGTGATGCCGGTGGATATCAGCAGGGTCCAGTCCAGTGCCGACAGGCTCTGCAGAACCGGCAGGGCGGGCGGCAGGATGAAGGGAAGGGTGAGCGTGAGGCAGGCCGTGCCGACGGCGCCGCTCCAGATCAGCGAGGTGAAAGGGTCGTCGCCCGCCACGCGGCGGGTGGCGATGAACTGTGCCGCGAAGCAGCATGCCGTCAACAGGCCGAAGATCGTGCCGACGGGGTGCAGCCCGCCGCCCGGACGGATGACGATGACCACGCCGATGAATGCGATGCCGGCCGCGACGAAGCGCGACAGGCGGGCGGGTTCCTTGAGGATCCAGGGCGCCAGCGACAGCACCAGCAGTGGGGCCAGGAAATTGATTGCCGTGGCCTCGGCCTGCGGGATGTAGCTCAGGGTGGTGAAGAACATGAGCGTGGCCAGGAACATCGAGCCGCCGCGGATGAGCTGTTCGCGCGGCTTGTTGCTGCGCAGCACGCGCAAGCCGCGCGCGGGCAGCACCAAGGCCAGCACCAGCACCAGATGCACGGTATAGCGGAACCAGGACAGCACCAGCAGCGGCACCCCCGCGTTCATCACCCACTTGCCGCTGGCGTCCAGACAGGACAACGTCCACATCGATAGCACCAGCAGCAGCACGCCGATCATCGGGCCGCGCGCGGCAGGTGCGCTGGCGCGCAAGCGACCGTTATCGGCCGGGGTCATGGACGGGGCTCCTTTCAGCATGAATTGGCCATGGCGCCGTTCAAGGCGATGGGCGGCTGACATAATACGCTCATCCCGCCGGGGGAACAGGCCAATGATAGAACTACGCAACGTCGAAACTTTTTTCTGGGTCGCCACGCTGGGCAGCTTCCGCGCAGCGTCGGACAAGCTCAACACTACACAGCCAGCCGTCTCGCAGCGCATCGCCTCGCTGGAGTCAGACCTGGGCGTCAAGCTGTTCGAGCGCGATGCGCGTGGCGTCAAGCTGACGGCCAAAGGGCACGAACTGCTTTCGCACGCGGAGCGCATGCTGCAAGTGCGACGCGACATGTTCGAGGCCGCGCGCGAGCAGAACGTCATGTCCGGCACGGTGCGGATCGGCGTGGCCGAAACCATCGTACAGACCTGGTTGCCCGCGCTTATCGAACTGATACACGCGACGTATCCGGCGCTGGTGCTCGAAATTGAAGTGGACACCACGCATGTCCTGCGCTCGCACCTGATGTCGCGGCAGATCGACCTGGCGTTCCTGATGGGACCGGTGCTGGAGGCGCGCGTCGAGAACCTGCCTTTGTGCACTTACCCACTGGCGTGGGTGGCGAGCCCGATGCTGGACCTTGGGCCGGAGCCCCTTACGCTGGCGACGATAGGCAGGCTGCCGATCATCACGTATCCCTCGAACAGCTCTCCATATCGCGTGGTGCGCGACATGCTCACCCGGGCCGGCGTCACGTCTCCTCGCATGTATGGCAGCGCTTCGATGTCCATGGTCGTGCGGATGACGCAGGACGCCATCGGCACGAGCGTGATCGCGCCGGTCTTCCTGGGGAAAGAGCTTGCCCGCGGCGAACTGCGGATTCTGCAGGTCGAGGCCGATCCGTTGCCCGAACTGAGCTTTACCGCAACCTGGGTGCAGGGCCCCGACAGCCACGCCGTGCGCACCATCGCGCAGATGGCGCAGAAGGTTGCCGCAAAGGCTTGAGGCGGTAATTTTCCCTAGGTGTTTTCCCCAGCAATCGGCCCGGGCCATGCTCGCCCGGCGTGCCGGCGCGCAAGCTCGGGGCCGGTGCGAATCGCCCGCAGAGCCGCGCCATTCCTGGGTTTGCGGAAATGGAGCCGGGTGACGCCGGCGAGACCCAAAAATTATTTATACCCCCACATCGCAACTTACGATTGGACGGTCATGGCGCCGGGCGATGCAATGGCGCTACAGAAAAAGGTAGCGCCTGGATACACGGCGCGGGGGAAAATCATGAATAGGCATCCATTGCGGGTCAGTCCGAGAAGGGCGCCGATGCGGCAGCGTGCCGTGTCTCGTCGCGGCGGCAGTCGAGCCAGCGCCGTGGGCGCTTTCCCTGTTTTTGCGCTTCGTCCCTGATCTTTCGATCTCCAACGGCGCGCGATCAGGATAACGGGATCCCGCGCGCGACAGACCATCCCGCCAGCCAGGAGTTTTGTCCATGAAGAAGTCTCTTGCATTCGCCGCCGTCGCCGCCAGCCTGTTGGCAGGCGCGGTCCAGGCCCAAGACCTGCCCAAGACTCAGTTGAAGGTCGTGGGCGGCCTGTCCAACCTGACTGCTTACAACGACTACGAAAAGCCGTTCTGGACCAAGACCATTCCTGAGCTGTCCAAGGGCCAGGTCACGGCGGAAATCAAAGGCTTCAACGAAATGGGGTTGAAGGGGCCGGAGCTTCTGCGACTGATGTCCCAGGGGGTCATTGAATTCGGCACCGCCACGTTGTCGTACTTCGCCAGCGACAACCCGATCAACGAAGCGATCGACCTGGCCGGCCTGGCGCCGGACGTCAAGACCGCGCGCGCAGTCACCCAGGCGTTCGAGCCCGTCTACGCCAAGCTCTACGGCGAGGGCAACAACGTCAAGCTGCTGGGCATTTCGACCTATCCGGCGCAGGTGCTGTTCTGCAACGCCGATATCAAAGGCCTGGCCGACATCAAGGGCAAGAAGGTCCGTACCAGCAGCCGCACCACGGCCGAATTCGTCGAGGCGCTTGGTGGTTCGAGCGTGACGATGGCGTTTGGCGAAGTGGTGCCGGCGTTGCAGAACAAGGTGGTCGATTGCGCCATCACGGGTTCGTTGTCCGGCTATTCGGCCAAGTGGTATGAGGTCTCCACCCACCTGGTCGCGCTGCCGATCAACTGGAACCAGCAGATCCACGCCGTCAACCAGAAGGCCTGGGACAAGCTGGATCCGAAGGTGCGCGATTTCCTTCAGACCAACGTCAAGACACTCGTCGACAACATCTGGGATGCCGCTGCGCGCCAGACGCAGGAAGGCTACGACTGCAACACGGGCGCGGCCTCGTGCCCGTTCCCCGTCAAGGGCAAGATGGTCCTCGTGCAGCCTAGCGATGCCGACAAGGCTTTGCTGAAAAAGGTCGCGCAAGAGGCTGTGCTGCCCAAGTGGGCCGCCCGCTGCTCGGCTCAGTGCGTCAAGGACTGGAACGCCACCGTTGGCAAGACGCTGAACCTCACCGCCAGCAAGTAAGCGACAGGATGCGCCGGTCTTGCACGCCGGCGCATGTTTCGGTCGGCGGCGTCGGCCAGTCTTGCGGGCGCCGCGACGCGGGCCCGCGACACCGGCCTGCGTTGCCCGGCGGTGCCACCAGAGGTTTCATTCATGACTCAAACTGAACATTTTCGCCTGCTTGGCGGCCTGTTGCGGCGGGCGGAGAGCTTTTCCCGCGCGGCCGTATGGGCCGGGGGCGCCCTGACCGTGGCCAGCGTGCTGCTCATCTCCTTCGATGTGCTGGCGCGCAAATTCCTGGGATTCACGACGGGCGGCGCGGACGAACTGTCCAGCTACGCTTTTGCGATCAGCACGTCCTGGGCGTTGGCCTTTGCCACGCTGCAGCGCGCCAACGTGCGCGTTGACGTGCTCTACCAATATCTTCCGGTGCGCCTGTCGGCCGTGCTGGACTGGGTTTCCATGGTGGCGATGGCCGTCTTCATGGTGTTCCTGACCTACTACGCCTACGACGTGGTGGTGACCTCCTGGACTCAGAAGTCGGCCGCGAACACGCCGCTGGCCACGCCCCTGTGGATTCCTCAAGGGCTCTGGATGCTGGGACTGGGATGGATGTGCATCACCGTCGCACTGATGCTGGCGCGCGCTTCCGCGGCGCTGGTGACGGGCGACATCGAACTGGTCAAGCAGATCTGCGGCGTGCGCTCCGCCCAGGAAGAGGCTGACGAAGAAGCCGCCGCGGGCGAGCGCATGGTAAAGGGAGAATCCGCATGATCGCCACTGCTTTGACACTGTTGTTGGTGCTCATCGGGCTGTCGATACCCGTGGGCGCGGCGCTGGGCGTGTTGGGCCTGATCCTGGATCCGATGTTCTCGATGCTGCCGCTTTCTCGCGCCATTGGCGAGATTTCCTGGAGCTCCAACAACGAGTTCCTGCTGGTTGCAATTCCGCTGTTCATCATGCTGGGCGAGGTGTTGCTTCGCGCCGGCTTTGCCGAGCGCATGTACAGCGCAATGAGCCTGTGGCTGTCGTGGCTTCCGGGCGGGCTGATGCACGCCAACATCGGAGCGTCGACGCTGTTCTCCGCGACATCGGGCTCCAGCGTTGCCACGGCCGCGACCGTCGGCACCGTCGCCATTCCGCAGATCCGCAAGTATGGCTACAACGAACCGCTGTTCCTGGGCAGCCTGGCGGCCGGCGGAACCCTCGGCATCCTGATTCCGCCGTCGATCAACCTGGTCATCTACGGCGTGCTGACGAATTCGTCGGTGCCCAAGCTGTATCTGGCGGGCATCATCCCCGGCTTCGCAATGGCGGCGCTGTTCATGCTGACCGTGGTTGTCGCCTGCGTGGCCAAGCCTTCGTGGGGCGGCAAGAAGATCACCGCGACCTGGGGCCAGCGCTTCGCAAGCCTGGTGCACCTGGCGCCGCCGCTGGGCATTTTCTTCCTGGTGGTGGGTTCGATCTACGCGGGTCTGGCGACGCCGACGGAAGCCGCGGCGCTGGGCGTGCTGGGCGCATTCATCCTGGCGGCCTGGTTCCGCCGCCTGACGTGGTCGATGCTGCGTGAGGTGATGGAAGGCACGATGCGCTCCACCGCCATGATCATGCTGATCGTCATCGCGGCGAGTTTCCTCAACTTCGTCATGTCCGCGACCGGCCTGACCGATGCGCTGACGCAGTCGATCACGGGCCTGGGCCTGTCTCCCGGCTGGATGCTGCTGATCGTGGTGATCTTCTACCTGGTGCTGGGCTGCTTCATGGAGACCCTGTCCATGATGATCACGACCATCCCCATCGTGGCTCCCATCATGATCGGCCTGGGCTATGACCCCATCTGGCTGGGCATCGTCATCATCGTGCTGGTCGAGGCCGCGCTGATCACGCCGCCTGTCGGATTGAATCTCTTCGTGGTGCAGAGCCTGCGCAAGAGCGGATCCATGAGCGCAGTCATCGTCGGCAGCCTGCCGTTCGTGGCAGCCATGTTCGTGATGCTGGCGCTGCTGGCGTTCTGGCCCGACTTCGCTCTGTGGCTGCCGCGCGTCTTCGGCTGATCCATTCCTTCTTCCGATTCCGGCGCGGCGCCAAGCCGCGCCGCTCCTCACCCAACTTTCCGCAGGACTGATATGAAAGCCGTATTCAAGATCGACGACGCCAATCCCCGCCAGGTGGAAGTGGACTTCAACTCCGTGATCGTGGCTGGCTGGGCCGGTCGCGACATGGCCGCCATCGAGCACCACATCGAGGAATTGGCCGCCATCGGCGTGCCGCGTCCGAGCAGCGTGCCGCTCTATTACCGCATCGCCGAAAACCAGCTTACCCAGGCAACCAACGTGCAGGCGCTGGGCGTGGAGTCTTCCGGCGAGGTCGAGACATTCGTCTTCGCCGTGGACGGCGAGATGTACGTGAGCATCGCGTCGGACCATACCGACCGCAAGCTGGAGACGGTCAGCGTGGCCATGTCCAAGCAGGTGTGCGTCAAGCCCGTTGCGACCGAGGCCTGGCGACTGGCCGACGTGGCGGCCCATTGGGATGAACTGATCATCCGTTCCTACATCGTCGAGAACGGCGAAAAGGTGTTGTATCAGGAGGGCCCGTTGTCCACGCTGCGCACCCCGCAGGACCTGATCGCCGGCTACACCGGCGGAGCAGCCCTGCTGCCGCAGGGCGCGGGCATGACCTGCGGCACCGTGGGCGCCATCGGCGGCATCCGCGCCGCGGCGGATTTCACGATGGAGCTGTTCGATCCGCGCCTGCAGCGCACCCTGCGCCACAGCTATCATGTCGAGTCGCTGCCCGTGGTGGCCTGACCGCGGCCACGCCCTGTATTGATCCCCCGGGCGCATCCCCTGCGGGAGCGCCTGTTCGCATACCCATGCCGCCAGGCGGCACTAGGACAATGATGGTTTCGACCTTGAATGATCTGACCCTGGCCCTGAGCGAGGGCCGCAGCACCTCCGTCGAGTTGACCGAATCCGCCCTGGCGCGCGCCCAGGACGAGGCGGGCGAGGGCGCCCGGGTGTTCACCAAACTGTATGCCGAATCGGCGCTCGCCCAGGCGCGCGCCTCCGATACGCTGCGCGCGGCGGGCATCGTCCGTTCCGCCGTGGAAGGCCTGCCGATCAGCATCAAGGACCTGTTCGACATCGAGGGCGAAACCACGATGGGCGGATCGGTGGCGCGCGAAGGCGAACCCGTGGCCGAGGAGAACGCCGAGGTCGTGCAGCGTCTGATCGCCGCGGGCGCCGTCATCATCGGCCGCACCAACATGACCGAATTCGCCTATTCGGGCCTGGGCATCAACCCGCATTACGGCACTCCCTTGAACCCCTATGACCGCGCCACCGGCCGCATCCCGGGCGGTTCGTCGTCGGGCGCCGCGGTGTCGGTCGCGGACGGCATGGCGGTTGCCGGCATCGGTTCCGACACGGGCGGCTCCGTCCGTATCCCGGCCGCGTTGTGCGGCCTCACCGGCTTCAAGCCCAGCGCCTGGCGCGTGTCCATGAAGGGCGTGTTGCCGCTGTCGGCCAACCTGGATTCCATCGGCCCCATCGCGGCCAGCGTGCGCTGCTGCGCGGAGCTGGACGCGATTCTGTCGGGCGACGGCGGTCCGGTGCCGCAGGCGCTGCCCGTGCGCGGCCTGCGTCTGGCAATCCCCACCACGCTTGCGCTTGACGCCATGGACAAGCACGTTTCCGACACCTTCTCGGCGGCCGTGCAGCGCCTGCAGGACGCGGGCGCGCTGGTCGACAGGATCGAGATTCCCGAATTCGCCGAACTGGCCGCCATCAACAGCAAGGGCGGATTCACCGCCGCCGAGGCCTGGGCCTGGCACCGCGACCTGATCGCGCGCGCGGGCAAACGCTACGATCCTCGGGTCGTGTCGCGCATCATGCGCGGCCAGGATATGTCCGCTGCGGATTACCTGGACCTGCTGGACGCCCGCGAAGCATGGGTCGCTGCGGTGGATCACCGTATCGCGGGCTACGACGCCCTGATCATGCCCACCACGCCCATCGTGGCGCCCGCGGTGGCCGACCTGCAGGCTTCCGACGAGGCCTACTACGCCGCCAACGGGCTGATCCTGCGCAATCCCACGCTGATCAACTTCCTGGATGGCTGCGCACTTTCGCTGCCCTGCCATGCGGACGGCTCGGCGCCTGTCGGCCTGATGATCGCGGGCAGCAACGGCACGGACCGCCGCATCCTGGGCATTGGCCTGGCCGTCGAAGATCTGTTCGCCGGCCGCTGATCGCGTTTCGAGACACCCGCAACAAGAGAATTCTCATGGTTCACGCCGATAAAGCTGGAAGCAGCGTCGCATTGGCCCGCCAGGCGCGGCTCGATGCGCGAGCAGGGCGCCTGACCGGACCCACGGCCAACCTGGCCCCCGGGCATGTGCAGGCCAACCTGGCGATCCTGCCGCGCGCGCTGGCGGCGGATTTCCTGCACTTCTGCCAGCGCAATCCCAAACCTTGTCCGTTGCTGGCCATGTCCGAACCGGGCGACCCGTCGTTGCCGGAACTGGGGGTGGATATCGACATCCGCACCGACATCCCGCGCTACCGGGTCTGGGAGAAAGGCGAGCTGGTGGCCGAGCCCACCGACGTGCGCGACATCTGGCGCGACGATCTCGTGTCTTTCCTGATCGGATGTTCTTTTTCATTCGAAGAGGCGATGCTGGACAATGGCCTGCCGGTGCGCCACATCGAACAGGGCCGGAATGTGCCGATGTATCGGACAAGCATCCCGACGCAGCCCGCGGGCGTGTTCGGCGGGCCGCTGGTCGTGTCCATGCGGCCGTTGAAAGCCGCGGACGCCATCCGGGCCATCCAGGTCACCTCGCGCTTTCCGTCGGTGCATGGCGCGCCCGTGCACATCGGAGACCCGGCCCTCATCGGCATCGCCGACATCGACCGTCCCGATTACGGCGACGCCGTGGAGATCCGCCCGGGCGAGATGCCGGTGTTCTGGGCTTGCGGCGTCACGCCGCAGTCCGTGGTGGCGGCCGTGCGTCCCGATTTCTGCATCACGCATGCGCCGGGCCACATGCTCGTCACCGACTTGATCAACAGCCGCATGGCGGTGCTGTAGGGTCTGTCTGCAGGGTGTTGCGCCGGTCGGGTGGCAAAGCGGTCGACGCGCACACCCGGCCAGGTCATTCAGAGCTCGGCGGGGTTGCGGCCGCGCATCAGGCCCTCGACGCGCTGATCGTAGTCCGGGGGAAATGTCCAGAAGCGCAAGCCATTCGGGGTGTGGGACTCCTGCAATCCACGATCGGCTGGAGCCTTGTGCCACAGAAATTGCATCAGCACGTCGCTGCTCACCCAGGCGTTGCTGAACCAGAAACTGTGCGCGCGGCGTCCCAGCCCGGGAATGTCGCGGGGATCCACACGGATCATGTCGAAGTTCAACTGCTGCGAGGCAGCATTCACGAACGCGATCTGTTCGTCCGTGAGGTCGTCCGCACTCGGACGGCCCGCGCGGGAGGCGCGCTGGTGGCGCGCCGCGAAGCGCAGGGCCCGGTCGCCCAGGTTGGCGCCCAGGCTCACTCGTTCGGTCAGGTCGATGTACTGGCGCAGGTCCGTCACGAAGCGGTACGTGTCTTCGTCGGGCGCCGCGAAATAGACCTGGCCCAGCCGCAGGCGAGCGCGCAGCGCCTCGCGCGTCTCGCCCTCGTTGGGCCGGGCCAGCGTCGCGAGCCCTTCGCTGGCGATTCGCGCGCCCGCGCTGAAGGCAAGTATGTTGATGTGCTCCGCATTCGTATTGCGCGACAGCAGCTCGATCAGACGGGCAAACGCAGGCACTGACGCGCGCGCCGCGCGGACGTCCGTCGCATAGGACAGCAGGCTTCCGGCCGAGGGCCACAGAAAGACCAGGACGACGGCCTGGCGGCCCGTGAAGTGGTGGAATTGCGCGGCTTGCGCGGTGCCGCGCCATACCGCGTTGTTGAAGCCGTGCACGTAGACGATCAGGTCCCGGTGCCGGCTGGCGGCCAGCGCGTCATTGATAAGGGCAAAGTAGGCTTGGGCCTCGGGCGAGGTCTCCGCGTCGCTTTGCGGCGTAAGCGCGACGAACTCTTCCATGCGTTCCAGGCTGAGCACCGGGCGTCCGCGTTCGCTGACCGACGTGGACAGCCTGCGCAACTGCTCCCAGTCGAGCGAGCCATCGCCGATCTGCACCTGCGCCGCGCCCATGCGCAGCGTGTCGCTGGGAAATATGGAATAGAAGGGCTGGCGCGATTCGATGAAGACGGCGCGGTTGGTGGCGTACAAAAGGGGGATCGACGTGCTGGCGCCCAGGGCTTGCTTGTGCTCGAAAGGATCGACGTAGCCCGTCGTGAACTTGACCGGCGTGGGCATCAGTTGCACGGGCGACGAGCATGCAGCCAAAAGTGCCACGGACGCCGCCGCCAGGGCCGCCCGTGCCGCGCGCAGCAGGCGGGCGGACGAGGCAAGCACGCAGGCATCGAAAAAAAACATGCGACGGGCCGGGTTCGTGTTTGGGAAAACAACTAGGCACGCGTGGATTGTCGCCGTGGTCCCGGCGGGGATCAAGTGTCAGACACCCAAGGTGTCCGACACGCCGGCAGGGTCAGAAAATGTGGCGGAAACCCACGGCGGCGCCGAGCTGGCTGCTCTTGCCCGCGATTTCGCCGCTGGCGGCGTCGCTGACCTTGTTCCAGTCCACCGTGCCATACAGTTGCGAGCGCTTGGACAGCGAGTATTCGGCTACGGCCACGAGCGCATAGCGCTTGCCCTTGTCGCCTTCCTCGACCACGTTCTCGCTGCGGTCATAGTACGCAGCGCCCGTGATGGCCCAGCGCGGCGTGGCCTGCCAGGTCACGCCGGCGAAGTAGCCGTTGTCCTTGCGGTCCAGGCTGGCGGTGGTGGTGCCGCCCATGACGCCATTGACCCAGCCGGTTTCGTCGCGGCCGTTGTAGTAGCCCGCGAACACCTTGGCCGAATCGAACTGGTAGGACGCGTTCAGGTTCCATGCCTGCTGGCGCTGGTCCGAATCGGTGGCGGCGTAGGTCTTCTGCCAGGCGGCGCCCAGGCCCAGTTGGCCGATCGTGTAGCGCAGGCTGGCGCCGTACTGCTCGCCGGCCTTGCGGTCGTCCCAGTCGTCGCCATTGGCCCAGGACGCCACGACCGACAGGTTGCCGAACGTGTTGGCGTACTTGGTCATGTTGTTGGTGCGCACGCGCGACATGGCGGCGGGCAGCCAGGAGTTCTGCTCGTAGTTCCCAACCGTCAGGGGGTCGAAGTAGTCGGCCAGCAGGTCGAACATCGGCGTGTTCTGCAGGCCCAGCGTCAGGGCGCCGATGCCGCCGCCGTCCAGGCCCACGTAGGCGAGCCGGCTGAATGCCTTGGTGGTGTCCGACCCCTTGCCGTTCTGCAGGTTGATGCCGTTCTCGAGTCGGAAGAAGGCGCGGTTGCCGTTGCCCAGGTCTTCGGACCCGCGCAGGCCCCAGCGGCTGTTGGAGATGGCGCCGTTTTCCATCGAGATGCGGCTGCCATCTTCTCCGACGCTGCCGGAGCTGGTGCTGAGGTACCGGATGCTGACGTCGGCGATGCCGTACAGGGTGACGCTGGTTTCGGCGCTTGCCGCGCCGGCGGCCAGGCCAATGCCGGCCGCGGCCAGCGTTAGGGTGATGCGTTTCACTTTGAACTCCTCCTGGTGTAGCTGATTTATGGTTGCGCCGCGCTTGTGGCGCGGTTCTGCGTCGCCCGGCGGTTCGTCGGGCGCCTGGCCTTTGCACCGACGCTTCGGATAAGCGCGGTTCCGGAACATAGGCCATCCTGCAAGAGTGCTCCGTCGCAGTGCTGCGCACGGACGCCAGGGGATTCTAAGAAAGTTGAAGAGGGTGGAAAACCAAAATCGTTCGGCGTTTTCCCGGGTTTACAGCGCGGTAAACCCTCCAAACGGCCAAGAATCGCATGAGGCGAAAAAAAACCCCGTTCATGGAACGGGGTCTTTCGGGCTGCATGGCGTCGGCCTACAGCGTCATGTGCAGCGGCAGCCAGGTCGCGATGCCGGGAAGGGCATAGAGAAGCAGCACGGCAAGGATCATCAGGAAGAACATCGGCAGCGACGCCCGCGCGATGTAGGGCAGTTCCCGCCCGCTCATGCCCGACAGCACGAACAGGTTGAAGCCGACTGGCGGCGTGATCTGTGCCATTTCCACCACGAACACGATGAAAATGCCGAACCAGATCAGGTCGATGCCTGCCGCCTGTACCGTCGGAAGCAGCACGCCCATGGTCAGGACCACGATCGAAATGCCGTCCAGGAAGCAGCCCAGGACGATGAAAAACACCATCAGCGCCATGATCAGGCCAAACTGCGAAAGCCCAAGGCCCCCGATCCATTCCGCCAGCGCGCGCGGCAGACCGATGTACCCCATCGCCAGGGTAAGGAACTGCGCACCTGCCAGGATGAGCGCGATCATGCAGTAAAGCCGGGTAGCGCCCAGCAAGGATTGCATGAAGGTGGACCGGGTCAGGGATCCTTGCAGCGCCGACAGGATCAGCGCGCCCACCACGCCCACGGCCGCCGCTTCGGTTGCCGTGGCGATGCCGGTGTAGATGGACCCGAGCACGGCGCCGATCAGCAACATCACGGGAATCAGGTGACGCGAACGCGACAGCTTTTGCATGAACGACAAGCCGGGATCCGCGGCCGGAACCTGGTCGGGGTTTCGTATGGCCCACCACGCGATGTACCCGCTGAACAGCAGCGCCAGCAAAATACCCGGCACGATGCCCGCAATGAACAGCTTGGCGATGGATACGTCCGCCGCCACCCCGTACACGATCATGATGATCGAGGGCGGGATGAGCAGGCCCAGGGTGCCGGCGCCGGACAGCGTGCCCAGGATCTTTTCCTCGGGGTAGCCGCGGCGTGTCAGCTCGGGAATGGTCATCTTGCCGACCGTGGCGCAGGTGGCCGCCGACGAGCCCGACACGGCAGCGAAGATCGCGCAGCCAATCACGTTCGTGTGCAGCAGCCGTCCTGGCAGCCGGTTGAGCCAGGGCGCAAGACCTTTGAACAGGTCTTCCGACAGCCGGGTGCGGAACAGTATCTCGCCCATCCACAGGAAGAGGGGCAGGGCGGTCAGCGTCCAGCTTGACGATGCGCCCCAGATCGTGACGGCCATGGCGTCGCCGGCCGGGCGGCTGGAGAAGATCTCCATGCCGATCCAGGCCGTGCCCGCCAGCGTCAGGCCGACCCAGACGCCGCAGCCGAGCAGGACGAAGATCGAGACGACCAATAAGGTAATGACGAGGAGTTCATTCATGGGTTTGCTGCGAGGTGGCGGCGGCGAGGCCGCGCGAACGGCGGATCAGTTCGTCAACGAGAGCGACGAAGAACAGGATCGTGCCCACGGCCATGGTTGTCTGCGGAATCCAGAGCGGCGTGGCGTCGTTGGACGTTGATATGTCGTTGAACGTCCACGAGTCGTAGGTCAGCTTGACACTGAAGAACGCGAAGGCGGCGGCCAGCAGGCAGCCGACGGCCAGGGCGAAAATGTCCAGCCGGCGGCTTCCTGCGGGAGCCAGCGAATTCAGCAGCAGCGTCACGCGGATGTGCTCGCCATGCTTGAACGTGCTGGCAAGCGCCAGGAACCCGGCCGCAGCCATGAAGTACCCCGCGTAGGCGTCAGTGCCGGGGATGTTGAAGCTGAGCTGGCGGGCGATGATCGCCGCCAGCACCGACACGAGTACGCCTATCGTGCACAGGCCGGCCAGCAGGCCGGCCGCGCCGTAAAGACCATCCAGAAAGCGGCGCATAGGAATATCACTGCTTCCTGTAGGCGTCGATCATGGCCTGGCCGTCCGCGCCGGCCTTTTTCAGCCAGTCGTCCAGCATCCGCTTGCCGATGACGCTCAGGCCTTCCTTGAGCTCAACCGTGGGCTGGATGGTTTCCATGCCGTTCTTGGCCAGTTCTGCCTGGTACCACTTGTTCTTTTCCTGCGACAGCTTCCAGCCGCGTTCCTCGGCCTGCGCGCCGGCCTTCTTCAGGGCTTCCTGCGTGGCGGGGTCCAGCGCGTCGAACGCCTTCTTGTTGACGATGATGGCGTTCTTGGGCAGCCAGGCCTGGGTGTCGTAGAACTTCTTGATGTACTCGTAGGTCTTGGTGTCGTAGCCGGTGGATGCGGACGACATGTACGAGTCGATCACGCCGGTGGCCAGCGCCTGGGCCAGTTCGGCCTGCTGCACCGTCACGGGTTGGGCGCCGACCAGTTCGGCGATCTTCGCCGTGACCGGGCTATAGGCGCGCCACTTCAGGCCCTTCATGTCATTGATCTGCTTGATGTCGCGGTTGGCGAAAATGCCCTGGGGCGGCCATGCCACCGCATACAGCAGCGTCATGCCTTGCGCGGCCAGCTTCTTTTCCAGGAACGGCTTCTGCGCCTGATACAGCTTGAACGACGCGTCGTACCCGGTGGCCAGGAAGGGCAGGCCGTCCAGTTCGTAAATCGGGTCTTCATTGGCGAAGTTGGTCAGCAGGATCTCGCCGATCTGTGCCTGGTTGCCTTGCACCGCGCGCTTGATTTCAGGCGCCTTGTACAGCGATGCATTGTTGTGCAGCGTGATCTTCAGCTTGCCTTGCGACAGCGAGTCGACGTCCTTGATGAAGGTCGTCAGGTTCTCGACGTGGAAGTTGCTTGCCGGATAGGCGCTGGGGAGGTCCCACTTGGTCTGGGCCTGTGCGCCCGCGCTGAAAGCCAGGACGATGCTGCCGGTCAGCAGCGAGATTTTCTTGTACATGAATGGTCCTTCTTTGCGAATGGTGATGACGGGTCTGGCCCGATAGGCATTGCGAAAAAAGATTGCGCGGCGCGGCTTCGCGCCGCCTGAGCGCCGTGCCATTCTATGTTGCTGTGCGGTAACAAAGCGCGGGAATTCGACGTTTTACGGGTTATTCCTAGGGTTCGCTGTTGCTCATTGGTTGAAGGTTCAATGTTTGCCGTCAGCGATGCCGGGATACGCTCAGTTGTCAGGTTTTTCTTCTAAGATTGCGCAATTGGATACGCTGCGCCGAGGGTCGTGTGAATTTCGTTTTTCGCCGTGATGAATTGCTGGTCGAAGTCTCGTCCAGCGTGTTGCCGGATACGGCGTTGTGCGAACGCATCGGGCTGTCCGCCGCGGTGTTGCAGCCGGTCTGGATGCAGGCAGGCTCGCCGTATCGCACCGTGTGCGTCGAACCGGCCATCGAAGCCCCGGAGGGCTACGCCTTCAAGAAGCTGCGTTCGTTGTTCGGCGTGTTCGACGACGAGGGCATGGCGCTGGCCGGCCGCGCGTATCAGATCGCCGAGTGGGCCCGCACGCACCGGTTCTGCGGCGCCTGTGGCACGCCGGCCGAACGCTTGACGCACGAATTCTGCCTGCGTTGCCCCGCCTGCGGGCTATCGGCGTATCCACGCATTTCACCGGCCATGATGGTGTTGATCCGCAAAGGGGACAGCATCCTGCTGGCGCGTCACAACAATGGGGCCGCGGCCCGCTACACGGCGTTGGCCGGTTTCGTCGAGCCGGGCGAAAGCATCGAGCAGACCGTCCACCGCGAGATCTACGAAGAGGTGGGGCTGAAGGTCGGCAATCTGCAGTACTTCGGCAGCCAGCCCTGGCCGTTTCCACATTCGCTAATGGTGGCGTTCACGGCGGACTACGTGTCCGGCGACATCCGCATCCAGGAAGACGAAATCGCCGACGCACGCTGGTTCGGCCCGGGCGATCCCATGCCTGTCATCGCCGCCCGCATTTCGATCGCCGGGTGGCTGATCCGCGCCAACCTGCCCATGGGCTGGGAAGCGCCCTGAACCGTCACTGAAGAACAAGCGTAGGGGTATTCCCTCGAATCGAGGGAATTCTGCGTGTCGCTAGTGGTTTTTTATTGATGAAATATAGATAAATTATTAGTATTTCATCCAGATAAATTCCGCCTCCGGCTCTTATGACCCCCACTTTGATTGCATCGTCGGCCCATCTGGCGGGCGGCAGCGCGCCCGATCTTTCCGAAGTGGAATTCGGCCTGATGATCGCCAGCCACGCCTTCGACCGTTGGACGGTGCGTTGCATGGCGGCTGCGGGCCTTCCGGACCTGACACCCACCGATGTGATGGTGTTTCACCATGTCTATCACCGCCAGCGTCCCAAGAAGCTGGCCGACATCTGCTTCACGCTGAACGTCGAAGACACCCACATCGTCAGTTATGCGCTCAAGAAGCTCGATCGCCTTGGCGTCGTGCGCGGAGAGCGCAGCAGCAAGGAAGTTTTCTACAGCGTCACGCCCGAAGGGACGGCAATCCTGAAGCGCTATGGCGAAATCCGCGAACAATGCCTGACCGCCGGCCTGGATGCGCCTGGCGGAGGCGGCCTTGAATTCAGCCGGCAATTGGCGCACACGCTGCGCGCGCTGTCCGGCCTGTACGACCAGGCGGCCCGGGCCGCCACCTCTCTTTGAACCAAACACGCGGGGCAAGCCCCGACACCAGCAACCCGACCGCGGCCATACGCGCCGCGGCGACCTCTTGTTCTCGAGGATACCTAGTATGAAGTGGCAATTCTGGATCGACCGTGGGGGCACCTTTACCGACATCGTGGCGCGCCGTCCCGATGGCAGCACCACCACGGCGAAGATGCTGTCCGAAAACCCCGAGCAGTATCGCGATGCGGCGGTGGCCGGAATCCGCAAGCTGCTGGGCATCGCGCCCGGGCAACCGGTGCCGGCCGATCAGGTCGAGTGCGTGAAGATGGGCACCACGGTGGCCACCAATGCGCTGCTCGAGCGCAAGGGCGAGCGCACCTTGCTCGTGACGACGCGCGGGTTCCGCGATGCGCTGCGCATTGCTTATCAGAATCGTCCGCGGCTCTTCGATCGCAACGTGCTGCTGCCGGAAATGCTGTACGAATCCGTCGTCGAGGCGGACGAGCGAGTGGCGACCGACGGCGAAGTGATCCGCGCACTGGACGAAGCCGGCCTGCGCAAGGACATGCAGGCCGCCTACGACAGCGGCATCCGCGCAGTCGCCATCGTTTTCATGCACGCCTGGCATGCGCCCGATCACGAAAGCGCCGCCGCCCGGATCGCCGCCGAGATCGGCTTCACCCAGGTGTCCGTGTCGCACGAGGTCAGCCCGCTGATCAAGTTCGTGTCGCGCGGCGACACCACCGTGGTGGATGCCTACCTGTCGCCCATCCTGAAGCGCTACGTGGACCAGGTCGCCGGCGAACTGCCCGGCATCCGCCTGATGTTCATGCAGTCCAGCGGCGGCCTGACCGATGCGCACCGATTCCGCGGCAAGGACGCGATCCTGTCGGGGCCGGCCGGCGGGATCGTCGGCATGGTGCGGACCAGCGAAATCGCCGGCTTTCCAAAGGTCATCGGTTTCGACATGGGCGGAACGTCGACGGATGTTTCGCACTATGCGGGCGAGTTCGAACGCGAGTTCGAAACCCAGGTGGCGGGCGTGCGCATGCGCGCGCCCATGATGAGCATCCATACGGTCGCGGCCGGCGGCGGCTCCATCCTGCATTTCGACGGCGCGCGCCTGCGGGTCGGACCGGATTCCGCCGGCGCGAATCCGGGACCGGCGTGCTACCGCCGCGGCGGCCCGCTGGCGGTCACGGACTGCAACGTGCTGCTCGGCAAGATCCAGCCGGACTTCTTTCCCAAGGTATTCGGCCCGGACGCCAACGAAGCCCTGGACCGGGAAGCCGTGGTCGAACGCTTTGCCGCCATGGCCGACGAAGTTCGCGCCGCGACGGGCCGCGAGATGTCGCCGGAACAGCTGGCCGAGGGCTTTCTTGAAATCGCCGTGGGCAACATGGCCGAGGCGATCAAGCGCATTTCGGTCCAGCGCGGCCATGACGTGACCGAGTACGCTTTGACCGTATTCGGCGGCGCCGGCGGCCAGCACGCGTGCCTGGTGGCCGACGCGCTGGGCATGACCACGGTATTCGCCCATCCGCTGGGCGGCGTGCTGTCGGCTTACGGCATGGGCCTGGCGGACCAGACGGATATGCGCCAGAAGACGGTCGAAAAGGTGCTGGACGCCGCGCTGATGGGCGAGCTGAAGGACGAACTCGACGTCCTGGCCGGCCAGGCGGTTGGCGAACTGCGCCGCCAGCACGTGGCCGAAACGGACATCAACGTGCAGCGCCGCCTGCACCTGAAGTACCGCGGCACCGACACCGCGCTGGAAGTGGCTTTTTCCGACCTGGAGCAGGCCCGCCGCGATTTCGAGGCCGCCTACCGTCAGCGTTATTCCTTCCTGATGCCCAATCGCGAACTCGTTGTCGAGACCATTTCGGTCGAAGCCACGGGCGGCGGCGAGCGCGTCGGCGAAGCCGCGACCGCGCGCAGCCGTGACGGCGAGTTGGCCTCCCGCCGCGTGGTCAGCATGTACAGCGCGGGCGCCTGGCGCGACACGCCCTTGTACGTGCGCGAAGACATGGCCGGCGGCGACGTGGTGCCGGGTCCCGCCATCATTTCCGAACCGAACCAGACCACCGTCGTCGAGCCCGGCTGGCAGGCCGAACTGACCGCGCAGGACCACTTCGTGATCCGCCGCGTGGAAGCGCGCCCTGAACGCCGCAAGGTCGGCACGCAGGCCGATCCGGTCATGCTCGAGGTCTTCAACAACCTCTTCATGTCGATCGCCGAGCAGATGGGCTACCGCCTGCAGAACACGGCGTATTCGGTCAACATCAAGGAGCGCCTGGACTTCTCCTGCGCGATCTTCGATGCGCAGGCGCGCCTGATCGCCAACGCGCCCCACATGCCCGTGCACCTGGGCTCGATGGGCGAATCGGTTCGCACCGTGATGAACGCGAACGCCGGCCGCATGATGCCGGGCGATGCGTATGTCGTGAACGATCCCTACCATGGCGGCACGCACTTGCCTGACGTGACGGTCATCACCCCCGTGTTCGACAAGGCCGGCCGCGAGATCCTGTTCTATGTGGGCTCGCGCGGGCACCATGCGGATATCGGCGGCACCACGCCGGGTTCGATGCCGCCGGATTCCAAGACGGTCGAGGACGAAGGCGTGTTGTTCACGAACTTCCAGCTCGTCAAGAACGGCGAGTTCCGGGAAGAGGCCGCGCGCGAGATCCTGGGTTCGGGCCGCTGGCCGGCGCGCAATCCCGACCAGAACATCGCCGACATGCATGCACAGATCGCCGCCAACGAAAAGGGCGTGCAGGAACTGCTGCGCATGTGCGATCACTTCGGCCTGGATGTGGTTCGCGCCTACATGGGCCACGTGCAGGACAACGCCGAAGAGGCGGTGCGCCGTGTGATTTCGGTGCTCAAGGACGGCAGCTACGAATACCCGCTGGATAACGGCGCGGTGATTCGCGTGGCCGTACGCGTGGACACCGAAGAGCGCACCGCAGTGGTCGATTTCACGGGCACGTCGGCCCAGTTGGACAACAACTTCAACGCGCCGGGCGCAATCGCCGTGGCGGCGGTGCTGTACGTGTTCCGCACGATGGTCAATGACGACATCCCGCTGAACGACGGTTGTCTGGTGCCGCTGTCCATCATCGTGCCGGAAGGCTCGATGCTGCGTCCCAACCCGCCGGCGTCGGTGGTGGCGGGCAACGTGGAAACGTCCATGTGCATCGTCAACGCGCTGTACGGCGCGCTGGGCGTGCTGGCGGCCAGCCAGGGCACGATGAACAACTTCACGTTCGGCAACGCGCGCCACCAGTACTACGAGACCATCTCGGGCGGCACGGGCGCGGGCCCGGTGCGCATCGACGCGGCCGGTCCGCAGGACGAAGGCTTCGCGGGCACGTCCGTCGTGCAGGCGCACATGACCAACTCGCGTCTAACGGATCCCGAAGTGCTGGAGTTCCGCTTCCCGGTCCGGCTGGAATCGTACGAGATCCGCAAGGGCTCGGGCGGCGCGGGCCGTTATCCGGGCGGCGACGGCGGCGTGCGGCGTATCCGCTTCCTGGAAGACATGACCGCGGCCATCCTGTCGAACAACCGCCGCTTTGCGCCGTTCGGCTTGGCGGGCGGGCAGCCGGGCGCGATGGGCCGCAACACGGTCGAGCGCGTGGACGGCACCATCCAGGAGCTTGGGCCGCAAGACAGCGCGCAACTGCGCCCTGGCGACGTCTTCGTGGTGGAAACGCCCGGAGGCGGCGGCTACGGCGCAGCCTGATCGGCGCGAGGGGTGTCCGGTTCCGCTCAGTCGGGATCGGACATCACGTCCAGCGCGATGTCCGCCCGCGTCTTGCGGTCGTGCACGCGCAGGACGACCTCGCTGTCGCGTATCTCGAAGATCGCGGTGGCCAGGGTATTTTCTCCATCGGGGTCGTCCCGGGCGGTGCGCAGGATCGGCAGCTTGCCGTGGGCGTCCAGCAGGGCGGCAAGCATGTCGGCGCTGCCCGAGTCCGCGGACCATCCATCCACCAATCCTTCGATCCGGTTCTGACGCGCGCGCGACGAATCGGTGATGATCTGCATCTGTCCGCGGGTGTCGGCATGCACCATGTGGTTGGCATGCCCGTAACGCTTGCCGATTTCCAGGAAGGAAACCGAGCCCGGTATCACTTCCGCGCTGATGATGCGCGGGTCGGAGGCGGCCGCCAGGGTGTGGTGGAAACCGCCGGAATGCAGCAGGCCCTTCAGCAGTTGCAGCGCGTCGTCCAGTGTGGCGCAGTCAAGCACCGCGCGCGCCAGGAACATGCGGGGCACGCCGGCGTGGCGCTGCCGGGTGCGCAGATTGTTGATGGTTTGCACCAGCCCGGCGCGGTTGGCGCCAAAAGTATGGCCCGGCAGCGAGCCCGGATAGTAGAAGCTCAAGTAGCCCGGGGCATCGTCCAGGGCGACATCCACCAGGTGGCATCGGCCATAAAGATAGGGATCGCCGTCTTCGTTATGGCCGATCCAGCGCGAGCCGTCCGCGGCCTTCAGGGCGACGGATGTGCACCCGTCGGTGGTGCTGTGCAGCAGATCGCCGCGGCAGTGCCATAGCAGCACGTCCTTGACCGGCATGCGCAGCCCTTCGGCCATTCCTTCCAATTCTTCCCAGATCTGGGGCAGGGCGGCCTCTGCCTGCTGCGCCAGTTCATCGACGTACGCATGGCCGCGCCACGGCCGCAAGGCGTCCCATGTGTCGCTTTGATCGAGATAGCCCGTCATGATCGGGCGCGCCAGCTTGCCCAGCGCCACGCCGACCTGACGGCGGTTTCCGGCGATGCGTACGTATTTGTAGGCCATGGGAATCCTCCGCGTGTCTCGCGGATTGTAAATTTTTCGGGCTCCGCCGGGTGGGGACGGATGCGTTAAGATCATCGATAAGTTGCGGCGGGGAAATCCGGCGTGGCCCAGGAATCATGCCCTTACAACAACCCCGGGGTGCCTGGCGCTCCCCACGAGGAGAGTTTCATGATCAAACGTAAAGTTGCCGCCGCACTGGTCGGCCTGTCCGTGGCGATGTTTGGCGCCGTCTCGGCCGCGCAGGCCCAGGGCAAGGAATTGGTGGTCGCCACCGATACCGCTTTCGTGCCGTTCGAGTTCAAGCAGGGTAATACCTATACGGGCTTCGACGTGGATCTGTGGGCAGCCATCGCCAAGCAACTCAACCTCAAGTACAAGCTCCAGCCCATGGATTTCGCAGGCATCATCCCCGGCCTGCAGACCAAGAACATCGACGCCGCGCTGGCGGGCATCACCATCCGGGACGACCGCAAGAAGGTCATCGATTTCTCCGACCCGTACTATGAAAGCGGCCTGGCCATCCTGGTGGGCGAAAAGAACACTGACATCACCGACGCCAAGTCGCTGGCCGGCAAAACCGTGGCTGTCAAGACCGGCACCGCCACCGTGGACTTCCTGAAGGCTCAGGTGCCGGACGCCAAGCTCAAGCTGTTCCCCAACATCGATAACGCCTACCTCGAACTGGCCACCGGCCGTGTCGACGCGGCCGTGCATGACACGCCCAATGTGCAGTATTACGCCAACACGGCGGGCAAAGGCCGCGTGAAAGTGGTCGGCTCGGTCAAGAGCGGCGACTTCTACGGCATCGCCTTCCCCAAGGGCAGCGATCTCGTTCCGCAGGTGAACAAGGCGCTCGCAGCGCTCAAGGCCAGCGGCGAATACGACGCGATCTACACCAAGTGGTTCGGCAAGAAGCCCTGATCATTCGGGCGGGCGGCACTTTTCAGGGGCGCGCCGGCTAGGCAGCGGTAAGGGCAGGGTCCGGCGGCGGCGCCGGACTTCAGCGGCGGCGGCAGCCATGACCGCAACCCACCCGCGGCGCGTCCGCCATGATGCGGCGCGCCAGCGCGCCGAAGGGGGAAGATCGTGGAGTTTGACTGGTCGGTAATCGAAGGCGCGTTGCCCAATCTGCTCGAGGGCACGCTCATGACCATCAAGATCACATTCTGGGGCCTGGCGGGCGGTTTCCTGCTGGGCGCGCTCTCGGGTGTGACGCGTGCCTACGGCAACGTGATTCTTTCGGGCATTGCGCAGGTCTATGTCGCGGTCATCCGCGGCACGCCCATCGTCGTGCAGGTCATGTTCATCTATTTCGCCTTGCCTTTGCTGGCGGATATCCGGGTTGATGCGGAATGGGCGGCCATCGCCACGCTCATCATCAATTCCGGGGCGTACATCTCGGAGATCGTGCGCGGGGCGCTGCTGTCGGTGCACAAGGGGCTCAAGGAAGCGGGGCAGGCGATGGGCCTGCCTTTTCACAAGATCCTTTTCCACATCATCGGGCCTGTCGCATTCAGGCGGATGATTCCCCCGCTGGGGAACCAGTGCATCATCAGCCTGAAGGATTCCTCGCTTTTCATCGTGATCGGCGTGGCCGAACTGACGCGGCAGGGGCAGGAAATCATGGCAAGCAACTTCCGCGCCGTCGAAATCTGGTCGGCGGTTGCGATCATCTACCTGATCCTCACCGGTTTGATGGCGTTGAGCCTGCACCTGGTGGAAAAGAGGATGCGCATCATATGAGCATGGTCGAATTTCACAACGTCACGAAGAGCTTCGGCGAATCCATGGTGCTCAACGGGATATCGCTCAACATCGACGCGGGCGAGGTCGTGGTGGTGGTCGGCCCGTCGGGGTCGGGCAAATCCACGTTCCTGCGCTGCATCAATGTGCTCGAGACCATCAACGATGGCGATCTGCTGGTCGATGGCCTGAGCGTCAAGGGCGATCCGGCGCAAGTGCGCGAGATCCGGCGGGAGGCCGGTATGGTCTTCCAGCAGTTCAATCTGTTTCCGCAGATGACCGCGCTTGAAAACGTCATGTTCGGACCCGTGCATACGCGTGGCCAGACGCGCGCCGAGGCCCGCGAAGTGGCCGAGGCGCTGCTGGCCAAGGTTGGCCTGGCCGAGCGCATGAAGCACTATCCGTCGGAGCTGTCCGGGGGCCAGCAGCAACGCGTGGCGATTGCCCGCGCGCTGGCGATCAAGCCCAAGCTGATGCTGTTCGACGAGCCCACGTCCGCCCTGGATCCCGAACTGCGGCACGAAGTGCTCAAGGTGATGCGCGACCTGGCCGAGGAGGGCATGACGATGGTGGTCGTCACGCACGAGATGGAATTCGCGCGCAAGGTCGGCAGCCGCCTGATCTTCATCGACGCGGGCAAGATCGCGCATGACGGACCGCCCGAGGAACTACTCAGCAATCCGCCCAGCCAGCGCCTGAAGGATTTCCTGCAGCACGTGGCCTGAAAAAAAAGCGTCCGGCAAGTTGCCGGACGCCTGGTCTTTCACGCTGGAAAGGCGCTAGCCCTTCACGCGGACGATCTTCTGCACCTGCGGCACGTGGCGGATGGCGCGGATGACCTGCGCCAGGTGCTTGCGGCTATCGACCTGGATGGTTAGGTGCAGCGAAACGGTGGACACGGCGTCGTCGTGCATCGTGACATGCACGATGTTGGCGTCCGCCGCCGTGACTTCCGCAGCCAGCCGGCCCAGCACGCCACGTTCGTTGCGCGTGACGATGTCCAGCCGTGTAGCCAGGTGCTTGGCGGTGTGCGCGTCCCAGCCTACGTTGATCCAGCGTTCGGGTTCGCGCAGGCGCTGGCGCAAGGCCACCGGGCAATCCGCGGTATGCACCACCAGCCCATGGCCCATGCGCATGCCTGCAACGATGGGGTCGCCCGGCAACGGGCCGCAGCACGGCGCCAGCTGCACCGCCTGGCCTTCATTGCCCTGGATCAGGATGGGCGCGCTGCGGGCCGAGGTCAGCTCGTCCACCGCGGCGGCCGTGGTGGCGACAAGCTGATGTTCTGGCGCGAAGCGGCGCGCGACCACCGCGGCCAGGCGCTTGCCCAGGCCGATGTCGGCCAGGATTTCCTCGCGCGAACTGGCGCCGGTGCTGCGCGCCAGTTTCTGCCAGGCGGGGTCGTCGGTGGCGGGCAAGGGCATGTGCAGCTCTTGCATGGCCTGACCCAGCAGCCGTTCGCCAAAGGCGACCGATTCTTCGTACTTGACCGTGCGCAGGTAGTGGCGGATTTCAGAGCGGGCCCGGCCCGTGCGCACGTAGTTGAGCCATTGCGCGTTGGGCCTCGACGCGGGCGAGGTAACGATCTCGACCGTGTCGCCGCTGTTCAGCTCGGTGCGAAGCGGCACGAATTCGCCGTTGACCTTGGCGGCCACCGCCTGGTTGCCGATATCCGTGTGGATGGCATAGGCGAAATCGACTGGCGTGGCGCCTCGGGGCAGCGAAATGATCTTGCCGCGCGGCGTGAACACATAGACCGCATCGGGGAACAGGTCGACCTTGACGTGTTCGAGGAACTCGCCGGAATCGCCGGTCTGGCTCTGGATGTCCAGCAGCGACTGCAGCCATTGGTGCGTGCGCTTTTGCAGATCGTTGAGCGTAAGGTCGGCGCCCTTGTACAACCAGTGCGAGGCCACGCCTTCTTCGGCGACGTGGTGCATGTCGCGCGTGCGGAACTGGAACTCCACGGGCGTGCCGTACGGGCCGACCAACGTCGTGTGCAGGGACTGGTAGCCGTTCACCTTGGGGATGGCGATGTAGTCCTTGAACTTGCCCGGGACCGGCCGGTAGAGCTGGTGCAGGGTGCCCAGCGCCAGATAGCACTCGGGCAGCGTATGCACCACGACGCGAAAGCCGTAGATGTCCAGCACGTCCGAGAACGACTTCTTCTGGTCGACCATCTTGCGATAGATGCCGAACAGGGTTTTTTCGCGGCCGCTGACTTCGGCCTCGATGCCGGCTGCGGGCAACGCCGCGCGCACGGAATCGGCGATCTTGGTGATGACTTCGCGGCGGTTGCCGCGGGCGGCCAGAACCGCCTTGTACAGCACCTGATAGCGGTTTGGGTGCATTGCCGCGAAACAGAGATCCTGCAATTCCCGGAACAGCAGGTTCAGACCCAGCCGATGCGCGATGGGCGCATAGATTTCCAGAGTCTCGCGGGCGATGCGGCGGCGCTTTTCAGGATTGACCGCGTCCAGCGTGCGCATGTTGTGCAGGCGGTCGGCCAGCTTGATGAGGATGACGCGTACGTCGCGCGCCATCGCCAGGAGCATCTTGCGAAAGCTCTCGGCCTGCTGCTCGGCCTTGGTGGCGAAATCCAGGCGGTCCAGCTTGGACAGGCCATCCACCAGTTCCGCGACTTCAGGGCCGAATTTTTCGGCGAGCTCGTGCTTGGCGATGCCCTGGTCTTCCATCACGTCGTGCAGCAGCGCGGCGGACAGCGCGTTGACGTCGAGTTTCCAGCCCGCGCAGATTTCCGTGACGGCGATGGGGTGCGAGATGTAGGGCGAACCGCTGGCGCGGAACTGGCCCAGGTGCGCCTGGTCCGCGAAGCGGTAGGCTTCGCGCACGCGTTCCACGTCTTTCTTGTCGAGATAGCTGCCGATGATTTCGGTCAGCGGCGCCAGGGAAGCGACCGGAGATGCGGTCGCGTCCGCCGCTTCTTGTGCGGCGACGGACGGCGGCGTAGGGGAGTTTTTGTCTTTCTTGCCCGTGCGGCGCCCAAGACGGGAACCGGCACGCAGTGCGGCAAGAAGACCAGATGAAGCGTACTTCAGCCCGGGAAAAGCCATGCTTGCAGCCCCCCGGAGAGTATCAGGTGGGAACTTTGCGCAGCATTTCCACGCCGGTGAGTCCGCCCGCGATTTCGCGCAGTGCCGTGACCGTGGGCTTGTCTTTGCTGTCCAGGCGCGGGGCGTGGCCTTGCGCCAATTCACGGGCGCGATACGTCGCGGCCAGCGTGAGCTTGAAACGATTGGGGATTTGGTTCAGACAGTCTTCGACGGTAATGCGAGCCATTAGGACACCTGGTGCTGATGGATGATGGGGAGAATGCGTTCGGCTCAGTGTTCGGCCGGGATGCCAAGTTGCGCAAACAACTCGGCGTGGCGGGCGGCCTGAGACGAAAAACGCAGCCGAGCGGCGCTGACAATTTGGGTCAGTTCCGACAGGGCCACGCTAAATTCTTGATTAATAATAACATATTCGCATTCCGGCGCGTGGGCGATTTCGCCGCCTGCGGCCATCAGCCTGCGGGCGATGACTTGCGGCTCGTCCTGGCCGCGCGCCTTGAGCCGGCTTTCGAGTTCATCGATGGACGGCGGCAGCACGAAAATCCCGATGGCGCGGGGGAAGCGCTGCTTCACCTGCCGCGCGCCTTGCCAGTCGATCTCCAGCAGCACGTCGTGCCCCTGGCTGGTGGCCTCGTCGATGCGGTCGCGCGGAGTGCCGTAGAAATTGCCATGCACTTCCGCCCATTCCAACAGGTTCTGCGCTTCCCGCATGCGCTTGAATTCGTCGACGGATACGAAACGATATTCGCGGCCATCTTCTTCGCCGGGCCGGGGCGCGCGCGTCGTGCAAGAAATGGAAAGCAGGATGGAGGGGTCTTGGGCAAGCAGCGCCTTGACGAGGCTGGACTTGCCGGCGCCGCTGGGTGCGACGACCATGAAGACGTTTCCGGGAGTGGCGTGCATGAATGAATGTGACCGGCGTGTAATGCTGAGACTCGAAGAATAGCAAATCGCGCGGTCGGCCGCGCTGAAACTGTGTTTCGCTTGGAACCTTCGCTTGCAGCATCCGCAGAATGATTCGGGTAGCATTTCGCGCATCCATAAGAAGGAGAATTCGATGAACACGAACGAGATCGATCCGCCGCGCGTCGCGCTGGTAACCGGCGCCGGCACCGGCATAGGCCGCGCCGTTGCCCTGGAATTCCTGGCGCAGGGATACCGGGTGGTGCTGGCCGGACGCCGGCGCGAACCCCTGGAAGCAACACGCACGGCGGCGGGTGAGGACGGCTTGCGGGCGCTGGTCGTCCCCACGGACGTCTCCGATGAACAGGCGGTGCGGGATCTCTTCGATACCACCCAGCGCGAATATGGCCGGCTGGACGTGCTTTTCAATAACGCCGGGCGCGGAGCGCCGGCCGTGCCCATCGAGGAACTGCCCGTTTCGGTCTGGCGCGAAGTCGTCGACACGAATCTAACCGGCATGTTCCTGTGCGCCCAGGCAGCCATCCGCGTCATGAAGGCGCAGACCCCGCGCGGCGGACGCATCATCAACAACGGCTCGATCTCGTCGCATGCGCCGCGGCCGTTTTCCATTGCCTATACCGCCACCAAGCATGCGGTGACAGGTCTGACCAAATCGATTTCGCTGGATTGCCGGCCTTACAACATCGCCTGCGGCCAGATCGACATTGGCAACGCGGCGACGGACATGACCGAACGCATGGCCGCGGGCATCCTGCAAGCCGATGGCAGCACCAAGGTCGAACCCCGCATGGATGTCGCCCACGTGGCCCAGGCCGTGGCCGCCATGGCGCGCCTGCCGCTGGACGCCAACGTGCAGTTCATGACCATCATGGCGACCAATATGCCGTTTGTCGGCCGGGGCTGAATCATTCCGGCTGGACGCAAAACGGCCGGCACAGACGTGCCGGCATCCCTGCAATCACACCCCATGGCGCCCGCCGGGCGCCGTCCGCCGGCGTTGCGCTCAGCGCGTAGCCTGGGCAAGCATCTGTTTGGGGGGCGTATCCAGGTAAGCGCGCGCGCCGACGAAGCGCTTGGACCAATAGGCGGTCTTCATGTCGTCCACCCGCACTTTGGTGCCTCGGCGCGGTGCATGGACGAATTTGTTCTGGCCAATGTAGATGCCGACGTGCGAGGTCACGCCGCGTCCGCGCGTGGCGAAGAACACCAGATCGCCGGGACGGAGTTCCTTCTTGGCGGACACAGTCTGTCCCTCGCTGCGCTGTGCGCGCGCGGTACGGGGCAATTCGAGTCCGGCGATTTCGCGGAATACATACAGGACAAGCCCGCTGCAATCGAACCCTTCGGCGTCATCGCCGCCCCAGCTGTAGGGAGTGCCGATGGCCTCAAGGCCGGCCTGGACGACGCGGTCGCGCAGCGTGGGAACGGTGGGCTCTTGCGCCAGGCGCAGGCCGCTCAGGGACGGACGGGCTTGTTCGGAGGCCCGGGTGGCGTGTGCGGCGCCGGGAATCCAGGAGAGGGTCAGGGCTAGCAGGGGGGCAGTCAGAAATGCGGGCGTGCGGAAACGGGCAAAGCGAACTTTTCGCGTGGGCGGAGTCATTACGTCACTTCAAAAATCGGAGTGGGCGGCATGGCTTTGCCTGGACAGGCAAGCCGGCGGAAAGGGGGGCGGTTCGCAGGCGGAACACCTGGAATGCTTCACGATTATAGTGTAATAAAGTTTCATTACATTTGTAGTGCAATGCAGCATTATCTCCAGACGCCTGTTACGGCTTTACGGGGAAGGGGCGTAACTGGATTACCGCTTCTTGCGCCGCAGCGGCCAATTCGCGCTCGACACGGCGGCGCGAGCGAGCACTTCCCATATGACACTTCATGTTCCATTGCCTCGGGCATAATCGACTGCATCGGCTTGCGACGTTGGCGACATTCGCGGCTGACGATGCAAGAGAAGACAGATAAGAAGGCGGAGTGAAGCTCAATGATGAACGCAGTACACCCCTTGTCGTCCATGACCCGGCCCGAAGCTTTGCCCTTCGAACCCTTCCAGGACGCGGTGTCCGCGGTGGACCGGCTGGCCGAGATCTATGCGCGCAACACGGCCTTTCTGCGGACCGTCTTCCGCGAGGTCCTGAAGGGCGCCGACACCGGCGTCGGACGGGCGAGGGCTTACTACCCGGCCATTCGCATCGTCGTGGAAACCTACGATCCCATCGATACCCGGCTTTCCTATGGCCACGTGGCCGAGCCCGGCATTTACCAGACGACTGTCACGCAGCCGGCGCTGTTCCGCGACTACCTGATCGAGCAGGTCGGGCAGTTGTTGCAGAACCACCGGGTAGCGGTCGAAGTCGGAGAGTCCGATTCGCCGATCCCGTTGCATTTTGCCTTTCCCGAGGGCGCCTATGTCGAAGGCGAACACCTGGAGGCGCTGAAGCGGCCGTTGCGCGACCTGTTCGACGTGCCCGATCTGGCGGTGACCGACGATGCCATCGTCAATGGGTCCTGGCGCGGCAAGGAAGGCGAGCCTCGGCCGCTGGCGCCGTTCACGGCGCAGCGCGTGGACTATTCGCTGCATCGCCTGCAGCACTACACTTCCACCGCGCCGACGCATTTCCAGAATTTCGTGCTGTTCACCAACTACCAGTTCTACGTGGACGAGTTCTGCGCGCGGGCGCGCGCGCTCATGGCCAGCGGCAATGAAGACTACGAGATGCTGGTCGAGCCGGGCAACCGCATCACTCGCCGCGGCGAAAGCGGGCCGGGCGACGAGGCGCAGGCCGTGCGCCTGCCGCAGATGCCGGCGTACCACCTGGTGCGCGGCGATCATTCCGGCATCACCTTGGTGAACATTGGCGTGGGGCCGTCAAACGCCAAGACCATTACCGACCACATCGCCGTCCTGCGCCCGCACGCGTGGCTGATGCTGGGCCATTGCGCCGGCCTGCGGGATTCGCAGCGCCTGGGCGACTATGTCCTGGCGCATGGCTACGTGCGCGAGGATCACGTGCTGGACGATGACCTGCCCACGTGGGTGCCCGTACCGGCGCTGGCCGAAGTGCAGGTGGCGCTGGAACAGGCGGTGGAAGAGGTGGCCGGGCTGTCCGGCTGGGACTTGAAGCGCATCATGCGCACCGGCACCGTGGCGACGATCGACAACCGCAACTGGGAGTTGCGGGACCATGTCGATCTGGTGGAGCGCTTTGCGCAGTCGCGGGCGATCGCCCTGGATATGGAGTCGGCCACCATCGCGGCGAACGGCTTCCGTTTCAGGGTGCCGTACGGCACCTTGCTGTGCGTGTCGGACAAGCCGCTGCACGGCGAACTGAAGCTGCCGGGCATGGCCAGTGCGTTCTACCGCCGCCAGGTGAACCAGCATCTGGAAATCGGCATCCGTGCATTGGAGCGCCTGCGCGACATGCCGCCGGAACGCCTGCATTCGCGCAAGCTGCGCACCTTCATGGAAACAGCGTTTCAATAATTTGGCGGCGGCGGGGCGCCCGGATCGCATGATCCGTCCCTCGCTTCCCGTCATTTTTCATGTCGGGGCCGATTGCGCTATTCTCGCCCGTTGCTCGGAAATCTCAGGGCACCCGGGGCGCATCGCGCGGGTGCCTTCACGACGTGAAGGAATGCATTTTGGCACCATCGGAACACGATGACCGCCGCTCAGGCGGCACGCGCAATTCAGAGGCGGAAAAGCCCTCTGAATTGCGACGCACGCTGTCCGCGCGCCACCTGACCATGATTGCGGTGGGCGGGTCGATCGGCACGGGGCTGTTCGTGGCTTCGGGCGCGACCATCGCCAAGGCCGGCCCCGGCGGCGCGCTGCTGGGCTACGTGCTCATCGGCATCATGGTTTATTTCCTGATGACCAGCCTGGGTGAACTGGCGGCCGCCATGCCGGTGTCCGGTTCGTTCTCGACCTATGGCGCCCGCTATGTCGAGGACGGCTTCGGCTTCGCGCTCGGCTGGAACTATTGGTACAACTGGGCCGTCACCGTCGCGGTCGACCTGGTGGCCGCGCAGCTCGTCATGGCGTACTGGTTCCCCGACGTGCCCGGCTTTTACTGGAGCGCATTGTTCCTGGCCATCACCTTCGGCTTGAACGCCATGTCCGCCCGGGGATTCGGCGAGGCGGAATTCTGGTTCGCGTTGATCAAGGTCCTGGCCGTGCTGGGATTCGTGACCATGGGCGTGCTGATGCTGCTGGGCATCATTCGCGGTGGTGAAACCGGCGGCGTGGCCAACTGGACTGTCGGCGACGCGCCTTTCGCGGGCGGCTTTGCGGCGCTGATCGGCGTGGCGATGGTGGTGGGCTTTTCGTTCCAGGGAACCGAACTGATCGGCATCGCCGCGGGCGAATCCAAGGATCCTGCCCGCAATCTGCCGCGCGCCGTGCGCCAGGTCTTCTGGCGCATCCTGCTGTTCTACGTGGCCGCCATCCTGGTCATCGGCCTGTTGATTCCCTATACCGACCCCCACCTGCTGCGCAACGACGTCGAGGACATCAGCGTCAGCCCCTTCGCGCTGATCTTCGAGCGGGCAGGGCTGCTGGGAGCCGCCTCGGTCATGAATGCCGTGGTGCTGACATCCGTGCTGTCGGCCGGCAATTCCGGCATGTATGCGGCCACGCGGATGCTGTACAGCCTGGCGCGCGAAGGCAAGGCGCCGCGCGTGTTCGGGCGGATTTCACGTAACGGCGTGCCGCTGTGGGCGCTGCTGGCCACCACCGTCGTGGCGGCGTTGTGCTTCTTTACGTTCATCTTCAGCCCGAACGCGGTCTATATCTGGCTGCTGAATACGTCAGGGATGACCGGCTTCATCGCGTGGCTGGGCATCGCCATCAGCCATTACCGATTCCGCCGGGGCTATGTGAAGCAGGGCAACAACCTGGCCGATCTGCCGTATGTGTCCCCGTTCTTTCCGTTCGGTCCGATCTTCGCGTTCGTCCTGTGCCTGATCATCACGTTGGGCCAGAATTACCAGGCGTTCCTGCAGGACAAGATCGACTGGGGCGGCGTCGTCGCCACTTATATCGGCATTCCGCTGTTCCTGCTGATCTGGGCGGGTTATCGGCTGGCGCGCGGCTCGCGCTTCGTCAATTACCGCGACATGCGTTTCCCGGACGCTCGAGCCCGCAGCCAGTACCTGGACTCGGCCCTGCGGGGCGAACCGGCCATCGGCGAAATCCGGTAGGCAAAGAAAAGGGGCCGCGAGGCCCCTTGTTCTTACTCGATGTTCTGAGCCTGTTCGCGCATCTGTTCGATCAGGAGCTTCAGGTCCATCGCGGCACGCGTGACTTCCATGCTGCCAGCCTTGGAGCCCAGCGTGTTGGCTTCTCGGTTCATTTCCTGGAACAGGAAGTCCAGGCGCTTGCCGGCGCTGCCGGCGTTCTTCTTGCCGCCTGACGACTTGCCGCCGCCGTCGGTCAGCAGGTGGCGCAGTTCTTCCAGGTGCGAGCGCAGGCGCGACAGTTCTTCCGCGACGTCGATGCGCAGCGCAAACAGGTTGGCTTCCTGCGACAGGCGCTCGGACAGTTCGGCGCCGGAGATATGAGCGAAGCCGCCGGGGAACGCGGATTCCACGCTTTCGCGCAGCTTGGCGGCCTGCTTGTCGCGGTGGTCCGCCAGCAGTTGGGGCAGATGCGCCTGGACAATATCGACCACGCGCGCAACGCCGTCCGCGCATTCGCGCATCATGCCGGCCAGGCGTTCGCCTTCTCGCCCGCGGCCTTCCTGCAATTGCGTGAGCGCCTGCTGGGCGGCCTGCAGGCAGGCGGCGCCCCAGATCTGCGGATCGAGCGCGTCGTTGCCGCGCTGGCCGGGCCAGTTAAACAACTCCGCCAGCCGCGGGGACGCGATGTCGGGAATGATGCGGCGGGCCGCCTGAAGCTGCTCGGCCAGGCCTTCAAGCCACGCGGGGTCCAGCTTGGACAGTTCGGTGCTGGCGGCGCGCGTAAAGGAAACGCGGATCTCGACCTTGCCGCGCGCCAGGTTGGCGGTCAGCAGTTCGCGCAGCGGCGTCTCGACATGCCGCAATTCATCGGGCAGGCGGAAATACAGGTCAAGGAAACGGCTGTTGACGCTGCGCAGTTCTATGGCAAGCGTGCCTTGTTCTAAGTCTGCTCGGGCGTTGCCGAAGGCGGTCATGCTGCGGATCATGATGTCGATGTCCTGGTGATTCTTGGAATTGGAGCCGGTTGCGCCGGGGCCCGCGGCGCCGGGTGAACGGAGCGCGGGTCTGTGTTTTCAACCGGATACATCGCGGCAGGATACTCCAAGCGCGATTTTCCCGGGGCTGCTGACCGTACAATGCCGCGATTCGAAGCCAAGTCTGGAGCCCGTCGTGACCACTACCCCCGCCATTGCCCGCCCGTCGGGCCGATCCACCGACCAACTGCGTCCGTTCAGCCTGGAACGCGGCTACACGCGTTACGCCGAAGGTTCGGTGCTGGTGAAGGCCGGCGATACCCACGTGCTGTGCACGGCCAGCGTCCTGGAAAAGGTACCGCCTTTTCTCAAGGGCAAGGGCGAAGGCTGGGTAACCGCTGAATACGGCATGTTGCCGCGGGCCACGCATACGCGCGGTGACCGCGAGGCCGCGCGCGGCAAGCAGAGCGGCCGCACGCAGGAGATCCAGCGCCTGATCGGCCGCAGCCTGCGCGCCGTGTTCGACATGAAAGTGCTGGGCGAACGCACGCTGCATCTGGACTGCGACGTGCTGCAGGCCGACGGCGGCACCCGCTGCGCAAGCATCACCGGCGCCTGGGTCGCTGCTGCGGATGCGGTCGCGCTGCTGATGAAGCGCGGCGACCTGACGTCCAATCCGATTCGCGATGCCGTGGCCGCGGTCTCCGTGGGGCTGGTGCAGGGACGGGCTGTGCTGGACCTGGACTACCAGGAGGATTCGGCCTGCGACGCGGACGTGAACGTGATCATGACCGGCAGCGGCGCGTTCGTGGAAGTGCAGGGCACAGGCGAGGGCGCGACCTTCACCCGTGCGGAGCTGGACACCATGCTGATGCTGGCCGAAGGCGGCATCGCCAACCTGGTGCGCGAGCAGCGGGCCGCGCTGGCCTGATGCCGGCCGTGGCGGCGCTGTATGCCCGCACTGAGTCCGCGGCCTTTTTCACGTGCGGCTTTCGTGCCAGATCGCCAAGTTATCGCGGCAGGAGCGTCTGCACTTTGCCCACGCTTTCCAGACCCCAGATCGTGGCGATCAACCCGCGCAGTTCCTGTTCCGACGCGGCATCGGCGTAGCGGCCCAGGATGAGCGTCTTGTCTTCGATCTCGGGGCGGCTCAGGGTGTTGCCGGGGTCGCCCTTGGGCTCGTCGACACGGCCGTGCAGGGTGCGCCCGTCGCGGGTATGCACCGTGACCTTGCCGATCCAGCGCTGCGGGTAGGCGCCGTCGACTTCGGGGTCCAGCTGCATTTCCACCTTGCCACGGAAAGCCGCGACGCCCGGGTCGTCCAGGCCGGCGTCGAATTCGGCCAGGCCGGCGCGGCCCTGGCGTGCAATCAGCGCCAGCACCGTTCCCATCGAGAACTTGGACTGATGCACGGTCTGCGGATTGACGACGGGTCCCAGCACGTCGATGGCGCCTTGATGGACATGCGCCACGACGCGCTCCACGTCGGCTTCAGTCAGGTTGTTGGCGCGCAGCGCCTGTTGCAGCGCGTCGGCTGCGGGATGCGTGTGGCGGCAGGAGGCATGGAACTTGAACGAAGTCTCGGCCAATGCCCAGCGCTGGCCCAGGCGGTCGCACAGGCGGCTGGGATCGGCGTCCGTCGACATGCCCGCGGCCATGCCTTGCGGGCCTTCCAGGATATGGCGGGCGCCGGTGAAGCCCTCGCGCGCGAGGTAGGCGGCGGTGATGCCGTCGGCAGCCGCCTTCGCGGTGTGCAACTGCTTGGAATCGGCGGCATCGCGCAGGAATTCCCACAGGCCGGCTGCCTGGGTGCCGGCCGAACCCAGCGCATGCAGCATCTGTTCGGGCGACAGGCCCAGAAGCCGGCCCGTGGTGACGGCGGCCGCCAGCGTGCCTGCCGTGCCCGTCGTATGGAAAATCTTGTAGTGCGAGCGGCCGAGGAATTCGCCTACGCGAATGCCGACTTCGTAGCCCGCCACGGCGGCGGTCAGCAGGTCGCGGCCCGAGCTGCCCAGCGCCTGCGCGACGGCCAGGGCCGGCGGAAACACGACGGCGGCGGGATGGAAGACGGAACCGTTGTGCACGTCGTCCTGTTCGACCACGTGCGCGGCGGCCGCGTTGACCATCGCGGCAAACAGCGGGGTGGTGCGGCGGCGATTGATCAGGACTTCGCTGGGGCCGTCGGTGGGGCCCATCGCGGCGGCATAGCGGTCGATGGCCTGCACCGCGCGCGCCGATGCGCCGGCCAGGATGGAGGCCAGGCAGTCGAGGAGCAGATCTTCGGCGCGGCGCAGCACCGGGGCGGGGATGTCTTCGTAGCGCAGATTGGCGGCAAAGGCCGCCAGTTCGGCGCTCAGATGCGGGGTGTCGTGTTGTGCGGTCATGTCGGATGGTGGCGGTTCAGAAGGAACGGGGCAGGCCCAGGATGTGTTCGGCGACGTACGACAGGATCAGGTTGGTGGAAATGGGCGCCACCTGGTACAGGCGGGTTTCACGGAACTTGCGTTCGACGTCGTATTCGGTGGCGAAGCCGAACCCGCCATGGAACTGCAGGCAGGCGTTGGCGGCCTCCCAGGAGGCATCCGCGGCCAGCAGCTTGGCCATGTTGGCCTGGGCGCCGCAGGGCTCGTGGGCGTCGAACAGGCGGCAGGCCTCGTAGCGCATCAGGCTGGCCGCTTCCACGTTGATGTGGGCGCGGGCAATGGGGAACTGCACGCCCTGGTTCTGGCCGATCGGGCGGCCGAACACCATGCGTTCCTTGGCGTAGGCCGTGACCTTGTCCACGAACCAGTAGCCGTCGCCGATGCACTCGGCGGCAATCAGCGTGCGCTCGGCGTTCAGGCCGTCCAGGATGTACTTGAAGCCTTTGCCTTCTTCGCCGATGAGGTTCTCTTCGGGGATTTCCAGGTTGTCGAAGAACAGCTCGTTGGTCTCGTGGTTGACCATGTTGGGAATCGGACGGATGGACATGCCATGCTTGACCGCGTGGTGCAGGTCCACCAGGAAGATGGACATCCCTTCGGACTTGCGCGTGACCTGGTCCAGCGGCGTGGTGCGCGCCAGCAGGATCATCAGGTCCGAATGCTGCACCCGCGAAATCCAGACCTTCTGGCCGTTGATGACGTAGCGGTCGCCGCGCTTGACGGCGGTGGTCTTGATCTTGGTGGTGTCGGTGCCGGTGGTGGGTTCGGTCACGCCCATGGATTGCAGGCGCAGTTCGCCGGCGGCGATGCGCGGCAGGTATTCGCGCTTCTGGGCCTCGGAACCGTGGCGCAGCAGCGTGCCCATGTTGTACATCTGGCCGTGGCAGGCGCCGGAATTGCCGCCGCTGCGGTTGATCTCTTCCATGATGACCGAGGCTTCGGTCAGGCCCAGGCCCGAGCCGCCATATTCCTGCGGGATCAGCGCGGCCAGCCAGCCGGCTTCGGTAAGCGCGCGGACGAAGTCCTCGGGATAGCCGCGTTCTTCGTCGACCTTGCGGAAATATTCGGAGGGGAACTGGGCGCAGAGGTCGCGCACGGCTTCGCGGATGTCCTGGTAGGCGTGGGAGGCGTGGGGCATAAGGCTACTGTTCTGATTGAGGGAAATGGTTCGGTACAGGGTCGAATGTGCCGCAAGGCCGCGCACGTGCCAATTCACAAATGATTAATACGGGGTTCCTGTTCGCAAAAGCGCGGTTTCATGACGGCAGTGCGTCAGGCGCATCCGAGGTTGTGTCAAGAAATTGCCAAACTGGGTGTCCATAATCCGGGTCACTGCCGCACAGGCGGCGAAGCTACACACGGACGGATATGCGGAAAAATCTGAGGGTCACGACAGCGTTGTCGGCCATTCTCTCTTTGTTTGTGGTGCTGTTCGCCGTCGCCGCGGCGGCGGGTATCACCGTGCTGCGCGACAACCGCGCAGACATCGAAGCCCTGGGGCGAGGCAGCATCGAACGGGCCAGCGACCTTGCCGACATGACCAGCCGGCTGTTCCAGGCGCGTGCCGCGCTGACGGACGCCAAGACCGCCATGGAAGGCGGGCTCGAAGAAGCGCGCAATGAATCGCTTGGCCAGGCGGATGCGCTGCTCAAGCAGGCCGCCGCCAGCCAGGCCCGGCTGCTCGCGAACCCGGACGAGAGCGAACAGGGCGGACCCTTGTTTGGCCAGGTGCTGACGGCATACACGGCATTCGCCGACCAGACCCTGTTGCCCATGAGCAAGGCAATACAGGGCTGGAACGGCATCGAGGTGAACAAGCTGGCGGACAAGGCGTTGCCCGCCAGCGGCGCGGCGTACGTCAAGCAGGTGGACGCCTACCAGGCCTATGCCCGTGAACACGGCCAGACCGCCGTCACGGGGGCCAGCCGAACGCTTGAATGGGTCATCATGGTGGCGGCGGGCGTGTTGGGATTCGTCCTGCTCGTGGCCGTCGTGATCCGGCTGGCGTTCCGTCGCGGCATCCTGCGGCCGCTGATCGAGGCGGGCGCGCACTTCGACCGCATCGCCGACGGCGACCTGACGGGCGCAATCGCCCTGCGCGGCGACAACGAAATCGGCGTCCTGTATTCAGCCATGCGCCGCATGCAGACGGGGCTGTCGGCTGCCGTGGCGTCGGTACGCCATGGCGTCGAGGAAATCCACACGGGCGCTGGCGAGATCGCGGCGGGCGGCGCGGACATGTCCGACCGCACGGCCCGGCAGGCCGGTTCGCTGCAGGAGGCCGCGGCCAACATGACGCAGCTGGCGCATACCGTGCAGCTGACCGCAGGAAACGCCGATCTGGCCAGCCGCCAGGCCCTGAGCGCGACGCAACTGGCGCAGCGGGGCGGCCAGGCCGTCGAGGAAGTGGTGCACAGCATGCAGGGCATCGCGGACAGCGCGCGCCGAATCGGCGAGATCGTGGGGGTCGTGGACAGCATTGCGTTCCAGACCAACATTCTTGCGCTGAACGCGGCGGTGGAAGCTGCACGCGCCGGGGAACAAGGCAAGGGTTTTGCGGTGGTGGCGGGCGAGGTGCGTTCGCTCGCCCAGCGCAGCGCCCAGGCGGCCCGGGAGATCAAGGGGTTGATTGAAGACTCCGCCCAACGCGTGGACGCCGGCGTGCGTCACGTCAACCTGGCGGGCGACACCATGCGCGATATGGTGGACTCCGTCGACCGCGTAACCCAGATCGTGGCCGAGATCTCCAGCGCCACGGCCGAGCAGGCGGCGGGCATCGCGTCGGTGAACGATGCGGTGGCGGATATCGAGCGCTCCACGCAGGAAACCGCCGCCATGGTCGAGCAGACCGCGGCAGCGGCGGCCGCGCTGGAGACGCAGGCCCAAGGACTGCGCCGGGCCGTTTCAGTGTTCCAGATATCGAAGGGCGCGCAGGCTTCAGCCAGCGAGCTGCGGCAGGACGGCGCCGCTATAGCGCTCGGTCACGAGCGACAGGTTCCCGTGCTTGACCTTGTGCTTGACATGGGCAGCCGCCGACGCGATGTCCTCGGGGCGGATGCGCTCGCATAACGACGGCGTGACAGTCACCGCGCCCACGCCCAGCGTCACGAAAGGGAAGAAGCGCGGCACGCCGTAACGGTCCTCGGCCTCGATACCGCCGTTGCGGCGGCCCTGTTCGTCGTACAGGGCCACGGCGGCTTCGTTGAACTCGGCGATGACGCGCTCGATGCGGGCCTTCCAGTCCGGGCTGCGAAGCAGCACCACGAAATCGTCGCCGCCCACGTGCCCCACGAAGTCGCGTTGCGGATCGCAGTGGCGCTTGATGACGTCGGCGGTGAGCATGATCATGTCGTCGCCGCGCCAATAACCGTAGACGTCGTTGAAGGGCTTGAAGTTGTTCAAGTCCCCATAGCAGATGGTGAAGTCCGCGGCGTCTTCGAGCAGGGTGGCGATGTGGCGGCTGATGGGGATATTGCCCGGCAGCGAGGTCAGCGGATTGGCGTAGCGCGCGGCCTCGATCCGCATTTCGGTCACGGAGCGCACCAGGGTTTCGCCGGTGGCCAGGCCGTCGTAGCGGCCGTCGCGAGTGATGATCAGGCCGTCCATCAGGTAGCGCTGATCTTCGGAAATCAGCACATGGCTCAACTGGTCGATGGAGACGTTCAGGTCCACCAGCACCGGTTCGGCGTTCATGAAGGTAGAGCAGGCGTCGCGGCCGAAAAGTTCGCGCGTGTAGCGTTGGGCGTAGTGCTCGGAAAAGTCCCGGCGGTTGATGATGCCGACCGGGCGGTTGTCGCCGTCGACCACCGCCATGGCATGCAGGCTCTTGTGTTCCAGGAACAGCCGGTGGACGTCGTCGTTCGTGTGCTTGGTCAACAAGGCCGCCGGGGCTTCGACCCTCAGGCTGGCTGCCGTGCCGCCCGCCGACCGTTGCGACAGGGGGGCGGACGTGCGTATCCGCAGCGAATCGCGCAGGGGCGGCGTCAGTTCCGTAAGCAAGGTTTCGTCGGGCATGCCCAGGAACCAGCCCTGGGCATAGCGGATATCCAGTTCGCGCACCACGGCCAGGTCTTCCGCGGTTTCGATGCCCTCTGCCACGACGGACGTGCCGAGATGCTGCGCCACCTTCAGGATGGCTCGCACCATGTTTTGCTTGCGCTCGTCGTGGCCGATGCCGTCGAAGAAATAGCGGTCGATCTTGACGAGTTCAGGCTGCGTTTCGGCCCAAAGCTGAAGATTCGAATTGCCGACGCCGTAGTCGTCCAGCGCGATGCGCATGCCCGCTTCGCGCAGACAGGCGAAAGCGTCGTGCAGTTCGGTCATGCGGTCCGACAGGGGATCCTGCTCGGTGAGCTCCACCACGATGTTCGCAGGTTCGAGGGCGCAATCCTTGAGCAGGCGCACCGGCATTTCGTCGCCCCACAAAGTCCAGTAGTGGAGCAGGGCGGATCCCGAGAGGTTCAGGAACAGCTTGCCGGCAGCGTCGTTCTGTTCAAAGCCGCGGGCGCCGGCGCGGAAACTGGCCAGTTCAAGTTGTGGGTGCAGCCCCTGGCGACGGGCTTCAGCGAACAGCGCGTCGGGGTAGTGCAGGGGAGTGTCGGCGGGGCCGCGAATCAGGCTTTCATGGCCAAAGATGCGGCTGTGGGACAAGTCGACTACCGGCTGGAAACGAGGCCGCAGCAGTCTTTCGCGCAGGATGCCAGCCAAGCTGGCATGGGCCGGCGCCCCGTCCATGGATATGTGGGGAGCGCGGGCCGCAGCCTGCCGGGGCAAAGCGTGAATTAAGTTCATCGCCAGGGCATTCAGATACGATCAGTGACAAGATAGGTCATATTGACAACAAAATATGTCTGCGGTGTTGCGCCGAATCGTGATTTGCAATCTTCAGTCGCTGTTACAAAAGTGTCAACAAGCATTTAATGCGTTCGTGGTACCCGCGCCAACAATGTGGCTTGGAGGCCCGGATAGGCCCTCGCCCTATACAATTCGCGCTATGACTTCCCCCAAAATTCCCGACTCCCTGCGCCGCGTCGTCCTCGCGTCCAACAACGCCGGCAAGCTGCGCGAGTTTTCCGCGTTGTTCGCGCCGTTGGGCATCGAACTCGTGCCCCAGGGCGAACTGGGCGTGCCCGAAGCCGAAGAGCCGCATGTCACTTTCGTCGAAAATGCGCTGGCCAAGGCGCGCCACGCCAGCCGCCTGACCGGCCTGCCGGCCCTGGCGGACGACTCCGGACTGTGCGTTGCTGCCCTGGACGGTGCGCCCGGCGTGTATTCGGCCCGCTACGCAAAGATGCATGGGGGCGAAAAATCCGACGCCGCCAACAATGCGCTGCTGGTGCGCAACCTGGCCGCGATGGCTGACCGCAGCGCCTGGTACGTGGCCGTGCTGGCGCTGGTGCGCTCAGAAAACGATCCGCGTCCGCTCATCGGCGAAGGCCTGTGGCATGGCGAGATCATCGATGCGCCCGAAGGCGCCAACGGCTTTGGCTACGATCCGCATTTCTACCTGCCCGACATGGCGCTGACCGCAGCCTCGCTGGATCCCGACGAAAAGAATCGGGTCAGCCATCGGGCCCGCGCGCTGCGCGAACTGCTGAGCAAGCTCGGCCAGGCTTGAAGAGGGCGCCCGCGCGGCGCCAGGAATTCCGCATGTCCATCACCATACCCATACGCAACGAGATGGGCGCGAAGCCATCGCGCCTGGTCACGCCGGCGGGCGCCACGCTCACCAGCCTGCCGCCGCTGTCCGTCTATGTCCACGTGCCCTGGTGCGTGCGCAAGTGTCCATATTGCGACTTCAATTCGCACGCCGCGCCCGGCGAGATCCCGGAGCGCGCGTACCTTGACGCGTTGCGCAGCGACCTTGAACAGGCGCTGCCCTCCATCTGGGGCCGGCAGGTTATCTCCGTTTTCATTGGCGGAGGCACCCCGAGCCTGCTGTCTGCCGCAGGCCTGGACGAAATGCTGGCCATGCTGCGGGCTTACCTGAATGTCTGGCCGGACGCCGAAATCACCATGGAGGCAAACCCCGGCACCGCCGAGGCCAGCCGGTTCCGCGACTACGCTGCAAGCGGGGTCACGCGATTTTCGCTGGGCATCCAAAGCTTTGACGACGCCCAGTTGAAGAAGCTGGGCCGCATCCATGACGCCGCGCAGGCGCGCGCCGCCATCGACATGGCGCAGCGCGCCGTGACGCGCGTCAACCTGGACATGATGTTCGCATTGCCGGGGCAGACGCTGGAAGCCTGTATGGCCGATTTGCGGCAGGCGGTGTCGTTTGGCACCGAACACCTGTCGCTGTATCACCTGACCATGGAGCCGAACACAGTCTTCGCGAAGTTTCCGCCCGAAGACCTGCCGGACGACGACACCAGCGCGGCGATGCAGGATGCCGTGGAATCCGAACTGGCCGCGGCGGGGCTGTCGCGCTACGAAGTGTCGGCGTACGCCAAGGCGGGCGCCCGCTCCCGCCACAACATGAATTATTGGGAATTCGGCGACTACCTGGGCATCGGGCCGGGGGCGCACGGCAAGCTGTCGTTCCACGACAAAATCGTGCGCGAGGCCCGTCTGCGCAGCCCGGATTCCTGGATGCAGGCCGCCATGGCGCGTGACGGCAGCCATCTGGCCGAAAGCCGCCAGGTTGGCCCGGACGAACTGCCGTTCGAATTCATGCTCAATGCGCTGCGCCTGAAAGACGGCGTGTCCGCGGCAAGCTTCAATGAACGCACCGGCCTGTCGCTGGCCGCCATTGCGCACCAACTGGAGGCAGCCTCAAAACGGGGCCTCCTGGATGCCGATCCCACCCGCCTGCGGGCGACGCCCCTGGGATGGAGATTCCTCAACGACCTGCAGGAAATGTTCCTGTAGCGTTCGGGCACCAAGATGGGGCAATCATGCTCCATCTTTTGCACCATATTGGTGCTACATTTTACCATGACCGTGCAGCCTTCCCCGGGGAATCCCCGGGGAATAACCTGGCACGCTTATTGCTTTTATCCCTGTGCCAGTCGACGGGCAAAGCCCTCGACCCTTTTATCTAATGGAGATGACATGGCAAGCCCGAAAGACGTCCTGAAACAGATCGCCGATAACGAAGTGAAATTCGTGGATTTCCGCTTTACCGATACGGTTGGCCGTGAGCACCACGTTTCCGTGCCCACCACCGCTATCGATGAAGACAAGCTGGAAAGCGGGCAGGCTTTCGACGGTTCGTCGATCCCGGGCTGGAAGGGTATTGAAGCGTCCGACATGCTGCTCATCCCCGACTGCTCCACGGCCAACCTGGACCCGTTCCGCGAAGAGCCGACCCTGATCCTTTCGTGCGACGTGGTCGAACCGTCGGACCTGAAGGGTTACGACCGTGACCCGCGTTCGCTGGCCAAGCGCGCTGAAGCCTACCTGAAGTCCTCCGGCCTGGGCGACACCGCCTACTTCGGTCCGGAACCTGAATTCTTCGTGTTCGACGGCGTGACCTGGAACACCGACATGTCGGGCACGTTCGTCAAGATCAAGTCCGAAGAAGCTCCCTGGTCCACCGGCCTGGAATTCGAAGGCGGCAACACCGGTCATCGTCCGGGCGTGAAGGGCGGCTACTTCCCCGTTCCGCCGGTCGATTCCTTCCAGGACATGCGTTCGGAAATGTGCCTGCTGATGGAACAGATGGGCGTGCCGGTTGAAGTGCACCACCACGAAGTGGCTGCTCCCGGCCAGCTCGAAATCGGCACCAAGTTCAGCACGCTGGTCCAGCGCGCCGACTGGACGCAGATCGTCAAGTACATCGTGCACAACGTGGCCCACGCCTACGGCAAGACCGCCACGTTCATGCCCAAGCCCATCGTCGGCGACAACGGTTCCGGCATGCACGTCCACCAGTCCATCTGGAAGGACGGCCAGAACCTGTTCGCAGGCAACGGCTACGCCGGCCTGTCCGAGTTCGCCCTGTATTACATCGGCGGCATCATCAAGCACGCGCGTGCCCTGAACGCCATCACCAACCCGGGCACGAACTCGTACAAGCGCCTGGTCCCGCACTTCGAAGCGCCCGTGAAGCTGGCTTACTCGGCCCGCAACCGCTCGGCCTCGATCCGCATCCCCTACGTGGGCAACCCGAAGGGCCGCCGCGTCGAAGCGCGCTTCCCGGACCCCCTGGCCAACCCGTACCTGGCTTTCTCGGCGCTGATGATGGCCGGCCTGGACGGCGTCCAGAACAAGATCCACCCCGGCGATCCGGCCGACAAGAACCTGTACGACCTGCCGCCGGAAGAAGACGCGAAGATCCCGACCGTCTGCGCCTCGCTCGAAGAAGCGCTGGAGCACCTGGACAAGGATCGCGAATTCCTGACCCGTGGCGGCGTGTTCAGCAACGACATGCTCAACGCCTACATCGACCTGAAGATGGCCGACGTGACGCGCCTGCGCATGACGACGCACCCGGTCGAATTCGACATGTACTACAGCCTCTGATGGTTTGAGGCCGTAGCTGGGGGAGCGCGATGAGGTAGGCAGAAACCAGGGCCCACACCACGCGCACCGCCAGGTCGCTGTCCCACGAATTGCCGCCGGGCCGAAAAGCCCGGCGCGCAGGGCGCCGGGCCGGCGCGGCGTATGCGGACGCGTTCCGCTTTCCCCCAGTTCATTCGGGTACGTTGAAAAATGAATGTAGAAGCTCTCGATCTGCTAGCCACGTCCGTTTTCCTGGTCAACGAGCGCGGCCACATCGAATACGCCAACGCAGCCGCCGAGGACCTGTTCGGCCGCTCGCGCAAGCAACTGGGGGGGCAATCCGCCGCCACTCTGTTCGACAATCCCGAGAATATCCAGTCATCGATCGACCGCGCCGCCGGTGGACGGTACGCCGATGTGAGGCAGTTGGCCTCGCTGCGCCGCGCCGCCGAATCCGTCGAGGTCGCCGTGACTACCGTAGGGCTGACCGGCCAGCGCTGGCCGGTGCTGATCGAAACGCGCGAGATCGAGCAGCGCGTCCTCGCCGACCGCAACCATCGGCTGGTCGACGAGATCGAAGCCCATCGCGAATTGCTGCGCAACCTTGCGCATGAAGTGAAGAATCCCCTGGGCGGGCTGCGCGGTGCGGCCCAATTGCTGGAGGCCGAGCTGCCCAGCGCGGCGCTGGCCGAGTACACCCAGGTCATCATTTCCGAAGCCGACCGCCTGCAGGCGCTGGTGGACCGCCTGAGCGGTCCGCAACGTGTGCCGCTGAACGCGCGTCCGGTGAACATCCACGAAATCTGCGAGCGCGTCTGCGCGTTGATCCAGGCCGAATTCCGCAACGACGTCACCATCCAGCGGGACTATGACGCGTCGGTGCCTGACCTGAAGGGCGACGCCGCCCGCCTGATGCAGGCCGTCTTGAACGTGGCGCGCAACGCCGCGCAGGAGCTGGTGGCCCGGCCTCAGGGTCCGCAGACCGAGCCTGGCGTCGTCACCTTGCGCACCCGCGTCGCGCGTCAGGTCATGCTTGCGCACCGGCAACACCGGCTGGCGCTGGTGCTATCCATCATCGACAACGGTCCGGGCGTGCCGGACCACATCCGTGACCGCATCTTCCACCCGCTGGTCACAGCGCGGGCTGGCGGGACCGGCCTGGGCCTGAGCCTGGCGCAGGACTTCGTGCAGCAGCACGGCGGCATCATCGAATTTGAATCCCGGCCAGGGCGCACCGAGTTTCGCCTGGTCCTCCCGATGGAGCCCGCAAACTGATGAAACCCGTATGGATCGTCGACGACGACCAGGCCATCCGCTGGGTCCTCGAAAAAGCCCTGGCGCGCGCTGGCGTCCCAACCCGCAGCTTCTCGCAATCGGCCGACGTGCTGGAAGCATTGACACGCGAAGCGCCGGTGGCGCTGGTGTCCGATATCCGCATGCCGGGCGGCAACGGCCTTGAGCTGCTGCGCCAGCTCAAGGAGCGGCATCCTGGCCTGCCGGTCATCGTGATGACCGCCTTCGCCGACCTGGACAGCACCGTGTCCGCCTTCCAGGGCGGCGCGTTCGATTACCTTGCCAAGCCGTTCGACGTGAACGAAGCGGTTGCGCTGATCCAGCGCGCCATGCAGGAGTCCACGCAGCCCGAGACGCCCGAAGGGCAGGGCGACGCCGCGCAGAACAACGAGCGCTGGATGATGACCCAATCGTCATCCACCGCCATGCAGGAAGTCTTTCGCGCCATCGGCCGGCTGGCGCAATCCAAGGTCACCGTCCTGATCACGGGCGAATCGGGCACGGGCAAGGAATTGGTGGCCCGTGCGCTGCACGGCCATGGGGTGCGCGCAAGCGGTCCCTTCGTGGCGTTGAACGCCGCGGCCATTCCGCGCGACCTGCTGGAAGCGGAACTCTTCGGCCACGAACGAGGCGCCTTCACCGGCGCGAACAACCTGCGCCGCGGCCGCTTCGAGGAAGCTCATGGCGGCACCTTGTTCCTGGACGAAATCGGCGATATGCCGATCGAGCTGCAGACCCGCCTGTTGCGTGTGCTGGCCGAAGGCAGCTTCTACCGGGTCGGCGGCGCGCAGCCGGTGCGCGTGGATGTGCGCATCGTGGCGGCCACCCACCAGCCGCTGGAGCAGCGCGTGGAACAGGGCCTGTTCCGCGAAGACCTGTTCCATCGCCTGAACGTGATCCGCCTGCGCCTGCCTCCGCTGCGGGAACGGGTCGAGGACATCCCGGCGCTGGCCCAGCACTTCCTGACTGCCAGCGCGCGCACGCTGGGCGTGCCGGTCAAACGGCTGACGCCCGAGGCGCTGGCCGTGCTGACCAAGTTCGACTTCCCCGGGAACGTTCGCCAGTTGGAGAACTTCTGCCACTGGCTGACGGTGATGGCGCCAGGCCAGACGGTGGAGCGAGCCGATCTGCCGCCCGAAATCCGCGCCATGGAGCATCAGCCGCCGGCAGGCAGCGCGTCGCTACGTCCCGCCGCGCCGATGGCCGGCATGGGCACCGTCGTGCAGGCCGCGGCATCGGCCGCCGTGTCCGTTGACGATTCGGATCCCCGTAACTGGCAGGATTCGCTGCTGCGAGACGCGCAGTACCGATTGGAACGCGGCGAGCCCGCGGTGATGGCGACGCTTACGCGCCAGTTCGAAAAGATCCTGCTGCAAAGCGCGCTGGACGCCAGCCGCGGCCGCCGCGTGGAAGCGGCTTCGCGTTTGGGTATTGGCCGCAACACCATCACGCGCAAGTTGCGTGAACTGGGCATCGAAGACGAGTGACGGCGGGCCGGGCGCGTGTCCGGCCTTGCCATCGCGCCGCGTCACAGCCCCAGCAGGCTCTCGCACAGCCGCGGCGACTTCAGCTTCTGCAACCACCACTTCATCGCTTCGCCCGGCGGCTCGGCCCGCCAGGCGTAAGCCACGTGTTCCGTCAGGGACATTCCTTCATCCGTTTCGCACACCACCAGCGACCCGTCGGCCAGATAGGGCGCGGCCAGGGTCAGCGGCAGGTAGCCGCAGCCCAAACCGCGCACCTGGGCCTCGATCTTGGCCTGCATCGTGGGCATGACCAGCGTGGGCTGCTCGGACAGGATGCCCCGCGATTGGGCGGGCAGGTTGCGTGAGGTGTCCGCGACGACGACGGCGCAATAACGTGTGACGTCAGCGCGGCTCAACGGCTGCGGCAGCAGCGCCAACGGGTGGTTCGCCGCCACGCAGAAGCCGAACTGCATCACGCCGATGGCCTGCGATCGGTAGGGTCCCGTGGGTTCGCCTGTCGCTCCTGCACCGATGACCAGATCCGCGCGGCCCGACGTCAGCGCATCCCAGTTTCCGCTCAGCACCTCGCTGGAAAAGCGCAGCGTCGTAGCGCTGCCCACGGCGTGGAACTCGTCGATCAGATCGTAGATAGGCCGCCACGGCAGCACCGCGCTGACGGCGATGCGCAATTGCACTTCCCATCCTGTGGCGATGCGCTTGACCCGACTGGCCAGGTCGTCCAGCGATTGCAGCAGATGGCGCCCATCCTTGAGCAGGGCCTCGCCGGCAGGCGTCAGCAGCGCCCGATGTCCGGAGCGGTCAAACAGCAGCACATCCAACCCGTCTTCCAGCTTGCGGATGGAGTAGGTCACCGCAGACGGGACTTTGCCCAGTTCCCGCGCCGCCTTGGCGAAGCTGCCGTGGCGTGCGATGGCGTCGACCAGAACCAGGAGTTCCGGGGTGATGGGCTGCGTGGAAATGGGGCGTAGGAAGGGCATTCAAATAATTTGAACGAAGTCATCAAAATATCGCGCCAAAACGGCGCTTCGGCACGCGCAGAATACCACTCATGCCGGGGTTGCAGACAAACGGCAAGGCAGGAAGCCCAGCCACGATGCAGCCCCAATCATTCATATTATTGAAACAGGAGTTCAAGATGCTTACGATCCGCCGCGCTGCCGAACGGGGTCACGCCAACCATGGCTGGCTCGATTCGTTCCACACCTTCTCCTTCGCCAACTACTACGACCCGGCTCACATGGGCTTCGGCTCGCTGCGTGTGATCAACGACGACCGCATCGGCGCCGGACGCGGCTTCGGCACCCACGGCCACCGGGACATGGAAATCATCACCTACGTGCTTGATGGCGCCATTGCACACAAGGACAGCATGGGCAGCGGCTCGACCATCCAGCCCGGCAACGTGCAGCGCATGAGCGCGGGCCGCGGCGTGATGCACTCCGAGTTCAACCCGCTGCCCGATACGGAAACGCACATGCTGCAGATCTGGATCGAGCCCGACGTGACCGGTATTGCGCCCGAGTACGAAGAACGCGCGTTCAGCGATGAGCAAAAGCGTGGCCGCCTGCAAGCCCTGGTCACTGCGGACGGCGCCGACGGATCGATGAAGATCCATCAGGACGCCCGCCTGTACGCCGGCTTGTTCGACGGCGATGAATCGGCTTCGCTGGCGCTGGCTGCCGGCCGGCGCTCCTGGGTCCATGTGGCTCGCGGCAGCGTGATCGTGAACGGCGTCGAGCTGTCTGCGGGTGACGCGGTGGCCATCACGGACGCCGACCGTGTCGAGCTGTCGGGCGGCAAGAACGCCGAAGTGCTGGTGTTCGACCTGGCCTGAGGCCAACCGCCGGGCGGATCTGGATATCCGCCCGGTTTCACACTTTATCGGCCGCAAGGCCATTAAGATGGCCAGAGGCCTATTCACGCGGAGCGTTGCATCATGTCGACCTTGTCCCAAGCAGGCGAAAGCCAGATCGAAACCGTTGTGGTGCCGCGCACCAGCGACCTGGGCGGATTTTCCGTTCGCCGAGCCATCCCGTCGGCGCAGCGCCGCACCGTGGGCCCGTTCGTCTTCCTGGACCACATGGGCCCGGCTGACTTCGACGTGGGCAGCGGCATCGACGTGCGGCCACATCCGCATATCGGGCTGTCGACAGTCACGTATCTGTACGAAGGCTCCATGGTTCACCGCGACGGCGCGGGTCATACCCAGACGATTCTGCCTGGCGAAGTGAACTGGATGACCGCCGGCCGCGGGATCGTTCACTCCGAACGCTCGTCGCCGGAAAGCCGGCTGGCTGCACAACGCCTCTGTGGCCTGCAGATCTGGGTTGGCCTCCCGAAGGCGCACGAGGAAACCGACCCCGGTTTCACGCATTACGGTCTGGATGCCCAGCCCGTCGTCGAAGGCGAGGGCGTGCGCGCCCAGGTGGTTGCGGGTTCGCTGTTCGGCAAGACCTCGTCGGTCAAGACGCTGTCGCCGCTGTTTTACGGCGATCTTCAATTGCAGGCTGGCGCCGTGACGGTGCTTCCGGCCGAGCACGAGGAGCGCGCAGCCTACCTGGCCCAAGGCACCGTTGAGATCGACGGCCAGACCTACGAAAGCGGACGCCTGGTCGTGTTTGCCCCGGGCAAGCCCGTCCAGGTCCGCGCCAAGACCGCGGCGCGCTTTGCCGTGCTGGGCGGAGAGCCGCTGGATGGCCCGCGCTTTGTCTGGTGGAACTTCGTTTCCAGCAGCAAGGATCGCATCGAGCAGGCCAAAGAGGAGTGGCAACGTACCCGCTTCGATCAGATCGTGCCCGGGGACGAAACGGAATACATTCCGCTGCCCGAACCGCGCGCATGATCATCACGCGTGGTCGGCCAGTGCTTGTGTAACTTTTATTGTTAATTTTTGAGGGTTACACTGGCGCCGGAGGCCACCATGAACATGACGCAAGCACCTGACTTCAGGGAATTGGGCGACCACGTTGCCCTGGACATGATCAACACCGTCGAACAAAGCGCCGCAGGTCCGTTGGACCGCTGGCAGTCCGACTCGGACGTCAACGCCTGGCTGGCGTCGGTGGGCATGGCGCCAGATCAGAAGGCGGCCCCGACGGGGCTGCTGGACGGCGCGCGCAAACTGCGTGAGGCCGTCCGTCTGTTGGTGTCGCAGCGCAAGGCGGGCGCGCCCCTGGAGCTTTCCGCCCTGAATCGGGCCTTGGCGGCTGGCGGAAGCCATCTTGAGCTGGCCGTGCAGGACGGAAGCAGCTTGTCGCTGGCGCGCCGCTATCCTTCGCGGACAGCTGCGGAATGGCTCCTGCCCGTTGCCGAGGCAGCCGCTGATCTGCTGGTGCATGGCGATTTCGACCTGGTTCGCAAGTGCGAAAGCGACGCCTGCTCGCTTTGGTTCTACGACCGCACACGATCCCACAAGCGGCGTTGGTGCAGCATGGCGCTGTGCGGCAACCGCCATAAGGTGGCGGCCTTTCGCAAGCGGGAATCCGACGACGCCGCCACCAGGACGCGGTGATCCGCAAGACCCATATTTCGCCCGGCGCCTGCCGGGCTTTTTTATGGGCGCCAAGCCCGGGCCGGCGGGAGCGAGGTGAGCAGGAAAGATAAACGGGTCTGTACGGTAACCGGTATAAATTCTATTGACAGGTTACTCGAAGTGCGTAGACTGTGTCGTGAAGCTTCCCGATCCGCCGTATTCCCTTCTCATGCCCGGAGACCCAAATGAACGCCCAAGCCGATAACACCGTCCGCTACCGTCACGCAAAGGCCGACGGCCTGCGCTTCTTCTACCGTGAAGCCGGAAATCCGCAGGCGCCCGTGCTCTTGCTGCTGCACGGCTTTCCCACCTCATCACACCAGTTCCGCAATCTGATTCCGCAGCTTGCCAGCCATTTCCGGGTCATCGCGCCCGATCTGCCCGGTTTCGGCTTCACGGAAGTCCCGGCCGAGCGGGGCTATCGCTACACGTTCGACAACCTGGCCAAGTCGCTCGAAGCGTTCGTGGATGAGCTGCGCCTGGATCGCTACGCCCTGTTCTTTTTCGACTATGGCGCCCCGACCGGGCTGCGCCTGGCTTTGGCCCATCCGGAGCGCGTTACGGGCCTGGTGTCCCAGAACGGCAACGCCTATCTCGACGGGCTGGGCGACGCCTGGGCTCCGATCCGCGCCTATTGGGCGGATCCTTCGCCGCAGAACCGGCAGACCATCCATGATGCGATCCTAAATTTCGAAGGCACGAAATGGCAGTACGTGCATGGCGTCGCCGACCCCGACAGCGTCGCGCCGGAAGGCTACACGCTCGATGCGGCCCTGCTTGAACGTCCGGGCAACAAGGACATCCAGCTCGACCTGTTCCTGGACTATGCGAACAACTTGACGCTGTACCCGGCGTTCCAGCAGTTTTTCCGTCAGTCGCGGCTGCCGACGCTGGCGATCTGGGGGCGCAACGACCCGTTCTTCATTCCGCCCGGCGCCGAAGCCTACCGGCGCGACAATCCGGATGCGGTCGTTGAGTTGCTGGACACCGGTCACTTCGCGCTGGAAACTCACGGCCAGTACATCGGCCAGCGCATCATCGACGTGCTCGGCCGCTAGGGGTGCGGGGGGCGGTTTACGGCCGCCGCGCCATCCGTTTCGCTGGAGCCTCCATGACCCGCCACTTTGACGACCTGCAGCTGGGCAGTATCGAAATCTTCTGCCTGGCCGCGGAACTCAGCAGCTTCACCGCCGCGGCGAACGCCGCCGGCGTGACGCCGGCCGCCGTCAGCCGCAGCGTGTCGCGGCTGGAGGCGCGGCTGGGCATACGCCTGTTCGTGCGCAGCACCCGGCACATCCGCCTGAGCGACGAAGGGCGGGCGTACTTCGAGCAGGTGCGCCCCGCGATCGCGCAGCTCGTCGACGCAGAGCGGCAGGTGGGCGGCCAGGAGGCGGCGGGCAGATTGCGCATCAGCCTGCCGACCCCGTATGCCCACTACCGGGTCCTGCCGCTATTGCCTGCATTCCGCGAGCTACACCCCAATGTCGATGTGCACATCCATATCAGCAACCGCAATGTCGATTTTGCTGACGACGGCTATGACTTGTCCGTGCGCGGGCGGGCGCCGGACGATTCCGCGTTGATCGCACGCAAGCTGGAGGACGCCGAACTGGTCGTGGTGGGATCTCCGGACTACCTGCGCCGGCGCGGCACCCCGAAGGAGCTCGACGACCTTGGCGCGCATGACTGCATTCAGTTCGATCGACCCAGCAGCGGCCGACGGATTCCTTGGACATTTCTGCGGGACGAAGAGCACGACGACGTCCAGACGGACGGCCCCTATGGCACGGCCGAAGACGTCTTGGGCGGCGTGACGCTGGCCAGAGCCGGGGCAGGTCTGTTCCAGACCTATCGGTTCGTGGTGGAAGAAGACCTGCGGCAGGGCAGGCTGGTCGAGGTGCTTGGCCAGTATGGCGGCAGCACCCGGCCTTTCGTATTGCTGTATCCCCACGCGAGGCATGTGCCGCGCCGGGTGCGCGCATTCGTCGATTTCCTGGTCGACCGGCTGGCGCGTTAAGCGCGGTTTTCGGCGCGGGCAAGCTGGGCGATCACCACCAGGATCACGGCGACGTTGCCCGGCTGCTGCGAGACGGAATTCGCCGTGCGAGCATGGCCCGCCTTGTCGCCCAGCACTCGCGCGAAAAGACCCGATGCGCCGTCTATTACCTTGGGCTGGTCCAGGAAGCCCGGCGCGCTGGCGACGTAGCCTTCGACGCGGACAATGTGGTCCAGCGCGTCGAAGCTGCCGGCGTGCTCGCGGATCTGCGCCAGCACATTCAAGGCCGCCAGTTCCGCGGCTCGTCGCCCCTCTTCAAGCGTCAGTTCCGCGCCGACCCGTCCCTGCCATACGACGCGGCCGTCGCGCAGCGGCAATTGGCCGGAGATGAACAGCAGGTCGCCGGCCTGGCTGACGGCGGTGTATTGGCCCAGCGGCTGCGGGGCAGGGGGGAGGCTGAGGCCAAGTTCGGCCAATCTGGATTCAACGGACATGGCAAGGCTCGCTGTAGGTGTGCCGCCCGCGGGATTCCCGAGGGCGGCACGGGTGAATGCTACCAATGGCCAGCGGCAGCGCCGCCATCGACAGGGAGAATGGCGCCGGTGGTGAAGGCGGAGTCGGTCAGATACGTGACCGCGCCGACAATGTCGTCCACCTTGCCGAGATGGCCCGCGGGCTGCAGCGACTTCAGGAAGTGGAAACTGCCCGGGTCGTGCATCGGTGTTTCGATGATGCCCGGCGCCACCGCGTTCACGCGGATGTTCTTGTCGGCAAGTTCAATCGCCAGCCCGCGGGTGGCGTGATTCAAGCCACCCTTGATCAGCACGGGCAACAGCGCCGGCACCCGGGTGCTGGGTTGCATGGCGATGCTGGCCGTGATGTTGACGATATGGCCATCGCGGTTTTCCGCCATGTGGGCGACGGCCTGCTGGGTGATGTGGAAGAAGCCTTTCAGGTTGGTGTCGATGATGCGGTCCAGGTCTTCGTCGGTGTATTCGCCCAGCGGTTTGGGGATGAAGATGCCGGCGTTGTTGACCAGCACGTCGATCTTGCCGAAGCGCTCGATGGCCTGGCGCACGATGTCTCGCGCCGTGCTGGCCAGCGCAATGTCGCCGGCGACAGGAAGAAAGGTCGCGGGCCGGCCCGCGGCAAGGTCACCAAGGCGTTGCGCCGCGGCCTCCAGGCCTTCCTTGCTGCGGGCATTGCCCACCACGTTGTCACCGCGGCGCAGGTAGGCCTGCGCCAGGGCGAATCCGATACCGCTGGACGCGCCCGTGATCACTACAGTCTTGTTGGACATTTTCAATTCTCCGGTTCTGGCATTTGAGGGTGCCTGCGCGCTCAGACAGTGAGGAGAACTATAGGAGCTGGCCCGCGGGCGATAAACGCCCGCGGAGGAACATGAATTGATACGTGGAGGAACAAGCGGCGGCCAGCACTGGGCGGTGAGCCTGCGCAGCGATAAGATGCGCTACCCGTGCCTAACAACAAACGGGATGGAGACACTATGCATCGCCACACTTCGCGTTCGCTGCGCGGCCTGGCCGCTCTGGCGTTGGTCCAAAGCGCCGCACTCGCGCACGCCGCAGATTACCCAACCAAACCTATCACCTTTATCGTGCCGTACACCGCCGGCGGAACCACCGATCTGGTGGCGCGCACGGCGGGCCAGAAAGTGGCAGAGAAGCTGGGACAGGCCGTCATTGTCGAGAACCGTCCTGGCGCAGGCGGCAACATCGGCATGGACGCCGTCGCCAAAGCGGCGCCGGACGGCTACGTCATCGGATTTGGTGCGATATCCACGAATGCGCTTAATCCCTTCGTGTATCCGAAGATGCCATTCGACCCGACCAAGGATTTCACCGGCGTGAGCATGCTGGGGGCGTCTTCCGTGGTCCTCGAGGTTGGACCGGCTCTGAAGGTGGACAGCGTCAAGGATCTGGTCGCATACGCCAAGACGCATCCCGGCACTTCATTCGGGACGCCCGGCGCGGGCACGTCGATGCACCTCGCGGGGGTGATGTTCGACCAGTTGACCGGAGCCGGCATGCAACACGTGCCCTACAAGGGGAGCGCTCAGGGCCTGAACGACCTCCTGGGCGGACACCTGCCGGTGATGTTCGACAATCTACCCGCCTCGTTGCCGCACATCAATGCGGGCAAGGTCCGCGCCCTTGCGGTCACGGGCAGCAAGCGCGCGCCGGCCCTGCCGGATGTGCCCACGCTGGCTGAATTGGGCTACGCGGGCGCCGTCGTGGATCCCTGGTTCGCGGTGTATGGGCCGGCCGGGATGTCGCCCGAGGTGACTCGCATCCTGAGCGAAGCCTTTCAGTCCGCGTTGGCCATGCCTGACGTGAAGGACAAGCTGGAAAAGGCCGGCTTCATGCCTTATGGGTCCACGCCGCAGGAAGTCGAACGTCTGACCCAAAGCCAGCACGAGGCCTTCAAGGCGCTGTCCCAGAAGGTCAAGCTGTCGGCAGACTGATCCGCGCGGCGGGGTTCCGCCAGCAGCCTGGCTGGCGGCCCTTCGATCATCGCAGCTAGCGGCCGCGCGCCAGCGCCTGCTCGCGCTGCTCTTCAAGCGCCTCGCGGCGGATGAAATCCCGCACGAAGGCATCGGCCGGATTGTGGTGCAGGTTGTACGGACTGTCCCACTGCGCGATCCTGCCCTTGGACATCACGCCGATGCGGTCGGCAATGGCGAACGCTTCTGCTTGATTGTGCGTGACCAGGATGGCGGTATGCCCCGTGGTCTTCAGGATTTCGCGCACCTCGAAGGCAAGCCGTTCGCGCGTGTCCACGTCCAGGTTCGAGAATGGTTCGTCCAGCAGCAGCAGATCGGGCGACGGCGCGAGCGCGCGCGCCAGCGCCACTCGCTGTTGCTGGCCGCCGGAAATTTCGTGCGGGTAGCTGTTGGCCGCATGCGCCAGGCCAACCAGTTCCAGCATTTCCTCAACCCGGCGCGCGCGTTCGGGACGCGGCATCTTGCGCAGGCCGAAGGCCACGTTCAGCGCGACCGTCAGATGCGGAAACAGCGCATAGTCCTGGAACATCATGCCGACGCGCCGCAACTCTGGCGCAACCTGTTCGGTTGGCGAAGAGATGACGGCGCCGTCCAGCAAAATGCGGCCCGCGCGCACCGGCTCGAAGCCGGCGATGGCGCGCAGCACCGTGGTCTTGCCGCAGCCGGACTCGCCCAGCAGGCAGCCGATGTGGCCCGTGGGCAAGCCCAGCGACAGATCCTGCACGATCGGCTTCAGGCCGGCAGGGGTGTCGTAGGCGAGAGAGATATGGTCGATTTCAAGCAGATCGGGCACGATGATCAATGTCCCATTTTCAGATTGGTGCGCGCCAGCAGGATAACGGGCAGCAGGCCGGCCAGCACGATGGCCAGCGCGGCCACGGCCCCTTCCTCGTACGTGCCGCGCGCGGCCTCCGCGTAGAGCCACGTGGCCAGGGTGTCGAAGTTCATGGGTCGCAGCAGCAGCGTCGCGGGCAGTTCTTTCATGGCATCCACGAACACGAGCAACGCGCTGGCGGCCAGCGCCGGGCGCAGCAGGGGCAGGTGGACGCGGCGCAGCGTGCCGGCAGACGTTTCGCCCAGCAGGCGCGAGGCCTGTTCCAGCGACGGAGGAATCCGCGCCAGGCCGGCCTCCAGCGCGCCGGTCGAAATTGCCATGAAGCGGATGGCGTAGGCGCACACCAGCGCGCCCATCGATCCCATCATGAACAGGCCGGCGCCACCGAACACCCGCGCGACGGCGGTGTCGATCCAGACGAAGGGCGTCAGCAGCCCGATGGCCAGCACGGTTCCGGGCACGGCGTAGCCCAGGCTGGCGATTCGCGCGCACGCGCGCCCCGGGTTGAAGCTGGCGCTCTCGCGCAGGCTGCGGCCGGCCCAGGCGACGACCAGACCGCAAAGCAGCGTGACGACGGTGGCGCACGAGGCCACGATCACGGTATTGCTGAGGCCGTGGATCAACTGGTCCGATACGCCGCCCACCAGATGCAGGCGCTTGTAGGTTTCCACGACCAGATACAGCGCGGGCGCCGCAAAGCCGATCAGAACGGGAATCCAGCCGAGCGCGACCGCGGCGGCGGCTGCTGCCCCGCGCAGCCGGCGCGGCTGCATCGGGCGCATACGTTGGGTGTTGGCATACCGTTGGCGCTTGCGGCCATGACGTTCCAGCAGGATAAGTCCGATGACGATAGCCAGCATGGTCAGCGCGATCTGCGCCGCGCCCGCCAGATCGGAACGCGTGACCCAGGTGGTGTACACGGAGACGGTCAACGTCTGCACACCCAGGAACTCGGATGCCCCGATGTCATTCAGCGTTTCCAGCAGGGCCAGGCTCACGCCGACGACGATGGCAGGTCGAGCCAGGGGCAGGGCGACCCGACAGAACACCGCCACGCGTCCCGCGCCCAGGGTGCGGGCGGCTTCGAGGAGGCTGGCGGCCTGCGTCATGAACATGACGCGCGTGCTCAGGTAGACATACGGATACAGCACGAAGCCCAGCACGAAGATCGCGCCGTAGATCGAGCGCAGGTCGGGCAGGCGAAACTGCCGAGGGCTGTCATAGCCCAGCAGCGTCCGGATGGCCGACTGGATGGGTCCGATGGGATGCAGCAGGTCCAGGTACGCGAAGGCAATGATGTAGGTGGGAACGGCCAGGGGCAGCAGCAGGGCCCAGGTCAGGATGCGCCGCGAGGGAAATTCGTACGCCGTCACCAGCCATGCGGCGCCGGTGCCGAGCAGCGTCACCAGGACGCCGACGCCAGCCAGCAGGATGGCGGTGTTCGTCAGTGCTTGCGGCAGCACGTAGCTGGCCAGGTGCTGCCAGTGCGCCAGGCTGCCGCCCAGCGCCCACCAGCCCAGCGTCAATATCGGCGCCAGCACGGCCAGCGCGATCAGGACGGCGCCGGCCAGCCAGCCGGTGCCGCGTTCAGCCCAGCGCAGACGCAGCGGCCGGGGCAAGGAATCTATATGCATGCTTCAAAGTCGATGGCATCAAAGGCAAGGCCTGTTCCCCCCAAAAAGGGGGAACAGGCCCTACGCGCGGCGCCGGTGGCGGGACGCGCGTGTCAGTGCCGCGAAGGTCGCGCCACGCCCGTGGGCATGGCCTTCCCGCGGTTTATCAGTTGTCGAAGCCGACCTTGTCCACCAGTTCGCTGGCTTGTTTGCGATGCTTGGCGATCTCGGTGAGGGGCAGGGGATCGACCTTCAGCTCGCCAAAGCTGGCAATCACCGGGTCCAGCTTCACGCCCTTGCGGACGGGGTATTCGTAGTTGGCCTGGGCGTACAGCGCCTGGGCGGGCTCGGAAACCAGGAAGTCCAGCAGCTTGACTGCATTGGCCTTGTTCGGCGCATGCGCGGCAACGGCGGCGCCGCTGACGTTCACGTGCGTGCCGCCGCTCTTGGCGTTGGCGAAGGTCGGGCGGATGACCTTGATGGCGTCGCCCCACTTGCGGGCGTCGGTGCCGGCTTCGGCGTTCTTCATGTGGCCGACGTAATAGGCGTTGGCCAGACCGATGTCGCAGATGCCGCCCAGGATGTCACGCGCCACGTCGCGGTCGCCGCCGGCGGCCTTGCGGGCCAGGTTGGCCTTGACGCCACGCAGCCATTTTTCGGTGGCTTCGGCGCCGTCGTGCGCGATCATCGACGCGACCAAGGCGGTGTTGTACGGGTGCTGGCCGGAACGGATGCAGACCTTGCCCTTCCACTTGGGATCGGCCAAATCTTCGTAGCGGAAGGATTCCAGCTTCAGGTCTTTTTCCACGTACAGCACGCGGTCGCGCAGCGAAAGCGCATACCACTTGCCGTCGGCGCCGCGCAGGTTGGCGGGGATGACCGATTCCAGCGTTTCAGACTTGACGGACTGCGTCACGCCGCCGTCCACCAGGTCCAGCAGGTTGCCGATGTCGACGGTCATCAGCACGTCGGCGGGCGACTTGGCGCCTTCGGCCTTGACGCGCTCGAGCAGGCCGTCCTTGACGAACACCGTGTTGACCTTGATGCCGCTTTCCTTGGTGAACGCATCCAGCAGCGGCTGGATAAGCTTGGGTTCCCGGGTGGTGTAGAGGCTGACTTCCTCTGCGGCATTGGCCGACACGGTGAAGGCGGCGGCGCCGGCCAGCGCCAGGGCGCGCAGCAGCGAATTCAGTTGGGGACGCTTGGTCATGAAGGAACTCCAGCTAGGTCTGAGACGAACGAAGCTGCGGCGCGCAGGGTGTCACGCCGCTAAAACCGGTCTGCTAACGAAAATGATTATCAAGTGAGAATGCGACAATAACAGGAAGCACATCACCGTTCAACTACTCGTAAGCCAGGGGTTCAAGTCCTTGATCCCTATCAAGAAGGCATAAGGGTATTACGGAATAATGAGAGCAGTTATCATCAAGACCCTGTAGAATAGGGTCAACCCTAATGCCGGCTGCGCCCTTTATGCGGCCGGGAACGCTCCCGCGGCTAAGCCGGGCCTCGCCCGATCACTGCCCGCCCTTACTCAATACGACATGGCTGCTTTCAACACTGAGCGCGTACTAAGCGTGCACCACTGGAACGACACCCTGTTTTCCTTCACCACGACGCGTGACGCGGCCTTGCGGTTCCACAACGGCCACTTCGTGATGATCGGCCTCGAGGTTGAAGGCAAGCCGCTGCTGCGGGCCTACAGCATCGCCAGCGCCAACTACGAAGAAAACCTCGAATTCCTCAGCATCAAGGTGCAGAACGGGCCGCTCACGTCGCGCCTGCAGCATTTGAAAGAAGGCGACACCATCCTTGTCAGCCGCAAGCCGGTGGGCACGCTGGTCGTCGACGACCTGAAACCCGGCAAGCACCTGTTCCTGTTCGGAACGGGCACGGGCCTGGCTCCCTTCATGAGCATCATCAAAGACCCCGACGTCTACGAACGCTTCGACAAGGTCATCCTGGTGCACGGTGTGCGCTGGGTCAGTGAACTGGCCTACGCCGACTTCATCGAAAACGAGTTGCCGAACAACGAATTCTTCGGCGACATCGTGCGCGACAAGCTCGTGTACTACCCCACGGTGACGCGCGAGCCTTTCCGCAACCAAGGCCGCATCACCGAACTGCTTGAAAACGGCAAGCTGTGCGCGGATATCGGTATTCCGCAGATCAACCCCGAAACCGACCGCGCCATGATTTGCGGCAGCCCGCATATGCTGGCCGACATCAGCGCCATGCTCGACAGCCGCGGCTTCGCGGTGTCGCCGGGCGTGGGTCAGCCGGGCGACTACGTGGTCGAACGCGCGTTCGTCGACAAATAATCCCGCTGGCATCTTCAGGCCAATAAAAAACCCATCGCAGCTGCGATGGGTTTTTTGCTTTGGAACGCGTGGAGCAGTGGCGTTACTCGGGCTGGATGCCGGCCTTCTTGATGATGTCGCCCCACTTCTTGGATTCGGCCTGCTGGAATTTGGCCAGTTCATCGGGCGTGGACGTGGCCACGTCGGTGCCGGTCTGCGCGTAGAACTGCTGGGCGGCCTTGGCCTTGGTGGCATTGACCAGCAACTCGTTCAGGCGCTTGACCACGTCGGCGGGCGTACCGGCCGGAGCATAGGCCGCGAACCAATAGCCCATCTCGTAGCCGGGCACGCCGGCTTCCGAAATGGTGGGCACGTCAGGCGCCAACGGTGAGCGCGCCTGGCCCGTGACACCCAGTGCGCGCAGCTTGCCCGACTTGACCTGCGGCAGGCCGGTAGCGGTGTCCGTGATCATCATGTCGATCTGTCCACCGAGCAGGTCGGTGACCGCCAGCGGGTTGCTCTTGTAGGGCACGTGCAGCAGCTGCACGTTCGCCATCTGCTGCAGCAACTCGCCCGCGATGCGGCTGCTGGAGCTGCCGCTGCCAAAGCTCAGCTTGCCGGGCGACTGCTTGGCCTGCGCCAGGAAGTCGCCCACCGTCTTGGCCGGCGAGTTGGGATTCACCACCATGATTTGCCCGCCCTTGCCCAGCAGCGTCAGCGGCGCGTAGTCCTTGACCGGATCGTAGGTCAAGGACTTGTACAGATGTTCGTTGGCGGCGTGCGTGGTGTTGGTGGTGATCAGCACGGTGTAGCCGTCCGGGGCGGCTCGCGCGCCGGCTGCGGCGCCGATCATCGCGCTGGCGCCCGGCTTGTTTTCGATGACGACGGCCTGACCGGTCTGTTCCGATACGCCCTGGCCGATGGCCCGGCCGATCTGGTCGGTGGCGCTGCCGGCCGCAAACGGCACGATGAAGGTGATGGGCTTGGTGGGAAATTGGGCCATGGCCGTCAGCGGCAGGGCTGCGGCCAGCAGCAGGGCCAGCCGGCCTTTGGTAGCGATGCGCATATGTGTCTCCTGTGGTGTTTTCTTATGGGAACGGAAGTCAGGCGGCCGGGGGACGGTCGCCAGGTATGTCTGGCAGCCGGCGCGCCAGCTCGGGGCTGACCTCCACCGTCATGTCCAGCAATCGGAAGGACAGGCTCTTGCCGTGCGTGTCCAGGTTGAGCGCATCGTTGACGCCGCCATCCAGCACGCCTTCGAGCACGAAGTTCATGGCATTGAGCATGGGTAGCGCGTAACGCGTGACACGTTTGGGATGGCGGTAGGCGAACCACTCTGCAACGCGAGTTTCGGTGACCTGCGAGGCCAGGACGTCATAGCATTCCGGGTCCCAGGCGATGAGACTCAGGTTCGAGATGTCGCCCTTGTCCCCGGAGCGGCTGTGGGCCAGCCGATACAGCGGCACGGCAAGCAGGGCGGGAGTCTGGGTCATGGCGAGATTTCCTCCAGGAAGTTCCAGCCGCTGTCTACGGCGTCGCGGGGGATGGTGCAGGACATCATGTTCAGGCGGGGACGCAGGGCCGTGCGCACACCGCCGCCACCCGCGGGTCCGCAGGTGTATAGCGCAGTCACTTCGCGCAGCACACGTTCGGCCTGGGCGCGATCCGCGTTCTCCGTGGCCAGCCGCAGCCGGACGTCGCGCGCGTGCCCGTCGGGCAAGGCGCCTCGCATCCGGCCGGCGTCATCGCCCAGGATGCTGATGGCTCCGATCAGGTCCGCGCGCAGCTTGAATGCGTCGCCCAGGCGCTTTTGCACGATGTCCGCGGCCAGTCGCGCGCGCGCCTCGGCCTGAACGCCGGCATAGGAGATTTCGGCTTCTGCCAGCCAGCCGCCGCGATAGCAGACGTTTACCTTCAGTTCGTCGGGACGCGCATGGCCGGTGATGCCCTGGACCGCGACCCGGTTGGCGCCCAGTTCGACGACGCGGGCCTGGCTCAGGTCGGCCACCACGTCCGGCGTAAGGTAGCGCGCCGGGTCATGGACCTCGTACAGCAACTGTTCCTTCACCGTGCGCGCGTCGACGGCGCCGCCCGTGCCGTCGGCCTTGCCGATCACGAACTCGCCATCCGCCTGGATCTCGGCGATGGGAAAGCCCGCGGCATGCACGTCCGGCACTTCCTTCAGCCCGGGCACGCAGAAATAGCCGCCGGTGACCTGCAGGCCGCATTCCAGCATGTGGCCTGCCATGGTGGCGCGTCCCAGTCGCGGCCAGTCCGACGCGTCCCAGCCAAAATGCGCCAAGGCCGGGCCCAGGGTCAGCGAAGGATCCGCGACGCGCCCGGCCACCACGATCTGCGCGCCAGCGGCAAGCGCCTGGGCGATCTCGGTGGCGCCGAGATAGGCGGTAGCGCTGACGATGTCCAGGCCTTCGAGCGCGGCGCCCAGACGCTGCGTCAACAGGCTGCGATGGGCAGGCGTGTTCAGGGCATCCCCATGCACGACGGCGATACGCGGCGTGGGCAGGCCTTGTTGGCGCGCGAGTTCGGCGATGCGTCGCGCAGCGGCGGGCGGGTTGGCCGCGCCGAAATTGCTGACGATGTTGATGCCGTGTCGCAGGCAGTCGGCCAGTATCGGGCTGACCAGCTCGTCCAGCAGCGGTTCATAGCCGCGGGTTGGGTCGTCATTGCGGGCCAGTTGCGCCAGCGCCAGCGTGCGTTCGGCCAGCGTTTCAAATATCAATGTGCCGCCGCCCCGGGCGGCAAGGGTGCGCACGACGGCCGCGGCGCCGTCCGTGCGGTCGCCGGAGAATCCGGATGCGCAACCGATGAGCAGGGGAGTTTGAGGCATGAGCGGTCCAGGCGCGTTCAAGGATGCCAATGACTATAGGGAAGCGGCCGTCATCCGTAAAATAGAAAGATCGGATCGATTAATCCAAGAAAGCCATGAATCTTTCCTCACGCCAATTGCGCGCCTTCGTGGCGCTCGCCGACGAAAAGCACTTTACGCGCGCCGCGCAGCGCTGCCACCTGACGCAGCCGGCGTTCAGCGCGTTGATCCGGTCGCTGGAAGACAGCGCGGGACTTCGCCTTTTCAACCGCAACACGCGCCACGTCGAACTCACCGCGGAAGGAAAAGTGCTGGACGCGTCCGCACGGCGGCTGCTGGCGGACATGGACCTGGCCATGGGCGACCTGCGGGACCTTGCGGCGCGGCGCCGGGGCAGGGTGACGCTGGCCGCGCTGCCGTCGTTGGCCGCGGGCTGGCTGCCCGGGCTGCTGGCGCGCTTTCGCCAGGATCATCCCGGCATCGTGCTGGATCTGCGGGATGCCTTGCTTGATCCGTGCCTGGACATGGTGCAAAGCGGGGTGGTTGACTTTGCGGTCGCCTCGCGCCGGCCGGACATGACCGACCTGGATAGCGATTTCCTGCATGCAGACCGCTACTTCCTGGTGTGCCGGCCCGATCATCCCCTGGCCAGCCAGTCGCGGGTGCGGCTGCGCGATGTCCTGCGGCATCCCATCATTCAGCTTGCGCGCGGCAGCAGTGTGCGCAAACATCTGGACGAGGCCTTGGGCGCCGAGGCGCCGCCGCCCGTCTTCGAGGTCGAGCATCTGGCGACCGTAACGGGACTGGTGCGCGCCGGCCTTGGCGTATCCGTGGTGCCCGCCATGACGCTATTTCATTTCCGCAGCGACGACCTGCGGGTCGTGCCGCTTGCGGGGCGCGCCCTGACACGGCCCTTGTACCTGGTCCGGCGCAAGGGCCGCGGCCTGTCGGTGGCCGCGCAGGCACTGGTCGAATTGCTGATCGCGCATCGTGGCGACATCGGCGGCGCAGGCCATCAGGCGGAAGACGAGGAACGGCCCTAGGCCATCTTTACGGCAAACCGCCACTTTCGCAAATGTCTATTGCTGTTTAAACTTCGATAGTTGTAGCTTCTATCCGTCACCAGAAGGATTCCGCCCATGAGCAAGCAAATCATTCATACCGACGCCGCGCCCGCCGCCGTCGGCCCTTACTCGCAAGCGGTTGCCGTCAGCGGCACCAAGACTGTCTATCTCTCGGGCCAGATCGGCCTGGAGCCGGGCACCGGCGACCTGGTATCCGAGAACTTCGACGCACAGGTGCGTCAGGCTTTCGCCAACATGCAGGAAGTCATCAAGGCGGCCGGCGGCACGCTGGACAACGTGGTCAAGCTCACGCTGTTCCTGACCGACCTGGGCAAGTTCACGGCGGCCAACGCGATCATGGCCGAGATCATTCCCCAGCCGTTCCCGGCGCGCTCCACCATCGGCGTGGCCAGCCTGCCCAAGGGCGCGCAGTTCGAAGTCGAAGCCATCCTGGTCCTGTAACGCACGCCCGGACGTTTCATTCCAGGGGTTCGTTCCTTCATGCCGGCCGCAGCCGTGGCCTCCAAGCGAACCGGCGCCGACAAGAACGGCGCCGGCAAACCGATGACGGATACGGAGCGCAAGCTTCGTAACCTGGGCTTGGTGCTGCCCGAGGACTTCGTGCTGCACCTGCCGCTGCGCTACGAGGACGAAACCCGCGTCATCCCGATCAGTTCGCTGCGGCCCGGCTTTGCCGGCCAGGTCGAGGGCGAAATCACCAAGTCCGAGGTCCTGTACAGGCCTCGGCGCCAGCTCACCGCCACGTTGGCCGACGAAAGCGGCGAATTGCAGCTGCGCTGGCTGAATTTCTATCCCAGCCAACAGAAACAGGTCACCGTGGGCAAGCGGTTGCGCGCCCGCGGGGAAGTGCGCGGCGGCCTCTTCGGCCGCGAGATGGTGCATCCGCGCCTGACCAACGCCGACGCTCCCTTGCCAACCGCGCTGACACCCGTCTATCCAACCACCGAAGGTCTGCCGCAGCTGACGCTGCGCCGCGCGATTGCGCAGGCGCTCGATCGCGCGGACCTGTCCGACACACTGCCCGACGAGGCGCGTGCGCGCTACGGCCTGCCGCCGTTTGAACCTGCCATCCGTGCGTTGCACACGCCTGCGCAAGGCGAATCCGAGCAGGCCTTGCTGGATCGCGTGCACCCGGCATGGCGCCGCATCAAATTCGATGAGCTGCTGGCGCAGCAGCTGTCGCTGGCGGCGGCCCGCGCCGCCCGCCGCATCAAGGAAGCAGAGTCCCTGCCTGTCCAGACACGCCCTGGCGGGCTTGTCGCCAAGCTGTACGAAGGGCTGCCGTTCAAGCTGACCGCCGCGCAAGAGCGGGTCGTCCAGGAAATCTCCGCCGACCTGGCCAAGCCATATCCCATGCATCGCCTGCTGCAGGGCGACGTGGGCAGCGGCAAGACCGTCGTGGCGGCGATCGCCGCCGCGCAGGCCATTGCCGGGGGAGCGCAGGTCGCGTTGATGGCGCCCACCGAAATCCTGGCGGAGCAGCACTTCCGCAAACTGGTGTCGTGGCTGCAGCCGCTGGGCGTCAACGTCGCGTGGCTCAGCGGCAGCCTGACCGCCAAGGCCAGGCGCGAAGCCGCCGCCGCGGCCGCGGACGGCAGCGTTCAATTGGTGGTGGGCACGCAGGCGATTATCCAGGACCACGTTGAATTCCATCGGCTTGGCCTGTCCATCGTTGACGAGCAGCATCGCTTTGGCGTGGGGCAACGCCTGGCGCTGACGCGCAAGGGCGAAACCGTGCGCGGCCGCATCGTGCCGCATCAGCTCAACATGAGCGCCACGCCCATCCCCCGCACGTTGGCCATGACCTTTTTTGCCGATCTGGACGTATCGGTCATCGATGAACTGCCGCCCGGGCGCAGCCCCGTGGTGACCAAGCTGGTGTCGGATGCGCGGCGCGAGGAAGTGATCGCGCATATCGCCCAGGCCGCCCGCGGCGGGCAGCAAGCGTACTGGGTCTGTCCGTTGGTCGAGGAAAGCGAGGCGCTGGAATTGCAGACCGCCGTAGACACCTACGAGGGCATGCGGGTCGACTTGCCTGACCTGCGCATCGGGCTGGTGCACGGTCGCCTGCCTCAGGCCGAGAAAGCGGCGGTGATGCAGGCCTTTCGCGATGGCGAGGTCGATCTGCTGGTGGCCACGACGGTCATCGAAGTCGGCGTGGACGTGCCGAACGCTTCGCTCATGGTGATCGAGCACGCGGAACGCTTCGGCCTGGCCCAGCTGCATCAGCTGCGCGGGCGGGTAGGGCGGGGCACCGCCGAATCCGTTTGCGTGTTGCTGTACCAGACGCCGCTGTCGCAGGTGGCGCGGGAACGCCTGCGCGCCATGTTCGAAACGTCGGATGGCTTTGAGATCGCCCGGCGCGACCTGGAACAGCGCGGCCCGGGCGAATTCCTGGGCACGCGCCAGTCGGGCATGGCGCTGCTGCGCTTCGCCGACCTGGAAACCGACGCGGCGATTGCCGAGGACGCGCGCGACGCCGCCGTGTGGCTGCGCGCCGAACATCCGGCTGCCGTCGATGCGCATCTGGCGCGCTGGATGCGCGGCCGTGAAGACTTCCTGCGGACTTGACCATGCGGTCCGGCGCGAACCTCAATTCTCTCAGCGCGGGCCACGCGGCCTTGCGCATAACCCCGGGGGCTTAGTCCACCATGACTCTCACTGAACTGAAATACATCGTCGCGGTTGCGCGAGAGCGGCACTTCGGCCGCGCGGCCGAGGCCTGTTTCGTGAGCCAGCCGACTCTGTCGGTCGCCATACGCAAGCTCGAAGACGAACTGGGCGTGACGCTGTTCGAACGCGGCGGCGCCGAGGTGGGCGTGACGCCCATCGGCCAGCGCATCGTCGCGCAGGCGCAAAAGGTCTTGGAAGAAAGCGCCAGCATCAAGGAAATTGCCAGGCAGGGGCACGACCCGCTTGCCGGACCCTTGCGCGTGGGCGTCATCCACACTATCGGCCCGTACCTGTTGCCGAAGCTGGTGCCCGTGCAGATCGGGCGCACGCCGCAGATGCCGCTGCTGCTGCAGGAAAACTTCACGGTCCGCCTGGTGGAGCTGCTGCGCCAGGGCGAGATCGACTGCGCCATCATGGCTTTGCCCCTGCCCGAGGCCGGCCTGGTCATGCAGCCGCTGTACGACGAGCCGTTCGTAGTGGCGGTGCCGAACGATCACGAGCTTGCGCAGCGCAAGGCCATCGACGCGCAGGACCTCAAGCAGCAGACCATGCTGCTGTTGGGCAGCGGCCATTGTTTCCGCGACCAGGTGCTGGAAGTCTGTCCCGAGCTGTCGCGGTTTTCGGCCGCCAGCGACGGCATCCAGCGCACCTTCGAAGGCTCGTCGCTGGAAACCATTCGGCACATGGTGGCGGCGGGCATTGGCGTCACGGTGCTGCCCGTCACTGCTGTGCCCGAGCATCCGCCGGCCAACAGCCTGCTGCGCTATCTGCCTTTCGATGGATATGTGCCGGAACGTCGCGTCGTGCTGGCGTGGCGCCGCAGTTTTCCGCGCCTTGCCGCCATCGAGGCGCTTGCCCAGGCGGTGTACGAGTGCGAACTGCCGGGCGTGAAGATGCTCGCGGGTGAAGTCGCGGCTGTCCAGGATTGACTTCGCCGTCCTCGACATGGCTCGCTCGACGGGGCTTGAGCCGCGTCAAAAAAGGTCGCAGGCCATATTGAAACGGCCACGCCGGGCCACCATGTTTGTCAGGTTTGCAGTGGTATTCTTATTTCGTCCCTTTTTCCATAGGAGCTAGCAATGGCCAAGTCCACCAAGAAGACCTCGAGCGTTCCGCGCATCAACATCGGTATTTCGGACAAGGACCGCGCTGCGGTCGCCGGCGAACTGTCCAAGCTGCTGGCCGATTCGTACACGCTGTACCTGATGACGCACAACTTCCACTGGAACGTCACGGGGCCCATGTTCAACACGCTGCATCAGATGTTCATGACGCAGTACACCGAAGAATGGAACGCGCTGGACAGCGTTGCCGAGCGCATCCGCGCCCTGGGCCACTACGCGCCGGGCACCTACCGCGAATACGCCAAGCTGTCGTCCATCGCCGAGCCGGATTCGGTGCCGGACGCGCTGGAAATGGTGCGCCTGTTGGTGGACGGCAATGAATCCGTCGCCAAGACCGCGCGCGCTGCTTTCGAGAAGGCCGATGCCGCCAACGACCAGCCCACGGCTGACCTGCTGACGCAGCGCCTGGACGTGCACGAAAAGAACGCGTGGATGCTGCGCAGTCTGCTGCAGTAATCGCGATTCGCATCGTGCGTGCGATAGAAGGCCGTCCACCCCCTGGGTCGACGGCCTTTTTTTTGGGTTCCGAACGTGGCCGCCGAAAGCGTGCCTCGTCCGCAATTGATAGGGCTTGTGGCGCGAGTGCGGTGCTACGACACGTCGTACAGCGGGATGGGCGGGATGCGCTTGGCGGGCGTGGGGATGCGCCAGGAGGCCCGGCGGCGCAGGGCGCCCAGCAGTTTCAGGCCCTGCGGCCAGTCGGCGAGCCCGCTGTCGGCGTTGATATGGCCCGCGCCGGATAGGACCACGATGCGGCTGCCCCAGTCCGCCGCGAACGCGCGGGCGCGTTCCAGCGCGCAATAGGGATCGTCGTCGCTCGCCACCACCACGCTTTGAAAGGGCAGTGGATGGCGCGCGATCGGCGCAAAGCCGCGCAGGCATTCGGGTACGTCGGGTCGTTCGACGTCGGCGGGCGCCACCAACAGTGCGCCGGCGACCTTGGCCCGCAACGGCACGGGCAGGGCGGCGCTGATCAGGCATCCCAGGCTGTGCGCGATCAGCAGGACAGGGCTGCGGGCTTCATCGACGTCCGCAGCCAGCCGGGCGACCCAGTCGGTCGAACTCGGGTTCTCCCAGTCGTGCTGCTCGATGCGCCGGGCATTGGGCAGCATGGCTTGCCAGCGGGATTGCCAGTGATCGGGGCCGGAGTTTTTCCAGCCCGGGACGATTATCGGTTGGAGTCTCATGCGGCACATGATGCCGCCGGGCTCTAGTAACTCAAACGAATTAATCGTCTTTTGCATATACGGCGTTTGGAATAAAGCCGGGCCCTTTCGAGCATGCCGCAGTGCAATACGAAACCGCGCCAAAACCGGCCGCAAACCGCCCAAAATTCGAGATATTTCAGTGTATGCTTGCCGTGCAAATGCACCGCAACGGGGCGGGACACTCAACATATCCGGCCGTCCGCCCGGTTGACGAATCAACGATTAGAAGTCATTCGAGGAGTCCACTCATGAAGCCAGTATTCCGTCTGACCCCGGTCATCGCAGCCCTGGGCGTCGCCGCTGGTCTGGCGTTTGGCGCGTCTGCGCACGCCCAGACCATCAAGATCGGCGTCGTAGGCCCCACCACCGGCGCGGTCACGCAGTATGGCGATATGGTCCGCGAAGGCGTCGATACCGCAGTCGAGCGCATCAACGCAGCCGGCGGCATCAACGGCAAGAAGTTGGAAACCGTCGTGATCGACGACGGCTGCGAACCCAAGCAAGGTCCCGTCGCGGCCAACCGCGTGGTCAACAGCAAGATCGGTTTTGTGGTGGGCCACGTATGCTCGGGCGCCACCATCGCCGCCGCCGACGTCTACAACAACGAAGGCGTGGTCATGGTCACGCCGTCGGCGACGTCGCCGGCCCTGACCGACGGCAAGAACTACGAGTTCATCTTCCGCACGATCGGCCGCGACGATCAGCAAGGCCCTGCGGCCGCCAGGTTCATCCTTGAAAAGATCAAGCCCAAGAAGGTCGCCGTGCTGCACGACAAGCAGTCGTACGGCCAGGGCATCGCCACCGCCGTCAAGAACGACCTGGAAAAGGGCGGCGTCACCGTCGCCATCTTTGAAGGCATCAACGCCGGCGACAGCGACTACTCCGCGGTGATCACCAAGCTCAAGAGCCAGGGCGTGGACTTCGTCTATTACGGCGGCTACCACCCCGAAATGGGCCTGTTGCTGCGCCAGGCGGCCGAACAGGGCGTGAAGGCCAAGTGGATGGGTCCGGAAGGCACGGGCAACCCTGACATTAACGCGATCGCGGGCGACGCGGTCGAAGGCATGCTGCTGACGCTGCCGGCCGACTTCACCCAGAACGCCGCCAACGCCGATATCGTGAAGGCCTTCGAAGCCAAGAAGCGCAACCCCAGCGGCGCGTTCCAGATGACGGCCTACGCGGCAACCCAGGTCATCGCCGACGGCATCAAGGGCGCCGGCAGCGACGATCCCACCAAGGTCGCGAAGTACCTGCACGCCAACTCCTTCGATACTCCCATCGGCAAGGTGGCATGGAACAAGCAGGGCGACCTGACGAACTTCCAGTTCGACGTGTTCACCTGGCACAAGGACGGCTCCAAGACCGTCTACAAGTAAGGCGCGGGGCGGGCCTTTGGCCCGATCCATGCAGGGCCGGCACACCCGCCGCCCCAAAAAAATCGGGCCGCAAGCGTAATGCTTGCGGCCCGATTGTTCTTGCAGCGTCGAATCAGCGGATTACAGACCCTGGACGCGGCGGCCCGTGTCGGCCTCGAACCAGTGCAGGGCATGGCGGCCGTCCGGGCCCACGTTGACGCGCGCGCCGACCTTGGCGGACGACTCGGACAACTGGCGCGTCGTGCAACGCACGACCAGCGTGCTCTTGCCGCAGCGGCAGTGAACCAGTTGCTCGGAGCCCAGGGTTTCGACCATTTCCACTTCGGCCGGAATGCCTTGAGTATTGAGCAGCATGTGCTCGGGGCGCATGCCCATGATGACCTTGCGGCCGCGCACTTGCGAGGGCACCTGCAGCGGCGAGATGTCGAGCTGATTGCCGTCGGCGGTCTGGACCGTGCCGTCGCCGGCCACTTCGACTTCCATCAGGTTCATCGGGGGCGAGCCGATGAAGCCGGCCACGAAGGTGGATGCGGGCTTTTCGAAGACTTCCATCGGGGTGCCGATCTGCTCGGGAACGCCCTGGTACATGACGATCATGCGGTGGGCCAGCGTCATGGCTTCGACCTGGTCGTGCGTCACGTACAGGCTGGTCGTGCCCAGGCGGCGGTGCAGCTTCATGATTTCCAGGCGCATCGCCACGCGCAGCTTGGCGTCCAGGTTCGACAGGGGTTCGTCGAACAGGAACACCTTGGGCTCACGCACGATGGCGCGGCCCATGGCGACGCGCTGGCGCTGGCCGCCCGACAGGGCGCGCGGGCGGCGCTCCAGCAGGTGGCCCAGTTCGAGGATCTGCGCGGCGGCGTCGACGCGCTTCCTGATTTCTTCCTTGGAGAACTTGCGGATCTTCAAGCCGTAGGCCATGTTTTCGAACACGGTCATGTGCGGGTAGAGCGCGTAGTTCTGGAACACCATCGCGATATCGCGCTCGGCGGGTTCCAGGGTGTTGACGACCTTGTCGTCGATCACGATGTCGCCGCTGGTGACGGTTTCCAGGCCGGCGACCATGCGCATCAGCGTGGACTTGCCGCAGCCCGACGGGCCGACGATGACGATGAATTCACCGTCCTTGACGTCCATGTCGATGCCATGGATGACCGGCACGTTGCCGGCGTAGGTTTTCTTGACGTTGCGGAAGCTGAGAGTAGCCATGAGTTATTCGTATTCGGAGACGGGTTCTGGTGGGCGAGGGCGGATCGCGATCACTTTGCAGCGTCGAGCCGTCTCAAGATGAAAGCGCCCCCCTGGGGGGCTCCAAGCCAAAGGCGCCGCGTAAGTGTCATTTTTCAGCGTCGACCAGGCCCTTGACGAACCATTTCTGCATCAGGATGACGACCAGCGCCGGCGGGATCATGGCGAGCATGGCGGTGGCCATGGTGATGTTCCATTCGGTCACGCTGTCGCCGCCGCTGATCATCCGCTTGATGCCGATGACGACGGGGTACATGTCTTCCTTCGTGGTGACCAGCAGGGGCCACAGGTATTGGTTCCAGCCGTAGATGAACTGGATCACGAACAGGGCGGCGATGCTGGTCTTGGACAGGGGCAGCAGCACGTCGCGGAAGAACCGCACCGGACCGGCGCCGTCGATCCGCGCGGCTTCGATGAGTTCGTCAGGGACGGTCAGGAAGAACTGCCGGAACAGGAAGGTCGCCGTGGCGGACGCGATCAGCGGCAACGTCAGGCCGGCGTAGCTGTTGAGCAGCCCGAGATCGGCCACGACCTTGTAGGTGGGCGCGATCCGGACTTCGACGGGCAGCATGAGCGTGACGAAGATCATCCAGAAAAAGAACATGCGGCCGGGGAAGCGGAAGTACACGACCGCGAACGCGGACAGCAGCGAGATCGAGATCTTGCCGATCGAGATCGCCAGCGCCATGATCAGGCTCACGTACATCATGCGGCCCACGGGCGCGCCCGAGGAGCCACCGGACGATCCGCCGAACAGGGCTTGCATGTAGTTGTCCACGAAGTGCGGACCGGGAATCAGCGACATCGGCGCCTGCGCCACTTCCTGCGCGGTCTGGGTAGACGCGACGAAAGTGACGTAGAGCGGAAATGCCACCATCGCCACGCCGCAGAGCAGAATGACGTGGGCCAGAATATCCAGCCAGGGACGGCGTTCAACCATTGTTATCAGCCTCGAACAAAATCAGTACTGCACTTTGCGGTCGACATAGCGGAACTGCGCGACCGTCAAGGCAACCACAATGAACATCAAAACGACGGACTGGGCGGCGGACGAACCGAGGTCCAGGCCGCGGAAGCCGTCGCTGTACACCTTGTAGACCAGGATCGACGTCGCCGTGCCAGGACCGCCCTGGGTCGTCGTGTCGATCACCGCGAAGGTGTCGAAGAACGCGTAGATGATGTTGACCACCAGCAGGAAGAACGTGGTGGGCGACAGCAGCGGGAAGACGATGGTCCAGAAGCGGCGAGCGGGGCTGGCGCCGTCGATGGCGGCGGCTTCGATCAGCGAGCGCGGAATCGATTGCAGGCCAGCCAGGAAGAACAGGAAGTTGTACGAGACCTGCTTCCAGACGGCGGCGACGATCACGAGGATCATGGCCTGGTTGCCGTCAAGGCGCGGGTTCCAGTCGACGCCGGATTTGCGCAGGGCCACGGCCAGGATGCCGACCGAAGGCGAGAACAGGAAGAGCCACAGCACGCCGACCACGGCGGGCGCCACGGCGTACGGCCAGATGAGGAGCGTCTTGTACAGCCCGGCGCCGCGGATGACGCGGTCGGCCATGACGGCCAGCACCAGAGAAACGCCAAGACCAACGCCGGCCACCAGCACCGAAAAGACGGCGGTGACGCGGAAGGAATCCAGGTAGGCCTGTTGTGAAAACAGTTCGACGAAGTTGTCCAGGCCGACGAACTGGGAGGACAGTCCGAAGGGATCTTCGAGGCGCATGGACTGCCACATGGCTTGTCCGGCGGGCAGGAAGAAGAACACCACGGTAATGATCAGCTGCGGCAGTAGCAGCAGATAGGGCAAGGTCTTGTGCCCGAATACAACGCGTTTTTCCATAGGGGGAACCCAAGGTACAGAAAAGCGGCGGTTGGAATAACCGCCGCTTGAAACCGCCGTCGCGCATGCCGCGCGCGGCGCCCGGAGCCCGAAAGCACCGGTACTCATAAAAAGACGATAGGCTTAAAGCCCTAAAAAAACCAGGGCTTTAAGCCTCATAAGTCCTTGTCGCGACATGGAAAATGCCAATTGACAAGGTGGCGGTCAGTCGCCGGAAAGGGCGTTACTTTACACTCTTCTCGAATTTTTCCAGCAGCTCGTTGCCGCGCTTGACGATGTTCTCGGCGCCGTCCTTGGCCGACACCTTGCCCGAAACGATGCGTTCGATTTCGGCGTCCTCGATTTCACGGATCTGCGGCAGGAAGCCCAGGCGCAGGCCGCGCGATTGCGCGGTGGTCTCGACGTTGAGCTGCTTCACGCCGACTTCCGTGCCCGGGTTCTTGTCGTAGAAACCTTCCTTCTTGGTGAGCTCGTACGCAGCCTTGGTGACGGGCACGTAGCCGGTCTGCTGGTGCCAGCGGGCGGCGATTTCCGGGCTGGCCAGGAACTTGAAGAACTCGGTCACGCCCTTGTAGGTTTCGGGCTTCTTGTTGGCGAAGACCCACAGCGAGGCGCCGCCGATGATGGTGTTCTGCGGCGCGCCCTTGACGTCAGCGTAGTAGGGCAGCGTGGAGGTGCCGAATTCGAACTTGGCGTTCTTGGCGATGTTGGCGCGCAGGCCGGACGAGCCGGTGATCATGGCGCACTTGCCGCTGATGAACAGCGAGTTGGGCTCGTCGCCGCGGCCGCCGTACATGAAGATGCCTTCCTTGCCGAGCTTGGCCAGGTTCTCGAGGTGGCGCACGTGCAGCGGGGTGTTGATGGCGATGCGCGCATCCAGGCCGCCGAAACCGTTGTCCTTGGTGGCGTACGGCACGTTGTGCCAGGCCGAGAAGGTCTCAAGCTGCGTCCAGGACGGCCACGACGTGGTGTAGCCGCATTCCTGGCCGGCGGCCTTCAGCTTCTGGCCGGCGGCGGCCAGTTCTTCCCACGTCTTGGGGGGATTGTCGGCGTCCAGGCCGGCCTTCTTGAAGGCGTCCTTGTTGTAGTAGAACACCACGGTCGAGCTGTTGAAGGGCATCGACACCAGCTTGCCGTCCGGCGATGAGTAGTAGCCAGCGACGGCGCCGATGAATTCCTTGGGATCGATCGGGTTGCCGGCTTCTTCGGACATCTGCTGCACCGGCTTGATGGCGCCCTTGGCGTACATCATGGTGGCGGTGCCGACTTCAAATACCTGGAGAATGTCCGGCGCGTTGCCGGCGCGGAACGCGGCGATGCCGGCGTTCATGGATTCACCGTAGTTGCCCTTGTAGACGGCCTTGACCTGGTAGTCGGGGTTCTTCTTGTTGAATTCCTCGACCAGGCCGTTGACGCGGTCGCCCAGGGCGCCTTCCATCGAATGCCAGAACTGGATTTCGGTGGCTGCTTGCGCGGAAGCGCCGGCGAAAGCCGTCATGATGGCGGCAAAGGTCAGAGCAATACGGTGGGATCGCATAAAGGTTCTCCAGTTGGGCGTGTTGCGCCGGGTTGTCCGGTCGCATGAAACACGACACCTTATGAATTGTTTGTGACAAAACCGTGACTTTCACATCACTGCAAACGCCTGTCAAATTGCGCGTTTCAGGCGCGAACGAACATTTGCTGCTTCCTTCCGGGGGAACTCCGACCGTTTACAATCACCGCCTATGAAAAACGAACTTTCGATTGCGTTCATCGGTGGCTGCAATAGGGCGGCTGCGCTGGCGTCGGGCCTGGCCGGCAAAGTATGCGCCGCCCGGCACATACATGTCATTGACATAAACCAGGATGCCCGAGCCCGCTGGATGGCCCCCGGAATGACGACGGCCGCGACCCCCGGCGCGGTCCTGGAACGTTGCGGCGCAGGGGTGTTCGCGGGCGCGCCACGGAACATCGAGGGTGTTGCGGCATCGACACGTCAATGGCTGCATGACGCCATGGGGGCGGGCGTTGGCTTTTCGCGCGGATTGGCCTGGGAGTTTCACGAATGACGTCGTCCGCCGCACGCTTTCCCATCATGACTCGCATGCAGTTCGGCATTGCCGTGCTGTGCATGCTGGCTGTAGTGGTGGGTTCGAATATTCTGGTCCAGGTGCCGCTGAACGATTGGTTGACCTGGGGCGGGCTGTCGTACCCCGTGGCGTTCCTGGTCACCGACGTGCTGAACCGCCGGTTTGGTCCGGCCGCCGCCCGCCGCGTCGTGTGGTTCGGTTTTGCCGCCGCGCTGGCCGTTTCGGTCTGGGTGGCGTCGCCGCGCATCGCGCTGGCCTCGGGGCTGGCCTATATATGTGCGCAGCTCGTCGACATCCAGGTGTTCGATCGTCTGCGGGATCAGCGCTGGTGGCGTGCGCCGCTCGCGTCCGGCGTCCTGGGCGCGATCCTGGACACGGCGGTGTTCTTCAGCGTGGCTTTTGCCGCCAGTGGCGCGCCCTGGGTGACGTGGATGCTGGGTGACCTGGCGATCAAGCTGGTGGTCAACGTCAGCATGCTGGCGCCATTCCGTGCGCTGATGTGGAATCTGGCGCGGCCCGCGAACGCCTGACCTGCGATCCATCATTGCGCGATAACCCGCGCGCCCCGGCCATCATTGATGCCGCGGCGCGCGTTTTTGTTAATGCGCCAGGCATTATCGAAAGGCGTCCAGTAAGTCCGGCGTAAGTACTGTATTTAAATGCGAGTTAAAACGCCGTATTAATCCGTTTTCATATAAATGACTCAGCATAAATACGAACGGAGCGCCAGCTTTCCATCGAGTTATTTTTGAGTTTTATCCAACGATTTCGCGGACTTGCAGCGGCTATCCGTCACGATTAAAAGGCGATTTCAAAATATTGGGGATTACACGCAGTGACAGTATGACGGCTTGCTTTCAGAATACCGCCCACACCGTGTTTTTGCCCAAGAAGCCGGCGACGGGCAATGCGGACCAAGGGGTACTCTCCCGATAACCCGCGTTGGACAGAGCCGCTCAAAACCTCGCTGGAGAACTCCGCATGAAGTTTCTGAATCGCCTTACCCCGGTAGCCATGGCGCTTGGGGCACTTGCTTTGGCTGGCGCCGCGCACGCCGCCGACACGATCAAGATCGGCATTCCCCAGCCCATGACCGGTCCCAACACGCAATATGGCGACCAAATCCAGGCCGGCGCGCTGACCGCCATCGAAACCATCAACGCCAAGGGCGGCGTCAAGGGCAAGAAGCTCGAACCGATCCTGATCGACGACGGCTGCGAACCCAAGCAGGCCGTTCCCGCCGCCAACCGCGTGGTCAATTCCGGCGCCAAGTTCGCCGTGGCCCACGCTTGCTCGGGCGTGACGGTCGCTGCCGTGAAGGTCTACGAAGAAGAGGGCATCGTGGGCATCACTCCCGGCGCCACGTCGCCGCTGGTCACCGACACGATCAAGCCGCATTTCTTCTTCCGCACCATCGGCCGCGACGACCAGCAAGGTCCGTACGCCGCTGGCTACATCGCCAAGACCCTGAAGCCCAAGAAGGTTGCGGTCCTGCATGACAAGCAGACCTACGGCTCGGGCGTGGCCACGCAGGTCAAGGATGCCCTGGCCAAGAAAAACGTCAACGTCGCGCTGTTCGAAGGCATCAACGTCGGCGACAGCGACTACTCGGCCATCATCACCAAGCTGAAGTCCGCGGGCGTGGACCTGGTTTACTTCGGAGGCTACCACCCCGAACTGGGCCTGCTGCTGCGCCAATCGCGTGAACAGGGCCTGAAGGTTCAGTTCATGGGTCCGGAAGGCACCGCCAACCAGGATCTGGTCGCCATTGCCGGTCCGGCCATCGACGGCCTGCTGGTCACGCTGCCGGCCGACTTCACCAAGCTGCCGGGCAACGAAAGCATCGTCAAGGCGTTCAAGGACGCCAAGCGCGATCCGGACGGCGCCTTCCAGATGCCGGCCTACGCCGCGGTGCAGATCCTGGCGGATAGCATCAACGCGGTGGGCGAAGACCCCGCCAAGGTCGCCGACTACATGCACAAGACCACGTTCAACACCGGCATCGGCAAGGTCGAATACGATGCCAAGGGCGATCTGAAGGACTTCGAGTTCGCCGTTTATAAGTGGGACAAGGACGGAAAGAAGACCCAGCTGTAAACTCGCGATCCCGCCGGCATGCCGCCGGCGTGTAGGGCCTGTCGTCTCTGTTCTGCCGTAATCCGCGTAGCGATGCGCCAAAAGCGCTGTGCGGCCGGCAGGCGGTGATCACAGGCCCTTATGAAATACGCCCAGGTTTCCGGCTCCGGGTCTTACCACCGGGGCCGGAACCATTTGGAGCAAGAGAATCATGTCTGACCTCATACCCCAACTTACCCAGCAATTCTTCAACGGATTGTCCCTGGGAGCGATCTATGCGCTGATCGCCATCGGCTACACAATGGTCTACGGCATCATCGGTATGATCAACTTCGCCCACGGCGAAATCTATATGATCGGCGCCTACGTGGGCCTGGTCACCTTGACGGCCATCGGCACCGGCAGCGGATTGCCCATGCCGTTCATCATCGCCACCATGCTGCTCGTGGCCATCGCCGTTACCGGCATCTACGGTTTTTCCGTCGAACGCGTCGCCTACCGCCCCGTGCGAGGCAGTCCCCGCCTGGTTGCGCTGATTTCCGCCATCGGGATGTCCATCTTCCTGCAGAACTGGGTCGCGCTCGGGCAGGGCGCGCGCGACATGGCCGTGCCGTCTTTGGTGTCGGGCGCCGTTCAGTTCCACATGGGCTCCGACTTCGACGTGACCGTGCCGTACTCGCGCATCATGATCATCGTGGTGACCGTGGTGCTGATGGTGGCGCTGACGCTGTTCATCAAATATTCGCGCATGGGCCGCGCGTCGCGGGCGTGCTCGCAAGACATGCACATGGCCAACCTGCTGGGCATCGACACCAACCGCGTGATCTCGTTCACGTTCGTGATGGGCGCGATCCTGGCGGCGGTGGGCGGTGTGCTGATCGCCATCACCATCGGCAAGCTCAATCCCTTCATCGGCTTCCTGGCCGGCATCAAGGCCTTCACGGCGGCGGTGCTGGGCGGTATCGGCAGCATTCCCGGCGCCATGCTGGGCGGCGTGCTGCTGGGGCTGGCCGAGACCTTCGCGGCCGCCTATATATCGTCACAGTACAAGGACATCGTGGCTTTCTCGCTGCTGGTCCTGATTCTGCTGTTCCGTCCCACCGGGCTGCTGGGCAAACCTGAGGTGGAAAAAGTCTGATGTCGAACAACAACCTTAAAAACGCCACCATGGCGGCCGTGCTGACGGCGGTCATCGTCACCCCGGTCTTCGGCCTGCAGCTGATCCGCCAGGGCGCCCGCACGTCGATGGAGTCGAACTGGTCGCTGGTGGCTATCGCCGCCGCGGTGGTGTTCTTCTTCCAGCTGCTGCGGCCCTGGATCGCGATCCCGTTCAAGAAGCTCAAGACCAGCCTGCCCACCTTGCCGTCCGCGCCGGCCAAGAACAACAAGGCGCTGATGCTGCTGGTACTGGCCATCGCGGTGGTCTGGCCATTTTTCGCGGGCCGCAGTTCGGTGGACATCGCGACGCTGGTGCTGATCTACGTGATGCTGGGCCTCGGCCTGAACATCGTGGTGGGCTTTGCGGGGCTGCTGGACCTGGGCTTCGTGGGCTTTTACGCGGTGGGCGCCTATACCTACGCCTTGCTGTACCACTGGGGCGGCTGGAGCTTCTGGGAAGCCTTGCCGTTCTCGGGCGCAATGGCCGCGCTGTTCGGGTTCGTCCTGGGTTTCCCGGTGTTGCGGCTGCGGGGCGACTACCTGGCCATCGTGACGCTGGGCTTCGGCGAAATGATCCGCCTGCTGCTGATCAACCTGAATACGCTGACGGGCGGTCCGGATGGCATTTCGGGCATCCCCAAGCCTACGTTCTTTGGCCTGGAAATGACGCGCCGTCCCAGCACGGAAGGCGGCACGACGTTCCATGAGTTCTTCGGGCTGACGTTCCAGAACCAGGACATGGTCATCTACCTGTACATGATGGCGCTGCTGCTGGCTCTGGTGACGCTGTTCGTGTCCACGCGCCTGATCCGCATGCCGGTCGGCCGCGCGTGGGAAGCGCTGCGCGAAGACGAAATCGCGTGCCGGTCCCTGGGCTTGAACCCCACCCGCATCAAGCTTTCCGCCTTCACGCTGGGCGCCATGTTCGCCGGCTTCGGCGGCGCGTTCTTTGCCGCGCGGCAGGGCATGGTGAACCCGGAATCCTTCACCTTCATCGAATCCGCACTGATCCTGGCGATCGTGGTGCTGGGCGGCATGGGCTCGCAGGTGGGCGTTATTCTCGCCGCCATCCTGCTGACCGTCCTGCCCGAGCTGGCGCGCGAATTCGCCGAATACCGGATGCTGATGTTTGGTCTGGTGATGGTGTTGATGATGATGTGGCGTCCGCAGGGGTTGTTGCCCATGAAGCGTCCCCACGTGGAGCTGTCTAAATGAGCGAGGCATTGCTGAAGGTATCCGGACTGACCATGCGCTTTGGCGGCCTGCTGGCCGTCGACAGCGTGGCCTTTGAGGTCAAGTCCGACGAAGTGTTCGCCATCATCGGCCCCAACGGCGCGGGCAAGACCACCGTGTTCAACTGCGTGGGCGGCTTCTATGCGCCCACCGCAGGCGACATCGTCATGGACGGCAAGTCGATCACCGGCCTGCCGAGCCACAAGGTGGCGCGCCACGGCCTGGTGCGCACGTTCCAGAACGTGCGTCTGTTCAAGCAGCTGACCGTGCTGGAAAACCTGCTGGTGGCGCAGCATACGCAGGTCGAGGCGCGGTTGCTGCCGGGCCTGCTCAAGCTGAAGAGCTATCGCCAGTCCGAGGCCGACGCGCTGTCGCGCGCCGCGCAATGGCTGGATTTCATGGGTCTGCGTGAGTTCGCCAACCGTGAAGCCGGCAACCTGGCCTATGGCCACCAGCGCCGCCTGGAGATCGCGCGCTGCATGATCACCAAGCCGCGCCTGCTGATGCTGGACGAACCGGCGGCGGGCCTGAATCCCCAGGAAAAGCGGGACCTGCAATCGCTGATCGACCAGCTGCGGCGCGAATTCGGCGTCGCGGTGCTGCTGATCGAGCACGACATGAGCCTGATCATGGGCATTTCGGACCGCATTCTCGTCATGGAGCACGGCAAGCCCATCACGACGGGCACCCCCGAGCAGGTGCGCAACGACGAGCGCGTCATCAAGGCGTACCTGGGGGAGGAATGATGCTGAAGCTGGAAAACATACACACCTACTACGGCGCCATCCAGGCGTTGAACGGCGTGTCGGTCGAAGTCAACAAGGGCGAGATCGTCACGCTGATTGGCGCCAACGGCGCCGGCAAGACGACGCTGCTGATGACGGTCTGCGGCAATCCCCGGGCGCGCGCAGGCAAGATCACGTTCGAGGGCGAGGACATCACGCACAAGGACACGCACCACATCATGCGCAATGGCATCGCCATTTCGCCGGAAGGTCGGCGTGTGTTCAAGGACCTGACGGTCGCCGAGAACTTGATGATGGGCGGCTTCTTTTCCAAGCGCGAAGAGATCCAGGCCGGCATCGACCACGTCTATGGCCTGTTTCCGCGCCTGAAGGAACGCGCAAGCCAGCGCGCGGGCTTGATGTCGGGCGGCGAGCAGCAGATGCTGGCGATCGGCCGCGCATTGATGACGCGTCCGCGCCTGTTGCTGCTGGACGAACCCACACTGGGCCTTGCCCCGCTGGTCATTGCGCAGATCTTCGACATCATCCGTGAGATCCGCGAACAGGGCGTGACCGTGTTCCTGGTCGAGCAGAACGCGAACAAGGCGCTGGGCGTCGCCGACCGCGGCTACGTGCTGGAAAACGGCCGCGTGGTGCTGCAGGATACGGGCGCCAACCTGCTGGTCAACGACAAGGTCCGCAAGGCGTACCTGGGAGGGTGATTTCCTTCCCGGGAAAGAAGAAGGCGCATCCGGGGATGCGCCTTTTTTTGTTCATTCGAGTGCAGCGAGGGAGCCGCCCCGCCGCCGGGCCGCCCCAAGGCGGGGCAGCCCCCTCGGGGGGCAGCAAGCGAGCGAAGCGAGTGCAGCGTGGGGGCCAACCTTACGTGCGGTGAGGGGCCGCCCCGCCGCCGGGCCGCCCCAAGGCGGGGCAGCCCCCTCGGGGGCAGCAAGCGAGCGTAGCGAGTGCGGCGTGGGGGGCAACCTTACGCCGCGATCAACTGTTCCGGCTGGTCGGCTTGGTAGTGCGCAATCGCCGCGCGGGCCAGCGCGTCGATCGAATCCGTGAGGGTCACGCCCAGGCTGGGGCGCAAAGCATGCGGCACGGCCAAGGGCAGTTCCGTGCAGCCCAGCACGACGGCGTCGGCGCCGCGGGCCTTCAGGCGGGCGATGCACTCGGCGGCAGGCGCGAAGGCGTCTTCCAGCTGGTTGCCCTTGACGGCGCGGATCGAGCCCATGCAGTAGCGTTCGACTTCGTCGTCGTCGGGCACGATGCACTCGTAGCCCTGGGCTTCGAGATGCCGCTTATAGAGGCCCAGCTTGAGCGTGGCGGCAGTGCCCATCAGGCCAATGCGGCCGCTGGGCAGACCCAGGCGGCGCAGGTCTTCGATCACGGCCTGAATGATGTGCAGGACCGGCAGGCGCGTGGACGCTGCGATCTCGTCGAACCACAGGTGGGCCGTGTTGCAGGGGATGGCGATGAGCTCGGCGCCGGCCTGTTCCAGGAAGCGCACACCGTCGACCATGTGGGGCAGGGGATTCTCGCCGCCGGCCATGTAGGCGCTGGAGCGGTCGGGGATGCGGGGATCATTGCGCAGCAGCGTGGGGATGTGCTGCTGGTCGATCGAGGCGGGCGTCAGCGCCGCCAGGCGGAGGGCAAAGGCCGCGCCGGCCATGGGCCCCATTCCGCCCAATACACCCAGGTAGCATCCCTGGGAAAACGTCTTCACTTTATGAACTCCATGGTCATGCATCACCGGGCGTCAGGACGTGGCCCGGGCGTTCGGAGCCGGTTCGTTCCCCGTCCCAGACCTGCCTGCCATTGACCCACACCGCGTGGATGCCCTGGCTTGCCTGAATGGGAGCTGAAAAAGTGGCCGCGTCGGTGACGGTGGCGGGATCGAACAGCACCAGGTCAGCATGATACCCCTCGCGAAGCAGTCCCCGCCCTGAGACGCCGTACTGGTCGGCCGCCAGACCGGTCATTTTGTGGATGGCGGTCTCCAGCGACAGCAGATTCTGTTCGCGCACCATCGTGCGCAACACGTTCGTGAACGTGCCCCACTGGCGGGGGTGCGGATGGGGATCGAAGGGCAGGCCGTCCGAACCGACCATGGTCAACGGATGCGCGAAGATGCGTTTGACGTCCTCGGGATCCATCAGGAAATAGATGGCGCCCGCCGGCGCCAGGCGCGCCACGGCGGCCTCGTCGTCCAGGCCCAGTTCGGCCATGACATCGCTGAAGTCGCGGCCCGTGGCGTCGGGATAGCCCTTGGACCAGGTAATCATCGTGCGGCTGGCGAGGCGCGCGCGGTCCAGCCGCAGCATGGTCGAGGTCGCGGGGTAGGGGTGGCAATCCAGGCAGACGGGCTGCGTGGCGGCGGCGCGGCTGATCATGTCCAGCGTCTCGCGGGTGCGGCCGTGGTTGCGTTCACCGGCCAGCTTGTGGTGCGAGAACACCACACGGCAATCGAGCTCCCGGCCGATCAGCAGCGCTTCTTCCATGGCCGGCACGATGTGGTCGGCCTCGTCGCGCAGATGGGTGGCGTAGATGCCGGACCGGCCGCGCAGCGGCTGGCAGACGTCGATGATCTCGTCGGTGGGCGCCGCGCTGGCGGGCGGGTAGAAGGTGCCGGTGGACACGCCGAAGGCGCCGGCATCCAGCGCTTCCTGCATCAGTTCGCGCATGGCGGCGCGTTCCGGTTCGTCGGCCGCGCGCGACGTGTCGTCCATCACGGCCACGCGCAGCGTGGTGTGGCCCACCAGCGGAATCACGTTGACGGCGGCGGGCGTGGAACGCAGGGCGTCCATCCAGGCGCGGAATGTGTCGAAGCGGAACAGCTCGGCCGGTCCCAGCAGGTCCAGCGGTTGCGGGATCTGCGTGCGCGAAAGAGGCGCCAGGCTGATCCCGCAGTTGCCGGTAACGACCGTGGTGATGCCTTGAGACACCTTGGGCAGCATGTCCGGATGCGCCAGCAGGTAGCCGTCGTCGTGCGTGTGCGAATCGATGAAGCCGGGCGCAAGCACCTGGCCCCGGCCATCGATGACGGGCACCCCGGCGGGATGCGCGAAATCGCCCACCGCCATGATGCGTTCGCCCAGCACCGCCAGGTCGCCCTGGCGGGCCGGCCCGCCCGACCCGTCGATGAGCGTGGCGCCCGCGACGATGAAGTCCGCCTGCAAGGTGTCTGCGGTCATGGGGCGCTCAGTCCAGTTTCTCGATGCCGGCGTTGTCGATGATCTGCTGCCACTTGGCGGTTTCACGATCGATCAGCTGCTTGAATTCGGCCGGCGAGCCGCTGGCGGGCTCGGCGCCCAGAGTGGCCAGGCCCTGCCGCACCTCGGGCGCCTGCAATGCCTTCTGGATCGCGGCATTCAGGGTGGCGACAACGTCATCCGGCGTGCCCTTGGGCGCGACGACGCCGCCCCAGGCCACCGTTTCGTAGCCCTTCAGGCCGGCTTCGTCCAGCGTCGGCACGTCGGGCATCATCGGCAGGCGCTTCAGGCTGCTGACGCCGATGGCGCGGACCTTGCCGCTTTTGACCAGCGGAGCGGCTTCGGACGTGTTGACGAACAGGTAGTCCAGGCGGCCGCCCAGCAGGTCCTGGATGGCGGCGGGGCCGCCGTTGTAGGGAATGAACATCACGTCCAGCTTGGCCATGCTCTTGAAGAGCTCGCCGCCCATGTGGCCCGTGGTGCCCACGCCGGATGCGCCATACGACAGGCGGCCGGGCTCTTTGCGGGCGCGGTCGATCAGTTCCTGCACGCTCTTGACGGGGGAGTCGGCCGGCACGATCAGGGCGTTGTACAGGTCGAACATGTGGGCGACCGGCGTCAGGTCCTTGTCCACGTCGTAGGGCAGGCGCTTGAACAGCGAGCGGTTCACGGCCAGCGTGTTGATGTTGCCGTAGCCCACGGTGTAGCCGTCGGGGGCCGCGCGCTTGATCAGCGCGATGCCGATGTTGCCGGCTGCGCCCGGGCGGTTTTCGATGACCATCGTGGCGCCGGTGTCGCGCGCGATCTGCGTCGTGATCAGGCGCGACAGCACGTCGGGCGAGCCGCCCGCGGCGGACGGCACCACGAAGGTGACGGGCTTGTCGGGATAGCCGGCGGCCGAAGCCGTGCCGAGCAGGGCGACGCTGAGCGCCGCCACGGAAAAGCTGCGGATGAATTTGCTGCGCATGGTGGATTTCCCCTGGATTTTTTGTATCGAGCGGGCAGGTTACACCCGGTTTTGCGGCACTGCGTCATCGAAAAATATGTCAAACCTATAATCCCCCGTTATTGGAAAGGGGAAAAAAATGGAAGCGGATGCTTATGAGGACGAGGTCGGGCCGAGCGCCGGGCGGCCGTTGAACCTGCGTCAGATCGAAGTATTCCGGGCCATCATGGTGGCCGGCTCGATCAGCTCCGCCGGGCGCATGCTGCACGTGTCGCAGCCCGCGGTCAGCCGGGTGCTGGCCCTGACGGAAAGCCGGCTGGGATATCGCCTGTTCGATCGCGTCAAGAGCCGGCTGTCCCCCACGGACGAAGCCCGGCGCCTGTACGCTGAAGTCGAGCAGGTCTATGGCGGGATCCAGCGCGTGAACGACCTGGCCGCCAGCCTGGGCCAGTCGGGCGCCGGGATGCTGAAGATCGTGGCCAGCGCCAGCTTTGGCCAGCGCCTGATTCCCAAGGCGCTCGAGCGCTTTCGCAGCCGCAACGCGGACGCGCGCGTCGATTACCGGAGCGTGACGTTCGATGAACTGGCGGCGTACTTCCTGTCGGGGCAGGCCGACATCGGCATTTCCATGCAGCCGCCCGATCATCCCAACCTGACGTCGGTCCGGCTGGCGCGGGTGCCGGTGATCTGCGTGCTGCCGCCCGAGCATCCGCTGGCCAGCCATGAGGTGGTGCTGCCCGACGATTTTTCGTCGGCGGCGTGGATCGGCTACCCGCGCGATACGCCGCTCGGGCGGTCGCTGAAAGCGTTCTTCGGCGAAGGGCCGCGCTGCGCGGCGGCGGTGGAGGTGCATTCCCCGGTGACGGCCTGTTCGTTCGTGCAGCAGGGGCTGGGTCCGGCATTGGTGGACGCGTGGTGCGTCACGCCGGACCAGGCGGCGCACATGGCGGTGCGCCCGATCGAGCCCGAAGCCAGCGTGGAAATCTGGGCCACGCATTCCAATCTGAGCGCGCCGCCCTTGCTGGCGCGGCGTTTTCTGGCGGCGGTGAAGAAGACGCTGGAGGGGGAGACCCTGGCAGGCGTCATGCCTGCGGCATGAATCCGGGCGGCGCGATGGGGCGGGGCGCCTGAGGCCCCGCGGGCGCGGCTGACAGGAGGCGCGCCGTTTTCTCGTCGTTACAGGCCTTCGGCCTTCAGGGCCGATTGCACGCCAGCGTCAGCTTCCATGCGCTGGAAGAAGGCGGACAGGTTGTCGAGGCCTGCCAGGTTGACTTCCTTGGCGCGCGCCCAGCGCAGCACCACGTAAAGGTAGGCGTCGGCGATCGACGGGGCGCTGCCCGCCAGGTAGGACTTGCCGTCCAGTTGCGCGTCGAGCTGCGCGAACAGCTTCGTCAGCAACCCGGAGGCGGACGCGGCCAATTCCTGTTGCGCGCCTTCGTCCTTCAGGAATCGCTGCGCGCCGAAGATCATCGAGAACGTCTTGTGGATGTCGGAGTTGATGAAGCCGACCCAGCGACGCACTTCGGCACGCGAACGCGCGGTGCCGTCGCCCAGCAGGGGGAGTTGCGGCGCCTGTTCGGCCAGGTGTTCCAGGATGGACACATTCTGCGTCAGGGTCCAGTCGCCATCGGTCAGGGCAGGCACCGCGCCCAGCGGATTGATCTGCAGAAACTCAGGCCCCTTGAGGGCTTCGCGGCTGAGCTTGTGCGTTTCGTAGGGCTTGCCGATCCACTCCAGAACGATGTGTGAAGCGAGCGAGCACGCGCCGGGCATGTAGTACAGTTTCATGTGATGGAGACTCCCGAGAGGTAGGACGGGAGACCCTCCCGTCCCTGGGCGCTATGGTACGCCAATCGGGTACGCCATCCGCGGCACGCACTGCGTGTCCCTATCATGCCTTCAGCGCCCGCATACCAACTCGTCGCCGCCGGAGATGTCCATGCAGTCACGCACCGCCGCGAGCATGCGCGCGATTCCCTTGCTGTTGTCCCTGACCCTGGCCTGCGCCGTCGCGCCCGACATTGCGCGCGCATCGCAGGAGCCCCCTTCGGTCGCCGCGCGGGTCACGCCCGTCGTCGGCGGGCTGGATCATCCGTGGTCGATGGCTTTCCTGCCTGACGGCGGAATCCTGATCACTGAACGTCCCGGCAATCTGCGGCTGCTGCGCACGCCGGGCGGACTGTCCAAGCCGCTCGCCGGGGTGCCCAAGGTCGAGGCGCGGGGCCAGGGCGGCCTGCTCGATGTGGCGCTGTCGCCGGACTTCGCGAAAGACCGCTACGTATACCTGGCCTACGCCGAGTCCGACGGATCCAAGAGCGGTACGGCAGTGGGTCGCGGACGCCTGTCGGAGGACGCCAGCGGGCTCGAGGACTTCCGCGTGCTGTTCCGCCAGCAGCCCAAACTGTCTTCCGGCCAGCACTTCGGCGTGCGACTGGTGTTCGACGGCATGGGGTATCTGTTCATCGGCCTTGGCGAGAACAATCAGCGCCCCACGGCGCAGGACCTGGACAAGCTGCAGGGCAAGGTGGTGCGGCTGAAGACCGACGGCTCCGTGCCCGACGACAATCCTTTCGTGGGCAAGCAGGGCGCGCGGCCCGAGATCTGGTCGTATGGCCATCGCAATCCGCAAGGCATGGCGCTCAATCCCTGGTCGGGCGAACTCTGGGAAAACGAGCACGGACCGCGCGGCGGCGATGAAATCAATCTGGTCCAGCCCGGCAAGAACTACGGCTGGCCGCTGGCGACGTATGGCATCAACTATTCGGGCCTGGCGATACCCGAGGCCAAGGGCGAAACCTTGCCGGGCATGGAGCCACCGCTGTACTGGTGGCCGAAATCGCCGGCCATCAGCGGCATGGCGTTCTACGACGCGGACCGTTTCCCCGCCTGGAAAAATTCGCTGTTTATCGGGGCGTTGCGCAACGAGAATCTGATCCGCCTGACCGTGGACGGCCATCGTGTGGTGGAACAGGAAAGGCTGCTCGTTGATCGCAACCGCCGGATACGCGATGTGCGTCAAGGGCCGGACGGCTATGTGTATGTGCTGACGGATGCCTCGCCGGGCGAACTGCTGCGGCTGGCGCCGGCTGAATCGGGAGGGTGATCGCCATGAAATCCTACGAACTCATCGGGTCCGCGGGTTGCGGATCCGCCATCATCGAGATGGCCCTGGTGCTGGCCAATGTGCCGCATACGCTGACCGACGTGCCTTACCTGAAGCCCGGTCCGGCACGCGACCGGCTGCTGCACCTGAACCCGCTGGGGCAGGTGCCCACCCTGGTCATGCCTGACGGCGAGGTCATGACGGAAAGCGCCGCGATGATCCTGCACCTGAACGACGTCGCGCCCCAGGCGGGCCTGGCGCCGGCAGCGGACAAGCCGGAACGGGCGCGTTTTCTCAATTTGCTGGTGCGCGTGGTGGCGGCGGTGTATCCGACCTTCACCTATGGCGACGATCCGCCCCAGTGGACGATGCCCGGTCCCGCCGCCGACCTGCTGCGCGAACGCGTGCATACGCGTCGCGCCGAGCTCTGGCAGGAACTCGACCGTCAGGCCGGCGCGCCGCACATGCTGGGCCGGCGCTTTTCGGCGTTGGACCTGTATGTGACTGTCATGACGCATTGGCGGCCGGGGCCGTCCTGGTTCAGCGCGATGTGCCCGGCGCTGACTGCGGTGGCTCGCGAGGCGGCGCTGGAGCCGAACGTGGCGCGCGTGCTGCAGCGGCATTTCCCGCCGCCTACCGAGTGACGCGGCGGGGTAACGCGGCCAGGTAACGCTGCCGGGTAAAGCGGCTGCGCTAGGTCGCCGCGCGGCGCCGCGACTTGCCCCGCGCTTCGCGCACGGCGATGTAGACGCCGCTGCCGGCGATGAAGACCGCGCCCAGGTAGGCGTACGCATCCGGCGCTTCGCGCCAGAATATCCAGCCCAGGATGGTCGCCCAGACCAGCCCCGTGTAGTCGAAAGGCGCCACGACGGAAGCGGGCCCGATGCGAAAGCCCTGGGTGATCAACGCCAGACCCAGCGTGCTGAACAAGGCCACCGCGCCGAAATACGGCAGGTCTTCGATGGCTGGCGCGCGCCACACCCACGGCAGGCCCACGGCGCTGCAAACCAGTTGGCCGAACACGATGTAGAACGTGGTGGTCAGCATGCCTTCGGCGCGGTTGATGCCGCGCGCGGTGATCATCATGACCGCGTAGAGCAGGGCGGTCGTCAGCGGCAACAGGGTGGCCATCTGGAAAGCCTGCGTTCCGGGACGAACCACGATGAGCACGCCGGCAAACCCCGCCAGCACCGCCAGCCAGCGCTTGGCATCCACGCGTTCCTTCAGGATCAGGACCGACAGGGCCGTGACGAAGAGCGGCGCGGCGAAGGCGATGGCGGTAGCTTCGGCCAGCGGCAGCGCCCGCAATCCCAGGTAGAAGCAACAGGCGGACACCACATTGATGGCGCCGCGAGTCAGGTGCAGGCCTGGGTGCGTCGTGCGCAATACGCGGCGTCCGCCCAGCCACAGCGCCAGCGCCGTGACGAATGGCAGCGCGATCAGCGCGCGCAGGAAGAGGATCTGCAGCGGGTTGTAGTTTGCGCCGAGCCATTTGGCGTTGGCGTCGCTGAGCGTCAAAAAGAAAATGCCGCCCGCCACGCAGGCGATGCCTGCGGCGGCGGAGTGTTCACGAGCGGCCGGTAATACTGTCGAGGGGGACATCTGAAGCCTGCAAGGGCGGCGGTTCCATCCGCCGTGGGGTGGGGGGAAATATTGCGTTCAGCCTTGGGCGCGCCAGGCGGCGAGCGCGACCATCGCCCACGCGGCCAGGAAGGCAGTGCCGCCAAAGGGCGTGACGGCGCCCAGCCAGTGGGTGCCAGTGAGCGACAGGACGTACAGGCTGCCGGAAAACAGCACGATGCCCACGAACATGACGACGCCGGCCGCGGACAGCAACGGCGAGCCGAAACGGGCGCCCAGCAGGGCGATGATGAAAATACCCAGCGCGTGGACCAGGTGATACATCACGCCGGTCTGCCAGACGGCCAGGAGTTCGGGCGTCAGCATGCGCTTCAGGCCGTGCGCGCCGAACGCGCCTGCGCCCACCGCCACCATGAGGTTCAACGCCGCGAGTATCGTGAGCTGCCTGTCCGTCATTGCTAGTCCTTGTATGAGCCTTGGGGAAATTGCCGCCGCCTATGATATCTGCCCGATGGGGGAAAGGCGGCGGTGCGAGCTTGGGCAGGGTGCCTTGCCCCGCGGTTTCCATTTGGGATATTATAAATTCAATTTGGTACTTCCAGCCGCGCGCGAAAGGGGTTGCAATACACCGAGCGCAGCGGCCGTATTGCAACATCGTGAATGCAACGCCCTGATTGCAGCGCCACTGCCACGGCGCCCGGAGCCAGCCATGACCATCGCCCTTGCCGACAAGTCCCCCGCAAAGCGCGGCGCAAGCGCCAAGCGTCCGCCGCGCCACGCCGCGTCCCACGCCAAGCAGCTGTTCCGCGGGCTGGTGGACAGCCCGTTGACGGACATCGCCCGCGACGTGCGGCGGGGCCTGCCCGCCCAGATGGTGGATGACGCTGCCGACTTCCTGCAAGTGCCCAAGGCCGAGATCATGGCCATCACCGAGGTCAAGGCGGCCTCGCTGTCGCGTTGGACGCGGGAGGGCCAGGCGCTGCCGTTGGGCGAATCGGACCGCCTGGCGCGCGTCGCCCGCGTGGCGCGCGTGGCGCGGCAAGTGCTGGGCAGCGACGAGGAAGCGGTGCTGTGGCTTAATACGCCCGTCCCCGCGCTGGGCAACGTCAAGCCTTTGTCCCTGCTTACCTCCGACGCCAGCAGCCGCATCGTGGAAGACACACTGGCGCGGGCCGCCGCCGGCGTCTACGCATGACGGACATGGCGGACTTCGTTTCCCTGTGGCGCATCGGCACCACGGCGGGCAAGTACCGGGCGGACGATCTCAGCGGCGCCGGGGCGGCGGCCGTGGGCGGACGCTACAACAGCCCCGGCACGCCGGTGGTCTATGCCTCTTCCAGCGTGGCGCTCGCCGTGCTCGAAACGGTGGTGCACTTTGCTGCCCGCGCGTCCGAGCAAGCCAACCGCTATCTGATCGAACTGGCCGTGCCCAATGCCATCTTCGAAGCGCGCCAGACCTTGTCCTTGAGGCAGTTGCAGGAAGACTACCCGTTCTGGGAAGCCGTGCCCTTTGCCGAAGCATCGCAGGCGGTCGGCGACAACTGGGTGGCGTCGGGCGTGTCGGCGCTGCTGGCGCTGCCCAGCGCCATCGTGCCGTATCGCGGCGTGCCGGACTGCAACTTCCTGATCAATCCCGCGCATCCCGACGCCGAGCACATCGTCGTCGTGCGGCGGGAGCGCTTTATCTACGATCCGCGGCTGCGGCCGGCGTAGTGCGCAAGCGGTCTTGATCGCTGGCACGCGATCCAGCGCCACACCCTGCGCATCGGAAATCCCGATGCGGCGATCGAACCTTCCTTCTGGCGCGTGTGGGCGGCCCGCGCCACCATGCCCTCACTTCAAAGAAGAGGTGAGTATGAACAATCGTATGGATGGGCAGCGGATCGTGGTGGTCGGGGGCGGGTCGGGCATGGGGCTCGCCTTCTGCGGACGGCTGATGCGTTTGGGGGCCGAGGTCGTGATCGTGGGGCGTTCGCGGGAAAAGCTGGAAGCCGCGCGGGAGTCGCTGCGCGCGTCCGGCGAGCCGCAGCTGCACCCGGCCGATGTGACGCGTGAAGACGAGGTGCGCCGGCTGTTCGAGGAAACGGGTCGCGTGGACCACCTGGTCTGTACCGCCGCCGACATCCGCGGCGCCTATGAGCTGCTGCCGGATCTTGCGCTGGACGCGTTGGACCGTGCAATCCGTTCCAAGGTCGTCGCGCCGATCCTGCTGGCCAAGCATGGCGCGGCGCGCATGACGGCGCGCGGCTCGATCACGCTGACGTCCGGCATCGCGGCGTATCGGCCCCGTCCCAAGGGCGTTGCGGTGGCGGCGATCAACGCCGCGTTGGAAGGCGTCGTGCGCGCCATGGCCGTCGAGCTGGCGCCGCTGCGGGTCAATGCGGTGTCGCCCGGTTGGGTGCGCACCCCCATCTGGAACGATGTCGCGGGGGCCGATAGCGAAAGGCTGCTGGCGTCGATGGCGGAGCAGTTGCCGGTGGGACGGGTCGGCACGCCCGACGACGTTGCCGACGCCATCCTGTTCCTGCTAGGTAACGGCTATACGACCGGCACGGTGCTCCATGTCGAGGGCGGACACCGGCTCGTCTGAATACGCCACGGCCGCCTCCAGCAGCTTGATGAACGCCGACACGTGCGGTGCGGGCGTGCGCTCTGGCGACAGCAGGCAGATCGGAAGACCTTCGCCAGCGCTGGACAGGGGCCGGGTTTCGACGCGCGCCGAAAGCGGCGCGGTGTCCACGGCCAGGCGAGGCAGCACCGCCACGCCCATGCCTGCCGACACCATCTGCATCAGGGCCGGTACGCTGTCGGCTTCGGCCCTGATGCGGGGACGCACGGGCGCTTGCTGCACCAGCACGTCCAGGTACTGCCGGTAGCGGCAACCGGGCATGGTCGCGATAAGGGGGAAGGCCGCCAGCGCGTCGGGGGCCACGGCTTCTGCGGCGGCAAGCTCATGGCCGGCGGGCATCACGACGACCGGCATGTCGCGCGCGATGAGACTCGCCCGTAGCTTGGCGTCGCTGGCCGGCCAGCCGTGAATCAGGCCCACGTCAGCCGTGCCGTCGAGCACGGCTTGCACCGTGTCGGCGGAGTTTCTTTCCTGGATGGCGACCTGGGCCGAAGGATATCGCTGCGCAAATTGCAGCAGCATCGGTGTAAGGAGGCAGGCGCAAAGCGTCTGCGGCGCCGCGACGCGGATCGAACCCGGAGATTCGCCGACGTTGTCGCGGATCGCGCGTAGGGCATCGTCGGCCAGCGTGAGGAGTTCACGGGCCCGCACCGCCAGCCGCTCGCCCGCGGCGGTCAGCGCAAGCCGGTTATTGCTGCGCACGAACAGCGCTTGTCCGAGGCTGTGTTCAAGCGCCTGCACTTGTTCGGTGACGGTGGGCTGGGACAGATGCACCTGCGCGGCGGCCTTGGTGAAGCTCAAGGTCTCGGCAGCCGCGAGAAAGGTCTTCAAGTGCCGTAACTGGAACATGCGGATCCGAAAGTGGTGCGCCGGGCGCCCGGCCGGAAGCGGGGCGCAGCCCGCCGCCGGCCAGTTTACGTCAGTCCACCGTGAGCACGGCCCGTCCGACCACCTTGCCGGCGCGCAGCGCCGCCAGCACGCTGTCGGCTTCCGCCAGCGCGTGGCGATGCACAGGCATCGGCGGCACCTTGCCGGCCCGCACCAGTTCCATCAGTTCCTTCAGTTCGGCAAGGTTGCCCACATAGCTGCCGATGATGGACAGCGCCTTCATCGGGATCAGCGCGATCGGCCACGACGATCCGCCGCCGAACAGGCCGACGATGATCAGCTTGCCGCCCTTGGTCAGGAAGTCGAACGCCAGGGACGTGGTGGCCGGGGCGCCGACCAGGTCGATGGCTGCCTGCACCGGCTTGCCGCCGGCTGCCTTGATGATCTGCTGCGCGGCGTCGGGCGCGGCGCCGTCGATCGCGGCGATGGCGCCGGCGTCCAGGGCGGCCTGGCGCTTGGCGGGGTCGATGTCGACGACGATGGCGCCCGCGCCGCCCAGCGCCTTGATCAGGGTCAGGCTCATGAGGCCCAGGCCGCCGGCGCCGAAGATCACCACCGGATGATCGCGGTAGATATCCGCGCCGATCTTCTTGAGCGCGGAGTAGGTGGTCAGGCCCGAGCACGCATAGGGCGCGATCTGCGCCGGGTCCAGGTCGCCGATGTCGATGAGGTAGCGCGGGTGCGGCACCAAAATGTGATCGGCGTAGCCGCCCGCGCGATGCACGCCCAGGCAGGCGGGCGCCGTGCAATGGTTTTCCATCCCGGCGACGCACGACGGGCACTTGCCGCAGCCGATCCATGGGTAGACCAGATAGTTGCGGTCGGTGGCCAGCCCTTGCGCATCGGGCCCGGCCGCGACCACGGCGCCCACCGTTTCATGGCCCATGGTCAGCGGCAGCGAGACGCCGCGATCCTTCAGGGACAGCGTTCGGCCCTGGCCCAGATCGTAGCCCCCCTCCCACAAGTGGATATCGCTGTGGCAGACGCCGGCCGCGCGAACTTTCAGCAGCACCTGCGACCCTTGGGGAGTGGGCGTGGGCTGGTCCATTTCCTGCAGGGGTTCGCGGAAATTGACGACGCAAAAGCACTTCATGGGTTGTCTCCTTTATGTTTCGCTTCACCTTGCCGCCGGACGTGACGCCGGCGCCGCAGGCGGCATCTACTTTTTGACGAGAGGGCATTCGCTGTCGGCCAGCGACACGAAGACCTTATCGCCCGGCACCGTGGACAGGATGCGGTAGAAGTCCCCGGCGTACTTGGATTCAGCGGGCTTTTTCACTTCCACCAGATACAGGTCCATGATGACGCGTCCGTCTTCAGGGCGCACCCGGGCATTCTTGATCAACTTGGTCGTGATGGGCAATTCGCGCATCTTCTGGTTGACCGCGGCCGCCTCGAACGTGCCGGCCGCCTGCGCCGCCTGCAGGTAATGCGTGGTGGCCACGTAGCTCAATGCCTGCACGATCGATGGCGCGCGCGTGACGCCCATCTTCTTTTGCCAGCGCTGCGTCCAGGCGCGCGTGTCTTCGTCGGCGTCCCAGTAAAAGCCCGTGGGGAAGGTCAGGCCCTGGGCCACGGGCAGGCCCATCGCCTGCACGTCGTTGATGAAGGTCAGGAAGGTCAGCATGCGTTGCTTGCCGCCCGCCAGGCCGAACTCCTGCGCCTGCTTGATCAGGTTGACCAGGTCTCCGCCGGCGCTGGCAAGGCCCACCACGTCGGACTTGGACGATTGCGCCTGGACCAGGAACGACGCGAAGTCCAGCGCGCCCAGCGGGTGGCGGGTGCTGCCCACCACCTTGCCGCCGGCGCCCTGGACGAAGCGCGTCGCGTTGCTTTCCAGGGATTTGCCGAACACGTAGTCGGTGGTGATGAAGTACCAGGTCTTGCCGCCGCCTTCCACGACGCTCTTCACGACCGCGTTGGCCAGCGCATAGGTATCCGGCGCCCATTGCGTGCTGAGGTTGCTGCATTGCTTGCCGCTGAAATCGCCCGCGAAGCCGCCGCTGATAAGGGCGGTGCCGCCTTTTTCGCGCGCGACGCCCTGCGCGGCCAGGCCCGCCGAACTGGCGCCGCCATCCACCACTGCGACCAGATTCTGGGTGTCGAACCACCGCCGGACCAGCGCAGACGCCACGTCGGCCTTGTTCTGGTTGTCCGCTCCAATGACTTCGACCGTCTTGCCTGCCACTTTGCCGCCGAAGTCCTCCACGGCCATGCGCACGGACATTTCCGAGCCCAGGCCGCCCAGGTCGGAATAGATGCCGGATCGGTCATTGGACACGCCCAGCCGGACGACGTCGGACTGGGCATGGGCAGTACTGGCGGCCAAGGCGGCGGCCAGGGCCGCCAACACGGGTTTGATACGCATCTTTCTGTCTCCCCGGCCCGTGGGCGGGCCGATTATTGAACGTTATTGATGACGCGGTAACTCGGGAAGGCGGCGCCGGTGCTCCAGCCGGCTGAAATTTATTTCTTATTGGTGAATGTAAATTCCTGTGCAAGAATTTATGTACCCGCCTATGAAAAGTCAACCGGGTGGACTACCTAGGCCAGGCGCGGAACGACAAAAAGGAGGATCGCCGTGGAAGTGAAGTTGGTCGCTCGCACGCTGGATCTGATCGAACTGTTTGCAGAGGCGCGGCGGCCCATGCCGCTGACCGAGCTGGCCCAAGGCCTGGGCGCGCCCATGTCCAGTTGCCTGGCGCTGGTGCGCACATTGGTGGCCCGGGGCTATCTGTATGAGGTAAGGCGGCGCGGCGGCTACTACCCGACGGCGCGGCTGTACAGCCTTAGCGGGCAGATCCTTGCCGGCGACCCCTGGCTCGAACTGGTTCGGCCGCGCCTGCAGGCGCTGCGTGATGCGGTGGACGAGACCGTGATGCTGGGCAAGATCCAGGACGGAGCCGTGCTGTTCCTGGACGTGGTTGAGGCGCTGCAGCCCGTGCATTACGCCGCCCGGCCGGGCGAGCGCCGGCCCCTGCATACCAGCTCGGTGGCCAAGGCGATCCTCGCGCGGCTGCCTGCCACCGAACGCGAAAACGTCCTTGCGGCCGCGCAATACACGCGCTACACGGACCACACGTTGACGACGCGCGAATCGCTGCTGGCCGACGTCGATCTTGCCGCCGAGCGCGGATGGGCGTCGAACGTGGGGGAAAGCGTCATCGATCTGACGGGCCTGGCCGTGGCGCTGGACCTGGGCGGCGAATGGTATGCGCTATGCCTGGCGGGGCCGACGCCCCGTGTGTGGGATCAGCGCGACGCGAACCTGGTTCACCTGCGCGACGCGGCCGACGCGATCCGGCGCGACCGCGAGGGATAGAACGGGGCGGCGGCTACGCGCCGCGACGCACCAGCGTCGACTTGCCGAACAGGCTTTCGATCAGATCCACGGCGAGTTCGGCCGTGCGGTTGCGCACATCCAGGGCGGGATTCAGCTCGACCACGTCGAGCGAGCGCATGAGGCCGGTGTCGGCGATCATCTCCATGCAAAGCTGGGCCTCTCGATACGTGGGGCCGCCTCGCACCGTGGTGCCGACGCCCGGCGCGATCTCGGGATCCAGGAAGTCGACGTCGAAGCTCACGTGCAGATGGGTGTCGGCGTCCAGATCGGCCAGGGCGGCCTGCATGGTGGCCCGCATCCCCATCTCGTCCAGGTAGCGCATGTCGAAGACGTCGAGCCCCGCGTCGTGGAGCAGGCGCTTTTCGCCGGGATCCACGCTGCGGATGCCGATCTGCCGCATGCACGGCGGCTCGATGTCGGGGCATGCGCCCGACATGCCGATCAGGGGCGCCGGGCCGTTGCCGCACAGGCAGGCGACCGGCATCCCGTGGATGTTTCCCGTCGGCGTCAGCGTGTTGGTATTGAAGTCGGCATGGGCGTCCAGCCAGAGCACGCGCAGCTTCTTGCCGGCGCTGCGGCAATGGCGGGCGACGGCGCTGACGGATCCGATGCCCAGGCTATGGTCGCCACCCAGCAGCACCGGCAGTCGGCCCCGGGCCAGTTCCGCGTGCACCGCGTCGTGCACCGCCTGGTTCCACGACGTCACTTCCTGCAGATGGCGGTAGCCGTCCACCGGCGGCAGCCAGGGGTTGGCCGGGCCATACAGGTTGCCGCGGTCTTCGACCTGGAACCCCTGTGCTTGAATGACGGGCCCCAGATTCGCGACGCGCAGGGCTTCCGGCCCCATCGACGCGCCGCGCGCGCCGGCGCCGATATCCGTGGGGGCGCCGATCAGGGTGACGTGCTCGGGCAGGGTGGGCGTGTTCTGCAATTGAAGTGCTCCGTTGTGGCGGTTCAGTGTGTCGCGGGGCCGATCATGCGGCCCGCGGTCAAGCTTCGGACAGCACCGCCGCCAATTGATCGCAGGCCCAATCGACCTCGTCGCGCGTGATGACCAGGGGCGGCGACAGCCGAAGGGTATGGACGTGGGTGTCCTTGACCAGCAAGCCCCGCGCCTGGAGACGTTCGCACCAGCGCCGGGCGCCGCCCGCGTCCGGCTCAAGCTCGACGGCCAGCATCAGCCCACGGCCTCGCACCTGGCGCACAGGACCGGGCAGCGCGCGCAGGCGGTCAAGACAGTGCGCGCCGAGCGTTGCCGCGTTTTCGATCATGCCTTCGTCGATCAGGACGCGCAGCGCGGCGCGGGCGATGGCGCACGCCAGCGGGTTGCCGCCGAAGGTGCTGCCGTGCTGCCCGGGCTGGAACACGCCCAGCACGTCGGCATTCGACAGGACTGCGGACACGGGGTAGAAGCCGCCAGACAGCGCCTTGCCAATGAGGGTGACGTCGGCTTCGATGCCTTCGTGTTCTTCGGCAAGCAGCTTGCCCGTGCGCCCCAGGCCTGTCTGGATTTCATCCAGGATCAGGGTGATGTTCCGTTCCGTGCAGCGCTGGCGCACCCGGGTGAAGTACCCCGGCGGGGGAATGACGACGCCGGCCTCGCCCTGGATCGGTTCGACCAGAAACGCGACCGTGCGGTCGGTGATGGCCGCGTCGAAGGCGTCGTAGTCGCCAAAGGGCACGATCTTGAATCCCGGCGCGAACGGTCCGTAGTGGCCGTAGGCGTCGGGGTCCGTCGAAAACCCGACGATACCCAGCGTGCGCCCATGGAAATTGTTGGCGCAGACGATGATCTCGGCCTGGTCTTCAGGCACGCCGCGCACCTCGTAGCCCCATTTGCGCACCGCCTTGATGGCGGTTTCCACGGCCTCGGCGCCGCTGTTCATGGGCAGGATCTTGTGGGCGCCCGTAAGGCGCGCCAGGTCTTCGTAAAAGCCCGCCATCTGGTCATGGCGGAACGCGCGCGACGTGAGGGTCAGCTTCTGGGCCTGTTCGGTCATGGCGGCCAGGATGCGCGGGTGGCAGTGGCCCTGGTTGACCGCGGAGTATGCGGACAGACAATCAAGGTAGCGGCGTCCGTCCACGTCATAGAGCCAGACGCCGCTGCCCCGCGCGATGACCACGTCGAGCGGATGATAGTTGTGCGCGCCTAGCTGGTCTTCGATGAGGTCACGACGGCTGGCAGCGGACTGCTGGCCGGGCTGGGGGGTCGGAACCGCGCTCATGAGCATCTCCCAAGGGCGTACTGAAAGCCATGTTAGCGCCGCCGGGCCGGCCTGACATTGCCATTGCGTGACAAAGGCCTTTGGAGGCCGCCGGCGCCCGGTGCTGCACAATAGCGCCTGTGCCGGACCGTCGTTCGGCGTTCGGACTACCTGGATGGCCTACATGCTTGTGCACCAATTGCTTTTGAAACTGACGCGCGGCGCGGCCGTGGCCGCGTTGGGGCTGGCGATCTGCGCGCCCGCGACGGCACAAGAGCAGCCGCTGCGGATCGGCGTGATCGCCAGCGTGGCCAACGAGGCCACCGAGCTGGCGATCGCCCAGGCCAAAAAGGAAGGGCTGGACGTCAAGCTCGTGGAATTCAATGACTGGGTGCTGCCCAACATCGCGGTGGCTGATGGCTCGGTGGACGCCAACTTCTTCCAGCACGCGCCTTTCCTGGAACTCTTCAACCAGCGGCGCGGCGCGAACCTGCAACCGATCGCCTACGGCTATTCGACCACGATCGGCTTGTTCTCCAAAAAGCTGAAAAAGGGCGACGCAGTGCCGGATGGCGCAACCATCGCAGTGCCGAATGATCCGGTCAACACCGGCCGCGCCTTGCTGCTTCTGCAGTCGATGGGGCTTATCACGCTCAAGCCGGGCGTGGCGCATCAGGCCACCCTGCAGGACGTGGTGTCCAACCCGAAGAAGCTCAAGTTCGTGCAGATCGAGGGTTCGCAATCGGCGCGCACGTTCGACGACGTGACGGCGTCTGTCACTTACACGACCTTCGCCAAGCAGGCGGGCCTGAACGAAAAGGATGGCCTGGCGTTCGACAATACCGATCCGGACAGCATCCGGCGCTACGCCATCCGCTGGGTGGCCACGCCGGAAAAGGCGCAGGATCCCCGTCTGCTCAAGTTCATCTCCATCTACCAGAATTCGCCCGAGGTGAAGAGCACGCTGAAGCGGCTGTACGGCGACCTCATTTCTTTCCCCTGGTAGGACGGCCTGCGGCGCCGCGCGCCCGGACATTGGAATAAAATAAGGGTTTACACCGATAAACCCTTATTTCATCAAAGTGCCTCCGCCACTTGGCGGAACGCGATTCCAATGTCAGACCTAGACGACCGCGACCGTAAATTACTGACCCTGCTGGCTGACGATGCCTCGCCCAGCTACGCGGAACTGGGGAAACTCCTGAACCTGTCGGCGCCGGCGGTGCACGAACGGGTCAAACGCCTCAAGCGCGATGGCCAGATCAAGGCCATCGCCGCCAAACTCGACGGCGCGAAGATGGGGCGGCCGCTGTTGGCCTTCGTGCACGTGGACACGAACAACTGGAGCATCACCCAGCAGGTGCTTGGGCTTGCCGAGCTGACCGAGGTCGAGGAAATCCACACCATCACGGGCAAGAGCGCCATGCTGCTCAAGGTGCGCGTGCGCGACACGCAGGCGCTGGAGCTGCTGCTGGCGCGCATCCACAAAATCGAGGGCATCACCAACACCACCAGTGACATCGCCCTGACGAGCTACCTGGAACGCGGTCCGCTGCCCGAAGACAGCTGACCCGCCTGCTGCGCGGTCAGCGCGCTGGCGCGGATCGAAGCCGCAGACGCGTGATTTCCGAAGGGGCCCATAGCCGCTTCGGGGGGCCCCAGTATCCGGTGCCGCGGCTGGTATAGACCCACATGCGCCCCAAACGGTGCAAGCCCGCGGTGAAGGGCTGCTGGAAGCGCACGAAAAACCCCCACGGAAAGAACTGCCCGCCATGCGTGTGGCCGGAGAGCTGCAGGGTGTAGCCCACCGGCTCCGCGGCGGCCGCGCTGCGGGGTTGGTGCGCAAGCAGGATGCGGGGAAACGCGTCGGCAGGAGCGCTCGCCAGCGCCGCCCGCGGATTGCTGCGATGTTGGGGGTCGAACGCGCCTGCGCTGTAGTCCGTCACGCCAGCCACCACCATCGGCAGGCCCGACGGGTGGATGACGACATGCTCGTTCATCAACACGCGCAGCCCCATGCGCCGGAACTCGGCGATCCACGGCCCGGCGCCCGAATAGTATTCATGGTTGCCGGTGACCAGATACACGCCGTAGGTCGCGCGCAACTGGCCCAGCGGGCTGGCCTGTGCGGCCAGTTGCTCGACGCTGCCGTCGACCACGTCGCCGGTGATGGCGACCACGTCCGGCAACTGCGCGTTGACCGCATCGACGATGGCTTGCACGTAGCGCCGTTTGATCGTGGGACCGACGTGGATGTCGCTGATCTGCACAATGGTGAAGCCGTCCAGGTCCTGCGGCAGGCCCGAAATCGGCACATCCACGTCGATGACGCGCGCTCGGCGCCTGGCGTTGTAGAGCCCGGCCAGCGTGCCCGCCATGGCAAGCCCGGCAACCGCCCACGCGCTTGCTCTTCGCAGCGTTACCCAGGGCAGGTCGGCGTTAATGGCCACGTTCGCCAGCCACAGCGCCAGCAGCAAGGCATCGCGCAACACGGTCAGCACGAACAGGGAAGAAAACAGGCCCATCGCCAGCAGGCCGACCCAGGCGATGCGGTCTCCCCAGGGCGGGTGGATGGACGATCGCGCCAGCATGCCCAGGGGGATGAGCACGCAGGAAGCCACCAGGAAAAGAATCGCGGCGGCGGCGCCTTCGCCGCCAAGCAGCAGGTCGGGAATGAGTCGGGCGCCGACGTAGACGTGGGCCAATGCGCCCAGGGTCAGGAAGCGCAGGAAGAATGAGGATTGGCGTAAGGACACGGAGGTACGGGACGCGCCAGCCAATCGGGCCGGCGCGCGGGTAGCAAGGGAATCGCCATTCTATGCCCGCCGCGCCCGCTGCGCGGGGTCGGAGCCCCCCCCACGTCAGGACGGCAGCTCGCCTTCGCGGCAGATGAGGCTGGCATCCATCTCGCGCAGCCGGTTGATGCCCAGCATCGCCATGTTGCGGTCCACTTCGGCGCGCAGCAGCCCGATGGCGTGCTCCACGCCCGCCTGGCCGCCCACGGTCGCGGCGTAATTGAAGGGCCGCCCCACGAAGACACAGCGCGCGCCCAGCGCCAGCGCCTTCAGCACATCGCCGCCGCGCCGCACGCCGCTGTCCATCATCACCGTCATCGCGCCGGCCTGGGCGACGACGCCGGGCAGGGCGAGCAGCGGCGAGATGGCGCCGTCGAGCTGGCGCGCCCCGTGGTTGGAAACGATGATGCCGTCGGCGCCATGCTGGCGCGCCATTGCCGCGTCGCGCGGATGCAGGATCCCCTTGATGATGAGGGCGCCGGGCCACTGGCGGCGGATGCGCGCCACGTGCTCCCAATTCAGATGGTCGCGCGCCGTGAAGTCGCGCAGCACCGTCGACGACACGATGGGCGCGCCGCGCGTGGCGAAGGAATTCTCGAAGTGGGGCATGCCGTGGGCGAGCAGCGTGCGCAGGAACGTGCCGGCCAGCCAGCGCGGCCGGGTGATGCCGTCCAGGGCCAGCCGCAGGCTGGGCTTGAGCGGCGTGGAAAAGCCGGTGCGCACATTGTTTTCGCGATTGGCGGACACGGGGATGTCGACGGTCAGCACCAGCGTCTCGTAGCCGGCGCGCCGCGCCCGTTCGATGAGCGCGTCGATCTTTGCGGGATCGCCGGGAAGATAGGCCTGGAACCACGTGCCGGGAGCCTCTTCAATGACGGCTTCGAGCGGGATCAGCGACGTGCCGCTGAGAATTGCCGGGACGTTCTGTTCGCGCGCGGCGCGGGCCAGCACGATATCGCCGCGGTAGGCCGACAGGGCGCTGATGCCCATCGGCGCGATGCCGAAGGGCGATGCATAGGTGCGGCCGAAGAGTTCGGTCTGCTGCGTGCGCGCCGACACGTCGACGAGAACGCGGGGCGTGAACGCATACCGGGCGAAGGCGTCGCGGTTGTTGCGCAAGGACTGGTTGTCCTCTGCAGCGCCGGCGATGTAGCCGAAGATAGGGCGTGGCAGGCGCCGTTTTGCGGCGAGTTCGAAGTCGTCCAGCGATAGCATGCGTCCCAGCGCGCGAGGCAGGGGGCGGACGGCCGCGCGGACGTTTGCGGCGGGTAGGGCGGTGGAAGTCATGGCGGGCCGGCAAAAGCCCGTAATCTAGCAACGCCGTTCCATCGCATAAAGCGAATAAATGCGGAAGCGCTTCTTCGATTTCAGTAAAGAAGGGGCAATGGGACGGACCGTCGGGCGCATGACAAGGGCGGCTGCCCAAGGCCGATCCAGAATGCCGCGCAGCGTCTTGCCACGCGGCTCCCCGCGATGCTTAAGCCGTAACGGGCAGCGCCAGCAGTTCGCCCATGCGCACCGGACCCAGCACCGATGGCGTGTCGGCCCAACGGATCTTGTTCGGTCCGAACAGGACGATGGCGGTGGAGCCCAGCTTGAAGCGGCCCATTTCCGCGCCTTTCTCAAGGTGGATGGGCGCGCGAGCGGCGGGGTCGTAGCGCACCGACTTGACGCGGCGCTTGTGGGGCGTGACCAGGCCGGCCCACACGGTCTCGATGGACGCCACGATCATCGCGCCGACCAGCACGACCGCCATGGGACCGTGTTCCGTATCGAAAATGCAGACGACACGCTCGTTGCGGGCGAACAAGCGCGGCACGTTGCGCGCGGTGAGCGGATTGACCGAGAACAGGCGGCCGGGCACGTGGATCATTTCGCGCAGTGTGCCCGCGACGGGCATGTGGACGCGGTGGTAGTCCTTGGGCGACAGGTAGATGGTGGCGAACTGCCCGCCCTGAAAGGGTGCGGCGCGCTCAGAGTCGCCTCCCAGCAGATCCGCCAGGCCGTAGCTGTGGCCCTTCGCCTGGAAGATGCGGCCCTGTTCGATCGCGCCCATCTGGCTGATGGCGCCGTCCGCGGGGCACAGCACCGAGCCGGGTTCGTCATCCAGCGGACGCGCATCGGGCTTCAAGGCGCGCGTGAAGAAGTCGTTGAAGCAGTCGTAGGACAGCGGATCTTCCTGCAGGGCCTCGCGCATGTCGACGCCATACTTGCGGACGAAGCGCGAGATCATCCAGTTCTTGACCGCGGGCTCGCGGCAGTCGGACGCGTATCCGAAGAATCGCGACACCAGGTGGTGGGGCGCAAGATACTGGCTGGCAAGAAATAGTTGGTCTTTGATCGGCATCTACGAGCGCTAAAAAACGCGTCCCGCATGCAGCGGGACGTGGTTGAAGGTTGCCGCAGGCGCCCGGATGAAACCGGACGCGGGCAATTCGCGGGATTGTAACGCGTCCCGCGCCGTGCGGGCAGATCGTAGCGCTCAGGCGGCCTTGGCCGACAGCTTGGTCTTGTAGAGCCAATCCTTGTAGTCGTCCAGGTCGCCGTCGAACGGGCTGACCTTGCCGTCGGCCACGATGATGAACTGGTCGGTGGTGGCGCGCAGCAGATGGCGGTCATGCGACACCAGCACCAGCGTGCCCTCGAACTGCGCCAGGGCGGTCGTCAGCGCTTCCCGAGTTTCCAGGTCCAGGTGGTTGGTGGGTTCGTCCAGCAACAGCAGGTTGGGGCGTTGCCACACGATCAGCGCCAGCGCCAGACGGGCCTTTTCACCGCCCGAGAATGGCGCGATGGAGCTCGTCGCCATGTTGCCGTTGAAATTGAAGCTGCCAAGGAAGTTGCGCAGCTCTTGCTCGCGGACCGTGGGCGCAATCTTGGTCATGTGCCACAGCGGCGACTCGTCGTGGCGCAGCATTTCGACCTGATGCTGCGCGAAGTAGCCGATCGACAGGCCCTTGTTGAACTGGGTCTCGCCGGCCAGCGAGCCGAGTTCCCCCGCGATGGTCTTGATGAAGGTCGATTTGCCTGCGCCGTTGATACCCAGCAGGCCGATGCGCTGACCCGCCTGCAGCGAAAAGTTGACGCCGGACACGATGATCTTGTCGGACACGGCTTCGGTGGCTTCGTCCTCGATGCGATAGCCCGCGCTGACCTTGTCCATGGTCAGAAGCGGATTGGGCGCGCGCAGCGGCTCGCGGAACTCGAACGAGAATTCGGCGGCCGCGCGCAGCGGGGCCACCTCTTCCATGCGGGCCAGCGCCTTGATCCGGCTTTGCGCCTGGCGCGCCTTGCTGGCCTGCGCCTTGAAGCGGTCGATGAACGATTGCAGGTGCGAGCGCTGGCGCATCTGCTTTTCCATCATGCCCTGCGCCAGTTCCAGCTGTGCGGCGCGCTGACGCTCGAACGACGAGTAATGTCCGGAATAGCGCTTGAGCTTGCGATCGTCGATGTGGACGATCACGTTCACCACGCCGTCCAGGAAGTCGCGGTCATGCGAGATGACGATCAGCGTGCCGGGGTAGCGCTTGAGCCAGTCTTCCAGCCAGATGATCGCGTCGAGGTCCAGGTGGTTGGTGGGCTCGTCCAGCAGCAGCAGGTCGGACGGGCACATCAGCGCCTGCGCCAGGTTCAGGCGCATGCGCCAGCCGCCCGAAAAACTGGTAAGCGGCAACTGCATCTGGGCCTGCGTGAAACCCAGGCCGGTCAAGAGCTGTTCGGCGCGGGAATGGACCGTGTAGGCGTCGGCATCGGCCAGCGCCGCGTAGATGTCGCCCATCCGCAGGCCGTTCTCGGGGCTTTCCGGTTCCGCTTCCAGCGCGGCGAGCTCGGCTTCCAGTTTGCGCAACGCGACGTCGCCGTCGATGGCGTATTCGATGGCGGGCCGGTCCAGGGCCGGCGTCTCTTGCGCCACGTGGGCAACGCGCCACGACGACGGGTAGTCGAGGTCGCCCTGGTCGGCGTGCAGCGTGCCGCGCAGCAGACCGAACAGGCTGGACTTGCCTGCGCCGTTCGCGCCAATGAGGCCGATCTTGTCGCCGGGGTTCAGAAGCAGGTCGACCTTGTCGAGCAAGGGCTTGACGCCGCGCATGAGGGAAACTTGTTGGAAGCGGATCATGAATCTAGGGGCAGGAAGGCGCGCAGGCGCGGCAAGGTTCCCGCCACAAGGCGCGGCGCAGAAAAGGGAACCGGGGTTGTATCGCACGCGCGGCAAGCGCGGGGCGCGAAAGACGGAGCGAGAGGAGGGTTGGGCCAAAGCTGATGCGGCCGACATTGTACCGGGCGACGCGGCGGGTCGGTTCGAGACGGGCAAATACGTCTTCCGGCGGGCTGCGCTGGCCCGTGAGCCAACCGCCGTATCGGCCCTCGGTCTTGTTCAGGCCACGCGGCTTACTTCAGGCCACGCGGCTTACTCCGCGGCGATGGCGGCTGCCAACGCCAGCACGCGTTCGGCCTCTTGCGCGTGCAGGTTTTCCACCAACGCGCCATCGACCACGGCCACGCCCATGCCCGCGGCCTGCGCGGCCTGCCAGGCGTCCAGGCGCTTGCGCGCACTGGCAAGTTCGTCGGCGGTGGGCGCAAACGCGGCGTTGGCGGCCGCGATCTGGCCGGGGTGGATCAGGGTCTTGCCGTCAAAGCCCTGATCGCGTCCCTGACGGCAGGCGTCCGCCAGGCCGGCGTCGTCGTTCAAATCCAGATGCACGCCGTCCAGCACGGCAAGTCCGTGCGCGCGCGCCGCCATGACGGCCAGCGATCGGGCCAGCAGGGTTTCGTCGCGCGAGGGCGTATGGCGGGCGTGCAGGTCCTTGACCAGGTCGGAGGTGCCGACGACGATGGCCGCCAGCCGCGGGTGGCCTCCCGCAATGGCGTCCAGGCGCAGGAACCCCAGGGGCGTTTCGGCCATGGCCCACAGCGGCAGGTCCGCCGGGGCGCCCGCCGCATCCAGCGCCTGGGCCAGCGCGGCCAGTTGGGCAGGCGATTCGACCTTGGGCAACAGCACCGCATGGGCGCCTGCCTGGGCCACGGCGCGCACGTCGTCCAGCCCCCACGGCGTGTCCAGCGCGTTGACGCGCACAATGCACTCGCGCCGTCCATAGCCGCCGTCGCGCAAGGCGGCGGCTACCTGTTCGCGGGCGAGGCCCTTGGCGTCGGGAGCGACGGCGTCTTCAAGGTCCAGGATCAGCGCGTCGGCATCCAAGGTGCGCGCCTTGGCGAGCGCGCGCGCATTGGCGCCGGGCATGTACAGGACGGAACGGCGAGGGCGGATGACGGCGTTCATGGTTGCAGTTTCAAAGTTTGGGAAGGCTGCCGATGACGGTGACGGGCGTGGTGCAGACGTAGCCCACGCCATAAACCGTGCGGATGCCGAGGTCGCCGCCCGCCTGCGCGCGCAGCTTCCGGCGCAGCCGGTGCATGTGGGCGTCCAGGCGATGCGTGTCGTAGGCCTCGGCGCTGGCGCCCAGGGCTTCGACCAGCCGCGCGCGCGACAGCGGCAGCGGCGCGGCCTGGATCAGCGCGCCGATCAGGCGGCTCTCGGTATCCGTGATGTCCACGCAGACCTGGCCGGGCGAGGTCAGGGTGCGGCGCGCCGGGTCGAATCGCCATGCATCGGAGTCGGCATCGCCCACGTCCAACGCCGGCACAACTCGCAGGCGGCGCGACAGCGCGACCAGGGTGGCGCCCAGTTCCGCCAGGTTGACGGGCTTGGTGAGGTAGTGGTCCGCACCCAGGCTGAGTCCGGACACCTTGTCTTCGCTGAGCAGGCGCCCCGTGAGCATGATGATGCCCATGGAAGGGTAGGTCGTGCGCAGATGCGACACGCGCGCCAGCCCGTCGCCGTCTGGAAGCATGGCGTCCAGAACGAGGATGGCCGGCGTGACGGTCAGCAGCAGTTTATCCAGCTCGGCCAGCGAGCCAGCGGTGAGGATGGCCTTGTCCAGTCCGAGGTCCTGGATGTACTCGGCGATGGAATCGCGCCAGTCTCCGTGGTCGTCGACGACGATGATCGTCACGGCGCTGCGCGCTCCCGCGCGCCTTGGGCGTACATGTCTGCTGTTGTCATGCTACGGGTTCTACTTTTAGGGGAGCACGACGGCGCGGGCGCGCGGTCGGCCGGATGCGATACGTTTCGTATCCCGGTTTCCTGCGCAGAATATCATCATCGCCCGTTGCGGCGGCGCGGCAGGGAACCCGGATGGCATCCGGATCCGGCACAAAAAAGTGCTGGTCAAAAATTGAGCAGGCCGTTCTGCATCGCCCGAAAGGACATCAGCCGGGCGTTTGGGTTTTTCTTATCCACAATTTCTGTGGATAAGAAAAACGACGGTGGATACCGTCCGTTTTATGTAGGAAGCAGTTCAACCGGCACGCCATCGGGCACTTTGCGCATCCGATCGCGTTCGATCCGTCCCGGCGCAAAGCGCGTCTTGCGCGCAGCAGCATTCTGCAGCAGCACTGACAGCACCGACCCCTTGTCCTGGATCCAGTGCGTCTTGCCGCGCAGGAGCTTCATGGCGTTCTCAGGCGTGCCCAGGCGGTAGGACATGGCGTTGATCTCGATCGAGCTTTTGCCATTGAACACGGACTCGTCCTGTTCGGTGATCGCCGCGGCGTCCAGGTTGCTGCTTTCATGGTCGACGCGGTAGACGAACTTGAAGCCGCTGAAAGGGTCCTGGATGACGATGAGCTTATCCGAACCGGAAATATCGGACAGCATGCCGAGCACGCGCGATTCGACCAACTGGTTGCCGCGTTGTTCTTCGGTGTAAATGAAAATGCTGTGGCGCACGCGGGCCGATTGGGCCGGCGCGGCCGGTACGAGGCGAGAACGATCCATACCTGACTGGAAAATTGCGGAAGGGGCGCAAGGCCCGGGGACTGCGGAAAGAGCGAAGCGGCGGGGCCTATCCGGCGGGATGCAAACGCGCCTGGAGGCGCGCTTTCACCTTGGGCCAGTCCTCGTCGAGGATGGCGAAATAGACCATGTCGCGTGCGCGTCCCGACTGCGCGATCAGATGCTTGCGAAACACACCTTCTTCGACGCCGCCGATGCGGAGTATGGCCTGACGCGACTGCGTGTTGCTCAACTCCGTCTTGAACACGACGCGCATGATACCAATTGTTTCAAAGGCGTGCTGTAACAACAGGAATTTGGCTTCGGTATTGGCGCCCGACCGTTGACTGGCCGGGGTGAGCCACGTAGCGCCGATCTCGAGCCGCCGATGCGCAAGCGCAATGTCCATATAACGCGTGGACCCGATGATCTGGCCCGTGCTTTGCAACACGATGACAAAGGGCAGGCACGTGCCTTCGCGCTGGCTCTCCAGGGCGCGATCGACGTAGCGACGCATGTCCTCGGCGGTGGCGACGGGCTCGGGCTGCAGGCGCCACAGATCCGGGTGCAGCCCGATGCGCGCTAACTCGCCGGCATGATCGGAGGTCAAGGGCTTCAGGCGAATGATGTCGCCGACAAGGATGACGGGCTGCAGAGCGGGCTGAACCATGGCGGGATCCTTGATCGGCGGTTGGCTGGGATTCTACGCCGCGGCCTTCTTGCCGAACACCTGCCGCGGGCGCAGAATGCGGCCCATGAAAACAGACGTGGTGGTCCTTGGCGCGGGCATCGTCGGCGTCAGCGTAGCGTTGCATCTGGCGGCCCGTGGCCGCTCGGTGGTTCTGCTTGACCGGCGCGGGCCGGGCGAAGAAACGAGCTACGGCAATGCCGGCCTGATCGAGCGCGCCAGCGTCATCCCGTATGCCTTTCCGCGCGACTGGCGCAGCCTCTGGCGCTATGCGCGCAACAACACGCCCGACGTCAGCTACCACACGCGCTTCCTGCCGCGCATCGCTCCGTGGCTGATGCGCTACTGGTGGCATTCGGCCCCCCAACGGCTGGAGCGCGCCGCGCAGGCGATGCTGCCGCTTATCGAGCGCAGCGTGGCCGAGCATGACGCCTTGCAGGAAGAAGCCGGAATATCGGGTTTCTTTCGTCGCAACGGCTGGATCGACGGAGTGCGCACACAGGCGGGGCTTGCCCAGGCGGTTGCCGATGCCGAAGCGCTGGCGCCTTACGACCTGGCCTACCGAGTACTGGACCGCGCCGCGCTGGCGGCGCTGGAGCCTTCGCTATCGCCACGCCTGGCCGGCGCGGTGCATTGGCTGGATCCGGTGAACGTGTCCGACCCGGGCGCCGTGACGCGGGGCTATGCCGCGCTGTTCGAGCGGCGGGGCGGAAGAATGGCGCGGGGCGACGCGCGCAGCCTTCAGGCTTCGGGCGGCGGCTGGCGCGTGCAGGCCGAAGACGGTCCCGTCGACGCGGCCGACGTGGTGGTGGCTTTGGGGCCGTGGTCCCCGGACGTGCTGCGGCCACTGGGCTACCGCATCCCGATGGCCGTCAAACGCGGCTATCACCAGCACTTCGCGCTGGAGAACGGCGCAAGCCTGTCGCATCCCGTCGCCGACATCGAAAGTGGTTTCGTGGTGACGCCGATGACGCTGGGCGTGCGGTTGACGACGGGCGCGGAATTCGCGCCGCGCGACGCCCCGCCGTCCCCCGTGCAGATCGCGCGGACCCGCAAGCTGGCCGGCGAGTTGCTGCCGCTGGGGGCCGCCGTGGAGCGCGAACCCTGGATGGGATGCCGGCCCTGCATGCCGGACATGCGGCCGGTCATCGGACCGGCGCCGCGTCATCGAGGGCTATGGATGGCGTTCGGCCATGCGCATCATGGCTTCACGCTGGGGCCGGTGACCGGCAAGCTCCTGGCCGCGATGATCACCGGCCAGGCGCCGGAATTCGATCCGACGCCGTACCGCCTGGGGCGCTGACCGGAATCAGCCGCGGGCAGCCAGTTTTTCGCGACGCTGGCGCACGGCCAGGGCCAGGGCGGCCAGCACCGGTTCGGTCTGCGTCCAGCCCAGGCAGGCGTCCGTGATGGACACGCCGTGGCGCAGCGGCTGACCCGGCTTCAGGTCTTGCCGGCCTTCCTCGAGATGGCTCTCGATCATGACGCCCGTGATGCGGCTGTCGCCCTGGGCGAGCTGCGCGGCGATGTCATTGGCCACGTCGACCTGGCGCAGGTGCGACTTGTTCGAGTTGGCGTGAGAGCAGTCGATCATGACCTGTTCACGCTGGCCCGCGGCGCGCAGCGCGGCGCAACAGGCGTCGACGCTGGCGGCGTCGTAGTTGGGGCCTTGCTTGCCGCCGCGCAGGATCACATGCGTGTCCTGGTTGCCGCGCGTTTCGAAAATGGCCGCCATGCCCATCTTGGTCATGCCCATGAAGGCGTGCTTGGCGCTGGCCGCGACCATGGCGTCGGCCGCGATCTGCACGCCGCCGTCGGTGCCGTTCTTGAAGCCCAGCGGGCAGCTCAGGCCAGAGCTGAGCTGGCGGTGGGACGGGCTTTCGGTGGTGCGCGCGCCGATTGCGCCCCAGGCGATCAGGTCTGCGATGTATTGCGGGCTGAGCAGATCCAGGAATTCGGTGGCGATGGGCAGGCCAAGGCCGCCGATGTCCAGCAGCAGTTCGCGGGCGCGGCGCAGTCCTTCGTTGATGCGGAAGCTGCCATCCAGGCGCGGGTCATTGATGTAGCCCTTCCAGCCGACCGTGGTGCGCGGCTTCTCGAAGTACACGCGCATGACGATCAGCAGATCGTTCTTGTGCTGGTCGGCGGCGACGCGCAGTTTGCGCGCGTATTCCATCGCCTGGCCGTGGTCGTGGATGGAGCACGGGCCCACAACCAGCACCAGCCGGTCGTTGCGGCCATGGAGCACGTCGGCGATCTGGGCGCGGCTGGTCTCGACCAGATTCTGGATGTCGGCCGATACGGGCAGTTCGTCCTGCAGCAGGGCGGGGGAAATCAGCGGACGCACCGCGCTGATGCGCGTGTCGTCGGTGCGCGTGTTGTCCTGGGTGGCGTCGGCCGCGCCGACCTCGCGGTCGTGCAGGGGATCATCAATGCGGGTCAAGGGAGGCTCCGTGCCGTAAATGCGGAAAGACCGCCATTATCGCACCCGCGGCATTTCGGCGCGGCCCGCGGTCCGGCGATGCGGGAAAACGGCCGCTGGAGCGCCGCATGAGGCTGCCATCGCGCCGCAATGCGCAGCGCAGGCGCCACCCTTTGCCGCCCATGCCGGGCCCGAGGATTGCGGACATATGGCGGATACGTCGACGCCTACGTCTATCGGCGACGCGGTGAATTAACCCGTTATCGATAAAGACATGCCGCGCGCGGATGCCGTAGCATTGATCCAGGTTATCCGGCCGGCCGCCCTCGAAGGCGCGCCCTATGCAAAAAGCGGGGCCTATCGCCCAGCCTTCTCCACAGTGAACAGGTCCGAGGATGGTCAGCAATGCCTAAATCCGATGCCGGTGCGGTCCGACGGATCCTTCTCGTGGAAGACCATCCCGTCGAGCGGGCCTACCTGCAGAACATGCTGCTGGCGTTGGGTTATCACCGTGTCGCCGGCCTGGGAAGCAGCATCGAGGCCGTGGGCGCCATGACGCGCCAATACCATGACGTGCTGATTAGCGACATCGTGATGGGCGAGGGCGATGGCACGCGCCTGCCCAATGATCTGCGCCGCCTGGTGGATTCGGGACGCCTGAAGAGCATGCCGCCCATCATCTGGATAAGCAGCCTGAGCGACGAGTTGCTGCAGTCGCACGTGCGGCTGGCCTTGCAGGCGGGCTGTCCGTCCGCGCAGGCCCTGTCCAAGCCGGTGTCGCGATCCGCCATGCATCAGGCCATCAAGAATGCCCTGCACAGCATCGACGACGAATCGGCTTCGCCCCACCAGCCCAAGTCGGTACGGCGCGAAGTCATGGAAGCGGCGCTGGGCCAGGCGCTGACGTCGGGAAAGGGAATGAGCGTGGTGCTGCAGCCGCAGATCAGCCTGTCGACGGGCCGAGTGGTGGCGGCCGAGGCGTTGTCGCGCTGGGTGCATCCCGACCTGGGCGCGATATCCGCGGCCGACTTCGTGCCGGCGGCGCATCGCCTGGGCATGGACCGCATGCTGTTCAGCCGCGTCACGGACAGGGTGCTGGAAGTATTGCGCCGCATGCAGGACGAGGACATCGCCGTGCCCGTGGCCATCAATGCGTCCGCATCCACCTTGTGTTCGCGCGACCTGCCGGGCCTGCTGGAACAACGCGTCGGGCAGGCAGGGTTGCCGGCCCGTCTGATCAAGGTGGAGCTCACCGAGGACGAACCGGTCACCGACTGGCTGGCGCTGTCGTCGACGTTGAATCTTCTACGCGTCAGGGGCTTCGAGCTGGCGATGGACGACTTCGGCGCGGGCATTGCGTCGATGCGTTTGTTCTCCGCCATGCCGTTCACCGAATTGAAGATCGACCGCGACTTCATCGTCCATATGCACCGCGAGCCCGCCTCACGCGCCGTCGTGGCCGCCGCGATTGAAATGGGCCGGGTGCTGGGGCGTCGAGTGGTGGCCGAGGGCGTCGAACAGGAGCGCGACGTGCAACTGCTGCGCGAGCTGGGCTGCGACGTCGCGCAGGGCTACGGGATTTCGGTGCCGCTCGAGGCGGACGCCTTCATCACGTTCTGCCGCGCGCATTGAACCCTTATTTTTTGCCCGGCCACGCTTGACTCGGATCAAGCGGCGCCGGCGCGCCGGAAAATGTCGTCTCGCGGCGGGACTACCATTGCAACAGGCGGGCCGCAAAAGCGCATCGCAGCTCGCGATCTTCAATGGAGCGAATGCCGATGCGACGACTACTCACCGCTGTTCTTCTTGCCTCGGTTCTGGCGTGGGCGGGCGCTTGTTGGCTGGAGCCTCCCGCGGCGCTGAACATCTGGACGGCGCGCGACCAGCTTATCCTGCTGACCGGGCTGTCCGCGTATGTCCTGATGGCTTTGATCATGCTGCTTTCGGTCAGGCCCAAGTGGCTGGAGAGCAGGCTGGGCGGCCTGGACAAGATGTACCGGCTGCACAAGTGGAGCGGCATTCTGGCCACCGCGCTGGCGGCGGCGCACTACCTTGTCAAGCTGGCCAAACCCCTCCTGTTGGTTGTGTTCGACCCGGTGGCCAAGACGCCCCGCGCAGCCGCCATGTTGGACTTGTTCCGGGGCTCGGCCAAGGATTTGGGGGAATGGGCCGTATGGATCCTGCTGGCCATGATGGCGCTCACGCTCTGGCGGCGGTTTCCCTATCACGTGTGGCGGCAGGTGCATCGCATTGCCGCGGTCATCTTCCTGGTGGTGGCGTTCCACGGCGTGGTCCTGACGCCCGCCGCATGGTGGTGGCAGCCCGCCGGGTGGCTGGTGGGTGTGGCGACCGCGGTCGGCACAATCTGCGCCGTGCTGGCGCTGACGGGCAATATCGGACGAGCTCGCCGCTACCGTGGCAGGGTGCTGGTCGTGCGGCGCCTCTCCGAAGACATCTTGTCCGTGACCTGCAAGGTGGAAGGGAACTGGAGTCATCGCGCCGGTCAGTTCGCCTTCCTGACCGTAGATCGTCGGGAAGGAGCCCATCCGTTCACGGTCTCGGGCGCGGACGACGGCGCCGGCAGAGTCCAGTTTTCCATCAAGGCGCTCGGGGATTACACGCGCCGCCTGCAAAAGTCGCTGACGGCCGGACAGGCCGTGACTGTTGAAGGACCCTACGGTTGTTTCGACTTTCAGCGGGACGATGGCCGGCCTCAAGTTTGGGTGGGCGCCGGCATCGGCGTCACGCCGTTCATATCGTGGCTGGAATCCTTGCAGGCTCAGCCCGGCATCGCGCCGCGGGCGACGCTGTACTACTGCGCGCGCAACGCGGAAGACGCGCCTTTCGCCGATCGGCTGCAGGAACTATGCGCGCAAGTGCCAAACGTCACGCTGCAGGTGCGCTATAGCGACAGGCAACGGCCGCTGACCGCCGCCGACCTGGTGCAGCAAGGGCGGGAGAATCAACCGTGGCCCAGCGTGTGGTTCTGCGGCCCGACAGGCTTTGCCGACGCGCTGAAAGACGGCTTGCACCGGCTCGGCATGCCGGTGCGCCATCTGTTTCATCAAGAGGCCTTCCAGATGCGCTAGCCGCCTTACAGGCCGGCTACGTCGATATCGCCGGGATAGTCGACCGAGAACTTCAGGACGGTCTCGCGCGACTTGCCCGGTTCCATCTGCCATTCCCAGGCCAGCTTGCCGTCTTCTTCCCGCTTGATGTCGCGGTCCGAGGGAGACAACAGTTTGACCACGATCTTTTCGTTGCGCGACACCGGCAAGCGATCCTTGAACGTCACCTGTTCCTTGGTGGCCTTGTTGTTCTTGACCGTGATCTTGTATTCGTAGGTGACGCGCTTGCCGCTGCCCGAAAAGCCGGTGCTTTCGGTGTAGCGGTTCACCAGTTGGCGCTTGATCGAAATCCCGTCGTCGGCGCCCAGCGCAAGCTCCAGCTTTTCGCCGGGCATCACCGCCTTCATGGCGCTGGAGGCGACGAAGGCATCATCCAGGAAGGTGTTCAGCGGGCCGGCCAGGAACGGAAAGTCCGTGTTGTTGCTGGCCTCGGCGGTCAGGAACACGGCTTCCCGCAAGGCCGGCGTGGCCTGGTATTGCAGCGTGGCCGGCAGCTTGGCGGTGGCGATGGCGACGCGCTGGGCAGTGTTGTCGGACAGCAGGGTCGCCGGGCTCGAAATCTGGAAGGACGCGCTCGTGGCGGCATTCTGGATCTGAGTGGTGGCCACGTCCACAGCTTCCAGCGCCGGTTCGGGCGCGCCTGCGTCCTCCATGGCGGCGGCGCGCGGCGCGCGCTTGGCCTGCATTTCGGCCCGGACGGCCGGAGCAGGCGCGGGGAGGGCGTGCGGAGGCGGCGGCGGTGCCGCCACGTCGACGATCCACGGTTGCAGCGTGGGCGCCGCCCCGCCCAGCGACGGCCTGGCCGTGGACAGCGTCAGCTTCACGTTCTTCCAGTCTTCGCCGGTGTTCTGGCGGATGACGCCGAAGTAGCCCAGGTCGACGTTGCGGTCCGCCGGGCGCAGGCGCGCGTCGTATGAAGGCGTCCAGCGGGCGCCCGCGACCGCGTAGGAAACGGCCAGATCCAGCTTGCCCGCCCGGGCCAGGTTGACGCGCAACGTGATGGTCTTGCCGCGCCGCCCCTGTTCGCCCCGCACCTGGCCGAGCTGACCCTGCAGCACGCCGATCTCACGGTCCAGCGCGGTTTTCTGTTCGGCCACGCGGCGCAGGCCCGCCAGCGTCCTGGCCAGGCTGTCGGCGCTGACGGCCTGGATCGCCTTCAATTCGTCGAGCGTGATGCGCGCGCCGTCCTTGGAGGGTTCCGTTGCGCCCCGCTGCATCATGAGCACCAGCTCGCGCTGGTTGTCGAGCACGGCCGCTTCATCGTCCAGCGCGGCCTGCCGGGCCTGCAGCGTGTCGATCTGCGCTTCGATCTGGCGCACGCGATCATTGGCGATGTCCGCGCGCACGGAATCCCGGACCCTCACGTCCAGCAGCGTGGCTTGTCCGGTGCTTTTGGCGGACACCTGCAAGGAATTCTCTTGCAGCGTGGCGGGTAGATTCTCCAGCACCAGTTCGTGCTCGCCCGCGGCAAGGTCGCTGCCCGCGTTGCGGGTGACGACGGCGCGGTCCTGGTAGACCGTCACGGCGCCAATTGAGGAATTAAGTCCGGCGGCGGCGCCAAGACCGGGAAGCGTTGCAAGAGCCAGGGCCAGGAGAGTACGTCTCAAGGGGAGCACCTCGTAAAGGGTTGAGAGCGCCGGGGTGGGATCCCTGTTGGGGGGACGCATCGCCGGAAGCGCGAGAGTCTAGCCCCCGCCGAAAGCCGACGGTTTACAGAAGATGACAAACGCGACAGTGGGATACCGCCACGGAGGATTTCGTCGTCAGCCGTTTTCCGGATGGGCCAGCCGTCGGAACATGTCGACGGCATTTTCCGCCGCGGCCGACCGGTCGTGCCGGCGATAGGCGATATCCAGCAGGGCATGCGGCGCATCGCCCTTGATGGGACGGTATTCGATACCCTGCGCGCCCATGTGCCGCATGGCGGCGGGCACGATGGAAATGCCTACGCCGGCCGCCACCAGGCTCACGATCGAGGCCATCTGGGGCGCCTCCTGGATGACCCGGGGCGCAAAGCCCGCGCGCTGGCAGGCGGACTGGATCGCATCGTACAGGCCCGCCCCGATGGGGCGCGGGTACAGCACGAAGTCCTCGTCCGCCAGCGCCACGATGGGGACGGCGCGCCTGCGGCTGAGCGGGTGGTCCGGGGGCAGGGCGACCAGCATCGGTTCGTCCAGGACGCGTTCCGCCTCGAATTCCGCGTCCAGCACGTACGGCGGACGGACGAACGCCACATCCACCTCGCCCGCGCGCAAGCCGCGCAGCAGCGATACGGTGTTGCTTTCGGTCAGGGTGATGCGCACGTGCGGATAGCGATCGCGGTAGGCGCGGATGGCGCTGGGCAGGTAGGGATGAAACACGGCCGACGCCGTAAAGCCCACGGTGATCGCGCCCCGTTCGCCGCGGCCCAGGCGCCGGGCAAGATCGACCGCGCGGTCGGCGCTGGCCAGGATGGCGCGCGCGTCGTCAAGGAACTGCGCGCCGGCCTCCGTCAAGGCGATGCCGCGGGGCAGGCGCAGAAACAGCGGCGTGCCGATTTCGCGCTCCAGCTGCTGGATCTGTTGGCTTAGCGGCGGCTGGCCGATGCCCAGGCGGGCGGCCGCCCGGGTGAAGTGAAGTTCTTCGGCAACGGCGGTGAAGTAACGCAGGTGGCGCAGTTCCATCGGTTTTACATATGACTGGGTGCAGTTGCATATATTGGACATATGCAGGGGAAAAGTCTACTTTGTGGCTACGGGCTCAGCGCCCGTTGTTTTTCGAGAATCCTGATGTCCACCCATTCTGCAAGCCCCGCCACAGACCGCGACGCCGCGCCTGCCGCGCCGTCCGACTATCTGGAACGCGGCACGCCTGGTCTGCGCCGCGCCCAGTGGGCCCTGTTCGCCGCCGGCTTTTCCACCTTTTCCCTGCTGTATTGCGTGCAGCCGCTGATGCCGCTGTTCACTCACGCGTTCAACGTGTCGCCGGCGCAAAGCAGCCTGGTGCTGTCGCTGTGCACCGGACTGCTGGCTGTCGCCATCTTTTTCGTCGGCCTGTTCTCGCAAGCGCTGCCGCGCAAGCGCATCATGGCCGCGTCGCTGTTCGCATCGGCCATTCTTGGCACCATTGCGGCCGTCGCGCCTGACTGGCAAAGCCTGCTCGCCTTGCGGGCCTTGCAGGGCGTTGCGATGGGCGGGGTGCCCGCCGTCGCGATGGCCTACCTTGCCGAAGAGGTGGAGCCCGGCACGCTGGGCCTTGCGATGGGGTTGTATATCAGCGGAAGCGCCTTCGGCGGGTTGTCCGGACGTGTCATTACGGGACTGGTGTCCGATCACTTCGGGTGGCGTGCCGCGATGGGCACGCTGGGCATTCTGGGCATCGTGGCCGCCGTTTTGTTCATGTGGCTGTTGCCGGCCTCGCGCCGCTTCAAGCCGCGCCGGGGCCAGGGCTGGGCAGGCGTTTGGGGCGACGTGCGCGCCGGCGCTGCAGCGCATCTGAAGAACGGGCCTCTTTGCGGATTGTTTGCGATGGCAGGCCTGCTCATGGGCGCGTTTGTCGCCGTCTACAACTACGTGGGGTTCCGGCTGCTGCTGCCGCCGTTTTCCCTTAGCCAGACCTTCATCGGCTTCATTTTTGTCGTGTATCTGGTCGGCATTTTTGCGTCGACATTCTTCGGCCGGCTTGCAGATCGGCACGGGCGCGGGGCAATGTTGTCGGCGGCCACGGGCCTCGCCCTTGCGGGCCTGCTGTTGACCCTGTCGGATTCGCTGCCGGTCCTGATCGCGGGCATCGTGGTGTTCACGTTCGGCTTCTTCGCTGCGCACGCCGTGGCCAGCGGTTGGGTAGGGCAGATGGCTCGCGGCTACAAGGCGTTGGCTGCGTCGTTCTATCTGCTGGTCTATTACGTGGGGTCCAGCGTGCTTGGCGCGCTGGGCGGCCACTTCTGGACCGCGTCGGGCTGGCACGGGGTGGCAGCCCTGGCTGGCGGCCTGTTGGTGGTTGCGTTGTCGGTCAGCGCGGGCCTGGCGTGGCGCACCGGGCGACGACACCATGCGGCCGGAGCGGCCGGCAGCGCGTAAAGCGCTTGTTCGGCGCGATTGTCCCAAGGCCAGGTCGACGCGGCGCAGGGAGCGTCGCGTTACGGAGGGTTTCGGCATCCGTTGCGCCTTCGCGATACATTCCGTATTGCGATAGGGGAAACCATGCTCACCAAGCAAGACCGCGTGTCCCTCCCATGGACTGACACGCTTGCCCGTCTGGAAGACGAACGCATCATGCTGGAACGGATCGCCGCCGGCGTGCCGTTGCCGGAGGTGTTGGAACACGTCCTGCATGCGATCGAGGCGCAGTCCAGCGTCAAGCTGCGCGCGGCCATCGCCCTGGTGGACGAAACCGGAACCGTTTTACGGCATGGCGCGGCGCCCAGCCTCCCGGATGCCTTCAATGCCGCCGTGAATCGGGTGCCGATCAGCCCGCACACCGCTTCGTGGGGCGCGGCCGCCCACTCGGGCAGCCCGGTATATGTGAAGGACATCGCGACGGATCCCCGCTGGGAGGCATGGCGCGACCTGGCTCTGGCCGAGGGCCTGCGCGCCTGTTGGTCCACCCCGATCAAGGCGCCGGACGGGCGGTTGCTGGGGGTCTTTTCCAATTACTACGAGTCCGCTCGGCTGCCTAGCGCGCACGATATCGATGCCATCGCGCTGGTCACGCGCAGCGCTGCGCTGGCGATTGAACGGCACCTGCTGGACGCCGCGCTGCGACGCAGCGGCGACCGCTGGCGCGCCATGTTCGATGGCATGCAGGAAGCGTTCTTCCTGGCCGAGGCCCTGCGCGACGCCGACGGGCGCATCGTCGACTTCCGCTTCCTGGAGGTCAATCCGGCCTTCGAGCGGCAAAGCGGCATGAAGGAAGGCGACACGCTGGGCCACACGCTGCGCGAAATGATCCCTGGCGTTCCGAGCCAGATCATGGAGACATTCGCGCAGGTGGCGCAAACGGGTGAGCCGGCGCAATTCGAGTTTGCCGTGCCGGCGCCGAACGATGCGTGGTTCGAGGCGCGTGCTCGCAAGGAAGGCGACGACCGCATCATGGCGCTATTCCTGGATGTCACCGCGCGCAAGGCGGCCGAGACCGAGCTGTGGGAAGGCCAGCATCGCAAGAACTTCCTGCTTGCGCTTGGCGATCGCTTGCGTGAACTGCATCTGCAGTCGGCCATCGAGCATACGGCTTGCGAAGGGTTGGGGCAGCATCTGTCGTTGGGATTGGTGGCCGTGCTGGATTGGGCCGGAGAGGGCGCGAAGCCCACGGTCTCGACGTGCTGGCGGTCCGAGGCGGACCTGGCGGATGCATACGGGCTGGCGTCCGACCGTTTTGGCGAGGATTTTTACGAGGCGCTGCGCAAAGGGCGGACGGCCTATTTGCAGCCCTTGCTTGCGCAAGAGGGCGGCGACGTCCGCCCGTCGGCCATCGTCGTGCCGATGCGCCGGTGGGCCCGGCAGGGCGGTGCGCTGGTGGTCCGGCCGCTATCCGACAGCCGGCTGCGGCCCGGTGATCTGGCGTTCATCGAGGAAGTCGCCGAACGGATGTGCGACGCCGTCGAACGCTCGCAGTATTCGCGCATGCTGGAGCAGCGCGTCGAGCAGGCGATCGCCGAGCGCGACCGCATCTGGCGCATGTCGCCGGAGCTGCTGGCCGTGATTGACGCCAACGGACGGTTTGTCAGCGTGAACCCGGCCGTGCAGCCCATCCTGGGCTGGAGCCTCGATCAATTCCTGTCCATGGGGCTGGCCGAACTTATCCATCCCGAAGATCTTGAAAAGACCCGCGCGGCGTGGTCCGCCGGCGTGCAGCCGGGGGCCGTGCACGGAGTACGGCACCTTGAAAACCGCGTGCAGAAGCGCGAAGGCGGCTATAGCTGGATCACATGGAGCATGTCGTGGTCGCAGGACAACCTGTACCTTGCGGGCCGTGACGACTCCGACCTGAAAACGCAGGCCGAGGCGCTTGCGGACACGGAAAACGCGTTGCGCCAGGCGCAGAAGATGGAAGCCGTGGGGCGCCTGACCGGCGGCATCGCGCATGACTTCAACAACATGCTGCAGGGGATCACCGGCGCCCTTTACCTGGTCCAGCGCAAACTGGCCGCGGGCGTGCCCGAGCAGGCGCAGCGTTTCATCACCGTGGCCATGGACTCGGCAAACCGCGCGGCGCACCTGACGCAGCGCCTGCTGACGTTTTCGCGGCGCCAGCCAATCGACCCCAAGCCGTTTGGGGTCCAGGCTGCGCTGCAGTCCATGACCGACTTGTTCCATCGGTATACGGGCGAGCGCGTCACGCTGGTCTTCGACCTGGAGGCCGGTCTGTGGCCGGTGAATTGCGACAAGAACCAGTTTGAAAACGCCATGCTCAACCTGGTGATCAACGCGTGCGATTCGATGCCCAATGGCGGCGTCCTGACCATTGCGGCGGCAAACACGCGGGTGGACGCCGCGTCGCTTCGGCAGAATCCCGGCATCAATCCCGGCTCCTTCGTGGAAGTGACGGTCTCGGACATGGGCTGCGGCATGTCGCCGGACGTGCTGGCGCATGCGTTCGATCCGTTCTATACGACCAAGCCCTTGGGCGAAGGCACGGGTCTGGGGTTGTCCATGACCTACGGTTTCGCCAAGCAGGCGGGCGGCAGCGCGACGCTGGAAAGCGCGGTCGGCGTGGGGACCTCGGTCAAGCTGTACCTGCCGCGGCACGAAGGCGCGCCCGAGCCCGCCGCCGTGCCCGGTCCCGAGGCGGGGTTGCAGATCGCGGCGCCCGATCAGTCTGTCGTCATCGTCGTGGAAGACGACACGAATGTGCGCGAGATGGTGCGCGAATGCCTGATGGAAATGGGATTGCACGTGCTCACCGCGGCGGATGGCGAGGCCGGACTTGAACTGGTCACGTCCACGCGCAACATGAGCCTGCTGGTGACGGATGTGGGCCTGCCCAACCTGAACGGGCGACAGTTGGCGGATGCAGCGCGTGCGTCGCATCCGGGCCTGCGCGTGCTGCTGATGACGGGCTATGCCGAAAGCGCGGCGAGCGCGGGCGGGTTCCTGGAAGAGGGCATGGAGTTGATCGTTAAGCCTTTCTCCCTGGATGCGCTGGACGCGCGGGTGAAACTCATGCTGCAGGCCAACATCCGGCCGCAGCCAGCGCAGTAGGTTCAACTGTTGCAAAGGGCGGTAAAAAATTCCGCGCTGGCACATGCGGCCCCCCGGGCAGGGGGCTGGCTGCGTCAGGCACGAGGCTTGCGATAAGGCTGATGCATTTCAACCTAGGAGCTTCGATATGAAACATCGTGCCATGACTTGCGCGTTCGTACTGATTGCCGGCCTGGCGTCCGCCGGCGGGGCTTTGGCCCAGTCGACGGGGCGCAGCTCGCCTCCCACTTCCCCTTCGAACACGCCGAACGAAGGTACGGCGGTGCCGCCGAACACGAAGGTGCCCCCGGGCCAGATTCCGCCCGCTCCGAATGCTGCACCCAATACGGCCACCACGCCTCCCAACGTCGACAAGAGCGGTCATATGAAATCGGGAACGCACCAGTCCGAGATGCCCAATCGTAAGCGCGAGGCGAACGACAACGTGCCCAAGACGCCGGCAGCTGGCGCTGCGCCTCCTCCGGGGTATCCCAACACGGGCGGCAGCAAGTAAGCAGTCAGCCGTCCACTGAAAAGGCTTCCCGCGGGAAGCCTTTTTTCTGTTCGCAGCCAGGGCGGCGCTAGTGCTGCCGCCGCAGTTCGGCCGGCGGCACCCGCAATTGGCCGCGATACTTCGACACCGTGCGTCGAGCGAGAAGAATGCCATTGGAAGCAAGCTGCTGCGTCAGCGCCACGTCGGACAGCGGCATGGCCGGATCTTCGGCCTCGACCATTTCCTTGATCAGCGCGCGCACCGCAGCCGCCGAGCATGAACCGCCGGACTCGGTCGCCAGTTCGCGCGAGAAGAAATGACGGAATTCGAAGACGCCGCGCGGGGTGGTCATGTACTTGCTGACCGTCGCACGCGAGACCGTGGATTCGTGCATGTTCAAGTCGTCCGCCACTTCACGCAGCATCAGGGGCCGCAGCGCAACCTCGCCATACTCGAAGAACATCTGCTGGCGCTTGACGATCGCCTCGGCGACGCGCTGGATGGTGGTGTAGCGCTGCTCAACATTGCGCACCAGCCAGCGCGCTTCCTGCAGCTCCTGCGCCATGGGGCTGCGGTCGTCCAGCCGGGCGCGGCGGAACAAGTCAGCGTAGGCGCTATGCAGCCGCGCGCGGGGCATGGCGCTGCGGTTGGGCAGCACGCGCCAGCGCCCCTGCCATTTGTCGACGAAGACGTCAGGCACCACGTACACGGGCGCCTCGCCGCTGTAGCGACTGCCCGGTTTGGGATCCAGGTGCCGGATCAGCGCGCAAGCGTCGCGCACCGCGTCGTCGGAACAGTTCAGCAAGCGGCGTAAACCGACGCAGTCGTTCTTGGCCAGGCGATCCAGGTGTTCCTGCACGATGCGCAGGGCAAGCGCTCGCGTGCCTTCGTCCTCGTCGTGCAAGGCGGCAAGCTGGAGGGACAGGCATTCGCGAAGGTCGCGCGCCGCCAGGCCCGGGACGTCGAGCTGCTGCACCAGTCGCAGCGCCGCGAGCCATTCGCCTTCTTCTGGAGTAGGGCTGATGTCCGCGTCCACGGTATTGCACAGGTTGGTCAAAGGCACCCGCAGGTATCCGTCGTCATCCAACGCGTCGATGATGAACTCGGCCAGCAGGCGGTCGCGCGGCTCAAGATGATAGTTGCCCAGTTCCGACGACAGGCGCTCGCGCATCGACACGCTGGCGCAGGCCCACTGACCCAGATCGTTGTCACCGCCGCTTGTTGAGTGCGTGGGATAGTCGCCCGAATACGCGGGAGCATCGGGCGGAGACTCTTCGGGTTCCGCGCTCTCGCTTGCGGCGGTCGGCTCGGGCAGGGGTTCAGTTTCCAGAACTCCGCCGGCCTCGCCGCGCAAGCCGGGCGCGGCCGCCACGGTCTCGGCATCGGCTTCTTCCGGGTCCTCAAGAAAAGGATTGTTGGCTAGCGCGTGTTGCACCGCAGTGGTGAACTCCAACGCCGACATCTGAAGCAGCTTGACGGATTGCTGCAGGCGCGGCGCCAGCGTCATTTGCTGGCGCAGACGAAGTTCTTGCATCGGGTGGCCCAATCGAAGTCTCCTGGAGGGCGGCCGCCATAAAAAGAAAAGAAGGCGGCTCATCCCTTCATAGATGCAAGATTCATGCCAACTGCGATTGCGGGCTGGGAAGGCGCTGGGCGGGCGGTGCGCGAAGCCAGTATTACAAGGTCAGGTAAGAACTGCCCTGGCTTACGCGTCGGGTTCCGGTTCGTCTTTTTCGTAAACGTCCAACCGGTTGTACAGAGTCTTCAGGCTGACGCCCAGCGTATCGGCCGCCAGGCGCTTGTCGCCGGCATGATGGGCCAGGGTGGCAAGGATGAATTCACGTTGCGCCCGGCCCAGCGGCATGCCCACCGGAAAGTTCAGCGCGCCGTCCCGCAGTTGGGCCTGGTTGGCGCTGCGGGTGCGCGTCAGCAGATCGGTGTCAAGCTGCGTGTCGGCCATGATGTAGGCGCGCTGGACGACGTTGCGCAATTCGCGCACGTTGCCAGGCCAGTCATGATGCTGGATCGCTTCGAGCATGTGCGGCGAGAACGTCTTCTGGGTGCCGTGCTGGGCATTGAGCGTATCCAGGAACTGGTTAGCCAGCACCAGGACGTCGTCGCCGCGCTCGCGCAGGGGCGGAACACGCAACGGGATGACGAGCAGCCGGTGCAGGAAGTCCTGCCGAAGCCGCCCGTCGGCGACCGACGCGGCCGGGTCGCGGTTGCTGGCACAGATAACCCGGACATTGGCGCGCAGGAGATCGGTGCCGCCGACGCGCTGGTAGGTGCCGACTTCGAGCACACGCAGAAAATGCACCTGCATGTCCGGCGGCATTTCGGTCACTTCGTCCAGGAACAGGGTGCCGCCGCTGGCGTATTCGAAATAGCCGGCGTTCTGCGATACGGCCCCGGTAAAGCTGCCTTTTTCATGGCCAAAGAGTTCGGCATGCGCTAGCGTGCCGCTGATCGCGCCGCAGTTGACGGCGACGAACGGCTGATTGCGGCGTTCGCTGGCATCGTGGATGGCGCGGGCAACGATCTCCTTGCCTGCGCCGCTTTCGCCGATAATGAACACGCTTGCGTCGGTGGCCGCAGCCAAGGCGATCTGGTTGCCCAGCTTGCGCATTTGCGGTGACAAGCCGCTTGTGTCAGCGAAGACGGAGGCGGGCGGCGGTGCGCTGGCGCGCGTCCCGGTATTGCGAGTGGCCATGCGGGTTCCTGCCTCCGAACTGGACTGTAATGGGGTAATCGTAGAAGGCCGCCAGCTGTCTGAATGCGACGAGTTGCAAGCAATGGAAAACTTTGATGGAAGTTATCAAATATTTGCGCCGACCGCCTCCATAGTGATTAACCTGATGGTCAAGACGGCATACGGAGATACGGAGATAGCATGCCTCACCTGCTAATCGTCGATGACGACGATGCGATTCGAGAGACATTGGCCGAAATCGGCCGCGACAGCGGGTTTTCGGTGGCTCTGGCGGCAAGCGTCAAGGACGCCCTGATCCAGCTTGAACGACAGGCGCCGGACCTGGTGCTGACGGACGTCCGCCTGCCCGGGGGCAGCGGCATGGACATTTTCAAGAACGTCGCTGTCAGCAGCGCCGAGGTCGTGGTGATGACCGGCCATGGCACGGTCGACAACGCGGTAGAGGCGCTGCGCCTTGGCGCCACCGACTACCTGGTCAAGCCCATCTGCATGGAGCGCCTGGCCGAGATCCTGAAGCGCATCATGACGAACGCCGGCGGCGAAATGCCCGGCACGCCTTTTGAAGAACCTGGGCGCTTCGGCAAGCTGTACGGAAAGTCCGAACGTATGCTCGAGCTGTATCGCCAGATCGGCCGGGTGGCGCCTACCAACGTCACGACGTTGCTGATCGGCGAAAGCGGCACGGGCAAGGAACTGGCTGCGCACGCCATCCATGAACTCAGCCCGCGCCGGCAGCGGCCATTCATTGCCGTGAACTGCGGCGCCATTTCGCCCAACCTGATCGAAAGCGAGATGTTCGGCCACGAGCGCGGCAGCTTCACCGGCGCCGACCGCCAGCACAAGGGTTACTTCGAGCGCGCCGATGGCGGAACGCTGTTTCTGGATGAAGTCACGGAAATGCCGCTGGACCTGCAGGTGAAACTGCTGCGGGTGCTGGAGACCGGACAGTTCATGCGCGTGGGCACCAACCGCGAGATCGCCTGCGACATTCGCGTGGTGGCGGCCACCAACCGCAATCCCGAGCAGGCGGTGCAAGAGGGCAGGCTGCGCGAAGACCTGTATTACCGGTTGAGCGTGTTTCCCATCGAGCTGCCGGCGTTGCGCGACCGCGGCAGCGACATTCTGTTCCTGGCTCAGCGCTTCCTGCAGACGTTGAACGAAGAATCTGGCAAGAAGAAGGATTTCTCTCCGGAAGCAGCCGCGGCGCTCGACCAGTACGAGTGGCCGGGCAACGTGCGCGAACTCAAGAACTTTGTCCGGCGCGCTTTCATCATGGCGGACGGCGACGTGCTGGATCTGGAAATGCTGGCGCCGCACGTCTCGCCCGCAGGCGAGGCGACAGGCGGGCAAGTCAGCGTGCCCGTGGGCGAAACGCTGGCGGAAGCGGATCGCCGTCTGATCCTGGCCACGCTGGAGCGGTGCAACGGCGTGAAGAAGCAGACGGCGGCGGTCTTGGGCATCAGCCCCAAGACGCTTTACAACCGTCTTGAAGAATATGCCGCGGCGGGGTACGTGCTACCTGGCGAGAACCCCCAGGCCGGCACGTCGACCCGGGGTTCGGTATAGCCGCCTGGCTTACTTGCCGTAGCGGGTCTTGAGCTCGGCCATGCACGTATCCTTGGCATTGCCCGACAGCGCATCGCATTTTTCCTTGCCGACCTTGTAGTCGGCTTCGTTGCGCGTCTTCGCCGCGTCATGCGAGCTTTCGGCCTTCTCCTTGGCGGCCTTGGAGTCCGCCTTGGCCTTGTCGCGCGTGGCTTCGGCCTGCTGTTGGCACACATCCTTGGCGTTGCCCTTCATCCCGTCGCACTGCTTCTTGTCCATCTTGTACTGATTGTCGATCTGGTCGTCGGTGCGCATGCCGGCGGCGCCGGTTTGCGCGGAAGCCTGGAACGCCAGGGCGGACAGACCCAGGGCAATGATGGGGCAAATCGTTTTGGACAGCTTCATGACAGACTCCTTTTCGTAAACGGTCCGGATTGGTTCGGACCCACGTTCACCAGAGCAAGCGCCGTGCCTGGATTTTTCAGGCATGGCGCTTGCGCAAGGTGTGGCGGACCGGTCTCGACGGCGGACCGGTCGAGCAACAAGGAGAGTGCAAATGACGAGCAAAAGCGAACAGAAACCTGCGGAGTCCAAGGCCAACACGCCCAAGGACGACACCGAGGCAGCTCGCCAGAGCGGGCAATTCGGCGCGGACAAGCCCGGGGATGACAAGCCGGCCGCCAAGCGGCATTCGGACAAAAAGCCGAATAGCCAAGGGCCGGAGTTCGAAGAAGGCGGGCAGTATCCCGGCAAGCGCCCGGGAACTGAATAGACGGCAGTGTCGAGCAACGCAGGCGTGCGCCCGGCGCGTGTATCCACATGGGCGGCGCAGTCTGCGCTACTGGGGCACGTCGGCGCCTTCTTCGCCCAGGCGGAACAGCAGCACCACGCAATACAGCGCGGCCAGACCGATCAGTCCGTAAATGGCGCGTGACGCCGCGTAGGGAAGGATCTTGGCAAAGACGTCCAGGTCGACCGCGGCGATCAGGCCGCAGTTCAGGCCGCCCGCGACGACGGCGATCAACGCCGCCCAGTCCAGGACGGACAGCGGCCGTCTGCCGGCATCCAGCACGGATGCGGGTTCGTCGTCGTCCGGGACGGCGCTCGTCTCGTAGGGAGCCTCATCGCGCGATATATCCATGGTGTGTCCTTGGTGGCGGGCGCGCTGCGCCCGTGGCCGGCCGTGGCGGCGCAATCACTGCCCGTCAGCCGCCATTGCGTACGGGATCGGGGGCATCGCGCGAGATGCCGGCTTCGTCGGCATCGGTGATGCGGTCAGGCGCGACATCGGCGCCGTCGTCTTCAGGAGCGTCCGGCTCCACGCTTTCGCGTTCTCCCGTTGCCTGAGAGTCGCTGTCGGTGTGGGCGCGGCCGGGCGGCAGGTCGCTGGCGGAATCCGAGGAATCGCTGGGGCCGAGGTCCGGGCGGCCGCTTTCGTCGGGCGGGGAGATGTCTGGATCGGGTAGGCGGGGCATGGTGGTCTCCGAAGCCTGGGGCAGTGAAGTTTTGCAACGCGACGTTGCGTTGCGATGCTTTCACAGCAAGCGCCGTGCCGCGATCACCCGGGTATGGAAGTTGCTGTGAGCAGCCCAATCTCAACCCGGAGACTGCCATGTCCTTGATTGTCGCTGCACGGTTCCAGACGTTCGACGAAGCCTCGCTGGCGGCCCAAAGGCTGTTTTCCGAGGGCTACACCGAGGACGACATCCATACTTTCTACGTCAGCATCGCGGGCGAGCACGGCCACTTTCCGCTGGGAGGCGACCGCCTGGCCGACCCGGACTCCAAAGGCGGACACTTTGGCGCCGTGGCGGGCGCCGCCTTGCTGGGGCTGGTCTTTGCCCTGCTGGGCGGCCTGATTGCGTCGCGCCTGTCATCTTCCATATTCATCACCATCGCGGCGGCGGGCGTCGGCGCTTACATCGGCGCGCTGGTGGGCGCATTGAGGGTGATCGGACGCAAAAAACGGGCGCAGGTCGCGGCAGGCGAGCCCGTTAAGACGCATCCGCCCGTGCGCCAGGCCGGCGTGATGCTGGCCCTGCACGTGGATGCGGCAAGGGAAGGGCAGGCAAGGCAGATCCTGCGCGCTGCCGGAGGCACCGACATCGAGCGGGCAAACGGGCGTTGGCAGGACGGCAAGTGGCAGGACTTCGATCCGCTGGAGCCGCCGCGCCGCGTCGAAGCGCCGTCGACCGCCAACTGAGCGATCAATGCTGACCCGGTCGAGTCCGGGCGACACCAGGAGTGAAGAACAATGAAAAAGAAACCAGGAACCCTGCTGGCGCGGTGGGCCGCGGCAGCCTTGATGGCGGGCGCAGCGAGCTTGTCGCATGCCGCTGAGCTGGCCGCGTCGGACGCGCGCTTCCTGCAGGCTGCATCGGGCGCGGGCATGTTCGAAGTGCAGGCCGCGGAACTGGCGGCCAAGCGGGCGCAGGACGCGCAGGTGAAGGCGTTTGCGGCCAAGATGCTGAGCCAGCACGGCGCCGTCAACAAGGAACTGAAGGCGCTGGCCACCGCCAGGAATGTGTCGCTGCCTGGTCAGCCAAGCGAACCGGACCGCGCCACGCTGGAGCAGCTGCAATCGAAGACGGGCGCAGCGTTTGACCAGCTCTATATCGAAAAGGCGGCGGTGGATGCGCACGCAACGGCGAACCGCTTGTTCGAGACGGCGGCCAAGGAGTCGGAAGACGCGCAGGTCCGGGACTTCGCCGTGCGCACACTGCCGATGCTGGCGGACCATTACTCGATGAGCCGCGCCCTCAAACAGGAGCCTGTGATGAACGGCGACAAGATACAGCCCGCCACCAAGGGCGAGGCCCCACCCGTATCGCCGGCGTCGCGCAAGGCGCCCGCATCCGTCGTGCCGGAAAAGTAAGGTCACCGACGCGAGGGCGCCCAGGATGTCGGACGGCGTCAGTCGCCGGCGTCGCCTGTAATGGGCAACACAATGCCCGTGATGTAGCTCGAGCATTCCGGCGAAGCCAGGAATACGTAGGCCGGCGATATTTCCTCGGGCTGCGCCGGTCGGCCCAGATCGGTCTTTTCACCGAAGGCCTTGATTGCCTCGGCGCTCTGGTCAGCCGGATTCAGCGGCGTCCACACCGGGCCAGGCGCCACGGCATTGACCCGTATGCCCTGTTTGGCCAGGTTGCCTGCCAGCGATCGGGTGAAGGCGTGGATGGCGCCCTTCGTCGACGAGTAGTCCAGAAGCTTGGCGCTGCCCCTCAGCCCCGTCACCGAGCCAGTGTTGATGATGGAGTCGCCTTCCTTGAGGTGCTCCAGCGCCGCGCGCGCCATGTAGAAATAGGCGGTGATGTTGGTGCGCAGCGTCTTGTCCCACTTTTCATCGCTGATTTCCGGCAAGGTGTCGGTGTGCTGCTGATAGGCCGCATTGTTCACCAGCACATTCAGCTTGCCAAAATGTTTGACCACCTGCGCCACGGCTTCCTTGCAGAAGGCAGCGTCCTGCACGTCGCCGGGGATCAGCAGGCACTGCCGGCCCTCGGCCTGAACGGCGCGGCTGGTTTCCTTGGCGTCTTCGTGTTCGTCCAGGTACACCACGGCCACGTCCGCGCCTTCGCGAGCGAACAATACGCTAACCGCGCGCCCAATGCCGGAATCGCCGCCCGTGACAATGGCGACCCTGTCCTTGAGTTTGCCGCTGCCCTTGTAGCCTGGCGCTTTGTACTGGGGCTTGAGCACCATGTCGGCTTCGACGCCCGGATTTTCATCCAGATGCTGGCCCGGCATGGGCGGGGTGGGGTGCGGGCGGTCGCCGGTTTGGGCGCTCTTGGGTTTGCTCATGCGTATCTCCCATGGGGAGGCGCGGGATGCGCCTTGAGCCTGGGAGTCGAGCAAACGCCGTTCCCGGCGGCCCGCCGGAGCCTATTGGCGACCCACGATGACACCCAGGAGAAAAGCCGCGCCGGCCGCCAGGCCAATTGCCTGCCAGGGACGGGCATGGATGTACTCTTCGGTGCAGTCCAGGGTTTCACGCATCAGGTCGTGAGCATTGTCCGAGGCATCCCGCAGGCTCCTGCGCGTGGCTTGAAGCTGATCGGACAATCGCGCTTTCAAAGCCTCCAGGTCGGTGGAGCTGTCGCTTAGCGTGGCTTCCAGTTCATCGATCCAGCTTTCGGGATGCCGCGAGCGCCTGTAGGCGCCACGATCGTCGGGGCCGTTCTCGGGGAAGTCGGAAGGCATGGGGGTATTCGTCGTGGCCATCGAAAGCTCCTGACTGTCGGGCGGAAAATGCGCCATCGCGACCGGCCCGGGCGGCCGCGCGGCGGGACGAGGTTTCACGCCTCGACCATGTCCCTGCAAGCCAGCGTGCATGCCAGGCAAGCGCCCGCGCAGACCTGGCAATGCTCGGCCTCGTGCGTGGAGCACAACCTCGCGCAGGCATCGCATACCAACGCGCACAACGTGCATGACGCGGTGGCGAATTCGCCATCCCTGGCGAGCATCGCTGCGCAAAGGCGGCACACGTCGGCGCAGTCGGTGCACAGGCTGATGCAGTGCTTCATGCGCGTCGCGTTTTCCTCCAGGCAAGCGGCGGCGCACTGGTCACACGCCACGGCGCATTCATAGCAGGCTTGCACACATTGCTCGAAGTTTGAGTCTCGCATTGCATCTCCTTGTGAACGGCCGCAGCCACCCGGCCCGACAGCCGTGGCGGGCCGGTCGGCACATCCGCTTGCAATTTGAAGGTCTTGACAGTGTTCCGCGCAGGCTTGCAGCCGTAGGATGAAGGTTCGAATCTGGCAGGAGATACCGATGAAACCCACATCCGCAACCAAGTCCGCAACGTCCGCGCGCTCGGAAAAACCGGCGGAGGACAACGCTAAGATACTGCCGCCGAGCGGTCCCGTCGATGTGCCGAAACAACCGGAGAAACCCGACGCCCGCACGCCCGACGAAGCGGGCCGCGACAAGCGGGCGGTGGTGGACAACAAGACCGAATCGAACTGGGCCGACGGCTCCGCGCCGCAACCGCGGGCAAAGAACGCGCGCTCTTCGATTTTGTGATCACGCATCATCCGCGCTCCGTTGTTGCAGAAAGGCCAGCAGGCGCCGCTCGTCGGCGTCCAGCCCGCGCGGTCCGGCAGGGGCTGCCGTGCGCGCAGGCAGCGTCCCAGACAGATAGGACTCCAGGATGGCGGGATGCACATAGCACGCGCGGCAAACCGCTGGCGTGTTGGCCAGGCGTTTGGACACCTGCTTGATGACGTCCACGGCTTCCTGCCTGGCCTGGCGTTCATCCACGAAGGGGCGCGCCTGCAACGCGGCGTACGCCAACACCGACCCCGACCAGGTTCGGTAATGCTTGGCCGTGTATTCGCCGCCACCGGCTTGCCGCAGATAGGCGTTCACGGCGCCGGAGTCGACCGGATGCCGTTCGCCATCCGCATCCAGATACTGGAAAAGCTGCTGACCGGGAATGTCCAGGCACCGACGGATGACCCTGGCCACGCGCCGGTCGTTGACCGTGACGTCATGGGGAACGCCGCTTTTTCCCTGGAACTGAAAGCGGAAGCGGCTGCCGGCAACCGTCGTGTGACGACGCTTTAGCGTCGTCAGTCCATACGATTTGTTGGCGCGGGCATATTCACGACCGCCGATGCGGATGAGGGTGATCTCCAGCAGACGCACCAGTACGGCGATCACCTTGTCCTGCGTCAGGCCCGGGATCTTCATGTCGCGCGCCACCTGGCGCCGGATGCGCGGCAGCGCCAGGCCGAAGGACAGCAGGTTCTGGTATTTCGTGGCGTCCCGTACCGCCGTCCACGCGGCGTGGTAGCGGTACTGCTTGCGGCCCCGCGCATCACGGCCCGTGGCTTGCAGATGGCCGTTCGGGGAAGGGCATATCCACACCTCCTGGTACGCGGGCGGAATCGCAAGGGCGTTGATACGCAGGATCTCCGCTTCGTCCGAGATACGTCTGCCCTGCAGGTCCAGGTAATGGAAAGTGTGTCCATTGACGCGAACGCGGGTGTAACCGGCTTGCGTGTCGTCCACATAAGTCAGCGAGACCTCGTCGCGGGCAGTCGGCGCCGTTTCGGGGTGCGTGCGGGTGCTCATTCGATCTCCGTGTGCGCGGGCGGCGCGGGCGTACAGCATGCCGCGTTCCCGCCCACGGATTCCCGGGCGAGATTCCGGTCTGGGCACGCAGCTTGCTGATGACGTGGTCGGCAACAGTGCCGCCCAGACGCCCGCCGTGCTGGCGGCGCCGCCCTCGAAGAATCCTCTGAGGAGAGTGCAATGCAAACCGTCCTGCAATTACATGTGCCGCCCAAGCCGGATCCGATACCACCCGGCTCGCCGCCGGGAGACCTTCCCGTCGACCCGGATACGGATGAGCCGGACGTGGACCTGCCGCCCTTGTCGCCGCCGGTCAAGGAAATCGTGCCGCCGAAAGAAACCTGACGGATGCATGCCGCCGAACAATTCGAATCAATAACGACGAGGAGTCACCATGTCGACCATCCTGCTTATCATCCTGATCCTGTTGCTCATCGGCGCCGTGCCCGCGTGGCCGCACAGCCGCAGCTGGGGCTATTACCCGAGCGGCCTGCTGGGCATCGTCGTGATCGTGCTGATCGTGCTGCTTCTCATGGGACGCATATAGCGACCTGACTGCCGCAGTGCGCGAGTCGGCCTTGCGCGGGCCGCCTTGCGCAAGTCGCGTGGTGGTCCGTGCGGCGATCGGCGTCTTCGTCAGGCCCGCCCTGGCGCGGGATGCCTCTACAGGGCTGCCCGTGTCAGGGCGGCCCTTATTGCATTCAAACTTGGCGGGTCCGGCGCAGCGAGGCGTCGACCTGTTGACCGGGCCGTGGCCGCAACGATGGCGCGTGCTGGCCGCGAGGCGTAATATCTGCGGGTTTTTTCGTAGCCCTCACTCTTACCCGCAGCCTGTCATGAGCATTCCCTTACTGATCCTGATCGACAGCGTTCAGGACTACCTGCCCGCCATCGAAGCCCGGGGCTTTCGCCCGATTCTTGCTCCCACCGACGCATCCCGCGCCCAGGCCATCGCCGAGTACGGCGCCGACATCCGCGCCGTCCTGACGCGCGGCGCGACGGGATTGCACGCGGATGAAATGGCTGCAATGCCCCGCTTGAGCATTGTGTGCTCGCTGGGCGTGGGCTATGAAAACATCGATCTTGCCGCCGCGCAGGACCGCGGCATCGTCGTGACCAACGGGCCCGGCGCGAACGCCGTCTCCGTCGCGGACCACGCAATGGCGCTTTTGCTGGGCGCCGCGCGCCGCCTGCCGCAGGCCGATGCCTGGGTGCGCAAGGGCCATTGGAGCGGCTACATGGGTCCGCAGGTCAGCGGCAAGCGCCTGGGCATCATGGGACTGGGCACGATCGGCATGGAAATCGCGCGACGCGGCGCGAACGGTTTCGGGATGAGCGTCGGGTACTACAACCGGCGGGCGCGCCCCGAATCGGGCTATGCGTATTTCGACACCCCGCGCGCGCTGGCCGCCGCGTCCGATTTCCTGGTGGTGGCCACTCCTGGCGGCCCGGCGACGCGCAACCTGGTTGACGCGGAAGTGCTGGACGCGCTGGGTCCGGACGGCTACCTGATCAATATCGCGCGCGGCAGCGTCGTGGATACGCAGGCCCTGATCTCGGCGCTGGCCGAACGACGCATTGCGGGCGCGGGACTGGATGTGGTGGAAGGCGAGCCGTCGGTGCCGGATGCACTGAAGGAATTGGACAACGTGGTGCTCACCCCGCACAGCGCCGGCCGCTCACCCGAGGCAGTGGCTGCCACGGTCGCACTGTTCCTGGACAACGCCTCGGCGCATTTCGCGGGCAAGCCTGTGTTGACGCCGGTCCGCGACGCGCAGCCCGAAGCGGCGTGAAGTGTTTGGGCCGGGCCGCGATCGGCCGGGCCGCGATCGGCCGGGCCGCAACAGGCCGGGCCGCGATAGGCCGCGTAGCGCTCGACCCGGGCGCGCCAAGCGGGCGCGCTGCCCGGTCAAGCGCCGCGCGTCAGTGCGAGAACATGATGGGGACGGTCATGCTTTTCAGGATGGAAGCCGTGGCGCCGCCCATTGCCCATTCACGGAACTTGCTGTGGCCGTATGCGCCCATGACGATCAGGTCGGCGCTGTAGTCGGCGGCGGCATTGAGGATGGTGCTACCGACGCCGACACCCTTGATGTCGCGGCGCACGTGGTCCGGCGCGGGAATGCCGTGCGCGACGCAGTACGTGGCCAGGTCTTCGAAGGGAATGGCGTCGATGTTGCGGGTTGAGACGCCTTCGTCCATGGTCAGCACGACCACGTGCGCAGCTCCACGCAAGAGAGGCGCGGCGTCGGCAAGCGCGCGCGCGGCTTCGCGGCTGCCATCCCAGCACAGCATGACCCGGTCTCCGACGACGGGAAACTGGCCGCTGGAAGGCAGCACCAGGACGGGGCGGCCCGCCGACAGCAGGGTCTGCTCGACAAATTCGTTTTCGTGTGCGGCCTCGACGTCGTCGCGATTCTGCTGGCTGACGATGATCAGGTCGCTGGCGCGGCCGAGCCGGGCGACGGTGGCGCTGGGCGAGGAGTCGCCGGCCCGGACGATTGCCGGCACGTCAGCGGCCGCCGCGGCATCGAGAAAAGCGTTCTGCACCGCACCGCGATTTTGCGCCTGCATGTCCTTTATGACATTCAGCGTGCGGGACATCATGACGGACTCGCCGTAGTAGTACTGGGGTGGCGCGGAACTGGCGTATACGCCCAACAGTTCGGCTTTGTGGCGCTTGGCCAGCCCAAGCGCCAATGCAGTGCGTCGTGCGCAGTCGAATCCGTGGTCCAGGTGGACGGAAATGCGGCGATACATGGAGGGCCTCCTTGGTTAAAAGCGTTCCATGTCCGTATGGTTGCCGTTAACCAAGGGCGGCCCATTGATGCGCGTCAAGCGTGCTGGCGTTTCACGAAGGCGGCGCAAGGCGGCCCAAGGGCAGGCCGCAATGCGTCGGATAGCCGCGTTGCGAGCCGGCGCTCAAGCTTGTGGCTGTTCGCGCTGCACGCGGTCGCGCACCTGCCTGATCTGCCGCGCCTGCTGAGCGATGCGTTCCAGCGGGGCGGCCAGCGCGGGGTCGGCCGCGGCGATGGCGCCCGGCACCGCGAGCGTCCGGGCGCCGGGCGTGGGCGCGGGACCAACCGGATGCAGCACGTGCGCCAGCGCCGGTCCGTAGTCACGCAGGGCCGACGCCGCGGACGAGTCGGCGGCCAGGGACGGCTGGATTTCCAGCACGGTGCCCGCCGCGGTGATGCGGCGCATGGCATTGAGCAGGTTCACGGCGGTATCCACGTTCCGGTCGCGATGCACCGGGTTTTGCTGCAGCCGCTGCAAAGCGGCTTCGGCGTTGTCCGCGGACAGGCACGCTAGCCTGCGCAATCCGACGATATCGCGCGCCGTGTCGTCGCCGCCTTTATCCTGCGTCAGCGCCAGCGCGTAATCGGCATGGCGCTGCAGTGCCAGCGTCAGGGCGCCCGCCAATTGCCGAGGCTCCTTTTCCGGCCAGACCAGAAAGCCGACAAGCAGCGCCAGGATGCCGCCCAGCACACTGTTGAAGGCGCGCAGGGCCGCCAGCATCGGCTCGTAGATCTCGGGCTGCTGAATGTGGCTGACCAATACGAATTGCGAGGTCAGGAAGAAGGTGAAGAGGGCGTAATGAACGGTGCGGGCCGCGAAGGTGCCCAGTGCGATCGGCAGCACGGCCAGGGCCACCGACAGAGGCGTGCTCAGCAGCAGGCCCAGCAGCGATGCGCCGATGGCGCCCGCCACACTGCCGATGACGCGTTCGACCGTGCGCTGCCAGGTGGTGGCGAAGTACGGTTGCAGGATGAAGACGAGCGTCAGCGACATCCAGTAGCCGTGATTGACCGCGAATGTCTTCGAGAGCGCGACCGCGATGGTGGCGCCCACGCCCACCCGGAAGGCATGGCGGAAGGCATCGGATTCGAACCGCAGGTTCTGGCGCAGGGTGCGCCACGCCTGGCGCGCGCCGCTCGCATCCTGCGCGCTGCGCGCCGGCGCCGCCGGCGTCGCGCCCTGGTCGAAGAGGGATTGCGAGACCGCCTGGGCGTTGTGCAGCAACCGATCCAGCACGGGCACCACCATGGAAAGATCCGGGGCGTAGGCCATGGCGCCGCCGCGCAGGTCGCGCAGGCCGGCGTTGTAGTGCGCCAGGCGCTCGCGCAGGCATTCGGCCTGCTTGGCGTCGCTGACGTCGGACGTGCTGGCGATGGCGTTGCAGACACTGGCGTAACGATGCAGCGCATGCGACAGATGCGCGCCGGCGCTTCGGCCCAGCCAGCGGGGCGCATGGGTTTCGAGCAGGTCGGCGGCGGCGACCAGGGCGATGAAGCTGTCTTCCGCGCTGTCCAGCAGGTACAGCAATTGATGCGCGCGGGTGCGGCGTGACGGGCGGGCGTCCAGCACTTCACGGATGCGGACGCGAGCGGCTTCCAGTGCCGCGCGCTGGGCGCTGCGCTGCGGCCGGGTGACGGCGCTCCAGGCCTGCGGCCCGCCGGCGGGAGCCAATCCGGAATACATGCGGGCCAACGCGTCGGCGAAGTCCGCCAGCCCGCGGTAGCAATGGGCGACGGCATGGGTGGCGTCCTTCCAGGGGCGGCGGCGCCAGACCAGCGCCGTCATGAGGATCGCCCACACCGCGCCGGCCAGGAAGAACATCGTGTAGGACAGGCTCTCGGCCAGCGTGGGCGCCGGCAGTTCCGCCGCCACCACGAAGCCGGCCGACAGCAACGTGCCGACGATGGCGGCTGCAGGACCCAGCACGCGCAGCAACCCGCCGAAAGTGCAGCAGACGAAAGTCAGCGGCAGCAACAGCCATAGATGGGGCGCGCTGACGCTGGCCAGGAGGCAGAAGAGGGCGCCAATGAGGCCCAGCGCCAGCATGGAGCCCGCCCGTCTGCGCAAAGGCCCGCCGGGGTCGCCGAAGCAGGCCCAGAACGCCGCGATGGCGGTCCAGCCCAGGCGGGGTTCGTGCGCCAGCACGGCGAGGATGACGGGTGCCGCGCTGATGGCGGCGGCTTGCAGGGCATCGAGCCACAGCACATTGCGCAGGGATGCGCGCCAACGGGAGAGCAGTTTTGTCACGCGGAGAAATTGCAGCGAGGTCAAGGCCGGCAAGGCCGGAAGACGCAAACCCTACCATGTCGACAAGACGTCAGTGGACGTGCGGCATGAATCGCCGGAGAGCCGCGCCAAACATGAATTTGCGCACCTTAACACCGATGGTTACATCTGTGTGACTTTGCCGACGACTGGGCGCAGAATGCACGGATTGAATGCGCGTCGACCCGTGCCCGGACAGTGCGGAACCGACATCGACGCGCGCCTGGAGCAAGCCATGATGAACACAGAGTCTTGCCAAAACCCCGTGGTGAGCGACGCGGAAATCGCCGCCATGATCAACGGCCGGGACGGTCTGCGCGTGCTCTTGCAGCCGCAGGTCGACCTGCTGACCGGCCGCATCGTCTCCGCCGAAGCCCTGGCCCGATGGCAGCATCCCGAGCTCGGTATCGTGATGCCGGCGGATTTCATTCCCGCGGTGAACCGGCTTGGACTGGATCCCGTTCTTTTCGAGCGCGTATGCGTGCGGGTGATCGACGCGCTGAAAACCCTGCGACGCGCGGGCGTTGCCGTTCCCTTGGCAATCAACGCACCGGCCACGACGCTGTCGGAGGCGCGGTCGGTGGAATTCCTGCTGGACCGCATCCGCGTGGCGGAACTGCCGCCGTCGCTGGTGCGCGTGGAACTTACCGAAGACCAGCCCATCCGCGACCTGGACGTGCTGCGGGCGTCGCTGCTGCGGCTGGAAGAGGCCGGCTGCGAGGTCAGTCTGGACGATTTCGGCACCGGACATGCCTCGTTGAAGCTGTTGTCGGCGATCCCTCTTTCCGAGGTCAAGATCGACCAGTACTTCGTCACGCGTATGCGGCGCAGCGCCGTGGCCTTCGAAGTCCTGCGCGCCGCCGCCGAGCTGGCGACGCGACTGGGCTGGCGCGTGGTGGCGGAAGGCGTTGAAAACGTGGCGGATATTCCTGCGTTGCGGGCTGCGGGCTGCCGTTATGGACAGGGCTTTTCGCTGGGTCGTCCGATGCCGCTGGATGAACTGATCCTGCGCCTGCGCACGCAGCGCGACGGCGGCGAACCCCTGGCGGCGCCGGCCACCTATGCGTCGTCATGGCTGGAAGCCTTTGACGGCCCCGGGCAGGACGTCGAACCCGGCCGCCCGCTGCGTCACCCGGCCACGCTATAGCGCCAGGGCAGTTTTTACCGACTGACCGCAATTTGCATCCGTGCGGTCCGTCCCCACAAACACGATCCCGGTAGTACTTGCCCGCCCGCACCCCGGGCGCGCGACTTCTGCGTGCCCGTCAACACGCCCTGGCTGAAAATCTTGCAGGCACGGCAGTTGCTCCCTTGTAGGCGCGGAATATCTCCGCTTACTAGGAGACGTGTAATGGCCAACCAGAACCAACCCGACCAGCAGAAGCAGCCGCAAAAGCAACAGTCCCAGGAGAACCCGAAGGACCGTAACCAGTCGCCGGGCCAGCAACCCGGACAATCTGGCCAGCAAATGGAGAAGGATCGCAATCAGCAGGGCCAGTCGTCGGACCAAAATCGGACGCAGCGCTAAGCGAGCTGCCTGCGCGGAACTCGCGTGCAGTTTGCGAGATTCTGCGCAGCCGTGACGGCCCCGGCCGCGCCTTCTCCGTGGCGCGGCCGGGGCCTTTTGCTTTTACTCTGAGTTCCAAGGGGCCCTAGGCCGCCAGGCATAGCGCCGCAGGGCCGTCGCGCAGTATGTCGGCCACCAGCAGCCGGTCGATCGCGCCTGCCCGCAAGCGGCGGCCCGTCAAGGCGTCGTGCAGCGAAACGCGCGGCGTGCCACTAGGAAGGCGCAGTTCAGTGTCCCCCCAGAACGCGCGCGCCTGCTCGGCATCGCCCCGGGCATAACATGCCAGCTCCAGCGCGCAGAGGTGCGCGCCGACGATCAATGCGGTCTGACCTTCGTGCTGGCGCAAGAATGCCACCACGTGACCGGCCTGGCTTCCGTCCACCCGCACCCGGTAAAAATCGCCGCCCTGGAAAGGGGCGTTCACCCGTTGGCGCGCAAGCAACAGCCGGTGGATCAGCGCCTGCTTGACCGAACCCGAACGCCACGCCGAGACGGACAGATCCATGGCCACTTCGCGAGAGGCTTCCGCCAGCAGGGCGGCGCGCGACGCGTAATCGACCGGGCGCCGGTTGTCCGGATCCACCAGGCTGAAATCCCACAGATCGGTTCCCTGATACAGGTCCGGCACACCCGGCAAGGTGTTGCGCAGCACCGTCTGCGTGAAGCTGTTGATCATGCCTGCCGGGGCCAGCTCCAACGCGAACGCCGCGATCTCGCCCAGCAGCTCGCGGCCGCGCGCGTCGTTGCCCAGATAGTCCAGGCATTCCTGCGCGGCCGCTTCATATGCAGGGTCCGGATCGGTCCAGCTTGTGTGCAGTTTGGCTTCGCGAAGCGCCTTGGTCTGCCATTGACCGATGCGCTCCAGCCAACCATTCAGCGCGTCGGCATCGTGCGCCGAGGGGTCCGCGTCCCAATCGGGCGACCAGGCGCCGACCAACGTCTGGAGCAGCATGTAGCGATCGGCGGGCGCCATGCCGGCCGGCAACGCGTTGATCCAGGCGCTGGCCAGCTGCCGCCAGCGGTCCGGCATTTCGCTCAGCACGGCAAGGCGGGCCCGGGTGTCTTCGCCGCGCTTGTGGTCATGCGTGGCGGTGGCCAGCATGGCGTTAGGATGCGTGCGGGCGCGGGTGGCGCACACGTCGTAGAAGTCATCCGCGGACAGGCTGAACTGATTCGGAGAGGCTCCCACTTCGTTGCGGGACAGCAGCGGCCCGTGGCGATAGAAGAGCGTGTCTTCCAGCGCCTTGGCCGCCAGCGGCGGCGTCAGTTGCTGGAAGCGGCGCAGCGCCGTCTGGTGTTGCGGATCGCCGTCCAGCCACTGCGCGATCTGGGCGAGCAGCGTGGCGTCGGCGGAACCTTCGCGCGCGGCCAGGGCCGTGTCGGCGCCTGCCAGCGCGGTCGCGAGCCAGCGGGCGTCCGCGGGGTTGCTGCCTTCGTCTTCAGCATAGGTGCGATAGACCGGAAAGGCGGCCAGCAGGGCGCTCAGCGCCCGATCGATGGCCGTCGAGGTCCAGTCGCGCGTCCTTGCATCCTGAGCTGCAATGCGTTCAAGCTCCCGCACCAGCGCCTGGCGCTCGGCGGGAAAGTGACGGGCAAGCATCCGGACGCGCGCGGCGCGCAGCTGCTCTCCGGGCTCGCGGTCGTCTTCGGTCAGCGCGATCCAGAAGGCGCGCAGCGCACGTTCGGCTTGCGGGGCGTGCAGCAGCGCGCCGACCTGGTCCATGAAGTCATAGCCCGTCGTGCCGTCCGTTTGCCAACGCGGATCGAGCACTTCGCCGTGCGCCAGGATCTTTTCCACCACCAGATACGGTTGCGCCTGGCGCAGCGGGGCGGGGCGGTCAGCGCCGGCCTGGGCCAGGCGCGCCGATAGACGGCGCAGGTAACCGCCGGGCGAGGCCAGGCCGTCGATGTGGTCGATGCGAAGCCCCTCCAGAACGCCCTGCGCATAAAGGCGCAGGACCAGCGTGTGCACGGCATCGAACACGGATTCGTCTTCCACCCGGACACCGACCAGCTCGCTGATTTCGAAGAATCGCCGCCAGTTGATGATGTCCGGCGCCGTGCGCCACCAGGCCAGGCGGTAGTGCTGGCGTTCCAGCAGCGCGTGCAGGCGCTTACGTCCTTCGGGCTGCGCGGGATCGTGGTCGCGCAGCCATTCCTGCGGATCGACGCCGGCCGGTACGGTTGACGGCGCGATCGGGTAGCGCTGCCCCGTCACGTCCAGTTCGGGCTCGGCCGCGCCGTCGTCCCATTGCAGCGTCAAGGCGCCGCGCTCGAGCGACACGCCGTAGGGGTCGCCCAGCACGGGCAGCAGCACCTTGCCGTGCAGCGCCGGCGACGGCGGGTTCCAGTCGATGTCGAAGCAGTTGGACCAGGCGCTTGCCTCGCCGTTGGCAAGGACGTCGCGCCACCACGCGTTGGACGGGTGCGCCGCCATGTGGTTGGGCACGATGTCGGCGATCAGGCCCAGCCCGCGCGCCCGCGCGGCGGCGGCCAGCCGGAGCAGGGCGGACTCGCCGCCCAGTTCCGGATTCACGATGGCGTGATCAATGACGTCGTAGCCGTGCGTGGACCCGGCCCGGGCGCGCGTGATGGGCGACAGGTAAAGATGGCTGACGCCCAGGTCCGCGTAGTAGTCCACCTGGGCGCACGCGTCGTCCAGCGTGTAGCCTGCATGAAGCTGCAACCGGGCGGTGGCTTGCGGAGTGGTCAAGACTGTCTCCTTCCGGCGCGCGCGGCATCCAGGCGTTCCTGCGCGGCGGGGTCTGCAAAGGTGGCGCGTATGCTCAGCGGCAACCGTTGGCGCCAATTGGGATGGGTGTCGATGGTGCCGGGCAGGTTCGGCTGGTCCAGCACGCCGGCTATGTCTTCCATAGGCACCAGCAGCAACGGACAGCGGCAGGACGACACGAAGCGCAGCAGTTCCGGGATCGGCGCCTGGGCGGGCGGAGCCTTCGCATCGGGATCCAAGGCGCGCGCCAGCAGTTCGCGGTCCAGCGCGCGGCCCGCGCGCAGGCTTTCCTCGTCGTCGTCCGCGCCCAATAGATCCAGCTTGACGCGCCAGTCGATATCGCGCTCTTCCCACCAGCCGCGCAGCGTGGGCAAGTCGTGCGTCGTGGTCATGGCGGCCGCATCCGGCGGCCATTCCGCAGGGGCCGTGAAGCCGGCCGGGGTGTCCGCGGTGGGCTGGGCGTCTGGCGCCTGGCGCATGAACCACAGCACGTTCATGCCCAGCAGGCCGTTGTCCTTCAGACGGTCGTCAAAGCCCTCGGGCACGGTGCCCAGGTTTTCGCCGACGGCGCAGGCGCGGTGACGCCACGCCTCCAGGGCAATCAGCGCGAGCAGGGCGTCCAGCGGGTAGCGCAGATAGGCGCCGCCCGAGGGCGCGGAGCCTTCCGGCACCAGCCACAGCCGCGCCATGCCCAGTATGTGGTCGATGCGCACGCCGCCGGTATGGGCCAGCACGGCGCGCAGCATCTCGATGAAGGCGGAATAGCCGTTGGACTGCAGCGCGCGTGGCGAGAGGGCGGTCAGCCCCCAGTTCTGGCCCAGCGGGTTGTAGATGTCGGGCGGCGCGCCGATGGACATTCCTCCCATCAGGTCGGCCTGCCGGCTCCAGGCATGGCTGCCATCGGGGCTGCCGCCCACCGCCAAGTCAGCCAGCAAGCCCAGCCGCATCCCGGCCTCGCGACCGGCTTTGTGGGCAGCCGCCAGGTTTTCGGCGGCCAGCCACTGGGCGAATTGATGGAAGTCGACCTCCAGCGGATGGTCTTGCGCAAAGCGTCGGACTTCCGCCGAAGCCGGATCGCGCAACGCGGCTGGCCATGCCTGCCAAGGCGGCACGGTTCCGTCCGGCGCCCGACGCGTCGCGTGCAGCGATTCGAACACCGCATGGTCGCGCAGCGCCTGTCCCCGCGCGGAGCAGAACTGCGTGTAGCGCGCGCGCAGTCCGGCGGGGCCGTTGCCGGCGAACTGCGCATGCAGCGCACGCAGCGCCTGCATCCGAACCGCGCCGGCCGCGGGCCAGTCGACGAGGTCCAGCCCGTCCAGCGCGCTGAGATCGGCGGGCGTGATGCCCGACAGCGCGCGCATCATCGCATCCCGGCCCAACACCGACTCGGGCGAGGCGTACAGCACATTCAGGAACAGTCGGTTGGAAGGGGAATAGGGGCTGCTGCGCTCGGGCTGGGCGGCGTACATCGCATGGACGGGGCTGATTGCCAGCATGTCCGCGCCTTGCTCGCCCGCGGCGACGGCAAGCTCGCGCAGCGCGCCGAAGTCGCCGAAACCATGCGTGCGCGGCACGTCCGCGCGCGCATCCTGGCGCAGGCTGTAAACCTGCGCCGCCAGACCCCAGCAGCGCGGCCGGCTGGCGCCGGTCAGGTCGGCAAGGCTGGGCGCACGTTCCGGAGCGACCGCCAGCGTCGATTCGGCTGACACCAGCAGCAGCCGGTGGTAGCCGGGCTCGTCAGGCGCCACCAGGTACGGCGTAGTGCCCGCCTGGATCTGCCCGTCCACGATACGGCCGGACTCGCAGAGGATGCGATAGGAGCCGCGCGCGGTTCGCGGCAAGGGGGTTTTGGCATTGCAACGCGTGACGATCATCGGCGGCAGCGCGTCGGCGGACTGGGCCGCAAGACGGCGGCGGCTATCGGCAATGTCGTGCGCGGAATCGGCGGGCAACTCCATCGCCTTCAGCAGCGCGCGCAGGGTGTCCGCCTCGACGCGCTGCGGGCGCTGGCGGGCGTCCGTCCAATGCTCCGCGATGCCGGCGTCCGCCGCCAGCGCGGATAAGCCATCTTCTTGGGTGCTGGCGCGAGTCATGCGGGCTCCTCAAGCAGCCACACGGTGCAGTCGGGACACAGCTCGCCGTGTTCCAGCCGATCGCGGCCGCCAGCCGGCGATTCGTACAGCAGCGTCGCGTAGACGTCCGGACCGGGCTTCAGCGATTCGGGCACCGTCTGGAGCCTGGGCCCCAGATTGGTATAGACAGTGAGGCGCGCGCCGTCAGCCAATTCCCACCGCGCAAACACGCTGCGGTCGCCGACGGCCGCGGCGCCCAGGCTGACGGCGCCCGCCAGCCTGGGCGCGATCAGCCGTGCGCGCAACTGCAACAGTGCGGTGTAGTCGCGCAGCCATTCGGCCGAGTCCGGATCGTCGCGCCACGGGGCGCTGGCTTGATACGTGGCGGGGTCGTTCGGATCCGGCACCTGCGTTGCGGGCGTATCTCCCGAGAACTCCGGGAATGCCGCGAACTCGCGTTGCCTGCCGTCGCGCACGGCCTGGGCCAGCGCCGCGTTGGTGTGGCTGGTGAAGTACAGGAAGGGCGCGCGGGCGCCGCGTTCCTCGCCCATGAAGATCAACGGGATCTGCGGCGAAAGGAGTTGCAGCGCCACGGCGGCGCGCAGCCGTTGGGGGCTGTCCACCAGGGCGGTCAGGCGCTCGCCGCGAGCGCGGTTGCCGGTCTGGTCGTGGTTCTGCAGGAACAGCACGAAGGCCGTGGGCGGCAGGTCCGCGCTGGGTTCGCCCCGAGGCTGGCCGCCCCGGTAGGCCGACGGCTGCCCCTGGTAGAGCCAGCCTTCGGACAGGCAGCGCGCCAGCGCCTGCGCGGGTTCTACGGAATAGTCCGCGTAATAGCCGCGATCCTCGCCGGTCAGCAGATGGTGCAGCACGTGATGGGCGTCGTCGTTCCATTGCGCTTCGAAATCACCACGCAGCAGGCTGGCGCGGTTGTCGTCGTTTTCCACCACCAGGTGCACGTTGCGTTCGGCCGACACGCCGTCCCGCACGAAATGCGCCAGTTCGTGCAGCCATTCGTGGCCGGCGATCGCGTGGACCGCGTCCAGGCGCAGGCCGTCGAAGCGGTACTCAGTCAACCAGTACAGCGCGTTCTCCTTGAAGAATGCGCTGACTGCCGGCTCCCGGAAGTCGATCGCCGCGCCCCACGGCGTGTCGATATCGTCGCGAAAGAACGGCGCGGCGTATTGCGACAGAAAATTACCGTCGGGCCCGAAGTGGTTGTAAACCACGTCCAGCATGACCCCCATGCCCAGCCCGTGCGCGGTGTCGATCAAACGCTTCAGATCTTCGGGCTTGCCGTAGGCGGTATCGGGGGCATAAGGCAGCACCCCGTCGTAGCCCCAGTTGCGTTCGCCCGGAAAGTCGGCGATGGGCATCAATTCCAGCATGGTGATGCCCGTCGCCGCCAGTTCCGGCAGCCGGCCGATCAAGCCCGCATAGCCGCCCGCCAAGCCGGCATGGACTTCGTAGATCACGGTTTCTTCCCACGGGCGGCCCGTCCAGTCCGGGTGGCGCCAGCGGTAGGCGCCCGGCGCGACGACGATGCTGTCGCCGTGGACGTCGCCCTCCTGCAAACGCGAAGCGGGATCCGGGATCACGGTGTTCGCGTCCAGCCGGTAGTGGTAGCGCGAGCCCGGCGGGCAGTCCACGTCCACCTGGGTGTAGCCGTCCGCACCGGGGCGCAGGGGGATGGGCGGATGGCCCTCGACCTCCAGCGCCAGACCCGAAGGCGCGCTGGGCGCCCAAAGGCGGAACCGCGTGACGCCGCTGTCCAGCGGCACCGCGCCATAGGAATAGGCGTGCGTCATGGCGCGTCTCCGGAATCCTGGCGCTGGGCCATCAGGACCAGGCTGTGCGGCGCAATCGTCACTGCCGGCTCGTCCCACGGCGCAGGCGCCGCGGGCTTGTCGGAGTCCAATTCCAGGCTCCAGGAAATCGCCGGTTCGGGCAGGGTGAATGACACCGGCTCGGGGGTGGGATTCATCAGGAGCAGGGTCACGTCGACGCGGCCATCCAGCCCGGCGGCGGCCCGCCGCAGGCCCATCACGCGTTCCTGTTCCGCTTCCCACGCGGCCCCTTCGAGCGGGGCGCCCGAGGCGTCGAACCACGAGATGGCGGGGATGCCCGGCAGGATCTCCTGGCCCGCGTCTCCATATCGCGCCGTGCGCACGCTGGGATGGGCGCGGCGCAGGGCAGTCACGCGGCCTACATAGCGGCTCAGCGCTCGGCCCTCGTCGCTTTGCGCCTGCGTCCAGTCCAGCCAGGAGATCGGGTTGTCCTGGCAGTAGGCGTTGTTGTTGCCGTCCTGGCTGTTGCCGAACTCGTCGCCGGCAAGCACCATCGGCGTGCCGTCCGACAGCAGCACGGATCCGAGCAGCGCGCGCTGCATGCGTCCTCGGGTCTCCAGGATCTGCGGATCTTCGGTCGGACCTTCTTCGCCCCAGTTGTGGCTGTAGTTCTCGGAGTGGCCGTCGTTGCCGCCTTCGCCGTTGGCCTCGTTGTGGCTACCGTCGTAGCTGACGATGTCGGCCAGCGTGAAGCCGTCATGCGAAGCGACGTAGTTGATGCTGGACCACGGTCGGCGATGACGGCGGTCGAAGATGTCGCGCGACCCGCAAAGCCGCGCCGCCATGTCGCCGCGCATGCCTTCATCGCCGCGCCAGAAGCGGCGGGTGGTGTCGCGGTATTTGTCGTTCCATTCCGCGAACCCGGGTGGATGGTTGCCCAGCTGGTAGCCGTCCGGGCCGATGTCCCAGGGTTCGGAAATGAGCTTCAGCCGGGAAAGCACGGGGTCCTGCAGGATGACGTCGAAAAAGCCCGAGCCCGGGTCGTAGCCGTTGCCTTCGCGTCCCAGCGTCACGCCCAGATCGAAGCGGAAGCCGTCGACGCCGTACGACGTGGCCCAGTAGCGCAAGGAATCGGTCACCATCTGCAGCACGCGCGGGTGCGACATGTTGACCGTGTTGCCGCAGCCGGTGTCGTTGATGTAGTAGCGCTCCTCGCCCGGCATCAGGCGGTAGTAGCTGGCGTTGTCCAGCCCCCGCCAGGACAGCGTCGGCCCCATTTCGTTGCCTTCGCAGGTGTGGTTGTAGACCACGTCCAGGATGACCTCGATGCCCGCCGCGTGCAGGCGGCGGATGGCCAGGCGCAGCTCGTTCGGGTGCTGCATCAGGTAAGAAGGCTCGGGCGCGAAATACGACAGCGTGCTGTAGCCCCAGTAATTTCGCAGTCCGCGTTCGGTCAGGAAGTGGTCCTGCAGGTACGCGTACACCGGCAGCAGTTCCACCGCCGTGACGCCCAGCCGCTGCAGATGCTCGATGAAGCGCGGATCGGCCAGCGCGGCGCAGGTGCCGCGCAACGGCTGGCGCAGGTCTTCGCGCTGCATCGAGGCGCCGCGCACGTGCACTTCGTAGATCGTGGTGTCGTTCCAGCTCGTCCCCGGCGGCTCGCTGTTGCCCCAATTGAACGGAATCTCGTCGGCGACGATGGCCTTGGGCATGGCCGGAGCGCTGTCGCGGCGGTCGAAGCTCAGGTCCAGCCGCGAATGGTTCATCCGATAGCCGAACAGCGCGGGGCTCCAGTGCAGGGGGCCGTTCAATTGGCGCGCGTAGGGGTCCAGAAGAAGCTTGTGGGGATTGAAGCGATGCCCGTTCTGCGGATCGTAGGGGCCGTGCGCGCGGTAGCCATAGACAAGGCCGGGTTGCGCGTCGGGCAGATACCCATGCCAGATCTCGTCCGTGCATTCGGGCATGTCAAAACGGCGCAGTTCCTTGCGCCCCTTGGGATCGAACAGGCATAGCTCGATACGCGTGGCGTTGGCGGAGAACACGGCGAAGTTCACGCCCAGGCCATCGCTGGTGGCGCCCAGCGGATGGGGCTGGCCGCCGGTGATTCGGGTCAGTTGGGACGGGTCCATGGAGTCAGCCTTCGTGGATCAGGAATAGGGTCGATAGCGGCGGCAAGGTCAGCGACAGGGCCTGGGGCTGCCCATGGGCAGCCATGTCGCCGGTGTTGGCTCCGCCCTGGTTCCCCTGGCCGGAGCCACCGTAATGGGACGCGTCGGTGTTCAGCAGTTCCGCCCAGCGCCCGCCTCTGGGGACGCCGATGCGGTAGCCGTGGCGCGCGACGGGCGTGAAGTTCGATACGGCCAGCAGATGCCGTTCGCCGTCGGTCCGGATGAACGCGACGACGCTGTTGTCCTGGTCGTCCAGGATCGTCCAGGCGAAGCCGGACGGATCCGCGTCCCGCGCGTGCAGGGCCGGCGTCTGGCGATACAGCCGGTTCAGGTCCGCGACCAGACGCTGCATGCCCAGATGGCCCGGCTGATCCAGCAGGCCCCAGTTCAGGGTGGCGTCGTGGTTCCATTCCGTGGGTTGGGCCAGTTCGCCGCCCATGAACAGCAGCTTCTTGCCCGGGTGCGCCCACATGAACCCGAAATACGCGCGCAAATTCGCCAGCCTGGCTTGCGAATCGCCCGGCATCTTGCCCAGCAGCGAGCCCTTGCCGTGCACGACCTCGTCGTGCGAAAGCGGCAGGATGAAGCGTTCGCTATAGGCGTACACCATGCCGAAGGTGATGTCGTGATGGTGGTAGCGGCGGTGGATGGGGTCCTGCTCCAGGTAGCGCAGCGTGTCGTGCATCCACCCCATGTTCCATTTGTAGTGAAACCCCAGCCCGCCCTCGGACACCGGCGCCGTGACGCCAGGCCACGCGGTGGACTCCTCGGCCACCATGATGGCGTCCGGCACTTCGGCGCGCACGGTGTTGTTCAGATCCTGAAGGAACTGCACGGCCTCCAGGTTTTCGCGACCGCCATAACGGTTGGGAATCCATTCTCCAGGCGCGCGGCTGTAGTCGCGATACAGCATCGAGGCCACTGCGTCCACGCGCAGGCCGTCGATGTGGAACCTGCGCAGCCAGTGGATCGCGCTGGCGATCATGAACGCCTTCACCTCGTTGCGGCCCAGGTTGTAGACCATGGTGTGCCAGTCCGGGTGATAGCCTTCGCGAGGATCCTCATACTCATACAGCGATGTGCCGTCGAACGCGGCAAGGCCGTGCGGGTCGTCGGGAAAGTGCGCGGGCACCCAGTCCAGGATCACGCCGATGCCCGCGGCGTGGCAGCGGTCGATGAAGCGCGCGAAGGCGGCGGGCGGGCCGTAACGGGCGGTCGGCGCGAACATGCCCAGCGGCTGGTATCCCCAGGAGCCCCCAAACGGATGCTCCATGATGGGCATGAGTTCCAGATGGGTGAATCCCATGGAAAGCGCATAGGCCGGCAGCTTGTCGGCCAGTTGGTCCCAAAGGCAGGCTTGCGACTCGGGCGCCGCCCAGGATCCGGCATGGACCTCGTAGATCGACAGCGGCGCGGCGGGGGACTGGCGCGGCCCGCGCTCCGTCATCCAGGCGTCGTCGGTCCACGCATACGGCGCGGGATCGTCCACGACCGACGCCGTCGCCGGGGCCGCTTCGCTGCGGCGCGCCATGGGATCGGCCTTCATGAACTGGCGGCCGGACCCGTCCGTGATCGCGAACTTGTAGCGGTCGCCAGGGCGGATGCCCGGTATGAAGATTTCCCACACGCCCGCCGCATGGCGCAGACGCATGCCGTGGCGGCGCGCGTCCCAGCCATTGAAGTCGCCCGCTACGGCGACGCGTCGGGCGTTGGGCGCCCAGACGGCGCATCGCAGCCCGGCTACGCCGTCCACCTCCGTCAGGTGGGCGCCCAGCGCTTCGCCGGCCTCGCGCCACGACCCCTGCGCCAGATGCTGCAAGGTGTGCTCGTCGAGCAGGGCCCCGAACGCGTAGGGGTCGGCGGTGACCTGTTCGGCGGCGGGCCAGCGGATCGCCAGGCGGTACGAGGCGCCATCGCCGGGCTGGGCGTAGGGAACCTGGCCGACGTACAGGCCCTGCGCCTGTTCGTGCAGCGGCGTGCGGTCGCCTTGCTGGTCCAGCACTTCCACGGCATCGGCCCCGGGAACGAAGACGCGGACCCAGCCGTCGTGCGGCCCCAGCACCGCGAAGGGGTTGTCGTGCAGCCCGTGGGCCAGGGCCGTCAACGCCTGGGGGTCGATGTGCCCCCCTTGCGCGGCGGCGGTTGCGGGACTGGCGATGGCTCCGCTCATGGCGTTTTTCCTTCGGCGTCGATGGCGGCCGACAGCAGGACGCTGCGTGCCAGTTCAGTCAGGGCGCATAGCGGAATCGAAATCCAGTCGGGCCGGTGTGCGGCCTCGTAGCTGACTTCATAGGCCGCCTTTTCCAGTTGGGCCAGCGCAAGCAGGGTGGATTCCTGGCTGTTGGCCGCGGCGGGTTCACCCTGGCGGGCGCTGCGGTAGCCCTGCAGGAAGGCGGCCGACGCCTGCTGGCGGAAGCGCGCCAGCAACGCGTCACGCTGCTCGGCGGGCGCGACGGACGCGGTCGGCGACTCGTCCGCGCCCGCGTTCGCATCCAGATGGGCGCCGCCGATCAGATCGGTGCGCGCGATGGAGGCAGCGGCATAGTCGAACGACCGCAGCATGCCCGCCACGTCCTTGTAGGGAGAGGCCAGCGACCGCCGCGCTTCGAGGCTCCTGATGGGCTCGCCTTCGAAGTCGATGAGGTAGGCGTCGGTCTGCGCGACCAGCACCTGCCCCAGGTGGAAGTCGCCGTGGATACGGAGCCAGGGCGATCCCGCCTCGGCCTGCGCCATCGCCGCGACCCGTTCGACCAGACGCCCGTGATGCTCGAAGAGCCATTCTGCGCATGCGTGCGAGGGCTCTTCCAGCTTGTCCAGATTGGCGCGCAGGTTCGCCTCTGCGCGGTCCAGCAGGGCGCCGATCTGCTCGGCGCGGGCCTTGGCGTCCGCGTCGCTGGCGGGTCGGGACTGGAAGTCGGAGTCCTCGGTGGGCGCCGCCAGTACTGCGTGCATCTGACCCAGGCGTTCGCCGATGGTGGCGGCCATGACCGCATAGCCTTGCAGGCTTTCTTCGAATTCCTCGGGTGTGCTGCCCACCAGCAGCGCATTGGCCAAGGTGCGCTTCAGGTAATCCAGCGTCCAGCTCCAGGCGTCGCCTTCGTTTGGCACATAGCCATGCGCGACGGCCAGGGTATGCACGACGCCATCGGCGTCCACGCGCTGCACTTCGCCAAGCAGGGGCGGGATGTTTCCGTAGCCCGCGCGTGTCAGGTAGCGCGTCATCTCCGCCTCGGGCGATACGCCGGGTTGCACGCTGCGTATCAGCTTGAGGATGACCTCGTTGCCGACGATCACGGAACTGTTGGACTGTTCGCCCGTGAGCCACTGCATCGCGATATCGCCGTCCAGGTCCAATTCCTTCAGCCCGGCCTCGGGCAGGAAGCGGATGACGCCGGGTTTGTCGCCCGGCTTGCCGGCCGTGCGCCCGTCCAGCTCCGCGCCGGCCTGCATCGCCTTCAGCGTGCTGCGCACGAAGCCCGCCTGAAGGAACGCGTCCGCCAGAACGCCGACTTCCGCGCCGCGCCGCACCCGCGCGATCGCATACTGGATGGTCGCGGTTTCGTCCCAGACCAGCACGAAGGGCGCCTGCGCCCGCATGCCGGCGACGCCATCTTGGGGCTCGATCTCGGCCCAATAAAATTCACCATCCGCGGACGAGAAGGGTGTGGCATACGCCAGCCTCGCACGCTGCGGCGGCTGCGAACCCGGATACCACCGTTGGCGCGCCAGGTACTGCGGCAGGATTTCCCGCTCCAGGGTGGCGCGCGACGCATCGGTCAACGCGGCCCCCCCGCGGTTCTTCAACACCAAGGTGATCAGTTCAGGCATCTGTTCAGGCGCAGTGGCGTGCCACCCGGGCGGAGCGGCATCCTGGCTCAGGTCCATCCAGTAGAAGGCATACGGCGGCAGCGTCAGCAGATAGGGCAGTTCGCCGATGGCTGGAAATGGCGTCCCGCCCAGCATTTCGACCGGAACGCGGCCGGCGAATTCCTGCATGTGCAGTTCCACGGGCTGAGCGGCGTTGGAGAGATTTGCGACGCACAGGATCGTGGTGTCTTCCCATTGGCGCAGGTAAGCCAGGATCTTGCGGTTGCCGGCAAAGATGAAGCGCAGCGCGCCGCGGCCGAAGGCGTGGCTCTGCCCGCGCTGGGCCAGCAGGCGGCGCGTCCAGTTCATCAGAGAATGGGGGTCGCGCTGCTGAGCCTCGACGTTGACCGCCTCGTAGCCGTACAGCGGTCCCATCAGGACGGGCAGCGGCAGCCGCTCCGGGTCGGCGCGCGAAAAGCCGCCGTTGCGGTCGGGCGACCACTGCATGGGCGTACGCACGCCGTCGCGGTCGCCCAGATGTACGTTGTCGCCCATGCCCAGCTCGTCGCCGTAGTACAGCACCGGGGTGCCCGGCATCGACAGCAGCAGGCTGTTCATCAATTCGACCCGTCGGCGGTCGCGCTCAAGCAGCGGCGCCAGGCGACGGCGGATGCCCAGGTTGATGCGGGCGCGCGGCTCGGCCGCATAGACGTTCCACAGGTAGTCGCGTTCGCGGCTGGTCACCATTTCCAGCGTCAGTTCGTCGTGATTGCGCAGGAAAATGGCCCACTGGCAGGTGGGCGGGATGTCGGGCGTCTGGCGGATGATGTCGGTGATGGGGAAACGGTCCTCCTGCGCGATGGCCATGTACATGCGCGGCATCAGCGGAAAATGGAAGGACATGTGGCATTCGTCGCCCGCGCCGAAGTATTCCTGCGCGTCCTCGGGCCACTGGTTGGCCTCGGCCAGCAGCAGGCGGCCCGGATATTCCGATTCGATCACGGCGCGAATCTGCTTCAACACCTGGTGCGTCTCGGGCAGGTTCTCGTTGTTGGTGCCCTCGCGTTCCACCAGGTAAGGCACGGCATCCAGCCGCAGCCCGTCCACGCCCATGTCCAGCCAGTAGCGCATCACGGACAGCACTTCCTTCAGCACCTGGGGATTGTCGTAGTTCAGGTCGGGCTGGTGCGAATAGAAGCGGTGCCAGAAATAGGCATTGGCCACCGGGTCCCAGGTCCAGTTCGACTTTTCCGTGTCGCAGAAGATGATGCGTGTGCCGGCATAGGCCTTGTCGTTGTCCGACCAGACGTAGAAATTGCGCGCGGCGGATCCGGGTTTGGCGGCGCGGGCACGCAGGAACCAGGGGTGCTGGTCGGACGTATGGTTGACCACCAGCTCGGTGATGATGCGCAACCCGCGGGCGTGCGCGGCGCGGATCAGCTTGCGTACGTCTGCGATGGTGCCGTAGTCGGGATGCACGCCGCGGTAGTCCGCGATGTCATAGCCGTCGTCGCGTCTTGGCGACGGGTAGAAGGGCAGCAGCCAGATGGTGTTGACGCCCAGGCTGGCGATGTAGTCCAGCTTGGAAATCAACCCCGGCAAGTCGCCGACGCCATCGCCGTTCGAGTCGAAGAAGGACTTTACGTGCAACTGGTAAATGACGGCATCCTTGTACCAGAGCGGATCATCCTGCGTAGGTTGGGTTTTACTCATCATGGCCTTGGGCGCGGGCGTCATCCATGCAGCGAAAGCCGCCATACGCGATAGGGTTGATCGGGCGACAGCGTCAGCACGCGATACTTGTCATGCCACGTTTCGCGGCTTTCCGTCAGAAGGTCTTCGGCCGCCAGTTGCCCCGCGTCGGCCTGGCCGAACAACCAGAACGGCGCCTCCAGCCGGATGGTCTGAGGCTGAAAGGGGTCAAGGCTGATCGCGGTGAGCACCACGTTGCCATGCCCGGGCGTGGACTTGTAGAAGGCCAGCACGCGGTCGTTGCCGCTGGCGGCGAGCGTCAGGCCCCGATGGGTCTGCAGGGCGGGGTTGGCGCGCCGGATCTGGTTCAGGCGGGTGATCTCGGCGCGGATGTTGCCGGGCGCGTGCCAGTCGCGCTGGCGCAGTTCGTACTTCTCGGAATCCAGGTACTCTTCCTTGCCCGGCAGGGGCGCGCCTTCGCACAGTTCGAAGCCGCTGTATACGCCCCACAGCCCGGAGCCCAGCGCAGCCAATGCAGCGCGAATCAGAAAGCCCGGCCGCCCCGATGTCTGCAGGAAGAAAGGATTGATGTCGGGGGTGTTGACGAAGAAATGCGGCCGGAAGAAGTCGGCCGCCGGCGGCGACGAGACTTCTTCCAGGTAGGCTTCCAGCTCCGCCTTTTCGTTGCGCCACGTGAAGTAGGTGTACGACTGCGTGAAGCCGATCTTGGCCAGCCGATACATCATCTTGGGGCGCGTAAAGGCCTCGGACAAAAAGATGACGTCCGGATGCTGCGCGTGCACTTCGCCGATCATCCATTGCCAGAAGGGCAAGGGCTTGGTGTGCGGATTGTCCACCCGGAAGATGCGCACGCCCTTGCTGACCCAGAACAACACGATGTCGCGCAGGGCGCGCCACAAGCCCAGCTTGCGGCCACGGCGACTAGGCCCCCCGTAGAAGGCGACGTTCACGATGTCTTCGTATTTCTTGGGCGGGTTCTCGGCATAGCGCAGCGACCCGTCGGGCCGCCACGAGAACCAGTCCGGATGTTGCGCCAGCCAGGGATGGTCGGGCGAGCACTGGATCGCGAAATCCAGCGCGAGCTCCATGCCGTGCGCGGCGGCCGCGTCGACCAGCCTGAGGAAATCGTCCAGGGAACCCAGTTGCGGCTCGATGGCGTCATGCCCGCCGCTCGCCGCGCCGATCGCATACGGGCTGCCCACGTCGCCCGGCTCGGCGCGCAGGCTGTTGTTGCGGCCTTTGCGGTTGCGCTGCCCGATCGGATGGATGGGCGGCAGGTACAGCACATCAAAGCCCATCTCGCGCACGTCCGGCAGCCGAGCGATGACATCATCAAAGGTGCCGTGCCGGCCGGGTTCGACGGCCTGCGAGCGGGGGAACAGTTCGTACCAGCTTGAATGGCAGGCCTGGCTGCGGTCCACCCAGACGGGATAGGCGACCGCGCTCACGGCCTCGAAGGGATGGTCGTCCAGCCTGTGCATCGCCTCGGCCAGCGCGGTTTCCAGCAAGGTGGCCACTTGCTCCAGCGTGGGGGGAACAGGGGCGGCGAGATCGGCGTTGGCGAAGGCCGACAGAGCGTTCCGCACGGCTTCGATGTCGGCGCTGTCGGCCGGGCCGGCCTGCGCGCGGGCAAGGGCGTCGCGCAGCAGCGCAAGGCCTTCGTGCACTTCCAGGCTCAGGTCGCGGCCGGCCTGGTGCTTCACTTCGATGTCATGGCGGAAAGTGTGCCACGCGTCGAACCACGCCGCCACGACGAATTCGTGCGCGCCGACGCGGCGGGGCCGGAAGGCAGCCTCCCAGCGGTCGTTCAAGCCGCGCGTCATGGGCGCCGTGTGCCACCGCGTCTCGTCCTTGGCGCGCCAGCGCAGTTCCGCGGCAAGCTGATCATGGCCGTCCATGAAAATGTCCGCCTGCACGACAAGCCGCGCGTGCGGAATCGTCTTGACCGGATAGGCGCCGCCGTCGACGGCGGGACCGATGTTCTCCAACACGATGCGCTGGTTCGCCAGGTCGTCCGCCCGCGTGCGGTGGTGCCGCACGGCATCGCGCACCGGATGCGTGGGCTCCAGCATCAGCATGGCGCAGTCGCCAGGCGCCAGCGCATCGGCCCGCGCCTGCAAGCCGTCAGGCGGCGTGAACGGCGCCACGTCGGCGGGCGGCAGCAGGGATGCCAGGGCATCCCAATCCAGCACGGCGTCGCGGGTATCCGACGGGTTGATCGCCAGGGCCGCCGTAGCGCCTTGGCGAGCGTCGCGCAATAGCGCCGTGCAGCCGTCGTCACGCCCGCCCAACAGGCACAGCGGACCATGTAGCCGGGACGCGGCAAACCAACGATTGACCACGTCGACGTCGCGCAGCCGGCGTTCATCCTCGTCGTTGAGCATCAGGCCGTCGCCCGTGAAGGCGGCGGACCATAAAGCGCGTTTGCCGTCCTGGGCCGGCCTGGCGGCGCCAGACTGCGGCGGCGCGGCGATCACTGCGCCGATGGCTCGCAGACGGGCGTCTTCGTCGGCCAGCCACGTTGACTTGAAATCCCACCAGGGCAGGGAAGAGAACGTGGCGTCGAAGCCGGCGTCGCGCAGGCCTGCCAGGCTCTGCGCGGGCAGGCCGGGCGTCCACGCCAAAAGCTGCACATCCGGGCTTTGCGCGCGCAGCGCGGCGCCCAGTTCACGCCAGGCCGGCGCCGGCAGGCGGTGCGGCGCCTGGAAGACCAGGCCTTTCACACCGCAGCGCACCCATTCCCGCAGGCGCTCGGTCCAGGCGCGCAGAAAGCCGGGCGGCGGCGGGCCGTCGGGCAGGTGCAGCACGCCGCGCTCCTCCGCGGACAAACGCGGATCGCGCGCCGGATCTTCGTGCAGCGAGCGGTACCAGCCTGCCGCCGCGGTCGTCTCCACCGCGTTGCGCGCGCTGCGGTCAAGCACCACGTCGATCAGCAGGCGCAGTCCGTGCGCGGACAGTTGCTCAGCCGTTTGCGTGATCCAGTGGCTGATGGGCACCTGCATGCCGTCAAGGATTGCGGTATCCGCGTCCAACGGCGCTTGCGAACCTGGTTCTGGGCCCCTCAGCCACGGCGCGGGCACCAGCACGGCGTTGAATCCGCGCTGCGCCAGGCGCTTCGCAAGTTCTTCGATGGCGGCGCCGCCGCCCTCCAGGCCGGCGCGGGCGTGGTATAGGCGCAGGGGACTGAATGTGTGATCTGGGGCGGCGGGGTTGGACACCGGACGTTCTCCTTAGATAGCCGCCGGCAGCGCGCCGCCGCCGTTGCGCTGGCGCCTGCCGATCGCTGGGGCGTTGGCCGGTTGCAGGGCCGGCTGCACGGCCGGGGCGGGCGCGGCGTCGCGGTATTCGGGTTCCACGAGCGACCGATACAGGCTGGCGTACAGGCTGACTGCGGAGCGCCATCCGTAATCGGAGTTCATCGCGTTGCGCTGCATCAATCGCCAGAGGATGCCGTGCGCCCGCAAGTCGATCGCGCGATCGATCGCGGCGGTCATGGCCTGTGGCGAGTCGCCCTCAAACAGCAGGCCGTTCGCGGAAGCCATCGCGGACAGCGGCGCGTGGGAGCCCGGGTCCTGGATCGTGTCGGCCATCCCGCCCACCCGCGAGCCGATCGGCAGGGTGCCGTAGCGCATGGCGTAAAGCGGAGTCAGCCCGAAGGGTTCGAAACGGCTGGCATGCAGCAGCACGTCGGAGCCGGCATGCAGGCGATGGGCAATTCCTTCGTCATAGCCGATGTGGATGCCGCAGCGGTCGGGATAGCGGCTTGTCATGTCGCGCAAGGCCTGTTCCAGGCGGTGGTCGCCTTGGCCCAGGATCGCGATTTGCAGGCCCGGATGCCGTTCAAGGGCCAGCGGGAGCGACTGGACAGCCACGTCCGCCATCTTCTGCTCGGTCAGGCGGTTGCCCATGCCGAGCACGGTGGCGTTCGGGTCCGGGCGCAATCCGAATTCACGCTGCAGGGCCAGCTTGCAATGGATCTTGTTGGTCAAGTCCCGGACCGAGTAGCGGTGGCTGCGCAGGTACGGATCGTGCGCGGGGTTCCACAGGACATCGTCGATGCCGTTCGGAATCGGCAGCAGGTCGCCGGCGCGGCTTCTGAGCAATTCATCCAAGCCGCACCCGAACGCCGGGGTCATGATTTCGCGGGCGTAGGTGTGGCTCACCGTCGTGACGCGGTCGGCGTAGCGGATGCCGGCCTTCAGGAAGTTGAGCTGCCCCCACGCCTGGGCGCCGTCGTCGTTGCGGGCCCATTCCGGCACGCCGAATTGATCCGCGCATGCCATGGGGAACAAACCCTGGAACGCAAGGTTATGGATCGTCATGACGCTTTTTACCGTCGCCAGCCCGGCGGCTCGCAACAGTAGCGGCACCAGTCCAGCGTGCCAGTCGTGTGCATGCACCAGGTTGGGGCGGGCCAGGCCGGGCAGACCCGCCGCAATGCGAACCGCAGCATGCGCCAATGCGGCATAGCGCACACCGCTGTCGGGATGCTCCCGGCCTTCCTCATCGGAATAGATGCCGGCGCGGTCGTACAGCGCGTCGTTCTCCAGCACCAGGAAGTCCAGGCCGGACTGCGGGCATTTGCCCTCCAGCAACGTGGCGGGACCACCCGGCAAGTCAGACAGGGTTGCGACGGTGCGAACGTGACCGAGCTTGGCCCTCACGCCCCGATACGCAGGCAACAACACATTCAGCGGCATTCGCGCCTCGGCCAACGCGCGCGCCATGCCTGTAATGGCATCCCCCAGCCCGCCCGTTTTGGCCAGGGGGAAGGCTTCTCCCGCCACGATCAGGGTTCTCGTCTTTCCCATGCTTGCTCCAGGTGATAGGTCAGTCGCGATAGTGCGTTTCGATCGCGACTGCGCCGAGGCCTCCCCATACGCAAGCCGTGTGCCCAAACCTTGGCGCAGCGTAAAAATTTTGCGTTGCAGCAGAAATATGACGGCACGCCGTCAACCAAATGGCCGATGCGGCGCCTTGCCACGCGTGTCCGTCGCGGCGGTTTGTAATTTTTATCCGCTCTCGTGCGTCCAATTTTCCGGCGAGGGCAGGAACGGCGGTTGCTGGCCCCAGTCGCTTTCAACGGCGACCGCATGGAGATATATATGGAAACAGTGTCGGACTTCGTACTGAAGCGGCTATCGCAATGGGGCGTCAGAACCGTGTTCGGTTATCCCGGCGACGGCATCAACGGACTGGTCGGCGCTTTCGGAAGAACGACCGAACCCCTTACGTTCATACAGGCCCGGCACGAGGAAAGCGCGGCGTTCATGGCGTGCGCGCATGCCAAATTTACCGGACAGGTTGGCGTGTGCCTTGCAACGTCCGGCCCCGGCGCCATCCACCTGCTGAATGGTCTGTACGACGCGAAACTGGACCACCAGCCGGTGGTGGCGCTGGTCGGACAGCAGGCGCGCAGCGCGCTCGGCGGCGATTACCAGCAAGAGGTCGATCTGATCAGCCTGTTCAAGGACGTGGCGCACGACTACGTGCAGATGGCCACCACGGCGGAGCAGGCGCGCCACATGGTGGATCGCGCGATGCGGATCGCCATGGAGCGTCGCAGCGTCACCTGCGTCATCTTTCCCAACGACGTGCAGGACTTGCCCGCGGTGGAGACGCCGCCGCGCGAGCATGGAACCGTCCACACCGGAATCGGGGTGACGTCGCATGCCGGCGTGCCGGGCGCGGACGCGCTGCGCAACGCCGCCGACATCCTCAACCGCGGCGAGCGCGTCGCCATCCTGGCGGGCGCCGGCGCGCTGGAAGCAGGCGACGAACTTGCCCAGGTGGCCGAACTGCTGGGCGCCGGCGTCGCCAAAGCGCTGCTGGGCAAGGCCGTGCTGCCGGACAGCCTGCCTTACGTGACCGGCACGATCGGGCTGCTTGGCACGCAGCCAAGCTGGGACATGATGAACGCGTGCGACACGCTGCTGATGGTGGGCACGTCTTTTCCGTATGCGGAATTCCTGCCGGCGGAAGGGCAGGCGCGGGCGGTGCAGATCGACCGCGACGGGCGCAAGCTCAGCCTGCGCTACTCGGTTGAACTTGGGCTGGTGGGCGATAGCCGATTGACGCTGCAGGCGCTGATCCCGTTGCTGGAACACAAGAAGGCGCGCCGCTGGCGCGAACGCATTGAAAAGCAGGTGGTCGGTTGGCGCGACACGGTGCATGCACGCGCCATGGTGGATGCGAACCCGGTCAATCCGCAGCGCCCCTTCCTGGAGCTTTCCAAACGCTTGCCGGCCCGCGCAATCCTTGCCTGCGACTCCGGTTCCGCCGCGAACTGGTACGCGCGGGACATCGACATCCAGCAGGGCATGATGGGCTCGGTGTCGGGCGGGCTGGCCACGATGGGCTGCGCCGTGCCCTACGCGGTGGCGGCCAAGCTGGCGTATCCGGACCGTCCGGTGATCGCGCTGGTGGGCGACGGCGCCATGCAGATGCTGGGCATCAACGAGCTCATCACCATCGCGCACCGCTGGAAAGATTGGAGCGATCCCACGCTCGTGGTCATGGTGCTGAACAATGGCGATCTGAACCTGGTGACCTGGGAACAACGCGTGATGGGTGGAGACCCCCGCTTTGCGGATTCGCAGTGGCTGCCTAAATTTTCGTACGCCGACTATGGCCGGCTGCTGGGGCTGGAGGGCATCCGCGTGGACAGGCCGGAGGACGTCGGCCCCGCGTGGGATCGCGCGTTGTCCGCCGGGCGGCCGGTGGTGCTGGAGATGGTGACCGACCCGGAAGTGCCGCCGCTGCCGCCCCATATTCCCGCCAAACAGATCGGCGCATACTTCAAAGCGATGCGCAAGGAAGACGCAGCAGCCGGCGGCGCCGCGCTGCGCGCAACGCTCAAGCAATGGTGGGCTGGCTGAGCCGCGAGCCCCAGGGTCTTTCTATGTCAGGAGCACATCATGGCAAACGCAGGAACGACGAGTTCGCCCCAACCCGGTCAGGGTGGGAAGCCTGTGCCGGATCAGTCGCCGGCCGAACAGCCCCAGCCGGACCCGCCCCATAAGGGCAAGGACCAAAAGCGCTGGCCGCCCGACAGCATTCCCAACCCCATGCCGGGCGTGGACCCTCAGCAAACACCGGGCATCGACCGCCTGGACAACGGGAGTCCGGCACGCGCCTTGCGGACCCGTCCCCACGGGCGCCAAGCCGCGGGGCACGGCGCAACGTTTTTCTAAAGGAGAACACATGAACAAGCGAGATAGGCTGCGCGATATGTTTCATTCGTCCGATTCGTCGTCACGCACTCTGCGTGATCTGATTTCGGGCACTGAAGACCTGCTTCGAAGCACCGCCAGCTACGGCGGATCCGAAATCGAAGCGGCCCGGGACAAGCTCAAGGGCCAACTCAACGCCGCCCGCGATCAGGCCGTAGGCTGGGAACGTGCAGCGTGGGGCCGCGCCCGCGAGGTATCGCAGGCTACCGACGAATACGTGCACGAGAACGCCTGGAAAAGCGTGGCGGGCGCCGTGCTGATCGGACTGCTTGCCGGCATCTGCATCATGTCGGACCACGGAAGGCGGCGTTGACGCGGCTGTAGCCGTTCATGCCAACCGGGGCCGGGCCGCAGTTGCGGGACCGGCCCCGCGTGCTTTCTGGCAGCTGAATGTAAAAAATGCCGCGCGCAGGCGCATGCGGCGGCTTCGGGCCCTTGCGGCGACCTGTGGCACATGGCTTGCGGAGTCACTAGCAGCGGGGCGACGGGATCGCCGCGCGCGACATGACAACCATGGAGACTCACTATGAACCAACCATTGACGGGCGCCGGGCAGGCGCAAGGCCAGACCAACATCGTTGGCGGGCCGAAGGCAGACCCCAGCGGGCCCGGCCCGCAGGTCATGGCGGCCAGCACGCTGGAAGGCAATGATGTGTACAACCCCGCTGGTGAAGAGCTTGGAAGCATCCAGGAGATCATGCTGGACGTGCCTCACGGCCGGATCGCATACGCCGTGCTGTCGCGCGGCGGCATCCTGGGCATTGGCGACAAGTTGTACGCCATTCCGTGGAGTGCATTGACGCTGGATACCGACCGCAAGTGTTTCGTGTTGAACGTGGACAAGGAGGTGCTCGAAAACGCCGAGGGCTTTGACAAGGACAACTGGCCGGGCATGGCGGATGAGACTTGGGCGCGGGGCATCCACCAGTACTACAACCAGCCTCCGTATTGGTAGGCCGCGCAAGCGGACGCGGCATGCTACGCGAAGGAAGATTGATCGCGGTATCTCCTTACTTCAACGACGCTGTCGTCAGTTGTGCGGGTGTGCTTGCGGCGCGCCCGGACTGCACCGTATTGACGGTCTTTTCGGGCATGCCGCTTGGGGCCGGCGACCTGTCGGAGAGCGACAGACTCGCCGGTTTCAATAACGGGCGGGACGCGGTGCGCGCCCGCCAGTCCGGCAGCGAGCGGGCGCTTGCCTTGCTGAGAGCCGGCGCCGCGCAGATGGATCTGCTGGACGGTCAGTACCTGCAGAGCGGCGAGGAAGGGCGCCTGACCGGCGCGCTTGCCGCCGCGCTTTCCGCCCTGCGTCCGCGCGTCATCCTGATGCCGCTGGGCCTGTGCATATCGGGCGGCACCCGGGTGTCGGACGCGTGCCTCACGATACGCGCGCTGTTTCAGCGGGTGGACTGGGTGGCCTATGAAGAGATGTGCGAGGACGAGCCCGGGATCGTCCAGACGCGGCTGGCGGCATTGCTGCGCCGGCGGATCCTGGCCACGCCTGTGAGCATTCCGCCGGAGACCGACGCTGGCTTGAGCCGCCAACGGGCGATCCAGGCACGCTCCAGCCTGGCGACGCTGGATGAGCGGGTCCGCGCTACTCAGCCCGATGCTCCGCCAGAACGCTATTGGCGCCTGTCGTGGCGGCGGGAACGAAATCCGTGACACCCGTGCCAGGACGCCGTATCCCCCTGACGGGCCGCGCTGGAAATGATCGACCCATCCCGCCTCATCCTTTTCGACCATTGATGAATGAATGCTCATCCTGGACGATGCTTGGGTTGCGCCGGACGCCGAGCCTCGCTATGGTGAACGGCAAAAGGCGCGGACCTGGCCGCCGTCTTGCACAACCACGGAAACCACAATGAGTTCGAAAGCCGCCGCTACCCGTGGCCGGTCACGCTGGGGCACGGTCGTCGCCATCCTGCTTCTCATCGGAGCGCTGCTCGCCGTGTTGGCGCTGGCGGCCACACGCGTGGCCGAACAGCGCATCGCCAGCATGCTGGGTCCGCGCGGCCAGGTAGGCAACGTGCAGGTTGGCATCAGGCAGGTGGTGTTGACGGATGTGTCCGTCGCCGGCGCGTCCGGGCAATCGGGCGCGCGAGCGCGCCGCGTCGAGCTCGAACCGGAATGGTGGACCTTCCTGCGGCACGAGGCCGTATTCAAGCGGATCACGATCGAGGGCTTTGACTTCGCGGTGGTGCGCAGCCCCGATGGCGGCCTGCAGATTTCCCCCGCCTTGCAGGCCGCGTTGCGCGCAGGCGAGGGCGCCGACAGCAAGGCGCGCCGCGCCGGCCCCATCCGCGTCGCCGATCTGATCCTGCGCGATGGCCGGCTGGACTACCTGGACGGTGCGGTGTCCAAGCCGCCGCACCGCATCCCGTTCACGGCGGTGGCGGCGCGTCTTCATCCGGTCACGATCCCCGGCGACGGATCGCCCAGCGACATGGAATTCACCGGCAAGATCGAAGACAACCGCAACGGCGAGTCGACGGTGCGCGCGAACGGCAAGGTGGTCGTGGGCGGCACGGACGCCGACATGACGGTCGTCGCGCGCAACATGGATGTTCGCTACGCCGCGCCGTATCTTGCGGAAAACGGCGCGGGCTCGCTGACGGGCGGCTCGATGGACCTGGACATGAAGACCGTCATCGTCAAGCGCGAACTGAAGGCCTCGGGCGCCGTGGCGCTGCATAACCTCAAGTTCGGCGGCGACGGCAGCCTCTTTTCGCTGCCGCGCAAGGCGGTCCTTGCGGCGCTGAAGGATAAAAGCGGCACCGTGCGGTTCGATTTCGCGCTGGCGGGACGGCTGGACAACCCGAAGTTTTCCGTCACGCGAGGCTTCTCGGCCCAGGTGGCGCAGGGCTTCGGGCATGCCATTGGCGTGGGCGCGGAAGGCGCCGCCGAGGGCGTCACCGGCGCGGTCAAGGAACTGGGCAACGCGCTGTCGGATCTGCTCAGTCCCAAACCTTGATGGGATGTCGTGGGTTCAGGGCGCTGGCCGCGGGCGTCCGACGCGCGCGCCCATGACCATCTCCGTCACCCAGTTCACCAGGATGGACGTGTAGGCCTGCTGCGAAGCTTTGTCGGTCAGCGCGTGGTCCGCTCCGTCCAGGATCCGGTGCGTCAGCGAATGCGAGCGCCGGAAGGCCGACCGGTAGTTCATGATCGTCGAGTGCGGGATGTAGACATCGTGCTCGGCCTCGACGATGAGCACGTCGCCGCAGAAGCCGGCGCAGGCCGTCAGGGCGCGGTTGCTTTCCGGTTCGATGTGGCTGTTGCGATAGGCGCGCAAGGTCTCGCGGTTGAGCTGGTTCTTGGGCAGCATCCATTCGTCGTCGCGGTACAGGGCGGGCACGTGCAGGCCCAGCCATCGCACCCGCCGCAGGCCGGTCAGAATCGCCGCCAGATAACCGCCGTAACTGCTGCCCACCACCGCGACGGAACCGCTGTCCAGCGAAGGGTGGGCCGCCAGCCGGTCGTAAGCCGCCATCACGTCCCGCAGATTGTCGTCGCGCGACACCTGCATCTGCTGGGCCTGGGTGGCGGCATGGCCGCGAAGGTCAAACGTCAGGCACACGCAGCCCAGGGCGGCGATGCCCTTGGCGCGGGCCAGGTCGAAGCGCTGGTCGCCGCCCCAGCCGTGTATGAAAAGCACGCCGGGGACCTTGCTCTCCGGCGTCAGGAACGTGCCGGCCAGTTGCTGGTCCGCTACGTCGATTTCAATGGGGTCGCTAAATGCGGCCATCGTCTTCCTCCAGGATTCCCCCCGATTTGGTGATCATGCCCACGGTGGAGTCTTCGCCGCGGTACACATAGCGTTGCGAGGTGGGCGCCGGCTCGTCCTTGCCGTAGCGCTCGCGCGTGAAAGCCGCCACCTCCTTCAACGACGGCGACAGCATGAAGGCCTGCAACGCCGACAGTTCCGCGATGCTGGCGCCGCCCGCCCGCCACGATTGTTCCAGCACGCCGGCGCGGGGCTCCCCCTGCGCGTTGCGGCCGATCGCCACGTCGTAGTTGCGGCGCGACGCGAAGAAGTCGGGATAGGCCGTGGACACGGCGGCGTCGTAGCGGCACGCCAGGTCCACCGCCTGCCGTTCGTCGTCGGAAAGATCCAGCGAGCGCAACTGGTCGAAGCCCCCGCGGGCAAAGCTGAGTTCGGACCCTCCATATACCGGCACGCCATTGTTGTCCGGGGTCAGGCATTGAGTGCCCACATAGGAGGCTTCGTGCTTGCCCACCCGCACCCAGCCCACGCTGTAGGTCTCGATCTCGGCCAGGTCTTCTTCCAGCACCAGGCCCAGGCGCCGCACGGCCCCGGCGTCCTGTTCCGCCAGGCCGGCGCGCAGCTCCTGCAGTGTGCGCGCAACGATCTGGCCGCGCCCCGCCGTGGCGTCGGCTGGCTTGATGCGCAGCGCGCCGTCCTTGAGCAGCCGCTCGCCGGCGCGATGGGCGTCGTCCAGCGTGAAGGCGGTAAACCCACGCAGCACGACCTCCCGCAGGTCGTCGGCCAATGTCCGGACCCAGCCCTGGGGCGCCTTGGCCTGGGCGTCGACGACCCCGTGGGTGACGGACTTGGTGGCGACGAAAGCATGCGGCGTCACGCCGCCGAACAGATCGGCCGCGCGGGTGATGCCCAGCTTTTCGGCGCGGGCCAGGCTGGTGATGCTGCGATCGGGAACGTAATAGGGCGGCGGCTCGCCGCGATTGCGGGTCGGCCGGAAGTCCGGGACGAAGCGTCGGCCCAGCAGGGCAGCCAGCCGCAGGGCCAGCGCTTCCTGCGAGGCGATTTCGTGCTCGGATGCGCCGGTGCGACGGGGATAGGCGGCGACAGTGTCGGATGTCTTGTGTTGGGGACGGGTCATAGGGGCCTCATAGCAAGCGACGTGCCTGGCCTGGGGGAGCGTCCGACGCCTTGCCGCGCCGCATTCCAAGCCGCAACTCGATCAGGGGATAGGCCGCCAGCGCCAGGCACAATGGCGCCAACGCATAGACCGCGCGATAGGCCAGCGCCGCGCCGAGCACTTCGGTCGGGGGGATCTGCGACCCCAGCGCGGCCACGAAAATGGCCTCGGTCGTGCCCAGGCCGCCCGGGACGCGGGTGATGACCGACGCAAAGCTCGTGCACAACAGAATGCCCAGCACCGCCGGGTAGCTGGCCTTGCCCTGCAACAGCACGTAGGCAATGGCGCCCATGATCGACCACGACAACGCGGCGACGCAGCACTGCGCCACCGCCATGCGCGCACTCGGCAGGGTGATGTGATGCCCCATCCAGGTGGCGCTGCGGCGCTTGGCCCGGGCGCAGGTCGTCACATAGGCGACACCCAGCGCCAGCAATCCCAGGCCCAGCAGCCTCAGCATGCCCGATCCGATCTCCCAGCCAGCCGGCACCGGCACGACGCCCAAGGCGAACAGCACGCCCGCAAGCCAGGCATAGCCGATCCAGTTCGACGCCGCGGCGAACAGCGCCACGCGGGTTGCGACAGACTTGCGACAGCCCAGCCGCGTGTACAGGCGCAACCGCGCGCCAAGCCCGCCCACCAGCACGCCCAGGTTCAGGTTCAGCGCGTAGCTCAGCATCGCGACACCCAGGGCCTTGGGTGCGGGCAGATTGTGCCGCGTGTACTTCTTGCCCAACAGGTCCAGGCTGCCGTACGCCAGGTAACCCACCACGACCAGCCCACCCGCGATCGCAATATTCCGGCCTGGAATCTCGCGCATGGCGACCCACACCTTGGGCCAGTCCACGGTACGCCCGAAGTAATACAACAGGCCGGCGACGACGATCAGGATCAGGACGGGCAGCACGCGCTTGATCCGGGGCCAGCGGCGGCGCAACGCCCGCATCGGCGAGGTATGCAGGAAGTTCATGCGGTCTCCCGGCCGGTCTCCGGCGTCACCGATTGCAGGCGCGGCTTGTGCGCGGGCAGACTGCCCGCCCAGGCGGGAAAGCGGCGCAGGAAGTGAAACACCACGACGCCCAGCCACAGGCGCCGCAGACGACGGCTGGAGTTCTTCGCCATGGCCACCGGACGGCAGTCTTCTTCGATCAGCCGGTCCAGGCTTTTGCGCAGCGCGGCGTTCAGCGACGCATCCCGCACCACCACGTTGGCTTCAAGGTTCAGGGCCAGGCTCAAGGGATCGAGGTTGCTCGAGCCGATCGTCGACCAGTCGTCGTCCACGCACGCCACCTTGCCGTGCAGCGGCTGCTTGCAGTATTCGTGGATCTGCACGCCGGCGTCGATGAGATAGTCGTACAGCATCGAGGCCGCCAGCCGGGCGACCAGCACGTCGGGCTCTCCCTGCAACAGCAAGCGCACGCGCACGCCGCGCCGGGCGGCGTTGGCCAGGTCGCGCAGCAGGTGGTAGCCCGGGAAGAAGTAGGCGTTCGCAATCAGCACGTCCGAACGCGCCGACCGCACGCCTGCCCGGTAGTAGCGTTCGATGTCGCTTTGATGGTTGACGTTGTCCCGCACCACCAGGCGCCCGCCGCCATCTCCCGCCGGCAGGGGATCCAGCCTGGCGGGACGCCGCCGCAGCCGCCGCTTGCCGCCGCCCAGCGCCGATCGCGCATAGTCCGCGAGGTCCGCCGCCAGTGGTCCTTCGACCAGCACGGCATAGTCCTGCTTCGCCTCGGGGCCGTAATCGGGGAGGTGGTCCGCCGAAAAATTGATGCCGCCAATGAACGCGCGCTCGCGGTCCACGGCGACGATCTTGCGATGCATGCGCCGGAACACGTTCGTGCGCACGCCCAGAAAGCGCGGGCGCGGATCGAACACGTGAAAGCGCACGCCGCTTTCTGTCATGGCGCCGATAAAGGCATCGCTGAGCTCGTCGGAGCCGTAGCCGTCGACCATCAGGTCGACGCTGACGCCGCGGCGCGCCGCCCGGATCAGCGCTTGCTGGATGTCCTGACCGACCACGTCGTCAAACAGGATGAAGGTCTCCACCAGGACCTCGCTGCTGGCGGCGTCGATGGCCTTGACCACGGCGGGAAAGTATTCCGTGCCGTTCTCAAGCAAGGTGTAGCGGTTATGTTCTCGCCAGCCCACGTTCATAGTGCAATCTCCGCGCAGATCGGCACATGGTCGGACAGACGCGACCATACGCGGGACGCCAGCGGCACGGGCTGCCAGTCCCGCACGCTGCGCACATAGATGCGGTCCAGCCGCAGCAGCGGCCATCGAGCGGGAAAGGTGCGCGCGGGGCGCCCCAGCCGCGACGTGAACACCTCCTGGGTTCCGCAGTCACGCATCAGGGTGTCCGCGCGCATGCGCCAGTCGTTGAAATCCCCCGCGATGAGCAGCGGCTCGTTGGCAGGCACGCCGTGAGTCACCAGTTCGCACAGGCGGCGCAGCTGCTGGCCCCGATGGCGCTCCAACAGCCCCAGGTGGACGCACACCGCATGCACCGGGACGGGCAGGGACGGCGGGCGCAGCACGCAGTGCAGGATGCCGCGGCGCTCGTGGCCGTCGACGCTCACGTCGTGGTTCTCGTGGCTTTCGATCGGGTACCGGGACAGGATGGCGTTGCCATGGTGGCCCTCGGGATAGACGGCGTTGCGGCCATAGGCAAAGTCGGTCCACAGCGTGTCGGCCAGGAACTCATACTGCGATTGGGCAGGCCAGGACTCATGCCGTCCCGCATGGGACTGGTGCTCGCCCAGAACCTCTTGCAGGAAGACCACGTCGGGAGCCGCCGTACGCAAGGCTTCGCGCAGGTCGTGCAGCATGAAGCGGCGATTGAAGCTTGTGAAGCCCTTGTGGGTATTCACCGTCAGCACCGTAAGCGGGGTGGCGTCGATGTAATGCGAGGCTGGCATGAAAACTCCGGCAGATACGATCCGACGGTCCGAGCAAGTGGCGTGCCCAGCGCGTTACGAAATGTCAGTACGGGCGCCGCGCAACGCTTGCCGGCCGCGAGCAGGGGCAGGGGGACGCATGAGCAAATGAGAAATCTGCATTTCTCAACGCATCTGCGCAGGCCTAACATCCGCTGCTTCCAACCCTGCAGAATCCGAGTCGAAGATGCGCACCAGCCGCCGCGAATTCCTGTTGTCTTCCGGGGCGCTCGCCGCCTCGATGGCTTTTCCCACGTCGCTTTTCGCGCAGACCGTTGCGCCGCGCCATGGCGGCGTGCTCAACGTGCATCTGGGCTCGGAACAGCGGATCCTGAATCCGGCCCTGCGCGCCTCGACGGGCGTGTACATCGTCACCAGCAAGATCATCGAATCGCTGGTGGACCTGGACGCCGGCGGCAAGCCCGTGGGGCAACTCGCCACATCCTGGACCGCGGATCCCGACGGCAAGACCATCACGTTCAAGCTGCGCGAAGGCGTCGCCTGGCATGATGGCAAGCCCTTCACTTCGGCGGACGTGCAATACAACGCGCTGGAACTCTGGAAAAAGCACCTGAACTTCGGGACGGCCCTGCAACTCTACCTGGAGGCCGTCGACACGCCCGACGCGCACACGGCGGTGTTCCGCTACAGCCGGCCGATGCCTCTGGACCTGCTGCTGCGCGCCCTGGCCGACCTGGGATACGTGGTGCCGCGTCACCTTTACGAAGGCACCAATGTGCTCGAGAACCCGGCCAACACGGCGCCGGTGGGCACGGGGCCGTTCAAGTTCGTGCAGTATGAGCGCGGGCAGTTCATCATTGCGGAGCGCAACCCGAACTACTGGCGCAAGGGCGAGCCCTACCTGGACCGAGTCGTCTGGCGCATCATCACCGACAAGTCGGCGGCAACGGCGGCGCTGGAGACCGGACAGCTCCAGCTCAGCGCGTATTCCCAGCTTACGCTGGCCGATCTGGACCGGCTGAAGCAGAACCCGCAATTCGAGGTGCGCAGCAAGGGCCTGGAAGCGAACGTGTTCAACAACACGCTGGAGTTCAATTTCCGCCGCAAGGAACTGGCCGACGTGCGCGTGCGCCGCGCCATCGTGCACGCCATCGACATCGACTTCTTCATCGAGAACTTCCTGTACGGACTGGGCAAGCCCGCCACCGGTCCCATTCCTTCTTCGTCGCAGGCGTTCTTCCCGGCCGGCAGCAAGCCGCCGTACCCCTTCGACGTCAAGCGTTCGGAGGCGCTGCTGGATGAGGCCGGCTACAAGCGCGGCGCCGGCGGCGTGCGCTTTGCGCTGAAGCTGGTGCCCATCCAGAACGGCGAAGACGTGCCGCTCCTGGCGACCTTCATTCAGCAGTCGCTCGAGGCGGTCGGCATCAAGGTCGAGATCGTGCAGTACGACATCGCCGGCGCGCTGGCATCGGTCTACAAGGATCACAGCTTCGATATCGCGACCGGATGGCACCAGTACCGCGGCGATCCCGCCGTGTCGACGACCGTCTGGTATCGGTCGGGCAGCCCGGCAGGCGCGCCCTGGACCAACCAGTACGGCTGGACGTCCGAGAAGGTGGACAAGCTGATCGACGATGCGGCCTCCGAGATCGACCCGGCCCGGCGCCGCGCCCTGTACGCGGATTGGGTGCAGGCCGTCAACGAAGAACTGCCGATCTGGATGGCGACGGAAAGGCAGTTCTATTCCGTCGCCAGCCGCAAGCTGCAGAACGGCCACAACAACGCGCGCTGGCCGTCCAGCGACTGGCATGACGCCTGGCTGGCGGCGTAGGTCCTGGCGATGGGTTTCCTGAACCTCGCGGCGCGCCGGCTGATGGCCGCGGCGCCCGCGCTGCTGATCATCCTGGCAGGCCTGTTCCTGCTGCTGCAACTGGCGCCGGGCGACACCGTGGACGCGCTGGTGGCGCAGATCGGCGGGGCCGACCCCGCCACCATCGCTGCGATGCGCTCGCATTACCAACTGGACGAATCCGCCGCTTCGCGCCTGGGCAGCTACCTGTGGCGGCTGGCCCACCTGGACCTTGGCCACTCCGCCATCTACGGCAAGCCCGTGGCCGCCGTGATCCTGGAACGGCTGCCGGCGACGTTGCTGCTGATGGGGTCGGCGCTGTCGTTCGCCTTTGCAGGCGGGATGGCGCTGGGCGTCATCGCGGCGCGCCGCGTGAATGGCTGGGCCGATGGGCTCATTTCGACGTTGGGATTGGTCTTCTGCGCCACGCCGTCATTCTGGTTCGGCCTGATGGGCATTTTCGTCTTCGCCGTATGGCTGGACTGGGTGCCGGCCGGCGGCTTCGAGACCATCGCGTCCGGCTACACCGGCCTGGCTCGCGTCCTGGACATCGCGTGGCACCTGGTGCTGCCCACGGCGACATTGGCGCTGATTTTCCTGGCGATCTACCTGCGCATCATGCGGGCGTCGATGCTGGAGGTGGCCTCGCACGACTTCATTCGCACCGCGCGCGCCAAGGGGCTGCGCGAGACGGCGGTGGTGGCCCGGCACATGTTGCGCAACGCGCTGCTGCCGATGGTCACCTTGCTGGGGCTGCAGGCCGGCACCATGCTGGGCGGATCGGTCGTGGTGGAAAGCGTTTTCGCCTTGCCCGGCCTGGGGCGCCTGGCCTACGAATCGGTGGTGCAGCGCGACCTGAACACCTTGCTGGGCATCGTGTTCGTGTCGGCGCTGCTGGTCATCGTCATCAACTTCGTGGTCGACCTGCTGTATGCGCGGCTCGACCCGCGCATCGTCCGGAGCTAGGCCTTGGAAACGCTACGTCGATACTTCCGCAGTCCGGTCGCCGTGCTGGGCCTGGTGCTTCTGGCAGCGGTGTGCGCAGCGGCGCTGGGCGCGGGGCTCTGGTATCCCAAGAATCCGCTCAGCCTGGCGGGCCGGCCGCTGCAATGGCCGGGCGACAACGCCCGCTTCCTGCTGGGCACCGACCAGGTCGGGCGCGACATCGCCGCGCAGATTCTTCATGGAGCCCGGGTGACGCTTGCCATCGGGCTGGCCGCCACGGTGGTGTCGGTGCTGATCGGCGTATCGCTGGGCGCGGTGGCCGGCTATTACGGCGGCCTGGCCGACGACCTGCTGATGCGCGTGACCGAAGCCTTCCAGATCCTGCCCAACTTCCTGTTGCTGCTGGTGCTGGTGGCGGTGTTCGGCTCTGACCTGCGCACCGTGGTGCTGGCGATCGGCCTGGTGTCCTGGCCGCCGGTCGCGCGTCTGACACGCTCCGAATTCCTGACGCTCAAGACACGCGAGTTCGTCCAGGCGGGCAAGGCGCTTGGCATGGGCGACCTGCGGCTGATATTCCGCGAGATCCTGCCCAACGCCTTGCCGCCCGTGATCGTCTACGCCAGCGTCATCATGGCCACCGCCATCCTGCTTGAAAGCGCGTTGGCCTTCCTGAACCTATCGGACCCGAACGTGCCGTCCTGGGGCAACCTCATCGGCGGCGGCCGCGGGGTGATCCGGGTGCAGTGGTACGTGTCCGCCATACCCGGCATTGCCATCCTGCTGACCGTCCTGGCGATATCGCTGGTCGGGCAGGGGGTGAACGACGCTCTCAATCCCAGGCTGAAACGATCATGACCGAACTGCTACGCATCGAAAACCTTACCGTGGACCTGCCGGCTGGCGCGGACCGGCCCCATGCGCTGAAGGACCTGTCGCTGGCCGTGAATCCCGGAGAGATCGTCTGCGTGGTCGGCGAAAGCGGGTCGGGCAAGTCCCTGACCGCCGGCACGATCCTGGGCCTTCTGCCGCAGGGCGTTCACGCCAGCGCCGGGCGCGTGCTGTGGGAGGGGCAGGACCTGCTGAAGCTGGCGCCCGACGCACTGCGGCGCCTTCGCGGAAAGCGGATCGGCATGATCTTCCAGGAGCCGATGACCGCGCTGAATCCCTTGCGCACCATCGGCGACCAGATCGCGGAAGTGTTCCGCACGCATACACGCCTTTCGCGCGCCGAGATCCGGCGGCGCACGCTGGACCTGCTGGATTCGGTCCGCATCCCCGATCCGGTCCAGGCGTTGGGCGCCTATCCGCATGAATTGTCGGGGGGCCAGCGCCAGCGCGCGATGATCGCCATGGCGCTGGCGCTGGAACCCGCGCTGCTGATTGCCGACGAACCCACCACGGCGCTGGACGTCACGACGCAGGCGCAGATTCTGCACCTGATCCACGACCTGCAGCGCCGCAAGGGCACGGCCGTGCTTTTCATCACGCATGATTTCGGCGTGGTGGCGGAGATCGCCGATCGCGTCGCCGTCATGCAACGCGGCGAGCTGGTGGAAAGCGGCGCGGCGGATCAGGTGCTGGAGCATCCGCGCCATCCGTACACCCGAGCGTTGATCGCCGCGGTGCCGCCGCTGACTCCCGCGCCGGCGCGAGCCGGCCAGGATGACTTTGCTCCGGCCATCCTGACGACGCAGGAACTGTCCAAGACCTATCGCAAGCGTGGCTGGTTTGGACGCCCGGGCAGGGTGACTCACGCGGTGGACGGCGTGACGCTGACCTTGCGCGAAGGAGAAACGCTGGGCATCGTGGGCGAAAGCGGATCCGGCAAGTCCACCCTGGCGCGCACGCTGCTGGGCCTGTTGCCGCCGGATGGCGGCGACATCACGCTGGCCGGCCAGCCGCTGGCGTTCAAAGGCGCGGCCGCACGGCGCGCCCACGCCCGACGCGTGCAGATGGTGTTCCAGGATCCGTACGGGTCGCTCAATCCCCGCCAACGCGTGGGCGAGATCGTGGCCCAGGGTCCGATCGTGCACGGCACGCCCCGGCGCGAGGCGCTGGCCCGCGCCCAGGAACTGTTCGAGCTGGTGGGACTGTCGCCCGACGCGGTGCGTCGCTATCCGCATGAATTTTCGGGTGGCCAGCGCCAGCGCGTTGGGCTGGCGCGTGCCCTGGCGATGCGCCCGCAAGTCCTGATTGCCGACGAGCCCGTGTCCGCGCTGGACGTATCGGTGCAGGCCCAGGTGCTGGCGCTGCTGGCCCGCCTGCGCGAACAGCTTGGCCTGTCCATCGTCTTCATCACGCACGATTTGCGCGTTGCGGCGCAGGTGTGCGACCACATCGCGGTCATGAAGTCGGGACGCGTGGTGGAAGAGGGCGTATGCGCCGAGGTGTTCGGCAATCCGGCCCATCCCTATACGCAGGCCTTGCTGGCCGCCGTGCCCGGGCGGCGGTGGGATCCGGCCGCCGTTGCAACGCGGCTGGCGGCCTGACTGGCGCGCCTGCCAGTGCCAACTGAATTGAAGGAGTTCGTGTGACCCTACGCATCGACCACGTCGTCATCCAGGCCGGTCTGGATCTGGACCAGGCCCAAGCGCGCTACCGCCGCCTGGGCTTCCAACTGACCGATCGCGGCCATCATTCGCTCGGATCGAGCAATCACCTGGCGGTTTTCGGCGACGATTATCTGGAGCTCATCGGCGTCGAGCCCGCCAAGGCCGACATTCCCGGCGCGCGCTGGGAACATCCGCTGGGGCTGGCCGGCCTGGTCTTCAAGACCGGCAACGCCGATGCGACCTGGGCAGACTTGGCGCGGCGCGAGGTGCCGCTGGAAGGAGACGGCCCGCGCGACTTTCACCGGCCCGTGTCGGCGGCCGGACAGACGCTGGGTGATGCGCGCTTTCGCACGCTGCGCATCCGGGCGGACCTGATACCCAACGGCCGCGTTTTCTTCTGCCAGCACGAAACGCCCGAACTGGTGTGGCGCCCCGAGTGGCAGCGGCATCCGAACGGCGCGCTGGGCATCGCCGAGTATGCCTACGTGACCACCGATCCGCAGGCGTCGGCGGCGCTGCTTGAGCAGGCGTTTGGTCCGGAAGCGGTGCAGGCGGTGCAGGACGGCGTGGCGGTGACCGCCGGCCGATCCACCATCCTGTACCTGACGCCGGCCGGCATCCAGGCGCGCTTTGGCGTGGACGCCTCGCCGCTGCTGGCCAAAGGCGAACGCGCCGCGGCCTTGACGCTGCGCACCGATGCGTTGGCGCGCGTTCAAAACGTGCTGGAAGGGGCGGGCGTGGCGCACCTGGTCCACAAGTCGCGCGTGGTGGTACCGCCGGCCGAAACCGGCGGACTGATCCTCGCCTTCGTCGCCCCGTAGGTCCGGCGTGGCCTAGTGGCCCGCCTGCGCGCCGGGCTGCGCATAACGGCCGACCAGCGTCGCGCTGGCTTCGTTCAGCCCCACGATCTCGACCTGGCGCCCGGCCCGGCGCAGTTTGACGATTACTTTGTCCAGCTCGCCGACGGCCGAAATATCCCAGAAATGCGCGGCGAACAGGTCGATGACCACGTGATCGACGGCTTCGCGGAAGTCGATGGCGGACGAAAAACGCGACGCCGACGCGAAGAAGATCTGGCCTGCGTAGCGGTACGTCCGCGTGCGGCCGTCTTCGGACAGGGACGTGCTGACATCGAGCAGGCGCTTCACCTTGCCTGCAAAGAACAGGCCGCTGAGCACCACGCCGACCAGCACGCCGCGCGCCAGATCGTGCGTCCAGACCACGACGGCCACGGTCGACAACATGACGACTGACGACTGCCACGGGTGCGAACCCAGGTTCCGGACGGACCGCCAGCTGAAGGTGCCGATCGACACCATGATCATCACGGCCACCAGCGCTGGCATGGGGATCCGCGCCACCAGCGGACCAAGCGCCACGATCAGGAACAGCAGGAACACCCCCGCCACGCACGTCGACAGCCGGGTGCGGCCGCCGGACCGGACGTTGATGACGGATTGGCCGATCATGGCGCATCCGCCCATGCCGCCCAGAAAGCCCGTGACGATATTGGCGATGCCCTGGCCCTTGCATTCGCGGCGCTTGTCGCTGGGCGTGTCGGTCATGTCGTCCACGATCTGCGCCGTCATCATCGATTCCAGCAGTCCGACCGCCGCCATGGTCAGCGAATACGGAAGGATGATGCGCAGCGTTTCCAGCGTGAAGGGCACGTCGGGGATCATGAACGAGGGCAGGGCGGAAGGCAGCGCGCCCATGTCGCCCACCGTGTTGACGTCCAGGCCGCCATAAATCGACACCGCCGTCATCACGATGATGGCCACCAGCGGCGACGGCACGGCGGTGGTCAGTCGAGGCAGCAGGTAGATGACGCCAAGCGCAGCGGCGACCATCGCGTAGGTGACCCACGTCACGCCGATCAGCTGCGGAAGCTGCGCCATGAAGATAAGGATGGCGAGCGCATTGACGAAGCCGGTCACGACGGAGCGGGACACGTACTGCATCAGCAAGTCCAGCCGCAAGAATCCGGCCACGATCTGGATGAGGCCCATCAGAATGGACGCGGCGAACAGGTAGGCGATGCCATGATCGCGCACCAGCGGCGCGACCAGGACGGCCACGGCCGCCGTCGCCGCGGAAATCATGCCGGGCCGGCCGCCCGTGAACGCGATGATCAGAGCGATCGAGAAAGAGGCGTACAGGCCCACGCTGGGGTCCACGCCGGCGATGATCGAAAAGCCGATGGCTTCCGGAATCAAGGCTAGCGCGACGAGCACGCCCGCAAGGATGTCGGCGCGCGGATTCGACATCCAGTCGCGGCGAAGCTTGGAAAGAACTGACATTGATTGGCTAAGCTGAATTGAACAAGCGGGGCGTGTCTCGCGCTGCCGGCGTGTCGTGGCAGATCGGGGCGAAACGCCCGTTGAGCTTGAAGTTGTCCGAGGGATAGGCGCCCGGCCGAGCCACCCGGCAAGCCGGGTCCACCAAGAGCGCGACAGCGTCGCGCCTGCGCACCCCTTGCAGGTGCGGCGGACGCGATTGTACCTCTGGAAGCGTGCTTCAGCGGGCCGCGGGCGCGGGGCCCGCGTAGTACTGGGCCAACGCCTCGATCTCGCTGTCGGTCAGGCGTTGCGAGAACGCCCGCATGACGCCCACGTCGTCGTTGGTGCGCGAGCCGGTGCGAAAGGCGTTTATCTGGTCGGTGAAGTATTCCCGCGACTGCCCGGCCAGCCTGGGCAGCAGGGCGCCTTCGCCCATTCCCCGCAGTCCATGGCAATTGGCGCAAGCCGGCAGCGCGCGCGTGCCGTCGCCTTCGATGTCCAGCTTGCGCGCCGCCTCGCCACCGAATTCGCCCACATGCAAGGGCGGTCCGGCCAGCGTGCCGTAGTAGGCGGCGACCTGGCCGATCTCCTCTTCGGTGAGGGCGCGCGCGACGGTGTTCATCAGCGGCTGCACACGCGTGCCGGCGCGGAAATCGGCAAGCTGCTTGGCCAGGTATTCGCTGCGCAGTCCCGCAAGATTGGGGAATATTCCACCCGTTGGCGTGATGCCGGCAGGGCCGTGGCATGCGACACAGGCCTGCACGCCAGCGCCCGGCTTGCCGTTCGCGGCCAGCGCCTTGCCGGCCTCGGGATCGGCATCCCGGAGCCATTTTTCCCAATCCGGCCGAGAGGCGTTGAAATCCGTGGCGCTGCGTCCCGGCACGGGTTGTAGCGCGGCGGCGGCCGGTTTCGCGCCGGCGGCCGGGGCGGGGGCTGGTGCGCCACCAGCGGCAGCTGGGGCAGCGGGGGCTGCGGGAGCCGCTGCCGGGGCGGCTTGCGGCGCCGCCGGGGCGGGCGGCTGCGGCACCGCGGAAGCCCGGATGGCCTCGTCGCCGCCGGCGCCCAGCATCTGGTGGACCGTGGCGATCAGCGTGATGGCCGGCACGGCGATCATCAACGCGACGGTAAAGATGATGCCTTTGCGATGTTCGATCATGATCACACCAGCGGGCCCGGCGAACCCAGATAGTCCGCCTTGATTTTCTCTACGATCCAATAGGCGGTGGCGCCCACGGTGCCAGTCGGGTTGTAGCCCGAGTTCTGCGGAAACAGCGCCGCGCCGGTAACGAACACGTTTGGCACGTCCCACACCTGTCCATAGCGGTTGACGACGCTGGTCGTCGGATCCGCGCCCATCGCCGCGCCACCCGTCAGATGGGTGGATTGGTAGGCCGTTGCGGAAAACGGCCGCTTCCGCGGGCCGGGCTCGGTGCGGGTGATGCCTCGCATCGCGCGCCCGATTTCGTCGCCTTTTTCGGTCAAAAAGGCCGACATGCGGATGTCGTTGTCGGGAAAGTCGTAAGTGACGCGCAGCAAGGGCAGGCCCCATGCGTCCTTGTACGTGGGGTCCAGGCTCAGGTAGCCGCCCCGCCAGGGTTGCGCCGCGCCGGTGATGGTGATGTTCGCGGCATGGTTGTAGTAGCGCTTGACGGCCTTTTTCCATTCCGCTCCCCACGAGGGCGTGCCTTTGGGCGTGGGATGAAAGCCGATCGGCGCGCCGCTTACCACCTGGATCTGCAGGTAGCCTCCGCCCACGAAGCCCACGGGCCCGTGATCGAAGTTGTCGGCGCTGAAGTCATCCATGGTGACCGCGACCGCGCCGGCGCCCATGAATGGGTTGATGTTGACGGACTCGTCGAAGAACAGATTCACGCCGGAGGTGGTCTGGTGCGTGTAGTTGCGGCCGACGACGCCGGTGTCCGTCGCGGGGTCATAGGGCTTGCCGATGCCGGACAGCAGCAGCAGGCGCACGTTGTTGATGCCGAACGCGCACAGGAAGACGATCTCCGCCGGCTGGAACACTTCTTCGCCGGCCGCGTCCACGTAGGTGACGCCCCGGGCGCGCTTCTTGTCGGGTGTCAGCTCCACGCGCAGCACGTGGGCGCCCGTGCGGATCTCGAAGTTCTCCATCTTCATGGCGACGGGCAGGATGCAGACCTGCGGCGATGCCTTGGCGAAGTGCTCGCACCCGAAGTTGGAACAGAACCCGCAGTACACGCAGGCGCTCATGTGCAGGCCTTCGGAATTCACGTAGGGCCGCGTACAGAGCGCCGACGGTTGCACGTAAGGGTGATAGCCCAGCTTGCGCGCGGCCTCGCCAAACAGCGCCGGCGCATACGGCACCTTCATGGGCGGGTTGGGGTAGGGCCGCGAACGCCAGGGCTCGAAAGGATTGCCGCCTTCCTGCTTTTCGCCCTTGAGGTTGCCCGCCTGCCCGGACGCGCCGATCAGGTAGTCGAAGCGATCGAAGTAGGGCTCCAGTTCGTCATACGTGACGCCCCAGTCCTGACAGGTCAGTTCTTTGTCGAAGATGTCCTTGCCATAGCGCTCGTTGTAGTGGCTGCGCATGACGAAGTCGGTGGGGTCGAACCGGTAGTAGGCGCCCGACCAGTGATTGCCGGCGCCGCCCAGGTGCGTGCCCGGATAGGCGAATTGCCAGCGCCGCATGGGCAGCGCCTTCTGGTCCGTGTTGCTGCGGAACGTGAAGGTCTCCGTCGCGGCGTCCTGGTGCAATTCGTGGCGGCGCGTGTACTTGAGTTCGTCGTGGACGTTCGGCCCCTGGAAGTCGGGCGACGGCCAGCGCGCTTCGCCGCGCTCCAGCACGACCACGCGCTGCTTGGCGGCCGCCAGCTCCTTGCCGATGATCGAACCGGTCCAGCCGCCGCCAATGATGGCGACGTCCACGGCAGGCAGGGTTTTAGCCATGTTTGCCTCCCGGCGTCATCTTGTGGCTGGCGGCGTTGGCGATGGACACCGGCTGGCCCACCCAGATCACGCCATGGCGTTCGATGTCGTTGGAGAACGACGCGAACGCACCGGGAAATCCCACCAGTTTCCAGCCCACCATGTCGGCGTTGCCGCCGTATAACGGGTCCGAAAAGAATCCTTCGATGGTCGCTTCCAGCAATGCCTGGAAGAACACGTCCGAGGGCAACGGCGAAAAATCCGGCTTGCCAGCCTGCAGATCGCGCAGCCAGGCGTCCTGGCGCGCTTCGTCGAGTTCCGCAAAAGGCTTGCCGTCCTGCTTGCGCACGGCGGCGTCCAACGACGCCAGCCCGCGCCGGATCATCTCGGCCGGCGTGAACGACAGCTGATAGCCCTGTTCCGGAGTGCCTTTCTCGAATGGGCCTTGTCGGTAAAGCTGGCTGCCCGCGCCCCACGCGCCGGCCAATTGGCCATCCAGGAAGTTGGTCACGCCCGCTTCCTTGGCGCCGGGGCCCAGTTCGTCGGCGGGGATCAGGCGCGCGGCGATCGCGTCCATGGTCCGCGCTTCCTGGGCGTTGAAGAATTTCAGCGTCCGGTTGCCCGAAGCGTTCGCCGCCGAGGCGGAGGGTTGGGGGGGAGGGGCCGCGTCCTTCGGTGCGCCAAGCGCGTGGGGCGCCCAGGCCGCGCCCGGGACGCCGACCGCCAGGGCTTTGAGCAGCCCGCGCCGGCCTGCTACAGGTTCGTCGTTCATGCATCGCTCCCATCGGGGGGCAGGCACGCGACTTGCCCCTGGGTGAAAAGAGATCCCGCGCTAACTCGTTGGCCTGGGGCTCAGTGTGTCACCGTTGTCTTTCAGGGAGCAACCATGAAAAACCGAATTCTGTATCTTTGCGCTACCGTGCTGGCCGGTTCGCTTGCCGCCAACGTTTCCGCGCAGACAGTCGGCAAGACGCTCGTAGCGCAAGCGCAGACGCCGGGGTCCGGCTCGGATGCGCGCACCCCCGCTCAGACGCCGACGCACAAGTCCGGCGAGCAGAAAGCGCCCGCGCCGGCAAAAAAGGACGCGCAGGACAAGCAGCAGGAACCCCGCTCGGGATCCAGTCCACGCCAGGACGATGCGGGCGCCGATACGCGCGGCGCGAAGGGCACACCCGGCAGCAACACCGGATCGACGGGCCATGGCGGCATGCCGGGGTCGGGCGCCTCGTCGGGGTCCGGAGGCACGGCTGATCCTCGCGGCCAATAGGCAAGACGGGATCGGGGATCGCCGGTACGAATCGCGAGTTCAGGTATTATTCAGGTTCCCGTCAGACAGAGAGCGCGGCGGATATTCCGACCCTTGCTGCCTTGGCAGCCGGAGCCATCCGCCACCTATGACCGAAGACCCTCCTTCTAGCAGGGCGCCGCAAATACGCCGGCGCCCGATGCCATCTCCCCCTGTTGCCGCGGCAAGGGAAGTCTCCCTGCGTGCCGCCACCCCCAGCGCCATTGCGGCCACGCCGCGTCTTGGCGGCCGCGCTCCGCCTGGCGCCGCCGGCTGCGCCCGCGCGCCTGCGCAACGTCCGTTGCGCCTTCTTGATCCCACCCATTCCCGCCGAAGCGCGCATGTTGCGCGCGCGGCCACGTTTTACCTGGAAGCCTGATGATTTTCGATTGGATGTCCGACCCCACCGCCTGGCTAGGCCTGGCGACGCTGGTCGTGCTTGAGATTGTGCTGGGTATCGACAACCTGGTGTTCATCGCGATCCTGGCGGACAAGCTGCCCCCCGAACAGCGCAACCGCGCGCGCCTGATCGGCCTGACGCTGGCGTTGGTGATGCGCCTGGGCCTGCTGGCCAGCATTGCGTGGGTCGTGACGTTGACCGCGCCGCTCTTTACCGTGCTGGGCGCCGAGATTTCCGGACGAGACCTGATCCTGATCCTGGGCGGCCTCTTCCTGCTCTTCAAGGGCACGATGGAGCTGCACGAACGCGTCGAAGGCAGCGTCAGCCATGACCAGGGGCAAAAGCCGCAGCACGCCGTGTTCTGGCAGGTGATCCTGCAGATCGTGGTGCTGGACGCCGTGTTTTCGCTGGACTCGGTCATTACCGCCGTCGGCATGGTGCAGGACCTGAGCATCATGATGATCGCGGTGGTGTTGGCGATGGCCGTCATGATGCTGGCCAGCCGTCCGCTGATGGCTTTCGTTGGCCGCCACCCGACCGTGGTGATCCTGTGCCTGGGCCTGCTGCTGATGATCGGTTTCAGCCTCGTGGCCGAAGGCTTGGGCTTCCACGTGCCCAAGGGTTATCTGTACGCCGCCATCGGCTTTTCGATCCTGATCGAGCTGTGCAACCAGCTTGCCCGCCGCAACCGCGCCCGCGGCACCCACGCATTGGGTCGCCGACAGCGCACGGCGCAGGCCGTGCTGCGCCTGCTTCGCGGCGGGCGTGCCGGCCAGCCCGGCACGCAGGTCGACGATGTCGTGGCGTTGGTGGACGGCGCGGGCGACGAACCCGCCTTCGCGCCCGAGGAAAGCTCGATGATCGAGCGCGTGCTGTCCATCGGCGGCCGTGACGTGCGTTCCATCATGGTTCCGCGTGGCGACATGACCTGGCTGGACGTATCGGACACGCCCGATGTCATCGTGCGCAAATTCGCCACCGGCCATTCGCGCCTGCCGCTGTGCGCCGGCGACCCCGCCAACGTGCTGGGCGTGCTGCACTTCAAGGACGTGCTTGCGCGGCTGCAGACTCCCGGCCCGATCGACCTGGTGGAACTGGCGCGCGAGCCGCGCTATGTCATGGAAACCACGCCCGTGCTGAAGGTGCTGGACGAACTGCGCGCCTCGCGCGATCACATGCTGATCGTCGTGGACGAGCATGGCGTCTGCGAAGGCCTGGTCACGCCGATGGACGTGCTGATGGCGGTGGCCGGCGACCTGCCGGAACACCGCGAAGACCAACCCGAGGCCTTGCAGTTGTCCGACGGATCGTGGCTGCTCGGCGGCCGCCTGTCGGTGGATGAAGCTGCGCGCCTGCTGGACGCGCCGGCCCTGGCGGATGACTATCCCGACGCGACGCTGGCCGGCTGCCTGTTGCGCGCCGGCGGGCGCATCCCCGAACCCGGCGACACGGTGTTGCTGCGCGACTGGGGCTTCGAAGTAACGCGACGCGACGGCTTGCGCATCGACCAGGTGCATGCGCGGCCCCGCCAGCCGGAAGTTACCGCCGCTGATTAAAACGCCGGCGATCGCGAGTAGGGTGGAAGACGCCGGCATCAACTGCAGATGCGCCGCCACGGCGAGCGGTTCACCGGGCAGTAGCCCGGGCACCGCGTGGCGACGGCCTTGCCGCTGAGACATTCGGCGTTCGGTTCGGTAAAGCCATACGGCATGCTGCCATAGCAGCCGCAAAGCTCCAGGATGGTGCCCGGCGGATGCTTCTGGGGTTCGGCCGCGGCCTTTGCCCCCGTCTTGGACGCGGGGTCGACCGCGGAAGGCGACGACGCGGCGGATGCGGAGGGCGCGCGAGTTCCCTTGGGGGTGCCGGCTTTGCCGTCGACGGTCCGGGCATCCGGGACCAGGTCGTCAGCCTCTTGGGTTTCGGTGGATTTTTTTGCGTCGCCGGACTTGACATCGCCAGGCTTCGGGGCGCCGGCGTCCAGGCGTTCCTTTACCGCAGCGACCGTCATGCCACAGCGTTTGGATATCGTCGACACGCTGCGGCCGGCGTCCGCCATGCCGCGCAAGGCCTTGTCGGTGCATGCCGCCTGCGCCGAGCCTGTCGAGAGAAGGCCCGCCACCAGCAGCATGCATGCATATATACCGAAACCAGGCCTGCGTAAGGTCATGACACGGCTCCCGCACAAGGGGGGCAGGACGTCGCCCGGGTTGGACCGCAACTTGCGGCCTAGCGTAGAGCGGCTAAATCGTGAGTGTCAATGCGGCACTATCGGATGGCCAGAATTCACTGCGCCGCCCCACAAAGGGCGACATGCGGACGCCATCCGGATACCAGCCGGACGGCGTCCGCGGGCGAGCGAAGCATAGCCTGACCCGCGAGCAACACTGCGCAGCAAGCGCAAAACGCGCAATCAGCCGATCATTTCCTCAGGCAAAAGATCAAACGCGATGCGGTCCAGCGCAATCTCCGCCTGCTGCCGGGCCTCTTCCAGCAGTTCGGGCCCCCGGGCCGTGCTCTCTACCGAAATGAACGTCACCTGCGTCAGTCCGATCGTCCCCAGCACGTGCCGAAGATAGGGCGTCAGAAAGTCAGGCTGGCGGGCTTCCGGACCGCTGAACGCGCCGCCGGAAGAGATTGCGACATACACAGGACGGTCCTTGAGCAGCCCCACCTTGCCCTGCGGGGTGATGTGGAACGTATTGCGCACGCGCACCACATGATCCAGCCATGCTTTCAGCGACGACGGCACGGTGAAGTTGTGCATGGGCGTGGCCACCACGATGTGGCTGGCGTCTTCCAGCATGCGGATGAGCTGGTCGGACATGCCCAACGAACCGCGCCCGCCTGCGCCGCCCTCGGGATCGACAGGGGATGCCAGCGCAACCGCATACTGGCCGTCCGCGTGGGCGAGGGTGGTGGCGTCGAACTCCACGATGTCCATGCGGTCGGAAGGACCGGCAGTCGCCAACCTCTCGACGATGCGTTGCGACAGGCGGTAGCTTTCGGATGCCAGGCCTTGCGGGCTGCAGCAGATACGCAGGATGCTCATGCGGGACTACCTTTCAAGAACTTGCTGAATCGGATGGCGCTGGTCAGAAGGCCCTGCCGGAAATAGAAGCGCTGCGCCAGGGCGTTGCCCAGCCCCGTGTCCAGCACAAACTTGTCGCAGTCCGCGCCGCGCGCCAGGTCATCCAGGGCGCTGATCAGCCTGGCTCCCCAGCGGCTGCCGCGTTGCGATTCCTGGACGACCAGGTCGTCCACATACATGAAGCGGCCGTAGATGAGGTTTTCCTGGAAACGGTAACCGGCCAGCGCCACCGCTTGCCGCTCGTGAATCGCCGCCAGAAGGCGATAGCTTTGCTGCCGCATGCGGCCGATGCGCTGAAGGAAGTCGTCCGCATCGCCCAAATGGGGCCGCAGCTCGCGCATCAGCGGCAGGCAGGCCGTCAGTTCTTCCGGCGTCTCAAGGTGCCGGATGGCGGCTTCCGTGGTGGATGTGTTCATGGCTCAGTACCTGAAAATCGAGGATGTTGAAGTTCAACCTCGTTGCGTACGCATCTTAGAAAACACATGCCATAATTTGAAGGGCCATAAATGCGCTTCTGGACTATGCCATGATTGCCCCCCACAGCATCCCGCCCACTGTCGCCCAATCCTCCGACACGCCCTTGTACCGGCAGGTGTACGAGCGCTTTCGCAGCGCCATCGCTGAAGGCACCCTCAAGCCCGGCGATCGCATCCCTTCGGCACGCGCGCTCGCCAAGGAAATCGGCGTGGCGCGCGGCACCATCGAAGTCGCTTATTCGATCCTTGCGGCCGAGGGATACATCCAGGCGCGGGGCCAGGCCGGAACTGTCGTCACGCCGAACCTCCAGGCGCCGGGACGCGCCACGCGGGCATCCGCGCCCCGGCCTGCGGGCAAGGCTGACATCGAATGGCCGCGTTCGGACGCGCCCATGCCTTTCCAGATGGGATTGCCCGCGCTGGATGCGTTCCCGCGCAAACTCTGGGCGCGGCTGGGCGCGCGCCATTTGCGCGGCACGCACGCGTCCGAGCTGGCCTATCCCGACCCGTCGGGGCTGCTGTCGCTTCGGACCGCCACGGCTGCCTACCTGCAGGTGGCGCGCGGTATCCAGTGCACGCCGTCGCAGGTGTTCATCACCTCCGGGTACAACAACACGATGCAGCTCATCCTCCAGGCGCTGTTCAAGCCGGGCGACTCCGTCTGGGTGGAAGATCCGGGTTATCCGCCCACGCGGGCGCTGCTGGCGCAGGCCGGCATGCAATCCGTGCCGGTGGCGGTCGACGGCGAGGGTCTGGTGGTGGATGCCGGCGTCGCGGCCGAGCCGCGGGCCCGCGGCGCCGTGGTGACGCCGGCGCACCAAAGCCCGCTTTGCCTGTCGCTGTCCCTGCCTAGGCGACAGGCGCTGCTGGACTGGGCCGAGCGCAACAGCGCATGGATCGTCGAAGACGACTATGACGGGGAATACCGCTATGTCGGCCGTCCGCTGCCAGCCTTGAAAAGCCTGGACCGCCAGGGAAGGGTGCTGTATTGCGGCACGTTCAGCAAGGTGCTGTTTCCCGGCCTGCGCCTGGCGTACCTGGTCGTGCCCGAAGAGCAGGCGCCGCGCTTCGAACGCCTTTGCCTGCTGCTGGCGGGCGGCTCACCGGCGCTCACGCAGGGAATACTGGCCTCGTTCATCAACGAAGGACATTTCGGGCGCCACATCCAGCGGATGCGGCGCTTGTACAGCGAACGTCGCCACGCCACCGCGGCGGGCTTGTCCGCCGTGCTGGGAACGCGCCTGCACATCGACCCGCAACCGGGCGGGATGCATCTGGTCGCCCGCCTGGATGGACACCAGACGGATCGCGCGCTGGCGGCGCGCATGGTCGAAAACGGCCTGTACGCCCACGCCTTGTCCCATTGGTCCGCGGCGCCGGATGCCCGTTCCGGCCTGTTGATGAGCTTCACGAACATCGCCTCGGCCGAACAGGCCGAACAGCTCGCCGGGCGGATCCTTCAGTTGATGTAGGTTCTGCACGAGTGGCGAGCGCCAAATGGCGGTCGCCACTCGCCAACCGCCTTCAGCTCAGCCCGGCCTTGTCCAGCCCATAAGCCTTGTCCGCCGATCCGGGCGCCGTGCGAAAGGCCACGTTCAGCCGGTTCCAGCCGTTGATGCCGACGACCAGGAAGGTCAGGTCGGAGAGCTCGCTTTCGGACAGATGTGCGCGTACCGATTCATAGATCCCGTCGGGCACGCCGTGCGGGGGCAGGGTGGTCAGGGCCTCGGTCCACTCCAGCGCGGCGCGTTCGCGCGCCGAAAACAGGGGGGATTCGCGCCAGATGGCCACGTGGTGCAATCGCAGGGCGCGTTCGCCGCGGATCGTGGCCTCTTTCACGTGCATGTCCAGGCAGAATCCGCAGCCGTTGATCTGTGACGCGCGAATGTCGACCAGTTGGCCCAGTTCCTGGATCACGGGCACTTTCTTCAGCGCCATGCTGAAATCCAGATACTTCTTGGACAGGTCTTCCGAAACCTGGAAGTAGTTCAATCGCTGCGTCATGCGCATTCCTTTCAGTTGTGTTGCGGTTGGAAGAACGACCCACCTATGGTGCAGCCGGTTGGTCCAGGCTGGAAGTGCCATAAATCCGATTTCCATATAGACCATGATGTACGCAGAGGCCTCTGCCAGACGTGCCGCTTTTTGTCATTAATCCGATTGAAAGCCCGGCGTGGCCCGGCTATAAGCTTGGAGCTGGGGCCAGAAAATCAGCGCCCGCCTGTCCATTAAGCCCAAGCCGATGCCGCACCCATCCCCGCATGACGAACACGTCGACAGCAAGCCGGCCACCGGCACACTCGCCCACGGCGGACGAGGCTCCTGTCTTGAAGTCTTCCTGGTGTTCCTGCGGCTGGGCTTCACTTCTTTCGGCGGCCCGGTGGCGCACCTGGGCTATTTCCGCAATGAATTCGTCGACCGCCGCCGCTGGCTGGACGACTACGCGTTTTCCGACCTGGTCGCCTTGTGCCAATTCCTGCCCGGTCCGGCCAGCAGCCAGGTCGGCATGGCGATCGGGCTTCAGCGGGCCGGCTGGCCGGGCATGCTGGCGGCATGGGTGGCCTTCACGCTGCCGTCCGCCCTTGCGCTGATCGGTTTCGCGCTGGGGCTTGCCCATTACGGCTGGCTATCCAGCTCCGCGGCTATCCATGGCCTGAAGGTGGCGGCGGTGGCAATCGTCGCCCAGGCCGTCTGGGGAATGGGGCGCTCGCTGTGCCCGGACCGATCCCGGGCCGCGCTGGCAGTCGCCGCCGCCTTGATCACGGTCGTGCTTCCGACAGCGCTGGCCCAGATGGCCGCCGTTGTGCTGGGCGCCGTCATAGGCGCGGCGTTCCTGCAATTGCCGCCGCGTCCCGTTCTGTCGTCCAACTCGCCCGGCGTGCCGCGCGTCGCGGGCCTGGTGTCGCTGGGCGTCTTCGTCGCCCTGATGGTCGGACTGCCGCTCTGGGCCTTGCTCACGGACGGCACGCTGGCCAGTCAGATTGCAGGCTTTTACCGCGCGGGCGCCCTGGTGTTCGGCGGCGGCCATGTGGTGCTGCCCTTGCTGGAAACGGCGTCGGTCTCCACGGGCATGGTGTCCAGCGCGGATTTCCTGGCGGGCTACGGGGCGGCGCAGGCCATGCCCGGGCCGCTATTCACCTTTGCCGCGTTCCTGGGCGCGTTGTCGTCCGGCCCCTTGTCCGGCTGGGCCGGCGGAATGCTGCTGCTTTGCGTCATCTTTTTGCCCGGCGCGTTGCTGTTGGCCGCCGCGCTGCCGTTTTGGGAAAGCCTGCGGCGGCGCCCCGGCGTGCGCAATATGGTTGCGGGCGTGAACGCCAGCGTCGTCGGCATCCTGCTGGGCGCCCTGTACGACCCCGTCTGGACCAGCGCCATCAAAGGCCAGGCGGACTTCGGCCTGGCCTTGCTGCTGTTCGCGCTGCTGGTCTATGCGCGCTGGTCGCCGCTGTGGGTGGTGCTCCTGGCCGCCGCGGGCGGCTGGACGTTGGGATGGCTGGTGTAAGTCGCGCCGCCATCCCGACGCATCAGGATCCCCAGCGGGCAGGGCGCTTTTGCAGAAAGGCGTCGATGCCCTCGCAGGCGTCCGCTTCCATCATGTTCCTGGCCATCACGTCGCCGGCGTAGTCATAGGCGTCGGCCAGCGCCATTTGCCGCTGCTTGTAGAACATGCGCTTGCCGTAGCGCACCGCGGTCGGGCTCTTGGCCAGAATGTCGTCCGCCAGGCTTTGCACGCGTGCATCCAGCGCCGCTTCGGGCACGGCGTCGTTGATCAGCCCCCAATCGGCTGCTTGCGCGGCGTCGATGAAGCGCGCCGTCATCAGCATTTCGAACGCGCGCTTGGCTGACACGTTGCGCGTCAGCGCCACGGCGGGCGTGGCGCAGAAGAGGCCGACGTTGATGCCGGATACGGCGAACTTGGCGGTATCCGCGGCCACCGCCAGGTCGCAGCTGGCCACAAGCTGGCAGCCCGCCGCCGTGGCGATGCCTTGGACTTTGGCGATGACGGGCACGGGCAGCGCCTGCAGCCCCTGCATCACGCCGGCGCATTTGCGGAACAACTGGCGGTAGTAGTCCAGATCCGGCTGGCTGCGCATCTCGCGCAGGTCGTGCCCCGCGCAGAACGCGCGTCCCGCCGACTCCAGAATGATGCAGCGCACGTCCGGATCGCGCGCCAGCGCGTCGATGTCTTGTTGCAGGGCGGCCAGCAGCGCTTCCGAAAGCGCATTGAACTGCGATGGCCGGTTCAGCCGCAGCGTGACGACGCCGCCTTGGGCGCTGCGCAACAGCAGCGGTTCGACCGCCGGTTGTTCCAGTGACATGTCGGCTCCAGGGAAAAGGTGTCCCTGGATACTAGCGCACGATGTTCAGGATGCGGACGCCAGGCGTTTGCCCATCGCGCGCGAAAGCAGCAGCAGCGGGCCGACGATCGCGGCGCCGATCAGCGCCATGGCAACCTGCGGCGCCATGCCGCTGTCCAGCAGCACGGTCGCGATGACGGCCGAACCGCTCATCTGGAACAGCCCGTACACCGCTGCAGCCGTGCCCGCGCGGTCGGCGAAGGGTTCCAACGCCAGGCTCAGGCCCGAGCCCAGCGCCAGCGAAAATCCCACCGTCAGCACCGCCACCGGCAGCATGAAGATCCAGGCCGACATCGGCGCCCACAACCACGCGCCAAAATGCATGGCCGAGGCCAATAGCAGCGCGCACATGCCCACGCGCACCATGGTGTGGCGGCCAAACCGGGCGATGAAGGCGGGCGCCAGGAAAAACGCCGCGATGTTGATCGCCGCGTTGCCGCCGAACCAGGCGGAAAAGCCCAGCTCCGAATAGCCCAGTTGCTGCACCAGGACCACCGGCGCGGCCGACACGAACACCAGGATCATCGCCATGCCGGCCATGCCGAACATTGTGAAGTAGAGGAACCGGCCGCTGGCGATGACGGGCGCGTATCGGGGCAGGCTGTAGAGCGCGCCCGAGCGGTGCGAGGGCGCCACCCGCGTTTCCTCGAAGCGCACGGCCAGCAGCGCGGCCAACGCCAGCGCAAACAGGGCCATGAAGACGAAGGTGCTGCGCCATCCCGCATGCAGCGCAAGCACGCCGCCCAGCATCGGCGCCAACGCCGGCACCGAGCACAAGGCGCCGTTCAGGTAGCTGTACACCCGGGCGCCCACCGCCGGGCTGAAGCAGTCGCGCACCGCGGCAAACGCCACCAGCGACGCGGAACATGCGCCCAGCCCCTGGATCACGCGCGCCACATAAAACACCTCCAGCGACGTCGCGGCCGCGCCCAGCGCGGACCCCAGCAGATACGCCAGCGCGCCGCACAGCGCCACGGGCCGGCGGCCATAACGGTCGGCCAGCGGACCGATCAGGACCTGGCCCAGGCCCACGGCAAAAATGAACAGCGTAATGCTGGCCTGCAGCGCGCCCATGGGCTCGCCGAAAACCTGCGCCATGGCAGGCAAAGAGGGCAGGTAGATGTCGATGGCCATCGGCGTGAGCGTGACCAGTCCCATCAAAAGACCGATCAGCCAGCGCTGGCCTCGGGGCGTCAAGGCAGACTTCATTGCAGGCTCTGGGCTCATGCGAACCCGGGAAAACCCGACATTATCCATGATCGCCGGCCCGGGCTCACGTAGAATGCCTTTCCCATGAACTCGCCCGCCCTGCGCCCTCGCATCGTCATCCTTTATTGCACCCAATGCCAGTGGCTGCTGCGCGCCGCCTGGATGGCGCAGGAACTGCTGTCCACGTTTTCGACCGACCTGGGCGAAGTGGTGCTGCAGCCCGGCACCGGCGGCATCTTCCAGATCACCTACAACGGCGATCTCATCTGGGACCGCAAAAGCGACGGCGGCTTTCCCGACGCCAAGGTCCTGAAACAGCGCGTGCGAGACCGGCTCGACCCGGGACGATCACTGGGCCACATCGATGCGCACGGCGCGGGTCCGGCCGCAGCGCCTGATCGTTGACCGTCCGCGCAGGCAAAAAAAAGGCCGGTCTTGCAAGACCGGCCAAAGCAGCACTACCCCGATTTCTTTCTTGCCGCTACGCGGCGGACTCCGCCTGCGCGAGCGCCTCCCGCGCTTTGCGCTGGCGCAGGGCCGACGCCACCAGCAACGCGATCAGCGCCACGCACGCGAGGATGAAGCCCAGGCTGATGGGCCGCGAAACGAAGATCGACAGCTCACCACGCGACAGCAGCAGGGCGCGACGGAAGTTCTCTTCCACCATGGGGCCCAGCACGAAGCCCAACAGCAATGGCGCCGGTTCGAACCGCAGGCGGATCAGCGCATAGCCCGCGGCGCCGAACAAGGTCACCATACCGACGTCGAACAGGTTGTTGTTCGTGCTGTACACGCCCACGCACACAAAGAACAGCGCGGCCGGGAACAGGTAGCGGAACGGCACGCTCAAAAGGCGAACCCACATGCCGATCAGCGGCAGGTTCAACAACAGCAGCAGCACGTTGCCCACCCAGAAGCTGGCGATCAGCCCCCAGAACATGTCGGCGTGCTCCACCATCATCTGCGGACCCGGCTGGATGCCGTGGATGATCAGCGCGCCCAACATCAGCGCCATCACCGGATCGCCGGGAATGCCCAGGCTCATGGTCGGAATGAAGCTGGTCTGCGTGGATGCGCTGGTCGCGGCTTCCGGCCCGGCGATGCCTTCGATGGCCCCGCGTCCAAAACGGCGCGGCTCGCGCGCAACCTTCTTTTCCGTCGCATAGGAAATGAACGACGCGATGGTCGGGCCCGTGCCCGGCAGAATGCCGAACGCCGCGCCGATCGCCGTGCCGCGCACCAGTGCGCCGCGCGATTGCTTGATGTCGCCGGCCTCCGGACGCATCGACTTCATGCTGACCTTCGACGATGTGACCTTGCTGTCGCCGCCAATTCGATTGATGTTCTTCAGGAAGTCCGCCACGCCGAACAGGCCCATGGCCAGCGCCACGATCTGCAGGCCATCGGACAGCTCCAGGATGCCGAAGTGAAAGCGCATCGTGCCCGTGTTGACGTCGGTGCCCACCACGCCCAGCAGCAGGCCGACCACCACCATCGCCACGCCCTTGATGGCCGATCCCTTGGCCAGCGTCGCGCCGGCAAGCAGGCCCAGCATCATCATGGAGAAGTACTCCGCGGGACCGAACTTGAAGGCCACGTCCACCAGCATCGGCGAGAACAGGATCATCGCCAGGATGCCCACCGACGCGCCGCAGAACGACGAGAACATCAGCATGAACAGCGCGGAACCGGCCTTGCCGTTGCGCGCCAGCGGGTTGCCGTCCAGGCAGGCCACCGCGTGCGACGCCGTGCCGGGCAGGTTCAGCATGATCGACGTGATGCCGCCGCCGTACTGCGATCCGTAGTAGATGCCGGACAGCATCACCAGCGCCGCCGTCGGCGTCATGGTGTAGGTCAGCGGAAGCAGGATGGAAATGGCGGCCAGCACGCCCATGCCCGGCAGCACGCCGATCAGGTTGCCCATGAAGACGCCGAAAACGGCCCACATCAGGTTGTCCAGCGCGAATGCGACGGAAAACCCATGCATCAGGTTATTGAAGATTTCCATGGATCAGCCCCAGCGGAACAGCGGAAACTGCAGCTGCAGCGCCCAGGAGAACACGGCCACGCCCAACACCGTCACGCCAGCCGCGAGCAGGGCGGCGCTGCGCCAGGTGTGTTGGCGATCGCCCATGGCCGAAATGAACACCAGCACGAACGTCGCGGGTATCAGGCCGCCGAACTTGCCGATCAGGATGAAGGACAGCAGGCCGCCGATGATGCAGCCCCAGCCGCGCCATTCGGGCGGCGCCACTTCTTCGGCGTCTTCCTCGGCGACGACGGGCGATGTCGCCATCTTCGCGATCATCAGCCCCAGCAGAACCAGCAGCACGCCCAGGATCGCGGGAAACATGCCCGGTCCCATGCGGTCCAGGCTGCCCAAGGTGTATGTGGACGCCTGCGCGATGGCGCCCAGGCCCAGCACGATCATCGTGCCCGCGGCCCACGCCTCGCGCCTGACGGCGCTGCGTTTCGATTGCATGGTCTTTTCCTCCCGTTGTTGTGCCCCTGTCTGACTTGCGTCTGAACAAAAGCTGACATTGCAATGAATGCGGGAGTCTAAAAATCCAAACTTCCGTTCACCTTTCAAGGCAAGCGAAAGTTGCGCGAGCGCACAGGTTTGGGCGGGAAATCGCGGGAAATCCCTAGGGCGATTTTGATCGAGTGTGCAGTTGGGCACGCCAGCCGCACACACGTGATCAATGCATGACGACGCGTCCTACAGACCCAGTTCGGACAGGCCGGGATGATCGTCCGGACGACGGCCCAGCGGCCACCGGAACTTGCGGTCAGCTTCCTTGATGGGCAGGTCGTTGATGCTGGCATGACGCCTGACCATCAGTCCGTCTTCTCCGAACTCCCAGTTTTCGTTGCCATAGGAACGGAACCAGTTGCCGGAATCGTCATGGCATTCGTACGCATACCGCACGGCGATGCGGTTGTCGGTGAACGCCCACAGCTCCTTGATCAGCCGATAGTCCAGTTCCCGCGCCCATTTGCGGGCCAGGAAATCGCGGGCCTCGTCACGGCTCTGGATGAACTCCGCGCGGTTGCGCCAGCGGGTATCCAGGCTGTAGGCCAGCGCCACCTTGTCGGGGTCGCGGGTGTTCCAGCCGTCTTCGGCCAGACGCACTTTCTGGACCGCGCTCTTGTGCGTGAAGGGGGGCAGGGGCGGGCGGGTTTCATTGGCTGACGTCATGGCATGCACCTCATGGCAGGGGGGAAGAAAGCAGCGAAATCGGTCGATGAGCTCAGGCGTCGGGGGCCGCGTCAGCCGCGATCAGCATGGCGGCCGCGCGCTCGGCGCTGTCCGTGATGGACAGGTCGCCCGTCACCATGGCCACGGCGATCGCGCCATCGATCAGCACCAGCAGCTGGCGGGCGCGCTCCTCGGGTTGGGGCAGTCCGGCGGCGCGCACCAGTGACTCCACATGCGCAAGCAGCCGTTCCTTGTGCAGCCTTGAAACGGCCCGGATGGGACTGTTCGAGTCACCGATCTCGCCGGCGGCGTTGATGAATGCGCAGCCACGAAAGCCGTCCGACGCGAACCAATCGCGCAGCGCGTCGAACATCGACATCAGGCGGGCAAGCGGCGTCGGAGCGTTCGACGTGGCTTCCACAAACCATTGCATCCAGCGCTCGTCGCGCGCCTGCAAGGCCGCGGCCACCAATCCTTCCTTCGTGCCGTAGTGTTTGTAGATGCTCTTGCGCGCCACGCCCGACGTCTTGACGATCAGATCCATGCCGGTGGCGTTGATGCCGCCGCTGTAGATTAGATGTTCGGTCGCGCGCAGCAGCTTTTCCTGCGCGTCGAAAGAAGTTTCAGGTGTTGAATCGGGCATGAAGAATGATCGTTCTATCTGCAATGCGCAGATGCTAGAACGATCATTCTCCGCCGTCAATCACCAGTTATAGCGCAACGTGGCCAGCACCACTCGGCCGGGTCCGTAGAAGCAAAGATTGACGTTGTTGCAAGAAGCCACGTATTCCTTGTCGAACAGGTTCGACGCATTCAGGCTAAGCGTGGCGCCCTTCATCGCCGGACTGGCGCGGCCCAGGTCATAGCGGATCGCCGCATCGGCCAGCGTCACCGCCGGCACTTTCACCGCATTGTCCAGGTCGCTGAACGTGGTGCCCAGGTACCGGGCGCCCGCGCCGAAGCCCAGGCCCGCCAGCGGTCCGGTGTCGATGGTGTAATCCACCCACATCGACGCCATGTGCTTGGGCACGCCGGCAAAGGGCACCTTGCCGATCTGTTCCGGATAGTTGCTGGAAACGGTCTTGATGTCGGTGTACGTATAGGCGGCAGTGATGTCCAGGTTTCGGTCCAGCGACGCCTTGCCTTGCAGCTCGAAGCCTTCGGAACGCACCTTGCCCGTCTGCACCTGCGAATTCGCGTGTTCCGGATCCCGCGTCAGCACGTTGCGTTGTTCGATCTGGAATACGGAAGCGGTGATGAAACTGTCGTAACCCTTCGGCTGGAACTTGACGCCCGCTTCGTACTGCTCGCCCTTGGTCGGCTTGAATGGCGTGCCCGCGAACGTCGTGCCCGCCTGCGGCCGGAACGACGTGGCGTAGCTGACGTACGGCGCCAGTCCGGTGTCCGACAGATACACCATGCCGATGCGGCCGGTGAAGGCGTTGTCGTTCTGCTGCGTGCGGGTGCCCGTCAGGTTGTTGCGTGTGCTGGCCTCGGTCCAGTCCATGCGGCCGCCCGCCGTCACGACGACCTTGTCCATGATCTTCACCTGATCCTGGGCATACAAGCCCAGTTGGCGCATGCGCTGGAAGGTGTCGTTGTAGATGGGCGGGGCGTCGATCTTGTAGCCGTACACCGGATCGAACGGATTGATGGGCGGCACGCCATCCATGCCGAATCCCAGCTGCGTGTCGAAGGACGACTGCTGGTAGTCCAGCCCCAGGAGCACGGTGTGAGCGAACTCGCCGGTGCGGCCCTGATACTGCAGCTGCGTGTCCACCGCCGCGGTGCGCGCCTTTTCGTCCGAACTGAACGAGTAGCGTTGAAGGGATTGGTAGTCGGGTTCTCCGTCGGGCAGGGTGCCCCAGCCCAGTTCCGAGATCAGCGCGCGATAGTGCGTGCGGTTCTGGTTGTAGCGGGCATTCTGCCGCAGCGTCCAGCTATCGTTGAACTTGTGCTCGAACAGATAGCCCAGCATCGCCTGGTCTTTGTCGTAGCGATCGAAATCCGGCTCGCCCGAAAAGAAGCTGCGGGAAATCCGGCCATAAGGCGTGGGCGTCAGCGTGCCCACCGAAGGCAGCCACTGGTCGGTGGATCCCGCACGGATGCGCTGGAAGTTCGTCAGCACGGTGAAATGCGTCGCCGCGCTGGGCTGCCACGTAAACGACGGCGCGATGAAGGCGCGCTTGTCGCGCACCGTGTCCACTTCCGTGTCGGCATTGCGGCCCTGGCCCGTCAGGCGATACAACCATTGCCCGTCTTCCGTCACCGGCCCGCTGAAGTCAAACCCAAGCTGCACGCGGCCGGGGTCGCCGGTCGTGAACTCCACTTCGCGCAGCGGCGTTTCGGTGGGCCGCTTGCTCACCTGGTTGACCACGCCGCCCGGCTGGTTCTGTCCATAGAGCAGCGACGCGGGGCCGCGCAGCACTTCCACGCGTTCCAGCGCATACGGGTTGACGTCATACGATCCGTAATAACGCGTCGCCAGCGCCAGGCCGTCCAGGTAGATGCCCTGGTTGGACGCGGCCACGCTGAACCCCCGAATGGAAATGTTCTGGTGGCGCAGGTCGTCGGCGGTCTCCGCGCGCACCCCGGCCTCGTATCGCAACGCCTGCTCGGTCTTCTGGATGGCCTGCCACGTCATCTGGTCGCGGGTCACCACCGAAATCGACTGCGGCGTCTCGATCAACGGCGTGTCCGTCTTCGTGCCGGTCATGCTGTAGCGCGCGACAAACCCGTCCACCGGGCCCCAGGCCCGCTGCGACAGCGCATTGCCGGCGACCTCGATAGGCGCAAGCGTGGATACCGCGGCCGGCCCGGCCGGACGCAACGCATAGCTTCCATTGGACAGGCGTTGCGCGGCCAGGCCCGTGCCCGACAGCAGCACCGCAAGCGCTTCCTCGGCCCGATAGGAACCGTTGACGCCCGGGCTTTGCCTGCCCTCGACGTCAGCCGCCGTGTAGGACAGCATCAGGCCGGACTCGCGGCCGAATCGCAGCAAGGCGTCGGTCAGCGGCCCCGCCGGTATCCGATAGGTGGCAGTGGCCGATTGCGCGTGCGCAGCGCCCGGGAACACCAGGGTGGCGGGCAGGGCGCCGGCGATGCTCAGCGCCAGGGCCAGGGCCAGGGCGCGCAACGCCGGACGCGGGTTGCGTCGGTTCGTGAAAGCGGGATGACTCATTGGGTTCTCGATTTCGTTGTGAGTGACGATAGGACTTCAGCTCCTATGCCCCGCGAGATCGGAAAACCCATCACACTTTCTGGAAAATTTTTTGAAGATACCCGTGGCCCGCTCAAGCCGAGCGCTCCCGCGGGCCAAAAGAGACCCAATAACGGGTCATCGAGTGCACGTTCACAGGCAAGGTCAGGGCCAGCGTGTCCAGCACCTTGTCGGTGTTGGCCAACGGATAAATGCCCGACACGCGCAGGTCCGCCACGCGCGAATCGCACCGGATCACCCCGGAGCGATAGCGCGCCAGTTGCGCCAGGAACTCGTCCAGGCGCATGTTGTGCGCCGCCAGCACGCCATCGCTCCAGCTCAGGTCGCCGGGGCTGGCCGCCGTCGGCGCGTCCACGGCGTCGGCCGTGAAGGCGGCCTGCTGTCCAGCGAACAGTTCCCGGCGGCGTTGCGGCGCGTCCGCGGGCGTAATCAAAAGGGAACCGGTCACGGCATGGGCGACGCTGCGCAAGGCCTCCAGCCGCAAGGCCAGCCGCGATCCCGGCGTCTCGATTTCGCCATGCCGCGTCTGCACGATGAACGGCAGGGGAGCGGGCGCCGCATCCACCAGGATTTCTCCCCGCGCCAGGCGGATCCGGCGCGCGCCGCCCACGCCAATATCGATGGCGCTATCGGTGTTGAGCAGGACGCTGGAACCGTCGGGCAGCGCAAGGCGGCGCTGCTCGCCCACCCGGGTGCTGGCGTCTGCCAGCAGCGGTTGCCAGGGTTCCGTGCGCACGCCCCACCAGGCGGCGCCCGCGCTGGCCGCCAGCACGGCGGCGGACTTCATGAACCGGCGCCGCCCGGCGCCAGCCGGCAAGGCAAGCGTCGCGTGCGTCAGCCTCGAAGGCAGTCCCGCCACGTCGCCGGCGCAATGCTGCAGGTGTCCCCACGCGCGGGCGTGCTCCGGGTCCGCCGCCATCCAGGCGCTCCATGCCCGATGCACCTCCGGACCCACCGAATCCGCCCGCAGCCGGACGAACCAGTCGACGGCCTGACGCGCCACCGTATCGGCAATCGGCGTGGCGGGGGCAAAACGCGAAAGATCGGCGGCACTCACGGCAAGGACTCCAAAGGTGGGCTCAGAAGAAGCACTGCAACAGCGCCCGCGCAACGTAGCGCTGCACCGTAGGCAACGAGACGCCCAGCGTCACGGCGATGTCGGACTGCTTCATCCCGTCCACCTGCGCCAGCAGGAAGGCGCGCCGAACCGGAGCGGGCAGCCCGCCAAGCCGCCGATCGATCTCCACCAGGGTTTCCAGCACGATCGCCCGCACCTCCGGCGAAGGCACCGACGCTTCGGGCAATTCCGCAAGGCTGCGCAGATACGCCTGCTCGATATCACGGCGGCGGTAGAAGTTGGCCAGGATGCCGCCAGCCACCGTCGACAGGAACGCGCGCGGTTCCCGGATGTCCGGTCGCGCCTGCGTCAACACGCGAAGGAAAGTGTCGTGCGCCAGGTCCGCGGCGTCCGCGGCGCTGCCCAGACGCTTGCGCAGCCACCCCAGCAGCCACCCGTGGTGGCTTGCATACATGGCCGTCATCGAATCCGCGGAACGGGGAGGAGGGGATTCGATCATGGCGCGTCGGCGATGGCAGGCGTGTGGATAATGAGAATGGATATTAATTATAAGTGCGACATGTGCGTTTTTGCAGCCATTTTGCGGGCCTCGAAAGTCCCCTTACGCACACGATTCACAGGCCGCTCCCTGGCCCAAAAAGCCGCATGCTGGCTATTTCAGGCAAAATCGTGCTAAAATCTGACATCTATCAGCAAAACTATAAAAACACGCTGACAGCCTTCTTCCTGGCGTTGCCTTTCTTGAATGCTTCCCCGCGCCCCACGGCATTCATGGCACGCTTGAATCGTGTGCGCTGCGCTCGTGCGGGGGAAGCAATGCGCCTGCACAGGAGCATGCATATGTCTCATCAATTGACCGCCAAGAAGGGTAGCTTCGAGATCCCCCCTCTGAACTGGAAGGCGCCCGACACCAACAAGCAGTCTGATCGCCGCGACTCCGCCGTCGCCGACTCCGAGCCATCCAAGAAGGCGGAAGCCTCCCGCGAAGAAGCCTGAAGCAACCCCTGAACGGTCACCCCAGGGTGCGTTGCTGCACCTGGTTGCGACCGTTCAGTTTCGCCAGATAAAGCAGTTCGTCAGCGGCCCTGAACAGGACGCTGGCGGCTTCTGCGTGGCTCCAGGACACACAAGCCACGCCGAAACTCGCGGTCAGGCTGAACGTTGCTCCGGTCTCCGCCGTCACCGTACAGGCGCAGATGCACGCGCGCATGCGTTCGGCCATGTCGATCGCCTGGCGCGCGTTGCGCGTCCGGCATAGCACGGCAAATTCCTCGCCCCCCACACGCGCCACCACATCCGCGTGCCGCCATGTCGTGCGGCACAGGTCGGCCACGGCCTTCAAGGCAAGGTCGCCGCTGGCGTGGCCGTGCGTGTCGTTGATGCTCTTGAAATGGTCGATGTCGAACAGGATGAACGCCAGCATCGGCTGGTGTTCGTCCCATTCCGCCCGCGCCGCGTCAAACCGTTTCTCGAATGCGCGCCGGTTCAAAAGGCCGGTCAGGTAGTCGGTTTCAGCCGTGTGCGCCAGGTCGGCGATCAGCCGGTCTCGCTCCGCCTCCAGCCGCTTTTGCGCCGCGGAATTTTCCTTGAGCACCCGCAGGGCATTGAAAACCTCTTCCACTTCGCCATGGTGTCTTCCGGCCGGGATGCGCGCCGGCGCCGCGCCGTTGGCGATCGACCCGATAATGCGCGTGGCGACGGCAAACGGTTGGATCACCCGCGAACGGAACTGCACCAGCGCGACCGCCAAGGCCGCGACCAGCAGGGCAGTCGCGCCCAGCGTGATGGACAGCAGCCGCGCCGCGATCACTCGGTGCTCCGTGATGTGCCGCTCCATTTCGTCCAGCAGCACGTCCCGGAACTGGGTGATCGAACCCATCAGCGGCACATATGCGGCAGCCAACGCGCGGGTGGACACGGACGCCTCGTCGGACTGCCGGGACGCCTGTTCGCGCACCCAAGCCAGGTATGCCAGGCCGTCTCCGAAATAGCGCCGCTCCATCCGCGCATATTCGTCGGAGGCCCGCACATCCGGCTGGGTGTTCATGCGCGCTTCGATCAGCGCGCGCAGTTCGTCAATCCGCCCCAGCACACGCTCGATGCGGAACTGCTCTTCGGCCGTCAGCTTGCGTTGCCGCGTCAGCGCGGGCGTGTAGGTGGATCCCAGCAGGCCGGCCTGTTCACGCAGCTCGCTGGCCAGCAGCGCAAGCGACAGCAGGCTCGGCGCATTCGCCTCGCTGCGCATCACCAGGCCGGCGTTGGCGGCCATGCTGGCTTGCCACTGCGGAATGATGCGCACCATACCGCTGACGGCGTCCCACAGCATCTGCCCGGACAACTGCTCGCGCGGTGTGGCAACGCGCTCGTCGACTTCCCGTCGCGCGGCGATCAAAGCCTGCCGTATGCGCTGGATTTCGTTGTGCCTGGCGTCGTTTTCGGCATCCGACGACGGCGGATGCTGCGCCAAAAGCGCGTCGATCATGCGGTCAGTGCGGGCCCGAGCGATGTCCAAGGACGCAAGCACCGGTTCGGGAACGGGAAGGGCAGACCCCAGGGCGGCATTCATGGGGCCGCGTTCCGCGGATGCCAGTTCCATCACCCGGATCGTGGCGCGGACCGAACCAAATGCCTGCCGGGCTTCCGATGCCGCACCGTACGATCGCCAGCTCTGAAAGAGCAGAATGCCGGACAGCACCGCCACCAGCAACAGCACTCCTGCAGCCAGCGCGATGAAATGAAGCTCCAGGGATTTCGGCGCGACGGCGGGGCGCAACATACTCGGCAAGCAGGTCCATGCGAAGTCCAGGCTGCGCAGGATACTGCAATTGCAGCGCCCAAAAACGGCGTTTTAGAAGTATTGGGCTTATATCAACGCTTTGCCGAAATACTATGTCGCAGCAATTCGCTTAATTGCAATTCTCTGCGAAAGCTTGCGTGTGCGAGCTGTTCGACGCTCAGGCTTCGTGCATCACCACGCGGTTGCGTCCGCGCTCCTTGGCCGCGTAAAGGGCCGCATCGGCGGCGCGGAAGACTTCGTCCACGTTACGTCCGCCAGTCGGCCACTGGGCGACGCCGGCCGACACCGTAACGGGGCTGGCCCCCTGGGATTTCCACTGGGCGACGTGCCTGCGCAGCCGCTCGGCCACGTTGGTCGCCTCGCGGGCGCCGACACCGGGCAAGAGAATCAGGAATTCCTCGCCGCCGCTGCGGCACAGGACGTCGGACGGACGCGAACATTCCCGCATGATCTGCGCCATGTCGCGAATCACCTCGTCACCCACGTTGTGCCCGTAGGTATCGTTGATCACCTTGAAGTGATCAATGTCCAGGGCCACGACCGAGAACGGGGTATTGCCTGCCTGCATCTGGTCCACCGCGTCCTGGGTGCCGCGCCGGTTGCGCAGGCCGGTCAACGGGTCCGTGATGCTGGCCAGGTTCAGCTTGCCGATCTTCTCCTGCAGACTCGTGAAGCTTGAGATCACCGCGCGCTTCAGCCGTTCGGCCTCGAAATACCACGCCTTCACGGATTGCACCCGCTGCATGGCCACGCCGACGTCCTGGTTCTCCACGTTGGTGGCCAGTTGCGACAAGGGCAGCGAAATCATGCGGGCACACCACCAGATCGCCAACAGAAACGCCGCCGCCAGTGGGGCGGCGTAACCCAGCAGCGCCCAGATCAGGTCATGGATGGGTTCCAGCGTCACGTTTGCCGGCCGCTGCGCCACTACGCCCCAACCGCTTGTCGACACCGGCGCATAGCCCGCCAGCATGTCCACGCCCTTGGTGTTGATCACACGCATGGCGCCCGCATTGCCGGCAATCACAGAAGTCACCACCGGGTTGGACAGCACCGTTTCACCGACGCGCTTGGCATCGGTGTGGTAGATCAGCCGGCCGTCGCTGTCCACGACATAAAGATAAGAGCCGTCGTGGTAATGGTGCTTGCCCAGCAACTCGTTCAGCGCGCTCTCGTTGCGCAGGTAGATCGTGCCGGCGACATAGCCCAGGTAGGCGCCGTCATTCGAAAATATGGGATGCGACAGATTGATCAGCAGATTGCCTGCGATCGACACGTAGGGCTTGCTGATCATGGGTTGCCGGGCCTGCCGCGCGGCACGGCTGGCGGGGCTGTCCACCTGCGCGCCCAGGAAGTTGCGGAAGGTCTGCGTGGCCGCCACGATGGTGCCGTTGGCGTCGATGACGCCCACCGAGTTGAAGCTGTCCGTCTGTTGCTGCACCCGCATGACCTCGGCGGCCATGCGTTCCGGGGATCCAATCAGGTCAGGCATGTGCCGGGCGCTGTAACCCAGCTGCTGCTGCGCGGACCGCAGGAAGCTGCCCGCGCTTTCGGCCAGCTTCACGGCATAGACGCGATTCGATTCGAGCGTGTTCGCAATCAATTGCTCGCGCTGCACGCGATAGCTGGCATACAGGGCGTTGGCCGTGGCGGCGATGGCGCTGAAGACGGTGAGCGCAAGCACGAGCCCGCGAAGATTGATTTGCATGGGATTCGAACGGGCAGGGGACGAGCCGGCGCGTGAGGCTGGCAGCGCAGTTCGGGCTAGGGTGGACTGCGCAACGGCCGGGGCGCGGTGATTGTAATGTCACCGCCATCATTACGGCAGCGGCGGCGAATCCTGTAGGCCCGCCTCGGGCGGATCGTCCAGCAGGCGGGCAGCCGGCGACTGCGCCGCAGCCCCCGCACGGAAGTAACCCATCACCGTCGCGACACTGGCGTGGCCCGTCATCGCCATCGTGTCCCCCAGCGGGACATTGCGCCGGCCCGCTTCTGTTACAAAACCGGACCTCAGGCTATGCGCCGAAAAATTGCCCTCCAGCCCCGCCAGACGGCTGCGTTCCAGCACAATGTCCCGCACCGCGGCGGCCGCGAGCGGCTCGCCAATCACATCCCCACGTCGCACCCGGCGAAAAATCGGCCCTTGCCGTATGCCGCTGGCGGCCAGCCAGTCGTCAAGGGCCTGTGCCGCGGCGCCGAGAATCGGCTTTTGGTCCTGGGCCCGGATGGCGCCCGACTGGTTGGTCTTAGAGTGCGCCAACGTATATAGATAGCCGTCGGCCGTGCGCTGCGTGTTTTCCACCGTGGCGCGCACCACCTCGGACCGCCGGCGCCCGCCGCTGGCCCAGGCGAACATCAGCAGGGCGCGGTCGCGCTTGCCGCGCAGCGTATCGTCGCAAGTGTCCAGCATGGCCTGCAGAGGCTCACGGGTCAGCGCCTCTTTCCGGCCGGGCGAAACACCGCGCCGTGCATACGCGCGCCGGGTCCGCGACACCAACTCCCTGACGGCGGCGCCGTGACAAGGATTGGGATGCCCCAGCAATTCGTGCGCCTTCGACAGCACCGACAGGCGCTGCAGCAGTGTGTTCAGGCTGGGCGCGCCAAGCCGGCCTTTCGCCTTCAGGCGAACCAGTTCCTGGTCAAGCGCCAAAGGCAGCTCCCATTTCAGGCCGCTATCCGTGGACCGCTGGGCATGATCCACCACGAACTGGATTACCGCGGCCTCGGGCAGCGGCAGGGCGAAAGGGCGGCCATAGCGCAGCTCGAACCACGCGCTCCAATACCGGATGGCGGCGCGATAGCTGGCGGCCGTGTTCGCTGAACTGCCTTCGCGCAGCAGCCCCCGCACCGCGGCATCGGCCTGCGCGTCGAGTGTCTCGGGATTCAGCGGGGGAAGGGCGGCCAACACTTCCAACGGCACGCCGGGCCAATCGCTCATTTCTTTCCGCGCCCTCACAACCAACACCCTTCCATGTGGATTCCATCAAGTCCGTCATGTTAGCCGCTAGGCATGACGTACCGGGCAAGGTGAATCGCCCACATGCGCCGCGGGATCGCAGCCCGCCAAAACCGGCGCCTGCGGGGAATTTCCGGTGCTACGATTCCGCGAGGCAGTGAACTTCCCATGCGCGGGATGCTCCAGACGGCTCCGGATATTTCTCGCGGAACTCCAAACCAGGGGCATCTCATGGCCAAAACCGTCGCGGACTATCTTGTTCATGTGCTTGCGCAAGTGGGTGTAAGACGAATCTGGGGTGTGACGGGCGATAGCCTGAACGGAATCAACGACAGTCTCCGCAGGTCGGGCCAGATCGACTGGATGCATACACGCCATGAAGAGACCGCGGCCTTCGCCGCCGGCGCGGAAGCGGCAATCACGGGAAATCTGGCAGTCTGCGCCGGAAGCTGCGGTCCGGGTAACCTGCACCTCATCAACGGACTGTTCGACTGCCAGCGCAATCACGTTCCCGTCCTGGCCATAGCGGCCCACATTCCGTCTTCCGAGATCGGCCTGGGGTACTTCCAGGAAACGCATCCCCAAGACCTTTTCAAAGAATGCTCGGAATACGCCGAGCTGGTATCAAACCCCGCACAACTGCCCCAAGTGCTGACCCGGGCCATCAACACGGCCGTCGGCAGACGCGGCGTGTCGGTGCTCGTGATTCCGGGCGATATCGCGCTGGCTGCGGCCCCCAAAGACGCGCCCGACGTGTGGGCGCCGCCTCCCGCGCTCCCGCACATCCACCCCCAGGCGGAAGAGGTCAAAAAACTGGCCGACCTGCTGAACGGCGGAGGATCGGTGTCCATACTGGCCGGCAGCGGCTGCGCCGGTCACCGCGACGCGGTAATTGCGCTGGCGGAACGGCTCAAGGCGCCCATCATTCATGCCCTGCGAGGAAAAGAGCATGTGGAATGGGATAACCCGTTTGATGTGGGAATGACGGGCCTGATCGGCTTTTCATCCGGCTACCAAGCCATGGAAAACGCCGACATCCTGCTCATGCTGGGCACCGACTTCCCTTATCGGGCGTTTTATCCTAGGCAGGCAAAGATCGCGCAGATTGATCGCGACCCCGCAGCGCTGGGCCGTCGGACGGCGCTCACATTGGGGATCGTCGCGGACGTAGGCGACGCCATCTCGGCACTGCTTCCGCAATTGACCCAGCGCGATGACCGCGCGTTCCTGGACGCAGCGCTGCAACACTATCGCCACGCCCGAAAAGATCTGGACAACCTGGCAGTGCCGACCCCCGCGGGCCGTCCCATCCATCCTCAGTACCTTGCCCGCCTCGTCAACGAACAGGCCGCGGAAGACGCGATCATCGCGGCGGACGTCGGAACGCCCACCGTCTGGGCCGCGCGATACCTCTCCATGAACGGCAAGCGTCGACTGCTGGGATCCTTCAACCACGGGTCCATGGCCAACGCGATGTTGCAGGCGATCGGCGCACAGGCCGCCGCCCCGGGAAGGCAGGTGATTTCGTTGTCCGGCGACGGCGGCTTCACGATGATGATGGGCGACTTCCTGACGCTGGCCCAACTGAAATTGCCGGTCAAGGTCATCGTCTTCAACAATGGCGTGCTCGGCTTTGTGGCCATGGAGATGAAAGCCGGGGGATTCCTGGATACGGGCACCGACCTGCAAAACCCCAATTTCGCGGCCATGGCCGAAGCCATCGGAATAAAGGGAATCCGCGTCGAAGCGTCGGAATCCGTCGAAGCCGCGCTCAAAGAAGCGTTCCAGCATCCCGGCCCCGCACTGGTCGACGTCGTCACGGCGACACAGGAATTGATCGTGCCGCCAACGATCAGACTTGAACAGGCAAAAGGATTCGGCCTGTACATGTTGAAGGTCATTCTGAACGGCCGAGGCGACGAAGTCGTGGAACTCGCCAGGACGAATCTGCGGTTGTGAGGTTTGTTTGGCGGGGGAGATGCGCTTGGGGTTGGGCCTGGGCTGGGGCCTGGGCCTGGGCCGGGTTCTGGGCCTGGTTCTGGTCGCCTTCGGTGCATGTGGACGAGGTACACATTCTTGACCACACCGCCGATGTCCGTACCTGACCCAACTGGCGCTCCGGTCGCAATTCTCACCGCCCATTTTTGCTCCCTCGCGATCTCGAAGCACGTAAACGGACTCTCATGCGGGCCTCACCTAAGCGTGAGACCGCGTTTTCGCACGGACAATTCCTGGACTGCCACGGCCTGACTCCTTGCCGAAGCATTGGATTTTGCTCAACGCCCGATTCCATCGCGCCTAACCCGCCGAGTGTTATATTTAATACATATTCTGTATGATGTAGGACAGTAAGCTTATTTAGATCGCGATAAGGTTCCATTATCGTGACTAATTAGCACCACTCTCGCAAGGAAAATCCCGATGGCCACTGGCATCACCGAAACCGACGTCTGGGCCGCCGCCGACGCCTTGCTGCTGGAAGGGGCGCGGCCCACCATCGAACGCGTACGCCAGAAAATCGGCCGGGGTTCGCCCAATACGGTGAGCCCTCATCTGGAAACCTGGTTCCGCGCGCTGGGGGCCCGCATCAAGGATCCGGGCGCCTTTTCCGCCGCACCGGAAATTCCGGATCCCATCGCCCAGGCTGCATCGCACTTCTGGGAAGCCGCCCTGGCGGCGGCGCGGTCGGAACAGGTGCAGGCATACCAGCAACGCTGGGAAGAACTGGCCAAGGAAGGGGAGAGCTTTGCCTCTCAAGCCGAACAGCTCGAGCAACGCGAAGCGCAATTGCTCAACCGCGAACGGGACCTGCAAGAGGGGTTGAAGGTCGCTACCGCACAACTCGCCGCCGCCGAAGATCGGCTTCAAGCCGCTGAAGAGCGGTTGCAGGCGGCCGAAGCACAATTGCGCCAGCGCGACAAGACATTGGCAGCCGCCCAGGACACTCTTGCGGATGCGCGCGCCGCGAACCAGGCGCTGCTCGCGGAAGCCGATCTGGCGCGGGACAAGCACACGCACGCCTTGACCGCACAGGACGCTCGCCACGCCGCGCACGAACGCCGTTGGCTGAACGAGCTTGATGCCGAACGCAGCGCGGTCAAGCGCCTACAGGCGCGGTTGGATGACCTGCAGGCGACCAGCCTGCAGCAAGCCGATCAGCAACGACTAGCCCTGGCCGCAGCGCAGGAACAGCAGCGCGCGGCAGAGCAGGACGCTCGGCTGCTTCGGGCGCAGGCCCTGTCCGACGCGCGCCAGCACCAGACCGAAGCCGCTGCCCACGGTCAGGCCCTCCAGGCCGCGCAGTCGCGCGAAGCCGATCTGGCTGCCAGGCTGGCGGCGTCGTCGGCGCAATGCGATGAACTCCTCGCGCAGTTGAAGTCAAAGGACGCCCAGTTCAACGACCTCGCGCAACGTCTGCTTGCCGACCAGGCACCACCGCGGCATCACGACGCAACCCCCTAAGCGGTCCCGCAGACGGGCGACCGGCGCGCACGCCGGGGACTACCAGCGCCACCCGACGCCCATCTGCTTATTAGAAATTCTATGATTTTCCGGGCACTCCACCCTGCCGAAAATGACCGCTCATCGTCTCATTCTTCGTGCCGGGTAGCTGGTTTATCGCAAGGCAATATCTGATTGCCACCGCATTGCGATGTGCATGGGCGAACCTTGGCATGCACCTAGGAATTCGTCATGCATTTCCCTCTCAGCCCGATCATGATCGGCGTATTGGCCGCGGCTCTGCCCATCGCCGTTCCCGTGGTCTCTGCCGCAGCCGAACTCGGTCAGGTCGACGTCTCGGATCGCCTGGGCAACACCCAACTCACCCTGGAAACCGGCTCCACCGTTACCTATGCCGGCACCGGCGTCGCCCTCAAAGTGTCCACGGCGGGCAACCGAGTGGCAGCCGACGACATCCGCGTCACCGCCGGCGGCGTAGGCACGACGCGCGCCATCGGGGTAATGGCCGAACTCGGCGGCACGGTCGAACTGTCGAACGGCAGCGTCGACAACGTCGGCACCCAGCAGCAGTCCCATGCCCTGTACGCCACCGGCGCCGGCAGCGCCATTTCAGGAAGCGGCCTGCAGGTCAGCACGGCAGGTCCCAATTCCCATGGGGCCTACGCGCAATCCGGCGGCAAGATCACCCTGGACGGCGGCTCCGTCTCCATCGCAGGCAACGTCAGCCACGGTCTATACGCCGAAGGCAGCGGCTCGCAGATCAGCGCCACATCGCTCGATATCCTCGCTACGGGCGTCAACAGCGCCGCGGCCGGCGCCTACAACGGCGCACGAGTCCAACTCGTCGACGTCAACGCGGATGCCACCAACGGCACTGGAATCTCCGCCGACGGCGCCGGTTCTTTTGTGGACCTCACCAACACCACGGTCACGGCAAGGGCGGGAACCGGCATCTACGTCCGCAACGGAACGCTGCTCATGCAGGGCGGCTCCGTCGCGTCCTCGGGCGACGCCATCATGCTGACGACCGCGTCCGGCGCCGGCGCCGGCGGCGCCGCCACGATTCGCAATGCATCCCTGCGCGCCGCCAACGGCTATGGCGTCAACATCAATGCCCAGCGCTCGTCGGCCGTTCTCGACAACGTATCCATTTTCGCACTGGGAAGTCGCGGCACCGGCGTCTGGCTGCCGTCCATCGACACGTCGCTCGTAGCCCGCAACGTCGACATCGACGCCTGGATGGTCGGCATCGACAACCGGGCAGGGCGCGTCACGCTGCAGGACGGATCGGTCCAAACCCACGGAGACAACGCGCATGCCCTGTATGTCTCGCGAGAATACGGCGCCACGGCATCGATCACCGCGACAGGCACCCGAATCAGCACATCGGGCGCGGGCGCGGCAGGAGCCCTGGCGCGAGCCTCCGGGGCCAGCATCCGGCTCACCAACGTCACGGTGGACACCCAGGGCGCCTCCGCCTACGGCCTGTACGCCAGCGGAAACGGCTCCGAGCTCATCGCCACCGACACCCGCGTCACCACCCGAGGCGCCGACGCCTCTGGGCTAGTCATGAGCAACCTCGCGTCGGTCGCGCTCGATGGCTCCCGCTTGTCCACCTCCGGGGAAAACGCCCACGGCATCTGGAGCTACGTCACCGCCGAAAACTTCGCCAACAATCTGTTGCTGACCAACGGCGCCCTCGTGGACACCCAGGATGGCGTCGGGCTCATAGTATCCGGCGGCGATCACAACCTCACGCTTCGCGACACCTCCATCACCGCCCGCAAGGCCGGCGACGCCAGCACCGGCTTGCTTTTGCAAAGCGTCGCGCTCAACGTCACGAGCGGCGGCGTCACCACGGCGGTCCAGACTGGCCAGGTGAATCTTGACGCCGCCAGGTCGGACCTTGCCGGCGACGTCGTAGCCAATAGCGGCGCCATCAACATCGCGTTATCCGACAACAGCACGCTGACAGGCGCATTGCTCCCGCGCTCCGGACGCATCGACAGCCTGTCCCTCGACGGCACCAGCGTATGGAACATCCGCGCCAGTTCGGCACTGGGCACGCTCAGCAATGCCGGCGCCGTCGCGTTCGCCCCGCCCACCGGGGCTTCCGCTTTCAAAACGCTCACCGTGCGCGACTACGCCGGAGGCGGCACGCTGGTCATGAACACGCGCCTGGGCGGCGATGACTCGCCCACCGACAAGCTCGTGATCGACGGCGGTACAACGTCCGGCGTCACAGGCATGCGCATTCTGAATACCGACGGCGCTGGCGCACAGACACAAGAGGGGATCAAACTGGTGGAAACCATAAACGGCGGCACCACGACGCCGGATGCCTTCCGCCTCGACGAGGGATCAACGGGCTTTCGATCCAGCACGGGTACGCTGGCCCTCAATGGCTACGATTACAGCCTGGTGCGGGGGGGCAACCAAGGAGTTCCATACGATTGGTACCTGACTTCCCTCTACACCCCCGTCGCCCCCGTCCAGCCGGTCGATCCGGACATTCCCGGCACCGTCCCAACCCCGGATCCAGCCCCGCCCACCATGCCGCCGGATTCCGAAAATGCCGTCAAGCCGCCGGTCATCGTGCCGCCCGACTCCGCGCAGTTTGTGAACGTCTCGCCGGAAAGCGGCGCCTACCTAGGTAACCAGCTTGCGGCGGCGCGTATGTTCATGCACGGTCTGCACGATCGTGACGTCACTTATGTGTCTTCCAGCAATGAGGCCAACAGCAAGCCACGCGACAAGGTCTGGGTCCGGGCGCAGGGCGCGCATCTGGACGGTTTACGCCTGGCTCAAGGCGATGTTGACATCGATACCGACATCAGCGTCGTCCAGATCGGGGGAGACCTGCTGCATGCGCCGCTGGGCAACGAAGGGCTTGTCGTCGCCGGCGTAATGGCAGGCTATGGCGACGCCCGCGCGCGGTCCACGTCCCGGCTGATGCTGCCCGGCGCGGACAGGGCGGTTGACGCCACCGCCCGCGGCAAGGTCCAGGGGTACTCGGCAGGCGCGTATGCCACCGCGTACGCCAACGGTGATACCCGCATGGGCGCCTACGCCGATACCTGGGTGCAATACGGACGCTATTCCAACCAGATCCGCAGCGAACTGGGCGCCGCCAATTACCGGTCCCATAGCTGGACGGTGTCTGTCGAGACCGGCTATGCATTTTCGCCATTTGCGCCCGAGTCCGCGCTGGGCTCGATGGTCGTGATCCCGCAGGCCCAAGTGGCGTACACCCGACTCAGCACGAAAGACGCCGCCTTGCCGGGCGTCACGTACAAGGGCGGCAACGATGGCCAAGTCAACACCCGCGCCGGCGTGCGCATCTATCCGCTTGGCATGCCGTTGGCGACGGCCACGGTGCGTCCCTTCCTCGAAGCCAACTGGCTCCATGCCACAGGCAATCCCACGGCGGACACCGGCGCCGAGAAAATCGGCGCCGAGCCATCCCGAAATGCAGGTGAACTGAAGCTGGGAGCCGAGGGCAGGCTGGGTAAATCCACGTACCTCACGGGTTATGTAGTCGGCCAATCGGGCAGCGGCGACCGGCATGGCTACGGCGGCATGCTGAACTTGAGTTATCGCTGGTAATGCCGGATCAGGAAAATCCTTGCTCGTCCGCGTATCGCAGCAACTCGGCATTGGTTTCAATGTTCAATTTGCGCATCGCGGACTGCTTCTGGGTCCCAATGGTGGCCACAGAACGGTGAAGGCGGCGGGCGATTTCCGTCACGGAAAGGCCCGATGCGAACATCCGCACCACTTCAAGTTCTTTAGGAGAAAGACCTTTAGTCTTGCTGGCGTTTCCCATTGTCACATCGTTGTGGCAAAGCCGCTGGCTGACGGTTTCCGACAAAATCGGACCTTTTTCCGTCAGCGCACGCACGCAGATGGCAACCAATTCGTCAAGAGGCTCTTCTTTGCTTACGATGCCGGCAACGCCCACCTGACGTAGCTGACTAAGAATTCCGCTATTCGACAGCATCGTGAACACCACGATGGGTATGTCGGGAAACATGCGCTGCAAGCGCTCGATAAGGCGCAACCCGTCCTCGTCGGCAGATCTGGACCGCATGGAAAAATCGGTGACGATCAGATGGCAAGGGTGCTCTTGCACTGCAGCCACCAGTTCCAGCCCCGAGCGCGCCGTGGCAACTACGGTGAACCCCGGAATTTCGTTGAGTGAATCTGCCAGTGCCAAGGATATGACCGGATGGTCATCTGCCACGATAATCCGTACATCTTGGTCAGACGAAGGTTTGCTCATGGACGGGTCATCCCCTGTGCACTCAATCGGGCCTGCGGGATCTTGCTGCTGGACTACCGGTGCGGTGGGAAGTAAGTTCGTGGTTGCTGCTTCCGGGTTGGGAAGGCCAGAGTTCTCGATACTTCCTGCGTTGACCATTTTATGTCCAAACTCTACGGATTAGGCTAGAAGGAGACGCGCCGGGCCGGGCGGGTGCCGGCGCGACGAGGCCGCCAGGGCAGGGGAACCGGCCAGAATCTAAATCCGCTCCACACACCGCGGAATAGAAAAAATTCGAAAGCACGTCACGCGGGCGGGTTAACCGACGAAGTCCTGCAACAAAAGTCGCAGATTCTGGCAATGGATTGCTTCCGATCAAATGGCGGCCAGGGTGTCTCGAAGCAGCCTTACAACCGCTTGTCCCTCTGACATCGTCCCAACATCCAGGCCGTCGCTGCGCAATCGGGCTTCCAGGGCTTCAAGCCGTCCTGTCAGAACGGTCATCTGCATGACACTCAGCGCCCCGCGCATTCGGTGCAGCGTGCGCCCGAGCGCCCGCTGATCATTCCCCTCGAGGGCGCGTTCCATGTCCGCCACATCGGCCTCCATGGTGCTGACGAACAAAGCTCGGTATTTGGCGGGCACATTAGGCACTTGCTCCAGCGCCGAGTCGGGAGCTGGGTGCAGTGTCGGCGTCTGTTCCGGCGCAGATTCCGGCAGCGCCGTTGAATCCGACCCGGATGTCGCCACCCCGGCACGAAGTTTTCCGCTGCCCTGAAGATGAAGGCGCAACGTGCTCAGGCCGATAGGTTTGACAAGCCACGATGTCATACCGGCGGCCACGCAGCGCTCTTCTTCCTCGCGCATCGCGTTGGCGGTAACCCCGATGATCGGAACGGTTTCACCACGGGCCCGTAGCTCGCGCGCCAGGTCGTAGCCGTTCATGCGCGGCATGTTGACGTCTGTCAGGACCGCGTCGTACTGCGACAGTCCCCACAGCGTCAGCGCCTCGGCGCCGTCCGAGGACAAGGTGACCTCGCAGCCAAGTTGCTCAAGTTGCTGCTGCAAGGTGATCTGATTGATCGGGTTGTCTTCTGCGACGAGTATCGACAATCCCAGCGGCGCCAATGCGCCGATGTCGATCACCGGCACCACCTCGCGCTCTCCGCGAACGGCGGCCAGGATGCCCGCCGCAATGTGTTCGACGCTGTTGATGACCTGAAGCGTCCGTGCGGAAGGCGCCTTGTCCGCAGCGCTGGCAAGGACGTGGTGGCCCGCCCAGTCCAGGACGTCGAAGTTTCCGTTGTACAGCACATCCAGCAGCACATCATTCGGCATTCCCAAGGGCAGGGGATGGGGGGCCGCCTCGGCCTGCGCGCCCCAGCGCTTGAGCCACAGGCAGATATTCTCGGTCAGTTCATGGTGCGGGCTTCGGACATAGACGCAGATATTGCTTAGATCCGGCGGACTGGCCCGCTGCCCTGAAGTCACCTGCAACGGCAGTTCCAGGGAGAAGCTGCTGCCCAGGCCCAGTTCGCTGGTGACGCGAATGTCGCTGCCCATCAACTTGGCAAGCCTTGCGCAGATCGACAAGCCGATGCCGGTGCCGCGCACGGTATGAGAGCCGCTGTTGATCTGGTAGAAGGGAACAAACAGCTGAGTCTGCTCGGCCTTGCCGATGCCAATACCGGTGTCCACCACTTGAAGCATCAAGTGCGTCTTTTCCGCCATCTCGCTTGCTACGGTCAGGCGCACGATCACATGGCCGGACTCGCTGAACTTGATCGCGTTGCTCAAGAGGTTGTTCAGTATCTGGCGGATCCGCACAGCATCGCCGGTGGTCCATTCCGGCACGGCGACGTCGACGCAACAGAATAGGAGCAACCCCTTCTGTGCGGCCATGGCGGCATACGAGTTGGTGCAGCTTTGCACAAGTTCGCGGGGGTTGAACCGTGTGAATTCCAGAACCAGCTGCCCGGTTTCGATCTTGGTGATATCGAGGATGTCGCTGATGAGCTGCAACAGGATGGCCGACGAGCTTTGCATGCGCTCGACATGTTGCCGCTGTTCCGTGTCGAGCTTGGTCAGGCTCATCAATTCCAGGGTTCCCAGCACCCCGTAAAGCGGCGTGCGGATCTCGTGGCTCATCGTGGCCAGGAACGTGGACTTGGCCTCGCTGGCCTTGTCGGCCTCTCGCTTGGCGTCGGCCAGCGTCTGTTCGACCACGGCCCTGGCGCTGATATCGGCGAATGCGCACAACACGACGTCCTGGTGGTTGTAGCGGGTGGGCGCAAAGGCCACATACAGCGGCCGGCCATCGGCGGCATGAAAACTGTCTATGGTGCCGGGCCCAGTCGCACTCAGCACCTGCCTGAGAAACAGATTGGTTTGCGGCGAGTTATCCAGTTCCCGGCCGGCTTCGGCGTCCAGCCATTGCAGGGCCAAGCCATTGCCGAAGACAACCGTGCCGGCCGGCCTTGCAAGAACGCATAGGGCGACAGGCGCGGTTTCGATCAGCGTCCGGCTGAATTCCTCTTTGTCGATGATGTCGCGCTGCGCTTCCAACGCTGGCGCGATGACGCGCCGGCTATACCAACGGGTAGAGACGATGCCGGTTCCGAGGCTGAGCAGGAGCAGGATCCCCGCGATGCTGGGAAGCCAGAGATTGTCCTGGAAAAAGGCTCCGTAGCTGACCCGATAAGTGCCGGTCCACGCGCCCGAGGTGTCCGTAATGCGAAGCACGATGCCGTCGGCGGTATAGTGCAGCCCGTCTTGACGCGCGAGCGGGACGGGGCCGTCGCCGAGCAGCAGGCCTTCGTCACGATGCAACAACCAGAATCCCCCATGGAGTGGCCGGCGCATGGTTTTTTCAAAGATGTTGATCCGCTGGTGGTTGAACTGAGTGACCGCGTAAACCGAGGACGGCGTGCCCAGCGGCGTCGTCCAGACAGCCTGCGGCATGTCCGCGTAGACCAGGCCCAGCATGCTGCCGGGCAAGGCTTCCGACCTGAACCAATGGACACGGCCGGATTTACCGGGCTCTGAACGGCCGGGAACGTCCAGCTCGATCAGGCGTTCTTTCACCGCCCGCAAACGGCGCAATTCCGTGCGCACGGAATCGGTAACCGAGAGGAAGGCTCGGGAACTCAGGCGTTCGTAGCCGGATGCCGCGCCCACGGCAGGCACGCTAAGACTGATGCTGTCGGTCTGGTTGACCAGGAAGACCGTCGAAGCCGGAAAGTACGAAGCGGCCCAGAAGCTGGAATAAAAATCGGCCAGGTAACCACCCAGGTCCGCCAGGCGCCGCCCGCCGGTCGGGCAGTCCGCGGCATCCTCGCAAGCCAGCGAGAACGCCATCTCCGCATCCGTGTGCCGCCCTTCGAACAACTGCATCCCGATGCGTTCGGACACATCGGCAGAATGCAGGGTGATCGGAGAATGCATGCTTTCCACCGGCAGGGAAGCACTCTGCGAGCGCCACTTGCTTAGGAACTGCTCCTGCGCGTGGATGTACCCGGCAAGGATGGAGAAGTCGAGGTTCAGGCGCTCGCGCTCCTGCTCCACAATGCGATTCAATCCCCAGTAGAGGGCTCCGATCAGCACCAGCGCAAAAGGCAGGGCGCCGAACAGGGCGAAATTCAGCCACCGCGAGGTGCGGGTGATCCGGGCGAAGGGAGTGTCCTGCTTGCGCATGGCGGACATTTAGGACGGCAAGGAATCCATGGCCAGCCTTTCCAAGGCAAGCAACTGGCTGAAGCCGTCAATGTCCACGGCGGCCGAAATGAGGAACCCTTGGGCGCAGTCGCAACCGATTCGGCGCAGGAATTCGAGGTCCTTGATGGTTTCGACGCCCTCAGCCGTGACTTGCAAGCCCAATTGGCGGCCGAGTTGCACGGATGACACCAGCGCTGCAGCGCGGCCCTCGTCGCAGGATGCGCCGCTGACGAAAGCGCGATCGATCTTCAGTTCGGTAAATGGCGTGGAAATCAGGCTGTACATGGAGCTGTAACCTCTGCCAAAGTCATCCTGCGCCAGCCCAAAACCCTTCAATCGCAGTCTGCTGGCCCCCATATAGTATTGGCCTTGTATGGTCGTTGTCTCGTCTTCCAGTAATTCAAAGGATATTTCCTGGGCGGCCACGCCCTTGGAAACAACCATCTGCTCCAGTTCGTCGGGGAGATCAGGGTCATCCAGAAGCTGAGTTGGAAGGTTTACCGAGACGGGCATGCGGTATCCCTGCTGGCGCCAATGCAGATGGGCGCGGAGCGCGTCTTGGAGCATGCGAAGTAGCAGCGCTTTGTCCAGTCCGTGGCGATGCACCGCGGAAAGAAATGACCCGGGCAGCATGAAGCCAAATTCCGGGTGTTGCCAGCGGACCAGCGCTTCGGCGCTGACGATCCGACCACTTGCCAGCGCCTTTTTCGGCTGGAACCAGGCCCGCAAATGCCCCTGGTCAAGCGCGAGTTCAAGGGATGCTCGATCAAATACCGTCCCGACATCGGTTCGGAGTTGGGGCTTCGCGAGTTCGGCGCGGCTTTCACGCAGCTGGCTGGCGAGTTGACGCGCGTTATCGATGGTTAGGGGCTTTGAGAAAGTGCCCAGCACTGCCAGCCCCTTTTCCTTGGCCATCAACGCGACACTGTTCATGATGCGCCGCGGGCAGGCCGACACGATTGCCAGCATGGGGTTGTGATGCAGTTTGGCCAGCCGGTCGATGAACTGCACACCGTCCATGCCCGCCATATTGAGGTCCATCAGTACCAGGTGATAAGCCAGCAGCCCGATCTTGTCCAGGGCGACTTCCGCGCTCGAGGCAACGTCCGCCGATCCGAAACCTGCCGACTCGAGCAAATCCGCCAAGTGGACGCATTGGAATGGATGATCGTCCACGATCAGGATTCTGTAGTCGGACAACTTCTTCATAATATGACTTCCTTAAGGGCAAGTAGTGCCTGGCGCAACGCGGCAATGGGCAACGGTTTGAGCAGCACGCTAGTCATGCCGGCGTTGGTGCTGCGCCGCACGTCGTCCGTGAATGCGCTGGCGGTAATTCCGACGATCGGTCGCTTGTACCCCCGATTGCGCAGTGCGCGTGCGAGCGCGCAGCCGTCGATCTCTGGCATCTGGAGGTCGGTCAGGATGACGTCGAAGCCGGGGATATCCTGCTGATCCAGCGCCTCTTTGCCGTTTGAGACGGCCACCACCGTGCAACCCAGATGTTCCAGCTGTTCGCGAAGGATCTGGCGGCTGATCGGGTTGTCCTCCGCAACCAGGACATGCAGATCCAGTGCGTCCCGCGACGACTTGTGTTCCAGCGTGATCTTGGCGGCCACGCCATCTTGGGCCAACCGCACGGCGGCCACGATGCTAGCCATGCTGTTGGCATTGGCCATCCAGCTGTTTCGCCCGCCGTCAGCCCGGGGTTTGCCCCCCGCCGGTTGCGCAATGACGCGGGCGCCGGTCCAGGCTGCCGGCGCAGCATCAGGCGGCCATGCCTCGATCAGCACGCCGCCGTCGAGGCGCGCGTGCGACGCCTTGTAGGGCACCGCGATGGCGCCGTAGCGGCGCAGCCATTGGCACAGGTTGTTGACCACGTCATTGACGGCTCCGCGGACGAACACCGGCTTCGGATCCAGCCGTATTTCCATTTCAGGATGTGCAGCGGTTGCCAGCGGCAAGGTCAGTTCGAGCGCCATGCTGGTGCCCAAGCCGGGTTCGCTGACGGCGGAGAGCGTGCCGCCCATCATCTCGGACAGCCGTCGGCATATCGCCAGCCCGAGCCCCGTCCCGGGAACCATCCGCGACTGGCCGCTTTCGGCGCGGAAGTAAGGTTCGAACAGCTGGGCGTGATATTCGGAGGAGATGCCCATGCCAGTATCCGCGACCTGGAACTTCAGCGTGGCAGAGTGGGGCCCTTGGTGCAGCGTTCGCAGACGCAGCACCACCTGGCCCGAACTGGTGAACTTGATGGCGTTGCTGACCAGGTTGTTCAAAATCTGACGCACGCGCGTAACGTCGCCCGACACGACCGACGGCGACGAAACGTCTGCCAACGCATAGATGTGCAGACCCTTGGCCTCGGCGCGCGCAGCGTAGCTGCCCACGACGGCGTCCAGCATTTCGGCGGGAGAAAACACCGAGGATTCAAGCGTCAGGTATCCGGCTTCGATTCGGGACAAGTCGAGGGTGTCGTTGATGGTGCGCAGCAGAGTGGCGGAAGACTGCTGCATGGTCTCGAGGTATTGCTGCTGCTGGCTGTCCATGGACGTGAGGCTGAGCATTTCCAGCGTACCCAGGATGCCGAACAACGGCGTCCGGATCTCGTGGCTCATCGTCGTCAGAAATACCGTCTTGGCGTGATTTGCGGCATCGGCGTGCAGCTTGGCCTGGGTGATGGATTGCTCGACCCGTTTGAAGGCGGTGATGTCATTGATGCCGCAAAGCACGACCTCTTCCGCGTGGTAGGTAACGGGCGCGAAGGTAAGGTAGACGCAACGCCCATCGGCCAGGACGTATTCGCGGCCAGCGGCAAAGTCCTGCTCGGCGAGCAGTCTCGACAGGAGTTCGGAATCGCCAAGCAGCCATTCCCTGGCCAGTTCGTTGGAAAGCAGCGGCATGCCGTCTGCACGGCGAAGCAGACACAGGCCCACCGGCGCGACTTCGACGAGCTTGCGGTTCAGCGCGACGCTGTCGGCCAAAGCTTCGTATTGGCGCAAGGCCGGAGCGACGAGCTTTCTTTTGATGTGCCGAATGCCGAGCAGCACCGCCGCGAACAGCAGTGCGGTTGCTACGAGCGTCGCATGGAGCGCGTAGGCGGTTTCGCCGAGGATGCGGGTTATCGGCGTGTAATACACCAGGCGCCAGCCTGCCTCGCCCACCGATTTGTTCAACACCACGTAGCGAGGCAATAGGCCCGGCCCCCACCAACCAAAGGAGTCTTCGCGGCCGGCGTACCGCCCCAGGCCGGATAACAAGTCTGCCGCGGCGGGGCTGTGAAGGACGGGCACGTCGTTCTGGTCATACAGAACATAGTTGCCGCCCGCCAGCGAGGACAGGTCGATGGCGGCATCGATATTGCCCAATTCCAGGCCGATCCATCCGGCGCGAGGTGAGGCCGAGTCAATGGGAGTGTGCAGGTACAGCGGATTGCCCGGATCCATGGGGGGCTTAAGCCACACGATCGGGCTGTGCCCGGCCTGCGCACGAATGGAATCAGTGGAGGCGAGCGTGTGGGTGATCCAGGCTTGCTGGGCCGGGGCCATGATGGCCGGAGCATCCGAGGCGCCAGGGTCGATGTATGACGTCTGGCCATGACGGACGGAACTAAACAGCAGCCGGGTGCGCGCCAGAGCGATATCGTTGAGGTCGCGGGGAGTGAGGATCAAGGCCCAGTCGTACGCGTCATTGCCTTCGAGCAGGGGGAATACTTCGATTTGCTGGGTGTTGCCGAAATAGCGGGGGGTCTCGGACGTGGGCGCGCCGTCGGTGTTTTGAACGGACGAGGACGCCAGGGAACGCAACAGGCTTTCGCGCTGGTCAAAGAAGATCTGCGCGTTGTAGGCCGCCGCGTTCATTTGCCGGCGGTAGGCGGAAACGGTATTGCTGAACGACCAGTACAGGAAGAAAACGGCGGCTGCGGCAATGCACGCCAGGAGTGCCGCAGCGAACAGGTGCAAGAGTACCGACGGGGCCCGGGGGACTGGCTGAACGTCTTGAACGAGAGGTTTGAATTCCTTGGCGGGCATGGGCTCATCGTAGGGAGCGCCCCAAACACTGGATATAAGAAGATTTTGAAAAAGCGGCCCCCGCACTGCGCATAACGCCACGGAAATGTGGACGGATCACCGGCCCAAACGCCGCGCAGGCTTTGGCCTGGAAGCAGATCCGATCATCCGAAGCCCAGGATGCGCCCCCGCGAGGACCTCGCGGCGGCCCTCGCAGACGGGCGCGCGAATCAGATTTTTATTATTGGACGGCCAAATCGCTGTTCATAAACTGAAAAAAACCCGCACGCCAGGCTTCTAGACGCACCGTTGCGCTGCGCCGCGCCCCCTTTCATCTCCCCGGTCTTCGTCTTCCTGCGCGAGCCCACAACACAAGTCATATGAACGCTTTCAATTTGGTCGAATCAGCCTCGCTCCTGAGCGAGCCGCTCAGAATTCAACCAGTGCTGGACGCCAAGGGGGCTGTGCGCGAACTGGCGCTGGTGGGCGGATGGATGAACCGTACGCCAACGCACCTTACCCACCAGGCGTCGGCCGATGCCTTGCGAAGGGCAGGGCGCGTCTTGAGGGCTGCCCGGTGCGTGGCCCCATTAACAATGGACCACCAGCTCAACGTCTACTCCGACCTCCATTTGCCGGAGCAGCTGTGCCAGGATCTGGGCATTGGCGAGGTCGCAGGCGACCTGCTGCGCGACACCATGCAGGAACAAGACAAAAGTCTGCCGATTTATCCGTGCGCCAAGGTCACCTACAACGTTCCGCTGAGCGACCGGCTCGCCGAGGGCACCAGCCTGTTTCATCTTTACCATGAGTTCCGACCGGCGCTGCGAGTCCGCCTGCTGCCTTGCACGCGGGGCGGGGAATCCATGCCATTCGGCACCCTGCGCGCCACCGGCATTCGGGTGGCCATCCCGGAAGGCATCTATCGGCTGCGAGGGGTGCAGGAGCGATTCTTCAGCCTCTTGGGGCAGGCATCACGCCATGGGCTTCGTGTCCTGGCCTGTGACATCCGCAGCATCGAGGACTTCGACTGGCTTCGGGCGCAGCCCGACGTCCTGTTCCAGAGCGAGGTCCTGTCCATCGCGCTGAGCCTGGAATACATGCATGATTGGCTGATGGTCGCTGGCGCTGACTGGCGCGCCTTTCAATTGGGGAAGTGAGCGGGGCGCGGATCCGATTAAAATCCGCGCATGCTTCCTACTCAAGTCATTTTGGCGCTGCTGGTGTTGCAGCTGGCGCTTGCCATTCCGTTGTTCGCCGTGGTCATACAGCTGTTGCGTTGGCTGCATTGGTGCTTTCTGGCAGAACGGGCGTCCCGGGGCGAACGCCCGCGATTTACCGGGCCGGTATTGGCCTTGGTGTTCAGTACGCTGGCCGCGACCGATTTTCTGTCCTTCGAGCCGTTCGTGACCCTGTCCGCCCTGAACCCCATCCCGGAGAGCGCACGAGCCTATTTCACGGTGGCCATGCTGGCCCTTGCGGTGTGGTGCTGGGCTTACTCGGGGGCTATACGGGGCCGGATCCACGCCCTGGTGCGAGGCGCCTAGGCCCCGTGCCTGCCAGCGCCGGTTCGGTCTAGTGCCCCGGGGAGTTGCCCTGGAACGGCTCGTTGTTCGGTTCACCGAAATTGGTGTGATGGTAATTGGCCGGGTCCGGATGCATCGAGCTGCTTTGCTGCGGCTTTTCGGACCGCGAAGAACCCATCGGGGCGCATCCGCCCAACAAGAAAGCCAGCAGCAGGCCGGCAGCGGTCAGGGTTTTCATGGCACACCTCCAAAGATGCAGGGCGAACGCCGGAAAACCCGGCGAGCTGCAGCCAAATCGCGGAGCAAGTCATGTTCCCGTTCTGGAAGTACCGGTTTTCGGATACATTCCACAGAGCGCGGGGGCATGCGCGGCGGGCGCCGTCGATCCTCTTCCCCCCGCAACCGGGGCGGCAGCCCTGCCAGGAGCAGCGGGTGATTCCACGCCAATCAGTCGACATAGCCCGAGTCATGCTTGTCATCGTCATGCTTCTGGCGTTGATGATAGGCAGTCTGTACATCCTTCAGCCATTTCTGCCCGGGCTCATCTGGGCGACGACGATCGTCGTGGCCACCTGGCCGGTGCTGCTGAGGATCCAAAGGCATTGCGGCGGCCGCCGGTGGATCGCCACCGTCGTCATGCTGCTCATCCTGCTCTTTGTCATCGTGTTGCCGCTGTACCAGGCGATTTCCACGCTGGCGACACACGGCGGCGCCATCATTTCGGCGGTGAAGAGCCTGCCGGACTATGCCTTGTTCGCCCCTCCGGCGTGGATTGCCAATATTCCATTGGCTGGCCCCCGCATCGCCCAGGAGTGGCAGACGCTGTCCGACGCCGGCGCCGGCGGGTTGCTGGCGCGGGTTGAGCCGTACCTGACCACCGCCGCACACTGGCTGCTGAGCCATGCCGCCATCGTTGGCGTGTTCGTGGCCCACATGCTGGTGACGTTCATCATTGCCGGCATCCTTTACAGCAAGGGGGAGTCGGCCGCGGATTTTGTGCGGCGGTTTTCGAACCGGCTTGCCGGACCGCGCGGCGTCGCCGCCATCATGCTGGCGCAGTCTGCGATTCGGGCGGTGGCGCTGGGGATCGTGGTGACGGCGGTGGTGCAGTCCGCGCTGGGGGGAATCGGCCTCTGGATCGCGGGCGTGCCCGCGGCCGGCATCCTGACCGCGCTGATGGTGATGCTCTGCCTGGCCCAGCTCGGGCCGTTTTTGCCCATGTTGGGCGGCGTGGCGTGGCTGTTCCAGAACGACATGAAGCTGGCCGCGGGTGTCCTCCTGGTATGGGCAATCCTGGTCGGCGCGATGGACAACCTGCTGCGTCCGCTCCTGATCAAGCGCGGCGTGAACTTGTCGATGCTGCTCATCCTGTCCGGTGTCCTGGGCGGCATGTTCGCCTTTGGCATCGTGGGTCTCTTCATCGGTCCGGTGATTCTGGCGGTGACGTCCACCTTGCTGAAAGCGTGGATAGACGAGGTGCCTGCGCCCGTGGACGCGAAGCCGCAAAGGCCGGCTTCCGACTGAGGCCGCCTGGGTGGGCCGCCCGCGAAAAGGGCGTAACATCCGTGTCAAGGCGCGGGCCATGCGGCCCGCTTTCAGCACCACCGGCAACACCAAGATGACGCATCTCCTTATGCGCCCGCGAGGCGCTTTCGACCTTTTCTTCCTTGCTTTCATGCAGTTCCGCACCGAGGTGGCGCGATGAGCGACACCGTGCGACTGGCCAAGCGCGTGGCCGCCGAGCATTCGTGCTCGCGGGGCGACGCCGAACGCTACATAGAGGGCGGATGGGTTGCCGTGGACGGCACGGTGCAGGAAGAACCCGGGCTCCGCGTCGCGCCAGCGCAGGCGGTGACCTTGCTACCGGGCGCGCGCCTGGAAGATGGGCGTCCTGTGACCGTGCTGGTCCACAAGCCCGCCGGCATGTATGCGGACGATCAGCCGGGCTCTGCCCGCGATCTCATCCTTCCCGAAAATCTCATGCCGGGCGATCGGTCGGGGCAGCGTTATCTGAAGCGCATGTTCAACGGCCTGAAACTGGTCACCCCGTTGGAGCGCGCGGCGAGCGGGCTGGTCGTTTATACGCAGGAGTATCCGGTGACGCGAAAGCTGATCGAGGAAGGCCGCCATGTCGAGCAGGAGTACGTTGCCCGGGTCGAAGGCCAGTTGCGCGAAGGCGACCTGGCGCGTTTGCAACGTGGCATGGCCTACGAAGGACGCCCGGCCACACCCATGAAAGTAAGCTGGCAAAACGAAACCCACTTGCGTTTTGCGCTGAAGACACCGGCGCCCGGATTTATCGAAACGGTGTGCGATGCCGTCGGGCTGCGGCTGCTGGCTCTGCGTCGCCTGCGTATCGGACGGCTTCCGATGGCTGGCCTGGCCGAGGGGCAATGGCGCTATCGGCTGGAATATGAGCGATTCTGATGCCAGGACGGAACCCTTACTTGGCCAACGCCCCTGAAACCGAGTCATCAATGCCAACGTTCGCCGCCCGCCGCGCCGCGAATCCGGCCGACGCACGCCGTCGCCAGCTGCTGAACGCGGGTGCGCTATGCCTGTCAGGACTGGCCCTCGCGGGTTGCGCCGGCGGGCGACAACACGTGCGCGGGGCCGCGCCTTCTCCGAAGCCGGCGCCTCCGCCTTCCCATGCTGGCGCGGCGGCAGCGCCTGTGCCGGCGCTTCGGCCGGGCGCCAAGATCGCCATTGTGGCGCCTGCGTCGGCGGCTCCTGACGCCAGCGACCAGGCCGCGCAATGGCTGGAAGACCGCGGATTCCAGCCGGTCGTCATGCCGGCCTCGCGCAGCCGGCTGGACGCCCCCTACGAATACCTGGCGGGCACCGACGCGCAGCGGCTGGACGACTTGCACGCGGCATTCGCGGCGCCGGACGTGGGCGCAGTGTGGTGCCTGCAAGGCGGCTTTGGCTCCTGGCGCCTGCTGGACGGCCTGGATTTCGGGCTGCTGCGCCAAAACCCCAAACCCTTCATCGGCTATAGCGACATCACGGCCTTGCACCTGGCCATGCAGCGCCATGCCGGCTTCGTGACGTTTCACGGCCCGATGCTGGCGCAGGATCTTCTGGCGGGCAAACGCGAACCGACAGAGTCGCATGCGCTGGCGATGATGAGCGGTCAGATCGGGCAGGGGGCATGGATCCAGCCGCCGCCGGACACGTTTCCAGTGGAACTGGTGGCGGGAACAGCCAGCGGGCGCCTGGTGGGGGGCAATCTGGCGCTGATCGCCGCGCTGATCGGATCCCGGCACGACATCGACACGCGCGACAGCATCCTGTTTTTCGAAGACGTGAACGAGGCGCTGCCCAGAGTGGACCGCCTGTTGAGCCAGTTGGCCGCGGCCGGCAAGTTCGATGGCGTGAAGGGTGTGGTCGTTGGCAGCTTCACCCGGATTCTGGGCACCCGCATGGACGACGTGCAGGCTCAGAGCCTGCTGTATCCCCTGGTTCTGGAACGCCTGGGCGCCCGCGGCATTCCGGTTCTGGCCGGTTGGCCCAGCGGGCACGGCGATCCCAACCTGACCCTGCCGCTGGGGGCGAGGGTCACGCTGGACACCAGCCGGGCCGCATTGAGGCTGGATCAGCCGGTCACAACGCGCGCAGGTTGATCAAGCTCGCGCTCGCAGCGGAGCCTCCTTGCCTCATTAATGATGCACAAAACAAGGCTATGAATCATTAATCGCACTCTTCGTAAACCATTGATGCCTCATTAATAGCGCAATTCCGTATCTACAGCGCTATTATTGAGTCATGAAGAAAAAGATCGAGCCCAGTTTCGAGGCCTCCGAAGCCCTGGTCCGCCTCGGCGCCAACATTCGTACCGCGCGGTTGCGCCGTAACGAAACCGAATCCATTCTGGCCAGCCGCCTGGGCGTCTCGCGAGCCACCGTTACCCGGCTGGAGCGCGGGGGTGGCGGCGTTTCGCTGGCGCTGGCCCTTGAAGCGCTGCTGGCTTACGGCTTTGGCGAGCAGGTCTTCGCCCTGGGGGATCCGGATCTGGATGGCGTGGGCAAGCGGCTGGACGCCATGCGCCGGCCCGCACGGGGCAGCGCCAAACCGCAGCACTCGCATCGCACCGATCCCTCCAGCCTGTAGCGCCCGGAGCCAGCCATTGTGCCTGCCAGAAAACACAAGACCGTCGAAAGCGAGCTTTTTGTTTACGTGGACATCCAGGGCGAGGCCGTGCTGGCCGGCCTCCTGACCCTGGACGACACGGACGAAAGCCACTTTTACGCCGAATTCACCTACGTGCAGTCGTACGTGAACGACCGGCGGGCGTTCTCGCTGGACCCGATCAACCTCCCGTTGACGGACGCCAGGACGACATTCCGAACCGAAAGTCGCTACGAAACCCTGGGCGCGATCTTTGACGCTGCGCCGGACGCCTGGGGGCGCAACGTAATGCGCGTCGACAACGCCGGGGCTCGCGTGACGGAAAACGAAGTGCTACTGAAGGGCAGGGGGATGGGTGTCGGAGCGCTGTTCTTCAGCGCCCGCCAACTTACGCCCAACATGCGCAAGACCTACCGGTTGCCGGAAGTCAGCGAGCTGGAATCCCTGGCCGACCTGCTGGCCGACATCGACCGGGGCATCAAGCCCAAGGGGCTGTACCGCGACATTTTGGGCAGTTCGTGGGATATCGGCGGCGCGCGCCCCAAGACGATCGTGCGCGACGCGAAAGGCGAGATGTGGATCGCGAAGTTTCCGCGCGCGGGTGAGTCCTACGACCGCCAACGCGTGGAATACGCCAACCTGCAGATGGCGAAGGCGATCGGCTTGAACGTCCCGGAAATCCACTTGGTGCAGACGCATCTGGGCGCCGTCCTGCTGACGCACCGTTTCGACCGCCACCTGTTGCGCACGACGGAGGGAAGCGATCCCGTTATCGCGCGCCGCCATTTCCTTAGCGGCGCGTCGCTGATCAGTCCGTCCGTGCAGATCGGCAAGCGCGAACTGGACGGTCCCCGCGGCAAGGCGACGTATTCCTATGCCCGTCTGGCGGACATCACCCGCCGCATATCGTCGAACCCTGTGAAGGATCTGTTGGAGCTGTATGCCCGCATGATCCTGAATGTCGCCGTCCACAACACGGACGATCACTTGAAGAACGTGGGTTTCCTCAAGGACGAAGGGTCGGAAACCTACCGGCTGGCGCCGCTGTTTGACGTGGTCACGCAGGAAGGATCGGCCCGGCATTACCTGCACATCGGCGCTGCCGGGCGCGACAGCACCTTTGCCAACTGCCTGACGGAATACCGGCGTTTCGGACTGCGGTCCGAAGCGGCAGCCCAGTCCGTCCTGGAGCGTGTGCTGGACGTGGTGCGCGACCGAAGGCGCTACTACGACGTCGCGGGAATCACCGAAGACGAGATCTCGCACGTCGAAGCGTCACTGTCGGCGTGGCGGCAACCGGGCGTGTAGCCCGGAGCATGCCGCAACCCTGCATGATCAATTGCGCTTGGCCTGCCACGCCCCCTGGCCAGCCGCGCTGCCGCTCATGCTGCGGCCATTCACCACACCCGCGTAGCGCACGCCGTCAGCGGTGAATGCAATGGCCGATCCATCCAGGCGAGCATCGGAGATCGGCTTGGAGCCCAGCTTGCCCGACAGCATCTGGTAGTGCTGGTCCAGCTGCAAAGTCTGGCCGCCCAGATCCCACTTGCCCTGGACCTTGGCCGGCACGATCCACAACAGGGCCGTGCAATAGGTCTGGCAGTTGTCCGTCACCGTCTCGGACGCGTCGGGCTCCCAATCGCCCATGCGGAAGGTATTCGACACGACGCGTGTGCCCGCCGGCAATTCCAGGATCTTCGGACGCAGCTTTTCATTGATGGTCGACAGCAGGAACATCGTGATGACGTCCGCCTGTGACAGATCCGTGGAGAACAGGTCTTCGGCAACGAACGTCGCCCGGTCCGCCACGCCTGCGCGCTTGGCGTTCTGGCGCGACAGTTCGACGAGGTCGGGGTTGTATTCGATGCCCTTGGCCTTCAGGCCGCGCTGGGCTGCCGTGATGACGGTGCGGCCGTCGCCCGAGCCCAGGTCCATCAGCCGGTCCTTGGGCGTCACCTTGGCCATGTCGAGCATCTTGTCGACCAGCGACTGAGGCGTCGGCACCCAGATCACGTCTTTACCGTCCTGGCCGACGTCGGGCACGTAGCCGCCTTTTTCAGCCGACTGGGCAGGCTTTGCGGCGGCGGTCTGGGCAATGGCGTCAGTCGCGTGAAGCAGGGCGATCGCAAGCGCCGACGCAAGCATCGCGGTTCGGATGCGGGGGGCGGACACCAGCGGGGCAGTCTTCGAAAACAGGGTGGAGCGTTGCATGGTGAGGGTTCCTTGGACGGGGAGGAGGGAAGAACCAGCGCTAACCGGACGCCTGGGCCGGCTTCAGCAGGCGCATCAACGGGATGCCGGCCGCCAGGACCACCAGGCCGATCAAGGCGCCCGCCCCGGCGTACATCGCGCTGGAGACCACCAGGCCGGCGCAGGTCAGCGCAAGAAGCAAAGGCGGCAGGGGGAAGAGCGGAACGCGGAAAGGACGGGGGCGGTCGGGATCAAGGCGGCGCAGGCGCCATACGGAGGCCGCCACCAGAAGCATGAAGATCCAGAAGACGGGCGCGGTATAGGCGACCATGGTCTGCACGCTGTTCTGGCTGAACGCGCCCAGACCCACCAGCGCAAGCGTGATCACTCCCTGGACGAGCAGGGCGCTGACCGGCGTCTCGTTGCGCGGGCTCCATCCCGCCAGCGCGTGCAGACGCGGCACGTCGCGTCCCAGCGCGTAATACACGCGTGCCCCGGTGATGATGGTTCCATTGATGGTGCTGAGGGCGGTGGCGCAAATCGTCAGGCTGAGCAGGGCCGCCGCATACGGACCGGCGGCCAGCTGCATGACCTCGGCGCCGAGCGCGGGCGTGTCGCGCAGGCCCTGCAGGCCAAATATTTCCAGCAGCGCCAGGTTCGTCAGCACATACGCGCCGGTCACCACTGCGGTGCCGATAAGCAGCACCCGGCTCATGTTGCGCCCGGGGTCGCGCAATTCACCGCTGAGGTAGGCTGCTTCGTTCCAGCCGCCATAGGTCAGCAGCACAAACACCATGCCCATCCCCAGCAGGCCTGCCGTGTTACCCGACAGCGGCGCCGCCGATACCGTGCTGATCGGTTCGCCGCCGGAAGCGGACAGGCAGGCGATCAGCACCGCGCCCAGGGCAACGAGAGTCAGCACGGTAAAGACCCATTGCAGGCGCTTGGAGTACCGGGTGCCGATCATGTTCAGCCCGGTCAGGACGACGACCGAGATGGCTGCATGCACCGCTGGACCTTGCGAGCCCAAGGGCAGCAATCGTTGGGCATAGTCGCCGTAGATGAACGCGACCACCGCGATGGCCCCTGTCTGGATGACGGAGCATCGGGCCCAGGCGAACATCAGGCCGACGCGCGCCCCCCAGGCGCGGGTCAGGTACAGATACTCGCCGCCGGCGCCCGGATATGCGGAGCCCAGCTCCGCATAGCAAAGCGCGCCGACCAGCATGACCAGCCCACCGGCGCACCACAGGCCGATGTATACGGCCTCTGAACCGGCGTGCTGCGCCACCAGGGGCGGGAAGCCGAAAATCCCGATGCCGATGACCACGCCGACCAGCACGACGGTCGCATCCATGACGGAAAGGCCAGCGGCGGCGGGCTCGTTCAAAGTGTCGGGAACGCTGCTCATGGACGTGCGCGCCGGGGGCATTGCGGGTTGTGCGCGGGACTAGCGTGGTAGGTTTTCTGTTGAGGGGGACGCGCGGCGTGGACTGGGGGCACGATCCCGAAGGGACGCGAACTGAGCAATGACATGCAGGTCTCCCGATTGGACGCGCGGATGCAGGCTCAGGCGCAAATGTCGGCATATGCTGACAATTGCCTGAACATAAAGCGACCGTTACCAAAGCGGGAAAGTTCCGCAGGGTTTTCCTGGGGGCTGGCGATCTTGTGGGAGGCGGCGCGGACTGAACGCTGGCAGTCCAGTCTTAATGTTGTTTATTGAATAGTGTCCCATCCTATTGATAATAGGCATCTTTAATTCAGAAACCAGCCCCAAACTTAAAGTAAAAAATTAAGTATGGATCGACCCAAAAAGATGAACTTCCGGTAGAGCGGCTGGCCGTCAACCATGGCCGCTCCGCCATGAAGCGACATCCACCCAGGACCCCGCTGGCTGCGAACTCGTACATAGCAGCAGGGGTTTGTCCGCTGCTATGCTCCTTCAACGGGCATCGCACGCTTCGCCCACATGTGCCCGCCACCCGAGGAGCATCGACATGAAGCTTTCCAAACGCGTACTCGCCGGATTGGCGTTTTCTGTGTTGGCCGCGGGCGCCGCGCCGGCGCTGGCGCACCATGGTTGGTCATGGGCCGAATCCGAGCAGATGACTTTGCAGGGCACGGTCGAACAGGTGCAGATTGCGCCCCCACACCCGACGTTGAAGGTTCGCGCCAAGGATGGCGTGTGGACCGTGGAACTGGGCAATCCCAGCCAGACGAAGGAAGCGGGCTTTATCGAAGGTTCGGCCAAGCCCGGTGACGCCATCACAGCCGTAGGCAACCGCGATCAGGACGCTGCCAACAAACGGATGAAGGCTGTCCAGGTCACGGTGGGCGGCAAGACCTACAATATTTACCCCAGCCGCATCAAGAAGCCTTGAGCCAAGGGCGTCTTACCCGATGCCCGAACTGCTGCGGCTCGCTCTCGAACAGCTTGAGGCCCTGCCGCCAGCAATATGGTTGCGCCGGTCCGGCACGCTGTACCTGCTTGTCAACGCCGCGCACATCGGAGCCATCGGGCTGCTGATCGGATCCATTGTCCCGCTCGATCTGCGCCTGCTTGGCGTCATCAAATCCGGGCCGTTGGCGGTTCTGGCGCCGGTGCTGGCGCGCACCGCCGCCGTCGGACTGGCGCTGGCGGTGCTGACCGGCGCCATGCTGTTCTCGGTGCGGCCGCTGGAATACCTGCAAAATCCCGCGTTTGTCGTGAAGATGGGCTTGCTCTTGGCGGGGGCGCTCAATGCGTGGGGGGTGCATCGGGGCAGGGCATGGGCCGGCGTGGTGGCCGGGGACCTTCCGACCGGCGGGCTTCGCCTGCAGGCCGGTGCATCGCTGCTGCTATGGCTGGGTTGTCTGGTCGCGGGGCGCTGGATCGGTTTCCTGTAGGCCGCCCGCAGGCGGCCGCGGGGCCGCGCAGCGGCGGGCGCGGCATCAAGGGCAGCCCACACCCTGGGTGTTCACGAACAGCCCGAAAAGGCATTGGCCCGTCACCATGAACAGCCGGTTGCGCCGCAGGCCGCCGAAACACAGGTTGGCGCATCGGTCCGGCAGCGCGATGCGACCGATGGCCGCGCCGTCCGGAGCAAAGACCATGACGCCGCTCAAGCCCGGTCCGCTGCCCCAGCCGGCCCAGACATTGCCGTCCATGTCGCAACGGATGCCGTCCGGTAGGCCAAGGTCGCCCGCATCGACGAACGTGCGCCCCTGGCCCAGGCTTGCATCCCGGTTGACCTCGTACACCAGGATGCGATTGGGCCTGGACCCGTTGTCGACGACATACAGCAGCGCCTCGTCAGGGGAAAAGCACAGGCCATTCGGGTTCTGGATGTCCTTGATAACCGCGTCCAGCCTGCCGGTGGCGGGATCCAGTCGGTACACATGGGTGGGCAATTCTGGTTCGGACTTGAAACCCTCGTAGTCATTCTGGATGCCGAAATCAGGATCGCTGAACCAGACCGATCCGTCGCGACGCACGATGACGTCGTTCGGCGAATTCAGACGTTTGCCGTCGTAGCGGTCCGCCAGCACGGTTAGCGTTCCCCCGTACTCGGTCCGCACAACCCGCCGCCCGCCGTGTTCGCAACTGACCAGGCGCCCCTGGCGGTCTCGCGTGTTGCCGTTGGCGTATCCCGACGGCTTGCGAAAGACCGACACGGCGCCCGTTTCCTCGTCCCAGCGCATGATGCGGTTGTTCGGGATGTCGCTCCAGAGCAGGTAGCGGCCGTCGCCGAACCAGACCGGCCCTTCGCCATAGCGGATACCCGTAGCTAGGAGCTCTATGCCGGCGTTGTTGAGGCGGTATTTCTGGAATCGCGAATCCAGCACTTCGATGGAAGGATCGGGATAGGTGTCGCTGGGTTCCCACATGGGACCTCCTGTGGCGGCGATGTGCGCGTCCGCTGGGCACGCGTGCATGGCCCAGCTTGAGGGACGACTTTGGCCTCGTCCATCCGTCGGCCGCACGACGCCTTTTTGCCCCGGTGATTCCTTATAACTCCGCGAGCGTCGTTGCGGCGGGGGTGCAGAGCAGCGCAAAGGCGACGACATTCAGCACCACGGTCACCCAGTAGACCCTTCGAAAGCTCGCCTTCACCGATTTGTGCCGCAGCCACTGCTGGCCGATCAGCGCGCCGGGCCATCCGCCGGCGATGGACAGCAGGTGCAACGTCCTTTCCCGTATCCGCATCCGCCCGGCCTTGGCCGCTGACTTATCGACGGCGTAGACGCCAAGCGTCAGGGCGCTGAGCGCCAGATAGGCCAGCCCCACAAAACCCGGCGCCGCCCATTTGGCCCACGCGACCCCGTACAGGCACACGAATGCGGGAATCGTGATCAATTGGAAGCTGAATCGCGCATGAGGCATGGAGCGGTCTTGACTGGGGTGATGCAGGAGGGCGGCCGGGACGCCACGGCCGGTAGCGCGGGGCCCCGGGCGGTCAAGCCCGCCGCGAGGCCTCGGGCATGTAGATGTGGGCGTAGCCCTCGCGGATGGCCGACGTGATCTGGTCCATGCGGCGGTCGATGTGCTGTTCCAGGATGGCGACGCAGTCGGCCTCGTTGCGCGCTTGCAGCGCTTCCAGCAGGCGATGGTGTTCGCGCTGGCTGGCGGGGCGATCGCCGCGATTCATGTCTATCCAGCGCACGAACCGGATGCGGGCATTGACGTTCTTCAGCACGCGCAGCATTTCGGCGTTGCCCGACATGGCCACCAGGCGTTCGTGGAAGGCCTCGTCGAGTTCGACCAGTTCCGCCACCGTGCGTTCGCCGGCCTCGGGGCCCGTGGTATCCAGAAACGCCAGCGCGTCCGCGATATCCGTGTCGGCGGCGCGCTGGATCGCCAGGCGCAGCGCCGCCACCTCCAGTGACTTGCGCAATTCGTACAGCGCGAAGATCTCCTGGACGTCGAGATCACGGCAGAAAAACCCCTTGCCGGGAAGAAAGCGCAGCAGGCCCTCGATGCTGAGGCGGTTGAGGGCCTCGCGCAGCGGGGTGCGCGAAACGCCAAGCTCTTTGGCCAGCGCCACTTCGTTCAGGCGCTCTCCGGGCTTGAAGTCGAAGTCGATCGCCATATCGCGAATGCGCAAATAGACTTTTTCGACAATGCTGTCGCTGACGGCGCTCAAGGGGTCTCCGGAACGAAGGGCAAGCAAGAGGGGCGGACCGCCCCCAACGCTATTCGAGTTTTCGCAGGCGCAGGCCTGCGAGGAACCAGGGGGTCATGGAATGTCATGCGCCGGTTGCCCAGTGGCCGCCTGCAAGGCGGCCGGGCAAGGGCCCGGGTTGGGGCGCATGTTAGTACATTCCAGACCCCCATGACGGCTTAACGCAGCGGGCCGGTGTAGTCGCGCGCGTGGGATTGCGCGCGTGGATCCAGGCGGCAGTGCAGGATGGCCGGCGTGCCGCTGGCCAGGGCGCGCTCGAACGCGGCGCTGAACTGCTCGGTCGTGTCCACGCGTTCGCCATGACCGCCGAAGGCCACGGCCATCGCGGCGAAGTCCGGATTGGCCAGGCGCGTGGCGACCTGCCGGCCGGGGTAATCGCGTTCCTGGTGCATGCGGATCGTGCCGTACTGGCCGTTGTCCACCACCACCACGATGATGGGCGCGTCGTACTGCACGGCGGTGGCGAATTCCTGGCCGTTCATGAGGAAGCAACCGTCACCCGCGAAGGCCACGACCACGCGGTCGGGGAGTTGGCGCTTGGCCATGACCGCCGCCGGCACGCCGTATCCCATGGAGCCGCTGGTGGGCGCCAATTGCGTGCCGAAGCGATGGAAGCGGTGGTGGCGGTGCAGCCACCCGGCATAGTTGCCGGCGCCATTGCAGATGACGGCATCGGCCGGGAGGCGGTCGCGCAGCCAGGTTACGGCCTGGCCGTATTGGAAGTCGCCCGGCAGGGTGCGCGGGACGTCGGTCCAGGCCCGGTAGTCGGCATGCGCGGCGGCGGCTTCGCCTTCCCAGGCGGGGCGAGCCGGCACGGCCAGCGATTGCAGGGCTTCGGCGAAAGCCTTGGGGCTGGCCTGGATGGCGAGTTCCGGCTGGTAGACGCGGCCCAGCTCTTCCGCGCCCGGATGCACGTGGACAAGGCGCTGGCGCGGGACGGGCACGTCCAGCAGGGTATAGGACGACGAGGGCATTTCGGACAGGCGGCCGCCCACAAGCAGGATCAGGTCCGCCTGTTCAACCCTGGCCTTGAGCTTGGCGTCCGGGCCGATGCCCACGTCGCCCGCGTAATTGGGGTGGTCGGCGTCGAACAGCGACGCGCGGCGGAACGAGGTGGCGACAGGCAGTTGGGCGCGCTCGGCAAAGCGTGCGAACGCCGCGCAGGCGGCTTCGTCCCAGCCCGATCCGCCCAGGATGGCCAGCGGCCGCTTGGCGTCCGCCAGCAGCGCGGACAGCCGGTCCATGTCTGCCGGGGCAGGCCACGCGACGGCGGGTTCCACGCGCGGCGCGTCAGGGACGCGGCAGGTTTCGACCAGCATGTCCTCGGGCAGGGCGATCACCACCGGACCGGGGCGGCCCTGCATGGCGACGCGGAAGGCACGCGCCACCAGTTCAGGCACGCGGGCCGCGCTGTCGATTTCAACCACCCATTTGGCGATGCCGCCAAACAGGGAGCGGTAGTCGATCTCCTGGAAGGCTTCGCGCTCGCGCATGGCGCGGTCCACCTGGCCGATGAAGAGGATCATCGGCGTGGAGTCCTGCATGGCGATGTGCACGCCATGGCTCGCGTTGGTGGCGCCGGGGCCGCGCGTGACGAAGCAGACGCCGGGGCGGCCGGTGAGCTTGCCGTAGGCCTCGGCCATGATCGCCGCGCCGCCCTCGTTGCGGCACGAGATGACTTCGACGCCGCTGTCGTACAGCGCATCAAGCGCGGCCAGGTAGCTTTCACCCGGCACGCAGGTCAGGCGCTCGACGCCTTGCGCGCGCAACTGGTCGATAAGCACCTGGCCGCCGGTGCGTTCGGGCCAGGAGGTGGGGGCGGTGGTCATGGATATGCGTCTCGTGGTTGGCGCGGATGGCGATGCGTCCGCAAACATTTTTTTGGGAAGTCCGATTGGAGGAACCGGGCGAAAAAAGCATAACACTTGACTGCATTCACAACAATCATCATCATCTGTATACAGCAAGCAATACAGTGAATCGACCTTGGGGTTTTGGCGCCGCCGGAACCCCCAAAACCTTTCAGGCCGGCGCCTTTTCCCGAAGGTGGCCAGCGACCCCGACGACCCAAATGAACAGGAAATCCGCATGAAAGCTGTCTTCATCGATGCCAACCCCACGCTCGCCGCCGTCGCCGAACGGCTCCACCAGAACGACGACCCCGCGCTGCGCATCAACCGCCAGCCGGATATCACCTCCGAGCAGATTCCGGCAGCGCTGGGCGATGCCGAAATCATCATCGTCGACCATACCCACCTGCCCACGGCTATCGCCCGCCAATGCCCGGCGCTCAAGCACGTGGTCTTCCTGGGCACCGGCGCGCGCTCGTACATGAACCCCGAGGAACTTGCCGGACTGGGTATCGAGGTCCACATCATCAAGGGCTATGGCGACACCGCCGTGGCCGAATGCGCGTTCGCGCTGATGTGGGCGGCGGCCAAGGGCTTCGCCAAGATGGACCGCGGAATGCGCGGCGGCAATTGGCTGCGCACCGACGCCGTGCAACTTACCGGCAAGACGCTGGGCCTGGTCGGCTTTGGCGGCATCGCCGCCGAGATGGCGCGGCTGGCGCAAGGCGCCGGCATGAACGTGCTGGCCTGGAATCGCAGCCCCAAATCGCACGCGGGCGTGACGTTCGTCGAACTGGACGAGCTGCTGGCGCAGAGCCACGTCGTTTCGCTGCACCTGCTGCTGAATGACGACACCCGCGGGATGATCTCGGCGGATCGCATCGCCGGCATGCGTGACGGCGCCATTCTCGTCAACACCGCCCGCGGCGCCCTGGTCGACGAAGCCGCGATGATCGCCGCGCTGCGCAGCGGCAAGCTCGGCCATGCCGGCCTGGACGTGTTCGACGTCGAACCCATGCCGGCCCAGCACCCGCTGTACGAACTGGACAACGTGACGCTGTCGGCCCATTCCGCCTTCCGCACGCCGGAAGCCAGCGACAACCTGGTCCAGGCCGCCCTGAACCATTGCCGCCGCGTGTCGGGGCAGGGGAAGCAGCAATGAGCCAGCCCATCACCCGGCTTGACCAGAATGCGCGCCGTTCGCGCGCGGTGATCCACGGGGATACCGTCTATCTGGCCGGCCATACGGCGGCCGACCGCAGCCAGGACATCGGCGGCCAGACCCGCCAGGTGCTGGCCGCGATCGACCAGATGCTGGCAGAGTCGGGCACGGACAAGTCCAAGCTGCTCAACGTGACGATCTGGCTCAGCAACATGGCGCATTTCGCGGGCATGAATGCGGTCTATGATGCGTGGATCGTCCCGGGCCAGGCCCCCGCGCGCTGTTGCGGCGCGCTGGAACTGGCCGCGCCGGACATCCTCGTCGAGATCATGGTCACCGCGGCGCGTTGAGCGCCCCCATCAGCAGGAAACAGTTCCCATGTCCCAAACCGAAGCAATTCAACCCGCCGCGCCGTTGCGCCGGGCCCGGCGCATCTCCGCCATCGAAGTGTCCGAGATCCTGCGCATCGGCGCGCGCGCGGCCCAGCTCAAGCGGGAAGGGCGCGACGTCATCGTGCTGGGCGCGGGCGAGCCCGACTTTGACACCCCAGACAACGTCAAGGCCGCCGCCGTGCGAGCCATCGAGGCCGGCGAAACCAAGTACACGCTGCTGGATGGCACGATCGCCCTGAAACAGGCCATCGCGGCCAAATTCCAGCGCGAGAACGGCCTGACCTACGGCGTGGACCAGATCACGGCCGGCGCCGGCGCCAAGCAGGTGATCCACAATGCGCTGATGGCCACGCTAGACGAGGGCGACGAGGTGATCGTCGTCACGCCGTACTGGACGTCGTACGCCGACATGATCACCATCGCCGGCGGCAAGACGGTGCAGGTGCCCGGCCGCGAGGAAAACGGCTTTCTGCTGGATCCGGCCGACCTGGAGGCCGCGATCACCTCGCGCACCCGCTGGCTGATGCTCAATTCGCCGTCCAATCCGTCGGGCGCCGCCTACGACGAGGCGCGGCTCCGGGCGATCGGCCAGGTGCTGCTGCGCCATCCGCACGTGTGGCTGCTGGCCGACGACATCTACGAGCACCTGGTCTATGACGGGTTCGCCTTCAAGACCATGGCGCAGGTCGAACCGCGCCTGGCCGACCGCACGCTGACGGTCAACGGGCTGTCCAAGGCCTACGCCATGACCGGCTGGCGCCTGGGCTACGCGGGCGGTCCCCGGGAACTGATCGCGGCGATGGCCGTGGTGCAGAGCCAGAGCACGTCCAATCCCTGCTCCGTGACGCAGGCCGCCGCCATCGAGGCCTTGAACGGCCCGCAAGAGGTCCTGGCCGACAGGCGCGCGTCGTTCCTGCAGCGGCGCGACCTGGTGGTCGACGCCTTGAACGCCATTGAAGGCATCCGCTGCCGTCGTCCCGAAGGCGCCTTCTACACGTTCGCCAATTGCGCGGGCGTGCTGGGCAAGCAGACGCCGCAAGGCAAGCGCCTGGAAACGGACGCCGACTTCTGCGCCTATCTGCTCGACCATCATGACGTGGCCGTGGTGCCCGGCAGCATCTTCGGCCTGGCGCCGTACTTCCGCATCAGCTATGCGACCTCGCTGGCGCAATTGAAGACGGCGATGGAACGGATTGCGAACGCGGTGCGCGCCCTGCAGTAGATAAAGGGCGGGGCGGCTGCCGGACAGGCGCCGCCCCGAATGCCTGAATATCGCGATGTCTCCCGCATTGCCAGCATCCGCAGGTTGCACGTATCGTTGCGTCAGCCCGCGCGACATTGCATCGGCTCGCGGCGCCGAGCGGCCAGACCGGGACGCTCAACCTCTCGATGAGCGGACATCCGAGGTCCTCATGAACTATTCGTATCTCCTGGCGGGTCTGGCGCTGGTCTTCTTCGTCGGATTGTTTGTGGCCATCGCGATCGGCAAGGTGTTGGGCAGAAGCCTGGACGAGAAGGGCGGGGCAGGCGTCGCCGCCATCGAGGCCTCGGTGTTTGCGCTGCTGGGCCTGCTGGTGGCCTTTACCTTTTCGGGCGCCGCGCAGCGCATGGCCGAAAGGCGCGACCTTGTGATCCAGGAGGTCAATGCAATCGGCACCGCCTGGCTGCGCATCGATCTGCTGGAACCCGAGGACCAGCCGCGGCTGCGGGATCAATTTCGCGGGTATGTGGACCAGCGGATCCTGTATGAGCGCCACGTGGCCGACCTGGACGCGCGCGTGGGCATCGCGGCCACGGCGGGAAAGATGCAGCAGGATATCTGGAAGGCATCTGTCGTGGCGGCGCGCAACCGGGTGCCGCCGGCGCTTGCCGCCTCGTACATCGGCGCCGTCAACGACATGCTCGACTCCGCCACATCGCTATCCGCCGCCCAGAAGGTGCATCCACCCATCGTGACCTACGTCTTCCTGGGCTTCCTGGCCTTGGTGTGCGCCTGCCTGGTGGGCGTGAACCTGGCCGCGTCCCGGCAGCAGCACACCCTGCTGCACCAGGTCATCTACGCGGTGGTGATGACCGCGGCCTTGTACATCATCATCGACTTTGAATTTCCCCGGATCGGCGTGATCCGGATCGACCAGACCGATGCGTTGCTGGTATCTCAGCGTGAATCGATGACCGACCCTGCCCGGCCGACAGGCAAACCGTGACGCCCTTGCGGGCCTGACACCGGTGCGCCTGTACTAGCGCAACTGCGCTTTGCCGCCGTTCCACTTCCGTGCTTAATATCATCGAAGCCCGTCGCGGGGCGGCACCCAGGGAGGCAACCATGGCGCTGAGCGATGTGCGGGGCAACCCCGTTTCCACGGATGAGCAGGGCTCGCTGGACGCCTACGAGCGTGCCCAGACCCTGTTCCACGGCTATTACGGCGATCCCTTGGGGATCATCGATGGGGCGCTTGCCGACGACCCGGTCTTCGTGATGGGCCACGTCCTGCGCGCCGGGATGCTGATCACGGCCAGCGACAAGTGCGTAGAACCGATGCTGCGCGAAAGCGTCGAAGCGGCCGAGGGCCTGTACGACATCGCCAACGAGCGCGAACGGCGCCATATCGCCGCCGCGCATGCCTGGCTGCACGGCGAATTCTCCGTTGCCTTGCGACGCTACGCCGACATCCTGATCGACTACCCGCACGACACGCTGGCCCTGCAGGTTGGACACATCGGCGACTTCCTGCTTGGCCGCTCGACGATGCTGCGCGACCGCGTGGCCGGCGTCCTGCCCGCCTGGAACAGCCAGATGCCGCACTTCGGCTATGTGCTTGGCATGCATGCCTTTGGGCTGGAAGAAACCAATCTGTATGCGCAAGCCGAGGCCCAGGGGCGGCGCGCGCTGGAACTGAACCCCCGCGACCCCTGGGCCGTGCATGCGGTGGCCCACGTGCTGGAAATGCAGGGAAGAGTCGAGGAGGGCATCGCGTGGCTCGACGGCCGGCGGGGCGATTGGTCCACCGACAACATGCTGTCAATCCACAATTGGTGGCACCTGGCTCTTTTCCACCTGGACAGGGACGAGATCGCCAAGGTCCTGGCGCTGTACGACGATCGGCTGCGTGAAACCTCCACCGGCCAGGTGCTGGACCTGATCGACGCGTCGGCCATGCTCTGGCGCCTGCTGCTGCGCGGCGTGGACGTCGGTGCGCGTTGGCGCCAGCTTGCTGATGTCTGGCGGGAACGCGGCGGCAAGGGCTACTACGCCTTCAACGATGTGCACGCCCTGATGGCGTACCTGGGCGCCGGCGACGACGCCGCTGCGCAGCAACTGATCGACGACATGGAAAACGCCGCGCAGGAAGGCGGCACCAACGCCATGATGACGCGAGACGTGGGGCTGCCAGTGGCGCGCGCCCTGGTGGCGTTCGCCCGCGAAGACTATGCGCTTGCCGTCAGCCTGCTGCGCGATGTGCGCCTGATTGCGCATCGCTTCGGCGGCAGCCATGCCCAGCGCGACGTGCTGGCGTTGACGCTGGTGGAAGCGGCCCTGCGCGACGGCGCCCGCGCCCTGGCCAAGGTGCTTACCGCCGAGCGCATGGTCCTGAAGCCCACCAGCGAGGGCAACCGCCAACTGGCTTCGCGCGCCGCGGCCCTGTAGCGTCTTCGCCTGGCGGCCACGCCGATACCATCTGGCAGCCGCGACGCGACGGGGCCGGCCTGAGCCGGCCCCGTTTCGCTACGGCGTGACGATGTTGAACCAGAACTCGAAGTTGTCCAGCGACGCGAACATGTCCGTGATCTTTTGCTGGTCTCCGCTGACTTTGACGTCGCCCTGGGCGAGCGCGTCTTTCAAGGTGAGTTCCTTGAGCATCATGCGGTTGAGCGTCTCGCGGCTGAGCGACATGCTGGCCGTGGGCTCCTTGGCCTGTTTGCCCTCCGTGTGGTTCAGGACGCTGTTCACCATCTCCAGCGTGTACTTCTGGTCGGTGTCGGTGAAGTCCAGGTTCAGCACGACGTGCTTGCCAGCCGCCTTTTCGCGGTTCAGGCGCACCGCGAAGTAATCGAACAGCATGTCGAGCGTCATCGCGCGCACGGTGTCGGGGCTGGCCGTGTCGGGCACCGGCAGCTTCTGCACGCCTTCGCGCAGTTCCTTGGCGCCCGTCAGGTAGAAGTTGCGCCATGGTCCGCTTTCGGCCTGGTAGCCCATCTGTTCCAGCGCGTCGGCCTGCAGATTCCGAGCCTCGAGGTTGTCGGGATCGGCAAAGACCGCATAGTTCACGACTTCAGCCACCCAGCGGTAGTCGCCTTTCTTGTAGTAGTCGCGGGCCTTGGCCAGAATGGCGTCGACCCCGCCCATCATGTCCACGTACCGCTTGGACGCCTCTTGAATCGGCAGCGTATGCAGCGTCGCCGGATTGCCGTTGAACCATCCCAGATAAAGCACATACGTCGCGCGCACGTTGTGGTTCAGGGAGCCGTAGTAGCCGCGGTTCGAAAACTTGGTGGCGATGGCCTCGGGCAGCTTGACCTGTTCGGCGATCTCTTCCTTGTTGTAGCCCATGTTGGCCAGCCGGAGGGTCTCGTCGTTGATGTAGCGGTACATGTCCCGCTGCAGGCCCAGCTGTTCCTGGACCTGCTGCTTGCCCCACACCGGCCAATGGTGCATCGCGTACATGACTTCCACGTCGTCGCCCCACAGCGCCAGGGCTTCGTTCAGGTATTTGGACCAGGCCAGGGGATCACGGATCTTGGCGCCGCGCAGCGAATAGGTGTTGTGCAGGGTGTGGGTGGAGTCCTCGGCCGTGTTCAGCGCCTTTTTCTCCTTGATGTAGTACAGCATCTCGGCGGGCGCCTCGCTGCCCGGCGCGTAAAGGAATTCATAGGTCAGGCCGTCGATCGTACGCGTTTCGCCCGTCTTTTCGATGATGTCCGTGGGCGGGATCAGCGTGACCGTGCCGGCAGACGTGGTCGTGCCCAGGCCGGCGCCTACCTGTCCGGTGGCGCTGGGCGGCAGCAGGTTGCCGTACATGTAGCTGGCGCGACGGCTCATCGCGGTGCCCGCCATGACGTTTTCCGCCACGGCGTGCTCCAGGAAACCCAGCGGGGCGTAGATCTTCACCGTGCCCGCCTTGACGTTCACCTCGTCCACCACGCCGCGCACGCCGCCGTAATGGTCCACGTGGCTGTGCGTGTAGATCACGGCGACCACCGGCTTCTTCGGCCGGTGCTGGTAGTAGAGATCCAGCGCGGCCTTGGCCGTTTCCGTCGAAATGAGCGGGTCCATGATCGTCAGGCCTTCCTTGCCTTCGACGATCGTCATGTTGGACAGGTCGTAGTTGCGGACTTGGTAGATGCCGTCCGTAACCTGAAACAGTCCGGAGATGTTCAGCAGCTGCGACTGACGCCACAGGCTGGGGTTGACGGTGTCGGGCGCGGGCGCCCCTTCCTTGATGAAGTCGTACTTGGTCGGATCCCAGACCAGATTGCCCTGGTCGCCCTTGATCATTTCGGAGGGCAGGGGGGCGATGAATCCCTTGTGCGCAAGTTCGAACGATGTCTTGTCCGCGAAAGGCAACGCCTTGAGCAGCGCCGCATTCGCCTCTTTCGTGGCGGGCTCCGCGGGTTTGGGAGCATCTGCCGCCCCCGCGGGCAGCGCCGTCGCGAGGGCCAGGGCCAACGTCGTCAAGACGGGCGCCAGCCGCCGGCGGGGAAACGAGAAACTGGCGATGGAGGGTACGGCTCGAACGACTTGCATCATGCTGTCGACTCCAGGCAAAAACATGAAAAACCAGCCGAGGGTTACGGCCTGATCACCAGAATTGCTGTTATCCAACTTATGTGCGGAACGAAGTGCTGGAACGCGAATGGTGCGCGGAGACGGGCGCGGCACGCTGGAGGGAGAAGGCCGGGCCTTTCGCAGGAACCAATAGGACGTCGCGTCGAAAAAGACGTCCGATCGAATAAGACGCCGGATTAGGGTGCCGGAAAGAATCTAGACCGTCAACGCATCGGGAGAAAAGCCGCGCCCGCAACGCCGGTTTCCTGGACCGGCTCGCGGCAGGCTTCCATGGGGGCACTACCCGGCTTCCAGCGCGGCATTACCGGACGGAACACGACCCTGGGCAATAGCGCTTTTGGAATTCTTGCGCAAAGCATAGGCGGAGGCGGCAGTATGGTCGGCGCCAGCCAGGGCGTGGCGTTCGACTATTCCCGGATCGGGCTAAGTTGCGCGGGCGGGACCTCCGTCTGGGGCAGCGGCGGCTCGGTGTCCATTGACCTGCCGGCGAGCACCGCGATCACCACCTCGGGCACTGGCTCGCACGGCGGCCCAGAGCCAGGGCATCACCAGTGATGGCACGGGTGCATGGGGTGGTGGTGCGTGCTGGGAATGAACAGCCAGGCGTGGGAAGCGCCCAGGGCGCGCAACTCGGAAAACGACAGCATCGGTACGGACCCTACAGGTACTTGGTGATTTATTTGAACTCATCGATGGTGCGCTGGCTGTCCGCGTCCAGCTCGCCCACGGCGTCTTGCAGGCAGTAGTCGATGTGGTCCTGGATCAACATCTTCTTGGCCTGCGAGATCGCCATTTCGACGGGTTGGATCTGCTGGGCCAGTTCACGGCAGGAACGATGCTCGTCCATCATCTGCAGAATGTTGCGTGGATGGCCTTCGGCGCGCTTTAGGCGCTTGGCGACCGTATCGTCGCAGACGACGTAGACGAGCGCTCGGCGGGATGGCGAGTGGCGCTTTGCCAGGCTCCCGCCCGGCCCTCGTTCAGAACCGCCAGTTCATCCGCAGCGTCCCGGCGTGCTGCTGATTGCCGCCGCCATATTCGCCGTCGTACGACAGGGTGAAGGCGACTTTGCGCGACGCGCGCCATTGCCCCGCCAGTTCCGTGGCGAGGGCGTTGCGGGCAATCGGCGCACCTGCCACCGTAAATGCGTCGCTGCCTGCGAACGCCAGGGTCGACGCCGGATTGATGTCGCCAAAGGCATGACGCCAGCCGGCGCCCGCCGTGAGCGCCAGGGTGTCCCACTGCATCGTGCCGCGCAGGCCCAGGGTCGTCGTCGTGGTCTGGTCGTGCTGGCTGTCCCCCGACAGGGCCGCGTCGCCGCCGGACTCGCTGAAGCCGCGCACGCGCTGGTCGTTGAACGCCACGCCGGCGTACGGTTCCAGCAGAATGCGATCGCTCATCGGCACCCCGTAGCCGATTTCACCGAACAGTTGGCCGGTGCTGGCGCCGTAATCGGCCGTGAGCTTCTCGTTGATGCCGGAAAAGGCCACGGTGCGTTTGCTGGAAATGTCGTGCCAGGTATAGGCGGCGCCCAGCAACAGGTTGATGTGACCCGGGCCGGCGTCAAAGCGGCGCCCGCCGTACACGGTGGCGCTGTAGCTGTCGATGTCGCTCTGGCTGTTCAGGTCGTCCGCCTTGAGCTTGCTGTTCGTGACGCCAACCGCGCCGCCCAGGCGCCAGCCGTTGCCAACGGCGCGATCCGCGCCGGCGTAGACGCCGCCGGTGTGCTGGCGCACGCGGGCGATGCCGTCATCACCGCCGCTGCGCTGCCACTGGCCCACGACCTGGGCCCAGGCGGGAGGGGCGTCGGAGCCGGGCAGGGTGGACGCGGACAGGGGCGCATCGCTCATACCCGCGCTGGCGGTGGGCGCGCCAGGCTGGAGCGTCCCGCCCAGGCCGCGCCGAAGTTGTGCAAGCGGAATCACGCGGGCATTCGCCCCGAGACCGGACAGGGCGCCCGCCGTGCTGGCATGCGCTTCGCCGGACAGGATGGTCAGCGCCTGCGGCGGAGCGCCAACCGGCAGGCCGATCACGATCTTGGAAATCGGATGGTTTTCCGGCAGCGACTCCAGCGCCACGCCAACAGCGTGCTGATTCGGCGTCTCGGCCAGATCTTCAAAGCGGATGGGCCGCGAAATGGACGGAGGGGCGACAACGATAGGCGAGGTTCCACCCGGCGGCGTGAGCGGAGGGGTGACCGGAGGATCGACAGGGGGGTTGACCGGAGGATTTACGGGCGGATTGACCACTGGCGGGGTGATGTCGCGCCGCACCAGTTCAAGATCCACCGCCTTCGGGTCGCTGTAATCAAGCTTGGCGGTCAAGTACGCGTATTCGGAGCTGATGCTGGTGAACTGGCCCTGCACGGGGTTGTCGGACGACAAGATCGTGTATTTGGTGTTGAGCGCGAAACCATCGCCCACGCCAACGTGGAGCAGATTGGCCCCTTGCAGGGATGCCGTGCCGTTCACCACCAGGCGTCCGGGCGTCCCGTTCGGATCGGCGCGCACCGCAACGGTGGAGCCCGACTGGAGGTTGGCGTCGCCGCTTACCTTGAAAATGCCGCCGCTTAATGCAAGAGTGCCTCCCTGCTGCACCTCCATCGCGCCTACCGTGCCGCTGCCGGCCAACGTCGCGTCGGGATTTACAGTGACTTTCCCGCCCAGACTCGCGGTGGACGCCAGGTTCAGGGTGCCTTGCTGCACGAACGTCGAACCGCTGAATGCGCTGCTGTCTCCCGTGAGTTCGAGCGTGGCCGAGCCGCGCTTGGTGAACGACCCCACGCCGCTGATCTTTCCCAGGTAGCGACCGGGCTGCGAGGCGTCAAGGAAAAACCGAGAAACGGGCGTAGTTGTCTCCACGTCGCCCTGGAAGCGGTCGGCCGAGGCGACAAGCCCGCCCATACGGATTTGCCAAGCCAGTTCGTTGCGGCCGGTCAGGGTCAACACGCCGTTCCCGTCTTTGGCCATAACTCCGTACTGGTTCTCCAGGGCCAGGTAGTTGCCACCATGAGTCATGTCGTTATATATCTGGATCAACACGTTGGCCTTGCTCTTGATGGTCTGCGGCCACACGGCAGAGCCCAGGAAGACCCAGCCGTCCGCCGCTTCCAGCGTATTGAAGTTGGAGGGGCCATTAAGAAGCAGGGTGCCCGAACCCTCTTTCCTGAGCGTCGAACCGTCCACGCCCGCGGCGACCGACAGTTCGCTGCCGCTGGCGACATCGATCGTGCCGACTGCGCCTGTCAGCGAGAGGATCGCGTTAATCGATGCCAACCTATTGGGCGTCGTATAGGCAAGCTTGGCATCGCCCAGCTTGATCGTGGTTGTCGCGCCGCCGAACTGGATGCCATCCGTAAAGTTCAACGTACCGGATTTCACTGCCCAGTTCGATTGCGTAACCGACACACCCGTAAGTTCCCAGGCGCCGGTTCCCGTCTTTTCGAGATTGGAAAAGCCGCTGTACAGCATGCCCAATTGCGACACGTCGAAGCTGCCGCCGGCATTCCCGCCCAGGGCAAGGACATTGCCATTTCCGGTACTACGAACAGTGCCCTGGAAGCTGTAGCCGTCCCGCAGCTCCAGACGCCCGCCATCGCCGGACATGAGCACGGCATCCGCTGGCAAGCCATAGCCGGTGGTACCGCCTGCGATCGCGCCGGAAGTGATCACGGAGCCAGGGCCGGTCATCACAACGGCGACACCGTCGAACAAACTACCGGAGTAGGCCGCGCTATCACCTCCGCGGATGGTCCCGGTGTTCACCAGTGTTCCGCCAGTCATGGAAACGCCTGCACCGGCCGACTTGCCGTCGCCGCCGCGAATGAGACCTTCGTTCGTCAGGGTCCCGTCAGTCATGGAGACGCCGACGCCGCCGGAGGCGTTCATGATAGCGTCGATGGCAAGCCTTCCTGAGACGCCGCTATTCCCACCCGTAATGACACTGCCCGGCCGGTTGTTCAATGTCCCGCCGCCCAGGAGCACACCTGCGCCCCCGGCCCCCGCCGGCGCCTCGGAGGACACGGGGGGACCGCCCGTCGTGCTGTCGCCGCCCTTGCCGCCGTAGATGAAGCCTCGGTTCTCGATCGTGGTCTGCGCCGCGAGAAGGGCGTTGATCCCGATGCCGCCAGCACCGCCGCCGCCCGCCCGACTGAAGTTCACGGAAGAGCCGCCGCCGTTGCCGCCCAGTCCTCCGGCAACAACGCTATGGTTCGTAAACAGGAAGTTCCTGGTGGAGAAAAGTTCTATCGCATCCCCGCCGCCACCGCCGCCGCCAGAGCCCGCTCCCAATGTCGTCGCCTCGATGGCGCTCGGATCACTACTGCCGCCATTTCCGCCACGGCCGCCTACGATGCTCCCGCCCGCCGGGGAGATGAAGTTTTCCAACCCGTCGATGTCAACGCTGACCCGCAACCCCGTACCGCCACCACCGCCGCCGCCAGCGCCCCGCGCTCCCAATTCCCCTGTACTGCCATCGACGCCGATTCCTCCGCTGATCGAAATGACGCCCAGGTCTCCAGATGCGAACGGCCTGGTCTCGCGTCCCCACATCCCGCCAGAGACTGGGGTGCCAGCGGTGCCTGCCGCTCCACTCTGCCCATTGCCCGACATGTAGCTGCCAGCGCCGCCTTGGCCAGCATCGCCGCTGGGCGCGCCGCCCGCGTTTTCCGCCAGGGCGGGCGCGCCGGCGCATGCGAACAAGGCAGCCAGCGCCGCAGCGACAGGACGTAGCGAGGGAAGCGCGCCTTGGCAGAATGCAGAGTCCCGACGAGCGTTGCAAAGAATGGGCATATCAACCTCTTGTGAGGCAGACGGGATGTCCGCCAGGATGTCGACGTGTCGGTAACATTTACCGAAAAATAGTTCCATTTGGATATGCGACCGTCGCAAAGATGACCGGGTTAGCAGTGGAGGGCGGCTCAAGGCTTCCAATCGACACGCTTTGATCCGACTGGTGCTTCAGCCTGGTAGTCTTTAGTCCCCCTGAACCGGCAAGGAAGAAACGTGCGAATTGCTATTGCATCCGACCACGCGGGATACGCCCTGAAGGAACGGCTGAAAAAGGCGTTTTCCGCTGTCGATTGGCTCGATCTGGGCACTGATGGTGAAAATTCGGTGGACTACCCGGAGTTTGGCTTTTCCATGGGTCAGGCAATTACGAGTGGTCTGGCTCATCGAGGAATCGTCATTTGCGGGTCGGGCATTGGCATCTCAATTGCCGCAAATCGCTTCCCGGCCGTCAGAGCAGGCCTGTGCACGGACGCCGCCATGGCTCGCCTGAGCCGTCAACACAACGATGCGAACGTCTTGGCGCTGGGCAGCAGGGTTACCGGCTTCAAGGTTGCCTGCGACTGCGTCCGTGCATTCATGGATACCGCATTCGAAGGCGGACGCCATCAACGGCGAATCGATATGCTGAGCGAGCCGAAAGCGTGAGCGGCGCGCTCGGCGGCAGTGCCAGGGCAACGCGATTCGATTGCGGTGTCCTGGCTTTATGCGTCGCTCGCGATATCCGACGGCCGAACTGAATACGGCATCGCGAATGCACGAGCACTAACCAAGTGGATCGTTGCGCGGGGATGTTCAGATCATTGGAGAAGAGCCGGTGGCGGCTACCAATGGGGCGCGCGGCATGGCGGCCGAGGGGAGTCGTGTAAGAAAAACTCCAATATCGTACTTTACATAATACACATTATGCGTACTACAGATAGCCAACCGGGGGCTCAGACAAGGTTGAGATCATTGGCGGCGCTTCCCTGGCGTCCAGGTCCATTTACGGAGTGACTTTCTGCATAAGTAGCGCGCCAAAGAACGCCTGGAACATCTCTTCGCTGTCGATGCAGTCCAGTCGTCGAAGCCAGCGTTTCTTCTCTTGAGTTCGTGACCCGTCCTGGCATAGGTTGACACCTACGGGACGGTATCCGTAGCAAGCTACG
>NZ_DAMDGT010000002.1:134262-707379 GCF_032102605.1 Achromobacter sp. | reverse complement strand
GCCTTCGCTCCGGACTGCCCCTTCGTCATCGTCGTCCCGGCCTTCGGCCGCTCCTTCCGATTCCCTCGGGCGCATCTACACGCCCCGCGCACCCCAGGCCGCCGACGCGCCGGGCTTTGGTGATTGGATCTTGCCGGTCGCTGGGGCGGGTGGTGTTCTTCAGGTTCTTTTCGACGTTCGTTGGCCTAGGAGCATCTTGCGGGGCCCGCCCCAGGTCGGCCGCGCGGGCGGCCTTTTGGGGCTTACGCGATGTCTTGCGTCGGGAGGCGGACGCTGCGCGCTTTTTTGCTGTTTTTTTTCTTTTTGCGCGCGTTGGTCACCTTGGCCGTCGTGGGCGCTTGGCGCAATTGCACAAGGTCGTGTTTGACATCCTCTGCCTGGCATTTCCTGGCGGACGTAATCCAAGGTATCCGGCAGTCGTCGCCCGCAAAAGAAAACGCCGCCCCAAGTGGGGGCGGCGAAGGAGCGCTGGTCAGGGGAAACCGACGAGCGTAAAGCGGGCGTGGCGTTACAGGATGCGTTTGCGTGCCTGCGTGATGACGACTTCGGCCAGGACGACCACCACGAAAATGGCGGCCAGCACCAGGGCGACGCGGTCCCACTGGAACAGGTTCAGGGCGGTGTCCAGCGCCATGCCGATGCCGCCGGCGCCGACCAGGCCCAGCACGGCCGATTCGCGCACGTTGATGTCCCAGCGCAGCAGCACGATGGACCAGAAGGCGGGGCGGATCTGGGGCCAGTAGGCGTACCAGATCACGGAGGCCTTGCTGGCGCCGGTGGCCGTGACGGCTTCGATGGGGCCGCGCTGCGCTTCTTCGATGGCTTCGCCTACCAGCTTGCCGACGAAGCCGATGGAGCGGAACGCGATGGCCAGTGTGCCGGCGAGGGCGCCGGGGCCGAAGATGGCGATGAACAGCAGTGCCCAGACGAGCGAGTTGACGGACCGGCTGGATACGAGGATCAGTCGGGCCAGCATGTTGATCGTTTTGCTGGGCGTGAGGTTGTTGGCCGCCAGGAGGCCCACGGGCACGGCCATGAACACCGAGAGGATGGTGCCCAGTGTGGCGATGTGCAGCGTTTCGATGAGGGCGTTGTGTACGCCGTCCGGGTAGTAGGCCCAGTCGATCGGCCACATCCGTTGGAACAGGTCGGCCATCTGTTCCGGTGCGTCGTACAGGAACTCGGGGATGACTTCTACGCCGCGGATCGCCTGCACGATGGCGGCGACGACCAGCAGGTACAGCGCGAAGCGCAAGAGGCGCTGGCCCATGCTGTAGCGTTGCCAGACGCGGGGCTGGCCGGCGGGGTTCAGGGGGGATACGTGGGCGTTCATTCGTCCACCTCCGCCTTGCGAGCCGCCGGTTGCTTGCTGCTGCCGATGCCGCGTGCGCCGGCGAAGCGGCTCTGCAGGATGCGGTCGAAGCCGAGGTTGTCCAGGAACACGGCCCGCACGAAGCCGGCAAGGATTTCGCCCAGCATGATGATGGCGATCAGGGTCAGCAGGATGGCGCTGACGAAGTCGTAATCAAAGCGCTGGAAGGCCGAGAACAAGGTGCCGCCGACGCCGCCCGCGCCCACGATCCCGACCATGGTGGAGTTGCGCAGGTTGGAGTCGAACTGATAGGTGGCGAAGCCGATGAAGCGCGCGAACACCTGCGGCAGGACGCCGAAGATGATGACGTTGGCGAAGGATGCGCCGGTGGCGCGCACGGCTTCGACCTGCTTGAGCGAGATTTCCTCGATGGCTTCGGTGAACAGTTTGCCGATGAAGCCGATGGACGCGACGGTCAGCGCCAGGATGCCGGCCAGCGCGCCAAAGCCAACGGCCTTGACGAAGAGGATGGCGACGATGACGGGGTGCAGGGCGCGGCAGAGCGCGACGAGCGACCGAGCGGGCCAGGAGATCCAGGCGGGCATCATGTTGCGCGCGCCCAGCAGGCCGACCGGCAGGGCCAGGATGATGCCCAGCATCGAGGCCAGGACGGCGATCTCGAGGCTTTCGGCAATGCCTTTCCACAAGGTGGCGGGCTTTTCGAAATTGGGCGGGAACATGCGCGCGAGGAAGGTCGACGCGTGGCCCATGCCGGTTTCAAAACGCGCCCAGCTGAAGTCCAGTTGCGCGCCGGCGTAGATGGTGTAGATCACCAGCAGCAGCACGCCGGCCTTGGCGCGCCCCGACATGGCGAATGGGCGGTTGGCGCCCCGGGATTGGATCATTCCAGCCAAGACTCGCCTCCGTAGATGGTCTTGAGCATGGCCGCGTCCAGGCCCTGGCCGTTGCCGTCATAGACCACGTGGCCGCCGGACATGCCGACGATGCGCGTGGCGTAGCGGCGGGCGAGTTCGACGTCGTGGATGTTCACGATGACGGGAATGCCGGTGGCGCTGCCCTGCGCGGACAGCAGCTCCATGATTTCAACGGAGGTTTTCGGGTCCAGCGAGGACGTCGGTTCGTCGGCAAGCAGCACTTGCGGCCGCTGCATCAGCGCGCGGGCGATGCCCACGCGCTGGCGCTGGCCGCCGGACAGCGCATCCGCGCGCTGGTCGGCAAAGCCGGCCAGCCCGACGGTGTCCAGCAGTTTGTACGCGTGCTCGATGTCTTCGGGTTCGAAGCGCCGCATCCAGGCCTTGACGGCGGACGTATAGCCCAGCCGCCCGGTCAGCAGGTTCTCCATCACCGTCAGGCGTTCGACCAGGTTGTATTCCTGGAAGACCATGCCGATGCGCCGGCGTGCGCGGCGCAGCGCCGCGCCGCGCACGCGCGCCAGATCGACGGCGCCGTCCTGGGATTCCAGGACGATCTCGCCTTTGGTGGGTTCGATCAGCCGGTTGATGCAGCGCAGGAGCGTGCTCTTGCCGGTGCCCGAAGGCCCGATGATGGCGGTAAGGCCTTGGCCGGCGATGTGCAGGTCAATGCCATTGAGAACCGGCCGGCCGGCCCGGTATTCCTTGACCAGGCCGGAAATGCGTAGCGACGTCTTCATGCTGGATTACTTCTTGCTCTTGGCGGATTCGCGGTCGTAGGCGGCGCGGTTGAAGCTTTCGCCGCCGGATTCGGCGACTTGGCGGACGATGGCCCAGTCCTTCTCGTAGGTCACGGGATAGAAGCGGTCTGCGTTGTCGAAGGCCTTGGACATTTCCGGCGGGAACCGGTAGTCGTAGAAGCACTTGAGCATCTGGTCGCGGAATTTCGGCTCCAGGTCATGCGCGTAGGCGAACGACGAGGTCGGGAATTTCTCGCTGGTGTAGATCACGCGGAAGTCGGCTTCCTTGACCTGGCCGCGTTCGACCATGCGCTTGAACACGTCGGACGCGACAGCGGCGGCGTCGTAGTCGCCGGAGTTCACGCCCATGACGGACTGGTCGTGCTTGCCGGAGAAGATGACCTTGTAGTCCTTGTCGGGCGTCAGGCCTTCCTTCGGGAACAGCGCGACGGGCGCCATGTGGCCGGAGTTGGACGAGGGCGCGGTGTGCGCGAGCTTCTTGCCCTTCAGGTCGGTCAGCTTCTGGTAGGGGCTGTCTTTCTTGACGATGACGATCAGGTTGTAGCCCTGGAATCCGTCGGCGTAGCCCTTGACGGCGAACGGCACGGCGCCCGCGATGTTGACGGCAAACGCGGTGGGGCCGGTCGAGAACCCGCCCACGTGCAGGCGGCCCGAGCGCATGGCTTCGATTTCAGCCGCGTTGCTTTGCACTTGATAGAAAACCACGCGCTTGCCCGTGCATTCGGACAGGTGCTTGGTGAAGGGCTTGAAGATGTCTTCGTAGACGGCCGGATCTTCGACGGGGGTGTAGGTGAACACCAGCGTGGAAGGCGTCTTGAGCTTGGACGCGTCGGTGGGCGTGTCGGCCACCAGGTCCTTGTTCGAGTCGCAGTACATCTGGTCCAGGTCGCCGCGGTTGGAGCAGGTGTCGGCGGCCTGGGCTGCGGCGCCTCCAAAGGCGAATGCGGCCAGCGTGGCCGCCTGCAAAAGACGCAAGGCTTGCATCGTGTGTCTCCTCGTGTAGGTATGAATTGAATATTTCCTGAATTCAAACACACAACTGGGGACGGCACACCTGGGAAAGTCCCTGCCTTTCTTTTCGTCTTTTGTTCGTTTTATTCGTTTTGTGTTCGTTTTTGCGCGAAGCGCGCGTCAGCCGCGGAAGCCCAACTTGCGGGAAATTTCGTGCGCGCAGGCCAGGAGCGGACGGGCGATGGCGCCGTCCCACGACACATCGAACAGGCCGGTGGGGCCCAGGCTGGTCAGCGCCAGAACGATGCCGCCCGTGTTGTCGAACACCGGCACCGACAGGGCATCCACGCCCGGCAGGGGATTGCCCAGCGCACGGGCCATGCCATGGACGCGGATGTCCGCAAGCTGGGCCTCGATGTTGGCGCGGGAAGCCTTGCGGGGCGGCGGCACGCTGGCGATGACGGCGGTGTCGCCTTCCTCGCGCGCGATGTAGTGTTCGCTGACCTTGGGGGGCAGCCATGCCGCGAACACCAAGCCCGTGGCGGTATGCAGCATGGACATCACGGTGCCCTTGCGCATGTTCACGTGGACCGGGTAGCTGGCTTCGGTCATGTGGATCATCGTGGGGCCATGCGAGCCCAGCACCGCGATGCCCAGCGTGTGTCCGATGTCGGATTGCAGCTTGGCGATTTCGGGCATGGCGATGCGCACTGGGTCCAGCCGCTGCAGGCTGACCAGACCCATCTGCAACGCGAAGGGGCCCAGTTCGTATTGGCCGGTGGCGGCGTCCTGCTGCACCAGTCCCACGCGAATGAAGCTGACCAGATAGGGGTGCGCCTTGGCGGACGTCATGCCGGCGCCGGCCGCCAGGTCGCGCAGCGTCAAAGGCCTGCCGGCATCGACCAGCGCGGCCAGCAGGGGCACGCCCACCTCGATGGACTGGATGCTGCGGCGGCCGTCGTTGGCGGGCGCAGCGGTCTTGGTAGTAGCCACGTTGTGCAGACCTCAGGCCGGCTGGACTTGGGTTGCCTGGCGCGCGGCGAGCAGGCGGTCGGCCATTTCGACAAAGCCCGCGCCGCCATGGAAGGCGGCGACAAAAGCCGGGCGATGCGTCAGACGGTGGATCTGGGCCTGGATGTTGGCCACGCCGACCGAGATCGGAAAGTAGGCGAACATCGGCTCGTCGTTGGGCGAATCGCCGATGAAGAGCGTGCTGTCCAGCGCGCCAGCGACGTCCGCGCCGAACTCGCGCTGGAACATGGTGCGGGTCATGGTGAGCTTGTCGTAGTCGCCGAACCAGCCGTTGACGTGGATGGAGCTGACCTTGGCCTGCGCCCCGGCCTCTTCGAAGATCTGGACGATCTTGCTGATCGCCGAGTCGGGCAGGGCGGGCACGTCTTCACAGAAGTCGATGGCCAGGTCGGCCACGCGGTAGTCCTGGTCGCTGGCGACGGCGCTGCCCGGCACTTGCTCAAGAACCCGGTCGCGGATGGCGTCCAGCTTCTTGCGGCTTTCCTGGCGCGAGGCCGCGTCCGTCCAGTAGTGCGTCGTCATGCGGCGGGCCTGGCGGTCGTACGCGTAGTAGAAGGCGCCGTTTTCGCCGACCACGGCGCGCACGGGCCACATGCGGGCGATGTGGTCGCACCAGCCGGCCGGGCGGCCGGTGATCGGCACCACCTGGATGCCGGCCTGGTCCAGGCGTTCCAGTGCGGCGTAGGCGTCGGCCGGCAGGCGTCCGTCGGTGGTCAGCGTATCGTCGATGTCGGTCAGGACGACGCGGACGGCCGCGGCGACGTTCAAAGGCATGGCCGCAAGGGCTTGCATGAGGTTTTTCCTTCGTTTTTTTTGGGGGGATCTCCGGCCGAAAGTTTAACCGGATGCCCCGGTCCGGACGGGTCCGGCGGGGGCAGATAGGGCATTAGCCTGCGGGGGCGGTAAAATCCGGGCTTTCCCGCCTGGTTTACGTGTCACGCCATGTCCGTCCAGTTGTCCTCCATGCCCGGCTCCGAGCCGGAATCCTTCGGCATCGCTTCGGTTGCCGAGATCATCGCCGAGCTGCGCGCCGGCCGCATCGTCATCCTAGTTGATGAAGAAGACCGCGAAAACGAGGGCGACCTCGTCATGGCCGCGGAATTCGTCACGCCGGAAGCCATCAACTTCATGGTCACTCACGGCCGCGGCCTGGTGTGCCTGACGCTCACCGAAGAACGCTGCCGCCAGCTTGACCTGCCGCTGATGGCCGCCCGCAACGGCACCCGTTACGGCACCAATTTCACGCAGTCGATCGAGGCCGCCGAAGGCGTCGAGACCGGCATTTCGGCCGCCGACCGCGCCCGCACCATCCAGGTGGCGGTGGCGCGCGACGCCAAGCCGTCTGACCTGGTCCAGCCCGGCCACATCTTCCCGGTGCGCGCCGTGCCGGGAGGCGTGCTGGTGCGCGCCGGCCACACCGAGGCCGGCTGCGACCTGACCGCCATGGCCGGCCTGACGCCCGCCGCCGTGATCTGCGAGATCCTCAAGCCGGATGGCACGATGGCGCGCCTGCCCGACCTGGTGGAATTCGCCCGCGAACACGGCCTGAAGATCGGCACCATCGCCGACCTGATCCAATACCGCAGCGAACACGAATCCATCGTCAAGCGCGTGGGCAAGCGCCCCATGCAGACGGCCTGGGGCACGTTCGAGGCCGTGGCCTACGAAGACGCCGCCACCGGCTCCGCCCATTTGGCGCTGGTGCATGGTAATGTGACTCCCGATGTCGAGACGCTGGTGCGCGTGCACGAACCGGCGTCCGTGCTGGACGTGCTGGATACCGGCGCCAGTCCGCATAGCTGGGGCGTGGCCCAGGCGCTGCAAGCTATCGCCGCCGCCCCGGCCGGCGTGCTGGTGCTGATGAATTGCCAGTCGTCCACGGAACACATGTTTGGCCAGATTGCAGGCTGGAATGACCCCAAGGCCCAGGCCAACCCCGCCAACGCGGACCGTTTCGGCCTGCGCACCTACGGGATTGGCGCCCAGATTCTGCGCGACCTGAACGTGGGCCAGATGAAGCTGCTGGCCCGGCCGCGCAAGATGCCCAGCATGGCGGGCTTTTCGCTCACCATTACGGGTTACGATTGCGACCCGCAGAACACTCCCGCAACACACTGAAGGCCGACAAATGAACCCTTACATCCTTACCCCCGACCTGAACGGCGAAGGGCTGCACATCGGCATCGTACGCGCCCGTTTCAATGAAGAAGTCGGCCAGGCCGAACTCGAAGCGTGCCTGAAGGAACTGGCCGAGCTCGGCGTGGACGAACGCGACGTGATGGTCGCCACCGTGCCCGGCGCGCTGGAACTGGGCGTTGCCCTGTCGCACATGGCCGAAACGTTCGAGTTCGACGCACTGATCGCCCTGGGCGCGGTCATCCGCGGCGAAACCTATCACTTTGAAGTGGTCAGCAATGAAATGGCCACGGCAATCACCCGTATCTCCCTCGAAACCGGCATCCCCGTTGCCAACGGCGTGCTGACCGTCGACACCGACGAGCAGGCGCAAGCCCGCGCCGCCGGCAAGGGCCGCGATTGCGCCCAGGTGGCCGTTGAAATGGCCAACCTCGTGGCGGCGCTGGAACCCGAGGAAGAAGACGAAGACGAAGACGACGAGGACGAAGATTTTGACGACGAAGAAGACGACGACCAGCGCTGATAGCGCGGCGCAGGCCCGCGCCAACGCGCGCAGCGCGCGCCGCCGTGCACGCGAATTTGCGTTGCAGGGCGTGTACGCGTGGCTGCTGCGCGGCGGCGAAGGCACGCAGGACGCCGGCGAGATCGACGCCCATCTGCGCGACACCGAGGATTTCTCCGAGGCCGACGCGCAGTGGTTCAAGACCTTGCTGCACGGCGTGCTGCGCGAGGCGCCCGCCCTGCGGGAGCGCTTCACGCCTTACGTGGACCGCCCGCTGAACGAACTGTCGCCCGTTGAACACGGCATCCTGCTGATCGGCAGCTTCGAACTGATTCATCACGTCGAAGTGCCGTACAAGGTTGCCATCAACGAAGCCGTCGAACTGGCCAAGTCGTTTGGCGGCACGGACGGCTTCAAATTCGTCAACGGCGTGCTCGACAAGCTGGCCGCCGACGTGCGTTCGCACGAAGTCCAGGCCGCGGCGCAGCAACGGCGCTAGAGGAAGGCGTAGCGGGTAGGCCCACCCCCGTAGCGCTGCGCGCTCCCCCCTCAAGGGGGCGCCGCTGCGGACCGGCGGAGCCGGATCCGCGCGGCCTCGGTTTTGGGCGCACCGCGCCCAATTTGGGCCGCGCCGCGCACATCAAGATGCAACGGCGACCATTGATCGCAGGATAGTGGAGGCGCGGTGGCGTCCGAATTTGATCTGATCGCGCGCTATTTCACGCGTGCCGCCCCGGCCGGTCTGCTGGGCGTTGGCGACGATTGCGCGCTGTTTCCTGTTCCGCCCGGCGAACAGGTGGCCACCAGCACGGACCTGCTGCTGGAAGGCCGACATTTCTTTCCCGACGTCGATCCCAAAGCGCTGGGGCACAAGGCCCTGGCGGTCAATCTGTCGGACCTTGCCGCCATGGGCGCGCGCCCGATCGGCTGCGTGCTCGGCCTGGCGCTGCCCCATCTGCATGAACCCTGGCTGGCCGCCTTTGCCGACGGCTTTCACGCGCTGGCCGCGGCCCACGGCTGCCCGCTCATCGGCGGCGACACCACTCGCAGCGCGCATGACCTGGCGATCAGCGTGACGGTTTTTGGCGCGGTTCCAGCGGGGCAGGCGCTGCGCCGCGACGCCGCGCAAGCCGGCGACGATATCTGGGTGTCCGGCGAGCTGGGTGCGGCCGACGTGGCCTACCGGCTGCTGGACGGGCAGCATCCGGCCGATGCGGCGCTGCTGGCCGCCACCCGCGTCGCATTGGAATGGCCCGAGCCTCAAGTGGCGCTGGGTCTTGCGCTGCGCGGCATCGCCCATGCGGCGATCGACCTGTCCGACGGCCTGTTGCAGGACCTTGGCCACATCCTTGCCGCCAGCCGCGCGGGCGCCTGCCTGCGTTTCGCCGATCTGCCCATGGCGCCTGCGCTGTCGGGCCTGGACGCTGCGCTGCTGCGCCGCGCCCTGCTGGGCGGAGGCGACGTCTACCAACTGTGTTTCACGGCGCCGCCGTCGCGGCGCGACGCCGTGCTGGCTGCCGGCAAATCCGCCGGCGCGCGTGTGACTCGCGTGGGCGAGATTCTGCCGCAGCCAGGCATGTCCGTCCTGGACGCGCAAGGCCAGCCGCTGGCGGACCTGCCTTCCGGTTTCGATCACTTTCCCGCGGCTTGAGCCGCGGTCTCCTGTCGTTAGCAGAACCAACACCACATGCCTTCCACCGACAAGCAGTCCACTTCCATGCGTGATCGCTCGCGGGCCGCGTACCCGGCGCTGTCCTGGGTCTGCCGCGATCCCGGCCGACTGATTGCGTTCGGCTTTGGCAGCGGGCTCATCCGTCCGGCTTCGGGCACGTGGGGCACGCTGCTTGCCTGGGCCATCTGGGTGGCGGCCGCGCCGGCTGCATCCGACCTGGCCATCGGCATATTTCTTGCTCTGGCGTTCCTGTATGGCTGCTGGGCGTGCCATCGCGTGGGCCGTGAACTCCAGCAGTCGGATCATGTCGGAATGGTCTGGGACGAGATGGTGGCGTTCTGGCTGGTGCTGTGGCTCACGCCGGCCGGCCTGTTGTCGCAGGCGCTTGCGTTCGTGCTGTTCCGCACGTTCGACATCGTCAAGCCGCCGCCCATCAAGTTCTTCGACGCCCACATCAAGGGCGGCTTTGGGGTCATGTGGGACGATATCGTGGCGGCCGGTTATGCCTTGCTGGTGATGGCGCTGGTGGCCCGCACAGGAGTCTTGGGATGAACGATCAGCAAGAAGCAGGCACGCGGACCAACTTGTCGGCCGCGCAGTTGTCGGAAGCCACCGTCCTCGGCCTGTCCGAACGGCTGGGCGATGTGCTGCGAAGCCAGGGATGGATGCTGGGCACCGCGGAATCGTGCACGGGCGGGCTGTTGGCGGGCGCCGTCACCGCGGTGGCGGGGTCCAGCGACTGGTTCGATCGCGGCTTCGTGACGTACAGCAACGACGCCAAGGTGACCGAACTTGAAGTGTCTCCGGAAACGCTTCATCACTTCGGCGCGGTCAGCGAACCGGTGGCGCTGGAAATGGCCAACGGCGTGCTGCTGGCGGTGCCAGACGCGCACGTGGCCATCTCGACGACCGGTATCGCCGGGCCGGGCGGCGCCACGCCGGGCAAGCCCGTCGGCATGGTGTGCTTTGGCTTTGCGAAGCGGGTGGGCGACGGCATCAGCAGCCGTGCAGTGACCCACGTGTTTACCGGAGACCGGGCGCAGGTGCGTCAGGCGTCGGTGGAATTCGCGTTGCGCGGCTTGCTGGAGTTCGTCGGTGCGCCGATAAACCGGCGCTAAAGAGGAAAGGCCCCCACGCCGCACTCGCTGCGCTCGCTTGCTGCCCCCAGAGGGGGCTGCCCCGCCTTCGGGCGGCCGTGCAGCGGGGCGGCTATTTTTGCGGGGGATGTGTGCCCCCGCGCCGTGCCGTAGCACGCGTCGCAGGCGGCCTTTGCGGGTCTGCCCCGGGTTCAGCGCACCGCGTTGATCGCGTCGCGCAGGCCCTTCGCCGCCGTGGCGGAGGCTTCGCGCCAGTCGTCGCCGCCGCTGGCGTAGATGATGGCGCGCGAAGAATTGATCATCATGCCGCTGCGCGCCGCGTTGGCGCCGGCGTTCACGGTGGCGGTGATGTCGCCGCCCTGGGCGCCGATCCCGGGGACCAGCAGCGGCAGGGCGTCGCCGATGCGCTGGCGCACTGCGGCCAGTTCATTCGGGAACGTCGCGCCCACCACCAGGCCGCATTGGCCGTTGGCGTTCCATTTGTCGGCCACCAAGCCTGCCACGTGCAGGTACAGCGGCTCGCCGTTATCCATCTTGAGGAACTGCAGGTCCGAGCCGCCGGGATTGGACGTGCGGCACAGGACGATCACGCCGCGGTCGCGCCAGGCCAGGTAAGGCTCCACCGAATCCAGGCCCATGTACGGGCTGACGGTCAGGGCGTGCGCCTGGTAGCGTTCGTAGGCTTCGCGAGCGTAGTTTTCGGCCGTGGAGCCGATGTCGCCGCGCTTGGCGTCCAGCACGATCGGCAGGTCCGGGTGCTTTTCGCGAATGTGCTGGCACAACGCTTCAAGCTGGTCTTCGGCGCGATGCGCGGCGAAGTACGCAATCTGCGGCTTGAAGCTGCACGCGTATGGCGCCGTGGCGTCGACGATGTCGCGGCAGAACTGGAAGATGGCGTCGGGCTTGTCCTGCAATTCGCGGGGGAAGCGCTGCGGATCGGGATCCAGCCCGACTTGCAGGAGCGAGTTGCTGGTGGTCCAGGCGTGTTCGAGTTTTTGCAGGAAATTCATGGGGGAGTTCAGTGCAGTTTGACCCGCGGGCGCGTGCGCCGCATGAGCAGGCGGGCCAGGGCAAGGGAGACGGTACGCGAGGCGCCCAGCACCGCTCGGTGGTGCATCAGGTGCAGGCTCATGTACATCAAGCGCGCCAGTGTACCGCTTACGAACAGTCCCCGTCCGGCGAGCTTGCCCATCAGACTGCCCACGCCCGCGTCCTGGCCCAGCGACACGAGCGAACCGTGGTCCTGGTAGACATAGGGCTGGGTGGGCTCGGCCGAATGGCGCAGGCGGGCGGTCAGCTTCTTGGCCAGGTAATCGGCCTGCTGGTGCGCGGCCTGGGCCCGGGCCGGCACCGTGCGGCCGTCGCGCCACGGCGCGGCGCAGCAGTCGCCCAGCGCCAGGATGTGCGGATCGGGGGTTTCCAGCCGTTCGTTGACTTCAAGCTGGCCCAGCTTGTTCAGGGGCAGGCCCAGGTCCGCCAGTAGGGCGGGTCCCTTGATGCCCGCGGCCCACATGCAGAGCTGGGCGGGAAATTCCCGGCCGTCTGCCGTGCGCACGGTGTTGCCCGTGACTTCGGACACGCGGCACGAGGTCTCGACCCGGATGCCCAGTTCGGTCAGCCGGTTGGTCGCCGCCACCGAGATTTTCTCGGGCAGCGCGGAAAGAATGCGCGGCGCGCCTTCCACCAGCGTGATGGCCAAATCGCGCTCGGCGCGGAAATTGGGCAGCCCATAGGCGCTGACGACGTGGCTGGCTTCGGTCAGCTCGACGGCCAGCTCGACGCCGGTTGCGCCGCCGCCCACGATCACCAGGTCCAGCCGGGCCTTGGGGTCGCGCACCTTGGCCAGGTCGACCTGCACCATGGCCTTGAGCATGGTCAGGCGAAACTGCTCGGCGTTTTCAGTGGTGTCCAGGGTGACCGCATGTTCGGCCGCGCCCGGCGTGTTGAAGAAGTTGGACGTGCTGCCCAGCGCCAGCACCAGCGTGTCGTACGCCAGTTCGCGGCGCGGCAGGACTTCCTGGCCTTGGCCGTCGTTCACGCCGTCCAGGGTGATCAGGCGGCGTTCGCGGTCGACGTTTTCAAGCCGGCCCTGCGCGAACGTGAAGCCGTCCATGTGCGCCAGCATCAGGTAGGAAAGGCCTTCCTGGTGGATGTCCAGCGTGCCGGCCGCCGCTTCGTGCAGCGAAGGCTTCCAGATGTGGAAGGGGCGGCTGTCTACCAGGGTGATGTGTTTGCGGCCGTGGATACGGCCCAGTTTCGCGGCCAGTTCCAGGCCGCCTGCGCCGCCGCCGACGATGACGACGCGCTCGGAAGGTGCAGACGTCGAGTTGGGCATCATGCCTCCCAGTATAGATAGACTCGCAACCCCGTCATGGTGCGAACCGTGTCAATGCATGACGAAACGGCTGATGGCCACCCCCACCCAGACCGTTCCGGCGAATATCAGCAACAGCATCACCGCTGCGCTGCCCAGGTCCTTGGCCCGCCCCAGCAGGGGATGGCGTTCGACGGACAGCGCGTCGGCGAGCGCTTCGATGGCGGAATTCAGCAGTTCCGCCGCCAGCACCATGATCACTACGCCCACCAGGAAGAAGACTTCCACCGTGGTGCGGCCCAGGAAAAACGCTGCCGGGATCATCAGCACGGCCAGCGCAAGTTCCTGGCGGAAGGCCGCCTCGTATTTGACGGCCGCCTTCAGACCCTGCCAGGAGTAGCGCAGCGCATTCAAGATACGGCGCGCGCCGCCGGTGCTTTTAAAGGGCGAGTGTTGCGGGTCGTGGGTCATGGGAATCGGAAGAAAGCCGGGTGTGGCGGCTTTTTAACAGATAAGGGTTGCCCGCGTGACACAGCGCAGGCCCATGGGCAAACCCTAATTGTGACCCAACGACCGCAAGCGCAGGATTCTGGTCAATTGGTAAGGCCACTTTACCTTTTTGCCCTGTCAACCAGCTGTACGCCCATGCCGATCCAGACTATCGAGCCCCGTCGCTTGTACCGCCAGATCGCCGATCAGCTTCGTTTGCTGATCGAGGCCGGCGAGTTCCCGGTCGGCGCGCGCCTGCCGCCGGAGCGAGATCTTGCGCTGAAGCTCGGCGTGTCGCGGCCTTCCGTGCGCGAAGCCTTGATCGCGCTGGAAGTGGAGGGCTGGGTGGAAGTCCGCATGGGATCGGGCGTGTATGTGCAGAGTCTGGCAGGCGCGCCGCGCGCCAGCCTGACCGCCGAAAGTCCGCTTGAAACCATCCGCGCCCGCCGCACCATCGAAAGCGAACTGGCCGCCCAGGCCGCGCTGAACCCCGTGCCCGCGCTGGTCGAGGGCCTGCGTGAAGCCGTGGACGCGATGGAAGACGAGGCCCGGGCCGGCAGCGTTCCCATCCGCGGAGACAGGCAGTTCCACCTGCGCGTGGCGGAAATGGCCAACAACGCCGTCCTCGTGCGCGTGGTGGGCGAACTGTTCGACGAACGCCACAATCCGCTGTCGGTCAAGCTGGGCGACTACTTCGAGAATTCCGATAGCTGGGCCGTCGCCATCACCGAGCACCGACGCGTCATCGACGCCATCGCGGCCGGCGATGAACAGGGCGCGCGTGCCGCCATGCATCAACATCTTTCCTGCTCGTACGACCGCCTGATGGCCAGCTGGCCAGGTGCGGCCGATGCGTTGCGCGCTGAATAGCATGTGCCGCGGGCGCCTGGCGCCCGCGGTGATTCGCAGTCGCAGTAAGAAGGTGCAGCTCAGTAGGTGAAATCCATACGTAAAACATGACGCAGGCCGTCGCGCGACCCCGCGTGCCGCGCCGCCACCTCAAAGAGAGGAGACAACATGAAGCCAGGCAACGCTATCAAAGTGCTGTTTGCCGCCGTCGCGCTAGCCGTCAGCGGCTCCGCGCTGGCGCAGACCAAACTGAAGTGGGCGCACGTGTACGAGACTTCCGAGCCCTTCCATACCTCGTCGGTGTGGGCGGCCCAGGAAATCGAAAAGCGCACCAACGGCCGCTATCACATCGATGTCTATCCGGCCTCTCAGCTGGGCAAGGAAAACGACATCAACCAGGGCCTGACGCTGGGCACGGTGGACATGATCATTTCCGGGTCCAGCTTCGCCGCCAAGAGCTTTCCGCGGATCGGGGTGACCTACTATCCCTACACCTTCCGCAGCCCCGAGCACCTGATCGCCTACACCAAGAGCGACATCTACAAGGAGCTCACGCAGGGCTACGACGAAAAGAGCGGCAATCACATCGTCGCTACCACCTACTACGGCACGCGGCAGACCACGTCGAATCGTCCGTTCACCAAGTGCGGCGAAATGAAGGGGCTGAAGATCCGTGTTCCGGATGTGGCCGCCTACCTGGCCATGCCGCGCGCCTGTGGCGCCAACACGGCGCCCATCGCGTTCGCCGAGGTCTACCTGGCGCTGCAGAACGGCACGGTGGAAGCGCAGGAGAACCCGCTCACCACCATCGAGGCCAAGAAGTTCTACGAGGTGCAGAAGAACATCATCCTCACCGGACACATCGTCGACCATCTGAACACCGTGATCTCCGGCAAGCTCTGGAAGAGCCTGTCCGACGAGGACAAGAAGATCTTCGCCGAGGTCGCGCAGCAGGCCGCGGAAAAGGCGTCGGCGGAGGTGGCCGAGTCCGAGAAGAAGATGGTCGAGGTGTTCAAGAAGCGCGGACTGACGGTCGCCGAGGTCAACATTGCGGACTTCCGCGACACCGTGCTGGAGAAAGTGCCGTTCAAGCAGTACGGCTACGAAAAGTCGGATTGGGAAAAGATCCAGGCGGTGAAGTAAGCCGCCGGCGGGCCGCCGCCGCGGCCCGCCAGCCACCACCCGATCCCGGATGAGGGGAAACTCCATGCATTCCAACGCGAAGGCCGCGCCAATGGCGGCCGTCAGCCCTGCGTCGGGGCAGCCGCCCGGCCCGCACCAGGCTGCTTCGGTGGACGAAATCGTCCAAAGCTTCGAAGAGGCCGATCACCACGTCGTCAGCCTTGCCGGTTATCAGCCCGAAGACTGGATCTGCCTTGCCATGTTCTGGACGATGGCGATGCTGGTCTTCCTGCAGTTCTTCTCCCGCTACGTGCTGAACGATTCCTACGCCTGGACCGAAGAACTTGCGGTGTATTGCCTGATCGGCGTGGTGTTCGTGGGATCGGCCATGTGCGTGCGCGCGTGCCGCCACATTCAGGTGGACTTCCTGTACCGCTATCTGCCCAAGCCCGTCGGCCGCGTGCTGTCGACGCTGATCGACATCGTGCGCACGGCGTTCTTCGGCTATGCGGTGTGGCTGACCTACCGCTACATCGTGCTGGTGGGCGATGAACCCATGACTACGTTGTTCTGGAACAAGGCCTACGTCTACTGGGTGGCGCTGGCGGGCTTTGTGATGATGTTCGTGCGATCGCTGCAGGTGTCCCTGCAGAACTGGCGGCAGGGATATTCGATCCTGGAGAATCCTGCGGCCTACGAGTCGCTGGACTGATTTCAAGCCGCAATCAACCAAGAATCCGCTGCGCCTTTCCAGGAGCGATACATGGGCACACTGATAGGAAGCTTTCTGCTGTTGATGATCCTGGGCCTGCCGGTGGCGGTGTCCATGGCGGGCGCGTCCCTGCTGTTCATCCTGATTTCCGGCAGCGTGCCGGACGTGGTGATCGCGCAGCGCATGATCGCGGGCGTCGAGTCCTTTCCGTTGCTGGCCGTGCCGTTCTTCATTCTGGCGGGCAACCTGATGAACATCGCCGGCATCACCGGCCGCATCTACAACTTCGCGGTTGCGCTGGTGGGCTGGATGCGCGGCGGGCTGGGGCAGGTGAACATCATCGGCTCGGTGGTGTTCGCCGGCATGTCCGGCACCGCCATCGCCGACGCGGCGGGGCTGGGCACGATCGAAATCAAAGCCATGAAGGACCATGGCTATCAGACTGAATTTGCAGTGGGCGTGACCGCCGCGTCGGCCACGCTGGGTCCCATCATTCCGCCGTCGCTGCCATTTGTGATCTACGGCATGATGGCCAACGTGTCGATCGGGTCGCTGTTTCTGGCAGGGCTGATCCCGGGGTTGGTGCTGACCATCCTGATGATGTTCACCGTCGCGTATTACGCCCGCCGCAACAACTGGGGCGGCGACGTTGCGTTCGACTGGAAGCGCCTGGCCGGCGCGGGGCTGGAAGTGCTGATCGTGCTGGCGTTTCCGCTGTCCATCTGGCTGATGACGCTGTCCGGGGTGTCGCCCAACCTGGCCGCCGGCATCGCCTTCGTGGTGTTGCTGGCGTTGGACTGGAAATTCAATTTCTCGGCCGTCATGGCCCTGATGGCGCCGGTGATCTTGATCGGGGGCATGACTCTGGGCTGGTTCACGCCCACCGAGGCCGCGGTGGCGGCCGTGATATGGGCGTTGTTCCTGGGCCTGGTGCGGTATCGCTCCATGACCTTGCGGACCCTGGCCAAGGCCTCGTTCGACACCATCGAGACCACGGCGTCGGTGCTGTTCATCGTGACCGCGGCGTCCGTGTTCGCCTGGCTGCTGACCACGACGCAGGCGGCGCAGACCCTGACGGACGCCATCCTGAGCGTGACGCAGAACAAGTGGGTGTTCCTGTTGATGGCCAACGTGCTGATCCTGATCGTGGGCTGTTTCATCGACACGATCGCCGCCATCACGATCCTGGTGCCCATCCTGTTGCCCATCGTGTTGAAACTGGGCATCGATCCGATCCATTTCGGCCTGATCATGACGCTGAACCTGATGATCGGATTGCTGCATCCACCGATGGGCATGGTGCTGTTCGTGCTGGCGCGGGTGGCCAAGCTGTCCGTCGAGCGCACCACGATGGCGATCCTGCCGTGGCTGGTGCCGCTGTTCGTGGCGCTGATCGCGATTACCTACATTCCCCAGATCACCTTGTGGCTGCCCACCGCGATGGGCATGGCCGGAAAATAAAGGAATCATGCTCATGTCAGGAAGACTGCAAGGCAAGACCGCCATCGTCACCGCCGCCGGGCAGGGCATCGGCCGCGCCGTGGCGCAGGCCTATGCGCAGGAAGGCGCCGACGTGCTGGCCGTGGACCTGAACGGCGCGGCGCTGGAGTCCTTGTCGGGCTGCCGCACTCAGGTGCTGGACGTGACCGACGGGCGCGCCGTGCGTGCGCTGACAGAGGCCGCAGGACCCGTGGACGTGCTGTTCAACGGCGCCGGCTTCGTGCATGCCGGCACCATCCTGGACTGCGACGAGGATGCCTGGGACTTTTCGTTCAACCTGAACGTGCGGTCCATGTACCTGCTGATCCGCGCGTGTTTGCCGGCCATGCTGGCGCGCGGATCGGGCTCCATCGTCAACATGGCGTCGGTGGCGGGTAGCATCAAGGGCGCGCCCAACCGCTGCGCCTACGGCGCCACCAAAGCGGCCGTCATCGGCCTGACCAAGGCGGTAGCCGCGGACTACGTGGCCCGGGGCATACGCTGCAATGCCATCTGCCCCGGAACGGTGGACTCTCCGTCCCTGCGCCAGCGCATCGACGCGCAGGCGCAGGCCAGCGGCCAGTCGATCGCGGCAGTAGAGGCCGCCTTCACCGCGCGCCAGCCCATGGGCCGGATCGGCCGAGCCGAGGAAATCGCCGCGCTGGCGGTGTATCTTGCCAGCGACGAATCCGCCTTCACGACCGGCACCGCGCAGGTGATCGACGGCGGCTGGTCCAACTGAATTCTTCTTTCTTCCAGCAACAAGGAAACCGCTATGAAATTGATGCGCTATGGCGCCAAGGGCTCTGAAAAGCCCGCCCTGATCGATGCGCAGGGCCAGATCCGCGACCTGTCTTCCGTCGTCGCCGACATCACGGCGCAGACGCTGACGCCGGCCGGGCTGGCCGAGCTGCGCGCACTGGATCCGTCGTCGCTGCCGCTGGTGGCGCAGCCGGGCCGGGTTGCGCCGCCGTGGACTGGCATGGGCAAGTTCATCTGCATTGGGCTGAACTACGCGGACCACGCGGCCGAATCGGGCCTGCCGGTGCCGGCCGAACCCGTCATTTTCATGAAGACCACGTCGGCCTTGGTGGGCTGCAACGATCCGGTGGTCCTGCCGCAGGACTCGGTCAAGACCGACTGGGAAGTCGAGCTGGGCGTGGTCATCGGCCAGAAGGCTCGCTATGTCAGTGAAGCCGACGCCATGAAGCACGTGGCCGGGTATTGCGTGGTGAACGACGTGTCCGAACGCGAATACCAGATCGAGCGCGGCGGCACCTGGGACAAGGGCAAGGGCTGCGACACCTTCGGGCCGGTGGGGCCGTGGCTGGCCACGGCCGACGAGATCCCGGATCCGCAGGATCTGGAGATGTGGCTTGAGGTGAACGGCAAGCGCTACCAGAACGGCAGCACCCGCACCATGGTGTTCGGCGTGGCGCAGCTCGTTTCCTACGTCAGCCGCTTCATGACGCTGTATCCCGGCGATCTCATCAGCACGGGCACGCCGCCCGGCGTGGGGATGGGGCAGAAACCGTCGCCCGTTTACCTGAAGGCGGGCGACGAGATGAAGCTGGGCATTGCCGGCCTGGGCGAACAGCGCCAGCGCGTCCACGCGTGGGATCCCGCCCTGATCGACGGCTGATCTTCCGCCACCCTTGCTTTCCGGAGTCCTCATGTCCCAGACCGATACGGCAGTCATACGCATCCACCCGGCGGACAACGTGGTGATCGCCAGGCGGCAGTTGGTCAGCGGCACGCGCCTGGAAAGCGAAGGGGTGACGGTTGCGGGCCTGGTGCCGCCCGGCCACAAGGTGGCGGTGCGCGCCATCGCCGCAGGCCAGCCGGTGCGCCGCTACAACCAGATCATCGGCGTGGCGCGGCAGGACATCGCGCCGGGCCAGCACGTCCATACCCAGAACCTGGAATTCTCCGACTTCGAACGCGACTACGCGGTCGGGCAGGACGCCCGGGCGACGGACTATGTGCCGGCGCCGGCGATGTTCGACGGCATCGTGCGCGCCGACGGCCGCATCGCCACCCGCAACTACATCGGCATCCTGACCAGCGTGAACTGTTCGGCCACGGTGGCGCGCGCCATCGCCGACCACTTCCGGCGCGACATCCGGCCCGAGGCGCTGGCCTCCTGTCCGAACGTCGACGGCGTCGTGGCGCTGACCCACGGCGCAGGCTGCGCCACGGGCAGCGACGGCGAGCCGCTGCGCGTGCTGCGGCGTACGCTGGGCGGCTATGCGCGGCATGCCAATTTTGGCGGCCTCATGGTCGTGGGCCTGGGCTGCGAGACCAACCAGATCGGCGGATTGATGGAGCAGGAGCATCTGCGCGAAAGCGGCATGCTGCACACCTTCAACATCCAGGACACCGGCGGCACGCGCAAGACGGTGGCGCGCGGCATCGAGCTGGTGGAACGCATGCTGGATCAGGCCAACCGCGTCCAGCGCCAGGCCGTGCCCGCCAGCCACCTGACGGTGGGCCTGCAGTGCGGCGGATCGGACGGCTACTCCGGCATCAGCGCCAACCCCGCGCTGGGGGCGGCGGTGGACCTGCTGGTGCGCCACGGCGGCACGGCCATTCTGTCCGAAACGCCCGAGATCTACGGGGGCGAACATCTGCTGACGCGACGTGCGGAAACGCCCGAAGTCGCCGCCAAGCTGCTGGCGCGCGTGCGCTGGTGGGAGGACTACTGCGCCCGCAACGACGCCGAAATGGACAACAACCCTTCCGCCGGCAACAAGGCGGGCGGCTTGACGACCATCCTGGAAAAGTCGCTGGGCGCCATCGCCAAGAGCGGCACGACCAACCTGACCGACGTCTACGAATACGCCCAGCCGGTGCGTACGCGCGGGCTGGTTTTCATGGACACCCCGGGCTACGACCCCGTGTCCGCCACCGGGCAGGTGGCGGGCGGCGCCAATCTCATCTGCTTCACGACCGGGCGCGGGTCCGCCTACGGCTGTGCGCCGGCGCCGTCGCTCAAGCTGTCCACCAATACCGCGCTGTGGCAGCGCCAGTCGGACGATATCGACATCAATTGCGGCGAGGTGGTTGATGGCGCGCAAAGCGTGGCGCAGATGGGCGAACGTATTTTCCAGCTGATGCTGCAGACCGCGTCCGGCCGCCGCACCCGCAGCGAAGCGCACGGCTACGGCCAGAACGAGTTCGTTCCGTGGCAACTGGGTGCGGTGATGTAGCGAAGACGGTACGCGGCATGCTATACCCTGGCGTCGCCCCCTTTTTGGCATTGCGCACCCATGCTTGAACGTTTGAATACGGAGTCGTTGCCGCGTCTGCCCGCAGACGTGGAAAAGCCCAGCTACGATCGCAGCCGGCTGACGCCGGGCATCGTCCATCTGGGGCTGGGCGCCTTTCACCGCGCGCACCAGGCGGTGGTCACCGACCAGGCCATGCAGGCCAGCGGAGACCTCAGCTGGGGCATTCTCGGCGTTTCGTTGCGCCACCCCGACACGCGCGATGCGCTGACTCCGCAAGACGGCTTGTATACGCTGTCGGTGCGCGATGCCGGTCCGGACGGTCAGGACCGCGAACAGCTGCGTGTGGTGGGTTCGGTCCTGCGGGTGATGGTGGCCGACGAGGATCCCAACGCGGTCCTGGAGCGCATCGCCTATCCGCAGACTCGAATCGTCAGCCTGACCGTCACGGAAAAGGGCTACAGCCACGAGCCCGCCACCGGCCATCTGCGCTGGGACGATCCCGACATCCTGCACGATCTTGAGAACCCCGTTCGCCCGCGCAGCACCATCGGCATCCTGGTCCACGGGCTGGCGCTGCGCCGGGAACGCGATCTGCCGCCCGTCACGCTGATGTCCTGCGACAACCTGCGCGGCAATGGAGACATCCTGCGCAGCCTGGTGCTGGCATTCGCGCTGCGCGTGGATGTCACCCTGGCCGACTGGATCGACCGGCACTGCACCTTTCCGAATTCCATGGTGGACCGCATCGTGCCGGCCACCGAAGACCAGGACCGGCAGCGGATCGCGGCGCGGCTGGGCGTCCAGGACGCCTGGCCGGTGCTGGGCGAACCCTATCTGAACTGGGTGATCGAGGACAAGTTCGCCGCGGGCCGCCCGGCGTGGGATGCGCAGGGCGGGGCTACCTTCGTGCGCAACGCGGCGCCCTACGAACGCCTGAAACTGCGCATGGTGAGCGGTCCGCACTCGGCGCTGGCCTACCTGGGCGCGACGCTGGGCTTGCAGACCATGGCCGAGGCGGTGGCCACCCCGGCGCTGCGCGCCTTCGTCGAGGCCATGATGCGGGAAGAGATCGCGCCGACGCTGCGCGGCATTCCCGAGACCGGACTGGAAGAGTACCGCCAGCGGTTCCTGGAACGGATCTCCAATCCGGCGCTGCCGCATCCCCTGAGCCAGATCGCCATGGATGGGTCGCAGAAGCTGCCGCAGCGGCTGCTGGACACCATCCGCGACCGCCTGCGCGCCGGACATGGCATCGACCGCCTGAGCCTGGCCGTGGCGGCGTGGCTGCACTATCTGCGCGGCGTCAATGAGCAGGGCGGCTCCCACCCCATCAAAGACCCCATTGCTGCACGGCTGGATCGCCTGCTTTCGCGCGCGGAAGTCGCCGCCAACGCCGCCAAACCGTCGCAGGCGGCGCAGCGGCGCGCAACGGTGCTGGCTCGTTTCAAGCCGGTGTTCGGAGATTTGGGCGAATCCACGGAATTCGTCACCAGCCTGACCGTGCAACTGGAAGCATTGCGCGAGCACGGCGTGATGCACGCGGTGCAGGCGGCCACCTAGGAAGAAATCATGCACGCCGACACCCGCGTAACCGCCGCCGATTGGGAACGCTGGGCCGAGGCGTGCCTGCTGGCTCAGGACTTTTCCGCGGAAGACGCGCGCTGCCTGGCGCAGAGCCTGGCGCAGACCAGCCTCTGGGGCATCGATTCGCATGGCATCGCCCGTCTGCCCCACTACCTGAATCGCGTTGCGCACGGGTCCATTCTGTCCAGGCCTGACATCCGCATCGACCACACCGGGCCGGGCACCGCGCAGGTGCACGGTGGCCGAGGGCAGGGCATCGTGGTGGCCCATCGGGCCAACGCGCTGGCCATCGAGCTGGCGCGCAGCGCCGGCGTGGCGGCGGTCGGGGTCAGCGATTCCTCGCACTGCGGGGCCATCGGGCTGTACAGCCGCGCGGCCGCCCGGCTGGGCCTGATCGGCATTGCCTTTACGCACTCGGACTCGATCGCCGCGCCCTTCGGCGGCCGCGAGCCCTTCTTCGGCACGAATCCGATTTCGCTGGCCTTTCCTCGCGCGGATGCGGAACCGCTGTGCCTGGACATGGCCACCACGGCCATCCCCTGGAACCGCGTCATGAACGCGCGGCGCGACGGCGAGCGGCTGCCGCCGGGCGTGGCGCTGGACGGTCAGGGTCAGGACTGCACCGACGCGCAGGCTGCGCGCGCCCTGCGCCCGCTGGGGGGCGAGGAATACGGCTACAAGGGCTATGGCCTGGCAATGATGGTGGAACTGCTGTGCGGACCGCTTAACGGCAATCCGTTCGGGCCGCACATCTCGTCCATGTACGAAGCGCTGGACACCCCGCGCGAACTGGGCGCGTTTTTCATCGTCATCGACCCCGCGCGATTCGCCGGCGGCGCGGCATTGGCCGCGGCGGTGGCGGGGATGGCGATGGAACTGTCCCAGGCGCCGGGATCGCCGCGGCTGCCCGGGGACCCCGAGGCCGCGTCGCAGGCCGAGCGCCTGCGGCAAGGATTACCGGTGCCGCCAGCCCTGTGGGCCGAGATGCAGGATTGGAGCGACCGGCTGGGCGTGACGTTGCCGCCGCGCGCGGGCTGAATGCCACGCAGCGGCGCCAGGACGCCGCGCTAGACCCCCAGGTATTGCAGCAGCCGCGCCTCGTCGTCCAGGAATTCCTTCGACGTGCCCGTCCAGGCGACGCGCCCCTTTTCCACGATCGCGTGGCGGTCCGCGGTGGCGAGCAGCGGCTCCAGGTTCTTGTCTATGCACAGCACCGCCAGCCCGGTCTGTTTCAAGGCGTCCAGCGCCGCCCAGATCTCTTCGCGCACCACGGGCGCCAGGCCTTCCGTGGCCTCATCCAGGATCAGCAGGCGCGGATTGGTCAGCAGCGCGCGGCCGATCGCCAGCATCTGCTGCTCGCCGCCGGACAGGTGGCTGCCCAGGTGGCGGGCGCGTTCGGACAAGCGGGGGAAGAGCGCATACACCCGTTCCAGCGTCCACGGCCGGGCCGCGCCTTGCTTGTTGTGCGCGGTGGCCACCAGGTTTTCGCGCACGGACAGGTTGGGAAAGACATGACGCCCCTCGGGGACCAATCCGATCCCCCGCTGCGCCACCTTGTAGGCGGGCAGGCGGCTGATGTCGGCGCCATCGAACGAGATCGCGCCAAGGGTGGCGGGATTCAGTCCCATCACCGCCTTGACGGTGGTGGACTTGCCCATGCCGTTGCGGCCCAGCAGAGTGACGAATTCGCCCGGGGGCGATGTCCAGGTCGATGCCGAATAACGCCTGGCTGGCGCCGTAGTGCGCGGTCACGCCGCGCAAGGAAAGCAGGGCGGCGGTCATGCTTGAACCTCCCGCGCGCGGCCGCGCTCGCTGCCCAGATAGCATTCGCGTACCTGCGGATCATTGCGGATCTGATCTGCGGTGCCAGAAGCCAGGGCGCGTCCATATACCAGCACGGTGATGCGGTCGGACAGCGCGAAGACGGCCTGCATGTCGTGCTCTACCAGCAGGATCGTGTAGCGCCCGCGCAGTTGCAGCAGAAGCCGGGTCATCGCTTCGGACTCGTGCTGGCTCATGCCCGCCATGGGTTCGTCCAGCAGCAGCAACGACGGCCGGCACGCCAGCACCATGGCCAGTTCGAGCTGCCGCAGTTCACCGTGCGCCAGTTCGCCGGCGGACGTGTCGGCGCGGCCAGACAGTCCGGCCAGGGCCAGCGCTTCGCGGGCAGGTTCGGTCAGGGCCGGCGTGGACAGCACCGGCCGCCAGAACCGGAAGCTGTGGCCGCGCCGCGCCTGCACGGCCATCGCCACGTTTTCCAGCGCGGTGAAGGGTTTGAATACCGACGTGATCTGATAGGACCGCGCCAGGCCGTGGCGCACGCGCTTTTCGACCGGCATGCGCGTCACGTCCCTGCCGTCCAGCAACACGCGGCCGCCATCGGGGCGCAGTTCGCCGCTCAATTGACCGATCAGCGTGGTCTTGCCGGCGCCGTTGGGGCCGATCACGGCGTGCAGCTCGCCGCTGGCGACATCCAGGGATAGCTTGTCCGTCACCGTCAGTCCGCCGTAGCGTTTTTCCAGGTTCTCGATGCGCAGCGTGCTCATTGCGACTCTCCGGAAGGCTGGCGCGCGGCCGGGCGGGCGATGCGCCAGGACGCGGGCGACAGGCTGCCGTACAGGCCGCGTCGCGAGGCCAGCACCACGCCGACGATCAAGAGGCCCATGATCAACATCCAGTGCTCGGTCAACAGCTTCAGTCCTTCTTCCAGCAGCAGGAAGGCCAGCGCGCCAACCACCGGCCCGAACAACGTGCCGATGCCCCCCAGCGCCACCATCACGATCAGTTCGCCGGATGTCGTCCAGGCCAGGTACGACGGCGATACGTACATCGTCAGGTTCGCCAGCAGCACGCCGGCCACTCCGCAGATGACCGCCGAAATCACGTAGGCGGCAAGGCGGTAGCGCAGCGTCGGAAATCCAAGCGCGCGCATGCGGCGTTCGTTGGCGTGGCAGCCGCGCAGGGCCATGCCGAATGGCGCGTGGATCAAACGGTGCATCAGCCACAGGACCAGCACCAGCACGCCCAGCGCCGAGCAATACAGCGCCAGCGGCGTGTCCAGCCGGAACAGGCCGAAGTCGCTGCCGGCGAACAGCGACATGCCGTCGTCCCCGCCGAAGCCTTCCAGACCGGTGGCCAGGAAATAGAACATCTGTGCGAATGCCAGGGTGATCATGATGAAGGCGATGCCCGTCGTGCGCATCACCACGTAGCCGCTGACCAGGCCCACGACCGTGCAGGCGCCGGCTGCGGCGGCCAGGTGCAGCCAGCCGTTCTCGATGCCGTAGTGCGACAGCACGCCCACCGAATAGGCGCCCAGGCCCAGGTACAAGGCATGGCCGAAGCTCACCATGCCGCCGTAGCCCAGCAGCAGGTTCAATGCCAGCGCCGCGATGCCGTACACCAGCACGCGGCCGAACAGCGCCAGCAGGAAGGGCTCGCCCTGCCATTGCGCATACGCCGGCACCAGGGCAAGCAGGATCAGCAGCGCGGCGGCCGCCAATGTGCGCGGAGATAGCTTTTGCATGTGATCTCCGTCCTTATCCGTGCCTGACGGGAAATAGGCCCTGCGGTCGCATGGCCAGCACCAGCGCCATGACGATGTAGATCAGCATCGACGCGATGGCCGGCCCCGCCGCGTTGGCGGCGGCGGGCGGCAGGGCGGCGCGCAGCAGGGTGGGCAGCAGGGCGCGGCCCAGCGTGTCGATCAGCCCCACCATCAGCGCGGCCAGGAACGCGCCGCGCACGGACCCGATACCGCCGATCACGATGACCACCAGGGTGAGGATCAGGATGGGTTCGCCCATGCCGGTCTGCGCGGACAGGATCGGGCCGGCCATCAAACCGGCCAGCCCCGCAAGCACAGCGCCCAGCACGAACAGCAGCGTGTTCAGGCGGGCGATGTTCACGCCCAGCGCGCCGACCATCATGCGGTCGGTCGACCCGGCGCGGATCAGCATGCCCAGCCGTGTGCGGTGGATCAGCACGTAGCAGCCTGCGGCAACCAGCAGCCCCACGACGATGATGAGGAAGCGGTACAGCGGGTACGTCACCCCCAGGATGTCGATGGTGCCGGACAGCCACGACGGCAGCCCCATGCTGATCGGGGCGGGCCCCCAGATGATGCGCGTGAGCTCGTTGAAGAAGAGGATGAAGCCGAAGGTGGCCAGCACCTGGTCCAGGTGTTCGCGCGGATACAGTCGGGCCAGCGCAATGCGGTCCAGCAGCAGCCCCAGCGCGGCCATGCCGGCGACGACCGCCGCCGCGGCCAGCAGGAACGATCCGGTATGTCGGAACACGGTGGCCGCGATGAACGCGCCCATCATGTAGAGCGATCCGTGCGCCAGGTTGATGAAGTTCATGATGCCGAACACCAGCGTCAGGCCGGCGGCCAGCAGAAACAGCAAAATGCCGAGCTGCAGGCCGTTCAAGGCCTGCACCAGCAGCAGCGTCGTGGACATGGCATTACCCCTTGCCGGCGGCCCCGTGGGCCGCCCGCTTCACTTCATGACGCACTGGGCGGCGTACTGGTCTGACACCTTGGACAAGTCGGGAAAGATGGGGCCCTTGTTCACGAAGCCCACCTTGCCATCCGCCGCCGCCGCCACGTCCGCCCGGAAGAATCCAGCCACGGGGAAGTGATTGGGCTGGTATCGGAACTCGCCGCGCACGGATTGGAAGTCCGCGGATTCCAGCGCCTTGCGCAACGCATCCTTGTCGTCGACCTTGCCGCCCGTCTTCTGCAATGCGGACCCGATCAGTTGCGCGGCGTCCCACGACTGTGCGGCATAGCTGGACGGCTCGCGGCCATACTTCTGGCGGAACGCCGCGGCGAAAGCCTTGTTCGCGGCGTTGTCCAGGTCGGGGGAGTAGGGCACGTTGGTGACGGCGCCCAGCGCGTCTTTCTGCAGGGCGGGCAGCGTGGCGCCGTCGATGGTGTCCACCGACAGCAGCGGGATCTTGCCGAAGAGGCCGGCCTGGCGATACTGCTTGATGAAGTTCACGCCCATGCCGCCAGGAAAGAACACGTAGGCCGCATCGGGTTTGGCGTCGGCCAGGGCTGCCAGCTCGACCGAATAATCGGGCTGGTTGACCTGGGTGAACACCTCGTTCACCACGTCGCCCTTGTAGAAGCGTTTGAACCCGGCCATGGCGTCCTTGCCCGCCTGGTAGTTGGGCGCCAGCAGGTAGACCTTCTTGAACCCCATCTGGTTGGCCATTTCGCCGCTGCCTTCGTGGCGCTGCGTGTTGTTCCAGGATGTGGAGAAGAAGTACGGCGAACAGTCCTTGCCGGCCAGGTTTGTGGGACCGGCGTTGGAGCCGACCAGGAATACGCCGGCGGTGGTCACGGGCCGCACGACGGCCAGCATGACGTTGGAATACACGACGCCGGTGATGATGGGCACCTTGTCGCTTTGCACGAGCTTGCGCGCGGCCTGCACGCCGACCTCGGGCTTGAACTGATCGTCTTCCTTGATGATCTGGACGGGCACGCCGCCCAGCTTGCCGCCGCCTTGCTCGACGGCCAGCATGAAGCCGTCGAGCTGGTCCTGCCCCAGCACGGAACCGGGGCCGGTCAGCGTCGTCAGCAGACCGATCTTGACGTCGGCGTGCGCGTTTGCGCCCAGCAGCAACCCGAGCGCAGCGGCCGCGGCCAGCTTGTGCATGCATTTCATGGTGATTCCCCTTGCTTTGCCGTGTGTCACGGTCGTGGATGTGATCGCGCGTTACTGCGCCTGCAAGCCAAAGAACGTCATCGTGTTGCGGAACAAAATCTTCTGCTGCACGCCGGGCAGCAGATCGGCGTGCGCGACGAGCTTGCCGACTTCCTGTTCGCCCAGCGGATACGGATAGTCGGAGCCGAGCAGCACGCGGTCTTCGCCCATGACGTCGATCAAGAGGCGCAGCGAGCGCGGGTCGAAGACGGCGCTGTCGGTGTAGAAGCGGTCGGTGTAGGAAGACGGCAGTTGCGGGCAGTCTTCGCGGACGATGTCGCGATGCCGCCATGCGTTGTCGACGCGGCCGAGCAGGTAAGCGAAGCTGCCGCCGCCGTGCGCGAAGCAGAGCTTCAGGCTGCGCGGGATGCGTTCGAACGCGCCCGACAGGATCAGGGACAGGATGCCGAGCTGCGTTTCGGCGGGCATGGCGACCAGCCACGGCAACATCCACTTTTTCATGCGGCCGTCGGTCATCATGTCCCACGGATGCACCAGCACGGGAATGTCTTCATTGGCGCAATGGACGAGGAACTGGACGAGGGTGTCGTCGTCCAGGTCTCGCGGACCGACGTGGTTGCCGATCTGTACGCCAAGATGTCCGGCGGCGCGCGACCGGGATGCTTCGCGGCAGGCCAGGTCGAGATCCTGCAGCGGGACCTGCGCGAGGGCTTTCAAGCGGTTTGGCGCATGGGCGCAGTGTTCCAGCGCGAGGTCGTTCATGCGCGCGGCCCAGTCTGCTGCAGCCTGAGCGGGATAGGTGTACCCGAACATGATGGGCGTGGCGCAGAGGATCTGGATGTCGACGCCGTGGCGGTCCATCTGCGCCACGCGCAGGGCAGGGTCCCATAAGGTGGCGTCTACGGGGCGGAACGGGCGGTCTCCCGCCATGATCTGCCCCGTGGATCCGTTGGCGTCGGGACGCAGCCAGGGGGCGTTGACGGGGTCGAGTGCGGCGGCTTCCTGCCGGGTGATCGGCGGGAAGAAGTGCGCGTGCATGTCGATTTTCTGGGTCATGTCTGAATCGAGCCTAGGCGGGCGTGGGCTGTTCGGAAGGCGCATGGCCTTTGCCGGGGTGGATTTCGCCGCAGGCGGGGCAGGTGCGTTTTTCGGTGCTGGCGTAGAAGGCCTGGAAGAGGGGCGGCAGGTCGGTGACGATGCTTTTCAGCTGGACTTCGACGCGGTGCACGAGCTCCCTGCAATGGGGGCAATACCATTCGAAGCCGTCGAGCAGGCCGGGTGGGCGCTGGCGTTCGATGACGAGACAGGCGCTGTCGGTTTCGGGGCGCTGGGGGGAGTGCCGGACGTGAGGCGGCAAGAGGAAGATGTCGCCTTCCTTGAGGTCGACGCGTTCGGGCTTGCCGTCGATCCAGAGCGAGAGCCAGGCGTTGCCTTGGATCTGGTAGAAGAATTCTTCCAGGGGGTCGTCGTGGTAGTCGGTGCGATGGTTGGGGCCGCCGACGACGGTGACGATGAAGTCGCTGTCCTGCCAGATCTGCTGGTTGCCGACGGGCGGCTTGAGCAGGTGCGCGTGGTCTTGTATCCAGCGCTGGAAATTCAATGGCGGGCCGTAGGCGGGCATGAAGGTCTCCGAGGGTGTTGCTTGGCTTGCGGGGATGGTGAAGTCTAGGCGGGGAGGTGGGCGGCTGCACAATAGAAATTGTGGGGGTGGGTATTCGGGTTATCTATCGCGGGGTTTCCCGGGAGGCTTAAGACGCCCGGCGTGGCGGCGGCCTGGGGTGAGCTCGTGTCTGATACCGGAGAGCGAGTGCGTGGACCCGCTGCGGTGTGTTCGGGTTTCAGCCACCGGTCTCCACAATCCCGGGCCGTGGATCGCTACGTGCCTTCTGGCGTCGCCTGCCGCTGCGCGGTGATCTGCTTCAGGTAGTCCACCAGTCGTTGGCACGCGGGTGTCAGCGGGCGGTCGGCGCGGAGGGAGTAGCCTACGTCGCCGAAGGCGCCGAAGACGGTGGTGGGCAGGCGGGATAGGACGCCCATGGACAGGAATTGTGCGGCGGCGTCGTAGGGGATCAGGGCCAGGGCGTTGCTGTGCATCAGGACGCCGATGTTGGTGAGTAACGACAGGGATTCGACGTGGCGCGTGGGCAGGCGCAGGCCGGCGTCGAAGAAGGTGCGTTCTATTGAGGCGCGCAGGGGCGAGGTGGGGGCGGGGAGGATCCAGATGTGGTCCATCAGGTCTGCCAGGGCCACCTGCTGCGCGCCTGCCAGCGGGTGTTGCGCGCCGACGACGAGGCACAGGTCTTCGTGGTAGAGCTTGTGGTGGTCGACGGCGACGCCGGAGATGGAGGCCATGTCGGCGCCGGGCAGGCGGCCGACGACGATGTCGACGTCGCCGGTGGCGAGCGCGGGCAGCAACTGGGCGGAAGGGCCTTCGCGGACGGTGACCTGGATGCCGGGATGCTCGGTCATGAGGCGGGCGATGGCCTCGGGCAGCAGCTTGGCGGATGCGGCGATCAGGGTGCCGACGACGACGTGGCCACTTGCGCCGCCGAGTACGGCGTCGATGTCGTCGGCCATGTAGCGCACTTCGGCCATCATGGCGTGGACGCGCCGGCCCAGCACCAGGGCGAGTTCGGTGGGCGTGACGCCGCGGTTGGAGCGTTCGAAGAGGGTGGCGCCGAAGAAGGCTTCCAGGTCGTGGATGGCTTTGGTGACGGTGGGCTGGGTCAGGTGCAGTTCGCTGGCGGCGCGCGACAGCGAACGGCGCGCCAGCACCCGTTCGAAGATCTGCAACTGGTGCAGCTTCAGCTTGTGGCTGAGCGCGTTGGGCGTAATGCGGAAGTTCGACATCCGTGCTGCCGCCCTGGCGCCTGGCCGCGGACGATCGTCCTGTTCCCTGGGTGTGTATGACACGCCGTCATCCATGATGCGCAGCCGGGAATGCCAGAAGGCGCTAGCGGACGACGGGCTTGTAGGCGACGGCCTTGATTTCGATGAGCAAATGGGGGTGCGGCAACTGGTGAACCGCAACCGTGGTGCGCGCCGGGCCATTGGCGTCGAAGAATTCGCCGTAGACCTGATTGTATCCACCGAAGTCGTTCATGTTGACCAGGAAAGTACTGATCTCGACCACGTCGGCCAGCGTGGCGTCGGCAGTGGCGAGGATGTCGCGGATGTTTTCGATGACGGCGCGAGTCTGCGCGCGGATGTCGAGCGTGGTGGTTCCCATGGCGTCGACCTCGGCGCCCGCGATGCGGTTGTCGGGCAGGCGCGAGCTGGTGCCGGATACGTACAGGAAGTCGCCGGCGCGTTTGATATGGGGATACTTGCCGCGCGGCGTGGCCTTGCCGGGGACGACGGTGGCGTTGGCGGTGGGCTGGTTCATCGTGCGTTCCTTGGCGGTGGGTTAGAGCTTGATGCAGACGTTGGTGGGTTCGGTGTAGAAATGCAGGGAATGGCGCCCGCCTTCGCGGCCGATGCCGGACAGGCCGCTGCCGCCGAAGGGCGTGCGCAGGTCGCGCAGGAACCAGCAGTTCACCCAGGCCAGTCCCACCTGCATGGCCTGCGCCACGCGGTGTCCGCGCGTCAGGTTCTGGGTCCATACCGCAGCCGCGAGGCCGTAGCGGGTGTCGTTGGCCAGGCGGATGGCTTCTTCCTCGGTGTCGAACGGGGCCACGTGGCAAACGGGGCCGAATACCTCTTCCTTGATGCAGCGGGCGTCTTCGGGCAGATCGGTCCAGATCGTGGGTTGCACGTAAGCGCCCTGGTCCCGCGCGTCTCCGAAGGCGGGCACGCCGCCGCCGGCGACGACCGTCGCGCCTTCTTCGCGCGCCAGCGCAAAGTAGGAAAGGACTTTTTCGCGATGTTCGCGCGAAACCAGCGGGCCCATCTCGGTGTCGGGGTCCATTGGCCAGCCGATGCGCATGTCGCGCGCCCGCGCGGCCAGCGCCGCGACGAAGCGTTCGTAGATGGGGCGTTCGACATATACGCGTTCCGTGCACAGGCAGACCTGGCCGCAGTTGGCGAAGACGGACCGCGTAACGCCGTCCACCGCCGCGTCGAAGTCGGCGTCCGCGAATACCAGCGCGGCATTCTTGCCGCCCAGTTCGAAGGAAACGGGTTTTACGCCCGGCGCCACCGCGCGCATGATGGTGGCGCCCGTGGCCGACTCGCCGGTGAAGGTGATGCCGTCGATGTCGGGGTGCGTGGTCATGAATTCGCCGGCAGAGTTCGGGCCGAAGCCGTGGGTCAGGTTCAGCACGCCGGGCGGCAGGCCAGATTCATGCGCGACCTCGGCCAGCAGCGTGGCGGTGGAGGGCGTGACTTCGGACGGCTTCATGATGACGGTGTTGCCGAAGGCCAGCGCCGGCGCCACTTTCCAGGTAAGCAGAAGCAGCGGAAGGTTCCACGGCGAAATCACGCCCACCACGCCCAGCGGCTTGCGGTAGGCGTAGTTCAGCGCTTGCCTGCCGTCGGGCGTGTCGGTCATGTAGCTTTCCATGTCCAGCGTGCGCGCGAGTTCCGCAAAGGTGCGGAAATTCGCCGCGCCGCGCGGGATGTCGATTTTCCCGGCCCAGCTCACCGGCTTGCCGGTATCACCGATTTCGGCCTGCAGGAAGTCATCGAAGCGGCGGTCGATGCCGTCGGCCAGAGCCAGCAAGTGTTCCGTGCGCGCCGCCACGGGCAGCGCCGCCCACGCGGGCAGCGCCCGTCGAGCCGCGATGACGGCGCGGTCGACCTGGTCTCGGCTGGCTTCGTGGACGCGCGCGATCAACGTGCCGTCCACCGGGCTGTGTTTGTCGAAGGTGGACGCGCCGTCTTCGAAGCGGCCGTCCAGGTAATTGCGCAGTTCGCGTATCGGCATGGGCGCGGTCCTTGGTGAAATGCCTATTTGTTTAATAGATACGTATACGTACTATATTGGCGGATATTAGGCAGGGGGCGGCGCCAAGTCAATGCGCATTTTCGAGAACCGCTGCGCCTACAATCGCCAGGCACATTCCATGGACGCCCGATGACCGCCCCTTCCCGATCCGCCCGCCCGGCCAGCGCCCGGGCCCTGAAGGAATTCGACCTGACGCAGGTGGCGTCCCACCTGCTGCGCCGCGCGCATTTCCGGGCGGAAGCGCTGTTCGCGCAGTCATTTCCCGACGAGGACCTGACCCCGCGCCAGAAGGCCTTGCTGGTCACCGTCTACCAGAATCCGGGAGCCACACAGAACCGCATTGCCGAGTTGATCGCCCTGGATCGCAATTCGTTTGCGGAGATGATCGCGCGCATGACGAAGAAGGGATTCGTGCGCCGCACGCGCTCCGCCGAAGACGCGCGCGCCTATGCGTTGGAGATCACGCCGGAAGGCTCAGCCTTGCTGGCTCGTATCCTGCCGCGGGATGCCGACGTCGAGGCGCAGGTGCTGGCGCCGATTCCGGAGGAACTGCGGCCGGTGTTCTTGCGGTGTCTGCGGCTGATGGCAGGACTGGAGACGCCGGACTCGCCGTGAGGCGCGGCGCCGTCGATGGATCAGACGTCGGTCTTGGGCGCCGGGTTGCCCGGGTCGGAGGGCGGGGGCGTTTGCGATGTGGAGGCGCGTTGCCGGTCCACCTTGCCGAAGCGCAGCGCGAACTGTCGCGTGAACACGGCCCCGAAGAAGAATATCTGCGCCGAGTAGTAGATCCACAGCAGCAGCGCGATGAGCGACCCGGCTGCACCATAGGCGGATACGGCCGCCCCGCGGCTCAGGTAGACGCCGATGCCCCATTTGCCCAGCAGGAACAGCGCAGCGGTAACGATCGCTCCGGGGATGACGTCCTGCCACGAGATCCTGGCGCTGGGCAGCAGCTTGTAGATCACGGCGAACAGCGCCGCCACGATGGAAAACGAAAACAGATTGGAGATCCACTCGGCCACCAGGGCGAATGTCGAACTGGTCCAAAGATCGCCATAGATGCCGCGCGCGGCGGCGAGGCCCGCGTTCACGGTCAGCGACACCAGCAGGAACAGCGCCAGCACCAGCACCAGGCCGAACGACAGCATGCGGCTGTGCACCATGCCGTGCAGGCCACTTTTCTGGTTGGCGGTGACCTCCCACAGGTCGTCCAGGCTGGCCTTGAGTTCCGCAAAGGCGGTGGTCGCGCTGAAGATCAGCACGAAGATGGAGATCAGCGCGGCAATCCAGCCGCCGCCCGACTCGTGGGCGCTGGCCAGCACAGTCTGGATTACTTCCGCGCCGCGCTCGCCAATCAGGTCGCGAAGCTGCGAGACCAATTCGGAGCGCACCGCGTCTTCGCCAAAGAACGCGCCGGCCACGGCGATCACCAGCAGCAGCATCGGCGCCAGCGAAAACACCATGTACAGCGCCAGCGCCGCTCCCTTGCTGGAGGCGCGATGGCTGGACCACTGTTTCGCAGAGTCCATCAGCAGCCCTCCGATCTCGGCGGGGCGCATCATACGCAGCAAGGTCTTGGGCAATCGCATGGGAGGCTGGGCGTCGTCTGGGAGAGCCTTCATTGTAGGGACGCATGCCGGCGGCGGAAACCGCAGATTGTTGGCAAACGTATGCCTGCCCAGGGAATGGCGCCCGCCTGAAACAACAGGCAAAGAAAAACCCCCGGGGCGAAGGACCGGGGGTTTTTCGGATACTGCATTCCCCGGCCGAAACCGGGGAGGCCTTGCAAGGGAAGCGGGACTTAGAAGTCCATGCCGCCCATGCCACCCATGCCGCCGGGCATGGCCGGAGCAGCGGGCTTGTCTTCAGCCAGTTCCACAACGGCGGCTTCGGCCGTCAGCAGCAGGCTGGCGACGGAGGCAGCGTTTTGCAGGGCGGTGCGGGTCACCTTGGTGGGATCCAGCACGCCTTGCTCGACCAGGTCGGTGTACTCGCCGGTCGCGGCGTTGTAGCCGTAGTTGCCCTTGCCGTTCAGGACGTTGCTGACCACGACGCTGGCTTCTTCGCCGGCGTTCGTGACGATGGTGCGCAGGGGCTCTTCCACAGCACGCAGGATCAGCTTGATACCGGCGTTCTGGTCAGGCGTGTCGCCCTTCAGGCCAGCGATGGCTTGCTTGGCGCGCAGCAGAGCAACGCCGCCGCCAGCCACAACGCCTTCTTCCACTGCAGCGCGGGTAGCGTGCAGGGCGTCTTCGACGCGAGCCTTCTTTTCCTTCATTTCGACTTCGGTGGCAGCGCCAACGCGAATCACGGCAACGCCGCCGGCCAGCTTGGCCACGCGTTCTTGCAGCTTTTCACGGTCGTAGTCGGACGTGGCTTCTTCGATCTGCACGCGAACTTGCTTGACGCGGGCTTCGATCGACTTGCTGTCGCCAGCGCCGTCGATGATCGTGGTGTTTTCCTTGCCCACTTCGATGCGCTTGGCTTGGCCCAGTTCGGTCAGGCCGGCCTTTTCCAGCGACATGCCGGTTTCTTCGGAGATCACCGTGCCGCCCGTCAGGATGGCGATGTCTTCCAGCATGGCCTTGCGGCGGTCGCCGAAGCCAGGAGCCTTGACGGCGGTGGTCTTCAGGATGCCACGGATGTTGTTCACAACCAGGGTGGCCAGGGCTTCGCCTTCGACGTCTTCCGCGATGATCAGCAGGGGACGGCTCGACTTGGCGACTTGTTCCAGCACGGGCAGCAGGTCACGGATGTTGCTGATCTTCTTGTCGAAGATCAGGACGAACGGGTCGTCCAGGACGGCAACTTGCTTGTCCGGGTTGTTGATGAAGTAGGGCGACAGGTAGCCGCGGTCGAATTGCATGCCTTCGACGACGTCCAGCTCGTTTTCCAGCGACTTGCCGTCTTCGACGGTGATGACGCCTTCCTTGCCGACCTTGTCCATCGCGTCAGCGATGATCTGGCCGATGGAGGAATCGCTGTTGGCCGAGATGGAACCGACTTGAGCGATTTCCTTGCTGGTGGTGACCGGCTTGGATTGCTTTTGCAGTTCGGCGACGGCAGCGGCGACAGCCTTGTCGATGCCGCGCTTCAGGTCGATCGGGTTGAAACCGGCGGCAACGTACTTCAGGCCTTCCTGAACGATGGCCTGGGCCAGCACGGTTGCGGTCGTGGTGCCGTCACCGGCGTTGTCGGAGGTCTTGGACGCGACGTCCTTGACGAGTTGGGCGCCGATGTTTTCGAACTTGTCCTTCAGTTCGATTTCCTTGGCGACGGACACGCCGTCCTTGGTCACCGTCGGGGCGCCGAACGAGCGCTCCAGCACGACGTTGCGACCCTTGGGGCCCAGGGTGGTCTTGACAGCGTTGGCGAGGACATTCACGCCACGGACGATGCGCACGCGGGCGTCATCACCGAACAATACTTGCTTGGCAGCCATTTCTTAGCTTCCTTCGAAAATTCGTTTGAGGCGGGGTTTACTGAACAACGGCGAGGATTTCGTCCTCGCGGATGACGAGCAGTTCTTCGCCATCAACCTTCACGGACTGGCCGGCGTACTTGCCGAACAGAACCTTGTCGCCAGCCTTCAGGTCGACCGGCAGGATCTTGCCATCTTCGGTCTTCTTGCCGGGGCCGACGGCCACGACTTCACCCTGGTCGGGCTTTTCAGCGGCGCTGTCGGGGATGACGATACCCGAGGCAGTCTTGCGCTCGTTTTCGAGGCGTTTGACGATCACGCGATCGCCCAGGGGACGCAAGGCCATGAGGAACTCCTGTTAACTAAAAGAAAGTGAATGGTCGTTTAGCCCCGGGAGGGCTGTTAGCACTCACCGGTGTCGAGTGCTAATTATAGGGATGATGTCTGACGGTTCAAGGGGGCAGGCGGGGCTGTTACATATTCGGCGCGGGGCGTGTGTTAGTTTTTGTTACTTGCTGCCGTTACCTATACATATACCGGCTGAATTGCGCGCAGGGCGCGAAGCGCCCCGGCGCGCCGGCATTGAATGGAGCGCCGTGTGCAGCAAAAACTACCGCTTTGGCGGGTGATCCGCGAAACGTTTGCCTAGCTGGGCGACCATGGCGGGCGCCTGCTTGCCACCGCGCCGCAATTGGTGGCGATCCTGATCGCGGGCACCACGCTGGGCAAATACCTGGACCAGATGGCCGTCGCGCAGCAGAGCATGCTGCTGCAACTGGCGGGATGGCTGGTCAACACGGCGGCGCCGGTGCTGGCGGCGGTCGCCTGGCACCGGCACATCCTGTTGAATGAACACGCGCGCCCCGGTATTGCCACGGGCAAGCCCGAACGGATGTACTTCGTGGTGGCGGCAGCGGGTTCGGCGGCGCTGTTCGCGTTGTCGCTGGTGAGCTTTGTCGTCGCCAGGTTGACGGCCGGCCCGGAGGGCCTGCCCGCCTATGCCATGGCGCTGCAGTTCGCGCTGGGGCTGTTGCCGGCCTATTTTGTCGGTCATTTCTTTCTGGCCCTGCCCCATGCCGCGCTGACGGGAAGGCTTGAGGTTCGGCGCATGGCCGCGTTGACCCGCGGCAACAAGTTGCGCTTCGTGGGCGTGGCGCTGGTGCCCGTGCCGATATTGCTGCTGCTGGAACTTGTCAGGGTATATCTGCTGCAGATGCCGCGCACGGTCAGCGCGGGCTACTACGTCTACGGCGCGGTGGTCGTGTTCGTGACCGCCTTGATTTCGGTGACCTCGATGTCTGTCTGCTATCGCACGTTGGTGTTGTCGCCTACCGGCGGGACGGTTGACGCGCCGGATGGCGAGACGGCGGCCGTCGAAGGGTAGGGACTCGCTCCAGGCGATGCCCTGGGTGTCAGCCGGGTCCCACACAACTCACCACCTGAAAGCCTGTGGTTTAGACCTCCGTCCCTTGACCTCCATCATTGGGACAGAGACCTATCGCGGTTGGGCGTTCGTTCCTGGGCGTAACGGTCTCTATGGCGAACTCGGGATGCACGAGCCGGCGCCAGCGTAGCCACACGCTCTCATCTAGCCATTCATGGGTGATGACCCAGAAGAAAAGGGGTCACCCGCAAAAGCTGGAACTTCTGTCGCTCCCAGGCAACCTTGGTGCGCTTCCTGGCAAGTCTGCCGGCGCAAGCGCTCCTAACATTTCCTGCACCACCTCCTGTGCGTGCTCGTTGCCTACCAAGTCCCAGCCCATCCATGATCACCCTCTACGACCACCCTCGTTCCGGCAACTGCTACAAGGTTCGCCTCTTGCTGTCTCTGATCAATCTGCCGTACCAAAGCCGGTTCATTGACGTATTGGCGCGCAAGAACCAGACCGAAGAGTTCGAACAGGTGAGCGCATGGAGGCAGGTGCCCGCCATCGAAGACGACGGGTTGGCCGTGTGGGACAGCCATGCCATCTTGCTTTACCTGGCTCAGAAGTACGCCCCGCAATGGCTGGCGCCATTGCCCCATAGCGGACAGATGTTCTCGTGGCTGTCCGTGTCGGCAAATGAGATCGCGAATAGCCTTCAGCCGCTGCGACTGACAAAGGTCGTCAGCAATGCGGAAGCCGCACATCATCTGGGCGTTAGTGAGGACCTTCTTGATTTGACGGGACTGCAGCGACGAACCGATCGATTCCTCAGTCTGATCGAAAAGCGCCTTGGCGAAACGCCCTGGTTGGCATCGGTGCGCAGCGTCGCGGACATCGCCTGTTATGGCTACCTCGCATTGGCGGAGGAAGCGGGCATCGATCTGAACGCCTATCCCGCGGTGTTCGCCTGGCGCCAACGCATTGACGAGTTGCCGGGCTACGTCTCGCCCGCACACGCCAACTGAGCGGCATGCGCCGCGCATAACTACAAGACCCCAAGGAGAAAACATGGACGCCATCTCTCGTCCGGGCATCAGTGCGGCCACGGAAAAGAAGCCTAACCTGCTTCGCATCTCGGTAGCCACCGTCGTGGGTACGGCCGTCGAGGCCTTCGACTTTCTTGCCTATGGCACTGCCGCGGCACTGGTATTCAACAAGCTGTTCCTCCCCCAGTTCGATCCTTTGACGGGCACTTTGGCGGCATTCGCGACCTTCGCCAGCGGCATGTTGGCCCGTCCCATCGGCGGAATTCTCTTCGGCCACTTTGGCGACCGCATCGGCCGCAAGTCCATGCTGACGCTCAGTCTTCTGATGATGGGGATATGCACGGTGTTGATCGGGCTCTTGCCGACCTATCAGCAAATAGGGGTATGGGCGCCGATACTCCTGGTGGTGCTTCGTATCGGGCAAGGGCTTTCTTTCGGTGGGGAACTGGGCGGAGCGATGTTGATGGCGGTTGAGCACGCGCCTCCAAAATGGAAGGGGCTTTTCGGGAGCCTTCCGCTGGTGGGCTCTCCGCTGGGTATTCTATTGTCCGTGGGCGCGTTTGCCTTGGTCACGCGTCTTCCGGAAGACGCGTTCCTTTCGTGGGGTTGGCGTTTGCCATTCCTTGCAAGCGCCATTCTGATCGTCGTCGGAATCCTGATCCGGCGCGGGATCGATGAATCTCCTGACTTTGCCCGCGTAAAGTCAGAGCAGGCCCAGGTAAAGCTCCCGCTGGCGGAGTTGCTGAGCAAGCATGGAAAGGCGCTGCTGCTGTGCGTGGGCTGCAAATTGGCCGAGGTTACGTTGATCTACACGTTCCTGGTTTTTTCCGTGTCGTACGCGGTGTCCTCATTGGGATTCAGCCGGACCGATGCCCTGCAGGCCCTGCTGTACGGCGCAGCAGTAATGACCTTCACCATTCCCCTGTTCGGAATCCTGGGTGACCGCTACGGCGCGCGGCGTGTCTGCGGGTGGGGCGGGCTGATGTTGGCGGCGATGGCGGTGCCCATCTTCATGGCGGTGGGTAGCGGTTCGCTCCTGGCCTATAGCGTTGCCGCGTTCGTCGCGATGGCGCTCAACTACGCGATGATGATCGCGCCCCAGTCGAGTCTCTATGCCGCACAGTTTCCGCCGGAACTGCGTTATTCGGGCCTGTCGATCGGCGTGCAGTTTTCTGCTGCGATCGGAGGAGGGCTGGCGCCCATGGTCTCGGCAATGCTGGTGGCTCGCTTTGACAGCATCGTGCCCGTGGGCGGATATCTGGCGGTACTTGGCGTGGTCGCGGGTGTTTCGGCCTTCATGATGAAGTCTCCCGCACAGGTACGCCGTACCGGATAGCCAAGGAGGCCCGCCCCGCGCGTCAGGATGCCATGTGAATCCCGGCGCGATATTTGTTGGGCGGGCTTCCGAAGCGCTGCTGAAAGCAGCGGCTGAAGTGACTTGCATCCTGAAAGCCACAGGACGCGGCAATTTCCTTTACGGGCAGATGGCCCTTGGTCGGATCCTCCAGGGCAGTACGGGCCAGCTCCAACCTTCTCTCGCGGACATATTGCCCGTACTGGATGCCCCGCATCTGAAAAAGTCGATGAATCCATCGATTCGACGCACGCAGCGCACGCGCCACGGCAGCGACGGACAGGTCGCTGTCGGCAATATGGGTGTCCAGGTAACTCGTGATGGCCTGCCAGCTTTCAATGGGGCCTCTTTCAGCGGATGGCAATTGTTCCAGCGCCTGGCTGGTGTAGATGGCTGCCAGTAGCGAGATCAACGCTTGCTCGGCGAACATGCTCGACGTGGGGCTGACTGCGTTGGCCTCCTCGAAAAAGACATGGGCCAGGCAACTGTGAGCCGTTCGCACCATCGGAAGCGCAGAAGCGGCGCGCTGGGCTGTGAACTGCGATATGTCCTGCAGGTGCATACCCAACAGATTGAGCAGTGATCCCTTGATGACCACCAGGCGCGAATCGGTCAGCATGCGAACTTCGGATGGCAGGGCGGTGGTGCGGAAGATGATGTCGCCGGTTTCCACCGGAAGACTTGCGCCGTTCTGGCTGATGATCCCGTGACCTTCAAGGATGAAGCTGGCAAGGAACTCTGCCTGCAACGCGTCGGCGGCATGCTCGGGGCGATGCCGCACCGCAATCGGCGTGGATTCAAGGTTTACTGCCAATCCGCCGGCGCGCAATCGACAGGCTTGCAGATGCAGTCTGGGTTGCAGGGTAAGCGGCTGGAAGTCGCCGGGAAGCACCAGCTTGTCCAGTTGAGCCTGATAGCCCGAGAGTTCGGCTTCGTAGAAAGGACGAAAGCGGGGCGCGAAATTCAGGTCGGGTTCCTGCCGACAGGCGACAGGCCGGGATGACGTGGCGACTTGCATTGAGATCGATATACCAGGCGTGCGTGGACTCGGTGTCCGCCGGCTCATTGTATCGGCGCCATCGGCCCGTGAACTTGCCGTTTTCCCTAGTGCGTTGCACGTTGAGACAACCCTTGTGCACTCCAAGGCAATGGCTCTGTATGGAGCATCAGGTCCAATGAGCTCAATGTCTGTGATAGCGAGATAAGGATGGATGACAAGCAGAAGCAGTCGGATGCGTTTTTCAAGCGATCGGCCGACAAGCTGGATTTTGGGAACTGGAACGTTCAAGAGAAGATTGCGTTGAGCTGCCGCATCCTGGCCGCAGAAGGGCATTCGGAAACCCTGGCGGGTCAGATCACCGTGAAGAACGATGAGGGCACCTATTTCACAACGGCGCTAGCGCAGGCGTTCGATGAAATTCGTCCGGAATCGGTCATACGCATCAACGAAGAGATGGAAGTGCTGGACGGGGAAGGAACGCCGAATCCCGCGGTCCGATTCCATTTTTGGGTTTACCGGAACCGGCCCGACGTGCGCTGCATCGTGCACACCCATCCGCCGTACGTGTCGACCCTATCCATGACCGGCCGTCCATTGGTGGTGTCTCACATGGACGCCACCCCCTTTCACAACGATTGCGCGCATCTCAAGGAGTGGCCGGGGTTGCCGATCGCTGACCAGGAAGGCGAGATCATTTCGGCGGCATTGGGCAGCAAGCGATGTGTGCTGCTTGCCAACCATGGCTTTCTGGCGGCCACCAGTTCAATCGAGGAGACGCTCTATCTGTCGGTTCTGATCGAACGTGCGGCCAGAAACCAGCTCATGGCCGCCGCTGCCTACGGCGAGGTGCGTCCCGTGGATGACGCTCTGGCTGCAGAGTCCCACGATTTTCTGCTCAAGCCCAGCATCGTGCGCGCCAGCTTTGCCATGTTCGCGCGCCGTATCGAGCGGCAGAGGGCTACAACGGCTTGATGTTGCGCGCGCGGACCCGCCTCTACTTGGAGTCCGAGACGGCAGAGGGGGCTAAACCGCCCCAGACAGCAACACCGGCAGTTCCCATGCCCGATGCCGCACCGGGTCGCCCAGATGCTTTTCCACCTGCACCAGGGCGGTCTGCGCACTGGGCCCTTGCGTCAGCCGCGAGGTCCCGATGTCCGCAGTCAGTGCATTCGGATTGCCATGCCTGTCCAGCTTGCCATCGGGATCCGACCAGGCTCCCGTGGCCATGATCACCACGCCACGCGACAGCCCTTCGTCCAGCACCGCGCCCGCCAGACAGGCTCCTCGGTCGTTAAAAACCCGCAGCACATCGCCATCGCCGATCCCGCGCTCGGCGGCATCCAGCGGATGGATCGCAATCGGCTCATGACCGGAAACTTTTCCGGCGCGCGACAGGCTCGCCGGATCCAACTGGCTATGCAGCCGCGTGCGCGGTTGACTGCTCAGCAAATGCAAAGGCCATTGCCTGGCCGCTGGCGCGCCCAGCCATTCCGTCGGCGGCAGCCAGGCCGGATACCCCGGGCAGTCGTCGTAGCCATAACCGGCCACCACTTCGGAATACAGCTCGATCCGTCCGGACCGCGTGTATAGCGGGTTTGCAGTCGGATCCTGCCGAAAACGCTCGAACAGCACATAAGGCGTTTCCGGCGGCGGCACTTCGGCATGTCCGCGCGCCCAGAAGCTTGCAAAGTCAGGCAGCTCCACCCCCCGCGCCTGACACCCCGCCCTCATGCCCTCATAAACATGCCGGCACCAGCCCGGCACATCGCGTCCCGCCGTGAACGCATCGCCAAACCCGGCGCGGCGCGCCAGCTCGGCAAGGATATCGAAGTCATTGCGGGCCTCGCCTTGCGGTTCCACCGCGCGATGCATGGCGAACACATAAGGATCATGCGAAGACCCGCCCACATCCTCGCGCTCCAGCGCAGTCGTGGCTGGCAGCACGACATCCGCGCGCCGTGCCAAAGGCGTCCAGAAAGACTCATGCACAATCACCGTCTCAGGCTTGCTCCACGCCTGCCGCAAGCGATTCTGGTCCTGATGATGATGGAAGGGGTTGCCCCCGGCCCAGTAAATCAGCTTCACGTCCGGGTAGACATGCCGTCCGCCGTTGAACTCGTACTCCGCGCCCGGCGCCAGCAGCATATCGGCGATGCGCGCGACCGGAATGGCCAGGCCCGAGGGGTTCTTGGGCACTGGCACCTCCGGTCCGGGGACCTGGCGGCGCGGCTGGCCTATTCCGTTCAACGAGGCATGACCAAAGGCAAAGCCGCCGCCCGGCATGCCGATCTGGCCCAGCATGGCCGCCAGCCCGATCACCGCCCAATACGGCTGCTCGCCATGCTGCGCACGCTGCAAGGCCCAGGCGGCCGTCAACAGGCTGCGTTGCCGCGCCGCCTCGCGCGCCAGCGTCGCAATGCGCTCTGCCGAAATGCCGGTTATCGCCGCGGCCCAGGCCGCATCCTTGGGCTGGCCATCGTTATCGCCGCGCAGATACGCTGCCCAACGCTCAAACCCGGTGCAGTGGCTGGCCAGAAATGCCGCATCGTGCAGATTCTCGGCCAGCAGGGTATGCGCCATGCCCAGCATCAACGCCGTGTCGGTATTGGGGCGTATCGGCAGCCACTCCGCTGTCATCTCGGCAGGGACGTCGGCCCGCGTCGGGCTGACCACCACCAATTTGATGCCGCGCCGCTGCGCTTCTCCCAACCAGCCAGGCAGATTGTGCAGGCCTGACCCGCCCGAGGTCACCTGGCTGTTCCTGACTGGAATGCCGCCAAAGGCGATCAACACCCGGGTGTGCGCAAGGACGCTATCCCAATCGGTCACGTCGCCGCTGACGGGCGAGGTGGTGCCGATGACATAAGGCAGCAGAAACTGCGCTGCACCCCAGCTGTAATTGCCTATCTGATCGACGCAGCCGCCGCCCAGAAACAGGAATCGCCGGATCAGGCTGCGCGCATGATGGACCCGCCCGGCCGAGGACCAGCCATAAGAGCCGCCAAACACCCCGGCCGCGCCATGCTTGGCGCGCACGCGCGCCAATTCGCCAGACACGAGGTCGAGCGCGCGTTCCCAGGATATTTCAATGTAGTCGTCGCCCTCGCGGTCGCGGCGGCCTTCCAGCCAGCCGCGCCGCACCGCGGGGCGGCGCACCCGCAGCGGCGAATGCACCATCTCGGGAATGGAGTCCAGCATGGGCGACGGAGCCGGGTCCGGCCCAAAGGGCTCGCAGCCGACCAGCCGGCCAGCGTCGGTGATTGCCGTGAAGGCGCCCCAATGCGAGAGCGACGGGTGACGCGTGCGTGCCATGCAAAAGACTCAAAGTGCGGTTCGATCCTGACCCAGCCTGACCCAGAATGCGGCGGCGGCCTGCCTGGATCAGCCGTATTCCAGTTGATAGAAATGCTGGCTGGCGATCAGCGTGGCGCCGCAGGATGTGCGCATGCCTTCCAGCGCGGTCAGGCGGTCGGAGCTGACGTTCTGCACCCCTTCGACGATGGTGTGCGTGTCGCCGCATTGGGGGCAGGTGACGCGATCGCCGACGCGGGCCATGGGCTGCCCGAAGATGACGACGGTTTCGTCGCCGGTCACGACGACGCCGCCGTGCGACGTTTTATCGCCTTTGCGGATGACTGAGCGTTGAGACATGTTGCGCGCCGGATAGGGGGTTACAGATACGTGCCATCCGGCGCCAGCCGGGCCACGCCGACCACGAAGGTGCCGTCGGGCGCCATGCGTACGGGCCCGCCGCCACCCTTGTAGCTGCCGTCCGGGGCGCGTTGGGGAGTGCCGGTCACATAGGTGCCGTCTGGCGCGCGGGTGATCGGGCCATCGCCGGCGACGATGGTGCCGTCGGGGGCGCGACGCGGCGTGCCGGCGATGAAGTGCCCATCGGGCAGCATGCGGATCGATTTCGTCGTCATGAATGCTCCTTGGCTAGGAGCGCAAATCATAGCGAAGCATTGTGATGCGCCTTGTAATAGGACGTGTCATCTTTGAACCTTATACGTAAACGGTTGTGGGATGATTTGCGCCTACTTACATACGTCCGCCTATGACCGACCTCAACGCCTTGTTGCAACCGATCCCCGGCGACGCGCCATGCGGCGTCGACCTGGTGTTTTCGCCCGAGTTCGACGCGATCCGCGAAGCGCGCCGGCATGATGATCCTCAACTCGACCAGGGCGACTGGGTCATCGACCTGAAAGAGGCCAACTGGTCAGAGGTAGCGCGCATCTGCACCACGGTGCTGCGCGAGCGCAGCAAAGACATACGCATTGCTTCGTGGCTTGCGGAAGCCTGGGCCAAGACGAGCGGTTTCGCCGGCCTGCGCGACGGCTACCTGCTGATCGACGGTCTTTGCCGCGATTACTGGGACGGTCTGCATCCCGTGCCGGAAGACGGCGACGTGCAGCAGCGCGTCGGCAACCTGGCGTGGCTGCTGTCGCGCTCGCAGCAACTCATCGGCGAAATTCCGCTGACCCAGGCCGACGGCGCGCGTTATGGCGCGGTGCTATGGGAGGCGGCCAGCCAGCTGGCCAATGCCGTGAAGCGCACGCCGGACAACGCCAATGAATTGACGCGCGGCAAGCTGACGCTTGACCGCTACGATGCGGCGCGGCGCGATACGCCGCCGTCGTTCTATTCCGAATTGGACGCGCAGCTTGAGGGCTGCGCGCAGGCGCTCGCGCAATTGGAGCGCACGCTGGACGAGCGGCTGGGCGAAGACAGCCCGGCGTTCTCCCGTGTGCGCGAGTCGCTGCGCAATGTCACGGAGCTGGCGCATCGGTTCGCGCGCGATGCCGGCTTGCTGGTCCGTGCCGACCTGGCGGCCGCGCCGCCGCCCGTGTCGTCCGCGCCCGCCATCCCCGCCCGTGTGGAGCCCACCTTGCCCGCCGCCGATCACTTTCCCGCTGTTGATGCGCCGGTTCATGGCGCTCCGCCGGCCGCCGCGCGCGGACCGATCCAGACCCGCGAACAGGCGCTGGCGCAGCTGCGCGACGTGGCAGACTTCTTCCGCCGCACCGAACCGCACAGCCCGGTTGCGTACCTGGCCGACAAGGCGGCCAGCTGGGGCGAAATGTCCTTGCACCTGTGGCTGCGCACGGTGGTCAAGAACGACGAGACCCTCTCGGGCCTGGAAGAATTGCTCGGCATCAAGAAGGCCGGCGAGGGCAACTGAGGCGTTCGGCGGCCGCATGTGGCTGCGAGGCAGCAACGCGTCCGGGGTGCCCGGCATGCACGGCGTGTTTTCGGCATACACGGCGTGTTCGGCATACCCGGCGAGCCCGGCATACCCGGGGGGCATCGCAGCCCCCCAAGCTCCAGGCCTTACCTGGCCGCTCGGAACTCGATGCGCCGGTTCTTGGCGCGGCCCTCCGGCGTGGCATTGGTAGCCACCGGTTGGTCGGGCCCGGCGCCCATTGCCTCGAAGCGCGACGCCGGCAGTCCCTTGTCCACCAGATAATCCCGCACCGCGTCCGCGCGCGCCTGGCTGAGCGCCAGATTGGTGCTGCGGCTGCCGGAGCTGTCGGTGTGGCCGATGATCTGGATCTTGTCGGCGCGCAGCTTGGGCACGGCGTCGGCCACGCGGTCCAGCAGCTCGCGGCCGCGCGCCGTCAAGCGGGTGCTGCCCGTCTCGAATTCCACCACCCGATTGCTCAGCAGGTTATCCAGCACGTCCTGCTCGTCCTTGTCGGCTGACACGCGCAGGCCATTGACGATCTTGTAGGTGGGATTGAGCGAGGTGGCGAAGGTGCTGGCGATCTGCTGGCGCGAGGCTTCGTTGTCCACCTCTCCGCGCAGCCGGATCTGCGTGCCGTCGATTTCCAGCTGGCCCCGGTTGATCTGCTTGAGCGGACTGTCCAGCAGCTTGCCCACGTGCTGCGACCAGTTCGCCGGGGCGACGACCCCGCCCACGTCGATGCGATCGATCACATTGCCCACGCCATACACCTTTTGCAGTCGCTGCAGCACGTCTGCTTTGGTAGCCTCGTCGGGCACCGCGCCGCTGGCGACTACCTGGCCAGGCTGGGGAATGACGTTGGCGGGAACCACCGTGGCCGCGTCCTGCGCATGCGCCGAGCAAGAAAGGGCGGCGGCCAGGACCAGAAAGAGTGTGCGCATGTCCTAGGCTCCGATAAAGACTTCGCGGAAGGTCTCCAGCGCCTGGCGCAGGGAGAGCCGCGGTTGATCCAGATAGCTCGACAGCTTGGCCAGCCCGTGGCTGGCGCTGACGTGTTCACGCACCCAGGGGGCGTCCTCCAGCACGATGTAATGCTGCGACAAGGTCTGCGGGGTCGACAGCAGGGTCGCCAGCGTCTGCGGCGACGCGCCACGAAAGCCCACCACCAGCCGGTGTTTGCCTGCGATCTGGCCGATGAACATGGCGATCTCGAAGTCGGCGCGATTGAGGAAAGGCGCTATCAGCGTCATCCAGTACGTCGCCACCAGATTGATGTAGAGCGGGTCGTCCGGCAGCGGCAGCGCCAGGCCGGTATCCAGCTGCGAAGATCCGCTGGACATGACCGGCGCAAGCAGGATGCCCAGCGCCAGCACGATGTCGTGCATGCTGGCGGCGTGGCCGTTGCCGCGCAGCATCGCTTCCACGCGTTCGATCGTCTGCAGGTCGATGAAGGCGTCGAAGCCGTCGTCGGCGGCGGTCCGGATCTCGCCTTCCAGGCCGTTCAGCGTTTGCAGCACGGCGGCGGGGTCGCCTTCCTGCATCAGTTGCGAGGCGGCTGCGCCCATGCGGTTCCACATGCGGCTGAAGGCCAGCGGGCTGCGCGCGATGAAGTCCAGCGGGCGCGACACTTCCACGGAGGTTGCGGTAATGAGCGGGAAGCGCCGCCCGGACTGGTCGCGGCTGGGCTGCAGATGGCCCGCGATGGCCAGCTTGCCGCGCGAGCCCAGCACCGCGAACGGCACCGGCTGCGCCTCGTCGTAAAGCGTCTTCCAGTGCGGATCCTGCGCCAGGATCTCCATGGTGTTCGCCACCCAGGCATCCAGCGTCGCCATCAGCTGCGGATGCGAGGTGTTCTTGACGAAGTCGCCACGCGACGGAATCTTGCCAAAGTAGGCCGTACGGAACATCGGAGACTGCGGATTGCTCATTGCTGCGCTCCGGCAGGCGTCGGGGCGACGGAGGGTTGAGGGGAAGCGCCCGCGACCGTCGCGGGCAGGCGCAGGTTGCGCAGGCCCTGGCTGCCGGGCTCGGCGCCGCCGGCGCTGGCCGCCTGGGCGTTGCTGATGATGCGCAGCCTGACCGGAACGGTGATGTTGGACTTGGTCCAGCTCATCTCGAAGCTGCCGTCCGGGTTGGGCTTGCGCTGGGCGCCGGAAATCAGGCGTTCCAGGCCGAAGCGGCCGGGCTCGTGCACGATTTCGACCACGGTGCCGTCGAAGGCGGCGGCCGTGATGCGCGCGCCGGGCGCGCCTTGCGCGTTGGGCCAGACGAAGTTGACCCATTGCGGCGGCGTGTTGCGGTAGCGAAGCTGTTGGCCGTCGATCTCGATCGTGTATTCCGTGACGCCGCCCGCGGGCTTGGGCTGGATCTGGAACAGCGTCTGCGGTTGGCTGGCCGCGCCGGATCCGGCCGCGCCGCCCGACAGCGGGGCAACCCATTGCGCGAAGTTCGCGGTGAACGACGGCTGCAGGTCGATGCCCATGTCGCCCCAGGTGCGGGCGGTAAGGATGTCGCCCCGGCGCACGGTCAGCGGACCCAGGGTCTCATTGACATACTTGGCGATGCTGCCCTGCGGGCCAAATACCTGCGCGATCTCTTCGCCGCCGGCCTCGATGCCGGCCTTCGTCGAGAACGGATACTTTTCCGCCAGGTTCTGCATGAAGCCCTGGTAGACCTGCGCGTTCCAGACCTTGTTCAGTTCGGTCTGCGCAGGCTGCAGGGCGACCGCGTAGCCCTGGATCAGGGGGCGCACCAGCAGCGGGCGCAGCGTCTCGCGCTGCGCCGGCGTCAGGCCGGCGAGCATCTGCTCGTCCACCAGCTTTAGCGCGTCCGCCAGTTCCGAATCCTTGCCTTCCAGCGTCTGGCGCATCAGCAGCAGCGCGCCCGGGCCGGGGTCGCCCTGGTTGTTGATCAGGTTGAAGCGCGTGCGGATCTTGGACAGGGCGCCCATGTAGTTGCCCAGCAGCGACTGGTTGTCGCGCGTGACCACCAGGCGCGCCACGTCGGAGAATTCACGGCCCACCGGGCCCATCGGGATCTGTTCACCGCCGGGCGCCGCCTCGGTCGGCTTGGGCTGGCCCTGGCGCAGGATCACGCGCTTGAACCATGCCACGACGCCCGTCTGCGCCTGCGCAATGCCGGTGTTGATCAGCGACGGGTTGTCCCACGAGGTCTGTTCATACGTGGTGTTGATCAGTTTGACCAGCGGCGAATTCTGCGGGTCGCCCAGGCGGTTCATGCCGTGCACCGCCTGATCGAAGCTCGTGAAGGGCTTGATCGTGACGCCGCGCAGCATCTTCTGCCATTCCTGCGCGTACTCGGTCTTGTACATCGTCGCCAGGCTTTTCTGGATCTGCTCGGGGCTGCCCTCCAGCGTGAGGTCATCGCGCGAGTTCACGCCCAGCACCCAGTCGCTGGTCTGCACCTCGCGGCGCGCGGCCTCACCGATGGCCGGCTCGATGTATTGCTCCCAGGCTTCTCGCGTGAACGTGCCCGGCACCGCGTAGCTGCCCGCCACCACGGCGGCGTCGGCCTCGCCCATGATGCGGGCGACGGTCATGGCGGGGAAGCGAGTGGCCGCGCGCGCCTTCAGCGTGGCGTAGGCGCGTTCGCGCGCCGGCATGCCCTGCATCACGCTGCGCAGGTTGCCGCGCGTGCGTTCGACCATGGCGAGGTTGGTTTCGATCTGGGGCCAGTCGGCATCGGCCGCGCGCGCCACGTAGAACGAGATCAGGCGTTCGGCGCTGCGGATCAACTGGTCGCGCGGCATGGCGCCCCGGTTGGTTTCCAGCCAGCCGCGCCAGAATCGCGTGATCTGGTCGGACAGATGCGTGGGATCCACATGTTCGCGGTTGGCCATCATCAGGTACGTCTTGAGCGCGTTGTAGGCGTCGTCGACGTTCGTGGGCGATGCATCCTGGAAAAGTGTGTCGCCGGCATTTGCGCGCACCGGCTGGGCCTGGGGCGCCGGCTGCGCATGAGCGCCGCTTGCCGTCGCGGCCTGCGACACGTCCACGCGGCCCAGATAGTCCTCCAGGCTGGCCTTGACCGGCGCCAGCATGAACTGGCGCAGGCCGTTGTAGTACTCGGCCAGCAGGCGCTGCTTGAGCACGTCGCCCTGATACAGCCCCAATCCCAGCGACAGCGGCCGGCTCGACGAATAGCGGTCCAGCTGCTCGATGCGGTCCTGCAGGATTTCCATGGCTTCCAGGCGGCTTTGCAGGTCGGTGCGCTCGCTTTGCAGACGAACCACCTTGTCCAGATCTGCCTGCACGTTGCTGGCCAGCTGCCGGTTGCCCAGGTACGACCAGCTCCAGCCGCCCAGCACCAGGCCCAGCGCCAGCACCAGGCCGAAGAAGGCCAGATAGCGCATGCGGACCTTGTTCGGGCTGGCGTGCTGACGCACCAGTTTCTTGTCGGCGAAGATCACGCTGGAGAAGAGGTCGCGCAGAAAGAAGCCGTTGTGCGACGTGACGCTGCGCGCCGCTTCGCGCGAGGCCGGGCGCAACGCGAAGCGCTCCGCAAGCTTGTCGGTGGAAGTGCTGCGCGAAGCGCCTTCCTGCAGCGCGCTGGTGAAGTAGAAGCCCCGGAAAACAGGCTTGTACTGGAACGGATTGGTCTCGAACAGGGTGGACAGGAAGGTGCGCAGCGCCGGCTTGATGCCCGCGAATTCCAGCGGGAATGTCAGCAGCCCCGGGGGCAGGGCGCCGCTGCGGCGCAGCGAGATCTGCGCCGTGCCCATTTCCTTCAGGCCTTCATACATTTCATCGAAGCGCTCGTCGAACAGGGTCAGCACGTCACGGCTTTCATCGGCGCCATACGGCAGGGTTGCGCCCCAGACGCGGTCGCGCTCGCGCGCGTCGGCGTCGGCGAAGAACTCGGAAAAGCCCGCGATCAGGTCGGCCTTCGTGAAAATCACATATACCGGCGCAAACACTTCCAGCCTGTCGGTCAGCTCCTGCACGCGCTGGCGCAGGTTCTTGGCCAGGTTGATCGCGAACTCAGGGCCGGCGTCCGTCAGCTCGCTGATGCTGGCCGCCACGATGATGCCGTTGATCGGCGCCTTCGGGCGATGCCGCTTGAGCAGATCCAGGAAGCTCATCCACTCGTTGCGGTCTTCCTCGTGCACCGAATAGCGGCCGGCGGTGTCCAGCAGGATGCCTTCCGTGGTGAAGAACCAGTCGCAGTTGCGGGTGCCGCCCACGCCACGCACCGCGGCGCCGTTCTTGTCGGCAAAGGGAAACTGCAAGCCCGAATTGATGACCGCGCTGCTTTTGCCCGCCGCGGGATTGCCGATGACGATGTACCAGGGCAGTTCGTACAGCGCCTCGTTGCCGGACGTCTGGCCGATCTTGGACGTCTTGATCGTGCGCACGGCCTGCGTCAGGCGGGCGCGCAACGCGTCGATTTCACTGCGGTTGGCGGCGGGGCTGGCGGCGGCGCCTGTCTGCACCTGTTGTTCCAGCATGTCGCCCAGCTTCTGGTTGGCGCGCCGCGTGCGGCGCCGGCGCCAGAGGTAGACGCAGAGCCACAGGAGCAGCAGCACGCCCAGCGTCGCGCCGGCCCAGGCCATCGCGATCTGCATGGTGTCGGCGAACAGGAACAGGAACACGATCAGCGCAATCAATCCGATCAGCATGAAAGTGCGCGGGTTGGCGAACGCGCGTCCGCTCCAGTAGCGGAAGTCGCTCATGGCGCTGGAAAATCGAGAAAGCAATCCTGATGGGCTACGCATGGTTTTCGCTTTTTTTATGGGGTCAGGCGGTCGCGCTGGAGGCGGGTCGGGAGACCAGCGCGGCAGAGCGCAATGCGGGGTCTTGCAGGGTAAGGGTCAGCACGGGTTGGTCGAATTGCAGGCAGGTCTGTGCAGCCACGGCCAGCGTCAGCAGCGACGCCGCCGCGCCGGTGTGGCCACAGGCCACGCCGACGGACAGGCAGTCTTTGCCGGCATCCAGGTGGGCGAACAATTGCGAGGCCACGCTCAGCGGTTCCAGGGGGCGGCTGCCCCGGTGATCGGCATCGCTGATGACGTGGGCGACGTTGTCGGGCCCGACGTTGGCCGTTTCCAGCAGCGTGCGCGCCAGGTCCGCCAGTTGCGCCTCGGCCTGCGCGCCGCGCGCGTCGGCCGACTTCTCCCGGTACACCACGGGCGACAGCGTGACGTTCACGTCGGCCTGGACATCGGATGGCGCCAGCAGCAGGCCGGCGGCGGCTTCGCCAGGCACGCGGCCCTGCGGATTGGAGTGCGTCAACAGCGTGGACAAGCTTCTCCAATGGGCGACCTGCTCGGCGTCGATATAGCCGTCGCCGGCCAGCACGATGCGCCATTGCGGTTCGGCCTTGGCGTCGCGGGGCTCGGCGGCAAGCTGGCGCAACAGCAGATCCGCGGCCATGGCGTCGCGCGCCGGGTGTTCGGCGGCGTCGATGCGGGCATCGGGCCAGACCCCGGCGGCCGCTCGCACTGCCGCAAGGGCGCGCTGGCGCGCCGCTTCGGACCAATCGGCCGGCACCAGCACATCGAAGTGCAGCCGGGGCCAGTCTTCGTCGCGCGCGGGCACGTCCAGCTCGGTGACACGCGCATGCGCGTCATGGGTGAGTGCGCGCGCGATATCGGCCAGCAGCGCCGTGACTCGCAGGGTGGCCGTGGCCAGGGCATCGGACGGCGCGCCCCGTTCCCGCGCAGCAGCGTACAGCTCCATATCGTCCATGCCAGGCACGCGCGCGGCAAAGATCGGAAAGCCCTCTGGCGTCTTGAGTTCGGCGTCCAGCTCAGGACGCTGCTGTTCGGCCAGCGCTTCGTAGACGGCCGCGGCATCCGCGCCCACGGCGGCGCGCGCGGCGACGGCGACGAGGCGCAGCTCTGCCGGGCGCGCAGCGGTTTCAGCCGGTGCTTCCGTTCCAGCCTGCGCAGGCGCGGCCTTGGGCGCGCGGGCGGCGCGTACGATGCGCGCACCCGCCCACAATGCGCCCAGCAGGGCCAGCGGCAACGCGAACAGGTACAGCCCGATGTCCACGCCGGTGGGCAGCGTGCGCGACTCCTGCCACCAGATGATCACGGCCAGCCACACCACGGCGAACAGGGCCAGGACGAGCATTCCCTTCTTGAGCACGCGAGCCATTATTTCGCGGCCTCCCGCGCGCGCTGCATGACGCCGGGCCGGCGCAGCTCCACATGGCCGAAGTCCATCATCTTCCAGCGGCCGCCCCAGGTCAGGCCGACAAGCTCCGCAGTCTGGCCGAACAGCTCATAGCCGCGCATGGCCCACGGGTCTTTCTCGGAAATCACGATCTTGCCGTCGCGATAGAACGCGCTGTCCGCGGCCAGGCCGAACTGGTGATAGCTCTGGAATGCGCCGGCGTTCGTTACGTGCGATCCCATGCCTGCCAGTTCTTCCTGACGCTCGGGGCTTCGGTAGCCCTCGATCAACGCCATTTCATAGCCATGCTGCTCGCGCATGATGCGGTAGGCCAGCAGCAGCCGCTGACGGAAATCGGCGTCCAGAAGATCCCAGTTGCGGCTTGCGCCACCCAGCTTCGGACGCACCAGTTCGACCTCGCGCGTAGTGAAGGCTTCGGGGGGCAAGGTGGGCGGCGGAGCCAGCCGTTCGCCTTCGAGCAGCGCCTGGATTCGGCGGTCTGGGCCGGTCGTTTGGGCGCTGTAAACGAATGTGTGATTGTGTCGCATGACGAAAGCGAAAAGTGACGGAACAGAAACAACTATCAGCCCGATCGCTACCTGCCAACGGTACCTGCCTACCCAGTCCATCCACGCGCCGACCCCTTTTCCGATCGCGCCTGCTGTGCCGCCCACCGCGCCTCCGGCATGACTCGCGCCGCGCGTTGCTCCCCTTGCCACGCCCATTACACACGCGCGCAATCCCCGCGCCGCGCCTTGGCGCAGAGCCGGAAAAAACAGGAGCGCGGACACGCCGACCGCCAGTAAAAAATACAGGGGCAGTAGCAACAGCAAAGTAGGTCCCTCATGTGAAGGCGTAATCTTTTGTTTTATCCGCGCATGAGGCAAGTGCTCGGGCGTTGCAAACAGCGTCCGACCATTAGGACTCGTAACAAGAAACACAGATCAAATAGACCCTATCGGGTATTCTCGTCGGGCTTGGTTACAGGGGGGCTGCACACGCCTCCTGCTGACACGGGAACCCGCATGGCAGAAGAGAAAAAAGAAGCTCGCCCTACGATGACCGCACCGAGTCTGCTCAGCGCCTCGACCTCCGCGCGTGGCGAGGCTGACTCGTCGCGCATACTGGCCGCCCTGGAAGGACGCGCGCCGGAAGCCGAGGTCAAACATCTGGCCCCGCCGCACAGCTCGCGCGCGCGGCGGTGGACCGCGCTGGCGTTGTTGCTGGCGCTGTTGGCGGGCGGAATGACGTGGGTGATTCATGAAGAAGGTGCTGCGCCCTTGGTGGCGCAGGCCCCGAACGCCGTGCCCGGCGTCGCGTCCGCGCCTGGCGACACACCCGCGCCGGCTCTGGCCGCTTCGCCGCCGCAAGCATCGTTTTCATCAGCGTCGGCCGACGTCGTCAACAATCCGCTCAGCGCGCTGGAAAAGCCGCCCGCAGTGGCCTCCATCGTTGATGAAGCGCCGCCCGCGCGTGATGCGAACGTGGGGCGTGGCGATCCCGATCCGCAAGGCGAGCCGAACAATCCTCTGTCCGTGCTGGCGATGACGGCGTCGCCCGCAGCCGCCGCGCCGGCGCCCGGTCCCACGCGTCAGGCCGCGGAGCTGCGCGCGCAACCTTCCAATGCGACGCGCGCGGCCAAGCCTGCCGCGACGCCGCCACGCAAGAGCGCCAAGTCCGCCGATACGGACGCCGCCCTGTTGTCGGCGCTGATGAGCTACGGCTTGCCGCCCGCATCGCCGCCGGGAACGCGCGTCTATAAATCTGACGGCATCTTCATGCGCGAGATGCCGGGCTCGCCTTTGTCCGAACGGCTGAAGCAATGCCGCACCCTGGGCTTCATCGAAAGCGAGCAATGCCGCCTGCGCGTGTGCGCGGGCCAGTGGGGAACCGCAGTGGAATGCCCCACGCCGCAGGCCAACATCGAACCCTGAATATCTCCCGGCCGGGTACGGCCGGTATTGCCCACGTCCCCACGAGGTTTTTGTTCCATGGCTGACAACGCAAGCAACGGCAGTTTCAGCGCCGAGTCCCGTCTTTACCGGCTTGATGGCGAGGGCGCGATGTCGTCCCTGCAGGTCGAGGGGTGGGTCGCGCGCGAAGGCCTGTCCTCGCTGGGCGAGATGCGCGTGGTGGCGCTGGCGCAGGATGCCGCGCTGGATCTGAATGACATGGTGTCCAGGCCGGCGACCTTGCGGACCACGCGCGCCGATGGCAGCGAGGTCGGGCGCAGCGGCGTGGTGCGTGCGGCCGAATTGCTGGGCGGCAACGCGGGCATGGCGCGCTATCGCGTGACGCTCGCCCCGTGGCTGTGGCTGGCCACGCAACGGCGCGACAGCCGCATCTACGAGAACCAGGCGGTGCTGGACATCGTGCGCCATGTGCTGGACGGCTACGAGGGCTATACCTACAAGGTGTCCGCCGACGTCGAGAACCACTTGGCCGACCTGCCTGCGCGGACCTACACCACGCAGTATCGCGAAACCGATTACGCCTTTCTGTCGCGCCTGCTCGCGGAAGCCGGGCTGGGCTGGACCACGGTTGAAGACGATAGTGCGCCCGCGCGCCACGCCGTGCTGATATTTGCCGATAGCCGCGGGCTGGCAGAAGACGCCGAGTCCGCGGGCGCCGGCGTGCGTTTCCAGCGCGCCCACGCAAGCGAATCACGCGATGGCGTTCAGGCCATCGCGCGCCGGCAGCGGCGCGCCGTGGAGCGGGTGACGGTGCTGGCCTGGCATGAAAGCGGCAAGCACGCCATCGCCGGTCAGGCGCTGTCTGGCCCCGCCAGCGGATCCGATGACGAGACCGCGGGGCTGGAATGGTTTGAACCTTTGGGACACGGCGGGCTGCTGAACCAGGCGCACGCCCAGTTCCAGGCGACGCTGCTGATGGAGGCTGTGCAGGCCAGCGCCGAGACCTTCATCGGGCGCGGCAATGTGCGCACCTTCCGGTCGGGCACGCGCTTCACGTTGCAGGAGATGTCGCCACTGGGGCCCGCGGGGGAGTCGGGATTCGAACCCGTCTTCGCGCTGGATCGCGTGGAGCACGTGGGCATCAATAATCTGCCCGGCCAGAACGACGCCAGCCTGGCGAACAGATTGGGAGCCCTGGACGACTTTCTTTGCTTTGAAGACGAAGACGTGTCCGCGGCAGGATTCGAGGCCGGCGCCACGGACGACGTCCACGGCGCGGCCGAACCGGAATACGGACTGGGCCTAGGCCAGGCGCGCGACCACGACGACGCCGCGATCGGCGTGGGACGCCCCGACGCAGCCGTGCTGGCGCGCGCGCATGACGTCGGCTACGCCAACCGGTTCCGCGCGGTGCGCTGCGACCGGCCCTGGCGCGCCTTGCCTCCGACGGCGCGCGGCGCCAGGCTGGCGGGCGCACCGTCCGCCGTCGGCGTGCATACCGCCATCGTCACCAATGCCGACGGCGCCATCGAGGCCAGCGGCGAAGACGAGATCCACCGCAATGCGCGCGGGGATGTGCGTGTGCGCTTCCATTGGCAATCCGACGGCGAAGGCCTGGCGAAAAGCCGTTGGGCGCGCGTTGCGCAGCGGCAGGCGGGCGCGGGCATGGGCATGAGCTTCGTGCCGCGCGTCGGCCAGGAAGTGCTGGTGCGATTCCTGGATGAAGACATCGATCAGCCTTTGATCGTTGGCGCGCTCTACAACGGACGCGGCGAAGGCGGCATTCCGTCCACGCCCGGCGGCAGGGCGGGAGAGCCGATGAACACCGAGGTGTACGCGGCCGCGACCGATGGCAAACCCAGCGCGCAGGCCAACCTGGCCAGCGGCAATGCGCCTGCCTGGCATGGCGCGGCAGGCGGAGACGATCAACATCGCAACGCTGGCGCGTTGAGCGGCTTCAAGAGCAAGGAGTTCGGGGGCGACGGCTATAACCAGATTGTGTTCGATGACAGCGACGGCCAGCTGCGCATGCAGATCAAGTCCTCGCAGTCGGCCAGCGAATTGAACCTGGGCCACCTGATCCATCAAAGCGGCAACTATCGCGGCAACGTGCGTGGTGTGGGGGCGGAGTTGCGCACCGACGCGTTCGGCGCCGTGCGCGGCGGGGGCGGCGTGCTGCTCACCACGTATTCCGCCGGCGGCAGCGAGCCCGCGGGCGACGCCGCCGCGCCGCTGGCGTTGGCCGGGCAGGCCGACATCATGGCGCAGTCGTTCGATGGCGTGATCGGCGCGCACCAGGGGGTACGGCTGGCCTCGGCGCGCGGCACTGCCTCGGAGGGCGCCAGCCGGCTGGATGGCGAGCGCTCGCCGTTGGCCGCGATGACCCACGCGGTGTCGGGCACCGTGGCGGGCGATGCGGTGGGCGGTGCGGTCGGCGACGCGTCGGCCAAGCACACCGACGTCGTCGACGGCAAGGTGCCGCACCTGACCGATCCGCTGGTGCTGATGGCCGGCCGCGCCGGCCTGACGCAGGCGGCGGGGCGCAATGTGCAGATTGCAGCCGGAGAACTTGTGCATTGGTCATCTGGGCAGGACCACAACCTGGCCGTCATCGGCTCGCTGCGCGTGCATACCGGCCAGGCGCTGGGCATTGTGGCGGGCGTGCAGAAGGGCGGCGCGGAATCCGGCCTGGATCTGATCGCCGGTACGGGCGAGGTCGACGTCATCTCGCAACATGACGTGCTGACGGTGCAGGCTCAGCAGGACCTGCGCATGGTCAGCGCCAACGCCGGCATCGAATACGCTTCGCCCCAGCGCATCCGCATCGCCAACGCGGCGGGCGCCAGCATCGTGATCGAAGGCGGCAACATCACCGTGACGGCGCCCGGCCGCATCGACGTCAAGACCGGCAACAAGCAATTCGCCGGCCCGACGCAGATGCCGTACCCGTTTCCGCAGTTCACGGTCTGCAAGACCTGCATTCTGGACGCCCAGGAGAGCGTGCAGTCCATCACCGACAAGGCGTGACGGCGATGGCTTATTCCTGGAAGGACGCGCTGCTGTCCACGTTCGCCGAATTGCCCCATCACCGTGGCCCCTACGGCGAAGCCGCGCGCGCCTATGTGGTCGTGGATTTCCGTGGCCATCCCGATCTGCTGGCGCGGCTGACCACGACCGAAGACCTGAGCTTCGGCTCGGTGTGGGCGCAGACCGGCCTGGACATCTACGGCGACGTCGCGCCCCTGCTGATTGAAGTGGACGGCGCTTCGCAAGGCGTGCTGCGCGGGCCGCGCTACGGAGATTTCAACACCGTGCTGGTGCGTGTGCTGGAAGCGCTGCACGAACGCTCCGGCGGCCGCTACGCGATGATGAGCTTCGCGTCGGCCGTGCCGCTGGAAAAGCTGATCGCGCACTTCGGCCCGTTCTGCGACTACGCCTTGCCCGACGCCAGCGAGTTCTTCCTGCACTGGTACGACAGCCGCATCCTGGCGCGCGCCCTGCAGGTCTGGAACCCCGAGCAGCGCGCGCGTTTCGCCGCGCCGTTCGTCACGTTGCGCTATGCGCTGCGCGATGGCGCGCTGGCGGAACTGCCGGGCGCCGGCAGGCTGCCCGCTGCGCGTCCGGCCGGTATCGAACAGTTCACGCCCGAACAGCATCAGATGCTGTTCGACCTGGACTACCCAGACAAGCTGGCGGTGCAACTGCGCCGCCTGTATCCCGGCCTGTTGCCCGGCGACCCGGGCCAGGACGAACTGGTGCCGCGCGTGGAAACGCAGCTGGAGCGTGCGCGCGCGCACGGTGTGGCCGGAGACAAGGATACGTTCGACTACGTGGCCTGGGGCGTGTCGATTTCCCCGCGCTTTGATGAACACGCGTTGATCCGCGAGGGACTGCGGGCCTATCGGCCGGGCGCCGAGGGCGGGCTGGCGCGGGCGCTTGAAGGCGTGCCGGATGCGGTGTGGGATGAGGTTCAGTCGCTGCATCGGGCTGGACGGGATGGCCGAGATGCGTAGAGCGCTGGTCGGTGTATTGCTTTGCCTGGGCCTGTTGGCCGGCTGCAATGCCGAGCCCACTTATCAAGGCGTCAGCGTAGTCACCTACAACTACACGCCTTGGGATATGACATCCGTTCGAATAGCCGATGCGTTCGGCGGCGTCGCCGGAAGCGGCATGATTCGATCGGGAGGTGGTGAGGGAAGTGTCTCGTGTTGCTACACGCTAAAAGGCACTGACTTCACGGTCAAGTGGAAGGGTGGTGATGCCGACTTGATGCGTAAACACATGTTCGATGGGAAGTTCGACGAGGTGATCTTTGCCAAAGAGACGACGGTGCATCTGCCATCTCAGGATGCCCCTCCTGGCGACGGACCCGTAATTTTGGAATTGCACATTTACCCCGACGAGCATATGGAGTTGGCATTGAGCCGGCAGTTGTTGGGCCAAGTCAGAATTCCAATCCCGGATACGACCAGGTGGCTCTACGAACACCACCGAAAGGAATTGGCGGGCTACGAAGATATACACGAATTGCGTTATGTCCTCGCCAAGGTCGCCAAGCAAGCGTGGGTTCGCTATCGCATCGAAGAGGCCGAGGATATGCGGGCTTACATGTATCTGTACTTCGTGGTGGCGTCGGACTTTAACAAGGACGCGGAGATTGCTGCGTTGCTGAATGATGGGGGACGCAAGCCCGGGGAATTCTGGCGCAGGGTCGCAGGAATCCCGGAAAGCACACTGGCACGAATCAAGGCGTCAGGCGCGCCGGCGGGGGATAAGAATGTTTGAGACGAAGGGCAATGAACGGGCGCGGCAGCGAGCTTGCATCGTGCCAGGCAAAGTGGGCTTCCGGAATGCGTAAAGGCTTTATTGGCGTCCTAATTTGGCTCGGGCTTTTGGCAAGTTGCAATGGCGAGCCGACATACTCGGGCGTCAGTTTCGTCACGTACAACTACACGCCGTGGAATCTGGAGCCGGTTCGACTCAGTGATGCGTCGGGCAACGCAGCCAGTTCCAGTACGCTGGCGGCGGGAGGCGGAGGGGGCCGAATCTCCTGCTGCTACACGTTCAGGGGAACCGAGTTCACCGTGAAATGGAGTGGAGGCGACCCGGATTTGCTTCGCAAGCATCTGATCGACGACAAGTTCGAAGAGGTGATGTTCAAGAAGGAAGCGACGGTGCATTTTCCCGCTGCGAAGCTGCCTGATGGCGATGGCTCGCTGATTCTGGAATTGCATATCTATCCCGATGAACATATGGAGCTTGCCTTAAGCCGCAATCTGACGGGACAGGTCAGGATTCCGATCGTCGAAACCACTCGTTGGTTGTACGGGAAATACGGCGCTGAGCTGGTCGGATACGAGAACGCGACGCAGGTGAAGAACGTTCTTGCGAAGGTCGCGAAGCAGGCGTGGATGCAGTACCGCATCGAAGATGCCGAGGACATGCGGGCGTATATGTATCTGTACTTCGTGGTGGCGTCGGACTTCGACAAGGACGCTGAAATCGCTGCAATGCTGAATGACGCGAAGCGCAAGCCCGGGGACTTCGGCCGCAAGATCGCAGATATCCCGGAAAGCACACTTGCACGCATCAAGGCAAAGGGCGCGCCTGCGGGAGATAAGAATGTTTGAGATGAAGAACAACGAACGGCCGCGGCAACGAGCTTGCGTCGCGCCAGGCAACGCGGGCTGCACGAATGCGTAAAGGTCTTGTCGGCGTCCTGATTTGGCTGGGCCTGGTGGCTGGCTGCGATGGTGAGCCGACATACTCCGGCGTCAGTTTCATCACGTACAACTACACGCCTTGGGAACTGCCGTCGGTGCGTCTCATCGATGCATCGGGCGCTGCCGCAGGCACTTCGGCCGTCCCGCCCGGTGGTGGCGAGGGCAGCGTGACGTGTTGCTACACGCTCAAGGGCACCGACTTCACCGTCAAGTGGCGCGCAGGAGACGTGGACGAAATGCGCAAGCATCTGTTCGACGGCAAGCTTGACGAAGTGGTGTTCAACAAAGAAGCCAAGTTGCACTTTCCCGCTACGGAAATTCCGGATGGCGAGGGGCCGGTGATCCTGGAACTGCATATCTACCCCGACGAACACATGGAACTGGCGTTGAGCCGAAGCCTGTTCGGGCAGGTAAGAATTCCGATCGTCGATACGACGCGCTGGTTGTATGAAGAACACCGCGATGCGTTGGGCGATTACCGGAACATCCACGAAGTCGGCAATGTGCTGGGCAAGGTCGCCAAGCAGGCGTGGACGCGTTATCGCATCGAGAACGCCGAGGACATGCGTGGCTACATGTATTTGTATTTCGTCGTCGCGTCGGATTTCGACAATGACGCGGGACTTGTTGCGTTGCTGAAGGATACGAGCAGAAAGCCTGGCGATTTTGGCCGTGCGGTATTCAAGTTGTCCGAGGACAGGCTCGCGCAAATCAAGGCGGCGGGAACGGCGCCCGGAGATAAGAATGTTTGACGAGGCCGTTCGGTCTGGTCCACGGCGAAAAGGGGCGGTGGCATGCGCAGTGCATAGGGAACCGTCGCGGCGACGCGGTGGAATGGTGCGGGGCAATTCGGGAGCAAGGAATGCGTAAGGGCTTGATCGGTGTACTGCTATGGCTGGGCCTGTTGGCGGGCTGCAATGGCGAACCCACCTACCAGGGCGTCAGCTTCATTACCTATAACTACACACCCTGGAATCTGGAGTCAGTGCAGCTGCGTGACGCATCAGGTAATAGTGCCGGTTCCGGCGCGATTCCCGCTGGCGGAGGAGAGGGGCGAGTCGCCTGCTGCTACACGTTGAAGGGAACGGACTTTACCGTGACGTGGAGCGGCGGCGACGCAGTGTTGATGCGCAAGCACATGTTCGACGGGAAGTACGAAGATGTGATCTTCAAGAAGGAAGCGGCGCTGCAGTTCCCCGCTACAAAAGTGCCCGAAGGAGAAGGATCGCTGATCCTGGAGTTGCACATCTATCCCGACGAACACATGGAGCTTGCGCTTAGCCGCAAACTGCTGGGGCAGGTGAGGATCCCTATCGTCGATACCATTCGGTGGCTGTATCAAAACCATCGCGACCAACTTGTTGGATACAAGAATGTCGACGAATTGGCCGACGTTCTTCCTAAAGTCGCCAAGCAGGGCTGGATGCAATACCGCATCGAAGACGCGGAAGATATGCGGGCGTACATGTTGCTCTATTTCACCGTGGCTTCGAATTTCGACAAGGATGCGCAGATGGCGGCCATCTTGAAAGACCCGAACCGAAAGCCTGGAGCCTTTGGTCGCGCTGTGGCGTCGCTGTCGAAAGAAAAGCTGACGCAGCTGAAGGCGTCTGGCACGCCGCCAGGAGACAAGAATGTCTGATACCGAACTGCCGGAACAGGATCGCACGCCTGCGTCCGTCTTGAAGGCTATGGCGCAGAACGAAGCCGCCTACCCCAAAGACTCTTGCACGGAATGCGGCCTTACCTTGCGCATGGGATTTTTCTTCGACGGATTCGGCCGCAATAAGGACCTGGACAAGGCGAATCCGACGTTCGTCTCGAACGTGAGCCGGCTATGGATGGCCCACTTCGCCCAGGACGATACGTCCCAGCCCAAAAAGCAACGTTGGTTCGCGTTCTATTACTCTGGGCTGGGCGTGGATCTGAACGAAAGCGCGAAGGCCGACGTTATCGCCAGCGCGCTGACGATCGCTGGCGGCAAGATGGCCGACAAGGCGGTTTCCAGCGCCGAGGATGCTGCCAAGAACATTACGCGCCTGGATGAAGTGCCCAACGTGGATGGGGTCGGGCGGCTGAAGAAAGCCACCCAGCAGTCGATCAAGGATGGCTCCTATCAACCCATGGTGAAGGCGTATAAGGACGTCATCAAGGACGTCAAGAGCCTACCGGACAAGACCGTCAGAATCTGGAATGCCCTGGATCCGGACCGGATAAAAAACCGGGCAAAGGCAACGGTTCGTGGGTTCTGGGCCGACTTCAAGAAGAATCCGCTGAAAGTCGCCTGGACCGCGACGAAGAACGCAGCCAAGGCCACAATCATGGAAGGCGTTCCGGTCGTGCGTGACAACGAATCCGTCGCCTACTTGATGGGAACGGGCGTCGACACGCGTCTGGAGGCGGCCAAGCGACAATTCGAGCAAGCCTATCAGGCGTCGAACGCCGGCACGGAGAAAGTCGTGCGGATCGAGATCTCCGTCTTTGGCGGGGATCGTGGCGGAGTGATCGCGAAGCAGTTCGTCAACGACATCGCAAAAAAGTACAAGCGCCGTCATGATCAGGATCTCGTCATCCTGGGCAAGTATGGTGCGCCGGATGCGGAGATACGCATTCGGTTTCTGGGGCTGTTCGACTCGGTCGCGTCGATCATGGACGAAAACACCTTTCTGGGTTTTCTTCCGTTCACGGACTTGCTTAAGCAGAGCTTCAAAGACCGAACGCTTACCGTACCCGCAGCGGTGGAAAAGGCGGTGCACTTCGCGGCGGCGCACGAACTGCGCCGCAATCAGCGAATGGATTCGCTGGAGAAGACGCGGGGGTTGCAGTATCTCTACCCGGGCTCCAGTGGTGACGTCGTCGGCGTCGCACCCATGGGCTCGCTGGGAACCAGAACGTCGCTGTCGCGTGTTCCGCTGCGCGAGATGATGAATCTGGCGATCTCGCACGGCGCGGCGATCCACAGCATGGAAAGGCTGCTGGTGGTGAATCCCCCCGTCTATCGCATGATGAGCCTGGCCAGCCCGATCGAAGACGAAGGCCAGAAGTATTACGTCCAGGACCTGGTCGCCGCTTACCGCGAACTCGTCAAGTACGAACCCGGCTGCGATTTCGCGCCGCACATGGAAATTTTCCTGCGCTGGCTGGCGGTGCGCTATCAGGATCCCGTATTCCGCGCAGGCATGTCGGACCCCGCTGAAGAATGGATCAAGGATCGGGATTTCTTCACCCCCGAACAGGAACTCATGCAAGAGCGGCGCCGGCTGTCCACGCTGTCGTCAGAGGAGCTTGCCAAGCCGGAGACCACGGCGCGTGCGCGCGAACTGGAAGCCCTGGCCAACGAGCGCCGCGAGCGCGCCAACGCCAGCCGGGGCGAAGCGCCGCCGCAGCGCTTCAAGCCGTTGTGGGAGCGTCTGGAAGCGGAGTACAAGAGCCTGGAAGAGGCCGAGCGCCAGGACATGGCGACGGAGCAGCGCCGCCAGGATCTGGAGCGCAACAACCCGCAGGTCCTGCGCGGCATGGAGCGTATGGAAGAGGACATGCGCAACCGACAGGACATGCGCGACGACATTATCAGGCGCGGCGGCGGCACTCCCGAAAAACGGGTGGATCCCCTGGCCGACATGAAGGCGGAACGCGCGATGCAGACGCGTCTGTTGGCTGCGTGGCGTGATGCCCGCGATGGCAAGACGCAATTGCCGCCCAAGGTCATGACCTTGTTCGACTGGCTGGTGCATGACGCCATGCTGAGCAGCTGGCCCGACCATCTGCTGGCCAGCACCACGATGTATTTCCGTGTGCGCGACAAGGATGTGTTCGGCAAGACCGACGCCAAGGCCGAGATGGACAAGCGGGCGCAAGACATGCGTAATGCGGAAAAAGTCGGGGCCCAGGCGGCGCGAGCCGAACAGAACATGAAGCAGTTGACGGCCGCGAGACCCTGAGCGGCGGCCGGAAATGGCTCACGTCTGTGCTGCTTCGACTTCGATCGTCACCGTGTTTGACTTCACGTCTTCGGCCTCGATATAGACCTCGTACGTGGCCGGGCTGGCGGGCAGGTGCAGGACGCCGGCCATGTCGGTGGTGAAGCGCGTTTCCACCGTCATGCCCGGGGGCAGCGCCATCTTTGGCGGGCGCGGGCCGCCCTCCCTGGGGTCCACCGACACATTGGGCAGCTTGGGACGCACGTAGTTGAACGCGATGCCGCGATAAACCTTGCCGGTGCGCGTATCCACCGCCACGAAGCGCGGCAGCTGCGGGTTGTCGACGACGGGCAGGATGCCGCGCGCGCAGACGGGAATCGTCAGCGTGTTGCCGTCGCGGATCTTCACGCGCGACGGCGCGGCGATGCGCATCTGCGCGTCGTAGCCTTGCAGCGGCGGCATGCAGGCGTGTTCCTTCTGCGAGTGCGCGGGCACCGAGGCGAAGGTGGCGGGTTCAATCCAGTCGGTAGTCATGATGGGCATGTCGGAATCGAATTTGGCTGCAAGTATCTTCAGTGGCTATGGGCGGCGTCAGAATGAGGTCCAGCCCTCGGAACAATCCACTTTGCGCACGGCCTTGCTGCAACTGGGGCAGAAGTGGATGTTGGCGCAGGTGATGCCGTACATCACGCATTGCCCGATTTCATCGCTGTACTGCCCATTCTGGTTGGGCAGGCCAAAGTAGCAGTGGCCACCCATGTTGTAGTAGAAGAACTGTGGCGGATCCAGCTTGGAGTCGTCGGCGGAGGAATCCTCGTTGCGCAGGCCGGGCCAGTCGGGGCCGCTGGGCACCATGCCCAGCAAGTGGCCCATTTCGTGGGCCAGCGTTTCCGTAAGATACGCCTGCGAGTTTGGCACGTAGGGGTCCAGCGTGGACACGAACAGCAGGTTGGTGCCCGTGATGGCCAAGCCAGCATAGCTGGCGGCCACGGTGTTGAACTGGATGTTGAGCACGCCGCGCAAGGGCGTGGACGAAATCTGGGTCAGGTCGACGGTTACCGAGAAGACGGCGCCGGAGCTTTCGCGGACGGGCGTCATCAGGTGTCGCGGGATGGGAATCGACCGTTCGGCGCCGGAGGCGTCGGTATAAATATAGCGGGCATGGACGAGCCAGTCGTCGCTGTCGTCGAACTCGTACCAGAGACTGGCAAGGGTCCGGTCGTCGTTGACGATGGGCACGTTCATGACGCGTCCGCCAGGGCCTGCCGGCACGGGCAGGCGCATGTCGCCGCTGGTGCCGGGCGCGGCCAGCCGGTCGACGTGGCAAACCACCAGGGTGTAGGGCTCGCGCTGCTTGCCGGGGGAACTGGCGTACACGCGGCGCACGGCGTCCATGATGGCTTGCTGGGCGTCGACGTTGTCGGCCGCGTCGACCGCCGAGCGGCCGCGGAATTGCAGACGCGGCAGCTGGATCATGTCGATGCCGTGCAGCGCGAACTCGGCCGTGACCGGGGTCACGTCAGCCAGATGGCCCGCCGGACGCGTGCTCATGCACATGACTTCCTGGATGTACAGGCGGCGCGCTGTCTCGACGCGTTCCGTCTTGATCAGCTGGCCGCGTTCGTCGCGCACTTCGAACAGGTAGACGTTGCGGCCGGCGGCGGGCAGGTCGATGTCGTCGACGATGCGGGTGCCGTCTGCGTTCGTGACATAGCTGCGCGGGTTGGCGTGGGGCTCCTGGTAGCTGGGGCGACGGCCGCGTTCGCGGCTGGAGTAGGCGATGTTGCCGGGGTCGGCCTTGACGGTGATGGTGAAGCGGTGCGCGCCGGGGCGATTGAATTCCACGTGGATGCGCGGGCGGCGGGTTTGCCGCTCGGTGGTGGTCAACGCGTTGCCGTCGTTCCAGCGTTCGTCCACGCGCTCCAGGTTCACGTATTGCAGTCGCGCGCCGTCCTGGCGGCCGCGATAGGTGGAAACGCCGGGAACCCCGCTGCCCGGCTCTCCAGTCGTGGGCGTGTCGCCGGGCAGGTTGGTGCCTTGCGTGCGCGCCACGGGGCCCAGGCCGATGGTGTCCAGCACGTCGCGGGCGATCTGCGGCAGCGGCGAATCCGCGACGCCGGGAATCTTCATCAGCACCTCGGCCACCTTGGGCAGCGTCTCGGTGGCCAGCGTGGGCGATTGCAGGATGGCGCCGATCACGCCAGGCACCGACGAAGACGACAGCCCCGGCATGCTGAGGATGGCGCCGGCGACGGCAGGGATGTTGCCTTGATTGACGTCGGGCAGCGTGAACAGGGTGTCGACGGCGGATCCCAGAGCGGCGGCGCGGTCACCGGCGACGTTGAGCGCCTGCGTCATGACGGGCACGATGGCCGCGCCGACGTTGGCGCTGACGCCGCTGGACAGGGCGGTGGATGCGCCGGTCATGGCCGTCGACGCGGCGCTGGCCTGCTGCGCGAAGGTGGCGAGCCCGCCACCGGCGGCCACGGCGGCTATGCCCGATGCGCCGGAACTGCTGGCGGCGGTGGTAGCGCCTGCTGCGCCGGCGGTCGCGCCCGCTGCCGTGGCTGCGCCGCCTGCGGCGGAAAGGTCGGTGGCGCTCGTGGCCGGCACGCTGTCGGACATCCCGGCTGCGCGTGCGGTCGTGCTGCCGAGCACGGTGTCAGGGCTGCCAGCGGGCGATACGGCGGTGGGAGTGGCTGTGGCGGTCGGGACGGACGGGGGCGCCGAGGCGCCTGGCGCCACGGACGGGGCGGCGGCCGGGGACGCGCCAGTGGGCGCGGCGCTGGTGCCGGCGTTTGCGCTCGCATCTGCCTGGGATGTGGCGCGAGTGTCTGCGCTGGCGGTGGGGGTGGCGCCGGAATTGGCGCCGGTGTTGGCACCGGCAGTGGCGCCAGCAGTGGCATTGGAGCCTGCGCCAGCGCTTGCACTTTCTCCGGCGCGGGGGCTTGCTCCCGCATCCGCAGCGGTCCCGGCAGGTCCGGAGCTAGCGGCTCCCGCGCCTGTGCCTGTTGCTGCATTCGAGCCTGCGTTCGCGCCGACACCCACCACGCCTGCGGAGCTAGCGCCCTGGGCCGAACCCACACTGGCGCCAGCGCCCGGCGCTGCCGCGGCGCCGGCTCCGGCGCCCGACCCGGCGATGCCAACCCCCGCCCCTGGCTGCATGCCGGGCACGCCGGGGCCTTGCGGCAGTCCTACCGCGCCGGAACCCGGAACGAATCCCGGGGTTTGCGCGTTTACTCCCGCCAGTGAGGGGGCGGTGTCGAGCGCGCCGTCGGATGCCGGCATCGCGGGCGCGCCCTGCATCACGGCGTCAGACGCGGAGATCGACGGCGCACCGTTCAAGACCGCATCCGACCCGGGCATCGCGGGCGCACCGCTCGACACCGGGTCGGATCCAAAGATTGAAGGACTTCCTGGCAGCACGGCGTCCTGTCCCGCCGCCGACGCCGCACCGGGCATCGCACCAGACATTTCCAGTGCGGAAGACGGGTCGCCCGGCATGGCGCTCGACGCCGAGAGGGACGGTGCGCTCTGCGTCAACGTGCCGGATGCGGACATCGCAGCGGCAGCCTCGCCTGGTGGCGAGGCGGTGGCGGGTGCCGAAAAGCCGCCACTGAAGGCGCCGCTTGTGGATATCCCGGGCGCGGCCGCGCCGGATTGCGCGGCGATGGACGGCAAGTCCGACGCCGTGGGCAAGCCGCCGTTCGTCGAAGATGCGGCGGAAACCCGTTGTGCGGCATCGCTGGCCGCCGACGCCGTGGCGCTGAGCAGGCTGCCCGCGCCCGCGGCCAGCGACGCAATCAATGCCGCATTCGGCAGCGCGGTCGGGCGTGCCGTGGTGTCGTCATTGCCCGATTCGACATGCGCGTTGCCAGCCTTCGAATCTTGGGGCGGGAGCGCTGGGCCGGCGGCGTTGTCAGAGGCCCGTGTGCCGGCGGACGGCAAGGAGGTCGCGGTGGAATGACCAGAGCGGCTTGCGGCGAACAATCCCAGCGCGGCTTGCGCGGTCTCTGTCGATCCGGACTGCGGAGGGTGCTCGGCATTGGCAGGCGCTGCATCGGCATGCGTCGTCGCGTCGCCGGTCGCGAGACTTGCAACGGAGGCAACAGCGACGGGCGCAACGCTGTGCGGGTCATCGGCGCGGCGGCTGCCGTCGCCGACGTGGGCCCGCGAGGCGTCGGCCGCCGCCATCGCGCCGGCCAATGTGGCCAGCATGCCAGGGGGCGACCCAGAGGTGCTTGTGCGGTCCGCGACCAGCGACGAAATATCGGCGGGGCGGCCTCCAAGGGAAGGCGAGGTCTGGATGCCAGAAGCTGAGACTTCCGGCGCGGCGGAGCGGGCCGTGGGGGAAGAAGACACGGACAGCGTGCCGCTCACGGAATCCGTCGCAGCCATGGCGGCGTCGGATGCGGCCGGATGAGAATTCATGGCGACCGCTGCCGCCGATTCGCCGCTTGGCTTAGGCTCCGAGACGCGCTGCGCCTGGAGCGCGTCGTCCACGGAAGCGATGGGGGCCGACGCTTGCGCGGCAGGCGCGGTGGCACCGGACGACAAAGCGCCCGCGCTGCCTTGCGCCAAGGCTCTCATGGCGGCGCTGCTGCCGCCAGCGATGTTGGCGGCGAGACCTGCGCCCGCATACGTGCCTGCGGCACTGGCAGACAAGCCCGCCGCGTTGCCGGCGCCGGTTGCCGCTGCGGCAAGGCTCGAGCCGCTGCTTGCGCCAGTTGCATGGGCGAGTACATCAGGCTCAGCGTTCACAGCTGCTTCTGCGGCGATCTGGTCCACGCCGCCCATTGCGCCGGGTGCTCTGGAAGCGAGACCGGCGCCAGCGCTTGCACCGGAGGCGTCGGCGATGGGACCCGCGCCGATGGACGCGCCAGTCGTGTCGGCGAAGATATCCGCGGCAGCGTTTGCGCCTGTTGCGCCGCCGGCGAGGTCTGAGCCGGCTGGGGCGGACACTGCGCCAGGCGCGAGACCTGCGCCAGCGCTTGCACCGGCTGCGCCAGCGCCGAGACCCGCGACAGCAGACGCGCCCCTCGTTTCAGAGTAGATCCCCGTGGCAGTACTCGCGCCTGTTGCGCCGCTGGCGAGTCCTGCGCCAGCCGTTGCGTCCAGGGCTCCGGAGCCAAGGCCGGCCGTTGTGGTTATGTCCGCGGCGCCGGCGGACAGGCTCGCGCCTTCTGCGCCAGCGGTCAGGCCTTCGACCGCGCCGGCGCCTGCCGTGCTGGCTGTCAGACCTGCGACAGTGCCTGCACTCGCCGTGCTGGCCGCCGCCGGCGTGGTGTTGGCGGCAATACCGGCTGTTGCTCCCGAAGAAGAGAGTGGGGCTGCGGTTGGGGGCGTGGCGGGGCTGCTGAAGGCGTTGCCGGCCACGGCGCCCGAGGCCGGCGTGCCGGCGGCCGATGTCGCGGCGGCTTGCGTCGGCGTTGCGCTGCCGGACGTTGCAGGCGTTGTAGCGGACGCGGCGCCGGCCGAAGCCGTCGCAGTCGCAGTCGGCGCGGCCGTCCCGGGCGCCGATTCCGACGTAGACGTAGCAGTCGCGTCCGCCGTCATGGTCGTGTTGGTGGTGGCTGGCGCGCCCGCGCTGGGTTGCGACGCGTTTGCGGCCGCCGCATTGCCTTGCTCGCCGTCAGCGCCGGTCCCGGCCGCTTCTGGCGGCGATGCCGGCGATGCCGGCGAGGCTTGCGCGACCGTTGCCGGGGCGTCTGCGCCGCCCGCTGCACCGGCAGCGGTGCCTGTGCCTGAAGCGGCCCCAGAATTGTCGACAGTGCCGGCCGCTCCCGTCGCGCCTGCACCCGTCCCAACGCTATCGGCGGCACCGGCACCGGCGGCGGCGGTCGCGCCGCCACTTGCGCCGCCACTTGCGCCGTCAGCGCCAGCGCCCAATCCAGATCCCGCGCCCACACCGGCATCCACGCCGGGATTCCCGCCTCCCATCCCCGCCAACTCCGCCGCGCCGCTGATCATCTTGGACGCGCCTTCGGGCGCGACGGAAGCCAGCATGTCGGTCGCGGCGGGCAGGGCGGACATCGGGTTCTTGACGAGCTCAGCCGCCTTGGAAACTGCGCCCGCGGCGGAAGCGGCGCCGTCCAGCAAGCCGCCTGCGCCCGGCGCTACCGAACCCAGCAGACCCTTGGCCGCCGGAAGCGCCGACATGGGGTTTGCGACCATTGCCTGCGCTTGCGACACCAGGCCCATGGTGTTCTTTGCCGTGTTCAGCAGGCCGCCGACCGCAGGATTGGCGCCGCCCAGCAGTCCGGGGGCGGCCGACAGGGCGCTCATCGGATTCTTCGCCATGCTGGCCAGCGTGTTTGCCTGGCCGGCCAGTTGCGACAGTTTGCCGGCCGCGCCGGCGGCGGTCTTGCCCAACTCGCTCAAGCCGCTCGGCACCACATCGCCCAACCCGCCCAGGCCCGTGGCCGCGCCCGCCGCGCCCGTCGCGCCCGCCGCGCCCGTCGCGCCGCCAAAGCCAGCCATCAGGCTTGTCCCCGCCTTCTTGGCGGCGGTGGCGAAGACGCCGTCCTTGTGCACCAGCTCCGCGCTCACGATGAGCGGATCATCAACGGTGGTGCTGGGCAAGGCGGGCAGGCTGGCGGCGTCGCTGCTGGGTCCGACGAAGTTGTGCGTGGCGCCCTTGACCGAAAACAGGCCGGGTCCCTTGAACACGATATCCGCGCCATCGAGCGTGACGCTGCCGCCCGCCGCTTGCAGCGTGACGCGCTGGTTGCCCAGGATCTCGATGCCTTCGGCCGACGAGGTGACGGTGATGTCCTGCCCAGCCAGCGCCTCCAGAATGTCGGTGTGCGCATGCAGGGACACGGGCGCCTGCGCCGAGATCGCGCGGATCGGACCTTGCTGCGCGAATATGCTTGCGGAGCGGGCCGAGACGGCGGCGTACGTCTGGGTGGCGGCCACGTGCGCGTCGGATTGCGCGGTGGCATGCAGGTGTTCGCCAGCATGCAGCACGGCGCTGGCCGGCGTGGCCAGGTTCAGCGAATTCGGCGCGTCGACCAGCAGGTGCGGGCCGTTGATGCGTTCAACGCTGGCGTCGGCAGTGCGTTGGCCGTTGATGGCCTTGCCTGCATTCTGGCCGTTGACCTGGGGCGCGTAGCGCCCGTCCTGCTCCGGATCCAGGGCTTTGAGCAGTTCGTCGTAGCCTTCTGCCGCCGCCAGGGGCCGCGCCTGATGCTGGCTCGCGCTGGCGTTCAGCCGGCGCGAGGCGTCCTGCGCGCCGCGCAGCAGCAGCAACGCCTCTTGTGCATCGGCCTGCGTCGACTTGGCTTGTTCACGCGCCGTGGCCGATATCAGCATGCCCTGGCCCGAGCGCACCACGGCCCAGGCGTCCGAGCGCAGTTCGAAACCCGTGCCTCGCCATTGGCCTCGGTTGGCGTCGTCCAGGTCCTGTTCCACCAGATGGCCCAGGCCCAGTTGCGTGGCCGCGGTGGAGCTGGCCAGGCGGGTGCGCAGCTTGCCCTTGGTGTCGTCAAAGACCCACTGATTGCGGCCGGCGCCGTCCAGCCCCTGGCTATGCCAGCCGCTCAGCACGCCCGCGTGATTGGCGTCGCCGTTCTCTCCGGCGGACCACGGTGGAAGATCCGCGTCGTTGTATAGCTGGCCGGCCACCACCGGCTGGTCGATGTCGCCATCGATGAATTCCACGATGACTTCGGTGCCGCCGCGCGGCAGATGATGGGCGCCCCAGTTGGGCCCCGCCTGTGCGCTGGCCACGCGCAGCCAGGTGCCGGACCGATCGTCGCCCGGCGCGTTGCCGCTGGCGTCGCCATGGGTGCGATGCGGCAGGCCGCCCGTCAGCGGCTTTTCGCCACGCTGCCACGGAAACTGCACCTTCACCCGCAGGTCACGGTCGGACGTGATAGGCGCATCGTTGGCGCTGACCACCACGGCGACCAGTCCTTCGGGCGCGGTGGGACGGGCGCGCCAGGCCGGCGTCAGCGCCGCCGCCTCGGGCTGCGCGCCGAATCGGTTGCGATAGGTGCCGCGCTCCATGTCCGGCGTGTTCAGGACCTGCGCGGCCTGGCCGCCCAGATTGTTGGTGGCCTCGTGCATCACGTCGACCAGTACGTATCGATTGCCGGCGAGCTCGTCGATGGCCTGTCCGCCGCCGCCTTGCGCGTAGCGGTCATGCTGGCTCAACGCGAAGAGCCGGCCGGGAGCCAGCGAGCGGGCGGTGCCTGCGCCTTCGAACCGCACCAGCCGCGACTCGTGCGCGCGCAGCGAACGCGCCACGCTCTGTTCGGCGGCGTCGTCATCCGCATAGCGGCCGTGGCCCGCGTAGTCGTAGTCTTCCAGCATGGGCAGCGCCTCGACGCGGACCTGCGATTGGGACTGGGCGGCATGTGCGGTCAACGAGCGTTCGTTCCAGGCCGCGCGCGCCACGCTGCTCGGGCGCACGGATTGCGCGGCGGCAAAGCGCGTGATGCTGTCGCTGGTTTCCGTGGCGTCGCTGCGATGAAAGCGCAGCGGCGACGACGGATCTTCCGGGCGCGCTGCGTCGGCATCGAAGATCACGACGCGATGCCGCGCGCCGCCTCCTGCGCCTTGGCCCTCGTCCTGCTGGTGTTCGAAGCGGTAGCACAGGCCGGCTTCCGCCAGGATGCGCTGCACGAACTCCAGATCGGACTCCCGATACTGCGTGCAGACGGGACGGGGCTTTGGCGCGTCGGTCAGCTCGAAGGCGAACGCAGCCTGGGGATAATCCGAAAACACCTCGCTGACGATGTCCTGCACCGACAGGTCCTGATAGACGAAGCTGTCGCGGCGCAATGCCAGCGCAGCCATCCACGGCGCGGCGTGCAGGCGGTAGCGGGCCAGCCCGCCGTCGGCCCCCAGCGCGTCCACCCCCTCGACCACGGCGTGCCAGTGCCGCATCGACCCGTCGGCCTGCAGCAGGCTGACGGTGATCTCCTTGCCCAGCAAGGCCGCCACGCCCAGCTCGGCGCTGGCGGCCAGGCAATCCAGCGTCAGCGAGAACAGGCGCGAAACGCCTTCGCGCAGCCGCATGTGCTCGACCACCAGCTCAGCGTCCAGCGCGGTGGTCAGGCGCAGCAGGCGCGCTTGCTGCGACAGGGTGGCGATGTTCAGTGTGGAGTAGGCCGGGGCGTTAGAAGGCAAGGCGTTCATAGGGCTGGGCGGTGTTCGATCGGCGGGGCCGAAGGCGCGCGAGGCGCGCCGGAAGGGACGGGTTCTACCTGCTGCCGCTACGGCAGCGAAATCGTCAAATGCGCCGCGCGCGGGCCCAGCTTGACGATGTCGTGATAGGGCGCCATGGCTGTCTGCATTTCGGAGTTCAGGAAGTGGCCCATGCCCAGGAACGCAAGCAGGCCCAGCAACGCGAACAGCGCCATGACGGACCACAGCGGCACGTCGCGCTTGAGCGTGTGCGCCACCTTGTCGGGCAGCGGCCAATGCGGCGCGAAGCCGGTGCGCTTGCCGCGCAGCAGCGCGATCTCGTCGCCCAGCCGCGCCGTCAGATACCCCAGCTTTTCCTGGCCTTCGATCAGGTACTTGCCCTGGAAACCGAGCAGCAGGCACATGTAATAGATTTCCAGCGACTGCAGGCGCGGCGCGCCCTGCGCGCGCAGGTCTTCGAGTCGGGCAAAAAAGTTTTCGCCCGCCAGTTGTTCGCCGAACAGCGTGAGCTGCAAAGGCTGAAGCATCCAGGCGTCGCGAATTGCAAAGCCGGAATTCAGCACGGTCTCGTCCACCGCGGCGCAGAATGCATACTTAGTGGCGTATACGTCCTCGGCGGGCATGTCCATTTTCTTGGCGGCGCGCTCGTAATCCGCCAGGAACTGCTGCACGCGCGCGGAGAAAGCGGCGGCGTCGGTGGGTTCCTGTCCGCTCTTTAGCAGAAAGAGCATCAGGAAGCCGTCGTACAGCAGATCCAGCAATGACTTGGCGGGGCGGCTTGCGTGAAATTCGGCCGCGCGGGGCGGCAGCGTTGCGCCGGGCATCAGGGAAGGGGCGTCAGCGGTCATGGCGGTGTCGTTCCTGTCAGCGGGTCACTGCGATCAAATCCAGCTTGAGTTCGGGAATGCCGGCGGGGGCGTAGATGGCGATGCTGCGCGCCTGCAGCATGCGGTCATACAGCGAGCCCCGCGTCTGCAATGCGAAGTAGACGGCGCCCGGCTTCACGGGCACGGCGGGCGGAACCTGCGGCGTGTAAGCGAGCGGCACGCCGGGCATGGCGGACAGCACCAGCTTGTCCACGTCTTCGGGCGCGCCCACCTTGAAGCGCATGGGCACGCTCTCCGACAGCTCCGAGGCGGGCATCGCGGCCTGCACGGCCAGGTACAGCGAGGTGGTGTCGTCCAGCTTTTCCGAATCGAGCCGGCCCATGTGGAACGAGGGACGCAGCTCTTCGAGCAGGATGGAGAAGTAGCGCGTCGAGATCACCGTTTCGAGCAGGTCGCGCAGGATTTCGTCCATGCGGGCAAACGCCGGCCCCGGTGCGTCGTGCCGATACACGGGCAGAGCCGCCAGCGTGTGCACCTTGGAGAATGTCATCAGCGCGCCCGCCAGCCGAGCAAGCTCCTGGAACAGGCGCTCGGGATGCAGCTGCGGGTGATGGAACAGGTGCGACAGCGTGGCATAGGCTTCGTTGGCGGTGTGCAGCAGCCAGAACGAGGCGACGTCGCCCGACCGGAACTCGATGATGTTCTTGCTGGGTTCGCGATGAAAGCCGTAGAGCGCGTTGACCTTGGCCTGCAAGGCGTCCAGCAGCCGGCGCAGTTGCTCGTGCAGCGCGCCGGAGGCCGTCAGCGACAGGCTGGGCGCGATGAAGGTGGTGTCCAGTTCGTAGCCCGCGCTGGCCGTGCGCCGCACGCGCGCCACGGGGATCGCCAGCAGTTCGTCGCGCGGTTCGAACTCGGAAATCAGGCGCACGTCCTTGCGCAGGAATGCAAGCTCGGCGGTCGTGGCGCCGGTATAGAGATCGGGCGCGGGCGCATTGTTGTGCGCGTAGCGCGTGTCGAAGCTGCCCGTGGCCTGCGTGTCGCGGTAGTTGCCGCCTATCGCCTTCAGGGGATGGATCGCCAGGTAGAACACGGCTTCGCTCACGCCATCCAGCGCCGTCAGCGCAACGGGGGGAGGCAACTCGTCGCCGTGCGGCGCGCTGTAGAGTTCGCCATCTGGAAACACCGCGCTTATCTCAGTGGCGCGCAACATGCCGTTGGCAAGCGCCGAAGCATCGAAACGCGCGGAACGCAGACCCCATGCATAGGGGTGCAGTGCGCGGGCCATTTCGGCCAGCCGGTCTTCGTGATACGCGTCCTGCCGCTGGAAATGCTGCGGGCGGAGGAACAAACCTTCGCCCCAAAGGACTTTGGCTGAGTAACTCAAAATAGGCGCTCCCTCTTTCGTCTGGCTCGATTTCTATATCGCTATATAGATAGAAGGGTTGGATGGACGGCGGGCGGCCGCGATGCGCGTCAACCTGGACACTGCACGCCGGATAAGCGTGACGGATCGTAGGGGGGTATGCCCGCCGGCAACGTGGGTTTGCCCGTGGCCACTGTCAGTGCACACGCATGCGCGCCCAGGACGATGCCACTGTCTTCCGCGTCTTCGACCTTGAATACGTACTTCCAACGCATCGGCGCGGGGGCATAAAACAGCCCGGCGATGGCGATGTAATCCGCTTGCTTGGGGACTTTTTCGACCGTTTCGTAACGTTGTCCCGGTGTGAGCATTAGCTCGCGTGAGCCCAGAACTGACTCCCCAAGCGCCGCTTTGTCCCCGGCAGTGTCTATCAATTGCGTGAGCGGCGCACGCATGAATTGATCAGGATTCTTCAGGTAGTATATTTTTGTAACTACCGCCATCGGCTGACCGCTGCCGGCGTTCAAATTTTCTCCGGCGTGAATCGCCAAATTCACTTCCACAGGCGCGTTTTCCGGCTTTTTCAGGCCTGCCATCTCCATCGCGTTACCCGTCAAACCGGCGACCGCTCCAATGGCCGAAACGGCCGCACATCCAGTAACGGCGCTGCTTGCAAGCATGCACACCATCACCGTGAACAACCGTGATAAATGGATATGTTTGGTCATGGCCCTTTATACCGGAAGTGTGTGAAGCAATACAGATCGCGGCATGATGCGTGCAATTTCGGCGCAAGTAACATGAAGACACTCGCTGTAGCGCTGCACTAACAAAAGGTTGTTGAAATACGGCCCCTAGTTACAACCTTGCTAGGTGCTTAAAAAATGCCTTTCCCCCGCCTCGTTGTTGCTGCTGGTGTCATTGCATTGATGGCCGGCTGCGCGTCCACCAAGCCGCCGTCCGAAGCCGAATACAAACAGTCCATGGCTGCAGCGGAAAAGACGCTGGAGCAGAAGGGCCCCGACCAGGCTGTCGCGCAGTTCGAAGAGATTGCCCAGCGCAATCCGTCCAAGGGCGCGCCGTGGTCCTACATCGCGAAGATTCGTTTCGACGAACAGAAATACGGCCAGGCGATCGTGGCCGCCGATGAAACCTTGAACCGCGATCCCGACGACTTCGTGGCCAAGTCGGTGCGCGCCGTCGGCGGCCTGCGCGTGGCCATGCAGTCGCTCGCGGACCTGCGCGCCGACGCGCTGCTGGCCGGCAACGCCCGAGAAGATGCCGTGGCGCTGGCCGCGTCGATGCGCGAAACGCTGGGCCAGGACGTGCTGTTCCCCGAGGGCAAACGCCCGCCGCCGCGTCCGCGCCAACCGCGCAAGGTCGACCCGACGCCGCCTGCGTCCGCCGTGCCCGCCGCGGGTACGCCCGCCGCCGGCCAGTCGGCTTCCTCGGGCTCGACCGCGTCGTCGTCGGCCAGCGCGCCCGCACGTGCTCCCGCGGCCCAGCCGTCCTCGCCACAACCCGCAAACCCGCCCGCCCAGCAGCCCAACCGCGCGCCGAACCCATTCGGCGACCTGCTCACCAAGTGATTCGCCCGGGAGCGCGCCGCCCTTGCTGCGCGCCCCTGACCGACAGACCAGATCCTTTGCACGGAGCCTTCCATGGCCAAGAAAGAGAGCGTTCAAAAACGATTGCAGAAAGTCCGTCCGCCGCGCGTTCAGCTCACGTATGACGTAGAGAAGGGCGACGCCATCGAACAGAAGGAGCTTCCCTTCGTGGTCGGCGTGGTGGGCGACTTTTCGGCGCAGTCCGAAACCGAGCTGCCCCGCCTGAAGGACCGCAAGTTCGTCAACATCGACGTCGACAACTTCGACGATGTGATGCGCGGGCTGGAGCCCCGCGCGGCGTACCGGGTGCAGAACCGCCTGACGGACGAGGGCGGCACGTTCGGCGTCGACATGAAGTTCCGTTCCATTGAAGACTTCCGTCCGGAAGCCGTGGTTCAGCAGGTGGACCCGCTGCGCGAATTGCTGGACATCCGCACCAAGCTGGCAGATCTGCGCAACAAGCTTGCCGGCAACGACAAGCTCGAGGACCTGCTGGGCGAAGTGCTGACCAGCACGGAGAAGCTGCAACAGCTGACCACCGAGACCGACAAGGGAGGCCGCAATGAGTAATTCCGCCGCCGCGCAACACACTACCGCCGCCGCCGCTGATGCACAGACCGGCCTGCTGGACCAGATCGTCGAGCAAAGCCGCGTCGCCAAATCCACCGCCGAACACGATCGGGCCAAGGACATCATTGGCGAGCTGGTGCGCGAAGTCATGAAGGGCACCGTGGTGGTTTCCGACAATCTGTCGGCGATGCTGGATGCGCGCGTCGCCGAGCTGGACCGCCTGATCTCGGCCCAGCTCAGCGAAGTGATGCACGCGCCCGAGTTCCAGAAGCTCGAAAGCACCTGGCGCGGCCTGCACTACCTGTGCCAGGAGACCGACACCAGCCCCATGCTGAAGATCAAGGTGCTGAACGCCACCAAGCGCGACCTGGTCCGCGACTTCCAGACCGCGATCGACTTCGATCAGAGTTTGATGTTCAAGAAGGTGTACGAAGAGGAATTCGGCACCTTCGGTGGCGCCCCGTTCGGCGCGTTGCTGGGCAACTTCGAAATTACGCGCCAGCCCGAGGACATGTACTTCATCGAGCAGATGTCGCACGTGGCCGCTGCGTCGCACGCGCCGTTCATCGCCTCGGCCTCGCCCGAGCTGCTGGGCCTGGACAGCTTTGCCGACCTGGGCCGCCCGCGCGATCTGGCCAAGGTGTTCGACACCGTGGAATACACCAAGTGGCGCAGCTTCCGCGATTCGGAAGATTCGCGCTACGTCGGCCTGACCATGCCGCGCTTCCTGGGCCGCCCGCCGTACGACCCGGTGGAAGGCACGACGGTTGAAGGCTTCAACTTTGTCGAGGACGTGGACGGCACCGACCATTCCAAGTACCTCTGGTGCAACGCCGCGTGGGCCTTTGGCGCGCGCCTGACGGCCGCATTCGCCGACTTCGGCTGGTGCGCTGCGATCCGTGGCGTGGAAGGCGGCGGGCTGGTCGAGAACCTGCCCACGCACACCTTCAAGACGGACGACGGTGAAATCGCGCTCAAGTGCCCGACCGAAATCGCCATCACCGACCGCCGCGAAAAGGAACTGAGCGACCAGGGGCTGATTCCGCTGGTGCATTGCAAGAACTCGGATTACGCGGCGTTCTTCGGCGCCCAGTCGGTGCAGAAGGCCAAGAAGTACAACACGGACAGCGCCAACGCCAACGCGGTGTTGTCGGCGCAGCTGCAATACATCTTCTCGGTATCGCGCGTGGCGCACTACCTGAAGGCGATGATGCGCGACAAGATCGGCAGCTTCGCATCGGCGCAGTCCGTAGAAAGTTTCCTGAATCGCTGGGTTTCGCAGTATGTGCTGCTGGACGACAACGCGACGCAGGAACAAAAGGCGCAGTTCCCGCTGCGCGAAGCCTCGGTGCAAGTGGCCGAGGTGCCCGGCCGTCCTGGCGTTTTCCGCGCCGTGGCGTTCTTGCGGCCGCATTTCCAGCTTGACGAACTCTCGATTTCCTTGCGTCTGGTCGCTGAACTGCCGGCCCAGGCCCAGAAGTCCTGAGCGTCATTGCACTGACAACTCATCCATTCAAAGAGGTTATCAACAATGAAGGACATCTACGTCAAGTTCGGCAATCCGGCGCTCAAGGGCGAGTCGCAAGACAAGGACCATCCGGATTGGATCGAAGTCAGCTCGTGGCGCCACGAGATCATCCAGCCTCGTTCGGCCACCGCCTCGACCTCGGGCGGTCATACCGCCGAGCGCACCGAACATGGGGAAATGGTCTTCACCAAGGATCTGGACGTCGTCAGCCCGCTGCTGTATCAGCATGCGTCGGGCGGCACCACGTTCGACGAAGTCACCATCGACTTCCTGCGCGCCGACGGCGAGGGCAACCGCGTCAAGTATCTCGAGATCAAGCTGAAGTACGTGATCATCGCCCGCGTGGCGCCGGAAGTGGTCGCCGAAGGCCTGCCGCACGAGTCCTTCTCGCTGAAGTACGCCGCCGTGCAGTGGAAGTACACGCAGCAGAAGGTTGGCGGCAATCAGGGCGGCAACGCCCAGGGCGCCTGGAGCCTGACCAAGAACGACAAGACCTACTCGGTCTGATCGCGGCAGGGAAGGCTGGAAGCCCGCGGCCCGAGCCGAGCGCGGCCCGGCCGATCGCGGCCCGGCCGATCGCGGCCCGGCCGGGTCGCCGTTTTTTTTTTTGAGGCCCCGATGAAAGGATTCGAACCGAGTCTCTTCGACAAGCTGTTCGAAGCAGAGGGCCAATCGCCCTATGCCTTGCGGCGCTTGTCGATCGAGGAAATGAAAGAGACGGTGGCGCGCGACATCGAGGCCCTGTTGAACACCCGCATGGTGTTCACCGAGGAAGACCTTCGGCGCTACCCGAACTGCCAGCGCTCGTTGTTGACGTACGGGCTGTCGGACTTTTCGGGGCTGAGCCTGGCCAGCCACTACGACCGCGAGTTCATCTGCCGTTCGCTTGAACAGGCGATTGCGCGGCACGAGCCCCGGCTGACGCACGTGCGGGTCATGCTGCAGGTCGACAGCCGGGCGACCTCGGTGCTGTATTTCGCGATCACGGCCATGCTGGACGTGGGCCCCGCCCACGAGCCCGTGACCTTCGACGCGACCTTGCAGCCATCGACCTTGCAGTACTCCGTGACCAAGGGCTGGGCCAAGAGCCCGGCCACGGTCTGACGCATCAATCCGAGAGTGCAGGTGCACTGGCGCGCCGGACAGGAAGACATCAATGGAAGAACTGCTGCCCTATTACGAGCGCGAACTTGGCTTCTTGCGCACCTCTTCGCGCGACTTCGCCGAGCGCTATCCGAAGATTGCCGCGCGGCTGGGGCTGTCGGGCGAGACCTGCGAGGATCCGCATGTCGAACGCATGATCGAATCGTTCGCGTTGCTGAGCGCCCGCATCAACAAGAAGCTGGACGACGACTACCCTGAATTCACCGAAGCGCTGTTCGAGGTGATGTATCCGCATTATCTGCGGCCGTTTCCCTCCTGCAGCGTCGCCCAGTTCGACTTGGGCGGCGCTGGCGCCCAGCTGACCGCGCCCGTGCGCATCGGCCGCGGCGTCGAATTGAAATCCCATCCGGTGCGCGGCGTGTCGTGCCGTTTCCGCACTGCCTATGAGGTCACGCTGGCGCCCATCGAGGTGCAACGCGCGGGGTTCGTGTCCAGCGCCAATGCGCCGGCCACGGCCAAGCTGCCCGCGGGCGTAACCGGCCGCTTTTCCGTCACGCTGGGATGCCTGGGCGAGAGCCAGAACTTCGGATCACTGGGCATTGATCGGCTGCGCGTCTATCTGCACGGCGAACCGTCGTTCGTGGCGGCGCTGCGCGACGCCCTGTTCCTGCGCGCGGCCGCGGCGTATGTGGAGCTGCAGCCGGGGCGCTGGGACCGATTGCCCGCGATTCCGCTGGCGCAGGTGGGACTGGCCGAAGAAGATGCGCTGATCGACTTCCCGGCCAGTTCGCATCCGGCGTATCGCCTGTTGGCCGAATACTTCGTCTTCTCCGAAAAATTCAATTTCGTCGACATCGACCTGGCCGTGCTGCGCCCCTATCTGGGCTCTGTGCGGCAGTTCACGCTGCATCTGCCGGTGGGCGGGCTGCGTGCAGACTCCAATACGGCGCAGCTGCTGGAGTCGACGTCGGCAGACAACCTGCGGCTGGGCTGCACGCCGGTGGTGAACCTGTTCAATCAGCGCGCCGACCCCATCCGGGTGACGCATTCGGCAGCGTCGTATCCGGTGGTGGCCGACGCTCGGCGCGCGTATGGATACGAGGTTTATTCCATTGAACGGGTGCGTCAGGTGCGGCAGAACGCCCAGGGCGACGCCGTGGTGGATTTCCGGCCGTTCTATTCGTTGCATCACGGCGAATCGCCGGAGTCCGCCGGGCACTACTGGACAATGCGGCGCGACGCCTCGATGGCGCAGCGCAGCCCGGGATACGAGACCGAGATCTCGATCGTCGATATCGATTTCGATCCGTCGGTGCCGCAGACCGAAACCCTGAGCCTGGACCTGACCTGCACCAATCGCGACCTGCCGGCGCAGATTGCGGTGGGCCAGGCGGGCGGCGATCTGTTCCTGGAGGGCGGCACCGTGGCGCGCGCCATCCGGATGCTGCGCCGGCCCACGCATTCGCACCGCTTCCAGCAGGGGCGCGCGGCGCACTGGCGGCTGATTTCGCATCTGGCTCTGAACCATCTGTCGCTGGTGCAGAGCGGCCTGCCCGCCTTGAAGGAAACGCTGCGCCTGTACGACCTGTCGGGGTCGGCGGTGGCGGCGCGCCAGATCGAAGGGCTGGTCGGCCTGGACTACAAGCCGGCCACGCACTGGATGCCCGGCGAACCCTTCGCCACCTTCGTGCGCGGCATCGAGATCCGGTTGACTGTCAATGAAGATCACTTCGTGGGGACCAGCCTGCATACCTTCGTGGCCGTGATCAACCGGTTCTTCGGACTGTACGTGCACGCCAACAGCTTTGTGCAATTGGTCGTGTTGTCGCGCCGCGGCGCAGAGGAACTACTACGATGCCCCCCATGCAACGGCGACGCCATACTAGCGTGATGGATGCGCTGCTGGCAGAGCCGCAGCGCTTCAAATTCTTCCAGGCGGTGCGACTGCTGGAGCAGTGCTTTTCCCGGCAGGAGCAGGGCGCGACGCGGCATACGGTGCCGGTGCATCTGCGCTTTCCCAACGCGCCCGGCCTGGGCTTTCCGCCCAGTGAAATCGTCGACGCGGTGGCGTACGACAAGAATGGCGAGGTGCTGGCCGACGAAGCGGCGCGCAGGGCCGCCGTGGCCGAGGGACGACTGGGCCGCGTGGATGTGACGCCCGCCTTCTTTGGCCTGCTGGGCGGGCAGGGCGCGTTGCCGCTGCACTATTCGGAGATGCTGGCGAACCGCGAGAGCCTGCAGCGAGACCGAGGCGCGCGCGCTTTCTTCGACATTTTCTCGAACCGCGCGGCGGCGCTGTTTTACGCCGCGTGGAAGAAATACCGCATGCCGCTGCGGCACGAGGCCGACCAGGACCATCATTACCTGCCGCTGTTGCTGGCCTTGGGCGGCATCGGCCACCCGGCGCTGCGCGACCGGCTGCATACCGGCGCGGGGCGGGTGTTCGATGAGTCCATGGCCCACTACGCCGCAGCCGCGCGCCAGCGGCCCGTGTCGGCGCCGTTCCTGCAACGCGTGTTGCAGGACTACTTTGGGGTGCCGCTGCGAGTGGAGCAGTTCGTGGGCCGCTGGTATGACGTGCCGCCGCAGAACAGAACTCGGCTGGGACAGCCTGGCGCGGTGTTGGGTGTGTCGGCGCTGGCGGGCGATCGCATCTGGCAGCGCGACCTGCGCATCCGGCTGTGGATCGGCCCGTTGTCGAGCCAGGCCTACACCGATTTCCTGCCGGGCGGCGAGCGCGCGCAGGCGCTGGAAAAGCTGCTGACGATGTTCGGCGGCATGACCTTCGAATACGAAGTGCGGCTGGTTCTGGCGCGCGAGAGCGTCACGCCCAGCCGGCTGGGCGAAGGCGGCGAGGTGCGCCTGGGCTGGAATTCGTTCCTGTGCACCGAGCCGGCAAGCGCGGACCGCGATGACGCCAGCTACGAACTGCACACCATCCATTGACCCCATAACAACATAGACACTCATGGCCACACCGCTGAAGACCTTGATCGGGAAGTTGAACCAGACCTGCCGCCAGGCCGCCGAGCGCGCAGCCAGCCTGTGCATGGCGCAAGGCCATTACGAGGTGGATCTGGAACATCTGTTCCTGGCGCTCCTGGAAAAGCCGGCCAGCGACGTGAGCATCATTGCGCGGCGCTGCCACATCTATGCCGACGCACTGGAAGCCGATCTGAAGGCCGAGATCGGCCGGTTCAAGAACGGCAATACGCGCACGCCCGTGTTTTCGGCGCATTTGCCCAAGCTGTTCGAGCACGCCTGGCTGATCGCGTCGCTGGATACGCAGACGACGCGCATCCGTTCCGGTCATCTGCTGCTGGCGCTGCTGACGGAACCCGACCTGGCGCAGCTGGCGCGGCGGGGTTCGCCGCTGTTCGAGTCGTTCCGCCTGGACGAGCTGAAGCATGATTTCGCCGCATTGACGCAGGGCTCCGAAGAGGCGGGGCAGGCGGTGGGATTTTCCGATGGCGCTGCGGAGCCGGGCGAGGCCGGGCAGCCGGCGCCGGCCCTGTCGCAGACGCCCGCGCTGGATCAGTACACCACCAACCTGACCGAGCGCGCGCGCGAAGGCAAGATCGATCCGGTGATCGGCCGCGACGCCGAGATCCGCCAGATGATCGACATCCTGACGCGGCGGCGGCAGAACAATCCCATCCTGACCGGCGAGGCGGGGGTGGGCAAGACCGCCGTGGTGGAGGGGCTGGCGCTGCGGATCGTGGCGGGCGACGTGCCGCCGGCGCTGGCTGGCGTGACGCTGCGGGTGCTGGACATGGGCCTGCTGCAGGCGGGCGCCAGCGTGAAGGGCGAGTTCGAGAACCGCTTGAAGAACGTGATCGACGAGGTCAAGAAGAGCCCGTCGCCCATCATCCTGTTCATCGACGAGGCGCACACGATGATCGGCGCCGGCGGGCAGGCGGGGCAGAACGACGCCGCCAACCTGCTGAAGCCCGCGTTGGCGCGCGGCGAGCTGCGCACCATCGCGGCGACGACCTGGAGCGAATACAAGAAGTACTTCGAGAAAGACGCCGCGCTGGCCCGCCGGTTCCAGGTAGTCAAGGTCGAGGAGCCGGATGAAACGCTGGCGGCGTCGATGCTGCGCGGCATGGCGCCGCTGATGGAGCGCCATTTCGGCGTGCGTATCCTGGACGAGGCCATCGTGGCGGCGGCGCGGCTGTCGCATCGCTACATCACCGGCCGCCAGCTGCCCGACAAGGCCGTCAGCGTGCTGGACACTGCCTGCGCGCGCGTCGCGCTGGGCCGCAGCGCCACGCCGGCGCTGATCGACGATGCGCGGCATCGCCTGACGCGGCTGCGCACCGAGCAGGAGGCGCTGAGGCGCGAAGCCGCCGCCGGGGCGCCGCAGGCGCGCCTGGCGGAGCTGGGGGCGGAGATATCGCAGGTGGAAGCTGCGCTGGCCGACGCGCAAGGCCGGCACGCTGCCGAGACCGATCTGGTCGAAAGGATTCACGCCTTGCGCGCAGAGCTGGAAGCCGCGGGACAGGATGCGCAGGGTCCGGATATGCCCGAGGCGCAGACCCCGGCGCCCGGCGCAAGCCGGCGCAAGGCGGCGCCCGCGCCGCTTACGCCCGGCCAGCAGCGCCTGGCCGGCCTGATGGACGAGCTGCGCGCCTTGCAGGGCGAGCAGCCGCTGGTGCCCGCGTGCGTGGACGCGCAGATCGTGGCCGAGATCATTGCGGCATGGACCGGCATTCCGCTGGGCCGCATGGTGAACGACGAGATCCGCACCGTGCTGCAGCTGCAGCCCATGCTGGCCGAGCGTGTCATCGGCCAGGACCACGCGCTGCACGCCATCGCGCAGCGCGTGCGCACCGCGCGCGCCGGTCTGGAAGATCCGGACAAGCCCAAGGGCGTGTTCCTGTTCGTCGGGCCGTCGGGCGTGGGCAAGACCGAGACGGCGCTGGCGCTGGCCGACATTCTTTACGGCGGAGAGCGCAAGCTGGTCACGATCAACATGAGCGAATACCAGGAGGCCCACAGCATCTCCGGCCTGAAGGGTTCTCCGCCCGGCTACGTGGGCTTTGGCGAGGGCGGCGTGTTGACCGAGGCGGTGCGCCGCCAGCCCTATAGCGTGGTGCTGCTGGATGAAATCGAGAAGGCGCATCCCGACGTGCTGGAGCTGTTCTTCCAGGTGTTCGACAAGGGGGTGATGGATGACGCGGAAGGGCGGGAAATCGACTTCCGCAACACGCTGATCATCCTGACGTCCAACATCGGATCCAGCGTCATCATGCAGGCCTGCCTGAACAAGCCGGCCGACGAACGCCCGACGCCCGACCAGTTGTCGGAGCTGCTGGCGCCGCAGCTGTACAAGGCGTTCAAGCCCGCGTTCCTGGGACGCATGAAGACCGTTCCGTATTTCCCGGTGGACGACGACGCGCTGGCGCACATCATCGGCCTGAAGCTCGGGCGCATCGCCCGCCGCGTTCAGGCCACCCATCGCGCGATGTTCGAATGGGACGAGGCGCTGGTGGAGGCCGTGCTGGCGCGCTGCACCGAGGTGGATACCGGCGCGCGCAACGTGGACCATATTCTGAATGGATCGCTGTTGCCGGAGATTGCCGAGCAGGTGCTCAGCAAGATGGCGCAGGGTGAGGGCATCGCCAAGATCCGCGTCAGCGCGGGCAAGAATGGCGAGTTCCGGTTCCGGATGAGCTGAGAGGAGACGCCGACATGGCCCTTGAACTCGCCGCCGCCAGCCTGTTGGGCGCGGGCTTTACGCAGGCCGACCGCCTGTTGGACCTGACGACGCCGCTGGGGCAGGACAAGCTGCTGGCGGAGCGCCTGCAAGGCAAGGAGCAGCTGAGCGACGGCGGCTTCGTCCTGCAGGTGGATGCGCTTTCGGACGATGCGCACATTCCGCTGAAGTCGCTGATCGGTCAGGCTGTCCAGGTGAAACTGCAGACGTCCTTGGGACGCGACGAGCACCGCGTCTGGTGCGGGCTGGTGACCGAGGCGCGGTTCGAGGGCGCCAACGGCGGCTTTGCCCGCTACCGACTGCGCATCGAACCTTGGCTGGCGCTGCTGCGCCAGCGGCGCGACAGCTACGCGTTCCAGGATCTGTCGGTGATCGACATCGTCGACAGCGTGTTTGGCGATTACCAGGGCCAGGGCGCGCTGGCGCCCCAATGGCGCTGGGAAGTGAAGGATCGCGACGCCTATGCCAAACGCAGCCTGACGATCCAGTACCGGGAAACGGATTTCGCGTTCGTTGAGCGCTTGCTGGCTGAAGAGGGGCTGTTTTATTGGGTCGAGCATGAAGGCGGCGACGGCGAGCCCGGCGCCCACACGATCGTCCTGGCGGACCACAACGGCGCATTCGAGGCGGGCCCGCAGGACAGCATCCCGTTTCAGCGCGCCGACGCCACCGAGGAACAGGACTCCGTCCAGGCCTGGCGCCAGAGCCGCGCATGGCGAACCAATGCCGTGCGCCTGGCCACCTGGGACTATCGCGCCATGCAGGCGCGCAAGGTCAGCGCCCAGGCGGAAGACAAGTTCGCCAATGCGATGGAGCTGGTCGATTCGGATTACCCAGGCCAGTACCTGTTCGAGGACGGCGCGCAAGGCGAGCGGCTGGCGCACAACGCGCTGGCGGCGCAACGGGTGCGCCAATCCCTGTACGAGGGCGAAGGCACTGCGCGTACGTTGGCGCCGGGACAGCGTTTCACGCTGACGGGCCACTGGGGTCCGTCGCAAGGCGGCGGCGCGGACTTCGTGGTGATCGGCATCGGCCACGAGGCGCGGAACAATTTTGACGAAAGCCTGGGGCATGCCGTCGCGCAGGCCCTGGGCGCGCCGGGCGAACAAGCTGACGGCGAGGCGGATTTCTACCGCAACCGCTTCGAGGCCATTGCCGCGTCACTGGAATACCGGCCCAGCACGCGGGACGGCCACGGGGCGAGGCTGCATCCGCGCCCGACCGTGCACGGCGCGCAGACCGCGCTGGTGGTGGGCGCCGGCGACCCTGTCCACACCGACCGCGACCACCGCATCAAGATCCAGTTTCATTGGCAGCGCGGCAGCGCGTCCAGCAACCGCCAGGATCACCCTGCCGGCGACGACAACGCGCCCGCCAGCGAGGCCCTGGGCACCTGGGTGCGCGTGGCCGAGCCCGTGGCGGGGGCGGACTGGGGCGGGCACTTCGTGCCGCGCCTGGGGCAGGAGGTGCTGGTGCAGTTCCTGCATGGCGATATCGACCGGCCTGTCGTGGTGGGCGCGCTATACAACGGCGCGGGATCGGAGAATGCGGCCAACAATCAGGTGCAGGGCGGCGCGGCCAAGGCCACCGGCAACGCGCCCGCCTGGTTCGCGGGCAGCGAGGAAGGGCACGCGCACAATGTGGTGATGTCGGGTTTCAAGACCCAGGCGCTGGCTGCGAGCGGGCAGGGCATGGGCGGCTACAACCAGTTGGTGCAGGACGATACGCCGGGCCAATCGCGGCTGACGGCGTCGACCACGCAGGCCGAGGCGCGTTTGAACCTGGGGCATCTGAAACAGCAGCGCGACAACGAACGGCTGTCGGATCTGGGCCATGGCGCCCAGCTGGCGACCAGCGAAGCGCTGGCGTTGCGGGCGGGCGAAGGCCTGCTGATCAGCGCCGACAAGCGCGAGGACGCTGCGGGCGCGCTCCTGGACAGCGAAGAATCCATCAAGCAGATGGAAAAGGCCATCGAGCAGGCCGGCGAGCTGTCCGCCACCGCCGGCCGCCAGGAAGCGCTGCTGCCAGGCGATGAGGACAAGCCGCGCTCGTTGAACGAGCTGGACGCGGTGCGCGAGATCATCGAGGGCACCCAGACCGAAGCAGAGGTCCGCGTGCCGGCCTACACCACGCCGCACATCCAGGTCAGCGCGCCCAAGGGGATCGGTCAGTACACGCCGCACAACGCGTATACGGTGGCCGGCGCCACGCTGTGCCAGGTCGCGCCTGACGTGAACTGGGCGGCGGGCGCGAACCTGTCGGTGTGCGTCGCGCAAGGCGTCGTGCTGTTCACCAAGGGCCTGGGCGGCAGTGGCCGGGCGGTGGACCAGCAGGGCATTCGCCTGCATGCGGCGGGCGGACAGCTGCGGCTGCAAAGCCAGAAGGCGCGCATGCGGCTGGCGGCCGAGAAGGCGGTGATGCTGGCGTCGGCGCAGGGCGCGGTGGACGTCAACGCGTCCAAGAAAGTGTTGGCGACGGCCGCGGGCGCGTACATGCGGATCGAAGGCGGCGGCATCCAGTTGCATGCGCCCGGCAAGGTGGAACTGAAGGCGGGCGTGCATAACTGGGTGGGGCCGCAAAGCGGCGCCGGACCCGCGCAACCGCCGCAGGGCGATCTGGAAGGCTGCGCGGTGGCGCTTGAAGACGCGGCCGGCAGCGGCGCGTTGGCGGCATGACGATGGACGTGACGCCCCGCCACCCCGAATACTGGACGGCCAGCGCCGAAGCCGACGTCGAGCGCGCCATCGCAGGCTTGCGCGCGGTGCTGGACGGTCGCGCCACCCGGCGCGTGCTGCTGCTGTGCGATTCGACCCTGGACGATCCGCTGGCTGAAGAGATTGCATCCGCCGGACTGGCGCGCCGCGAGGTCGACCTGATTTCACAAGGCGCGACCGCGCCGCCCTTGTATCTGGCCGACGTGCCCGACGAGGTGCGGCACGAGCGTCTGGTCAACGCCAGTCTCCGCCTGGCGGTGGACGAAGCCGTGCGCCCGGCGCCGGCCGCCCGACGGCCGCGGTCGATGTCGGCCTGGCTGGCGACGGATCTGCCGCTGGCCGAAGTCGCGGAGCGACTGATTCACCGCGCGCGTCTGCGGGATGCGCAGGGGCGAGTGCGCATCCTGCGATTCTGGGACCCGCGCACCACGCAGTTCCAAAGCGAGCTGTACGCGGGCACCGTGCCGGCCTCGTGGATCCCGGGCGCAACGTGGATGAGCCTGGACGGGTTCGGGCAGTGGCAGACGTTGCCGGATGCGCGCGGCCCGATGCAGACCGTCACGCCGGACTGGCCACGCCTGGCGCGGCTGGGCCGCGTCAATGCCGTGCTGCAACGGCTGAACGCGGACGGCTTGCGCTATGGGGCGTCGGCGCTGGAGGCGGTGCGGCGCGCGCTGGATGCGGGTGCTGCCTGCGGCATCGATGACGACGAGGACGTGGCGCTCTTCGCCGCCTGGCGGGTGCGCCTGGCCGCCCCGCTGGAGCGCGCGCCGTCGTTCGCGGCGTTGTTGCGCGACGTGCGCGAGGAAGGCGGCCGCCTTTATCGCGCGGCGGAAGACATGGACGACGAAGACTGGCAGGTGTTTGCGCAAGAGGCGCAGGCACGGGAGGATCTGCAAGCATGACGACTGACTATGACGCGCTGCCCTGCAAGGGCAAGTTCTGCGGCCGGCCAGGCCTGCCCATTCTGCCCATGCGGATTTCCTATGCGCCGGGCGGCAAGAACGACCTGCCGGACGGCGTGTACATGGATCCGGAGCTGTACTACGAGACCATGCGTCAGGGCGCCTACATGCTGCGCGCGATCACGGCGGGGTACGTGTATATCTGGGATCCGCGCCGCAGCTACGGCTGGCGCGTGTTCGCGGCGACCGCGACGGGCCAGATGAAGGAGGTGCAGGTCGACGACGACAACCGCCCGACCGAACAGCCGACGTTCACCTGCATGCGCGAAGGGCACGGCCTGGAATCCTCGCTGATCAACGTCGAAGCGCCCGCCAACGCGTCGCACACGGTGTGGGTGGGTTATTCCCGGGCATGGTGGACGCGGGACGTCCGCCGCGACCTGGCGCGCGACGAGCGCTGGCGCAAGAAGATCATGGTGGAGCTGGACGCCAAGGCGGTGTGGGGGGGCGGTCATCCCAAGCCCGAGACCGGTTATCGCGTGGCGGAAGACGGCGCCAACCTGGCCAAGCACTCGATCGAGTTTCGCGACGCGGCGGGCGCCGCCACCCTGTTCGGCAATACCCTGGCGCCGGCCGTGAGTGTGTTCGGCGGGCAGAGCGCGGCAATGGCGACCAAGATGCGGCAGATGACGCCCAAGGGAGGCATCGTGCTGGCGCTGCGAGATCCCGTGGGCGTCCTGGCGGATGTGTCGACGTGGCGCAATAAATGCATGGGCGAGCTGGCCGAGCATCATCTGGATCCGACGCGGCTGCGCGAAGTGGGTGTGGCGCAGATCATCGACGGCCTGCAAAAGCAGATGGAGAACACCGGCGACGAGATCCGCCGCCTGCGCGAACGCGTCGACACCGGCAAGGTCGCCAAGACGCTCAGCGACAACAAGGCCGCCATCGCCCGCATGAAAGAGAAGATCGAGGGGGCTGGCAGGGATTGGGCGTGGTGGTATGGCCGCGAGGCGCTCTGGCTGGCGTTCAAGGCTTACTCGCCGAAGGACGCCGCCGTCGGCGAACGGCTGGAAGAGGACATGGCGCTGTGCGTGGACGGCGCGGGCGCGATCGAAAGCGAACACAAGGTCATCGACGATTCGCTGAAGGACGAGGACAGCTCGAGCACCTATGCGGCGATCTGGCGCGCGCTGGCGGCAAACGATGGCGAACTGTTGGGCTTCCTGGACCGCGAGGCCAAGGGCAAGGTGATCTCCAAGCAGGTCTCCAATGTCCGCAGAATGATCAAGAGCTACAACGACTGGATCAAGGCGCGGGCGGCCAAGGGGCAACTGCCGCCGATGCGGGTGGCAGGCGCGGCGATTGGCCGATTCATGGCGACGCAGCTTCTGCGGCTGACCTTGGCGGGCGACCCCATCGCCGAACGGGTTGCGGCGCGCGTCACCTTGACGATGTCGGCGCGCATGAACATCGTCATGGCGGTGCGCACGCACACCACCAGCCTGCCGCGAATGATTGCGGACATGCACGAGATCGTTTGGGAGCCGAACCCCACGTCGGTGACCGTGGGCGGCGGAGGCAGCATGCACGGCCTCTCCGCGAGCAAGCACATGGAGTCGGGCTGGATGGGCACCCAGGCCGAGCGTTCCACGCCGGTCACGCTCAACTACATCATTCCCGAGGAAGTCGACGCGCAATTGAACGCCGCGGCGACGGCGCGTCCGCGGCCCGGCGCGGGTGCCGGCGCATCCCCGCAGCTTTCGCTCCCGGCCCCTGCGCCGGTGCTGGCGCTGCCAGCGCCCACCATGTCGCCGCTGGCGGGCCTGGTCAAGTGGGCGAAGACGAAGGACGGCGCCAATGCAGGCGCGACGGGCGTGATGACCCTGGTGGCGCTTTATGCATCGGTCTCGGATCTGCGCAAGGCGCAGGTCGTGCAAGACGCCAAGGCCGCGCGCAAGGCCTGGTTCGGCATCACGTCCGGCGTGCTGGGCGTGGGCAGCGTGGCGATCGAGGTGACGGCGGGGGGGATAGGCGCGCGGGTGGGTGCCAACACGGCCTTCACGATGAATCTGAAATTGAACATGCGCTTGACGGCCGTGAGGACGGCGGGCGCGGTGTTCGCGGCGGCGGCCACGTTCGTCGACGGGGCCAACAACGCGCTGAGCGCCATCGACCAATACGACGTGAAGAACTACGAGGCGGGCGGCGCCTATGCGACGTCGTCCGTGTTCCTGCTGCTGTCCGGATTGACCGGCGTCGCCACGGCGCTGATTTCGCTGGGCGGCGCCTTCAGCACTGCGGGCGTGGTGGCGGGCGCGGGAGGCTTCGGCAGCGCCATGGTCGGCTTGACCAGCGGCGGCACCGTGCTGCTGGGTATTCCGGTATGGGGCTGGATTGCCCTGGGCCTGTGCCTGCTGGCCGCCGGGCTGTATTTCAAGTTCTGGGGCGACAGCGCCAAGGAAAGCGAGCTGGAGATCTGGTACACGTGCTGCTGCATGCGCTCCGCTGAATTCGAGAACGTGAAAGAGCGCACGCTCTACCCAACGCGCGAAGAAGAGCTGCACGCATTCAACTGGGCCGTGTTCGGCGTGCGCGTGACGCTGGAGTGGAAGGGACTTTGGCAGGGCGAGGTCTTCGGCCGGGATCGCCTGGTGCTGGAAGTGGTGATGCCGGGCTATTCCGAACACAGCGACTACGCGTATAACCTGAAGCTGGTCGGACAGGGCGTCAGCGCCGTCGTGGCGAGCAAGGGGTCCATGCGTTCGACAGACCCGGATCTGCAGCCGCGCGGCCCCTCCAACGCGCAGTATGTGCAGGGTCGTCCAAGCAAGGAGACCTGGGTCGACGATGTGGATAAATACGTCGACAATCTGGAGTCTCGTCCGGGCTGGGCGGACGCCTGGCGCTGGATACGCAAGGATCGCAGCCAGTCCATCGAATTCACGGCCAAGCCGTGGGACGAATCGGTGCAGTTCCACGTCAGCAACGGCTGCGCGATCCTGCGCACCGAGGTGCTGGTCGACGACGACATCTTCCAGGAAGCGATCATCAAGGTCGAATATTGGCCCGACCCCGATCGCATGCCCGACATCCGCTCGCTGCCGATGGGCAGCAATGGTGCAAATCTTGTAAAAGCGAATAATTGACAGGGCTACAGCATGACTAGCAACGAAGGAATCCAGGCGTCGGTCTATACCCGATGGCACCAGTTGTCGGTGCCGTTGGCCTTCGCCTTGGCGGTGGGCAGTTTCATGCTGGTGGTGTTCAACCGCGGGCCGATCGGCCTGGCGGCCGTGCTGGCGGTGCTGGGGTTGCTCGTGCCGCCGCTGGTGGCGTTCAGGGGCTTTCCCACGCGCAATTCCGTCACCGTGACGCCTGACGGGTTGGAGTTTTCACGCCGCTCTCCCGTCGCCTTTGCCGACCTGTCCAGCTGGGGCACGGACGATTACCTGAAGCTGGTACGCCCCGGCCTGCCGACCTTGCTGGTCGCCGCGGCGGACCTGCCCCGGCGTGAACGGTTGTTGCGCGAGTTCGAGCAGGCGCTGGCGGCTTGGCAAAAGCGACAGCCGGCCGGCACGCAGGCGGCGCGCCGCACGCATTTCTATGGTTCCACGGCGGGGCGCCTGGTGGGCTTGGTGATCACCGCGCTCGGGGCGGGTTCGGCGATCATGGCGCTGAACCTGCGCGAGCCTTCGATCTCGTTGGCCGTCGTCGGCGGCCTGGGGGCGCTGTTCGGATTGGCGATGCTGTTCGGCCGGCGGGGGTGACTGGCGCGGTTCTGGATGGTTGGCTCACGCCCACTGTCGTGTCGCGTGCGACGGCGATTTTGGCGCTGTGCTCGACCAGCGCCACGTGACGCAGGCCGCCACCCGGGATAGGATGTGCCTTCCATTCACGGGAGGCACCATGGATTGCTCGGTCGAAGGAAAAGTTGCGTTTGCGGATGGCCATGCCTATCACTTCGCCACGGTGGACGCCGCGCTGGCGTTTGCCGAGTGCGTGAAAGGCAGCGCCGATCCTGGCCAGTGCGCCGCCACGCATGGCAGCACCAGCCGGGTCAGGCTGGAGAACGTGCAGGCGCAGGAAGAGGCTGAACGACGCGAGGACGACGGCGTTTCTTCGTAGATCGGCCGTTGCGCTACGGCCGAACATTGGCTGCCGCGCTACGGACCTCGGTCAGACGGCGCGGTGATACACCGCTTCCACGTTGTACCCGTCGGGGTCCAGGACGAACGCGCCGTAATAGTTCGGGTGGTATTGCGGGCGCAGGCCCGGCGCGCCGTTGTCGCGGCCGCCGTCGTCCAGCGCCGCGCGGTGGAACGCGTCGACCTCGGCACGGCTCCTCGCGCGAAATGCCACATGCACGCGTGGGGTGCTGGGCGTGCCCTGGTGGATCCAGAATTCGCCGCCCGGATCGCCGGCGTCGTCGGGCTCGCCAATCCCGAAGCCCATGCCGGTGGCCAGCGCCTTGCGCGGCACATAGCCAATGGCCGCGAGCGCGCTCAGGTAAAAGGCTTCGAATTGCAGCGCCGGCCATACGCAACGGCTCGAGCCATTGGCCGGCCGTCTTTTAGCTTCCGTGATACCCGAACCGCAAGCCGCCCAGGACATGCGTGCGCACGGCTTCATTGAAGGGATAGGTATAGGCCTGGCCCACCACGACCACATGCGCGATGTTGGCCAGCACGCGGCGGCGCATGGCCTCGCCCAATGACTCGTCGTCGCGGCAGGTGTCGGCGCGCGACATCTGCTGGAACAGGTCGCTGCGCGTGATGCCGTTCTGCATGAACGAAAACGCCGTCCACACGCACACCAGCGTCAACACCAGCGCTACCGGCGGGACGATCGCGGCGCGCGCGGCATCCTGGCCCAGCTGATAGTGCGGGCCGCCGTGCGCAAAGTCCGCAAGGCTGGCGGAGAAGCGCGGCATCGCTTCGTCGACGGCGCGGTCCAGCATGCTGTCGTACAGGCGCTTGAAACTGGCCGCGTCCGTGTAGTTCGGCGCCACAGGCATGTTGGCCGGCACCATCAAGGTCTGGCGCAACAGCTTCTGCACGCCGGGGCTCGCAACGAAGTCCTCGTACGGCAGCCCACTTGGCCGGGAGGTCCCAACATCGATGGGTGGCCATACTCCATATTGGGCATGCGGACGCAATCCGCCGGGCGTAACGTCAGGTGTTAAAGCCGAAGGCCTGAATCGGTACTGCACCGAGCTCAGGCTTCTTGACTTGACTGCACCTTCCCTTTGCCTTGGCTCCGCCAAGACCCCGGAGACGACGATGAGCGACTATGGCAAGAGGCTTCTCTCTAAAGGCATGTCGGGCGCTGATGTCGAGGAACTTCAAATACGCCTGGCCGGGTTCCGCGGGACGCTCCCGGACGGCGAGTTCGGACCTGGCACTGAATTGCAGGTCACCAAGTTCCAAGCCGATGTGATGAAACAGAGCTCGCCCAGTGGGGAGGCAGACAGCCTGACACTCAAAGCCATTGACGAATTCGCGGATCGGTTTCCCATCGATTTTTCTCGATTGAAGTGTCGTTGCGGCAAGTGCGAGGGGTTTGGCCGAGGCAACTTCAAGGGCAAGTACCTCGGCAATCAAAAGGTCGAGGCATTCCACCTCTACGAATATCCAGGCATTCACCGCATGCTGCTCTGGGCGGTACGAGCTGCACATTTCTACATGCCGGAGCACCGCTTCACCTTCAGTTCTGGCTATCGCTGTTCAGTCGACAACCAACAGCATCACCGCAACACGACCAATCACTGCGGGAAAGCGGTGGATCTGGACATCAAGCTCGAGCGCGGTGAAAACAAGCAAGACGATCTCATTAAGTGCCGTGTGGTCCGGGGGAAGCTGGTTGAGCTGTCAAACGCCCAGATCGGATGGACCGCCAAGAATCGGAAGTCTCTGGAGCCAGACAATGTGGCTCCCACTTGGGTTCATTACGACGTTCGATCCTATGAGCCGAAATATCTTGCGGATCGCTACTTTTGTACGGACTTAGCTGCGCTGAACGCGCGTGTGCCGATATCGTTCTGAGGCCTTGTGCGCCGCAAATTGACGTTCACCAAGGGAGTCCCTGGGCGAACCTGCCGTCCCTTTGCTTGTGCAGTAGCCAGCATCCTTGTGTCCGTATCCCGGGTCTTTGCACTCGTTGTCGGAGGCTGTCAATGGTGATCACACTGAACGAAGCGCGTGTCGCACAATCCAAGGCAGCAATCGAGCCAGACTCCGAGCTGGAAGCGCTCGCGAATCCGTCACGAGATTACATGGCGGAAGAGCCTCCACCACCTTCCGGCGTATTCGAGATCGCGCTGGTCTTGGCGGGCGGCATATCGGCAGGAGCGTATACCGCAGGGGTCTTCGACTTTCTTATTGAGGCGCTGGACGCCTGGGAACAGGCGAAGCGGGATCAGCCGGATAACGTTCCCAGTCATAGTGTCAAAATAAAAGTCGTGTCCGGAGCGTCCGCTGGTGCGATGACAGGCGCCATTGCTGCGTCAGCGTTGCGGTATCGGTTCCAGCACGGCGAGCCGCAACAGCCGGAGGCAAACCCGTTCTATAAGGCCTGGGTCAAGGATATCGATATCGGGCATCTGCTGAAAAGGCTTGACCTGAACACCCCCAGTCAGGCCATCGCGTCATTGCTTGATTCGACAAGCCTGGACCGCATCACGCAGGACGCGCTCGGCTATCGGGGACCGCCGGTCGTGCGACCGTACATAGAGGGTGGTGTCCGATTTATTTTTGCGCAGGCCGGTCTGCGCGGTATTCCCTACTATCTCAACTTTCGCGGACACGCCTCCACGGGCCTGCGCATGTCCACCCATCGGACTTATCACAGCTTCTACGTCCCGTATGGACACCGCGGGCGTCCACGACCCGATGACGAGGTGCTGGACGTGCGTGACACCAGTCAGTCCGCACCGAATGATTCGGGATGGCGCAATCTTGGCAATGCCGCTTTGGCGTCCGGCGCATTTCCGGTGGGGCTGCGTGCGCGCGAAGAACTTCGCCGCCCGAGTGACTTGGAGTGGCGATACGCCGCCGTCGCAGGGAATTACGTCAAGCTCGTTCCGGCTTGGTCGCAACCTGTTAACGGCTTGGCGCCCGCGCCGCCGCAGGACTATTACGCGGAGTTTGTGGTGGATGGTGGCGCCATGAACAACGAGCCTTTGGATTTTGCTCGCACGGAGTTAGCCGGTTTGCTCGGCCGCATAGAATCCTCCGGAGGCAAGGCTCAGCGCACGCTGGTCCTTGTCGACCCGTTCCCCGATCAACCGATCTTGGACTTTCGCAACCGCGATGATAAACACAAGGGCGACCTGGAATCGATCTGTCTGAAGCTGGCCGGCGCGTTCAAGAGCCAGGCAAAGTTCAGCCCTGGCGATCTAGCTCGCGCCTTGCATCCGTCCGAGTACAGTCGCTTTCTGCTTGCTCCAAGCCGTAAACCCGATAACGCTCCGGACGGCTGGTTGCCGCCGCCTGTGCCAATGGCCAGCGCATCGTTACAGGGTTTCGGAGGATTTCTGGACGAGAGCTATCGCAGGCACGACTACCTCCTTGGGCGACGAAACTGCCAGCAGTTGTTGCGATTTCACTTCGGACTCTTGCGCGAGAACCCCGCGTTTATGGCACGTGACGCCGCGGTCAACGCGAAATATTCCCAGGAGATGGAGAATCGAGACGAGTTCGCCATCATCCCGCTGATCGGCTCCTTGGCCGAAACTTTGCCCCTGCCCGACTGGCCGAGTCAGCCCATCGCTCTTAATGCGGTGGTTAGCGCCGCCTACCGTCGAGCAAAGGCCGTGGGCAACGCGCTTGCGCGGCGACGTGGCCTAAGCGCTCATATATTTACGAAGTTAGGCTTTGTATTCTTCGGATGGAAGCTGAAGCGGGCGGTGAGGAAGCTCATCGCCGACGACCTGAAGGCCAAGGAGTTGCCTTACTCTTTATCGTGAACGAACGGGCGCGGAACGTGCATCCCTTTATGGTGAGGGAGGGGAGATGAGAACGATATCGGCATGGTTGGTGGTCGGGGTTGGCTTGGTGGGCCTGACCATCGGCTATATGAGCGGTGGATCTAGTACACCGGTGGCCGGCGTCGCCATCCCAGTGATATTCGGCTTGATGGCAACTGTATTCGCTGTGCTGCAGGCGAAGAAAGACCGTAGCGACGCTTCAACACTGCCCGAGCCAGCGCCCCCGGCGGACGATCATCGCTCCGAGAGCGGCAAGACTGCGGCCCTTCCCGATCTTCATCCGCATCGCAACGTGGGGGTCTGTCTGGTGGTATTTTCACTTGGCTTCCTGGCTGGTGCCCACACCGGCGCATACGTGCGCGTGCATGAGCTGATGCGTCCGCGCCCCTCGGCGCCCATGCTGCCCTGGAAGGAGGGAGATGACCAACCACCCAGCGTGGAATCGGCGCTCCAATGGGTGGCCGTGCAACGTGAACTGGTGAGCTTAGGCTTCGACGAAAGACAGATCGACTCGTTCTACCGCATCCAGGTGAAGGAATGGGCGAATCGCGCCGCTATTGGCGCTTGGGTGAACAGCCCCAGTCTCCTGATCCCTTGGAAAGGGGAATCACCGGCCGGGCCGCTCGTTCCTTTTCGTAAATCCGATAAGGGGTGGCCGTTCGCGTTCACGTTTTGTCAAAAGGTGAACGGCAGCGTTGCGCCAGACTGTCATTCGCCTATTGATAAGGATTTGCTTGGTTCCCACCTCAAGTCACCGGGGCCTTTTTTCGATTGGCAAATTCGAGCATGGTGACATTGCGCTAGAGGGCGGTTGCCACCGTGACACTGCAGCATCCTGGTGGTGTCGTGTATGGCAAGGCAAGCGCTTTCGGATTGACATCTGTCGCATTCTGGTCCCGTATCTCTGTAAAGAGAGATACCGCTGAAATCACACAGCCCCGTGTCACACCGCCTCGACGTTGTAGCCATCGGGGTCCAGGACGAACGCGCCGTAATAGTTCGGGTGGTACTGCGGACGAAGCCGGGGCGCGCCGTTGTCGCGGCCGCCGGCGTCCAGCGCCGCGCGGTGGAACGCGTCGACCTCGGCACGGCTCCTCGCGCGAAATGCCACATGCACGCGTGGGGTGCTGGGCGTGCCCTGGTGGATCCAGAATTCGCCGCCCGGATCGCCGGCGTCGTCGGGCTCGCCAATCCCGAAGCCCATGCCGGTGGCCAGCGCCTTGCGCGGCACATAGCCAATGGCCGCGAGCGCGCTCAGGTAAAAGGCTTCGAATTGCAGCGCCGGCCATACGCAACGGCTCGAGCCATTGGCCGGCCGTCTTTTAGCTTCCGTGATACCCGAACCGCAAGCCGCCCAGGACATGCGTGCGCACGGCTTCATTGAAGGGATAGGTATAGGCCTGGCCCACCACGACCACATGCGCGATGTTGGCCAGCACGCGGCGGCGGATGGCCTCGCCCAATGACTCGTCGTCGCGGCTGGTGTCGGCGCGCGACATCTGCTGAAACAGGTCGCTGCGCGTGATGCCGTTCTGCATGAACGAGAACGCCGTCCACACGCACACCAGCGTCAACACCAGCGCCAGCCCCGCCGCGCGCGTCGCGGTGCGGCCGGGTTGCTGGCCGGCGGGCGTGCGCAGCCACACAATCAGTTTGGCGATGAGATACAGCAGTTTGGCGAAGTGGCCCACGGCGCCCAGCAGCGAAAACAACAGCGCCACCGGCGGGACGATCGCGGCGCGCGCGGCATCCTGGCCCAACTGATAGTGCTGGCCGCCGCGTGCAAAGTCCGCAAGGCTGGCGGAGAAGCGCGGCATTGCTTCGTCGACGGCGCGGTCCAGCATGCTGTCGTACAGGCGCTTGAAGCTGGCCGCGTCCGTGTAGTTCGGCGCCACGGGCATGTTGGCCGGCACCATCAAGGTCTGGCGCAGCAGCTTCTGCACGCCGGGGCGCGCCACGAAGTCCTCGTACGGCAGCCCAGGCGGTATGGCGTCGCCTTCCACGTGCACCGTCTTGCTGCGCATGGTCCTCCAATACTGCTGCGCCACGGCTTGATTGAAGGTGGCGCGGTCGTGCGTCTGCCAATCGCCCGGCACCGGCACGCGCTTGCGCACGTCCTGCACCACGCGGGCCTGATAGCGCGCCGGCACGTTCTCGGGCGTCCAGCCGCGACGCGACAAGTTGCGGCGGTAGTCGCCCCAGGCCCGATCCTGCTCGCGCGCCAGGTTGATGTCGTTGGCAACGGGCACGCCCGCGTACTTTCTCCATCGCTCGGCGACGGACTGCATCACGCTGGTGTACACCTGGTGATAGCCGCGTATGCCTGGCGCCGTCATGCGCACCTCGCGGTCATCGAAAGTGAAGGTCTTCATCTGGCGTTGCAGGTCGGTGCGGATGACCTGGCGCTTCTTGGGTTCGACCTTTTCGTCCAGGTTGTCGATGTTGGACAGCAGCACCTGGAACACGGCCAGGAAGGCCTTGCCCTCGGGCCGCGCATAGACGTCGTCGTCGACCAGCCCGTCCAGATGCAGGTCGCCCTGCACCAGCGAGCGTTGCAGCAAACCCGAGTTGGTGGCGACGCGGCGGAAGTCTCCATCGCGCGTGTCCACCAGCACATTGACCAGCATCTTGATGGCGCTGAACACCAGCAGCGCGGTCAGGACGCAGGCAACGGCGATCTTCAGGTAGGACGGCCGGCCGCCCGTGGAAAGACGGCGCGTCAGCAGCAATTGCAGCACCACCAGCGCGGCGGCGATGCCGGACAGCGTGCGGCCGAAAAATTCCAGCTCTTCGATGTCATGCGGCGTGGCGCGGCTGCCCACCACGTCCAGCAGCCGGGCGTTGAATCCCAATTCAAAGCTTAGGTAGATCACCGTCAGCACGATCAGGAACAGGATCTGGCGAATCTGGGCTTGCCTCACGTTCAGTCCCTCAGGTCGATTCGGGTCGAGGTGATTTCCTCGTCAGGCAGTTCCAGTTGGGACGGCGTGCGCGATGCGCTGGCGGAAGCCCTGGGTCCGCCGGCAGCCGCGGGTGTCGTATCGGGCCGGGCCGACGACGCCGCGCCCGGGTTCGCAGGAGCGGCCGTCGCGGGACCGGCATTGCGGCCTGCCTGCGTCGTGGCGCCGGGTTTGCCTGCGGCGGCGGGTTTGGCGGATTTGCCGGACTTGCCCGATTTCGCGGCGGGCGCTGCGGGCGGCGGATAGACACCGTACCGGCGCAGCGAGTCCTGGTAGCCGGGCGGGTACAACGATTCGTCGGCAAACGGCTTGGCGCGGGGGTTCAGGCCCGCCACCGATTTCACGTTGCCTCGGCGCATGCGGCCGTCCTGCGTATAGACGAAGCGCTCGATGGCCGAGCCCTTCGGGAAATCGAAGGTCAGGGCGCTGCGATCGTCCTGCGCCAGCACGACCGGACGGTCGCGGCAGTTGCCGACGTCCCACGACAGCACGTCGGATCCTTCAATGGCCAGCACGGTGTAGCGGTAGTCGCAATTGCGCCGCTGCGTCTCGATGACGACGACCGTGCGCGAACCAATGTTTTCGGTGCGTGCAATGCGGGCCAATTCCGCATTGTTCAAGGGCACCACGCGTTGATTGCCCGACAGCTTCACCGAGAAGTTCTTGCCTTCGCGGCGCAGCGTGCCCTGGCCGCCGTCCTGCAACGGAAATTGCCCGATCTCGGTGCCGAACAAGGCGGCGGTATCGACGCTGTAGACCAGGTTGCCGCGGGAATTGGTCTTGACCGCGCAAGCGGAAAGCCCTCCCATCAAGAGCAGCATGGTCATCAGGCGGAGGATCAACGAGCGGGACAAGAGCGGGTGCATCGACATCAATGTTTCGCGGGTTGCCGGGGAGCAACCGGGCGCAATTTCGGCCAAAGCCCTGCAATGTATCGCAAAGTTACAGCGCAGGGCCAGGCTTGTTTCAATTCCGACCGGTGCCGTTGGCGCTGACCGGACTTAGTTTTTCCGAAGCTCCACCGACGCTTTGACAAGTTCGGTGACGCCATGACGGATGACCGAAATGCAGCGCGCGATGATGCCGCGCAGCAGCGCCTCGTCGGGCGGCGTATTGGCGGCCGCCACAAAGCCCTCCACCGATGCGGACACCCGCCCGGGCTTGCCTTCCTGGTCATCCTGCAAGGTCAGCTTCACCGCCTTGCTGCCGTTGTTGACCGCGCTGATGATGTCCAGCAGCTGGGTGCGGCTCACGTGGAGGTCGTTGGCTTCCATGAAGCTGGGGTAGACCAGCCGCAGGAATTCCGGGTCCGATTCGCTCAGGCTGAAGTACATGATGCCCATGTCGGGATGGCGAAACACCACGTCGCCGTCGTCGTCGATGCGGGCGACAAAACCCAGCTCACTTTGCACCACGGTTTGATAAAGGGCGGACAGCGTGTGGGGGGTGGACATGGATCAACGGCTCCGTTGTGGGTGAGTTTGAAATGGACTTGCCCTTGCTACGCACGGGACGCAGAAAGGTTCGAAAGAAATTCTGAAAAAGCGCAAAGCGATAAAAAAGGCCGCCGATGATAAACCCGCGGCATCAGATGGATCGAACCTTTTGCGATGCCGCGCGTAGTGAAGGGCATCGGCGGCGCGCTTGATTTCCCGTATTTGCGCGGCTAAGGTGCCGCTGCCCTGATCCCGGCAGGCTGCTGCGCGTCCTGCATGCCGATCCGTGCGAATGACAAGGAGCACCATGACGACGAATTCCAAGGAGCCGGCAGGCCGGTTGAAACGACGGCGGATGCTCGCGGTATTGATCAGTGCGGGCGTGTGGACCTTGCATGCGGGCGCATGGGCCGCGGCCGATCTGACAACCGGTCCGGAGGCCGGACCCGTCACTGGCCAGGCTTCCAGCGCCGCGTCCCCGTCCGGACACGGACCTGCGCCCGCGCCGGATCGCGATCTCGTCAAGGCCCGCATGAATGAATGGGAATACGAGATCGAGCGGGGCGCGCTATATGTGGATAAGCCGGGTCTCGAAGAGTTGGCGGCGCGCGCCGAGGCGGGCGACCTGGTCGCCATGACCACGCTGGGCCTGATCGCCGAAAACGGCGAGCATGCGCCGCGAGACTACGCGGCTGCCGCCCGCTGGTATCAACGCGCCGCCAGCGAGGGCTTCGCGCCCGCACAGACCTACCTGGGCGAACTCACCGCGACGGGCCGGGGCGTGCCCAGGAACTTCGACGCGGCGGAGCATCTGTTTCGCGACGCCGCTGAAGCGGGCCATAGCCGCGCCGCGATGGACCTGCTGGACCTGCGCGTGCGCATGGGCGAAACGCCGGATCCGAGCGAATGGGTTGCCGTGCTGTACGACATCGGCCGCCGTCCCATCGGCCTGCCCACGCCGGGCGTACCTGCCATGCAGGGTACGCCCGACCTGCCGTGGATGGGCGTGCCGAATGCGCGTGGGGGCGGCCGGCGCTGAGTGCGCCAGGGAGGGTTGGAACGATGTCGTGGATGGGCGCTGGCGATCAGCGCACCGCGAACCAGTCCCCGTGGAGGTTGCCGTTCATGCCGCAAAAGGGCGGGCCGAAGCCGACGTCCTTCTCGCCCGGGGGCGGGGTTACGCGAGCCACCAGCACGGCGCCGCGGCGCTTCAGCGTGAGGGTCCAGGGGGGACCGTCCTGATAGGTGACGGTCAGGGCATCGCCGGACACCACGGCCTTGCCGCTCAGATCGCAGACCCAGCGGCCGTTGTAGGGCTGCGCCGAGTTGGCTGCCACCTGCAACTGGCCATCGGCGCCTTGCGTGATCTCGATTTCACCTTCGATGTTTCTCCACTTGCCGACAAAGCCGGCTGCCGGCTGCGGGTTGATGGACTTCAGGAATTCCAGGCGGTAACGCATGGTGTCGGTGAGCGCCTGAAACGGGGTGCTTTGCACATAGGGCTCGGCATAGGCGTTGTCGCGCACGCTCAAGAAATAGCGTTGATCGTCAGCCAGCGATTTGGCCGCTTCGGCGTCGAGTTGCCCGCGCACCGCTTTGTATTGCTTCGCGATGGCCGCGTCCTGGTCACCGAGCTTCCAATTGCCGCACAGCGATTTTTCGACCGGCGTTGCGGCCTTGGCGCAATTGAAAGAGGGGGCAGCCATTGCGCTGCCTGCCATGGCCAGCGATGTAGCAAGGACCAGACGACGGATCATGGTGTGAAGCTCTCCAGTGTTTGTACGGATTCGGCCAGCCTGCCGGCGCCGGGAGAGCGCAGTTTACCGGTGTGACCCTTATTTTGAGAAAGGCTGAATCACGCGGGAGCGCGCACGATTACGTGCTGTCACGGCCGGATTAGGGTAAGAACCTGAAAAGTATAAAAAAATGGTTGTTTTTGCGGAATATTTACCGGTATTAATACCCTTGAGGTATTTATGCGGACTTCCAAAGTATTGGACGGTGGTGTTTGCCTGGTCATATAACTCATCCCATGACCATCCCGCAGCTACCGCCACACATGTCCGCAGCCACCATCGAACGCGTCGAAACCTCCCTCGTCGATCTTCCCACCATCCGCCCGCACAAGCTGTCCGTGGCGACGATGTACGGGCAGACGCTGATGCTGGTGAAGGTTTATTGCAGCGACGGCGTGGTGGGGATCGGAGAAGGCACCACGATTGCCGGCATGGCCTATGGGCCGGAAAGCCCCGAGGCCATGAAGCTGTCCATCGACGCTTATTTCGCGCCGGCGATGATCGGTCAGGACGCCACCCGCATCCAGGCGTTGATGGCGCATCTGGGCAAGTTGGTCAAAGTGAACCATTTCGCCAAGAGCGCGCTGGAAACCGCGCTGCTGGACGCGCAGGGCAAGCGCCTGGGCGTGCCGGTCAGCGAGTTGTTGGGCGGGCGCCGGCGGGACCGCCTGCCCGTGGCCTGGACGCTGGCTTCCGGCGACACCGCACGCGACATCGCCGAAGCCGAGAAAATGCTGGAGGCGCGGCGCCACCGCATTTTCAAGCTGAAGATCGGGGCGCGTGATCCCAAGGTCGACATCGAGCACGTGGCCGCCATCAAGAGCGCACTGGGCGATCGCGGCGCGGTGCGGGTCGACGTCAACATGGCCTGGAGCGAGACGCAGGCGGCGTGGGCCATCCCTGCGCTGGCGGCGGCCGGGTGCGAGCTGGTGGAACAGCCGGTGGCCAGCGCCGAAGCGCTGGCGCGGCTGATGCGCCGGTTCCCGGTGGCGCTGATGGCCGACGAGGTGCTGCAAGGCCCGGACACAGCATTCGAGATCGCGCGCCGGCACGGCGCCGACGTGTTCGCAATCAAGATCGAACAGAACGGCGGCCTTTTTGCGGCCCAGCGCGTGGCGGCAATCGCCGACGCGGCGGGCATCGAGCTCTACGGCGGCACGATGCTGGAAGGCGCGATCAGCACGGTGGCGTCGGCCCACCTGTTCGCCAGCTTCGCCAACCTGCAATGGGGCACCGAGCTGTTCGGGCCCTTGTTGATCACCGAAGAAATCCTGGTGCAGCCGCTGGACTACAGCGACTTCGAACTGACCGTGCCCGCCGGCCCGGGTCTCGGCATCGAACTGGACGACGCCAAGCTCAAGCGCTTCACCCGCGACGGGCTGGTCAAGGTCACCGACAAGAAGCACTGATCAACACGGAATCCGCGGCACGGCCCGCACACAAATAACCCACTGGAGACAGACATGAGCCTCGACATATTCAACAACAAGGAAGTGCAGGACCTGCTGAAGGCCGCCACCAACCTCGAGGGCGGCGACGGCAATCCGCGTTTCAAGCAGATCGTGAATCGGCTGTTGAGCGACTTGTTCAAGGCCATCGACGACCTGGACATCACGCCCGACGAGGTGTGGGCGGGCGTGAACTACATCAATCAACTTGGCCGCGACGGCGAAGCCGCGCTGCTGGCCGCAGGCCTGGGGCTGGAAAAGTACCTGGACATCCGCATGGATGAAGAAGACAAGCGCGCCGGCCTGGAAGGCGGCACGCCGCGCACCATCGAAGGCCCGCTGTACGTGGCGGGCGCGCCGGTGCGCGAAGGGGTCTCGCGCATCGACGTCAATCCGGATGCCGACGCGGGTCCGCTGGTCATTCGCGGCATCGTGAGCGACACCACCGGGGCGCCCTTGGCGAACGCGCTGGTCGAGTGCTGGCATGCCAACTCCAAGGGCTTTTACTCGCACTTCGACCCGACCGGCGCGCAGACCGAATTCAACCTGCGCGGCGCCGTCAGGACGGGTCCGGACGGCAAGTATGAATTCCGCACGCTGATGCCCGTGGGATATGGCTGTCCGCCGCAGGGCGCCACGCAGCAACTGCTGGACGCGCTGGGCCGCCACGGCAACCGCCCGGCGCACGTGCACTTCTTCGTCAGCGCCGACGAACACCGCAAGCTGACGACGCAGTTCAACATCGAGGGCGATCCCCTCATCTGGGACGACTTCGCGTATGCCACGCGCGAAGCGCTGATCCCGCCGGTCGTCGACAAGACGGGCGGCGAGAAACTGGGCCTGAAGGCGGACGCCTACAAAGAGATCGAATTCAACTTCGTGCTCACGGGCCTGCTGCAAGGCAAGGACAACCAGCTCGTCAATCGCCTGCGCGCTTCCGCCCAGGCGTAATCCAGGCGGCGTCGCAGGCAGGCGACGCCGCCTTCAAACATCCATACCGATAACGGGCTCCACAGGAGCCCCGGGGAGACTTTCATGGCGGCAACGCTTTCCATTCCAAGCCTGATCGACAAAGAGCGGATGGGCGCCTTCCAATGGCGCGTCCTGGCGCTGTGTTTCCTGATCGCGCTGTTCGACGGTTTCGATACGCAGGCGATGGCATTCACGGGACCGGCCATCCTGGCGGCGTTCAAACTGCAGGCCGGCGAGCTCGCGCCGATCCTGACGGCCGGCATTGTCGGCATGACGGTGGGCGCCATGCTGCTGGGCCTGGTGGGCGATCGCATCGGCCGTCGGCCCGCCGCCCTGATCGGCGTGGCGGTATTCGGACTGGCCACCTTGGTGACCGCGGCGGCCACCGAGACGTGGCAGATTCTGGCGCTGCGCTTCATTGCGGGCCTGGGCATGGGCGGCTGCACGCCGATCGTCCTGGCGCTGGCCGCCGAATACGCGCCGGCTCGCCTGCGCGGCACCGTCATCACCGGCGTGCTGCTGGGTTTGCCTGCCGGCGCCATGCTGGGCGGGCTGTTGGCTGCGCGTATGCTGCCCGTGATCGGCTGGGAAGGCATTTTCGTCGTGGGCGGCGTGGCGCCGCTGTTGCTGCTGGTGGCGCTGGCGCTGCTGCTGCCCGAGTCGCTGCAATTCAAGGCGATGCGCGGCGACGCTGCGGGCCAGGGGTACGTCGCCCGCATTCTTGCCAAGATCTCGCGCCAGCCGCTGCCGGCCGGCGCGCGTTTCACCGTGCCGGAAGACGCCACGATCCGCGCCAGCGTGAAGGCGCTGTTCGCCGAAGGCTATGCCCGCAAGACCTTGGCGATCTGGTCGGTGTACCTGCTGAACTGGGTGGCGTGGTTCATGCTGCTGTCGTGGCTGCCGACCGTGCTGAAGGCCGCCGGCCTGCCGGCCGACCAGGCGCCGATGGGCACCTTCACCGTGAACCTCGTGTTCATCATCTGCGCCTTTCCGCTGTCGTACCTGATGCCGCGCGTGCCGACGCGTTCGCTGCTGATCGCCATGTTCGCGCTGGGCATCGCGGTGGCGTTGGGCCTTGGATATGCGGGCACGGACTGGACCCTGGTGTTCATCCTGATCGGCGCCGCAGGCCTGGGGATCGGCGGCCAGCAACTGGCGCTGAACTATCTGGTCGTCGGCGCCTATCCGACGGCGCTGCGCGCCACGGCGACAGGCTGGTCCATCGGCATCGGCCGCGCCGGCGCCATCATCGGCTCGGCCATCGGCGGCAGCTTCCTGGGCTGGTTCGGGCCTTCGGGCTTCTTCATGGTGCTGGCCATCCCGCTGGCGGGCGCGTTGCTGGCGGTGCTGGCCGTGGATAACAAGTCGTCGCAACCCGCGCCGGGCGAGCTCTCGCGCGCGCACTGATCTGGAACCTGCATGAATCGCTTTGAAAATCAGATCGCGCTGGTCACCGGCGCGGCCCAAGGGGTGGGCCGCGCCACCGCCAAGCGCCTGGCGGCCGAGGGCGCCACCATGGTGGTCGTGGACCGCGCCGCCGAACTGGGCGAAGCCGTGGCCCGCGAAATCCGCGAACAGGGCGGCCAGGCGTCGTTCATCGATGCCGACCTGGAAACGCACGCGGGCGCGCAGCGCATGGTGCAGTACGCGATGGACCTGCATGGCGCCATCGACGTGGCCGTGCACAACGTGGGCGGCACGATCTGGATGAAGCCGTTCTGGGAATACACGCCGGACGAGATGCAGCGCGAGGTGAACCGGTCGCTGTGGCCCACGCTGTGGTCATGCCGCGAGGTGATACCGGTCATGCGCAAGCAGGGCCGGGGCGCCATCGTGAACGTTGGCTCCAACGCCACGCGCGGCATCTACCGCGTGCCGTACTCCGCGTCGAAGGGGGGCGTCCATGCAGCCACCGTCTGCATGGCGCTTGAGTTGGCCGAAAGCGGCGTGCGCGTGAACTGCGTGGCCCCGGGCGCCCTGGACAACGGCGTGCGGGCGATCCCGCGCAACACCGCGGAGCCTTCCGAACAGGACCGGATCTGGCAGGGCGAGATGTACACGGACTGCCTGGCGGGAACGCCGATGCACCGCATGGGCAGCATGGATGAGGTCGCCGCGGCCATCTGCTTCCTGGCGGCGCCAGAGGCCTCGTACATCACCGGGCAGGTGATGTACGTCGCTGGCGGGCACGTGGGCTGACCGTCGCCTTGGAAAGCAAAAGGCCGCTGATGCGAATCAGCGGCCTTTTTATCGTCCCGTGACGCCAGAGGAGGGGGCAGCCCGACTAGGCCGCGTGCGCGGCGTGCGTCTGGACAGCTGCGCCCAGGTGGCTCATCGGACCGGGCAACGCGCCCGCGCCGGCGCGCGGGCGGGTTTGCGGCTTTGCCTCGCGGGTCAGGCGGCGGACGGTTTCAAGGACGTCGTCCGGGCTGGCGGGTTTGCGCATCAAAACCGCGCGTCCTTCGCACGCTTCCATGATCTCGTGCTCGGGCCGGCCGCTCAGCACCAGCACCGGGGTCTCGTGCAGATAGGCGTTTTCCCGCATGGCGGTCAGCAAAGCGCGGCCATCCATGCCCGGCATGGACAAGTCGGTGATGACCAGGTCCGGTCGCAGGTCGATCATTTGTTGCAGGGCGGTCAGGCCGTCCGTGTGGGTCGTGACGTCATACCCTTCGCTGCTCAGGAACTCGCTCATCAGGGCGACCAGCGTGGGTTGATCGTCGACCAATAGAATTTTTTTCATGATATCGGTGCCGTGGCGGCGGCAGTTTTCCGGAAAGGAAGCGCCAGCGCTTGAAGGCGGAATCCTAGGGCATGGACGGCCTGGAGTGGTGTCGTAGTTGTATCCAGTAGAAACTGGGGTCGGTTCGGGGGCCTGTATAGTTCACCAGTTCGAACGATATGCAGGGCAGCTCTCCGTCCCTATAATTTTTCGGACTCCAGCATTGCGCAAGTCGCGCGTTTCCCCTGAATTGGTAACCGACCCCCATGCAGAAATCGACGCAGGCCGCGAGCCGCTTCCGCTTTCCCCGCACCCTGATGGCCGGCTTTGCGCTGGCGGCCCTGGCCACCCTTGTCATCGCTTTCGTCAACGTGCGTTCCGCAGAGACCCGTGCCCGGGCTGTGGGGTCCATGGACCAGGCCACCGAGACGTTGCGCCAATTGAACCTGTTCAATTCGGCGTTGAAGGACGCCGAAATCGGCCAGCGAGGCTACCTGCTGACGGGCGATCCGTCTTACCTGCAGCCATACCTGCGCTCGGTGCCGCTGATCGAACAGCGCCTGGGGGTGGTGAAAGAAGCTGCTGAGCGGGATGTCGCGCAGCGTCGGATCGCCAACGATATCGCGGCGATCACCCAGCAAAAGCTGACCGAACTGCACAACACCATCGAGATGCGCAAGGCCGGCGATGTGGAAGGCGCGCTGGCCGTCGTGCGCACCGATACGGGCAAAGACGCCATGGACCGGCTGCGCGATCTGGTCGCCGACCTGTATGCGCGCCAGATGACCCAGATCGAGGATGAGCGGGAAGCGTGGGCGCAGGCGGCTGCCACGTCCACCTATTACTCGTGGGGCGGAGCACTGCTCTTGCTGGCCCTGATTCTTGCCTCGGCCGCGATGACCATTCGCGAATACCGCGCGAAGGCGCGCCAGGCTTGGGTAACGGCGGGAATGTCCGGCCTGGGTTTGCGGCTTCGGGGCGACCTGCGCCTGGAGGAAATCGGCAAGCGGGCGCTGGACTACCTGGCCGATTACCTGGGCGCGAGCGTTGGGGCCGGCTATGTGGTCAATGGCGGCGACGACCTGGAACTGTTTGGCGGCTATGCGTTGCCGGCCGAACGGCTGGCGCAGAAGATCCCGCCGGCGCAAGGATTGGCGGGGCAGGCGGCCACGTCCCGCAAGCTGTTGCACGTGCGCAATGTCCCGGCGGGACACTTCGAGGTTTCGTCGGCTACGGGCCGTTCCAATACCGCCGAACTGGTCGTGGCGCCGGCCATGCAGAACGAGCGCGTCTATGCGGTGATCGAGCTGGGCTTCAATCACCCGGTGGGCGACGCCGAACGCATGCTGCTCGAAGGGGCGTCCGAAATGCTGGCGTCCGCGATCCGCGCGGGCCGGGACCGGAGCCGCCTGGAATCCCTGCTGGCGGAAACGCAGCGCCAGTCGGAAGAGCTGCAGACTCAGCAGGAAGAACTGCGCGTCAGCAATGAAGAGCTGGAGCAGCAGAGCCGCATCCTGCAGGAATCGCAGGCGCGCATGGAGCTGCAGCAGACCGAACTGGAACAGACCAATCTCAATCTGGAATCCCAGACCGAGCAGTTGTTGCGGGTGCAAAGCGCCCTGACGGACAAGGCCCGACTGCTGACGCAGGCCAGCCAGTACAAGAGCGAGTTCCTGGCCAACATGAGTCACGAACTGCGCACGCCGCTGAATTCGACGTTGATCCTGGCGAAACTGCTGTCGGACAACAAGCCGGGCAACCTGAGCCCCGAGCAGGTGAAGTACGCGCAGACCATTCACGCAGCCGGCCGCGACCTGCTGGCGCTGATCAACGACATCCTGGACCTGGCCAAGATCGAAGCCGGCCAGGCCACGGTGGAAGTCGAGGAGGTGCCGGTCGTCGCGACGCTGCAGCGCCTGCTGGAGCCCCTGCGGCCGCTGGCCACCGAAAAGGGCCTGACGCTCGACCTGGATGTCGCCCGAGACGTGCCGGAATCGCTGCAAACCGACTCGCAGCGCCTGGGCCAGGTGCTGAAGAACCTGCTGTCGAACGCCATCAAGTTCACCGAGCGTGGTTCGGTCTCGCTTCGCGTGGCTCGCGCGCCGGGCAGGATGGTGTCCTTTGCCGTGCAAGACACCGGCATAGGCGTCCCGGCGGACCAGCACGAACTGATCTTCGAGGCCTTCCGGCAGGCCGACGGCAGCACGCATCGCAAGCATGGCGGTACGGGATTGGGGTTGTCGATCTCTCGGGACCTGGCCAAGCTGCTGGGCGGCACGCTGTCCCTGGCCAGTACGCCGGGGCAGGGCAGCGTTTTTACGCTGCTGTTGCCGATCGACCTGCAGGCCGCGCCGGTGGCGCGCGTACGCGCCGCCGAACCGCCCGTGCCCTCGACGCCCGCGGAACCCATCTCGGCGATGCCCGCGGAATCCGTCAAGCCGCCTCCCGCCGCCCCGCTTGCGCAGGCCGCTCCGGAACCGGCGGAAAACTACGGACGCACGATCCTCGTCATCGAAGACGATGAACGCTTTGCGGACATCCTGTCCGACCTGGCGCACGAGATGGGCTTTGGCTGCCTGGCGGCCCATACCGCCACCGACGGGCTCATGCTGGCCGCGCAACGGCGCCCGGACGCCATCGTGCTGGACATGAACCTGCCTGATTTCTCGGGCCTGGGTGTGCTGGACCAACTGAAGCGCAATCCGAATACCCGTCACATTCCGGTGCATATCGTCTCTGTGGCCGATTATTCCCAAGAGGCGTTGGGTCGCGGCGCGGTGGGCTATGCGCTCAAGCCGGTCAAGCGAGACGAGCTGGTCCAGGCGCTGCATCGGCTGGAGGCCAAATTCACGCAGAACGTGCGTCGCGTGCTGGTCGTGGAGGACGACGACCGCCAGCGCGACAGCGTGCGCGAATTGTTGGCGCGCGACGACGTCGAGATCGTGCTGGCTGCGAATGCCGCGACCGCGCTTGAATCGCTGCGCGAGACGACCTTCGACTGCGTGGTGATGGACTTGAACCTGCCGGACATGAGCGGCTACGAATTGCTGCACGAAATGGCCGAACAGGAGAGCGTGTCGTTCCCGCCGGTCATCGTGTACACGGGCCGCGCGTTGTCGGGCGACGAAGAGCAGAAGCTGCGCCGTTTTTCCAAGTCGATCATCATCAAGGACGCGCGTTCACCCGAACGGCTGCTGGACGAAGTGACGCTGTTCCTGCATCAGGTCGAAGCCGATCTGCCGCCGCAGCAGCGCCAGATGCTGGAGCTGGCGCGCAGCCGCGACACCGCGCTGGAAGGCCGCACGGTGCTGGTGGTGGAGGACGACGTGCGCAATGTGTTCGCGCTGTCGAGCATCCTGGAACCCACCGGGCTGCACGTGGAAATCGCGCGCAACGGGCGCGAGGCGCTGGAGGCCCTGGAGCGTGCCGGGGCGGATGGGCATCGGGCCATCGACCTGGTGCTGATGGACATCATGATGCCCGAGATGGATGGCTATACGGCCATGCGCGAGATCCGGTTGCGCGCCGATTGGCGCCGCCTGCCCATCATTGCGCTGACCGCGAAGGCCATGAAGGACGACCAGGAGAAATGCCTGGCTGCGGGCGCGAACGACTACATCGCCAAGCCGCTGGACGTCGAGCGCCTGCTGTCCCTGGTGCGCGTCTGGATGCGCAAGTAGACACCCGCCATCAACCGTCCAACCTTCAGATCCATGCCCACGACAACCCAGGTGAACATCGACGAAATCGAGCAGCGGCTGCTGCTCGACGCCATCTATCACCGGTATCACTACGACTTCCGCGAGTATGCGCAGGCCTCGCTCAAGCGGCGCCTGCGCAGCGCGTTGACGGAGTTCGACTGCAGGACGCTGTCGCAGCTTCAGGACCGTGTGCTGCACGAACCGGCGGTGTTCACCCACCTGCTGCAGTATCTGACGGTGCAGGTCAGCGACATGTTCCGTGACCCCAGCTATTTCCTGTCGCTGCGCAAGGAGGTGGTGCCCATCCTGCGCACCTATCCGTCGATCAAGGTGTGGGTGGCGGGCTGCAGCACCGGCGAAGAGGCCTATTCGCTGGCGATCCTGTTGCATGAAGAAGGCCTGCTGGACCGTGCGCTGATCTACGCGACCGATATCAATCCGCACGCGCTGCGCACGGCCGAGCAGGGCGTCTTCGATCTGGACCGCGCGGCGGCGTTCACCGCGAACCATGCGCAGGCCGGCGGCCGCGCTTCGCTGTCCGACTACTACACCGCGCGGTATGGCCGCGTGGTGTTCGACAAGACGCTGCGCGAGCACATGGTGTTCTCGGATCACAGCCTGTCCACGGACAGCGTGTTTGCGGAAGTGCATCTGGTGTCGTGCCGCAACGTGCTCATCTATTTCGAGCGCGACCTGCAGGACCGGGCGTTGGGGTTGTTCCACGACGCGTTGGTCCACCGCGGCTTCCTCGGGCTGGGCTCCAAGGAGTCCGTGCGCTTTTCCGCGCAGGCCGGGGGCTTTGACGATTTCGTGCTGGCGGACCGCATCTACCGCAAAAAGGCCGACCTATGAACGATCAGGCGCCTGTCTCCGAATCGCGGGCCGTCGGCCCGTGGGACGCGATCGTCGTCGGCGGTTCGTCGGGCGCCATTGACGTTCTGAATGTCCTGCTGCCGGCGCTGCCCGTCGGCCTGGCGGCATCGGTGATCGTGCTGCTGCACCTGCCCTGCGACCGCCGCAGCCGGCTGGTCGAGATATTCGGCTACCGCTGCGACCTGCCGGTGCTCGAGGCGGAAGACCAGCAGGCGATCCTGCCCGGGCACGTGTATTTCGGGCCGCCGGGCTATCACCTGCTGGTGGATCATGGACCGCGCCTGGCGCTGTCGATCGACCCGCCCGTGAATTTTTCGCGGCCCTCGATCGACGTGCTGTTTCAGTCCGCCGCCGATTGCTATGGCGAACGGCTGCTTGGCGTGGTGCTTTCGGGCGCCAACGAAGATGGCGCCGACGGACTGGCGGCCATCCATGCCGCCGGCGGCCATGCCGTGGTCCAGGCGCCCGCCACGGCCGCCATGCGCGCCATGCCGGATGCCGCCCTGGCTCGCGTTCCTGCTTCACAGGTGTTGACGCCTGAGGATATCGCCGCCTTTCTCGCGCAGCTGCCCACCCAGCGGCTGCCCTGATAACAACTTGCATTGACACTATGAACCCCACATCAGCCCCGCTTCCCGACGACCGCATCAAGTGCCTGCTGGTCGACGACGTTCCGGAGAACCTGATCGCGCTAGAGGCGCTGTTGGCAAGCGACCGCGTGCAGGTGCTGAAGGCGCAGTCCGGCCCTCAGGCGCTGGAACTGCTGCTGGACCATAGCGACATCGCGCTGGCGCTGCTGGACGTGCAGATGCCGGACATGAACGGCTTTGAGCTCGCCGAACTGATCCGTGGCAGCGAGCGCACGCGCCATATCCCGCTGATCTTCATCACCGCCGGCTCGCGCGAGCAGAACTGGCAGTTCCGCGGCTACGAGAGCGGGGCGGTCGACTTCCTGTACAAGCCGGTGGATCCCTACATGCTGCGGACGAAGGCGAACGTGTTTTTCGAACTGCACGAGCGCAAGCGCGCGCTGGCGCAGCAACTGGAAGCGCGCACCGAGGCGCTGCGCGTGAACGAGATGTTCATGGCCGTGCTGAGCCATGATCTGCGCACGCCGCTGCAAGCCATCATCATGGGCGCGACGCTGATGCAACGCCAGAGCGACGATGCGCGCGTATCCAGCTTGGCGCAGCGCATGTTGCAAAGCGGTGAACGCATGTCGTGCCTGATCGAGGACCTGCTGGACGTGACGCGCATTCGGCAGGCGGGCGGCCTGGCGCTGACGCCCGCCACCGTCAGCATGCTCACCCTGGTGGAGCGCACGCTGGACGAGGTGCGCACGGGCTTTCCGGAGCGCCAGGTGGGTTCGCTATGCAGCGGCGATTCGAACGGTTTTTGGGATGGCCAGCGTATTTCGCAGGTCATCGCCAACCTGGTGGGCAACGCCTGCCACCACGGCAGCAGCGGCGTTCCCGTGCTGGTTGAAGTGGACGGCACGGCCGAAGACCAGGTGGTGGTCACGGTGAGCAACGGCGGCACCATACCGCCCGAGCTTGTCCCCCACCTGTTTAACCCATTCCGAAGCGGCGCCCGTCCCCCGGGCGGTCATCATGGTCTGGGCCTGGGGCTTTTCATCGCGCAGCAGATCGTCCTTTCGCACGGCGGCCGAATCAGCGCGGAGTCGCGCGACGACATCACGAGCTTTCGCGTGGAGTTGCCCCGGCATGCCAAACCGGACAGTTCCACCGTGATGGCGAGTCCATTGCGCGTCGCGCCGGACGCCTGAAACGCAGGCGGCGCGCCGCCCCTTGCCGGGAATAGCGCGGGGGCGGGCAGCACTTTTATCTATTCTCCCGCAGCGCCGCCCGCCGCCAGGTCCGCCGGGGTGTCGACGTCCGCACACACGCCGGCATCGTCGACCGCGATGTCGGCCACGCCGTGGCGGCCTATCAGGGCCCGTGCGCCTTTGTCGCCCGCCAGCTCTGCCAGTTCCGGCCAGAGCGAGCGATGGAAGGCCACGGGGTGACCGCGGCGGCCGTTCCAGACCGGCGCGACGATGCTGTGCGAAAGCGCAGCCCGCGCGACGAGCTGGCAGGTGTCGTGCCGCAGCCATGGCATATCCCCCAACGCGACCAGGCATGTCTGGACGTCAGGTCCGCTCGTGAGCATGACGTGCCTGGCCGCGGCGGCAAGGCTGTCACCCATGCCGTCGGCGTGTAGATCGGTCGTGATGACCTCGCATCCGGCTTGAACCAGCAGCGCTTTCAACGGCGCATTGTCCGGGCGGGTTATCGCCACCACGTGGCCGGCCGCGGCCCGCAGCGCCCTGGCGGCGGCCGTTACGACAGGCGTGCCGTCCGGCAACTGCGCGGTGAGCTTGTCCTGGCCTTGCGCGGCGTCGGCGTAGCGGCGGCCGTGGCCCGCAGCAAGCAGGATGCCCACGCACCGCGTGCGCGGCGCGTTGTCTGGATTGGTTGCGAGATCGAACATTTTCTTGTCAGGTTGGCGTGGCGGGTTGCGCAAGCCCGTCGGTATCATCAAACGATCCTGCGCGGATCACGTCGTTTCATCAATCCTTGCTCCGGGCTCGCCGCGGCGCGCCGGAGCCATGAGGGCACGAGATGCAGAGCCTGGACATGCAAGTGCTGGCGGCGCTTCGGGAATGGGGCGGCCTGGGCCTGGATCGGGTCCTGGCGACGGTTGCTTCCACCTGGGGCGCGTCGCCCCGCCAGCCTGGCGCCTTGCTGGCCATCCGCGGCGATGGACGAGTGATGGGGTCGGTGTCGGGCGGATGCATCGAAGACGATCTTATCGAGAAAATGCGCCAAGGCAAGCTGTGCGCGCCGCTGCCCTACGCCGTGGTCTACGGCGGCAGGCCCGACGACGCGATGAACTTCGGGCTTCCTTGCGGCGGAACGCTGGAGCTCGTCATCGAGACGAACCCCGACGCCGCGCAGCTCGCCGCGCTCGAAGACCGCTTGCGAGGCGGGCGGCTGGCGCGCCGGTCGGTGGACTTGCTGACCGGCGTGGTCACCGTGACGGACGCGCAGCCGGGCGATGCCGTGGCCTGGGATGGTTGCACGCTCAGTTCGATACACGGTCCGCAATGGCGGCTGCTGCTGGTGGGCGCCGGGGACATTGCCCGATACATCGCGCCGATGGCGCAGGCGCTGGAGTTCGACGTGCAGGTCTGCGATCCGCGCGAGGAATATGCATCCACCTGGGACGTGCCGGGCACGACGCTCTTGACCTGCATGCCCGACGATGCCGTCAGCGCGCTCAGGCCGGACGCGCGCACGGCCATCGTGATGCTCAGCCACGATCCCAAGCTGGACGACATGGCGCTGCTGGAAGCCATCGGATCCCCGGCGTTTTACGTGGGCGCGCTGGGTTCGCGGCGCAGCAATGACAAGCGCAGGCAGCGCCTGAAGGAACATTTTGGATTCACCGAAGCGGACGTCCAGAGTTTCAAGGGGCCGGTCGGATTGGATATCGGCAGCCACACGCCGCCGGAGATCGCCGTATCGATTCTGGCGGAGCTGACGGCGGTCAGGAACCGCCTGCGGAATTCGGGCGCGGGCCGCGGGGGGCAGGGCAACGGCGGACGGGTGCTGGACGCGGAGGTGGTGGACAAACACGCGCAAACAAATGGCAAGGAGTGCGTCGCTCCTTCGTGAGCGCTGCGTCCGGTACTTCGCGGGAACACCGATTGCTGCTGCCGTGCATTTCGCGGCTCGCAAGACTTTCAAAGGAAGAACGACCTTGGAAAACGCTATCGATATCAAGATCTCGCGACGCAATCTGCTCAAGGTGGGCGCGGCGTCCGCCACCGCCATGACCGCGTCGCCGATGTCCGCGGGCCACGGCGCGGGCGCCGCGCATGGCCTGTCCGCAGCGGTCACGCTGCAGGTGAACGGCAAAACGCACGAAATGAACCTGGATGTGCGCACCACGCTTCTGGACGCGCTGCGCGAACATCTGCGCATGACCGGCACCAAGAAGGGATGCGACCACGGACAGTGCGGCGCCTGTACGGTGCTGCTGGACGGCCGGCGGGTGAACGCCTGTCTGACGCTGGCGGTCATGCACGATGGCCAGGAGGTCACGACGATCGAAGGCCTGGGCACGCCGGCGGCCCTGCATCCCCTGCAGGCCGCGTTCGTCAAGCACGACGGCTACCAGTGTGGCTACTGTACGCCGGGCCAGATCTGTTCCGCGGTCGGCATGCTGGACGAGGTGGCGCGCGGGATGCCCAGCCACGTCAGCGGGACGCTGTCCGAAAAGCCGTTGCTGTCGCCGGAAGAGATCCGTGAACGCATGAGCGGCAACATCTGCCGCTGCGGCGCCTATTCCAACATCCTCGAGGCCATCGAGGAAGTCGCGGAGAGCAAAGCATGAAACCGTTCACGTACGAGCGCGCCCGAAGCGACTTTGACGCGGCCGCCAGCGCCGCGCGCGAGCCCCGCACCCGCTTCATTGCCGGCGGCACCAATCTGCTTGACCTGATGAAGATCGAAGTCGAGACGCCGGCGCACCTGATAGACGTCAATGGTCTGGGCATGGACAGGATCGAGCCGGCCGACGATGGGGGCCTGCGCATCGGCGCCCTGGTGCGCAATGCCGACCTGGCTGCCGACGCCACGGTGCGGCGCGATTATGGCGTCCTGGCGCGCGCGCTGCTGGCTGGTGCGTCGGCGCAAATCCGCAATCGCGCCACGACCGCCGGCAACCTGCTGCAGCGCACGCGCTGTCCGTATTTCTATGACACCAATCAGCCCTGCAACAAGCGCGCTCCGGGCACCGGCTGCTCCGCCATTGGCGGAGTGACGCGCCAGCTGGCCGTGATCGGCGCCAGCGACGCCTGTATCGCCACGCATCCCAGCGACATGGCCGTGGCCATGCGCCTGCTGGATGCGAAAGTGGAAACGGTGCGTCCGGACCAGACCCGGCGAGTCATTCCCATTGCCGACTTTTACCGCCTTCCGGGGAACACGCCGCACGTCGAGACCGATCTGGAAACAGGCGAACTGATCACGGCCGTCACGCTGCCCAAGCCCCTGGGCGGCAAGCATATCTATCGCAAGGTGAGGGATCGCGCGTCGTTCGCCTTTGCGTTGGTGGCGGTGGGCGCCGTGGTGCAGGACGACGGCAGCGGTCGGGTGGCGCTGGGCGGCGTCGCGCCTCAACCCTGGCGAATGGAATCGGCCGAGGCGCATCTGGCGGACGGCGCGGCGCGCGTGACCGACATCCTGTTGGCCGGCGCCAAACCGACGCCGGACAATGCCTTCAAGCTGACGCTGGCGCAGCGGGCGCTCAATGCGGTATTGACGGAAGCGAGGACCTGACGCCATGAAATTCGATACTCCCGCGACAGAAAATCCCATCGACCAGCAGAAGGTCGTCGGCCAGCCGGCGGATCGCGTCGACGGTCCGCTCAAGACCAGCGGACAGGCCACCTACGCCTACGAACACCACGACGTCGCACCCAATGTGGCCGTGGGATACGTGGTGGGTGCGGCCATCGCCAAGGGCGCCATCGCCGCCATGGATATCGAGACCGCGCGCATCGCGCCCGGCGTGCTTGCGGTGGTGACCGCGCAAAACGCAGGCAAGCTGGGCAAGGGCAAGATGAACACGGCCACCTTGCTGGGCGGCCCGAACATCGAGCACTACCACCAGGCGATCGCCGTGGTGGTGGCCGAGACTTTCGAGCAGGCGCGCGCCGCGGCCAAGCTGATTCGCGTGAAGTACGTCCGCGCAAAGGGCGCCTTTGACCTGGCGGCGGAAAAGCGCGACAACGGAGCGGCGGGCAAGCACATTCCGAAGACCGACACGGGCGACTTCGACAGCGCTTTCGCGTCGGCGCCGGTCAAGATCGACTACACCTACACCACGCCGGACCAGTCCCACGTGATGATGGAGCCGCATGCATCCATGGCGGTGTGGAAAGGCGACAAGCTGACGATATGGACAGCGAGCCAGATGGTCGACTGGGGCCGCGCCGACGTCGCGAGGACGCTGGGAATTTCCAAGGAGAACGTGCGCCTGGTGTCGCCCTACATTGGCGGCGGGTTCGGCGGAAAGCTGTTCGTGCGCGCCGACGCGTTGCTGGCGGCCCTGGGCGCCCGCGCGGCGGGTCGGCCCGTGAAGGTTGCGCTGCCGCGCCCGTTGATGATCAACAACACGACGCATCGTCCCGCCACCATCCAGCGCATACGGCTGGGCGCGGAGCCGGACGGCAGGCTGACGGCCATCTCGCACGAAAGCTGGTCCGGCGATCTGCCCGACGGCCAGCCCGAAGAGGCCGTCCAGCAGACGAAGTTGCTGTACGCCGGCGCCAATCAGAGAACCGCGCTCAACCTGATGACGCTGGACCTTCCGGAAGGCAATGCGATGCGCGCGCCGGGCGAGGCGCCCGGCATGATGGCGCTGGAGATCGCCATCGACGAAATGGCGCAAGCCCTGGACATGGATCCGGTGCAGTTCCGGATACGCAACGACACGCAGGTGGATCCGACCGATCCATCGCGGCCGTTTTCCCGGCGGCGCTTCGTGGATTGCCTGCAGACCGGAGCCCGTCACTTTGGATGGGAGCAGCGCGACGCCCGGCCCGGCGCGCGCAAGGAGGGACGCTGGCTCATCGGCATGGGGATGGCCAGCGCCTTTCGGAACAACCTGGTGACCAAGTCTGCCGCCCGGGTGCGGCTGGATGGGGCAGGGCGCGTCATCGTTGAAACCGACATGACGGACATCGGCACGGGCAGCTACACCATCATCGCGCAGACCGCCGCCGAGATGCTGGGCGTGCCGCTGTCTCGCGTCGTGGTGCGGCTGGGCGATTCTACGTTTCCGGTGTCCGCGGGATCAGGCGGCCAATGGGGCGCGAACAGTTCCACGGCCGGTGTGTACGCGGCTTGCGCCAAGCTACGCGCGGCCGTCGCGGAGCGCTTGGGATTCGACGGCGAAAGCGCTGTCTTCGCGGACGGCGCGGTCAAGGACGCCAGCGGACGCTCCGCGCCATTGACGCGCGCGGCATCGGGCGGCGAGCTGGTGGCGGAAGACACGATCGAGTTCGGCGACCTGGACAAGAAGTTCCAGCAATCCACCTTCGGCGCGCATTTCGTCGAAGTGGCGGTCGACGCCGATACGGGGGAAACGCGGGTGCGGCGCATGCTGGCCGTCTGCGCCGCCGGACGCATTCTGAACCCGAAGACGGCCCGCAGCCAGGTCATCGGCGCCATGACGATGGGCCTGGGCGCCGCGCTTATGGAAGAACTGGCGGTCGACCATCGCCTGGGTTACTTCGTCAACCACGACCTGGCCAGCTATGAAGTGCCCGTGCATGCCGACGTGCCCCGGCAAGAGGTCATCTTCCTGGACGAGGACGACCCCGTGTCATCGCCCATGAAAGCCAAGGGCGTCGGCGAGCTGGGCTTGTGCGGCGTGGCCGCGGCGATCGCCAACGCGGTATACAACGCAACCGGCGTGCGTGTGCGGGACTATCCGGTGACGTTGGACAAGTTGTTGAAGGGGATGCCGGCGTCGGCATGACGCGGATCGCGCAACCCGCGATCCGCCGCGCGGCCTTCCGCTATGCTTGCGGGATGACGAAACAAGACTATCAAGACGCCTTGCGCCGCGTGCTGGATGCGCACACCGAAACTGCGTTGCGCAAGCTGGAGGGCGTGTTTGCGCAATTGCCCGACAAGGCGCGTGAAATCCAGTTCGGCATCTTTCCCGACCAGGGTGGAGAAGGGACCTTTTCGGTGGTGATCGGCCTGGAGGGCCCGGACCTTTACGTGCTGAACAAAGCCATCGACGAGCACCGTTGCCTCTTCGACGTGGTCCATGGCGAAGACGGCCTGTGCCCGTCCGTGCCGATGTTCTCCCGGGAGCCGCCGTTCTGCGTGCAGGATGTCATCGCCGATGCGGCGGCTGGCTGGATTGAAGCGCTATGGGAGCGTGGCGGGCGCGCCGTGTCCCCGCGGCCGGCGATGATCTACGCCAACGACGATTACGGCATGGACTTGCCGCGGGCGTTGGCAACTCGATAGGCTGGCCTGGCGACGTGCGCGCAGGCTCCGCAGCACGGGGCGAATCCGAAACAATCGCAACAATAAATTACGGCTGGCTGCATGCGGGTGTCCGGTCTCGGATCCCTTGCCCGCATGAACCCGCAGCGCGACAGCCCACGCCAATACTGGGGCTGGGCCGCAGATCGCCCGAAAAGACCGGCGCCGCGCGGGTCACGAACCAGAGAGTCATGGCCTGGGCCGTGTTTCACGCAGCGATCTCATTGTTGCGATCGGTTCTCGAGTCGGTAGCATGCGCGCTTCATCCGACTCAGCCCATCCAAGGACCGATCCATGACTCTGCCGCGACTGCGCCTTGCCCTGCCCGCCCTCACGCTTGCGCTAGCCCTGTCTGGTTGCGTCACGAGTCCGTATTCCAGCAACGGCGAGGGCACCCGGGACGATCCCCGCTATGCGCAGTTGCTGGACCTGATCAACGAGGCGTTGAAGGCGGACATGGCCGTGGTGCTGGTGGCCGACCTGATGCCGCACGCCACGCTGAAAGATGCAATGTTGATGACGAAGTGGACCGGCAACACCGTCTGGATGTTCGAGCCCGACCCGCGCATCACCTTTGGCCGCAAATTCCAGAACAACGCGCTGCAACGGGACAAGGACACCACGTACCTGTTCAAGGCGTTCGAGGTGCACATCCTGCCGCCCGGCAAGTACCTGCTGACCGGCGGCGACGACTACAAGCTGAATGCCCTGCTGGACCAGGTGGGCGCGAAGAGCGGCCCCGTGGGTTCGGGCCGCGGCGCCAACGGCACCGCGTACCTGTCGCCGGAGCTTTATCGCGAGTTCTACAAGGAAACCAACTGGCACGAGGGCACGACCAGCACCCAGACGAAGACGCGCCAGGTCTGCACGGCCGTGCATCGCGGTTCGGGCGCCTGCGTAAGCTGGGGCGAACAGCAATACACCGAGACTTCGCAGGGGTCCCGGGCCGGCTATTACGAGGACACGGACTCCCGCGATATTCCCGCGATCAAGGTGCAGTCGCGCGTTCCGCCCAAGCAGGCATTGGCCAGCTTCACGCTGAAGGGCGGCGACCTGGTGCTGAGCCAGCGCATGCACATGAAGACGCCCAGCTACAAGTTCAAGCAGTCGGCCTGCCGCGCCGTCGATCCCAAGATGATCGAATGCCCGCTGGAGGACTTCACCGTCTACACCTGGCCGGCGCCGATGGACTTCACGCAAAAGTACTTTGCGCAGCTCAACAACCTGAGCGACGCGCACCGCAAGCTGCTGTCGACCCTGAAGCCAATGCAGATCACGCCGCTGGGCAAGCAGGGCATGGAAGATCCGGTCTGGGGCGTGCCGCTGTCGCTGAGCAAGGGCAAATAAACGGAATGGCGCGCGCGGCCAGAAAATCGCCGCGCGCCGCCCGAGGGCCGGCGGAACGCCAAAACCCATTGTTCGACAGGCTTGAATCGTTTTACCCTTGAACGATTCTTGAACGATTGGCTGCACGGTGGCTGCAGTCCAAAGTCGACGTTGATGGAGGTTTCCGTATGAATGGCGCTCACAGCCTGGTGAAGACGTTGCTGGCTTCCGGGGTGGATACCTGCTTTGCGAATCCCGGCACCAGCGAAATGCACTTCGTTGCCGCCCTGGACCAGATTCCGGGAATGAAGTGCGTGCTGGGCCTGCAGGAAAACATCGTCACGGGCATGGCCGACGGCTATTTCCGGATCGCCAGGAAACCGGCCTGCACCTTGCTGCATTGCGGACCGGGCCTGGCCAACGGCATGGGCAACCTGCACAACGCGCGCCGCGCCCGCAGCGGCATCGTCAACATTGTTGGCGACCAGGCCACCTATCACCGGCCGTTCGATGCGCCGCTGACGGCGGATACCGCCGGCATGGCGCAAACCGTGTCGCAGTGGGTGCGTACCAGCGTCCGGTCCGAGGAACTGGGCCGGGACGCGGCAGAGGCCGTGAGCGCCGCGCAGGTGTACCCCGGCCAGATCGCCACGCTGATCCTGCCGGCGGACGTGTCCTGGAACGAAGGCGGCGTCGTCGGCACGCCGGGCAGGGCGGCCCTGCCTCCGCCCATCGACGGCAACGCCATCGAGAGCGTGGCCCGCAACCTGCGGGCGCACGGCGCGGATACGCTGATCCTGCTGGCCGGACCGGCCGCGTTGAGCGAAGGGCAGGGGCTGGCTTGGCGGGTGGCGCAGGCGACAGGCGCCAGCGTCATGGCGGACTTCGTTACCAGCCATGTGGCGCGCGGGCGCGGGCGCCTGCAGCTCGAGCGAATTCCCTACAACATGGAGCAGGCCATCAAGACGTTGGCGCGCTTCAAGCACATCGTCCTGGTCAATTCCAAGCCGCCGGTCGGGTTTTTCGGTTATCCCGGCCTGCCGTCCACGCAATATGCATCGGACGCGCAGATCCATGTCCTGTCGCGCCCTGACCAGGATCCCGTCGAAGCATTGAAGGGTCTGGTCCAGGCGCTGAACGCGCCGCACGCCGACATCCCGGATCCCGGCCCGCGGCCGGATCCCGCCACGGGTGCTGCAACCCCCGAGGGCCTGGCGCAAACGGTGGCCGCGCTGATGCCCGAGAATTCCATCGTGTCGGACGAAAGCGTTTCCTTCGGACGCGGGTTCTACAAGTTCAGCCATGCCGCGCCGCCCAACGATTGGCTGCATTTGGCGGGCGGAGCGATCGGCGATGGCCTGCCCGTCGCCACGGGCGCGGCGATCGGCGCGCAGAAGCAGCGCCGCGTCATCGGCCTGCAGGCCGACGGCTCCGCGATGTACTCGTTGCAGTCGCTCTGGACGCAGGCGCGCGAACAGTTGCCAGTTACGACGATCATTCTCAACAACGGCAAGTACAACATCCTGATCGGCGAGTACAAGGGCGTTGGCGCGGTGCCTGGCGATACCGCCATGAGCATGCTGGACCTGGGCAATCCTTCGCTGAACTGGGTGGGACTGGCCAACAGCATGGGCGTCGAGGCCGCCCGCGCATCCGACCTTGATGCGTGCGCGGATCTGATGAAGGCCAGTTTCGGCAAGTCCGGGCCGTTCTTGATCGAACTCATGATCTGAAGCCGGCCGGCGCCGGGCGACGGTACTGCGTCCCCGCTATGGGGGCGCGGTTTGCCTCGGTCGCCGGTTCGGACCGCACGATACGGGAACTGGTACATGTGGCGCGATCTAGGTTGGTCGTTCTCCAGCGTCGCTGCATTGATATGCGGCGGCGCAACGGCCTGGCTGCATTGGTGGGTGGTGATGCACCTGGGCTTGTGGCCGTACATCATCTATGAACTGATTCCGGGGTTGCTTGGCCTGGCGTTCGGCATTTATGCGCTGCGCGAGAACGGCAGCAAGATCGCCTGGCTGGGTCTCATGCTGTCCTTGTCCCCGCTGGTGACCTGGCTTGGCAAATGAGGCGGCTTGGACAAGTGGGCGCAGGGCGGTGCAGGGCGAGGATGTCGCCCTGACTACCGCTGCATTCGTGTCGTCGCCGGATGGCCGGTCAATGCGCGGTCGGCGCATCCGCCAGGCGGCAGGCGATGGCGCGCAGTTCCGTGCCGTCAGGCAACGCGTAGCGGCTTTCTCCCAGCCATGACACCGGCCTGCCATCCTGGACACAGCAGTAGAAAAAAGCGTGTTCGCCGTCGTCGCAGGGCAGGGACCTGCTCCGGCGCTCGATGATGTAAGTGGAACCGTCCGATCCGATCGCGACCAGTTCGATTGACCGCTTCGTATAGTGCGTCTGCATGGCGTCGCTCCTTTGATCGGATGTCGTTGTTTTACGTTCTTATTGCGTCATCGCCACAAACGGCGGTCAATAAGCCATTGGTCCACATCCTCCTACGATTTTTCTGCGGCGGGCGCGCGCACCCGATAGTGAGGAACGGAGTGAGCGCTCACGCTAGGGTTTGTCCCAGCGCGGGAAGCTGCTGCGCCGGCGTGCGCAACGCGCGGACATGAGGCAGGATAGGCGGATCGGGGTGCCTGGGCGGTGCGGCGTGCGCGACCCGCCCCGGCGGTCGTAGTCATTTCGGGTAATTGAGCACCCGGCTGACTGCGCATAGATTGACCAGAATTTTCCCGGCATACGGCTTCACGGCATTGCCGGGCTGCGTGGCCACGGCCGCTTTTGCCCTTTAACGCGGGTGACAGGCGGCATGGCCGGCAAGCGGTCCTGTAGGCGAATTCTTCCTGTGGTGCGTTTCCTCTGGTTTTGTCTTGGGGTACATGCATGGGTGTCAAGGATTCATATTGCACGTGGCCGCCACGCCGGCCCGCAACGGATGCCAACGCGTCGCCGGAACGTCGGCGTCTCCCTCCATTTCCGCGGTTTTCGCAGCATGCTGGCCACGCCGGCGTGCCGCGCCAACGCGCGTGATCTCCCATTTCTCATCCGAACAAAGGAGCGTGCCGCCGCATCAGAACGAAGTGCGCACTGGCTCGAAGATCGTCTTGCAGTCCGGAAGTCCCATCGATGAACTCGTGATACGAATCCACTGGAGCGATGACTATGAAGCTGACACGCCGCAAATTGAACGCAGGAGGCCTGGCCTTGCTGGCAGCCGGAACGCTGGGCCCCGCCTTTCGCGCTTCGGCCAGCGCCCCCGAAGGGCTGGTTGCGAACATTCCCGAAGGCGACGAGCGGTTCGCGCTGGCGACCGAGGCCTACATCTATGCCTATCCGCTGGTGACCATGGAGATGACGCGCCGGATCATCACCAACGTCGCCGAGCCGAAGGGGACGCGCGCGCCGATGGGCCACCTGATCAAGCTGCGCGAGTATCCGGACGCCAAGTTCCGCGATGTGACGGCGCCCAACGCCGATACCCTTTACACGACCGCGTTCTTCGACGTGGGCGACGAACCGTGGGTGGTGAGTCTGCCCGACATGCACGGCCGCTATGCCTTGTTCCCCATGCTGGACGGCTGGACGACGGTCTTCGACGTGCCGGGAAAGCGCACGACAGGCACGGGCGCGCAGACGTTCCTTGTGACGGGGCCAAAGTGGGAGGGCTCGGTGCCGCAGGGCATGAAGCAATACAAGTCGCCCACCAGCATTGTCTGGCTGCTGGGCCGCATCTATTGCACGGGCACGCCCGAGGACTATGCTGAAGTCCACAAGCTGCAGGACCAGGTGAAGATCGCGCCGCTGAGCGGGTGGGGGAAAGACTGGAAGCCGTCGCAGGCGAAGGTCGATCCGGCGATCGACATGAAAACGCCGGTGCGCGACCAGGTGAACAACATGGACGCGGTGGAGTACTTTTCCCTGTTTGCCGAGCTGCTGAAAAGAAACCCGCCGACCCTCCAGGATGCGCCGATGGTGCAGAAGCTTGCGTCGATCGGCATCGTGCCCGGCCAGGACCTGGACAAGTCCAAGCTCGATCCCGCGTTTTCCAGACGCGTCCCACAGACGGGCTTTGGCCGGATCATGGCGCACTTCAGATCCACTGACGGCGACATTCAGCACATCGACGGCTGGGGCTTCACGACCAAGACGGGAATCTACGGCACCAATTATCTGCAGCGCGCGCTGATCACGGCGATCGGCCTGGGAGCCAATCGGCCGCAGGACGCGGTGTATCCGACGTCGTTGAAATCGGATTCCGGCGCCATCCAGCGGGAATACAACGGCTCGGAAAAGTACGTGCTGACCTTCAAGAAGGGGATGCTGCCTCCGGTTTCGGGCTTCTGGTCATTGACGATGTACGACCAGAACTATTTCTTTGTCGATAACCCGCTTAACCGCTATTCCATCAGCGAGCGTCAGCCGCTCAAGACCAGGCCAGACGGGTCCGTCGATCTGCTTATCCAGCACGAGTCCCCGGGCCCCGGCCTGGAATCGAACTGGCTGCCGGCGCCGAAGGACAGGTTCATCCTGATGATGCGCCTTTACTGGCCCAACGAAAGCGACCCGTCCATCATCAATGGCTCGTGGACCGTGCCGCCAGCAATACGGGTCAGCTGACGCAGGCAGCAGACGTCCGGTCTTCTGGTCTGGCCGGCTTGATTCTTCCGAAGGCGTGGCGCCGTCGAGCCGCCGCGTCTCCGGCATGGGGGATACGCGATGAAGAAACACATCACTGTCTGCGCGGCGCTGGGATTGCTATATGCGACGTCGGGATTTGGCGCCGAATCCGCCGCGGCGCCACCCGTCGACACCCGGTATTCCAACGAATGGGAATTTTCAGTGACGCCCTATTTGTGGGCGCCTGCGCTGTCCGGAACCATCGCACACCGGCGCCTGCCGGTCGTCGATATCAGCGCCAGTTTCGACAAGATCCTCGACAACCTGGACTTCGCCGCCATGCTGATGGCCGATGCGCGCAAGGGCCGGTACAGCATCTTCGGCGACCTGATATACGTCAAGGTTGGGGCGCAGGGAGATACGAAGCGCGAAATACTGGCCACCAGCGCGGACGTGAAAAACGAAAGCTTCGCGGGATTCCTGGGCGGGGGCTATTCGGTACTTGAGAATTCGCCGCACCGCCTGGAGGTGGTGGGGGGGCTGCGGGTATGGTCCGTGGACACCGATATCACGTTCAAGGGCCCGCTCGGGGCCGGCAGGAAGCACAGCGACAATGCGACCTGGGTAGATGCGCTGGTCGGGGTGCGTGGCAACTACGCCTTCAGTTCCAAGGCGTATCTCACGGGATGGGGGCTGATCGGCGCGGGCGGCGCGGATGCGGAGTGGGACCTCGGCCTGGGCGTCGGCTACCACTTCAGCAAGACGATCTCAGGAACGATCGGTTACCGCGCAATCGGCGTGGACTATGACCACAACGGCTTCAAGTACGACGCCGTGCTGCAAGGGCCGATGGCGGGATTGACGATCCGCTTCTAGAGGGCGGCCGGCTGCGAGCTATTGGCCGGGCCCGCAAGTGCGATGCTCCGCCCCGCGGTCATCGCAGATCGGCGACGTTGACGGTCGTGGCGCCGCACGCTTCGACCAGTTCCGGGTCATGGCTGGCGAACAGCACCACGCGATCCCGAGACCACGTCTTGAACAGGTCGGCGAGCACGCCGCGGGCCTGTGCATCCAGTCCGTTGCTGGGGCCGTCGGCGACGACGACGGCGGGGGCGCCCAAGGCGGCTGCCGTGAGGTACACCTTGCGGCGCGTGCCGGTGGACATCTGCTCGATACGCTTGTCCAGGTGCGGCGCAAGGCCTAGCCGCGCGGCGATGTCGAGCACGGCGTCGTCCAGAGGAACGCTCTTTTCCGCGGCTGCCTGTTCAAGAATTTCGCGACCCGTCCGGGCAGGAAATTCCATGCAATTGTCCGGCACGTAGGCCAAGCGAGCCTTGGCCAACTGCGGCGTTTGAATTAGCGAATGACCATCGATGCGGACATCGCCTTCGTCAGGCTCGAAAACGCCCGCGATGATCCCCAGCAGGCTGGATTTTCCGGTGCTGTCTTCCTCGCAAAGCGCCAGGCATCCCGGGGAGAAGGCGTGCGTCAGCCCCTGGAACACGATATGGTCGCCGTAGCGCTTGGTGAGGTTGTCGATGTGTAGCATGCGGCGAGTGTACGCATGAACGCCTCGCGCGGCCACCGCGCCGGTGTCGGGGATTTCGCGGATTGCCTGGCCCCGAACGCCGGGGGCGGGCCTAGCGCATTTATTCCGATCTCGACTTATTCCATGAAAATTACTTGTTTGTTGTGATCAAACCCCGCCTTTAGCATCGGTGGCCATACCCTCTTGCCGGAGCTTTTCATGACTGCGCCCATTCCTTCCTTCGACCATGCCCGCGTGACGCGCGACGACCGCGGCGTCTACACCCTGCAGATCCACGACGCCAAGAGCCTGAACATCCTGGCCTCGGCGGTTACGCTCAGCCTCACGGATGCGGCGCGTTGGATTTCGGCGCAGGACGATGCCCGCGCGGTGGTCATCCGGGGCACGGGCGACAAAGCCTTCGTCGGCGGGGCCAACATCTATGAAATGGCGGAACTGGATCCGCAGAACGCTCGCGCGTTCATCACGCGACTGCGCGACCTGTGCGATGCCGTGGCCGCGATTCCGGTGCCCACCATTGCCCGCCTGCCCGGATTCTGCCTGGGAGCCGGCATGGAACTGGCGGCCGCCTGCGACATCCGGCTGGCGTCGGCGGACGCGGTCTTCGGCATGCCTGAGGTTCGCGTTGGCATTCCGTCGGTGATACACGCCGTGCTGCTGCCTGCGCTGATCGGACAGGGCCCCACCAACTGGCTGCTGCTGACGGGCGAGACGGTGGATGCCGCGCAGGCGCGGGATTGGGGGTTCCTGGAGTTCGTGTGCCCGGCCGGCGAGCTGGATGCGCTGGTGGAGCGGACCGTGGCGCCGATTGCCGAAAGCGGGCCGCGCGCCGTGCGTTCGCAAAAGGCCTTGTTGCGGTACTGGACCGAATCCACGATCCAGGCCGGGCTGGACCGCAGCGTGGATGCCTTTGGCGAGGCCTTCACGACCGACGAGCCGCGCCGCTACATGGAACCCTTTCTTGCGCGCAAGCAGCGCAAGGAGTCCCGGTAATGGCGGGACCGCTGCATGGGGTGCGCGTCGTCGACATGACCTCGGTAGCCATGGGGCCGTATGCCACCCAGATTTTGGCGGACATGGGCGCGGAGGTCATTAAGGTAGAGGCGCCCGAAGGCGATGTGTTCCGCACGTCCGCGCCGGCCGTTCATGCCGGCATGGGGCCCGCGTACCTGAACCTGAACCGCAACAAGTACAGCGTGACGCTCGACGCCAAGGCGCCGCAGGACCGGGAGCACCTGCTGCGGCTGGTCGATGGCGCCGACGTGTTCGTTTCAAACGTGCGGCCGGCGGCGCTGGCGCGTCTGGGACTGGACGCCGGCGCGTTGTGCGCGCGCAATCCGCGTCTTATCCATTGCTCGGCGGTTGGTTTCGGGCAGGATGGACCTTACGCGGCGCGCCCGGCCTTCGACGACATCATCCAGGCCATGAGCGGCCTGGCGGATCTGCAGGGCCGCAACAACGGCGCGCCCGCCTACGTGAACACCATTCTTGCCGACAAGGTGGCGGGCCTGACGCTGGCCTACGCCATTCCCATGGCCTTGTACGAGCGCGAGCGTTCGGGGAAAGGGCAGGCCCTTGAGGTGCCCATGTTCGAAACGATGGTGTCGTTCACCCTGGTCGAGCACCTGAGCGGGCACAGCTTCGTTCCGCCGCTGGGGCCCATGGGCTACAGCCGCGTGCTGTCGCCGCAGCGCAGGCCGTATCCCACGTTGGACGGCTATCTGGCGCTGCTGCCGTACACCGATGCGCAGTGGGGCCGCTTCTTTGCGCTGGCGCAGCGGCCCGACCTGGCCGCGGATGCACGCTACGCCGACGCGTCGTCGCGCGCGCGCCATTTCGACGCCCTGTACCAGGACCTTGCGGATATCGTTGCAAAGCAGGGCACCGAGCAATGGCTGGCGCTGCTGGCCGACGCGGACATCCCGCATTCACGCGTCAACACGCCGGAAGCGCTGCTGGACGATCCGCACCTGCGGGCGACGGGCTTCTTCCAGCAAGTCGAGCACCCTTCCGAAGGGCCGCTGACCGCCTGCGGCATACCTGTGCGCTTTTCACGGACGCCTGGCGCCATCCGCCGCCATGCGCCGCTGCAGGACGCGGATCGCGATATGCTCGAGCCTCTGCGCTGAGCCGGCGTGGCCGGCGGCGCCCGGCGGCGACATCGACCATGAACATCACACTCAAGCAATTGCGCGTGTTTTGCGCGCTGTACGAACTGCGCAGCTTCACGGCGGCGGCGCGAGCTGCCTTCGTGACACAGTCGGCGGTCAGCAAACTGTGCGCCGAACTCGAGGCCGAGGTCGGACAGCCGCTGTTCGAACGATCCACGCGCAGCGTCACCCCCTGCGACGGCGCCGCGGATTTCTACGCCTATGCGCAGGAGATCCTGGGCACGGTCCGCGCGGCGGAGCGCAGCATGTCGGGCCTGCGCACGCTGGAGCGTGGCACGGTGGGCGTCGCGACGTCGCCGCTGATGATGGCCGGGTTGCTGGGCGACGTTGTGGCCGGCTATCACCGCGCGCATCCCAGCGTGAAGCTGGACCTTTTCGAGCTGAATACCGACGACACGATCGAGCACGTGCGCAGCGGTCGCGCTGACTTCGGCATCGTGTCCGTCGAGACGCCGTCCGACGAACTGGACGCCCGCGTCATCTACCGCGACACGTTGTACGCCGTGTGCGCGCCACGCCACGCGCTGACGCGCAAGCGGATCGTGTCGTGGGCGGACGTGGCGGCGCACGATCACATCATGCTGCGCAACGTGTACAGCGTGCGGCGCAGCCTGGACCGGGTGGCGGCGGACCACAAGCTGGAGTTCTGCTATCGCATCGAAGCCGGCATGCTGATTTCGGCCTTGAAGCTGGTGGGCGCCGGCCTGGGCATCACGGTCGTGCCCGGCTATGCCTGCGAGGTGGCCCGCCAGCTCGGCTTGCGCACACTGGTCATCGATGGCGCGCGCCGGCATGGGCATGAACTCTGGCTTATCCAACGCCGAAACGCGCGGCTGTCGCTGGCGGCCACGGCCTTTCTGAAGGACACGGAAGACTACCTGCGCGAACGCCAGGCGCGGGATGCCGAGAGCGATTGATCCGGTATTGGAATGAGTCTATGAAAATTAGTCCCTTGTTGGGATAAGCGGGACCCAAGCATCATACGGATGCATTCAAGAGGGCCGACCCGCGGCCCCGACAGGAGACAAGCATGACTCGACCGTATGGCGCGCAGCGCCGCCGCCTGCTGGCCGCCGGCAGCCTGACCATTTTCAGCGCGCTGGCAGGCGCCCTGCTTGGGGCGCCGGCGTTCGCCCAGCCGGCCTATCCCGACAAACCGATCACGATCGTCGTGCCGTTTTCGCCGGGCAGCGCTACCGATACCAGCGCCCGCATCATCGCCGAAAAGCTGGGGCCGCGCCTGAACGTGCCGGTCGTGATCGAAAACAAGCCGGGCGCGTCCGGCACGATCGGATCTTCCTTTACCGCCCGCGCGCAGCCGGACGGCTACACCCTCATCCTGACCAGCAGTTCGACGCATTCGGCCACACCGGCGCTGTTTCGCAAGCTGCCGTTCGACCCGACCGGCGATTTCATACACGTGGTCCGGATCGCCACCATTCCCATGATGCTGGTGGTTCGCGAGGACGCGCCGTACAAGACCCTGCAGGACCTGGTGAAGGCGACGCAGGCCAAGCCCCTGAACTACGCCTACGGGTCACCCACCAGCCAGATCGCCGGCGCCACGTTCAACACGGTGGCGGGCGCCGCGGCCAACGGCGTGCCCTACAAGAGCCAGCCTCCGGCGGTGACGGACCTGCTGGGCGGCCACGTCGATTACCTGTTCGCCGACCTGTCCGTCGTCACGTCGTTCATGCAGGCGGGAAAGCTGCGCGGTCTGGCGTACACGGACCAATCGCGGGCCAAGGACTTTCCGGATGTGCCGACCCTTTCCGAACTGGGCTACAAGAACTTCGACCTGGTGGTGTGGGTCGGTGTCGCGGCGCCCGCCAAGACGCCAGACGCGATCGTGCAGAAGCTGAACCAGGAAGTGTCCGCCATCCTGCGCGAACCGGACGTCCTGAAGCGATTCGAGTCGCTGGGCATGCAGGTGTCACCCAACACGCTTGCGGAACATCAGGCGTTTGCCGTTGCGCAGCGCAAGGTTTGGACCCAGCGGGCGGTCGACGCGAAGATTGAACCGCAGTAGGTCGGCGTGCGCCCTTGCGGCAAGGGCCGCGGGGGCTTGTCTGCCTGCCCTGCGCACCGGCGCGGACAGGGTATCAAGCAGGAACGGCATGTGCTGACCGGACGGAACCGTCCAGTAAAGGAGCCGTTCATGAATGCCGATGAGAACAAGATGGATCGATGCGTCGATAGCTGCCTGACCTGTTATCGCGTGTGTGTAAAGACCGCAATGTCCCATTGTCTGGAAGAAGGGGGCGATCATGTGCAGCCCCATCACTTCCGGCTGATGATGGGATGCGCCGAAATGTGCCGCACTGCGGCGCATGCAATGCTGGTGGGCGTGGAAAACCACAAGTTCATTTGCGGCGCCTGCGCCGTCCTTTGCGACGATTGCGCGAGCAGCTGCGAAGCGTTGGACGGCATGGCCGACTGTGCCCGCACGTGCCGCGAATGTGCCGACATCTGCGAAGGAATGGCGGCCTGAAGATGCCGCCGTGAGGGTGCTTTCATGGCTGCGGCGAGCGATCGAAGAGGCAAGGATTCCGGCAAGGACGCCACCAGGGATGCCGGTGGACCAACCGGCAAGAACGAAAATGGCGACGCCATCCAGCTCGATCAGCGGCCCCGGTCGCTCAAGGCTTGCCGGCGCTGCGGACTGTGGCGCCACGCGACGCAGCCCGTGCCGGGAGCGGGCGGCAAGCGAGCCACGATCATGCTGGTCGGGGAGCAGCCGGGCGACAAGGAAGACTTGGCGGGTCTGCCCTTCGTGGGGCCGGCGGGGGCGCTGTTGGACAAAGCGATCGCGCAGGCCGGCTTGAACCGGGACGCCGTCTACGTGACCAACGCGGTCAAGCACTTCAAGTGGGAACTGCGTGGCAAGCGCCGCATGCACAAGTCGCCGGCGCAGGTGGAGATCGCCGCGTGCGCATACTGGCTGGACAAGGAGCTGGCGACGATCCAGCCGCGGGTGATCGTGGCGCTGGGCGCAACCGCCTTGGGCGCCGTCCTGCAGGACGGCAAGCGAACCCTGCGGGAATCGTTGGGACAGGTGATGACGCGCGGCGACATCCGCGTGGTCACTTCGTACCATCCCTCCTATGCCTTGAGAAGCTCGGATCCGAACAGCCGGCAGGCCGCTTTCCAGACGATCGTGGACGCGCTGGAAAAGGCGCGGCGGCTGGCGGGCGAAGACTAGTTCGGGCAGGCGGGCGTCGGGCTGCGCACAGGCGTTCGCAATGCGGCGAATCGGCAGCGTGGCGCTGCCCGGCCGAGCCCCGCTGGGGCCTGCTCCGGATTACTTGCGAAGATGCTCCTGGACGGCCGTCGCGGAGGGCCCCACGGCTTTCACTGCGGCGCGAAGCTGCTCCTCCGTGACGCCGAAATGTTTGGTCCAGTAGCGAAGCTCGTAAGATTCGTTCACGTTGACGCGGGAGCGGTCCTGGGGACCCCGGTTGTTCAGATCGTCGGACATGATTCCATCCTCCTGGCGGGTAGCACCGGAGGACAGCAAGCGCCATGCCCGACTCCTACTGGACGCTGGTCGGGGTCGCCACGCGCGAGGTCTGGGCCGGCATGCGCTCGACGTTCAGTGCGCCGGGTTCCGTCGCGGACGGCCGCAGCACCGCCGCTTTGTTCGCGCTGGTCGCGCCCAGGTTGGGCAGATCGGTGGGACGCGCGGCCACCGCCGCGAAGGGACCCCCACCGTTGGACGGGACGCCGTCCAGCGTCAGGTTGGCCGCCCACTCGCCGCCGCGGCGCGACAGCACCTGGTAGCGCTGCGGCGTGCCGGCGGCGCGGGCCACGACGTACAGCGTGCCGTCGATGAGGCTGATTGCGGGCGGCGATGCCGCCGCGGCGTCCAGCTTGGCCAGCTTGCCGTGTTCCAGCAGCCAAAGCTGCCCGCCGGCGCGCTCCAGGATCGCAAGCACGATATTGCCGTGGTTGTCGGCGTTGATGGCGGGGCGCCCGATGTAGGGCACGCCCATGTCTGTCGGGGCGCTCCAGTCCATGTCCAGGTCGGTGGTGTCGCCGGCTTCCACCAGCTTGGTCAGGTGATTGTTGGCGCGCTGGCGGAAATAGAGCTCGACCCGGTTTTCGTGGTTGCGGATGGCGGCCAGCCCGCCGGCCGCCTCGGGAGCCGCGACGCGGCGCCAGCCCTGCCATTCCGGGCGCTGACCCTTGTGGGGCGGAAGCTGGCGGGTGTAGAAGAGTTCGCCTTTCGCTGCGATGGCGAAGACGACGTAGCGCCCATCGGCGCCGCGCGCCGCAGCGGGTGCGCCGGTGACGCCTTCCAGCGCCGGCAAATCCTGCCAGGTGCTCCAGCTGCCGTCGATGCCCGAGGGGGAGATCCAGTGCAGCAGGCCGTCATAGCCCAGCGCCACCGCGGCGGCTTCGCCGCGCGGCGCCACGGCCGGGATCTGCGTCGTGCGCATGCCGCCCAGCGCCTGCCAGCCCTGCCAGGTGCCGTCGTGGCGCTGTTTGTTGGCCCACACGCCGCCCAGCGGGTCGCGCGCCATCAGGCCCGCCGTTCCATCGGCATGGGTGAACGAGACCACGGGCCCGCTGGTGCGCCCGCCCAGGCTCTGCCAGCGCCGTTCGCCCGAGTCCCAGCGATTGACGGCCGCGTTGGTTTCGCCCGCCGCATACACCACGAGGCCGCCGCGTCCGTCCGGATACAGCTGCGGCGCGATGTCATGGCGCGACACGTAGTAGGCGCGCTGCACCCACGCCGCGGCCGGACCGGCGGGTTCCTTGCAGCCGGTGGGGCCCGCGCAATAGTGGTAGTCGTTCCAGGCGTAGTGCTGGAAGATCACCGACTTGCTGGCGATTTCCGTATCGGCCAGGTTGGTGGCGCGTTCCTGGCTGGGGTAGTCGATGTAGCCGGTCTCGGCGTAGTTGCCGGGCGCCCGCAGCATGGCTTCGCGCGCAAGGCGGGCGCTTGCGATGTGGTCCGGATGCCCATGACCCGCGCAGCGCCAGCACAGCTGCGTGTAGGGCACGCTGATGGTGTCGTCCAGGTGCCTCACGGTGGTGGGGCCGTACTGTCGGATCATTTCCGCCAGCGTGTCCACCAGCTGTTCACGCGTGTAGACCTCGGGGTGCGGGCCCAGCGTGTCGACGCTTTGGCCGGGTTCGGATTCGGTGCGGCTCAGCGGCGTCAGGCTGCCCCAGCCCTTGCCCAGCCACGGGTCCTTCAAGCGCATGTGCCAAAGCTGCACGCGGGGGTTGCCTTGCAGCGTGAAGCGGGCGATCTGACGGCCGTTCACGATGCCGGTGTCTTCCTTCCAGGCATCGGGCTCGCGCGCCATGTAGGCATACGCGGCGCGCACGCCTTTCTCGCGGCCCAGCATGTAGCCGTCGCCTTCGCCGGCGTCGCTGGCGGTCAGGTACACCAGGCGCACGCAGCCGCCCGCCTCGATATTGGAGGCGACGTCGGGATTCATGAACAGCAGGTCGTCATCCAGGTGGGCGACGAAAGCAAGATCCTTGATGCCGTGGCATTGCGCCAGTGACGGAGGAGCCGCCAGGGTGGGGGCGGAAATCAACGCTGCGGCGAGGCAGCAGAGCGCCTGGAAAAAGCGGCGCAACAGGGGGGTAAAAGCGGGCATAAAAAAAGCGCTGCATGAAAGAAGGTGCAGCGCGTCTTGGTGGTAAAGAGTGCGGAAAGTATAGCTGTCGCTTGCGGTTGGCCTGCAATACGAGCAAGCCCGGTGTGGCGAATGCCCGACGTTTTTTTGGGGACAAAAAGCGCGGTGTCAGCACCACCATAGAGACGGCGAAACGGGGACATGAGAACGGATTGAAAACGGCGAAAAAAAGGGACGCCTGGATTTGTGGCGTCCCCCATTCCGTTCAGTGCGCGCGCCGGCGCCAATGACAACTCAGCGGGCGGATTCGGTGCTGACGACCAGCTTGCTCGCGCGCTGCGAACGCGTCCGGCGCTCGAGCATGACGGCCCACAGCCACAGCGGCATGCTGCCGATTGCCAGCAGGCTGCCTACCCAGCCCGTCGACGTCCAGCCATAGCCGGCCGCGATGGCCAGGCCGCCCAGGAAGGGGCCGAGCGCGTTGGCGGTATTGAACGCAGAGTGGTTCAACGCCGCCGCCAAGCCCTGGGCATCGCCGGACACATCCATCAGGCGGGTCTGCAGGACGGTGCCCAGCGCGCCGCCGACGCCGACCAGGAACACGTTCAGAGTGATCAGCCAGACGTTGTGCGCCATGAACGGAAACAGGGCCAGCACCACGGCGGACCACAGCAGCAGCAGGCCGGCGGTGCGCATCACGGCGCGGTCTGCAAAGACAGGCACCACCATGTTGCCCACGGTAAGGCCCACGCCGAAGGCGCTGAGCACCAGCGGCACGGTGGCGGCCGAGACCTGCGTGACGGCGGTCAGCGTGTCGGCCAGGTAGGTGTAGATCGAGAACAGGCCCCCAAAACCGACGGCGCCGATCGCCAGCGTGATCCAGACCTGGCCCCGGCCCAGCGCGCTCAGTTCGCGCAGCGGGCTGGCGTGCGGGTCGGCTGCGGTGTCCGGCGCGTAAGCGCGCACGCTCAGCATGGTCAGCACGGCCAGCAACGACACCAGGCCAAAGCTCCACCTCCACCCGATGACCTGACCGAGCCAGTTGGCCAGCGGCACGCCCACGATGGTGGCGAACGTCAGGCCCAGGAACACCCGGCCAACCGCCACGGTGCGGCGGTTGGCCGGCACCATGGAACTGGCCACCAGCGACGCGATGCCGAAATAGGCGCCATGCGGCAGGCCGCTAAGGAAGCGGAAGAACAGCATCCAGTGGTAATTCGGCGCGATGGCGCTCAGGCCGTTGCCGATGGCGAACAAGCCCATCAGCGCGATCAGCAGGCGGCGGCGCGGCATTTTGGCGCCGAGCACCGCCAGGATGGGGGCGCCCACCACGACGCCCAGGGCGTACGCGCTGATGACGTGGCCAGCGGTCGGCGCATCGATGCCAAGCGACTGCGAGAAATAGGGCAGCAGGCTCATCGTGGCGAACTCGGTGGTTCCGATGGCGAAGCTGCCGATGGCAAGCGCGAACAGCACCAGGGCGGGCCGGTGCTGGAGGGAGGAGGTATGGGACATGGACAACGAAGAAGAGATTGCGGATTGCTGCGATGCAACAGCCACATTGTAGAGGGCCGAAGCTGTCATTTACATGTCCGCCGGCCAGCGGCGTCCGCGCGGGCTACACAACCCTTCTGCCCTTCTCCTGGTCGCTACGAAGAATGACGCACACCTCAGACCGTCACGACATTCAATCCGCCGTTCGCCAGGCTTTCGGGGTTGGTACCCGACACGAACAGCCGGAAGTCGTTGTGCGCGAAGTTGCCGATGATCTTGGCCTGCGTGGCGAAGACCGCACCGGCGTCGCCGTTGGTCAGCAGGTTGTTTCCCGTCACGGCCGCGTCGAATGCAGGGAAGTGGCTGTAGGCCTCCAGCGAATTGTCCGCGGCGCGCAGGCAGCGCCAGGCGGAGAATTCGCCGCCGGTCTGGATGATGGTCAGCAGGGCGCGCGCCGCTTCGGCCCCCAGCCGCATGCTGGATAGCTGATTGCATTGCAGCGTCAGCGTGCCGTCTCCTTCGGGCACCATCTTGCCGGTGCGGATGCCGCCGCCGAGCAACTTCAACTGGTCCGTCGTCAGTTCCGGGAAATCGCCCGATTCCGCAAACAGCGCAATGCCGCCGCGAAGGCGGTTGTCGCGCACGGTGGTGTCGGCATCGTTGTCCAGCAGCGCCAGCGCGCAGGACAGCGGGTCTGCCAGCAAAGCGGCGGCAAGCCCGGCGATCGCGACGCGCAGCCGTTTTGACGCCGGCGCTTCCCGGCTCACGTGCGTGGCCAGCGACGTGAGCGCCGCCTGAATCCTGGGGTTCATCGTGAGGGCATTGCCCGCCGAGCCTGCGCGCAGCAGGCTCGCAATCTCGGTCGCCATTGCCTTGCGCGCGTCCATGGGCTGGCGCGCCAGCGCAAGGGCCGCGCGATCGTCGTCATCGTCCAGCAGGCTTTCCGGCGCGAGCGCCGCTTTCAGCACCGCCAGCGTGGGGGCGCGGTTGAACAGCAAATCCAGCCGTTCCGGCGTGCCGCGTCCTGCGGCGTAGAGCCGGCAGCCTTCGATGTGGACGCGGCGGCTGCCGTCGACGCGCACCAGGCTTGCGCCCGGACCGGCCGGCCCCACGCAGTCGACGCGTGAGAGCCGCAGTTCCGCGCACTGGGTAAAGGCCAGCGATTCTGGCTGGCCCCGCCGCGAAATCGCCAGGTCGGAGATGGAGATGCTGGCAAAACTGTCGAAGGCGAGCGTGCGTTCCTGCAACACCAGGCGGCTGGCCGGCCCGCAACCGTGCAGCATCAGGCGCACGCGGGGCCCCTTGATGACGAGGTCGTCGTCGAGCTTGTGCTCGCCCGGAGTCAGGCACAGGCAGATGTCCAGCCTGTCCTGGCCGATCAGCGTGCGCAGCGCCTTGTCCAGCGTGGGGAAGTCGCCCGCCGGGCCGACGGTGAGGCAGCAGCCGCCGCCGTGCGTGCGGCGGCACAGGGCATCCAGCGCCTGCTGCACCGTGTAGGCCTCTTCGGCCAGCAGGTCCGCGCAGTTGCTCGGGTCATACGCCACCTCGGTCGCCAGCGCGAGCGTCGCGGTGTAGCGCAAGGGCAGGTAGCGGTCCGAGGCCGGCTGGCCGGCGACCAGCAATTGGGCCGTCGCGCGCTGCACGGGGCGGGCCGCATCGCACGCCAGCGACCATGCGATTGCCGCCACACCGTCTGGACCGGTGGGCACGTCCTGCGTGGCCGTGCCGTTGGGCAGGCGGCCCGCGTCCACGACGAAGCGCACCACCGCATTCGCCACCGGGAGACTGCCGTTGGCCACGCCTGCGCGCAGCTCCGACGGCAACGCCACCACGTCGGGGGTCATGGCGGGATTGGGCTTGACGCTCTGGCCGTCTCCGCCCACGTAGTAAAGCTGTGTCAGTTCGGTCAGGGCGGGAAAGAGAGGGCGGCAGTCGCTGACCGCGGTCCAGGCGCCGCCCTGCCAGCGCAGCAGGGCTACCCGGGCGAAGGCGCGGAGCACGCCGGCCGGGGCGTTGAACGCTGGTTTGCCGTCCGGCATCTGCGGCCATTCGATCGAGGCGGTGGCGGTGCGGGCGGGAATCAGCCAGTAATCGCCCACGCGCAAGCGGCCGGGGGAAAACTTGATCTCGATGCCGTCCTGGTCCAGCTCTACCCAGCCCGCGTTCGGGCTGTTGACCGGGGCGGGCGTGATCTCGGCCACGCCGTCCCAGCGGCGCACGCGCGGGTTCGAAGGAAAGCGCGGCGCGTCCAGCGCATGTCCGATCAATGTGGCGGGGTCGATCGTGACCGTGTTGCCGTCGGTGCGCACGACCTGGGCCAACGGGCCGGGCTGGCCCAGCAGTTCGTGCGTATCGTCCAGGAATTCGACCCAGCAGCCCGCGGTAATGGCGAGGACATCGTCGCGGCCGATGCTGGCGACTTCGAACTCGTTCGCCACCGGATCGTCCAGCCAGCGCACGACGCGCGACAGGATGCTGCCGTTTTCGCGCGACCATTTATAGCGGGCCTTTCCCGCGCCGACGCCGTCCTGGTGGATTTCGATGCGGTACAGATGGTTTTCCAGCAGGCGGTAACCCGCGTCGGGCGGCAACTGGCAGGGCGTCTTGGGCGGCACGCTGGCCTCGGCGCGCGCGGACATGCGCGCATCGGGCGCGGCGGTCAGGGCGTCCCACGCCGGCAGGGCCGACAGGCAGGTGAGCGCCGCGTCGGGCGCGCCGACCTGCATCAGCTTGATCTGCCACACCGTTTTCTCGCGGGTGGCGGTGTCGGGGCCGCCCAGCGCCACTTCGCGCATGCTGGTGTCGGCGGGCGGCAGATCCAGCGTGCAGAGGTGCCGCTGCCACGCTTCCAGGTAGGCCAGGTACATACCTTCGGGCGGCGGCGCGGCCTGTCCGCCCGAACCGAAGACGACGATGCCGTCGATGTCGGCGGGCGTGAGCGCCGGCGGCGGCAACGGCAGGACGGAGGCCCCGGGGGGCAACACGGGCGAGGCGGTCGCCGGCAGGTCGGGTTGCCGCGACACGGTGGCGGCTTGCGGGTTTTCGCAGAGCAGGCCGTCCACGTATAGGCGGCCTGCGGATATCGAGAGGTCTTTGCCCGCCGGGGCCAGCGCGAAGCCCGGCGCTTCCAAAGGCACGCCCACGCGGCCGATGGTGTCAGTGGTCTCGGTTTCTATGCGCCGGTTCAGGATGTCCTGCTGTTCATTCCAGTCCGTGTCCATCTGCACGCGGCCCTGCTGCATGCGGACGGTCCGGTAGCGGCGGGCGGGGTCGAAGGTGAGGCGGCTGAGATCGGCTTTCATGGTTGGGTTCCCGAAGACAGGGGGCTCAGGACAGGGGCTCAGGAAACGGGCTCAATTCACGGGGATCAATCCCGCTTCGAGTCCGAAGCGCAGATACTCTTCCAGCGCCTGGCGCAGGTTGGCCTCGCGCTGGGCTTGCAGCAGGAAATTCCAGGCGCCCATCTCGGCGCCGTTGTCCGCGCCTTCGCGGATCTCCACCGCGCAGGCGCTCGCCAGCTGGCCGTAGGCGGGGGAGCCGAATTTCGTCGACGTATAGGACGGGGCGACGCGCGCAGCGGCGCGCTTTGCGGCCGCCGCGCCCAGGTCCTGCATGGCCAGGTCGGGCTGGCAGCGGTAGCGGCGCGGCGTCACGGAGGGCAGCGGCACGTGGCTGTAGCGCACGCAACCCTCCTGGCGGCGATTGATCGCGAGCGGCGCGTTGAACAACGTGTTCGAGGCGTCGAGCCGCCCGGCGGCCACGCGTCCAAACAGCGTGCTGCCCATGACGCGCAGGGCGCTGTCGTCCACGTCGACCGCGGCGGCGGCCGCCCCTTGCGCGTCGATCAGGCAGCCGTCGATCTCCACGGACGCCAGCGGCGTGGCGCTGCGGATCGGGCCGCAGATGCAGCGGTACAGCGTCAGCGCGAGCTCCGGCGCAGCGCCGGTATGACGCAGACCTCCGCGGGCCGGCGTCAGCGTGCTGTGGCGCAGCGCGACCGAGCGCAGCGCGCCTTGCAGCCGCAGGCCGCCATCCAGCAGCAGGCCGTCCAGCAACAGGCGGGTGCTGGCATTGCCGCGCAGGCGCCAGTCGCCCTGGAATACGGGGCGGCGCAGCGGGCCGGCCTCGATCGCCAGGTGCGTGTCGGGCAGGTTCAGGTCGGGCGCGATGGCTTCGGCGCCATCGTGATCCACCACGATGCGCACGCGCTGGCCGGCCAGGACGGCGCCGAGCGCGTCGGCGAGCGTCGGTGTGTCCGCCGAGGGCACTTGCAGCTCGACGTCGAAATCATCGGCCGCTGGCAAGTCCGGGGTGTCTTGCGCCGCCGCGCTCCTGTCATATGGTCCCGCGCCAATGTCGCCCGGAAAGCCGTAGGCATAGCGGACTTGCGCCGATTGCGCGGTGGCGCCTGGCGGCAGAGCGAGGCGACCGAGGCGCGGGTCCAGCCCGACCAGTACGCCGCCCGGGGCCGGGAAGCTGCGGTCCGGCCGGCCAGGCTTGCCCGCCTTGACCAGCAGGGACGCATCGGGACGACGCCATTCCTCGGGCGAAACGCCGGGGATGGGCGACAGGTTGCAGATCACCAGATGTTCGGCAGGCACGGGTTGGCCATCGATCCACACCTGCAGGACAGGCCCTGGGCCGTCGTCGCCGAACCAGCCTTGTGGCGGCGCGTCGCCGTCGGTCAAGGCCTGTCGGCGGGCCTCCAGTTCGGCGTGCAGATCGCGCCAGGACAAGGGTTCGGGCACGTTGATGGGCTCGGCCAGGTGGTCGATGTCGGACTCGGTGCGCGGGCGGTTGAAGATCGGATGGTCGCGCCCCAGCGGGTCCACGGTGTAGAAGCCGGCCAGTGTCGTGGCCGGAGCTGCGTCGCCCTGCTGCACCGTGTAGGACTGCAGCCGCCACAAATACAGGAGGACGTTGGGCAGGTTGTAGCGTCCGGCCGGCAGCGCGCGCACGTCGGCTGTATGCAGCTCGGCGCCGAACGGGCCATCGGTGCGCTCCATCGCCCGCGCGTGTCGCAGGTCTGGCGTGCGCAGCGCGTGCGGGCGCGGATGGTTGACGTGCTGCGTGGTGGCGACCCGCTCGAAACTCTCGGACACGCGGCTGCGCCAGCCGGTGGCGTCGGACGCCAGTTCCTCCAGCACCAGCGCGGTTCCCTTGCGTCGGCGCAGCCGCAGGGTGTTCGCCACCAGCGCGCGAGGCGAGAACGCCGCGCCCACCGGATAGAGGGCCCGCACGCCCAGCAGGTCTCCCAGGTACGGCACCACCCAGTCGTCGCAGGTTTCGATGAACCAGTTGTCGTACAGCCGGTCGACGTCGGCATCCACCAGCGCGCCCTGGCGCGCCAGCACGTCAAGCAACGCGCGCAGCGGGCCGCCAAGCGCGGCGTCCCGCTCCCGGTAAAAGGCCGGCAGCATGGCAAGCAGGGCATCGGCATCAAGGCGGGAATTCATGTGCGCTCCGACAACAGGATGCTGGCCGGGTCGGGGCGCAGCAGTTCGGCCGGCTGCAGGCTGCCCTGCTGCCAGCGGGCGCTGCGGGCGGGCAACGTGGCGTCGGGTCCGTTGCTGCGTCGCGCTGCGACGCCGTCCAGCCCCGCTTCCAGCACCAGCGCGTCCAGGTCGACCCATTCGACTCCGGCGACGCCCTGCAACACGGCCAGCACCTCCGCCCCGTGCACGGGCTGGCCGAAGGCGCGCGCGGCAAAGCCGAAGGCGTCCAGGATGCGCGTCCGCGCCGCCTGTAGCACCTTGGGCGCTTCGTAGCGCGGGTCGATGCCCAATCCGGCCCGGACGCCGAAATCCAGGTAACGGCACGGCGCAACACGCAGCGGCTGGTAGGGCGGGCGCGCCGCGTCGATGGCCGCCAGCAGGTTGCGGTACAGCGCGCCGGCGGGATCCAGCGCCGCGCCGTCCTCGCCGGCCACGGTCAGGTGCACGAGCCGCTGTTCCCCGTTCCACAGCCACACCGCCTGCGCCTTGCCGATGCCGGTGAACGCGGCGGCGTAATCCTCGAAGTCCCGCAGCGACACGATGCGATCCAGCGTGCGCACGCGCAGCGGCGCGTTGCGGCGGGCGGCGTCGCCGTGTTCGGGATCCGCGCCGCCGGTGGCCGCCACCGGATTGACCACCGCCTTGACCCCGGGCGCGCGCGTGAGCAGGACGCTGAGCTGGCCGCGCGCAAGGTTGCCTTCCCGGCCCAGGCCGACGCGGTAGCGGGCTTCGACATTGGCCGACCCGGACGGCAGGCGCGCGCCATGCACGCCGTCGCCAAACTGCACGGTGGCGCCGCCGCTGTCGTCCACGCGCAGCAGATAGGCGCGGTCGTCCGGGGCCAGCGCGGTGATGCGGGGCGCCTCGCTCCACAGCAGGCCGTCCACCCGCACTTCCAGCGTGCTTGCCGCGCCGCTGGCAGTGGGCGCGGGCACGAAGGTCAGCGGCTTTTGCCGCAGCATGAAGCGCTGGAAGGGCTGGTAGCCGGCGCCGCTGCCCAGCACCTCCGGCTGGATGCGCATCTGCCGGCTGTCGCCGTGGCTGGCGGGCGCCACGTTGGCGTTGATGCGCACGGTGGCCGGCAGGTAGGCGTGCGCCAGGTCGGCGTCCAGCAGCAGCGTGCTGCGACCCCCCGCGCTGTCATTGCGCTGGATGCGGACGATGTCGCAGGCCTCGGCCAGGCTGACGGTGTGGCGCGCGCCGTCCTCGAATTCAAGTTCCGCGCTGGCGCGGTCGCGCGCCACCCGCACGCCCGCCACGGCGTCGCCGCGCAGCAGCCGCGCGCGTGGGGCGACGTTGCCGGCATCGTCTTCGTCCAGGACCAGCCCCGACACGGCCAGCACGCGCTCCTCGGGCAGGTCGGGCTCGTACGACGCCAGCACCAGGGCGTGGCCCTGCGTGAGCCCGGAGGCGGGACGCAAGCCCCAGTCCAGCGGCTCGGATTCGCCGTAGGCCGTGGTCTCGCGCAAGGCGTCGTTGAACTGTTCCCGCACGCGCTCGCCGCGCAGGGTCAGGCGCGTGGTCGGGCCTGCCAGCGCAAAGCCCGCGCGGGCGTCGGGCTTGGCGTCGGCGATGCGGTAAAGCTCTTCGTAGCTGGGCATGGACAGCACGGCCCATCCGCCCGCCACCCACTTGGGATGGCTGGCGTCCAGATGCACGCCATGCACGTCGGCGGGATACAGGCTGGCGGCCGGAATGGTCTGGCGCGCCAGGCCCGGCCCGGACCACGCGAGCGAAATCGTAGCGTCGCCGCCGGCCTCGTAGTATTCGATGCGGATGTCATGCTTGCGACCCGCCGTCAGGCGCGCGCCGCCACTGTATTCCGTGGGCGATTGCTCGCGCCACTGGTCCACCAGCAGCACGTCGTCCACCCAAAGGCGCACGCCGTCGTCGGCCGTGACATGAAAGGTGAAACTGCCGCTGGCGGGCGCCAGCACCCAGCCGGTCCAGCGTACCGAAAAGTTGTCCGCCGGCACGCCGTCGCCCGGCCCGCCGGCAGCCCAACGGAAGTCGATCTGCGGATCGGTCCGCGTCATCAACCGTTCGCCGAACGCCCTGCCGCGGTAATACTCGCCATAAAGGCCCGCGCCCGGCGCGCGGGTGCCGGGCGGATCGGACACGTCGGCCAGCGTGAAGCCCGGCCATTGCGGAAACTGGCTGAACGACGGCTTGGCGTCATCGGCCATGCCAAGGTACGCCGCGCGCAGCGTCGCGGGCATGGCTCGCCAGTCGGGCGCGTTGTAGCCGAACAGCCGCGCCTGCGCGCGCAGCGCATGGCAGCGCGGATTGCGCCGCGCCGGTTGCACATGCGGCGCCACGCTGCCCAGGCCGCGCTCCAGCGTGATCAGGGTGTAGGCCGGCGCGCCGTCCTCGCCCGGCCCGGGCACGAACTCGCGCACCTCGGTCAGGCGCCGGAAGTCCCAGTTCTCGTTGCCGGAATCACGCTCGCGCTCGTCGCCCACGATGAGCACCGTGTCGCCGGGCTTCAGGCGCGTGGCCGCGCCGGCCAGGCAGAGCGTGCGCGCGCCGTAACGGGGCGCCGTCGGCTCCAGCCACGCCAGTTCCAGCGCGTTCCAGGCGGCTCGCGCCTCGACCGGCTGAAGAGTTTCGAAGGTCTGGGCGCGCTCGTCCTGGGCGGGCACGCTCTGCGCGCGAGTCCAGGGTTCCACGCGGGCGCGTAGCGGCGCGCCCGGCGCGGTTTCCAGCGAGAACGCCAGCCAGGTCGTGGCGGCGACGCCAGGACGCAGTTCATAGCCGATGGCGCGGGCCAGTGACTGCACCGATCGGCGTTCGGTCGCGGTGCGCAGATAGCCTTCATTGCCGATGCGCTCCTGGTAAAACGCCAGCACGTCCAGGACGGCCGCCCAGGCGTCGAACAAAGCCATGACGGGGTCGTCTCGGTCGCGGGTCGTCAGCGCTGCAAGTTCGGGCGAACGCGCAAGGTCCGCCGTCAGGCTGGCCAGGAACCGGCTGTGCGTGCCGAGGCGCAGGCGCAACGTAGGCTGGCCGGGCGGATTGGCCAGGTCAGTGGGCGTGAGCGCGGGCTGGCCCGCGCAGCAACCGCAGTCGGCGGGCGACGTCATGATCCGCCCTCCACGATGAAGTCGATGCGGCCGTTCTCGGGGAAGTTCGGGTCGCCGTCCGCGCGCAGCACTTCAAGCGGCGCGGCCAGGATGCGGCCGGTGTCCAGTTCGCCGGCGGGCTCGCGACCCCAGCGTTGGAAGCGTTCCGCGCGCGCCGAGGCCACGCCGGGCACGGCCATCGCCGTGCTCATCAGCGCGGACAGGGCCAGCGGCGTGCCGAAGGTATAGCGGTCGGGATGAAAGAAGCCGGGCATGCCCGCGCGATCCAGGCCGGGCGTGAACGCTTCGCGCAGCGCCGCCTTGACGTCCGCGGCGAAATGCCCGGGCGCGGCGCAAACACGGAGCAGGATGTCCAGCGACACGTGGATGGGATCCGAGAATTCCAGGTCCTGGCCAGCCAGCCGAAAACGTTCCATGAAGGCGCGCATCGTGGCGCGGAACGGCGCATCCACGGCGAGGCCGCCGCGCCGGTCCACGGTCAGGAACACGGTGTGCCAGCTGCCCGTCCAGCGCAAGCGGGCCGCGGCCCGCTGCACCTGCGGATGGCGTTCGGCCAGCCGCGCATAGTCGTCGGCCGTCACCGCGCGTTCCTGCACGCGGAAGGCCTCCGGGGCGTTGAGGCGGATCGCGTCGGCGGGTTCCGGCGCCGCGCCGCCTTGCGCCGGTAGGGGATTGCGCACGCCGGATACGCCCAGCATCAGGTCGGGGTCGTCGGTGACGAGCACGCCGATGGCGCCGGCGCCGACGTTGCCGCCCGGCCCGCCGCCCAGCCGGTAGCGGGCGAGCAGGCGTTCGCCCGGCACGGGCGCGGCCCCGTAGCGGTTGTCGCCAAAGCGCAGCCACGCGGCGCCGTCGGCTTCCATTTCGACCACGAACTCGCGCGCATCGCGGGCGCTGGCCAGCAGGCTGCGCTGCGGCGACCAGGGTGCGCTGGCGGGCGCCGGCACATCGCCGGGCTGGTTCGCGTCGTCGGCCTGCAGCGTCATCCCGCTGGGCAGGGCGCGGCGCGGGTCCTGCGCAAGGGCCGCGCTGGCCGGCCGGGGAGCCGACACGGCCAGGTCGTGCCGATAGGGTTCGGCGCAGGCGAGGCCTGCGTCAGGCAGCCGCGGGCGATAGGGGCGCGAGGCCCGCGCGTCGCGCGCCGTGGCCGTGTCGGGCTGCAGCGGCGTCCAATCGCGCCGGATGCCGTGGTCAGCCAGGACGACATTGCCCCAGGCCACCGACACCGGGCGCTTGACCAGTGCGCCGCCCTCGTCGAATTCGCGGCTGACGCAAAGGGGAAACGGCAGCGCGTCGTCCGGGTGCCAGGCGATCAGCAGCAAGTCTGTGCTGGTCAGGTCGTCTCGCCCCGCGCGCGTTTCGGTCAGGCGGACAGCATGGCGATGAGCTCGGTCCGCGTCCGCCGCGCGCCCGGTCAGCGGGTCGATCGTTTCCTCGAACACCAGCACGTCGCCGCGCGCCAGCGCAAGCGGGGGATCGTTGACCAGCGCGGCCTGCGTTTGCCCTTTGGGCAGGCAGTACGCGGGATCGGCGAAATCGTGCAGCAGGATCCGGCTGTGGGCGGCGTGCAGCGTCAGATCGTGCAGGGTTTCGAAGACTTCCACGCCGGACATCGGCAGCCCGTCCAGGGCGTCGCGGCGGCGCACGGGATGCGCCTGCGCCGCTTCGGGGGTGCTGGTCAGCAACGGTGTGCCGGCGGGCACCACGCGCCCGTCGCCCTGCGCGTTCACATCGAAGGCGACGAAGACGCGCGCATTGCAGCCATCGTGCAGGGGATAGTCGAGCAGGCGCGCATGGCGGCGCAGCGAAGTCCTTCTGCGCGCCGTGTCCAGGTAGGCCTCGGTGGCGGCGGCATCCTGCGCATACGAAAGATGGTCGGCCACATAGGCTAGCGTTTCGACGAGCGCGACGGTGAAGTCCGCGGGATTGCGCTCGATGAAGTCGGGCATGCTTTGCGACAGCCGGTCCAGCATTAGCCGCCGGAAGCTCTCGTAGTCCTTGGCCAGGTAATCCAGCAGCGGTTCGGGCGGCGCGGGAGGCGCGCAGTCGTGAACGTCGGCGCAATCGAATTCCGACGGGCAGCCCGCCTTGAAATTGATCTCGATGGTGGACAGGCACAGGTCGAAACCCGGCGCAGGCGCATCCGGCTCGGCCGGGTTGACCAGCGCCAGCGTGTACCAGGAAAAGTCGCCCGCCTTGTCCACGGCAAGCCGGATTTCGTTGCCCGAGAGCACCGGGTCCGCGGTCAGCGCGATGCCTCGGATGCGCGCGCCGCCTTCGATGCGCACGTTCGCGCGCCCGATGCCGGACACGGGATGCGCGCACACCACGCGCAGCGTGCGCTGGTCGGCCGCGTCGATCTCGACGAACGCGATGCCGTTGTCGCCGGGCGGCTGCTGGGCGCGCAGCAATTGCAGCCGGCGAGGGTTGGCGCTGCGGAACTGGCGGTTCATGGCGCGTCCCGGGTAAAGCGCGCCAGGCGTCGCTGCTGCCCCTGGCGCAGTACATACTGCACGTCGACCTGCAGCACGGCGTCGCGGTGCGAGACATTCACGGATTCCACGGAGATCCGTTCGCCCAGCCACTGCTGCAGCGATCCCTGCACGCTCATCTGGACGGCGGCGGCCAGCGTGTCGCTGTTGGGCGCGAACACCAGTTGCAGCAGTCCGCAGCCGAAGTCGGGGCGGTTGACGCGTTCGCCGGGCACCGTGAAAAGCACCTGCTCGATCATGTCGCGCACGTGCGTGGCGTCGTCGGCGTCGCGGCTGCGTCCGCGCGCATCGGGCTGGAAGGGAAAGCGCAGGTAGGCCATGGGCGGGTTCCTCACATGCCTACGACGCGCGTCTGCGCCTGCAGCGCCATCATCGGCGTGCCGGTGGGCATGCAGATGGACGAGCCAGCCTGCAGGGCTGCCGGCATGCCGCCAATCAGCACGCGCGTGGCGCCGCTGAGCCACATGCCGGTGATGCAGGGCCCGTTGCCTGAAGGCGGCGGCGGAAAAGTGCAGCCGGCGATGGAATACGTCGACAGGATCGTGACGGCAGGCTGGCCCGACAGCAGCACGCGCGGATTGGGCGACAGCGGCAGCGCCTGGCCGCCATGCGAGCATTGCACGGTGGCGCCGAGATGGAGCAGGGGTCCGGGCATGGCTGGCCTCCTAGGTCACCGTCAGGGCGCCCTGGTTGATGTTGACCATCGGGCCGGCCAGCATCACGGTGGCGCCTTGCCCGTTGGAAAGAGTGATGCCCACGTCGCTGATCGAGATCATCGCGCCCGTTTTGGTCTTGAGCAGGATGCCGCCAGTGGGGCCAGGCAGGTCTGAAATCATCAGCGTGTTCTGCCCGCCGGTCTGCAGCACGATGCTGGGCGACACCGGCAACCCCGCCAACGCCAGCGCCGGCACCTCCGCGGCAGATCCCCAGAAGCCGCCGACCCAGATCGGGTAGTCGGGCTTGCCCTGTTCGAACTCCACCCACACGCCCGCGCCGATCTGCGGCAGCACGAACGCGCCGCTTTGCTGCCCCGCGAACGGCACGCACGGCATGGCCCAGCTTGAAACGCCCAGGCCCAGCACGTCCGGCACCTGCACCTGCAGGCGGCCCATCTGCATGGGATCGATGTTGCCGATCACCACGCCGCGGAATTTGCCGTAGTGGCGTTGGGAATCTGTCATGGCGGCACCAGGGGCAAGGTGGAAATCAGGCCGTTGCGGGACAGCGAGAACTGCTGCTTGAATTCGCCCGCCTTGAGCGTGCTGTCCACGCGCTTGACGTAGTACAGGCCGTCGAAGGCCAACCCCGCGCCGCGCACGCCCACGAGTTGGCGCGACTTGAGCACGTGGCCGTAGCGCAGCACGTTCAGCGAACCATCGGCGGTGACCGCGTCGGCGGTCGTGCCGGCAGCCATGGCCAGCCCGCGCCCCAGCGCGGCCGCGGGCGACAGCTTGGCGGTGTCTTTCAGCAGGGTCACCCCTTTGGCCAACGGCGGCAAAAGGCCCAGTGGGGGGCTGATCAGGCTGATGTCGGGCACCGGCAGCGGAATCGGGAACTTGGTCAGCGGGTTCTGGATAAAGACGATGGGCAGCGCGGCATCCGACTGGTTCACCGAAAACGACAGGGATTCCACGTTGCTGTGCACGTCCATGCCCAGGTTCAGCGCCGGCTGCACGGGACCCAGCCGGATCTCGGGCCCCCAGTAGGCCAGGTTGGCGCCCGGCAACGGCCCGGACTCGATATAGAAGACATGGCCGACCTCCGCCGCGAGCTGCCGCACATAGGCAAGATCGGTGCCTTCGTGGGTGGGGATGCGTTCAATGGGGATCGGCACGTCGGTGAATGGCGACGGCACGATCAGCGGCAGCATGCCGTACAGCGCATAGCGGCCGATGATGGCGGCGACGCGCGCGGGCGGCGGCATGGCCGGGTAGGGCAGGCCGCTCATGTCCTGCTTGTCCATCGCAACCGTCAGGTCCTCGCCCGTCACGGTCAGCCGGGACTGTCCGGGCGAGTTGCCGTCCGTGATGTCCTGGCGCGTGACCAACCCATCCATCAGCACCGTGGGCAGCCCGTTCAGCGTGGCGATCAGGATGACGCGCAGCCACGGAACCTGGCCGCCGGTGATCACCAGCAGCGTGTGCAGCGGGGACCGGTTGCTGACGGAAAACGTCAGCTGAAAGCCGCCTGGCCCATCGGCGGACGAGGACACCTCGACGCTTTCCAGGCCGTCCATCACCGGGCGCGGCGCGGGCACCGGCAGGCCGGGCCCCACCAGCAGCGTCAGGTGCACGCCGCTAAGCATCGCCGCCTCCAAGGGGGGCGCCCAGCGGCGCGCCCAGCGCGGCGGGCAGCGTCACGCGCAGGCTGCGTCCCGGCTCTTCCAGTGCGGCGGGACGCGGCGCGTCGTTGCCATCCGCCAGCCGCCAGAACTGCAGTGGATCGCCCAGCGCCACGGCGGCCAGCCGGTCCAGGCGGTCGCCGGGGGCCACGGCGATCTCGCCCACCGACACCAGCGCGGCCGGGTCGGGCAGGAAGCGCCGGCGCAGGTAGACCAGCGGCCGGCCGTCCGCGCCCGGCATTTCGGCGGTGGGCACGTCGTGATAGCGGCTGTTCGCCGGAAAGCGCTGGATGCTCATGGCAGGGACTCCAATCCGACCGAACCCAGGTCGCCCAGCCCGGCCAGCGCGGCCAGCCGTTCCTTGCGCTGCTGGTACACCAGGTACAGATGGCCGCCCTTGTCGCCAAAGCCCAGGTCGCCCACGTGCAGCACCCGCAAGCCCAGCGAGACTTTCGCGCGGATGGGGTTGAGCCGCGCATCGAACGCTTCCTCCGTGATGGAGAAATCGGTCACGCGCACCGGCACCACGCGTTCGCGGCTCCAGACGAAGAGGCTCAACGGCGCGACGGTGGGCGCGATCTCCAGCGTGCCCAGGTTCGCGATCTGGTTGTTGCGGATGAGCGTTGCGCTGTCCGGATACACGATCGTCTCCAGCGCGGCGAGCTGCGCATGGATGCCCGTATCGCGCGCCTGCGGATGATCGTCGGGAAACTCCAGTTGATCGGTGGCGTCCAGTTCGGCGTCCAGCCTGATCGTCTCGGCCGGCGGCCCCTTTAGACGCAGCGGTTCGCCGGCCGGGCCGCCGTCGTCGACGGTCTGCGGCTGCAGCGACCGCGTCAGCGTTTCGGGGTTGTACTGCAGCGAGATGACGCGCTGCACGGCCCCGCTGGCCGGATCGATGAGGATGATGCCGCCGCGCAGCAGGCGGGGCGCAAGCGGCCCGGTCATGGATAGGCCTGCGGTTCGGCGGCGTTGCGCACGGCGGTGACCTTCTGCGCGCCCACCAGTGATTCCGGCCAATCGCGCGCGGCGCTGAACAGTTCGGGGCGATAGTCGAATTCCAGGACATAGCGCGACACCGGCATGCGCGCCGCGCAATCCAGTTCCACGGCGCGCAACTTGCCCGGCGGCTCGTCGACCATGGTGACGTCGGCATAGCGCGTCTGGCACAGGTCGAGCACTTCTCCCACGGTCTTTCCCACCCAGTCTTCCATGACGGCTCCTTGGATCTAGATCAGGTTCATGTTCTTGGGAACGGCGCTGGCGTCGTCCGGCCGGCAAGCGCGGTAAAAGCAGATGCCGCAGCCATCAATGGAGGCCCGCACGGCGGTTTCGACCTTGGCCTGGAAAGTGCCGGTCGCCGCCGCGAACGCGTCGTTCCACCGCGTCTTGAAGTCCACGTTGCGCTTGCGGCAGTCGTACACGGCTTCGTAGTCCTGGATGTTCAGGGCGTAGTTGCAGCTGCCCGCCCCGACGTACTTGACCCAGCCCTGGTTGCCGGCCATGAAATTGGCGACGTCGCCGCCGGAGAAGGCCACGCCCAGCTTGGACTTTTCGGATTTGCTGTACGGGTGCGTGTGGAAGGTGCCCAGCGTGTAGTCGCCTTTTTTCTCGGCTGGCAGGCTGATGCTGCCGCCGCCGCCAGAGCCCGTGCGGATCACACGCTTGCCGTCCTTGTCCGAGACGATGCGTCCGCCGTGCTCCGTGACGGTGTCGCCGCCGTGGCCGGACTTGGACCAGGCCTCGTTCACGGCGTCATAGACGTCGTCCGGCATGGTGTGCGTCGTGGGGCATTTGCGGGCCTCGGCCTCGGCCACGCGCAGGTCGCCCATGCCGGCGCGTTGCACGGTCTGCGCGGCCATGCCGCGCGCGTCCGATGGCACGGCACGGCTGTTCGCGGCGCGATCGGCCTCGGCTTCCAGCGGCGAATGCGCGGCCCCCAGTTCCAGCGGCAGTCCGGGGCGATAGCGCGCCTGCTGCTGCACCACGTGCGCCAGCTCGTGCGCGAGCAGGGCGCGGCCCTGGCGCGTGCCGGGCGCGTAGCGGCCGGCGCCGAAGGCGACATGAGGCCCGACGGTGTAGGCCTGGGCGTCCAGGGCGCGCGCCGACTCGGCGGCGCGCGCGTCCGCATGAATCCGCACGCGGCTGAAGTCGTGGCCATAGCGCTGCTCGAAATCCGCCCGGTCGGCGGCGGCCAGCGGCTCGCCGGCGCTTTGCAGGACGTTCTCCACCTGTTCCGGCACCGCCGTCTTGCCGCGGCGCGCGCGTCCCGCCAGCGGCGCGGCGGCGCAGGACGACTTGCCGCCGCACCCGCAGGCGCAACGGCGAAGCAGCAGGCGCGATTGCGGCGGCGACGTGTCGGGCCGCGGTGCGAACAGGGATGTGGCCGATCTCATGGCCGTGGCGCTCAGTGCTTGCCGCCGAACGTGCCGGCGATCGCGCGACCCGCCTGTCCGCCAGCGTGCTCCGGTTGCGAGCCTTGCGCCACGGTGCGCAGCCGGTCGACTTCGGTCTCGGCGTCGGCGGAAGCGCCTCCGTGCTCCGCCGCGCGCCGCACCAGTTCGTTCACCAGGGCAGCGACGAAGGCGTTGCGCTGGGCAGCGTCATAGCTCGGCAGGCTCAGTGAGCGGATATGCAGGTGTATTGCAGGTTTCATGGCCATCCCCTTGTTTCGGCGTCGGCCAGCGGCCGTTCGCGCTTGGCGGCTTCGGCGTGCGCGGCTTGCAGCACGTGAGCCATGGTGACTTCGGTGCCGGCGTCGGCGGCCAGGAAGGCCGCGTTCAGCGCGACGTTGCGGATGCTGCCGCCCGTCAGGTTCAGGCGCGCCAGTTGGCGCGGATCCAGCCCTCGGGTCGGCGTGGCGGCCGGGAAGACGCCGCGCCAGATTCGCGCGCGCTGATCCAGGTCGGGGAACGGGAACTGCACGACGAAGCGCAGTCGCCGCAGGAATGCGCTGTCCAGGTTGGACTTCAGGTTGGTGGTCAGCACCGCCAGGCCGCGGTAGGACTCCATCCGCTGCAGCAGGTAGCTGATTTCGATGTTGGCGTAGCGGTCGTGGCTGTCTTTTACTTCCGAACGCTTGCCGAACAGCGCGTCGGCTTCGTCGAACAGCAGGATCGCGCCGCCGTCCTCGGCCGCTTCGAACAGCCGGCGCAGGTTCTTTTCGGTTTCGCCGATGTATTTGCTGACGACGGCGGAAAGATCGATGCGGTACAGGTCCAGCCCGGTTTCGCGCGCCAGGGCCTCGGCGGCCATTGTCTTGCCCGTGCCGCTTTCGCCGGTGAACAGCGTGGCCAGTCCCAGTCCGCGCGATTGCGCGGCCGCGAAACCCCAGTCCTGGTGCACCCGGTAGCGCTGGCGCAGGTGGGCGGCAATCTGGCGCAGCACCGCGAGTTGCGGCTCGGGCAGCACCAGATCGTCCCAGCCCGCCGCGGGCGCCAGGCGCTGGGCCAATCCGTCCAACCGGCGGCGGCTGGCCTGCGAGCAGCCCTTCCAGAGCAAGGCGGCCGGATCGGTCGCCGGGTCCAGCAGCGCGGGCGTAAGGGCGGAGGCGGTCAGTTGCAGCGTGCGCGAATCCAGTCCGAACTGGCTTGCCACCTGGTCCAGCGCCGGGCCGGCTCGTTCGGCGGCTTGCGGGGACAACGCCTGCCGCCACAATGCCCGGCGATCAGCCTCGCACGGCCGGGAAATCGCGCAGTGACGAACATTGGCGCGCAGCGTCACCGGTTCGCGCACGCCAACCAGGCACAGCCCGCCTGCCTGTTCGACCAGCTGCCGCCCCGCCGGCGCCAGGCCGTCCGCGGCGTCGACGAACAGCGCGGCGCCCAGCAGCACGGCCTCGCGCTGCCACAGCGTCAGCAGCGCATCGCGTTCGGTCGCATCGGCAGGAACGTCTTCGGCCTTCAGCGTCAGACATGCCAGTCCCGCGCCGTGGGCCGCGCGCGCGGCCACGTCTTCCTGTGCGCCGGGGTCGTCGCCTTCCAGCACGAATACGGGCAGGGCCTGGCCGTCCGCGTTTGCGATCCATTCCGCGATCTGCTGCGACGCGGCTTCATGCGCCGGCGCGGCATGCTGCAGCGGTTGGGCCGGGCGCATGAGCGGCCGCAGGCGCGTGTCCGGCTCGTTCAGGCCGGCCAGATAGTGCAGCACGCGTTCGTCGATGCGCAGCCGAGCGGTGCTCAAGTCCGCCGTATCGTCCACGTCCAGCAGCCGCCACCGGCGCAGCGGGCGCTGCGGCGACAACGCGCTCCAGTGCGCGCCTTCCAGCTCGGCCAGCGCCAGCGAGAAGCTCGCGTGGCGCTTGCCGCCCCGGCCTTGCGCCTGGACGCAGAGTTCGGCCAGGGCGGCGTCCATTTCCATGCCAGCGCAGAGCAGCAGCAGGTCGCGCTCGAACGCCGACAGGCCGAAGGCGGCGGTCAATTGGTCGATGGCGCCGTCGCCGTCCAGCGCGGCGCGGGCCTCTGCCAGTTGCTGCGACCCGTTACGCGGCGGCCGGCTGCCCGGCCGGCGCAGGCGCGTGCGCAGCCGCGTGAATTCCGCCGCCAGCAACTGCTGGTTGGCTTCGGTCCAGGCAAGGGGCGCGCGCGCGTTCATGGCAGCTCGATCTGGCGGTCAAGGTATCGGGCCGGGACCGCTTCGCGGTCGACCAGCGGGCTCTCGATTCCGTCCACGCGCAGGCGCACCAGGAACCGGGTTCCGGCCGGCGGCGCGTCGCGCCATACAAAGGCCAGCTGGCTGACGGGCGCGGCGTTGGGTTCCGCGGGCAGCTCCTGGTCGCCCAGCAGCAGGCTGGCCGACTGGCCGGGCTGCAAGGGCGGCGCGATCCCCAGTTCAATGCGCACTTCGCCCGCGCTGCGCGTGGCGGACACCGGAGGCAACGCGGGTTCGGGCGCCAGCACCAGCGCAAGCTGGTTGCTGTCGCGGCGCAGGCCAGTATCCGCCGCCTGAACCGCGGCATGGACGCGGTACACGCCCACGGGCAGGTCCGCGGGCATGGTCAGCCGCAGCCATGCATCCGTGCCGGCCTCGACCGTCACGCTGCGTTCCGCGTCCAGCGTGGAGTGGCGCAACGACACCAGCCGCGCCAGGCCGTCCAGGTGGTGGCCCAGCAGGGTCACGGTCCCACCCGGCACCGCAACGGGCTGCCGGCCGGCGGGCTGCACCGAAAGCAGCGTGGGCAGGGGCGGCGTCAGTCCCGGAAACACCGTCACGCCACGATCGCGCGGCGTGCCGGGGATGGGTTCGCCGCGCGTCAGCACGGGCAGCGCGCCTCGCCCCGGCCGGCGGGATTCGATCAGCACCACCGACACCTGGAACGCGGCCGTCGGGCGATAGTGGGCCTGAAGCGCGGACCACAAGCGCGACATTTCCTCGGCGCCCAGCGCGGACGGCGTGATCTTCAGCAGCTCGATCTGACTGGCCAGGTCCGCGCCGCGCAGGCTCTGGTAAACCGTCGGCAGGATGGCGCCGTCCACCACGTCCGGATCCAGCGCGCGGCGCACGGCTTCGCGCGGCAGCACCGCGGTTTCATGCAGCAGTTGCAGGGCATATCCCAGCAGCACCTCGGCCTGCAGTTCGGCGCGGCCATAGGCGGTAAGCAGATAGTGCAGGTCCAGCGCCAGGGGCGGGTTGGCGATGCGATCGCCTGCCGGATCGCGCGACGGCAGGGCGGCATTGCGCCATGCCGCGTTGGGGGTGACCTGGTGCAGGAAAAGATTCAGCTGCGGATCTTCCTGGTTGTCCAGCGACACGGCGTCCGGCGCCAGCGCCGACACCTTCACGCCGGCGCCCAGCGCATCCGTCACGGCGTGGTCGATCATGCCCGAATCGAGCAGGTCCTTGATGACGGCCGTGACCGCCGCGATGGCCAGCGCGTTGCTCATGGCAGCCCCGAACGCCGCGCGGCAAGGTAGGCGCGCAAGGACAGCGCGCCGGACCGCGCGGGCGCGGCCGGACGCGGTACGACAGGGGGCGGGGCAACTTCCAGGCGGTCGATGGTGATGTGCACCTCGGGCGGGGCGCGCCGGGCCGCCGTGACGGGCTCGGATGGTGAGTCCGAGGCACGTCGCGTCGCGTAGGTTTCTTCGGCTTTCCTGGTGGCGTCCTGGATGGCGGCGTTGGCGTTCTGCGCCGCCCAGGCTTGATGCTGGCGGGTCATCGGTTGGAGCGGCGGCAGCTTTCCGGCCTGTCCGGTGTCCGATCCGGCGGCACGCGCCACCATGGGGATGGGGTTGCGCGAAGCCGACTGGCCAGATGCAGGCAGATCCGTGAAAGGCGACGTCGCGCCTTGCGGCGCGGTGGCTGCCGCAACGGAGTTCTCTGCACGGAATGGAGCAGGCGAATCCTGGGCGTAGCGAACCGTGGCGCCATTGATGGCTGCGCTTTCGGGGCCGTGGTCTTGCCGTTCGAATCCGGCCTCGTTCTGCACCGGGGACGCCGCGACCCGCCGCGCACGCGGCTCGCCATTCGGCGTGTCGACGCCGAACGCTTGCGCCGCCGCGTCGTAGTCCGGGGCCGCTGTTGGCGCGCCCGACTGCGCGCCCATCAAGCCATCCTCCGCCGAGACGACTGTTCGCGTGGCGGCACGCGCCCCGGCAATCGGCGCGGGCGCGCTGCGCAGGCGTGGGGCCATGCCAAGGCTGCGGCTGGCAAGCTGGCGCAGGAAGCCGCTCATGGCGTGGTCTCCCGATCCGCGAGATCCAGGTACACGGCCCGCCGGGCCGGCCCCAGCGCCAATACCTGCGGCTCGGTCCAGCCGTAGGCGCGCGCCAGGCGGTGCACGTCCAGCAGCAGGCCGCGGGCGCACGCGCTGATGTCCTCCCACACGCAGGCGTCGGCGTCCAGGACGACGGTCCATTCGTGCGCGCAGTCCGCGCAGCGCAGCGACAGCTCGATGTTGGCGGCCGGATCCAGCGCCTCCATGCGTGCCTCGATGTCGTCCAGCGCCGCGCCGCGCGGCAGGAGGGCGTCATCGCGTGCATCCAGCCGGCACGCCCGCAGCAATAGGTCGAGTGCGGCGCCAGGGTCGACGGCCGACGCGGCGTTCGCCTGGTCGCGGCTGTTGGGCAGGCGCCAGGCTGCGCCATGCGCATCGAAGGCGGACTCCTGCGCGGCGCGTTCGGGCGGTTCGGGCAGCGCATCCAGCAGCGCGGCAAGATCGACGTCGAAAGCCATGGCCGAACCGCACGCGGGACAATCCGCGCAGGCCGCGAGCCGCGGGCCGAACGTGGCGCTGCGCAGGCGCAGCAGCGACAGCGTGCGCCACCCCACGGGCCGCGACGCGACGTCCACGCCCGGCATCGCCACGGCCAGCGCGTGCAGGCCGCGGTCTATCGGACCGCGGTCACGACCCGTCTCCCACAGCGCAAGAATCTGCGACTCCATCAGCGCGTCCATGGCAGCGCTCCATCAGGCCGGCTCGACGAAGCTCGGTTCGGCGGGTTCCGCCACTTCGTAGTCGCGCTCCCATCCTTCGTTCTCGAGCTTGATGGACTGGATCGCCACCGCGTTCGCGTTCGCGTCCAGGTCGGGCAACGCCTGGTATTCCGACACCCAGCAGCGAAACACCTTGTAGGCCAGCACCAGCTGCCCGGCTTCGTTGTAGACCTCGATGATGAGGTCCTTGCGGAAGTCCTTCAGCGATACCTCGCTGCCCAGCCCCGATCCGAAGTTCCAGACCTTGTTGGCCCATTGCTCGAATTCGCGGTCGTGGGTGACGCCGCGCTCCAGCGTGACGGCCTCGTACTTGTTGCGGCCGGGAGACTTGCGCCCGCTGGACGGGTCACCGCCTTCGCGGTGTTCAACCACTTCGGTGCTGCGCTTGAGCGCCGACACCTTGCTGACGCCCGCCACATAGCGGCCATCCCATTTCACGCGGAATTTGAAATTCTTGTACGGGTCGAAGCGCTGCGGGTTGACGGTGAACTGCGCCATGGCGATCTCCTGGTAACCGTGGTCGGCGCCGGCCCGCGCCGCATGCGGCGCGAGCGCGTACGCCGGGCTCAGGCCTGTATCTGGCCGGCCAGTTGCTGGATGCTGATGACGACGAACTCGGCGGGCTTGAGCGGCGCGAATCCCACCAGGATGTTCACCACGCCGCGATTGATGTCGTCCTGCGTGGTGGTTTCCCGGTCGCACTTGACCAGATAGGCCTCGCGCGGCGAACTGCCCTGGAACGCGCCCTGGCGGAACAGCGTGTTCATGAACGCGCCGATGTTCAGGCGTATCTGCGCCCACAGCGGCTCGTCGTTGGGCTCGAACACCACCCACTGCGTGCCGCGGTACAGCGATTCTTCCAGGTAGAGGGCAAGGCGCCGCACCGGCACGTACTTGTATTCCGACGTCAACTGGTCGGCGCCGCGCAAGGTCCGCGCGCCCCAGCTCACCGCCCCGTAAACCGGGAACGTGCGCAGGCAATTGACGCCCAGCGGATTCAGGCTGCCGTTCTCGCCATCGGTCAGCGTGGCGGCCAGCGCAATGACGCCGGACAGATTGGCGTCGGTGCCGGCCGGAGCCTTCCAGACGCCGCGGTTGCCGTCGGTGCGCGCATAGAGGCCCGCGATCGTGCCGCTGGGAGGCGCCAGTCGAGGCTTGCCGTTCTTCAGCGGATCGGACACGTACGTCCACGGGTAGTACACCGCCGCATGGTCCGACTTGGGCAGCGCGGTGCCGGTGGCGGCGGCCACCATCGCCGCCGGATCGACGGCCGTGGGCGGCGAGTCGACGATCATGAAGGCGCGCCGTTCTTCGCAATACGAAACCGCGTCCGCCAGGACGCCGCTGTGCGTGATGCCCGGCAGGCACAGCAGGTTGAAGATGTCCGCGTCTTCCAGCGCATACAGTCCCTGCCGCAGCGCGCGGTTGCCGATGAACGCGGCGTACACGTCGCCCGGCCCATAGGGCGTTTCCGTGCCGCCTTCGAGCAGCGCGTCGACCGGCGGCGGCGAAGTCACGGCGCCCGTCAGCAGGTGCAGGGAGGCGGCCACGTCGTTGGCTGGCGCTGCTGCGACCTCAATCGTGGAACCCAGCCCGCGCGAGCCGCTGGCCAGGACCAGCGTGCTGCCCTGCACCCGGACGGTGAAGTCGCGGAAAGCCGGTGTGCCCGGACGCAACGCGCGCACGGCGGCCTGCAGCCGCGCCGCCACGTCTTCCAGCTTGGCGGGCAGCGCGCCGCCGGCGGCCGCCGCGTCGCCGACGCTGACGATTTCCGGTCCCAACCCGTCCAGGGTGATGCGCAGGCTGGAGTGCGTGGCGTCGGGCAGCGCATCCAGATCGGTCGCGCCGAAGGCGTCGCTGGTCAGCGTGGCGGGGTCGGGCGTGGGCGCGGGGCGGATGATGGCCGCCCCGTCGGTCTCGATGCCGCCGGCCAGCGATCCCAGCATCAGCACGCCGGCCGCGTTGTTGCGCGCGCCGGACAGGACGCGCACGCTGGCGTTTTCCCCGCCCGCGCCGGACGTCAGCACCAGCGTGTTGCCGTTGCGCGCGGCCGTGAAATTCGCCAAGGCCGGCCGGCCCAGCGCCTGCGCCCGCACCTTGGCCTGGATGGCGGCAGCCAGCGATGTCAGGCGCTGCGTCGCCGTGCCGCCTGACAGGTCGCCGGGCAGCGCGATGCTGACGCCCACCGGCTCCAGTCCGTTCACGGCCACCCGGAAGTCGGTGTGCGTCGCATCCAGCAGCGTCTGCACATCGCCCAGCGTTCCGCTGACGCTGGTGCCGGCGGGCAGCGCGTCCAGCGCGCCCTGCGACAGCAACCGCTCCAGCCTGACCAGCTGCGACACACCCTGCACCAGGTCCAGCAGGTAGCGCGGATCCCGCGCGTTCAACGACACGTTGGCATAGCTTTCCGCCCGGCCGTCGCTGCCGCGGATGAACTGGATGTTGAAGGTGCTGGACGGCACGGCGGTCGCGTAATCCACGCGGACCTGGATGCTGTTGCCCGACACGCCCGGATCCAGCGCGCGGACAGCAAGCACGTCCACGGCCGTCGCGCTCTTCAAGGTGCGCTGCGCGGGCGACGCTTCCTTGACCACGCGCACGATCCAGGCGTCCGTGCCGCCGTTCATGAAGAACTGGCGCACGGCATAGCCAAGCTCGGAGTCGTCCGCAAGTCCGCCGAAGGCGCGCTCGTAATCGGAAAAACTGAAAATCCGGACCGCCTTGTTGACGGGACCGCGCGGTGCCGCGCCCAGGAACGCCGCGACCGATGTCGCAACGCCGGCGATGGTGCGCACGCCGCTGGGAATTTCCTGGATGTACACCCCGGGATGGGACAGGGTAAGGGCCATGAGCTGCTCCTTCACACGACTTCTTGGATGAAGTGTTCTTGCCGTAGGAGAGTCTTACTGAGCCGCCAGCGCGCCGCAGGGCATGGGCAGGGAAACTGGCGATTCGCGCGAGGCTGCGCGGTGATGGCGGGCGTTGCGCCGCTCTAGTTGGATTGCAGCGAAAAGGCAATCGGGCAAAAGCAGCAAGCCCTGTGTGAAGGAGTTATAGAAGTTCTGCCCGAACCGATCAACAGCTTTTTAACGGCGTTAACGTTCTGTTTCTTATTCAGGGTGAAGTCAGCTTGAGGCGTTGGGGCAATTGAACCGCGCGTCCCTCTGGCGTATAAACCGTAGCGGCGACACCTCGGAATGATCCGCAGGGCAGGTCGCCCCGGCCGGCCCGGCAGGCGGCCCAAGCCCCAAGGAGCGTGAGATGAACGGCGTGTCCCGATTGCTGCGTTTGCGTGCCTCGACTTTGCATTCGTCTACCCCGGCGGGGACTTCCAGGCATCGCGCGCATGCCGCTTGGGCGTTGGTCGCGATGGCGGCGGGGACGAGCCTGGCGCTTGGCGGCGCGGCCCAGGCGCAGAACCAGAACCCGCCGCAGGTCCAGGCTGCGGCGGCATCCCAGGCGCAAGGCGACGCCGCCCGCGCCCTGCAATGGCCCCGCACCTTCTCCGCGCCGGACGGCTCCCGGGTCGAGCTCTATCAACCCCAGATCGACACGTGGACCGCCGATCGCATCACCGGCCGCATGGCGGTGGCCGTCGGCGCCGCCAAGGGCAACCCGACTTACGGCGTAGCGGATTTTTCCGCGCGCGCCGACGTCAACAAGCCGGCCGGACTGGTCCATTTGTCGGACATCCGCATCGAACGCGTGCAGGTCCCGACGGCGCCGCAAGAGGCCGCCCGGCTGCGCAGCCAGCTAGAGGCGCGCATTCCCGCCAAGGGCGTGGTGACGCCGCTGGACGCCCTGCAGCTCAGCTACGCCCTGTCGCAGAACAACCCCGCCACGAAGACGGTGCCCGTGAACAATGCGCCGCCGCGCATCATCTACCGGACCGTGCCGGCCGTGCTGGTGCTGGTGGATGGCCCGCCCGCGTGGGCCGGACTGCCGGACGCACAGGGTTGGCGCCGCGTGATCAACACCCGCGCCTTGATCCTGGGCGACAGCGCCGGCCGCCTCTATCTGCAGGCCGCGGGCCACTGGTACGAGTCCGGCGCCATCGACGGTCGCTGGAAGACCGTGCCGCAGCCGTCGGCCGCGCTGCTTGCGGCCGCCGACGTCGCCCGCCGCCAGTCCACGCCCGACCCGCTGATGCCTCATGGCAACAAGGCGCCGCAGCGCGCGCCGGACATCGAAGTGTCGACGGTTCCCGCCGAGCTGTTGATCACGATCGGCCAGGCCGAACTGCGGCCGGTGCCGGGAACGTCGCTGCTGTCGGTCACCAACGCCGATCACGCGGTGTTCATGAACCCGGGCGACAACCGCTACTACCTGCTCGTGTCCGGCCGCTGGTTCCGCGGCCCCAGGCTCGAAGGACCGTGGTCCTATGTGCCGGGCAAGGACCTGCCGCGCGACTTCGCGCGGATTCCGCCGCAAGACCCGCAGGGCGGAGTGCTGGTGTCGGTGCCCGGCACGCCGCAAGCCCGCGAGGCGGTCATCGCATCCACGATTCCGCAGACCGCAACCGTGTCGCGCACCGGCGCGACGCTGCAGGTGCAGTATGCCGGCGGGGCTCCGGTCATGCGTCCGATCGAAGGCACGCCGCTGCACTACGCATCGAACTCCCAGGTGCCCGTGATCCAGGCGGACGGCCGCTATTACGCCCTGTCGCGGGCCGTGTGGTTCGTGTCGGACTCGCCCACGGGACCGTGGCGCGTCGCCGACCACGTGCCGGCGGCCATCTACGCCATTCCGGCTAATTCGCCCCTGCACTACGTGACCTATGTGCAGGTTTATGGGTCAACCCCGCAGACCGTGGTGTTCGGCTACACGCCCGGCTACATGGGCGTGGTGGCCGCGCCCGACGGCACCGTCGTCTACGGCACGGGCTATACCTACCCGCCCGTTATCGTCCAGGACACCTGGGTGGGCTATCCGCCCAGCTATGGCTACAACGCGGCCTTCGACTCCGCCGCCGGCTTCGCCTTCGGGTTCGCGGCCGCGGAGGCCTGGGGCGGCGCAGCCCCTTACTGGGGCCCATACTATGGGGCGCCCCATTGGGGCGGCGTCGACGTGAACAAGGTGGACGTCTATGGCGCCTGGGGCGGATCCGGGACTGTGACCCATGAGGCGGGCTGGAACGGCTGGACCGGCAACGAATGGCAGGGCACCCATGCCGAAGGCTACAACCCGCAGACGGGCGCCGCCTTCGAAGGCACGCGCGGCGCGGCCTACAACGAATACACCGGCAATGCCGCCGCGGGCCGCCGTGGCGCGTACACCGACCCGGTCACGGGCGCATCGGGCGAGGGCCGGGCGGGCGCGGTCGAAAACGACGATGGCCAGTGGGCAGCGGGACGGCAGGGCGTGCGCACCAACGCGGACACCGGCCGCACCACGTATTCGTCAGCCGCGGCGACGGGCACGGCGGGGCAAGGGGTGGACAGCGTGGACCGGCGCGGCGCAACCTACGACCGCAACACGGGCAGCGGCGCGGCCTGGAACAACGGCAACGTCTATGCCGACCACAACGGCAATGTCTACGAACACAACGACAACGGCTGGCAGCAGCATACGTCGTCGGGCTGGCAGCCCGTTCAGCCGAATACGCAAGCCAATGCCAACTACCTGAATCAGCAGCGCCAGGCTCGCGACTATTCGACGCAACGCACGGGCGGCGAGTACGGAGGCGGCTGGCAAGGCCGGGACATGGGCGAAACGGCTGGCGGCTGGCAAGGGCGCATGGGCGGCATGGACGGCGGCTGGCAGGGCCGAAGCATGGAAGGCGGCTGGCAAGGCCGCGGCATGGAAGGCCGCAGCTTTGGTGGTTTTGGCGGGTTCCGGGGCGGCGGTTTCCGACGTTGAGCGGCTCGCGGAGCGATCAACGGCAATAGAAAAACAAGCCCTGGATCAGGGCTTGTTTTCTATCTGGCCATGCGACAAGGCCGGCCCATCAATCAGTGACCAGATACGCCTGCCCGCCCGGCTTCAGATAAGGCGCCAAGTCGCCAAACGGCACCTGCGCAAGCGTGCCCAGGCACACGCCCGTTGCGTGGCCGACGCCGGATACCGACAGGCTCAGCGCACCCGGGGCTGCCGCGCCCAGCGCCAGGTAACCGGGCCAAAGATCCCAGCAGCCTTCCTTGGACCGGTCTTCGGTCAAGCCTGCCTCGTCCCGGGCCGCAAGGGACTTCTGCACCTTGCCCACCACTTCAAGCAGCGCCGCGCTTTTGTTGCCCGAGCGCACGCCGCCCGGACCGTACGCGTCGAAGACGCGGCTCCAATCCAGGTATTCGCCGCGCAGCAGGTCAAAGGTGTAGGGATCGAAATGGTTGTTCGGGTGGGCCCCGCCGCAGTCCAGGCTGCCCGATTCGGTCACCGTCATCATCGCGCTGGACAGCCACGCGACGTCGATGACCTCTTCGTCGTAATTGCCCAGCGTGCCGACCGACGGGCCATCGCTGGTGTAAGCCGACGCCATGCATGCCAGCGCCGCATGGCTCATCCGCCAGTGGCGTTGTTCCAGCAGGTGATTGACGCGCTGCATGACCTGCGGATCGGGGTGGCGGACAAGCCGTGGATAGCTGAACCTGGTGCGCGGATCGCTCCACATGCGGTAGGCGACCGTTGCGCTGCCGACGTCCGGACCGACGGGCGCGGCGTGGCCGGCAAGCTTCAATACATCGTAGGGGGCGCGGGTTGAGTCGATGTCTCCGTCGAGGTCGATGCTGCCGTCACGCGCCAGCGCGCCGGCCTCGTATTGCGCGACCCGTTTCAGATCAAAGCTGCGTTGCTTGCCGCTGCGGGCGTCAACCCATTGGCCGCGAAAGCCCTGCGCGTCGCGCGCACCTTGCCAGGTCGCCGCGACGGGCTCGGCGCCAGGCTGTTTTCCGGCCTGTTGGCGTTCGGCGTACGGCAACGGTTCGCGCAGCCCCTTGTCGGTGCCGTGCAGCGGAATATCCACGCCATGCCCGGGATAGAAATACCGCCCGTCCAGGGCGCCGTCCTGCGCCGCCACGGTGTCCAGTTCCATCACGATCTCGCCCACGCCTTGCAGCGTGCCCGTGTAGACGGTGCGTTGCGCGGCGTCGGCTTCGCCCGCGGCCATCATCAAGGATGCGAGCGCCAGCGCGCCCAGTCGGGAAGAAAGAGTGCATGCGGAAAAAGGGAACATCTGCTTAAGTCCGTAGCGTTGGGGCGGGTCAATATACCCGAGGCCGACAAGCAATGACCCGGTCAGGCCGCGGGCTCCCATTGCCCACGCGCCGGGTTGACCGCAGCTCGCACGCCGTCGGCCCAGACCTGCTCCTCATCCAGGTCCAGGGCCGCGGCCGGGGCCACGTCGAACGCGATTCCAAGCGCTTGCGCGACGCGGGGGTCCATGATGGGCAGTTCCCAGGTCAGGAACAGTTGCGACAGATCCCGCCCGATTTCGCGTTCGTCCTGACCCAAGCCGTCTTCGCCAAAGTCCGCTTCATCAAAGCCGCTGGCATGCCGCGGGATCACGGCATGCGGCTGGCAGGTGTCGAAGACGATGGCGACGCCCCGCCTGAGCGGGATGCGATGTCCGGTGCCGGGAAAGTGCACGTCCAGGCCCTTGTCGTCGCTGAGGAAAAGGTTGCAGAAGGCGGAGCCGCCATACTGTCCGCCGTCATGGTGATACCGCGCGCCCCGGCAGGCCATGAGCGCCATGTCGCTGTCGTCCAGTACGTTGCCCAGTCCCAGCGCATGGGTCCAGTCGCGCATGGCCTGCAGGCACAGGCCGAATTCCGGCCAGCGGGCGCGCGTGCGCGCCAGGGGCATCTGTTCGACGTCGCCAGGTTCGAGGAATAGCCGCGTCCGGATCTCGCGCCGCCAGTCGGCCAGCAGGCGAGCAGGCGGCGCGGGCACGTCGACGTGGCCCGCAAGCAGCAGGCCGCTTACGCTGCGGCTGCGTATGGCGTCGTCGTGCCAGAAGAAGGACGTAAGGCGGTCGTGCGAAACAGGGTTCATGATCAGCAGCGCGGCGCTTATCCTCCGCGGCTTTCGTAGGCGCCCTCGTCGCCTTGTTCGTCTTCCACCGCCGCCTGCGCGCGCTCTAGCAGGTATTCCTTCAGATCGGTCAGCGCGTCGGGTGTCCAGTCGCTGGCGCCGGTGACGGCGACCCACGCGTCCACGTAATGCTGCGGCGCATAGACGTGGCCATAGCCCATGGGCGTTTCCGTGCCCATCGCCATGTCCAGCGCAAGCTGCAGCATGGTGACCACCGGATACCACCGCAACTCGGGCGAGACGTCCGGGCCCGTCGGCGCGTTCATCCACGCGGGCGGACGGTAGAGGTCGCGGTAATCGAAGAACGTGACCGGGTCGCTGGCGTATTGCAGATAGACGACGCGCATCGGTCCCCACGGCGCGTCGTCGGGCACGGGCGAGCCTTGCTGGTTCATGAAGCGCACGAATGCGCCGTCGCGCAATTCCGGCAGCCACGCGGGCGAACCGGGATTGCGGGCATCGGTGATCGTGCGCCAGACGCGGCTTTCAAATGGCGGGCCGCTCCACAAGGCGCCCTGGATGGGGTCGCCGATCATTTCGAAGAGTTCGGCCGACCCGGCGGAATTCTTTGCGCCCAAACTCAGGCCATGCAGGTACAGCCGGGGCCGTTTGTCCTTGGGCAGGGCGGTCCAGTAGTCGTATACCGCAAGAAACAGCGCGCGCGCCGCCTCGGCGCCGTACTCCGGCTGCGCCAGCAGCGACAGCGGGCTGGACAGATAGGAATACTGCATGGCCACGCTTGCGACGTCGCCGTGCAACAGGTATTCCAGCGAATCCATGGCGGCCGGGTCCACCCAGCCCGTGCCCGTGGGCGTGATCACCACCAGCACCGACCGCTCGAAGGCGCCCACGCGCTTCATTTCGTCCAGCGCAAGCCGGGCGCGTTCCTGCGGCGTGGCGGCGCCGCGCAGCCCGACATATACGCGGATGGGCTCGAGAGCCTGGCGCCCGGACTGCGCCTCGATCTCGCTGGCGGTTGGCCCGGATGCGATGAATTCGCGGCCGGCCCGGCCAAGCTCGTTCCAGTGGACCAGCGATTCGGGGCCTCCGGTCTTGAGGGCCGTGGTGGGCTGCGGGCGTTCGGGTTCCAGCAGGGCGTCGAATTCGCGGAATGAGGCGTCCAGCACGTGCAGCGCGCCGCGGAAGAACACGTCGGTCGCCAGAAGCCAGAAGATCAGGATCGCGATCGCGGCGCCCGTGACATTGGCCACGCGACGCGGCACCACGCGCCGCACCTGTCGGGCCAGGAAGCGGGCGATCAGCTTGAACAGCCGCGCCAGCGCAAGCAGCACGACAAAGGTGGCCAGGGCGATCACGCTGACTTTGATGGGATGCGCGCTGGTCACAGGGTCCATGTGCATCAGGGCGCGGATGGTGTTCTGCCATTCCGCCGCGCGGCCCAGGAACAGGATGGCCACCGACAGGCACAGCACGCCGATGACGGCGTTGATGATCCGCGCGGCGCGGCCCTTGGGTTCGGGCAGTTCCATGTAGGCCCACAGCCAATGCCACAGCACGCCCAGTCCATAGCCCGCGGCAAGGCAGGCGCCGGCCAGAACGCCTTGCGTGACATGGGTGCGGGGGATCAGGGTGGGAGTCAGCGCTGCGGCGAAGAACAGCGTGCCGAGCATGAGGCCAACGCCCGAGAGGGACTCCAGGTGCGACCGGAAGAATGAAGGCAGGTGTCGATGCAAGGGTTGCTGCACGGTGGGCGTCCTCATCCGAGAGGGGGTGGCGTGGATTCTCGCACGTTGCCGAGGGAAATTCGTGACGCGTCAGTCCCGGTCGGGCGCATCCAGGGGAAAGAGCGGCCGGTAGGGTCGGGCTTCCTCCACCGCGCGGGCGAAGGACGGGCGGGCCAGCAGGCGCTTGCGGTAGGCCTGTAGATCCGGATAGGCGTCGGAGATGCGGTGGACCCAGTCTGCGTAGAACAGCGAGGGCGCCGCGGCGCAGTCGGCCAGCGTGAAGTGCGCGCCGGCGGCCCATTCGCGCCCGGCCAGGTGGGCGTCGAGCCACGCGTACGCAAGCTCCAGCTTCTCGGCGGCCAGCGCCAGTCCGTCTTTGCGCTTGATCGCATCGCCGGTCAGCGCGCCGTTCACCGCATGCTGTATCCAGTGCATCACGTGCAGGTCGAAGTAGCGGTCCAGGAACCGCACGTCCAGCGCCGCCATCGGGTCGGCGGGCAGCAGGCGCACCGGGCCGGGGTGGGCCAGTTGCAGGTATTCGATGATGATGCTGGCTTCGGCAATGTTGCGGTCGCCGTCGACCAGCAGCGGGAATTTGCGCAGCGGCCAGCGTTTCAGCCAGTCGGCGGCGTGCTGCGGCGTATCCGGCCCGATGCAGCGGAATTCGAAGGGCGTGCCGTTTTCGTACAGCGCCACAAGCGCCTTCTGGGTGTACGAGGAAAAAGGATGACCGTAAAGCGCGAGCAGCATTTTCGGGTTTCTCCTGAGCCTGGGTTTACAGGTTAATGGGTCCGGGGCTGTTTCACCAGACGGACGCCGCTCGGGGCGGCGCCGTGCCAGTCACGGATGAAAGGAATACAGTGCATGGCTGAGCCTGTGGCATAAGCCACGGACGCATGGCAACAATACGGAGACAGGATGGATACGGTAAGCAAGCAGGGCGCCAGCGTGCGCGATCAGGTCGGGACCACGGAATGGCATGTCCGCAAAGACCTGGCCGCGCTGTACCGATTGGTGGCGCTTTTTGGCTGGGACGACCTGATTTTCACGCACATCACGGCCAAGGTGCCGGGCACGGAACATTTCCTGATCAATCCCTACGGGATGATGTTCGACGAGATCACCGCGTCCAGCCTGGTCAAGATCGACCTGCACGGCAACAAGGTCATGGAGTCGGAATACGACATCAATCCGGCCGGCTTCACCATCCACAGCTGTATCCATGCGGCCCGCAAGGACGCCATGTGCGTGCTGCACACGCATTCGATCAACGGGGTCGCGGTGTCGGCGCAGAAGGCGGGCCTGTTGCCGCTGTCGCAGTTTGCGTTCATCGTGCTGCGCTCGCTCAGCTACCACGACTACGAAGGCCTGGCGCTCAATCCCGACGAGCAGCCGCGGCTGGTGCGCGACCTGGGCAGCAACAACTATCTGATCCTGCGCAATCACGGCCTGCTGACCGTGGGGCAGAGCATGGCCGAGGCTTTCCAGGCCATGCATCGGCTGGAGGCGGCCTGCATGGTGCAGGTGCGGGCGCAGGCGGGCGGGGAACTGACCCACATCCCGCCCGATGTGCTGGCGCGCGCTGCGGTGGAGTCGCCGGCGGACCGGGCGCGCAAGGCCGAACTGGCGTGGCCGGGCCTGCTGCGCCGCCTGGATCGCCGCAACCCCGGCTACGCCGACTGAGGCGCGCGGGGCTGCTTCCGCGCCCGCTACTTGCGGGCCGGCGCGGCTTGCAGGAATTCCGCGCAGTCGGGCAGCGGCTTTGCCGGTTCGTACACTGATGCGCTTTCCTGCCACTTGTACGTGACCGTGTAGCTGCACTGGCTGTCCTTCTGCGGCGCCAGTTGCTCCTTGGTCAACGCCGGCCGGGCGCTCGAGTCCGCATAGCGGCTGGCGCCCGCCGGCGAACGCGTCGCCTCGGTCGTCACCTGCAGGTCCGGATAGGTCTTGCCGGGCAGGGCCTTCAGGGATGCCTTGAAGCTGTAGATGTCGCTGCACTGGCCGGCGCGCTTTTTCTGGTCCGCGTCGTTGAAGCAGGCGCGGATGGACGCTTCCGCCGTGTAGGGCATGACGAAAACCAGGTTGGCGCTGGCCTGTTCGCCCAGATTGACGTCGTACAGATACAGATCGCGCCGCGTGAACCCGCCGCCCGAAAACGGCGTCGTGGCCTCGAAATCGGGTTCTTGCGGACCCACCACGCCCACCAGCGCGCGTTCCTCGCTCAGGCGGATCACTTCGGGCCACACGCTGAAGTTCTTGAAGTCCGGGATGTCGGGAGAATCCCAGAAGCGCTGGTCGGCGCGCAGGGTCCGGCTGGTGGCGAAGGGGCCGTTCTCTTCGAATGTGCCGTTCGTCTTGATGCCCACGCACCAGTCGGCCTGCGCGTTGCAGTACAGCTTGTTGTCCGCATTGAGCTTCAGGGGCTCGACGTCGGGCTGCGCCATGGCGGCGGCCGGCAGCATGGCGGAAATCAGCAGGGCGAACACTTTTGACACGATTCTTCCTTTTCTTGTAGAGAGTGCGCGCCGACATGGTAGCGGCTGGGCCGGGCCCACAGTGCGCGCCACATTTTGAAGCGACTCCCGGTAATTCGCGAGGCATCATAGTGTCAAATCATGAATAAACGTATCGGTTTAGATCGAGGACACCCGCAACATGAAGGCTGACAAGGCAGGCGAACCCACGGAACCGGGCGCTAGCGCTTCCGACCTGATCGATGCGCGCATCGCGGAACTGGACGACTGGCGCGGCCAGACGCTGGCCCGGGTGCGGGCGCTGATCCGGCAGGCCGATCCTGACGTGGTGGAAGAATGGAAGTGGCGAGGCGTCCCGGTGTGGTCGCATTCGGGCATCGTGTGCACCGGCGAAACCTACAAGAACGCCGTGAAGCTTACGTTCGCCAAGGGCGCGGCATTGGAAGACCCCGCCGGATTGTTCAACGCCAGCCTGGATGGCAATACGCGCCGCGCCATCGACCTGCACGAGGGCGACGCCATCGACGAACAGGCGCTGCAAGCCCTGATCCGCGCCGCCGTGGCCCTGAACACGTCGTCGAAGAAGGCGCGGCGGTGACGCTGCGCCCGCGGGCTCAGTTGGCGGGGATGTCGGTTTCCACCAGCCGCGCCAGCTGTAGCAGCGATTCCTGCCAGCCCAGGTAGCACATCTCGGTGGGAATGACCTCGGGTATGCCTTCCTGCACGATGACGAGTTCCGTGCCGCAGGACACTTCCCGCAGCGTGATGGTGGTCGTCATCTGGCCAGGCAGATTCGGATCATCGAAGCGGTCTGTGTAGCGGATGGTCTGGAACTCGACCAGTTCCAGGTATTCGCCGCCAAAAGGTTCTTTGTAGCCGGTGGCGAAGTTGCGGAATGACATCCTGTGGCTGCCACCGACGCGGGCGTCAAGCTCGTGGACCGTGCAGGTGTAGCCATAAGGGGGAAGCCATTTGGCGATGGCGTCGGCTTCAAGAAAGGCGCGGTAGACGCGCTCGGGGGTGGTGCGCAGAACGCGCAGGTGTCGTACGGTTCCAGTGGTCATGGTGTATCCGCCTTGAATTGAAGGGTGGGTGTATGACTACGACGAACCGCAGACGCCAGAATCGACACGGATTTCCTGGGGATTACCCTAGGAAGGCGATCCGGCCGGGTTCGAACGCAACAACGCAATATAGGACGACAAGGTCTCGGCGTGCCGCTGTTCGGCGCGCAGGCCGACGTGGCCGTCGGCGCGGATGACCAGCAGCACCAGGTCTCCGATCCCCAACTTGTCCGCCGTCTCGGGCTCAAGGTAGGCGTCCGCCTCCGACACCCCGCGGTTCGCTGTCACGGCGATGAAGGCTTCGATGAGGGCGCCGTCCGACAGCGGTTCGAGGTCGCGGCGCAGGTCCGCCAGGGACTGCTGCGGCGTGCTGGCGCCGCCGATCAGCAAGGCGGTGTGGCCGCGGCGCCTGGCGTAGTCGTGCAGCTTGCCTTTGCCGCCCGTGGCGAAATGCACGTCGATATCGTCCGGCAGGCGTTGGCCGGGCCAGATGGCGTCATGCGGATCCCCCATGACGATGGGCGAGCCTGCATAGTCGATATCCAGTTCGGCTTCCGAGATGGCTTCCCGATGCCGGGATTCCGGGTTGCCGAAGGCCGCCTGGATCGCCCGGTCGCGTTCGCGCCGTTCCGCGCGCCCTTTCACCATTTGTGCGCTTTCGGCGGCGTCGCCCGACGCCATCACCAGGTCGGCCACGGGGCGCCTTTCGGCGTGGTAGCTGTCCAGCAAGGCTTCGGAGCAGTGTCCCTGGCAGACCAGCGCCAGCTTCCACCCCAGGTTGAAGGCATCCTGCAGGCCGGTGTTCATGCCATGGCCTTGCGCGGGGCTGCAGGTGTGCGCGGCGTCGCCGGCCAGCAGCACGCGGCCGGACCGGAAGTGGCGGGCGACCTTGGTGTGGCACTCGAAACGGGCAGGGTGCGAGACGTCGGCAAAGGTCGCGTCGGGCAGGTACCGCCGCAGCGTGGACAGCGCGTCCTCGACAAGGTCGGAGTCAGCCGAACTGGGGCGCAGGTAGACGCGCCAGCGTTCGTCGGGCAGGGCGGTGAGAATCACCGGTATCTGGTCCAGATACGCGTAGTTCGCCTCGAAGGAATGGGGCCAGCCGCTGATGCCGGCGTCAAAGACTGCCCAGGGCTGATTGATGTCGTGGCCGTCCTGTTCGATGCCCGTCAGCATTCGCACCGTGCTGTGATGGCCGTCGCAACCCACCACCCATTGCGCCTGCACCTGAGACTGCATGCCGTCGCGCTCCAGGGTGGCGAGCACGCCGTCATCGTGGGCTTGCAGGCCGACAAGGCGCGTCGCGCGTGTCACCTTGCCGCCCAGCGCTTCAAGATGCCGGGCGAGGACGGTCTCGGTGACCTCTTCCGATATGCCGATGTTGTACGGATAGCGGCTGCCGCAGAGTTCCAGGTCGATGACGCCCAGCACGTCGCCGCCCGCGTGAATGCGGGCACGCCGCTGCTTGACGCCCGCGACCAGCAAGGGCTCCAGGATGCCCAGCGTGTCCAGGATTTCCAGCGAACGCGGGTGCACGACGGTGGCGCGGTCCCAGTCCAGCGGACGTTCATGCGCGTCGATGAGCAGGCAGTCGACCTCGCGGCGGTGCAGCTCCGCGGCGGTCAGCAGGCCGGCCGGGCCGGCGCCCACGACCAGGACGGTTGTTGAGATCACCATTTTCTTGCCTTCAGCAAAGAGGTCATCAAGTCCTGCCGCGTGAAGATGCCGCCGCCCGCAGCAGGAAGCCGCGCGTCCCCGCCGAACGAGCCGGTAGCACGACAGAGGCGGCGCATGGCGCCGCCTCTGTCGAATCGCGTGTTGCGAAATTAATGCAGCGTCGCGCGCCCGTCAACGGAATCAAAAGGATGCGGGCGCGTCGCGCGTCATGGTCGCGGCGGTCCGGTATGCATGCATCGGTGCGCGCGGCATCGTCCGATCGGAGGGCGTCGCGCGCCCCTCGGCCCGTCCGGCAAGCGGCGGCGCCGCGCACGGTCCATTACTATTCCAGGCATGAGCCAGCGCAAGAAGTCTCCCACTCTCAGCCCCGATGCCTGCATCCGTGTGCGCGGTGCGCGGGAACACAATCTGAAGAACGTCGATGTCAGCATCCCGCGCAATGCGCTGGTGGTGTTCGCCGGCGTATCCGGGTCGGGGAAGTCGTCCCTGGCCTTCGGCACCTTGTATGCCGAAGCGCAGCGCCGGTATCTGGAATCGCTGTCGCCCTATGCCCGGCGGCTGATCGACCAGGTGGGCGTGCCCGACGTCGACGCCATCGACGGACTGCCGCCGGCCGTGGCGCTGCAACAGCAGCGCGGCACGCCCAACGTCCGGTCCACGGTGGGCAGCGTGACCACGTTGTCTTCCATGCTGCGCATGCTGTATTCGCGCGCCGGCGCCTACCCGGCGCGCCAGCCCATGCTGTATGCGGAAGACTTCTCTCCGAATACGCCGCAGGGCGCCTGCCCGAACTGTCACGGCCTGGGCTACGTGTACGAAGTGACGGAAGCATCCATGGTGCCGGATCCGTCGCTCACCATCCGTGAACGGGCGATTGCCTCGTGGCCGCCGGCGTGGCACGGCCAGAACCTGCGCGACATCCTGGTGACGCTGGGCTACGACGTCGACAAGCCGTGGCGCGACCTGCCCAAGAAAGACCGCGACTGGATCCTCTATACCGACGAGCAGCCGACCGTGCCGGTGTATGCCGGATTCACGCCGGCGGAAACTCGCGCGGCCTTGCGCCGCAAGACCGAGCCCAGCTACATGGGCACGTATACGGGCGCGCGTCGCTACGTCATGCACACGTTCGCGACCACGCAGAGCGCCATGATGAAAAAGCGCGTTGCCCGCTTCATGACCGGCGCGCCTTGCCCGGAATGCGGCGGCCGCCGCCTCAAGCGCGAAGCCCTGTCCGTGACCTTCGCGGGCCTGGACATCGGCACCCTGTCGCAGTTGCCGCTCAGCCGCATTGCGGAAATCCTGACGCCCGCGGCTGAAGGCCGGTTTGACGAACCGGCGACGGGCGCGGGGGCGACGCGCAGCAAGGCCGCGGGCGTGCGGGCCAACGCCCGGCGCGTGGCGGCGGGCGGCTTGTCGCATGCCGGCAGCAGCGACGTGCGGCGCACGCCGGATTCTTCTCCGGAAAAGCGCATCGCCGCGCAGCGCATCGCGCATGATCTGGTGGAGCGCATCGGCACGCTGCAGGCGCTGGGCCTGGGATACCTGGCGATGGACCGGTCCACGCCAACGCTGTCGCCCGGCGAACTCCAGCGGCTGCGGCTCGCGACGCAGATCCGCTCGAACCTCTTCGGCGTGGTGTACGTGCTGGACGAACCGTCCGCCGGGCTGCATCCCGCCGACGGACAGGCGCTGCACCGCGCGCTGGATCAGCTCAAGGCGGGGGGCAACACGCTGTTCGTCGTCGAGCACGACCTGGACACCCTGCGACGCGCCGACTGGCTGGTGGACGTGGGCCCGGGCGCTGGCCAGCATGGCGGGCAGGTGCTGTACAGCGGTCCGCCGGACGGGCTGCGCGACGTCAAGGAATCGGTCACTGGCAAGTATCTCTTTGACGCCCGCGCCGCCGCCCGGCGCAAGCCTCGCGACCCGGCGGGATGGCTGGAGCTGCGTGGAATCCACCGCAACAACCTGCACGGAGTCGATGCGCGCTTTCCGTTGGGCGCGTTCACGGCGGTCACTGGCGTGTCGGGTTCGGGAAAGTCCAGCCTGGTCAGCCAGGCGCTGGTGGAACTGGTGGGCGAACACCTGGGCCAGGAACTGCCCGTCGAGGAATCCGACGGCGACCTGCCGCAGCCCGGCAACCTGCCGCGCACGACGGGACGCCTGCACGCCGGCGCGCAGGCCATCAAGCGGCTGGTCAATGTGGACCAGAAACCCATCGGCCGAACGCCCCGGTCCAACCTTGCCACCTACACCGGCCTGTTCGACCACGTCCGCAAACTGTTTGCCGACACCAAGGCCGCCAAGTCCCGTCGCTATGGCGCGGGCCGGTTTTCGTTCAACGTGGCTCAAGGCCGCTGCGAGACCTGTGAAGGCGAAGGCTTTGTCCACGTCGAGCTGCTGTTCATGCCCAGCGTGTACGCGCCTTGCCCCACGTGCCACGGCAGCCGCTACAACGCCAAGACGCTGGAAATCGAGTGGAATGGCCGCAATATCGCGCAGGTGCTGGCGATGACCGTCGACGAGGCGCTGGCGTTCTTCAAGGAAGAGCCTGCGGTGCAGCGCCCCTTGGCGCTGCTGCACGAAATCGGCCTGGGTTACCTGCGGCTGGGCCAGCCCGCCACCGAACTTTCCGGCGGCGAGGCCCAACGCATCAAGCTGGCGACCGAACTGCAGCGCAGTCAGCGCGGCACCACGCTGTACGTGCTGGACGAGCCCACCACCGGGCTGCACGCGGCGGATGTGGACAAACTGATGGCGCAACTGCACGGCCTGGTCGACGCCGGCAACACCGTGGTCGTGGTCGAACACGATCTGCGCGTCGTCGCGGGCAGCGACTGGATGATGGACGTCGGTCCCGGGGCGGGCGAAGAGGGCGGGACGATCGTCGCGGCCGGCACGCCGGAAGAGGTCAGCCGCAGCCCGGCCGGCGTCACCGCGCCGTTCTTGCGGCGTTTGTTTACCTGAGGAACCATGGACATTGTTTACAGGGCCGCGCGCGCGGAAGACGTGCCGGCGTGCATCGACATACGCGGCAAGACCCGCGAAAACGCGTTTTCGGCAGAGCAGCTGGCGGCCGTGGGCGTCACGCTCGAGACCTGGACCGAAGCGGTGCGCGACGGATCGCTGCCCGGATACGTCGCTACCGTCGGCGATCGGATCGCCGGCTACTGCTACGGCGACAAGGAAACCGGTGAAATCGTCGTGCTGGCGCTGTTGCCGGACTACGAAGGCCACGGCGCCGGCAAGACGCTCCTGAACCTGATGGTGCGGGATTTGAAGGCGCTTGGCTACGCGCGGGTGTTCCTGGGCTGCGCAACGGATCCCGCCGTGCGTTCTTACGGGTTTTACCGGCACCTGGGCTGGTCGTCCACGGGCCTTCTCGACGACGCGGGCGACGAGGTGCTCGAGTACTTCCCCTGAACGCGTCCGCTATGGCTTCATTTCCTGCGCCAGCGTCGCCTGCATGCGCTCCATGCTTTCCTGGCCAACCTGGATCAGCCCGCTGCCGGGCTGGTCGATGTCCAGGATGAAGGTCAGCACCATTGCGATCAGCGCGGCGAACATGCCGGTCGATATCGGCCGGCGCCGCCCGTGCAGGCCCGTGCCGTAGGCGATATAAGCCATCGATCCGCCCGCCACGATAAAGAGCAGGTAGTACACCGGTTCGGGCACGTGGTTTTCCAGCGCAACCCGCCGCTTCTCGTTGATCTGCGCCATCTCGTTGATCGCCTGGATGAACATGATGGTGGAAATCGAGGGCGGATTCTCGGCGCGGGCGGCCACCGCTGCGCGGACCTGGCGCTCGATGCGCCGGGCCGTGGCGTTGGCGGCGTTGAAGCGTGGCGAATCCTGGTCCGCCAGATGGTAGTCCAGCGACGCCGACGTGTACTCGTGCAGCAGGCTCGCGACCATGGGGCGGTGTTCAACGGGGATCAGCTGTGAACGCCAGTAAGCGTTGCCGATGGCGTTGGCTTCTTCAAGAACCAGGTTCTTGCGTGTCTCGAAGCGCGTGACGGACATCGCGAAGGTAAAGCCCAGGAGCAGCGCCAGAAGGCCGAGCAGGGCGGTTTGCAGCGCCGTGATATGCGACTTTGCGGCTTCGTCGGCCGGCTTGCGCAGCTTGCGGCCCAGCCGGTAACTCAGCTCGATCACGCCAAGGAAGACGATGAGCACGACGAAAAAGAGGTAGACCTCGTCAATTTCCCTCAGCATTCGGTATTCCCCGGAGTGATTTGCGAATGAGCGTATGACGATTGGGCGGCGGCGGCAAGCCTGCGCCGCCGGCGGGCCGCCCGAAGGAAAATGCCGTCAGCGAAACGCCAACATCTTGGAGTAAGGTGTCGCTTCCCTACCCAAAGACCCCGCACGGAGCAGAACTTGAAATACCGCAAACTCGGCCGCACCGACCTGGACGTCAGCCTGATTGGGCTGGGCACCATGACCTGGGGCGAGCAGAACACCGAAGCAGAGGCGCATCAGCAGCTGGACTACGCGCTGGACCGTGGCGTCAACCTGGTCGACGTGGCCGAAATGTACCCGGTGCCGCCCAAGCCCGAAACGCAGGGTCTGACCGAAACCTACATCGGCACGTGGCTGGCCAAGAGCCGCCGCCGCCAGGACATCGTGCTGGCCAGCAAGGTGGCCGGCCCCGTGCGCGACCCCAAGCGTCCCGGCCACATCCGCGACGGCAAGACCTTCCTGGACCGCAAGAACCTGACCGAGGCGCTGGACGCCAGCCTGAAGCGCCTGCAGACGGACTACCTGGACCTGTACCAGCTCCATTGGCCCGACCGCACCACCGCGACATTCGGCCAGTTGAACTATCCCTGGGTCGAAGACGAGCACACCGTGCCGATCGAAGAGACGCTGTCGGTCCTGCAGGATTTCGTGCGCGCGGGCAAGGTCCGCCACGTCGGCGTGTCGAACGAAACGCCGTGGGGCGTCAGCCAGTTCCTGCGCCACGCCGAAAACCAGAATCTGCCGCGCATCGCGTCCATCCAGAACGCCTACAGCCTGCTGAACCGCGTGTACGAGATCGGCCTGTCGGAATTCACGCACCACGAAGGCGTGGGCCTGCTGGCTTATTCGCCGCTGGCGATGGGCATGCTTTGCGGCAAGTACCTGGACGGCGCCAAGCCGGCGGGCGCGCGTCTGACGGTGTATTCGCGTTTTACGCGCTACAGCAACGACCAGGCCCAGGCCGCCACGCGCGAATACGTTGAACTGGCGCGCGCCCACGGCATCTCGCCCACGCACCTGGCGCTGGCCTGGGTCAACCAGCGCCCCTTCGTCACCAGCAACCTGATCGGCGCCACGTCCCTGGAACAGCTCAAGGAAAACATCGACAGCGTCGACGTGACCTTGTCGCAAGAAGTGCTGGACGCCATCAACCAGATCCACGTGCGTCACCCGAATCCGGCGCCTTGAGGGCGGGGCGGCCGAAAGGCCGCGGGCAGCCGGGCCGGCGAACATCGCCAACGCCCGGCCGGCCTTTGTACTGATCGGGGGCGGCGGGTAGCTATTCCCGTCGAGCGATCAGCCATGCTCCGAGTGTCCGCTTCGCGGGGTCGGTACCTGGCCCGAGCTCCAGGCAGTCATCGGCGAGCGATTCAAGGGTTGCGCATCGGAGCAGTTGCTCCCAGTCGTCGGACGGCGCTGATTTCCGTATCAGTCCACATTCTCTAGATTGCGGCATTCATGCGGCCGAGGTCGACGTTGTGAAATCGTCGCGATGTCGTTGGCCCTTGCATCTGGAGGAGCGTGGCGATGATTCGGATTCTGGCGTCTGTGGGGCTGGGGGATATAACCGCGTCACGGATGTCCGCGTGGTGCAGAGGGCTCTTAACCTCTACATACGCCGGTATATTCGACGTCGAGAAATTGCAGAAACAGGTTTGATATCGTTCGATGCTGTCGAGACGATCAAGAACCTTCAGCGCACGTTGGGCCGCGTGGCTAGTGGTCGCATTGAGCCGATGTCGCCTACGCTGCATGCACTTGACCAAGTCTTCCGTACGGCCGGCATATCTTTATCGGAAAATGCGTTAGTTGCGGAACGAAACAGCATTGAGGTTCTTGTGAGCGATGGCCGGCCGATAAGTCTCGGCTCACAGTGGGGACACGTAGCGATCGCGATTGGAGGCACGGTGTACTCGCGCGCTCACGACAATTACTACGTGCTGCCGCGCTCGGAATATTTGGAGCGAAATAGCTTCCGAGAAACGGTCGGTCTTGTCCTACAGATGTCCGCTGCAGAAGTGGCTAGCATCGAAGCCGACTTGAGGCGGCGAGTAGCGCTAAATACTCCGTACGATCTGATCGGCAATAGTTGTTCAACAAACGTTGCCGACGTATTGGAGAGGGTTGGCGTGTTGGCACATGATCCGCGGTATCAGTGGGACGCTTCGCGCAGAACTGCGGTTAGCCCGAAAGAGGTGCTGATCATTGTGTCTCGTTCGTCTCGACTCCAAAAACGCAATATCTACCCGAAACGAAAATGAAGCGCTTGCTCTCTGCGTTCGTCTTGCTCGCGGCCCTATCTGGCTGTTCAGACGCGCCCAAAGGCCGTTGGCGAGTTACCGCTCCTGTCGACGTCTACTCTGAAAATAATGATGGAGCTCCGGTAGCCTTTGTTCTTCAGGCGGGGGACATATGTGCGCTGGGTCGCGACTGGAGTTACCAGAAAATGTTCAGATTCAAGCGCGTCTCTTGTACTAGAGGAGACGGGTGGATATCGATCGACGAAAATTTTGTGCGGGAGCCCGATTGAGCATAAAGTTTCTTGTTGGGGCCGACGGCTGCCCGGACCGCTAGCCTTTTGTTCTCACCCCGTCTGTGCTCCACTGATACCACCTGAAGGCTGGCGGCACACCTGCCACAGTTTTCCGGGCGCAAAATCCTCCTGTTCCCCCTTCTTCGCATACCCCAGCGGGTTCGCGATGACCCGGCACCCATCCTTTACATAGTCCTGCGCGCAATGCAGGTGGCCGTGTATCCAGATGTCGGCCAGCGGCAGCAGCGCGTCCAGCGCGTTGCAGAATCCGGCGGTGCCGGGGGTGAGGCCGTAGCGCGGGTCGGCGCTGGCCAGGGTGGGGGCGAAGTGGGTGACGGCGATGGTTGGGCCTTCGAAGGGGTCGCGCAGGGCGGCGTCCAGCCATTGCTGGCATGCCAGGCCCTGTTCCCGCATCTGTTCGGCCATGAAGGGCGCGCCGTTGCGGCGCATCTCGGCCTTTTCCAGGTAGAAGTCCGCGGCGCGAAACGCCTTGGCGCGTTTTTTCATGATGTCGCCGATGGCCTCGCCCGGCGCGGCGAGCGCGTCGAAGTCCGTCCATAACGTGGTGCCGACGAAGCGCACGCCGTCGATCACGGCAGTTTCGCGTTCCAGCCATTGAATGTCCAGCGCCTCGCAAAGATCGCGCAGGCGCGCGTGCGTCTCGTCGAAATCCACGTTGTCGTATTCGTGGTTGCCGGGCACGTACAGCACCGGTGTGGGCCAGCCGTGGCGCGGGGAATAGGTGCCAAGGCCAAAGTCCGTGCGCTCCAGCCGCGATCCTCGCCGATACGAGCCGATGTCGCCCGCCAGCACCAGCAGGTCGGCGCCGGGCACGGGTCGGGCTTCGAACGTGGGGTCGGTTTCCAGGTGCAGGTCGGAAAGCAATTGAATCTTCATGGCCCCTATCTTAGGCGACGCGGGCAGGGCGGCTGCGCCTCGCAAGCATCCATGCGACACTTTCTCCAATCGTTCCCGCAACCCCGACATAGGAGGAATCCCCATGCGTACCGTCTTTGCCGCCGCCGCGATCTTGCTGGCGTCGGGCGCGCAAGCGCAATTGATCAAGTGCGACCAGGCTTCCACGCAGACGGACATGAATCTGTGCGCGGACCAGGCGTACCGCAAGTCGGATGCCGACCTGAACGCCGCCTACAAGGAAGCGATGACGCGCCTGAAGGACCGCAAGGATGCGGCGACCCAACTCGAAGCGGCGCAGAAGGCCTGGCTGTTTTTTCGAGATGCCGAATGCACGTTTTCATCCGGCGGCGTCACGGGAGGCAGCGCGTATCCGATGGTGCTGAGCATGTGCCTGGACGAGCTGACCCAGGCGCGCACCAAGCAACTGCACGCCTACCTGAAATGTGAAGAAGGCGACATGAGCTGCCCCGTGCCCGGCAAGCCATGAAGGCGGAAGCAAAGGATTTCCAGCCCCAGCCGCCGGGCAGCATCGCCGCCCCGGACGCCGGCCTGATCGTCGACGACCACGGCGTTGCCCGCTGCTTCTGGCAGCCCACGATGCCCGACTATCACGATCACGAATGGGGCCGCCCCGTGGCGGACGACCGTCGGCTCTACGAAAAAATCTGTCTTGAAGGCTTCCAGGCGGGCATGGCGTGGATCACCATCCTGCGCAAGCGCGAGGCGTTTCGGGAAGCGTTCGACGATTTCGATTTCGAGCGCGTGGCCCGCTACGACGAACGCGACGTCGAACGCCTGATGGGCAACGCGGGCATCGTGCGCAACCGCGCAAAGATCGTGTCCGCCATCAACAATGCGCGGCGCGCGATCGAACTGGCCAACGAAACGGGTTCGCTGGCCGGCTGGCTGTGGGCGCACGAACCGCCGGCGCACGTCCTCCCGGCGTCGGTGGATCGCGGGCACTGGGACAACAATCCCACTTCAAAGGCGTCGATTGCGCTGTCGCGCGATTTGAAGCGGCGCGGCTGGACCTTCGTGGGCCCGACGACGATTCATGCGTTCATGCAGGCCGTGGGCATGGTGAACGAGCATATGAGCGGATGCGTGTGCCATCCGGAAATCGAGGCTGCTCGCGCCGCCTTCAAACGGCCCGTCGGGGCGATTCCCACTAAAGCTTGAATTGGTTGCGGCTCGCAAGTATATTGGTTGCGACTCGCAACTTAAGGGGTGCGCCGTGGATCTCATCGACTTGCCGTCCCGGTCTCGGGACAAGACCATCCAGGACCTGCGGGAGTTTTCCCGCAAACTGGTTCGCGAACTGGGTTTCATGCGCACGTCGCTGGCCGGCAGCGAGCTGGCCCCGTCCGCCGTCCACGCCATCATCGAGGTCGGCCTGCAGCCGGGCATCCAGGCGCGCGATCTGGCGGGCATCCTGCGATTGGACAAATCCAACACCAGCCGGCAGGTGGCCAAGCTGGAGGCCGCCGGCCTGCTGGCGCGCGAGGCGTCGGCCGACGACGCGCGTTCATCCCGGCTGTACCTGACCGAATCGGGCCACGCCCTGCGCGCGCGGATCGATCAGTTCGCAACGGACCAGGTGTCGCACGCGCTGCGGCGGATGGCGCCCGAGGACCAGGAGTCGCTGATCCGCTTTCTGTCCTTGTACGCGGACGCGCTGTCCAGCGAAAACCCGAACGATGCGCCGGCGCCAACGTCCAGCGGTATCGAAGGCCAGATCCATGAGGGCTATCTGCCCGGATGCATCGGCGACGTCGCCAGCCTGCATGCGCGCTATTACGCCCAGGCCTCGGGCTTTGGCGTTTACTTCGAGCGCAAGGTCGCGACGGAGCTGGCCGAGTTCGCGGAAGAACTGCCGGCAAGGGGCAAGAACCTGTGGCTGTACATGGATGGGGGCAGGACGCTGGCCTCCATCGTCATCGACGGCGACCTGGCCACCCGCAAGGCGCATCTGCGCTGGTTCATCGTCGATGAGTCGCTGCGCGGCATGGGCGTGGGCCGGGCCTTGCTGGCGCGCGCCATGGCGTTCGTGGACGAGCGCTATGACGAGACCTATCTGTGGACCTTCAAGGGGCTGGACGCCGCCAGGCACCTGTACGAAGCGGCGGGCTTCACGCTGACCCAGCAGTCCGAAGGGCGGCAGTGGGGCAGCGTGGTGGTGGAGCAGCGCTTCAACCGCGTCAGACCACGCTGATGCGCAGTTCGGCCAGCAGCGCGGCCGCCTGGGTCTTCGAGATGGTCGCGCCCGCCAGCCGCGCCGCCGCCGTCAGGTCCAGGCCGCCCAAATCGGCTTCGCGCAGGTCGGCGCCTTCAAAGCGCACGTTTTTCAGGGTGGCGTTGCGCAGGCTGCCGCCATGGAACACGGCATCGCGAAAATCGCTGCCGGACAGGTCGGCGTCCGAGAAGTCCAGTTGAAGGATGTCGGATTTTCGAAACGACACGCCACGCAGCAGGGCGCCGACCAGCAGGCATTCTTCCAGCGTCCAGCCCAGGCAGGCGATGCCGTCGAAATCCGAACCCGTCAGCTTGCACCCTTGGAACCGGGCGGAGGCCAGCCGCGCGCGGCGCCAGTTGGCGTTGTTGAGGTCGCAATTCTGGAACACGGCCTCGCTGGCGTCCGCCGAAGCGAAACTGGCCTGACCGCCGCGGCAGCGCAGCCAACGCGTGTCTGCCAGGTTCGCACCCTGGAAGGAAGCGCCCGCGATTGCGCAGGCGGTGAACTGAAACCCGCGCAGGTCCAGGCGGGAAAAATCCGCATCCTGGAAATCGCAATCCTCGAACGACAGCGCGCCGCCGGCCGCCTGTTCCTGCAGGGCCAGCAAGGTGTTGCGGTCCACATCCTGGCCGACGACAGGCCGTGTGGGTTCTTGCGTCATCAACCTATACCGCCGCTTCCGATTGCAGGCGGCCCAGGATGAACCCGTCCACCGCGCTGGTGCGTCCGCGCCACAGCGTGGGCTGTCCGGCGATGGGCGTGCCGTCGGCGGTGAAGAAGAGGGCGTCGGCCAGGTGGATGTAGTTGGGCAGCGGATCGACAGGCTGGGGCAGGCGGAAAACGTCGCCCAGCTCGGCCAGCGACGCATGCACCGTCTGGCGCGTGCCGGCGTCCAGGGATTCGAGGGAACTGGTGAAATTCGCAGCGAACCTGTCGAAGTACTCGGCGCCCGACACGATCGAGCCGGACACCAGCATGCCGCCCATCTGCAGCGTCACGCCGATGCTTTCGATCTGGCTGCCGTTGTTCACCAGATTGACCAGGAACTGCAGGAAGGCGTCCGCGCCGGGAACGGCGGAAGCAGGCTGGCCGGAGGTGGGGTCGATGCTCATGAAAGCGGTCTCAGTAGGGTTTGCAAGAGGCACAAGATACTAGAAAGAAGCGAAGAATGCCTGCGCGGCAATTGCGCGATAAACGGGGGGTTCGGCCGCGTGACCGGTTCATCCGGCGGGCATCGTCCGCAGTAATTTGGCAGCCTGAAGATCCATCCCGCGATGGGCGGCCAACGTGTTCTTGGCGCTGGCCATGCGCATCGCGCCGCATTTCTTTTGGAGCATCCGAATGAGCAGCGTGAACATCCTGGGTATCGGCGCCGGTTCCGGCCAGCCGGAAACGGCTTCGCGGTCCGGATCGCGCGACGACGGTTTCCGTGCCGCGTTCGCCAGCGCAACCGAGCGCAACCGCTCGGCCATGGCGGGCGGCGTTTCGGGCGCCTCGCAGGCCGCGCCGTCCCAGGCCGAGCAGGAATTCATGGACTATGCCTCGATGTCGCTCGAGGACAAGATGTTCTACGCGGCCCTGGCGAGCCTGGGTATTTCCAAGGCCGAATACGACGCCATGTCGGCGGCCGAACGGCTGGAAGTCGCGGCGAAGGTCTCGTTGGCCATGCAGCAGCTGGCCAAGGCGGAAAACACCAAAGAAGTGCTCTGACCGGGCTAGCCGGCGGCCGGGCTGCGTGCCAGGCTTCGAGCCAGCCGCTCCTGCGCGCGGCGCAGGCGGTCGCTCAGTTCGGCCGGCGCCAGCACTTCGAATTCCACATCCAGCGCCATCAGCCAATACGTCAGCGCATCCAGTGAGTGCGCGCCGCAATGCAGCAGGCAGCGCTGGTCGTCCAGCGCTTCCAGCCGGCCCGATGAAGCCGGAATGCGCGCCACCATGGCCGCAAGCGGCGCATGCAGGACAACCCGTGGCGGTTCGGAATAGGGCGGCGCGCTGACGGAGCGCGCCACGAACGCGCGCAAGTCGCCTCCCTCGGGCGAAGCGCGGGGCGCGAAATGTCTGCCCACGCTTGGCATTCCTGCGATGCGGTCGATGCGGAACGTGCGCCAGTCGTCGCGCGTCGGATCCCATGCCACCAGATACCAGCGATATCCGGTGTACGCCATGCCCTGGGGCTCGACCAGCCGGGTGCTGGCCTGACCGCGGCCGTCGGTGTAATCGAAGCCGATCTGCAACTGGTCGCGGCACGCGGCGGCCAGGGCGGCAAGCACGGCCGCGTCCACGTTCGGTCCGTCGCGCTCCATGGGCACGATGGCGGCGCGCAGCGCGTCGACCCGGCCGCGCAGCCGCGCGGGCATCACCTGTTCCAGCTTGACCAGCGCGCGGAGCGCGGTTTCTTCAATGCCGCCCACCGCGCCCGTGGCGGCCGTGCGCAACGTGATCGCGACGGCCAGGGCCTCGTCGTCGTCCAGCAGCAAGGGCGGCAGGGCCTGGCCGGCTCGAAAGGCGTAGCCGCCGGCCACGCCACTGCTGGCATGGATGGGATAGCCCAGTTCGCGCAGCCGGTCGATGTCCCGGCGCAGCGTGCGCGGGTGGACGGACAGCGTCTGCGCCAGGTCTGAACCGGACCAGTGGCGGCGGGTCTGCAAAAGGGAGAGCAGGCGCAGGAGACGATTGCTGGAGCGAAGCATGGGGGCAAGATAGCGCGAATCGAGGGCGGAATCTGTCCGCAATGGATTCTACAGTGGCGGCTGTTTTCAGCGGCACCGGCCGCAACGCCAACCCTCTTCAACATCGGAGCTTTTCCACATGTCCATCGTCCTGTATTGGCACCCCATGTCCAGCGCCTCACCCGTCGCCAGCGCCCTCGCGGAGCTTGGCGTGGCCCATGAACGCGTCAAAGTGGACATCCGGACGGGCGAACAGCGCCGGCCCGAATTCCTGGCGTTGAATCCGAACGGCAAGGTTCCGACCCTGACGGTGGACGGCGCGCCCATGTTCGAAACGCTGGCCATCCAGCTTTGGCTGGGCGAGCGCTTTGGCGTGGAACGCGGCCTGTGGCCCGCGGCCGGCACGCCCGAGCGCCTTCAGGCGATGTCGTGGTGCGCGTGGGCCTACGTCAGCTATGGCGCGGCGCTATCGCGCCGGTACATGGCCGCAGAGGGCGAGGGCCCGCGTCGGGATGCAATCCAGGCGCAGATCGCGCTTGACGACATGGACGCGCTGCTCGCGGTGCTTGACGGCCATCTTGCATCGCGCGAATGGCTGCTCGGGGCGGCCTATTCGCTGGCCGACCTGGTGGTCGGCTCGGTGCTGGGCTACAGCGCCTACCTGGGCGCGCCGGTGGGATCCCACCCGCGCGTGCAGGCCTGGTTGAGCCGGGTGCAGGCCAGGCCCGCGATGCAGGGCGATGTCTAAGTCTGGAACCCCGCGCGGTTCATGGCGCCGCGCGGGGTGCTGCCGTCACCAGCCCCAGCAGGTGCCCGCCGCCGGCTTGCCGCAGGTGCGGTAGTTGACGGCGAACCACAGCTTGCCGGCGCCGCGGGGGGTGGAGTCGGACGTCTTGACGTCATCGCGGGGAAGCTCTTCCAGCGTGTCCCGCGCCGTCTTGGTGGGCGAGCCGCTGGCGGCGCCCGGGACGAGAGCGATTCGCCCCAGGCTGGCCGCATTGCGGTCTTCGAACACGATATCGGTGTCGGTCAGCGCGCTCATCTTCAGCGACGCGTCGCGCACGGCGGCCGCATAGCTGTCGCTGGCGCCGGTGGGCAGGATATCCTTGTCCAGCGTGCTCACGGCCAGAATCTGAGCAGGCGTGGCGGGGGCCTGCATCTTGTACTGGTCCAACGCCGGCAACTGGTTGGCGGCGGCCTGGCGGCGCAGCCAGTCGCCCCACAGGAACTCCGCGAATTCAGGCAGATCGCCGTTGCTGTACGCGATGTCGCGCGTGAAATACACCAGCGAACGGTAGCGGTCTTCCTGCATGCCGCCTGCCTCCTGCGCGTTGGGCAAGCCCAGGCGCGCGGGCAATTGGTCCACGGTGATCGGCTGATTCTGTCCGTCGCGCAGCCAGGCGCGGCGTTCGTCCACCATGCGCTGCCAGAAGGCCGAGGCGGAGGTGAGATCGCTGTAGTTGGCGTCGACCTTCACCCACACCGGCAGCTTGGGGCCGCCGTCGAAGATCTCGCGCAACGACGAAAACGTGTGATGGCCGTCGGTCAGGTACAGGTTGCCGTCCCAGCCGACGACGACGGTCTTCAGGTTGGCGGTGTTCGTGCCGGGGGCGTCCTTGCAGGTAAACGTGTCCGGCTGGTCCAGGCGGGCGGCGCGCGCCTCGGCGATGCTCTGGAACTTTTGCGCGCGCTCGGCGCCGCCCACGTCTTCGCAGTAGTCGTCGAACTTCTTGCCGACCGTGCGGTTCAGATAGTCCAGTTGCAGCGCAGGGGTCGCGGCCCAGGTCGCGCGGTCGAAGTCACCCTGCCAGCGGCCCAACTTGTAGTAGATCTGGTCGTAGCCGATGGCCGCCTGGGTGGGATTCAGTTCCTCGATGCGGACCTGGATGACGTCGCCGGACTTGGCGCTCAGGTAAGCCGTGTTGCGCGGGGGCGCCTCGGGTTCCGGGGCCGGGGTTTCGACGACCGGAGGCGGCGCCGTGACCGGCGGTTCTTCATCGGCATCGTCGCTGCCGCCGTTGCAGGCGGCCAGGGCCAGCGGCAGCAGGGCCACTGCGAAAACGCGCAGCAGGCGGCGCTGAAGGCGGGCGGAAGCGGAAAGGTCGAAACGGGAACGAAGAGGCATGGCAGTTCTTGGGGGCTGCGATCAGTAAGGGAGGCCGATCATGCCGGACGCTTGTTTCCTGCACATTGCACTGCACCGCGAATGGAACCGAGCTTATGTCCGCGCATAGCCGGCGGCAAGGAGATAATGGCGGCGCGCCCTCCGGCAGAGTCCGTGGCGGCGCGAGCATGCACATCACCATCAAGGAGGACACCGGCAATGGCTTGCATCAAATTCTGGCGGGTCTGCGTCGTGCTGGCCCTGACCGCCATCGGCGGCGGCGTGGCCGCGCAGGACCGGGGCGCGCAACTCCTGGAGGCGGCCGCGAAGGGCGACACCACGCGCGTGCGTGACCTTGTGGCGCAGGGCGCGCCGCTCGAGACGCGCGACGAAGAGGGCAATACGCCCTTGCTGCGCGCCACCCAGGGCAACCACGCAGCGGCCGCGGGCGTGCTGATCGAAGCCGGCGCGAATGTGAATACGCAGAACCGCATGCAGGACAGCGCCTATCTGCTGGCGGGAGCGCGGGGCTATCAAGAGATCCTGGAGCTGACGCTGACCCATGGCGCCGACCTGAAAAGCACCAACCGCTACGGCGGGACAGCCTTGATACCCGCGTGCGAACGCGGCCATGTCGAGGTCGTGAATCGGCTGCTGCAAGCCGGGGTGGACCCGAACCACGTCAACCGGCTGGGCTGGACCGGCCTGCTGGAGGCCATCATCCTTAGCGATGGCGGGCCGCGGCATCAGGCCATCGTTGCGTTGCTGATAGAAGGTGGGGCCGATGTGAACCTGCCCGACAACGACGGGATCAGCCCGCTTCGGCACGCTCGCCAGCGCGGGCAGACCGAAATTGTCCAAATGCTGGAGCGCGCCCAGGCGAAGTAACGGCCCGGGCGCAAAAAAAGCCGGCGCCGCATGGCGGGCCGGCTTCACATCCGCTTAGAACTGGTGGCGGATGCCCACGCCCGCGGCGGTGCTCTTCAACCCGTCGATGAACGCGTAGTCCGTGCCGTACGAGCCATAGGCGTACAGGTTGGTGCGCTTGGACAGGTCGTAGGTGTAGCCCACGCTGTAGACGTTCATGTTGGCGTCGTCGCCCGTCAGCTTGTCGTTGGACGGCGCAACGTGTTGCCACGAGGCGAACAGGCTGCTGGCGCCGCCGATCGGCATGGTCGCGCCCAGCATGTACGAATTGGCCTTGAAGCCGTCCACGAAGCGGTTCGTGCCGAACTCGTCGCTGAACGGCGTGCCGGCCGGCAGGTCCTGGCCGACGAACCAGCCGTCGGTGGTGCGGCCGTAGGCGGCCGCCAGCTTGACCACTTCCAGGTCGTACGACACGCCCAGTGCGTACTGGCGCGGCGTGGCGCCGTTGTCGATGCTGCTGCGGTTGGCGCCGTTCAACTGGTCGTAGGTCAGCGCCACGTTCAGCGGGCCCTGCACGTAGCGCAGGCCGGCGGTGATGCCGCGGGTGTTGTCGGCGGTGCCGAAACCGGTCTGGTCCGTCGTCGTGTCGTCCGCGCTGAAGGAATAGCCCACGGCCATTTCAAAGCCGTTCACCGACGGGGTGCGGTACATGACCATGTTGTCCCAGCGCATGGTGTTGGCCGCGCTGAAACCCAGGCCCAGGTTGGATTGGGTGTAGCTGGTGTAGAACGGGTCGATGTCGGCCAGGTAATTGGAACCGACCGTCGCCTGGCGGCCGAATTCCAGCGAGCCCCAGGCGTCGTTGGCCAGGCCGATGGTGGCTTGGCGGCCGAAGATGCGGCCGGACTGGCCGCGCTGCCCGTTGGCGGAATCGAACCCGCTTTCCAGCGTGAAGATGGCGCGCAGGCCGTCTCCCAGATCGTCGGATCCGCGCAGGCCCCAGCGGGAGCCGGCCTGGATGCCGTTGATCATGCCGAGCTTGGAACCACTGTATCCGTCGCCCTTGATCTTGTTGTAGCCAATGCCGGTGTCGATGACACCATAGAGAGTGACTGACGGTTCTGCCTGAGCAACGCCTGCGAAAGCAGCCAGCGTTGCGGCGGCGAGGAGCGTCTTTTTCATCCGGGGAACTCCTGGGATAAAGGTTGTGAAAAAAGCAAAAGGAACACGGCGCCAGGTATCAACCCAGCGGTGTTCCTTGGGGCGTAGTGTAAAACAACGCGCTATTTGGCGTTATCCGGCGGCAATTTCGGTCTAAATCTGGCTATTTATGAGGCGGCGTTTTCGTTCCAAATGGCTCAAACAAGGGGCGGATTGACCGCAGGGCTTCATAGTGGCATCTTGCCCCGAAGCTCAACCCCTGGAACCCTGCCCCCGTGGACTATCCGCAGCCACTCGTCACCGTCGACGCCGTTCTCCTTACCCTGCGCGATTCCGGCCTGGAAGTCGCATTGCACCAGCGCGACCGCGAGCCTTGCGCGGGCGCCATGGCGCTGCCGGGCGGGGTGGTGCACGCGAACGAAGACGGATCCACCGAAGACAGCATCCGGCGGGTGCTGCGCGACAAGACCGGCTTTGAACCGCGCTATCTGGAACAGCTCCAGGTGTTTTCAGGGCAGCACCGTGATCCCCGGCAGTGGTCGCTGTCGGTGTCCTATGTTGCGCTGGTGCCAGCCGCCGAACTCGAAGCCGCCACGCGCGCGGATTTTCGTTTTGTCAGTGTGGATAACTTGCCGCCGCTGGCGTTCGACCACGCCGATATCGTGGGAGCAGCGGTGACCCGGCTGCGCGGGAAGTCCAGCTATTCCACGCTTCCATTCTTCCTGTTGCCCGAGCGTTTTACGCTGACCCAACTGCAGCACACCTACGAGGCCATCCTGCAGACCCGCCTCGAAAAGTCCAATTTCCGCCGCAAGATGGAAGCCTGGGACGTGCTGGAGGCCACCGATGATTACGTTGGCGGCGCGCAGCGTCCTGCCCGCCTGTACCGGCTGAAGGACTTCACCCTGTTCGACCGCAGCGTCGCCTGAAGTGGCGGCCGTTCAAATTTGTTGCGTTGATAGTTGCAAAACAACAATAAGTGCATCTATACTGGTGTCACTTAGTTTTGAATTGCCACTAAGAGACGACCATGTTCACGATCACTGCGGTAGTAAACGGACAACGCCAGAGCGGCACGCCGGCTTCGTTCAAGTTCCCGGCCGGCGAATGCCAGGTCACGGTGCCGGCCGAATTGCGCGAGCAAGCGGACGCCGTCACAGACTTCCGCATCCACGCGCTGTTGAAGTCCGCCGACGACGTCATGCAGTTGCTGATGCTGACGGATGCGCTGCGCCGCCTGAACCCCGCCGCGCCGGTGCACCTGGACATGCCCTATGTGCCGTACGCCCGCCAGGACCGCGTGTGCAATCCGGGCGAGGCGCTGGGGGCGGCGGTGTTTTGCAAGCTGATCAACGACCAGCAATACGCCACCGTGACCATCGTGGAACCGCACAGCGACGTTACGCCGGCTTTGTTGCAGCGGGTGCGGGTGGTGGACGCCGCCGCGTTCCTGAAAAAGGCGTTGGCCGCGCCGGCCTTTGCTGGCGGCGTCACGCTGATGGCTCCGGATGCCGGCGCCCGCAAGCGGGTGCAGGCGCTGGCCAAGGCGCTGGGCGTTGCCGACGTCCGATATGCGGAAAAGGTCCGCGATCCGCGGACCGGACGCATCACTGAAACGCGCGTGCCCGACGATATCCCGGCCCAGCCGGTGCTGGTGGTCGACGACATTTGCGACGGCGGCCGCACCTTCCTGGAACTGGCGGCCGCCCTGCGCGACAAGACCACCCAGCCGCTCTATCTGTATGTCACGCATGGCATCTTCAGCAAAGGCCTGGCCGAACTGAGCGCCCGCTACGCCGACATTTTTACCGCGTATGACTGGACGCGCGCCGAAGGCGCACCGGCTGCGGGCGCAGCCATCCCCGTGCTGGTCAATTAAGAAGGAATCCACCATGAATGCTCCCGAAACCCTGGCCCCCGTGCTGAAGAACGGCCTCAATCCCTTTCTGCAGGCGGACTTCTACAAGACTGGCCACCCCTTCCAGTACCCCAAGGGCACCAACAAGATCCTGGCCAACTTCACGCCGCGCTCGGCACGGCTGGCGCCAGTGCTGCCGGAGCTCTTCGACGACAAGATCGTGTGGTTCGGCCTGCAGGGCTTCATCAAGGAAATCCTGATCGGCCTGTTCAATCGTGAATTCTTCGGCAAGCCGGCGGAAGCGGCGGTGCGCCAGTACCAGCGCCGCGTGGACAACGCGCTGGGCAAGGGCGCGGTCACGGTCGATCACCTGCGGGCCTTGTATGAACTGGGCTACCTGCCGCTGGAAATCCGCTCGGTGCCGGAAGGCGCGCGCGTCGATATCCGGGTGCCGCCGGTCACGTTCGTGAACACCCGGCCGGAATTCGCCTGGCTGGTGACCTACATCGAAACCCTGTTCAGCTGCGAATCCTGGAAGCCGTCGACGGTGGCCACCATCGCCTTCGAATACCGCAAGCTGCTGACGTACTTTGCGCAACTGACCGGCAGCCCGATGGACTTCGTGAACTGGCAGGGCCACGACTTCTCCATGCGCGGCATGGCCGGGTTGTACGACGCCCGCAAGTGCGGCGCAGGGCACCTCCTGTCTTTCACCGGCACCGACACCATTCCCGCCATCGATTACCTGGAAGACATCTACAACGCCGATTCCGACCGCGAACTCATCGGCGGCTCGGTGCCCGCCACCGAGCACTCGGTGATGTGCCTGGGCAGCCAGGAAGGCGAGATCGAAACCATCCGGCGCCTCGTCACGCAGGTCTATCCCGCCGGCATCGTGTCCGTGGTGTCGGACACCTGGGACTTCTGGCAGGTCGTGACGGACTTCGCGGCGGCGCTCAAGCCCGAGATCCTGGGCCGCGGCGCGGATGCCTACGGCAACGCCAAGGTCGTGTTCCGGCCGGACTCGGGCGACCCCGTGAAGATCCTGACGGGCTATTTCTGCACCGACGTGCCGAACGTGCAGGACCGCGCGGCCATGGCGCAGGCGCAGGCCGACGGTTTCGAGGCCGTGCGAGACGCCGCCACGGGCACGTACTGGCTGCTGGACGAGGGCGCAGGCGCGCAGCAGACGCTGCGGGCGGCAGAGGTCAAGGGCGCGGTGCAGTGCCTGTGGGACACCTTTGGCGGTGTGCAAACCGATCGCGGCTACAAGCTGCTGGATCCGCACGTCGGCCTGATCTACGGCGATTCCATCACGCTGACGCGGGCGCGCGACATCCTGGTGCGCCTGGAACGCAAGGGATTTGCGTCGGGCAACGTGGTGCTGGGCATCGGGTCCTACACCTACCAGTACCTCACGCGCGACACCTTCGGATGGGCTTTGAAGGCGACGTATGCCGAGGTCAACGGCGAACCGCAGGAACTCGTCAAGGATCCGGTCACGGATTCCGGCGTGAAGAAGTCCGCCAAGGGACTGCTGCGCGTGGACGAGACGCCGGACGGCTACGTGCTGCACGACCAGCAGACGCCAGAACAGGCGGCGGGCGGCGCACTGGCGCCGGTATTCCGCGACGGCGAGTTGCTGGTCGAACAGAGCCTCGCCCAGATCCGCGAGCGGCTGCAAGGTTCGTGGGTGTGCCCCGAGCCCGGCAGCGTCCGCTGGCCCGGCTGCTGATCCGGGCGGCTGATCCGGGCGGTTGATCCTGGCGGCTGAGCCCAGCGGCCGCGGCCCGGCCCGCAAGTAAAAACGGCGTCCGCAAGGACGCGTTTTCCGTCTTGGAATCGCGTGCGGGAGTGCTAGCGCCGGCGCGCCTTCTTTTCTTCGCGCACGAAGATCACCACGCCCACGATCACCATCAGCGCCAGCGCATACCAGGTGATGGCGTAGACCAGGTGGTTGTTCGGGAAGTTGATCACCGTCAGGCCGCCCACCGGCGCCTTGGCGGGGTCCTTGCCGGCGCTCGAAGCCGCGTCGGCGTCGATGAAGTAGGGCGCAACGTCGGTCAGGCCGCGCGCGGCGGCGATGGCCGGAAGATCACGCGAATACCAGAGGTTGGACGCCGGATCGTTGTTGCGCAGGAATCCGCTGCCGGGTTCGCCCATGCGCAAGAGGCCCGTGACCTGTGCGGGGGCGGGCGGCTGCGCCGTGCTGGCCTGAGCCTTGCGCCATTCCGGCAGCACGAAGCCGCGGTTGACCAGCACCGTGCTTCCGTCGTCCAGTTTCAGCGGCGTCATGACCCAGTAGCCGCTGCCCAGTTCGGTGGCCGCCTGCACCAGCGTCTGCTGGTCGAAGCTGTAGGTGCCGGCCACGGAAACGTGACGGTATTCGGCGTTGTCGGACGTGAGCCCCGCCCACTCGTTCTTGCCGGGGGCCGGGGTGGCCGGCGCGTGGGCCCGCTCGTCGACTTGCGCGATCAGCGCGCGTTTCCAGGCCAGCCGATGCACCTGCCAGGTGCCCAGGGCGCACAGCCCCGCGAAGACGGCGACCGCCAGCAACCCCAGGATGACCAGGGTTGCCTTGCGGCGCGGATTACGGGAGGTGTCGCGTGAAGAAATGTCTTTGACTACGGCCATCAGGGCATCTTGCGCATGTCATGCGTGGACATGGGCATCATGTTGGAGTTCAGGTGGTACATGATCCAGATGGATCCGCTGAGCGTAATGACGACCAGCACAAGCGTGAATATTAACGCCAACATGTTCCACCCGCTTTCGGACTTGGTGTCCAGGTGCAGGAAGTAGATGATGTGCACCACGATCTGCACCACCGCGAAGGCCAGGATCACCAGCCCCGTGACGCGCGAGCTGTCGATGACACGGTCCATGACCAGCCAGAACGGGATGGCGGTCAGGATGGCCGCCAGCACGAAGCCGGTCAGGTAGCTTTTGAGGGTGCCGTGGGCGACGCCGTCGTCATCGTCGTGGTGGTCATGGTGGTCATGGTGGTCGTGATGGCCCCCGTGTCCGGTATCGGCCAGGTTGTCCGTGTCCGATCTCATGGCAGCACTCCCATCAGGTACACGAAGGTGAAGACGCCCACCCAGATCAAATCCAGGAAGTGCCAGAACATCGACAGGCACATCAGGCGGCGGCGGTTTTCGGGAATCAGGCCGTGCAGGCGCACCTGGAGCATCAACGTCACCAGCCAGACGATGCCGAAGGTGACGTGCAGCCCGTGCGTGCCGACCAGCGTGAAAAAGGCCGACAGGAAGGCGCTGCGCTGCGGGCCGGCGCCCTGGTGGATCAGATGCCAGAACTCGTACAGTTCCAGCGACAGAAAGCCCAGGCCCAGGATGCCGGTCACCGCAAGCCAGATCTGAGTCGCACCGATCCGGTTGCGCCGCATTTCCAGCATGGCGAAGCCGTAGGTGATGGAGGACAGCAGCAGCAGCGCCGTGTTCACCGCCACCAGCGACAGGTCGAACAGGTCGGCGCCGGACGGCCCCGCCGCAAAACTGCGGCCCAGCACGCCGTACACGGCGAACAGGCACGCAAAGATGAGGCAGTCGCTCATCAGGTAGACCCAGAACCCCAGCATCGTGCCGTTCTTGGGGTGGTGTTCGCCGGGTACGTAGAACACGGGCTCCGAAGGCGGCGCCGCGCCGCCTGGCATGGGTTGGGCTAGCGTGGTATCAGACATGTTGGGCCAACAGCCTTGTGCGGGCGTCTTCCGTGGCAACGACCTCGGCGGCCGGCACGTAGTATTCCCGCTTGTAGTTGAAGGTATGGATGATCGACACGAGGATCAGCGCCGCAAACGACAGCACCGTCAGCGGCCACATGTGCCAGATCAGCGCAAAGCCCATGACCACGCTGATCCCCGCCAGCACGATGCCCGCCCAGGTGTTCTTCGGCATGTGGATCGGAATGAATCCCTGCTGCGGGCGTTGATAGCCGTGCTGCTTCATCTGCCACCAGGCGTCCAGGTCATGCACGCGCGGCGTGAAGGCGAAGTTGTAATTGGGCGGCGGCGATGACGTGGACCATTCCAGCGTGCGGCCGTCCCAGGGGTCGCCCGTGGTGTCGCGCAGCTGCTCGCGGCGGCGGTAGCTGACCACGAGCTGGATGATGAAGCTGGCGATGCCGCAGGCAATGAGCAGCGCACCGAACGCCGCGATCTGGAACCAGATCTGCAAGGACATGTCTTCAAAGTGGTTCACGCGGCGCGTCACGCCCATCAGGCCCAGCACATAGAGCGGCATGAACGCGACATAGAAGCCCACCAGCCAGAACCAGAACGAGCACTTGCCCCAGAACGGATCAAGCTTGTAGCCGAAGGCCTTGGGGAACCAGTAGGTGATGCCGGCCATCAGCCCGAACAGCACGCCGCCGATGATCACGTTATGGAAGTGGGCGATCAGGAACAGACTGTTGTGCAAGGCGAAGTCGGCGGGAGGAACCGCCAGCAGCACGCCCGTCATTCCCCCGATCACGAACGTGACCATGAAACCGAGGGTCCACAGCATCGGGACTTCAAAGCGGATGCGCCCGCGGTACATCGTGAAGAGCCAATTGAAGATCTTCGCGCCCGTCGGTATCGAGATGATCATTGTCGTGATCCCGAAGAACGAGTTCACGCTGGCGCCGGACCCCATGGTGAAGAAATGGTGCAGCCACACCAGGTACGACAGCACCGTGATCACGACCGTGGCGTAGACCATGGACGCGTAGCCGAAGAGGCGCTTGCGGCAGTAGGTGGACACCACTTCAGAAAAGATGCCGAACGCGGGCAGGATCAGGATGTAGACCTCGGGGTGGCCCCAGATCCAGATCAGGTTCACGTACATCATGGCGTTGCCGCCGAAGTCCGCGGTGAAGAAGTTGGTGCCGACGTAGCGGTCCATGGACAGCAGCGCCAGCACCGCCGTCAGCACCGGAAAGGCCGCCACGATCAGCACGTTGGTGCACAGCGCGGTCCAGGTGAAGATGGGCATGCGCATCAGCTTCATGCCCGGCGCGCGCATCTTCACGATGGTGACCAGCAGGTTGACGCCGGATAGCAGCGTCCCGACCCCCGCTATCTGCAAGGCCCAGATGTAGTAGTCGACCCCCACGTCAGGACTGTGCAGGATGCCTGATAAAGGCGGGTACGCCAGCCAGCCGGTGCGCGCGAATTCGCCCACGAACAGCGACATCATCACCAGGATCACGCCGCCCGTCGTCATCCAGAAACTGAAGTTGTTCAAGAACGGAAAGGCCACGTCGCGCGCGCCGATCTGCAGCGGGACGATGTAGTTCATGAGTCCCGTGACCAGCGGCATGGCCACGAAGAAAATCATGATCACGCCGTGCGCCGTGAAGATCTGGTCGTAGTGGTGCGGCGGCAGGTAGCCGGTGGAATCACCGAAGGCCACGGCCTGCTGCGCCCGCATCATGATGGCGTCGGCAAAGCCGCGCAGCAGCATCACGATGCCCAGGATCACATACATGATGCCGATCTTCTTGTGGTCGATGCTGGTGAACCACTCGTGCCACAGGTAGCCCCACTTCTTGTAGTACGTGATGGAACCGAGCACCACGATGCCGCCCACCGCCACCATGAAAAAGGTGACCAGCAGGATGGGCTCGTGCAATGGAATGGCGTCCCAGGTAAGACGGCCGAAGATCAGCTTGGTGATGTCAGGTTGATCAGGCATCTCGATTCCAGCAAAAAGACTGCGATGACATGGAGCACGTAGCGTGCCGAAAAGCTGGCCGCGCTACAGGACCAGCCCTTCGGAAGCCGTGCACATGGCGCCCACATACTTGCGCGGCGGCGATTCCAGCCCCAGGCGCTCGCGCAGCTGGGGGTCCATGGTGGTGAGATTGTGCGCGCCCGGTATGCCGGCGCCGCCTTGTGCGTCGATGGCCATCGCATCGCGCATGCACATGCGGTTGGGTTCCACGCAGCGATTCACGATGGCCTCGAAGAGGCCGGGCGCGACCGAGGCGAAGTGCTGGACGGGATTGCGCTCGCTGGGTTGTTCGAGCTTCAGGTAGGCCGCGCGGTCAAGCGCGCCGGTGGACTTGCGCGCCGCCGCCACCCAGTCGTCGAAGCCCTTCTGGTTCAGACCGTGGAAGCTGAAACGCATGCCGGAAAAGCCCGATCCGCTGTAGTTGGCGGACAGGCCCTCGTATTCGCCGGGGTGGTTGATCACGGCGTGCAGCGTGGTCTGCATGCCGGGCATCGCGTAGATCTGGCCGGCCAGCGCAGGCACGAAGAAAGAGTTCATCACCGACGACGAGGTGATCTTGAACTGGATGGGACGATCGACCGGCGCGGCCATTTCGTTCACTGCCGCGACGCCCTGCTCGGGATAAAGAAAGAGCCACTTCCAGTCCAGCGCGACGACCTCGACCACCAGCGGCTTGGTGCCCGCGGGAACCTCGCGGCCTTCGGACAGGCGTGCAAGCGGGCGGTAGGGATCAAGCTGGTGGGTGCTGACCCAGGTCAGTGCGCCCAGTGCGATGATGATCAGCAGCGGCGCGGCCCAGATCAGAAGCTCCAGCATGGTGGAGTGGTTCCAGTCGGGATCGTACGCGGCGTCCTTGTTGCTGGCGCGATAGCGCCATGCGAACAGCAGCGTCAGGATGATCACCGGCACGATGATGATGAGCATCAGGCCGGTGGAAATGATGATCAGGTTGCGTTGTTGCACGGCCACGTCGCCGGATGGCGAGAGCAGGACCGCATTGCAACCGGCGAGCATCGGCAGGGCGGCAAACAGGAACAATCCGCGGAGCCTTGGGAAGGACGACATGGCCATACCCCGAACGTAACCGTGGGAAGTAAACGAAACACTACGCTGGAAGCCGCGAAAAATCTAGGGTAAAAAGAGCAAAAGTATGCACGGGAACGCATGCCGGGCAGTCCTGGCTGTTGGGGCTTGCAGCTAGCGGCGTTATGGGCGTACCGTGCTACGGGTGTGTGCAGGATCGTAGACAAGGCGTATTCGAACCCTTCTTTTGCGAGCGAACCCATGTCGACCACCACGCAATATCCTGGTCATTCCTCGCCCGCGCCGGGCCCCGGCGCGATCAGCGGCGGAACCAGCCACGCCAAGGTGGCGCCCGGTGAAATCGCCGTCGGCGTGGTGGTGGGACGCGCGTCCGAATACTTCGATTTCTTCGTCTTCGGCATCGCATGCGTGCTGGTTTTTCCGAAGGTGTTCTTTCCCTTCGAAGAACCGCTGGAAGGCACGCTCTGGGCCTTCGTCATCTTCTCCTTTGCGTTCATCATGCGGCCCATCGGCACCGCCGTGTCCATGGCGATCCAGCGCCGGTTCGGTCGCGCCACCAAGCTGACCGTCGCATTGTTCGTGCTGGGAACGGCAACGGTGGGCATGGCGTTCCTGCCGAGCTACAACGCCATCGGCGTGCACGCCATCACACTGCTTGCGGTGTTTCGCTGTCTGCAGGGCCTGGCGTTCGGCGGCTCATGGGACGGCTTGCCGTCGCTGCTGGCGTTGAACGCGCCGCCCAATCGCCGCGGCTGGTATTCCATGATGGGTCAGCTGGGCGCGCCCGTCGGCTTCATGGTGGCCAGCGCGCTCTTTCTTTATTTGCACCTGACGCTGACGCAGGCCGACTTCCTGGAATGGGGCTGGCGCTACCCGTTCTTCGTGGCGTTCGCGATCAACGTGGTCGCGCTGTTCGCTCGGCTGCGGCTGGTGGTCACCGAGGAATACACGCAGTTGCTGGAAGAGGGCGAGCTCGAACCCATCAGCATTACCGAGATCATCAGCCAGCAGGGCTACAACCTGTTCATCGGCGCCTTTGCCGCGCTGGCCAGCTATGCGTTGTTCCATCTGGTCACGGTGTTTCCGCTGTCGTGGATCGCTGTCAGCGGCACACAACAGATTTCCGACGTGCTGATCGTGCAGATCATCGGCGCGGTGATCGGCATCCTGGGCACGATCGCGTCGGGGTGGCTGGCCGATCGCATCGGCCGGCGCACCACGCTGGGGCTGTTGGCGATGCTGATTGGCGTGTTCGCCGTGGTGTCGCCCTGGCTGCTGGGCGGCGGACCCAAGGCGCAGGATGCGTTCATCCTGATCGGCTTCGCGCTGCTGGGGCTGTCGTACGGTCAGGCATCAGGCACGGTCACGGCCAACTTCACGCGGCGCTTCCGCTATACCGGCGCGGCGTTGACGTCCGACATGGCATGGCTGGTCGGCGCAGCCTTCGCGCCGCTGGTGGCCCTGGGCCTGTCGGCGCGCTTCGGGTTGGTGGCGGTCAGCGTGTACCTGCTGTCCGGTGTAGCCTGCACGCTGTTGGCGCTGCGCATCAACAAGGTGCTGGAAACGCGCGACTGAGCGCCTGCGCGCTCAATCCAGGATGTCTTTGGGGGCGCAGCGCTCCGGCGTTCAGCCCAGATAACCTTCCAGCACGTTGGCGACGTTCACGCCCACGTCGGCAACCGCATAGCCGCCTTCCATCGTGAAGACCGCCGGCAGGCCCAGGCCCGCCACCATGCGTCCCACCTGCAGGTAATCCGCGCTCTTCAGCTTGAACTTCGAAATCGGATCGCCTTCGTACGTGTCCACGCCCAGCGCCACCACCAGCGCATCCGCCTTGAAGGCGCGCACGGCTTCCAGGCCTTGCTCCAGCGCGCGCGTCCACGTCGCGAAATCGCTGCCGGCCGGCAGGGGCAGGTTCAGGTTGCAGCCCTGGCCTTCGCCTTCGCCGCGTTCATCGGCATAACCCAGATAGAACGGATATTCGGTGGTCGGATCGCCGTGCACGGATACCGTCAGCACGTCGCCGCGTTCGTAAAAGATGCTTTGCGTGCCGTTGCCATGGTGATAGTCCACGTCCAGCACGGCGACGCGCTGCGCACCCGCGTCGCGCAGCGCCTGGGCCGCCAGCGCGGCATTGTTCAAAAAGCAGTAGCCGCCGAAGAAGTCCGTGCCGGCGTGATGGCCGGGCGGGCGCGTCAACGCCATCGCGGCGCGCAGGCCCTGGCCGGCGGCCACGGCGCGGGCCGCCTCGATGGCGCATGCGGCGCCGGCGGTCGCGGCTTCCCAGGTGCCGGCAGTCAGTGGACAGCCGCTGTCGAACGAAAACAGGCCGACACGCGCGGAAAAGTTGGTGGGCTCGACGTCATGGCGAAAGCCGCGCACGGGCCAGATCGACGGCAGCACGTCCAGTTCGGCGTTCGCCGGATCCAACGCGATCCATTCGTTCCACGCGCTTGCCAGAAAGTCCAGGTAGCGTGGCGCATGGACGCGCTTGATGAGGTCCATGTCCGGGGTCGAAGGCGTGCGCAGTTCGCCGATGCCGCGCTGGCGCAGCGCGTCCAGCACGAACTCCAGTCGCGCCGGCGTTTCGTGACAGGGAACCAGCTTGCCGCGGAACATCTCGTGGCGGCCGCTGTGTTTGTCGTGGACGGGGTTATGGAAGATCAGCACGGGGGAAGGGTCCTGGGATAGACGTTGCGAAATGCGGATGCGCCGCTATAGGGGCCGGAAAATATAAACGACCACGTCGTGAACTACTACTGGTAAGGCTCGTCACCGCTTCGGGAACGGATAGTCGATCTCGACCTCGTTCGAATACAGGGGCGCCTGAAGGCCGCCCGGATCGGTCACGACGGCCGTCATGCGGTAGCGGCCCTTGGCCAGCTCGGGCAGCACGGGAACGAAGCTGGCTTCGTTCTCGCGGATCATGTAGGCGGGCTTGCCGTCGTTGCCCTCGTCCGGTTGCCATCGCACCGGCGCGTCCGCGAGCGCGATCCCGCTTGTGCCGGCCGGTCCGTGGGCCGGTCCCAGCGCAATGCGGTCCGCCAGCAGCAATGGATGCACGATGCGGTCGCCCCGCTCGTTGATCAGCAGCAGCCACACGCGGGGGGCGGGCAGGGTGATGGGAGCCGCGCCGTGGTTGTCCAGGCCAAGCGTGAAGCGGCCGCCGGATTCCTCGTCGTCCCACTCGTCCAGGTAATTGAAAAGCGTCAGTTCCAGGCCGCCTTCGGCGGGCGGCGCGGGTTGGTAGCGGTGCTTGTCAACGCGCAGATCGCCATACCGCACCCATTTCAGTGCATCGCCGGCGGTGCGGACCTGAAGCCAGCCCCGAGGCCGCACCGCCACGACCTGCAGCGGCTCGTTGTCGGCGGCGGTCATGGACGGGCGGGCGTTCACGTCGGGAGCGTCGTACATGTCCAGTTTGCTCACCGGCACGACGCCGTCTTCCAGGGGCGAGCCTTCGCCTTCGATGTCGATCCCGTCGATGGCGCCGCCATCAGTGAACCGGTAAGTCAGTTCGGCCTGGGCGGTCTCCAGCTCGAACAAGGCCTGGGTGGTCCACGATGTGGCGTGGACCGTGCCGTCCGGACGCAGCACGTATTCCTCGAATCCATGGCTGCCGGCGCCATAGCGGCAGGCGACGCTGAACTCGGGGCGTTCGGCGTGGAACGACAGATTGACGAAGCCGTGGCAGGGGCTGGCGTCCCCGCCAGGATGCCGGATTTCCTGGAAGCCGCCGTTGTCGGGACGGTAGAGGAACAGCCGGCTCACAACCTGCGAACCGCCGCCGCTCTGCCCCAGCACCAGGTCTTGATATCCGTCGTGGTCGATGTCGACGGCCAGCATCTCGTCGATTTCCTCGTCGAACTCGCCCAGCGCCTGCTCGGAGCCACTGCCCACGCGCACCGTGGCGCGCTCGTGCTCGCCGCCGTTTGTCGTCACCGTGGCGGGCATGCCTGCCTTGATGGGGTAGGAAAATTCGCGCGCCGTGGCGCTTTGTCCCATCGTCGCCAGCACGGCCGCAAGCAGAATGGCTTTCACCTGTTCATCCCTCGAGTCGGATCAGCCGGGCATTATGCCCCAGCGGCTTGCGGGTAAACGAGCAGTGCGCGGTCGCGGGCGCTCGTTCATCCTGGGTAGAATCCAGTGATAGGCATGACCGCGCCGTCTCGTCTGGCGCACTCGTCCCCATGAACTTCCCGTTTCCCATCCGCCAAGAATGTCCGCCCGGCGCCTGTGTCTGCGACCGCGAGCGGCTGCTGGCCGACCCGGCGTCGGACGTGCGCGTGCTGCGGCTGACGCGCGAAGAGGAAAAACGCCTGGTGGCGCGGCTGGAAAACATCGCCAGCCTGGAAGACCTGCGCGCGATGCAGGGGCGCATCCAGGCCCAGTTGGGCATCGTGATCCTCATCACGCCCAGCGACAACGAGGTGCGCACGTCGCGCGGCATCTCGATCCAGCTCGAGGACCTGCCGGGGCTTTGCCGCAAGACGCGAACGTCGCTTCCCGCGGCGATCCGGCGCGGTTTCGATAACCGGCCCGAGATCGTCTATGCGCTTCTGAACGAGCGCGACCTGCTGAGCGGAACGTAAGACGCCGTCAGTGTTTGCCGGAGCCCGCGCAGGGCTTGAGCGGCACCACGTCCGATGGCGTGCGCCCCGCGTCGGGCCGCGTGACGTCGCGCTTCTTGCCGGTGCGCGCGGGATAGATGAGAAGCACCGCGCTGCCCGCTTCCAGTTTGGGGCTCTGCGCCGTGCCATAGGCCACGGTCCAGCCGCGCAGCGCCAGCGGAGCCAGCGTGTATTGCAGCGCGGAGCCGTGCGCCACATGGGCGACCTTGCCGGCGTACAGCTCTTGCTGCGGCGTATCCACGCCCTTGATGGTCTGGTAGGTGGCGATGCTGACCAGCGCGGCGGATTCACCGTGGCGCGCCAGGACCGCGGTCTTGTACTTGCCGGCGGGCACGTCCTTCAGGCTGACGGTGATGTTGCCGCTGCCCTGGCCGCTGGCGTTCAGGTGCACGCCGACGACGTCCGCATGCGAAAGCGTCGTGGCGCCCGTGTTGCGCACCCGCACGCTGTACTGTCCCGACGTCCCCGTCACCGTGCAGACTTCCACCCCATGCGGAGCGGGCGACGCTTGTGCCTGCGCCGCGGCGGCGCAAGACAGAAGCGCCAGCAGCAGCACGGAAAGGAAACGGGTGGATCGAGAGGGCACGGCACGCTCCGGTTAGGGGCAGCGTGCCCGGGCGGCGCGTTGCCTGCCCCTTTTTACACCACTTGACGGCCAGGGGCCGCGTCCCGCTGCCGCTTGCCAGCCAGCCAGTGCAGGATCAGCGCCAGCACCAGCAGGCCCGCCATGATGAAGCCCCAGCAGATCCAGCCCAGCACGGTGATCAGCGTGCCCAGGCTGCCGGCGAAGGGCAGGACCTGGTTCAGACCCTGTGCGGCCCAGACCAGACCGCCCTGCAGCGATGCCAGCCAGGCCGGGTCGACCCAGGCGGCCGCCCAGGCGGGGGCGACCCATTGCGAGGTGTCGACCGCGCTGCCGGGGATGTGGGCGGTGGCGATGGTCGCCAGCACCCAGTCGGTAAGCTGAAGCGTCAGCGCCACCAGCCCGGTCCAGAGCGCCGCGAGCACGGCGAAAGCGAGCCAGATGATTTTCTTCATTGAGGTGGTACTCCAAAATCCAAAAAAAGAACCACGATAACGGGGATTTTATTTCTGAAAAACCAGAGACAGTGTGAAAAACATTAAGAAAAAACCGAAGTTTTAGCCTGCGCCAGGATGGTCTGGACCAACGGGTGGTGTTGGCCGCGGCGATTGCGGATGGCGTGGATTTCCTCCCGGACTTCGTCGCAGCGGGCCAGCGGGCGCAGGCCGCGCAGCAGGGCGACGTCGTCGCCGCCCAGCCGGCTCAGCGGGAAGACGCCCAGGCCGCGGGCGGCGAATACCGACATCAGCGCGCTGTCCTCGAATTCACCCACCACGTTGGGGTATACGCCTTGCTCGCTGAACCAGCGGTCCAGCGTCTGGCGCAGCACGGAATGGCCGGTCGGCAGCAGGACGGGCAGTCGATCCAGGCAGTGCGGAAAGTCCAGCGTGTCCTGCTTGCGCACCAGCTTGGCGGGGCCGTACCAGTCGACGGGGGACGAGACCAGGCGGTCGCTGGTGAGGCGCAGGTTGGGGTTGGCGGGCGCCCCTTGGCCGGCCAGCACCAGGTCCAGGTGGTGCCGCGCCAGTTCTCCCAGCAGTTCCTCGACCTCGCCTTCGTGGCAGGTCAGGTGCAGGTCGGGCGTGTGCAGCACCGGGCCCAGCAAGGCATGCGCGGCCAGCTTGGAAATCCCGTCGGACAAGCCCACCGACAGGCGCACGACGGGCTTGGTGGCGGCGGCGCGCACTTCCTGGGGCAGGACCTGGCCAATCTGGAAAATCTCTTCGGCGCGGGCGAACGCGGCCTCGCCCGCGTCGGTCAGGGTCACCCCCCGGCCGGCCGGCTTGAGCAGCTGATGGCCCAGGTTTTTTTCAAGTTCGCGCACCTGGGCGCTGATGGTCTGGATGGCCATGTCCAGCCGCTCGGCGGCGCGGGAAAAGCCGCCTTCCTTGGCGACCATCCAGAAGTAGTACAGGTGGCGGTAGTTCAGCATGGGTTCGGATTCACTTCGGTTTTTTCGAACCTTAACTCACTTTCAGGCTGATTTCTCCATCCGGGCCAGATCCGGATCATGGGCACCTTCGAATCTAGCGGGGCACTCATGGACACTCTGATGACTTTTTTCTATGCCGATTTTCTCGGCACGCCAACATGGAGCTGGCTGCTGTTCATCAGCATCGTGATCAGCCTGCTGGCGTTCGACCTGGGCGTTCTGCACAAGGAAGACCGCGAGATCGGCGTGCGTGAAAGTTTGCTGCTTTCCGCCGGCTACATCACCGCTGCGGTGCTGTTCGGCGGCTGGGTGTGGTGGAACATGGGCGCGGCCAGCGGCATGGCCTACTACACGGGCTTCATGATCGAAAAGTCGCTGTCGATGGACAACGTCTTCGTGATCGCCCTGATCTTCAGCTTCTTCGCGATCCCGCGCCAGTACCAGCACCGCGTGCTGTTCTGGGGCATCCTGGGCGTGATCGTGCTGCGCGCCACGATGATCGGCCTGGGCGCCGCGCTGGTCAGCAACTTCGGATGGCTGCTCTATCTGTTCGGCGCGTTCCTGGTGTTCACGGGCATCAAGATGTGGATGATCGCGGACCAGACGCCCGACATCGCCACCAATCCGATCCTGAAGTTCCTGAAGCGTCACATGCGTGTCACGGAAGGGCTGCGCGGCAACGCCTTCATGGTGACCGAGACCGATCCCGCGACGTCGAAGAAGGTGCGCTATGCCACGCCGCTGCTGCTGGCGCTGGTGTTGATCGAGTTCGTGGACCTGGTGTTCGCGGTGGATTCGGTGCCGGCCATCTTCGCCATCACGACGGACCCGTTCATTGTGTACACCAGCAACATCTTCGCCATCCTGGGCCTGCGTGCGCTGTACTTTGCGCTGGCCGCGATGATCCACCGCTTCCACTACCTGAAGTACGCGTTGGCGCTGGTCCTGGTGTTCATCGGCACGAAGATCTTCCTGGTCGGCTTCATCGGCAAGGTGCCGCCCGCGATTTCGCTCGGCGTGACGTTCAGCCTGATCCTTGGCGGCGTGCTGTTCTCGCTGTGGAAAACCAAGTCGGATGAACTGAAGCCGCAGTAATCGTCGCACTTGCGCACCCATGCCCGCCCGCCGGTCCGCCCGGCGGGCGGGCAATTTGTTTAATGCTATTCATATCGGTGGGATATGGCAGCGTCATCGAATATGAATTTGTCATATGAATAGCCCCGGCGTACAGTCGGCGCTACCCCGTTGCCCGCGCAAGGAACAATCATGAACAGCTGGTCCGCGAAGCAGTATTCCGCCTTTGAAAACGAGCGCACCCGTCCCGTGCGGGACCTGGTGGCGGCGTTGCCCAACCAGGACGTCAAACATGCCGTGGACCTGGGGTGCGGGCCGGGCAATTCCACCGAGGTGCTGGCCAGCCGCTATCCGGACGCCGAGGTCACGGGCATGGACAGTTCGGAAGACATGGTCGCGGCCGCGCGCAAGCGCCTGCCTTCGCTGTCGTTCGAACTGGCCGACATCGCTACCTGGAACCCGTCGCAGGCCTACGACGTGATCCTGGCCAACGCCGCGCTGCAATGGGTGCCCGACCACGAAACGCTGTACCCGGCGCTGGTGGCCAAACTGGCGCCCGGAGGCAGCCTGGCGGTGCAGACGCCCGACAACCTGGAAGAGCCCGCGCACCGCCTGGCCCGCCAGGTGGCTGGCGAAGCGCCGTGGGCGGCGAAGACGGGAGACGTCAGGCATCCGCCGCGTCACAGCGCGGCCTGGTATTACGAACTGCTCAAGCCGCATTGCGAAACGCTGGATGTGTGGCGCACGACCTATCACCATCCGCTGGCCGGCGCGGCGGCGGTGGTGGAGTGGTTCAAGGGGACGGCGTTGCGCCCGTATCTGGACAGGCTCGACGCATCCGAGCAGTCGAGCTTTCTTGCCCGGTATCAGTCGTTGATCGAAGCGGCCTATCCGGCGCTGGCGGACGGCACGGTGCTGCTGCCGTTTCCCCGGTTGTTCATCGTGGCCGGCGCGAAGCAGAAGTAAGCAGCGCGATAGGCGCTATTGCGGCAGGGCGGCCGACTGCCCGTCGGCCTTGTCCGCAAAGTATCGCGCGGGCGTCTTGCCCAACGTCTTCTTGAACATGGTGATGAAGGCGCTGACCGATTCGTAGCCCAGGTCTTCGGCGGTGCGCTGCACCGACACGCCCGCCGACAGACGCTGCAGGGCCAGGATGATGTGCAACTGCTGGCGCCAGCGGCCAAAGCTCATGCCGACCTCTTGCTGCACCAGACGGGCCAGCGTGCGTTCGCTCATCGCGACTCGCCCGGCCCATTGCGCTACCGTGCTGCGGTCGGCGGGGTTCGCATTCAGCGCCCCGGCGATCTGGCGCAGGCGGGGATGGTCGGAAATCGGCAGGTGCAGATGCTCGGTGGGCATGTGAGCCAATTGGTCCACCAGCACGTCGGCCAGCTTGCGGGTGGCGGCCGATCCCGCGTCGGCCGGCGCCAGGTCGGCCAGATGCACCACCAGTTCGCGCACCAGCGGCGTGACGGCCAGCGTGCAGCACGCCGCCGGCAGGCGCGGCGCATCGGCAGGAACGAACAGGAAGCAGACCTTGCCGTTGGCGGTGACGCGATTGCTGTGCGGCACGCCGCCGGGGATCCAGACCGCGCGCTGCGGAGGCACCATCCATAGCCCCTGTGGCACCGAGCAGGTGACGCCACCGCGCAGCGAAAGCACGAGCTGGCCCATGTGATGCCGGTGCGTCGGCGACTCGTTGTCCTGCTCGGCCGCATGCACGCGCATGGCGAAGGTCCATTGCGCGTCGGAATCGGGATCGAACGGGGCGGGTGGGGTGTCTGGCGTACGCATGAGGTCGCGCGGAGACGGTTGGCCGGATTGAGGGATAGTTTGTCATTGTCTCGAAATTCGGTAAAGGCCCGAGTGCGTAAGCTGGGAACGATCGAAGGCAGGGCGCCCGATGCCTCGCCTGTCCACTTGCAGATTGACTCCATGCCGCACGTATCTTCTTCCACCTCGCCCGCCGGCCGCCCGGCGCTGCTGATCCTGGGCATCCTGTGCATCGCCATGGCGTTGCGCGCGCCGTTCACCGGCGTGCCGCCGCTCATGGGCCTGATCCGGGGAGAACTTGGGCTATCGTCCGCGGCCGCGGGAATGCTGATCACGCTGCCGTTGCTGGCTTTCGCGGTGGTGTCGCTGTTCGCCGCAGGCCTGGCGCGACGCTTCGGGCTGGAACGCACCCTGTTCGCGGCGATGCTGCTGGTTTCCCTGGGCATCGCCCTGCGCACGCAGGGCGGCGCCGGCGGGCTCTATGCGGGAACGGCCGTCATCGGCGCGGGCATCGCCTTGGGGAATGTGTTGCTGCCCAGCCTGCTCAAGCGCGATTTTCCCCAGCGCGTCGCAGGCCTGACCTCCGCCTATGTGCTGACCATGGGCCTGGCGGCGGGACTTGCGTCGGCTGTCGCGATTCCCCTGGCCGGCCTGTCTGATGGCGGCTGGCGGTTTTCGACGCTGTGCATGCTGGCGCTGCCTTTGATCAGCCTGCTGCTGTGGGTGCCCCAGCTTGCGAACCACACGCCGCCTGCGGCGACGACCGCGCATGCGCCGCATGGCGTGCGCCTGTGGCAATCGCCGCTGGCCTGGCAGGTCACGCTGTACCTGGGCATCAATTCGTTCGTGTTCTACGTGGCGGTGAGCTGGCTGCCCGCCATATTGCTGGATGCCGGCTATACGGCCGAGCGTGCGGGCTCGCTGCACGGCTTTCTGCAACTGGCGTCTTCGGTGCCGGCGCTGTTCCTGGCGCCGGTGCTGCGCCGGCTGAAGGATCAGCGCGGCGCGGCGTTCTGCGCGGCGGCGGCATCCCTGGTGGCGTTCGTCGGTCTGATTGCCGTGCCGACATGGGGCGCACTGTGGATCGCTTTGCTGGGCCTGGGAACGGGCGCGGGCATCATCCTGGGGCTGGCGTTCGTGGGCCTGCGCGCCAGCCACGCGCAGCAGGCGGCGGCCTTGTCCGGCATGGCGCAGTGCGTCGGCTATCTGTTTGCGGCGACGGGGCCGGCGCTGGTGGGCGGCCTGCATGACCGACTGGACGGCTGGGGTGTCGCGCTGGGGGTGTGCGCCGCGCTGTGCGCAATCATGGCGATTGCCGGCCTGTACGCGGGGCGCGCTATCCAGATTGGCCGGCCTGGTCCTTCCACAGCCGCACCAGGGTCTCCGGCGCGTCCGCCTCGGGCACGTCAAAGCTGATGTCCGCCGTGGCCGAGCCTTCGTACACGACTTCCACGTGGAAGTAGCGCTGGTCTCCGCCGGCTTGCGCGCACGCAGGCACCGCCTTGGGGGCGGCGTGCTGCAGGGCGTCGCAGACCTCCTGGCGGACTCCAGGCGGGCACGTGGCCATGTCGATGTGGCGGGGTTGCGCCAAGCCGGGCAGGTAGGCCAGGCCGCCCTCGCGGGTCAGGCGAACCAGCTGGACCAGGTCCAGTGAAGGCAGTTCAATCATGACAGCACTCCCACGGCCTTCCAGGCCGCTTCGATCGCGCGGCGCACCGCCGCCTCGTGCTTCTCGCCGGCCACCTGAAGCGTCAAAGTGGCAAAGTCCTTGAAACCTGCATCATGGCGCAGGCGCTTGTCGCACAGCGTGTCGTACCAGACGCGGCCCGCGCCGTTCCAGGCGTTGCCATCCAATGCCGTGGCCGCCAGGTAGAAGGCGCGGTTGGGGATGCCCGAATTGATGTGCACGCCGCCGTTGTCGCGCGGCGTATCCACGTAGTCGTTCATGTGCGCGGGCTGCGGGTCTTTGCCCAGCACGGGGTCGTCGTAGGCGGAGCCCGGCTCCGCCATGGAGCGCAGCGCGCGGGCCTTCACCTTTTGCGTGAAGAGGCCCTGGCCCACCAGCCAGTCGGCCTCCCGCGCCGTCTGGCCCAGCGAATATTGCTTCACCAGCGCGCCGAACACGTCGCACAGCGATTCATTCAGCGCGCCGGACTGGCCCTGGTAGAGCAATGCGGCCTCGGTGTCGATGACGCCGTGCGTAAGCTCGTGGCCGATGATGTCGACGGCGACGGTGAATCGGTTGAACACCTGGCCGTCGCCATCGCCGAACACCATCTGGGCGCCGTTCCAGAAGGCGTTTTCATAGTCCTGGCCGTAGTGCACGGTGCCGACCAACGGCAACCCGTGGGCATCGATCGAATGGCGTTTGTAGATATTCCAGAACAGCTTGTAGGTAGAGCCCAGATGGGCATAAGCCTCGTCCACGGCGGCGTCGCCGGCCGGCCGTCCGCCCTCGGCGCGCACCAGCTTGCCGGGCAGGGTGGTGCCGTTTTCCGCGTCGTGGATGGCGCGTTCAGGTGTGCCCGGCGGCGCCGCGTCCCGGGTGGGCGCAAGCGTCGCGCGGGGCGGCTGTTCCGCCATCTCGCGCAGGCTGCGCTGCTGCTGATCGATGATCAACGTCTCGACCGCGGGCATGCTGACGCGCGCATCGGCGTGCTGCGCAAGGCGGTCCAGCATGTACGGCGGGACCACTCCGATCAGGGGAGCGGACTCGGAAGGACGTGGCATGGGTCGGTCTCCGTCGTGGGCGCCGGATGGCCCGGCGCGGCGCAGGGTTAAGGTAGCAGAAGGGTGGGACGTCGAGCCGTAACAGGATGCGGCGCGATGCGAACGGGACGCGCCTTTGCCGCGCCTCGACAGCCAGGCAGGCTTGCGGTAGTTTCGGGCGCTTTCCCTTCTCTGCCGGACCCTTGCATGTCGACCGTAGACCTACGCATCACCTCCATCGCGCTGACCGATACTCACCTGCTCCTGACGCTGGCCAACGGCCGCGTGCTGCAGGAGCCGATCAAGCGTCACATCCGGCTGCAAGAGGCCACGCCGGCCGCGCGTGAGCAGTGGCAGCTCGTGGACGACGGGCACGGCGTCGTCTGGCCCGCGTTGCTTGCGCCTTCGCAGCAAGGCATGCTGAACGTCCATGACCTGTTGTGGGACCAGCGATACGAGCAGGCCATGGCGACGCTGCAGTCCGCCGGCTGGAAGCTGGATGCGCTGTCAGAGACCGATCGCGAACTGGTGGCGTTGTGGCGCATGGAAGCCGACATCAACAACGGCGGCTTCATGCAGTTTCTCTGCAACTGGGGCGACGAGACCTGCCAGCTTGCGCTGCAGGCGCTGCGCAAGATCGGAGCGGTGCACATGCTGGACGTGCTGTCGCGCATGCGCGGGCTGATCGACCGTTTCGAGGCGTCGCCGGAGGTCGTGCAATTGAATGACATCTATGGCGCGATGACGGAAGAAGAACAGGAGCGCATGGAAGAACTGGACCACGCATTTTGGGAATATCCCGACCCGCTGGCGCGGCTGGGATTGCGTTGGTACGGCGCCTGATTCCGTCACGTAGTGGCGTACTGGAAACTTTCGGAAACGTATCGCCACATTAAGTCGATACACGCCCGCGGCGACGTCGTTGCTGCGGGATAGAATCCCGTCCTTCTTTCCCGGGGGGGACGCTCGATGAGGTATTTCCTGATCTTGGTGGGGGCGGCCGTGGTCGCCTATCTGCTGGCTCGCGGCATCGCGGCGGTGCTCTCGGACCGTAAACGAACAAGAATAGACAGGGATTCGAAATGAAGCCGACGGACATCCAGATGGTCAAGACAATCGGCGCGGTCAAGCCGCGCAGCATAAAGTTCGCCGTTGGCACCGGGATTCTGTTCCTGCTCATCCTGTTCATCGCGTTCGGCTCGTGGTTCCAGGTGGACCAGGGCGAACGCGGCGTCGTGCTGCGCAACGGCAAGCTGGTGCGCGTGGCTGAACCCGGCCTGGATTTCAAGACGCCGTTCATCGACAACGTCATGACCGTGTCCGTGCGGGACCACACCTTCGTGTTCGAGAAGCTCGAAGCCTACAGTTATGACCAGCAGCCCGCGACGCTGCGCGTGTCCGTGACGTACCGCGTGCCGTCCGAACATGTGGCCGAGCTGTATTCCGAATACGGCACCATCGCCAATCTGCAGATGCGCGTGCTCGAGCGCAAGACGCCGGATGCCGTGAAGAACGTGTTCGGCCAGTACACCGCCGTGCGCGCCATCCAGGAACGCCAGAAGCTGGGCCTGGACGTGAACAACGCGGTCCTGAAGACGATGGAAGGCGCGCCGGTGCAGGTGGTGGGCGTGCAGATCGAAGAAGTGGGCTTTTCGCAGGCCTACGAGCACTCGATCGAGCAGCGCATGCTGGCCCAGGTGCAGATCGAGACCACGCGCCAGCAGAAGGAAACGGCGATGATCACCGCCGAGATCCAGGTGGTCAAGGCCAAGGCCGAAGCCGACGCGCGCCGCCAGCAATTCACCGCGGAGGCCGACGGCATCCGCATGCGCGGCGAGGCCGAAGCTGCGTCCATCCGCGCCAAGGCCGAGGCGTTGGCCGCCAACACCAACCTGGTCAGCCTGAACGCCGTCGAGAAATGGGACGGCGTGCTGCCCGCCACGCAGGTGCCGGGCTCGGCGCTGCCGTTCATCGGCATCAAGTAATCACGCTGTAGATAAAGCGCCGCGCGGGGGGCAGGCCACTGCCGCCGCCCGCGCGCGAAGTCCACGACAAGTGCACGTGGCAGCTCGGTCTCCGTCCTGGATGCCGGCCCGTCCCAACCAGAATGCTAGGGATTCCCCTCTGTCAAGAATCCGACAATCCATCGTATCGGCGGGGGACAACCACGACCGGACGCTATACGATCAGGTGTAAAGTTTCCCCGCCATCGGGGCGCTCATGCGCACAAGCTTCACCAAGAAGGAGACATGGATGTCTCAGTTGGATTGGACACCTGGCGATACCGCGCCGAACCGCCACGGCTACTACGAAACGCGGCTGGACACCGGCGGCACCGCGATTTCGCTCTACAGCGTACTGGGCTGGATGCCCTTGAAGACGCCTGGCAATCTGGTCAGCTGGCGCGCGCTGCCGCCCGCCGTCGAACGCGAAGAAGCCGAACGGCACATCCAGGAAATCCGGACCGCGCAAAGCCACGTGCCGATGGACTATTAGCGCGTGACCGCTGGCAGGTCGCCGGTGTAGGCATGCAGGGCGCGGACGGAGCCTTGCAAAGACACAAACCGCAACTATAATTGCGAATCATTTTCATTGTGTCTTGCTCTCTGGCGGCAACGCCGGGCCGTATCGCGATGCCATCCACTTCATTCACCTCTTGTGCAGAGGTGCAGTCCGTCTACCAGGCGCATCACCAATGGCTGCGCAGCGTGCTGCATCGCCGGCTGGGAAATGCCTCGGATGCGGCGGACCTGGCGCATGACACCTTCGAACGCCTGATCCGCGCCGACATCCGGGAGCCGCTGAACGAGCCTCGTGCTTATCTGCGTACGATCGCCAGCCGCTTGCTGATCGGGCGGGCGCGCCGGGCGGCGCTGGAGACCGCCTATGCCGAGACGCTGGCGCAGCAACCCGTGCCCGTCGAACCTTCGGTGGAGGCGCGCGCCCTGATCATCGAGGCGTTGGAGCAGATCTGCGAACTGCTGGATACCTTGCCGATGACCAGCCGCCGGATCTTCCTGATGGCCCAGATCGATGGAATGTCCTATGCCGAGATCGGCCAGCGTCTGGGGCTGACGCCCAATGCCGTGCAGAAGTCTCTGGCGCGTGCGCTGGTGCATTGCTACACCGCGGTGTACGGCTGAGCCGCGGCGGCTTCATGAACAGCGCCAAACTGCTGCGACCCCACGCGCCCGAAGCGGGCGCCATCGAACCCAAGGTGATCCGGCAGGCTGCCGACTGGTGGGCGCGCCTGCGCGAAGACAGCAGCGCCGCCGAACGGGATCGTTTCGAAGCCTGGCGGCGGGCGGAGCCCGCGCATGAACTGGCCTGGCAGCGTTTAAACGCGCTGACGCGCGACGTGGCGACGGGCGTGGCCCATGCCGGGCCGGCGGTGGCTTCGCAAACCTTGTTGCAGGCGCCGCTGATCCGGTCGCGCCGAACGGCGATCCGCTTGGTGCTGTCGGCGGTCGGCGTTGGCCTGGGGGCGTGGGCACTGAGCGAGCCGGCGGCGATCCGCCGGCTGTCGGCGGACCTGAGCACCGGCACGGGCGAACGCCGATCGGTGAGGCTGCCGGATGGCACCCAGGTGGAATTGAACGCGGGCAGCGTGGTGGACCTGCGCTATACCGCCAGCGTGCGGGAACTGGTGCTGCTGGAAGGCGAGATACTGATCGAGACGGCGCGCGATCCCGCCGGACGTCCATTTTCCGTTCGCACCCGCGGCGGGTTGCTGACTCCGGTGGGCACGCGCTTTCTGGTCCGCGACCTGGACGGCGGGCGCATGCGGGTCGCAGTGCTGGAAGGCGCGGTGGACGTGCGCGGCCTGGCGGTGGATAGTGCCGTGAACCGGGTGCAGGCGGGTGAACAGGCGGACTTTTCCGCCCGAGGCGACTTCCTCCCCGCCCGGTTGGAACCGGCCTCATCGGCGTGGTTGCGGGGCATGCTGATCGCCGACGAAATGCCGTTGTCGGATTTCCTGGACGAACTGGGGCGGTACCGTCCCGGCGTGTTGAACTGCGCCGCTGCGGCCGCGGGCCTGCGTGTCGTGGGAGCCTTCCCGCTGGCGGACACCGACAAAGTGTTGGACATGCTTCAGGAAATCCTGCCGGTGCGGGTGCGCCGCTATACCCGCTACTGGGTAACGGTGGTTCCGGCATGACCCGTCTTTCCCCTGATCGGGCTTTTTTGTAACAGCAACGGCGGATTACCCGATCTCGCGCTTCATGGAGATAAAGCGGCCCGATCTCGCGGCCGCACCGATCCTTCATGAGCCTGGGAACCCCTTCATGTCTTCTCGTCCTGTCCGCACCGCGAGCGTCGCAATGCGTGCCCGCCGGTCTCTTCGCCACTCTGCGCTGACGGCCTCCCTGCGCCGTGCGGCGCCGCTGATCACGGCTGTCGTCCTGTGGCCGGCGGCGGCGCATGCGCAGGCGCAGGCCACCATTGCCTTCAGCATCCCCGCCGGCCCCCTCAGCCCGGCCCTGGGCGCATTTGGCGTGCAGGCAGGCGTCATGGTGGCGTCCGATCCCGGCTTGACGGGCGGTGTCATGACGCGTGGCGTGGCGGGCACCCTGACCGTCGACGCGGCGCTGGAGCGTCTGCTGGCAGGCACGGGCCTGCAGGCCGTGGCGCGCGCGGAGGGCGGCTACCGGCTGCGGCAGGCATCTTCGGAACAGGCCGCGACGCTGGCGCCGGTCACCGTGACCGGCACCTACAACACCACGACGGAAGGCACGGGTTCGTACACCTCGCCGGCAGTCACCATCGGCAAGACGCCGCAGGCGTTGAAGGACATTCCGCAATCCATCACCGTGCTGACGCGCCAGCGTATGGATGACCAGGACATGACCAGCCTGCCGGACGCCATCAACAACACCGCCGGCATGGTGGGCGTGCAGGGCGTGGGAGCGGGGGTGGCGATCAATTCCCGAGGCTTCCCGGTGGACCTGCTGCAATACGACGGCGTGTCCCTGCTGCGCAACAGCTACAGCCTTGGAAATTGGGAACAGGATTCGCTGGTGTTCTACGACCGCGTGGAAATCCTGCGGGGTGCGGCCGGCCTGTTGCAGGGCGCGGGCAGCCCGGGCGGCGCAATCAACCTGGTGCGCAAGCGCGGCGGGGCCGAGCCGTCGGTGGTGGTGACGGGCAAGGTGGGTTCCTGGGACCACTACGGCCTGACGCTGGACGCGGGCGGCCCCTTGAACGAATCGGGCTCGTTGCGCGGACGCGTCGTGCTTGACGAGGACCAAAGCCATTCGTACATCGATTATGTGTGGGACAAGACCCGCAACATGTACGCCGCCCTGGATTACGACATCACCGAAAACACGACGGTGGGCCTGGGTATCAGCAACCGGCACAGCCGTTCGCGACCGCAATTCGTGGGCTACCCGCGATTCGCGGATGGCGGCAGCATCGACCTGCCGCGATCCACCTTCACGGGCTCGACCTGGAACCGCGCCAAGAACGACCAGACCATTTTCAATGCGGACGTGACGCATCGCTTCAACGAATCCTGGCGGTTCAGGCTGGCAGGCGTCGCGATGAACGAAGACAACTCGACCGTGCACCAGCGGGTCACCGGCCCGGTGCAGCGCGACGGCAGCGATCTGTCTTACGGCAATTTCGGCGTGGACTTCAAGACCCAGCAGCGCGGTATGGACATGTCGGTCGCCGGCAATTTCACCGGCTGGGGCATGGAGCAGGAAGTGGTCGTGGGCGCCAATTATTCCAAGCTGACGACGACCGATCGCTTCACGCGCGCGTGGGAGGACGGCGGCAATATCTTCGACATCGATCATCACCGCCCGTGGCAGGACATCGATTCCATCGCCGAGGCCAGCGGCTACGATGCGCGCAGCGCCTACGACATCCGGCAGAAGGGCATTTACGGAACGTGGCGCGTGAAGCCCACGGAGTCCCTGGCCCTGATCGGCGGCGGACGCCTGGGCTGGTATGACTACAGCTACAGCGGCGACGGCAGCACGACGGTGTCCAGTGCCTCGGGGCGCTTCATTCCCTACGCCGGCATCGTGTATTCGCTGACCGACAACTGGTCGGTCTACGGCAGCTACACCACGGTCTTCGAACCGCAGACTGAACGCACCGTGTCCGGCAGCCTGCTCAAGCCGATCGAAGGCAACAATTACGAAGTGGGCGTCAAGGGCGAACTGGCGGACGGACGCGTCAACGCGTTGCTGGCGATTTTCCGATACGACCACAAAAACCGCGCGGTCATTGACTATGACGCGGGGTTTGCGTGCAACGGCTGGTATTGCTCGCGCGCGGCGGGCGAGGTGCGAAGCCAGGGCGTCGAGGCCGAGATCTCCGGCGAGGTGGTCAGGGGCCTGGAGCTGTATGCCGGCTATACGTACAACACCACCAAATTCCTTGCGGACCCCGACAAACAGGGGCAGGTCTTCAATACCTGGACGCCCAAGCACATGGTGCGCCTGTGGGCCAACTATCGCCTGCCGGGCGCGTGGAACCGTCTGAGCGTGGGCGCTGGCGTCAATTCGCAGACGCAGACGATCAGCTCGGACCGCGAATTCAAGCTGGCGGGATTCACGATCTGGAACGCGCGCGTCGGTTATCAAGCCACGCCGGAACTGAGCTTCGGCCTGAACGTGAACAACGTGTTCGACAAGAAGTACTACGTGCCGTCCTACAACACGCTGTCCAGCAATAACTACTACGGGGAACCCCGCAACGTGATGCTCACGGTGCGCTACGCGCCCAAGCTGTAGGGCGGCCGGAAGGGTCTCGTGTATAACATCCCCACACGGCGCCACCGTGCGCGCCGTGCGAGGAGATGACTTTGCGGGAGTTCGTGGCGACGTTTCTTGACGCAGGCCTGTTGGTGCTGGCGGTGCTGGCCTTCCTGCTGCCCGCGCTGTCATTGCTGGCGCTGCTGCTGCGGGCCAAGCCCGAAAAATTCCCGCGATTGAACACGCCCGGCTGGCGCCGCGCAGGGATCGCGGTGCTATGGCTGCCGTTCCTCGTCATGGCGGTGTATGGCGGCGTTGCGTGGTGGGCCGCCAGCGCCTATGACCGCTACTATTTTTTTGGCCTGCTGATCTGCTTCGTTTACCTGCTTTGCGCCATGTTGCTGTCGGCGGGCGGGTTGTTCTGGATCCGTTCGACTGGCCGCCAGCGGCCGGACTGAGCCCCGCGACGCATCAGCGCGTCATCCCATGCACCCGGCGGTTCATATAAAATAAAAATAATTCCTATTTGCATATGACCCGAGGTGCGCCTTGCCTGCGCCGGAATCCCCATCCGTCGACAACGTCACGAAGCTCTACCGCGAACACCATGGCTGGCTGGCGATGTGGCTGCGCAAGAAGCTGGGCAGTTCCTTCGACGCCGCTGACCTGGCGCACGATACGTTCGTGCGGCTGATGGCCGGGCGGCGCCGGGACGAGGCGGGCGCCGAGCCGCGCGCCCTGCTTGCGCACATCGCCAAGGGCCTGGTGGCGGACCACTGGCGTCGCCGGGCGGTGGAGGACGCCTACCTGGCCGCCGTGGCGCAATTGCCCGCCGCCGAGGCGCCGTCGCCCGAGGCGCGGGCGCTGATCCTAGAAACGCTGCACGCGATCGATGCGGCCCTGCGTTCGCTATCGGCGAGGACGCGCGAGATCTTTGTGCTGTCGCAGTTCGACGGGCTGGGCTATGACGAGATCGCCCGCGCGCAGCGCGTGTCGCTGTCCACCGTCAAGCGCCACATGCAGGCCGCGTTTGCCGCCTGCCTGATCGCCTACCAGGCGGACGCGCCGTGAACGCCGCGATCGACCCCGCCATTCTGAGAGAAGCGGCCGGATGGCTGGTCCGCTTCCAGTCCGAAAGCCTGTCCGTGTCGGATCGCGCCGACTTTGACCTCTGGCGTGCGCGCAGCGCGGCACACGAGGCCGCGTGGGCACGCGCCGAGGCGATGCTGCGCGGCTTTGGCCAGGTGCCGCAACGCATCGGCGGTGACGCATTGCGCGGCGCGGATCGCGCCGGAAGGCGCCACGCCATGCGCGCGCTGGCCGGGCTGCTGGTGCTGGGCCCCGCCGCCTGGTTGGGCGTTCGGGAGTTGCCCTGGCGCGAATGGAGCGCGGATCTGCGCACGTCCACGGGCGAGCAGCGACGCGTGGAACTGGCCGATGGAACCGAACTGGTGCTGAACACCGCCAGCGCGGTCGATATCGACTTCTCCGCAACGCGGCGCGTGGTGTGGCTGCAGGGCGGCGAGATCCTGCTGACGACGGGGCGCGACCCCGCGCCCGTCCATCGGCCCTTCATCGTGCAGACCGCCCAGGGCGCCGTGCGCGCGCTGGGCACGCGCTTCATGGTCCGCGAAGAAGGCGGCAGCGTGCGGGTCGCGGTGTTCGAGGGCGCTGTCCAGGTCCAGCCAGTGTCAAAGGCCGCCAGCGCCGTGTTGCTGGCGGCCGGGCAACAGACTGTCTTCACGGATCGGGAGGCCGCTGCGCCCACCGCCGCCGATGCATCGGCGGCCTCTTGGGCGGACGGGATGCTGGCCGCGCGCAACTGGCGGCTGGCCGACCTGGTGGACGAGCTTGGCCGCTACCGCCAAGGCGTGCTGCGCTGCGATCCAGCGGTCGCCGGGCTGCGGGTGTCCGGCGCGTTCCCGCTGAACGACATCGACGCCAGCCTGCGCCTGCTGGAAAAAACGTTGCCCGTCAGGGTGAGCCGCGTGACGCCGTTGTGGACAACGGTGGGACCGCGCGCCGCAGTTACAAATTAATCGCCGACCGGCTGACACTTTTTTTCGCTTCGTCCGGTGTACGGGGTGAACCGTCGCGACCTCTGCGCGCGGCGCCCAGACTCCAACGAAGGATCGTTTCATGGCTTCCCGTATCTCCCGATCGCCACGCCTGCCCCGTGGCATTGCCGCCCTGTCGCCCGCTGCATCGATGGTCCGGGCGGCCAGCCTGGGGCTGGCGTTGCTGGCCGTGACGGGCGCGCCCGCGCGGTCGGTGGCTGCCGAGCCCGCCAGCGTGGCGGCGCGCAAGAGCTATGCGATCGAACCGGGTCCGCTGGGCGACGTGCTGGCCCATTTCGCAGCGGCGTCGGGCATGCCGCTATCGTTCGATCCGGCCATGGTGGCTGGCCGCCACAGCGATGGCCTGCAAGGCGTCTACACCGTGCCCGAAGGCTTTTCGCGTTTGCTGGCCGGCACCGGCCTTGCCCTGGCGGAACAGGGCGGCGGCGCCTATTCGCTGCGCAAGCTGCCGGCCGCCATCGGCGAGACCACCATGCTGCCCACGGTGACCGTGGACGGAGCGGGCGTGAGTCCGTCCGCGCTGCCCGTCGAGTTCGCCGGCGGACAGGTGGCCCGCGGCGCGCGACTCGGCCTGTTGGGCAATCGCGATGTGATGGACACGCCGTTCAACGTCACCAGTTATACGTCCGAGTTGCTGGAGAATCGCCAGGCCGTGACGCTTGCCGACGCGTTGAACGTGGAGCCGTCCGTGCGCTTTACGGGCCAGATCGGCGGGGTGACCGACTCCTTCTATATTCGCGGCTTTCCCATCGGCGAAGGCAACTTGGGTGAGATCGCCTTTGACGGCGTCTACGGCGTGGCGCCCAACTACCACGTCTTCACCGACTACATCGAGCGGGTGGAAGTGTTGAAAGGGCCGGGCGCATTGCTGTACGGTATGTCGCCCAACAGCGGCGTGGGCGGGGTGATCAACATGGTTCCCAAACGCTCGCTGCCCGAGGACCTGACGCGCGTATCGGCCGACTATGTGGCCGATTCGCAGTTTGGCGCCCGCGTGGACCTGAGCCGCCGCTTCGGCGACTCCGGCGAATGGGGTGTGCGGGTCAATGGCATGCACCGGCAGGGCGATACCCCGCTCGACAACATGAACTCGCGCACCGACATCGGCGCGCTTTCTTTGGATTACCAGGGCGAACGGCTGCGCGCATCGCTGGACCTGCTGACGCAGCACGAAAAGATCGATGCGCCAACCCGGCCGTTCCTGGTGGCGGCCGGCATTGACGTGCCTCGCGCGCCGGACGGGCGCCGCAACGCCACGCAGCCGTGGGGCTGGTGGAAGTCGGACGGCCAGTCGGCGCTGTTGCGCGTGGAGTACGACATCAGCGACCGCCTGACCGTGTTCGCCGACGCTGGCGGGTCTGACACAAACGTGTCTCGCCTGTCGGACCAGACGCCCACGATCGTCAACGAGGCTGGCGATACCGTTGTGACGCCGAACAACTTCCGGTTCGAGGTGAATCGCAGCACGTACAACGCCGGCCTGCGCGCCAAGCTGGACACGGGGCCGGTGCGCCACGCCGTGAACTTCATGGGCAGCCTGTACAGCGACCGGAACCTTCAGGCCAGCGTGATGGGGACGCCGCTGACGTCCAACATCTACCATCCGATCACGCGGCCGGAGCAGCGCATCCCGGCACCGGCCAACGTGCCCAAGGTGTCATCGTCCGACCTGTCGGGGCTTGCGCTGGCCGATACGATGAGCATCCTGGACGAGCGCGCGCAGCTTACGTTGGGTGTGCGCCATCAGCGTATCGAATCGCGCAACTTCAACGGGACCACCGGCGTGCGCACCGTCAGCTACGACGAAAGCGCGACCACGCCGCTGGCGGGACTGGTCATCAAGCCGTGGAGCAATGTCTCTTTCTACGCCAACTACATCGAGGGCCTGAGCAAGGGCGACGTGGCGCCCGCCACCGCGACCAACGCGGGCGAGGTGTTCAAGCCTTACAAGGCGAAGCAGAAGGAAGTGGGCGTCAAGGTTGAACTGGATAGCGCCATGGTGACGCTGAGCGCGTTCGAAATCTCCAAGCCCAGCGGCCAGCTCACCAATGGCGTGTATGCCGCCGACAGCGAACAGCGCAACCGCGGACTGGAGCTGAACGTGTCGGGCGAGCCGCTGCGCGGCCTGCGACTGTTGGGCGGCGTGACCTTCCTGGATGGCGAACTGACGCGCACCAACAGCGCCGCCACGCAGGGCAACCGGCCCGTGGGCGTGCCGAAGGTGGCCGTGAACCTGGGGGCGGAATGGGATACGCCCTGGGTGGCGGGCCTGACGCTTACCGGCGGGATGATCTACACCGGCCGCGAATACGTCAACCAGGCGAATACCCAGTCCGTGCCGTCGTGGACCACCTTTGACCTGGGCGCGCGCTATGCCGTCAACATTCAGGGCAAGGACGTGACGCTGCGCGCCAATGTCGTCAACGTGTTCAACCGGGCCTACTGGTCCGGCGTGGCGTCGTACGGCACGATCTCGCAGGGCGTGCCGCGCACGGTGATGCTGTCGGCGTCCATGGACTTTTAAGACCGGCGCCGCTTACGCGCCGCAGGCGGCGAACACCATGCAGACCGGACTGCCGATGCGCAACGCATAGTTGTCGTGCGCGAGCGTGCCGTCGGCCGGATCGACGCGAAAGCGCTGCAGCGTGTCGGTGTCTTCATTCAGGACGAAAAGGAAGCGGCCGTCGGGCGACAGCGTGAAAAAGCGCGGCGTCTTGCCGTGTGCGCGCGCGTGCTGCACGGCCTCCAGCCTGCCAGTGTCCGGCGCGATGCGAAACACGGCGATGCTGTCGTCGCCCCGGTTCGATGCATACAGGTGCATGCCCCGGGCGTCCATGGCGATGCCGGCTGCGCGGCTGTTGGCCGTATAAGTGTCGGGAAGCGTCGGCAGCACCTGGAAAGCGCGCAGCGAACCCGACTCGACGGCATAGGCGCCGACGGTGTTGTCCAGTTCATTGACGACATACAACCAGCGACCGGCAGGGTGGAAGACCGCGTGCCGTGGCCCTGCACCCTCGCGCGTCGCGGCCACGCCGGCAGGCTGCGCGCTGATGCCGCTGTCTTCCAGGCCATACAGGAAGATGCGGTCCAGGCCCTTGTCCGGCACCGCCACATATCGGCCGGACGGGTCGACCAGGTTGTAGTGCGGTTTTGAAAAGGGCTGTTCCTTGCGGTGCGGACCGGGTTCACCGGCAAGCGCCACGGTCTGCGACACGGACGAGAGCGCGCCGTCGTCCCCGACAGGCAGCACGGCCACGGCGCCCGTCAAGTGGTTCGACACGATCAGGTAGCGGGCCGCCGGGTCCAGCGCCAGGTGGACGGGATTGCGGCCCTCGCAAGCCTGCGCATGCCACGGCGTCAGCGTGCCGTCGCGTGTGTCGCGGCGCAGCGCGCTGATCTCGCCGCTGTCTCCGTGCACGGTATAGAGCACGGGCTGGGACGGGTGCGGCAGCAGATACGATGGGTTGAGCAGGCCGCCCACGACCTGCTTCAGGGTCAGCGATCCCGACTCGGGCGCGTAGTCGAATACGCTGATGCCCTCGCCGCGGGCGTTGCGTTCCCGGGTGGTGCGGGAACCGATGTAGACGTGCATGGCGCGAGCCTCTTCATGTCAAGGTGAAAGCGGCCGCGCCCGCGCGGCCTACGAAGCCAGGATGCCGCTGATGCGGGCCAGGTTGTCCAGGGTGCTGCGCAGGTGGGCGGCCAGCGCCGCGGCGGCGTCTTCGTTGCGTTCGTGCTCCAGCAGGTCCAGTATCGCCAGATGCTGGTCGCAATGCTGCTTGTAGCGGCTGCGGTCCTGCATGGATCGATACGACAGCAGGCGGCGCACGCGGTTGACGCGCTTGATGGTGTCGATGAAAAACGGGTTGCCGGATGCTTCCACCAACGATTCGTGGAAGCGCACGCCGCGGTCATGCAGCTGGTCGGCCGTGTCGGTGGCGATGCCGCCATCCAAGAGGTGCATCTCTGCGGCGCGGCAGCGCGCCAGGACCTGCTTGGAGATGCGGAACCCCGGTTCCAGTAGCGCGGCGGGTTCAAGCGCCAGGCGCAGCCGGTAAGACTGCAGCAGGCTGTCGGGCGTCGTCATCATGGACGAGAATTCCCAGCCGTAGCCGGGCCGGCGCTGCGCCCATCCTTCGTGCGAAACGCGCCCCAGCAGCGCCTGGGTCTGCGCGTTGGTCAGCGCGTACCGCGCGCGCAGTTGGGCCTCGCTGCATTGCATCGGCAGCTCGCCGCGCAGCAGTTCGTCAGCCAGCTTGAAATAGACCTGCGTCACGATGTCGTCCGCCGACGGGGGGGCGAGGTCCGCCGTCGGCTGCGTCAGGGCGTCGTAGTCGCGCAGCAGGAAATAGCCGCGGTTCGGTTTGCGGGCGACGACGCCGTGCTGCTCCAACGCGCTGAGCGCATCGTTCACCGGCGAACGCGAAAGCCGCAGGCGGTCCGCGATCTGCTGAGCCCGCAAATGAGCGCCTTCGGGCAGGCGGTCTTCCGCGATCAGCTCGAGGATTTTGGTGACGGTATTGGTTTGCGCGCTCATGGGTGACGGACGGCTGATGAAATGGTGTCCGACAGGATAGCGGGAATGACGCCGCCCATCTGCAACAGCCGGATCTCCAGCCGGGTCTCGACCGCCGCCGTGGCGCTTAACGCCTGGATGCCGCCGTCGGCGCGCAGGATGCGCACCGGCACGTCCGCGCGCGGCGCCAGCGACGCGGCTTCGGCATCGATGTCGATGCGATCGCCGGGTTGCAGCAGCAGGGTGGCGGGCGTTACGCCATCCGGCAGGCGCAGCGGCAGGATGCCCATGCCGATCAAGTTGGACCGGTGGATGCGTTCAAAGCTGACGGCCAGCACCGCGCGGATGCCCAGCAGGCGCTGGCCCTTTGCCGCCCAGTCGCGGGACGATCCGGTGCCAAAGCGCGCGCCGGCGACCAGCACGACGGGCTGCGACGCCTTCGCGTAGTGTTCGGCGGCTTCCCAGATCGGCTCCAGCCGGCCGCTTGGCGCATGCAAGGTATGGCCCACGGGCGCGGTGGGACACAGCAGATTGCGCAGGCTCTTGCTGTAGAAGGCCGCGCGCATCATGACCTCCCAGTTGCCGCGACGCGACGCGAAGACGTTCAGGTCGTGGCGGTCGTCGCCGCGTTCCACCAGGAAGTCCGCGATGAGGCTGTCGGGCGGGATGGCGCTGGCGGGCGACAGATGGTCCGTCGTGATGTCATCGCCCAGCACCAGCAAGGGGTGGGCCACATAACGGCCAAGCTGGGTGCCGGCGTCGATGCTGGCGAAGGGCGGGCGGCGCAACGCGGTGGACGCCGCGTCCCACGGAAAGCGGGGCGTCGCCGGCGATTGCAGGGCCTGCCACGCCGGGTTGGCGCTGGCGATCTTGAAGGCGGCGCGGTAGTCATCCGGTTGAAGTCCGGCGGCCAGCGCCGCGTCGATCTCGGCCTCGGTGGGCCAGAGGTCGGCCAGGTAGACGGAGCGGCCGTCGGGGGCGGCCTGCACAGGTTCGCGGCTCAGGTCCTTTTCCGCATCGCCGGCCAGCGCGAACGCGATGACCAGCGGCGGCGACATCAGGAAGCCCAGGTCCAGGTCCGGATGGATGCGGCCGGTGAAGTTGCGGTTGCCGGACAGCACGGCGACGGGATGGACGGCGCCGGCCGACATCGCGTCGCGCACCACGGCGGGCAAGGGGCCGGAGTTGCCGATGCACGTGGTGCAGCCGTACCCGACGATGTCGAAGCCGACGGCGGCCAGATCGTCCAGCAGGCCGGCGCGCGCCAGATAGTCGGCGGCGGCTGGCGAGCCCGGTCCCAGCGAAGTCTTGACCCAAGGTGGAACCCGAAGGCCGGCCTGCCTTGCCTTGCGGGCGAGCAGCCCGGCCGCCATCAACAGGCGCGGATCGGACGTATTGGTGCAACTGGTGATCGCGGCGATCGCGATGGCGTGGCGGGGCAGGGCGCTCGGCGCGCGGGGCGCGAATTCCAGGCCGGCCAGGATCGATCGGGTGTGACCGTAGGGATGCAGGTCCTGCGGCCGCTTGGGGCCGGCCACATGCATCTGCACCGTATCCAGCGCGATTTCCAGCACGCGGGTATAGCGGGGCTCGGCAACGGGATCTAGCGCGATGCCGGTCCGCTGGGCGTACGCCTGAACGCAGGCGATGTGCGCCTCGGACCGGCCCGTTTGCCGCAGGTACGCCAGCGTTTCCTTGTCGATGGGAAAGTAGCCCGTGGTCGCCCCGTATTCGGGCGCCATGTTGGCCACCACGCAGCGGCTGCCGGCCGGCAGCGTGGCGGCGCCCGGGCCGAAGAACTCCACGAATTCGCCGGACACATGGATGGCGCGCAGGCGCTGGGTGACGGTCAGGGCGAGGTCGGTGGCGGTGACGCCGGGCTGCAAAGCCCCGGTCAGCCGGACGCCGATGACGTCCGGGATGCGCAGCATCGTCGGCATGCCGAACATGACCGTCTGGGCTTCCAGGCCGCCGACCCCCCAGCCCAGGACGCCGATGCCGTTGATCATCGGCGTATGGCTGTCGGTGCCGATCATCATGTCGGGATGCAGCGTGATGCCGTCCGGGCCAGTCTGCTGGCAGACCACCGTGGCCAATTGTTCCAGATTGATGGTGTGCATGATGCCGGTGCCCGGCGGATGGATGCGCACGTTCGACAGCGCCTTGGAAGCCCAGCGCAGGAAGCGGTAGCGCTCCGCGTTGCGGCGCAGTTCCAGGTCCAGGTTCAGCGTGGCGGCGTCGGGTTGGGCATAGGCCTCCACGGCCAGTGAGTGGTCCACCGATACGTCCACCGGCAGCACCGGATTGAGCACGCCGGGATCGACGCCGGCCTCGGCCAGTGCGTCGCGCATCGCGGCGATATCGACCAGCGCGGGCGTGCTGGTGGTGTCGTGCATCAGCACGCGGCCCGGCTGGAACGCGATTTCGGATTCGCTGGTGCCGTGCTCCAGCCAGCCGAAGATTGCCGCGACAGCCGCGTCCCGCTCCGCGCCCTGGGTGTTGCGCAGCACGTTCTCCAGCAGCAGGCGCAGCACCACCGGCAGCCGGAAATAGTCCGCGCCGAAATGGGCGGGCAGGTCCGGACAGGTGTACTGGACGCCGTGCACGTCGAAGCTTGCGCGGGGCAGGGAGGCATTGGTGTTTTCCATAGCTGCCAGTTTTGCATATTGCCTCTATAAAATGCAATTAAGTAAAAACCCGGCCGCTTCCCATACAGGCCGCACAGGAGACAAACCATGCCCCCCATCCGTACCCTGGCCGCCGTTGCGGCACTGGCGTTCAGCGCCATCCCCCCGCTGCAAGCCGCCGATTTGCCTGCCGGCCGGCCCGTCACCCTTATCGTGCCGTTTGCCGCCGGCGGCGGCGTGGACGGCATGGGCCGGCTGCTGGCCGAGCGCCTGCGCGCCGAGCTGCCGCAGGGCGTCGTGGTGGAAAACAAGCCAGGCGCCAGCGGCATGCTGGGCGCGACAGCGGTCGTGCGGTCGGCGCCGGACGGCGGCACGCTGCTGCTGGGCTCCGCCGGCGAAACGGCCATCAATCCGCTGGTCTTCAAGAGCAAGATGCAATACCAGCCGGACAAGGACCTGGCGCCGATCGCGTTGATTGCCCGCGTGCCGAACGTGCTGGTCGCCAATCCCAAGCTGCCGGTGGCAAGCGTCGAACAACTGGTGGCCTATGGTCGCGCCAATCCCGACAAGCTGACGTACGCGACCAGCGGCGTCGGCAATCCGCAGCATCTGAACGGCGAGCTGCTGCAATCGCTGGCGGGGATAAAAATGGTGCACGTGCCGTACAAGGGCGCGGCTGCGCAGTTGGTCGACGTTGCCGCGGGCAGCGTGGACCTGACCTTCGTCAGCCTGGCGGGCGCCTTGCCGTTCATTAAGAGCGGCAAGGTCAAGCCGTTGGCGGTCACGTCCGCCAAGCGCGCCTCGTTCGCGCCGGACATTCCTGCGTTGGCGGAATACGCGCCGCTCAAGGACTATGCGCTGGAGAACTGGTTCGGCGTGTTCGTGCCGGCGGGAACGCCGCCCGAGGTGCAGCAGAAGCTGGCCGCCGCCATCGACCGCAGCCTGAAAGACGAAAAGTTCGTGGCCAGCATCCGCGAACTGGGCGGCGAGGTGCAGCCCATGAGCCAGGACGAATTCCGCGCCTTCATCAAGGCGCAGACCGCGGTGTTCGCAAAGGTCGTGACCGACGGCAACATCACGGCGGAGAACTGAAAGGGGCTTTCAGCTAAGGCCCATCGTGCAACATCAGTTCAAGCGCGATTCGTTCGCCGCTGCGCACCCGGCTGACGGCCTGGCGCTCCGTCACACGGTAGACGCCTTGCGCGCTCTGCACCGGCCGGTGCGACACCGCGAGCACAGCCGCGTCGCCCAGCGCCAGGGGCAGGACTTTCGGACGCGATTGCATGCGCGGCCGCTGCTCGGTCATCACGGTTTCGCCGCCGGTGTGGTCCTGCCCGGGTTCCGACAGCAGGGCGATCAATCTCAGCGGAAAGACGCAGGCGCCGTCCGCATACTGAAGCAAGGGCTGGTAATCATCCTGCCGCAGCCGCTGGATGGCGGACAGGCTGCGCGCCTGGCCCGCCTGGCGGTTGCGCTGCGTGTAGGCGGCCAGGTCTTCGGGGTACGAGACCTCCAGGTCCAGCGCCGCCGCCCACGCGCGGGCGATCGGCAACAGGCGGCGGTACAGTTCGGCGCGCAGCGTCGCAGGCGCGGCTTCGATCAGCGCCAGCCGCTCGCCGTGGCCTGACGGCGATGGCAGAAGGCTTCCGCCCGCGACGGCCTCTTGCGCCATGCGGCGGGCATCGCCGGGCGTGAACAGCGCGGGCAGAATCGCCCAGCCCTGCGCGTCCAGTTCCTGCTGGATGCGGCGCCAATCGTAGTTGTCCAGCGGCTGGAAGGCGGTTGTCGGCATAGGGTCATGCATTTCGGTGGGGTACACGGCACGGTGGTGAATACTGCGGCACGGTGGTGAACTGCATTACAGCCTAACCCGGCCGCATCGCGCCGGCACTCCGCTGCTTGCGGCGCATTGCCGCGGCCCGCCAGAGGCCGGCCGGGCTTGAAGTATGCTTACCGGCTTCATGGATACTTCCCACGCTGCCCGCAATGACTGATTTTCCCTTTGACGCCGTGCTGTTCGATTGCGACGGCGTCCTGGTCGATTCCGAACCCATCACCAGCCGTGTGCTGACCGACATGCTCAATGAACTGGGCTGGGACATCACGCACGCGGAGACGATGGATATCTTCACCGGGAAGGCGGTGAAGGACGAGCTGCCCCTGATCGAAGCGCGCACCGGCGCCACCATCACGCCGGACTGGTTCGTCCAGTTCCGCCAGCGCCGCAACGATGCCCTGGACCGCGATCTGCTCGAGATCCCCGGCGCGCCCGACGCCGTGCGCGCGCTGCACCAGGCGCTGGACGGCCGCATCGCCGTGGCTTCCGGCGCGGACCGTCGCAAGGTGGAACTGCAGCTTGCCAAGGTGGGCATCGCCGACTGCTTCGAAGGGCGCATCTTCAGCGGCCACGAAATGCCGCGCAGCAAGCCGTTCCCCGACGTGTACCTGGCGGCCGCGCAGGCGCTGGGCGTGGATCCGCGGCGCTGCGCCATCGTTGAAGACACCGTCACCGGCGCCACGGCGGGCGTCGCGGCGGGCGCCACGGTATTCGGGTACAGCCCTGACAACCTGGGCCACAGCGGCGCGCAGGCGCTGCGCAATGTGGGCGTGTCGCAGGTGTTCACGGATATGCGCCAGTTGCCCGCGCTGCTGGCGGGCTGGCAAGTCCAGGCCGCCTGATGTGGCGGCGCCGGGCCGGGCGTCAGCGCCCGTGCGTGGAGTATTGTTCGCCGCCGTCCAGGTCGATCACGGTGCCGCTCAGGTAGCCCGCCCGAGGCGAGGCGCCGAACACGATCATGTCGGCGACCTCGCCGGGCTCCATGAGCCGCCCGAAGGGCAGGTCCGACAGCGTTTCCTGCCAGCGCGATTCATCGCCCCAGCGCGCCTGCGCCCGTTGCCGCGCCAGCGTCAGCACGCGATCGGTGCGGGTGCGTGACGGATTGACGCCGAAGACGCGCACGCCGTGGCGCGGCGCTTCGCCGCCCAGCGCCCGCGTGAACGCGATGAGCGAGGCATTGGCCGCCGCGCCGCAGATGTAGTCGGCGCGCGGGGCGGAGCCTGCCATGCCGATGATGTTGGCGATGACGCCGGCGCCCGCCTCGCACATCTTCGGGTAATAGTGGCGCGCCAGGGCGATGTAGCCGTGCACCTTCAATTCCCATCCCGCGCGCCAGCGTTCGTCCTGCACCTGGTCCAATGCGCCGCCCGGCACCGCGCCGGCGTTGTTCACCAGGATGTCGATCGGGCCGGCCTCTTTGCACAGGCGTTCCGCCGCGCCGGGCTGCGCCAGGTCCAGCGTCACGGCATCGGCCTGGCGGCCGGTCTGATCGCGGATCGCCGCCGTGGCGCCATGCAAGGCGGCATCGTCGCGCGCAACCAGTATCGGCTCGGCGCCTTCGCGCGCGAAGGCCAGCGCGCAGGCCAGGCCGATGCCCTTGGAAGCGCCCGTGATGAGCACGCGTTTACCCGTCAACTGCAAGTCCATGTGGAGCTCCTGTCGATGCGCGCCGGACGGCGCGGGCGTATCCAGGTTTGTAAACCAGTTGGCCCGCGCTGTGCGGCGCGAGATGCGACAGAATCAGACAGGCAGGACGTCGACGCGATGTCCGCGCGAGCTTGGCGCATGGCGGATGGCCACGGGCAGGAAGCGTTCGATGACGCTGGCGTTGGTGAGCGTGTGGTCGGTGAGCTCGCTGCACGTGAAGTGCGCGGGCGCGCCGCTGTCGCGCACGGCCAGGGCCAGCAGCAACAGCCACTGGTCCGCCAGGTGCGGGCCCAACGCCCCGTCGCTGTCCAGGTACTCGCGCACCTCGCGGGCCAGGCTGCGCGCCACGGTCTCGGCCGTGACGCCCTTGGCGCCGAAAGCAGTGAAGACTTCGGTCAGCTCCGCGTATTCCAGCACGGCGGCCAACGCATTGCCGGGGCCTTCGTTGTGACGTCCGTCCACGACGCGCAACTGCGCGGAAGGCCAGTCCAGCGCGGCGCCGAGCGTGTCGAGCTCGCGGCGGGCCACGCTGCGCGGCACCCCCGCCACCACGCACTCGGCGCCGAGGGCGATGGCGTCGCCGCGATGCGCGATGTTCATGGGCGTCAGTCCGCCGGCCGCCGGCGTGATGGCCGCCGCCACCGCGCCGCCGCCGGCGGGATAGAAGCCGCGCCGGGTCAGATCCAGCGAGATGCCGGCGCCCAGCTTGCGCGCCAGCGGCGCATAGGCGCGCGCCACGAAGTCGAACGACGGCGCCAGCGGGTTGTGCGTGCCCCCTTGCAGTTCGATCCGGCTCGGGCCGTCGGCCGCCAGCAGCGCAGGCAGCACGGTCTGCAGCACCAGCATGCAGCTGCCGGCGCTGGCGATCGCGAAGCGGTAGTCACCGGCGCGGATCGCGCCGGGCCTGAACGTCAGCGTCTGCGAGCCCAGCTCCGCGCCTTCGCAGCCGGCCTTGCTGATATCCATGGCTGCGTGCACGCAGGCCAGGTGCTGGCGCATCAGCCCGGGCTTGGCGCGTCGGGCGCGTATCTGCCGGATGCGCAAGGGGCGTCCGGTAATCATCGAAAGCGTCAGGCTGGTGCGCAGGATCTGCCCGCCGCCTTCGCCTTCCGATCCATCCAGTTCTATCACTGGTTATTCTCCTTTTGTATCGATGGTCCCGCGCCGGGCCGTCGTGGCCGGCGCGGTATGGGTCATCCCTTCACGCACACCACCTGCTTCAGGGTGTAGACCACTTCCACGAGGTCCTGCTGGGCCAGCATCACCGCATCGATGTCCTTGTAGGCCATCGGGATTTCATCGATGACGTTGGCGTCCTTGCGGCACTCCACGCCCTCGGTGGCGGCGACCTGGTCGGCCACGGTGTACAGCTTCTTGGCCTTGGTGCGGCTCATGACGCGTCCCGCGCCGTGGCTGCAGCTCATGAAGCTCTCCGGGTTGCCCTTGCCGCGCACGATGTAGCTCTTGGCGCCCATGCTTCCGGGAATGATGCCCAGTTCACCCGCCTTGGCGCTCACGGCGCCCTTGCGGGTCAGCAGCACCTCTTCGCCGAAGTGGGTCTCGCGGCTTACGTAGTTGTGGTGGCAGTTCACCGCTTCCATGTGCGCGTCGAAGGGCTTGGCGATGACCTGGCGCACGGCATTGACCACGCGGCTCATCATCACTTCGCGGTTGGCGCGGGCAAACTTCTGCGCCCAGCCCACGGCGCGCACGTAATCGCCGAAGTACTTGGAGCCTTCCTCGAAGTAGGCCAGGTCCTGGTCGGGCAGGTTGCGCTGGTGCTGTTCGGCGTCCTTCTTGGCCAGCTGGATGAAGAGGGTGCCGATGGCGTTGCCCACGCCGCGCGATCCGGAGTGCAGCATGAACCACACGGAACCTTGCTCGTCCAGGCACACCTCGATGAAGTGGTTCCCCGTTCCCAGCGTTCCCAGGTGGCGGTAATTGTTGGTGTTGGCCAGGCGCGGGTAATCCTGGCACAGGGCCTCGAACTCCGGCGCCAGCGCGCGCCACGCCACGTCGGCCTCGCTGGGCGGCGTGTCCCAGGACCCGCGGTCGCGGCCATGGTGGCGCGGCGTCAGCCCATGGGGCACGGCCTTTTCGATGGCGGCGCGCAGCGGGCCCAGGTTGTCGGGCAGGTCGTTGGCGCGCAGCGTCGTCTTGCAGGCCATCATTCCGCAGCCGATATCCACGCCGACAGCGGCGGGGATGACGGCCTTCACGGTGGGGATCACCGACCCCACGGTGGCGCCGATCCCGTAGTGCACGTCGGGCATCGCGGCGATGTGCTTGTGGATGATGGGCAGGCGGGCCGCGTTTTCGAGCTGCTTGCGCGCTTCGTCCTCGACGGGAACGCCGCGGGTCCACATTTTCACGGGGACGCCGCCGGCGACTTCGTGCAGTTCATAGTTCATTGTTGTTCTCCATTGCGTGTGACGTGGGCGGTTGCCGCCCGGGTTCATCAACGCAAATGCCGTGCCAGGTTTGCGGCGGGGTAGGAACAAAATCCGCAACGCATTGATTTTCAAGGGATCGATTGTAGGCGGCGCCTCGTTGCGCAATGACGCAGGCTTTCCTAAAATCCACCGATCTTATAAAAATAGCTAGAAACTTATCCAATGAAACAGGTCGTCGTGGTGGGATTCATCGGCACGCAACTCGATGCGGGCTACGGGCCGGCGCGCTGGGAAAAATGGCGGCCCACGGTGGCGCTCACCCAGCACGAAGACCGCATCATCGCGCGCATGGAGCTGCTCTACACGGCGCGCCACCGCAAGCTGGCCGAGGTGGTCCTGGCGGATATCGCGGCGGTGTCGCCTGAAACCCGCGTCAATCTGATCGAGGTGGACCTGGCCGATCCGTGGGATTTCGGCGAGGTCTACAACTGTCTGCACGGCTGGGCGCGCGCCTATTCCTTCGACCTGGAACGCGAGCAGTATTGGGTGCACATCACCACGGGCACCCACGTCGCGCAGATCTGCCAGTTCCTGCTGGTGGAGTCGCGCACGCTGCCCGGCGTGCTGGTGCAGACGGCGCCGCCGCGCCGCCAGCAGCCCGGCATGGCCGGCGGGCTCACCCTGATCGACCTGGACCTGTCGCGCTACGACGTCATCGCGCAGCGCTTCGCCGCCGAGCAGCGCGACGCCGTGGAATTCCTCAAGCGCGGCATCGCCACGCGCAACGCCCGCTTCAATGCGCTGATCGCCGAGGTCGAGCGGGTGGCCGTGCGTTCGCGCGCGGCGATCCTGCTGGCCGGGCCCACGGGCGCGGGCAAGTCGTTCCTGGCGCGCCGCATGTTCGAACTGAAGAAGGCGCGCCATCACATCGCCGGGCCGTTCGTCGAGGTCAACTGCGCCACGCTGCGCGGCGACACGGCCGCGGCCGCGCTGTTCGGCCATAAGAAGGGCGCCTACACGGGCGCCGTGGCCGACCGCCCCGGCCTGCTGCGCACGGCGCACGAGGGCGTGCTGTTCCTGGATGAGATCGGCGAGCTGGGCGTGGACGAGCAGGCCATGCTGCTCAAGGCGATCGAGGAAAAGCGCTTCTATCCGGTGGGCGCCGACCGAGAAGTGGAAAGCGACTTCCAGCTCATCGCGGGCACCAATCGGGACCTGCGGCGGGAGGTCGCCGCCGGCGCCTTCCGCGAAGACCTGTACGCGCGCATCAACATGTGGACCTACGATCTACCCGGGCTGGCCGAGCGCAGCGAAGACATCGAGCCGAACATGGACCATCTGCTGGCGCTGCACGCCAGCGAGCACCATCAGATGGTGCGCTTCAACGCCGAGGCGCGCCAGGCCTACCTGAAATTCGCGCAAAGCCCGGACGCGCCGTGGCGGGGCAACTTCCGGGACCTTTCTTCCAGCATCTTGCGCATGGCCACGCTGGCCGACGGCGGACGCATCGGGCTGGACCTGGTGCAGGCCGAGATCGAACGCCTGCGCTGGCTGTGGCGGCGCGACGAGCCTGCTGCGGGTTCCGCGGATGGCGCGTCCGACCTGGCCGCGTTGCTGGGCCCGGAACGCGTGGACGCCATGGACCTCTTCGACCGCCTGCAGCTCGAGGCCGTGCTGCGGGTCTGCTTCGGGGCGCGCAGCCTGTCGGACGCCGGCCGGCAGCTGTTCCAGGCCTCGCGCGCCGCGCGCAGCGTGGTGAACGACGCAGACCGCCTGCGCAAGTACCTGGCCAAGCACGGGTTGCACTGGGAGCAGTTGCGGGCCAGCGTGTCCTAGCGGCGCCTGCGCGCCGCCTGCTATGCTGATTCCACTTCGGCTCCAAGGAATCGTAGATGTCGGGAATCTGGCTTGAAATCTGGTCCACGGTGCGTAGTGAATTCGCCGACATCCCCGATGCGGGTGAGGCCACGCGCATCGTGCTGCGGCTGGGCATGGCCGTCCTGTTGGGCGGCTTGCTGGGCTACGAGCGCGAACGTAGCGGCAAGGCCGCCGGGCTGCGCACGCACATGCTGGTGGCGCTGGGCGCGGCCATATTCGTGCTGGTGCCCTTGCAGGGCGGCATGGAGGTCGGAGACCTGAGCCGCGTGCTGCAAGGCGTGATCGCGGGCATCGGCTTTCTGGGGGCGGGCGCCATCATCAAGCTGGGCGCAGAGCGGGAAATCCACGGGCTGACCACGTCGGCCAGCATCTGGATGACCGCCGCCATCGGCGTGGCGGCAGGCATGGGGCGCGAAGCGACCGCCGTGGTCAGCACCCTGATGGCGCTGTTCGTCCTGGCCGTGCTGCGCCGCGTCGAGACGCGCATCTCTGAAAAGCAGGACAAACGCGTGGTTTCGCCGGACGACAAGTAGCGGGCTCAGTTGCCGCCCGACACCTCGATGAACGAACCGCTGGTGTAGCCGGCTTCGTCCGAAAACAGCCACATGACGGCGCCGGCCACTTCTTCCACGGTGCCGCCGCGGCGCAGCGGAATCACGCTCTTCAATCTGTCGACACGGCCGGGTTCTCCGCCGCTGGCGTGCATGTCGGTGTAGATGGTGCCGGGCCGCACGCCGTTCACCCGTATGCCCTCTGGCGCGACTTCCTTGGACAGGCCGATGGTCAGCGTGTCCATCGCGCCCTTCGACGCCGCGTAATCCACGTATTCGTTCGGGGAGCCCAGCCGCGCCGCCACTGACGACACGTTGACGATGGCGCCGCCCTGGCCGCCGTGGCGTGGCGACATCCGCCGCACCGCTTCGCGGGCGCACAGAAACGGCCCGACGACGTTGGTGGACAGCACGCGCGCCAGCCGTGCGGCGTCCATGTCTTCCACGCGCATCTGTTTTTCCAGGATGCCCGCGTTGTTGACCAGGGCGTCGATGCGGCCCAGGCGCTCGTCCAGGGTGCGGAACATCTGCAGCACCTGGTCTTCCTGCGCGACATCAGCCTGGATGGCGACGGCCTTGCCGCCATCGCGCTGGATATCATCCACCACGGCCTGCGCCGCATCGGCGTTCGCGTTGTAGTTGACGCCCACCGCATAGCCGCGGCGGGCGGCCAGCCTGGCGACGGCGGCTCCGATGCCGCGGCTGCCGCCGGTGACCAGCATGACTTTGGACATGGTTTCCTCCTGTTGGGGGCTTCACCTTAGCAAAGGCGCCCCATCAGATCCATACGTCGTTGGGCGCGCTGCGCGGGCCGCCCTGGTCGCCCGTGTTCACGACGCCGCGCGGCTCGATAAGCATGAGATGCACCTCTTCCAGTGCACAGGGCCTGTGCTCCACGCCGCGGGGAATCACGGTCATTTCGCCGGGCCCCAGGTCGATGGCGCCGTCGCGCAGTTCAATGCGCAGGCGGCCCTGGACGACGATGAAGGTCTCGTCGGTATCGGCGTGCGAATGCCAGACGAATTCGCCTTTCAGCTTGGCGAGCTTGAACTGGTAGTCGTTCATCTCGGCGATGACCTTGGGCATCCAGTGTTCGTGGATCAGCGCCAGCTTGGCTGCCAGATTGATGGGTTGCGGGCTGGACATGGCGTCTCCGTTGGAAAGTTGAGCACCCAGGTTACGCCGTGCGCGCACGCGCCGTCTTGTACGATCAAGCAGCTTTTTACAGGGTCAGCTGTGCAGCATGCGGCGCCAGCGATCGGGCGCGATGCCGTAGGCCTGGACGTGCCGGCGCGTCATGTGGCTTTGATCGGTGAATCCCGCGTCGACGGCGGCCTGCGCCAGAGGAAGGCCGGCCGCAATGAGCCGGCGGGCCAGATCCAGGCGCCGCAGCATCACGTAGCGATAGGGGCTGGTGCCGAACAGCGCGCGGAAATCGCGCGACAGGCTCCAGCGGTCGGTCTGCGCCGCGCGCGCCAGGTCGTCCAGCGTGATCGCCTGGTCCAGCGACGCGTGGATGTAATGCCGCGCGCGGTCAGCGGCGGCGTAGTCGGGAAAGCGTCGTCCCGTCTTGCGGCCCGCGGCGCTGCAAAGCGCGTGGGCCAGCTCGAATAGCGCGTCGTCTTCCTGCAGCGGGTCGATCTGCCGGCCGGTACTTTGAAGCAGCGCCGCGCTGGCGGCATACAGACGGGGATCGGCACTGATGCCATCGCGGATGAATGGCAGCGGCCGGCCGCCCAGGATCTGTTGAATGAGCGCCGGCTCGACGTAGATCATGCGGTAGCGGAATCCCGCCTCGGTGCCGGCCTGGCCGTCGTGCGCCTCGTCGGGATGCAGCACGATGGTGCCGCCCGGCAGGCTGTGCCGCAGCCCGCGGCGATAGTGGAAGCTCTGCACCCCGGACAGCGTGCGTCCGATCGCGTAGGTGTCATGGCGGTGCATGTCGTAGCCATGGCCGCCGAAATAGGCCTCGATGCGCTCGACGCGGCTGGACGGCGCAGCGCGCCGGATCCAGTCTCCGCTTGATGTGTCGCGCGGCATGCTGCGGCCCGGCGGCTAGGCCGGCTGCTTCACCTGGACCAGCACGAACTCGTTGCCGTACAGGTCGATGAAGTGGGCGTAGGTGGCGGTCTCTTCGTGCACGGGCTCGCGGGTGAAGCGCACGCCCTTGGCGGCGAAGCGCGCGTGGTCGCGCGGCAGGTCGTCGGTGTAGAACACGCCCACCGGCTGGCCGCCGGTCTGGTCGCCGACGCGGTCGCGCTGCGCCTGTGTCTGCGCCTGGAGCAGCCACACGCCCACCGAGGGTTGCTCGCGCAGGCGCAGATGCACGTAGCGCTGCTGCCCCACCGGCATATCGACGAACACTTCCATCCCCAGCTTGTCCTGGTAGAAGGAAATGGCGGTGTCGTAGTCGTTCACGAGCAGAACGAGACGGCCCAGGGAATGCATGTCAGGACTCTCTTCAAGTGGATCGTGCGGCCATGCTAACCCACAGGCGGGATTTCTTTTGTCAATCAGCCGCGTCCGCCTCCCGCAGCAGGCGCAGCCCCACCAGCGGGTACCGGGTTTCCGGGGTATTCCAGTTGCGGTAGGACGAGCGCGTGTAGAGCGCCCAGGTATGCCACGATCCGCCGCGCCGCACGCGCACGTTGCCCGTGGCGGGCCCCTGCGGATCGTCGGTGGGGGAGTGGGTGTAGTAGTCCTCGCCGTACCAGTCCGCCACCCACTCCCAGGCGTTGCCGTGCATGTCGTACAGGCCGAAGGCGTTGGGCGCGTAGCTGGCGACCGGCGCCGTGAAGGTGTTGCCATCGTGGCGGGCCGAGGCATAGGCCTGCCACTTCGGCCACAGCGGTTGCGCGTCGGCGTCAAAGCCGTTGCCCACGGTGGGCATGTCGGCCGGATCGTCGCCGTTCTGGTAGCGGGTGCGCGTGCCGGCGCGGCAGGCGTATTCCCATTCGGCCTCGGTGGGCAGCCGGTACACGCGGCCCTCTTTCCGGGTCAGCCATTGCGCCAGGGCCTGGGCGTCGTTCCAGCTGATGTTCACGACGGGGTGGTCGTCGCCCTGCGGAAACCCGGGGTTGCGCCAGGAGTAGCGGCGGTCGCGGCCTTCGAAGGCGTCGCCCGTCACGGACTTTTCCGGTTCGTAGTCGGCGTTGTAGCCATAGCCGCCTGTGCCGTCGGCTTCGGACTCGGGCACATAGCCCGAGGCCTCGATAAAGCGCCGGAACTGCCCCACGGTGACTTCGGTGCGTTCCAGGTAGAACGGGCGCGTGATGCGCACGGTATGCACCGGCGCCTCGTCGAATAGCTGGGCGAAGCGATCGGCGGGGTAATGGGCATAAGCGGAGGCCAGCGTGTCGGGCGCTTCGTCGCTGCCCATCTGGAACGTGCCCGCGGGCACGCGGACGAACGTCATGCCCAGCGAATTTTCAATGAGGGCCGGCGGCTCCGCCGCCAGGAGGGGCGCCGTCACCAGGGTGCAGACAAGAACCAGGGCAGTGCGTGGTCGCATGGGAATCCGATCGGGCAGGGCGTGAAGGTGGGCAATAGTAGGGCCGCCGCGTCCGGGCCGCCAGTGGCGGGGAACCCTCATGTCGCGGCGGCGTCACGAGGCCGTGTCGCGCCGGTCCAGCCATTGCCGCGGCGAGGCGCCCATCTTCTGGCTGAAGAGACGCGACAGGGCCGACGCATTCGCGTAGCCCAGTTGCTGGATTTCGCGCTGAAGCTGGTGCGCCAGCACGGCCAGGTGGGCGACGCCGACGTCGCGGCGCTGCGCGCGGCCGGGTTCAATGATGAGCAGATCGTGGAGATCCTGGCTCATGTGGCCTTGAACCTGTTCACGAACTACGTGAACGTGGCGTTCGACGTGCCGGTGGACTTTCCGCGCGTGCAATTGCGCGCGGCGTAAGCGGCGTGATTGGCGTGAACGGCGTGAACGGCCGGCCCGCGCTTAGGGCAGGCGGGCGGGGCTTGCGCCCCTAGCCCGCCTTGCGGATGGTGAAGTTGATGCGCTGGCTGCCCAGCCGCGGATGCGGCATGTCCTTCAGCGGCATCACGCCATGGAAGCGCAGCCGGTCCACGCCGCCCCAGACCACGACGTCGCCGTGAAAGAGCGGCACTCGCGCGGCCTTGTCGGCGCGCTTGTCGCCGCCGAACAGGAACATGGCCGGCATGCCCAACGACACCGATACGATGGGGGCGTCGTAATCGCGCTCGTTTTTGTCCTGGTGCAGCGACAGGCGCGACCCCGGCTCGTAGCGGTTGACCAGGCAGGCGTCCGGTGCGAAACCGGGAAAGCCGGCTTCCCGCGCCGCTTCCACCGCCAACCTTCGGAATGCATCCGGCATGGCCGGCCACGGCTTGCCGGACTGAGGATCAATGCGGCTGTAGCGGTAGCCGCGCGCATCGGTCGTCCAGCCCAGTTCGCCGCAGTTCGTCAGCGCCACCGACATCGTGTAGCCGCCGGGCGTTTCCATGTGGCGAAACGGCGCTTGCGCGGTTATGTCGTCTACACCGCCCAGCAAGTCGTCGACCATCGGCAGCGCGTAGCCGCGCAGCACCACGGACTGCTGACCCAGCACCACGCGTCCAGGCTGGGCGGGGTCGTCGTCGCCGAAGAGGGAAAGCGTCATGTCAGACCGCGTCGTGAAAAATGATGCCGAGCGTGTGGCGGCGGCCGGTAAGCAGCGCGCTGACGCCGTGGCGCATGGCGGCCTTGCGCCAGCCTCGCGCGCCGGGCACCGGCCGCTGGTTCACGGTGAAGACCAGTGCGTCGCCCTGTTGCAGCGGCAGCACGTCGGCCCGCTGTTCGCGGCTGCCGGTTTCCGTCATGACAAATTCGCCGCCGGTGAAATCCTCGCCCGGCTGCGACAGCAATATCGCCACCTGCAAGGGAAAGACGTGATCGCCGTACAGGTCCTGGTGCAGGCAGTTGTAGTCGCCCGGCCCGTATTGCAGGATCAGCGGGGTGGGCCGGCGCTGGCCGGCGGCATGGCACCGGTCCAGGAACTGCGCATGGTCGGCGGGATACTGCGCCTGGATTCCCATCTGCCGGTTCCACCGGTTGGCGATCGGCGCCAGACGCGGGTAAAGGGCGCTGCGCAGGCTTTGCAGAAGCGCGGGCAAGGGATAGCGGAAGTATTTGTATTCGCCCCTGCCGAAGCCATGGCGCGCCATCACGATGCGGCTGCGGTAGCGCTCGTCATCCCCATAGGCGCCCGCAAAGGCCGCGCATTGCGCGGGGGTCAGCAGGGCGGGCAGGATGGCGTTTCCGTGCGCGTCGAGATCGGCGGAGGCGCGGGTCCAGTCCTGGTTGAGCAAGGCGTCGGCGGATGGCGGGGTCATGGGGGGCCGGGAATCATGGGAGCCGGTGAGGGGGAGTGGCCACGTCCAGTCTACGCCTTGCGCGACGGAGGGCCACTCCGCTTGTTGCTGACCTACAGCAGGGGCTCCAGCGGCAACCGGGACGCGAGCCATACGATCAGGCGCTGCCAAAGGCTGGCGCCCGGCTCGGCGTCGTGCCGCAGCGTTCGGCCGTCGCCCGCTTCTTCCCAGTAGAGTTTGCCCATGTCGTCCAGACGGACGCGATAGGCCGTCCGGGGAATCTCCTGATCGAACGCGTCCGCAATGTGCCGGGCAAGGACCGGGCTGTCGATCACGAAGCCCAGTTCGGTGTTCAGCCGGGCCGAGCGGGGATCGAAATTGAACGAACCCACGAACACCCGTTGCCCGTCGACGGCGAACGTCTTGGCGTGGAGGCTGGAGCCCGAACTGCCGAACGGGCCCATGCCCTTGTTGCGCTCGGTGCGCGCGGCCATGCGCTTCATTTCATAAAGTTCGACGCCGGCGGCCAGCAGGGCCTTGCGGCGCTTCGCGTAGCCCGAGTGCACCACCGCCACGTCGGTGGCCTCCAGGGCATTGGTCAGCACCCGCACCCTGACGCCGTTGCGGGCCATCTTGGCGAATGCCTGCGTGCCGGCGGCGGTGGGAACGAAATACGGCGACACCAGCACCAGGTCCCGGGTCGGCACGCCCACGATTTCATGAAGCTGGTGCGGCAGCATGGCTTCGCGTGGCGCGGTGCCAATGGTCTTGCGCGGGTCGTCGCTGACCATCCGCGTATCGGACCATTCCAACGCCAGTTCGCCGCGCAGCAGCTGGCGGATGAAGGGAAGTTCGCGCATGGCCTGGGCATAGGCTGCGGCCTGCGGCGAGCGCTCGATGTTCGCGGCGTCCGCTTCCAGTTCTTCCAGCTCGGTGGCAGACGCCTCTTTGAGCAGGGCACTCACCGGGTACGCGGATTCACAGTTCCAGTAGCGATCGAAGTCCGTCGATACGTCGCTGACGGCCGCGCCGATGGCCAGCACGTCGAGGTCGGTGAACAGCACGCCCAGCGTGGCGCCGAAGTATTCGTCGCCGATGTTGCGCCCGCCGACGATGGTGGCCTGGTTGTCCGCGGTGAACGATTTGTTGTGCATGCGCCGGTTCAGCCGGCCGAATTCCGTCAGGTAGCCCAGCGGCTTGGGCCAGCGCACGGCAAAGGGGTTGTAAAGCCGCACCTGGATGTTGGGATGCCCGTCCATCGCGGACAAGGCCTGGTCCAGTCCGGACGTGCCGTTGTCGTCCAGCAGCAGGCGCACGCGCACGCCGCGGTCCGCGGCTTCGTGCAAGGCTTCCAGCAACAGGACGCCCGTCATGTCGGCGTGCCAGATGTAGTACTGCACGTCCAGGCTGCGCTCGGCGGCCCGGGCCAGCATCATGCGGGCGGCGAAGGCGTCGTGGGCGTGAGCCAGGGCGTGGATGCCGGATTTGCCGGGATGCGCCGCCGCTAGCGGGGCGATCGCCTGGCCCAGGGGCGTGGCCTGGGCTTCCTGGGCGGTAAGCGCGTGCGAGACGCTGCGTTGGCCCAGCGGGGGCAGGGAACACCGGGGAATCAACGCGCTAAGAATGGACATGTGCGGGGCGGGCCATTTGCATGACCGGTATTGTGCCGAATCTGGCGCGGACGAGCCGTAGTGTCTTGTTCGCAGGCCGGATAGCGCATCGGGGAAATCACCGGGGTCGACGGATTTCCAAATAAGAGATAAATTCTCAAATATGGAAAACACAACCGCACCCGAAGCCGGGCTGGACGTTCGATTGGCCAACCGCCTCAAACTGCTGCGCCAGGAGCGAGGCTGGTCCCTGGACGATCTGGCCGGGCGCGCCGGCATCAGCCGCGCGACGCTCTCGCGCCTGGAAAACGCCGACGTCAGCCCCACCGCCAGCGTTCTGGGCAAGCTGTGCGCCGCCTATGGCCTGACCATGTCGCGCCTGATGCTCATGGTCGAGGACGACTTCGTCGCCTGGGTGCCCGAGCGCGCGCAGGCCGTGTGGGTGGACGACAGCGTGGGCTTCCGGCGCCGTTCGGTGTCGCCGCCGGCCCAGCGGCTGGCGGGCGAGGTGCTGGCCTGCGAGCTGGCCGCCGGCGCGCGCATCGCGTACGAACAATCGCCGCGGCCGGGCCTGGAGCACCATCTGCTGATGCTCGACGGCGAACTGTCCATCACCGTGGACGGACAGACCCACCAGCTTCTTCCCGGCGACTGCCTGCGCTACCAGTTGTACGGCGCCAGCGCGTTCGCCACCCCGCCGGATAGCGGCGCCCGCTATCTGCTTTTCATCGTCTGAGTCCACCATGTCTTCTGCAAACCTGGAATTGACGCTGCTGCCGGCCGATGCCGCCGCGGCCTGCCTGCCCGAACTGGCCAACCTGCTGCACGCCTGCGTGCAAGGCGGCGCCAGCGTGAGTTTTGTCCTGCCGTATTCGCTGGCAGACGCAGCGGCGTTCTGGCGCGCCAAGGTGCTGCCAGGGGTGGAAAGCGGCGCCCTCAAGCTGTGGGTGGCGCGCCTGGACGGACGGCTGGCGGGTTCCGTGCAGCTGGACACGGACACCCCGCCGAACCAGCCGCATCGGGCCGAGGTGCGCAAGCTGCTGGTGCATCCCGACCTGCGACGCCGCGGCATCGCGCGCCGTCTGATGGTGGAAGTGGATGGCATGGCGGCCCGGCTGGGCCGCAGCCTGATCACGCTGGACACGCGCACGGGCGATTCCGCCGAACCGCTGTACGCGTCGCTGGGCTATCAGACGGTGGGGGTGATTCCGGGTTTTGCCCGCGATCCGATCGACGCGGCCAAGGTGGACGGAACGACGATCATGTACAAGCAGCTCTGATCGGCGTTCCGGGCGGGGCGGTCGTCAGGCCAGCGGCTTGATGCCCACGCTGTACGGCGGCGCGTTGCCGCGCGCCGGGGCCTTGATCTTCAGCATCGAGCCGCCGGGGGTGAATTCGAATTCCTGGTAGGGCACTTCGAACCATTGGTGGAAGCTGGTGCGCGAAAACTCCGGCACCCAGACCTTGGCGCGCTTGGTGTCGCAGTGGAATTCCACCAGCGTGCGGTCGATGCCCAGCGGGCGCGTGTTGCCGATGCGGTAACTGACCCGCAGTTCGGCGCGTTCGGCCTTGCCGGGACGCCATGCCAGGCCGATGGATTCCATGAAGTGTTCGATCGCCTCAATGCCGCGATACATAGCTGACTCCGAAAGCAGTGGGGCAAGGAGCGCCCGCAATGATCCGCCGCGCGAGGCGGCGGTAAACAGACGGATTATCCGCCATATCGTTCAAGCGCGCGGGAGCGTCGTCGCGGGCGCCGTCGCATCGCCGTAGAAATAGGCAGGTTTCACGCAAGATCGAGCCTGTACGGTCGCCCGGGCGATTCTTACTATCCTGTCCAGGGCCAGCCGGCGGATTTCGAATTCCGTCGGCGCCGGCCGGGCAGCCAGGCATCATGCCGGCCGCCGCAAGCAAGGGAAGGGAATCGCATGAATACCGAAAAAATCTGGTTGGTGACGGACGCGTCGTCGGGCCTGGGCCTGGTCCTCGTAAAAATGCTGCTCGATCAGGGGCACAAGGTGGCGGCCACGTCCCCCGATGGCGATGCCTTGCTGGAGGCCGTCGGCGCCAAGCTGGAAGGCCGGTTCCTGCCGCTGACGGTGGATCTTGCCGACGAGCGCAACGTGCGCCGCGCGGTGGATGCCGCCGTGGCCGCGTTCGGCGCCATCGACGTGGTGGTCAACGGCGCCGGCCAGGGGCCGCAAGGCCCGATCGACAGCCTGTCGGACGCGCAGTTGCGCGGCACGTTCGATACCCACGTCTTCGGCGTGCTGAACGTCCTGCGCGCGGTGATGCCGCGCCTGCGGGCGCAGCGTGGCGGGCATGTGTTCAACATCTCGTCGATCATGGGATTCGACGGCGGCCATGCCGAGTGGGGCGCGTACAGCGCCGCCAAGTTCGCGGTCAGTGGCCTGACGGAATCCTTGGCCGCGGAAGCGGCGCCGTTGGGGATCCGCGTGTCGCTCGTCTATCCGGGGGCGATGCGCGCGGGGACGCACGATGCGTCGCCAGAGTCTGCCGCGCGCGGTTCGCAGGGACGGGATCCGGGCGGCGATCCGGCCAAGGCGGCCCGGGCGCTGATCAACGCCGCCCAGGCGCAATATGCGCCCCTGCACCTGTTCCTGGGGCGGGACTCTTTCGACCAGGCGCGCAGCAAGATCCACACGGTGCAGCAGGAACTGGCGCGCTGGCGCGAAATCTCGGTGTCGATCGGCTTCGTCGACGAACGGCGGCTGGCGGCGTAAGCGCCAGTCGCTCGCGCCGCAGGATCAGCCCGCCAGCCCGCGCGCGGCCTGGTAAGCCCCCAACAGCGCCAGGCTGACCATGAAGCACAGCTTGAACGTGCGCGGCGACAGCCGGTTGCGCAGCCGCTGGCCCAGGGCCATGCCGGCCAGCGCAGGCAGCAGCATCAAGACAGACGCGCCCGCGGCGCCAGCGGTGTAACCGCCGTTGAGCCACAAGCCGGCGGCCAGCGCCACGGTCGACACCGTGAAGGAAATGCCCATGGCCTGGATCAGCGCGTTCTTTTCCAGGTTGAGGGCCTGCAGGTAAGGCACGGCGGGTATCACGAAGACGCCTGTCGCCGCGGTGATGACGCCCGTGACGGCGCCGGCGGCAAACCCCAGCGCTTGCTCATGCCGGGGCGGCACGTTGGGCGGCGTTCCGAACAGGCCCCACGCCGCGTAGGCAATCAGCGCCAGACCCAGAAGAACACCCGCCCTCTCGCCAGAAGGCGGGCCCAGCCAGAGGGCCCCGGCCAGGGTGCCCACGCAGATGCCGGCCTGCATGCCGGCGATGCGCTGCAATACCCGGCGCAACGTGAGCCAGGGGCCGGCCTGCCACAGGTTGGTGATCAGCGACGGCACGATCAGCAGCGCCGCCGCCTGCGCGGGGGCCATGACCAGCGCCAGCAACGCCATCGAAATGGTGGGCAGGCCCAGGCCGACCACGCCCTTGACGACGCCGGCCAGGATGAAGACCGCGACGATGGCGGCCAGCAGCGAGGGATCCGGAAGCGTCATGCGGGCTCGCAGTGCGCGGTCAGCGCATCCCTGGGGCGGCCGAACAGGGCGTACGCGACGTCCTGGGCGGGACCTTCGTTCTGGCGGGCGGCGCGCAGCAGCCATGCGCGGCCCTCGCACAGGTCCGCAGGCTGCGCCGGACCATACAGCGCGGGCCCGCCAATCAGCGCGATGCCCAACATGCGTTGCGCCGGCGCGTGGTCGGCGCGCGCGGCGGCGCGCAGCCACGCCAGCATGGCGGCGTAGTCGCCCTGGGTCTGCGCCTCGAGGGCCAGCGCGTATTGCTGCGCGGGTTCGATGGGCTGGCCGAGGCTCGTCTTCGCTTCGGCCGCGCCTGAGGCATGCAGCGCCAGCAGAATCGCGGCCATCCCTGGCCATCGCGCGCCCCAGTGGCGCCAAGTGGTAATTTTCATGGGATTTCCCCTTCGTCGCTGAGTACGGCCACATTCTGCGCCGCGCCGCGCGCCCCTTCCTATCGGGATCTTGCATAGGCAGGCTATGGAAGCGCCTGAGGCTCGCGTGCTACGCTTTTTCCATGCGATTCGACCTGACCGACCTTCGTCTTTTCCTGGACGTGCATGAAAGCGGTTCCATCACCGCCGGCGCGCGGCGTTCCCACATGACGCTGGCCTCGGCCAGCGAACGCATCCGCGGGATGGAAGACGCGCTGGGCGTGCCGCTGCTGCTGCGCGAGCCGCGCGGGGTGCAGGCCACGCCGGCAGGACGCACCCTGGTCCACCACGCTCGCGTGGTGCTGGGGCAGATCGACCGCATGCGCGGCGAGCTCGACCACTACGGGCTGGGGCTGAAAGGACACGTGCGGGTGTTGTGCAACACCACGGCGCTCAGCGAATACCTCCCGCCGGTGCTGGGCGCGTTCCTCAAGGACCATCCGCGCATCTCCGTCGACCTGGAAGAGCGCCTCAGCCATGAAATCGCCGACGCGTTGCGGGCGGGCGCGTGCGACATCGGCGTGCTGGCGGACTCGGCCGACTTGCACGGCCTGCACACGCGCATCTTCCGCCACGATCCGCTGACGCTGATCGTGCCGCAAGGCCATCCGCTGGCGGCGCATCCGCGCGTGCTGCTGGAAGACGTGGCCGGGCACGAGTTCGTGGGCCTGGTCGAAGGCAGCGCGCTGCAGGAGCACATCGCACATCATGCCCGCCGCAGCGGCAAACCATTGTCGTATCGCGTGCGCCTGCGCAGTTTCGATGCCGTGTGCCGGATGGTGGGGCAGGGAGTGGGCGTTGCCATCGTGCCGCGCGCGGCGGCGGTGCGTTATGGCCGGGCCGCCGGCATCAGCCGGGTTGTGCTGGCGGACGCCTGGGCCGCGCGGGATCTGGTGCTGTGCGTGCGCGACGACCTGCCGGCGTATGCCGCGGAACTCGTGGCGTACGCCTTGCGGGATGCGCCGGCTCCCAGCGTGCGGAAACGATAACTATCAGAAAGGGAGTGGACGCGAATCCGCCCGGGCAGTAGCGTAATGATCTGCCCGCCCACTTTCACACCATCGCCATGTCCGACGTCCCCCTTTTCGGCGCCACCGCCGCCCCGGACCCGCTCGTCTGCAACGGCGCCGCCCTGCGCAAGGCGACGCGTCGCGTGTCGCAGCTTTATGACACGGTGCTGGCGCCTTGCGGCTTGAGGGTGTCGCAGCATTCGATCCTGCTCCACATTGCGCGCGCCGGCGCGCCTTCCATGACCGACCTGGCGCGCGCCATGGTGCTGGACCGGTCGGCATTGGCCCACAACCTCAAGCCGCTGCAGCGGGACGGCTACGTAAGGATGAAGCGCGACTCACTCGACGGCCGCAGCCGCCGGGTCGAACTTACCGATACGGGCGCCGCGAAACTGGCGGAATCAAAGCGCTTGTGGAAGGACGCGCAGAGCCGGTTCGAGGCCGCCTACGGCGTGGAACGGGCAGCGGCCCTGCGCCGGTCGCTGGCCGACATCTTTTCCGACGAATTCGCGCTGGCGTTCAGCCGCGGCTAGTCGCGTCCCGTCGCGGCGTGCCGACTGCGCGCTGGGCGCCGCCCAGCATCAGCACGGCGCCCAGCACGCACGCCATGCCGCCGATCTGCGCCGCGGACAGCGATTCCCCCAGCAGGCCGGCCGCCAGCGCCACCGCCGATACCGGCGCCAGGGCCGTGAACAGCGCCGCTTCCGATCCGCGCACGCGCGCCGCGCCCGCATACCAGAGCAGAAACCCTCCCACCGTGGGCACCAGGGCGTAATACCCGACCGCCGCCACCGCGCCGGCGGGCAGAGCCAGTGTCCACGGGGCTTCGGTCGGGCAGGCCAGGGCCGAGAACGCAAGGCCAAGGCCGGCCATCAGGGTCGACAGGGCCAGCGGCGGCACCGGCGTGCGCAGGCGCTTGTTCAGCAGGATGAACACGCCTTCGCAGGCCACTGCGCCCAGGATCAGGGCGTTGCCGGCCAGCGAGCTTTCGCCGCCCGGCGCGGCGGGGCCGCGCGCCATCATCCATACGCCGAATGCCGCGACGCCGATCGCGGCCAGCGCGGCCTTTCCCGGCCGTTCGCCGAGCACCAGCACCGCGATCGCGGCGGTGACGAGCGGCAGCGTGCCCAGGATGATGCCGCCATCGACCGCGGTTGCGCGCTGCAGCCCGGCGATCAGCAGCGTCGTGTACCCCACGCTGCCCGCGACGGCCTGCACCGTCAGCAGCATCCAGTCGCGCCGGCACAGACGGGGAATCCGCGCGCCGGACATGGCCATCAGCAGCGCAAAGCAGGGCAGCGCAATCGCAAAGCGCAGCGCGGTGGCGGTGAAGGGCGGCAATCCCGCTCCGATCAGCTTGCTGGCGACGACGGTGCTGCCCACCAGCGCCATGGCTGCGGACAGATAGACATATCCGCGGATCCGTTCGCTTCCGATCATTGTTCGCACCCTGTGGAAAAGGCGGATCGTACGTTCGGCTCGCCGGCCAGGTCTTGAACGAAATTGCGGGCGAAGCGGGAGTCAGGCGCCGCCGGCAGCCATCGCGTATCGGCGGGGCGACACGCCATAGGCGCGCACGAAAAGGCGAGTCATGTGGCTCTGGTCTGCAAAGCCGGACATCGCGGCCACATCGGCCAGCGCCGCGCCCTGGCGGATGAGCCGTCGCGCCAGCAGCAGGCGGCGTTGCATCTGGTAGGCGTGAGGCGTCAGACCCGTGACGCGGGAGATGGCGCGCAACACCTGATACCGGCTCAGATCGCTGGCCGCGGCCAGGTCGGCCAGGGACAAGGGAGCCGCGGGATCGTCGTCGATCAGGGCCAGCGCGTGCCGGACCGAAGCCGGTACGCCGGGACGCGGCGCGGGCGGTGGATGAATGCCCTGCGCAACGCTCGCCTGCGCCAGCACGCGCAGCAGCAGCGCATCGCAGGCCAGCGGCGATGTGCCGGCGGTGGCCTGCGCATACAGCGCAAGCACGTCGCGGGCGAGGGCGGGCCGGTCCTGCGCGGGATGTTCGAATTCGTACTGCTGCGGGCGACCCTGGCGGATGTCGGCCGCCGCGTCGGCAACCACGCTCAGGTCCAGGTACAGCATCTGCCACGCGCGCAGCGCGCTGCCGATCGGCGCACCATCATGGACTTCTCCGGGATTCACCGTGATGACATGGCCGGGCCCGGCCTTGACCTGGCCGCGGCCGCTGTGGGACACCTGGGCGCCGCGGCGCATGACCCCGATGCCGAACTGCTCGTGCGTGTGCCGGGCGAACGCGTGGCTGCTGCAGGCCGCCACGGCCTGCACGCCGGGGATGGCGCTGCGCTGCATGAGGAACTGGCCTGCGGACATGGGCGTAGGGGAAAGGGGGGGCGGGACCGACCCAGTATCGCTCCCGGCGCCCCGGACGATCAAGCTATTGCAGGCCGTTCCAGCGCGCCACCGAGGGTTCGGCCGCGGCCCATTTCCATTGACCGTCCTGCCGGCGACAGATGGTGCTGGCGTAGGCAGGGGCCGCGCCTTCCAGTTCCACCGTGAACAGCACTTCCCGGCAATGGGCCAAGGGCGTGTCGATGTCGCGCACGGCCTGGATGCTGCCGCGTTCGTTGCCCACGGGCAATGCGCGCTTGATCTGCCACTGCCGGACTTCGCCGATGGGTTGTTCGCCCACCGCGTTGGCCATGACGTTCTGCTGATCGTTCTTCCATTCGCGCAGCACATATTTGACCGTGGCGTCCACCGCCGCCTGCACCGAGACGCCGATCGCGTAGCCGGCGACCGGATTCGCCGTGGCCGCCCCGCTGAGCGTGCCCACCACCGCGCCGGTCGCGCCGCCGATCGACGAACTCTGGCAGCCTGCCAGCCCAACGCTGGCGGCCAGCGCCAGCAATCCCAGCCCGCGCCTCACTGGAGCGAACCCCAGCGCGCGGTGGCGGGTTCGGCGCTTGCCCAGCGCCACTGCTTGCCGTCGCGGCAGACGGTGGTGACGTAGAACTCGCGCAGCGGATCCGCGCCGGGCTTGTCGGCGGGCGTGTCGATCGAGAACACCACTTCCTTGCATTCGAGGTTTGCGCCGCCGATCAGCCGGCTGACCGTGACCTGGCCGCGCGCATCGCCCTCGATGGGAATCTGGTGCTTGACGTTCCAGCTTGCGACCTTGCCGACCGCCAGCGGGCCCGCGGCCTTCGCGATGGCATCCTGCTCTTCGCCGCGTGTCTGGCGCTGCGCGTAGGCCAGCGCGGCTTTGGCGCCGGCCTGCACGCCCAGGCCGATGCCGGTGGCGACGGTGGCGTTGTCGGTGACTTTGTTGGCGATGGCGGTGCCGGCGATGCCGGCTGCAGCGCCGGTGCCTTCGCCAAGGATGGAACTGCAGCCTGAAAGCGCGGCCATGGTGGACAGCCCCAACAGGGCGAGCGCGCGGCGGCTCGCACGGGTTGGCGAAATCGTGAACAAGCTGCTTGCCCTCCTGTCGTGAAAATCGGCGGCGCAAGTATAGGAGGGCGCGCGGGCCCGCGGATGCGGGCTTTACATTTGTTGGCATTTTTCCGCCCGCATGGCGGACGGAAAGAATCAGGATGCCGGATGTTGCGACAGCACGGGCCGGGCGCGGCGGGCGCGCCAGGTACGCACGATCAGCTTTTCGACCTCGACGATGCAGAAGAGCACGCCGGCGGCCACCAGGGTCAGCGTCCAGTATTCCGGCGGCAGCGGCACGGTGCCGAAAACGCGGTTCATCCAGGGCAGATAGATCAGCGCGCACTGCAGCAGGCCCAGCAGTATGGTGACCAGCCACAGCGCCTTGTTGCGGAACATGCTGGGCGTCAGTGGAAAACGGTCCTGCAGGCGGCAGTTGAACAGGTAGGTCCATTGCGCCGTCACCAGCGTCTGCAGGATCACCGTGCGAATGAAGTCTGGATCGCGGCCCGCGGCGATGAGGCTCTTTTCGATGACGAAGGCCGCCGTGGTGAACAAGAGGCCCACGAACGCAATGCGCCAGATCGCGAAGCCGTCGAGGATCGGTTTTTTCGGATCGCGCGGCGCGCGCTGCATCATGCCTGGCTCGGCGGGCTCGAACGCCAGCCCGAAGGCCAGCGTGATGGACGTGGCCATGTTCATCCACAGGATCTGCAGCGGCGTCAGCGGCGCCAGCGCGCCGGCCAGCAGCGCCGCGATCACCAGCAGCCCTTGCGCCAGGTTGGTCGGCAGGATGAACAGAATCGTTTTTCTCAGGTTGTCGTAGACGCGGCGGCCTTCTCGCACGGCATAGGCGATGGAGGCGAAGTTGTCGTCCGCCAGCACCATGTCGGCTGCCTCCTTTGTGACCTCGGTGCCCTTGATGCCCATCGCCACGCCGACGTCGGCCTGCTTGAGGGCCGGCGCGTCGTTGACGCCGTCGCCCGTCATGCCCACCACTTCGCCCAGGCCCTGCAGCGCGCGCACCAGGCGCAGCTTGTGCTCGGGGCTGGTGCGGGCAAAGATGTCGTGGTCTCGAGCCAGCGCGGCCAGTTCTTCGTCGCCGATCTGCTGCAGTTGCGCGCCGGTGACGGCTTCGCGGGTGTGGGTCATGCCCAGCATCGCGCCGATGGCCAGCGCGGTTTCGGGATGGTCGCCGGTGATCATCTTCACGCGGATGCCCGCCTGGTTGCACTGGGCGATGGCCTCGATGGCCTCGGGGCGCGGCGGGTCCATGATGCCGGCCACCCCCAGCAGGATCAGCCCGTCCTGGAAGTCCGGGTGATCCAGCACGGTGGCGCCCGGCAGGCCCGGCTTGTAGGCCGCGGCCAGCGTGCGCAGTCCCTGGTGCGCGAAGGCCTCCAGGCCGCGTTCCCAGTAATCCAGGCGCAGCGGCTGGGGGCCGTCTTCGCCCTGTTCCTGGTCGCACAGCTTGAACAGCACGTCCGGAGCGCCGGTGACGTAGATCACGTTCAGGCCGTGGTCGTCGCAGCGGCGCGCCATGTATTTGTAGCTGGAGTCGAACGGCACCTTGCCATGCTTGTCCACGCTGTCCAGCCCCTGGCCCGCCTTGGCCGCCAGCACCATCATCGCGCCCTCGGTGGGGCCGCCCACGATGCGCCATTGGCCGTCCGCGTCTTCGTGCAACTGGCTGTCGTTGCAGATGGCCGCGGCGCGCACGAACCGCGTCAATGCGTCCTCGCTCGCCCAGTCCACCGGCTGCCCGTCGGATTCGCGGGTGATCTCGCCCACGGGCTGATACGTGTCGCCCGCCACCCGATAGACGCCCTGCGCCAGCAGGACGTTCTTGGCGGTCATTTCGTTCATCGTCAGCGTGCCGGTCTTGTCGGAGCAGATCACCGTCATCGCGCCCAGCGTTTCCACCGTGGGCAGCTTGCGGATGATGGCGCGGTTGCGCGCCATGCGCTGCACGCCCAGCGACAGGATGATGGAAATGATGGCCGGCAGCCCTTCGGGCACCGCCGCCACCGCAATGCTGATCAGGGACAACAGCAGATCCGACAGCGGCATGTCCAGCACGAAGTGGCCCAGCAGGAACAGCGCCGCCACCATCACCAGCACCACCTGGAAGATGCGCTTGCCCAGCTGTTCCATCTGCCGCAGCAGCGGCGTCTGAAGCGTCTGCACGTTGCTCATCATGCGGTTGATGTGACCGATCTCGGTGTCGCTGCCGGTGGCCACCACGACGCCACGCGCATTGCCGGCCGCCACGTGGGTGCCCGAAAAACCCAGGTTCAGGCGATCGCCCAGCGGCGCATCGCCGGGCAGGGGCGCCTCGTGCTTTTCCACGACGGTGGATTCGCCTGTCAGCATCGATTCCTCGACGCGGAAATTGTGTGTGTCGAACAGGCGCACGTCGGCGGGAATCTTGTCGCCCGGACGCAGAATCACGATGTCGCCCGGCACCAGGTCGCGGGCGTCGATCTCTTCCTTCTGGCCGTCGCGCACCACGCGCGCGTGGTTCGACAGCATGTTGCGGATGCCGTCCAGCGAGCGCTCCGCCCGGCTTTCCTGCACGTACCCGATGATGGCGTTGATGACCGCCACCGCCAAAATGACGGCCGTGTCCAGCCAGTGGCCCATCAGCGACGTCACCACCGCGGCGCCCAGCAGGATGTAGATCAGCACGTCGTTGAAATGACCCAGGAATCGCAGCCAGGCGCTGCGGCGGGCGGGGGGCGGGAGGGCGTTCAGGCCGTGGGTTTCCTGCCTGCGCCGGATCTGGTCTTGAGACAAGCCAGAGGGACTGGTCACCTGGGCGGCCAGGGTCTCTTCGACGGAGAGCTGGTGCCAGGATTGAGGAGCTTGCGGAGCCTGCGTGTTCGCCTGCGTCATTGCCTACGGCCTCCCGGGACGGGCGCCGTGACCGGGCCGGGAGTCGGGGGCCGCACGGGTCAGTCCGGCCTTCATGATACGACGCCGCGCCGCGGCGGGCGATCACGCGGGCGGGCGCGCACCCTTGTTGTAGACCTCGCGCAGGGCGGCGGCGAACAACGCGTCCACGTTGCGCCGCAAGCCGTCCGACCGGGTGAACAGCGAAATGGGCGGCAGCGTCCAGTCGAAGGAGTAGGGCACGATGGCCGCGCCCGCGATGCGGACCAGTTCGTCCGCGATGTCGGCGGGCAGGATCGTGACCGCGCGGTCGCTGGCCACGATCATTTCTCCGATCAGCTTGGACGAGTCGCTCTGCACCGACGGCGGCGGTGGCGCGACCCCCGCGCGCAGGAAAATGTCGGCCACCTGTTCCCGGATCGGGCTGCCGGGCGTGCCCAGGATCCAGTCCAGGTCAGCCAGCGTGTTCCATTCCAGCCGCGAGCGGCCCAGCCGCGCAGCCAATCGGCGGCTGGCGATAAGGCGCGGCTGCTGGTGGTACAGCGTTTCGAAGCCGATATGGCTCAGGTCCACCGACGGCGTGGCCCAACCGACGACGACGTCCAGCGTGTGGTCGCGCAGTTGGCGCAGCAGCGCCGGCCCCTGGCCCTCGTGGATGGTGGCGGTGATGCGGCGCCCCTGCAGCAGCGTGCGTCCGATGGCGGCCGACAGCATCTGGCCGGACACGAACGGAATGACCCCGATGTGCAGGTGGGCGGCATGGCCGGCCGCCACCGTTTCCATTTCCTGCACCAGATGGCCCAGATCGTGGACCAGCCCGCGCGCGCGGGCAAGCACGACGGCCCCCATGGGAGTGGGCGTCATGCCGCGCACCGACCGCTCGAAAAGCGGCACGTCGAACATGCTTTCCAGTTCGGCCAGGGCGTTGGTCACGGCGGGCTGGCTGGTCGCCATGTGCTCGGCCACCCGCGTCAGCGACCCGTGCTGCTCGATTTGCAGGAGCAGCATCAGGTGGCGCATCTTCAGGCGCGACGTCAATTTGCGTAGAACGGCGTCCGGATCAAAGGCCGTCATAGGAGACCCATAAGTAACATCTAATGGATCAATATTAAATCCGAATGATCGCCTTATGCCTTGGGCCCTAGAATTTTCCCCATTCAAGACAACGAGGTTACAGCCCCATGAACTCGCAATCAGACCGCCAGGCGGCATTGGACTATCACGAGTATCCCGTTCCGGGAAAGATCTCGGTCGTGGCTTCCAAGCCGCTCGTCAACCAGCGTGACCTGGCGCTGGCCTATTCGCCCGGCGTGGCGGCGGCCTGCGAGGAAATCGTGGCCGACCCGGCCAATGTGTACCGCTACACCGCCCGCGGCAACCTGGTGGGCGTGATCTCGAACGGCACCGCGGTGCTGGGGCTGGGCAATATTGGCGCGCTGGCCTCCAAGCCGGTGATGGAAGGCAAGGCGGTGCTGTTCAAGAAGTTCGCCGGCCTGGACGTCTTCGACATCGAAATCAACGAAACCGATCCGGACAAGCTGGTCGAGATCATCGCCGGCCTGGAAGCCACGTTCGGCGGCATCAACCTCGAAGACATCAAGGCCCCGGAATGCTTCACCGTCGAGCGCAAGCTGCGCGAACGGATGAAGATTCCCGTTTTCCATGACGACCAGCACGGCACCGCCATTACCGTGTCGGCCGCCTTCATCAACGGCCTGAAGGTCGTGGGCAAGGACATCAAGTCGGTCAAGGTGGTGACCTCGGGCGCGGGCGCCGCGGCGCTGGCCTGCCTGGATCTGATGGTGGACCTGGGCCTGCCGCTGGAAAACATCTGGGTCACCGACATCGAAGGCGTGGTCTACGAAGGCCGCACCACGCTGATGGATCCGGACAAGGCGCGTTTCGCGCAAAAGACGGACGCCCGCAAGCTGGCCGACGTGATCAGCGGCGCGGACGTGTTCCTGGGCCTGTCGGCAGGCGGCGTGCTGAAGCCGGATATGGTGGCGGCCATGGGCACGCGTCCGCTGATCCTGGCGCTGGCGAACCCCACGCCGGAAATCCTGCCGGAAGTGGCGCACGGCGTGCGCGACGACGTGGTCATGGCCACGGGCCGTTCGGACTACCCGAACCAGGTCAACAACGTGCTGTGCTTCCCGTACATCTTCCGCGGCGCGCTGGACGTGGGCGCCACGACCATCACGCGCGAAATGGAAAAGGCGGCGGTCTACGCCATCGCCGAACTGGCTGAAGAAGAGCAGAACGAAGTCGTGGCGGCGGCCTATGGCACCTACGACATCTCGTTCGGTCCGGAATACCTGATCCCCAAGCCGTTCGATCCGCGCCTGATCGTGCGCATCGCGCCGGCGGTGGCCAAGGCCGCCATGGAAGGCGGCGTGGCCACGCGCCCGCTGGCCGACCTGGAAGCCTACGAAGAACAGCTGCAGCAGTTCGTGTACCACTCGGGCGCGTTCATGAAGCCGCTGTTCTCGGCCGCCAAGCGCATCGTGCGTTCCGGCGGGAAGGCGCGCATCGTCTTCACCGAGGGCGAAGACGAGCGCGTGCTGCGCGCGGTGCAGGTCATCGTCGACGAAGGCCTGGCCCGTCCGATCCTGGTGGGCCGTCCCGCCGTGCTGCTCTCGCGCATCGAGAAGTTCGGCCTGCGCCTGCGCCTGGGCGAGGACGTCGAGGTCACCAACCCGGAATACGACGAACGCTTCCATCAGTACTGGACGACGTACTGGGAACTGATGTCCCGCCGCGGCATCACCAAGGAAATGGCGCGCGTGGAAATGCGCCGCCGGCTGACGCTGATCGGCGCGATGATGGTGCACCTGGGCGACGCCGACGGCATGGTCTGCGGCACGGTCGGCGCCTACCATGACCACCTGCGTTTCGTGGACGAGGTCATCGGCCGCCGTCCGGGCCACAACGTGTACGCCGCCATGAACATCCTGCTGCTCGACGAGCGCACGGTGGTGCTGGTGGACACGCACGTCAACGACGAGCCCACGGCTGAACAGATCGCCGAATTCACCATCATGGCGGCGCAGGAAATGGCCCGCATGAATCTGGCGCCCAAGGTCGCGCTGCTGTCGCGATCGAATTTCGGTTCGGGCAGTTCCGCGTCGGGCGCCAAGATGCGCCGCGCCCTGGAACTGGTGCGCGAAGCGGCGCCCGAACTCGAGATCGACGGCGAGATGCACGGCGACTGCGCGCTGGACGAGGGCCTGCGCATGCGCATCCTGCCGTCGTCCACGCTCAAGGGCGAGGCCAACCTGCTGGTGTGCCCGAACGTGGACTCGGGCAACATCGCCTACAACCTGCTCAAGACCGCGGCGGGCGGCAACGTCGCCGTGGGTCCGTTCCTGCTGGGCGCGAATGCGCCGGTGCACATCCTGACCAACAGCTCCACCGTGCGCCGCATCATCAACATGACGGCCATGACCGTGCTGGACGCCAATCGCGTGGAAACCAATCAGGCATAAGCGCCGGCCTTCGCCGCGCGCGCGGCGGATCCCGAAAAGACAATGCGCGTCGCTCCCAGGTGGAGCGGCGCGCATTTTTCATGGGCGGTAGCCCGCCTGCACGGACTTAATTGCTGCTGGCCTTCCAGGTGCCGTCCGGTTGCTTGCAGAACCAGAACTGCCAGGTTTCAGTGGTGGTGGTGCGGGCGAATTCACCGACCAGGAAGCGGCAGACGCGGTCGTTGCTGAGCTTGCTGGTTTGCTTGGGCGTGAGCTGGACCGTGATGGGCGCTTGCCGCTTGGGCTGGTGAGAGCTGGTCCATTCGGTGCGCTGGCCATCCGCGGAGTTGTTCAGCGATTGCGCCACGGCGTCGTGGAACGACTCGCGGTCCGCCTTGGGAATCTGCGTGATGATGGGTTGGTTGAGCATGACGAGCGGCGCGGCGACGACTGCGGACGCCATGCCGCTGGACAGAAACAACGCAGCGAGAACGCGGGTGTATCTCAAGATGTGCTCCCTGGCCTGGATAGCCGATGTTGCGGTACGAGGGTTCGAAGCGTAAATCTGAGCCGATAGTACGCCAAAAAAGGCCGCCCAACCGGGGCGGCCAAGGTACAACAAGGGGAGGGTAAATCTTGAGGGGCGGCTTAGTTGCCGTGGTAGACGCCGGCGAACGGCATGTCGTTGGGTTCGACGTTCGACACCTGGCCGGCAGCCTTGGCGGCGGCCAGTTCGGCCTGCACCTGGGCGCGCGTCGGGCCTTCGTACGGGGTGCCGTAGACGCCCTGGAAGGGCACGTTGTTGGGTTCGATATTGGGCGAAGCGTAGGCGCCGGTGCTCAGCGCGGCCAGCGAGAACATCAAAGCGGTAGCAAGGGTCTTCATGGTAAACCTCCGATTTCTAGAGCCTGGGAGCGAATCCGGCGGCCCATCCGTCGTGGTTCGTTGCTGTTTCCCGATGACCGAAATATTGCGCCGATTCGGCATAGGGATAAACCCGGATATCGGTAAATGATATTTCCATAAATGGAAAGATGGGTTTCGATTTATTGAAAAGTCCCCATTTATGGAAGGCTTCTCGACCAGGGATCTTCGGGACTACGCATGGTAAAGATCCAACTCACGCGAGAAAAAGCGACGCTGCTGATCACCCTGTATGCCAAGGCGCAGGAGAGCCGGTTACCCAATTCCGTGTTGCGCGACGAGGCCGCCGCGGCCGCGGTTAGGCGCATCGATTACGACTTTTCGCGATTGCGCATGCGCCGCGACGAGATGATCGGACTGGCCTTGCGGGCGCACACGCTGGATGGCTGGGTGCGCGAGTTCATCGCCGCGCACGGGGACGCCACCGTGCTGCACCTGGGGTGCGGCCTGGATACCCGGGTGCAGCGGATCGACCCGCCACCGGGCGTCGACTGGTTCGAGGTCGACTATCCCGAGGTGATCGAGCTGCGCCGCAACCTGTATCCGGCTCGCCCCAACTGCACGCTGGTGGGCACGCCGGTCACCAGCCTGGACTGGCTGGCGCGGATACCCGCAGGCAAGCCTACGCTGGTGGTGGCCGAAGGACTATTTCTCTATCTGCCCGAGCCCGCGCTGCTGGCCCTGCTGCGCGCGGTCACCGCGCAATTTCCGTCGGGCGAAGTTCTTTTTGACGCCTACAACCGCCTGGGGTTGGCCTGGGTGGCGCACAACCGCATGATCCGCTCGACCGGCGCTGTCACGCGCTGGAGCCTGGCCGATCCGCAGGATCTTTCAGCAGAGGTGCCGGCCTTGCAGCTGCGCACGGAACGGGGCGGTTACGAGACCGACGACCGTCGGCAGCGGGCACGATATTCGCTGGCTGCGCAGATCGCGCTATGGGTGATGCGCCGGGTTCCGCCCTTGGGTAGTATGACCAGGCTGCTGCGCTATCACTATTAGTGGGCGGCGCCTGGCGGCGCTTTTCAATAGTGCGGCGGCAGTTCGTCGCGCAGGCTGCGGAAGGGGGCCGCGCCCTCGGGCGTTTGCTGGCGCAGGTCGGCGACCTCGCGCATGAGCCGGTCGATCTGCTGTTGCTGACGGACGATGATCTGGTTCAACTGTTCCAGAAGGTCGTCCGCGAAGCTGGCCTTGACTTCCAGGTCCAGCAGCCGGCGTTCGATGTCTTGCGATTTATCCATGGCGGGTATTAGAACCGATTCCCGCGCATAGCTACAGGAGAAGGGTTTGGCGCAGCGGCGATGGCGGGACGGCGGCACATGGCGGCTGACGGTGCAAGCTTTCCTGGCCCTCTCGCCGGGGGCGGCGGCCCTGGCGCAGGAACCGACCATGGCCCCGGTCGTCGTCACCGGCACACGGCTGGACACGGCGGTGCTGGACACGCCCGCCTCGGTGGACGTGGTGCAGGGCGCCGCGATGCGCTGGCAGCGGCCCGGGATCAATCTGTCGGAAGGGCTGGGCGGCGTGCCCGGCCTGCAGATCCAGAATCGCCAGAACTACGCGCAGGACCTGCAGATATCCAGCCGCGGTTTTGGCGCGCGGTCCACCTTCGGGGTGCGCGGCGTGCGCCTTTACGTGGACGGCATTCCGGCGACGATGCCGGACGGACAAGGACAGACTTCGAACATCGACATCGGCTCGATCGCGCGCGTGGAAGTGCTGCGCGGCCCGTTCTCCGCGCTGTACGGCAATTCGTCGGGAGGCGTGATCCAGGTGTTCACCGAGGACGGCGCACTGCCACCTTCGCTTGCCGCCAGCGGCTGGGGCGGCAGCTACGGCACGTGGCGCTACGGCGTCATGGCGAACGGCGTCACCGGCACCGGCGCCGGCGACCTCGACTATGTGCTGAACCTGTCGCGCTTCACCACCGACGGCTATCGGGATCACAGCGCCGCGCGCAAGAACCTCGGCAATGCGAAGCTGGGTCTGCAACTGGACGACGACAGCCGCCTGACCGTGGTGGTGAACAGTGTCGACCTGACGGCGCAGGATCCGCTGGGCCTGACCTGGCAGCAATTCCAGGACGATCCGCGCAGCGCGCCCGTGGCCGAGCAGTACAACACGCGCAAGACCGTGCGGCAGACGCAGGGCGGGGTGGTCTATGACCATCAGGTGGATGGCCGCAATGCCTTGCGGCTGATGGTCTATTACGGCCAGCGCGACACGACCCAATACCAGTCGATTCCGCCCGCGGCGCAGGTCGCGCCCACCCAGGCGGGCGGCGTCATCGACCTGAAGCGCCAGTACGGCGGCGCGGACCTGCGCTGGACGTCCGAGCTCGACATGGCGGGCCGGCCGCTGACCGTCGTGGCCGGCTTTGCGTACGATTCGATGCGCGAAGACCGCAAGGGCTACCAGAACTTCATCGGCGCGGGCGCAAGCCAGCGGCTGGGCGTGCAGGGCGCCCTGCGCCGCGACGAAACCAACACCGTGTACAACGCCGATCCCTACGCGCAGACGTCGTGGAACTTTGCCGAACGCTGGACGCTCGATACCGGATTGCGCTGGAGCACGGTCCGTTTCGATTCCGACGATCACTACCTCGCGCCGGGGAACGTCGACGACAGCGGCGGCGCGCGATACCGCAAGGCCTTGCCCGTGGCGGCGCTGCGCTACGCCGCGACCGAAAACGTCAGCGTGTATGGCTCGTACGGCCGCGGGTTCGAGACGCCCACGTTGAACGAAATATCGTATCGGCCCGACGGCCAGCCCGGCCTGAATTTCGGATTGATGCCGGCCGTGAGCACCAATCTGGAAGCCGGCGTCAAGGCGAACATGGCTGGCGGACTGCTGACGGCGGCCGTGTTTCACACCCGCACCGACGACGAGATCGTTTCGGCGGGCAGCTTCGGAGGACGCACCAGCTATCAGAACGCCGGCCGAACCCGCCGCGACGGCGTGGAGCTGGGTTGGTCAGGAGAATTCGCCAGGCATTGGCGCACGCAGCTCGCCTATACCTGGCTGAACGCGCGCTACGCGGACGACGGCACGGGCGGCATCCGCGCAGGCAACAAGATCCCGGGCATTGCTCGCCAGGCGGCCTACGCGTCACTGGCCTGGGCGCCGCCCGAGGGCTGGCAGGCGTCGATAGAAGGGCGCTACCTGAGCAAGATCTATGTCAACGACGCCAACGACGCGGAAGCGCCCGGCTACTTCGTGGCCGCGGCAAGCGTCGGGTACGTCCGGACCGTGGGGGCGTGGGAATTGAACGCCTATGCGCGCGTCGACAATCTGTTCGACCGTCGCTACGCCGGCTCGGTGATCGTCAACGAGGCCAACGGACGATATTACGAGCCCGCAGCGGGCCGGAATGCGGGCGTGGGCCTGGGCGCGACTTACCGGTTCTGAACCGCCGGCTACGCAGCTGCCGGGTAGCAGAAACCTTCGTCTTCGCAACCGCCGCAACCGGGCGCGGCCGCCGGCGCCAGCCCGGCGTGTTCCCGGGCCGAGTAAGCCAGGAATTTCTTCCAGCGCAGGTTGTTCACGTTGCGGCAGACCAGCCCGGGATAGTGCCGCGCCAGCAGCGCGGTGACGTCTTCGCGGCCGGACAGGCCGAGGTCGCGCCACAGGTGGTCCGGCCGCAGGCAGGCGTGGGCCAGGATGCTGCTGACCCACGGCGTGGTGTCAGGCTCCGGCGCGCGGTAAGCGTCCAACAGCACGCGCATCAACAGCGTGAAGCCGGGCTGCGGATCGCCCAGTCCTGCTTCGACGTAGTCGGGCAACTGGTCGCGCAGCGGGCCGAGCGCGGTGTCGTGGCCGTTGAGGGCGCCGGGAAACAGGTGATGGATCAGTTCCAGAAGCTCGGAGGGCGAGAGGCCGCTGCGCGCCAGATCATCGTGCGCGAGGCTGGTGCCGATGACGGCCGCGAAAAATCCCGCGTCGGGGTGCACAGGGGGCGCGTGGCGCAGCAAGGCTTGCGCAAACCGCTCGGCCCTATCCGCGGCGTCGGCCGGGGCGGGGAATGGGGGCGGCATGGCGGAGGTCGGCACGGCGTCCATGGAATCCAACGGCGATGATGTGTTAATTAATCTGTTAACTAAACGGTGTAAAGGCGAATATATAACGAAAGCCCGGTTCGCTTTTGCCATGCGTCAAGAAACCGCGTTGGGACTTACCCCGAGAGGCCTGCGCCGGGGCGGGTATCATCGGCCTCCTCTCAACCTGCCGATCCGTCCCCGCATGCCTCGCCATTTCCGTCCCGCCGTGTCCCGCCTGTTCGGCGCCGTTGCGCTGGCGCTTGTCGGCATGGCCGCGGCGCCCACAGCCGCCGTCGCCTACGACATCGGCGCCGTCATCGACTCCATCCGTCTGTCGCGCTATCCGTTGCGCGAGCCCGAGCGACGCGCCTGGGGCACCGAAAACGTCAAGGATGCCGTGCTAGTCGGTCAGATGGAAAACCGGTTGTACCTGTATCGGTACGTCAGGGACGGCAAGGCGTTCGAGCTGGATTTCCGGTCGCAACCGCTGGTGATCGACCCGGCACAGTGGAAGGCATCGCAAGAAGAGCGGGTGCAGGTCAGGTCGCCGCGCGATGATCAGGCGTTTTACTGGGTGAGCTACGAGTACAACGGCGCCGACGACGGCCAGGCCCGCGGCTTTCTGGTGGACAGCAAGGGCGAGGCCGCCAGGGTGATCGTGAATGCCCGGATGGCGGTCATCACGAGTGGCCGGCCATGGGACGAGGCGCGCCAGGCGCAGGCGATCGCCGTGCTGCGGCCGGCGCTGAAGGACTATGCGCGCCAATTGCCGTCGTTTCCGGCCGAAGTGCGCTTCGAACATCAGGCGGCTCCGGATGTGACGGCCACCTTCCGCACCTTGCACCAGGTGGCGCGCGCCATTCCGCGCGCCAGGACCGCCGAGTTCAGCCGTGCCCTGGCCGATCTGCGCCGCTTCGTCATGGAGCAGGACTACCGCGAGATCGACCCGGACGGCAAGGACGCGGAAATGCTGACCGCGCTGAATGACTACGGCTTCTGGCTTGCCGAATCGGGCGACACGGCGCAGGCGGACCGCATCCTGAGCGACGTGCTGCGCCGCGACCCTTCCCGCACGGCGGCCTATCTGAATCGCGGCGACGCCCGCTGGAAGCAGCGCGACAAAGCGCGTGACCAGCGCGCCTACTACGAGGCGCTGGCGCGAGAGGACTACCGGCTGTATTGCAGCCGCCGGATTGCCGCCAACGAACCCATACCCGGCAACATCGCTGCCCGCATCGGCGCGGCGCTGGATGCGAAGTCACTGGACGCGGCCGTCTGCCGGCCCAGGCTGGCGATCTTCAAGGCGATCCAGGCGGATGATCTGGATGCCGTGCGCGCCGAGCTTGCCGCTGGGCAAGACCCCGACGGCGTCAACGAAAACGGGCTGCCGGCGCTGGCGGCCGCCGTGTCGCGCAAGCAAACCGGAATCGTGAAACTTCTGCTGGATGCGGGCGCAAAGGCCGACAGCCCGGACAATAAATACTCGCTGTTGGCCAGGGCCCTGCCGGACGGCAAGGACACGCGCCCGGCGGATCAGCGTTATGCCCTGGCCGACATGCTGGTGGCCGCGGGCGCGCCGGTCGATGCGGTCGATTCCAACGGCACGCCGCTGCTCATGCGGCGCATCTCCTACTACGGCGAGGACAAGGACAGCCTGGTCTATCTGCTGGAAAAGGGCGCCAACCCGAATGGCCGCGAAAAGAACGGGCGCACGCTGCTGCACGCCGCGATGCAAAGCCCGAAGAAGTTCTGGTTTGCCGAGAAGCTGCTTGAAAAGGGCGCCGACGTCAATGCCGCGTACATCCGCATGTACTACGGCAACAGTCCCATGTGGGAAACGCCGCTGCTCGAAGCGTTGCGCGAATTCCCGAGCGGCGACCTGACGCCTTCCGCGACATACGCGGTGCCCGAGCGCGTCACGTTCGCATTGGCCCATGGCGCCGATCCGGCGGTGGGTGGGTACGGCGCCGGCAAAGAGGTGGTTGAACGCAATGGGTTGAATGAAGCGCTGTCGCTGGCGGTCCGCTACCTGCAGCCTACCCTGGTGGACCAGCTGGTCCAGGCCGCCCGCAAGCCGCAGGCGCCCCTGACGCCGGAGCCGTTGTCCAGCCTGCTCGTCGTCTGGAACCGGGTAGAGCAACGTGCGGCGGCTGGTGCGGCCAGCGCGACTGCCAATGCAGACGGATCGGAATGGGACGCGCAGCGCGCCAGGCTGCGCGCGACCGCCGAACGCCTGCTGGCTGCGGGGGTGCCGCTGACGCGCGCCGACGACACGACGGGCCAGCAGCGCAACCGCATCGCGCCGCTCAGCCTGCCGTGGCTGCCCGACGATCTGTACGAAGCGTGGCTGAAGGCGGGCGCCGACCCTACGGACCGCAGCGACCCAGATATCCGCATCGAAGGCGTGGCCGCGCCGCAAGTGCTGCCGCTGGTGACGATGCTCAACCTGGGGAAGGAGACGAAGGTCGGCCTGCTCTTGCAGCACGGCGGCGCGCCCCGCACCCCGGCGCGCTGCGGCATGGCCGTGGCCGACATCCTGGCATGGCAGCTTGGCAACGACGGGCCGCTCAGCCCGGCGGGCGGGCGCGCCGTGAAGCACGTGCTGGACGCGGCGGCGGGGGCGGCGGGCTGCGACCTGAACCAGGCATCGAGCGTGCAGCCTTTCGTGGGCGTCACGGCGGCCGAACTGTTGCGGCGCGCGAACGTCAGCCTGGCCGTCGCCGGACCCGCCCGCTAGGCCGGCGCGGGAAAAGTCGGCAATTCCAGGCGCCGGCGTTTCGCCGTCCGTCACCACCAAAAAAAACAGGCGCCCGAGGGCGCCTGTTTGCTTGCCTCAACGGCAGGCCGTCATTACATGGCGTGGCCCATGTTGACGTTCATGTTGTACAGCACCCAGGCCGAACCGCCGACGATGATCGCGATGATCATCACGGTGAAGACAAACGTGGCCAGGTTGTCGCGGGACGACTTCGAGGCGCCCATGTGCAGGAAGTACACCAGCTGCACCAGTAGCTGGAGCACGCACAGCGCAACCACGCCGATGACGGTGGCGGTATGGGACAGCGCGCCGTGCATCACCAGGCCGAACGAGCCGAAGGTGAGCAGCAGCGAGAGCACGAAACCGATGATGTAGGACTTCAGGCTGCCGTGGTCGGCGGCGTGATCGTCGTGGCCGTGTGCGGCCGCAGCGGAGTGCGACATCAGAGGGCTCCCAGAAGGTAGACAAAGGTGAAGACGCAGATCCAGACGATGTCCAGGAAGTGCCAGAACAGGCTCAGGCACGCCAGACGACGCTTGTTGATCGAGTCCAGGCCATGGCGGCGGATCATGTCCAGCAGGACGATGATCCAGATCAGGCCGAACGTGACGTGCAGGCCGTGCGTGCCGATCAGCGTGAAGAACGCCGACAGGTACGCGCTGCGGCCAGGACCGGCGCCGATGCTGATCAGGTGATGGAATTCATAGATTTCCATCGCGATGAAGCCCGCGCCGAACAGGAACGTCACCATGAGCCAGCCCATGGCGCGGCTCTTGTTGTTGGCGTGCACGTTCAGGTTGGCCATGCCGAAGGTGAAGCTGGACACCAGCAGCAGCAGCGTTTCGACCAGGACGAACTTCAGGTCGAACAGTTCCTTGCCCGTCGGGCCGCCCGCGGTGGCGTTGGACAACACCGCGAACGTGGCGAACAGCACCGAAAAGATCAGCAAGTCGCTCATCAGATAGACCCAGAAACCGAAAACGGTCTTGGATCCATCGTCGTGATGCGCGTGATCGTCGTGACCCGCGTGGGGGTGAGTGGCTACGGCTTGAATCATGGCTCAGGCGGCCTTCTGCATTTTGTCAAAGTGAGCGTTTTCGATACGTTCGACTTCCGCGGCCGGGACCCAGTAGTCGACGTCGCGGTCATAGGCGCGAACGATGAACGAACCGATCATGCCGACGAAGCCGACGATCGACAGCCACCAGATGTGCCAGATCAGCGCAAAGCACATGACCAGGCCAAAGGCGCCGATCCAGACGCCGGCGGCGGTGTTCCTCGGCATGTGGATGTCTTCGTACTTGGCCGGGCGCTTGTAGGCCTTGCCGCTCTGCTTGTCTTCCCAGAACTGGTCCAGCTCATCAACGTGAGGAACGTGGGCGAAGTTGTAGAAAGGCGCGGGCGAAGAGATCGACCATTCCAGAGTGCGGGCATCCCAGGGATCGCCGGTGACGTCCTGGTTCTGCTTGCGCTGACGCACGGAGACGAACACTTGCTGCAGCAGGAACCAGATGCCCAGCATGATCAGCGCGGCGCCAGCCAGCGCGACCAGCAGGTAGGGCTGCCATTCGGGGTTGTCGTAGTGGTTCAGGCGACGCGTCATGCCCTTGAAGCCCAGGATGTACAGGGGCATGAAGGCCATGAAGAAACCGACGAACCAGCAGTAGAACGAGTAACGGCCCAGACGCTCGTTCAGCGTGAAGCCGAACGCCTTCGGGAACCAGTAGATCATGCCGGCGATGCAGCCGAACACCACGCCACCGATGATGGTGTTGTGGAAGTGCGCGATCAGGAACAGGCTGTTGTGCAGCACGAACGACACGCCGGGGATGGCCAGCATCACGCCGGTCATGCCGCCGATGACGAACACGATCATGAAGCCCAGCGTCCACAGCACCGGCGTCGTGATGCGCAGGCGGCCGCGGTAGATGGTGAACAGCCAGTTGAAAATCTTGGCCCCGGTCGGGATCGAGATGATCATTGTCGCTATGCCGAAGAAGGCATTGACGTTGGCCCCCGCACCCATGGTGAAGAAGTGGTGCAGCCAGACCAGGAACGACAGCACGCCGATGGCGGCCGTGGCGTAGACCATGGACTTGTAGCCGAACAGGGTCTTGCGGGCGAACGTGGCAACGATTTCCGAGTACACGCCGAATGCCGGGAGCACCAGGATGTAGACCTCGGGGTGGCCCCAGATCCAGATCAGGTTCACGTACATCATGACGTTGCCGCCACCGTCGTTCGTGAAGAAGTGCGTGCCCAGGTAGCGGTCCATCGTCAGCAGCGCCAGGGTCGCGGCCAGCACGGGGAAGGCGGCGACGATCAGGACGTTGGTGACCAGCGAGGTCCAGGTGAAGATCGGCATCTTCATCAGGGTCATGCCAGGTGCGCGCATGCGCAGGATGGTCACGATGAAGTTGATGCCGCTAAGCGTTGTGCCCAGACCGGAGATCTGCAGTGCCCAGAGGTAGTAATCCACCCCCACGCTTGGGCTGTAGTCCAACCCGGACAGCGGCGGATAGGCGAGCCAGCCGGTCGCGGCGAATTCGCCCACGAACAGCGAGATCATCATCAGCGCGACGCCGGCGCCGAACAGCCAGAAGCTCAGCGAGTTCAGGAACGGGTAGGCCACGTCGCGGGCGCCGATCTGCAGCGGCACCACGATGTTCATCAGCCCGGTGATGAAGGGCATCGCCATGAAGAAAATCATGATGACGCCGTGGGCGGTGAAGATCTGGTCGTAGTGGTGCGGGGGCAGGAAGCCTGCCGAGTCGGCTGACGCAACGGCCAGCTGGGTACGCATCATGATGGCGTCGGCAAAGCCGCGCAGCAGCATGATCAGCGCGACGATGATGTACATCACGCCGATGCGCTTGTGGTCGACGGAGGTGATCCATTCCGTCCACAGGTACTTCCACTTCTTGAAGTAGGTGATGGCGCCGAAGACCGCTAGGCCTCCCAGGCACACGGCGGCCAGCGTAACCATGACGATAGGTTCATGGTACGGAATGGCCTCGAGGGTGAGTTTCCCGAGCATTGTTAGTTGATTCCTGCGATCAGATTATTCGACGTGGAAGTGCACGTGGCGGAGTCCACGCCGGCCATCTTGGTCATCGTGCTGCCCAGAATGAAGTCAAACATGGCGGGCGGCGCCGACGAATACTTCACAACCGGATTGCGCTCGCTGCGCTTGGTCAGTTCCGCGTAGACCTCGGGGGTCAGGGCGTTGGACGAAGCCTTGGCTTCCTTGATCCAGTTGTCGAACCCTTCCTGCGACATCGCGTGGGCCTTGAAGCGCATGCCCGAGAAGCCGCCGCCGCTGTAGTTCGCCGAAATGCCGGCATAGGTGCCGATTTCGCGCGCGTTCAGGTGCAGCTTGGTCTCCATGCCGGCCATCGAATAGATCTGGCTGCCCAGCTGGGGAATGAAGAACGAGTTCATGACCGAGGCCGACGTGATTCGGAAGTTGACCGGAACGTCCACGGGGAACGCGATCTCGTTGACCGTGGCGATGTCGTATTCGGGGTAGATGAAGAGCCACTTCCAATCCAGCGAAACCACCTCGATGGTCACCGGTTTGTGTTCGGACACGAGCGGCTTGTAGGGATCCAGCGCGTGCGTGGAGCGCCAGGTGATCACGGCAAGAATCGCCACGATGATACAAGGGACGGTCCAGACCACGATTTCGATTCCCGTGGAGTGGGCCCATTTGGGCTGGTAGTCAGCTTTGGTATTGGATGCGCGGTATTTCCAGGCAAAAGCCACGATCATGACGAGGACTGGAATAACGACGATGAGCATGAGCCCGGTCGCCGTCAGCAGCAACGTCTTTTCCTGGATGCCGATGTCTCCCTTGGGGGAGAGGATTTCCATGTTGCAGCCGCCAAGCAGCATGACCGCGCCGACGCCAAAAATGCGCGTAAGGGTCGCAAGGAGGGGGTGTTTCACGTACAGCCTTGGATGGAAGGTGGAAAATGCTGCAGAGCAGCAGACTGGAATGCTGCCAGGCAGCAACCTCCATCCTATCGGTTTGATTTCGGTCAAGCCTGCGACGAAAGGTCGCATTGCCTGGGAGGAATCTGCCCCAAGGGCGGCAGATTCAGGGTTTTCCTAGGGGAGCAGAAGCCCCTGGGGGAAGGGTGGGGTGCGACGATATGTCGCACCTGCACATCGGGGTGTTGTAAAGATGTGTCGCCCCGCACAAATCAGTCGGTGACGACCTCTCGTTCCGGCCCCGGTTTTTTCGCCAGCTTGCGCTGAAGCGAACGGCGGTGCATGCCCAGGAGGCGCGCCGCCGCGGATACATTGCCGCCGGTCTCGTGCAGAGCCTGGTGGATGTGCTCCCATTCTAGGCGGTGCAATGGGGTCATGGTCGTTTCGATCGTAACTGTTTCTGGCTTCACCAGCCCCAGCGTGCGCAGGATCATGGGCGCCGTGGCCGGCTTGGGCAGGTAGTCGTCCGCGCCGCGTTTGATGGCTTCGACGGCGGTCGCCACGCTTGCGTACCCGGTGACCAGCAGGATCCGCATGTCTTCGCGCAAGGCGCGCAAGGGGCGGATCAGAGTCAGGCCGGAATCCTCGCCCAGGCGCAGGTCCACCAGCGCGAAGGCCGGGCGGATCTCCTCGGCCACGCGCAGCGCCTCGGCGATGCCCGTGGCGGTTCGGGTTTCCAGGCCGCGACGCGACAGACTGCGCTGCAGGGTGCGCACGTAGAGCTCGTCGTCGTCGATCAGCAGGCCAAGATCGTTTGCATTCATCACATTCAGGTCCCGGGGTTGCCGAGGGGCAGGTAAAAGCGGATGCGGGTGCCGCCGCCGTCGGCCGCGGTCATGGTCATTTCACCGCCCATCTGTTCGACGGTGGCGTGCGACAGCGCCAGGCCCACGCCCAGCCCCCCCGGCTTGCCGCTATTGAACAGGCTGATGGCGGGCAGGAGGGTATGGTCGGGGTCGAATCCCTGTCCGTAGTCCCTGACTTCTCCGCGCAGCGCGCCATAACCGTATTCCAGATGCAGGTCCACGCGGGGCGCTTCGGCGGCTTCCCCGGCGTCGGCCGCGTTGTTCAGCAGGGCCTGCAGCAGGTGGGCGATGGCCGGATCCACCCGCAGGCTGGTCGGCAGCGTGCCCGACCGCTGCAGGTCGATGGTCGGCCTGATCAGGCGCCACTGTCCGACGACGCGCACCAGATCGACCGCTGTTGGGACCGCCAGATTGCGGATGCGTTCCCGGCACAGGGCCAGGAGCTGGCTCAGGGTGGCGACGTCGGCCCGCAGGTCTTCGTCGTGGACCTCGGCGGCGATCTCGTCCGTCAGCAGGGTCATGGTGGCGAGCGGGGTGTTCAGCTCGTGGGCCATCGCCGCGGCGTGGGTAGCCAGGGCGACGATGCCCTCGTTGCGGGTGAAGCGTTCGCGCAGGCGGGCCAGTTCACGCTCGCGGGCGCGCATGTCCGCCGCCAGCCGGGTCGAGAAGACCAGCACGACGACCACGGAAATCAGGAAGTTGGCGCCCAGGCCCCAGAGCAGCAGGTTGTGGGTGTCGATGTCGCCACGCAGGGGCTGGCCGAAGATCGCGGCGGCGGCGTAGCCCAGCACGCCCGCCAGGGCGGCGGCAAGCGCCCAGTTCCGGGGCAACGCCAGCGCCGCCAGCGCGGTCAGGATCAGGAACATCGTGCCGAACGGATTGCTGATGCCGCCGCTCCAGCCCACCATCCAGGCCAGCACCGCCATGTCGACGAACAGGTGGCCGAACGCCGTGGCGTGGGACAGGTCGCGCGGATGCCGCAGGCGCAGGCTGGCGTAGACGTTGAAGCCGATCAACAGGCCCACGCCCAGCCACAGCGGTTCCAGCGGCAGGTCCAGGCCCAGCACGCTGCTGGCCAGCAGGATGGTGGCGGCCTGGCCCGCGATGGCGAGCCAGCGCAGGCTGCAGAGGGTACGCAGGAATGAAAAGGCGGAACTACCGGGCATATCCAGATACAGAGGCGCCGGCCAGCCGGCCGGCAGTTACAAGCGCCCGGCTGCGCGGAACGCTGGCATCCTGGGCGCGGCCGCGGAGGCCGGCTGCCGCCAGGGACCTGGGCGGCGGATGTGCTGGCATTGTATGGTGAATCGGTGACCGACGCTGGCGGCGCCGGCGGTTATGTGTCCCTGATATGTGACGCCGTCAGTGGATGGCGGAGGCGCCGCTGTGCGCCATCGCGGGAGGCGGATAGTCTTCCTGGTCGGACGCCATCTGGCCCAGCATCTGGGCTTGTTGCAGTTCCTGTTCGACCTGGGCTCGGCTTTCTGAATGGGTGGACGCGATGGGCGGGGGGTAGTCTTCCTGGCCGAAGGTGTATTGGCCGTTGGCCTTGGCCTGGGCAAGTTCGGCGCTGACCTGGCTGGCGGTCTCGGGTGGGGGAGCCGGGTAGGCGACGCGCCAGTCGCCGTAAAGGTCGCGCTGGTACTGCGCGGAAGAGGCCGGCGCCGGGGCCGACGCTGGGGCCGGTGGCTGAGCCTGCGCGGCGCCGGCTGCGGCCAGGCCGGCGCACAGCAGCAAGGTAGTGGTTAAGGTCTTCATGGAATGCTCCTGACAATCAAGTCATGCGGCCGACGCGGCCGCGCCGTCGTCCGCGATGCTGCATGCGGACGATTTCCTGAATGCGAAGATGCCTGACCGGACCCGCAGGATGCCGCGGCGGCGCGTCCTTGCCGGGGCGGCCCGGCGGCGCAATGCCCTGTGTCCGGTGTTTTCGGTTGGACCGGGGGTGCGCCGCCGCGTTGCCGGAAAACCCACGCGCGGAGGCGAAAGGTATTTCAGGCATGAAGCACAGGTGTCAGTCCGCTTTCATGGGGACGCGTTCCGTTTTCATGCCTGCCGGCGCAGGCCTGTCAGTTGCCGTGGCCGTGACCATGGCCGGCTGCAGGCGCGGCAGCTGCGTTCAACGGCCGCGCCACCGCGTCCACCGCCACCCGACGCTGCTGGCGCGCGGCATCTTCCACGACGAGCGTCAGCTTGACGTGGTCGCCCGGCGAGATCTGGCCGGCCAGGTCGATCAGCATCACGTGATAGCCGCCGGGCTTGAGTTCCACCGGCTGGCCGGCGGGAAGGTCGATGCCCGCCACCTGGCGCATCTTCATGACGTTGTCCTGCATCGCCATTTCGTGCACTTCGACATGCTTGGCCGCCTGCGACTCCACCGCAACCAGCCGGCCCGGCGCGGCGGACGTCAGGCGCATGAAGACGCCGGTCGCGTGCTGGTTGGGCACGGTCGCGCGCACCCAGGCGTCCTGCACGGTCAGGCCGGCGTCCTGCGCCCGGGCTGCATGCGTGAAGCCGGCCAGCGCGGCCGCGAAGGCAACAGCGGCGGCAAGGGATTTGATCGAAATCTTGTTCATGAGCGTTTCCTTTGCGGGGTTCAGAGCACGGTGCGCAGGTCTTGCGCGCTTTCCTGGGCGGTTTGCTGATGGCGCAGGGCCAGGCGCAGCTTGCCCTGGGCGTCGATGACGTAGGTCAGCGCGGTGTGGTCCATGGTGTAGGACGAGCCGGTGGCCACCTTTTGATAGAAGACCTTGAAGGCCTGGGCGGCAGCGCGGGTCTGTTCCGCCGTGCCGCGCAGGCCCACGAAGCCCGGATCGAAGGCCTGGGTGTATGCGCGCAGGATCTCCGGCGTGTCGCGCTCGGGATCCACGGTGATGAACAGGACGCGCAGCTTTTCCGCGTCGGCGCCCAGCAGGGACTTGATCTCGACGGCGCGCGTCAGCGCCGTCGGGCAGATGTCCGGGCACTGGGTAAAGCCGAAGAACAGCATGATGGGATGACCGCGGTAATCGGCCAGCCGGCGTTGCTTGCCGTCGGTGTCCTGCAAGTCGAAGTCGCCGGTCGGCATGCCGGACAGATCCATGCCGTTCAGCGGCGGGGCGTCCTGGCCGCAGCCCGCAAGCGGCAGCAGGGCAAGGGTGGACAGCAGCAGGCGCCGCCGGGGATCGGGCGCGGCGGCGCGCGTCGCGCCGGTGGGCGCGCGCGAAAAGAGGGAATGCATGAGAACCTCTGGAATGACGTGTCGGCAGGGCGCGGCAAAGCCGCGCGACGAGAGCCGCGCGCCGCAACCTGCTGTATTAGTCAGTCAGTGCGGGCGGCTCGGGACAAAGTCAGGCCAGAAGCGGGGGAGCGCGAGAACCCAGCGGTGGGCCCTGGGCCGGTTGCACGGGCAGGGCGTGATGGACGGAAACGTGCGGCGCGTGCGCGGCCGCCGTCAACAGCAAAGGCGTCAGCGCCGGCGCGGGAGCCGGCGCAACATGTGCGAGCAAGGCGAACGGACATTGGGCGCCGGTGCCCGCGGTGTCATGGCCCGTCTTGCCGCCATCGACCGACAAAGCCAGGCTGCGCACCGACAGATCGCCGGCGGCCGAGCAGAACGTGACCGCAAGCCGGCCGTCGTGCAGCGCGCGGGTGTCGGGCATGTAGCCCGCGGGAACCAGCGCGCGCATTGCCAAGGCCAGAAGCGCCAGCCACAGCACGGCTTCGCCGCGCATGGCGCGCATCTTGCGAAGGAGGCTGGTCGTGTACGGCATGCAGGCATTCTATGCCAAGCGTTCCCGATTTCTTGGTACCCTTTAACGCACTTCGTCCCGATACGCCGCCCAGTGCCCCAGGTTTCAGTGCTTTCCTTGTCCGTTTCGACATTGCCGGTGTCGACCTTGTCCGCTTCCGCCTTTCCAGTGGGCCCTCGCCGCGCCATGCGGCTTTCCCGCCTGGGACTGGGCGCGCTGATGTTGGCCCTGCTGTTGCTGCTGACCGCCTGCGGCACGACGAAAGTCCAGCCGGGCTATTACCGCGTCCAGTCAGGCGACACGCTGTATCAGATCGCGCGCAAGGAAGGGGCCAGCGTGAGCGACCTGGTGCGGTGGAACAAGCTGTCCAATTCCAATTCGATCGAGGTCGGGCAGGTGCTGCGGGTGGAGCCGCCCGCCGGGCAGGCGCGCACGTCCACGCCCAGCAAAGCCAGCAGCAAACCCAAACCCAAGGCCAAGCCCTCGCAAAGTTCGACCGCGTCGTCCGGCAAGCGCCGCACCGCGCCGCCCGGCGCGATCTCGCTGGTCTGGCCCGCGCAAGGCAAGGTCACGCGCGGCTACGACGGATCGGGCTCGAACGGCATCGTCATCAGCAATGCCGCAGGCACCCCGGTCGTGTCCGCGGCGCCGGGCACGGTGGCCTATTCAGGCAGCGGCCTGCGCGGCTACGGGCATCTGGTTATCGTGAAGCACAACGCCAGCTTCCTCAGCATCTACGCGCACAACAGCAAATTGCTGGTCAAGGAAGGGCAGCGCGTGTCGCAGGGGCAGAAGATTGCCGAAATGGGCAACAGCGACAGCAAGCAGGTGGGGCTGTATTTCGAATTGCGCTACGACGGCCAGGCGGTCGATCCCGCGGGTTCGCTGCCGTCCAAGTAGCGGGGCGGCCGGGCGCCACCGGCTGCCCGCCTAGATGGCCGCGTCCTGCGTCAGCGTCGACACGAAAGTCGCCGTGCGCGGGTCATTGGGGCGCGAGAACACCTTCCGGGAGTCGCCGGATTCCACCACCACCCCTTCCAGCAAGAACACCACTTCGCGCGACACGCTGGCGGCCAGGCGCAGGTCGTGCGTGGCCATCAGCATGGTCATGCCCTCGGCGGCCAACTGGCGCAGCACGTCCACCACTTCAGCGGCCAAGCCGGGATCCAGCGCTGACGTCGGTTCGTCGCAGAGCAGCACCCGTGGAGCCGGCGCCAGCGCGCGGGCAATCGCCACGCGCTGCTGCTGTCCCCCCGACAGATTCGCCGGCCAGGCGTCTGCCTTCTCCAGCATGTTGACCTTGCGCAGCAGTTCCTCGGCCCGGGCGCGGGCGCGATCGGCCGGCCACTTCTGCACCGTGACCAGGCCTTCCATGACGTTGCCGATCACTGTCTGATGCGGGAACAGCTGGAAATTCTGGAATACCATGCCGGTCTGCATGCGCACGCGCTGGACCTGATCGCGCGCCAGCTTGCGGCCCGGTTCGAAATCGACGGTCTCGGGTCCGATCTCCAAGCGGCCGCGATCGGGGACCTCCAGCAGGTTCACGCAGCGCAGCAGCGTGCTCTTGCCGCTGCCGGACGGGCCGATCAGGGCGGTGACGCTGCCTTCGGCGATGTGCACATCCACCTGCTTGAGCACGGGATTGCCGCCGAAGGCCTTTTCGATTTTTTCCAGGCGGATCATCGGGTCTTCTCGGTGAATACGGCATGCTGGCCGAAGCGGCGTTCCAGTCGAACCTGGGCCGCGGACAGCACGGAACTGAACACCAGGTAGATCAGCGCGGCCTCGGTGTAGAGGATGAGCGGCTCGTACGTGACGGCGGCAATGCGCTGCGCGGCCTGGAAGATCTCGGGCACGGTCAGCACGGCAGCCAGCGATGTGTCCTTCACCAGCGCGATAAAGGAATTCGACAGCGGCGGCACCGCCACGCGGGCCGCCTGCGGCAGAATGGTGCGGCGCAGGGCCTGGCCGCGCGTCATGCTGAGCGAATACGCGGCTTCCCATTGGCCCTTGGTGATGGACTCGATGGCGCCGCGGATCACTTCGGAGTTGTAGGCGCCCACGTTCAGCGTGAAGCCGATGAGCGCCGCGGGCAGCGGGTCCAGCACGATGCCCACGCTGGGCAGGCCGTAGAAGATCACGAAAAGCTGGACCAGCAGCGGCGTGCCGCGGATAAGCCATACATAGAAGCGCACCAGCGCCACCAGCGGCGCGGGGCCGAACAGGCGGATCAGCGCCACCACGAAAGCCAGCGCCAGCCCCAGCGCAAACGACATCAGCGTCAGGGGCACGGTGAACACCAGCCCCGCATGCAGCAGCGGCCAGAACGAATCCGCCATCAGCTGCACCCAGGCCGGCACCGACCATTCGCCTATCTTCGCCAGCAGCCAATCAGGCAGGACGGTGTGCAGCCAGGTGGGCAGCGTCATGTGCGCTCCAGTCGCTTATTGCGCGGACAGGTCTGTGCCGAAGTATTTGACCGAAATGGTCTTGTAGGTGCCGTCGGCCTTGATGTCGGCCAGGGCCTTGTTGATGGCGGCCTGCAGTTCCGGGTTGCCCTTGCGGATCAGGACGCCGGAATTGCTGAATTCCGCCGTCTTGTCGGTGGCGGCGATCTTCACGCGGGCGTTGGGCTTCTGCTTCTTGAAGTCCAGGAACGACAGGTTGTCGTTGACGGTGGCTTCGACCCGGCCCGACGTCAGCAGGTCGATGGCTTCGTTGAAGCCCTGCACGGCCACCACTTCGGCGCCGTGGCTTTGCGCCAGCTTGCCGAAGTTGCTGGTCAGCGTGTTGGCGGACTTCTTGCCCTTCAGGTCGGCGAAGGACTTGATGCTGGTGTTGTCGTCACGCACGATCAGCACGGCGGCGGACGAGATGTAGGGATCGGAGAAATCGTACTTGGCGCGTCGCGCGTCGGTAATGCCGACCTGGTTGATGACGGCGTCGTAGCGCTTGGCGTCCAGCCCGGCGATCAGGCCGTCCCACTTGCCTTCGACGAACTGCGGTTTCACGCCCAGGCGTTCGGCGATGGCGCGGCCGATGTCGACGTCAAAGCCGGTGAGCTGGCCGGAGGCATCGTGGAAGGTGAAGGGCGCGTAGGTGCCTTCGGTGCCGATCTTGAATACGCCGGCGGATTTGATCTGGTCCAGCCCCGATTGGGCGTGGGCGGCGGACAGGGCGGCGGCCTGGACGAGGCCGGCGACGAGAAGCGTACGGAAGAGTTTCATGGCAATGCTCCACGGATGTTCACTGTGGAGAGCATGTGGGCCTGCAATGCCCTCCGGCGTAGCCGCACTCTAACAACCGGTCTATTTTTCCACAAAGCATATGGAATAGTAAAAATATAGCCATAGGTCATAAAGCCTTACCCCTGCCTGGCGCCGCTGGCGCCGCGCTGCTGTCCCGTTTTTGTCACACAAGGCCGCCATGATGAAAGGCGCCGGCACGGGGCCGGGAGGGGGCGCGTATGCAGGATGGCGAACGACTCAACGGCGTGACGCATCTGGCGGGGTTGGCGCTGGCGGTGCTGGCGTCGGGCGCATTGATTACGCGCGCAACCGAACTGCGCGTGGAGACTCGCCAGATCGTCAGTTGCGCGGTGTTCGCCGCGTCGATGATCGCCGTGTATGCCTCGTCGGTCCTGTTCCATTGTTCGCAGGGCCGCAGGAAAGCGATCTGGGCCAAGGCGGACCACTGCGCCATCTACCTGCTGATTGCCGGCACGTACACGCCGCTGGCGTTCGGCCCCGTGGAGCATGCCTGGGGCGCCGCGATGGGCGTGGCGATCTGGCTGCTGGCCTTTGTGGGCATCAGCCGCGAATTATGGTGGGCGCGCGGCGCCCCGCCGGCCTTGCCGCTGTACCTGGCCATGGGCTGGCTGGGCGTGATGTTCGCAGCGCCGATCGCCGGCGCGCTGTCCACGGCCGGGCTGGCGTGGCTGCTGGCCGGAGCCGCCATCTACACCGCGGGCACGCTGTTCTATGTCAACGACAAGCGCTGGCGCCATGCGCATGGCATCTGGCATCTGTTCGTCATGGCCGGCACGGCCTGCCACTTCGTGACCGTGTTCGGCTTTCTGAAGCACGCGCCGGCCTGACGCGACGAGCGGCGTGGCGCTAGCGCCAGCCTGCCAGCGGCAGCATGCCTTCGCGGTCTTTCACTTTGCGCATGACGATATGCGAACACAGGTCGCGCACGCCCGCGAGCTTGCTGAGCTTGTCCTCGACGAACTGCGAGAAGGCCGACAGGTTGCGTGTGCGCACCGTGAGGATGTAGTTCGACGCGCCGGTGACGATGCAGGCTTCCGTGATTTCGTCGTGCAGGGCGATGCCGGCCAGGAATTCCTCGTGCCAGCCGGCGCGCGACTGATCGAGCGAGACGTGGACGATGGCTTCCAGCTCGAAGCCCAGCTTCTCTGCATCCAGCACCGCCCGATAGTTGCGGATCAGCCCGCCTTCTTCCAGCGCGCGGACGCGCCGCAGGCAGGCCGAGGGCGACAGCGCCACCTGTTCGGCCAGGTCCTGGTTGCTGAGTTGACCGTTCTCCTGCAGGCGGGCAAGAATGCGCCGGTCTATGGCGTCGATCTGCATGGCGCAATCCAATTCGATAAAAAGGCGATGTATGCAATTTAATGCGGAAAACCCGGGTTAGTCACGACTGATTTTGCAATTAATCAGCCTTGGGGCGCTGATAGTATGTATCGCAAAATCGCCAGAAGGAATTGACATGACTACCCGCGACGACTGCGTAAACGCCGACCGCCAGGATCCCCTGGCCGCCTTGAAAGACCAATTCGACCTGCCGCCAAACGTGCTGTACATGGACGGCAATTCCCTGGGCGTGCTGCCCAAGACCGCCGCCGCCCGCGCCGCGCAGGTGATCGGCCAGGAATGGGGCTCGGGCCTGATCCGTAGCTGGAACACCGCCGGCTGGTTCGAACTGCCGGCGCGCCTGGGCGACAAGCTGGGCAGCCTGCTTGGCGCGCGCGAAGGCGAACTGGTCGTCACCGACACCACGTCGCTGAACATCTTCAAGGCGCTGGCCGCGGCGCTGCGCATCCAGCAGCAGAAGCAGCCGGCCCGCCGCGTCATCCTGTCCGAGCGCGACAACTTCCCCACCGATCTCTACATGATCCAGGGCATGATCGACCTGCTGCAGCAGGGCTACGAAATGCGCCTGATCGACGACGACCTGCCGCTGGACCGCGCGCTGGACGACTCCGTTGCCGTCATGCTGCTGTCCCACGTCAACTATCGCAGCGGGCAGATGCATGACATGGCCGCGGTGACCGCCCTGGCGCACGAACGCGGCGCGCTGGCCATCTGGGACCTGGCGCACGCCGCGGGCGCGGTGCCCGTTGACCTGAACGGCGCCAACGCCGACTTCGCCGTGGGTTGCACCTATAAGTACCTGAACGGCGGCCCGGGATCGCCCGCCTTCATCTGGGTGGCGCCGCGTCACACCAAGGACTTCTGGCAGCCGCTATCCGGCTGGTGGGGCCACACCCGTCCGTTCGACATGGCCGTGGCCTACGAGCCCGCCGGCGGCATCCGCCGCTACCTGTGCGGCACGCAGCCCATCGTGTCGCTGTCGCTGGTGGAATGCGGCCTGGACGTCGCGCACGCCGCCGGCATGGACGAAGTCCGCAAGAAATCGCTGGCGCTGGGCGATCTGTTCATCGAACTGGTCGAATCGCGTTGCGCCGGCCATCCGCTGACGCTCGTGACGCCGCGCACCCATGCCGACCGCGGCAGCCACGTGAGCTTCCGCCATCCCAACGGCTTCGAAGTGATGCAGGCGCTGATCGCGCGCGGCGTGATTGGCGACTACCGCGAACCCGAGGTCTTGCGCTTCGGCCTGACGCCGCTGTATTTCGGCTACGCGGACGTCTGGGACGCGGTCGACATCCTGAAGGACGTGCTGGACAGCCGCAGCTGGGACAAGCCCGAGTTCAAGCAACGCTCTGCCGTGACCTGAGCCGCGGCGGCAACGCCTTTGTCGCGCCGGCCGTACGAGCCATAAAACATCAAGAGAGCGCAGTAGGAGGAGACAATGCAACAACAAAAGGGTTTCGGCCGGATCGCCGAACGCGAGCAGGGGCTGAAACGGCGCCTGACGTCCGGCCAGATGAGCATGATCGCCATCGGCGGCGCCATCGGCACCGGCTTGTTCCTGGGCAGCAAGTTCGCCATCGGCTTTGCCGGCCCCAGCGTGCTGATCAGCTACGCCATCGGCGGCGTGATCACGCTGCTGCTGATGGCCTGCCTGGCCGAGATGACGGTGGCGCATTCCACGTCGGGCTCGTTCGGCGCGTACGCGGAACACTACATCGGGCCGCTAGCCGGCTTCCTGGTGCGCTATGCGTACTGGTCGTGCGTGGTGCTGGCGGTGGGCACCGAAGTCACCGCGGTGGCGAAGTACATGGGGTTCTGGTTTCCCGGCGTACCGGGCTGGCAGTGGGTATGCCTGTTCTCGGCGGCCCTTATCCTGATCAACGCCCTGAGCGTCAAGGCGTTCGGCACGATCGAATACTGGTTTTCCACCATCAAGATCAGCGCCATCATCGGCTTCATCATCCTGGGCGCCTATGTGGTGTGGGGCAACCCGCAATACGGCGCGGCGCTGTACACCGCGCACGGCGGGTTCTTCCCCAACGGCGTGTGGGGCATGTGGATCGCCGTGGTGATCTCCATCTTCAGCTATCTCAGCGTGGAGATGATCGCGGTGGCGGCCGGAGAGGCCGAAGACCCGGAACGCGCGGTCAAGCAGGCGTTCCGCGCCACCATCGTCCGCCTGGTCGTGTTCTACCTGCTGACGCTGGCGCTGATCCTGGCCATCGTGCCGTGGGACGAAGCCGGCAAGGACGGCAGCCCGTTCGTGAAGGTGATGCAGGCTCTGGACATACCCGGCGCGGCGGGCGTCATCAACTTCATCGTGCTCGTGGCCGCGCTGTCCGCCATGAACAGCCAGCTCTACATCACCACGCGCATGATGTTCAGCCTGTCGCGCGCCGGCCATGCGCCGTCGATGCTGGGCCGGCTGACCCGCAGCGGGACTCCCCTGAATGCGTTGCTGTTGTCCACCAGCGGCATCGCCATCGCCACGGTGCTCAACGTGCTGTATCCCGAGACGGCTTTCACGCTGATGATGGCGATCTCGATGTTCGGCGCGCTGTTCACGTGGATGATGATCTTCATTACGCACTACTTCTTCCGCCGCCGCTGGGTACGGGAGGGGGGCGCAACGCTGTCGTTCCGGATGCCGGGCTTTCCCGTGCTGACGCTGCTGGGCGCGGTGGCGATGCTGGCGATTCTGGTCACCACGTACTTCACCAGCGTGTTCCGGATGACGCTTTTGTTCGGCGTGCCGTTCCTGTTGATCCTGGCCGCGCTGTACCACCTGCTGTTCAAAAAGCGCGCCGCGGCGCTGGCGATGAAGGCCACCGCGCCTTAGCGCTGCCCGCCGGCGCAGTCCCTGATGGCGGCCAGCATCGCGCGGGCGCGCGCCGGCAACGACCGCGACGCGTACACGGCATGCATCTGCGGCGCGGCGCCCTGGGCCGACGTGGCTGTATAGGCAGGGCAGACGCGCACCAGGGCGCCGCGTGCGATCTCGGGCTGCGCGGCCCAATCCGCCAGCCGAGCGATGCCCATGCCTTGCAGCACCATCGCCATCAGACCGCTGCCGCTGCTGACCCGCGCCGTCGGTCGGGTGTGCAGGCGGACGATGCGCTCGCCGTCGCGCAGGTGCCAGTCCTTGAGCACGCGCGGACCGGTATGGGTGAGCAGGCGATGCGCCGCCAGTTCGTCGGGGTCGCGCGGCAAGCCCATGCGCGCCACATAGTCGGGGCTGGCGCACAGCAGCCGTTCATAGGGCCACAGGCGCGCGCCCAGCAGATCGCTGGAAGCAGGGAATCCGCCCCGCACGGCGAAGTCCAGGCCCTCGGCGATGGGGTCCACCCATTCGTCGGTGTAGGTGACGTCGATGCTGACGCCGGGATGCTGGTCTGTATAACGGCGCAGCACGGCGGGCAGCAGGGTCACGCCCAAAAGGTCGGGCGCCGAAAAGCACAGCCGGCCTCGCGCGCCGTCCTGCACGTCGTGCAGCGCCTCGCGCGCACGCGCTTCCAGGCGCAGCAGTTCGCGCGCGGATTCGTAGTAGCTTTCGCCCTGGGGCGTCAGCACCACGCTGCTGTGACTGCGCAACAGCAGTTGCACGCCCACCTGCCGTTCCAGCGACTGCACGGCCCGCGTGACGGCGCTGGGCGATACGCCCAGGGCCCGAGCCGCCAGCACGAAGCTCTGGCGTTCGGCGACAGCGCAGAACACCTCGAATTCCCATAGCGCGCCACGTTCCATGCGGGTTCTCCCGTTGCGTCTACCGCAACATGATATTGCAACCCTGTGACTGCGGCGCCTCGTAGACTGTGGCGCTTTTGCATTCCTTTTCGCATCATGCCCAATCCGCATTACTACGATCCCGTGACCGGCGCCCGCTATGCGCTGGACGAACCGCGCTGGTGTTCCGACGCGCAGACACCCCTGATGATTTCGCCGCTGCGGGGCATCTCGAGGTACGACATCGACACCAGCAAGCGATCGCTGTGGCGCTACAGCGCCGCCTTGCCACGCGACATCGCGCGTCCGGTATCGATGGGCGAGGGCGGCACGCCGATGGTCGAGCGCGCCTGGGGAACGCTGCGACCGCACTTCAAGCTGGAATGGTTCAATCCCACGTGCAGTTTCAAGGATCGCGGCGCGGCCGTCATGTTGTCGTGGCTAAGGCAGATCGGCATCAAGGCCGTAGCCGAAGACAGCTCCGGCAATGGCGGCGCGGCGGTGGCGGCGTTTGGCGCGGCGGCGGGAATGGACGTCTCCATCTTTGCGCCCGCCCATGCGTCCGCCGGCAAGATCGCGCAAATGCGCGCGTTCGGCGCGGACGTGCGGCTGGTGGAAGGCCCGCGCGAAAACGCCGAGGCTGAAGCCATGCGCGTGTCGGGCGACATTTTCTACGCCAGCCACAATTGGCAGCCGTTTTTCCTGCAGGGCACCAAGTCCATTGCCTACGAGTTGTGGGAGGACTTTGGATTCCAGGCGCCGGACAACATCGTGATTCCGGCAGGCGCCGGCAGCAACGTGCTGGGGTGCGCCATCGGATTCACCGAGCTGCTGGCGTCCCGGCAGATCAGTCGCCTGCCGCGATTGTTCGTGGCCCAGCCGCTGAACTGTTCGCCGGTGGACGCCAGCTTCCAGGCAGGCGAGGACGGGCCCGTGACGCGCGAAGTGCTGCCGACGATAGCCGAAGGCACGGCCATCAGGAACCCCGTGCGTCTGCGCGAGGTGTTGCGGGCCGTGCGCGTCAGCGGCGGCCAGACCATGGCGGTGCCCGAGGCCGATATCGTGGAGGCGGTGAAGAAGCTGGCCGCATGCGGCCTGTATGCCGAGCCGACCAGCGCCACCGCCGCGGCAGCGCTGGACACGCTGCTGGCGCGCGGTGCGATCCGGTCGGGCGAACGCACGGTGGTGTTGCTGACCGGCACCGGCATCAAGTCCACGCAATTCATGACGGACCTGTTCGCGGCGCCGGCCTGAAGCGCGGGCGCCCGCGACGCTTGAGGGGCGTGTGGTTCAAGCCGCCATCGCGGTGCTTTCGGCGTGCGGGGCGGACTGTGTTGCCGCCGGCGCAAACACCCGCAGCCGATGGCCGTCGGGATCGAGCGCGACGAAGGTCCGCCCGAAGTCCATGTCGGTGGGCGCCTGCAGGATTGGCAGCCCGCGCAGGCTCCAGTCGACGTGGCGCTGATTGACGGCGTCGGCGTCGGCCACGGTGAAGGCCAGTTCCGAGGCGCCGCCGCGTCCGGCCGCGGCCGGCGCAACGGTGTAGCGCGACCACAGGCCCAGCATCAGGCCGGAGTCGAGCGCGAACAGGGCAAACGTGGGCGAGCTTTCGATGGGGGCGCGCTGCAGCAGCGCGCTGTAGAACGCCGCGCTGGCCTGGGGCTTTTCCACGTACAGGATGACGAAATTGGTGTCTGACATGATGCGCTCCAAGTGGTTGACGCGATCATGATAGGGAGGGGTACTGTCAGTTTTTGGCAGTAGTGAGTTCAGGATGTCGCCCGCGAGTGGTCGATCGCGCGCCACTCCTTGAGCAGGATGTGCCGGCGTTTCGGGTATCGGCCCTGGTCGGCCAGCGTGGCGATGCGGTCGGTGCGGAAGTGCCGGAAATCCCCACGCAGTTCGCACCAGGCCATCACGATCCGCACACTGTCGAAAAATCCCAGCGCGAAGGGCCAGATCACCCGGTCGGATTCGGCGCCCTTGTCGTCGCGGTACGCGATCGCCAGCTTGTGTTCGGCGCGTATGGCCTGGCGGACCAGGGAGACGTCGATGCGGTCGACGACCGGGACCGAACTGGGCGCCACCAGCAGCGGAATGGCGTCCAGTTCGTCGCGTAGTTCCTGTGGCAGCACGGCGCCGATCTTGGCCAGCGCGTTGCGCGCGGCCAGGCCCAGGCGTTCGTCCGAGCGGCCCGCCACCCACCGTGTGCCCAGCACCAGGGCCTCGATTTCCTCGGTGCTGAACATCAGCGGCGGCAGCATGAATCCGGGCCGCAGCACATAGCCCACGCCGGGCTCGCCCTCGATCTCGGCGCCCTGGCATTGCAGGGTGGCGATGTCGCGGTACAGCGTGCGCAGGCTGATGCCCATTTCGGCCGCCAGCTTCTGGCCGCTGACGGGCAGGCGATGGCGGCGCAGGGTCTGGAGCAGGTCCAGGAGGCGTTCGGTGCGGGACATGGGGCGGGCGAGAGTCGTTCGCCGCAATACTGCCACGAAATGGCAGCATGCGGCGCACGCTTGCCCTACTTGGATACAGGCTTGCCCGTGGCCACGTCCAGCACCGACCCGTCTTCCAGGCTGACGCGATAGATCTCGCGCACGACGTTGCCGGCGAAGCCGATTTCCACGATGGAAACGTCCTTGAACGTCGTGTCGATGCCGTCGGGCAGGACTGCGTTGAACTTGTCGGACTTCTGCTTCATGGCTTCCTGCAGGCGGGCGTCGTACGGCGTCATGCTGTAGACCAGCGTGTTGTGCGGATTGTGGGCGCGCACTTCCTTGCCGTCCTGCATGACGTTCACGCCGCTGACGCCCATCGTCTTGACCAGGTCTTTGCCTGCATCGCCCATCTTTGCGTAGACGGGGCCGGTCACGCGCGGCAGCGGGCCGTCGCGCAAGGGCGCCAGCGCCGCGGTGGTCACGGTGTTGTAGCGCATCATGTCTTCAAAGCCCTGGCCGCTCTTGACCACGCCCAGGTCCAGCCACCACGGGTGGCCCGCGCCCTTGGCGGCTTCGGTGGGGTAGAAGGTCTTGAGCGTCAGGCGCAGCGGGGCGGGCGGCTTGGGCAGCGCCTTCAGCATGCGGGCGGGCGTTTCCGGATCGGCGTTGTGGATGTGGACCACGGTGACGTGCGGCATGTTGGGCGTTTCGGCCTCGGCCTTCAGGCCCAGCTTCAGCAGGTCTTCCTTGAGCGTGCCGTTCACCTTGGCGTCCAGGATGTCGTTCACCTCCTTGGGCAGGCGGTAGACGACGCCATAGGTGGCCTTGTGCGCGCGGAACTCCGACTTGTCGAGGGCGCTGTTGTCGATGGGCGCGGCCTGGGCGGCGCAGGCGGTGGCGAACAGGCCGAAGACGGCCAGGTGCAATGCACGTTTGATCATGGGAAACCCCTGTTGTTGTGAACGTGACCCGCGAGAGTCATGCGCAGTGTGTCCGGCGGGGATGTACGCCGTATTGCACCAAACAAAAGATTCCCGATACCAGTCTCCAGTTGTCCGATACCTTGGCCCGCGGCCGGTATCCGGCTAGCCCAGGAAGACGACGGCGACGATGGCGATGCCCAGCAGCAGGTTCACGCTTACCCAGCGGCGTATGCCGCCCATGGCCTGGCCGCCGCGAGGCCAGTCGGAGGCGGCGACGGCGGCGGCCAGCCGCTTGTAGAGGACGAACCGGATGTGGCCGAAGATGGCCATCATCAGGACGCCGCCGGCCGCCATGAGGGTCCAGCTTCGGGGCATGAAAAAGACGCCGCCCGTTTGCGCGGCCTGGCTGGCGGCCTGTCCGATCATTCCGGCGCCGGTCAGCAGGATCACCGCAATGGCCGCGAGCACGGCGTTCAGGAACGGGCCGAGCACGGACTCCATCAACGTGAGGCGCATCGGCGGTTCCAGTTTCGCGGCCGCCGGCCGCAGGAAACAGTGCGCGAACAGCATGCCGCCCACCCAGAGGATCACGGCCATCATGTGGACGAACTTCAAGGCGGCGTAGAGCATGCGGTCGACCTTTGGAAAGCGCGGCTCGCGGAGTGCGGCCGTGACTGTCCGCATGATATCGCCGCAAAACAAGTTGCGCGGACTTGACCAAAATCATGGTTTTGCATTTAGAATGAGATTGATTTCTATTTGTAGTAGTGAGTTCAGGGGACTCTCCGTGCCAAATCCCGTGCTCGCCTCGGGCGACGCCGTCAACCTTCTGTACCGTGCGCATCACGGGTGGCTCCACGGCTGGCTGCGCGCCAAGCTGGGCAATACCTTTGACGCCGCCGACCTGGCCCAGGACACCTTTGTGCGGGTGCTGCGTCATCGGCATGAACTGGACGCGCTGCGCGAGCCGCGCGCGTATCTGACGACGATCGCCAAGCGCCTGCTGCTGAACCATCACCGTCGCCGTTCGGTGGAGCAGGCATATCTGGAAGCCCTGGCCCTGATGCCGGAGGCGCTCGCTCCGTCCCCGGAGCAGCGCCTGGTGATTTTGGAAACCCTGCGGGAAATCGACGAGATGCTGGCCGGCCTGTCGCTGCCGGCGCGTCAGGCGTTCCTGATGGCGCAGCTTGAGGGCCTGAGCCATGGCGAGATCGCAGAACGGCTCAATGTGTCGCTGCGCACCGTCCACCGCTACATCACCAAGGGATTCGAACAATGCATCATGGCGGTGATGTGAGCGCGCAGCTGGACGGACCGGGAGAACTGCCCGCCGTCGAGCGCAACGTCGCGCGCGAGGCCGCCCGCTGGCTGCTGCGCCTGAGCTCGGAGCGCGCCACCGACGCGGATGTCCACGCCTGTGAGCAGTGGCGCGCCAGCAAGGCCGAGCACGAGCATGCGTGGCAGCGTGCGCAGCGCGTGAATGCGCGATTCGGCCTGGTCCCGTCGGCGCTGGGCATGGCGACGCTGAACCGCCCGGAATTCAAGAGCCGCCGCGCCGCCCTGAAGATGCTGGTGGCGCTGGTGGTGGCCGGGCCGGCAGGCTGGGCGGCCTGGCGCGCCGACCCGCTGGACTGGAGCGCAGACTACCGCAGTGCGGCCGGCGAGCGTCGCGACCTGAAGCTGGCCGACGGATCCACGCTGTTTCTCAACACGGCCAGCGCCGTCGATGTGCTGTTCGACGAGGAAACGCGGCTGCTGCGGCTGCGCTCCGGCGAGATCGCCGTGCACGCGGTTGCGGACCTTAGCACGCATCCGCGGCCCTTCATTGTGCGCACCCGCCAGGGCGATATCGAGGCGCAGGCGTCCCGGTTCTGCGTGCGCCAGGAAGGCGCGCGATGCCGGGTCAGCGTGCAGGAAGGCCGCGTGCGGCTCAGCAGCGGCGCGCAGCCAGCGACCTTTGTCAATTTGTCCGCAGGCGAACAGAGCAGCCTGTCGCCCGAGGGCGTCGACGCGCCATCGCCCGCCGATCCGCACGCCAGCGACTGGCTGCGGGGCGTGCTGTACGCCAACGAGCTGCGCCTGGACGCCTTTGCGGCCGAACTGGGCCGCTACCGGCAGGGCATATTGCGCTGCGATCCCGAGATCGCGCATCTGCGGATCTCCGGCGCATTCCAGCTTCACGACACCGACGCAGTGCTGGCTGCCTTGCCGGCGACGCTGCCCGTGCAGGTGCGATACCGCACTCCGTATTGGGTAACGATCGCGCCGCGCGCGGCGGCCGCGTGATGCCAGATTGCCTGGTCCAAGCGGGCTGCCCTTTCGTGCGCCACACCGGCCTGCGACAGGGTCGTCGTTTTTTTTCGCCGTCACGCAAAAAAAGTTTTGAATAGGCTGTCCGGTTTTGAATTCCCGAGGGTCATGGTCTGTATAGGCACACGATTGCCGATACCTGTTGGATCGAAAGGACGACCATGGCTTACATCCCCGCCGGCCGCGCAAGCGGCTCCCAACCAGCTCGAGGCGCGCAATGCCGGCTGACCCGTCTTACCGCCGCGGTGCACGCCGCGCTGGCCCTGGCCGCCGCTTCCGCGGCGCTGCTGCCCATGGCGGCGCAGGCCCAGGGCGCTGCGGTGGCGCAGGCCGGCACGCGCGGCTACAGCATTCCGGCGGGGACGCTGGCCGACGCGCTGCCGCGCTTTGCCGACAGCGCGGGCGTGACGGTCCTGTTCGACGCCACGCTGGTGGGGCAACGCCGCACGGCGGGATTGCAGGGAGCGTATTCCGTGCATGAGGGATTCTCGCGCCTCCTGGCGGGCAGCGGCCTGGGCGTGCAAGAGCGCAGCGCCGGCGTGTTCGTGTTGCAGGCGCTGCTGCAGGGCAGCGTTACCCAACTGGCGCCGGTCCAGGTCGACGGTGAAGTCGCCGCGGTGACGCCGGCCTGGGACACCAGCACCGACCGCAAGCGCATGGACGATCTGCAGATCAGGAACTGGACCGACCTGGGCAGGCGCGCCGAGCCTGGCGTGAGCTTCAATCGCCAGACCAACAGCATCAACATCCGCGGCCTGGACCAGGACCGCGTGCTGACCCGCGTGGACGGCATCCGGCTGCCGTGGCTGGACGACGGCGCGCGCGGCGTGAAGGGCGGCCTGGAAGCCGTGGACTTCAACAGCCTGTCGCGCCTGGACATCGTGCGCGGCGCGGACGCCACCGCCGGCGGTTCGGGTGCGATCTCCGGCATTGCCGACCTGCACACGCTGAATCCGTCGGACCTGCTGAGCGACGACAAGACTTTCGGCGCGCTGGCCAAGACCGACTATGACTCCGCCGACAACAGCTGGGGCGTCAACGCCGCGCTGGCCGGGCAGATTCACAGCAACACGTTCTGGCTGGTGCAGGCCGGCGTGCGCAATGGCCACGAACTGGACAACCGCGGCGACGTCGGCGGCTACGGCGCCAAACGCAGCGAGCCCAGCCCCGAGGACTACGACCAGCGCAGCTTTCTCATGAAGCTGCAACAGCGCGTGGAGGGCGGCCACCGCTTCGGGCTGACGGGCGAGTACTTCAAGCGCAACGCCGACATCGACAGCATGTGGGAACAGGGGCCCGGAACGAGCTATCTGATCGGCGAGAACAGCACCCGCAAGGAAACCGAGCGCGAGCGCGTGTCGTTTGACTATTCCTATGTCTCGCCGAGTTCGGGCAGCCTGATCGACACCGCCAACGCGGTGGTCTACTGGCAACGCGTACGGCTGGACAACTCGCAGAACGGCATCCGCGGCGTGGATTCGCGCGCCCGCATCATTCCGGGCGACCCGTTCCGCTACGGTTTTCCGAACGGCCCGTATGGCCGCAGCAACTCGATCCAGCAGACGCTGTTCGGCGTCAGCACGGACTTCACCAAACGCCTGGCCGGCACGTCGGTGTCCCAGCTTTGGTCGTTCGGCGGCGAGTGGTACGGCAACAAGACGGAGCAGAACTCCAACGGCTACGACAACTGCCCGACAATCCGTCCCGGTCTGCCGGCGCCGTTCGGTCCGCGGTCTTGCGACATGCTGCACACCAACCAGGCCGACGTCCCGCAGTCCAAGGGTGACCAATGGGCCTTGTGGGTGCAGGACGAATTCAGCTTCGCGGATGGCCGGTACACCCTGACGCCGGCCCTGCGATACGACCACTACGAGCAACGCCCGCAGTCCAGCGCCAGCTACGAGAGCAACCCCAATGCCGGCGCGCTGCCGCCGTCCAACAGCGGCAGCCGCTTTTCGCCCAAGCTGCTGGGCACGTGGAAGGCCGCCGACGCGCTCAGCCTTTACGCCCAGTACGCCTACGGCTTCAAGGCGCCCAGCGCCACGCAGCTCTACACCAACTACGGCGGCCCCGGCACCTACCTGCGCGTGGGCAATCCGTATCTGAAGCCCGAAACCAGCAAGGGCTGGGAGCTGGGCGCCAAGATCGGCTCCGACGACCTGGGCGGTGCGGTATCGTTGTTTGATAATCGTTATCAGAACTTTATCGATGGAGATGTGCCGCTGAACCCCGATTCGCCGCAGTGGCAGCCGGGTTGGTCGGGGCAGTACCCCTTGGGCGTGACCGGCAACGTCAACCGCGCCAAGGTCCGCATCTACGGCGCCGAAGCCAGCGCGCACTGGAAGTTCGCGCCCGGCTGGCGCACGTGGGGCTCGGTGGCATGGGCCGTGGGCAAGGACGAAGGCACGGGGCAGTACCTGAATTCCGTTGCGCCGTTGAAGGCGGTGCTGGGCCTGGGCTACGGTCGCGATGTGTGGGGCGTGGACGCCATGCTCACCACCGCGATGCAGCGCAACAAGGTCGAATATCCGGAGGCCGCGGCCGACGCGCCCAATCCCGATTTCAAGGCGCCGGGGTATGGCGTCGTGGACTTGATGGGTTACTGGCGCCCCGCCGCGGTGAAGGGCTTGCAGGTGCAGGCGGGCGTGTTCAACCTGTTCGACAAGAAGTACTGGGAGGCCATCAACGTGCCGACCGCGGGCGCCACCGCGATCCCGCGTCCGGTCGACTGGTACACGGAACCGGGACGCAGCGTTCGCGTCTCACTGACTTATCAATATTGAGTTCGGTCCGCCGCCATCTGGCGACAGACCGGACCCGGCGGCGGTTTTTAGCAATGTTTGGCACCGGCCGGAGGGCCTACGATGACGAATACCGATTTCACGATCCGCGCTGAGAATCTGCGCGCCCGCAACGAGGCCCTGGCCGCCTCGCAACCCGGGCTGCGCGCCCGCAATCTCGCCCAGGCGCTGGGCGTGTCCGAAGCCGAATGGGTGGCCGCCGGCTGTGGCGGGGTGAAGGCGACCGCGCTGCATGGCCAGCCGCAAGCCATCTTCCGCGAATTCGGCACGCTGGGCGAAGTCATGGCGCTGACGCGCAACGACTGGTGTGTCCACGAACGCCATGGCAAGTATGAGGACATCCAGGCCGAAGGTCCGGTGGGCCTGGTGCTGGGACCGGACATCGATCTGCGCGTGTTCTTCACCGCCTGGAAATCCGCCTGGGCGGTCGAGCAGGACGGGCGCCACAGCCTGCAGTTCTTCGACGGCGCCGGCGTGGCGGTGCACAAGGTCTACCGCACCGACGCCACCGACGTGGCTGCCTACGACGCGCTGGTCGCCAAGTTCGCCGGTGAATCGCAATGGCCCGTGGCCGAGCCCTATGCGCCCGCCGCCGACGCCGAGCAGGTCGAAGACGCGCAGGCCTGGCGCGAAGCGTGGCTGGGCATGAAGGACACGCACGAATTCTTCCCGCTGCTGCGCAAGTTCAAGGTGTCGCGACTGGCGGCATTGGCTGCGGCCGGTGAAGACCTGGCGCAGCCGGTGCCGGCCGACGCCGTGGAACGCATGCTGCAGTCGGCGTCGGAATCGGCCCTGCCCATCATGTGCTTCGTCGGCAACCGCGGCATGATCCAGATCCATTCCGGTCCGGTGCAGTCGCTGCGCCGCACCGGCCCGTGGTTCAACGTGCTGGACCCCAAGTTCAACCTGCACCTGGACACCACCGCCATCGCGTCGGCCTGGGTGGTCAACAAGCCCACGACCGACGGCTGGGTGACCTCGCTGGAGGTGTATTCGGCCACGGGCGACCTGATCGTCCAGTTCTTCGGCGAACGCAAACCGGGCAAGCCGGAACTCGCAGGCTGGCGCGAACTGATGGTGGGCCTGTGCAGCGCGCCGCTGGCCGCCTGAACCGCATAAGGAAGCAGCGATGAAAAAATGGTTGGCAGTGGCGGCATGGATGGTGGCGGCCGGCGTCCAGGCGGCGCCGCCCGAGCGGGTGGTGACGCTGGGCGGCAGCGTTACCGAGATCGTCTACCAGCTTGGGCAGGGCGACAAACTGGTGGGAGACGATCTCTCCAGCCTGTACCCGGAGGCCGCGACCAAGCTGCCGCGCGTCGGCTATTACCGATCGGTGCCGGTGGAAGGCGTGCTTGCGCTCAAGCCGGACCTGGTGCTGGCGTCGGAACAGGCGGGGCCGCCTGATGCGCTCAAGCGCCTGGGCGACGTCGGGGTGCGGATCGTCACCGTGCCCGACTCACCGTCGGTGGACTCGCTGAAGGCGCGCATCCGCAACATTGCGGAAGCGCTGGACGTGGCGCCCGCGGGCGAGCGCATGGTGGACGAGATCACACGCGATCTCAAAGCGGTCGAAGCCATTCCGGTCACCGGCGCGCGTGCCGTCCTGCTGCTGAACCGCACCGGCACCCTGCAGGGCGCAGGCGGCGGCACGGCGGCCAACGAAGTCATGTCGATGGCGGGCCTGGTCAACATCCTGAAAGACCAGCAGGGCTACAAGCCGGTATCCGCCGAGGCCGTCAGCGCGCTGGCGCCGGACGTGATCGTCGTGACCCGGACTTCGCTTGAAGCCTCCGGCGGCGCGGACAAGCTGCTGGCGCTGCCCGGCATCGCGTCCACGCCGGCCGCTGCGCACAAGCGCGTGATCGTCATGGACGACCTGCTCCTCTTGGGCATGGGCCCGCGCCTGCCGTTGGCGCTGACCGAACTCAAGCAGGAGGCGGCCGGTGTCATGGCGCGCTAGCGCGGGACGCATGCCGGCGCCGCTGGCGCTGGCGCTGTTGGGGGCGGTCCTGGCCGCGGTGGCGCTGGCCGCCAGCAGCAGCGGGGCGGTGCAGATACCGCTGCGGGACATCCCCCGGCTGCTGTGGGGCGATGCCACGCCCGCCGATGCGCTATGGCGCAACGTGCTGATCGACATCCGCCTGCCCCGGGTGCTGTTCGCCATGGTCGCGGGAGCGGCGCTGGCCATCTCCGGCGCGGCGATGCAGGCGCTTTTCCGCAACCCGCTGGCTGAACCGGGTCTCATCGGCATTTCGGCGGGCGGGTCGCTGGGCGCGGTGGCCGCCATCGTGCTGACCTCGGGCGGGTTCTGGGTGCTGGCGCCCGCGGCCTTCGTGGGCAGCCTGCTCGCCACGTTCTGCGCCTACGCGCTGGGCCGGCGCGTGCCCGGCGTGGCCGGCTTGCTGCTGGCCGGCATCGCCATCAATGCGGTGGCGGGCGCGATGATCGGCCTCTTCACCTTCGTCGCCAACGACGCGCAGCTGCGCGATCTGACTTTCTGGACCATGGGCAGCCTAGCCGGGGCCAACTGGAAACTGCTGGCGTTCCTGGGGCCGTGGGTGCTGCTGATGGCCTGGTGGCTGATGCGCCAGTGGCGCGTCATGAATGCGCTGCTGCTGGGCGAACGCGAGGCGCAGCACCTGGGCTATGCGCTCAAGCGCGTGCGCGCCCAGCTCGTGCTGGCGTGCGCGATGATCGTCGGGCCGCTGGTCGCGGCGACTGGCGGCATCGGCTTCGTCGGACTGGTGGTGCCGCATCTGGTGCGCATGACGCTGGGCGCCAACCATCGCTGGCTGTTGCCCGCGTGCGTGCTGGGCGGCGCCCTGGCGCTGACGCTTGCCGATTGGCTGGCGCGCGTCACCGTGGTGCCGGCCGAACTGCCGATCGGGCTGGTGACCAGCCTGGTGGGCGGACCCTTTTTCTTGTGGCTGCTGGCGCGCGGCCGGAGGCATGGATGATGCTCGCGGCCGAAAACCTGACACTCACGCGCGGCGGCAACCGCATCCTGGACAAGGTCTCGCTGGCCGTGCGCCCGGGGGAAGTGGTGGGACTGCTGGGCGCCAACGGCGTCGGCAAGTCGACCCTGCTGGGTGCGTTGTCCGCCGAACTGGCGCCGGATTCCGGAGCCCTGCGCGTGGGCGACGCCGACCTTCGGGGACTGGCGCACCGGCAGCAGGCCCGCCTGCGCGCCGTCCTGCCGCAAAAGCCCGGGTTGAGCTTCGACCTGGACGTGCGGGAAGTCGTGGCGATGGGCGCCTACCCATTTCCGGAACTGTCCCCCGCTCAGGTGGACGCACTGGTCGACCAGGCGCTGGGCTGGGCCGACGTGACGCACCTGGGCGCGCGCCGCTACCCCGAACTGTCCGGCGGCGAACAGCAGCGCGTGCAGTTCGCGCGTGTGCTGGTGCAGTGCAAGGCCGCCCGTTCTGATGGCGAGCCCCGTTACCTGCTGCTGGACGAGCCCACCGCCAGCCTGGACCCGAAGCACCAGGGCGACTTGCTGCGCGTGGCGGCGGGGCTGGCGCATGACGGCGATACGGGTGTACTGGTGATCCTGCACGACATGAACCTGGCCGCGCGCTGGTGCGACCGCCTGCTGCTGCTTTGCGGCGGTCGCGCCATCGCGTCGGGCACGCCGGTCGAAGTGCTGACGCCGGGCAACCTGTATCTGGCCTACGGCATCGATGCGCACGTCATGCCGCATCCGCTGCAACCCGAGCGCCTGCTGGTGGTGACGTCATGACAGCGTGACGGCGGGCGCGGGGTCGGTAAAATGGCGGTCATCAAGCACCTCCATCACTCATTACAGGATCCCGTGTCATGCCTACTTTTGACGTCGTCTCCGAAGTCGACAAACACGAACTGACCAACGCCATCGACCAGGCGAACCGCGAACTGGCCACCCGCTTCGATTTCAAGGGCACCGACGCCAAGTTCGAACTCGAAGGCTTCGTCGTCACCCAGATCGCGTCCAGCGCGTTCCAGCTCAAGCAGATGCTGGACATCCTGCGCGGCCGCCTGTCGGCGCGCGGCATCGACGTGCGCTGCCTGGACGTCGCCGACCCGCTCGAAAACCTGGGCGGCGCCCGCCAGAAGGTCACCATCAAGCAGGGCATCGAACAGCCCGTCGCCAAGAAGCTCATCGCCGCCATCAAGAACGCCAAGCTCAAGGTCGAATCCCAGATCAACGGCGACAAGCTGCGCATCTCGGGCAAAAAGCGCGACGACCTCCAGACCGCGATTGCGCTGCTGAAGAAAACCGACGTCGACCTGCCGCTGCAGTTCGAGAACTTCCGCGATTAAGCGGCCGGATAACCCATACAGATGGGGCATTCCGGCGAACTGCTGCTGGTCGTTGAATTGGCGCGCGCCGGCGGCATGTCGGCGGCCGCGCGCGAACTCGACGTCACGCCCGCCGCCGTCAGCAAGCGGCTGGCGCAGATCGAGGCGCGGCTCGGCGTGCGCCTGTTCAACCGCAGCACGCGTCGCCTGAGCCTGACGGCCGAGGGCGAGGTCTACCTGGAAAACGCCCGCCGCATCCTGGGCGAGATCGACGACCTGGACGAGCTCATCGCCAGCCGCCAGGCCAGTCCGCGGGGTCTTTTGAAGGTCAATGCGCCGCTGGGCTTCGGGCGCAGCTACATCGCCCCGGCCATCGCGGAATTCGCGCAGAAGTACCCGGACGTCTCATTGCAGTTGCAGCTGACCGACCGGCCGGCCGACTTCGTGCGCGAGGCCTTCGACGTCGCCGTGCGTTTCGGCGACCTGCCCGACACCAGCCTCATTGCGCGCAAGATCGCGCCCAACCGCCGCCTGGTCTGCGCATCTCCCACCTATCTGAAAAAGCACGGCGTGCCGGCCACGCCGCACGACCTGGCGCGCCATCAATGCATCGTGCTGCGCCAGAACGAGGCCGCGTATGGCATGTGGCGCTTCACGAAGGGGCGGCGCAGCGAAACCGTCAAGGTGCGGGGCAACCTCAGCAGCAACGATGGCGAGGTCACGCTGACCTGGGGACTGGCCGGCCTGGGCATCCTGCAGCGGGCGGAGTGGGATCTGGCCCGCTACCTGCGCAGCGGCCGGCTGGTGCAGGTGCTGGAAGACTACGCGCTGCCGCAGGCGGACATCTACGCCGTGTTCCCCGAACGCCATCATCTGTCCGCCAAGGTCCGGGCATTCGTGGACTTCCTGGTGAGCTACTTCCAGCAAGGCTCCGAAGGCCGATGGTGACGTCCGGCGCCTGGCGTCGGGCTCAAGCCGCCCACAGGTGTTGCGCCGCATAGGCCCGCCAAGGCCGCCAGGACTCGGAGCGCACCAGCAGTTGCGCGGGCGTGTACGCGCGGGACTCCAGCCGTTCCAGCGCCCGTATCAGCCCGATGTCCGCATGCGGGAAAGCATCGGGTTCGCGCAGCTGCCGCAGGGCGATGTACTGCGCGGTCCATTCGCCCACGCCACGGATCGTGCGCAGGCGGCGCACGGCGTCTTCCAGCCCGCCCGCGGCGTCGAACAGGTGTTTGTCCGCCACCGCGGCCGCGGCCACGGCCGACAGGGTTGCCGCGCGGCTGCGCGGCATGCCCAGCGACGCCAGTTCCGCGGCGGCCACGGCCTGCGGCAAGGGGAACACGTGGGTCAGCGCGCCGTCGGGCTGTTCCATGGGCGCGCCGTGCGCGGCCACCAGCTTGCCGGCCAGGCGTATGGCCGCCACCACGGTGATCTGCTGGCCCAGCACCGCCCGCATGGCAAGCTCGAAACCGTCCCAGGCGCCCGGCACGCGCAGGCCGGGCCGGGACTGCATCAGCGCGGACATGACGGGGTCGCCGGAAAATTGCGCCGCGATGGCGGCGGGGTCGCTTGCCAGATCGAACACGCGCCGCAAGCGAGCGATGATGGACGGCAGGGCCTGCAGGCGGGGAAAGCGCACCGTGGCCTGAAGCGCATCGCCCGTGCCGCGCTGCACCGTCACCGTGCCCTGCACGCCGTCCAGGCAGATGGTGCGCGCATAGGTATCGTCAGCGACCTGTTCGACGCCCGGGATGGCGCGCAGGCGCAGGAACGCCAGCATGCCGTCCCAGTCGTACGGCGGCCGATAGCGCAGCAGCAGCTTGATCTCGCCTTGCGGGCCCGCCGGCACGTCCGGCTTGTCCGAGCGCCGCAGGTCGCCCGGCGTCCGCCCGAAGAGGTCCAGGAAGATCTCGTTGAAGCGGCGGATGCTGCCAAAGCCCGACGCGAACGCGATCTCGGCCATGGGCAGCCGGGTTTCGTGGATGAGCTGCTTGGCCAACAACACCCGCCGGGTCTGTGCGACCGTCACGGGCGACGCGCCCAGGTGCTGGCGGAACTGGCGCCGAAGCTGCCGATCACCCACACCCAGGCGGTGCGCCAACGCGTCCACGCCGTCCTCGTCCAGCGCGCCAAGTTCGATCAGCTGGAGCGCGCGCGCCACGCTGTCAGGCAGTTCGTGCCCGGGCCCCAATTCCGGCGCCGTCTCCGGACGGCAACGCAGGCAGGGGTGATACCCGGCCTCTTGCGCGGCGGCGGCGGTGGAATAAAAGGTGACGTTCTTCGACAGGGGCGTGCGCGCCGGGCAGACGGGACGGCAGTAGATGCCCGTGGTCCTGACTGCAGTGAAGAAGCGCCCGTCGTAGCGGGCGTCGCGCACCTGGATGGCGCTGTAGCAGGCGTCGTGGTTCAGTTCCATGGAGGCATGCTAACGCCGCCTTCGCGCCGGAATCTAGCGGTTTTCGGACAGAGATGTGAAAGTCACGTTCATGTCCGGAAACCGCCAGCGCGCGGCCAGCGGGCGGGACTATATTGGCGACTTTCCCCAATCCGCGAGAGACGCCATGCCGGTACACATCTTTGAACTGGAACGCGTGCCCACCCCGATCGGCACGATGCTGGTGCTGACCGACGCGCAGCAGCGCCTGCGCGCCGTGGACTGGGAAGACTATGAATCCCGCATGCTGAACCTGCTGCGCCGCCAGTACGGCAAGGGCGCCGTGGAACTGCGCGACGCGACCCAGCCGTCGCGGGCGCGCCGCGCGCTCGAGGCCTACTTCGCCGGCGACGTCGGGGCCATCGGGGACCTTCCCGTCGCCCTGGGCGGAACGGCCTTCCAGCAGCAGGTGTGGCAGGCGCTGCGCGGCATCGGCGGCGGAAGCACCGTCAGCTACGGCACGCTGGCCGCGCGCATCGCCCGCCCCACGGCCGTGCGCGCGGTCGGACTGGCCAACGGCGCCAATCCGGTCGGCATCGTCATCCCGTGCCACCGTGTGATCGGGGCCAACGCCTCGCTGACTGGCTATGGCGGCGGGCTGCATCGCAAGCGCTGGCTGCTCGCACACGAAGCCGACTGGCTGGCGGCGCAAAAAGACCCCGCCGCACTTTCAACTTCAGGTTGAAAATGTTGTGAATTTCGAGGCGTTTGCCGTGCCTGCCGCTGGGTAAAGTGCCAGCAGACATCTATCTGCAAGGAGCGCTGGCCCCATGAAAACCTATCGCATCGCAACCATCCCCGGCGACGGCATCGGCAAGGAAGTGATTCCCGCCGGCCAGCGCGTCATGCAGGAACTGGCCGCACAGGGCGGGCCGCGCTTCGAATTCCAGGATTTCGACTGGGGCGGCGACTACTACCGCAAGCACGGCGTGATGATGCCGGCGGACGGCCTGGACGCGCTGCGCGACAAGGACGCCATCCTGTTCGGGTCGGCCGGCGATCCGGACATTCCGGACCACATCACGCTGTGGGGCCTGCGCCTGAAAATCTGCCAGGGCTTCGACCAGTACGCCAACGTGCGTCCCACCCGCATCCTGCCCGGCATCGACGCGCCGCTCAAGCGCTGCACGCCCGAACAACTGAACTGGGTGATCGTGCGCGAGAACTCCGAAGGCGAATACTCGGGGGTCGGCGGCCGCGTGCACCAGGGCCATCCCATCGAGGCCGCCACCGACGTGTCCATCATGACGCGCGCCGGCGTCGAACGCATCCTGCGCTTCGCCTTCAAGCTGGCGCAATCCCGCCCGCGCAAGCTGCTGACCGTCGTCACCAAGTCCAACGCCCAGCGCCACGCCATGGTGATGTGGGACGAGATCGCCGTGCAGGTCAGCCGGGAATTCCCGGACGTCACGTGGGACAAGGAACTGGTCGACGCCGCCACCGCGCGCATGGTCAACCGGCCAGCTTCGCTGGACACCATCGTGGCCACCAACTTGCACGCCGACATCCTGAGCGACCTGGCCGCGGCGTTGGCCGGCAGCCTCGGGATTGCGCCCACCGGCAACATCGACCCCGAGCGCCGCTATCCCTCGATGTTCGAGCCCATCCATGGGTCGGCCTTCGACATCATGGGCAAGGGCCTGGCCAATCCCGTCGGCACGTTCTGGTCGGTCGTCATGCTGCTGGAACATCTGGGCGAAACCGAGGCGGCCGCGCGCGTGATGCAGGCCGTCGAAAGCGTGACCGCCGATCCGTCGCTGCACACCGGCGACCTGGGCGGCCGCGCAACGACGGCTCAGGTGACCGATGCGGTCTGCGCAAAGCTGGCGGCGTCCGCGCAGGCCAAGGCCGCGTAGATCCGGCGCGCGGGCAGAATTGCCCGCCGCCTTCATCAGGTGCGGGGCGCCCACGGGTATCCTGCTCCTGGCCTGGCCGGGGTCCCCGACACCTGGCGAAGGCCAAACCTGGCAACAAATAAAAAGCGAAGTCCATTCGTATCCAGGAGACAAACCATGCATAAGAAAGCGATGACGGCGCGCGCCTTGGCGTTCGCCTGCGTGATGGGCCTGTCCTTCGCGGGCGGGGCGCACGCCCAGTCCTATCCGGCGCGCCCGGTGAACCTGATCGTGCCGTTCCCGGCGGGCGGCACCACGGACGTGCTGGCGCGCGCGCTGGGCCAGGAACTGTCCAAGAGCCTGGGCCAGCCCGTGGTGGTGGAAAACAAGCCGGGCGCGGGTTCGACGCTGGGCGCGGACTACGTGGCCAAGGCGGCGCCCGACGGCTACACGCTGCTGATGGGCGCGGTCCATCACACGATCGCGACCAGCGTCTACAAGAGCCTGCACTACGACTTCCAGAAGGACTTCGCGCCGGTGACCACGGTGGCGCTGGTGCCCAATGTGCTGGTGGTCAATCCGAAATTGGACGCCAAAGACGTGCAATCACTGCTGAAGCTGGCGCAGGCCGCGCCGGGCAAGCTGACCTACGGCTCCAACGGCATGGGCACGGGCCAGCACCTGATCGGCGCGCAATTCGAGCGCGCCGGGCACGTCCAGCTATTGCACGTGCCCTACAAGGGAAGCGGACCGCTGACCACCGATCTGCTGGGTGGCCAGATCGACATGTCTTTCGACACGATCACGCCGGTGCTGCCGCACATCCAGAGCGGCAAGCTGCGCGCGCTGGCCGTCACCACGAACCAGCGCTCGGCCGCGCTGCCGGACGTGCCGACAATGGAAGAGGCCGGCCTGAAGCCTTTCAACATGGGCACGTGGTTCGGCGTGCTGGCCCCGGCGGCGGCCCCGAAAGAAGTGGTGGACCGGCTGAACGCCGAAATGGTGAAGATCATCAAATCGCCGGACTTCACGCGCCGCATGGCGGAAATCGGCGCGGTGCCCATCGGCGACACGCCCGCCGAAATGAAGGCCCGCATCGCGGCGGATACCGAGAACTACGCGAAGCTGGTCAAGGAAGCCAAGGTCGCAATCAATTGACGGGGAGGCGTCCGACGCGAGGGCGGCAGGCGCGGATCCAGCCCCGCGCGATGGGCAGGGCCAGCACCTTGCGGTACACGCCCTGCGCGACGCCCGTCAGCGGTGCGCCTGCACGGCGCCATGCCGGCGCCGTCACTGCAGCGGCAATGGGCGCAAGCAGCAGGCCGCCGGCGATGTCCAGCGGAAAGTGCACGCCCAGGTAGACGCGTGACGTCCCAACCAGCGCCGCGGCCGCCAGCGCCAGCCAGCCCCAGCCCGCCCAGCGCCGGTCCAGGATCAGCGCGAACGCGAACGTGGCGATGATGATGGTGTGGTTGCTGGGGAAGGACGACGTGGGCTTGTGTTCAAAGAACGTGTGCCCCAGGCCGATGACAAACGGCCTGGAATGCGGCCATAGCGCGCCGAACAGGTAGCTGGCGAACAGCGCGACGCCGATGCTGGCCAGCGCCTTGAGCATCAGATCGCGCTGCGCTTCCCGGCCCCACAGCCAGACGGCGGCCATGACGCCGGGCACCAGCAGGATCAGCTTGTTCGCTACCAGCATGGCAGCGTGGATCCGCCACGCGGGCGTGGCGGGATCGGCATTGATCAGAAGAAACAGGGACTGGTTGAAGCTTTCCAGAAAATCCATGACACGTCATCGCGGCGTAATAATTCGATTGCCGCGATGGTAGATGGCTTTCCCGTCAGTTCCCTTACAAAGTGCGGCGAAATCCGCGCTTTTACTTCTGGATGCGTTTGCCCTGCGCGTCGATGACGGGCTCTCCGCTTTCCTTGTTGAACGCGCCCTGTTGCGGCGCCGGCAGGATGTCCAGCACCAGTTCGCACGGACGGCACAGGCGCGCGCCCAGCGGCGTGGACACGAAGGGACGGTTCAGCAGAATGGGGTGCTGCTCGATGGCGTCCAGCAGCGCGTCGTCCGACAGCGACACATCGTCCAGCCCAAGCTCCTGGTAGGGCGTGCCCTTTTCGCGCAGCGCGTCTCGCACGCTGACGCCGGCCTTCTTGAACAGCGCCTTCAGCGTGTCGCGCGACGGCGGGTTCTCCACGTACAGCACGACCTGCGGTTCGATGCCTGCGTTGCGGATCAGGCCCAGGGTATTGCGGGAGGTGCCGCACTTGGGGTTGTGATAGATGGTGACGTCGGACATGAAGGGCTCCTCTTACGGGTGATTCGTCTTGCAAGAGGGGGAGCATAGTCCATCCGCGCGGCCGGAGCCGCGGGGCCGGACAGTCTCATACCGACAGGTGGCGGCGCACGTCCTCGCCGTCGATCGCATCGCGTCCGCCGCGGGCCACGACTTCCCCGCGCGACAGCACCACGAACTGGTCGGCCAGCTCGCGCGCAAAATCGAAATACTGTTCGCACAGCAGGATGGCGATGTCGCCGCGCTGGCGCAGCATGTGGATAACGCGCGCGATGTCCTTGATGATGGAGGGCTGGATGCCCTCGGTGGGCTCGTCCAGGATGATGAGCCTGGGCTCGGCCACCAGCGCGCGCGCAATCGCCAGTTGCTGTTGCTGCCCGCCCGACAAATCGCCCCCACGCCTTGCCAGCATGCTCTTCAGCACTGGAAACAGTTCGAAAACCTCTTCCTTGATGCGACGCGCCCGCGCGGCCGGCTTGGTCGCCATGCCCATCAGGATGTTCTCTTCCACCGTCAGCCGCGCGAAGATGTCGCGGCCCTGCGGCACGTAGGCGATGCCGCGCGCGGCGCGCTGGTGCGGCGCCAGGCGCGTGATGTCCGCGCCGTCGAACGTGATGCCGCCGCGCGCCACCGGCAACACGCCCATCACGCATTTCAGCAGCGTGGTCTTGCCCACGCCGTTGCGCCCCAGCAGCGCCAGGCATTCGCCTTGCCGCACCGACAGCGACACGCCGCGAAGCGTGTGGCTGCCGCCGTAGTATTGGTCGATCGTGCTTACGTCCAGCATGCTTATCGCCCCAGATAGACTTCGATCACGCGCGGGTCGGCCTGCACCTTGCTCATCGGTCCTTCGGCCAGCACCGACCCCTCGTGCAGCACGGTGACTTTGCCGTCGCCGGCAATCTGGTTGACGAAGTCCATGTCGTGCTCCACCACCATCAGGGAATGGCGTCCGCGCAATTCGTTCAGCAGTTCCCCTGTGCGTTCGGTCTCGGCGTCGGTCATGCCGGCCACGGGCTCGTCCAGCAGCAAAAGCTGCGGCTCCTGCATCAGCAGCATGCCGATCTCCAGCCACTGTTTCTGGCCATGCGACAGCAGGCCGGCGGGTCGCCACACCTCGGGCCGCAGGCGGATCAGGTCCAGCGTCTCGCCGATCCGGTCGGCCTGTTCGCTGGACAGGCGCGAAAACAGCGTCGGCCGCACGCGCTTGTCGGTCTTCATCGCCAGCTCCAGGTTTTCGAACACGGTGTGCTGTTCGAACACGGTGGGACGCTGGAACTTGCGCCCGATGCCCGCATGCGCGATCTGCGCCTCGGTCAGCGTGGTCAGGTCGATGCTCTGGCCGAAATAGGCGGTGCCCGCCGTAGGCCGCGTCTTGCCCGTGATGACATCCATCATCGTGGTCTTGCCCGCGCCGTTCGGGCCGATGATGCAGCGCAGTTCGCCCACGCCGATGTCCAGCGTCAGGTCGTTAAGGGCCTTGAAGCCGTCGAAGCTGACCGTGATGCCTTCCAGGTACAGGATTGCCCCGTGGCTGGTGTCCAGGCCCTTGGGACTGACGCGGCCGTAGCCGGCCTCGCCGCTGGGGCCGCCGTCCAGCATGGCCGATTCCGTGTGGGTGCTGGTCATGCCTTGTTCTCCTGGAAGCGGGCCGCGATGCGGCGGGCAAGGCCGACGATGCCGGTGGGCAGGAACAGGGTCACCAGCACGAAGATCAGCCCCAGCGCGTACAGCCAGTATTCCGGCAGCACGCTGGTGAACCACGTCTTCAGGCCATTGACCGCGCCGGCGCCGATGATGGGGCCGATCAGCGTGCCGCGCCCGCCGGTGGCGACCCAGATCACCATTTCGATCGAGTTCTCCGTGGACATTTCACCGGGGTTGATGATGCCGACCTGCGGCACGTACAGCGCGCCCGCGATGCCGCACAGCACGGCGGACAGCGTCCACACGAACAGCTTGAACCCCAGCGGGTCGTAGCCGATGAACCGCAGCCGGCTCTCGGCGTCGCGCACGGCGGTCAGCACGCGGCCCAGCTTGCTCTGCGTGACCATTCGCGCCAGGACCAGCGCGCCGGCCAGCGCGGCCAGCGTCACCCAGTACAGCGTGGCGCGCGTGCCGGGCGCGGTGATGTCAAAGCCCAGGATGCGCTTGAAATCGGTGAAGCCGTTGTTGCCGCCGAAGCCGGTGTCGTTGCGGAAGAACAGCAGCATGGCCGCGAACGTCAGCGCCTGCGTGATGATGGAGAAATACACGCCCTTGATGCGCGATCGGAAGGCGAAGTACCCGAACACAAACGCCAGCACGCCTGGCACCAGCACCACCAGCAGCATGGCGTACCAGAAGTGCTCGGTGAACGCCCAATACCAGGGGTAGGTCTTCCAGTCCAGGAACACCATGAAGTCGGGCAGGTGGCTTTGATAGACGCCGTCGCGGCCGATGGCGCGCATTAGGTACATGCCGTGCGCATAGCCGCCCAGCGCAAAGAACAGCCCGTGGCCCAGCGACAGGATGCCCGCATAGCCCCACACCAGGTCCAGCGCCAGCGCCGCGATCGCGTAGCACATGAACTTGCCCAGCAGGGCCACGGCATAGGCCGACACGTGCAGCGCATGGCCGGGCGGAAAAAACAGGTTCAAGAGCGGCAGCAGCGCCAGCAGGGCGACGGCCACGGCCAGCGCCGTCCACACGCGTGCCGAAAACAGCGGCCGGCGGGTCAGCAGGGTCAAGTCGGTCAGCGCGTTCTGTTTCATTCGACGCTCCGGCCTTTGGGGGCGAACAGGCCTTGCGGCCGCTTTTGGACGAACAGCACGATGAGCACCAGAATGGTGATCTTGGCCATGACGGCTCCCGCGTAGGGCTCCAGGAATTTGTTGACGCCGCCCAGCCCAAGCGCAGCAATGACGGTGCCGGCAAGCTGGCCGACGCCGCCCAACACCACCACCATGAAGGAATCCACGATGTAGCCGCGGCCCAGGTCGGGGCCGACGTTTCCTAACTGGGACAACGCCACGCCCGCCAGCCCGGCGATGCCCGATCCCAGCCCGAAGGCCAGCATGTCGACGCGGCCGGTGGGCACGCCCACGCAATCGGCCATGCGGCGGTTCTGCGTGATGGCGCGCACGAAAAGTCCCAGCCGCGTGTGATTGAGCAGCGCCCACACCAGGAAAACCACGAAGAAGGAAAAGCCGATGATGACGAGGCGGTTGTACGTCAGCACCAGTCCGCCCAGCACGGTAAAGCCGCCCGACATCCAGCTGGGGTTGCCGACTTCCACGTTCTGCGCGCCGAACAGCGAGCGCACGCCTTGCATCAGCATCAGGCTGATGCCCCAGGTGGCCAGCAGCGTTTCCAGCGGGCGGCCATACAGCCAGCGGATCACGGTGCGTTCCAGCGCCATGCCCACCAGCGCGGTCACGACGAAAGCCAGGGGCAGGGCGGCCACCACGTACCAGTCCAGCCATCCGGGCAGCCATGCGCGGAACAGCGTCTGCACCACGTAAGTCACATAGGCGCCGATCATCAAGAGCTCGCCGTGCGCCATGTTGATGACGCCCATCAGGCCAAAGGTGATGGCCAGGCCCAGCGCGGCCAGCAGCAGCACGCTGCCCAGGCTCACGCCATAAAAGATATTGCCCGCCCATTCGATGGTGCCCAGATGCCGGTCGATCTGCTTGACCGCGTTGACGGCGGCCTCGCGCACGCCGGCATCGGGTTCCGCGTAGACGCCGTCGCGTTCCTGCGTCAGGGCGGCCAGCGTCGGGCGAAAGGCGGCATTCTTCGTGTCGCCCAGCACCTGCACCGCGTGTCGCCTCTTGGCGGGATCGTCGCCTTTCAATTCCAGGCTGGCCTGCGCGATCAGCAGCGCGCCGCGCACGGCCTCGTTCTTTTCCGCCGCCAGGGCCTTGTCGATCATGGGCAGGCCGGCAAGATCGCCTGTCTGCTGCAACCGGCGGGCCGCCTCCAGGCGTTCGTTCGCGTTATCGGAGAACAGGCGGGATCCCGCCAGCGCGGCCTCGATGGCGCGGCGCAGGCGGTTGTTGATGGAGATCGTGCCCGCGTCGGCGGGCAGGTCCACGGCGGCGCCCGTGGCGGGATCGGTGGCGCGCGCGCCGCCCGTCCCGATCAGCACGCGGCCGTCGGATGTGGCGTAGAGCTGGTCGCGGCCCAAGGCCTGCAGCGCCGCGGCGGCGCCGGGATCGGGCAGTTGGCCCAGCGCGGCAATCGCTTGCAGCTTGGCGTCCGTGTCGTCGCCGGCCAGCGGCGCAAGCAGGGACTGGTCCAGGCCCGCCGCGCCCGCCGGAGCGGCCAGCGCGGGCAGGACCAGCACCCAGGCAAGAAGAAAACGACGCAAGAAGTGTGCGATTGCCGCGATGCGCATGGCTGCCCTTTCCTTTAGAGGCCTTGCTTGCCTTCGTTGCCCGGGATGTACGGGCTCCAGGGTTGGGCGCGGATCGGGCCCTTGCTCTTCCACACCACGCTGAACTGGCCGTCCGCCTTGATTTCACCGATGTAGACGGGCTTGTGCAGGTGGTGATTGGTCTTGTCCATTTCGACGGTGTAGCCGTCGGGCGCGTTGAACTTCTGGCCGCCCATGCTGGCGATCACCTTGTCCACGTCGGTGGACTTGGCCTGTTCCACGGCCTGCTTCCACATGTAGATGCCGATATAGGTGGCTTCCATGGGATCGTTCGTCACGACCGTGCTGGCGTTGGGCAGGTTCTTGGCCTTGGCGTAGGCCTTCCATTTCGCGATGAACGCTTCGTTGACGGGGTTCTTGACGGATTGGAAGTAGTTCCAGGCGGCCAGGTGGCCGACCAGCGGCTTGGTGTCCACGCCGCGCAGCTCTTCTTCGCCCACCGAGAACGCCACCACCGGCACGTCGGTGGCCTTCAGGCCCGCGTTGCCCAGCTCCTTGTAGAAGGGCACGTTGGAGTCGCCGTTGATCGTGGAGATGACGGCCGTCTTGCCGCCCGTGGCGAACTTCTTGATGTTGGCGACGATGGTCTGGTAGTCGGAATGGCCGAACGGGGTGTAGACCTCTTCGATGTCGCTGTCTTTGACACCCTTGGAATGCAGGAAGGCGCGCAGGATCTTGTTGGTGGTCCGGGGGTAGACGTAGTCGGTGCCCAGCAGCACGAAGCGCTTCGCGCCGCCGCCGTCTTCGCTCATCAGGTATTCCACGGCGGGGATGGCCTGCTGGTTGGGCGCCGCGCCCGTGTAGAAGACGTTCTTCTCCAGCTCTTCGCCTTCGTATTGCACGGGGTAGAAGAGCAGGCCGTTCAGTTCCTTGAAGACCGGCAGCACGGACTTGCGCGACACCGACGTCCAGCAGCCGAAGACCACGGCCACCTTGTCCTGCGACAACAGCTGGCGCGACTTCTCGGCGAACAGCGGCCAGTTCGAGGCGGGGTCCACCACCACGGCTTCAAGCTTCTTGCCCATCACGCCGCCGTTGGCGTTGATTTCCTCGATGGTCATCAGGGCCACGTCCTTGAGCGACGTTTCCGAGATGGCCATGGTGCCCGACAGCGAATGCAGGATGCCGACTTTGATCGTGTCTTCGGCGGCGTGCACCTGCGGCATCCATCCGGACATGGCCAACAGGCTCACGGCGGTCAGTTGCTTAAGGGCTAGTCTGCGTTTCATGGTGACTCCTGGATGGAATGTGCCGGTCTGGCCGGCGAGAACGTTTTGAACAACACCCGACAACGTCATACAAGGGCTCAAAAGCAAAACGCGTGCCAAGTCGCGGCGCGGCGTCCAGCTGCTGTATGAAGAGGGGGTGTTTACGCGGATAGGCGGGACCGGCGCGCGGCGGCGCGGTCAGGATCAAAACGGTGCTGCATGCACAAAACCAGTGCGCGCCGCGCTCGTTCGCGGTGCGGTCCGCGTGCCATGCAAAGGCAGCGGTCGCGGGTTCGCGGGCGACGTCCAGAGAGGACGCAAGGCAAGCGGCCAACATGGCACGCAGATTGCTTGGGAATCCGTACTTGTATACAAGAAAGGATTCCAGCATGAATGCCGCAGCAACGCAGAAGAGCCCTGCCGGTTGGACGATCGCACAGTGGCTGGCCGCCTACCGCGACGGGGCGCAACCCGAAGCGCTATTGGCCGCCTACGCCGTGCCCGCAAGTCCCGACGACAATGCCTGGATACGGCGCGTGGACCGCGCCCAGCTCGACGAGCAGCTCGATGGCCTGCGGCTGTTGCTGGCCGCGGCCGGAGGGGATGTCTCGCGCCTGCCGCTGTATGGCGTGCCCTTCGCCATCAAGGACAACATCGACGCCGCGGGCTGGCCCACCACCGCCGCCTGCCCCGAATTCGCCTATACGCCGATCGAGGACGCGACCGTCGTGCGCCGCCTGCGCGCGGCCGGCGCCATCCTGGTCGGCAAGACCAACCTTGACCAGTTCGCCACCGGCCTGGTGGGCACGCGTTCGCCGCATGGCGCCGTGGCCAATACGTTCAATCCCGACTACGTGAGCGGCGGATCGAGCTCCGGTTCGGCGTCGGTGGTGGCGCGCGGCATCGCGGCCTTTTCGCTGGGCACCGACACCGCGGGCTCCGGCCGCGTGCCGGCGGGCTTCAACAACATCGTCGGCCTCAAGCCCACCAAGGGCTGGCTCAGCACGGCGGGCGTGGTGCCCGCCTGCCGCACGCTGGACTGCGTGTCGATCTTCGCGCTGACGGTGGACGACGCGGAGAAGGTCGCCTTCGTCGCCGGCTGCTATGACGACGCCGATCCCTATTCGCGCAGCATGCCCGCGGGCGCCGCCTTGCCGTGGGCCAAGTCGCCGCGGCTCGCCATTCCGGCATCGCTGGAGTTCTTCGGCGATGCGCAAGCCGCCGCCGTGTTCGACGACGCCGTGCGGGCGCTGCGCGCGGATGGCGCCCAGGTCGAAGCCATCGACTTCGCGCCATTCAGTGAACTGGCCGCGCTGCTGTATCAAGGCCCGTGGGTGGCGGAACGCTTCGCCGCGGTGGAGCCTTTGTGGAAGACAAACCCGGACGCCATCAATCCCGTGGTGCGCGGCATCGTGGAGCAGGCCGCGAACTACAACGCGGTGGACGCGTTCAAGGCCGAGTACCGCCGCGCCGAACTGGCCCGCCAGATCCATCGGGCGCTGGAAGGCTTCGATGCGCTGGTCGTGCCGACCTCGCCGTCCATCTACACGATCGCGCAGCTGGAGGCTGACCCCGTCACGCTGAATTCGCGCCTGGGCGTCTACACCAACTTCGCCAACCTGGCCGACCTGTCCGCACTGGCGGTGCCTGCCGGCATGCGTGCCGATGGCCTGCCGTCGGGAATCACGGTGATCGGCCTGGCATGGCAGGACCGCGCGCTGGCGCAGTTCGGCAAACAATGGCAGGCGCGGCGCGGCCTTCCGCTGGGCGCCACGGGCGAGCCGCTGCCGGCCGTGCCGGTGGATGCGGGTCCGTCCGCCGACGTCGTGCGCGTGGCGGTTGTCGGCGCGCACCTGACCGGCATGCCGTTGAATCATCAACTGACGTCGCGCCATGCGGCGTTCGTGGAGAAGACCGCCACGGCGGGCGACTACCGGCTCTATGCGCTGGCCAACACCACGCCGCCCAAGCCTGGTTTGGTGAAGTCGGACAGCGGCGCCGCCATCGAGGTCGAACTCTGGGATGTGCCGGTGACGGCGTTCGGCGCCTTCGTGGCCGAAATCCCCGCGCCGCTGGGCATCGGCACGCTGGAGCTGGCTGACGGTCGGCTCGTCAAGGGCTTCATCTGCGAGCCGCGCGGCCTTGATGGCGCGCGCGACATCACTGCCTTCGGCGGCTGGCGCGCCTATCTGGCCAGCCTCTCCGCCACCCCCCGATAACCCGCGCCTGACAACAGGGAGTCGCACCGTGTTCGATACCGTTCTGATTGCAAACCGCGGCGAGATCGCCGTTCGCGCCATCCGCACGCTCAAGCGCCTGGGCATCCGCAGCGTCGCGGTCTATTCCGATCCCGACCGCAATGCCGCGCACGTCCGCGAGGCCGACGTGGCCGTCGCGCTGGGCGGCGAAAAGGCCGCCGACAGCTATCTGCGCATGGACCTGTTGCTGGCCGCCGCGCGAGAGCATGGCGCGCAGGCCATCTATCCCGGCTACGGCTTCCTGTCCGAAAGCGCCGATTTCGCGCAAGCCTGCGAAGAGGCAGGCATTGCTTTCGTCGGCCCCACGCCGCTTCAGATTCGTGAATTCGGCTTGAAGCACCGCTCGCGCGAACTGGCCGCGGAAGCGGGCGTGCCCATGACGCCCGGCACCGGACTGCTGTCCAGCCTGGGCGAAGCGCTGTCGCACGCCGAACGCATCGGCTATCCCGTGATGCTCAAGAGCACGGCGGGCGGAGGCGGCATCGGGCTGTCGCGCTGCGAGAACGAGGCCGAACTGACGGTGGCGTTCGACAGCGTGCAGCGCATGGGCGAACACTTTTTCCGCGATGGCGGCGCGTTTATCGAACGCTATTTGGACAACGCGCGGCACGTCGAGGTGCAGATTTTCGGCGACGGCGCGGGCCGCGTCCTGGCGCTGGGCGAACGCGACTGCTCGGTGCAACGCCGCAACCAGAAAGTCATCGAGGAAACGCCGGCTCCCTTGCTGCCCGCCGCCACGCGCGCGGCGCTGCTGGAGGCCGCCGTCAGGCTTGGCGAATCCGTGAACTACCGATCGGCCGGCACGGTGGAATTCATCTACGACCCCGCGCGCGACAGCTTCTATTTCCTGGAGGTCAATACGCGCCTGCAGGTGGAGCATCCGGTGACCGAGGCCGTCACCGGCCTGGACCTGATTGAATGCATGCTGCGCGTGGCCGCTGGCGAGCCGCTGGATTACGCCGCCATGTCGCGCGCCCCGCAAGGCGCGTCGATCGAGGTACGGCTGTATGCCGAGGATCCGCTGCGCCAGTTCCAACCTTCGCCCGGCGTGCTGACCGAGGTGTCGTTTCCGGACGGCGTGCGCGTGGACGGCTGGGTGGAGACAGGCACGGACGTGCCCGCGTTCTACGATCCGATGCTGGCGAAATTGATCGTGCACGCCGACACGCGCGAATCCGCGCTGGACAAGCTGGCCGACGCCCTGGGCCGGACGCGGCTGCACGGCATCGCGACGAACCTGGATTACCTGCGCCAGATCGTGGCCGACGAGCGCTTTCGCGCGGGCAAGCTGTCGACGCGATTCCTGGAGACCTTCGACTACCGCCCCTCCGCGGTCGAAGTGCTGGAAGCCGGCACCTACACCAGCGTGCAGGACTATCCCGGCCGCGCCGGGTATTGGGACATCGGCGTGCCGCCGTCGGGTCCGATGGATGATTACGCATTCCGCATCGCCAACCGCATCGTCGGCAACGCGCCGGACGCGGCGGGCATCGAGACCACGCTAGTCGGGCCGAGCCTGCGCTTTCATGGGGATACGGTCGTGGCGCTGACGGGCGCGGCCTGCGCCGCCACGCTGGACGGCGAACCCGTTCCGATGTGGCAGCCGATATCCGTGAGATCGGGGCAGGTGCTGGCGACTGGACGCGCGCTGTCGGGCTGCCGCAGCTACCTGGCCGTGCGCAACGGCCTGGACGTGCCGCTGTACCTGGGCAGCCGCTCCACGTTCGCCCTGGGCCAGTTCGGCGGACATGCCGGCCGCACGCTGCGCGTGGGCGACATGCTGCCGCTGGTGCGTCCGGAGCTGCCGGGCGCCAATGCCGCGCCGCCGCAGGCGCAGCCACAGGGCGCGCCGCCCGAACTGATCCCGGAGTACGGCAGCGCCTGGGAGATCGGCGTGCTGTACGGCCCGCATGGGGCGCCCGACTTCTTCCAGCCCGAGGCCATCGACGCCTTCTTCGCGGCGGACTGGGAAGTGCACTACAACTCCAACCGGCTGGGCGTGCGCCTGATCGGGCCCAAACCCACGTGGGCGCGCGAGAACGGCGGCGAGGCCGGCCTGCATCCGTCGAACATCCACGATTGCGAATACGCGATCGGCAGCATCAACTTCACCGGCGACAGCCCGGTGATCCTCACGCGCGACGGCCCCAGCCTGGGCGGCTTCGTGTGCCCCGTCACCATCGCCCGCGCCGAGTTGTGGAAGGTCGGGCAGGTCAAACCGGGCGACCGTATCCGCTTCGTGCGGATCGACTACCCGAAAGCCGTGGCGCTGGAGGCGGCGCAGGACCGCAGCATTGCCGACCTGGCGTTGGAAACCCCGGCGGCGACCGAGCCTGCCCCCGTGCCGGCCACGGTGTCCGAGACCATCGTCGCGGCGCTGCCGGCCGAAGGATCGCGTCCGTCGGTCTCGTACCGGCAGGCTGGCGACGGCTATCTGCTGCTGGAATACGGCGACAACGTGCTGGACCTGGCGCTGCGCATGCGCATCCACCTGCTGATGGAGGCGCTGAACGCCGATCCAGTTGCGGGCGTGCTGGAGCTTTCGCCGGGCGTGCGCTCGCTGCAGATCCGCTACGACAGCCGGGTCATCCTGCAAGGCGCGTTGATCGCGCGCCTTCTGGAGATCGAGTCGGGGCTGGCGGACGTGGCCACGCTGAAGGTGCCGACCCGCGTCGTTTACCTGCCCATGGCCTTCGAAGACTCCGCAACGCTGGGCGCCGTGCAGCGCTACCAGGAAACCGTGCGCGCCAGCGCGCCGTGGCTGCCCAACAATGTGGACTTCATCCGGCGCATCAATGGTCTCGCCTCCCGCGACGACGTGCGCCGCATCGTATTCGACGCCAGCTACCTGATCATGGGGCTGGGCGACGTCTACCTGGGCGCGCCCTGCGCGGTCCCGATCGATCCGCGCCATCGCCTCCTGACGTCCAAGTACAACCCGGCCCGCACGTTCACCGCGGAAGGCACGGTGGGCATCGGCGGCGTGTACATGTGCATCTACGGCATGGACTCGCCGGGCGGATATCAGCTTGTCGGGCGCACGCTGCCCATCTGGAACAAGTTCCTGAAAAACCCCGTGTTCCAGGAAGGCAAGCCCTGGCTGCTGCGCTTTTTCGACCAGGTGCGCTTCTATCCCGTCACCGAGGCCGAACTGGACGTGCTGCGCGAGGACTTCCGCGAAGGCCGCGCCACGGTCCGCATCGAAGAGGAAACGTTCGACTTCGCCGCGCACCAGCGCTTCCTGGCCGATCAGGCCGACAGCATCGCCGTGTTCCAGGCGCGCCAGAAGACCGCCTTCGATGCCGAGGTGGCCCTGTGGAAGACCGAGGACGTGGCGGCGGAACCTCCCGCGGCCGAGCCTGAGCCCGAGACCGCTTTGCGCGACGGCGAACGGCTGATCAGCGCCGACATGTGCGGCAACATCTGGAAGATTCCGGTCCAGGTGGGCCAGAGCGTCTCGGCCGGCGACACGCTGGTGGTGGTCGAGGCCATGAAAATGGAGCTCTCGGTCATCGCCCCGGCGTCGGGCACGGTGTCGGCCATCCGCTGCGTGCCGGGCAAACCCGTGAACGCGGGCGACCCCTTGGTGGTGATCACCGAAGACGCCACGTGCGCCGTGACCGGATGATGCGGCTGGAATCCGTCCAGGCCGGCCCGGCCATCCGTCAGGCGCCGGCGCTGGCCGGCTCGCTGGCCGACCAGGTCTACCTGCGTATCAAGGACGACCTCTTCGGCTTTCGGATGCTGCCGGGAGAACGTTTCACCGAGGCCGACCTGGTGGCGCGCCTGGGCGTCAGCCGCACGCCCGTGCGCCTGGGGCTGGCGCGGCTGGAACGCGAAGGCTTCGTGCTGGCGCGGCCGCGCAGCGGCTGGCAGGTGCGTCCGTTCGACTTCGAACGTTTTGAAGCGCTGTACGACGTGCGCGTGGTGCTGGAACTGGCTGCGGTGGAAAAGCTGTGCGCGCGCGAGCCCATGGATGCGGCCGGCATCCTGGGCGCGCTGACGGATGTGTGGCTGGCGCCGCCGTCGCAGCGCATCCTGGACGGCCGGCTGGTGGCGCAGTTGGACGAGGCGTTCCATTGTTCGCTGGTGGCGGCCGCCGGCAACCCGGAGATGGCGCAGATCCACCGCGACGTGACCGAAAAGATCCGCATCGTGCGGCGCCTGGATTTCACCAAGGATTTTCGTGTCGACGCCACCTACGACGAGCATGCGGCCATCCTGCGCGCCGTGCTGGCGCGGCGCGCCGACGAGGCCGGGCGCATGCTGCGGTCCCATATCGACATGAGCAAGGCCGAGGTGCGCAAGATCACGCTGCACATGCTGCACGAAGCACGGCAAAGCGCTGGCTGACGGATGCGCGGCAGGGGCCTAGCCCTGGAGCTGCCGATACACCTCTTGCGACACGCGCTGCAGCTCGTCGCGGCTGACCGCGCCCGACAGCGCGTAGCCAAAATCGCCTTCGACCCAATAGAACACCCGCACCGGCCCTTCCTGCGTGAACTGGAAGGCGGTCTTTCCGCCAGCGGCCTCGCGCGTGACGTAAAGGGTCAGGCGCTGGCCGTCCGCCGCGCCGTACATGAACTGGGCGACCGGGCCCGCGCCGCCGGGCAGCAGGCGCCCGCCCATCAGTTCGTAGCCGGCCTGCGTCAGCGACGGGGCGCGCACGGGCGCGCCCATGCGCTTGGTCAGCCACGTCACCAGCGCCTTCTCGTTGTCGCCGCCCACTTCCACGGGGCGGCCCATGTCAGGCGCGTAGACCGCGTGGGCGATGGCGGCGCGCTGGGCATAGCCGCCCGCGGCGCGGTCCGGGCTGGCGGTGGCCAGCACGGCCTGCAGATGGCGCGCATCCATCGCGCCGCGTGTGATCCAGGCCGCGCTGGCGCTGACCACGGCCACCGCCACGCTGGCGGCCAGGGCGCGCCACGGCCACTGCCGCGCGGGCGCCTTCAGCGGCAGGCGCAGCGGCAGGGGTTCGTCCAGGACGGGATCCAGCAGCGCATGCAATGCCCGGCGCTGTTCCTTCCAGTCGTCCACGCGGGTCTGGTCCTGCGGATGCGCGGCCAGGAAAGCGGCCACCTCGGCATGGCGGCCGGCCGGCAGCTGGCCGTCGGCGTAACCGTGCAGGTCGGCTTCGGTAATGGGCGTGCCGGCGGTGGGCACCGGCGTGAGGCGTTTGTCATTCATGGCATTTCACGCGGAGTGGGTACAGGCCTTAACCGCCTGGCCGTGTCGCGGCCCTGCATCAGCGCGCCGAGCTTCTCGCGGGCGCGCGACAGGCGCGACATGACGGTGCCGATGGGCACCGCCAGGATCTGGGCGGTCTCCTGGTAGGACAGGTCTTCCACGCATATCAGCAACAGGACCTCGCGCTGTTCGGCCGGCAGGGTCTGCAGGCAGCGGTCCAGGTCGCGCACCTCCAGATGGTCGGTCTGGGTGGCGCGCACCGGGGCGTCGGGCAGGTCGCCCGGCGCCGTCTGGTCCGTCCGCCGGCTGGCGGCGCGCACGCCGTCGATGAAATGGTTGTGCATGATGCCGAACATCCAGGCGCGCAGTTCGCCGCGGCGCTGCCAGCGCGAATAGCGGCTCCATGCGCGCTCCAGCGTGTCCTGCACCAGATCGTCGGCCCGGTGGGGGTCGCCCGTCAGCCCGCGGGCATAGCGCCGCAGGCTGGGGATGCAGGCCAGGATCAGGGCTTCGTCTTCGGCGCGCATGGTCTGAACGGCAACCGTCCCGATCAGGGTTTGACGACGTGCCAGATTTCCTTGAAGTTGTCGCCCGTCTTGTCGCCCGGCTTGGTGTCCTTGGCGAAGGTGTACAGCGGCTTGCCCTTGAAGGCCCACTGCTTGCCGCCGTCGTCGCGGGTGATGACCGTCAGGTCGCCCATGGGCTTGGCGTCGCCCATGGCCATGGCGGGCGGCCAGGCCTTGGCGCACTGGTCGACGCAGACGCTCTTGCCTGAGGAGTCCTTGTCGAAGGTGTACAGCGTCATGCCGGCGCTATTGACCAGGATGCCGTCCTGGGTCTTGACGGCCTGGGCGTGGGCGCCGGCCGAGAACAGGGCGGCGCAGGCGATTGCCAGGGCCGCGGCGGTGTGTTTGCGCATGGTGTGCCTCGTAGGTGGGGAAAGTGGGGGACTGCCCTCTACGGACGCTGCCCGGCGCCGCATTATTCCCGCGGCCCCGAAAAAAAGTCGCAGAGGCTCAGCCGGCCGGCCGGACAGCGCCGGGCTCGTACCGCATTTCATGCTCCAGCTCGGTCTCCTTGACGGAAGTGAAGCCCAGCGCCTCGTACAGCCGCCGGGCGGGGTTGCCCTTCAGGACGCTCAACGTGACCGGCGCGCCTTCGGCGTCGGCCCGGTCCAGCACGCCGGCCAGCAGCCGGCGGCCCAGCCCTTGGCCCTGGAACGCGGGGTCGATCTGTATCTGGACGATGCGCCACCCGGCGGGATCCCGGTAATGCTTGAACAGCCCCGCCGGCCTGCCGGCCAGCCAGACGATCTGCGCGTCATCGAAGTGATGACGGATCCGCGCCAAGTGATGCTCATCGTCGTCCGGCGCCCCTGCGCGCCGCAGATGCTCGGTCATTGTGGACTTGCGCAAGGTCAGCAGGAACGGCAAGTCTTCTTCGGTGGCGTGCTGCAACGCCAGATCGGGTGTGAGGCTCATGGGCGATGGCGGAGGGACGGAGGCGAAAGCGCTGTTCTGGCCGTGTTGCGGCCCGTTCCCTGAGGTTATAGAGCGGTTGCGGCCTCAGCGCCAGTGGCGGGCTCCGACGCGGGGCTGCCAGCGGGATCCCGTTCAAGAATTCCCAACGGCTCCGGTCCAAAATGCCGCAGGTTCGGAAACACCGTCCGTAAATCGTCCCGGCTGGCCCCGAACCAGGCGCCCAGCGATGCGCCCAACTGGTCCACCGCCGTCGTGGGCAGCAGGCGGCCGTTGTCCACGAAGCCTGGCCCGTTCAACGCAATTTCTGGGTGGGCGCCATAGCAGCGGCCGCCCCTGACCGCGCCGCCCAGCACGAAGTGATGCGAGCCCCAGCCGTGGTCCGATCCGTTGCCGTTGGATCCCAGCGTACGTCCGAACTCCGAGGCCGTGAACGTGGTGACCTGATCCGCCACGCCCATTTCCGACAGGGCCTGCTGGAATGTCGCCAGCGCCTGGCCCAGTTCGCGCAGCAGCGCGGGGTGGGTGTCGTTCAGGCCAGTGTGGTTGTCATAGCCGTTCTGCGACACGAAGAACACCTGTCGGCGCGCGCCCAGCGCCTCACGAGCGCCGATGATGCGCGCCACGATGCGCAGTTGCTGGGCCAGCGGCGATGAAAAGTCTCCCGGCACGGCCACGCCGTCCAGGGCGGCGCGTAGGCGAGCGTCGGCCGAGATGGACTGGGCGGCGATGCGCGACATCTCGCGCTCCATCAGATGCTCGCGCGGTTCCGTGATCAGCTCGCGCAGCAGGGCGGTGCACGCGCTGGACCCATACATGTCGCGATGCAGCATGTCGATCTGCGTCGATCCGTTGATGCCGACGCGGTAGCCAGCCACCTTGCGGCCGGCCAGCAGCACGGTGCTGCCGCCAGCCGTGATGCCCGTGAAGGTGCGCTGGGCGTTGGCGCCGGCGAACAGGTCCGTCAGCCGGCCGGCCCAGCCCGACGAGGCGCCTTCGGGCGCCAGCGCCTGCCAGAACGACTGTTGGTCGTTGTGAGAGAACAGCTTGGGTGGCAACGGCACGCGCGCGCCGATGTATTGCGCCTTGGTCGTGGGCACCACCAACGGGCCCACGTTCAACAGCGCCGCCATGTCGCCGCGCTCGTATAGCGGGGCCAGCGGAGCCAGCGCCGGCGCCAGCGCGAATTGCATGCCGCCCTGCGTGTCCGCCTTGCCGCGCAGGGCCGTGGCGCGCAGCGCGTCGCGGGGCAGGGCGATGTCGCCGCGCGCCGCCGCATAGGCGCGGTACGACGACGGATCGTACGGCACCAGGGTGTTGTACGGATCGTTGCCGCCATACAGAAAGACGCAGACCAGCGCCTTGTAGGTGGGCGGCGCCGATTGCGCCGCGGCCGCTCCGATGGCGGCCAGGTTCAGCGCCAGCGGCGCGGCGCCGCCGGTGGCGCCCAAAGCGCAGGCCCGAAGGAGAAAGGTGCGGCGGTCGACACCGCGGCGGTCGATACCGCGGCGGTCGACACCGCCGCTGTCGATCCCGCGGCTGTCCATCCCGGGGCGGTCAGCGTCATCGTGGCTTGTCATTTCTGCACCAGGTATTCGGGAGTTGCCGCCACCAGCATGATGGCGGCGCGGACGCGGTCGCGCGGCCGATCAGGCGGCAACGTGGCCACGGCCTTCGCGATCGATGCCGCGGTGCGCTGGCTGAAGGCATCGCCCGCCAGCAACAGCACCACGCGCGCCACGAGCGCCTCGGGATTGTTCGCCAGCGCGATCTCGGGTTGATAGGACGTCTGCAGGTCCTCCCAACCGCGGTCCGCGTAGATCGCCAGGAAATTCAGGTACCCGGCGATGCTGGTCTCGTCCGTGATCTGCAGCTCCGGCGCCACCAGATGCCGGCGGGCCAGTTCGGTCACGGGAGGCACATACCGCGGGCGAAAAAAGTTGAACACCGTGGCGGACCGCATCGGGCTCTGCGCCAGCCGGATCGTGTTGTCCGTGGTGTCCGGCATCGCCCATTCCCCGTTGTTGGAGGTTGCGCCGAAGGCGCGGGCCCATCCGGAAAAACGCAGGATGGGCTCGCGCACCTTGCCCCAGTAAGGCGAACCCAGATCCGGCTGGCGCGCCTCCGGATCCAGCAGGATGGCCCGCACCACGGCCTTCAGGTTGCCGCGCTGTCCCTTGCCGTCGTCGTCGAACACGGCTGACACCCGCGCGACGTAGGCCGGACTGGGATTGCTGGTCACCATGCGCTGGATCAGCTGCATGCCGATGAACGGCCCGACGTTCGGATGGGCGCTGATGACTTCCATGGCGCGCTTGAGCGACAACTGCCCATCCGTGCCGGGCGGGATGACGGCGCCCAGGAAGCGCTTCTCCGCCATCGAATGCAGGCCGTTGTTCAGCGCCATGGGCCGCCGGTGAAATTCCACGTCGGTCTCCGGGCCGTTGATGTCCCAGCCCGTGAACACCTTGGCCAGGCCCTGCACGTCGGCATTGTCATAGGTCTCGACCGGCGCGCCGTTCACCATCCTGACCGTGCCGTCCCTTTCCAGTTCGAGCAGGCCGATGCTGAAAAGCTGCATCACTTCGCGCGCGTAATTCTCGTCGGGATGGCGGCCGGTCTTGGGGTCTTCCTTGCGGTTGCCGCGATAGGTCAGCATGCAGCCCATGGACAGGTTGCGCGTCACCGCGGTCAGCAGGTCCTGGTAATTGCCCAGCGCGTGTTCGGCCAGCAGGTCCATGAATCCCGCCGCGCCGAAGAGCGGCCAGGACGCGGTGATCGACGACACCCCGACGACGAAGATTTCCGACAGCGAAAACGCCACCCGCGTGCGCACCTGGTCGGGCGCGCTGATGAACTTGCGCCACAAGGTGGATTCAAGCGGGGCGTTGATCCCGTTGCCCTTGAAGGCCTCGGTGTTCTTCCGTTTCTGCAGCAGCCAGTCGAAGTGGGTCTGCGAAGGCGGCATCGCCAGTTGCGCATCCAGCCAGGCGGCGTAGCCGACGCGCACCACCGCGTCGATGTCGGCAGGCGTGGGGCCGAACGTCGCCTGCGCCAGAAAGCGCGAGGCCTGGCCGGGAGTAGGGGATGCGGACTGCGGCGCAGCCGCTGACGGCGTAGCGGACATGCGCAGGCACCTCGTCGAATGCGAAAACCTACGGTACTAAAAGGCCGGTGGGGCCTTCAATACCGTCATTCGGACGAGGGACTACGCCAAATGAATGAGAAGAATGAGGCGTGTCCCCTGCCGCGAGGGCCTCACACGGAGCGCGTGATGCCGCCGTCGATGCGGATATTCTGTCCGGTGATGTAGGACGACGCATCGGATGCGAGGAAGGCGATCAAGTCGGCCACCTCTTGCGCCGTGCCGTAGCGGCCCATGGGAATGCGCGCGCGGCGGTCTTCCTTTTCCGGCAGGCTGTCGATAAAGCCCGGCAGCACGTTGTTCATCCGCACGTTGTGCTGGGCATATTCGTCGGTAAACACCTTCGTGAAGGCGGCCAGTCCGGCGCGGAACACGCCCGACGTCGGAAACAGCGCTTCCGGTTCGAACGTGGCGTAAGTAGAGATATTGACGATGGCGCCCGACTTCTGTTGCTTCATGACGGGGGCGACCAGACGCGTGATGCGCACCACGTTCAGCAGGTAGAACTCCATGCCCAGGTGCCAGTCGTCATCGCTGATTTCCAGCAGCGAGCCCTTCGGGCCGTGGCCGGCGCTGTTGACCACCGCATCCACGCGGCCCCATTTCTGCACCGTGGCGTCCACCAGCCGGGCCAGGTCCTCGGGCGAGCGGTTCGAACCCGTCACACCCAATCCGCCCAGCTCCTCCGCCAGGGCCGCGCCCTTGCCGGACGACGACAAGATCGCAATGCGGTATCCATCCGCCGCCAGCTTGCGCGCCGCCGCCGCGCCCATGCCGCTGCCGGCCGCTGTAAGGATCGCCACCTTTTCCGTGCTCATGTTCGCTCCTGTCTGGAATTCGGAGCGGTCATTGTAGGGGCGGGCAGCGATGCGCCCAAGGCGGGCGTGGGGCGCGGCAGCGGCCCCACGGGCGCCAAGGATAGTCGCGACCGCTACGGCTACGGCTTTGCCGACACGCGCCAGATCACGTTGCCCACGTCGTCGGCCACCAGCAGGCCACCCTGCTTGTCGACGGCCACGCCGACCGGCCGCCCCTGCGCCTCCCCACTCTCATTCAAGAACCCCGTCAGCACGTCCTGCGACGGACCGCCGGGCTTGTCCTGATCGAAGGGCACGAAGATCACCTTGTAGCCGCTGCGCGGATCCCGGTTCCAGGATCCATGCTGGCCGACGAACATGCCGTTGACATAGGGCTGCGGCAGCTTCGCGCCGTCCGACCAGGCCAGTCCCAGCGATGCGGTGTGCGGACCCAGCGCGTAGTCCGGCACGATGGCGCGCGCCACCAGTTCGGGCCGTTGGGGTTGGATGCGGGTGTCCACGTGCTGCCCGAAATAGCTGTACGGCCACCCATAGAAACCGCCATCGCGAACCGACGTCATGTAGTCCGGAACCAGGTCGCTGCCCAGTTCGTCGCGCTCGTTGACCGCCGTCCACAGCGTCTTGCCGTCGGGCGCCCAGGCCATGCCCACCGGATTGCGCAGGCCCGTGGCGTACAGGCGCTTCTGGCCGCTGGCCACGTCCAGCTCCCAGATGGCCGCGCGGCCTTCCTCGATGTCCATGCCGTTCTCGCCCACATTGCTGTTGGATCCCACGGACACGTAAAGCTTGGAGCCGTCCGGGCTGGCGATCAGGTTCTTGGTCCAGTGATGGTTCAGGCCGGCGGGCAGGTCGGTGACCTTGGTGGCGGGCGCCGTGATCCGGGTTTGGCCGGCTTCAAAGGGAAAGCGCACCACGGCGTCGGCATTCGCCACGTAAAGCTGGTCCCCGACGAGCGCCATGCCGAACGGTGAGTTCAGCCCTTCCAGCAGCGCGGTGCGCGTTTCCGCGACGCCATCGTGGTCCGCGTCGCGCAGCAGGGTGATGCGGTTGGCGCTGTCGGTCTTGGCGCCGGCGCGCTTCATCGCCATGCCGGTGGCCCACGCCTTGATGCCTCCCGGGGCGTCTTCGGGCTTGGGCGGCGCATTGGTCTCGGCCACCAGCACGTCGCCGTTGGGCAGCACATACAGCCAGCGCGGATGGTCCAGCCCGCTGGCGTAGGCCGTCACCGCCAGGCCGGCGGCCGGCAAGGGCTGCGCGCCTGACTGCCAGCCAACGGCCTTGGCCGTGTTCACGGTGGGAATGAGGGTGGTGTTGGGAGGCGGCAATTGGGGATTCGGCCCCATGCCGGCCTCGACAGGCAGCTTGGCGACTTCGCCGCAGGCGCTGAGCATCGTTAGCGCAAGGCTGGCCGCCAGCGTGATACGCGGGATGTGCATGATGCGACTCCAGGGCTATCTGGTAGTCCCATCATACTCACCCCGGTTACTTCACAAGCGTGACCGGCACTTGCGCCAGTTGCACCACCTGGTTCGCCACCGAGCCGATCAGGATGTTGGTCAGCGTGCCGTTGCCGCGAGTGCCCATGACGATGCGCGCGCAGCCATGATCCTGGGCATAGCCGGCGATCTCGGTGGCGGCATGGCCGAAGACGACGTGGCTGACGTAATCCACGCCGGCCGAATCCAGCGCCTTGCGCGCCGCCTCGGAGGCCTCGCGGCCTTCGCGGGCATAGAAATCGTTGATCATGTCCTGGGTGATCAATCGCGACAGGCCGGCGCGTCCGCGTGGCGGCGTCTGGACGTTGATCAGGTGCAGGCGGGCGGCCTTGGCGCCCTGGGCAAGACGGCGTGCGTACACGACGGCGCGGTCGGCGTTTTCGGAGCCGTCGACGGGAACGAGGATGTTCAGCATGGGTGCTCCTTTGCCTTACTTGACCAGCGTGACGGGCAGTTCGGTCAGCGACAGGACGCCGGTTGCCACGGACCCCATGAACAGCGCTGACACCGAGCCCAGGCCGCGCGTGCCCATGAAGATTTCGTTGGCGCCGGTTTCCTCGGCCACGCGCGCAATCGTTTCGGCGGCGGCGCCCGCGGCGATGTGGGTCTCGAACGGCACGCCGGCCTGCGTCAGCAGATCGCTGGCCGCCTGCACCGCGGCCTGGCCTTCTTCCTGGTGATAGTCGTCGATTTCCTGTTGCGACAGGCCGCTGCTGAATGCGCCTGCCTTCAAGGGGATCTGGACCGTCAGCAGGTCCACGCGTTCGACGGGATCGTAGCGGCGGGCTTCGAGCAGCGCCTTGACCGCATTGAGCGCGGTCTCCGAGCCGTCGACGGGAATCAGGATGCGTTTCATGGGCGTCTCCTTGTGCGGGGCCGCGGGGCGCGGGCATTCCACTGTATCTCACATTCGCCCGCGCGCGCCCCTCAAGGCATGCGCCGGATCAAGCCGACGGCGTTCCGCGCCATTGGCCCGGCACCGTGCGGGCGGCAAGCGTCTGGCCCAGCAGGCTGCTGGCCAGTTGCGCCAGGGCATCCGCCGCGCCGGTGGTCTCCAGTTCCAGCGTGCCCGAGCCCTGTTCGCGCAGCAGGCCGCGCTCGTTCAGCTGGTGCCGGAGCCAGCGCGCCACCGGCGCGCCGGTCTCCAGCAGCGGCACGCCCGGACCGGCCGCGGCCTGGATCAGATCGCGCAGAAACGGAAAATGCGTGCAGCCCAGCACCAGCACGTCGGCGCCGGCCTGACGCAGTTCGGCCACGGGGCCGTGCACCGCGGCTTCGGCATCCGGGCCCGCCAGCACGCCTTGCTCCACCATCCGCACCCACCCCGGGCAAGGCCGCAGCAGGATGCGCACCTCGGGGGCCTCTCGCTGCACCAGCGCGGCAAATTTGGGGCTGGCCAGCGTGCCGGTCGTGGCGAATACGCCCACCACGCCGCTGTGCGTCAGATGCGCGGCCGGCTTGATCGCGGGTTCCACGCCGATGATGACAAGCCCGGGGTGGCGCCGCCGCAGCAGCGCGATCGCGGCGGCGGTCGCCGTGTTGCACGCCACCACCATCGCGCGGGCGCCTCGCGATACGAAATAATCCGCGATCGCCAAGGCGCGCTGTTCGACGAAATGCTGGGATTTTTCCCCGTAGGGCACGTGCGCCGAATCGGCCACGTACAGCAGCGCTTCATGCGGCAGGGCGTCGCGGATCGCGCGCAACACGCTCAGGCCGCCGACGCCGGAGTCATACACGCCGATGGGAGATTCGGAAAACATGGTGAAGAAGGGAAGTGCGGAATGCCGGCAAGTGTAGCGCCGGGGATCACGTCGTCTCGGACCCCTGAAGTTCTTCGCGCAGCCGCCGAGTCTCTTCGATCAGCTTGCGGGTGGCGCCGGACAGGGGCGCATCGCGCCAGATCAGGTTCAGCGGCGCGCGTAGCGTCTTCGGGTGCGTCACGCTGACATACGCCACGCCCTCGATGTTCACGCGGCGCAGCGACGCCGGCACCAGCGACACGCCCAGTCCCGCAGCCACGAAGCTCAGCGTCGACAGCATGCGGGGCGCCTCTTGAGTGATGCGGGGGCTGAAGCCTTCGGCGCTGCAGGCGGCGATGATCGCGTCGTACAGCCCCGGGCCGCTGTGCCGGCGATACAGGATCAGCGACTCGTCCGCCAGTTCCGACAGCGCGATGCGTTTGCGCGACCGGCCCTTCACCAGGGGATGATCCGCCGGAAACGCGGCCAGCATGGTTTCCTCCAGCACCGTTTCCATCATCACCCCCCGGTCCGCCCCGTGGGCGCCGCGGATGAAGGCCACGTCGACGCGACCCTCAGCCACTGCCTCGCGCAGTTCGCCCGTGCTGCTTTCTTCCAGCACCAGCCGCACCTTGGGCGCGCTTTCGCGAAAACGCCGGATCACCGACGGGACGAAGGGATGGAACGCGGCCGACCCCGTGAAGCCCACGGTCAGCCGGCCGGCCTCGCCCAGCGATACCCGGCGAACGCCATCCACGGCCTCGTCCACCATCGCGATGATGTTGCGGGCGTCGTCCAGCAGCGCGCGGCCGCTTTCGGTCAGTTCCATGCCGCGCGGCAGCCGGTGAAACAGCGTCACGCCCAGCTCATCTTCCAGGACGCGGATCTGCTGGCTGAGCGGCGGCTGGCGGATGCCCAGCCGGGCTGCGGCCTTGGTCAGATGGGATTCCTCGGCCACCGCCAGGAAGTAGCGCAAAAGCCGCAGATCTACGGATGCCATATGCAGTCGATATGATTTATGAATGAGTCATATATTAGACATTATCTTGCGCGGGGAGTAGCCTGCAATCTCGATATCCACCAGTGTCGCGGGTCCCGCGCCACCTCCCCACGCCAGCCCCGCGCCCGCACGAAAAAGATGAACGCAGCAGCACCTTCCATCCCTGAGGTCGACCTTCGGCCTCCCCCCACTTGCGGCCAATTGTTCTACGGATTCCTGATGCTTGGCCTCACCGCCTTCGGGGGCGCGTTGCCCCTGGCGCGGCGCATGGTCGTGGAAAAGCACCGCTGGCTGAGCGGCGCCGAGTTCACGGAATTGCTGGGCCTGTGCCAGTTCCTGCCGGGCGGCAACATCATCAACCTGTCCGTGGCGCTGGGCATGAAATTTCGCGGCCCGCGAGGCGCGTTCGCCGCGTTGATGGGCCTGATCCTGGCGCCGTCCATCATCGTCATCATGCTCGGCATGGTCTACGACCGTTTCCAGAACGATCCCGACATCCAGCACCTCTTCGCGGGGCTGGCCGCCGCCGCGGCGGGCCTGTTGATCTCCATGGCGGTCAAGATCGGCATGCCGGTCGTCAAGCGCCGCGACTGGCTTGCGGGCGTCGTCGCCACCGTCTGTTTCATCGCCATCGCCGTGCTGCGCATCCCGCTGCTGCCGACCATGGCGGTGCTGACGCCGCTGAGCATCCTGATGGTCTGGAGGCAACGTCGATGATCCATACCCTGATCGCCCTCGTCCTGATCTTCTCCGAACTGTCCGTGCTGGCCTTCGGCGGCGGCAACACCATCCTGCCCGAAATGCAGCGGCAGGTCGTCGACGTCCACGGCTGGATGACCGCCGCCGACTTTTCCGCGTTGTTCGCCCTGGGGCAGGCCGCGCCCGGCCCCAACCTGATGGTCGTCACGCTGGTCGGCTGGCACGTCGCCGGCTGGGCCGGCATGCTGGCCACCACCATAGCCAAGTTCGGTCCGTCCTCCATCATCACCGTCATCGCGCTGGGCCTGTGGGAACGATTCAAGGACCGCCCCTGGCGAGGCGTCATCCAGGCCGGGATATTCCCGATGACCGTCGGCCTCGTCGCCGCCAGCGCCGCGCTCATCACCGAGGCGTCGGTCCACACCTGGCTGCTGGGGGCCATCACCGCCATCGTGGCCGTGCTGGGCAGCATCACCCGCATTCACCCGCTATGGCTGCTCTTTGGCGGCGCGCTGGCCGGCCTGCTCGGTATCGGTTAGCGTAAGGGCCTGTGCAACGCGGCCAGGCGCAACGCATTCCAGCGCGCCTGCCGCCGACAGGAGCCCGCCATGCAGCCGCTCAAAAACGACGAAGCCGGCAACGACGAAATCCCGCCTGGGGCCTCGTCCGACCCTCTGCCTTTTTTTCATGCCCACCGCCGCCTGATGATGTGCGCCGGCCTGCTGCTGGCGGTGGTCGGCGGCCTGTACGCCGCGGGGTTGCCGCTGAGCCTGGCCGTGCTGCTGGGTTTTGATGCGGGGGCGCTGGTGTTCCTGGTGCTGACCGCCCGCGTGTTCGGCCGCGCCAGCCCCGCCCTGATGCGCCAACACGCGCGCCAGCACGACGTCGGGCGCACGGGCGTCCTGTCGAGCAGCGTCGCGTTGTCCTGCATGGTGCTGGTCGCCCTGTGGGTGGAACTGCGCGCCGAAAGCAGCGTCGGCGCCGTGATCGACATGCTGGCCGCCGCGGCGACCATCGTGCTGTCGTGGCTCTACATGAACATGATCTACGCCTTGCACTACGCCCATGGGTATTACGGGCACAAGAACGCCATGCACAAGGGACTGGATTTTCCGGGCACCGACGAGCCGGACTACTGGGACTTCGCGTATTTCGCCCTGGTGCTCGGCATGACGTTCCAGGTCTCCGACGTGCAGATCGTGAATCGACGGCTGCGACGCGTGGCCATGACGCACGGCGTGATCGCGTTCTTTTTCAATGTGTTCATCATCGCCATCAGCGTCAACGTCGCGGCGGGCAGGGCGTAGAACGCGCCTGCCGATGTCTTCAGCCGGCCTGTTCCACATCCCAGCCGTCAAAAAGCGCGCCGTACGATTCGGCCAGCTCATTGAAGGCGGCGCAGCGGCGGAACAGCTTGTCCGACGCCAGGATCTCGACCTTGCTGACGAACAGCGTCCACCCGCCGTCTTCGCCTTCGTTCTGGTGGACGCTTTCCACGTGGTAATCGTGGTCGGCAAGTTCCCCGTAGATAAGCTTGAGCGCGTCTTCCGCCGGGGCCATGAAGAAAAATCCCCATTTGAGCGGCCCGAAGGTGTCCCAACCGTCCTGCGCCATCTTGCTGTAGATGCCGTCTATCGATGCCTGGCTGGTTTCCATTGCTGTCCTCGGTCATGCGCTGTTTAGAGGGGGGCGATGGTATCAGAGGGTCGGGACACGGGTAGGCGCCGGCTTAGACCTGGGCCATGCCGCCGTCCACGAACAGTTCGACGCCATTGACGAAGCTGGCCGCGTCCGACGCCAGAAACGCCACCGCCTTCCCGATCTCTTGCGGTTCGCCCAGACGGCCCAGCGGCACCTGCGCGGCCAGATAATCAAAGAGGCCCTGGCGGGCGTCGTCGCCGACCAGGCCGCCCAGTCCCGGCGTGCGGATCGGGCCGGGGCTGACGACGTTCACGCGGATGTGGCGCTCTTTCAGGTCCAGGGCCCACGAACGCGCAAAGTTGCGCACCGCAGCCTTGCTGGCGCTATAGACGCTGAAATTCGCGGTTCCCTGGATCGACACGGTGGACGCCGTGAGGATCACCGAGGCGCCGTCGACCAGCAACGGCAGGGCCTTCTGCACGGTGAACAAGACGCCACGCACGTTGGTCCCGAATATGCGGTCGAAGTGTTCTTCTGTGATCGCGCCCAACGGCATCATGTCGCCGCCGCCCGCGTTGGCGAACAGGATATCCAGCTTGCCGGCGCTCTTGGCGATCTGCGCGTACACGCGGTCCAGGTCGCTCAGCACCGACGCGTCGGCGCGGATGCCGGTCGCCGCGCTGCCGATGGCGGCCACGGCGGAGTCGAGTTCGGCCTGACGGCGGCCGGTGATGAAGACGCGCGCGCCTTGCGCCGCCAGTTCCTGTGCGGTGGCCAGGCCGATACCCGTGGTGCCGCCGGTGACCAGGGCGATCTTGCCGTTGAGTTGCTGATTCATGATTGAGCTCCAGGTTCTTGATGAAAGGGTTGCCAGTCGGGGTTTCGCAGCGCCTGATCCGTTTGAAGCGCTGTGTTGTCGACTGGGTATGGAGCAACTTTAAAGACGGACTGATCTTAGATAAATCCTGTAAAGTTGAAATAACTATCCATATTTATGGATAATCCACGCGCATCACGGGAGCAGGCATGGATCAATTGACAGCCATACGCGGCTTTGCGCGTGTGGTCGAGGCAGGCAGTTTCACCCGCGCGGCGGACTCGCTGGACATGCCCAACGCCACGCTCAGCAAAATGGTGCAAGACCTTGAGGCGCACCTGGGCGTGCGCCTGTTGCAGCGCACGACGCGGCGCGTCACGGTCACCCCGGAAGGCCGCGACTACTACGAAAAGACCCTGCGCATCGTGCGCGACCTGGAAGACATTGACGGCACGTTCAATGCGGCGCAGGGCAGGCCAAAAGGGCACCTGCGCATCGACGTCGGTGGGTCCACTGCAAGGGATGTGCTGATCCCCGCCATGCCCGACTTCCTGGCGCGCTACCCCGATATCCGCATCGATCTGGGCGTGTCCGACCGCTCCGTCAACCTGATCAGCGACAACGTAGATTGCGTGATTCGTGGCGGTCCGCTCGATGATTCCTCGTTGGTGGCGCGGCGCATCGGCACGGCCGACCTGATCACCTGCGCCACGCCGGGATACCTCAAGCAGTTCGGTACGCCGGCCTATCCCGACGAGCTCAAGAACGGCCACAAGCTGGTCAGTTACCTGTCACCCCAGAATGGACGCGCGTTCCCGTTTCGCTTCGAACGTCAGGGCGAAAAAATCGAGATCAAGGTCGAACATCGCGTCGGCGTCAACGAAAGCAACGCGCATCTGGCGGCCGCTCTGGCCGGCCTGGGCATCGTCCAGACCTTCACGTACGCGGCCGGCGCCGCACTGAAAAGCGGCGCGCTGGTTGAAATCCTGAAGCCGTGGCGGCCGCAGCCCTATCCCTTTCATGTGGTGTACCCGCACAACCGCCATGTCACGCAGCGCTTGCGGGTGTTCATCGACTGGCTCATGGAGCACCTTCCCGCACGGCTTCATTGCTGAGTCGTCCGCCTTCTTCCTTGGCGCTTTCAGGGGCGCCATTGCTGCCGATTTCGACTTGGGCATCCGCCTGCGGACCCCTTCCGTCACCGAAAAAATACGCGTGATCGCCCTAAACCAAAGCGCTATATTCCTCCGGATAGTCAAAGCTCATTGGGCTATTGAGCGGCTCACCGGCGATGCGTAGATTTCGTAACAAGCTTGATGTGACCCGTATCGCACGGGGCCGATCCTAGCGAATCCAATGCGCTACATCGCATTTCGGTACTTGCCGGCCTGTCCAACCGCGCAAGCTGCACTTTCATTGCCGTTGTTTCACTGCTTCGGAGGCCACAATGAATACCCGCGATACGTCTCACCTGGCTAGTCTTTCCCCGTTTGAACTGAAAGACGAGCTCATCAAACTGGCCGGCAGCACCACCAACAGGTTGATGCTCAATGCCGGCAGGGGTAACCCCAACTTTCTCGCCACCATCCCCCGCCATGGTTTCTGGCAACTTGGACTCTTCGCCATGGTCGAGTCCGAGCGGTCGTTTTCCTACCTGGCCGAGGGGGTGGGCGGATTTCCGCGGCGGGCGGGCATTGAAGAACGCTTTGACCTGTTTGCCCGCAGCCACGCCGACGTCCCCGGCGTGAAGTTTCTAGCCAGCGCCGTGTCGTTCGTACGAGACCAACTGGGACTGGATGGCGGCGATTTTCTCTATGAGATGTGCGCGGGCATCCTCGCCTGCAGCTATCCCGTGCCAGACCGCATGCTGCGGCTGTCGGAAGAAATCGTGAAGCAATACATCCGCAAAGAGATGATAGGCAGCCATCCCTTTGCCAGCGACTTTGACCTGTATGCCGTCGAAGGCGGCACGGCCGCCATGACATACCTGTTCAATTCGATGAAGATCAACCACCTGCTCAGGGCGGGCGACGTCATCGCGTTGGGCAAGCCCATCTTCACGCCTTACATCGAAATCCCCGAACTGTCGGAGTTCGGCCTGACCGAGCTGGCCATCGATGCGGATGGCGCGAACGGCTGGCAATACCCGGAAAAGGAACTGGACAAGCTGCGCGACCCCAAGGTGAAGGCATTCTTCCTGGTGAACCCCAGCAATCCGCCTTCGGTAAAGGTCAGCGACAAGAGCCTGGAATACCTGGCCGGCATCATCAAGGATCGGCCCGACCTCATCCTGCTGACGGACGACGTCTACGGCACGTTCGCGGATAACTTCGTTTCGCTATTCGCCCTGTGTCCGCGCAACACGTTGCTGGTCTATTCCTATTCCAAATACTTTGGCGCGACGGGCTGGCGGCTTGGGGTTATCGCGGCGGACAAGTCCAACGTCTTCGACGAGAAGATCGCCCAACTGCCTCAGGAAGAACGGGATTCGCTGAACAAGCGCTACGCGTCCATCACGACTGAACCCGAAAAACTCCCCTTCATCGATCGCATCGTGGCCGACAGCCGCACCGTGGCGCTGAACCACACCGCCGGCTTGTCCACGCCGCAGCAGGTGCAGATGGTGCTGTTCTCGCTCTTTTCACTCATGGACACCACCGAAAGCTACAAGAACACCATGAAGCGGCTGATCCGCGGGCGCAAGGCGGCGCTATATCGCGGCATGGGGGCGGCTCCGGGGGCCGTGGACGAGAACGTCGTTGATTACTACACCCTTCTTGATGTCGAACAGATGAGCCGCGAGGTCGGTCCGGACTTCGTCAAATGGCTGCTGGCTTCGATCAAGCCACACGAGCTGCTGTTCAGATTGGCGGAAGAGGCGGGCGTCGTGCTGCTGCCGGGCAAGGGGTTTGGAACGCTCCACCCGTCCGGCCGCGTATCGCTGGCCAATCTCAACGAACAGGACTACGTAAAGATCGGCCAGTGCGTGCGCAGGCTGCGTGACGAATATCTGGAGCGTTATCAGCAACAGAAGGGCGGTGCTGCCAAGATTAGTTAGAAACCGCCCGACCCGCATGACAGAGTGCTTTCCACCGAGGGGCCATCAAGGAGAGAGTCATGAGCTGGTTTGTTTCGACGCTGAAAGCCTACCCTGAAATCGCCATATTCCTGGCGTTGGGCATCGGCTATTGGATAGGCGGCAAGAGCTTCAAGGGGTTCAGCCTTGGGGCCGTTACCTCGACGCTGCTGGTCGCGATCGTCATCGGCATCCTGGGGGTCAAGATATCTCCCAACGTGAAGTCGGTGTTCTTCCTGATGTTCCTGTTCGCCGTCGGCTACGGCGTCGGGCCGCAGTTCGTGCGCGGCATTGCCAAGGACGGGCTGCCGCAGGCGATCTTCGCGGTGATCATGGCGCTGCTGTCGTTGGGCGCCGCGGTCGTTGCGGCAATGATCGCCGGATATGACCTGGGCTCGGCGGCAGGGCTGTTCGCCGGATCGCAGACCATCTCCGCCTCGATGGGGCTGGCCACCGACGCCATCAATCGCCTTGGACGTACGCCCGAGGAAACCCAGGCGCTGCTGGATGCGATGCCTATCGCCTATGCCGTCACGTACATCTTCGGCACTGTCGGATCCGCGATCATCCTGGCGCAGATCGGCCCCAAGCTGTTGGGCATCGACCTGGTGGCGGCATGCAAGGCGTACGAGCTGAAACTGGGCGCGGGTCAGGGCGCGGCGGACGCGACCCATTGGTACGAGTTCGAGGTGCGGGCATACGCGATCGCCGAGAGCAGCCCCTTCATCGGCAGGACAGTTGGGGAAATCGAGGCCGGCACGCAAGCCGGGTTCCGTGCGTTCGTCGAGCGGATCCGGCGCGGCGGGAAGATCATCGAGGTGGATCAGGCAACCGTCATCGAGGCCGGGGACATTGTCGCGGTTGGCGGCAAACGCGACCAGATGATTGCGCGGCTTGGACCCAGCGGCCGCGAAGTCGAAGACGCCGAACTGCTCGACATCAAGACCGAAGGCGTCGATATCTACGTGTCCAACAAGAAAGTGGACGGCAAGCCGCTTGAAGAATTGGCGCACTGGCCCGGCGCGCGCGGGGTGTTCCTGAAGAAGATCCGGCGCGGTCCGACCGAAACCGTGATTCCCATCCTGCCCAAGACCCAGCTGTTCCGCGGCGACGTCATTACGGTGGTCGGCCGGACCCAGGACATCAATGCCGCCGCAAAGAATCTCGGCTACGTCGACCGGCCCACGACCGTCACCGACGTCGCCTTCGTGTCGCTGGCAATCACCATCGGCGCGCTCATCGGCGCCATCGTGATCAACGTCAGCGGCATTCCGCTGACCATCTCCACCGCCGGCGGCTCCCTGATCGCCGGCATCGTGTTCGGCTGGTTCCGAGCGATCCATCCTACCTTCGGCCGCATTCCCGAGCCCACGCTCTGGTTCATGAATTCCGTGGGGCTGAATGTGTTCATTGCCGTGGTGGGCATTTCCGCCGGACCCGGCTTTGTCGCCGGGCTGCAAAAGCTGGGCATCAGTCTTTTCCTTTGGGGGATATTCGCCACCGCCGTCCCGTTGGTGCTGGGCATGTTCATCGCCAAATACATCTTCCGCTTCGATCCGGCCTTGATTCTTGGGATCTGCGCGGGCTCGCGCACCACCACAGCAGCGCTGGGCATGGTGTGCGAAGCCGCAAAAAGCCAGGTGCCGGGCTTGGGCTACACGGTGACCTACGCCGTCGGCAATACCCTGCTGACGATCTGGGGCATGGTGGTGATCATGATTCTTGCGTAAAGACACATGTAGGCCTCGGCTGCGAGGTGGCAGGGGCCAATTACCGAAAACCTGGGGACAGCCATGACAACCGAGACCAACGAAAACCAACAGCTCGACCATCTATTCTCTAACTCCGCCGCGCGGCTGGACCGATGGCGCGACTTGAACGCCAAGGCGCAGACGTGGGCGGCCGAGGCGCGCAGCGGCAAGAGCGGGTCGGGCGCCGCGCCCGTGCAGGAAGCCCTGGCCGAACTGCGGCCGATGGAGAACTACTTCGCCTATCCCGGCGTCCGCCTGCTGCGTACGCTGGACGACCGGATCGCGGACGGCGACGCCATGGGAACGGCGCGCCTGATCCTGCGGATGAGCAATGCCTTGCTATCGGGTAGCTACCGCTACGACGAGGGAGAGTGGGACGCCGCCGAGGAATCATCCGGGGAAGGCCCGGACCGCACGCCGCCGGGCCTGGCCGGAAGCTACGCGCGGCGGCCCTATTTCGAGGCGCTGTTCGTCAGCCCGGCGCCGGCGGCGCGCGCAGCGGCGATATCCCGCGAGATACGCGAGCTTCGCCGGCACGACGACACCCTGATCTACGAACCCGTCATGGTGGGCAGCGTTGAAGACGCGCTGCTGGCCACCATCCTCAATGGCAAGCTCGAGGCCGTGGTCATCTATGACGGCATTCCCATTCCGTCCAAGCATGATGCGCCGCTGCTGCGGAATTTCCTCAGCGTCTACCAGCATCTGGACACCACGGTGGACGCTCCGCGAGAAATCGGCGTGACGCTGGCCCGCATGATCGCCAACATCCGGCCCGAACTCGACATCTATCTGCTGACCGACAGAAAGGTGGAGCAACTGGCGGGCGACCCGGCCGCATCGGCGATACGGCGGGTGTTCTACGAGGTCGAAGAACCCATGGAGGTGCACCTGAACATCCTGGAAGGGGTGCGCGACCGTCAGTCCACGCCCCACTTCGACAACCTCAAGCATTACGCCGACAAGCCGATCAGCACCTTCCACGCGCTGCCCATCGCGCGCGGCAAGTCCATCATCAAATCGAACTGGATCCGCGACTTCGGGGAGTTCTACGGCCTGAACCTGTTCCTGGCGGAAACCTCGGCCACCACCGGCGGTCTGGACAGCATGTTGGAGCCCACGGGGAACATCAAGGTCGCCCAGGAAAAGTTCGCGCGCGCGGTCGGCGCCGACCACGTGTTCTTCGTCACCAACGGCACCTCCACGTCCAACAAGATGGTCTACCAGGCGGTGACCAAGCCGGGCGATATCGTCATCGTGGATCGCAACTGCCACAAGTCCCACCACTACGGCATGGTGCTGTCCGGCGCGCAGCCGCTGTACGTGGAAGCCTTCCCCATGACCGAGTACTCCATGTACGGGGCCGTCCCGCTGCGCACCGTCAAACAGGCATTGCTGGATCTGAAGGCCGAAGGTCGTCTGGACAAGGTCGCCATGGTCACCTTGACCAACTGCACCTTCGACGGACACATCTACAACACCCGCCGTGTGATGGCCGAGTGCCTGGCCATCAAGCCAGACCTGATCTTCCTGTGGGACGAAGCGTGGTTCGGCTTTGCCCGCTGGTCGCCGTTCCTGCGCATGCGCACGGCAATGGGCGCCGCCGCCGCGCTGGAAGAATGGCGGGACGATCCGAAGGCGCAAGAGGCGTGGGATGCTCAATGCGGCGAACTGGGTGAAGATCTCGACCCGAAGGACCCACGCCTGCTTGACCGGGTGCTGGTGCCCAATCCGCAGGCCATGCGGATACGCGTCTACGAGACCGACTCTGTGCACAAGTCGATGTCCAGCCTGCGGCAAGGATCCATCGTCGCGGTGCGCGACGAAGACTACGAACACCACGTCTCGGCGTTCCGCGAGGCGGTGTTCATCCACGCGTCCACGTCGCCCAACGCCCAGATCATCGCGTCGCTGGACATCGCACGCCGCCAGATGGAGCTGGAAGGCTACGAATTGGTCATGCGCGCCATCGAGGTCGCATTGGCCATTCGCCGCGAAGTCGCCAAACACCCGCTGATCTCCAAGTACTTCAGCGTGCTGGGCGCCGACAAGATGATTCCGGAGGAATTCCGCGCATCGGGCTTTACCGACTTCCTGGCGCCCGGCACGAATTGGCTGACCGCCGCCAAAGCGCTCAAGGACGACGAGTTCTGCCTGGATCCGACCCGCCTGACACTCGTATGCGGCACGGCGGGCTACGACGGCACGGCGTTCAAGAATCTGCTGGCCTCGCGCTACAACATCCAGTTGAACAAGACCTCGCGCAACAGCGTGCTGCTGCAAAGCAATATCAACAACACCCGCAGCGATGTTGCGTCGCTCATCAAGGTGCTGCTTGAAATTTCCGAAGACATCGAAAAGCGGCTCAAGGAATCCGGCGAAGGGGGCAGGGCGGCGTTCGCCGAAAAGGTCAGGAGCCTGATGGAGGACGTCCCCAACCTTCCCAACTTCAGCCAGTTCCATGACGGCTACCGCGACGACCCGGGCAGCACCACGCCAGAAGGCAACATGCGCACCGCCTTTTTTGCCGCCTACAACGAAGACGACTGCGAATACCTTCCGCTGGCCAGCACCGAACTCGATCACCGCTTGGAGGCGGGTCCAGCCCTTGTTTCCGCCAACTTCGTCATTCCGTATCCGCCGGGTTTTCCGATCATGGTGCCCGGACAGATCATCGACGCCCACACGATCGAATTCATGCGCAAGCTGGATGTGAAGGAGATCCACGGCTATAACGCGGCGCGGGGGATAAAGCTGATCAAGCCGTCGGCAATTGGGAGCTGACGGGTCAGCCGTCTTGGGCCCCGTTCTGCGAACCGTAAGGGGCTGATGAAAGGCCATGCCGCGCCCTGCGCGGCATGGCCTTTCATTGTGGACGATGTCGCATCAGCACGAAAGCACATGAAGCGCGAGGCAAAATTAGAATCACCCTTCAATGAACCTGGCCCGACCCTTCGGGCTGCAGCCCCGCCAACGCGTTCCAATCCGGATCCTTGAACATGCGCAGTTCAATGGGATAGACCGGATGCCCCGCCAGGCATCCATTGAACGCCTCCAGGAAGGCCTCGACGTCACGGGTGTAGTAGCGCCACTCCTTCAGATGGTTGCCAGTCAGGCAAGCCACCTGCACCCCGACATCGGAGTTCTCAAAGCCCTTTTCGATGGCCTCTTCGAAGTTGTTGGTGCTCTTCTTGTCTTCGTCTTTGGGCATGCCCGACTCAATCCCCGTGTACGGCCAGGAAATGATGATCAGGTTTTCATGGGCCTGACGATTGGCCTCGGTCGGGAGTCCGGTACGAAAGCGGACGATGATCGGCAAACCGTTGGCGTTTGCTTCGCCTACCGCCCAAAGATCGCCGGGAAAAATATTGCTCATGTGAATACCTGTGTAGAAGCGGAACCCGAGGGTTCTATCACACAACGGGTAGTAGTTGCGAGCCAGTGGAGGCGCGGTTTGCCATCATCACCCGATCCAGAACGTCATCCGGAAACCCGCAGTGGCAGTGAGGACATAGCTGCCGGAGAAATCCGCATCGGCGTCGACCTGGCCGAAGATCGCATAGCGCTCGCCCCCACCGTAGTTGACTCCCGCGTCCACGCTGCCTCAGCTTCGCGCCATGCGGCTGGCCGCCGGCACGCCGGCCACGCGCACACGCGTCGCAAGCCAAGCGGATGAGCCAAAGTTCACGTATCGCTCGTCGTAGGCGAGGAGAGGTTTCGTCCCTGGCGCGATCCATGCGCTTCGGCATAAACCCGGGTGAATTCTGCGCCCAGCAGAAACACCTGGGACGCGTACTACACCCAGATCAGCAAGACCACCAGCGACCCCGCCGCAGCGTATGAGGAGGCGACGGACGCCCTGGACATGCGCCGACCAAGGCGCTGGCCTGCTCGAACAACTGTCCCTGCACGGCCTGCCGGAATCGGCCCGTTTCAGCAGCAGAGTAAAATCCGCCTCCCATGCGCTACTCCGACTTCGACCAACGCCTCGCCGCTCTTGGCGCCTTGCCCGTCCATCGTGGCCGGGTCCTGCGCGTCTGGCTGAAAGGGCAGCCGCTTGACACCGGCACGCGACGGCGCAGCGCCGAGCACTTTTTGCCGCTGGCGCTGCGCGATGCCGTGCCCGCCCTGACGGCGGAACTGGACGGCCTTGCCCGCGTTCAATCCGAACACGCCGGCAACGACGGCTCGCGCTTGCTCGTGGAGCTCGCCGACGGGCAGATGGTGGAAAGCGTGCTGTTGCCGCGCGATGGACTGTGCGTTTCCACGCAGGTCGGCTGTGCGGTCGGCTGTCGTTTCTGCATGACTGGCAAGAGCGGCCTGATCCGCCAGGTCACCAGCATGGAGATCCTTGCTCAGGTCGTGTTGGCGCGCCGTCTGCGCGCGGTGAAGAAAGTCGTCTTCATGGGCATGGGTGAGCCGGCGCACAACCTCGACAATGTGCTTGAAGCCATCGACCTGCTCGGCGCCGAAGGCGACATCGGCCACAAGAATCTCGTGTTCTCCACCGTGGGCGACCGGCGCGTGTTCGAAACCCTGCCGCAACAACGCATCAAGCCCGCACTGGCGCTGTCGCTGCATACGACCAAAGCCTCGCTGCGCGAACACCTGTTGCCGCGCGCGCCGAAAATCTCGCCCGAAGAACTGATCGAACTTGGCGAGAAATACGCTCGCGACACCGACTATCCGATCCAATATCAATGGACCCTGCTTAAGGGCGTCAATGACGGCGACGACGAGCTCGATGCGCTCGTCCGCCTGCTCAAGGGCAAGTTCGGCGTCCTCAACGTCATTCCCTTCAATAGTCTTGAAGGGGATGACTATCAGCGCCCCGATGCCGAGCGCATCCGCGAGATCGTCCGCAATCTGCATGGCCGTGGCGTGCTGACCAAGATCAGGAATAGCGCCGGGCAGGATGTGGACGGCGGTTGTGGCCAGTTGCGCGCTCGAGCCGTTGGCGCAGAGCAGGTGGTTCAACTGCGCCGCATGCGCACGGCAAAGCCGGGAGCCGTGCAGGACACCACTATCCGCGTCTAGGCAATGCGTGCTGAGGGCCTGCTTCGATTGAGGTACGCTCTGACGCTTGCAAATCCTGGATGGCACGATATGTGGCGCACCTTCTTCAAGACGTCGCTGGCGGTGGGTTGGCTGCTTTGGCTGGCCGCCATGGCGTGGTTCGCGGTGGGCATGCTGCGGTATGTACAGTCCGCCGACGCGACGCTGACGCCGATCATCCTCACGCCCGGACAGACGGCGCGCGCCGAGGTCCGCCGCATCCGCGAAGCGCCATTGTGGATGGAAGCGCGTTTTGGCGGTCCGATGGGCAGTGAGCGGCCGGAATTGGGCGAATACACCACGCGTGTGGGTGCGCCGGACGCGACGCCGCGCTTCGTCAACCCCGGACAGCCGGTGCGGATTCGAGTGCGCGATGGTCGGGGACTGGACGTCGTGGTCGCCGCCGCGCCGCGCAGCGGCGCCAGCGCCACGCATTTCTACCGCAAGCTCTGGCCTGAAAGCCATGTCGATGGCGCGCAGCCCGAGACCGCGTCGCCGTTTCCGAAGCTGGCGAAAGGGAAGTCGGATCTCACCTTCACGGTGGAAGAGGCCGGGCCGGCGTTTCAGGGCGAACAGATCGAGCTGGTAATCAGCTCGCCCATTGGTCTGAAGCGTACGGCGCCCGGCTGGGACGATGTTTCGACCTTTATCTTCTGGCCCTTCATCGCCGCGATGCTTGGCGTTTGGGCGCTGGTGTGGGCGGGGCTCACGTGGTGGTATCGCCGCCGGGGTCGGGCGGCCTGCCGTTGGGTGCGCGCACAAGAGTGACCGGTTGGCAGCTACTCACACCCGCGTGCCGATCACCGACACGCGGACGAACTCATGCATCAACGCTTCGCCGCGGGCAACGCTTTCAGCAACGCTTCGTTGAATCGCTTCGGATCCTGCACTTGCGGGGAATGGCCCAGTTCGGGCCAGGTGACGAGCGTTGCGTTGGGGATGGCCTTGGCGGCCTTGGGGCCTAGCTCGGGGTAGTTGCCCAGCCGCTTGGCCACTTCAGGTGCGGCGGCATCCTTGCCGGGGGCGGTGTTGTCCTTTTCACCGATGAGCAGCGTGGTGGGCACGGCGATCTGGCCGAACTCGTGGACGACGGGCTGGGTATAGAGCATGTCGTAGGTGAGGGCCTGGTTCCAGGCGACGCGTTCGCGGCCTTCGCCCTGCAGCATGCCGGCGGCCATGAGGACCCACTTGTCGTAGTCTTCGCGCCACTGGCCGGCGTAGTAGGTGCCAAGCTGGTACTTCTTCATCCCTTCGAAGTTGGCCTTAAGCTCGCGCTGATACCACTCGTCGATGCTGCGGTACGGCACGCCTTCCTGTTTCCAGTCTTCGAGGCCGATGGGGTTGACGAGCACCAGGGCTTCGGTTTCCGAGCCGTGCATGAGCGCGTAGCGCGCCGCCAGCATGCCGCCCATGGAGTGGCCGACGATGCTGGCGCGCTCGATTTTCAGATGGTCGAGCAGCGCGTGCGTGTTGGCGGCCAGTTGGTGGAACGAAAACTGGTAGGCCTGCGGTTTGTCGGATTTGCAGAAGCCGATCTGATCCGGCACGACGACGCGGTAGCCAGCCTGGCTGAGTGCGGCGATGCTGGCGTCCCAGGTGGCGCCGCAGAAGTTCTTGCCATGCATGAGCACGACGGTCTTGCCGTTGGGCTTGGCGGCCGCCACGTCCATGTAGGCCATCGAGAGCTTCTGGCCTTGCGTATCGAGCGAGAAGCGCTTGACCTCGTGCGGATACTCGAAGCGCTCCAGGTTGGGACCGTAGTCAGGCACCTTGGGGGCGTCGGCGGCGATGGCGCTGCCGGCGAGGGCTACACCGGCGCACAGCGCGCCCAGCCGGAGATATTGTGATCGTGTCATGCATGTGACTCCCGTTATGACGCCGGCCCGCTGCCGGCCCTGTACAACAGGGACAGCAAGAACGGGGCCTGAGTTCCGCGGGGGGCTGAAGTGGGACTGCTCCTCACGTGTCGGTTTGCTTCCGATTGTCCGCCACGGCAGGAATCGGCACGACCGCGGATGTTAAGCAGGTCCGTTTCCGCGATCGGTAATGCCATTTCCGTTATCGCCCGCCTCAAGACTGAAACCTTCATCGAGCCATCCTGCAATGCCTCCGATCATGACCTTCACTGGACGTCCCAATTGAGCGAGGCGCACCGCGCCACGCGTAGCACCGTTGCAGTGCGGGCCCGCGCAGTACGTGACGAAGAGAGCGTCAGCTGGATAGTTCACAAGCTTCGATTCGACGATTTTGCCGTGGGGCAGATTCAGCGCCCCAGGCACATGGCCCTGCGCGAACAGAGCGGGACTTCGTACATCCAGCAGCACGAAACCAGGCGTGCCGCTGGCGAGCGCGCTGGCTACATCGGAACAATCGGTCTCGAACTGCAGCGCCGCGCGAAAGTGGGCAAGGGCGACTGCGGAGTCGGCGGCGGGGATGGCGGTGACGGCGTTAGTAGTCGACATGTTTGAACTTTGGATGAAGGGTGCGAGGAAAGCACGAACCAGGAAGACTGGTCCAGGAGCCTCATTCTGAGGGCGAACGACCTCGGGGATAAGTGGCGTAAATGACAATGTCCGGTAACATTACGCCATGCAAAATCATCTTGTCGTCGCGTTGGCCTACGACCGACTCTGTACGTTCGAATTCGGATGCGTGACCGAACTGTTCGCGCTCGAGCGTCCAGAGCTCGGGGTCGATTGGTATCGGTTCGCAGTTTGCGCGAGCGAGCCCGGACCGCTACGCGCCGCCGGGGGAATCACGGTCGCCGCGCCCTACGCACTCAAGCTGCTCGATCGTGCGGATACGATCGTTGTGCCGGGTTGGCGCGATGCAGACGAATTGCCGCCGGAGCCGCTCCTGAAGAAACTCCGCAAGGCCCACCAGCGTGGCGCGCGGCTTTGCTCCATTTGTTCCGGCGTATTTGTGCTGGCGGCGGCTGGTGTGCTCGACGGGAGAACCGTGACGACCCACTGGAGATACGCCGAAAAGCTGCAGCAGCGCTACCCGCAAGTGCGTGTCGAACCGGATGCGTTGTATGTCGATGAAGGACAGATCATCACCTCGGCCGGCTCCGCAGCGGGACTGGATATGTTGCTTTATCTGGTGCGACGCGATCACGGTGGCGCAGTGGCGAATCGGGTTGCGCAGAGGCTTGTAGTGGCGCCGCATCGGGAGGGCGGGCAGGCGCAGTTTGTGCCGCGTCCCATGCCGCAAGACGAGAGCGGACGTCTGGCGAAACTGATGGATTGGATGCGCCAGCATTCCGCCATGTCGCATACGTTGAGCTCGCTTGCAGACCGGGCGGCGATGAGTCCGCGCACGCTGCAACGGCAATTTCATGATGCCACTGGCATGGCGCCGTATGAATGGCTCGTGCGCGAACGCGTGGCCGCAGCCCGTGAAATGCTTGAAGCGCAATTCGCCTTGCCGATTGGTCGCATTGCGGAATTGGCGGGGTTCGGCTCAGAGGAATCGATGCGCAGGCACTTTCGACGTATCGTGCTGACCAGTCCTACCTCATACCGGGAAAAATTTGGCGACAGTGCGATGGCGCAGAAGCGTAATTCTGGAGCCTAGACAGGATCTGTCTGGCATGGATTATGCGCCAGTAGAACGGGTCAGCCCGCACGTCGAGAGCGGGCGCCTTCTGCCCTGCGCTAAAGGACGGAAGTCCGACCTCTCTTGGCCTTCGTATCAAGCCTGCACGCGCCGAGGCAGCCAGCGCCAGAACACGCCGGCCGCCACCAGGCCCAGCGTGCCGACGCCGAACGATGCGCCGCCCAGCGACACCGCGGCCGTCAGCACCGACAACGCCACCGGCCCGCCGCTCGATCCAAGATCAGCCATGAAGCGCCAGATGCCGAGAAACTGGGTCCGCGCGCCCGCTGGCGCTGCATCCGCGCCCAAGGTCATCACGATGCCCGATCCGATGCCGTTGCCAAAACCCAGCAGCACCGACACCAGGATGAAGCTCGTTACCCCGCCGGTGAGCGGGATCGCCATCAGGCTCAGCCCCATCAGCAGCGTGCATGGCACTGCCACCCACAGGCGGCCGCGCTGGTCCATCACCTTGCCCGCCGGATAGAACACCGACATGTCGACCGCGGCGACCAGCCCGTAGATGAGCGAGGTGGTGGTGGCGTCCAGGCCCAGATGGTCCGCCCACAGCGGAATCACCACCTGGCGCGACGCGCGTAGCGCGCTGATCAGCATCACGCCCACGCCCAGCGTGGCGTACACGCCGCGATGGTCGCGCGCGACCTCGCCCATGCGCGCGCGGGGCGCACCCGCGCTTGCGCGACCCGAGGGCTCGATGTCAGGGGCCTTGATAGCGATGAAGCCGGCGCCCAGCATGGCGCACATGGCGATCCAATAGGCGCCGTCGAGTCCCAGGAAATGGATCAAGGCCGCGCCCGCGAAGGGGCCGATGAAGGTGCCGATGCGCGTCGTGCCGCCCAGCGTGGACAGGGCGCGCGCCCGGTACGCCATCGGCACGACCTCGATCATGTAGCTCTGGCGCGCCAGCTGGAACACCGACTGCGCGCAGCCCTGCATCAGCATGGCCAGCGCCAGCACCCAGAGGTTGGGCACGCTGATGACGAGCAGCAGGCCGATCACGCTCAACACGGCCGCGCCGGCCATGGCGCGCTTTTCGCCGAAGCGCTCGGTGATCAGCGCGGACGGAATGTTGGACAGCAGCGAGCCGACACCGATGAGGGCGGCGATCAGGCCGGCCGCGGCGACCGACGCTCCCTGGTCGCGGGCGGTGAGGGCGATCACGGGAAGGATGGCGCCGTTGCTGATGCCATAGAGCAGCGACGGGCCGAACGCCGGGACGGCGATCTGCTTCAGATTGAACGAATCAGGTTGCGACATGACGGGAGAATGAGTGCATGGCCACCTGCTGGCCGCCGCGCATTTGCGTGGGGCTGGTCCGGCGGCCGTCGGCGCGGGAACCCGAAAGTGTAGCTGGAGCCCTCCGCGCTCGCCTGTCGGCTGGCTGACACGCGGGGGGCGAGCGTTGATCGCCGGCCGTTCAATGCGCGGTGAGGGGAGGGTCAGAGGCTATGGTTGAACGACCATCCAGCCGACAATCCGGCGCACGACGGGCAACAATATGAGAAGGCTCGGAAAAGCCACGATCCAGGAGGCGCCCCAGGCGTTTGGCCAACTGACGACAAAATCGGGGCCCAGGCCGACGCTCGTGGCTGTCGCCACTGCCGAAACGATTGCCGACATGAAAACGGAAAGCACCAGTGGCATCAAGAAACGGGTATAGCGCTGCGGAAGCTTTCGCAGTATCAATCTTGGCGGGTTGTTGGCCATCTCACAGATTCCCGTATTGGTGGACGAAGTTTTTTTCGGCTATCAGATCTTTGATGTATTCGCGCAGTGAGCGCGGTTCCCGGCCGAGCGCGGCCTTCAGGCCAAGGCTGTTTCCTCCAAGGCCGAACGCTCCATAGTGGGCGAAAACGTTCGAAAGCAGGCGCAGTTGCGGGTCGCCATAGGGCAGGCGCGCATTCGCCGCCCACTCGCTGAAATCAGGCTGCAGCGCTGCAATCGGATATCCCAACTCTTGCGACAAGACCGCTACGATGTCCATGCGGCTGAACATGCCCGCACACAATTCCAGCGTAGCGAAGGCCAGCCTGTCTTCAGTCAGGGCAATGGCGGCAACCTCCGCGACATCCCGATAGTCCACGCGAGCGACTCTGGCGTCTTTCGGAAAGGGCTCTCCGAAGCAGGAATGGTCGCGAATCATCGGCCAGGCCAGGCCAATGTTCTGCATTAAGTTGGCAGGGTGCAGGATCGTATATTCCAGTCGCGATGAGTAAAGCGCGTCCTCGACGGGTATCTTGCTGGCGTGATTGGGCAGGCGTGTGTTGGTGGGCTGGATGACTGAAGAAAACACAAATTTGCGCACGCCGCTGCGCTCTGCCGCTACGACCAGGTTGACGCCCATTTCTGCTTCGTCAGAGGTGAACGCCGGGCCGATATGAAAGACGGCGTCCACACCGCGCGTTGCCGCGGCAAGGCTGCTGGGATCACGCAGGTCTCCGATGGCTACCTCTGTCGCTCCCAGCGAGCGCGCGGCGGCCGCTCGCGCCTCGTCGCGAACCAGCGCGCGGACCGCGACCTTGCGTTGTCGCAATTCAGGAACTACCAGGCCTGCAAATTTGCCGGTTGCCCCGACGACCAATACGACGGATTCCGCATTGCTCACTGGCTTCTCCTCGGTATGGATGAATGAGTGAAGGCAGTGTACGGTCTCACTTTTAGTGGAACAATACGCACCATAAGTGAATCTAAATCACGAAATTCGAGATAACCATGAGCCGACTCGAAGACCTTGACGCCTTCATTCATATCGCCGAAACGGGCAGCCTGACCAAGGCTGCGCGCGCCCTCGGCCGTTCGCTGCAAGCCGTCAGCCGATCCCTTGCCGCGCTGGAGGAGGACGTGGGCGTTCAGCTCGTTCATCGCAGTACGCGGCATTGCGCGCTCAGCGAAGCCGGCGAGACCTTCTTGCGGCGGGTAAAGCCGGCGATCGCTGAAATCGGCGAGGCACGGCTGGAAGTCGCCGATCGCCGGGCGGCGCCGTCAGGCACGTTGCGAGTGGGCGCTCCGATACTGTTCGGCCCTGACTTTCTGGTGCCGATCATTGCCAAATACATGAGCGCATATCCGCAGGTCCAGGTCGATCTGCAACTGACGGATTCTTTCTCCGACCTTTCCAGCGAGGGCCTGGACCTGGTCGTGCGTATCGCCGACTTGCCGGATTCCGGCTTGCAGGGGAGACGGCTGGGAACGCTGCGGCGGGTCGTATTTGGCGCGCGATCCTATTTCGAACGGCGTGGCCGCCCCGCTCATCCCTCGGAATTGCGCCAGCACGATTGCATCGTCAGGACCGTTGATCAGCGTCCTGGTCAGTGGGCATTTCAGATCGGCGGCAAGCCGCGCGCTGTCGGGGTTCAAGGGTCGTTCCGCACCAACACCATGGCGGCGGTCTATTCCGCCGTAAGCGCCGGACTCGGTATCGGCTATTCACCGATGTGGCAGATCAGGCATCTTCTGGATACGGGGCTGGTGGAAACCGTACTCGAGGACTTCGAACCGAAACCGGTTCCTATCCACGCACTCTGGCAAGAGAACAGGCTCCCGCCCGCCAAAGTGCGCGCCTTCGTTGACTGTCTGGCGGAGCAGTTGGCGCTCGATCACCTTTAGCCGCCCTCAAACCAGCCCCAACCTCCACAACGACGTCACTTCTTTAACCCGCGCGGCATGCAAAGGATCTTCCGCGTCCTTTGCTTTCCCGTGCACAGGCCGGGTATCCAGCTTCTCGATAACCCGCAATCCGGCCGCGTCGATCATCTCCATCAGCTGCTCCCGCGTACGCAGCCCCAGGTGCTCGGCCAGATCCGACAGGATCAGCCAGCCCTCGCCGTTGGCGGTCAGGTGATCTTTCAGTCCGTTCAGGAACCCGCGCAGCATCCGGCTGTCCGGGTCGTAAACCGCATGTTCCAGCGGTGAGCTCGGGCGGGCGGGCAGCCAGGGCGGGTTGCAGACGATCAGCGACACGCGGCCTTCGGGGAACAGGTCGGTCTCTTCGACGTCGACCTGGCCCGACAGTCCCAGCCGTTCCAGGTTTTCGCGGGCGCAGGCGAGTGCGCGCGGGTCCGTGTCCGTGGCGATGACGCGTTTGCCGCCACGGCGGGCGATGACGGCGGCCAGGACGCCGGTGCCGGTGCCGATGTCGAAGGCGACGCTGCCGCGGGGCATTGGAGTGTTGGCGACCAGGTCCACGTATTCGCCGCGCACGGGCGAGAACACGCCGTAGTGCGGATGGATGCGGTTGTTCAGGGCGGGAATCTCGACGCCTTTCTTGCGCCATTCGTAGGCGCCGATCAGGCCCAGCAATTCGCGCAGCGATGCGACATAGGGTTCGTCGGCGGCGCCGTGGGCGGCTTCGCAGGCGAGGTGGGCGTCGGGGGCGCGGCGTAGCGGGATGCTGTGTCCGGCGTCGAAGGGGATAAGCAGCATGCCCAGGATACGCGCCCGTTGCGATTGAATCTGGCGATGCTGGTTGAAGGCGTCCAGCATGGTGTCGACGGGTTTGCGCGGACGCTTGTCGACGCGCCGGGTCATGGCCTGCAGAAGCTGGCGGGCGTTCTGGAAGTCGCCGCGCCACAGCAGACCGACGCCTTCGCAGGCGTGGCGGTAGGCCATGTCCGCGGTGATGGTGTCGTCGGCGATGATGACGCGCTTGGGCGGCGTCGCGCCGGTTTCAGAGCGCCAGCGGGCGGAGCGGGGGACGCCGTCTTCTTCCCAGTGCAGTTCGGGGGCGGTCAAGATGTCGCTCCGGTGGAGTAGGGGGGAAGGGGCAGGTTCATGAGGCAGGCACATAAAAAGAAAGGGCGCGGGCTGCCAATGTAGCAGCTTCGCGCCCGGGAGCCGGCGCGCGGCGCACCGGGCGCCGCGGTGTTGCGGGTCAGTGGAACAGGACGACGGCCTTCTGCAGGGTGATCCAGATACCCCAGGCCAGCGGGATGCCGACGCACGCCCATGCGAAAGCGATCAGCGCGGGCGGGGTGCGGAAGGTGGATCTGCCGACGCCGTGGGTTTCGGCGGCGACGGCGCGTTCATGCGCCAGGGCCTTTTCGGCGGCCAGTTCCTCGTCGCTCATGAAGTACTTGGAGTTGACCGGGCGGATGGCCAGGTTGCACAGGAAACCGACGACCAGCATGCCGGCCAGGATGTACATGGTGATGTCGTAGACCTGTGCGCGCGGCACGCCGATGGACAGCTGATACTCGCGGATGTAGTTGACCAGCACCGGGCCGAAGATGCCCGCGGCGGACCAGGCGGTCAGCAGGCGGCCGTGGATGGCGCCGACCATCTGCGTGCCGAACAGGTCGGCCAGGTAGGCGGGCACGGTGGCGAAGCCGCCGCCGTACATGGACAGAATGACGCAGAAGGCGGCCACGAAGAGGGCCAGGGCGCCCATGTGCGCGGTCCAGGGAATGGCGGCGTACAGGACGAAGCCCAGCACGAAGAAGACGAAGTACGTCATCTTGCGGCCCAGTTTGTCCGACAGGCTGGCCCAGAAGAAGCGGCCGCCGATGTTGAACAGGCTGAGCAGGCCGGTGAAGCCGGCCGCGATGGCGGCGATGGCGGCCAGCTGTTCCTTGTCGAGCTGGCCGAAGCCCAGTTCAGGCTTGTTGATCAGGCCGCCGCCAAACACCTCCTGCAGCAGGGGCGAAGCCATGCCCAGGATGCCGATGCCCGCGGTGACGTTCAGGCACAGCGCCCACCAGACCAGCCAGAACTGCGGCACGCCCCAGACGCGCTTCACGTGGACGTGGCGCTGGGTGATCATGACGTTGTTGGCCTGCTTGGCGGGGGCGGTCCAGCCGGCGGGTTTCCAACCGGTGGGCGGCACGCGGTAGCCCAGGGCGCCGGACATCATGAAGATGAAGTACACCAGCGCCATGGTCAGGAAGGTCTGCCATACGCCGGGAGACGTGGGCGTGGCGAAGTGGCGCATCAGCAGGTCGGCCAGCGGCGCGCCGATCATGGCGCCGCCGCCGAAGCCCATGATGGCCATGCCGGTCGCCATGCCGCGGCGGTCGGGGAACCACTTGATCAGCGTGCTGACCGGCGAGATATACCCCAGCCCCAGCCCGATGCCGCCGATGACGCCGGACCCCAGCCACAGCATCCACATCTGGTGCAGGTAGACGCCGATGGCTGAAATGACCAGGCCGCCGCACCAGCACAGCGCCGACACGACGCCGGCCTTACGCGGGCCGGCGCGTTCCAGCCAGCCGCCCCACAACGCCGCCGAGCACCCCAGCAGGACGAAGAACAGGGTGTACATCCACCCCATGGTCGAGATTTTCCAGTCGCAGCTGGTGGTGAAGAGTTCCGCCACCAGGCTCATGTCCGGCGGGCAGGCCAGTGGTTTGGCGCCGCCCACCACCTTGGACAGCGGCAGCCAGAACACGGAAAACCCGTAGGCCATGCCGATGCACAGGTGGATGGCCAGGGCTGCCGGTGGCACGAGCCAGCGCGAAAAGCCGGGCCCCGCAATGGTGCGTTCTTTGTCGAAAAATCCCGGCCTGGAGCCGGGCAGGTCCAAGGTGGCGCTACTTTCCATGATGTCTCCTCAGGGGTGCGGCTTTATAGCGTGCGTAGGCCGGAAAAGCCCGGTCCCGCCGCCTCTTTTATGAACTTGTTGCTGTCCTGCCACTGCGGATGGGCCGTCAGCAGGCGGCCCGGGACGCGCTATGCCACGCGGGCAAGCGGCGTCAAGCGTTCTCGATGCTGCGTCACGGCCTGCAGCACCAGCGGATGCAGTCGTTCCTCGCCGGCGTCGCCGTCGGGGTTTCGGGATAGAAAGTCCAGCAGTTCCGTGCGCATGCGCGGCTCCCAGAACTTGTGGATGTGATTGGCGACGCCTTCCAGCGCTTCGGGCCGGTCCGGCATGGCGTCGAAGAACTGGCCGATGCGGTTGGCCATGCGGATCAGGTTGGCGATTTCCATTGCGGTCGTGCGTCCGGTTCAGGTGATGATGCGTTCGGGGTGGGAATAGATGACGGCGTCGCCATCGCGCATGAAGCCCAGCAACGTGACATTGGCGTCGGTGGCCAGCCGGATGGCCAGGGCGGTCGGGGCCGACACGGCCGCCAGCACCGCGACGCCGGCGGTGGCCGTCTTCTGCACCATCTCGAAGCTGGCGCGGCTGGACACCACGACGATGCCGTCCGCCGCGTTCATGGCTTGGCGGGCCAGCGCGCCGGCCGCTTTGTCCAGCGCGTTGTGGCGGCCGACGTCTTCGCGGACCAGGGCGACGGCGCCGTCGGCTCCCGCCCAGCCTGCCGCGTGCGTGGCGCCGGTAAGATCGTGCAGCGCCTGGCGCGCGCGCATGTCGCGCATGGCGGCCAGCACGGCCTCGATGCGGACGGGCGCGCCATTGGTGACGGGAGCAACCGGGCGCAGAACTTCAGGCAGGGTTTCCACGCCGCAAAGGCCGCAGCCAGTGCGGCCCGCCATGGCGCGGCGCCGGGTCTTCAGCTGCATTTCACAGGCAGCCGAGATTTCCAGCTGGACGACGATGCCGCCGCATTGCGGCACGACGTCGATTCCGCGCACGTCGCTGATGCTGCCGATGATGCCTTCGGACAGCGAGAATCCCACGGCGAAGTCTTCCAGGTCCGCCGGCGTGGCCAGCATGGTGGCGTGGCTGATGCCGTTGTACTCCAGCGCCACCGGCGTTTCCTCGGCCGCCAGGTCGGTTTCGGCGTCGGGGGCGATGGCCCCCGAGCGCACGCGGATGACCTGGGTCGGCGTGCAGTCGGAGCGGGAGGAAGTCGGCGTAGGCATGGGATCCCTGGCGTGCTGGCTGTCGGTTACTTCCCGGTCAGCGCGGCCTCGGTCTCGCGCGAGCGTTCGCGCAAGAGCTTCTGCTGGATATCCGCAAACCGCGACCACTGGCGCTGCCATTCCGAAGGCTGGGACACGCGCGTGACCTGCACGGCCGTGACCTTGTATTCGGGGCAGTTGGTCGCCCAGTCGGAGCTGTCGGTGGTGACGACGTTGGCGCCGGACTCGGGAAAGTGGAACGTGGTGTATACCACGCCCGGCTGGACCCGGTCGGTCAGGGTGGCGCGCAGCACGGTCTCGCCGGAGCGGCTCTGGATGCCGACCCAGTCGCCTTCGGCCACGCCGCGGTCCTCGGCGTCCTGCGGATGGATTTCCAGCACGTCCTCGCCATGCCACATCACGTTGGGCGTGCGGCGGGTCTGCGCGCCCACGTTGTACTGCGACAGGATGCGGCCCGTCGTCAGAAGCAGCGGGAAGCGGCGCGTGCTGCGCTCGTCGGTGGGCACGTACTTGGTGATCATGAAGCGGCCCTTGCCGCGCACGAACTGGTCGATGTGCATGATGGGCGTGCCCTCGGGCGCGTCGTCGTTGCAGGGCCACTGCAGGCTGCCCAGCTTGTCCAGCTTCTCGTACGTGACGCCGGCGAACGTGGGCGTGAGCCGCGCGATTTCTTCCATGATTTCGCGCGGGTGCGTGTAGTTCATGGGATAGCCCAGCGCATTGGACAGCGCCACCGTCACTTCCCAGTCGGACTTGCCGTTCTTGGGCTGCACTACCTTGCGTACGCGCGAGATGCGGCGTTCGGCATTGGTGAAGGTGCCGTCCTTTTCCAGGAACGACGACCCCGGCAGGAACACGTGAGCGTATTTGGCGGTTTCGTTCAGGAACAGGTCCTGCACCACGATGCATTCCATGGCGGCCAGCGACGCCGCGACGTGCTGGGTGTTGGGATCGGACTGCACGATGTCCTCGCCCTGGCAGTACAGGCCCTTGAAGGACCCGCCCAACGCCGCTTCGAACATGTTGGGAATGCGCAGGCCCGGTTCGGGCTGCAGCGTGACGCCCCAGTCCTTTTCAAACTGCGCGCGCACGGTGTTGTCGGAAATGTGGCGGTAGCCCGGCAGTTCGTGCGGGAACGAGCCCATGTCGCACGAACCCTGCACGTTGTTCTGGCCGCGCAGCGGGTTGACGCCCACGCCTTCGCGACCGATGTTGCCGGTGGCCATGGCCAGGTTGGCGATTGCCATGACGGTGGTCGAACCCTGGCTGTGTTCGGTGACGCCCAGGCCGTAATAGATGGACCCGTTGCCGCCGGTGGCGAACAGGCGCGCCGCGCCGCGCACGGCTTGCGCCGGCACGCCGGTGATTTCTTCCATGGCCTCGGGCGAGTTCTCGGGCAGCGAGACGAAGTCGCGCCATTCCCTGAAGGCCTTTTCCTCGCAGCGTTCGGCGACGAAGTCCTCGGCAATCAGGCCTTCGGTGGCGATGACGTGCGCCAGCGACGACAGCAGGGCGGTGTTGGTGCCGGGCCGCACCTGCAAGTGGTAATCGGCCTTGATGTGGGGTGAACTGACCAGTTCAATGCGGCGCGGATCGATGACGATCAACCGCGCGCCTTCGCGCAGGCGGCGCTTCAGGCGCGACGCGAACACAGGGTGGCCGCTGCTGGGGTTGGCGCCCATGACGATGACGACGTCGGTGTGCATGACGGAGTCGAAGGTCTGGGTGCCGGCGGATTCGCCCAGCGTCTGCTTCAGGCCATAGCCGGTTGGCGAATGGCACACGCGCGCGCAGGTGTCGACGTTGTTGGTGCCGAAGGCGGCGCGCACCAGCTTCTGCACCAGCCAGGTTTCTTCGTTGGTGCAGCGCGACGACGTGATGCCGCCGACCGAGTCGCGGCCGTACTGCTGCTGGATGCGGCGGAATTCGGAGGCCGCATAGTTGATCGCCTCGTCCCAGGACACTTCCTTCCAGGAATCGGTGATGTGCTTGCGGATCATGGGCTTGAGCACGCGTTCTTTGTGCGTGGCGTAGCCCCAGGCGAAGCGCCCCTTCACGCAGGAATGGCCGCGGTTGGCCTGGCCGTCCTTCCAGGGCACCATGCGCACGACTTCCTGGCCCTTCATTTCGGCCTTGAAGCCGCAGCCCACGCCGCAATACGCGCAGGTGGTCACGACCGAGTGTTCGGCCTGGCCCATCATGATGACGGTCTTTTCCTGCAGCGTGGACGTGGGGCAGGCCTGGACGCAGGCGCCGCAGGATACGCATTCGCTGTCCAGGAAAGGCTGGTCTTGTCCGGGCGACACGCGGGAATCGAAGCCTTTGCCCGAGATCGTCAGTGCGAAGGTGCCCTGCGTTTCCTCGCAGGCGCGCACGCAGCGGTTGCAGACGATGCACTTGGATGCGTCGAAGGTGAAGTACGGATTGGATTCGTCCTTTTCGGCCTTCAGGTGGTTCGCGCCGTCATAGCCGTAGCGCACGTTGCGCAGGCCCACCACGCCCGCCATGTCCTGCAGTTCGCAGTCGCCGTTGGCCGGACAGGTCAGGCAGTCCAGCGGATGGTCCGATATGTACAACTCCATCACGCCGCGCCGCAGGTCGTGCAGCTTGGGGGTCTCGGTGTAGACGACCATGCCGTTTTCGGCGGGCGTGGTACAGGACGCGGGATAGCCCCGCCGGCCTTCGATCTGCACCAGGCACAGGCGGCACGAGCCGAAAGGTTCCAGGCTGTCGGTGGCGCAGAGCTTGGGGATGTTGATGCCGGCGTCCGCGGCCGCGCGCATCAGCGACGTGCCTTCGGGGACGGTGATCTCCTGGCCGTCGATGGTCAGGGTGACGGTTTTTTCGGACACGCGCGCCGGCGTGCCCATGTCGCGATCGCGCTTGATGACGGTTTCTAGCATGGCGGTCTCGGGTTCACGCCGCGTGGGCGGCAGAATGGGAGGACTCGATGCCGAAGTCCTGCGGAAAATGGTTCAGCGCGGACAGCACCGGGTAGGGCGCCATGCCCCCCAGCGCGCACAGCGAACCGCCCAACATCGTGTCGCACAGGTCGCGTAGCAGATGCACCTGCTGTTCGCGCTGCTCGTGGCTCTGGCCGCCGGCTGCGATTTTGTCGATGGTTTCCACTCCGCGCGTGGAGCCGATGCGGCAGGGCGTGCATTTGCCGCAGGATTCGATGGCGCAGAATTCCATCGCGTAGCGGGCCATGCGCGCCATGTCGACCGTATCGTCGAAGGCGACGAGCCCGCCGTGGCCGATCATGGCCGAAATCTGGACGTACGCTTCGTAGTCCAGCGGCACGTCCCATTGGGATTCGGGCAGGTAGGCGCCCAGCGGGCCGCCCACTTGCACCGCGCGCAGCGGCCGTCCGGATACGCTGCCGCCGCCAAAGTCGTAGAGCAGGTCGCGCAAGCTCAGGCCGAAGGCCTTTTCCACCAGCCCGCCCTGCTTGAGGTTGCCGGCAAGCTGGAACGGCAGCGTGCCGTGCGAGCGTCCCACGCCGTAGTCGCGGTAGTACGCCGCGCCCTTGGCCAGGATGATGGGCACGGTGGCCAGCGATATGACGTTGTTGATGACGGTGGGCTTGCCGAACAGGCCGGATATCGCCGGCAGCGGCGGCTTGGCGCGAACGACGCCGCGCTTGCCTTCCAGGCTTTCCAGCAGGGACGTTTCTTCGCCGCAGATGTAGGCCCCCGCGCCCTTGCGGACTTCCAGGTCGAAGCGGCGGCCGCTGCCATGCACGTCGTCGCCCAGCCAGCCCACGCTGCGCGCCCGCGCGATGGCGGCTTCCAGCATGGCGATGGCGTGCGGATATTCGGATCGCACGTAGATGTAGCCGTAAGTGGCGCCCACCGCCAGGCCGGCGATGGTCATGCCCTCGATCAGCACGTAGGGGTCGCCTTCCATCAGCAGGCGGTCGGCGAAGGTGCCGGAGTCGCCTTCGTCGGCATTGCAGACGATGTACTTGGTGTCCCCCGGCGTACCGGCCACGGTCTTCCATTTGATGCCGGTGGGAAAGGCCGCGCCGCCGCGGCCGCGCAGCCCGGATTCCACCATTTCGTCGACGATCTGGCCGGGCTGCATGGACAGCGCGCGCTTCAGCCCCTGCAGTCCGCCGTGCGCGGCGTAGTCCTGCAGGGAAAGGGGATCGATCACGCCGACGCGAGCGAAGGTCAGGCGTTCCTGTTGCTTGAGGTAGGGAATTTCCTCGGTCAGGCCCAGGCGCAGCGCGTGATCGCCGCCCGACAGCCAACCGGCGTCGAATAGTCCGGCGACGTCTTCGGTTTGCACGGGTCCGTAGGCGATACGTCCCTGCGGCGTGGCGATTTCGACCAGGGGTTCCAGCCAAAGCAGGCCGCGCGAACCGTTGCGCACCACCTGCACGGACAGGCCGCGCTGGTCGGCGATGCGTTCGATGTCGCGCGCGACCGCGTCGGCGTCCATGGCCAGCGCCGCGGCGTCGCGCGGCACGTAGATGACGATGGGGGCGCTCATGGCGTGTCCTCCAGCGTGCGGGCCAGAAGGCGGTCGAGTTTGTCCTCGGTGACGCGGGCGTGGGGCTGGCCATCGATCATCACTGCCGGGGACTGGGCGCACAGGCCCAGGCAATACACCGGCTCAAGCGAGAAATTGCCGTCGGGGCTGCTGGCGTGGAAGTCGCAGCCCAGCGCGGTGCGGGCGTAGGCGGCCAGGCGTTCGCCGCCCATGGACTGGCAGGCTTCCGCGCGGCAGACCTCGAGCGTGTGGCGGGCGGCCGGCTCGGTGCGGAAATGGGGGTAGAACGTGATGACGCCGTGGACTTCGGCTCGGGAGAGGTTCAGGGCCTCGGCGATGGTTTGCACCGCCTCGGCCGGAATACAGCCCAGTTCGTGCTGGACCGCGTGCAGCACAGGGAGCAGGGGGCCGGGCTGGTCTTTCAGCCGGGCAAGAATGTGGGCCGTGGCCGCGATGGCCGGGGTGTGGGATGCCTGGGCGGCGTCCAGGGCCAGCTTGCCGCCCCGAGCTCCGCCGCTGGATGCCAGATCGGACTTTGCCTCGCGCAGATGCACGTCGGTCTCCTCCTGTGTTGCCTTGACCCCCGTCGGGGCGTTTATCTGGACGGAATCCGGGTTGCTTTTATATGTTTAAAAAAACATATAAATCACCCGGCCGTCGTGTTATTTGTGTACTCTAACGACGTACTTGAACGCCTTCAATAAGAAATAAATGACATATAAGTTCCGAATTGGCTTGCGGCCACAATGGACTTTGGGCGGAGACGACAATTCGGCGCCCGTGCCGTTGCAAGACATGCTTGCGCTGCTGGCGGCTATCGACGCCACCGGCAATATCTCGGGCGCCTGTCGCGCCTGCGGCCTGTCGTATCGGCATGCGTGGGGCGTGCTGCGCCGCTTCGAGTCCATCTTCGGCACGCAGCTCCTCATCACCAACCGCCGCCAGGGCACGCAACTTTCGCCTTTCGCGCAGCGCCTGCTTTGGGCCAACCGTCGCATCGAAGCGCGGCTGATGCCCACGCTGGACAGCATGGCGTCGGAACTGCAGGAAGAACTGGAACGCCTGCTGCCGGAAAGCGGGCCGCACCTGCGCCTGCACGCCAGCCACGGCTTCGCGGTGGAATCGCTGATGCAGCACATGAGCGGCCGCACGCCCGGGCTGGAACTGCGCTACCGCACGGCGATCGAGGCGTTGGCGTCGCTGGAGCGTCACGAATGCGACCTGGCTGGCTTCCAGGTGCCGCTGGGCGATTTCGAGTCGCCCATCATGGAGCGCTACGCGCAGTGGCTGCATGCCGACGATTACATGCTGATCCACCTTGCCGTGCGCAATACGGGCCTCTTCGTCACCGCCGGGAATCCCAAGCAGATCCGCGGCATGGCGGACCTTGCCCGCACCGACGTGCGCTTCGTCAATCGCCAGATCGGTTCCAGCACGCGTTACCTGGTGGGCCTGATGCTGCAGCGCGCGGGCGTGTCGATCGGCGAAGTGCTGGGCTACGAAACCAACGAATTCACGCACATGGCCATCGCCGCCCACATCGCCAGCGGCATGGCCGACACGGGCGTGGGCGTGGAAACCGCCGCCTGCCGCTTCGGGCTGGACTTCATTCCACTGGTGCGCGAAAGGTATTTCTTCGCCATCCGCAAGTCGGCCCTGGACACCCCGGCCATGCGCGACCTGCTGTCCATCATGCGCAGCCCTGACTATGTCGGCTACGTGGGCCAGCTGGTGGGCTACGACGCGCGGGATACCGGCAGGCTTCAGTCGCTGGAAGAGGCTTTCCCGTGAGCGCGCAAGAAGATACGCCGGGCGGCGAACGGGGCCGTGGAGACCTGCCGCGCGGCGAGGTGCCGGGCGGCGGTTCGCCGGGATATCATGTGCCCATGAGCAAAGTGATTTTCCTTGCCGATCACCGCGGCCTGTCGCCGGCGCCCTTGGCGCCCGGGGAACTGCCGCCGCCGGGGCAGCCCGCGCTGGACCAGCGCGCGCGGCCTTTGCGCGACCTGCGCATTTCCGTCACTGACCGCTGCAACTTCCGCTGCACCTATTGCATGCCGCGCGAGGTCTTCGACAGCAGCTACACGTTCATGCCGCATTCCGCTCTGCTGTCGTTCGAAGAAATCAGCCGGCTGGCCGGCATCTTCACGCAACTGGGCGTGGAAAAAATCCGCCTCACCGGCGGCGAACCCCTGCTGCGCAAGCACATCGAAAACCTGGTCGGCATGCTGGCGCAACTGCGCACGCCGCAAGGCCGTCCGCTGGACCTGACCCTTACCACCAACGGCAGCGTGCTGGCGCGCAAGGCCGCCGCGCTGAAAGACGCGGGCCTCACGCGCGTCACGGTCAGCCTGGACGCGCTGGACGCCGAGATGTTCCAGGGCATGAGCGATAGCGGCTTCACGCCGGACGACGTGCTGCGCGGCATCGACGCCGCAGCCGACGCAGGCCTGGCCCCCGTGAAGATCAACATGGTGGTGCGCAAGGGGCTGAACGACGGGCAGATCCTGCCCATGGCCGAGCGCTTTCGCAACAGCGGCCACATCCTGCGCTTCATCGAATACATGGATGTGGGCAACAGCAATGGATGGAACCTGGCCGAAGTGGTGCCCAGCCAGGAAGTGGTGAATCGCATCAGTGCGGTGTATCCGCTGGAACCCGTGGAATCCGGCGAGATGGGCCGGGTGGCCGAGCGTTGGCGCTACCTGGACGGCGGCGGCGAGATCGGCGTCATTTCCAGCGTCACGCATGCGTTCTGCGGGGGCTGTACGCGGGCGCGTCTGTCGCCCGAAGGCAAGCTGTATATGTGCCTGTTCGCGCACGATGGTCATGACCTGCGCGCACCGCTGCGCGACGGCGCGTCTGATCTTGAAATGGCGCGCATCCTGTCGGGCATCTGGTCGGCACGCAGCGACAATTATTCCGAACTGCGCGGGCGCAACATGGCGGACCCGGCGCGCAAGATCGAGATGAGCTACATCGGTGGCTGAACCCCATCCCAGCGGCGTCGCCGGCCTGATCCTGGCGGGCGGACAAGGGTCGCGCATGAATCATCAGGACAAAGGGCTGGTCGCGTTGCGCGGCGAACCGATGGTCGCGCACGTGGCGCGCTGCCTTGCGCCGCAGGTCGGGCGCCTGATCATCAGCGCGAACCGCCATGCCGACCGCTACGCGCGGTATGGCGAAGTCGTGGCCGACGGCGAACCCGAACTTGGCGCTTGGCAGGGGCCGCTTGTTGGCATCGCGGCGGCACTTGCTGCGGCGTCCTCCGACGAATGGCTGGTGATCGCGCCTTGCGATACGCCGTTCCTGCCCGCGGATCTGGCGGCGCGACTGGTCGGCGCCGCACAGGCGGCCGGCGCGCCGATGGCCTATGCCGTGGCGGGAGGCCAGCGGCATTCAGCCTGCATGGCCGTGCGCACGTCCGTCTTGCCCGCCTTGCTGGAATATCTGCGGGCAGGCGACCGCAAGGTTGGCCTGTGGCAGGCCCGGTCCGGCGCCGTCGAAGCGCTGTTCGACGATGCGCCGGCCCATGCCTTCATGAACGTCAACACGCCAGAAGACCTGGCGCAGGCTGAACGCTACGCCAGCCAGTGACGCAGGTCGTAGTAGGCGACCTGATCCTTGTCTTGCACCTGCACATCCGCGGGCAGGCGAGCCAGCCCGGTGGACCATGGCAATGAACTGATCACGCCCGAACCCTGATGGCCGTAGGGCACGAGTTCGCTTGCGCCGTTGTCGGCCACGCGGCATTGCACGCGCAGGAATTCTTCGCGCGCGTCCTGGCGAGGGTGCTCGGTGCGCAACGCAAGCTGGCTGACCGGCGGGAAGATCTGCTCGCGGCCCTGCATGCGGCGCATCAGCGGCGTCACCAGTGTGGCGAACACGGCATAGGCCGACACCGGATTGCCGGGCAGGCTGACCACGGGCTTGCCGTCGATCTGCGCCAGCGCCACCGGCTTGCCGGGCTTCATGCGCACCTTCCAGAGCGACAGTTCGCCGCCCAGCGCGGCCAGCGCCGGCTTGACGAGGTCTCGTTCGCCCACCGATACGCCGCCCACGCTCAGCACCAGGTCGCAATCGGCCAGCAGGGTCTTGAAGGCGTGGTGCAAATCGGCTTCGGTGTCGCGGGCGTGCAGCACGTGGACGGGCAGGGCGGACATGCCCTGCACCATCGCGGCCAGCATCGGACCGTTGGAGTTGTAGATCTGTTCGGTGGCGCGCGGCTGGCCGGGCAGGACGAGTTCGTCGCCGGTAGTCAGGATGCCGACACGAAGCTGTCCGTAGACGGGCAGGGACGCCAGTCCCTGCGAGGCCAGCAGCGCGATGTGCGAGGCCTGCAGCAAGGTGCCCGCCGGCAGCAAAGCTGCGCCCGCCATCGTGTCTTCGCCGCGGCGGCGGATGTGCTGGCCGGGGCGGGGTTCGCGGGATATCTGGACGTGGTTGTCGGCCTCGACGGCGTCTTCCTGCATGACGACGACGTCCGCGCCAGCGGGGATCACGCTGCCCGTGAACAGGCGGATGGCGTGGCCGGGCTTGAGAGGTTCGGGAACGTCGCCCGCGTAGCAGCGCTGCTGGATCGGCAGGCGCGCATCGAGGGTCCAGTCGGCCAGGCGCAGGGCGTAGCCGTCCATGGCGCTGTTGTCGGCCGGCGGAATATCCACCGTGGCGACAAGATTGCTGGCCAGCACACGCCCGCAGGCCTGGGCCAGTTCGACGTGCTCGGTGCGTTGGAGGGGGCCGGCGGCGTTGGCCAGCAGGGTTTGGGCTTGATCGAAATCCAGCATGTGTCAGGCTTCTTCTTCGCGTTTCTTGAATTGCGAGGCGAAATTGCAGGGGCCGTGGCGGCTGTCGAACTGTTCGCGCAGGATCTGCGCCCAGGCGGTTTCGCAGGCGTTGTTGGAGCCCGGCAGGCAGAAGATCAGGGTCTGGTTGGCAGACCCGGCGAAGGCGCGCGACTGGATCGTCGAGCTGCCGATCTCGGTATAGGAGATTTGGCGGAAGAGTTCGCCAAAGCCGGGGATCTCGCGGTCCAGCAACGGGGTGATGGCCGCTGGCGCGTGATCCCGATGCGAAAAGCCGGTGGCGCCCGAGGTCAGGATGATCTGGACTTCGGGGTCGGCGATCCATTCGCTGATGATGCGGCGAATCTGATAGATGTCGTCGCGCACGATGTCGCGGCGCACGCACTGGTGGCCTGCTTGCGCAAGGCTGTGCGCAAGCAGGTTGCCGGAGGTGTCGTCGCCCGCGCTGCGGGTGTCGCTGATCGTCAGCACGGCGCAGCGCAGCTGCACCGGGATGGATTCTTCGCTCATGGATTCTCCTTTTTGTCGGCGGTGTCTTCGTCCCAGGAATCGGTGCGGTCCTGGTCGGATTGGCGCTGTTCCACCCAGAAACTGCTGCCGCCCGCCAGGGTTTCGCGCTTCCAGAACGGCGCCCGGGTCTTCAGGGCGTCGATGATGTATTCGCAGCCGCGGAAGGCGTCGCCGCGATGGGCGCTGGCCGCCGCCACGAAAACGATCTGCGCGTTGCGCGGCAGTGCGCCCACCCGATGCACGATGACCGTGCCGTCCAGGTTCCAGCGCGCGCGGGCCGTGGCGGCGATGTCTTCGAGCTCGCGCTCGCACATGCCGGGGTAGTGTTCAAGAAACAGCGTGTCGGTGGGGGTGTCGGGCGCGTAGTCGCGCACGTAGCCGATGAAGGTCACGATGCCGCCCACGCCGGGCCCGGCGGCATCCCGCAGCGCGGCGGTGAGCGCGGCGCCGTCGAAATCGGCTTCCTGGACGCGGATCATGGCGTTCAACCTCCGGTCACGGGTTCGAACACGGCGACTTCGTCGCCCGCGCGGATCGGCGCCGTCGGCTTGGAGTGCGTCTGGTTGATGGCCAGCTTCAGCCGCGTGGCAGGTTCAAGCTGGGGATAGCGTTCGCCCAGCGCCGCCAGCAATTGCGCGCCGGTGGACTCGCTTTCAAGAGGCCAGGCCTCGGAGCGCTTGCCGACCAGTTCGGCCACGCGCGCGAAATACAGCAGGTTAATCGTTGCGCCATTCACCGCTTTTTCCTCCCGCCTTGTATTTCAGGCGAACTTGTTCGATCACGATGCCCTTGTCGGCCGCCTTGCACATGTCGTAGATGGTCAGCGCCGCGACGCTGCAGGCCATCATGGCTTCCATTTCGACGCCGGTCTTGTAGCTGGTGCGGCAGGTGGCCAGGATGTCGATGCGATGTTCGGCATCGTCCAGGGAAAATTCAATGCCGACGAAGGCCAGCGGCAGGCTGTGGCACAGGGGAATCATGTCGGCGCAGCGCTTTGCGGCCAAAATGGCGGCCACGCGCGCGGTGTTGAGGACTTCTCCCTTGCCCTGGCCCGGCTGGGTCAGGAGGCCATAGGCCACGGCGTTCATGCGCACGCTGGCGGCGGCGACGGCCACGCGTTCGGTGTCCGTCTTGGCGATGACGTCGACCATGCGGACCTGGCCGGCTTCGTCCAGGTGGCTCAGTGTGGGGGTGGGCGTGGACATGGAATCGGGATCAAGAATTGTTAACGATTGAAAAGGGCGGGCCCGTGTGGCCGGGCCGGCCCATTGTTACGCCTATGATAGACGAGCAGTAAAGGGGGCGCGATAATCGCGCCTGTAGTCAGTGGGAAGGCTGGGATAAGCGCCTTCAATATGTATCAGGAGACTTTCAATGCCCGTGCGGATGCCCAAGCTACGGTTCACCCGACGCGCTGGCAAGATTCTCCTGGGCATTGTGGCGTTCGTGCTGATTCTGTTTGGCGTCGCCGCCTGGCAGGTGCCGAAGGTCCTGCATGGCGTCCTGACCGATGACGTCTCGAAGATGATCGGGCGCGACGTTTCCGTCGGCAAGATCAGCTTCAATCCCTTCACGCTGACATTGCGGGCGCATGACCTGGCCGTGGCCCAGCCCGGCTCGCAGACCCCGCTGATGACGCTGGCCGAACTGGATGCCAGCGCTTCGTGGACTTCGCTGTTCTGGTTCGCGCCCGTCGTCGATCGTCTGACGCTGCGGCAGCCTAACATCGCCATCGTCCGCGAGGACGTGCTGCGATTCAATTTCTCTGACATAGAGCAACGCGTGGCCGAATTGACGGCCGCCAAGCCCGAGGAGCCGCCCAAGCCGGACGAAGGGCTGCCGCGTTTTTCGCTGAACAACATGGTGATCGAGGACGGCACCATCACGCTGGACGACAAGGTCACGGGCCGAAAACAGGTCGTTGACGAGTTCGCCATCGGGGTGCCGTTCATTTCCACGTTCGGGTACGCCACCGACATCGACGTGCAGCCGCGCCTGCACCTGCGCATCAACGGCAGCCCCTTTGACCTGACCGGGGTCGCGCGTCCCTTCGATGTGGTGCCGTCGTCCACGCTGCGCGTGGCGTTCGACGGCTTGCAGCTGGAAAAGTGGGCCGACGTCTGGCCGATGCCGCTGCCGTTCAAGGTCGAAAGCGCGTTGCTGGATTCCAACCTGCAGGTCGTCTTCGAACAGCCCAAGGATGCACCGCCCAAGATCCGCGTCGTCGGCGACCTGGGCCTGCGCCGCCTGGACTTGCGCGACCCGGCCGGGAACGGCCTTGCCGCCTGGAGCGCCCTGACCGTCAGCCGCCTTGAACTGGAGCCGATCGCCCGCCAGGTGTACATCGGGGAAATCGGCTTGTGGGCGCCGCAGATCCATGTGCGTCGCCACGCCAACGAACATTTGAACTGGCAGGATTTCGTCGCCGGGCTGAAGGCGCTGGGCGGCGTCGAGCCCACCGCCACGCCCGTCAGGGACGAAATCAGAAAAGCCAGCGGCATCAAGCCTTTAGCCGTCGAGGCCGCGGAAAAGGCCGCACGGGAAGGGACTGCGGCGTCCGCCAAGCAAGGGGCGGCTCCGGCGTCGGGCGCGCAAGCGCCTGCGGCAAAAGCGCCGGCGGGCGAGGGCGCCGCGACCCTGGCTCCCGGCGCGTCGACTTCCGCTGCTCAGGCACCCGTAGCTCAGCCGCCCGCAGGCCCCGCAGCCGGAGGGCAGACACCCCCAGCACAAACTTCCGCAGGCCCGGCTTCCACAGGGCAATCACCGGCAGCACAAACGGCCGCCCCGGCCGCTGCTGCCGCGCAGCCATCCGGCGCCGCGCCGGGCGTTGCCGCCACGACTCCTGGCGCCGCCACCCCCGACCAGCCGACCGCGCCACAGGCGCCGTCGGAATGGAAAGTCACGCTGGACGCCTTCAACCTGCACGAGGGCGAGGTCTACGTCACCGACGCGGTCAGCAAGCTGGATTACGTCATCACCGGCCTGGCCGCCACCGTCGAGGGCGTTGAACTGCCCCAGCAGCCGGATCGACCCATCAATCTGTGGCTGACCATGGACAACAGCACCGACGGCGGCTGGCTGCGCGCCAAGGGTCCGTTGGTCATCAAGCCCTTGTCGCTGGACATGGACGTGCGTCTGGGCAACGTGGCGCTGGCGCCGTTGGCGCCGGCCGTGCGCAGCGCCGCGCCCGTCACCCTGCTGGACGGACGGCTGGGCGCCACCGCGCAGATCCATGTGCGGGAAAAGGGCGGCGCGATCGACGCGTCCGCCACCGCCGTGCAGGCGGACCTGACGCAGTTCAAGGCCCGGGACGAATCGCTCCAGCCCGCGCTGGACGTCGCCCTGCAATCCCTGCGCGTGACGGCCGACCGCCTTGCCATGGGGCCCGGCCAGAGCAATTTCACGCTTGCCGCCGCCGGCATCCAGGGCAATGGCAAGCTCGACCTGAAGGGCGTGTTCACCCCGCAGCCGTTGACGCTCAAGACGTCGGTGGACCTGTCCGGGCTGAATGTGGCGACCTTCGCGCCCTATGCGGCCTCCAGCCTGAACGCCACCGTGCGCGCCGTCACGCTGGGCGCCAAGGGCAACGCCGAATTCGCCGCCGCGGCCGGCAATGCCCCGCTCAAGGCCACCTGGAAAGGCGCAGTCGACGTTACCGACCTTGATCTCCAGGACCGGGTCAACAAGGACGACTTCCTGAACTGGAAGCGGCTGGGCTTCACCGGGATGGACATCTCCGTCGCGGGCGACAAGATCGGCGCCAAGCTGGGAGACATCGCCCTGGAAGACTTCTACGGCCGCGTGCTGCTCAACGCCCAGGGCCGGCTGAACGTCATGGATCTGGTCGCCGCGCCGGGGCAGGCGGGGGGCTCCATTACTCAGGACACGCAGACCCCGGGCCGCAGCACGCCGCCTCCCGCGCCCGCGCCTTCGGCCAAGAGCGGCGGGTCGGCGGCCATGCCCGACATCTCGGTCAACAGCGTCACGCTGACCCGCGGCCGCATGACCTTCACGGACCGGTTCGTCAAACCCAACTACGTCGCCGAGCTGTCCAGCATCGAGGGCGGCATCACTGCGGTGTCGTCCACGAATCCCCAGCCCGCCAAGGTCAAGGTCACCGGCCGGGTGTACACGACCGCTCCGCTTTCGATCAGCGGCGTCGTCCAACCCTTCGCCAAATACTTGTCGCTGGACCTGAAGGCCTCCGCCAAGGGCGTGGACCTGCCGCGCTTCAATACCTATTCGGCCAAGTACGTGGGCTACCCGATCAAGCGGGGCAAGCTGTCCGTGGACCTGGAATACAAGATCAAGGACCGCGCCCTGCAGGCCACGAACCACGTCGTGCTCAATCAGCTAACGTTCGGCGACAAGACCAACAGCCCCGAGGCCACCAAACTGCCAGTGCTGCTGGCCGTGGCTTTGCTGAAAGACTCGCGCGGCAACATCGACATCAATCTGCCGATCTCCGGCTCGCTGGACGACCCCGAGTTTTCCGTGGGCGGCATCGTCGTGCGCGTCCTGATGAACCTGGTCGTCAAGGCGGTCACGTCGCCCTTCAGCCTGCTGGCGTCCGCCTTCGGCGGCGGCGAGGAGCTGTCCTACGTTGAATTCGCCCCGGGCAGCGCCGCGCTCAGCGACGATTCGATCCAGCGCATCGACACACTGATCAAGGCGCTGACCGATCGCCCCGCGCTGAAGATGGACATCAGCGGCCGCGCCGACCCCAAGACCGACACGGAAGGCCTGCGCCAGGCCTGGGTGGACGCCAAGATCCGCGCGGCCAAGGCCGCCGACGTCGCGCCGCGCGGCAAGAAGCCCAACCCGGCCGGCGTCGAAGTCACGGGGGCGGAACGCGCGAAGTACCTCGAAGACGTTTACGATGACACCGACATCAAGGACAAGCCGCGCAATATCATCGGCATGTCCAAGTCCGTTCCCGCCGCGCAGATGGAAGCAATGCTGCGGGCCGCGGCGCCGGTCGGCGACGACCAACTGCGCCAATTGGCCGATGCCCGCGCACAGGCCGTTTATGAGAAGTTGCTAGCCCAGGAAGGACTCGCGGATCGCGTGTTCATCGTTGCGCCGCAGCTGGACGCCGATGGCATCAAGGACGAGGGGCAACCCTCGCGCGTGGACTTCTCCCTGAAGTGAACTCGGCAGGCCCGGGAAGGGACGCGAGGGCGTCTCTCCGAGCCCGTCTTTTTCCAGGAGATTTATCGATGAAAGACCAGGACGCCCAGTTTGACAGCCTGCTTCCGCCCTTGAGACTGGACCGGCGCGGCTTCATCGCCACCACCGTCGCCGCCGGGTTTTCGCTTGCGGCGGGCCCGGCGGTGGCAAGCACCGCCATCTCCACGGACGGCAAGGGCCTAGTCGCCGGCAAGATCGACATACCGACTTCGGACGGCAAGATCCCCGCCTACCGCGCGGCCCCCGAAGGCAAGAAAAACCTGCCTACGCTCATCGTGGTGCAGGAGATCTTCGGCGTGCACGAATACATTCAGGACGTCTGCCGCCGCCTGGCCCATCAGGGCTACCTGGCGATCGCGCCCGAACTCTATGCACGCCAGGGCGACCCGTCCAAGTACACCGAAATTCCGAAGCTGCAGGCCGAAGTCGTCAGCAAGGTTCCAGACAAACAGGTGCAAAGCGACCTGGACGCCGCAGCCGCATGGGCCGCCGCCCATGGCGGCAACCCGGACCGTCTCGGCATCCTGGGCTTCTGCTGGGGCGGCCGCCAGGTCTGGCTGTACAGCGCCCACAACCCCAAACTGAAAGCCGGCGCCGCCTGGTACGGCCAACTGGCGGGCGAACCCAGCGAACTGAAACCCAAACCCGTCCTGGCTATCGTCGACAACCTGAAGGCCCCCATCCTGGGCGCCTACGGCGGCAAAGACGCCGGCATCTCCCAAGCCGACGTCGACCGCATGCGCATCGAACTCGCCAAAGGCTCCCCCGCCGCCAAGGCCTCCCGCATCGACATTTACCCCGAAGCCCCCCACGCCTTCCACGCCGACTACCGCCCGTCGTACCGCAAATCCGAAGCGGAACAGGCGTGGACGCGGATGCTGGATTGGTTCAAGCAGAATGGGGTGTAGGCATTCGGCAGTGTGTCGATGAGGGTGTCTGATACCTGGGTGAGACAGGCGACAACCTGACTCGCATCTCCATGGGTGTCACACACCCGCATGCGACTCGCACACCTTACGCCCGCTGCGCGCGGCGTCATCATCACGACGCAAGACACCGTGTAAGCCCCCGAAGGCCGCCCGCGCGGCCGGCCGGGGGCGGGCTCCGCAAGATAATCCTTCTCCTCTCCGTCCGCGGCAAGCACCTCAAGAACGCCGTCCGACCCAGCGGCGATGACACCCGAATAACGCAGCCTGGCGCATCCGGGTGCGCCGATGCGCCAGGCGTCTCAAGAACTCAAATCAGCCCTTCACCAATCAGGCTGCACCCAGAGCACTCACGTCTTACCGCGCCTTCTCCCCCGGCAACCCATCACTAACCTCCGCCAGCGCCCGCTTCATATCCTCATACTTCATCACGCGCTCGCTCTGAAACCCCCCGAGCACTCCGCGGCATCCATCCACGCCCGACCGCTTCATGTCGTCCATCATCGTCTTTCCCTCGCCTTGACCCTTCTGGAACAGCGAGTCAAAGCCGCTCGAAGAAAACTGGTATTCCTCGGCATAGCGCAGCAGGTTCTTGCGCGCCGTGTCCTGGTGCTGCGTCAGGTCTGGTTCGGAAGCCCCGCAGGCGCGGGCCGCGCCATTGGATGCCCCGGCGGCGACGACGAAGGAATCGAATTGGGCCTGTTCGGCGGCATCGGGAGCCGCCCAGGCCGGAGCGGCTGCAGCCAGCGTCCAGGTCAGTCCGGTCAGGAATTTGCGCATCGAAAGTCTCCTGTGAAGCCCTCGCGGCACTCTGCCTCTCGCGGCCGCGGCGGGCGATGTCTACCATTCCATTATGGCAAGCGCGCGTTTCCCGGCCGTGTGGCGGCGGTGTAGAGTCGTTTCAGACTGTTCATCTTCTTTTCCCTCGCCGTCAAAGGCAGCAACCCGGCCGCGCACGAACTATGATGGTGCCTGTGAGGCGTCCTGCCTCAATGCATTGCCCCTTTCAATCTTGGAGATCTACATGACGATCAAAGTCGGCGACCGCGTGCCCGATGGCACGTTGACCGAATTCATCGAAACCGAAACCGCCGGCTGCTCGCTGGGCCCCAACGCGTTCCAGGTCGCCGACCTGGCCCGCGGCAAGACCATCGCGCTGTTTGCCGTGCCGGGCGCCTTCACGCCCACCTGCTCGGCCAAGCACCTGCCCGGTTACGTCGAGCAAGCCGCTGCCCTCAAGGCCAAGGGCGTCGATGAAATCTGGTGCGTGTCCGTCAACGACGCCTTCGTCATGGGCGCCTGGGGCCGTGAACAGAAAACCGACGGCAAGGTTCGCATGCTGGCCGACGGCTCGGCGCTGTGGACCAAGGAACTTGGCCTGGAACTGGACCTGGTCCAGCGCGGCATGGGCGTGCGCTCGCAGCGCTACTCCGCCCTGATCGTCGACGGCGTCGTGAAGCAACTGAACGTCGAAGCGCCGGGCAAATTTGAAGTCAGCGACGCGGCCACGATGCTGTCGCAGGCCTGATCCCCGCAGTTTCCGTTTTACCGCTCAACGCGCGGGCCGCCCCGGCGGCCCGCCGCGCTACCGCCAGCAGCGGTTGCCGACGCCATGCTATCCACGATCTCATCGTTTTCGTCGCTGTATTTTGCGACCTTGCTGATGCTTATTGGCACGGGTCTGTTCAACACCTACATGGGCCTGAAGCTGACCGCTGAATCGGTCAGCGAGGTGTGGATTGGGACCCTGATCGCCGGTTACTACCTCGGCCTGGTCTGCGGCGCCCGGCTGGGACACAAGCTCATCATCCGCGTCGGCCATATCCGGGCGTTTGTCGCCTGTGCGGCCATCGCCACCAGCATGATCCTGGCGCAGACGCTGGTGGACTGGATGCCGGCATGGCTGGTGTTCCGCATCATCGCCGGCATCGTCATGGTGACTGAGTTCATGGTCATCGAGAGCTGGCTGAACGAACAGACCGAAAACCATCAACGCGGCCGGGTGTTCTCGGTGTACATGGTCGTGTCGGGGCTTGGCACGGTGCTGGGCCAGTTGGCGCTGACCGCCTACGCCACGCTGGACTTGCGGCCGCTCACGATGGTGGCCATGTGCTTGGTGTTGTGCCTGGTGCCCCTGGCCGTCACGGCCCGTTCGCACCCGCCAACGCCACTGCCCGCGCCGCTGGACGTGCGGTTTTTCATGCGGCGCGTGCCACTGTCCATGACGGTGCTGTTCGTTGCCGGCAATCTTTCCGGGGCGTTCTATGGCCTGGCGGCCGTGTACGGCGCCAAGCACGGATTGACCACCTCGCAGGCCGCGGTGTTCGTGGCGGCGGCCGTCACGGCGGGCCTGTTGTCCCAGTGGCCCATGGGCTGGCTGTCCGACCGCGTCAATCGCGCGGGCCTCATCCGCTTCAATGCCTTGCTGCTCGTCCTGCTGCCTACCGTCATGTGGGGCTGGATCACGCTTCCGTTCTGGGCGCTGGTCGTGATGTCCTGCCTGTTCGGCATTTTGCAGTTCACGCTCTATCCGCTGGGTGCTGCGTTCGCCAACGACCACGTCGAATCCGAACGGCGCGTCAGCCTGTCGGCCGTGCTGCTCATGACCTATGGCTTGGGCGCGTGCGTGGGCCCCATGATCGCCGGGCTGATGATGACGCTGGCCGGGCCCAGCATGTACTACGTCTTCATCTCGGCGTGCGCCGTCATTCTGGTCTGGCAGGTGCGCCCCACGCGCGTCACCGGTGCGCACCAGGTCGACGAAGCCCCCACGCATTTCGTGCCGATGCCCGACACCCTGCAAAGCTCGCCGGCGGCGGCGGTGCTGGATCCACGGGTGGACCCCGAAAACGACATCGCCATGGAAATGGTGCAGCCCGATCCCTCGGCGGCGCGGGCTCCGCCCGAAGCCGCGGCGGAGCCCGCGCCGGCCGAGGATCAGCCACAAGACCTTGCCAGCGAACCCGAGGAGTCCGAGCCGCAGCGCGAGGTCCGCACGGGCACCTGAACCGGCGTCCCTACCAGGGAGTCATCAGCACGATGGCCGACAGCGCCAGCGCAATGCCGACCATGTTCACGCGGGTCAGTGGTTCGCGGAAGGCCAGTGCGCCCACCAGCGTGCCCAGCGTGATGACCCCCATGTTCATCGACGCGAACACCAGCGCCGGGTGTTCCGGCAGCGATTGGTGCGCGCGGACGTAGGTCAGGATGTTGCCGAAGTTCGCCAACCCCAGCGCGACACCGGCCACCAGATGCCGGGCCTGCCAACGCACGCGGCGCCACAGCAGGTACGCCAGCATCAACGCGCCCGCCATCAGGAAGGCCAGCAGCAGCCCGCCGGCGAATGCCGTGCCCGTGCGCGCCACCTGCTTGAACAGGATGTCGATCACGCCATAGCCCGCCCACACCACCAGCGGCCATAGCCACATTGCGCGCCGATCCTCAGGCACGGCCGTCCCGGACTCCAGCCCTTTGGGCGGCTGTCGCAACAGGCAGAACAGGGCGCAGAACGCCAGCAGGATCGCCGCCAGCTTGCGAGCGCTGACGGGCTCGCCGAAGAGCAGGAAGGCTGCCAGCAGCGGAATGAATAGCGACAGCCGCTGCGCGGCGTCGCTGCGCACGATGCCCGCGTGCCGCAGCGCCGCGGCCATCGCCAGGAACACGCTGGGCAGCAGAACGCCCAAGGCCGCCAGCACGAGCCACGGCGTCTCCGGCGCCAGCAGACGCGCCGGGTCCGGGCGCAGCACCAGCCAGCAGAGCAGGGCGGCGACCGCGTAGTTCATGGCAATCGCCTGCCGCACGTCCACTTGCCAGCGCCGAGCCAGCTTGAGCAGCACGGCGACCGTCACGCTGCACGCCACGCTGGCCGCCAGGTACAACAATCCGGGGGTCAACGGCATGCCGCAAGCTCCTGATGGGTGTGGGCGGCCGCATCGATATGCATGCCCAGGCGCTCCAGCAGCCGCTGGTCGGCCTGCATCTGCGGGTTCGCGGTGGTCAGCAGGGCGTCGCCGTAGAACATCGAGTTCGCGCCGGCCATGAAGCACAGCGCCTGCAGGGCGTCATCCATGGCTTCGCGTCCGGCCGACAGGCGGACCGCGGCGCGCGGCATTGCGATGCGCGCCACCGCGATGGTGCGGACGAATTCAAAAGGATCCAGCGGCTCCACGTCCGAAAGGGGCGTGCCTTCCACCTGCACCAGGTTGTTGATCGGCACGGATTCGGGATAGGGTTCCATGCTGGCCAGCTGGGCGATCAGGCCCGCCCGTTCGCGGCGCGATTCGCCCATGCCCACGATGCCGCCGCAGCAGACGCTGATGCCGGCGTCCCGCACGCGGTCCAGGGTGTCCAGCCGGTCCTGGTAGGTGCGCGTCGAAATGATCTTGCCGTAGTACTCGGGCGACGTGTCCAGGTTGTGGTTGTAGTAGTCCAGGCCCGCGCCCTTCAATTGCTCGGCCTGGCCTTCGCGCAGCATGCCCAGCGTCACGCAGGTTTCCAGGCCCAGCGCCTTCACCGCGCTGACCATTTCTGCGACGACGTCAAGGTGGTGGGGCTTGGGGCTGCGCCACGCGGCGCCCATGCAGAAGCGTTGCGCGCCGCCTGCCTGCGCGGCGCGTGCGGCCGCGACCACGTCTTCCAGCGGCACGAGCTTGTCGGCGTCAACGCCCGTGTCGTAATGCGCCGATTGCGGGCAATAAGCGCAGTCCTCCGGACAGCCTCCCGTCTTGATCGACAGCAGGCTGGAAAGCTGGATGGCGTTCGGATCGAAATGGGCGCGATGCGTCTGCTGCGCCCGGTGCACCAGGTCCATGAAAGGCAGCTCGTAGAGCGCCATGATGTCCTCGGCGGTCCACGCCGGGGCGGGGTGGCGCTTGGGCGCGGTCGGGACGGGGATGTAAGCGGTCTGCATGGTCGGGCTCCTTCTTGCGTGCTTGGATCGCGCCCGCTGAGCCTGAAAGGCCAGGGGCTGGATCGGCGGATCGTAAGAAGGTGCGCCGGGTTTGCGCAATGCAGGCAATAAGGGCGGCTTTGAGGGGTGTTTAGTTTGGCATTGGCCGAAAATGGCCGCTTTTCGATAACGGTTCGCGCGAACGCGGCGTCATCTTCGGGGACGCAGGCATGCTCGATATTTTGCGTCAAATTGTAAATTCAGGGAGGCAAGGCTAAGGTTTCGCTGGTTTATCCCGGTTGCGCGCGGATTCGTGGCCCGTGATGCCGCGATCGCGCGCCCAGACAATGGCAGCGCTGCGCCGGTGCACCCCGATCTTGCTGTAGATCGTGGCCACATGGTTGCGCACGGTATTGCGCGACAGCTTCAGCGCTTTGGCGATGCCATCGTCGTCGTGGCCCTGGCACAGCAGCCCGAGCACCTCGCGTTCGCGCGAGGTCAGCTGCGCCAGTTCCGCCACGTCGCGGCTGGCGGGAGCGGGTTCGCGCAGCTGGGCGAGTTTTTCGATGATCCCGCGGCTGAACCAGGACGTGTCCTGCATGACGGCTTCGATTGCGGTCAGCAGCTCGGTTTCGGAGCGCTTGCGCTCGGTGATGTCCTGCATCACGATCAGCACGCGGCGCGACCCGCCAATCATGACGGGCTCGGCAGACACCAGGCAGTCCAGTTGCCCGCCATCCTGCGCGATCAGTACGGCCTCGCGATTGCGGGTGCTTTCGCCCCTTTTCAGGCTGGCGATCATGCCCTCGTAGGGGCGCACCCCCAGATCGGCGAGGTCGCGTTCATCCGCGTCCTCGAGCGTCACGCCGGTGGTGGCCGCAAACGCTTCGTTGATGTGCAGCACGTTCAGGGTGGCGCCGTCGCATACGGCCATCGGCACGGGCGCCAGCCGGAAAGCCTTGGAAAAGCGCTCCTCGCTTTCTCGCAGCGCTTCTTCCGTCCGCTTGCGGCCTTCAAGGTCGATGAACGTGAATAGCATGCACGGTTCGTCCTGCATGTCGATCGGCTGGCCAGCCACCACGACGAACTTGCTGCCGCCGTCCTGCAGCTTCAATACGCCTTCGCGTTGGGGGATGGTCTTGCCTTCATTAAGGCGCGCCACCGCAGCTTCTTTATCGTCCCCGCCGTCCAGGACGTCCAGCTCGTATGCGGACTTGCCGAGCACCGCGTCACGCGCGTAGCCGGTCATTTCCAGGAATCCCTGGTTGACCTTTACGTAGCGCAGGTCGGACAGACGACAGATCAGCGCGGGCGCCGGATTTGCCGAAAACGCGCGTTCGAAGCGATGCTCGGCGTTGATTTGCGCCGTCTGGTCATGCAGGATCAGCACGCGGTAGGGAAACGGGCCGCCGTCGTCCAGGTTCAGGCCCCGGGCAAGGACGTGCCGCAGGAAGTCTTCGTCGTCTTTGCGGCCCAGGTCCAGCAGTAAATCGTCGAATTCTTCACCGGCCGCCAGCCGGTCCAGGGGATGCTGCCGCGCGGGCACGCGATGATGGTTGCGGTACGTGAGCGTATATCGCTTGCGAAAGCCGGCGGGCGTGCCGCCCAGGTCGTCCAGCTGTTCTGCGCCGTGCAGCGCCAGCGCGCTGGCGTTGGCCCAGGCGATCGACCCCTCGGCCTCAAGCAGAATGATGCCCTCGTTCAGGCCCGCGATAATGGTCTGCAGATGTTGGCGATGTGCTTGGGGTGCGGCGTCATTGGGGGTCACGTAGGCCTCTATTCTTCGCATGGCGTGTACGCGAGAGCATGAAGGCGCGCGGCAACGCTGTCCAGAGGTCAAAACGGACGAGTCTCGCGGAAGGGGTACGGCGGTAGGGGATGGCTATCGCAGCATGGGGCGGCGTCAAAGCGAAGGCCCAATGCAAAAAAGCTCCGGAATCCGGAGCTTTTCAGCGTGTGCTGCAAGGGCAGCGATCTGCAAGCGAAGTTGCTTGGCGGAGCGGACGGGGCTCGAACCCGCGACCCCCGGCGTGACAGGCCGGTATTCTAACCAACTGAACTACCGCTCCGCAGCGGCTTAAACAGACATCCAACTTCTACACTACGCTGCGGTGTCAAGGCAGCTTGCACTACTTGCCAGATGAAGCTGGCGTCCCCTAGGGGATTCGAACCCCTGTACTCACCGTGAAAGGGTGATGTCCTAGGCCTCTAGACGAAGGGGACCTGAACGAACAACTTTACTACTGTACTGCGTGCTGGTGGAGGTAAGCGGGATCGAACCGCTGACCTCTTGCATGCCATGCAAGCGCTCTCCCAGCTGAGCTATACCCCCAGCTAACCTGGCGCCCCAAACTTCAGACAACAGGGTCTCACACTTAAAAACAAAAAAGCCCCGAATACGGAGCTCTTGAAAGACTCTGAGCGAGAGAGCTTTTGGCGGAGCGGACGGGGCTCGAACCCGCGACCCCCGGCGTGACAGGCCGGTATTCTAACCAACTGAACTACCGCTCCGCAGCGGCTTACTCAACTACTTTGTCACTTCAACTGCATCACTTCTACTGCTGTGCCAGTAAACTGGCGTCCCCTAGGGGATTCGAACCCCTGTACTCACCGTGAAAGGGTGATGTCCTAGGCCTCTAGACGAAGGGGACCTGAACGAACAACTTTACTACTGTACTGCGTGCTGGTGGAGGTAAGCGGGATCGAACCGCTGACCTCTTGCATGCCATGCAAGCGCTCTCCCAGCTGAGCTATACCCCCGTTTCTCTAATCAATCCGTTCAACGTTTTACTGGCAAACCGCGCTTTTTACGGTGCGTTTTGCTGTTTCGTTGCCGGTTTTGTTTAGTGCCGTTGGCGAAGAAACGAGATTATGCACGAACTAAATATGGTGTGCAAGTCGCTTCATGGCAAAAAACAAAAAAGTTGTGAAAAAAGGGGGGCAATAGGCGGATCGGAGCGCTTTTCGGCACGGGTGGCGGGTCGATATGAACCCGAGCAGAATCCGCGGATTGATGCGGAAATCAACAAAATCAAAGACTTGTGAGGATGCTATCGTGAGGGTAAAAAAAACATCGGTCCGCGGCATTTTTTTCCGCGCGGGCCGCGGGGACGGCATGACGCCCTTGCTGGCGGCGCCTTGTAGGTTGGCAAAGGACTGGTTGGCAAAGGACTTGTCGGCATAGGATTCGTCGGCATAGGATTCGTCGGCGCAGGACTTGTTGCTAACGGACTTGTCGCCAAAGGATCCTTCGCAAAGGACTCGATACATGAGCAGCGATTCATGAACAGCAAGACTTCTTTCCCCACGGTTGCGCTGGGCCGCAGCGGCATGGAGATCACGCGCATCGGCCTGGGCGCCTGGGCCATCGGCGGTAATGGGTGGGCGGTGGGGTGGGGACGGCAGGACGACGCAGATTCCATCGCGGCGATCCGGCACGCCGTCGATCGCGGCATCAACTGGATCGACACTGCAGCCGTCTATGGGCTGGGCCATTCGGAAGAGATCGTGCGCCGCGCGCTGGCCCAGATGGCCCCGGATGATCGTCCCTACGTGTTCACGAAGTGCGGATTGACGTGGTCCGACGAGCAGCCGCAGGCCATGCCGCGGCGCACGGGCGCGCCTTCCAGTATTCGCCGTGAACTCGAAAACTCGTTGCGGCGGCTGGGCGTCGAGCGCATCGACCTGTACCAGATGCATTGGCCAGCCGGCGACGGCACGCCGCTGGAGGCATATTGGCAGGAGCTGCTGGACCTGAAGCAGGCCGGCAAGGTCAGGGCCGTCGGGCTGTCGAACCACAATCTTGCGCAGGTGCGGACAGCGGAATTCCTGGGGCATGTGGATACGCTGCAGCCGCCGTTCTCGGCGATCCAGCGCGCTGCGGGCAACGACCTGATTCCGTGGTGTGCGGCAAATGGCACGGGGGTGATCGTCTACAGCCCCATGCATTCAGGCCTGCTGACCGGCGGCTTCAGCGCGCAGCGGGCGCAGTCCTTGCCGCCGGACGACTGGCGGTCGCGCCATGCGGACTTCCGCTCGCCTGAACTGGAACGCAACCTGGCTCTGGCCGACGCCTTCAAGCCCATCGCGGAACGCCACGGCGCCACGGTTGCCGCCGTTGCGGCGGCGTGGACGCTGGCGTGGCCGGGCGTGACGGGGGCGATCGTGGGGGCGCGCAGCGCGGCGCAGGTGGATGGCCTGATCGGCGCGGCGGAACTGGAACTGGATGCGGACGACATGCTGGCCATCGCGGATGCGATCGAGCTGACGGGCGCGGGCAGCGGGCCGCTGCGCCCGCCCGACGAAACAGGATCGCTGCCCGCGAACCTGTTCGCTTGAACAGGGTCAGCGGCGGCGCGAGCGTCGGGCGCTGCCCAACGCGGCGATGAGCGCCAGACCAATCAAGGCCAGGGCGGTTTTGTCGCCGAAACGCGCATAGGGTGTCAGGCCGGTCATGCCTTGCACCGACACCGGCAGCACGCCCGCTTGCAGCGGCGCCAATTGCGCAGCGACGTGGCCCTTCGCATCGATGGCTGCGGTAATGCCGGTATTGGTGGCGGTCAGCATCGGACGGGCGGTTTCCATCGTGCGCAGGCGGCCGATCTGAAGATGCTGGCGCAACGCCCAGGTGTCGCCGAACCAGCCCAGATTGCTGACGTTCACCAGGATGGTCGCGCCCGGCTCGCCGTTGGGGCCGGGCTGCAGCGCAGGCAGCAAGTCCGGGCCGAAGAGGTCTTCGTAGCAGATGTTGAACGCGATGTGCTGGCCCGCCACGGCAAACGGCGTCTGGCGTTCACCCCCACGATCGAAATCGCCCAGCGGGATGTTCAGCATGTTCACGAACCAATGGAATCCTGGCGGGACGTATTCGCCCCACGGAACCAGATGGCGCTTGTCGTAGCGCATGGCGGTGGACCCGGCCACAAGCTGTTCGACCGGCGTGTTGCCGTCAAAGCCGATGACGCTGTTGGTGTAGCGTTCGCGGCCGTTCACGCGGTCGTGCAGCGGCACGCCCATTGCGACGACCGTGTTGCGCTGGCCGGCCAGGTCTCGCCAGACTTCCCAGACGCGCGGGTCGAGCTGGTCCTGGAAGATGGGCACCACCGTTTCGGGCAGGATCACCAACTGGGGCGCGGGCACACCGGGTGCAGGCGCCATGGCCGTCAGTTCCAGGTGCCGCCTTACGCTTTGCTCGAGTAGCGCGGGGTCGAATTTCTGGGATTGGCCGATATTGCCTTGCACCAGCCGCACGTTCAGGGGATCGCCGAAGGGCGTGGACCAATCAACGCGGGAAAGCGGCCAGCCGGCTCCGGCCAAAGCCAAAGCCACGCCGGCGGCCAGCGCATGACGCGGGCCCAGGCCGGTCTTGCGGGAGGGCTGCCACAGGCTGGCCACTGCCGCGGCGACGAACGCCGCCAAGAACGCCATGCCGTGCACGCCTAGCAGGGGCGCCCATCCGGAGATCGGGCCGTCGACGTGCGCATAGCCGATGTTGAGCCACGGAAAGCCGGTTAGCAGGACCGCGCGCAGCCATTCGAACGCGGCCCACATGGCAGCCCAGGCCAGCGTGCTTGAAAGGATGCGAGACGGGGCCGAGTCGTTGGTCAGCGGGGCGTAACGGCGCGCCAGCGCATTGGCGGTGGCCGGAAACAGGGCCAGGAACGCGGATAGCGCCAGCACGGCGGCGACCGCCAGCGGGGCGGCCAGGTCGCCGTAGCGGTGCAGACTGATGAAGATCCAGTAAAGCCCCAGCGCATAGCTGGCGAAGCTGAACAGCCAGCCGCGCAGCCACGCCTGCCGGGCGGACGGCGCATAGAGCGTGACCCGGGCCAGGACGGCCAGTGCGATGACCTGGGTGACCGCCAGCGCCCAGCCAGGCAAGGGCCCGGGGGCGAACGTCAGGGCGTGGACGGCGCCCGCCAGCACAAGGCCGGCGGCGCCGCGCAGGAACTGGCCGCGCGGGGTGCTGCTCATGCGTCGGTGGCGGGGGCTGCGGACTGCGAGGCGGCGATGCGCTTGACGCGCAGCCAGATGGCGCGGCGGGCGTCGCCGCGCGCCACTTCCAAACGCAGCCCGTCGAATTCGGCGTGGTCGCCGCGCCGCGGGATACGGCCGAGCTGGCCGCCCATCCAGCCGCCGACGCTGTCGTACTCGTCGTCGGGCAACTGGCAACCGAACACGTCATTGAAGTGGGAGATGTCCGTGGCCGCCAAAACGCGCCACTGGTTTTCGCCTTCGGGGAAGATGGAGTCTTCCTCGGTCTCGTCGAATTCGTCTTCGATGTCGCCAACGATCTGTTCCAGCACGTCTTCCATCGTGACCAGGCCCGAAATACCGCCATGCTCGTCGATGACGATGGCCTGGTGATTGCGGCTGGCGCGGAATTCGTGCAGCAGCACGTTCAGGCGCTTGGATTCGGGGATGAACACGGCGGGGCGCACCAGCGTGCGCACTTCGATGTTCGGCTCCAGCATGCAGCGCAGCAGATCCTTGGCCAGCAGGATGCCGATGATGTTGTCGCGGTCGCCTTCATACACGGGGAACCGCGAATGCGCGGTCTCGATCACTGAGGCCACCAGGTAGGGGATGGGCTGCGTGACGTCCAGCAGGTCCATGCGCGAGCGCGGAACCATGATGTCGCCGACAGTGCCCTCGGACACGGCCAGCGCGCCCTTGATCATCTTGTACGACTCGGCGTCGAGCAGATCGCGCTCGTGCGCGGCTTCCAGGACGGCCTTGATGCCTTCGCGGTCCTCGGGCTCGCGGCGCACGAGGGAAAGCAGGCGGTCTAGCAGGGATTTGGTGGCGGGTTTGGATGAGCGAGCAGGAGTCGCTTCGGGAGCAGGGTAAGGGTCAGACATCGTCCGGGAGGACAAGTTATGGAGGAGCCAGCATAACCGATACTGGCTTCCGATTTGTAACGCCGAGCCGGAAAATGGGCGAAACCGACGCGATCTGCGCCTTGCTGGGCGCCATTTTCCGGCAATTTCTCAGGGTAGACCCGGAGACGGCGATCATGCCGCCACGTAAGGGTCCGCGATGCCGATCTGGGCCAGGGTGCTGGTTTCCAGGGCTTCCATGCGCTTCGCGTCGCGAGCCTTGATGTGGTCATAGCCCAGCGAGTGAAGGACGCCGTGGATGGTCAGGTGCGCCGCGTGGTCCAGCAGCGCCTTCTTCTGTTCGCGGGCCTCGCGCACCAGCACCGGCACGCACATGACGATGTCGCCGCGCGCCACGCCCAGCGGGTCAACGCCATATTCGAACGTGAGCACGTTGGTGGCGTAGTCGCGGCCCCGAAAATCGCGATTCAGGCGGCGGCCCTCGGCGGCGCCCACCAGCCGCAGGCTGAGTTCGGCGGCCGAGAAATCTACCAGGCCGTCCTCGGCGGCGCCCGCTAGGGCGCGTTCGGCCCAACGCCGCAGGCGCCAGCGCGGCAGGCGCGCTTCTTCGACGCCGTACTGAACGGACAGGGACAGTTCAGGCTTCATTTTCGGAGGCGCGGTCGTAGGCGTCGACAATGCGCGCGACCAGCGGGTGGCGCACGACATCGCGGCTGGTGAATCGGGTGGTGGCGATGCCCTGGACGTCATGCAGAACCTTCACGGCGTGAGCCAGGCCGCTGTCCTGCCCGCGCGGCAGGTCCACCTGCGACGGGTCGCCGGTGATGACGGCCTTGCTGCCGAAGCCGATCCGGGTCAGGAACATCTTCATCTGCTCGGGCGTGGTGTTCTGCGCCTCGTCCAGGATGACGAACGCGTGGTTCAACGTGCGGCCGCGCATGTAGGCCAGCGGCGCGATCTCGATGGTCTGCTTTTCGAACAGACGCTGCACCTTTTCGAAGCCCATCAGGTCGTACAGGGCGTCATACAGCGGGCGCAGGTACGGATCGACCTTCTGGGCCAGATCGCCGGGCAGGAAGCCCAGCCGCTCGCCGGCTTCGACCGCCGGGCGCGTCAGCACCAGACGCTGCACCGTGTCGCGCTCCATGGCGTCGATGGCGCACGCCACGGCAAGCCACGTCTTGCCGGTGCCGGCGGGGCCGACGCCGAACGTGATGTCGTGCTTGAGGATGTTGTTCAGGTAGTCGCGCTGGCGCGGCGTGCGCGGACGCAGGTCGCTGCGCCGGGTGCGCAGGGCGATGCCGTCGCTTTCGTCGTCCAGGGCGGGCAGGGCGTCCAGTTCCTGGGACTGCTCTTCCTTGAGGTTTTCCTCTTGGCGCCCCACGCCGATCTCGACCAGACCCAGCTGGATGTCGTCGATGGACAGGGCGCGATGCACGGCCTGCTCGTGGAAACGGCGCAGGATCCGGCCGGCCAGTTCGGCCCGCTCGCCTTCGATCGTGACCCGGTTCCCTCGGCGCGACAGCTTGACGGTCATGCCGTCGGCAAGCTGCCGAAGGTTCTCGTCCAGGGGGCCGCAGAGGTTGGCCAGGTGGGTGTTGTCGCCGTCCAGGGTTACGACGACGGGCATGCTGCGACGCGCGCGGGAGCGGGATGTGGTCATTCAGCCTCTTGGGAAGTGCGGTCCACGTCGGCCACGCGGGCGCGCAGCGAATTCGTGTGCGCCTCGGTGATGATGACGTCGACCATTTGTCCGATGAGCCGCGCGGGGGCGGGGAAATTGACGATGCGGTTGTTTTCGGTGCGGCCCATCAGTTCGTTCGGGTCGCGGCGCGACGGGCCTTCGACCAGCAGGCGTTGGCGCGTGCCCACCATGTTGCGGGCGATCGTTGCAGCCTGCTCGTTGATCAGCGCCTGCAGGCGCTGCAGGCGTTGCAGCTTTACGTCCTGCGGGGTGTCGTCGGTCAGGTCGGCGGCCGGCGTGCCGGGACGCCGCGAATACACGAACGAGAACGAGGTGTCGAAGCCTACGTCCTCGATCAGCTTCAGCGTCTTTTCGAAGTCTTCCTCGGTTTCGCCGGGAAAGCCGACGATGAAGTCGGAGGACAGCGTCAGATTCGGGCGCGCGGCGCGCAGGCGGCGCACGACGGACTTGAATTCCAGCGTGGTGTAGCCGCGCTTCATGCCGGCCAGCACGCGGTCGCTGCCGGCCTGCACGGGCAGGTGCAGGAACGACACCAGCTTGGGCAGGCGGGCATAGGCATCCACCATGCGCTGGGTCATTTCCTTGGGGTGCGACGTGGTGTAGCGGATCCGCTCGATACCGGGGATTTCGTGCACGTACTCGAGCAGCATCGCGAAATCGGCGATCTCGTCCGAGTCGGCCATGCGGCCCCGGTAAGCGTTGACGTTCTGGCCCAGCAGCGTCACTTCCTTGACGCCCTGGTCGGCCAGGTCGGCCACTTCGATCAGCACGTCGTCGAAGGGGCGCGAAACTTCTTCGCCGCGCGTGTAGGGCACGACGCAGAAGCTGCAGTACTTGCTACAGCCTTCCATGATGGAAACGAACGCCGTGGCCCCGTCGACGCGCGGCGGCGGCATGTTGTCGAACTTTTCGATTTCGGGGAAGCTGATGTCGACCTGCGAACGGCCCTCGTCGCGACGGCGCTTGATCAGGTCGGGCAGGCGGTGCAGGGTCTGCGGTCCGAACACGACGTCGACATAGGGGGCGCGCTTGACGATGGCTTCGCCTTCCTGGCTGGCCACGCATCCGCCCACGCCGATCACCAGGTTCGGATTGGTCTTCTTCAGGTGCTGCACGCGGCCCAGGTCCGAAAACACCTTTTCCTGCGCCTTTTCGCGCACGGAACAGGTGTTGAACAGGATGACGTCGGCCTCTTCGGGGTTGTCTGTGAGCTCCAGGCCGCCCTGGTCCTCACGCAGCACGTCGGCCATTTTGTCCGAGTCGTACTCGTTCATCTGACAGCCGAAGGTGCGGATGTACAGTTTGCGGGGGGAGCCGGCGGTGGGGGCGGTCGAGGGCAGGGCGGCGGGTGCGCCGTCGCGGACGTTGCCCGCGCGCTTGAGGGAGGTTTCTTGCATGGTGGTCGCCGTAACGGGTGTAGATCCCGGGGGCTGGAAGATGGGAAAGAGCGAATTTTAACCCTTGCCAGGAAATTGTTTCTTGGCCGTGCGCGCGATGGCCGTTACGATAGCGCACCGTCTGCTCCGCAGACCCGGCAATGTCCCTTTTTTTCCGAGCGGCACCGATGAATTTCAATCGCCTCACGCCTCCGGTAGCCGCTCCCTCGCTTGATGGCGGGATCGGCGCCGCTGTCCAGGACGAATACCGCAATCCGTATCCCGCGTCAGTATGGGCGCTTCTGGGCGTCGCATTGGCCTTGGCGGCCGCCGCCTGCGCGCTCTGGGTCGACCTGCCCGTGGCGATCTGGATGCAGAAATCGGTGTCGGAAGGCGTCGACCAGTCTTTCGAATGGGTGGGCGAGCTGGGCGAAAGCGGCCACTACATCGTCATGGCGCTGGCGTTCTACGTCGTCGGCCTGGTGGGTCTGGCGCGCGGCTGGCGCAATCCGCTGCGGGTCAGCTACGCCGCCATGGCGCGGGGCAGTCTTCTGATGCTGTCCACCATGGCGGTTGGCGGGCTGGTCGTGCTGGTGCTCAAGCGCACGGTGGCGCGGGCGCGCCCCGATCTGTACTTCGAGCAGGGCATCTACGGCGTGGCCGAGACCTTTTCGCGCGTCCAGCAGTTCAATTCCTTTCCGTCCAGCCACACCTATGCGGCGTTTTCCGTGGCCGTGGTGCTGGGCATCCTGGCGCCCCGCTGGCGCTGGGTCTTCCTGCTGCTGGCGTCCCTGGTGGCGATCAGCCGCCTGGTGAACCTGGACCACTACCTGTCGGACGTGATGACGGCCGCTGGCATCGCGGTGCTGGTCGGCCACGTCCTGGCCCCGCGCGTGCTGTGCAGCAAATATCAATGGCCGCTGCGCGCCCCATGGCGCTGGTGGAAAAAGGCCTGAGCTTCTTGCAAGCCGGGCAAAAAAAACCGCGGATGGTCCGCGGTTTTTTTTTTGAGCATCGATCGGGGCGAAGGCGCTCAGGCAAGACCGACGGACATGAAAGGCTGTGTCTGGCCTTTCAGCGCCCAGCGGGCGAGGCGGCTCGGTCCACACCGACGAACGTGAAACGGTCTGTCTGGCCTTGCTGGCCGGCGCATGCCTTTCGCCAGCCGCCGGGACAGAAAGGCGTCAAGCCAGCACCTTGAGTCCCGAGGGCGTTTCGATCTGCGCGGCGAGTCGAGCCGGGCCGTCGGCCTGTTCGACGTCGATCAGGGTATTGGCGCCCATCCATGCCAATCCCTGCCGCAGCAGGGCGGCCCGGGGATGGCTGCCGGTCAGCCGGATCAGGGACAGCGGCTGGCGCGGCAGGCTGACGCCCGGATAGTTGTCGACGTCCCATTGGATCAGCGTGGGCAGCAGGCCCTCGCCGGCCTCGTGGCCGGCTTCTCGCCAGGCGGGCAGGCTGCCGTCGCCGGGCACGGTCAGCCGCCAGCGCAGGTCGCCCCGCGTCATGGGCACGACGGGCGGGAGGCGGTCGGGGTGTTCGGCCTGCATGTGCGTGAGATCGAGCGGCGCCTCGACCCGGGCCGCCCAATGGGCCAGGAACGGCCCTTGTTCAAGCCGGGCGCGCACGTTGCCCTGATCCAGGCCGAACCACCGGGGACGGGCGGGCGCCGGCGCGTCCGGATCGATGGCGATCACTTCCAGGTAGACGCCGCCCGCCATGCCCAGCACCCGATTGTGGGTGCCCATGCGCGGATGCGCGCCGCCAGCTTGCGGCGCAATGCCCAGGATGCCGGCGACATAGTCGGTCCCGCTGGCAAGATCCGCCGCGGCGATGACGAGATGGTCGATGGTGAGTTTCATGGGGGGACATGGTAACGAATGCGGGCGCGCTTGTGCCGGTGCGGCAAAACAGGGTTCGGCAATCAGGCTCAGGCAGCCACCGAGATTCCTGCGGTGTCGGAGCGACGTGCCTTGCGCACCCGGATTTCCACGTGCTGGTCCAGAGAGACCAGCGCCTGCATGAGTCTTTCCAATGAAATGTTCAATAGCTTGTAGCGACGTATCTGGGAGACCTTGGGCTGCGTCATGCCTGTCAACGAGGCGACGTCATGCTGGCTCAGGCCGCGCTGGTCGATCAGGTCGTTGAATTTGATGGCAAGCTGCGCTTTTGCCGTCAGTTCGGCAGCGTCTTCGAAGCCGAGGTCCTCAAGGACGTTGTGCGTGCCTGCCTGGGCGGTGCGCGTCATTCTTTGCTCCTGTCATGGGCGAGGCGGGCAATTACCCGTTTCAGCCGGCTTGTTATCAGGTCGACGTCTGGCTGCGGCGACGATATATAACGACATGCCCATGCGCTTTTGCACGGGCAGGGGGAATGCCTTGAAGTCCTTCTCGGATGAGCCTTCCCAGAAGAGCACCTTTGGATTGTCTGGCCTCATCAATATACCTGTTCGGATATATTAATCAACCGCCGCAGCGGAGAATCGGACAAACTATCCGGAGCAGGCGCGGACGACTATTCGTGCCGGCCGCAGCGCCCAAAAGAAAAAACCCGTCGCGTGAGCGACGGGTTTTGCTTTTGGGGCGGGGGAAGGATCAGGCGACTTCGCCTTCCTCGCCTTCCTTCTTGACCGGCTTGATCAGGTCTTCGCGCTTGACGCCCATCCACATGGCCAGCGCGGCGGCGACGAACACCGACGAATAGATGCCGAACCAGATGCCGATGGTCAGCGCCATGGCGAAGTAGTGGAGGGTGGGGCCGCCGAAGAACAGCATGGCCAGCACCATCATCTGCGTCGAACCGTGGGTGATGATGGTCCGGGAAATGGTTTGCGTGATGGCGCTGTTGATGACTTCGTGGACGTCAGCCTTGCGGTACTTGCGGAAGTTCTCGCGGATCCGGTCCATGATGACCACGGATTCGTTCACGGAGTAACCCAGCACGGCCAGCACGCCGGCCAGCACCGACAGCGAGAATTCCCACTGGAAGAATGCGAAGAAGCCCAGGATGATGACCACGTCGTGCAGGTTGGCGATCACGCCGGCCACGGCGAACTTCCATTCAAAGCGGAAGCCCAGGTAGACCATGATGCCGATGACGACGACGAGCAGGGCCATCAGGCCGTTGTGCAACAGTTCCTGGCCGACCTGCGGACCCACGAATTCGACGCGGCGCAGTTCGACGCCGGAATCGGCGGCCTTGAGCGCGGCCATCACGGTTTCGCTCTGGGTGGCGGACGTCTGGCCTTCCTGCAGGGGCAGGCGGATCATGACGTCATGCGAGGTGCCGAAATTCTGGACCTGGAAGTCGGAGTAGCCCAGCTTGGACACCACGCCGCGCACGTTTTCAAGCTGCGCCGTCTGGGCGTAGTTGACTTCCATGACCGTGCCGCCCGTGAATTCGATCGACAGGTGGAAGCCGCGCGTGACGATGAAGAACACCGCCAGGACGAAGGTGACGAGACTGATGATGTTCAGCACCAGGGCATGGCGCATGAACGGGATGGTGCGGTGAATCCGGAAAAATTCCATTTTTCGCCTTCGGTTCTTTTCTGTGGCGGGCGGCATGCGCCGCCCGCTTTATTTCAGTTTGCCTTCGGCTTCCAGACTTCGCCGATGGAGATCGAGGTGAGCTTCTTCTTGCGGCCGTAGTACAGGTTGGCCAGCGCGCGCACGCCCACGACCGATGAGAACATCGAGGTCAGGATGCCCAGGCAGTGAACCACCGCGAAGCCCCGGATCGGGCCCGAACCGAAGGCCAGCAGCGCCAGGCCCACGATCAGCGTGGTGAGGTTCGAGTCAAGAATGGTGCCCCACGCGCGTTCGAAACCTTGATGGATGGCCTGTTGCGGCGAGGCGCCTGCGCGTAGTTCTTCCCGTATGCGCTCGTTGATCAGCACGTTCGAGTCGATGGCCATGCCCAGTGTCAGTGCGATAGCCGCGATACCCGGAAGGGTCAGAGTGGCCTGCAGCATGGACAGCAGCGCCAGGAGCAGCAGGACGTTGAACGTCAGGCCGATCGTGGAGAACACGCCGAACAGGTGGTAGTAGATGATGATGAACGCGGCGATGGCCAGGAAGCCGTACAGCGTCGAGTAGAAGCCCTTCGAGATGTTGTCCGCACCCAGGCTCGGGCCGATGGTGCGTTCCTCGATGATGGACATCGGGGCCGCCAGCGCGCCGGCGCGCAGCAGCAGGGCGGTGTCGGCGGCTTCCTCGGACGTCATGCTGCCCGAGATCTGCACCTGGCCGCCGCCGATTTCGCCGCGGATGACGGGCGCCGTGACTACTTCACCCTTGCCGTTTTCGAACAGCAGGATGGCCATGCGCTTGTTGATGTTGTCGCGCGTGACGTCGCGGAAAATGCGCGCACCCTTGGAATCCAGCGTCAGGTGGACTGCCGCCTGTTGGGTTTGCGAGTCGCGGCCGGGCTGGGCGTCCTGCAGGTTTTCGCCGGTCAGGATGACTTGGCGGCGGACCAGGATGGGACGGCCGTCGCGGTCGTTGTAGCGTTCAAGGCCGAACGGGACACTGCCGCCCAGCAGCGCGGCCTGCGCGGTGGGCGAGTCGTCGACCATGCGGATTTCGAGCGTGGCGGTGCGGCCCAGCAGTTCCTTGGCCTTGGCCACGTCCTGCACGCCGGGCAACTGCACCACGATGCGGTCCGAACCCTGCTGCTGGATGACCGGTTCGGCCACGCCGAGTTCGTTGATCCGGTTGTGCAGCGTGTTGATGTTCTGCTTGAGCGCGGAGTCCTGCACGCGGGTGACGGCGGCCGGATTCAGGGCGCCGATCAGCACTTGCTTGCCGTTTTCTTCGCGTTCGGTGAATTCCAGGTCGGGAAGGCGCGAACGCAGGGTCGAGACGGCGCGGTCGCGGTCGTCGTTATTGGCGAAAGTGGCCGCGATGCCCATGCCCGAGCGTTCGACGCCGGCCACGTTGATCTTCTGGTCGCGCAGCACCGAGCGCACGTCAGCGGCCAGGGAGTCATAGCGAGCGGTCAGCGCGCCTTGCATGTCGACCTGCAGCAGGAAGTGCACGCCGCCGCGCAGGTCCAGGCCCAGGTACATGGGCTTGGGCGCGAACCAGCCCAGCGCGCGCATCCAGGGCGGCGAGGCGGGCAGCAGGTTCAGGGCAACGGTGTAGTGCGGATCGCCAGGGACGGTGTTGAGCGATCTTTCGATCAGGTCGCGGGCCTGGAGCTGCACGTCCGTGGACGGGAAGCGGGCGCGCACGGTGCCGAGCGTGCCGTTCAATTCGAAATAGGCCCCGTCGTTGGGGATCTTGGCGTCAGCCAGGATCTGTTCCACACGGGCCAGCACGGAGGGATCGACCTTGATCGTGGCCTTGGCGCTGGACACCTGGACGGCGGGGGACTCGCCGTAGAAATTGGGAAGCGTGTACAGCAGGCCAATGAGGACCGCGACCAGGACCGTAATGTACTTCCAGAGGGGATAGCGGTTCATTGCCGGCTACTTCATGTGAAAGAGATGAAAGGGCCGCCCGGCGGTTGGACGCGGCGGGCGGCGGTAGGCGCCTTCAAGGACAAGAGCCCCATTGGGGCTCTTTTGGGACGCTTACAGGGCCTTGATGGTTCCCTTGGGCAGGACGGTCGACACCGACGACTTCTGCATGATGACTTCGACGGGCTTGTCGGCCAGTTCGGAGACTTCGACGGTGACGTAGCTATCGTTGACCTTGGTGACCTTGCCGAGCATGCCGCCGGCGGTGACGACTTCGTCGCCCTTGGCCAGGGCCGCGATCAGGTTGCGGTGTTCCTTCTGGCGCTTCATCTGCGGACGGATCATCAGGAAATAGAGGATCACGAACATCAGGATGATGGGCAGCATGCCCATCAGCGCATTGCCTTCGGGGGCGGCCTGGGCCACGACGAGGCTGGCGGTATCGATAACGGACATTGAATTCTCCTGCGTTTGAGTCTGTTTGGGTTTATCGCTATGTTTTTGATGCACCCATCCCCGCGCGAGCCATGGATAGGGCAAGCCGACTATTGTATATAGGTTATAGCCAGCCTTTAACTAGGGCGTCATCCCGGGCGCCGGGGGGTGCCCTGGCACGGTTGCTGCCTGCCCCGTCAAATGGGGGCGAAACCCGCCAGGAAAAGCCCCTTGGCGGTCAATTTTCCGCCGGCTACTCCACCCCGCGTGCGCGGTCCGCGGCAAATTGGGCACGCCAGGCGTCGAAACGGCCTTCGCCGATGGCCTCGCGCATTTCCTTCATGATAGTCAGATAAAAGTGCAGGTTGTGCAGCGTATTCAGCCGCGCGCCCGTGATTTCGTTGGCGCGCTGCAGGTGGTGCAGGTAGGCGCGCGAGAAATTGCCGCAGGTATGGCAGCCGCAACTGGGGTCCAGCGGACGGGTGTCGTCGCGGTATTTGGCGTTGCGGATCTTGACGTCGCCAAAGCGGGTGAAGAGCCAGCCGTTGCGGGCGTTGCGGGTGGGCATGACGCAATCGAACATGTCCACGCCGCGGCTTACGCCTTCGACCAGGTCTTCCGGCGTGCCCACGCCCATCAGATAGCGCGGGGCCTGGGCGGGCAGCTTGGGCGTCACGTGCGCCAGGATGCGCATCATGTCTTCCTTGGGCTCGCCGACCGACAGGCCGCCGATCGCGTAGCCGTGAAAGCCGATGTCCTGCAGTCCCGCCAGGGATTCGTCGCGCAGCGACTCGTACATGCCGCCCTGGACGATGCCGAAGAGCGCGTTGGGGTTGCCCAGGCGGTCGAATTCGTCGCGCGAGCGGCGCGCCCAGCGCAACGACATCCGCATCGAGCGCGCGGCTTCCTCGACGGTGGCGGGCCGGCCGTCGATTTCATAGGGCGTGCACTCGTCGAACACCATGACGATGTCGGAATTGAGCGAGCGCTGGATGCGCATGGATTCTTCGGGCGTGAGGAACAGGCGCGCGCCGTCGATCGGGGAGGCGAACTTCACGCCTTCTTCCGTGATCTTGCGCATGCCCTGCAGGCTGAACACCTGGAAGCCGCCGGAGTCGGTCAGGATGGGTTTGTCCCATTGCATGAAGCCATGCAGCCCGCCGTGCTTTTCCATGATTTCCGTGCCCGGGCGCAGCCACAGGTGGAAAGTGTTGCCCAGCACGATCTGCGAGCCGATTTCCTTGAGCTCGTGCGGCATCATCGCCTTGACGCTGCCGTAGGTGCCTACCGGCATGAAGATAGGGGTCTCGACCACGCCATGGTTCAGCGTGATGCGGCCGCGGCGGGCGCCGCCGTCGGTGGCAAGCAGTTCGAAGTTCAGTCCGGTCATTGGGCGGGGGTTTCGATGAACATGGCGTCGCCGTAGCTGAAGAAGCGGTAGCGCTGGGCGACGGCGTGGGCGTAGGCGCGGCGGATGGGCTCGACGCCTGCCAGCGCCGACACCAGCATCAGCAGGGTCGACTGGGGAAGGTGGAAGTTGGTGACCAGGGCGTCCACGACACGGTACTGGTAACCGGGGGTGATGAAAAGGCGCGTATCGCCCTGGGCGGCGGCCAGCGGGAGGCCGGGGGCGGTGCGCCCTTCAGTCTGCGCGGCGGCGGATTCCAGCGCGCGCACGCTGGTGGTGCCGACGGCGATGACGCGGCCGCCCTTGGCGCGGGCGGCCTCGATGGCATCCACGGTGGCCTGGGGCACCGTGAACCACTCCGAATGCATGATGTGGTCGGCCAGGTTGTCGACGCGCACGGGCTGGAAGGTGCCCGCGCCCACGTGCAGGGTGACGAAGGCGCGCGAAACGCCCAGGTCGGCCAGCCGGTCCAGCGTGGGCTGGTCGAAATGCAGGCCGGCGGTGGGGGCCGCCACGGCGCCGGGTTCGCGCGCATAGACCGTCTGGTAGCGCTCGTCGTCGCCGGCGTCGGCGGCGTGGGTGATGTAGGGCGGCAGCGGGGTCGCGCCGTGCGCGTCCAGCAGATCCAGCACGGGTCCCGGAAACCGGATGTCGAAGAGTTCGCCCTCGCGACCCAGGACCGTGGCGTCGAAGGCGTCGGCCAGGCGCAGCACCATGCCGGCGCCGGGAGACTTGCTGGCGCGGACATGGGCCAGAACGCGGTCGGGTTCGGTGATGCGCTCGACCAGCACTTCGATCTTGCCGCCGGTGATCTTGTGGCCGGCCAGGCGCGCCTTGATGACGCGGGTGTCGTTGAACACCAGCAGGTCGTTCGGACGCAACAGCGCGGTCAGGTCCGCGAACAGCCGGTCGTGCAGCTGGCTGGCCGCGTCCAGGTGCAGCAGGCGGCTGCCTGTGCGCTGGGCGGCGGGCGTCTGCGCAATCAGCTCGGGCGGCAGGTCGTAATCGAAGTCGGAAACGGTGAGGGACTGGGTCACGCGGATATCGGTATCAGAGAAATCGGGCCCTGCAAAAGGCAAGCCAGGCCGTACGGCCGGGCTCGGGGCAACCGGCTATTGTAAAGGGGACAGTTAATAGGGGCGGATCGAGCCGGCATCGCTGCGTATCGGTTTCGCTTGCGCCCGGCACGCAGATGGAACGCTGAGCTCCGTCGGGCGAAGCAAAAGCCGTCCAGCCTGCTTGGCGCCGCCCGCAACCGTTCCAGGTTTTGTATGCTCTCGGTTTTGCGGGACAAGCAACCGGGTAGGACGTGGCATGACGGGACAAGCGATGAGGCGTGTGGGCGGACTGAAACAATGGCTGGCCGGCGGACTGCTGGCACTGGCCGCTGGCGCCGCCTTTGCGCAGGTGCCCGGGTTGCCGCCCGACGTCGTCAAGGCCTGGAAAGCCAGCAAGCTGCCCGACAGTTCCTTGTCCCTGGTGGTCCAGGAAGTCGGCGGCCCGCGCCTCGTGGCGCTCAATGCGAAGGAAGCCCGCAATCCCGCGTCGGTGATGAAGCTGGTCACGACCTGGGCGGCGCTGTCCGAGCTGGGTCCCAACTACGTCTGGCGCACGGAATTCATGACGGCGCCCGGCGCCCGGCCGGACGCCAAGGGCGTGCTGACCGGTCCGCTTTACCTGCGCGCCGGCGGCGACCCGCAGTTTTTGCTGCAGGATTTGTGGACGCTGCTGCGGGAATTGCGGCTGCGCGGCGTCAAGCAGATCAACGACCTGGTGATCGACCGCAGCATTTTCGGCCAGGTGGCGACCGACCCGGGCGCCTTCGACGGCGCGCCCGATCGCGCCTACAACGCCAGCCCCGACGCGCTGATGGTGGGCTTTGGCGCCCTGCGCCTGTTGTTTACGCCGGATCCCGTTGCCAACAAATGGGTGCCGCTGATCGATCCGCCGCTGCCCGGCCTGAAGATCGAAGGCCACGTGGAATGGAGCGACGTCCGCTGCCCGGGCCCTCCGGTGGTCACGACGGACCCGCTGATCACGCAGCAGGGCGTCACGATCCGGGTCAACGGCAAGGTGGCCGGCTCCTGCGGCGAATTCAGCCTGTACCGCCTGGCGCTTTCGCAGCCCGACTACGCCACCGAAGTCTTCCGCATGCTGTGGAAGGAACTGGGCGGCACGTTCAAGGGGCAGGTCCGCGCCGGCATGGTGCCGGCGGACGCGGTGGTGCTGGCCTCGCACGATTCACCGACGCTGGCCGAAGCGATCCGCCAGATCAACAAGCGCAGCAACAACGTCATGGCGCGCACCCTGCTGCTGACGTTGGGCGCGGAACGGGGCCGGCGGCCGGCTACGGTCGGCAGCAGCGAGGCCGTGGCCAAGGACCTGCTGGCCAAGCAGGGACTGGACATGCCCGAACTGGTCATCGACAACGGCGCCGGTTTGTCGCGAGACGCCCGGGTATCGGCGGACAGCCTCGCCTCCATGCTGACCGTCGCGTGGAATTCGCCGGTCATGCCGGAATACATTTCGTCCTTCGCCATCGCCGGCGTGGACGGCACCGTGCGCCGCCGCTTGAAAGGCAACGGCACGCTCGGCATGGCCCACCTGAAGACCGGCTCGTTGCGCGACGTGCGCTCGATCGCCGGCTACGTGCTGGGCGCCAGCGGCAAGCGCTATGTGGTCGTCAGCATCGTCAACCACGAACAGGCCGGCGCGGTCCGCGCATTCGACGACGCCTTGATCTCCTGGCTCGCCGAACAATAGGTAAACCGATTACGATCCTTGGGTGTGGCTCGATACCGGGCGGCGCGGGTGCGCCGTGCCGGTCCGGTTCTGCCCGAGGCCAAAACCTCTGACCAACAAATAATTCTGGAGTGTTACGCACATGCCCGTGCACGAAATCCGCCATCCGCTGATCCGCCACAAGCTCGGGATCATGCGGCGCGCCGACCTCAGTACCAAGAGCTTCCGTGAACTGTCGCAGGAAGTGGGCGCGCTGCTGACGTATGAAGCGTCCAAGGACCTGCCTTTGGCGCCCGCCACCGTCGAAGGCTGGTGCGGGTCGGTGCAGGTCGAGAAGATCGCCGGCAAGAAAGTCACCGTGGTGCCCATCCTGCGCGCCGGCATCGGCATGCTGGACGGTGTGCTCAGCCTGATTCCCGGCGCGAAAGTCAGCGTCGTGGGCGTGGCGCGCAACGAAGAGACCCTGGAAGCGCATACGTACCTGGAGCGCCTGGTGGGCGAACTGGACCAGCGCCTGGCGCTGATCGTCGATCCCATGCTTGCGACCGGTGGATCGATGGTGGCGGCCATCGACCTGCTCAAGCGCGCGGGCTGCAAGGAAATCCGCGCCCTGGTGCTGGTGGCGGCTCCGGTGGGCATCGATACCGTCCTGGCCAAGCACCCGGACGTGCATATCTATACCGCGTCGATCGACGATGGCCTGAACGAGCACGGCTACATCATGCCGGGCCTGGGTGACGCCGGCGATCGCATTTTCGGCACCACCCAGAAGACCGAGTAACGTCTCAACGGCCCCGGCGTCGGCCCATCATCGACCGGCTACGCGGGCAAGGGCTGGCGCTGCCCGTCCAGGTGCTGGCCGAACCAGTGCAATTGGGGCGCCAGTCCGGCGACCTCGCCCACGATCAGCAGGGCGGGGGACCGGATGGCGTGTTCCTCGGCCAGTTCGGGCAGCCGCGCAAGCTCGCCCGACAGCACGCGCTGCTCCGGGCGGCTGCCGTTTTCGATCAGCGCGAAAGGCGTCTGCGGTGAACGGCCGTGGCGCAGCAGGCGCTGGGTCAGCAAATCCAGCTGCCCGACCCCCATGTAGAACGCCAACGTCTGTTTTTCGCGGGCAAGCGCGGGCCAGTCCAGATTGTCTTCATCTTCGCGGCAGTGTGCGGTGATCAGGCGCACCGACTGCGCGTGTTCCCGGTGCGTCAGCGGAATGCCGGCATAGGCCGCACAGGCCAGCGCCGCCGTGATGCCGGGCACCACTTCATAGCGCACGCCGTGGGCGCGCAGATATTCCAGTTCCTCGCCGCCGCGCCCGAAGATGAAGGCGTCGCCACCTTTCAGCCGCACGACGCGGCGTCCTGCCTGCGCGTGTTCGACCAGCAGCGCATGGATGCGCGCCTGGGTGGCGTGGTGGTTTTCGCCGGGCAGCTTGCCCACCGACACCCGTTCGGCGTCGCGGCGGGCCAGGGACATAACCTGGTCGCTGACCAGGCGGTCATACAGGATCACGTCGGCTTCATTGAGGGCGCGCAGGGCCTTGAGCGTCAGGAGGCCGGGGTCTCCGGGGCCGGCGCCCACCAGCACGACGCTGCCCGCCCCGGGGGCGATCGGCGCGGCCAGGGCATCGGAAAGCGCGGCCTCGGCCTGCTCGGGCTGCTGCTGGCGCAGAAAACCGGCCACCGGGCCGTCCAGCAGCCAGTCGTAGAAGCGGCGGCGAGCTCCCAGGTCAGGATGGCTGGAGCGGATGCGCTTGCGGTACGTGGCTGCCAGGCCCGCCAGTTGGCCCAGCGTGTGGTCGAACAGCGACTCGATGCGTTCGCGGATGCGGCGGGCCAGCACGGGCGCCACGCCCGACGAGGAAATGGCGACGATGACGGGGGAGCGGTCGACGATGGACGGCACCTGGAACGACGACAGTTCAGGGTCGTCCACCACGTTGCTGAAAATGCGGCGGGCTTCGGCGGCTTCGGACACCGCGGCATTGACGGCGCGGTCGTCGGTGGCGGCCACGACCAGCCACACGTCCTGCATCCATGCGGGATCGAACAGTCCGGGCAGGTGACGGATACGGCCCTCGGCAGCCAGCGAGACGAGGGCGGGCGTCAATTCGGGGGCGCCGACGACAACGTCGGCACAGGCCTCCAGCAGGGCAAGGGTCTTGCGCTCGGCGACGGCGCCGCCGCCCACCACCAGTACCAGCCGGTCTTTCAGATCGGCAAAAATCGGGAAAAGCTTCATGAATGCCAGCCTCGGGCGTACCCGGCTTGATGTGGGTCGATCATAGGGACGGGCTCTCATCCCCACAACTTTCGATTTCTTTATTCCATATAGCCATAACTTATTTGGCCGTCTGTTTAAGCGCTGCCCAGCCATTGGCTCATTTCGACGACCTCGCGGGCGACTTCTCCCAGCCGCTTCTGGCTTTGCATGGCGCGTTCGCGCAGTAGCCGATGCGCTTCGTCCTCTGGAATCGAGCGCGTCTTCATGAGGATACCCTTGGCCTTTTCCACCCACTGCCGGTCCGCCAGCCGGAGTTGGGCCTCGCGCAGCTCTTCGCGGCGCGATTTCTCCATGGCGAAGCGCTCGATTGCCACGGTCAGCAGCGGCTCGATGCGGGCGGCGGGCACGTCGCCCACTACATAAGCCGCGACGCCGGCGCGCAGGGCGGTGCGGATGGTTTCGCGGTTGCCGTTGTCGGTGAACATCACGACCGGGCGGTCGCTGTGCTCGCTGGCGACACAGACGTTCTCGAGCGTGTCGCGGCCGGGGGCGTCGCTGTCGATCAGCACCACGTCGGCGGCGGACTGGGCGATGCTGGCGGCCAGGTCCGCGCCGGGCGCCACTTCGGCGACGACGTGCACGCCCGCCGCGGCAAGCGTTTGCCGTAGCGACGCCGCGCGTCCTTCGCCATCGTTCAGCAGCATGACCTTCAGCATGAGACCCCCCTGGTGTTTCTGTTCACGCAAGTTCCATGCCATCGCGTTCGCCTGTGGCGGGAGCTGCGCGCGCACGGTCGCGGGGCGGGCGCCGCACGGGGATGGTGCACTGCGGCATCGCGTCGCGCACCAAGTTGGCTCCGGCCCTGATTGAGCGGTCTCCGGACCGCGGCGTCGCCCCGGACGGCAAAGCCAGCGGTGATGCGGGTTGCGGCCCGGTTGAAGAAGGTCGGCCAAAACCTGGCACAGCGTTTGCTTGAGTGAAAGCGGGGCGGCCAACGGCGGTCGCCTGACGCAATGCGCCGCGATTCGCGGCTAGGGACAACGACGTTCCGCAGCGCCATCGGATGCGATTCCGAGGCGTGCGGAACGTTTTTTTTTTGCCGTTTTCTCCAGGAGCCATGCATGACGCCTATGACCCGCAGCCCCTCGACCGACGCCGCGCGCGCCGAAACGACCGCCAACGCAGGCCGCCGCAAATGGCTCAGCGGAACGGCGCGCGCGGTCGCAGGCGCGGGCCTGCTCTCTTTGGTCGACCCGCTGGTGCGCGCCGGCGCCTGGGCCGCCGGCACCGATGCGCCGGAAAAGACCGAGGTGAAGATCGGCTTCATTCCGTTGACCGACTGCGCCTCCGTCGTGATGGCGTCGGTGCTGGGTATCGACAAGAAATATGGCGTGAAGATCACGCCCTCCAAGGAAGCGTCCTGGGCGGCCGTGCGCGACAAGATGATGAACGGCGAACTGGATATGGCGCACGTGTTGTACGGCCTGGTCTACGGCGTGCACATGGGCATCGGCGGGCCGAAGAAGGACATGGCCGTGCTGATGAGCCTGAACCAGAACGGCCAGGCGATCACGCTTTCGAACAAGCTGCTGGAAGCCGGCGCGCGAGACGGCGAATCGCTGGCCAGGCTGATGGCGTCGGACAAGCGCGAATACACCTTTGCCCAGACCTTTCCCACCGGCACGCATGCGATGTGGCTGTACTACTGGCTGGCGGCCCATGGCATCAATCCGATGAAGGACGCCAAGGTGATCACCGTGCCGCCGCCGCAGATGGTGGCCAATATGCGCGTGGGCAACATGGATGGCTACTGCGTGGGCGAGCCCTGGGGCGCGCGCGCCATCATGGACAAGATCGGCTTCACGACGGTGACGTCCCAGGGAATCTGGACGGACCATCCGGAGAAGGTCCTGGGCACCAGCGCCGATTTCGTGACCCGCAATCCGAACACCGCGCGCGCCGTCACCGCGGCGATTCTCGAGGCCGGCAAGTGGATCGACGCGTCGCCCGAGAACCGCCGCAAGACGGCCGAGACCATCGCCGCCAAGTCCTACGTCAACACGGACGCAAGCGGCATCGTGGACCGCATGCTGGGCCAGTACGACGATGGCCTGGGCAAGAAGTGGACCGACGAGCACGCCATGCGTTTCTACGGGGACGGCGCCGCCAATTTCCCGTACCTGAGCGACGGCATGTGGTTCCTGACCCAACACAAGCGCTGGGGCCTGCTGAAGGAACATCCCGACTATCTGGCGATCGCCACGCAGATCAACCGTATCGATCTCTACAAGCAGGCCGCGCAGGCCGCGGGCGTTGCGCTGCCCGCGAGCGACACGCGCACGTCCAAGCTGATCGACGGCGTGGTCTGGGACGGCAGCAATCCCGCGGCTTACGCCGACGGTTTCAAGGTCAAGGCCTGAACGGCCACACGAAAAGGGGACTCGCGATGTCTACCGTAACGATTACGCGCCGCGGCGACGAACTCGCCGCCTTGTGGCGGGAACGCCTGGAATCCGCGCTCAGGAAGACAGTGGGGCCCGTCGCCGGCTTCGCGCTGTTCGTGCTGGTCTGGCAAGTGGTGGCGATGCGGATCCCGGAGATCCCGACGCCCGGCGTCACGTGGCGAGCGGCCGTGGAACTGTTTTCCGACCCGTTCTACGACAACGGCCCCAACGACAAGGGCATCGGCTGGAACCTGTTGGCGTCATTGGAGCGCGTGGCCGCGGGCTTCGGGCTGGCGGCGCTGGTCGGCATCCCCGTGGGTTTCGCGATAGGCCGCTATGCCGCCGTGCGCGCCATGTTCTCGCCCATCGTCAGCCTGCTGCGGCCGGTGTCGCCGCTGGCCTGGCTGCCGCTGGGGCTGCTGCTGTTCAAGGCGGCCAATCCCGCGGCGATCTGGGCCATCTTCATCTGTTCGATCTGGCCGATGATCATCAACACCGCCGTGGGCGTGTCGCGCGTGCCGCAGGACTACCTGAACGTGGCGCGCGTACTGAACCTGTCCGAATGGAAGGTCACGACCAAGGTGCTGCTGCCCGCGGTGCTGCCCTACATGCTGACCGGCGTGCGGCTGTCCATCGGCACCGCGTGGCTGGTGATCGTGGCCGCCGAGATGCTGACCGGCGGCACGGGTATCGGGTTCTGGCTCTGGGACGAGTGGAACAACCTGAAGGTAGAGCACATCGTCATCGCCATTTTCGTGATCGGCGTCGTGGGGCTGTTGCTGGAAACCCTGCTGGTCGCGCTGGCCCGCCGTTTTACCTATACCGAGGAATAGCGCCATGAAGAAATTCGTACGCATCGAACGCGTGGGACAGACCTTTGACACCCGCAAGGGCGCCTTCGTGGCGCTGCGCGACATCGACCTGACCGTCGAGCAGGGCGAGTTCATCACGCTGATCGGCCATTCCGGCTGCGGCAAATCCACCTTGCTGAACCTGATCGCCGGCCTGACGCGGCCCACCAGCGGCGTCCTGCTGTGCGCCGAGCGCGAGATCACCGGCCCGGGTCCGGACCGCGCCGTGGTGTTTCAGAACCATTCGCTGCTGCCGTGGCTGACGTGCTTCCAGAACGTGCATCTGGCGGTCGAACGCGTGTTCGGAGCCACGGAAAAACGCGCCCAGTTGAACGAGCGCACGCGCGCCGCGCTGGACCTGGTCGGCCTGTTGCCGGCGCAGAACAAGCTGCCGCGTGAGATCTCCGGCGGTATGAAGCAGCGCGTGGGCATCGCGCGCGCGCTGGCGATCGAGCCGGGCGTGCTGTTGATGGACGAACCCTTCGGCGCGCTGGACGCGCTGACCCGAGCGCACCTGCAGGACGAGCTGCTGAAGATCGTGGCCAAGACCCGCACCACCACCATCATGGTGACGCACGACGTGGACGAGGCCGTGCTGCTGTCCGACCGCATCGTGATGCTGACGAATGGTCCCGCCGCCACCATCGGCGAAATCCTGCCGGTGCCGCTGCCCCGGCCGCGCGACCGCGTGCGGCTGGCCAACGACCCGACGTACCTGGCGTGCCGCGCCGGCGTGGTGGACTTCCTGCACCGCCGCCACGGCAATCCCGAGCGTTCGCAGGCCGCGGCGCAGGTCAACGCCGCCCTGGTCGCCGTCCCCGTCTCGCTCGAGGACGCGGGCGCCTCGCGCGCCGCGGCATAGGGGGCTGGCCATGGACGCGAAGCAGAAGCTGGTGGTGGTGGGCAACGGGATGGCCGGCATCCGCGCCGTCGAGGAATTGCTGAAGCTGGCGCCGGACCTCTATGACGTCACGGTGTTCGGCGCGGAGCCCCATGTCAACTACAACCGCATCCTGCTGTCGCCCGTGTTGACCGGCGAGCGGACGTTGCAGGACATCGTGCTCAACGACGAGGAATGGTATGCCCGCCACGGCATTCGGCTGCTGCTCAACCGCAAGGTGACGCATATCGACCGGGCGCGGCGCATGGTGCAGGCCGACGATGGCTCGCACACGCCCTACGACCGGCTGCTGCTTGCCACCGGCTCCAAGCCATTCATCCTGCCGGTGCCGGGGCACGACCTCGAAGGCGTGATCGCGTTTCGAGACATCAACGACGTCAACCTGATGATCGACGCCGCCCAGCGCTACCGGCATGCGGTGGTGATCGGCGGTGGGCTGCTGGGTCTTGAGGCCGCGAACGGGCTGGCCGCCCGGGGTATGGACGTGTCCGTGGTTCACTTGGGCGCCGCGCTGCTGGACCGGCAGCTGGACGGCGAGGCCGCCGCCCTGCTGCGCCAAAACCTGGAAGCCCGCGGGTTGCGTTTCCTATTGCAGCGCCAGACGCAGGCCATCCTGGGCGGGACCGACGGGCGCGTGCGGGCGGTGCGTTTCGCGGACGGAGATGAAATTCCCGCGGATCTGGTCGTGATGGCCGCCGGGGTGCGGCCGAACACGGAGCTGGCCCAGCGCTGCGGCCTGCACGTGGACCGCGGCGTGGTGGTCAGCGACACCTTGCAGACGTTCGATCCGCGCATCTACGCGGTGGGCGAATGCGTCAGCCACCGGGGAACGGCCTACGGCCTGGTCGCGCCCCTGTTCGAACAGGCAAAGGTGGCGGCCAACCATCTTGCGCTGCACGGCATCGGCCGGTACGAAGGAAGCGTCACGTCGACCAAGCTGAAGGTCACCGGCATCGACCTGTTTTCGGCCGGCGACTTCGCGGGCGGGGCCCAGGCCGAAACGATCACTCTCGCCGACATGCCGGGCGGCGTCTACAAAAAGCTGGTGATTCGCGACGACCGACTTGTGGGCGCCTGCCTGTACGGGGACACGGCCGACAGCGCATGGTATGTGCGCCTGATTCGCGAGGGCGCTGGAATCGGCGCATTGCGCGACCAACTCATGCTTGGCGAAGGCGCGGCGGGGGAGTAGGGAATGGATATGCCGATGGCTCGCCGAATCGATATCCGGCACGAAGGCGAACGCGAAGTCGCGTCGATCTGCTGCTATTGCGGCACGGGTTGCGGCGTACGCGTGCAGGTGCGCAACGACACGGTCGTGGGCGTGCGCGGCGACGAGTCGCACCCCGCGAATCGGGGACGCTTGTGCAGCAAGGGCCTGGCCTTGGCGGACACCGTGCGGCGCGACGGCGCCCGGGTGTTGTCCGCGCAGTGGCGCGCGGCGCGCGGACAGCCCTTGCGGGACATCGGGCTGGACCATGCGCTGGACATGGCCGCGGACCGGCTGGCGGGCGCGATCGGCCGGCATGGCCCGGACTCCGTGGGCTTTTACCTGTCCGGCCAGTTGCTGACCGAGGATTACGCCGTTTTCAACAAGCTGGCGCGCGCGCTGGCCGGCACGAACAATATCGACACCAATTCGCGCCTGTGCATGTCCAGCGCGGTGTCGGGCTACAAGCGCACGCTGGGCGCCGACGCGCCGCCCGCCTGTTACGACGACCTGGAGCTGGCGGACACCGTGCTGATCGCCGGGTCCAACATGGCCTACGCGCATCCGGTGCTTTTCCGGCGGCTGGAAGCGGCGCGCGCAAGCCGGCCCGGCATGAAGGTGATCGTGGCCGATCCGCGGCGCACCGACACCGCCGCATTCGCCGACCTGCATCTGCCGCTGGCGCCGGGGTCGGACGTGGCGCTTTTTCACGCCATGTTGAACGTGATGCTGCGCGAAGGACTGGTCGATCCTGGCTACATCCAGCGCCATACCGAGGGCTTCGAGGCGCTGCGGGAACGTGTGCAGGCGTACACACCCGATGCGGCGCAGCGCATCTGCGGCGTGCCGGCGCGGGACATCGTCCAGGCGGCGCGCTGGTTCGGCCAGGCGGGCGCGGCGTTGTCGCTGTACACGATGGGCCTGAACCAGTCAGTGGCGGGCACGGACAAGAACACCGCGCTGATAAACCTGCACCTGGCGACCGGCCAGATCGGACGTCCGGGCGCCGGGCCGTTTTCCCTGACCGGGCAACCCAACGCGATGGGCGGCCGCGAAGCGGGCGGCATGGCGACGTTGTTGCCGGGCCATCGCGATCCCGCCTCGGCCAAAGACCGTGCCGACGTCGCGCGCCTGTGGGGCGTGGACAAACCGCCCGAGGCGCCGGGCGCGACGGCGCTGGACATGTTCGATGCCGTGCTGGAAGGGCGCATCAAGGTGTTGTGGATTGCGGCGACGAATCCGGCCCAGTCGCTGCCGGACCAGGCCCGGGTGCGCGCGGCGCTGGAACGCGCCGAGTTCGTGATCGTGCAGGAGGCGTTCGCCGGCACCGAGACGCTGGCGTATGCCGACCTGGTGCTGCCGGCGGCGACCTGGCCCGAGAAATCCGGCACCGTGACCAATTCCGAACGGCGCATCAGCCGTGTGCGCGCCGCGATCGCGCCGCCGGGCGACGCGCAGTCCGACTGGCGGCTGGCGCAGGCGGTGGCCCAGCGGCTTGCCAAAAGCATCGCGCCGGACAAGGCGGGGCTCTTCGCCTATCGCGACGAGAGCGAGGTCTTCGCGGAACATGCGCGCATGACGGCTGGCCGGGATCTGGACTACAGCGCGCTGGACTATGACGCGCTGGCGCGCAGCGGGCCGCAGCAGTGGCCGTATCGCCAGGGCCAGGGCGCGGCGCGCCTGTATGCCGACGGCGTTTTTCCCACGGCAAGCGGGCGTGCCCGCTTCTGCGACGTGTCCTGGCGGCCCACCGCCGAGACGGTGTCAGATGAATTTCCCCTGCAGCTCACGACCGGCCGGCTGCGCGATCATTGGCACACGATGGCGCGCACGTCGCTGGCGCCCGCGCTGACGCAGCACGTCGAAGAGCCCTGCGTGTCGCTGCATCCCGACGACCTGCGCCGCCTGGACCTTACCCCCGGCGCCCTGGTCCGGCTGCATTCCCCGCGCGGCAGCCTGGTGCTGCCGGCGCAGCCGGACGACGCCGTTCGGCCCAGCCAAGCCTTCGTTCCGATGCATTGGGGCAGCGCGTTCATGGCGGGACTGGGCGTGAACGCGCTGACGAATTCCGCCTCCGATCCGATATCGCGCCAGCCGGAACTCAAGTTCAGCGCCGTGCGCGCCGAACCGGCGGGCCTCGCCTGGCAGGCCGCGGCGTGGCGGCAAGGCGATGGCGCGTCCCTGCGCGCGCGCCTGGCGCCGTGGCTGGGCCGCTTCGACTACGCGGTCGTGCTTCCGGTCGGTGCGGGCGGCGTCCGGCTCAGGCTTGCGGCTCGCACCGCACCCGACGCCGGGCTGCTGCGGGAACTGGCCGATGCGCTGGACCTGCGTCGCCCCGACGTCGCGTACGACGATCCAGCCCGCGGCTGCCTGCGCCGCGTCGCGGCCGGACAGGGCGAGCTGCGCGCATTCCTGCTTACCGGAGACCTGCGCGCGCAGGACGCGTTGCTGGCCTGGGCGGCTGGCGGCGAGGCGCCAGCCAGCGTCGCGGCGCTGTTGACGGGGCGCGTGTCGGGAGCCGTTCGATCTCGCACCATCTGCGTCTGCAAAGGGGTGAGCGAGGCCGCCATCCTGGACGGCCTTGAGCGCGGTTGCGACCTGGCGGCGCTGAAGGAAACGCTGGGCTGCGGCACCGGTTGCGGCTCGTGTGTGCCGGAGATAAAGTCGCTGATGGAGCGCAGCCCTGCCGCGCAGGCGATGGCATAGCGGGGACACCCGCGCCGCATACGGCGCGGAAAGCGGTGGCAGAAAGCGCCTTTTGGCCGACACGTTCCGACATACGCCCGGCGCGGCAACCGGTGTAGTATCAAGCCAGCCGTCCCCCAGCGCGGGCGGCGATTTTTCGGATTTCTGGAGTGGCTTGTGACGACGATGCGAAAAATGGCATCCCTGGTTTTTGCGGCGGGCGCGCTGGGCGCGGCCGCCACGGCGCAAGCCGGCGTATGCGACGCGCAGTTCATGCACGACGGCGGCGCGGTGCAGCTTACCGGCACCGGCAATCTGGCGCTGGGCGCCGATCTGACCTTCGCCGAAGTTACAAAAAGCAATGGCGACAATTGTCGCGCGCGGGTGCAGGGCGTGGCGCGATTCAGCTACGCGGGCCTGCCGCCCGGTAAGTCCAAGCTCGATTACCTCATGACGGTCAAGGGCGGGCAGGCCACCTTCCTGCGCTACGCCAGCGCCGGCGAAGCGCCCAAACCCTCCGAAGGCCAGTTCGACCTTCGCATGCTTGGCCTCTTTGCCTACGACGGCAAGCTTGATGCCGGCCAGAAGCTGCCCGGTTCGTCGTTCCGCCTGAAGATCGGCAAGGAAGCTCCCGTGGGAGGCCAACCCAGCACCACCGTGCGCATCGGCGAAAAAACCGTCGGGCAAAAGGCGACGTTGGCCACCGCCCTGGGCAAGCAGTCCTGCCATCCCATCACGTACACACGCAATTCAGATCCCACGATGGCCACTTTTCAGGGCCTGACGATTCCCATCCCTGGAATGAACACGACGGTCACCGATTGGTATTGCCCGGCCGTGAACCTGGTGATGAAGCAGGACATCGATCAGGGCGGCGTGAAATCCGCGGTTGAGATTACGCAGATCAAGTAGCACCCGGTAGCAAGCATGCGGTTTCGGCCGCATGGCGGCTGGTATCATCGTTTCGTCATGGACACACAACAGGAGCTCAGAAAATGGCAACGAGAAAATCCGAAGACGTCGCAAAAGAAAAACTCATCGACAGTGTCAAGACCAGCCTGAATGACGCCGAAAGCCTGCTGCGCGAAGCGGCCAGCAGCACGGGCGACAAGGCCAACGAACTGCGCGATCGCGCGCTGACTTCGCTCAGGCGCACTCGCGAGGCCCTTTATGAAGCACAGGACGCCGTGCTGGAACGTGGCCGCAAGGCTGCCCGCGCAACGGACGACTACGTGCACGACAATCCCTGGCAAGCCATCGGAGTTGCAGGCGTGACCGGCCTGCTGCTCGGCTTGCTGATCAGCCGCCGCTGACAGGGCAGGGCGTCCGGGCGGCAGGCGCAGCGTTTCGCGGCGCCTGCCGCCCGGCGTTCTTTCAGCCATGGGTCTGCGAAAATCTGTTTTCGGTGTCGCCTCCAGCCTGGTCGGGCTGATGCGCACGCGGCTGGAGCTGCTGGCTCTGGAAGCCGCGGACGAAAAGGCGCGCCTGCTAAAGGTGCTGGGCCTGGCGTTTGCGGCCTTGCTGTTCCTGACGCTGGCGGTGCTGGTGGCCACCATCGCCATTGCCGTGGCCTTCTGGCCCACTGAAGACCGCTATCTGGCCCTGGGCCTGCTGGCGGGGTTCTATGGGGTCGCGGGTGTCGTCCTACTGCTGGTGGTGCGCCACGGGCTCGTCTACGGGCCGACGCCGTTTTCCGCCACGCTTGAAGAACTGGGCCGCGACGCCGAACTCTTCGAACGGGTGCGCGATGCCACCGCCGATGAGCCTTCGGCGGCGCGGCGGCGCGAGGAGACTTGAGCATGCATAAACGATCTCCCACCGTCGACCGCGCCGTGCGCATCGAATTGCTGCGCGCCCGCGCCGCGATCGAGCGCGAGTCGCTGGCGCAAAGCATCGTCTCCACCGGCCGCCGGCTGGAACCCGCTGCGTTGATCCGGGGGTTGCTGCCCGGGCTGGCGTCGGGCGGTGCTTCACGCTGGGCCTTGCAGGCCATCAGCCTGGCGCGCCGTTACCCCATCGTCAGCTCGTCGCTGTCGGCCATGGTCATGGGCGGGGGCAAACGGTCCAAGCTGCTGAAGCTTGCTGGCGGCGCGTTCGTGGGCTGGCAACTGTTCAAGACGTGGCGCGGCATGCGCGACGATCGGGACAGGGATTGAACCCCCGGTTTGCTGATACCCCAGCGCCAAAACAAAAACCCCGCCTTCATGGCGGGGTTTTTGTTTGACGCGCGCCTGACGGTAGACGCTTACAGCCCCAGTTGGCCCCAGATGTCGTCCACGCGCTTTTTGACGTCGGCATCCATCGTGATGGGGGTGCCCCATTCGCGGTTGGTCTCGCCGGGCCACTTGTTGGTGGCGTCCATGCCCATCTTGCCGCCCAGGCCGGAAACCGGCGAGGCGAAGTCCAGATAGTCGATGGGTGTGTTTTCCACCAGCAGGGTGTCGCGCACGGGATCCATGCGGGTGGTCATCGCCCACACCACTTCCTTCCAGTCGCGCGGATCGATGTCCTCGTCCACCACCACGATGAACTTGGTGTACATGAACTGGCGCAGGATGCTCCACAGCCCAAACATGACGCGCTTGGCGTGTCCGGCGTACTGCTTGCGGATCGACACGACGGCCAGCCGGTAGCTGCAGCCTTCGGGCGGCAGGTAGAAATCCACGATTTCCGGCAGCTGGCGACGCAAGAGGGGCACGAAGACCTCGTTCAGCGCGACACCCAGCACGGCGGGCTCGTCGGGCGGCTTGCCGGTGTAGGTGGAGTGATAGATGGGATTGCGCCGCATCGTGATCCGTTCCACCGTGAAAACCGGGAACCAATCCTGTTCGTTGTAGTAGCCGGTGTGGTCGCCGTACGGGCCTTCCAGCGCCATTTCGTAGCCGGAATCCGGCGGCGGATTGACGCCTTCGGGCACCACGGGCTTGATGGCGCGCGGGTCGGACGACGGGAGCAGGTGGCCTTCAAGAACGATCTCGGCCCACGCCGGAACGGACAGGTTGCTGCCCAGCGCCTGGGCGACCTCGGTGCGCGAGCCGCGCAGGAGGCCGGCGAACTGGTATTCGGACAGGCTGTCCGGCACGGGGGTGACGGCGCCCAGCGTGGTGGCGGGGTCCGCGCCCAGCGCAACGGCGATGGGGAAGGGCGTGCCCGGATGTGCGATCGCATGGTCACGGAAATCCAGGGCGCCGCCGCGGTGCGACAGCCAGCGCATGATCAGCTTGTTGGGGCCCAGCAGCTGCTGGCGGTAGATGCCCAGGTTCTGGCGCTTTGCGTTGGGCCCGCGCGTGATGACGAGTCCCCATGTCAGAAGCGGGGCCACGTCGCCGGGCCAGCAGGTCTGGATCGGCAGGCGGGTCAGGTCCACGTCCTTGCCTTCCCAGACGATTTCCTGGCAGGCGGGGCTTTTCACGTTCTTTGGGCTCATGTCCCACAGCGCGGACTTCAGCATGGACACCTTGGCCAGCGCGTCGCGCAGGCCCTTGGGCGCTTCAGGTTCGCGCAGCGACGCCAGGAGCTCGCCGATGTCGCGCAGAGCGCTGACATTGTCGGCGCCCATACCGCGGGCGACGCGGGAAGGGGTGCCGAAAAGATTTGCCAGCACGGGCATCTGCGCGGGCTGGCCATCGTGCAGGGCTTTTTCGAACAGCAGGGCGGGCCCTTCGGCGCGCAGCACGCGGTCGGAAATTTCCGTCATTTCGAGCCGCGTCGAGACCGGCGCGGCAATGCGTTTGAGCTCGCCCATGCGTTCGAGTTGGGCGATGAAGTCTCTAAGGTCGCGGTATTTCACTACAGATCCCAGCGATTTGGTTACATTTCAGGTTCAAAGAGAGGTTAACATTGACTCCCTCTTTTACACGCAGGAGGTTTTTATGCCCGATGCGTCAGTGGCCAGCCTGTTCAGGAACATGGCCCAAGGAGTGCACCAATATCTTGCCGAATCCCTGCGCATTTGCTCCGTCTATCTGGGCATCGCGGTCATTGTGACGGTAAGCATGGGATTCGCCCTGCCTGGTTTGCGCGACCAGGCATTGCAAGTGCACAAAGCCTTGTTGACCGCCCTAGCGCCTTCATCCATGCAGGCCAGCTCCGATATCGAAGCCGGCTCCGATCTGGGTTCCGACACTGCGTCGGCAATTGCCATGGCCGTACCCACCGCTCCCGCCAGCAATGCCACCGGCATGCTGGGGCCGGCCCGCGTCGCGCCGCCCGCGCCCAAGAAGACCGCTTCGGCGGCAACGGGCCCGCAGGCGGAAGCCTTGCGCAACTATATCTCGCGCAAGTACAAGGTCGCGTATGACGCGACTGGCCCGCTGTTGAACACCGTGTACAAGGTCAGCCGTGACAAGCAGCTTGATCCCTTGCTGGTCCTGGCCGTGATCGCCATCGAATCGCGTTACAACCCGCTGGCCGAGAGCCACGTGGGCGCGCAGGGCCTGATGCAGGTCATGACCAGCGTGCACCAGGACAAGTTCGACGCCGTGGGCAAGACCGCCCTGGATCCCGTCGCCAACATCGGAGTCGGCGCCACGATCCTGCGCGATTGCATCAACCGCCGTGGTTCCGTGGACGGCGGTCTGGCTTGTTACGTGGGTTCCACCGGGCCGGACGACAATGGCTATGGCGCCAAGGTGCAGGCGGAACGCCGCCGTCTGGCGCTGGCATCCGGCATCGCTCTGGCGCGCGACTGATCCGCGCGTCATCCGGCAAAGGCGCGCCATCGATGGCGCGCCTTTTACGTCGGGCTCAGCGTCCCAGCAGCACGCCCATGCGGGCGACTGCCTCTTCCAGGCGGTCCAGCCCCGTTGCATAGGAAAACCGCATGGTGTGTGCGGCATGGGCCGGTCCGAAATCCAGCCCAGGCACGGCGGCCACGCCGGCCTCCAGCAACAGCCGCTGCGAAAACGCGGCGCTGTCCATGCCCAGGTTGCTGATGTCGGCATAGATATAGAAGGCGCCGTCCGGCTTGACCGGCACGTGGATGCCCAGGCGCTCGAACTCCGGAAGCAGGTAGTCGCGGCGCTGCTTGAAGGCCTCGCGGCGGTGTTCGAAGATTTTCAGCGCGGCGGGCGTGAAGCAGGCCAACGCGGCATGCTGGGCCAGGGTGGGTGCGCAAATGGCCAGGCTGGACGCGATTTTCTCGACGGCCGCCACCATGCCTTCGGGCACGATCATCCAGCCCAGGCGCCATCCCGTCATGTGGAAGTACTTCGAGAAGCTGTTGATGACGATGATGTCGTCGTCCAGCGTCAGCGCCGAGCGCGGCTGGCCGTCATAGGACAGGCCCAGGTAAATCTCATCCACGATGGCGAAGCCGTTGCGCGCCCGCACCTGCGCCAGCAGTTCAGACAGCTCGCCGTGGGCGATGGACGTGCCGGTGGGATTGCTGGGCGACGCCACGAGCACGCCCTGGGTGGCCGGCGTCCAGTGCCGGGCCACGTCGTCGGCGGACAGCTGGAAGCGCTTTTCGGCCGTGCTGGGAATCAGGCGCGGCACGCCGCCGGCAGCCAGTACGAAATTGCTGTTGGCGGGGTAGGACGGATCGGGCATCAGGACTTCACCGCCCGTGTTCACGAGCGCCGCGCAGGCCAGGGTGAGCGCGCCGGACGCGCCCGACGTCACGATGACGCGGCGGGGATCGATCGTGGCCCCGAACTGGTCGCGGTAAAACTGGGCGATGGCCTCGCGCAGCGGCGCGATTCCGGCGCCGGGGCTGTAGCCGCTGAGGCCCGCACGGGCCGCGCGGTCCAGCGCTTCCACCACCTGGGGTGGCGCGGTAAAGTCCGGTTCGCCGATGCCCAGGCTGATAATGTCCTTGCCCGCCGCCTGCAGCGCCTGCGCCTGCTTGAACAGTTCCATTACCTGGAACGTCAGGAAATCGTGGGTGCGGTCGGCAAGGCGGGGCATTGTTTTCTCGAAAGCGTCATCTAGCAAAAAAGGAATTGTAGTCATGCAGCCTTCCCGGCGCGCCTTCCTCCTCGGTCGCCGTCCCGTCCAGACGCCGTGGGCCGCCTTTGTGCAACGCCTGGCGCTGGTGTGCCAGGGCCAGGTCCGCGACCTGGGCGAGGGCGGGACGCAAGGCGCCTCTGCGATCCTCACTCCGGCGCGAGAGTCCGACGTCGTGCAGGCTCGCAAGCTGTGCGCGGAATACGGCGTGGTGCTGGAACTCGAAGGCGCGGCGGGCCCGTTTGCGTCATCCGCGCGGCCGCGCCTGCGGGTGGATCCCCTGCTGCTGGACGGCCTGACGCGGCTGGCGGGCGAGCCGTCCACCTGGCGCGTCCAGCCCGGCGTGCGGCTGGCGGACCTGACGCGCGCGGGGCTGCGGCAGTTCGCTGACCTGCCGGGGGAAATGACGATAGCGCAATGGCTGGCCGCCCCGGCGCCCTGGTCGGCGGGCCGATGCGCCGCCTCGGGCCTCGTGGCCGCGGACGTGCTGCTGGCCGACGGCGTTGAGGAATCCCTGGGTCCGTTCGGCGAGGCCGACGTGCAGCCGCTGCGATCGGCGACGGTACAGCGCCTGGTGCCCACGCTGTTCCAGCTTGCATCGGGCGGCGACGCCTTCGCCACTCGGGATGGCTATCACTGGCTGGGACGCTACCGGCTGGACGCGCTCAAGCCCGAGGCGCCCGCCACGGTGAATCTGGCTCACCTGCTGCTGGGACATGGCGGCACGCTGGCCTGGGTGCAGGCCGTCGTGCTGGCCGACGCGCCCGCCTGGGCCGAAACCGGACCCGAGCCGGAAACGCCGGGCCTGGCCACGTTCCGCCTGGACGGCAAGGTGAAGACGCAGTTTGATCCGGATGGACGGTTTCCCTCGTTCGTGGTCCAGGATGTCTGACAGTCGTTCAGCTTGCTGTAAGATTCCGTCGCTCGCCATCAAGGGGCGGACACCGCGGATGTATCGCGCCGTCCGTCATGGGAATAGAATTCCTCCCTCTTTCTGTGTCACAACTAGCCAGTAGCCGCCAAATGGATGCCAACCTTCGCAAAGCCGCCCTTGAATATCACGAGCACGGGCGCCCCGGCAAAATCTCGGTCACGCCGACCAAGCAGCTGACCAACCAGCGCGACCTGGCGCTGGCTTATTCGCCCGGCGTGGCGGCGGCCTGTGAGGAAATCGTAGCCGACCCGGCGAACGTGTTTCGCTACACCGCCCGCGGCAACCTGGTGGGTGTGATCACCAACGGCACCGCGGTGCTGGGCCTGGGCAATATCGGTGCACTGGCCTCCAAGCCGGTGATGGAAGGCAAGGCGGTGCTGTTCAAGAAGTTCGCCGGCCTGGACGTCTTCGACATCGAAATCAACGAAACCGATCCGGACAAGCTGGTCGAGATCATCGCCGGCCTGGAAGCCACGTTCGGCGGCATCAACCTCGAAGACATCAAGGCCCCGGAATGCTTCACCGTCGAGCGCAAGCTGCGCGAACGGATGAAGATTCCCGTTTTCCATGACGACCAGCACGGCACCGCCATTACCGTGTCGGCCGCCTTCATCAACGGCCTGAAGGTCGTGGGCAAGGACATCAAGTCGGTCAAGGTGGTGACCTCGGGCGCGGGCGCCGCGGCGCTGGCCTGCCTGGATCTGATGGTGGACCTGGGCCTGCCGCTGGAAAACATCTGGGTCACCGACATCGAAGGCGTGGTCTACGAAGGCCGCACCACGCTGATGGATCCGGACAAGGCGCGTTTCGCGCAAAAGACGGACGCCCGCAAGCTGGCCGACGTGATCAGCGGCGCGGACGTGTTCCTGGGCCTGTCGGCAGGCGGCGTGCTGAAGCCGGATATGGTGGCGGCCATGGGCACGCGTCCGCTGATCCTGGCGCTGGCGAACCCCACGCCGGAAATCCTGCCGGAAGTGGCGCACGGCGTGCGCGACGACGTGGTCATGGCCACGGGCCGTTCGGACTACCCGAACCAGGTCAACAACGTGCTGTGCTTCCCGTACATCTTCCGCGGCGCGCTGGACGTGGGCGCCACGACCATCACGCGCGAAATGGAAAAGGCGGCGGTCTACGCCATCGCCGAACTGGCTGAAGAAGAGCAGAACGAAGTCGTGGCGGCGGCCTATGGCACCTACGACATCTCGTTCGGTCCGGAATACCTGATCCCCAAGCCGTTCGATCCGCGCCTGATCGTGCGCATCGCGCCGGCGGTGGCCAAGGCCGCCATGGAAGGCGGCGTGGCCACGCGCCCGCTGGCCGACCTGGAAGCCTACGAAGAACAGCTGCAGCAGTTCGTGTACCACTCCGGCGCGTTCATGAAGCCGTTGTTCTCGGCGGCCAAGCGCATCGTGCGCGAAGGCGGTCCGGCCCGCATCGTTTTTGCGGAAGGCGAGGACGAGCGCGTCCTGCGCGCGGTGCAGGTGGTCGTCGACGAAGGCCTGGCCCGCCCGATCCTGGTGGGCCGCCCCTCGGTGCTGCTGACCCGCATTGAAAAGCTGGGCCTGCGCCTGCGCCTGGGGGAGGACGTCGAAGTCACCAATCCGGAATACGACGAGCGCTTCCACCAGTACTGGACCACCTACTGGGAACGCATGTGCCGTCGCGGCATCACCAAGGAAATGGCGCGCGTGGAAATGCGTCGCCGCATGACGCTGATCGGCGCGATGATGGTGCACCTGGGCGACGCCGACGGCATGGTCTGCGGCACGGTCGGCGCCTACCATGACCACCTGCGTTTCGTGGACGAGGTCATCGGCCGCCGCCCGGGCCACAACGTGTACGCCGCCATGAACATCCTGCTGCTCAACGAGCGCACGGTGGTGCTGGTGGACACGCACGTGAACGACGAGCCCACGGCGGAACAGATCGCGGAATTCACGGTGGCCGCGGCCCGCGAGATGCGCCGCATGTACCTGGCGCCGAAGGCCGCGCTGCTGTCGCGCTCCAACTTCGGTTCGGGCAGTTCGGCGTCGGGCGCCAAGATGCGCCGGGCGCTGGAACTGGTGCGCCAGATGGATCCCGAACTCGAGATCGACGGCGAGATGCACGGCGACTGCGCGCTGGACGAAGCGCTGCGCATGCGCATCCTGCCGTCGTCCACGCTCAAGGGCGAGGCCAACCTGCTGGTGTGCCCGAACGTGGACTCGGGCAACATCGCGTACAACCTGCTCAAGACCGCGGCGGGCGGCAACGTCGCCGTGGGCCCGTTCCTGCTGGGCGCGAATGCGCCGGTGCATATTTTGACGTCCAGCTCCACCGTGCGCCGCATCGTCAACATGACGGCGATGACGGTCGTCGATGTCAATACTCCGCGTTGAAGTGACGCCTGCCGGAAGGGCGTGCCCGCGCACGCCCACCGGCCTGGTCCTGACGGGAGGGGGCGCGCGTGCCGCCTACCAGGTTGGGGTGCTCAGCGCCATCATGGAGCTGCTGGATCCCGACTGGCATTCCCGTTTCCAGAACCCTTTCGACATCATCTGCGGCACGTCCGCCGGCGCCATCAATGCGGCCGCCCTGGCATGCCGCGCCGACCGGCCCCATCTGGGCGTGCGGCGCATCCGCCGCCTGTGGTCGTCGCTGAATACCGACATGATCTACCGGGCCGACGCGCCGGGCCTCATCCGCACCGGCGTGCGGTGGCTGGGCCTGCTGTCGCTGGGCTGGATGTACTCGGGCCTGACCCGCAAGCGGCCGCATTCCCTGCTGGACAATGCGCCCATGCAGGCCCTGCTGGAACGGGTGCTGGACTTCCAGAACCTGCGCGCCAACCTGGAAAGCGGATCGCTGTCCGCACTGGCCATCACGGCGTCGGGCTACACCAGCGGCGAGCACCTGACGTTCTACCAGGCGCATACCGCCATCGAGCCCTGGCACCGCTATTTGCGGCTGGCCCTTCCCATGCCGATCGGCATCGACCACCTGATGGCGTCGTCGGCCATTCCGTTCGTCTTTCCCGCGCGGCAAATCCAGGTGCACGGCAAGGGCGAGTGGTGCGGCGACGGCTCCATGCGCCAGCTGGCCCCCATCAGCCCGGCCATCCACCTCGGGGCGCATCGCGTGCTGGTCATCGGCACGGGCTACCGCGACGACACCCACCCGGAGAACCGCGAGGACTCTCCGCCATACCCGTCGCTGGCGCAGGTGGGCGGCCATGCGCTGTCCAGCATCTTCCTCGACGGCCTGTCGGCCGACGTCGAGCGCCTGCAGCGGATCAATTACCTGATGGACCATGCCGGCCCGAACGGCGCCCCGGCCACCGTCCGTCGCATCGAAGTGCTGACGATCACGCCCAGCCAGTCGCTGGACCTGATGGCGCTTGAGCATCTGCAAGACATGCCCGCCCAGGCGCGTGCTCTTTTCCGCGTACTCGGTGTATCGTCCGATCCAAGCCGTCCAGGAGGAGGGGCCCTAATGTCCTACCTCTTGTTCGAAGCCAGCTACACCAAGCGATTGATTGAACTGGGTTATGCCGATACGATGCAGCGTAACGACGAAGTGATCGCCTTTTTCAGGGAGGCACAGGCATGACGCGCAACGGCCAATCTACTTTGCAGCGGCAGCTCATGCGCGGCGGAGCGCTGGCTCATGAAGGGTTGGACAAAAAGGCGGTGGTGGACGCCGCGCACGAACTTGGCCTGTCCTTGTTTGTCGCCAATTGCGACCCCTGCCGCAGCCGCTCGGCGGTATTGCGCGCCATCGTCAAGGCCGTGGACTTCCCGGAATATTTCGGCGGCAATCTGGATGCCCTGTACGACTGCCTGTGCGACACGGTGCTGGATCACAAGTCCGGCGTGGTGCTCTGGCTGTACCGGCTGCATTCCGGCGATCCGGCGCTGGAAGAGGACGCCGGGCGCATCGAAACCGTCTGCTCCGACGCGGCGGACTTCGCGCACGAAAACGGCCGCGTGTTTGCATATGTGATCGAACATGCGGGCAAGCACCCCGACCCCGAGCCCGGGGTGGCCGCGGCGCCCTACGGCGAAAGCGACTGACACAGAGGCCGGGGCAACCCGGCCTTTTTATTGGCGTGCTGGCCGGGCGTAAGTCCGATCTTTCCATTGGCTTACGGCCGGGCGCAATCCGGCCATTTCATTGCCCGCGTAACCGCTCGCGCCAGGGCTGTTCGTCCCGCCACAGACCGGACTACCAGCCCAGTAGCGCGCTGACGGCCGACAACAGCGCCAGGCCGGCGGTTTCGGTGCGCAGCACCCGGGGGCCGAATCGCACGCTCTGCACGCCCGCCTGGCGGGCCTGCTCCACTTCCTTGTCCGACCATCCGCCTTCGGGCCCCACCAGCAGGGTCAGGGCCTGCACACCCGGTGTCCCCCGCAGCTTGCCCGCCAGATCTTCCTGCGCCTCGGGGTGGCACAGCAGGCGCAGGCCGTCGGCGGGCTGGGCCAGCCACTCCGACAGCGACATCGGTGCGTCGACAGCCATCAGCCGATTTCGGCCGCATTGCTCGGCGGCCGACTGCGCGATGCGCTGCCAGTGCGCCACGCGCTTGTCCAGCCGGGGGCCCGACAGCTGCAGCACGCTGCGCTGCGCCGCGATGGGGCAGACCCGGGCGGCGCCCAGCTCCACCGCTTTTTCCACGACCCAATCCATCTTGTCGCCGGACGGCAGGCCCTGCACCAGCGTGATGCGCCCGGCCAGCTCGGCTTCGCGCGGATCGAAATCGCCCAACTGGGCGTAACCGGCTTTGCCGTCGATTTCCAATACGCCCGGATATTCACCGCCAAGGCCGTTGAACAGGGCGATAGCCTCGCCGGCTCGCAGGCGCAGCACGCGCAGGGCGTGATGGGCCAGGGCTTCGGGAAGGGCGATGCGCGCGCCAGCGGAGAGGGGGGCGTCGCAGTAGAAACGGGGGGCGGACATGGGTGCTGCGGAAATCCGGGAACGAGGGGGGCTTTCGAGTACGCGTAGGCTACCACTGCTCGCTGCCGATTCCGCTGGAAACGCACGATTACATAGGGCATCCGGGCGATGGCCTCCGGGAAATCCCCTGATGCTAAAATCACCTGCTTCGCAACCTACTCAACTGGCCCTATTTCCTACGTAGGCGCGCCAGTTTCAAAGAGCCTTCCGAATGAGCAATCCGACCGCCCCTAAACTTGCCTTGGCGGATGCCATCCGCGCCCTCGCGATGGATGCCGTGCAACAAGCGAACTCCGGGCATCCGGGTGCTCCCATGGGCATGGCGGAAATCGCCCAGGCCCTGTGGGCCGGCAACCTGCGCCACAACCCCAAGGATCCCGCCTGGGCCAACCGCGACCGCTTCGTGCTGTCCAACGGCCACGGCTCGATGCTGATCTACGCCCTGCTGCACCTGACGGGCTACGACCTGCCCATCGAAGAACTCAAGAATTTCCGCCAACTGCATTCCAAGACCCCCGGCCACCCCGAAGTGGGCATCACCCCGGGCGTGGAAACCACCACGGGTCCGTTGGGCCAGGGCCTGGGCAATGCCGTGGGCATGGCGCTCTCCGAAGCGCTGCTCGCCGCCGAATTCAACCAGCCCGGCCACACCATCGTCGACCACTACACGTACGCCTTCGCCGGCGACGGCTGCCTGATGGAAGGCATCTCGCACGAAGTGTGCTCGCTGGCCGGCACGCTGAAGCTCGGCAAGCTGGTCGTGCTGTATGACGACAACGGCATTTCCATCGACGGCCACGTCGAACACTGGTTCGCCGACGACACCGCCAAGCGCTTCGAAGGCTACGGCTGGAACGTCATCCGTGGCGTGGACGGCCATGACGTCGCCGCCGTGGACGCCGCCATCAAGGCCGCGCGCTCGCAATCGGAAAAGCCCACCCTGATCGTCTGCCGCACCGTGATCGGCAAGGGTTCGCCCAACATGGCCGGCACGCACAACGTGCACGGCGCGCCCCTGGGCAAGGACGAGATCGCCGCCACGCGCACCGCGCTGGGCTGGTCGTCGGAACCCTTCCAGATTCCGCAAGACATCTACGACGGCTGGGATGGCCGCAAGCAAGGCGCCGCCGAACAGGCCGAATGGCAGTCCGCGTTCGACGCCTACGCCGCCGAATTCCCCGCTGAAGCGGCTGAGTTCACCCGCCGCATGAAGGGCGAAATGCCCAAGGGCTACGACGAACAGTTCAAGGCTTTCCTGAACGCCACGCTGGAAAAGGCCGAAACCGTGGCCACGCGCAAGGCATCGCAGTTCGCGATCGCCGCGCTGGCGCCGCTGCTGCCCGAAATGCTGGGCGGCTCGGCCGACCTGACCGGTTCCAACTTCACCGACTGGAAGGGCGTCGCCGCCGTGCGCGCCGCCGACGAAGGCATCCAGTTCGGCCGTCACATCAACTACGGCGTGCGCGAATTCGGCATGGCCGCCATCATGAACGGCATTGCCCTGCACGGCGGCTACCTGCCGTTCGGCGGCACGTTCCTGACGTTCTCCGACTACTCGCGCAACGCCATCCGCATGGCCGCGCTGATGAAGCAGCGCGTCGTCCACGTGTTCACCCACGACTCCATCGGCCTGGGCGAAGACGGCCCGACCCACCAGTCCATCGAACACGCGGCCAGCCTGCGCCTGATCCCCAACCTGTCGCTCTGGCGCCCCTGCGACACCACCGAGACCGCCGTGGCCTGGAATGCCGCCGTGACGCGTCCCACCAGCATCGGCATGGACGTGCATGACGGCGGCCCCACGGCCCTGTTGCTGTCGCGCCAGAACCTGCCCTTCGTGCAACGCGACGCAGCCACCGTCGACGCCATCGCCCGCGGCGGCTATGTGCTGCGCGACGCCGAAGGCGCCCGCGCCATCATCATCGCCACCGGGTCGGAAGTCGCCATCGCGCTGGACGCGCAGGCGCAGCTGGCCAAGGACGGCATCGCGGTGCGCGTGGTGTCCATGCCCAGCACCGACGTCTTCGACAAGCAGGACGCCGCCTGGAAGCAATCCGTGCTGCCCAAGGGGCTGCCGCGCGTTGCCGTCGAAGCCGGCGTCACCGTCTTCTGGCACAAGTACGTGGGCCTGGAAGGCGCCGTGGTCGGCATCGACCGCTACGGTGAATCCGCGCCGGCCGGCGCACTGTTCAAGTTCTTCGGGCTGACCGCCGACAAGGTGGCCGAGACCGTCAAGCAAGTTTTGTAAAAAAGGAGCTTAGTCATGACCATTCGCGTCGCCATCAACGGTTACGGTCGCATCGGCCGCAACATCCTGCGTGCCCACTACGAAGGTGGCAAGAAGCACGATATCGAAATCGTCGCCATCAACGACCTGGGCGATCCCAAGACGAATGCGCACCTGACGCGCTACGACACCGCCCATGGCAAGTTCCCGGGCACCGTCGAAGTCGACGGCGAGTTCATGGTCGTCAACGGCGACAAGATCCGCGTGCTGGCCAACCGCAACCCGGCCGAACTGCCGTGGGGCGAACTGAAGGTCGACGTCGTGCTGGAATGCACGGGCTTTTTCACCACCAAGGAAAAGGCCGGCGCGCACATCAAGGGCGGCGCCAAGAAAGTCATCATCTCGGCCCCGGGCGGCAAGGATGTCGACGCCACCATCGTCTACGGCGTCAACCACGGCGTCCTGAAGTCGACCGACACCGTCATCTCGAACGCGTCGTGCACCACCAACTGCCTGGCCCCGCTGGTCAAGCCGCTGAACGACAAGCTGGGCCTGGAAAACGGCCTGATGACCACCGTTCACGCCTACACGAACGACCAGGTCCTTACCGACGTCTACCACGAAGACCTGCGCCGCGCCCGTTCGGCCACGATGAGCATGATCCCCACGAAGACCGGCGCCGCCGCCGCCGTGGGCCTGGTCCTGCCGGAATTGAACGGCAAGCTGGACGGCTACGCCATCCGCGTCCCGACCATCAACGTGTCGCTGGTCGACCTGTCGTTCGTGGCCAGCCGCGACACGACCGCCGAAGAAGTGAACAGCATCCTGAAGGCCGCCTCGGAAGGCGAACTGAAGGGCATCCTGGACTACAACACCGAACCCCTGGTCTCGGTGGACTACAACCACAACCCGGCCTCCAGCACCGTTGACGCGTCGCTGACCAAGGTCTCGGGCCGCCTGGTCAAGGTCTCGTCCTGGTACGACAACGAGTGGGGCTTCTCGAACCGCATGCTCGACACCACCGTCGCGCTGATGTCGGCCAAGTAAGCACTCCGCCAGTCCATAAGGGGACGGATTTGTTTTCCGCCATTGCGGAAAATGGGTTCGTCCCCTTTGTTCGCCTACCGTAGGAATCCAAATATGTCCAAGGTCAATACTTTGTCTGCGCTGGCCAAGGCCGGCGACCTGTCCGGCAAGCGTGTGTTCATCCGCGCCGACTTGAACGTGCCATTCGACGATGCCGGCCGCATCACCGAAGACACCCGCATCCGCGCCTCGGTGCCCGGCATCCGCCTGGCGCTGGACGCCGGCGCCGCCGTGATGGTCACGTCCCACCTGGGCCGCCCGAAAGAAGGCGTGCTGACCGACGCCGATTCGCTGGCCAAGGTCGGCCAGCGTCTGTCCGAACTGCTGGGCATGCCCGTGCAGCTGGTGCGCGACTGGGTCGACGGCGTGAAGGTCGATCACGGCCAGGTGGTGCTGCTGGAGAATTGCCGCGTGAACGTCGGCGAAAAGAAGGACGACGAGGCCCTGTCCAAGAAGATGGCGGCGTTGTGCGACGTCTACGTCAATGACGCATTCGGCACCGCGCACCGCGCCGAGGCCACCACGCACGGCATCGCGCGCTTTGCGCCCGTGGCCTGCGCCGGCCCCTTGCTGGAAGCCGAGCTCGACGCCCTGGGCCGCGCCCTGCATGACCCCAAGCGTCCGCTGGTCGCCATCGTGGGCGGCTCCAAGGTGTCGACCAAGCTGTCGATCCTGCAATCGCTGGCCGACAAGGTCGACCAGCTGGTCGTGGGCGGCGGCATCGCCAACACGTTCATGCTGGCCGCCGGTCTGTCCATCGGCAAGTCGCTGGCCGAGCCCGACCAGGTCGACCAGGCGCGCGCCGTCATCGACATCATGAAAAAGCGCGGCGCGGCCGTGCCGATCCCGGTGGACGTGGTGTGCGCCAAGGCCTTCGGCGCCGACGCCGAAGCCACCGTCAAGGCGGCCACCGATGTGGCCGATGACGACATGATTCTGGACATCGGCCCGCAGACCGCGGCGCAGTTGGCCGAGATCCTGAAGCGTGCCGGCACGATCGTCTGGAACGGCCCGGTGGGCGTGTTCGAATTCGACCAGTTCGCCAATGGCACCGAAGTGGTGGCGCGCGCCATCGCCGACTCCGAAGGCTTCTCGATCGCCGGCGGCGGCGACACGCTGGCCGCCATCGCCAAGTACGGCATTGGCGAACAGGTCGGCTACATCTCGACCGGCGGCGGCGCTTTCCTGGAGTTCCTGGAAGGCAAGACCCTGCCGGCCGTGGCCGTCCTGGAAGCCCGGGCGCAGAAGTAAACCCGCACGACCGGGGCCTGGGTCTCCAGGCCCCCGGCGCCGTTCTGGCGCACGGTTTCCGGTCAAAGCACTAAAATCCTCATTGCCTTGAGCCCCCGCGCGCTGCGCGCCGTGGGGTTGGTGTAGGCTTGGCGGTCGTCCCGCGCCTGGCGGGATTTTCACTTCGGTCGTCCCGCAGCACCATGAATCTCCGTTTTCTTCCCGGGCTGAACAATTTCCGCGGCGTCACCCGGGAATCGGCGCGACGCGACGTCACCGCGGGTCTCAGCGTCGCGGCGGTGGCGCTGCCCGTGGGCCTGGCGTATTCGGCCATGATGGGCGTGCCCCCGGTCGCGGGCCTGTGGGCCGCCATTGCGGGCATGCTGGGCTACGCGCTGTTCGGCTCGTCGCGCACGCTGATCGTGGGCCCCGACACCGCCACCTGCACGCTGATCGCCGCCACATTGACGGGCATGGCGCTGACCACCCCCGAAGACCGCCTGCTGGGCGCCACGGCCATCGCGCTGACGGTGGGCGTGGGGTGCCTGATCGCCCGCGTCCTGCGCCTGGGCGTTCTGGCCAATCTGCTGTCGCGGCCGGTGCTGATCGGCTACATGGCGGGCGTGGCGATCACCCTGGCGATGTCGCAGCTCAGCGGCCTGACGGGGGTGGGCCTGCGCAACAGCGGTCTGGTGCACCCATTCCTGGAGCTGTCGCGCCGGTTGGCCGAAATCCGGATCCCCACGTTGCTGCTGGGACTTGTCTCGTGCGTGTTCCTGGTGGCGGTCAAGCGCTTGCGGCCGAAGTGGCCGGGGCCCATTTTGCTCGTGGTCGGGACCTGCCTGTTGTCCTGGCTGTTCAATTTCCCGGCGCTGGGCATCGCGGTGGTGGGCGAGGTGCCCGCCGGCCTGCCCGCATTCAGCTTGCCCGTGCGGCTGGAAGGCCTGGACAGCATTCTGCTGGGCGCAGTCGGCGTGCTGGTGGTCAGCTTTTCCAGCGGCATCGTGACGGCGCGCAGCTTTGCGGCGCGCTCGGGCGAACACGTGGATCCGAACCGCGAACTGGTTGGTTTTGGCGCGGCGAACGTGGCTGCGGGCCTGTTCCAGGGTTATGTGGTGACGGGCGCCGACTCGCGCACGGCGGTCGGCCTGGTGGCGGGCGGCTCGTCGCCCATCGTCAGTATCAGCGCCGCCGCCGCGCTGGCGGTGGTGGTGGGCCTGCTGAGCGCTCCGCTGTACTGGCTGCCTCAGGCGGCGCTGTCGGCGATCCTGCTGCTGGCCGCGGCCAGCCTGTTCGACGGGCATGCTTTCATGCGTCTTGCCAGGATTTCGCGTATCGAGCTGGCGTTCGGCGTGCTGGCGGCGGTGGGCGTCGTGGGGTTCGGGGTGCTGCAAGGCGTGGCCGTCTCGGTAGGCGCGACGTTGCTGTACGCCATGTATGTGTCGGGCAACCCGCGCGATGCGCTGCTGGGCCGCCTGCCCGGCGAATCCGTGCTGGGCAAGCTGCATTTGAATCCGGAGGCGCAGCCGGTGCCCGGCGCCGTGATCTGGCTGTTCGAATCGTCGGTGTGGTTCTTCAATGCCGACGCCTTCCGCCGCCGCGCGCGCGAGATCATTGACCAGGCGGGCGACGTGCGCTGGTTCGTGCTGGACGCCGAGGCCATGACGCAGGCGGACGCCGATGCCGTCGAAGCCCTGTACGAACTCAAGCGCGTGCTGGACGAGCGCGGCGTCACGCTGCTGGTCGCGGGTGGCCACGGCAAATTCCGCACGGCCCTGCAGCGCTCGGGCCTGGTCAAGAAGATCGGCAGCGACAAGATCTTTGGCAGCCCGGAGCAGGCGGTCGACGCCATCGAACGATGGCGCCAGGGTCCGCCGGACACGCTGGCGTAGCGTCTGCGCCCGGCGCCTTCGACAGGGCGCCCGACGCTAGTCGATGATGTGGTATCCGCCGTCGATGTACAGCGTCTGTCCCGTCATCAGGCGCGCCGCGTCGGTGGCCAGCCAGGCGGTGGCTTCGCCGACGTCGTCGATGGAAACCAGGCTGCGGGCCGGCGCCTTGGCCTGCGCGCGATCCAGCATCGAATCGAATTCCGCAATGCCCGACGCGGCCCGCGTCTTCAAGGGCCCCGGCGATATCGCATGCACCCGGATGCCCTGCGGTCCCAGTTCCGCGGCCAGATAGCGCGTGGCGGACTCCAGCGCCGCCTTGACCGGTCCCATCATGTTGTAGTGCTCGACGACCATCTGTGAGCCGTAGTAGCTCATGCAGAACAAGGCGCCGCCGTTGGCCATCAGCGGCTCGGCCAGTTTGGCCATGCGGATGAACGACCAGCACGACACGTCCATCGCCTGCAAGAAGCCCGCGCGCGAGCAGTCTGTGACGCGACCGTGCAGGTCGTCGCGCGGCGCGAAGGCGACGGAATGCAGCACGAAGTCCAACGCGCCCCATTCGTCGGTGATGCGGTCGAAGACGGCTTCGAGCTCGCCGTCGTTCAGCAGGTTCATCGGCATCAGCAGCGGCGCGCCCACCTGTGCGGCCAGCGGCGCCACGTGCGGCAGCGCCTTGTCGTTCAGGTAGGTCACGGCCAGTTCGGCTCCCATCGCGCGAAACGCCTTGGCGCAACCCCAGGCAATCGAGTCGGCATTGGCGATGCCGGTCACCAGGCCGCGCTTGCCCGCCAGCGGCAGCAGCGCGCTCATTGCTGGCGCACCAGGGCAAGGGTGTGCTGCGCGATGATCAGCTCTTCGTTGGTGCGCACCACGTAGACCCCGATGCGGCTGTCGTCGCTGGAGATGCGCGGCCCGTGACGGGCGTTGCGCTCGGGGTCGAGCTTGATGCCCAGCCAGCCCCAGTGTTCGCTGATGGCCTGCCGGATGTCCGCGGAGTTTTCCCCCACGCCGGCGGTGAAGATGATGCCGTCGATGCCGTTCATGGCGCAGCCCAGGCCGATCATGCCTTCGGCGACGCGCCACGCGAAGTACTTGAGCGCCAGCTTGGCGGACGGCGCATCGCTGGCCAGCAGTTCGCGCATGTCGTTGCTGATGCCGGACAGCCCCTTCATGCCGCAGTCGTGATACAGCATGTGCTCGATCTCGTCGTGGCTCATGCCCTGTTCCATCATCCACAGCACGACGCCCGCGTCCAGGCGGCCGGGGCGCGTGCCCATGGGCAGGCCTTCCATGGCGGTGAAGCCCATGGTGCTGTCCACGCTCTTGCCGTGGTGCATGGCGCAGGCGGATACGCCCGAGCCCAGGTGCGCCACGACGATCTTGCCCATGGCGAGGTCAGGCAGCGCCTGTTTCAGGCGCTGTGCGATGTATTCGTACGACAGCCCGTGAAAGCCATAGCGGCGCACGCCTTCCAGATACAGGCGCTCGGGCAGCGCGTAGCGGTCCGCGACGTCGGAGTGGCTGCGATGGAATGCGGTGTCAAAGCAGGCGACCTGCGGAATCCAGGGCCGGCGGTCGCGGATCACGCGGATGGGCGCCAGGTTGTTCGGCTGGTGCAGCGGGGCGAGCGGCGTGAGGGTTTCGAGCCTGGCCAGGATGGCGTCGTCGATCAGCACGGGCTCGGACAGGTCCGGGCCGCCATGCACCACGCGATGTCCCACCGCCAACGGCGCGCCCCCCAGGTGACCGCTCAGCCACGTGCCCACGACTTCCTGCGCGTTGGGCACGTCGGGAGCGTGGCTGGGCGCGATATCGCGTTCCACCAGCGTCTGCCCGGTTGCATCCCGCACCCGCAGCCTGGGATGGGTGGTGCCGATGCCTTCCAGCTGGCCGCCCAGTCGCGGCGCCAGTTCCTGCTTGCCGTCGATGTCGTACAGGTAGAACTTGATGCTGGAACTGCCGGCGTTGATGACGAGGATGGTGTCGCTCATGGCGCTGTGATTCCACGTTGAGGCAGGCTGCGCAAGCGCGTTGTCGCAGGGTGGGCGACCTGCCGGTGATGAACTGGAAGCCGGGGTGAATCCACGCCTACGCCAATGGCCGGGCCTGCTCCTGCGCAAGGTGGTTGGCGTAGATCGCCGCCACCGCGCACGACGCCAGGCGCGACCGTGGGCTGTCGGCGCGGCTGGTCAGGATGATGGGCACGCGCGCGCCCAGCACGATGCCTGCAGCTTCGGCGTTCGCGAGGAACGTCAGGTTCTTGGCCAGCATGTTGCCGGCTTCCAGGTCGGGCACCATCAGCACCTGCGCCACGCCGGCCACGGGCGACCGGATGCCCTTGATGCGCGCGGCGTCGGGACTGATGGCGTTGTCCAGCGCCAGCGGACCGTCCAGCACGCCGCCCGCGATCTGGCCACGATCGGCCATCTTGCACAGCGCCGCGGCTTCGATGGTGCTGGGGATGCTGGGGGTGACCTGTTCCACCGCCGACAGGATGGCCACGCGCGGTTCGCCCAGGCCCAGTCCGCGGTGCAGATCGATCACGTTGCGGATGATGTCGGCCTTGGTTTCCAGGTCGGGGAAGATATTGATGGCCGCGTCCGTGATGAACAGCGGTTCGGGATACGTCGGCACCTCCATGATGAACACATGGCTGATCCGCCGGCCGCTGCGCAGCCCGGTCGTGCGCGCCACCACTTCGTGCATCAATTCATCGGTGTGCAGGCTGCCCTTCATCAGCAGCGCGGCCTCGCCGCTGCGCACCAGCGCCACGGCCGTTTCGGCGGCCGCGTGGCTGTGGGGCGCGTCGACGATGCGGGCATCGCCAAGATTCAGCTTGAACTGGGCGGCCGTGTCGCGGATCTTGCCCTCGGGGCCGACCAGGATGGGCCGTAGAAGGCCCAGGTCGCGAGCTTCCAGCGCCGCAGACAGCGAGGGCTCGTCGCAGGGGTGGGCGATGGCGCATGCGGCAGGTTCCAGCGTCTGCGCGCGCGCAATGAGTTTGTCGTAGTGCGTGGACGTGGGCAGGCTCATGGGGCTAGGCCTTTGAAGATTGGCGGGCAGCGCTTGCGCGCTTCGCGGCGGTCTTTGTGGACTTTGCGGCGGTCTTTGCGGCGGACTTCGAAGGGGACCTGGAGGCGGACGTGGACCCGGACTTGACCGCGGACTTGGCGGCTCCGTTGGCCGCGGTTTTCTTCGCGGCCTTTCCGCCGGCGGCGTCATTTTCAGCCTTGCGGGCTGCGGCGGGATGCGGCCGGGCGGTCTTGGCGGGCACCTGCGCGGCGGCTTCGACCAGGTCGTCCACGGGGGCGGATGTCTTGGCCGGGGTCGTTCCGCGCGCGGTCGCGGGCGCCTGGCCCTGAACGCGCTTCTGCGCGCGGCGCTCGGCCGCTTCGAAGATGCGCTCCATTTCGTCCAGGCTCTCGCGTGCGGCGTCGCTGAGCGGCTCGGCGGCTTCCAGCACGCTTTTCATCGCATCCAGGCTGGCGCGGATTTCAGCCGCCGTAGACCCTTCCAGCAGCCGGGGCATGGCCTGTATCGCGGCCGCGGAGTCCAGCGTCATCATCAGGGTCTGTTCACGGATGAGATCCTTGAACTGCTGCAAGCTCAGCGCGTCGTCGGCCTCGGCGCGCATTTTGCGGATCAGGGCATAGCTGCGCTCGTCCAGCCCGCCTTCGGCGCCCGACACGTACAGCAGCATCCGGATGGAGGCCACGCGCAGCCCGCCCTCCTGCAGCATCGAGCGCAGTTCCGCCGCACGCTGTTGCATGAATCGCAGGTGTTCCGGAGACACGCCGGGGTGCTTGCGCGGCGGGCCGGACTTCGCGCCCAGGCCGGCCAGGTCCTGCACCACGGGCGAACCATAGACGCTCAGGAACGTGCGTTCGTCGGCCGAGTCGCGCAGGTCCTGCCAGATGTTCAGGCTGGTCTCGATCATGTTCGAGAACATCTCCTGCGCCATCAGGAAAGGGTTGGCGGGAGAAGCTTGCTGGCGTTGTTCGCGCACTTGCTCGGCAACCTGCGCGATCGGCGCGATCAAGGGGTTGCGGTCGGAGATCAGTTCGTAGGGCAGGCGCAGCGGATGCATGCGCTGCATCCATTCCGCCGACTGCGGCGTGACCATCGCGCGCACCCAGGGCTGCACGAAGCTGCGGTACATGCCCAGGTTGATGTCGGAGATGCGCGCAACGGCGGCAAAGCGCTGGTCGTCTTCTTCGTTGCGGTCGACGATGGCGCGCACGTCGTCCAGGGTGCGCTGTTCGAAGGACAGCACGTAGTTGCCATACGCCAGGTCCGCATTGGGAGTGTCCGGCGTCTTGTCGGCGATCTCGGCCTGGTAGATGCCCGGCGGCAGCACATCGATCATGTCGATGTTGGACGTGAATTCCTGGTGTTCCTTGCGGGCCACGCTGCCCGACACGAAGATGCCCAGGTGGCCGATGCTTTCGTGCACGGCATAGACAATGGTCTGGCCGTGGGCGAGGACTTCGGCTTCGTTCTGGTACAGGTCTGGGATCCAGCCCAGGGCCTGCGGCGGCGGCGTGATGTTGTCGCCCTTGGAGCAGAACACCACGATCGGCGATCGGATGTTGCGCAGGTCGATGCGAATGCCGTCGGAGGTCACGAGGCCGGCGGTGGCCAGGCGGTTGCCGACGAACAGGTTGTCGACGATGTACTGGATTTCAGGCCCGTTCAGGAACACGTGGCCGCCCCACCATTTTTCGAAGCTGAGGTAGCGGCTGGCCTCGGTGTCGACGTTGGCGTACAGGTTGTACTGCTTGGACCACAGCGTGTTGGCGGGATTGAGGTTTTCGAAGTTCTGCACCAGCCAGGCGCCATCGAACTTGCCGTCGCCCAGGTCGCTGGTCATGGCGGTGAGCCAGCTGCCGCCCAGCAGGCCGCCGGCGTAGCGCATCGGATTCATGCCGCGCCAGCCCGCCCAGTAGGACAAGGGCGCGCCGGCCACGATGATGGGACCGAAGAGTTCGGGCCGGACGGCAGCCGTCATCATGATCTGCCAGCCGGCCTGGCAATTGGCCACCACCACGGGCTTGCCCTCGGCATCGGGGTGCAGGGCGATGATTTCCTCGAGGAACCGCGCTTCGGCCATCATCACGTCTTCGACGGTCTGCGTGGGCATGGGCTGCGGCAGGAACGTAGCGAAGTAGCAAGGGTGTCCGGCGCGCAGCGCCACGCCGATTTCGCTTTCCGGCTTGAATCCGCCGATACCCGGCCCATGGCCGGCGCGCGGATCGACCACCAGGAAGGGGCGCTTGATGGGGTCCGTTTCCACGCCGGCCGGCGGCTTGATGCGCAGAAGGCCGTAATTGACCGGGCGAGGCAGCTCGCGGCCATCCAGCACCAGTTCGGATTCCATGCTGAGCACGTTGGGCGCGCGCTTGGCCATGTGGTCGTGATACTGGTTGCCGCGCTGGCGCATCACGTCCGCGTAAAGCACGCCGCGCTGCCAGGCATCCACAGCGTATTCGTAGGCGGCCGTCCAGGGGTTGAAGGACGGGACGGGTGCGCGATCGGTGCCGGATTCGGCCATGGCGATCTCCTGTAGTTAGCTGCCGACGGCAAGAGGCCGTCGGGCCGGCTGCTAGTGGAACCGGCGGGTTTGACCTCTCCATTACACCGCAATGGATGCTGCGGTGCAACATCAAAAGACGGGGCAAAATCGAATCAAATTCAGCGATCCGGCGAAGGAGCCGAAGGGGCGGAGTTCAGGCGGGGCCGTGGCAAACCGCTTCGAGGCGATTGCCGTCCGGGTCCAGAAGGAACGCGGCGTAGTACTGAGGATGGTAATCGGGGCGCAGGCCTGGCGCGCCCTCGTCGCGCCCGCCGTGGGCCAGGCCCGCGGCATGAAAGGCGTCGACTGCCGCGCGGGTGGCTGCCTTGAAGCACCAGTGGCGCCGGGCGCCAAAGGCGCCGTCGGTCGGTGGGGCCGGCGTGGCGCATACGGAAAGATAGGTGTGCTGGCCGCTGCCTGGACCGCAGCGTTCGCCATAACCCAGGGCGTCGGCGCGGTCGTACACCTTGTCCGCGCTCAGCGCCTGCATCACGGCGTCGTAGAAGGGGCGCGCTGCGTCCAGGCGGGAAACGGTGATGGAAACGTGATCCAGCAGTTGCATCGGGCGCCCCCGGGGCGGGTCAGGGGAATCGGGGCTTCACCAGCCCTACGACCGGGCGGCGGCGTTGTGTTCCAGCCATTTCTGGACGGCCGGACGCTGCCATTGGGCGTCGGCGTAGGCGCGCAGGGTGTCCGGCAGGTCATCCTGAGCAAGGCGCTTGAGCATGACGGCGAGGTCGGTGTCAGCGATGCACCAGTCGTCGAACAGGTTGGACTGCCCCACGCCGACGAGGTGGCTGGCCACCTGGATCAGCTTGGCGGCGGCGGCATGTCCCGCATCCGACAGCGGCTGGCCCGATTCACCATAGAAAACGGTTTCGGTCGGACGTTCCTGGCGCAGCGCGGCCAGATCACTGCGCAGCCATGCCTGGAGCTGGCGGACGCGCGCGCGCTCGCGCATGCCGGAGGGGTACAGGGCGGTGTGCTGGGGCGCGGGAAACGCTTCGTCCAGGTATTCGGCAATGACGCTGGACTCGGTCAGGTTGAAGTCCGCGTGCGTCAGGGCCGGCACGCGCCCGGTGAGCGCGCGGCACTGGAACGGCTGCATGCGGTGTTCGCCGGCGTCCAGGTCGATGGGGCGCACTTCGAACGGCAACTGCTTTTCGGTCAGCGCCACGTACACCGACATGGCATACGGACTGAGAAATAGGGAATCGACGTAAAGCGTAATCGGGGCGCCCAAGGCTTGTCTCCGGTCAGGCGGGTGTAACGAAGGTTCAGGCTGCGCGTGGCGCCTGGTTTTGCAAAGCGTAACGCAACTGCAATCCGGACGTGTCGCGCCGGCGCGTCAGTCCACGATGAAGAGCTTGGCGCCCGTGGCGGTGGACGAACGGTGCGGCTCCGCCTGGTCGGCCACCTGGTAGCTCATGCCGGGGGTCAGCACGAACTGGCGGCCGTCCTCGAGCTCGGTGTGCAGTTCGCCTTCCAGGCAGAAAAGGATGTGCCCCTTGCTGCACCAGTGGTCGGCCAGATAGCCGGCCGTGTATTCCACCATGCGCACGCGCAGGTCGCCGAAATGGCGAGTGCGCCAATAGGCCATGCCGGTATCGCCGGCGTGTTCCGTGCGTTCCACTTCGGACCAGTCGGTGGTGCCGAAGGGGATGTTGCTCATTTTCATCGCGGTTCCTGCTGTGGTTCTGTGCGGTCCAGGCGGCGCCTGGTCCTTGGGGCTGGGCCAAAAAAACACATACTACGCCATTCAGGCGGCCAGCTTTTTCTGCCAGAACATGGCGCGGCCCGTGGCGTCGTCCAGGGAATAGCCTTCGAACCCCAGCTTGCGGTACAGCCCCTGGGCCACCGCGTTGCCTTCCAGCACTTCCAACGTGATCTTGCAGCAGCCCAGCCGGCGCGCTCGGTCTTCCAGCGCCGCGAGCAGGTGCTTGCCCACGCCCTGGCCCTGGAATCGCGGCGACACCGCCAGATCGTGCAGGTTGACCAGCGGACGGCACGCAAACGTGGAAAAGCCTTCCAGGTAGATGGCCACGCCCGCGGCTTCGTTGTCGATGCGCGCCAGCAATGCGTGCGCGGTGGGCCGGCGTGACAGTTCAGCGATAAGGTTCGACCGGGCAAACTCGGGCAGGGGACAGCTGCCCCCCATCGGCCCGCTGGCGTATTCATTCAGCATGGCCAGCACCTGGCGGCCGTGTTCAGGATTGGTGAAGTCGACGTCGATGATTTCCAGCACGATCGGTTCCAGAGAGCAGGGCGGATGGCCCGAGATGGGTCAGGGTCAGGGCAAAACGGGCACCCTGTCGCAAGCTGCGGGGCGCAAGGACACAAACCGGTCATTATGCGCGCCGGTCGGGGCATGGCAAAACGCATTGAAAAATCGGTCCACAACCCCTATCTTTTTGCTATTCAAGGCCGGATCCGGCTGTGCCGGACGCGGCCTCAACCCTTAAGGTGAGCTGGAATATGGAGTTCAAGGACTACTACAGCATTCTCGGGGTGGAGCAGGGCGCGTCCGAAGACGACATCCGGAAGGCCTATCGCAAGCTCGCTCGCAAATATCACCCCGACGTCAGCAAGGAAAGCGATGCCGAATCGCGCATGCGCGACGTCAACGAAGCCTACGACGTGCTGCGCGACACGGAAAAGCGCCAGGCCTACGACAACCTGGCGGCGGGCGTATCGCCCGACGGCGGATTCCAACCGCCGCCCGGCTGGGACGAAGGCTTCGAATTCCACCGGGGCGCGGCGCCCGGCGACGAAGCCCAGTTCAGCGAATTCTTCTCGTCGCTGTTCGGCGGCCACGCCGGTCGGCATGGGGGGCGACAGCAGGAATTCCGCGCTCGCGGCGAAGACCACCACGCCGCGATCGAGGTGGACCTCGAAGACGCAATCAAGGGCGCCACGCGCGACATCAGCCTGCGGTCCATGCAGATGGACGACCAGGGGCGTCCGCACATGCAAAGCCGCACGCTCAGCGTCAGGATTCCGCCCGGCGTCCGCGAAGGCCAGTACATCCGGCTGGCCGGGCAGGGCATGCCCGGCTATGGCGGCGGGGAAAACGGCGACCTCTATCTGGAAGTGCGCTTCAAGCCCCACCCGCGATACCGCGCCGAGGGCCGGGATCTCTACATGACGCTGCCGGTGGCGCCATGGGAAGCCGCGCTGGGCGCCAGCGTCCAGGCGCCCACGCCGGGCGGAACGGTCGAGGTCTCGGTGCCGCCCGGTTCGGGCAACGGCCGCAAGCTGCGGTTGCGGGGACGCGGCATTCCGGGCGATCCCCCGGGAGACCTGTACCTGGTCCTGGACCTGGTGCTGCCGCCGGCCGATAGCGATGCCGCCAAGGCCGCCTACCGCAAGCTGCAGCAGGATCTGCCCTTCAATCCGCGGCGCCACCTGGGAGTCTGACCATGAAGAAAGTTGTCATCACCAGCGCCACCGTGGTCGGAAAATCGCAGCCGCTCAGCGCCGACGACCTGGCCCGGGCCTGCGGCGCGGAAGTGGAATGGGTGGCCCGGCTGGTGGAAGTCGGCATCGTCAATGCGAGTGGCCGCGGGCCGTCGGAATGGTGTTTCTATAGCGTCGACCTGCAGCGCGCGTTGCACGCGCGCCGCCTCGAACACGACTTTGGCGCGGGCCTGGATGCCGTGGCGCTGATCCTGGACCTCAGCCAGGAAGTGCGACGCCTGAAATCGCAGTTGCGGGCCCTTGGGGCGCTGGACCAGCCCTGAGGCCGCCTGGCGGATCGGTAAAATGGGCGCCCGCAGCATTGTGTAGAAGCGAAGAGCGCCTTGGAGACTCCCCCCGCCGCCGCGCGCGCCGTACCCGGCAGCGCGCGCATTGATGGACTGAAATCCTGCCTGCCCGTGATGATCGGCTACTTCCCGGTGGCCGTGACCTTTGGCATCGCGGGCGTCGCGGCTGGCTTGAGCCCGCTGCAGGTCATCCTGATTTCCGTCTTGGTCTACGCCGGCGCCAGCCAGTTCCTGCTGCTTGCATCGATCAAGGCCGGGACGCCGTGGCTGTGGGTGGTGGCGCTTTGTTCATTGCTCAATGCCCGCCACCTGCTTTACGGGCCCTTGCTGTCGCGATTCCTGCCGCCGGCGCTGCATGACCGCCTGAAGGTCGCATTCCTCCTGACCGACGAAGTCTTCGCCACCGCCTTCAACCGCCTGCCGTCAGTCGAATCCGGCCGGCGGCAAGGCTGGATGATCGCCCTGGGGCTGGGCGCCTGGCTGACCTGGATCGCCGGCACCGCCGTGGGCGTATACGCGGGCGACGGCCTTGAACGGCACTACCCCATGCTGTCGCAGGTGATGCGTTTTGCGTTGCCGGCCCTCTTCATGGCGCTGGTCTGCCAGAGCGCGCGACGCGGCATGGGCCTTCCGATCGTGGCCGCGGTGGGCGGCGCGGGCCTGGTTGCCGCCACGGGCCAGACCAGCCTGGCCATCCTGGCTGGCGCAGTGATCGGCTGTGCTGCGTACCGATTCCGGAGGCCCGCATGAACGCCGATGGTCTGGAGTTCTGGGGCGCCGTGATCGCCATGGCGGTCATCACGTACCTGACGCGTGCGCTGCCCTTCATGCTGTCCGAGCGCAGCCGCCTGCTGCGCCATCTTTCCCGCGAGGGGTCGGCGCTGGCCGCGCTGGGGCCGTCCCTGCTGGCTGGCATCTCGGCCGCGGTCATCGTTCCGGACCTGCTGGGGGCGGGCGACGAGGCCGCCCGGATCGCGCCGTATGTAGGCGGGCTGGTCGTCACCGGCGTCGCCGCGCGCCTGGTCAGCAACACGGGCGTTGCGGTGCTGCTGGGCATGGCCGGATACGGAATATTGCTGGCCTTGGCGGGGTAGCGGCCCGGGCGCAAAATGGTCCGATCCCAAAGGAGATCGACCATGCTTACGCTTTATCACGCGCCGCGATCGCGGTCGTTTCGGATACTGTGGCTGCTCGAGGAACTGGGTGTTCCGTACGACACCGAAATGGTGTCCATCCACGGACACGACAGCACGGGGCGCATGCGCGCCGATTACATCGACATCCATCCGCACCGCAAGGTGCCCGCGCTGGTGCACGACGGCGTGCCCGTGTTCGAGACGCCCGCCATCGCGTTGTACCTGACCGATCTGTTCCCGCAGGCTGAACTGGGGCCGGTCGTGGGCGACAGCCAGCGCGGGCCTTACCTGACGTGGCTGGCCTATTCCACGGGCGTGTTCGAGCCCGCCATGGTCGAGCGGGCCTTCAAGACGCCGCACCAGGCGGCGCTGGGGTGGGCGTCGGCGGACGAGGTCGAACAAGTGCTGACGCGGGTGCTGCAGACGCGAACCTTTTTCCTGGGCGACAGGTTTTCCGCCGTCGACATCGTGCTGGGCGGCTCGCTGCAGTACATGATGCAGGTGAAGATCGTGCCCGAGTCGCCGGTGTTCAACGCCTATGTCGAGCGACTGGGCGACCGGCCCGCGATGCACCGCGCGCTGCAGCGCGACGGAGACATCGAAGAGTCCTGAGCCGCCCCGGGCGCCGTCAGACCGGGGCCTGGATGCGCTCGCGCAGGTGCGCCTGCCATTGTTCGGGGCGGCCAAGGTAGCGGCTGGGTTCCAGCATCGTGTAGACGCCATTTCGCTCCAACGCCAAGGTCGGAAAGCCCGTGCCGCCCACCTGAGCCAGCAGCCGGCGGCTGGCGGCTATGTGCGCGGCCGTCGCGGCGCCTTCCGCGGCGGCATAGGCAGCCTCAAAAGCCGCGGCATCCAGACCGATTTCCCCTGCCAGCGCCCGGAGCACGGCCGGGTCGGCGATGCGCCGTCCTTCTACGTAATGCGCACGCTGCATCCGGCGCAGAAGGTCCAGGCCTCGCCCGGCCAGCGTCTGCGCGGCCAGGATGGCGGTGGTGGGCGGCTCGGAATCGAACACGGCGCCGTGGTCGCGCAGCAGCCCGTCGAAATAATCGGCGCCGAACGGCTGGCCCGTGAGGCCGGCGATGCGCTCGTCGTGGGGCATGACGTAGCGGCGTAGCGCATCCGTGACCGGCTGCCGATTGCTGCCCGTCATCATGCCGCCGCCGTGCGGTTCGACCGACAGGCCGGCAATGCCGCGGGCGGCCTCCACCAGCGGCGCTGCGCCGTAGCACCAGCCGCAAAGCGGATCAAAAATGTAATGCAGGGTAGGGGTGGGGGTAGTCATGGCGCCATGGTAGACGGCGCCAGGCGCGGGCGCATAGGCCGGCGCGATACCCACAGTGTTGCAGCGGCCGTGCAGATTGCCTGCACGGCCGGATAAAGCGATCAGCCGGCTATCTGCACGCCGATCCAGAACAGGCCGGCGGCCAGCAGCATCGACGCGGGCAGCGTCAGCACCCAGGCCAGCAGGATGTTGCGCACCGTGTTGCCCTGCAGCCCCGACTTGTTGGCGATCATCGTGCCGGCGACGCCGGAGGACAGCACGTGGGTCGTCGACACGGGCAGGCTGAAGACGTTGGCCAGCCCGATGGCGCCCACCGCGGTCAGCTGCGCCGACATGCCCTGCGCATAGGTCATGCCCTGTTTGCCGATTTTTTCGCCCACCGTCAGGACGACGCGGCGCCAGCCCACCATGGTTCCCGCGCCCAGCGCCAGGGCCACCGCCACGATCACCCAGAAAGGCGCGTATTCGGTGGTGGCCGTGAGGTCAGCGCGCAGGCGCTGCAGGTCGGCCGCCTCGCGGGCGGGCAGGCCTTCGATGCGCGCCACCTTCTTGGCCGTGTCGTCCAGGCACAGCAGGTAACGGCGCACCGCGATGCGCTTTTCGGGCGACAGGTCGGCGTAGTTGCTGACGCCATGCAGATCGGTCTGCAGCGCAAGAATGGTGGGCACCGTCAGCGCCGGGTCGCATCGGAAGTTGGTCGGCAGCTCTTCCTGGATGTCGGCGCGCCGCAAGGCCAGGAAATCGCCCAGCATCGCCTCGTTGCGCTGGTAGAACACCAACAGATGGTTGGCGGCGTCGCGCGTGCGTTCGATCTGATAGGTCGTGCTGTGGGTGTCCAGCACGAAGTTTGCGGGCACGATGCCGATCAGCACCAGCATGATCAGGCCGATGCCCTTCTGTCCGTCGTTGGAGCCGTGCACGAAGCTCACGCCCATGGCGGACAGCACCAGCACCAGGCGGTTCCAGAACGGGGGGTGTTTCTTGTTGTCGATGGCGCGGCGCTGCTCGGGCGTCTTGTGCATCTTGGACAGCGGCAGCCACCGTTTTAGCGCCAGGAGCAGCGCGCCGGCCACGATGAAGCCCGCGATGGGCGAGGCCACCAGCGACATGCCGATGTCGATCGCCTTGCCCCAGTTCACGCCTTCAGCCAGCGGCAGGTCAGTGATCAGCGCGTTGGCCAGGCCCACGCCCAGGATCGAGCCGATCAGGGTGTGCGAGCTGGACGCGGGGATGCCGAAGTACCAGGTGCCGAGGTTCCAGGCGATGGCCGCCGCCAGCATGGCGAACACCATGGCCAGGCCGCGGCCGGTGTCCACGTTGATCAGCAGTTCGACGGGCAGCAGATGGACGATCGCGTAGGCGACGCCGACGCCGCCCAGCAATACACCCAGAAAATTGAAGATGCCGGACAACACGACCGCCAGGTGCGGCGGCATGGCTTTGGTGTAGATGACGGTGGCGACGGCGTTAGCCGTGTCGTGAAAGCCGTTGATGAATTCGAAGGCCAGGACGAAAGTCAGGGCCAGCACAAGACTGAGGCCAACCCAAAGGTCTAGGCCGTGGAAGAGGTCGAACATGGGGAGGGGGGCGAGGTTCCGGCGTGAATGCCCCGATTATTGCAGATTTGTGACCTGTCCCTGAATGACGCCGGCGTAAGTATCCGAGTCAGAACTTCGAATACTGGAACTCGATCTCCATCGGTTTGCCCAGGTTGGCGGACGTGTCCGCCTGGATGACCATGACGGCCAGAAGGCCCAGATACAACATGCAAAGCCAGAGCGCTCGTTTCATGGCCGGAAGACCTCAGCAATCTTTTGGTTGACCCGCAGCCATCCCAGCTCGCCCAGATGCTGGACGTCGCGCAGCGTGCCGATTTCGAAGGGGGCGTTGTACATGTCCATGCAGGTCATGGCGTAGCGCTGGCACAGCGCGGCGACCTGGCGCTGGATCGGGTCGAATCGGGCCAGGTCGTTGAACACCATGGGATGAAGCGGCTGCATGACGAAGAGGGCATTGACCTCGTGCCGACGCAGCAGGGCCATCAGGGCGTCGAGTTCGCGCAATTCGTCGCGGCCGGTCAGCGGCTGAGGCTGGTACGCCGTCTTGCCGCCTTCCGGGATGGCGCGCAGGTACTTGTTGAAGAACTCGTCGCGCACGGCGTAGCGGTTATCCGTCATCAACGCCTGCTCGGCGGCCTGGGCCTGCCCGGCCAGCGCGTCCCAATCCACGACGCGAGCCGCCGCCACGGGGCCTTCGCGCTCGGGTTCGGGGGCGGGCGCGGCGTAGGCGGGCGACCACAGGCCGGCCAGCCGCTGACGGAACACATAGGCCTGTTCGGCGGCCATGGACCACAGCACGCCGGCGTCGCCCTTGTCGTCCAGCCACCGGAAAAGCTGCTCCCTGCCTTCAGCCTGCCTGAGAAGGCGCGGCAGCAACGGATTGGCGTGCTCCTTGAGCTCGTCCGGCCCCAGTCCACCGTCGCCGTCGAACCATCCCGGGGACAGCATGACCACCACGCGCGAGCCCGGCGACAGGTCGTCGGCCACCGCCGCCAGCAGCAGTTGCATGCCCAGGGACTGAAAGCCCGAATGGCCGTAGGCCAGGACGGGCATCTGAAGCTCGTCGGCCAGGTACCGGTAGGGCACGAAGCGCAGGTCGTTGCTGGTCAGTTCGGAAGAGCCCAGGATCACCAGGCGGTCGCCGGTGCGCAAGGCCTGGCTGAGGCGCGACAGGTTGCGCGTCTGCTCGTCCAGCGTGTTGCCCAGGTTCGGTATGTAGATGCCCGGCGCGGCCGCCGCCACGGGTTCGGTCTTGAGGGCGAGGGCGTGCATGGCCGCCCAGCCGGCCGCGGTTGCGGCGAACAGGGCCAGCGCTGCGGCGAGCGCATGCTGCCGAAGAGTGCGTTTGAACATGGGGAAGCGTTGAATGCGCGCCGCGCCTTGGAATTGGCTGCGATTGTTAGCGGATGTTATCCACCGCCCATGACAGGAACAAGCGCGGTAAACCCTGCCCAGCCCGGCAATTCCCCTTTTCACCACACATGCACGGCCCGGCCGGGTGGCCGGGGCGGTGCGTCGCCTCGCCGGAGAATGCGATAGCATCGATGTCGCGCGCGCCCCGGACTTCAGGGTGCGCCGCGCCGTCAGCCGCAGCCAGCGGCGCCCATCGCCGGATTTCCTTTCGCCATGACCGACATCGCCCGTATCGTCCGCAGCCACCCCGATGAATTGATCGTCGGGCTGGTATCCATCTCCGACCGCGCCTCCACGGGCGCCTACCAGGACCAGGGCGTGCCCGCGCTACGCGAATGGCTCGGCGGCGCGCTGGCGTCGCCATGGCAGGCGACGGAGCGGCTGATTCCGGACGAGCCGGCCCGCATCTCGGAAACCCTGGTCGAACTCGTCGACAGCTGCGGCTGCGACCTGGTCCTGACGACCGGCGGCACCGGTCCGGCCCGGCGCGACGTGACGCCCGAAGCGACCCTGGCGGTAGGCACCAAGGAAATGCCCGGTTTTGGCGAACAGATGCGCCAGATCAGCCTGCGCTTCGTGCCCACGGCCATCCTGTCTCGCCAGGTGGCCGTCATCCGCGAAACGGAAGGCCACGCCGCGCTGATCGTGAATCTTCCCGGCCAGCCCAAGTCCATACGCGAGACCCTGGAGGGGCTGAAGGACGACAACGGGGCTGTGCTGGTGCCCGGCATCTTCGCCGCCATTCCCTATTGCATCGACCTTATCGGCGGCCCTTACGCCGAAACCCGGCCGGAAGTCATTTCCGCCTTCCGTCCCAAGTCGGCCAGGAGGCCGGCGCAGGCCTGAAACCCGCGCCAGCGGCCGTTGCGGCGCAAGAGGCGCAGCGGACCCGTGCGTTATAGTTGGCCGCCCCGATCAACCCCCCACCACCAAGAGTTCCCACTGTCATGAAGGCTCGTATCATTCTGTCCCTGGCCGCCGTGGCCGCCCTGTCGGCCTGCGCCAATGTCAAAGACGTGCGCGACCGCGATCCCGTCTTCTACGGTTCGACCCAGCGCACGGCCGAGGACTACACGCAGTGCGTGGCGTCCGCCTGGAAGGGGCTGGACGTGAACTTCGAGCAGAAGCCCGTGCGCAACGGCTATGAACTCGTGCTGCAGGGCAGCATGGGCGTCGAGGCGGTCCTGACGACCACGACCTGGAAGGGCAAGACCGAAGCGCGTCTGTCCACGCGCATCGCCCGCCGTGACCAGAGCATCATCGAGCCCGCCAACCTGTGCCTGTAAGCGCCATGTTCCAACGCCGCGACGTACTGCGCGCCGGCCTCGCGGCCGCCGCCGTCTGCCTGGGCTGGCCCGCCCGCGCGCAGCAGGGGGGCTACATCAGCCGCAAGCTGGACGCCCGCGTCCCGGGCGGCGTGGCTGTCCTGGCGCTGGGCAATGCCGACCGCGCGCCCGAGGTCACTTACCTGAATCGGCGCGTGCTGGTGGTGCGTGAAGAAGACAAGCAGTGGATTGCCGTGGTCGGCATCCCGCTCAGCGTGAAACCGGGCCAGCAGCAAGCCGACGTCGCGGACGCCACCGGCCGGCGCCAGGTGGCGTTCACGGTGGGCGCCAAGGAATACGTGGCGCAACACATCACCCTGAAGAATCAACGCCAGGTCGAACCCAATCCGGACGACATGAAGCGGATCGAGCGTGAAATGGCCGAGCAGAGCGCGGCCAACCGCGGTTACCGCGCCGGCGTCACGCCCAGCAACCTGCTGCTGGACCGCCCCGTGAACGGCGGCCGCCTGTCCAGCCCGTTCGGCCTGCGCCGCTTCTTCAACGGCCAGGAGCGCAATCCGCATTCGGGCCTGGATTTCGCCGTGCCGGCCGGAACGCCGATCAAGGCGCCGGCCGCTGGCGTGGTCGTGCTGGTGGGGGATTATTTCTTCAATGGCAAGACGGTGTTCCTGGACCATGGCCAGGGCTTCGTCAGCATGTTCTGCCACATGTCGGCCATCGACGTGAAAGTGGGCGACGACGTCCCGCGAGGCGGCGTGGTGGGCAAGGTGGGGGCGACGGGCCGGGCCACGGGGCCGCATCTGCACTGGAACGTCAGCCTGAACGACGCGCGCGTGGATCCTGCGATCTTCATCGGGGCGTTCAAGCGCTGAATTTCGCGCCAGGCAGGCGCCGTGGGGCGTCAGGCCTGGGCAGCTTGCATCGCGATGCGGTTCAGCACGTACTGGTGCATGCGCTCGGCGTATTCCATCTGCTGCTGGACATGGCGCTGCTCTGCCTCTTGGTCATCCAGGCAGTTGTCGTACTTGGTCTTGGCTTCGGCGTAGGTCAGGCCGGTATTGCGCAGGCTGTTGATGAACGCCTCGCGCGACTGGCGCAAGAGACGCAGGCCTTCCTCGCCCTTCGCGAATCTTCTTCGCGACAGGGCAAGCTGGTCTGCGGCGGCTTGCAATTCTTCTTTCAGGTCCATCTTGCTTCGTGCGTATCCGCCCCGGCGTTGCGCCAGGCGGGGGAGCGCCATTCTTTCATGAACGGGCGTTCCACGCATTACGGCAGTTCGCGAATCCGGCTTAAGGAGCCGCGAGAACAAGGCCGGGCGCCGGCGGAAAGCCGGCCCGGGTGGCCGGCTTAGCGGCGGTATTGCTGCGGACGCTGGGGGGCGGGGCCGCGTTCGTCCTTGTGGCGGAAGTTGATGCGGCCCTTGGTCAGGTCATACGGGGACATTTCCAGGGTCACGCGGTCGCCAGCGAGGATGCGGATGCGGTGCTTGCGGATGCGGCCCGACGCGTAAGCGCCGACTTCGATGCCGTTGTCCAGCTTCACGCGGTAGCGGCTATCGGGCAGCACTTCGTCAACGATGCCGTCCAATTCGATGAGTTCTTCTTTAGCCATTCTTCTACTCCTTGATCAATACGCGCTGTCATGCCAGCGGCATGGCGCGCCGCGCAAGGCGGCAAGCGCGTCGGACTCGGACAAGCCGGTCCAGCGGTTTAAACGTAAAAACGTCCGGGCAAGCGTGGGTATGGGCCACGGCATCCGGGCGGATGTCTGAAATGGCGGATACTCGCGCCCCGAGGGTAATGTGCGCGCGGTGCGCACCTTGGTCGCGGCGGGAGCGCTGCGCGCACCTTGCCGGAAGAAGCGGGGTTGTGGCGTGTGCGGCAATGCCGGGCGTCGCGAAGAGGGCGGCGCGCTGGACAGTGACGAAAATACGCCCAAGAAAAAACGGATGCAGTCTGCGTAGCAGGCGCTCATTCAGTAGCGCCCTCGGAGGGGCGCTACAGGGTGGGACGCAGAATGACCGAAGTCCGGTTTTTGCGGAAAAATCACAGACTTATGTTACTGCAAAGCAGCAGATTTAGCCAGTTTTTATGCTGGCATGCCCCGTGATAGTTGCGCTTGAACGACTTCAGCGGCGGGGAATCCGGCGCTGGTATTCGGCCTCCCAGGCAGCGTTGGCGGACCAGAACGGGCCGGGATCGCGCCCGGCAAGGCGGGCGGACAGCACATTCAGGTGGGTATGCCAGCCTCCCGCCACGTCCACCATGTCGTCGCGGCTGGCGAGTTTGCGGTGCGTAAGCACGAGCAGTGCCCCATCGTCCTGCGGCGAGACCTCGAAGATCACCTCGGAAGGCGACCCGGCCGAGCCGCCCCAGGTATAGGCCAGCAGATTCGGCGGCTCGCAACGCGTGATGAGCCCCTGCGTGGTGAGTCCTTCTTCATAGGGTTTGTAGGCTTCGGGTGTCGGTTCGCGCACGGACGACAGGTCTGCGTGCAGAAATCGCAGGGTGACGCCGCCGCCCTCGGTGAGTTCCATGTCGCCGGACGCCAGCCACCGGCCCCTTTTGTCGGATTCCGTCAGCCAGGCCCAGACTTCCTGGACGCTTGCGGGCAAGGTCCGCGTAAAGCGCAAAGAGGCCGGATCCAGCACGACGCCATAGTCACTCATATCGATCTCCTGTGAAGTCCGGAGCCGGACGCGTGTTCATCTTCCGTGCGAAAAGGTCAGCGGCGGGATCTGTGCTTCGTGCTCGGGCGCGGGATCCATCGCGCCGGGATGCTGCGGCAGCGCATCCGTGATGTCGAACCACGGCGCCTTGCTGGCGACGTGGTAGTGCGCTTCGGGCTTGACGCCCGGATCGTCGTCCAGCGCGCCCAGCGGAAGGCCATAGACATCGGGAGTCTGGTCGAAGCGGCTGAGCAGCGGCGTGCCGCAGGCCTCGCAGAATCCGCGGTAATTGCCGGGAGACGAGGCATACCACGTCACGTTTTCTTCGCCCTTGGTCCAGGTGAAGTCACTTGCCTGAACGGTTGCGCGGCTGCGGAAGGCGGCGCCGTGCGATTTGCGGCACATGACGCAATGGCAGTTCAAGGCATCGGTAAGCGGACCGCTGATCTCATACGCAACACGGCCGCACAGGCAGGAACCTTTGATCATGATGAGCGCCAGGCAAGTAGGGGAATGACTTCAATATACCCGCACGCGGGCCGGGCGAATTCGCCATTTGTGACGGATGTCTTTCAGATCGTTGCGCCGTCCCTAATTTCCGCGAAATGTTTCGATCCTCGGGTCATCGTGCTGTCATGCCGCAAAAACAGAATGCGCCCATGGACACATCCAAGGGGATCCGGCGATGACGTACGCCATCGAAGTTCAAGGGCTCACCAAGACGTTTCATGCCGGCGCGAAGGCGCTGGACGGCGTCGACCTGCAGGTGGCCGACGGGGAAATGGTCGCGCTGCTGGGCGCGTCGGGCTCCGGCAAGTCGACCCTGCTGCGGCATCTGGCGGGCTTTGTCGCCGGCGATTCCGGGGCAGGCAGCGTGACCGTCAATGGCCACCTCATCCAGCGCAACGGCCGCCTGAGCCGCAATGTGCGTGGGGCGCGGGCCGGCATCGGTTTCGTGTTCCAGCAATTCAACCTGGTGGGGCGCCTGCCCGTCATCACCAACGTTCTTACCGGCATGCTGCCGCGCGTGCCCCTGTGGCGCAGCCTGACGCGCTGGTTCCTGCGCGATGAAGTGCGCCAGGGCCTGGACGCGCTTGCTCAAGTTGGTATAGACGACTACGCATTTCAGCGCGCCTCCACGCTGTCCGGCGGCCAGCAGCAGCGCGCCGCAATCGCCCGCACCCTGGTGCAGAACGCTCGCGTCATCCTGGCCGACGAGCCCATCGCTTCGCTGGATCCGGAATCGTCGCGTCGCGTCATGGACACGCTGGCGCAGATCAACCGGACGCGCAAGGTGGCGGTGGTGGTGTCGCTGCACCAGGTGGACGTGGCGCTGCGCTACTGCCCGCGTGTGGTGGCCCTGCGCCACGGCAAGGTGGTCTATGACGGCCCGTCGGCTGCGCTTACCCCCGCGATGCTGCGCGACCTGTATGGCTCGGAACTGAGCGAGCTGCTTCCCGAATACGCGCCGCAGACCCCCGCCATGCCGGGCATGGCGCCGCTTTCCCGACTGGCGCAAGCCGCCTGATTCCTACCCCCTTTCTTTCCCGGAGCTTTCCATGCTGCGCAGAACCTTCGTCACCCTCATCGCCACGGCGGCCCTGGCCACCCAGGCTTATGCCCAGGACGCCAAGACGCTGAACTTCGGCATCATCTCGACCGAGTCGTCGACCAACCTGAAGTCCGTCTGGCAGCCCGTCATCGACGACCTGAGCCGCGCCATCGGCGTGCAGGTCAAGCCTTTCTTCGCTTCCGACTACGCCGGCATCATCGAAGGCATGCGCTTCAACAAGGTGCAGATGGGCTGGTTCGGCAACAAGTCCGCCATCGAAGCCGTGGCCCGCGCCCAGGGCGAAGTGTTCGCGTCGGTGATCGACAAGGACGGCAACCCGGGCTATTGGTCGCTGCTGATCGTCAACAAGGACAGCAACCTGAAGACGCTGGACGACGTCCTGAAGAGCGGCGCCAAGCTGAGCTACGGCGCGGGCGATCCGAACTCCACGTCCGGCACCGCGGTGCCCGGCTACTACCTCTGGGCCGCCAACAAGATCGAGCCCAAGACCTTCTTCAAGACGGTGCGCGCGAGCAACCATGAAGCCAATCTGCTGTCGGTCATCAACAAGCAGGTGGACGTGGCCGTCAACAACACCGAAGCGCTGGAGCGCTATCGCCTCAGCACCGGCAAGGACGCCTACGACACCGTGCGCGTCCTGTGGAAGTCGCCGCTGATCCCCGCCGACCCGCTGGTGGTGCGCAGCGATCTTCCCGCAGACCTGAAGACGAAGATCCGCGACTTCTTCGTCAACTACGGCAAGGGCAAGGACGCCGAGCGCGAAATGGCCAACCTGAAGGCGCTGACCTACAAGGGCTTCCGTCCTTCGGACAACCAGCAGTTGGTGCCCATCCGCCAGATCGAACTGGCGCGCGAAAAGGCCAAGGTCGAGGCCGACGCCACGCTGGGCCAGGCCGAAAAGCAGAAGCAGCTTGCGGAACTGGACGGCAAGCTCGCCAGCCTGGGACAGCCCGTCGCCGCCAAGCAGTAAGGCCTGCACAAGCAAGGCCGGCGCGCGAGTTGCGCGCCGGCATCAATTCAATGCATCCCGAAGCGAAATCAACTGACTATGAACCTGGCCACGCATCCTAACCGCCTGCCCGCCGCGCCGCGTTCGTCGCTGCCCGTCCTTCTTGTCTGGGCCGTCGTGCTGGCGCTGCTTGTCATGTCATGGCAAGGCGCGGATATGCGGCCGCTGGACCTGCTGCGAGACTCCGGCAACATGGCGCAGTTCGCGGCCGATTTCTTTCCGCCCAACTTTCGCGATTGGCGCATGTACCTGGACGAGATGATCGTCACGGTGCAGATCGCGGTGTGGGGAACGTTCCTGGCTATCGTGCTGGCGGTGCCGCTGGGCCTGCTGTGTTCGTCGAACATGGTGCCCGCCTGGGTCTACCAGCCGATGCGCCGCCTGATGGATGCGTGCCGCGCCATCAATGAAATGGTCTTCGCGATGTTGTTCATCGTGGCCGTGGGACTGGGGCCGTTCGCCGGCGTGCTGGCGCTGTGGGTCCACACGACCGGGGTGCTGGCCAAGCTGTTTTCGGAAGCCGTCGAGGCGATCGATCCGCGTCCGGTCGAGGGCGTGCGCGCGACCGGCGCCAATGCGCTGGAGGAAATCGTCTACGGCGTGATCCCGCAGGTGCTTCCGCTGTGGATCTCGTATTCGCTGTACCGGTTCGAATCGAACGTGCGGTCGGCGTCGGTCGTGGGTATCGTCGGCGCCGGCGGGATCGGCACGGTGCTGTGGGAAATCATCCGCAGCTTCCGCTACGCGGAGACGTGCGCCGTGATGATCATCATCGTCGCCTTCGTGGTGGTCATCGACATCGTGTCGGCGCGGATACGCAACGCGCTTATCTGAAAAAGCGGGGCCCGCCTGGGCCCCACTTTTCATTGCAGGCCGCGCAGCGCCTGGAATGCCGGCAGCGCCAGCAGGCCCGCCAGGCGCGCGGCGTGGACGTCGACGTCCGACAGCGCGGGGCGCGGCATCAGGAAGTTGACGGTGCCCAGGCACTCGCCGCCATACACGACGGGCACATTGATGACGGACTGCAGCCCCAGCTCGCGGATGGCGTCATGATCGTTGAAGAATTCGCGGATGGCGTCCTCTCCTTCTCCCACGAACACCTGCTGCGCCAGCAAGACATGGCGGCCCCATGCCGTGCCGGTCTTGTCTTTGCTGCCGCCGGGCGGATAGGCCTGGGGGTTCGAGCTGTACAGGCGCACGACGCGCATGGCCTGGGCGTCGTAGCGATTGACGGTGCACAGGGTGTGCGCCAGGCTGAGGCGGGCGTAGTCGTCGACGGCCCGGAAGGCGGCCTGCGCAACGTCAGCCGCCGCGTCGGCGCCGGCATAGGCGCGGGCGATGGCCTGCACGCCCTCCAACGGCTGGTTCAAGGGCGCGCAAGCGCGGGTCATGTCGGTCATTCCGCGGTGATTCCCAGTTCTTTGATCAGCTTGCCGTACTTATCCGCGTCGCGCGCCAGGACCTGGCCGAATTGCTCCGGCGTGGTCTCTGTCAGCAGCACGCCCATGTCGGCCATCTTCTTGATGACCTCGGGACGCTTGAGGATCACGTTGATCTCGCGATTGAGCCTGGCGGTCAGTTCGGGCGGCATGCCGGCCGGGCCGAATGCGCCATACCAGACTGCAAGCTCATAGCCCGGAAGCGTTTCAGCCACGGTGGGCACGTCCGGCAGGAAAGGCGAGCGGGTGTCTTCGGTGACGGCCAGCAGCTTGAGCTTGTTCGTCTGAACGTGCGGCAGCGTCTGCGTTCCGGCACTGAACAGCACCTGCGTGCGGCCGGCCACGGTGTCCAGCACGGCGGGCGCGCCGCCGCGATACGGGATGTGCATCATCTTCACGCCGGCGGCCTTTTCGAAGAGCGCGGCGCTCAGGTGGTTGGTGGAACCCTGGCCCGCCGATGCATAGGCCACGGCATCGGGATTCGCCTTCACGTAGGCGATGAATTCCTTCAGGTTGGACGCCGGCACGGACGGGTGCACCACCATGGTATTGGTGACGAGCGCGAGCTCCGCGATGGGGGTGAAGTCCTTGACGCCGTCGAAGGGCATGTTGGAGTACAGCGCCTGGTTCATCGTATGCGTGCTCATGGAGCCCACCAGCAAGGTGTAGCCGTCCGGCTTGGCGCGCGCGACGAAGGTGGTGCCGATGTTGCCCGATGCGCCCGAGCGGTTCTCGACGATGACAGGCTGGCCCAGCGACTGGGTCAGGCCTTCGGACAGCACGCGCGCCAGGATGTCGGTCGAGCCGCCCGCGGCCCACGGCACGATCAGCGTGATGGGCTTCTCGGGCCAGGCGGCGTGCGTCACCGCGGGCGCGGCGATGGCCAGTCCCAGCGCGAACGTGCGCAGCAGTCGTTTGAATTGCAGTTTCATGGTGTTTACCCCTTGTGATGTTTCCGGTCTGTGCGCCGGTCGATGAAAAACAGGTTTAGCGGCCCACGGCATAGCCTTGCATGCCGCGCGGGTTGGCGCCGGCGCGCAGCAGCAGGCCGTTGCCGGCGGCGGGTTCACGGGTGCAGGCGCTGATCCGGCCTTCGGACCAGTCAGGCCCGACTTTGACGTCGTGGCCGGCGGCGCGCAGTGCGTCCAGCGTGGCGGCCGGCATGCGGGACTCCACCGTCAGGCGGTTCAGCGTCTGCGAACGGGGCCAGAACGAACCCGGGAAGTGGTCGATGTGCCAGGACGGCGCCTCGATGGCCGCTTGCAGGTTCATGCCCATCGCGTGGCGCAGGAAGAAAGCCACCGTCCATTGGTCCTGCTGGTCGCCGCCCGGCGTGCCGAACGCCATGTAGGGCAGCCCGTCGCGCAATGCCAGGCCAGGCGACAGCGTGGTGCAGGGCCGCTTGCCCGGCTGCAGCTGGCCCGGCACGCCCTCGTCCAGCCAGGTCATCTGCAGGCGGGTCGTGAGTGAAAAGCCCAATGCGGGCACGACGGGACTGGACGACAGCCAGCCGCCTGAAGGCGTGGCCGCGACCATGTTGCCGTCGCCGTCGATCACGTCGATCTGGCAGGTGTCGCCCACGAAGATTTCGCGCGAGGCCCATTCGGTCACGGGCGGCAGCGCCGCAAAGGTCGGCTCGCCGACTCCGTAGCGGGTGTCCGAGGCGGCCAGGGTCCGGATCGCGGCGTCCAGGTCGGGCAGGCGGGGCGCCAGGCCGGCCGGACTGCCGGGTTGCAGCGTCGCCGAGGCGCGGTCGCCAATGCCGGCGGCGCGGGCGCGCGCATAGTCGTCGCTGAGCAGCGCCGCCAGCGGGACCTGTGCAAAATCGGGATCGCCATACCAGGCGGTGCGGTCGGCGAACGCCAACTTTGCGGCCTCGGCCACGCGATGCACGAACTGCGGAGACAGCGGATCGAGCGCGTCGACATCCAGATGGCGCAGCATGGCCAGCTGCTGCAGGTGCACCGGCCCCTGCGACCAGACGCCGCATTTGGCGACGGTGTAGCGGCCATATTGGACGGTGAGCGGGTCGTCGTACGTGGCGCGCCAGTCGGCGAGGTCGGCCTTGCGCAGCAGCCCGCGATTGCGCTGGCCCGTCGTGTCGAGCGCGGCTTCGTTCGTGTAGTAGGCGTCGATCTCGTCGGCCACGAAGCCGCGGTACCAGACGTCCAGGGCCGCATCGATACGGCCTTGGCGATCGGTGCTGGCGGCGTGCGCTTCGTCCAGGATGCGCGTGTAGGTGGCCGCGATGGCCGGGGTGCGGAACAGGGCGTCGGGGGCGGGCACCCGGCCGCCCGGCAGCCAGACGTCGCCCGAACTCGTCCATTCGTCGCGAAACAGCGCCTGCACCGCCAGGATCGCCTGCGAGATGCGCGGCACCAGGGGAAAACCGTCGCGCGCATAGTCGATGGCCGGGCGCAGCACATCGGCCAGTTCCCATGTGCCGTAATCGCGCAGCAGCGTCAGCCAGGCGCCGAACGCACCGGGGACGGTGGCGGGCAGCAGGCCGATGCCGGGCACGAGGTCCAGGCCCAGGCCCCGGAAATACGCGGGCGTCGCCAGCGCGGGGGCGGGACCCTGTCCGCACAGCGCACGCATGCGTTGTTCGCGTTCCGACCAGAACAGGATCGGCACCTCGCCGCCGGGTCCGTTCAGGTGCGGTTCGACGATCTGCAGCATGAAGCCGCCGGCCACGGCCGCGTCGTAGGCATTGCCGCCGCGCTCCAGCACGCTCATGGCCACTTGCGACGCGAGCCAATGCGTGGAGGAAACCACGCCGTATGTGCCACGGATTTCGGGGCGGGTCGTGAAGGATGGGTTCATCGGGCGATTCCGGTCGGCAGGCAGATGCCTGAAGTATAGGATCGTGAAATAACTGGATTTACATTTTTAGGCATAATCGGATAACCAATTAGTTATCCAAATGCGCCATGAACTGGGACGCCGCCCGGCTTGCCAACCGCCTGAAGCATCGCCACCTGGCGCTGCTGATCAATATCGACCGTCACAAGTCGCTGACGCGGGTGGCCGCCGCAACCGGAATCAGCCAGCCGGCGGTCACCAAGGCGCTGGCCGAGCTCGAAGACCTTTTTGGCGCGCCGCTCTTCCTGCGCACCGGCAGCGGGCTGCAAGCCACGCCGTTGGGCAGCCTGGCCCTGGTGCGGGCGCGTCATATGATCAGCGACCTGGAACTGTGGGCGCGAGAGGTCGACGCGCTGCACGCCGGACGCTCGGCGCACCTGAACGTGGGCGTGGTGCCGTACGTTTCCAGCGCCCTGCTGACCGCGGCCATCACTCGCCTGCATCAACAGCATGGCGTGACGCTGAGCCTGCACCGCGCCACGACGGACCACCTGGTGCCGATGCTGCGCCAGCACGAACTGGACTGCATCATCAGCCGCGCCACGTCCACGGTGGCGCCCGAGGACCTGATCCATCGCGTGCTGTACCGCCAGAGGCCGCGCCTGATCGCGCATGGAAAGCTGGCCCAGCGGCTGGCGCGGCGCAAGCCTGACTGGGCCGCGGTGGCGGACATGGATTGGGTGCTGCCCGCGGCCAACACGCCGACCCGGCAATTGATCGTGGAGCACTTCATCCGCGCAGAGTTGCGTTCGCCGTCGCCGGTGCTGGAAGCGTATTCCACGGACGTGATCGAAGGCATGCTGACGATGAACGAGACGTTCATCTCGGTCGTGCCGGAGGACATTGCGCGCGAACTCTGCCAGCGCGGCAGGCTGGGCATGGTGCCCTGGGATTTCGGCTGGGAGTTGCCGCCGATCAACCTGATCCGGCGCAAGCGCGAGCAGGCGCTGGCCGCGGAAGATCGCTTCTCTGAAATCCTGCTGGAACTCTGCGGGGACGCAGCCGCGCCCTGGGGCCAGGGCGCGGCCGATCCGTTGGCGCCGCGCTAGGGGCTGGTCACGCCCCTGGCGTACCGTGCGCCAGCGTCGCGCGGGCGATGTGCAGCAATTCGGCGGCAGCCGTCTCCGGCGCGCCGTTGTTGCTGACCCGCATCAGCCCGCAGCGTTCGGGCACCGGAAACGCCTGGATGGCGCGCGTCAGCCGGTCCGATATCTGCGACGCGCTTTCGCGGCCGCGGCCGGCCAGGCGCTGGGCCAGCAGCGAAGGCTCGACCGACACTTCCACCGCTGTCATATCCGGATAGCGCGCGTGCGCCTGTTCAAGATGCGCGCGCGATCCGTTGACAATGACCGCGGCGCCATAACGCAGCCAGGCGTCGATCTCGACGCCGATGCCGTAATGCAGGCCGTGGCTGGCCCAGTGCAACGCAAAGCAACCCAGCGCGGCGCGCCGGGAAAATTCGTCGGGCGTCAGCCGCAGCGCGTCCTCGGTGCCGCTGCTGTCGCGGGTGATGTAGCGATGCGCGACCAGTACGGGTTCCACGGCGCGCACCTGGGCGCGCATCAGTCGCAGCAAGGTGTCCTTGCCGCTGCCCGATGCGCCCATCAGGTAGATCAGGCGGGCGCCGTCGGCGCGAGCGGCGCAGTTCATGGCGCGGCCGGCCCGTCGAGATACCCGGCGCCGGCGGCATCGGTGTGGCTGCCGTCGAAGTGGTAGTGGCGCGCGGCCACGAAATCCGCGCCCGGCTCCGCCTGCACGTAGACGCTGACGCCCATTACCGGCATTGCCTGCCCCCGCAAGGGGTCGGCAAAGGCCGCAATGCCTTCCCGCGCCTGTTCCAGCTCATCGCCTGCAAGCTTGCCGGTCAGGGTGATGTGGAACGTATAGGTGTCGAAGACATAGGGATAGCCCCAGCGCTCCAGCATTGCGCGCTGCGCAGGCGTCAACGCATGCGGCTGGCGTCGCGCGGTTTCGTCGGGCGTGGACGGCGCGCGCAGCGTATCAAGGCCGCGCACAGCGGCGTCGGCCAGCGCCTGGATGCGCAGACGACCCTGTTTGTCGGCGTCGGCGATGCGCCACGCAAGAAAGCCTCTTAGCGGCTCGCATTCAAGCTGCACGGAGAACGGGTCGTCCTGGCTTGCAAGCCGGCGAGCCGCTGCGTCCACGTCGGCGGGACTGTTGCCCGGGCTCAGGCGGAACGGCGGTTTGAGCGTCGCGTGCAGGCCGTAGTGGCGCGGCGCCCGGGTCCAGTGCGCGGATTCGGCCGCCTGGCCGGGCAGCGGCTCCAGGGCATCTCCGGTATCGGCGCAACGGCCGAGCCAGCGGCTGCCGAGTTCCCGCCATGGGCCCGTGGGCGCAAGATACAGCGCGTAGCGATGGGCGAGCGGCATGGTCAGGCCGCCATCCGTTGCCCGTGCTCCGCGCCGAAGGCGCGCGTCGCGTAGCGCAGTTCGCCGCCGACGATGGCCGCGCAGACCCGCGGCAGTCCCGGCACGCGATCATCCACCACGATGGCGTCCGCGATCAGGCCGGGCGTCAGTGCGCCGCGGTCTTTCAGTCCTGCGGCGCGCGCCGGGTTCAGCGACACCAGGTTCCAGGCCTGGTCCAGCGGCACTACGCCGTCGTGGGCGAGGCGCATCACGGCCGCCAGCGGCGCGGGGTAGTAGTAGTCGGAAGTCAGGATGTCGCACAGGCCGGCGCGGATCATCTCGGTCGCGCTGGGCGCCCCGGTATGGCTGCCGCCGCGCACGACGTTGGGCGCGCCGAAGACCACGGAATCGCCCAGGTCGCGGGCCACGCCCGCGGCGTCGCGCGTCAGCGGAAATTCGGCGACCTCGCAGCCCAGCTGGTGATAGTAGCGGCGCGTGGCGGCGTCAGGATCGTCGTGTGACGCGACTCTGAGCCCGGCCTCGTGCGCGGTGCGTGTCAGTTCGCGCATGGCGTCGGCCACGCAATCGGCCGCCGACATGGCGGAGCGAATGCGTTCCTGGAAGACGTCCAGGTCGCATTCCGCACGGTTCGCGTACTGCATCAGCTTGCGCTCGTCGCCAAGCCGTCGCGCCATGCTGGGCAGGTGGTCGTTCAGGGCCAGGAAGCGGACGCGGCCGTCGCGGATCCATTGCTGCGCGATGTCCAGCCCGCCCACGTGATGGGTTTCGAAACGCAGGTGCACGTAATGTCGCGCGCCCAGGATGTGCCGCATGTTCTCCAGGGCGTCGAACATGCGTTCGGCGTAGGCTTCGCCCCGCAGTCCGCCTTCCCAGGACAGCGTGACGCCGTGGAATTCGGTGGTGATGCCGTTGGCCAGCAGTTGACGGTCGACGTCGAAGAGGGCGTTGTCGTAGGGAAAGGTAACGCTGGGGCGCGGCATGATGGCGCGCTCGAATGCGTCGCCGTGCAGGTCCACGATGCCGGGCAGCACCAGCAGGTCTCCGGCGTCGAACCAGGAGGCCCCGCGGGCGGCGGAACCGCCGGCATCATCGATCAGGCCTGCGTTAAAGCGCAGGCTGGCCTGCGCGATGCCATGAGGAGTCAGGATACGTTGGCCTGTGACACCGGCCAGGGGCGAGGGGGCGTGTGCGTTCATGGGGTGACGTTATCGATGTTGCATTACAACCAGATGTCTAGATGTGTTTAGCTGCTTGCCGATAATCTTCGGCTCCGCCGCATTTCGGCGGAGCATTGCCTTCGCCAGGGCTCAGCCGTCGTCCACCACCATGAGCTGCACCAGATCGCCCACGAAACGGGTGATGCTGTACTGCAAGGGCGCGCCGTCCTGATCGACGTTCAAAGCTTCCACCTGCAGGATCGGACGCGTCTTGGGTTGCCCCAGCAGCCGCGCGACTTCGGGCGAGGGCAGGGCGGCGGTGATGCGAGACCACTTGCGTGTGTAGTCGCCGATGCCGTAATGCGCGTACACCTTGGACACCGAGCGCAGCGACGCAATGCGGTCGGTGAAATCCGGAAAGCGCTTTTCGTCGAAGAAATGCTCGGATGCGCTGATGGGGCGGTTCTCGGCCTTGCCCACCATCTGGACGCGCAGCAGCGGCGCGTTGCGCGCCAGGCCCAGGTGCTTGGCGATGTCGGCGGCGCGGACGGTCTGGCTGCCCAGCGCTTCCAGGTGGCCCAGCATGCCCTGGCTGCGCAGGTTCTCGGAAAAGCGCGTGCGCTTGCCGATGGCGTAGTCGATGGCATGTTCCTGCACGAAGGTGCCGCGCCCTTGCTCGATGCGAACCAGGCCGCTTTGTTCCAGTTCGCCCATGGCGCGCCGGATGGTGTGGCGGTTGACCGAGAATTTGGCGGCCAGTTCGGGTTCGGACGGCAATTGTTCGCCCGCCCCGTAGAGTTTGTTGCGGATGTCGTCCGCCAGCGATTCGCCGATTTGCCGCCAGACGGCGATGCCGGAACCTCGTTCAACCATAGGGTGCGCTCGTGCTGTCACATCAAGTTCATGAAATTTGGCTGTGATTGTGCATCATGTGGCCGCCGCGGGATAGGCGGCGCGCAATGGCTGCAACTGTCATCAAAAGTTCACGCCAGGTTGTTGAACTTCGGAATTGAAGCGATCATACTCCATCCGGTCGTCTAGACGTGTAGAGGAAATATGGACTACTCACAAGCAGGGCAATCCGCGGCGGACCCGCGGCGCGCCGCCTGGATGCGCGTGCTGGCGCTGGCCGACCCGGCTGCGCTGAATGGCGCGTTCGGCGCGCTGGCGGGGCTGCCGCCCCATCGCACGCTAAGGCCCGCGCAAACCGGCATGGCCATGGTTCGAGCGCGCAGCGGCGGCACCGGCGCGCGGTTCAACCTGGGAGAAATGACCGTGACACGTTGCGCCGTAACCATGGACGAGGGCGTCGTCGGCGTCGCCTACGTGCAGGGAAGGTCGCTGCGCCACGCCGAACAGGCTGCCGTTGCAGACGCTTTGCTGCAGTTGCCGGACTGGCACGAGACGGTGCAAACCCAGCTGATTCAGCCGCTGGCGCGTCAGCACAAGGAACGCGCGGATCGCCAGGCCCGTGCGGCGGAGCAGACCAAGGTGGAGTTCTTCACGATGGTGCGAGGCGAGGACTGACATGCGACATGAAACGCTGACTACCGCGGCTGGGCGCCGGACTTTGCTGCCGGGCTTCGCAGATGCGGGCCACGACGCGCAGACCACCTTCCGCGCGGCGCTGAACGCGCTGGCCCACCCGGGCCGCGTGCAGGACATATCGGCCGGCAGCGGCGTCCCGGACGGGCTGTCGCCCGCGATGACGGCCCTGCTGCTGACCCTCGTGGACGTGGACACGCCGCTGTGGCTGCCGCCGTCCGCCAGCGAGGACGTCATCGCCTTCCTGCGCTTTCATTGCGGCTGCCCCATCGTGCCTTCGCCGGCGCTGGCGCGCTTTGCAGCCGTGCCCGCTGGCGCGAAGGCCCCTGCGCTTTCGGCCTGCCATCAGGGCGACCCGGCTTATCCCGACCTGTCGACCACTTTGCTGATCGAGGTCGGCTCGCTGACGGACGGCGACGCCGTCCACCTTTCCGGACCCGGCATCCAGACGCGGCAGACGTTGTGCGCCGCCGGTCTGCCGGACGGCTTCTGGCGCGAATGGCGTCTGAACCAACAACGCTTTCCGCTCGGGGTGGATGTCTTCCTGACGCAGGACCGGCGGATTTGCGGGCTGCCTCGCAGCACGCACCTGGAGAGCTGACATGTACGTAGCCGTAAAGGGCGGCGAACGCGCCATCCTCAATTCCTATCGCATGCTGGACGACTTCCGGCGCGGCGACCGCGAACTGCCCGAGCTGAGCGTCGAGCAGATTCGCGCGCAGATGCCGTTGGCCGTGTCGCGCGTCATGTCGGAAGGCTCGCTCTACGATCCGCAACTGGCCGCGCTGGCGATCAAGCAGGCGGCCGGCGATTTGATCGAAGCAGTTTTCCTGCTGCGCGCCTATCGCACCACCTTGTCGCGCTATGGCTACACGCAGCCGGTCGACACCGGCCGCATGCGCCTTTCCCGCCGCATCTCGTCCACGTTCAAGGACCTGCCGGGCGGACAGATGCTGGGGCCGACCTACGACTACACGCAGCGGCTGCTGGACTTTTCGCTGGAGGCTGGACGCGAGGCCGATGCGTTGCCGCAGGGCGTAGCCATGCCGGGTGTTGCAACGCCCGACGACAGCAAACCGGACAGCGCCATGCCGCGCGTGACCGACCTGCTGGCGCAGGACGACCTGATCGACGCGGAGCCCGTGCCCGAGGGCGATCCGGAGCCCTTCGACCTGACGCGCCAACCGCTGGGATTTCCCGCCACGCGGGCCGCGCGGCTGCAGAATCTGGCGCGCGCCGACGAGGGTTTCCTGCTGTCCATGGGGTATTCCACCCAGCGCGGCTACGGCAACACGCATCCTTTCGCGGCGGAGATCCGCTACGGCGCGCTCGAAGTCGAGATGCATATCGAAGAGCTTGGGTTCGCCGTCGTGGTGGGCGAACTGGACATCACCGAATGCCAGATGGTCAGCCAGTTCGCGGGCAATGCCGAGGAAGCTCCGAAGTTCACGCGCGGTTACGGCCTGACCTTCGGATATGGCGAACGCAAGGCCATGTCGATGGCGCTGGTGGACCGCGCCCTGAAGGCGAACGATCTCGGCGAACGCGCCGACTCGCCCGCCAATAACCACGAATTCGTGCTCTATCACAGCGACAACGTCGAGGCGTCGGGCTTCGTGCAGCACCTGAAGCTGCCGCACTACGTGGACTTCCAGGCCAACCTGGAACTGTTGCGTCGGCTGCGCGCGGAACGCGGCGCCGCTGAACCCGCGGCGTCCGACGACGCGCGCAATGATCTGATCGACGAGGCGGTCTCCCCATGACGACGAACACGGCTACGGTCGAACGCGACGACCACTACAACTTCGCCTACCTGGACGAATCCACCAAGCGCATGCTGCGCCGCGCCCTGCTCAAGGCCGTGGCGATCCCCGGCTACCAGGTGCCGTTCGGCAGCCGCGAGATGCCATTGCCCTATGGCTGGGGCACGGGCGGCATCCAGGTCACCGCGTCCATCATCGGCCGAGACGACGTGCTGAAGGTGATCGACCAGGGCTCGGACGACACGACCAACGCCATCAGCATCCGCCGCTTCTTCGGACGCGTGACGGGCGTGGCGACCACGGAATCCACGCCGGCAGCCACCATCGTGCAGACGCGTCACCGGATCCCCGAGACGCCGCTGGTCGAAGGGCAGGTGATGGTGTTCCAGGTGCCGATCCCGGAGCCCCTGCGCTGGCTGGAACCCAGCGAGACCGAAACCCGCACCATGCACGCGCTGGCCGAATACGGCGGGATGCACGTCAAGCTGTACGAGGACATCGCGCGCCACGGCCACATCGCCACGACCTATGACTACCCCGTCATCGTGAATGACCGCTACATGATGCGGCCCTCGCCCATCCCCAAGTTCGACAATCCCAAGCTGGACAACAGCCCCGCGTTGATGTTGTTCGGCGCCGGGCGCGAGAAGCGCGTCTATGCCGTTCCTCCCTACACCCGCGTGAAGAGCCTGGATTTCGAGGACCATCCCTTCACGGTGGAAAAGTGGACCGAATGCTGCGACCAGTGCGGCTCACGCGACAGCTATCTGGACGAGATCATCCTGGATGACGCCGGCACGCGCCGCTTCGTCTGCTCGGACACCGAATACTGCAATCACCGCCAGGCGGAGATGCGCGACAGCGAGGCCGCCGCATGAATTCCCAACCCCTGCTTTCCGTGCGCAACATGACGCGCACCTGGGACGGCACGCACGGCTGCCGCAACGTCAGCTTCGATCTCTTTCCGGGCGAAGTGCTGTGCGTGGTCGGCGAGTCCGGTTCCGGCAAAAGCACGCTGCTGTCCGCGGTGTCCTACCAGACCCGGCCGGACGCGGGCAGCGTGTGGTACGACACGCGCGACCAGGGCTTCATCGACCTTGCCTCGCTGCAAAGCGCGCGCCTGCGCCTGCTGTCGCGCACCGACTGGGGCTACGTCCGCCAGAACGCCCGCGACGGCCTGCGCATGCAGGTCAGCGCGGGCGCCAACATCGCCGAGCGGCTGATGGCCGTGGGCGACCGCCACTACGGCGACTTGCGCCAGGCCGCGGGAAACTGGCTGCAAAAAATGGAGATCGACGCGGGCCGCCTGGACGACGCGCCGGTGTCCTTTTCGGGCGGCATGCAGCAGCGCCTGCAGATCGCGCGCAACCTCGTGACGCATCCGCGGCTGGTCTTCATGGACGAGCCCACGGCTTCGCTGGACGTCTCGGTGCAGGCGCGGCTGCTGGACCTGCTGCGCCAGCTTGTGGCCGACCTGGGGTTGGCCGCCATCGTCGTGACGCACGACCTGGCCGTGGCGCGCCTGCTGGCGCACCGCACGCTGGTCATGCGCGGCGGCGAGGTCGTCGAAAGCGGGCTGACGGATCAGATCCTGGACGATCCGCAGCATCCCTACACACAGTTGCTGGTGTCCTCCATCCTGCAGAGCTGAGCATGAGCGATACGAAAACCATGATCGAGGTCCGAGGCCTCGGAAAGATGTTCACCCTGCACAACCAGGGCGGCATGCGGCTGCCGGTGCTGGAGTCGGTGGACTTTGATGCCGGCGCCGGCGACTGCCTGGTGCTGGCGGGGCCTTCGGGCACGGGCAAGAGCACCTTGCTGCGCTGCCTGTATGGCAACTATCTTGCGACCGAAGGCAGCATTAGCGTGCGCGCCGGCGACGAATGGCTGGAAATGGTGGGCGCGCCGGAGCAGCGGATCCTGGCGCTGCGCCGCGACGTGATTGGCTATGTCAGCCAGTTCCTTCGGGTGATTCCGCGAGTGTCCGCGCTGGAGGTGGTGGCCGAGCCCCTGCGCATGGCCGGCGTGGACGGCGACGAGGCGCGCAGCCGCGCCGCCACGCTGCTCCAGCGGCTGAACGTGCCGCCGCGTCTGTGGGGCCTGGCGCCCGCCACCTTTTCGGGCGGCGAGCAGCAACGCGTGAACATCGCGCGCGGCTTCATCGCGGGGCATCCCATCCTGCTGCTGGACGAGCCCACCGCCTCGCTGGACGCAGACAATCGGCAGGTGGTCATCGACCTGATCCGCGAGGCCCGCGCCGCCGGCCGCTGCCTGCTGGGCATCTTCCACGACGCGCAGGTGCGCGATGCCGTGGCCACCCAGACCCTGGCGCTGCGCCCGGCGCTGCCCGTTACGGCCGACATGGAGTGATCATGCAGACGACATACCTGACCAACGCGCGCGTCGTGCTGGCCGACCAGGTCCTGGAGAACAGCGCGGTCTTGATCGGCGACGGCTGCATCTTCGCCGTCGAGCCGGACGGGGCGCGGGCGGACCACGTGGTCGATCTGCAGGGCCAGACTCTCATGCCCGGCCTGATCGACCTGCACTGCGACGCCATCGAGAAGGAAGCCGAACCGCGTTCACGTGTGCTGTTCCCGCTGGATTTCGCGGTGGCGCAGGTGGACCGCCGCAATGCCGCGGCGGGCATCACGACGCCGTACCATGCGCTGTCGTTCGCCAACAGCGAATGGGGCGTGCGCAACAACCAGACCGCCGCGCAGGTGGTGCGCACGGTGCGCGCCTTCCGGGATCACAGCCTGGTGGACAACCGGATCCACTGCCGCTACGAGGTCACCGACGAAACATCGGTGGACGTGCTGTGCGCCTTGATGGAGGAAGGGGCCGTCGACCTGCTGTCCGTGATGGACCATTCGCCGGGACAGGGCCAGTTCAAGACACTGGAGTCCTATCTGCAATACATGATGGGCAACCACGCGATGAGCCGCGAACAGGCGGAAGAGGCTGCGCTGTCCAAGGTGCGCGCCAAGGACGGGGCGGTCGAACGCGTGAAGGCGCTGCTGGCGCACGCGCAGGCGCGCGGCATACCCACGGCCAGCCACGACGACGATTCCATCCAGCGCATCGCCACGATGCGCAACCTGGGCGTGGCCATGAGCGAATTCCCGATCACGCTGGACACGGCGCGCGCGGCGGTGTCCTGCGGTCTGCCTACCATCCTGGGCGCGCCCAACGTGCTGCGGGGCCAGAGCCAAAGCGGCTCCATGCGCGCCATTGACGCCATCCGCGCCGGCGTGGCGAGCTGCCTGTGTTCGGACTACCAGCCGTCCACGCTGATCGCCGCCGCCTTCGCGGCGCAGGCGCAGTCGGACCTGACGCTGCCGCAGGCCGCGGCGCTGGTCACCCGGAATCCGGCGCTTGCCTGCGGGCTGGCGGATCGGGGCAGCATCGCGCCCGGCCTGCGCGCGGACCTCGTGGCGGTGGCCCAGGTGGGCGCGCAGCCCTTGATCAGCCGAACGTGGTCCGCGGGGCGGCTGGTATTCTCGACCCACTATCCGCCGCGGCGCGCCCAAGCGGGCAACACGAGCGCCGCAGAAAGCCTGGCGGCCTGACGCGATTTCCGGAGAAGCGCGATGAATCCAATCGTGACCGCCGTGGCGTTGAGCCAGGCGCATACGTTCACCAAGGCGGTTGCGCCCGCCATCACGCTGCTGGAAGGACTGGGCGTGGAAGGCGACGCGCACATGGGCGTCACCGTCAAGCACCGTTCCCGCGTGCGGGCGGATCCCACGCAGCCCAATCTTCGCCAGGTGCATCTGATCCATGGCGAACTGCATGACGAACTGCTGCAGGCGGGCTTCAACGTGGCCGAGGGCACGATGGGGGAGAACATCACCACCCGCGGCATCGATCTGCTCGGGCTGCCGCGTGGGGCGCGGCTGCATATCGGCGAAACGGCGATCGTCGAAATCACCGGTCTGCGCAATCCGTGCGCGCAGCTGGACCACTACCAGAAGGGCCTGACCGCCGCCGTCCTGGGCCGCAATCCTGACGGCAGCCTCATCCGCCGCGCGGGCGTCATGGGCATCGTGCTGGCGGGCGGCCAGGTCTGCGCGGGCGATGCGATCCGGGTGGACCTGCCGCCGGCTCCGCACATGCCGCTGGAACGCGTCTAGTGTCTCTTTGCATCCCGCAACACGTGCGCATGTCCTAGGCGCAAAAACATCGCCTGCCGCCACAGACGGAGGGGCCCGCATCTGGTTAAATGGCGGAAAGGCTTAACGGCCTAGGGCGGGCCGCGTCTTTTGCGGCGCGCCATTCCATTTTCCGGAGCCCGAGATGGCACGATTCATTTTCACTCAAGACGTCGAAGAACCCGATCTGTGGGCGGCCGAAAACGTCGCGGCCGGCGAAGGCAGGCCTCCCATCCACGTCATGATCCAAACCGATGGCGAGGAACCCGGCGGCGCCGCGTCCAAAGTGGTCAAGGCCATCATCGACAACCTTGACGACCAGATCCTCGCCGCGTCCGAATTCCTGCTCGACAACTATTCGTACGAACATTGCAAGAAACTGGGCATCGAAGATGACCAGCTCCTGCCGGAGGAAACTGCCGAGGCCATGGCCGAAAAGGCCGTGCTGCGCGCCTTGTGGCTGTTCGACGAAGATGGCGACGGCTATGAACTCTGGTTCACGCTGCCTTGGGATCCGGTGCATACGTACGACGTCGAATTCGAAGACGGCACGCCCGTGTCCTGCTCCGTCAACGATTGATATCCACGAACCCGGCAGCGGCGCATGCCGGTCGGCCCTTCGGCTGGCCGGCTAGCCAGGCCGGTTCGCACACAACGACTCGCGCCGTTCAAGGGGCCAGTTCGTATTTCGTCGCCAGGCTCTGGCCCAGCGATTCGTCATAGCGATAGCGCACTTTCAGCGGCTTGCCCCGATGGATGCTGCGGGTCGCAACATTCTCCAACGCCACATCGACGTCCCGATTCACGAACTGCGTGCAATCGGTGTCGGCGCGTTCGCCGTCGGGAATCTCGGCGGCTTTGACCTTCAATTTGAACGTCACCTGCGTCAGCTCCGTGCCATCCGTTCGGAATTGCCGGAAGGTCGTGGGCAGGTTGGACACGGTGCCCGAAAGATCACACGAAATAAGGGTCCAGGCGTGGGCGGGGGGCGTAATGGCCAGGACGCCGGCGGCCAGCGCGGCGGCAGCGGCGGTCCGGTGAAATAGCGCGGAGATCATGGCATGCGGGCAGGGCGCGGCGCCCATGCGCACCGCGCCGGTAAGAGACCAGAAGGGCTTCTATGTTGCGCCGGGCACGGCGGTCGGTCAAGCATGCGCCGGCCATGAAAAAACGGGCCTTGCGGCCCGTTTTTTCATGCGTCCTGGGTAGCGGCCGACGGGGCCTGCACACCATCGGCGGGCGGCTGCGCCGGCAGGTCTTCCTCTTTGCCTTCCAGCTTTGCGATCACGGCGGTGGCCAGGCTGTTGCCGACCACGTTGGTGGCGGTGCGCCCCATGTCGAAGAACTGGTCGATGCCCATGATCAGCAGCAGGCCGGCTTCCGGCAGGTGGAACATCGGCAGCGTCGCAGCCACCACGACCAGCGACGCGCGCGCGACGCCGGCCATGCCCTTGCTGGTCACCATCAGCACCAGCAACAGGGTGAGCTGCTGCGCGAAGCTCATTTCGATGTTGTAGGCCTGCGCGATGAACAGCACCGCAAAGGACTGGTACATCATCGAACCGTCCAGGTTGAACGAATAGCCCAGCGGCAGCACGAAGCCCGAAATCCGCTTGGACACCCCAAACCGCTCCAGGGCCTCGATCGTCTTGGGATAGGCGGACTCGCTGCTGGCGGTAGAGAACGCCAGCAGGGTGGGTTCCTTGATCAGACCGCCCAGGCGGAACGTGGACTTGCCCAGGAACAGGTAGCCGACGCCGAACAGGATGGCCCACAGCAGCGCCAGGCCCAGGTAGAACTCGCCGATCAGCTTGCCGTAGCTGACCAGCACGCCCAGGCCTTCGGTGGTGATGGCGGCGGCCATGGCGGCGAACACGCCCAGCGGCGCAAAGCGCATCACGTAGTCGGTCACGCGGAACATGATCTTGGCCAGCTCGTCGATCATGTTGTAGATGGTGTTGTGGCCCTTGCCTCGGATGAACGACAGCGCCGCGCCGAAGAACAGCGAGAACACCAGGATCTGCAGGATCTCGTTGTTCGCCATGGCTTCGGCGATGCTCTTGGGAAACACGTGCGCGATAAAGGCCTTGAGCGTGAAGTCTCCCGTCTTCAGGCCCGAGGTCACGCCCGTGTCCGGTATCGCCAGGTTCATGTGGGCGCCGGGCTGGAAGATGTTGACCAGGGCCAGGCCCAGCAGCAGGGAGATCGCGGATGCGGCGATGAACCAGATCATGGCGCGCATGCCGATGCGGCCCACGGCGCTGGCGTCGCTCATGCTGGCCAGGCCGGTCACCAGCGTTGCGAACACGAGCGGCGCGATGATCATCTTGATCATGCGCAGGAAGATGTCGGTGATAAGGCTGAAGTACGAGGCGATCTGCGTCGCCTCCTGCTGGTTCTGCGCGAACTTGTTGCAGAAGTAGCCCACCACGATGCCCAGCACCATGGCGATGCCGATATAACGCGTCAGCTTCTTAGTGTTCATGTTCAAAACGGGATAACGGGGAGCCGCCGCCGGACCCAAGGGGCCAGGCCCGCCGGCATGGGGCGGGGCAGGACGGTCCGGTGAGGGACATGCCAGGGCCCGGGGATGATGCTCGGGTTAACCCTTGGGGCGCGATGTTAACGCCGTCAACCTGACAGCCAGTTGTCAGTTTGGGGGCGGTTCGCTTGCGGTGACGAGGCCGCCCGTGGCGCGCAGGCCTACGGTGACAACGCGGCTCGCCATACGGCCCAAACACACCGCCGGCATGCCAGAATGGCTTCGCCGGCCTTGAAGGCGAAGGCCGCGCGCCACTCTGGGAACCGGCCCCAAGCGGGGCGACATAGGAGACATAGCAATGCCGAATCGCGAATTGTCCGTGCTGGCTTCTGGATACACCTATCTGGAAGGGCTGCGCTGGCACGAGGGCCGCCTGTGGGCGTCGGACTTCTACACCGGGCAGGTCATCACCGTGACGCTGCAGGGCGCCGTGGACCGCGTCTGTCTAGTGCCGCAGCAGCCCTCCGGCCTGGGCTGGCTGCCCGACGGCCGCCTGCTGATCTCCTCCATGAAAGACCGCAAGCTGCTGCGCCGGGAGACCGACGGCACCTTGTCGGTTCACGCGGACCTGTCCGCACTGACGGGCGGCCTCGTCAACGACATGGTGGTGGACGCGCAGGGCAGGGCCTACGTCGGCAATTTCGGTTTCGACATCATGGCGGGCGAACCGGTCCGCACGACGACCCTGGTGCGCGTCGACCCGGACGGCGTGGCGCAGGTGGTGGCGGATGGGCTGTGCTTTCCCAACGGCTCGTTCATCACGCCTGACGGCAAGACCCTGATCGTCAACGAGACCTTCGCCAATCGCATCTCGGAATTCGACATCCAGGCCAACGGCGTGCTTGGACCCCGTCGGGATTGGGCCAACTTCGGCGACCTGCCGGACAGCGACGACCTGTCCACGCTGATCACCGCATCGGCGATCGCGCCGGACGGCGGCGCGCTGGACGAAGAAGGCGCGCTCTGGGTGGGCGACGCCATCGGCAAGCGCATCGTGCGCGTGGAACGCGGCGGCAGGATCCTGGAGCAGATCGATACCGGCGAATTCGGCATTTTCGCCGCCGCGCTGGGCGGCCCCGATGGCCGAACGCTGTTCATGGCGGCGGCGCCGGACTTCGTCGAGGCCAATCGCCGGGCCAAGCCGCAGGCGCGGATCCTGACTGCCCGAGTGGACGTGCCCCACGCCGGCCGGCCGTAGGCCCGAAGGGGGAAAGCCAGGGCCCGCCCGCGCGGCGCTGCGCCTTGCGGTCTGGGCCGCAAGGCTGGATATCGATCGCACTCAACCATGCGGTTTCGTCTGAATGGATAGGATACCGGCCGTTGCAAGACCTTTCTTCGATTCCCCCGTAAAATCACCCCATTCAGCAGGACTTCAACCATCTTTCAATAGACAGTACCTAAGGAGGACCACTCATGGCCCTAGTCTCCATGCGCCAGTTGCTCGACCACGCCGCCGAGCACGGCTACGGCATTCCGGCTTTCAACGTCAACAACCTGGAACAGGTCCAGGCCATCATGGAAGCCGCGGCGGAGACCGACAGCCCGGTGATCATGCAGGCCTCGGCCGGCGCGCGCAAATACGCGGGCGAAGGCTTCCTGAAGTACCTGATCCAGGCCGCCGTTGAGTCCTATCCCCACATCCCCGTGGTCATGCACCAAGACCACGGCCAGTCGCCCAAGATCTGCCAAGGCGCCATCGACCTGGGCTTCTCCAGCGTCATGATGGACGGCTCGCTTAAGGAAGACGGCAAGACCATCGCCGACTACGACTACAACGTCGAAGTCACCAAGAAGGTCGTCGACATCGCGCACAAGCTGGGCGTCACCGTCGAAGGCGAACTCGGCTGCCTGGGTTCCCTGGAAACCATGGAAGGCGACAAGGAAGACGGCCACGGCGCCGACGGCAAGCTGACCATGGACCAGCTCCTGACCGACCCGGAACAGGCCGCCGACTTCGTGCGCCGCACCCAGCTCGACGCCCTGGCCATCGCCATCGGCACCAGCCACGGCGCCTACAAGTTCACGCGCAAGCCCACCGGCGACATCCTGTCGATCTCCCGCATCAAGGAAATTCACGCCCGCCTGCCCAACACCCACCTGGTGATGCACGGCAGCTCCAGCGTGCCGCAGGAACTGCTGGCCGAAATCCGTGAATTCGGCGGCAACATGAAGGAAACCTACGGCGTGCCCGTCGAGGAAATCCAGGAAGCCATCAAGTACGGCGTGCGCAAGATCAATATCGACACCGATATCCGTCTGGCCATGACCGGCGCGATCCGCCGCTTCTTCGCCGAGAACCCCGAAAAGTTCGACCCGCGCGAATACCTCAAGCCGGCCCGCGCCGCCGCCAAGGCCATCTGTGTCGCTCGCTACAACGAGTTCGGCACCGCCGGCAACGCCAGCAAGATCAAGGCGCTGCCCCTGACCGACATCGCCGCGCAATACGCGTCGGGCAAGCTGGCCCAGGTTGTGCAATAAGGTTCAGGCCGATGCCGCCCTCCAGGGCGGCAAAGGTGAAAAAGGCTGGCCCTCGCGGGCCAGCCTTTTTTTGTTTGCGCGGCGCAACGGCCTCGGCGACCGCCGTTACGCCGGCGAATTCCTTGGAAAATGCGGCACGGTGCGATCCACGTGGTGCCACGACGGCGCGGACTCCGTCCAAAGACTGACCTTGGCATGAAACGCCTCGGGGTCGTCCAGGGATCCCGCGCGCACCACTTCGTAGCCCATGCCTTCCGAACCGCCGAATAGCGGCGTGCCACAGGAAGCGCAGAAACTGCGCATGACCGTGTGGCCGGAATCTCCCTGGTAGCGGTGCTCTTTCGGCTGGCCGCGCAGCAGCGTCACGGCGCCTGACGGAAAGATCAGCGCATGGGCCGGGGCGCCGCCGCTGGAGTACTGGCAGTCCCGGCAATGGCAGGTGGCCGCCGTGATGGGTTCGTCCGTCAGCGCATAACGGACCGCGCCGCACTGGCAGCCGCCTGTCATGTGCACCTGCGCGTCGGCGTGGGGCATGCGTTTGGGGGAAGCATCCTGCATACGACTCTGTCTCCGGGCGGTGGGTTGCGCCGTGACGCTCGGGGCGGCCGGCGCGAATCATGGTTGGGAAAGAAAGCCTAACCCGGCCCCCGGCGTGCGGCAAGGTGAACTTATTTGCAGTAATCTATGCGCTTTGCAGGGGCCGCCATCCGGCGCTGTTCCCGCCCAGTATCCGATTTCGTTCCACTTCCCGCCCTGGCGCCCGCCCGCGGCGGGAATGTTCATTTTTGCCATAGGCCATTCCCGTGACTTCTGCTTTGCATGAATCCAGCATCAAGTCCTTGCCGCTGCTGGGCCGCGGTAAGGTGCGCGATATGTACGCCGTCGGCGACGACAAGCTGCTGATCGTCGCCTCGGACCGCATCTCCGCCTTCGACGTGATCCTTGACGACCCCATTCCCGGCAAGGGACAGGTGCTGACCGAGCTGACCGAATTCTGGTTGCAGAAGCTGGCCCACATCCTGCCGAATCACTCCACCGGCGTGAAGCCCGAGGACGTGGTCGCGCCGGACGAGGTGGATCAGGTGCGCGGCCGCGCCGTGGTGGTGAAGCGCCTGAAGCCGATCCTGGTGGAAGCGGTTGCCCGCGGCTACCTGATCGGATCCGGCTGGAAGGACTATCAGGCCACCGGCGCCGTCTGCGGCATCAAGCTGCCGGCCGGCCTGCAACAGGCCAGCAAGCTGCCCGAGCCCATCTTCACGCCCGCCGCCAAGGCCGAATTCGGCATGCACGACGAAAACGTGGACTTCGCGCACGTGGTCAAGGAAGTCGGCCAGGAAATGGCCGAGCGCATCCGCGACGTCACGCTCAAGCTCTACGCCGAGGCCGCCAGCTTCGCGGCCACCAAGGGCATCATCATCGCCGACACCAAGTTCGAATTCGGCCTGGACGACAACGGCACCTTGCACTTGATGGACGAAGTGCTGACGCCGGATTCGTCGCGCTTCTGGCCCGCCGACGGCTACCGCGTCGGCATCAGCCCCCCGTCGTTCGACAAGCAATTTGTGCGCGACTGGCTCGAAACGCAAACCTGGGACAAGACGCCGCCCGCCCCGCGCCTGCCGCAGGACGTGCTGGAAAAGACGGCCGCCAAGTACCGCGAAGCACTGGATCGCCTGATCGCCTGATCGGCAAGGCTCCGCCCGAAAAACCCGCTCAATGCCGAGCGGGTTTTTTTGTATCCGGACGGATGACATGCCAAGGGGAAACCCGAAGATTTGGATAGCAATTATTTCGGATTGTTACGTTATACTCGTCCGCTGCCGGGCTTGAGATGCCCGAATGGAGGAGCGCTGCATGGTGATGATGTTGCCCTTTCTGACCGGGATGCTCGCGGTCTGGTTCGGAATGCTGGGAAGGCGCCGTCCCTGTGTCACGTTCTGGCTGCTGACCCTGGCGATATTTGCGGCCTGGTGCAACTATCACATGACCAGTCCGCTGGCATTGTCTCTGTGATTCGCGGGCGATGATCTTCTCCCGGAATCCCGCGCGCGGCTCGCGCATCCTCAACGGCCTGGCCCTCCTGGGCGTCAGCGCCATTCTCTACATGGCCTTTGCCTGGCAGTTCGCCTACGGCGAGCTGCCGTGCCCGCTATGCCTGTTGCAGCGCGTCGCGCTGATGCTTGCCGGCGTGGGTTTCCTGCTGAACATGCGGCTGGGCCCGTCGCCGATGCACTACGCGATGAGCATCGCGGCGGCGCTGGGCGGCATGCTGGCCTCGGGCCGGCAGGTCTTGCTGCACATCGCGCCGGGCGATCCCGGCTACGGCACGCCGTTCCTGGGCCTGCATTTCTATACCTGGGCGTTCATCGCCTTCTCGGCCATCATCGTGTTCTGCGTGGTGATGCTGTGCGTCGACCGCAAATGGGGCGACAGCATGCTGAAAAAGCCGGTGTCCGCGCTGGGCGTGTTGGTCATGACCCTGTTTTTCGTCGTGGTGCTGGCCAACGCGGGCAGCACCACGTTGCAGTGCGGCTTCGGCCCTTGTCCGGACGACCCCGTCAGCTATCTTTGGCTGGAAAGCGCGACCGCGCCGTAGCGGTTCGCCCACGCCGGGTAAAATAACGGGTTTCGCGGGCTGGTTCCGCGGTCCTCCGACATTTCGCGGCCCCTGCGCCGCGGTCTCAACTTTTACACACCGGTTATGACAGCCAAGACTTCCGCAGCGGCAGAGGCCACCCCCGTGGTGGGCGTGATTATGGGATCTTCCAGTGATTGGGAGGTCATGAAACACGCGGTGACCATGCTCGAGGATTTCGGCGTGGCCTACGAGGCGCGCGTGATCTCCGCGCACCGCATGCCGCAGGACATGGCTGAATACGGCGCGGCGGCCCACGCCCGCGGCCTGCGCGGCATCATCGCCGGCGCCGGCGGCGCGGCGCACCTGCCCGGCATGATGGCCGCCCTGACCGAAGTGCCAGTGTTTGGCGTGCCGGTCCCGTCCAAGTACCTGCGTGGCGAAGACTCGCTGCTTTCCATCGTGCAGATGCCCAAGGGCGTGCCGGTTGCCACCTTCGCCATCGGCGAGGCGGGCGCGGCCAACGCGGCCTTGCACGTGATCGCCACGCTGGCAGGCACCGACGCCGCCCTGCACGAAAAGCTGGTGGCCTTCCGCGCCCGCCAGACGCAGGCCGCGCGCGACATGAAGGTTCCGCCCGAGGCTTGATACGAATGACTCAATCGACTGCTTTCATGATTGCTCCCGGCGGCTGGCTCGGCATGCTGGGCGGCGGACAACTCGGCCGCATGTTCTGCCACGCGGCGCAAAGCCTGGGCTACAAGGTCGCGGTGCTGGATCCGGCCGAGGAGTGTCCGGCGGGCATGGTCGCCGACCTGCACATCCGCGGCGCCTACGACGACGAGGACGGTCTTGCGCGGCTGGCCCAGACCTGTCAGGCCGTCACCACCGAATTCGAGAACGTGCCTGCCGACAGCCTTCGCGCCCTGGCGACGCGTTGCCGTGTCAGCCCCGCGGGCGACGCCGTCGCCATCGTGCAGGACCGCATTGCGGAAAAGACGTTCATCGCCTCGCAAGGCATCCCCGTCGCGCCGCACGCCGCCATCCGCAGCGAAGCCGACCTGCGCGCCGCTTCCGACGCGCTGTTTCCCGGCATCCTGAAGGTCGCCCGCCTGGGCTATGACGGCAAGGGCCAGGCGCGCATCGACACGCGCGAAGAAGCGCTGGCCGCGTTCGCGGAATTCGGCGGCGTGGCCTGCGTGCTGGAAGCGCTGATGCCGCTGGACTACGAGATCTCGGTGGTGCTGGCGCGCGGATTCGACGGCGCCAGCGTGGTGTTTCCGGTTGCGCGCAACGTGCATCGCGACGGCATCCTGGCGGTGTCCACCGCCGCACCCGTGCAGCAGGACGCGGCGCATGCCGAACGCCAGGCGCGCGCCACCGAGGCGGCGCAAGCCATCGCGCAGGGCCTGGGCTACCACGGCGTGCTGTGCGTGGAATTCTTCGTGCTGAAGGACGGCAGCCTGATCGTCAACGAGATCGCGCCGCGTCCGCACAATAGCGGCCACTACACGATCGACGCCTGCGTCACGAGCCAGTTCGAGCAGCAGGCGCGCGCCATGGCCGGCCTGCCGCTGGGCGGCACGGACTTGCTGGCGCCCGCCGTCATGCTGAACATCCTGGGCGACATCTGGTATGCGTCCGACGCCGACACCACGCAGCGCGAGCCCGACTGGGCGGCCGCGCTGGCGGTGCCGTCCGCCAAGCTGCACCTGTACGGCAAGCACGAAGCGCGCCGTGGCCGCAAGATGGGCCACGTCACCATCGTGGCGCCGACCCTGCAGCAGGCGCGCGAGGACGCCGCCCGCGTGGCGGCGGCGCTGGGCATGCAGGCGCCTGAATAAAGCGCCGACGATCCGATGTCCTTGTCCACGCCTGATTCCGCCAGCGCCGCGGAAATCGCCCTCGCCGCCCAGCGCCTGCTGGACGGCGAGCTGGCCGCCTTTCCGACCGAGACCGTCTATGGCCTGGGTGCGGATGCCGAAAACCCGCAGGCCGTCGCCCGGATCTATGCGGCCAAGGGCCGGCCGTCGAATCACCCCGTCATCGTGCACATCGCGCCGCAAGGCGACGTGTCGTACTGGGCGGCGGAAGTGCCGCCCGAAGCGCGTCTTTTGATCGACGCCTTCTGGCCGGGCCCGCTGACGTTGATTCTGAAGCGCGCGCCGCACATCGTCGACACGGTCAGCGGCGGCCAGGACAGCATCGGCATCCGCTGCCCGTCCCATCCGGTGGCGCAGGCGCTGCTGGCGGCGTTCGCGGCGGGCAAGCCCAACGGACAGGGCGGCGTGGCCGCGCCGTCGGCCAACAAGTTTGGCCAGGTGTCGCCCACGCGCGCCGAGCACGTGCGCAGCGAATTCCCCGAGGAAGTCGCGGCCGGCATGCCGGTGCTGGAAGGCGGCGCTTCGGAAGTCGGCATCGAATCCACCATTCTCGACCTGTCGCGCCTGGACCGCGGCGCCGGCCCGGTGCTGCTGCGTCCCGGGCACATCAGCGCCGCACAGATCGAAGCCGTGCTGGGTGTGCAGGTGTTCGCGCCCGACGCCGCGGCGCCGCGGGCCTCCGGCACGCTGAAGGCGCATTACGCGCCGCGCACGCCCTTGGAACTGGCCAGCGACGAGCGCATGCGCGACGTGCTGGCGGGGCGCAATCTGCCCGAAGGCCGGGTCGTGCTGGTGGCGTATTCCGCCCAGCCCGCAACGGCGCACGCGCGAGTGCAATGGCAGCCGGTGCCGCAGGACCCCGCCCGCTACGCGCAAGCGCTGTACGGGTTGCTGCGCGACCTGGACGGGCAGGGCTACGCCCGCATCATCGTGCAGGCGCCGCCCGCTACCGACGATTGGCACGCGGTCAACGACCGCATCGGCCGGGCGGCCGCAGCGTTCACGCTGGACACCACCGGTCTGTAGCCTGGCCGCCGCTCAGGCGGCCAGGAATTCCCCGATTCTTTCCACGGCCTGCCTCAAAGGCGGCAGGAACTCGTCCTTCAATCGGCTGAGCGGCACGCGCGCCGCCTTGACGCTGACGTTCACCGCGCCGCAGGCCTTGCCGCTGGCCGAACGCACCGCCACCGAGATGGCGCGCACGTTCAGTTCCAGTTCCTGGTCCACCACCGCGTAATCCTGCTCACGGATGCGGGAGAGCTCGGCGCGCAGCTTCGCCTCGGTGGTCAGCGTGTATTCCGTATAGGGCTGAAGGTCGGTTGCGGCGAAATACCGTGCCAGCGCGGGTTCGGGCAATTGCGCCAGCAGCACCCGTCCGATGGACGTGCAGTACGCCGGCAGCCTGCTGCCCAGTCCCATTGACGTGGCCAGCAGGCGATTCACCTCGGACCGCGCCAGATACAGCATTTCATGGCCTTCCATGATGGCCAGGGCGCAGGTCTCGTTCACGGTCGCGCTCAGTTCCTCCAGCACGGGCTGCGCCAGGGACACGAACGGCGTGGACGAGAAGTACGCATAGCCCAGGCCCAGGATGCGCGGCGTCAGCACATAGAGCCGGCCGTGCTGTTCCGCCATTCCCAAGAGGATCAGGGTATGCAGGCAACGCTGCACGACCGCGCGGGGCAGGCCGGCGCGCCGGCTCAGTTCGGCGGCGGTCTGCGGATGACGACGCGTGCCGAAGGCGCGGATCACGTGCAGGCCGCGCGCCAGCGTCAGCATGTAGTCCGGATCGCCGCGCAACTGGTCGGGATGGTCTTCGGCCGCGGGCGGCGCGGCGTAGCCGGGAGGAGGAATGTTCGGCAGCATCAGCCCGCGCGCAGCGGCGCTCCGGTGCGGGCCTGCAGATCAGTCAGCGTCATGCCGTCGATCATATCGCGGACGACCAGGCCGTCCGGCGTGACGTCGATGACCGCCAGGTCCGTGTAGATCCGGTCGACCACGCCCGCGCCCGTGAGCGGGTACGTGCAGCGTTCGACGATCTTGGGATCGCCGTTCTTGCTGTTGTGTTCCATCATGATGTAGACGCTGCGCGCGCCCACGGCCAGGTCCATCGCGCCGCCCACGGCCGGCGCTTCGCCGGGCTTGTTGAGCGACCAGTTCGCCAGGTCGCCGTTGGCGGCGACCTGCATGCCGCCCATGACGCAGATGTCCAGATGGCCGCCGCGCATCATCGCGAACGAGTCGGCGTGGTGAAAGTACGAGCCGCCGGCAAGCAGCGTGACGGGCTGCTTGCCGGCGTTGATGAGGTCCAGGTTGATGTCGGCTTCGGCGGGCGGCGGGCCCATGCCCAGGATGCCGTTTTCGCTGTGCAGCACGATCTCGCGGCCGGGCGGCAGATGCGCGCCCACCAGCACCGGCATGCCGATGCCCAGGTTCACGTAGCTGCCGTCGGGGATGTCCAGGGCCAGGCGGCGCGCCATGGCCTCTCGGGTCAGGGGACTGAACATGCGGGCTCCTTTTGGATGCTTGGGGCCTAGCTGGAAAATGCCGCGTTGGCGACTTCCGTGACGCGCTGGACGAAGATGCCGGGTGTGACCACCGCTTCGGGCGGCAATTCGCCCAGCGCGGCCTTGGCGCGCACCTGCACGATGGTCGTCCTGGCCGCCATGCACATGATGGGGCCGAAGTTGCGCGCGCTCATGTTGTAGGTCAGGTTGCCCCAGCGGTCGCCGCGGTCTGCCTTGACCAGCGCAAAGTCGCCATGCAGCGGCTCCTCGAACACGTGGCCGCGTCCGTTGATCATGCGGGTTTCCTTGCCACGGGCAAGCTCGGTGCCATAGGCGGTGGGCGTGAAGAAGCCGCCCAGTCCCGCGCCCGCCGCGCGCAGGCGCTCGGCAATGGTGCCCTGCGGCACGCATTCCAGCTCGATGCGGCCCTGGCGGTAGAGCTCGTCGAAGACCCACGAATGCGACGCCTTGGGAAACGAGCAGATGACCTTGCGCACGCGTCCGGCCTTGACCAGCGCGGCCAGGCCGGTTTCGCGGTTGCCGGCGTTGTTGCTGACCACGGTGAGTTCGCGCGCGCCCTGGTCGATCAGCGCGTGGATCAGTTCAGTGGGCATGCCGGCGCCGCCGAATCCGCTGATCAGGACGGTGGCGCCGTCGTGGATGTCCGACACGGCGGCTTCCGGGGTGTCGATGAACTTGTCGATCATGAGGGGCTCCGTCGAAGCCGGGCGCGCTAAGGCGCCCGGCGGCGCTCAGTTCACGGTGATGTTCGCCTGCTTGATGATTTCGGCGTAACGGGCCGAATCCTTCTTCATCAGTTCCGCGAACTGCGCGGGCGTGCCACCCACCGGCAGGAAACCCGCGTCCACGAACTTCTGCCTGACGTCCGGCTCCTTGACGATTTCGCTAATCTCGCGCGACATGCGTTCGATGATCGGCCGCGGCGTGTTGGCCGGCGCCATCAGGCCGGCCCATGAACCGGTGACGAAGCCCGGCAAGCCGGCTTCTTCCATGGTGGGGATGTCCGGTTCCGTCGGCCAGCGTTCCTTGCCCGTGAACGCCAGCGCCTTCAATCGGTTCTGCTTGACGTACTGCATCGGCACAAGGATGGGGTCGAACACCATGGACACGCGGTTGCCCAGCAGGTCCGTCAGGATGGGGGCGCTGCCCTTGTAGGCCACGTGCGTCATCGTGATCTTGCTTTGCAGCGCGAAGTCGGCGCCGGTCAGGTGTGCGCTGGACCCATTGCCGCTGGACGCGTAGGTGAGCTTGTCGGGATTCTTGCGGGCATAGGCGACCAGCTCGGCCACGGTCTTGACGGGCACTTCCTGCGAGACGAACAGAAAGAGCGGCAGGTCCGCCATCTGCACCACCGGCGTCAAGTCGGCCGGCGTGTAGCCCAGCTTGTAGAGATGGAAGTTGATGATGTAGGCCGGCAGCATGGACAGGAAGGTGTAGCCGTCGGGCTCGGCCTTGGCGGCGATGGCGGAGCCCAGGCTGCTGTTGGCGCCCGGCCGGTTCTCGACGACGATGGTCTGGTTCAGGCGGGGCCCGAGCTTTTCCATCACGATGCGGGTCACGATGTCGGTAGAGCCGCCGGGCGTGTACGGCACGATGATCTTGATGGGCTTGCTGGGCCAGTCGTCCGCCGCGTGGGCGGGCGTCGCGGCCAGTCCTGCTGCCGCCAGTGCGGCGAACAGCAGCGTCCTGAGCGAGCGGCGGCGGTCTGCTGCCGCGGGGCGATGGGGCTGCGACTTGCGTGCTATTGCCATGGACTTGTCTCCTCCATGAATCGGCCGAGTATCGATGCGCGCCCGAGGTTTTTATGTGGCGCGATCGGCTTTTTTAAGGGGCTGCGGCTTTGCTGCCTATCGGACAAAGTCGCAAAAAAAGTATGGCACGGGGCATCGGGCGCGATCGCCCGCCGCGCCGCCGATAAAGTTCGATCACCGGACGCCAGGCATTTCCGCGGACGGATCGGCGGCGTACGGGTTTTCACTAGCGAATCGCGCGTTGTTCACGGTGTGGACATGCCTTAATCTGGCGGCCGGCCCAGTAAGGCAGGGCCTGGCTTTAGCTGCCGCCGGCTACGAGCCGACGGCGGACACCTACCTCAGGAGAAGCAAAAATGAAGCGGACTTTGATGGTTGCGGCCGGCGCGCTGGCCCTGGCATGCGCGTCCCAGGCGGCGGTGGCTGGTCCCACCCTGGATGCAGTGAAGAAGAAGGGATTCGTGCAGTGCGGCCTGACGGACGGCGTGTCCGGTTTTTCCGCGACGAACAGCAAGGGCGAATGGGAAGGCATGGACGTGGACATCTGTCGCGCGGTTGCCGCGGCCGTGTTCGGCGATGCCACCAAATTCAAGGGCACCGCGCTGTCCACCCAGCAACGCTTCACCGCCCTGCAATCGGGCGAGGTCGACGTGCTGCTGCGCACCGTGACGCTGACGCAGACGCGCGATACGTCGCTGGGCCTGTCGGCGGTCGCGGCCAGTTTCTACGACGGCCAGGGCATCCTGGTCAGCAAGAAACTGGGCGTCAAGAGCGCCAAGGAACTCAATGGCGCCACGGTCTGCGTGCAGCCCGGCACCACCACCGAACTGAACCTGGCCGACTGGTTCCGCTCCAACAACATTGAATTCAAGCCCGTCGTGATCGACAAGGTCACCGAAGTCGTGCGCGCCTTCGAATCCGGGCGCTGCGACGCCTTCACCGACGACGCCTCGCAACTGGCCGCGGTGCGCGCGACGCAGGTCGCCAACCCCAACGACTACGAGATCCTGCCGGAACGCTTCTCGAAGGAGCCGCTGGGCCCCATGGTGCGCCAGGGCGACGAGAACTGGCTGGGCATCGTCCGCTGGACCCTGTTCGCGCTGCTGGAAGCCGAGGAATACGGCATCACGCAGAAGAACGTGGATGAAATGCTCAAGAGCAAGAATCCCAACGTGCTGCGCATCCTGGGCGTGACGCCGGGCGCCGGCAAGAACATGGGGGTGGACGAAAAGTGGGCCTACAACGCCATCAAGGCGGTGGGCAACTACAGCGAAGTGTTCGAGCGCAACGTCGGCAAGGACAGCAAGCTGGGCCTGCAGCGCGGCACGAACGCGCTGTGGAACCAGGGCGGCGCGATGTATCCGTGGCCGATCCGTTGATGCGTCTTTGGTAGCGGACAGATAACAAGTCCGGCCGCCACCGCAAGGCCTCCTTCGGGAGGCTTTGTCGTTTCTGGCTGTTTCCGGATGCGAGGTTCGTGCAATTGGTCCCCGTCGACGCGCAACACCAACTACTTCAATTATTTGCGCCCACCATGCTTGTTCCGGCTGGCGAAACCTTTACGGAATGGTTCCATCCGCACACGCTGAAATGGCTCTATCGGGTTGGCGCCGGGCTGCCTATCATGTCCGTCAGGCGGGCGCGGATGCGTCCCCCACTGCCATTGATAACTACCAGGGAAATGACGATGAACGGCGCTGACAGCCTCTGCGATACCTTGCTTGCCAACGATGTGGACGTTTGCTTCGCCAATCCGGGCACATCGGAAATGCACTTCGTCGCGGCCCTGGATCGCAAGCCGAAGATGCGTTGTGTCCTGGGCCTGTTCGAAGGCGTGGTGACGGGCGCCGCCGACGGCTATGCGCGCATGGCGGACAAGCCGGCCGCCACGCTGCTGCACCTGGGCCCGGGCCTGGGCAACGGCCTGGCCAACCTGCACAACGCCAAGCGCGCGCGCACGCCCATGGTCAACATCGTGGGCGACCACGCCACGTACCACGTGCAGTACGACGCGCCGCTGACCAGCGACGTGGAAGGCGTCGCGCGGCCGATGTCGCATTGGGTCAAGCGCACGATGACGGCTGGGGCCCTGTCCGCGGACGCCGCCGAGGCCGTGGCCGTGGCGCGGCGCTCGCCCGGCAACATCGCCACCCTGATCCTGCCCGCGGACACCGCCTGGACCGAACTGCCCGACAACTCGCCCGCACCCATCGTGGCCAAGGACGAAGCGCTGGCGCAGACCACGGCCGACGCGGTCCGCGCCGCCGCCGCCGCCATTCGTTCCGGCGAAGCGACCGTGCTGATGCTGGGCGGCGCCGCACTGCGCGAGCGCGCCCTGAACGCCGCGGGCCGCATCGCGCGCGCCACGGGCGTGCGCCTGGTGTCGGAAACCTCGAATCGCCGCGTTGAACGTGGCGGCTCGCGCACGCCGGTCGACCGCCTGCCGTACCCGATCGATCTGGCGGTAGCCAAGCTGAAAGACGTGAAGCACCTGGTGCTGGCGGGCGCCAAATCGCCGGTGGGCTTCTTCGCCTATCCCGGCAAGCCCAGCCTGCTGGCCCCGCAGGACAGCAACCAGGTCGTGCTGGCCACGGCCGACCAGGATCTGCCGCATGCGCTGGAATGGCTGGCCGACGAACTGGGCATCGCCGCGGACGCGCCGCGCCTGGCCGCACCCGCCGCCAGCTACGAAGTGCCTGCCTCCGGCAAGCTCACCAGCGCCGCCGTGAATATCCTGGTCGCGCATCACCTGCCGGAACAGGCCATCGTCTGCGATGAATCCATCACGCAGGGACGCGAGTTCCCGATCTACAGCGTGAACAGCGCGCCGCACGACTGGCTCATGCTGACCGGCGGCGCCATCGGCATCGGGCTGCCGATGGCCACGGGCGCGGCGGTGGCGTGCCCGGACCGCAAGGTCGTGACGCTGCAGGCCGACGGCAGTGGCATGTACACCTTGCAAGCCCTGTGGACGCAGGCGCGCGAAAGCCTGGACTGCCTGACCATCATCCTGGCGAACCGTTCCTACGCCACGCTGCACGGCGAAATGAAAAACGTGGGCGTCGTGGAACCGGGCCGCAACGCCCGCCGCATGCTGGACCTGGAAGAGCCCTATCTGGGCTGGACGCACCTGGCGAAGGGCATGGGCGTGGAGGCTGTCACGGTGGACACCGTCGAAGGCTTCGCGCGCGCATTGGCGGATGGCCTGAAGCGGCGCGGTCCCTTCCTGATCGAAGCGCTGATCTGACCGCCGAGCGGCGCGCAAACCGCGCGCCGCTTTCATACCCCCAGATAGCGCGTCAACTGCTCGGGCTGCCGGGCCAGCGACGCGCTGTCGCCATCCTGCACGATCAATCCTTTTTCCATCACCAGGCACCGGTCGGTGTGTTCGAGTACGGCGCGGTAATTGCGGTCCACGATCAGCGTGGACATGCCGGTGGCCCGGATCTCGCGGATGATGCGCCAGATTTCCGCCACGATCAGCGGGGCCAGGCCCTCGGTGGCTTCATCCAGGATCAGCAGGTCGGGGTTGGTCATCAGCGCGCGGCCGATAGCCAGCATCTGCTGCTCGCCGCCCGACAACTGCTGGCCGCCGTGTCCCAGTCGTTCCCCCAGGCGCGGGAACGTGTCCAGCACCCGCTCATAAGTCCAGCCCTGACCCGCGCGATTGCCCGGCCGCGCCGCGACCTGCAGGTTTTCGCGGACATTCAGGTTGGGAAAAATGCCGCGCCCCTCGGGCACGTAGGCCACGCCCATGCGCGCGATGGCGTGCGGCTGCGCATGCGTGCAGTCGCTGCCGCGCACCCGCACATTGCCCTGCGCGCTTTTGACGTGTCCCATCAGGCTGCGGATCAGCGTGGTCTTGCCCATGCCGTTGCGGCCGACCAGCCCCACGGATTCGCCCGGCGCGATGTGCATGTCGATGCCGCGCAGCACGTGGCTGGCGCCGTAGTACACGTGCAGTCCGCCCGCTTCAATCAGCGCGTTCATCATGTGGCTCCGTGCCCGTCTTCGCCCAGGTACGCGGTGCGCACCTCGGGGTTGGCGCGAATGTCCGCCGGCGCGCCGCTGGCGATCGCGCTGCCGTTGACCATGACGGTGATGGTTTCAGCGATGCGGAATACGGCGTCCATGTCGTGTTCGACCAGCAGGATGGCATGGCCCGCCTTCAGCGTCTGCAACAGGTCCAGGATGCGATCGGTCTCTTCGGGACCCATGCCCGCCAGCGGCTCGTCCAGCAGCAGCACCTGCGGCTCGCCCGCCAGGCACATGGCGATCTCGAGCTGCCGCTTGCGGCCGTGCGGCAGCAGGCCGGCGGCCCGCCGGGCGTCGCCGGCCAGACCGGTGCGCTCCAGCGCGGAACCGGCCAGCTCGGCGCTGTGCCGGCAATCGGCCGCGTTGCGCCACCAGTGCCAGAAGCGCTGCCGGCCGGCTTGCGCGGCCAACCGGCAATTCTCGAACACGCTGAGTTCGGGAAAGATCGTGGACCGCTGATAGCTGCGCCCCAGTCCGGCGCGGGCGCGTTGCGGCTGACGCCACGCAGTGATGTCGCGGTCGCCCAGCATGACCTTGCCGCTGCTGGCGTCCAGTTCGCCCGACAGGATGTTGATCAGCGTGGATTTGCCCGCGCCGTTCGTGCCGATCACGGCATGCACCTGCCCGCGCCGCAGTCCGAGCGATACTCCGTTGACTGCCGTGAGGCCGCCAAAGCGGCGGGTGACCGCGGTGGCGGCCAGCAAAACATCAGACATGGCGTTCTCCGTGGATGGGCAGGCGCGGCGCGGGGGCGGCTTCACCGTCCGAGCGCGCGGGCGCGGCCGCGTCAGTCTTTCTTACGGTGCTGCCTGCCGCCCGCGCTTCGCGGCGCTCGCGCCATTGGGCCGGCAATCCGGCCAGTCCGTTGGGTAGCAGGGCCACCAGGGCGATGATGGCCAGACCCAGCGGCAGGTGCCAGTGGCGCGCGTAGTCGCCAAACAGCGCCTGGGACTGGAACAGCTCCTGCAGCAGCACCAGCGTGACGGTGCCCAGCACGGCGCCGCCCAGGCTGCCCATGCCGCCCAGGATGACCATCAGGAGCACCAGCCCCGATTGCTCCCACGCCAGCAATTCAGGCGTGACGAAGCCATCCTTCAAGGCAAACAGAAAACCCGCCAATCCGGCCAGCGTGGCGCCGACGACATAGGCGGCCAGCTTGTACGGGTAAGTCGAATACCCGGCGGCCCGCATGCGCTGTTCATTGATGCGGATGCCGGCCAGCGCCGCGCCGAACGGCGAGCGCCGCAGCAGCGCCAGGAAGCCCCAGGCGATCGCCAGGCAGACCAGGACGAAGAAGTAGAACGTGGCGGCGTTGCCCAGATCGAAGGGCGTCCATCCCCACAGCGATAGTTCCGGCCGGAAATACAGATAGATGCCGTCGCTGCCGCCCCCGATCTTCGTGTCGTGGAAGACGTAGTAGGCCATCTGCGAAAACGCCAGCGTGACCATGATGAAGTACACGCCCCGCGTGCGCAGGGCCAGCGCGCCGGTCAGCAGCGCGTACGCGGCGGCGGCCAGCAGCGCGGCCGGCAACAGCCACCACAGGCCGGCCGCTTCCGATTCCGGCGACAGCAGCGCCGCCACGTAGGCGCCGATGCCGAAGAATGCGGCGTGGCCCAGGCTGACGAGCCCGGCGCCGCCCACCAGCAGTTGCAGGCTGAGCGCGAAGATCGCGTAGATCATGATCTTGATGGCCAGGCCGGTGTAGTAGTCGCTGCCGCTCCAGTAAAAGGCGGCAAGCGCGACCAGCGCGGCGATGGGCAGGAGTCGGTTCAACATGGGCGTGCGCATGCGAGGGTCCCTTTCGTGTCAACAGGCCCTAGCCCTGTTTGAACAGCCCTTCGGGCTTGCAAAGAAGAATGACGGCCATCAGCAGGTACACCAGGACGCCTGCGGCCGCCGGAAAGAGCACCTGGCCGAAAGTCTCGGCAAAGCCCACCAGCATCGCGGCCAGGAACGCGCCGCGGATCGAGCCGATGCCGCCGATCACCACCACCACGAAACAGATGATGAGCACGCCATTGCCCATGCCCGGATAGACGGATGAGACAGGCGCCGCGATGCTGCCCGCAAGGGCCGCCAGCGCCACGCCCGCCGCGAACACCAGCCGGTAGAGCTTGTTGATGTCGATGCCCAGCGACCCGATCATTTCGCGGTTGCTGGCGCCGGCGCGCAGCATCATGCCTAGCCGTGTGCGTGAGATCACCCAGTACAGCAGCAGCGCGACGGCGATGCCCACGGCCGAGATGAACAACCGGTAGACGGGGTAGGTCATGACGCCGCCCAGCGGGATGCTGCCTTGCAGCCACGCGGGCAGCGGCACGCCATGCACGTCATTGCCCACGAGGATGCTGCGCAGCTCCTCGAACACCAGGATCAGCCCGTAGGTCATCAGCACCTGCTGCAAGTGATTGCGCTTGTACAGATAACTGAAGAACGCCGCTTCCAGCAGATAGCCCAGCACGCCGGCCGCCAGCACGCACACGGCCAGCGTCGCCAGGAATCCGCCGCCCAGCCAGCGGTCGACCACCGGGCCCAGCGCGAACGCCATGTAGGCGCCGATCATGTAGAAGCTGCCGTGGGCCAGGTTGATGATGCCCATGATCCCGAAGATGAGCGTGAGCCCGCTGGCCACCAGGAACAGCAGCAAGCCATACTGGAATGCGTTCAGGCTTTGGATGAGCAGGATGCTGATGTCCATGGGGCCTCCCGTTGCGGATGCGGTGCGGCGGCTACAGCTTGCAGCCGCGGGCGGGGTCGGCCAGCTTCTGCACGGCGACCTCGACGACCTTGTTCTCCAGGCCGTCGACGCGGCGCAGGTAGATGTCCTGCACCGGGTTGCCTGCCGACGACAGCGTGAACGGGCCGCGCGGGCTGTCCACGGTGGCGGTGCGCATGGCGCGCCGGAAGTCGTCCTTCTTGGCGAAATCCCCCTTGACCGCCGTCAGGCCCGATTGCATCAGCTGGGCCGCGTCATAGCCTTGCACCGCGTACACGTCCGGCTGCACCTTGTACGCCTTGGCGTAGTCGGCGCGGAAGGCGTTGTCGCGCGGCGTATTCAGCCCGTCGGCATAGTGCAGGGTGGTCAGCAGCCCCTGCGCCGATGCGCCCTGGGCCTGCAGCGTGCCGTCGGTCAGGAAGCCCGAGCCGTACAGCGGGATCGTCTTGTCCAGGCCGGCCGCGTGATAGTCCTGCACGAATTTCACGGCGCCGCCGCCCGCAAAGAACGTGAAGACCATGTCGGGCTTGAGCGCGGCGATTTCCGTCAGCAGCGACTGGAATTCCACGTTGGGAAACGGCAGGCTCAGTTCGCGCACGACCTTGCCGCCCGCTTTCTCGAAGCCCTCCTTGAAGCCGCCGATGGCCTCGTCGCCCGCCGCGTATTTCCATGTGATGGTCACGGCCGTCTTGTGGCCTTTGGCGTAAGCCACCGGACCCATCGCGTACGCCGGCTGCCAGTTGGTGAACGACGTGCGGAAGATGCCGGGGCCGCACAGCGGGCCGGTGATGGCGTTGGCTCCGGCGTTCGTCACGATCAGCGTGGTGTCGGCGTCCTTGGCGGCCTTGGCCAGCGCCATCGCCACGCCCGAGTGCACCGTGCCGATCAGGACATCCACCTGGTCGCGCTTGATGAGCCGGTTCGCGTTTTCGGCCGCCTTGGCCGGGTTGGACTCGTCGTCCACCTTGAAGTATTCGATCTCGCGCCCGCCCAGCTTGCCGCCCTGTTCGGCCACATACAGCTTGAAGCCGTTCTCGATGGCGTTGCCCAGCGCGGCGAAAGTCCCGCTGTACGGCAGCATGAAGCCGACCTTGAGCTTGTCGGCGGCCTGCGCGCCGCTTGCGGCGAGGGTGAGAGCTGCGGCCAGCGCAGCCCGGGTCAGGGCGTGATTCATGGTTTGTCTCCGTGCTTGTTATGGGCGGACGCCGGGCCTGGCTGCGGGCCCTTGGTCAACCGGGTTTTCCCAGCGCGCCGACAAAGCGGGCGACGGCCTGGACAACGGTGGCGGGTTGATCCCGGTGTGGCGAATGGCCGCAGTCCGGGATCTCCAGCAGTTCAGTCTGCGGCGCGCGACGGCGGATGCCGCGCACCTGCGCAAGCGTGCCGTATTCGTCGTCCACGCCCTGGATGGCAAGCACGGGACAGGCGATGCGGCTCAGGTAGTCTTCGATGTTCCAGGCGCGGAAGGCCGGCTTCAGCCAGATGTCGTTCCAGCCCCAGAATGCGGAATCCACGTCGTGGTGGTGGCGGCCAAGGCGGGCGCGCAGGTCCGATTCCACATACGCTTGCCGCGCCATGCCGATGCTGGACACGGAAACGTCTTCGACGAAGATGTGCGGCGCGGCGGCCACGACGCCGGCGACGGCGTCGGGATGCATCGCGGCATAGAGCAGCGCGATCGAGCCGCCGTCGCTATGGCCGAACAGCACCGGCTTGTCGGTGCGCGCATCCACGCCCAGCGCTTTCAGCAGCGCGGGCAGCGCCTCTTGCGCCTCTTGATGCATGAAATCCACGGGCCATTCCTCGCGCAGCGGCCGCGCCGTCGACCGGCCGTAGCCATATCGCGAATACACAAGCCCCCGGCAGCCGGCCTCGTCGCAGACGCGGCGTGGCCAGTCTTTCCACATCGACACCGACCCCAGTCCTTCGTGCAGGAAGACCACGAGCGGCGCGTTGCGCTCCGGCGCAATCCACTGGCATTCCAGTCGCATGTCGCGACCCCGCGCGTGGATCGTCGGGTACACGACGTCGTCCATGGCGGCCGTGGTCATAGCGCCGCCTCTTCCAGCGCCCGCAAGCGGAACCGCTGTATCTTGCCCGTGGCGGTCTTGGGCAGCTCATCCAGGAAATTGATCTGGCGCGGATACTTGAACGGCGCCAGATGCTGCTTCACATACTGCTGCAAGGCGGCGCCGGTCCGGTCATCGGGCTCGAAGCCGTCGCGAAGCACGACATACGCCTTGGTCTTGACCAGGCCGTCATGGTCCGGCACGCCGATCACAGCCGCCTCCAGCACGGCTTCGTGCTGGATCAGGATGTTCTCGACTTCGACCGGCGAGACATACTGCCCGCTGACCTTGATCATGTCGTCGCTGCGGCCGGCATAGGTGTAGTAGCCGTCCGGATCGCAGACGTACTTATCGCCGCTCTTGAGCCAGTCGCCCAGAAAGCACTGCCGCGTCTTGTCGCGGTTGTTCCAGTACATCAACGCGGCGCTCGGGCCCTTGATATAGAGATCGCCGATGGCGCCAGGCGCAACGGGCGTGCCGTTGTCGTCCCGCAGCTGCACCTCGTAGCCCGGCACGGGCATGCCCGTGGTGCCGTAGCGCAACTGGCCAGACCGGTTGGAAATGAAGATGTGCAGCATCTCGGTCGAGCCGATGCCGTCCAGGATTTCACAGCCGAAGTGGCGCGTGAAGCGTTCGCCGATATCGCGGGGCAGGGCTTCGCCCGCCGACGTGCAGATCCGCATCGCCACCTGCTCGCGTGGGGGCAAATCTGGCGAGGCCAGCATGCTGGCGTACAGCGTCGGCACGCCGTAGAACACGGTGGGACGGTGCCGGACCAGGCGCTGGAATACGGCTTGCGGCGTGGGGCGCTCGGCCATCAGGACGACGGTGGCGCCCACCGATAGCGGAAAGGTCAGGCCGTTGCCCAGGCCGTAGGCGAAGAACAGCTTCGCGGCGGAAAACACCACGTCGCTTTCCCGGATGCCCAGCACCGGCTTGGCGTAGAGCTCGGCCGTGTGCCAGAGGTTGCCGTGGGTATGGACCACGCCCTTGGGCTTGCCCGTGGAGCCGGACGAATACAGCCAGAAGGCGATCTCGTCCGACAGGGTGCGCGCGGCGGGGACAAGCGGGGCGTCCGCCAGCAGGGATTCAAATTCTCGGGCTGACGCGGGCAAGGGCGCGGCAGGCTGCGACACGACCAGGTGTTCGACGTCGGCCTGCGCTTGCGCCAGGGCGGTCTGCAACACCGGCAGCAAGGCGCCCGATACGAAGACGGCGCTGACCCGGCTGTGCGCAATGATGTAGGCATAGTCGTCGGCGGTAAGCAGGGTGTTCACGGCCACCGGCACCACGCCGGCGTGCAGCGCGCCCAGGAATACGACCGGCCAGTCGGCCGTGTCCTGCATCAACAGCAGGATGCGTTCTTCACGGCGCAGGCCCAGTTTGCTCAGGGCGCCGGCCATGCGAGCCACCCGCTCGGCCAGTTCGCCGTATGTCAGCTGACGCGTGTCGTCGATGTAGGCCGGCTTGGCCGCGCGCGGCGCATTCAGCGCGGCCAGGTGACTGGCGAAATTGAGTTCGGTGGGGCAGGTGTTCACGGTTGTCTCCATATGTCCTGGTGGGGTGGATGCCGTGCCTGTTTTATTTTTTGGCGGCAGGGCGGCCTGCGGGTCGGCGCTAGCCGGGGCGCGTGAATTCGATGGCGCCGCCGGGCAACAGGTAGAGCACGAGGGCGCGCCCGCGCGACACGGTGGGGCGATGGCTGGATCCCGGCCCATAGACCAGCCAGCCGGCGCCGTGGCCGTCGAAGCGGGCGTCATCGGTCAGCGGCATGATCATGTCGATCTCGCCGTTGGGGTGCGCGTGGTGGGGGCCTGCCAGGTCATCCATGTCGACGACGTCCACCGAACAGCCCTCCAGATCGGGTGCGGGCTTGATCACGCGGCCGTAACGGATGCCGCCGCCTTCGCGGTTGCACATCCACCCGTCAGCCACTCCCTGCCTACAGGCCGTGAAGATGTCCTGGAACAAGGCGCTTTGCGGACCGGCCTCGTCATTCAGACGCGTCTGAAGCGCCGCGTCCAGCGGCTGGCCGGCCATCAGGCGCGTCACGTCGCGCATCAGGGCATGGAATTGGTCTAGCGTGCTCACCGGGCGGCTCCTTTACACTGTCGGCGCTTCAGAAGTCGATGAAATCGACTGCTGTTTTTTTGCACCTGAACGGCTTTGGACTTGCGTGATGGAAAAATAGTGCTTCCTTTGACCTGGGTCAAGCACTATAGTGCATAAAAGAGCGGTAATCAGGGTATTTGCGGAGTCAGTTGAACCATGAATCAAGCGCTAGATGCGGCGCCTATCGAGCCCGGACGCGAGGTCTTTCTGGTGGCGCTGGGCGAGCGCGTGCGCCGCCTTCGCGCCATACGCGGCATGACGCGCAAGGGGCTGTCCCAGGCAACCGGCGTGTCCGAGCGCCATCTGGCCAATCTTGAGCACGGCGTGGGCAACGCCTCCATCCTGGTGCTGCTGCAGATCGCCCGGGCGTTCAATTGCGCGCTGGCCGAGCTGGTCGGCGACGTGACCACGGAATCTCCCGACTGGCTGCTGATCCGCGAACTGCTCAGCGGCCGCACGGAATCCGACCTGCAGCGGGCGCGCGAAGCGCTGACGCAATTGTTCGGCGTCGGGGCGGGCGCGCAGCGGCCCAACCGGACTCAGCAGGTCGCGCTTATCGGGCTGCGCGGCGCGGGCAAGTCCACGCTGGGCCAGATGCTGGCCGACGACCTGGGCTACCCCTTCGTCGAGCTGAACCGCGAGATCGAGCGCGTGGCGGGCTGCGGCATCCTGGAAATCCATAACCTGTACGGGCCCAACGCCTATCGCCGCTATGAACGGCGCGCGCTGGAAGAGGCGGTGCAGATCTACCCGGAAATGGTGCTGGCCACGCCCGGCGGCCTGGTGTCGGAACCGGCCACCCTGAACCTGCTGCTGACGCACTGCTATACGGTGTGGCTGCGCGCCACCCCCGAGGAACACATGGGGCGCGTCATGGCGCAGGGCGACTTCCGTCCCATGTCGGGCAACAACGAGGCCATGGCCGACCTGAAGCGGATCCTTGCCGGGCGCGAGGCCTTCTATGCCAAGGCGGACCTGACCTGGGTGACCAGCAACCTGGAAGTCTCGGAAAGCTTTGCCGGACTGCGTACGCAGGTGCGCAAGGCTTGCGGACTGCCTTTATAGGCAGTGCTACCCGAGTTGTCGACGTGCATGGCCGCCTGAGGGCGGCCTTTTTGTTGCCTGAACGGACGGGGGCGAACCTGCACTTTTCTGCATCTTCCGCTTGACGGTGTTTTTCTTCTGCACTAATCTGCACAATAATTCATGTGGTGCAGTATTTTTCCTGTCAAGCACAGGGCGTAGGAGGAGACACACTATGAGCAGCTCCATCAACAGAGTCGATTTCCGGACGGAGCCCGCCCAGTATCGGCATTGGCGCCTGGCATTCGATGGTCCGGTCGCGACGCTGGCCATGGACGTGGCCGAGGACGGCGGGCTGCGCCCCGGCTACAAGCTCAAGCTGAACTCCTACGACCTGGGCGTGGACATCGAACTGCACGACGCCCTGCAACGCATCCGCTTCGAGCACCCCGAGGTGCGCAGCGTGGTCGTCACCAGCATGAAAGACCGGATCTTCTGTTCGGGCGCCAATATCTTCATGCTGGGGCTGTCCACCCACGCCTGGAAGGTGAACTTCTGCAAATTCACCAATGAAACCCGCAACGGCATCGAAGATTCCAGCCGCCATGGCGGGCTGAAGTTCATCGCCGCCCTGAACGGCGCGTGCGCGGGCGGCGGCTACGAACTGGCGTTGGCCTGCGACGAGATCCTGCTGATCGATGACCGCTCGTCATCCGTCGCGCTGCCCGAAGTGCCGTTGCTGGGTGTGCTGCCCGGCACCGGCGGGCTGACCCGCGTCACGGACAAGCGCCGTGTGCGCCACGACCACGCCGATATCTTCTGCACGCTGGTCGAAGGCGTACGCGGCCAGCGCGCCAAGGACTGGCGGCTGGTTGACGACGTGGTCAAGCCCGCGCGCTTCGAGGCCGAGGTCCGCGAGCGCGCACTGGCGTTGGCGCAAGACAGCGACCGTCCGGCCGGAGAGCAGGGCGTGGCCCTGACGCCGCTGGAGCGCACCGAAACCGCCGACGGCCTGTCGTACCGCTACGTAGACGTGCAACTGGACCGCGACAAGCGGCAGGCCACCTGGATCGTGCGCGCGCCGCAGGGGACGGTGGAAACGGAACTCCAGGACATCGTTGCGGCCGGCGCCGGCTGGTGGCCGTTGCAGATGGCGCGGGAACTCGACGACGCCATCCTTTCCATGCGCACGAATGAACTCGACATCGGCACCTGGATCATCAAGACCGAGGGCGATCCGCAAGCCGTGCTGGCGGCGGACGCCGCGTTGCAGCGCCATGCGGGCCACTGGTTCGTGCGCGAGACCGCCGGCATGCTGCGTCGCACGCTGGCGCGCCTGGACGTGACGTCGCGCAGCCTGTTTGCGCTGATCGAACCGGGCTCGTGCTTTGCCGGGACGTTGCTGGAGCTGGCTTTGGCGGCCGATCGCAGCTACATGCTGGACGACGAGGACGCGGCCGAGCCGGCGCGCATCGTGGTCGGAGAGCGCAACTTTGGCGCCTATCCGCTCGTCAACGGCCAGAGCCGCCTGCAGCGGCGATTCTACGAAGAGGTCACCCCGCTTGAGGCCGTGCGCGCGCAGGCGGGTCAAAGCCTGTCGGCCGCCGACGCGCTGGAACTGGGGCTGGTCACCTATGCGCCGGACAGCATCGACTGGGACGACGAGGTGCGGATGGTGCTGGAAGAGCGCCGAGCGCTGTCGCCCGATGCGCTGACCGGGCTGGAAGCCAACTTGCGGTTCGGCGGCCAGGAAACCATGGAGACCCGCATCTTCGGCCGGCTGACGGCCTGGCAGAACTGGATTTTCAACCGCCCCAACGCGGCGGGCGACAAGGGCGCGCTCAAGCTGTACGGCAAGGGCGAGCAGGCGGCATTCGACTGGAACCGCGTTTAAGGCCCAAGAACAGGAGCAGAGACAATGTCAGGCATCAACTACACCGACAAGATTCCCAATAACGTCAACCTGTCCGGCGACCGCACGTTGCAGCGCGCGCTGGAACATTGGCAGCCCAACTACCTGCAGTGGTGGCAGGACATGGGGCCTGACGGTTCGCACGGTTTCGACGTCTACCTGCGCACGGCGGTCAGCGTCGAGCCCGACGGCTGGGCGCACTTCAATCACGTGCGCATGCCCGATTACCGCTGGGGCATCTTCCTGGCGCCGCTGGATGGCCAGCGCAAGATCCACTTCGGCGAAAACATGGGCCGCGACGTCTGGCAGGACGTGCCGGGCGAACACCGCGCGAATCTGCGCCGCATCATCGTCACGCAGGGCGACACCGAGCCCGCGTCGATCGAGCAGCAGCGCCACCTGGGCCTGACCGCGCCGTCGCAGTACGACCTGCGCAACCTGTTCCAGATCAACGTCGAAGAAGGCCGCCACCTGTGGGCCATGGTGTACCTGCTGCACCGGTATTTCGGGCGCGACGGGCGCGAGGAAGCCGACGCGCTGTTGCAGCGCAGTTCCGGCGATTCGGACAATCCGCGCATCCTGGGGGCGTTCAACGAGAAGACGCCCGATTGGCTGGCGTTCTACATGTTCACGTACTTCACCGACCGCGACGGCAAGTTCCAGCTGTGCGCGCTGGCGGAATCCAGCTTCGACCCCCTGGCGCGCACCACGAAGTTCATGCTGACCGAAGAAGCGCACCACATGTTCGTGGGCGAATCCGGCATTTCGCGCGTCATCCAGCGCACGTGCGAAGTGATGAACCAGCTGAAGACCGACGACCCCGAATCCGTGCGCGCGGCCGGCGTGATCGATCTGCCCACCATCCAGCGCTATCTGAACTTCCACTACAGCGTCACCATCGACCTCTTCGGCGCGGACCAGTCGTCCAACGCCGCCATTTTCTACGGTTCGGGCCTGAAAGGGCGCTACGAAGAAAGCAAGCGCACCGACGACCATCAGCTGAAGAACGACACCTACCGCGTGCTGAGCGTCAACAACGGCAAGCTCAACGAAACCGAGGTGCCGATGCTCAACGCGCTGAATGAAGTGCTGCGCGACGACTTCATCCGCGATTCGGTGGCGGGCATCGGCCGCTGGAACAAGGTCATCGAAAAGAGCGGCATTCCCTTCCGGCTGCAGGTGCCGCACAAGGCCTTCAACCGCCAGATCGGCACGCTGGCCGGCATCCGCATGTCGCCTGAAGGCGAGATCCTGTCCGAAGCGCAATGGCAGGCCAACCAGCACAAGTGGCTGCCCACGCCCGAGGACCGCGCGTTCGTCGCGTCGTTGATGGGCCGCGTCACCGAACCCGGCAAGTTCGCCAACTGGATCGCGCCGCCGGTCATGGGCATTAACCGCCAGCCCGTGAACTTCGACTACGTCCGTTTCAACTGAAGGCCGCGCGCCCGCGCAGGGAGGCTGGCGATGAACGCCCCGTTACCCGTGGAAGTCCTGAAGCAGCACCTGATCGACCCCGAGATCTGCATCCGCTGCAATACGTGCGAAGAGACCTGTCCGGTCGACGCGATCACCCACGACTCCAACAACTACGTCGTGGATCCCGAGATCTGCAACGGCTGCATGGCCTGCGTGCCGCCTTGCCCCACGGGCTCCATCGACAACTGGCGGCTGGTGGTGCGGGCCGAGGCCTATTCGGTGCAGGATCAGTTGGGTTGGGAGGAGCTGCCGGGTGAAAAAGTCCTGCCGGCGGATACTGCGGCAGAGCCCGTGCTGCTCGCGCCGGCCGATGCATCCGTGCCGGGGGTGGCGGCGGCGCCCGTGGCCTCCGGTGCGTCGGTGCCGCCGTGGTCGGCGGCGCATCCCTACGTCAACCTGTACACGCACAAGACGCCCGTTACGGCGACGGTGGTCGGCAACTATCGCGTGACGGGCGCAGATACCGAAAGCGACATCCATCACATCGTGCTGGATTTTGGCGAACAACCCTTTCCCGTGCTGGAAGGCCAGTCCATCGGCATCCTGCCGCCGGGCACGGACGCGCAGGGCAGGCCGCATTACGCCCGCCAGTATTCGCTGGCCAGTCCGCGCGATGGGGAACGCGCGGGCTACAACAATCTGTCGCTGACCGTGAAACGCGTCACGCAGGACCATGGCGGCGCGGCGGCGCATGGCGTCTGCTCCAACTACCTGTGCGACCTAGCCAGGAACGACACCGTGCAGGTGATCGGCCCCTTCGGCCACACCTTCCTCATGCCCAACCATCCACGGGCCAACCTCATCATGATCTGCACGGGGACGGGTTCGGCGCCCATGCGCGCCATGACCGAGCGCAGCCGGCGCCTGCTCGGCACGGGCGACATCGGCAAACTCATGCTGTTTTTCGGCGCGCGCACCGAACGCGAGCTGCCGTACTTCGGACCGCTGATGAAGCTGCCGCGCGATTTCATCGACATCAACCTGGCGCTGTCGCGCGAAGCCGGCCAGCCCAAGCGCTACGTGCAGGACCTGATCCGCGAACGGGCGGCCGACGTGCGCGATCTGCTGGCCGACCGCAATACGTGCATCTACGTCTGCGGCCTGAAAGGCATGGAAGTGGGCGTCCTGGACGCATTGCAGGACGTGGTGGTGCAGTCCGGCAAGGATTGGTCTATTCTGCACGAAGCGCTGCGCCGCGAAGGCCGGCTGCACTTCGAGACCTACTGACTCCAACAACACAAGCGTGACGAACGGCGCGCCTGGGCGCGCCGGTTTCGTTTGCAGGGGAAAAGAAAAATGAAATTCGCGGAATTCAAGGATGGCATGGTGATCAAGGCGGGGCCGATCAAGGTCACCGAAGCAGAGATCCTGGAGTTTGCCCGCAAGTACGATCCGCAATGGTTCCATACCGATCCGCAACGCGCCGCGGAAGGGCGCTGGGGCGGACTGATCGCCAGCGGCTGGCACACCTGCGCACTGGCGATGCGCATGGCCGTCGACGCCGCCCTGCATGATTCCGAATCCTTCGGTTCCCCCGGCCTGGGCGAAGTCCGCTGGCGCACGCCGGTGCGCCCCGGCGACACGCTGCACCTGCACGCGCGCGTGCAAGGCGCGCGCCACTCGGCGTCGCGTCCGGACCTGGGCATCATCAACTGGGCCTGGACGGTCGTGAACCAGCACGAAGAAAGCGTGCTGGAAATGGATGCGACGAGTCTGTTCGATCTGTCGGGCAACAACTAGGCGCGCGTGAACGCCTGATGTCGTGGCTGATCGACCTGTTTGCCGATCGCCCGCGCCCATGAAAAAAGGCCGCCCAACCGGGCGGCCTTGTTGCCTATGGCAGGCAGGCGATCAATAGAACGCCTGGATGCCGGTCTGTGCGCGGCCCAGGATCAGGGCGTGCACGTCGTGGGTGCCTTCGTAGGTGTTGACCACTTCCAGGTTCACCAGGTGGCGGGCCACGCCGAATTCGTCGGAGATGCCGTTGCCGCCCAGCATGTCGCGGGCCAGGCGGGCGATGTCCAGCGCCTTGCCGCAGGAATTGCGCTTCATGATCGAGGTGATCTCGACGGCGGCGGTGCCTTCGTCCTTCATGCGGCCCAGGCGCAGGCAGCCTTGCAGCGCCAGCGTGATTTCGGTCTGCATGTCGGCCAGCTTCTTCTGGATGAGCTGGTTGGCGGCCAGGGGGCGGCCGAACTGCTTGCGGTCCAGGGTGTACTGGCGGGCGGTGTGCCAGCAGGCTTCGGCGGCGCCGACGGCGCCCCAGGCGATGCCGTAGCGGGCGGAGTTCAGGCAGGTGAACGGACCCTTCAGGCCGGAAACGCCGGGCATCATCTGGTCGGCGGACACTTCCACTTCGTCCATGACGATTTCACCGGTGATCGACGCGCGCAGGCCGACCTTGCCGTGGATGGCGGGAGCCGACAGGCCCTTCATGCCCTTTTCCAGGATGAAGCCGCGGATCTTGCCGTCGAAGTCGCCGCCGACGCACTTGGCCCACACCACGAACACGTCAGCGATCGGCGAGTTGGTGATCCACATCTTGTTGCCGGACAGCTTGTAGCCGTCGGCCGTCTTGACGGCGCGGGTTTCCATGCCGTTGGGGTCGGAACCGTGGTTGGGTTCGGTCAGGCCGAAGCAGCCGATCCATTCGCCGCGCGCCAGCTTGGGCAGGTACTTCTTCTTCTGCTCTTCGCTGCCGAATTCGTTGATGGGAACCATCACCAGCGACGACTGCACGCTCATCATCGAACGGTAGCCGGAGTCGACGCGTTCGACTTCGCGGGCGATCAGGCCGTAGCTGACGTAGTTCAGGCCGGCGCCGCCGTATTCGACGGGGATGGTGGCGCCCAGGAGGCCGAGCTCGCCCATTTCGGAGAAGATTTCCGGATCGGTCTTCTCGTTGCGGAAGGCGTTCAGGACGCGCGGAGCCAGCTTGTCCTGCGAGTAGGCATAGGCGGCGTCGCGCACCATGCGTTCTTCTTCAGTCAGTTGCTGGTCCAGCAACAGGGGGTCTTGCCAGTGGAATGAGGGGTTCGAGGACATGCTGGTCTCCGCTATGGATTTCCGTGATCGGAATCTAGAAAGTTTAAACTTAAAATAATTCGGGCGGCAAGTTGGGGTTTGCACGGCGACGCGCCTGGGCGCGCCGCCGGGATGTGCCACCCAGTGGGGTCAGTGCTGGGCCTTGAGCGCGGCCTCGCGGATCTTTTCGAGGGTCGTGGACGGGCTGATGGTTTCCGGGTCGATGAAGCAGTGCAGGATCGCCGGCTTGCCGCTGGCCAGGGCCCGTTCAAAGGCCGGGCCGAACTGTTCCGTGGTCTCGACGCGTTCGCCGTGGCCGCCGAAGGCCCGGGCGTAGTCGGCGAAATCCGGATTCTTGAGCTGGGTCGCGGAAATGCGGCCCGGGTAGTGCTTTTCCTGGTGCATGCGGATCGTGCCGTACATGCCGTTGTCGACCAGGACCACGATGATGGGCAGGTCGTACTGCACCGCGGTGGCGAATTCCTGGCCGTGCATCAGGAAGCAGCCGTCGCCCGCGAAGCACACGACGGTCTTGTCGGGCCACACGCGCTTGGCGCCCACTGCGGCGGGCAGGCCGTAGCCCATGGAGCCCGAGGTGGGCGCCAACTGCGTGCCGTAGCGGGTGAACCGGTGGAAGCGGTGCAGCCACGTGGCGTAGTTGCCCGCGCCGTTGGTCATGATGGCGTCCGCCGGCAGGTTCTTTTCCAGGTAGGCCATGACCTGGCCCATTTGCAGGGCGCCCGGGGTGGTGATGCTTTCCGGGTCGCTCCACTTCAGGTAGGACTCGCGCATCGCCTTCGTGCCTTCGGCCCACGCGGGCTTGGCCGGCGCCTTCAGGCCAGCCAATGACGCGGCGAAGGCAGCGGGCGACGTGTTGATCGACAGGGTGGGGCGGTAGACCCGGCCCAGTTCGGCGGTGTCGGGGTGCACGTGCACCAGCTTTTGCTTAGGAACCGGAATGTCCAGCAGCGTATAGGCCTGGCTGGGGTTTTCGGACATGCGGCCGCCGACCAGCAGGATCAGGTCGGCGTCGGCCACGCGCTTGAGCAACGCCGGGTTGATGCCCAGGCCGACGTCGCCGATGAAGCAGGGGTGGTCGGCCGGAAACAGCATCTGGCGGCGGAACGACACCGCGGTCGGCAGCGCATGACGCTGCGCGAAGTCGGCGAACTGCTGGACGACGCGTGCGTCCCAGCGGGCGCCGCCCAGGATGGCGACCGGGTTCTTGGCGTCGGCAAGCAGCTTTTCCAGGTCGGCGAGCTGGCCGGCCGTGGGGGCGGATTCGATCACTTCGTAGCGCGGGGCGTCGGCCACCTTGGCGGCTTCGACCAGCATGTCTTCAGGCAGCGCGATGACGACCGGGCCCGGGCGGCCGGACGTGGCGATGTGGAAGGCTCGCGAGATCAGCTCGGGGATGCGTTCGACCTGGTCGATCTCGGTGACCCACTTGGCCTGCGTGCCGAAGACGGCGCGGTAATCCATTTCCTGGAAAGCTTCGCGCTCGCGCATGCCGCGTTCGATCTGGCCGACGAACAGGATCATCGGCGTGGAGTCCTGCTTCGAGATATGCACGCCCGCCAGCGCGTTGGAGGCGCCGGGGCCGCGCGTCACCATGCAGATGCCGGGCTCGCCCGTCAGCTTGCCATGGGCGTCGGCCATCATGGCCGCGCCGCCTTCCTGGCGGCACACCGTGACCTTGATGTCGGCGTCGTGCAGGCCGTCCAGCACCGCCAGATAGCTTTCGCCGGGGACACAAAATACATGTTTGACGCCCTGGGCGACCAGTTGGTCGACCAGAATGTGACCGCCAAGGCGGGAATCTTGCTGAGGCATGGTGGTGTCGTGGTTAGCCTAGGTTAGGACTCCCGAGCATATGTTCCCTGGGCGCACAACGCAATTGATAAAATTGCACATTCTGTTGATCCACCGGCACGTGCCGTCTGGTGCGCCGCATCATCCCGCGCGCCCGCCGACACGGCTTTCCAGGCGGCTCCCCTCCATGAGAAACGGCATCCCCAATCTAAGCGCGCTGCAGGCGTTCGAGGCATCCGCCCGGCTGGGCAGTTTTTCGCGCGCGGCCGAGGAACTGTCCCTGACGCACAGCGCGGTCTATCGGCAGGTCGCCAGCCTCGAGGCCCGCCTGGGCGTCCAGCTGTTCACCCGGGTGCGGCGCCGTATCGCGCTGACCGACCACGGGGCCGAGTATGCCGGCCGCATCCGTCACCATCTGGATCAGATCGAAAAGGACACGTTCGGCCTGGTCAGCCGGACCGGCATGGGCCGCAGCATCCACATCGCCGTGGTGCCCACCCTGGCGACGACCTGGCTGATCCCGCGCCTGGCGGATTTCCAGCGCGAACATGGCGATATCACCGTCAGCCTGTCCGTGCGCACCCTGCCGTTCCAATTCAAGGACCAACCCTTCGATGGGGCGCTTTATCACGGGGACGGGCTCTGGCCCGGCACGCAGGGCGGATTGCTGTTTCCCGAGCGGGAACTGGTGCCGGTCTGCGCCCTTGAACTCGCAGCGCGCGTCGCGGAACAGGGCGAGAGCGCGCTATCCGGCATGACCCATCTGCACCTGGCCTCGCGGCCGGACGCCTGGCGCCAGTGGTACACGGCCAATGGCTCCCTGTATGGCCCGCAGGCCGCGGGCGGTCCGCGCTATGAACTTTTCACCATGGTGATGGCGGCCGTGCAGGCAGGGCTGGGCGTTGGCCTGATGCCTCGCTTCCTGGCGCAACCCGCGCTGGACCAGGGCACGTTGGCGATGCCGGTGCCGCAGTCCCTGGCCGTCAGCCAGGGTTATTACTTCGGTTATCCGCAGCGCAGCGAACGGTCCGACGCGCTCAAGCTGTTTGAATCCTGGCTCAAATCAACGGTTGCGGGCGTGGGCGAACGCCTTGCCGGCCGCGCCGAGCCGTAGAATCCTGCCATGTCCACCGCCCGCCAGCCGCTTGCTTCCCAACCCGATATCGACGCATTCATCGACGCCGTCTGGCTCGAAGACGGCCTGTCGGCCAACACGCTGGCCGCGTACCGCCGCGACCTGACCGGCTTCGCGCGCTGGCTGGAAGATCCGCAGGCCTACGCGCTGGAAATGGCCGATCGCTACGGCGACGCCGCTCACGTCCAGACGTTGCCCGCGGGGCCCGCCAAATCGCTGTCCGAAGCGCAGAAGGCGGACATCGAAGCCTGGTTTGCCTTCCGCCACGAGGAAACCCGCGCCACCACGGCCAACCGCCGGCTCGCCGCGCTGCGACGCTTTTACGCATGGGCGCTGCGCGAGCACCGCGCCGAGCGCGATCCCTGCCTGACGCTGGTCGCCGCCAAACAGCCACCGCGGATGCCCAAGACGTTGTCCGAGCAGCAGGTGGACGCCTTGCTGCGCGCCCCGGACGCAAGCCAGCCGCGCGGCCTGCGCGACCGCGCCATGCTCGAGACGCTGTACGCCACCGGCTTGCGCGTGTCCGAACTGGTGGGCGTGCGCGCGCTGGACGTCAGCTTGAACGAAGGCGTGGTGCGCGTGGTGCAGGGCAAGGGCGGCAAGGACCGCCTGGTGCCGCTGGGCGCCGAGGCGGCGCACTGGATCGCGCAATACCTGGCCACCGCCCGCCCCGAGCTGGCCGCCGGACGCGTCAGCGATGCGCTGTTCATCACGGGCCGCGCCGAGGCGATGTCGCGCCAGGCGTTCTGGCAGCTGGTCAAGAAATATGCCGTGCTGGCCGGCGTGCATGCGCCTTTGTCGCCGCACGTGTTGCGCCACGCCTTCGCCACGCACCTCTTGAACCATGGCGCGGATCTGCGCGTGGTGCAGATGCTGTTGGGCCATGCGGACATTTCCACCACGCAGATCTATACGCACGTGGCGCGCGAGCGCCTGAAGGCGTTGCATGCGGCGCATCATCCGCGCGGCTAGCGCCCCGTCCTTATTCCCATTCGAACCGGCATTCCCATGAGCAAAGCCCGCCACGTTTCCGAGACACCCGCCACCCAGGTCCTGAAGCAGAACAAAGTGGCCTACACCGAACACACCTACGACTACGTCGACCACGGCGGCGCGGGCGAAGCCGCGCGCCAGTTGGGTCTGGACCCGCACGCTGTCGTGAAGACGCTGGTGATGGAAGACGAATCGGCCAAGCCGCTCATCGTGGTCATGCATGGCGACCGCGAGGTCTCGACGAAAAACCTGGCCCGCCAGGCCGGCTTGAAAAAGGTCGAGCCCTGCAAGCCCGAAGTGGCGCAGCGCCATTCCGGCTATCAGGTGGGGGGCACGTCGCCCTTTGGCACCCGCAAGAAGATGCCTGTATGGGTCGAGGCCGAGGTGCTGGAATATCCCGTGGTCTACATCAACGGCGGACGGCGCGGCTACCTGGTGGGTATCGATCCCAAGGTGCTGGTGGATCTGCTGGGCGCACGTCCGGTGACGGTGGCGCTGGAATAGGGCGGTATCCCGCTACCACCAAGCCCGCTGGCTCGGCGGGCACAATGGGACAAGAAGACCAAGAACCGGAGCCCGGCGTATGGGCTGACAACCGGGCGCCACCCTCATCCCAAGGAGACAATCATGAGCAAAAGGCTGTTGATGCTAGTCGGCGACTACGCCGAAGACTACGAGACCATGGTGCCGTTCCAGACGCTGCTGACGGTAGGCCACACGGTGCATGCGGTCTGCCCCGACAAGAAAGCCGGCGACACCGTGGCCACGTCCATCCATGATTTCGAGGGCGCGCAGACCTACACGGAAAAGCGCGGCCACAACTTCACGCTGAACTACGACTTCGACCGCGTCGAGCCCTCGTCCTATGACGGGCTGGTGATCCCGGGCGGACGCGCGCCGGAATACCTGCGCCTGAACGAAAAAGTGCTGGATATCGTGCGCGAGTTCGACAAGGCCAACAAGCCGATCGCCGCCGTATGCCACGGCGCGCAGATTCTGGCGGCGGCCGGCGTACTGAAGGGCCGCACGTGCTCGGCCTATCCTGCTTGCGCGCCTGAAGTTCGATTGGCGGGCGGCACATACGCAGAGATCGCGGTCGACCAGGCCTATACGGACGGCAATCTGGTGTCGGCGCCGGCCTGGCCCGCTCATCCTGCGTGGATGGCGCAGTTCCTGGCGGTATTGGGCACGAAGATCACCCCCTGACGCGCGGCAGTTCGCAAAACAAGACACGCCGGGACAGCCCTCGCTGCCCCGGCGTGTCGTTTTCGTTGTTGATGATCGGCCGCCGATGATGATCGCGGCCGATAACAGTCAAGCGAAGGTCAGGCGAAGTCGAGAACGATGCGGCCTTCGATCTGACCCTTCTTCATGCGGTCGAACACGGTGTTGATGTTCTCGAGGGTTTCCGTGGCGACCGTGGCGTGGACCTTGCCCTCTTCGGCGAACTGCAGGGATTCCTGCAGGTCAAGCCGCGACCCCACGATGGAGCCGCGCACCGTCACGCCGTTCAGCACCATGTCGAAGATCGACAGGGGAAAATCGCCGGGTGGCAAACCGTTCAGGGAAATCGTGCCGCCGCGGCGCACCATGCCCAATGCCTGTTCGAAGGCCTTGGGCGACACGGCCGTGATCAGCGCGCCGTGCGCGCCGCCGATTTCGCGTTTCAGGTAGGCGGCCGGGTCGGTGGTCATCGCGTTGACGGTGACCTCCGCACCCAGGCGGCGGGCAAAGTCCAGCTTGGCGTCGTCGACGTCCACGGCCGCAACGTTCAGGCCCATGGCCTTGGCATATTGCACAGCCATGTGACCCAGGCCGCCGATGCCCGAAATGACCACCCAGTTGCCCGGACGGGTGTCCGTCATCTTCAGGCCCTTGTACACCGTGACGCCCGCGCACAGAACCGGGGCTACGTCGACGAAACCAACATTCTTGGGCAAGAGGCCGGCATAGTCTGCGGCAGCCAGCGCGTATTCGGCGAAGCCGCCGTTGACGGAATAACCCGTGTTCTGCTGCTGTTCGCACAGGGTTTCCCAGCCGCCCAGGCAGTGTTCGCAATGGCCGCAGGCCGAATACAGCCAGGGGATGCCCACGCGGTCGCCTTCCTTGACGTGGGTGACGCCCGCGCCCACGGCGACGACGTGGCCGACGCCTTCGTGGCCGGGAATGAACGGGGGATTGGGTTTGACGGGCCAGTCGCCTTCAACGGCGTGCAGGTCGGTGTGGCAGACGCCGCAGGCGGCGATCTTTACGAGGAGTTCGCCCGGACCCGGGCGCGGCACGGGGACTTCTTCGATTGCCAGGGGTTTGCCGAATGCGCGTGCAACTGCGGCCTTCATGGTCGTGTCCATCGTTACCTCCGAAGTCTGATGAGTCTCACTATGCTCGAACGCATGGGCGTTCAAGGCCATGATCTAAATCAATGGGCTCAAGCGGGTCGTCAACGGAAAAACGTCTGGTTTCAGACAGGTGCGGCGTGCGCAGCGTAGGGGACGGAACATGCCCGACCCAAGCGGTGTATTGCGGGTGCCGCGACAAACATCGTACAGTGAATCGCGCCCGCCACGGCGGGCACCCGGCCGATGTCCCTGGAGCTGCCATGTGCGAAATCTTCATTCGGGCCAGCGAGCAATCGTATGCCTCGGAAACCCGTTCACTGCGCCTGCACGGCGTGGCGACCAGCCTGCGGCTCGAGCACCTGTTCTGGCAGGTGCTCGAAGAAATCGCGGGACGCGACGGCATGCGCGTGACGCAGCTGATCGAACGCCTGTACGACGAACTGGTTGAATACCGCGGCGAAGTCGCCAACTTCACGTCCTTCCTGCGCGTGTGCTGCCTGCGCTATCAGCTGCTGCAGGCCGAAGGCCGCATACCGCTGGACGCCCGGGTGCCCATCGGCTCGCTCAATGCGCGCGCGGTCCTGGACGGCCTGCCGCCATCGCTGTGCGACGCGCAGCCGCTGCCCGCGAAACGCCGGGCGGCGTAACGGCAGGCGCCCATTAAACAGGCCCGATGCGATCGGGCCTTTTTCGTTTGCCGCGTGTTGCACGCGCGGGGATCAGCCGCCGGAGGCGATCGACGCCAGCGCCACTTCGCTTTGCACGATGCGGCGGATGCGCACGGCGTCGCCGATGCGGGACAGCTTGCCCTGCGAGTCCAACAGCACGATGGCCAGATCGCGGCCATTGATGCGCGCCAGCATCACCAGGCATTCGCCCGCTTCATTGATATAGCCGGTCTTGGAAACCTTGATGTCCCAATCGGGCTTGCGCACCAGCAGGTTGGTGTTGCGGAACGTCTGCGTGCGGTTGTTGATCTCGACCTCGTACTCCGTGTCGGTGGAGTAGCGGTGGATCAGCGGGCGCTGCGAGGCGGCGCGCAGCAGGCGCGCCAGATCGTGGGGCGACGACACGTTGTTGCTGGACAGGCCCGTGGGCTCGATGAAGCGCGTGCTGGTCATGCCCAGCGATTGCGCCTTGGCGTTCATGGCGGCCACGAAAGCGGGAAGGCCGCCCGGATAGTGGCGGCCCAGCGCGTTGGCGGCGCGGTTCTCGGAAGACATCAGCGCCAGGTGCAGCATGTCGCCGCGCGACAGCTTCGTGCCCACGCGCAGCCGAGACGTTGTGTGCTTGAGTTCGTCGACGTCGTCGTCGGTGATCTCGAGCATTTCGTCCATGGGCAGGTTGGCGTCCACGACGACGACGGCGGTCATCAGCTTCGAGATCGAAGCGATGGGGCGCACGACGTTTTCGTTCTTGGCGAAGATGACCGTGGACGTTTCCAGATCCTGCACGTACGCGGTGCTGGACCGCAGGGCGGCGGCTTCGGCCCGTGCGGAGGCGGCGGGCGGAGGCATCGCTGCGCTGGCGGCAGCGGCGGCGACGCGCCGGCCGCGCGCCTTATCCGCTTTGTCCGCCTTGCCACCCTTGCCGGCCGCGCCCTTCTTGGGCGGCGTGCCTTTGGCGGCGACCTGTTTGCCGCCCTTGGGCGAGGCGGCTTTCTTGCCGGAAGAGGATTTGGGCGGAGCCTTCTTGGCAGAGGGAGCAGCCTGTTTGGCGGCGGCGCTCTTGCCGGAACCGGCTTTCGGCGCCGGAGCTTTCTTGGCTTGTTGCGCCTTGCAGGCCGACGACTTGGCGTTGGTCTTGCAAGGATCGGAATTCTTGGCTGCTTGCGCCCCAAGGGGCAGGAGCGCACACACCGCCAGGGCGGCAGGCGCTATGGCTTTGGCAAAAGCACGTGTCCAGGAAAAGGCCATGGTTGAGCAGGCTTGTCGGTCTGTGAACAAATATTTCTTAAGCCGGCGTTTCGTCGGATCAGGAAAAGTCCAGATGAATTATGGGCTTACGCGTCGAATTTAAACAGCAATTTCAAGTGCTGCGCAAGGCGATTCGCGTGGTTTACTTAAAAAAATATAAGTGACGCATTGACGGCAGCAATTAGTCACATGTCGCGATTCGAGAAGCTAACCGCGCGGCGCGCATGAGCGTAGCCCGGATTAACCCTCATCTGGCTGAACGTGCGAGTTTTTTGGGGGGGAGGCGGCGGAGAAAGCCGAGGCCGTCGGTTGGCCTCGCCGGGTGGAATCGAACCACCAATTGACCCTTAGGAGGGGCCGGTTATATCCATTTAACTACGGCGAGCTGTTCGAGGCGGTGGGCGAGGCCCGCCACGGGAGCGGGCTGGAGGGCGCCGCAGCGGCGCACTTTCCCAATAAGGCCTTGATAATGCTGCGAATCTTGCGAGCCAAAGTTTAGCACCGCGGCCGCAGGGTTCGAAGCAGGACGCAAGTCTATCAGCAGGCGGGGCAAGGCCCAAATCCAGTAGGCCCACGCCTTGGTCTGATTTCGCGCCGCGTAGGCGATGCACACTGTGCCGGCGGGGGTATTCGCAGGGCGTTTCACGGACTTGTATATGATGTTTTGGTCCTGGCGTTTGCGCCGGACCGTCCCGAGGAGGGGACGCAAACCCAAAAAACAACCAGACACGGGTTTCATGTCTAGCCAAACCGATACGATTTCCGCGCGCACCATTGCCCTGGGCACCCTGGTCGTGCTGCTTGCCATGGGCGTGCGCGCCACTTTCGGGCTGTTCATGCAGCCGATGGGCCTGGCCCACGGCTGGAGCCGCGAAGTATTTTCCATGGCGTTCGCCCTGCAGAACCTGGTGTGGGGCGTCGCCTGTATTTTCATGGGCATACTGGCCGACCGCTACGGTTCCGGTCGCACCATTGCGCTGGGCGCTCTGCTGTACATGCTTGGACTGATCGGCACCCGCTTCGCCACCGACGAGGCCACGCTGTACCTGACCGCGGGCGTGCTGGTCGGCTTGGGCCAGGCGGGCACTACCTTCCCGGTCATCCTCCCCGTCGTGGCGCGATCGGTCCCGTCGGCCTACCGCAGCACGGCGATGGGCATCGCCAGCGCGGGTGGTTCGCTGGGCCAGTTTGCCGTGGTGCCGACGGGCCAGATGCTGATCAGCGGCCTGGACTGGACGGGAGCCCTGTGGGTGCTGTCTCTCTTTGTGGCCTGCGGCGCGCCGTTGGCGTATTTCCTGCGCGGCCGGCCGCAAGCGCACACCGGTCCGCAGCAGTCGTTGGCCACGGCCGTCAAACAGGCCGTGCGGCATCCGTCTTTTCACTTCCTGTTCTGGAGCTACTTCGTCTGTGGCTTCCACACCGCCTTCATCACGCTGCACCTGCCCGCCTACGTATCGGACGGCGGGCTGACGGCCGGCCAAGGCGCAACCGCCATCGCGCTGATCGGGCTGTTCAACGTTCTGGGCTCGTTCTACGCCGGCAAGCTGGGCGGGAAATACAGCAAGAAGCGACTCCTGGCCGTGGTGTACTTCATGCGCGCATTCGGCATCCTGCTGCTGCTGTGGATGCCGCTGTCGCCGTGGGTGCTTTACGCGTTCGCGGCATGGATGGGCCTGTTTTGGCTGGGAACCGTGCCGCTGACGCAGGGCCTCATCGGACAGATCTACGGCCTGCGCTACGCGGCCACGCTGTCGGGCATCGTGTTCCTGGGCCATCAGCTTGGCAGCTTCATCGGAGTCTGGCTGGGCGGCTATGCCTACGCCAAAACCGGAAGCTACGATCTGGTCTGGTGGCTCGGCGTCGCGCTGGCCGTCATCGCGGCGTTGTTGTGCTTGCCTGTGCGTGAGCAGCCCGTCGCCCAACCGGCGCCGGCCTGACGCGCCAAGGATGCCGCAAATGCCGCTACCCGCCCCACCTGTACGTCGCCGCCAAACCACCTGGCGGCTGTTGGGCGCCATCGCCCTGTCGGCGGTGCTGGGGCTGGCGTTCTGGGGATATCTGTCGCCCGAGATGAGCGTCCACTGGGAAAACCTTGCCGCGCTGTGCGGCTTTTAGTCGGGATTTCGGACGGGTCCGATATCGTGGTGTGAGCCTCCTTCCCCAGAGTGGCAAATAGGCGCGCAGCCGCCGCACTGGCGGGCCGGGTCGGGGTATCCTACGGCGGAGTTTCTTCGTCGTTTTTTATGGGTGCCCATGCAGGACGCATCGTCTTCCTACCCCGATTTTTCGCTGCCTGACATCGCCGGCTTGCCCGCCGCCGATACGCTGGTGCTGACTGTGAACAATCGCTTGTCGCGCCGGCTAACGCTTGAATTGGCCGGGCTGCTTAGACAAGAGCGCCAGGTCAGCGAATTGCCGCGCATCCTGCCGCTGTCCGCGTGGCTGGCCGAGTCCGCCAACGAACTTGCGTTCGAGGCCGACGACGACGTGCCCGCTTACCGGCTGGACAGTTTTGCCACGCAGCTCGTCTGGACGGAAGCGATACGCGCCGAAGAGGCTGAACGCGTGCTGCTGGACGCCAGCCAGGCCGCGCGGCTGTCGATGGACGCGGACCTGCTGATGGATGAATGGGCGCTGGTTGTGCCGTCCGGCGCGGACACCGACGAATACCGCGGCTTTGCTCGTTGGCGCGAACGCTATCGCCAAACCCTGGCCGGCATCGACGCCGAAGACGCGAACCAGGGCTATGCGCGCGTGTTGCGTGCGCTGGAAGACGGCCGGCTTGCTACGCCGGGGCAGCTCGTGCTGGCAGGGTTCACGGATATCTCTCCGCGTTTCCAGCGCTTGTTGGAAGCTTTCGAAGCACAAGGAACGAACGTCGCGCAATGGCGCGACGCCCAGCGCGTGCAGTCCGTGGCGCGGCGCTTTGAAGCCGCGGATCAGGGCGCCGAATGGCGCGCGGCGGCTGCGTGGGCAGCCAGCCAGCTCAAGGCCAATCCTTCAGGCCGCTACGCCATCGTCTCGCCGCAGCTTGAAGCCGAGTCTCCCTTTGCGCGTCGCGTGCTGGGCCACGTGTTGGCAGGCCGTGATGGCGCGTCCGCCTTCGCGTTCAACGTCGCGGTCGGCAGGCCGCTGGACGAATGGCCCATGGCGCGCGCGGCCTTGGCCTGGTTGCGCGCGTTGGCCGAATGCGCGTTGGGCAAGGGGTGCGGCGTGGACGTGCTGGGCGCCGCCTTGCTGGCGGGTCATTGCGCCAGCGACGTGCGCGACCGGGCGCGTCTGGCCGCCATCGATGCGCGGTGGCGCCGCCAAGGGCAAATGCACGTCAATCCGCAGGAACTGCGCCGGCTGCTCGGGGACGTCCCCGCGCTGGCGCAGGCCTGGAACCGTGCCACGGAAATCTGGACGCAGGGCGGCCGTCAGGCCACCTGCGATGTCTGGATGCTGCGCATGAAGGCCGCGCTGACGGCATTGGGCTTTCCTGGCGAAGCGGCGCTGGACAGCGTGGGCTATCAAGTCATGGGCGCCTTGGGCGATGCCCTTGGCAGTTTTTCGGCGCTGGCGCCGGCCGCCGGCCGCCTGGGCGGCGTGGCTGCCGTGAACCTGCTGCAAAGCGTGGCGTGTTCTTCCTCGTTCCAGCCGCAGCGCGACCCGCTGGCCCGGCTGGACGTGCTGGGATTGCTGGAAGCCGAAGGCGGCTACTGGGATGGCGTGTGGCTGCTTGGCCTGACCGACGACGTGCTGCCGGCTTCGCCCAAGCCCAATCCGCTGCTGCCGCTGGCCGTCCTGCGCCAGGCCCGGGCGCCGCGCGCCACGCCCGAGCGCGAGCGCGAATGGGCCGAAGGCATGTATGCGGCGCTTTGCCGCTGCGCGCCCGAGATCATCGTCAGTCATGCACACATGGACGGCGAGCGCGAACTGCGCCCGTCGCCGCTGATCGCGGCGCTCGGCCTGACCGATTGGGCGCCCGAGCAAACGGACGCGCAGCCGGTCCTGCCACAGGAATCGCTGGACGACTCGCAAGGGCCACCGCTGGCGGCGGGCAACCGCGGCGGCGGCGGCCTGGACGTGCTGGACACGCAGGCGCGCAATCCCCTCTGGGCTTTCGTGCGCCACCGCCTGGGCGGCCGCGAGCTCGCTCCCTACGCCGACGCCGCCACCGTGAACGTGCGCGGCCAATTCCTGCACAAGGCGCTGGAACTGGTGTGGGGCATGATGCCCGACCAGGAGTCGCTGCACGAACAGCTTGCCTCTGGCCGCTTGTCCGCACTGCTCGAACAGGCGGTCGCGCAAGCCGCGGACGAAGAACTCAAAGAGTACGCGCCGGCCTTGCGGACGCTGGAATGCCAGCGCGCTCAAACCGTGCTGGCGTCGTGGCTCGATATGGAGGCGCAGCGCCTGCCGTTCGCGGTGGCTCAGGTCGAAAAGAACCATCAATGGCAGCGTGGCGCGCTGAACCTGAAGCTGCGGCTCGACCGCATCGACAGCCTGCCTGATGGACGCAACGTCATCGTCGACTACAAGACTGGCGTGGCGGCGGCCAAGCCGGAACCGGATTGGTCGCGCAGCCGTCCCGTCAACGTGCAACTGCCGTTCTACGCGTCAGTGCTGGCCGATGCCGCAGATGGCGAAACCGCGGGCCTGGTGCTGGCGCAGATCCATGCGCGGCAGATCGCCGCGCAAGGCCTGGCCGATGAAGACCTGGGCATGCCGGGCGTCACGCTGGCCAGCGAAAGCAAGTTCTTTGACGGCCTGTCATGGCCCGATATCCGCCAGCGCTGGCGCGTCGCGATTGAAGCGCTGGCCGATGAATACGTCGCCGGGTATGCGGCCAACGTGGCCTACCGGCGCGACGATCTCAAATACTGCGATGCACTGCCGTTCCTGCGTTTGCATCTTGACGACGAGGACGCGTAAGCCATGGCCGAACAAGACCGCCTGCCGCAAGACCACGCCGCGCGCGCCGATGCGCTGGATCCGACCCGTTCGTTCCTGGTGCAGGCCCCGGCGGGGTCGGGCAAGACCGAACTCCTGACCGATCGCATCCTGGCCCTGCTGGCCACGGTGAACCGCCCCGAAGAGATCGTCGCCATCACGTTCACGCGCAAGGCCGCGTCCGAAATGCATGCGCGCGTGCTGAGCAAGCTGCGCCGCGGGCTGGACGCGCCGCCCGAGGCCGCGCATGAACGCCGCAGCTGGGATCTGGCCCGCGCGGCGCTGGCGCGCAATGCAGAACAAGGCTGGCATCTGCTGGATCATCCGGCCCGCCTTGCCATCCGCACCATCGATTCCTTCTGCGCCGGGCTTGTGCGCAGCATGCCCTGGCTCTCGGAATTGGGCGGCATGCCCGACATCACCGACGATGCCCGGTCGCACTACGAGGCCGCGGCTCGCGCCACGCTGGACCTGGCCGACGACTACGAAGCCGTGCGCATCTTGCTCAAGCACCTGGACGTGGACGTGCAGGCGGCCAAGGACGCCATCGCGGACATGCTGGGCCAGCGCGACCAATGGCTGCCGCTCCTGCGCCACGGCTCCGACCGCGAGGCCATGGAGACCACGCTGGCCGAGGCCATCGGAGAAGACCTGGACGCCTTGTGCGCCGCGATGCCCTACGGCTGGGCCGACGCGCTATGCGGCTCGGCGCGCCTGGCCGCCGCGAACCTGCAAGACAGCGGCGAAGACAACAAGCTAGTGGCCTTGCTGGACTGGACCGAAGAACTTCTTCCCGACGCCGAGCAACTGGATGCGTGGCGCGCCGTGGCGCATCTGCTGCTGACCGGCACGGGCTCGCTGCGCAAGACCGTCAACAAGAACCTGGGCTTCCCGGCCAAGTGCGCGCACAAAGAGCCCTTCGTGGCGTGGCTGGAAAGCGCCGATGGGCAAGCGGTTTGGGTGCGGCGCCTGCACGCGGTGCGCGACATCCCGGCGCCGCATTTCACGGACGCGCAATGGGAAGTGCTGGGCGCCCAGCTCATGACGCTGGCGCTGGCCGTGGCGCAGTTGCGGTTGCGTTTCGCCGATCAGGGTGAGGTGGATTTCATCGAGATCGCCCAGCGCGCCGCGGCCGCCCTGGGCAGCGCCGACGATCCCGGCGAGCTGCTGCTCAAGCTGGACGCGTCCATCCGGCATCTGCTCATCGACGAATTCCAGGACACCAGCCAGACGCAACTCGACCTGTTGCGCACGCTGACCTCGGGTTGGCAGGCAGGCGACGGCCGCAGCCTGTTCCTGGTGGGCGACCCCATGCAGTCGATCTACCGATTCCGCAAGGCAGAGGTCGGCCTGTTCCTGGAAGTGGCCGACATCGGCGTCGGAGAGGTCAAGCCCGATTTCCTCAACCTCACGGACAATTTCCGCTCGCAGGCCGGCATCGTCGACTGGGTGAACCAGTCGTTCGCGGATTTGCTGCCACGGCGCAGCGACGCGGCCGCGGGCGCGATCGCCTACAGCCCGTCCACGGCCTTCCATCCGGCCTTGTCCGACCCCGCTGTGCGCTTTCACCCGGCGTGGTCGCGAGATGGCGCACAGCCGGCGGAAGAGCAGGCCGAGGACATTGCCGTGGGCCTGGTGCGCCAGGCGCTGATCGACCACAAGGGCGCCAAGCACCCGGTGGCGGTGCTGGTGCGCGCGCGCAGCCACCTGGGCAACCTGACCCGCCGGCTTGCGCAGGATGGCATACGCTGCCGCGCCGTCGACCTTGTGCCGCTGGCCTTGCGGCCGGTCGTGGCCGATCTGGTGCAGCTCGTGCGTGCGCTGTCGCATCCGGCCGACCGCATGGCATGGCTGTCCGTGCTGCGCGCGCCGTATTGCGGCCTGACGCTGCAGTCCCTGCAACGCCTCTTTGGCGACGACCACATCACGCCGGTGCCCGTCCTGTTGGAACGCGCTCTGCGCATGACGCCACAAGCAGCCCCGGCCGTGACGGCGGACGCCGGGCCGCAAGGCTCGCTGTTCGACGCGTCCCCGGCGGAACCTGAAGCACCGTCCGCACAAACCTTGCTGGGCCCCGACGAGCATGCGCGCCTGCGCCAGGTCGCGGCGGTCCTGCTCGACAAGCGCAATGCGTCGGGCGCGATCCCGTTCGCGGCATGGGTGGAATCGCTGTGGCGTCGCCTGGGCGGGCCCGGGCTGTACGCGGGCCTGTCGGTGGCCAATGACGCCGAAAGCCTGTTCCAGCTGATCGAGCGCCTGGCGCCCCACGGCAACATCGACGTGGCCGCGCTGGACGCCGGCATTTCACGCCTTTTCGCAGCCCCGGACGCCGCCGACGAAGACGAGGGCGCGGTCGAAATCATGACCATGCACAAGTCCAAAGGCTTGCAGTTCGAAACCGTGATCCTTTATGGCCTGCACCGAGCGCCCCGCGGCGACCAGGCCCCGCTCGTACGCTTCGAACAAAGCGGCGGGCGAGTCTTGTTCGGCCCAGTAAAACCCCGCGCCGAAACCGAGGCCGACCCGGTCTCGCGCTACCTGGGCGCCCGCGAAGCGCGCCGCGCGTCTTACGAAATCGACAGGCTGCTTTACGTGGCAGCCACGCGTGCGCGCAAGCGCCTGCACCTGGTCGGCCACGTGTCGGTCGACGACGCCACAGGCCAGGCCAAGCCACCGCCCGCAGCCAGCCTGCTGGGCCGCCTGTGGCCTTGCCTGATCCCGCCTGCGCCCCCGTCCCTGAACGGCGAGCCCGCCGCGGAAGCGGTGGACGCGCCGGAATTGCAGGGCGAGCCCCTGCGCCGCGTGGACCGCACCGGCCTGGCGCAACTGCAACGCCAAACCAGCGTCACCATGAGCGCCGGCTTTGCGACCACGGCACGCGGCGCCTGGGACGACGCCGCCGAACACCCCGCCTGGCAACTCGAAGCCGGCTACGACGCCGCCATCGGCACGCTGGCACACGCGTGGTTGGCGCGCATCGGCCAGGACGGAACAAACGCCTGGCCCGCAGACGCCCTGGCCCAACGCCTGCCCGCCATGCGCCGCCAGCTGACCCGCGCCGGCATCCCGGCCAGCCAAGCCGACGCAGCGGCCGAAGCCGTCCTAGAAACCCTGCAAGCCACCCTCGCAGACGACCGTGGCCTATGGCTCCTATCCCAATCCGGCGCCCGCCGCGAATGGCCCCTGATCGACGCAGCAGGCAAGGTGTCCGTGATCGACCTGGCCCTCAGCACCGAAGACGGTTGGCTAATCGTCGACTACAAAACCGGCCGGCCCCACCCAGGAGAAACGGCAACCGCCTTCGCCATCCGAATGCGCCAACGACACGGCGACCAACTGCAGCGCTACTGCACCCAAGTCACAGCCCTGGACGGCCGCAGCGCCCGCGCCGCCCTGTATTTCCCGCGCGCAAAGGCATGGATTGATTTGACGGTGTAAAGCGGAACGACAAGCGCCCCCCAAACAGAAAATTCCACGCGCGTCGCGCAAAGGTCGTTGATCAGAATTGGTTGATACGGTGAAACACGTCGCATCAACCAGGCGCCCCACCGCAAAAACCGACAGTCCAATCGAATATCGCGGCAAAGCGAAGCGAGCCGAGGGGGGCAAGCGCAGCGAGACCCAACCGTAAAAAGCCGAGAGTCCAATCGCATATCGCGGCAAAGCGAAGCGAGCCGAAGGGGCAAGCGAAGCGAGACCCACCGCAAGAAGCAAACCCTCCATTCGCATAGCGCGGCAAAGCGAAGCGAGCCGAAGAGGGCAAGCGAAGCGAGACCTCCACCCCCTCCCCCTCGGGGGGAGGGCCGGGGAGGGGGCGCACATATTGCCCCTCGGGGCCCGCCAGTCGAGGTTCTATCAAGCGAGCGAAGCGCAGCTCTGATAGAATCTCGACTGGCGGGCCCCTTCGCATGGTTCGACGGTGAACCTGGTCAGGTCGGGAACGAAGCAGCCATAGTCGTTTAGGGTCAGTGCCGGAGTAAGGCTCGCCAACCGGATTTTTCAAAGCAGGTAGCGTTTGCTACACCGCTTTCAGAGGGGACGGGGTTATTTTCCAAGGATTCATTCCACGGGAATAAGCCCGTCCCCTTTGCATTCCAGTCCGCTCGATCAACGGGTTCAACAATCAGGCTCTACAATCCAGCCATGACTTATCTGGTATTGGCCCGCAAGTGGCGGCCGCGATCGTTCGATACCCTGGTGGGGCAGGATCACGTGGTGCGCGCGCTTACCCACGCGCTCGACACCCAACGCCTGCATCACGCCTGGCTGTTCACCGGAACCCGAGGCGTCGGCAAGACCACGCTCTCGCGCATCCTGGCCAAATCGCTGAACTGCGAAACCGGCATCACCTCGAAGCCCTGCGGCGTCTGTCGCGCCTGCACGGAAATCGATGCCGGGCGTTTCGTCGATTACCTCGAGCTGGACGCGGCCTCGAACCGCGGCGTCGAGGAAATGACGCAGTTGCTGGAGCAGGCGGTCTACGCACCCGGAGCGGGGCGCTTCAAGGTCTACATGATCGACGAAGTCCACATGCTGACCGGGCACGCGTTCAACGCCATGCTCAAGACGCTGGAAGAACCGCCGCCGCACGTCAAATTCATCCTCGCCACCACCGATCCTCAGAAGATTCCGGTGACGGTCCTGTCGCGCTGCCTGCAGTTCAACCTGAAGCAGATGCCCGCCGATTCCATCGTCGGCCATTTGCAGGCGGTGTTGGGGCAGGAAGACGTCGGATTCGAGGTTCCCGCCCTGCGCCTGATTGGCCAGGCGGCTTCCGGTTCGATGCGCGACGCCCTGTCTCTGACCGATCAGGCCATTGCCTACAGCGCGGGCAACCTGACCGAAGACGCCGTGCGCGGCATGCTCGGCACCATCGATCAGCGCCATCTCGTCCGTCTGCTGGACGCCTTGTCCACTGGCGACGCCATGGGTGTGCTGGCAGTAGCCGACGAACTCGCGATCCGCGGGCTCTCCTATGCGGGTGCGTTGGCCGATCTGGCCGTGCTGCTGTCACGCGTGGCGATCGAGCAGCGCGTGACCGGCGTCACTGCGGCTGAAGATCCGCTGGCCGCCGACATCGCGAGGCTCGCGCAGGCCCTGCACCCGGACGCGGTGCAATTGTTCTACTCCGTCGCGGTGCATAGCCGGGGCGAATTGACCCTGGCGCCCGACGAGTACGCGGGATTCATCATGGCGTGCCTGCGCATGCTGGCGCTCAATGGCGACGCTGGACCGCAGACCGCCCTGCAGGCGCCCGCCGTGCCCGCTCGCCAGACGGCGGAAGCGGCGGCAGCCAGCGCCGCGCCCGCTGGTGCAGCCGTTGCTGCAGCGGCCGTCGCAAGCGCTTTGGCGGCGCCGGCCGCCGCAGGGTCGCCTGCCGCAGGATCGCCCGCCGCAGGTTCGCCTGCCGCGGGTTCAACTTCCGGTTCCGTCCAGGACGCGGCCGCAGCCTCCATTGCGGCGCCCTCAACCGCGCAAGCCGCCACGGCCCCCGCAGTCGAGGCGGCGGCGTCCGGTCCCGCGATTGCCGCCTCCTCGGCTTCTGCGGCATCCGAACCGCACGAGACGCCGGCTGCATCCGTGCCGCCCGCTTCCGTCGAGTCGCGGCAAACAGAGAACCAGCCGACAGCGCCCGCCCCAGTTGCACGTCCCGCCGCTGAAACCGGTGGTGCGGCCCAAGGTCTCGCGACCGCCCCCGCGCCGCAATCGGCCGAAGGCAGTAGCGTGCCGCCTTGGGAAGACCTGCCATCGGATGTGAATGCTGGGGCAGCCCGTGCTGGGGCAGCCCGTGCTGCGGCAACCGATGCTGCGGCAGCCGGTGCTGCCGCAACCGAAGCTGCCGCAACCGAAACTGCGCCAGCCAAAGCCGCTGCGACCGAATCCGTGGCAGCCGAAGCTGCAACGACCGAATCCGTGGCCGCGGACACCGCCCCCTCTGCGGCTGCTTCCGGCAAGCCGCAAGGCTCGGCTGCCCTCGCCGTCACGCCGGCAGCAGCGGCCGTGGCGCCCGCGCAGTCCGACGACGCGGATGGCCCGCCGTCCTGGGTCGATGAAGAAATTCCCTTCGAAGCCGAAGGCGGGTTCATGCCGGACAGCGGCTTCACGTCCGATCCCGACGACGATTTCGAAACACTGGCCACCGCGCCTTCGCCGGCGCCCGCGCCGTCAGCCGTCCGGAACGAAAAGCCGGCGCCCGCGCGCAAACGCCAATCGCGCGCGCGGCTGGCCGACATGGACTCGGCATCGTGGCCTGAACTGGCCGCGCGCCTTCCCGTGACCGGCCTGGCCTCCGAATTGGCGCGCCAAAGCGAATGGGACGGTGTGCAGGGCGATGCGGTCATCCTGCGCGTGGCTGTCAAGACCCTGGCCGAAAGCGAAAGCCGCGTGCGCCTGCAGACGGTCCTGTGCGAACATTTCGGGCAGGGCATACGCCTGGATGTGCGGGTCGGCGTCACCGGCGACGCCACGGCATACGCGGTGGCGCAGGCCGAAAGCGCGGCGCGCCAGCTGGCCGCCGAAAATGCGGTGTCCGTCGATCCTTTCGTGCAGGCACTGTTGGCGGATTTCGGCGGCCATGTCGTGCCTGGCTCGATTCGCCACGTTGATTCCCCGGCCGCTGCCTGAGGCGGCGGCAAAACCCAATCCCCTGTTCAAGGAAGCTCCCATCATGATGAAAGGACAACTCGCCGGTCTGATGCGCCAGGCGCAGCAGATGCAGGAAAACATGAAGAAGGCGCAGGACGCGCTGGCCGACATCCAGGTCGAAGGCGCCTCGGGCGGCGGCCTGGTGAAGGTCACGATGACCTGCCGCCACGACGTCAAGCGCGTCGCGATCGACCCGTCGCTGCTGGGCGACGACAAGGACATGCTGGAAGACCTGGTCGCTGCCGCGTTCAACGACGCGCTGCGCAAGGCCGAAGCCACTTCGCAGGAAAAAATGGCCTCGGTGACGGCCGGCATGCCGCTGCCCCCGGGCATGAAGCTGCCGTTCTGATCACCGGTTGCCGCAGGCTGCAATGGATCCCTTACTGCCCGAACCCGAACCGCTCGTCACGCTGATCGAGGCGCTGCGGCGCTTGCCCGGCGTGGGCGTGCGCTCGGCCAGGCGCATGGCCTATCACCTGTTGCAGCATGATCCGCAAGGCGCGGACATGCTGGGCCGCGCGCTCGAGGGCGCGGTGCGTGATCTTAAGCACTGCGCGCGCTGCAACAGTTTTTCGGAAGACGAAGTCTGCGGCACCTGCTCCAATCCCAAGCGCGATCCCACGCTGCTTTGCATCGTGGAAACGCCGGCCGACCAGAACATGATCGAGTCCAGCCACGGCTACCGTGGCCTGTACTACGTGCTGATGGGGCGCGTGGCGCCCCTTGAAGGCATCGGCCCGCGTGAACTGGATTTCGACCGCGTGATCAAGCGCGCGACCGACGGCGAAGTGCAAGAGGTCATCCTTGCCACCAACTTCACCGCCGAAGGCGAAACCACCGCCCATTTCCTGGGCGAGGCGCTGGGCGAGCGCGGCCTGCGAGTCACGCGCCTGGCGCGCGGCGTGCCGGCCGGCAGCGAACTGGAATACGTCGACGCGGGCACGATCGCCTGGGCCCTGATGGAGCGCAAGACCACCTGACGCTCGCGGTACCAGAACGTCCTGCCGGCAACGCATCGGCGCGACAACAATGTGAGGAAGACAAGCCATGTCAGCGCTGACCGGACTGAAAGTCCTGGAACTCGGCACGCTCATCGCCGGCCCGTTCGCCGCGCGCATCTTCGGCGAATTCGGCGCCGACGTCATCAAAGTGGAAACCCCGCATGGGCCCGACGGCACGGGCGGCGGCGATCCCATCCGCAGCTGGCGCCATCTGCACGAGGGCAATTCCCTGTGGTGGACGGTGCAGGCCCGCAACAAGCAATCCATCGCACTGAACCTGAAAGATCCGCGCGCCCAGGAGATCGCCCGCAAGCTGGCGCTGGACGCGGACGTGGTCGTCGAGAACTATCGGCCGGGCGTGCTGGAAAAATGGGGTTTGGGCTACGAACAGCTCCGGGCCATCAATCCCGCGCTCATCATGGTGCGCCTGTCCGGCTATGGACAGACCGGCCCGATGAAAGACCAGCCCGGCTTTGGCGCCATCGGTGAATCGATGGGCGGCCTGCGCTACGTGTCCGGCCACCCGGATCGCCCGCCGCTGCGGGTCGGCATATCCATCGGCGATTCCATCGCGGCGCTGCATGGCGTGATCGGCGCGATGATGGCGCTGCGTCACCGCGACGCCACGGGCGGACGCTGGAACGGAAAGACCGGCGACGAATGCAGCGCCGGGCAGGGCCAGATGGTGGACGTGGCGCTCTACGAGGCCGTGTTCAACATGATGGAAAGCCTCGTTCCCGAATACGACGTGGCTGGCGTGGTGCGCGAGCGCACGGGCGGCGCGCTGCCGGGCATCGTGCCGTCCAACACCTACACCACCAAGGACGGCCAGAACATCGTCATTGCCGGAAACGGCGACGCGATCTTCCATCGCCTGATGCGGGCGATCGGCCGCGACGACCTGGCCGAGGACCCGGACCTGGTGCGCAACGACGGCCGCGCGCGCCGCGTCGCCGAGATCGACGGCGCCATCCAGCAATGGTGCGACGGGCGCGGCATCGAAGCGGCGCTCGACACGCTCAAACGCGCCGACGTGCCCGTGGGCAAGATCTACAGCGTGGCCGACATGTTCAGCGATCCGCAGTTTCTTGCGCGCCGCATGATCGAGCAGCATCGCCTGGCGGACGGCAGTCCGGTCAAGCTCCCGGCCGTGGTTCCCAAGCTGTCCGAGACTCCCGGCGAAACGCGCTGGGTGGGCCCGGAATTAGGGGAACATACCGAGGAAGTCCTGAAATCGCTGGGGTATGATTCAGCGGCTATCGACGAGCTGGCGAAGACCGGCGCTATCGGTAAACCCGACAACTAGGAGACAAACCAAATGTCAGTCACCCGCCGTGAACTGCTCAAGATGGCCGGCGCAGCCGGCGTCATGGGCATGGCCCCCGCCATCGTGCGCGCGCAAAAGCTTGAAAAGTCCAAGGTCCAGATCGCAGTCGGCGGCAAGCCGTTGATCTACTACCTCCCGCTGACCATCGCGGAAGCGCGCGGCTACTTCAAGGACGAAGGGCTGGACGTCAGCATCGCCGACTTCGCCGGCGGCTCCAAGGCCTTGCAGGCCGTGGTGGGCGGCAGCGCCGATGTGGTGTCGGGCGCCTTCGAGCACACGCTGTCCATGCACTCCAAGGGCCAGGCCTATCGCGCGTTCGTGCTGCAGGGCCGCGCGCCGATGATCGGCGTGGGCGTCTCCAAGAAGAACCTGCCCAACTACAAGGGCCCGGCTGACCTGAAGGGCAAGAAGATCGGCGTGACCGCGCCGGGTTCCTCCACCAACATGGTGGTCAGCTTTTTCCTTGCCAAGCATGGCCTGAAGGCGTCCGACGTCTCCTTCATCGGCGTGGGCGCGGGCGCCGGTGCGGTCACCGCCGTGCGCAGCGGCCAGATCGACGCCATCTCCAATACCGACCCGGTCGTTTCCATGCTGGAAATGCCCGGTGAAATCCAGATCATCGTCGACACGCGCACGCTCAAGGACACGCAGGACATCTTCGGCGGCAACATGCCGGCCGGCTGCCTGTATGCGCCGCAGGCCTTCATCGACGCCAATCCCAACACCGCCCAGGCGCTGACCAACGCCATCGTCCGCGCCGACAAGTGGATCCAGAAGGCCGGCCCCGAGGAAATCGCCAAGGTCGTGCCGGAAGCCTATCTGCTGGGCGATCCTGCCGTGTACAAGGCCGCGCTCGCCAAGAGCATGGAGGGCCTGTCGCCCGACGGCATCATTCCTGAAGACGGCGCCGCCACCGCGCTCAAGGCGCTGGCCGCCTACCAGGCCGATTTCGACGCGTCCAAGGTCGACCCGTCGAAAGTGTGGACCAACGATTTCGCGCGCCGCGCCAACGAGAAGTACGCAAATGGCTGAAGCCGCGCTGTCGCTGGAAAACATAAGTTGTACCTTTGTCTCGCGTGATGACCGTTCCCAGCGCTACACCGCCGTCAGCGACACGACCCTGGCCATCGCGCCAGGGGAGTTCGTGTCGGTGGTGGGGCCCACCGGTTGCGGCAAGTCCACCCTGCTCAACGTCAGCGCCGGCTTGTTGGCGCCGTCCTCGGGGCAGGTGAAGGTCTTTGGCAAGCCGCTGGACGGCATCAACGTCCGCGCGGGCTACATGTTCCAGGGCGAGGCGCTGCTGCCGTGGCGCAGCGCGCTGGACAACGTGATCGCCGGCCTGGAATTCGCCGGCGTGCCGCGCGCCGAAGCGCTCGACCAGGGCCGCGAATGGATGCGCCGCGTCGGCCTGGGCGGGTTCGAGGGCCGCTATCCGCACCAGATGTCCGGGGGCATGCGCAAGCGCGCCATGCTGGCGCAGACGCTGATCCGCGACCCCGACATCATTTTGATGGACGAACCGTTCTCCGCCCTGGACATCCAGACGCGCCAGCTCATGGAGAACGAAGTCCTGGAATTGTGGATGGCCAAGCGCAAGGCGGTGCTGTTCATCACCCACGACCTGGACGAAGCCATCGCCATGAGCGATCGCGTGATCGTGCTGTCGGCCGGCCCGGGCACCCATCCCATCGGAGAGTTCACGATCGACCTGCCGCGTCCGCGCGACGTGGCGGAAGTGCGCATCGACCCGCGCTTCGTCGAACTGCACGCCGCCATCTGGGGCGTGCTGCGCGAAGAAGTGCTCAAGGGCTATGCCCAACAGAAGCGAGCCTGACCCATGGCCAAACTGATCAAACCCGGTTCCGCCAGCCTGCGCTTCTGGCAGTTGCTGCTGCTCGTCGTCATCCTCGCCGTCTGGCATTTCGCATCGCGCGATCCCAAGGTGGCCTTCTTCTTCGGCGAACCGCTGAAGGTGTGGGGTCGCATCTGGGCCTGGTTCGTCACCAATGCCGATATCTACGGCCACCTGGCCGTGACCCTCAGCGAAACCGTGCTGGCGTTCTTCATCGGCACCGTCGCCGGCCTTGGGTTCGGACTGTGGCTGGGGCTGTCGCCGCGGGCCAGCGCAATCCTCGATCCCTACATCAAGGCAGCCAACTCGATGCCGCGCGTGATCCTGGCGCCCATCTTCGGCATGTGGTTCGGCCTGGGGATCTGGTCCAAGGTCGCGCTGGCCGTGACGCTGGTGTTCTTCATCGTGTTCTTCAACGTCTACCAGGGCGTGCGGGAAGTCAGTCCCACCTTGCTGGACAACGCCCGCATGCTGGGCGCGCGCCAGCGTCAATTGCTGCGCCATGTCTACCTGCCGTCGGCCACCAGCTGGGTGTTTTCCAGCCTGCACACGTCCGTGGGCCTGGCCTTCGTGGGCGCGGTGGTGGGCGAGTACCTGGGATCTGCCAGCGGCGTGGGCTATCTGATCCTGCAGGCCGAGGGCACTTTCGACGTGAACACCGTGTTCGCGGGCATCATCGTGCTGACGGCCTTTGCGCTGATCCTGGACACCATCGTCGGGGTGGGCGAAAAGCGCCTGATGAAGTGGCAGCCCAAGTCGGGCGAAACCGAAAAGCTGTAGGCAACTTGCAGCCGCGCCGCGGGCCTCAGGTCCGCAGCGCGCGCTGGCCGCGCAACCAGGCGGTCAGGCTGTCGAAGGCGTCGCGGGCGCCTTGCAGGGCATGCGCCTCTCGGCCCAGCGCACCGGCTTCGCTGTCCAGGTGCAGCAAAAACGACTTCCACAACGGTCCCACCTGCTCGCCATAGCCACGCAAGTAGCGCTGCGGCAGGTCGGGGGCCACCTCTTGAAGGCGCTTGGCCAGGAATCGGCCACCCAACTGCGAACCTTCCACCACGTAGGCAATGCCCAGCGCATACGCGTCGGGCGCGTGCGGCAGCGGAAGCTGCACGCAGCGCGTGATCGGCTCGGCATCGCCGGCCGCCGCCAGGTCTTCGTGCAGCCAGGCGCTTTTGCCGGCGCGCTCGGTCGCCCGCAGGTCGTCCGGCCAGTCCAGTTGCCAGAGCCGTTGTTCCATCGGTTCCAGCCAGCCCAGCAACGCTTTCAAATAGGTCAGATAGACGTCGCGGTCGACGTGATCGCCGGCCAGCGCCAGTCCCTGGTCCAGCGTTTCGTGACGTTCGCGCGTGCCTTCGCGCAGGACTTGGTGGACCGGGGAGATCATGCGCGTTCCCTTATGGAGTGTTGGTCGGCAGGTGCAGCGACCAGCAGCGATCCTGTCGTTCCAGGCGCCAGCCGGCGGCCGTGGCAAGAAGCTCGACCTCCTGCGGTTCGAAGGCCGGTCGTTGCGTCGAGGCGGCCGGGGCGCCATCGGGCAGGCGCGCGCGCCAGACGCCAGGTTCCGACATCTGCAATTCCAGTTGGCCTTCCGAAGGCAGCATGGGCAGCAGGCACAGCAGCCAGGCCACCACCAGGTAGCGGGCGGTGAATCTGGACAGTTCGACGTGCGCCACGTCGACAGGCCATTGGATGCCGTGCCGGGAAAGCAGCAGGTGGGAAAACATCAGCTTGCGGCATTCCTGCAGCAGATCGCCGCCCGGCGCCATGTCGCCACTGTCGTTCAGCCATCCGTCCAATTCGCGCACGACCCCGACGCTTTCTTCCAGCATGCCGGCAAGGTCGCCGGCCAGCCGTTCGCAGCGTTGCTGAAGGGCGTCGTCGCTGGCGCCTTCGGGCGCATGCCGCAGCATGGCCGTGGCAAGCGATGCGCTGGAGAGGGGACCGAGGACTTCGTGGCGCAGTACGGGAAAGATCTGGCTTAGCACCTTGAGCTGCACGCCTTTGACAGCCAGGAGCTCCAGGGTATCGGTTTGCATCATGAGGGAAACCGTTATTCGGCGCGACGCAGAAGCGCCAGCAGCGCATCGGGGTCGGCGGGCTTTTCAATCCATCCGGTGAACAGGCTGTCGGAGCTGTCGCGGCGTTCGTGGCGCGCCAGTCCGCTCAAGGCGTAGATGCGGGGCTTGCCGGGCAATTCGCGCAGGCGGCTGGCCAGTTCGTAGCCGTCCATGTCGGGCAGCAGGATGTCCAGCAGCACGGCATCCGGCGAAAAGGTCTTTGCCAGTTCCAGCGCTTCGGCTGCGGTGGCGGCGCACCGCGTCTCGAGGTTGGAAAGCGCCAGGAACTCGGCCAGCAGTTCCGATCCCATTTCGTTGTCGTCCACCAGCAGGACCCGCATGGCGCGCACTTCGTTCAAGTTCTATCTCCCAGGTTATGAAGGTTCTGTTTTGGGCATGGCGCACGGCAGCGTTACCGTGAAGATGACCAGCCCGTCCCGGCATTCGACCGCGATACTGCCGTCGTGGTCGCGCACGACCTTTTCGGCGATGTACAGGCCCAGCCCCAGGCCGTTGCGGTTGCGGGACTGGCCCACCGACTCCGGCTTGAAGGGCGAAAACAGGTGGGCGAGCAGGTCCTCGGCGATGGGATCGCCGTGGTTTGTCACGCTCAGGGTGATCACGTCGCCCGACAGCCCGGCCTTCACCAGGATGGGTTGCCGCGGCGCACCGTGTTGACGCGCATTGCTCATCAGGTTGGTGACCACCTGCGCGATGCGGTCGGTGTCCGCCATCAGGGTCAGGCCGTCGGGCACGTCCGGTTCGATGCGCAGGCCTGGATACGCCTGCCGCTTTTCCTCGATCAGGCTGTTCACCATCGCCGACAGGTCGCACAGGCGCTTTTCGATGCCCAGGCCCAGCCCGCCCTGCAGGCGCGACAGGTCCAACACCTGGGAAATCAGGCGCTGCATCCGGCCGCTGGAATAGCGGATGCGCTCGCCCATGCGCGCGCCCGTGTCGGTTCTGGACAGGAGTGTGGCGGCCATCGAGATGGATTGCAGGGGGTCGCGCAGATCGTGTCCCAGCATGGCCAGCAGCGCGGTGCGCGCGCGGTCCACGTCGGCGGCGCGGCTGGTGGCGATGTGCGACAGCTCGTCACGCAGGTTGTCGGCCGCCTCCAGTTCGGCTGGCAGCCACGGCGAGCAGATGCCTCGCACGACCTCGCGCCAGGCCTCGAAAGAGCCGCGCGGCGTCAGGCGTGCGCCCAGGCTTCCGACGGCGTACTGCTTTTCCGGTTTCCCGCCCCAGACGACGGTTTCGATCTGCTCTTTGCGCAGCCAGATCAGCCAGCCGTTGTTCATGGGGTCGAACTTGCACGCCAGCAAACCGGCGTAGGGAACCAGATCGGTTTGCAGGCCGGGATAGTCGCGAGCGATGTTGGTGGTGTGCACCAGGCGCTGGCCGCTTTGGTCCAGCGCGCAAAGAATGCCGGCCAGTTCGCCGCGCGGCGCAATGCCGCCGAACACGGTCACACTGTTGCCCCACAGGCAAAGTGCGGCGTCATTGGGAACCAGCGCCGCGGGCGTTTCTTCGCCGCGGGAAAGGGCCTGGTGCACGTTTTCCGAGGCCGACGCGCGGTCGGCCAGCAGGCTGACCAGCGCTGCGCTCTGGCGGGCTTGCTCGGCGCGAGCGCTGGTTTCGATGTTGGCCAGCGAGGCGGACACCACCTGCGCCATTGCCTCGCATGCCAGGCGGACGGGGTAGGGGACGGTCCGGGGCGTGTGGTGATGGCAGGCAATCATGCCCCACAGCCGTCCGCCGATCACCAGCGACAGGCTCATCGACGCGCGCACGCCCATGTTGGCCATGTATTCCAAATGGATGGGCGACACGCTGCGCAGCACGCAGAAGCTCATGTCCAGGGCGCGCGGATCCGGCGACGGGGCAGCCAGCACGCGGACAGGCTGGTACGTGGCGTCGGCGATCTGGCGCAAGGTGTTCACGGTATACAGCCGGCGGGCCTGCGCGGGAATGTCGCCCGCGGGGTAGCGGCGGCCGACCCAATCGTCCAGGTCGTCGCGGCGCTGTTCGGCCACGATTTCGCCGCTGTCGTCCGGGTGGAAACGGTAGGCCATCACCCGGTCAAACCCGGTGGCTCGCTGGACTTCGCGCACCATGTTGTCCAGCAGACCCTGGATGTCGCGCTGGCGGCGCACGCGTTCGATGCTGCGATAGATTCGGTCGGGCGAATAGACGTCCGGGCTGTCGGCGCGGCGCTCCAGTTCGACGACGGTGAGCCCGTCGGCGTTGCGGTGACCTATGACGTCGTGGATCTCGCCGTTCAGCGAGAGGGTCAGCGGGTCAAAAACAGGGTCAGCGTGGCCCAGCCAGTTGGAAAGGCACTGCGCAAGGCCGGGCGGCAGTATTCCCGGCGCGCAGGGTTGATCAAGCACCAGGCTCGCCCCCAGGGTCTGCGCCGCGTTTTCGCTGGCGTAGCGCAGGATTCCCTCTTGGTCGAACGCGAGCAATGCCCCCAGCGGCTGGATGGCGCTAGGGATATGGATCGGTTCACTGTCGCAGTTTGCGAGCGTGAATGGAGGGTAGGATTGGGGAGGCGCATTCATTCGTTTGAGGTGCCGTAGAAGCGCAAGTGTGCTGACATTATGTCAAAGATATTGTGAGAATGTGTGCATTTGCTGCCCCTTCACCTTTCAGGAGTTCGCATGGCCCGCTTGCCCTACGCTGATCTGACTCATCCCGAAGCACGGCCCTTGGTGGACCGCATCGTTGCCGAGCGCGGCAGCGTGCTGCACCTGTACCAGATGCTGCTGCACAGCCCCGCCGTGGCCAGCGGCTGGCTCAACTACCTGACATCGATCCGGCAGCTCAGCACGTTGCCGGGCGACCTCCGAGAACTGGTCATCATGCGCGTCGCCGCCATCAACGGCGCGCCCTACGAGGCCGACCAGCACGCGCCGATCGCCCTGAAAGAGGGCGTGTCGCAGGCGCAGCTTGACGCCCTGGACCGCTGGGAGGATTCAGATCTGTTCAGTGAGCGCGAGAGGGCGGTGCTGGCCTACACCGACGCCATGACCCGCCAGGTGCAGGTCCCGGACGCGGTTTTCCAGGCGGCCAGGACTGCGATGGGCTCGGAAAAGCTGGTCGTCGAACTGACGGCGACCGTGGCCGCGTACAACATGGTGTCGCGCTTCCTGGAAGCGCTGCAGGTGCATTCCCACGATCACCGCTAGCGGGTGCGCGCGGGTGATCGCCGCGCCCGCCAGCTTGGGCGCCGACCGCGGTCGGCGCCCCACCGCATCAGCCGCGCTGGGCGTCGATCAGGCCGTCCAGCTTGATGGCGTCGGCCACGAACAGACGGATGCCTTCCGACAGCTTCTCGCTGGCCATGGCGTCGTCGTTCAACAGCGTACGGAAAGTGACTTCGTCGGCGCCGATGCGGACGACGTCGCCCGAGGCATCGCCAGCGCGCAACTGCGCCGGGGCGTCGCCCTCGGTGGAGGCCAGCTTGTTCAGCAGGTCCGGGCTGATCGTCAGCAGATCGCAGCCGGACAGGGCCAGGATCTGCCCCACGTTGCGGAAGCTCGCCCCCATGATCTCGGTGGGGATGTCAAAGTGCTTGTAGTACCGATAGATATTGGTGACGGACTGCACGCCCGGATCCTGCGAGCCTGCGTTGTTGGCCTCGACCCAGGCGGCGCCACCCGATTTCTTGTACCAGTCGTAGATGCGCCCGACGAAGGGCGAAATCAGCTGCACGTGCGCATCCGCGCAGGCCACGGCTTGAGGCAGCGAAAACAGCAGGGTCAGGTTGCAGCGGATGCCTTCGGATTGCAGGGCGCGCGCGGCCTGGATGCCTTCCCAGGTGGAGGCGATCTTGATCAGCACGCGCTCGCGCGGGATGCCGGCGGATTCGTACAGGGCAATCAGGCCCCGGGCGCGTTCGATGGTGGCGCGGGTGTCGAAGGACAGGCGGGCATCGACTTCGGTCGACACGCGACCCGGAACGATATCCAGAATGGCGCGGCCGAAGGCGACCAGCAGCCGGTCCATGAGTTCGGCGGTGGAAGCGCCGCGATGCTCGCGGGCGGTCTTTTCCAGAAGGGGACGATAGGCGTCCTGCTGGACGGCCTTAAGAATAAGGGATGGGTTCGTGGTGGCGTCGGTGGGACGCAACGCCTTCATTGCTTCGAAGTCGCCGGTGTCGGCGACGACGGTGGTGTGGTCACGCAGGGCGTCAAGTTGGCTGGACATGGACGTATACGGCTCGCAGCGGGCTAGGGTTGAAGGTGCTGCTAGCGTATCACCGACGCCGTCGGGCCGCCGTCCCCCGCAAGGGCTAGGGGCAAATCGCACAATCCCTGCAACGGCGCGGAAAAACAGCCGGTAACACCGATTCCGGCCTTATTTGGCGCGGTTCGCCGGGAAAAACCTCCGGTCAAGGTATAATCCGAAGGTTTGATTATCGATTCTAAAACCGGGGTTTACTGTGCTGCCGCAACTCTTTCCCGAGGGGATCAACCGCTTCCCTCCTGCAATTCTGGCTCTGGCGGACGGTACCATTTTTCGAGGCGTGTCGATCGGTGCGCCTGGCCATACCGTTGCCGAAGTGGTGTTCAACACCGCGATGACCGGGTACCAGGAAATTCTCACCGATCCCAGCTATAACGGTCAGATCGTCACGCTGACCTATCCGCACATTGGCAACACTGGCGTCAACGTCGAAGACGTCGAAGCCAATCGCGTCTATGCCGCCGGCCTGGTGGTCCGCGACTGTCCCGCCCGCGTGTCGAACTTCCGTTCCACGCAGTCCTTGCCCGAATACCTGTCCGAACAAGGCATCGTCGCCATTTCCGGCATCGACACCCGCAAGCTCACGCGCATCCTGCGCGAAAAGGGAGCGCAGGGCGCATGCATCTTCGTGGGCACCGACGCCGAGCGCGCCGTTGAACTGGCCCGCGGCTTTCCCGGCATGGCCGGCCAGGATCTGGCCAAGGTGGTATCCATCAAGGAAAGCACCGGCTGGAACGAAGGCACCTGGCAACTCGGAGAAGGCTACTCGTCGCCCGAGCAGTCCAAGTTCCACGTGGTCGCGTACGACTACGGCGTGAAGAGCAACATCCTGCGCCTGCTGGCCGACCGCGGCTGCCGCATCACGCTGGTGCCGGCCCAGACCACCGCCGAAGACGTCTTCAAGCTCAATCCCGATGGCGTGTTCCTGTCCAACGGCCCCGGAGACCCCGAGCCCTGCGACTACGCCATCGAAGCCACGCGCGCCTTCCTGGACAAGAAGCTGCCCGTGTTCGGCATCTGCTTGGGTCACCAGATCCTGGGCCTGGCCGTTGGCGGCAAGACCGTCAAGATGAAAACGGGCCACCACGGCGCCAACCATCCCGTGCAGGACCTGCAGTCCAAGCGCGTGTTCATCACCAGCCAGAACCACGGTTTCGAGGTCGACGCGGCCAGCCTGCCTGCCAACACGCGCGTGACGCACGTCTCGCTGTTCGACGGCACGCTGCAAGGCTTCGAGCTCACCGACCGCCCGGCCTTCTGCTTCCAGGGCCACCCTGAAGCCAGCCCGGGTCCGCACGACATCCTCGAACTGTTCGACAAGTTCATCAGCCTGATGTCCGGCCAAAAGTAAAGATTGCATCATGCCCAAGCGTACAGACCTTAAAAGCATACTCATCATCGGCGCCGGCCCCATCATCATCGGGCAGGCCTGCGAATTCGACTATTCCGGCGCACAGGCGTGCAAGGCGCTCAAGGCCGAGGGCTATCGCACCATCCTGGTGAACAGCAACCCGGCCACGATCATGACGGACCCGGAAACGGCCGACGTCACCTACATCGAGCCCATCACCTGGCAAGCCGTCGAAAAGATCATCGAGCGTGAAAAGCCCGATGCGCTGCTGCCCACCATGGGCGGCCAGACCGCGCTGAACTGCGCGCTGGACCTGGCCCATCACGGCGTGCTGAAGAAGCACAACGTCGAACTCATCGGCGCCAACGAGCACGCCATCGAAAAGGCCGAAGACCGCCAGAAGTTCAAGCAGGCCATGACCGACATCGGCCTGGAATCGGCCAAGTCGGGCGTCGCCCACAGCATGGACGAAGCCTGGGAAGTGCAGCGCCGCATCGCGGCCGAAGTCGGCACCTCGGGCTTCCCCGCCGTGATCCGCCCCAGCTTCACCATGGGCGGTTCGGGCGGCGGCATCGCCTACAACGCCGAAGAATTCGAAACCATCTGCCGCCGCGGCCTGGAAGCTTCGCCCACCAGCGAACTCCTGATCGAAGAATCGCTGCTCGGCTGGAAGGAATTCGAAATGGAAGTGGTCCGCGACAAGGCGGACAACTGCATCATCGTCTGCTCCATCGAAAACCTGGACCCGATGGGCGTGCACACCGGCGATTCCATCACCGTGGCGCCGGCGCAAACGCTGACCGACAAGGAATACCAGATCATGCGTAACGCATCGATCGCGGTGTTGCGCGAGATCGGCGTGGATACGGGCGGCTCGAACGTGCAGTTCGCCGTCAATCCCAAGAACGGCCGCATGATCGTCATCGAGATGAACCCGCGCGTGTCGCGTTCGTCGGCGCTGGCGTCCAAGGCCACCGGCTTCCCCATCGCCAAGGTCGCCGCGCGCCTGGCCGTGGGCTACACGCTGGACGAGCTCAAGAACGAAATCACCGGCGGCGCCACGCCCGCCTCGTTCGAACCGTCGATCGACTACGTCGTCACCAAGGTGCCGCGTTTCGCCTTCGAAAAATTCCCCACCGCCGACGCGCGCCTGACCACCCAGATGAAGTCCGTGGGTGAAGTCATGGCCATCGGCCGCACCTTCCAGGAATCCTTCCAGAAGGCGCTGCGTGGTCTGGAGGTCGGCGTCGACGGCCTGAACCAGAAAACCACCGACCGCGAAAAGCTGCAGGTCGAACTGGGCGAGCCCGGTCCGGAACGCATCTGGTACGTGGGCGACGCCTTCGCGCAGGGCTTCTCGCTGGACGAAGTGCACAACATCACGCACATCGACCCCTGGTTCCTGTCGCAGATCAAGGAAATCGTCGACATCGAGTTGGCGCTTGAACAGAAGACCCTGGCCGACCTCGATTACGCCACGCTGTGGGAACTCAAGCGCCGCGGTTTCTCCGACCGTCGCCTGGCCTTCCTGCTGGACTCGTCGGAATCCGAAGTCCGCAAGCTGCGCCATCAGTTGAACGTGCGCCCGGTCTACAAGCGCGTCGACACCTGCGCCGCCGAATTCGCCACCCGCACCGCCTACATGTACTCCACGTACGAGGAAGAGTGCGAAGCCGCGCCCACCGATCGCAAGAAGATCGTGGTGCTGGGCGGTGGTCCGAACCGTATCGGCCAGGGCATCGAGTTCGACTACTGCTGCGTGCATGCGGCGCTGGCGCTGCGCGATGACGGGTACGAGACCATCATGGTCAACTGCAACCCGGAAACCGTGTCCACCGACTACGACACTTCCGACCGCCTGTACTTCGAGCCCCTGACGCTCGAAGACGTGCTGGAAATCGTCCACAAGGAAAACCCGGTCGGCATGATCGTCCAGTACGGCGGCCAGACGCCGCTGAAGCTGGCGCGTGCCCTGGAAGCCAACGGCGTGCCCATCATCGGCACCAGCCCCGAATCCATCGACGTCGCCGAAGACCGCGAGCGCTTCCAGAAGCTGCTCAACAAGCTCGGCCTGCGCCAACCGCCCAACCGCACGGCGCGCACCGAAGGCGAGGCCCTGGCCCACGCCACCGAAATCGGCTATCCCCTGGTCGTGCGTCCCAGCTACGTGCTGGGCGGCCGCGCCATGGAAATCGTGCACGAGCAACAAGACCTCGAACGCTACATGCGCGAGGCCGTGAAGGTCAGCAATGACTCGCCCGTGCTGCTGGACCGCTTCCTGAACAACGCCACCGAAGTGGACGTCGACTGCCTGGCCGACGGCGAAACCGTCTTCATCGGCGGCGTCATGGAACACATCGAGCAGGCCGGCGTGCACTCGGGCGACTCGGCGTGCAGCCTGCCGCCGTACTCGCTGTCGGCGGACGTCATCGCCGAGATCAAGCGCCAGACCACGATGATGGCCAAGGCCCTGAACGTCAGCGGCCTGATGAACGTGCAGTTCGCCATCCAGGGCGGCGACGTCTACGTGCTGGAAGTGAACCCGCGCGCATCGCGCACGGTGCCCTACGTGTCCAAGGCCACCGGCCTGCAGCTTGCCAAGATCGCCGCGCGCGCCATGGCCGGCCAGACCCTGGCCGCCCAGGGCGTCACCAAGGAAGTCGTGCCGCCGTATTTCTCGGTCAAGGAAGCCGTCTTCCCCTTCGTCAAGTTCCCCGGCGTGGACACCATCCTGGGACCGGAAATGAAGTCGACCGGCGAAGTGATGGGCGTGGGCATGAGCTTCGGCGAAGCCTTCGTGAAGTCGCAGCTTGCCGCCAGCGTGCGCCTGCCGGAATCCGGCACGGTGTTCATCAGCGTCAAGAACCAGGACAAGCCCCGCGCCGTCGAAGTGGCCCGCGGCCTGCACGCCCTGGGCTTCAAGCTGGTCGCCACCCGTGGCACTGCGGCTGAGATCGAAGCCGCCGGCATCCCGGTGCAACTGGTCAACAAGGTCACCGAAGGCCGTCCGCACATTGTCGACATGGTGAAGAACGGCGAGATCTCGCTGGTCATCAACACCGTCGAAGAGCGTCGCAACGCCATCGTGGACTCGCGCACCATCCGCACGCAGGCGCTGGCCAACCGCGTGACGTTCTTCACGACCATCGCCGGCGCTCGCGCCGCGGTCGAGGGCATGCAGTACCTGCGCCAGGGCCTCGGCCTGCAGGTGTACCCGCTGCAAGAGCTTCACGCGTCCCTGCAGCAGGGATAATCCGGTAGTCGACATTAGGGCACGCGAGAGCGTGCCCTAATTCTTTGCAACGCCATCACCGCTTCGGGCAATCATGGACAGAGTCTTCATAACCGGCGCCAGCAGCGGCCTGGGACGCGCCCTGGCGCAGCAATACGCGGCCGCGGGCGCCACGCTGGGCCTGCTGGGCCGCCGCGAGGATGCGCTGCGCGAACTTGCCGCCAGCCTGCCGGGATCCCACCGTTGCTACGCGGTCGACGTACGCGACCGCCAGGCCCTGCATGCGGCGGCGCACGACTTCATTGCGTTCTGCCAGGGGCGCGTGGACGTCGTCATCGCCAGCGCCGGCATCAGCGCGGGGACGTTGACGGACCACGGCGAAGACTTCGACATTTTCAAGGCCATCGTCGACACCAACCTGCTGGCGACCGTGTCCACCTTCGAGCCCTTCATCGAGCCGATGCGCGCGGCGGGTTCGGGGCGGCTCGTCGGCATCGCCAGCGTGGCCGGCGTGCGTGGCCTGCCCGGCGCTGGCGCCTACAGCGCCTCCAAGTCCGCGGTGGTCACCTATTGCGAGAGCCTCCGGCTCGAGCTCGCCGCGCAGGGCATCGGAGTCGTGACGATTGCGCCGGGCTACATCAAGACAGCCATGACCGCCCACAACCCTTATTCCATGCCCTTCCTGATGGAAGCGGACGCGTTCGCCAAGCGCGCGCATGCGGCCATCGGCCGCGGCACGAGCTATACGGTGATTCCGTGGCAGATGGGCGTGGTGGCCAAGCTGATGCGGCTGCTGCCCAACGCGGTCTATGACAGGCTGGCGCGCAACGCGCCCCGAAAGCCGCGCAAGACGGCCTGATCGCCTGCGCGATCAAGGCACCACGTCGTCGCCCACTTCAGCGGCGACGTGGCCCACGTCGCCCCAATCCAGCACCTGCCACTTGCGGCCCTGCACGCCGACGCGGTTGATGCTCACGTTCAGCAGCGCCGCATCGCGCGGGGCGTTCAGCGGCACGCCGGACGCATGGCGCCAGATGATGTCGAGCACCCCGCCGTGGGTGAACATCAGGATGCGCTCGCCTTCATGGCGGCTGGCGATGTCGTCAACGGTGGAGATGACGCGAGACTGGAACTGGCCCAGGGTCTCGCCGCCGTCCAGCGGGCGCAAAGGATCGCGGCTTTTCCAGGCGGCCGCGGCCTCGGGCGCCTGCACATCGATGCGTTCGTGATCCAGGCCTTCAAGCACGCCGAAGCCGCGTTCGCGAATGCCCGGTTCCACGCGCACGCGCAGTCCCAGTTGCTCGGACACGGGCAGGGCGGTGGCATGCGCGCGCTGCAGGTCGCTGCTGTAGATGGCGTGGATGGGCGTCTGGCGCGCTTCCTCGCGCATGCGGGCGGCCAGCAGGCTGGCCTGATTGACGCCGAATTCGTTCAGGGGAATGTCTTGCCAGCCTTGCAGGCGCCGCTGGCGGTTCCAGTCGGTTTCGCCGTGGCGGATGAACCAGATTTCAGTCATTACAGTCTTGATGCGGGGATTGAGCCTTATGCCTGGGCGGACGCGATGGGCGCGCGCGGTTTCCAGATGGCTTGAATGATCGAGCTTAACGCGACCAGCGCCGGCTCGCTAGCGCGTTCGTAGGGCAGGATGAAGCCCAGCATCGCGTCGACCCTCGCCTGGCCCCACACGATGAAGTCATTGGAAGCGGCGCCCGCCAGCGCGGTTTACTCGCGTAGCAGCGCACAACCGGCGCCCGCCCGCACCAGCGCATCCATATTGGCCTGATCGTCGTTCTGCATCACGATACGTGGCGACAGGCCGTGGCGTTCAAACATGTCGCGCAGCAAAAGATGCGTATGGCTGCCCGAGGGACCGTCCAGCCATGGCAGCTGCGCCACCTCGCGCCAGCCGCCGCGCTTGAGCACCGTCGCGTGCTCGCCGGGCATGGCAATGCGGTAGCGCACGCTGCGCAAGGGCAGCCACAGCACGCCGCGCGGCGCGTTGGCGGCGATCGTCAGCGCGGCCGGCAGGCGGCCCGTGCTGACCTGTTCGGCCAGCATGGCGGCCGGTTGTGTCTGCGTCTTCAGCTCGACCAGCGGCAGGCGTTGCGTGACGGCGGAAGCCAGTTCCCCCAGTCTCAGGAATTCGGGCTTTTCGCTGGGAACGCCCAATTCCACGACACCGTGCAAACTGCCCTGAAGCTGCTGGGCCTCGGACTTGAACTGCGCGCCCAGCACCAGCAGCGACTCCGCCGTGGGCAGCAGCACTTCACCTGCCTTCGCCAGCGCAAGGCGTCCGCCGCTGCGGTCGAACAGCGCCACGCCCAGGCTCTGTTCCAGCGCCTTGATCTGCGCCGTCACGGCGGGCTGCGTCAGCGACAAGGCTTCGGCCGCCTTCGTCAGGTTGCCCAGCCGGGCGACCGTGACGAAAGCGCGGATCTGGTAGATTTCCATGGCCGCGAGTGTAGGTCAGGCCGCCAGCAACCGCACCTGCGTCGGTTCCAGTCCCACCGACACCGGCGCGCCGGCCGGAAACGGCGACAGCCCGGCCAGGTGCGACTGGTCCGCCGTCAGCCGCTGTTCGCCCACCAGCACCTGGTAGCGCGTGAATTCGCCCAGAAATTCACTGCTTTCCACGACCCCGGGCAGCCAGACGTAGCGGGCGTCGCCCAGGCCGTCGGCCATTTCGATCTGCACCGTGTGCGGGCGGAAGCTGGCCGCCAGTCGGGATCCCGCGGGCGCCTCGCCGGACAGCGGCAATTGCAGGTCGCCGACGCCATCCACGGCCAGCGTCACACTGCTGCTGGTGCGTTCCCGCACGTTGCCTTCCAGTACGTTCATCGTGCCCACGAAGTTGGCCACGAAGCGGTTCACCGGGTAGTCGAACAACGTGCTGGGCGCGCCGATCTGCTGCACCACGCCGTGATCCAGCACCGCCATCCGGTCGGCGGTGGTCATTGCTTCCTCCTGGTCGTGCGTGACGAAAATCGTCGTGATGCCCAGGCGGCGCTGCAGGCTCAACAAGTCCTGGCGCATCTGCACACGCAACTTCTTGTCCAGGTTGGACAGCGGTTCGTCCAGAAGCAGAACCTGGGGCTCGATGACGATGGTGCGGGCCAGCGCCACGCGCTGCTGCTGGCCACCCGACAGCTGGTTGGGGCGCCGCTTGGCGTACTGCGACAGTCCTACCAGGTCCAGGGCCGCCTCCACCTTGGTCCGGATCTCGGCGCGGGGCAGCTTGCGCTCGACCAGCCCGAAGGCCACGTTGTCCCATACTGTCATGTGCGGCCACAGCGCGTAGTTCTGGAACACCATGCCGATGTTGCGGTTCCAGGGCGGCGTGCCGCTGATGTCCTTGCCGTCCACCAGCAGTTGGCCCGCGTTGTGCCGATTGAACCCGGCGATCAGGCGCAGTAGCGTGGACTTGCCCGACCCCGAGGGCCCAAGCAGCGCAAAGAACTCGCCGGGTTCGACGCTGATGCTGACGTCCTTGAGCACCTCGGTCTTGCCGTAGGAAAGCTGGATGTTGCGGCATTCGACGCTGACTTTCTTCATGCGGATTCCCCTTCATTGCGAGCCGGCTGCTGGCGCTTCGATGCGCGCTCCACCAGCAGGTGCGATACGTACGTGCCAATGCCCACGGCAACCACCGCCAGCACGCCGAGCGCCGCGCCCGGCCCGCGGCCAGCCGCGCTTTGCATATACAGATAGATGCCATAGCTCATGGGCGCCTGGCTGTCTTTCGTGACCAGCATGATGGTGGCGGACAGTTCCACGGCGGCCGTGACGAAGCTGGTCACGAAGCCGGCCAGCATGCCGCCCGCCATCAGCGGGACCACCACGCGGCGTATGGTCCGCATGCGCGTCGCGCCCAGCGATTGCGCCGCTTCCTCGAGCGATACGTGGATCTGCTGCAGCGCCGCGACGCACGAACGCAGCGCATAAGGCAGCCGGCGCACGGAATACGCAAGCATGATGATGATCCACGAAGAGGTCAGCAGCGTGCCGGTGCCCGGCAATTCCACGCCACGGAAGGTCCGCAGCAGGCCGATGGCCAGCACGATGCCCGGTATCGCCAGTGCGGCGGACGCCAGGAAGTCCAGCCATTGCCGCGCCGGCAGCCGGGTTCGCAGCATCAGGTAGGCGATCGCGGTGCCCAGGATCACGTCTATCCCAGCGGCCAGGCCGCAGTAGAGCAGGGTGTTCGCGATCATGCCCTGCGATTCCGAAAACACGGCGGCGTAGTGCGCCAGCGTGTATCCGTCAGGCAGCGGGGCGTAGCTCCATACGGTTGCCAGCGACAGCAGCAGCACGCCGATATGCGGAGACAGCACCAGCAGCAGCACGAGGATGATCCATCCGTAGGCCAGCGCGTTTTCAATCGGCCGCAGCTTGCGCTTCTGGATGGAGTTGCCGCCCTTTTGCAGGGTGGAATAGTCGCGCCCCTTCAGCACGCGCGCGGAAAGCCACAGCGCCAGGATCGAGAATCCGACCATGATCACGCTGATCACGTATCCCAGCGGATCCTCCAGCCCTACCTGCGTGATGCGCAGGTACGCTTGCGGGGCCAGCATGTTGGTCGTGCCCAGCACCAGCGGCGTGCCCAGGTCGTCGAAGACCTTCACGAACACCAGCGAAGCGCCGGCGACATAGCCGGGCAGCGCAAGCGGAAAGATCACGCGGCGGAACAGCCGGAACCCGCGCGAGCCCATGTTGAAGGCGGCTTCCTCCATGGCTCCGTCGATGTTGCGCAAGGCCACGACCAGGTTCAACAGGATGAACGGGAAGTAGTGGATGGCCTCCACGAAGATGACGCCGTTCAGGCCTTCCATGAAGGGGATCGTGAAGCCGAACCAGTCGTTGAGCAGCAGGTTGACGCTGCCCGAGCGGCCGAAGATCAGCTGCATGGCGACCGCGCCTACAAAGGGCGGCATGATCAGCGGCAGCACCCCCAGCGTCTGGATCAGGAGCGCCCCGCGGAAATCGAAGCGCACCGTGAAGTAAGCCAGTGGCACCGCGATCAGCGACGCCAGCAGGGCGGACCAGCCCGCCACATACAGGCTGTTGAAGAACGCTTCCCGCATCAGCGGCTGGTTGAAGAACGCCCCGAAATGGCCGGTGGTGAAGCTGCCGTCGGCATTGACGAACGCAGTGTGGAACACCGTGCCCACCGGCACCAACAGGAAGAGCAGCAGAAAACCCAGCACCAGCAGCGCCGCCACGACGGGGCCGGCGGGCAGGCGAAAATGGCCCGAATGATTCATCGAGATTCCCGAAATCGTTGCCAAGGAACAGCGGCGGGCCGCGGCGCACGGGATCAGGCCCGTGTGCCGCGGTCAGCGTGTGCAGCCGATCAGAGGGCGGCGGCCTGCCGCGCCAGCTTTACGGCTTCTTCATAGTTGGCGCGAGCGCGGCCGTTCCATTCGCCTTCCAGCTGCGTGATCTGCTGGTTGATGGCGGCGTCCTTCTTGTTGCCGGCGAATATGGCCAGGAACGCAGGGTCCGCCGCCTTCTTGCTGTCGACAAGCGGCCCCCATGCCAGCTTGCGGGCCTGTTCCAGCAGTTCCGCGGCCTGTCCGCTCTTGGCCTTGTCGCCAAGCTTGGCTTCGGCGTCGTAGATGGCCTTGGTTGCCGCCTGCAGTTCCTTCAGCCGGAACGTGACGGTCTGGTCGTACAGGGATTGCACGACGTAGTAGCGCGACTGCGACAGGTCCGCGTCGAAATGGACCTTGCTGCGCTTGGCGATCTCGGCCGGGTCGGGATAGCCCGGCGGGATCTTGCCGGCCAGCGCGGAGTAGGGCAGGACGGGCAGGCGGGAGATCTTCGGCTCCAGCAGCAGTTCCTGGCCCGTCTGGCTCAGCGTGAAGGCGATGAACTTCTTGCCTTCCTCGGTGTTCTTGGCGCCTTCGATCAGCGCGATGTTCGCCGGCACGATCGCCGTTTCAGACGGGTAGACGAATTCGACCGGGAACTTCGAATACTTGCTGGACAGCCCGAAGAAGTCGATCACCGGACCCGCGCCGAACTGGCCGTTGTTCACCCCGTCCGGCACGCCGAACGATCGCTCGGTGACCGCGCTGCTGTTGCCCGACATGCGCAGCAGCGTGCGCCAGCCGTCGTCCCAGCCTTCGCCCTGCAGGATGGTTTCCACCGTCAGGTGCATCGTGCCGGAGCGCGACGGCGACGTGATGCCCACGTGGCCGAACCACTTGGGCGACAGCAGGTCCTTCCATTCGACGGGCGCCGGGATCTTGTGCGCCGCGATGTAGCGGGTGTTGTAGATGATGCCGTATCCCGCCAGCGCCTGCCCCAGGTACATGCCGCCCGGATCATTGATGGGATAGCTGCCGATCTTGTCCGGCACGTCCTTGTTCGCCACGTCGGCCGACTTGGCCAGCAGCTTGTCGCGGCCCAGCACCTCGAACGCGTCGGGCGCGCTGGCCCAGAACACTTCGGGACGCTGGCCAGCCGGCGTTTCACGCACGAAGGCGATGCCCGACACGGTGTTCTTGTTCAAGATTTCCAGCGTGATGCCCGGGTTGGCTTTCTCGAACGCGGTCTTGTAGGCCTGGGTCAGGTCCTTGGGAAACGACGTGATCACCGTGACGGTGCCGGCCAGGGCCGGCGCCGCGCAGACGGCCAGCAGCGCCCCCGCAAGGGCAGTGCGCATTGCGTGCATGGTTTGTCTCCGTAGTTTTTGATTTGTCTGGAGACAGTACCGGGCGCCCTGCGGGGCGTCCAATCAGAAATTTTGATGCGCGCCATCAACCGGCGCGCCGTGCCGAAGGCGCTGGGGCGTCAGGCTTGGGCGGATACGCCGCCTTGCGCCGCGCGGGCCTGCTGCGCCAGGATCTGCGCGATCTGCCCCTGGATCTGCACGGCCTGGGCGTTCAGCGCCATCACCTGTTGCGCCTTCATTTCGGCCGACATGCCGCTGGCCTGGACTTTCGCGATCTGGTCCATGATGCGCTTGAGCTGCTTCTGCAACTCCTTGATCTGACGGGTGTACTCGTCCTCGTTGTCCGTTTCTTCGGTGGCCTGGGCGTTGGCCACTTTCATCCCGGCGGGATTATTGACGCGGACCTTGCCTTCCGCCGTCACGGACACGGCGTCCTGGCCCGCAGCGTTCTTTGCTTCCTTGTTGGCTTGGATCTTCTCGGCCCACAGGTCGGCAAGGCTGCCGATACGGGAGGTGCCGCTGATTGAATTGATCGCCATGATTGCTCCGGGTGCCTCAAGGATTTTCGGGTTTTTCCCTAATACGGCTGATGCGCCCCGAAACTTAAACATTGCTCCCTCTTGATGGCCCCCTTTACACTGGCGCCCGCTCGCAATCAGAAACCCTTGTCCGTTTCCTCGGGGAATCCATGTCCAATTCCTATTTTCCGCGCTGGCGCCTGGCGGACGACGCCGAGCCCGGCGTCATCATCGCGCCCGACGAACGCCTGTCCTGGCCGAAGAACGTCGCCATGGGCGCGCAGCACGTGGTCGCGATGTTCGGTTCGACCGTCCTGGCGCCATTGCTCATGGGCTTCGACCCCAACGTCGCCATCCTGATGTCGGGCATCGGGACGCTGATCTTCTTCCTGTTCGTGGGCGGACGGGTGCCCAGCTACCTGGGCTCCAGCTTTGCCTTCATCGGCGGCGTGATCGCGGTCACCGGCTATGCCGGCGCGGGGCCAAACGCCAACATCGGCGTCGCGCTGGGCGCCATCATCGCTTGCGGCCTGGCCTACACGCTGATCGGCGTGATCGTCTGGATCGTCAACGCGCGCGCCGGGGGCGGCGCCAACTGGATCGACACGCTCATGCCGCCCGTCGTGACGGGTGCGGTGGTCGCCGTAATCGGCTTGAACCTGGCGCCGATCGCCGCGAAGGGCGCCATGGGCGCCTCGGGTTTCGACAGCGTCATGGCGATCATCACGATCGTGTGCGTGGGCGGGATCGCCGTGTATACGCGGGGCATGGTGCAGCGCCTGCTGATCCTGGTCGGCCTGATCCTGGCCTGCGTGATTTACGCGGTGCTCGCCAATGGCATGGGCCTGGGCAAGCCCATCGACTTTACCGCCGTTGCGTCGGCTGCCTGGTTCGGCCTGCCGCATTTTTCGGCGCCGGTCTTCAAGACCGAAGCGATGGGCCTGATCGTGCCCGTCGCCATCATCCTGGTCGCGGAAAACCTTGGTCACGTGAAAGCCGTCAGCGCCATGACGGGGCAAGACCTGGACCGTTATCTCGGCCGGGCGTTCGTCGGCGACGGCGTCGCTACGATGGTCTCGGGCGCGGTCGGCGGCACGGGCGTCACGACCTACGCCGAGAACATCGGCGTGATGGCGGTTACCCGCATCTACTCCACGCTCGTCTTCGTGATCGCCGCCCTGATTGCCATCGTGCTGGGCTTTTCGCCCAAATTCGGCGCGCTGATTCAGACGATTCCGGGCCCCGTCCTGGGCGGCATGTCCGTGGTGGTGTTCGGCCTGATCGCCATCGCCGGCGCTCGCATCTGGGTGGTCAACCAGGTGGACTTCAGCGACAACCGCAATCTCATCGTGGCTGCGGTCACGCTGGTGCTGGGCGCAGGCGACTTCACGGTCAAGCTCGGCAACTTCACGCTGGGCGGCATCGGCACAGCCACCTTCGGCGCCATCATCCTGTACGCTCTTCTGCGGCGCAGGAAGTGAACCTCCCCAGGAAAACCCTGGGACGCGTCATAAATTTCAAGGCGGCGTGATCCAAATCACGCCGTTTGTTTGTGAAATGCCCGGTTTTGGCGGGTTACAGCGGCGAAATGCGCCGAAAAGGCCGTTTTCTCCGGCGGCTTGCAATTCCCGCGGACTTTGACCACAATATGACTTTGATTGCCCCGGTTCCGACCCGAGCCGGGGTTTTGTTTTGGTCGTCCGCGCCGCTCGCCTGTTATTTCAAGTCTTGATCGGCAAGCGCGCCTGGTCCACGACCTTCACCGAGAACGCTCCTTCGGGGCGTTTTTCTACTTTTTGTTTGGGAAACGACATGTCTGCCATTCCTTTGACCGTGCGCGGGGCCGAGCGCTTGCAAGAAGAGCTCCAACGGCTGAAAACCGTGGAACGTCCTGCCGTGATTAACGCAATCGCCGAGGCTCGCGCGCAGGGTGATCTGTCGGAAAATGCCGAATACGATGCTGCTCGCGAGCGCCAGGGCTTTATCGAGGGCCGGATTGCCGAGCTTGAAGGCACGCTTTCCAATGCCCACATCATCGACCCGTCCTCTCTCGAGGCCGAAGGCCGCGCGGTGTTTGGCGCTACCGTCGACATCGAAGACCTGGATTCGGGCGATCGCGTTACCTACCAAATCGTCGGCGACGTCGAAGCCGACATCAAGTCGAACCTGATTTCCGTGTCCAGCCCGGTGGCTCGCGCGCTGATCGGCAAGAGCGAAGGCGACGTGGTCGAGGTCATGGCCCCGGCTGGCGTTCGCGAATACGAAGTTCTGGGCGTGCGTTACATCTGACGCAAACGTCTCTAGCGGTAAAAAAGTCAAACCACCCTGGCCCGGACGCATCGTTCGTCTGAATTCCGCGGTAAATTGCGGATCGCTATGGTGGACCGGGCGCGTAAAGCGCCCGTTTTTGTGCCTGGCCTTACCTTTTGGGCGACCTGCGGGTCGTGCCGCTGCGGGCTCCGGCGCGCAGGCTGAGCGCGCTGCCAGCGCGGCGCGGGATGCCGTGGCCACCCGAAGCAGAGCGGTTGCTCGTGGGACGCATCGGCTTGCCCTTCTTGTTGAGCTCGTCCTGCGGCACGAAGCGCTTCTTTGCGGGCTTGGGCTCTTCGGTTTCGGTGCGGCGCGGGCGTTTGGACACCGACTTGCCTTCCGCGGCCAGCTTCTTGGGCGTGTAGGGCTCGGAGGCGCGGCGCTTTGCGGGGCGTTCCGGTTCCTGGGCGGCCAGTGCGGCGGGCTTGATGTTGCCGGCCAGCGGGCGGAAGAGAATCAGGGTCTTGCCCAAGTGATGCACGGGCGCGCACGATAGCGTGTCGCAGATGGTGGCAAGCATCGCATCGCGGGCTTCGCGGTCGTCGCCGCCGGCGCGCACCTTGATGAGGCCATGCGAAGTCAGTGCCAGGTCGATTTCCTTGAGCACGGCTTCGGTCAGGCCGTTGTCGCCAATCAGGACGACAGGGCGCAGAGGGTGAGCGGCGGACCGCAGGTCGCTTCGCTCACGAGAGGTAAGTTCTAATATAGGCATGCGTGGAATTGTACGGTAATGGCCAAGAATAAATTCTCCAAAGACTGGATTCACCAGCACATCAACGATCCCTATGTGAAGCTGGCGCAACAGAAGGGCTATCGCGCCCGCGCCGCGTTCAAGCTGATCGAGATCCTGGACACCGAAAAGCTGATGCGCCGGGGCGACCTGGTCGTCGACCTCGGTTCCGCCCCAGGAAGTTGGTCTCAGGTGGCGCGCGAGCGGCTGGCCGGGCCGGGCGGCGTCGTGGACGGCCGCATCATCGCCCTGGACCTCCTTCCCATGGAGCCGGTGGCGGGGGTCGAATTCATCCAGGGCGACTTCCGCGACGATGAAGTTTTGAAACAATTGGAAGACATGGTCGGATCCCGCGCGGTGGACCTTGTTATTTCGGACATGGCCCCCAACTTGTCAGGCGTGGGTATTGCCGATTCCGCGCGCATCCAGCATGTTTGCGAACTGGCGATGGAATTTTCCTGCGCCCATCTAAAGCCCAACGGAGCGCTGATCGTCAAGGCTTTTCACGGTAGCGGCTTTTCGCAAATCGTGGAATCTTTCAAGCAGCGCTTCCGGCGGGTGGTCGAACGCAAACCAAAGGCATCCAGGGATAAGTCCTCTGAAACCTTTCTGGTGGCGCGCGATCTGAAGTAACCCACTTCCGGGGCTTTGCCGCCCCGGCCAGAAAAAACACCGGCCCGCCGAGACAACGACCAGAAAACTCAAGAATCAATTGTAATTAAATGGGCCCCACGGCTGCCCGGACGCAATGCGGTTTGACAGGGTAGAATGGGCTATTGACATACTTGTGACTGTGCCATACGCGGGTGCGCAGTCGCCGGTCGGAATCGAAAGCAGGAGATCGACCTTGAACAATTCATTTTCCAAAGTCGCTGTCTGGATGGTGATAGCCCTGGTGCTGTTCACCGTCTTCAAACAGTTCGACGGACGTGCCCAGACCCAGGACGGCGTGACTTACACGCAGTTCATGGACGACGCCAAGGCGGGACGTATCCGCAAGGTCGACGTCCAAGGCGACGTGCTGTACGTCACCCCTGACGCAGGTCGCGCTTACACGCTGACCTCGCCCGGCGACCTCTGGATGGTGTCCGACCTGCTGAAGTACGGCGTGCAGGTTTCGGGCAAGCCGCGCGAAGAGCAGTCGCTGCTGATGAGCATCTTCGTGTCGTGGTTCCCCATGCTGCTGCTGATCGGCGTCTGGGTGTTCTTCATGCGCCAGATGCAGGGCGGGGGCAGGGGCGGCGCGTTCAGCTTCGGCAAGTCGCGCGCCCGGATGCTCGATGAAAACACCAACCAGATCACCTTTGCCGATGTCGCCGGCTGCGACGAAGCCAAGGAAGACGTCCAGGAACTGGTCGACTTCCTGCGCGACCCCAGCAAGTTCCAGAAGCTGGGTGGCCGCATTCCCCGCGGCGTGCTGATGGTAGGTTCGCCCGGCACCGGCAAGACGCTGCTGGCCAAGGCCATCGCTGGCGAAGCCAAGGTGCCGTTCTTCAGCATTTCCGGTTCGGATTTCGTTGAAATGTTCGTCGGCGTGGGCGCTGCCCGTGTCCGCGACATGTTCGAAAACGCCAAGAAGCATGCTCCCTGCATCATCTTCATCGACGAAATCGATGCGGTTGGCCGCCAGCGCGGCGCAGGCCTGGGCGGCGGCAACGACGAACGCGAACAGACGCTGAACCAGATGCTGGTCGAAATGGACGGCTTCGAATCCGGCCAGGGCGTGATCGTCATCGCCGCAACCAACCGTCCCGACGTGCTGGATCCCGCGCTGCTGCGTCCGGGTCGCTTCGACCGCCAGGTCGTCGTGCCGCTGCCCGATATCCGTGGCCGCGAGCAGATCCTGAAGGTCCACATGCGCAAGGTCCCGCTGTCGCCCAACGTCGACGCGACCATCCTGGCTCGCGGTTGCCCGGGCTTTTCCGGCGCCGATCTGGCCAACCTGGTCAACGAAGCCGCGCTGTTCGCCGCCCGCCGCAATGGCCGTACGGTTGACATGTCCGACTTCGAAAAGGCCAAGGACAAGATCATCATGGGGGCGGAACGCCGCTCCATCGTGATGCCCGAAGAAGAACGCAAGAACACCGCGTACCACGAATCCGGCCACGCGATCGTTGCGCGCATGCTGCCCAAGACCGACCCGGTCCACAAAGTCACCATCATTCCGCGCGGCCGCGCGCTGGGTGTGACGATGCAGCTGCCGGAAACCGACCGCTACAGCATGGACAAGGGCCGCCTGCTGTCGACCATCGCCGTGTTGTTCGGCGGCCGTATCGCCGAAGAACTCTTCATGGACCAGATGACGACGGGCGCCTCGAACGACTTCGAACGCGCTACCGCCATCGCCCGCGACATCGTCACGCGCTATGGCATGACCGACGAACTGGGCCCCATGGTCTATGCCGAAAACGAAGGCGAAGTCTTCCTGGGCCGCAGCGTCACCAAGACGACGCACATGTCGGAAGCCACCATGCAGAAGGTGGACACCGAGATCCGCCGCATCATCGACGAGCAATACGGTGTTGCGCGCAAGATCCTGGAAACCAACCGCGACAAGGTCGAAGTGATGACCTCCGCGCTGCTCGAATGGGAAACCATCGATGCAGACCAGATCAACGACATCATGGAGGGCCGCCCCCCGCGTCCTCCCAAGACGCCGCAAGGCCCGTCGGACACGTCCGACACGCCGCCGACCGGCCTGGCTGCAGGCGGTAACACGGCAGCCGCGGTCTGAGGTCGTTCGTTCTGGTTTATGGCAAATAACTTTCTTTGCGGGCGCTTCGAGTTTGATCTCGAGCGCCCGCTTGTCATGGGCATCGTCAACGTCACGCCGGACTCGTTTTCCGACGGTGGCCAGCACGACGATACCGATTCCGCCGTGGCGCATGCGCGCCAATTGATCGACGAGGGCGCTCAGATTCTGGATCTGGGTGGTGAATCCACCCGTCCTGGCGCCGATCCCGTTTCCATCCAGGACGAGCTGGCCCGGCTGTTGCCCGTGATCGAGGCGCTGCGCGAATGCGGCGTGCCCTTGTCCATCGACACGTTCAAGCCGGAAGTCATGCGCGCCACGCTGGACGCCGGTGCGGACATGATCAACGATATCTATGGCTTCAGGCAGCCGGGCGCGATCGAGGCGGTGTCCCAGTCGCGCTGCGGGCTGTGTGTCATGCATATGAAAGGCGAGCCCCGCACCATGCAGGCAACGCCACCCGAGTACACCGACCTGATCGGTGAAATCGGCCTTTTCCTTGGGGCGCGCGCCCAAAAGCTGCGCGCCGCCTGGATCGATCCACGTCGCATCGTGCTTGACCCCGGCTTCGGCTTTGGCAAGACGGGCGACCAGAATTTTCAATTGCTGCGCCGGCTGTCCAGCCTGCGCAGCACCGGCTATCCATTGCTGATCGGCCTGTCGCGTAAAACCATGATCGGCCAAGCTACCGGCCGGCCCGTGGGCGACCGGCTGCCCGGCAGCATTGCCGCCGCCCTTGCCTGCGTGGCGCGTGGGGCTTCCATCGTGCGCGTGCACGATGTTGCCGCCACGGTCGATGCGCTTAAGGTATGGCAGGCGGCTGAACAAGGAGCAATCAGTTCATGATTCGACGTAAATATTTCGGTACCGATGGCGTGCGCGGTGAAGTCGGCGGCCCGGTGATCAACGCCGAGTTCGCACTGCGGCTGGGCTACGCGGCCGGCCGGGTGCTGGCGCGCGAGCACGCCGTGCGCGGCGGCAGCCGTCCGCAGGTCGTGATCGGCAAGGACACCCGGATCTCCGGCTACATGCTGGAATCCGCGCTGGAAGCGGGCCTGTCGGCTGCCGGCATCGACGTCCTGCTGGCCGGTCCCGTTCCGACGCCCGCCGTCGCCTACCTGACTCGCGCCCTGCGCCTGGTGGCCGGCATCGTGATCAGCGCTTCGCACAATCCTTACCAGGACAACGGCATCAAGTTCTTCTCGGCCCAGGGCATGAAGCTGCCCGATGAAATCGAGGCCGACATCGAAGCCGCGCTGGACGAGCCCCTGGGCTGCGTCAGCTCGGAAGGGTTGGGCCGCGCGCGCCGCATGGGCGACGCCCAGGGCCGCTACATCGAATTCTGCAAGAGCACCTTCCCCAACGACCTCGACCTGAATGGCATGTCGATCGTGATCGACGCCGCGCACGGCGCCGCCTACAACATCGCTCCGCATGTCTTCCGCGAGCTGGGCGCCGAGGTGCACGCCATCGGTGTCCATCCGGATGGCTTCAACATCAACAAGGGCGTGGGCGCACTGCACCCCGAGCTCCTGGCCAAGGAAGTGAAAGCGCGCGGCGCGCATCTGGGCATTGCGCTGGATGGCGACGCGGACCGTCTGCAGATGGTGGACGGCGACGGCCGCATCTACAACGGCGACGAACTCATGTACGCCATCGTGCGCGAGCGCATGCAGCGCGGCAAGGTCGAGGGCGTCGTCGGCACGCTGATGACCAATTTCGGCTTCGAGCGCGAAATGAACCGCCTGGGCGTGGGTTTTGATCGTGCCAACGTGGGCGACCGCTACGTTCTGGAGCAGATGCAGTCGCGCGGCTGGCTCTACGGCGGAGAAAGCTCCGGCCACCTGTTGTGCCTGGACTGCCATTCCACCGGTGACGGCATCGTCGCCGCGCTGCAGGTCCTGACCGCGTTGCGCCGCAATTCGGTCTCGATGGCCGATTGGGTGCGCGACCTGCGGATGTATCCCCAGACGATGATCAACGTGCCGTTGACGCCCGGCCTGGACTGGAAGACGCACGCCGGACTGACGTCGGCACGCCAGGCGGTCGAGGCCGAACTGCAGGGACGGGGCCGGATTCTTATCCGTGCGTCGGGCACGGAACCGAAGCTGCGGCTCATGGTCGAGGCCGAGGACGAAGCCCTGGCAACCGCTTCTGCGGAAAAGCTTGCGGCAAGCCTGGGGTAAACCCTGAGTTTTCGTTTTAATATGTGGGCCACGCGTCGTTAATTGATGCGTGGCCCTTATTTTTTGTCCGCGGCTTGTTCCTCAGTTGTAAAGGCGCATCCGCTGGTCGAAAAGTGAACACATCTGTACCGAACCAAACTTCATAGTCACGTAACATATTGGTCAAGTCATTGACATACAGGGCGTCCACACTGGCTGGACTCTCTAGGAGCTTCGCGCAATGCTGGAACTAGCACGCATCAACCCAAGCCGTAATGCCGCAGAACGCTGGACGGGCGTCGCCCCGAAAGTGCTGGCGGTCGGCCTGGCGCGCACCGTTGAAGAAATAGAGCAGATCCAAAGGCTGCGCTATGACGTCTTCACGGAGGACATGGGCGCGGTGTTTCCGGACGCGCAAGATGGCATCGAACAAGACCGCTTCGACCCCTACTGTGAGCACCTCATGGTGCGTGAAATCGACACGGATCGGGTCGTCGGCACCTATCGCATCCTGACCCCCGAAAAAGCGCGGGAAGCGGGCGGCTACTACTCGCAGTCTGAATTCGACCTTTCCGGCCTGGGCGCCATCCGGGACGAAGTGGTCGAAGTCGGCCGCTCCTGCACGCACGCGGACTACCGCGGCGGGGCGGTCATCATGCTGCTCTGGTCGGGCCTGGCCGAATACCTGCGTCGCGGCGGGTACGAATACGTGCTCGGCTGCGCCAGCGTGAGCCTGCGCGATGATGGCGTCACGGCGGCCGAAGTGTGGCGCACCGTCGCCAAGCAGATGCCGCAGGGCAACGAACCGCGCGTCACGCCGCTGCACCGCTATCCGGTTGAAAAGCTCAACAGCACCCTGCCGGCGCGCGTTCCGCCGCTGATCAAGGGGTATCTGAAGCTGGGCGCCACGGTCTGCGGCGAACCCGCCTGGGATCCGGATTTCAATGCGGCGGATTTCCCGGTGCTGCTGAAGATGGGGCGCATGGACGAGCGCTACCGCCGCCATTTCGGCCTGGACGAGCCGGCCGTGGCCGACGCCGTAGCCGACTGCCAGCGCTAAGCATCATGCGCCGCCTGTTCCGCCGATTGACGATCAGACTGATACGGCGGGCCACCAGGCCGCTGCGCATGGAACTCCGGCGGCTGGATCGCGAAACCGATCTATCGCCGTTCTAGGCAGGGAGCGCGGCAGCGCCGCGCCCCGTGCCAGTCTGTCAGAACTCCAGCAGTTCGAACGAAAACCCCACCTTGTTCCATTCCGCTTCTTCCGCGCGCAGCGTGAAGTCGCTAAGGGGGTGTTCGGCCAGCCATTCGCGATTGACCCGGACGACGATGGAGTTGTCACGCACCGAGGCGGTCAGCGGAAGCGGTTCGATCTCGCCGCGGCGGCGGAACAGCAGCACCGCCAGGCGCAGCGCCAGGATGGCTTTCCACTGCGCGCGGGTGCGCACCAAAGGTTCGAGCTTGCTCAGCTTGCCCAGGTGCCCCAGCGCCAGCAAGGCCAGCAACTGCTGGTCCGCGCGCGAAAAACCAGGCATGTCGGCGTTTTCAAGCACGTAGGCGGTGTGCTTGTGATAGGCGTTGTGCGCGATCGACAAGCCCACTTCGTGCAGGTCGGCCGCCCAGCCCAGCGCGGGCCGGAGCTCGGCACGTTCCGGACCTTCGGGGAACATGGCGTCGAACAACGTCAGCGCGGCGTGGCGCACGCGCCGGGCCTGGTTCACGTCCACGTGGTAGCGCTTCATGAACTGGCGCACGGACTCGTCGCGCTTGTCGTGTTCGTCGTCGCGGCCCAACAGGTCATACAGCACGCCAAGGCGCAGCGCTCCGTCGCCCGTGTGCATGACGTCAATGCCCAGCTCGTCAAAGAGCGCGCTCATGATGGCCAGGCCGCCGGGCAGCACGTCGGCGCGCTCGATCTTGATTCCGGGCAGTTCGGACGGAATGACCCGGCCCGACCGCACGATGCGATCTTTCAGCTTGGTCAGGCCGGCGCGGGTGATGCCGCGATCGGAATAACCGCCTTCCGTCAGGATGGCGAACAGGGCCTTGGCCGTGCCCGATGAGCCATATGCCTCTTTCCAGCCCGTCTTGCGGTACTGCTTGGCGATGACTTCGATTTCGCGGCGGGCGGCCAATTCGGCCTGTTTCATCTGGTGCGCGTCCACCACGCCGTCCGAGAAGAACTGCCGGCTGTAGCTGACGCAACCCATGTACAGCGAAGACATCAGGCCGGGCTCGTGCCCTTTGCCGATGATGACCTCGGTGGACCCGCCACCGATGTCGATGACCAGGCGCTTATTGGGGGAGGGGGGCAGGGTGTGGACCACCCCCGAGAAAATCAGACGGGCTTCTTCGCGGCCGGCGATGACTTCAATGGGAAAGCCGAGCGCGGCTTCGGCGCGGGGCAGGAAGTCTCGAGTGTTGCGCGCGACGCGGAAGGTGTTGGTGGCGACGGCGCGGACCCGATTGGGATGGAAACTGCGGAGGCGGTCGCCGAATCGTTCGAGGACCGCGATGGCCCGGTCGATGGCGTCGTCGCCAAGCCGTTTCTCTGCGTCCAGCCCGGCGGCAAGCCGGACGGTTTCCTTGAGTCGGTCGATTTGATAGATCTGGGGCGTACCGTCCTGCTGAACGATGCGTCCGATGGAGAGGCGAAAGCTGTTGGACCCGAGGTCCACCGCGGCCAGAAGTTGATCCATGCGGCTCGTAATATTGGCTGTGAGGTGGATCGATTATAGAGACCCCATGTGACAGCGCCCCCGCCTCCGGCTTTTCGCTTACGTAACAAGGGTTTGGGAGCATCGCGGCAACGTCCAATATGTCCCGTATTTGGCGTACGCTAACAATCGTGCCGTTGTCATAGAAGCGTCACTATTTTGAAGTAAAACTTCACGCTCTCCTTTCCCCTGGAATCCGGTATGCCCTCACGCCCGCCTGGCGAGCCTTTGCTCATGAACCGCGAATTGTCGCTGCTCAAATTCAACGAACGCGTGTTGGCGATGGCGGAGAATCCCAAGACGCCGCTGCTGGAAAGGCTGCGTTATGTGTGCATCGTCAGTTCCAATCTGGATGAGTTCTTCGAAATCCGGATTTCCAGCCTGAAAGAGCAGCAGCGCCAGTCGCCCAACACGGTCGGGCCGGATGGCATGACGCCGGACCAGGCGTTCGAATGCGTCCAGCAGGCGGTGCATGAACTGGTGGGGCGCCAATACAACTTGCTCAATGACGAGATCCTGCCGGCGATGCACGCCGAGGGCATCTCGCTGCATCACGCGTCCGAATGGAATCCGCAGCAGCAGGAGTGGGCGCGCGACGTGTTTCATCGCGACGTGATGCCGTTGCTGACGCCGATCGGGCTGGATCCCGCTCATCCGTTTCCCCGCGTCTACAACAAAAGCCTGAACTTCATCGTGTCCTTGTCGGGCGCCGATGCCTTCGGCCGCCAGGCATCCATTGCCATCGTGCAGGCGCCGCGCGCCTTGCCGCGCTTGATCAAGATGCCGCAGGAGCTGTCCGGGCAGCCCGAAGGCTACATCCTGCTGACGTCGCTGCTGCGCGCCTTCGTGGGCGAGCTTTTCCCGGGCCTGGAGATGCTGGGCTGCTACCAGTGGCGGGTTACTCGCAATAGCGATCTGTTCGTGGACGAGGAAGAAGTCACCAACCTGCGCCATGCGCTGCAGGGCGAATTGTCCCAGCGCAACTTCGGCGCCGCCGTCCGGCTCGAAATCGACAAGCTGACGCCCGTCGAACTGGAAACCTTCCTGCAGCGGGAATTCTCGCTCAAGCCGGATGACACCTACCGGGTGCCTGGGCCGGTGAACCTGTCGCGCCTCATGCAGCTGTGCAATTCGGCGGCCCGCCCCGACCTGCTGTTTCCTGAGTACCGCGCGCCCGTGCCCGCGCCCTTCGACCGCATTGGCGACAAACCCGCCGAACTGTTCGAGGCGGTGGCCGAGAGCGACCGCCTGCTGCATCACCCCTACCAGTCGTTCCAGCCGGTCATCGACTTCCTGACGGCCGCCGCCCTGGATCCCGACGTGATGGCCATCAAGCAGACCATCTACCGTACCGGCGAAGATTCCGAGCTGATGAAAATCCTGCTGGCGGCGGCGCGTGCCGGCAAGGAAGTGACGGTGGTCGTGGAGCTGATGGCGCGCTTTGACGAGCAGACCAACATCAACTGGGCGTCCAAGCTGGAAGAGGTGGGCGCGCACGTGGTCTACGGCGTGGTGGCGCACAAGACGCACGCCAAGATGGCGGTCGTGCTGCGGCGCGAAAAAGGGCGCTTGCGCCGCTACGCCCACCTTGGAACCGGCAATTACCACCCGCGCACGGCCCGCCTTTACACCGATTTCGGCCTGCTGACCGCGGATCCCAAGCTCTGCGAGGACATGGACAAGGTGTTCGCGCAGCTGACGGGCCTGGGCGCCCGCCGGGCGCTCAAGTCGCTGATGCAATCCCCGTTCACGCTGCACGAAGGCATGGTCGCCCTGATCCGCGCCGAGGCGCGGGCGGCCAAGGCAGGCAAGCGCTCGCGCATCATGGCCAAGATGAACTCCCTGCTGGAAGAGCAGATCATCGAGGAGCTCTACAAGGCCAGCCAGGCAGGCGTGAAGATCGACCTGATCGTGCGCGGCGTCTGCGCCCTGCGCGCCGGCGTGCCCGGCCTGTCCGAAAACATCCGGGTGCGCTCCATTGTCGGCCGCTTCCTGGAGCATTCCCGGGTCTTCTATTTCTACGCCGACGGCGAAGAGACGGTGTACCTCTCGTCCGCCGACTGGATGGACCGCAATTTCTTCCGCCGCGTCGAAATCGCCTTCCCCATCTACGACAAGACCCTCAAAAAACGCGTCATCGACGAAGCCTTCACCTACGCCCTGCGCGACAACCAACTGGCCTGGCAACAGCAGCCCGACGGCGGCTACGCCCGAGTAAAAAGCCGCCGCGAGCCCTACAACCTGCACCAGTTCCTGATGCAGAAGCTGGGCGTGTAAGCCTCAATCTATCTGCTCCGTCCTCCGCCGGCCGCCTCCGGCGGAGCACTGGCCCGGACCGGACCTCAATTTCTAATGGGGCCGGTCCCCGAATTTAAGTGCCGGCTTGTCTCGGCAAGTGCAGTTAGCGGCGCCTGCCAAACTCGCCCACCATCCCGAACGACGTTCGGGCGCATACCTCCAGGCAAGGTTGCGCGATTCCAGCCCGCCCCGAACGACCCATCACGAGATTCGAGGCACGCGCCCCCAAGCCAGGCCGCGCGGATCCGGCTACGCCGGTCCGCCACCGGCGCCCCCCTGGGGGGGAAGCGCGCAGCGCTCCGGGGGGGGAATATGACTGTCACTATCCTGTCACGTTGGGCTTCTAAGATGCGAGGGTCGCTGAAAGACAGGCAGATTTCAAAGCCTGCCAAGACTCCTCCAACGAGCACAGAAGGAACCCAGATGTTCAAACGTGTCTTCAAGCAAGTCTCCCTGGGCGTCGCGCTGAGCGCCGCCGTGTTTGCCGTCCAGGCTGCCGATGTCACCGGCGCCGGCGCATCGTTCCCGTACCCGATCTACGCCAAGTGGGCGTCGGACTACAAGGCTGCCACCAACAGCGCGGTCAACTACCAGTCCATCGGTTCGGGCGGCGGCCAGCAGCAGATCATCGCCAAGACGGTCGATTTCGGCGCCTCGGACGACCCCATGAAGGCAGCCGACCTTGAAAAGCACGGCCTGCTGCAGTTCCCGGCCGTCATCGGCGGCACCGTGGCTGTCGTGAACATCGACGGCGTCGAGCCGGGCAAGCTGAAGCTGTCGGGCAAGGTCCTGGCCGACATCTTCCTGGGCAAGATCAAGAAGTGGGACGACGCCGCCATCAAGGCGCTGAACCCCGACGTCAAGCTGCCCGCGGCCGACATCATCGTCGTGCACCGTTCGGACGGCTCGGGCACGACCTTCGGCTGGACGAACTACCTGTCCAAGGTTTCGCCCGACTGGAAGTCGCAAGTCGGTGAAGGCAAGGCCGTCAAGTGGCCCACCGGTCAAGGCGGCAAGGGCAACGAAGGCGTCGCCGCCTACGTCGGCCAGCTGAAGAACTCGATCGGCTACGTCGAATACGCCTACGCCAAGCAGAACAAGCTGGCCTGGACCCAACTGCAGAACAAGGACGGCAAGTTCGTCCAGCCCGAGCAGAAGGCATTCGCCGCCGCGGCCGCCAACGCCGACTGGAAGAGCGCGCCGGGCATGGGCGTGGTCCTGACCGACGAGCCGGGCGCCGATTCGTGGCCCGTCACCGCCGCCACCTTCATCCTGATCCACAAGTCGCAAGACAAGCCGGTTCAGGGCAAGGCTGTGCTGGACTTCTTCGACTGGACGTTCAAGAACGGCGCCAAGTCGGCTGAAGCCATGGACTACGTGCCGCTGCCGGAAGCCGTGACCAAGGAAATTCGCGCCGCTTGGGGCGAAGTGAAGTCCGCCGACGGCAAGGCCGTCTGGAAGTAAATAGCGGGATCGTGCGGCCCCAGACGTTTCAAGGCGGATGGGGCCGCCGCCTGCAACATGACCTACCTGCATCTCCCCCAGGTTTCCTAAGGAAAGTCCATCCATGAGCGCGGTAATGGATAATAGTGTGCCGCTTCCGCCCAGCGTGGCGGATTCCGTGACTACCGGCACGCCTTCGCCTATGAAGCAAACCAAAAATGCGCTGATGGATGCGCTGTTCAAGAATCTGACCCGCACGTTCGCCTTCCTGGTGTTCATCCTGCTGGCGGCAATTCTTATCTCCCTGATCTACGGCGCCCGGGAATCGCTGGCCAAATATGGCTTGTCGTTCCTGTGGCTCAATGACTGGGACCCCGTCAATTCCAATTACGGCGCGGTTGTGCCCATCATCGGCACCCTGCTGACGTCGGCGATTGCGCTGATCATCGCCGTGCCGGTGTCGTTCGGCATCGCCATCTTCCTGACCGAACTCTCGCCGACCTGGCTGCGCCGTCCCCTGGGCACCGCGGTCGAAATGCTGGCGGCCATTCCGTCCATCATCTACGGCATGTGGGGCCTGTTCGTCTTCGTGCCCGTGTTCCAGCAATACGTGCAGCCGTTCATGATCGCCACCCTGGGCAACGTGCCCTTGATCGGCGGACTGTTCGCGGGGCCGCCTTTCGGTATCGGCATCTTCACCGCCGGCCTGATCCTCTCGATCATGATCATCCCGTTCATCGCCGCCGTGATGCGCGACGTGTTCGAACTGGTGCCAGCGATGCTGAAGGAATCGGCATACGGCCTGGGCAGCACGACCTGGGAAGTGATGTGGCGCGTGGTGCTGCCCTTCACCAAGTCGGGCGTCATCGGCGGCATCATGCTGGGTCTGGGTCGCGCCCTGGGCGAGACCATGGCCGTGACCTTCGTCATCGGCAACGCGTTCAAGTGGTCGGGTTCGCTGTTTTCGCCGGGCAACTCGATCGCCTCGGCGCTGGCCAACGAATTCAACGAAGCCGGCGGCATCCAGAAGGCCGCGTTGCTGGAACTGGGCCTGATCCTGTTCCTCATCACGACGATTGTGCTGGCCCTGGCCAAGGCGCTGCTGGTCCGCCTGTCCGCCGGTGAAGGCAAGAAATCCTGACGCGCCCGGAGCACAAGGAAAAAACCATGGCTGTATCCGTACTCAACATGCAGAACGGCATTTATCGCCGGCGCCGCGTGATCAACCGCATCATGCTCGGCGTGTCGATGGGCACGCTGGCGTTCGGCCTGTTCTGGCTGTTCTGGATCATCCTGACGCTGCTGATGAAGGGCGCGCCCGCGCTCTCGTACACGCTGTTCACCGAAATCACGCCGCCTCCTGGCCAGGCCGGTGGCCTGCTCAACGCCATCATCGGCAGCGTGATGATGGCGGGCGTGGGCACGCTGATCGGCACGCCGGTCGGCATCCTGGCCGGCACCTACCTGGCCGAATACGGCCAGCGTGGCTGGCTGGCGCCTGCAACGCGCTTCCTGAACGACGTGCTGCTGTCGGCCCCGTCCATCATCATCGGTCTGTTCATCTATGCCGTTTATGTGGCGCAGGTCGGGCACTACTCGGGTTGGGCCGGCGCCGTCGCGCTGTCCATCCTGGTGATTCCGGTGGTCGTGCGCACGACGGACAACATGCTGATGCTGGTGCCCAACAGCCTGCGCGAAGCCACCGCCGCGCTCGGCTGCCCCAAGTGGCGCATGATCACGCTGGTGTGCTATCGCGCCGCCAAGTCCGGCATCATCACCGGCGTGCTGCTGGCGATTGCCCGGATCTCCGGCGAAACCGCGCCGCTGCTGTTCACCGCGCTGTCGAACCAGTTCATGTCGCTGAACATGAACGGTCCGATGGCCAACCTGCCGGTCGTCATCTACCAGTACGCCGCCAGCCCCTTCAAGGACTGGAACAACCTGGCCTGGGCCGGCGCCACCCTGATTACGTTGCTGGTGCTGGGCATCAACATCATTGCCCGCAACATGTTCCGCAAGTAAAGATCGCTTTGCCGGCGCGCTGGGCGCGCCGGAGCCAAGGAAAACGCAATGGAAAACACCGCTACCGCAGTCAAGAACAAGATCGAGGTCAAGAACCTGAACTTCTACTACGGCAAGTTCCACGCGATCCGCAACGTGAACATGTCGATCCAGGAGAAGAAGGTCACCGCCTTCATCGGCCCGTCGGGATGCGGCAAGTCGACGCTGCTGCGCACGTTCAACCGCATGTTCGAGCTCTACCCCGGCCAGCGCGCCGAGGGCGAAATCATCCTTGACGGCGAAAACCTTCTGACGGCCAAGACCGACATCTCGCTGATCCGCGCCAAGGTCGGCATGGTCTTCCAGAAGCCCACCCCGTTCCCCATGAGCATCTACGACAACATCGCTTTCGGTGTTCGTCTGTTCGAGCGCCTGTCCAAAGGCGAGATGGATGAACGCGTGGAGTGGGCGCTGAGCAAGGCCGCGCTGTGGAACGAAGTCAAGGACAAGCTGCACCAAAGCGGCAACAGCCTGTCGGGCGGGCAGCAGCAGCGCCTGTGCATCGCACGCGGCGTCGCGATCAAGCCGGAAGTCCTGCTGCTGGACGAGCCGTGCTCGGCGCTGGATCCAATTTCCACGGCCAAGATCGAAGAACTGATCGCCGAACTGAAGAACGACTACACCGTCGTGATCGTCACGCACAACATGCAGCAAGCTGCGCGCTGCTCGGACTACACGGCGTACATGTATTTGGGCGAGCTCATGGAATTTGGCCAGACCGACCAGATCTTCGTGAAGCCCTCGCGCAAGGAAACGGAAGACTACATCACGGGCCGCTTCGGCTGAACGTTCCCGCTCCAGCGGTTCCCGACACGGCGCGCCCAGAAGGCGCGCCGTTTTTCATATCGGGTCCGTTGCGGCGAGGTCGCGGCGTCCGCCACTGCGCCCAACTTCGGATTGCCCGCGCAGCGCCGCGCCAGGCCGGTTTCTGTTATAGTTTCCACCCTTCGGGGCGTAGCGCAGCCTGGTAGCGCATCTGCTTTGGGAGCAGAGGGTCGTGAGTTCGAATCCCACCGCCCCGACCAATAAAATCAAAGGGTTAGCTCAATGTTGTTGAGCTAACCCTTTTTCTTTGCTTGGCTTATGGGACAACATATGGGACAACAAAGCCAAAGCTGAGTGGAGCCGCAATTCAGACGCGCTCCAGGCGCGACGTTGTGCCACCTAGGAGACTCGCGCGGCGAAGCGTTTCGCTTGTTGCTGGAGATGGGCGCGAAAGGGCAGGGATGAAGGAATTCGACGAAAAAAAGCCGAGCATAGTGCTCGGCTTTTTGTGCTGTTCGAAGAATGGTGCAGCTACGTCGGCTGGCTTCGAAAGTACTGGGTGCCTACTGATCCGCTGATGCGCGCATCCAGACGCCGGGACTATGCGTGCTGCACAATCCGGTTGTAGCTGAGGGGTCGTTCCCTGGGGGCGGCAGTGGTGCGGGCATTCTTTTGTTCGCGGACCCACGCCTGGACCTCCGATGCGGGCCATCGCGATGCGCGCCCCACCTTCGCAGGCGCCGGGAACGTCCCGTCCTTGATTCCCTCGTAAATCTTGGTCTTTTTGATGCCCGTGGCCTTGATGACCGCAGGCAATTCTAGAAGTTGCTCGCTCGGTTCCTGAGCGAATTCGTTGGTGTCGATCTCGCGCGCATCCATATGCCGTCCTTTGCTTCTGCCCGAGGTAAGAGAGGCGAGTTCGTCGCCTCCGACGCGGCGACGTGTGGCGTCGACCCGGCTAGTAGGTTGGCATAAAGATAAGTGTTGCTTTATTAAGTGTCAAGTTTTGATTAAATTTCGGAGGTCATGCGAGTCGCTCGGCCCAGGTGAAAGGAACGCGTGCGACCACCTGAACGAAATCATCCAGGTCCTGAACTGGCACATCGATCGGGGCGACCTTTGTGCTCTCGGTAGATAGCCGAAGCCCCCCGCCTGGAAGACGTTGGACGAAGCGAAGGTCAACCTGCTCTCCCTGCCGGATGAGATACAGGCCGTCCGCATTGACTTCCTTCACATCGCTTTGCACGAACGCGATATCGCCCTGACGGAACGTAGGTTCCATGAACGCCCCTTCTATGTACACAAACCCCACATTAGTTAGGTTCGCGTCCAGAGGAAGGCGACCGTTGAGCCAGGCCCGGCTAACCCGCAGGTGTCGGATTGCGCATGCCGTTGGCGGCAACATAGTTCCGTAATTCAGCCGCGCTCCAAGGAAAGGAATGTCGATGGTCTCTGCGTCCGATCCCGCGAGGGCCGAAAGGTCAGTAGGGGCGGCGACGGGAATCTCGGGAGAGAGCCAATAAGCGATGGAGGTACCAAAGACTTGGGCTAGAGCCACCGCATGTTCGCGGTCGAACCGGCCATTGTTTCTCCATCCGTAGACGGCAGGCGTGCTGACGCCTAGCCGTTCGGCTAATGCGGCGGCTGAGACGCCATTCGACTGCATCTGAAAATCCAGCTTTGCGACAAAGTCGCGTTGCATCTGTGACAGCTGCGGAGACGTGGAGCCTTCAGGCCTCTTTGTCTTTTGTGTCATCGGGGTTTACCTTCCATAAAGTATCGCTTAATATTCGAAAACTTTTACTTAACCGAATTCGCGCCCATGGCTACTTCCAATAAGCTCGCGACCTCGACAAGAGCAACAATAGTCGAAGCCGACCGAATCAACTCTTCCGTCGCTATCGGCGGGCGGACGGCTGGCATAGTCGCAGCGCTGGCGCGGCTTGCTGAGGTAACCCCGCCCCAATCCAGCCTTTGGTTAAAGGGGGACACGGCGATGCCTCTTCGGCGAGGCATTTTAGTGGAGATAAATAGCGAGAGTCGCGTTTCTTTGGAGGGGCTCATTCAGGAAGGCCTCATCTCAGAGCGTGACGCGCTCATCGTCCGATACATTCAAAACCCGGCTGAGTTCGCCGGCGCGGAGCGACGAGCCGCGCTACTCGACGCGCTGCGTGCTCGCCCATGAAATGCCATCTTCTGCAATCCGTGCCGCTCAATGTCTGACCGGACAAGACTGCGATGCACTTCTACCCCCATAACATCGGCGACCACGTCAAGGACACGCGGCACCTGACTCTTTTGGAAGAAGGGGCGTACCGCCGTTTGCTTGACCACTACTACACCATCGAGAAGGCGCTGCCTTTAGACGAGGCCGACCTCTGCCGCAAACTGCTCGCGCGGAGTGACGACGAGCGCAAGGCCGTGGGTGTGGTGCTGAGGGAGTTTTTCGTTCAGACGGAAAGCGGGTGGTGGCATAAGCGCTGCGAGGAAGAGATCGCCGCGGGCAATAAGCGGCGACAGCAGTCCCGCGAGAACGGGAAAAAGGGTGGCCGTCCGCGAAAGTCGGTGCCGCCTCAGGAGCTACCTGGAGGCGACGGAAGACCCGATACGGGAAACCCGGACGAAACCCAGCGGGTTATTGGCGGGTTAGCGCTAGGTTCTGGCTCTCGTCCGGGCGATGGCTTGGAATCTGCGCAGGTTGAGGGACTGCCGCCGTGCCCCCACGAGCGGCTCGTAGAGATTTATCACGACCGAATGCCCCTCAACCCCAGGATCAAAGTGCTTGATGACAGTCGGCGAAAGCTCCTCGCAGCACGCTGGAAGCAGGCTGCGAGGCTGGACGTGCCTCCGTTTGGCTATCACACAATGCAGCAGGGCCTGGACGCATGGCACACATTCTTCGAGATATGCAGCGAGTCCGATTTCTTGACGGGGCAGGCGCCACCGTCAGATCCGGGACGACCACCATTCGTCGCCAGTCTGGACTTTCTCATCTCCCCCGACGGATTTCGGAAGTGCGTCGAAAACCACTATCACCGCGAGTAGATTTTACAAAACGGCGCCAAATTTGTTACGACGGCAATGTTTAGCCACGAAGTTACACACATAGAAAGAAATAATTACGAAACTTTGTCACCTTCTGCAATAAAGCAGCGGGTCAGCAAAGGAGATCAAGTGATGTTGTCTAACGAGCTGCGGCGCCTGTTGTTTCAGGGTGAAAGTGGCCAGAAGCACGATGCAGAGCCGCTTCCATGCCTATCCGGCGACGAGGTGCTGGCGAAGGCGCACGTACCCACAAGGTACAAGTCTTGCACCTTCGATACCTTTCACGCGTACAGCGAAGAACATAAAGCGAGAAAACTGGCTTGCGAGAGTTACAGCAAGCATTTCAACGTCGCGCGCTACGACGGCGTTTCCATGGTGTTGGGGGGGCCTCAGAAGGGCAAAACGCACCTGGCGACGGCGATGCTGTTTGCGGTTATCGCAAGCGGTCGCACCGGCCGGCTTATACGCGCCCGTCGGGCTATCGCTGCCGTCGTCGAGTACGGGGAGGATGCCCTCGCCGAGCTAGCCAATCCCGACCTACTCGTGTTGGATGGGCTGCTCTCGCACCCCTGGGATGAGGCGGGTCGACATGCGATCTTTGAACTCATCGAACGCCGCTTCGAAGAGGTAAAGCCCACAGTCATCACCACTCACCTTAGAAAAGCCACTTTTTTGCGTGCCGTCGGCGATCGTATTGCGTCGCGGCTGCGTGAGAACGGCGGCAAGTTTGTTTCGTTCGAGTAGTTTCAGAAGAAATGCGCCGCACAATTCCGGAGGGTGATAGCCCACTGCACGCTCGGGCTGGCACGGCGGAGCGAGCTTTGCTCGGAGCCCTGCTTGTTAACAATGACACCTTCGACCGCATCGCGCCGGTGAGGATTGGCGCTTCGCACTTTGGCGCCCATGGCAATGCCCTGATCTTCAGTGCAATCGCTTCCCTGATTTGTCGGGGGCAATTGGCTGACGTGATCACCGTGCACGATCTCTTGTGCGAGCGCAACGAAGCACCCCGCGCCGGCGGGCTACCCTATCTCAACTCGCTTGCCGCGGAGTGCGCCAGTGCCACAAACGCAATTCGGTACGCCGAGATTGTGGTCGAACAGGCCCTGCTCCGACAGCTGATCTTCGTGACGTCGGAGATCCAAGCTTCTGTATCCGAACCAGCTGGCCGGAACGTTCACCAACTCCTCGACCATGCACAGAAATTGATCGGCGGTCTGGGGGAGCAAACGGTCAAGCGGGACGCTGTGCCCATCGCTGCCGCAGCGGCACGCTTCATTGAACAGCTGGACCAGAGAATTTCGGGAGGCATAGCCCGAGACGTCGTCTCTACAGGGCTGACCGATCTGGACAAGGCGCTGCACGGCGGACTGTTGCCGGGGCGGTTGTATGTCCTGGGCGGTCGCCCGGCAATGGGGAAATCGGCATTGGCCGGCACGGTTGGAAGTCACCTGGCTGCAGAGCAAGTCCCGACGGCGTATCTGTCGCAAGAAATGCCCGAAGAGGAGCTCACCGGGCGTACCTTGGCTCAATGGTCCGATATTTCGATCGATGCGCTCCAGGCGGACAATCCAGAAGCAGTGCAAAGTGACTTCTGGGCGAGACTCGTCACAGCGGGACAGCTTGCGGCCACAGCCACGCTGTTCATCGACGAAACCTCAGGCTTGACGCTTCTCGATGTAGCGTCCAAGGCGAGAACTTTGAAGCGCAAATCAGGCCTGCGCGTCTTGATCGTCGATTACCTCCAGCTTATGGTCGGGACTGAAGAGAAGCGCCACAGCCAGATTGAAACTATCACGCGCGGTCTCAAGAGCCTCGCAAAGGAGCTTGGCATATCTATCTTGCTCCTGTCCCAATTGAACCGCGAAATCGATCGAAGAACCAACAAACGTCCACTGCTCGCCGACTTTAAGGACTCAGGGTCCATCGAGGCGGATGCCGACGTTGTGATGGGGATATACAGACCCGAGCAAGATGACCCGGATACTCCGTATCCGGGTTGTGCAGAGCTCCATATCCTGAAGCATAGAGGCGGAAAGCTGGCAAAGGTGCTGCTGGCTTACAAGGGGATGGCGACGAAGTTTCACGATTACCACGGTGCGCCGCCCCTAGATTCTGCCGTTGAATCCCGCGGGCAGCGTGCGCGGAAAGGCTTCGACAGGCTGCCTCACAGGCATGCAGACACATAGGACGCAAAAAAGCCAACCACAAACCAAAAAGTACACATTGTTAGGTATGAAATAAAAAGCGCCATAAATATAATCGAAGCATAGACAATGGAGATGTCATGCTATTCAAGGCGTTTTTCGGCACCGCCGTATTTCTCGGGACAATCGCTTGGCTGGGCTACTCGCTGGTGGCGACCGAGCCGTGCGAGCGGATGGACCGGCTAGCACTACCGATTCGGCTGACGATGGACGCGACGCGCTTTATCGCCAGCAACCTGTTTGCTGGACCGGAGCACACCGAGCTTCGTCTATCGCTCCTGGAGCTGAGCATAAAGGTGGATTCCGGCGCGCAAACCTACGCAAGCGCCGTGCTCTACGGGCCCAGTCTTACGTGCAAGAACTTCCTATAAGGCGGACGAAGCGATGAGTAGACTCGGCCGTCAGCGCGATCAATTTATCTACATGGGCCCGGAAGACAAGCCGGCCGCCGACTTCCTGAACGAACTCTTTCGTCGAGCGGCATTGGAGGGCATGACCGACATTCAACTTCGCTTCGTCCATGGCGCCATGCGCCCGGTTGAAGTTGCTGACTCGGGGGTTCGTCTAATCAGCTGGCTTGAGCCGGAGTACGAAGGAGATCTTGTCAAGCATGTCGAGGAAAAGCTTCGCGCACGTGCAAGCATGGACTTGTCCGAACAGTTCATACCGATGGATGGCGCGATTCATCTTCGCTATCCGGAAGATGGGCTCAAACTGAGTCTCCGTGCCAGCTTCCTTCACACCATCGTCGGCTCAACAGCCGTATTTCGGCTCGCTCGGGAACAAGCACAACGGCTTGCCTACCGTGACATATACATGCCCTTAGCAGTCCGACGCGTAATCGACCAGGCACTCGCGGTGCGCGCGGGAACGGTAGTGGTGTCGGGCCCCATGGGAAGCGGCAAAACGACGCAGCTCATGGCATACATGGTCGAGTTGCGCGACAGGGGAGAGAACGTCAAGACGGCAGAAGAACCTGTGGAGATACCTACGCCTGGCATAGACCAATGTGAGCTGGTGCCGGGAAAGGTCACGTATCCCATGCTAGCCAGGGCATTCCTTCGACAGCGTGCCCACCGCATCATGATCGGTGAGACTCGGGACGAAGAGACCGCTGAGGCGTTGGGCCGTAACGCGAACACCGGGTGCCAGCTCTGGACAACCACGCATTCGGATACGAGTGCGCTGGTGATTGAGCGTTTGCTCGAGCTGAAGATGCCCCGGGACTTGATTGCGAAGACGCTGCGACTCATTATTGCGCCTCGCCTCGTCAGGACCATCCCCGCCGAGGCGACGGTCGAATGGGTTGCACCCAACGAATCCAGCAAAGCGTGGTTGAAGGCCGTCGGAGCCTATCACCCGGACGACAAGTTCCCGGTCATTGTGAGCGACCACGACATGTCGGAAACCAAGATGCCGATCTTTGAGGTTATCCAGATCGATGATCGCGTGCGACGGGTGATTCTGGCCGGCGGAGACGCCAAAGAACTGTACGAAGCGGCGAGCTATCAACCTCAATTCGAAACTCTCGCGGAGGCGGGCGTCCGCCTCGCGCGGGAAGGGAAAACCACGCTCAGCGCCATTCAGTCCCTCCTGAACCCGGCGCTGTGGCCTACGTTTGAGCGGCAGAGGCTCGACAAGAGATTGATCGCTTCCGGTGTGATAACTCCCGCGCAGGCGTATCAAGCGGTGGAGACGATGGCTCGCGCGGCCATTGAAGAACATCGCATCCTTGAACTGTGGGAAGCGCTCATTTCGACTGGAGCGGCGACGCGCCTCCAGGTCATCGAATGCTTAGGCCGAACAAAGGAAGCGGTGGACCTCCTCGGATACTTCATAGACAACGGGATCCTGGCAGAACAACCAGTAGAACACGTGATCGAAGAGTGGAAACGAGGCGAGCGACGGCAATCGCTTTTCGCTATGTGCATTGACCAAGGACTACTAAGCAATGAGCAAATTCAAGATGAGGCGTTCCTGCATTACCGCCGTGCTGGCATTAGCCACAACTAGCGCCCTGCACGTGGTGGCGAAGGCTCAACCCTCCATGGCAATGGGTGGTGACGGAAAGGGACAGCCATATACCCCGCCAATGCCATACCGAGAGGTTGCCGAGGTTGAGGCGGACCAGCGAGTGGTGCGCATCTTTTTCTCATTTAGCTGCCCCTTTTGCCGCACATTCCACACGCCACTGCGTCAGTGGGCCAAGAGTCTCCCAGCCCCTTGGCGATATGAGTTCGTACCGATTCTGCTTGCGGATGGCACGGGAATTCATGAAGCCGCAGGGTATTTAGCCGCGCAAAAGGCGTTGGGGCCTGCGGTCGCGAGATTCGAAGATGCAGCCTACCGCGCGATCCAAGGCGAAGGCCGCTCGCCGCGAGCTCCTGAGACCTGGCGTGGCATCGTGAACGCGGCGGGGGGGAGCGTGCTGGCGTTCGAGGAGGCCTGGGAGAGTCTGTCGCCGGCGGAGGTCGCAGAGCTTCCCCGGTCGATGATCGCATACGCCGTGGACGCAACGCCAACAGTCGCTATCGCCGGGAAGTTCGTTCTGACGCCTGACGGAGTGCAAGGCGACGAAGCCTTGTTTCTCCAACTGTGCAGCGGACTGGTGTCGCGGGCGATGGGGCACGCATGAGAACCGCGGCCTCGCTATTGCTATTGTCATTGATGGTCGTCTCGCCGGCCTCGATGTCGAGCCCAATTGCGAAGGGCACGCTTTGCTTTCGAGAGGCAGCGGAACGCTACGGGGTCAGTGAAATCATGTTGCGTGCGATAGCGTGGCATGAGTCAAGGTGGAAAGCGAACGCCTTGAACGACACCTTGAACCGAGACGGCAGCGAAGACGTCGGGGTGATGCAAATAAACAGCTGGTGGATCGAGAAACGGCTGCCTCGCTACGGAATCACACGTGAGCACCTTTGGGAGCCATGCTTGAACATCCACATTGGCGCGTGGATCTACGCAGACGAAATTGCACGCCATGGCAACACATGGAAGGCTGTCGGCCACTATGGGTCTCCCAATGAGAAAGGCCAACAGTGGTACATCGCTAGGGTCAAGAAGGCGCTGGAAGAGGTGCTCGCTGGAGAACCGGAATCCACCCGAAGGAAAGCGGCGATGCCGCGGCCAAGTGGAGCGCTGACGGCAAAGCAGATTGTCATTCACATACAGAACTGAGGGAGAGAATTATGCGAAACGAACACGCCTTGGAGGATCGTATCAAGCGGGTGAACCGACAGCTCGACGATCTGCGAGCTCAGAAGCGGGCCGTGGTTATCCGCCAGATTCTGGCCCAACTCGAAAAAAACGGGATCACCCTGAAGGACCTCAAGGAAGCGCGCGCGGGCACCAAGTCACAGTCCAAGGCGGCTCCGGGCAAAAGAATGGTGGCGCCCAAGTATCGCCACCCTGACACTGGTGAAACCTGGTCGGGGCGAGGGCGGGCTCCGCGCTGGCTCGTCGCCGCCGAACTCGGCGGTGCCTCTCGAAACGACTACCTCATTCCCGCCTGAGGTTCTCGCGCTCAATAAAATAGGCCCGTACAGGGCCTTTTCTTCGTCGCTCTCGCCGTAGCACCACGTCCGCCGGGCACGCAGCCCACCTCGGACGATCGTTCGACAACTAGTCGTCACCACGGGAATAGGTCGGACCAGCTGCTGTCCCGCCTTCCTTTTGCCGAGGGGTTGCGTCCGGTGAGATACCAGTTGTCTCCCTGTTGGGATGCGAGAGAAGCCTCATCGAGCCTTTCAAGTGCGGCGCACTCGTCCTGATCTCGCACGGCGTCCGACGTCATAATGCCCGGCTGCTGCCATATCCGCTCAGCCACGTTCACTGCGGCGCGGCCGCCGCGCATGCGAATGGAGTCTGCAACCTCCTCCGGCAAAGAAAATAGACCAAGTTGAATAGGCTCTGAAAATACGTGCCACCGCTTCCACAGTTCGAATTGCAGACGTAGCTGTACGACGCCCGGTCGGGCCCCGTGAACGCGGCAGCAGTTCTCGAACGAGAGAGGACCATCATCGAATCCCAGGAGCCAACGGCCGGCGTTCATGATGTCCCGATCTTTCGCACGACTGTTCAACAGAAGCTGTACGGCCGTTTTGATTGCCAGAAGCGCCCATCGTTCCGGACCTTCCTCAAAGTCATCGACCGTCAGCTTGGCTATGACTTCTCGACTGGGTGCTTCCTTCTTGCAGATAGGGAAGGGAAGATCGCGGAGTGTGGCTTCAGCAAATTCTGGATGATCACCCAATGGTCCAGCCAAATTGTCTTGAGCAAGTAGGCGATCCAAAGTAGAACTGGCTTCGCCACTGCCGTCAGGCCAGGTGATACCAGATCCGTAAACAGGTAGATCAAAATCGCCCTCGTCCAGCTCGCCAGAAGTAGGCCAAGCACTATCACGAGAGCTATCAAGCCCCAAAATTGAATTTGTTCGACCATAACCTTTGTTGTCCATAGCGTGCATAGCGGTGATAGAGGTTCGGGCGTGCTTCAAGCTCTGGCAGCCTTTGCTGCGGTCAGATACCGGTCCGCATTCTTGAAATAGTCGCAGCCTTTTACTTGTTTACGTTTGGTGCGATTGACGCGGATAGGAGCTGCCTTGGACGATAGCCATTTCGAGATCGTGATGTTTGGTATCCGCAGGTTGAATAGCTCGCACCCTTGATAGAGCATGATGCACTCACCACGATCGACCTTCTTCAGGTCATCTTCAGTGACGCGGTACTGCTCCTCCTCTGACTCTGCGATCGCGTATCCCGCATCAGTGCTGAGCCCGCCTTCCGGCGCGGGCGTGATTTTTGGCGTCGACTCGGACGCACGGCTGGTGGCGCTGATGGTCGTCTTGGAGAATGTCCCTTTGCCGATCATCTTGGCTGCCTCCTCAGTTGTCTTCGGGCTCGCGAGCTTGAAGAACAGCTTTGTATCGGTGTTTTCTTCCAGCATGTCGCGAAAATCTGGTGACACGGCATCGAGGTTGGCGATACTTTGGAACATCGCCCACACCGAAATTCCGGCACTTCTTGCCTGCTCAAATACTCGATTCATCGCCATCAGCGCGTAGGCGCCGAACTCGTCCAGCAGGGCGAGATATGGGATGCGCGATCGGTGCGACTTCGGTAGCTGCTGTATCCGCGCGATAGCGGATCGAAGATCTGCCAGGAGCATCTTCGCAAAATTTCGGGCGGATTCGTCCTTCCCCATCGTTGGCAAAGAGACGTATGTAATCTTGTTCGACATCATGCTGTCGAACAGACGTACGTCCGGGCTGTACGACGACCCGACTTCGCCGAAGGTCCCAGTGCCGAACGCATGCAACCGCCCGGCGATGCCGCCTAGGGTCTCTTTCAGACGCTTCATGTTGATCCTGGCTGAGGCCGGTCCCGTGTCGTTCCCGAAACCACCTCGGTACTGCTCAATCCAAAGCGAAAGATTCTTCGTTGCGGGATGGTGAGGCAGCACGGAGCGAAGGCGCTCTTCTAGCTCGGATAGTGCGCGCTCGTTGTGTAGCAGTATGGAGAGATCAATGCAGTTGTATGCCAGTCCAAGCGCCTGGACTCCTCCGACGATCGCCCCGAGTGCCTGCTTTGCGGACTGACGATAGTGCTCCGCGGCCGGGGCCACTTCTGGAGCGGGGAGGCTCGTCAATATTCTGTCGGCGACCTCGTCCGGGTCGCCTTCAAGAACGGAGTTGTAGCTGTTGCTGTTGGCGGGATCTCCGAGGTTTATGAACTGCATGTCTTGGTATCGTCCGGCCCAGCGGGCGACTTGCGCAACCCACGACATGTCGTCGCTGTCGAGCTTGGCGTCGATCATGAGCAACCCGCCACCTCGGATGATCTGTTGCAGCATCATCAGCCGGGCAAAAGTCGTTTTTCCATAGCCGCTTCGCCCCGCGACCATGCCGTGGTACGGCAGCGCTTCGTCTGGGAGCCGAACGGCACGCCCGCGATCAGTCGTATACCCGATCAGCATGCCATCGTTTGAGAGCAGGTCGCTGGAACGGATATTGAGCTTTGAGCGGAATAGATGCATGCCAGCCAAGCCGTGCATGCAGCGTCCGGCCACCCATGCAGCACCTAGCCCAGCAAGAGCGTATGAGGGCACAGTAGGCAGGCCGCTGAAGAACGGGGACGTGGTCAACACTGACGACGAAATTGCCGCTAAGGCTAGGGTGTCGGCCGCCCCGCCCAAGCGATTTCCAAAAAAGCCTATTCCTTTCATTTCCTCCTAGCTCCCTGGGGCGCGTGGCCCGACGCCCAAAAAATAAACATTCACAGGTTGAGATATAAACATTCATCGCTAAAATACCACGCTATGCAAATAGTGGGAGGCGTCCGAATGCGGCGTTTTATTGGCTTGGTAGGAAGTGCTCTTGTTCTGACGTCGAGCATGGCGGCAGCACCTGAGGGCCAGGGTCAGTTCGATATGCGCGAGTGGATCGTGCCCGAGACGTCCGCCCTCGTAACCGTCCCTGAGCACTCTGAGCATGCGGTCGCGACACCGAAACGGGTGGGACCAGAGAAGCTCAAACCGGTGTGGTCGGTTCAAGGGCCGTCTACGTACCGTCCCGGAACGTGGATCGATACGAGTTACCGGAAGGATCCGAGACTCATATTGAGCCAAGTCGTTCGATTCGATTTTGATTTGTCGGAGTCGGCGTCCACGAACGCTGCGGCGCTGGTTGCCGCGCAAGTTGCAGGGCAGGGCGTCTCGTATCTGGTGGTGGGGCATGCGGACGAGCGTGGTACCGACGCCTACAACCTCGCCCTGTCGAAGCGCAGGGCGGAGGGGGTGAAACGCGCGCTGGAGGTCGCTGGTGTGCCCGCCAAATCAATCGAAGCGCGCTGGTACGGAAAGAGGCTACCGGTGAGCTTCGCGGATCAGAGTCTGAACCGCCGGGTGGAGATCTTGGTCAGCGGCGATCGTCCGGCTCAACTTAGGCGCGGAGCTAAGGCGGTGGGAGCTACGCCGCGTAGCAATCCGGGCATCGCGGAATCCGCGGCCCGTCAACCACAACCATCCCCTGGAGCCGTCTCGCCAGGATCTGCCGCATGCCATGTGCCTGGAGCGCAAGTCGTGGGCGGAAGGATTGTTCCTGCTTCGAACAACAAGGAGTGCAACCAATGATCGACGAAATTGATATTCCTGCGCACACGGACGACATGCCTTCATTTCTTCTATGGGAACTGGACGAGTTCCTGGTCTTGATGCTGTGCTTCCTGGGCGGCTACATCGCTCGCGGCATGTGGCCGTTCGTTGGCGCCGCCATCGGACTTTGGTTCACAGCGCGGATGCGCCGCTGGAAGCAGAACGAGATGATGGGAGCTATCCCACACATCGTATTTGCAGCAGGTTGGGCGGGTATCAACAAGCTGTATCGGAACGCGAAGCATGGGGTGCTGTGGTCATGAAGCTCAACTTTCTGACGAAGTCCTGGCGAAGCGCCGAGCGAAGCGTCCAGTTTTTGCTCGTGATTCTTCTGATTGAGAGCGTGGTCACCTTGGGAGCGCTGTACGGCTGGCTGAAGAAGGACGTCGTGACTCGCCTGGTGCCGCCTCGCATGACAGTAGAGGCAGAGATCAGTGCGGATAGTGCGTCCAAGGACTACCTGATCAGCGTTGCATTAACTGCGGCGACCCTTACGGGGAACGTGAGCCCCAAGAACGTGACGTTTGTGGCAGACGCGATGGGGCTCATCACGTCGCCAGCGATTTATCCGGAAGTCAGGCGCCGACTCTTCGCGCTTGCGATGGATCCTGTGTTCAAGGACCGCGGAGGCAGCGTGACGTTCACTGCGACCGGAATGGACTACGAGGCGCGCACCAAGACGGTATTCATCAAGGGCGAGCTCCAGTCTACGACTACGGCCGGCCCGATCGGGAAAGGAACTCCGTACGTTTACGAAATCCAAGTCGCCATCGAGAACGGCTGGCCGCAGATCTCCAAGTTCGATCACTACCCAGGCAAGCAAGAGAAAAGCCAGCATTGGCAATCAAGAAACCGTCGCGCGTTGGAGCGCGAGGCGGCTGAGCACGCGGCGGATCAACGTGCGGAAGACGCCGCAAAGGATCCTTGGTTCGACGACGCTGTTCGCTTCGGCGCGGCCGGCGGCAGCGTCGAAACCAGAGATCTGATGAGCGACGAGCGGCGTCAGAACAATGAGCAAGGAGAGAGTAAGTGAAGCGAGTCGTTTATAGCCTACTTCTGGCGTCATGCGCCGCGTCGAACGCCTTCGCGGTGGACCAGTACAAGTTGCCCCCCCCAGGACAGACTCCCGTGCAACGCCAGGCGATGCCTGGTGTCGGCACCATGCCTGGCGAAGCCGTCCAGCGGAGCAACGTGGTCCCTGTGACGGGAGAGGAGACCGTGCCTGTCGACATCTCGGCCACGTACATGAACCGCATCGCGACGCCTTTTGCGCGAGCGAAGGTAATCGACGCTACGAGCGGCGAAGACAAAAAGCCTCAACTTGGGGAGATGGTTATCACGGCCAACGGCTCGTCTGTGTACGTGCACGCCAATGGTGCGACTGATGCGCAGGCGATTTACATCACGGGCGACCAGCCGGGGGATCCCGTCATCTCGCTTCTCCTCATTCCGAAATCGATACCCAACCAGGTGATTCCTCTTCAGTTGAACGGCGGGTCTAACGCTGGTGGTTCATCGACGTCCGGATTCGATGCGCGTGCAAAGTCTGATGTGTACACCGATCAACTTGTCTACGCGTTGCGGACCCTTGCGTCGGGAGGGCGATTGCAGGGCTACGCTGAGGGATACATGCCTTCTGCGGTTGCAGCTATCGGTGAGGTGAGCATCCGGCCCCTGTCGCGGCATTCTGGGGCGCACTACGACATATACCGGTACCGGGTATCTGGACCGGCTGATCGGACGGTGGAGTTGCAAGAGCCCTCCTTCTGGGCGGAAGGTGTTCGCGGGGTTGCATTCTTCCCAACCTCCGTCGTGGGAGGTGGAGCGGAGACCGATCTCTTCGTGGTCGCGGACAAGTCCGCCACGGGGCAGGGAGGAGCGCAATGAGCGAGAAGAAAGGTCTGAAGGACTGGTGGAACGAGCAAGGCTCGGGTGTTCGTCTGGGGATCGTCGGCGTCAGCTTCATCGTCGTCGTGGTGCTGCTCTTCATTCTTCTGAAGCCCGCGCCCAAGAAGCGCGTCCCGAAGAATCCCGAGCCCCCGGTGTCGGCAAACATGCTGCTGCCAAAGCCGAAGGATCGCACGGTCGAGATGCTCGCTGGCGACCTTACGGCGCAATCAAAGCAGTTGAAGGATCTTGGAGACCAGATCAAGCAGGAGCGAGAGGCCCGGAAGCAAATCCTCGGTCGTTTGGAGGACGCGATTGACAAGATCAAATCGGCGCCAGGCGCGGACGGCGTGTCCAAGGACATTCTTTCTGAGGTCCAGAAGCTGAGCACACGCCTGGACTCGCTGGAAGGGAAGAGGGAGTTGGGTGCGGGATATCAACTTCCGAATGCCCCAGCCTCTTCTTTGCCTTCCGGAGCTCCGATGGCCGCACCCACGGCCAGTCCGGAGGTGAAGGCCATTCGCATCCGGGTTACCGAGAACGCCACGCCAAAGCCCGAAGAGCCACGGACAGATTCCGAGGCTCCTGGTGAATACGTCCCGATGACCACGGTGTTTGAAGGGCACCTCATCACGGGTATGGACGCTCCGACGGACCAGTCCGCCAAGGCAAAAGTGAACGCGGTACCCGGAATCCTCCGCGTTAAGGGCATTTCGTCAATGCCCAATGGACATACGTCGCAGTCGCTGAATGATTGCCGCGTGCTGGTCGCAGGCTACGGGGGACTTTCCGACGAGCGTGCCCAGCTGCGCACCGAGAGTATCGCTTGCATCATTCCCAATGACGATCCGACCAAAGAGCCTCGCGTCGTAGAGGCTCCGCTGGATGGGTTTGTGCTAGGCGAAGACGGGCGCGTGGGTGTGCGGGGACGGCTCGTTTCCAAGCAGGGGCAGCTGATCGCAAAGACGTTGATGGCCGGCGTGCTGTCCGGATTCGGCGACGCGTTAAAGCCGACCCGCGTACAGGGCTTGGATCTCAACCCTTCGGGAAGCGTCCAGACTCAGTCCGTCGACGCCAGCACGATCGGAAAGACCGGGCTCGCAACAGGCCTCTCCGACGCCGCCAAGAGCGTGAGCGAGTACTACCTGAAGTTGGCAGATCAAATGATGCCGGTGCTCGAAGTTGACGCCGGCAGGAAGGTGACCGTGGCACTTAAGAAAGGATTTGTACTGAAATGAAGAAGCTCCTATTGGTGTGTTCGTTAACCGTGGCCCTCAGCGGTTGCGCGTCGATCTTGGATCCCGCGGGCGGCCGCTCTTCGTTCACGTGCATGGATCCGAACAATCCGGATTCGCTGCAAGACGGAATTACGTGCAAAACGCCGATGGCCGTCATCAAGTCGACCGATCAACCGATGCCTCTGAGGGAGAGCGATTTGCCTTTCGGGGTGACCATGAAGGACGTTGAATCCGGGGCGGTCGCGGGCAATGTGCAGATCGGAAGCTTTCCGGCTGGCAAGAGCGATCGGCAGCGGACGCAAGGAGCTACGGTTGCAGGCTCCTATGACCTGGTCACGGCGGTCGGTGCCGGGGCTGGCCCGGGCGCTGGAAGCGACATCTACGGTAAGCCCGTTCGCGAGCCCGCCGTGGTGATGCGCATTTGGGTGGCACCGTGGATTGACGCACGTGACGACCTGCATTACCCCTCGTACGTCTTCACCGAAGTCCAGCCCCGCCGCTGGGCTATGGGGGCGGCTGGTTTCGTTAATCGAGGAATTCTGGCGCCGGCGAAGATGGTGCGGCCGGCGGGTGCGAAGGCTGTCGGTTCGCCGCGTGTGCCGCGCTCCGGCGGATCTCAGGAACCCGCCGAATCCTCTGCAACAAGCACCAGGGAAAACAGCATTAAGGACATGGGAGGAATGCCACAAATCACCAACCCGTAGCGAACGAAAATCTCACCAACCAAGGATAGAAACTAAAGGAATAAAACATGGAAATCTCCCTCAAGCCGATGGCTTCCGGTTCCAGCGAGAGTGCGATTCAGAACCCTCCGAAATGGCTGCTCATGGTCGCCGCCTTCATCATTATCGCCATTGTGTCGCTGGCATCAGCACATGCTGGTGGCGGCGGCGACGCGTTGACCGAATTCAACGACTTCCTGGAAGACGAGTACAACGGCTCGCTTGGCCTGGCCATTGGCCTCGTATCGGTCCTGTTCGGGCTTGTGGCCACGGCGGTCATGATGACTTTCAAGCCCGCCGCGATCGGCGTGGGCGTGGCGTTCCTTATCGGTCCGTTCGTCGATGCTGTCGTGAAGGCGCGTGCGTCCGGGTTGCCCGAGGTCGTCGCGCACGTCGTAACTACCGGGATTCCCGGCCTCACCCTCTAGGGGTGCCTGCGCAGAGGCGAACTGATCCCTCTATCTGCTCTACCAAGTAGCAAATGCAGGAAGGCAGCGACGTCCGGCTCGATGCCCGGACCCGCTGCCTTAGTTTTACTGTGCACCCTTCGCTGAGCTTGGCATGCCCGCTAGTCGGCAGCCTCGCGATCGCAATCATCCCCACCCCGGACGCCAGATAATGAGCAAGCTCAAGAAAAACCATCCCGCCGAGAACATCACGGTCACTGCGTGGGATGACTCCTCCAATATCCTCTACTTCGAATCCAAACGGTTGAAGGAGCGTTTCATTGGCGCGGTGGGTGTCACCTCGCCGGTGGTGGGAACCGACAACCAGTTCGTTGAGCGCCTTTCAGTATCCTTGTCTGCGAACCTTCCCGCGCGGTCCATCATTCATTGGGGTATCCTCGCCGATCCCGACATCGATGCCATTGTGGAGGGCTACCTCTCAGGGAAGGCCGGTGCTGGCGGCATATTGGCCTCGATGGCTCGCGAGCATGCCGAATACATAGCGTCAGGTACCACGCAGCCGCTCATTCCGACGAATGGAGTTCGGGTCCACAAAAAACGGCTTTTTGTGGGAATTAAAGTGCCAGTGACCGCGGCTGACGTCGCGGCCGACGATCTCGCACCCGCGACCGAGCACGTCACAGGGCTGTTTGACCGCCTGAAGACCGCGGGCTTTCATTTTCGTCTGCTCGACGAGGCGGGGTATCGGCGAATCGTTAAGAAGGTCCACAACCCCTGGGCTTCAGACGATGATTGTGTGGCCCCGTTGGACGAAGAACGTCCACTCAACGAGCAGATTCTTCCCAACTCGTTCTCGGTCGACTATTCCCAAGATCACGCGTCGATATCGTTCAATGACGGGCAGCATTTCGCCAAGGTGCTCAGCGTGAACAACTTCCCCCAGCGTGCGCACTCATGGATCATGAATGAGGTGATAGGCGACGCCAAGGGGCTCACCAATCAGATCCAGGAGCCCTTCTACCTGTCCTTCGTCATGCTTTACCCCGATCAGCAGGCGCTTAAGCGTAAGGTCGGCTTGATGTCGACGGTGATCAACAACCAGGCGTACGGGCCGACGATCAAGCTCTGGCCCGTTATTGGCTATAAGAAAAAGCGTATCGACACGCTCGTCCACGCGTTGAACGGCCGCGGTGAAATTGGCGTGCAAGTGTCCATGGCGCTTGTCATCTATTCGAAGAGCAAGGACCGACTTCGCTCGTACAGCGAAAGCTTGTGCACTTACTACCGTGCGATCGGCGGTAAAGGAAAGAAGTTCGATATCCGAGAGGACAAGCGAATCCTGCGCACCGTATTCGAGCAGGCCCTCCCATTGAATGGGAGTGAAGGCGGGTTGCACCGTTCCTTCCGCCTGCGCTCCATGTCAGTTCCGCAAGCCGTGCGATTTTTGCCGATCTATGGCGACGGAACGGGGAGTCGGACCTCGTCAGGAACCCTAGTTCTAACACGACGTGGCGAAGCCGCGATGATAGACCCGCTGGCTACACCCGGTAATGCAAACGGCCTCGTGTATGCCGAATCTGGCAGTGGGAAGTCCTTTTGGGTGCAGGCGGTCGTCTCCGACATGCTGGCCTCAGGGGTGAAGGTGTGGATTATCGATGACGGCCGATCCTACGAGAAGCTTGGTCGGTCGCTGGGCCCCGATAAATGCCAGGTCATCACCTTCTCCAAGGAAAGCTTTCTGTCGCTCAATCCTTTCACATCAATTCCATTGGGGGGGCTTCAAGAAGAGATGTCGCTGCTCTCGACGATCTTCACGAAGATGGCCGCGCCAAATGATGGGCTGGACGACGTGAAGCGGCCGATTCTGGAACGCGCGATTACGGCTGCGTACATGAACAACACGAACGAGGCTATTCCCGAGGATGTCGCCAATTTTCTGTTGACGCAGCCTGACGAGTTGTCGCGGACGATTGGTAAGCAGCTATACCCGTTTGCCTCGGGCCAGTTTGCCCATTGGTTCAACAAGCCCTTCAACATCAACATGGACGCCCAACTCATCATTCTGGAGATGGGTGACCTGAAGCTTCTTCCTCATCTGCGGGACGTGGTTGTGCTTCAGATGTTTGCCGCGATCGCGCGCAGCCGACAGAAGTTGAAAACCCAGGGCATTCGAAATCTCTTGCTGGTGGAAGAGGCGAAACAATGGCTGCTGAATCCGATCATGGCGGAGGGCATCGACGAGTCCTACGCCCGCGCGCGTAAAGACCTTGGCGCAATCGCTTGCGTGACCCAGGGTCTGCTGGATATCGGCAAATCTCCCCGCGGAGACTCGATCCTCCAGAACACGGCGTGGCATGCGATTCTCAAGCAGAAGCCGGATCAGGTGCAGAAGGCACTTAATCAAGACCACTTTTCAATCGACGCCTATGGCGCGGAGCAGATCAACTCGATTCACAAAGTGGACAACGTCTACTCCGAGTTCATGTTCAAAGTCGACTCCGCATACGAGATCTACCGACTCGTGCGAAGCCGCTATTCGAATGTGATGTTCTCCACCAGCGGGAGGGAACGGACGGAGATCCTTCGCATGATCGATCAGGGTGTTTCGGCTGACGCTGCTATCCGCAGATTCCTCGACGAAGAGGCGCGCGGTGTGGTTTCCCGTCACGAACCCACTCTCACTATGGGCTGAGCCAAGACAACTCTTCTTTTGCAAGGTGATCGGAATGAATTTGTTCTCGTTTTTGTACGTGGCCGCCGGCGCTGCGTTGCTGTGTTTATTGGGATTGTGGCTGGTGCGGCCTAAGGCCATAAAGCCGGAATTTGCGATCGCGGTGTTCGTCGCGGTGGTAATTGCGTCAACTCTTGCGGCATGGAACCTTGACTCGGACGGCCCGCTGAGCGCTGAGTCGGATTCCCCGCAAAGGACACGATCGACCGCTACGTCTCAAGAAATGGGCGGTGGCACGCCCGTCGTAGTGCTCGATGCGGCAGGGTTAGCTGAGCGATTCTATGAGAGGGCGTCGCTTGCCGGGGAGGTGAACTCTCCGGTCGATGTCGCTCAAGATTTCGCGGCGCACTTAGCTCGCGTCCTTCGCGACTATGAAGGTGCAGGAATTCTTGTGCTGAACAAAAATGCTGCACTCGCTGTCCCGCCCCTGGGGGATGTCACCACGGTCGTCGCCGAACGCCTGGGCTTGGGGGCAGAGAAGTAGATGACTTACCTGAAAAGCTCCTGGCGAAGAATCGCGGCCAACTGCCGCCAGCTGAGCAAGAACCGGACGGCAATATTGTTAACGCTGGTGGGCGCCGTGCTGGCGCTCTCGGCCCGTCCGGTAATCACCGACGCATTGCGCCAGAAGATGCACTTTGCTCTGGACGTGCAGGTGGAGGAGAACCGCTGCCTACCTCACACCTTCTACTTTGTAAGGCTTGGGCGTCCCGAAGGCGGGCTTACTCGCGGCATGTACGTCGAATACATCGCCAATGGTGGACTGATGGGCCATGCCTTGGATGGACAGCGGATCATTAAGATCGTGGCCGCGCTGCCAGGTGATAGGGTTCGCGTGGACGATTCGGGCATCTCCATCAACGGGAAATTCTGGGGCCCGCTAGGCCTGTCCAGTCGGCTCGACGTAAGTGGGTTACGCATGCAGGGAGATGCAACGGTTCCAGGGGGCAAGGCGCTGCTGCTCGGCACCATGCCCGGATCCTACGATGGCCGGTACTGGGGATTCCTCGACCAAGACCAAATTATTGGACAGGCATGGCCCCTTTTTTAAATCAAAAAAATATGATTTAAATAAATCATTTGTGGGACACCGTGAGATGTGTGCAAATCCGATTCTCAAGATATTTGCCGGGCTGTGGTTGTGCGCTGCGATCTTGCCGACCGCGGCGGCTGCACAAAACACAAGCTTTTATGACCGCAAGGGCGAAGGTTGGTTTTGGTACCAAGATCCGGAGTTGGAGCCCGAACCTGTAGACGAGAACCAGGTAAAGCAGCAGGCAACCACGCCACCAGCCGATCCCAAATCGCCCAAGGCTGTTGAGCCTCCATCCTACAGGCGGCAGGAGGTGGAGCCTTTTTCCGTAGAGTGGTTACAGAAGCAGATGCCGGTGCTTCTAGGTCGAGCAATTGACGACCCAACAAAGGAAAACGTGGAGGCATATCTATACGCTCAACGGGTGGCGATGGACAAAGCGCAACGGTATGCAAACCAGGTTCAGATGGTTGTGGCAAACGATCCGTATCTAGACGAAAACAATCGCGTTCCACTGTCCAGCTTTGCGAAGAAAGATTTCCTGCGATATCGAGGGGAAGGCCAAACCGAGGCGATGGAGCATCTCAGCAAGATCGGTGGCCTCTGGGTGTTCTTCGACTCGACGTGCGCCTTTTGTCCGCCGCAGGTCTCGGCTGTGAGGGATCTTGCCCGCGAATTCGGTTTCCTAACCAAATTCATTTCGATGAACGGCGAGGCGGTCCCCGGGCTTGGACAGGATGAGTTTGTCCCGAATGGTGGCCAGGCGCAGCGGCTAGGTCTGCGGCTCACTCCCACTACGGTGTTCGTGGTCCCACCGGACAACTACTACATCCTGTCGCAAGGGATGATGTCTCAGGATCAGCTTCGTGACCGTCTCATCGTCGCTGCCGACTACAACGGGCTGCTACCAGAAGAAATCCTGAAGAAGCTACGCGTGTTCGATCGCGGTGTGCTCAGTACCGAGGACATGAAGGCGGGAGCGGGCGACGACCCAGGTGAGTGGGTGCGCTATTTGAAAGAGCGGCTGTCGGGCCAGTACTAAAAGGAAAACACTATGAGGTTGAGACTTCACATGCGAAGGTCCGTCGTTCTTACGGCACTAGCCGTCGCTTTAAGCTTGTCACCGGAGCTAAAGGCGGCCTCGCTGAGCTCTGAGCTGGATGGCATGTTTGCGAATGCGACCGCACCTGGGTCGTTTAACAGCCAGCTACGCAATGGCTTTGTCGGTGGGGGAATCGGTGTGCGAACTCCGGTTCGTCCGATAAACCTTATCGCGTTTGACCCGCCGAGGCTCGCTGCTGGATGTGGTGGCATAGATCTCTATGGTGGCTCGTTCTCGTTCATCAATAGCGAACAGCTGCAAGCCCTTCTTCGGCAAATCGCGGCGAACGCAATCGGCGTGGCATTCAAGGCGGCGATCGACTATATCAACCCTGCGCTCGGCAAGATCATGGGCGACTTTCAGTCGATATTGCAAAGCTTGATGCAGAACCTTCGCAATACCTGCGCTCTTGCCCACACCGTCGTGAACTGGGGAAAGCAGGCGTTGTTTGCTTCAGAGGAGTCGCTCTCCGCGGAAAACTCGGAAGGAAGCGGAGGCTTTGTCGACCGGGTGGCGAGCATCACCGATTCGGTCAAAGGCTTTTTCAGCAGCGCGAATCGCCAGTCGAAGGAGGCCGCGGACAAGAACGCCATTACGGAGACCGGAAATCTCGTGTGGAAAGCGCTGGGTAACTCTGGCGCGGCAGACGAGTTCGGCAATCTGTTGACGGGCGAGTCCACGCGAAAGGCGTCGAAGGAATTCGTCATGTCGCTTTCCGGTACTGTCGTTGTCGGAGCAGACTCCTCTGACAGCGATAGCGCAAAATCCATTGGCCAGGTTCGGGCGGGCACCGTCGACCTTTACAACATCCGTGATGGAGCCAAGGAGGGCCAAGCGAGCCGGCTGGAAATGCTGCGTTGTCCAGCTAGTGGATACAACGACAGCACGGCTGACCGGGTTCCAGATGGGCCGTGCACCACGGTGACGCTTGAAGCGGTTCCATCGTCTTTCACGGGAGTGAAAGAACACGTCGCGAAGCTGCTGTACGGTTCAACGCTTGGCGCGAAGGACCAAGTGTATGCGGATTCCATTATCGCGAAGATCAACAGTTGCGAAAGCACGCGGAACGAGTGCGGATTCACGGCGCAGCAGCGAGCTCTACTGAACGCGGTATCGGCGCCTCTCCTAGGCCTTCTGGTCGCAACCCAACAGAACACGGCATCAATGACTCAAGTCGCAAAGCAACTTGAGCCATTGATCGTGAACGAAATAACGATTTCGTATGGGGACGCTGCGTTGCGCGCCATCCGCCAAGCATTCTCGGGTAAGGACCAAACGACAATGCCGCCAGTGATCGAGGCTCGCGAACGGTTACTGAGCGACCAAGTCCGTCAGATGCGCGAGGAAAATGCTATCCAGTGGGACCGAGTGATGAAGGCGAAGGAGTACTCGGACATCCTGGTCAAGTTCAACCCGGCCATTTTCAGGAACTATCGATGATCCCGCGGAATTCCCTCGATATCGCCGTGAACGCGCAGGCGACAAGCGATTGGCTGATTCGGGTGCTGACAGTCGTACTCCCGCCAGTGCCCGGCGTCATTGCTGTCGCGACGTGCATCTTTTGCTGCGTAATGTTCGCTCTTTCTGGAGGAAAGGTAGGCGTATTGCCGTGGGCGGGCTTCGCTGGCTTTATCGCACTGGCCGTCTGGCTCATTGTGTACACGTCGCTTTCAACTGTGCTCGTCGCGTCGCTCTTGTTCCGGCGGCTGAGGTTTGGGGCATCAGTGAAGCGCGCCGTTTCGAAGAACGACGTCCAAGCGGATTGAGAACTATGCCGACCTTTACTACCTACCTGACCGGCCCGCTCGATATGTTCTATGCCACGCTCAATGGCGTGGCCATGGCGTTCAACGATACAGGCCTCATTACCGGCGCAGCGGTGCTTGGCGGGTTGCTCGCGATCGCCTCTGGTGCCTGGTTCCACATGAACCAGTACATGCCAAGCACTGTCAATCGAGGGCACAGCATCTTCGAGAGCGCTGTGATCATCGTGTTGGCGCTAACCGCTGCCGGATTGCCGATCCGCAACCAGCTGGTAAATGTGTATGACGGCAGTATTCGTGCGGTTGATAACGTGCCCGCGGTGCTTGGCATTCCGGCGGCACTCTACAGTCAGCTTAGCTACGGCGTCCTGGAGACCGTGGATACCTCGTTCTCGACGGTGAGCGGTAGCTACATGACTGTGGCGCAGAATGGCTTCGTTACCCCGCTTGCGCTGCTCTTCACCATGCGTGGCGGTTTGGAGAAGGCCGACCCGGCGATGGTCGCGACCTGGAAGAATTTCGTGCTTTATTGTTCGCCAAACTCTGCCGTCAACAGCACAGAGACGGAGCAGGTTCCCGACTATTTCAACTATCTCTTGGACAACTCCAAACGGGGTGGCGTACTGATCGGATACATCAACTACGACGGCACTGGAAATATCGAAGCTGGCGTTGCAATGTCGTGCATTGAGGCGGCAGAAGCACTGCGATCGCGCGTCGATTTGCTTTTCGCCAATGCCAATCTATCCACGTCTCCTCTGAACACCCTCATTAATCAGAACATGAAGACTGCCAAGGTCGGTTTGGGAGCGGGCGGGCAATCTTCGTATACGGTTGCGGACGTGGAGAACAGCTACAACGCCCTGATGCAGCTTGGGGCAGGATGGGGCCAGTCGGCGCAACAGTTTATGCTGAACGCGCTGCTTCGCAATGCAACCGCAGACACATATCGATGCCGACTTGCTGCCACAAGCCCATCTGCATTCAATGAGTGCACCATGATGCAAAGCGACGCCATGGAGAAGTACAAGGTGGACGCGACGGCGGCTGGTAGCGGCTTTCAGAAGACGATGTTTACCGGCATGACGTATATGCAGATGCTGTACTACGCGTTCGGTGTCATTGTTTTCCTGTACGGCTTGATTGCGGGCGCCCGTTGTTTTGGAGCAATGGCGAAGTTCATGCAGTTCGGTGCATGGGTCTTCAGCTGGCTCCCGTTCGCGGCCGTGATTAATGGGTTCATCCAGCTCACCGTGGTCGAGAAGATGGGCCAGTACGCGCTCAACGCGTTAACGTTGCAGAATTTCGATGCGGTGATGTACGACACGTTGAGCACCAACCTTGCATATGCCTCCGATCTAATGGCGGCTGTTCCGTTGCTGACGATGGCGATCATCTATGGGTCCCCGTATGCAATGGCCGGTATGGCCCAGCGCATGTCCGGGCGGGACTACGTGTCCGAGGATAAGGTTGCGCCCGACTCCGTTAAGAACTCCGCTCCCATTCAAGTGACGCCGGCGTACACACAGAATATGCACGCCGGCGGCGCTTCGTCCTATGCGGCGGACCGACAGATTCAGGTCGGTAACGACCTTTCGGCCATGCAGCAGAGTACGTGGCAGCAGACTCAGCAGGCGCAAGCGTCAGTTGCTGATGCGATGGCCCAGGTCCACTCGACTGCTTTCGGGCTCAAGTCAGGCAGCAGTACATCGACTGCTGTACGGGACACAGTTGCCACGGGTGAGGAAAGCGCACAGATGGCCGCTCAGCAGACGTTCAAGCAGCGACTCATCGAGAGCGGGATGACGGAGCAGAAGGCAGATGCGATCTTCCGTGAGCAAAGCAAGAGCATTGGAACCAGCGTGGACGGAAAGCTGGGATTCAGCGCTCCGATGGTTGGCGGTGTGAGCGCAGGTCGATCGGTCAGCTGGACCGATTCGGATGGGAAGCGGCACACCGAGACTATCACGCAGCAAGAGTCGGAGAAAATAAACCGCGCGGCCATGGCCGCAAATTCATCCGCCACGACGATACGAATGGGAGCATTGTCGGACGCGGCTCATCAAGTGCAAAGAAGCGACGGCTGGGAATCAAGCGATGTGAGGTCGGCCACCGGATCGGTGACTGAGACCGTGTCGCGCGCGCGCTCTGAAATGGAGACTTATGCGCGCACGGAGTCCGCTGGCAGTCGAATCGGTGCGGGCTTCACGTTGAGCCTCAGCCAGAACGGGCATTTGCTGGAGAGGAACGATTCGTATGCCCCGGTCAAGTCAACTATCGATGACCTGCATAACAAGCTGGTTGAGGCTCGTCCAGAGCTTCAGTCGGTGACCAACACCACCTATAGGCAACTCACCGACCAGGCTGGTTCCAATCGTGCCGGCTCCGAGGAATGGGCAAAGCTGGAGACGCTGCGGCAGTATGACCAGGGCGGGTACGTCCGCGCGGTCGACGTGATTGCAGGTGCGACTGGGATCGGCGCTGGTTTCGATGCCGGTGCGTTGCGAGGCGTCTCAGGTGACGTGCAGGCGCTCGCCCCGCCTGACGTAACCGGCCGCGTTGGGCCTGGCGGCGACGCCAGCTACCGGAGCGCCGGAGTGCCTGACACGATGACCGGCGACCAGTTGCGACAACAGCTGCAAAGTTCGAATCAAGGATCGACTATCGTGAGACGCGGTGAGACGCTGGAGGAAGCTAACCACGCTCGGTATGAAGGCCAGAACGCGGCGCCCGGGTCTCGTGCAGCGGATGTTGACCTGACGGGGCGGGTCATTGAAACTCTTTCGGGGGTTCCTGCTTCCGATCCAGTCGCACGAGCTCAAGCATACCTTTCGGGCCGGGCATTCGCTGATGCGCCGCCAGTGGACGGCCAGCTTCGTGGGGACGCCACGCCTATCGCGGGTGATCGTCAGAATGGTCCGTCCAGCGCCAGTCCCGTACAGATGCCGGTAGCGGCGCCGGTGGCTGATGGGCAGCTTCGTGGGGACGCTGCGCCTATCGCGGGTGATCGTCAGAATGGTCCGCCCAGCGCCAGTCCCGTACAGATGCCGGTAACGGTGCCGGTGGCCGATGTGCAGCTTCGTGGGGACGCTGCGCCTATCGCGGGTGATCGTCAGAATGGTCCGTCCAGCGCCAGTCCCGTACAGACGCCGG
>NZ_DAMDGT010000002.1:50822-134162 GCF_032102605.1 Achromobacter sp. | reverse complement strand
ATCGCGGGTGATCGTCAGAATGGTCCGTCCAGCGCCAGTCCCGTACAGACGCCGGTAGCGGCGCCGGTGTTCGATGGGCAGCTCCGTGGGGACGCTGCGCCTATCGCGGGTGATCGTCCGACTGCTCCAGCCAGCGCCACTCCCATTCAGACGACGACAATGGGACCATCGTCGGCCTCCGAAGGGGGGGGAAGCCAAGTGCCCATGGCACGTAATCTCACCGCCGGAACAGAAATCGGTGGTGGGCTGGGCGCTGGCGCGGCCGCTGCGGCGCCTCGATCGTTCGAAAGAAGCGAGGTTGTCTGGTCCTCTGATCCGCAGGATGCCGAAGGTAGCTCGCCCAGTAGACAGGATGCGCCTGGAGGCCGGCTGTTTGACGGTCAGCAAGGTCGTAATGTTCGGCCCAAACGCGACTGACTCACCGCGGCAAGCATGCCCCGCAAACTGCGGGGCTTTTTTTTGCCTCCGTTGCGTTCACTTCGAGAGCGTGGGTAAAAAAAAACCGACATCCAGGGGATGTCGGTATGTGCTGCTTATTGCTTCATGCGTTTAGCAAGATCCTCTTGAAATGCCTTTCGGCTGTCTTGCGCGTCGCTTCGAAACTGACCAGTCTTGGCTGCGATATCTTTGTCGCGGCCAAGCGCGGTGGTGACGAGAATGACAAGAAAAACTGCGACAAGCACGAGTCCTACTACCATGCCAAACTTCTTTTGCAAGGTATCGACCTTCGTGTTCGCGGTCTCTGCATGTAACCGCTGTGCATCAGCGTGCAGCCTTTGGGTCTCCGCGGCGATGCGCGGAACTTCTGCTACAAGACGAGATGCGTCTGCGCGGTGCTTCTGGCCTTCCTCGACCAGTTTGTTCGCCTCGGCGGTGTACTTCTTAGCAAGGGACGACCTGGCTTCGTCGACGAGGTCTTCTCGGGCGCGGGCCCGAGCGAGTGCGCTCTCGTCATCCTCCGGTTCTTTTGACGCCCGCGTTGATGCACGCGCCTTGCCGCCAAACGCAGACTCCGCGCCCACTTCAGTCACTGAACCGTGATGGAATCCCTCGGCTTCGGACGAAGCGAAGGATCCGTCCAAGGCAAACTCCCGCTGGGGGTCGATCTCTCGCTCTATGCTCACGTCCTTTGTCGCGCTCATTGGGCTCTCCTGTATTGTCGAATGTTACATCGGCGATATCCTAGTGGTCCTATGTGATCGGCATCTGAAGGTGGCAGCGGGGTTACAGTTGTTGGTGTGCCCAGCTGCCAGCAAGGTCTACAATCGGTGAAAATTCTGTTAGGAGGCCCATGTGGCTACCGTGCTGAAGTACGTCGTGCGGAACGGTGCGACGTCGGAGGGTGTCGCGCGCGAGGTGCACCGATTGGTGGCTGACCTTGAAAGCCGGCACGCGACTGTATCGGTCGTCCCCCTTCCGAACAGTGACCTGGGAACTGGCGAAGTAGGCTACCTCATCATTGGAGCAGGGGATGCCGCAGCTCGTGCGCCTGAGTCTGATCGAGCGGAGGGGCTTCTTCCTCCTGACTTGCGTCACATGACGGGCGACAAGCTCGTTGACGACCTTATCGCTGCCGATATTTTCAGGTAAGTTTGCTCGTAGTTCCTTTGTGGTCCGGTACGAACAAAAAAATGCCTACTGACAAGTGTCAGTAGGCATTTGCCATTTAGGCGAGCTGATATACGCCGAGGGAGACGCGGACGAAAAACCGTTCGTCCTGGAGAACTTGGCGCACCTTCGCCTTCCAGTGGACATTCTCGCGGGACATCGCATAGGGCTCCATGGCCGCGTAGATCTGATCCAGTGGGACGGGCGAGCGACCGTGGAGCGCGCGCCGGACCGCGGATCGCCACGTCGCAGCAACGATGTTGTCGACCCGTCGTTGAATGCGGACGAGCATACTGAACGCACGGCCGCCGGCTTTCCTAAACACCAACAGTTTTTCGTGGCCGATCCGCACGAAGGAATTCGCGTAGTGTTTTCGGTCGCTGCTGCATTGGTGCTGGAGCTTAATGATCTCGTCCACTAGCCGGCCTGGTGCGATGCGTTCAACGAGCGAGGATAGGTTGTAGTAGCGTCCCTCTCGCCGTAGATTTCCCATCAGCACGCCGTAGTGTCCATTTGGAGCGCATGCGTCGTGGATGTTCATCAACGATACCGCCAGGGCTTCGGTGAAATCCGGCAAAGTCATTCGGCTCATATCGCTCGGGTGTGGGACATTTCCCCACTGCGAGCCGCTGTAGTGGATCATGTCCCAGTACGGAGGATGCCACCACACTGCTGCCGCATCTTCGCCCAGAAAGGCGCGGAAGTCGTCCCGGAGCAGATCAAAGCCTTGATGCAGGTCGGTGCCCTTGAAGCGCACGCGCAACTCGGCAGCCACGTGCGCGCTCGTGCCGCTGCCGATGCTCGGATCGGCAAACAGCCCGTCCAGCCTTGGAAGGTAAGTTTCAACGAAATCCTTGATGACGTGTCCTGAGCAGTTTCCGCGATAACGGCTATTGCCGTAGCTTCCTCTGTCCGGATAAGAGCAAACGGACGTTTTGAACATGAGTGATACCTCGACAAAATGGGTTGGGTTGGAATCCGATCCCAGCCAAGTCGAAGACATCTCGCGGTGGAGCGTCTGAGTTCCCTAGAGCGCCGCTCTCGGGCGCCAAGCGCAGTGGCCCGAGAGCGGGAGTTTCGGGCGTAATCATGGCGTCGTTGACCCCGGGGGGGGACCCCGTCCCGCCGGTGAAGCAGGAGGGGGTGACACCCCTTTGGCGGTGTTGACCGTCGGGTTCTGCTGAGGCCGAGTCATGAGGTGACGATCACATTGGCCAATGGTCATTAGTCATACTGCAATGGGAATTTCCTGCGGCAAATTCGCGGCCGGAATTTCGGGTCCGGGGGTTCCCAACACCCCGGTGAGGATGGCTAAATATTGCTTGGGAAAGGTCCTATTACGGGAACGAGGGGGTCACAGTTTGCTTAACCTAGTAGGGACCCGAGGGTCCGTCAGATGAATACGTACCGAACAGCCGCCGACAACGCTGCGCAGCGGGTCGAAGACATGAGACAAGTGATCGTCCGCATAGATGATGCCCTGCGCAGGCTGGACCAACTGCTGGACGCCTTGCAGCCGGCGTTGCCCGGGAAGCTTCGCGTCGAATGGCGACTCGTGGGTGTCAGGGGGGAGGGCGAGGATAGAAGGACGTTGACGCCCCAGGTTGTTAAATGGCTGCGCAAGAACAACGAGAGCGTTTGGTGGTCGGTCGCGTTGCGGAAAGGGACTGCTTCCCGAAGCCGGCGCCGGTCCAAGGACTTCGAGGCCAATTCAGAAGCGGTGTCCAAGGTATGTCAGGAGGTCGATCGATTACTCGACAAGCGCGCGAGGATAGGAACATTGCTGCAACGCTTCTCCTCTGGGGTTGGCGGGTTGTTGCCAGCCACATTGCATTGGCTCGACGAAATGGAGTCCATGCTGGATAAGATCCAGCGTCCCGCAGCAAATCCCCAGTCAAAGGGCGAGGTCTGAGGCGATGCCAACGGTGCATCAGTAGCCGGTCGGGCCTGCCCTCGTCGTGCTGGTCAACGGCGCCTGAGTTCTCTCCAGCTTTCACCACTTCAAATCCCCTAGCAAATTCCCTGGCAAATGCCCGCCTCTGCGAGGCGGTCAAAGGGCCTTGGCTCTTATGGGCGATTCTTCAGTGGTCTCTGCCGCGGAGAGCATGCGCACGTACGGATGCCTGGCTACGCTGACTCCCAACTACGCGACGTCCATACACACAGCGCAGGCATTCTCTACCCATATGCTGATCGCTAGAGCTACCCATACCCCCACACAAAGGCACCACTCAGCGGCGCAGCGCTTTGATGGGGGTAGGCAGGTGCAGGCGGACACCGCTGCTTGGCCACAGCCTACTGTCACGGCTCTACTGGCCTAGCCAAGGGCCTTGGCTTCCCCTTCAGCTTGGCGGCCCTATACGTTATGCTGTGCCAGCAGTCATCTGGCTATCCACCATTGATCACTGTCGTCTGTTAACGGCTTTCAGGCGGCTATGCGTCACAGTGGCATCCCAGGGCATGCGTCCCGCTGCACGTGGGATACGCTGTTGCTGGATTGGATCGTGCCTCGGCAGTGGCGATACCTTCCGCCCCTTGCTCCTCTCCCGTCTTCCCTAGAAGTTCCCATTTTGGATTGCACATTCCAAAAGCTGGTTCTTGTCTGCTCGTCTTGGTCTCATAGGGATAATAGGTTATACCTACCCCGGGCCAACCTACCTCATTGTGCAAATGCGCTTCTTGGCGTCCTGTAGTCAGGTTTCCCTTGCCCGGCAAGGGGAAAAGATTTCTCTCGGCCCTGGACCTGCTTTTTTTGCCCGGTGCTCCCTGTTTTGCACTTGCGCGGGTTGGCGACAATTGTTTGTGCATCGAAATCGATTTAAGGCGTCGTCGGGGAAGGGGGTATGCAACCCCTTGGGCGTGCGCGGAACGCCCCACCAAGCTTGCGATATCCGCTTTGGCGGGCGTTTGAGCGGAGGGGGCTCGGGGTTTGGCGGTCCACCAGCATCACGGGCAGGTCGACGGCGCGAAGCGGCGTTGACACTGGCGTAGCCAGTCAAGATATGGGATTGGGATTGGTAATGGGATTGGGAGCTTTGCCTCGGGTTCGAGCTCGGATTTCAGCAAAAACCGGGATTGAACCTGCCGCTATCCCAGGACAAACCGGCTGGGTTTTTGCTGGGTTTTTGATCGGGTATTTGAAGCGGGAAGAGGCATGGATGAGGGCGCTTGATTGGCCTCTGGCGCATTCGTGAAAGCCGCTGGGATAGTTTTCGAAACCCACTGGGTTTTTTACGCAAGGCTGGAGGAGGTAGTGATTGGAATGCGGGAAGCCGGTGTTCCTGCGGGTTTGGAGTAGGTATCCAGACGGATACCCGGGTGAAACCCAAACAAAACCCACCGGGTTTTTTACGAGGGGGCGCGCGTAGCGCCTGAAGGATCGGACGTGGGCGAGGCGGCCCATTTGGACATCAAAACAACCCAGCAATAACCCGCCGGGTTTACAGGAGGCAATGTTGATTTGGTTGGAACTCAGCGCAGCTGCGCTTGCCCTTGTGGCTATTTGCGCCGGGGGCGCGTACTTCTGGAAGGATCGCACCCGGAAAGCGCCTCAGCGGGTCGAAAAGCGAACTGCGCCGCGAGCGCAACCTTTGGCGGGGAGTTTGGGAGGGGAGCGGGGCGCACAGTCGCCTACGCCGATCGTCGCTCCTGTGGTGCCTCCTCCTCCTCCTCCTCCGCCACCCCCGAGCTTGTTGGCAGCCGAAAGGCAGCGCGAAATACGGGCTGAACTCAGTCACCGACTCGAACGAGCAGGCCGAGCCCTCCCCTCGGATGAGCAATGGAAGATGATCCTTACGCCATCGACATGCGTGCGCGTGGCGGCCGGGGCTGGCTCTGGGAAGTCGACGACGCTTGCGCTACGCGTCATCGTGCTTCGCTATTACCTGGGGGCGGCCTGGGACGAGATCACGGTCGTCACGTTCACGAACAAGTCGCGAGACGATTTCATCAAAAAGCTGCTTTCTAATGCCCAGCTTTTTGAGCCAACCATCAGCAAGCGGCTGATCGAAGCGAGGGTACGCACCTTTCACTCGCTCGCGTTCCGCCAGGCGCGGGCGGCTGGGCTGAACGTCAACACCGCGGACCGGATACCGAAAAAATCCCCTGTCAAAGACCCGCACATGCTGGACGACGCCGGTGAACCGGGAGCTCCAGCTGATGATGAGGACGAGGACTCGCCAGATACGCCGTTCGCGCCCATCGCCAAGCTCGATGAACTGCCGGTTTTGCCCGAGATTTTGCGTGAGGTGGGCGGCAAGTTGCTGGATGCTGACCCGGCCTTCAAACAGGCGGTCATCGGGCTTGAAAGGGCCTTTCTGTTCGCACAGCCCAGAGCCGGGGAGGCTGAAAAGCGGGTGCCGCGTGTCAAGCTAAACCAAGCGCGGGATGAGGCTCGGACGCAAGAGATTTACGATTTGTGGTGCGAGAAGTACCGCTCCGAGCTCGACGCAAGCGGAATTGCGTTTAAGGTCGAACCGCTTTACTTGGGTAGCAATCCAGCATATGCCCGAGCTAATCCGGCCGCCGGCCCATGGTATTCCAACGCGACTGTGCCCAGCCTGGCGGCCCCGGGCCAGCCGGCCCCCCGCGTAATCCTCGGGATACCCCGGGAAGTGGCGGATCTAAAGACGCCCCGATGGTTCTCAACCGGGGGCGACACGATGATCATGGCTGTGACGTCCGCCTTTAAGGTAGGGTATCTGCAAGATATCCCGGCGACGATGCCGATTATCTGGATCTCAGAACCCGCTCAGCTGGCGCACCTTGCCGAGCAAGTCCGATACTCACTGGGGGCTTTCCACGGCTTCCCGCAGTTCCAGGTGCAGCTTGAAGGCGAATTCCAGCCCCGCTGGGTGTTTGAGGCATTCTGGGCAGAGGCTCAGTTCATTCAATGCCTCGGGCTCGATGTCGCGAAGGCCTGCGTCAAAATTGCGCCCGAGCTCAAAGGCGTGGACAGGCTCTTCGTGGAGGGGTTGGCCCGTTTCTGGCCCGCATTGATGGAGGAAATCCAGGCCAACGGCATGACAACGACCGGCGAGGTATTTGCGCAGCTCGGGGGCGCCGCAGGCATGGCGCGGCTGCCAGCGGACGCCTTGCGTAACTCCCGTCATCTTTTGATCGACGAGTTCCAGGACATCTCCTTGAATTTCGTGAAGTGGATCCGCGCTCTCCGTGATCGACAGCTGGCGGCCGACCGGAGTTCGAATCCGAAGCTGCCCAGCTCGTTTATGGTCGTGGGCGACGATTACCAATCGATATATGGCTGGCGCGGAGCGTCGCCCAACTTCTTCATCGACTTCGCAAAGTACTTCTCTCCAGGGTTCGAGCCGAGCCAGCTTGTGTTGTTGGCGAACTATCGTTCATCCTCGGAAATCGTTCAGACTGCCGAGATGATGCTTGATCGCGTTGCTTACAAACTGAGCAAGCCGCCGGCGGTCGCCAAAGGCCCGGCCAAAGACTTTGGCATGCCCGTGAGCATGACGAAGGTCGACGATGCCGCGGATTATCGTGCTCTCGCTGGGCTGGGTGCGGACGGTATGGTGATGGCGAGAACCAACACGGTTCTCAAGGAAGTCAAGCCACAGAGCGCACGTTGCCAGTACCTGACCATTCATGGCGCGAAGGGCCTGGAGGCCGAGCATGCCGCGATACTGGGCGACGTTTCCGCTCCTGCTCCGCATCCCATTCGCACCCAGTTGTACAAGCTGGCGGGATTGGGCGACTACGATCAATCGCAGAGAGACGAAGCGCGTAGGCTGGTCTACGTTGCCATCACGCGTGCCATGCACACTGTGAACTGGGCGGTCGCTAATCCTCGCCCAGGCAGCTTGTTTGAAGAGCTAGACGGCCTTCTTCAAACCCGTTCCAAAGCCTCGATCAAACCCTCTGGTTCAAACCCCGAGCAAACGCTCGATCAAATGCGCGCGAACCTGGCACGGGCTGACGTCCACCTCAAACGCGCAGGCATTACCGCTGGAAAAGGAGGCCGTCGATGAGCAGAGCGACAGCGTGCGAGAACGAGGAAGGCTTTGTGCGCATCAAGTACCAGCGCACGGCCGCGGTGGTCGCGGGGAGCGGCAGCACCGGCACCAGGCCGAGCTTTGTGTCCATGGACAAACTGCTTTTCGAAGTGCTCGTGCGTTTGGTTGGCTCGGAGGCCGCAGCGAGAGCAAAGGTTAAGACCTGGGCAAAAGAAGAGTCCGGTCGATTCTCGCCGGGGGGCGCTTCGGTGTCGAGGATGGTCCAGCAGAGGGTATACGCCCTCACGCTAACGCGTCTCCCCGCGCGAGGCGGATAGTTACAAGCGCTGGCGGACAATGGCCATGATGATCCTCATAATAGGCAATAGTTGCCTATATGTAGCGAGGATGTTCTCATGGCCAATATCAAGTATTTCAGCGACCAAGGCGCGGATACGGTCGCGTTGCAAGGACGCGGAATGTTCGGCATGCCCAATGCCGAGTTCGCAGCCAGGTTTCCGGGCGTCAAAGGGATCCGCTATGACGGCTTCTCGATGCGGGTTGCATATCCCATCGCCGGGGGCGGTGATCCCCTGCCGGTAACCCGCATGATCGAATACAAGGCTTTCCCGTCGCGCCATGAGTGCGATGCGCGGTGCATGACCGCCCGAGGAAAGGTCATGCGTTGCGAATGTTCATGCGGTGGAAAGAATCATGGCAAAGGCATGTTCACTCGCTGACGCGCGGGCGGAGGCCCTGCGCGTGCGCCTCCACATCCTCAGTTCAGGGACTCAACTGGCCTACATCGTGCAATGCGGCGGGCGCTCTTATGCGTTCGACGTGACCGATGAATGCATCTGCCGACCACGCGAGGTGTTGCCTCCTTATGCAACCCGGTTTGCGCGGGATATGGCGAAAGCGATCGCGGCTCGCATGAATGACGGGCGAGTCCATCGCGGTATGGCCGTCAACGCGGTGCAGGCGCTGGATGCGTTCCTATCCCGACTCAGTGCATAGCGGCGGACCTGTTCATAGTGCAAACAGCAATGCGCTTTGCGCTATGCACATTGGCCGAGCCGCACCGAAACAAACGAGTATCCAGGTAGGCAACTATTGCCTATATCATTTCACTGTACCGGCGAGCTACGCCGAACAGATGCAACTCACCTGGAGGTCATATGTCGCAATTGGGTTTTGATCTTGGAGCCGCCGAGGAAGTCTTTCGCGCAGCCGCTCCCGGAACGTGGCTGGGGGAAGTTCTGCCCCTGGAAGACGCGATTGTCCGGCTGGAGCAGGTCGTCGCGCGGGGGTTCGATGACATTCCGCTGGCGGTGCGCGCGATGTACGCAGAAGGGGCGGAGTGCCTGCTAAGCGAGCTTCGCCGCGAAGACGCTGTGTTCGGCCTCCTGTGCCGTGATCGCTCGCCCGCAATCCCCCTGGACGCGACAGAAGATGCGATAGCCATCTTCGAAGAGCATTGTCGCGCGGTGATGGAGCAGCCGGGGGCGCACCCCCACCAGTGCGCGAAAAGCCGCTTTGCAAGGCACTACAGCACCACGGCGCTGCATTGCGACGGAGTTGGCAGCCTTGTGCTAACCCGCTGGAGCGAGACTCGCCACGAACTGGTGTTCCACATGGGACGCGCTTTGGTCTTCCTTGATAGCTACCGCGACCACATGCAACGCCACAAAGTGCCCATGCAAATATGGGCCCCCGCGTACAGCGCGGACAAAATCGCCTACAGCCCTAAGGGGCCGGCGGGCGTGGCGACCTTCAATTACGGCGGGCGAGGGTACGTCAACGACGGGATGTTCCATTGCGGGGAATACAGCGAATGCGAGGGATGGTCCTTTGTGCCGCTCGCGCAATGGCAAGGCGAGACCTTCACCTATGAGGAGCAATGCCGTGCCTGGGATTCGGGGGCGCTGGAACGGGGAGACCGGCGCGGCCTTGTCGTCAGCGTAAGGGGCGTCAAATGCGTTCTCGACGGAGCTTTGGTCTTCTTTGACGACTCCGGATCCTACAGCCTTGCGCGTGCGATCGCCGAGGGCGCATCCGACGAGGACGACGATGAGGACTATCCGGACGACGACGAAGAGGGTGACTTCGACGAGGAAGAAGAGGATTCGCCGCGCCCGGCAGAGGATGTTACGCGCGAGGCTTGCCCAGCACCGCGTAAGGTCGAAGAGCAGAACTCTGACCTTTTGCTCTGCTTGATGTGATGGCGCCGGGGGGGGCGGACGTGCCCCCCGACAGAGCCTGCCGCCGTCGACCCCTTTCCCTTTTGCCCGGTGGGTACGTGCGCGGCTTGACGTGCCCGCGAGCGAATGCGCCCCATTGTCGCCACGGGTTAGTGCAAAAGGAAAGGCAGCGGCCAGCTGCGACCGCGTGCCCAGGCGAGTAACACTTTGCGGTCATGGTAGGCAATAGATGCCTATATAATATTTGTATGGTTTAAATAAACCTTCTGCAAATGTTAATTTGTCGCTGGGTTGCCTATGTGCCGCCCGCTGGAATCCCCCCCATAGGAGTCTCCGCCATGATCCTTATCTCGACGCTTCGCAAGATGCGGAACAAGCCCGTGTTTGTGGTGACCGTCCCGGCGCATACCCGCCAGGTCGGCAGCCTCCCGCCTGTCAATGTTGCGAAGGTCAGCGATGGTTTCGCTACGAAAAGCCAAGCCGAAAAGTTCGCTTCCGACAACGATCCGCGCCAGTGGGGCGCGGCTGAATTTCCGGTGGTCGCGCGAGTGCCGGCACATGAATACGCTGCCAGCTGCGGCTTGCCGCTCGCCGGTACCACCATGGGCGGCTGCTTGGACGCCGCGCTGGCCGAGCTGATCGAGCGTGTGGCGACCGGCGAAGAGTTTCCGGACGCATGCGGTCGTGCCGCGTCTCGCTTCGCTGTTTGCTACGACGCGCTGCGCGCAGCCTACGACGACCGAGAGCAAGCCTGATGGACCGGAACGCAGAAGTCCAGAAGATGGCGTCGCAGTTTGGCCTCGATGCGAACGCTCTGCATCACCTTGTGGCATTCCTCTGCGCAAATCACGCTCGCCATACGGAAAGCGGAAGGATCCCCGACGCGATGAGCGCTGCGGAACAAGAGGAGTACATCCGCGCGGGCGTGGTCGCGTGGCGAGATCACACCAGCGCGTTTTTAGAGGAACTGCGCGACGGCCAGAGCGATCGCGCCAAGGCCTTCCGCGCAGAGCTCGTTGTCGGGGTCTATGACTCCATTCGCGGCAACATCCGAACGCCACAGGGCTGACTATGAGCTCAGATAAAGCCGAAGGCCGCGCCATCGCGGCGCGCAAGACTGGAGTACGTCATAGCTTCGGAAGGTGATGGAGGGCGGCATGGATGACCGCAAGTCGGGTCCGGCTCACTTCGCGGGGGCGCTCATCAATGGATGGCTGCGCCACACCTGCCGGTTCAAGGTCGTCGACCTTGGTACGGGTGGTTCCCAGACGAAGTGGTCTACAGGGCCGATTTTCTTGAATAGGCTCAGGAGGCGTATATCGGGGCCTGCGAGGCGGCTGGGATTGTGCATGGCACCTTGCGCATCTTCCGGTGTGCTGATTGGGCCGCATACGCGTAGGCGAATTCGGTACACAGTCCTCGCAATGATGCTATTGCCGCGCAATGCCTGTTACAGGATATGGTTTTAATAGGCAATCATTGCCTATATAATTCTAGGGTGATTTAAATAAAGGCACGAAGAATGTAAAGTCTGTGCCGCGACCCTGGAGAGAGTAATGCTTGAATCAGCAACGACCATCCCTGCTTGCCTAGATTCCCTGTTGAACGTGCAGCGTCAATGGGTGAACGATCAACTCTGCAATAACGACGTTTCGAGCGACGAGGAGATGTCGCAGTTCTTGCAGGCCGAGGTGGGCTTGAACACGGACCAAGTGAAGTCTGTCATGGGCTATCGCGGCAGTGCCTTGGCAGATCCCTTTTTCCAGCTGTTTCCGTTCGAGAAGGTGACCGAGTTCGCGGGTTGTGCGGCGCGAATTTGCGAGCCGGATTCCAAGGGACTCTTTCGGGTGGAGGTCGGTCATCGCATCTGGGTCGACGCGGCCGCTGAGGATGCTGAACGAGCTCGCGAAGTGGTCCAGGCTGCGGGCTATGCCGTGCGTTCCGTGCGTGTCGCTGTTTGAGGTGACGACCATGGAGACCGCGATCGACTGCTTCGCAGGAATGGGGGGAAACACAGAGGGGGCGCGCATGGCTGGCATCAAGGTCACTTGGTGCGCCAACCACTGGCGTTCCGCTGTGGATACTCATGCAGCCAATCACCCGGAAGCAGCGCATATCTGCCAGGACGTTCACCAGGCCGACTGGACCAAGGCTCCGGCGCACGACCTTTTCATGGCCTCGCCTGCGTGTACGGGGCACACACCAGCACGGGGTAAGGACAAGCCGCATCACGACGCAGCGCGAGCCACGGCATGGGCCGTAGTGTCGGCCGTCGAATGCCATCGGCCGCCTTTCGTTCTGGTGGAGAACGTACCTGCCTTCGCACAATGGGCTCTGTATCCCGCGTGGTGCGCCGCCATGGCCGCACTGGGCTATACGTTGTCACCGATGATTTGGGACGCCGCGGACTGTGGTGTGCCGCAGCATCGAAAGCGTCTGCTGATCGTGGGGACGCGCAGTCGACATCCCATCAAGCTGGAGTCCCCGAAACGCGAGCATCGTGCGATCGGCGAGGTGATTGACTTCGAAGCGGGAAGCTGGTCGCTCATCCAGCGTCCTGGGCGGTCAGAAAAAACTCTCGACCGAGTTCGTAACGCAAGACACGCTTTCGGCGAGCGATTCGTGATGCCCTACTACGGATCCGGGTCGGGATTGACCGGGCGCTCGCTCGATCGCCCCTTGGGCACTGTCACCACTCGCGCACGTTGGGCGGTAGTGGACGGGGATAGGATGCGCATGCTCACGATTGCTGAGAACAGAGCGGCCATGGGCTTCAGGAAGAGCTACATCCTTCCAGCGAATCAAGCGGTGGCTCTGCACATGCTTGGAAATGCGAATCCGCCGCCTATGGCGTTCGAGGCGATATCCGCGCTGCGGAGGGCTGCCTGAGTAAATACCCGGGGGCGCTAGTTGAAGGCTGGCCTCCCCGGGCCTGGGCCGCTTCAGTGGCCAGAAACACTCTTTCTTTGCTCGGTTTCGCCTGATTGAGGGGCGACGTGCCGCAGTCGCGGTGAAACCGGTGGATCTTTGTGCGTGGAGGAAAAAACGTGAAACTCACCAAAGCAAGTTGGACCTCCTTCGATTTCATTCACGGGGTGGAGTTGATTGGCCTAGGCCAGTCGCAGATTCTGACGTCGATAAAGCGCTTGTCGCGCATCGAGGGCTTCGCTCTGATGTGGAGTTTGCGATTGATATACCGTGATTGCGATGCTGCGTCGATCGGACGGCTTCGTGGCGTGCTTCACGTTCCGCTGGACCATTGCATGAGCGAGGTTGGAGCGCGTCATTTCCGCTTCGTTGCGCCATCGACCTACGTCTATTTGTCGGGGCTGTTGGCGGCGTGGAGGCGCGCGGGAGTGGAGTCGATGTACGTGGCATACCGGGAGCACGACGGACGCGGGCGCATGCTTGAATTGATGGCGAGGTTGGCAGAGCTCCACGGCGTCGGGGTATGTGCGGCTGAATCGAGGCAGCGCACTCTAGCCACCAGGACAGCATGGCGGCGCGGGCATTGGCTCTTCTGGTACGTGCGCGCAGTGTGGAGCGAAGCGCGGTCGACTCAGCGAGTATCGCAACCTGGACGCGTTCGATGAACCATATCTTCTTCAAGAATGCCCATCTTTACAGAGCGCAGGAAGACATCGCCAGCTCCACCGAAGTACTGGAGGAGCAGCTCGGCCGGCAGGCCTTCGCGATGCCTGAAAGCGGGCGTGAAGGGCGAGGTTGGCTTCGCGCTGGAGCGGGCAAAAGTAGGGCCCGTGTCGTGGGGGGCAACTGGCTTATACGTATGAGGACGGCTAAACGAATCCTACCTCCCGCTGTGGTGAAGCAGCGTGTTAAGGAGGTCTCGGCATTGATCGAGCATCGCCAAGGGTACAAGCCTGGGCGGAGACAGTTGAAGGACATCAAGGACCGTGTGCTGGAGGAGCTTCTTCCGAAGGCGTTTCTTCAAATGCGCGATGCCGATGTATGGATCGATCGCCGTAATGGTTGGCTGGTTGTCGATACTGCTTCTTCGAAGCGCGCGGATGAGGTGTTGTCGCTTCTCAGCAAGACTGTCGACCCGTTTGCTGTCGAGCCGTTGCAAGTCCAGACCGCGCCAGGTCTGGCAATGACAGAGTGGGTTCTCGAAGGCGAGGCACCCCATGGGTTCTCGATTGATCAGGATGCAGAGCTGCGATCGCGGGGGCGCGGCCAGGGCGCAATTCGATGGGTGCGGCATTCAATCGAGACCGTCGACGCCAGAAGGCACATCGAGCAAGGCAAGCAATGCACGCAGCTGGCGATGACGTGGGCCGATAAAATCTCGTTCATGTTGACCGAGGATCTGACTTTGCGCCGCCTGCGGGCCCTGGATGTTCTTAAGAAGGATCTGCCCTCTGATGGGCGGGACGATGAAGAGATGTTCGACGCGAGCTTTGCTTTAATGGCGGGCGAGTTAGCAGGATTGCTCGCCGCATTGACGAATTGTTTGGACGGCTGCGACTTCGAAGACTGAAGCTGGAGCGGCCTACAAAAGTCTGGTCATCTCGGCCCCGGATATCGCGAGGAAAGTACATGAAGCAGGATAATGATGCAGTGCTGGTTTCCAGTCCCAACGTGGAGCGCCACAATCCAGATCCCAACTATCTGCGGCGGTTATTGGACGAGGCAGGTTTGAGCCAACAAGAGGCCGCGCGACGTCTCGGGGTGTCGGTGCGGATGATGCGCTACTACTTGGCAGAGGACGAAGGGAAGCCGGCGCCTTATCTCGTCCAATTTGGACTTGAAGCGCTCGCGGCGACAGGACGTAAATCACATTCCTAAGCGTCGCCTTGGCTCCGGCAACGGTGCACCGCCGGGTAGGTGCGTATTCCGGTTGAACTGACCACCTGTGCCGATTGCGGCTGACCAAGCTTCTGGTCGTGACCGGCTGAGTTCGGCCATTAGCGGAGCACCCAAGAAATGACCAACAGACAGTGAGCGGGCGATAGTCCGCCAATGGGACGTCGGTGTCGATTGTGGTGTTAGCTCTCACCGTACCCTCACCACCGTGCTCTGACGTCCGAGTGATGGCGTTCCCTTGAAGGGAGGGCAATGCTGGTGCAGGAGGGCCTCAAAGCGTTGGTATTCCGAAACTAAAACGGCGCCGAACACTAGGCGTGCGCCCCTCAGTTCAGCGATGTTCGGCAGGCCGATATTACCGTTCCTGTGCCCTTGAACGTGGGCCTTGATTCGGCTAACTGGTGAGATGTCTTTGCCCCAGTAAACAGGGTACCAGTCGGGAAAGCCCGGCACTTGGGCTAGCCCGGTCATGGGGGCTGCGGGCATGTGAGCCCAGATCCCGTACACGGCGGCAGCGGATTGCTGAATCGGAAACTCGCCTCCAATTTCAATAGCGCCGTAGAGACAGTCGTGAACTTTGAGCCCGTGCTCTGCGGCGAATGATTTCAAGAACTTTGGAACGAGCGCGACTTCTGGCATGTGAAACCTAGTCTTGAGTGACGGGCGGCCTTTGACGAGCTGAAGATACAGTCACTACAGCCGCTTTGGTATGGTCGGAATCGTACCCCCACTTGATGGTAATGCTGGTAGGGTGATCACAAGGCGCACCGCAGGGAGTCTGGTTTCGCCGTCGGCTGCACTCGGCCGTTAGGAGCCCATCCTGACCGGCTGCTATGGGTCGCATGCTGCCGCTGGTCAGCTCAAGCATGCCGGTCAGCTCCGAGCGGAATGGAGGTCAACGATGGCCAGCACCAGCAGTAGGCGTCAGACACGGTCTGGGCGCTGATCCAGATCTCTGACCGGGTAGTACCTCGTGAACGGCTTGTCCCGGTCCTTCCATTGCTCATCAAGACGGGCCTGCACGCAGGGTTCCCGTAGCAGCGCTGATTTGTGTTCCATCAGTAGCAGGGAGCCGGGCATCACCTTCATCTGTTCGCCGTTGCGCACGGCCTCTTGCCACATTTCCTGGCAGTACTCATAGACCCGAAAGGCCGCAAGGAGATGGGCGTGAAGCCGCGCAATCTCCCAACAGTATGCGCGGGCGGCATCCGTTGGATCAGCGTCGAAAAGTGCCCTGATCTGGGCGAACGTCAAGGGGGGGCGGATGTTTGTCGTGGGGCATACCAGAGTCTCCGTTACTGTATAAATATACAGTAGTCTGCCATTCCGTCCATTCCAGGCGCTTTTTTTCGGGGGTAGGGCGTGCCAAGGCATCCACCGAGGAATGCAGACCACATACCTTCAATCGGCAACCCGGCATTCCGCCGGACCTTTTGGAGAGAGAGTATGAATGCAGCAGTTGAAGAGGGTACGGACGTCATTCAGGCGACTAAGGTGTCTGGGGATCGACGACTGTCGATCCTTCCCAAGTACTTTGGGCCTGGCCTCCGGTACCTCATGATCGGCGAGGCGCAGGTGTACAACCACATGGAAATGCTGTGCAGCGAATACCGCGGCGGCTATTGGGAGTTTTTCGAGCTGTCGAATGGGGGCTTCTTCATGGTGCCCTCCATGCAGAAGGAGCGCGTTCGCGTCGTGCAGGCGATGAACGGCTATAGCGGCGAGGTATCGGTGGAGGCGGCGGGCATCATTGCGTGCCTTTTTGGCTTCTACGCGCTTGCGTGCCAAAGCCAACAGAAAACCATCTCGACCTGTACATGGCTCTGCGAGATTTCGCGTGCGGCCATGCTGAGGCGCGCGAGATCCTCCAGGCCATTGACTGACCCCAACCCGGTTCCATTCTGGAACCGGGTTTTTTATTGGCGGGAGCCAGCCACCGGGGCATGAAGACGACCTAGGGCTACTGAGAGAGATTCCGGCACCGCACGGGCCTCGTGCGTGCGCGGATGTTACTATCTGTATCTAGGAGGGGTGATGCTTATTGCGTTCTTGATTCTCAGCCCCCTGGCCCTAATGTGGCTAGTGGCGGAGTTCTACCACCCGCCCACGCGGGAGATGTTCGGCAACCTGAAAAGGAACCTGTTTGGGCCTCTTTGGCGCTCGTTGACCTACCCCGTAGGCAAGCAAAGAGAGGCCTTCGGCCAGTTCTTTGTGGGTGTTGCGATCGCCAGTTGTGTCGGGGCCGCTACTGTGGCGTTTGAAACAAACTGGGGTGCGGCAACGTGGGTGTTGTACGTAAAGTTGGTTGGGCTGTCCCTTGGGATGGTGCTATCATTGGCTCTGGCCAGTTTGTTCTACGGCACGAAGCAAGGAGACTGATATGGATCTCGGAACCGCTGTAATGCTTGGCGTCCTTGCGGCCGTCGTTGGTTTCGGCCTGTTCGTCGCCAACAACGTCGTGAAGACTGACCGTGAGAAACAGCGCGAGTCGGGTCACCATCCAGCGTGACACGTCGCCCGGAAAACCCTCGATTCGTTCGAGGGTTTTTTTTTGCCCTCGACAGGGGGCGGTCAGTTCTCCACGAAGGCACTCCTGCCGGGGCAGGCGTGCATGTGCCAGCGTGGGCGAGCCCGGCGAGGATGCCGCTCAATTGTCGTAGCCGTGTGAAGCGAGCACCTGGGCCATGTTTGAGCCTTCCCAGGAACCGGGCCGGCTCCCGACCATGCCGAGGTCTTCCGCAAGCATTTCCAGCGCACCCGCAACGGTTAGCAGGCCATGTGTGCAGCCTTGCTCTATCTTGACCTGGTGCGAGCCGTTGAGCTGGCGCAACAACTGTCGGATGGTGGTGTGAAGCTCTCGCGAGAGTCGCACGTCCACGATAACGGTGTTGGCGTCGGCGGTCGCTGGCTCCGGCTCCAACGCGGGATCGTCGAGCTCGATGGCACGCTTGCGGTCTCGGTACAGCTTTTCGACGTCGTCCCGGGGAATGGCGATGGACACTGCATTAGGCTTTACGCCCGGACGGGGGGCGCCGTCGTCGCCGAAAAAGTGCTCATAGGGCATGTCTTTCCCGGTCCTGTAGAAGGCCTCGACATGCGGCACGAAGCCGTACGCATCGCTCACTAGATCAGGATCGTCAACAATTTGTTTATCGCTCACGTCGATGAAGCCCGGCAGAGTCAAATCCACGATCGCGTCTGGATCGCAATCGGTGAGGATGGTTTGCAGCTCGCGCACGGTTAGGCGCTTCTGGGTAGCGGGTTCGGTGCTCATGATGGAGTCGTCTGGGAGGTTTCCCGTTGGGTGTCAGTAAGGCGCTTTGAGTGATGGGAATGGCGTTATGTGCTATGGGCATTGCGTAATTGCTCCGCACTCCTCGAAGGGGGCGTTGCGGCACATCGGGATACCGCACCTAAGCTTCAGATTGGGCTTTCCCCAAACCTGAGTGAGGCAAGTCGCGCATCGGTATTTGACGCGGTTGGACCGATTGACCGGATCGCCCGAGGGAAGCGCAAGTACGGATTCGGCCCGACCTAGCCCTAGGTATGCCGTCGATGTGATTCCGGGTGTCGTCGTCAGCGCGTCTGACGTGGCCGGCGGAATGGTCGTGGCAACCGGCGTAGGACCGACAGGAAGCCGCTCGGCAGGAAAACGATCGAGCCAGGAAAGCGTGAATTCGCGGGTGAGCAGCGAGTCGCAAGCCAAGTCGAAGGCGCCGCCGGCCTCGATGTAATGATCCATCTGCTGACCCGTCTTGCGCCCGCCTGGCTTGCCCGTGTGGGACGGGATTAGTCCGATGGATTCCATTTTGTCCGCCCATTCCTTGTTGTGGTACCCGCGCCGGCTGAAGCTCCCGAAATGGCGCTGCCATTGGTGGACTTGTTCGTGAACCAGGGTGGAGAGCGTGTTCTTGATCGTCTGACTTGCGAAGTAGGCCGGGTTCAAAGCAATTTCGTCGACCATGTCGCCCGTGCCTCGTCGTACGAAGCGGCCCTTCGAGAAGTAGCCATAGGTGCCTTTGCGCCGTTGCAGCGTTATGAGGCACGGTGGGAGCTGCGCGTCGAACATGGTCCGGTTGAAATGCTCGAACGCCACGTACAGTTCGCCGTACGCCTCAGCAGTTGGGCCATTCGCGGACGGTTCGATAAATTCGGTTGGCATGGTCATGTCGCAAAATTTGGCGTGCTTGCCCCTTACGGAGCAAATTTAGCTATGCTTTAATTCCACTCGATGCATCGCTCGTTGTGCATCGTCAACGACTCTCTCCAAGTCGCTTCATCCGACGAGACTAGCGCCCCGGCCGTTCCACGGTTTGGGGCGTTTTTCATTGGCAGAACCAAATTCAACGAGGCATGGATACATCTTTTGGTCAGGCTAATATTAATTGATGCTTTACGTTGAATAAAGCGCCAATTTATAATTCTTCAAAAGTAGCTTTGCTCGGCCCTTATGGGCGCATCGCCCAACCATCCGCAGCGAGCCCATTCAGTTATCGAGGCCGTCTGCGTCAGCGCCTTACAAAGGCCAAGGAGAACGCCATGAATGACCAAGTGCTCGATGACCAACTTCCGCCGACGACCGTCGATCGCGAACTCGTGCGAGGCAATGTGAAAGCGAGCATGGACGCCGCGGGCGCGAAGAGCTCGGACCTCTGGAATGTGCCGTATGAGCAGATCCGCCTGATTCCTGGATGGCAGCCCCGCATCAACAACGAAAAATGGCGGAAGCGGGTCGCGTACATCGGTGGCCTGATCCTCGCCAACGGCTATGCGCCGGACAAGCCCGTCCAGGGCTATGTTGCGCGCGAAGGCGGCCTGGACGTGCTCTACCTGACCGAGGGGCATACCCGATATCATGCGACTGGATGGGCGCGGGAGCACGGAGCGAAGATCGAGCGTATTCCCATGATCGTGCTGCCCAAGGGCACGACCATGGTTGACCTCACCGTGGCTCAAGCTAATGCCCAAGAGGGCACACCGCTCGCACCCTACGAGCTGGGCATTTTGATGAAGCGGATGATCGGATATCAGGTGTCGGTATCCGAAATTGCCCGTCGTTTTGGCTACAGCGAGCAGTACGTCAACGATTTGCTCTCGCTGATGGGCGCCCCGAGCCGAATCCGACAGATGGTGATCGAGGACAAGGTGTCGGCCGCCGTGGCGGTCCAATTCCTCAAGTCACATGGCGACAAAGCGGAGGAGCGCCTCCTGGAGGGGCTCAAGATCGCGGATTCCATGGGTCAAGCGAGGGTGACCCGCAAGGTTCTTTCGACCGGGCCCAAGGTCCCTCCGCGATACGTGCCGAACCTCTACGACGCAATGACGAAGGTCGCGCCGTATCTTCAAGGGTTCCTGCAGGGCGAGACCGCCGAAATTCCGGGTCTGGAAGATGAAGCCGACCTGGTCACGGTGAAAATCAGCAAATCGGCGCTTGAAGCATTCCGCGAGACGCACTTGCAAGTCACGGAAGCCATGGAGAAGCGTTCGCGCAAACAGCCGACTGCGGGGGCGGAAAACGCCGGCGACGTTGGCGCTCAAGGGGAGCAACAATCGCTAGCATGAGCTTGACGTCAGCGTTCGCCGCAGGAGGAGGGCGGGGCGGTCCCGACGTCTCCTCCTACAGCCTTTCGCGCGGGGCTCACAGTTCCTGGACAACGGGCTCGCGGTCGGACTTGCCTTGCCTTGTCTTTGCCGGGTGGGCGGTCGCTACACCTGCGTCTGCCATCAGGAGTTTGCGCTCCATCGTGCATCCCCACTCGTACAGCTCCACCACCAAGAGACGTTGAGCGAGCGGGAGCGAATCCCAGTACTGTTTAGACGGGGGCGCGTATCCCACCCATTTCGGGTCGGCCTGTAGTTTCTGGGCGGTGAGCCACAGCTGCTCATCCAACCCGATCTGACACCGCAATTCTGAATGGTCGATGTCGCCTGCGAGCACACGCAGCCAGAACTGAGGGATGCCAAGCCACGCTGCCAGCCAGGCGCCCCGTTCCTTATCGCGGACGAGAGAAAGGGTCGCGCGCTGGCCGGTAAGAATCGCAGTCAGAGCGCCTTGTGTGAGGCCCAGTCGAGTAGCGAGGGTGGTGAGATTGAGTTCGCAACGTGGATCTGCGAGCTTTTCGCGGATCCGCTGTACGAGAGGTACCCCTGGCCAATTGTCCGGTCCCGTGGACCGCGGAGGATCGTCGGCGGAAGAGCGCCGGGGGCGGCCACGCTGCGGCCTTTTAGTGCCAGAAGAGGCGGGTAGTTCGAATTGGGCATTTTGGTCCTTGCGTGCCATGCGCAGTCTCCGATCGATGAAATAAATATCATCAGGCTAATTGACACGCATTGTGCATCAGTCAAGCGTCTAAACCAAATTTTTGGGCCCTAAAAGTCGTTTTTGTTCGTTCCTCATTGTATGAAATAAAAACAGCGCGTATTGTGGCACCGCGCAATGTCTACCTTGGAACCGAGCAAAGAAAGGAGCCCACATGCTTTCTGCCGAAGCCGCAGTATCTCCGCGCTCGTTCGCGTACACGAACGGGATGATGAACGCAGTCTGGTTGGTCGGAGAGCTTTTCTCCGCCGACCGTGAGGCGGGCCGATGCGAGATCCTTATCTCCAACAAGAGCCCGCACTACCGCGTCTCGTTCGAATTCGACGTGAGCAAGGGCGTGGGTCTGCCGAAGTACTTCAAGCCCGGCGACGTGATCGCCGTCACAGCGTTGGTACGCTCCGACCTCATTGATGGCGATTACAACCTCACCTTGAAGGCTCTGCACTTCCAGGCGCCGAGCGTCCGCGACTTGCGTGGGGATGACCTGCGCGACTATGCGAAGCGGATGAACGGCGCCATCCTGAACGCGGCCGGTGCCGAACCCGGCCGACAGGACGCATTCACGTACAAAATCGATCGCGCCCAGCGTAAGCGATCGAACGTCATCCGGCTGGCGGGCTTCGTGCACGCGATGGAGTTCGAACGCGGCGAGCCCCACCCGGAAACCCAGGAGCCTACCGGCGACAAGCTCGTGCTGCTGCTGCGGCAATTCGAAAATGCCGACAAGTGCATCCCGATACGCATCTATGGCCGCCAAGCGGGGCCGTTTTACACGGCCATTCGTAAGGCCAAGCGCAACGGACCCCTGGCCATTCATGCCATGGGTGAACTGTACGTGAAGGTGAAGACGACACCGTCGCCGGACGCAGACGCAGAACCGGACGTGCGCCGTGTGCCTATCATCAAGGCGATCGGAGACATCGAGCGCCTTGACTTCGACTCTGGCCTGATCGGTGAGCCCGGACTATATCCCTGGCTCACGGAGTACCTGCCGAGAGAACTCGTGTCGACGATGCCTGAAGCGCCCGAGCAACAAGCATGAGCGGCCGCAAGGGACCCGCCGACTTCAGTCGTCGACGCGCTATGGGCAAGATGCTCGGCGCTTCACTAGTCGCGGGGCTTCCTGCGTTCAGCAGAGCCAATACGGCGCAGATTGCGCCCCACGTCGCGGATGGATTGCCGCATGGGCGCATCTGTGTCCTTTCCTACAGCACCGCGCCGCTTCCGCCCCTCGCCGTCGGCGGCGCGAGTGGCGCGATCGCGGTGCTCGGTGTGAACGGGGAAGCCCCCGTGTATGTTCCGTCCGACTCTCCGAACCTCCATGACCTGGTTGTGCCGGCGAGCAATCCCGAGGGGACCATTCTGGCGATCGGTCATGAGTCCCGGGAGTTGGTCGAGATCTTCTCGAACGACTTCACGAGCCGGGAGTCGCGACGATATGCTGGTGTGACGTTCCGCGGCCATGGATTGGCCTACGGCGCGGGGGCGCTTATCGCAGCTGAATCCACGACGGCCCCGCTCGAAGGGGGGTGGCTGTTGTATGTGGACGCCAGAGGGAAGGAAATTACGCGCGTTGCCTCGGGCGGTATACGCCCGCATGACGTGGTCGATTGCGGTGACTGGATCGCCGTTGCCCACTATGGTGACCGACCGCGTGTGACGAATGCCGATCTCGCGAGCAGCGCGTGCAATCTCCTGTTCGATGTGGCGGCGCCTAGCGTGGCGTTCCTCAACAAACACACGTTGGCGGTCGAAAGCAACTGGGCGCTTCCTACGGACGGCGTAGCCACGCACCTTTGCCCCGATGGAGAGGGAGCGGTGCTGGTCATGCAGATGCAAGCTCAGCGGCTCTCGTGCTTTCAGGCTGACCAAGTAACGCCCGCGCTGGCGCAGGTCCGTGAGAGTGCCTCGCTCCTGCCGGTAGAGATCGAAAGCGGACTCTTCGAGTTACCGCTGCCCGTGCACCGCGTCGATCGCTTGAAGGGGGTAGGGACCAAGTTCGAAACCTCGGCAACGACGCAGCGACGTGGCCAAAGCTTTGCGAGGAGCGATTCGCTCGGCCTATCGGTCGCGACATTCGCCGCATCGCAGACCTTGTGGATGAAGTGGGATGGCTGGGACAGGCCGGAGATTCGGTCATCCCTTCGTTTCGGCGTGCCGGATCCCCGGGGATGCGCATTCCTTGGGGGAGGCGCGTTGCTGGCGGTCAGCGGCAACGACAACAACGTTGCCATCATTGAGCCGAAGTCGGCCCGCCTGTTGACCATCATTCCAGCGGTGCTGGGGCGGCATTCGCATATCCGCCACCTTGCCACTTAGTCCGCTACCTGCCACCGGTGGATGTCGTCTACCTACCGTTGATCGGATAAGACAAGGCTCTTCCGCCCTGCCGATCTAGCGAAATCTGTCATTTCCCGAAGGAGAAATCAAAATGGCATCGGTCAACAAAGTGATTTTGGTTGGGAACTTGGGACGAGATCCCGAGGTGCGCTACTCGCCGGACGGCGCCGCAATCTGCAATCTGTCTATCGCCACGACGTCGCAGTGGAAAGACAAGTCCTCCGGGGAACGCCGCGAGGAGACGGAGTGGCATCGAGTCGTTCTGTACAACCGCCTCGCTGAGGTCGCAGGCGAGTATCTCAAGAAGGGCCGTCAGGTCTACATTGAGGGCCGACTCAAGACGCGGAAATGGCAGGACAAGGACACGGGGGCGGACAGGTACAGCACTGAGGTCGTCGGAGACCAGATGCAGATGCTGGGCGGACGTGGGGGTGGCGAAAGCGGGGGCGACGAGCAACCCAGCCCCGCACCGGCGCAACAACGCAATGCGCGCCCCGCCACGCAGCAACAGGCCGCCGGCTCCTCGCTCGCAGATATGGATGATGACATTCCGTTCTAAAACCTACTAAGCCAACTTTTTGTTGGTTAAAGCCCGCCTTTCTTTTGGAAGGGCGGGCTTTTTTTCTTCCCTACGTGGAGGGCCGGCTCGTCGCGAAATGACTTGGGCATTCAGCCCATCGCATCTTGGATGCACTTTCCATCGAGTCTTCCTGCTTCCAACAATCCCGGCACGAGAGTTTGAATCGCGCTCTTGTACGTCCCCACTATCCGCATCACTGCTGTGGCGTGATTCATAAATATTTCATCTTCCTCGCGGGTGAATTGTTCATCAGGCTGAAGTTCCCGGCGCCAGTACATTTCGCGGTCTTTGGTCGCGTTCTTAAATATGATCTGAGCGATTTCCTTCTCCGAAATCGACGGCAAAAATTGATTTCGAAGCAAGAATAATTCCGCGGCGAAACCGCCACAGAGGACGTGAGAACGAATTTCTTCGTTCGTATTGCACCTGGCGCGTGCCATGCCCTGGGCGTGGGGCTGGTCGTTCAGAAATTCGACCAGATCAACGGTTCCTCCCAGGTGTATGCAGACCACGGCGTGCCCTAACTCGTGCCAGCATTGATACTCTCGACTGTTGATGTCGATCTTGCGCATGAAAATTCCCCTACCTCTCTCTAAATGTCTTGTGACACGGGGTGGATTCTATAAGGAGTCTGGTTTGACACAGAAACCGGGCCAGCCAAGATCCTCCAGGTGGCAACAATTTACGGCGCGCATAAGTGTGGAATTTTCCCTCACGTGGACTTCACTTTTGCGGGTGGGCATCCGGTTATCATCCCCGATCATCTCGTGTCCCATGACGGCGCGCTGATGTCGTCCATCTCGAGCGCAATTACCCATAAAAAGGATAGAAAACATGATGTCGTCCGAAGAGTTCATGGCCTTGGCGAAGTCCGAACAAGACCAGTGGATAAATCCCGTGGGGCGCCTGATCCTGGCAGCCGCAAGCATCGAGAGGTCTGTTAACGAGCTTTTGGCAGTTTTGGCACCCGAAGACATCGAGATTTGGCGCAAGGAGGAGTTTTCTCTACGCGTTGGGCGAATATCTGAGATATCAAAAAACCACCTATCTGACACTCTTTCTAAGGGCCTGAAAGAGCAGAAGCGAAAGTACTGGCCCGTTATGAGCAATCGAAACGCAATTGCGCACAATCCCCTTTTTATACAAGCATTTGGACACGGACCGGATGCCTACGTTAGCTCGACGATTCTTCACCAGCAGAAAGATACGGCATACGAGCTGAAGGATGTTCAGAAATTTGCAGACGAGGCAGATGCTGTTTCCGCAGAACTCATGAGGTTCGCCGCAAACTTCCCGAAGGCCCTGCAAGATGAGGTTGACTATGTGAAATGCCTTGTCACTGGGATGCACCTGGAGTTCCCGGACCCGGACTAAACGGAGCGGTTATGGGTAGCTGCTGAACCGGGCGTTTAAACGAAGAGCCCCAGCATTGTTACGGTCTTGTTAAGAGTGATTGACTTGCAAGGCGGAGAGTTCGTAGTCCCTACGGAAGACAAGACCAATGCCCAAGCGGGCAGTGATGAATTGTATCAACTTGATATTTTTTGTATTCTAGTATCCCGATATATCAGAGTTCGACATGCAAAAACCAGAATCCGTACAACGCAGCCCGAGGGAACTCTCCGCCCTTAATGTTCGGCGGGCGAGAGACTTGTTCCTAATGGAGCGGCCGTCTTCGGTCGGCCCAATTCTACTGGCGCACCTTTTCATTGAAAGTCTGATGGCGCACGCGCTGTTGAGGAAGGTGCACCAAAGGAAGCTCTATCGCAAGGGTTTTAGCGACAAGCTTGACATGCTAGTCAAACAATTCTGTTTCCGACGGAATGCATATCCTTGGTCGGCGCTGCGCACCCTGAACGATTGCCGCAACCAGATCGCGCATACCTATGGTGTGGAGGCGCCCCGTCAGCTATCTCGTCTGCTGGAGGTCGTTGGAAGCCGGGGGAAGGTCGACGCGGGAGACATGGAGAAGAGGATCCGCGCGTTCGTTGTGAGTAACAAAGACACCCCGTTTGCAGAGCTCGATGTGGAAGTGATGGAGGGCAAGGTGGAGCGCGGTACAGCCTTTCACCATGCCATCGTTCAGCTGTATGTGGATGTTGCTTCGGCCCTGGGTGAATCTTTGCCCGCGATAAGTGGCACGAGGCTCGATCCGCATGCTTGCGCAGCTTAGCGCGGTGCCGAACGTCGACGTCGACTAAACATGCCCGCGGCCGGAGAGCGTCGGGCAACTGGAGCTCGCTATGGGTTGGTTTAAAAACTGTTTTAGACGAAAAGCAGCGTCCCCGCCCAGTCGGAACGACGCTACTTCGACGCAGCGAACGGTTGAGGAGCAAACCGGAAGTCTATATGTGTCCGACGATCCCATAGCGACGAAGACGCAGGATCGGTTTGGGCGCGCGACATTCGCTGCCAGAATCGCAGACACCATAGCGAAACGGGAAGATCCCTCAAGCGTAGTTATAGGTCTCTACGGGCCATGGGGAGACGGTAAAACATCGGTCCTCAAAATGATGGAGGAGTCGCTTGGTCTTCATGAGAACTCCATAGCAGTACGATTCAACCCATGGCACTTTCCGTCCGAGGATGCGCTCCTGCGTGGTTTCTTCGCGACCCTGGCCAAAGGGCTGGGCAAGGAGCCCGCATTCAGAAAGCGGGCGGCTGCGCTATTGGGAAAGTACGGCGGACTTCTGTCGGTGGTATCGGTAGCGGTGCCGGGCGTGGAGATCAACCCTGGAGAAGCTGCTAAGAATCTCGGAGAGGCCTTATCGAAGGATGGCCTTGATGAGGTAAAGGACGAGATCGATGAGTTGCTACTCCAAAGCGGCAAAAGGCTCGTCATTCTCATTGATGACATCGATCGCCTGGACAGGAACGAGACACACGCGATCTTCAAGCTGGTCAAGTTGTCGGCTAGCTTTAAGTACACATGTTACGTGCTGGCGTTTGATGACGAGGTGGTTTCCGCTGCGCTCGGTGAACGGTATGGAGCGGGGGGCGCCGAGGCAGGTCGTGCATTCCTTGAGAAGATCATTCAAGTACCTCTGCACTTGCCGCCGGCCGACCGCCTAAGTCTTCGAAAGATAACCCTCGAAGGGGTGGACCGCGCTTTACAGCAAGCCGACATATCAATCGACCAGGCGCAAGTTGACAAGTTCATGCGCCCGTTTGTGGACGGTCTGGAGCCGAAACTAGAAACGCCGCGGCTTGCAAAACAGTACATCAACGCTCTCATGTTTTCGCTGCCCCTTGTAAAGGGCGAGGTGAACATTGCCGAGTTCATGTTGATTGAAGGACTACGCCTACTGTATCCCCGGCTATACATTGCAATACGGGACGAGCCAGATATGTTCCTACAAGGCGAGCCCCGCGACGGTGTGCGTAACCCACTGCAAGCCCAGCCGTCGCCCTTAGACGAGGTCCTGGCAGCTGCTATGCCACTCTCTACGGCAAAGGAGCGCGACATTGTTAGGCGACGGCTGTTGGTACCGCTTTTCCCGCGTGTCGACACAATGACGTACGGCCCGGAATGGGATAAGCAGTGGACGGCAGAGCAACGCTTGTGTTCGAGCCGCTATTTCAAACGCTACTTTGTTTACGGGGTACCGGAAGGCGACATTGCCGATAGCGGAATTGCCGATCTAATCGCTTCGTTAGCGGCGGGTGATCCAGAGGCGCAACGTGCGATCTTGAGCAAATACTCCGATCGGGCGATGCCGCGATTGATTGAGAGGCTTCGGGACCGGGCCGAGGACGTCGACGAAATCGCAGCACTTCCTTTGGCGCTCGCGATAGTTCGGAACGGCGAGATGCTTCCGCGAGAGCGTGGGCCCTATGTCATGGGGGGCACCTTCCTGCAAGCGGCTATCCTCGTATCTCAACTAATGAGGCAGATCGCGATGGCGCACCGGCTCGATGCGGTGAAGGCGGTCGTCGAAGCTGCGCAGCCGTTGGCTTTGGGCAGCGAGTGCGTTAGATGGCTCACTCACTATCCGGACAAGCCGGAGGCGCATCGCGTCTTGCCAGACGACGCAAACGATGCCATCTACGAGTTATTCGCCGGCAGAGTTCGAGACGCAAGCGCTGAAGGTCCGCTTTTCCTAACGACGCCAATGGACGCCCCAGGGCTCTATTGGGATTGGCAGAAGGGGCGCGGTAAAGATGAGGTCGAGGCGTACCTACGAGGGATCTTCGAGCACGACCCAGTTAGCATAGATGTGTTCCTCGACACCTATGTCGGGGAAGGGTGGGAGATGGCAAGTGGAATGCCAGTCCGGTCATTTTTGCAACGAGGTAACTATGATTCCATCGCATCCTGTATCTCACCCGACTTCGTCATGGAGAACCTGCGGGAGCGTTACGGTGCAGAGCTAGACACGCCGGAGTATCACTCTGACGGTAGTTCGGCGAGAAAGGTCGCGCACCAATTTGCATCCATTCACAAAGCTGTACTTGAGCAAGCAGCCAAGTCTGCTCCAGGGGCAGACGCGTAGAGCGGCGCAACGATCTCAAGTCCGAAGGAGCGAGTTGTGGCAATACCTAAAACGTCCCACGGCGGCGCGGCTACCCGCGCTGCCGCACCCGTACGACCGGCTGTCGAGAGCAATGTCGCTGACTACCTTGGCGCAGCGATATCGGATACGCTCGCGGCGCTATGTATTCCGGGGGCGGCGGTCCTTAGCGCCACGGCAAAGGCCGCGCTTCAGACTCACTACGCCCGCAAGGCGCAGGAAGCCCGGGAAATCATGCTTGGGGAGCTAAGGGCGGGGCGGGCGACGCCGGAAAATGTTGAGCTGGAAGAGTTCGCGGCAATCACGGTGCGCTACGCGCGGGCAGTGCGTGAGGGGGTCGGACGAATCAATCTGCGCATGCTGGCGGCCATTCTCGCTGGCCAACTTGCACACGACGCGGTATATGCCGACGAGTTCTACCGTTGGGCAGATATCCTGGCCGGATTGACTTCAGACGAGATTGTCGTTTTGGCCGGATATCTGCGCCATGCGCCTGCCGACTTGCGCACGGCCCGACTGGTGGAGTTGGCATCGGCGGTGTATCAAGGCATTTATGGGCCCGACACCGCTCGATGGGGCGACTTTGAAGCGGTCAGAGGGGCTTTGCTCCGCACCGGTCTCCTCTCGATCTCTGCAACCGGAGGGGCAATCGGGGGGGGGTCAAGCGTTGTGTTCGCCCCGACATCCAAGCTTCAAGAGTTGGGACGGCTGGTCGAGATGGAGGGGGTGTTGGAGCGCAGCGGCCTGTCTGGGGGCGGGCCGCACCCCTAGGTCTTCGAGGCGCTGCCGCCGGCGGCGTCGACAAGCCCGTCGTACTTGCGCATACGGTGGGGCGGGGGAATGTTGAGGTCTTGGCTCCAGCGCGTGATGGTGGTTTCAGACACGTCGAGTATCTGGGCGAGCTCACGGTTCGTCCGGACGCCTGCGCGCTCCTTCCATTCGGCGATCATCTTCGCCATGCTGCCGCTCTTGCCCGCGATTTGCTTCCACCGGTCGTTTTGCCGCTTGACTTGGTCGAACTTTGCGCGGAACACCAAGCGCGCCCGTTCCAGCACTTCATCCGGTAGGGGGGCGATGCCCTTCATGTAGGCGCTGAGCGTGTTCGGATTGCTCCCCAGCGCCGAGGCCAGTTCGGGAATTGTCATCTGGAGCTTGGACTTGATCTCGCGCAGCTCAAGCTGCCCTGCGGATGCGATTTTCGCTGTCCGGGGGGCGCGTGTCGGCTTCGCCGGCAGCGAGGATAGCTCGGCCAGGGGGATGGGCGCCCCGGGTAGTTGGCCGTCCAACGGGGGAATCGGCACCGGGATCCAATCTTCGCGCGCTGGGGGCGCGGCCAGGGCTGCGGCGAGTTGTGCGTGGGCTTTCTTGGCCATCATGGTCGTATCGAGGCGGAGAGTATCCGATTCTACAGGTACAAGCGCGGCCCCGACCTTGGGGTCGTCCAGGTCCGCCGTGAAGGGCAGCTCGGAATCGTACGGATTGCGCGTGTAGTCAAGGACGAGGTTGCGTGCGCAGCCCTTGAGCGCGCCCCATATGGCATCGGGATCCCGCATTCGCGGTAGAAGCCGGATGACGACGACCGCCGCGAGTTCGCTCAACAGCTCTTCCAGTCGATCGCTTCCCAGATGCCCGTAGCGCCGGAGGGCGCTCCAGGCGATCGCCCGGATGTCTGGGTTGGTCAGAACGAGCCGCGCGATTTGGTCAGAAAGCTGCTTTTCTTGCTCGGTTCCCCGATGTTGGACGTACAGGCGGCAGAGCATCCGGAGGTCTTCCCCGCGACCAATCGGGCTGAGATCTGATCGATTTTTTATCATAAGATTTATATAAATCAGATGGTTGACACCTCTAAATGTTAACATCGCCAGGGTCAAAATCGTCTGCGTGAGAGCCTGAATGTCGTGCCGAAAAGAGAAATTCGCTGCAATGGCCCTGGTGACGGTCTGCTTGTCGGCACCTGCGTCAGTTCATGCCTCCAGTGGGGTGATGGAGGCGCTGACGGACGGAGTGAAAAGCGCGTTTCGCATAGGCAATGACGGACTTGGGGCGAGGGGAGATGCGGCCAAGCTTTGGTCGGCACACATGTCGGGCGATCGGGAGGCGTTGGACCGCCTTGGCCTTATGGCTCGGCGTGGCAATCCGGAGGCCAAGGCAATCCTAGGATACGCCTTCGACAACGGTATTGGCGTGCCGCGTGACAGCGCACGTGCGGCCTCCTATTTCTCGGAAGCCAAGAAGAAGGTGCCGCTTGCGGCCTACAACCTCGGTGTCCTGCTCAAGGAAGGGCGCGGCGTGCCGGCGGATCCGCGCGAAGCGCTGACGGCCTATCAACAAGCTGATGGGATCGGCCCCGCGGCCGCGATGGCTGCGAGTCTGTTGTTCTCGCAAGGGCGCACGGCCGAGGCACTGGAATGGTCGGAGCGCGCGGCGAAATGGAAGAGCCCGTACGGGACATACCTGCATGCTCGTCTGCTTCTGGACACTGGCCGTGAGAAACAGGGCTTCATTGCGATGCGGAAGGCTGCCTCGATGAACTATCCGGATGCGATTGATGCGCTTGTGTACCTGTACCAGAGAGGCGTTGGCACGAAGCCTGATAACGCTATGGCGGCCGGGTACTGGATCATTGGACAAGTCGGTAAAGGGATCGCCAATGAGGACCAGGCCAGCGAGTTGGCGAAGCAATTTGGGCTGCCAGATCATGAGCATTTCAAGGCGGTCAGATTCGCGCGCAGATGGCTACTGGGCAGGGCGAAGTACACGCCGTTTGACTTCTCCCGCACATTGGAACCCGGGGACCTGAGCAAAAAGGGGAGTTGAGGCTATGGCCCTTGGCGCAAATAACAAACTCCCTTTACGCATTGCGCGCGTAACGCTGTTCTGGTGGGTCCTGCTCACCATCGTCGAGTTCGGAGACAACCCCCTGGGAGTGCTTTCCTACCTCGCCACAGAGGATTTTGAATGGCGCACTTCGCTGCTCGTCATTCTCGCGTCGTCGGCGACTGTCGCGGCCGTAATTCTCGTCCGGCGGGAGCTGGCCCGGTCTCGTATCCAGCCCACGGCACTATTGGGAATTGAGTGCTCGATCGGTGAAGTCCCAACCTCTTTCAATGCCCTACCGAGAATCCGAGACCCGCAAAAAGAACGGCTAGCGCTGCCACCGGCGCTGGATATGTGGATGGCGCAGGCGAAAGCCACCTGGCCGGCACACCATAACCTCCTTTTGGCGGTATGGGACACATACTGCGCTCACAAGCATTACCCAGCATCGCATCGACGTGGCGGACATGCATCCCGGCTGCTGCACGAGCATTGCGCGGCAGTAGCCGTCAAGGCGTTGGAACTCGCGCCAGGCTTCGAGTATTCCGGCGTGTACGTAAAAGCGCGTCGTCGTAAGACGTTCAAAGTCTTGGATAAGAAAGACCCCGGCTACAAGCTCTTGCCGCAAGACCCGCTCATTGCTGTTATAGGAATGGCGCATGACATCGGCAAGCTTCTCGTGTATCGAGTCTCTGCGAAAGGCGATATCGTGGCCAACGCGGAGGAAGCTGGAAACACCAGCCATGATGATGACAAAGGCGTGGTGCATGACGTGCTTGCACCGCGCTTACTATCCAGGATGCCGGAGTACTGGGAACTGCCGGACCACGATCGCGAAGCGCTGAGCGTTGCGCTGGCTCACTACCATCATCCGAGTGACTTTCCTATCGACAAGTACGGCCTTCCGGTCGATGACCGTGCTGCCGCGCTAATGGGAATTCTGGTAGCTGCCGATCGGGCCGTGGGCGTCGAAGAGACCGGCGTCAGCGCAAGCCAAGATCAGGAGGTCGACGATTATGACGCGGACCAAGTATGGGAGGCGCTAGTCTCGGTTCTTTGCGAGCCAGGTCGAATCAACGGCACGGGAGACCCGGAGAAGGATGCATCCGTACGGATTGGCCAGAAACACGAGGGAAAGATCTTCATCCGCGAACATGACTTGCGGAATCTGGTTCTCAAAAAGCTTGGTGAGACCATCTCTAGCGGGCCTGATCGGTACAAAATCACGTGCGCGATCCTAGCCGCCCTCTATGACCGTGGCCTTTTGTATGCCGAGCATCGGAGCGCGTCCTTCTCGCCGCACCTCCCAATGTATAGCGTTGGGCTCTACCACGGGAAGACAACAAAGCACATTACAGATTTCGCGCCGGCCATTGTCATGCATTCGCCGCCACCGACGATGGCCGAGCTGGGACGATTGACCTACTTAGCCGACCACGTCGCCACAGCTGTGATAAAGGCCGCGTCGTTCTACCACCTGCCTGTGCCGCCATCGGAATCCTGGATCCAGGAGAAGAACGCCGCTGCGTTCGGGGCTCCGACTGGCCTGAGCGCTGACTGCCCGGCAGAGGATGGCGCACCTGACCAATTGACACCGCCGCAGGAGTCCGAATCCGGGAACGCGCGGCCAAGTGATCGCGACGCGCAGCGAGCGCTCGCCGATGCCATGGCCGACCTCGAAGAGGAGGCGGAGGAAGAGGCGTTGCTCCAGTTTGTCGCCGAAGAAGAGGCGTCAGGGAAGCCCAAGAAAGGTGGCGCATCTAAGCCTGGGCGTCGCCCGCTTGGCCTGGCCGCGCTTGATCCGACAGCGTCGGCGGAGATGAGCCGAGTCGTGATGCAGGCCCTGGAAGCCCAGCAGCATCGCAAAAAGGCGGCCGTCGAAGCGGGCAAACGCTCAACCACACAGGAGGCCGAATGAACGCGACTGCGGTTAATCACATTGACGCTCTCTGGAAGTCTTTGGCCAAAGCCGGGGTCGATTCCCGAGAAGCAGCATTGCTCATCGCGCCGGCGGGATATCACGACTACAGGCAGCCATCCACCATCTTGCCCGTGGCAAACCAAGGCAGCGAGTCATATGTCTTGGTGGCCTGCATTTCCATTGTCTTCATGACCCAGAGCGGGCGGCCGGTCGACCGGGAAAGCATGGAAGCTGGGCGAGTGTTCGTAAGGGCTTCGGACTCGGCCGGTAGCGAGGCAGATTTCCACTGCTACGGTGATATGGCGAATTGGCGGACAGTGATGCCGGGCGACGATATCTTCGTTGCAGGTGTACTGAGGTCGTCGCACGGGCGCGCTTCCATGGTCAATCCGTCTTTTATCGCTGCGGACGCAAGAGGGGGCGTACGGCCGTTCTATCGAGGAAAGCAGGGGGTGTTAGGAGGTGACAAGATCCGGTTAGCGGTGCATAGCGTTGGCCCAGACGGGATCCCGGGGGCGGTCGCCCTTCTGTCGCAGCGAACAGGCATGGATGCCGACGCCATACGGGCGACGATTGACATGCCTGCGGAGAGTCTGATCAGGCAACTACACTGGCCCGATTCCCTCGCCGACGCCACCCAATCGTTGGCCGCAGCCCGTGCCTTATCGCTCGCCGCGATTGCCTGGAAGGTTGGCGCGAACCGTGAACGCACCAATCAGCCGAAATCTCGAATTGTCTTGACTGTGGAAAGACTGGCCGAGTTGATAAAGATGGTGCCCTATCCTATGACGAAGGACCAGCGGCGGGCGGTAAAGCACATCATGGACGATTTGAGTTCGAACCTGGCCATGGCACGGCTGCTGTCGGGTGATGTTGGGACAGGCAAGACTGCGGTGTATCTGGTTATCGCCGCAGCTGCCAGCGAGGTTGGCGCCCGCGTGGCAATAGTGTGTCCGAGTCGCCCTTTGGCCGCCCAGGTCCACTCCGAGTGCGTTGCATTCTTTCCGCACATTAAGGCGGTGTGCATGATCGCTGGCGCCAAGCCCAAGGACGTAGATGACGCGTTGGTGATTGGGACGACCGCGATCATCTCGTGGGCAAAAAAGGGCGGCAGAGCGTTCGACCTCGTGATTGTTGACGAACAGCAGAAGTTCTCGACGGCTCAGCGTGCAGCCTTGGTCGGTCCGTCCACGAATCTACTGGAAGTCACTGCGACGGCGATTCCTCGCACCGTGGCGCTGGTAGGGTTGGCCGGGATGGACGTGTCGGAGTTGCGAGAGGTTCCAGTCACCAAGCTTGTCCGGACGCGATTGGTGGATAGGGAAAAGGCCCAACAGCTATCAGCGTTTGTGAAGGACTTGATTGCGAAAGGCGGCCAGGCTGCGTTGATCTACCCATTGGTGGACGGAGACGACGACCAGGCAAGCGGCACCTCGGCGTTTCGTCGGTTTCCCGCACATTTCAGCGACCGCGTTGGATTCGTGCACGGGAGAATGAAGGACGAGGAGAAAGATGAGGTTCTCAAACGGATGAGAGAGAAAGAGATCGATCTGCTCGTCAGTACAACGCTAATTGAAGTCGGGGTGACGCTGCCGTCGCTGGTTTGTATGGTCGTGGTTCATCCCGAACGATTCGGCGTCACACAGCTGCACCAGTTGCGGGGGCGTCTCGCTCGCACGGGCGGAAAGGGCTATTTTTTCATGCTTCTGGACGGCGAGATTAAACAGGCGAGCCTTGACCGGCTCCGCCTGCTTGAAGAGTGCGCCGACGGGTTTAGTCTAGCGGTTCGCGATGCTGCGATGCGCGGGCCTGGGGATGTATTTCATGACCTGGGGGCGCAGAGCGGCGCGACTCGATCGCTCTTTATGGGGATAGAGCTCACGTACTCAGACCTGGAGCATGCCGCTCTGCGGGCCCTTGCTTTCGAGGCGGAAAGTCGAATTGCCGGTCAGGGGGCGCAATGACGGACATGGTCAACTTCGACGTCGCGACATGGGAGGCGCGTTGTGAATCACTCCAGGCGATGGCCCATGCCGGATGCGGACTGAGCTATGACCTGTACCAGCAACGATTCAGTGCCGCCGTCGAAGAGCACATTGTTGGGCTTCCTGGCGAGATGAAGTCGCTCGCGATTTCTGTTGCCGTGCCTTTCGGCTACCTCGCGGCGGGGGAGTTGGCACAGGTTCAAATTGAACTGGCTGAGTGTGGCTATTGCACACACGGAATTGATCCGAACTGCTGCCCGTTGGGATGTGGTGATATCGACCACGACGACCATGAAGAGCCTTGGCAGGAACCGCATCCGGAGGTCGACGAGTTTGGCCTGCTACTGGAAGAGGTCCTCTGCGAGCTCCGCCTTGGCGCCGAACGGTTCGATCGGAAGCTGGCGGATGCGTTGGCACCGCTAAAAGGACGAGGTATCGCCTCTTCTGATCTTCCCGCGCGGTGAGTGGGTAGGCCCGGGTAAAAAAAACCCTATTCCAAAAGGAATAGGGTTTGCTGGCTTATACGCGATACAGCACCGGTCTCGGAACTACGGAGGATCGGGGCTTATCTGCCGGCCAAAGCTTGTGCGCGATGGTCACGTCGTCGATCTTTACCCTCCCGTCAGTACTTACACGCCTCCGTACTGGGGGCGCAGTGTACATGCCAGGAACAGGCACCCAAGGATGTGTGCCTCGTTTGCCTGGGCGTTTGATCAGCGGTCGAAGCCACAAAAGCGACTTTCCCGATATGGACACTACCTGGTAGTAATCCACGTCTGTCGTCGATCTTCCCCAAACAGCCTGGTAGATGTCTCCGACTTGGTTCGAAGTCGCATGCTCCAGCTTTGCGGCGGCAACCTTTGCCTTGCGTTCCATTTCCTCGACATAGGCGTCGACGTCAAGACGCATTGCTTCGGCGCTTTGGTACGCGCGGTGAAATTCAGGCTTTCTCTTTCGCCCTGAGAAGGCGATTGCGGCCTGATGGTCTTTCCGCACGTAGACCGCATAGCCAACCCTAACGTCAAATCGGAATTTGGCATAGTCGGCTGGCATGTTGCTCACTATCGGGTACTGGGTTCGCCGCATGATGAGTTCCTTTGCTGCTGTTGCAGCTGAGACAACTTCCATTGGAGAAAGCCATTTACATCCCAGTCTTCTTCCGGTGTGACCGACGTGAACGGTTCGGGATAAGTGAGCACGCTCACGTTGGCCCCGACGTCGGTCATGACCTTCAGAAGGCCGTTGGCCTTATGCACAGCACGCTGGCCAGCTTCATCACCGTCGACAGCCAGAAGGACTGACTTCCCCGAAAGGTTCTTGAACCACTCAGGACGCCAACGACCCGCGCCAGGAACGCCGATTACGTTCTTCTTCGTGCCCAAAACAATCGACGACAGCAAGTCGATTGGACCCTCAACGATGGTGTAGTCGTTCGAGCCTTCGTTCGCCCAAAAGTAGGGAAACATGGGGCCGTAGAAAAGCAGCTTCACCTCCTCTGCGCTCTGGGGCTTCCGAATCAATCGGAACTCAGCGGAACGCGCGTTATGGGTGAAGCAGGCCAGCGGCCGATAGCAGATTGCTGGGACCTTGGAATCAGGTCTCAACATTCCGCTCTTGACCAGGAGTTCGTGCCCGACAACGTCGAACAGCCATTCCTTTGCACGTGCCGGATTACCCGGCAACGTGGCCAGCACACCTCGCTTGATCGCTTCCTTTGCTACATCAGCGGTGATGCCGCGGCCGGCAAGGTACTCCATCACTCGACCGTCCGGAGGCAACTTGCTCCCCCGAATATGCGCGAATACCTCGCGCAAGGCGGCTTCATCGCGTGGAGTCTCCTTGGATTTGGCCTCGGTTGCGCGGATGTGCCACTTTCGAATGGTGCTACCCATCGAAGGTAGTCCACCCGCGAGTCGCCGCGCCGCTTCGGGCACCTCAAGCTGCCAATAGAAGGCCGCGGCGTCGATGACGTCGCCGCCCTCTTCACAGCGAAAGCAATGCCAACGGGTTTTTCCACCGGTTGTTTTGACACTCGTCCTCACCGACTCTGGAGGTCCCAGACCGCAAGCAGGGCACCCGGAGAACCTAATGGAGTCCGAGTGCATCGCTTTCGCCTTCAGTCCCATTACCTGTTCAAAGAACGCGGCAACAGGGAGCTTTTGCTTAAGTCCGTCGAAATCGACTGTTTCACTCATGATTCCCACTCCTATGTGCTCGCCGTGGCGAGTAATGACCTATTGCGGCGAGGTGACGCACATCGTCCGGTGGCATGCAAAAATTAACATCGTGGGGTATGGATAAAATGCGCTCATCGCAATAATATTGCTAAATGTCTATTACTCCATAGGAACAGGACGTGGGAAAACGATTTGGACTTCGCGCGAGCATCACGCTCGTTGCTTCTCTACTCGGGGGCGCCGCAGCTGCGTCGCCCGCCGCTGACCAGGTGCGCGCGACGCTGGAAGCCAAGTACCCGGGTTCCCCGCTCGGCACTGTGACGGAATCACCCGTGCCCGGAATATTCGAGGTCGTGTGGGGCAAGAATCTCGTGTACGTGGAGCAGACCGGCCGCTACTTCCTTTTCGGGAATCTCTACGACATGGTGGGCCGTGCAGATCTCACGTCGCCCCGTCGGGCTGAGCTGACGAAGGTGGCGATGGATACGCTGCCGATGCAGGATGCGTTCGCTCGCGTGATCGGGAAGGGCGAGAGAAAGGTCGCACTGTTCACCGATCCGGATTGCCCGTACTGCCAGCGCCTGGAACAGGCGTTCGCCCAGGTTGGAAACGTCACCATCTACACCTTCCTGTTTCCCCTGGACTCCCTTCACCCCAATGCGAACCTCGTGGCCCGGAAGATCTGGTGTGCTGGAGAGTCCGAGCGCGGGGCGGCCTATGACGCCTACATGGCTCGTGGCGCTCAGCCTGACAACGCCGGTCAGTGCGACAACCCCGTGGCGCGCAACGTGGAACTGGGGCGCAAGCTGAACATCCAGGGCACCCCGTATCTCATCGGAATGGACGGATCCACGAAGCCAGGCGCCTTGGCTCCGGCCGACCTCGACGCGTGGCTAAACGCGAGCAACCGGGTGAAGGCCGCACAGTAAAGCTGCTTTTTTCGTGCCGTCGCCCGCGGCTGCGGCACCGGAAAAGCAGTTTTTTTGTCAGCACTGGAGAGAGCTATGAACGCTGAATTGCCCATCACATTGCCTTCGGGACGCCGTGCCGTGTTCGTGGGTTACGGAACTCAGGCCACCCAACCGGACAATTGCCATCTCCGCCGGGAGGCCGTCGCAGTGTTCCACGGGGAAACGGGCCGCGAAGGCAAGCATGAGCGCCTGACGTTCACCAAGCGTTTCGCCGACGCGCATATCCTCAGCGCCGCGGTAGTGACCTGCTCGGGCCAATAGCGGTAAAGGACGCTCATATGACCATGGAAAGCCAACGCACAACATGCGGGCGGGCGGGAGGGCAGCAGACCTCCGATTGCGAGGTGTTGGCGGCACTCGCCTTTCTTGCCGGGTTCCAGGGTGGGGTCACTCTGGCGCCTATGGAGAGCGGAGAGTGGGAGGTTCGGCCGGTCAATCTGGCTGGAGACAACAACCAATATCCCGCGTACGGGAAGGGGGGGACGGTTGAAGTGGCCATTTTGCGTGCTCACGCTGCTCAAGCCGAAGCGGCTGGGTTCTGCGTTCCGATTGGGGAGCTCGGAAGTGCTTAGCCCTCGCCGAGCGCTTACCCCGAGGGCTTCGAAAGCAGAGACCAACCTCGTTTGTCACTTGCTTGGAATGTCGGTTGAGCGTGCACTTGAGCTTGCCGAGCAACTTCCTCCCGTCGGTGGCGGGACTGACGCACTCGGCGGCGGAGGTGAAAAGTACCGCGCCCTTTCGATACTAGCCCGGGAGGTTCGGGCGCTCGAAAACTCCCCGGTGGCTGCGAACATCCAGAAAGGTACTTTCGCGTCGAGAGAAGTCGCGATGGCCGAGTTTGCCGCCGATGAACTGGTGGCAACCACTTTCTTGGTTCCCCAGTCGGTGCCAGATAAGTACGCGGCTCTTGCGGTGCTGAGCTCGGAGCTTCGTCGCTTGCGGGCACTGACTGGAGGCTCCGGACAATGAGACTCATGGCTCGAAGCGGCTCGCTGCTCCCAATCGTCTCCCGTGACCTTCTTCGCAGGCTCTGGCCTGCATGCAGTGAACAGCTGCTACCCATCACGAGTGATGATGCAGCGCAGGCCATCGTGCTCGCAAATGCGGAGGGCTTCTGTTGGCACGTGGACGATCAGGATCTTAGTGCCACTGCATCCCGACAGCTTGGCCTTTACCCGTTGCAGACTGCCGCGAGCCGGTTGGACCGGGGGGCGCTCGGTCGGGAGGGGCTAGTCGTGGATTGGTTGGGCGGCGCAGAGAAAAGCCTTGGCTGGTGGAAGTTCACGGTAACTGGCGAGTCGTGCTGACGGACAGAAGGAGAATAGGATGCCTGATCAAAAAGAGGGAGCTCAGCTTGTCGTGACTCCTGGGCGGCTCATCGAGCCGTCGACGCGGCCTTTGCAACTTACCGCGCAGGTGAGGTATGCGGCAGAGCGAGCGCGTGAAGTGCTTCTTCATCCCTCTCTTGCATGTCGTATTCGGGCTGGGAAAGCCGAAAAATGAGCAAGACTGGCATATGTGCGAAAGCGGTGATGGGACCACCCGAGGCCGACCTCGCTACCGCGCTTCGACGCGTCAAAGATGCTTTCTATCCAATCGCGCAGGAACCCTTGGGGGCGACCTGCAAAGCTGCGATCTCACTTGCCTTGTCGTGGCTGAACGCCTACGAAGCTCAGGCGGAGCAGGGAAAGGAGGAGAACGTGCATGGGGTGATTTGCTCGACATATCAGTTGGAGGGTTACACCGACGCGCTAGAAAAGGCCGGGCTGCTTTCGCGCGAAGCGTTGTTTCGGCTGCGTGCAAGAGTATTTGCAGGCCACCAAGCTGCGATAGACGCCATTGCGGAAAAGTACCAGCTTCAGGAGGTGGAAGTTAAGACGATCTTTTCCCCTTCATGGGAACGAATTACAAGTGGGTCCAAGCTCCACTAGCAGAGGCGATGATGCGCTCGATTGGAATCAGTGAACTGGAAGCGGTGATCAATGCGTGGCGGGAAGCCGGCGAATCGGACGGCGTTACGCTTTCGGCTGAAGTTCGGGCTTTGGCTGACATCTACGGGGCAGCCATATTCAATAGAGCGACCGTGATCGACCCCACCAGGTTGAGCGCTTCGGTCCGATCAGCAATGCGGGGCCCGATAGCGGCTGGAGGTCTGCGGAATATGGCGGAACACGATGACTGAGCTCCTGCCGGCGGGCCCCTGGGCTGCTCTCGCGGCTTTTGCCGCTCTGGTCTGCTGCTATGTCGTCATCGTACGCGCGGTGCGACGTAGGTACTACAGCTGGCGAGGCCGCAGAATCGAACGGGCAGCCGCGCGCAGGCTCACCATCAGGTTGCCACTTGGCTGGACGCTGACAAAGAACGTCCCCGTCCCGGGCCACGGCGATGCAGATATTCTTCTTACCGATGCGCATGGCCAACGGTGGGTCGTGGAAGTGAAGTCATACGAGAGCATTCGGCGCACGTCATGGTTGCTACGCATTTTCGGTAGGCCTGAGGTGCGTCGCGCGTCGGGCAGGTTTTTTGAGCGAAATCCTATCGCGCAGGTTGTCGGGGTCGCGGACGCATGTCATGCGCGTCCGGTTCTCTGGTTGCCTTACGCGAAAGGACGCACATTCATCACGCGAAGTGGTGTGATCGTGGTACAGGGCTCCTCGCGCCAACTTATGCGCGCGGTTGGCGGTTGCGCATGGTGGCAGTTCTCCTGAGGGTGATTCAGATGGAGCGTCTACTTTCAAAACAAGAAGTCTGCGAGGCGACAGGTCTCCAAGCCAAAGAGCTTGGAGACGCACTTCGGGACGAAACTTTTCCGGCGCCGACGCATCAAGCAAAGGGAACGCGCTACTGGACCGAATCAGCCGTCGCAGAATGGAAGCGACGGCGAGATCGCACACCAAAAGAGCAGCGGGATTGCTTTACCGTGGCGGAAGTGGCGGCGGAGCTTCAGATGAAGCAACTTGAGTTGTTTGCAACGCTAAGAGCGCACGGCCTTCTCATGGAATCCGCCGATCCATACCGTCACAACAGGCCTACCGAGGAGGGCTTTCACCGGGGATGGTTCTGGCGCGTGGAGCGTTACTTGCAGTCCGAACGGAAAATGGTTTTTCAGACCATGATTACGTCTGTCGGAAGACGTGAGATGGTGACCCTGGGACAGAAGTTGCTGCATGGCCTACCCACTGTCTGAAGACCGTGCTGTTTTCCTGTACTCGGCGTGGCTGATCAAGAGCACGCGTCATTCTGAGGACATTATCGCCCGGCTCCGAAGGGTTCACTCGGAGAAAGCAATGCGGCTGATCCTGGCGTACGCACAGATCATGGGTGAGCTGTGTCGACCAGTGACGCGGAACGAGGCGATGCGGATTGCCGACCTGCGCGTGTGTGTCCAGTTGGCTTGGCCTACGTTAGACACGCTGGGATGGCCTGATGGGTCTCTGCCAGACGAAGTGGTGCCGACGAGACGCGCTAACTGATTCAAAACAGGTCCGAACGGAATCGATCCGAATTCAAGATGACAGAAGAATGTGAACTGCTACTAAGCGGGGACCCGCCGCTCGCAAAATTGACGATCGCACAAACGCAGGCAATAGCGGAGTGGCGGCGCACGTGCAGAGTTGCGGTAAATCCGATATCGACTCCAGGGCAAGGATTTGGTTTCTATGCGCATAGGGTAAGGGACAGTGGTAGCCTCGGGCTGGCTATTACCGGCCCGTGCGCGACCGAAAACGGCGCATGGGTCCTGGCCGCTTTTCGACTAGCACGCATAAAGCTAGGAGGTCTGGTCCTCACTTCTCGTGAGTTCGGATCAAGATGGCAGGCGAACACGCTTCGCTTGGACGGTTCGCTCGGCGTCCTAGAATGGCGGTCGAGGCTGGAGATTCGATGGCTAGGCAATGCCTACATCGTTGTATCTGTGGATCGCCGGTACTTGGAGGGAGAAGTGCCGCGGGATGTGGAGCAACGTGTCGTGGCGACAAAGCTGTCCACGGTTTCCTCCGCTGCCGAGTTCGTGGTCCGATACATTGCGGATTTCGAGGGTGCGGCGGCCGATGATCGAGACGCCGCACTGGAGTCTCAATCGAGTTAATGATTGTCGGGCTCTACAGTCGTCAGCCTGCCGGCAAAAAAAAAGAGGCCTCTTCGTAATGAAGAGGCCTCAACTAGCGGGATCAATGGAGATCCAACTCGTACTGCGTCGCGGGGCACTGGGCGGTGCCCGAAGATGCAGAGTTTCGTGCGATTGAAGCACTCTCGCGAATGAGCCGTGCGAGGCTGTCGATGTAATTCGCGTCGTCCTCGGAGTGCATAACGTGTACCCAATCTGGACGCTCTCGGGCGACAAGACGCCGAGTGCGGCTGATCGGAAGAACAAAGCCGCGATCGTCGATGATCACCTCGCGAGGACGATTGGTGGGGCGATGGAATAGATCTATCGCTCTCATTGCAAGGTCTCTGCTTTGGCCACAAGATGGCTCTTGTACGTGTCCACCACCAGGTCGAGATAGGGCGACAGTGGAGCAAGCAAAAGCTGGAGGCGTCCTTCAGAGTAAGAAAGAAGCAGGTTCTTCGCCCTGTTTAGCCAAACCCCCAGGTGCGGTTGAAGCGGAATTCCTTCAACCGCCTCCCAGTCCCCCTGCGCGTGTACCAGGCGACCCTGGAAAGAAAGAGCATCTCCGAACCGGAGCAGGTTGACGTGGAGATCGAGGACGCGCATAGCGTCTTCATCCCGGTACTCCGCAGCAATGCGGTGATACACGTCGGACGGTTCGACCTCCGTCATGACGTATGCCGTCGCGTAAGTGAACACAGACACCATGTCCACATAACCGAGCTGCATTAAAGCGAGCTCGATCGCGTCGTCCATCAAATGCGGGTCGCTGCTGGCCTGTTGAACCAAGCCGGGCAGCGCCTGCGTGAACAGACCTTTTACCGCGTTGTGAACCAATTTCGATTGTGACATGCCGACTCTCCCGTACTGGGTGGGCGAGGTACGCCCTATACGACCCAGTAGTGACAGGTGGCATTCATTCAGCGGTGTCACTCTTCAAAACGCAGCGCGACCAAAAATCAACATGGATCGGTGCAATAAAAACGCACAGAATGGTATAACGCAGAGCTGTGGACCGCCTTCAAGATGAAGCGCGACAACACCTTTAACAGGCAGCTGACCGTTATGGATCACAAAAGCGCAGCACTAAGCGGAATCGGGACGCCGGGACGGCGTTCACCAGCGCTAAATGCAATTGCGGCTCTTCTCACGCTATCGATGGCTTGCAGTGCATTTGCCGACGACCTCGGAAACTACGGCAGATCATGGGAAATCGAGGAGCAGGACGGGGTCGAGCAGATGAAAGACAAGCTCCGCGAAATGGAAAGGACTGGCGAGTTGAAGCGGCGCCAAGAGCAGTATCGAGACGAGTACATCGATAGCATCGAGAACCCGGCTCCAATCCCGGGCATCTCCACGGCGGCCGAAGATCGAGTGCGCACATTCGATCCGACGAAGACATTCACCGAAACCGTCTACGACGAGAACGGGGCCATCATGGTGCCGGCAGGCGTCTCGGTGAATCCGCTGGATTTCGCGACGTGGTCCAAGCGGCTTCTTTTCATAGACGCACGGGACGATCGGCAAGTGGAGCTCGCGCGTATTCACCGCGATGCCGCGCCCGCTGACAAGGTGATTCTTGTGGGGGGCTCGTACATGGAGCTGATGCGCAAATGGGGTACGCGCGTCTACTTCGATTTGGGCGGCGCTGTCACGACGCGGTTTGGAATCGACCGCGTTCCCGCATTGGTGTCGCAGCAAGGAAAGGTGCTGGAGATTCGCGAAATCGGGATGCCACCCGACGAGGCCGATGAGGTGGGCAAATGAGTAGCCAATTCCGAAGGGCGTTCAGGCGAGCCGTTTTCGCGGTAGCCCTCGCTTGTAGCGCCTTGTCCGCCAACGCGGACTCTCTGACCTGCGAAGGGGAGTTTCCAAATCCGATCACCGCCTACTGCTGGTCGTGCGTGTACCCGATTCGGCTCTTTGGGCAGGACCTTCTCAAGCGCGGCGGTGAGGATTTCGACACGGGCTTCAACAACGCATTCTGCTTCTGCAAGAGTCCGCCTCAGGTGGGAGTTCCCACGTCGTTCTGGGAGATGGTCTACATGACCGACGTCACCACCGTTCCTTGGTGTTTTCCTCTGCTCGGAGGGGTAAGACTGAACGCGGGCATCAACGACAACAAAGTTGGTATGACCAGCCACAAGGAGACCGCGGGAATCGGCCCCTTGTCGCGCTCGACGTTCCGTTGGGTGCATGGCTACACCAACCCGCTAATGTACGTGCTCGATGTCCTACTTGACGCGGGGTGCCTCACCAAAGGAAGCATCAGCCCGGCGTGGCCGGCAGAAGTGGACCCAGCCTATGACGACTGGGAGCTTTCGACCACGATGAATCCGATCTCCTTCGCTGTAGCGAATATGGCGGGTATAGCCGCTGGCACAGTTGATGCGGTCGCCGCACTGGTGGACTTTCCGAGACCGGAGCTTTTCTGGACTGCTGGCGCATGGGGCAGCATATATCCCTATACCGGCTGGGTCTATCCGCACGTCAGCAACGACGCGACGTCGCGGCTGTTGAGCACCCGAATGCTGGCATGGCAGCACGAGTTCAAATCCATGGCCGCGCACTATGGCGAGGACGCTTCCTGCTCGCAGACCGGGTACTGGCAGCCAATCATGGATAAGCGCCAATACAAGTTCCAGAGACTATGGCCTGTGCCGCAAACGAAAAAGATCGATGGCACTTGCTGCGGCCCCATCGGGCGATCCACGCTCCTCGCCGAGGAGGGGGTTGAAGTGCCCAGCGGGAAGTACCGAGATTTCGGTTATGGAATTTTTCGAAAACGGGACTGCTGCTCGGGTGCCTGGCCGTGATGCGCAGGGCTGATCCGCCATACCTATTCGATTTTTCTTGAGCGAGTCAAAAAGTGATTGGACACAAATTCGCGCCGCGTGCCGGCCTGGCTATAGCCCTATCGCTGCACGTAGGTGCAGGAGCGCAGGTTCTGGGCTCGGTTCCAGAGGATATGCCGGCGATTCAACTTGAAATGCCGGGTGCGGCAGATATGAATGCCACAACAGAGAGCTTCCGTCGCGCTACGCAAGAAGCACTTCGACAGGAAGGGACCAAGCTCGCACCATCTTTGAAGAATTTCGATGCTCCTGCGTCGGCAGCTGAACGTCAGCGTTACCGATCCGATGTGGAGGAGGCGCGGGCGCGAGTGCAGGGCCTCGACAAAGCTATCGCAGATTTCGAACGGGCCCAAGGCAGGGCGATGGGAATGGCACAAGGTGAAGGCGGCCATGGTGCTGTGCCCGAGAATGCCCTCATTGTCTTTGTGTCGTTCTCGATGCCCGAAAGCGTTTTGGAGAATCTCGCTGCCCAGGCAAAGGAAGCGGGAGCGACACTCGTGCTGCGGGGCATGAAGGAAAGCCGACTCTCCGCGACGCAGACAGCGGCGGCCAGCGTGAATCCCGCGGGCGCCACATGGGAGATCAATCCCAATCTGTTTTCTATGTTTAATGTGACTGCCGTGCCGACTGTCGTGCTCACTGGGGCAGCCTCCGCACTGGAGGAGGGCTGCCCTGAAGGCGCTTCGTCCTCCTGCTCACCTCGCAGCCTGTACGGTAAGGTGGAAGGCGATCTGTCCATCGTCGCAGCGCTCGACGTCATGCAACGGCGTAGCTCATCGCCGGCAGTGGCGGACGCGGCCAGGACGTGGCGCTCGGCGATCTTGAAGCAGAGGGAAGCCGCGGCACCGCCGGGAGGTCAGCGATGAAGACTTGTGCGCGAGCCTTCGTGTTGTCCGCGTTCGTCGCTGTACACGCGCCCGTGTTGAGTCAGCAGGTATTGCCGGGCCTCGATACCGAACTATTGATTTCCGCTTTGAAGGCGCCAAGCGGTGAGGTGCTTGGCGAACTGGGCGGCCCGCACGCTGCTGCCATCAAGGCGGCGACACGTTCAACGCAGCCGGTCAATGTGCAAGTCCGGGTAGTCCGTCCGTTGGCGCAGGAGGGGTGTGCACGGCTCCAGGTAGACATTCGGCAAGGTGGCGTCCCGACCTTGGCCGGGACTCTCGTCGATGTGCAATTACCGAGTATTCAACTGAACATATGCGCTGACGGCGAGCCTCCCCTCAATGGGCCCAGGGGTATGGAGAGCGGCCCGTTCATGAGCTCGTCGATCGGGGGGAAGTGATGGAAGCAAAGGCCGTTATGCGAAAGGTTTTGCTGGGTGCGTGCTTGGTCGCGGCCAGCTGCGGTGCGCATGCTCAGATCGGACAAGCCGCTCATGACGCAGGTGTTGCGTTCGGAAAAGCGCAACGGCAACAGGAGGGAACGTCGTCGATCAGCGAGGAAACCGCTTCGCAGCTGCCATTCACGAAGAAGGACGTCAAGCAGCAGAGCGACTACCAGGGAGGCTATGGCGACATGATGAACATTGGCGTCGGGCGCATCACCCAGAGCAAGACGTATTCGGGGGGGACATGTGACCGAGAAGGGTTCGATCCAGTGGAGAGTGCCAAGGCATATCTTGCTCCGGGCCAATGGGATCGAATGAGTGCTGAGCAACGACAGAAAGCTGTATCCGATCAAGTGAAAGTGTTTGACCAAGAGTGCGAGGGAATCAACTTTCTCGCCGGCGAGTATCGCGGACGCGTAACTGTCGAGCCTTGCAATGATCCATTAGATCCGGTGTGCAACTTCGGGCCGCCTCCCATCTCGGACGACTCGACTGGAAAGGGTTGCGAAACGCGCGTGGTGACGGAGCCCGACGAATACGCGACAGAGAATTGCACAGAAGCCAACTTGATCGCGGAGAAGTCATGCACCGAGGAACCCACGGTCCAGATCTACTATGACCAGGTCCTGCCGGATGCGGAGTATGTCCGAGTGGTGGCAAATTCGAAGGCCCCCGATTGGACGATAACCGTCAATCCGAAGCAGGGTTGGGCTGATGTGACGGGCTACCACGTTCCGATCGGGACGCACTGGGAGACGTGCAACAGCGGCGGAGATGCCGGCATGGACTATCCGTGCGAAGTCACCGACTTCGGGACGAAGACCGAGCGCATCTCGATTTACGGCGCTCAGACGGCGATGACGCAGGGGTATCGGTGCGGTGCAAACGGCAATTGCGGCGAGTGGTTTGTCGTTTATTCACAGGTCATTGACCAGTGCACATTCCGCTTCAACAACTATCACATCAGGGGCGGCGCGGGGTATCCCGACATCCATGATTACTCTCAGTACAACTTCTGCGTGCCGGAGCGCCGAGTTTCCGTCCAGTGGAACAACAACTGCTCGGCCCTTGCCGCAGCAGTGAAGTGAGGCTTCTATGCGTCTGATTTCGACCGTATGGATTGCCGTGGCATGCATGGTGCTGTTGCCGGCGGCCGCGACGGCCGCCAAACATCCCTTCGATCACCCGACGGTCCCGTTGAGATGCGAGGTCGGTGAAGTCTGGGAGTCGCGGTGTCAAGCAACGACGACCAACGAGCAGGGCCAGACGGTTTGTACCGCCGATGGAATGGTGGAGGCATGTTATCCGATGGCCATGCGGGCGAAGGCGACTGCCATGGCTGCGTCGGCGGCCGCCAGTCCTCCCATTTCTTCTTGCCCCGGTAACACCATCCCAGAGCGGCAGTGCGTCAGCTACATGACCAAGGACGGCGTATCGGTATGCAGCCCCGACGGTTGGATCGACGCTTGTGTCGATCCAAGCAAAGAAGCGGGCCAGACAGGCGTGAAGAGCTGCGAGCTCAACCGTCGAGTGTGCGTGGACACTTCGCCCTCCAAGGTGATCAACAGCTATGAGGTGACTTTAGCCGAGGTCGGTGGATGCTGGAAATGGCAGCGGGACTACACGTGCATCACCGACAACATTGCCGATACGTGCCAACCATTGCGCGACAGGTCTGAGTGCACAGCATACACGCGTCAGTGCATCACGGACTTGCCAGGCATCGGATGCGTGGAATACGAGATGGAGTATCGGTGCTTGGTCAAGCGGGGTCAGCAGCGCGAGTACGAATACTGCGGCGATAACACGATCTGCATTGGCGGCATCTGCTTCGAGTCGGGGTGGGAGCCGGACGGCGATTTCGCACAAGTCGTAGCTGACATGGAAATCGCGCGCCAAATTGGTGTCTATAACCCCGACGGCCTTGATATCTTCGGCGGCGTGGGCGAGTCGTGTCGCTCAGCGCGAGGGTTCGGTCTCAAGAACTGTTGTACGAAGAAGGGCGGCGCAAAGTCGAACAACGCTTTCGCCACTGAACTGTTCTCCGCCGCCGGTGGCGCTGCGCTTCGATCGGGCTCGAAGTATGTTTTCGACATGCTGTATGGCTCATCGGACGCGGTAGGCTGGCTCTCAAGCGGTATGGGCTCGATGGTCACCAATACGAGCCAGGCCGCATCTGAGGGCATTGCCAACTGGCTAGGCAGTGGCCCCAGCTTTGGGATGTACGGGGTCTCCATCGGAGGTACAGGAGCGTTCTTGGGCACTCAGGGCTATCTGCTCGCCGGCGGCGCCGGCACGGGTTTCCCGGCGTTGTATTTCAACCCCTATGCGCTTGCATTCGCCATCGCCATGCAGTTCGTCATGGAAGTCATGAGCTGCGATCAGAAGGAAATGGAACTGGCGTTGAAACGCGACGCGGGGCTTTGTACTGACCGAATTGGTTCTTGGTGCTCCAAAAAGGTGCTGGGCGCCTGCGCGACGCGCAAGCAGTCTTACTGCTGCTACAACTCCAAACTTGCTCGGATCATCAATGAACAGGGGCGGGCGCAGCTTGGGAAAGGCTGGGGCGACGAAAAGGATCCGACCTGCGATGGGTTCACGCCGGCCGAGCTGGAGAAAATCGACTTTTCTCAGATCGACCTGTCCGAGTTCTTGGTAGACGTCATGGCCGCTGTGGAAACGCAATACGCCCAGTTCGACCTGAACAAGGCGAAGTCCGGGACCTGGACGGAAGATGCGGTCGCCGCCGGTTGCCGTAAAGCGCTGGAGGCGGTCGGCGGAGATTGGACCCGTATGCCAGACGGCGACTGCAAGAAGGCCCTGGGTGTTGCTCCCTAAGCCACCATCAAATGTAAACGACCGTATGTCAATCGGTTGCTGTACTGAAAAGTTTGATACGATTTGACATACTTTCGGAGGAGCTATGAAGCGGTTTATTTTCTCGTTTTTCCTGGGGTTGACACTCGTCGGATGCGCCAACACCAGTGTGCAGGTGAAGGACGGCAAGGAGTATGTCGCCGGGGCGCCTGTGGTTGCTAAGGGAACCATGGTCGACATTCGCGTGACCGAGAAGGATGGCACTGTGACCAGCCTTGCGAGAGCTGCTGGTGATATGGTCGGTGACGCCGGTATTGGAGCAGCTGCGACCGCCTATGCTGGAATGTCGGTGGGCCAGGGCTCGCTGGCCCTGGGGGCAGTAGGCATCATCGCCGATCTGATCACCGCAAGCACACGTGGAGCGCCGCCCGTGATTGTGGTGGCCGATGCTGGCAAGACGGTTGCTGAGGTACCGGTCCCGGGAGAGTATTTGGAAATGATGCTGCGCATTAACTGCATCGATGTCGGCGACCAGGTTGTAGTGGCAAAAATGCCGGCGGGAGTGTTTGGCCAGGCGCCGTACCAGGTGTATAACGCCGACCCCGACTTGCATCGTGGTAGTGATCTGCGGCCATCGTGCAGCACGCTGAAGGAACGAAAGCGCTCGGCCGCGGCTAACGGCGCGGGATAGCCGGAGGCAAGCCTAAAACGCCCGAACCATTCGGTTCGGGTTTTTTTTGCCGAAAAAAAACCCACGGCGAGGCCGTGGGTTGGTGTGTCAGCGCGTGTCGGACGCCAAGGCGTTCGGATAGCGCGCCGCAAGAATTGAATTCAGCTTGCCAATCAAGTCTGGTCGCTTGAAAGTGACATGAGCCGATCCTTTCTTGTACCAGCGAAGTGCGAAGTAGTCGGTTTCCGCACTCCATTCCTTTCCGTAGATCTTGCTTCGAACGATAGTGCCGATCGACTGCCGGTGGTCGGGCTCTGGCTTGCCGTCCAAAACATAGAGCGCACGTTCCAGGTCATCGAGCTGATCGCAGTTCCGAGGATATGCGCCACCCCAACGATCAGACTGAAGGATGTAGCTTAAGACGATTCGTCGCCCAAACTTGAATGGCTCGTTGGTCTTGTAGTTCCAGCTCAGCCGCCGGAATATCTCGACCACGCCATTCTCGAACATCTGTTGCCGATTGTCGTACAGCTGCCCGAAGGTGGAGGCGATGACATCCACGGTGAGAGGAGGGATCTCCTCTTTGTTCATCGCCTCGGCCCACCGCTGGCGGGTTGCGGAGTCCATAAAAGTGCGGATTCCGCTTTCCGCCATCAGGTACTCCCACCCTGCCTTATCGATCCATCGTTCAACATTCCCGAAGTCACCCGTTAGGAAATTGCCCGCGAAACCATAGCGGCCTGGCGAGAACATGTCCTCGACGCAGCCTAGATGCGCAGCGCTCGCGATCTTGCGTGCCTCTTCGATCAGATCGCGAGCTGAGCGCAGACGTTGCAGAACTGCCTCTCGCTGGTTCAATAGATTGCCAATGCTGACGCTTTTCACCAAGTCCATAACTCTCTCCAAAGTAGGTTTTGTCGCAATGCGACGGCTTCCAAGTGGAGAAAGGGTGGTAATCATGAGGCGGTGGAGGACTCAATTCGCAATTTCATCGGTGCCGACGCGAGTCGCTGCTTGCCATCGCGAGGCGGCAATCGTTTTGGATTGTGCAATCCATTCCGATGCTCAAATCGCTTTTTTGGCGCGCGCTCTTGTAGCCGCTTGCATCGATGCCTAGGATTCGCTCATTGGTGCAGTGTGTACTGCCCATTGATCAATGCCACCTGAGGGATTTTTGCGCATGAACCGTACTTGCATTGGATTGGACATCGGCCGCAGCGCGGTCAAAGTTGTTTCTCACGCCTCCGGCCTGTTTGATCGGTTCCTCTTCCCGTCTGATGTGTGCGAAGCATTCCACATCGCCGACGAGGCTACGGCTGCCGAAGCCGCGAATGAGACGGTCGCTGTCGAAGGGCGGAGCTACTTCACTGGCGAGACTGCTCGTCTTCAAGGCGGCCGCGGAACGAACATCGGAATGGACGACGATTGGATCGAGAAGCCTGGCTACAAGGCACTTGTAGCCTCCGCCCTGGCCCGGCTGAAGGCCAGAGGCGTGAAGGGTCTTGAGGACGCGTACATCGTGATCGGATCCCCCTCCAACGTGTTTGACCATCAGAAGGACAAGCTGGCCGAGATCACTAAATCGGTCGCTGGCACCGACGTCAAAGTAATCCCCCAGCCCGCCGGCGCCTATTTCCAACATGTCCTCAATCAGAGCGGCGTCCCTGTGAAGGAACGCTTCTCGGGTGACGACGGTCAGCCGCTGTCCTGGGCCGTCATCGAGATCGGACATTTCACGACGGACTTTTTGCTCGTTCGAAATGGCCGCCATATCGCGGGAGCTTTCGGCAGCTGCGATGGCATGGGATCGTCGGTCAAGCGGCTGGCGGCAATACTGGCCGACCGGGGAATTCGCGTTGGTGATCGGGAATGCCATGCTGCGTTGATCGCCGGCTCCGTGAAACACTTCGGACAGAAGGTCGACGTCACGAAGGATGTGGCTGAGGCGGTCCGTCCTGTTGCGCAGCTTATCCTTGCAGAAGCGGATACGCTCCTGTCGCGCGAGGTATCCACGCTGGACGGGGTGTTGCTGGCGGGGGGCGGCGCCGTATTCCTGGCGGAAACGCTGAGCGAGAAATGGCCGCACACGATCCTGTTGGAGGAGCCTCGCATGGCTGTTGCCAACGGCTTCTGCCGATTTGCTGTCGGTCAGCTGAAGCAGCAAAGCGCGGCTCGGACGTCTGTCAAGGCGGCTTGACTATGCCGCGTCACCAGAAGATCTACGATCCGGACGAGACTGAGCGGCGCATGCCGCTTATCGTGAGGGAAACGCAATGCCCGGGCATGCTGCGGTTTCTGGCGGCGTTGCCCTACCGGCAGGAGACGCCGCTCATTCGAGGGGTGTTGTATCAATGGTTCCTGCACCATCTCGAACAAGGTACGCTGGATGCCGCCGTGCAGGCTGCCCTAAGCGGGCCTGGCGGTCTGCAAGCTGAGACGCGACGGCCGGCACCCCGACCGCCGCAGGCGCTGGGAACGCCGGCGTTTGACATCGAGGCGCTTCGGTCGGGCACGGAAGTCGGTGCCGCTTTTCCGCCGGCGGAGAAGGGGGCGGCGACAGGTTCTTTCTCCGCTGGCGAGACGCAACCGCCCGCTAGGCCGACGCCAGCGGTGCCGGAGTCTCGCTCCATCGCTGCCCCCCCAGTATCCGTCGCACCGGAGGCGGCGGTGCCTGCGAAGGACTCGGTGGGCTCGGAACAAGGAGGCGCTGGCGAGTCCGAGCGCATAGACCCGAACGAAGGCGACGTGCTGTCCGACGCCGAGCGTGCGGCGCTAGCGCAAATGGGCAACATGTTTGGCTAGAAAAATGTCCGGTCGGAGAGAGTCGCTGCTTTCAGATGAACAGGTTCGCGCCATTACCTCGGGCCTCGGGCTACTGCCTGATGCGCAGGTGCAGGGAAACGAGGCCTACCTGGTCGCATTCATAAGATTGGCCTACAGCGCCACTGGCCGCCTGCATGGCGCTGGCACTTACCGATCAATGCTAAAGGCATTCGGTGCCCCGTTTTCTCCCTCGCAGTCGACGGTACACGCAGCCAAGCTGAAGGTGGAAAGCGAGATCGCAAGTGGATACTCAGGCCTTGTTGCCACTGAGGGCCAAGCCGATGCGCGGCCCTCTGCCGCTCATGTTGTACGTCACGATACGGGCGAAGCACGAGATCCGGCTATATCCGCGCTCGCGGTGCAACTGTCTCACCAACGAGCGCGTATACAGCACTTGGAGGCGGACTGCGCACGGATGAGGTCAGAGTTGGCGATCGCAGTCCAGGAGCGACGCGCAGCCGAGGCAGCGCTGCTCGCGGTCAGGGAAATTGCCGATCAGCTGCTCATGAGGAACGGCGAGCTTGGGGCGGCATTGGCTCAGAATGCGCGATTCTCAGAAGGGAACAGGTTGTTCGCGCTCTACGCAATTGAGCAGTCCAGAGGAGAGGCTCGCCTGCTGAAGGAAACACTGGAGTCAGTGCACGCCAAAAGAGTGAAGGAGCGCGAAATGCTTGAAGCCTATCGTCGTTCGGCCACCAGTGGGAGGGCTGCCGAATGAGCGCAGATATTGTTGTTGGGGGCTCGGATGGTCGCTCTGTCCTGGGTCTGGTGACCGACGACTGGGCGGCAGCTGAGGTCTGGATCGCGACTCTGAAAGCGCGCAACCCGCCAGTGAGTCCCCGTACGTTGAGCTCCTATCGTTCCGAGATGGATCGGCTGAAATGGTACTGCGAGAAGTTCAGGGTGGTTCAGCCCAGCCACTGGACGCTTCAGGATGTGCTGGCATACCTCGATTTCCTCCGGACTCGTGCATCCCAGCACATCTCCCGTCGCCGTTTGCCTCAGCACGACAGTGCATGGACGCCCTTTCGAAAGCCTTTAGGGCCGACGTCGGTGTCGCATGCGCAGAAGGTGTTGCATGCGCTCTTCGTGTTCTGGTTCCAGACCGGTCATGTGAAGCAGAATCCGATGGCTGGACTGGGCGGCGGTGCACAGCGTGCAGCCCCGACACGCCACGCGGTTCCGCCTGACCTAATAGACACAGTCATCGGGCTCATGGATAAGCGGGATTATGTAACCCTCGTGGCACGACTAACGTATGCCAGAAACCGATTTTTGATCCAGCTTATCGAAGGGGTCGGCTTGCGTGCCTCGGAGGTCGTGCTGGCGAATATGGGTGACTTCGAGCTCATGTCCGATCCTCGATCCATGAAAACGTACTGGTCGCTTCTTGTGCGTCATGGCAAAGGAGGATACGTCGACCGCGTGCCGGTGCCCTATGCTCTCATCGAGCAGCTTGGAGCGTATAGGCAAGCCTTCGGACTGCCGCCCGCACCGCAACCTGGCGAGGCGACAGCGCTCGTGTTGTCTGGGCGAACGCGCCGGTCGGACAATGGCGTTCGACCATCGGTCCGAGGGCGTCGAGGTGCGCTTCAGTGGGGCGAGGTACGGCGTCGAGCGACGCTCTGGGACATCGTGAAGAAGGAGTTCGCCGAGTGTGCAGAGTATCTTGATGGATTAGGAAATACTGCCGACGCCGAGTTGTTGCGGCGGGCGTCCACTCATTGGCTACGCCATACATTCGGGAAGACGCAACTGCTGGCGGGTCGAGACGTGAGATTTGTGCAGAAGCTGCTCCGCCAGCGTGATATCAGGTCCACAATGATTTACACGGAGCTCGACTTCTTCGATATGGCTCGCGGCTTGGAGCCGGGAACAGTCGAGGTTCCGGAGCGCTCGGCTTCGTAGAGGCGGGCTGGGCCCGCTGCTGTCCAGCCACGGTTGTCATCGTTGCGCGGTGACAACCAGCCAGCGTCCATAGAGCGATTGCTTGCTGCCAGCCTGAGTCCAGAAATCGCGCTCCTCCGCGGTATCGGCTGCCGCCGCCTTTCGTCGGCAATACACTTCGCCTGGCCATCCTAGCAGCCGTTCGAGCGGTCGTTTCGGCTTTGGCTCGTCCACGTCATGCAGTTGTACATTTCGGAAGCCGCTTTGAGTCAGGATCAAGTGCAGCTGTGGGAACGAGAAGGGGAAATAGGTGATGTATTCGCCGCGCCTTTTTCCGTACATGGGGCTAAAGCCTGAATGGAACCCCCGCAGAAAAAATTGGCCTCGCGATCGGGCGTGCCAAGTGTTGGGCGTGGTGATGACAAGGGTACCGCCGGGCCGCAACGCTGCCCTAAAGCCGGCCAGGGCCGTACCGGGGCTCTTCAGCAGGTGTATTGCTTCGCCGCAGACTACGGCGTCATACCCCTGGAGCGCAGCCGGCAGCGGCTCATCCAGGTCGTGCTCTTGGACGCACCTGTAGGCGGGCACAGCGTCCGGATACTCCCAAAGGCCAAGACCGTCGATAAGCGCGGCCGGTTCAACACGAGGTAGTTCGTTGCCCAGCCAGCCGTGGCCGCACGGTGCGTCAAGCACGACCCGCGCCGACCGCTTCTTCAGGATATTGATCACCACGGGGTGATATGGCTTCCTTTTGGTATGGGGAAGGAGCTGGGTCACGGTTGTCGTCCTCGCATGATGTCTATGAAGACGAAACCCTAGCACGAACTCATTTTAGGGTGGGTGCAAATAAACCTTATATATGCCACCTTATTTTGCAAGGTCGTCGTCATTCCTGCTTATCGTGCCGGCGCTTCTGCGTCCGCAGCGCCGTGGATATGGCGCAAGCAGAAACGTCGCCGCGGAAAGCCGGTGGCGGCATGCCGACCGGGAAGAAGTTTTCTGCCGCCGCCGAGCGCTCTGGATTCACGTGCGGGGAGGTACGGCCGTACCGCTCGAAATCGCGTACCGTACATTCCTTCATGTAGGTACGGTACGGAGGGATCACAGCTTGCGATGACAACAGTCCGCGTATGTAGGTGATTTTCTGGGAGAATTTCGGAACTTCAGGCGGGTGAGCGTACGTAAAACCGGCCTCGATCCGCTGTTTGGTGACTTGCGTCATTCCCCGCGTGGCCTATCGCAGGCGTTCTGCCTGTGGAGGTTTGATTTTGTGTCTCAACCCCAAAAGGGGCCGCGATTTGTTCGGCATGGAGCCCTTGCTCGTGGCAGGCGACCTGAGCTTGTCCGGCACACTGCTGGCGTGGTCTGGTATCGGCCATGCGGCCACGCCCAATACGCTTGGCTGCATGGCCTCCCCGGGCTTGGACTGCGTTGGCGACAGGCCGATTTCGACCCACAAGAGACATTCACTAAGCGGTCACGTTGCACGTCGTTCTGAGTAGTTTCCGCCTTCCGTCTAGCGGTAATCTCGACGCAGTCATTTGCCTGTCAACGAGCAAGGCTCGGCTTGCGGCGATTAGCCCGGAAGCGGAGGCTAGGTTCTACGCGCTCTCCATTCACAACCGCCACTAAACCGCGAAGGCGTGAGGGTTGACCGTTGCACGGTCGAACGCTTGATGCGCGCCCCGGGGCCTGCAAGGCATGCGGCGCGCCAAGCGGTTGCACCACCGTCCCCGACGATGCTGCCGTGTAGCCGCTGGTTCGCGTCAACCGGCAGTACCGGACGGAGAGGCCAAGCCAGCTCTGGGTCTCGGACTACACCTAGGTCTCCGCCTGGCGGGGCTGTATGTATGTGGCCTTCTTCATCGAAGTCTACGCCCGACGCATCATCGGCTGGCGCGTAAGCAAGTCCATGACGACAGCCTTCGTGCTGGATGCGTTGGAGCAGGCGTTATACGCGCCATCCCAGCAATGACGACTCTGACCCATCAGTTCGATAGGGGATCGCAATACGTGAGCATCCGATACAGCGAACCGCAGGCCGTGGCCAGCATCGAGTCGCCTGTCGGCAGCCGTGGCGACAACTACGACAACGCCTTGGCCGAGACGACCGACGGTCTGTACAAGGCCGAACTAATCAACCGTCGTGCGCCCTGGAAGAGCCCGGAGTCCGTCGCGTAGGCCACCTTGGAGGGGCGCCTAGTTCAACCCTAAACGCCATGCACTCGTGGATCGGCTCTATTCCGCGCGCCGAGGCTGAGGCAGATTACACTTAACTCGCAGAGCCGCCGACGAAGCCGTTTTAATTTAACCAATTAGCCTCCGCGATACCCGAGGCGGTTCAATGAGACATGACGAATGTCTATAGAATGATGCTTCTGAGTATTCCGTACGGGTTCGCTCCCTGTCACTATTGGCGCGTCTCGAACTGCCCGGCGGGCGCCATTCGCAAAGCTCGTTTCGGAACCAGCTAGTCCTTTCGGTAGGCCAGCAATCTCAGAGCGTTAAACACTACGAGCAGCGTCGATCCTTCATGGACGGCCACCGCGGCACCCATGCTCAGCCCCATGATCGTCGCAGGCACTAAGACAGCGACGATACCGAGACTAACGTACAAATTCTGACGAATGATGCGTCGAGTCTGGCGACTCAGCCCGACCGCAAAAGGCAGGTGACTCAGGTCATCCGCCATTAAGGCGACATCGGCCGTCTCGAGCGCCACGTCTGATCCGGCGGCACCCATCGCAATACCCACAGTCGCATTTGCCATGGCGGGAGCATCGTTCACACCGTCTCCAATCATCGCGATTTGAGCCTCAGCCCTAAGATCGCGGATCACTTGAACCTTGTCCTCCGGCATTAGATTGCCCCGCGCGTCCTCAATGCCCACTTCGCTTGCGATGGCGCGGGCGACGTTCTCATGGTCGCCAGAGATCATCACCATGTGAGAAATCCCGAGCTGTCGCAGATCATCTATCGTATCGGCAGCTCCCTGCCGTGGGGTGTCCATTAGCCCAATGGCACCGAGATCACGGTCTCCCAGTCGCACGACCGTCGTTGTTCGGCCATCTTCTCGCAACTTGTTGGCGACGGCCGTCGTCGAGCTTTCGAGCTGGGGGATGCCAGACGCGCCGAACATCTCGACCTTTCCGATCCATACGCTTTGAGAGTTCACTTTGGCTGAGAGTCCCTGGCCGACGAGATTCTCCACCTGGTAAGCCTCTGGGATCGGATACGTTCCGAGAATTTTTCGACCATCTCGCACAATGGCAGCGGCTAGGGGATGATCACTTAGTAACTCTACCGCCACCGCAACCGCGACTAGCTCCTGTTCGGAGACTCCAGGTGCCGGCGAGATGTCGGTGATTCGAGGGCGGCCTTCGGTTAAGGTACCGGTTTTGTCAAAAGCTAGTGCTTTCAGGCTTCCCAATTCCTCCAGCGGCGCGCCGCCCTTGATGAGTACGCCGCCCCGTGCCGCGCGAGCGATACCTGAAAGAACTGCGCTCGGCGTCGCGATGGCAAGCGCACAGGGGCTGGCTGCGACAAGCACCGCCATAGCCCGGTAGAAGCTATCGCGAAATGGCTCATCAACAATGACCCAAGCGAAAAGTAATAGGATCGCGATGCTTAGGACGGTCGGCACAAAGATTCGCTCGAATCTGTCTGTGAAGCGCTGAGTTGGTGACCTTCTGATGTCAGCCTGCTCGACCAGAGCTACGACGCGGGCAAGGGCGGAGTCGCGCGACTTACGAGTGACCTCGACCTCCATCAAACCTGACCCGTTAATCGTGCCGGCGAACACTTGAGATCTGGGCTCGATGCCAGCCGGACGGCTGCGCGCAATGGCAGCGTCTAGCACTGGGGCCTTGTCCACGGGGATGCTCTCGCCCGTTATGGGTGATTGATCGACACTCGATGTTCCCTTGATGACAAAGCCGTCAGCGGGAAGACGCGTGTTCGGCTTGACGAGTACCTCGTCGCCCACCTCAATTTCTTCGATCGCAATTTCGAAAAGTTCACCGTTGCGGCGAACCGTAGCCGTCTTTGGCGCAAGCTCTCCCAGGGCTTCGATTGCCCGCTTCGCCCGGCCCATCGCGAAATGCTCCAGCGCGTGCCCGAGGCTGAACAAGAAGAGGAGGAGAGCGCCTTCGGCCCATGCGCCGAGCGCTGCAGCACCAGCGGCGGCAATGAGCATCAAACTGTCGATTTCCAGACGCCGCTCCTTCCAGCTATTGACGGCGTCTCGCACGGTGAAGATTCCTCCAAACGCGTACGCAAAAACGTACATGGCGAGAGGGATCCATGCCGGGATAGACGGCCACCAGCGTTGAATCGCGGCCCCGGTGCCCAGCAGCGCGCCGCATGCTAAAGCAAAATAAATCTCCGCTGAGAGCGCTTTAGTCGCCGTGGTGAAACTATTCATTTTTTTCCTTGCTTTGGATAGGAATGCAATTCATGCGAACAGTCACGCTTAATTCTTCCCAGTCAGAAGGCAAGACATAGGCCCATCTGGTGTTTTATGGGAGGCGGGTCGTGCAGGTGCTATCCGGTACGCGTTAAGATGTCTATGATGCGCGGCAATGTCTCGCGACCCGGCATAATCGAAAGTCTAAAGCAGAACAGTCGAAGTGTCGCAGGATTACAGATTTGTAATCGCAATGACGGCAATCTGTCGGAACGGGATCCTTACATTATTAATTCAGTCGCATCTGCGCGACGACCTAACCAATGTGAGGATCACTGATATGAAAGCAACTATTTCTAGCGCCGCCGTCGCCATCGCCCTGACTGTTCTGGGTTCGTCTGCTCAAGCCGACACATTTCACAATGCCAACACTGAGATTGGCTACGAAGTGCACGTTGGCGACAGCCAAAGTGGAAAGACCTCCGAGCAAGTTAGGCAGGAGCTGGTTGCCGCAAAATCCAACAAAAGGGAATGGTTCTTCACGAACCTCAATGCGGCGAAACCCGGATGGATGGTTCCTACTGAAAAAACCCGCGAGCAAGTTGCAAAAGAACGCGATTCAATCACCCCCGAAGAGCGTGCGCGCATAGACGAAATCTACAACACCGGTGCATAAATGCCGCCGCTTTTTGGCAGGAGGTAGCGCTCATTCGTCGGGAGGTTTTACGCGTTTGGGTGCTCCTCCATGCATTGGCGAAACTACCTTCGAAGGTTATGTATGAGGATTCGTCTCGCAATTGCGATGTCGGTGGTGTTGCTTTCTGGCTGCGCGATAACCAGCAGCCCTGTGCCATTGCCCGAAGGTGGGAAGACACGCGCAGAAGTGCGGGCTGACTTGGCCATGTGGAAGCTAGCGGGAATGGACAAATTCTATAAAGGTAGGCGCACGCCCAATGTCTACAGTGCGTCCTATCGTAAGAGCTATTCCAACTATTTGGAGCTCCGAAACGGTGGGGAATATCAGGAGGAACTTGCTCGTCTCACGAACGAAGAGCAGTAATGCTGCGTTCCCCCATACTGTGCACGCGGCTCTGGCTGTGAGGGTGGCGGGACTGTCGCCTGTAATTTTCGCACCGTCCAGAAATACCGAAGAAAATCGTTGGCAACCCACCTTGGATGCGACGCTCGAGGCCATATTGGCGGTATGCGAGCGTCGCTCTCGCCGTTTGAACAGCCTATTCTCTCCAACCGCTATGAGCCGACCGGGCGATGAGGAAAAGGCGGGGTCTTGATCTGAGAATGTCATAAAAAAAGGTGCACATTTCAATAGAATGTGCACCAAAAAAGGCCTCTTCCCTTCGCGGTGGAGGAGGCCGCTCGCCGCCGGTGGAGATCGCCTTAGCGTTTGAGGCGTTCCAACTCTTGTTGATACTCGGCGCCGCTGCGAAGGCGAACATATTCCGCATAAGCCATTTTGTATTCGCGGCTATAAATGTCGGGCGTTTCGCTCTGATTCCAGAAGCGATCCACTCCTGCTCGTTTCCACATGGCCAGGTCTGCTCGTACTTCCGCTCGAGTGAGTCCCCGTTCAACTCCGCTAGAGTACGTCGAGGCTGCAGTGTTCGCCGATACAGCAGTCTGCGCCCCGGCGTACGCCATGGGTGTTGCGACCAATACGATGGCCGAAAGCATCTTGAGGGAAATTTTCATCGCCAACTCCATTTGATTACCGGCGGTACGCATTAACGCCGGTCTTAATAAATCATCATCACTTAACGCGTATAGCAATTGTATCGAAGCCATCCGATCCAAACCGCGACCACAAAATTACGTTTTTGTCCGGATTTGGAAATGTGAGATCCGCGAGATTTCTACTCCAATGTCGGCAGGGATGTTGTGATCGTGCAACGATACTTCGAGTCCGTATCAGGATTGGCGGCGTGCGTTCACCGGTCTGAATTCTCCTTTGCTACAGCAAAATCGAGAGGAAACATGGAGTTGCGTCCAAACGCAGCTATTCGGGGAAATTAATGACCGTACGCAGACATATATGTAATCGAATCGTTGGTTTTTTGTCGATGAACACTCTCCACACTTGCTTGGCACTTGCCGGATAGACACTGCGAAACGAGAAATGCGAAACGGACTTCGCATTTCTTCTATCGGCGAGGCCATCCAGTCCGCCTCTGTGATAAGGAGCAATTTGTGAAGAAATCTCTATTGCTGGCAATTTCTGCGGCAACACTTTCCACGGCTGCGTATGCCGAGACGTCGGTCACGCTGTATGGAATTATTGATACCGGGATTGGCTACGCCAAGGTCGATGGGTCCTATATCGATCCTCAAACGGGCGTAAAGTCCGACTTCAAGGGAAGCCGCGTGGCGATGACCACTGGCCAAACTGCCGGCTCGCGGTGGGGCTTGCGCGGAAAGGAGGATTTGGGTGATGGCCTGTACGCGACCTTCCGCCTCGAGTCCGGCTACGATTCCGCTGACGGCTCGTCTCTCCAAAACAATCGTTTGTTCGGACGTGAAGCTACCATCGGGCTTGGCAGCGACCAATGGGGTGAATTTCGTCTTGGGCGCCAGTACAACGTAGCGTCGCGTCTTATGGCTTCGATGTATGGCTCCGGATTCGGCGGCGGCTTCACACAGCTCAATACGGGCGGAGGCCTTGGCTTCAGCGGCTCGTATTTCGTGCGCTATGACAACCTGGCGCTATATGAAAGCCCTTCAATGGGCGGCTTCCGCGTGTCGGCTGGGTATGCGTTTAATGCTGACGACCGCAACGCGGCCCAGACGGGCTTCCGGACGGCCGATAACACTCGAGCAATTACGACTGGCGTTAGCTACGCAAATGGTCCGCTCATGGCATTCTTCGCCTATGAGCAATTGAATGCGTCGAACAAACTATCCTCAGCCCAAACTGCGGCGACTCCTCGCTCATTCACGCTGGGTGGCTCGTACGACTTTGAAGTCTTCAAACTGGCGCTAGCGTACGAACGAGCCACGGATGGCTGGTTCGCTGGCAAGGGGCTCCCCTCGAGCGCCTCGATTGGAACCTTCCGCGGTACGCCGTCCAACACGTTCGTCGATGGTTTTAGCTCGAATTCCTACGTGATTGCTGCATCGGTCCCCCTGGGTGGCGCAAGCAGCATGTTTGGTTCGTGGCAACGAGTCGACCCGAACAACAGCGATCTGACGGGTGGTGACTCGACCAGCAACACGTTTGCGTTGGGTTACTCGTATACGCTGTCGAAGCGCACGACAATGTACGCGGCTGCCACGTATACGAATAACTTTGCATTCCAAGATGATGCTAAAGCCACGGAAGCAGTGATCGGCTTGCGCCACGCATTCTGACGCGTAGTGCGCATTTAACGAGTGGAGGACATAGGGGGGTACCCATCACCCGCTATGTCCTCTATTTTTTGCGTGGATAGCCAGTAGGGCCACTATCGGCAGATCGGCAGTGGCAAACCTACCCGGGCTCACGATACTCGATGGTATAGCCCATTCCTCTGACGGTGTGCAGCAATTTTGTTTCGAACGGATCGTCGACCTTGGCGCGAAGGCGGCGGATCGCGACCTCCACCACGTTCGTATTACTGTTGAAGTTTATGTCCCAAACTTGTTCCGCAAGGACCAGGCGCGACAATACTTCGCCTTGGCGCCGCATCAGGAACGTCAGCAGCCCAAATTCCTTGGCTGTGAGGTCTATGCGAGCAGTGCCTCGCGCCACTCGTCGGCGAAGAAGGTCCAGTTCGAGGTCAGCTACGCGAAGAATATTTCCGCTGGATATGGTGTCGCCGGATGCCGTCCGGCGCCGTTTAAGCGCGAGCACTCTTGCCTGAAGCTCGGAGAGCGCAAACGGCTTGACTAAATAATCATCGGCCCCCTGCTCTAAACCGCGAACTCTGTCCTCAAGACTTGATCGAGAGGTCAACATCATGACAGGTACATTGTCGTTTTTACGAATGCGCTGTAAAACCTCAAAACCATCTAAGCCGGGCAGACCGATGTCAAGAATGATCAGGTCGTATTGCGTCTCATAGGTAAGGTGCAGACCGCTGACGCCGTCCATTGCGATATCAACGATATAGCTGTTATCCGTAAGGCTGCGGCGCAACATTTCGGCCAGTTTTTGCTCGTCTTCAATAACTAAAATTTTCATTTGTGGTTTGAATACGTCATTGAAAATGACGTTGAAAAGAGCGAGTGGGATCGGTGATCGCTCCGCCGTTGCAGCCTGGTCAACGTAACACTACATTGCTCGCCTTCCGGCTCCTGGCATCGCTTTACATGTAAAGCTACTGTAGCGGCCAGGCTTCGTCAGAACCCAAACTCGTCAATTACGAATCTGCAAACAAAAAGGCGGAAATCTGTAATTTCCCTGTCGCTCTTTCCGGCGAGCACCTCTTTAGAAGCATCGCTGCCCAAGGTGATTCGCTAGATGTCAAATGGTCCGCGACACCGTACTGCTCCACAAACGACTTTGGCGCCCACTGCATAATCATGCAGGAGCGCCAAAATCTCTAGCCTGGTTCTAGTTGGATGGATCGAAGTCTGCAGCTATGCTGAAGCCGATGGTCGTGCCTGACGAGTCCGATCTTACTAAGGGAGTGCCGCCGTGCATCCGTGCAATTGCGGCAACGATGGCCAGGCCGAGGCCGTGATGGTTCGCGTCGCTCGCACGAGCAGAGTCGGACCGGTAGAACCGGTAAAAGAGGCGCGGTAGGTGTTGCGGTTCGATTTGCTCACCGAGATTGTGTACCGTGACGTGTATCTTCCCGTCGTTGGCCCTGGACAGACTAACCGTCACACTTGAGTTTGGCTTGCTGTAGCGAATGGCATTCGAAACCAAATTAGATATCGCACGTTGATAGAGCGAGCGGTCCACATCCCCAGCCTGATCACCCAAGACGGTTAAGTTAACCATCGCGTCGAGTGCTTCCGCCTCGTGGTATTCAAGAACTTCCGTGGTAATCGCGCGTAGGCTCTCAACATGCTCGGCCCGCGCCCTTGCCCCGCGGTCAGCCTGTGAGAGAAAGAGCATGTCGTTGACAATGGCGGTCATACGCTGGAGCTCTTCCAGATTTGACCCGAGCACGTCTCGCAAATCAACTGGTGATCGATGTGCTGCGAGGGCGAATTCTGTTTCTCCTATGAGCGTCGCGAGAGGCGTACGTAGTTCATGTGCGACGTCTGCGTTGAAGCCTTCCATTTGGACATAGGCGCGCTCTAGCCGTTGTAGCAGCGCATTGAACTGCAGGACCAAAGGTTTGATCTCTTGCGCCAACCCCGTTTCCTTCAGTCGTTCTCCGATGCGATCAGGCGATATCAACGCGGCCTGGCGAGCCACTTCGTGGAGAGGAAGCAGTGCGCGTCGGACCAGGACGTTGGCTATAACGGAAACAACTATCGCACCGATCACTGCACAAGCAAACAGCGTCCATGCCAGCATCACTCGAAGCCGCACATCCGGTGTGGTGTCCAGAAACAGCTCAGCAGTCATCCTTCTGTCTGGCCGGCTGGGCGCAGGCAGAGAAAAGGTCGTCTGTATTCGATTTGCGTCCGTCGCCGCTACGGCAGGCTCACCATAAACGCTGATTTTCTGATTGATGACAAGTCGCAAGGAAAACTCAGACTTTCCATAAAAGAAGTCATTCAGCTTATGTTCGAGTGCGGATAAGTCGCCTTTAGAGGCGAATTCATCAGCGAGATGCTCGATGACTTCGCGCTTCTGTTCTAGTAGGGCCTGCTGGCGGTAGGATAGATTCATATTTGTCGCCCAGTACACGACAAGACAGACAACTCCCAGTGCGACAAATGTCTGGAGCGCGAGCCAGCGAGACAGCCATTGGCGCAGAGAACTGATCTCGCGAAATCCCATTACTCCTCCCTCAGCTCGAGCACGTAACCCATCCCGCGCACGGTATGAAGGATCTTGGTTTCAAATGGATCATCCACTTTTCCCCGAAGGCGCCGTACAGCAACCTCCACCACATTGGTATTGCTGTTGAAGTTGATGTCCCATACTTGTTCGGCAAGATCCAGGCGAGACAGAACTTCCCCCTGCTTTCGCATCAGAAGGGCGAGAAGCGTAAATTCTTTGGCTGTCAAATCGAGGCGCGTGCCGGCCCGACTAGCCTTGCGCCGAAGGAGATCAAGTTCGAGATCTCCAACTTTCAAGACATTCTGTCTACTGGTCTCGGCGACAACATGCCCCCTCCGGCGGCCCAATGCGAGGACGCGCGCTAGCAATTCAGATAGCGCGAACGGCTTGACCAAGTAGTCGTCGGCGCCGTCCTGCAGCCCCCGAACTCGATCCTCGACCTTGTCCCGCGCCGTGAGCATAAGGACGGGCACGCGATCGGACTTGCGCAGTTCGTGCAGCACGGCAAAGCCATCCATCCCCGGAAGCATCACGTCCAGAAGAATGAGGTCGTACTGAGTCTCTCGGGCAAGGTGCAGCCCGCTGACGCCGTCCGATGCAACATCGACCACATAGTTGTGTTCTGAAAGTGCACGCTTTAGATATTCGGCGAGCTTGCGCTCGTCTTCAACGACCAGAATCTTCATGTTCCGCAACCGTTCGAATCGTAATTGGCACCCTTGAGTGTTGAAGCCGGCGCCAAACGGGATTTGGTGGGCGAGCTTGTGCTCGCATGGCCACTAACGTTGCGTGTTCAGAAACGCGCACGTCTTGCACTTGAATGGAAGCACGCATTCTAGGGCAGGCTAGCCGTCAGTCTACCTTCACCGAGATTACGAATCTGTAATGCACGGCAACCTTACAAAATTGTCATCTGGGGGTCCGGATTCTGACGAAGGCGCTTGGATACAGTACGGGCGGTCATCCCTCTTGGCCGTTCCTATTGTGTCTCACGTGCGATAGCCCGGCTCAGGAAACAACATCTCCTCAGACACTAGCAAGGTTGAATGATGCGCCTCAAGTCGCTTCCATTGTTCCTGATGGTCGCCGCGCTGTGCGGCCCGCAGGCTCGGGCACAGGCTACGCCAGAAAAGTACACCCGGGAAGACGCATCGATTGCGTCGGCAAACGTCCTCACGCTGTCCGAGGCCCTGAAGGCCGCGTACTCGTTGAATCCCCAATTGTCGGCAGCCAAGAATAATTTCGGGGCGTCCAAGGGACTGGTGGAGCAGGCAAGCCTGCTGCCCAATCCTTCCCTCGACGTCAGCATCGACGACCAACAGCGTTCGACGCGGACGACCACAGCAATGCTCAGCATGCCCATTGAGTTGGGCGGAAAGCGGCGAGCACGCACAGAAGCCGCTCAACTGAACAGTAATTTGGCCGGCCGTGACTATGAGATTGCGAGAGCGGAGATAAAGACGTCCGTCATGTCTCGATTTTTTGCAGTCGCAATCGCTCAGGAAACGGTACGCGTCAATCGCGACATGGCCGAGGTAGCGGCTGGGGCATTGCGCGTGGCCCAAAAGCGAGTGGACTCAGGAAAGGCCGCGCCTTTGGAAAGAAACAAAGCAGACATCGAGCTTACCAAGGCGCAGATTGAAGTGCGTCAAGCAGAAAACGAACTCACCGTTGCCCGCAGGGAACTGTCATTACTGTGGAACGAGCCAGCTCCGAAATTCGCGACAGTGCGTGCGGAGATTGAGGATCTTCCGCCACGTCAAACGCTGGATGAGCTGCGAGGCGCTCTGTTGGCCTCTCCGAGATTGGCTGCCGGACGTCTCGCGTTGGAAGTGAGCAAAGCCGAATTGAATGTCGAGAAGAGTAAGCGGTATCCCGATATCACCGTAAGTGGTGGGCTGGCTCGCGACAATGAAATGGGGCGCAACAAGGCTCAACTTGGGGTCTCCTTGCCATTGCCGATTTTTGACAGAAATCAGGGGAATGTCTATGCCGCCACCATGCAAACGTACAAGGCGCAAGACACTTACCGAGAGCTCGAGGCACGACTGAGTGCTGACTTGGTGACCGCCGCCTCTACGTACGATCTTGCATTGTCTTCCGCGAGCGACTATCGCCAGTCCGTTATCCCTACGTCGCAGAAAGCATACGACGCCGCGCGTAAGGGCTTTGAGGCAGGCAAGGTCGGCTATCTGGAAGTCCTAGACGCGCAGCGGACTTTGTCGCAGGGGAACATTTCCTACCTGACGACGTTGTCGCGCGCGGCTTCGGCCCGCGCCGAAATCGATCGCATCCTTGGTCAATAAATAGAGATGAACATGAGCCCGTATTTCACGCTAGTTCGGCGTCGCACCGTCATTGCCGTCGCGCTTTCCCTCCAATTTTTAATCCCAGCTCCGAGTCTCGCCGGGCCATCTGACGACGCAGGGGAAAGTCATTCCGAAGCGGCAGTGGGCCCGAATAAGGGTGAAGTAACCACTAACGGAAACAACACGATTGAGGTGGGTCTGGTTGAGGAAGGCGAGGCGGCGCGGCTAAAGGTCTGGATAGCGGAGGCAGGCAAGCCAATGAGTGCACGAGACCTGACGGCAACCGCGACTCTGAAAAGGCCGAATGGGGAGGAGAAGGTGCTTAAGCTCACCCCCGCCGCTGAAGGATTTGTCAGCGATCAGCTTATTGCCGAGCCGCACTTCTTCGAAGTGGAAATTAGCGTCTCCTTGCCAGGAAGGCCAGACCCTATCCGCGCTGAGTTGCACAAAGAGGAGGGGTTGCTGGCGCTCACGCCTGAACAAATCTCCGCGGCAGGAATTGGCACAAGTGAAGCCAAGGCTCAGAGCCTTGAGTCGAGCACGAGATTCCCCGGGGAGATCCGATTTAATGCAGATCGCACTGCGCATGTCGTGCCGAAGGCCGCAGGAACCGTTCAACAGGTCTCGGCCGATCTGGGACAAGAGGTGAAAAAAGGACAGCTCTTGGCGGTCATATCAAGTGCATCGCTCTCCGAGCTCAGAAGCGAGTGGCTTGCTGCGACGAAGCGCCGGGCATTGGCTGCCGCCACGCACGCTCGAGAGCTGAAGTTGTGGCGCGAGCAAGTGTCGGCCCAACAGGACTATCAACAGGCGCAGACTGCGCTTCAAGAGGCGGATATCGCCGTGCAAAATGCGGCTCAGAAGCTCAGGGCAATTGGCGCGGAACCGTCCGCAAAAGACTTGAATCTTCTTGAGATTCGTGCGCCCTTTGATGGTGTCATTGTCGAGAAGCACATTGCTTTGGGCGAGGCGCTGTCCGACACGTCAAGCATCTTCACAATCTCGGATCTGAGCACGGTATGGGCAGAATTCGTAATCGCGCCCAAAGATCTGCGGGATGTCCGGGTTGGTGAAGATGCAAAGGTCACCTCGACCGCCTTTTCGGAGGAGGCGGTCGGCACAGTGTCCTATATAGGTGCATTGCTTGGACAGCAAACCCGCACGGCAACTGCGAGGGTGACGCTGAAGAATCCCAACATGGCGTGGCGGCCTGGGCTGTTCGTCTCCGTCAATGTCGTGGTGGAGCGAAATGATGTTGGAGTAGCCGTGGAGAGCGACGCCATCCAGGATGTAAACGGACAACCTACGGTGTTCATCGAAGTTCCCGGGGGATTCCTCCCCCAGCCCGTCAAGTTAGGCGCGACGACAGATAAGAGTGCGGAGATTGTGTCAGGCCTCAGTGCCGGAACACGCTACGTCAGCTCCAATGCTTTCGTGCTGAAGTCCGAGTTGGGCAAGGCAACGGCAGACCACGCGCATTGAGTCGGAGCCCACATGTTTGAACGTCTAATTCGCTTTGCCATTGAACAGCGTTGGCTTGTCTTGTTCATCGCTTTCGGAATGGCCGCCGTTGGGGTGTACAACTATTCGCGACTGGCCATTGACGCGGTTCCGGACATCACCAACGTCCAGGTCCAGATCAACGCGAGCGCCCCTGGATACTCTCCTTTGGAGACGGAGCAGCGCGTCACGTATCCGATCGAGACCGTGATGGCTGGTCTGCCGGGGCTGCAGCAAACTCGCTCGTTGTCTCGTTATGGCCTTTCTCAGACGACGGTGATTTTCGAAGATGGGACAGACATCTACTTCGCCCGTCAGCTCGTCAATCAGCGTCTCCAGGAAGCCAAGGAAAGCCTGCCGGAGGGGATCACCCCTGTTATGGGGCCGATATCTACCGGATTGGGAGAGATCTTCCTGTGGACCGTCGAAGCAAAGCCCGATGCAAAGAAGGCAGACGGTTCGCCATATACGGCCACGGACCTGCGCGAGATTCAAGATTGGGTCATCAAGCCGCAACTGCGCAACGTCAAAGGCGTGACCGAGGTCAATTCAATCGGAGGCTACGCAAAGGAGTACCAGGTAGCGCCAGATACCGAGCGCTTGGCATCCTATGGACTCTCGCTCACCGACATCATCACCGCTCTAGAGCGAAACAACGCGAATGTTGGAGCCGGGTATATTGAAAGAAAGGGCGAGCAGTACTTGATTCGTGCTCCGGGCCAGGTTCGGTCGATAGCCGATATTCAGGATATTGTCCTGACCGCGAGAGATGGGCAAGCCATACGCGTTCGTGACGTTGCGGATGTTTCAATCGGGAAAGAGCTTCGCACGGGCGCCGCGACAGACAATGGCAAGGAGGTGGTCCTCGGTACCGTCTTCATGTTGATTGGCGAGAACAGCCGGGCTGTTTCGCAGGCTGTGTCGAAAAAGCTCGAAGAGATAAACAAGAATTTGCCCGACGGGGTAGAAGCGATCACCGTCTATGACCGCACCAATCTCGTAGACAAAGCTATCGCCACGGTAAAGAAGAATCTTCTTGAAGGCGCGATCTTGGTGATCGTGATCCTGTTCGTTTTTCTCGGAAACATTCGTGCTGCGATCATCACGGCGATGGTGATCCCGCTATCCATGCTGTTCACGTTTACGGGAATGGTGACCTACAAGGTCAGCGCCAACCTGATGAGTCTTGGGGCGCTTGATTTCGGGATCATTGTCGACGGGGCGGTAGTGATTGTGGAGAACTGCGTCAGACGGCTGAGTCATGCACAGCTGCATCACGGTCGTCCCCTCACTCGCTCCGAACGCTTCCACGAAGTATTCGCGGCCGCTCGCGAGGCGCGACGTCCGCTGCTGTACGGTCAGCTGATCATCATGGTTGTTTACCTTCCAATATTCGCGCTCAGCGGGGTGGAAGGGCGCATGTTCCACCCGATGGCTCTCACCGTGGTGATGGCATTGCTTGGCGCCATGATTTTGTCGGTCACGTTCGTGCCGGCGGCTGTGGCTATGTTCATCGGGAAGAAGGTGTCAGAGAAGGAAATTCGGGTAATGGCGTGGGCACGTCGACGCTACGAACCTCTGCTCGACCTGGCACTTCGCCGCACTCCTCTCATGCTCGGGGGGGCACTAGGGTTCTTGCTCGTGTGCGGTTTTATCGCCACTCGTTTGGGAAGCGAGTTTATTCCGAATCTCAACGAAGGAGACATGGCGATCCAAGCATTGCGCATTCCGGGCACAAGTTTGACGCAATCAGTCGCCATGCAGGTTCAGCTGGAAACCCGCTTGAAGGAGAAGTTCCCCGAGATCGAGCGTGTGTTCGCGCGGACCGGCACTGCCGAGATCGCATCGGACGCTATGCCCCCCAATATCTCCGATGGCTACATCATGCTTAAGCCCGAAAAGGACTGGCCGACCCCGAAGAAGTCCCATGCCGATCTGCGTGAGGCGATTCAGCGTGAAGCACAGAACATTCCGGGGAACAACTACGAGTTCTCGCAGCCGATTCAGCTACGGTTCAACGAACTGATTTCTGGCGTTCGCAGCGATGTCGCGGTGAAGATATTCGGTGATGACAACGATGTGTTGAACAAAACTGCGGCTGAGGTGGCTGAAGTTCTCCAGAAGATTCCTGGCGCCTCGGAAGTCAAAGTGGAACAAACCACGGGTCTTCCCATGCTGAGCGTGTCGATCGATCGAGCTAAAGCAGCGCGCTATGGCCTTAGCCTGTCGGATATCCAGGACACTCTGACGATTGCCGCGGGGGGGCGTGAGGCAGGCACGTTCTTCCAGGGCGACCGCAGATTCGATATCGTCGTTCGACTTCCAGAAAAGGTCCGCGAGAACATCACTGCACTCAAAAATCTCCCGATTGCGCTGCCGAGAGGTGAGGGGCAGGTTCAGACCGCCTACATACCACTATCTGAAGTTGCGACATTTGATTTGGCGCCTGGTCCCAACCAGGTCTCCCGCGAGGATGGAAAGCGGAGGGTTGTGGTCAGCGCCAACGTTCGCGGCAGAGACCTTGGATCATTCGTCGGCGAGGCGGAAGCGGCAATCGCTGAACAGGTCAAGGTCCCGACCGGTTACTGGACAGCATTCGGGGGCACTTTCGAACAACTTGAATCGGCTACCAAGCGATTGCAGATTGTGGTCCCCGTCGCCCTGCTTTTGGTGTTCGTCTTGTTGTTCGCGATGTTTGGAAACGTTAGGGATGGCCTACTCGTCTTTACCGGTATTCCCTTCGCGTTGACGGGTGGAATTCTTGCGCTATGGATGAGGGGAATTCCGTTGTCAATTACCGCTGCGGTGGGATTCATTGCATTGTGTGGTGTGGCTGTTCTCAATGGTTTGGTTCTGTTGTCCTTTATTCGCTCCTTGAGAGATGAAGGGAGGCCGTTGTACACCGCGGTGCGAGAAGGAGCATTGACCCGATTGCGTCCCGTGCTGATGACTGCCCTCGTGGCTTCGCTTGGATTCGTACCTATGGCTATTGCTACGGGAACAGGTGCGGAGGTGCAGCGGCCGTTGGCCACGGTGGTTATTGGGGGCATCATCTCATCCACCATATTGACGCTTCTGATTCTGCCCGCGCTCTACTACTTGGTGCATCATGACGACGCCGAGGAGGAGGAGCTAACCGGCTAGTAAGCCTGAACTTTCGCAAGCCTGGCGGGACCTGATGTCCTCCAAGCTTGCGGAAATGTAATTACAAGGTTCGATAATTGTCGAGCGGACTTACGTAAATTGGCAGCCTTCGATACCCAGTGGTTAGATCCCATGTTTACATTGCCACCAGGCCCCGCTGAAGCCGATATAAGAGCGGAGAACGCGATTCAGATCTCGATTGTGATTCCGTTCTTGAATGAGCAAGATGTCTTGCCAATCTGTCACGCGAAGCTGAAAGAGATTCTCGGCAAGCTAGCTCTACCCTACGAGATTGTCTTCGTGGACGACGGAAGCACGGATAAAAGCGTGTTGCTCTTGACTGCGCTGATTCAGCTAGATCCTGGAGTTAGAGTGGTTCGCCTGAGTAGAAATTTCGGGAAAGAGGCAGCGATGAGTGCTGGTCTGGCGCATGCGCGGGGTGAGGCAGTGATCATGTTGGATGCCGACCTGCAGGACCCTCCGGAACTGATTCCCGAAATGGTCAAGGCATGGCAGGAGGGATTCGATGTCGTATCGATGCGCAGGCGCAAGCGTGAGGGTGAAGGTTTCGCGAAGCGCTTGTCTGCTTATGCGTTCTACCGAATCATGAGTCGCTTGAGCCGGTCGAGGATTCCCGCAGACACCGGCGATTTCAGACTTATGAGTCGTAGGGCCGTAGAGGCCTTGCTCCAGATGCCGGAGCGGTGCCGCTACATGAAAGGTCTCTATGCTTGGATCGGGTTCCCGACCAAAGTGATCGATTATGACCGCGCGCCCAGGGCCGCTGGCAAGACCAAATGGAACTACTTTGCGCTGTTCGGTCTCGCCCTTGAGGGCATTACCTCATTCTCAACTGCTCCGCTGCGCTGGGCCACTGGCGTAGGAGCGGTTGTCGCGTTGACAGGTGGCACGTTTGGCCTCTGGATAATTTTAAAAACTATCGTATTCGGTCACGACGTGCCTGGCTATCCATCACTAACAGCCATGATCACCCTCCTAAGTGGAATACAGCTTCTGACGATTGGGCTGTTGGGCGAATACGTTGGAAAAGGATACATGGAGACGAAGCAGCGTCCGATCTTCATAGTGCGCGATGTGCTCGAAAAAGCCACGCAGATGGCCTCACATCACGCCGGGATTCAAACGAAAAATGCAGTTGAAGGCTAAGTGGTTCTTTTGGGGGCTGGCAGGCATCGCTATTGCTCGGCTTTTTTCAATGGCTGCGATGCCACTGATCGATACCTCGGAGCCGAGATATGCTGAGATAGCGAGACTGATGGTGGAAACCGGAGATTGGATCACTCCTTGGTTCGAACCTGGAGTTCCTTTTTGGGGAAAGCCTCCGCTCTCATTCTGGAGCCAAGCGATGGGGATAAGGATCCTTGGCGGATCCGAATTCGCGGTCAGATTCCCCTCATTCCTGGCGATGGTTGCGCTCGCAGCAGTCCTCTACCGAGCGACCGCTATCTTGGTTGATCGACAGGCTGCTCGATGGACCACGATCATACTGTCTTCCATGCTGCTACCGCTCGCCGCGGCCGGCGCTGTGCTCACGGATTCCTTTTTTGCGCTAGGGATCACCTATTCAATGTTGGCGTTCCTTATCGCGCCGACAGCGCCGACACCATTCTGGCGTTATGGGCTCTTTGTGGGCATGGCAATTGGCCTGTTGTCGAAAGGGCCCCTCGCATTCGTCCTCGTGGCGATAGTCCTCGTTCCTTGGCTTGCGCTTCGCCGAGATCGTATGGTGCACCTGACCAATCTTCCTTGGTTAACAGGCACGTTGGTGATGCTCGCTCTGACCGTTCCCTGGTACATCTGCGCTGAGCTAAAGACCCCCGGATTCGTCCAGTACTTTTTAGTGGGTGAGCACTTCCTGCGGTTCGTAGACGCGGGTTGGCAGGGAGATCTGTATGGTACTGCGCACGAGCGACCCTTTGGCAGCATTTGGATTGAGTGGCTACTGGCTTCGTTCCCATGGGGATGGGCCGGGATTCTGCTAGGGGTTTGGGTAGTGGCTAATGCCTCTCGCAGGGCACGGGCTCGTCAGGCGTGTCGGTCGCCAGTCGTCGGTTACTTGGCGCTGTGGGCCGTTGCCGCTCCGACCTTCTTCACCTTCTCTGGAAACATACTCTGGACGTACGTGTTGCCCAGTCTGCCAGCTTTTGCGCTGCTTCTTGCAATGCTCGCCAAAGAACTATCGCCTGCAGAAGCGGTGCCGCGTCTAGCCCGGATCTTGGTAATCACGGGAGCACTAGTGCCAACAGCGGCAATTAGTCTCGGGCTGGTCTCGCTTACGGCGCCCACAAAGCTCAAAACAGAGAAGCAATTAGTGGCCGTCGCCAAATCTCAGATGAGTGAAGGTCAGAAGCTTTACTTTGTGTATAGCCGGCCTTTCTCGGCGCGATTCTATTCGGGCGGCACGGCTGAGCTAATTGTTCCGAGCGAGTTGGAAAAGCTGTCTTTGGAGAAGGGTGAAGCTGCATTTGTAGCACTTCCAAACGGAAAGGAGTTCTTAATCGACGAAAGCGTGAGAGAGCGGTTGGTGCCGATCTCTAAAAGTCGTCGCTATACGCTTTACAAAATAAATGGCTAAGGTTTTGTCAGCGCTAATGAAGTATCAACGTACCTTCGCGTTTCTTGGTCGCGCGCCCGCCGGGCCCCGTTCGCGGTCTCGCCTGAGGGTTCTGCACGTGAGCCTGTCCAGCGGCTTCGGTGGCAAAGAGTTGCGTATCCTCAATGAGATGCTCGCCATGCGTGAACGCGGCCATATGCTCGAGGTTGTTTGCGCAGCAAGGTCTGAGCTAGGGCGGCGATCGCAAAATCACGGCTTTACAACGCACTACATTGAGGTGGATGGGCAGATCGCTTCTGCCGTGAGTCCGTTTCGCATCGGCGGAATAGTGTGTGGAGGAGACTATGACGTCGTCAACACTCATTCAGTGGCAGATGATCTGCGCGCCGCGCTGTTCGCGCGTTTAGCGCGAACACGTCTGGTCGTGAGAACACATCATAGGGAAAGTCGGAAGCACGTGCCGCGACTCCGCAACTTGGTAAGCGATCATGTGATTACCGTAAGTACTTACCAGCGCCAGCGATACCTCGACCGAGGGTATCTCGAGCAGCGTGTACGGACTATTCCTACAGGCCTGGATGTCCAGTGTCTGAGGCCAGTGGCGAGTTCGACGCGCCAAGAACTCGGGATTCCTGAAGATGCAATTGTCATTGGAAACGTTGCCGACGATCGGGATGCGCACGGCCTTCGAATCCTGGTCGAGGCGATGTATCCATTGATGGAGGTCCACCCAGAAGTTCACCTAGTGCTTGGTGGCCTGCACGAGCCCCGACTCGACCAACTAAGGAGACGTGCGCTCGAAATTGGGTTGATAGGAAGAATCCACTTTCCAGATTTCCGCGTATGCGTTCGTGATCTGTTATGCACGGTTGATATTTACGCAATGGTACCGGAGTATGAGGTATTGGGATCCACGTTTGTCGAAGCATTGGCTTGCGGTGTACCAGTTGTTGCCACGGCAGTTGGTTGTATACCGGAGGTCGTCGAGAACGGTGTTTCGGGATATGTGGTGCTCCCTTTCGATCGGTTGATACTCCGTTCGGTGATCGGTAAGCTGATTGTAGACAGCAGACTGCGCAACCAGTTTGGCGAAGCTGGCCGAGCGAACTTTGTGCTCAGGGAAAGGTTCAGTGTGGCGGCAATGGCTAAAGCTATGGAGAGTGCCTATCTTGAGTGGCTTAATCTGGAGCCGGATCAAGCTGGTGTTGGACTGTAAAGTTGAATTTTGGGGCTTCTCGAATAGCTCCGCACTGACTCTAGTCCTGGAGAGTGGCAAGTTGGATGCGCTAGTGATGCTTATGGGCGTCGTGGCGAAGGACGCATTCGCACGAAATGGCAAGTCTCTATCGACCGTTTCTGGCCGGTTGCAGCCCCTCGTGGCGGTCCGCTTCCGACCCATTGCTGCCGTTCGCCTCTCAATGGCGCGTTTCAGCATTGCTGCGACTGAAGGGCGTGCATGCGGGAACCGATCGTGTCCCCACGGCGCATCAACGAGCGGACGCCGGCTCCGACCCCGCTTTCATTATTCATGCTGGTATTCACCAACGCACAGCCTGCGCCGCGCACGGCCTGCGTCACGTCATAACGGGCAGAAGGGCTGTCCAAGTTCATCGGGTTTGATATTCGGTTTATCGAACTGACTATGAACCCTTCGCACAACTCTTGAGAACGCCCGATCGTGACTTGCGCCGGCGCCGGGCGAACCGCGGGCGGCGAATTCTGCGCGATGGCTGCAGGGGGCAACGGCGACTGATTCGAGGTGCGTCTAAATTGGTCGCCTCGCTGGCCTCGCGCCCGGCGCCGCCCGGCGATGGCCGAGGCCCGTAGAAGACGCTTCAACCTCTGCAAGCGCACTCGCCCCGGTGACAGCTGAGCTGGGGCGGCTTTCGAGACAAAGTTGAAAATTATCGACGTTACATCGAACCTGCGCACGAAATCTACTTCGCGCGCCCCTTGTGTGCTGCCAACCAGGCGTCAAATTTTGCGATTTCGCTTTTCTGCGCCGTGATGATCTCCTTTGCCATTTGTCTCATCTCTGGATCTTTTCCATGCTTGAGTTCGAATTCGGCCATGTCCACGGCTCCCATATGATGCATGCGCATCATGGCTGCAAAGTCTCGATCTGGATCGCCCGAGGCTTCAAATGCGTTCATGCGCTTTTGCATATTCATCATTGAATCCCGCATATCGGCGGGAGTATCGGCCTTTGAGGGGTTTGACCCCATTGTCGGTCGATTCTCTGGGCTAGCTGCCGTTTGAGCTGGGGCGGCGAAAGGAATGGTGGCTATGCTAGCTCCCAGTAGTAGGGCGACCAAGCGGCAGACCACTCCGGTGCGCGCATAGAGTGAAATTTTAAAATGGTCCATGATTTTTCCAAGAAAGTTGGTGCTGTCCATATCGTGGGCAGCGGACCTTGCGCAGCAAATCTCATACCACCACCGCGCGAATCGGGGGCCGACGACCACCTTTGCCACCTAGCGCGGCTCCGTAGCCCTATCGAGGTGGGCAGTGAAGCGAACGAGTCTCTCGCCACATCCTTTGATGGTTGGCCCAATCGCGCCGCTGCGGGTGCGCTTTTCTCATCGGCTAGGCACTAGGAACGAGGCTGTGCTCGTCCCACCCAAATGGTCGCTCACGATCTGGCGACGGCTGCGCGGGGCTTTGCCCGGCGGCCGAGTACGAATTAGGTGATTGTTGAAGAGCACAAAGCCGAAGCAACTTCGACCTTCTCCCGCTTTTGGCCAAAGAGATGCGCGTGGATACGAAATGAGCCGAAGTTGATGATGCTGCCACAGAGCGATGGGTGCAAGTCGGGAGTTCGTCCACGCTCCATTCCACTAGCAAGTCGCGGAGGCTTGCCATGAGTTCAGCCCCTGTGTGCACCGAACCAGTTAAACCCAACAAACGCACCCTCGCCGTGCTCCGCACGCTGTGCGAGCCAAGAGCCAAGTAGTTACCCGTTAGTGTCCGGAGGATAGTCCAGTTCACCGAAAGAGATCTGGCCGGCGGCCTTGGCGGCATCCAGTTCCGCGCGAATTTCCCCGCGAGGTTTGGACTGGGACGACGTCTCGAGAAGCGCCGGCGGATAGGCTTGTTCCGCGTTGTTCACAAGCCCAGCAGCTTTCGCCTCGCGCAATTCCTCACCGACCCGGGCGCGCGTCTTCGTACTCAGTTGCGAAAAGGCGGGCGGATAAGCCTGCTCGCCATACGTAATCAGCCCGGCCGCCCGAGCCTGTTGCAATTCTTGCAGGACCTGCTCTCGGGTCTTCGACTGTGCGTATGCAGTGGACGCCATGCCGACCGAAAGCACAGAGACGAGAAGGGAAAGAGTGAAGCGATTCATAAGATTTCTCATAGTGAATAGACGTCCGCTGGCCGGCGAAAACGAGCTTTCCATCGCACAGCGCCGGACCTCCAGTGAACGGTCTACGGTTGATCCAGGCTCTTCCTTTGGCTTCGCTTCGAGGATGCCGCTGGAGAACTCCGCAGAGATGGACCGCGGTGCGATCACAATTCTGAGTGCGATGGAGGAAGCGTCGTGCCTCAAGTTCCGAGGGCATTGACCCAACCGGCTTCACCGTCCACAGCTTGCCAGTGTGGATGGGACGTCCGCGACAGAATGCTGTGTCGGTCACCCGGTGCCTTGCCTCTTCCGAAGGCGGCGGTCCACCCCTCCTCGCCGTCGGTCAATGTCCATCCATCGGCCGCAAAGGGGCGCTTCTTCCAAGCTGCCAGGTCTTGAGCGACCTGCTCTCGTGTGACAGCAGAGGGCGCATAATGTGTCGCAACGCCGATTTCGTCGTTGGTAACTTCGAAGGTAGTGGATGCGCCGGCGATGGCCGGCCCGAGCGCTGCCGCGGTCACAATAAGTGAAGTGATTGATTTACGAGTGCGCATAAATAGTCCTTGGGTTCTGAGTTCAACGGCGTGGTCGTCTTACAAGCTGGACTCTACGCGGGCTGTCCTGACATGACCCGGACTGCCTGATTACATTTATGCAATGAATTGGGGTGGACTATGCGTATTCTGGTCATCGAAGATGAGCGCAAGCTCGCGCACTATCTTCAGAAGGGATTGAGGGAACACAACTACGTCGTCGACGTTTCACTGGACGGGACAGACGGCAGGCATGCTGCACTGGAGAACAGCTACGACCTGATAGTGCTGGATGTCATGCTTCCCGGTATCGACGGGTTCGGTATCTTGAGCGACCTGCGCCGGGTTAAGGACACGCCTGTGCTCATGTTGACGGCGCGCGATAAGGTGGAAGACCGCGTTCGAGGTTTGGAGGGTGGAGCGGACGACTACCTTGTAAAGCCATTCGCGTTTTCGGAGCTCCTTGCTCGGATACAAGCATTGCTGCGCCGCGGCCGAGGGCAAGAATCCACGCTTTTGCGACTGGACGACTTAGAGTTGGATCTAGCCCGTCGCAAGGCTCACCGTGCGGGAGTCAGACTTGATTTGACCGCGAAAGAATTTTCCTTGCTCGCGCTGATGTTGCGCCGTCAGGGTGAGGTGCTGTCCAGGACAATGCTCGCGGAGCAGGTGTGGGATATGAATTTCGATGGCGACACAAACGTCATTGAAGTGGCGGTGCGCCGACTCCGCGCGAAGATTGATGACCCTTTCGAAAGAAAACTCCTTCACACCGTTCGTGGGATGGGCTACGTGCTAGAGGCGAGAGCATCGTGAGAGGCTGGCGCATACCGTCAATTGAAATCCGCCTCACGGTCCTGCTGGGCGTGATCGCTTTCGTCGTATCCTGCATCGCCGGCTATACCCTGTTCTGGGCACTTAAGCGGGAAGTGCAGCGCCAGGAGATGACTGAGGTGGCGGGAAAGTTGGAGCTAATAGACCATCTAATTGACATGCTCGATACGCCTCCGGACATGGAGCAATTTCGAGAGACTCTCGGCAATATCCTCGTCGGCCATGTCAATCTGAGGGTGTGGATCTTGGGCCGTGATGGAAAAGTTCTCTATGGCACCGACGCGCCTCCCGCGCTGCGGCAAGTGGGCGAGGACGAAGTGTGGCTAAAGACTCAGGACGGATGGGACATGCGAGGTTTGAGTCTGAAGATTGACAGTCCGGTTCTCAAAGACGCCAACCTGATCGTCGCGGTGAATATTCGGCCAAGCATGCAGTTCCTGTATGCGTTTGCAACTGCACTGATTCTCATCTGCGCACTGTGGGTCGGCGCTACGGTGGTGTTATCCGCCTGGGCGGTTCGGCGTTCGTTAGCGCCCATACGCCGGCTATCCGTCCAGGCCTCACGTATCCAGCCCGAGAACTTGGCGGTACGGCTTCCAGAGCGCGGGATCGACCGGGAGCTACGCGAATTCACGCACACGTTCAATAACACGCTGGATCGTTTGCAAGCCGCGTATCAGCAGATGGAGGGCTTCAACGCAGATGTAGCGCATGAGCTGCGTACTCCATTGGCGACGTTAATCAACGGTACCGAGGTTACACTTTCCTCGGCTCACTCCGTTGATGAGCTGAAGGATCTGCTCGCCTCAAACTTGGAAGAACTGCAGAGCCTGACGGCCCTTGTCAATGATATGTTGTTCCTTGCTCGTGCAGACGGCGGGGAGCTCGCTCAGGATCCGCAACAAGTCCAGCTGCTTGATGTAGCAACGCACGTCGTCGAGTACTACGAAGCGGCATTGGAGGAGGCCGGACTGTCGGTCACGATTCACGGTGGAGGGATGGTTCGAGCAAATCCGCGTTTGCTGCGCCGGGCCTTGGCGAACCTGTTAAGCAACGCCATAAAGGCGAGCCCAAGAGGTCTCAACATTGATATTTTCTGCCGCGGCAGTGGCAGCGAAGGCGAAATCAAGGTCCGCAACATGGGAACCCCCATCGAACCAGAGGCATTGCCGCGAATTTTTGATCGTTTCTTTCGGGCTGACAGCGCCCGCAGCGGGAGAGCGGAGGGACATGGGCTAGGTCTCGCGATCGTTGATGCAATAGCACGCATGCATGGTGGTACTGCGTTTGCGGCATCTAATCGAGGCGGCACAGAAGTGGGCATATCGATCGGCCATACAGCTAACATTACAAAAAAGTAATCTTTCTGACAGCTTGGGGTTGGGCGCGGCTATCTATAGTGCCAAATACTACCTTCCCATCTAAGCTCAGAGGATTGCGATGGCTAAGAAAAAGATATTGGCTAAAGCGGCCACAGCCGCAGCGGCGTTGATGATTTCCCTGGGTGCGGCGGCCTCTGGCGACCACGCCGGGGGGCATCGCGACGGCCATGACACGGCCGCGGTGATCGGCAAACCTGGTTCGTCCGACAAGGTGTCTCGAACGATCGACGTCAACATGACAGACGCCATGCGGTTCATGCCAAGCGACGTTGAGGTCAAGGCCGGCGAGACGGTTCGGTTCAACGTGACCAATTCGGGGAAGATTCGTCACGAAATGGTGTTGGGCACAGAAGCCAATCTCGATGCCCACTATCAGATGATGGTGAGCGATCCCCGTATGCGCCATGAGGAACCCAACTCAATTTCATTACCGTCCGGAAAGACGGGCGAAATCGTGTGGCAGTTCGACAAGGCAGGGCGAGTCGCGTTCGCATGCCTGGAGCCGGGCCACTATCCCGCAGGCATGAAAGGCGCAGTGTCGATCAAGTAACCAAGACCGGGGGCCTGGTTGGCCGCCCCGGGGAGATAGCGAATGACAAGTGCAGTTTCAAACCCACGCCGCCGCTTCGTTCAGGGCTTGGCTGCCGGAGGCACGTTGGCCAGCCTCGGTCTTTGGCGCACGCCCGTCTGGGCAGCCACCAACGCGTCGCAGAATACAGTTCTGTCTGGCACCGATTTTAAGTTGGAAATCGCGCAGACTCCAGCGAACCTCACGGGTGCGCCACGTATGGCCACAACGGTCAACGGGACACTGCCTGCTCCGACATTGCGCTGGCGTGAGGGCGATACTGTCACGCTACGCGTGACTAATCGCCTGAAAGAGGATACCTCGATTCACTGGCATGGAATCCTTCTTCCCACGGGCATGGATGGCGTGCCGGGGCTCAGCTTTCCTGGTATTCGTCCGGGGGAGACGTTTGACTACCAATTTCAAGTGCGCCAAAGCGGCACATATTGGTATCACAGCCATTCGGGCTTCCAAGAGCAAACCGGGCTGTACGGCGCGATCGTCATCGATCCTGAACGTCCCGACCCGGTAAGCGCAGATCGGGATCACGTCGTACTGCTTTCGGACTGGACCGACGAAGATCCGATGAGTGTCTTCCGCAAGCTGAAGGTGATGCCCGATTATTACAACTACATCCAACCATCGGTCGAGAGTCTCCGAGAGGACGCGAAGAGGGTCGGATGGAAGCAGGCATTGAATGAGCGTCTGATGTGGCAGCAGATGCGCATGAACAATACGGACCTCGCCGATGTGTCCGGCGCCACATATACCTTTCTGACGAATGGGAAATCGCCCGCTGGGAACTGGACTGGACTCTTCAGGCCAGGAGAGAAAGTGCGCCTCCGCTTTATTAACGGTTCGGCAATGACCTATTTTGATGTCCGGATCCCCGGTCTGAAAATGACGGTGGTGGCCGCTGACGGGCAGCCCGTCAGGCCGGTGGAGGTGGATGAGTTCCGGATCGCTGTCGCAGAGACCTTCGACGTTATTGTCGAACCGTCTGAAGACCGTGCCTACACCATCTTTTCGCAAGCTATGGATCGGTCTGGCTATGCGCGCGCGACGCTCGCCCCGCGCGAGGGAATGCAGGCGGAAGTTCCCGCATTAGACCGCGTGCAAGTCTTGACTATGATGGATATGGGCATGGCTCACGATATGCCTGGGATGGAGATGGGCAGCTCGAGTGGAGCCGCGATGGAGGGAATGGATCATTCCTCCATGGGAAGCACACCATCGTCAGGGCCGGGCGCTGTGGATCATGGTTCGATGCAGGGCATGGATCACACCGGCATGAGCGGCATGGGCGCAATGTCGGGAATGGCAGGAATGAACCATGGCGACAAGGGAAATGAAGGAGGTATGGTCGAGATCAAGCACCCCTATCCGGGAGAGCGCAGTCCAGCCAATACGATGCCCCCCGACGTCGTCTCGACGAGATTGGACGACCCGGGCCCTGGCTTGCGCGATAACGGCCGCAGGGTTCTGACATATGCCGATCTCCATTCCGTGATGGAGCCGGCGGACAATCGAAATCCCACGCGGGAGATCGAGCTCCATCTGACGGGCAACATGGAGCGCTACATGTGGTCATTCAACGGTCTTAAGTTCACTGAGACAAAGCCCATTGTGCTGAAGTTTGGAGAGCGGGTCCGCTTTGTTTTGGTCAATGACACCATGATGACTCATCCCATTCATCTGCACGGATTGTGGAGCGACATGGAGTCCCCAGATGGGAAGTTCCAAGTCCGCAAGCACACAATAAGCTTGAATCCTGCGCAGCGGATCACCTACCGAGTGAGTGCCGACGCCCGAGGAAACTGGGCATATCACTGTCATCTTCTCTTTCATATGGAAGCTGGCATGTTCCGTGCAGTGGTCGTGGAGTGAAGGCAAAATGACAAACCATAGACGTACGAAAAATTGGCTCGCGGCGATTGCGGGAGGGGCAGTTCTGGCGGTCACTGGTGGGTTAGCTATTGCTCAAACGAATCCCGGTGCGATGCCTGGTATGGACCACGGTTCGATGGATGGCATGAACCACGGTTCGGCGGAAGGCTCTAGCCAGGATTCGGTGAAAGGCATGGACCATGGCTCGATGAAGGACATGAGCCAGGATTCGATGAAAGGCATGGATCATGGCTCGATGA
>NZ_DAMDGT010000002.1:0-50722 GCF_032102605.1 Achromobacter sp. | reverse complement strand
ATGAAAGGCATGGATCATGGCTCGATGAAGGGCATGAGCCAGGATTCGATGAAGGACATGAGCCAGGATTCGATGAAAGGCATGGATCATGGCTCGATGAAGGGCATGAACCAGGATTCGATGAAAGGCATGGATCATGGCTCGATGAAGGGCATGAACCAGGATTCGATGAAAGGCATGGATCATGGCTCGATGAAGGGCATGAGCCAGGATTCGATGAATGGCATGGACCGCGGCTCGATACAGAACATGTCGGGGGGAGCGAATTCAGGCGCAGTGCCGGTTGGAACCTTACCCACAAGCGACGGCACAACGGAACAACGATATTCCGCTTACGACATCCATCCACACATGATGGACAACATGATCACGAGCCATCTGCTTTTTGACAAACTAGGGATGGCATATGACAGAGATGGCAACACGGGTCTTCAATGGGACGGCCAGTTCTGGGTTGGGCGTGATCTGAATAAGCTCTGGATAAAGAGTGAAGGCGATCGGGTCAATGGCAACACTGACGGAAAGATCGAGGCGTTCTGGAGTCACACCGTTTCGCCATTCTGGGATCTACAGTTGGGCGCGCGGCGCGATTTCGGCACTGGTCCTAAGCGCAACTGGGCCGCGATCGGAGTTCAGGGCGTGGCTCCCTATAACATCGAGACGGAAATAACGGGTTATGTGGGAGGTTCTGGACGAACCGCGCTCGCGCTGAAGGCTGAATACGATCTGCTGCTTACACAACGCCTAATCCTGACTCCAGAGATCGAAGCCAGTGTGTACGGAAAGGACGACAAGGCGCGAGGTATCGGTGCGGGCTTGTCGGATGCCTCGTTCTCTTTGCGCTTGCGCTATGAGGTGACCCGCGAAGTTGCACCGTACATCGGTGTTTCGTTCGGACGAAAGTTCGGAAAGACGGCGAGCTATGCGAGCGAAGAGGGAGAAAGCCGGTCTGAGCGCGCGATCTTGGCTGGGGTTCGCATCTGGTTTTAGCGTCTAGCGCCGCCCAACGCATCTTGTCGGTACCCATGTCGAGCTAGCTCTCTTAGCAACGACACGCCGGCCTTGGGAATGAGTCTAATCAACTCGTGGTGCGAGTTGGATGGGATCCGAGCCGAGCAACCGACGACAGTTTGACACTTCCTACATCCCCCATGGCCAGGGCGGAACGCCGCTCCAACCTATCGGGTGGTGTTCGTGCCGTGATATTAATCCGCAGTGCATTTTAGGACCTCACAATGCCAACCTTTTTCGCAACAATTCGCGCCACAGTGGCTATGGCCGCCATGCTCGCCAGCGCCGCGGCCATCGCTCATCCGAAGTTGCTTTCTTCCTCGCCCAGCGACAAGGCCGAGGTGACGGCACCGCCGAAGATCGAGCTGAAATTCTCGGAAAATCTGACAACGCAATTCTCCGGAGCGACGCTAGTCATGACCGGTATGCCCGGTATGGCGAACCACGGGCCGATGAAGGTGAACGCCAAAATCTCAGGTAGCGATGACCCGAAGGCTATGATCATCACGCCGGTGCAAGCGCTTGCGCCTGGCAACTACCGAGTGGATTGGCGTGCGGTGTCCTCCGATACGCATCCCGTCACCGGCAGTATCGCGTTTACCGTCAAGTGATTCCTGAATGGACTGGCCGACTGTCCTCGTGCGTTTCGCACTCTATCTTGACCTTGCCATGTTGTTTGGGCTGCCGCTGTTCAGTATGTACGCGCTACGCCAAGGAGAAATCGCCTCGTCAACGGGTGCGCGCTTCTTAGCGGTTAGCACGGCGCTCGCTGCTCTGGGCATCATCCTGTCGCTGGCCAATATTGCCATAATGGCCAAAAGCATGACCGGCGCCACATCCTATGCAGAGCTTCAAAGCCACGTCTTCGAAATGATCGTGACAGGCACTGACTTTGGCGCGGCATGGGTGGCTCGATTGGGTGCGTTGATGCTTTGCGTGCTAGTGGGAGTACTTGCTCGCACGCAACAAAGGGTCCGACTGGGCGTTTTCTCGATAGCCGGTGGCATCGCGCTGTCCACACTCGCTTGGGGCGGGCATGGTGCCATGGACGAAGGCTTTAGGCGCTACGTTCACCTCACATCGGACATCGTGCATTTGATCGCTGCCGGCGCTTGGGCGGGCGCGCTTCTCGCGTTCCTCCTGTTATCTCAGCCGACAGCCACGTCCGGCAACGTTGCCTTATTGAACCGCACTTCAAACGGCTTTGCCCAAGTGGGCACAGCCATCGTGCTGACGCTTGCCATTACGGGCGGGGTCAACTATTTGTTGATCGTCGGTGCTTCGCTACCCGATATGTCGTTGACATCCTACGGTGGTCTGCTTGTTGCAAAGCTTGGCTTATTTGGCACGATGCTTGCACTGGCTGCCGCTAATCGCTTCTATCTAAGTCCGCGTCTGGAGCACGCCGTCCGAACGGGCGATCATGCGATAGCAGTTCTTACGCTACGTCGTAGCCTCATGTTCGAGAGTAGTGCTGCCACTCTCATCCTGCTTCTTGTTGCAGCATTGGGGATCCTGTCACCATCGTCCATGTCGTGATGACTTCTTGGACTCTAGTGCATTTTCTATACCGCCAACCCGAAAAATTTGATGCGAACAGAAAGCCACACCGCCAATCTTCTGCGTAGAGCCCTATTGGTGACGATCGTCTTGTCTCCCATCCCCTTGATGGCCCAACCGAAGACGCTCATCGAAGTCTGGAAGACGCCCACTTGCGGCTGCTGCAAAGACTGGGTGAGCCATCTCGAAGCCAATGGCTTTGAAGTGACCACTCATGACGTTAGCGATACCTCGTCTGTACGGCAACGTAACCGCATTCCGGACGCGTTCGGCTCCTGCCATTCCGCAGTCGTTGGAGAATATGCTCTGGAGGGGCACGTCCCGGCCAGGGAGATCGCTCGACTACTGAAGGAGAAGTCAAGCGCAGTCGGACTGGCGGTTCCGGGCATGCCTCTGGGCTCGCCAGGAATGGATGGCCCGGACTACGGAGGAAGGCGCATGGCCTATGACGTGCTTCTCGTCCTGCCCTCAGGGAAGGCAGAAGTCTATCAGTCCTACACGTAGCGCAAGGCTGCCGGCATCTCAAGACTGAACCGATTGCTCAGATCGTGGCCTTTCGAAGCAACCCCCTAAATAAGGGATTGACCTTCCGGCAATGGGAAGGCCTATGCTGTAAATCTACGCCATCCTAGCGAGGACTGTCATGGCAAAGCCTACCAAGCCGCCAGGTGGTGTTGGTGATCATTCCGGGCATTCGTCCATGGGCGAGCCTAGCCGCCACGCATGTCACCGAGACCGCGCCGACCAGCCTATTGATGGGGCAAGTCGAGGGGATCATGCAACGGGAGGGCGACATGTGCCCCATGCCCAGCCCACAGAGCATGACGCGACGCATGGTGCCCCGCCGGCACCTGGGAAAATTGCCGCGGAGTACACATGCCCCATGCATCCACAAATCCGACGAGCCGGCCCGGGCAGCTGCCCCATCTGCGGCATGGCACTCGAACCCGTAACGGTCTCTTTGGATGATGAGCAGGACGGCCATGAGCTGTGTGACTTCAATCGTCGGTTTTGGATAGGCCTTCTGCTCACCTTGCCGGTATTTGTTCTGGAAATGGGTGGACACCTCTTCAACCTGCACCGATTCATCGGCCCGCAAACGTCCAACTGGATACAACTTATCTTCGCGACCCCCGTCGTGTTGTGGGCAGGCTGGCCATTCTTTTCGAAGGCATGGCAATCGATCACGAATCGCAGTCTGAACATGTTCACACTGATCGCACTGGGAACAGGCGTAGCTTGGGTGTACAGCATCGTTGCCACTTTCATACCGCAACGGTTCCCGGAGGCCTTCCGTCCACAAGGTGCGGTGGCCGTCTACTTTGAGGCCGCGGCGGTGATTACGGTTTTGGTTTTGCTCGGCCAAGTCCTCGAGCTTCGTGCTCGCGAAAGAACTTCTGGTGCGATTAAGGCGTTGCTGAGTCTTGCGCCGAAAACGGCAGTAAGAGTCAGTCCGAATGGTCAAGATGAGACTGTAGATCTCCAATCCGTGCAGGTGGGGGATAACCTGCGCGTACGCCCGGGAGAGAAGGTGCCTGTGGATGGCGAGGTCGTCGAAGGGCGATGCACGGTTGACGAGTCGATGGTGACAGGTGAGCCTATTCCGGTGGCGAAAACACCGGGCTCCCGTGTGACAGGGGGGACAATGAATCAGACCGGCAGTTTTGTCATGCGTGCCGACCGTGTGGGTGCGGACACTTTGCTAGCTCGGATTGTTCAAATGGTAGGCGCGGCGCAGCGAAGTCGCGCTCCGGTCCAGCGATTGGTCGATCAAGTGGCCGGCTGGTTTGTGCCTGCCGTCATCCTCGCGGCTGTACTTGCATTCGGAGCATGGATGCTGTGGGGGCCGACGCCCGCCTTCACCTATGCGCTGATAGCAATGGTCTCCGTTCTGATCATCGCGTGTCCGTGCGCGCTCGGGTTGGCAACTCCTATGTCCATCATGGTCGGTGTCGGCCGCGCCGCCCAAAGCGGGGTACTCATCAGGGACGCGGAGGTACTGGAGCATATGCAGAAAGTGGACCTCGTTATCGTCGACAAGACAGGTACTCTAACGGAAGGCAAGCCATCAGTTACAGAGGTAGTGCCGGTCGAGGCGATAGACCGGGCCGACCTACTTCAGGCACTCGCCAGTGTGGAGCGCGCAAGCGAGCACCCCCTTGCTGCAGCCATCGTCGGCGCTGCGGAGAACGAGGGAATCCAGCTGTTGCCGGTGACCGATTTCGACTCCCCTGTGGGGAAAGGAGTGATTGGGCTGGTGGCTGGGCGCCGAGTAGTGTGCGGTAGTGCCCGCTTCTTAGAGGAGCAAGGGGTGGACGTGCCCGCCGAGCGCCACGGAGAGGCTATTCGAGAAAAAGGAGCCACCGTTATCTACGTAGGCTTGGATGGCCAATACGCAGGATTAGTCGGCATCGCAGACCCCATCAAGTCGACCACGCCGCAGGCAATCAAGGCCCTTCATCAGGCAGGAATCAAGGTGGTAATGCTGACGGGAGACAACAAGACGACGGCCCAAGCCGTTGCGAGGCATTTGGGAATTGACGAAGCAGTCGGGGAGGTGCTGCCAGAGGACAAAGGGGCGGCTGTGCGGCGGTATCAGGAAAAAGGCCACACCGTCGCGATGGCAGGTGACGGCGTGAATGATGCGCCTGCACTTGCCGCGGCGAACGTCGGCATTGCCATGGGAACCGGCACGGATGTCGCCATGGAAAGTTCCGGCGTCACGCTACTTCACGGCGATCTCATGGGCATCGTCCGAGCACGCCATGCTTCCAAAGCGACGATGCGGAATATCAAACAAAACCTCTTTTTCGCATTCGTCTATAACGCTGCAGGAATTCCCGTTGCAGCTGGCGTTCTTTATCCGGTCTTCGGAATATTGCTCTCGCCCATTATTGCTGCAGCGGCCATGGCCTTGTCTTCGGTGAGTGTAATTGGAAACTCGCTGCGACTAAGGTCTGTAGACCTGGATGCATAGCAGTCCCGGGCTCAAGGTCTAGCCAGGTGCGGAATCGCTTGCGGGCGGTGACCGCGAGGCGCGTGCGGTAACTGGTCCTCAGTGAGCCTAGGAAGCTAGCCTCGCTGCGCGGGGCGACATTACGCAAATGTAATGAAACAGAATACAGCGTTGGGCTCTGCGGGCTGGGTTGAGTTCGCCCGTTCCGTCCTCTGCGCTTAAGCAGCGACGTTACGGGGGATGCGGCATGAAACGTGCTGCCCGGTATGTGGGCGCTAACGCCCCATTCCATAGGAGATCTCCATGAACTCGACTCAATATGAAACCTGTATCCGCGAATGCTATAGCTGCGCCCAGGCGTGCGACCAATGCTTCGCCGCTTGCCTAACAGAAGAAGACGCAACGAAGATGGCAAGATGCGTAAAGCTTGACGCTGATTGCTCGGAAGTATGCAGGCTAGCTGCGGCATATATGGCCCGAAGTAGCGAATTCGCTCGCCCACTATGTGACCTTTGCGCGAAAGTATGTGAGGAGTGTGGCCAGGAATGCGCAAAATTCCAGAGTAGCCACTGTCAACATTGCGCGAGCATATGCAAAGATTGTGCCCAGGCCTGCCGTGCCATGGCGTAGTCGGCGTGCTGCAATCCGCTGAGGCGAGGGCGAGGGCCAGCCCCAGGCCCTCGCTCGATCTGTGTAAAACCGCGAAAAATGCAGGCATCTCGCCGTTCCACCGATCCAATAGACACCGGGCATCTGTGCCCTAAGCCCACCACTCGATGGCGCTGCCTGGAGGGCTGCGTAATCCCCTCGGTCGGCATCCGACAAGGAGTGTGGCTTTTTAGGGTAATATAGCCACCTATACTATGTGAATTGAGCGACATGGCACATACCGTCCGACAGAAAAAGAGGCTTATTGCGCGGGTTCGCCGCATCCGTGGGCAAATGGAAGGCTTGGAGCGTGCTCTGGAGGCGGACGCTGCTTGCGCTGAAGTTCTACGCCAACTCGCCTCAGCGCGCGGAGCGTTGAACGGGTTGACGGCAGAGGTGATGGAGGGGCATCTTGAGGAGCATGTGGTGCATGCCGCCTCTGAGGCGGATCGCAGCCAAGGCGCCCAGGAAATGATGGAAGTCATTCGCGCCTATATGAAGTAGTCGGCCGCCACATCCACGGGTTACAGATGAACAACTCAAGCCTTGCCCACGACCACATTTTTCTGGGTCAAAATCACGAACGCAATGAACGCCGGGTTTGGCTTGTCATTGCGATAACCGCGAGCATGATGCTCATTGAGATCGTCGCAGGGAATTTGTATGGCTCGATGGCACTTGTCGCCGACGGTTGGCACATGTCGACACACGCTGGCGCCATGCTTATCACCGTGTTGGCATATGGCTACGCGCGACGCCACGCAACAGACCGCCGGTTCACCTTCGGCACCGGCAAGCTAGGTGACCTGGCCGGCTTTGCCAGCGCCGTAGCGCTTGCGCTGATCGCCGTGCTCATTGGCTGGGAAGGCGTTGTGCGTCTAGCCAATCCCGTTCCCATTAGCTTCAACCAGGCCCTCGCGGTGGCTATCGTGGGTTTGGTGGTGAATCTAGTGTCGGCATGGCTCCTCAACGACGCCCCTTCCCATCATCATGACCACGGTCACCACCATGATCACCATTCCGATCACAGCTCAAGTGCCAAGGACAACAATCTTCGCGCTGCCTATTTTCATGTCCTGGCGGACGCTCTGACTTCGGTACTTGCCATTGTTGCGTTGGCCCTAGGCCGCAGCTACGGATGGCTGTGGGCTGATCCAGTCATGGGTGTAATCGGTGCGTTGGTTATCTTGCGCTGGTCGTGGCGACTAATCCGTGAGTCCGGCAACGTGCTTCTGGATGCCACTACCGAGGGGGCCAAGGTGCACGAGGAGATCGGCGAGGCGCTAGCAGGGAGCGAAGATACGATTGCGGATCTGCATGTTTGGCAGATTGGTCCTGGTCACTTTTCCGCTATCGTCTCGCTTGCGACTCAGAGTCCCAAGGACAGTTCGTTCTATAAGGCCAAACTGTCGCACATTCACGAACTTTCACATCTGACTGTCGAAACACAAGCTATCAAGTAGCTAAGGGCAGAGAGGCGGCGCGACCCGTGCACTCCGTCTAGCCCCTTGGGCGACGCGCAACGAGTCTCTATCGTACGACGACGGGTCCAATCTTTAGTTTGTGTGTTGGTCAGTGCTCCGAAATGGATTACGAGACCAGGGCGAGGAGTCTGGTCGCCGGCGCGCTGGCATCCCCCGATTACTTGCTTGGCCTCGAGATCGCTCTTCAATCGCCGCCTTGGAGCGCGGTTCGCTTCCCCGGCCAAAAAAACATTCCCGCCGCCGCAATTCTGATGACGAAAGTGCCTACAGGCATCCACGGCCGCGGAGCATGCCCGAGCGGACCTACGCATCCGCGGCGAGCTGTCCGCATGAGTGCAGCTTTGTTGCTGCAAATGATTGCTTCTTGCCGAAGTTCGCCATTTTCAGCTGTCCGCTTCTGGCCGCGAGCAGCCGTTGATGACCGGCCTTTTCCGTCCGGCGCGGGCACGGGCACGCTCGCGGCGCAAAAGTGGGGCAACTGTCGGCACTTTTGCGCGGGCTCGCAGTCGGGCCGAAGGAAGGTGAGAAGGTCGAGATGCAGCCGACATTTCCGGGCTAGCGAGAAGTGGGCGGGGGGGCTCACCCCAAAGCAGTGGGATGCGTTTGCGCCAGGTCAGCCCAGCATGGGCACTGGCTCCTTGTGGTGATCTCCAGATAATGACCATTGGCCAGAGCCAACAGCGCATGGTGACGCTAGTTTCGACACCTCCCTTTGTTGACGACCGATCGCCAATGGGTTGGTAGGCGACCCTCGCTTTTGGAGAGAGCAATGCAACTAAGTTTTAGTAGTGCGTGGGCAGGAGACAGGCAGTTGGCGGAGGATACCCAGGGCGCGCCGGTTGTACGCGAGGCGGGCGGCCTCTATCGAGCCGCAACCCCGCAAGAGCTGCTACGTGCGGCTGCCCAGCAATTGGAGGAGGCGCTGGGTAGTCGCTTGCAAGTGGCCAAGCCATCCGCCGCCATCGACTATATCGTGACGCGGCTGGCGCTGTCGGACGTCGAGGTGTTCGGCGTAATGTTCCTTGATGCGCAATTGAGAATGATCGCCTTCGAGGAAATGTTCAGAGGCACGCTGTCGGAGACCAGCGTGTATCCACGTGAGGTCGTCAAGGCGGCAATTCGGCACAACGCGCACTCCATCTTGATTGCCCACAACCATCCCTCGGGCTCGTCGCAACCAAGCAAGGCGGACGTTGAGGTTACGCGGCGCTTGAAGGAAGCCGTTGCTCTGGTGAATGTCTCATTGGTCGACCATGTGATCGTGGCGGCAGGTAGCGGCCATTCTATGGCCAAGATGGGCTGGATCTAGACTTGCCCGCCTGCGTCCAACAGCCGGAGACCGAACGGTCTTCGGCTTTTTTTTACGCGGCGAGTAGCTGTTTGGCGGTTAGCCGCTTTTGAAGCTCGGCCGGCGCCACTGTTCCCGAAAGCAGTCTTTCCAAATATTCGCCGAGCTTCGCCCAGGCTGCTTGCTTCTCGTCGGCGTAGTCATAGAGCTGGTAGTGCCGCCTGACACGGTTTTTGCCCGTGTGAATGACGTGATTTTGGCAGCGGTCGATGATGTTTGGATCGATTCCGAGTGACTCCATGACAGTCGACCCCGTTCGCCGTAAATCATGAGGCGTCCAATTGCCGTTTTGGCCTTTGCCGAGCACCAGGGAGTTGTCCGAAGCGCGACGTGCTTTGGGCTTTCCGTTGAACATGGCTTGCCGATCTTTGATTTGCTTTGTAAAGGCCTGCTTGTACATCGGTTGGTCTACCTCCGCGTCATCGTTGACGCGCGAAGGTAGGAGCCAGCGGGAAGATCCTGCCAGGCTGACAAGGGTCTCGAAATGCTTGACTGCGAAGGGTGAAAGAAAAACCAGGTGGTCGCGCTTCTGTGATTTTCTCCCCTTGACGTTCGCCTTGGGAATGAACCACGTGCCTTCTCGGAGATCGAGATGCGCTATTTCAGTTAAGTGCAATTCCCCTATCCGGCATAACGTGCTCAAACAGATCCAGGAAACTGCCTGCAAAGCCTTGGATGGAGGCTTCCTCTTTCGCTTGTCATCCGAAGCGAGATATTGCTCCTCCAACTCGCGGTATCGAGTCTGGAGCTCGACAATCTCAATGGGAGGGAGAACGCGTTCGCGCGCGTTATCCGGGTCGTAATCGTCCGCCAGGAGCACCCCGAGTTCAACCAGCTCAACCGGATTTCCTTCCGAAAGCAGCTTTCGCCATGGTTGGCGCTTCTCTGCCCAATGGAACATCTGGCCCAGGATTTGGTAGGTCACCTCGGCAAGCCGATTGCAACCCCGGCCGACAATTGAGCGGATCACTCGCTCAACATCCTTCTCGCGAATTGATCGCACGGGAGTATCACCGATCAAGGGAAGCACGTCTTTTTCAACGATGCGCTTCACTTCGGTGTTGCCATCTGCTCGCTTCACTCCCGATTCCAGCCAGCTTTTATACATCTCTTGGAACGAAAGGGCGTCAGTCGTGGCCTCTTCTTCAGCGGCGGTCACAGCGGCAGATTCAGCTGCCATAGCTTCCCGCACCTGGGCTTTTTCCAGTTCGCGGACGGCTGACGGATTGCGGCCCGCCTTAATGTCCGCCCGCGCTTTGTTCCTGGTAGTGCGGATCTCGTCGAGTGTGCGCTCCGGCCATGAGCCGCAGTAGAATCTCTTGACCTTGTCGCCCATGCGATAGGCGTATCGCCACACCACGGCCATCGTGCCGCGCTGGATGCGGATCTCCCCAGTCAGGCCGTCTCCATCGGCCAGGTGATCACCGGCCCATTCCGCCGGCACCGCTTCCAGTTCCTTGACGGTCCACCGCGCACCTTTTCCGCGTTTTGGGTATCTCGTCATATTGCCTCGAATCTCTCCGTTCTTCTGCCTCAAGCGCCATATGGGACAACATATGGGACAACATTTTTGCGGCTGTCAGCGTACATTAGCGAACGTCGGCGAACAAGAAAATTCTGATAATTCCTTATAAATCAGTCGATTAGTCGTTCGCTGACGTTCGCTGACGTTCGAGCGTTTCTAATTTGGGAGCAGAGGGTCGTGAGTTCGAATCCCACCGCCCCGACCAATAAAATCAAGGGCTTACGCTTTCGTGGTGTAAGCCCTTGTTCAATTTTTATCGGCCATGGGTACACTCATAGGTACCCTGGCTGATTCTCCGAATCGTTGTGTGGGGCCACTCACCGATCGAGACTAGCGCTCCGAGACCCACTGATCGATTTCAGAAGCGACCCAACGCGACGCGCCGTCAATCTTTCTCTGGCGTGGGAACTGTTGAAGCTTGATGAGCGCGTAGATTTTGCTCTTCTTCAGCGACACGACTCTCTCGACATCCGTCAGCCGATAGAGCCTGTCACTGGCCGGAGACGCTGGTGCGTTAGGGGCGGGGATGTTGTTCTGTAGGCTATTCATCCGGAATCCTCGATTGCCTCGTGGCGGTTGAAGCGTTCAACGCTTCTCCCTGCAGGGTTCGAAATTGTTGAATGCGATATTCATGGTGGGCCAGAAAAACAATTGTTGGTTCATTGCTGTTCCGGGTGCTCTTTGATCAGTGTGGGAAATTCCGGAACCGGATCCCCGACGGAAGCGTTCCAAGACCACCAGCCGTCTTGGCCGTATGTCTCGTCGTAATGGGCGCCTTTTTCAGTCTTGCGCGCCATGTACTCAGGCGAGTTCAAACCCCATACCTCGAGCGGCGTTGGCATGTGCCGGTCGCGCAACCAAAAGTCGGGGAAGACCGCGTCCTCGCCAGCATCGAAGCGAAGCGGCTTTTCGAACCGGCGCTTTTCAGCGACAAGCTTGTCAGCGACCAGAGCCTCGTAACCCGAATCGACCGGGATCCAGTCCCGCGTGGTTTGCATGAGAGCGATATCGAAAATCTGCGCGCGTGTGCTGCCACCAGAGGACTTGGGTGGATCAGTTTGTACGACAGCGATGACGGTATTCCCTGCCCGCCACGAGTCGATTTCTCGGGCAAAGCGGCGCTCCAGAGGTTCCCAGACGTTCTCATCGAGATTCAGATACGGGATTCCGTGAAACCCCGCGATAGGCAGCGTGGCGCTGCCGTCCATTCCCTTTTGGTGCTGTGCGAGGGGGGCAATTACAACCAGGCGCCGTCGTTGAGTGACCGCTTCCAACGCCTTGGCCTTGTTGTGTCCTGCTTGCTGCCCGGTCGGTGTCGGCGTGGCGATCACGAGGTTTTGGGACAGTCGGACACGTCCGGCGTAGGTGGTCATTGCGGAGCGCATCAAGTGGTGATGCACCACACCTAAATTGCGCTTTCCTTCCATGCCTGGCGACCATGCGTTCAGCCCAGCCTGCGTCCACAGAAAGTGCAGGAGACCGAGCAGTGTCATGCTGGCTTGGCCGGTTCGCGGGCGCGTCGCGGGCATCGCCGGCGCGGCGGGGGACGAAGCGTCCGCTTCTTCTGGGGCAGCTGTCGCACGCTGTTGAAGCCCGACCTTCAGCTTAATCTTGACGGCGCCGTCGTCGAGTTCCTGGACCACTCCGCGTCGGTATGAACCAAGACCGGACATGCTCGGATCTACACCGTAATAAACGCAGTCTTCGCTGTGCTCCGATCCTGTCTCGGGAAAGCGGGCAAGGTGGAACCGATCAGAGTTGGAACGGCTGTGGATCGACAAGCGCCGTTCGCCCGATCCAGAGCAAGTACACCTCACGTCTGCCTTGCCATGGGCCATCAACAGCACGCGCTTCCAACCCTCCTTGAATTGATCAGCTGATTGAAACTCGGGCGAGTACGGTCGCGTCACTCCGCCCAGCGTGACCTCTACGACATATAGCTTTCGATCCATCAGTCATCTCCGTCAACGATCGAGACCAGAATGCAGAAGACCAAAGCCACAGTGAAGAAGAGGGATCCGTGCATAGCGACCACTGCGATCCGTTGATAGATGTTCAGTTGGCTGAACGAGTCGTAGGAACCGGACAGGGCGATGTTCGCGACGATGAAAATCGCCGTGCCCGCAATCTGCGTGGCGATAAGCCAGCGCAGGAGCACCGTTTTACGCTCCGAGGCACCTGACGCTGTAGGGCCCTCCCTTTGTGTCATGGCAAAGGTAATCAACCAGGCCCATGCGGTGAATGCGAGGCCGATTAGGCCCACGGAGACAGCTCCCCAGAACCGCCCGCCCAGGGACACCAGCCACAGCACAGTTCCCCATTCTTGAACTAGCTTTCCAACCGTGGCCAGCACCACGACGATCAAGGCCAGTCCTATTGCGACCTTTATTGCGGACGAGGCCATTAGCGAGCTGTTTGGATTTCCATGAGTGGGCTGTTTCTTGTGCAAGATGTACTCCATTTTTCATGCGGCCAAGCGTTCCCGGTGGGGAGACGGAACATGCGAGAGCAACGCTCATTCGAATCGGAGCGCTCATCCGGGAGGCGTTTAGCTGCTAAACGCTGCCGGTTGCTGAACGCCGATTCGGATGCCGCCAGCGAGATACCACGACGCTGGCGGTTACCTGCCGACTTGCACGGCGCAGGCCAGTTGTTCTCCCGGCCTGATTTTCGCCCCGCCGTTACTCGCCACGGGGGGCATAGACATACTGCTTAGGCGCTCGTACCCTTCACGCGAAGGGCTGGCGGCAAGGCGGGATCGTCGATCTCTCCCTGCTTCATCTCGAGATCTAGGTGGTCTTCCAAGCTCTGCGCCTGGACAGATTTTTTCAGCCAAATGCGTTCTGCACCTGGCCGGACTTCACGGGCCTCTACGCGACCCCCTAGACTTTTGCCGCTTGTTTTCGTCCCCGGGGCCTTCAAATGATCGCGGCCGGCTCCCCTTCGTGCGCCGACTTTGAAGGAAGGCGCGGGACAGTACTTCTGTTGCGTATTGTTAAAGAGCGTGTGGATTTCACTGTACTCTTAGTACATATCCAGTCAATACCTTTTAGTACATATTTCGCTTTGTGTCGAAACCGCGACATAACGCAATACAAGATACAATGAGTCACAAAGAGCTAGGCTTTGGGCGAGGTTCTCTCATCGCCGTCCTTTACGGACCAGACCAGTCGTAAAAAAGTGCGGGTGGCGGCCCCACTCGTCCGTGTGCGATGGCACGGATCGACTCGGCGTTGCGATTTAGGCAGTTCTTTTTTTCTGAATCGCGCCCGCAATGAACTCGGATACGCGGATATCCAGTTCAGCTCGCTTCTCGGGGCTGAGGTGCAGGTAGTCGTCGTAAGACGAGTGGCGAAAAGGCCACTGAGACGCTTGCTTCGTGGCAGTAGCGGCCGGTTCGGCCCCTACCTGAACATTCTCTAGATATCGCAGCGGCATACCTGCTTGAGCTTCTAGGTTCCTCGCTCTACGGGAACCGAAACTCTTCGTGCGCAGGAGCTGGGAGATCTCACTCTCGTTGAGACCGTGCGCCAGACAAAACGCGCGCGTGTTCGGATAGTGCGCGGAAATCCACGCACGTAAGCGGTCTCTGCGGACCTGCATTTCCTGCGCAGCGGCGTCCATGGCGGGGATTCTGCATTAGCTCGCCCTGCTTTACCAAAAAGTACAACACAACTGTACTGTTTAAATGTACTATTTAGTACATATGAGCGCCTCCAAACATTACCCCCGTATAGAGCCCCTGATTGAGTGGCTGAGACAAACTCCGCTGGACGAAGCCAGGGCGATGTGTGCAGCCCAGCGCACTAGCTGGGAATACCTTCGACAAATTGCCTACGGGTACAAGCTTGTGGGCCCTCGAAAGGGGGTGGCGATCGAGCGGATAACGGGAGTCTCCCGACAGCTGCTCCGTCCACACGATTATTGGCTGGCATGGCCAGACCTGCCCGAGCCGGCACAGCCTCAATTCAAAGTTCACAGTGATTCATAGCGCTTAGCCGCTGAACATCAGCTGTATCTCTCTAAGGGAACATTCATGGGTATGAAAACCGCCGTGGTCGCTCAAAACAAAGGTGGGGTCGGCAAAACTGCTGACACCGCCCACATTGCATTTCACGCCGCCGAAGAGGGACTCAAAACGCTCGTGGTGGATCTGGATACCGGAAACCTGTCCAAGACTATGCGTCGGCACCGCTTGGAGGTGCCGGCGAGCGCGCTGTTTCTGGACGAGGTGCCGGTCATCCCCGAAGCCACTGGCCCCATCTCCTTGCTGCATGCTGACCGCTTGCTCGCCAACGTGATCTACATGCCAGCCGAACGGGCGCTTCGAAATTTCCCGGTAAATCTGCGCGAGTTTGAAAAGCGGGGCTTCGACCTCTGCGTGATCGACACTCCCGCCAGCATCGGGATCGCCACCATTACTGCTCTGCGCACCGCAGATGCGGTGATCAGCCCGGTCGAGATGGAGGATTACAGCATCGAGGGCATAAAGGACATGATGCGCGTGATCGTCGGTGCTAAGCAGCACAACCCAAAGCTGCATTTTCTGGGCATCGTGCCGAACCGGGTTGACCGCCGCAATCCGCGCCAGGTCAAACATCTCGCCGAGGTACAAGCGGCGCACGGCAAGCTTCTGGCCCCCGTCGTGGTAGGCCTTCGCACTAGCGTCGCAGAGGCACTGGCGGAGGGTGAACCCGTCTGGAAGAGCAAAAAGACGACCGCACGGGCCGCAGGGGCGGAGATGCGCGCCCTCGGCGATCACGTCCTTCAAGCGATGGGAGTGGCGAAATGAGTTTAGCCGCTAAACACGGTGATGCCGGCGGCCTGGACCTGGCCGGCCTGGGCGATCTGGCCGCGATGCTGGACGGAGCACAGCCCCAGGCGAGAGAGCCCGGGATGTACGACATCAGTCGCATTCATGAGGATAAGCGGAACTCGCGTGGCGAAGACAATCCGGGGTACAGCGAGGAGAGCATCCGCGAACTTGCGGAATCGTTCAAACGTCGCGAGCGCCAGGGCAAGCGCGGCATCAAGTCTCCTTTGTCGCTGCGCCCGCACCCGACCATTCCAGGAGATTTCATCATCAATCACGGTCATCGCCGCTTTCGCGCCGCGAAGGTCGCCAATTTTACGTCTGTGCCGGGGTTTGAGGATCCTGATTTTGATGACGTGGACCAAGTCGTCGAGAACGTGCAGCGCGAGAATCTGACATTCCGTGAAATTGCCGACTTCATTGGCGGGAAGCTGTCGGCCGGCTGGACCCAGGCCGGCCTGGCGCGTGAACTCGGGAAATCCAAGGCCTGGGTAAGCCATCATGCTGGCTTACTCACGCTTCCCGAACCCGTCGCCGAAGCGGTTGCGGCGGGGAAGGTGACTGATGTGACGCTCGCCAATGAACTGGCCGTCGCGCACCGTGAGCACCCGGAGGCCGTGGCAGATCTATTGACCGCGACCGAGGCCAAGCCTACGCGGTCGGCGGTGAAGGCGATTCGGAAAGCCCGAGGTGCGAACCGAACGTCGCCGGACGCACTGCCGGATGAGACGCTACAGTCATCGCGTGATGAGACGACAGCCCGCGCCGTAGTGGCGCAGTGTTCGACCCATGTATTCCTTGCAAAAGAGCCACGCACCCCACCCGTAAATGGCGAACTACCGCCTACGGTATGCCCGGAAGTTCAACGAAGCATGGATCGTCTCGAGCAGCATGGACGGGATAGCGCAAACCCGGCGCTCCGAAAGAAGGGGACTGATGCCCTGGCTCGCCTCATCAACATCGCACAGCGCGATACTGGTCAAAGCAAACGCGTGGCGGACTTTCTGCTCTCGTGGTGGAACGCGACCAGCTGCGGTGGTTTCGACCTGACCGATTTCTGGAACGTCGACGCTGAGGTAGCCGATGACATGCTCGTTGTGATTGGTCTGATCCGCCAAACACGCGCATATCCCGATACCCTGGGGACCGAGATTCATGGACAGTTCAAGGCACTAGTCTCGCTTTGGCGTCCGGCACTGTGCGACGCCTGACAGATTGTTTAGCGGCTAAACACCGAAAGAGGAACCGCCCATGGAAAAGTCTCTGGCCAAAATCAATGCTCAGATTGAGACCTTGCAGCGCCGGGCTGACACGCTTCGCATAAATCACAGGGCGTCGGCGCTACAGAAAATCCTGCGCCAAATGCACGAGTTCCAAATCTCGCCGGAAGAGATCCAAACCGCCTATGCAAAAAATAGGCCCGCGCGCGCCAAGCGCCGCGACGTCCAGCGTCGGTCCGACTCTCGAAGCGTCGTGGCGCCGAAGTACCGCAATCCCGAATCGGGTGAAACCTGGAGCGGCCGCGGCCGTGCCCCACGATGGCTCACGTCGGCCGAGAAGGCAGGCCGCAACCGGGATGACTTTCGGGTTTGAGTCTCAAAGACGAGGCTGAACAAGCGGTCCCTCTTGGAAATTGCCCTGCGGTAAAATGAAACGCTTGGAGATACGCCAATGTCGACTGCCTTTGATCTCAACGAACGTCGCCGCGTCGTCCTGAACGCGGTCGCGAGTCAGCGTCTGGAAGGCCTTGAGCCCGACCCGAAGACAATCGCGGAGCTGGAACGCGTCGCTGAGGGCACCTTGACCATTTCGGACGTGATCAAAACACTGCGCTCCCGCATCGCTGCGGGCGATTTTCGCACCCCTAGCGAGTGACCAATAGCGATGGCCGCCTTCTAGGTGGCCATTTTTCTTCGCCCATGGCCAAATATCCCAGCGATGCCAAAGACCCATATGTCGATCCTACTACCGGTGTCCTTCGCAACCGGCTCGGGATCAGCGACCGGGCGGAACTCGATAGGGTGGAGGCGACATTTGCGGCCGTGCGCTCTTATGAACTCGCGATCAACCCGGTCCCTGGCGATTATGATCTGGCGCACCTTCAACAGATCCTCAGGCGGCTCTTCGGAGACGTGTATGACTGGGCGGGCCAACTGAGGACTGTTGATATTTCGAAGGGCACCACATGCTTTGCGAGCCACCAGCAGATCGCAAGCTATGCCCCTCAGATCACACGCCCGCTCGCGCGTGACCAGCGCCTGCAGGGACTTTCTCCCGAGCGATTCAGCAGCAGGGCCGGCCATTATCTCGGCGAGTTGAACGTGCTGCATCCGTTCAGAGAAGGGAATGGAAGGAGCATTCGTGAGTTCATCGGTCAGCTGGCACGCGACGCTGGATATGGCATCGACTGGCAAGAGATCGACCGGGCGGCGATGACCCGCGCCTCAATAGAAGCATACGAGGGTGATTCGAGTCGCATGGCGTCTCTAATCCTTTCGGGCCTGCGTGATCTTGACCGCGAGTTTGCGTTGGAGCTAGCCAGAGCTGTGCTCGGAGACGACGCCCAGCCCATCCTTGCGGTTCAGGGCCAGACATACGATGGCATGGTCGTGGGATCCACTGAGCGGTACATCCTCCAAGAACTGACGGATCGTGGCGGAGAAATGGTCCTTCACAGCCGAGCTGCTCTCGTAAACGTGCAGCTGGCGGTACCCGGCCAGGCGGTGGAAATCCGATATCCCCACGGAAGAGTGGGCCTAGTTGAGAAGGCAGTCGAGGGACCAAAGCCCGAGCTTGCCCGGCAGCGCGAGAACTCTCGCGAAATCGACCGCTGAGGTATGACCGGCCGATTTACGACCCGAAGGCTACGGTGGCGATCGCTCTCCTATGTGGTGTTTGGCACGCAATCCAGCGTTCCTGCAGCTAGAGCTTGAGTTGTGAGCGCTCCAATCGGAGCGCTGTCCCCGACCGTCAGAATCTTCTTCAGTCTGCCGCTTGTCCGACAGGCGCAGCAGATGAAATGGACATCGCCGCGTGGTCTGGCCAAGCAGAGATCTTTGGTGGGAACAAGATTCCAGTTTGGCAACCACGCGTCGTTCCTAGAAATGACCCTGTAGTTGTTGTACCGTCCGTAACTGATTCGGAATTAAAGGTCAGTTGGCAGGTAGGGGCGAGGCGTCACGGCTTCAAAACCACCTTGATGCAAGCGTCGGCTTTGTCCCGAAACGTTTTGTACAGCTCGGGGCCGGCCTGAAGCTGTGCTCGGTGCGTAATTACGAACGACGGATCAATCTTTCCCTCTAGGATCAAGTCAAGGAGTTCGTCTGTCCAGCGGCGCACATGCGTTTGGCCCATCCGCCAGGTCAAACCCTTGTTCATCGAGGCCCCGAAGGGGATTTTGTCGATCATCCCGCCATAAACGCCCGGTATGGAAAGGACCCCGGCCGGCCGGCACACGAAGATCATCTCGCGCAGCACATGCGGGCGGTCCGTTTCCGCCCCGACCGCTTGTTTGACGCGGTCGTACGCCGATTCCATCGTGCTGCTTGAGTGCGACTCCATCCCGACAGCGTCAATGCACTTTTCGGGTCCTTTTCCCTGCGTGAGGTCGTTCAAGCGATCAACGACGCTCTCCATTTCAAAGTTGATGGCAATTGCGCCACCGTCTACCGCCATCTTGAGCCGTTCGGGCACGCTGTCGATGCAGATCACCTGCTTGGCGCCGAGCAAGATGGCACTCCTAATCGTCATCTGTCCCACCGGGCCAGCACCCCAGATGGCAACCGTGTCGGTGGGTTCGATATCGCACTGCAGGGCAGCTTGCCAGCCGGTGGGAAAAATGTCCCCAAGGAACAGCACCTGGTCGTCCGACAACTCTGGTGGCACCAACACATGCGTCGAATCTGCAAAGGGCACACGGACATACTCTGCCTGGCCTCCCGCGTAGCCGCCGGTGAGATGGCTGTATCCGAAAAGCCCTGCGGTCGTATGTCCAAACATCTTCGCGGCTTTGTCCGCGTTCCTGTTCGTACGTTCGCAAGCAGAGAAGTTTTTCTTGACGCATTGTTCGCACTGCCCGCAGATGATGGTAAAGGGGACAACGATGCGATCGCCCACCTTTAGGTTGTGGGCCTCCGGGCCGACTTCGACCACTTCGCCCATGAACTCGTGGCCTAGGACATCACCGGACTTCATTTCAGGCATGAAGCCATCGAACAGGTGAAGGTCAGAACCGCAAATCGCGCAGGAGCTTACCTTGATGATGGCGTCGCGGGGGTGCTCCAAAATTGGATCCGGAACCGTGTCATAACGCACGTCATGTTTACCGTGCCAGCAGAGTGCTTTCATGAAAATCCCCTGAGAATCGCGACCGCGGCAGTGCGATCAGTGCTCAGGCAGCAATTTGCGTTCCGGGAGGTCCGCCGCGTACTGCGCCAGTGGCTGTGGCAGGTCGTCGGCATGAAAGTTGCTCATCATGCCAGTGACTGCACAGGGGATGTTGATGGCGCGGAATCAAAGTAGAAAGGAAAGTCAGTCCGGGAGGAAGTCCGGACCTTCAGAAAAATCGGGTTCGCGAATTGCTCGTCTTTTTGACCATCTGGCGGCACACGCCACGAAGTCAGCGGGTTCGTCTACCGCCTTCTGCCTCGCCATTTTCGTAGTGCTGATGTGGGCCATATCTGGACCCGCGTTCGGATACTCCGAGACCTGGCAGCTTGTGATCAATACCGGCACGACGATCATCACCTTCCTCATGGTGTTTTTGATTCAGCAGAGTCAAAACAAGGATAGCGAGGCTCTACATTTGAAGCTCGATGAGTTGTTGATCGCGATCGAAGGCGCGGACGAGGGGTTGGTCGACGCCGAACGCCTTGATGAGGATCAGCTCCTCGCCCTGGCAAAGGCGTGCACGGCCCGAGCTCGACGCCAGGGAAAAGGCGGGAAGGACCGCGCCAACGAACCCCACGAGTCGCGACGAAATAAAAGGCATGCTGGGCTAACTCGGGCACGCCATTTTTCAAGTAGGCGCTTTGCCACCGCGGCACGAACTGCGAGGCAATAGAAGTCTCATCTAAGGCCATGTGCTGTGGAATAGAAGTTCCCAGGATGCGTTAGCGCTACGGCAATCACAGTGGCCGTGGGACGTGGAAATTTACCGTCGCCGCGATCCGCGCATTAAAGCCATCGGCCAACTTTGCTGGCCGGGCTGGACTCCAGGACGTTTGGGCCCTTCCATGCGCTATTTCTTCCAGTCGGTGTGCAAACGCGGATTGCTGTGCTCGGCCCTGGTAGTGGGAGCGGAAGTTTTTGGCGTGTCGGCGGGCAGCCGTGGAGCGGCGCGCCGCTGTGCTTCGGTTTGGAATGCGCTCACCGGCGGGTACCTGCTACTAGAGGCAGTTTTCATCGGCGCCACCTTTGTGGCTTTCTCAACTGAGCATCGTTTAATCAGAATGCAGCAGATTCCGACGGCGTTCAAGTTCGGCTAGGCGCGCTTCACTCTCTTCCCTCCATCCCGCCTCCCATGAGGCGAGTCGGGCGCGCCATAGCCGAATCGGTTCGCCCGTGTGAGCCGGCATGTTTCCCGCGATCATCAGCGGGCATGCGGATAACGGGACGCCGTGCCTTGCTGCCTGCCGGCCTGCTTGCCGAATTTGATCGTACATTTTTCGGCTCCCACCCATCCTTCGTCATAACCCGACGATGTACTTATGCAATCGACGTGTCCAGTCTCGTTACTGAACGAAATAGGGGGCTGGATCGCAGTCCTGGGAGAGCGGGCCGCGCGCCCGGCGGCGCTGGCCATTAAGCCTGCATTCGCGGCGAAATGTCGATCCGGCATGCGATCTGTTCCAGATAGCGAAGAAGGTGGCGGCCTGACCAAACCGACGGGGCGGCCGTTTATTCGGACTCGTTCTTGCGGGAGACCAGCGCCAGAAGCGTGTTAATGGGTACAGGCTTTTCAAACCATGAATTGACGCCGTCGGGATATTCAGTCACGTCATCTTTGCGAGCGGTTCCGCTCAGGATGACGATTCGCATGTCAGGAGCGCGACTCTCATTCTTCAACTGTGGCGCCAGAGTCAGGCCAGACCCGTCACGGAGGTGTACATCCAGGAAAATGATCTCCGGCGCAAATTCTCTTGCGAGTCGGAGAGCGGTTGCACTGTCCCTTGCAATTTTGACAGAAACAAAGTCGTCCAACATCAAACATTCAGCGGTCATCTGCGCCGACAAATCATCGTCGTCAACGATAAGGACACGCATGGCTTCGGCCCTCGAACTTGTACTTTGCAGGTTAGCGCTACCGGGGACAGGTAGCAGCTAGATGGGTCAGGATCTCGAAGTTTAGCAAACAGGCTCTTTGGGAACGCAACTTGCCATGCCGTCGCAACGTGCGCGATGCACGTCATTTTCATCACGGGAGAACGAGATGGCTACCAGCAAGAAGGGCGATAAAGCGAAAATCCACGACCTGCTGTTTCAGGCGCTGGAGACAGAAATGGGGGGCATCGAGGTGTACACCGCGGCGCTGAGCTGTGCAACAAACGAAGATCTGGCCAAGGAGTGGCAGGGTTACCTGGACGAGACAACAACCCACAAGCAGGTGCTGCTGACGGTATTTGAAGAATTGGGCTTAGATCCGAATGAGGAGGTTCCCAGTCGTGAAGTCGTGCGGCACCATGGTAAGTCGCTCGTGGCGGCTATTGAGCTCGCCAAAACGGGCGGCGACCCTGCGGCGGCGCAGATTGTGGCTGCGGAGTGTGTCGTGCTCGCCGAGACGAAGGATCATCAAAATTGGGAGTTGATTGGCCTGGTGGCAGACAAGCTTTCGGGCGCGGAAGCAAAGGTGCTGAAAAAGGCTTACGACGCGGTGGAAAAAGATGAAGACCATCATCTTTATCACACGATGGGCTGGAGCCGTGAGCTCTGGATTGAGGCGCTTGGGTTCCCCGCAGTCCTGCCTCCGCCAGAAGAAGTCAAGAAAGTCGAAAGCGCCATTGGTGCGTCGAGGGCAGAGCAGAATCGCGAAAAAATGCTCTAGCTCAGGCCATTCGACTTGTCGGCTGATCGCTCTGTCAGGCCCCTTTTTTCCAGGGGCTCTTTCTTTTGCTTTGATGCGTTTCGCCGGGATGGGATGGAGATGACGCGACGGGCGGGGAGGGTTGACCCGCCGCCCCGCCGCGTCGTAAAACGACCAAAAAGGCGGGGCGTTATCTCTTTGCGGGCATTGATAAATGGTCGGCCCGGAGTGCCGCAGGGGAAAGGTATTGTCTGATGAAGATTGATTGGACTGCAGACGCAGCGAAAGCGATTCTGCGGCTGGCGAGTGCAGATCAGCGGCGCGTCATCGATGCCGTTGAAGATTTCAGCCGATGCTTCAAACATGAGGCGGCAATTTTGTCATCCGAAGGCCTGCGCCGCGTGGGAGGGTACCAGATATCGTTTGGCGTGGTCGACGATGGAATAGAGGTGCGGGCCATCAAATTGAGCGGAGACAGGGGATGAAGGAGATCGGCCCCAACGTCTTACATGTCGACGGTGTTCCCGTATTTGTGGTGCTACGTTATGACGAGTACCAGCGGTTGCTCAAGCTTGCCTCCGCTTCGCAGGCTAGACCTCCCAGCATTGCCGAATCGCCCCATGCGTCCCAGGCTTCGGTGGCAGAGGACAGCCTGACGACGCCTTCCACCGACCCGACAGAGCTGCCCTTCGTCGAGGAAACTGGGCGCCCGCGTATTCCTATCGGCGGCCTAATTCCACATGAGGTGATCGTTGCCGCAGTACACAATCATTGGTCGCTGGCGCGCGCTTGGCGTGAGTACCTCGGACTGAATCAACTCGCCTTGGCACAGCGACTTGACGTAAGTGTGTCGTCATATCTGACGATGGAGGCCGAGTTTTCGCGTTTGCCCCCCACTAGTCGGGAACGTCTCGCGGATGGGTTAGGCATTGGGGTGGAGCAGCTTAATTCACGACCGCGTCGGTTACGCCGGACAGAGTATAAGTGAACGGCGGATCCGCCATAGAGATCAATCCACTCAATGTCCAGACGCCGGATCCCGCGTGCCTAGGGGCTCGTCTGCTACCGCAATTCCAACCCTACCGTCGGGCAGACGATACCTCTTGCCCGATAGCCAAGTTACGAACTCGCCAGTCGGCAGCGTGCATATGAATTGAGTGTGGAGCGCACCACGGCGACTTGGTGCCAGGACTACCCGGCGTTCCACTCGGCACGTCGAATGATCGGGCAATTCGAGGACCACATCGGACAGTCGAGAATCGGCGGGCATGCTGAGCCGTCCTTTCGTTCCCTGCGTGGGTGGAGGGGGAAAGCCCCTTGCGTCGAATTGTCGGACTGGTTGGCTCGGTGCGCTATCGGTTGTCTGGTGGATAGTCACGTCAGCGTCCGCCGGAACAAGGGGCGAAAAAGTAGCGCGCGCCGGCTCCGGGGGCTTCGTGTGGGAACAAAGAAAGACCATCCTCCACATCACGGAAGGATGGAGCAAGCTAAGAGGCTGGCGCGCTTGTTGGCCTCTTAGCTACGCGAGTCAAAATCGCCAGCGAATATCCAATGAGCCGGTGTTCTGCCGATTGCCGCCTCCGAATTCGCCGCCGTAGGCGAGCCCGGCCGTGATGCCGCGCACAACGACAAGGTCCGCGCCCAGCTCGACGCGTGCCGCGTCGCGCGCAATAGGTGCGCCGGCGACGGAAAACGGCACACCCTGATCAAAGGCCAGCGTCTGTGTGGCCTGCGAGCTGCCGTAGGCGTGACGCCAGCCAAGCATGCCGCGCAATTGGATGTCGGTCTGCGATGGCGCCCACTGAGCGCGTACGCCCGCCAGCGTGCTGGTGTTGTCCTGTCGCTGGGCGCTGCCGGAGAGTGCCGCGGTGCCACCGGATTCGGAAAATCCACGCACGCGCAAATCGTTCCACGACAGGCCGACGAAGGGCTCGAGCGTCACCGTGGGCGCCACTGGCATCGAATAACCTGCTTCGGCAAACAACTGCGTCGTGTTGCCGGTGTAGTCGGCCTTCAGCGTCTGATCCATGCTGCCGTAGCGCACTTGGCGGTGGGTATCGATGTCATGCCAGCTATAGGCCGCGCCGGCCAGTAAGTTGAACGCGCCGGCTCCCGTCGCGAAGGACCTGCCGACATACAGCGCTGTTGTATAGCTCTGCGTTTTCGCGCTTGCCGTTCGCTGGTCGGGGCGCAGGCGCGCGTCGGTATATCCCAGGGCACCTCCAACTCGCCAGCCATGGCCCACACTCGCATCACCTCCGAGGAAGACGCCGGTACTGCTCTGGTCGGCGCCGGGCGCGTTGCCGTCGCCGGCCTGGCGCTGCCAGTCTCCGGTCATCCGTGCCCACAACGGCGACGCGCCCGAGCGGGGCAGGACCGCAGGGGAGGCCGGCGCGTCGCTCATGCCGGCTTGGGCGCTGGGAGCGCCCGCGACCATCCGCGCAGCCAGGTTGTGGCGCAACTGGGCCAGACCGAACTGCGTCGTGAACGGTGTCGCATTCATGAGGCCGGAGATCACGCTGGCGTGCGTGTCGCCCGACAGCTGTTCCAAGGCTTGGCGCAGCGCACTCTCGTCGTTGCTGAGCATGGCCGAACGCCACACCTCGTGGCGTTCCGGCAGGGAGTCGATGGCGCTTGCCACAGCGCGCTGGTTCGGTGTCCGCGCGACGCTCGCCACGCTGCGGTCATTGCGATCGAGTGTCAACGTCACGTCGTTGCCATCGCCGCCCGTCATGTTGACTGAGGCGTCCAGAAACAGCAGCGGATTGCTGACCGTTGCAAACTTGCCGACGACTGCACCGTCACTCTGCTTCGAGATGAGCGTGTACGGACCCGTACTCGCGCTCCACACCGAGGCATCCGCGGGCGACAGGCGAAGATCCAACATCGCACCCGTGATGTCTACGCCGCCCGCCACTACAACGCTGTCATGCGTCCTGGGCGTGGCGTCAATGCGCAGGGTGCCGTAGTTGACGTAGTCGCCAGAAACGGACTGCACGCCGATCGAGTCACCGCCCGGTGCGTGCACCGCTCCGGCGGCAATGGTAGCCGTGCCCAGCGTGCCTTGGCCCGCCAATGTGGCCCCCGGGGCTACCTTCACGCTGCCGCCCAGGCGCGCGCCGTCGGCAAGCGTCAAGCCGCCTGCAGAAACTGTGGCCGTGCCGGCGTAGGCGCTGCTGTCGGAAGCCAGCGTCAGGACGCCCGCTCCGGTCTTGTTCAGCGCTCCACTCCCCGACACCACGCCTCGCAGAACAAAATCCGCCGGAAGATCCAAGGCGCCTCCCGCCGAGCCCAGTTTCAGACTGCGAGCGGAGCCGCGATAGGCCGCGCTGGCGATCCGCAGGGTGCCGCCGTTCAGCGACAGGCCGGCATCCGGCGCGCCAAGATTGGCGTCGGAGGACACCGTGAGGACGCCCGCCGAAACCGTGGAGCCACCGGCATAGGTGTTTGCACCATTGAGCACAAGCGTGCCGCCCTGCGTCTTGTCGATGCCGCCGGCGCCGGAAATCACGGTGTCGATCGTCGCGACTGCCCCGCCAAGCACGCGCAGTTCGCTGCCGCCCGCGCGCGTTTCCAGGGTACCCGCGCCGTTCAGCCGAAATCCGTCGGCCACGAACTGCAGGCCTTGAAAAGATTGCGTACCCGCGACGTCAACGGTGCCTCCGCCTGGCGTCAGGAAGACGGCTTGGTTACCCGCCCAGACTTCCGGCAGCGTGCCTCCGTCGTTGAACCAGTTGGCTGCCCCGGACCCCCACGTTCCGTCGCCACCCCGCCAGGTCTGCAATAGATCGCTGCCCGGGGCGCCGACACGCAGGTCAAGGTGGCCCGCAACCTCTGTCACCACTTGTGCTTTGCCGGATGCGAGCGAGGCGGGAACAGCGCCAAGTTGAAGACCGCTCCCGTAAAGCCCACCGCCATAGCTGATCAGCCGGTAGTAGCCCAATCCGGCCGTGCCGGCCGGATCATTCAATCTCAGGATGCCGTCCAGCGTGACGTTGCCGTCGACCTGCAATTGGTCGCTAGCGCCGGGAGCGGTTGCGCCCGAACCTGGGGCGCCCAACTCATAGTCCAGCATCCCGCCCGCGGCCAGATTGAAGTCGCCGGCAACCCGGAGGCTCCCCAGCGAATTGCCCGGCGACAGCGTCCCGCCGGAGGCGACGGTCGTGGCGCCCACGGTGCCACTCCCGGCCAAAATGGCACCGCTGCCAACCGTAATCGCCGAGTTTGCGATGGAACCGTTGACCGTCAGGGAACCTGCATTGATCTGCGTGGCGCCCGTGTACGTGCTATTGCCCGACAGGACGAGGGTACCGGTGCCTTGCTTGCGCAGCCCACCCGTGCCATTGATGGCGCCGGAGAAGGTCGAGTTCTGGTTTCCTGCGCCCACAGCCAAAGTGGCGCCGCCCAATCGCACATCGCCAGCCCCGGACAGACCCGCGACCGACTGCCCGTAGCCGTTGAGTTCCAGTACCGCGCCGCTGCCGACATTGAGCGCGCCCGTGCCCAAGACCTGTGGCGCACCCGCGGCCAGCATGCCCCCCAGCAGCTCTGTGCCGCCTGTATATGTGTTGGCGCCGGACAAGGTCAGCTTGCCGAGCCCCGATTTGGTCAGGAGCCCGACACCGTCGAGCACCGTTGATATGCCCACGTCCCGCCCGGCTGAATCCAGCTCCAGCCCGCCGGCTCCCAAGGTCACATCGCCCGCGCTGAATCCCTGGAAAAGATCGGCTTCGGATGTCGCGGCCCGCAGTACGCCGCCGTCGAAATCGACGGTTCCTATGGGCGCGTCGGTATGTTTGATAATCGGTCCAGTCTGAAGAACTCCGCGCCCCGTGGCGGCCGAGCCGGCGACACGCATCGTGCCTCCACCAGATCCGATTTCCATGCGCGAGGCGTCCACGGTGCCGCCATTTTCGACGGTGAGCGTGCCCCTCGCTGCGGCTAAGTTGCCCAGGAGGACGCCGGTGGTGCTAGTCAGCAGAGAATCCGCTCCAGAAACCAGCGCAGAGCCGCTGGAATAGACGCCAACAAACATGCGCGTCGCTGTCATACTGCCCCCGCCGACAACGCGCAGTTCGCCTGTTGACCCGGTTCCCAGATCCGCTCCTATGTTCACATAGTTGGCGGTCCATCTGGTATCTGTGCCGGTGACCTCGGCCGTGCCCCTGCTGCCGATACCTACGTTGTCGGACGTGAGCTGCGCGCCGTTGCTGACAGACAGTGTTGCATCGGCCATCGAAGCGATGACGGTCTCCGACGTCGCGCTACCCTGCCGAGCGCCAGACCCCGTTAGCTCCATGGTGCCCGAGGACGCGTATATCCCACCGGTCCCCGTGCTGGAACCCGTCAAGCGCAGCGTCCCGGTGCCGATCTGGCTGATGTTGCCAGTACCGCTCATGACGCCTGCATAGTTCAGGATGCCCGCTCGGTTGAACACCACGGACGCGTTGTTGATGATGCTTCCGCCGATCGATCCGTTGTTCCCGCCGTCGCCGACCTGGAGAGTTCCAGCCGAGACTGTTGTGCCACCCGTGTAGTTGTTGTTGCCGAGGAGCACCGTGGTCCCGGCGCCGTTGACAGTCACGGAACCTGAACCGACGATCGCCGTGGTCATCTGGTAATTGCCAGCCCCGCTTTGGTTGAAGTTGATTCTTCCGTTGTTCGTCAGAACGGGCAACAGAACGATAGTGCCCCCGGCCGCAGCGCCAGGGGTAGCGTCGCCGATGTTGAGCGTGCCTGCCGCGTTGATTGTGAACGCCGGCGAACTGCCACTGAAGCTCAGGGAGCCGGTACCCAGGTTAAGGACTCCCGCGCCGCCGTCTGTTCCGCCGCCGCCCACCACGAGCTGGTTCAGTGTGGCCTGGGATCCCCCATTGACCGTTAGCGTGCCGGCGCCGCCCTGTCCACCGAGCTGCGTGCCGCCTACCGCCGCTCCGCCTGCCAAGCCTCCGACCTGCAGTGTCTCGCCGACCGAAAGGGCGGAGCCTGTCAGCGTTAGTGCACCGTCCCCGCCGCGACCGCCGCTGGCGCCCAGGCTGCTGCCCCCACCGCCGCCGCCAATCAGCATCGAGCGGTGCACTGACAGGTCCGCGTTGTTGACAAGGAGGCTGCCGTCCGAACCGGCCCCGCCCGCCTCGATTTTGCCCGCACCGCCGCCGCCGCCACCGATGCCCACATAGTCGTAAGAACTCGGCGCAGATATTGCGCCGGACGAAATCGCTTGTGCCCCCTGGCTTGCTGTGCCAGCGAATGTCGCGCCGTCCACGCCGGTGATGGAACCGCCGTCGCCACCGGCCCCGCCATTGCCCACTCCGCCGCCCGCGCCGAGCCCACCACCCCCACTGCCGCCGCCGCCCGTTGCACCGGTGGGACCACCGGCTCCGCCGCCGCCGCCCAAGCCGCTCTGCCCTCCTAAAGTGCCGGATCCTCCGCCCAGACCGCCGTCTGCACCGCTCGCGTTCCCGCCGCGCGATCCCGACCCGCTGGAGCCGTCGCCGCCCTGTACCAAGCCGCCGCCCGCGCTACCGCTGATTCCAGAGCCGCCACCCCCACCGCCGCCACCGATCCCGCCGCCTCCGCCACTGCCGACCGTGAATTGGCCCAAATTTGATATGCCGCCGTTACCGCCGCTCCCGACAAGCAGGTTCTGTGCTGATGCGGGGCCGGCGGCCACGGGCACGGACATGGCTGTGAGAAGAGCCAGATACCCGGGAGTCAATCGGAGCTTGTGTTGCAGAGGGCGGTTACACATGAGAGTCGGCGTCAATGGAAAGCCGCTTTAGTAACACATTCCGCTAAAAAATTACAGATTGAGACGTGTCAGGGTGGTCGATAGCCTTCCCCGGAGCGCTGTTACGTTCGCCAGCAACGAATTTCGGCGTATCGAAGGCGGGGGCCGCGTTCATCATTCAACCGAAGTTCAGCTCACACCGGGTGGCGGATGAAATCGCGCAGCTGACTCGGCTTGACCTGGGTGCAACGGAGGGATGTTGACTGACTGCGGAAGGGGCAGGGCGTATCCATTGGCGGTCTTGATTGCCTGTCTTCCACCAAAGCTTCATCAACGTTCTTCGGTGTCACGGACGCTGCATAAACTCCACAAAGGCCGCGGGGCATAGCGGGCGACTGACGAGATAGCCCTGGATGGAATCGCAGCCGGCGTCCTTCAACTCATTGGCCTGATGTTGGTGTTCGACCCCTTCAGCGATAGTTTTCATGCCGAGCGAACGAGCGAGACTGACGACGCCGCGAATCACGGCCGAGGCCTTGTCTGATGCCGCCAGTCCACGAACAAAGGACTTGTCGATCTTGAGCGTATCACAGGCCTGCCCTCAAAGGCGCTAGCGAAACTTCCGAAGACTCAGCAGGCACAGATGCGGAATCTCTACGTGGCGATGTCACGTCCAACGACCCTGCTATGCCTTGCCGCAAATGAGAGTCGTGTCCCTCAGAAGGTACGTGAGGCCCTCGCTAGTAAGGGCTGGCACATCGAGACCGTGACTTAAAGTCACTCTTCGGACGAGCGCATCTCCAGTAACCGAAGCCGTTTTCCAAGTATTCAGTGGTCCGAAGAAATCCGGCAGGTCAGACGGTCTCCAAAATCATGATTCCAAACAGAACACAAAAGATCGGTCGCAATGAGCTTTGTCCATGCGGTTCTATGAAGAAGTACAAGCGATGTCATGGCGGCATCAACGAAGTTCGGTCCCCCACTCCGGGCCAGATCGATGCTCAGTTAAAAAAGCTATCGCCTAAGGCCGCGTGCTTGGCCCCCCCTGCATTGCATTGCGACTGTCAGGGGAAAGTAATCGATTCGCACACAGTTTCTCGGTCTGGGAGCTTAGGAGCGATCATCAGGGATGGTCACGTCTATTCGTACGCGTTCACCCTTCAGCATATTGATAGGATGGGCGGAAAGCTTATCCCTAAGCTTACGGGATGGAAGGACGCATCGACGTTCCCTGGGTTCTGCGCGCATCATGACAAGCAGATGTTTGCTCCGCTGGAAGATGTCCCATTCACAGGAAGTGAGCAACAGTGTTTCCTACTGGGCTACAGATCTATCGCCTGGGAGGTCTATGCCAAACGGCGAGCCGTGACCAACGGCGACTATCGGTCTGTTCTAAGTGGAGCAAAGGGTGCTATGGCGAAGGCCGCTATGGACGCGTTCAACCACATGACCCAACTCGGGCTTCGGGACGCGGAAGCCCACAAGGCGAAATATGATGCCGTGCTGGAAGCTGAGCGGTGGACCGACTGCCATGGCCTTTTGATTGAGTTCACCAAAACTTTCCCGATACAGTGCGCAGCGGCATGGTCTCCAACCAACGACATCAATGGAGACGAACTGCAAGACCTCGGAACTACGCCGCGAACGCCGGCCACGGCAACGATAGGGTCATTTGCTGCTAACGGGAAGAGCTACTTCCTGTTGTCATGGCTCAAGGACAGCTCGGTCGTCGCGTCGAAAATTGCGGACTCCATCGTCGCACTCCCGTGTAACAAAGTCGCTGGAGTCATCGCCGCTCTACTGGTGCAGACGTCTGAGAACTGTCACTTCGCGCCAGGTTGGTACGAGTCTCTGTCGGACGCCGGAAAGCGATGGCTTGAAGCCCAAGGAAATCCGTTTATTCCCACACCACCGCCCAGCAAAATGGCGATTTCGGCATACTTCCCAGATATAGGGGTGGCCCGTACGCACAGGTTCTAGGTCGCGGGGCCCAGACTCTCTTTCACCGGTCGAGAGGCGACCCTCAAGCGACTAATTTAGCTCGCTTCCGCGGGTGTCGGTCGACCTTGTCCCCGTCTGCCTTGATTCCGGCCGTTGCAGCGGCTTTTCCCAGATGTCCGCTCCTGGCCGAAAGCTGCCAAGCGGAAGGCCTTTGCCGCCCCATTTCGCGGCTCGAGGGAGGCAACCCGCTTATGATCCCGGGGCTACGAAAAAGCTATAGAAGGGTCCTCGCTCATTATTAAATTCAAAATAATAGGGCCTTGAATCAGCGTTGCGGGATCCTATATCGGCATTGAAGCGATCGAGTGCGGGTCGCCCTGACGGTGACGTTGCGCGGTCTCGATCCTTCCGGAAAATGCTCTGGAGGTAATTATGGCTAACTACCCTTTCACCGACAGCAGTGTCGAGTCCTTGTTTGACGTGGTTCAGGAGCAGATGGACCGGATATTTCGTAGCGCGGGCGGACCGGCTACCTTGCGAACAGTGCCACGCGGACGTTTTCCACCGGTCAACATCGGAGTTTCCGACGACGCCACGGTGGTCGTCAGCTTTGTGCCCGGTATTGAACCCGAGGCCTTGAAAGTGTCCCTGGAAAAGCGACTGCTGACCATCAGCGGTACTCGAAAAGCACTGACCCTTCCCGAAAATGGCCGCTACTACGCCCGAGAGCGTGCCGAGGGGGATTTCACGCGCGTTATCGAGCTGCCCGCTGATGTCGACTCTGACAACGTCGAGGCGCGGTACGTCGACGGTTGCCTGCTGATATCGATCAAGAAGAAGGAATCGTCAAAACCGCGTCTGATCGCAATTCAGTGACGGGCCTCGTGCTCTACCTAGGAGAATTGATCATGAATGAGCGTAATGATCTCGCTGTCGAGCAGGTAGGCCGCTCGAAACAGCAACGTCCAGCTAATCTTCCCGCGGTGGACATCTTCGAGGACGCCACCGGGGTCACCGTCCTCGCCGACCTGCCCGGCGTCACGAAGGACAGGCTGAACATCAAAGTAGAGTCGGAAATGTTGGTCATCGAAGGCGAGGCCTCGGTGCCGGTTCCCGACGATGTTCGGCTCATCCATGGCGAGCTGCGCGAGCCTTTGTTTCGCCGCTCGTTCAGGCTGGGGCCGGAGTTTGACAAGGACGCCATCAGCGCAAGCTTGAAGCACGGAGTGCTTACCCTGCAAGTTCCTCGCATCCGCGAGGCGCTCCCGCGACAGATCCCGGTAACCACGGCGTGATCCATAGCGCATGCCGCGGTGGCGTTTCGCCGCCGCGGCATATGAGGACCAAACTATGAACGACCTCGTCCTAACCGACCACAAGGGATTCCACCTGGGGGTCCGCGCTGTGCCATTGCGCTGCCTTGAACAGTTCGGAACGCTGCCCGAAGGCTTTCTCCCGTTGGTCCAGGTCACGTACTCGACCTTGGTGCTGGTCGATTGGTGCATACCCAGCCCGCTTAGACCTTGCGACACGCCGGCACGTGCCATTCGGGAGGGCACCGCATATTTAAAGCTCTTGATTGACTCGGGCAAGGTCAGTCAATACCTCCCGCGACCCGAAATGCGGTGAGTTGTGAAGCTTGCTGGGCACGAGGTCATCTTCCTGATTCCGTCGGGCCTATTGTGCCGCATCCGCTAGGGGCGGCGGGTGTCGTGTGTCATATCTCAATTGCTCCGGCGGCGAGATTACAGCACGCGTTGCCGTTGATAATCGTGGAGAGCGACTGCAATTGGCCGGAGGCTGGCTCCAATAGCGCCCTTGAACAGCTAGGACGGCTGAACAGACGTTTATCCGAACCCGTGGATATGTGGATGATCGCTTCGCGACCACTCGGCTCGCTTCGCCCGGCCCGTGGACAACCGCTGATTGGACAAACGGTGGACAGGCTCCGCCTGACCACGCGCTTGACCACAGGGTGTGCCCACCGGCTCCCCGAGTTTCACCCACATAACCACCGGCCCCCATTTGCCAATCATTAGATACAGAACCTCAAAACAGCAGTGCTAATGCTGCAGCATGGGCGTTCTGAAGGCGGGCTAACTCTTTGTCCGCTCCGGGCTGTATCCGATCGCGCTCATGGCCTCGCTGAGCTTCTGCGGCGCGTAGTCGTCCCACGGTGAGTTGGCCACGTCAAGCTGACCCTGGATGTTCGAAATCGTCCATTGCGCGCCGCAAGTGACGTCGCCCAGCTCATCCCAAGACAATGGAACTGATACGCCCGACCCGGGTCTAGCCCGTGCTGACCAGGCGGCGGCGGTGGTGGCGCCGAAACCGTTGCGAAGATAGTCCACGAAGACTTGCCCACGCGATCACTTGAGCCGCTCTTGGCGACGAAAAGCTGTGGAAGCGTACTGGCCGGGTGGCGTACCATGGCCGCCGAAAAGCCTTTTACAACGTTCCAGTCGTATTGCCTTCGCAACGGCACCACCACGTGAAGACCCTTTCCACCGCTGGTCTTCAGCCACCCCTCCAGGCCGAGTCCGTGCAGGAGGACGCGCACCAGCTGCGCAGCCTGCTGAACTGCTGGCCAGGACACACCTTCACCGGGATCCAGGTCCAGGTTCAGCCCGTCCGGCTTCTCGATAGCGTTCTTCACAGCGTTCCACGTGTGAAATTCGATCACGTGCATCTGCGCGGCCGACATGACTGCGGCTGGCGTAGGCACTTCGAGCAGGGCGGGGGGGCCAGGATGAAGCCCCTCTGGCAAGGCGGTAACGCTCGGGATCGGGGCGTCACGGTGCTTTTGAGAGAATAACTGCCCCTGAATGCCGCCCGGCGCACGCACGAAGGAGACAGGCCTGGCTTTCAAGTGCGTCACGACTAGGGACGCCACCAGCCCGTAGTAGCGTGCGAGGTCCAGCTTCGTCGGGCCGGTCGACGGGTCGATGACGCGGTCCGGATTGGATAGCTTGCCCGACTTTGTTCGCGTGGATGGTGGCCGCTCCGCCGGCGTTGACGGTGCCGGCGGCTTGGTCTTCGGTTCGATCGAGCTGGCCGGCAATGCCCGTTCCCTGGTAATCGCAGGTGCTGGCTTGTCCGTTCGAAGGCCGCGGGAGGTCGCATGCCGGACATGCCCCCCTCGGTCCATTCTGCGAACGACACCTCGCACACAAGGACTGGCGCGATCCACTGCACGTCCCGCAACGATTTGGGGTTTCCAGCGCTGCAGGCGTTGCCTTCTGCTTCAGCGCGGTGAGCTGTTTGTGAAGATCCAAAAGACCACGGTCGTCAAAGCCCGTGCCCACGCTGCCGGCATACCGCAGACCTCCCGCCGCCTCGTAGACGCCGAGCAGAAGGGCGCCGAACCCGACGCGGCCGCCTTTTGGCACCGTGTATCCCACGATGACGAACTCTTGCCGCTGGCCGCATTTGATCTTGACCCAATCGTCCGTGCGACTCGAGACATATCCGGCCGATTGGCGCTTGGCCATGATTCCCTCGAGTCCCATGCGGCATGCGGATGCGACCAGATCCGCAGGAGAAGCGCTGAATGCCTCGCTAAAACGAATGTGATCGTCATGGCCCGCCGCGACCAGTTGGGCGAGCAGCTCACGACGTAGGCGCAGTGGCTCGCCGCGAATATCCCGTCCGGCAATGAAAGGAAGGTCGAAGGCGTAGTAGATGATGTTCGACGTGCGTTTTCCATCAAAGGCGTTCTGCAGCGCCTGGAAACTTGGCACACCGTTATCAGCCAGTACGACGATTTCGCCATCGATCCACGCGGGAGGAACGCGCGTCGCACGAGCCTTCCCATTTCGAAGTCGGGCAGACATGGTTCAGTTCCGCTGCCTGTCACGAACCGAGGTGAAGATGAGCAGCCAAGGACGCCGTTCCACGGCACCGCTGCCAGACATCCGCACGAGGGCCCAGCGGCCCTGCAGGAGCGCGCCCTGTAGACGGAATCTCAGATGGCCGGCCTCGTATCCGCCTTCATCGCCCGCCAAGTACCACTCTCCGGCGTCCCACACGGATACCGGTTCCCCGGTGAGCGGTGATAGTGCACTACGACGTCTACGCTCCCGTCCGGCCGAAGGAACTGCCGGATGCTCCACCGCGAGGCGTCTCGCCTTCGGGTCGAACGGGATTCCGTTGATTACCGTCCAGCGCCGCTTGTCCTCACCCATCTCCAGCTGGAGCTCGAACCGTTCGTGATGAGTCAAGGACCGATAAACGATAAATTTTTGGACGCTGCCCACGGCCTTGCCCCCGCCACGATAGTCAAGAGCGCTTGGAGCCGGCCTGTTTCTTCAGATGTTCTCGCACCTCCGTTGCTGAGACGCCGACGGCCAGCACGGCCTTGCGCAACTGTTCGTCACTTACACCCAACTCGTTGGTCCAGTAACGCAGCTCGTGGGCCTCGTTCACATTGATGCGGGACCGGTCCTGCGCACCCCGATTCTTCAGATCGTCCGACATGAAAATCTCCTCTCGTGTTGGACCCCAACTCGCAGCAACTGGCGTGCCTACGGCGTTTAGCAGCTAAACACAAAGGACGCTTCCTGGCCTGGTCGATGTGGGGAGGATCTGTGCGACCGCGTGGCTGGTGTTTAGCCGCCAAACGCGCTGCGAACGTCTCCCAAACGAAAGCGCCCCGTTCGGGGCGCTTGTTCTGTCGGCCGGTTAATTGGCTGGAAGGCAACTGTCCGGTCGTCTCTTGGCGACCGAGACTGCAAAGAGACTGGCGGATCGTTTGGCCCCGCGCTGCACCGATTCTCTCTTCCAGCCTTCTTCCCAGGCATTCACTCGCTTGAGCCACTCGCCGGGAGATTCCCCGGTGTGGCCTGGCATAGCTTCCGCCTTGAGATACGGGCAATTCAAGAGGCTCAGACCCTTGCGGGCCGCCTCCGCGCCTTCCTTCTGGATCTCGATGAGCATGGCCTCGCTCTCCAAAAGTGGTAGGGAGTCCAGTATGCCAATCAAACGACGTTCGAATCAATGGTGCGCCTGTACTGGGCGGAGTAGTCTTATCGCGGCCCCATAGTTTGTCCGGCGCGTCCAGCAGTTCTCGTACCGACTTCCTGCCGCACGGAATGCCAGGTGAAGGCGTCCTCCGGTACACCTTCGTGTAGCAGATCGCGGGCATCGGCGGCCGAGATTGCTGGATCGGCCAAGCGCTGCGCGATCTCCGGCGGCAGCTCCACCGGACGCCTCGCGTGGATGTCCACCATCCCACCCTTCGTATCGTTTGTCACTATCGCAAGCCCATGAGCGGCAGCAAGCGGCGCGCCAGGTGACCAGGCCGTCAACGCGGCGAAGTAGAGCGGGCCATCACCGTGGATATAGTGGGGCTGCTTCGTGCCGTCCGCCAGCTCCGGCCGCTCGTACCAGCCGTCTGCCGGCCCCAGAATGCGGCCGGTTCCGATGAGAAAGCGCCAGGGCCATCCGTTCTTCAGAATGGTCTCCAGCTTTGCGTTGCTCATGAAGTGTTTGGAGTCTGGACGCTTGTAATCCCACGGCAGCCGGGCCATCCCCTCGGTGCCTTCAGCCAGGCCATGCAAAGCGAGCGGGCGCGTGCCCGGGGGTATGTTGAATCGCGGCCCCGTCGCGTCCGCGAAGATCTGGCTCTGGTTGGTGAAGATCCGCTCAACGTAGTCCATCGGGCCCGATTTCTAAATGATTCGACCGCACATCGATCACCTCTGTGAATGCAGATGTCCGGCCAGTGTAGGCCCGTGGGTGCCGTACTGGAGGTGGCCAACACCCCGGGAGAGGGGGCAGTCTTGCGTCTTTGGCGATCATGACACGCTGTTCTCGCCGTCAAGTGCTGCGCAACGCCGGCGGCGCCGGCGCTGCTTGCGGCCAGGGGCCGGCAGGCCACTTGACCGCTCCGCTGCAGCGTATCCCAGGATCGCCGGGCAATCCCGCCCGGCACTGGAGATCCAACCATGCAGTATTCCATCGCGTTCAACACCATCGATCACGCCGCTGGCGCGCTCTTCGTGCAGGATTCCGCTGGCGCGGTGCGCCTTGCGGCGCCAAAGGAGATCCTCGCCGCGGCACGCGAGGTCGTCCTGCAGGAGATCCAGCGCGGCCAGCTCATGGATTCGCCCAAGCTCGTGCGCGAGTTCCTGCAGCTGCGGCTGAACCTCAGTTTGGAGCACGAAGTGTTCGGCATCATGTACCTGAACCCGCGCGCAGAATTGATCGCATACGAAGAACCGTTCCGCGGCTCATTGAGCACTACGCCTGTGTATCCGCGCGAAATCGTCAAAGCAGCGCTGGCGCACAACGCGGCGAGCGTGATCCTGGCGCACAACCATCCGAGCGGGCATGCCGAGCCCAGTTCGGCCGACATCCATATGACGCGTCAGCTCAAAGATGCACTCGCGCTGGTCGGCACCACCGTAATCGATCACCTGGTCGTGGCCGGCAGCAGGATCGTCTCGTTCGCAGAGAAGGGCATCATGCCCTGACCCGCAGCGCCGGGCCTGGCGCTGGTGTCAGGCCTTGGGCGCATCTTTGCCCTGCGCGCACCAGGCGCAAGGGGCTTTCGCGGCATATAGCCGCTCGCTGCGCTCGCTTTATATTCCACGTCCCCTTGCCCCCGGCGCTTGTTCCGCAGGGCGCCAGTGCTCCCGTCCCGCCACCCGGCCGGGCCCTACTTCTGAGGAGCACGACATGACCCAAGCCACTCTTTCCGTCGCACGCCTGGTTCCCGATGGCGAACGCATGAACTTTCTCCCCAAGGCGTTCGGAAGTCGCCTGATGCTGCGCGGAGAAATCAGTGTCTACAACTGGCTGGATCGCCTGTCGCAGGAATACAGCGGCGGCTTCTGGCACTACTACGAGATCCCGAACGGCTTCTACATGGCGCCGGCCGACTACGACAAGCTTCGCATCGTGTGGCCGATGAATTACTTCGAACGGGACATGTCGGCTGACGCCGCCGGCATCGTGGCCACGCTGTACGCCCTCTGCGAACTGTGCAACCAATACCGTAGCGACGACCTGGCCGAGAAGTACCACGCTCTGCGCGACTTTGCCGGCGAACACGCCGAGGCAAACGCCATCTTCGCGGCGATCGATTGACGCCATCCTGGCCCGCTTCGGCGGGCCTTTTTTTCTTCTGCGCGCCATCAGACCATCGCCGCGTAACCCCTGCTAAGTGGCGCTGCAGGGGAACGGCTGCGCTTCGAAGTTGGACCGTTGCGAGCCATACGGGGTGGCGGGTCTGCTTTCCCGGTCAGTGTGCCACGTCGTTCTCGCGTTCAAGTGCGGCGCGGCCCGGGCTACGCCCGAACCGCTGGCGGCCGCTGGCCGTCTTCGACACTTGAGCGCTGCGCTGCGCCGTGCCTCTCAAGTTCCGGGCATTCCCGCCCTGGCAACCGGAGAGACCACATGGCCAAAACCTCAAATGCACAACAACGCCGTTTCCTGAACAACGCGGACTCCCACCAGAAGGAAATCGTCAGCCTCATTCGGCAGGTCGCGCACACGCGTGGGATCGACCGCGTGTGGAGCGACTGGGTGGAGATCTGCGCGATCGCATTGGCCCGTGCCGATCTCGCGCAGCGCGAGGCGCGCGAGCAGCGCTACCTGCAGGTAATCGCTCAGTACGAGCGGGCCGAGCTGGACTTGCTGGTGCAAGCGTTCTCGCACCTGGTCATGGCCTACGAGGTCCGGGTTCAAGCAGCAGACTTTGGCGACGTGCTGGGCAGCACGTTCATGATGCTGGACATGGGCAACGCCGGCGCCGGCCAGTTCTTCACGCCGTACGAGGTGTCGCGCCTGATGGGCAACATGATGATGGGCAACGGCCAGGATCTCATCGACAAGACGGGGGCACAGGGGTTCGTGCGCGTACTGGAACCAGCCTGCGGCGCTGGCGGCATGTTGATCGCGGCTGCGCACGCAATGCATGATGCGCAGCTGAACTATCAGCAGTGCATGCACGCCACTGCAATCGACATCGATCAGCGCTGCGTGCATATGACGTTCATCCAGCTGGCGCTCTTGCACGTGCCGGCCGTGGTGATTCATGGCAACGGCCTCACGGGTGAGTGCCGAGAGCAATGGTTTACGCCCGCACACATCCTGGGCGGCTGGGGCGCGCGGCTTCGCCGTCGCGAAGCGGAGGAGGGCGCTCGAGCGCTCCTGCAGGCGCCGGCGGCCGTGCCAGATCACCATGTCGACCAGGTTGCGGCCGACAGTTCATCGGCCGAGATCGGTGCGCCGCTGCAGGCCATTCCGAAGGCCATCCGGCAAGCGGCTGCCGCTGGCCAGATGTCGCTCTTCTAGCGAGGTTGCAATGGCCCCACTCGGGGCCTGGCGCGCCGGCGACGCGCCATCTTCGGCATATGGAGAACCGCAAGCACTGCACGGAGCATACAGTCGCATCCCACTCACGCACGGACGCTAGGGCCGCTGCGCGCGGCTTTGTAGCCGCGGCCCCATCTTCAAGGGCTTTCGCGGCATAAACCGCTCACTGCGTTCGCTATTTATTCCACGTCCCTTGACCGCGCTTTCGTGGGCTGCGCCCGCCTGCCCCGTGCAGTGCAATGCAGATCGGCTGACATTGCTGCACGCAAGGAGCCAACCATGAGTCGTGTTGTCCTGGGCGATTGCCTGTCCGTTCTTCCCACCTTGCCCGATCGCTGCGTCGATCTGGTCCTGACCGATCCGCCATACCTCGTCAACTACGTGGACCGCTCCGGCCGGAGCATCGCCAACGATCGTACCGACGAATGGCTGGCGCCGGCGTTCGCACAGATGTTCCGCGTCCTTCGCGATGACGCCTTCTGCATTTCGTTCTACGGCTGGAACCGCGTGGACCGATTCTTTGCCGCCTGGCGCGCCGCCGGCTTTCGCGTCGTCGGCCACCTGGTCTTTGCGAAGCAATATCAATCCAAAGCGCGATTTCTCGCGTATCAGCACGAGTCGGCCTACTTGCTGGCCAAGGGGCAGCCGGCGCTGCCGGCCGAGCCCTTGCCAGACGTCATGCCTTGGAAGTACAGCGGCAACCGCCACCATCCGACGCAAAAGCCCGTCGAATGCCTGGCGCCGCTGATCGAATCTTTCAGCCGCCCGCGGGACATTGTGCTGGATCCGTTCGCCGGCTCGGGTTCGACGTGCGTGGCCGCCCGCCAGGCCGGCCGGCGCTTCTACGGCATCGAAATGGATCCGAAGTACCACGCAGCCGCAACGCAGCGCTTGCAGCTCGCCCGCCAAGAGAGGATCGCAGCATGAGCCGGGACGACGCAATTACGGGTGGCCTGGTCGCGTTCTTGCAGGGCTACGGAAAACACGACTTGGACGGCCTGGCGGCGATCGCCAGATACAGCGCCTGGCCGGCGCTGGCCGCCCGCGAGAACGAGCGGCGCATGGCGCGAATTATCGAATTACTGCCGCTCGATGAAGTGCAAGCGATTGCCCGGTCGGAAATCGACCTCAATGAATTGGCCCGCCGAGTGCTGGCCGAGCTGGACCCGGAGTGAGCCCATGGCCATGGTAGAACTTTCCATGGCGGCTCGCGCCGCCATTGCGGACATCGCGCGCCGCGTTTTGAACCTGGAGACGCTGGATTGCCGAGGACGCGCCCAGCTCGTCTATCACGAACTGTTCGTAGGCCAGTTGCGCGAGGCGCTGGAGGCCGCGTACCTGGCAGGCATGGTGGACCGCTATCGCCGGAAATGAGAAAAGCGGCGCCGGCCTGCCGGCCGGCGCTGCACTTCACATTAGTCCGAGCACGCGCGTCATATTGGCGGCAATCTGGCTGCGAATGGCAGCGCGCGCTTCGGCGGCGGTGGCGAAAAAAGTGCCGGGCGGGCCTACACCTTCCCACGGCCCCCGCTGCCCGTATCGGATGCTGGCCACAATCCCGGCGCCGTCGTCGGTCGGCGTCATCGAGTACGCAGCCCTGACCCCATTTACCACCATGGTGCCCTCCATTGTTCCTCCTGTCGTCAGCCTATTCGCGGTTTTTTTCACGAGTTAAGAATGCCACTGCGCTAGTGTTGCGCTACTAGGAAAAACACGCATCCGCCGTGTCACAGCTCGTGCTAGATTGCGGGCCTTCATGACCCACGCACCGTTCCGACATGGATGAGCCAAAAAAGAGACGCCGTACCAAAAGGCAGGCGCCAGAGTTGCATTGCTCGTTCTGCGATAAGTCCCAATATGAGGTGCGAAAGCTCGTTGCCCGAGGTGACAACGATCAGGTCACGATCTGCGACGAGTGCATTGAAATGTGCATTGGGATCATCAACGATCAGTCGTTGGTAGAGCTCAAAGATCGTCCGAAAGCGCTGTTCGACTACATCGTTCGACAGCATGAAGTCATCGGCCAGGCGACGGACCGGGCAAATAAGGCCATGGATCTGCTGAACATCTCGCCTTCGACAGATTCGCAGCACTGAATCGCACAAGGCCAGACCGGTCAGGACGTCGGCGCGGGCCGTCTTCGGACGGAGTGTTCACCCCTGGGCGTGCCCCTACGCCTTCGGCTGCGGGTCGGGCTCTCGCGCTTCGCGTTGAGCCTGGCCAACCCCGCCAGTCTCACCCCCGGTGGGGCTTCCAGCCGTCCCTCCCTGCGGTCGGCTCACGCCTTCGCGCCTGCCGGCGCTGCGCGCTGTCGCTTGCGGGCCGCCTTGCGGCCAGCTTGACCCGCGCTGCGCGCGGGTAGGGGCGCTCGGCGCGCGCCTGGCTTTGGTGTCGCCGCCCTGTCTCTCGCAATGCATCCATTCCCGCGAGCCCCGTCCTAAAACGCCGACCGTACCACTGCGCTCCTCCCTCCAAGGGTCCGGTGCTCACCCGTTCGGTGCTCGCCTTTGGCTGCGCTCCGCGTGCGGCCTCTGCTCCGGCCCTTTCCAGTCGTCGCTACGTGGCCACGGACGGCACGGACAGGCCTCACAGGAACGGATGCGAATAACGCGGAGGGAAAGACCATGAACAACCAAATCCAACAAACCTACGCTCGGACGACTTCTTCAGGATCGGGTGTCGCACGACCTCTCTTTTCGGAACAAACGAACATGAATGACCACGCGACGCTGAATGCCAACATCCTGGCCGCAGCCAAAGCCGCATTGCGCGGTGCGCAGGGGCGTCAAGATCGGCGCGGCGTGGATGTGCTCGATAAGTGGATTCTGTCGCAAGAGCATCAAGGGCCCGAGACTTGCAAGGTTCTGTGGTCGCGGGCAATGGACATGGCCTTCAACCTGGGTGAAGACGAGTGCGAGGCAGGCCACGAACAGGCCGATGTGCCCGCGCTGTTGAAGGATGTGCCCGTCTTGAGTGGGGTTTGGAAAGGCGGCTGGAACTTCGCCAAGAAGTTGAACGGTGGGCGCGTCCTGGCCTCCACTGCGCAGTAACCACCTCGACAACCCAATCGTTCACGGCAAGGAGACATTTCATGGACGCATCCAAAGAACAGGACACGACCGATATGGCTATCGTCCTTTACACCGTCCTGGGTGGCGCTGAATGCGCCTTGACTAAAGCCGCCCTGGCACAGCGCGACCTTCAATACGCCGAGCGTAGCGCGATGGATTACGCGCCCGCGCTGGCTCGTAAAGGCTATGACTTCGCACCCGTCGTCACCGTCGCCGTTGAAAACGAGTTGGTCGCCTGGACCGGCCATCGCCCCGACCTCATCGAACTGTTTGCCGACCTGATGGATACCGGCGTGGTCGACGCGGACGGTTTGCGTGACAGGGATACGGCCGAGGAAGCCGTGTTGACCCGGTTTCAGGTGGTGCTGGAACTGCGCGACCACCAAGCAAACGCCCAAGAATTTTTTGCCGAACATGGCGACCAGCCGCTGTATCGCGGGCGCGACCTGCTGAACTGGCTTGGCTACTAAGTAAAAGGCCCCTGTCGGCTGCAACCGACAAGGGCCATCACCCGCAACCTCGGACTAGGAGATTCGTGATGAACCACGACTTTATCAGATTGGCGAACGACATGCGCCGCGCCCACTTGCTGGGCCTGGGCTTTCGCATTCCCGCGATGACCATGCGCCAGCTTACCGCCCTCATCGCCGCGCTCGACGCGCCGGAAATCCCCACGCAACTGCACTGATCTCGATATCGACCCGGAGCATTCTGATGAAACTCGATTCCAACGAACTCGCCGCCGTCCACGCCGCAGCAACCCGGATGGACATTCCCCATTCGCAACTGCGCCTCAGTGAGGCGTATCAGGCCCGCGGCCTGGAAGACCGCAAGCAGGACGCCGAGATTCTGGAACTGAAAGCCACCATCCAGGCGATGGGCGGATTGCTGCAAAACCTCGTGGTGGTCGCAGCGCCGGACGGTTCCTATGAGGTGTGCGCGGGCGGACGGCGCTGGACGGCCCTGGGCCTGCTGATCGCGGACGGTGTTTTCCCCGCCGATTATCTGGTGCCTTGCCTTGTGATTCCGGCCGCTCACGCGCACCACGCCAGCCTGATCGAGAACATCGGGCGCAAGGCGATGCACCCGGCAGACGTGTATGCGGGATATGCGCGCCTGCGTGCCGAAAACTGGACGGTTGCGGCCATCGCCGCCGCGCATGGCGCGTCCGAATCGGCCGTCAAGAAGCTGCTGGCGCTGGGCAGCGTGTCGCCCGCCCTCATGCAGTTGTTCCGCGAAGGCAAAGTCAAGATGGACGAAATGCAGGCGCTCGCGTCGGTTTCGGACCACGCCCGCCAGGAGGCGGCATGGAAGACTTCGGCGAGCCAACCCTGGAATCGGGACTACTACATCCGCCAGTTGCTCGCGGAAACCGAAATGCGCGGCGATACGCCCGTGGCGCGGTACGTGACCGTCGCCGCATACGAGAAGGCGGGCGGCGAGGTTCGCCGCGACCTCTTTGAGAACGACGCTTATCTGGCCGACCCGGAGAAGGTGCGCGGCATGGCTAACGCCAAGATGCAACGGTCCAAGCTTTTCAAGGCGGTCCAGGCAGAAGGCTGGTTGTGGGTGGAATGCCGCGTGTCGTTCGAGTACGCCGACAAAAAGTCCTTCGGCGAGATTCAACGCGTCCAACAGGAGCCGAGCAAGGCCCAAGCCAAGCAGATTGACGGACTGCAAAAGAAGATCGAAACGGCGCGGACAAAGCTGGCTGAATTGCAAGAGGCCGAAGGCCAGGACGCGGCCGACCTGGACAAGGTTCGCGGCCTGATTCGCGGCTATGAAGGGCAGCTTCGTGAAATCCGGGCCGAGCTTTACGACTACCCGGCCGACCTGAAAGCCCTGTGCGGAGCGATTGTGCACCTGGACTACCATGGCGACTTGACCGTCACTCGCGGCTTGATCCGCCAGGACGAGCGCGACGCCGTAGCGCAAGCCACGCGCAGCAACGACGCAGATGGCCAGACGGTGACGGGCGTGGACTTGCCCCCGGTAAAGACGCGCCCGGTGCATTCCGAATCCCTGACAAATCGCCTGCAAGCCCAAAGAGTGATTGCCTTGCAATACGAAGTCATGATGCGCCCGCAATTGGCTCTGTGCCTGCTGGTGGAGCAGATGCTGGGCGATATGGACTGGAACCGGCGCAGCGCCAGCGGCGATACGTTCGATTTCTCGGCACGGTCGGCCCAACATGAATTGGCGAACACGGACCCCGATATCAAGGACTGCGCGGCCTGGACCGCCGTGCAGGAAATGATTGGGTCGGTCACGAAGGACGTGCCGGAAGATGAAAGCGCCGTCCTGCCCTGGCTCCTGAACCAGTCCCAAGCCGATGTTCTCGACATGCTGGCCGTGCTGACGAGTCTGACGATCTACCGCCGCCGCAGCAATGCGCACGGCGCGGAAACCAAGCACCTCGACCGTTTGTCGGGACTCGTTAATCTCGACATGAGCAAGTGGTGGAAGCCCACCCCGCAGTCTTACCTTGCCCACGTGTCCAATGACCGCATCGCGGCAGTGGTCACGGAGGCGGTCGATGCCGAGCAGGCAAAGCCGCTGCTGGCAATGAAGAAGGTCCAGGCCGCCGCCGCAGCCGAGCAATTGCTCGAAGGGAAGCGCTGGGTGCCTGAACTGATGCGCGCTCAGCCCATTCCGGCCGCAATGGCCGTGGAACACCCCATGGGAGAAATGGAGGACTAAGGAGCATGTGCGCCGGGGTCGCTGGGCGGTCCCTGGCTGAGGAGACGAGCCGACGGACATTGCGATCCCTCGGTCGCCTGCACCGGGAAACCTGCGAAATATTCCCTTGATGGAATATTCCGTCCAGGCTATAATCTTTAAAACAGCTTAGGCGGGGAATCGATGGCTTGGGAAGTTGAGTTCACGGATGAGTTCGAAGACTGGTGGAACAGCCTGTCCGTCAGCGAACAGGAATCGGTGGCCGCCACGGTCGGCCTGCTGGAGGAACGGGGCACGTCGTTGGGCTTTCCACATTCGAGTGGAATTAATGGCTCCAAGCACGAACACATGCGCGAGCTTAGAACTCAGGCGGGCGGGCATCCCTTGCGTACCCTGTACGCCTTTGACCCCAGGAGGACCGCCATCTTGCTGATCGGCGGCGACAAAACGGGGAATGACCGCTGGTATGAAGAGTTCGTGCCGCGAGCGGACAAGCTTTACGACGATCATTTGGAACAATTGCGAAAGGAAGGGCAGATCAATGGCTAAGAAATTTGCAGCGCTCCGGGAGGCCATGTCGCCGGAATCTCAGCTTCGCGCCAAGGCCGCTACGGAAGAGATGCTTCAGGACATGCCGCTACAGGAATTGCGTCAGGCCCGTGGTCTGTCGCAAAAAGTCCTGGCCGAGATCTTGCACGTCCAACAGCCGTCCATCGCCAAGATGGAAAAGCGGACGGACATGTACATTTCGACGCTGCGCAGCCACATCGAGGCCATGGGTGGCCAACTGGATGTGGTTGCCCGGTTCCCAGACGGTTCAGTGCGGATCAGCAACTTTTCCGACCTGTCGGGCAAGGTGGCGGGAGCAGACCTAGGGGAAGCCAGGTCGTGACAATGCACTGCCCGCCGCATCCCGGCGAGATTCTCCGGGAGGATGTCATTGCCCCCCTGGGGCTGTCCGTCACCGAAGCGGCTGACCGGCTGGCCGTGTCCAGGGTCGCGCTGTCTCGGGTGCTCAACTGCAAGGCTGGGATCAGTCCCGACCTCGCGGTCCGGCTGGAACAGGCCGGGGCAAGCACTGCCCAGGCGTGGATTGCGATGCAGGCCAACTATGACCTTTGGCAAGCACTTCAGCATGAGCAGCCGCCTGTCCGGCCTTTGGCCTCCGTGGCTGACGTTCACTAACCACCGCAACACCCGCCAAAGCAAAGGGCCGCCCTAGGGGCGGCCCTTTGCTTTGCATGAACGGCGTCTTGGATCGGAGCGTCCAGTCCCACCGGCTGCGCCGGCGGGGCCCTCCTACGGACTTCGTGAGCATCCCCCGGACGCTCACAGGTGCCCTTAAGGCCCCCGCCGCCAGGGCGGCGGCGGGTCCCTTAAAGCCACCACACAGGACGCACCCTTCGGGTGCGGTCATCCCTTTGATTTCTTTGTGTTTTTCCTCTGTAGCGTTGTTTTCTTTTGTCTGACAACGAACTGCGCACAAAGGCCACTGGCCGCGCGGAGCATGGCTCTGCTGATGAACGCTGCTGTATACATCTGGGCGACTTGCGGTATTTCCTTGGTCGGATCGGGCGCGGTAAGACCCATATGAGACACATTTGAGACGCCTCTGAGACCCCGATGAGACCCCGATGAGACACTTTGCGACGTGTATGAGACTTAAACGAGACAGATATGAGACCGTATTCCTAAAACACCCTAAATATTTGCCACCACCTGGCCGTTGTCTTATAGGGGCTGCATCACCGGAGGCGCCGAACCTCGGCGCTGAAAGTTGCAGTCCTGTTCCCTTCATTGAATTAAGGAGTAGCAGATTGAGCACCGTGCTTTCGTTTGACGATACCCTGGGCGAGTCTGCGTCCCTTGTCGTTAGGACATACCTTTCGACGGCCTACCTGACCAGTGCAGCATTTCTGGCTCAGCATGCCTATGCGATAGAAGTTGGCGAGGCGGTTCAGGCGGGCAGAGTCGGCCTCGTTGAACGCGATGCTCATCACGCCTACGCAAGTGGGGCAATCATCATGAGCGCTTTAGGCGTCGAAGCATTCGTGAATGAATTGTTTGCAGATTGTGCCATCAAAGGAAAAGATAACCATTTTGGTTTGAACTCCTCTAGTGCCGAGAAATTACGGCGTGTGTGGGCTGAAAAGGACTTCCAAAAAGGGCCGTCTTTGCTCAAGTACGTGCGTGCCTTGGACGCGCTAGAACTGCCCAGGCTCAACTACAAAGCGAAGCCGGTCAAGGCAATGAAGACGCTTGTCGAACTGCGCAATGCGCTCGCGCACTACAAGATGGCCATCCACGCGGTGGAGAGCAATAGCGGAAAAAGAGCGCCCACCCGGCTCGAAAAAGAGTTGCAGCGCTATTTTCCCCATCACGACCGGATGGAGCACAACCCAATGACCGGCCTGAACAACGCATACATCCCTGACCGGGCCATCGGACATGCCGTGGCTGAATGGAGCGCTCAAACCGCAGTTGGATTTCTTGAGCATTTTCGCGAGTTGTTGTCGGTAACTTGGCTTCCCCATCTCCGATGGCCAAATGCGCTCATGCTGAAGACGCGCTAGACCTTATATCGAGTCATTCGGGCAGCGAGTGAGCGACAGAGTTCAGAGACGATTTCGAATGTGGGGCTGTTTGCACCGCCCCTCGCTGTTGGCAAAAGGCCACTAAGGATCTTGATCGTGCCGTCGGAAGTGCTGCCGTACCCATGAATACTACATAATCCTACGTTTGCAGCCACGGCGAATCACCACCAGTGAGCGCGCTCGCGTTGGTCTGAGCGGCTAAGTAATAGTCGCTGAAATGACTGGCCCCCGGCGTTTGGGGTCAGACGACTGGGATACGCTGATCGAATGTGTGTCGCACGGCCGTACGAGGAGAGGACGAAGTATGCGGGATTTGGGCCAAATGGGCGAAAATAGCCTACAGCTCTGGTGCAGCCAAGTAGGGCTAACAGCAAACGGGTCGCGGATTGACCGAACCGGTTGGGACTTCGTCGTCGAGTTCCCCTTTCATCACGTAAGCGGTCCGACTCGTGTGCACGAGGCCGCGATTGAATGCAAGGTTCAGGTGAAGGCGACGGACAACCGCGATAGAAAGTGGCAGATAAAGCTATCCAACCTGCGTCGCCTGATCACCGCCCCTATGCCCGCATTCATTCTAATTCTTGAATTCGATGGGAAGAAAGACGTGCAAAGGGCGTTCTTGGTCCACATAGACGAAGAGCTGATATCGCGCACCCTCGAGCGGATACATGAGTTGGAAACGGTGCAGAAGGTCTCCAATCATCATAAGCGTACCCTCACAATCCAATACGGAGATCAGCATGCAGTTCCAGCTCTGGACGGAGAGGGCCTGAAATCAAAAATAGAATCCCATGTGCCTGAAGGATTGAATTCCTATGTGGCATGGAAAAACAATCACTTGAAGACGACGGGTTTCGAGAATGGGTTCGCCCAGATCACCTTCCAAACAGACAGCAAAGAAGACTTGCTCGGTCTGATTGACGTGTCGCTTGGGCTAAAGCGCTCGGTTCGAGTAACGCAGTTTCGTGAGTCAAAACTGCGATTTGGAATTAAATCGGATCCGCAGTTGCTTAGCGAGTTCGGTGATATTGAGATGCCGAATCTAAAACCAACGGCAGTGGGATCGATAAATTTCAGAGAGAGCCCACTCTCAGCGGGACTTACCTTCAGGTGTAAGTTCTACTCCTCGCCGCTGAACAGGATGCTACCAAGGCATTTGGTAAAGCTTCGCATAGAGGCCGATTGCTTCGATATTAGTACGAATCCATATTCCGGGTCGGCCGAGTACCGATTCAATGCAGGCGCCGGCGTCCGATTGCCAATCAATCAGCTTCACGACGCGCTCTCCTTGATGCGCATGGTGACTTCCTCAGCAAGAAAGGTTGATGTCCGACTCGATTTAAGCGATGGGAAGGAGTTGGCATTCGCGCTCGACGCGAGCGACAAGCCGTTTGAGCACACCAAAATCCTTGAGACGCTTAGTGCGGCGGTCAACATATGTCATACGTTCCAGCTCAGCGAACGTCCCTTGGCGACACTCGAGGAAATCGGACGCGACAGCCGATCAATCCTTCAGTTTTGGACAATTGTCGGACCAAATCCGTCAAGATATGAATGCTCATTCACTGTGGCTGGAACCGGCTTTGTCGAGAACAAGGCTACCGCCGTAGTTGGTCTAACGACTACCCGAATTGGCAAACAACTGTTTGGCGCGATCTTCGTCTGCACGGGTATGGCCTCGCTGGGGCTAGACGGACGATACTCGCTATTGACGCCCAACTTGAAGGTTGAACGGATGCTCATCTCCTCACTTGATGAGATGATGCGAAAGGAAGACCTAGTCCAGGCGATTGAAGATGTAGAGGAGATTTATCGGAAGGATCATCAAGTGTTGTGTGACTTCGATAAGAGGGATGGGCAGTAACGTGCCGCACTTGCTACGAAGTTATCCGGCCCATCGACCCGAATCCTCTCAGCGTTCTAGCGTGTCAGTTCGCTTATGAAATTGCCGTGACCCGGACAGAGATTTTTCCCGACCGATATCCAACGCCGCACTCTTCTCTTCCAATCGATCAACGACCCCGGCTAACTCACTGACGTTGTTCGTATAGATCTCCGTCTCGTAGCGAGCGCGCGAAATCGCCACGTAGTAAACGTCTCGCTGCGTCGTGCGGCTGAAGCTCTCCGCGTTGATGAGAGCGCGATCGCACGTTAGCCCTTGGGCACTGTGGCTCGTGGTGGCATAGGCGCGATCCAGGTGCAATGGTTCAGTTGCAGCGTCCAGCGTGAGCAGGCGGCCACCGCCACCGACGGTGACTGTAGTGGGAGTTACCGCCAGCACCTCGAATCGGCCACCGTTGACCAGGTCAAGCTTGGCGTTGTTGCGGGTCACTCGCACCCAGTCGCCTGCAGACAGCTCCGCTTGGACTGGCTCGTATACGGAAAGCTTGGCGGCGCGGGCAGGATTGAACTGCGTGCGTTCCCTGGTGACGACGTGTTCCACGACCAGGTCATTCGGCTTATCGAGCGCCGTGCCGATGACGCGGTACATCTCGGTCTGGCGCAGGTTGCCCGTCTTGTAGTCTCGTTCCGGTTGAAGGATGTCGCCGGCGACGTAGTACTTGGCGACCCGGCGTTCCGCCTGTGTTGTGTCGCGACGCGTGAGCAGATTGAAGTCAAATCCGCGGCCGGACAAGCCCAGCGCCTGGTGCGTGGCCTCGTTTAGCGCATTGCGAGAATCGTTGGTGCCTGTAACGATGAGCGTTTCACGCCTCTCATCAGCGTCGAGGCCGGCGTACTTGGAGGAGATGGCGTTATAGCGGGCGCCGTTGTCGTCGATGGAATGGACAGCTTTGAGCTTTCCATCCAACACGGCGAGAGATCCAGACGCATTTCCCGCAGCCGCGAGTTCCACCGCCGCCTTCAGCTCAGGCGATTTCTGGCGGATGATGTCCCCCATGAGCGAGGTATCCATGCCGGCGGCCTGCAGCTGGTGAAACGGTCGCCCCGCTTCAATCGCCTTGGTCTGGTAATCCCCCCATTTTTAGCGATTGCCAGAAGTAGGAACGCTACGCGGCCATGG
>NZ_DAMDGT010000001.1:51845-976803 GCF_032102605.1 Achromobacter sp. | reverse complement strand
AATTGACTCTCCTTTTTTCTCTCAAAAAGATGTCAACCAAAATCAGGACGGGTCATCGCAAACAAAAAAGCCGCTCGAAAGCGGCCTCTTTGTCATGCACGACACCAGCGCCTTAACGCGCCGCCTTCTTAAGCGGCGGTCACTGCGGCCTCCTCGGCCAGCGCGCCCGCCGCGTGGCGATTGCGGTAGTCTTCGAGGAACGCCGCCACCCGGCCGATCGCGTCACGCAGATCGTGTTCGTAGGGTAGGAACACGATGCGGAAGTGATCGGGCGCGTGCCAGTTGAAGCCGGTGCCCTGCACCAGCATCACGCGCGTGGCTTCCAGCAGTTGCAGGAAGAACTGGCGGTCGTCCTTGATGGGATAGACCTTGGGATCCAGGCGGGGGAACATGTAGAGCGCAGCCTGCGGCTTGACGCAGGTCACGCCCGGAATCGCGCTGATGAGCTCGTAGGCCAGGTCGCGCTGCTTGCGCAGCCGGCCGCCCTCGCCCACCAGATCGTTGATGCTCTGGTAGCCGCCCAGCGCCGTCTGGATCGCCCACTGGCCGGGCACGTTGGCGCACAGCTTCATGTTGGCCAGCATATCCAGGCCTTCGATGTAGTCTTGGGCAGCGCTCTTGTCGCCCGATACGATCAGCCAGCCGGCGCGATAGCCGCAGGCCCGATAGCTCTTGGACAGCGAGTTAAAGGTCAGCGTCAGCACGTCGGTCGACAGGCTGCCGAGCGCGGTGTGCTTGACGTCGTCGTACAGAACCTTATCGTAGACCTCGTCGGCGAGGATCACCAGGCCGTGCTCGCGCGCGACCTCGACGATCTCCTTCAACACCGAATCCGGATACAGCACGCCGGTGGGGTTGTTGGGGTTGATCACCACGATGCCCTTCGTGCGCGGCGTGATCTTGCTGCGGATGTCGGCCATGTCGGGGATCCAGCCGCGGCTCGAGTCGCACAGATAGTGCACCGGCGTGCCGCCGGACAGGCTGGTGACGGCCGTCCAGAGGGGATAGTCGGGCATCGGCACCAGCAGCTCGTCGCCATCGTCGAGCAGCGCGTTGGTGGCCATTGAGATCAGTTCGGAGGCACCGTTGCCGAGATAGATGTCTTCCAGCGTCACGCCCTTGATGCCCTGCTCCTGCGAGTAGTGCATCACCGCCTTGCGCGCCGCGAAATTGCCCTTGCTGTCCGAGTAACCCGCCGAATTCGGCAAGTTGCGGATCATGTCGAGCTGGACCTCTTCGGGAGCATCGAAACCGAACGCCGCCAGATTGCCGATATTCAGCTTGATGATCTTCTGGCCCTCGTCCTCCATTTGCTTGGCCCGATCCATGATCGGTCCGCGGATGTCGTACAGGACGTGAGCCAACTTGCTCGATTTGTTGATGATCTTCATAGACGGCGACGGGCGTGACAGCAGAAGGAGTTGAGGTAAAGAATTACGGTCGTCAGGGCGGGCTGGGCCGGCATGGGCCAGAACTGCCTCGATCCCGGGCGCGACCGCGCAGACGGCATCATAGCCGAGCGGGCCGATTGCGGCGGCCAGCGTGCCTGGCGTCAGGGCTCCAGCTAGAGTGCCGCCGTGCGATTTTCCAACCTGACCGAGCGACTGCGCTTCTGGCTCGCCGCGCTGGCGTTCTTCGCCACCTGGTGGTTCGCCGACCGAAGAATGGCTTCGAATAAAATTCGGCCAAATTCATGTCTGCGGATTATCATCCGCGACACTATGCTGACCAAACACATCCTCCCTGTCGCCTGCGCCGCCGCGCTGTCCGCACTTTCCCTGGCCGCCACCGCAGCGCCCGACGCCTCGCCGTCCTTCGACTGCGCCAAGGCGCGCACCGGAGCGGAAAAAGCCATCTGCGCCAACCCGCAACTCGCCGCGCTCGATGCCAGCATCGCCAAGCGCTACAACGAAGCACGCAAGGCCCTGGACGCCAAGACGGCGGAAGCGTTGACGCAGGACCAGCGCGGCTTCACCAAGGTGCGCGACGACGCCTACGAGATGCCGTTCGAGAAAGGCAAATCGATCGAAGAACTCGCAAGCCGCCTCAAATACCGTGACGCGTTTCTGGCGTCCCTGGACGTCGCCGAACGCAAGGGTTTCACCGGCAGATGGCGCAACCTCTCCGGCGAGATCACGCTTTGGAAGAAGCCCGACGGCAACATCCTGTACGAAGGTTCGGCCGAACAGCCGCGCACTGCCCGCTGGTCGTGCAACGTGGAGGCCGACGGCAAGGTCGAGGGTGAGCGCCTGCGGGTCAAGAGCGTGGACACCAAAGGCTGGGTGTTGAACCTGCAACGCCAGGGGGCTGCCTTGATTGTTGAAGAAAAGGCGCCTGGCGCGGGTTCATCCACTCCGCCGTATTGCGGCGTGAACGGAAGCCTGGGCGGCACGTTCTTCCCGATACGCTGATCGACAGCCGCGCGACTGCGCCTGGATGGACGGGGTCAATAGCTTAAATCCGCCCGTCCGTATCGTCACAGGCGCAGTTTGATGCGCGTTACCTTCCTTCTGCGTTCTTGGAAAGACCCTCGCGAAATGCGAGGTTGACCAAGCATTTCCTACGGCAAGCACGCATAAACGGTGAAGTAAAACGATGAAGTAAAATTGATTTATCTCAATAAATCATGAATTTTCATCATCGATCATGCTTGACCGCATTCATTTATCCATCGTGCAAGAAGTCGAAAAACAGGGCTCGCTGACGGCAGCCGCCGGCGTCCTGCACGTGACGCAGTCGGCCTTGAGCCACAGCATGAAGAAGTTGGAGCAGCAACTGGGCACCGACATCTGGCTGCGTGAAGGCCGCAGCCTGAGATTGACCCAAGCCGGCCAATACCTGTTGGCGGTGGCCAACCGGGTATTGCCGCAACTGAACCTGGCCGAAGAGCGTCTGCGTCAGTTCGCCCAGGGCGAACGCGGGTCGCTGCGCATCGGGATGGAATGCCATCCCTGCTATCAATGGCTGCTGAAGGTTGTTTCCCCGTATCTGACAGCCTGGCCGGACGTGGACGTGGATGTGAAGCAGAAATTCCAGTTCGGCGGGATCGGGGCGCTGTTCGGCTACGAGATCGACTTGCTGGTCACCCCCGACCCGTTGAACAAGCCCGGCCTGGTCTTCGAACCCGTATTCGATTACGAGCAGGTGCTGGTCGTTGCTGGCAACCACCCTCTTGCCAAGGAAGCGTTCGTCACCCCTGAACAAATCGCCAATGAAGTCCTGGTGGCCTATCCGGTGCCGGTCGATCGGCTGGACATCTACGCCATGTTCCTGACGCCGGCCGGCGTGATACCCAAGCGGCACAAGGCCATCGAGACGACGGACATCATGCTGCAAATGGTCGCCAGCGGACGCGGGGTGGCGGCCTTGCCACGCTGGCTGGTGCTGGAATATGCGGACACGATGAATGTGGTGCCCGTCCGTCTGGGCAAGAAAGGCATTGCCAAGCATATCTATCTGGGCGCTCGCGAGGCGGACGTGGGTATCGATTACCTGCGTGCATTTATTGCACAGGCGAAACAGCCCGCCGCGGATTGATTCTGCTCCCCGCGCCTGTTCGCCACCCGGCGAACAGCGGCGCACCGCCGGGACGGCGTCCCGGAACGCGGCTCCGGCCGCGAAGCCCGGGTCGCGCTACGCCCCGATCAAGACAAGTCCCCTCCTCGCTCGAGGTTTTCGACGCCCGGCGTTCTGCCTGGCGCGCAGCTGACTCTGTCAACCAAGCCCCCTCCTGAGTCAGACGACGATCCCCGCCCTCGCCAATCCATGAATGGATCTAATGGCTTCATGAGATCAAATCACTTTTTTTCATGGATGCGGCAACCTACACTACGCGCCCTGCTTCGGTAATCCGACGCTGCTGAATAGAAAAAGAAAAATTCGCGCAGCGCTGAAAAAGGCAGGGAATGGACGCGGGTTTTATCTCAGGAATTAGGCAGCAGATCACCATGAGTAAAGATTTCACATTTGCCATCAAGAGCATTTGTTTCGATGAGGACTATCGTCCTTCAGACAATACGCGGATCACCACCAACTTTGCCAATCTGGCCCGGGGAACGAATCGCCAGGAGAACCTGCGCAACACGCTCCGGATGATTGACAACCGCTTCAATGCCTTGGCGCACTGGGACAATCCCAAGGGCGATCGCTATACCGTCAATCTGGAAATCATCTCGGTCGAGATGAGTATCGACGGAGCCAGCAACGGCAACGCCCTTCCCTTGATTGAGATTCTGAAGACGACCGTTGTCGATCGAAAAACCGACGAACGCATTGAAGGCATCGTGGGGAATAATTTTTCCTCTTACGTTCGGGATTATGACTTCAGCGTGCTGCTGCTGGAGCACACCAAAAATCAGCCCGTTTTCAGCACGCCGGAAAATTTTGGTGATCTGCACGGCAAGCTGTTCAAGTCCTTTGTGAATTCAAGCACTTACAAAGAGCACTTCAAGAAGCCCCCCGTGATCTGCCTGAGCGTTTCGAGCAGCAAGACCTATCACCGGACTGAAAACAAGCATCCGGTACTGGGTGTGGAGTACCAGCAGGATGAGTACTCGCTGACGGACGAATACTTCAACAAAATGGGGATGAAGGTTCGCTACTTCATGCCTGCGAACAGCGCTGCGCCTTTGGCTTTCTATTTTTCGGGCGATTTGCTGAGCGATTACACCAATCTGGAACTCATCAGCACCATCAGCACGATGGACACCTTCCAGAAAATCTACCGTCCGGAAATCTATAACGCGAATTCCGCCGCAGGAAAGTCCTATCAGCCCAGCCTGAAGCACCAGGATTATTCGTTGACTCGAATTGTCTACGACCGAGAGGAACGTAGCCAGCTGGCTATCGAGCAAGGACGGTTTGTCGAGGAACACTTCATCAAACCGTACCAAGCGATTCTTGAGCAGTGGTCCGCCAACTACCCTCTTTGATTCATCAGAAACACCAAGGCATCTATTGTGAAAAAACTGTTACCCACCTCGACCGCCGGCAGTCTGCCCAAGCCCTCCTGGCTTGCCGAACCCGAGAAACTCTGGTCGCCATGGAAATTGCAGGATGGCGGCTTGATCGAGGGCAAGCAAGACGCCCTGCGTCTGTCTCTGCAAGAACAGCAGCACGCAGGCATCGATATCGTCAGCGACGGCGAACAAACGCGTCAGCATTTCGTGACGACGTTTATCGAGCATCTGGACGGCGTTGATTTCGAGAACCGCAAGACCGTCAGGATCCGTGATCGCTATGATGCGAGCGTTCCGACGGTGGTGGGCGCCGTGGCTCGCCGCAAGCCCGTATTTGTGGAAGACGCCAAGTTCCTGCGCCAGCAGACCACGCAGCCGATCAAATGGGCGTTGCCGGGTCCGATGACGATGATCGATACGCTGTATGACAGCCACTATCAGAGCCGCGAAAAACTGGCTTGGGAATTCGCCAAGATTCTGAATCAGGAAGCCAAGGAGCTGGAGGCTGCCGGCGTCGATATCATCCAGTTCGACGAGCCGGCGTTCAACGTGTTCTTTGACGAGGTGAATGATTGGGGCGTGGCCACGCTGGAAAGAGCCATTGAAGGACTCAAGTGTGAGACCGCCGTCCACATTTGCTACGGCTATGGCATCAAAGCCAATACGGATTGGAAAAAGACGCTGGGCTCGGAGTGGCGGCAGTACGAAGAGGCTTTTCCCAAGCTGCAAAAATCCAGTATCGACATCGTTTCGCTGGAATGCCAGAACTCTCGCGTTCCCATGGACCTGATCGAGCTGATCCGGGGCAAGAAAGTCATGGTGGGCGCCATTGATGTGGCGACCAACACCATTGAAACCCCCGAGGAAGTCGCCGACACGCTGCGCAAGGCACTTAAGTTCGTGGATGCCGACAAGCTCTATCCTTGCACCAACTGCGGCATGGCCCCTTTGTCTCGTGGCGTCGCACGAGGCAAGCTGAGCGCGTTGAGCGCCGGCGCGGAAATCGTCCGCAAGGAACTCGGGAACTGATTCCGAGGCGGGAAACGGTCGTCGCGAGCTGCTCGCGACGACCCGCCACACCCAGTATTCAAACCCCACTATGTCACTTTCCAGTACTGCGATCGAGCCATTGCGCTTTCGCGAAGCGCTCGGGCACTACGCGTCAGGCATCACAGTCATCACGTCGAACATCGAAGGCGAGCCAATAGGTTTCACGTGCCAGTCGTTCCATAGCGTGTCGATGAATCCTCCGCTGGTGTCGTTCAACGTCATGTCCGTTTCGGGCAGCTATCCCAAGATTCGCCAGGCGGGCCGATTCGCGGTCAATATCCTGTCGGACGAGCAAGTCGGGATTTCCAACCAATTTGCCCAGCGGGGCGTCGACAAGTGGCGCGGCGTCGAGTGGAAGGAATCGCCGCTGGGTAATCCGCTCATTGCCGGCAGCCTGCATTGGCTTGATTGCGAAATCCATGCCGAACACGCCGCGGGTGATCACCTGATCGTGATTGGCGAAGTGAAGGCGCTGGATCTGCACGTAGCGGCTTGCACGCAGCCGTTGCTGTATTTCAAAGGCCAGTATCGCAACATCGCCGGGCATTGCGCAGTTTGAGGCGTCGGCGCTGACTCGGCGCGCCGCGAAGCCTGCTCGCAAGGCTTTCGGCCGCTTTCCATCCCCTACTCTTCCGTGTGCCCCAGCTCGATCCGATGCTGCGTGCGCAGCGCTTTGGCTCGCAAGTAGCCTTTGTTGTGCTCGTTGGGATACACGCCCGTCAGGCGGCAGCCGCTTACCCGGATGCCCATGTGCTCGAGCTGGGTGCGCTTGTCGGGATTGTTGGTCAGGAGTTCCAGATCATCGACGCCCAGCGCCCTGAGCATCTGGGCGGCCGGCGTGTAGTCGCGGTCGTCCAGGCCGTGCCCCAGTTTCAGGTTGGCCGTGTAGGTGTCGTGGCCCTGTTCCTGGAGCTTGTAGGCGTCCAGCTTGGAATACAGGCCGATCCCGCGGCCTTCCTGGCGCAGATACAGCAGATAGCCGCCTTCCTGGCTCATGAGGCGCAGCGCTTCCTGCAGTTGCGGGCCGCAGTCGCAGCGCAGCGATCCAAAGACGTCACCCGTCATGCACTCTGAATGCAGGCGCACGAGCGGCTTGGCGCCCGGCTCTCCGAACTTGAGTGCAAGGTGATCCCGGCCGTCGGCCAATCCGTGAAAGCTATAGGCCAACGCCAGCGCCTCGGACCCGTCGGCAAGACGGATGGGCAACCGGACGGTGGCGCGGATGGAGGCTTCTGGCAGCTGGGCAGCGGCTGGGGGCGATTCGGGATTCACGACTGACAGGTACTCGGTAGCGGTTCAGGGTCGCCGGCGAGGCGACTGGCGCGACGCCTGAAGTCAGATCAGGCGCCCTGGTGTAGATATGGGCAAAATCGGTCGGAACAAGCCCGAGTGCGCCATCGTTACGCCAGCCCGACAGGATAACGTATGCGCCTCTTTGCCGCATTCTGGCCAAAAAGGCGGGACACGGCCCCGCATTTCCCGCCCCGCCCTCCCGGCGCTGACCCGCGCCCTCCCCGGCGCGGGTCAGCGCCCCGCCTTGCGGACGCTGATTCCAGCCCACGAAAGCCTCAAACCGTCGAGCGCCTTACATCACACGAATGCTATCGACGTCGAACTCGACGCCCTTGCGGTCGCGGTCCAGTTCGCCGCGCAGTTCGACCTGGGTCTTGTCGTCGATCTTCTGGCCGGCCGGAAAGTCATCGTGGTCAATCTCGACACGGATCTGGCCGGTGCCGTCGTCGAAGGTGTAGTGGTCGTCGCCATCGTGCGAGACGATGCGGCCACGCAGGATGGCGTTCTGGTCGTCTCGGCCGTTGGCCAGGAGTTCCTTGACGGTGGTGACGGCGACGGTGCTGGGTCCGCTGTAGCCTTGCGCAGCCGGCGTGCCGGTGCTGGGTCCGGTGTAGCCCTGGGCGTGAGCGCCGCCCGCGATCATGGCGCCGGCAAGCGCGGCGCTGGCGGCGAACGTGCGGATGAAGGTCGAATGGCGGGATTGCTGGGTCATGGCGTGGCTCCTTGCGCGCAATGCGCCGGGTTGTTGAACATAGCCCTATTTGACGCCCCGAAGATGAAGAGAACCTTAGCCGCTGGCCACGGTTCTGGCACACGGCGTCAGCGCGTGCCGGTGTTGGGCAGCAGCAGCGTCACACCCAGGCCGCGGCCGTTCAGCCCCGGCCCGAATCGCAGTTCCGCGCGGTGCACCTCGGCCACGCGCGCCACGATGGACAGCCCCAAGCCACTTCCTGGCACGTCGGTGCCCAGGACGCGGAAGAAGCGCTGGGTCAGGCGTTCGAGGTCGGCCGGGCTGGCGCCGTCGCCGTCGTCGCTGACGCTTAGCGCCACGTGCTGGCCGACGCGCTCGGCGGCGACGCGCACCTGGCCGCCCTTGCGGCCATACGAAACCGCGTTATGGATGAGGTTGCGCAAGGCGGTGTAAAGCGCGTCGCGATTGCCGTAAAGCTCGGCCTCGCGCGCTTCTATCTGGATGGTGGCCCCCCGCGCCGCGGCGGCTTGCGCGCAGGCGTCGACGGCGTCCTGCAACAGCGGCTGCACGGGGACAAGCTCGCGAGGCATGGCGTCCGCGGATTGCGGGTCCAGGCGAGCCAGCTGCAAGAGGTTTTCGACCAGGGCGGTTGTACGCATCATGTCGGCGCGCAGGCGCTGCAACTGCGCCGCCAGCGCAGGCGCCTGCCCGGCCGGATGGCTGCGCTGCAGGACCTGTATGCGCGACGCCAGTGCGGCCAGCGGCGTGCGCAACTCGTGTGCGGCGTCGGCAGTGAAACGGCGCTCCGCTTCCAGTGCGCGATCCAGCCGGCCCAGCAGCCGGTTCAAGGCCGCCGTGACCGACTGGACCTCGTACGCCCTGCTGTCGTCCGCCACCGGCGACAGGTCGGATGGCGATTTCGCTTCAATGCCGCGCGACATCCGCTCGAGCGGCTTGAGCAAGCGCCAGATGAGGATCCAGTTGATCACCCCCAGCAGCGCCCACAGGCCGACCAGCGGCCAGGCCAGCGATTCAAGCATGTCCCAGATGAGGTCGGTGCGATCGTCGAGCTCTTGCCCCACCTGGGCCGAGAAGCCCAATGTGTCGTGGTGGCGCACATAGACGCGCCAGTCCTCGCCGTCGGCGCGCACGTCGTAGTAGCGGTCGCCGCGGCGGTTGGGATCGACAAACGGCTGTTTGGGCGCATCTTCGCCGCGCAGCAGCACCTGGCCATCGCGCGAAACGAGCTGGTAGTCCAGCCGCAACGTGGGCTGCGCGTCGTTTGGCCGGCTCTGCCCCGCATCGCGGCCGGGGCCGCCTTCGCCCAGCGCCAGCACCAGCCGTGCCCCCTCTTTCAGCCAGTCGTCGTAGGCTTCGTTGACCTCTTTGCGGGCGATCGCCAGCACGATGAGCGTGCTGACCAGCCCGACCAGGATGCTCGACCCCAGCGTGGTGGAGATCAGGCGGCGCCGCAATGAATAGCCGCGCGCGGGCCGGGATTGCTTGCGCCAGCGCATGTCAGTCCGCCAGCCGGTAGCCCTGGCGCCGTACCGTCTTGATCAGATCGGACGCCAGCTTGCGCCGCAGGTTGTAGATGTGAACTTCGATCGTGTTGCTTTCGACTTCATCGCCCCAGCCGTAGAGCGCCGCTTCGAGCTGGGCGCGCGACACGATGTGGCCGGGCCGGCGAATCAGCGCATGCAGGATGGCGAATTCGTGTGCGGTAAGGTCGACGGGAGATCCGTTGAATCGAACCTGTTTGGCGGCGACATCGAGTGTTACGCCAGCGTGGCTGAGCGCCGGTTCAGCGTGGCCGTCGCGCCGGCGCATGGCGGCGCGCATCCGCGCGGACAGCTCTTCCAGGTCGAATGGCTTGACGAGGTAATCGTCTGCGCCCAGATCCAGGCCTTCGATGCGGTCGGGCACCGCGTCGCGTGCGGTGATCATGATGGCCGGGACGTTGTCGCGCCGCGCGCGCAGCCGGCGCAGCAGGTCGTCGCCGGTAAGCCCCGGCAAGCCGCGATCGATCAGCACGCAGTGATACTCGTGCGTGGCAAGCGCCGTTTCGGCGAGGTCGCCGCGGGTCACGCGGTCGACGACGTAGCCGTCGAGCTCCAACCAGGACTCGATCGACTCGCCCAGGGATTCATCGTCTTCGGCCAGTAGGATGCGCATGCGCTGACTATACGCGACAGGATGAAGCGAATCTTAAGAGGCGGCGGGACTATCCGCCGCCCCGCCCTTCCCCTTCTGGCCGACGCGAAGCAAGGCCAGCGGTCAGATGCCGACGACGCGGCTCACGCCGCCCTGCGCGACCACCTGGACCCGCTGCCCGGTGGAGATCGGCACGTCCGCTTCCTGGGTGATGACCCGGACGTCTCCGGAATCCAGCCGTACCGTGATTTCCAGGCCTTGCCTGCGGGCGCTGGCGTTTTCGATCGCATTGCCGGCCATCGCGCCGCCGACGGCGCCACCCACGGTGGTGATCCGGCGGCCCGATCCGCCGCCCACGGCGTTGCCTGCAACGGCGCCCAGTGCGCCGCCGGCGATGACGCCCAGGCCGGACGTCTGCGCCGCCTGGATGGTCACGGGCCGTACGCCAATCACGTATCCCAGTGTCACCGTCTGGGCGCGCTGCGCCTGGTCAAACGTATAGACGCGCGATGACGCCGAGGGGTTGGCGCAACCCGCAAGGACGACGGCTGCGCCCAGAACCGCGCTTGCGGCGATGACGTGCAGATGGCTTCGCTTCTCTGCGTGCTGATGCTTGTGCATGATGCGTTCTCCGGCAGAAATGGGATGGGATCCGAGGAATCAGCGCGGCTGGGCCGGCGCCGCTGCGGGCGCTGGCTGTGCCGGCGGCTGCGCGCTGGTGCGCATGAAATTCCCATTCCCGTCGAACCCGCCGATCGCGCGGCCGTTGAAGAAAACGACGCGCCGCACGCTCCATTGCGGCTGATCGGGTCCGACCTGATCGTAGCCAGCCACTTCGAAATCGTATGCCCAGGCGGACACGGGCTTGCCGTCCTCGCCGGTGAACGTCGTCTTCTTTACCGATTCGGCATAGCCTTTGTCGCGGTAGCTGACGTAGCGAGTGGGCGGCATCGAATCGCGCAGCGTCGACATGTACTGGTAGAGATCTTCGTCGCTGGGCGGGGTGCCGTACTTGGCCAGGTCGTTCTTTGTGGCGACCGTGCCGGCGCAGCCGGCCAGCAGGCACGTGGACAAAACAAGAGATAGCCGTTTCATCGGAATTGCTCCTTGGTACGCATACGCGCCGGTACTACAGGCGCACGGCGGCTTGCCGGGGTCAGCAGAGCTTGAAAAAAAGTTATGTGGGCCGGTGGGCGGCGCCGCGGAAGGCGGAACGCACCAGGCTGATGAGAAAGCCGCCCGTGAGCATCCCGAGGATGTACACGCCGATGACCAAAACCGAGGCGGGCAATGTGATGGTGGAGGTCCAGAGCGTCAGGGTGACGGAATCGAAGTTCTGGATCTTGAAGGAAAGAACGATCACTGTCAGCAACACGATCAATACGATGTACAGGTATCTCATGGGGCACCTTTCGTATCAGCTTGCCAAGTCGTCCCCCGGATGATTGGAGGGCCCGTCGTGCGGAAAAACTATGCCACTCATCCCGACGGAAAACAAGAAAAACAGGGTCGCGGGGGATTTATTCAACGTGGGCCGGCGGTTGCGGCGGGCGCCCCGACGGCCTGTCCCCTTCCCCGGGGATACGCACGCAGCCGTTGTCCAAGGCCGCAAACAGGAACAGAATAAACGCGCCGTAAAACCGGCGAACTGTGGTCGGCCCATCGACGAATAGCCGCCTCCCGCGGTCTGTCTAGCTGGGCTGCATATAGGGGACACCTCATGGAAGCGATCAAGGATTGTTGCATGGCAGGGCACCCTCTGGACCCCGGCCGTCGGGTCTGGCTGAAGGCGAGCGCGGGGGCAGGCGCCACTGCAATGTTGGCGGGTGTGGCGCTGGCGCCGGCCGACGCCCAGGCCGCGTCTCTCTCGAAGGCGCAGCGTGACGCCATGACGCCGGACCAGGTCATCGACATGATGAAAAAGGGCAACGCCCGCTTTCGGGCCGGCAAGCCCCAGAACCACAACTTCCTGGCGCAGAAGCGCTCGAGCGCGTCGGGCCAGTTTCCCGCCGCGGTGATCCTGAGTTGCATCGATTCCCGGGCGCCCGCGGAGATCATCATGGACACGGGCATCGGCGACACCTTCAATGGCCGGGTCGCCGGCAATATTTCCAACAACGACCTGTTGGGCAGCATGGAATTCGCCTGCGCGGCGGCGGGCGCCAAGGTGGTGCTGGTCATGGGGCATACCGCGTGCGGCGCAGTGGCCGGGGCCATCGACAACGTCCAGCTCGGTCACCTGACCGGGCTGCTGGACGTCATCAAGCCCGCCGTCGACGCGACCAAGTATTCGGGTGAACGTAGCGGCAAGAATGCGCAATTCGTGGACGCCGTGGCCCGGACGAACGTCCAGCACACCGTCGAGGCCATACGCAAGAACAGTCCCATCCTGGCCGGGCTGGAAAAAGAAGGAAAGATCAAGATCGTCGGCTCGATGTACGACCTGAGCAACGGCATGCTCACGTTCCTGACCTGACGCGCCAACGGCAGAGGGGCGGCGGCTGCCATTGCGGCGGCCGGCGGCCTGATCCTTGGCCGGCGCCGTCCGCCCTGCCCGCCCGCCGCTTCAGGCCAGTCGGCTCAGGCTGTACACCGACGCCGGCGGCAAGTTCAACGGCACGAATTTCACCCGCCGTGCGTGCAGCCCGCAGTCTTCGAGCACGCCGGCCGAAATCGGACATCGCACGCCGTACGTGAAGAAATGCATGGACCCGCCCGGGTGCATCGCCTCGAACACCGCGGTCAACAGCTTGTGGTGAAGCGTCCCGCTCATGTTTCGTAGCGGCAGACCGCAGATGGCGGCGCCTATGCCATGCAGCTCGGGATGGCTGTCCCGGGAAAGATCCTGCGCCGAAACCTGCAGCACTGCAGCCCCGGGAAACTGACTGCGCAGGCTGGAGCTCATTTCCGAATCTTGCTCGACCAGCACCAGGCTGGAAGGCGCCACGCCCTTGCGCAGCATCTCGCGCGTGAAGACGCCGGTGCCGCAGCCAAGTTCCAGGACTTTGCCCGCTTTGGGCTGGATCGTTTCGGTGATGGCCGCTGCCAGCGCGGCGCTGGACGGCGCCACGGCGCCCACGGCCGAGGGATTGGACAGCAGCGCCTTGACGAACTGCTTGCGCTCTTGCAGCCAGGTCATGTACGGGCTGGATGCGGATTTATGTCGGGCAAGCGTCTTGAATGGCGGCAAGGAATGCATTGATGCGTCTATCTCCGGAATCGACATTATCAAGAGACCTTACCTGCGGGCGACGGCCCGGACCGGCAACGGTGCGTAAGCACCCATATCAAATAGAGAGGGACGACGGAAACGCAATCAGGGACTGCCGCAGGCCGCGCGCCCGCTGTGAAGGAACGTCATGCTGCGCTTGCACGCATTTTGCAACAGCGGCCCGGGGCACCCCCGGGCCGTGCTATTGATCACGGATGATCGGCTTCGGATGCTCCCGCGCAAAGAATTCCAACAATGCAGGAACCCGTTGCGCGGTTGGCGGAGCGTCAGATCCCGACGACCGAGACCGCCTTGGTGACGAGGTAGGCTTCCAGCGCTTCGGGGCCGCCTTCGGACCCATAGCCGGAATCCTTCACGCCGCCGAACGGAAGTTCGGCCGAGGGCGTGGCGGGCTGGTTGACCCACAGCATGCCCACTTCCAGCCGGCGCGAAAGCTCTTGCACGGTCTTGATCGACCGGGTGAAACCATAGGCGGCCAGCCCGAACGGCAGACGGTTGGCTTCGCGAATTGCTTCGTCCAGCGTTTCGAAACTGCGGATCGCGGCGATCGGGCCAAATGGCTCTTCGTTGAAAATATCGGCGTCGAGCGGCACGTCGGTAAGGATGGTCGGCGCGAAGAAATTACCCGCGCCCCCGACGCGCTTGCCGCCGGTGGCCAGGCGGGCGCCCTTCTCGCTGGCGTTCTTGACGATCTTGTCCATGGCCGCCAGGCGACGGTCATTGGCCAGCGGGCCAAGGGTCGTGCCTTCGGTCAGGCCGTCGCCCAGTTTAAGCTTTTCGGCATGGGCCACGAACGCCTGCTCGAAGGCGGCCTTGACGTTCTTGTGCACCAGGAAGCGCGTGGGCGAAATGCAGACCTGGCCGGCGTTGCGGAATTTTGCGCCGCCCGAGGCCTTGACCGCCAGTTCCACATCGGCGTCCTCGGCGACGATCACTGGGGCGTGTCCGCCGAGTTCCATCGTGACGCGCTTCATGTGGCGCCCGGCCAGCGCGGCCAGTTCCTTGCCCACCGGCGTGGAACCGGTAAAGGTGACCTTGCGGATCACCGGGTGCGGGATCAGGTAGCTGGAGATCTCGGCGGGCGAACCGAACACCAGGCCCAGCACGCCCTTGGGGATGCCCGCGTCGACAAAGCAGTTCAAGAGCGCCGCCGGCGACGCCGGGGTTTCTTCGGGCGCCTTCACCAGGAAGGAGCAGCCCGTGGCCAGGGCCGCGCCCAGCTTGCGCACGATCTGGTTGACCGGGAAGTTCCACGGCGTGAACGCCGCGACGGGCCCGACGGGCTCTTTGATGACCAGCTGCTGGGCCGCCGGATTGCGCGACGGCACGATACGGCCGTAGACGCGCAGCGCCTCGTTGCCGAACCAGTCGATGATGTCGGCGCCGGCGAGGACTTCGCCGCGGGCCTCGAACAGCGGCTTGCCCTGTTCCTGGGTCAGCAGGCGCGCGACGTCGTCGGCGCGTTCGCGCAGCAGCGCCGCCGCCTTGCGCATGACCGCGCAACGCTCGTGGGCGGAGGTGTCGCGCCAGGTTTCAAAGCCGCGCTGCGCCGCCGCCAGCGCCAGGTCCAGGTCCTCGCGGCTGGCGCTGGCCACCTGGCCGATCTTCTGGCCGGTGGCGGGGTTGACGACATCGATGCGCGCGCCGCCGCGGGCCTCGCGCCATTCGTTGTCGATCAAGAGAAGAGTATCGGGATAACCGTTCATGAATGCTCCGTGGTTGAAATGCGGCCGTCACGTTCCAGTCGATTCGGGCTAGCGCGGCGGAATCCGTCCGACGCCAGCCGGTATCGTAAGTGTTTGAGGTGGCCACGGGAAGTGCTTCCGCCAATCCGGCATCGGACGCAGCGCCCGCCGTTGGGCACGCAGCTTGCTGTAGGGGTTGCGCCGTTCACCCCCCACCTTCGATTGTGGAGGCTCCCATGAGCTCGCCGGAACCCGTTCTTTCTCAGATCCAGGCCGGAAATCTTGGCATTTCCCTGGACACCCGCACGCCTGTCACGGCCGCGCACGCCGCCCCATGCCTGGCTATCTGCCCGATGGCCGCCAACGAAGACCTGCCGTCCGTGGCGACCGCCCCGCCGCCGCCTACCGAAGCCGAGCTGTCGGCGCGCGTGCCTCTCAGTGCATGGCTGTCCCTGGCTTTCTGGGCCATCGGCACCGCGCTGCTGTTCAGCCTGGGCGTGGCCTACCGCCTGCTGGCATAAACGAGAGGTCAGGCGACCTGGGCAAGCGCCTCGCGGGTCGCCTGGACCAGCTTGCGGTCCGACAATCGGTAAGCCGTCAACGGCCCGCCCGTCACGCAGGCCGTATCCAGGCACACCACGTCGGTGCGCACCAGGAGTCCCAGCGTCGCCCAGTGGCCGAACACGATGGTCTTGTCCTCCCCGGCCTGGCGCGGCAGGTCGTACCAGGGCACGGTTTCGCGGGGCCAACTGCCGGGAGCCGTTTTGGCGCCGGGCGCCAGCGCGGCGGCCCGGGTGCAAAGCCGCATTCTTGTGAATGCGCTGACGATGAAGCGCAGCCGGCGCTGTGTATCCATCTTGGCATTCCACGCCAGGGGTGCGGGCCCGGTGAGCGTGCGCATGTGACGGCGCCAGTCGCTGTCGCGGAGCAGGCTTTCCACTTGCCCGGCCAGCCGCAACGCCTGGGGAACGTCCCATTTGGGATACAAGCCGGCATGGACCATGACATGCCGGCCACTGACGTGCATCAACGGCTGCGCGCGCAGCCAATCCAGCAGGATGTCGGCGTCCGGGGCGTCGAGAAGGTCGTCCAGGGTGTCGCGGCTATCGGGACGCAGGCAGCCCGCCGCGATGGCCAAGGCCCGAAGATCGTGATTGCCAAGCACGACCGTGGCTCGTTCGCCCAGCGCCATGATGCGCCGGAGCGTCTCGGCCGACGATGGGCCGCGGTTGACCAGGTCTCCCACGAACCAGAATCGGCACCCGGGATCCCCTGCAATTTCAGGGCTGGCCAGCAAGGCGTCCAGCGATTGGCAGCAGCCATGCACGTCCCCGATGGCCCAGACTGCGCTTTCCGGCGGTTTCGGCGCCAATCCGGACAGAGGCGAATCCGGCACTGGCGCGGGCCCCGCCGGATGGCTGTGTCTGCTGATTGGCTGTCTTACCCGTCTGCGTAGCATGGTCGTCCTTGTTGCGGATCATTCGTCGCACGAATTCGTGGCTCGTGCGGACGGGCCAGCAAGCGCTGTACCTATGCAAACGTTTGCATGGGGTCTGTCAGGGGCACGAAGCCGCCCCCCGCCCGTCTGTCGCGGCTTCCGGCGCGCTAACCATCCTTCATGCGACGGCCCCACACGGATTCCTGCCGATAGGCGTCGGCCTGGCACAGCGTGCGGTAGAACATTGCCCCCGCGCCGATAAAGTTGCCCAGCTCCTTTTCCGACAGTTTCGATGCGACGCCCTCCAGATAGCCGGCGTAGATCGACAGCACCCGATCCCATTCGTCCAACCTGGGCGCAGGAGCGGACACCGAGATCATCAGTGCCAAGAGCTCATCCCGCTGCATGATTCCCTCCTGTGCAGGCCGGAGCGCCGGCCGTTCATTGGCCCTCGGTTCATTGCCCTTTGGTCATATAGGACAGCACGCGCCGTCCATCCGCTCTGCGGTGCAGAAACGCCATGCAGACATGACCCGCGGCCAGCGCAATCAGCGTCCAGCCCAGCAGGCCATGCCAGGCATTGGCAAGCTCGACCAGGCTTTCGATTTCCCTGTCCCGGGGCGGGAACACCTGGATGCCGAACGCCGAATAGCCCCTTCCCCGGCCATAGGCGCGCAGCAACCCGAGCGTGGGGATGGCCATCATCAGCAGATAGAGGACGAGATGCCCCAGACCCGCCAACAGCCCGCTGTCGGGGCGCCGCCCCGCATTCGCCAACGCCCACGCGCCGCGCGCCAGGACAAGGACAAGCAACAGCAATCCCAGCGAGGTGTGCGAGAACCAGAAGAAGTCTTCGATGGGCGTGTCCGGCGCGAATTGACGGGCCGCCGCACTGGCGAACTGCCAGGCCAGCAGCGCCGCCATCAACCAGTGAAGAATGCGGCTGACCGGACCATAGCCGTCCGGACGGTCCATCAGCCTTGATTGCGTGAGGTGCGTGGGCATGTGGAGCCTCCGTCGGAGATCCATCCAGCATAGGGGTGAGCCTGCTCCCGGCATTGTGCCAACCCCTGACCCCGCATATGCAACAAACTGCAATTGCGCCCTGTCCGGGAAACGGAGGGACGCCGCTCGCGGTCATGGTTCGAAGTCCATCGCCGCCATGGCCCGGCCAAGCGACTGCGGCGTGTAGTCGGACCATGGCTCATTGCCGGCGTCCAGGCGGGCATGGATGTTGGCGATCGTCCAATGCGATCCGCCGCTGAGTTTTTCCAGTTCTTCCCACGTGACCGGCACCGATACGCCCAGGCCGGGTCGCGCGCGCGCCGACCAGGCCGACACCGTCGTCGCCCCGAATCCGTTGCGCAGGTAATCGGCAAAGATCTTGCCTACCCGGTTCTTCGGCCCGCTTTTGGCGACGAATATCTGTGGCAACGTGCGGGCCAGATGCTGCACGATCGCCTGTGAAAACGCCTTCACCGTGTCCCAGCCGTGCTGCTTGCGCAGCGGCACCACCACGTGAAGTCCCTTGCCACCGCTGGTCTTCAGCCAGGCGTCAAGCCCGATCTCCTGCAGCAGCACACGCACCAGGTGTGCGGCCTGTTGCATGGTCGCCCATTCCACGCCTTCCCCGGGGTCCAGGTCGAACAGCATGCGGTCCGGCTTGTCGATGGACGTCTTGACGGCGTTCCAGGTGTGGAATTCCACCACATTCATCTGGACCGCCGACATGATGGCCTCGGGCGTAGGCACTTCAAGCAGCGGGGGATGGTCGGGATCCAGCTTGGCGGGTAGCGGCTTGACGCCCGGCATCGCCGCTTCCAGGTGTTTCTGGAAGAAGAACTCGCCCTGGATGCCAGCAGGCGCCCGCAAGAACGACACCGGCCGGCCCTTCAGGTGCTCCAGCATCAACGGCGCAATCAGGCCATAGTAGCGAGCCAGGTCCAGCTTGGTCAGCTTGGTGGACGGGTCGATGACGCGATCCGGATTGGTGAGCTTGCCGCCCTTGCCACGCCCCCCGGGCGAGACGGACGCCGATGCGGATTTTGGTGCGGACGCAGTCGCGGACGCAGTTGCGGACGCCGTCCTGGATTTCGGTGCGGATTTCGAAGCCGATGCCGATTTGGATTTGGCGCGCGCGCCGGTTGCCGTCTTCGTGGCGGGCGCGTCGGCGTCTTCGATGTCCTTGACGGGCACTGCCTTCTCGCGGGAAATGGCCCGCACGGGCTTGTCCTGCCGCAAACCCCGGAAGACCGAGTGTCGAATATGACCACCGCTGGTCCATTCGCCGAACGAAACTTCGGCAATCAGCTCTGGCTTGACCCAACGCGCCCCGCCGCCCGCGGGAGCGCCCGTCACCGCCTTCCTGTCCGTTTCGATGGCCGACAGGCGCTTTTGCAGCGAGACCAGGCTCTGGTCGTCAAAGCCCGTGCCGACCTTGCCGGCATAGCGCAGGCCGCCGTCCGTCTCGTTGACGGCCAGCAGCAACGCGCCCAGGCCGGCACGCGCGCCCTTGGGCGCGGTGTAGCCCACGATGGCGAACTCCTGCCGCCGGGCGCACTTGACCTTGACCCAGGTATCGCTGCGGCGTGACGCATAGGACGAAGACAGGCGCTTGGCCATGATGCCCTCCAGCCCCATCCGGCAGGCGGTCGCCACCAGGTCCGCAGGCGCCGCGTCAAGCGCCTCGCTGAAACGCAGCTGGTCGTCTTCGGTTGTGTCCATCAACTGCTGCAGCAGCGCGCGACGCACCGTCAGTGGTTCCTGCCGCAGATCCCTGCCGCCGATGAACGGCAGGTCGAATGCGTAGAACACGATGTCCTGGGTCCGCTGCCCGTCGAAAGCATTTTGCAGCGACTGGAAATTGGGAATGCCGTCGCGGTCCAGCATCACGATTTCGCCGTCCACCCAGGCCCACTTCGCCGGCAGCGCGCGAAATGCTTCCACCAGGTGCGGGAGCTTTGCGCTCCAGTCGTGACCGTTGCGGGTGTATAGACGAACGTCGTCGCCCTCGATCCGGACCATCAGCCGATAGCCGTCGAACTTCATTTCGTACAGCCAGTCCGACGCGTGGCTGGGCACGCCGTCGACCAGCGTGGCCAATTGCGGCTTGAGCACCGGCGGCAGCTCGGCAGCCTCACCGGGCAGACGGGCGTCGTCCTGGCCTTCGCCGCCGTCTGCGGGCGTTGATCCTTTGCTGCCAGCCTTGGACGCGGCTTTGGATTGTGGTTTGAGTTTGGGCTTGGCCTTGGCGCGCAGCGGGACAACGCTGTCCGGCATCTCGTCCACCACGCTGAACTCGCGTTCACCGCGGGCGAACTCGTCGCGGTCCTTGACCAATAGCCACGGCGGCTGCTTTTCGGTTTCCTTGCCTTTCAGCCGGATCAGGGCCCAACGCCCCTGCATCTTGACCCCTTGCAGGTCGAATTTGAGATGCCCGTCGCGGTAGCCCTTGCGCGCATCGCCGACCGGCGCCCAGGTGCCCTCGTCCCAGATGATGACTTTGCCGGCGCCGTACTGCCCTTCGGGAATCTGGCCTTCGAACTGGTTGTACGCAATGGGATGATCTTCCACCTGCACGGCCATGCGCTTGACGGCGGGATCGTAGCAAGGCCCCTTGGGCACCGCCCAGCTCTTCATCGCGCCGTCCAGCTCAAGGCGGAAGTCATAGTGCAGCCGGCTGGCCCAGTGTTTCTGGATGACGAAAGCCCGGGCGTTCTCATTGGCGTCTCCGCCCCCCGCCGGTTCCGACGTCACGTCGAAATTGCGCTTTTCCCGGTACTTCTTGAGCGTGTCGGCCATGGTCACGCCGCCTTGCGCGCCTTGCCGGCCGTCTTGGCTGATTTGGCCGCGGTCTTCTTGGCGGCCGCTTTCTTGGCGGGAGCCTTGCGCGCGGCCGTCTTTTTGGCGGCGCCGCCAGTTGATTCGCTGTCCGAAGCCGATTCCTTGCCGCCACGGCCGCCCCCGCCGCCTCGCTTGCCTCCCTTCAGGCTGCGTTGCAGCAGTTCGGTCAGGTCGATGACGTTGTCGGCGTAGGCCGGGGACTCTTCCTGCGGTTCGATGACGGTTTCGGTCTTGCCGGCGCGCGCCTTCTTTTCCACCAGCTCCATCACGGCGGCCTTGAACTCGTCTTTGTAGACCTCGGGATCCCAGTCGCCCGACATGTCGTCCACCAGCATCTTCGCCATCTTCATTTCACTGGGGCTCGGACTCATGTTCTTGGCGCCGGCCTTGGGCAGGTCCAGCCCTTCCAGCGATTTGACCTCGTCGCCCCAGCGCATCAGGTTGAGCACCAGCGCGTCGCCCGACGGAATCAGCGCCGCCAGATGCTGCTTGGTCTGGATCACCACCTTGGCGATGCCGATCTTGCCGGTCTTGACCAGCGTGTCGCGCAACAAGGCATACACCTTGTGGCCCTTGTTGATGGGCGCCACATAGTAGGGGCGCTCCAGGTAGACGAATGACACGCCGGCTGCATCCACGAACTGCTGGATTTCGATCGTCTGCGTGGTGCGGGGATAGGCTTCGGCGATCTCTTCGGGCGACACGATGACGTACTGCCCGTCTTCGTACTCCACGCCCTTGACGATGTTCTCCTTGTCGATCTCCTTGCCGGTGCGCTTGTTGATCCGCTTGTAGCCCACCGGGTCCATCGAGCGCTTGTCCAGCCAGTCGAAGTCGACGCCGGACTCGCTTGTCGCAGTATGCAGGCCCACGGGAATATGTACCAGGCCGAAGGAGATCGCCCCCTTCCATATGGTTCTCGATGCCATGACAGCCTCCTTCCTGTTGCTCCGATCAGCCCAGGCGCTTGACGACGCGAGCGACTCGGGCGACGCCCCCGGTGCCGCTGGCCGCCCTTCCCACCAGCGCAGTGCCCGCGGCCGTGATCACGGTGCGCCTCAGGAGGGTGCGGCTGCGCATGCCCGCCAGCATCAACAGCATGCCGACGCCCAGGACGATCAGGTGTTCGCCCGGAAAATCCGGCCGGCGTGCATCGATGCTGCGAAGCTGCCGCAGCAGCGACGGGGAACGGGCTTCGACTCGGGACGTTTCGACCATGGGTTCAATCTGCATGGAGCCTCCTGTTGAATATCGCTATCGAACGAGCGCCCGCCGGGCGGCGCGGCTACTTGGCGTACTTGAATTCCGGCAACGCCTTGAGCGTGTCCTTGGTGGCGTCAGGCAGTTGGAACTGATCGCCGGCCACCTGCATCTTCGACAGCGGCACGGTCACAAGGTGGTTCCCCACGCCCAACAGGCCTCCAACCGACAGCACGGCGTACGGCGCCCAATCGGGCGGCCCCAGGATCAAGTCGTCCACGGTGCCGATCTTTTCCTTCTTGCCGTTGTAGACAGTCGCCCCGATGATTTTCGAGGCTCGGTAGCCCGCCTCCACCTTGGCGACGTCGACGCGGACCTCGGTCACGGATTGCGGGGCGCCCTGCGCGTGCGCCTGTGGCGCACCAAACGCCGCACCCAACAGGACGGCCAAGGAAAGCGTTGCGTTCTTCTTGATCATTGCCAATCTCCTTGGGTCTTCTAGCGGCGAGCGCCGGCCGGGCCGGCAGGGGTTTCAGCGCTGGGCGTTCCTTCGTCGGAAGGCTCCATGTCTTCGTCCCGGAATTCGTTGCCTTGCGCGTTCTCGCTGGCGTCAGTAGGTTTGACGGGCGCAGGCGTGCTTGCTGCGCCGCCCTTTCCGTCTGCCGGGCCTGGTGGCAGGTCGTCCGGTGTGGAAGTCGCTTCTACAGCGTTGTCCTGAAAGGATGGCTGCCCAACGGAAGTCTTCGGTTCCATATGCGTCCCCTCGGGTTCGGTAAGGCCATCGGAATCGTGGCCGCTGGTCAGGCCAGCAAGTGGCGTGCCCGGGGAAAACCGATGGCCGCCCGGCCCCTATGACAAACCCGAATTCGCTCCCCAATTTCTGTTTGTAACCAGAGCGACTGGTGACCGGCATTCGGAAATATATTCAAAAGACCAAGCGGCGCCGGCGAGCGCCCTTCCCCCGTTGCTGGACTACCGGAGCGCGACGATGGCTGACAAGAGGAAGGACAAGAACGAGAAGGGCAAAAACGCCCCTGACGCGACTGAATCAGGCGCTTTGTCCAAGAGGGAGTACGAAAATGAACTGGCTCGCCTGCATGTCGAGCTGGTCAAGCTGCAGGAATGGGTGGTGCATACGGGGGCGAAAGTCTGCATCGTGTTCGAAGGCCGGGATGGCGCCGGCAAAGGCGGCACGATCAAGGCCATCACCGAGCGCGTCAGCCCCCGTGTCTTCCGGGTGGTCGCCCTGCCCGCGCCCACCGAGCGCGAAAAATCCCAGATGTACATGCAACGCTATCTGCCGCACCTGCCCGCGGCCGGCGAAGTGGTGATCTTCGACCGCAGCTGGTACAACCGCGCCGGGGTGGAACGGGTAATGGGATTCTGCACGCAGGCGCAGGTCGACGTGTTCCTGAAGGCCGTGCCGCTTGTCGAACGGGTGATGATCGACTCCGGCATCCTGTTGTTCAAATACTGGCTGGAAGTCAGCGAAGAAGAACAGACCCGCCGGCTGCAGTCGCGCATCAATGACGAGCGCAAGACGTGGAAGCTGACGAAGATGGACCTGGATTCGTACAGCCGCTGGTACGACTATTCCCGTGCCCGCGACGACATGTTCCGAGCCACCGACACGTCGGCGTCTCCCTGGTTCGTGGGGCGTTCCAACGATAAAAAGCGGGTGCGCCTGAATATCATCAGCCACCTGCTGGACCACATTCCCTATACGGCCCCGCCCAAGGAAAAGGTCAAACTGCCCAAGCGGCAGAAGGACAAGGGCTACACCGAGCCCGACCACCCGTTCCGCTTCGTGGCCGAAAAATTCTGACTTGCAAAGGAATTCCTCATGGCAGCCCTGCTGATCAATCAAGTCGAAGAGAGCACGTCGGACGACGACATCCGTTCGTTCTTGTTGAAATACGGATTCCCGCCACTGGACCGGGTGCAGCGCGTACCGAGCGAGGGCGCACGCCCGGCGGTGCTGGTTACGTTCGATGGCGCGACGGAAGCAGAGCTGAAGGCCCTGCTGCCCCGCATCCATCAGGTGTTCTGGAAAAACCATACGATCACGGCGCTGGTGATGCGAGCCCCGATCGCAGACTGAACCCGGGCACCGGGATGCCGGCGCCCGGGTTGCCCACTACCACGCGGCGCGGGGGCGGTAGGTCTCCCTGACATAGCTCGCCAGTTCCGCCTCTACCGTGGACATCGACGGCGCCTGCTCCCGCTCCGGATGCAGCAGCTGCTGGGCTGCGGCAAGGGTGCGCAATGCGCGACGTTCGCCAACACTCAGTTGCGCGGGGGTGGCCGAACCTGCGTTGTACGTGAATTCTTTCATGACGCTTCTCCAGGGGACTTTGAAAGACCTACGTCACGGCAGGAGCAAGTAGCGTGCCCAACCCCGCTACGGATCAGTATTTGATGCTGACCCGGGCCCACACGCGGCGTCCGGGTTCGTTCACCGCCGTGTTGGCCGGATAGCCGAAACCCGCGTTGCCGGCCAGGTTCAGGTGTTCGCTGTAGGTCCTGTCGAACAGGTTGTCCACGCCCAGCGCAAGCTTCACGTTCCGGCTCACCACATAACCGGCGTTGACGGAAAAGACGCCGAAACCCGCGCTGGGTCCGAAATCCTTGCCGACGACGTTGCCTTCGTTAAGCGCGTAGCGATTTTGCGGCGCGACGATGCGCCACAACGCGCCAGCCGACCACGTGCCATCGTCGTAGGCCGCGCTGAGCTTGGCTTCCAGCGGTGGAATTTGAGGCAGCGGGCGGCCGTCGCTGCGGTTCTGGGCCCAGGCGTAGGCCAGCGTCGCGCCCAGCTTCCAGGTGGGCGTTATGGCATAAGAGGTGCCGAATTCTCCACCGAATATCCGGGCATCCACGTTGGTGGCCTGCGATGACGCTCCCATCATCCCGCCCGACGTGTAATTGAACAGGATGAAGTCGTTCACATAGCCCGCGTAACCCGAGAACCAGACGTCCAGCGATTCCGTCCTGTATTGCGCTCCGAAATCCAGCTGGGTAGTTTTTTCCGGCTTGACGCCCTGGAACGCGTTGACGGAACCGGCCGGCCCCTGATCGGGGGAAAACAGTTCCCAGTAATCTGGAAAGCGTTCCACGTGGCCAAGGCCGATGTACACCGTGGCGGGCAGCGCAGCCAGGTCTTTTTCATAACGCAGGAAGCCGCTGGGCAGCGTGTCGCTCCGGCGCTCGTTGGCGGTGGGATTGGGCATGGGCATCATGCCGCCGGTGGTTTGCCGGAAGTCCTTTGCCGACGCCCAGTCCACCCGCGCGCCGCCGATGACGCGGCTGTCGGCCGCCGCCCGCCAGGTCAGCTCGCCGAATACGCCGGTGTTGGAAAAGTCGGCATCCTTGACCCACGGCTGATTGCGGTAGGACATGCTGTCCGTGCCGCTGCGGGACCGATGGCGGCTCTGCTGGAAGTCCAGGCCGGCCACCAGGCCCAGATTTTCCGCAAGGTTCCACGTGCTGGCGAAACGGCCGCCCCAGGTGGCGCGGTCCACGTCCGCGGCCATCGCCATCGACATGGCGCTGGACGGATCCGGCGCGCGCAGCGTGTAGTTGTCCATGACGTGGTCGGCGTAGTTGTAGTAGAGCTGCGCCTCGACCTGGTTCAGCACCGGCCCGATGTTTCGCTTTTCAAAGCGCAGCCCGAAGCTTTCGCGCTTGAACTGAGAGCCATCCATGCCGCGCCCGGCGTAGCGCGCCTCGCCGTCGCCGGTGCCCGCCGTCAGTTCATACAGCGTGTCCGCATCCGGCGTAAAGCCCAGCGTGACATCCGCGTTCCACTTGTCCCAGCGAGACGGCACGGTGTTGCCATCGCCGTCCTTGTAGTCCTGAGAGTGCGAATGGTTGGCCGTGATGCGGGTGTAGACCTTTTCGTTGCCGACGGTCAGGTCCGCTGTCTGGTCGTTGCGCCCGAACGAGCCGCCCACCAGGCTGCCGTCAAAGCGCACGCCCGCCTCGGTGAACTGGGGCGTGTCGCGGTCGAAGCGGATGGTGCCTGCCGAGGCGCCCGGCCCCCACAACACGGTCTGCGGTCCCTTGATGACCGTGAGCTCGTCGAAGTTTTCCGGAGAAATATAGGAGCTGGGGGCATCCATGCGCGCCGGGCACGCGCCCGGCATGGAGGTGCCGTTGGTCAGGATGTTCAGCCGGGATCCGAACATGCCGCGCAATATAGGATCGCCATTGGTGCCGCCGTTGCGCACCGCCGAAAAGCCGGGGATGGTCTTGAGGTAGTCGGTGCCGTCGCTGGCCGGCAGCGGCTGGCGCGGAAGCTTTGGATCCGTGGTGAAGGTCAGGGGCGCGCTGGGCGCCACGCCCATGATGACCACGGGGTCCATCGTGGCGACGCCGTCGGCCGCCGATTGGCCCCATGCGGGGAAAGTGGCGGCCACTGCGGCGGCCAGGCAGGTCATGCGTAAAAATTGCTGTTTGATGCACATATCGGGATCTCGACCATCTGGGATCGTTGAATTCAGTGATCCGGTGTCCCGCGGATTTGCCGATGCGACAGGCGCAGCCAGGCGCATGGCGCCCACAACGGGGCCATGCCAGACGCGACGTATCGGGATTCCGCTGACGGACGGCGCGTCGCGCGCCCGGCATGGGCGGCGCGATGCAGACCGGTGATGCTTAATAGCGGTCCGTCAGGCGAAGTGCGGCGGTGCGCGCGGCTGCTGCTGCAACCGGGCGACTGCGCTGGAGAAATGAGAGACGACCGCAGGGGCCGCCGCATCGGGTTGCGCAAGCGTGGGAAGCAGCCACGCCAGCAGCCAGAGTTCGGGCAGCGTCGCGCCGCCCAGCATGGCGCAGCCGGCAACGCAGCAATGCGGCAAGGCGCCGCTGTGCTGCTCGCCTTGGTCGGCGCCTGCGATATCCAATGAGACGACGCGCGGCCCGCTGGCCGTGCAGATGATGGTGGTGGCGCCTGCGCTTCCGGCTCCGCTGCGGGGAGCGGCCAGCGCCGAGGATGCGATCAGCGCCTGAAAGACGAAGAGGACCGCTGCGAACAGCGAAATCCATCGTCTACCTGTGGTGGCGCACCAGTGCATCAGCATCCCCTTGACGGCGCAGATGGTAGCACGCAGGACAACGCCGATTTGGCGTAAATCCAGGGCCTGCGCAGGCCGGGCGGCGGCAATCTGCGCCGCCCGTTGATGCAGATCAAGCGACGTTGGCCGCCGGTCTCGCCGCACGCCAGCGCACCACGTCAACAACCAGGAACACCAACAGGCTCACGCCCATTACCGGCAGGCACCAGCCCAGCGCCACCGCCACGGCGGCGGCCGCGATACGGCCCGGCCAGGACAGCTCGGCCCATGCCTGCGTCAGTGTCTGGCTTGTGGCGCCTGCGGCCGGGCGGCGCAGCCACCACATTCGGTAGCCCAGGATGATCATCGTCGTCAGCGCGATCCCGATGGCGGCCATCAATAGCTGATTCGGCCATCCGAAGAGGATGCCCATGTGCATGTCCACGCCCCACCGGATCAGCTTGGCGATGAGCGGGAACGTGTCGAAGTCCGCCCGGCTCGTGATGGCATAGGTGGTGGGGTCGACAGCAATGGTGTCGACCTGCGTGGGCCATGAGCGGTCGACTTCGCGCACCAGCCAGGCCTGGTCGGCGGCGCGCGGCGGACGGATCTCAAGTTGGTTGCTGTCGATGCCGCCCTGGCGCGCGGCCTGCACCACGCGATCGAAGCCGGCCGGGATATCAGCCGCGGCTGGCGCCATCGCGGCGTGGTCATGGTGCCCGCCGTGATGATCCGCGTGCTCGCCCGGCGCCGGCATGCCGGCGCCGGCGGCGCCCGGAAGCTTCATGGAGACCGACGGCGTGATCCAGCCAAGCTGTGCGCGCAGCTGATCCACGCGGGCCCCCGCCCAGTTCGACCACGTCAGGCCCGTGGCGGACAGGAACAGCAGCCCGATGCCCACCCAAAGGCCCAGCAGGCCATGCCACCGGCGGGCGCGCAGCCGCGGGCTGCGCGCGGCTGACGCCCTGTCCCGTCCGCGCTTCGCAAACCACAGGACGACGCCGCCCAGGGTGGCCAGCCACAGCCACGAGGCAGCCAGTTCGCTGTAGTTGCGGCCCACTTCGCCCAGCATCAGGTTGCGGTGCAGGTAGTCCAGCGTGGTCCGGAACGGCAGCGTGCCGCTGGTGCCGTAGACGATCATGTCACCCTGGATCTGCAGCGTGACGGGGTCGACGAACAGCGCGCGGCTTTCGGAATCGCCCATACCGGCCTGGGTGAACATGACACGGGTGGTCTCGCCGGGGCCCGGCGCGGGCCGCACGGCGAACAGGCGCGGACCCGGACCGATGCGACGTTGTGCGGCCTCAACCTGATCCGCAAGGGGGCGGGCCGGGCCGGTGGAAGCCGTGCGGATCTGGTCCGCGTAGATCAGGTTTTCAATCTGCGGCGTCAGCACGAAAAGCGTGCCGGTCACCGCGGCGACCAGGATGAAAGGACCGACGAACAGTCCAACGTAGAAATGCAGCCGCGTGATCAGCGCGAGCAACGCGCTGCCGCTCGCGGACCGCGCCCGCGCCGATGCGCTGGGAGTATCCAGGATTTGTGTGGACATGGTGTACTCGAAAACAACGGACGCCGCCCGCGGTGGGCGGCAATCGTGCGCGCGGCGCGCGCACGGCGACGAAGGTCATCCGAAGGTTCGAGGCGGGGCCCGTTGCCCCAGCGGCGGCCCGGCGGCCGGCATGGGCGGACGCGGGCTGTCGGACAGACGCGGTGCCTGGACGAAACCGCGCAGCAGCACGGGAGCCAGCGCGATGGCGGGAGGAAGCATCAGCGCCTGGTGCGCGCTGATTCCGAATGGACATTCCTGGCCGGCTGCGACATGGCCCGACTGTCCCGTCTGCCCTTCGTGGCCGTGGTGTCCATGATGCGGATCAGCATGCGCCAGCCCGTGAGCTTCCGCATGCGCATCCTGGACGGGCCGCAGGGCCATACCCGGAAACGCCCCGCCGCCGGCCGCGCAGAAGCCAAGGGCCAGACGCCCCTGCTGCAGCGCCTGTACGTCGGGCATGTACCCCACGGGCACGAACGCGCGCGCTGCCAGCAAGACAAGCAGCAGCAGGTGCGCCAGTGTGGTGGCGCACGCAATGCGAGGGGGTCTACAGGAAGATCGGGCGCGCATGCACTCATTCCCGGCGGCGGCCGATTCCGTCGCCAAGCGCGCATTGTAACCGTGGCTCCCCGTTCCGATCGGAAGGAATGGCCTTCAGAAGACGTTGTCCGCCAGGGGCGGAACGCAGCCGTTTAAGACAATTGAGACTTATTATTGCTAGAATTCCGCCTGACACCTCCCTTAAATGGGACCACATGCCTTGCACACGGGACAGCTTCTGAATGGCCAAGCCATCGCGCTCCAAATTATGGTTCTTAGTACACAGTTGGCTGGCTCTGCCAATCTGGGTGTTCCTTTTCTTCATCTGTGCGACCGGAACCATCGCCGTCATCAGCCAGGAAATCGTCTGGCTCATCAACCCCGCAGTGCGCGCCCAAGCGCCCGACGCCGACACGCCCCGCATGGGATACCAGGCGCTGATTGACTCCATCGCCAAGCAGGAGCCCCAGGCTTCGGTGCAGCGCCTGTCCTGGCCCGAGGAATCCCAATTCGCCCTGACCGCAGCTGTTGGCTATCCGGGCGCGCGGTTCACGTCGATCTACGTCAATCCCTATACCGGCGTGGTGCAGGGCCCTGCCCTGAGCTTCGATCTTCGACAGTTCATGCGCGCGCTGCACGGCTGGCTGCTGATTCCGTTCAACAACGGCTACAGCTGGGGCTGGTACCTGGTTTCCCTGCTGTCGCTGCCGATGCTGGCGTCGCTGATCACGGGCCTTGTCGTCTACAAGCGCTTCTGGCGCGCGTATTTCCAGAAGCCGCGCCTGCGCGTCGGACAGGGCGCGCGCATTTTCTGGGGCGACTTCCACCGCCTGTCCGGCCTGTGGTCCGTCTGGTTCATCCTGCTGATTTCGATCAGCGCGATCTGGTTCCTGGTGCAGGCGGTGCTGGGCGATACCGCCACGACCATCTCCACGCAAGGCGTGCCCGCCGTCGTGGCGCGCGACCAGGTGCCCACCGTGGCGCCCGGCCAAACCGTCAAGCGCTTGCCGCTCGATGAGGTCGTCGCCATCGCCGAACGCGAATTGCCCGGCCTGGACACGCAGCACGTGTTCTTCCCCGGCAACGCCTATGACCCGATCACCATATCAGGCCGGGGCGCCTATCCCCTGATGTTCCAGTACGCCAAGATCAACCCGTACAACGGCGATGTCGAGGAAGTGCGCCGCCTGTCGGATCGCAATGGCCTGGAGTTCTTCACCGAATCCATGCGGCCGCTGCACACGGGCGACTTCGGCGGCTTCTGGCTGAAGGTGGTGTGGTTCCTGTTCGGCCTGCTGCTGACGATGATGTCGCTCAGCGGCCTGCTGATCTGGACCAAGCGCACCGCGCAAGCCACCGCCAAGGCGCTGCGCCCCGCGCGCGCCGACCGTTCCGCCGCTCGCGAGGTGACCGAATGAGCAAGACCGCAACGCTGGACGCCGCGGCGCCCAAGACCAGTATCTGGCGCCGCTGGCGGTTCCACCTGAGCGCGCTGCTGCTCATCCTGCCCATCATCTATGTCCCGAAGTATTTCGAGAATCTGGCGCTGTCGCGCGGGTTGATGGGGCTGGGCCAGCGCCCCGCCGGCGACGTGCAGGTGGGCCCCTGGAAGCTGCAGTTTGCCGAATGGCAGGTCCAACCGCCCAAGTCGGATCCGGCCGGCATGGTCAAGACTTTCACGATGGCCCAGTGCGCCGGCTGCGAGAAACAGATCCGCGCGGTCTACGTGCGTGTCGGCAAGCCGCGCAGCCTGCGCGCCGCGGGTTCGATCTTCTTTGGCAGTCCCCACCGGGCGTTCGCCACCGTGCCGATCCCGCCGCGGACCGCCCCGGACGCTGATCTGTGGATCACCGTGGAAGGCTGGGACGGATCGATGCATCAGGCCGCCTGGCCCATCGCCACGGCGTCGCCCGTCACCGCCGAATGGCTGAAGAAACAAGGAGCTAAACAATGAATGCGTTTTTCGCGAACGGCGTCCGCGCCGCGCTGCTTGGCGCCCTGCTGAGCGCCAGCACCGCCGCCCTGGCGCACAATCCCATGGCCGAATGCAAGGCCGAGGGCAAGGAGCAGATCCAGTGCACCGGCGGCTTTTCCGACGGCAGCGGCGCCGCGGGCGTCACCATGGACGTGATCTCCTACGATGAGCAGATCCTTGTGCCGGGCAAGCTGGACCAGGATTCCAAGCTCACGTTCAAGCGGCCCAATGGCGAGTTCTACGTGCTGTTCGATGCCGGTCCTGGCCACGTCGTGGAAATCGATCACGTAGACATCCAGTAAGCGGCCGCGACAAGCAGCATGCATACTCAAGTCATCCGCCCGGCCGGCGCCGGGCACGAAACGCTTGCCGTGCTGGGCGCATGCCTGGTAATCGTCGCCGCCGCGGCCGGCTACATCGGCCTGCGCGAGGCCCCGCCCGAAAAGGCGGCGCTGGCCGCCAGCCAGATAGACGCGCGGCGCGACCTCACCCCTGCCGAACAGGGCATCTACGCGGACCTGCGCGTCGCCTACGAAGAGATCGGTTTTGCCCTGCAGGCGGGCGAACCGTTGCCTTCCGTGGCCGACCTGTCCGCGCAGGGCCTGCCCCCGTTCGTGGCGGACAACAGCACCGCGGCGCGTGGCGGCCATGCCTGGCGCCTGCAACGGCAGGCAGGCCACGCCCTGTACGTCGGCCAGACCGCCGATTCCGCCCTGGCGGGCTCCTTCCTGCTGCGCGCCGAAGACGGCGCCAAGAATGGCCACGGCCATGACCACGGCAAGGAAGCCGACGCCCAAGCGGATGTCTGGCTCGCCCGTGATGCGGGGGCGCGCGTTCCCGATCCGGCCGACGACGCCGCGCTGGCGGCGGCGGGCTGGCGGCAGGTCGTCGCCCAGTTCGATGCCGGTGTGACCCGCCAGAGCAAGCCCTGACCGCCCTCCTTCCCCATCGTCCTTCGACACGAGCCTACGGATTTATGTCTGCATTTTCGTCTTTCACCTTGATCCTGCGCCGCTGCGCCCGACCGCTGGCCGCCCTGGCGCTGCTGGCCTTTGCCGCGCTGTCGCCCGCCCATGCGGAAGACGCCAAGCGCCTGCGCATCGGCGTGACGCTGCACCCCTACTACAGCTATGTCGCGAACATCGTCGGCGACAAGGCCGAGGTCGTGCCGCTGATTCCCGTGGGCTTCAATCCGCACGCCTATGAACCGCGGGCGGAAGACATCAAACGCATCGGGACGCTGGACGTGGTGGTGCTCAACGGCATCGGGCACGACGACTTCGCGGACCGGATGATCGCCGCCAGTGAAAAGCCCAAGATCCCCGTGATCGAGGCAAACGCGCAGGTGCCGCTGCTTGCAGCAGTGGGCATGGCGGCACGCGGCGGCGGCGATTCGGGCAAGGTCGTGAATCCGCACACGTTCCTGTCCATCACCGCGTCCATCGCGCAGATCAACACCATCTCGCGTGAGCTGGGCCGCATCGATCCCGCCAACGCACAGGCGTACACGGCGAATGCCCGCGCCTACGGCCAGCGGCTGCGCAAGCTGCGCGCCGACGCGCTGGGCCAGCTGGTTTCGGCGCCCAACGCGGACCTGCGCGTGGCCACGATCCACGGCGCCTACGACTACCTGCTGCGCGAGTTTGGCCTGGAAGTGACGGCCGTTGTGGAACCCGCTCACGGCATTGAACCCAGCCCCGCGCAGCTCAAGGGCACCATCGAGCAGTTGCGCGCGGCGGACGTGAAGGTGATCTTCTCGGAACTGAATTTCCCGTCCGCCTATGTCGAAACCATCCAGCGCGAGACCGGGGTGAAGCTTTACGCGCTGTCGCATATCTCCTACGGCGAGTACAGCGCCGAGCAATATGAAAACGAAATGAAGCGCAACCTGGCGACGGTGGTGCGCGCCATCGAAGAGGCTGGCGCGTGACCGCCCCCTTCGCCGCCCACCCGAACACCGCGCTCGGGCCTGCGCTTGCGTTCGAGAACGTCTCGCTGACGCTGGGCCGCACCGACATCCTGAGCGACGTCGGCTTCACCGTGGCGGCCGGCAGCGTGCATGCGCTGGTTGGCCCCAATGGCGGAGGCAAGAGTTCGCTGGTCAAGACGCTGCTGGGCCAGATGCCGCATCGCGGCAAGCTCAGCGTGTCCTGGCCCGGCGACCGCCCCGGCGTCATTGGCTACATCCCGCAGGCGCTGGAGTTCGATCGCGGCCTTCCCATGACCGTCAATGATTTCATGGCCGCGATGTGCCAGCGCAAACCCGCGTTCCTGGGTCTGTCGCGCGCGCGATCGGGCGAAATCAACGCGGCGCTGGAACGCGTGGGCATGCAGGACAAGCGAAATCGCCGCATGGGCGCCCTGTCCGGGGGCGAACGGCAGCGCGTGCTGCTGGCCCAGGGCCTGGTGCCCAGCCCGGCGCTGGTCGTCCTGGACGAGCCCATGTCCGCGCTCGATGAAGCCGGCGTGCGCGTGTTCGAGGAACTGCTGGAAAGCTGGCGCGCGCAGCGCGTGACCGTGCTGTGGATCGAGCATGACCTGGAAGCCGTCGGCCGGCTGGCCGATCGCGTCACGGGCCTGAACCGCCAGTTGCTCTGCGACGGCCCGCCCGCGCAGGTGCTGACGCCGGACCGGCTGCTTGCCTTGTTTTCGACCCGGCCGCGCGTGGGCAGCGTGCCGCAGGAGCGCGCAGCATGAACGCCTTTTTCGATAGCCTTCGGCAACTGGTGCAAGGCGCGGCGGAATCCGGGATCTTGCCCGGTTCGCTGGCCTACGGCTTTGTCGTCAACGCCCTGCTTGCCGGCCTGATCATCGGGCCGGTGCTGGGCGGCCTGGGCACTCTTGTGGTGGTCAAGCGCTTCGCCTTCTTTTCCGAAGCCGTCGGCCATGCCGCGCTGACGGGCGTGGCGATCGGCATCCTGCTGGGCGAACCCTACACCGGTCCCTACGGCAGCCTGTTCAGCTATTGCCTGATCTTCGGCATCCTGCTGAATTTCCTCAGCAACCGCACGCGGCTTACGCCCGACACGCTGATCGGCGTATTCCTGTCGGTGTCGCTGGCGCTGGGCGCAAGCCTGTTGCTCGTCCTGTCCGGGCGCATCAACATCCACATCCTTGAGAACGTGCTGTTCGGGTCGGTGCTGACCGTCAACAGCAATGACCTGTCGGTGCTGACCTGCGTGGCGGTGCTGGCCCTGGCCCTGGCGCTGCCGAACTACAACCGGCTGATGCTGGCCAGCTTCAACCCGCAATTGGCCGCGGTGCGCGGCGTGCCCGTGAAGGCGATGGATTATCTGTTCGTGATCCTGGTAACCCTGGTCACCGTGGCCTCCGTCAAGGTGATCGGCGCCATCCTGGTGGGCGCGCTGCTGGTGATTCCAGCGGCCGCGGCGCGCATGCTGGCGCAGTCGCTCAAGAGCTTCTTCGCGCTGTCGGTGCTGCTGGCCATGGTCAGCACGCTGGCCGGCATCATGTTGCCGATCGAGCTTGAGCTGCCGGTGCCGTCCGGCGCGGCCATCATTCTGGTCGCGGGGATTTTGTTTGGGATCGCCGCCTTGGCGCGCAGCCTTGCGCCGGGCCTGAAAGGAAATGCAGCATGAATCTGAAGTCGCATTGCACAACGTTGCGCCACGCCGCGCTGGCCGTGGCCCTGGCGTCGGCATTAGGAACCGCCGCCGTCGCGCAGGCGCAGGACGCCCCCCGCAGCGGCCGTGCCGCCCGCGCGGCGCAAACCGAAGCCGCGCCAGCCACGCCCGCCACGCCGGCCTCGGCGACCGTGCTGGCCGCGCATCCGGTGGTCTACGCGTTGACGAGCAAGCTGGCCGAAGGCACGGGCATCCGCGTTGAACGGGCCGCCCCCGCCAACATGCCGCCCACGCGCCTGACCTCGTATTTCAACGGTCGCGGTGGCGCCGCGCTGCAAAAGGCAGCGGCGTCCGCCGACGCCGCAGTAGGCCTGCGCTCGATCTGGCCCGACGATCCGCTGTATCAGACCGCGCGCCGCACGAACATCCGCATCGTTGAAATCGACGCCGCGCGTCCGCTGGACGGGGCGCTCAACGGCATCGCCCTGCAGAACGACACGCGGCCCGGCGGCCAGTTTGGCGCCTACCCCTGGCTGAGCATCGTCAACCTGGGGCGCATGGCCGATATCGTCGCCGCTGACCTCGGACGCCTGTCTCCGGCGGACGACAAGCGCATCGGCGAGAACCTGGGGCACATCAAGCGCACCCTGGTCGAACTGAACGCCAAGGGTCAGGCCGGGCTGGCGCAGGCCGAGAACGTGGCGGTGATCAGCCTGTCCGAACGCCTGCCTTACCTGATCGCCGAGTTCAACCTGGACCTCATCGAGACTGACGCGCGCGATGACAAGGAATGGACACCCGAAGCGCTGGCTGCCCTGACCGGCAAGCTGAAGGACAACGGCGCGGCCGCGGCGCTGCTGCATCGCGAACCCACGCCCGAATTGCGGCAGGCCATCGAGGCCGGCGGCGCCCGCGCCGTGGTGCTGGCCACCGACGGAGCCGACCCGATAGCCGAGCTCCAGGGCAACGCGCAACTGCTGCTGCAAGCGCTGGCGCCCACCGCCCCGGCTACCGCGCAGAAATGACGGGCCGCGGCGGGTAACGCAATCACCGGCCGCGAAATTTGCGCGCTATCCCGCCGTCTCCGCCGCGCCGGCCGCGGCGGCTTCCCTCAGGCAGTCGATCAATTGCAGGCTGCTGGCCGGCAGCGCGGCGCCGCGCTGCGTGATGATTCCGACGGGTGGAAGGTGCAGCGGCAGCGGCACATCAAGAATCTTGCACAGGCCCTGCCCTTCAAAACTCCTGGCCGCAGAGCGGGCCAGGAATCCCACGCCGCCCCGACTGCCCACGAAGGTCAGCGTGGCCAGATAAGACGACGTCTCCATCAGGTCGGCCGACGGCTGCACGCCGTGCCGATGAAACTGCTGTTCCAGCTTGACGCGTAGCGACGCCCAGGGCGGCGGCATGACGCAGGGCACGGCGGCCAGATCCGCCCAGGCCGGCGCCGCCATGGCCGCCACCGCGCTGCGCGGCCCCGCCACCACCACCATCGGCTCTTCATACAGCGTCTCGGTCTGCAGGTCGGGCGCCGCATAACCCGGTTCAAGCCGGCCCACGAAGAGGTCCAGCTCGCCCAGTCGCAGCTTCGGCAGCAGGTGCGTCAGGTCGCCTTCTTCGATCTGCACCGCGGCGCGCGCGGACCGCGCCTTCAGCGCCTCTACCGCCCGCGCCATCAGCACCGGCATCGCGACGGCCATCGACCCGACGCGTGTCTTGCCCGCCGCGCCGCTCGCCGCGGCGTCGATCTCGTCGCGCGTGCGTTCGTACTGCGCCAGCACGCCGCGCGCGAATCGCACCACCGCTACGCCCGCGGGCGTGGGTTCCGTGCCCCGCACCGACCGCTCAAACAGCGCGAAGCCCAGCATGGCCTCGACTTCGGACAGCATGCGCGACACCGCGGGCTGGCTGACCGCCATGAACTCGGCCGTCCGGCCAAGATGCCGGAATTCGTCCAGCGCGACCACGAGTTGCAGGTGCCTGAGCTTGAGATTCGAACGAAACACGCGGTCCAGGTGCGCCATGACCGGTCCTTTTCATATCAAAGACGTTATCAATCGATGCGCCAATTCTATTGGATAGTTATATATAAGCTCACGAGAATAGGTCCAGGTCGCCCGGCAGCCTTATTGGCGAACCTTAAAAAATAACGACACCGGAGACAATCCATGAGGCACATCCCACCCCCTGACCTGCGCAGGCGCAGGCTGTTGCAAGGCGCTGCCGGCATCGGAGCGGCCAGCTTGCTGGCCCCCTTCGCCGCGCGCGCCGCCGACTACCCGCAGCGCCCCATCACCTTCATCTGTCCATGGCCGGTTGGCGGCACGGCCGACCAGTCGATGCGCGCGCTGTGCCAGGTCGCGTCCGGCGTGCTGGGGCAATCCATCGTGGTGGAAAACCGCGCGGGCGCCTCGGGCATGATCGGCACCAAGTCCCTGTCGCAAGCCCAGCCTGACGGCTACACAATCGGGCAGATTCCGATTTCGGTCACGCGCTTCTCGCAGCTTGGGCTGCTGCAGCTCGATCCCCGCGAAGAGCTGACCTACCTTGCCCGCACGTCCGGTCAGACCTTCGGCATCGCGGTGCTGGCCAGTTCGCCCTTCAAGACGCTGAACGACGTCGTGGCCCATGCCAAGGCCAATCCCGGGCGGGTGAGCTATGGCCACGCCGGCGTGGGCGGCGCCACGCACGTGGGCATGGAGGAATTCGCGATGGCGGCGGGCGTACGCTTCAACGCGATTGCCTACAAGGGCGGCGCGGCGGCGCTGCAGGACGTGCTGGGCGGGCAGATCGACCTGCTGGCCGACTCCAGTTCCTGGGCGCCGCATGTCGAATCGGGCAAGCTGCGCCTCCTGGCGACATGGGGCGAAGCCCGCGCGACGCGCTTCAAGGATGCGCCCACCTTGAAGGAACTGGGCTACGCCGTGGTCGTCGAAGCGCCCAATGGCATCGGCGCGCCCAAGGGCCTGGATCCGGCGATCGAGCGCAAGCTGCGCGACGCCTTCCGCACCGCGGTCAAGAGCGACGCGTTCAAGCAGGTCGCCGATCGCATCGATGCGCCGGTAATGTACCTGGACGGCCCGGACTACAAAGCCTACGTCGCGTCGGTCTACCAGCAGGAGACCGCGTTGATCGCGCGCCTGAAGCTGAAAGAAATGCTGCAAAAGGGTTGATTGCACGGTGAATCCCTCCCCTTTGATCCGGCTGCACGCCAACGACAATGTGCTGATCGCCCGGCATGCCCTGGAACTGGGCATGTCCCTGCCCGCCCTGGGCCTGCGCGTTCGCGCGCAGGTGCCGGGCGGCCACAAGATCGCCGCCAACCGCATTCCGGCGGGCGCGCCGGTGCGCAAGTACGACGCCATCATCGGGGTGGCGGCGCGCGACATCGAGGCCGGCGACCACGTGCACACGCACAATCTGGCGCTGACCGACTTCGAGCGAGATCCGGCGTTCTGCCGCGACGCCAGGCCCGTGGCCTTGCTGGACGAGGCCGAGCGCGCCACCTTCCAGGGTTTTTTGCGTGCCGACGGACGCGTCGGCACGCGAAATTTCATCGGCATCCTGGCGTCGGTGAACTGTTCCGCGACGGTCATCCATCACATTGCGCAGCACTTCACGCCGGATCGCCTGGCCGCGTTTCCCCACGTGGATGGCGTCGTGGCGTTCGCGCAGACGAGCGGCTGCGGCATGTCGTCGCCCAGCGAGCACTTCGACGTCCTGCGGCGCACGCTGGCGGGCTATGCCCGGCATCCGAACCTGGCGGGCGTCCTGATCGTGGGCCTGGGCTGCGAGCGCAACCAGGTGGCTTCGCTGGTCGAGTCGCAGGCGCTGGAGGGGGACGAGCGGGTGCGCACGCTGGTCATGCAGGATACCGGCGGCACGCGCGCGACCATCGCAGCGGGCATCCGGGCCATCGAGGACATGCTGCCGCAGGCCGATGCCGCCAGGCGCAGCACCGTGTCCGCCAGCCACCTGAAGATCGGGCTGGAGTGCGGCGGGTCCGACGGCTTTTCCGCGATTACCGCCAATCCCGCGCTGGGCGCCGCCATGGACATCCTGGTGCGGCACGGCGGCACGGCCATCCTGTCCGAGACGCCCGAAATCCACGGCGTGGAATACATGCTGACCCGCCGCGCCGTCACGCCCGAGGTTGGCCAGAAGCTGCTGGACCGGCTGGCCTGGTGGGAAAAGTACACGGCCGGGCACAACGCGCAGTTCAATGGCGTCGTGGGCCACGGCAACCAGCAAGGCGGGCTGGCCAACATCTTCGAGAAGTCGCTGGGTTCGGCCATGAAAGGCGGCACGACGCCGCTGCAGGCCGTATATGAATACGCCGAGCCCATCGACCGCGCCGGCCTGGTCTTCATGGATTCGCCAGGCTATGACCCGGTGGCGGTCACGGGACAAATCGCCAGCGGCGCCAACCTGATCTGCTTCACCACGGGCCGCGGCTCCATGTTCGGCTCGAAGCCGGCGCCAACCCTCAAGCTTGCGAGCAACAGCGCCATGTACGCCCGGTTGGAGGAAGACATGGACATCAATTGCGGAGCGGTGCTGGACGGCGAGGTGGACATCGGACAGATGGGACAACGCATTTTCGAGCACATCCTGCGCGCGGCCTCGGGCGCGCCAACCAAAAGCGAAGCCCTGGGTTTGGGCAACCACGAGTTCGTGCCCTGGCATCTGGGCATCGTCAGCTGATTCAGCCATCGGGAGCATTCACGCATGCCGGCACAAAACTCCTTCAAATCCGCATTGGCCGCGGGACAAGCGCAAGTGGGCCTGTGGCTGTCCATGGCCGATCCCTATCTGGCCGAGGTCTCCGCCACGGCCGGCTTCGACTGGCTGCTGATCGACGGAGAACATGCTCCGAACGACCTTCGCGGCACGCTGGCCGCGCTGCAGTCCGTGGCGCCTTATCGCTCGCAGCCCGTCGTGCGCGTGGTCGCGGGTGAAACGCCGCTCATCAAGCAGATGCTGGACATCGGCGCCAGGAACCTGCTGGTTCCGATGGTGGACACGGCGAGCCAGGCGCGCGCCGTGGTCGCGGCCACACGCTATCCGCCGCAAGGCGTCCGGGGCGTGGGCAGCGCCGTGGGCCGCGCGTCGCGCTGGAGCGCCCGCGAAGACTACCTGGACGTGGCCGACGACGAAGTGTGCCTGCTCGTGCAGGCGGAAACGGTCGAGGCGCTGGCGAACCTGGATGCGATCTGCGACGTGCCGGGCGTGGATGGCGTCTTCATTGGCCCGGCGGACCTGGCGGCTTCCATGGGTTATCGCGGCCGGCCCGGCCATCCCGAGGTGCAGGCCGCCATCGAACACGCCATGCAGGTCATCATCGCGCACGGCAAGGCGGCCGGCACGCTCACGTCAAACCCTGAACTGGCGCGGCGCTACCTGATGCTGGGATGCACGTTCGTCGCGGTCGGCGTGGACGTGCTGCTGTATGCGAACACCGCGCGCCAACTGGCGGCCAGCTTCCTGTCGTCGGATGCGCGGGCCACGCCGTCCGGCGTATCAGACGCCTACTGACCCTGGGCTGAACGGGTGAACCGTAAGGAATTACGGCCTTGCAAGGCCGGGCGTTCAGGCATAAATTGATCGGTACCGCTTTTCGATCGGCCATCACGATCTGTCCGCCCGATTCGCGCGCGAAGGTTGTTTTCTATCTTTTGTTCCCCCAAAGGAGCGATGCGATGCAAGTAAAACACCTGCTTGGCCCAGCGGCCGTAGCCCTTTCAATCCTGTTCGCCCCTCCCGGCGTGGCCGCCCCTCCCGAACCTGCCCCCATCATCACGGGCAAACACTGGACGGAATCGGACGCCAACTTGAAAAAGGCCTATCTGCTGGGCATGGCGAATGTCCTGCAGGTCGAACAGGCCTATCAGCAGCGGAAGGCGCTTCCGGATTCCCAGACGATCGTGCCGAAATTTGCCCGAGGCCTCCAAGGCCAGACGCTGGACTCCGTGCGCGAGACCGTGGACCGCTGGTATGCGGCCAATCCGAGCCAGTTGGATCGTCCCGTTGTAGAGACCATCTGGTTTGAGGTCGTCATGCCCGCGACGTCCAAGACGAAACGTACCCCCTAGGAGCCGCCATGAAGACTATCCGGACGATAGGAGTGGCCATCGCGATGGTATCGCTGGCCGCCTGCACGAACATGACCAAGGAACAGCAAGGCACCGTGACGGGCGGCATAATGGGCGCCGCAGCCGGCGCCGGCATTGCCGCCATCGCCGGCGGCAGCGCCTGGACCGGCGCCGCCATCGGCGCCGCCGCGGGCGGTATTGCCGGCAACATCCACGGCGCAAACCAGTAACGCCACGGCGCCGCGCCCCCGGGGGGCGTGGTGCTTGTCCCTGCCTTCCCGACGCCGGCTCGCGCGATGAGCGCCAGCCGGCGTTTTCTCGTCCTTGCACTGACGTGAGACCAGCCCGGGCCAGTACGTTCCCATCCCCCGCCGCGCCTACCGGCCATCCGGATACCCTGCTACGCTTTGCGCCGCGAACCCAACCCAGCGAAGCAGGATTTCCGATCCATGATGTACCTCTTGTGGTCCCTACCCGCGCTGACCGTGATCGGCGCGATCGCCAGCGGCCGTGTGAACACGACGACCGCGGCGGTGCTGGGACTGCTCGCGGCCATTCCCATCGCGCTTTTCGCGGCTCCCACCTCATTCACGCTTGCCCAGCTTGCCGTTGCGCTCAAACGCGGCGCGTGGATCGGCTGGATCATCACGCCCTACATCCTGGGCGGGCTGCTGTTCTGGCAAATGGCGGCACAGCGGCGCGCCGGGCCTGACCACGGGGCGCGCGAAAGCTCGGCGACGAGCCTCGATCTGCTGGAGCGCCGCAGGCTGCTGTTCTTCGCCTGCTTCCTGGTGGGTCCGTTCGCCGAGTCGGCCACGGGCTTCGGCGTGGGCATGCTGGGCACCGTGCTGCTGATCCGGCCGCTGGACTTGAAGCCCCGCGAGACCATGGTGTTCGCGCTGCTGAGCCAGACGCTGATCCCCTGGGGCGCGATGGGCAGCGGCACGCTGCTCGCCTCGGCGTATGCGCGCGTGCCGGCGCCGCAACTGGCGCTGTACAGCATGGTCCCGGTTGCCCTGCTGATGATCATCTGGCTGGCGCTGTTCTGGCGGACGGCCGACCGCGCCGGCCTGCGCGCGCCCGCAACGGAGCGCGGCCGCGAAGCCGTCTGGATGGCCGCAAGCCTGGCGCTGCTGAGCGCCGCCACGGCGGTGCTGGGGCCAGAAACCGCCTTGCTGGCAGCCTATGGCCCGCTCATCGTGCTGCGCTTCCTGGCGGACCGCAGGCCGGATCGCGCACAGGCGCTGGCGGCGGCGCGCCGAGCCTTTCCCTACATCATCCTGATTGCCTTGCTGGTCACGACGCGGCTCGTGCCCGGCCTGAATCGCGGCCTTGCCAGCCTGGCGCAGTGGCGCCCCTATGCCGACCTGCCCGCATGGACGCCCTTCCTGCATGCGGGCACCTGGCTGATCGCGGGTGCCCTCGCCATGACCGCGTGGCAGCGGCGTCCCGGGACCCTGGCCGCGCAGGCCCGCGCGGCCTGGAAGACCGGGCGCCATGCCGTCCTGTCCGTCTTTCTGTTCGCCATGATGGCCGAGGCGCTTGCAGGAGCCGGCATCTCACAGGCCTACGCCGATGGACTGTTTTCCAGCCTGCGCGACTGGACTATCCTTATCACGCCGCTGCTGGCCGGCGCCTTCGGTATCCTGGCCAACAGCGGCAATGCGCCAAACAGCCTGTTCATGCCATCCCAGCTATCATTAGCGCTTCAGGCAGGCCTGAACGTCCCCGCAGCGGCCGCGCTGCTGCATGTATCGGGCACGGCGATGGGCATTTTCTCGCCGGTGCGGATGTCGATTGCAGCCGGGCTGGCCCATGGCCACGGACAGGAACGCGGCGTGTATGTTCTACTACTGCCGTTTGCCCTGGCCGCGTTCGGCATCCTGCTGTCGCTGGCGTTGCTGGTGGTCGTTTCCACGTAGCGGTTTTCCGGGACGGCAAGCCGGCGGAAAACGCGGGAAGCGGATGGCGCTGAACGGTCGACAAATGGCGGCGTAGCGGACACGCTCGCGGCTTCAACCTTTTTTTTGTGTAGCACATGGGACTAGAACAATTAGCCGCGATCCGGGAATTGCTGATCAAGCAGAATCCTGAAAAGGCGGGCTCCAAGAAAGAATCGCGCCCAGAAGGCGCCGAGAAGCCGCGCCGCCCGCAAGGCGCCGCAAAGGGCCCGCGTCCGCAGAACGGCGACAAGGGACAGCGCGCGCAAGCTGGTGGCAAACCGCAGCGCGCGCAGTCGGGCGACAAGCCGCAGCGCGCTCCGCGCGCCGAAAAGCGCGAAGCGCCCGTGGATCCGGTCGTCGTGGCCATCTCGCGCCTGCAGCGCCATTTCCCCAAGGCCTTCCCCAAGAATCCCGCGCCCAAGCTGCCGCTCAAGCTGGGCGTGCTGGCCGACCTGGTGCAGCATGCGCAGCAGCTGCAGTTGGACGAGGCGCAGATCAAGGAAGCCGTCAAGACATGGTGCGACGGCCGCCGCTACTGGGCCAGCATGGTGGAAGACGCGCCGCGCGTGGACTTGAACGGCGAACCCGCCGGCGCAGTGACCACCAACGAAGCGCGCCACGCCAAGCGCATGGCGTCGCGCAACGCATCGCGTAACGCCGCGCGCGCCCGCGCCGAGAAAAAGGCGCAGACCGCCGCTGCTGAAGCCCCCGCTTCCACCGACGCGCCCGCCCCCGCAGCGCCGGCAGACGCAGCACCGGAAGCTTCCGAGTAAGCAACACCTGCTTTAAGAGCAATACAGGCCTGCCGCAGGCCGGGATGCGAATCCCGGCCTGCGGCAGGCCTGTATGTTTGCGGGTCCGGAGCTTGCCAGACCGGCCTAGCCGCCCGCCTCCAGCGCCGCCAGCGCTTGCTGCAGATACTCCGTCCCCTTGGGCGTATACGGCAGCGTCATGGCCTGCTGGTGGCCGGCGCCATCCATCTTCAACAGCGATTTGCGCAGGATCTCGACGATCTTGTCCGGGTGCGCGGGATGGAAGGCCTCGTACTGGTATTGCAGGAACACCAGGCACAGCGCGTTTTCCATGACCTGGACGTCGGGGTCCTGCTTGATCCCCTGCTTCATCAGGATGGCGCCCACGCGGTCGCAGGCGTCTTGCGGATAACCGGCCCGCTTCATGATGTCTTGCGCAACGCCCGCGTGATGCCGGGCCAGCGCCTTGCGCCAGGTCAGATAACCGATCCTGCCTTCCGGATAGCTGTCCCGCGTGATTTCCCAGCGGCCGATGTGTTGGCACCGTGACGCCAGGATCAACGCACCGGACGCATCGGGCGCCAGCTTCATGACCCATTCATGCAGTTTCTGCGCAAGGAACAGCTCCTGCGGACAGGTCTGGCCTTCCCACGAAAACTGGTGGGGATCGGCGGCGTTGTAGTCGTCAAAGCGGCGCAGTGTCTGCTGCAGTCGATCGTTCATGCGGGCGGCTTCCGGGACAGGCCGACGGACAACGTCGGCGCGGGTATGGGTAAGGTGCGGCAGTCATCATACCCATCACGCCGCCGATAGTGGTTTTCCCTATAAATCGCAGAAAACCGCGCGCATGCGATTCCCAACGCCGTTCTGCTCCGGTACATTTCGTCCAGTGGCCTGACCACTGGACCATCAGGCACCCTGGCAATGTCAGCTTTAGACCGCATCCGCGTCAAGACACAAGGTTCCCCAAACCCATTACGCTCTACACCCCGATCATTCCATCCGTCCAACCATGACCGCTCTCCAGGCCGTTGCCTCCACCCGCCTCTATCGCATGATTGCCGACCAGATCGCCGCGCGCATCAAGGCGGGCGACTTTCCCGCAGGCGGCAGGCTGCCCGCGGAACGTGAACTGGCCGAGCAGTTGCAGGTGAGCCGCGCCTCGGTGCGCGAAGCCCTGATCGCGTTGGAAATCGAGGGGTACGTAGAGGTGCGCGTGGGCACCGGCGTATTCGTATGCCAGCCGCGGGAAGACGGCCAGTATCAGGAAACGCGCGACGCGCAGCCCGCCGCCAACGGCGTCGAGGCCACGGACATCGGCCCCTTCGACCTGCTGGAGACCCGGCTGCTGATCGAGCCCGAATGCGCCGCGCTGGCCGCGCAGAAGGCGTCGCCCGCGCAGATCGCGGCGATCCGCGCCGCGCACGACGGCATGTCGCTGACCGAATCGCCCAGCATCCATGACCGGGCCTTTCATTCCGCGATCGGCGCGGCCTGCGGCAACGCCGCGCTGGCCGCCGCGATTTCGCACATCTGGCACCTGAGCACGCTGAGCCCCGTATTTCACCGTCTGGAAGAACACTTCGTGACCACCAAGGTGTGGATCGAAGCCCAGAAGGAACACGAACGCATCCTCGCGGCCATCGTCGACCGCGATCCCATCCGCGCGCGCCACGCCATGCACGACCATCTGGTCGGCATCCTGGCGCGCCTGCGGGAAGACTTTGGCAGTGTCGGGATCCGATGACCAGATGAACCGCTAACCCCTGATTCGCCCGCGCGCCCAAGCGCGCAGGCCCCTCCCCGTCGACCTTGCATGCACCGCCGGCGCCCGATGGCGCCGCCCGCGGCAACGGGATCGGCTTGCCGATCGAATCGCAGCATCCGCAATACCAGCAGTACCAGCAGCACCCGCAGTACCCGCAATGCCCGAAGTTCAAGACAAATACTTAAAACACATCAAGGTGAAAAAATGCAGCTGACCCGTACCGTGAAGCTAGTGAGCGCGGCGCTATTGGCGCTAGGCGCCACCGTCGCCCAGGCCAACAAGGCTGACAACTCCCTCAACATCGCCTTCGACGCGGCGCCCGCCACGCTGGACGCGTACAAGGAATCGGACCGCCCAGGCCTCGCGCTGGCGCGCATGGTCTTTTCGGGGCTGCTGCAGAAGAACCAGGACACGGGCGAGTTCGGCCCCGCCATCGCCACGGGCTACAAGTTCGTGGACGACACCACCATCGAGCTGCCGATCCGCAAGGACGTGAAGTTCCATGACGGATCGCTGCTGACGATCGACGACGTGCTGTACACGCTGAACCTGGTGTCTTCGGAAGGCTACAAGGCGCGCTTCCAGAACCAGGTGGCCTGGATCGCCAAGGCCGAAAAGGCCTCGGACGACACCGTGCGCATCACGATGAAGACGCCGTATCCGCTGGCGCTGGAGATGCTGTCGGAAAACCTGCCCATCTACCCGCGCAAGTACTACGAGGCCAACCAGTCGGACATGGGCGCCAAGCCCATCGGCACCGGCCCGTACCGCCTGGTGGAAAGCCAGCCCGGCAGCCGCTACGTGTACGAGCGCTACGAGGATTATTTTGGCGCCAAACCCGCCGTGAAGAAGCTGGTGGTGCGCGTGCTGCCCGACGCCAATACGCAATACGCCGAACTGCTGTCCGGCGGACTGGACTGGATCTGGCGCGTCCCGCCCGACGTGGCCAAGCGCATGGAGAAGACGCCCTCGGTCACGGTCAAGAGCAGCAGCATTATGCGCATCAGCTATATCTCGCTGAATCCGCGCTTCGACGACGGCAAGTCGCCGCTGGCCAAGCAGGAAGTGCGCCAGGCCATCAACTACGCGATCGATCGCGAGGCGATCCGCAAGGCGCTGGTGGGCGGCGCATCCAAGGTCATCAATGCGGCCTGCAACCCGGCCCAGTTCGGCTGCGCCGGCGACGTGCAGACCTACAAGTTCGATCCCGCCCGCGCCAAACAGCTGCTGGCGCAGGCCGGCTACCCCAATGGCGTCACGCTGGACCTGGTGATCTCGGCTCCCCCGCGCGCCATCCTGGACGCGGCCGCCGCACAGATGGCGCAGGCCGGCATCAAGCTGAACCTGGTGGAACAGCAGTACGGCACCGCCATGACCAACTGGCGCGAGGGCAAGATCGCCATGCTGTCGTCCAACTGGGGGTCCTACGGCATCGCCGACGCCGCGCTGTCCACCAGCAACTTCTTCCGTGGCGGCCCTGACGACCAGGCCCGCAACCCCGAGGTCATCAAGTTCCTGCAGACCGCGGACACCACCGTGGACCGCGACGTGCGCGCCAAGAACTACGAGGCCGCCCAGAAAATCGTGGCCGAACAGGCTTACTGGGTGCCGCTGTGGAACCACTCGCTCAACGCCGTGCAGGCCAAGGACCTGAATTTCTCGGTCGACGGCGACGAGTTCCCGCGCTTCTACAAGGCCGCCTGGAACTGATCCGGCTTGCCGGCCGCGCCGGCGCGTAATCCTTCCTTCAGGTCCGGACGCCGATGCGTCCGGGCGGGACCGTGCGCGCCGGCGCAAGAGGAAAGAGGTTGACCCATGATTGCATTCCTGTTTCGCCGTTTGCTGGTCGCCGCCCTGCTGGTGGTGTTCGTGTCGCTGATCAGCTTTTCGCTGGTGTTCGCGTCCGGCAACCCCGCCGCGCGCCTGGCGGGCGAAGGCAGCGCGGCCGACGCCGCCCGCCTGTCGCAGCTGCACGGCTTTGACGATCCCATCCTGGTGCAGTACGGCCGATGGCTGGCCGGCGTGGTGCGCGGCGACTTCGGCGACAGCCTGTACTTCAGCCGGCCCGTCGCCGAGCTCCTGGCGCAGCATTTCCCCGCCACCGCCAAGCTGGGCCTGGCCGCGATGGCGTTCGCGCTTTTGCTGGCGATTCCGCTGGGCGTGCTGGCCGGACTGCGCAAGGGTTCGCTGATCGACCGCTTCACGATGATGCTGTCCGCCTGCGCCCAGGCGATGCCGCCGTTCTGCCTGGCGTTCCTGCTGATCATCGTCTTCAGCGTGCGCAACCAGTGGCTGCCCGCCTCCGGCTTCGACACGTGGAAGCACTACGTGATGCCGGTCGTCGCGCTGGGCCTCTTCGCCATGCCGGCGATGCTGCGCCTGATGAAATCCGAAATGGAAACGGTGCTCGCCACCGACTACATCCGCACGGCGTGCGCCATGGGCCTGGGCGGCGCAAGCGTGGTCGGCAAGTACGCCCTGCGCAACGCGCTGCGGCCCCTGGTGTCCCTGGCCGCCGCCCAGATGGGCACGCTGCTGGCCGGCTCGGTCGTGATCGAGACCGTGTTCGCCATCAATGGCGCCGGGCTGCTGGCCTGGACTTCCATCCTGCGCGGCGACTTTCCCACGATGCAGGCGCTGATCCTGATCTTCGCGCTGATCTACATCGTCCTGACCCTGGCCGCCGACCTGATCAACGGCTGGCTGGACCCCCGAGTGCGAGCCGCGACATGAACGATACCCTTGCCTCTCCCCTGCCCGCCGCCCCGCGCGGCCAACGCCTGGCGCGGCTCGGCCGCAACACGGGCGTGGCCCTGCTGGCCCTGCTGGTGCTGGCGGGCCTCGTCGGCCCCTACCTTATTGCCCACGATCCCTATTCGCAGGACCTGCTTGCCCGGCTGCAGGAGCCAGTCTGGGCCGAAGGCGGCGACTGGAACCACATCCTGGGCACCGACCAGCTTGGACGCGACGTGCTGGCCCGCGCGTTGTACGGCGTGCGCGTGTCGGCGCTGATCGGCCTGTCCGTCGCGCTGATGGGCGGCCTGATCGGCACGACGCTCGGCGTGGCCGCCGGCTACTTCGGCGGCGCGGTGGACCGCGTCGTCTCGTTCCTGATCACGGCGCGCCTGGCGTTGCCCATCATCCTGGTGGCGCTGGCCGTGGTGTCGGTGGTCGGCGCGTCGCTCACGGTGGTGGTGCTGGTGCTGGGCCTGCTGCTGTGGGAACGCTACGCCCTGGTGGCGCGCACGATGGCGGCCGGGCTGCGCAACGCCGAATTCGTCACCGCGTCGCGCCTGCAGGGCTGCACGCATCTGCAGATCATCTGGCGCGACATCCTGCCCAATCTGGTCGGCAACCTGCTCATCATCGGCACCGTGGACGCAGCCATGGCGATCACGCTGGAAGCCTCGCTGTCGTTCCTGGGCCTGGGCGTGCCGGCGCCGATGCCGTCGCTGGGCCTGATGATCGCCGAGGGCAAGGAAAACATGCTGTTCCAGCCTTCTTTGGTGGTGATTCCCAGCGTCGTGCTGTTCCTGCTGGTGCTGTGCGTCAACCGCGCCGGTGAAAGCCTGCGCGCCATCCAACTGAAGAAAGGATGACCCGATGACCGACACCACCAGCCATCCGCTGCTGCGGGTCCAGGACCTGCACATCGACATCCACACGCCCACGCACGTCAAGCACGTCGTGCGCGCCGTGGACTTCACCCTGGAACGCGGCAAGACCCTGTGCATCGTTGGCGAATCCGGCTGCGGCAAATCGCTGACCGCGCTGGCCCTGCTTGACCTGCTGCCGGCCGCCGCGCGGCGCCGCGTGGCCCGCCTGGAGTTCGCGGGCCAGGACCTGGCGTCGCTGACGCCGGCCGCCCTTGCGCAGCTGCGTGGCGCGCGCATCGCCATGATCTTCCAGGACCCCATGACGTCGCTGAATCCGGTGTTCGACATCGGCACGCAGCTCATCGACGTGCTGCGCCGCCACAAGCGCGTCAGCCGGCGCGAGGCCGCCGAACGCGCCGAGTACCTACTGCGCCGTGTCGGCATCGCCAATCCCGGCGATCGCATGCGGCAGTATCCGTTTGAACTGTCGGGCGGCCTGCGCCAGCGCGTCATGATCGCGATGGCCCTGATGTGCGGCCCGGAACTGCTGATCGCCGACGAGCCGACGACGGCGCTGGACGTCACGGTGCAGGCCGAACTGCTGGACCTGCTGCGCGACATCCAGGCCGAATTCGGCCTGGGCATGGTGTTCATTTCGCATGACATGGGTCTGGTGGCACGCATCGCCGACCACGTCATCGTGATGTACGCGGGCGACATCGTCGAAGGCGGCACGGTGCGCGACGTGCTGGAGCGCCCCAGCCATCCGTACACCTCGATGCTGCTCAACTGCATTCCGCAACCCGGCCGCACCGCGCCGCGCACCGACCTGCCGACCATTTCCGGCGCCGTGCCGTCGCTGGACACGCCCATCACCGGCTGTGCCTTCCGCGAACGCTGCCCTGTCGCCGAACCGCGCTGCTCGCAGCCCTTCGCAGCTGCGGCGCAGCAGGGACACCGCTGCCTTTGCGTGAAACCCGGCGCGCTGCGCCAAGGAGTTCCGGCATGAGCCAGCCCTCTTCTTCCCAAGCCGGCATCAGTCTGAACGGCCTGTCGTTCCAGTACGCCCGCGCCAGCCTGTTTTCGCGCCGCCCCGCGCCCCGGATCCTGCACGACATCGACCTGCACGTGCCCGCGGGACGCACCGTCGGGCTGGTGGGCGAATCCGGAAGCGGCAAGTCCACCATCGCCAAGCTGATGCTGGGCCTCCTGGCGCCCACGCAGGGCGAGGCCCTGCTCGATGGCCGGCCGCTGACCGCCATGCCGGCGCGCGCTCGCGCCCGCCGCATCCAGATGGTGTTCCAGGATCCGTATTCGTCGCTCAACCCCCGCCGCACCATCAACGAAATCCTGACCGCCCCGCTCCGCGTGCACGGCATCGGCGATACCCAATCGCGCGCCGCCTCCGTGCGCCGCATGATGGACGCGGTCGGGCTGGTGCCGGCCTTCGCAGGCCGCTATCCGCGCGAGCTTTCCGGCGGACAGCGCCAGCGCGTGGCGATCGCCCGAGCTCTGATGCTGGAACCGCAGCTTCTGATCTGCGACGAGCCGACCTCGGCGCTGGACGTTTCCGTGCAGGCGCAGATCCTGAACCTGCTCATGGCCCTGCAGCGCGAGCGCGGACTGGGCTATCTGTTCATCAGCCACAACCTGGCCGTCGTGCAGCACATCGCGGACGACATCGTGGTGCTGCAAGGCGGCCGCGTGGTGGAACGCGGCGCAGCCGACCGCATCTATTTCGCGCCCGAGCATCCCTACACCCGGCAGCTGATCGGCGCCACGCTGGCCGTGCCGCAGGCCGAGGAGCTGGCCGCATGAACCCGTCCCGCGAACCGCACTACCTGTTGGTGGGTAACGACGAGAAGGTGACCTGGGACGACGGCCAGATCCGCTTCCTGGCGCCCGGCCGCGACACCCTCAGCATCTTCGATGCGGGCGCCAATGCCGCCGCGCCGGAACTGGCCGCGACCATCGCCCTGCCCAACTCGCTGTTCGGCCCCCCGGTCAACCTGGCCGTGGCGCCAGACCAGCGGCTGGCGCTGATCGCCGATTCGATGGCTTGGCTGCCTGGCGAAAGCGGCCAGAACTGGACGCCCGCGCCCGGCCGCGACGTCCACGTGATAGATCTGGCCGCCAGGCCGCCCGCCGTGGTGCAGACGGTTCAGGCGGGCTTGCAGCCGTCGGGCCTGTCGATCAACCGCGCCGGCACGCTGGCGCTGGTGGCCAACAAGGCCGGCCATTCCGTATCCGTGCTGCGCATTGCAGGCGGCCGGGTGAAGGTCTGCGCCGAGGTCGACATGGGCACGGCCGTCGTCGCGGTGTCTTTTTCTGCGGACGGCAGGCGCGCCTTTGTCGTGAAGACGGACACGCATCGGCTGGGCGTGCTGCACATCGACGAAAGCGGCCCGACGCCGCGCGTGACGCATGACCCCGCCGAAGACCTGACCACTGGCCTGGTGCCCTTCAACCTGGTGGTGTCGCCAGACGGCGCGCTGGCGCTGGTCGTGGACATGGGCAGCGCCACGGCGTCCGACGGCCACGCCGATTCGGTCAGCGTCGTGGACCTGGCCGGTTCGCCGCCCCGCGTGGTGGACCGCGTCATGGTGGAAGACGGCCCCGAGGGCATCGCCATCAGCCCGGACGGCCGCTACGCCGCGGTCGCCATCGTGCAGGGGTCGAACAATCCCTCCAGCGCCTGGTTCCACCATCCCCGCGGGCAGATCGTGCTGCTGCGCATCGACGGGCTGCGCGTGACCCGCGCCGGCGCCATCGAGGTCGGCGCATTGCCCGAAGGCGTGGCTTTCAGCCCCGACAGCCGCTTTCTCTACGTCGGGAATTTCCTCGACGCCAACATGCAGGTCCTGGCCGTGGGAGACGACGGCCTATCCGATACCGGCACGCGTATCGACCTGCCCGGCCACCCCGCCTCGATGCGGGGGCAATCCTATTGAGCGGGGCCGCACCCCGCCGACGTTCCACCATCACTCATCCCTATCCATCCCGAATCTGGAATCCCGCCATGACCTTTGCCACCCGGAAACTCTCGTCCCTCCTCGGCGTCGCCCTGCTGGCCGCCGCCCCGTTCGCCGCGCACGCCGTGGACATCAAGCTCGGCCACGTGCTGGCGCCCAGCCATAGCTGGAACAAGGCCGCCGAAGGCTTTGCCGCCGAGGTCAAGGAAAAGACCAACGGCCGCGTCAACTTCGTGCTGTTCCCCAGCGGCCAGCTGGGCAATGAAAAAACCATGCTCGAAGGCCTGCAGATCGGCAGCCAGGGCGCGGCCATCATCGGCTCGGGTTCGCTGCAGCCGATCGAACCCAAGTTCGGCGTGGTGGAACTGCCCTACACGTGGTCCACGTCGCAGCAGGCCTACAAGGCCTATGACGGCGAACTGGGCGAGGCGCTGGCCAAACTGGCCGACAAGAAGAACCTGACCATCATTTCGTGGTGGGAAAACGGCTTTCGCCACGTCACCAACAATCGCGGCCCGGTGAACAAGCCCGCCGACCTGGCCGGACTGAAGACGCGCGTCACGCCGGACAAGATGCGCCTGGACACCTTCACCGCGCTGGGCGCCAACCCGGCTCCGCTGGCCTTCGGCGAGCTGTACTCGGCCCTGCAGCAGAAGGTGTTCGACGCGCAGGAGAACCCGCTGTCCATCATCTACACCTCGTCCTTCTTCGAGGTGCAGAAATACCTGTCGCTGACCGGCCACGTCTGGGGCCCGGCCAGCCTGATCATTTCGAAGCCGGTCTGGAACCGCATCTCGGCCGACGACAAGAAGGTCGTGCAGGCGGCCGCCGACAAGTGGCGCGACGCGCAGCGCAAGATGATCAGCGAAGGCGACCAGCAGTTCGTCGCCCAGCTCAAGGACAAGGGCATGCAGGTCAATGAGGTCGACAAGGCCACCTTCGCCGCCGCCGTGGAGCCGGTGTGGAAGACCTATTCGGTGACCTACGGCCCCGAGCTGATGGCGCTGGTCCAGAAGTACCGCGAGGCCAAGTGATGCTCAACCGACTGTCCGCCGTTCTGTCGGGCATCAGCAAAGCCATCGCCGCCCTGGCGGTGGCCTTGCTGGCGATCCTGATCACCTACGTGGTGTTCGCCCGGTTCGTCACGCACACCACGCCTCATTGGGCCGAGGAGCTGCCACGCCTGGTGCTGGTGTGGTCCGCCTTCATCGGCGGCGTCGCCTGCAGCTACGAGCGCTCACACCTGATGGCCGGCCTGCTGCCCTTCGTGGTGCGCAATCCGCGCGTGCTGGCAGCCTTCGAGCGCCTGAACCAGGTGCTGATCATCGTCGGCCTGGTTGCGCTGGGCTACGCCGGGTGGCAACTGGCCGAACTTACGATGGACCAGACCCTGCCCGCGCTGGACGTGTCCGCCGGCACGGTGTACCTGGCGCTGCCGTTCGCCTGCGCGATCACCGTCGTGGTCCATCTGGCCCAGCTGTTCTCTCCCGCCCCCGCCGCAAAGGAACAATGATGTCTTCGGGTGCTCTCTTTCTGATGGGCGTGTTCACGATCACGATCCTGATCGACATGCCCATCGCGTTCGGCCTGGTGCTGTCCTGCCTGGCCTATCTGGCGGTCTACGACTCCGCCCCGCTCATGGTGGCGGCCCAGCAGTACGTAGTGGGGCTGGACAGCTTCACGCTGCTGGCGATTCCGCTTTTCATCCTGGCGGCCCAGCTGATGAACGGCGCGGGCCTGACCCAGCGCATCGTACGCCTGTGCGCCGCCATCGTGGGCGACATCAAGGGCGGCCTCGCCGTGGTCGCCGTGCTGGCCTGCCTGATGTTCGGCGCCTTGTCGGGTTCCGGCGTGGCCGACGTGGTGGCCATCGGCAGCCTGCTGCTGCCGGCCATGGCGCGCAGCGGCTACGACAAGGGCTTTTCTTGCGCCCTGGTCGGCAGCGCGGGCGCCACGTCCACCATCATCCCGCCCAGCATCGTGCTGATCGTCTACGGCACCATCACCGACACGTCGGTGGGCAAGCTGTTCATGGCCGGCATCATTCCCGGCATCCTGCTGGGGCTGTCGCTGATCGGCGTGGCCATCTGGCAGTCGCGCAAGCACAACTGGGCGGGCGGACAGCCGTTCTCGTGGCAGGAACTGCGCGCCGCGGCGATCGAGGCCCTGCCCGCGCTGATGGTGCCCGTGCTGATCATCGGCGGCATCCGCTTCGGCATCTTCACGGCCACCGAGGCGGCATCGAGCGCCATCGTGTACGCCTTGCTGATCGGCTTCTTCTGGTACCGCACGCTGAGCCTGAAATCCTTGTGGGACAACCTGAAGTCCACCGGCGAAAGCAGCGCGTCCATCCTGCTGATCATCGGCGCGTCGGGCCTCTTCGCCTGGGTGCTGGTGGCCGAGCAGGTGCCGCAGGCGCTATCCACGCTGCTGGTTGAATGGACCGACAGCCGCACCGCCGTGCTGCTGGTGCTGACGGTCGTGCTGCTGCTGCTGGGCACGTTCATGGAGGCGATTCCGGTCATCATCATCGTGGCGCCCGTGGTCATGCCGGTGCTGGCCCACTACAACATCGACCCGGTCCACTTCGGCATCCTGCTGTCCATCAACATGGCGATCGGCGCCAACACGCCGCCCGTGGGCGTGGATCTTATGGCCGCCTGCAAGATCGGCGGCATCAACATGATGCAGACGCTGCGCCCGCTGTCCTGGATGATGCTGGCCATGACCGCGGTCATGCTGCTGCTGACGTTTGTTCCCGAACTTGTCCTGTTCCTGCCGAGGCACGTGCAATGACCCCCGCCCTTACCCCTCGCCGTCCGGCCGCCCTGCGCCGCAGCTGGATGTTCGTCCCCGGCATGGATGCCGCGGCCCAGGCCGCCGGCCTGGCCAGCGGCGCCGACGCCCTGGTGGCCGACCTGGAAGAATTCACCGCGCCCAAGGACCGGCCGGCGGCGCGCCTGCGCATCGCCGCGCTGTTTGCCGACTGCCGCGCCCGCGGCGTGGTGGCCGCCGTGCGCATCAACAAGCTGGAAGAAGACGGCCTGGCCGACCTGCGCGGCGTGATGCCGGGCGCGCCCGACGCCGTGTTCCTGCCGCATGCGGAAAGCGCGGCGCAGATCGCCGCCCTGGACCAGGCCATCACCGCGCTGGAATCCGAACTGGGCCTGCCTGCCGGCGGAACGGAGATCGTGCCCACACTGGAATCCGCCCTGGGCGTGCACCGCGCCTACGAGATCCTGACCGCCAGCCCGCGCGTGTCCGCCTGCCTGCTGGCCGCCGAAGACCTGACGGCCAGCCTGGGCGCCGAACGCGGCAAGGACGGCGTCGAATTGCACCACGTGCGCGCCCGCTTCCTCGTCGATTGCACCGCGGCCGGCTGCATGCCCATCGATTGCCCGTTCAACTACCGCGACCTGCCGGCGCTGGAAGCCGACGTGCGCTGGGCGCGCCGCATCGGATTGAAATCCAAGTGCGCCACCGTGGCCGAACAGATTCCGGTGATCCACGCGGTGTTCACCCCCGCGCCCGCCGAGGTGTCCGCCGCCCTGGATTGCGTCTCGCGCTTCGAGGCGCAGCGCGCCGGACGCCAGGACGCCGAACGCATCGATCCACCCGTCTACAACACCGCGCGCCGCTTGCTGGCGCGCCATCGCCAATTCGAACAGTGGGCCGCCGAGCGCCGCGCGCAGGCCGTCCCGCCACAAGGAGACTCCGCATGACGTCAGCAGCAATTCCCGAACGCAATGGCGGTCAGATCCTGATGCAGCAGCTGCGCATCCATGGCGCGCGCCGCGTATTCATGATTCCGGGTGAAAGCTACCTGCCCTGCATCGACGCGCTGAATGAACACACCGACGCGATCGAGCCGATCGTCTGCCGCCAGGAAAGCGGCGCCGCGTACATGGCCGAGGCCTACGGCAAGCTGACGGGCGAGCCCGGCATCTGCTTTGTCACCCGCGGCCCGGGCGCCACCAACGCCAGCATCGGCGTCCATACGGCCTACCAGGACTCCACGCCCATGATCCTGTTCGTGGGCCAGGTCGGCAACGACTTCATGGAGCGCGAGGCGTTCCAGGAGATCGACTACCGCCGGATGTTCGGCCAGATGGCCAAGTGGGTCGCGCAGATCGACCGCACCGATCGCATCCCCGAATTCATTTCGCGCGCCTTTGCGGTGGCGACCAGCGGCCGTCCCGGGCCCGTGGTGCTGGCGCTGCCCGAAGACACGCTGTGGGGCCGCGCCCGCGTGGCCGACCTGCCGCGCTACCCGCGTGTGCACAGCCATCCCGGCGCCGCCGATCTGGCTCGCATGACCGCGCTGCTGGACGCCGCCGAACGCCCGTTCCTGCTGCTGGGCGGCAATGGCTGGCGCCAGGAAGCCGTCGACCAGATCGCCGGTTTCGCCGAACGGTTCGAGCTGCCCGTGGGCACGGCCTGGCGCCGGCTGGAATGCTTCGACCAGCGCCATCCCCACGCGGCCGGCCACGTGGGCTGGGCCATGACGCCCGCGCTGCGTCAGCGCCTGCGCGACGCCGACCTGGTGCTGGCGGTGGGCACGCGCCTGGGAGAGGCCACGACGGAAGGCTACACGCTGATCGAAAGCCCCCTGCCGCGCCAGAAGCTGATCCATGTGTACCCGGACGCCGCCGAACTGGGCCGCGTGTTTTCGCCCACGCAAGCCATCGTGGCCGACGTCGCCAGCTTTGCCGCCGCCGTGGCGGACCTGGCGCCCGGCCATGCCGCGCCGCGCGGCGACCTGGTGCGCGCCGCGCATCAGGAACTGGTCGACAGCCTTTCGCCCCTGCCGTCGCCCGGCCCCATGAGCCTTGACGCTGCCGCCGCCTATGTCGACGCGCACCTGCCGGCGAACGCCTGCGTCACCGTGGGCGCGGGCAACTACGCCCTGTATCCGCACCGCTACCGCCGCTACGCGGGTCCCGGCACCAGCCTGACGCCCACCGTCGGATCGATGGGCTATGGCCTGCCGGCGGCGATCTCCGCCAAGCTGGAAGACCGCCAGCGCCACGCGGTGTGCTATGCGGGCGACGGCTGCTTCCAGATGAACATGCAGGAGCTTGGCGTGGCCATGCAGTACCGCCTGGGCATCGTCGTGCTGGTGTTCAACAACGGCATCTGGGGCACCATCCGCGCCCACCAGGAGCGCGAGTTTCCCGCGCGGCCGATTGCGCTGGGCTTCGAGAACCCGGACTTCACGCAGATCATCCGCGGCTACGGCGGCTACGGCGAAGCGGTGGAGAACACAGCCGACTTCGGGCCGGCCTTTGAACGCGCGCTGGCCTTCGCCGAACGTGAAAGCCTGCCCGCGCTGCTGGAGATCCGCTACGACGCCAACGGCATCGCGCCCGGCGAGACCCTCATGGGCATCCGCGAGGCCGCGCAACAACGCATCGCCCGCACGGGCCACTGACAACACGGTGATTTCGACATGACGACGACTATTTCGATCAATGGACAGCGGCTGTGGCAGTCGCTGATGGACCTGGCGCAAATCGGCGCCACGCCCAAGGGCGGCAACTGCCGCCTGGCGCTGACGGCGCTGGACGGCCAGGGCCGCGACCTGGTCACGGGCTGGATGCGCGACGCGGGCATGACCCTGCGCGTGGACCAGGTGGGCAACATCTTTGCGCGCCGCGCCGGCCGCAACAACGACCTGCCGCCGGTCATGACCGGCAGCCATATCGACACCCAGCCCACGGGCGGCAAGTTCGACGGCTGCTACGGCGTGCTGGCCGGCCTGGAAGTCATGCGCAGCCTGAACGACCACGGCGTCGTCACGGAAGCGCCGCTGGAGGTCGCCATCTGGACGAACGAGGAAGGCTCGCGTTTCCTGCCCGTGATGATGGGCTCGGGCGTGTTCGCCGGAAAGTTTCCCCTGGAAGTGGCGCTGTGCGCCCGCGACCATGACGGGAAATCGGTCGCCGACGAGCTGGCCGCCATCGGCTACGCCGGCGCGGACCCGGTGGGCGGCCGTCCGGTGGGCGCCTATTTCGAAGCCCACATCGAGCAAGGCCCCATCCTGGAACACGAGGAAAAGGTGGTCGGCGTGGTGACCGGTTCCCTGGGCGTGCGCTGGTATGACGTGTCCGTGACCGGCATGGAAATGCACGCCGGCCCGACCCCGATGCCGATCCGGCGCGACGCGCTGTACGCCGCCAGCTTCCTGCTTCAGGCCGTCGTGGGCATCGCCAACGACAACCAGCCCCACGGCCGCGGCACGGTGGGCGAAATCCACGCCCACCCGGGCTCGCGCAACGTTATCCCGGGCCAGGTGCGCTTCACGGTGGACCTGCGCCACGAGGACGAAACCACGCTGGCGGGCATGGACGCGCGCTGGCTCGCCGCGTGCGCCGAGGTCGCGGAAGGCCATGGCGTCACCGTGGACGTGAAGCAGGTCCAGTACTTTCCGCCCACGCCGTTCGATTCCGATCTGGTGGGCAAGGTGCGCGACGGCGCCGCCCGCCGCGGCCTTGCCGCGATGGACATCGTGACGGGCGCCGGCCACGACGCCGTCTACATGGCCAGCGTCACGCCCACCGCCATGATCTTCGTGCCGTGCAAGGACGGCGTCAGCCACAACGAGATCGAGGACGCCAAGCCCGCCGACCTGGAGGCGGGCTGCAACGTGCTGCTGGACGCCATGGTGGCGCGCGCCAACGATACGCAGGTCCGCTCATGACCGCGCGCGACGCCGACTACTGGCGCAGCCGCGCCGCCGCCCTGTCCATCCGCGGCCAGGCCTACATCGACGGCGCCTATTGCGACGCCGCGGACGGCGCGACCTTTCTCGCCGCGAGTCCGATAGACGGCCGCAAGCTGGCCGACGTGGCCGCGTGCGGACCCGCCGACGTGGACCGCGCCGTGGCGGCGTCCCGGCGCGCGTTCGAGTCGGGCGTGTGGGCCGGCCTTGCCCCGCGCCAGCGCAAGGAACGCCTGCTGCAGTTCGCCCGCCTGATCGATGCGCATCAAGAAGAGCTGGCCCTGCTGGAGACGCTGGACATGGGCAAGCCGATCCGCGATGCCCTGGCCTTCGACCTGCCTGAGACCGCGCGCTGCTACGCCTGGTACGCCGAGGCCATCGACAAGATCTACGACGAGATCGCCCCGACCGGCCCCGACGCCCTGGCCACGATCACCCGCGAGGCCCTGGGCGTCGTGGCGGCGGTGGTGCCCTGGAACTATCCGCTGATGATGGCGGCGTGGAAGGTCGCCCCTGCGCTGGCCGCGGGCAACAGCGTGATCCTCAAACCTGCCGAACAGGCCTCGCTGTCGGCGATCCGGTTGGCCGCGCTGGCGGAAGAAGCCGGCATTCCGGCGGGCGTCTTCAACGTCGTGCCCGGCCTGGGCGCGGTGGCGGGCCAGGCCCTGGGACGGCATCCGGACGTGGACTGCATTGCGTTCACCGGCTCCACCGCCACCGGCAAGCGGTTCATGGAGTATTCCGGGCAGTCCAACCTGAAGCGCGTCTGGCTGGAATGCGGCGGCAAGTCGCCGCACATCGTCTTCGACGATTGCCCGGACCTGGACCGCGCGGCGCAGGCGGCCGCGCTGGGCATCTTTTCGAACCAGGGCGAAGTCTGCATCGCCGGCTCGCGGCTGTACGTGCAGGACGGCATCTACGACGCGTTCATGGAGAAGGTGGCCGCCTACGCCGCCGGCCTGCAGCCCGGCGATCCGCTGGACCCGGCCACGGTCATGGGCGCCATGGTGGACGAACGCCAAATGCGCGGCGTGCTGGACCGCATCGCGGCCGGCAAAGCCGAAGGCGCAACCCTGCGCATGGGCGGCGGCCAGGCCCTGGGCGCCACCGGCGGCTACTACATCGAGCCCACCATCTTCGAATGCGCGAGCCAGGACAATTCCCTGGTGCGCGAAGAAATCTTCGGCCCGGTGCTGGCCGCACAGCGCTTCACCACCGAGGACGACGCCATCCGCCTGGCCAACGACTCCATCTACGGACTGGGCGCGGGGCTGTGGACGGCGAACCTGTCCCGGGCCCATCGGCTGTCGCGCCGCCTGCGCGCGGGGCTGGTCTGGGTCAATTGCTACGCCGAGGGCGACATCTCCGTGCCGTTCGGCGGAGTCAAGCAATCGGGCTTCGGACGCGACAAGTCGCTGCACGCGCTGGACAAGTATTCGGACCTGAAAACGACGTGGATCAGCCTGACGGTCTGACCAAGACGCGGGGCTACCGCGGCAGTGCGGGCGCCGGGGTCAGCGGCCCGATCGGCGTCTGGCCCGGCCGGGCCGGCATCGGCGGCAGCCAGGTCTTGGTCGGCGACTTCAGGCCGGGCTGGTCCTGGGGCCGTGCAGGCGCTGCCTGCGCGGGCGGATAGCGCGAGCCCGGGCACGACGTGCCCAGGCAATCGCGATTGATCTTTCCCGGATCCACGATGCGCGGGCAGTCCGTGCCCAGGCAGGTATCCGGCAAGGTGCGCGCGGACGACGGCGGTTGCGGAACGGTGGGCAGCGGATCCCGGGCTTGCGCCGGCCCGCCATAGGCCATTGCCGACAACGCTGCCGCAACGATCAGGGATTTCATCGAGGGCTCCACCGGGTTGGCCCGGCCTGCGCCGGGCGGTCTAACGTCCCAGTGTGCGCCCACCCCCGCCCCGTTGCAAGGCGGGGGGCACCGCGCCGGAATCAGTCCAGGCGGATGTCGGCGCTGGCCACCACCTTGGCCCAGCGGGCGCGTTCGCTGTTGAAGAACTGCGAAAGTTCGGCCGGGTTCTTGGTGACGATTTCGGCGCCCTGCTCGTTGAGCTGCGCGGCCACGTCGGGCTGGCTGACGATCTGCGCCATCAGGGTCTGCAGGCGCGCGGCCACTGGGTCGGTCATGTTGGCGGGCGCCATCACGCCTTGCCACGTGCCCGATTCGAAGCCGGTCACGCCCTGTTCGGAAATGGTCGGGATGTCCGGCACCAGCTTCATGCGCTCGTTCTTCGAAATGGCGATGGCGCGCAGCTTGCCGGACTTGATGTGCGGCAGCGTCGCCAGCAGACCGTTCATGATGATCTGCGTCTGGCCGCCGATCGTGTCGGTGACGGCCTGCGAGCCGCCCTTGTACGGCACGTATTCCCACTGCGCGCCGGTGGCCTGCTGCACCGCCACGGCGGCCAGGTGCGGCGCGCTGCCGATGGCGGTCACGGCGAAGTTCAGGCGCTGCTTCTTGGACAGCGCGACGAGTTCCTGCACCGTCTTGGCCGGAACGTCCGGATGCACGGCCAGCACGTGCGGCGAATAGGCCAGCATGCCGACCGCGCGCAGGTCCTTGGACGGGTCGAAGGTCAGCTTGGTGTAGACGGACGGGCTGATCGCCAGCGCGCCCACGTCGCACAGCAGCACCGTATGGCCTTCCTGCGCCGACTGCACCACCAGGCCGGCGCCCAGGTTGCCGTTGGCGCCGGGCTTGTTCTCGACCACGACGGTCTGCTTGAGCACTTCAGCCAACCGGGGCGCCAGGATGCGCGCGATGATGTCCGACGAGCCGCCGGGCGGGTAAGGCACGACGATGCGGACGGGCCGCGTCGGCCATTCCGACGATTGGGCCCATGCCGGCACCAGGGGCGTCAGGCAAAGCGCCGCGGCGCTGCCCAGGAACTGTCTCTTGCTCGGGTTCATGCTGTCTCCACACTGTTTGGTATGTGTGCTGAATTTCCCGCGGCCTGGTGAGGCCGCGGTGGGGTATTTCTATGCCGCGCCGCGGGTCTCCACGTACAGGGCATAGAGTGAATGGCTGCTGGCCATGAACAGGCGGTTGCGCTTGGCGCCGCCGAAGCACAGGTTGGCGCAGCGTTCCGGCAGCCGGATGTGGCCGATGGGCTTTCCGGCGGGGTTGAACACCATCACGCCGTCCAGGTCCTCGGACTTGGCGTCGGGCGAGCCGTTGCTGCCCCAGCCGCACCAGAGGTTGCCGGCTTCGTCGCACTTGATGCCGTCGATGGCGCCGGGACCTTGGGCGTCGATGTGCAGGCGCTTGCCCGACAGCTTTCCGTCGGCGCCGACGTCATAGGCCCAGACCACGCGGTTCGGCTGGTGGCGGGATTCGACGATGTACAACACCTTTTCGTCGGGCGAGAAACACAGGCCGTTCGGCCCGGCCAGGTCGCCCACGGCCAGCGTCACGGCGCCGCCGGCGGGATCGATGCGATAGACGGAATGCGGCAGCTCGGGCGTGGCCTTGTCGCCTTCCCAGTGCCCGCCGATGCCGAATGGCGGGTCGGTGAACCAGATCGCGCCGTTGCGCTGGCACACGATGTCGTTCGGCGAATTGAAGCGCTTGCCGTCAAAGCGGTCGGCCAGCACGGTGATGCTGCCGTCGTACTCCGTGCGGGTGACGCGGCGCGTCAGGTGTTCGCAGGTCAAGAGGCGGCCCTGGCGGTCGCGGGCGAGCCCGTTGCTGAAGTTGGCGGGATGACGGAACACGCTGATCTCGCCGGTCGTTTCATCCCAGCGCAGGATGCGGTCGTTCGGAATGTCCGACACGAGCAGATAGCGTCCGTCGCCGAACCACACCGGACCTTCCAGCCAGCGAAAGCCCGTGGCCAGCTGCTCCACGCTGCTGCTGTAGATGCGGTACTTGGCGAACTCCGGATCCAGGATCCGGACCGAAGGGTCCGGATAGCGTTGCTGCGGGGTAAAGCTGAAGGACTGCGCCTGCGCAAGGCTGGCGGGTCCCAGCGCAAGCGCGGCGCCCAGCAGCCGGCGCCGGCCGGCCTGGACTTCGGGGGTCATCTCCATCGGCTGTCTCCTCTCGGTGGTTTTATTCTGCGATGGCGCTACGGGATGAACTGGCGTCGTTCAGGTCACTGGACCGGGATTGAACAGCGCCAGGGCGTTGTGCAGCTTGAGTTTTTCCGCACAGGTCTGCTGTTTGCCGCTGGCGACGTCCAGCATCAGGCGGAAAAGCTGCCAGCCCACGTCTTCGATCGAGGCCTGGCCGGTGGCGATGACGCCGGCGTCCACGTCCATCAGATCGTGCCAGCGGCGCGCCAGCGCGGATCGCGTGGCGACCTTGATCACCGGCACCTGCGCCAGCCCGTAGGGCGTGCCGCGGCCGGTGGTGAAGATGTGCAGATTCATCCCCGCCGCCAGTTGCAGCGTGCCGCAAATGAAATCGCTGGCGGGGGTGGCCGCGAAGATCAGGCCCTTGCGCGTCAGGCGGTCGCCGGGCGACAGCACGCCGTGGATCGGCGAAGACCCCGACTTCACGATCGATCCCATCGCCTTTTCCACGATGTTCGACAGGCCGCCCTTCTTGTTGCCGGGGCTGGTATTGGCGCTGCGGTCGGCCATGCCGCGTTGCAGGTAGGCGTCGTACCAGGCCATTTCGCGCACCAGCGCGTCGGCGACTTCGGGCGTCTCGGCGCGCGCGGTCAGCTGGTCGATGCCGTCGCGCACCTCGGTGTTCTCGGAGAACATCACGGTGCCGCCCGCGCGCACCAGCAGATCGGTGGCGAAGCCCACGGCCGGATTGGCGGTGACGCCCGAAAAGGCGTCGCTGCCGCCGCACTGCACGCCCACGGTCAGGTCGGACACCGGGCAGGTTTCGCGCTTGCGGGCATTCAGCTTTTGCAGGTGGCGCTCGGCCGTGCGCATGATGAGCTGGATCATCGAATCGAAGCCGATGTTCTCTTCGTCCTGCAGCACGATGGTGTCGACGCCATTCGTGTCCGCGCCCATGCCCTCGCCCGCCCGGATCGGGATGGCGTTGGGAGCCAGCAGGCGATCCGGCTGCAGCTTTTCACAGCCCAGGCTGACCACCATGGACGTGCCGCCGAAGTTCGGATTGCGGGCGATGTTGTGCAGGGTCTTGATGGGAATCGCCGCGCCAGGCGCATCGATCGCCACGCCGCAGCCGTAGGTGTGCTCGATGCCCACCACGTCGTCCACGTTCGGGTACAGCGGCAGCAGTTCGCGCTTGATGCGCGCCACGGCGTGCTCGACCACGCCCTGCACGCACTGCACGGTGGTGCTGATGGCCAGGATGTTGCGCGTGCCGACGGTGCCGTCGGCGTTGCGATAGCCTTCGAAGGTATAGCCCTCCAGCGGCGCCAGCGGCGCGACCCGGGTGGAGACCGGCAGGTCTTCCAGCGTGCGGGCGGACGGCATGGTGGTGACGCGCTCGTTGATCCAGCTGCCGCGGGGCAAGGCCTTGGCGGCGTAGCCCACGACCACGTTGTAGCGCACCACCGAGTCACCCTCGGCCAGGTCCGCCAGCGCAACCTTGTGCCCTTGCGGGACCGAGTCCACCAGTTGCAGGCCGTCAGGCAGGACGGTGCCTGCGGGCAGGCCGCCCTCGTTGGCCACGATGGCCACGTTGTCCTGGGGGTGAATCTTGATAAGCACTGGCGCCTGCTCTGCTGCAACCTGCATGAAAAATCCTTTTGCCTGATGGACGCCGCGCTACGGGCATCCCGTACGTTATCGTACAACCAAGAGAATATCGCTGAAAGGCTTTGGAAAGGAATTCCGGGTTTCCCCTTGTAAACGGCCAATCTGCTGGGGACACGTATTGAATCCGGCAAATTCATGTTGTACGATGACTCACCTTTCTCCACCGCATCCCGTTCGCAAGCGCCATTCATCGCCTGCGACGGCCATTTTGGGATGAGCGCAACATGACGACTCCGCAGGAACTCAAGGGCATTGTTTCGGAAGGCTTGCTGTCCTTCCCCGTGACCGACTTCGACCAGAACGGCGACTTCAACGCCAAGAGCTATGCGGCCCGCCTGGAATGGCTGGCTCCCTACGGCGCCACCGCCCTTTTCGCCGCCGGCGGCACCGGTGAATTCTTCTCGCTGGCTCCTGAGGAATATTCCGACGTCATCCGCACCGCCGTGCAGACCTGCGCCGGCAAGGTGCCGATCCTGGCCGGCGCTGGCGGCCCCACCCGCACCGCCATCGCCTACGCGCAGGAAGCCGAACGCCAGGGCGCCAAGGGCGTCCTGCTGCTGCCCCACTACCTGACCGAAGCCTCGCAGGACGGCATCGCCGCCCACGTCGAACAGGTCTGCAAGTCCGTCAAGATCGGCGTCATCGTCTACAACCGCGCCCAGTCCCGCCTGTCGGCCGACAGCCTGGCCCGCCTGGCCGACCGCTGCCCCAACCTGGTTGGCTTCAAGGACGGCATCGGCGATATCGAGTCCATGGTCCGCATCCGCCGCAAGCTGGGCGACCGCTTCTCGTACCTGGGCGGCCTGCCCACCGCTGAGGTCTATGCCGCCGCTTACCGTGCGCTGGGCGTGCCGGTGTACTCGTCGGCCGTCTTCAACTTCGTGCCCAAGATGGCCATGGAGTTCTACCGCGCCATCGCCGCCGGCGACAGCGACACCACCAACCGCCTGCTGGACGACTTCTTCCTGCCGTACCTGGAGATCCGCAACCGCAAGGCCGGCTACGCCGTCAGCATCGTCAAGGCCGGCGCCAAGCTGGTCGGCCACGACGCCGGCCCGGTCCGCGCGCCGCTGACCGACCTGACCGGTGAAGAACTGGAAATGCTGAACGCCCTGATCAAGAAGTCGGGCGCCGAATAAAGCGTCGACGTCGAATCGGCCCGCGCTGACATTCACTGCCTGCCCCCGCTCCGGGGGCATTTTTTTCCCCGGACCGCGTAGGGGCGCAAACGCCCGCCGCTTGGACCGGGCGCCTATTTTCTGGAGATGACCATGAACCTGACCGGCCAGATGTTGATCGGCTCGAACGCCGTCCTGGGCGCGGGCGCTGCCCAGCACGCCATCAATCCCGCCACGGGCGACCGCCTGGAACCCGCCTACCCCGCCGGCTCGTCCGACGACGTTTCGCGCGCCGCCGAACTGGCCCGCGCCGCCTTCGACCCCTATCGCGCCGTTCCGCTGGAAACGCGCGCGCAATTCCTGGAAAGCATCGCCGAGGGCATCCTGGCGCTGGGCGACGCGCTGATCGAGCGCGCCCACCAGGAAACCGGCCTGCCGGTCGCGCGCCTGCAAGGCGAGCGCGGCCGCACCGTCGGCCAGCTGCGCCTCTTCGCCCGCGTGGTGCGCGATGGTTATTTCCTGGACGCCACCATCGATCCCGCACAGCCCGAGCGCCAGCCGCTGCCGCGCGCGGACCTGCGCCTGGCGAACGTCCCGCTGGGCCCGGTCGCCGTGTTCGGCGCCAGCAACTTCCCGCTGGCGTTCTCGGTGGCGGGCGGCGACACCGCGTCGGCGCTGGCCGCCGGCTGCCCGGTGATCGTCAAGGCGCACAACGCCCACCCCGGCACGTCGGAACTGGTCGGCCGCGCGATCCAGCAGGCCGTCGCCAAGCACGGGCTGCCCGAGGGCACGTTCTCGCTGCTGTTCGGCGCGGGCAACGAAATCGGCACGGCGCTGGCCACGCATCCCGCCATCACCGCCATTGGCTTCACGGGCTCCCGCCGCGGCGGCCTGGCGCTGGTCTCTGCCGCCAACGCCCGCCCGGTGCCGATCCCCGTGTACGCGGAAATGTCCAGCATCAACCCGGTATTCCTGCTACCCGCCGCACTGGAAGCCCGTGCTGAATCCATCGCCAAGGGTTTCGTCGATTCGCTGGCGATGGGCGTCGGCCAGTTCTGCACCAACCCCGGTCTGGTCATCGGCATCGAAGGTCCGGCGCTGGACCGTTTCCGCCAGGCCGCGGCCGAGGCCGTCAAGGCCAAGGGCGCCGCCACCATGCTGACGCCGGGCATCTTCTCGGCCTATGAGCAAGGCTCGGACGCCCTGGCCCGCAACGCCAGCGTGTCGACCCTGGGCCGCGGCGAGCCGTCCAACCCGGCGTGCAACGCGGCAGGCGCCGTGGTGTTCGGCGCCACCGCCGACCGGTTCCTGGCCTCGCGCGAACTGGAAGCCGAAGTCTTCGGCCCGGCCTCGCTGGTCGTGGCGTGCAAGGATGCGGCGCAGGTTCGCGACGTGGCCGAACACCTGGAAGGCCAGCTTACCGCGACGCTCTTCGTCGACGAGGCCGATGTCGAAGACGCGCGGTCGCTGCTGCCGGTGCTGGAACGCAAGGCTGGCCGCATCCTGGCCAATGGTTATCCGACGGGCGTTGAAGTCAGCCATGCGATGGTTCATGGCGGCCCCTTCCCGGCCACGTCCAATCCGGCCTCGACGTCGGTGGGCGCCACGGCCATCCGCCGTTTCCTGCGCCCGGTCTGCTACCAGGATCTGCCCGACGCGCTGCTGCCCGACGGCGTCAAGCGCGCCAATCCGCTGGGTTTGACCCGCATGGTCGACGGCAAGCTGGCCGACGCCTGATTGCCGCCGCTGCAGCGCCGCGACGCGGCGCTGCAGCAAGGGCCACGCCCCAACGGTCAGAACGGGGCGACCCAGCGTACATAGCAGAATGCAGAAAGGCCCTCCGTCGCCATGCAACGGAGGGCCTTCTTTGTAGTGCGTGATTGTCGTGCGCGGTTCTAATGCGCGGTTGTAGTGCGCGGTTGTAGTGCGCGGTTGTAATACGCGGTTGTAGTGCGCGGTTGTAGTGCGCGGTTGTAATACGCGGTTGTCGTGCGCGGCGGCCGCTGCCGGCCGCGCGCATCCTCAACCCATTACTGCGCCTTCAGCTTGCCATCGGCGATGATCTTGGCCCACTTGGCCTGTTCGCCCGCCTGGAATGCCGTGAATTCCGCCGGGGAATTCGGCGTGTAGGCCAGGCCCAGACCTTCCATCTTGGCTTTGACTTCGGGCTTGGCCACTATGTCGGCGATCGTCTTGTTCAGCTTGTCGACCACGGCGGGCGGCGTATTGGCCGGCGCGTAGATGGCCTGCCAGCTGCTGACGTCGAAGCCGGCGACGCCCGCTTCCTGCATGGTCGGCACGTCGGGCAGCACGGCGGTCCGCTTGGCCGACGTGACGGCCAGCGCGCGCACCTTGCCGCTCTGCACGTAGGGCAGCGCGACCAACGCGGTTTCGAAAGAGCTGGGGATCTGGCCGCCGATCAGGTCCTGGATCGCGGGCGCGCTGCCGCGGTAAGGCACGTGAGTCAGATGGGCGCCCGTCAATTGCTTGAACACTTCACCGGACAGATGCTGCGACGTGCCCTGCCCGGCCGAACCGAAGGCGATGGTGTCGGGGTTGGCCTTGGCGGCCGCGACCACCTCCTGCACGGTCTTGTAGGGCTGGTTGCCGCCCACCAGCAGCACATTCGAAATGCTGCCCAGCAGGATCACCGGCGAGAAATCCTTGGCCGCGTTGTAGTTGATGCTGGGCAGCAGCGACGGGTTGATCGCATGCGTGGCGATGGTGCCCAGCAGCAGCGTGTAGCCGTCGGGCTTGGCCCGCGCCACTGCGTCCGCGCCCAGCACGCCGCCCGCGCCGCCCTTGTTTTCGACGACGACCGTCTGTTTCAGCGTGGTGCCCAGTTCCTGCGCGATCAGCCGGCCCAGGATGTCGGATGTGCCGCCCGCGGCGAACGGAACCACCAGCGTGATGGCCTTGCCGGCCGGCCAGTCGTCGGCGGCATGGGCAGAGCCCGCGCCCAGGGCGGCAACGGCGAGGACGGCGGACAGACGGCGAAACAGGGGGAATGCCTTCAAGCTTGTCTCCTAGAGATATGGGATTGTCGTCCTTCTTGTACGTTGTCGTACGACAATGAACCGGGAGAATAACTGGACCCATCAGGGTTTCCTACTAGGGAAATTCCGGAATTTCACGCACTGAGCCGGTAATGTTGTATGACAACTCTGCCCAGACATTGCAGTTGCCTCTTCAACTTGTATGTTGTACGATGACATACATCATGGGAACAGCGCAGACGGCTGCGCGGCCCGCCCTGCTTCACACCCCAACTCCTATTTGGAAGACAGCCATGACGACTCCCCAGGAACTGAAAGAAATCGTCTCGGAAGGATTGCTCTCCTTCCCGGTGACCGACTTCGACCAGAACGGCGACTTCAACGCCAAGAGCTATGCGGCCCGCCTGGAATGGCTGGCTCCCTACGGCGCCACCGCCCTTTTCGCCGCCGGCGGCACCGGTGAATTCTTCTCGCTGGCTCCTGAGGAATATTCCGACGTCATCCGCACCGCCGTGCAGACCTGCGCCGGCAAGGTGCCGATCCTGGCCGGCGCTGGCGGCCCCACCCGCACCGCCATCGCCTACGCGCAGGAAGCCGAACGCCAGGGCGCCAAGGGCGTCCTGCTGCTGCCCCACTACCTGACCGAAGCCTCGCAGGACGGCATCGCCGCCCACGTCGAACAGGTCTGCAAGTCCGTCAAGATCGGCGTCATCGTCTACAACCGCGCCCAGTCCCGCCTGTCGGCCGACAGCCTGGCCCGCCTGGCCGACCGCTGCCCCAACCTGGTTGGCTTCAAGGACGGCATCGGCGATATCGAGTCCATGGTCCGCATCCGCCGCAAGCTGGGCGACCGCTTCTCGTACCTGGGCGGCCTGCCCACCGCTGAGGTCTATGCCGCCGCTTACCGTGCGCTGGGCGTGCCGGTGTACTCGTCGGCCGTCTTCAACTTCGTGCCCAAGATGGCCATGGAGTTCTACCGCGCCATCGCCGCCGGCGACAGCGACACCACCAACCGCCTGCTGGACGACTTCTTCCTGCCGTACCTGGAGATCCGCAACCGCAAGGCCGGCTACGCCGTCAGCATCGTCAAGGCCGGCGCCAAGCTGGTCGGCCACGACGCCGGCCCGGTCCGCGCGCCGCTGACCGACCTGACCGGTGAAGAGCTGGAAATGCTGAATGCCCTGATCAAGAAGTCGGGCGCGGAGTAAACGCGTCGTTTCGGCAATGTCAGAACGCCCTCCCGCCGGAGGGCGTTTTGCTTCTTGATGCAAAGAAAAGTTGGCGGATTTCGTGCCGTATGTTGTCATATGGCTCATCGCTTTTCTGCGGCCGCGTCGATTTGCGCGCCGCGCAGCCCCGGGCCGGACACCCGCGGGCGGTTGACGGAAGCGCGTACACTTGCGGCTGCTCGCGGGACCCACCCCGTCCCTTGCACAGCGATTTTTCCTATAAGAGAGACAATGCAAACTCCTGCCCGGCCTCCCCGCTCGCGCCTGACCGACTTCGTCATTGAAGAACTGACCAAGCGCCTGGATGCACGCCAGTACCGCGCCGGCGACAAGCTGCCTTCCGAGCACGCGCTGTGCGACGAATTCGAAGTCAGCCGCACCGTCATCCGCGAAGCCGTCGCCTCGATGCGCCTGAGCGGCCGGCTGGTCAGCAAGCCCGGCATCGGCGTCTTCGTCACCGAAGACCGCGAAAAGCCCATCGATTTCGTCGTCGAACCCGCCACCGACCCGCGTTGGGCGCTGCACATCATGGAGTTGCGCGCCGGCCTGGAAGTAGAGGCCTGTGGGCTGGCGGCGGAGCGCCGCAGCGCGACGGACCTGAGCGGCATCGTCGAGGCCTTCGACGCGTTCAACCGCGCCACGCGCGACATGGAAGCGGCAGTCAAGGCCGACTACGAGTTCCACCTGGCGATTGCCCGGGCGTCCAACAACCCGCACTTTCCCGCCCTGCTGAAGGCCGCGGTGCGCGACGTGATGCTGGACCTGAACATCAAGCACGGCGGCAAGACGCCCGAAGAACTCGAGACCTACGAAATCCGCAACGTGCGCGAGCACGAAGCCATCCTGACCGCCATCATGCGCCGCGATCCCGGCGCCGCGCGCGCCGCCATGGCGCGCCACCTGGGCGACAGCATCGCGCGCTACCGCAAGCTCCTGTCCAACCCGCCGGCCGCCTGAACACCGCGCCTTATCACTTCCCGTTATGCGAATTACGGGAATCCCCTTACTTGTCTACTTGTATGACGGCTGCCATCATACGTCTTATTGGATAGCGTCTTGCGTGGCCGTCGGTTCCCCGTCGTGCCACCGCAATGCCGCAAGACCCACGCCGTACAAGTGCAGCCGATGAGCCCGATTCTGTCCCTCCGCAGTACGCACCACCCCTACGCCACCCGCATCCAGCGGCGCGCCGCCTGACCGGCTTTTCGCCGACCTCCCCTTTTCCCTACCTCGTCCGAATGCGCGACGCGCCATCCCCGGCTTTGCCGGGGCGGCTCCCGCACGCTTGGCCGTTTCCCTCCCTATCGCTTTTCAAACACTTTCGACCCCCAGGAGAAATCTCCATGCGCAAGTTTCTGAGCTCCGCCATCGCGGCGACCCTGCTGTGCGTCGCCTCTGGCGCACAGGCCGGCGTGACCTTCGACGCCGTCAAGAAAAAGGGCTTCCTGCAATGCGGCTTTGCCGGCATCCCCGGTTTTTCGGTGCTGGACAGCAGGGGCGAATGGACGGGGCTGGACGTGGACATGTGCCGCGCCGTCGCGGCCGCCATGTTCGGCGACGCCTCCAAGGTCAAGGGCAACGTGCTGACCGCGCAGGCCAAGTTCACGGCCCTGCAGTCCGGCGAAATCGACATGCTGTCGCGCAACACCACGCAGACGCTGACCCGCGACACCACGTTGGGCCTGATCGGCGTGGGCGTGAACTTCTACGACGCGCAGGGCCTGATCGTGAAGAAGGCGATGAACGTCAAGAGCGTGAAGGACCTGGACGGCGCCACCATCTGCGTGCAGCCCGGCACCACCACCGAACTGAACCTGGCCGACTACTTCCGCAGCCGCGGCATGACCTTCAAGCCGGTGCTGGTCGAGAACTACGACGAGAACTTCCGCCTGCTGGAGTCCGGCCGCTGCGACGCCTACACCAACGACAAGTCCAACACCGCCGCCAACATGCGCACTCGCCTGGCGCAGCCGGATGACTGGGAAATCCTGAGCGAGAACCTGTCCAAGGAGCCGCTGGGCCCCATGGTGCGCCAGGGCGACGAGCAGTGGTTCAACATCGTGCGCTGGTCGCTGAACGCGATGCTGGAAGCCGAGGAGTACGGCATTACGTCGAAGAACGTGGACGAAATGCTGAAGAGCACCAACCCCAACATCCAGCGCATCCTGGGCGTGACGCCGGGCATGGGCAAGAACCTGGGTCTTGACGACAAGTGGGCCTACAACATCATCAAGCAAGTGGGCAACTACGGCGAAAGCTATGACCGCGCCATGGGCAAGGACAGCCCGCTGAAGCTGGACCGCGGCCTGAACAAGCTGTGGACCCAGGGCGGCCTGATGTACGGCTGGCCGGTGCGCTAAGCCAGACCTGAGCGGCTTCGCCTGGCGCGAGGCCGCTTGGATTTTTCACGCGCGTTTTTCACTTAAGGCGATGGGACCGATCCCCGTCGCCATTCCTCACGCAGCAACACCATGAACAGCATCGTCAACGCCCGCCTCAAACAGATCAAACCCTCGCCCAGCATGGCCGCCAAGATCGTCGTGGACGAACTTCGCCGCCAGGGCCGCGAGATCGCGGACTTCACCCTGGGCGAACCCGACATGCCCACGCCCGCGCACATTGCGCGCGCCGGGCAGGACGCCATCGCCGGTGGCGACATCCGCTATACCAGCCCCAACGGCACGGTGGGCTTGCGCGCCGCCATCGTCACGAGCCTGCAGCAGAGCCTGGGTGTGCGCTACGGCATGGACCAGATCGCCGTGGGCGCCGGCGCCAAGCAGATCATCGCCGCCGCGCTGACGGCCAGCCTGGAGCCCGGCGACGAAGTCATCGTGTGCGCCCCGTACTGGGTGTCGTATCCGGACATGGTGCTGCTGAATGAAGGCAAGCCCGTGGTCGTGACCGGCCCCGAGTCGCAAGGGTTCAAGCTGGACGCCGCCACGCTGGAAGCCGCCATCACGCCGCGCACGCGCTGGCTGATCCTGAACTCGCCCAGCAATCCCAGCGGCGCCGTCTACAGCGCCGCCGAGCTGCGCGCGCTGACGGACGTCCTTGTCCGCCATCCCCAGGTCTGGATCCTCAGCGATGAGATCTACGCGCCCTTCTGCTACAACGGCGAATCGCACGCCTCGCCGGTGCAGGTCGAACCTCGCCTGACCGAACGCACGCTCATCGTCAACGGCATGTCCAAGTCGTACGCGATGACCGGCTGGCGCGTCGGCTATGGCGCCGGCCCGGCCGACCTGATCAAGGCCATGAGCACGGTCATGTCGCAAAGCACGTCGTGCCCCAGCGCGATCTCGCAGGCGGCGGCGCAGGCCGCCCTGGAAGGCGACCAGTCCAGCGTTGCGGAAATGGTCGAGATCTTCAAGGGCCGCCGCGACCTGATCGTGCGCCGCCTGAACGCTATTCCCGGCATCTCGTGCGCCATGCCCGACGGCGCGTTCTACGTGTACGCCAACGTGCAAGGCCTGATCGGCCGCAAGGGCCCTGCCGGAGAACTGAAGACGGACCTGGACGTGAGCCTCTTCTTCCTGCGCGAAGCCGGCGTGGCGGTCATCGACGGCGGCTCGTATGGCCTGTCGCCCTACGCGCGCTTTTCCTTCGCGACCTCCACCGAGGTCATCGAGCAAGGCATGGACCGGCTCGCCGCCGCGGTCGGCGCCCTGATGGCAGGCTGACCGTGACCCAGCACACCCTTCAATCGGCGGCGCAGCGGCCGCCGCGCCGGGTCTCCTGGAACGATCCGGCCACGCGCGCGCTGGTGTACCAGGTGCTGGCCCTGACGCTCGTCGGGGCCGGCGTCTGGTTCCTGGTGCACAACACCCTGCATAACCTGTCGCTGCGCAATATCGCGACAGGCTTTGGCTTCCTGAATCGCGAAGCGGGCTTCGCCATCGGCGAGTCGGTGATCGCGTACGGTCCGGCGGACACCTATGGACGCGCGATCTTCGCGGGCGTCCTGAACACGCTGCGCGTCGGCCTGCTGGCGCTGATGGCCGCGACCATCCTGGGCGTCTTCATCGGCGTCGGCCGTCTGTCGAAGAACTGGCTGGTGGGCAAGATCACCTCGGTCTACGTCGAAGTGATGCGCAACGTGCCTTTGCTGCTGCAACTCTTCTTCTGGTATGCGCTGATCACGGAAAACATGCCCGGCCCGCGCCAGGCGCACAACCCGCTGCCCGGCGTCTTCATTTCCAACCGCGGCCTGAAGGTTCCCGGACTGGAAGGCGCGTCGCTGGACTGGATCCTGGGCGCCCTGGGACTAGCCATCGTCGCGATCGTCGCGCTGGGCCACTGGGCCGCGAAGCGCCAGGAAGCCACCGGACAGCCGTTCAAGCTGGGCCGCGCGGCCATCGGGCTGCTGATCGCCTTGCCGGTCACCGGCTGGCTGGCCAGCGGCGCGTCGCTGACGCTGGACATGCCGGCGCTGAAGGGCTTCAACTTCGTCGGCGGCCTGACGCTCACGCCGGAGTTCGTCGCCCTGTTCCTGGGCCTGACCGTCTACACCTCGGCCTTCATCGCCGAGGTCGTGCGCTCCGGCATTCAGGCCGTCAGCAACGGCCAGTGGGAAGCCGCGGGCTCCTTGGGCCTGCCGCGCGCCAAGGTGCTGCGCCTGGTGATCCTGCCGCAGGCGCTGCGCGTCATCATTCCCCCGATGACCAGCCAGTACCTGAACCTGCTGAAGAACAGCTCGCTGGCGGTCGCCATCGGCTATCCGGACATCGTGTCGGTGGTGAACACCACGCTGAACCAGACCGGCCAGGCCATCGAGGGCATCCTCATCATCATGGGCGCGTACCTGACGGTCAGCCTGTCGATCTCGATATTCATGAACTGGTACAACAAGCGCATCGCGCTGGTGGAGCGTTGAGATGAGCAGCACTACGCAAACCCTGGGCGTGGAGCTTGCCCCGCCCGGCGCGCAAACCGGCGCCTGGGCCTGGATCCGGTCGCGCCTGTTCTCGTCGCCGTTCAACATCCTGGTCACGGTGCTGCTGGCATGGTGTCTGCTGATGGCGGCGCCCGCGCTGGTGGAATGGGCCGTCATCAAGGCCAACTTCGACGCCGCCAACGCACAGGAATGCCGGGCCACCGGCGGCGCCTGCTGGGCTTTCATCATTGAAAAGCACCGGCTCATCCTGTTCGGCACCTATCCGTTCGACGAGCAGTGGCGGCCCCTGATCGCCACGCTGATCCTGATCGCGGTGATCGTGGCCAGCGGCATGCGCCGCTTCTGGAACGGCAAGCTGGCCCTGATCTGGACGCTGGGCCTGGCGGCTGTGGCCGTCCTGATGTGGGGCGGCGTGTTCGGCCTGACGTACGTCGAGAACGCGCGCTGGGGCGGCCTGCCCCTGACGCTGATCCTGGCCACGTTCGGCATCGCCTTCGCGTTCCCGGTCGGCGTGCTGCTGGCCCTGGGCCGGCGGTCGAAGATGCCCGCCATCAAGGCGCTGTGCGTTGTGTACATCGAGCTGATCCGCGGCGTGCCGCTCATCAGCCTGCTGTTCATGTCGTCGGTGATGCTGCCCTTGTTCCTGCCGGAAGGCTTCACCATCGACAAGCTCCTGCGGGCGCAGATCGCGATCATCATGTTTGCCGCCGCCTACATCGCGGAAACGGTGCGCGGCGGCCTGCAGGCGATTCCGAAGGGTCAGTACGAAGGCGCCGATTCGCTGGGGCTGAACTACTGGCAGCAGATGCGCAAGATCATCCTGCCGCAGGCGCTGAAGATCGTGATTCCGCCGCTGGTGGGCATCTTCATCAGCCTGTTCAAGGACACGTCGCTGGTCGTGATCATCGGCATCTTCGACCTGACGCTGGCGGCCAAGGCGGCCCTGTCCGACGCGGCATGGCGAGGTTTCGGGGTGGAGGCCTATCTCTTCATCTCGCTGATCTACTTCGTCTTTTGCTATTCCATGTCCAAATACAGCCGCGCGCTCGAACAGCGCCTGGCTACCGGGCACGCCCGGTAAACCTGAAGGAGACCAGGCATGTCGGATGCCATCATTCGTTTGCAGGGCGTGAACAAGTGGTACGGCCAGTTCCACGTCTTGCGCAACATCAATCTGGACGTCGCCCAGGGCGAGCGCATCGTCGTGTGCGGGCCTTCGGGTTCGGGCAAGTCCACGATGATCCGCTGCATCAACCGGCTGGAAGAACACCAGAAGGGCCAGATCATCGTCGACGGCACGGAGCTGACCAACGACCTCAAGCACATCGAGACGATCCGGCGCGAGGTGGGCATGGTGTTCCAGCACTTCAACCTGTTCCCGCACCTGACCGTACTGGAAAACCTGACGCTCGGACCCATGTGGGTGCTCAAGCAGTCCCGCGCCAAGGCCGAGGCCGCCGCCATGAAGTACCTGGAGCGCGTCCGCATCCCCGACCAGGCCGGCAAGTTCCCCGGCCAGCTGTCGGGTGGGCAGCAGCAGCGCGTGGCGATCGCCCGGTCGCTGTGCATGAACCCCAAGGTCATGCTGTTCGATGAACCGACGTCCGCGCTGGACCCCGAAATGGTGAAGGAAGTGCTGGACGTGATGGTGACGCTGGCGCAGGAAAGCGGCATGACCATGATCTGCGTGACCCACGAAATGGGTTTTGCGCGCAAGGTCGCCAACCGCGTGATCTTCATGGATCGCGGGGAGATCATCGAAGAGAACAATCCCGACGACTTCTTCGATAATCCGCGCAACGAACGGACCCAGCTCTTCCTGAGCCAGATCCTGCACTGACGCCGCCGGGCGGCCGTTGCCCCGCCCCGACGTCGACGCCGCCTGCCATGCAGGCGGCTTTTTTTTCTCGTCCCGTTTGCGCGCTTCACGACGGACGAAAGAACCAGAACGCGCACTGCTGCGCGCTATCCCCCACGAATACGCATTAGTGATTTGGTTATTCCGCAGCGGCTCCGTGGTTGCGATCAGAAAACAGATATCGACATGAGAATTCAATCGTTCTAGCCCGCTGGCGCATCGGCCAGACTGCGTCTTTCTCAAAGCGCATACAGGAACACCGATGTCCCTTCCTTCAGTCACCGGCCTGGACCACTACATCATCCGGGTCAACGACCTGCAGGCGGCGACCGACCGCTACGTCAAGCTGGGATTCAGCCTGGCGCCGCAAGGCCGGCACCATCGCGGCACCCGCAACCAGACGATCATCCTGGATGCGAACTATCTGGAACTGCTGACTTTCCCCGAGGAACTCAAGGCGCAGTCGCGCTTCGCGGGATTCGACGACGCCTACGAAGGCCCCGTGGCGACCGCCCTGCAAACGACGGACAGCACGGCGGTGCACGCCGAACTGGCGCGGCTGGGCATCGCCGCCGAACCTCCCGTCAGCGGCGGCCGTCCCGTGCACCTGCCCGAAGGCAGCGAGGACGCGGCCTGGAACAACACCCAGTTTCCCGCCGGGCTGCTTGGCGTGCCGGACTTCTTTACCTGCGGCCACCTCACGCGCCACCTGGTCTATCGGCCGGAATGGCAGGACCACGCCAATGGCGCGCGCCGTATCGAAGCGCTGATCGCCGTGTATCCGCAACCGCAATCGCTGCGGGCCGGATACGAACGCGTGTTCGGCGCCATCTCCACCAGCGATTTGCCCGACGGCGGCCTGCAGGTGCGGCGCGGCAGCCTGCGCATCGACTTCCTGACACCGGCCGCGTTCGAGCAACGCTATCCGCACGTGCGCGTGCCGGCCGGTTTGCCGGAAGCGGCTGAAGGCGGATGGTTCGCGGGCTCGGTGATTGGCGTGCGGGACCTGGAACGCACCCGCAAGCTGTTCGACACGAATCAGGTGACCTACCGGGCCAATGCGCGCGGCGAGCTCGTCGTGGCGCCGATCGACGCCGGCGGCGCCCTGCAAGTCTTCGTGCAGGAGGCCTGAAATGAGCAGTGCATTGCCTGACTACTGGGACTGCTTCGCCGGCGACTACGCCGCCGCCCGGCGCGCATTCGTGGACGAGTCCGCGGCGCGCGGCGCGGCGCTCTTTCGCTATGAACACCCCTCGCTGAAGGATCCGCACGGCGACGACCTGAGCGTCGACGTCGCGGTGCTGGGCCGGCGCGATGCGCCGCGCACGCACCTGGCCATCAGCGGCACCCACGGCCTGGAAGGCGCGGCCGGATCGGCGGTGCAGCGCGCGTGGCTGCATGCGGACGGCGGCCGGCCCTTGCCGGACGACGTGAACGTGGTCCTGGTCCATGCGCTGAATCCGTACGGCTATGCGCACGACACCCGCACCACCGAGAACAACGTCGACCTGAATCGGAACTTCGTCGACCACACCCGGCCCTACCCGTCCAACCCGCATTACGGCGCCCTGCACCCGCACCTGATCCCCGCGCAGTGGACGGAAGCGACACTGGATGCCGGCGCAGAAGCGCTGGACGCGTTCAAGCAGGCGCACGGCGCCGACGTGTTGTTCAACGTGACGGCCAGCGGCCAGTACACGCATCCGGATGGCCTCGTCTATGGCGGCCAGGGCCCGGAATGGTCGAACCGCACGCTGCGCCGCATCGTCGACGAGCACCTGGCGGCCAGCGAACGCGTGGCCTTCATCGACTGGCACACGGGCATCGGCGAATACGGCGAACCCTTCTTCCTGTGCTTCAACGACGAGAACAGCCCGGAACAGGCGCAGGCCGCCCGCTGGTGGGGCGCCGAGCGCGTGCGCGACCAGCGCCCGCATGGACTGGCCCGGCCGGACTACCAAGGACTGGTCTTTCGCGGCGTGCAGCAGGCGCTGGGCGACCGTCCGCTGGCCGGCGCGGTCGTCGAATTCGGCACACGCGGGCTGCAGATGCGGCCCGCACTGCGCCTGGATCAATGGCTGCGCTTCAAGTCGCCAGCGGCGCCCGACGCCGCCCGTGATGCGCAGCTGCGCGCGGACCTGATCGACGCCTTTGTCCCGGTATCCAGCGTATGGCGTCGCAGCGTCGTGGCGCATGGCCTGAACATTACCCGGCAGGCCATCGACGGCGTGGCCGGCTGGTGAATTCCTTCAATTCAAACCCACTCTAGAACTGGCATTCATGAAAGCGATTGTTTTGCGTGAGCACGGCGGCAACGAAAAGCTGCGCCTGGAAACCCAATTCCCCGATCCCGTGGCGGGCCCCGATGACGTGGTGATCCGTGTCAAGGCGTCGTCCCTGAACTATCACGACGTCTTCACCCGCCGCGGCATGCCCGGCATCAAGCTGCCCTTCCCCGTCATCATCGGCCTGGACGTGGCCGGCGAGATCGTGCAGACGGGCGAGAACGTGCGCGACTGGAAGGCCGGCGACCGCGTGCTGGTGGATCCGATCGACCGCGTGGATGGCGGCCTGGTGGGCGAAACCATCCACGGCGGCCTGGCCGAGCTGTGCCGTGTGCCGGCCCACCAGCTGCTGCGACTGCCCGACGAAGTCAGCTTCGAACAGGCCGCGGCGCTGCCGGTGGCCTACGGCACCGCCCTGCGCATGATGAACCGCATCGGCCAGGTGCAGGCCGGCGAAAAGGTGCTGATCCTGGGCGCCAGCGGCGGCGTGGGCGTCTGCGCCGTGCAGCTGGCCAAGCTGGCCGGCGCCGAGGTCATCGCCTGCGCCGGCACGCCGGAAAAGGGTGAGGCGCTGCGCGCGCTGGGCGCCGACCACATCATCCTGTACACCGAAGAAGACTTCCTGAAGGCCGTGCAGGAACGCTTTGGCAAGCCCTCGCGCCGCCGCGGCGGCAAGCCGGGCGGCGTGGATGTCGTCGTCAACTTCACGGGCGGCGACACCTGGGTCAAGTCCCTGCGCTGCCTGCGCCTGGGCGGACGCCTGCTGACCTGCGGCGCCACGGCCGGCTTCGATCCGAAGGAAGACCTGCGCTACATCTGGACCTTCGAGCTGCAGATCCGCGGCTCCAACGGCTGGGACCGCGAAGACCTGCACGAGCTGCTGGCGCTGGTGCGCGACGGGCGCCTGCATGTCGAGGTAGACCGTGTCTGGCCGCTGGAACAAGGCGCGGATGCGCTGGCCTCGCTGGAAGATCGCAAGATCGTCGGCAAAGTGCTGGTGGCGTCATGAGCGCGCTGCTGAACGCCGAGCAGATCCAGGCCAAGTTCGACGGGTCTCCCTTCATTGCGTGGCTGGGCCTTTCCGTGCGCGAGGTCGACCACGACAAGGGCGAACTGACGGTGCTGGCCCCGATGCGCCCGGAATTCGAGCGCGGCGCCGCCAGCGGCCAATGGCATGGCGGCCCGCTTGCCGCCGTGATCGACACCGTGGGCGACTTCGCCGTCGGCATGCTGCTGGGCCGCGGCCTGCCCACCATCAATTTCCGCGTGGACTACCTGCGCCCCGCCGTGGACACGGCGCTGACCGCCGTGGCGCGCGTGCGCCGCAACGGCCGCAGCGTGGGCGTGGCCGACGTGGACCTCTACAACGACCAGGGTGCGCTGGTGGCCATTGGCCGCGCCACCTACGCCACGCTCAGCCAGGGCTGAGCCGCGCCATCCATCCAAGGACTTGATCATGACCCAATCCACGCGCGCCGGACGGCGTGCTTTCCTGACCCGCTCCGCCGCGGGCGGCCTGGCCGCGACCGGCCTGGGCCTGGCGCCGCGCGCCCTGCTGGCCGCAACCGACCGGCCCGGCTCCGACGCCGGCCCCGCGCGCCGGGGCGGCACGCTGGTCGCCACCTGGGGCGGCCTGGAGCCGCAAGCGTTGTTCGTGCCGGGCGGCGGCGGTTCCAGCCCCTTCCAGACGTCCACCAAGATCCTGGAACGCCTGCTGAAACTGGACGCCGACCTGAAGTTCCAGCCCGCGCTGGCCCTGTCCGTCACGCCGGCCGCCGATTTCCGCAGCTACACCATCAAGCTGCGCGAGAACGTCACCTGGCACGACGGCGCGCCGTTCACGTCGGCCGACGTGGTCTACAACGTGCTGCAGCACTGGAAGCCGATCTCGGCCGGCATCGCCTTGAAGTCGCTGACGGACGCCACGGCCCCCGACGCGCACACCGTGGTGCTGACCTTCAACGCGCCGGTGCCCGAATTCTTCCTGAAGTCCACGCTGTCGGGCCAGTACCAGCTTCTGGTGCCCAAGCATCTGTATGACGGCAAGGATCTGATCACCAACCCGCTGAACAACACGCCGGTTGGCACCGGCCCCTGGAAGTACGGCAAGTGGGTGCGCGGCAGCCACGTCGAATATTTGCGCAACGACAAGTACTGGAACCCGGCGCAGCCGAACCTGGACAAGGTGGTGATCCGCTGGTGGGCCGATCCGGCCTCGCGCGGCGCCGCGCTGGAAACCGGCGAACTGGGCCTGGCCTATTCCAACCCGGTGCCGGCGCGCGATATCGACCGCCTGGTCAAGACCGGCAAGGTCGTCGTCGACACCCGCGGCTACCAGAACACGGCCTGGACCGTCACGGCGGAATTCAACCAGCGGCGCGAAATCGTCAACCGCCGCGAAGTCCGCCAGGCCATCCTGCACGCCATCGACCGTCAGTTCATCGTCGACACCATCTACTACGGCCGCGGCAAACCCGCGATCGCGCCGATCTTCAGCAGCAACCCTCTGTTCTTCACGGAAGACGTGCCACGCTATCCCTTCGACCCCAAGAAGGCGGCCGCGCTGCTGGACGCGGCCGGCCTGCCGGTCAAGGACGGCAAGCGTTTCACCGTCAACCTGCTGGCCGCCGCCTGGTTCGAGGAAAACGCCAAGCTGGGCCAGTACCTGAAGCAGGCGCTGGAGGACGTGGGCATCGCAGTGAAGCTGGATTCCGTGGACCGCGCCACGGCTCTCAAGCGCATCTACGGCGACTATGACTACGACATCGCCGTGTCCAACTTCACGTCGCCGCTGGAACTGGTGCCCACCGTGACGCAGTTCTTCACGACCGACGGCATCGTGCGCGGCGCCGCGTTCCGCAACGCCACGGGCTATTCCAGCCCCGAGATGGACGCCATCGTGGGCAAGCTCGCGGTCGAGACCGAGCCCGAGGCCCGCCGTGCGCTGGCCGCGCAATTCGCGCGCCTGGCGTCCACCGACGTGCCGATCGTTCCGCTGGTGGAGATCCAGTCGTTCACGCTGGCCGGCAAGAACGTGCGCAACTTCACCACCGGCGCCAACGTCCAGGGCGAAACCCTGGCCGACGTCTGGCTGCAGGCCTGAGCCCGCCATGCCGATCCGCCTGATCTCGCGCCGCCTGCTCCAGGCCATCCCGCTGCTGCTGGGCGTGGTGGTGCTGAACTTTGCCCTGATCCAGTCCGTGCCGGGCACCTTCCTGGACGTCATGACGGCCGAGCAGCAGGTCACCGATCCGGCGCTGATCGAACGCCTGCGCGTGACCTACGGGCTGGACCAGCCGCCGGCGGTGCAGTTGTTGAAGTACATCGGGTCGGTGGCCCGACTGGATTTCGGCTACTCGTACCGGCACAACCTGCCGGTGCTGGACGTGATCCTTGCTCACCTGCCCGCCACGCTGGTGCTGATGCTGGCCAGCATCGCCATCGCGGTGCTGGTGGGCGTGGCGGCCGGCATCGTGTCGGCCGTCAAGGTCAACACCTGGTGGGACAGCGCCGTGTCCGCCTTCGCGGTCCTGTGCTTCGCCGCGCCGAGCTTCTGGCTGGGCATCATGCTGATCATCATGTTTTCGGTGAAGCTGGGCTGGTTCCCCGTCGGCGGCATGGTCACCATCGGCCTGGACGGCGGACTGTGGCGGCAGGCGCTGGACGTGCTGCATCACCTGGCGCTGCCGGCCGTGGCGCTGGGCCTGTTCTACTCGGCGGCCTATGCCCGCGTGATGCGCGCCTCGATGCTGGAAGTCAGCCGCATGGACTACGTGCGCACGGCCTACGCCAAGGGCCTGACGCGCGTCACGGTCGTGCTGCGCCACATCCTGCGCAACGCCGTCCTGCCCATCGTCACCTTGCTGGGCCTGCAGCTTGGCGCGGTGCTAGGCGGCAGCATCGTGATCGAATCCGTGTTCAGTTGGCCCGGCATCGGCGCCGTGCTGTTCGACAGCGTCATGAGCCGCAACTATCCCGTCGTGCTGGGCATCCTGGTGCTCAGCTCCGTCGTGGTCATCATCGCCAACATCATCGTGGATCTTGCCTATACGCGGCTGGACCCACGCATCAAGGCCGCCTGACATGTCCGCCACCCCTGCTGCAATCGTCCCCTCGAGCCCGGCTTCCGGCCGCCGCCGCGACGCGTTCGTCACCCGCTTCGCGCGCAACCGCGGCGCGGTGGCGGGCGCCCTGGTCCTGGTGCTGGTGGCGCTGGTCGCCGCCAGCGCGGACTGGCTCTACCCGGTCAACCCGCTGCGCATCGTCGGCGCGCCGGAGATCTGGCCATTCGAATCCTGGCGTTTCCCGTTGGGCACCGACTCCATGGGCCGCGACATGGCCGCGCTGATCGCGCACGGCGCGCGCGCCACCCTGCTGATCGGCCTGGTGGCCGCCGCCACCGCCACGCTGATCGGCGTGACCGTCGGCGCCGCCGCCGCGTGGTCGGGCGGCTGGATCGACGAAGCGCTCATGCGCGTGACCGAACTGTTCCAGATCATTCCCAACGTGGTCTTCGTGCTGACGGTTGTGTCGGTGCTGGGCCCGCGCATCGAGACCATCACGCTGGCCGTCGGGCTGGTGTCCTGGCCGCCCATCGCCCGCCTGACCCGCGCCGAATTCCTGTCCTTCAAAGAGCGCGAATTCGTGCAGGCCTGCCGCGCCGTGGGCATGAGCCCCCTGCGCATCGTCGCGGCCGAGGTCCTGCCCAATGCGCTGCCGCCCGTGATCGTCATGTCGTCGCTGGTGGTGGCCGGCGCCATCCTGTACGAATCGGTGGTGTCGTTCCTGGGCCTTGGCGATCCCAACATCGCCAGTTGGGGCCGGCTGGTGGGCGAAGGCCGCAGCCTGATCCGGTCCTCCTGGTACATCTGCGCCGTGCCCGGCGTGGCCATCATGCTTACCGTGCTGTCGCTGAACCTGGTTGGCGACGGCCTGAACGACGCGCTCAATCCCAAACTGCAAAAGCGCTGAGCCGCCATCAACCCGGAAACATCCTCATGACGCATTCCCTCAAGAACCTGGGCGACCTGGCCGACCCGCGCCTGTCGGCCGACCTGCCGGCCATCGTCGACCTGCGCCTGCCCGACTCGCCGTGGAGCCTGACGCATGGGCAGGCAGACAAGCTTGCCGGCGGCGTGGCCGCGTGGCTGGCGGCGCGCGGCCTTCCGCCCGGTGCCCGCATCGCCATCGCCGCGCTGAACCGCGCCGAATACCTGCTGGCCTACTTCGGCATCATGCGCGCGGGCTTCGTGGCGGTGCCCATCAACATCAAGCAGTCGCAAGAGAACATCGACTACGTGCTGCGCGACGCGGACGTGGCATTGGCCTTTGTGGACGGCGCCCGCCGCGCATCGTTCGAGGCCACCGTGCCGGTGCTGGACTTCGACGACGCGGGACCGCAGGGCTTTGCCGCCCAGATCGAGCCGGCGGAATTCGCCGCCGTCACGCCTGCCCCGCAGGACATCGCGCAGATGCTGTACACGTCCGGTTCCACGGGCAAGCCCAAGGGCGTGCCGCTGACCCATTCCGGGCAATTGTGGGCGCTGACGGCCACCGCCGGCGCGGCCGCTGGCGGCGGACAGGCGCGCTATCTGCTGGCGCAGCCGCTCTTTCACATGAACGGGTTGTTCATGGCGAAGCGCGCCTTTTCGGGCAACAGCCTGCTGGTGATCCAGCCGGCCTTTGACGTCGCCGCGTACGCGGACGCGCTGGAACGCTACCGCATCACCGTGCTGACAGCCGTGCCGACGATGTTCGCGCGACTGGTGAAGGACCCCGCGCTGCTGAACGGCCGCGACCTGTCCGCGCTGGAGCGCGTGATGCTGGGGTCGGCGCCGATGACCGTCGCGCTGTACGAGCGCATCCAGCAGGCCTTGCCGGGCGTGCGCATCACGCACGGCTACGGCACGACCGAAGCCGGGCCCGCCGTGTTCGGTCCGCATCCCGACGGCCTGCCGACGCCGCCGCTGGCCCTGGGCTATCCGCTGTCGCAGGACCAGGTCCGGTTGACTGGCGGCGCGGGGCCCGACGAAGGCGTGCTGCTGATGAGAAACCCCGCCGTGCTCGCCGGCTATCACAACCTGCCCGAGAAGAGCGCCCAGGTGCTGGACGACGGCTGGTATTACAGCGGCGACGTCATGCGCCGCGACGCCGACGGGTTCTATTACTTCGTGGGCCGCGCCGACGACATGTTCGTGTGCTCGGGCGAAAACATCTATCCGGTCGAGGTCGAGAAGCTGCTGGAATCCCACCCCGACGTGCGCCAGAGCTGCGTCGTTCCGCTTGCCGATGAAGAGCGCGGCAACATCCCGGTCGCCTTCGTGGTGCGACGCGCCGGAAGCAGCCTGGACGCCGAGGCCCTGAAGCAGCACGCGCTGGCGCACGGCCCGGCGTACCAGCATCCGCGCCGCATCCGCTTCGTGGACGATCTGCCGTGGGCGGGCACCAACAAGGTCGACCGCAATGCCCTGCTGTTGCAGGCGCGCGAACTCGAAGCCCGCAAGGACTGGGCACACGCCCAAAAGGAAGCAGCATGAGCCCCGCATTGGATTCCCTGCAAGGCAAGACCGCGCTGGTCACCGGCGGCAGCCGCGGCATCGGCCGCGCGATTGCGCTGGCGCTGGGCCGGCGCGGGGCCAGCGTCGCCGTGCATTACAACGCGGCCGCCGAGGCCGCCTTTGAGGTCGTCGGCCAGATCGAGGCGGCTGGCGGCCGGGCCTGGGCCGTGCAGGCAGACCTGGCGGATCCGTCGGCGGCCGAGAGACTCGCGAACGCCGTGCGCACCGCGTTGCCGGACCGCACGGGCGAAGACGGCCTGGACATCCTGGTCAACAACGCCGGCGTCGGACTGCGCGCCCGGTTGCCGGACGTGACGCCAGAAGGGTTCGACCGCGTGCTGCAGGTGAACCTGAAAACGCCGTTCTTCCTGATCCAGCACTGCCTGCCGTTCCTGCGCGACGGCGGCCGCATCATCAACATTTCGTCCATGGGCACGCGCGCGGCGTATCCGGAGATGAGCGTGTACGCTCCGGCCAAGGCAGGTCTGGAAGCCCTGACCCTGCTGCTGGCCAGCGACCTGGGCGCGCGCGGCATCACCGTGAATGCGGTGCTGCCCGGCGCCACCGCGACCGACCTGAACCAGCGGGCGCGCGACCCCGAACTGAGCCGCGCCATCGCGCAAACCATCGCGCTGGGCCGCGTGGGACAGCCCGAGGATATCGCCGACATCGTCGCGTTCCTGGCCTTGCATGAGGGCCGTTGGGTCACCGGACAAAGCATCGACGCCACGGGTGGACAGCGGTTGTAGGGGACCGGGCATACGCATCCAGGGGGACACATACCCATATACATATGTGATATCGGTATTTTTCACGCGACCCAGGGTCTTTTAGGATTCCAGCGTTGATTTTGCCTAACGCTGGAATTGCCTTGTCACGCCTGACCCCTCTGGATCCCGCCAAGCTGGATCCCGCCACCGCCGCCCTTTTCAATCAACTGCTGCAGGACTACGGTCCTTACGCGAACATGCTGAGCGCCTTCGCGCCGCGGCCGCCGGCCTTGAAGCACTTTTTCTCGTACCTGGTGCAATCGCGCCAGGACGGCCTGATCTCGCCGCGCCACCTGGAAATCGCGCTGTTGACGGCGTCCAAGGCGCACGCGTGCCACTACTGCGTCACGCTGCACACGCCCAAGCTGGCTGCGCACGGCATTTCGCAGGAAGCCATCGACCGCCTGCTGGAACCGGAATTGCCCGGCCTGGACGAAAAGGACCTCGTGGTGCGCGACTACGCCGTGCTGGTCACCCTGACGCCGGCGCAGGTCAGCGACGCGTTCTACCAAAAGCTGCAGTCCTTCTTCAGCGAAGAGCAGATCGTCGAACTGACCATCCGCATCGCCCTGTGCAGTTTCTTCAAGCGCTTCAATGAAGCGCTCGAGGTGCCGCACGAAGACGTGGTGGCGCTGGAACTGGGGCATGGCGCGGCGTGAGGCGCGTGCAGTCGTTTCGCCATGAGCCCTACCCCTGCCCTCAAGCTTGAGATCCGCAATCTATCCAAGCGCTTTGACACCGACACCGGCCCCGTCCAGGTCCTGGACGACATCAGCCTGAACGCCGCCGGCGGCGAATTCATCAGCATCATCGGTCCTTCCGGCTGCGGCAAGTCCACGCTGTTCAACATCCTGACGGGCCTGTTGGACCATGACGCCGGCACGATCGCGCTGGACGGACAGCCGCTGCCGAACCTGCGCGGACGCGTCGGCTACATGCTGCAGCGCGACCTGCTGATGCCCTGGCGCACCGTGCTGGACAACGTGCTGGTCGGCCTGGAAATCCGCGGCACGCCCAAGGCCGAATCCGTGGAACGCGCTCGCGAATACCTGGACACCTTTGGCCTGCTGCCGTTCCAGGACAGCTACCCGAAGGCGCTGTCCGGCGGCATGCGCCAGCGCGTGGCGCTGGCGCGCACCCTGCTGCCCGACCCCGACGTCCTGCTGCTGGACGAACCCTTTTCGGCGCTGGACTACCAGACCCGCCTGTTCCTGGAATCCATGCTGGCCGACACCGTCAGCAAGCAGGGCAAGACGGTGGTGCTGGTGACCCACGACATCGACGAGGCGATCGCCCTGTCCGAACGCATCTTCGTGCTGAGCGCCCGACCCGGCCGCCTGAAGACCGTGCACAACATCGAACTGGGCACGCGTTCGCCGCTGGAAGCGCGCCACGACAGCCGCTTTCCGGGCTATTTCGACCTGCTGTGCCAGGAACTCGACATTCAGACCGCCCGCAAGGACGGCACCCACGCATGAGCCAGACCACCGCAACCATCGCGCAGGGCGCACCCGCCTCCGCGCAAGCCAGGCCGCGCACCCGCGGCAAATTCCGCCTTCCCGTGCTGGCCACGCAGCTCCTGATCCTGGCCGTCCTGTTCGGCGCCTGGGAAGCCGCCGTGCGCACCGGCGCCGTGTCGGGCTTCCTGTTCGGGTCGCCAGCGGGCGTGCTGCAGGCCGCCTGGAAAATGATCCTGAACGGCGAACTCTGGGAACACGCCAACTACACCTTGTGGGCGTCGGCCGCCGGCTTTGTGGTCGGCACCGTGCTGGGCACCATTCCGGGCCTGGCGCTCTGGTATTCGCCCTACGGCGCCAAAGTGGTCGAACCGTTCCTGGTCGCCATCAACAGCGTGCCCAAGATCGCGTTCGCGCCGCTGGTGATCCTGTGGTTCGGCACCGGCATCATCTCGAAGGTGGCCCTGTCGATTTCGCTCACGTCCATCGTCGCCCTGCTGGCCGCGTTCCAGGCCGCCAAGGACGCCGATCCCGACATCCAGAAGATGCTGGTGTCGCTGGGCGCGACGAAGCGGCAGATCTTCTCCAAGGTCGTCGTGCCGTCGTCGCTGCCCGCCATCATCGCCACGTTCCGTATCAACATCGGCTTCGCGCTGGTGGGCACCGTGGTGGGCGAGTTCATTTCGTCCAAGTACGGACTGGGACACATCATCTTCGTCGCCTCGTCGCTCTATGACCTGAACACCGTCTGGGTCGGCATCTTCTCGCTGATGCTGCTGGGCTTTGTCCTGTACGCCGGCGTGGACGTCGCCGAGAAGCGCCTGCTGCGCTGGAAAGACCAGACCTACGCCACTCAATTCAAACTGTGAAGCGCCTTGCGCCGCTGCAAAACCCCATGAAAATCACCTTCCCCCTGCGCCTTGCCGCCGCCGCGGCCGCCTCGTTGCTGTCCGTCTCGGCCATGGCCAACGACAAGGCCGTGGTCTCCGCCGCCTTCAAATCCGTGTTCTACCTGCCGGTGTACTTCGCCGAGGAACACGGCTACTTCAAGGACGAAGGGCTGGACGTGCGTATCGACGTGGCCTCGTCGTCGACGAACGCGCTGGCCGCGGTCATCTCCAAAAGCGCCGACTTTTCGCTGCACGGCCCCGAATGGACCGCGATCTCTTTCGGGCGCGGCGCGCCGGTCAAGGTCGTGGGCGGCACCCTGAATCGCCTGGGCGTGTGGCTGACCTGCAAGCCGGCCTTTGCCTTTGACGGCTTCAAGAGCCTGAAGGGCGCCACCATCGCCACGGGCGCCATGCCCACCACCAGCTCGTCCGCCTTCATCAAGCTGGTCAAGAACGCCGGGCTGGATCCCAAGCGCGACGTGAACCTGCTGGAAGTGCCGCTGGGCAACGAGATCGGGCCGCTCAGTTCCGGCCAGGCGGATTGCGCGGTGCTCTACGAGCCGGGCGCGTCGCAGGCGCAGGCCCAGGGCTACAAGGTCGTGTCCGCGTTCTCGCGCGAGATCGGTCCGTACACGTTCTCGGCCATCTCCACCCGCCAGGACATCCCGCCGCAGGTGTCGCAGAAGTTCGTGTCCGGCATCGACCGCGCGCTCAAGGCCATCCACAAGGATCCCGCCGCCGCCGTCGCCAGCGGACTAAAGCTCTTTCCCAACCTGGACCCCGCGGTCGTGCGCGCATCGGTGCAGCGCCTGATCGACGACGGCGTGTTCGCGGACTCCGTGGCCGTGCCGGATCAGGCCCTGAAGGACGCGCTGCAGACCCAGATCGACCTGAACAACCTGGACCGGATTCCGCAGGACGGCAAGTGGCTGGATCTGGGATACGCCGACAAGATTTCGGGCAAGACGTACTAGGCCCGCATCAGAACCGATGGCGCATCCCCACCGCGTACTGCGCCTGATGCCAGGACGGGTCGTCCCACGCGCCGCGCATGTAGCCGTAGATGGCGTACAGGTTGGTGCGCTTGGACAGGTCGTACACGTAGCCGGCCGAATAGATCTGCTGCGTGTGCGTCGCGCCGTCGCGCTCCAGGACGCCGCCGCCCGGCAGGCTGCCCTGCCATGACGCCATCACCATCCCGGGGCCGGCCCGCCAGGTCGCGCCGGCCATCAGGCCATGCACCGTGCTGCCCGGGAAATAGACGCGCTGGCCCGGCGACGGCACCGCCGGAATGGTGGAGCCGTTGCGCATCACCGACCAGCCCGCGTACAGCGTGAAGGCGTCCAGCGTCGCGCGCCCGGCCAGCGTATAGGCGTCGGGCTGACGCGCGCCGCCGGCCCGGGCCATGGCGGCAGCCTGCGTCGTGCCGTCTGCCCAGCGCGCGCCTTCGTACGTGGCGGCGATCGAATAGCCCGCCTGTTCATAGACCAGCGCGGCGCTGTACAGCTTGTTGGTGGACCCCGTCTGGAAGCCGCCCCCGCCGTCGTAGTCCAGGCTGGCCTCGACCCCTGCGCGGAATCCGCCCGCGGAGGGCGTCCAGTACGCGACCGTATTGTCCGCGCGGTTCGCGTTGTAAGGCAGCAGCGCCGTCTGCGCGCCCGTGATCAGGTATGACGCCATGAAGGCGTCGTAGTCCGCCAGCGTGGCGGAAGACACCGAGGTCTGGCGGCCCAGCCGCACATCCCCGAAGGCTCCCGACACGCCCACCCAGGCCGCGCGGCCGAAGAGCCGCCCGCCCTGCGCGGACTTGCCGTTGGTGGCGAGGATGCCGCTTTCAAGCTGGAAGTTGGCCCGCAGGCCGTTGCCCAGATCTTCGCTGCCCCGCAGACCCCACCGCGATCCGGACTGCACGCCCGACTGCATGTTGATCGCCGTGCCGCGCTCCTGCGTGGAGAAACCCGCAAGGCTCAGGTCCACGACGCCGTACAACGTGACGGCGCTTTGCTGCGCGTCGGCCGCCCACGGCGCGATCAGCGCCGCGACGCCCGCGGAAAACTTCCGGACCGCCATCGCCGACCTCACAGATACTTGAGCCAGGAGATGTCGCGGCGCGCAGCCTTCAATCGGCCGAACCAGCGCACCGGCCAATACAGCGCCGCCGCCAGCAATACCGAGATCAGCCACACCGAGCTCATGTCGTCCACGCCGAAATACTTGCCCTGGTTCAGCCCCCAGACGCCCTCTCCCGCCAGGTACAGCGCCTTCAGGACGTACAGGTGCAGCAGGTAGAAGAACATCGGCGCCGCGCCGAACACGCACAGCGCGCGCACCCACGCGGCGGATTGCGCCCGCTCGATCAGGACCAGCAGGCAAAGGCCCAGGCCCAGCGTCAGCAGCAGGAACATCAGCGAAGGCGGATATTTGGTGATGTTCAGGAAGCTCATCGCCGTATGAAGCGCGTCCGCTTGCGGCGCCCACTGCTGAGCCTGCCCATACCCGTTCAACGCGCGCAGGACGACAAAGCCCGCGATGGCCAGCAATCCCGCCGTCCACAGCCGCCGCTGCCGCGTCGCCGCCGGAAAGCCGGCGTGGAACCAGGGCCCGGCCGCAAAACCCAGGGCGATCACGCCGATCCACGGCAGCAGCGGATACGAGGTGCGCAAGCGCAATGTCTCGCTCAGCTCGATCCAGCCGCGGTCGTGCAGGATGGCCCACGGCACGTGCATGGCATGTCCCGCCGCGAAATGCAGGCCGTCCAACGCGTTATGCCCGGCTACCAGCACGATGCCGACCGCAATCAGCGCCGCGCGCGGCAGCCACAGCAAGGCGGCCAGCGACAGCATGGACAGCCCAATCACCCAGATCACCTGCAGGTACACGACGCTGGGCGGAAACTGGAACGTCCACGCGAAATTCACGACGATGACTTCCAGCGCGATCAGGAACGCGCCGCGCTTGGCCAGGAACGCCGCCGTCGCGCCCCGGCTGCCGGCCTTCGCGCCATACAGCCACGCCGACAGGCCGGTCAGGAAAACGAACACGGGCGCGCACAGATGCGCCATCAGGCGCGAGAAAAACAGATCCGGTGGGGTCGTCGACACGTCCATCGGGTCGCCCACCTGGTGATGCAGGAAGAAGGTCTCGCGGACGTGGTCCAGCAGCATGATGACGATGACCAGCCCGCGCAGGGCGTCGATCGATTGCAGGCGGGAATTGCGGGGGGAAGCGGAAACGGGAATGGGTGATGCCATCTTGGAATGCAGCGTGGGAATGCGCGCGGGCCGGACAAAACTGCCCGGAGCCGCTCGAAAAAAAGCACGAATAGTAATGTAATAACATTACTATTCCAAGACAAGATTGGTCGCCAAGTTCGTATCCGCGCGGTTTTGACGGCGGGACAGCGAAACGCTGCATCAGGACCGCCTTTGTTCATCACGCTTCTCACCGCAGTGCGCCCTACTCCGCCTGGACGCCCGCCTGCCGCACCTTGTAGCCCGGAGTTTTTCTCACGCACATACCGTATGCATGCCTAGAATGTTCGGAACAACCCGAGGAGACACCCCATGCACGTCCGCAATCTGACCAACCGGCAGGTCGTCCTGAAGTCGCGCCCCCAGGGCATTCCGCAGGCAGAACACTTTGAGATCCGGACCGCGTCGGTGCCGGAACCGAAGGATGGCGAGGTGCTGGTCCGCAACCTGTTCCTGTCGGTGGACCCGGCGATGCGCGGCTGGGTGAACGCGGTCGCCAACTATTCCGAACCCGTCGGCATCGGCGAGGTCATGCGCGCTTTCGCCGCCGGGCGCGTCGTGGCTTCGCGCAATCCGCAATATCCGGAAGGCAGCCTGGTCATGGGCCTGCTGGGCTGGCAGGACTACGCCATCACGGATGGCAAGGCCATCCGCCGCCAGGTCCTGGAGACCGACCTGCCGCTGTCGCTGTCCCTGGGCGTGCTGGGCTTGAACGGCGTCACTGCGTACTTCGCGCTGAACGCCTGCGGCGAGCCCAAGGCAGGCGAAACCGTGGTGGTGTCCACCGCCGCGGGCGCCGTGGGTTCCGTCGTGGGACAGCTTGCACGCCATCAGGGCTGCCGCGCCGTGGGCATCGCGGGCGGCGCCGACAAGGCGCGCCTGTGCGTCGAGGAATTCGGCTACGACGCGGCGCTGGATTATCATGCGCCCGACCTTGCGCAGACGCTGGCGCAAGCGTGCCCCGATGGCGTGGACGTGTACTTCGACAACACCGCCGGACGCATCAGCGACACCATGCATCCGCTGATCAACCGCCACGCCCGCATCGTGATCTGCGGCACCGCGTCCGTCAGCAGCTGGGATCCCTGGCCCGCCGGCCCGCGCGTCGAACGACATCTCTTGAACAAGGCGGCGCGCATGCAGGGCTTTCTGGTCTGGGACTACGAGCACCGCTACGAGGAAGCCATCGCCGCGCTGGCCCCGCTGGTGCGCCAGGGCACGCTGCGCTATCGCGAGGAAATCCTGGACGGCATCGAGGCCGCACCGGGGTCGATCGCCGATCTTTATCAAGGCAGGAACATGGGCAAACGCCTGATCCGGCTGGAAAATGCTTGAATGGCCAAGAAGGTTTCAGCACACGCGGACGGCCCCGCGGACGAAGACCAGCCCACCGCGCACCCGACAGGCCCGCGCCCCAGCGTCTTGACAGGCCCTCAGACGCGCAACCCGGCCTCCTGAGGGACCTGCTCCGCACACCGTTATATATTTACCCCCTTGCCCTACCCCGGAGCCAACCGATGACGAGCCGCCGCGCCATCGCGTTTCTACTCAGCATGCTTGCCGCCACCGCAGGCGCCGCCGTGATATTCGACAGCCAGGGGCTGGTGGTCGACGTGACGCAGGGATCTCGCAACGACTGGAACACCGGCCAGCGCCAGGCGACCCGTGCAACGACCATCACTTACCAGGGCAAGAAACTGTGCGGCGCCGACGTCGGCGCTCTGCTATACCCGGACAGCAAGGAACCCGCCGCGCGCGCGTTCTTCTGCGCGGGCCCGGCACGCGCGTTGGAAACGGATGCCGTGCTGGCATTCTTCAACAGCTCCAGCGCCCGCAGCGTGCTGGCGCACCTGCAGGTGATCAATGGCGTCCTGCGCGTGCAGCGCGTGGCGCTGTCCGACAAGCCCGACCGCGACCGCGTGGGCGGCACGCTGTTCGGCGACGCTCGAATGCCCGGCTGGACGCGCGTCGAGTCGGCATGGAACGAAACCGTCATGATTCGCCACGCGCCGCTCAAGGCATTGAACCTGGGGCCCGGCAAACTGCTGGACGTGCAGGACGGCGTGGCCTATCTAGCTGTCCCGCCCGGCAGCGATGTGGTGGTGGTCGAGCCCGCCAAGACCGTCAAGGATGCGCACGGCTACAACCAGTATGTTCCGGAAATCACGCGGTTCGTGCCCGTTCCGCTGGCGTTCCGCGCCGTGCGCATGAGCGACGGCCGCGAGCTGGCGCGGCTGGACTTCAAGGACGTCTGCCTGCGCCTGCCCGCCATTCAATTCGACCGGCCCGATCCGCTGCGCACCACCTCGGCCACGCCGGACGTTTCGTTCGACGACGTGCCGGCCTGGCGCGCCGCCTCCCTGCAACTGGACCAGACGCAGGGCCGCACCACGCTGCGCCTGCAGCCGGGCGTGGGCCTGCCGCGCAAGCCCGGCTGCGCGCCAGGCTAGGCGGCCGCGCTCAGGCCAGGAACCGCCGGTACGCCTCGTTGCCGGTCTCCTCGGAATGCGCGTAGCCCAACTGGCGCAGGAATGAATCCAGGGCGGCGTCGTCGGCCAGCGGCGCCTGGATGCCCACCAGGGCGGAACTGAAATCGGCGCCTTGGTTGCGGTAATGGAACAGGCTGATGTTCCAGTTGGGCGCCATGGCCGACAGGAACTTCATCAACGCGCCCGGACGCTCGGGAAACTCGAAGCGGAACAGACGCTCGCCGCTGGCAAGCGGCGAACGTCCGCCGACCATATAGCGGATGTGCTGCTTGGACACTTCGTTGTGTGTCAGGTCGCTGGCCGCAAAGCCCTGCTCCTCCAGCCCCGCCATGATGTCGGCCGCTTCGCCGCGGCGCGCGATCTGCACGCTCACGAAAATATGGGCGGTGCGGGCGTCGGCGATGCGGTAGTTGAATTCGGTCACGCTGCGCTGGCCGATCACGCCGCAGAAGCGGCGGAAGCTGCCGCGCTCTTCGGGGATGGTCACCGCGAAAACCGCTTCGCGCGCCTCGCCCACTTCGGCGCGGTCGGCCACGAAGCGCATGCGGTCGAAGTTCATGTTGGCGCCGGATGTGATCGCCACCAGCGACTGTCCCTGCGCACCCTCGCGTTCCACGTACTTCTTCAATCCCGCGACCGCCAGCGCGCCCGCCGGCTCCAGCACGCTGCGCGTGTCCAGGAATACGTCCTTGATCGCCGCGCACACCGCGTCCGTATCGACCAGGATGACTTCGTCCAGATATTCGCGGCACAGGCGGAAGGTCTCTTCGCCCACCAGCTTGACGGCCGTGCCGTCCGAGAACAGGCCGACCTCGGCCAGGATGACGCGCTCGCCCACCCGCAGCGACTGCGCCATCGCGCACGAGTCTTCGGTCTGCACGCCGATTACCTTCACACCCGGATTGACCGCCTTGACGTAGGCCGACACGCCCGCCGCCAGGCTGCCGCCGCCGATGGGCACGAAGATGGCGTGCAGCGGTTCGGGATGCTGGCGCAGGATCTCCATGCCCACCGTGCCCTGCCCGGCGATCACATAGGGGTCGTCGAACGCCGGCACGAAGGTCAGGCTTTGTTCCTGGGCCAGCTTTTGCGCGTGCGCGTAGGCGTCGTTGTACGAATCGCCGGCCTGCACCACGGTCACCGTCGGCCCGCCATGCGCGCGCACGGCATCCACCTTCACTTGCGGCGCCGTCTGCGGCACCACGATGATGGCGCGCACGCCCAGCTTGGCGGCCGAGATCGCGACGCCCTGCGCGTGATTGCCGGCCGACGCCGTGATCACGCCGCGGTCCAGCGCGGACTGCGGCGTGTTGCGCATCTTGTTGTACGCGCCGCGCACCTTGAACGAGAACACCGGCTGGTTGTCTTCGCGCTTCAGGTGGACGGTGTTGCCAAGCCGGGTGGAGAGGCCGCGCGCCAGGTCCAGTTCGGTTTCACGGGCGATGTCGTAGACCCGGGCGGTCAGGATCTGCCTCAGGTATTCCATGGGCGATGCGGCGCCGGCCTGGAAATCCGTGGTTGCGGTGTGGGGTGTAGCGGACATGGGGTTCTCTGCTTGGGTAGGCTTTGCCCGGCAGAGGCGGCCACAAAAAACCCGCCTCTTGGGGCGGGTGGCTGTGACTGTTGCGGTCGCGCGCTAACCCACCATTCCAGGAATGATGGTAATAATCAGCGAAATGCGGACGGCGCGGAAATTCATGGACCGAAGCTTGCGCCAAGCAAGCTGCTTTGTCAAACGGCGCTTTGTGATCCCGCCTGTCCGCGCGCGATGTCCGCCAGCCCTGGAGCGGACGCAAACACTTCCGGCGGCAGGACGTCGCCGGGCCGGTGCGCCACCATGCGCGTCACGATGCCGCGGAACATGCGCTCGCGTCCCGCCGCGTCCGGCACGCGCCGCACGAACAGATAGTCGTAATGCGCCAGCATCCGCTGCAGCAGCGCGGCGTCCAGGCTCTCAAGGACGTGTCGCAAGTCCTGCGGCAAGGCGTCGTCCGGATGCGTCAGGAACACGCCCAACTGCATGCGCGTCAGCGGCTTGATCTCGTACAGCATTCGGTTGGCTGCCTCGGAGGCGTCGCGGTCGCCCATCGCCACGAGCGTCGTGCACTTGAGCACCTGCAGGAACACCTGGAATTCCGAACCCGGCTCGGCCAGTTCGATGCCCTGGTCGAAGTCCTCGACCGCCTCGGCCAGCCGGCCCCGGTTCAGTTTCAATTGCCCCAGCACGGCGAAGGCCGATGCGTAGGCCGTGCCTTGCGCGAACGCCTCGTCGGCCAGCGCCTCCGCCAGGTCCAGATGGTCGCGGCCGACGAAACACAGCAGCTTGGCCGCAGCCAGCATCAGCACGGGGTTGTCGCGGATATGCGGCAACGCCTGGAACACCAGCGCCTCGATCTGCGGTTCCAGTTCGGCCGGCTTGCTGGCCAGGTCCAGCACCAGACGCGCGTACAGATGGGATGCCCACATCAACGCGGTCTGCGGATCGTCCGGGTGCTCGGCGCGCACTTTCTCCAGCTCTTCCACCGATTCCAGCCAGCCTTGCGGCGTGCGCGCCAGCAGCACGGTGGCGCGATGCAGGCGCAGTTCGAATGGTTCGTCCGTGGGACCGGCGTGTCCGTCCTGCGCCCGCGTCAGGCTGCGCCAGATCTCGCTCTTGATCGACGCCGCGCACGCGGCGGCTGCGCGCCCGAGGTCCGTCGATGCGCCATGCCCGATGACCAGCCGGTCGGCCCGCAAAGCCCTTCCGCCAGCCGTCTCGCGCAGGGCGACGGCGCAGTGGATGCCCGCGTCATCCTGGCGGAGGCCGATTTCCACGCAAAAGGCGGCTGTCGCACGGGCCTGCGCGTCCGGCTCCAGGCTGACGCCGCGCTCGCTGGGCAGCCGGTCGCGCACGGCGTCGGCCAGCGCGTCCAAAAAAGCCCGCACGGAAGAAGCCTCGCGCAGGCGCGCGGGACCAACGGCCGGGCCGATCGCGACGTAAACGGATTCGGGCAAGGCCGGGGTGGCGGCGGCGATCCAGCTATATCCCTCGCCGTAACTGGTGGCGATGTAGCGCGGCGCCCGCGCCGAATCGCCCAGCTTGGCGCGCAGGCGGTTGACGAGCAGGTCCACGCTGCGTTCCAGCGCGTCGGCATCGCCGCGCTGGGTGGCGTCAAGCAACCGCTGACGCGGCAGGATCGAGCCGGCATGCCCGACCAGCAACGCCAGCGCCGCGGATTCTGCCGTCGTGAACTGGGTCACGCTCCCCTGCCCGTCGGTCGCATAACGAAACCGATCGTCGAATGTCAGGTCTCCGTACCGCATGTGCTCTCCCGCCGGATGTCGCGCGTGGACGGCGCCCGCATCCCCGGCCATCGTCTTCGATAACGGTGTCAACGGCACCAGAAAGCGGCAATGCTATGTCAAACCCCGTTCATTGCGCCAGCGGGACAAGAACGCACGCCCTCGCATATCGACTGCCCCTCCGTTATACGTCCCCATATAAGTGGCATGAGCTTATAACCCACCCCGAAGCAAACAAGAGACGTTTCGCCGCGCAATGCGTAGCACGGTATTACAATGGAAGGTTCGTGGCCCCCGTACTTCCCAAGGCGGACCTGGACACGGCCGGAACTCCGGCCGCCCGGTCCAGTCAACAATAGGGCGGACGGCGGCCATGTTGGGTGGACGCTCGGCCTGTCGTGTCCGCCCATACGAACCCACTCTCGACAACATCTACCGGCGCATGCCGCATAGCATGTTCGGGTTTGCGCGTTAAGCGCCTGAGCCGAACAGATTCAAGGATCATGTCTCTTACTCCGAAGATTATCTATACCCTCACCGACGAAGCTCCGGCACTTGCAACCCGTTCGCTGCTGCCCATCGTCCAGGCATTCGCCAAACCCGCAGGCATCACGGTCGAGACCCGCGACATTTCGCTGGCAGGCCGCATCATCGCCCTGTTCCCGGACTACCTCGAAGACAGCCAGAAGCTGTCCGACGCCCTGTCCGAACTGGGCGGCCTGGCTGTCAAGCCTGAAGCCAACATCATCAAGCTGCCCAACATCAGCGCCTCGATGCCTCAACTGAAGGCGGCCATCAAGGAACTGCAGGACCAGGGCTACAAGCTGCCGGACTACCCGGACGCCCCCGCCAACGACACCGAGCGCGACGTCAAGGCCCGCTACGACAAGGTCAAGGGCAGCGCCGTGAACCCGGTCCTGCGCGAAGGCAACTCCGACCGCCGCGCCCCGCTGTCGGTCAAGAACTACGCTCGCAAGCACCCGCACAAGATGGGCGCCTGGACGTCTGACTCCAAGTCGCACGTCGCGCACATGAGCGAAGGCGATTTCTACGGCACCGAAAAGTCCGCCCTGATCGCCCAAGCCGGCGACGTCAAGATCGAACTGACCGCCGCCGACGGCACGAAGACCGTGCTGAAGGAAAAGACCCCCGTCAAGGCCGGCGAGATCATCGACGCCGCCGTGATGTCGGCCGCCAAGCTGAAGTCCTTCCTGCAGGCGCAGATCGACGACGCGCGCGCCACCGGCGTGCTGTTCTCGGTGCACCTGAAGGCCACGATGATGAAGGTCTCCGACCCCGTCATCTTCGGTCTCGTGGTTTCCGTGTTCTACAAGGACGTGCTGGCCAAGCACGCCGACACGCTCAAGCAGGCGGGCTTCGATCCCAACAACGGCATTGGCGACCTCTACGCCAAGATCCAGTCCCTGCCGGCCGACCAGCAAGCCGCCATCACGGCCGACATCGACGCCGCCTACAAGACGCTGCCGCAACTGGCCATGGTGAACTCCGACAAGGGCATCACCAACCTGCACGTGCCCAGCGACGTCATCGTCGACGCGTCCATGCCCGCCATGATCCGCGACTCCGGCAAGATGTGGAACGCCGAAGGCAAGCTGCAGGACACCAAGGCCGTCATCCCCGACCGCAGCTACGCTGGCGTCTACCAGGCCGTCATCGACGACTGCAAGCGCAATGGCGCCTTCAATCCGGTCACGATGGGCAGCGTGCCCAACGTCGGCCTGATGGCCCAGGCCGCTGAAGAATACGGTTCGCACAACAAGACCTTCGTCATCCCGGCCGCGGGCACCGTGCGCGTCACCGACGCCGCTGGCGCCGTGCTGCTGGAGCAGGCTGTTGAAGCCGGCGACCTCTGGCGCATGTGCCAGACCAAGGACGCCGCGATCCAGGACTGGGTCAAGCTGGCTGTCTCGCGCGCCCGCGCCACCAAGACGCCCGCCGTCTTCTGGCTGGACGAAAAGCGCGCCCACGACGCCCAGGTCATCGCCAAGGTCAAGCAGTACCTGAAGGACCACGACACCAGCGGCCTGGACCTGCGCATCCTGGATCCGGTCGAAGCCACCAAGTTCTCGGTCAAGCGCATCCGCGAAGGCCTGGACACCATCTCGGTCACCGGCAACGTGCTGCGCGACTACCTGACCGACCTGTTCCCCATCATGGAACTGGGCACCAGCGCCAAGATGCTGTCGATCGTTCCGCTGGTCGCCGGTGGCGGCCTGTTCGAAACGGGCGCCGGCGGCTCGGCCCCCAAGCACGTGCAGCAGTTCCTTGAAGAAGGCTTCCTGCGCTGGGATTCGCTGGGTGAATTCATGGCGCTGGCCGAATCGCTGGACCACCTGGGCCGCACGTACAAGAACCCGACCGCCCAGATTCTGGCCAAGACGCTGGATCAGGCAACCGCCAAGTTCCTGGACGAGAACAAGTCGCCCGAGCGCAAGGTCGGCGGCCTGGACAACCGCGGCAGCCACTTCTATCTGGCGATGTACTGGGCCCAGGCCCTGGCTGCCCAGACCGAAGATCGCGCGCTGGCAGCCCAGTTCGCCCCCGCGTCGACCGCGTTCTCGGAAGGCGAGAACAAGATCCTGGACGAGCTGAAGGCCGCCCAGGGCAAGCCGGTGGACATCGGCGGCTACTACCAGCCGAACGAAGCCAAGGCCAGCCAGGCGATGCGCCCCAGCGCCACGCTGAACAAGGTGCTGGCCTCGATCGGTTAAGACCCCCTGCTTTGCCGGCCGGCACATGCCGGCCAGCCGAGTCAAAAACCGGCAGTCCGAACATGGACTGCCGGTTTTTTTTATCGGTCGAATTTCGCCACCCGCGCAGAAAAATTCCCCGACCGACCCCCACGTCAACCGCGCCGACCAGACTTTGACGCGCCGCGTCATTGCAAATCGTTGAACCTACCGCGGCGCAGTAGTCGCCTTGCCCGCCCAGGCACCCTCTGGACCGCCCCGGATTAACTACAAAAAATATCAACCAAAACTATATTGCTTCAGGGATTCGCGAGATTCAAACTTTGTCCATGGGCGCAGCATGCCAATCGAGGACAGGAAATGGATGCTAAGAATTCCACCGATCAGAGACAGCTTACGGTCCGCATCGCGCGGGGCACCGAAGACGGAACCTTCTCCACCTACTCGGTGCCCTGGCGTGAAAATCAGACCGTGCTGGACGTGGTGACCGAAGTCCAGCGCACGCAAGAGCCCACGCTTTCGTACCGCTACGCCTGTCGCGTCGGCGTGTGCGGTTCCTGTGCGATGACCGTGAACGGCAAACCGCGCTGGACTTGCCGGACCCACGTAAGCCGCGTCGAAGAAGACGGCGTGATCGTGATCGAACCCTTGCGCAACATGCCGCGCATCAAGGACCTGGTCGTCGACATGCGCGAGTTCTTCCAGAAGTGGGCCCGCGCCGGCAACACCTTTGTCGGAACGGCCACGCGCAATGATCCGCCGGCGCTGGTGTCGCCCCAAAGCAAGAAGCGCAAGCTCGCGGACGCGGCCATCGAATGCATCAACTGCGGCGTCTGCTACGCCGCCTGTGACGTCGTGTCCTGGGACAAGGATTACCTTGGCCCTGCGGCGCTGAACCGGGCATGGACGCTCTACAACGACGAACGGCATGCCGATCCCAAGGACGTGCTGCACAAGTCCACGTCGGGCAGCGGCTGCAACTCCTGTCACACCCAGGGCAGCTGCATGAAGCACTGCCCGGTCAGCCTGAGCCCCACCGGCAGCATCGCCGGATTGAAACGCAGCGCCATCTTCAGCCTGCTCAAGGGAGGCTGACATGGAGGCACGTCTGTTTGCGCTCCAGCGCCTGACGGCGATGGTGATGGCCCCCTTCGTCTTCGTGCACGTCGGACTTGTGATCTATGCGGTCCGGGGCGGCCTGACCGCCGGCGAAATCCTTTCACGCACCCAGGGGAACTGGCTCTGGATCGCCTTCTATGGCCTGTTCGTACTCAGCGTGTCCATCCACGTCCCGATCGGCGTGCGCAACATCCTGATCGAGTGGCTGCGGATCGGCCGTCCGGCGGCGTCCGCCATCGGGCTTGCCTTCGGCGCGGCGCTGCTCATCCTGGGCATGCGCGCCGTGGCCGCAGTGGGAGGACTGGCGTCATGAAGTCCGCGCGCAACCATCAAGCCTACTGGGCCTTCCTTGGGCATCGCCTGTCCGGCCTTGCGCTGGCCCTTTTCCTTCCCGCCCACTTCTATGTGCTGGCCATGGCGCTGGACCAGGCCCGGCTGGACGCCTTCCTGAAGCTTTCGGAGATGCCAGCGATGAAATTCGGCGAATGGGGGCTGGTCCTGCTGCTTACGCTCCATATGTTCTTCGGACTGCGTCTTCTTGTCCTGGAACTCCTGCCCTGGAATACCCCGCGCGACGCGCGCGTCGCCTGGATCGGCTGGGGCTTCGCGATCTCGATGGCCACGGGCCTGGCTTTCCTCGCTGGAGTCATCTGACATGCAAATCGAAAACCACAAGACGGACATCCTGGTGATCGGCACCGGAGGCGCGGGCTTGTTCGCGGCGCTGCATGCCAAGAAGGCGAACCCCTCCCTGCAGGTGACGGTGACCGTGAAAGGCCTGCTCGGCAAGTGCGGCTGTACCCGCATGGTCCAGGGCGGCTACAACGTTGCGCTGGCCGCTGGCGATTCGGTCGAACGCCACTTCATGGACACCATCGAAGGCGGCAAATGGCTGCCGCGCCAGGACCTGGCGTGGCGGCTGGTCGAAGGCGCGGTCGAGCGGGTGCGAGAGCTTGAAAACGAAATCGGCTGTTTCTTCGACCGCAATCCCGACGGATCGCTGCATTCCAAGGCGTTTGCCGGCCAGAGCTTCGACCGCACGGTGCACAAGGCGGACCTGACGGGCATCGAGATCATCAATCGGCTGATGGAGCAGGTTCGCGCGCTGGACGTCGACGAATTGGAAGAGCATCGCGCCATCGAGCTGATTCCCGCCGCCGACGGTTCCGGCATCTCGGGCGTTCTGTTCATCGATATGCGGACAGGCGGGTATCGGTTCATCCAGGCCAAGGCGGTGCTGCTGGCCACCGGGGCCGGTCCGACGATGTACCGGTACCACACGCCCTCCGGGGACAAGACGTGCGACGGGCTGGCGATGGCATTGCGCTACGGCCTGGCGCTGAGAGACATGGAAATGGTCCAGTTCCACCCGACCGGCCTGCTGGGCGGGCCGGATACGCGGATGACCGGCACGGTGCTGGAAGAAGGACTGCGGGGCGCCGGCGGCTACCTGCTCAACGGCGACGGCGAGCGCTTCATGGCCAATTACGACAAGCGCGGCGAACGCGCCACGCGGGACGTCGTCAGCCGGGGCATCTACGCTGAAATGCGCGCCGGGCGCACGGGACCGATGGGCGGCGTCTACATCCAGATGAGCCATCTCGGCCCGGAGAAGGTCGCCAAGACCTTCCCCGGCATGGTCAATCGATGCAAGGACTGCGGATTCGACCTGGCCGGTGGCAAGGTCGAGGTCGTTCCGACGGCCCACTACCTGATGGGCGGCGTCGAGTTCAACGTGGATGGCTCGACCGCTTCGCCCGGCCTGTACGCCGCGGGAGAGGATTGCGGCGGCGTGCACGGCGCGAACCGCCTGGGCGGCAACGGCGTGGCCAACTCGACGGTGTTCGGCGGCATCGCGGGCGACTCGATGGCCGCCTATGTCGCCAAAACCGGCCATTGGCGCGACCCGGACAAGCAAATCATCGCGCGCGGCGTCGAACGCGCCGAGTTCCCATTTTCCAGGCCGTCCGGCCGCATTCATGAATTGCGCGATGCGCTTTCGCAGACGATGTGGGACGACGTGGGCGTGTTGCGCACCCAGGACGCCATGGAACACGGCCTTGGCGCCATCGCCGGCCATCGCGCGGCGCTGCGCGGCATCGGCGTGGCGGATGGGGACCGACGCTACAACCTGACCTGGCACGACTGGCTCAACCTGGAAAGCCTGGTCGACATCTCGAAGGTCATCACGCTGTCGGCGCTGGCGCGCCAAAACAGCCGTGGCGCGCACTTCCGCGAAGACTTTCCCGAGCCGGGCGACCTGCACACCAGCCGCTACACGCGCGTGAGCGCGCGGGACGATTCGGTGCGGCTGGAGATGGTTCCGGTTTCCTTTGACATCGTAAAGCCCGGCGAATCGCTGATCGAAGGCGAAGCAGGCATCCCCCAGAGCTAAGGCACACACCACCATGAGAATCCCCGTTCAGAAAGTCGAAGAGGCGGCGCTGGAGATCATGCGACGCGCGGCAATCGAAATCCCCCCGGACTACAAGCAAGGCATCCAGGCCTTGCAGAAAAAGGAGACCGGAAAGCTCCCGCGTTTCGTCATCCATGCCATGGTCGACAACTGGGAGGCCGCCGACCAGGACCGGCGCCCCATGTGCGCCGACACCGGACTGCCGCGCTACTACGTCAAGGTCGGCAACAACGCGTCCGTGGACGCCGGCTTTGTCGCGGTGGAGCGCGCGCTGCGCTACGCGACGGCCGAAGGCACGGTCACCATTCCTTTGCGCCCGAACCGCGTGCATCCGCTCTGGCGCACCGACCACAACAACAACGTGGGCATCAACGCGCCGGAGATCGAATGGTCTTTCGAACCGGATGCCGACTGGATCGAAATCACCACCGTCCACAAGGGCGGCCTGTTCGGCACGGATTACCGGATGCTGTTCCCAGGTGACGGCATCGACGGCATCAAGCGCTTCGTGCTGGATACCCTGATCGCCTTCGGCAAGCGCGGGCTGGCGTGCCAGCCGGCCATCGTCGGCATCGGCCTGGGCGGATCGAAGGACACCTGCATGCAGCTGGGCAAGCAGGCGGCCTGTCTTCGGACGGTGGGAGACCGGAATCCCGATCCCAAGGTGGCCGAGCTGGAGCTGGAGCTGATGCAGCTGGGGAACTCGATCGGCATGGGGGCCATGGGCTTCGTCGGCACCGGCATGGTGGTCGACTGCCACATCGAGTGCGGCTATACGCATACGGGCGGCATGCCCATCAGCCTGCACACGTTCTGCCTGTCTTCGCGCCGCGCCACCGCGCGGATCCACGCCAACGGAGAGATCCAGTACCGCACGGATCCCCAATGGTTCACGCCCTACATGCGCCGGGAGACGGTCGAATGGTAAGCAACGACGACGACATCAAGGTCTTTCACCTGGACTTGCCCGCCAAAACGGAAGACATCGCCAAGCTTGAACTCGGATCGGCGGTCTATCTCAATGGCCTGGTGTACACGGCCCGCGAGGGCGTCTACAAGAAGGTCCTGGACGAGGGCCTGCCGCTGCCGCTGGACCTGCGATCCCTCAGCAACGTCAACTTCCATTGTTCGCCGGCCGCGGCGCCGGACGGCCGTGGCGGCTTCAACGTCGGCGCCGTCACCGCCACCGCGTCGTTCCGGTTCTCCAAGTGGATTCCTCGATGGCTGGACGAGACCGGATGCCGAATCCTGATCGGCAAAGGCGGCATGCCTGCGGACGACTACAAGAAGGTGCTTGCGCCCGGCGGCGCAATCTATCTGACGACGGTCGGCTACGGCACGGGCGCACTGCTGGGCCGGGGCATCAAGCGAGTGCGCGAGGTGCATTGGCTGGATGAGCTGGGCATCGCGCAGGCGATGTGGCTGTTCGAAGTGGAGAACTTCGGCCCCTTCATCGTCGAAAGCGACCTCGATGGAAATTCGCTCTTCGCGCAGCACGCGGAAGTCATCAACGCCGGCATCGAAAAGCTCTACGCCGGCTTGAAGCCTCCTGCCCTGCACCGCTACGGCGAGACGGACGACCGCAAGGACGAAGTGATGTAGGCGGCGCAACGCGCGGCTGCCACCAACCCATTCCATTCAGAGACACTGCGATGATCATCGACTTTCGGCTTCGGCCGCCCGTGGGCGGTTTCCTGGACACGCTGATGTACTCGGCGGGAGAGCGGCGCGACGGTTTCACCCGGACCGTGGGATTCGAGCCGTCCAAGGCGGCGCAGCAGCAGTCGATGGACATGCTGCTTGACGAGATGGATGCCGCGAAGATCGATCGCGGCGTGGTGGTCGGGCGGCTGGCCGGGGTGCTGGGCAGCGTGTCCAACGAAGACGTCCGCGGCATCGTGGCCGATCACCCGGACCGCTTCATCGGCGCCGCCTCGATCGACCCCACCGATCGGCGCAAGGCGTGTCGCACCATCAGCCAGGCCGTCGAAGATGGATTCCGGCTCATCAACATAGAACCCGGCTCATACCCGGTTCCGATGTACGCCGATGACCGGCGCCTCTACCCGATCTACGGCCATTGCGAGGACATCGGCGTCCCGGTGATCATGATGGTTGGAGGCACGGCGGGTCCGGACCTGAGCTATTCGGATCCGATCCGGACCGACCGGGTCCTGACGGACTTTCCCAATCTGAACGTCGTCGTCGCGCACGGCGGCTGGCCATGGGTCAACGAAATCCTGCATCTGGGCTTCCGGCGGCCGAACATGTGGCTGTCGCCCGACATGTATTTCTCGCGCATGCCCGGCTGGGAAGAATACGTGAAGGCGGCCGATGGCTTTCTTTCGGATCGGATGCTCTACGCCAGCTCATTCCCATTCTGCCCCGTGCAAGGGTACAAAGAGTGGTTCGAGCGCTTGCCGATCCGGGAAGACAACCTGAAAAAGATCATGGGCGGAAATGCCCGGCGGCTGCTCGGAATCTAGCGCCTGGAAACGGGCGTTTCGCAACGCCTATCTCTACTGGGACATAACTTGCATGGACATCCGGACCCTCTACACGCTGATCGCCATTGCGGACCATGGCAGCTTCGCCGAGGCCGGCAACACCATCGGCCTGTCGCTGTCGGCCGTGAGCATGCAGGTCCGCGCCCTGGAGGACGAGCTGGGCATCACGATCTTCGACCGCAGCCGGCGCCCGCCGATTTTGACGGACACCGGCCTTGCGCTGGTGCACCGGGCGCGCGACCTGATCGCGCACTGGGAGAGCATGAGCGCATCGCTCAAGAAAGGCACGTCGGCGGGCCTGCTCAAGCTGGGCAGCGTCCATACCTGTGTGTCCGGCGTGTTGCCGCTGGCCCTGCGCCACCTGCAAAAGCAGGGGCATGGCCTGGAGGTTCACGTCACCACGGGGCTGACGCATGACCTGGAGCGGGCCATCTACCACCGCCAGCTTGACGTGGCCATCGTGACCGAGCCCGACGCGCCACGGTCAGGCCTGGACTTCCTGCCGTTCGTCGAGGAAGAGCTGGTCGTCATCGCGCACCGGTCGATCAAGGGCGCGAGCGACCAGGAGATCCTGGAGCAGACGCCCTATGTCCGCTTCAACCGCTCCGCCCGCGTCGGGCATCTGGTGCAGGAAGAAATGGTGCGCAGGCGCATCACGGTGCGTTCGACCATGGAAATCGACAACCTCGAAGGCGTCATCGCCATGGTGGCCAATGGCCTTGGCGCATCGGTGGTGCCGGCCCGGCGTGGCGGGAACGAATTTCCGGCCGGCATCCGGGTCATTCCGTTCGGTTCTCCGACAATCACCCGCCGCCTGGGCATCCTGGCGCCCAAGGAGAACCCAAGATCCCATCTGTCGCAGCTATTGCTGGATGCATTGAAGGCAGTCTGCGCCAGCCAGCATGACCTGACGAAACAGGCCAGCACCATCCCGTAATCCGCAGCCCAGCAGTCCGTAGCCCAGCAGTCCAGTAGTCCAGTAGTCCGCAAAAAAACCACCGCAACGCCCGCGAAAAATCGAGCCCTTCGGCCCGAGGGGCAGTTGCTGCCTGGCGATCCGCCTGTCGGCCGCAATCCGGCAGGTACCGCCTTTCCGCGAACTGAAGGAGACAAAGCCGTGAAAGACGCAAATCAACCTGTCAATACGCGCCGCCGTATCGTCCAAGCCATCGGGTACGGCCTGGCGCTTTCACCATTTCTTGCGAAGTCCGCGCGCGCGGAGTGGCCATCGGACAAAGTCATCCGCATGGTCGTGCCGTTCTCGGCGGGCGGCGCCACCGACCTGCTGGGCCGCGCGCTCGCCGCCGAATTGGGCAAGGGCCTGAACCAGAGCGTGATCGTCGAGAACCGCGCCGGCGCCGGCGGCAGCGTGGGAGCACAGGCCGTCGCCAGTTCGACCCCAGACGGCTACACGCTGTTGCTCGCATCGGGCAGCATGTTCACCGTCAATCAATACATCTACAGCAAACTGCCCTACTCCCTGGACGACTTCAGCCTCATTGGCAAGGTTGCGAACGGGCCGATGGTCATCACCGTCAACGCCAGCCTACCCGTGAACAACACACGGGAACTCATCGCGTACGCCAAGGCCAGGCCCGGCAAGCTCAGCTTCTCGTCCGCCGGCGTCGGCAGCCAGACGCACATGGCCGGCGAGGCGTTCACCGATGCTGCGGGGATCGAGCTGATGCACGTCCCGTACAAGGGCGAGGGCCCCGCCTACACCGACCTCATGGCTGGCGTCATTGAAGTGGCCGTCGGCAATATCAACGCGATTGCACCGCTGCTCAAGGGCGGCCGCCTGCGCGCGCTTTCCGTCACGGGCAAGGAACGCGCGGCCTTGCTGCCCGACGTGCCGACCACCGCCGAGGATGGCGTGCCGGGCTTCGAGTTCACCGGCTGGTTCGCGTTGCTGGCTCCGGCTGGGACGCCGCAGTCGTCGATCGACCGGCTGCTGGCGGATGCCACGCGGGCGGTTGCGCAGCCGGGCCTGAAGCGCTACCTGCAGGACCAGGGCATGACCGCCACCATCGTGCCGCCCGCGGCGCTCCGGGAGGAGATCGCCAGGGAGTCCGCCAAATGGAAGGCGCTGGTGCAGAAAAAGAAGATCACCACGACGTGAGCCCACCATCAGGCTTGGGAAGATCCACAGGCCTTTATCCGCCAATCAAGGTTACGCTGTCCGCATGATGTCCGCCGAATCGCTAGCCATCGTTGCCCCCGTCATTTTTGTCGCCTACACGGTCTTCGGAATGACGGGGTTCGGCGCGGCCATGGTCGCCGTCCCGGTCCTGGTCCAGTTCATCCCGCTGCAGTTCGCCGTGCCGCTCGTCGTCCTGTTCGACCTGACCTGCACCGCGCTGGTGGGCGGGCGGAACTGGCGGCGCGTGTCGCTGCCGGAACTCAAACGCCTGTTCCCGTGGATGATGCTGGGGATCGCGCTGGGCGTGACGCTGCTGCACGACGCGGGCGCCCGGTGGCCCTTGATGCTGCTGGGCGGGTTCGTGCTGGTCGTGTGCATCCGGGGCCTGCTGGGCGCGACGGGAAACGCCGGCGTTCCGCTGAAGAGTTACTGGGCATTGCCGTACGGCGTGTTCGGCGGCGTTTTCAGCGCGCTGTTCGGCACCGGCGGCCCCATCTACACCATCTATCTGTCACGCCGGCTTGACGCGCTTGACCAGTTCCGAGCCACCATCTCGGTGGTCATCCTGCTGAGCGGTATCGTGCGGGCGGGCGCCTTCGCCGCCGCCGGTCTTTACGCGCAACCGGCCATCCTGACCGCCGCCGCGCTGTTGCTGCCTGTCTCGCTCATGGGCCTGTACGCGGGCTCCCGCCTTCGGACGCGCGTTTCTCCCGAATTGCTGAAACGCGCCATCTTTGTGTTGCTTGCGATCGCCGGCGCGGGCGCCATCTACCGGGGCTGGATGTCGCCCGCATGAGCGGCGCGGGCCATCCGGAACCGCGGGCTTGCAGCGCAACCCCGCGGCCGGATTCCGTATGCAAGCCTTCCGCCCTACTTCGCCGTCGGCATCGCGAACTCGGCGCCCTTGCTGATGCTCTCGGGCCAGCGTTGCATGATGGACTTCTGGCGGGTGTAGAAGCGGACGCCCTCTTCGCCATAGGCGTGCATGTCGCCGAACAGGCTGCGCTTCCAGCCGCCGAAGCCGTGCCAGGCCATCGGCACGGGGATCGGCACATTGATGCCCACCATGCCCACCTCGATGCGCCGGCCGAACTCGCGCGCAACGTTGCCGTCGCGGGTGAAGCAGGCGACGCCGTTTCCGAACTCGTGGGCGTTGATGAGATCCACGGCCTCTTTCAGATCCTTCACGCGCACGCAGCCCAGCACCGGGCCAAAGATCTCTTCCTTGTAGATGCGCATGTCGGGCGTAACGTGATCGAACAACGTGCCTCCCATCCAGAAGCCGTCGCCGCAACCCTCGCCCGCCTGCGTCCCCTTGAAGCCTCGGCCATCCACCAGCAGCTTGGCGCCCTCGGCTTCTCCCAGGGCAATGTAGCCGCTGATACGGTCATGTGCGGCGCGGGTCACGATCGGGCCCATTTCGGCCGCCGGGTTCTCGCCGTCCAGCACCTTCAGCGCCTTCGTGCGTTCGATGAGCCGCGGCAGCAGCCGGTCGGCCACGTCGCCCACCAGCACCGCCACGCTGATCGCCATGCAGCGCTCGCCGGCCGAGCCGTAGCCGGCGCCGATCAACGCGTCCACGGCCTGGTCGATATCGGCATCAGGCATCACGACCATGTGGTTCTTGGCGCCGCCCAAGGCCTGCACGCGCTTGCCGAGCCGCGCGCCCGTTTCGTAGATGTAGTTGGCGATGGGCGTGGAACCGACAAAGCTCACCGCCTTCACGCCGGGATGTTCCAGCAGCGCATCGACGGCGACCTTGTCGCCCTGCACGACGTTGAATACGCCGTCGGGCAGCCCGGCCTCGCGCAGCAGTTCGGCAATGCGCAGCGACGGCGTGGGATCCGTCGGGCTGGGCTTGAGCACAAAGGTGTTGCCCGCGGCGATCGCCACGGGGAACATCCACATGGGCACCATCACCGGAAAATTGAAGGGCGTGATTCCCGCCACCACACCCAGCGGCTGGCGCAGCGTCCAGTTGTCGATGCCCGTGGAAACCTGATCCGTGTGCGCGCCCTTCAGCAGCTGCGGAACGCCGCAGGCGAATTCCACGATGTCGATGCCCCGCGAGACTTCGCCTTGCGCATCGCTGAAAACCTTGCCATGCTCGGCGGTGATCATGTGCGCAAGCTCGTCGCGGTGGCGGTTCATCAGTTCCAGGAACTTGAACAGCACCCGCGCGCGGCGGATCGGCGGCGTGTCGGCCCAAGCGGGAAACGCCGCTTGAGCGCTCGCCACCGCGCGGTTCACTTCGTCCGGCGTGGCCAGAGCAACGTGCCTGGTCACCGCGCCCGTGGCGGGATTGAAGACGGGCTGGCGGCTGCCCGTCCCGTCGACGAGGCTGCCGCCGATGAAGTGTCCGGCATTCGCGATGCCAGCGCTGGCCGTGGGTGCATTCATGGTTTTCTCCTGTGCTCTCGGATGGCGTATGGGAGCTGGCACTGTCGCCCATCGCTGGCCGGCCGTCGAGACCAGAAGGCTGGAATCAGTGTTTGAGGATTTGAACAATGGAAATGGCATGACCAAGACGAGACGCCTGGAAGACCTTTGGTCGCATATTCACTGCCTTGGCGTGCTGGCCGACACCGGCAGCTTCACGGCGGCCGCCCGGCGCCTGCAGATCAGCAAGGCCTCGGTCAGCCAGCGCATCGTCGAGCTTGAGCAGGCAGCCGGCGTGCCCCTGGTGCGCAGAACGACCCGCAGCGTGACCCTGACCGACGCGGGAGCGAGCCTTGTCGACCACACTGCCTCCGCCTATCGGCGCATCGAAGAAGGCTTCTCCGCCGTTCGCGACCTGTCCGAAGGCCCGCGCGGCGTGTTGTCCGTCACGGCCCCGGTCGCCCTGGGCCGCCAGGTGGTCGCGCCGTTGATACCGGGATTTTTGAAGCGCTTTCCGGAAGTCCGGATCCAGCTGGAGCTCAGCGATCACCTGGCGTCCCTGGCCACCGAGGGATTCGACCTGGCGATCCGGCACGTCGCCGGCGTGCCGGACACGCATGTCGCTTCGATAATCTGCGAAACGCGCTCTGTCCTGGTCGCCGCGCCGGAATACCTGTCGCGGCACGGCACGCCGCGCACGCCGGCGGACCTGGAAAACCACGACTGCCTGCACTATCTACGCCGCAGCGGCGGCGCCACGTGGTCGTTCGAATCGCAGGCGGGAGACAAACGCGTGGCAGTCCCCGTGCGCGGTAGCTTCACGGCGAACAACAGCGAAGTACTGCGCGAAGCGGCCGCCGGCTCCGTCGGGATCGCGCTGCTGCCGGACTTCAGCGCAAGCCAGGCCCTCAAAAGCGGCGCGCTGATCGAGGTCCTGCCAGGATGGCGGGTCGTCGGCGATTATGCCGAGCGGCTTTACGCGGTCAGGCCCTACACCCCCCGCGTGCCCCTGACCGTCACGTCGTTCGTCCAGTATCTGCGCGAGGCCATCCCGGCGGCCGAAGGCCTTGGCGGCCCCTTCCAGCAGGGCCCGGACCGCTAGTTGACCTGGAGCCCGGCTTTCGCCACGAGGTCGGCATAGATCGTGGCCCCCTGATTGACGTACTTCTCCGTATCGGCAGGCGACAACACGTGGGGAATGCCGCCAAAATTGGCGTTCCCGGCGATCCACTTGGGGTCCCGCGCAATCTGGGAAAGCACGGATGCCCACTTGTCGACGGCCTGGGCATTCATGCCGGGCGGACCGAAAAGCCCGCTCCAGCCGATGACGGCCTCGAGCTGGGGCAGCCCCACTTCCCGAGCCGTGGGAATGTCGGGAAACTGCGCCAGGCGTTCCGGCGTGGTTGTCAGCAGGGCTCGCAGCTTTCCGCCCGCCAGGATTCCCGTCATTGAACTCAGGTTGTTACAGGCGAAATCGACGTCCTTGCTTAAGACCGCCAGCGCGACCTCGTTGCCGCCCTTGTACGAAACGCTGACCGCGGCATCCGGCTTCAATCCCAGATTGCTGAGCAGCAGCTGGGGCGCCAGGTTCTGCACAGTCGCTGGCCCGGAATGGCTGTAATTGAGCTTGCCCGGTTTGGCCTTCAACGCCTGCGACAGGTCGCCCAGGCTCTTGTACGGGCTGTCCGGATGCACGACGCAGACGACGGGGTTCAGCTCCAGCAGTCCGATGAAGGTGAAGTCCTTCGAGGTGTAGGGGGTCGTCTTGGGCTGCAGCGCGGGCAGCAAGACCTGGGAGCCCACCCGGCCGACCAGCAGCGTATAGCCATCAGGCGCCGCGTTTTTCACCGCGGCAGAGCCGATTGCGCCGTTTGCGCCGGCCTTGTTCACCACGACGACGGGCTGTCCGAGGACGCCTTGCGCAGCGGCAGACAGATTGCGAGCCGCCATGTCGGCGTCCCCGCCCACGCTGAAGGGCACGATGAGCTGGACCGGTCTATCGGGATAGGCCTGGGCGGCCGCAAGGCCTGGAAACGTGACGAGGACGCAAAACGCGGCGCGAGCGAACCCGCCCGGGCAACTGCCGGTATGGCTGATCATGGGATGTCTCCTGTCGTTCTAAGGGACGAAACCGGACAGCAGCGTTCCTCGATGCGTCGAGGTCAATGACCGGTCGCGGACTGCGTTGATGCGCTGAAAATCGGGGCGGCCTGGCCGGCCAGGGAAACATTGACGCAGGCGGGCAGCCCGCTGTCGGCCGCCTGTCTCAGGGCCGTGGCGAGGGTCGGCGCGTCCTGCGCCGCAAACCCTGCCCCGCCCAGCGCCGTCGCGACGTCGTGATAGCGCGCCGTGGGAGAAAGCTCGCAACCGATCAGCCGCTCGGGGCCGTACGCGCGCACCTGGATCAGATGTTCCGCATTCCAGCGCAGATCGTTGCCGATGACTGCGATGAACGCCGCGTTTTCGCGCACGGCCGTATCGAGCTCCATCAAGTGGAAGCCGGCCGTGCCGTCGCCCATCAGGACGACCACCGTGGCGTCGGGCCGCGCGATCTTGGCGGCGATCGCGTAGCAGACCCCTGCGCCGATCGCCCCCGACATGCCGTTGATGATGCGCACCGGCGCCTGGCAGAACGCCTGCGCCCACTGGCCGAATTCACCGCCGTCGCAGACCAGGATCGGATTGGGCGCGGACGCCAGGAATGCCTGCACCGTCTCGCAAAGCGCGCGTGGGCCCAGCGCGCCGTCGGCAGCTGCCGCTGGCCCCTTGGCCGCCCGGCTCTGGATCGCGTCATCCACCTGCATACACCACGACGTGCGATCGGCCTTTGATTGCGCCGCCGGCAACTGCAGAAGCGCCGCAAACGGATCCGCCTGCACCGCCAGGACCAGGCGATCGCCCAGAAGACGACCCGCGCGTTCCAGCATCCGGGCGTCCGGGTCGAAGACGGCGACCCGGGCATTCTTGCCGAGCGCGCCCGTGCCGCCGAATCCCAGCGTGAAGTCCAGGCACTTTCCCGCCAGCACGATCAGGTCTGCCTGCGGAATGACTTCGGCCAAGGCCCCCAGCGAAGGGTCCTTCAGGCCGCGTGGGCTTTCCATCGGGATGATGCGCAGCCCCAGCGCTTGTTCCGCCGCTGACCGGGCCGAATGCATGTGCGTCCGCGCGCCGGTCGGCCCCGCCAGCACCAGCGGGCGCTGCGCTGAATTCAACAGCCCACCCAGTGTGCCCAGGCCGTCGGCATCCAACGGGACGGCCGGCCGCTTCGGCGAAGCATCGGGCAGATCCGCCATGCCGGTTTCGGCCGTCAGCAAATCGAAGGGAAGCGCCAGGTGGACCGGGCCGCGCCTGGGCGACATCGCCTGGATGACCGCGTTGTCGAGCGCGGGATAGAGTTCCGCGATGGAACGCGGACGAACCGAAAGCTTGGTCAATGGGGTCGTGATGGAAACCTGGTCCAGTTCCTGGAACGCGCCCGAGCCGTCTTCGGACACAGAGGAATCGCCCGAGATGACCAGAACCGGGCTTTCGGCCTGCGAGGCCGAATAAAGCGGCGCAAGGCCATTGGTGATGCCCGGCGCCGCCGTAAGCATCGCGACGCCGAGCTCGCCCGTGATCTGTGACCACGCATCCGCCATGAAGACCGCGGCCGCTTCATGGCGCACGTGAATGATGCGGATGCCGGCGTCAATGCAGGCGTCGTAAAGCGGCATGATCTGATTGCCGGACAGGCTGAAGATGGTCTTGACGCCCAGCCGATGCAGCGAACGGATAATCAATTCAGATCCAAGCACTTTTGTCTCCGGTAGGGTCGCACCTGGCGCCGCCGCAACGGTATTGACCTGCCATGTGCGGTTCAGTTTATCGAGTATGTGCGGCGTTTAGGTTGATGTTTTTTGAACCAAGCGGGCAGTCCGGAACAGGCCGTATCCCGCCGCCCGCGCTCAGGCCTTCCGGCCCGCGGCGCCTGCCTTCAGCCGGTCCAGCCGCAGCCGTCCGCGCTCGTCCGTCAGCCGGCGCATGGCCCCGTAGGCCGCGCCCATCGCCGCCATGCCGCTGGCGCCGCACAGCAGGAACATCAGCAGGATCTGGTACTTGGCGGCATCCACGGGATCCATGCCGGCGATGATCTGGCCGGTCATGATGCCCGGCAAGGTGATGATGCCGGCCGCCGACATCTGGTTGATGCTGGGCACGATGCCGCGCCGCACGGATTCGCGCAGCAGCGATGAAAACGCCTGGTGGACGGTGGCGCCAAGGGACAGCCGCGCCTCGATCGCCAGTTTTTCGCGCCGCACGCCGGACAGCATGTTGTCCAGCGCCAGGCTGGCGGCATTGAGCACGCTGCCCAGCACGATGCCGACCAGCGCAATCGTGTAGCGCGGGTCGTACCAGGGGTCCGGACGCAAGGCCGTGTTCAGGATGAAAAGCGCCGTGACCAGCGTGGTGGAGACCACCGCCAGTGTGCCGACCCAGCCGTTGCCGCGCCCGGTCAGCCGCGCCTTGGGCCGGGCCGCGACCTCGCGCGCGGCCAGCGCCATCATCACGGCCACCACCAGCGCCGTCAGCCAGGGCGCCGCATGCGCGAACACGATGCGCAGGATCTGCCCGACCAGCAGCAGTTGCACCACCGTGCGCACGGCCACCCACAGCACCTGCCGCTGCAGGTCCAGCCGCAGCGCAAACGAAATGCCGGCGCTCAGCAGCACCAGCAACGACGCAATCACCAGGTCCAACGCCTGCAGCTTGATCACGTCCATAGCGGCTCCATGTGGCCGTGATCCATGCGCCACGACCGCCGGGCCAGCCGGCCGGCCTGTTCGGCGCTATGGGTGACCAGCAGCACGGCGGCGCCCGTGCGCAGGAAGCGCGCCAGTTCGTGTTCCACCAATCCCGTTGCCGCCTGGTCCAGCGCGGCGGTCGGTTCGTCCAGCAAGAGGACTCGCGGCGTCTGCAAAAGCGCGCGCACCAGTCCCATGCGCTGGCGCTCACCAGTGGACAGTTCGTGCACCAGCGCATCCAGCTTCGTTTCGGCCAGGCCCAGCCGGCCCATGATGTCCAGGGCCGCCTGGCGGTTCGGGTAATGCGCGGACACGTGGTCGTCCCACCAGCCGGCCTCGGCCTGGCAGTAGACCACCTGGCGGCGCCATTCGAACCCGCGCATGGAAGACCGCCGGCGGCCGTTCAGCTCGGCCTCGCCGTGGCCGGGATCCAGGTCGGCGATCTGACGCAGCAGCAGGGACTTGCCCGACCCCGAGGCCCCGACGACCGCGGCGCATTCGCCGGCCGCCAGATCCAGGCTGACGGGCGCCAGGCGTTCGCTGTAGATGCCCCGCAGCCTCAGCAACGGGGGAGCATCAACGGCGGATTCTGGACGGGCGCGGGATGGCATGGGTACCGATGATATAGAAAAGCCCGCGTCTAGGCGGGCTTGGGGGGCGAATGGCGTCGCGGTTCAGAGCATGTGCGCCAGAAACTCGCGGCTGCGCACGTGTCTGGGCGACGCGAAGAAGTCCGCCGACGGCGCTTCTTCGACGATCCGGCCGTTGTCCATGAAGATGACCCGGTGCGCGACTTCGCGCGCGAAACCCATTTCGTGGGTGACGACCAGCATGGTCATGCGTTCGTCGGCCAGCTGCTTCATGGTGCGCAGGACTTCACCGGTCAGTTCGGGGTCCAGCGCCGAGGTCGGCTCGTCGAACAGCATGATGTCCGGCTCCATGGCCAGCGCGCGGGCGATCGCAACGCGCTGCTTCTGGCCGCCCGACAGGCGCGTGGGATAGTTGTCGCGCTTGTTCAGCAGGCCGACCTTGCGCAGCAATTCTTCGGCCTTGGGCACGATCTGGGCGCGGCTCATGCCCTTGACGGTGATGGGCGCCTCGATGATGTTCTGCAGCACCGTCATGTGCGGAAACAGGTTGAACGACTGGAACACCATGCCCATCTTGCGGCAGATGCGCCGCACGTCCGCGTCGCCAACGTACTGGCTGCGCCCCCCGGGCACGGCGGCGGCCATGGACTCGCCCTCGATCTCGATGCCGCCCTCGTCGATGGTCTCCAGGTGGTTCAGGCACCGCAGAAACGTGCTCTTGCCCGAGCCCGACGGCCCGATCACCGCCACCACCTCGCCCTGTCCCAGGGTCAGCGACACATCGTCCAGCACACGCAGCCCGCTGAAGGACTTGACGATGTTGCGGGCTTCGATCATGACGGGACGATCGCCCTGCCCCGGCTGGCCGGTCAAGGATTTACTGGTCATATTTGGCATAGCGCTTTTCCATGTGCTGGAAGAACCAGGTCAGGATCAACGTCATCAGAAGATAGAAAGCGGCCGCGACGAGGAACGGCGTGGTGGTGAAGTCGCGCTGCACGATGCCGCGGGCGGTGCGCAGGATGTCGTTCAGCGCCAGCACGTAGATGAGGGACGTGTCCTTGACCAGCGTGATGGTCTCGTTGCTCATGGGCGGCAGCACCCGCTGCACCATCTGCGGCAGAACGATGCGGCGCAGCGTCTGCAGATAGGTCATGCCCAGCACCTTGCTGCCCTCGTACTGCCCGCGGTCCACCGACTGGATGCCGGCGCGGAAGATCTCGGCGAAATAGGCCGCGTAGTTCAGCGCAAACGCCACCACGGCTGCGGGAAAGTCGGGCAGCCGGATGCCGATCACCGGCACGAATGGCAGCGCGAAATAGATGAACAGCATCTGCAGCATGAGCGGCGTGCCGCGCATCAGCCAGATATAGCCATTGACCAGCTGGCTCAACAGCCGCCACTTCGAAATGCGCGCCAGGGCAAGCACCAGCCCAAGCGGCACGGCGAGCGCCAGCGTGATGAAGAACAGCGTCAAGGTCACTTTCGCGCCTTCCGCCATTGGTCCCAATAGGGAGAGTACGTAGTCCATGCAGTGGGTTCGCGCCGCGCGGGCAAGAGGGAATCATGGGCAAGCCCGCCTGGCCTTGCGGCGCCGCGGCGGGCTTTGGGACTGCTGCGGGCGGCGCCCCGGCCGTCAGGCCGCGGGCGCCGTCGCGCTTACTTGATGATGTTGGCGCCGAACCACTGGGTGGCGATGCGGCCGGCGGTGCCGTCCTGCTTCATCGAATCCAGCGTCTTGTCCAGCTTGGCGAGCAGTTCGGTGTCGTCCTTGCGCACGCCGACGCCGTAGTCTTCGGTGCCGAAGTTTTCTTCCAGCACGCGGTATTCGCCCGCGCGCTTGCTGATCAGGTAGCGGCCGACCACTTCGTCGACGACGATGGCGTCCAGACGGCCGGCGGCCAGATCCATCAGCGCGGTGACGTTGTCGCCGAACTTCTTGACTTCCTTGATCTGGGCGGCGACGGGGTCCTTGGCGATGGCGTCGGTGGCGCTGCTGCCGTCCTGCGCGCCGACCACCTTGCCGGCCAGGTCATTCTTGACCTTCACGGGCGACGTGTTGCCCACGATGATGATCTGGTGGTTGGCCATGTAGGGCGCGGTGAAGCTGATGTTCTTCTTGCGCTCTTCCGTGATGGTCAGGCCGTTCCACAGCACGTCGACGCGCTTGCCGGTGAGTTCGGCTTCCTTGGCGCTCCAGTCGATCGGCTTGAATTCGACTTCCAGGCCCAGGCGCTTGCTGGCTTCCTTGGCCATGTCGATGTCGAAACCGACGATCTGGTTGCTGGCGTCGCGGAAACCCATGGGCGGGAAATTGTCGTCCAGCCCGACCACGACCTTCTTGGCGGCGGCCGGCGCCTGGGCGCCCGCGGCGGGTGCGTTGTCGCCGGGGCCGCAGGCCGTCAGCAGCGAGGTTGCGGACACAAGAAGAACAGCAGTCAGTTTTTTCATCGTTATGGGTGCGCCAGGCGCAGGAGTGAAGAATGCCGAAAGGCTGGCAGTAAGCCGCGAGGCCGTATTTTAGCGTTCTTGCCGGGAAGTGCCGGCGCGGCGGCCGTCGCCTGACCGCCGGGCGCGCCCATGCTAGCCTGTCGGCCCCACCCCGAATGGATCCCGCATGCCCCCCGCCATCCGTCTTGGCCCCCTCGTGTTTCCCGCCGAAATCCTGGTGCTGGCCGCCGCGGCGGCGCTTGGGTTGCTGGCCGGCCGGCTCCTCCACCGCGGTCCGCGGGCGGATGGCCGCGCCCGCGTTTCCTCCATCCTGTGGGGCGCCCTGATCGCGGGGTTGACGGCCGCGCGGCTGGGCTTTGCCTGGGAGTACCGGGATCACTTCCTGGCGAATCCCTTGAGCATCCTCGATCTGCGCGATGGAGGCTGGTCCGGCATGCTGGGGCTGGCGGCAGCCTGGATCTATGGCGTGACGGCCATGCTGCGGCGCGCCGCGCCCCGTCCGGCCGTGCTGGGCGCCCTGGCCCTGGCCAGCCTGGCGTGGGTCGGTGGCGGCCGGCTGCTTGCGCCCGGGGGCCAGCCCACGCCCGCGCTGGCCGAACTGCGACTACTGGCGCTGGATGACGCGCCCGCCGCCCTGACGGCCTTTCAGGGCAAGCCGGCCGTGATCAATCTGTGGGCAAGCTGGTGCCCACCCTGCCGCCGCGAAATGCCGGCCTTTGCGCAAGCGCAGGCGGCCAACCCGGATGTGCACTTCGTATTCCTGAACCAGGGCGAAGCGGCGCCGGAAATCGCCCGGTATCTGCAGCAACACGCGCCCGGCCTCCTGAACGTGCTGCGCGACCCCGTCAGCGGCGCTTCCCGCGAATTCAGCAACCGCGGCCTGCCCGCCACCCTGTTCCTGGACGCCAACGGACGTCTGGTCGACCTGCGGGTGGGCGAACTGTCCGCGGCCACGCTGGCCCAACGCCTGGACGCGATCCGGCCGTCCAGGCCCTGAACCGCCCGCGCGCCCGTCAAGCGATTGCGGCCAGCATCAGGTCCAGGTTCTGCACCGCGGCGCCGGACGCGCCCTTGCCCAGGTTGTCGAACACGGCGGTCAACAGCACCTGGCCGTGCTGTTCGTTGCCGTAGACGCCCAGGCGCAGGTCATTGGTGCCATTGAGCGCCTGCGGGTCCAGGTGGGTGTGCGCCGCCGCGTCCTGCACCGGCACCACCTGCACATGGTCCGCGCCGGCGTAATGCTGTTGCAGGCAGGCGTGCAGCTTGCCGCTGTCCACGCCCTTGGGCAGCAGGCGCAGATGCAAAGGCACGGTCAGCACGATGCCCTGGCGGAAGGCGCCATAGGCCGGCACGAAGACGGGACGTTGCGTCAGGCCGGCGTGCCGTTCGATTTCGGGCGTGTGCTTGTGGGCCAGCCCCAGACCGTATACCTGGAATGCCGGGCCGCCCGCCGCGCCCGAGCCCTCATAGGCATCCACGGCGGCACGGCCGCCGCCCGAGTAGCCGGACACCGCATGAATGACCGCCGGGTAGTCGGCGGGCACCAGCCCGGCTTCGACCAGCGGCCGCAGCAAGGCGATCGCGCCGGTGGGGTAGCAACCGGGATTGCTCACGCGCAGCGCGTTCGCGATGCGTTCGGCCTGCCCGGCGCTCATTTCGGGGAAGCCGTACACCCAGCCCGCGTCGGTGCGGTGGGCCGAGCTGGCGTCGATGATGCGCACCTTGGGGTTGACGACGGAGGCGGCCGCCTGCCGCGCCGGGTCGTCGGGCAGGCACAGGATCGCGATGTCGGACGCATTGATCGCCTCGGCGCGCCGCTGCGGATTCTTGCGGTCGGCGTCCGGCAGCGTCAAGAGGCGCAGATCGCCGCGTCCGTGCAGCCGTTCGTGGATCTGCAGGCCGGTCGTGCCCTGATCGCCGTCGATGAAAACTAGGGGTTGGGTCATGGTGCTGTCCGCAAGGGTCGGGGTTGTCTGGAACTTCCAGGATGGCCTTCATCATTGATCCGATGCGGGGATAAGAAAAGTCGAATATCATGACCGTTCAATTCAGCTTTTCTGAATCAACGAACCTTTCTGGGCCGTCGCGACCGCCCTGCGGCCCGCCAGCCTCCCCGAGATCACCCATGCGAGAGATCAGCCTGGACCGTTTGCGCACCCTGGTCGCCATCGCCGACCTGGGGTCGTTCGCAGACGCCGCGCGCGTCCTGCACCTTGCGCCGCCCACGGTCAGCCTGCACGTGGCGGACCTGGAATCCCGCGTCGGCGCGCCCTTGCTCACCCGCAAGCGCGGCCACGTGCGGCCCACCGCCATTGGAGAAACCCTGCTGGAGCGCGCCCGCCGGCTGCTTGCCGAAGCCGACCAGGCGTTGGACGACGTGCAGCGCCAGGTGCAGGGATTGGCCGGCCGCGTGCGGCTGGGCGCTTCCACCGGCGCGATCGCGCATCTGCTGCCGCAAGCCCTGGAAGCGCTGGGCCGCGACCATCCCAACATCGACGTACAGGTCGCCGTGCTGACCTCGCAGGAAACCTTGTTGCGGCTCGCGGACGGCACGCTGGACGTCGGCCTGGTCGCCCTGCCCCAGCCGCCGCTGGACGGCCTGGTGCTGCGTCCGTGGCGCCGGGATCCGGTGATGGCGTTCCTGCCCGCCGCCTGGAAGGCGCCCGCCCGCGTCACGCCTGCGTGGCTGGCGGAAAAGCCGCTGATCCTGAACGACGCCAGCACGCGGCTGTCGCGATTGACGGGGGAATGGTTCGCCGCCGCCGGGCTCAACCCGCGCGCGCGCATCCAGCTCAATTTCAACGACGCGATCAAAAGCCTGGTCGCCGCAGGCTACGGCGCCACGCTGCTGCCGCACGAGGCAACCGCCCCTCAACCGGATCCGCGCGTCATCATGCGGCCGGTGCGGCCTGCGCTGTGGCGCCCGCTGGGCATCGCGCACCGCGCGGGCCAGGTGGAACGCGCCACGCAGCACGTGCTGGACGTCTTGTGGGAATTGCGGGCGGCGGGCGCCTGACGGCGTCAGACACCAGGAACTCGCAATCAACGGCAGGTGCCTGACACCCCCAGGCGCGCCGTCCCGGCATGACGGCGGTTTGCCCGGGGTGTCAGACTTCGATCGAGGGACGATGGTGATCGTCCCTTACGGCATCACATAAAAAGAAAACCGCCGTCAAGACGCCTTGCCCGCCTGTTTCGGCAAGGCGGCGCCTCGACGGAAATACGCCGCGCGCTGGCTTTCCTCGCGCAGCCGCCGGGCGCGTGATCGGAAGAGATCCTTGCGACCCACGATGCCCAGCAGGCGGCCCGTGTCGCGATCGACGATCGGCACCCTGCCCGCCCCGGACAGGGCCATGCGGTCGGCGATCTGGCTGGCCAGTTCGTCGGGATGGCCCTGCACCAGCTCGCGGCCGGCCAGGGCCTCCGCCAGGCTGCGTTCGTCGTGCTCGCTGTCGAGCGCCCACGCCAGGCTGTCGGCGCGCGTCACCTCGCCGATGACCACGCCCTGGGCGTCCACCACCGGGTAGCTCGTGTGCACCGGGTGCGCGGTCGTGAAATGCGCGATCGCCTGCGCCACCGTCAACGTGTCGGGCAGCGTCTGCACGGGCGTGGTCATCACGTCGGCCACGCGCAGCAGGTCGAAAGGATCGACCCGGTACTCGCGGCTGATGTGATGGCCGCGTCGCGCGATCTTCTCAGTCAGGATGGACCGCTTGAGCAGCAGCACCGTGACCCCGTAGGCAAACACGCACGCCGACAGCACGGGCAGCAGCGCTCCCATGTTGCCGGTCAGCTCCACCGCGAACAGCGTGGCGGTCAGCGGCGCGCGCATCGTGCCGCCCATCATCGCGGCCATGCCGACCAGCGCCCAGAAACCCGGATCGGCCTGCGGCAGCAACGGCGACGCCAGCGCGCCCACGGCCCCGCCGAAGATCAGCAACGGCGCCAGCACGCCGCCCGACGTCCCGGACCCCAGCGCGATGGACCAGATGGCGACCTTGACCACCAGCAGCACCAATACCGCCTGGAACGCCAGGTCGCCGGCCAGCATGTGCCGGATGTTGTCGTAGCCCACCCCCAGCGCCGCCGGCTCGATCAGCCCGCCGATACCGATGGCCAGCCCGCCGAACGCCGGCCACCACATCCAGTGGATCGGCAGTTTTTCAAACAGATCCTCGGCCGCGTAGACCAGCGAGGTCAGGACGCCGGAACCCAGGCCCGCCAGCACGCCGACGGCGGCGCACGCAGCCAGGTGCCAGGGCGTGAAGGAAAGCTGGCCCGCATACGCGAAGATGGGACCGGGCTCCATGATGAAGGCGCGCGTGGCGGCCGCCACCAGCGCCGCCATCGCCACCGGCAGGAAGCTGCGCGGCTTCCATTCGAACAGCAGCAGTTCCACGGCCAGCAGAACCGCCGCCAGCGGCGTGGCGAAAATGGCCGTCATACCCGCCGCCGCGCCCGCCACCAGCAGCGTCTTGCGCTCGCCGTCGTCCAGGTGGATGGTCTGCGCCAGCAGCGATCCGATCGCGCCGCCCGTCATGATGATGGGGCCTTCGGCGCCGAACGGTCCGCCCGTGCCGATCGATATGGCCGACGACACCGGCTTCAGCACCGCCACCTTCGGCTGAATGCGGCTCTTGCCGATCAGGATGGCCTCCATCGCCTCGGGGATGCCGTGGCCACGGATCTTCTCGGAGCCATATCGCGCCATCAGGCCGATGATCAGGCAGCCGACGACCGGTATGGCGACCGAGCCCAGGCCCAACTGGCCGGTCGTGATCGGCATGTCGGCAAAGGAAAACACGCCGTGGTAGGCCACGTTGGTGCACAACGCAATCAGGCGCAGCAGCATCCATGCGGCCGCCACGCTGGCGAGTCCGACGGGGATGGCCAGCGCCATCAGCAGCACGACGCGACGGTCGGTAGTGAAGTCGCCAAGCCGCAGGCCGGGCCGGACGGAAGAGGATATGGGGGACATGTTGTAGAAAGGTGGAGGGCAATCGCAAGACGTTTGCGAAATGTCATATATATCGTAGCACGACATATATTAGAATCGCACGGGTGAACGCACCCCGCACCCCTACTCGCCTGTCTTCCGCCGATTACGAACTGCTGGCGGACTTCCGTTACGCGCTGCGCAAATTCGCCGCATTCAGCGAAAGCGCGGCAGCGGAACTGGACCTGATGCCGCAACAACACCAGGCCCTGCTCGCCATCAAAGGCACTCGCAAAGGCGCGCCCGGACGGCGCGGCCTGTACGTCGGCGAGATCGCGGAACGCCTGCTCATCAGACCCCACACCGCCGCGGAACTTGTCGGCCGCCTTGCCCGGCTGGACCTCGTCAGCCGCGAAGGCGACCCCGAAGACGGACGCCGCGTCGAGGTGATTCTTACGCCCAAAGCCGAGCGCATGCTCGAAGACCTGTCCGCTTCCCATTTGGAAGAATTGCATGCCATGCGCCCGCTCCTGACGCGGCTGCTCGCACGCATGGGGCCCGATCCAGACCTGCCCTGACCCTGCCGCTGCGGCATAAGCTCATACCGCCAAGCAATAAGCCTCGTGATAAATTGTCGGCCCGCGACATATTTGTTCGTCGCGAGGAGAGACTGTCTTGGGTGTTGCAATCAAGCGCTGGCTGGGGTCGTTCGCGCCGGCGCCGGTGGGCGTCAATGCGCGCGAAAAAATCTATGGCGCCGTGGGCGCCCTGCTGGGGCTGTTCTGCACAGAATGGGTGGGCCACCACGCGCTAGGCTCCGCCAATCCCTGGTTCATCGCCCCCATGGGTGCCTCCGCCGTGCTGCTGTTCGCGGCGCCGGCCAGCCCGCTTGCGCAGCCCTGGTCGCTGATGGCCGGCAATCTTGTCTCCGCGTTGATCGGCGTATTCTGCGCCCAGTTCATTCCTGTCCCGGGCATCGCCGCGGCCGTCGCCGTCGCACTGGCAATCGGCGCCATGTTCTCGCTGCGCTGCCTGCATCCGCCCAGCGGCGCGGTCGCGCTGACCGCCGTGTTGGGAGGCCCTTCCGTCGCCAGCCTGGGCTACGGTTTCGCGCTGTGGCCCGTGGCCCTGAATTCGCTCATCCTGCTGAGCATTGCCGTGGTTTTCAACGGCGCGCTGAAGCGCAATTACCCGCGCCGCCATGCGGAACCGGCGGCCGGTCACCGCACGCGTGATCCCGTTCCCAGCGCCCGACTGGGCTTTTCCCGCGCCGACCTGGACGAAGCGTTGACCCAGCGCGGCGAACTGCTGGACATCAGCAAGGAAGACCTGGAGGAAATCGTGCTGGCCGCCGAGCTGCGCGCCAGCGTGCGCCGCTTTGGCGACGTGCGCTGCGCCGACATCATGTCGCGCGACGTCGTGTCCGTCATGGAAAAGGATCCGCTGGACTATGCGGTGCGGCTCTTCGACAAGCACCGCTTGCAGGCCCTGCCCGTCATGGACTCGGCGGGTCGCTATGTCGGCATGATCGCGCAAGGGGACGTGCTGGCGCGCAAGAGCCGGCTCACGCCGATTGCGGCCGACGCCGAACCCGCTCTGGACCTGCTCGTGGGCGACTGCATGCGCAGCGAAGTCCCCTTCGCCACACCCGGCCTGCCCGTCATCGAACTGGCGCGGCCCATGTCCGACAGCCTGCATTGCGTGCCGGTGCTGGACGAGGCGCGCAATCTGCTGGGCCTGGTGACGCAATCCGACCTGGTTGCAGCCCTGTATCAGATCGCCGTGTCGGCCAACTCGCACCCCGCCGGCGACGCCCACAAACTGGCCGCCTGAGCCTCCGTAGCCCTACGGATTCCGGCGCGCGCCTGCCGCAAGGCATAATTTCGGGCGTGAATCCCCTATCGCGCGCGCGCGCCCTCTTCTGCTGGCTGATCCTGTTCTGTCTTGGCGCCGTCTGGATCGCGCGGCAGGAATACGTGGACCAGCACGAGCGCTTTTTCCAGAGCACCAGCGTGGCCCAGCGCATGCTGAGCCAAAAGACGGTGCAGCACGAAGCCGTGCTGGCTACGCTGGCCGCCCTGTCGCACCCGCCCTCGCCAGAACGCCTGTATCCCAGCCTGCAACCCGCGATGCCCCAGTTGCTGGGCCTGGGCCATCTGCCGGGCGGCGTCTGGGCCGGCAGCCTGCCGCAGCCGCCCGGCCTGCAGGCTGCCGTCGAACGCGCGCGCGAGCTTGGCCGCCCCGTGACCATGCCCGTGGACGACGCCCGATACTGGCTGGTCGCGCCTTCCGGCTGGAGCCTGCTGCTCGACGCCCGCCAGTTGGTGCCCGCCGCCGACTTTCCCCCGGGGCTGGCCCACCTGACCCTGACGGTGAACGGAACGCCCCTTGTCCTCTTGGACAAGCAGGCCGGCGACACCGCACCGGGCCTGACGCTGGCGCTGCAAAAGCCGTTGGGCGCGGCCAGCCAGCCTTTTCCCATACGCAGCACCCGCAAGCTCACGCCGGATACCTGGCCGTGGACCGCCTGGCTGGGCTGGGCCGTGGCCAGCGCGTTGCTGGTGGCGGGCGCAGCGGCCTGGCAGCGATCGCGCGCGGAAGCGCGCCGGCAGCAGGAGCAGGTGCGCCTGTCGGCCATGGCGCGGCTCAGCACGGTGGGCGAAATGGCCGCCGGCATCGCCCATGAACTCAATCAGCCCCTGACCGCCATCCTGGCGCACACCCGCGCCGCGGAACGCCTGCTCGACGACGACGAAGAACGGCCCGCCGTGCGGCATGCCTTGCTTGCCAGCGCCCAACAGGCCAAGCGCGCCGCCGACATCATCAGTCGCATGCGCGCGCTGGTCCAGCCCAGTTCGCCCGCCCGGCGCGAAGCCCTGGACCCCGACGCGCTGGTGGCGTCGCTGCGCTTTCTGCGCGAACCGGAACTGGCGCGGCAAGGCATCCGCCTGACGTGGGCCAACGCCAGCCCGGGCGCGCGGCCGCTGGGCGACCGCGTGGCGTTGGAACAGATCCTGCACAACCTGGTGCAGAACGCCGCGGATGCGCTGTCCGGAACCAAAGGGCCTCGCCTTATCGCGCTGGAAGGCCGGGTCGCTGACGGCCAATACCAGTTCAGCGTCAGCGACACGGGCCCCGGCATCGCTGCCGACGCCATGCCGCGCCTCTTCGCCCCCTTCTACACCACGCGCGACCAGGGCATGGGCCTGGGCCTGGCGCTGTGCGACACGCTTGCCGGCTCCATGGACGGCCGCATCGACGCGCGCAATCTCACCCCGGCGGGCGCCTGCTTTACCCTGAGCCTGCCGCGCGCCGGAGGCGCCGCATGAACGCCAACGATCACTCCCCTCTGGTCTATCTGGTCGACGACGACGACGCCGTCCGCGACGGCCTGGCGCTGCTGCTTCGCAGCGTCGGCCTGCGCAGCGCCGGCTTTGCAGACCCCATGGCGTTCCTGGACGCGCTGGCGCAGTCGACCATCGGCTGCGTGGTGCTGGACATCCGCATGCCCGGCATCAGCGGACTGGACGTGCTGGCCACGCTGGCGGAACGGTCGGACCTTCCCGTGGTCATGCTGACCGGCCACGCAAACGTGGACCTCTGCCGCCGCGCCTTCAAGGGCGGCGCGATGGAGTTCCTGCAAAAGCCGGTGGACGATGATGTCTTCCTGGACGCCGTGCAGGCCGCCGTGCGCACGCACATCGCCAGCCGCGAACGCCTGGCCGTGACGCAGGCAGCCGCTGACAGGCTGGCCAGGCTGTCCGGACGCGAGCACGAAGTCCTGCAACGCATCGTCCAGGGCATGAGCAACAAGGAAATCGCGCGCGAGTTCGACCTGTCGCCGCGCACGGTCGAAACCTACCGCGCCAACGTGTTCGCCAAACTGGAGGCGGATTCGCTGGCGCAGCTTATCCGCCAGTACGCGACATTGCTGGATTGAGCCGCCTCCGTAACGCTACGGAGGCGCGCGCGTAGTCGGGCGTATACCGCCCCGCCGGCCTTTTGGCCACACTGTCGGTTCCTATCGCACCACCTTAAAAGGATGCCGAACATGAACCGAATCGCGCTCGCCGCTTTGACCTCCACCCTGGCATTCGCCGGCGCCGCCCACGCCGCCGTGCTGAGCGAAAGCAACCTGTCGATGGCCGATGCGCAAAAGCTCGCCACGGCCACCGTCGCGGCCTGCCAGGCCAAGGGCTACAACGTCAGCGCGTCCGTGGTGGACCGCGCCGGCCTGCTCAAGGCATTCGCGCGCGCCGACAACGCCGGCCCGCACACCATCGAAGCCAGCCGCGCCAAGGCCTTCACCGCCGTGTCGGCCAAGACGCCCACGCTGACCATGATGGAAAACGCGCAGAAGAATCCGGGCGCGGCCAACCTGACCGACATCCCGGGCTTCCTGCTGCTGGGCGGCGGTGTGCCGATCAAGGCCGGCAACAGCGTGATCGGCGCCATCGGCGTGGCCGGCGCGCCGGGCGGCAACCTGGACGCGCAATGCGCCGACGCGGTGCTCGAAGAGAACGCCGCGCTGTTCAAGTAAAGCTTGAACGGGCGGGTTGCCCGCATTCCATCGCGGCCCCGCCCAGATTCAAAACCGGCAGGCCGCCCCTGTTTGACCGGGCCACGTTCGTCCCGGCGGACTGGCCCTTTCAGACTGCTTCGACGAGTCGCCGACGCTCGCGCCAGACGTGGCCGATTGACCAGCCGCTGCGCGCCATCAGTCCTGGCGCTCTCGCGCAACGGCCCGCGCCAGCGCCAGGTGCTTGCCAAGCAGCATCGCGTCCGCCGCAGCCGGATCACGCCGCTGCAGGCGCTCGGCCTCGGTCGGTTCCAGATCCGCGGCGCGCACCAGCGACAGCAGGTCGCGGGTCTTGGTCTCCAGCACCGGAATCAAGGCCTCCTCGATCACCTCGCCCTTCACGTACGTCTGCACCCGCATGGAAAGGTTGCGGGAATGCGTGAGGGTCGCCTCGGCCAGGAAGCCTTGCTCGTAGCGGATGCCGGTCTGGCTGATGACCTCGTCCTTGATCTGGTAGAACTTGTAGTTCTGCGAATCCTTGTCGTTGGACAGGTCCAGCTTCTGCTGCGGCGTCAGCGCGGTGTGGAAGCTGGCGGCCAGATTGGCGCGCTGCTCCTGCTTGACGCCCAGGTCGAACAGCGGCCGTCCGCTGACGCTGCTGCTCTGCGAGACCTGGTAGGTGAACTGGTCGACTTCGCCGGGCTTGTACGGATTGCTGGCGTCCATGGTCTGCGAGACCGACGCCGAGAAGTCCGCCACGCCCGACAGCAGACTGCGGTACGTGTAGCCGGCCGCCACGATGCGCGGGGCTTGGCTGGACGGCGCGGCGCCGGACTCGTAGCTTTGGTGCAATTCGGCGAACGCGTCCTTGAACGTCGACATCAACGCCTCGTCGCCTCGGCCCCGACTGCGCGCGGCCTCGAACTGCTGCAGGTAATCGGCCACCGCCGCGGCGCGCTGCTGCGCGTTGCCCATCAGCGCAGCCTTGCTCACGTCGACATTGACCTTCACCACGCCGTCGGCGTTCTTGATGGTCAGCGACCGCTGCTTGCTGTCGGCCGAGAATTCGACGCTCTGATTGATCACGCCATTGGCGGTGGACGTCGCCTGCATCGACACCGACGACAGCACGGCGGTATCGAACTTGGCCAGGCTGGCCAGCGCCATGCGCGGCGGCACCGAGGCCAGGCCATCGACCGCATCCTGGAACGCCTTGGACAATCCCGCGATGGCGTTGCGCTCGGACTCGTTCAATTCGCCGTCGGTCACTTCGATCTGCACGGCCATGCCGTCCGCGCCATTGCCCAGCGTCACGGCAACTTTCACGCCGCTGGCGGTCGTGATGTTCAGTGTGTAGGCGTCCTCGGCCTGCCCGGGCAGGCTGGTTGGCAGCGCTTCCGCCAGGCCGTCGACCGCCCCGGCGCCAGACGAGAACGTCGCGGACTGCGAATAATTGGACCCGTCCGTCTTGAATCGGGCCAGCAGCGCCGACGCCACGCCCTCCAGCCGGCCTGCGGCCGTGCGTGCGGTAATCGCGTTTGCGATGGCCGTGGACACGGAATCGACGGCGTCCCGTTCCCACACCACGCCGGCGACCGCGGTCGCCGCGGGCTGGGACGTATAGGTCAGCGCGTTGGGCCCGCTTTGCCCGAGCGTGACCGTCGTGGAGGCGGGAACGACGTCGGCGTCGGTCTTGGCGCCGGCGCGGATCACGCCGGTTGCGGCCGGCGGCACGCCGATCGTCGTGACGGCGCCCGTCGAGGCAATGGATGTCATGGCGTCTCTTCCTTGTGGGGCGGTGGGCAAGGATTGCCCGGGCCAACCCATTCGTATGACAAATGTAACGGCAGAAAAAGCGCAGACTTAAGGGCACGGCGCCAGGAGCGAACCCCCGTCGCCGCCATCGGCCGTCTCAGGCGTGGACCGCCGCGCCACGCGCCGCCCGGCTCAGCGCCTCGACGAGGCTGTCGACATCGCGGGCTCCGTCGTATCGCTGGCCGTTGATGAACAGCGAAGGCGTGCCGTTGACCCCGCTTCGCACGCCGCCGCTGAAATCGACCTCGATCTTGGCGTCGAACGCGCCGTCAAAAGCGCGGCGCAGCATCTGCGAGGACAGGCCGATTTCCTGGCCGTACGCCAGCAGGTCTGACTCCGCCAGCGCGTCCTGGCGCTCGTACAGCAAATCATGGGCAACCCAGAACTTGCCGACCTGGGCGGCGGCTTCCGCGAATTCGGCCGCGCGGACCGCGTCCGGATGCAGTTCCGAAATGGGGAAGTTGCGGAAGACGAAGCGCAGGCGTTCCCCCAGCGCGCGCTGCACCGCCTTCAGCACGGGATAGGCCTGCCCGCAATACGGACACTGGTAGTCGCCATATTCCACCCAGGTGACGGGCGCGCTGTCCGACCCTTCGGCGTGGTCCTGCGCATTAACGGGAATGAAGAGACGGCTCATGACTGGACTCCTTGGATTGCAACGGGGGCAAGCGCGTCGAGCGCATCGAGAATGCCGTCCGCGCCGGGGTTGATGCCCAGCGGCGACACATAGCTCCATCGGATGACGCCATCCGCATCGATGACGAACAGGGCACGGTCGGCAATGCCTTCGTGCTCGCGGTACACGCCGTAGCGCCGGGCCACTTCGCCTTTGGGCTCGAAGTCCGCCAGCAGCGGGAAGTGCAGTTTGCGATCCGCGGCGAATGCCGCGTGGCACCACACGCCGTCCACCGAGATGCCGACGAGCTGCGCGCCCGCCTTGTGGAATTCCGGAAGGATCTCGTTGTACAGCGCCATCTGGTCGCCGCAGACCGGGCTCCAGTCGGCGGGATAGAACGCCAGGATCAGCGGTCGGCCCCGCAGTTCCTCGAGCCTGACCGTCTGGTCCGGCGTCGCCGGCAAGGCAAACAGGGGCGCGGCCGCGCCGGCGGGCAATGCAGCCGCGGGATAGTCATGTGACATGGGAACATCTCCGGATAGCGCCATGCAGCGCAAAGATGAAACGCGGTCGGGCGATACGCGGCCGCGGGCCGGAAGGCTTAGCGTTCCGCGCGGGTGGATTCGAACAGGAACCAGGTGCGGCGCTCGGCTTCGTCGATCCAGTTTTCGATCAGGCTGGTCGTGGCGACGTCGTTATGGCTGTCGCAGACGACGTGCGTGGCGCGCAGGAACCCCGTCAGGCGCCGGTTGTCGTCAGCCAGCTCGGCCAGCATGTCCTCGGGCGTCACATAGTCTGCGTCGTTGTCCAGCAGGCGCTGAAGCCGACGGATGTGGCCGATGGAGCGCAGCGTGGTGCCGCCGATCTTGCGCGCGCGTTCGGCGATGGCGTCGGTGGTCGCGTAGATCTCGGCGCCCTGCTCGTCCAGCATCAGGTGGTAGTCGCGGAAGTGCGGACCCGAAACATGCCAATGGAAATTCTTGGTCTTCAGGTACAACGCGAACATGTCCGCCAGCAAGGTCGTCAGCGCGGCAGCGATGTCGACTCTGGCCTCGGCGCCTAGATCCGAGGGCGTGCGCAGCGGTGCGGTCATGCGGGTTTGAAGCGACTGGTCGTTCATGGAATTTCTCCTGGGTTGGCTTGGCGAGTCGGGCATCGATTCCCGATGCAAACCAGAATAGCGACGGCGCCCCGCGCGCAGAATCGGCTCATCGTTTCCTGGCGTCATACGTAGGTTTATTCCGGGGATACGGGTGTTTTCTTTCAACGTGGATGCCTGATAATGTGCGGGTCTCGTCGCGCCCGGCGTCCAAGTGTTGCGGCGCGCCCCTAACCGGAGGTGGATCCTGCTCACGTCTTCAATCGGCCGCGCCCCGCACCAGCCGCCCGAGCAAGAACACGCCCATGCGCCGCAAGCACCAAACGCGCGCCGAATGCAGCTGGTGTTCCGCCTGGCCGCGCTGCTGCTTGCGCTGGCCATCTTCATGGTGGACACCTTCACCAGTTTCGACGGCGCCGTGGCGGTGCTGTATGTGGTGGTCGTGCTGCTGGCGGCGCGGACCTCGCGGCGCGCGGACATCATCGTCGCAGCCACCGCCGGCATCGTGCTCACGATCGCGGCGTACCTGGATTCGCACGGGCTGAATCACGTGGGCTCTCCCACCGCCCGCGCGCTGGTCAGCCTGGCGGCCATCGGCATCGCCGCGCTGCTGGCGCTGCAGAACCAGAGCGCCACCCGCAAGCTGGCCTCGCAGGCCCGGCTGCTCAACCTGTCGCACGACATGATCTTCGTGCGCGACCACCAGGGCGTCATCACCTTCTGGAACCGGACCGCCGAAGACGCCTATGGGTGGCCGGCGCGCGCGGCGATCGGACGCATCGCGGACGACCTGCTGCACACGCGCTACCCCGATCGCCGCGACGCCATCGAGGCCGAGCTCCTGGCGACCGGTAGCTGGGACGGCACGCTCGAACAACAGACTCGGGCGGGCGCCACCCTCGTCCTGGAAAGCCGCTGGGTCCTTCAGCGCGACCATCACGGTCGAGTGGCCGGCGTCATGGAAACGCACCGGGACGTCACGGACCGCAAGGCAGCCTACGCGGCGCTGGTCAGCAGTGAACGACGCTACCGGCGCATGTTCGACGCGAGCCGCATTGGCGTGATCCAGGAAGACTGGCGCGCCGTCCGCGCAGAATTGTCGGCAATGGGGCTGATGAATGGCCCTGCCCTTGCCGCCCATCTGGCGCGCCATCCGGAATTCATCGATCACGCCCGACGGCTCGCGAAGGTCGACGACGTGAACCCCGCGTTCCTGGCCATGGTCGGCCGGCGGCATGCGGCGGAGGGCATGGATTCCGTCGACGATATCCTCTGCGACGACGACCGCATGTACGCGCGCTCGCTGCTGGCTTTCGTGCAGGGCGACGCCTTCCACGAAGGCGAAACCGAAATCGTGCGCCCGGACGGCAGCCGCGTGCCGGTGCTGTTCACCATCACCTTCCCGTCCGCCGACGATGTCGCGGGGTCCGTGCTGGTCTTCGTGGTGGACAACACCGACCGCAAAGAGGCCCAGGACGCGCTGCTGCTGGCCCAGGCCGAACTGGCGCACGCCGCGCGCGTGGCGACGCTGGGCGAACTCACCGCCTCGATCGCGCACGAGGTCAACCAGCCGCTCATGGCAGTCGTCACCAGCGGCGACGCCGGCATGCGGTGGCTGCGCCGTCCGCAGCCCGACCTGCACGAGGTCGGACTGGCCATGGAACGCATCATCTCCGAGGGCCGACGCGCCAGCGAGATCGTCAAACGCATCCGCGCATTCCTGAGCAAGGCGCCGGTGCAGCAGGCCGTGCTGGACATCGCGACCGTCATCGAAGAGGCGACCCGCCTGGTGGCCCACGAACTGACCCGCGAGCGCGTGGCGCTGCAGGTCGACATCGAACCGGGGCTGCCGCCCATCATGGGCGACCGCATCCAGCTCCAGCAGGTGCTGGTGAACCTGATGGTCAACGCCAGCCAGGCCATGGCCGGCCAGACGCGGCCGCGCCGGCTTTCGGTCAGCGCCGAGCGGGCAAGCGCCAGCCACGAAGGCGCCGCGTCCGAAAACGCCGCGTCCGATGCCCCCGGCATGATCGCCGTCACGGTGCGCGACACCGGTCCCGGAATTGCGCCCGAAGACGTCGAACGCCTGTTCGACCCCTTCTTCACGACCAAGCCGCAAGGCATGGGCATGGGGCTGCCCATCTGCCGGACCACGGCGCAAGCCCATGGCGGCGCCCTCACCGTCCACAACACGCCTGGAGCCGGCGCAGCCTTCAGGCTGACCCTCGCCGCCACGCAGGGAATTCCTTCCACATGAACCAACGCACCGCCACGACCGCCGCGCCCGCGGCCGCCCAATCCCAGGTCATCGTCGTCGACGACGAGGCCAGCGTCCGGGCCTCTCTGGACAGCCTGTTCCGGTCGATCGGGCTGCGCACCACGTTGTGCGCATCACCCGCCGAGCTGCTTCAAACAGCCATCCCCGACGCGCCCGGCTGCATCGTCCTGGACGTGCGCCTGCCGGGCATCAGCGGCCTGGACTTCCAGGACCAGCTCGCCAGGCATGGCATCGACCTGCCCATCGTGTTCATCACCGGCCACGGCGACATCCCCATGACCGTGCGCGCCATGAAAGCCGGCGCGGTGGACTTCCTGTCCAAGCCCTTCCGCGAACAGGACATGCTGGACGCCGTGTCCGCCGCCATCGAACGCGACACGCAGCGGCGTTCCCGCGATGCCGCGATGGGCGGCCTGCGCGCCCGCTACGACACCCTGACCCCGCGCGAACGCGAGGTCATGGCGCACGTGGTGTCCGGGCTGATGAACAAGCAGGTCGCGGGCCTGATCGGCCTGAGCGAGATCACCGTCAAGATCCACCGCGGCCACGTCATGCGGAAAATGGGCGTGCGGTCGCTGGCCGATCTGGTGCGCCACGCCGAGGCGCTGGGGATTTCCGCGCCTTGATCGGGGCACAGGACAAACCTCTGTATGATTTTCCTGGCAGTCGCAAAGGTTCATAAGGAACAGTGCCGAGCTTCGGATGCGCATCGTGATCCGCCCGGCCCGAAGGATTCTCTTACATGAACCACACTCCCACTATCGCGGTCGTCGACGACGACGATGGGGTCAGATTGTCGCTGTCCAGCCTGTTGCGTTCGCTGGGCTATGAAGTCCGCACCTATGGCTCCGCGCCCGAGTTCCTGCATGACCAGGATATCGGCGAGCCCGACTGCATGATCACCGACGTCCAGATGGCGCCGATGACGGGCGATCAGCTTCAGGGCGCGCTCATCGCCGCGGGGCGCCGCATCCCGCTGATCTTCATGACGGCGTTTCCCACCGAGGCGGCGCGCCAGCGGCTGCTGGCGCTGGGCGCCTGCGCCTACCTGGACAAGCCCGTCGACGGCGAGGCCATCGCCCGGTGCGTCGCCGATGCCCTGGAGCATGGGCATCCATCGGGATAAGCGGATGGTGGCGCATCGGCCACATCCGCCGCCGGCAAGCGCCTATACCTTTGTATGACGCGCCAAGCCCACCGTAGGATGTCGCCGCGACGCATTAGGCCCTAGTCTATCGCTGCGGTCCAACCCACCCCGGAGCAACTGACCATGAGCTTCATCACCACCCCCGACGGCGTCGACATCTTCTACAAGGACTGGGGCCCCAAGACGGCCCAACCCATCGTCTTCCACCATGGCTGGCCCCTGTCCAGCGATGACTGGGACACGCAGATGCTGTTCTTCCTGGCCCAGGGCTACCGTGTCATCGCCCACGACCGCCGGGGCCATGGCCGCTCCAGCCAGGTCAGCGATGGCCACGACATGGACCATTACGCGGCCGATGCCGCGGCGTTGGCCCAACACCTGGACCTTCGCAACGCCGTGCACATCGGCCACTCGACCGGCGGCGGCGAAGTCACCCGCTACGTCGCCCGCCATGGCGAGCCGCAGGGCCGCGTCGCCAAGGCCGTGCTGGTCAGCGCCGTCCCTCCCCTGATGGTCAAGACCGAGGCCAACCCGGGCGGCACACCGATCGAAGTGTTCGACGGCTTCCGCAAGGCCCTGGCCGACAACCGCGCGCAATTCTTCCTGGACGTGGCCGCCGGCCCCTTCTACGGGTTCAACCGGCCCGACGCCAAGGTCTCGCAGGGCGTGATCGACAACTGGTGGCGCCAGGGCATGATCGGCAGCGCCAAGGCGCACTACGAGGGCATCAAGGCCTTCTCCGAGACCGACCAGACCGAAGACCTGAAGGCCATTTCCGTGCCCACGCTGGTGCTGCATGGCGACGACGACCAGATCGTGCCGATCGACGATTCCTCGCGCCTGTCGGTCAAGCTGCTGAAGAACGGCACGCTGAAGGTGTACCCGGGCTTCCCGCACGGCATGCTCTCGACCCACGCGGACGTGATCAACGCGGACCTGCTGGCGTTCATCAAGGGCTGATCCCTTGCCTGCACGTGAAAAAGGAAGGCACATTGCCTTCCTTTTTTTTTGGGCCGGTGCGCACGGGGCGCAGGACGTTCAGGCCTCGCCTTTGAGCTCGCGCTCCACCACCTCGCGCGTCAGGGTCGGCACGAACATCTCGACAAAATGGAAGGCGTAGCCGCGCAGCCAGGCGCCTCGACGGATGGCCAGCCGCGTCAGGTTGATTTCGAACAGGTGCCGCGCATCGATGGCGCACAGCCGGCCGTCCCGCTCGGCGTCCCAGGCGACCGCGGCCACGATGCCCACGCCCAGCTCCAGCTCGACATAGGTCTTGATCACGTCCGCGTCCATCGCGGTCATGACGATATCGGGCGTAATCCCCGCCCGCGCGAAGGCCTCGTCGATATGCGCGCGGCCCGTATAGCCGCGGCCATAGGTGATGATGGGAAAGCGCGATAGCTGCGACAACGTGACGCCATCGTGCTGGCGCTCCAGCGGATGGCCGCGCGGCACGATGATGCTGTGGCTCCAGCGGTAGCACGGCAGGTTCACCAGGCCCGGATAGTCGGCCACGGCTTCTGTGGCCACGCCGATGTCGGCCTCGCCTTCCAGCAGCATTTCCGATACCTGCTTGGGCGAACCCTGGTGCAGGTGCAGCACCACGTCGGGATAGCGCTGGCGGAATTCCTTGATGACGGGCGGCAAGGCATAGCGCGCCTGCGAATGCGTCGCCGCGATCGACAGCACGCCTGTCCGGCTGTCCGCGTATTCCGCGCCCGCATGACGGATGTTGTCGGCGCACTGAAGAATCTGCTCCACCAGCGGCAGGATCAGCTCGCCCGGCGGCGTCAGGCCGATCAGCCGCTTGCCGGATCGCACGAAGATGTCCACGCCCACCTCCTCTTCCAGCTCGCGTATCTGGCGGCTCACGCCGGGCTGCGAGGTGTGCAGGCTTTCGGAAACGTCGGTCAGGTTGAAGTCGCGGCGCACGGCTTCGCGCACGGATCGCAGCTGCTGGAAGTTCATCTTGCGCGCCTCAGTCCAGGATGGCCAGCTGATTGCCGGACGGGTCTTTCACGTACATGACGCGCGGCTGCACCTGGGGCAGCGAACATACCGGGTGATGGCCCGCGCCGACAAGCCGCGACAGGATGGCGTCATAGGCGCCGGCCTTGATGGCCAGGTAATCCGGCCGGACCTCCCGGCTGATCTCAAGAACTGGCGACAACGACAGCGTCGCATCGCCCAAGGCGAAACGCAGCCGCTCACCGTCGGCGTTGGGCACCTCTTCCAGTCCGATGACCCGCAAGTAGAAATCGCGGACAGCATCGTGCCGATGCGACAAAAATGGAAGCTGTACCGATTCGATCGAGAGTAGTGTGGACATGCCCTGCCGCCAGCAATGGAACAGGGCAAATTCTAGGATGCGCAGGTACAACCAGACAAAGAGGTTGTAATTGCTTCTACATTGCCGGAAGCCCTAAAGACGGGGGCTCATTTGCATATGCGTGACGTGGCGTGACTGATCCGCTAGCCATTCCGGCACCGTGCATCGTGAATGGAGCGCGCGCGGCATTTCAACGTACATGGCCACGGCGCCCCACCCGGTTACCTTCCGACGTCGCTTCCGAAAACGACCGGCGGCGTCGCCGAACCTAGTTCGCCTTTTCGTCTTCGCCGGCGTAGCCGTCGATGTAGGCGCGTCCCGAGCAACGCACCATGGCCACGCAGGCGGGGTTGCCCGTCTTCGCCGTGCACGCTGAACGGGATTCGTCGCGGGCCGTCTTGGGATCGGTGTTGAGCGCCGTGAAGCTGTTGCCTCGGCCCTTGTTGCCTTTTGCCCAGGCCAATCCGACGCAGCTATCGGTATAGGTCAGCACCTTCCGGCAGCCCTTGCAGTCTTCCCATTCCAGCAGCTTCGACAACGCGTCCTTTTCGTTCGGGTAGCCATCCGCATAGAGCAGATCGCCCGCGTCGCTTTCAGCAATGGCGCCCCAGTACTCGCGCTGATTCATCCGGGCGGACAAGGCCTCCAGATCGGCGGGCCGCGCCCTGGCGGCCGCCTGCAAGTCCGCCGCGCTGTAGCCAGGGCCCACGCACAGCGGCATGGTCGTCAGGCGGCATTTCCCGTCGGGGCTGCCGGCCGTGCAACGGCGTATCGCCTTCTTGGCGGCCATTTCCGGCGAGACACTGTTGCCCGGGAAAAGGTCCTGGACCGAATTGCGCGCATAGACCATGCAACTGTCGGAGAACCAGCTCAGCACCTTGCAGTCCTTGCCGCCTGCTTTGCGGCATTCCGCCAGGGCCTCGGCCTCGGCCTCCTTGCGGTTCATCTCTGGCGCCGCCCAATACATCTTGGAATGCTTGCCGTCGGTGGCGAAGCCGCCGAAAAGCTGTTCGGCGGCGTGGGCTGTCGGGGACGCCAGGCCCGCGATCAGGGCAACAGCGGCGAATGCGGCGCGGACCATCGGAAGGAATCGGGCAGTCATCATCGTGGGAGATCGGCGTGGAGGATTTTGGCGGGACGATGTTAGCCCAGGGGTCCCTCGTTCCGTCCCTCTATGCCACCCTGCGGCCGGCATATTAAGTAACAAATTTCACACTTGTCTAAGGGGACTCCGGCCCCCTTTATCGGTAAAAATGTCGCACTTTGTTAAGCGGGGCGTCAGCGGCAGGGCCGTGCAACGCCCGACATGGGTCGCGGCTCAATGCCGACGCGTGTCACGAACAGAAACAATAGCGGCCGGGTCCTGCATCCCGCATGGGCGACGACCGACCAGTCACGGAACCTGGACAGCTCACCATGACGTCGCAACAGCCAACCCACCACTGCCGCGGGCCCCTCCTGATCTCGGCCTGCGCTTTCGTCGCGCTCGCCCTGCCCGGCTGCGCGCCGATGCCCACCGGCGGCAGTTCCACGATGCCGTCGCTGAGCCAGGTCTTCAAATCGGGGATCTCGTTTTCGCCCAGCGTGAACGTGGCCAAGAACATGGAAGGCCGCAGCATCAACGACGCCATTGCGGCGCTGGGCGAACCGTCCAGGAAGCGGTCCATCGGCAACACCATGGAGCTTGAGTGGTCCGACTTCCAGTCGGCTCCTTATACGGAGTGGGTCGTCACCGGATCCAGCCAACAGGTAGTGGGAATGATCCCCGCCACCAACACCACGGCCGCCACGCCGGTGTTCCAGACGAACACCACCGGCCATTACGCCAACCGCACCCGCGTCTACGAATGCAAGGTCCTGATGCGCATGCAGGACAGCGTCATCACGGACACGAGCGTCGACGGGAACGTATGCCCGGAATTCATCTCGGCCCTGCGCAAGTGGGCAGGAGAAGCCGAGATGAAGAACTACGTCGTGAATTGATTCGGCAGGCGGCACCGGCCGCCTTTTTTATTGGGTGGGCGGACGGCGCCAGGCGGCGAACGCCTGGACATGCGGTACCGATTCTGACGTTGGCGTCTACGCCCCGGATGCGAGCGTCCGGGGCGCCCACACGCTGTCCGCATCGCCGCGGGCCAGCCGGCGACGCGCCGCGACCGCCATCCAGGCAAAGCCCAGTCCCGCCGCCAGTGCGGTCGCATCCACGCCAAGCGTGGCGGGCGACGCATGCGCCCACAGTCCCGTCGCGGGGAACAGCGCCCCCAGCGCCGATGTGGCCGGAATGGCCAGCGTCAACGCCGCGGCCAGCCACAGCAGATGCACGCCCGCCGCCGCGCCGCCGCGCAGGAACGACCACGCGATGCCTGCAAAGAACGCCGCGTAGTACACGCCCTTGAGCCAGGCGTCCAGGTCCGCGACGCGGCCGCTCAGCGCTTTGGCGGCGATCATCATCAGCGAGATGCCGCATACGCTGCCCAGGCACACGCCGACGGTCGCCGACGCCATCAGCCTCGTATCCAGCCGCTGCGCCGGCAGTTCTCCCGTGCGCCGATCCGCGCGCTTGCGGCGCGTTTCGATCCACAGCAGGTTTCCGCTGTAGAAAAGCCACGCGCCGGCCAGTCCCAGCACGAAGTAAAGCCACTGCACCGCCACACCGCCGAAGGACGCCATGTGCAGCGCGAAGAAACTGCTGACCCACAGGTTGGCGGCGTCCTGCCGGCCCGGCATGTAGTCGGTGCTGAGCACCTTGCCACTGTACGGATCGATTGCCACGAAACCGCCGCGGGCACGCGGCGAGATTGCGGCCGGGTCCTTGCCCCAGATGCGCACGATGGCGCGCGGCGCCGTCACCTGCGTGTATTGCAGCGCAATCGGTTCGAACGACGGCGCGAGGCTGCGCGCTCGCGCCAGCAGCTCGTCCGGCGGCAGCATGGCCGACGGGTCGCGCGGCGCGGCGTCCGCCGCCGGTCCGCCGGCCCGCTGGAACACCGATTCCAGCTTGCCTTCGTACATCAGCCTGTCCTGCAGGTCGTAGATGCCGTCGTGAAAAGCGAAGACGACCGAACTGAGCGCCATGACGATGTGAAACGGCAGCGAAATGATGCCCACCACGTTGTGCGCGTCCAGCCACATCCTTTTCAGGTTCTTGCCCACGCGCAGCGCGAAGAAATCCTTGACGAGCGAAGGCAGCAGGACGATCACGCCGGACACCAGCGCAATGGCGTACAAGGACGCCACGACGCCCATGAACCAGCGGTTCGGGTCGCTGTCCACGGGCAGCCCGACCACGCGATGCAGCACGTCGATGAAGTTGCCCAGCCCGCTGGGCTGGGCTTGTTCGATCTGCACCCCGCCGTCCGCGTCCAGCCGCGCCACGTAATGCCGCACGGACGATTCGTCGTGATCGTTGGCGTGCGGATCGCGCACTTCCCATCCCATGCGTGCCGGCACGTGTTCCGCGTCCTGCAGGTGGATGGTGAATCCCTTGGCCACGTCGGGCCGCGTCGCCAGCGTCCTGGCGATCAGATCCGGGGCGGATTCCAGCGGCGTCATGGCGACGGCGTGCTGCGGCGAGGCCCAGCGGGCGATCGGCTCCTTGAACACGGTCAGCGCGCCGGCATAAAAGGCGATGAAAAGCGCCATGCCGGTCAGGATGCCCGTCCAGGTATGGACCGATTTATAGATGCGGATGTAGTCGGCGCGCATGATCACGGCCCCCCTTGGAGCGCCCCGGCGGCGAATAGTCCGCCATAGAGCGCGAGGCATGCTCCGCCCAGCCAGCCCCAGGCGCGCAGGCCGCTGCCGAAGAAATACACGGTGGAAAGAATGCCCAGCCACACGGGCGGCACCAGCCACATCGCAAGCTGCGAACGCGTCGCCAGCGGCACGCCTGCCGTGACGGCCGCCAGCGCCGCGCTGCATCCCACGGCGATGGCAAACCCGAGGAGAGCCCCGGCCAGGGTCTTGGAGATCCAGTCACGACGGATCGGCGCGGGCTTAGCGGGCGTCATGGGCCTCTCCCCGGCGAAGCTGCCGCAGCACGCCGATGTACGGAATGAGGCAGAAGAACAGCATCAGCGCCGTGCCGAACACGAACACCGCGGCCACCGGGGTGTAGCCTTGCAGGCAGCCCCAGCCGCCCAGCGCCAGCAGTGCGACGCCCGCGATGCGCGCGGGCGCGACGGGCCAGGACGCGCGCCCCCAACGCTGGTTGGGCGAAGCGCGATAGATGCAGAAACAGCCCAGGAACAAGGCAACCAGGCTTGAGAGGATCAGGACTTGCATTGCCATCTCGATAATCAGGGTGTCAGGCCCGCGCCGCTCCCGGATCGGGAATCACCGGGAGCGGCGGGCCTTGCCGATCAGAAGCTGATGTTGGCGCCCAACATGACGCTGCGGGCCGGCCCCAGGGTCGCGATCGGGGTGGTGTCGCTGAAGACGCCGGCGTAGTAGTACTTGTTGAACACGTTGTTGACGTTCAGCCGCAGCACCACGTCGCGGCCGTTGACCTGCGTGGCGTAGCGCGCGCCCAGGTCCACCTGGCCCCACCCGGGGATCTCTATTTTGTTGGCCGAGTCCGCATACTGGCTGGAGGTTGCCTGAATGCGGCCGGACAACGTCAGGCCGGGCACCCACGGAGTGTCCCACTCCAGCCCCGTGTTCACCTGCCAGCGCGGCGCGCCGACGGCGGTGTTGCCGTTGTAGCGGTTGTACGAGGTCTTGACCTGCGTGCCCTGCGTGTAGGTCACGCCGCCCAGCACGCGCACGCCTTGCGTGATTTCGCCGAACGTATTCCATTCCACGCCGCGCACGCGCTTTTCGCCGCCGTCCGCGTATGTCGGGTTCGACGTCGAGCCTTCGGTCACCAACATGGGCTTTTCAATTTCGAAGAGCGCCAACGTGTTGGTGAAGGTGCCGGCGTTCCACTTGACGCCCAGCTCCTTCTGCTTGGTCTTGTACGGCGCAAAGACCTGGCCGAAGTTGGTCGCGGTGGTGTCGCTGACGCTGTCGCCCTTGCTCAGGCTCTCGACGTAGTTCGCGTAGAACGACAGGTCCGGCCCCCACGGCTTGACCACGATGGCCACGGCGGGCGTCACCGCGTCTTCGTCGTAGCGCGACGTCGTCTTGCCCGTCTTGTCGAAGTTGCTGGTCTTCACGCGCTGGTTGCGCAAGCCGGCGGTCAGCAGCAGCCTATCGTCCAGGAACGACATGGTGTCGACGAGCGCCAGGCTGGACAGCGTGTTCTCGCTGGTCTTGGGCGCGCTGCCGGGCACCGGGGGCATCACCGGCGTGATCGGGTCATAGATATTGGATCTGAACACCGAGGCCGGCCCCGTGGCCGAACCGTCTTCGAGCTTCAGGATGGACGCTTGCAGCACGAGTTCGTGCCCCACGCTGCCGGTCTTGAATCGCGAGCGCAGGCCGCCTTCGGCCGTCATGGCGTCCGTGTAGGCGCGCTGGCCGACGATCTGCCCGGAGAAATTGCCGTTGGCGTCGATCTGCCGGGCATGCGTGCCATTGATAAGACCGGATTGGTCGCTGTCCCGCCAACCCACGCCCGCGAAGGCCGATACGTGGTCATTGAACCGGTATTCGGCCTGGCCGAGCACGGCGTTGCTTTGTATGTTGCCGTAGCCGGTGCTGAACTGGTTGATGCGGGGATCGGGGGCGACGGGCACGACGGGGCTGGCGAACCAGAACATGGCCGGCGTGCCGCCCGTGAACGATTCCTGGCTATGGTAGGCGTCGATCGACGCCGTCAGTGCGCTGCCGCGGTAATCCAGGCCAGCGGAGAAGAATTCCCGCTTGCGCGACTGGCCGTCCAGCGTGGTGGCGCCATCGCTGAACGATCCGTTGACGCGCGCGCCCCATTCATTGTTGGCGCCGTAGCGACGGCCAGCGTCTATGGTCGTGCCCAACTGGCCATCGGACTGCCAGTTCACGCCGAAGGTCGCGTTGGGCGTATCGGTCGCGCGCTTCGACACCAGGTTCACCGTCCCGCCCACCGCGCCGCTGGGCGCCATGCCGCTGAACAGCGAGTTGGGCCCCTTCAGGACCTCTACCCGCTCGACGAATTCGAGCGGCGTGCGTCCCATCGGCGCCAGGCCGTACATGCCGTTGATGGCCACGTCGTTCTGGTTGACGTCGAAACCGCGAATGCGGAAGTTCTCGTAAGCGTGGCCGCTTGACGTGGTGAAACGCACCGAAGGATCGTTCGCCATCACGTCGGCCAGCGTGCGGGCCTGCTGGTTCTGGATGAGTTCGGACGTGTAGCTCGTGACATTGAACGGCGTATCCATCACGGACTGATTGCCCATCAGGCCCAGCCGCGCGCCCTCGGCCACCTGGCCGCCCGCGTAAACCGGCGGCAGTTCGCCGTCATTCACCGAACCGGCGGTCACGGTGACGGGCTGCAGCGTGGTTGCCTGCGGCGCCCCTTGCGCCCAGGCCGCTGGCAGCGGCAACAACATGGTCAGCGCAAGGCACGGCGCAATGCGCCCCGCCCGCGAGTCAATAGAAAAACCTCTTTCCCCGGACACTTCTCTACCCCTCATGACTAACGCGAATGAGAATGATAGTCGCTTATGTTAAACGAAATATGATTAACATGACAGCGTTACAGGGAAACGTGTGTCCGGTTTGCGATGGATCAAGGTGGGAGTGGCCGCAGCGCCGAGCGCCATCGCCGTGGCGCCCCCCCCGCGAAAAAAAAGCCGCTGCCGCCCTGCTAACCCAGCGCCTTCAGCGCCTCCGCCAGGAAATCGATGAAGAGCCTTGCCCGGACCGGCGCCTGGCGGCCGAACGCGTGCAGCACGGAAACCGGCACTCGGGGCAATTCCGCGTCCGGCAGCAGCACGACAAGGCGTCCGGACGCGATATCCTCGCGCACGGCCAGCCGGAGGATCTGGATGATGCCCAATCCGCCCAGCGCCGCGGTCCGCAGCGCCGATCCGTCATCCGTGTCGAAGACGCCTGCGGGCTCCACGATCTGCCCCGAGGCAAAGGTGATGGGGAATGCGCGGCCCGCCAGCATGTATCTTGCATGGGCATGGCGCGACAGGTCTTCGATGCTGCGCGGCATGCCGTGCCGCTCCAGGTAGGCGGGCGACGCCACCAGAACCAGCGGAAGCTGCACCAGCTGTCGCACGTTCAGTTCCGAATCTGCGGCGCGGCCGGCGCGGATGGCCAGGTCGAAGCCCTCGCGGATCAGGTCGACGTGGCGGTCGGCGAGGCTCATTTCCAGCTTCAGCTCGGGGTGCGCCGGCATGAAGCGGCTCACGATGGGCTCCATCAACAGCCGACCCAGGTCGCCCGGCGCCGTGATGCGCAACCTGCCCTTCGCCGTGGCCTCGGGCTGCATGACCTCGCTGGCGTCGCCCAGCGCGCGCAGCAGCGGCGCGATGCGTTCGTAGTAGGCCGCGCCCTCGCGAGTTAGCGACAGCACGCGCGTGGACCGCTGGAACAGCCGGATCCCGAAGCGCTGTTCCAGGCGCGCGATCGCCTTGGATACGGCAGAGGGCGAGGATCCCAGGATCCGGCCGGCGGCGCTGAAGGAGCCGGCCTCGACCGTGGTGGCGAAGGCGATCAATGCCGATGCATGAGGCAGCACGTCCATCTTTGACATCCAGGAATAAGTGATTGGAACTTGCCCATCTATTTAACGCTAAACGGAATAGATAAAGTGGGTTTTCCTAATCGTTCCGGAGAACATCATGTCTTCACTATCGGGCAAAGTCGCCCTCGTCACGGGCGGCAACAGCGGGCTGGGCCTGGCCAGCGCCATCGCATTCGCGCAGGCGGGCGCGCAGGTCGTCATCGTGGGCAGGCGGCAGGACGCGGTCGACGCCGCCTTGCAGGCCGTCGGCCACGATGCCGTCGGCATCACGGGCGACGTGGCGGACCTGGACACGCACGACCGTGTCATCAGCGAGATCACCCAGCGCTTTGGGCGCCTGGATGTCTACATGGCCAATGCGGGCGTCGCCCTGCTGGAACCGTCCAGCCAGGTATCCGTCGAGCGCTACGACCGTCAATTTTCCACCAACGCGCGCGGCGTTTTCTTCGGCGTGACGAAGGCGCTGCCCATCATGAATGACGGCGGGTCGATCATCCTGGTCAGCTCCATCGCCAGCGCAAAGGTGCTGGAAGGCCATGCCGTCTACGCGGCCAGCAAGGCGGCGGTCGAAGCCTTCGCCCGAAGCTGGGCGTTGGAATTGAAGGGCCGGCGCATTCGCGTGAACGTGATCAGCCCGGGCCCCTTCGACACGCCGATACTGGAAAAGCTGGGGCTGGCGTCCGAGGCGCGGGCCGGCCTGGACGCGGCCATGGCCGCCGCCATTCCGCTTGCCCGCATGGGCCGGCCCAACGAACTGGCGAGCGCCGCGCTGTTCCTGGCCAGCGACGAAAGCAGCTTCGTCACGGGCGCCAACCTGGCTGTGGACGGGGGCATGGCGCTGACGTAACAGCCGGCCGGATCTACGCGGCGGTCGCGTTTCCTGCGGTCAGGGCATAGTGTTCCGCGACGTCCACCGCCTTGCGCGAGCTCGTCGCGGCCGATCCTTCCTGCGTCCACAGGAACGGATAGAACGAAAAACACTGATCCGGGCCCAACGCCCGCATGTCGGCGCGCCAATCCGGCCAACGCAGCGACGCGTAGAAGTCCTGTATCTGACCGCCCAGCATCGCCTGCAGGAAGGCCGAATAACCCAGGTCCAGCGGTTCCCATTCCAGGCTGTCCGGGGACCGGTAATACATCATGCCCGGGTCGTCGCCCAGCGCTCCGCCGTTCAGGGCGAAAAAGCCGCCCGCCGCGTCGTCCGCCACGGACCAGGGGCAAGGCTGGGTCGGTTTCGTTGATGAGTTCGGTCAAAGGTCGCATGGGGCGCGATGCTGAACGGTTCGCGCCGTTCTGGCAAGCCGCGGCGCTGGCATGCGGCGGGTCGATCAAGCCGCCTGAAGGGGACGGATCGAGCCAGCCCGAAGCGCCGCGGGGTCGCCCAGGGCGCCCGGAAAACGGCGCTACAATCCGCGCCGGATTCCCGCCGTCCGCCGCGCCCGCGCGCAGCCGGCCCGCGCCCAAGCGCATGGCATTGCCCCCAAGCCAGGCGAACCATGACGCATTCCCCCTCCCCCCATTGATCGTTTGTCCGGTCGCACCGGATGCTTTTGCTGTTCTGGAAATCGAGGATTTCATGTCTCGGCAGTTGTTGGGCCTGGTGCTCGGGCCCCTTCTTGGCTTGTTCGTTGTCTGCATCGGCAACGCTTTCATTTCTTCCCTTACGACTTTGCAGCTGGACGCGGCCGGAGAATCGGCCACCGTCATCGGCATCATTTCCTCGTCGTATTTCATCGGCCTGACGCTGGGCGCCATCTTCAATGACCGCCTGATCCTGCGCATCGGCCACATCCGCGCCTACAGCAGCTTCGCCTCGCTCATCGCCGTCACGGTGCTGCTGCAAGGCCTGATCTTCAGCCGCGAAGCGTGGTTCGTGCTGCGCCTGGTCAACGGCTGGGCCAGCGTCGGCGTCTTCCTGGTGGTTGAAAGCTGGCTGCTGCTGGCCGGCGACCCCAAGATGCGCGGGCGCCTGCTGGCGCTGTACATGATCGCCCTGTACGGCTCGGGCATGCTGGGCCAGGTCGAACTGGGCGCCATCACCCGGATGGGCGATATGGCCCCGTTCATGGTGGCCGGGCTGCTGGCGTCGCTTTCGGTGCTGCCCATGGTGATCATTCCGCGCGTGACGCCCCTGGTCGAGCGCGTGGAACCGCTGCTGCCGCACCATCTGGCGCGCATGACGCCCACCGGCGTGATGGGCTGCTTCGGATCCGGCGCGGCCATCGCGGCAATCTATACGTTGTTGCCGCTGTACCTGCAGCGCATCGGCCTGGACGTCGCGCAGGTGGGCAAAATGATGGGCGCCGTCATCCTGGGCGCCATGGTGCTGCAGTATCCGGTGGGACGCTGGTCCGACTTGCGCGACCGTCAGGTGGTGCTGATCGCGCTTGCCGTGTTCTGCGCGGTGCTCAGCCTGTTGATCCTGGCGCTGCCGCCCGGCTCGTCGCTGTTGATGCCACTGCTGTTCCTGCTGGGCGGCGGCGTGTTCGCCATCTATCCGGTGGCCGTCAGCCACGCCGCCGACCGCGCGCCGGCCGATGCGCTGGTGCGCATGATCCAGGGGCTCCTGCTGATCAATTCGCTGGGGTCCGCGCTGAGCCCCCTGGCGATTTCGTCGGTGATGGCGAAATTCGGCGCGGCCGGCCTCTTCTGGTGCTTCGCCCTGCTCAACCTGGGACTGGTGTCATTCTTCGTCTGGCGCCGCAACGAACGTCCGGCGCCCTCCCCCGTGGCGCCATTTGCCGCAGCCGCGCAGATGTCGCCAGCGGGCGTGGAGCTGCGCGTGACCGACGACCTGATCCAGGGCGCGCTGGATCACGAGATGACCGAGGACCTGACGAATGCGGTGCCGGGCGCCGAGGCGGCCGAACCGGTGCTGTCCGCCGCGCCCGAGGCCACGCCGGCGTCCTGACGAGCCGGGTCGTCGGTCCGAAAATCAACGGCGGCGACCCCCGGGCGGCGGGCATTGGTACCAGCGTGTATCAATCCCGCGCGCCGCATAGAGTGCGACACGAAAATGCGCGTGCGCGCATAACGGGTCCGGCGTGATGATGCATGCACCTTCTCAACCTGGTGCACATCATGCAAGACATCGCTACCCACGACTCTCCCGCCGCGCTCGTCTTCGGCGGATCCCGCGGCATCGGCGCCGCCATTGCCACAAGACTGGCGCAGGAAGGCCACGCAGTGGCCTTGACCTACGCCAACCGCGCGGACAGCGCGAACGAGGTTGTCGCTTCGATCGAAGCGGCCGGCGGACGCGCGCTGGCCATCGAAGCCGACAGCGCCGACCCAAGCGCCATCACGCGCGCCGTCGACACGGCAGTGCAGCGATTCGGCCTTCTGAGCGTGGCGGTCGTCAACGCAGGCATCTACCGGGCCAACCCGCTGGGCGCAGTCGCGCTGGAGGAACTGGACCAGATGCTGGCGGTAAACGTGCGCGGCGTGTTCCTGGCAGTCCAGGCCGCCGCCGCCAACATGCGCGACGGCGGGCGGATCATCACCATCGGCAGCAACACGGCCATCAGGACGGGCTCGCCGGGCAGCAGCGTGTACGCCATGACCAAGGCGGCGGTCGCCACGCTGGTCAGCGGCGCAGCCCTGGACCTGGCCCCGCGCGGCATCACCATCAACAACATTCAACCTGGCCCCATACAGACCGACCTGACGGCGGAGTGGACGGAGCATCTCATCCCCCGGATTCCGCTTGGGCGCATGGGCCAGTCCCGCGAAATCGCCGGCCTTGCGGCCTTTCTTGCGGGCGCCGACGCCGGCTACATCACCGGCGCCAGCCTGACCGCGGATGGCGGCTTCGTGCTGTAGCGCGACGCGAAGAAGATCAGCCGCGCGCGCTGAGCGCGCGCGCAATCCGGTTTCGCGACACCGTCGTGCGCGGCACTTTGAACGGGAACCAGGTTCGCACGTCCTCATCCAGGCCGATGCCGTGCATGAAGTTGTAGATGGCCTTCTTCAGCCCGCGGCCCAGCGCATCGTGATCCACGCCCGTGGGGTCATGGAAGCCCACGTCGTTCTTGGCGAACGTGACATCGGGCAACGGCTTCAGCGTAATGCCGTATTCGTCCGGGTTCTGCCCCACCGGCGAATGCACCGTACAGGCGAAGCGGTGAAAGAATCCGCTCTGGATGCAGTCGTTCTCGAAAAGCTGGCGCACGTATTCCAGCGCATCCACGGTGTCCTGCACCGTCTGCGTCGGAAAGCCGTACATCAGGTAGGCATGCACCAGCACGCCCGCGTCCGTAAAAGCGCGGGTCACGCGGGCCACCTGGTCGATCGACACGCCCTTCTTCATCAGGTTCAGCAGCCGGTCCGACGCGACTTCCAGTCCGCCCGACACCGCGATGCAGCCGCTGTCGGCCAGCAATTCGCACAATTCGGGGCTGAAGGTCTTTTCGAAGCGGATGTTGCCCCACCACGAAATGCCGGCGTTGCGCTCGATCAGTTCGGTGGCAAGCGCCTTCAGCGCCTTGGGCGGCGCGGCCTCGTCGACGAAGTGGAAACCCGTCTGGCCGGTCTCGCGCACGATGGACTCGATGCGGTCCGCCAGCACCTCTGCCGACGCGCCTTCGTAGCGGCCGATGTAGTCCAGCCCCACGTCGCAGAAACTGCACTTTTTCCAGTAGCAGCCATGCGCCACGGTCAGCTTGTTCCAGCGGCCGTCGCTCCAGAGCCGGTTCATGGGATTCAGCATGTCCAGCAGCGACAGATAGCGATCCAGCGGCAGGCCGTCCCACGTCGGCGTGCCAACTTCCGCAAACGCCACGTCGGGCTCGACCAGATTGATGTAGCGCACCTGCCCGGTTTCGCCGTCGCGCACGAAGGTGCGCACCAGACGCTGACGCGAGCGCTTGCCCTGCACGTGCTCCAACAGGGCCAGCAAGGGACGCTCGCCGGCGTCCAGCGAGACATAGTCGAAATAATCGAACACGCGCGGGTCTTTCAGTTCGCGCAGTTCGGTATTGACGAAGCCGCCGCCCAGCACCGTGACGATGGAGGGGTCATGCGCCTTGATGGCCTGGGCGATCCGGAAGGCCGCGTACACCGCGCCGGGAAACGGCACCGACAGCAGCACCATCGTCGGCGTGTGCCGCGCCAGCGCTTCCATCGTCAAATCGTGCAGGGTCTCGTCCACCAGATTTAGCGGCGCCGCCAGGGCCTGCGCCAGCGGATCGAAGGTGGGCTGGCTGCCCGCCAGCGACTCGGCGTAGCGCACGAATTCAAATCGAGGGTCGATCGCGTCGCGCAGCACGTCGGCCAGGTCGTTCAGATACAGCGTGGCCAGATGCTTGGCCCGATCCTGCAGGCCCAGCGCGCCGAACGCCCAGCCCAGCGGATCGCCGCCGTCCTCGTCCATATAGACGTCCAGCGAACTGAATCGCGGGCCTTCCGGCAGGAAATTGCGCCCGACGATCCGGTGCGCCAGCGTGGAATCGCGGCCTTGCAGGAATGCGATCACCGGCCCGATCGTGGCCAGATACCGCGGCTGCATCGCCACGAAGGCTTGGATGGCGGGGGTGTGCTTTTCAAGCGGCAGCGCGTCCACCCGCTGCGCCACGGCCTGCAGGCCGTCGGCGGACAACAGGCGCAGCACCAGGGCCAGCGCCAGGTCCTCCTGAAAGGACGGTACCTGGCGCGAACGCAGGAAGCCCGTGAGGTAGGCGGTGGACGGATAAGGGGTGTTCAGCTGCGTCATCGGCGGAATGACCGACAGCACGCGCAAAGGCAAGGTGGACATGAGGCACGGCAAGGCTGCCGTCAAAAAAAGCGGGGATCGCCGCAATTATAGGCAGCGCGGCGCGCAGGCCCCTGTCGCGGTCTACAGCACCCCATCCAGCCAGTCCAACACCCGGCGGTTCAACAGCGACCGGTTGGCCGATTCGCAATGGTCCCCCGCCCCTTCCGCCGCGGAAAAGCGCAGCAGCGCCTTGGGGCAGCGCAGCCGGTCGAAGAACTGCTGGGTGCCGGCCGCCAGCGGGTCGTTCTCGGCCAGCGTCATCAGCGTGGGGCAGGCAATCGCGTCCGCCCGGCCGTCCATCGTGAAGAGTTCGATCGCGCGCAGGTAGTCGCGCAGATTGTCGACCCCATGCACCCAGAAGCCGCGCTGCACGATTTTCCACGTGAACGCGGGGCTGGACAGCAGGAACTGCGAGAAGCGTTCCAGCACGGGCGGCTCCAGTTCGCCCAGATTGGCCGCTGCCTCGGGCGTCGCGCCCAGCTTTATTGCCAGGGGACGGAACAGCCCCGCCATGCTCCATTGGCCAGGGTCGGCGATGCAGGCCGCAAGGCGATGTTCGCCCGACGCGGCCCGGGGCGCCAGGTGGCCGCCCAGGCTCCAGCCGCTTAGTGCAATGCGGGCCGGATCAACCGTGGGTAGCTGGACGGCATGGTCGACGACGGCACCGACCACGGTCTCCCAGTCAGGACGCAGGGTCACGCCTTGCTCGTACAGCATGCCGCCCTGGCCCGGACCATCGAAGATCAGCGCGTGATAGCCCCGCCGGGAGGCGGCCACGGCGCTGGCGAAATACATGTCCGTCACGGTGGCGTCATAGCCGTTGGTAAAGATGATGAGCGGCCGCACCTCGAACTCGCGCCCTTCGGCGGGAATCAGGTAGGCAGGCATGGTTGCGCCCTGGAAGGGAATGCGCAGCGGCTCGATGGGCAACGCCGACAACGCCAGGCCCCGGTCGAACGCCGCCATCTGCTTGCGGAAAGCGGCCACCAGGCGCGGATCCGTCGGGACGCCATAGAGCGGGCGATAGGCCGTGGCATAGAACGCGCTTGCCCGAAGAAAGCCTTCGCGCGCGCTGGTTCGCAGGCCGAGTCGCTGCGCGTCTTCGGCTTGCCCGGCAATCCGGTCGCCAGCGGCCAGCCAGGCCTGCAGGAACGCCGCATCGTCCCCGTCCCCCACTTCCCGGCCCACCGCCAAAATTTCGCCCAGATCGGCCCCGCCATAGGGCATGTAGGCGACCGGCCGCGTGCCGAAGTCATCGTGCAGTTCGTGTTGAAAGGCCAGGCCCATGGCGGTTCTCCGCGGCTACCGGTTTGCGCTACGCGAAAGGGGAACCGCGCATGGCAGTTTCTCCCCGGACATGGCAGCCTAACCGAGCGGCGGAACGCTGGCGATACCGTCTATCCCTGATTCCCGGTCATCGCACCCAAGGCTCGCTGGCAGCGCAATCACAATCTTCAAACCGGCGGACTATCGTTCAATACGGCCCTTCTGCCGGCTGGCACATTGCCGGGGTCCCTCACCACGGCATCCGAAGGAGCCATCCATGCCTATTACCGCGACCCCCACCCCCGGCGCCAAGCTGCTGTCGCCCAAAGACCACACGCTCATCATGATCGACTTCCAGTCGCAGATGGCGTTCGCCACCCATTCCATCGACGCCGTCACGCTGCGCAACAACGCCGCGCTGGTCGCCCACGCCGCCGCCGGCTTCGGCGCGTCCACCATCCTGACCACCGTTGCCGAAAAGAGCTTCTCCGGCCCGATGTTCGAGGAAGTCACCTCGCCCTTCCCCGGCCAGGCGCTGCTGGACCGCACGTCCATGAACACCTGGGAAGACGCCGCCGTCATCAAGCAGGTCAATGAGATCGGCAAGAAGCGCATCGTGCTGGCCGGCCTGTGGACCAGCGTGTGCATCGTCGGCCCGGCCCTGTCGGCGCTGGATCAGGGCTTTGAAGTCTATGTGATCACCGACGCTTGCGGCGACGTGTCGGCGGAAGCCCACAACCGCGCTGTCGAGCGTATCGTGCAAGCTGGCGGCCAGCCGATCACGGCACTGCAGTACCTGCTGGAAATGCAGCGCGACTGGGCCCGCACGGACACCTATGACATGACCACCGGCATCGCCAAGAAGTTCGGCGGCGCCTACGGCCTTGGCATCGTCTACGCCAAGACCATGTTCAACGCCCACGAAGGCTGATCGGAGCACGCCGATGAAGGTCTACCTGGTTTCGCTTGGACTCGGCCTGCTGGTCGGAGTCATCTATGCGCTCTTTAACGTGCGGTCGCCGGCGCCCCCGGTGATCGCCCTGGTAGGCCTGCTCGGCATCCTGGCGGGGGAACAGATTCCCCCGCTGGTCAAGCGCCTGCTCGCGGACGACGCCACGCGCACGTCCTGGATCCATGAGCAGGTCAAACCCCATATGTTCGGCGAACTGCCCAGCTGCCCCAAGCCGGCCGCCGACCCCGCCCGCCAACCCGCCGATGCATGTGGAGACAAGCGCAATGGCTGACACCCTGGACACCGCGCGCCCTGGCGCCCCCGACCTCATCCTGCACCAGGGCCGCTTCACGACCCTGGACCCCGCCAACCCCACCGCCGACGCCGTCGCCATCAAGGACGGCCGCTTCACGCGCGTGGGCACCGCCGCCGACATCCTGCCGCTGGCCGCCCCCGCCACCCGCGTGATCGCGCTGAACGGACGCGGCGTGCTGCCGGGCCTGATCGACAACCACCTGCACATCATCCGCGGCGGGTTGAACTACAACATGGAACTGCGCTGGGACGGCGTGACGAGCCTGGCCGACGCCATGGCCATGCTGCGCCGCCAGGTCGCGATCACCCCGGCTCCGCAGTGGGTGCGCGTGGTGGGCGGCTTCACCGAGCACCAGTTCGCGGAAAAGCGCCTGCCCACGATTGAAGAGCTGAACGCGGCCGCCCCGGATACGCCTGTCTTCATCCTGCACCTCTACGACCGCGCCCTGCTCAACGCCGCGGCGCTGCGCGCCGTGGGCTACGACAAGAACACGCCGGCGCCTCCCGGAGGCGAGATCGTGCTCGATTCGGCCGGGAACCCGACCGGCCTGCTGCTGGCCAAGCCCAACGCGTCCATCCTGTACGCCACGCTGGCCAAGGGTCCCAAGCTGCCGTTCGAATACCAGGTCAATTCCACGCGCCACTTCATGCGCGAACTGAACCGCCTGGGCGTCACGGGCGCCATCGACGCCGGCGGCGGATTCCAGAATTATCCCGAGGACTACCAAGTCATCCAGCAGCTGGCCGACGCCGACCAGCTGACGATCCGCCTGGCCTACAACCTGTTCACGCAAAAGCCGAAGCAGGAAAAGGAAGACTTCCTGAACTGGACATCCACGTCCCAATACAAGCAAGGCACCGACTACTTCCGCCACAACGGCGCGGGTGAAATGCTGGTGTTCTCGGCCGCCGACTTCGAAGACTTCCGCCAGCCGCGCCCCGAGATGGGCCCGGAAATGGAAGGCGAGCTCGAAGAGATCGTGCGCATCCTGGCGCAGAACCGCTGGCCCTGGCGCATGCACGCCACCTATGACGAAACGATCTCGCGTTCGCTGGACGTGTTCGAACGCGTCAACAAGGACGTGCCGCTGGCCGGGCTGAACTGGTTCTTCGACCACGCCGAGACGATTTCGGAACGCTCCATCGACCGCATCGCCGCGCTGGGCGGCGGCGTGGCCGTGCAGCACCGCATGGCGTACCAGGGCGAGTATTTCGTCGAACGCTACGGCGCGGGCGCCGCCGAGGCCACCCCGCCCGTCAAGCGCATGCTGGAAAAAGGCGTGAACGTATCGGCAGGCACGGACGCCACCCGCGTGGCGTCCTACAACCCGTGGGTGTCCTTGTCCTGGCTCATCACGGGCAAGACCGTGGGCGGACTGCGCATCACGCCGCAGCGCAACTGCCTGGACCGCGATGCCGCGCTGCGCATGTGGACCGAGAACGTCACCTGGTTTTCCAACGAACAGGGCAAGAAGGGCCGCATTGCCGCGGGCCAGCTTGCCGACCTGGTCGTCCCCGACCGCGACTTCTTCGCGTGCCCGGAATCGGACATCGCCGACACCTCCAGCCTGCTTACCGTCGTTGGCGGCAAGGTGGTCTGGGGCGCGGGCGAATTCGCGTCGCACGACGAGGCCGCGCCGCCGCCCGCCATGCCTGACTGGTCCCCCACGCGCCTCTTTGGCGGTTATGGCGCCTGGGGCGACAGCGAGGGCAAGCCCCTGCAGGCCACGCTGCGCGAGGCCGCCGCGGCCTGCGCCTGCGCCAATGACTGCAACGTGCACGGCCACCAGCACGCCGGCGCCTGGGCCAGCAAACTTCCCGTGTCGGACCTGAAAGGGTTCTGGGGCGCGCTGGGCTGCGCGTGCTGGGCGGTATGACGGCGCGCCGGCTGTTGACGTCGCCGGCCGTGCGCTGGCTTGCCCTGCTGGCGCTTTGCGGCGCTTACATACAGGGCGGGCTGGTCAAGCTGCTGGACTTCGACGGCGCGCAGGCCGAGATGACGCATTTCGGCCTGCAGCCCGCCGCGCTGGCGGCCGCAGCGGTCATCCTTCTTGAACTCGGGGCAAGCGCGCTGGTCCTGTCGGGCAGGCTGCGCTGGCTGGGCGCCCTGGCGCTGGCCGTCTTCACCGCCGCGGCGGCGCTGATGGCCAACCGCTACTGGGAATCGCCCCCCGATGCGCGTTTCATGAATATGAACGCCTTTTACGAGCATTTCGGGCTGGCCGGGGCATGGGTCCTGGTCGCCTGGCACGATCTTACGGAGCGCCCGCATGGCCGGAGCTGACCGCAGTACCCCACCGCCCGCCGCCGTCGGCGGCATGGCCCCGCTCAAGCACACGTTGTTCGCGGTGCTGTGGGGCGCCACCATTCTGGGCAACATCGGCAGCTTCATGCGCGACGTCGCCAGCGCCTGGCTGGTCACCGACCTGTCGTCCAACCCGGCCGCCGTCGCCATGATGCAGACGGCCGCCACCCTGCCCGTCTTCCTGCTGGCCATCCCGGCGGGCGTGCTGTCCGACATCCTGGACCGCCGCCGCTTCCTCATCATCATCCAGGTGCTGTTGGGCTGCGTCAGCCTGACGCTGCTGCTGATGGCCAAGACCAACACGCTGACCGTCGAATACCTGATCGCGCTGACCTTCGTGGGCGGCGTAGGCGCGGCGCTGATGGGCCCGACCTGGCAGGCCATCGTGCCTGAACTGGTGCCCAAGCCGGAACTGAAGGCCGCTGTGGGGCTGAATTCCCTGGGCATCAACATTGCCCGGGCGCTGGGGCCGGCCGTTGGCGGCCTGTTGCTGGCGGCGTTCGGCGCCGCCGCGGCGTATGGCGCCGACGTGCTCAGCTACGTGTTCGTGATCGCCGCACTGGTGTGGTGGAAGCGCCCCAAGAAGACGGACGACGGCCTGCCCGAACAATTCTTCGGCGCCTTCCGCGCCGGCGTGCGCTACGCCCGCGCCAGCCGCGAGCTGCACGTGGTGCTGCTGCGCGCGGCGGTGTTCTTCATTTTCGCCAGCTCGGTCTGGGCGCTGCTGCCGCTGGTGGCGCGCAAGATGCTGGGCGGCACCGCCGGCTTCTACGGCCTGCTGCTGGGCGCCGTGGGCGTCGGCGCCATCCTGGGCGCGCTCGTGCTGCCCAAGTTGCGCCAGAAGCTCGACGCCGACGGCCTGGTGCTCGCCGCCGCGGGCGCCGCAGCGGTCGTGATGGCGGCGCTGTCGTTCGCGCCGCCCCAATGGGCCGCGGTGCTGCTGCTGTTGCTGCTTGGCATGGGCTGGATCGTCGCGCTGACCACGTTCAACGGCGTGGCCCAGGCCATCCTGCCCAATTGGGTGCGCGGCCGCGGGCTGGCGATTTACCTGATGGTGTTTAACGGCGCGATGGCGGCGGGCAGCCTGGGCTGGGGCCTCCTGGCGCAGCAGATCGGCGTGCCTGCGACGCTGCTGGCGGGCGCGGTCGGCCTGCTGGTCGCTGGCGTCGTGTTGCACCGCTTGCGCCTGCCGAAGGGCGAGGCCAACCTTGATCCGTCGAACCACTGGCCCGAGCCGCTGCTGGATACGCCGCTGGAGCATGATCGCGGTCCGGTCATGGTGCAGATCGAATACCGCATCCGCGTCCAGGACCGCCCTGCTTTCCTGCAGGCGCTGAAGGCCGTGGCCGAGGAACGCCGGCGCGATGGCGCCTACGCCTGGGGCATCGCGGAACACACCGGCGATCCCGAGCGGGTGCAGGAGTGGTTCCTGGTGGAGTCGTGGGCAGAACACCTGCGCCAGCACCACCGCGTGTCGCAGGCCGACGCGGATCTGCAAGGCGAAGCGCAGCGCTATCACGTGGGGCCGGACAAGCCCGTCGTGCATCACTTCCTGGCGCTGGACACGCGCAATACCGGGTCTCGTTAGCCGCGGCCCTTCAAGTCGGGGCGCTCAGTGCGCCGAAGCGTCCAGGAAGCGGTGCACCACGCGCACCGCGGCCGCGCCCTCGGCGATGCTGGCCAGCACGTGCTTGACCGAGCCGGCGCGCGCCGCCCCGACGGCGAAGACGCCCGGCTGCGAACTTTCATAGGCGCGGGCCTGCATCGACCCCGCCGCGGCGCGGCCCGTGTGGATGTAGCCCTGATCGTCCGTGTCCAGCCAGCCATCCAGCCACGCGGTGTTGGCTTCAAGGGCCGGTTGACCGGCCTTCCCTTCCTGCATGCCCGTCGCCACGATGAGGCTGCGCGCCTCGATCATGCGGCCGTCGTCCAGCCACACCCGGTACGGATAGCAGCCGCCGTCGAACCGGCTGACGGTACGCAAAGGCAGGAAATGCGCGCCGAAGCGACTGCTCTGGTCCTCGGCGCGGCGCAACAGCGGGCCGTCGCACAAGCCAGTGATGGTGCCCGGAAACCCCTTCAACGCGCTCATGCCGGACGCATCCCCACAGGACAGCGAACCGCCCACCAGCAGCGTCTGCAATCCCTCGGACGCAGCATAAGCGGCGGCGGCCAGTCCCGCAGGGCCACCGCCGATGACCGCCAGGTCCATCACCGGATCTTCCTGGCCCGCGCGGGCGGCGGAACGCAGGATGGCGCCGCCGTAGGGCCGCTGGCGCAGGTAGCCGATGCGGCGCAGGATGAACGCGCGCAGGATGATTTCCGCCAGCGGCCGTTCGGCCAGCAGCAGCGCTTCAAGCGCCGCGCGGCTCAGACGCAACAGGCGACTTGGGGAATCGGCGCGCACCGTCACTGCGTTCGGCCGGTCGGTAAACAGGTCCAGGCTGCCCGTAAACTCGCCGTCACGATGCACGAGCAAACTGTGCATGGCGCCGTCGCCTTCGCATTCGAGGACTTCGACATAGCCCTGCAGCAGGATGTAGAAGGCGGCCTCGGCATCGCCGCTGTTGAGCAGCACGCTGCCCGGCTCGGCCGAAATCTCTTCGCCATACGGCGCGGCTCGGTCGATCATGGCGCGGCCCAGCATCGGGAACGCCTGCGCATGCAGGGCGGCCAGATTGGCCGGCGAACTAGCCGGCGCGGGGCCGGCGGCAAGACGGTTCATGTAGACACTCCCGGATCATCCGAGGATTGCGGCAGGATATGGCACAAGGTAGCGCGGCCCGCGCGGGCAAGTCTTGCCCACTTGCATCCTGCTTTGTATGAAAGAGTAATGATCGCACTGTTATTCAACCGGCATCCTGTAGCCTCTTTTTTCGGCCCGCAGTGCGCTTTTGTGCAAAACAGCGCACTTGCGTCCAAGCCTTCGGGCGTGCGCATGCCTAGGATGACGCCGTCTTGCAACCGGCGTTTTGCGCAAACGTAAGCCCACCGAGATACTGCCGCCCGACCATGCCTGCCCTGCTTGACGCGCCATCCAGCCTTCGCAACGCCTACCCCGGCGCGGCGATCCAGGCTATCCGGACCAGTCCCGGCTGCAGCGCGGCGCTTGAGATCGCTCGGGTGGGCTATGCGCAGCCCGGCTTCGGCACGGCGCGCTCGCAGGCAGACGGCGACGGCTTCCTGCTCAGCGTCTCGCTCAACCGCGCGCAGCGCATCCTGTACTACGCGGACGAACCCCGGCCGATGCCGCTGGCGCCGGGCGTGATCACCATCCGGCGCGCGGACGAGCCTTATCGCGCCGAACTGAATTCACCGTTCGATTTCCTGTACTTCCGGGTCGCCCCCGAATCGCTGCACCGCGTGTCCGAAGATCTGGGCGTCTCGAATGTCCGGACACTCTCCTGCCCACCAGGACAGTCCGACCCCGTCCTGGCCCAGTTGGGCAACGCGCTGTTGCCGGCGCTGGCCGACCCGGCGCGCGCCGATCCCCTCTTCGTGGATCAACTGGCGCTGGCCGCTCAGGTCCACATGATCCATGCCTACGGCGGCGTCGCCGCGGATTCACAAGCTACCCCGACGGCCGCGCGCGGCGGGCTGGCCGTGTGGCAGGAAGAAATGGCCAAGGACATGCTGACGGCCGACCTCCTGGCCGACGTGTCGATCTCGGACGTCGCCCAGGGCTGCGGCCTGTCGCGCAGCTATTTCATCAAGGCATTCCGCCAGACCATGGGCACCACACCGCACCGCTGGCTGCTGGAATGTCGCGTCGAAAGGGCCAAGCTGCTGTTGCTGACGTCGGATTGCCCGGTGTCGGACATCGCGCGCGACTGCGGGTTTTCGGACCAGGCCCATCTGACCCGAGTCTTCGCCAGCGTGGTCGGCGCGCCTCCGGCCGCCTGGCGCCGGCAGAACCGCAACTGATTCCCGCGCCGCCTTCAGGCGCCGTTTTCCCTGCGCCACGCGCCCGGGGATACGCCCACCACGCTGGTGAACACCCGCGTCATGTGCGCCTGATCGGCAAAACCACACAACAGCGCGACGTCGGTGATGGAACGGGCCGGCGACCGCAATAGTTCCTGGGCCTTCTGCACGCGCTGCTCCAGCAGCCAGCGATGAGGCGTCGTGCCCACCGTCTGACGAAAAGCCTTGATGAAATAGCTGCGCGACAGACTGCAGGCCTCGGCGATGTCCGCGATTGAAGCCTCTTCGCGCAGTGTCGCCAGCAGCATGTCCTTGGCCCGCGCCTCGAGCTTGCGCGACAGGACGCGCGCTCCGCCCGTGTCGGCCCATCCAGTGGTGGCGCCGGCGCCGTAGTGTCCCAGAAGGTGCGTGCCGATGGCCAGGCTCAGGTGGTCCACGAACAGACTGCTGCTCGCCGCGGGATCCGCCACCACACCCGCGAGCACCTGCGACAGGTGGGCCAGCACGGGATCCCCCTGCCCGGCGCGCGGCAACAGGCTGCTGATCCGCGCGCCGCCCTTCTCGTCGTTCACGCGCTCGATGAAGGCGCGCGACAGCTCCATCAACACGAAATCGAATCCACCTTGCAGATCGGCCCGATAGTCGTCGGTGAAATCACGGATGTAGATCGAGCCCGTGTCGAAATCGTGGGTCGAGGCGTGGTTGCCCTGCATGATCCGGCGACGATGCCCGCCACGCATGGCGACGCCGACCAGAAAGCCGCGCTCGGATGCCGGCGTCTCCACATTGCCGAAGCGCTCGTTGTCCGTGCTCTTGCGATAGAACGTCAGCCCGCCCCCGTGAAACTCCTGATTCAGTACCAGCTTGCTGGCGGAGCAGCCCAGCGTGTCATTCGACGGCGTGGGCAGGGATTCGGAAATCAGAAGCGGTTGGGCGGGCATGGGCATTGTCCAAAACGGGGCGAACGCGTTTCGGGCTCGAAGATAGCAGCCTGTGTTGCTTTGCAACAAGCAACAATTCGCAAAAGTCACGTCCGCCGAGGTTTGCGAAGGACGCAACCACGGCAGGTCGTCGCGTCGCGCATTTCAGCGCCGGCGCCCTCGCCACCATCCCTGGCGAAGCTGATATGCTTTTCGCCAGGAAAAGCGCCGGGTTCATGCACGCCATCTTATGGGCCAGCCTGCCGGCCAAATCGGCGTTCCGCTTTCCGAGTAGCGCGTGGTCCATCCAGTCCCGCGAACAGAACGAACGTGCATACCGGGATTCCATGGCCACCACGCTGCCCCGCCCTGCTCAGAATCGTGCTTCGTCTTGGCTGCGCTGGCTGCCCGGGCTGGCGATGCTGAAGTCCTACCAGGCCGCTTGGTTGCCCAAGGATATTGCCGCCGGCCTGGTGCTGACGACCATGCTGGTGCCGGTGGGCATCGCCTACGCCGAGGCCTCGGGCGTGCCCGGCGTCTATGGCCTGTACGCCACCATCATCCCCTTGCTGGCCTATGCGCTGTTCGGCCCCAGCCGGATCCTCGTGCTGGGACCGGACTCCGCCCTGGCCGCGCCCATCCTCGCGGTCGTGCTCAGCGTGTCCAACGGCGATCCCATGCGGGCGGTCGCCGCAGCCAGCATGATGGCCGTCGTGGCCGGCGTGTTCTGCATCGTGATGGGCCTGCTGCGGCTGGGCTTCATCACGGAACTGCTGTCCAAGCCCATCCGCTACGGCTACATGAACGGCATCGCGCTGACCGTGCTGGTCAGCCAGCTGCCCAAGCTCTTCGCCATTTCCATCGACGACGCCGGCCCTCTGCGCGAAATGCTGCAGCTGGGACGGGCCGTGATGGACGGCCAGATGCATTGGTACAGCTTCATGGTGGGCGCGGGCAGCCTGGTGGTGATCCTGCTGCTCAAGCGCTATGACCGCGTGCCCGGCATCCTGATCGCAGTGGTCCTGGCCACTGCGGCGGTCCACCTGTTCCGGCTCGACGAGCAAGGCGTCAGCGTGCTGGGCGAAATTCCGCAGGGACTGCCGTCGCTGGCCTGGCCGTGGCTCAGCAACGCGGACCTGGTCAAGATCCTGCTGGGCGGCTGCGCCGTCGCGTTGATTGCGTTTGCGGACACCAGCGTGCTGTCGCGGACCTACGCCGCGCGCACCAACACGCGCGTCGACCCCAATCAGGAAATGGTGGGCCTGGGCGTGGCGAACCTGGCGGCTGGCTTCTTCCAGGGTTTTCCGATCAGCAGCAGCGCGTCGCGCACGCCGGTGGCCGAAGCCGCCGGGTCGCGCACCCAACTGACGGGCGTCGTCGGCGCGCTGGCGGTGGCCGCGCTGCTGGTGGCGGCGCCGAACCTCCTGCGCTACCTGCCCAACAGCGCACTGGCGGCGGTGGTGATCGCCGCAGCCATCGGCCTCTTTGAATTCAAGGACTTGCGCCGCATCTACCGCATCCAGCAATGGGAATTCTGGCTATCGATGCTGTGCTTCGCGGCCGTCGCGGTGTTCGGCGCCATTCCCGGCATCTGCCTGGCGGTGGTCATCGCCGTCATCGAGTTCCTGTGGGACGGATGGCGGCCGCACTTTGCGGTGCTGGGCCGCGTACCCAACCTGCGCGGCTACCACGACCTGAAGCGCTACCCGCAGGCCGCGCTGATCGACGGGCTGGTGCTGTTCCGCTGGGACGCGCCGCTGTTTTTCGCCAATGCCGAACTCTTCCAGCAACGGCTGACAGAGGCCGTGCAGGCTTCGCCCACGCCCGTGCGGCGCGTGGTGGTGGCGGCGGAACCCGTCACCAGCGTCGACGTCACCTCGGCGGACATGCTGCGCGAACTGTGCCAGAACCTGGCGCGCGAAGGCATCGCGCTGCACTTCGCCGAAATGAAAGACCCCGTGCGCGACAAGCTCAAGCGCTTCGAGCTGTCGCAGCTGTTCAGCGATGACCAGTTCCATCCCACGGTGGGCAGCGCGGTGGATGATTATCTGGGAAGGCCGGACGCCGAATGAGCCGCTTCCCAGGTGCGCTGCGCGTAGGCAGCTGTTTCCCGAGTCAAAACCGCGCGGCCAACGTCCCGCAGGGCCGCGCGCTTCAGGCGTCGCGCAGATAGGTCTCCGCCAGCCGGCTCCAGAACGCCGCCCCCACGCACAGGTTGTCGTCGTTGAAGTCGTAGTTGGCATTGTGCAGGGCGCGCCCTCCGTCCGCGGGCCCGTTTCCGATCCGAACCAGCGCGCCCGGGACGGCCTGCTGCATGTAGGCGAAGTCCTCGCTGCCCATCAGCGCCGGCATGTCCCCCACCACGTGTTCCTGGCCGACCAGTTCCCGAGCCACTTCCAGCGCCAGCAAGGTAGGCGCCTCGGCGTTGTCCACGACCGGATAGCCTTCCACGTAGTCGATCTGCACGCTGGCCTCGTGGCTGTCGGCGGTGGACCGGCAAACCTGAACGATGCGCTCGCGCAGCCGCGCACGCACCTGCGGACTGAACGAACGCACCGAAATGCCGATCTCCGCCTCGCCGGGGATCACGTTCAGTGCGTCGCCGGCCCGCAGCCTGCCCACGGACACCACGGCGGCTTGCGAAGGGTCGATGTTGCGCGACACGACCGTCTGCAGCGCCATCACGATGGCTGCCGCCGCCACCACGGGATCCGTCGCAAGATGCGGCCGGGCGGCATGTCCGCCGTTGCCGATGACCTTCACGAACACCCGGTCGCCCGCCGCCATGAACGGCCCGGTGCGCGTAAGGAACTGGCCCACGGGCGCGCCCGGGTGGTTGTGCATGGCCAGCACCATGTCGCAGTGAAAGCTTTTGAAGAGTCCTTCCTGCACCATGCGCTTGGCGCCGCTGTCGAAGCCGCGTTCTTCCGCGGGCTGGAAGATCAGGTGCAGCACGCCCGAGAAGTTGCGCGTGCGCGCCAGATGGCGCGCGGCGCCCAGCAGCATGGCCATGTGGCCGTCGTGCCCACACGCGTGCATGCGGCCTTCGGCCTGGCTGGCGTAGGGCAGCCCGGTCGTCTCGGCAATGGGCAGCGCGTCCATATCGGCGCGCAGCCCCAGCCGCCGGGAACCGGATCCGGCGCGCAACGTCGCCACCAGCCCCGTGCCGGCCAGTCCCGTGGTCACGTCGTAGCCCCACTCCGACAGCAGCTCCGCCAGACGCGCCGACGTGTCGTGTTCCTGGAAAGCCAGCTCCGGCCGCTGGTGCAGCCCCCGGCGCAACGCCGTCAGTTCGGCCTTCAAGTCTTCCAGGTCGGCAACCGTGGTGCGCGCCGTCATCACGCGATCCCGGTGGCGCCGACCAGTTTGACCAGGGCGCCCCATTTTTCGTATTCGCGCTTGAAGAACGCGTCGAGCTCGGCCTGGGACATGGGCGCATACGGCGGCACGCCTTCGTTCTCAAGCCGCGAACGGATTGCGGGATCCTCCATCGTGCCTTGCACGGCCTCGCGAAGCTTCGCGACGATATCGGCGGGCACGCCGCTGGGCAGGCAGAACGCGTTCCAGGTCACGATGTCGTAGTCCGTTTCCAGGACCTCGCCAACCGTCGGGATCTCTGGCGCGGCCTTGAGCCGTTCCGTTCCCGACACGGCAAGCGCCACCAGCCGCCCCGCCTTGACCTGCGGTCCCAGCACCGACCACGCGTCGAAGGCGAACGTGAGCTGACCGCCGGTCAGGTCGGTCAGCACTTGCGGCCCTTGCTTGTACGGCACGTGCAGCAGTTTGGGCACGCCCATCTTCTGCGCCAGGACGTGGCACGCAATATGGCTGGACGTGCCGTTGCCGTTGGACCCGTAGCTGGCCTTGTCCGGATTGGCCTTGACGTAGGCCATCAGCTCTTTAAGGGACTTGATCCCGGAGCTTGCGGACACCACCAGCACGACCGGCACCTGGATGGTCACGGCCAGCGGCTCGAACGCCTTCACGGGATCAAAAGGCAGGTTCGCGTAGATGTGCGGATTGATCGCGTAGGTGCTGGCCGTGCTGTAGAGCACGGTGTAGCCGTCGGGCTTGGCCCGCGCCACGGAGGCCGCGCCGATGTTGCCGCCCGCGCCGGCCTTGTTCTCGACCACGATATTGGCATCCAGCCGCTTCGCCAGGCCGGTGCCGATCATGCGCGCCACGATGTCGGTGTTGCCGCCGGGTGCGAACGGCACCACGACGGAAACGGGTTTGTCCGGATAGCCCGGCGCGGCCTGCGCGCTGCGCCACGGCAATGCGCCAGCGCCCGCCAGGGACAGCAGCGGCAATCCGGCCAGATGTGCGCACAAGGCGCGACGTTTTTCGTTCATGATTTCCCCTTGTTGGTTTATTTGGCGGCTTCCGGCGCAAACCGGCCCACGTGCGCGCTGACCTCGTAGCGGCCGGCGGTGGCCGACGCGCGGTGATAGTCGCGCAGTTCCATCGGCGTCGCCCACCAGACGCCTTCCGCGTTGGCGATATGGGCGAAGAACTTGTCCAGCAGCCGCAGGCGCTGCGCCCGGCCCGAGATCCAGTCATGGACCGTGATCATGCAAAGGCCACCCCATTCCCGCACGCCCTCGAATTCTTCGATCCAGCTCTCGAGCACGGCGTTCGGATTGGCCGGATGCGTCTTGTCGCGCGGGCCGTTGGTGTACCGGAAATACAGCGCGTCGTCGATGGTCCAGGTCACGGGAACCTGCACCAGGCCGTCGATCGAATACGGGTGGTCGAACCCCATCAGCGAGCTGTCGTAGGCCACGCCCGCGCGTTGCAGCGATGCCAGGCTGGCGGGCGAATGCTCGAACGACGGCGCGCGGTAGCCGCGGCATGCCTTGCCTGTCTGCTTTTCGAAGACCTCGATGCTGCGGCCCAGGTAATCGTCCAGCGTGGCATCGTCCAGCGTGTCCAGGCGCTCGTGGAAATAGCCGTGATAGCCGACCTCGTGCCCCGCCTTCAGCAGCAGGGGCAGCAGATCGGGATAGGTCGCGGCCACCACGCCGGGCACGTAGAACGCGCCCTTGATGCCCCACTTGTCCAGCAGCGCCAGGATTCGCGCCACGCCCTGGCGCGGGCCATACCTGCGCTGTTCCAGTTCGCCCAGCGCGAGCGGCTGCTTGTCGCGCGCCGTCCAGAAATACGGCGACTCGGCGTCCAGGTCCAGCGTGAACGCCACCGCGCAGCGCTTGCCTTCGGGCCACGCATACGACGGAAACGAAATCCGGCTGTCTTCATGCATCGTGATTGCGCGCATGGAGGTATCCATCAGTTTTCTCCTTGATATTGCTTTGTTCAGATCGGGGCGCGCCGATTGATGCCGCCCCCGCCGTCCACCGACAGCACCTGGCCCGTGGTGAACGACGCTGCGTCGCTGGCAAGAAACAACACGGCCCGCGCCAGTTCGTCCGGCTGGATCATGCGTCCCAGCGGAATGGCGGCCGCGATGCTGTCCAGATGCGCCTGCGGCAGCGCGGCGCTGTTCTCGCCCTGCGCCAGGCCCGGGCGGACTGCGTTCACGCGGATGCCGTGCGGGGCAAGCCTGACCGCCAGAATGCGCGTCATCTGCTCCAGCGCCGCCTTCGACGGCCCGTAGATCGCGCCATTGAAGCGGGCCACCTCGGCCGACGCGGAACTCACGTTGACCACCGCGCCGCGAATGCCCGCCGCGATCCAGCGCCGGGCCAGCGCCTGCGTCAATTGCAGCGGGCCCATCAGGTTCACGTCCAGAATGGCGCGGCACAGGTCCGGCGGCGCGTCCAGGATGTCCATGAACGGAAAGATCGCCGCGTTGTTCACCAGCACACGGGGCAACGACGCGTCGTCCCACCCGGAGACCAGGCGTTCGATCGCGGCGCCGTCGGTCACGTCCAACGCGACATAGCCTTCCGACTTGTCCTGCCCGGGCGCGCCGGCGCGGTCCGCACCGGTCACCGCCGCGCCCGCCTGCGTGAAGGCTTGAACCAGTTCGCGGCCGAAGTGCCCGTTGCTGCCCGTCACCAGCACGTGCTGATCCGAAAACGCGGCCGGGTTCATGCCGCGGACTCCATCAGCGCATCCAGGTTGGCGTTGCCGAAATCGCGCCGCCCCGCCTCCATCTCCCGGATCATCGCGATCAGGCGCGCCACCGTCGGCGTCTCGATGCCGGCGGCCTGCCCATGGGCCACGATGTCCGTGATCTGCGGATCCACTTCGGTCGGGCGCTTGCGCACCGCCAGGTCGCGCCACACGCCAGTGCGGGGCTTGCCCACCCAACGCCGGCAGTGATCGGTGATCTGCTGCATCTGCGCCCAGGCGTCTTCCCTGCTGGCCGACGCGGTGAACGCATCCGGGGCAAAGCCGTCGAACGGCGCCGGATCGACGCCGCTGGCGCGGGCCACCGTCACGACCTCGCGGCAGAGCGCGCGCCACAGCGGCAGGTAATGCTGGTTGCCAAGCTGCTCCACGATCGTGTCGTTCGACATCGCGGTGGTGAACAGCAGCGAACCGATGGCCACCTTGCTCCACTTGTAGCCCATCAGGCGGTCCGTCCAACTGGACTGCGGATCCACATGCCGCAGCAGCGTCTCGACCTGGCGCGAACGGGCCGTGTCTGCCCCATCGATCTCGCCCACCCGCAGGCTGCCCTGGCCGCCAAACTGGATGCGCCCGGGCCCCACGTAATCCGACGCGAAATTCACCAGCGCGCCCAGCGTGCGTTCCTGTCCCACCACGCTGGCGATCGTCGCCTCGGTCAGCCCGTTCTGCAGGGCCAGCACCCAGCCGTCCGTACTCAGGCGCGGCGCGATCGACGCCATGGCCGGACGGGTGTGCTGCCCCTTGACCGACAGCATGATCCTGGAAAACGTCCCCTGCACGTCGGCGGCCAGGCAGGCTTTCATGGGCGAAAACGTGCTTGCGCCATCCGGCCCGATGATCTCCAGCCCCTTCGCGCGCACCGCCTCCACGTGTTCGGGCACCACGTCCACCAGCAGCACATCCTGGCCGGCGTCCGCCAGCTTTGCCGCCACCACGCCGCCAATGGCGCCGCCGCCCCACACCACAATCGGATCCTGACTCACTGCCTATCACTCCCTTGTTACCGGCGCACGTTCAACGAACGCCTTGGGAGAAATTCTGAAAGCAGCGGACATATAATTCAATTTCGAAATTTGCTCGAATACTTGCGCAACACGCATGTATTTTCAAGGGACACACGGCATGAATACCCGCGCCTACGAAGCCCTGCACGCCTTCGTCGAGGGTGGCAGCGTCGCCCAGGCCGCGCTGCGCCTGCACCGCACCCAACCCCAGGTCAGCCGCCTGCTGGCCCAGCTTGAAGAAGAAGCGGGCTTTGAAATCCTGCGCAAGACCGGCCGCCGGCTGGAACTGACCGACGACGGGCACGAGTTCTACAAGCGCGTGTACGGCCTGCTGCGCGCGCAGGACGCCGTGACCGACTACGCCGAAGACATGCGCCAAGGACGGCGCGATCGCGTGCGCGTGCTGGCCGCCAACCACATCATCGACGGCCTGGCCATCGAAGCCCTGGGCCGCTGCCGCCTGAAGACGCCGGGCTTCACCGCCGCGCTGAACGCGCGCATGCCCGCCGAACTGCAATGGTGGCTGGCCCAGCAGCAGTTCGACCTGGCGCTGGTCCAGCTTCCGCTCGAGCATCCCGCCATCGAAACCGAACTGCTGTGCCAAAGCGAGATCGTCGCGGTCATGCACCCCGAACATCGTTACGCCAGCCGCAAGCAGATAGGCCCCGAAGACCTGCAGGACGAGCCCTACATCAGCCTGGGCCGCCGCAGCATCCTTGAACAGCGCTGTTTGGCCGCCTTTGAAGCCACCAATGCCGCCGCGCACAGCGAACTGGAGGTCTCCTTCAGCACCATGGCCATCCAGCTTGCGGCCATGGACTGCGGCATTGCGCTGGCCGATCCGATGGCTACACTGGCCCAGCGGCACCTGGACATCGCCGTCCGGAAATTCCGCCCCGCCATCAAACTGCATTACGGCCTGGTGTTTCCCAAGGGCAAACGCCGCAGCCCCGCTACCGAACAGCTCGTCGAAGAACTCCGCCTGGTGGCAGAGGCCAAGCTCACGGATCTTCAGGAACTACTGGACAAGCCATGACCGAACCGAAGCCCAAGACCGCCGCCGCGGGCAAAGCAACGTCCTCCAAGCCTGGCGACGCCGTCCTGCTCTCCGGCGGCAATCCCCAAATCGCCAAGGGCGACGGCAACGAGCCCGTCCAGGCCTACATCGCCGCCATGCCCGGCTGGAAATCCCCTATCGGCCAACGCATCGACGCTCTCGTCGAAACCGCCGTTCCCGACGTCGCCAAAGCCGTCAAATGGAACTCCCCCTTCTACGGGCTCGACGGCGAAGGCTGGTTTCTCAGCGTCCACTGCTTCAACAAGTACGTCAAAGTCACCTTCTTCCAGGGCGCGTCCCTTCAGCCGCCGCCCCAGGGCAAATCCAAATATCCGCAGGTTCGCTACCTGGACATCCATGAAGGCGAGTTCGACGAAGCTCAATTCCTCGACTGGGTCCGGCAAGCCAGCAAGCTGCCGGGCGAGCGGCTATAAGGAATCTGGACTCAACTTACGCGCAGGCCCCCATGCAATCGGACACACTGGCAAGGCAGCTGAATTTCCTTCGAGAAATCGACAGGCTGAAAACCGTCATGCGGCAGTCGCCGCTGCTGGACAAAAGCCGCAAGGAAAATTCGGCAGAGCATTCCTGGCACCTGGCGATGTATGCGCTGGTGCTCAGCGATTACGCCAGCGGGCCTGTGAACACTCATCGCGTCATCCAGATGCTTCTGCTGCATGACATCGTGGAAATCGACGTCGGCGACATTCCGATCCACGGCGCGGCCGGGCAGGAATTGCAGGCCGAAAAGGAATCCCAGGCGGCGGCGCGCCTGTTCGGCTTGCTGCCGCAACCGCAAGGCGACCAGTTCCTCGGCCTGTGGCAAGAATTCGAGCAAGCGGAAACCGAGGACGCGAAATTCGCGAAGGCGTTGGACCGGTTTCAGCCCTTGCTGATCAATGTGTTCACCGATGGCGGAACGTGGACCGAAAGCGGCGTGTCGCTCGAGCAGGTCTTTTCTCGATATGGACCCGCCATCAAGCGAGGTGCGCCGCGCTTGTGGGCCGAGTGCGAAAAATGGGTAACCCGGCATTTTTCGGCCGATGCGGCACGCCCGGAAGCGTCGGACTGAGCTTCCGTCGTGGCTCGCGACGGCAGAACGCAGTTGCCGCCGCAAGCCGATTCGAATCCGCTCCCCACGCGCTTCAGGGAGCCACCTGATAACCGCGCTGCTGCATGCAGGTGGCGTAGGCGGAAGACGCGGCCGCGCTTTGCTGCGACTGGTTGGCGCGATCCTGGCGCCGGTCCTGCCGCTGCCGCGAACCGCCCACCACCGCCCCGGCCACCGCGGCATCCTTCGCCTGGTTCTGCCGGTATTGCTGCTTGGTGTCGTCATCCAACCGGTCATAGACCTCTTCGTGCTGCTGGCCGCGCGCGCCGGCGACCACCGCACCCGCCGCCGCGCCGGCGGCGGCGCCGCGGGCGCGCCCTCCCGCCTGCGGGCTGTTCGTGCTGGTGCTGCTAGTGCTGCCGGCCTGCGCCTGACACGCGGCAATATCCTGCTGGGTGGTTTGTGGAGACTGGCCGTTGAGCGGCGTCACGGTCTGCGCGGCGGCGGACACACAAACGCCGCAGAGCAAAGAGGCGACGCAAGGGAACATGGACTTTTTCATGAAAAACTCCATAGATATTCGTAACCCTGGACCTTGCAGACCGGCCGGGCGCGTTGTGCCAGGCATGCAGTGCTGCAATACGTCCACTTTATGCCTGCGTGCGCAAAAAACAAGCTTCGCGACCGAAGGCACGCTTAGGTCTGAACGCCGCGACGCCCTCGGCCGAAGCCGTTCGTCGATAACGCCATCAATCGGTCGGCAAGGACGAAGACGCCGAATCATTCAGCCGGCGCCGCGGCCCATTCCGCCCGCAGCAGCCCCATCATCCCCGTATCCCAGCGCGCGTCGCCCGCCCGCGTGGAGGAACGCCTGACACCTTCCAAGGTGAATCCAAGGCCTTCATACGTGCGAATGGCGGGCGTGTTGAACATGTAGACATTCAGTTCCAGCCGCTCGATCCCGGGCGTGCGAAACGCCTCGTCGATCATCAGCGCAACCATGGGCCGGGCCAGGCCCTGTCCGCGCTCCGCTGGCGCGATCGCCACCCGTCCCAACCGCGCATTGCCGTCGGTCCAGTCATAGGCCAGCTGCGCATGGCCCACCGGCTTGCCGTCCCGGCACGCCATCCAGCAGCGGCGAACGGGCGGCTGGGATTGGCCTTGCGCCAGCATTTCCGACAATTGATCCGCCGAAAGCGGATAGGACACGTGCGACCCGCCCCATTGCACCACGTCGGGCAAGCTCTTGAACCAATCGGCCAGCACGGCAAAATCCGAAGTCGCAAAGGGGCGCAGGGTCAGCATTGAAGGTGCCTCGTGAACGGCGGTTGAGTGCCGGGCATGTTATCGCGATCAGGTACGCTAACGGCAGCCATCAACCGGGAAAAATCCATGCTCGCGCTGCCGAACACGTCGATCATCGAAGGAAACGCCATCCGCTGGGGCCAATGCGGCCATGGCCCCGCCTTGGTGGCCATCCACGGCACGCCCTTTTCGTCGCAGGTCTGGCGCCGGATCGTGCCATTGCTTGCCGACCGCCGGACCGTCTACTTCTTCGACCTGGCGGGCTACGGCCAGTCGGAAATGCGCGACGGCCAGGACGTGTCGCTGGGCGTGCAGAACAAGGTGCTGGCGGCGCTGTTCAAGGAATGGGCCCTGGACCGGCCCGACGTGCTGGCCCACGATTTCGGTGGCGCCACGGCGCTGCGGGCCTATTACCTGGACGGACTTCGCTATGGATCGCTGACCATCTTCGACGCGGTTGCCCTGGCGCCGTGGGGCTCGCCCTTCGTGCAGCACGTCCGCCAGCACGAAGCCGCGTTCGCGGGCATGCCCGACTATATGCATCGCGCGCTGCTGAAGGCCTATCTGCAGACGGCCGCGCACAAGCTTTTGTCCGACGAAGCGCTGGACGTGTACAGCGCCCCCTGGTTGGGGCCGGTCGGCCAGCGCGCCTTCTATCGGCAGATCGCCCAGATGGACCAGAAGTACACGGATGAAGTCCAGGCGCTCTATGCGCGCATGGATTGCCCTGTCCAGGTCTTGTGGGGCGAACAGGACCAGTGGATTCCCCACGCCAGAGGCGAAACGTTGGTGGCATTGATCTCCGACCGGCCGCTGGTCTCGGTGCCGGATGCCGGCCATCTTGTGCAGGAAGACCGGCCGGAAGCCATCGTGGCGGCGGTGTTGAAACAGATCGCGGGCGGCTGAACCGGCCTGTTCCGAACGCACGCGCCGCCGCCACGCTTCAACCTGCCGTCAATTCGGCTTCAATTCGATGTCGCGAACCACCTGGCCCAGCAGCGCGTAGTCCGCCCTCGCCCGTTCCAGCGCCTGCGCTGGCGTGTTGCCTACGATCACCCATCCCAGTTCCTTCAGCTTGCGCTGGACCTCGGGCTCCTGAAGCGTGGTGGCCAGCGTCGACTGGATCTTGTCGATGGCGGCGGGCGGCGTGCCCTTGGGCGCCGCCAGGCCGAACCAGCCGGCCGGCACAAGTCCCGTGATGCCCAGTTCCTTGGCCGTCGGCACTTTGGGATAGCCCTCGAATCGGTAGTCGCTGGTGACGAACAGCGCCGTCGTCTTGCCCGACACCACGTAAGGAATCTGCGACGCGGCGTTGTCCATCATGGAATCCACGTGCCCACCAAGAATGTCATTCACGGCGGGAGCGGCGCCCTTGTAGCCGATGATGCTGAGGTTCACGCCGGCCAGCCGCGCGAACGCCGCCTGCGTCAGGTGGGCCTGGGTGCCCAGCCCGGCGTTGGCCGACGTAAGACCGCCCGCCTTTTGCCCGCTGAGCGACTTGAACGACGCGTAGTCCTGGGCCGGGAAATCCTTGCCCACGACGAACACGAATGGCACTTCAACGGCGATGGAAACCTGCGCCAGGTCCTCGACGGGGTTGTAGCGCAGCTTGTAGATGTGGGGATTCACCGCGATGGTGCCGCTAGCGCTGAGCAGCAGCGTATAGCCGTCCGGCGCGGCCTTGACCACATGCTCGGTGGCGATCGAACCGCCGGCGCCCGGCTTGCTGTCGACGATGACCGGCTGGCCCAGCTTGCGGGACATGGCGTCCGCCAGCAAACGCGTCATCGTGTCCGACGCCGATCCCGGCGCGTACGGGTAGACGATCGTGATGGGTTTGGTGGGATAGGCATCCGCCGCGTAGGCCTGTGTCAGCCCCATCGACATCGCGATTGCGGCGATCTTTGCGCCAAGACGTTTCATGGTTTTCCCCCTGTCTGTCGGGTTGTGTGAGTGATTTCTTGTATGACCGGAATCGCAAGCGCCGCGTACCAGTTCAGTTCTGCAAGCATGTCCTGCCGATACCAGCCTGCCTGATGCAGCAGGTTCAGGGACGCGATGGTCTGGCCGTTCCACCGAACCGGCACGTTCACGGCGCTTTCGCAGCCCAGCGAAAAGATCAGATCGTGATCCGGAAACGCCTGTCTGCAGGCTTCGCGGTCATCGCAGATCCGCGCCTGGCCTTCCTGCACCACCCGCGCGTAGAACTCGCTGTCCTCACGAATGGGCTTGGCGCCGGCCGTCGGATACGCCACGGGCTGGCTTGAATAGAACCTGCGGCTCACTCCCGCCTGCCGATCGAGGACCAGGACGGTGAATAGCCGGTAGCCGATGCGCGCCGACAACGCGGCGGACAACGCGGCCAGGCCGCGATCCGGCTGACCTGCCTGCGCCAATGCTTGCGCCACGTCGCCCAGCGGCCCTGCCTGCGCCATGAAATCGCTTGAACTCATCACCGCCTGTCCCGTGGAATCGTCGAAACGCATTTTGGGCTGCGGCGGCCATATCCCGCCAATGAATAAAGCTGAGATATCCATTACCATTTCTGCATGGATACCCCCTCGACCGATCCTTCCTGGACCCGCCGTCTCAAGCTTCGCCATCTGCAGGTGCTGGCGGCCCTGGAAAGCGCCGGCACCGTCACCGCCGCCGCCAAGGCGATGCACATGACGCAGCCGGCGCTGTCGCATTGGTTGAGCGACATGGAAGACCTGGTCGGCACGCCGCTATTCATTCGCGGCCGCACGCTGGAGCTGACCGAGGCCGGCTGCGCGCTGTGGCGGTACGCCTGCCGCGTCCTGGGAGACACCGCGCGCACCGGCGAGGAAATCGAAGCGGTCAAGGGCGGCGTGGCCGGCCACCTGCATATCGGCACGATTCTGTCTGCGGCGCCCATCTTGCTGCCGCGCGCCATTGCGGCGCTGCACCAGCGCTCGCCCAAGGTGCAGATCGAACTGGTGGAGGGCCTGCTGGAACCCCTGCTGGAACGCGTCGAACGCCGGGAGATCGATCTCATCATCGGCCCGCTGGACGTGCGCGCCAGCAGGTCCGGCCTGTGCACGGAATGGCTGATGACCGACACGTTCAGCGTCGTCGCCAGGCGCGGCCATCCCCTGGCCGAACTGCCGGCGCCCCGATGGGAGGATACGGAAGGATATCCGTGGGTATTGCCCCCGCCTGGCACCCTGTCGCGGGTGCGGCTGGATCAGGCGGTGGCCGACGCCGGCATGCCGCCACCCAAGCCCGCGGTGGAAACCAGTTCGCTGGTAGCGCTGTTGTCCATGCTGCAGGACCGCGACTACATCGCCACGCTGGCCAGTTCGGTCGCGCATATGTATGAACAGCTCAACCTGATCAGCATTCTGCGCATGCCTTCCCGCCTGGAATTCGGCCCCATCGGCATGCTTTGGTCGGCGGACTCGCCCAGCATCGTGCTGCCCGCCCTGCGGGAGACGCTGCGCGAGGAGGCAAAAAGCCTCCTCGATATCGGCGGGGCCAACGCCGCCGTTACTTGACGGTCGCGTACTCCAGCGTCTTGGGCGTATTGGTCAGCACGCGCGGCGTGTCGCCCACCACGACGGTGTCGTCCAACCGGAATCCGCCGATGCCGTAGGCATAGATGCCCGGCTCGGCCGAGTAAACCTCGTTGTCCAGCAGCGGCCGCTGGCAGAACGCCATGTCTTCCGGATACTCGTGATGGATGATGCCCACCGCGTGCCCGGTCCGATGGCGTATGAAGTCCGCATAGCCGGCCTTTTCGATCTCGGCCTGGGCCGCGGCGTCGATCATGCAGACGGGGTTGCCGGTGCGCGCCGCGCCAATTGCCGCCTCGTTGGCGGCCTTCGCCGCCGACCACAGCCGGGTCTGCTCGGCGGAAGGCGTGCCGCAGAACCAGGTGCGCTCGTTCTCGATGGTCAGGCCGTTCAGCCGCGGGATGACGATGTTGACCAGCACGTCGCCTTCCTTGATGCGCGCGCCGCAGGACGCGCCATCGCCGTGCGGCGACGCGGACGCGGGGCCGCTCAGGGTCCAGCAGCGGATCACCTCGAAGTGTTCCCCCGGAAAGCGGTTGGCGGCTTCCTGGACAAACAGCGACGCCATCGCGAAATCCAGTTCCTGCACCAGCCGGCCAGGCCGGATGTTCTCGCGGTAACGGTCCTGAATCCAGTCCGAAATGGAAGCGGCCGCCGCCATGACGGCCAGTTCCTCTTCGTGCTTTTGCCACCGCAACGACCGGCATTCCGCCGTCGCGCCGCGCAGGACGATTTCGGGCAGGATGCGGCCCGTCTGCGCCAGCACGGGGCTGCCGCCTTCGACGGCGATGCGCGATCGCGCCAGTCCCGCCGCCTTCAGGCGCGACGCCAGCACCTCGGGCAGCTGCGAGATCAATGGCAGGCGGTTCGTCACCCGCGGATGCTCCGCGTAGTACGTGATGTCCGTGATCCACACCTTGCCTTGCTCTTGCGAGAAGCGCATGTGGTGCGTGGACAGTTCGTTCATCACCAGGAAGGGGCTGCCGTTGCGCGGCACGACGGCAAAGATCGGGCGCTCCCAGGGCAGCACGTCGGTGTGGAAATTGGTCGCGAACTGGAAAAAGTCCGCCGACGTGAAGATGATGGCGTCAACGGCCAGGTCGTCCATCAGCGCGTTCATCTTGTCCAGCCGGTAGTGCCAGACCGCTTTCGTGAGTTTGGGCATGAGGTTTCCTTGTGATTGAGGTTCAGTCGTTGCTCAGGCCGAGCTGCCGGATCAGCGGCCCCCAGGTGGCGCTGTCGCGTTGCGTCCATTCGGCCACGGTCGCGGGCGCCGACGGCAGCGGCTCAAGCTGCAGCTCATCCAGGCGCGCCTTCACGGCGGGGTCGTCGAAGAAGCGGCGGGTTTCGGCATTCAGGCGCTCGAGGGCCTGGGGCGGCGTGCCCTTGGGGGCAACCAGCGCATACCAGCCCGGCAGCGGAAAATCGGCCAGGCCCAGTTCGCCCAGCGTCGGCACGTCCGGCACGCTGGCCGCGCGCTTGGCGCCCACCACGGCCAGCGGCACGACCTTGCCCGCGCGGGCTTGCACCGCGCCCGTGTTCAGCACATCCGCCATCAGTTGCGTCTGGTTCGCCATGACGCTGGTCAGCCCTGCCGCAGCGCCGTTGTACGGGACATGCGTAAGCGGCATGTCCAGGCGCTTGGCCAGCATTTCCACGACCAGATGCGTGGAATTGCCCTTGCCCGCGGACGCGAAGTTCAACGCGTCCGGATTGCCCTTGGCCTTTGCGGCCAGGTCATTCAGTGACCGGATTCCCGTCTGCGTGCTGGTGACCAGCAGGAACGGCGTATTGACCAGCAGGCTGATGCCATCGAAATCGCGGGCCGGCTGGTAAGGCAGGTCCTTGTACATGTGCGGGTTGAAGGCCAGATAGGAGATCCCGCTGACCAGCACCGTGTACCCGTCCGCCGGCTGCTTGGCCACGTAACTCGAGGCCAGGATGCCGTTGGCGCCCGGCCGGTTCTCTACCACGACCGGCGTCTTCAACTGGCGCGACAGGTAATCCGCCCACAGCCGCCCGATGACGTCCGTGCCGCCGCCCGCCGCCTGCGGAACCACCAGCTTGATGGGCCTGTCCGGATAACCGGCGGCAACAGCCCCTGCGCTTGCCATCAGCGCGCACGCAACCCCCGCCGCCCGAAAGGCGCGCGTCAGAAAACTTCCCTGCATATCTGTTTTTCCCCTTGATCCATCGAATAGGCCGTCCACTGACGGCCGGCTGTAAAGCCAGATGGATTATGGGGAGATCAGGCATTAGCGCCCAATGAATAAACCTGAGGGTTCCATAAGCGTTATTGCATGACAGGCCGGGCGATCTCGACCACCCATTCCACGAACGCCCGCACTGCGGCGCTCGCGCGCGCCTGGGGATAGACGATGGAAACCGGCACCGGCTCGCAGCGCGCATCCGCCAGCACCTCGCGCAGGCGTCCGCTGCGCAGGTAAACGGAAGCCGCAAGCTCCGATAGCTGGATCAAACCCAGGCCCTCAAGCCCGCAATGCAGATAGGCCTCGGTTTCGTTGACGGCGTAGCGGCTGGGCAGGCTGACCGACACGGACTCGCCATCCACGCGAAACCGCCAGTCCAAAGGACGGCCAGTGGCGTTGGACAGGTAGTTGACGATGCGATGCGCTTGCAGGCTTTCCACGGAATCGGGCTCGCCAAAACGGGCCAGGTACTTGGGCGATGCGCAGGTCAGCCAGGCCAGCTCGCCCAGGCTGCGCGCCACCAGCGAAGAATCGGCCAGCATACCGCTGCGGATCGCGCAGTCGATGCCTTCGTAGATCAGGTCCGCGGGACGGTCGCTCAAGCCCAGGACGACCTCAATGTCCGGATACCGCGCCTCGAATTCCACCAGCCGCGGCACCACGATGGCGCGCCCGACGATGCCCGGCATGTCGACGCGCACACGGCCGCGGGGTGCTTGCACGGCCGCAGCAACGTCGCTTTCCGCGCTGGAAATGTCGGCAAGGATGGCCTGGCACGCGTGCAGGTACCTCTCGCCCGCATCGGTCAGGCTCAGGCTGCGGGTGCTGCGGCGCAGGAGCGGCGTGCCCAGATGGGCCTCCAGGTTCTTGATCATCGTCGTCACCGAGGAGGCCGGCATCGCCAGGGATTGCGCCGCTTTGCTGAAGCTGCGCATCTCGACGACCCGCACGAAAGTCGCCATCGCTTGAAGTTTGTCCATAAGCCGAATCCACCAGAAGTGCGCGCGCCGCGTGCGGCGGCAAGCAGCCGATATTAACAACGCCCCTACCCTCGCCGCCGCGGCGTTCGCGCGTTGTGAATTCAGGCACGGCGAACAATGGCTGGCATGCGCGCTCCTACACTGAAAACCACTACGGGAGCGCATCCTTTTGCATCGTGATTGCGACGCGCCCCGCCCCCCTCATCACCTCCAAACGGGACATTCCATGAGCAACAACAACGCCATCCTGGTTCTCGGCGCAGGCCAGCTAGGCATGGCCATGCTGCGCCATCTGGCGCCTCGCGTGAACCGCATCGACGGCGCCTCCCTTTCCGTGCTGCTGCGGCCGTCGGCCATTGCATCCGCCGATCCGGCGAAGCAACAGGATCTGGCCGAACTGCAAGGGCTGCACGTCGCCATCATCGAAGGCGACCTTGCCGCGCAATCCAGCGCCAAGCTCGCCGCCACGTTCAGCCGCTACGACACCGTGATCTCCTGCACGGGCTTCGTCGGCGGACCGGGCGTGCAGCGCAAGATCGCCCGCGCCGCCCTGGACGCGGGAGTCAAGCGCTTTCTGCCGTGGCAATTCGGTGTGGATTACGACGTGATCGGACGCGGCAGCCCGCAAGACCTCTTCGACGAACAGCTCGACGTGCGCGACATGCTGCGCGCGCAACAGGCCACCGAATGGATCATCGTATCGACCGGCATGTTCACCAGCTTCCTGTTCGAGCCCGACTTCGGGGTGGTCGATCTGGCCGCCAATACCGTCAGCGCGCTGGGCAGCTGGGACAACGCCGTCACCCTCACAACCGCCGACGACATCGGCGCCCTCACCACCGAGATCCTGTTCGCCCAGCCGCGGATCTCCAACCGCGTGGTGCTTGTCGCGGGCGATACGGTGACGTACCGGGAAGTTGCGGATGCGTTGGATCGTCTGCGTCCGGGCAAGGTCACGCGGCGTGAATGGTCGGTGGCGGAGCTGAAGCGCCAATTGGCCGCGGAACCGCAGGACACGATGCGCAAGTATCGCGCCGTGTTCGCGGAGGGTCGCGGCGTGGCCTGGGACAGGGCGCGGACGTTCAATGCCGAGCGCGGCATTGGCGTCTGCGGGTTGGAAGCATGGATGCGAGAGAACCTGGCAAGGCCCGATCAGGAGCGCCCCGCGGCGGCTAGAGGTCGGATATCCGAAACGCTTATATCTGAATAAACCATAAACCTATAGTGCTTTAGAACCGATTGACATAAGGGCGGGCATTGCTGATGATGCGGAAGGCCGCAGCCGCGGACCGACATAAGCACAACACCGCGCCTGCCCTGCAAGGCGCGGCTACCAGGGAGCCATGCCATGGAGACAACCCCTCACAATCCCACCCGGCGCCGCCTGCTTGCCGGCAGCGCTGGCGCGCTGGCGGCGGCCGGCCTGGGCGCACCCACTCTCGCCAGAGCGGCCGATGCGCCCGCCAAACCGGCCGCCGCGGCGGCCAAGGCGCTGCCGCCCTATGCTGCGTGGAAAGACGCCGACAGCGTCATCGTGCACAGCGCCAACACCATCGAAACCAAGCGCAGCGCCTTTGGCGACGGCGTCATCACGCCGTCGCGCCAGCTCTACGTGCGCAACAACCTGCCGCCGCCCGACCCCTCCATCCTGGATGACCGCGATGCATGGAAAGTGGAGATTGCCGGCGTCAAGCAACCGCGCACGCTGACCGTGGGCGAACTCAAGACGCTGGGCGTCGAATCCATTGCCACGGTGCTGCAATGCTCCGGCAACGGCCGCGGATATTTTCCGCACAAGCCCAGCGGCACGCCCTGGCAGGTCGGCGCCGCCGGCTGCGTCATGTGGACGGGCATTCCGATCCGCACCCTGGTCGAATACCTGGGCGGTGTCGAAGGCGCGCCCGCCTACATGACCGGCACGGGTGGCGAAACGCTGCCCGAAGGCCTGGACCCCAAGTCCCTGATGGTGGAACGATCGGTGCCGCGTGAAGCCATGCAGGACGCCCTGCTGGCCTGGGAAATGAACGGCGAGCCCCTGTCGTTGGCGCATGGCGGCCCCCTGCGGCTAATCGTGCCCGGCTACACCGGCGTGAACAACGTCAAGTACATCAAGCGGCTGGCCTTCACCGCCGACCAAAGCCCCGCAAAAATCCAGCAGACCGGCTATCGCCTGACCCCGATGGACGCCAAGCCCGATCCGAGCCAACCGTCGGTATGGGCCATGGATCCCAAGTCCTGGATCACCGGTCCCGGCGCGGACGGACAGGCCGTCAAGGCGGGTCGCGCCGTCGTGCGCGGCGTGGCCTTTGGCGGCATGAACGCCGTCAAGAAGGTGGACGTGTCCATCGACGGCGGCAAGACCTGGAAACAGGCCGCGCTGATCGGACCGGACCTGGGCAAATACGCGTGGCGCCAGTTCGCGCTGCCCGTCGAGCTTTCCGCCGGCCAGCACATGCTGATCAGCCGCGTGGAAGACACGCAAGGCAATGTGCAGGTCGAAAAACGTTCTGACAATGCGCCCGGCTATGTGAACAGCAGTTGGCGCGACCACGCGTTGACCGTCAACGTGACCTGACCAAGGCGGCATCGATGCAAAGTGATTCGTTGTATGTTGCGCCCCGCCGCCCGTTCGGGTGGCGGTTTTCGTTTGCTTTCGCGGCGAGCCTGCTGTGCCTGGCAGGACAAGCGGCGCGCGCCGCCGAGGCCACCGACGCCGAGGCCGGCCGCGCCCTGTTCCTGAAGGGCGCAACGCCGGCCTGTGCGGTTTGCCACACCCTGGCCGACGCCGGCTCGGCCGGCACCATCGGCCCGAACCTGGACGAACTGAAGCCGGACGCCGGCCGCGTCGCCCAGGCCGTCCGCAACGGCATCGGCGTCATGCCGGCGTTCGAAGCGTTAAGCGATGCCGACGTGCAGACGCTGGCAAAGTATGTGTCCAGCGCAACCGGGGCTGCGCAGTAACCCAGCGGGGTGCGCAGTAAACCTACGGGGGATGCGCCGTAAGCTTGCGGGGGCTGCCGCGCCCCCGTTATTGCTTTCCATCGTGGTACGCTTTTCGCCGCCCCGGCGCTCGGCGGCCAGCGCCGATAGACTGCCGCATCAGACTCCGGTCTGTTGATCGCTGCCTTTCAATGATGCGCCCCCCTGCCGACGCACAAGCGTCGTGCGGCTTCCATGGACGACGTGACCAAACCAATGACCGTTCGACGGATTCTCGCGACGCTTGCCGCGCTGACCTTCCCGCCCCTGCTCTCCGCCCAAACACCATCCAACGCTGTGGCCCTTACCCCGCAGGGCTCGACGACATGCAGCTTCTCGGGTTGGACGACCGACGTGAAGCCTTTCATTCAGGTCCGTGCGGCGGCGTCCCCCGACGCCAAGGCTGTGGGCACCCTGCCCACCACACGCGGCGAAAGCCAGGCCCCCAACGTCGACTACTACAGCGTCACCTTCGACGTGACCGAAGCGCGCGACGGCTGGCTCAAGATCCGCAACGCAAGCGACGACATGAGCGGCGGCGACCACAACAAGCCGCGCCCCGTGTACCAGGGCGAAGGCTGGATCGCGGCCGCCGACGCGCAGGTCGGCATACAGTCGGCGCGCGGATACGCCCGACCGGATGCGGGCAGCGAACGGTTGCTGGACCTGGGACACGACTGGCTTACCGAAAGAGCCACGCTGCAAGGCATCGTCGCGTGCGACGGCGAATGGCTGCTGCTGGACTACGAAATGCACAGCAGCGCCACCTTCGAGCGGCTGGAGCCCAAGGACCGCACGCGTGGGCGGGCTTGGTTTCGCGGTGTGTGTTCGTCTGCGGAGACGACGTGCGACATGCGGTCGGTGGATAAGTAGCGCTATACGGGCGGAATAACCCTTCGCTCCATCAACACCCCCAGCCAGTGCTTCACGCATGCCTCGGTGTCATAAGTCTGCGTAAAGCCCGCCTGCTTGATCTTCACCGTGCTGACAAAGGCCGGCGGCGGCGGTGTTTTCAGGCCGTAGCCGAACCGCGCGTCGGCGGAAAAATGGGATTCACCCAGGATCTGCGCCATGCTCAGCGGACGCAAGCCATGCCGCTTGACGATCTCGTCCCACAGCGACGCGCGGCTGGGCAGGTATTCCGCCAGGCGGACAGGCTGGTCCGGGCCCGGTTCGACGCCCAGAAAGTCCGCCAGCGACGGCCACAGGTCGCGCCAACTGAAGACTTCGCCGTTGGTCAGGTTGTAGTGCTCGTTCCAGGATTGCGGATTCTCCGCGGTCCAGACGCCCGCATCGCCGATCAGCCGCACGTCCACGGCTTCGCGCGGGTAGGAAATGTGCCCCGGATAGCCAAACGACTTGCCTTCGGCGCGGCACAGCGCCGCATAGACACCGATGACCGGGACGGTATTCATGGCCACGCCGACGTTCGGCCCAACCACGATGGTGGGACGGAAGATCGTCCAGCCAAAGCCGCACTGCGCCGCCTTTTCCCGGATGTAGTCTTCCTGGAACCAGTAGGAATTCGGATGGTCGTCCCGGGGTTGACGCTCGCGCGCCGGAATGCGGATGGGGTGCAGATGCACGCCATAGGCCTTGGTGCCCTGCAACACCGTGACGTGGCGCAGCGCCCCGCTGCGGGCCAGCGGCTCGATCACGTTCCGGATCATGTTCAGGTTGGTGGCCATCTGCTCCGGGTCCTGCCAGCCCGCAATCAAGCCAGGCTTTTCATACACGGCCGCATAGAACACATGCGTGACTTGCGGCAGGGACTCGAAGGCGCGACGACAGGCGTCGGCGTCCTGCAGGTCCACCTGCAGATGCGTGAACGGCCGTTGGCTGACGATTTCCGGGCGACGCCGGGAGACTGCGATGACGTCCCAGCCCGCGTTCAGGAAGGAGTCGACGGCAGCGGATCCGACCAACCCGCTGGCGCCAGTGACGATAACGGTGCGCGACATGATGCCCTCAGTCCATGACCAGGTTGATCTGCTTGAACAGCTCTTTGAAGCGCGCATGCTCGTCCGACATCCGCTTGCCAAAGTCGGCGCGGCTGTCCGACGACGGAACAATGCCCAGGCCCGCGAACTTCTCCTGCGTTTCGGGGTTGTTCACCGCCTTCATGATCTCGTCGTGCAAGCGATCCAGGATCGCCTGCGGCGTACCGGCAGGCGCCACGATGCCATACCAGGCAACGCTTTCCGCGCCCGGCAGGCCGGCTTCGGCAACGGTGGGCACGTCCGGCAGCAGCGGCGACCGCTTGGTGTCCGCCACCGCCAGGGCGCGCAGCTGGCCCAACTTTACGAACGACAGGATGGGCGGCACGCCGCTGATGACCATCTGCGTGCGCCCGCCCAGGGTGTCCGTAATGGCGTCGCTATTGCCCTTGTAGGGCACGTGCAGGATTTCGGTCTTGGACAGGTGCTGGAACAGCTCGCCCGCGATATGACCGCTGGTGCCGACACCCGCCGAGGCGTAATTCACCTTGTTCGGATTGGCCTTGATGTATTCGATCAATTCCTTCAGGTTCTTCACCGGGACTGATGCGTTGACCAGGATCACGTTCGGGCCAGTGGCCACCAAGGCCACAGGCGCCAGGTCTTTGAGCGGGTCGTAGGGCATCTTGCTGCGGGCGTTGGGATTGACCGTGATCGGCCCCGCGGACGCAAAGCCGATGGTGTAGCCGTCCTTGGCGGACTTGGCGACAAGGTCGGTGCCCAGGTCGCCGCCGGCTCCCGGCTTGTTCTCCACGATCACCGGCTGGCCGAGCTGCTCACCCAACGGCTTGGCGACCAGGCGCGCGATGATGTCGATGGAGCTGCCCGGGCCGAAGGTGGCGATCAGGCGGATGGGCCGCGCGGGATAGGCGTCGGCGGCCTGGGCGCTGGTGAACGCGGCCAGGCTCAGAGCCAGGCCGGCAATCAATCGAGAAGAAATCATGATGTTGTCTCCGGTGTGCGGTGGTTTTTCTACGTGAATGGGCTTCGTGGCAGGCGGATCAATCGCTGTGCGAATACATCGGCTTGCCGGGATGCGGCAGGCGGGCGCGCAGAATGACGCCCTGCTCCGCTTCGGTGATGTACAGGGTGCGCATGTCCTCGCCGCCAAAGGCAACGTTGGTGGTGCGCATGCCTGCGCAGGACCGTATGCGGTAAAGAGGTTCGCCCAACGGACTGAACAGCCACACGGTGCCCGCCTGCGCATGCACGATGGCCAGGTTGCCGGCGCTGTCGATCGCCATGCCGTCCGGCCCCGCGGTGCTGCCCGAAAGCTGGATGAATCGGCTGGCCTTCTTCATCTGGCCACCGGGTTCCAGGCGCAGCGCATAGATCGCGTTGTCGTGCGTGATCGCCACATAAAGCACGTTCTCGGCCCTGTTCATCACCAGGCCATTGGGCCCGGCCAGGCCATCCATCAAGAGATCCACGGTCTTGCCGTCCGCGCGCAAACGGAAAACACGGCCCGTTGGATTCTCCAGCGCGCTTTCGCCCTGATCCGTGAAGTACAGGTCGCCGTTGGAGGCAAAGAACAGATCGTTCAGGCCCTTCAGGCCTTCGCGCTGCACATGCTGCAGATACGGCCGGATGGTGCGGGCTTCGGGATCCAGCAGCATCAGCCCGTGCAGATGATCGGCAACAAAGATGCGCCCGTCGCGATGGATCTTCAGGCCATTGGGCTCGCCGTCGTAGCTGACGATGACCTCGAAGTTGCCTGCCGGGTCCACGCGCAGGATGCGCCCATGCGCCAGATCGACGCACCAGAGATTGCCCGCGCGGTCGAAAGAAGGCCCCTCCAGGAAGGAGTGCATCTTCACGTGACGCGCGGCCAGCCACGTCGAAGGCTGATCGGTCAGGTGCAGGGATTCGGGCAGCCGGGCGAATATCTCGGTGCCCATCGGTTCAGCGGGAGGATACATGGAGGGTCCTTTCAGGATTGCGGTTGACTGGCCGGAAGCGCAATGCCCAGCATCAGCGAACTGAGCGACTTGCCGTGCGGATCCAGCCGCAGCGACCGCGTGACGCCGCCGGACAGCACGTTCGGGATCACGAAATTCAGCGCCTTCAGGCTTTCAACCTCGTAACGCCGCACCTTGCCCGCGCCCAGATGCGCAAAGGCCTGCTCGACCCGTTCGGCGGTAAGCGCCTGGCGCAAGATCCGCCAGCCGTCGTCGTCATAAGCAATGACGGCGATGCTCGACGTATTGCCCTTGTCGCCGGCGCGCGCATGCGCCACGTCATAAACCAGAATGCTCATCGTCAGGCTCCCAAGGTGATCACTTGCGGGGTGACCCAGTCGCGCGGAATCAGCAACGCATCCACGGCAATCACCTCCTTCGCGCCCAGATTGACCGGACCGCCTGCCCCATACGGACCCTGCATGTTCAGCTGCCGCACGTGATCGCCAAGCAGGTGGGCGCTCTTTTTGTCCGGGCAGCGCGCCGACACCCGCAGCCGGACCTCGTAGGGTTGGCCGGCCAGCGCTTGCGCAGCGTCCCCATGCAGGCTGCTGATGCCGATCAGATCAACCTGGATCTCGCTGGCCACGCCGCCATCCAGGCGGAACCGCTTCTTTACCGTGTCGGCCGCCAGCCGCGCCCGGGCGATCGCGTTCACACCCGCGTAAGCGACCTCGCCCGTGCCGATCCAGCCATCGAAGTAGCCGACCACGACCTTGTAGCGATCGGTGCGCGGCGCCGCGTGAATACCGCGCACCGCCACCCGGTCGGCGTTCTGTTCCTCGAAATGCAGCCCATCCAGACTCAGCACGCAATCAGGCGTGATGTAGGCCCTGGGGTCGTGAATTTCGTACAGCGCCTGCTCGGTGCAGGTCATGCGGTCCAGGCGTCCGCCCGAGCCGGCTGGCTTGCCGATGTAAAGCTCGCCATCGCTGTAGAGATCGGCATAGGGATAGGCCAGTTCGGCCAGGCGCGGAACATCCTTCTTCCCCGGATCCGCAAAATAGCCGCCGGTGACCTGGGCGGAGCACTCCAGCAGATGACCCATGATCGTGCCGGCCGCCAGCCTGGGCAGGTCGTCGTAGCCCCAACCGTGATGATGCAACGCCACCCCCAGAAACAGCGAAGGATCCGCGACTCGGCCCGTCATCACCACGTGCGCGCCGGTCGCCAACGCATCGCGGACCACATCGGCGCCCAGATACGCGTTAGCCGAGGCCAGTTGAGGCAGGATAGCCTCCAGCGGCAGGTCGCGGTCCATCAGCCGCAGTTCAGGATGCTGGCGCACGCGGTCCGCCACGTCATCGCCAACCACGGCGGCGCACTTCAGTTCATGCCACCCAAGCTCGCGCCCGATATCCAGCGCCGCCTGCGCGGCCCCGGCCGGATTGGCCGCGCCCATGTTGGACACCAGCCGCACCCCCTTCTCCCGGCATGCCGGCAAAAAAGCGCGCATGCGCTCCTGCAGCATCGGGTTATAGCCGTGCGCCCCGTCGTGCTTGCGCGACAGCGTCTCGCGCGCAATCGTCCGCTCGGCCAGGCACTCGCACACCAGGTAATCAATATCGCAATCTTCCAGCAACGGCATCGCGGGGCCAATGCGGTCATCGGCCATGCCGGCGCCGACGCCGATGCGCAGCCGCTTGCGCGGGTCATTCATGTCTGTCTCCGTCCGTGTGTTTACGGTTCGGCCCAGTATCGTGCGATGCCGTTGATTTGGAAATTGATATATTTACATCTTGGTGATAATCCAAACGCATCACGCAGCGATGACCCTGACCATCTCCGAACTCGAAGCCGTCCTGTTGGTGGCCGAAACGCTCAACTTCCGCATGGCGGCGGAACGCGCGCATATCTCGCAGCCAGCCCTGAGCCGGCGCGTGCAGGCCGCGGAACAAAAGCTCGACGCCCGACTCTTCGACCGCGACAAACACGGCGTCGCCCTGACCGCCGCCGGCGCGGAACTGGTGCCCATCGCCATGCGCATGCTGTCCGAATTCCGCGACTCGCTCAGCGACCTCTCCGAATTCATCGCCGGCCGATGCGGCAGCATCAACGTCTGGGCCCTCCCCTCGGTCGCCTCCGCCCTCCTGCCCGCAGCGGCGCGCGCCTTCCAGAAGTCGCACCCCCAGGTCCGCCTGAACATTCACGCCGTCTCCGCCCGCCAGATCACGCAAGCCGTCGCGGACGGCAACGCCGACATCGGCATCTCCATCGAAGTTTCCGACCAGCCGTCCAGCGTGACCTTCTCTCCGCTACTGCAAGAGAAGTTCGTGCTCATCTGCCCGATCGACGACCCGCTTGCGCGCAAAAAACGCGTCGACTGGAGCGTCTTCGCCGACCGCCCCTACATCGCAAGCGGCCCCGCCAGCAGCATCCGCCAGGTCACCGACCGGATTCTTGCGGCGTCGGGGCGGATGCCGGAGATGAACTACGTCTCCGACAATATTTCGGTGGTGGGTGCGATGGTCGCCGCCGGGGTTGGTATTGCTGCGGTTCCGCAGTTGGCGTTGAGGCTGATGGATGCCACGCGGCTGTGCAGCTTGACGCTGCATTCGCCTACGGCTTCGCGGGAGATTGGGATATTGCTGAAGAAGCAACGGTCGTTGTCGGCGGCGGCGTTGCGGTTTTTGGAGACGTTGAGGGGGATGGAGGCGCGTTAATCCATCGAGGCGCCCAGCCCTACAGGTCAGCGTAGCGCGGCAACAAATCCTGATCCACCAGACGCATTTCAATGCGGCTTGCCAAATCGACGTGGCGGGGATTATCCAGCGAAAAAATCGCGTCAGCCACGCTGACAGCGATGGTGCCGGTTTGCTCCTTTCCCGCGGCGGGAAGTGGTATCAGAGCCTGAGCCTCCGGGACCTGCTCGGCATTGATGACCTGGGGCAAATACAGCATCCAGCCTACACCGGGCTTGTCGTCGAAGACTTGCTTCTCGAAGTAATTGCGCGGAGAGACGGCAATATACTGAGCGACAAACAAGCGGGCCAACGTTGCAACAATGTCCTTTACCGAATCTGCGGCGCCGAATCGGTCATCGCGACGCTTGTGGTATGAAATGGCAAGGCTACACGGTATGTTCTGATTGTTCCCCTGCAGTTCAAGGACCACGCGGTCGCGCTGCTCGTCCGAGCCACTCCAGATAGAAATTGCCGTAAACGACTTGTCAAGCCGATACTCATGATCCAACACGGCAAGCAACACCGGCGACGGTTCCGCACCTTCGAAAGCAGGATATGACTTGGCGACGTCAATCGACTCACCCTGCGCATACCAGTGCGTCAACCCCTCTGACTTCTGCGCCAGTACTGTCGTGACGGCGTGCATCCGGCGCAACATCTCCGGACAATCGATTGACTGATGCGCTGGGTCTTTAAATTGGCATGTGATGAGCATGTTCGTCTCGTTAGGGCAAGACTACAGATTCGGCGCCGAGGGGGGCTTAGCATCGTTGCAGCAACGCCTGCGGTCTAGAAGTCTATAGATGCCATAGGAAAGTAAACCGCCTACCAAAACTTCCCTGCAACGGAGGGCCGCGATCCGTGTGAACGCACGCTACTTGAACGGCAATTCCGCCACCGCGTCGCGCAACTGTCTGGCCCTGCGCTGATTGAGCTCTGCCTGACAGGCCAATTTGCCCATCTCGCGCGCATTGCCCGCCGCACCTCCGCTCAACGAAGCGGAATATTCGCACTGCGCCGCACGATACTTCGAAACGCCTTGTTCGATGCCACTAACCGTGCCTTCGCCTGGTCAACGTACTTCCGGTCCTCGTCCCATTTACCCAAGGCCTCGGCAGCCTCCTTCTCCGCGGCCCCCAGTATCTTTACGCTTTCCTCGGCCTTGTCGGCCAGGCAGTTCCGCATGCCGGCCTGGGAATTCCAGGAATAGAGCTCGTATAGTTCTTGTTCCGTCAGCTCGGCGTCTGCGGCGACTGCCGCGGTGAACGGCGCCAATGCGCATAGGCAACAAGCTAGATGCATTAGTAGGCGCATGACGCCCCCTGCTCCTGGCTAACCAGGTAATTGGCGTGGCGCAGTTTCCTTGCAGCACTCTTGACCCGAAGCATCGAGTTGTAGTGTGCCGAGACGGACACCGCTTTGGTCAAGTCGTCTCGCCAATTCTTGAACTTGGCTTCCGTCGAAGATTCGTCTTGCATCGTCATCCTTGCTGGTTTATCCCCGTAGCCACGGGGGTATCCGATTCGCAACAGCCCAACCTGCAACGAGATCGGAATTCCAACAAGAGTGTTAGACCATTGGCAGCACAGCGCCATCGGAGCGGTCTGAAATCGAGCCGGCCAGGGATGAACTCAACACATCGGGATTTGGCGGTAGATTGACATATCTCAGAAACCTGTGCGGTAGCCGTAGATGTAGATCTTCAGCAGCACGGACGGGTGATACGACGGGCGGCCGGTAGCTGCTGGCGCTGCCTTCTCAAATTCCAGCGACTCCAAGTTGAGCTCGTCGACGAATGCGTCGATTATGCGCACCGGGTTGTCGTCGGCGATGAAGTCATCCAGGCATTCCGGGATCAACGCTACTTGCTGCCGGTCCTGACCTTCGATGAATCGGGGCATGTCGACTCCCGGGATCGAGATACCAAACTCTATCTAGATCACCGTAGCGGCGTCAAAGAGTTTTCACACAGCCTCGGTCGGAAGCGGACAGCAAGGAAACCGCTTCCAACCGAAAAGCGGCCTGTAGCGATCACCGGCTGCTTTCACCGTTTCTTCGGAAAACTCTGGTCAACGGCGAAGCTCTACGGGACAGCAAGTTCGCTCGCCAAGCTGCTTGGAAACCAAAGGGGGAAGGCCGTGCGCACGCACGCAACAGCTAGCCCTGGCCGATCCATTTGGACGAGCCGTTCGCGAAGTAATCAGGCGAAGACTGAATAATCGCCCTACGCCTTCTTCGTCGCGCAGACAACGTGCGCCTGAATCTTCCCGCTGACCTGCCCATCACCAAAACGCTTTTGAATGGCAGCGGCAGCAACGTCCGTTGCCTTGTCCAGAATTGTGGCGCCTCGCCCTTCGAGTTCGTTGCGCAGCGGTGTTCCCTGGCAGAAGGCGATTGCGACAGATCGCGGTGATTCGCCCCGGCTCTGCATAGCAACCGTCTCGAACAGAATGGGGTCCGCGAATCCGGCTTCCAAAAGCGCTTGGACGATCGCCGCGCGGTCATAATAGCCATGCGGCACCCTCACCATGAATTGAGAAGGATTATTCGGGAACTGGCGCGCCATCGCCTGATTGATGCAATCGGCGAATTCGCTTTCTTCTATTCGATCCCAGACGTTGAACAAGAACGCCCCACCCGGCCGTAGTACCCGGTTTGCCTCGGCGAAGGCTTTGGCCTTGTCCGGAAAGAACATCACGCCGAATTGGCATACCACCACATCGAAGGCGCCATCGGGAAACGGAAGGTTCATCGCATCGGCCTGCTTCCAAGTCACCGCGCGCTTCGTGCCAACGGTCAATGCATGATCGAGCATTGCCTGATTCAGATCAGTCGATACGACTGACGCAGCAGCGGGCAATTTGACAGCCAGTTGGCGGGTGACCACCCCAGTGCCCGCGGCGATTTCCAGGACGGCCGTTGGAGCAAGGGAGGCTACTCGGTCTGCTAGATCTCTTGCATACGGCTCGAAGATCAGCGGAACCAAATATTGCTCGTACACCTGAGGAATGGGCCCGACGAAGGCGCGATCGCCACTGGACGTGTTCATGATGATCGACTCCGAAATACGTCGATGATGCTACCTACCGGGCCGCGAACGGGCCAGGGGTTCGTCGACGCAGCGAAAGCCAGGCGGTGGCACCGAGCCTGCGCCATCAGGGCATCGAGTCACCAGCCGAAAGGCGTCTTACACCTGCGCCCGACCCGCGCAGCGGCGCCCACCAGTCTAGTTGCCGGCCAGGGGATGAGCCATACCGAATTTTGGGTACGGTAATTGGCGACTAAACCGACTCTTGTCCCCCCGCCCAGGGTGCTGACGTCAGTTCGCCGACGGCAACGGGAGATTGAACCTGGTTGTGGGGTTGTGTCCTGCCCACACACACCGTGCGCCAAAGCGCCGCTCGACCGAAAGCGCGTTCGTCCCCAATTTGCCTTTAACATACCGCCGTCAGCCAACACTGCCTTCCCATGCCCCGTCCAAACCTGGTCAATGCCGAAACCCTGTGCATGATTGCGAAGCTCGGCAGCTTTCGCGCCGCCGCCGAACGGCTGCACACATCGCAGCCCGCCGTGTCCGCGCGCATGCGCGAACTGGAACAATCGCTGGGATTTCCACTCTTCGAGAAGCGCGGCCGCAGACTGGAGTTGACGGTGCCTGCGCGCCGTTTCGTCGAGCGCGTCGAACCCCTGATGCTGGCGGTGGAAGACGCCTTCACGGATGCGGAGGCCGTCACGAACGCGGCTGGCACCGTGCGCATCGGCATGGGCGAAATCTCCATGACGTGGTTTTCGCGTGTGTTGCCCGAGCTGCGCCGTGCTTTGCCCCGCGTATCCTACGAAGTCGAGCTAGACCTGGCGGTCAAGCTGCAGGAGCACCTCGCGTCCGGCGCACTCGACGTCGCCATCGTCGCCAATCGTCTGCGCGACGACCAGTTCGTCTGCACGTCGCTCGGCACGACTCGCATGTCCTGGATGGTGTCTTCCCGATTGCTCACGGACGCCCAGGGCCGGCCCCGCGACATGCAGTCCCTGCTGCAAACCGAACCCCTCTGGTGCGTCTCTCGCCCCTCTGGATTCTTCGGCCCTGCGCAGGATGAACTGCGCGCCATGGGCGCCAACCTGGACAATGTCTGCAGCTGCAATCGGCTCAATAGCCTGATCGATGTGATCGAGGCAGGCGGCGGCATTGCCCAGCTGCCTGAGATGATGGTGAACCGCCAGGTCAAGGCAGGCTCCCTGGTGCTGGTGGACCCCGCCCTCAAACCGTTGACGTTGGAGTTCACCCTGGCGACACATCGCAACCAGGGCCAGGCCATCGTCCGGCAGGTCGTTGAGTCCCTGACCCGGCTGGGCAAAGCCGCCACCGGCGCGGCCTAGGCTCCCAACAGCGCCCGCTTCAGCACCTTGCCGCTCGCGTTGCGAGGCAGCTCCGCCATGAACTCCACGTGCTCCGGCACCTTGAAGTACGCCAGCTTCGTAGCGCAGTAGGCCTTGATGGCTGCGACGTCCTCCAGACGTTCACTGTGCAGCACGATGAACGCCTTGACCGACTGATCGCGTACAGGATCCGGGATGCCCACCACGGCCACGTCCCGGACATCGGGGTGGCCCATCAATGCCTCCTCCACTTCCGCCGCCGAGATGTTCTCGCCGGCCCTCTTGATGACCTCCTTCTTTCTGCCAAAGAAGAAGAAGTTGCCCTTGGCGTCCTGATAGCCCAGATCTCCCGTGTGCAACCAGCCACCGTCGAACGCGGCCTTTGTGGCGGCCGGGTCCTGGTAATAGCCCAGCGTCAGAGTCCGCCCGGGCTGGCCTCGCACCACGATCTCGCCCACCTCGCCCACGCCTACCGGCTGGTTGTCGTCATTCACCAGAAACACTTCGCGATCTGGGGTTGGACGGCCGATGGACGGATAGGTCGACGGCGACGAGTGCGACTGCAGGGTGATGTAGAGCATTGACTCCGACTGCCCATACCCGTTGCGCAGCGGTATGCGGAAACGCTGGATGAAAGCCTCGATCTCCGCCTCCGATATGTTGATGGCGTAACCCGCGTAGCGCACCTGGTGCGCAGTGTCGAACGGCGACGGAGGCTGGTTCAGCAAGGTTCGGCACAGCATCCCTGACAGGCTGCACACGGTGATGCGATGCTCGATAAGCTGGCGCAGGTAACGAGAAGCGCTGTAGCGTTCACCAATAACCGCGGTGGCGCCCGCAGTCAGGCACGACAGCACCGTTTCCTGGCAGTTGGCATGAAACAGGGGCTTGTTGTTGAACACGCGGTCGACGCGCGACAGGCCGCTGTTGGCCGCGCCGGCCTGCCCGCACCACAGCAGATTGGCCTGCGTCAGCATCACTCCCTTGGGGCGCGCCGACGTGCCCGAGGTGTACAGGATCTGGGCCAGATTGTCGCTGCCCAGCATGGGCGGCTGGAACGTATCCGGCGCCCCGGCCAATTCGCAGGACAGACCTTGCGGCCCCAGGCTGCCCCGGGGAATCCGCACCATTTCGGGCGCCTGGTCCATGCCTGCGCACACGTCGCGGATCAGCGCCTCGTGCTCCGGCTCGACGACGACCAGGGCCGGCTGGCAATGCGCCAGCTGGTAAGCCACTTCCGGGGCCGTCAGATAGATATTGCCTGCCACGATGACAGCGCCCGCCAGCATCAGTCCCATCCACAGGGGCACGTATTCCGCCGTGTTGCCCATGAAGACAAAGACACGATCCCCGGGCTTCACGCCTCGGGCCTGCAGCCCCGCAGCGACACTCTGTGCTGCGTCGCGCAATTGAATAAAGCTCAGCTGACTTGCGCCGCCGTTCTGGTATTCGTGCACGACCGCCACCCGATGCCCGTGACACAGCGCCTGTTCATCAAGCAAATCCGAGATCGTGCGATTTCCTACAGCGTCCATCCAGCCTCCTGCCTCTTCTGATTGTCAATGGCGCGCCGGTGTCTCCGGACGCGCTTTCCGGGAAGAAAATCAGTATAGGAAGCGGCCTTTGCACGCACCAGCCAAAGGTTTTTATGCGTATTGATCAAAGATATTCATGCGTTGCCGCACGCGCGACGCATTGATGGAATTTATGCGTTTCCATCAAAAGGTTTGCTTAGTCGCAGCCGGCGTGAAAACCTATACTGCGAGTCAAAGGCGCTACCGACGAAAGGCGCAATCACGTAGAAACAACGGCAACCGGAGGGGCAGTCGTGACAGCAGCATCGATCAAGGAACAGGTATCGGCCGAGGAGTGGGCGGTCCGCGTGGACCTGGCCGCCGCCTACAATCTGGCGGTCGCCATGCGTATGACCGACCACATCTATACCCATATCTCTGCCCGAGTCCCCGGCGGCGAACCCCACTTCCTGATCAACGCCTACGGCCTGACCTTCGACGAAATCACCGCGTCGAACCTCGTGAAGGTAACCATCGACGGCGAGATTCTGCTCGACCAGACCGGCCTGGGCATCAACCCGGCGGGCTTCGTCATCCACAGCGCCATCCACCGCGCCCGGCACGACGCCGCCTGCGTCATGCACACCCATACGGCCGCCGGCATCGCAGTGTCCGCGCAAGAGGCTGGCCTGCTCATGATCTCGCAGCACGCAATGCGCTTCCATAAGCGCCTGGCCTATCACGACTACGAGGGCGTGGCCCTCGACATGGACGAACAGCAGCGCCTGGTGGCGGACCTGGGTCCGCACAGCGCCATGATCCTGCGCAATCACGGCCTGCTCGCGTGCGGCGCCAGCGTGCCGGATGCGTTCGACGCCATGTTCTACCTCGAACGTGCCTGCCAGGCGCAGATCGCGGCGCTGGCCGGCGGCATGCCGCTAGTGGTTCCGTCCGACGAGGTCGCCGAAAAGGTCGGCCGACAGTTCGACCGCCTAGACCGTCCCTCGCGCCACAAGCACTGGCCTCCCCTGCTCCGGATGCTCGAACGCATCCGACCGGCGTACCGGGACTAGCGACAACCGCGCCGGCATATAGCGGCGCATTTTCGTAGCATGGCAATGGAAAAATCTCATCAATGCCGCATTGCGGTATACGGTGCGGGGGCTATCGGCTGCCTGCTCGCGGCGCGCCTGGCCAAGGCGAGCTGCGAGGTATCCATGGTGGCGCGCGGCCAGACCCTGTCTGCCCTGCGGCAACACGGCGTGGGCCTGGAAACGGACGGAACCACCCATCGCTATCCCGTGCACGCCACGGACGATCCCGCCCAGATACGCGGCGTCGACTACCTGTTCCTGACTGTCAAGCAGCAGGCGCTGGCCGGCATCGCCCCGGGTCTGGTGCCCATGCTTGCCGAGGGCGGCACGATTGTCCCCGCCATGAACGGCATCCCCTGGTGGTATCTGCCCACGCGGGACACGCCACTGGGCGGCGTAATGCTGCGCTCAGTCGACCCGCAGGGCGTGCTGCAACGCACACTGCCGCTGGACCGCGTGCTTGGCGCGGTGGTCTACGTTGCAGCGCACACATCCGCCGCCGGCGTCGCCACGCAGGACGCCCGCAACAACCTCGCCATCGGCGAACCGGACGGTACGCTCTCCGTCCGCGCCAATCGTCTGGCCGGACTGCTGAGAGACGGCGGCCTGCAATGCGACGTCAGCCCGCGCATCCACGAGGCCGTCTGGATGAAGGCCGTGGGCAATGCCACGTTCAACCCGCTGAGCGTGCTGGCCAACGCCGGCATGGATGCGCTGGTGGAAGACCCTTACCTGGGCCGGCTGGCCCGCGCCATGCTCCAGGAATACCTGTCGCTCGGAAAGAAGCTGGGTCTTGACCTGGACGTAAGCGTCGAACAGCGCATGCAGGCCGCCGCGAGCGCAGGCTCCGCCAAGACATCGATGCTCCAGGATGCGCTGAAAGGAAAGCCCCTGGAGGTCGATGCCTTGATTGGCTCCATGGTGGAAATCGCTGAAAAACTAGATCGGGACATGCCCTACGCCAGCATGGTTTGGGGCCTGATCCGGCATCGGAACCTGGTTGGTTCCTCTTGACCCCCACAATCAAAACATATCAGGAGACAACACATGAAATGGCTATCACACAGCCTGGCCGCCACCCTTCTCTGCGCCGGCTCCGCCGCCTATGCGCAGGACTATCCTTCCAAGCCGATCAATATCGTGGTTCCGTTTACGCCCGGCGGTGTCACCGACGTCATGACCCGCCAGATCGCCGCCAAGCTACAGGGCGACCTGGGCCAGCCAGTGGTGGTGCTGAACAAGCCTGGCGCCGGCACCATGATCGCGTCCGCCTACGTCGCCAAGTCCCCCGCGGACGGCTACACCCTGCTGATGGCCGCTTCCTCGTTGGGGATCGCGCCCAGCCTCTACAAGACCACGGCGAACTATGACCCGGTTAAGGATTTCCAGCCCGTATCGCTGATTGCCAGCGTGCCGCACATTCTGGTTACCGGCAACCAGGTGCAAGCCACCAACGTCAAGGACCTGATCGCCACGTTCAAGAAGGAAAACAAGCCCTCGACCTTCGCGTCCTCGGGCAACGGCACCTCCAACCATCTGGAAGGAGAGCTCTTCGCCGCGCTCACCGGCCTGATGATGACGCACATCCCATACAAGGGCAGCGTGCCCGCGCTGACCTCCCTGGCCAGCGGCGAAGTGGACCTGCTGTTCGTGGACATCGCGGCCGCCCAGCCCTTCATCGACGGCGGCAAGGTGCGCCCGCTGGCCGTCACCACCAAGACCCGCTCCTCGGTGCTGCCCAACCTGCCCACGGTGGAAGAGTCGGGCCTGCCGGGCTATGACGCCATGCCGTGGTTGGGCATCGTCGCCCCCGCCGGCACACCGCCCGCGGTCGTGGAACGCTTGCAGGCGTCGCTGCAGAAGATGAAGAGCTCCCCCGATATCCAGGAGCAGTTCAAGAAGATGGGCCTGGACGGGCAGTTCAGCAAGCCCGCCGAGTTCGGCGCCTTCATCGTCAGCGACAGCGCCAAATGGGCCGAGCTGATCCAGAAGTCGGGCGCGACGGCGGAGTAAGCCTGGTCAGGTTCACCGGGCGGGTTTGAACCGCGGTTCAAACCCCTCGGCGCGCAATTCCTCGGCGATCAACTCCGCTATCTGCACCTTACGGTCGCCCTGCATGCGGCTGTTGATCGCGGCGACGCTGACGGCCGCATGGTTTCCCGGCGTGATCTGGAAGCTCATGCCCACGCCGCTCACTCCCTCCGTGACGAGGTTATCCGTGCTTGCATACCCCAGCTTGCGGGTCTGCGTTACCAGGCGCCGCACCTGCGCCAGTGTCGGCCCCTTGGGCTTGAACTCGTCGCGGTGGCGCGCATACAGCGCTTCGATCTCCTCATCGGACGACAAGGACAACAGCGTCATGCCGGCCGAGCCGATGCCGAGCACCCGCATGCCGCCGACTTGCAGGACTAGCGCCTTGACCGGAAACGTGCCTTCTTCGGACAACAGGCAATGGCCATAGTCGCCGTTGCGCACCACCAGGAAGCCGTGTCCTCGGTGCGGCGCGCCAGGCGCTGCATGAAGGGGCGGCAGCGTTCCAGGATGGGAGCGCCCTTCATGGCCGCCAGCCCCAGCTGCATCGCGCCCAAACCCAGCCGGTAGACCTTGTGCGGATCTCGCTCCACAAGCCCCGACTCCACCAGACTCGAGGCCAGGCGGTAGGCAGTTGCGCGGTCGAGTTCCGCCGTCTGCGCCAAGGCGCCAAGCGCGATTCCCGCCGGGTGATGCTCGGCGATCTGCTTGAGCAAACCCACCGCTCGAAAGACCGTTTGCGCGCCCTTGGTTTGCGTTTCCGTACCCATGATTCCTACCGCCTCAGCCTGGATGTTCACATATTAAATGTTTAAAAGTTTTTTGTTTGCTCTATGAATATTCCAGATGAAATCATGGCCTGACGTTGTCGACGCGCATCCGCGCCAGCCATATTCCCCAAGCCTTTCCTTAGAAGGACCCGAGACATGCAACGCGATACCCTGGCCTCCGATTTCCCGCTTAGCGACGACGCTTGGGAGGCCGAGCTCAAGCGCTCGCTGGCGAGCGCCAACATCCCCACCCTGCTGATGGTGCTGGTCCACCTGACCGGGGACAGTGATTGGCTGTCCGAGCGCTTTCATTGCTCGCGTATCCGCGGCCTGGAGGACAACGATCCTGGCGGCCTGTCAGAGGAGGCACAGGACGAGGTCCGCGCAGCCGCCTTCGCCGCTATCGTCCGCGCGCGCCAGGGCGAGGCGCCGGCCCTTCCCGCCCCCAACCACGCACAGCTCGTCGAGATGTTGCGCACCAGCGTCGGCGAAGACATCCCCGATTCGTATGGCCCGATGATCGCCGCCTGGCTTGGCCTGGACGCCGACTTCGCCCTGGAGCAGCGCGACACCTTTCCCGTTCCCGAGGGCTACCGTGTGCTGGTCATCGGCGCGGGCGTGGCGGGCCTGTGCGCCGCCATCCGCCTGCAGGGCGCCGGCATCCCTTACGTTGTGATCGAGAAGAACGCCGAAGTGGGCGGCACCTGGTACGAAAACCGCTACCCGGGCTGCGGCGTCGACACGCCCAACCATATCTACTCGTACTCCTTCGCCAAGCACGACTGGTCGCGCTACTTCGCGCTGCAGGGCGAGATCCAGGGATACTTCGAAGGCGTGGCCGACCAATTCAACGTACGGCCCAATATCCGCTTCAACACGCGGGTCGAGACCGCCCGCTATGATGAGGAGCACTTGTGTTGGCACGTGCACACCGTCAACGACGACGGCCGCGAACAGGACTACGTTGCCGACATCCTGATCAGCGCCGTGGGCCTGTTGAACGTTCCCAAGCTGCCCGCGATTCCTGGCCTGGAGTCGTTCGAAGGTCCGTGCTTCCACACGGCCCACTGGCCACAGGACATCGACTTGCGCGGCAAGAACGTCGGCATCATCGGCAATGGCGCGAGCTCCATGCAGGTCGTTCCGGCGATCGCTGACCAGGTCAAATCGCTGACCGTCTTCCAGCGCTCCAAGCAATGGGCCGCACCCTTCGAAAAGTTCCAGAAGCCGGTCCCGCAAGACGTGCGATTCCTGCTGCGTGAAGTGCCCTACTACCAGGAGTGGTACCGGCAACGACTGGCCTGGATCTTCAACGACCGGGTTCACGCGACGCTGCAGATCGACCCGGCCTGGCCGCATCCGGAGCGCTCGATCAACAAGATCAACGACCGCCACCGCGAGCATTTCACCAGCTATATCCAGGCAGAGATTGGCGAACGCCAGGACCTGCTGCCCGACCTCCTGCCCGACTACCCCCCTTTCGGCAAACGCATGCTGATGGACAACGGCTGGTTCCGCACCATGGCGCGCGACCACGTCAAACTGGTCACGGGCGGCATCGAGCGCGTTACCCCCAATGCCGTCGTCAGCGACGACGGCAAGGCCCACGAGCTGGATGTGCTGGTCGTGGCGACGGGTTTCGATGCGATCAACCTGCTGTCCTCGTTCAAGCTGTACGGCCGAGGTGGACGCTCCATCCGCGAGGCCTGGGACGAAAAAGGCGCCGAGGCCTTCATGGGCGTGGCCGCGCCGGGTTTTCCAAACATGTTCATCCTGGCTGGCCCCAACACGGCGCTGGGCCATGGCGGCAGCGTCGTCGCGCTGCTGGAAACGCAGGTGCGCTACGTCATGGGCCTGCTGCAGCAAGGGATGGTGCGCGCCGGCGGCCGCTTCGAGCTCGAGGTTCGCAAGGACCGGCACGATGTCTATAACGCCCGTGTCCAGGCCGCGCACGACCGCATGATCTGGACACACAAGGGAATGAGCAACTGGTATCGCAATGCACACGGGAAAGTCGTGGCGCCCACGCCCTTCCGCAATGACGACTACTGGCACATGCTGCGCAAGACCGACATGGATGACTATCGGTACCGCAGCGCGGTGGCGATCCCGGCGCCAGCGTCCTCCGATAAGGAGATTGCCTGAATGGCCGGCACTGGCGACGGACGCTGCCTGGTCCTGGGCTGCGGCGGCGTGACCGGCCTGGCTTGGGAGATCGGGCTGCTGGCCGGCCTCGCCCGCCAGGGCATTGATCTGGCCGACGCGGACATGATCATCGGCTGCTCCGCCGGCTCCGTGGCTGGCGCCCAACTCGCGCGGGGCGTGCCGCCCGCGCACCTGCTGGCCGTGCAGCTGGACGCCGAGGCGGCGGCACGCGAGCAGTTCCGCCCTTACTCGCAGCGAGACGCCGATGACAAGAACCGCGCGCTCTACGACAAGACCGGCGGCGATCTGGCGCAGGCCCGCCAACGCATAGGCGCCTACGCGCGACGCAGCGCCACGCCCACGCTGGCCGAGCGGCGCGCCATCATCGCCGCCAGGCTGTCCGGCGCAAACTGGCCGCTGCGGCCATTCCGTGTGGTGGCCGTGGACGCAAGCACCGGAGAGGGGCGCAGCTTCGAGGCACGCGATGGCGTTGATTTCGTCGACGCCATCGCCGCCAGTTGCGCGGTGCCGGGCGCCTGGCCCGCCGTGCCCATCGGCGGAGCGTCTTACATGGATGGCGGCATCCGCTCCATGACCAATGCCGACATGGCCGCCGGCTTCCGACAGGTCATCGTCCTGGCGCCGCTGGGCTACCGCGACGACAACCCCGTGAGCGGCCATCTGCGCCGCGAATTGCGGGAACTGGAGGCTGCCGGCAGCCAGGTCCTCGCGCTCCTGCCCGATGTCGCCAGCGCGGCGGCCATTGGCGACAACGTCCTCGACCCTACCGGGCGGGCGCGAAGCGCCGATGCCGGTTACCGGCAGGCCGAGTCGCTAGCGCAGGCCGTGCGCAACATCTGGAGTCGTCCTTCCGCACCCGCTGTTCCCCCCCAATAATTCCAAGAGGAGACATCATGTCCACCAAGACGAAACATCCTGCCCGCGCGCTGCGCATCGCGTTTGCCGCAGGCCTTGCCGCGTGCGCGCTATCGCTGACCGCAACCGCCCAGGGCTATCCGGACCGGCCCATCAAATTCATCGTGCCTTTCTCCGCGGGCGGGTCCACCGACGTCACGGCGCGGACGGTCGGCGAAGCCATGGCCAAAGATCTGGGACAGACCGTCATCGTCGAGAACAAGCCCGGCGCGGCCGGCACCCTGGGCGCGGCGCAGGTGGCCAAGGCCGCGCCCGACGGTTACACCGTGCTGGTGGGTGGCGTGGGCCCGATCATGGTGGTGCCTGAGCTGGACCCCAGCCTGCCATACAAGCCGGCCAAGGACCTCGCCGCCATCGGCCAGATCACCAACAACGACTATGGCTGGGTAGTCCGTGCTGACAGCCCCCTCAAGACCGCAGCCGACCTTGTCGCCACGGCGAAGCAGCAGCCCGGCCAACTGAGCTACATGACCACCGGCGTGGGCGGCCCGCTGCACGTCAGCATGGAGTACTTCACCAAACGCCAGGGCCTGAGCATGAACCACATCCCGTACCAGGGAGAGAGCCAGGCCATGGGCGACCTGATGGCCGGCCGGCTGGACGTGGCCGTTATGTCGCTGACCGTGGCCGCGCCACAGATCAAGGCGGGGAAGGTGCGCATGATCAGCGTGCTGAGCGCCCAGCGCTCCACGCTGCTGCCGGAGATCCCCACACTGGCCGAAGGCGGCTTCCCCGGCTATGAAATCCCCGTCTGGCTCGGGCTGTTCGTACCCGCTGGCACCCCGGAACCGGTGCAGGACAGGCTAGCCGCCGCAATGCAGAAATCCCTGCAACAGGCTTCCGTACAAGCCCGCATGCGCGACCTGGGCGCGGAACCGGTCGGCGGCACGCGGGACCAGTACCTAGCCTTCCTGAAATCGGAAGCGACGCGCTGGACAACCCGCGCCACCGAAACGGGGATCAGCCGATGACATCCTCCGCTCACGTCGGCGGCACCGCGGTCATCACCGGGGGAAGCCATGGCATCGGCCGGGCGACCGCCATCCGTCTGGCCGCAGACGGCATGCAGTGCATCGTCACGGTCGATCGCGTGCCCCCGAAGAACCTGCTTCCCGGAGAACGCTACATCCAGGCCGACCTGCTGGACCCCGCCTCCCGCGACGTCGCTCTGGCGATCTTGGGCGATATCCCCGATCCGGCGGTGCTCGTCAACAACGTCGCCATCGTGAAATTGGCGCCCGTGGACACCCTGTCGCTGGCCGACCTGCAGACCAGCGTGGACCTGAACGTTGCCGCCGCACTGCTCTGCACACAGGCGGTGCTGCCGGCGATGAAGCGGCGCGGTTACGGCCGCATCGTCAACATCAGCAGCCGGTCCGCGCTGGGCAAGGAGCTGCGCTCCGCATACACCGCGTCCAAGGCCGCGCTCATCGGCATGACTCGGACCTGGGCGCTTGAGCTGGCGCCTTGCGGCATCACCGTCAACTGCGTCGGCCCCGGTCCCGTCGCCACCGAGATGTTTCGGGCCGCCAACCCAGACGACAGTCCGCAAACCCGCAAGATCATGCAGACCATCCCCGTCGGCAGGCTCGGCGCCCCGGAAGAGATCGCGCACGCCGTGGCCTGCTTCGCGCATCCCATGGCCGGCTTCATCACCGGGCAGGTCATCTACGCCTGCGGCGGCATGACCGTGGGACTGACCCACATCTAGCTTTGGCGTACAGGTAGGGCCATCAGAGGAAGGGCGGATCGCAAAGGCGGTCTGCCCTTCTTTCTGCCCTTCTTATATGTGAGATCAAGGCTTTCTCACCCGTTGGCTAGTTAAGCGCTAGTCGAGGCTCGGGCGCAAACCCGCGCACGCTGATGTCCTCCAGGTTTCCACGCGCATGCGATGAATTCAGTGGCACACTGACGCCCTTCCGCGCGAACGGTCACCCTTGATTAGCCGCCCTTCGCCCCCACGCCTCCCCATCCCCGAATGCCGAACTGCGATTTCTACGCCACGCCCCAAGACCACGCGTCCCTGCTGGACTGGCTGTTCACGGACGCTGCCTGCCACGTGTACGAAAGCTATTCGGATTTCGAACGCCCGTTGCGGCAATTCCATTCCGCAGACGAGGTGCTGAGCCAGTTCGAGCGCACGTATCCCAACGGTAAGCCCTGGGACACCGTTTATCTGCAGTTGTATGTTCTCGACGCGGGCCCCGCGTTCACACCCACGCGCATTGAACTAGACCCCGACCGCTGCGGCGGCGCCACGTTTCGGTATTCGGCTGCGGGATGGGGGCTGGTGCAGCTTCATCTCAACGCGCCGAAGGCCGAATATCTGGGAAATTCGCACACCAATCACAATTCGCTGAAGCGTGCGGAAACCTGGGCGCCGGTGGTGGGGCTGGAGGCTGGACCCGACGCCTGGGATTTTGAGCGGATCATTGCGTTTTCGTCACGCCTGAATCGGCAGATCCGAAAACAGAGCGTCGGCAAGCTGGGCAGCCGTCCGGTATTGCCCGGCGCCAGCCAGCTTTGGGAGCAAGGCGTTTCCCTGTCACCCTACACGCCGGGCAAGGATGTGCTTCAGATAAAGAAGTAAAGCCGCGCGCGCCAGGCACCTACGCAAGCCGCGTGCACCCACGTTATTTCGACGGCAAATCCGCCACGCCGTCGCGCAGCTGTCTGGCCCTGCGCTGATTGAGCTCCGCCTGGCAGGCGAGTTTCCCCATCTCGTGCGCATTGCCCGCCGCACCGCCGCTCAGCGAAGCGGAATACTCGCATTGCGCCGAGCGGTAACTCTGAAATGCCTTGTTCGAAGCAGCGAGCCGCGCCCTCGCATGGTCGACGTACTTCCGGTCCTCGTCCCATTTACCCAAGGCTTCGGCAGCCTCCTTCTGCGCGGTCGCAAGCGCCTTTACGCTATCCTCGGCCTTGTCCGCGAGGCAGTTCCGCATGCCAGCCTGGGAATCCCAGGAGCAGAGCTCGTAAAGCTGCTGTTCCGTCAGTTCGCTGTCGGCGGCCACTGCAGAGGTCAACGGCGCCCACGCGCACAACCAACACGCCAAATGCATCAGTAGGCGCATGATGACACCCCCAAGCCCTGGCCGACCAGGTCATAGGCGTGGCTCAGTTTCCTTCCATAATTCTTGTCCCGGCGCATGGAGTTGTATTGAACCGCGACGGACATTACGGTCACCGCACGCCAGCTTGTAATGACCTGCTTGATGTGAGCCTTTTGAACTTTCACGGATTGCCCTGGACGGAGAACAACGGCGGTTGGGTTTAGCTTTTGCATGACCTCGAGCGTGCTTTGCTGCGCGCTCGCGATCTTCGCAAGGCTGTCACCCGGCTTGACCTTGATTTCGTGAATTTTCCCATCCCCGGCCACTACGCTCACATACTTGAAGTTCGCCATACGCATGAGCAGATAGCCGATCCCCGCGCGGATATTGTGCGATGGATTCGTGCGGACTGAACTGATCGTCATGCGTTCCTTCCATTCCGGAAGAAGAATCAGATCCCCGCCTTCTTTGCTCGACAGCAGCGCATGCAGCCCCGGATCGCCCATCACGCCAATTTGCAGGGGTTTGACTTTCCATTCCGAATGATTGGCGCCGGTTTCGACCCAAACCATTGCCTTGATCATTTTCCAGTCCAAGGAAACATAGCCGGCCTTGCCCGACAAATGCCTGTTGTACTCGTTGACTGCCATCTGGATTTCGCAGTCCCAACCATTCCATTTGGGGTTGGTCACCGCACGCGTCAAGCCGTCCCGCCATTTTTGGAAATTGGTATCAGTCAAAGATTGGTCGGCCATTGTCTTCCTTGTAGGTTGATCCCCGTCGCTACGAGGGGAATCCGATCCGCAACTCTTCTACATGCAACGGGATCGGAAATTCGAACAAGAGTGTTGAGCCGTTGGCAGGACGGCGCCATCGGAGCCGTCTGAAATTGAGGCGGGCCGAAATGCGATCAAGTATTTGAACCAGGCGGGATCTGACGGTGGGACACCATTTATCTGCAGTTGTATGTGCTTGACGCGGCCCCGGCGTTCACGCCCACGCGCATTGAACTCGACCCCGAACGCTGCTGCGGCGCCGCGTATCGGTATTCGGCTGCGGGATGGGGGCTGGTGCAGCTTCATCTCAACGCGCCGAAGGCCGAATACCTGCGAAATTCTCACACCAATCACAATTCGGTGAAGCGTGCGGAAACGAATCACCCCGAACCAGCGCCATCAAAGTCCGCCCGAACGCGGCTTCACCCTCTGCCACCCCAGCCGCCTTGCAGACAAAACGATTCCGGTAGCCGACAGCAGCAGCCCACCCACGCTCAGCAGAATGATCGCCAAGTCTCTCCCAACACCAGCCCGCAACAGAGACGGCGTGTCCCAGCTATGCAGGAAGTAAAAGAGCCAGCGGCTGACCCGTTGCGCGTGCGTCAGACTCAGGCTCACCTGCCCCGTCCGCAGGTCGATGTAGACGCGGTCTTGCGCCGGCGTGTCGAAGTCCAGCCGCAAGGCCGGCAGGCCGCGTGGTGCGCCGCCGTTCATGGCTTCGGCGTGCCGGGCGTAGTAGTAGGCGTCGTATTGTTCGATCACCTGCGCGTGGACTGCCGCGCCCGGGAACAGCGCGCGGGCCGCCTGCTGGACGGTGTCCGGGCTCCAAGCGCGTTCTAAAGTCAGCCCGGAATCCCCCAGGCGCACGATGCGGCTATCGGCGTTCGCGTCGCGCGCCAGCACGTAACGTTCGCCGCTCATCGCGCCCCACTCCAGCTCGACCGGCAGGAAACCCGCTTCGTGCAAAGCCTGCAACACCGGCCGTGGATCCGAAAGATGATCCGCGTGCGCCAGCCCAGCCATGGCTTTTCGATCCGGACCGGGACCATCCCCCGAGAAGATCCCCGCCGGATTCATGGACATGAGTCCGCTGAAGATCCACGTGCAGACGAAGGCGCTGAACAGCAAGCCGGCGATGTGGTGCCAGCGCATCCAGGACTCCCGGTACGGCGTGCGGGCGCCGGACTTGTATCGGCCGCGAAAGCGCCAGCGCCACACGCCCACCAGCACGCCGCTGACGGCCAGGACGGTGCAGACACCCGACAGGATGATGACGATCCAGGACCAGACGGGGTCCACGGAACGGTCCCGGACGATGTAGAGCCAGTGCAGCCATGCACCGACGTAGTTCCAACGTTGCTGGACCACAGGCGCATCCAGCACGACTTCGCCGCTGGCCGACGAGATGTACAGGGTTCCCGTGCGTCCGCCGTCCATCTGGACTCTGTGCAGCGGCCGATGGCGGTCCAGGCCGCGCGAATGGGTCCACCGGTCTTCCGGGATCAGCGCGTCGTAGCGCGGATTGGCGTCCGGCCAGAAGGCGTGGGCCGCGGCCAGCGCCATTGCGGGTGTGACCGGCCCCTGCGCGTCGCCGGTCAGCGTTGCGTACGCCCGTGGCCCCGCTGCTGTCGACACGACGTAGCTCGGCTCGCCCCGCAACGAAGTCAGGGTCCGGCTCTGGCCGGGCGGAAAGGCCACCGGGTCCAGGACGCGGTAGGCGTCCGGCACCAGCACCGGCAGGCTGGCCAGCCGCTCGGCCGGAGTCAGCTTCGGGTACCCGACATAGAGCATGACGACGCCGCTGACGAACCACAGGAACATCAGCAGGCAGCCCGCCACGCCCAGCCAGCGGTGAGCCAGGTAGGTCAGTCTGCGGCAACGCGTCCGGACATCCATGGGCCGGTCTCCGTCAGAACCGGTGGTTGAGCGTCAGCTCGAAGCGGCGGCTGGGGCCGTACAGCCACTGCGTGCTGGTGTAGTAGGCCGTGGTGTAGTAGGCGCGGTCGAAGACGTTGTAGCCGCGCGCGGTCAGCGTGGTGTCTTTGTTGACGTCCCAACGCAGGGCCAGGTCGGTGGTGGTGTAGGACGGCAGTTCGAGGGTGTTGGCGTTGTCGGCGTACCGCTTTCCGACGTAGGTCATCCCGCCCATCGCGGTCCAGCCCGGCTGGAAGTTCCAGCTCAGCCACAGGTTCGCCAGGCGTTGCGGCACGTTGGGCGGCACATTGCCCGCGCGCGACACGGCGGCGCCGCCCGCCGACTCGGTGAAGTCGTCGAATCTGGCGCGCAGCATCGCGGCGTTTGCTTCGATCTTCCAGCCGGGCGCGAAGGCCAGCGACAGCGACGTCTCGATGCCGCGCGAGGACTGCTCGCCCACCTGGACCCGCAGGCTGGGGTCGGCGGGGTCTCGCGACAAAAGGTTGGACTTGCGGATCTGGTAGGCCGCCAGCGTCCATTCGCCGCGGTTGTCCAGGAAGGCTTGCTTCAGGCCGACTTCGATCTGCTTGCCCTTGGACATGTCGAACTGGGCGTTTGCCGCGCTGATCATCAACAGGCCGCTGACGGGGTCGGCGGCTTCGGCGTACTGGGCGTACAGGGCAAGGTCGGGGGTGACGTCGTAGACGGTGCCGATGCGCCAGCCAATGTCCGAGTATGTCTGCGACAGCGCGCGCTGGTTGGTGACCAGGTCGTCGCGCGTGATTCTGGCGTGGTCGTAGCGCAGCCCGCCGATGACGGACCATTTGTCCGTCAGCGCCAGCCTGTCTTCCATGAACAGCGCGAACTGGTCCGCCTTGTTGCGATAGCGCGGCACGAACGGCGCGTCGCTCTGGAACTTGCCGTGATCCGGGTGATAGGGGTCGACCGGCCCGGAGCTGCCGCTGTACGTGTTGTTGATGTGCTCGAAGCTGGCGTGGTTGGCGTCGAAACCCACCGACACGGTGTTGCCCAGGCCCGCCAGCGTGCCCTTGAACACCGCGCTGGTGGTCAGGCCCGTCTGGGACTGGTCGTGCGTGATCTGCGTGTTGTCCGAGCGGTCGATCAGGCTGGTGGCCGGGTTGTAGACGTAGCGCTCGGCGTTGCGCCAGTCGCGGTCGCTTTGCACGTGGTACAGGCGGGCGCGCACCGTGGTCGCGTCGTTTGGCGTCCACACCGTATCCAGCTGCGTCCACTGGTCGCGAAAGCGCATGAAGCTGTCGCCGACGTTGTAGTTCTGTTTGCGGACGGCGGGATCCTGCGCGCCGTCGATCAACGGCGTTCCGAAGTAGCGCATCGGCCGTTGATAACCGTATGCGTAGCTGAGGGTGAAGTTCAGATCGGACGTGGCGTCCCACCGCAACGCGCCCGAAAACGTCGCGTCGCCGGCCTGGCCGTTGTCCACCCATCCGTCCGTGTAGTTGCCGCTGACGTCCAGCCGATACGACAGCGTGTCGCTCAGCGAGCCGCCGCTGCCCAGTCCCAGCCGGGCGGTGTCCTGCGTGCCGATGGTCGCCTGGATTTCGTTTTCGATGGGCCCTTGCGTCGGGCGCTTGGGGATCACATTGACCACGCCGCCGATGGCGCCGTCGCCATAGATGACGGACGCGGGCCCGCGCAGGACTTCGATGCGCTCGACCGACCAGGTGTCGAAGGGAAACGTCAGGCCGACGCCGCCGTACTGGCGCAGTCCGTCGTACAGGCGCATGACCGACGTGCTGTCGGTGAAGCCGCGCACCGACAACGCGCTGTTGCCGTTGCCGGGATGCGGCATGGCCGAGAAGCCGGGCGCGCGGGTGATGGCGGTGACGACGCTGGCGTCGCCGCGCGCCTCGATCTGCTCGCGCGAGATGACGTCCACGCTGGCCGGCGTCTGCATCGGCGTGAGGCCCAGGTTGGAGCCGGTGCTTGCGGGCGTGGTCAGCGCCTTTTCGGCGCCGCCCATCACGGTGATGGGCGCCAGCGTGGCGGGAGTGGATTGGGCGGCCGCATTGCATGCGGCCAGCGCCAGGAGCGTGCCGAAGCACGTCTGCGATCGAACGATGGCCAAGATGACCCCTCTTCTTCAAATATCCTGTCGTGCCCTGTCACCGGCGCCTGGCCGATGGAAGAGCGGAAATCGAAGGGGGGACAATCGTGCAGGCGGTTCGCCTCGCGCCGGCGCTATCGGGATGACGTGGCGGATGCTCCCTCCCTTCGTTGCCGTGCGCGGCGTCACGCGCGCGCTGACGGCATATCAGGCGTACAGGGAAGGAGGTGCGCGCGAGCCTAAGGGAGGACCGACCGGCGGCAATGCCGGCGCGGCGTGATAGACGGGAATACGGGGCGCTGCGAAAGCCGCCTGCGCGACCATCACGGGCGTCAGGCCCGCTTGGGGCAGGATGACATGACCCGCCAGCGCGCCGAAGGCGCAGGCGTCGGACGGTGCGTGGGTGGACTCGCTTTTGCCAGGCAGGTCGAACGAGATGTTCATGGCCCCGCCGGCCTCGCACAGCGTCAGCATCAACGAGGTCGTTGAAGGCGCGGCCATGTAGCCATTCGGGATGGCGGCACGAAGCACGAACATGGCCAACGCCAGGCAGATCAGGATCCGCCAGGGCAGGCCGCGCGGCTTGTTCGCAGAGTCCCGGATGCTAGGCATGGGCCGGATTCTATTACAGAGTCTTGCGGTTGCTCCGCATTTTTTTGGGCAGTGCGGCAATCGGCCGCAGGCCTTGCGGGCTGCCTGCAGCGCCGCTCAAGCACGGCTTTGCAGCCGGGCGAGATCAATGCAGCGGCGCCGCCCTACCCCCTGACGCGCGCCGGATTGCCCACCACTTTGGCGCCGGCGGGCACGTCGCGCGTCACCACGCTGCCGGCGCCGATGATCGCGTCGTCTCCAACCGTGACCCCGGGCAGGATGATTGCCCCGCCCCCTATCCACACCTGCCTGCCGATGTGAATTGGACGGCCGAATTCGAGCCCGGCGCGCCGCTGTTCAGGATCGTGGGGGTGGTCGGCGGTGTAGATCTGCACCGCCGGGCCGATCTGCGTGCCGTCGCCGATGGTGACCTGCACGACGTCCAGGATGACGCAGTTGAAATTGATGAAGACGTTGTCGCCCAGCGATACGTTGTAGCCGTAGTCGCAGTGAAACGGGGGGCGGATGATTGCGCCGTCGCCGACACGCGCGAGCCGTTCTTTCAAGAGCGCATGCCAGCGGTCCGGCCCTTCGTCCAGCGTGGCGTTGTACCGCTTCATCCAGACGCCCGCGGCAAGCTGGTCTGCCTGGATTTCGGGGTCGACGGCCGTGTAGAGCTCGCCGGCAAGCATCTTCTGCTTTTGCGTTCGTGTCATCGCAATCTCCGTGTCGGTTTGACGAAGCATAACCACGAATGGAACCGTTACGCGACCTCGGGCATGACGCCCACGTATCGGCCCCGCGGCCTGATCACCTGCGCCACGCTCAGCTGTTCCAGGCTGTGCGCCAGAAGCCCGATGCTGCGCGCCGTGGCGAACAGGCCGAATGCCGCGTCATCCGGCAGCCTGCAATGCGCCGCCAGCGCGGCCAGCGCGACATCGATGTTCGGATGCAGGCCGGTGAGCTGCGTGGCCTTGTCGATGAAGCGGGTGATGACCTCGGCAGGCTCGAACAGCGCAAGCAGCGCGGCGGCGCGAGGATCGCCGTCGGGATACAAGTGGTGGCCGAACCCGGCAAGCGGCATGCCCGTGGACAGGTAGTGCGCCATTACCTGGTCTTCGCCCTGCCTTTCAACTTCGTTGAACAAGGCCTTCACGCGGCCGGAAGCGTCGCCGTGCAACGGGCCGGACAAGGTCGTCAATCCCGACAGCAGGCATGCCGGAAGCGACGCCCCCGTGGACGCCGCGATGCGCGCGGCAAAAGCCGAGCTGGTGAGCTCGTGATCCACCAGCAACACCATCGCGGTGCGCAGCAGTTCCGCCGCCTGGTCCGACAGCTTCCAGCGTTGCGCGAAGCGCAGATGCAGCGGCCGCTTGCCGTGCTGGGCGCCAAAGGCGTTGGCCAACTGGCCCACCAGATTCTGGCATTCGCCATGCAGGACGCGGGTCATGCGGCCGTGGGTGGAATGCCCCGTTGCGGCCAGCCCTGCCAGGGTGGTGAACGCCGCCACCCGCCCCGGAGACGCCACGCGCCCCACGGACGAGAAATCGGGCGCCTGCTCGGAGTTCCACAGCAACTGCGCCGCATCTTCCAGGGTGGCTGAACCCGCCAGCGTCACGGCGTCCTGCCCGCGGTAATACAGCCGCTGCCGGTGAAACGTGGAGATGGCGGTGGGAATGCTGGGCTCGGCCCCAAACAGCGTGTTGGCGGCCAGGGTTTCGTGCTTGCGGCCGGCCTGCTTGCGCTTGGCCAGTCCGGCGACGTCTTCGGCGCGATAAAGGCTGCGGCGCGTGTCGGCCGGATCGGCCATGACTTCAAGCTTGCCGCGGCTGACGTAGGCGTAAACGGTTTGCGGGCGCACGCCAAGCCGGCTGCAGGCTTCAGCCATCGTTATCCAGGAGGCCATGATCATCTTGTAGCAATGTTTATATGTTGATTTTATAGATCAATATTGCCTTACAAATCAATCATTAAATACCATGGACTCAATCTTCAACGCGGGCCGCCCTTCGGTCCCAACTTCAGAGCCGAACCGATATGAAGCCTCAGGTCCTGCAACTCAATCCCATCCTGATCCCGGCGGTCAATGACCAGCTCGCGTCGCTGTACCAGGTGCACAAGTTCTTCGAAATCTCCGACCAGGCGGCGTGGCTGCGCGAGCATGGCGCCACGATCGACGCCGTCATCACGGGCGGCCATACGGGGATTTCCCGCGCGATGCTGGAGCAGTTGCCCAGCGTCAAGGTGGTGGCCGTCAACGGCGTGGGCACCGATGCGGTGGATCTGCCGTATTGCCGGGAACGCGGCCTGCCGGTCACCGCAACGCTGGGCGCGTTGACGGAAGATGTGGCCGACCTGGCGATCGGGCTGCTGATCGCCGCCTGCCGCAACCTCTGCGCCGGCGACCGCTTCGTGCGCGAAGGACTGTGGGAACAATTCCCCTCGCCCAGCGCCATCCCGCTGGCGCGCCGCTTCAGCGGGATGCGCGTCGGCATTGTCGGCATGGGCCGCGTGGGCCGCGCCGTCGCTACCCGGGCTGCGGCCTTCGGCTGCCCGATACGCTATACCGACCTTCGCGCCATGGACGACGTCCCGCATGCGTTCGTGCCGTCGTTGATCGACCTGGCGCGGGAGTCGGACGCCCTGGTGCTCAGCGCGGCGGCGGACAAGGCCGAAGGCATCATCGACGCCGCCGTGCTGGACGCGCTGGGCCCGCAAGGCTTTCTGGTGAACGTGGCGCGCGGCCGACTGGTCAACGAGGCCGACCTGACCGAAGCGCTGGTCGCCGGGCGCATCGCGGGCGCGGGGCTGGACGTGTTCGTCGACGAGCCGCGCGTGCCGGCGGCGCTGCGCCACTCCGACCGCACGACGTTGCAGGCGCACCGCGCCAGCGCCACCTGGGAGACCCGCGCCGCGATGGGACAGATGGTGCTGGACAGCATCGCCCAGGCGCTGGCTGGCCAGCGCCCGTCGATGAGCCTGACGACCTGAGCCGCAGGTGCCTTTCCGAAATGACTGCCATGACGGACCTAGCCTTTCCCGCCCTTGCACCCACCACGCTGCCCATTGCCGGCAGCACGTCCCGGTTTCCCGTGGCCCGCGTGTTCTGCATCGGGCGCAACTATCGATGGGCGCCAGACGAAGCCCCGCCGCGCGACATGCCTGCATGGTTCATGAAGCCGGCCAGCGCCGTCTGGCCAGCCGAAGGCGCGCTGCCCTATCCCGCCGACACCGCGGACTTCTGCCACGAAATTGAACTGGTCGTGGCGATCGGACGCGGCGGCAGCGACATCGCGCCCGCCGACGTCGAGGCCCAATACGTCTGGGGCTATGCGGCCGGCCTGGACCTGACCCGGCGCGACCTGCAACAGCAGGCCAAGCGCGCGGGCGGCCCGTGGGAACCCGCCAAGGCCTTCGACCATTCCGCGCCCTGTACGCCCATCGTTCCCGTCGCGAATTGCGGCCACCCTCAAGAGGCCGCGATATGGCTCAGCGTCAATGGCGTCGAGCGCCAGCGAGCCGACGTGTCCGGGTTGCTGTGGCCCGTGGCCGAACTGGTGGCGATGCTGTCGCGGTCCGTGGCCCTGGCGCCCGGCGACCTGATCTACACCGGCACGCCCGCGGGCGTCGGCCCGCTTGCGCCCGGCGACGTCGTCAGCGCGGGCGTGGCGGGCATCGGCGAACTCACCATGACGGTCGCCAACACCCACCCCGGCTGAAGGCCGCCTAGCAACCCGAATTTTTCAATCACTGCGCCATCCGAGGAGTCCTGTCTTGAACACCAGCAACAACGAGAAAATTGCATTGGTCACCGGCGCGGGCAGCGGCGTGGGCCGCGTCACCGCCATCACCCTGCTGAATGACGGTTGGACCGTCGTGCTGGCTGGCCGTCGTTCCGATCCCCTGCAATCGCTGCAGGCCGAGGCCGCCTCGCGCGGCCAGACCGCCCTGGCCGTGCCCACCGACGTCACCAGCCCGGAAAGCGTGCAGGCGCTGTTCGACACCATCGAAAGCCGCTTCGGCCGGCTGGACCTGCTGTTCAACAACGCCGGCGTCAATGCGCCCGCCGTGCCGATGGACGAGCTGCCGCTGGACAAGTGGTTCAACGCCATCAACACCAACGTGACCGGCGTGTTCCTGTGCGCCCGCGCTGCGTTCGGCCTGATGCGCCGCCAGTCGCCGCAAGGCGGCCGCATCATCAACAACGGGTCGATCTCGGCGCACACGCCGCGCCCGTACACCGCCCCCTACACCGCCAGCAAGCACGCGGTGACCGGCCTGACCAAGTCGCTGGCGCTGGACGGCCGCGCGTTCAACATCGTGGCCGGCCAGATCGACATCGGCAACGCATTGACCGAGCTGTCCGAACGCATGACGCGCGGCGTGCTGCAGGCCAACGGCACGACCGCGCCCGAACCCATGATGGACGCCATCCACGTCGCAAAGGCCGTGCGCCACATGGCGTCGCTGCCGCTGGACGCGAACGTCCTGACCATGACCGTCATGGCCAGCGCCATGCCCTTCGCCGGGCGCGGTTAACACCTTCCCGCGCCCCGGGCCTGCACACCCCCCGGAGCGCTTTTCCTGCACGCATCACAGAGTTGACAGAAGTTGACCACCCAAGGAGACAAGCATGACCCTCACCACGCTGGCCAAGACCCTGGCCGTTTCGGCAGTCCTTGCCGCCCTGCCCGGCCTGTCCGCGGCGCAGAACTATCCCGCCCGTCCCATCAGCATCATCGTGCCCGCGCCGCCGGGCGGCGGCATCGACATGATCGCGCGCGTCGTCGGCGAAAAGCTGTCGGTGTCCCTGGGCCAGCCGGTCATCGTGGACAACCGGCCGGGCGCGTCCAATAACCTGGGCACCGCCCTGCTCGCCAACGCCAAGCCCGACGGCTACACGATCGGCATCGTGGGCGGCAGCCACAACATCAACAAGTATCTGTTCAAGAACCTGGGCTGGGACCCGCAAAAGAGCTTCGAGCCCATCGTCTACACGCATGAGATCCCGCTGGTGTTCTCGGTGTATCCGAAGGTGCCGGCCAAGACGCTGCCCGAACTGGTGGACTGGATGAAGGCGCATCCCGACGACGCCAAGGTCGCGACCTCCGGCCGCGGCAGCGCGCAGGAAATGGCCGCCGAGATGTTCCGCATGGTCAGCGGCGCGCCCATGCTGCTGATCCCGTACAAGGGTTCGTCGGCCGCCCACCCCGATCTTCTGGCCGGCCGGACCGTGCTGTACATCGACACGCTCAGCGCGATGCAGGAACAGGTCAAGGCGGGCAACGTGCGCGCCGTGGCGATTTCCACGGCCAAGCGCGCGAAGGCCTTGCCCGACGTGCCGACGGCGCAGGAACAGGGCTTCAAGACCTACGACGCCAACACCAACGGCGGCTTCCTGGCTCCGGCCGGCACGCCGAAGGAAATCGTCGCCAAGCTCAACGCCGAGATCAACGCGGCATTGAAGCAGCCCGCCGTGCGCGCCAAGCTGGAGGCCGCCGGCATCGAAGTCCAGGGCGGCACGCCGCAAGATTACGCGGCGCTGATCCAGTCGGATCTGGACAAGTGGGGCAAGGTGGTGAAAGAGGCCGGGATTCAGCCGGAGTGATGCAGGCAGGCAGCGGCGGAGAGCGTAAAGCGTCCGCCGTTGCCGGTTTTTTTAGGCGGCATCACGTCTACACCGACCTTTTCAGCCCCATCATCGACCGAGACAAACGGCTAGCCGCCGCAAGCACGGGCTCTTTGAGCTCAAGCAGCACGCTTTCGGTCAAGCGTGATATCGGCCCGGATATGCAGATCGCGCCCACCAGCGTCCAGTTGATGCCGTAGACCGGCGCTGAAATGCTGGACACTTCGGCGTCGCGCTCGCCCAGCGAAATCATGTAGCCGGCGCGGCGCACCGATTCGTAGGGTTCGCCCGGTTCTCCGGAGAACGCGAGCAGGACGCGGCCCGGGCTGCCCAGTTCCAGCGGCAGCGCGGCGCCGACGCGCACGTGATGGCGGATCGACTTGGGGCCTTCGACGCGCGCCATGCAGATGCGCTGCTTGCCTTCGCGCACGTAGAACGTTGCGCTTTCGCCTGTGGCCACCGACAGTTCGCGCAGTATCGGCTGCACCACTTCCGCGATGTTGAACGTGGCCTGGTAGCAGGCGCCCAGCCAGCCGGCGGCGCGCGCCAGGCGCCATGTGCCGTCTTCGCGTTGCGCCAGGTAGTCGTCCATGGCAAGGGTGCGCGCCAGGCGCAACACGGTGGAACGGTGGCAACCCGTGCGCCGGCTGAGTTCCGCCAGCGACAGATTGGCGTCGTCCACGCCGAAAGCCTCAAGGATGCGCATGGCGCGGCGTACCGCCACTACGCCTTCTTCGGCAGCTGATTCGTCCGAATCCAGGGTCTGATCATCGTTCATGGTACGCAACATGTTCCGCTATACGAACATGGATTGTATTGTGCGGAACAGCGATCCACAATGCTTTCACCAAAAACAGATATCGGAGACAAACCATGAAGAGCATCGTGCGTGTGCTGTCGGGCCTGGCCCTGGTGTGCGTGACCAGCCTGAGCGCAGCCCAGGGCTATCCCAACAAACCCATCCGTCTGATCGTCCCCTTCCCGCCCGGAGGCGGCACCGATGTGCTGGCGCGCGAAGCCGCGATCAAGGTGGCCAGCAATACGGGCTGGAACATCGTGACCGAGAACCGGCCCGGTTCCGGCGGCAACATCGGCGTGGACACGGTCGCCAAGTCCGCCCCGGACGGTTATTCCCTGGTGTTGGGCCAGACCAGCAACCTCGCGATCAATCCCACGCTCTACGCAAAGTTGCCGTACGACCCCGAGAAGGACCTGACCGCCATCGGACTGGTGGCGGATGCGCCGCTTGTGATCGTCGTTCCGGCGAATTCGCCGCTGAAGTCCTTCGAGGACATGATCGCCGCCGCGAAGGCCAAGCCCGGCGTCTTGAATTTCGCCAGCTCGGGCAACGGCACGGTGGCGCACCTGGCCGCCGTGCAATTGCAGAACGCCGCGGGCATCAAGCTCACTCATATCCCGTACAAGGGCGCGGCGCAGGCCTCCAATGACCTGATCGGCGGCCAGATCGACATGTACCTGTCGTCGGTTCCCACGCTGATCGGCCACGTGCGCAACGGCAAGATGCGGGCGCTGGCGGTGACCTCGACGCAGCGCGTGCCCGATATGCCCGACGTGCCCACGATCGCGGAACGCGGTTTTCCCGGCTTCGAAGCGGTGACCTGGTTCGGCCTGGCTGCCCCAGCCGGCACGCCCAAGGACATCGTGCAGCGCCTGAACGTCGAATTCAACAAGGCCCTGCAGGCCAAGGACCTGAGCGTGAAGTACCAGGAACAAGGCGCGCGCGTGCTGACCAGCACGCCCGAGGAATTCGGCAAGCTCATCCACGACGACCGCATCCGCTGGGGAAAGATCGTCAAGGACTCGGGCGCCAAGGTCGAGTGACGCGCCGACGCGCTTCGTATTTCCAACCCCGCTGAATTCGACAGCAATCGCACGGTGATTCGCAACGCTGGCATCAGGCCCGCATGGCTTCCCCGCGCCCGGACTTTCAACTTTTCTCAGGAACAAACATGGCCAATCAGGACATCATCAAAGACTTCCCCCGCGTCAGCGCCGACATCGTCCGTCGCGCCGGGGAACTGCAACCCGCCATCCTGGCCGACGTGGCCGGCCGCCGCGGCGCGCTGAACGGCCGCATCCGGCCGCTGCATCCCGGCATGAAGCTGGCCGGAAACGCGCTCACAGTCGAAGTGCGCCCGGGCGACAACCTCATGATCCACGCGGCCATTTCCCTGGCGAAGCCGGGCGACGTGCTGGTGATCGACGGCAAGGGCGACCTCAGTTCGGCGCTGATGGGCACGATCATGATGAACGCCTGCCGCAAGCTGGGCATCGCCGGCGTGGTAATGGACGGCGCCGCGCGCGACACGGTTGAAATCATCGAAATGGACTATCCGGTGTTCGCGGCGGGCACGAATCCCAATGGTCCGACCAAGAACGTGCCCGGCCGCATCGGCCACCCTGTGTCGGTGGGCGGCGTCACCGTCAATCCCGGTGATTTCATCATCGGCGACGCCGACGGCGTGGTGGTGGTCGAACGCGACAAGATCGAAGGCCTGCTGCCCGCCGCCGAAAAGAAGGTGCGCGATGAGGCGGCGCGCATCGCCGCGATCCAGGCGGGCGACACGGAAGCCAAGTGGCTGACCGCCGCGCTGCGCGCCGCCGGCGTCCTGAAGGAAGGGGAATCGCTGTGAACACCGCCACTGCGGGCAAGCCCGCCATCGTCGTGACCGCGGCGGACCTGGCGCCGGAAGCACTGGCGCTGCTCGGAGATTTCAACCTGGTGTTCGCCGGCAAGACGCCCACCGAAGACGACATCGTGGCGCTGTGCCGCGAACACAATCCGGTCGCCATTATCGTGCGCTACAGCAAGGTAGGCGCCGCCGCGATGGACGCCGCCCCCGCCTTGCGCGTGGTCTCCAAGCACGGCAGCGGCACGGACACCATCGACAAGGCGGCGGCCGCGCAGCGCGGCATCCAGGTTGTCGCCGCAGTGGGCGTCAACGCCGCCGCCGTGGCCGAACAGGCACTGGCCTTGCTCCTGGCCTGCGCCAAATCGGTCGTTGGACTGGACGAACGCATGCGGTCGGGCCACTGGGACAAGTCCACCCACAAAAGCCTGGAACTGGGCGGCAAGACCATCGGCCTGATCGGACTGGGCGCCATCGGCCAACGCATGGCGGCCATGGCGCACGGGCTGAACATGCGCGTGATCGGTTTCGATCCGTACGCCAAGAACCTGGCGGATTACGTCGACAGCGTGCCGCTGGATCAAATCTGGCGCGACGCCGACGTCGTGTCCCTGCACTGCCCGCTGACCGACGAAAACCGCGGCATGGTCAATGCGGCGACGCTGGCGCAGTGCAAGCCGGGCGTGATCCTGGTAAACACGGCGCGCGGCGGACTGGTCGACGAAGACGCGCTGCTGCAGGCGGTGCGCTCGGGGCATGTGCTGGCCGCCGGCCTGGACAGCTTTGCCGTCGAACCGATGACCGCCGGCCATCCGTTCCAGCAGGAACCGCGCATCATCCTCAGCCCGCACATCGGCGGCGTGACCAGCGCAGCCTACGTCAACATGGGCGTGGCGGCGGCGCGCAACGTGCTGGACGTCCTGGCCCGCGCCAACGCGTCCGCGTAAGGAGCCACGCCATGCCACAACGATGGAAGCAAGCGCCGGCCGGGAGCAACTGGGGCGAGTTCGGCCCCGACGACCAGCGCGGCCGCATGAACCTGGTGGATCGCGCCAAGGTGCTGCAAGGCATCGCCGAGGTCCGCGAAGGGCTGACCTTCTGCCTGTCGCTGCCGCTGGACGTGCCGGGCGGCATGGCGCTGAATCCGCGGCGGCTGCCGCCGCAGCGCTACGCCACGCTGCGCGATGGCAAGAGCGCCGGCGCCCAGGGCTTCTGCTGGTCGTATGCGTCGGAAGATCCGCTGCTGACCGACGTGGTGTGCGACGACGTGCTGCTGATGAACACGCAGTATTCGACCCAATGGGACAGCCTGGGAAGCCGCTTTGACGCCGATGGCGACGGCGAAGCCGAAGCCGTGTTCTACAACGGCTATCGGGCTGGCGCGGAGATCCAGGCGGCGGATGAAGATCCGCAGGCGCCGACGGATTGGGCGCGCTTTCCCGGGCCCCGCGCCGGCGCGCTCGGCATCGAACATCTGGCCGAACACGGCGTGCAGGGCCGCGCGGTCCTGGTCGACCTGGAGGCCCACGTCGGCCGCACGCGCACCGCGGTGGGTTACGACGCCTTGATGCGCATCCTGGACGCGGACGGCGTGCGGATCGAAGCGGGTGACATGGTGTGCCTGCACACCGGCTTTGGCGACACGCTGATGTCGATGAACCGCCAGCCCGACGTCGCTCGCCTGCACGACACCGGCAGCGGCCTGGACGGGCACGATGAGCGCTTGCTGCAATGGATCGTGGACTCCCGCCTGGCCTGCCTGATAGCCGACAACCCCGCGGTCGAACTGGTGCAGCCGGTGAACCTGCGCGGCGCGGCAACGCCGCTGCGCCGCCCGCGCCTGCCGCTGCACGAACACTGCCTGTTCAAGAACGGTATCCACCTGGGCGAACTCTGGTGGCTGACCCCGCTGGCGCGCTGGCTGCGCGCGCACGGACGCCATCGCTTTCTTCTGACGGCGCCGCCGTTGCGGCTGCCCGGCGCGGCAGGATCGCCCGCCACGCCCATCGCCACGGTCTGAATCCCGAACACGAACACCCCCATCGGGCGCAGCAGCCGGCACAGGCTGCACGCCCATCAGACGAGGAGACACCTCATGAAGTTGATCCGCATCCTGCCCGTCGTCCTGGCGTTCTGCGCCGGCGCCGCGGCCGCCGAATACCCTGATCGTCCGTTCAAGCTGGTGGTCCCCTATTCCGCCGGCGGCGCCGCCGACGCCCAGGCCCGGCTGGTGGCTCAGAAACTGGGCGCACGCCTGGGCCAGACCGTGGTGGTCGAAAACAAGCCCGGCGCCAGCGGCACCATCGGCGCGGCCAACGTGGCGCATGCCGCCGCCGACGGCTACACGCTGCTGTACGACGCAACCGCGTTCGCCATCAATCCGTCGCTGTACAAGAAACTCAGCTACGACAGCCGCCGGGACTTCCAGCCCATTTCGCTGGTCAGCCTGACGCCCAATCTGCTGGTGGTGCCGGCAGCGGCGCCCTATCAGCGCATCGACGACCTGACGGCCGCCGCGCGCAAGGGCCACCTGACGTTCGGCACGCCGGGCCAGGGCACGGCGCAGCACATCGCCGCCGCCTGGTTCGCGCAGGGCAACAAGCTTGAACTGACGCATGTGCCCTACAAGGGCGGCGCGCCTGCGCTGACCGACCTGATGGGCGGGCAGATCGACATGATGTTCAGCAACATGGCGGCGTCCTACCCTTTGGTGAAGAGCGGCAAGTTGCGTGCGCTGGCCGTGACGTCTCCCAAGCGCGTCGACGCGCTGCCCGACCTGCCCACCGTGGCTGAAAGTGGCGTGCCCCAGTACGCAGTCTTCGAATGGAACGGCGTGCTGGCGCCCGCCGGCTTGCCATCCGACGTGGCCACTCGCATCGAACAGGAATTGCGCGCCACGCTGCAGGACCCCGCTGTGCGCCACAGCCTGCAGGAGCTGGGCGCGCAACCGGTGGGGTCGACCGCCGCCGAGTTCCGCACCTTTCTTGACGACCAGATGGCGCGTTCGGCCCACATCCTGGCCGAAGCCGGCATCCACAAAGAATGACGCGGCGTCCAGCCGCGCGACCCAGTTTTACGGAGACCTGACATGAAATCCAAGCTGTCCGCTTTGGCGGCATCACTGCTGCTTGCCGCCGGCGCCGCCCACGCCGCCTACCCCGACCATCCCGCGCGCGTGGTCGTCGGGTTCTCGCCCGGTGGCCCCACCGACGTCGTCGCGCGCGCATTTGCGTCTTACGCCTCTCAGGCGTTGGGCCAGACCTTCGTCGTGGAGAACCGCCCTGGCGCCAACACCATCCTGGCGGCCGAGGCCGTCGCCAAGGCGGCGCCCGACGGCTACACGCTGTTGATCGGCGCCACCAACCACACCATGATTCCGGCGCTGTACGCCGACCGGGTCAAGTTCGATGCGCTGAAGTCCTTCACGCCGCTTTGCGCCGTGGCGGTAAGCCCCACGGTGCTGGTTACCGGTCCGGCCCTGAAGGTGGATACGCTGGGCGCATTCCTTGCGCGCGCCCGCGCCGAGCCGGGGCGCCTGACCTACGCAACGCCGGGCACCGGCAGTTCCGGGCATTTCGCCACCGAACAGTTCCTGCGCCAGACCGGCGTCAGCATGAACCACATCCCGTACAAGGGCGCATCCCAGGCGATTTCGGATCTGATGGGCGGCCAGGTCGATGCTTCCCTGGCGACGTTGGGCTCGGTGCTGCCGCAGGTGCAGTCCGGCAAGCTCACGGCGCTGGCCGTCGCCGCGCCCAAGCGCCTGGCGCAGTTGCCGCAGGTGCCAACGTTCGACGAAGCCGGCGTATCGGGCTACACCGCCGACGCCTGGTATGGCGTCCTGGCCCCCGCCGGCCTGCCGCAGGACGTGCGCGCCCGACTGGAACAGGTGGCGCGCGAGTTTTCCCAGGCCGACGGCACCGCCAAAAGCCTGGACGCCCTGGGCATGCAGCCCCGCCAGACCTGCGGTGACGCATTCGGCGCGCAACTGGCCACAGAGATCGATACGTACCGCAACCTGGCCCAGCAGTTGGGGCTGAAGGCCGAGTAAGCCTTGCACCACAACAACAGAGGATGACAAATGACCGACCGTAATCGAACCCTGGCCCGCACCCGCCGTGCCGTCCTGGCGCTGGCCGGCGCCCTGCCGCTGTTGGCTTGCGGCATTGCGCATGCCGCGGACGCGTGGCCCAGCCGGCCCGTGCGCATTGTGGTGCCGTATGGCCCCGGCGGCGCCGTCGACGTGGCGACGCGCAAGATGGCGCAGATGCTGTCCACGCAGACCGGCCAGAGCTTCATCGTTGAAAACAAGCCCGGCGCCACGGGCACGATCGGCGTGAGCCAGGTCGCGCGCGCCGCGCCCGACGGCTACACGCTCGTAGCGAACGACACGACCTACTCGCTGCTGCCCCACATCTTCAAGCAGCTTCCCTTCGATCCCGCGAAAGATCTGGAGCCGGTCTCGGCCTTCGTGTTTGCGCCGATGGCGCTGGCGGTTTCGGCCGCCGGTCCGTATAACAAGCTGGATGACCTGCTGGCCCAGGCGCGCGCCAAGCCCGATATGGTGACCTACGGCTCAGGCGGACCCGGCACCACGCCGCACTTTGCCGCCGAAGGCCTGGCGCTGGCGACCGGCGTCAAGTTCATGCACGTGCCCTTCAAGGGCGCGGCCGAAGCCACGCAGGCGGTGCTGGGCAAGGTGATCGACTTCCAGTTTGCGTCCACCACGGGCGTGATGGGTGCGGTGCAAGGCGGGCAGTTGCGGCTGCTGGCCGTCAGCGGCGCCAAACGCCTGGCGGTGCTGCCCGACGTTCCGACCTTTGCCGAGGCTGGCGTGAAGGATTTCGGCGTGGTCAACTGGACCGGCCTGTGGGCGCCCAAGGGCACGCCGCCGGAAGTCACGCAACGCCTGCAGCAAGAGATCGCCAAGGCCATGGCTTCCGAGGAAATGCAGTCATTCGCCACCAAGATGGGCGCCGAACCGCGCGCGGCGGATGCCGCCGAGTTTGGCCGCATCCTGGCCGACAGCGGCGTGATGTGGGGCAACGTGGCCCGCAACATCGGCTACGACGCCAAGTAGGAAGGAGACGCCATGTTTTTCCTGCATGCGCCCGAGGTGGCGCAATTCGAGGTGTGGTCGCCCATGCCGGAACGCTTTCGCCGCGCCGAGCGCAGCGACTGGGCCGACGCCAACCGGGGCGGCGCGCCCGTGGATTCCTTTCTGGAAGGTCCCGTGTTCGCCCCCGGCGGCAATCTGTATGTGACCGACATCCCGTGGGGCCGCGTGTTCCGCATCACGCCGGATCGCGAGTGGTCACTGGTGGCGGAATACGACGGCGAGCCCAACGGCATGAAATTCATGGACGACAGCCGCCTGCTGATCACGGACTACAAGAACGGCTTGATGGCGCTGGACGTGGCGAGCGGCCAGGTTACCCCTTACCTCTCCCGACGCAACAGCGAACGATTCAAGGGTGTGAACGACCTCGTCTTCGACGCGCAAGGCAATCTGTATTTCACCGACCAGGGCCAGAGCGGCCTGCACGACCCGACCGGCCGGCTGTTTCGCCTGCGCTCCGACGGTCAGCTGGACTGCCTGCTGGACAACGTGCCCAGCCCCAATGGCGTGGCCCTGTCGCCCGACGGCAAGGTGCTGTACCTGGCGGTGACGCGCGGCAATTGCGTATGGCGCGTGCCGCTGATGGCCGACGGCAGCGTCAGCAAGGTCAGCCAGTTCTTTACCTCGTACGGGCCCAGCGGTCCGGACGGCCTGGCGGTGGACGCCGAAGGCAATCTGCTGGTCTGCAACCCCGGACTGGGCCATGTGTGGCTGTTGAACCCCCGCGCCGAGCCGCTTTTCGTCTGGCGCAGCCCCAAGGGCATGTCCACCACCAACCTGGCCTTTGGCGGCGATGATGGACGCACGCTGTTCTGCACCGAATCGGTGTCGGGCACCATCCTGACCGCGCGTGCGCCCCACCCCGGAGTACCGCTGTTCCGGCTGGGCCGCGATTGAAACGATGTGGCGGCGGGCGCGCAGGCGGATGCGCCCCGCCCCTTCAGGCGTAGCGTTCCAGCCTGAACGGCTGCAAATCCACCGGCGCCTGCCGCCCCTGGATGATTGCCGCCATGGTTTCGCCCACTGCCGGCCCGATGCCGAAGCCGTGTCCGGAGAACCCGGACGCCAGGAACAGCCCCGGCGCCTGCGCCACGGGCGCCATGACGGGCATGGCGTCGGGCGTCACGTCGATATAGCCGCCCCAGGATTGCGCGATGCGCGTCTGGCGGAATATCGGGAAAGCCTGCTGCAGCCGGGTCCACGCCTGGTCGATGCCGCGCGCGTAGGGCGACGGGTCCAGGACGCGGCAACGTTCGTAGGGCGATTCGCGGTCGGCGGGAAAGCGGCGCGGAATCGCCAGTTCTTCGAAGAAGCGCTTGCTGAACCGCACGCGAACCAGCGCATTGTTTTCGATCCAGGTGCGCAGGAACTTGCCCATCAGGCGGAAGCTGTCCGGCACCACTTCGGCCAGGGATGCCGAGAATTGCGAGACCGTGTAGCCGCCGTCGGCGCGCTTGCGGCAGGTAAAGTCCTTGCCGTTGATGGCCAGCGACACGCCGGCGTCGAACGGCTCCGTGCGCAAAGCCGACCCGCGCACCTTGAGTTGCGGAAAGTCCACGCCCAGGTTGCCGCAGAACAGCCGCGACCAACCGCCCGCCGCCACCAGCACCGCCTGCGCGCGCACGGCGCCGCGTTCGGTGATGACGGTATCGACGCGGCCCGCGGTCTTTTCCACGCCCCGCACCGCGCACCCTTCAAAGATCATCGCGCCGGCCTGACGCGCCAACGCGGCCACGCCCTGCGTGGCGATCTGCGGCTCGGCCACGCCGTCGCCGGCGCTGTACATGCCGCCTGTCCAGGCGCGCTGGGATTGAGGCAACAGGCGCAATGCCGCCTCGCGCCCCAGCATGTCGGCCTTGACGCCATGGGCGCGGGCCTCGCGCAGCCAGGTTTCGTTCGCGGCCGCGTCTGCTTCGTTCTCGTGCAAATACACCAGGCCGTTGCGGCGGTAGCCGACCTCGACCTGCGCCTGGATGTCGCTCCAGAGCTGGTGCGCCCGCACCGCCAGCGGCACTTCGGGCATGTCGCGGCCCAGCGTGCGCACCCAGCCCCAGTTGCGCGACGATTGCTCGCAGGCCAGCGTGCCCTTTTCGAACAGCGCGGTGCGCACACCGGCCCGGGCAAGCGCCAGCGCCGTGCTGACGCCGATGATGCCGCCGCCGATGATCGCCACGTCCACGGTGGCGGGAAACTGCGTTTCAGTTGTCATGACGATAGAGGTAGAACGGCGTTCATGCGGGGTAGCCCAGCGCATCGCGCAGGCGGTACCAGTTGATGGCCAGCGTAGCGCCAAGCTGGCGCGCCGGATAGAACGGCATTCGGCCGATGGGAGTGACCGGGTAATCGAGCTTGTCCGCCGGCACGCCGCGGATGGCGTCGGTCAGCACGCGGCCCAACGCCGTTCCCATGGCCACGCCGCGTCCGCAGTAACCGTAGGCGGTCCAGATGCCGGACGCCAGCCGATGCACGTGCGGCAGATCGTCCATCGTCATGCCCACCCGGCAGGCCCAGCCATGGCTCCACGCCACGTCAGCCAACTGCGGGAACCGCGCGACCGCCGCGCGGCGAAGCTGGTCGCGGGTCGAGGGATCCAGACGTTCCGAAGAATGGCCACGGCCGCCGATGACGAATCGCCCTTCGGGATCGATACGGCAGTAATAGGTGATCTTGCGCGTCTCGGACACGCCGGCGCGCAATGGCATCAGTTCCTGTTGCAGCGTCGCGGGCAGAGGATCGGTGGCGATCTGCGCGCTGGCCACGTTGACATAGGACTGCGCCACGGCCGGCCAGAGCCGGTCGGTGTAGGCGTCCGTCGCCAGCACGATGTGGCGCGCCTTCACGGCAAGTCCATTGACGGTCAGCACTCCGCCCCCGTCAGCCGCCGGCGCAATGGCGGACACGGGAGAGTGGTCGTAAATCACCGCGCCCGCCTGCCCTGCCGCGCGCGCCAGGCCGCGGGAAAACGCCAGAGGATGCACGGAACCCGCGCGCTTCTCGCGCAGCCCTGACGGCCAGAAGGATGACCCCGTGGCCGCGCGCATCCCGTCAGCATCCAGGAATTCGACGTCGCCGCCGTGCGCGTTCAGTTCGGCCGCGCGACGCTTGACGTAGTCGCCGGAAGCCGCCGAGAACGCGCCCTGGATCCACCCGTTGCGCGTGGGCGAGCAGTCGATGCCCAGGCGCTCCACCAGATCGAACAGGTAGTCCGCGTTGCCGTAGGCGAAGCGGATCATGCGGGTGGCGGTGTCGGCGCCGAACCGCCGGATCAGGGCTTCGGGACCAGGCTTTACGCCCGGCACCACCTGGCCCCCGTTGCGCCCGGAGGCCCGATGCGCGATTTCGTGCGCCTCGAACAGCGCGACGTTGAAGCCGGCCTGCGCCAGGTGCAATGCGGCCGACAGGCCGGTGACGCCGCCGCCGACCACGGCGGCGTCGACGCTGAGCGGCTGGGCCAGCGCCGGCGACGCGGAGCGTGGCGGCGTGCTGGCGGCCCACAGCGACGCCGCGGGCGAAAAGAGATCGTTGTTCATGGCGCCGGGACTATTGGACGTGGGTGACGCGCTTGAGGAAGTCGCGCATGCGTTCGTTGCTGGGGTTGGTCAGAACGTCGCGCGAGGGTCCTTGTTCGGCGATGCGTCCGTTTTCCAGGAAAAGCACGCGGTCCGAGACATTCCGGGCGAAATCCATTTCGTGCGTGACGATGACCATGGTCATGCCTTTCTCGGCCAGCGTGCGCATGACCGCCAGCACCTCGCCCACCAGTTCCGGATCCAGCGCCGACGTGGGTTCGTCGAACAGAATGGCGTCGGGTTCCATGGCCAGCGCCCGGGCGATGGCCACCCGCTGCTGCTGCCCCCCGGATAGCTGCTGCGGATAGTGGTTCATCTTTTCGGCCAGCCCCACGGACGCCAGGATCTCGCGTCCGCGCTCGGTGGCCGACGCCAGGCTTTCGCCCTTGACGTGCACGGGGCCTTCCAAGACGTTTTCCAGCGCCGTGCGGTGCGGGAACAGATTGAAGCGCTGAAAGACCATGGCCACCCGCTGCCGGATGTTCTGGATGTCCTTCTTGCGCGCGTCGACCGTGACGCCGTCGATCGTGATGAGGCCGCCGTCGTAGCGTTCCAGGCCGTTGATGCAGCGCAGGAGCGTGGACTTGCCGGAGCCCGACGGCCCGATCAGGCACACCACTTCGCCCTGGTTGATGCTGGCGTTGATGTCTTCCAAAACGCGGTGGCTGCCGAACGACTTGCTGAGGTTTTCGATGGTGATCATTGGCGGCGTCCCAGGCGGCGTTCGAGTTTGCCGATGAAATACATCATGGGAAGGCTCATGGCCAGGTACATCAGGGCGACCAGCGTAAAGATGGTGGCGCTCTTGAAGGTGGCCGAGGCGATCAGCTTGCTTTGCATGGACAGCTCGACCACGGTGATGACCGCCGTCTGCGAGGAGTCCTTGAGCATCATGACGACGTTGTTGCCATAGGGCGGCAGCGCCACCTTGAAGGCCTGCGGCAGCACCACGCGGCGCATGAGCTTGGCGCGCGACATGCCCAGCGACTGCGCCGCTTCAAACTGGCCGGGATCGACGGCGTCGATGCCGGAGCGAAACACTTCGGACATGTACGAGGAATACGCCACGCCCAGGCCCAGCGCGCCGGCCTGGAAGGCGGTCATGCTGAGGCCGGCCTCCGGCAGCACGAAATACATATAGAACAGCACGACGATGATCGGCACGCCGCGGATGACGTTGGTCAGAATGCGGCTGGCGTGCGACAACGACGCGACGCCGCTGACCCGCAGCATGGCCCAGAACAGGCCCAACACCGTGGCGATCACCAGCGCCGCGGCAGTGATGGCGATGGTGGTCACCACCCCCTGCATCAGCACCGGGAAGAACTCCGCGGCGTCACTGAAGAATGTTTCGAACATCTTGGAAAACCCTGGTTGGCTGCGCGCCGCGCCGGCTTGACCGGGCGGCGCGCGGGATCAGTTCGCGACGCCCCACTTCTTCATGATGGCGGCGATGGTGCCGTCCTGTTTGAGCGCGTCGATGGCGGTGTTGAGCTGCTTCACGCGATCGGCGTCGCCCTTGCGCACGGCCAGCGCGATGTTGGTCGGCATGGACGGCTTGTAGCTTTCGACGTAGCGCACGTTGCGCACGCCCTGGGTGCGAACCTGGTACGAGATCACCGGACCGTCGCCGAAGGCGGCGTCCAGGCGGCCCAATGCGACGTCGCGCACCAGATCGGCCATGGTGTCGTACATCTTGACTTCCTTCAGGCCAGGCGCGGACTTCAGGGGCTCGACGTAGAGCGTGCCGATCTGCACACCGACAGTCTTGCCCTTCAAGTCGGCGATGCTGTGGTAGTCGGTCTTGTCCTTGTCCGGCACGACCAGGGCCTCGCCGTACTCGAGCACCACTTGCGTGAAGTCGACGACTTCCGCGCGCTGCGGCGTCTTGGCGAAAGCGGACGCAATCATGTCGATCTTGCTGGTCTGCAGCGCCGGCACCAGCGACGCAAACGGGATCGGCATCACTTCCGGCTTGAATCCGGCCTGCTTGCCCACCGCATCGGCGATGTCGATCATCACGCCCTTCAGCGTGTTGGTCTTGGGATCGAGGAAGTTGAAAGGCACGGCGGTGGGCGTGGCGCCAACCTTGACGGTCTGGGCGTGCGCACCCGACAGCGCGGCGGCGCACAGCGCCGTCGCCAACAACGATTTCAGTGTTTTGTGCAGCATCGGGGTCCCCTTGGAAGCCGGATTCGCGCGCCGTCACGTCTCTTGGACGTTCGATTTCGTCCCGTTTTGGCGCCAGTTATCGTATCGAATAGCGATATGGCAATATCGCATGTAGATTTTATAAGCGCTGCAGTTGACCCATGTCAACACGGGGCAAACCATAGATAAGGCCTTATCAATTAAGGGTTTTCCCGAAACAATCATAGGGATTTGATGCCGGAATTTCGGTGGATCAGACCGCTTTTTTCTTGCTTTCATTCGGATTGGAATGCAATCTGTGCGTATCGAACTTTGTAAACGGCGGCGGCGACCGTCCTTGATCCATGAATCCGGAATCCTCTTCGCTCTACGTTCAATCGCTGGCCACGGGCATCGCCGTGCTGGACGCCTTCACGGCCGAACGCGCCTCGATGAGCCTGCCGGACATCGCCGCCGCAGCCGGCATCACGCGCAGCGCGGCGCAGCGTTTCGCTTTCACGCTTGAAGCCTTGGGTTTGCTCAACAAAGACCCGGTGACCAAGCGCTATTCGCTGTCTTCACGCACGCTGGACACGGGCTGCCGGTATCTGGAATCCCATCCGCTGCTGGACCGCGCGAATGCGTTCCTGCTCGAGCTCAACCGCAATGCCGGCGAAACCGTCAACCTGGCCGAACCCGCCGGGCAGGACATGATCTACATCGGCCGGTTTCCCAGCCCGCTCCGCCTTCTGGTGCACATGCCGGTGGGCCGCCGCATTCCCATGTACTGCTCTTCCACCGGACGCGTGTACCTGGCCGGGCTGAGCGATGACGAAGCCCATGCCACGCTGGCCGCCTGCGACCGCGTCAAGTACACGCCGAATACGCTGACCGACCTGGACGCGTTGATGGAACAGGTGCGCGTGTCGCGCGAGCAAGGGTATGCCTGCTGCCTCGAGGAGTATTACCGCGGCGACCTGGCGCTGGCCGTGCCCATCCACGATGTGAGCCAGCGTGTCGTGGCGGGCCTGCAGCTGTCGGTGTCGGCCAGCAAATGGACGGCAAAGCGCGCCATTTCGCGCTTCATCCCGATGATGCTGGAAACGGCGCGGCAGATATCGAATTCCCCGCCCACGCCTCGCCCGCTTGCGCCCTACGGCGGCGGCGCGGCGCGCGATCTGCATGCCCAGCCCCCCGGAAAGCCGGCGGGCCAGAAGACCTGATCAGGCGGAAACGCCGCCGCTTTCCGCCAGCAGCCAGTCCCGGAAAGCGGCCAGTGCCGGCGTCGCCAGCTTGTCGGGCGAGGCCAGGAAAAAGTACCCCGCGCCTGTGCTGAAGGTCTCGTCCAGCGCGGGAACCAGCACTCCCTGTTTAAGTTCGTCCTGCACCAGGAACGTCGGCAACAGACCGATACCGATGCCTGATGCCACCGCCTGGATCAGGTGGGTCGTCAGCTCGAACTGCGCGCCCCACCGCATCGACCGCACAGGCAGGCCGTGCGCTTCGAACCAGCGCTGCCAAACGGCAGGACGCGCAGCCACTTGCAGCAGCATGTGCTGGGCCAGATCCGCGGGCTTGCGCGCGGGGTGGCTTGCCGCCATTTCGGGACTCATCACCGGGATGACCTGCTCGTCCAGCAGGCGGTGCGGCACCAGGCCCGGCCAATCGCCGTCCCCCACCGCGATCACCGCATCGATGCCCGCCAGTTCCAGGTCGAAACGGGTCACCCGCGAGTGCAGGTGAACCAGGATGCCGGGGTGTTGTTCGTAGAAGCGGTTCAGCCTGGGCATCAGCCATTTCGCCGTGAACGTGGGCAGCGCGGCCAGGTGGAAGGCGCCGCGCCCGCTGCGGTGGGAGATTGCCTGTAGCGATGCGCTGCGGATGCGTTGCAGGGCCGCCGCCAACTCCTTCTGGTAACCCCTGCCCGCCTCCGTAAGCAGGATGCGGCGCTTCTCGCGTCGGAACAGCGGCACCTCGAGCAGATCCTCAAGCGCCTGCACCTGCCGGCTGACCGCGCTTTGCGTCAGCGCCAGTTCCGTCGCCGCCCGCGTGAAACTCAGGTGGCGCGCGCTGGCCTCGAAGGCCAGCAACAGGGACATCGACGGAGTCAGGCGGCGGGGATTCATTCTCTTGGCACATGGATCGGGTGGGCCAATATACCCCGGTGCGCCCGACGGTCCTTGTTTCCCTTGCCTGTCGACCCGCCACCATTTCCTTTGATCATTCACAAAATGAATGAACTACCCGAGCATTTTCCGTTTTCGCGGATCCCCGGCAAGGCCGACAATACCCTTCAGGGCCACGGCGCGTTCCGACGGACGCCCCGGCCGGCCAGGCATTTTCTTTCAGGAGGCAGGTATGGATTTGGGTATCGCAAACAAGACGGCGCTGGTGCTGGGCGGCGGCGGCGGATTGGGCGGCGCCATTGCGCAGTCGCTGGCGCGCGAAGGCGTCAAGGTCGTCGTGGGCGACCTGAACCTCGACGCGGCCACGGCCACCGCGGACAGGATCAAGGCTGCGGGGCAGACGGCCCACGCGCTGCAATGGGATCTGCGCGCGCTGGACGCCTTCGACGCGCAGGTCGACTGGATCGAGGCCAATGTGGGCCCGGTCGACATCCTGGTCAACAATACCGGCGGCCCGCCGCCCACGCCGGCCTCGGGTCAGCAGGCCGACCTGTGGCGCGAGCATTTCGAAGGCATGGTGCTGTCCGTCGTCAAGCTGACGGACCGCGTGCTGCCCGGCATGCGGGAACGCGGCTGGGGACGTGTCATCACGAGCACGTCGTCGGGCGTGATTGCTCCGATTCCCAACCTGGGCATTTCCAATGCGTTGCGCATGTCGCTGGTGGGTTGGTCCAAGACGCTGGCGCGTGAAGTCGGCAAAGACGGCATTACGTCCAACATCGTGCTGCCGGGCCGCATCGCCACCGCCCGCATCACCTTCCTGGACGAAGCCCGCGCCAAGCGCGAGGGCCGCAGCGTCGAGGACGTGAGCCGCGAAAGCACCGGTTCCATCCCCGTGGGCCGCTATGGCGACCCCGAAGAATATGGCGACGCCGTCGCCTTCCTGGCCAGCGCCCGCGCCAGCTACATCACCGGATCGACCATCGGCGTGGACGGCGGCCTGATCGCCAGCATTTGACCGCCTTTTTCCAAGGACATAGAGATGAAACTGACTGCTGACGCCAAAGGCGTATTCCCCATCGCCCCCACGCCGTTCTTTGATGACGGCGCCGTCGACTACGCGTCGATTGACCGCATGATGGATTTCTACCTGGCATGCGGATCGACCGGGCTGACCGTTCTGGGCCAGCTGGGCGAGGCCCCGAAGCTGGACTTCTCGGAATCGCTGGAAATCGCTTCCCGCGTGATCGCCAAGTCGGCGGGGCTGCCCATCGTGGTGGGCGTGTCCGCGCCCGGCTTCGCATCCATGCGTTCGCTCACGCGCGAGGTCATGGACCGGGGCGCGGCCGGCGTGATGATCGCGCCGCCCAATACCCTGCGCACCGATGACCAGATCGTCACGTATTACCAGCAGGCCGTCGAAGCCATCGGCAGCGACGTTCCGTTCGTGCTGCAGGACTACCCGCTGACGTTCTCGGTGCAGATGACGCCGTCCGTCATCCGCCGCATCGTGACCGACCTGCCGTCTTGCGTGATGCTCAAGCACGAGGACTGGCCCGGCCTGGAGAAAATCTCCACCCTGCGCCGCTTCGAAGCCGAAGGTTCCATGCGGCACATCTCCATCCTTTGCGGCAACAACGGCCTGTTCCTGGACTACGAAATGGCCCGCGGCGCCGACGGCGCCAACACCGGCTATTGCTTTCCGGACATGCTGTGCGATTTCGTCCGCATGGTCGGCGAAGGCGACACCGAGGCGGCGCATGATCTCTTCGACGCGCACCTGCCGCTCTTGCGCTACGAGCAGCAGCCCGGTGTCGGCCTGGCCGTGCGCAAGTACGTCATGATGCGCCGGGGCATCCTGGCCAGCGCCGCGCAGCGCCGGCCCGGCGGCGCCCTGACGCCGCAGGCCAAGGTGGAAGTCGATCACCTGCTGGCGCGACTGGGCCGGCGCGATCCGCGGGCGAAAAACCTGGTTTGAGCCGGGCGGACGCCGACGCATCCGCGGCGTCGACGGACGGGGGCAGCGCGCCAACGGCGCTCGCCCTCGTCCGGCTCACACTTGGTAACCCCGGATATTGCCAAGGTAACAACAAGTAGCGGCCGCCATCCAGCGACGCCCGATACCCGCTGCGTCGCGCGACCCTTTGCGTCAGGCATCCCGGGACCTTCCCCCTCAAACGGCCGCCGGACATGCGCATCCTGTCCGACGTCGGACGCCCCAGCACTTTGCCTTGACACTCTTCGAACACAGCCTCTATGTTCGAGTCCGCCCAAGGTCCGGACCCTTGAATTCCCCTTTTCGAGAGGCGATCCCTGCCCGCATCTTGCGCGGCAACGGGCGTAGTCCGACCGTTTCCAAACGGCGATTTCAGCTGGCTTTACACACAGAGAGAGGTACATGGCGTTTTCTCGCAAATCTTACGGATTGGTGATGCGCACCCGCAAGACGGCAGCCACGTTGCTTGCCGCCGCGTTGCTTCCCGCCACGGCCATGGCCGTGTTTGCCGCGGCGCCCGCGCCCGCCAGCGCCGCCGAGCAACCTGCCGGGCAGGCCGCCAACGCGGTCACGCCCCCCGACGCGGCCTCGGTCCTGTACGCCATCCACCAGATCGACGGCAAGGGCGCCTCGTCCTACGAAGTCGCGAACGGCAGCATCGCCACGTTCTGGTTCGGCCATGGATTCGAACTGGAGGGCACGCGGTATTACACCGGCTTTGTGTGGGAAACCGCGGATCGCTACGGCAAGCCGGGCGAGGAAGACATCGGGCCCGAGACGCAGGTCAACCTGTCCGAAGCCACCTTCATCCTGGACAATCCCGCGTCCGAGCGCCCCTGGAAGTTCCGCGGCATGGAGCCGACCATCGGCGAATTCGGGGCCTATGAACAGCCGCCGCAAGTGGACACGCGGCGCAAGCCGCTGGAGCACCGCACGCCGTCCGGCAAGCTGGTGCTGGCCGTGCCCACCGAGTCCTTCGATAACGGCATCACCGTCAGCGGATACACCCTTCTCGTTTTCACGCCGCCCGAAAAGCGCCAGGACGAGAGCAAGGACAACGTGTGGGCCTACGCCGGCAACGTGCTTGCCGGCGAGGACAACGGCCCCGCCTGTGCGGACGGCGACGTCATGCCGTGCACGCGCAGCGACGGCGAACTGGTGTTCAGCACGAATGCGAACGGCGACCTGCCTGTCCTGACGGTGAAATTCACCGGCACCACGATCTCCGGCCCGGGCAAGACCCGGAAGCTGGGCGCCGCCGACAGCGTCACGTACGCCTACGATCCGGCGAGCAAGACGTACGCGCCGCGTTAGGGACGGAAAGCCGGCGTTCCGGCCAGCGGGGTTGTCAGACGGCGGCGCGCTCGGGCGCAGTCCTCTGCGCCCGCTCAAGCCGGTTGCCGCCCAGGGACTTGGCACGATAAAGCGCCTGGTCTGCAAAGGCCAGCGCGTCCACGATGTTGGGCGCGTCGCCGTCGAAGCGCGCAAGACCGATGCTGACCGTGGCCGCAATGCCGATTCCGTCCATGCGGTTTGAAACGGTGATGGCGAAACGTTCCGCAATGGCCTTGCCCAGCGTGTGGGCGCCCAGGGCGTCATCGCCCCACAGCAGTGCGGCGAATTCCTCGCCGCCGATGCGCGCAAGAATGGCGTCGTGGCCCAGGACCTCGCGCGCGGTTTCGGCAAAGGACTTCAGCACCTTGTCGCCCGCCTGGTGGCCATAGCGGTCGTTGACGGACTTGAAGTGATCCAGGTCGAACGCCAGCACCGACACGGCGCCCCGCCCTTCCTTGCCATTCAGGACGCGCGCCCCTTGCTCGAAGAACCAGCGCCGGTTGCCCAGCCGCGTCAGGTAGTCCGTTTGCGACTCAAGCAAAAGCTGCCCGTGCGTTTCGTCGCGGATGAGCTTGAGCAGCGTCATCGGCAGCACCACCGAATACAGCACGCCTTCGTAAATGGTGAGCTTGCCCATCAGGGACTCGAGCTGCTGTCCTTGCACCGACACCATCCACGGCATGATGAAGGCCCGGAAGGCATAGAGCGCGGTATGCACGCCCGCCACCGCCACGACGATGTACCGCGCCTGCAGCCGCTTCATGGGTTCGCAGCGCAGCATTTCCCAGGCTGTCAGCCCGCTGATGATCGCGATGGGCACCGAACTGACGTAGGTCCACATCACATCCAGCCAGCGAGCGCCCCCGACGGCCCACACCAGCGCCATCGCGCCGATTATTCCGATCGATGCTCTGTAGTAGCGGCGGCCGCCCAGCGCGGCGACCCCGTTCAGAATCAGCGCGTAGCCGGAAAGAATGATCAGGTTGCTGATGGCGGAACCGGAGACGCCGGGCAGGTTGTGGCGGTACAGCGCGGCGGCGCAGCCGGTAGCCAGCGTGGCAAAGCCCGCGGTCAGGATCCGCAATTCCTTGCTGCGCTTGGGATTGGTCCGCTGCTCCCAGAAGGTCATCCCGGCGCTGGCCAGGAGGGTTCCGATGGCCAGGAAATAAAGAGTAAGTAGATCGACGTACATCTCGGGGAGAAGATTTCGCCGAAATATTGCGGCGGCTGCCGGATTTTACGGTGAAAACGCCGCCGCCCATGGACTTGCCGAGCATGCTGCTACCTGCCCGGGCAGAGAACCATGGCCCCCTATCCGGCCCTAAATTGCATCACTCGGCCGACAGGTTCAGTTTCTTGATCCAGTCGCCGAACCGCTTGATTTCCGATTGATAGAACTGGTCCAGTTCCGCGGGCGTGCGATAAGTCCCTTCAGCCGATTGCGCGTCCAGGCTTTTCTGGACCTCGGGGTTCGCAAGCGCCACTTTGTTCGCAGCGTTCAACTTCTGGACCACGGCATCCGGCGTGCCGGCTGGCGCGAACAGCGCGTACCACTGCGAGAACTCCAGGCCGGGATAGCCCGCTTCGGCCATGGTGGGCACGTCGGGCAACGCGCGGGTACGGGTCGGATGCGCGACGGCCAGGATCTTGATCCTGCCGGAAGCCTGCTGCGTCGTGGCCGACGCCGTGCCCACGAAAGCCAGGTCGACCTGGCCGCCCATGGCGTCCGTGACGGCCGGGCTGTCGCCCTTGTAAGGCACATGGACCATGTCCAGCCCCGTTGCCCCCTTGAAGGCCTCGCCGGTCAGGTGGCCGGTGCCCCCGATGCCGCTGCTGCCGAATGACAGTCGGTGCGTCTTGCCGTACTGCAGCAGCTCATCGACGCTGTTGATCCCCAGCCCTGCGTTCACCACCATCACGATCGGCACCGAGGCCACCATCGCCACCGGCGTGAAATCCTTGCCGGCGTCATACGGCTGCTTCTTGTACAGCGTGGGGTTGGTGCCGTGCGTGGCGCTATTGCCCATCAGGATGGTGTAGCCATCCGGATTGGACTTCACGACAGCGGCCGCGCCGATCATGCCGTTGGCGCCGCTCTTGTTGTCGACGACGACGTTGGCCTTGAGCTGCTCGCCCATGTAGCGCGCCATCAGGCGCGTCAGGAAATCGTTGGCGCCGCCGGCCGCGTACGGCGAGATGAACTGGACCGGGCGGTCGTTGGGGTATTCGGCCATGGCCGGCAACGCCAGGCCGGCGGCCAGGATACCCGCTGCGGCGCGGCAAGCCAGCCGCTTTGTGATGGGACCAAGTTTCAGCATTGGTGTGTCTCCTCGGACGGTGCGGACGTTATTGGTATGGGAAGGCAAGTCGCCTCCGGTTCACGCTGTCCGCAGTCTAAGCGGCGCTGGCAAGGGGTCGCGCCGCCCTCCTCGCCCGGCGCGCAGATTCAAGTCCACGCTGTGGAATATCCGCCGGATGCGCGCCTTTGCCGGGCGCGACCGCACCGGCGTGCAGCCCGCCCCGTCCGCATGATGGAAGCCGCCGACTTCCTGAGCGATCAGGCCAGGGCCACCGTCGGCATGGCGTAAGGCACCCGGTCCCGGTCCACATGGTTGCGCAACTCTGCCTCGATGGACCTGACCGTATCGTCCAGGCAGCGCACCACCATCTCGAGACGGTCGGCGCCCAGGCGCGAGGCCAGCGTCGACACGCTGACGCCCGCGGCGGGCGCGCCATCCGGCGACCGGATCACCATGCCCACCGAATGCACCGGCGGCTCGTCCATCACCTTGTTGGTGGCGTACCCGCGGCGGCGCGTGCTGTCGATGCTGGCGCGCAGCGCGGCCTCGGTGAAACGGGGGCTCTTGCGCCGCGTGCGCTCTACATTGATGCGGCAGATGCGGTCGATCTCGTCGTCGGGCAGCGCGCTCATCAGGGCCAGGCCGCTGGCGCCCACGTTCAGCGGGCGATGACGGCCGACGTCGTGCACGAACATCTTGATGGGAAACGACCCGTCCGCGCGCGCGACGCAGATGCCGTCGAACCCGGAACGCACGGTCAGGAACACGGTGTCGCCCGTGTGTTCCGCGATGGCCTCCAGATAAGGCAGGCAGATATCGCGCATGGCCACCTTGGGCGCCGCGGCCAGGCCCAGCTCGTAAGCCAGCCCGCCGAGGTAATAGCGCTTGGTCTGCGCTTCCTGGCGGATCAGCTTTTCGGCCACCATGCCCTGCAGCAGGCGATGCACGGTGGGGCGTTCCAGGCCGGTGCGCCGATACAGGTCGACGAGCCGGCTGCCGCTGCGGTTGTTGACGGCAATGATCCGCAGCAAGGCGATGGCGCGCTGCAGGGATTGCGTGCCCGGGGCGCCGTTGTCGGCGGGCGAACTCGGCTGCTTCATGGTTGTCTCCTCGGCGGTTGACCGCCAGCGGGCGTCCTGCCTGTCGATAGTCTGCAATGCGGACGCCTCTGCAATGGGATTGTGCCCGTATTCGCCAGCAGGCTGAACCCGGAGTTCACAATGCGGACCTGTTTCGGCCCGTCCCCGTCTGGCCGGAGCCGGCGCGCGGTCAAAAGGACCGCACCATACAAGCCTTCTCATCCCGCTATTGGAAGGCCCATGTCGCAAGAGCCGGAACTGATCGCCCGCCAGGATGGCGGCGTGCTGTGGCTGACGCTGAATCGTCCCGCGCGGCGCAACGCCCTGAGCCCCACGCTGTACGAAGCCCTGCTTGCCGCGCTGGATGCGGCGGCGGGCGACGCGTCCGTCGGCGCGGTGGTGCTGACCGGCGCCGGCTCCGCCTTCTGCGCCGGCGGCGACGTGGCCCGCATGAACCAGCAGGCCGACGTGCCCGCGCCGTCGCCCGCCGAACGCATTGCCGCCATGCGGACGCGCACCCGCATCGTCGAGCTTCTGCACGGCATGCCGCAGCCGACGATCGCGATGATCCGCGGCGCGGCCGTGGGCGCCGGCCTGTCGCTGGCGCTGGCGTGCGACCTGCGCTACGCAGATCCTTCCGCCCGGCTGCGCACGGGCTTTGCCGGCGTCGGCGTGCCCGGCGACTTCGGCGGCCATTACTTCCTGCCGCGCATCGTGGGCCCGGCCAAGGCGCGCGAACTCTACTTGCGTTCCCCGATGCTGTCCGCGGCGCAAGCGGCCGGTATCGGCCTGCTGAACGACCTCTTCGAGCCCGATCAGCTCGAGGCCGAGGTCGGCGCCATCGCCCGCGCCCTGGCCGCCGGACCGCAACCCGCGCTGGCCCACATCAAAGCCAACCTGGCCGACGGCCTGCGACTGGAACTGCCTGACCTGCTGGACCGCGAATGCGCCCGCCACGTCGAGTGCGTCGACAGCCCCGATCACAAGGAGGCCGTGCGCGCCTTCATGGAAAAGCGCCCTCCCGTATTCGAACGCACCCGCCCGGCCGCCGGCCGCGGCGCGGACTGACCTACCTGCTTACCAAAGGAGTCCCCATGTCCTTACTCTGCAAAGACCGCGTCGTCATCGTGACCGGCGCCGGCCGCGGCATCGGCCGCGAATATGCGCTGCAACTGGCCCGCGAAGGCGCGCGCGTCGTCGTCAACGACCTGAGCGTGTCGCGCTCGGGCGAAGACACCGCCGAAAGCACCGCCGAAGCCGTGGCGCGCGAGATCGTCGAGAACGGCGGCCAGGCCGTCGCCAACCATGACAACGTGGCCGACTTCGCCGGGGCCAAGCGCATGATCGACACGGCGCTCGAGCACTTCGGCGCCTTGCACGGACTGGTCAACAACGCCGGCATCCTGCGCGACCGCACCTTGTGCAACATGTCCGAAGAAGAATGGGACGCCGTCGTCAACGTGCACATGAAGGGCACGTTCGCGCCCAGCCGTCACGCCGCCGCCTACTGGCGCGACCTCTACAAGCAGACCGGCGAGCCGGTCAATGCCCGCATCATCAACACGTCGTCCTCGTCCGGCCTGTACGGCAACATCGGCCAGCTGAACTACGGCGCGGCCAAGGCCGGCATCGCGGCGATGACCATCATTTCGGCGCGCGAGCTCAAGCGCTACGGCGTCACGGTCAACGCGATCAACCCGCACGCGCAGACCCGCATGACCGAAGGCATCCGCGAGCGCAGCGTTGAAGAGATCGAAGCCCGGCACCCGCGCTGGATCGCCCCCGCGATCGTATGGCTGGCCAGCGCAGACAGCCATGACGTCACCGGCCGCATCTTTGAACTGGGCGGCGGCCACCTCGCGGCGATGGAGGGGTGGCGCCGCGGCCCGGCGGCCGACCCGATCGACGACGCCTCGCGCATCGGGCCGGTCATGCGTGACCTGGCAGAGCGCGCGCGCCGCAATGTCGACATGAAAGGCCATGACCTCGACTGACCCGGGAGCGCGCTGTGATCGATAAACGTGTAAGCACCCTGGCCGATGCGGTGGCGGGCATCCAGGACGGCGCCGTCATCCTGGTGGGCGGCTTCGGATCGTCCGGCCGCCCCGCGGACCTGATGGAGGCCTTGCTGGACCTGGGCGTCAGGGACCTGACCATCGTGGCCAACAACGCCACCGTGGGCGACGACATCGTCAGCGAACTGATGAGCGCCGGCCGCATCCGCAAGGTCGTGTGTTCTTTCCCTCGCGGCCTGAAGGGCCGCACCATCTTCGACGAGCTGTACGCCGCGGGCAGGATCGAACTGGACCTGGTGCCGCAGGGCACGCTGGCCGAACGCATCCGCGCCGGCGCCGCGGGCATCGGCGGCTTCTACACGCGCACGGCCGCCGGCACCCGGCTGGCCGAGGGCAAGGAGACACGCGTCATCGACGGGCAGACCTACGTGCTGGAGCATCCCATCAAGGGCGACGTCGCCTTGCTCAAGGGCCTGCGCGGCGACCGCTGGGGCAACCTGGTCTATCACCGCGGCGCGCGCATCAACAACCCGGTCATGGCGGGCGCAGCCAGACTGGTCATCGCGCAGGTGCGCGAAATCGTGCCGCTGGGCGCGCTGGACCCCGAACACATCGTCACGCCCGGCGTTTTCGTCGACCGTTTAGTGGAGCAACGCAATGAACGCAAGGCTTAGCCGGCAGGAGATCGCCCGCATCGCGGCCCACGACATCCCGGACGGCGCGTGCGTCAACCTGGGCATCGGCCTGCCCACCCTGATCGCCGATTACGTCCCGGCCGGTCGCGAACTGATGCTGCACAGCGAACAAGGGCTGCTGGGCCTGGGCCCTGCTCCGGCGCCCGGCCAGGAAGACTACGACGTCATCAATGCCGGCAAGTTTCCCGTGACGCTGCTGGCCGGGGCCTCGGTATTCAGCCACAGCGATTCGTTCCTGATGATCCGCGGCGGCCACATCCACATCGCCTGCCTGGGCGCCTTCCAGGTGGCCGCCAATGGCGACCTGGCCAACTGGACCGTGGACGCGCCCGGCCAGATCCCAGGCGTGGGCGGAGCCATGGACCTGGCCGCGGGCGCGGAAAACGTGTGGGTGCTGATGGAGCACTGCACCAAGGAAGGCGAGCCTCGCATCCTGCACCACTGCACCTATCCGCTGACCGCGCCGGCCTGCGTGGACCGCATCTACACCGACCTGGCGGTGATCGACGTCACCGAGGCCGGACTCGTCGTGCGGCGCCTGGCCGACGGCTGGACGCTGCAGGCCCTACAAGCCGTCACCGGCGCCCCGCTCACCCTGGCGCCCGATTGGTCAGCGTACGGCGATCCCATTCCCCAAGGAGAATAAGTTGCAAACCGCAGTTACCCGAATGCTCGGCATCGAGCACCCCATCGTCCAGGGAGGCATGCAGTGGGTTGCGCGCGCCGAACTGGTCGCGGCCGTGTCCAACGCCGGCGCGCTGGGCATCCTGACCGCGCTGACGCAGCCCAGCCCCGAAGACCTGCGACGCGAAATCGCCCGCGTGCGGGACATGACCGACCGTCCGTTCGGCGTGAACCTGACGTTCCTGCCCACGCTCAAGCCCGTGCCCTACGCCGAATACCGCGACGCGGTCATCGAATCCGGCGTCAAGATCGTGGAGACGGCGGGCAACAACCCGCACGAACACATGCCGGCGCTGAAGGCGGCGGGCGTGCGCGTGATCCACAAATGCACCACGCCGCGCCACGCGCGCAAGGCGCAGGACATCGGGGTGGACATCGTGTCCATCGACGGCTTCGAATGCGCCGGCCACGTCGGCGAAAACGACATCCCGGGCCTGATCCTGATTCCGGCCACGGTGGCGCAGGTGACGATCCCCGTGATCGCATCGGGCGGCTTTGGCGACGCCCGTGGCCTGGTGGCCGCGCTGGCGCTGGGCGCCGAGGGCATCAACATGGGCACGCGCTTCATGTGCACCCAGGAGTCCCCCGTGCACGCCACCATCAAAGAGGCCATCACGCAGTCCAGCGAAACCGACACGCGCCTGATCCTGCGCAGCCTGCGCAACACCAGCCGCGTGTGGCGCAACGCGCTGTCCGGACAGGTGGTGGAGCTTGAGCAGGCCGGCGCGGGCATCGATCGCATCGGCCCGCTGGTTGCCGGCGCCAAGGGCCGCGGCGTCTACGAAAGCGGCGACGTCGAGGGCGGCATCTGGACCGTGGGCATGATCCAGGGGCTGATCGACGACATCCCCACCTGCGGCGACCTGGTGCGCCGCATCGTCGACCAGGCGCACGCGCTGGTCTCGCAACGCCTGGCGTCGCTCGTCTGAACCGGAAAGCGCCGCACGGCGCGCCCTTCTTGCAAGGAAGACCATGCTGATACTAGATACTCCCCGCGATCTTGAAGCCCACGTCGGCAAAGTGCTGGGCACCACCGAATGGGTGGAAGTCACCCAGGACATGATCGACGACTTCGCCCGCATCTCGGGCGACCGCAACTGGATCCACATCGACGTCGACCGCGCCCGGCGCGAGCTACCCGACGGCAAGACCATCGCCCACGGCATGCTGACGTTTTCGCTGATGACGGGCATGGGCGGCGACATCGTGCAGGTGCGCTCGCGCGGCCGGGGCATCAATTACGGATCGAACAAGGTCCGCTTCACCGCGCCGGTCCAGGTCGGATCGCGAATCCGGCTGGAGCGCACGCTGCTGGCGTTCGAACGCGTCGAGGACGCGGTGCGCCTGACGTACGGCAACACCATGTACCGCGAAGGCAGCGAACGCCCGGTCATGGTCGCCGAGACCCTGAACCTGATGTACGCCAAGGGGAAATGATGCAGGCCGACCATCCGCCCGGCGCCGAGGCGCCGTACGCCCGTTACGTCCGGCACTTGCGCGCCGGAGAGCTGGCCTACCAGTTCAGCCCGGCGGCCGGACGCGCCGTCTTCTTTCCGCGCGTGCGCTGTCCCCATACGGGCCGGGATTGCCTTGAATGGCGCATCAGTCAGGGTGTGGGCGCCGTCTACAGCACGTCCGTCGTCTACCCGCGCAACGGCGCGCCCTACAACGTGGCGCTGATCGACCTGGACGAGGGCTTTCGCATGATGAGCCGCGTCGACGCCGCCGACCCCTTGCACGTCGCCATCGGCCAGCGCGTGCGCTTTCACGCCGTGCACGAAGAAGGCCTGGACGATCCCATTCCCGTATTCACGCTAGTGGAGCCCGCGCAATGAGCACCGATTTTCGACCCGGCCGCGCCGTCATCGTGGGCGCCGCGGAATCCGACCTGGGCGCCGTGGGCGACGCGTTTTCCGCCATGGACCTGATGGCCCAGGGCGTCTACCGCGCGCTGGATGACTGCGGCCTTTCCGTGCGCGACGTGGATGGGCTGTTCTGCGCCACGACGCAGAGCCGGCTTGCAGGCCTGGCGCTGGCCGAATACCTGAACTTGCCCGAAGCGCACATCGACTCCACCTCGACCGGAGGCTCGTCGTTCATGGGGCATCTGGCGCGGGCCGAAGCGGCCATCGCGGCGGGCCTGTGCGAAGTCGCCGTGGTGGCCTACGGCAGCACACAGCGCTCGCTGGGCCGCAAGAACACCAGCCGGCCGGAATGGAATCCCTACGAATCGCCTTTCAAGCCGTTCCTGCCCACGACCGCCTACGCCATGGCCGCCGCCCGCCACATGCACGAGTTCGGCACCACGCGCGAGCATCTGGCCGAGGTCGCCGTGGCGGCCCGCCAATGGGCGCTGCTCAACCCGGCCGCCTGGGAGAAGGAGCCGCTGACCGTCCAGGACGTGCTGTCGTCGCGCATGGTCAGCCATCCCTTGACCATCCGGGACTGCTGCCTGGTGTCCGACGGAGGCGGCGCGGTGATCCTGACAACGCCGGCGCGGGCCAAGGCGCTGCGCAAGCCGCCGGTCTACCTGCTGGGTTCCGGGCACTGCACCACGCACCAGACCATCTCCAACATGCCGGACCTGGTCAATACCGGCGCGCGGGTGTCCGGGTCCCTCGCCTATGCGCAAGCCGGGCTGATCTCCTCGGACATCGACGTGGTCGGCCTGTACGACGCCTTCACGATCAACACGATCCTGTTCCTGGAAGACCTGGGTTTCTGCGCCAAGGGCGAAGGCGGCGCGTTCGTGGGCAACGGTCGGATCGGGCCGAAGGGATCGCTGCCCGTCAATACCAACGGCGGCGGGTTGTCGTACTGCCATCCCGGCATGTACGGGATCTTTCTGCTGATCGAGGCCATCCGCCAGCTGCGCGGCGAGTGCGGGGCGCGCCAGGTCGCCGGCGCCGAAGTCGCGCTGGCGCACGGCAACGGCGGCGTGCTGTCGTCGCAGTACACGGTCATCCTGGGCGGCCCTTCCACCCTGTAGCGGCCGCGCCTGTCCACGCCTCGCACAGGGCGCGGCGTTCACCCGCCGCGCCGGGCCTTCTCGATCGTCGCGATGTCGATCTTCTTCATCGTCATCATGGCTTCGAACGCGCGCTTGGCCGCGGCCTGATCCAGGTCGGTGACCGCCGCCATCAGCGCGCGGGGCGTGATCTGCCACATCACTCCCCATTTGTCCCGACACCAGCTGCATTCGCGTTCTTCGCCGCCATTGCCGACGATCGCGTCCCACAGCCGGTCGGTTTCGGCCTGGTCTTCGGTCAGGACCTGGAACGAAAAGGCCTCGTTGTGCTGGATGCCCGGGCCGCCGTTCAGGCCCAGGCACGGAATGCCCATCACGGTGAACTCGACCATCAGCACGTCGCCCTGCTTGCCGGCCGGATAGTCGCCCGGCGCGCGATGCACCGCGCCCACCGCGCTGTCCGGGAACGTCTTGGCATAGAACGTGGCGGCGTCCAGCGCGGCGCCGTCGTACCACAGGCAAATCGTGTTCTTGCTGGCCATCGGATGTCTCCTTGATAGGAAAGTGATGCGCTCAAACCCTGCTGCAATGTGCGACGTTCAAGCATAGTCCAGGGCAGACCATGCGGAAAAGCCATCACGGGGCGCTGCCGGGCGCCGCGACGGCGGGTTGCCGGCGTCAGACTGCGATGCTGCCATCGATGCATGTGACGGATTGCCCGCCCACGCGGATCACGCCCGAGTCGTCGAACGAAATGCTGAGTCTGCCGGACCGGCCGACGGCCGCGCCCTGGGTGCTGAGGTACTTGGTTCCGAACTGCGCCACCTGCCCCGCCTCGCGGATGAACGCCGCAACCGAGCCGTTCCCGCTGCCGCACACCGGATCTTCGTTGGCGCCCAGGCTTGGCGCGAAGGCGCGGACCTCGATGGCGGCTTCCGCGCCCTCTCCGTACGCGCCATACACGACGATCCCGGCAGCCTTGTTGCCCCGGTCGAAATCGGCCATCAGCGCGAAATCGGGCCGCAGCGTCAGCACCGCCTGCGCGCTGGGCATCTGGGCGATCGTCCACACCGGGCCGACGTTGACGAGCTTGGGCGCGGGATCATGCAGCACCGCCGAGCCAAGAATGGACTCCATCACATCCACCTGCTCGGCGCTCAGCGCCGTCAGGCTGGCGTCCGGCAGCGTGAACGCGATCAACGGCGTGCCCACGCCCGTGTCGGTCACCGCCAGTTCGATCAGGCCCGCCTCGCATTCCTGCACGAGCTTGCCATTGCGGGCCGCGATGATGCCGGCCTCGAGCAGCGCGTGCGCGGTGCCCAGCGTGGGGTGCCCGGCGAAAGGCAGCTCCGCCTGCGGCGTGAATATGCGCACCCGATAATCGGCGCCCGTCTGCGTGGCCGGCAATACGAACGTGGTTTCCGACAGGTTCGTCCAGTTGGCGATACGCCGCATCTGCTCGTCCGACAGTCCTTGCCCATCGAGCACGACGGCAACGGGGTTGCCGCGATAGGGTTCGCTGGTGAATACGTCCACTTGCTTGAACGGCACGCTCATGATCCTGTCCCTTGCAGTAGCGCCTTGCGGGCGGCATCCTGCCCGCACGGCAATCGGTGTTGCAGTGATATTACGAGCCGATCCGCCTCGGGTACAGTGACAATTCTTGCGGGCTTTGTCATTACAGTTCAGGGCGCCCCCCCTCCACACCAAGGGATACTTCATGACGCGCAGCAACGAATCCGCCCCATCGCACACCCGCCAGCCGGCCATCGATCCGGCCAAAGCCGCCCTGTTGGTCATGCACTACCAGACCGACATCACGAAGCTGTTTTCCGATGTGGCGCCAACGCTGCTCGCCAACACACGCCAGCTCTGTGACGCGGCGCGTCAAAAAGGCGTGCAGGTGTACTTCGCGCAGATCCGCTTCAGTCCGGGGTACCCCGAGGTCAGCCCGTTGAACAAGAACGGCCAGGGCATCAAGGAACTGGGGTTGTTCACCACCGATGACATCGCGCCTGAGCTGCACCGGCAGCCGGACGAACCGCTCATCGTCGCGCATCGCGCCAGTGTGTTCTTCGGCACCGACCTGGAACTTCGGCTTTCGGCCCGCGGCATCGATACGCTGATCCTGGCCGGCATCGCGTCCACCGGCGTGGTCCTGTCGTCAGTGGCGTATGCCAGCGACGCGGATTACCGGCTGTACACGGTCAAGGACTGCTGCTACGACCCCGACCAGGTCGTGCACGAACATCTGTTTTCCACCGCCTTCGCGTCGCGCACGACCGTGCTTGCACTGGATGAAGCACTGTCGCTGCTTGCATGAGGGCAACGGCAGCCTGACAGGGCCCGGCGCCGAGCGCCGGGCCTGCCCTCATTCAATATCCGGATGGCGGTCCGCCAAGCGTTGGCGTCGCACCCGCAGCGCCTCCAGCTTTTCTTCCAGCGCAGCGATCTCGGCATCGACGTCCTGCACGCTTTGTTCGATGTGCTCGTAGGCCTGTTGCAGCAGCACCTTGGCCTCGCGCCGGCTGGAGGCCGTGGGCGTTTCGCCGCGCAGCGGCCGGTTGGCAGTCTCGGGCAGGAACATCGACGTGACAAGGCCGATGACCGACGCCCCCATCAGGTAGTACGCCGGCATCATCAGGTTTTCGGTTTCTTCCACCAGCCACGCGGCCACTGTCGGCGTAAGCCCCGCGAAGATGATGGCCACGTTGAACGAGCTGGCCAGCGCGCTGTAGCGGATGCGCGTGGGAAACAGCGCGGGCAGCGTGGACGCCATGATGCCGATCAGGCAGTTCAGGAAAATGGCGATCAGCAGCAGCCCCAGGAAGATCAGCGCCGTGTTGTCGCTGGCGATGAGGAAGAACGCGGGGATGGCCGACACCAGCAGACCCAGGCTGCCCACCAGCAGGAACGGCTTGCGACCGATCTTGTCGCTGAAAAAACCCACCACCGGCTGCACGAACAACATGCCCACCATCACGACCACGATGATGAGTACGCCGTGGCCCTCGGTGTAACCCAGGCTGCCCGACAGATAGGTGGGCATGTACGTCAACAGCATGTAGTAGGTGATGTTGGTCACCAGCACCACGCCAATGCTGACGAGCAGCGCGCGGCGGTATTTGGAAAAGATTTCGCGTATGGAGACGGTCGGCTTTTCCTGCAGGGCGTCGCGGTCTTCCTTTTCCATCCGTTCAAGCTGTTGCGTGAACGCCGGCGTTTCCTCGGCCGCATGGCGCAGGTACAGGCCCAGCAGGCCCAGCGGCCCGGCCACGAAGAACGGAATGCGCCAGCCCCAGTCCAGGAAGGTCTGGTCGCCCAACATCGTCTGCAGCAGCACGACCATGCCCGCGCCCACCACGAAGCCCGCGATGGACCCGAAATCCAGCCAGCTGCCCAGGAAGCCGCGCTGCCGGTCGGGCGCGTATTCGGCCACGAAGACCGCGGCGCCGGTGTATTCGCCACCCACGGAAAAGCCCTGCGCCAGCTTGCACGCCAGCAGCAGAATCGGCGCCCACAGGCCGATCGTGGCATAGGAAGGGATCAGCCCGATGCAGAACGTGCTGATGGCCATGATGATGATGGTGAGCGACAGGACCTTTTGCCGCCCGAAACGGTCGCCCATCACGCCAAAGAAGATGCCGCCCAGCGGCCTTACCAGGAACGGCACGGAAAACGTGCCCAATGCGGCGATGGTCTGCACGGCGGGCGAGGCGTCGGGGAAGAACACCTTGCCCAGCGCAAACGCGACAAAGCCATAGACCCCGAAATCGAACCATTCCATCGCGTTGCCAAGCGCGGCGGCCGTGACGGCTTTTTTCAGCTTGGTGTTGTCGATGACGGTGATGTCGCCGATCTCCAGCGGCCGGATCTCCTGCGACGATGTGGTGGTTTCTGCCATGTTCGCTGTCCTCTGAAACTAGACATGCCGATTATGGACCCGATTTTGATGATGGTCACCGCCCCCTGCGCGGGCAGGTCCCGTCGCGGCCCACGTTGCACGGCCATGTGCGCGCGCACATAATCCTTGCTGGCAGACCCACGTCCGGAGCCCTGGAATGCAAGAGAACGCGAGCCCACCGCCCATTTACCTGGAAGACCTGTCCGTCGGCGATGTCTTCGTCAGCAAGACCCATGCCCTGGATGCGGCGCAGATCATTGCCTTCGCATCCCAGTTCGACCCCCAGCCATTTCACCTGGACGCCGACGCGGCGCGCGACACGCTTTTCCAGGGCCTGGCCGCAAGCGGCTGGCACACGGCAGCGCTGACCATGAAGCTGCTGGTTGAAAGCTTTCCCGTGGCGCGCGGCGTGATCGGGGCGGGCGCCGACATCGCCTGGCCGCAGCCCACCCGCCCCGACGACGTGGTCAAGGCCACCAGCACGGTGCTTGCCATTACGCCGTCGCGCTCCAAGCCCGACCGCGCCATTGTCGTCGTGGAAACCATCACGTCGAACCAGCGCGACGAGACGCTGCAAAAGCTGACCAGCAAGGTGGTGGTCTTCCGCAGGCCATAACCCGAACGCCCTGCGGCAAGCACGGCGTTGGGCGGGTCAGCCCACCGCGCGCTCGGGCAGCTTCGCGATGACCTTGATCTCGAACTGGAAGCCGTAGAGCCAGGTCACGCCCACCGCCGTGATGTTCGGATACGGCGCCGAGCCCCAGAATTCCGGCACCACCTCCCACATGGTCTCGAACTGCGATTGCGGGTCGACCATGAAGACGGTCACGTCGACGACGTCGTCGAACGAACCGCCGGCCGCCTCCAGGATCGCGTTCAGGTTCTGGAACGCCAGCCGGACCTGCTGCCGCAGATCGGGCTCGGGCGAGCCGTCTTCACGGCTGCCGACCTGGCCCGACACAAAAAGGAAGCCATTGGACCGGACGGCCGGCGAATAGCGGTTGCGCTCGTAAAGCGCATGACGGTTAGGGGGGAAAACAACGTCGCGGGTATTCATCAGCATCTCCGTTTGTGGGCTGGATCCGGCCCGTATTGACGATAGAGAGACTGTAAAGACGCCAGCCAGGCGGATAAACGGCCCAGTTCACCCATCACTATTTGTAGAATCCAAACAATCATCCGACCTACGGGAGCAGGCAATGGACCGTTTCGACGCAATGAACGCGTTCGCGCGCGTGGTGGAGACCGGCAGCTTCACCAAGGCGGCCGAGACCCTGCGCATGAGCAAGACCACCGTGACGCAGCTGGTCCAGCAACTGGAGGCGCGGCTGCGCGTGAGGCTGCTGAACCGGACCACCCGCAAGGTCAACGTCACCGCCGACGGCGCCGCCTACTACGACCGCGTGATCCGGTTGCTGGCCGACATGGACGACGCCGAGACCAGCCTGTCCAGCGCCTCCGAGGCGCCGCGGGGCCGCCTGCGCGTGGACGTTCCCAGTCCCTTGGCCCGCATGGTGCTGGTGCCCGCCCTGCCGGCGTTCCATGCTCGCTATCCGGACATCCAGCTCGACATGGGCGTCAGCGATCGCATCGTCGACCTGATCGGCGAAAACGTGGACTGCGTGGTGCGCGGCGGGGAACTTGCCGACCAGTCGCTGATGGCGCGCCGCGTCGGCGACCTTCAGTTGGGCGTCTACGCATCGCCCGCCTACCTGGAACGCGCGGGGACGCCCAAGCACCCGCGCGAACTGGAAGACTCGCACCACCGCATCGTGGGCTTTCTATGGGCGCGCACCGGCCGCGCCCTGCCCTACGCCATGCGCCGCGGCGACGAAAACGTCAACGTGCACGGCCGCTACATCCTGGCGGTGGACGACGGCAACGCCTATCTGGCGGCCGGCCTGGCGGGCATGGGCGTGATGTGGCTGCCCGACTACATGTCCGCGCCACACGTCGCGCAAGGCGACCTGGTTCCGATCTTCCAGGACTGGCGGCTGGACCCGATGCCGATGTACGTGGCGTTTCCGCCCAACCGCCACGTCAGCGCCAAGCTGCGGGCGTTCATCGACTGGATCGTCGAGCTGATGGGCGGCTACGCGCCGGCCAGCGGGAGGTAGCTGACGCGCGTAGCTGACGCGCGTAGCAGGAGGACGCCGGCGCCGCCCTCTCTGCGTCCGCTGCGCGCTTACCTCAGCCCGGCAAGCGCATCGCCTGCGTTCAGCGCGGCAACCGTTGCGGGAAGCTGCGTTCGAAAACCCCTTCCGCGATGCGGTTCTTCAGGATCTCGATGGATCCGCCTGCAATCATCCACCCGCGGCAGCGGCGCACGCAGTATTCGACCAGCGACTCGCGGCTGTAGCCCAGCCCTCCCAATACCTGCAAGGCATCGTTCGCCACGTCGAAACCCACCTGGTTGCAGTAGGCCTTGGCGATCGCCGTCTCGGTGGCCGACGGAAAGCCCGTGTCCGCGCCGATGGCGGCCCGATACAACAGGAGCTGCGCCGCGTCCAGCTTGATCCGCATGTCCGCGAACTTCCATTGCAGCCCCTGGAATTCGCACAGCAGTCGGCCGAACTGCTTGCGCTGCATCGCCCAGTTGCGCGCCTCTTCGTAGGCATAGCGTCCCAACGCGAGCGAGCGGGCCGTGTTGCCGATGCGCTCGACATTGAAGCCCGCGATCTGCTTCTTGAAGCCGCCCTCGCCCAGCACCACCATGTCGTCCGGCACGAAGACGTTGTCGAAGAAGATCTCGACCCATTCCTCGCCCGACATGAAGGCGGACCGCTTGCCCAGCTTGACGCCTTCGTCCCGCGTGCCGATCAGCACCGATCCAATGCCGGCCGTGCCGGGCCCGAAACGCACGTACGCCAGGATGACGCTGGCGTGCGGGCCGTGCGTGGTGAAGATCTTGGTGCCGTTGATGCGCCAGCCCCCGTCGGCGCGTGTCGCGCTGGTCTTGAGTTCGGTGACGGCCGAGCCGGCGTCCGGCTCGGTCATGCCCACCGAGATCAGCCCTTCGCCGGCCAGCAGGCCTGTCAGGTACTTCTGCTTCTGCAAGGGGCTGCCGTATTCGGCCAGCACGCGGATGGCGCCGAAGTTGCCCGCCTGCACCACATCGGCGCTGCGCGGACACACGGACGCCACCGTCTCGATGGCGATGACCGCGTCCATCAGCGATCCACCGACGCCGCCGTCCTCTTGCGCGACCGTGATGCCCAGCAGCCCCTGGCCCGACATCATCCGGGCGATATCCCACGGGTAGTCGTCCGAATGGGCACGCTCGACGGCGCCGCCGCGCAATTCGCGCTCGGCAAAGCGGCGCACGGCCGTCTGGAAATCCTGTTGTTCCGGGGTCAGTGTGAAGTCCATCTTGGGGTTCCTGAAGCAAGGGTGAAATGGGAACGGTGTGTCAGGCCAGGCGCACCAAGCCGTCCACGGCGACCACGCCATCGGCGCGGACGAACAAAGGGTTGATCTCGGCTTCCTCGACGTGCGCGCCAGCGGTCAACGCCAGCCGCGAAAAGGCGACGATCGTCGCGGCCAGGGCTTCGCAATCGCCTTCGGGCAGGCCGCGAAAGCCACGCACCAGCCGGGTCTGGCGCACCTCGAGGATCATGCGCCGCGCCTCATCCAGGCCGACCGGCGCCAGCCGCAGCGCATAGTCCGGCGCCAGCTCGGCGGCGATGCCGCCCGCGCCCAGCAACACGGTGGGGCCCACCAGCGGATCGTGGCGGTAGCCCAGGATCAGTTCGATAAGCCGGTGTTCCATGGGCTGCACCAGGACGCCGTCCACCGCGGCTTGCGGCGCGTGCTGCCGGACTGCATCCAGCATCTCGCGCACGGCCGTTTCAAAGGCCTGCGCGTCGCGGATGCCGACGCGCACCGCGCCCAGTTCGGTCTTGTGCGCCAGGTCGCGCGAGCATACCTTGGCGACAACCGGATACGGCACGTCGTGATCTAGCCGCCCGGGCGCCAGCAGCCGTCCCTGCACGACCGGCACGCCCAGGCTGCGGAACAGCGCGCCTGCCTGGTATTCGCTGAGCATGCCGCTGCGCGGCAAGCCATCGGGCCACGGCGCCGGTTCGCCCGGCGCAGGCGGCAAGCTTTCCGGGGCGAAGAACACCGCCAGCGCGTCGGCGCAGGCTTCGGGCGTTCGAAAGGCTGCAATCCCGCCCTGCTGCAACAGGGCCAGGGACTCCGGCGCCTCGGGCGCCAGGAAAACCGCCAGCGGCTTGCCGGCCGGCTTGCCGGCCTCCAGCAGCGGCTGGACGGCCAGCCCCGGGTGGAATTGCGCGGACGAGCCGACCACGCTCAGGACGGCATCGCACCAATCCGCTTGCAGCAGCGCTTCCAGCAGCATCTTGTACTGCGCGCTGGTGGCCGCCAGCGTCAGGTCGATGACGGGCGTTTCGCGGATCTTCAGCCCGTGTTCGGCGATTTCGCGGACGAATTCGGGCGGCGGCGCAACGGCTGCCAGGCCGCGCAAGCCCAGATTGTCGACCACCGTGGCGGCGCCGCCGCCGGTCGTGGTGATGACGGCGACGCGCGCAACGGCTTCGTCCGGCGCCACGGCCCTGCGCGGACCGCGCGCATAGCGCGCCGCCAGCGGCGCGATCTCGAACAGCGTCTCCAGATGCTGCACGCGCATGACGCCATGGGCCTGCATGAAGGCGTCGACCGCGGCGTCGTTGCCCGCCAGGGCGCCCGTGTGGGACTGCGCCAGCGCGTCGCCCAGTTCCGACCGGCCCAGCTTGTAGGCGATGACCGGCTTGCCGGCGGCGCGGGCCCGTCCCAGCGCGCGGGCCAGCGTGGGCGCCTGCCGCAGCGTCTCCAGGAACAGCAGGATGACCTTGGTGTCCGGATCATCCACCAGCGCGTCCAGCACCTCGCCCACCGAGATGTCGCTTTCGTTGCCGACCGAGACCGACTTGGCGAACCCGAAGCCGCGTGCAGCGGCGCGCGACAGCAGCGAGCCCATCATCGAACCGCTCTGGGACACCAGGCTGATGCTGCCGGGCAGCAAGGTATCGGCTTCGAAGGCCGCGTTGACGGACAGGATGCCGCCGCTGTGCAGGTCCGCCAGGCCGATGCTGTTGGGCCCCAGCAGGCGCAGGCCCAGCTCGTGCGCCTGGCGCACCAGTTCCGCCTGCCGGGCCAGGCCGTCAGGTCCGGTCTCGCCAAACCCGTCCGAATAGACCGTCACCACGCGCGCCCCAGCCTGCGCGCACTCGGGCAGCAAGGCGGCGACGCCGTCGCCCGGGATCATGATGAAGACATGGTCCACCGGCCCGGGCAGCGCGGCCAGCGACGGATAGGCGCGCTCGCCCAGGATGTCGGCGCGGACGGCGTTGATGGAATAGATGGCGCCGGTGTAGCCGTGCTTGCGCATGAACCGCAGCGGGCGCGCGGTGTTCTTGCGCGCATCGCCCGATGCGCCGACCAGCGCGATGGCGCGAGGCGACAGCAGCGCGTCGGCAAAGGAAGAAGAAGACATGGATGAGGCAGTCGTCATGGAGGCCAGGGAAAGTGGGAATTCAGGGTTGAGGCATGTCGGCGGCCAGGCGCAGCGCGCGCACGGGCATGTCGTCCAGCCGCCATACGGCGTCGCGCAATTCGCGCATGCGCGCGCCGCCCAGCACGGGACCGGCGAGCTCGGCGAATTTGTCGTTCAAGTCCGCGTCCGACAGCGGCGATTCGGGATCGCCCTTGCGGTATGGGGCGTGATGCGCCAGCACCCCGCCGCCATGCGTCGTCGCGGTCAACCGGGCGGCGCGCATTTTGGGAAACCCCGCGGTCAGTTCGGGATCGGCTCGCAGGTCCAGGCGCTGCATCAGGGCGCGCACGCGCGGATCGCGCAGGCGGTCTTCGCCAAAGGCATCCAACCGCACCGACCCGTGCACCAGCGCGTGGGCCACTACGTAAGGCAGGCTGAACTTGGCCTCGAACGCCGTCTCGGGCTGGAAGTTGCCCGTGACGTCCAGACTGGTCTGGTAGGCGTCCACGCGCAGCGACGCGATGTCCTCGGGCTTGAGTCCCTGGTCGCGCAAGGCCAGCGCGGCGTCGATGGCGGCGAACGTGTGGCCGCAGCAGCCGTGGTTCTTCTGCGTGATGGACAGGATGTTGTAGCGCTCGCCCAGCGCGTCCACCGCCGCTGACCAGTCCGGCTCGTCGGCCAGGGCCTTGCCGAAGCCGACCTCGCCCTCCAGGATGTCCGGCACGCCGGTGATGCCGTGCGAGGCGCCCTGCCCGGCCCGCACGCCGACCTCGGCCGCGTGGCCCGCGTGCAGCGCCTTGCTCATGGCGTCCGACCGGAACGCCTGCTGCAGGCCGCTGGCCAGGGTGCCGGCGGTGGCCAGCGCGTGCAGCATGACCCGCGAGTCCCCGGGCGCGCACAAGGCCGCCGCCGCCGCTGCGCCGCCGAAGCAGCCCACCGTGCCCGTCGTATGGAAATACCGGTAGTGCGCGGGCTGCACCGCCGCGCCTATGCGGGTGGAGATCTCGTACCCCACCACGATCGCCTGCAACATGGCCAGGCCGTCCGCATCGAGCTCTTCCGCCAGCGCCAGCCCCGCCGCAATCGTCGGACAGCCCGGGTGGTAGATCGCATCGCGGAAGATGTCGTCGAACTCCACCGCGTGCGACACGCTGCCGTTGATCCATGCCGCCGTTGCGGCAAACGCCGTGGTGGCGCAGCCCGGCAGGCTGGATGCGCCCGAGCCCAGTTCGGCCCCATGCGCGCCCAGCAGTTGCTGGCACGGCGCCGTCCGCGTGCCGGGATACAGCGCCGACAGCCAGTCCAGGAAGGCGCGCTTAGCGTAATGGATGACCTCATCCGGCAATCGGCCTAGTGCGTCTTTCGCGCCGTAGGCGGCGATGGTGTCCAGCAGCATTCGTCTCTCCGTGTGTTATTGCGACGCAGCACGCACGCCGATCCGTTCTGCCGTCCACTCTAGGCGGCCCCGCCGCGCGAGGATTGAAAAAAGGGAAAACGAGCGTTCTTGATCGGAAGGGGCCGGATTTGGAGAAAGTTGCTTTGCCAATTTTTCATACCGCCGCGCCGGCGCGGTCCGTAAGCTGCATGGCAAGACGAGAAAAACAACGCATGACCAAGGAGGAAGTAATGAGCGAGACCAAGACCCCGTTGGGCTTCATCGGCCTGGGAGTGATGGGAGAACCCATGTGCGCCAATCTGGTTCGTAAGTCCGGGCATCCGGTGTACGTGACGGATATCAGCGCCGACCCCGTGGCCCGCCTGGGCGAATTGGGCGCGCATGCCTGCGCGTCGGTGGTGGAAGTGGCGCAAAGCGCCGAAATCGTGTTCCTGTCGCTGCCCAGCATCGTGCAGGTGGAACAGGTATGCACCGGCCCCGGTGGCATCGTCGAAGCCGCGGGCCGCGTCCGCATCGTGGTGGACATGAGCACCAGCGACGTCACGCGCACCCGCCAGCTTGCCGAGGTGTTGCGCGGCCACGGCATCCTGCTGATCGATGCGCCCGTGGCGCGCATGCGCGAGGCCGCCCGGCTGGGCACCCTGATGATCACCGTGGGCGCCACCCAAAAGGACTACGACACCGTCCTGCCCTACCTGTCGTGCATGGGAACGGACGTGCTGCTGTGCGGCGGCGTCGGCAACGGCCAGGTGGTCAAGATCATGAACAACATGGTGGTCTTCATGACGGTCCATGCGCTGGCCGAGGCCGTCACCATCGGCCGCAGCGCCGGCGTCGACGGCGCCCTGCTGATGGACGCGCTGAGCAAGGGGTCGGCCGACAGCTTCGTGCTGCGCAACCCGGGCCAGAAGGCCCTGGCGCCGCAGAACTTCCCCGAAAAGACCTTCCCGACCGAATACGCCATCAAGGACATCCTGCTGGCGCTGGAACTGGCGAACCAGGGAGACGTGGACGCGCGCGCCGCCAAGCTGACGCACGACCTGCTGGAGCGCACGCGCGCCGCCGGCTACGTCAAGGAGTACTACCCGGTCATGGTCAAGCTGATCGAGCGCGGCTACGCCTGAGCGCGCCCCCCGGCGCGTTGCGCCGCCCCTCTTCCATTGCGAGACCAATCATGACTCCCATGCTGCGCAGGTGGGCATTGCCCCTGCTCGCCGCCGCGATCGGCTTTAACGCCGCCGCGGCGGACTATCCCGTCAAGCCCATCACGCTGGTGATCGGCTTCACCGCCGGCGGGCCCACGGACGCCGTCGGCCGCTACTTGGCGCGCCAGCTTGAAACCGAGCTGGGCCAGACCGTCGTCGTCGAAAACCGCGCCGGCGCCAACGGCGTCGTGGCCGTGCAGGCCGTCAAGCGCGCGCCCGCCGACGGCTACACCCTGATGCTGGGCAGCAGCGGCACGCTGTCCATCGAGCCCGTCTACAAGCAGAAGGTCGATTACCAGGTGCTCAAGGATTTCCAGCCGGTCGCCCTGGTGGCCAGCTACCCGTACCTGCTGGTCGTGCCGGCCGGCTCGCCGTTCAAGAGCGTGCAAGAACTGATCGCCGGGGCCCGCAACAAGCCCGGCGCGCTGACCTTCGCGTCGGCGGGCAGCGGCGCGGTCAACCACCTGGCCGGCGAATGGTTCAAGAGCGCGACCCGGGTCGACATCACGCATGTGCCCTACAAGGGCGATTCGGCGGCCATTGCCGACCTGGTGGCCGGGCGCGTGGACATGGCGTTCCTGAGCGCGATCGCCGCCATGCCGCAAGTGCAGGCCGGCAAACTGCGCGCGCTGGGCATTGCCGCCGCCCAGCCCTCTTCCGTGGCGCCCGGCGTGCCGACGGTGGCGCAGGCGGCGAACATCCCCGGCTTCACGGCCGAGCCCTGGAACGGCGTGCTGGCCCCGGCCGGCGTACCGCCCGCGGTGACGCAGCGCCTGAACGCCGCCATCAACAAAGTGATGAGCACGGGCGAGGCGCGCGACGCGCTGCTCAAGCTGGGCCAGTACCCGATGACAGGCAGCCCCGAGGACTTCGCGCGGCACATCGGGGCGCAGACCGAACGCTGGGCGCAAGTCATGCAGACCAGCCACATTGCAAAGGCGGACTAGATGGACTATCCCGAACTGACCCTGCTCATCGGCGGCCGCGCCGTGCCCGCCGGCCATCGTCCCGGCATCGAAGTGATCGACCCCGCGACCCAGGCGGTGCTGGGCCGCCTGCCGGTGGCGTCGACCGAAGACATCGACGAAGCCCTGGACGCCGCGCGCCGCAGCTTCCCGGGCTGGCGCGACACGCCGGCGGTGGAACGCGCGGCCATCCTGCGCCGCGCCGCGTCGCTGATGCGCGAACGCACGCCGCGGCTGGCGTGGCTGATCACACGGGAACTGGGCAAGCCCCTGGCCGAATCCGAAAAGGAAGTGGCGACAGCCGCCGAGATGTTCGAATGGGGCGCCGAGGAAGCGCGCCGCACCTACGGCCGCCTGATCCCCGGTCGCGTCGGCGGCATCCGGCAGATGGCGATACCCGAGCCCATCGGTCCGGTCGCCGCATTTTCGGGCTGGAATGCGCCGGCCATCACCCCATCGCGCAAGATCGCCGGCGCCCTGGCCGCGGGCTGCTCCATCGTGATCAAGCCGTCCGAGGAAACGCCCGCCATCGCCCTGGAGATCGGCCGCGCGCTCGCCGACGCCGGCCTGCCCGCGGGCGTCATGAACATGGTGTTCGGCGACCCCGGCGCCATCTCCGCCCGCCTGATCGAATCGCCGGCCATCCGCATGGTGACGTTCACCGGGTCCACGTCCATCGGGCGCGAACTTGCCGTGATGGCCGCCCGCGGACTGAAGCGCGCCACGCTCGAACTGGGCGGCCATGCGCCCGTCCTGGTGTTCGACGACGCCGATCCCGTCAGTGCGGCCGACGCGGTGCTGGCCGCCAAGCTGCGCAATTCCGGCCAGATCTGCACGTCGCCCACCCGCATGTACGTGCAGGAAGGCGTGTACGAACGTTTTGTCGACCGCCTTGCCGAGCGCGCGCGCGGCTGGCGCGTGGGCAACGGCCTGGACGCCGGCGTGCAGATGGGCCCGATGGCCAATCCGCGGCGCCTCGCCGCGATGGAATCCATGGTCGCGGACGCGCTCCAGCATGGCGCGCAGCTGGCGGCGGGCGGCCAGCGCCTGGACCTGCCCGGCTGGTTCTGGGCGCCCACCGTGCTGCGCGACGCGGGCCAGGAATGCCTGGCCGCCAACACGGAACCCTTTGGCCCGCTGGCGCTGGTGCAACCCTTTCGCGATGCCGACGAGGCGTTGGGGCTGGCCAACCGCCTGCCCTTCGGGCTGGCCTCATACGTGTTCACACGCGATGCCGCGACGGCGCGCATCGCGTCCGAACGCATCGAAAGCGGCGTCGTCTGCATCAACCACTGCCAGGCCTCGCTGCCCGAGACGCCGTTCGGCGGCTTCAAGGACAGCGGGCTGGGCAAGGAAGGCGGCGTGGAAGGCCTGCAGGAATTCATGCAGGTCAAGTACGTGAGCCAGATGTAGACCGCCGGCGGCCCGACCGGGCCGCCTTCGTCACGCGAGCGGCGTGGCGACAGACCGCGCCGCCATCCCATCCAAAGGAGAAGACCATGCATAAGACATTCACCGCCGCGATTGCGGCTGCCGCCCTGGCCGGCGCGGCGCACGCGTCCGACGGCATATCCGACGGCGTCGTGCGCATCGGCGTGCTGACCGACATGTCCGGCGCGTATTCCGGCAACGTCGGACCGGGGTCGGTCCTGGCGACGAAGCTTGCCATCGAGGAGTTCGGCGGCAAGGTGCTGGGCAAGCCGGTGGAGATGCTGTCGGCCGACCATCTGAACAAGACCGACGTGGCCGCCAGCCGCGCCCGCGAGTGGATAGACCGCGAGAAGGTGGACGTCGTGACGGAATTGGGCAACAGCGCCGTCGCCCTGGCCGTCATGAACATCGCCCGGGAAAAAGGCCGCATGACCATGGTGACCGGCGCGGGCGCCACGCGCATCACGGGGGAAGACTGCTCGCCCAACAACGTCCAGTGGGTCTACGACACCTACGCGCTTGCCAAGGTGGGCACCCTGCCGCTGGTCGAGGCCGGCGCGAAGAAATGGTTCTTCGTGACCGCGGACTACGCCTTCGGCCATTCCCTGGAAAGCGACGGCATGCGCTTCGTGAAGGAAGGCGGCGGCGCCGTGGCCGGATCCGCACGCTACCCGTTCCCCGGCAATGACTTCGCCTCATTCCTGCTGTCGGCGCAGTCCAGCAAGGCCGACGCCGTGGCGTTCGCGAGCGCGGGCGCCGATCTGCAGAACGAGATCAAGCAGGCGCGCGAATTCGGACTGGCCGGCCGCCAGAAGCTGGTGGCGATGCTGATGAGCATCACGGACGTGCATGGCGTGGGCCTGGACGCCGGGCAAGGCATGACCTTCGCCGAAACGTTCTATTGGGACATGGACGACGAAACACGGGCGTTCGCCCAGCGCTTCTTCAAGGCGTCCGGCAAGATGCCCACGGCCCTGCAGGCCGGCCAGTACTCCGCCGTGCTGAACTATCTGCGCGCGGTCGAGAAATCCGGTTCAGACAACGTGGATACCGTGATGAAGACACTGCGCGGCATGCCGATCCACGACGCCTTTGCCCGCAACGCCCGCCTGCGCGAAGATGGCAAGCTCATCCACGACACCTATGTCGTCGAGGTCAAGGCTCCCAAAGAATCCAAGGCCCCGTGGGATTACTACAAGATCGTGCGCACTGTGCCCGGCGACCAGGCCTTCATGCCCCTGTCCGAAAGCCAATGCAAGCTGGTCAAGCCCCTGTGACAAGGACAACCGATGCAAGAAGACGACTACCTGCTTGACCGCCTGGCCGATGCCGTGAACCGGCAGGAGCGCCTGGTGTGGCGCGGCCGGCACCTGAACACGGTGTTCCTCCTGGAATGCGGCGACACCGCCTATCTGATCGCCATCGAAGCCGGCCGCATCCAGTCCGTGCGCCGCGGCCCCTTCGTCATGCCCCGCTGGCAATTTGCGCTGCGTGCCGCGGCGGCGGACTGGGCGCAGTTCTGGAGCCCCAAGCCGCCGCCCGGATTCCACGATCTGATGGCGCTGGTGAAGTTCCGCCGCCTGCGCGCGGAAGGCGACCTCTATCCCCTGATGTCCAACCTGCTGTATTTCAAGGACGTGCTGGCCTGCCCGCGCGCCGAAGGAGCGCCCCTGTGAATCCCAGCCCAGCCGTCTTCGAGCCGATCGTCGGCCGCTACCTGCAATTGCCGCTGGGCGGCCGCCAGCACCGCGTATACGTCGAGGAGGCGGGCAGCGGCACGCCTTTGCTGTGCCTGCACACGGCGGGCGCGGACTCGCGGCAATACCGCGCCGTCATGAACGATCCCGCCATCCTGGAATCGTTCCGGGTCATTGCCTTCGACCTGCCCTGGCACGGCAAATCGTCCCCGCCGGAAGGCTGGCAACAGGAAACCTACCGGCTCACATCGCACGACTACGCCCAGGCGATCGTCGCGGTGGCCGACGCGCTGGAACTGGACCGGCCGCTGGTCATGGGTTGTTCCATCGGCGGACGCATCGTGCTGCACCTGGCGCTGGAACACGCGGACCGCTTTGGCGGCGCCATCGGATTGCAGTCGGGCGCGCACGTGGATCCGTACTACGACCTGGAATGGCTGAACCGGCCGGACGTGCACGGCGGCGAAGTCTGCGCCGGCATCGTCTCGGGGCTCGTCGGGCCGGGCAGCCCGGACAAGCACCGCTGGGAAACCCTGTGGCACTACATGCAAGGCGGCCCCGGCGTCTTCAAGGGCGACCTGCACTTCTATACGGCCGATGGCGACATCCGCGACCGCGTGGCCGCCATCGACACCCGGCGCTGCCCGCTGTGGCTGCTGACCGGCGAATACGACTATTCCTGCACGCCGGAGGACACCGAGTTCCTGGCGGGACGCATTGCAGGCTCGCACTGGCAGATCATGGAAGGCATGGGCCACTTCCCCATGAGCGAAGACCCGGAGCGGTTCCTGGCCTACCTGCGGCCGGTGCTGGACCAGGCGGCGCGAGCCCGGACCTTGCCGCCGGCCCGCTAGCTGCGTTGCGACGCCCGGGCCGCAATCACTCCGGTTGCGGCTCTGGCGCCGTCAACGCCTTCAGCAGTTCATCCACGGGCCGCGCAAGCTGGCTCGTGTCGCGCACGCACACATAGAACTGGCGCTCGGCCCAGTCGTCGCGCAAGCGCAGCAGCGCAAGCCCCATTGACGACAGGTAATGGCGCGCAATGCCTTCCGGCACCACGCCGATGCCCAGGCCCTCGCGGATCATGCGGCAACGCGTCTCGAAGTTCGACACCTGCAACTTGACGTTGGGCGGCCGCGACAGCGTCTGCCCCGCGTAGGCCAGGAACTGGTCCAGCGAATGCCGCGGGAAGTATCCCAGCAGGTCGTAGTCCAGCGCCTCTTCCAGGTACAGCTCGGACCGATCCGCCAGCGCATGCCCGACCGGCACCACCAGGCCCACGCGGTCGCGCCGGAACGGAAACGACGCGACGCCCGGCACGGGATGGTCCGCGTGATAGATGCCGATATCCACCGACGCCTCGGCGACCATGCGGGGGATGTCGTAGCTGTGCCCTTCCAGCAGATCCACGCTGACGTCGCTGCGGCCCGCCAGGAACCGGCCCATCACGCCGGGCAGGAATTGCAGCACCGTCGACGGATTGGACGCCAGGCGGATCTTCGCCTGGCCGTTCAGCGAATAGCCGTTGATCGCTTGCTCGGTAAGCTGGACGCTGCGCAGGATGGCCTTGGCGCGCTGATACAGCAACGCCCCGGCGGGCGTGGGCTCGACGCCGCGGCCGTGGCGATGCAGCAGCGTGCGCCCCAGGTGCCGCTCCAGCTCGGCCACGCGCTTGCTGGCCGCGGAAGTCACCAGGTTCTCTCGTTCGGCCGCTTTGGACAGGCTCTTTTCCTCGACGGCCGCGACGAAGATTTCCAGCGCTGGGATGTCTAGTTTTTTCATGCGGGCAATATACCGTGGCGGGCGTCGTCCGGACGGCAGGAGCATCGACAGCACGCCCGCCCGCCGCCCGCTTACCCTTTCGCCAATTCTCCGGCCAGCTCAAGCGCCCGCGCCAGGAACTCCGACGCGTCGTCCTTGCGATAGCTGACGATCACCGGCGACACGAACGCGTCGGCATCGATCCGCACGTGCGCCACGTCCTGCCGTTGCAGGCGTTGCACCGACGCCGGCACCACGGTCACCCCCAGCCCCGCCGCGACCAGTCCGATGGCGGTCTGCAGTTCGTTGGCTTCCTGCACCACCTGCAGCGAATGTCCCGCGGCGCGGAACAGGCCGATCACGTGGTCCGCATAGTTCGGCCGCGGCCGCGCTGGATAGAGAACAAAGGGTTCGCGGGCCAGCCGCTGGACCGAGACGCTGCCCTGGCCGGCCAGCGGATGGTGCAGCGGCACGGCGGCCAGCAAGGGTTCGGTCATCAGCACCCGGCGCTCGATGGCCGGATCGTCCAGCAGGATGCGTCCGATACCCAGGTCGATGCGTCCCGCCTTCAGGGCTTCGATCTGCGGGGACGTATTCATTTCCGTCAGGCCGACCTCCACCTGCGCATCGGCGCTGCGCAAGAGGCGGATCAGTTCGGGCACGAACCCATACAACGTGGAGGGCACGAAGCCGATGCCGAACCAGCGGCGTTGCGTCTGGCCCAGGCGGCGGGTGCCCTCAAGCACCTCTTCCAGCCGGGCCGTCAAGAGGCGCGATTGCTCCAGCAGGAAGCGCCCCGCCTCGGTCAGGCGCAGCGCCCGGGTGGTGCGTTCGAAAAGCACGACGCCCAGCTCGTCTTCCAGTTGCCGGATCTGGCGGCTGAGCGGCGGCTGGGCGATGTGCAGGCGAGAGGCGGCCAAGGTGAAGCTGCCCGCTTCGGCCACGGCCTGGAAATAGCGCAGATGCCGGAGTTCCATGACGTATTCAGACCTAATGGGTATCAATCGGAACCCATATGGTCTTGGACGCCCACAGAAAACGCAAGCGATACTGCAAACATTGTTCGAGCCCCGACAATCAAAGTATGAATCCGGCAGACGTTGCCCACGCAACGGACATGCCGGCGGCCTCGCCCGCCAAGAATGGAGACAACCATGCGCATGCGCCACGTAATCAAACCTTTTGCCCAAGCCCTGCTGGCCCTCTCGCTGCTGGGCGGCGCTGCCGCCGCGCAGGCCGACGCCTATCCCGATCATCCGGTGAAGTGGATCGTCCCCTTCCCGCCCGGCGGCGCCATGGACAGCATCGCCCGCACGCTGGGCGAATCCATGGGCAAGCAGCTCAATACGTCGTTCATCGTGGAGAACCGCGCGGGCGCGGGCGGCAACATCGGCGCGGCGGCGGTGGCGCGGTCCAAGCCCGACGGCTACACCATTCTGATCGTCGCCAACGGCATGGCGGTCAACCCCGCGCTGTATGCCGACTTGAACTACGACCCCATCAAGGATTTCGCCCCGATCTCGCTGCTGGCGGTGGTGCCCAACGTGCTGGTCACCAATCCGTCCCGCACCGGCGCAACCAGCGTTCAGGACGTGATCGCCAAGGCCAAGGCCCAACCCAATCACTACACCTACGCTTCGGCGGGCGTGGGCACGTCGATCCACCTGGCGGGCGAGCTGTTCGTTTCCATGACGGGCGTGGACATGCTGCACGTGCCCTACAAGGGCAGCGGCCCGGCCGTGGCCGACCTGCTGGGCGGCCAGGTGGACTACATGTTCGACAGCATCACGTCGGCCAAGCCGCACATCGCCACCGGCAAGCTGCGCGCGCTGGGCGTCACCACCGCCAAGCGCTCGGCCGCCCTGCCCGACGTGCCGACCATGCAGGAAGCGGGCGTACCCGGCTACGAGCTGATGCCGTGGTTCGCCGCGTTCGCGCCCGGGGGCACGCCGCCTGAAGTCGTGGCCAAGCTGAACGAAGTCATGCGCAACGCGCTGGCCGACGCCAAGGTCAAGGCCACGCTGGATTCGATCGGCGCCGAGCCCATCGGCAGCACGCCCGACGCCCTGCGCGACCATCTGGCCAAGGAGACGGCCCAATGGAAGGACCTGGTCAAGGAACGCGGCATCAAGATCAATTGAGGCCGCGTTGCATGGAGCCCGGATGAGGCATCGTCTGCTCATCCCCCCTTCGCGAAGGAAGCTCCATCATGGCCTTGAAACATGCGGATCCCGGGCAGGTCATCGACCTCACTCCCTACGGCGCCGCGCTTGCCCAGAAGCAATCGATCGCGCTCTTCAAGTCCGAAGACCTGGAGGTCATGCGGCTGGTGCTGCTGGCGGGCAGTGCCATGCCGTCCCATGACGTCGCCGGGGAAATCACCATCCAGTGTCTGGAAGGCAGCATCGAAATCAGCGCCGATGGCGCCACGCATGTCCTGTACCCCGGCCATTTGATGTATCTGGCGGGGCGCGCGCCGCACGCGCTGTTCGCGCTGGAAGATGCGTCGGTGCTGGTCACCGTGGCGCTGAAGCGAAGCTAGCGCCGCAGCGCATCATCACTTGCCCAGGCCCTGCAGCGCCTTGACGAATGCGCGGCTGAACGCCGGAATGTCGTCAGGCTTGCGGCTGGAAATCAGCGCGCCGTCGATCACCACTTCTTCGTCCACCCAGTTCACCCCGGCATTGCGCAGATCGTCCTGCAGCGATGGCCAACTGGTCATCTTGCGCCCTTTCACCCCGCCGGAAGAAATCAACAGCCACGCGCCGTGGCAGATGACTGCCACGGGCTTGCCCGCGTCAAGGAATGCACGCGCGATTTCCTGCGCCTTGGGCTGCATCCGGATTTCGTCGGCGTTCACCACCCCGCCGGGCAGCAGCAGCGCGTCGAACTTTTCCGTCTCGGACGCCGCCTGCAAGAACGTCAAATCCACCGGGAATCTGTCTCCCGGCTTGTCGTGGTGCATGCCCAGAATCGGATCCGTGCGCGCCGACACCAGCACCGTGCGCGCGCCTTCGTCCTGTAGCGCCTGACGTGGGCCGGTCAATTCCACCTGCTCGAATCCGTCCACCGCCAGAATCGCTACGTTCACATTTTCAAGTGTTGCCATGGTTGCTCCTGTTGCGCAGCCCTGACGTTGCGGCGCGCCGGGAATTGGGCTGCTGGCGCGCTTTGGCTGCGCAGCAAGTGTCATGCCGCCTCCAGGGCGGGGGACAGTAAGATAGCGCCCACGTCCGCTGCCATGCACCCGCCATCCCGGGGGACCAGGACCATCCCTTGCTTGCTTTTCAGGAAACGACGATGCGCTTATTGATGCTGGTGGCGATGATGCTTATTTCGGTGGCCGCCGCCGCGGCGAACACCCCTTGCTCAGGAAAGAAAGGCGGCATCGAGCGCTGCGTGGGCGAACAATTTTTATGCCGCGACGGTTCCATCAGCGCGTCCAAGCGCAGTTGCTCGGTGTCGGACGCCGGCGCGGCTTCCCTCGCGACAAAGCCCGCGGCCGCCCGTGGAAATGGCACATGCAACTGCCGCGACGGCTTTTTCTGCAGACCGCCGTCCCGGTGCAGCCCCTACCCTCTTTCAACGCTGTCCGCAAGCGCGCGCAGCAAGCCCGCGCCATCGCCGTGCCACGCGCTGCCGTGCATGCAGGCCAGCGTCGACGGCTGCAACGCCGCCAGGCGCTCCAGCATCGCACGGGCGTTGCGGGTGTGCGAAAAGTAGTCCATCTGGCGGCGGAACGCTTCGCTGGGTTCGAGGATGTCGCTCTCGGTAAGCGCGGGGTTGTCCGAGCCGCCCTGCGTGAACAGGTCGCCACATAGCAAGGTGGCCGATTTGGTCTCCATCAGGAACCCGCATTCCCACGCGTGCGGCAGATGCGGTGTGTCCAGCCAGAGCACCTGGTGCTGCCCCAACGACAGGGTCTCGCCGTCATTCAGCGCACGCGGCGGCCGATCGGCAAAATCGCCCACAGACACCATGGCTGCGACCTGCCCGCACAAGGCCTCCGCCTGCGGCGCGACAGCAAGAAAGTCGTTCAGCGCGCCGCACTCGTCGGATTCAAAATGCGAAAAGCCCACATAGCGCAGCCGCTCGATAGGCATCACCCGCGCGATGGCGGCGCTGACCGTCGGGAAGAGCTTGCGCAAACCGGTATGGAACAGCAGCGGTGCGTCGTCGTCGATGAGGTACTGGTTGAAAGAGAACCCGCCCCCGCCGGGAATCTCGACGGGCGTCGAGATTCGGTAAATGCGGTCTGCGATTTCCCCGATGGTTGTACCGCTTGAAAGGGTTTGAGTCGCCATGGCGCGCTCCTTTCCTGGGTCACTGACGGGGTCCGGAACCGGCCGGCGGCCGGGTGGACGTTCGACGATTGTCGAGCGTTGCGCCGTTTATGTCCATCAGGCCGACGGGCCGCGAAATGGCGCCCGAAAGGGTTCGTTCGTCCCGTCGCGATGGCGTGTTACGCCGTTTATGTCCATCAAGCTTTCGGGCCCCAAATGGCCCGCGAGATTCGTTCGTTCTGGCGCGATGCAACGCATGCGGGGTCGGCGAATGGCCCGCCAGCCAGTATTTCTGCACCGGCTACTTCGTGCCGACAATGGTTGCCGAGGTGCTCAGGCCCGCAGACCGTCATCGCTTCGCTTTCGACGTCAAGAAGTATCGCGAGCCACCTTCGGCTTCGCATCCTTTTGGCTCAAACGCCCGGCCGCCGCGGCCTTCAGCAGCCGCTGGAACGTCGGACATGCGGCGTGGTTTTCGACGGGGCATGCGGCGGCATGGCGCAGGCTCTGGCTCATGGCGCGCAGCCGCTTGATGGTTGCGTCGATCTCGTCCGCCTTGGACAGCAACAGCGCCCTGTCCACGCGCGGCGCGCCCTCGGGCGACAGCATGGCGTGGATCTCATCCAGCGACAGGCCGCCCGCCTGCCCCAGCGCGATCAGCGCCAGCTGATCCAGCACGCCGGGTGCAAACCGCCGCCGGCCGCCCGCTGCGCGCGTTGCGCATATCAGTCCTTTGCTTTCATAAAACCGTAGCGTCGAAGCGGGCACGCCCGTGCGCCGGGCGACTTCGGAAATGTCCATCACAGCCCTGTTGACTTAAAGTTGACTTCAACTTTTACCATGCCTTCGACATCAGCTGAACGCATCGATAAAAGGAGCCGACATGGCATGGATGGATGTAATACGAGTGGCGCTGGTCGGGGTGGGCGCTACGGCAATCATGGACGTGTGGTCGCTGACGCTGCGGCGCCTGGGCGTGCCCACGCTTGACTATGCACTGGTGGGTCGCTGGGCGGGACACCTCTGCCGGGGACGGTTCGCGCACGCCAGTATTGGCCGGGCGCCCCCGGTGCCCGGCGAGCGGCCGGTGGGTTGGGCGATTCACTACGGGACCGGGCTTGCCTTCGCCGGGCTGCTGATCGCCGTTCAAGGTGGGGCTTGGCTGCACGATCCCGCCTTCCTGCCCGCCGTGGCGGTGGGCGTGGCGACCGTCGTCGTACCGTGGTTCGTCATTCAGCCGGCGATGGGAGCGGGATTCATGTCGGCAAAGACGCCGACGCCGCTGAAGAACTGCCTGCGCAGTCTGGCGACTCACGGTGTCTTCGGGGCGGGCCTATATCTTTCCGCTGCGGCATTGCAACTATTGGAGGCTATGAAATGAATGAAATCCGCTTCAAGGATGGCGCCGGGTACGAGCGATACATGGGAAAGTGGAGCCAGCTTGCCGGCGACGTTTTCCTGGATTGGCTAGCGCCGCTCCCAGCGTGGGACTGGCTGGACGTCGGCTGCGGAAATGGCGCTTTCACCGACATGCTGATGCTGCGTTGCGCGCCGGCGTCGATGCACGGCGTGGATCCGTCGGACGAGCAGTTGGCCTACGCAAGCGCGCGCCCTGCATTGCGGGCGGCCCGCTTTCGCAAAGGCGACGCCATGGCCCTGCCCTATGCAGCCGCCGCGTTCGATGCCGCGGTGATGCCGCTGGTGCTTTTCTTTGTTCCGGACCCGGCCAAAGGCGTCGCCGAGATGGCGCGCGTCGTCCGCCCGGGCGGCGTCGTCGCGGCGTACGCCTGGGACATGCCGGGCGGAGGCTTTCCGTATGAGGCCTTGCTCGCCGAAATACGCGGGATGGGCATTACCGTTCCCTCGCCCCCCAGCCCGTGGGCATCCCGATTGGAGGCAATGCAGGAATTATGGGTCGGCGCCGGCCTCGGGGCGGTCGAAACGCGGGTGATCGAGGTGCAGCGCGCATTTGGTGATTTCGAGGACTACTGGTCGACAGCCCTGGGAGCGCCAAGCGTGGGATCGACGCTATCGGCCATGGCGGCCGATGATCTGGCACGGATCAAAATGCGGCTGCGCACCCTTCAGCCGGCCGATGCCCAAGGCCGCATTACGTACAGCGCCCGCGCCAATGCGGTGAAAGGCCGCGTATCCGAGTAGGGAGACCAGAAGGTCGAGCGCGTTGCTCCGCGGGTGCGTTGCGACGGGTCGAAGGCTGTTTTGCGCCGATATGAAAATGATCTGCTCGAGCCACGACTGCGCGCCCCCAGGCGCCCGCTCGCTCTCATGTGACGTAGTGTTACTACGTCCCCAATATACACTGTTAATAAAATCGGCGGCACGCTGCGCGGCGTCGGCACCGTCGGCGCGACCACGGTCCGCGCAGGCGGCGTCGTCGCCCCCGGGAACAGCATCGGCACCCTGAACGTGAACGGCGCCTACGTGCAGCAAAAAGGCGGTGTCTATCAAGTCGAAGTCGATCCCACCTCCTCCGCCTCGGATCGCATTGCCGTGATGGGTACGGCCACCATCGAGCAAGGCGCGATCCTCAATGTCACGAAGACCACGGCGGCGCCGTATGTCCTGGGCGCCAAGTACACGGTGCTGACGGCGACCGATGGCGTGACGGGGACTTTCGATGTCACCGGCGACTCGCAGCTTACGGCCTTCTACGGCCTGGCTTCGGCTTCCGACGGCAGCGACTCGTACCTGGAAGTCAAACAGACGAAGACGATCACCGACATTGCCGCGTCTGGCAATCAGCAAGCCGTCGCGCAGGGCCTGGAGTCGACCGGCGCCGGCAGCGCCGCCGCCACGCCCGTGCTGAACCAGCAGACCGCCGATGACGCCCGCATGGCGCTCAATCAGCTGTCCGGCGAACTTTACGCCTCGGTGCAAAGCGCAATGCTGGAAAGCAGCCGCGTCACCCGCGATGCGATGAGCGACCGCCTGACCGACACCTTGGCATGTTCGGCCTCCGATGCCGCCCCCGCGGGCAACGGCGCCTCGAACGGACAGGCGGCCTCTGGTTGCGGCGCCACGCGCGGCTGGGCTCGCTTCTTCGGCAACTGGGGCCACCTGGACGGCGACGGCAACGCCAGCCGACTGGACACCTCGCTGAGCGGCTTATTCATCGGCGCCGACATGCCCGTCTTCAACGACTGGCGCATGGGCGTGCTGGCCGGCTATAGCCATGGCCGGTACGACATGCGCGGCAGCAACGCGTCCGCCAAGAGCGATGACTGGAACCTGGGCGTGTATGGCGGCAAGCAATGGGGCGCGCTCGGTTTCCGTTCGGCCTGTCCTACACCTGGCACGACATCAAGGCCGATCGCAACCTGGCCGTGCCGGGCTTCTCAGATCGCATGAGCTCCAGCTACGACGCCGGCACCGCCCAGATCTTCGGAGAACTGGGCTACCGCTTCGACCTGGGCCGCTCGTCCGTCGAACCGTTCCTGAACCTCGCCTACGTCAACCAGCGTGCCGACGGCTTCAAGGAAAGCGGCGGCGCCGATGCGCTGCGCGTGCGCAGCCAGGACATGGACACCGCCTTCAGCACCCTGGGCCTGCGCGGCAAGACCAGCTTCACGGTGAACGGCATGGACATGGTCGCCAAGGGCACCCTTGGATGGCGCTACGCCGCGGGCGACGTGCGCCCCACCGTCACGCAGTCGTTCGCGGGCGGCTTGGCGTTCGATATCTCGGGCGCACCGATTGCCCGCAATCAAGCGGTGGTTGATCTGGGCATCGGCGCGCGCATCACCCGCAACACCACCATCAGCCTGTCGTACAACGGCCAGTTCGCCTCCAGCGCCACTGACCAGGGCGTGCTGGGCTCGGTGAACATCGCGTTCTGATCCGTAAGCGCAAACGGCGCCTCGCAATAGCCTGACGCCAAATGCAAAAAGCCCCGACCGGGATTCCGGGTCGGGGCTTTGATTTGTGCGCGCCACATTCAGCGTCAGACTTGGGCCGCGACTTTACGCCTGGATCTTTGGTCATCGTTCGTTCCATCGGTCCATAGGGCGGCGAATGTCGCAAAGTGCTAGATCTCGATCGAGCGGCAACGTTGGGATTCATCCGGAATAGTCGCGCCTGACGCAATGCCATCCACGCGGTACAGGCGTTCGGCTAGCGCCTTACGCACGTTCACCCTGTCCGAACGGCCCACAACGCCCCTGCCCGTTCTAAGCACGTAGGCGTCCGCCGCCTGCCGGATTTGCCGCGTGGCCTCCCTCGCCAACAATAAGCTCCATGACTGGTAGTAATTACGCATAGTCCCAACCTTCACGTTCGGAATATCGAGCGTGGAATGCGAGGAGGATTACGCATGACTTGCCACACCAGGTTATCGGATGTCATCGTCAAGCTGCCCGACCGTTCCACCTGCCGCGTGGAGCGCCGGCTTGTCGCAATGCCCAATCGCGGCGGCGCTTTGCATACCCAATTCATATGCACGCTGCCTACCGGCGAGCTCGTGACCTGGCTTGCCGGCAAGAAGTACCGTCTGCCGGACGGCACGGTTGGGATCGAGGTGGCGCACGGGTCTGCTCCATCCTGAAAGCGGCCCTGGGTAATCAGCGAATCAGCGAGTGGCGATGGATGCCGTACGCTCCGTCGGCAATGCGGATTGCGCCCTTCGCTTGCGCCGCCATACCGTAGCCGCGCCCCCTCGTCAGTGCTCTTCCCCCGCGACGGCTTGGTATTGACAGCCAACCGACCAACTAGTAGATTGGCTGCCACCCAACCGACCTGGACGGCGCTCCTTCCCAGTGCGTCTGTGCCGCGGTTCCCCTCGGCGACCATCAAGGTCACTGCTTTTCCAATGTCAGCCAATCAAGGTCCATCCCAATGAGTCTGGAGCTTTCCCCCAGAGCCGCCGAAATCGTCGAACAGGCCAAGCTGCTGCTGGCCGCCGGGGGGTATCACGGGTTCAGCTATGCCGACATATCCGAACGGGTTCGTATCGGCAAGCCCAGCATCCACCACCACTTTCCCACCAAGGCGGACCTGGTCCTGACCGTGGTTGCCCAGCATCGGGGTCAGTCGCGCGCAGGATTGGCGGCGCTGGACGAACAGGTGCAAGACCCGCTGGGCCGATTGACGGCGTACACCGACTACTGGGCCAACTGCGTCCGCGAGGGCTCGATGCCGATATGCATCTGCGCGATGCTGGCTGCGGAATTGCCCATGATTCCCCAGGCCATCGCGGACGAGGTGCGGGCGTACTTCGGCGAGCTGGCGGCCTGGATTGCGGCAGTGCTTGAAAGCGGCGCGGCCAAAGGGCAATTCCAGCTTCGTGATGACGTGAAGGCGGAAGCGCAGGCGTTTATGTCAACGGTGTACGGCGCGATGCTGACCGCGCGGGCTTGCGGAGATCCTCAGGCGTTCGCGTCGATTTCCCGGGCGGCTCTTCGCCAGTTGACCGGACCGGCCTGAAGCCGGCCTGCGCGCGCACGGCAGTGCGCTTTTTTTGACATTACCAACCGACCAACTAGTTGGTCGCACAAGTAACCAGACGATCCCATCTCGCTTACCCGCCCGCAGCGTCGCGATCCCCATTCGACCGAGGGCAATCTCAAGGAAACATCGCCATGCCACACCCTGTTTCCACCCTCCCGCAGCAGCACCGATAACGCGCACGGCGGTGATCCCCTGCGGGCTGCGAAAGCCGCGCCTCGATCCCCTAAAATGCGCTTCAGTCTTTCTCCTCCCGGCAGCCGCGGCTGACGCCATGAACATCGCAGAACGCCTCAAGCACTGGGCCAAGCAGATCAAGCGCGACGGAATGACCCTGTGGTTTGCCGGCAAGCATCCGCGCACGCCCTGGTATGCGAAGGCACTGGGCGTCTTCGTCGTCGCCTATGCGCTGAGCCCCATCGACCTGATTCCCGACTTCATCCCCGTGCTGGGTTTTGTCGATGACGTGCTGTTGTTGCCCGGTCTGATCTGGCTGGCCATCAAGCTCCTGCCGCCCGACGTGCTTCTGGAATGCCGGGGCCAGGCGGAAGCATGGATTGCCGCGCGGCATGCCAAGCCTCGCAGCCGAAGCGGCGCCGTGCTGATCGTGACGCTGTGGCTGGCGGTGGCGGCAGCCGCGGGGATGTGGTTGATATCCCGTTCGTGAATGGCCGGGTTTCGGCGCATGCGCAGGCGACGCAGCCAAGCCTGGTCAGCGCCGCGGCAAGCACGGCTTTGGCGGCCTCGGTCATGGACGGCTCGCCGCGTCCCGGTGGTGGGCAAGAAGGTTCACAGGTCGCGCGCCCAGTACTGTCCGACCAGGTCTTTGCCGAAGCTGTGATGCTTTTCCTCTTCGACAAGCTGAAAGCCCGCCATCTCGTAGATGCGACGGGCGTCCGTCAGCACACTGTTCGTCCACAGCACCATGCGTTGATACCCGGCCTGCCTGGCGAATCGCAGGCATTCGTCGACCAGACGCCGGCCGATGCCAAGCCCCCGCGCCGATGCATCGACATACAGCAGCCGAAGCTTTGCCGTGGTTTCGTCCTGGCGCACGACAAACACGGAACCCACCAGCTTGCCGTCCTTTTCCGCGATCCAGCAGCGTTCGCGCGCGGGGTCGAATTCCCGGATGAACTTGGCCACGATCTCGGCCGCCAGGGCTTCGTACTCGGCCGACCAGCCGAATTCGCGGGCATACACGACGGCCTGGTTGGCCACCACAAGACCCATGTCGCCCGGACGCGGATCGCGCAGCAGGTAGCCCACCGGAGCCTGATCGCCAAGCAGGTTCTGGATTTCATTCATGGCATTCCTGGATCGGCCCGCGGTTCTGCCCTAATCCGAATGCGGTTGAGGCGGCGGATCCTCGGACGGGTCCACCTCGGAAATGGCCTCGCCCGGGTACACGACCCGAGCCGCGGCGGCGGCGGCGTCGCGCGACGGATACATCCCGGGGTCTTCCTGGACGCCCAGCAACGCAATGCGCCGAAAGCTCCACATGCCGTCCCCGCGCTGAAAGACTTCAATGATCATTGTTCGGGCTCCTCGGGTGGCGGCGCCGGCCGGTTTTCACTGCTGCCGGACAGTGTGCCGCTGCGCGCCTCGGCCTCTTCTTCGGCAACGGCGCGGTCGAAACCGGGCTGGTCGTGGCTGCGCGCGGGCGGCGGATGATCGATGTCGGGCACCCTGTCTTCCGGCGACGGCGCCGCACCGGACGGGCGCAATGCGCCCGCATTGACGTCGGGCTGGCCGGGGATGGATGTCCTGGCGGTGTCGGGTTTAGGCTGCGGCATGGCGATGTTCCTTAACAACGGACAAGATGGGTTCCGAAAGGCGAGCAAACGGCGTTCCCGAAGGCTGCGGCCGTTCAAGGGAAACGACTTGCCGGTCGTCAGCGACTTTCCGACAACGTCTGCAGGAACGCCGCGATGTCCTGCGCGTCCTGTTCCGACACCCCAAGGTTCGGCATCGCGGTGCCGGGTTTGATCTCGTCCGGCGACATCAGCCACCGCTTCATGTTTTCGGGGGTATGGGGCAACGTCCCGGCGATCGCGGGGCGGTCCGCAATCCCGGCAAGCGACGGGCCGACATAGTTCCACGCGCCCGGGACGCCGGGAATGGCGTGACAGGCGACGCACATGTACTGATGCAGCGCGTCGCGTCCCGCGTTCGCGTTGCCGGCGCGCAGGTTGCCGCCGGGCGCCGGGGCGCGGGTCGCCGGAGCCTGCCCATCTTCGCCACGCCGGTATTCGTCGGCCGTCAACGCCGGCAGCACGCGCATGAAGGCCACCACGTCCCAGATTTCTTCGTCCGCCAGTCGATGCCGCCAAGCCGGCATGCCCGTCATCTTGATGCCCTGACGGGTGATCCAGAAGATCTCGGCAGCCGAGCGTGTCCGGGCGGTCCCCACCAGCGCGGCCGGCGTCGGATTCAAGCCCAGCGCATACGGCTGCGGGGCAACGCCCGGCCCGCCATGGCACTGCGCGCAATGGGCGCGGTACAGACGGGATCCATTCTGAATGCGTTCCGCGCCCTGAAGATCCGGCACCTCCACGTCCGCCGAGCGCATCTTCACTCCCCGGGACAGCGCGGTGTCCATCAGATGATGGACCGCGATGGTGTGCGGGGATGTGGCGCTGATGTCGTACCAGCCGAAATAGACGACGGCGCCGCCCGCAACACCGGCGGCGGCGCCTGTGACGGCAAGCGTTATCGCGGCGGTGCGCATCCAGCGCTTCATGGCGCGCTCCCCCGCGTGGCGGGCCCCAGCAGGAACGCGGCGATGTCCTCGGCCTGCGATCGTTGCAGGCCCGTGTCCGGCATGGCGGTCCGGGGATTGATGGCGGGTGGGTCCACCAGCCAGCGCACCAGGTTGTCGGGCGTGTTGGGCAGTAAACCAGCCACGTAAGCCTGCCGGCCCATGTTGTCCAGCCGCGGGCCGACGCGCGACGGCGGTGCGCTAACCCCAGGCACGACGTGGCAGGCAATGCACCCTCTTTCGGCGATCAGGGCGCGACCGCGAGCCGGGTCCGCCTGCTTGGGCAAGCCCCCGGCCGCATCCGCGGCAAAGAGCGGCGGCCTGTCGTCTCCGCACCCGGCCAGCAAGGCCAACACGGCAAGGGCCAGCGGCAGGCGGTTGGGTCGAGCGATCCGGCGCAAGGGCTGTCTCCTGAATCAAGCCCGGCCAGCAAGCAGCATGCCCGGCCCGCCGGCGACGCCGGCGGGCACGACACGTGCTGACGAGCCCGTTCGCGGGGACGGCGACTCCCGTCCGCCATCAAGCCGGATCGACCCAATCAAGAGATCGACCCTTACAACAAACAATATGGCGCCCTTCATCTCGTTCGTGCTCATCACCGCGACGCCGCTTGCGTCGTCGGCCCAGCCCCGGGCCATCACGCAGCCCAGCGGCGAAGAAGCCGCACGCATCGCGGAGATCGGCTGGGTGCTGTTCATCGGCGCGGCCGTGATCTTCGCGGCGGTGGCCGCCATGATGGCGCTGGCCCTGTTCGGGCCGGCGTCTGTGCGGCGGGCGCTGGCCAGGCCCATGACGATTGTGGGCGCCGGCATCGTTTTTCCTGTGCTGGCGCTGACGGCGCTGCTGCTCTATGTGCTGGGCCCCGCCTTCTCGGCCACACGCGAACCCGAGTCGCTGGCGGCGCGCATCGAAGTCACGGGCGAACTCTGGTGGTGGCGGGTGCGCTACCTGGACGCATCGGGCGAACTGCTGTTCGAAACCGCCAACGACATCCGCGTTCCGGCCGGCCAACCCGTGGAGTTCCTGCTCAAGTCCGACAATGTGATCCACAGTTTCTGGATCCCCGAGCTGGGGGGCAAGCTGGACATGATTCCCGGACGCGTGAACCGGATGCGCGCTTTGGCGCGCACGCCCGGCGTGTTCCGCGGCCAGTGCGCCGAGTTCTGCGGCGCACAGCATGCGCGGATGCTGTTCGATGTGCAGGCCCTTGAGCAGCAGGAATTCCAGGCCTGGGCGCAAGCGCAGCGTCAGCCGGCCCGCGTGGCCGGGCCAGCGTTGCGGGCCGGCGAGCAGTTGTTCCAGCGCGCCTGTGCGCAATGCCATGCCGTACGGGGCACGGCGGCCGGCGGCACGCTGGGCCCCGATCTGACTCATATAGGCAGCCGTCCTTCGCTGGCGGCCGGCGTGCTGCCCAATAACGTGGGCGCGCTGGGCGGCTGGATCGCCGGCAGCCAGCAGATCAAGCCCGGCAACGGCATGCCCTCTTTCAACGACTGGCCGGGCGAGGACGTGCGCGCCGTGGCCCGCTACCTGGAAAATCTGAAGTGACCGCCCAGACCGACGCGCCCTCCGTGCCGCCCGCGCTTCCCAACGGGTTGCCGCGCCCCGCCGGCGAGATCGAGCAGCTCGAGCGCGCCTGGAAGCGGCCGACAGGCTGGCGGGCGCTCACCGTGGTCAACAACACGTCCATCGGCCTTTTGTACATTGCCACCGCCCTGCTCTTTTTCATCCTGGCGGGCGTGCTGGCCCTGATGATGCGCACGCAGCTTGCCGCGCCCGAGGCCGGCCTGATCGGCCATGAACTGTACAACCAGCTTTTCACCATGCACGGCACGGTGATGATGTTCCTGTTTGCGGTGCCGGCGGTGGAAGCGGTGGCCGTGCTGTTGCTGCCCAACATGCTGGGCGCGCGCGACCTGCCGTTCCCGCGGCTGTCGGCCTATGCGTACTGGGCGTATGCGATCGGCGGGCTGGTGTTTTTCTGCAGCATTTTCGTGGGGCTGGCGCCCGACGGCGGCTGGTTCATGTATCCGCCGCTGACCGGAACCCGATATTCGCCCGCGGTGAACGCAGACCTGTGGCTGCTGGGTATCGGGTTCATCGAAATCTCGGCGATCGCCGGGGCCATCGAGCTTGCCGTGGGCATCCTGCGCACGCGCGCGCCCGGCATGACACTGGAAAAGATTCCCGTGTTCGCCTGGGTGATGCTGGTCTTCTGCGGCATGGTGATCATCGCCTTCCCGGCCGTCATCGTGGCTACGATGCTGCTTGAACTGGAACGCGCTTTCGACATGCCGTTCTTCATCGCGGATCGGGGCGGAGATCCGCTGCTGTGGCAGCACCTGTTCTGGTTCTTTGGCCACCCCGAGGTCTACATCATCTTCCTGCCGGCCGCCGGCATGGTGTCCATGATCATTCCGGCCATGGCGGGCAGGCCCCTGGTGGGCTATCGCCTGGTGGTGCTGGCGGTGGTGTCCACCGGTTTTCTCAGCTTCGGCCTGTGGGTGCACCACATGTTCGCCACCGGCATCCCGCAACTGTCGCTCAGTTTCGCGTCGGCGGCGAGCATGGCGGTCTCGGTGCCCACCGCCATCCAGATATTCGCCTGGATCGCGACCATCGCCGGGGCGGCGCGCTTGCGGCCGATCAAGACGCCCACCCTGTACATCCTGGGGTTCTTCTTCGTGTTCGTGATTGGCGGATTGACGGGTGTCATGGTCGCGGTGATCCCGTTCGATCTGCAGGCGCACGATACCTATTTCATCGTTGCGCACCTGCACTACGTGCTGTTCGGCGGCATGGTCTTTCCGCTATTCGCGGCGTTCTATTACTGGGCGCCGTTCATCAGTGCGCGCGCCCTGTCCGAACGACTGGGCCGATGGGCGTTCTGGTTGATGTTCGCCGGCTTCAACATCGCCTTCTTCCCGATGCACTTCACCGGCCTGGCGGGCATGCCGCGCCGCGTCTATACCTATGCGGAAAGCCAGGGGTTCGGGCCGCTGAACCTGGTGTCGACCGTCGGCGCGTATCTCATTGCAGCCGGGGTGTTGGTGTTCCTGGTCGACCTGGCGCGCAATTTCCGGCCCAGCGTGGAAAACAACGCCGGCAACGTCTGGCGCGCCGGCACCCTGGAATGGCTGCCCAGCGGCAGCTACGGGCTGCGCAGCGTGCCCGCAGTCACCAGCCGCGAACCCCTCTGGGACCAGCCGGGCATTGAGCAGGCAGTGGCCGATGGACAGCATTTTCTGCCCCACGCGCCGGCCGGCCTGCGCTCCACGCTGGTGACGAGCGCGCTGGACGCCCGCCCGGACTACGTGCTGGCCCTGCCCGGCCCGGGGTGGTCGCCCCTGCTGGCCGCGGTGGGCACCGCCGGATTCTTCTTGCTGCTGACATTCAAGCTGCTGCCGCTGGCGGCGGCGTTCGGCCTGCTGGCCGTCGTGGCGTTGTGGCGCTGGCTTTGGGACGCGGATACGGGCCCCGACCATCCGCCGGTGGATATCGGCGGCGGCGTGCGCCTGCCGATGATGTGCTCCGGCAGCGCCTCTCATTCGTCGTGGGCCATGGTGCTGCTGGTCATCGTCTGCGCCAGTATTTTCGGATCATTGATGTTCGCCTATCTTTTTTTGTGGACCACGGGCCCCGGAGAGTGGCCGCGGCCCGAGGCGCTGCCGTCTGTCACCCAGCCGCTCGTGTCCGCCGCCCTGCTGCTGGTCGCGGCGGCGTTGGCGGCGGGCTGCGCAGGCCCATTGGGCCAGGGCGGCCATCGGGCGCTGAGATGGGGTCTGCCCGTGGCGGCCGGGCTGGTGGCCCTGTCGGCGGGACACGACATCCACACGCACTGGCAAGCCGGCCTGTGTCCTCAGGCCAGCGCGTACGCCGCCGCCGTCTACGCGGTGGCGGGCTTGCAGGCCATCTTCGCGGGGTTGACTGCCTTGATGGCGACATTCACCGTCGCGCGGTCCGTGGCGGGAAGATTGCGCGCCACGCGGCGCGCGGCTTACGACACCACCAAGATGATGTTTCTCTACACGGCGGCGCAGGGCCTGCTTGCCCTGGCGCTGCTTCACGCATTTCCGCGGTTGACGGGATAAGCATGAGAGCGCCCTTCGGAATCGAACTGCTGTTCCTCATCGCCGGCCCGGGCATATGGCTGGTGCATTTCCTGTTCATCTATACGGTCAACGCCATCGCCTGCGCGCGGCCAGGGCTGACGGGCCCGTGGCTGGGATTGCCCGCATCGTCGTGGGTGATCGTCGCCGGCGGCGTGCTGGCGTTGGGCGGGATGGCAATGGCGGCCTGGCGCCAGCACGAGCGCGTGCGTGCAAGCGGCGCCCTCCCGTTTCGCGCCTGGCTCACCGCGGCGCTCTGCGCGCTGTCTGCACTGGCCGTCGTGTGGGAAACGCTGCCCGTCTTCCTGATGCCGTCCTGCCACTGAGCCGCGCCGATTCCGCATTGCGTCGCGTCGGCCGCCCTATTCAGCCCATTCGGTGTCCCCGGTGAAGACGATCGTCAACCATCGGTCCGGGCTGTCGGCGCCCAGCGCGACGCCGATTTCGTCTCGCAGCCGGTCCCATACCGCGATGGCGCGCGCCGGCATGTCGGGCGGCACGATGAAATTAAGCTCGATCTCGTGCGACCGGCCTACCCTGGCCACATAGGCGCGATAAGACTCAAATCCGTGGCGGTCGACAAAGGTCTGCGCCACCGTGTCCACGTGATGCTTCAGGTCCGCCGGCGTCACCAGCAGCATCTCGGACAGCGCCTGCCGGATCACCGACAGCGGCAAGGGGATGATCACCACGCACACCACCGCCAGCACGGCCGGGTCGATGTAGGGCGAGATCCACTCCCACGTCGTGCCCTGCACCGCGATGCCGATGCAAAAGGCCACCAGCAGCGCGGCCGTAATGCTGGCCGACATGATCCAACCCTTCAGGTCCATGTGCAGGAAGGCGGATCGGATTCGCCGGTTGGCGCGCGCCTCGGCAATCGCGATGGCCACGCAGGCGCTCAGGGTCAGCACGGCATAGATCAGCGCCAACCCGAATTCCAGTTCGCGGCCGCCTTGCAGCAAGCTGCTGACCGCGTTGATCAGCGCATAGATCGCCACGCCGCTCAACAGGATGCCGTTGAGCGCCAGCACCATGGGCTCCAGGTGCCAGAACCCCATCGTGAATCGGTCGCGGAGCTTGCGGGGCAACTGCCTGGCCATGGCGTACGACGTGATCAGCCTTACGACCACCAGGGAGAGCGCGCTCATGCTGGCGTCCACCAGCGAATACACGCCGTCGAACACGATCGAGAACGAGCCCGATGCCACGCCGAACCCGATTCCGATGGCGGCGATGCAGAGCGTGACCGCGATGGAAATCCTCAAGACGCCCTGCTCCGAGCGCAGATCGAACCATGCCGTGCGTGTAGTCATGTCGAATCCAAAGGGCCAGCCCTGGCGACACGATAACAAAGGCGCGGCTGCCGGACGTTGCTTACTTCGCCACGATCATGTGCGCCTGGATCTTGCCGGCCACGGGCCCGGCCCCGTGCCGCCGGGCAATGGCCTGGGCGGCGCAATGCGTGGCGCGCTGCAGCATGCCGGCCTCGCGCGCCTCGATCTCATTGCGCAGCGGCGTGCCCTGGCAGTAGGCAGCCGCGGCGTCATCGGGCGTCGCCGCTCGGCTGGTTTCCTCGCGAGTCTCGATCTCTACGTCGGCAAAGCCCGCCCGGCGCAGGTCTTCGCGTATGCGCGAGACGTCGTGATAGCCGTGCGGCGTGCGGGCCAGGAACCGCGGCGGATCCCGCGGAAACACCGTGGCCAGCGCATTGGTGACGTCTTCGGCAAATTCGTTCTCTTCGATGCGGTCCCACACGCTGAACACAAAGCGCCCGCCCGGCTTGAGGACGCGGCGCGCCTCCAGATAGCCGGCGACGCGGTCGGAAAAGAACATGGCGCCGAACTGACAGCACACGACGTCGAAGGAGTCGGTCTCGAACGGCAAATCCAACGCGTCCGCCCATCGCCATTCGACGCGGCAGCCCGGTCCCTGGCGGCGGGCGGCGTAATCCAGCATCGGCTGGTTCAGATCCGTCGCGACGTAGCGCGCATCGGGGTCCAGCCTGGGCGCAAGCGCGCGCGCCACCGCGCCGCTGCCCGCCGCGGTTTCCAGCACCGCGCCGGGCGAGAATCCCGCAACCCGTTCGGCCATGACGTCGGCATAGGCCTGGAAGATCAAAGGAACCATCAGCGTGTCATAGAGCTTGGGAATCGAGCCCGCGAACACTTTGTCGCTCTCAGCCATGGGGACTCTCCTTGAAATCGCCTGCTAGCCAGGTCCTGTCAATAGCTTAGCGCCGGCCGCGGCTGGTCGCCTACACTAGCCGCAATTCCCCCTTTCTCCTTGACCATGTCGTACTGCGACAACCAGGACGCCCAACCGCCAGGCGCTTTGCAGGACGTCGCGCTGCTGCGCCGCCTGCTGCGCGCCAAGGACCGCATGGACGCCGCGTCTCACGAGGCCTGGCCGGTGAGCCGCCTGGCCGAAATCAGCGGCGTCTCCCAGGCGTACTTCGCCCGTTCCTTCAAGCGCGCCTTTGGCCTGCCGCCCCATCGCTATCTGCTGACGCGGCGCATCGAACGCGCCATCGCCCTGCTGCGCGAAACCGACCTGGGCATCACGGATATCGCTTTTGCGACCGGCTGGGAAAGCCTGGGCACCTTCGGCCGGGTTTTTCGCGACGTGACCGGCGCAAGCCCCGGCGAGATGCGCGGCGAAACGCGCAACCAGACACCCGACGCAGCCGTCCCCGCCTGCGTGCTCAAGGCCGCCATGCGGCCCGATCTTGCCATGGCAGTTTTGGAGAAGCGGCGCCGCGAAGGCAAGGCTACAGTGCGGCCACCAACCAAGGAGGCATCATGAACGAAGGCATCAATGTGGCGGGCGTCTATGTGGAAAACCAGGACGAGGCGCTGGCGTTCTACGTGGACAAACTGGGATTCCGCGTCCACACCGACGTGCGCAACGGCCCGTACCGCTGGCTGACCATCCAGCATCCGGACCAGCCCTCATTTCAGCTTGGCCTGTTCAGACCCGGCCCGCCCGTCCACGACGAGGCCACCGCGCAGACCCTGCGCGCCATGGTCGCCAAGGGCGCTATGCCGCCGCTGGTCTTGTCGGTGGCTGACTGCCGCGCCAGCTACGCCCGGCTGAAAGCGCTGGGCGTGGAGTTCACTCAGGAGCCGGTGGATCGCTACGGCAGCGTGGATGCGGGCTTTCGCGATCCGGCCGGCAATGGGTGGAAGATGATCCAGGGGCCGAAAGGCGCGGCCTGACGGCGGCGCTTGCGGGCTCGGGCGGCGGGATCACCCGCGACCCGGTTTTTCGCAGCCGGTGACGGGCTGTCTCTGAACGACGTTCTCTTCCAGACGACCGCTCAAAGACATCTGTTCAGGGACCGTCGCCAATGACCGCCTCGGCTGCCCTACTCCACCTTCGCGCCTGACTTCTGCACCACCTCCGCCCAACGCGGGATTTCCGTGGCCATCAGGTCTCGCAACTGTTCGGGCGTGCTGCCCACCAGTTCCATGCCCATGGTCTTGCCCAGCTTTTCCTGCACGTCGGGCTCTTTGACTATCTGGGCGATCTCGGCGGCCAGCTTGTCCAGGATGGGCTTGGGCGTGCCCTTGGGCGCGTACACCGCCTGCCACGACGCCATCTGGAAGCCCGGCACGCCGGCCTCCTGCATGGTGGGCACGTCGGGCGCCAGGGCGATGCGGTCCTTGGTCGTCACGGCCAGCAGCTTGAGCTTGCCCGTTTGCAGCAGCGGCAAGGCGGCCGTCATCTGGTCGAACATGAACGTCACCGCGCCCGAGGACACGTCCACCATGGCGGGCGGCGTGCCCTTGTACGGCACGTGCGTAAGCGGCACGCCGATCATCCCCGAAAACAGCTCGCCGGCCAGATGCGTGGACGTGCCCGCGCCCGACGACGCGAATGTGCGCTTGGTGGGATCGCGCTTGAGCAGCGCGATCAGGTCGGCCACGGAATTGACGCCCAGGTTGGGATCGACCAGCAGCACGTTGGGCAGGTAGGCGATCAGCGATACCGGCTCGAAGTCCTTGACAGGGTCGTACTTCAGGTTCTTGTACAGGCTGGCGTTGATGGCGTGCGTGCTGATGGTGCCGCCGAACAGGGTATAGCCGTCCGGGGCCGCCTTGGCCACATAGGTCGCGCCGATGCCGCCGGCCGCGCCCGGCTTGTTCTCGACGATGACGTTCTGGTGCAGCCGGTCGCCCAGCTTCTGGGCCAGCACGCGGCCCACCACGTCGGTGGACCCGCCCACCGTGAACGGCACGACGTAGGAAATGGGTTTCTGCGTGGGCCAGTCGGCGGCGCTGGCCGGAAAGGCCAGTCCGCCCAGCACAGCGCCGGCCAATAGCGCGGCACAAGCGCCGCGTCGTTGCGTATTCATGTTTGTCTCCTGCCTTGTTTTATAGGTATGTGTGGGGGTCGCCGGCGGCGCCGGCGGCAAGGCTCAACGGCCCTGTTCTTTGCGCCACGCGGCGAATTTGTCCTTGGTGGCGGGATCCGTCGGCGGATACAGCCCCAGGATGGACGCGCCGCCCTGCACCTGGCTGGTCACGAAGTCCTCGAAAGCCGTCATTTCGACGGCCTCGATCGAGATCTCGTCGGCCAGATGGGCCGGGATGACCACTACGCCCTCGCGGTCGCCCACGACGATGTCGCCGGGCCACACCGCAACGTCGCCGCAGCCGATGGGCGCATTGATGTCCAGCGCCTGATGCAGCGTCAGGTTCGTCGGCGCCGACGGGCGCTGGTGATAGGCGGGAAAGCCCAGCTCGGAAATCTCGGGAGAATCCCGAAACCCGCCATCCGTCACCACGCCTGCAACGCCGCGCTTCATCAGGCGCGTCACCAGGATGGAGCCCGCCGACGCCGCGCGGGCGTCCTTGCGGCTGTCCATGACCAGCACCGCGCCTTCAGGGCAGGTTTCCACGGCGACGCGCTGGGGATGCGACCGGTCTTCGAACACCTTGATGGTGTTCAGGTCTTCACGCGCGGGGATGTACCGCAGCGTGAAGGCGGGTCCGACCATGTTGGGCAGGTTGGCGTTCAGCGGGCGCACGTCCTGGATGAACTGGTTGCGCAGGCCCCGCTTGAACAAGGCGGTGCACAGGGTGGCGGTGCTGATGCCGGCCAGCCGGGCGCGGGTTTCGGAATTCATTTGGGACACGATGGCTCCGGGTTCTTTGGATAGGCAAAGGAAAACGGCGATCAGAAGATGGCGGGCTCGGGCACGGGCGCGCCGAATTCCGTTTCCAGGAAGTCGAAATCGCAGCCGTCATTGGCCTGCAGGATGTGCTTGGAATACATCCAGCCATAGCCGCGTTCATAGCGCCGCGGCGGCGGCGTCCAGGCGGCGCGGCGCGCGGCCAGTTCTTCGTCGCTGACGTTCAGGTTGATGCTGCGGGCGTGCACGTCCACGGTGATCGTGTCGCCGGTCTTCACCAGCGCCAGCGGACCGCCGACGTAACTTTCGGGGGCCACGTGCAGGATGCATGCGCCATAGCTGGTGCCGCTCATGCGGGCGTCCGACAGGCGCAGCATGTCGCGCACGCCCTGCTTAACAAGCTTGGTCGGGATAGGCAGCATGCCCCACTCCGGCATGCCCGGGCCGCCCTGCGGGCCGGCGTTGCGCAGGATCATGATGTGGTCGGCGGTGACGTCCAGGTTCTCGTCCTCGACGGCGGCCTTCATGCTGGGATAGTCGTCGAACACCAGCGCCGGCCCGGTGTGCCGCAGGTACTGCGGGGCGCAGGCGCTGGGCTTGATCACGCAGCCGTCGGGCGCGATATTGCCGCGCAGCACGGCCAGCGCGCCCTCGTCGTAGATGGCGGTGTCCAGCTTGCGGATCACGTCGTCGTTGTAGACCTCGGCGCCGGCGATGTTTTCGCCCAGCGTCTTGCCGGTAACGGTCATGGCCGACGGATCCAGGTGGTCCTGCAGGCGCGACATCAGCGCCGGCAATCCGCCTGCGTAGTAGAAGTCTTCCATCAGATAGGTGTCGCCGCTGGGCCGGATGTTGGCGATGACGGGCACCTTGCGGCTGGCGGCGTCGAAGTCGTCCAGGCCCACCGCACAGCCGGCCCGGCGCGACATCGCAACCAGGTGGATGATGGCGTTCGTGGAACAGCCCATCGCCATGGCCACGTTGATGGCGTTCTTGAACGACGCCAGGCTCAAGATGCGCTGGGGCGTCAGGTCTTCCCACACCATTTCCACCACGCGACGGCCGCATTCGGCCGACATGCGCATATGGTTGACGTCGGCCGCCGGAATGGACGATGCGCCCGGCAGCGTCATGCCGATGGCTTCGGCGATGGCCGTCATGGTGCTGGCCGTGCCCATCGTCATGCAGGTGCCGTAGCTGCGGGCGATGCCGCCTTCCACCTCGGTCCATTGCTCTTGCGTGATCTTGCCGGCGCGCCGTTCGTCCCAGAGTTTCCAGGCGTCCGATCCGGAACCCAGGACCTTGCCTTTCCAGTTGCCGCGCAGCATGGGGCCGGCGGGCACATACACGCACGGCAGGCCGGCGCTGATGGCGCCCATGATGAGGCCGGGCGTGGTCTTGTCGCACCCGCCCATCAGCACGGCCCCGTCCACCGGGTGGCTGCGCAGCAGCTCCTCGGTTTCCATGGCCAGGAAGTTGCGGTACAGCATGGTGGTGGGCTTGACGAAGGATTCCGACACCGAGATGGCGGGCAGTTCCACCGGAAAGCCGCCCGCCTGGAAGACACCCCGCTTCACGTCTTCGACGCGCTGCTTGAAGTGGCTGTGACAGGGATTCAAGTCGGACCAGGTGTTGATGATGGCGATGACCGGGCGGCCGGCCCAGTCATCAGGGCCATAGCCCATTTGCATCATCCGGGAACGGTGGCCGAAGGAACGCAGATCGTCCTTGGCCATCCAGGCAGCGCTGCGCAGGCTTTCGTAGGTACGTTTCATGGGTTGCGAGAGGATGCATGGTGACGGTCAGAGCATTTAAACACTAATACATTAGTGCGTCAGCTAGGTGGAAACCCGCTACACTTCGGGTTCCGTCCCACCAGTGCCGGCCGGACCTCGACACCCCACTTGATGCAAAGCCCAAAGCTCAGACTGGACCGCTCACGCCACGCGGCGCCCCAGGTATTCGAACATCTGCGACTCCAGATCATTTCCCTGGAATTGGCGCCCGGTGCGCCGTTGTCGCGCGTGACGCTGGCCGACAGCTATGGCCTGAGCCAGACGCCGATCCGCGACGCGCTGATCCGCCTGGCCGAAGAAGCGCTGGTCGAGATCTACCCGCAGCACACCACCGTGGTCAGCCGCATCGACATCGCCGCCGCCCGGCAGGCCCACTTTTTGCGCCGCTCGCTGGAACTGGAAATCGTGCATGTCCTGGCGCAACGGCCCGATCCGATGCTGCTGAAGCGCCTGCAAGCCAGCATCGATCTCCAGCGCGCCAGCCACGCCAACGGCCAGTACCAGCAGTTCATCGACGCCGATCAGGCGTTCCACCGCGACATGCACGAAGCCGCCGGCGTCGCCAGCCTGTGGGAAATGGCGCAGCGCCACAGCGGCCACCTGGATCGCCTGCGCCGCCTGCACCTGCCGGAAGCCGGCAAGGCCGAACGCATCCTGGACGATCACCAGCGGCTGCTGGACGCGATCGCCGCGCAAGATCCCGCACGGGCGCAGCAGGTGCTGCGCGAGCACCTGTCCGGCACACTCAGCCAGGTCAGTGAAATCTGCAAGCGCTATCCTGAATACGTCATCGCCGACTAACGGCCGGCGCCGCCACGGACCTGCGCGGCCTCAGTCCAGCGGATAGCGCTGGATGATGGTCTTGCCGCCGCGTTCGACCAGCGACAGCAATCCGTCCCCGGTCTGGTCCAGCCCCAGCAGTCCGCGCTCCTGCTCATGCGATAGCTGGAACGGGACCCACGTCCGTCCCTGGTCGCGCGTGTAGAAATACGTCTTCGTGCTCTCGCTACCCCCAAACAAGTGGTGGGCGTAGGTCCTGATTACCCAGGCATTGCGGCCGAACCAGGCCTGACCGATCCGCGATCGCGCGCCGCGCACGTCGGGCGACGTCGACCGTTCCAGCCACGCCATATCGACTTTATCCAGCTCGAAGATGGCGCCGCCCTCCGTCTCGAAGACGCGTTGATCCCGCGTCAAGAGGGCCTGCGGGTCCTGCGCCGGCACGCGCGGCACGTCCGGCGTAATGCGGAACGCCGGCGATGCGCCTTCCTGGAACTGGACCTCGAAGCGCCGGGTCTCGATGACCTCGGGATCCTCCTGACCCTGCGGCCTGACCCGCGTGCGCCAGCTCCAGCCGACCGCGCGCCGGTCGTCCAGCGGGTACAGGGACCAGCCGTACCCAAGCTGTTCCTCGCCATAGGTACTACGGTCCCTTTCCGCCCTTTCGGCGAACTTGCGTTCGAACGCCGCCGAATCCGGCCATACCTGTTCCTTCAGCCGGGTGGCCGCCCAGCGGCGCGCGCCGTCGCAGCTATGCAGCAGGCGCACGCCGTCGTCGTGCCGTTCCAGCGCGATGGCCAGGTCCCGCGTAAGGAATGCAGTGTGCTGCTGCGGCACGCCCAGCGTGACGTCGGGATCGTAGGTCCAGGTCACGCCCAGGTCGTCGGACCGCAGGCTGTCCCAGGCGGCCGGCTGATCGCCTTCGGCAGGGGTGCGCAACGTGCTGGTGACAAGATAGAGGGGCTGTCCGTCCGGGGCGCCAATCAGGGTGACGCCGGTGTCGCCGCTGATGGATCCCAGCAGTTCGAACACGCCCGTGCCCCGTCCCCCATAAATGAGGTTGCGCGCATCGGTCGTGGATCGCCCGGTCTGCAGCATGGCCAGGGCAAGATCGTCGTAACCATGCGCCAATGCGGTAATCGCGCCGGCCTGAGCCAGCTGCATGCGCTGCCTTTGCAGGCGCTCTTTCAGGGCAGGAACCTGCGTATCCAGCACCGGCGCCTGGGCCAGGCCATCCACATCCTTGCCCGTGACCAGCAATTGCCCGGTGAGCAACTGGCGCTCGCCAAACCGCTGGATGGCGACCCGCGAATACGACGCCAGCGCCGGCCCGTTGAGTTCGCCCACGATCTCGCTACGCGAAAGGGGCTCGCCCATCGGGATGATCTGATAGATGCCCCGAGCCAGCACGGCCGCAACGGCAATCGCCAGGCCTCCGGCCAGCAGTCTGATGGTCATCGATCCAGGCACCCCGGCGCGTAACGCCAGCACCCAATGCCAGCCGTTTATAGAACGGACGGAACTATAGCGCGTTGCGCCCGGTTCTCTATACTGGCGTAACGCATGCTCACGTCTCAGCGGACGCGCAGCTCCTCGCAGACTCCACGGAATTCGCCCATGACCGCAAGGCCTCCCACCGCCCTACTCACCCTGGCCCTGTTTTTGTGGGCAAGCGGCGGCGCGATGGCGCAAACCCCCGCCGACAAAGCCATGAACTGGGTGCCGGTGGATCCGCAGGCAATGCCGGGCGTGTTCTACGACAGCAATTCCATTCAGGCAGTGTCCGAACGCCCGACGGTGATGGCGGTGACGGTCGCCTGGTTCTACGCGCAGCCCCGGGTATCCGAGGCCAACGGGCAGCCCTACGGCTCGGTCACCCAGCCCATCATGCTGAACTGCGGCAACAACACCTACACCGTCACCGAAGTCCGGCACCACGCGGGCAATAACGCCACGGGCGCGATCGTCGAATCGATACCCGTGGCCGGCATCCTCAACGCGCCCGTCACGCGCGATCCGGTGCAACGACGGCTTCGGGACCTGGTCTGCGACGCAAACGGAAAAAGCGCTCGTAAGTAGGCGGCGCCACCCCAGGCGCCGCTTGCCTCTGGCGCTGGTTATGCCTGCTCCAGCGCCTGCTCCAGGTCGGCGATCAGGTCGTCGATGTGCTCGATGCCAATGGACAGGCGCACGGTTTCCTCGCGCACGCCGGCCTTCTGCAACTCTTCGGCATTCAGCTGACGGTGCGTGGTCGACGCCGGATGCGTCGCCAAGGACTTGGAATCGCCGATATTGACCAGGCGCGTGAAGAGCTGCAGCGCGTCCTGGAAGCGCGCGCCGGCTTCGCGCCCGCCCTTCACGCCAAACGTGAACAGGCCCGGCACCTTGCCGCCCAGGTACTTCTTGGCCAGCGCGTGGTCCGGATGATTCGGCAGGCCCGCGTAATTCACCCACTCCACCTTGCGATGCTCGCGCAGGTAGCTCGCGACCTTGACCGCGTTCTCCACGATGCGGTCCACGCGCAGCGCCAGGGTTTCGATGCCCTGCAGGATCTGGAACGAGTTGAACGGCGAGATTGCGGCGCCGGTATTGCGCAGCGGCACCACGCGCGCGCGGCCGATGTAGGCGGCCGGGCCGAAGGCTTCGGTGTAGACGACGCCGTGGTAGCTGACATCGGGCTCGTTCAGGCGCTTGAAACGCGCCTTGTGTTCCGCCCACGGGAACTTGCCCGAATCGATGATGGCGCCGCCCAGGCTGGTGCCGTGGCCGCCCAGGTACTTGGTCAGCGACTGCACCACGATGTCGGCGCCGTGCTCGATGGGGCGCAGCAGATACGGCGACGGCACGGTGTTGTCGACGATCAGCGGCAGGCCGTGGCGATGCGCCAGGTCGGCCAGCGCGGCGATGTCGGTGATGTTGCCAAGCGGGTTGCCGACGGACTCGGCGAAGATGGCCTTCGTGCGGTCGTCGATCTGCGCCTCGAAGGCCGCCAGGTCGGACGGATCGGCAAAGCGCGTGGTGATGCCGTACTGCGGCAGCGTATGCGCAAAAAGGTTGTAGGTGCCGCCGTACAGCGTGCTGGACGAAATGATGTTGTCGCCGGCTTCGGCGATCGTCAGGATGGCATACGTGACGGCCGACTGACCCGACGCCAGCGCCAGCGCGGCGATGCCGCCTTCAAGCGCAGCCACGCGCTGTTCCAGCACGTCGGTCGTGGGATTCATGATGCGGGTGTAGATGTTGCCCGCGACCTTCAGGTCGAAGAGGTCCGCGCCGTGCTGCGTGTCGTCGAACGCGTAGGCCACCGTCTGATAGATGGGCACCGCCACCGCGCGCGTAGTGGGATCGGGGCGGTAGCCGCCATGAACGGCCACGGTTTCAAGGCGCCAGTTGGGCTTCTTCGCTTCAGTCATGCGTCTCTCCAGGTAATGCGTTATTGAAAATCCAGATCAGGCGGCAAACGCGCGCGCGGCGCGCAGGATGCGTTCGATGTCTGCATGGTTGTTATAGGCGCCTACCGACAGGCGCACGTAACCATACTCCACGATGCTGGCCACCACGCCTTCGTTGGCCAAATGGGCCAGCGCAGCCGCAGGGTCGGCGACGCGCAGCGCGGTGGTCGTGCTGCGCGCGTCGTCGCCGGGCGGCGACACCACCTGCGCGCCCAACGCGCGCAGCCCGTCGCTCAGCGCTTGCGACAGTTCCAGCACCCAGGGTTCGATGCGCTCGGGGCCGGCTTGTTCGATCAGGTCCAGCGCCCCGGCCCAGCCCGCGATGCCGGGATAGTTCAGGTTGCCGGTCTCGAGCCGGCGCGCATCGCCCTCGTCGGTCACGCCCACCTGCCATTGCAGGCCGGACTTGTCCAATGTGGTCACGCCCGACGGCCCGATGTGCAGCGGGTCAAGCGCCGCCAGCAGCCTGGGCGACACATGCAACAGGCCCACGCCCAGCGGCCCCAGCATGCCTTTGTGCGCGCCGCACGCGAACGCGTCGACCTTCCATTCATCGACCTTGGCGCGCAGCAGGCCCGCGCCCTGGATACCGTCGACAACCAGCCAGATGCCGCGCTCCGCGCAGCGTCGGCCGAGCTCCTGGATATCCGTGCGCAGGCCCGTGCCGTACTGCACCCACGACACCGCGATCAGGCGAGTGCGCGCATCCACGTGCTGCCACAGATCGTCCACCGTATAGCGATGATTGCGCGCCTGCGCCACGCGCACCTGCACGCCGCGGCGGCGCAGATTCAGCCAGGGCAAGGCGTTGGTGGGATGCTCCTGATCATCGACGATCAGGTTGTCGCCTTCCGCCCATGCCAGGCCGTGCGCAACGGTATTTAAGCCTTCCGTCGTGTTCTTGGTGAAGGCCAGCCGGCGGGCGTCTCCGCCGATCAGGCGCGCCAGCCGCACGCGCAACGCATCGGCGTCGCGCAGCCATTGTGGCTTGTCGCTGCGCGCATGCGTGATGCCATCGAAGAAGTCCGCAACCGCGCCAGACACGCGAGGCGACAGCGGACTGGTGTACGCAATGTTGGCGTACGCCTTTTCGCGCGTGATGGGAAAAAACTGCCTGAATTCGTCCTGCCAGCTCATGCGCAACCTTGTTCGCCAGACCATCTGGTATGCGGGCATTCTAGGTATATGACGCCTATCTGGATAAGGCTTAGTTTTTATATTGATATGACCATATAGTCGCTCGTGAACCCGCGCATGACCCATAGAATTCGTGCCTCTTCTGGCCTACAACGAATACGGGAACAGCATGCGTTTGACTCATCTACTCAAGGCCGCGGGCGTGGCCGTTGCGCTGTCCGCCAGCGTGGCGCACGCCGGCACGGTCGACACCATCAAGAAGCGCGGTGAACTGGTGTGCGGCGTCAGCCAGGGCTCCGCGGGCCTGTCGATCGCCGACAAGCAAGGCCGCTGGACCGGCCTGGACGCGGACCTGTGCCGCGCGCTGGCCGCGGCCGTGCTGGGCGATCCCGACAAGACGCGTTTCGTGCCGCTCAGCTCGCAACAGCGCTTTCCGGCGTTGCAGTCCGGCGAGATCGACGTGCTCAACCGCAACACCACCATCACGTCGGGCCGTGACGCGGGACTTGGCATCGTGTCGGCGGGCATCGTGTTCTATGACGGCCAGGGCTTCCTCGTGCCGCGCAAACTGGGCGTGAAGAGCGCCACGGAACTGGACGGCGCGCAGGTGTGCGTGCAGCCGGGCACGGTCAATGAGCAGAACCTGGTCGACTACTTCAAGAAGAACAAGCTCAGCTACCGGCCTGTCGTCATCGAAAACCTGGTGGAACTGGAACAGGCCTTCTATGCCGGTCGCTGCGACGTCTATCTGTCGGACGCGTCCACGCTGGCGGCCAGCCGCGCCGCCCGCGCCAGCCAGCCCGACGATTTCGTGATCCTGCCGGAACGCATCAACAAGTCGCCGCTGGGCCCCTTCGTGCGCCAGGACGATGCCAACTGGACCGCCATCGTGCGCTGGACCGTCAATGCGCTGGTCGCCGCCGAGGAACTGGGCATCACGTCCAAGAACGCCGACAGCCAGACGCAAAGCACGGACGCGCAGGTGCGCCGGCTGCTGGGCGTGGACCCCGGCATCGGCAAGAGCTTCGGCCTGGACGAGGGTTGGGCGAAGAACGCCATCAAGGCGGTAGGCAACTACGGCGAAGTCTGGGATCGCAACCTGGGCGCGGCCACGCCGCTCAAGCTGGAACGCGGACTGAACGCGCAATGGAACCAGGGCGGTCTGCTGTATTCGCCGCCGTTCCAGTGATGCAGCTTGTCTGAGCGCGACGGGCGGGCCATCGGCCCGCCTTTTTCGCTTCTTGCCCGTGAGTTTCTGGCGCCACCCCATGATGACTGCAACGACCCTACCCTTCCCGCCCACAGGCCTGTGGCGCCGCTGGCTGCCCACACTGGCATGGGCGCTTGCCCTGGGCGGCATGGCCACGATCCTGGTGCTGCACGTCGAATCCGTCCAGGCCGCGCGCGGCATCCAGGGCGGGTTCGACTTTCTGTTCCACCCAGCGGGCTTTCGCATTTCGGAAAGCCTGCTCAATGTCACGCCCGAAGACCCATACTGGATGTCGATTGCGGCGGGCCTGGTCAACACGCTGACCGTCGCGTTCGTGGCGATTCCGCTTGCCACCGCGCTGGGCATCGTCCTGGGGTTGGTGGGACTGTCTTCCAATGTGCTGGCGGCCCGGTGCGCGGCGCTGGTCATCGCGCCGTTGCGCAACACGCCCGTGCTGCTCCAGCTCTTCGTCTGGTATGGCCTGATGCTGCGTCTGCCCGACATGCGGCAGGCATGGTCGCCGCTGCCGTCCGTGCTGCTGTCCAACCGCGGGCTGGCCTTGCCGGCCCTGCATGGCTGGCTGCCTTATGCCGCGGTGGCGGTAGCCGCGCTGGTAATGGGTTGGCGTGCCCGCCGCCGCTTCGGCAATGCGGCGCCCGCCGTAGCGCTTGCGGTCGCCGCGCTTGCCTGGACGGTGCTGCCCGCCGTGCAGGTCGATCTGCCCATCAAGCGCGGCCTTGGCTTGCAGGGCGGCTGGCAACCCAGCATTGAATTTGCGGCGCTGACCATCGGCCTGGTCGTCTTTCATGCGGCCTACATCGCCGACATCGTTCGCGCCGCCTTACGCGCGGTGCCCGTCGGTCTCGTCGAGGCAGGACAGGCGATGGGCCTCACGCCCGGTAAAGTGCTGCGCCTGGTGATCGCGCCCTACGCCATGCGCGTCGCCTTGCCTCCCTATGCCAATCAGTGCCTGGCGCTGGTCAAAAACAGCACGCTGGCGATCGCGATTGGCTACCAGGAACTGATGGCCGTCATCAACACGGCCATCACCCAGACAGGCCTGGCGCTCGAGGGCATTGCGCTGGCGGTGGCCGTCTACCTGACGTTGGCGCTATGCCTGGGCGGCGGCCTGTCCGCATGGAATGCGCGCCATGCCCGGCATGGCCCGGGAGACACCCACGGCGCGCGCCTGGGTGATCGGGCGTTGTGGAATGCGGCGGGTCACGACGCGCGCCCTTGGCGCGCCAAACTGCTATCGGCCGTCTTGACCCTGCTGCTTGCGGTCGTGGCATGGATGCTGCTGGACTGGGCCGTGATACGTGCGGTGTGGCAAGGAGATCCGGCGGCCTGCGCCGATGTGGCGGGGGCCTGCTGGGCCGCGGTCGGCGAAAACCTGCCGCTGCTCTTCTTCGGCGCCATGGCCCAGGCAGACCGAGGGCCCGCCCTGATCGCGTGCGTGAGTCTTGTGGCGGGCATCGCGGTGGTGCTGGGCGCCTGGCGCGCGCAGCCGCGCACGCGGGCCGCCTTGGTTGCCGGCCTTCTTGCCATCACGGTCGCCGCGCTGTCCGGCTGGCCCTGGGGCGGCGCGGTCATCGGCCCGCAACGCTGGGGCGGTTTACTGGTGACGCTGATCCTGGCGATCGCCGCCCTCGCTGCCGCCGTTCCATTGGCGTTCGCGCTTGCGCTGCTGCGCCGCTCTTCCAGCCGCGCCGGTTCGCTGGCGGCGGCAGGCCTGATCGAAGCGGTGCGCGGCGTCCCACTCGTAACGCAGCTTCTGTTCGCGTCCTTCGTCCTGCCCATCCTGCTGGGCGGCGGCGTGTCCAAGTTCAGCATGGCGTTGGCAGCACTGACCTTGCATACGGCATGCCTCCTGGCGGAAGTGCTGCGCGGCGCGCTGCAGGCCATCCCGCCGGGGCAGATGATGGCCGCGCGCGCCCTCGGGATGCCGCCTGCCCTTGCCTACGCCTGCGTCATCTGGCCACAGGCCCGCCGCATTGCCGCGCCTGCCGCGCTTGGCGTGTTCGTGGGCGCCGTCAAGGACACGTCGTTGGTCAGCATCATCGGCGTGTTCGACGTGCTGGGCGCCGCCAAGGCCGTGGTGGCCGGCACGGCCTGGCGGCCGTACCACGTTGAGATCTATTTAGCCGTGGCGCTGTTGTACATGGCCGCCAGCCTTGCGCTGTCGCGCGTCGCGCGCCGCATGGAAGGCCGGCGCGCATAAGGTTGGATGGAAGGTCAACCCATCCCGCGTCCCACCCCGCCATTTAGACCGCTGCTCAAGCGCTGCAGCCAGGCGGGCCGGGGCGACGCGTCAAGCCAGTTCTTGACGATCAGGCCCAGTTCCGTGTCGCCCGATATCCGCAAGCGGCGCTGGAAGAACAGGGTATCGGCGTCGGTTTCGGCGCGCATCAGCGCCAGGAAATCCGCCAGCTTTGCGCCAAGCTCGAGTTCGGCTGCCCCGCCTTCCCTACCGCTGTTCCAGAGCGGGCGGAAGGCGCCGTTTTTCACCAAGAAGCTGCTGCGCAGTCCCAGATCTTCAACGGTGATCGCAAAGCTTCGTCCATCCAGCTCCTGGGGCGGCTCAAGCCACTTGAGGCGTCGCGCCAGTTCCAATCCGGCAACGAAGTGCAGCGAAACAAATGGCGTCGGCACGCGGCGGCCAAGTTTGGCGAGCATCGGAGGAAGATTCAGAGCGGCGCTCATGCGGCGGCCTCCTGGAGGCCGATGCCGGCCTGTCCGTAGTAATAGCCGTTGCAACGGCCGATGCCTTCGGGCGGCGAGACGGCGTCGGGCTTGGCCCCGCGGCGCGTGGCGTCCAGCGCGGCAATGGCTTCAAGTGTGCCCGAAGATTGCGGGCTGACGCGCAGCACCTCGACCCCCATCGTGGCCAGCTCGCGCGCTTCGGCCAGCAAGTCCAGGCAGGCGGCCGATTGCACCTGAATGCCGTTGATGCCCAGGAACTCGCGCGATTCGCGCGTGCGCATGTCCAGGCCGTCCGGATGCTCGATGCAACGGAAGCCGCAGTCGTCCTTCTTCAGGCGGAAGTGCCGCGCGGTGAAGCAGCGCGCGGAGAAGGCCAATGCCATCCTGCCCCACACCATGACTTCGGCCTGCATGCCGGCGGGGCGCTCACGCAGCAAGCGGGACAGCGTGGCGCCGTCCATTTCCAGGGGCGCCACGAATCGGGCGGCGCCCCGGCTTGCCAGCCAGGCCAGCGTGCCGCCGTGGTACGCATTGATGTGGGGCCCGGCCACGAAGCAGCGGCCGCTCAGGTGGCGCACCGCGCCCAGTTCGCCGGCTTCGACCATGAAGTCTTGCTGTTCGCACAGCTTTTTCAAGGCGCTGGCTTCGGCGCCTGTTTCTATCAATGTGCGGCCGGACAGCACGACCGTCTTGCCCATGGCGCTGAGGTCGCGGGCAAGCTCTAGCCAGTCGTCGGCGCGCAGTTCATGGCGGCGGCTACAGACCGTTTCGCCCACGTAGATGATGTCCGCCGGGCTTTCCGCCAGGGACGCGTAAAAATCCATCGTGCGCTGGCGCGGCCAGTAATACAGCAAGGGGCCGACTGAGATCTGGAATGGGATGGGGGTCATTTCCATGGACGTTCGAAAGCGCCTTGAGTGACTTGGGAACCCTCGGCATGGCGCGCCAGCATGGCGTTCCATTCGGGGCGCGGAGAAAAGCGCGCGGCATCCGCGTGCACGCTGTCCAGGGCAGCGCGCAAGGTGGCCACCACCTGGGCGACGTACGCCGGACTGCGCTGGCGTCCTTCGATCTTGATCGCGGACACGCCCATTTCGGCCAGGCGGGGCAAAAGGCCGATGGCGTTCAGGCTGGTGGGCTCTTCCAGCGCGTGGTCGGCCTGGCCATCGACTTCGAAGCGGCCCTTGCACAGCGTGGGATACGCGGCGGGCTCGCCGGGTTCGTAGCGGTCGATGAGAATGCCGGACAGGCGCGCGTCCATGCGGCCGTCTTTTTCATCCCAGCGCACGGCGTGCGCGGGCGAACAGACGCCCTTGTTGTTGGGGGAATCGCCGGTGGCGTACGAGGACAGCAGGCAGCGCCCTTCGGCCATGACGCACAGGCTGCCGAAGCCAAACACTTCGACTTCGACGCTGACGTTGGCGCAGATGCGGGCGACTTCGTTCAGGGTCAGCACGCGCGGCAGCACCACGCGCTTGATGCCGAACTGTTCCTTCATCAGTTCGATGGCGTCCGCGTGGGTGGCTGATCCTTGCACCGACAGGTGCAAACGCAGATCGGGGTAGCGATCACTGGCATAAGCCAGAAGGCCGGGATCGGCCATGATGACGGCGTCGGCGCCCAGGTCATGCGCCGCGTCCACCGCGGCCTGCCATTCCGCCACTCTGCCCGCCTGCACGAACGTGTTGATGGCGAAGAGCACGTGCCTGTTATGGCGGTGAGCGAGTTCCACGCCTGCGCGGATGTCTGCTTCGGTGAAATTGAGTCCCGCGAAATTGCGGGCGTTGGTGGCGTTCTTGAGCCCGAGATAGACGGTGTCGGCGCCGGCTTCTATTGCTGCTTTCAGGGCGGCAAGGCTGCCCGCCGGGGCCACGAGCTCGATGGGAGAGGTTCGAGTTTGCATGACGGCCAGTCTATGAGCCGCCCGCACCGCAAGCTTTGTCGAAGATCAAACGGGCCGGCGCGCGCCGGCGCCGTCGTGTTCGACAGCCCTATTCTTCCGTGTAGAGACCGCGTTCCACCGCATAGACGGCGACCTGCACGCGGCTGGTCAGGTTCAGTTTTTTCAGCACGTTCTGCACGTGGATCTTGACGGTGCTTTCGCTTACGTCGAGTTCACGCGCGATGACCTTATTGCTGGCGCCGCGCGCCAGCCATTGCACGATCTGGGTCTCGCGCGCGGTCAGCCGGTGTCGTTCGGCACTGCCGGGCGGCGGCGGCGTATGGTTTGCCTGCCCGCGGAATTGCTCCACCAGCTTGGCCGTCATGCTGTCGGCGATCACGGCCTCGCCGCCCGCGGCGCGGCGTATGGCCGACACCAGGGCCTCGGCGTCGATGTTCTTGACCAGGTAGCCGCGGGCGCCGTCGCGCAGCGCCTGTCCCAGTTCGTCGGCTTCTTCGGAAACCGTCAGGATGATGACCGCGCAGTCCGGGAGGTCTTGTGTCAGCAGCTGCAACGTTTCCAGGCCGGACAGCCCGGGCAGGTTCAGGTCCAGCAGCACCACGTCGGGCCGCAGTTCCTTCGCGCGCTTCAGGCCTTCGACCCCATCGCCGGCCTCGGCCACTACCTCGAAGTCTGGCTGGCGCTGAAGCAGCAGTCGGACGCCCGAGCGGAACAGGGTATGGTCGTCGATGAGCAGGATACGGATGGTCATGATGGCAAGGATGTCAGGCGGCCTGGCGCTCTGCGCCGGGCAAGGTGAGGGCCACGCGCGTGCCGGCGCCAGGCTGCGAGTCGAGTTTTATCACGGCGCGCATGCGCGCGGCGCGTTCGCGCATGATGTGCAAGCCCACGTGGGATTCGCCGCGCTCGGCGATGTCGGCGGGATCATAGCCCTGGCCATCATCGGAAATCAGCAACGTGAAGTCGCGCCCATTGCCCACCGAGATCCTGACGTGGCTGGCCTCGGAGTGCTTGCGCACGTTGGACAGCGCCTCCTGCAGGATGAACAGTACCTGCAGTTGTTGCTCCGGCTGCAACGGCGCGCCTTCGCCCTGGTTGAATTCCAGTTCGGTATCGATACTGGTCTGCCGGCGGAAACGCGCCACGGTATCTTCGATGGCGGCCTGCAAGTCGCCCTGCGACAACTTGCTGCGGAAATTGGTCAGCAGCTCGCGCACGTCCTGGTAGCTTTCGTCCACGCCAGTACGCAGCAGCGGCATGATCTCGCTGATCTCGTCCTCGTCGCCGCGCTTGATCGCGGCGTCAAGCATCTGCAACTGCAGGTTCAGGAAGTTCAAGCCTTGGGCCAGGCTGTCGTGCAGCCCCTGCGCCACCAGCCCGCGTTCCTGTACCACCGCCAGTTGCCGCGCCTGCGCGCTCAGGCGCCGGTTATCCAGCGCCACGCCCAGATGCTGGCCCAAGGTCTCCAGCAACTGCGAATCCGACGCCATCAGGCGGCGCTGGTGCCGGAAATGCAGCGAGTACGAGCCCAGAACTTCGTCGCGGGTGACGATGCGGAATACAGCCACGCTGGCAAAGCCGTCGCGTTGGCAATTCAAGTCCAGCCCCGGCGGCGATTGCCGGAAGTCCTGGATGACGATGACCCCAGCCTGGCGCGTGGCGACGCCGCAATAGCAGTCGTCCACCTTCATGCAGTGCTCGGATTCGACAAGCTCGTCGGACAAGCCAACCGACACCACCAGGTTGAGCTTTTCATTGTTGGGATCCAGCGCGCGGATGCTGCCGGCGTCGGCATCGAACTGCAACATGACGCGACGCAGGAAGCCGTCGCACATCGCCTCGATTTCGTTGGGCTGGTTCAGGAAAGCCGCCATGTCGTACAGCGCGCCGATGTCGCGGTTCTGCGCGGCAAGCTGCGCGGTCTTGTGTTCCACCCGCTGCTCCAGGCTGGTGTACAGATCCTGCAGTTCGTCCGCCATGCGGTTATAGCCGCGCGCCAGCACGCCGAACTCGTCCTGGCTTTCCACGGGCAACCGGGTGCTGAATTCGCGGTCGGCCATGCGTTGCAACCCATCGCGCAACCGCAGCACTGGCGAAATTATCCATAGGTACAACAGGTAGATCATCGCCAGCGTGCCCGCGCTGGCGATGGCCGCCAGCACGCCCTGCGAAAGCCGCAGCGACGTGGTCTTGCCGGCGTTGTCCTGCTCGATCATGCGCACCAGCGTGTCCGCGCGGGACACGAATTCGGGCAGCGTTTCAAGGTAAGTGGCGGCATCCGGCTGCTTGATCGCGCGCAACGCCGCGGGCCTCATGATGTCGCGCCAATAGGCGGACACATCGTGCCACTGGGCACGGATGGCATCGTCGTTGGGAATGAAAAGCGGACGCGCGGGATTGCCCCGCGCCAGTCTTGCGATGGTCTCGTCCAGCACCATGATCTGCTCGGTGGTGCGGACTTCGCGGCCAGCCTGAGGCCGCATCAGTTCGACCGCCACGCGGTTGGCCCGCATGCGCAGGCTGCCGGTGTCATTGATGGCCGCGCCCGCCCCTTCCAGCTGCCACGACAGCCAGAGCGTCCAGCTCACCATGGACAGCACCACCACCAGCGCCAGCAGCGAGCTGGCCACGATGCGCGTGGACAGGCGGTGCCGGGGCGACGGCAGCGCGTTGGACTCGGCGGTGGATTGTGCGGACGTCATGACTTTCGTTGGGGTGCGGGCATATCGGGTGTCAGTGTAGTCGCTTCCCGCTGGCGCCCTGCCCGCGCGGCCGGCGTCCCGCCTTGCATACGATCAGGCCAGCCCCAGGGCGTTGCACAGGAACTCCGCGACCTTGGCGGGATCATTCAGCGGCAGGCAGGGCAAATCGATGTTCAGTGGCGCGTCGGTCACGACTGCCAGAAATCCGGGGTCTTCAGCGTGCAGCGGCGGTTTGCCCAAAGCGGGACGATAGACCTCGATGCGCGGGATGGCCGCCTGCTTGAAGCCTTCCACCAGGACAAGGTCGGCCGGAGACAGGCGCGCCAGTTGATCGTCGAGCGACGGCTCGGGCGCGTCGCGCAGTTCGTGAACGATGGCGTAACGGTACGGCGACGCAACCATGACCTCTTGGGCGCCCGCCAGCCGGAAGCGCGCGCTGTCCTTTCCGGGCGGTTCCATCTGGAAGTCGTGATGGCTGTGCTTGATGACATTGACGCGCAGGCCGCGCGCGCCCAGCAGCGGCAGCATGGCCTCGATCAGCGTGGTCTTGCCGCTGCCGGAGCGGCCGGCGATACCGAATACGGGGGTCATATGAGGGCGGGCTCCGTCAGCAGGGGGCATACGATGGGCAGGAAAGTGTCCGCCCGCGGGGAGTATGCCAGCAAAGCGCCCGCCACCAGGTCGAAATACCAGCCATGCAGCGTCAGGCTGCCTGCATCGACCGCCCGACGCACGAACGGGAGGTCTTCAAGATTGCGCAGCGAGATCAGGATCGAGGCCTGCTCGCAGGCCCGGCGACGCTCTTCCTTGGACGCGTCGGGCATCTGCCGCAACACGCGCTCGCGCGCCGGCTCGGCGATGTCCATCCAGCGGCCCAGGTAGTCGGTTTCGCCGTCGCGGCGAATGCCCCGCTCCATCAGGGCGCGGATGCCGCCGCATTGGGCATGGCCCAGCACGATGATGCGGCTGATCTGGAGCTGCTCGACGGCGAACTGGATCGCCGCCAGCACGCCCTGCAAGCCCCGGTCCTTGCTGGCCGGCGGCACCAGGTTGGCGACGTTGCGCACGGTGAAGATGTCGCCCGGATCGCAATCCAGCAACATGGCGGGGTCGACCCGGGAATCGCAGCAGCCGATCAGCAACGTGCTGGGATGCTGCCCTTCGGACAGGTTGCGGTACAGCGACGGCGCATCTTCGTAGTACTGCTGCTGGAATCGCTGGAATCCGCCCACTAGGCGTTCGATATCCCGCATGTCAGCCTCCCGTCTGCGCCATGAAGCGCACGATGCGTTCGGGCCGGGCGACGAAATCATGGCGTTCTGGCTTGGCGGCGATGCCCGCGTGGATCGCCCGGATGAGCTCGGCGTCGCTGGCGCCAGCGCGCGACAGGCGTCCAAGCGGCACCTGGTCTTCCTGGCCCAGGCAAAGATACAGTGTTCCGTCCACGCCCAGCCGAACGCGATTGCAGCTGGCGCAGAAATGGCGCGACATGGGCGTGATGACGCCCAGCACGGGCGCCCCGTGGCCGGCGGTCCAGTAGCGCGCCGGGCCGTTGCCCGACCCCGCCAGCGACGGCACCAGCCCGGCGTCGGCGGCCAGCCGCGCACCCATCGCGTTCAGGTCGGTGTGCGCGTACCCTCGGCCGCATTCGCCCATGGGCATGGGTTCGATCAGGCGCAGCACGAAGCCCTGGTCCACCGCGTAGGCAAGCAGCCGGCGGACTTCGGCCTCGGGCGTGGCGGCATGCACGACGCTGTTGAGCTTGATCGGCGAAAAGCCCGCCTGCCGGGCCGCCGCCAGCCCGGCCAGCACCGAGTCCAGGCAGTCACGGCCGGTAATCTGCGAGAACGCGGCGGCGTCCAGCGTGTCCAGGCTGATGTTCAGGCGGTTGACTCCCGCATCGCGCAGCCCCTGCGCATGCCGCGCAAGCTGCGTGGCATTGGTGGACACGGACAGGTCACGCAGGCCGGGCATGGCGGCAATGGTGGAAGCCAGCCCCGCCACGCCCCGGCGCAACAGCGGTTCTCCGCCCGTCAGCCTGACCTTGCCCACGCCCAGCCCGACGAACAATCCCACCAGCCGGGCCATTTCGTCATGGGACATCCAGTTGGCCGGAGTCTCGAACCCCTTGAAGTCCTTGGGCAGGCAGTAGCTGCACCGCAGGTCGCAACGGTCCGTGACGGAAACTCGCAGATAGTCGATGCGACGGCCGAAGCCGTCGGTGAGTGTGGCGGCGGCAGGCTCGTCCATCATGCGGCGCTCCCAGCGAAGACGCGTTCGGGCTCGCCATCGTCCAGGTCGATGCCGGAGATCTTGGCCCGCCCCACCAGCAGTTTGGTGTATTGGCGCCAGGCCGTATCGCGGCTCATGGATGTCAGGGCCATGGCGACTTGCTGGGCCACGTGCTCGTAAGGCAGCAGCCGGCCCTCGATGCGACGCGTGACGCGCACGATGTGCAGGCCATGCCGCGTCTCCAGCAATTGCGGCAAAAGCCCCCCGGCGGGCAGCGCGAACACCGCCCGCTCGAACTCCGGGACGGTGTCGCCGCGCCCGAGCTGCCCCAGGTTGCCGCCCACCGTGGCCGACGGGCAGTTCGACTGTTCGCGCGCGACTTCGGCAAACCGCGAGGGGTCGGCCATCAGTTCCGCGAGAACCACGTTGGCATGCGCCTTCAGCATGTCCAGGTTTACGCCCGGCGTAACCTGGAACAGGATGTGGTCGGCCTCTACCAGCTCGCCGACCATGAAGCGTTCGGGGTGCATCTGGTAGAAGCGGCGGCAGGCCTGCTCGTCGGCTTCGGGCGCGGGGGCCTGAGCGGCCAGCAAGGCGCCGATGGCGCTTTCCTCGTCCGATGCGTCCAGGCCCTGCCGGGCGGCTTCGTCCAGCAGCACGCGACGCAACACCAGCGCCGTGACGGCATGGCGCATGGGGTTGCTGGCCTCGGCATGCAGGGGCAGCTCACGTTCCAGATCCGCGTCGTTCAGCTCGACGCCGTTGACGATGACAGGCATGTTCGGCTCCTAAGACAAGGGATCAACGCGGACGGACGAGCTGCCAGGCGCGGCCGAGGTATCCCACGGACGCGAAGCCGCTCCATACGTGCACCAGGCGGGTGAACGGGAAGATCACGAAGAGCGTCAGGCCCATGAACAGGTGCGCCTTGAACAGCAGCGGCACGCCGGCGATGTAGCTGGCGGCGTCGCCCTGGAAGGTGACGATGTGCTGCGCCCAGGTCATCAGGTGCACCATCATCTCGCCATCCATGTGGCCGGCCGACAGCACGATCGTGGACAGGCCCAGCAGCAAGGTGACCAGGATCCACAGCAACAGAAGCTTGTCGCCCGGACGCGTGGCGTGACGGATGCGCGGGTCGCTCAGGCGGCGATGGATCAGGATCAGGAGGCCGATCAGGCACAGCCCGCCCATCACGCCGCCGGCCGCCATCGCGACCATCTGCTTCAGGGAGTGCGATACGCCCAGGGTGTCCCAGACGATGACGGGCGTAAGCAGCCCGACCAGATGCCCGAAGAACAGGCCCAGGATGCCCACGTGGAACAGGATGTTCCCCAGCCGCAGCTGGCCGCGGTGCAGCAGTTGCGAGCTGTCGGTCTTCCAGGTGTACTGCTCGCGCTCAAAGCGCGCCAGGCTTCCCAGCAGGAATATCGTCAGTGCGATGTAGGGATAGATGCCGAAGAGAAACTGATTCAGGGAATTCATGATGCGTCGTCCTGAGCATTAGTGAGTCGCGGGCGAACGGGGGTAAAAGCGCACGGTCTGCGCCCCGTCTCCGGAGAACGGGCGCAGCAGCGGCTCCACCCCGTCCGGACCCGAACCGAAGATCTCCATGGCCTCGTCCATGTCGCGCACCGGCGCCTCGGTCTGCACGCGCGGAATCACGCGCGACTGTGCGCGCAGCACCGCAAAGATGCAGGCGTAGGGGCTTTCGCCCTTGGCCAACCGCGCGCCGATGGCGGCGAGCACGTGGATGGCTTCGTCCAGTAGTTCCTGGGCGCTGTCCGGGTGGATGACTCCCAGGAACTCCAGGAACAGCGGCACGTGGTCCGGCAGTTCCGAGACTATCGGCTCGAAGCCGTGTTCGCGGTAGGTCTCCAGCAGGTCGACCATCGCCTGGCCGCGATCGCGGCTTTCGCCGTGCACGTGTTCGAACAGGTGCAGCGAATGCGAGCGGTTGCGGTCGAAGGTGGCTACGTAGTTTTCCTGCAGCGGGATCAGGTCGTTGGAGGCCAGGTAGCCAACCAGCGGCTGCAGGGTCTCCTCGGCGTCCGGGTAGGCCGCCAGGGCCTCCTCCAGTTCACCGAGGTAATCCAGCAGCTCGGGCTCGGGATAGCACAGCATGGCGGAAAGCAAACGGTACAGGCTCATGGTGTTCTCCTATCCTCAGGCCGAAACGGCCTTCTTGCGCGACTTGGGCATTTCGATGAAGATTTCGCTGCCTTGCGGCTTGCGGCCGAACAAGGTGCCTTCGGAAACCCCGCCGGAGCAGCCGTTTCCGAACGTGAAGCCACAACTGCCCTTTTCATTGAAGCTGTCTTCGACGACTTCCTTGTGGCTGCTGGGCACCACGAAGCGGTCTTCGTAGTTGGCGATGGCCATGATCCGATACATGTCCTGCACGGTTTCTTCCGACAGGCCGACCTGCTCCAGCAGGGCCGTGTCGCGTTCGCCGTGGACGGTCTCGGACCGCTTGTAGGCACGCATGGCCAGCATGCGTTCCAGGGCTTGCAGCACCGGCGCTTCCTTGCCGGCGGTCAGCAGGTTGGCCAGGTAGCGCACGGGAATGCGCAGGCTGGAGACGTCGGGGATCATGCCGCTCTTGCCCACCGTGCGTTGCGGCATCTTGCCGGATTCGGCGGCCGTCTGGATGGGCGACAGCGGCGGGATGTACCAGACCATCGGCAGCGTGCGGTATTCCGGGTGCAGCGGGAACGCGACCTTCCACTGGACGGCCATCTTGTAGACGGGCGAGTTGCGGGCGGCTTCGAGCCACGATTCCGGAATGCCCTGCTCGCGCGCCGCGGCGATCACCTCGGGCGAATGCGGGTCCAGGAACAGGCCAAGCTGTTCTTCGTACAGGTCCTGTTCGCTGGCGGTGGACGCGGCGTTTTCGATCTGGTCGGCGTCGTACAGCAGGACGCCCAGGTAGCGAATGCGGCCCACGCACGTTTCCGAGCACACGGTCGGCTGGCCGGCTTCGATGCGCGGATAGCAGAACGTGCACTTCTCGGCCTTGCCGCTGCTCCAGTTGTAGTAGATCTTCTTGTAGGGGCAACCCGAGATGCACATGCGCCAGCCGCGGCACTTGTCCTGATCGACCAGGACGATGCCGTCGTCTTCACGCTTGTAGATGGAGCCCGACGGGCAGCTGGCGACACAGGCCGGATTCAGGCAGTGTTCGCACAGGCGCGGCAGGTACATCATGAAGGTGTTCTCGAACGTCGAGTACATCTCTTTCTGGACGCCTTCGAACAGCGCGTCTCGGCTGCGGGCGCTGAACTCGCCGCCCAGGTCGTCTTCCCAGTTCGGACCCCAGTTGATCTTCTCCATCTTCTTGCCGGTCAACACCGACACGGGGCGTGCCGTCGGCGGTGTCTGCGACAGCGGCGCGTTCTGCAGGTGCTCGTAGTCGTATGTGAACGGCTCGTAGTAGTCGTCGATGGCGGGCAGGTTCGGGTTGGCGAACAGGTTGGCCAGGATGCGCAGCTTGCCGCCCTGGCGCGGTTCCAGCTTGCCGGCGGCCGTGCGGTTCCAACCGCCCTTCCACTTGTCCTGGTTCTCCCATTCCTTCGGATAACCGATGCCGGGCTTGGTTTCAACGTTGTTGAACCAGGCGTACTCGACACCGTCGCGGCTGGTCCAGACGTTCTTGCAGGTGACCGAGCAAGTGTGGCAGCCGATGCACTTGTCCAGGTTCAGCACCATGCCGATTTGGGCGCGTATCCTCATGATTGCTTCTCTTCTTGTTGCAGTTCTTCGACGAGCGGGCCTTCCAGCCAGTCCACCTTTTTCATCTTGCGCACCACCACGAATTCATCGCGGTTGGCGCCCACGGTGCCGTAGTAGTTGAAGCCGTAGGCCTGCTGGGCGTATCCCCCGATCATGTGCGTGGGCTTGAGCACCGTGCGCGTCACCGAGTTGTGGATGCCGCCGCGCTTGCCGCTGGTTTCGGCGCCCGGCACGTTCACGATCTTTTCCTGGGCGTGGTACATCAGGCACATGCCGACCGGCACGCGCTGGCTTACCACCACCCGGGCCGTCAGCGTGCCGTTCACGTTGAAGACCTCGACCCAGTCGTTGTCGACCAGCCCGGCCTGCTTGGCCTCCGCTTCGGAGACCCACACGTGGGGGCCGCCGCGGCTGAGCGTGAGCATGCGCAGGTTGTCCGAGTACGTGCTGTGGATGCCCCACTTCTGGTGCGGCGTGATCCAGTTCAGGACCAGTTCCTTTTCACCGTTGGGGTACTTGCCCAGCATGGGTGCGACCGTCTTGGTGTCGATGGCGGGCTTGTACACGCACGAACCTTCGCCGAAGTCCAGCATCCAGCGGTGGTCTTGATAGAACTGCTGGCGGCCGGTCAGGGTGCGCCATGGGATCAGTTCATGGACGTTGGTATAGCCGGCGTTGTAGCTGACCTCTTCGCTTTCCAGGCCGGACCAGGTAGGCGCCGAAATGATCTTGCGCGGCTGTGCCTGGATGTCGCGGAAGCGGATCTTGTCGTGCTCGCGGCCGACGGCCAGATGGGTATGGTCGCGTCCGGTGATCTTGCCCAGGGCTTCCCATGCCTTGACCGACACGTGGCCGTTGGTCTCGGGCGCGAAGGTCAGGATCATCTCGGCCGCGTCGATGGCGGTGTCCAGGCGCGGACGGCCCTGGCTGACACCGGATTCGGTCACGCTGTCGTTGATGCCCGCGAGTTCGTGGACTTCGTGTTCCGTGTTCCAGTTGATGCCCTTGCCGCCGTTGCCCAGCTTGTCCAGCAACGGCCCCACCGACGTGAACTTGCGGTAGATGTCGTTGTAGTCGCGCTCGACCACCGTCATGGACGGCGCGGTCTTGCCCGGGACGAGGTCGCATTCGCCCAGCTTCCAGTCCTTGGGTTCGAAGGCCTGGCCCAGTTCCCCCGGGGTGTCGTGCATCAGCGGGGTCAGCACCAGGTCGCGGCGCTTGCCCAGGTACGGGCCGCCGATGTCGGTGAACTTCTTGGCCAGCAGCTTGTAGATTTCCCAGTCGGTCTTGCTTTCCCAGAGCGGCTGCACGGCTTCGCTGAGCGGGTGGATGAAGGGGTGCATGTCGGACGTGTTGAGGTCGTCCTTTTCGTACCAGGTGGCGGTCGGCAGCACGATGTCGCCGTACAGGCACGTGGTGCTCATGCGGAAGTCCAGCACCGTCAGCAGGTCCAGCTTGCCTTCGGCCGCGTCTTCCTCGTATGTGACTTCAGACGGCTTGATCGCGGCGGCTTCGTCGCCGAACACCGCGTTCTGCGTGCCCAGCAGGTATTTCAGGAAGTACTCGTGGCCCTTGCCGCTGGAGCCCAAGATGTTCGAGCGCCACACAAACATGTTGCGCGGGAAGTTGGCCGGATCGTCGGGGTTTTCGCAGGACATGCGCAGTTCGCCGGACTTCATCTGTTCCACGGCGTGGGCGATGGGATCCTTGCCCAGGCTTTCGGCCTGCGCCACCACGTCCAGCGGATTCGTCCGCAGTTGCGGCGCGGACGGCAGCCAGCCCATGCGCTCGGCGCGGGCGTTCAGGTCAATCATGCTGAGCTCGCCATACTTGGCGCGATCGGCGGTGGGGCCAAGGACTTCCTGCACGTTCAGCTTTTCATGGCGCCACTGGCTGGTGTGCGCGTAGAAGAAGGACGTGCCGTTCATCTGGCGCGGCGGGCGGACCCAGTCGGAGGCAAACGCCAGCGGCGCCCAGCCGAACTGCGGGCGCAGCTTTTCCTGGCCCACGTAGTGCGCCCAGCCGCCACCGCTCTTGCCCACGCAGCCGCACATCATCAGCATGTTGATGATGCCGCGGTAGATCATGTCCATGTGGTACCAGTGGTTCAGGCCGGCGCCGACGATGACCATGGACTTGCCTTCGGTGTCGTGCGCGTTCTGGGCGAATTCTCGCGCCACCTGGATGACCTGCGCGCGCGGCACGCTGGTGTGCTTTTCCTGCCAGGCGGGCGTGTAGGGAACGTCGTCGTCGTACGAGGTGGCGACGTTGCCGCCGCCCAGGCCGCGGTCCAGGCCGTAGTTGGCCATCTGCAGGTCATACACCGTGGCGACCAGGGCCTCGGTGCCGTCCGCCAGGCGGATCCGGCGGGCCGGCACGTTGCGCACGAGCACTTCGTCGTGCTCGCTGCCGAAGTACGGGAAGCCCACGCCGACGACGTCATCCGACTGGCCCACCAGGGTCAGGGTCGGCGAGATCTCGCGGCCGGAGCCGCCGTCCTTCGATTCCAGGTTCCAACGGCCGACCTTTTCGCCGCCGTTGACCGCGCCTTCGCCCCAGCGAAAACCGATGCTGCCGTTGGGAGCGACCAGGTCGCCCGTGGTTTCGTCCAGGACCAGCGTCTTCCAGTCGGGGTTGTTCTGTTCGCCCAGCGCGTTGTCCAGCTGCGAGGCGCGCAGGAAGTGATCAGGGGCGTAGAAGCCGTCGCGCTCTTTGAGCTGCACCAGCATGGGCATGTCGGTGTAGCGGCGCACGTAGTCCTTGAAGTACGCCGACTTGCCCGACAGGTGGAATTCCTTGAGGATGACGTGGCCCATGGCCATGGCCAGGGCGGCGTCGGTGCCCTGCTTGGGGGCAAGCCAGATGTCGCCGAACTTGACCATTTCGCCGAAGTCGCTGGACACGGCCACCGTCTTGGTGCCCTTGTAGCGGACTTCGGTGTAGAAGTGCGCGTCGGGCGTGCGGGTCTGGGGCACGTTGGAGCCCCACACCATCAGGTAGGTGGAGTTGTACCAGTCGGCCGATTCCGGAACGTCGGTCTGTTCGCCCCAGATCTGGGGACTGGCGGGAGGAAGGTCGCAGTACCAGTCGTAGAAGCTGAGGCAGGCGCCGCCCAGCAGGCTGAGGTAACGCGCACCCGCGGCGTAGCTGACCATGGACATCGCGGGGATGGGCGAAAAGCCGATCACGCGGTCGGGGCCGTACTTCTTGATGGTGAGAGCGTTTGCCGCGGCGATGATTTCCGTGGCGGTGTCCCAGTCGGCGCGGACGAAGCCGCCCAGGCCGCGCACCGACTTGTAGCGCTTGGCGCGCTTGGGATCCTGGCTGATCCATTCCCAGGCCGCGATGGGGTCCATGGTCTTGCGAGCTTCGCGCCACATTTCGATCAGGCGGCCGCGAATCATCGGGTATTTCACGCGCTGCGCCGAATACACATACCAGCTGTACGAGGCGCCCCGCGGACAGCCGCGCGGCTCATGATTGGGCAGGTCGGGCCGGGTGCGCGGGTAATCGGTCTGCTGCGTTTCCCAGGTGATCAGGCCGTTCTTGACATACACCTTCCAGGAGCAGGAGCCGGTGCAGTTCACGCCGTGCGTGGAACGCACCACCTTGTCGTGCTGCCAGCGGGCGCGGTAGGCGTTTTCCCACTTGCGATCCTCGTTGACGGTTTCGCCGTGACCGTTCGCGAAGGTGGACTTCACCCGCGACATGAACTTCAACCGGTCCAGAAAATGACTCATTGTGTTTCTCCAAGAACGCCGGCCTGGCCGGCGCGTACTGCGATCAATGCTGTGAAACCACTTTAGGGCCAGGCTGCGTATCGGACTATTCGCCGGTGGCACAACCGGGGTTCGGCAGAGTGACTAGACACCTGGACTAACCGAACTGGTCGCGCCGCTCAGGCCTTGCCTGGGCGGCGCGGTATGCGCAATCAGCAAGGCACGGGTGCGTTGCGGCGCGCGTAGTACCACCACGTGATCAGCATGCAGGTGGCATAGAAGGCGATGAAGCAATACAGCGCGGTCTGGACGCTGCCCGTCATTTCGAGCGAAGTGCCGAAGCTGCGCGGGATGAAGAAGCCGCCATACGCGCCGATGGCGCCCGAGAAGCCCAGCACGGCGGCCGATTCCTTGGCCGCGTCGGCGGTGGCCTGCTTCAGGGCGGCCGGGCTGTTGTCACGCGCGGCCTGCGTGCGTTCGCGCAGGAAGATCACGGGAATCATGCGGAACGTGGAACCGTTGCCCAGGCCGGTCAAGGCGAACAGCACGATGAACATGGCCAGGAAACCGTTGAAGTCGCCAGGACGGCCGTCGCCGGGCAGGAAGGCCACGACGCCCACGACCGCGGCGATCATGGCCGCGAAGGTGAACAACGTGACCTTCGCGCCGCCCAGCTTGTCCGACACCCAGCCGCCCACGGGACGCGTCAGCGAACCCACCAGCGGGCCGAGGAAGGCATAGGCCATGGGATTGACGGTGGGGAACAGGGTCTTGGTCAGCATGGCGAAACCCGCCGAGAAACCGATGAACGACCCGAACGTGCCGACGTACAGCCAGCACATCAGCCAGTTGTGCTTGCGCTTGAAGATGACTGCCTGATCGGCGAACGAAGCGCGGGCATCGGCGATGTCGTTCATGCCGAACCACGCCGCAATCGACGCGAGCGCGATCGGGATCACCCAGATGAAGCCCGCGTTCTGCAGCCACAGGTTCTGTTGCGCGCCGTTTGCAGTCACTACCTGGGGATCGCCGGCGGCCACGCCGAAGACGCCCACCGAGATCACGACCGGCACCACGAACTGCACCAGCGACACGCCCAGGTTGCCGATGCCGGCGTTCAGGCCCGTGGCAAGACCCTTCTTTTCCTTGGGAAAGAAGAAGCTGATGTTGGCCATGCTGGAGCTGAAGTTGCCGCCGCCCAGGCCGCACAGCAGGGCCAGGATCAGCAGCGTGGGGAACGACGTGGTCGGGTCGCGCAGCGCAAAGCCCATGCCCAGGGCGGGGATCAGCAGCGATGCCGTGGAGATGGCCGTCCACTTGCGCCCGCCGAAGACGGGCACGAGGAACGAGTAGAAGATGCGCAGCGTGGCGCCCGACAGCGCGGGCAGCGCCGTCAACCAGAACAGCTGGTTCTTGGACAGCATGAAGCCGGCGCGGTCCAGGTTGACCACCACGACGCTCCACAGCATCCAGATGCTGAACGCCAGCATCAGCGCCGGGATGGAAATCCAGAGATTCCGGTTGGCGACGCGCGCGCCAGTCTGTTTCCAGAAGCCGGGATTATCCGGCTCCCAGCGCGCAAGGACTTGAGTAGACATGAGTTTCTCTCAGGATGATGGGTGGGTCAGGCGGCTTGCTGCCGGGCGATGGCCGCGCTTTCGGGCCGGAAACTGAAATGCATGAAGATGAGCGATACGCAGACGGTGCCGTACAGCAACATGAAGGCGCTGGAGCGCACGCCGGTCAGGTCCAGCAGCACGCCGAACATGATGGGGAGCACGAAGCCGCCCAGGCCGCCAGCCAGGCCGACGATGCCGGAGACCGCGCCGATGTTGTCGCTGAACTCATCGGAGATGAACTTGAAGACAGAGGCCTTGCCGATGGCCATGGCGATGCCGACGATGAAGAGCAGGATCGTGAAGGCGACGGGGCCCAGGGCGATGCCGAACGAACGGGGGCCGCCGGCCGTCATGACGGTGAATTCGGTCTGGGGATAGCTGAGCAGGAAGAACGCGACCCAGCACACCCACATCACCCACCACGTGGTCTTGTAGGCGCCGTAGCGGTCGGAGATCCAGCCGCCCACCGCGCGCAGCACGCCGCCGGGCAGCGAGAAGCAGGCCGCCAGCAGTGCGGCCAGCTTCATGTCGAAACCGTATTCGCCGATGTAGTACTTGGTCATCCAGAGCGCCAGCGCCACATAGCCGCCGAACACCACCGAGTAGTACTGGCAATAACGCCAGACGCGGGGGTCCTTCAGCATGGCGAACTGGGCTGACAGCGACGCGCCGCCCGCCACGCGGTGCGAGGGATCGGACGACGAGAACAGCCAGAACACGATTGCGGTGACCAGCAACGCCACGGCGTACACCTGGGGCACGATGACCCAGGCGCCGCCAGCCGCCGTGATCAGCGCGGGGGCCACGAACTTGGTGATGGCCGAGCCGGAGTTGCCCGCGCCGAAAACGCCCATTGCCAGGCCCTGCTTGCTACGCGGGAACCAGCGCGCCACGTAGGGCGTGCCGACCGAGAAAGAGCCGCCGGTCAGGCCGACGAACAGCGCCAACACCAGGAATTGCCAGTACTCGGTGGCGTAGGACAGCAGCCAGATCGGCACCACCGCCAGCAGCATCAGCACGAAAAAGACGGGACGGCCGCCGTAGCGGTCGGTCCAGATGCCCAGGGGCACCCGCACAAGGGAACCGGTCAGGACCGGCATGGCGGCCAAAAGGCCGAACTGGGTTTCCGACAGGCCCAGCTGGGTCTTGATGGGAATGCCCAGCACCGCGAAAATCATCCACACCGCAAAACAGATGGTGAAGGCAAACGTACTGGATATCAGGACCCGCATCGGCGCGCCGGCCGAGGAATGATTTGCTGCCATGGTTAGTCTCGCTTTTGCTGAGAAATGCACTACGGGTAAGCCTAAGGAGGCCTCCCTCCGCGCACCATTCCCCACCCGACCAAAGGGGCTTTCCGATGTGCCTAGTCATGCGGGTGTTCCGGGCAGTCTTGCGTTGGATCAAATGCGCCGGGCTCGACGCACATCCCGCAGGGTTAATATGTATTTGAAATACACGTTTAACCCCGCGCTTGCACCGCGCCAGGCCCTTACCATGACGACGCTGCTTTCCATCGACGAACCCGAACGGCCCTCGCGCCGCCCGCCGCCCACCTGGGGCGCCTTCACCGAAATGGGATTTCGCCCGCTGTACCTGGCGGGCTGTTTCTGGGCATTGTTTTCCGTGCTGTTGTGGGTGCACGCGCCCGCCCGGCTGACCGGCGTGCTGAACGGCATGTTCTGGCACGCCCATGAAATGCTGTGGGGGTTCGTGGCCACCATCGCCGTGGGCTTCCTGCTGACGGCTGGCGCCAACTGGACGGGCAAGAATCCGCTGCGCGGCAATCCGCTGGCCGCGCTGTGCGGGCTGTGGATCGTGGCGCGCGTGGGTTACCTGGTGCCCGGGCGCCTGGCCTTCGTGGTCGCGGCGGCGGCCGACCTGGCGTTCTTCCTGTGGGCGGCCGGCGCGCTGGGACGCGCCGTCGCCGTCACGCGGAATCAACGCAACTACGGTGTGCCCTTTTTGCTGCTGGCGCTGGGGGTCACCAATGCGCTCTATCTGTGGGCCACCGTCCACGGCGACTACCTGACGCTGATGCGCTACTTCAATGCCGGGCTGCTGAGCATGGCCGTCCTGACGCTGCTGATCGCGCGCCGGGTCATGCCGTTCTTCGCCAAGCGCGCCGTCGCGGGGCTGGACATTCCGCCCCACACCAAAAGCGGCCACTGGCAGCTTGGCGCAGGCATTGTCGCCATCGCCTGCCTGCTGGCCGGCGCGCAGCAGGTGGCCGCGCTGGCGCTTGCTGCAACCGGCGTCATTGCACTGGTGCAGTGGGTGTCCTGGAAGCCGTGGGCCGTGCGCCGCGTTCCGCTGCTGTGGATTCTCTACGCCGGCTACTTGGGTCTGGGCATTGGCCTGCTGGTGGGCGCGGCCCAGTTAGGCGGTTACGTAGTCAGGCAGGCCTGGCCCGCCCACGTCATCGGCGTGGCGGGCTTCTCGGTGCTGATCCTGGGAATGGTCACACGCACCGCGCTGGGCCATCTTGGACGTCCGCTGCTCACGGACCGCAGCATGGTCGTCAGCTACGCCCTGATGATCCTGGCAGCGCTGCTGCGGCTGGCCGCCCTGCTGCCGACGGCCGCCACGCTTGGGCTGCTGCACGCATCCGCCACCGCGTGGGCGTTGGCGCTGGCGCTGTACTTGTGGCGCTTCTTCCCGATGATGATCCGGCCACGCGCGGACGCCGCGGCCAAAGCGGCGGCGCCGGTCATGCGTGTGATGCCGGTGTCGCGGCCCAAGGGATGACGCCTGGCGTCGCCGGGCGGCGCCGGAATCGTCAGCTCCGCCCTTCCCGCCGTTCGATCGCCGCCACCTCACGGCGCATGGCCTTGAGCCAGGCCTTGAGCAGGGATTCATCCGAAAACTGCATCACCTCGTGCTCGAGTTCTCGGATGTATTCCTGAATGTCCACGATGTCCGCGTCCAGCTCCTCGATCACGGTGTCCGGATCGAAGGTCGCGAACGGGTCCAGTTCATAGCGCAGCTTGAAGCCTTCTTCCGCGTAGTTGAGCTGGGCCAGGACTTCGTCGAGCTGCTTGGCAAGGACGGCGTTCGCCTTGTCCAGCGCGTCGCCGGTCAGCCCGTCGCCGCCCGCCACACCAGCCTTCAGCGCCGGATCCTGCGCGGACTCGGCCAGGCGCTCGCGTTCTGCGTCCTGAAACGCCTGCCACGCCTGGGCGTTCGTCACGGGCGAGCGCAGGGCCTGCCGCGCCTCTTCCAGCAGTTCCTCGGCCTCTTCGTCTTCAAACTGGTCCTGGATGAGCTGGAGCAGCCGGATCGGCGTGTAGGCGTCCAGTTCGCCGGCATCAAGTTCCAGCGCCTCGGCCAGGTATTCCTTCGCCTGCTCGGTGTCTTCGGCCACGTCCGCATCGTAGTCGGAGCCGCAGTGCTTCTTGTACAGGGTCTTGAGCCGCGCAACGTCGCAACCGGCCGGCAGGTCGCTCTTGGCCGCCAGCCCCAGCAGTTCTTCTGAAAACTCCGTGACCAGCTCGGACACGAATTCGCGTTCTGCCTTGGACAGGCCCATGTTCTTGCAGGCGTGGTCGAAGCACAGCACCAGCTTGTAGCGCAACAGGTTCAGCTTTTCCTCGAGCGGGCGCAGATCCTGCGTGTACTTGCGCTGATATTCGGCCTCGATCGCCTGCCAGCTCGCCAGCCGGGCGCGTTCTGCCCCGATCCTTTCCTGCAGCCGCTCGAACAATTCCCGCGGACTTTCCAGGGAAGATTCACCCATGACCCACTCCTTGCTAAACCAGTTTTGAAAACAGCCGCCACTCTAAACGATACGCGCGCCGAATCGCACCGCGATGCGCGCAAACCCTGCTTGAAATTCCCGCTTAATAACGCTAATCATTATTATTAATATAGAATCTCGGCTGTCCGCTATCCCCTCGCCTGGCAGCCCCGATGTTCCTGCGCTCCCTTGCGGGCCCCACCCCTACACGCAAATGCCTGATTCCGATCGCCGCCGCCCTGGTGCTGGCCCTGCTGATCGGCGCGGCAATCTGGCTGACGGGAAATAAAGGCCCTGCCGCTCCGCCTCCACCGAACTACGGAAAGCTGCCTGTCGCCGTGAGCGTCGCGGCGGCGCGCACTGGGCCGTTGCAACGCGATCTGCACGCATTGGGCACGATCACGCCGCTGGCGCAGGTGACCCTGCGCAGCCGTGTCGACGGCGAATTGGTGAAGCTGCACTTTACAGAAGGCCAGGCCGTGGACCGCGGCCAATTGCTGGCGCAGATCGATCCGCGTCCCTTCCTTGCCGCGCTGGCCTCGGCGGAAGGCGAGTTAGCGCAAACGCAGGCGCTGCTGGACAACGCGCAGACGGACCTGCTGCGCTATCGCAAGCTGGCGCGCCAGGAAGCGGTGGCGGGCCAGCAGCTCGATGCCGCGGAGGCGCAGGTGCGAGCCTATTCCGCGCAGCGCCAGACAAACCTGGCGCAGGTAGCCGACGCCAAGCGCCTGCTTGACCATACGCGCATCGTGGCGCCGCATGCCGGCCGCATCGGATTGCGGCGCGTCGACGCCGGCAATCACGTTCGCGCCAGCGACGCCGACGGGCTGACGACGCTGGTGCAGATGGCGCCGATCTCCGCGCTTTTCAGCATTTCCGAAAGCCGCCTGGACATCCTGCGCCAGGCGCAGGCCAAGACGCCCGTGTTACGCGTGCAGGCATGGGATGCCGAGGATCGCCGCATCCTGGCCGAAGGCACGCTGGAGGCGCTGGACAACCGCATCCAGGCCGCGAGCGGGACAGTCCGGCTGCGCGCCCGCTTCGACAACGCCGACGAAGCGCTGTTTCCCAATCAGTTCGTGAACATCCGGTTGGCCGTGGTGCAACAGGCCAACGCGGTGACCATCCCGGCCGCCGCCGTGCAGTACGGCTCGGAGGGCGCGTTCGTCTTCGTCATCGGAGACGATTCGAAGGCGACCCGCCGTGTGTTGGAACTGGGACCGGCCAACGCCGGCCGCATCGTGGTGCGGGCGGGACTGGCGGAGGACGAACGCGTGGTCGTCGAAGGCGTGGACCGCCTGCACGACGGCCGCGACGTGCAGATCGTCGAACAGCAAAGCTAGGCCGGCATCGCCAAGGAAAACCGCATGAGCCTGTCACGCCCCTTCATCCTGCGTCCGGTCGCCACGTCGTTCCTGATGATCGCCCTGCTGCTGTCCGGCATCCTGGCCTGGCGCATGCTGCCCGTGGCCGCTCTGCCGCAGGTGGACTACCCCATCATCCAGGTGACGACGCAATACCCGGGGGCCAGCCCCAATGTCACCGCGCGCGCCGTCACCGCCCCGCTGGAACGGCGCTTCGGCCAGATCCCGGGCTTGAAGCAGATGTCTTCCACCAGCGGCAGCGGCATCTCGGTCATCACGCTGCAGTTCGGACTGGACGTGCCGCTGGGCGTGGCAGAACAAGAGGTCCAGGCGGCCATCAGCGCCAGCGATTCGCTGCTGCCCAATGACCTGCCCACGCCGCCGGTCTACCGCAAGGTCAATCCTGCGGACGTGCCCATCCTGACGCTGGCCGTGACGTCGGACTCGCTGCCCTTGCCCAAGGTCTACGATCTGGTCGACACGCGCATGACGCAACGGCTGTCGCAACTGTCCGGCGTGGGCATGGTCAGCCTGGCGGGCGGCCAGCGCCCGGCCGTGCGCGTGCAGGTCAACCCGATGGCGCTGGCGGCGCGCGGACTGCAGATGTCCGACGTGCAGGAGGCCATCACCAAGGCCAACTCCAACCAGCCCAAGGGCAGCTTCGACGGCCCCGTGCGGTCCGTCATCATGGACGCCAACGACCAGCTTCAAAGCGCCGCGGAGTACCGCGAGCTGATCGTCGCCTGGAAGAACGGCGCGCCGGTGCGGCTGGGCCAGGTGGCGACGGTGGAAGACGGCGCCGAGGACCGCTATCTGGCGGCCTGGGTGGACAAGCAGCCGGCCGTGCTGGTGAACATCCAGCGCCAGCCCGGCGCCAACGTGATCGCGGTGGCCGACCAGGTCAAGGCGCTGCTGCCGCAGCTGACGGCCAGCCTGCCCGCCGCCGCGCAGGTGCGCATCCTGACCGATCGCACCGAGAGCATCCGCGCGTCGGTGCGCGGCGTGCAGTTCGAGCTGGCGTTCGCCGTGGGTCTGGTGGTGCTGGTGACGTTTCTCTTCCTGCGCAACCTGCCCGCAACGCTGATTCCCAGCCTGGCCGTGCCGCTGTCCCTGATCGGCACCTTCGGCTTCATGCACCTGGCGGGCTTTTCCACCAACAACCTCACGCTGATGGCGCTGACGATCGGCGCCGGCTTCGTCGTGGACGACGCCATCGTCATGCTGGAGAACATTGCGCGCTACCGGGAACAGGGCCACAGCCCCATGGCGGCGGCGCTCAAGGGCGCGGGGCAGATCGGTTTCACCCTTGTCTCATTGACCCTGTCGCTGATCGCGGTGCTGATCCCGTTGCTTTTCATGGAAGACGTGGTGGGCAGGCTGTTTCGCGAATTCGCCATCACGCTGACCGTCGCCATCCTGATATCGCTGGCCGTGTCGCTCACCCTTACGCCAATGATGTGCGCGCGGCTGCTGCCGGCTCACGCGCCCACGAAACCCGGCCTGCTGGATCGCGTCCAGGCCCGCTACGCCGGCTGGCTGGACGTCACCTTGCGCCATCAGCGCCTGACTCTCGCGGCGATGCTGGCGACCGTGGTCCTGACAGGACTGCTATACCTTGCCGTGCCCAAGGGCTTCTTCCCGGCGCAGGACGGCGGCGTACTGCAAGGGGTGACGCAGTCGTCGCAGAGCACGTCGTTCGACGCCATGTCGCGCCGCCAGCAGGCCGTGGCCGAACGCCTGCTTGCCGACCCCGACGTAGCCAGCCTGTCGTCGTTCATCGGCATCGACGGCATGAACGCCACGCTGAACACCGGCCGCATGCTGATCAACCTGAAACCGTGGAGCGAACGCAGCGCTCCGCTGGCGGACATCATGGCGCGGCTGGACGCGAGCGCCCGAGAAGTCCAAGGCATAGCGCTGTACCTGCAGCCCGTGCAGGAACTGAATATTGAAGACCGCGTCAGCCGCGGCCAGTATCAGTTCAGCCTGACTTCGCCCGACAGCGCCCTGCTGACCCGCTGGACTGGCGCGCTGATGCAGCGCCTGTCGCAGGCGCCGGAACTGGCCGACCTATCGTCCGACCTGCAGGGCGGCGGCCGCCAAGCCTACCTGGAAGTGTCGCGCGACGCCGCCGCGCGTCTGGGCATCACCATGGACGACGTGGCGCAGACGCTGTACAACGCGTTCGGCCAGCGACAGGTCGCCACGCTGTTCACGCAGTCCAACCAGTACCGTGTGGTGCTGGAAGTGGACCGGACGATGGCCACGAGCCCCGACGCGCTGGAGCGCATCCACCTTCAGACCGAAGACGGGCAAGCCATTCCGCTGTCGGCGCTGGCGACGGTCAGCGAGCGCGCCGCGCCGCTGGCGGTCAATCACCTGTCGCAGTTTCCGGCCGTGAATCTGTCGTTCAACCTGCCGCCAGGCGGGTCCCTGGGCGAGGCCATCGCCGCCATCGAATCGGCCAGGCACGAGATCGGCATGCCCGAAAGCGTGGAGCTGCGCCTGCAAGGCGCGGCATCGGCCTTCCAGGCCTCGCTGTCCAATACCCTGTGGCTGATGCTGGCCGCCGTGGTCACCATGTACCTGGTGCTGGGCATGCTCTATGAAAGCGCCATCCATCCCGTCACGATCCTGTCCACGCTGCCCTCCGCCACAGTCGGCGCGCTGCTGGCGCTGCTGCTTACGGGCCGTCCGCTGGACCTGATCGCGGTCATCGGCATCATCCTGCTGATCGGGCTGGTCAAGAAGAACGGCATCATGATGGTGGATTTCGCGCTGGAGGCCGAGCGCACGCGCGGGCTTGCCCCGCGGGACGCAATCCGTGAAGCGGCGCTGCTGCGCCTGCGGCCGATCCTGATGACGACGCTTGCCGCCCTGTTCGGCGCCCTGCCGCTGATGCTGGCGACCGGCTCCGGCGCGGAACTGCGCCAGCCGCTGGGCTGGGTCATGGTGGGCGGGCTTCTGGTCAGCCAGGTGCTGACGCTTTTCACCACGCCCGCCGTCTACCTGTTCTTCCATCGCCTGGGCCACCGCCGTCCCGAGACCGCACCGGCGCCTGACGCAGAAGGCCCCGCGCGATGATCCGGGCGCTGCTGCACCGGCCTGTTGCGTGCATCTTCCTTGCGGTGGCGCTGACCCTGCTGGGCGCCGTCGCGTGGCGCCTGCTGCCGGTGGCGCCCCTGCCCCAGGTCGACTTTCCCACCATCGAGGTGCGCGCCGACCTGCCGGGCGCCAGCCCCGAGAGCATGGCCAGCACCGTGGCCGCGCCGCTGGAACGCGCTCTGGGCAGTATCGCGGGCGTCAGTTCCATGACCTCGTCCAGCAACCAGGGGTCCACCCGGGTGCAGTTGCAGTTCGACCTGGACCGCGACATCAACGAAGCCGCCCGCGACGTGCAGGCCGCCATCAACGCCTCGCGCGCGGAGCTTCCGGCGGGAATGCCGGGCAATCCCAGCTACCGCAAGGTCAACCCGTCCCAAGCGCCCATCATGGCGCTGGCGCTCAGTTCCGGAACGCGGCCCGCCGGCCAGCTCTATGACCTGGGATCGACGGTGCTGGCGCAGAAGATTTCGCAGATCAGCGGCGTCGGCGAAGTGACGATGGGCGGCAGTTCCCTGCCCGCGGTGCGGGTGCAGGTCAATCCCAACGCATTAGCGCACTATGGCGTGGCGCTGGACGACGTGCGCGAGGCGATTTCCGACGCCGCCCCCATGGGACCGCAGGGCCAGCTGGATTCGGCGGGCCGGCGCTGGGAGGTCGGCACGCCGGAGCAGCCACGCAGCGCGCAGGACTACGAAAGCCTGATCGTGCGCCACAAGGACGGCGCGGTGATCCGCCTTTCGCACGTGGCGCGGGTCAGCGATTCCGTCGAAAACCGCTACAGCAGCGGATTCCACAACCGCAATCCGGCGGTGGTGCTGACCATCAGCCGCCAGCCGGGTTCGAACATCATCGAAACGATCCAGGCCATCAACGAGGCCTTGCCGGGCCTGCGCGCGCTGATGCCCGCCGACGTGGACCTGACCGTGGCGCTGGACCGTTCTCCCGGCATCAAGGCCACGCTGCGCGAGGCGCACATCACGCTGGCGCTGGCCGCCGGCCTGGTGATCCTGGTCGTCTGGCTGTTCCTGGGCAACGCCCGGGCCGCGGCTATCCCCAGCGTTGCCATCCCGGTATGCCTGATCGCCACCTTTGCCGTGATGTACGCGTGGGGCTTCTCGCTCAACAACCTGTCGCTGATGGCGTTGATCGTCGCGGCCGGCCTGGTGGTGGACGACGCCATCGTCGTGCTGGAAAACATCTCGCGCCACATCGAACGCGGGCTAACGCCGGTCAAGGCCGCGCTGCGCGGTGTGCGGGAGGTTGGCTTCACCCTGGTCGCCATGACCGTCGCGCTGAGCGTGGTCTTCGTGTCGATCCTGTTCATGGGCGGGCTGGTGGAGCGGTTGTTCCGGGAATTCTCGATCACGCTCGTGGCCGCCACCGTGATATCGCTGGTGGTCTCGATCGCCATCATCCCCGCGTTGTGCGCGCGCTGGCTCCGCCCCGCCGGACCCGCCGCCCACGCCGCGCCTCGGCCCTCGCGCATGCAGGCCGCCTTTGCCCGCGTGCACGACTGGTACGGCGCATCGCTGTCGCGCGTGCTGGGCCATGCCCGCCTGACGCTATTGCTGCTGGCCGGCGTGGTGGGCCTGAACGTGTATCTGTACGTGCAGGCGCCCAAGGGTTTCCTGCCGGTGCAGGACACCGGCCAGTTGATGGGATTCGTCCGCGGCGACGACGGTTTCTCGTTCCAGGTCATGCAACCCAAGATCGACCAATACCGGCAACTGGTCCTGAAGCATCCGGCCGTGCAGGACGTGATCGGCTACAACGGCGGCGGGCTGGGCATCAGCAATTCGCTCTTCCTGATCCGCCTGAAGCCCGCATCCGAACGGCGGATGTCCTCGACCGAGGTCATCAACTGGTTGCGCACGAACGCGCCGGCGGTGCCCGGCGGCATGTTCTTCCTGAACGTGGATCAGGATCTACGCATGCCCGGCGGCTTCGGCAATTCCGGCGACCACGAACTGGCCATCATGGCGAGCGACGTGCCCGCATTGCGGGAATGGTCACGCAAGATTTCCAAGGCCATGCAGGACATCCCCGAACTGCGGGACGTGGACGCGCAAGGCGACGGCGCGACGCAGCAGGTCGTGATCGATATCGACCGCAGCGCCGCGCAGCGCCTGGGCGTAGACATGCAGACCGTCAGCAGCGTGCTGAGCAACTCCTTCAGTCAACGCCAGGTCGCCACCTTGTACGACGCCATGAACCAGTACCGCGTCGTGCTGGAACTGGACCCCCGCTACACCGAGGATCCGGAGGTGCTGGAACAGGTGCACGTGGTGGCCGCCGACGGCAACCGCGTGCCGCTGACCGCGTTCGCCACCTACAGCCACGGCCTGGTCAATGACCGCGTCTTCCACGACGGCCTTTTCGCGGCCGTGGGAGTCGGCTTTTCCCTGGCGCCGGGCGTCTCGCTGGAACAGGGCCTGGCCGCCATCGACGCCGCCATGGCCAAGCTGATGGTGCCCTCGACCATCCAGACGCGGTTGGGCGGCGATGCGCGCAACTTCCAGCAGAGCCTGCAGGACCAACCGTGGCTGATCCTGGCGGTGCTGGTCGCCATCTATCTGGTGCTGGGCATCCTGTACGAAAGCCCGCTGCATCCCCTGACGATTCTGTCCACGCTGCCCTCGGCGGGCGTGGGCGCGCTGCTGGCGCTGAAGCTGGCGGGCATCGAGTTCACCCTGATCGCGCTGCTGGGGTTGTTCCTGCTGGTGGGCATCGTCATGAAAAACGCCATCCTGATGATCGACTTCGCCATCAGCCTGGAGCGGCGCGAAAACCTGACGCCCGAACAGGCCATCCATCGCGCCGCCATGCTGCGCCTGCGCCCCATCGTGATGACCAACCTGGCGGGGCTGCTCGGCGCCCTGCCTTTGGTGCTGGGGATGGGAGAAGGATCCGAGCTGCGCCGCCCGCTGGGCATCGCCATCGTGGGCGGGCTGATGATCAGCCAGTTCCTGACGCTGTACACGACGCCTATCGTGTATCTGGCGCTGGAGCGGCTGCGCGTTCGGACGTTGGGCTGGCGGCGCGGCCGGGCGGCGTGAGCCCAAGGGGTACGCCCCTGGCGGTGAATAGTTGCGTTGCACCCCTGCAACTGAATGATCGAGCGACGTCGCGCCCCCGGTCACGGGCGCGGGAGAACCCCATATTCATTCCGCTGGCGGGAAGATAAAAAGCCCAATAGAATCGATTTGCACGTTCGAGCAAGCAGTTGTATCCGGCCCGCGCAACGCTGCGCGCTCCTGGTGAACCGCTGCTCGCGGTGTCGGCGCAGACGCGACAATCGCGTCGCCGCCGGGCTTTGGGGCGTTCACGGTGGGCGGCATTCATCGGGCCGCTGCCTGGACCATTGCGGTTAGGCTCTAGACACACCTGGTGCCCAATGCGGCCGATGACTGGTCTGAATCGACTGCTGCTGACCGGCGCGCTTTGCCTCAGCGGTTGCGTGCAGGTGGGGCCCGATTTCGAGCCCCAACGCGAAGCTTGGTCCGAACGGTGGGACACGCCGTCGTTGCAGCAAGCCACCCTATCGCGCGCCCAGCCGGACGCGCGCCAGTGGTGGCGTGTCTTCGACGACCCTATCCTTGAAGCCTTGATCGCCCAGGCCGACGCCCACAACCCGGGCGTGCAGCTTGCAGGGCTGCAGATCATGGAAGCCAGGGCGCAGTTGGGCATCGCCCGTAGCGGCGCCTACCCCCAATCCCAGGTCATCGGCGCGGACGCGCTGTATCAACACCGGTCTTCCCGGTCGTCGGAAGGCAATCCGCGGCCCAGCAGTTTCTGGCAGTACAGCGCGGGGTTCAACATCGGGTGGGAACTGGACTTCTGGGGCCGTTTCAGCCGCGCCATCGAATCCGCCGACGCGGCGTACTTCGCGGCCGAGGCCAATCGCGAGGACGTGCTGGTGCTGCTGCACGCCCAGATGGCCGATACCTATTACGCGCTGCGCACCGCCGAGGCCCGCCTGCGCATCGCGCGCGACAACGCCGTGATCCAGAAGCGCAGCTACGAAATCACCGAACGCCTGTTCAATAGCGGCGAGACCGACGAACTGGACTTGCAACAGGCCCGCACCCAATACCTGGGCACGCTGAGCACGATTCCCGAATTCGAAAGCCAGATCGCCCGAACGCGCAACGCGTTGGCCGTCCTGATCGGAAGGCCGCCCGGCCCCCTGCCGGAATTGCCGGACCTGAATACCAAAGAAGCGGTCATCCCGCTGATCGACCGGGCCGTGCTGCAGGACGTGCCCGCCAACCTGCTGCTGCGGCGTCCCGACATCCGCGCCGCGGAGTTGCGGATCGCCGCGCAGTCGGCGCAGGTCGGGGTGGCCGAGGCGGATCTCTATCCTTCGCTGACCCTGCTGGGCAGCATCGTCTGGACCGCTACCTCGCTGACCGGAACGTCGGGCGGCGCGGCTCTGCTTGCCGGTCCCACCCTGAACTGGAACGTATTCGACCACGGGCGGCTGACCAACGCGGTGCGCGTGCAGGATGCGCGGCTGCAGCAACTGATCGTGGTCTACCAGGACGCCGTGCGCCAGGCGGCGCGCGAGGCCGACGACGCCGCCACCGGACTGATCAAGGCCCTGGAACGCGACGGCATCCTGCATGACTCCGCGTTGGCCGCCAAGCGTTCGCTGACGTTGGCCAACGCGCTGTACCGCGAGGGATATTCGGATTTCCAGCGTGTGCTTGACGCGCAGCGCGCGCTGGCCCAGCAGCAGGACTCCTATGTGGTGAATCGGGGCAACGCCGTAAGCGACCTGATCGCCCTGTACAAAGCGCTGGGCGGCGGCTGGTACAGCCACGAACCCGTGCTGGACCCCGCCACGATCGAACAGATGCGGCAGCGCACCAACTGGGGCGACCTGCTTTCCGACGCCGGGCGGCCTTCCCCGGTTACCTCGACTCCCAGGCAGAAGGGACGTACCGATGAATAGTTCCAGGCCCGCGGCCCCCGCCCCCAAGCCGGCCGCGCCTCCGCCGCCTCTTCCGCCTCCGCCCCCGCCGCCCGCTGCGGACCCCGCCAAGAAGGGCGTGCGGTGGGTCGTCGTGGTGATCGTGCTGAGCCTGGTGTGGTATCTGTTGGCGGATCGCTTTACCCCATACACACAGCAGGCCCGTGTGGAGGCCTTCGTCGTGCCCGTAGCCTCGGAAGTGTCTGGCCGCGTCACCAAGGTACACGTCCGCAACAACCAGGATGTCCAGGCGGGCGCCGTGCTGTTCGACGTGGATCCCGAGCATTACCGGATCGCGCTCGACCGCGCGCGCGCGGACCTGGATGCCATGCGTCGCCAGATCGGCGCCAGCACCGCCGGCATCGATTCGGCGCAGGCTTCCCTGCGCGCCGCCCAAGCCAACGAAGTGCGCGCCCGCCAGGACAGCACCCGGCTCGAGCGCCTGTACCGCGAAGACCGCGGCACGATATCGCTGCGCAGGCTGGAAATTGCCCGCGCAAATCTGGCGCAGGCCGTCAGCCAGGTTGCCGCGGCGCGCGCCGAAGTGCAGCGCGCGCGCGAACAGGAAGGCGGTAGCGAGGAAGACAACGCCAAGCTGCGCAGCGCCGCGGCGGCTGTGGAGAAGGCGGAACTCGATCTGGCCAACACGCAGGTGCGCGCGCGCTCGGCGGGACTGGTCACGGACCTGCGCACCGACGCAGGCCAGTTTGCCGCCGCCGGCAAACCGGTGATGACGCTGATCGCGATCCATGACGTCTGGATCAACGCGGACATGACCGAAAACAACCTCGGCCACGTCGAACCCGGCACGCCGGTGTCCATCGTCCTGGACGCACTGCCCGGCCGTGTCTTCGAAGGCCGCGTGCGCAGCGTGGGCTACGGCGTCAACGTGGGCCCACCCACCGCGCCCGGCAGCCTGCCGTCCGTGCAGAACAGCCGCGACTGGCTGCGCCCCGCTCAGCGCTTTCCGGTAGCCATTGAAATAAACCCGGGCGAATTGCCGTCCCTGCGCGGCGTGCGCGTGGGCGGCCAGGCCGAAGTCATGGCCTTTCCCAGCCCGGGCAATCCGCTCAATCCGCTGGGCCGCGTGTACCTGCGCGTGATGAGCTGGCTGTCCTATGCCTACTGACGCCCCGGCCCCCGTGCGCGATCCCCGCGGCCAGCGCGCCCTGCGCCTGGGGACCGGCACCGCCTTGTGCCTGGCGATCAGCTTCGGGCTGGACATGCCCATTCCGATGGTGGCGCCGGTCCTGGCGGTGTTCCTGCTGGCGTCGATGAACCGCCCCCTGTCCTTGAAAGCGGGTGTGGGACTGGCGCTGGTCGCGCTCTTCACCACCGGCATCGGCCTGCTGCTGATTCCCCCGTTGCGCTACTACCCGGCCGCTGGGGTCCTCTTGATAAGCGTGTGCCTGTTCCTGGCGTTCCGGCACGGCCTGCGCGGCGGCAACAACCTCGTTTCCACGTTTCTCATCATCGGCCTCACCATGATTTCGGCGGCGGGGACCTTCGATTTCGGCCTGGCCGTCACCGTGATCGAAGCGCTGGTCAAGGGTTTGCTGCTGGCCGCGCTGGTGCTGGGCATCTGTCATTGGCTGTTCCCCGATCCTCCCGGCGCGCCGGCACAGCCCCCCGCCCCCGCCTTGCCCCCCGCCGAGGCCAGCCGCATGAGCCTGCGCGCCACCCTGGTGGTGATGCCCGCTTTCCTGCTGGCGCTGACGGATCCCCTTGGCTACATGCCCATCATCCTGAAAGCGGTCAGCCTCGGACGGCAAAGCTGCGTCACCGCGGCGCATGGGGCCGCACGCGAGATCGTGGGTTCCACGCTGCTGGCAGGCGTGCTGGCCGTGCTGTTCTGGTTTGCGCTCAGGCTGTTCCCCAGCCTGTGGATGTACTTTCTATGGATGCTGCTGTTCGGCCTGGTGGCAGCGCGCAAGCTGTATCGGCTTAGTCCCACGCCGCATCCGCCCAGCTTCTGGCTCAACACGCTGGTGACACTGATCATCCTGCTGGGCCAATCCGTGCAGGACAGCATCGCCGGCAAGGACGTCTACACCGCCTTCGCCGTGCGCATGGGGCTGTTCATGGCCGTCACACTCTACGCCTGCCTGATGTTGCAGTTGCTCGAGCCCCGGCCACGCGCTCCGCGCAAAACCGGATTCCTGTCCCGCCATCCGTTCACACGCCTTAAAAGGAGCCCGCCATGACCGCCCAAGACATGCATACCCCACCCGCGCCAGCAATGGGCTGGCGCTTCAAATGCGGAATCGGGATCTTCATCCTTGCATTTGCGCTGTGGTTCCTGATCCCGATCGGCGCCGCCCTGGACATCCCCGGATCCCGCATCGCCGCGCTTACCGGCGCCATCTTCATCGCCAACAAGGTTCTATTGATCACCTGCATCGCCGTCATGGGCAAAGAGGGCTTCCAGCAGCTCAAGGCCATTATCGGCGGGCATGCCAAACGGCTTGCGCCCGTGCAGAAGGTCGGCCCGGTCCGCCATGCCATTGGCATGGTGATGTTCGTCCTGCCGCTGCTGACTTCGATGCTGGAACCGTACGTCGACCAGATCTGGCCCGGTCTGCGGCCCAGGATGTGGCAGGCGCAATTCCTGGGCGACGTCATGCTGGTCGCCAGTTTCTTCGTCCTGGGCGGAGACTTCTGGAACAAGCTGCGCGCCCTGTTCGTGCGATCGGTGTAGGCGAGGCAGCGATGCCTTCATGCGCCGGCCCTTTCCAAGTCCGGCGTCCACGGCGCGGCGGTGAGCCGCCGCGCAGCGAATTCCTGGATTGCCTGGCCAGCGGCGGCTCCGTCCGTCGCTGGCGGGTCACTGCCTGGTTGCGGCGGTGAAGAAGCCTAATTCAAATCCATGCGGCTGATCTTCGACCCTTCCAATCCCATCCCCGCCATCAGCCCCTGTTCTCCGAAAGGAACGGCATAGACGTCCTGCGTCACCGTGGTCGTGGTGATGCTGGCGGCATAGCCTTGGTCAACGACGACCAGGCTGGGGCCAGCGCCCAGCGACCAGCCGTCGCTCTGGTCCAGGTAGGCCATGGCCGGTTCGTTCATGAAGAAGAGCGCGTAGCTGAACTGCTGGGCGCCAGCCTGGAATCCGAAGGACAGCGCGGAAATCGAGTAGAACGCCTCTACCTTGCCCCTGCGGATGAGGGCGCCGTCGCCCCGTTCTCCGCCCACCAGCAGCCCGCCCTTGATGATGCTGGGAAACACCAGGACCCCAACCGCCTTGCGGCCGAGTTCCCGCATTCGCGGCTCCTGGGCGTATAGCTGTTCCAGCGCCGCCATCGCATCGGTGCTGAGTTCCGACGCCGACGCCGCCCGCGCGGGCGGCGTCAGACAAAGCAGCGCGGATACCGACAAAAGGCTGGCGCAAAGCCAGCTGAGGAAACTCACAGGCAACACGGACGCGCGGCTCATTCGGCCTCCCATGGGTAAGGATGGCAAGCGCGGTTTGCGCTCGCCCGACCTGCCAGGGGAGTATTCGCAGCCGCCCCATCAGTGTCAATGGTGTTTCCTTACCCTTGCGGCCGCGCCTCTCATACCTTGGGGGGAGTGGTTTCCCGCTCTGGATGCCGGTGCTTTGCCAGCGCCTGGATGAATGCCTGCGCGTCCTCGCCACCGAGCAGCAAGCCGCCGTCATTCGGGTCCGCGTCGATGCCGGCGGCGGCGAAAACCTGTACGCCTTCACCCAGGCCCAACAGCGTCTTGCCATGGCGATAGGCGTCGCGCAGGAACTCCAGCGCCCGGCCGTCCGCCGCAAGCTGCTCGGCGGCTGCCGCGCCGCCCAAGACCACCGCGCCGTCGAACAGACCGGAGGGATGGTTATCCAGCGACGCGTCCGCATCCAGCGCCGCGCCGTCGGCCGCCATCAACGGGCCAATGTGCTGGCCAACCAACCGGACGACCACGCCGGCCTGCATCAGGGCGTCGGCCACGGCAGACAACGCCGCGCCGTCCACGCCGTCGGCCGCCACGATGGCGACCTTGCGCGTGGCCACCCCGCCGTCTCCAGGCCGGGCAGTCAGCGACAGCGTCGGCGACACCTGCACCTCGGGCTTGGGCGGATTCTGGATCGCGCGCGGCATGGGATCAGGCAAGGCCTTCATTCCGATTTGCTGCGCGACGCCTTGCGCCAGTTCGTCGGACACGTTGCGCAAGGACGACACCATTCGTTCCCGGATCTGGGGCACTGTCACCTTGCTCAGTTCGAACGCGAAGGCATCGATGATGTGCCGCCGTTCCCAGGCGGTCTGGCTGTCGTAGAACAGCGTGGCCTGGTTGTAATGCTCCGCGAACTTCTCGGGATGCCCCCGCAGCTCGTCGCTGGTCACCGGTTCCGGGAACGACACGAAACCGTCCATCCCCGCCTGGAACGGACAGCCGCCGGCCAACGAGTTGGGCTCGTAGGCAACGCGCCCGCGGTGGATGGCCTGCCGGTGCATGCCGTCGCGCTGGTTGTTGTGTACGGGCGCCAGCGGCGAGTTGATCGGAATCTCATGAAAGTTGGGTCCGCCCAGGCGGGAGATCTGCGTGTCGACGTAGGAATGGATGCGGCCCGCCAGCAACGGATCATTGGTGAAGTCCACGCCGGGCACGACGTGCGCGGCGCAAAACGCCACCTGCTCGGTTTCGGCAAAGAAGTTGTCGGGATTGCGATCCAGCACCATGCGCCCGATGGGCACCACCGGCACCAGCTCCTCGGGCACGATCTTGGTGGCGTCCAGCACGTCAAAGCTGAAGCCCTCGGCCTGATCGTCCGTGAACACCTGCACGCCCAACTCCCACTCCGGGCCGTGGCCGGCGTCAATGGCTTCCCAGAGATCGCGGCGGTGGTAATCGGGATCGGCGCCCGAGACCTTGACCGCTTCATTCCAGACCTGCGAATGCGTGCCCAGGATGGGGTTCCAGTGGAACTTCACCAGGCGCGACTCTCCCTGGGCGTTCACGAAGCGGAAGGTATGCACGCCAAAGCCCTGCATCATCCGATAGCTGCGCGGAATGGCGCGATCCGACATGACCCACATCAGCATGTGGGTGGACTCGGGCATCAGCGACACGAAATCCCAGAACGTATCGTGGGCGGACGCCGCCTGAGGCATGCCATGGTGAGGTTCCGGCTTGACGGCGTGGACCAGGTCGGGAAACTTCATCGCGTCCTGGATGAAGAACACGGGCATGTTGTTGCCCACCAGATCGAAGTTGCCTTCGTCGGTGTAGAACTTCACCGCGAAGCCTCGCACGTCCCGCGCCGTGTCCTTGGACCCTCGTTCGCCAGCCACCGTGGAGAAGCGCACGAAGACGGGCGTGCGCTTGCCTGCTTCAGCGAACAACGATGCGCACGTCAGGTCGGTAAGCGGCTTGTAGCATTCGAAATAGCCATGGGCGGCGGAGCCCCGCGCATGCACGATGCGCTCGGGGATCCGCTCGTGGTCGAAGTGCGTGATCTTTTCGCGGAGGATGAAGTCTTTCAGCAGCGCAGGGCCGCGCAACCCCGCCTTCAGCGAGTGCTGGTTGTCGCTGACGCGAACGCCCTGGTTCGTGGTCAGCTCCTGCCCCCCGCCGTCCGCGCGCACGCGCGGCAGCCGTCCGTCGACCTGGTTCACACCGGGAGTGGCCGGATCGCCCGTCTTGGGCGTGGTCTCGGTCTCGGAAAGCGAGCTTGCCCCCACGGTGGGATCCACGGCGCCGACGTGCGCGCCCGCATAGGGACATCGCGCGGCCTCTTCGCCGTACTCCGCCGCCTTGTTCGCATTATGGGGAATGGCGCCGGTCGTGGCGCCCACCGCCACCGCGCGCTGAAGCGCGGGATGGGTGGGCTTGCCGGCCGGCCCGCTGGCCGGGCCGCTATCGGTATTCATGTATGCGGTGTCCAGCGCGCCGCCGGAACCCGTCTTTCCTGGCTTCTTGCTTGCCATGAGTGTCTCTCCTTAATGAGCCAGCATCGAGTCACGCGACTGCTCGGCGCGGGAGGCGCCGATGGCGGTCTCGACCTTCTTGACCTCTTCGGGCGGCGGCAGCACCGCCGGAAAGCCCAGCGATTCAATCCACAGCTCACGCGACCAGCCCTGGGTGTGATAGAGGTGGTGGTCTTCGTCCGTGGCCACCGCGTCGTAAGCCTGCTTGAGAATCTTGGCCTCGGCGCCCGAATGCTGCTCGGCGATCATGCCGATCAACGCCCAGTTCGAGTGGTCCTTCGTTTCGGCCAGCACCACGCATTCGGTTGCAACCAGTTGCGCGGCTTCCGGGCCGCCCGCCGTGATCGCCATCTTCATCGCCTTGACCAGCGATTCGCCCAGATGCCGCACCACCTCGCGGCCCGGCGATTTCTCCTGCGGATCCAGCTTCAATTGCTCGAAGACCGTGAGCAGAACGCGACGATGGGTGCGCGTTTCTTCCAGGTACCCCAGCCATTCCTTCTTCAAGTCCTCATTGATCGCGCAACTGACGGCGGTCTCGTAGATGGCGAGTCCTCCGATCTCGGTCTCCAGGGCCTGATACAGCAATTCTTTGATTTGTTGAGCGTTTCCGGCTTTGCGTTTCATGGTTAGGCTCCTTGTCGTAGGTCATCGACGTTGTGCGCGGCGGGCAATCCCGCGGCAATCATTCGGGATTGAGGCGCGTGCCCAGCAAGTGCCGTGCCATGCCGGCGCGGTCGGTGGGAGCACCCGACGCCCCGCGCGCAGCATCGAGCGACGCAGCGGCGTCGGCACGGAGTCGTCCGCGCGGCCCGTGGAAAAAAATACAAAGCGCGTCCCACGCCGATCGCGCCCCCGATTCCCTTAGAATCGGGGGCATCAACCACAACAGCGCTTGGGCCACGCGCCAACCGGCAGGCACGTCGACCCGCGCAAGATTGCAGCTGCATGACCCTGAACGACATTTTTGCCATCGCCATGGCGTGGCTGCTGACCTATGCCGGCATGGCCTGCCTGGGCCTCGCGGCGCCCCGCCACTACCATCAGGTCTGGGGCCGCAATCCCCGCGCGGGCCACACGCGCGTGCTGCGCGGAGCCGGCGCGCTGCTGCTGGGGCTGTCCATCCTTCCCTGCGTCGGCCTGTGGGGCGACACGTTGGGCATGGTGGTCTGGCTGGGTTGGCTATGCGCCGGCGCCCTGCTTTGGTTCGGCATGCTGTCCTGGGCGCCGCGTCCCGCAGCGGGCACGGCGGCGTTGGCGGTCGCCATCACCCTGTTGGGCGTCGGCATCGGGTTTTAAGCGCCCCTCGCGGGCCGTTCACGGGGCCGCATTGCGCGTTTTCGCAGGCCTCGGCGGCCATTTGATGCGCATCAAGCAGGGCCGACATCCATCTTCGGTGGGCCGCGATCAGCACCATATGTGGTGGTAGAGTTTCCGAACTCCACTACATATGGTGCCACCAATGGAAATCCAACACATCCTCAAGCGCGACGGCCGCGTCGTTGCATTCGATAGCGAGAAGATCGCTCAAGCCATGGCGGCGGCGGGCCAAAGCACCGGAGAGTTGGACCTGACCGGCGCCCGCGAACTCACGGGCGCCGTCATCGCTGCCCTGGACGGCAACGTGTGTCCCGGCGTCGAAACCATTCAGAACCGCGTGGAAGAATCCCTGGTCCGGGCAGGCCACTGGCGCACGGCGCGCGCCTACATCGTCCACCGTGAACAGCACGCCCGCCTGCGTTCCCTGCGCCACACGCTGGTCGACGTGGAAAGCGCCATGGAGGAATACCTCGAGCAGCGCGACTGGCGCGTCAATGCCAACGCCAACCAGGGTTACAGCCTGGGCGGCCTGATCCTCAACGTGGCGGGCAAGGTCACCGCCAACTACTGGCTGTCCAACGTCTTCACGCCCGAAGCCGGACACGCCCATCGCGAAGGCGACATCCACATCCATGACCTGGACATGCTCAGCGGCTACTGCGCCGGCTGGTCGTTGCGCCAGCTGCTCACCGAAGGTTTCAACGGCATTCCCGGCAAGGTCGAATCCACGCCGCCCAAGCACATGTCGGCCGCCATCGGCCAGATCGTCAACTTCCTGGGCACGCTGCAGAACGAATGGGCAGGCGCGCAGGCGTTCAGCTCGTTCGACACTTACATGGCGCCCCTCATCCGTCGCGACGCCATGACGTACGCGGACGTGAAGCAATCCATCCAGGAACTGATCTTCAACCTGAACGTCCCCAGCCGCTGGGGCACGCAGACGCCGTTCACCAACCTCACGTTCGACTGGACGTGCCCGGCCGACCTGAAAGACCAGATCCCCTACGTGGGCGGCGAGGAAATGCCCTTCTCCTACGGCGACCTGCAAGCCGAGATGGACATGATCAACCGCGCCTACATCGAAGTCATGATGGCGGGCGACGCGAAGGGGCGCGTATTCACGTTCCCGATCCCCACCTACAACATCACCCCCGATTTCAACTGGGACCATCCCAACACCGAACGCCTGTTCGAGATGACGGCTCGCTACGGCCTGCCCTACTTCCAGAACTTCCTGAATTCCGACCTGGAGCCGCACATGGTGCGTTCCATGTGCTGCCGCCTGCAGCTGGACTTGCGCGAATTGCTCAAGCGCGGCAACGGCCTGTTCGGCTCGGCGGAGCAGACCGGTTCCGTTGGCGTGGTCACCGTGAACTGCGCGCGGCTGGGCCACACGTGCCGCGGCGACGAAGCCCGCTTGATGGAACGCCTGGATTACCTGCTGGAGCTCGGCCGCGACGTTCTGGAAACCAAGCGCAAGGTGGTCCAGCGCTACATCGACCAGGGCCTTTACCCCTACACCCGGCGCTACCTGGGCACGCTGCGCAACCACTTCAGCACCCTGGGCGTGAACGGCATCAACGAGATGATCCGCAACTTCACTGACGACGCCGAAGACGTCACCACGCCCGAGGGCCACGCGTTCGCCGTGCGCCTCCTGGACCGCGTGCGCCAGCGCATGACCGAATTCCAGGAAGAAACCGGCCACCTGTACAACCTGGAAGCCACGCCGGCCGAAGGCACCACCTATCGCTTCGCCCGCGAAGACCGCAAGCGCTATCCCGGCATCCTGCAGGCGGGAACCGACGCGCAGCCCTACTACACCAACTCCAGCCAGCTTCCGGTGGGCTATACCGACGATCCTTTCCACGCGCTGGAACTGCAGGAAACGCTGCAAAGCAAGTACACGGGCGGCACGGTGCTGCACCTGTACATGAACGAAGCCGTCTCGTCCGCCGAGGCCTGCAAGCAACTCGTGCGCCGCGCGCTGACGAACTTCCGCCTGCCCTACATCACGGTCACGCCCACGTTCTCCATCTGCCCCAACCACGGCTACCTGGCCGGACACCACGAGTTCTGCCCCAAATGCGACGCCGAACTGCTGGCCAAGCAGTCCGCGTGCTGCACCCCGGCATAGCACCGCCGGGACCCGGGCCCGCGCGCGGCGTTCCGTCGCGCAGGCCTTCACTCCCCGCCGGGCAGCCGTCCGGCACCCACTACCTAGGAAAACCTATGCAAACCTTGATCGCTCCCGTCGCCACCGCCGCTCCCGCCGTCCAACTGGATGACAGCCAGCGCGTGCGCTGCGAAGTCTGGACCCGGGTGATGGGCTACCACCGCCCGGTTTCTTCCTTCAACACCGGCAAACAAGGCGAATTCAATGAACGCCGCTTCTTCGTCGAACACAGTGCCTGAAGGCACACCGTCCAAGGGCACATCGGCGGCCGGCACGCCGGCCGGCGCTCCCGCCAGCCACGCGGTGCGCAGGCTGGCCGACCGCCAGGCCTACGCCGCGCCGCCGCAGCCCGTCAACCAGCCCATGCCCCGGCATGCGCCAGCGGTCGGCGGGCTGGTGCCCTTCTCCACCGTGGATTGGCCCGGGCAGCTTGCGGCGGTGATCTTCATCGCCGGCTGCCCGTGGCGCTGCCACTACTGCCACAACACCGAACTGCAAACCCGCGCCGCCCGCTACGATTGGCGCGAGGTTCGCGAATTTCTCGAGACCCGCAAGGGCCTGCTGGATGCGGTGGTGTTCTCCGGCGGCGAGCCTCTCAGCGAACCGCGCCTGCCCTCCATGATCCGCGACGTCAAGCGCATGGGCTACCGCGTCGGGCTGCATACGGCGGGCATCTACCCGCTGCGCCTGGCCGACGTGCTGCGCCACCTGGACTGGGTAGGCATGGACATCAAGGCCGACGCCAAAGGCTATGACGACATCACGGGGCGCCGCGATTCCCAACGCCCCGCAATGGCCTGCCTGACGCAGCTTCTGTCGACCGGCCCTGACTTTGAATGCCGGATCACCTGGCACCCGGACTGGCTGGACGAACCGCGGCTGTTGACGCTGGCGCGCGAACTCGCGCGTCGAGGCGTGCGGCGTTTCGCCGTGCAGGCGGCGCGCTCGGGCCCGGCCGCGCCGGTAGCGCGTGCCCTCAGCACGCAAGCGCAGGCTGAAATGCGCCAGGCCTTCGAGGAATTCGCCTATCGCTGATCCAGCTTCGCCTTCAGGGTCGCCAGGAAGCGCGGCGACCCCACCGCGCCCACATTGCAGCGCGACCACGGCGACACGGCCGTCGGATCCACGCTGAACACGCGTCCCGGCGCCATGATGACCTTTTCGGGCATCAGCGCCGCGGCAAGCGTCAACGAATCGTCCACGCCCGGAAAAGTCGACCACAGGTACAGCGAGCTCGTCGGACGGGTGAAAACCTTGGCCCCCAGCTCGTCCAGCACCTGCAGGGCCTGCCCGGTGGCCGATTCCAGGCGCTGGCGCAGGCGCACCAGATGCCGCTCGTAATGGCCTTCGCGCAGCATCACGTCCACCATGCGCTCGCAGTATTCAGAACTGCTGACGTGCACCAGCGCCTTCAGGTCGGCAAGGTCACTGGCCAACGCCGCATTGCAGGCGATGAAGCCCACCCGCAGCGCCGCGGAAAACGATTTGGAAAAGCTGCCGATATAGATGGTGCGCTCAAGCTGGTCCAGCGCGGACAGGCGCACGGCGGACGTGGGCTTGAAATCGGCCAGCGGATCGTTCTCGACCACCATCAGGTTGTAGCGTTCCGACAGTTGCAGGACCTTGTAGGCCTTGGCCGGCGAAATGTCCGATCCGGTCGGGTTGTGCGCCAGCGACTGCGTAAAAAACAGCCTCGGCTTCTCGCGCTGCAGCAATGCCTCCAGCGCCGCCAGATCGGGGCCATCTGGCAGACGCGGAACGCCGAGCATCCGCACCCCCGCCAGCTTCAGCTTGCCGAACAGCGGGTAATAGCCCGGGTTGTCCACCAGCACCGTCGAGCCCGGCGGCAGGAAGTAACGGATCACCAGGTCCATGGCTTCGTTCGCGCCGTGCGTCAGCACCAGTTGCGACGGCGCGGCGCTGATGCCCACGTCGCCCAGCTTGCGCACCAGGCTTTCGCGCAGCGGCGCGTAGCCGAAGCGGCTGCCATAGCGGAACAAGGCGCCCAGGCCGGTGCGCACCACCTTCTGGTGATAGCGGTCCATGCGCATGTCGGCCAGCCATTCAACCGGGGGAAAGCCATCGCCCACCGCGACCGCGTCGGGCTGCGTCTTGAGCTGTTCGCGCATGAGCCACACGATGTCCATCGCGCGGCTCAACTGCCCGGGTTCCTCGTCGGCGGGCGCGCGCGCGTGCTCGACGTCCAGCACATAGAATCCGGAACCGCGGCGCGGCTCCACCAGCCCGCGGGCCACCAGCATCTCGAAAGCCACCACCACCGTGTTCTTCGCGTAGCGATGCAACTGCGCCAGTTCGCGCAAGGAAGGCAGCTTGTCGCCCGCGCGATAGACGCCGTCCGCGATCTGCTGGCCGATCAGGTTGGCCAGGCTTTCGGCGATGGGCGCGGCGCGCTGCGGGCGGCCGGGCGGATTGGCTTCATCCATGCGGGGATCCCAGTTAAATCATTGCCAAAATTGGTGCAGTGCAATGGTACTGTTTGCCCAAACTGTACCTCTGAATAGCGGTACAGTTTACCTAGAATCAGGCCACTCGATTCTTATACGGAGACACGCCATCGTGGCCGATTCACGCCTGCCCAACTTCCGCGCCCTTACCCCTGCCCAACGCCTGGCCGCCATCGCGGACGCGACTGAGCTTACGTCCGAAGAACGCCAATTGCTGGCCGAACCCGGCGCCCTGGGCCTTGCCCGCGCCGACGGCATGATCGAAAACGTCATCGGCTCGTTCGAGCTGCCGCTGGGCGTTGCCGGCAATTTTCAGGTCAACGGCCGCGACTTCCTGGTGCCCATGGCAGTGGAAGAACCGTCCGTGGTGGCCGCCGCTTCCTTCATGGCCAAGCTGGCGCGCGAATGCGGCGGATTCGAAACCTCCAGCACCCGGCCGCTGATGCGCGCGCAAGTGCAGGTGCTGGGCATCACCGACCCCCACGGCGCCCGCCTGGCCTTGCTGCGCGAGCGTGACCGCATCCTGACGCTGGCAAACAGCCGCGACAAGGTGCTGATCGACCTGGGCGGCGGCTGCCAGGACATCGAGGTCCACGTGTTCCCGGACACGCCGCGCGGCCCGATGATCGTGATGCACCTGATCGTGGACGTGCGCGACGCCATGGGCGCCAACACCGTCAACACCATGGCCGAGGCCGTGGCGCCGCTGGTCGAAGAGATCGTCGGCGGCTCCGTGCGCTTGCGCATCTTGTCCAATCTGGCCGACCTGCGCCTGGCGCGGGCCCGCGTGCGCCTGACGCCGCAAGTGCTGGACACCAAGGATCGCAGCGGCGTCGAAATCATCGAAGGCGTGCTGGACGCCTATACGTTTGCCGCCATCGACCCCTACCGCGCCGCGACGCACAACAAGGGCATCATGAACGGCATCGACCCCGTCATCGTGGCCACCGGCAACGACTGGCGCGCGGTCGAGGCTGGCGCTCACGCCTACGCCAGCCGGTCCGGCCGGTACACCTCGCTGACCCATTGGGAAAAAGACACGTCGGGCGCGCTGGTCGGCACGATCGAAATGCCCATGCCCGTGGGCCTGGTGGGCGGCGCGACCAAGACCCACCCGCTGGCGCGCCTGGCGCTGAAGATCATGGACGTGCGGTCCGCGCAGGAACTGGGCGAAGTCGCCGTGGCCGTCGGCCTGGCGCAGAATCTGGGCGCGCTGCGCGCGCTGGCCACCGAAGGCATCCAGCGCGGCCACATGGCGCTGCACGCCCGCAACATTGCATTGGTGGCCGGCGCAACCGGCGCGGAGATCGATGTGATCGCCAAGCGCATGGCGGCGGAAAAGGACGTCCGCACCGACCGCGCGCTGGCCCTCTTGGAGGAACTGCGCGCCGCCTGATCCTGCTGTACGCATAACAACACAGAGGCGGCGCCCGGCATCCCCGCGCGCCGCCCGCTCACTAAGGAGAGAGACATGAAACACAGCCCCCCGGCGCCCTCCACGCGCCTGGCTGAAGTCTGGAGCGACACGGTGGACCTGCGGCATCTTGCGTGGGCCATCGTCATCGGCATCGCCATCAGCGTGGCAGGGTTCTTTGCAGCCAGCCGCTGGCTGCGCGGCGTGGTCGCGTCACCCGAGCTGGCGCATGCGTACGCCATGCTGGCCGGACTGGCCGGCTGCGTGCTGGCCGGCATCATCTGCGCCCGCCTGTTCCCGCCCAAGCGCGAAGTCATCGAACGCAGCGCCACGCACGATCCCGCCTGGCGCGCGGAAGTCCTGGCCGAACTGGCCGAACAGCCCGGCGGGCTGGGCACGCTGGCGGACCTGCCGGAAGCGGTCGTGCGCGAACTGAAGGAACTGGGCCTGTACGACCTGTTCGCCGAACCGGCGGGCAAGCCCGCCGCCGCTACGGCATCCGTGGACGTGCGGCCCGGCGCCGGCAAGGAGGCGCTGGCATGAGCGATCCCATTCTGCTTGAACAAATCATGGTGGCCGCCGGCATGGGCTTGCTGGGCGCGGTGGTGTTCGCGGCGATCGGCCTGGTGTCGGGCACCGACGAGACCACCACGCTGGCCCCGCTGACCTTGCTGGTGGTGCTGCTGGGCGTGCCGCCCGCGGGCGTCTTCACCTTCTTCCTGGCGGGCGCGGTGGCCAAACACATGACGCATGCCGTGCCCACCGCGCTGCTGGGCATCCCCGGCGACACGCTGGCCACGCCGCTTCTGCAGGACGCGAACATGCTGCGCAAGTTGGGCGTGCCCCACATAGCGCTGCGCAAGATGGTGTCCGGCGCCATCGTCGCCGCCTTCGTGGCGGTGCCGCTGGCCGTGCTGTTCGCCGTCCTGCTGGCGCCGTTCGGCGCGGCCATCACCAAGTCCGCCCCGTGGATCTTCCTGGCCGCGGCGGTGCTGATCGCCTACTTCTCGGCGGGCCGCTGGGCCGCCGTGGCGCTGCTGGTGCCCTTCGTGATGGTCATCATCGCCCTGCAAAGCCTGACGGCCAAGTACGGCGTCAAGCTCAGCATCAGCTACTTCCTGGGCATCGCCATCGGACCGCTGATCGCCGACCTGTTCACGGTGATCTCGCCGCAGGGCCGCAGCAAGATGCTGCGCGACAAGGTGCGCACGTTCTCGCTGGCGCCCGACGTCAAGGGCTGGTCGGGCTACTTCCCGAATCCGCTCAAGGTCATGGACCGCGTGCAGACCCGCTGGACCCTGGCCACGGCGGCGGTGTCCAGCGCCACGTTCGTGTTCAGCCCGGTCGCGATGACCGTGGTGCTGGGCGAACTGGTCGGGTCGCGCATCAAGCACGCCTACCATCGCCTGACCACCGTGCTTAGCGCGCGCAACGGCGTCACCGAGGCCACCTACATCGCCGAGGCCCTGATCCCGCTGATCGCCTTCGGGCTGCCGCTGAGCCCGGTGGCGGCCGGCCCCGCGGCGCCGCTCTTCAACGCGCCTCCGCGTTTCACGGTGGACGCCGCCACGGGCCAGACGCACAACCTGCACAACCTGCTGAACCACTGGGAATTCCTGGGCTACGGCATGCTGGCGGTGCTGCTGGCCGCGGTGGTGTCCTACCCCTTCGCCATGAACTTTGCGCGCCGCGCCGCCCTGTTCGTGTCGCGCCGGGTCAGCCACGAAGCCATCATCGCCACCTTCGTCGGCCTGATCATCGTGATCAGCGTCTGGGAAGGTCAGTTCCTGGGCCTGCTCGTCATCCTGACCATGGGCCTCATCGGCGGCCTGCTGTCGCGCCTGTTCGGCTTCAACACCGGCGTGCAGTTCATGGGCTACTACACCGCCGTGCTGTCCGTGCCGGCGATCGTCAAGCTGCTCGCGTAAACCGTGACGCATGGGCGGGGCCGTGCGCCCCGTCCGCCATTGCCGCGCCACTTGATTCATCGCAAGGCAGTGCTCCCCCCCTTGCTCTAGCCTCTGGTCTCTTGACCAGAGGAAAGACTCATATCATGACGTGGTTCAAATCACTCACCCTCGCCGGACGCGAGTTGCTGCCCATCGTTCAGGGCGGCATGGGCGTCGGCGTATCCGCCCATCGCCTGGCCGGCGCGGTTGCCAGCCAGAACGCCGTGGGCACCATCGCCAGCGTCGATTTGCGCCATCACCACGCCGATCTCGTGGAAAAAACCGAAAAATGCAATGACCGCGACACGATCGACACCGCCAACCGCGAGGCCCTGCACCGCGAAGTGCGCGCCGCGCTGGACACGGCCCAGGGCCGGGGCTTGGTGGCGGTAAACGTCATGAAGGCCGTGCGCGATCATCACGCCCTGGTTCGCCAGGCATGCGAAAGCGGCGCCGAAGCCATCGTCATGGGCGCAGGCCTGCCGCTGGACCTGCCCGAAATGACAGCCGACTTCCCCAAGGTAGCCCTCGTGCCCATTCTCTCCGAAGCGCGCGGCGTGGCCGCCGTGCTGAAAAAGTGGATGAAGAAAGGCCGACTGGCCGAAGCCGTCGTCATCGAACACCCCGGCTACGCCGGCGGCCACCTGGGCGCAGCGCGCCTGGACGACCTGCACAGCGAACGTTTCGACTTCAAGCGCGTGCTGGCCGATTGCCACTCGCTCTTCAGCGAACTGCAATTGGGCCGCGATGCCCCGCGCCTTATCGTGGCGGGCGGCGTCGGCAGCCACGAACAAGTGCGCCACTGGCTCAGCAACGGCGCCGACGGTGTCCAGGTAGGCACCGCATTCGCCGTCACCCACGAAGGCGACGCCCACGAAAACTTCAAGCGCGTGCTGATCGACGCCGATCCCTCCCAGCTTGCCGAATTCACCAGCGTGGCCGGCCTGCCCGCGCGCGCTGTCGCCACGCCGTGGCTCACGCGCTACCTGCGCCAGGAAGGCACACTGCAGGCCAACACCCGCGCCGACCCGCGTCGCTGCAGCCAGCGCATGGACTGCCTCACGCAATGCGGCCTGCGTGACGGCATCGCAAAGTTCGGCCAGTTCTGCATCGACCTGAAACTGGCGGCCGCCATGCGTGGCGAGGTCAGCCGTGGGCTCTTCTTCCGCGGCGCGTCCAAGCTGCCGTTCGGCAACGCCATGCGCTCCGTACGCGAACTGATGGATTACCTGCTCCACGGGGAAATGCCGGCCACGGCATAGTCCACCCGACACCCAGGGCGCGGCCCAACAAAATTGGACGACGTATAATAATTTACGTCGTCCAATTTTTTTTGCCGGTCATGCCTGCCTTCTCCGCGCCCGCTTTTGACGCCCCCAACCCCGACGTTGGCCGCCGCGAACGCAAGCGGCAGCAAACGCTGGACCACCTTGCCCAGACCGCCTGGCGCCTCTTTGAAGCGCTGGGCTACGACGCAGTGACGATGGAGCAGATCGCCGCGCAGGCGGACGTATCCAAGGGCACGCTGTACAACCACTTTCCCGTCAAAGAGGCCCTGCTGGCCCACCGTTTCCATGGGGACCTTGCCGCGTCGATGGTCGACCTGACGCCAGCGCTGCGAACCCTGCCGGACATTGCCGGCAGGCTCACCCGGCTGCTGCACGCCTCGGCGCACTGGTCCGAATCACACCGCGCCTATCTGGGCCCTTACCTGCGGTATCGCCTGGCCACATTGCAGGCCGTCGGCCGCGACGATGAACGGTACCCGCGCAGCGGCATGCAGGCCGTGTTCGGCGCGCTGATCCAGGACGCGCAGGCGGCGGGCCAGGTGCGTGCCGACCTGTCCGCAGACCTCCTGGCCCATCACCTGCAGTTCCTGTATCTGGGCGCCCTGCTGCGCTGGCTGGACCAGCCGGGCGCGAGCCTTCGGTCGGAATTCGACGCGGCCATCAGCCTCTTTGTGCAGGGCGCGGCCGGGAGCGCGGCATGACTGCCCCGGTGCTGGACTGGGCGGCGGCTGCGGACGCGGGCGCGCGCGTGGCCGGCGGCAAGGGCTGGCAACTGGGCCGCATGGCGCAATTCGGCGTGCCGGTGCCCGACGGCTTCGTGCTGGCGGCGCACGCCAGCCTGAACCATCGTCCTGGCCAGGACGTTCCCCCCGACGTGGCGCAGGCCTTGCGCAACGCGCTGCACGCCCGCGGGTGGCTGGACCTGCCGCTGGCCCTGCGCTCGTCCGCGCCCCAGGAAGACTCCGCTGACGCGTCGTTCGCCGGCATCCATCTATCCTGCCTGCAGGTTCGCGGCCCCGACGCCGCGTTGCAGGCGGTGAAGCGCATCTGGGATTCACTTTGGACGCCGCAGGCGCAGGCCTACCGGCAACGCCTGAACATTGCCGCCGACGGCGGCATGGCCGTGGTGGTCATGCCCATGATCGACGCCGAGTCCTCGGGTATCGCCTTCACCATCGACCCCGCCACCGGACGCCACGACGAAATGCTGGTCCACGCCAATTGGGGCTTGGGCGAATCCCTGGTGGACGGCGACGCCGAGGGCGACGAATACCGCCTGCGCGAAGACTATCGCCACCAGGCCTGGCCGCTGGTCGAGCGACGCATCGGCGCCAAGCGCCACGCAACGCTGCCCGCGACCGACGGCCAGGGCACGCAACTGATTCAAACGCCCGCCCCTCGCGCAACCCAAGCGGTTCTGACGGCTGCCCAGGCCGAAGCCCTGGGCGAGATCGTGCGCGACGCCGCCCGCGCGCTGGACTACGCCGGCGCCGGCTACGACGTCGAATGGGCGTGGGACGGGCAGCGGTTCTGGATCCTGCAGGCCCGGCCGATCACCGCCTCCGCCCGCCACACCTATCCCGCGCTGCGATCCCAGCCCGATTACTGGTCGCGCGGCAACACCCGCGAAGTCCTGCCTCAGCCGATGTCGGCCCTGGAATGGGACGCGGGCCGCGTCATGGCGCAGCGCATGCTGACCCGCGGCTTCGAACTCAGCGGATACGCAACGCTGCCCGGGGTGCGCCTGGCGGCGTTGTTCCAGGGGCGCGCGTACCTGAACGCCTCGGTCATCCAGTGGATGGGCTACGACGCGCTGGGCGTCAAGCCTGGCGACATGAATGCGCTGCTCGGCGGCCCGCAGCCCGCCATCGACGTGCAGCCCCTGACCGCCGCACAGCGGCTGCGGCACGGCTTGCGCATGGTGCGCTACCTGCGCCGAGCCGCACCGCTGCGCCGGCAAGCGGCCGACGATCTCCCCATGCTGCTGGCTCGTGCGCAGGAATGGCTGGACGCCCCCTTGCCCGACTCGAATGCGCAGCTTGGCGCCCGCCTGCGCGAACAATTCCAGACCGTGCTGGCCGCGGACGTGCTGTTCTTTCTTCAGGGCTCGGGCGGCGGCGCGCTGTCCAAGTTGCTGGAAATGGTCGAAAAGGCCCTCCCCGGCGAAGGCCATGCGCTGACCGCCGCCTTGATGGCGGGCGGCGAACCCAGCGTGACCGCCGCGCAAGGTTATGCGCTCATGGACCTGGCGCGACTCGCCCGGCAGGACGCTCAGGTGCTGGCTTGGCTGCAGTCCCCGGACCGCGACAGCGAGGCCTGGGCCGAAACGCTGCCGGACGGCAGCGCCTTCCAGCAGGCTTTCGCGCAATTCCTCCACCGCTACGGCCACCGCGCCGTCTATGAAACCTATCTGCGCAATCCGCGATGGCGCGAAGCGCCCGGCTACCTGCTGGACAGCGTGCTGAACCTGATCGGCACCGACGCCGCCGCGCTACGCGCACGGCAGGACGCCGCGGCGCAGGACGCATGGCGTCGCGTACGCCGCGCGCTGCCCTTCTGGCAACGGCCTTTGGCAGCCAAGCTGCTGGGCGCGTCCTGCATCGAGGGCAACCAGCGCGAAGCCGCCCGCAGCGTGCTCGTCGCGTACCTGGCTGTGGCGCGCAAGAGCGCGCTGGAACTGGGCCGCCGTAACTGCGGCGCCTCCGGCCTCGCGGCCCCCGAAGACATCTTCCACCTGAACGCGGCCGAGATCTTCGCGCTGGCGGACGGCCGCATGAATGCCGCCGCACTGGGCCGCCGCGCGGCGGCCAGACGCGCCCAACTGGAAGCGTGGGCCGACCTGCCCGACCTGGATGTCATCACCGAGCACGCGGCGGATGGCGCGCCGGCGGCCGCATACCAGCCGCCCGCCTGCAGTTCGGCCCTGGATTCATGGCGCGGTACGCCCGTGGCAGGCGGCCGCGCCCGCGGCCGCGCGTTCGTCGCCCGCACGCCGGACGAAGGGTTGGCCATGCCCGCGGGCGGGATCCTGGTCGCGGCCTCGTCCGATCCCGCCTGGACCCCGCTGTTCCTGCGCGCTGGCGCCGTGGTGATGGAGGCCGGCGGCTACCTGTCGCACGCAGCCATCGTGGCGCGGGAGTTCGGCATTCCGGCCGTGGTGAATGCACAGGGCATCCTGCAGGGCGTCGTCACCGGCGACATGCTGGACGTGGATGCGGCCCGGGGCATCGTCAGCCGCGTGCCTGGCAACGCCCAGGACTGATCGCCGCGCGGGCTCGCGCGGTCGCACACGCTGCAAATCCTGTCCGGTGCGATTGGACATGCGCGGCGAATCAGCCCTATCGTCGTTGCGTGGGCCCTCGCACCCGCACCGACCGCTGACAATCAAAGGAGACATCCCATGCCCAAGTTCATCACGATCGGCTATGGAGACCAGGCAGGCTACGACCGCACTCCCGCAGGCATCCGCGATGCCGCGCACGCGCACGACGCCAAGCTGCGCCAGGATGGCGCATTGATGGGCATTGCCGGCGCCCCCGTGCAGGTGCGCAATACCCAGGCGAAAGGAATTGAGACAACCAACGCCCCTTTCATGAAAGCGGACCTGCCGGTGGCCGGATTCGCGGTGATCGAAGCCGCCGACTTGGCGCAAGCGATAGAGATGGTGTCGCGCACCCCTTGCGCGGTGGCATATGGGGTGGTGGAGGTCTGGCCATTGCAACAGCCATAGGCGCCCATTCCAAGAGCCTCGTTTCGGACAACTACGCAGCGGCATCGCCAGCGGCAGGCTTGGCGGCATCGCGCCTGCCCTCCGCTTCCTTCGCGGCGAGCTGAAGCGGCACAGGCAGTGCTTTGAGGCTTTCCCTGAAAAATCGTCGTTGCCCCCAGTTCAAACCGCGCACGACGTCCGCAAACCGCTCTATCGCCGCGAAAGCCTGGCGGTTGAGCCCTCGGGCATGAGTGCTGAACCAAACGAATTCGAGAAGCAAATTCGCGATTTGAGGGGCTCCGTAAGACACTCGGCCGGCGTCGTGCTCGTCAAGCGTGTAGGCGGCGACAGACGACCAGTCATCGTATCCCTTGGCCCGTGAGAACGCCGCCTGGAAGGGTTTTGCCGCATCCAACAACTCGTGCACGGGAAGCGGCGACTGGGCTTGAAAGCGCTTCAAGTCGCCGCTCATATCGTCACAGTTGCCTCGAGCGATGCGCAGCACAAATACCGTATTCCACGCAGAGCTGCCGCCAACGCCGAAACGGTCGCAGATCCATTCTGACAATCCCAGCCAGCGCAGCGACAACCCTTGCACCGTACGAGCGTCGTGATCGTTGAAGAGGGCCAGCAGCCGCTGTTGCCAACATAGCCACAAGGTCCATCCGATGTTGGCCGCCACATCCTGGGCGGCCTCCACGGAATCGGCCTCGTAGGCGGCCTGAAGCGCTTCGGACAACGAAGAAACCGCCTTTTCCGCCTCGCTCATTCTCAATGCGAGATCAGCGTTCTTGTCTTCAAAGGCGGTACCTTTGTGCAGCAGGGCGCGCAGATTCAGATACTCGAAGCGCACGCGCGGGTTGTAGCGGATGACAGGTCCCAGGACAGGGTCCGAGGACAGGCGGTCCAGTCGTGCATGGGATTGCCGGACATCCCCCCGCGCATAGCTGTTCCAGGCCGAGGCGACCGAGGCCATTGCCGACAATGTGGGCATGGAGGGTCCGACGGATTCGGATTGAAGTATTTCCTCCAGTCTATTCAGGGCATCCTCACTGCGCTTCACATTGCCGTGTCGACGCCATGCCAGGCTTTCCTTGAGTATGGCCAACGCGCGCTGAAAGTCGTCCAGCGCCGACCGATCCGCGGCTCGGTAGCTTGCAGCCCAATTCATGCCGGCCAGCCCCATTCCGTCCCGCGCGAGCCGCATGCCCTGGGTGAGGTGATTCCAGTAGGCCCCGTCCTGCGTCACGTATTGCAGAGGGTCGGCGCGGACGGACGCATTCTCTTCCAGCCCCAGGAAACTCGCCACCACCTCATCGCTTGCGGACTTTGCCCCAAGGCGACACCGCAATCTGTCCGCCTGAGTTTGCGTCATCCAGAACGGCCCCTGACTGCGACGCGACGTGTTCAGCAAGGCAACCGACACGCCTATGGAGTTTCCCCACCCCACCTCGACACCCCACGCTGCGAAATCCCGGAAGGCGCGGGAAACCAGCATGCGAAGGTTTGCACTGCCAGGGTATCGGGCTTGGACGCAGGACGCCGGCACCGGGCCCTGGCCTTTCTTTTGCGCGTGGCAAATCCTCAACAAAAGCCACACCGACTGATGCCGCGCCGGCAGGCCGTCGACGACGAGCGGACGATCCAAATTGATTGTTATTTTTCGAGCCATGAACCCATGTTACAGCGGTTACGGCTGCTCGATTGGCTCTCTACGGACGCCCGCATATTCTTGCCGCGGCATGCATACCGCATGACGTACATGGAGATATTATGAATTCGCTTTTTCGTCTGTTTGCCCACGCCACCCTGCCATTGATGACGTTGCTGGGGTCGTCGAACGCCCATGCCGAGTTGCCCCAAATCGACATCGGCGCAAAGTTTCGAGAACAGCAGGTAGTGGGCACGTTTGTCCTGCTGGATGGGCGCACCGGAGAGTACCTGCGCCATGACGAGAAGCGGGCCGCGCAGCGATACCTGCCCGCCTCCACCTACAAAATTCCCAATTCCCTCATTGCGTTGGAAACGGGTGTCGCACAGGACAAGAACTTTGAGCTCGAATGGGACAAGACGCGCGTGCCCCGCCAGCCATGGTGGCCGGCGGCCTGGGCGCAAAACCATACGCTGGAATCAGCGCTGCAAAACTCGGCGGTCTGGTATTACCAGGAAATAGCCCGGCGCATTGGGCCCGAGCGCATGCAGACATACGTCGACCGATTCAATTATGGCAACCGGGACATTTCCGGGGGCATCGACCAATTCTGGCTGACCGGAGGCCTCAGGGTTTCCGCCAACGAGCAAGTGGAGTTCCTGCGCCGGTTCTACATGAATCAATTCGGTTTGGCCGACCGTACTGTGCGCATCACCAAAGAGATTCTGGTATTGGAGGAGACCGCGAACTACCGCCTGAGCGGCAAATCCGGGTGGGCGGGCCTTGGTGAGGAAGGAGTGCCGCAGACGGGATGGCTCGTCGGTTACCTGGAGCGTCAAGGGGACGTCTATTACTTCGCGCTCAATGTCGACATCCGGAAGAGCCAGGATTCCGCGGCTCGCATGAAACTGGTGCGCGGCATCCTGGAAGATCTGGGGCTGATGGCGGACTCGCCGGATGATGCCCGCTAGGTATCGCTTTCGGCATGCTCGCCCGATGAACGTCATCGGGCGCTTGGCGCGCAAACGGGCAGGCAAAGGGCACTCGCGCCGTCTCCCCCGCAAAGGGCCTTCATCATCTACAATTAGCAATCATTCCCATTAGCATCTTCTTTGTAGATCCTCGTGCAGCCCGCCCCCTACGCATCCTCCGCCGAATTCGCCAGCCTCTATAGAGACCACCACGGCTGGCTTGTGCAGATGCTGCGCCGCCGGCTCAGCGGCAATTCCGAAAACGCCGCCGACCTCGCGCATGACACATTCGAGCGCGTCATGCGCAGCGAATCGCGGGCGGCGTTCGCCGAGCCCCGCGGGTTCCTCACCACGGTGGCCAAGCGACTTCTGATCGACCAGTCTCGCCGCAGGGTGATCGAGCAGGCCTATCTGGAGACGCTGGCTTCGCGCAGCGAGGACGTCGAGCCCGGCCCGGAAACACATGCGCTGGTCGTGGAAGCCCTGGACGCCGTATGCCGCATGATGGAACAACTGCCGTCGCGGGTGCGGCGCGTGTTCGTGCTGGCGCAGGTGGAAGGCCAGCCTTACCTGGAGATCGCGCGGCAGCTCGATATCTCGGTGGCCGCCGTGCAACGCGACATGATCAAGGCGTGGGAACACTGCTACACGGTGCTGTACGCATGAGCGCCGCCCACGCGGAACGCGTGCATCCCGACATCATCCGGCAGGCCGCGCAGTGGATGATGCGCACCGGGGATGCGCCCGACGCGGCCACGGTAGCGGCCTGTACGCAATGGCGCCAGGCGGATGCCCGACATGAGCTTGCCTGGCAGCGCTTGCAGGGGATCAGCCAGGACCTGAAATCCGCCAGCGGCGGGTACGTGTCCGCGCCGACGGCCGGCCAAACCATTCTGCGCTATTGCGACCAGCGCTCCCGCCGCAGCGCGATCAAGTGGATGGCGGGCGGCCTCGCGCTGGGCACACTGGGATGGATGGGCGCGCGCGAGGGACTGTGGGATGGCTCCACGGTCTATCGCACGGCCACGGGCGAGCAACGCGTGGTCCATCTGCCGGATGGCACGGTCATGACCATGAATACGGATTCCGCGGTGGCGCTGCGCTTTGACGAGCGGCAGCGCCGGGTCGACCTGCGCAGCGGCGAGATCCTGATATCCACGGCTTCGGATGCGGCCGGGCGTCCCTTCCGGGTCAAGACCCCGAACGGTTTGCTGACGCCGCTGGGCACGCGCTTTGTCGTCCGACAGCTGGACGACAGCCGCGGGGCGACGCGGCTGGCGGTGTTCGAAGGGGCCGTGCGCGTGGATCCGTCCGCGCGGGCGCTCGCCGCCCGCGTCGTGCACGCCGGCGAACAGGCGGAATTCGATGGCCGAGCGCTGCCGCCCCCTGCCCCGTCGGAAGAAAAAGGCCCCGCATGGAGCGAAGGCATGCTGGTCGCCAACCGGATGCGGCTGGATCAGTTCCTGGCCGAACTGGGCCGCTACCGCCCCGGCATCCTGCGCTGCGATGCGGACGTGGCCAGCCGCGAAGTCACCGGCGCGTTCCGCATCGACGACACCGACAAGGCGTTGGAAGTGCTGGCGGGCGTGCTGGATCTGACGCTGCGGTATCGCACGCGCTATTGGGTCAGCGTGGGCCGGGCGTAAGGTCACGGCCTGCAACGGGCCGGCCGGCCCCCGCCATCGGCGGGCCCGCTAACAAAATTGTAACGACGCCGCAGATTTCGATTTCTGGTTCGTTAGACATAGAGACAGACCCCGAGGCGCCCGGGATCTGGCCACCTACCTCGACGAACCAGGAACTCCAGTCATGGCACGACGCCAGTCCCCTTCCCCTTCCGCCTTGCCCTCCACCCCGTGGATGCGGCCCGCTCGCCTGCGCCTTGCGGTTCATCTTGCCCTGGCGGCCTTGGCGCCGCTTGCGGCGCCCGCCGCGTCATGGGCGCAGGCCGCTACCGCCGGCCACATCGCATTCGCCATCGCGCCTTCGACGCTGGATGCGGCGCTGGGCCAGTTCGGCGTTGCGGCCAAGGTGACGGTGGCTGCATCACCCGCCCTGACGCGCGGCGTGATGACGCAGGGTCTGTCCGGCCGCTACACGGCCGAACAGGGGCTGGCTGTGCTGCTTTCGGGCACGGGGCTGCAGGCGGTCGCAAACGCCAACGGCGAGGGCTATCACTTGCGCCGCGCGCCGCAAGACGCCCCCGGCGTGTCGACGCTGGCGCCAGTGACGGTCACGGGCCGTGCCGACGACCCCGTCACCGAAGGCACCGGCAGCTATACGAGCCGCGTCGTGACCATCGGCAAAGGCCGGCAGACGCTGAAGGAGATTCCGCAGTCCGTCAGCGTGATGACCCGCCAGCGCATGGACGACCAGAACGCCAACACGCTGGACGAAGTGCTGGCCAATAGCACCGGCATGACGCTGTACAAGAGCCCGATGGGCGGCAGCTACGTGTATTCGCGCGGCTTCCGGGTGGACAGCTACCAGTTCGACGGCGTCACCCGCGCGTTCTATTACCCCCAGGCCAATAGTTTCACCAGCAACACGGTGATCCTGGACCGCGTTGAAATCATCCGCGGCGCCACCGGCCTGATGCAGGGCGCGGGGTCGCCCAGCGCGGCCGTTAACCTGGTGCGCAAGCGTCCGCTGGCCGAAACCCAGGTGCAGATGCTGGCCAGCGGCGGCTCCTGGAACAACTACCGGGCCGACGTCGACGCGACCGGCCCCTTGAACGAAACCGGCACGCTGCGCGGGCGCGCGGTGGCCAGCTACAACGACCGCGACTATTTCTACGACGTCGCCAAAAGCCGCACCGGCGTGCTGTATGGCGTGCTGTCCTACGACCTGGGTCCGGACACCACCCTGACCGGTGGCGTCAGCTACGAAGAACTGCGGTCGACGCCCTTCTTCCACGGCCTGCCCCACTATTCCAACGGCGACGACATCGGGCTGAAGCGATCGACGTCGCTGGCCCAGGACTGGAACCGCTGGAACGGCAAGCAGACCACCGTGTTCGCCGAACTGGCGCACCGCTTCGGCAAAGACTGGTCGCTGCGGCTGACGGGGACGTCCACGCAGGAATCCAACGATTCCAAGTACGCCTTCACGGAGGGCGCGGTGAATCCGGTCACGGGACTCGGACCCACGATGTATGCCGGCCTGTTTGACATGTCCACGCACAACAAGGCGCTGAACCTGGACGTGGACGGCGCATTCGAGACGCTGGGCCGCAAGCATTCGGTGAGTTTCGGCGCCAACATCAGCGAGCTCACCAGCAAGAACGATTTTGCGCTGAATCGCCTGAACCGGGCGGTGAACGTGTGGGATCCGGACCACAATGTGCCGGAGCCTTCCGAAGACTGGATGCGCGTAAACGCCTACCGCAGCGCTGCAACCATCGTGAAGATCAAGCAGACCGGCGTCTACGGCGTCGGCCGCTTCAGCCTGGCGGATCCCCTGACGCTGGTGGCGGGCGCGCGCGTGAGCTGGTACGAGAACACCAGCCGCTACCGCGACAGCGGCGAGCAGTACAGCGATCCGTACAGGGACAATGGCGTCGTCACGCCGTACGGCGGCCTGATTTACGCGTTCAATCCGCAGTGGTCCGGCTATGTCAGCTACGCGCAGATCTTCGAACCGCAGAACGCCCTGGACGCGTCCGGCAAGATGCTGGATCCCATCGTGGGCTCGAACTACGAGATCGGCCTCAAAGGCGAACTGATGGACGGCCGCGTCAACACGTCGGTGGCGTTGTTCCGCGTGGACCAGAAGAACCGCGCGCAGCAGGACCTGGTCGGCAACTGCACGGTCGGCGACATCTGCTACATGTCCAGCGGCAAGGTGCGCAGCCAGGGCCTGGACGCCGAGATCAGCGGCGAAGTCGCCAACGGCTGGCAACTGTTCGCGGGCTACACCTTCAACACGCTCAAGTTCCTGGACGACACGGAAGTGTCCACCACCAACTTCGGCCGCACCGTCACGCCCAAGCACATCCTTCGCCTGTGGTCCGACTACCGCCTGCCGGGCGACTTGTCGGCATGGTCGCTAGGCGCCGGGGTGAACTACCAGACGGGCAGCCATACCGAAACGCGCGGCGTCAAGGTATCGCAAGGCTCGTACGCCGTCTGGAATGCGCGCGTCGGCTACCAGATCAACAAGAACTGGTCGGCGGCGTTGAACGTGAACAACATCTTCGACAAGACGTACTACCAGACCATCGGCGCGCCGGGCTGGGGCAGCTTCTACGGCGATCCGCGCAATGCGACGCTGACGGTGCGCGGGACTTTCTGATACGCAATGACCGGGCGGCAAGCGCCGCCCGGGACTGGCGCCAGCGGGCATCAGTCCCGGCGGCGTCCCGCCTAGGCTCAAGCAGAATTCCAGGACCATGCGGGCGCCCTGAAGGCCGGGCCCCTGGCGTCGAATCAAGCAAGCGGCCGATTCAATATGCGCTCGTAGTGAAGAAGATCTTCTGGCGAGAAACAGCAGAAGATCACCTCTTGAATGGCCGAGTCCCGCCCCAGGCTTTCGCGCACGCTTTTGACGGCGACCTCCGCCGCCAATTCGATGGGATAGCCGTATATGCCGGTGCTGATGCTTGGAAACGCAATCGAAGCAACAGCCCTTTCTTCCGCCAGCTCGATGCAACGGCGATAACAGCTGGCAAGCAGAGCGGGCTCCCCGTTTTCTCCTCCCCGCCATACCGGGCCAACGGTGTGAATGATGTACTGCGCGGACAGCCGATAGGCTTTGGTCACCTTCGCATCGCCCCTCTTGCAGCCGCCCAGCAGCCTGCATTCGTGCAAAAGATCCGGGCCGGCGGCGCGATGAATTGCGCCATCGACTCCGCCGCCGCCCAGCAGGGACGAGTTCGCTGCGTTGACGATAGCTTCCACTTGAAGCTTGGTAATGTCCGAGCGGACCGCGCGCAAATTTGTGGACATGGTTCTGCTCCTTGCATGTGTGAACGCAGCCGCCGCTATTGGCGACACGCCAAAAAGGTTATTCCGCGCGCAGCAATCTTGCCCTACTAAACTGCGCGCCCTCAGCAAAAACGAACACGGGGGGCGCGAGAATGTCGCAACACACACATCAGCCGAAGGTCCATAAGAAGCGTCTGCGCCCTGAGACATTAGCGGTTCTGGTGGCAAGTGCAATCACTGCTGTGGTTGCGGCCCCCGCGGCGCGAGCCGATGGCGGATATGGAAGTCCGGTTGGCGCGGGTCCGACGCTGGTCGGCGGCGGATTGGGCGGGGTCGATGGCACGCTGGCTGAGGCCACGGGTCAGCAGGGCGGCATGGGCGTCGGCAGCAATTTCGGTTCTGCCGGCGGCGGTGGCGCGGTGAATCTGGACACCGGCAATGGCGCAGCGGGTGGCGCACGCGGTGCGGGCGATACCGGCGCTGGCCTGGGGCAGGCGCCGGGCGCGGCCGGCGCAACCGGCAGCACGGGTCAGACCGTCACCAGTGCCGCAACTATCGCCACCAACGTGACCGGCGGCGTGGGCGCCGCAGGCGCAAATGCGGTGAACAACGTCAGCACGGCGGGCGGAGGCGGTGGCGGAGGCGTTGGCGTGTCGGCCTCGGCCGACGTGACCGTGATGGGCGGAGTCACGGTGCGCGGCGGCGCTGGGCGCTCCCAAGCCAACGCCGGCAGCGGCGGCGGAGGCGCCGGCATCTTTTCATCTGCGCAGGTCAATGTGGAGACCGGCGCGACCGTGGCCGGCGGCGCCGGCGGCGCTGCACAGATCGCTGGCGGCGCCGGAGGCGGTGGCGCGATGGGCGTGCTGCTCAAGTCGGGGGCCGGCCTGGTCAACGCAGGCGCCATTGTGGGTGGCGTAGGCGGAGCCGGCAGCACCGTTACCGCCAACGGCGGTGGCGGCGGCGGCGCCGGCGTGCAATTGACGCACGGCGGCACGGTCGTGAACCTGGCTGGCGCCTCCATTACCGGCGGTGTAGGAGGCTCGGGCCGCGTGGTCGGCGGCCAGACCGGCGCTGGCGGCGCGGGCATCAAGGGCGTCGATGTCACGGTCATCAACGCGGGCACCATCACCGGCGCATTGAGCGGCGCGTGGACGGGCGCCGGGGCCACTGCCCGCGTGCAGGCGGCCGCCGTGGAATTCACCGGCGGCGTCAACACGCTTGAGATTCAAGCCGGGTCCGTGCTCAACGGCAACGCCGTGGCGTTCAGCCGCGCCGACACCTTGCGCCTGGGCGGCGACACGGATGCCGGCTTCAACGTCGCGGACCTTGGCGCAGCCGGCAGCGCGGCCAGCTATCAGGGCTTCGGCGTTTTCGAGAAGCGCGGCGACAGCACCTGGACGCTGACGGGCGCCACGACCGAAACGACAAACTGGACCATCCGGGATGGCGCGCTGTCCATCGCCAGCGATGCCAGCCTGGGCGCCAGCGATGGCAAGGTGACGCTGGATGGCGGCGCCTTGCACACGACTACGGCCATCAGCACCGACCGGGCAATCGAACTGGGGCTCGGCGGCGGCGCCCTGCAGGCCGATGCCGACCTGGAAAGCACCGGCACGATCAGCGGCGTGGGCAAGCTGACAAAGACCGGCGCGGGAACGCTCACCCTGACGGGCGCCAACACCTATTCCGGCGGCACCGATATCGCCGGCGGAACGGTGGTGGCGTCGATCGCCAGCCTGGGCGCGGGCGACATCCGCAATGATGGCGCACTGGTGCTGGCGCAGGACACGGATGCCGTTGACGGCCGCGTCATCGACGGCAGCGGCACGCTGACCAAGCAAGGCGGCGGCCGCCTCGTGCTCAACGGCGGCGGCGCCATGTCGGGCGCCACCGACGTGCAAGCCGGCGCACTGATCATCAACGGGGCGTTCGCCAACTCGGCGATCACCGTGGCGACGGGCGCGACACTGGGTGGCAGTGGCGCCGTGGGCGCGACCACCGTGCAGACCGGCGGCACTATCGCCCCCGGCAATTCCGTGGGCACGTTGCGGGTCAACGGCGATTACGTGCAGCAGGCCGGTTCCACCTATGTCGTGGAAATCGGCGGCGCGTCGGCGGACCAGATCGCGGTCGACGGGACGGCCACGCTGGCCGCCGGAGCGGCCATGTCCGTGGTCAGGACAGGATCGGATCTCTACAGGCCGGGCGCGTCCTACCTGGTGCTGGGCACCACGGGCGGACTGACCGGCGCCTACGCCGTCAGTGGCGATACAGTGCTCACGCCGTTCCTCAGCCTGGCCGAACGCTACGACGCGAACAACGCCTACCTGACGGTAACGCAGACCGGCAACGTGGAAGACGCTGCCGAGACCCCCAACCAGGTCGCCACCGCCGGCGGCGCCCAAGGCAGCGTGGTCTCCGACGCCCTGCTCAATTCCCCCACCTTCGATGCGGCGCGCAATGCGCTGGACCAGTTGTCGGGCTCGGCCCTGGCCTCGGCCAAGGGCGCGATGCTGTACGACAGCCGCTATTCGCGCGACCTGGCCATCGATCGGTTGCGCAACGCGTTCTGCGCGGAAGGCGCCGGCCAGCCGCGCGAACGCGACGGCCGGACGAACGGCGACACGTGCGGCAACGGCCGCGTGGCCTGGGGCCAGACATGGGGTGGGTGGGGCCATACCAATGGCAACGGCAACGCCAGCGGCATCGACCGCGATTCCGCGGGCTTCGTGGTGGGCGTGGACGCCCCGGCCGGCGCGTGGCGCGTGGGCGTCCTGGCGGGCTATAGCCGCGGTCGCTACAAGGTTGACGACCAGAACGCCCGCAGCGACACCGACGACTACCATCTGGGCGTCTACGGCGGCACGCAATGGGACCGGCTCGCCTTGCGGCTGGGCGGCGTCTACACGTGGCATGACATCGATTCCGCGCGGGACGTGAACGTCGCGGCGGTGGGCGGGCGCATGAAGGCGGATTACCGCGCCAGCACCGCGCAGGCGTTCACCGAACTGGGCTACCGCCTGGGAGACGGGCCGGTCATGATGGAGCCCTTCGTCAACCTGGCTTACGTCAACCTGCACACCGACGGCTTCACCGAAAGCGGCGGCCTGGCCGCCTTGCGCAGCCGTGGCGGCGACACCTCCACGACATTCTCCACGGTGGGATTGCGCGGATCGTCGCGATTCGGCGCGGGCCCCGTCGATGCGACGGTGCGCGGGCTGGTGGGATGGCGCCGCGCATACGGCGACATCACGCCGCAGTCCGTCGTGTCCTTCCAGGGCGGCGACGTCTTTACCGTCAGCGGTGTGCCGCTGGCCAAGGACGCCGTGGTGGTCGGCGCGGGGCTGGATGTGCATGTCACGGCGCGCGTCACGGCAAGCGTCGCGTTCGACGGACAGTTCGGCAGCGGCGCAACCGACCGCGCGGTAAGCGCCTCGCTGCGCGTCCTCTTCTAGGGCGATAGCGGATAACGCCTGCCGGCACGCGTTCGTCCCGGGCAATCGGAAGCGGCACGGAAAAGCGGCCCTGCCTGTCATGGCGGGGCTGCCAGATCGATCAGTGCGTTTATGTATAATGAGATCAATTCTCATTGCATACAGGCTCCCCGCTGTTCTGTCCTCATGCCCGCCCAGGATCCCCCTATTACCGATGATTTGGCCGGGCTGTACGTTGAGCACAACACGTGGCTTCAGGGCTGGCTGCGCAGGCGCGTAGGCGACACGTTCGCCGCGGCCGATCTGGCGCAGGACACTTTTCTAAGCCTGCTTGACCGCAAGACCGCAGCGGTCGACATCCGCAAGCCACGTCCGTTCCTGGCGACGGTCGCCGGTCGGCTTCTTGCACACCGGCATCGCCGGCTGTTGCTCGAAACCGCTTACCTGGAGGCCTTGGCCTGCCTGCCCGAGGAAGTGGCGCCCCCGCCGGAAGCGCGGCTGATGGCCATCGAGAGCCTGCAGCAGATCGACCGCGTGCTCGATGGTCTGCCTCCCAAGGTGCGAGAAGCCTTCCTGTTGGCACACCTGGTCGAACTGAGCTACGCCGAAATCGCCGAGCGACTGGGGGCCTCGACCAGTTCGGTAAAGCAATATCTGACCCGGGCCAACCGCGAATGCATGTTCGCGCTGGCTGCCTGACGTCATGACCTCCCGCATAGACACGCTGACCCTGCCCAGCGGTCGGGTCATCAGCCGGGCCACCGCGAATGCTGCCGCGGACTGGCTCACCCTGCTGATGTCCGGAGAGGCTGGCGACGAACAGCAACACCAATGGCGCCAATGGCGCCAGGCGCATGTCGACCATGAAGCGGCCTGGCAGCACGTCGAGGCCGTCACGGGCCGGATGAAATCGTTGGAGCGCGCACCGGCTTACGCGGCACTGTCGTCTGTCGGGGCAAGCGGCCAGCCGTCCTCCGTCGCCCGCCGACGGGCCACCCGAATGCTGCTATGGGGCGGTATCGCTACCGGCGTCGGGCTTCTCGTTTCCCGCACCGGCACCTGGCAGGCCAGCATGGCCGACCATCGCACCGGCACCGGTGAGCGCCGCGACGTCACACTGGATGACGGCACCCGGCTGACGCTCAACACGGACAGCGCGGTGAATCTGCGTTTCGATGCGAATCAGCGCCGCATCCTGCTGGTGGCGGGCGAGATCATGATCGCCACTCGCCATGGGCCAGGGCGGACCGATCCGCGGCCGCTGCGGGTGGCAACCGCCGAAGGCAGCATCCGTTCGCTGGGCACCCGATTCACCGTAAGGCAGCGCGCCGAGCGAACCAGTGTGGCGGTTCTGGAAAGCGCAGTGGAAGTCTCGCCCTGGGCCGGGTCCGGAAGCGCGCGCGTGCTGCACGCCGGCGAGCAGACCCAGTTCAGCCGCGACGCGATCGAGCCGCCGCGCTCGGCCGATGAGCACGCCGATGCATGGGCGCGAGGTCAGTTGGTGGCCGACGAGCAGCGGCTGGACGATTTCCTGGCCGAACTGGATCGCTACCGGCCGGGCGTGCTGCGCGTCGATCCGAGGATCGCGGGTCTGCGACTTTCAGGCGTATTTCCCTTGGCCGACACCGACCGCATCCTGGCCACGCTGCCCAGCGTGCTGCCGGTGCGGGTGCAGCGGCGCACCCGTTTCTGGGCGACGGTCGTGCCGGCCAACTAGGACGACGGCAAATTTTTTTTTCGCATCGACTGCCCGATCGGCGTTTTCGCGGCACCTACCTCATGAGGACCGGAATTTTCGGAGGTCCAATCAAGAGGAAGAACATGCTGAACCCGCACCGCGCCCAAGATTCGGGGCGCCCTCGTTTAACGCCTATAGCGCTTGCTGTCCTGGCAGTGTCCCTTGCCCTTGCGGTCGGCGCGCCGGACTCCGCGCGTGCTCAAGGCGCCGCAGCTACTACCGGGACCACCGTGGCTGACTTCAGGATTGCAGCCGGGCCCCTGGCTCCCGCCTTGCGCCAGTTAGCCAGCACGGCCGGCATCATGCTGACCTTCACCGCCGCGCAGACCGAGGGCAAACACACCGCCGGCGTGAATGGCCAACATTCGGCCACGGGCGCGCTGGCCCTGCTGCTCGCCGGCAGCGGCCTTCAGGCCGTGCAACTGGACAATGGCGCGTTCGTGCTGCGGGTCGACGACACGCTCGCACCCGGATCGCCCGCCGCCGCCACGCTGCCCCTGGTCACCGTGATCGGCGCAGCGGCGGTCGACGGCACCACCGAGGGCACCCAGTCCTACACCACCAGCAGCATGAGCACGGCGACCCGGCTCAACCTGTCCATGCGCGAGACCCCGCAGTCGGTCACCGTCGTCACCCGCCAACGCATCCAGGATCAGAACCTGGCGACGGTCAACGACGTGGTGCAGACCGCGACCGGCCTGACCTTCCGACGCTTCGGTCCAGAGCGCGCGTCCTTCTACTCGCGCGGCATGTACGTGGACAACATCATGTACGACGGCCTGCCCGTGGGCCTGGACAGCTCGAACCTGTCGCAGGACCTGCTGGCCACCGACATGGCGATCTACGACCGCGTGGAGATCGTGCGCGGCGCCACCGGGCTGGTGCAGGGAGCGGGTAACCCGTCGGCCGCCATCAACCTGGTGCGCAAGCGGCCGACCGAAACGCCGCAGGTGTCCCTCAGCGCCAACGCCGGCAGCTGGGATCGCTACCGAACAGAGCTGGACGCCTCGGGCCCGCTATCCGAGGACGGCAGTCTGCGCGGCCGCGCGGTGGTCGCGGCCCAGGACTACGGAAGCTACAAGCGCGGCGAAAGCAGCGACGGCCAGACGTTCTACGGCATCCTGGAAAAAGACCTGGGCGCCAACACCATGCTGACCCTCAGCGCGTTGCACCAGGAAAACCGGCTGCACGGCAACGGCTTCACCGGCCTTCCCGTGGGCCGTGACGGCAGCGATCTGGGTCTGCCCCGGTCCACGTCCTACGCCAATGACTGGGAGCATTGGAACAAGACCACCAACTCGGCCTTCGCGGGGCTCGACCACCGATTCGGCAATGGCTGGCGCATGCACCTCTCGGCCTATTACGCGCAGGCCGATGTCGACATGGAGGGCCATTACCTCAGCTACAGCGTCGCCACGGGCAGATACAGCCAACTGGGTGCGCGCAACGCTCACAAAGAAAAGCAAAGCAGCATGGACCTGTATGCCAACGGGCCCTTCAACCTGCTGGGCCGCACCCACGAACTGGTACTGGGCGCCAGTTACCGTGACGTGGATTTCGACGGCAACAGCCGCCAGGGCCTGGTTCTCAACAGCAATCTTGACCTTCACAACTTCAATCCCAGCGCCGTTCCCAATCCCAACATCCCTCTGCGGGACTGGATGGACGCCAAGGTCGCCCAGCAAAGCATCTACGCCACGACGCGCCTGAATCTGGCCGACCGGCTGAAGCTGATCCTCGGCGGCCGACTGGACTGGTTCGACTACAACGACACCGTCAACACCTATCCGAACTTCGCCGCCAACACGCCTTCCGTCAGTGCGCACAACCGCTACAGCATCAGCAACCAGCTGACGAAGTACGCCGGCCTGATCTACGACCTGAACGACCAACACTCGCTCTACGCCAGCTACACCGACATCTTCAAGCCCCAGAACTACCTGGACGCCAGCAACAATCTGCTGGATCCGGTGTTGGGCCAGAACTACGAAATCGGTATCAAGGGCGAATACTTCGACGGGGCGCTGAATGCTTCGGCTGCCGTTTTCCGCATGGACCAGAAGAACCGCGCATTCCGCAGCACCGACCAGACGCAATGCGCCGGCTACCCCACCGTCAGCTGCTATTCCGCCGCTGGCGAAGTGCGCAGCCAGGGCGTGGAGTTCGAGGTACAGGGCGCCATCACGCCCAACTGGCAAGTGAGTCTTGGCTACACGGTGGCCATCGCGCGCTACCGCAAGGATGCGAATCCCGCCAATGTGGGTGCGCTCTTCGACACCGACACCCCGCGGCACCTGTTCAAGTTGTCCACCATGTACCGGCTGCCCGGCGCCATGCAGGGCTGGCGCGTCGGCGGCTCGATCTACCACCAGGACTCCATCTACAACGAGGGCGCCACGAGCGGTGTGCCATTCCGCATCGCGCAGGGCGGCTATACCATCACCGACCTGGTGGTGGGCTGGCAGGCCACGCCAAAGCTGGACATGCAACTGAACATCAACAACGTCTTCGACAAGAAGTACTACAACGCGCTGTCCGGCAGCGTAAGCTTTCCCAGCAACGTCTATGGCGATCCGCGCAACATGATGCTGACTGCGCGCTATCAGTTCTGATGCGCGTCGGATCCTCTTGAGAGCTCCCGAGCCGTCGTTGTTGCTATCGGGCAATGCGGCCGTCACTTTTGGTTCGGGGGCGCCACTACCCGCGGCAACGCATCGTTGCCCGGCCGGCCGCCGCTTTTCCCCGCCAGGGGGGCGGCCCGGCAGGCGCCAACGGTGGCGATTCCGTCCGCCCCACGCCAGGAGTATGCCCGGGCATTAGGCTAAAGTGCTGTACCGCCGCAATGGCAGCCCGCAGGCGCGCGGCTGCGCGCGCACGCATCCAGGAGCAGTAAAGCAGTGAATGACGCCCACCAGCCCGACACCGGTATCGCCGAAGAACGCAAGGAACAGGAAGCCAGGCTTTGGCGTGACGACGGGTGGACCGCCCGGATCATCAAGAACGAGGACGACGACGGCTGGGCCGTCGAGATGACCCTGGACGGGCAGGCCGAGCCGGCGCTGGTGGGCCCGTGGACCATGGGCCGCGACAAGAAAAACCCCAAGCCGATGGACGCGCCCGCCTTCTCCACACTGGTCAAGACCGCGAATGAAGTGCTTCGCCGCCACGAACAGCAATTGCACGCCATGCTGCACAAGAGCGTGAAGATCGATGCCGCCGAGGGCCGCCTGACCATCAAGCTGGACATCGTTCCCGACGAGGACGAGCCCTACGCCACGCTCAGCGCCTACGACGAATTCGGGGATCAGCTCGCGCAGATCCGCGTGCCGCCGACGTACAAGCTGAACGTGCAGCGGGCGTCGGACTGGGCGGCGGGCGGTTTCGCCAAGCACAGCTGACACCCGCCGCCCGTGCACGCGCGACGGCGTGCACGGGCGGACGGCTGCCGAGATGTGCGCTGCCTCCACGCCGCGCCACGCAGCTAGAGCCCAAGATGGTCCCGTTCATCCGCGGACAAGGCCGACAATTGCGCGGCGGACAAGTCCCCACGGCCGACGATCTGCACCATGTGATCGGGCCGATAGCTGACTTCTTCCCCTGCGCCGTTTGAACGGCTTCCCGTTGCGCCCGGCGCACTGGGTGCGGCGCCACCGTCCATCCCTTCACCGCCAAAGCCCAGGATCTGCACGCTGAAGATCGACGGCTGATTCGCGCGCGCCTCGTTGCGCGACCGGGACACCGCGTCCTGCGCAGCCGTGGAAGCCGTGGCCGACGCGGCGCTGGCGGACGTCATTGCGCCCGAGTTGACCGTTGCGACGACCGGAATCCCCGCCGAATCCCCCTGCACCTGGATGTTGGCGGCGTTAACCACCTGCAATGCGGCGATGTTGATGTTGCCCGAAACCCGGATGCCGGCCTCGCCCGCGTCAATGGTGCCCAGCGGCGCCACCAGGTAGATATCGCCCGGTTCCACTTCCGCAATCGGGTTCAACGTGGCTTTGGCGGGCCCTCTTGTGAGCCAGCCGCCGTCGCCCCTTTCGCGACGCCAACCCCAAGCAGCACCATCATTGCGGCAACCACACGCACGCGGGCAGTAAACAAAGAGACCGGAAACAAGGGCGGGCTGACTTCATACGGGGAGCCAAAACCAACACAGACCCGATCGCGGACCGGGGGAAGTCCGCATGATAAGAAGCGACTGTGTAAATCACGTGACGGTAAAAAGACAAAACCGGAGGGTCCCGCGGGACACTGCAACGTCCTTCACTGCCACCAAAGCAGGGGCAGTCGCCGCCCGATGGACGTCGCGACCAGCCTGCCGGGCCGCTGCTGGGCCGGGGTCGACATCAACGCGCCGCTGGACGACCGCGGATGACCCTGCCAAGACAAACCGCCCGCGCCACTGGGCTGCGGGCGGCTGGGAAGCAAAGACACTGGTGCGGAAAAACCCGCCGCCGACCGTTCTAGTGCCCCGTCGAATCGCCCTGGCGGCTGGCCTCGAACAGGAACCACGTGCGCCGCTCGGTCTCGTCGATCCAGTTCTCGATCAGGCTGGAACTGGCGATGTCGCGGTGCTCGTCGGTCACGTTGTGGGCTTCGCGCAGGCTCGCGGCCAGCGCCTTGTTGTCTTCGCGGAGTTCAGCCAGCATGTCCAGCGGCTGCACGTAGTCGGCGTCGTTGTCCGCGATGCGCTGGGTCCGCAAGATATGTCCGATGGACCGCAGCGTGGTGCCGCCAATCTTGCGGATGCGTTCGGCGATGGGATCGGTCATTGCAAACAGCTGATCGCCCTGTTCGTCGAGCAGCAGGTGGTAGTCGCGGAAATGCGGCCCGCTGACATGCCAATGGAAGTTCTTGGTCTTCAGATACAGGGCGAACACGTCAGCCAGTATCTGGTTCAGCGCGGCGGAAATGTCCCGGGTGGCGGCGGACGCCAGGTCGGTGGGCGTTGCCAGCGGCGCCTTGCGCCGGTCTTTCAGCGCCTTGGTGGTCTTCTCATTCGGTTTCTTGGCCATGGATCACTGCTCCTGGTTGGGAATCGGAAAACGCACTGGCGGCCCGAACGGCCTCGGCCGCGTGGGAGTAGCGTAAATCCGCGCAGGCGCTTTGCCAATGGGCGCTGGGCACTGAAGGAGTATGCTACGCCGCTTCGTCTCTGCATGATCCACACATCACCATGCGCGGCAATCCCGACGCCAGGCAAGGCGCCATCGCGTTGCACGGGTTTTACTTCCTGTACTACGGCCTGCAGGGCGTCAGCATCCCTTTTCTTCCTTTGTGGTTCGCCAGCCGCGGGCTGGACCCGGCCCTGATCGGGCTGATCGTGGCTACGTCGTTCCTGCCGAAGATCCTGTCGACACCGGTGGTGGCGCACGTTGCCGATCAGACGGGCCGCGCCCACGCGCTGATCGCCGCGGCGCTGGCGGCGTCGCTGCTGCTGTTCGCCTGCTACCCGTTCAGCCAGACGCCAGCCTGGCTGCTGGCGATCACGCTGCTGCTGAACGCCGTGTTTCCGGCTGTGCTGCCGCTGATGGACCGTATGGCGATCGCCAGCGGCCGCGGCCAGGGCAATTCTTATACGGTGATGCGCGCATGCGGGTCGCTGGGTTTCGCGACGGTGACGGTAGCCGGCGGCTACCTGATCAAGACGTTCGACGCGGACTGGGTGATGTGGCTGTCGATCCTGCTGATCATCGCCTGCCTGGCCTGCGTGCGCCTGTTGCCGCAGGCGGCGCGTCCGGCGGCGGATGAGCCGCAGGCCGATCGCGTTCGTTTGCCCATGCGCGAGGTCCTGCGCGACCGCCCCCTGCTGATGTGCATCGCCGCGGCGTCGCTGGTGCAGGCCAGCAACGGCTTTCTGTATTCGTATTCGACGCTCTACTGGACGGCCAGCGGCCTGTCGACCGCGCTGATTTCGATGCTATGGGTGGTGGGCGTGGCCAGCGAGGTGCTGTTCTTCTTCCTGGCCCCGCGCATCCTGGCCCGCACGGGCGCCCAATGGCTGATCCTGACCTCCGCGGTAATGACGGCGATCCGCTGGGCCGGCCTGTCTGCAACGACGGACCCGACCTTCATCGCCGCGCTGCAGTTGCTGCAGTGTTTCACGCTGGCAGGCAACAACGCGGCCATCATGTGGTACATCACCCGCCGCGTCCCGGCCGCCTGCAAAACGTCCGCCATTGCCCTGTACGCCCTGTTTTCCGGCGGCGTATTCATGTTCGCCAGCATTCAGCTTGGCGGCATGGTTTATCGGAACTACGCGTCTGGCGGGTTTCTGGTCATGGCGCTGTGCGCCGTGGGGGCCGTGCCGTTGGTGCTGTATTCGGAGAGGCTGCGAACGGTGCAGAGGTAGACGAGTATTTCGTTTGGGATTTATTGAATTACAAACGTAGCTTTTTTCGGACGTATGAGTTCTTGAGACGCCCGGCGCGGCGTGGGCCTGGGGTGGCCGGGGCTACGATTGCGGTCCGGAGCCTTCGCTCCGGACCGCAATCGTGGGCGCTCGCAGCCACGGCGACCGCGGCGTCGGGCGACCTACGAAGAGCTTCGACCTACGGAGAACCTGGAACCTACGAAAGCAGCCAACCCACGAAAAGCATCGATCCGCCAATCAACACAACACCCACAAAACCAAAAAGGCCCTGCAACAGCAAGGCCTTGAAAAATCCACTCAGCAGCACCCGATCCGCTTCTTCCCCCCGTAGCGCGCTTCCTGGCGCTCCCGGAAGAAATCCTCGTAGGTCATCGGCTCCTGGTCAGGATGCGTGCGCCGCATGTGCTCCACGTACGTCTCGTAATCCGGCACCCCCACCATCAACCGGAGCGTCTGCCCCAGGTATCGGCCGGCGGCGCCGGCTGCCGAAGTCATATTGCTGAACAGCATGCGGCGTCTCCTGGATCAGTCCGCGCCCGCGGCGGCGACCGCCGGCAGCGTTTCGTACGGGGTCTCGCGCGCCGTCGGCTTGTTCTCGTTGCGCGCGCGCTGCACCGACTTCAGACCGAACACCACGATGCTGACCACCACGAAGATGAAGATCGCGCACAGGCCGGCGTTGATGTAGTCGTTCATCACCACTCGCGACATCTCGCCCAGCGACTTTGCCGGCGCCAGCACCTTGCCTTCGGCAATGGCGGCGTTGTACTTGTCGGCGTGCGCCAGGAAGCTGACGCGCGGGTCGGCGTGGAACAGCTTCTGCCAGCCGGCGGTCAGGGTGCATGCCAGCAGCCAGATCGTCGGCACAATTGTCACCCAGGCATAGCGGTCGCGCTTCATCTTGAACAGCACCACCGTGCCCAGCGTCAGCGCAATCGCGGCCAGCATCTGGTTGGCGATGCCGAACAGCGGCCACAGCGTATTGATGCCGCCCAGCGGATCGACCACGCCCTGATACAGGAAGTAGCCCCACGCCGCCACGCACAGGCCGGTCGCGATCAGGTTGGCGGGCAGCGAATCCGTGCGCTTGAGCGACGGGGCGAACGTGCCCAGCAGGTCTTGCAGCATGAAGCGGCCAGCGCGGGTGCCGGCGTCCACCGCCGTCAGGATGAACAGCGCCTCGAAGAGGATCGCGAAGTGATACCAGAAAGCCATCATGCCCGGGCCGCCCAGCGCCTGGTGCAGGATGTGGGCCATGCCGACTGCCAGCGTCGGAGCGCCGCCAGCGCGCGAGATGATGGTGCTTTCGCCCACGTCCTTCGCGGTCTGGACCAGATCAGCCGGGCTGATGACGAAGCCCCAGCTCGACACCACCTGGGCCACCTGGTCGGGCGTCGTGCCGATGACGGCGGCGGGGCTGTTCATGGCGTAGTAGATGCCCGGCTCGATCACGCAAGCCGCAACTAGCGCCATGATGGCCACGAACGATTCCATCAGCATGCCGCCGTAGCCGATGTAGCGGGCCTGGACTTCGTTTTCGATCAGCTTGGGCGTCGTGCCCGAGGAGATCAGCGCATGGAAGCCCGACACCGCGCCGCAGGCGATGGTGATGAAGAGGAACGGGAACAGGTTGCCAGACCACACCGGACCGGTGCCGTCGACGAACTGGGTCAACGCGGGCATCTTCAGCTCGGGCGCCACGACCACGATGCCGATCGCCAGGCCGACGATGGTGCCGATCTTCAGGAAGGTCGACAGGTAGTCGCGCGGCGCCAGCAGCAGCCACACGGGCAGCACGGACGCGATGAAGCCGTAGACGATCAGGATCCAGGTCAGGCCCTTGCCGTCGAAGTCGAACATCGGGCCGATGACCGGATGCGCGGCCACGTCCTGCCCGAAGGTGATGGCGGCCATCAGGCCCAGGAAGCCGATGATGGAGACTTCGCCGATCTTGCCCGGGCGGATGTAGCGCAGGTACACGCCCATGAAGAGCGCGATGGGGATGGTGGCGGCAACCGTGAAGGTGCCCCACGGCGAATGCGTCAGCGCCTTCACCACGATCAGCGCCAGCACGGCCAGGATGATCACCATGATCATGAACGCGCCGAACAGCGCGATCACGCCCGGGACGCGGCCCAGTTCCGACTTGACGAGGTCGCCCAACGAGCGGCCGTCGCGGCGCGTGGAGATGAAGAGGATCGTGAAGTCCTGCACGGCGCCGGCGAAAACGACGCCGGCCAGGATCCACAGCATGCCGGGCAGGTAGCCCATCTGCGCGGCCAGCACCGGGCCCACGAGGGGGCCGGCGCCGGCGATGGCGGCGAAATGGTGGCCGAACAGCACGTGCTTGTTGGTGGGCACGTAGTCCAGGCCGTCGTTGTGCTTCCAGGCCGGCGTCATGCGCGTCGGGTCAAGCTGGAAGACGTTGCGCGCGATGAAACGGCTGTAGTACCGGTACGCGATCAGATAGACGCAGACGGCGGCAATCACCACCCATAGCGCATTGATGGTCTCCCCTCTGGCCAGCGCCACGGTGCCCAGCGCAAACGCGCCCAGAACCGCAACCGCCAGCCAGACCAGGTGCTGACCCAGTCCCTTACTGCTGGTATGCATAAGTGCTCCTCTTGCCTCCCGCCATGCTCTTGGCGTGAAACGTTTTTTCGTCCCGCGGAAGGCAGACTCATTGTTGTGGGGTGGCGGACGCACGCGTCCACACTGCGTCCTGTTGACGCGGGCGCCAGTATTCCGCCTTGCCCCGGCGCCAACAAGCGCGGAACTACGCAAGCGGGCTACGTGTTACTACGCCATGCGGCGCAGCAAAATTTCGTGGAAATCGTAAAATCCACGGTCACTCTTCCCTTTTCTTTCCCTGGGCCGCGTCCCCTAATGCGCCGCAGCAATTTCCGCCTGCGCTGATACAAATCCTTATGAAGCTGCGCTTGAAGATCCTGCTGCTTGCGGCGGTCCCCCTGCTGGTGGCCGTCGCGGCCATCACGGTGGCCGTCTACGTGCAGGGATTGCAGCTGGCGCAGCGTGAAAAGCAGGTCGTGGAAAACGCCTGGCTGGCCAGCAAGGAAGGCGAGCTGCGCCACTATGTGAATCTGGCCTACAGCGCGATTGCGCCGCTGCAGGCGGCGGGCGACGACGACGCCGCCCGCCAGCGCGCGCTGGACCTGCTGGCGCAGATGGAATTCGGCCACGACGGCTACTTTTTCGTCTATGACCTGCAGGGCCGCAACCTGATGCATCCGCGGCAGCCGGAACTGGTGGGCCAGGATCTCTGGAACCTGCGCGACACCAAAGGCCAGGCCGTCATCCAGAACCTGCTGACGGCCGCCCGGCGCGGCGGTCAGCAGGGAGAGGTGGTGCACTACCTTTGGGAAAAGCCGTCCACCCACCAAACCGTCGAAAAACTGGGCTACGTGGTGGTGCTGGAACGCTGGGGCTGGATGCTGGGAACCGGCATCTACCTGGACGACGTGGAGCAGGCCCTGGTGCGGATCGACGCCGCCGCGCAAGCCAATATCCGCGACATGTTCGCGTGGGTGGCGGGCATCGCCGCCGTTTCCATCCTGGGCGTCGCCGCCTGCGGGCTGGCCCTCAATATCAGCGACCACCGCCAATCCGACGCCAAGCTGCGTCTGATGGCCCGGCAGCTTGTCCGTTCGCAAGAGGACGAGCGCGCGCGGCTGTCGCGTGAACTGCACGACGGCATCAGCCAGGTGCTGGTGTCCGTCAAGCTCTCGCTGGAGGCCGCGCGCGAACGGCTGCGCCAATCGCAGCCGGATGATCCGCGGGCGGTCGCGCACATCGACATGCCGCTGGGCGGCGCACTGGACCGCCTGAACACGGCCGTGGGCGAGGTGCGGCGCATTTCGCACAATCTGCGGCCCACGCTGCTGGACGATCTGGGCCTGCCCGCCGCGCTGGAACACCTGGGACGGGAATTCGCCATCCGCGCCGAAGACGACGCGCCTCCGCTTGCCGTTGCCTTGCGCACCGTCGGGCAGCCCGTGAAGCTGCCCGACGCCTACGCCACCGCGCTGTTCCGCGTCACCCAGGAAGCCCTGACGAATGTCCTTCGCCACGCGGGCGCCACGCGCGCCGACATGACGCTGGCCTATTCGGCGCGCGATCTGCGACTGACCATCACCGACGACGGTTGCGGCTTCGACGAGGCCGAGGTGCAGCAGGACCCGCAACGCGGGATCGGGCTGCGCAACATGCGGGAACGCATGAACGCCCTGTCTGGCACCCTGACCTTTTATTCCACCGCCCAAGGCACGACCTTGCAGGCCTGGCTGCCGCTGCCGGCAGCCGCGCCCTCTCTTGCGACCTCCCAAGCATGACCGACAAGCCCGACGCCGTCCGCCTCCTGTTGATCGACGACCATCCCCTGGTGCGCGATGGTCTGCGCCTGCGGCTGGAAACCGTGCCCACGCTGCGGGTCGTGGGCGAAGCCGGCAATGCCGCGGCCGCCCAGGCTTTCCTGGCGGCCTGCATCGCCGAGGATCCCCAGGGCGGCACCCTGCCCCACCTGGCGCTGATGGACCTGAACATGCCGGGCGTGGGCGGGCTGGAGCTGACCGGCCTGCTGCACGAGCGCTATCCCCAGATCGCCGTGCTGGTGCTGTCGATGCACGACAACCCGGAATACATGGTGCAGGCCGTCAAGGCCGGGGCACGCGGCTATCTGCTCAAGGACGAACCGGCCCAGGAGATCATCACGGCCATCGACGCCGTGATGGCCGGCCGCAGCTACTTCAGCGCGGCGGCCGCGGTCCGCCTGTCGCAGGCAAGCGCCCTTTCCACCCTGCTCACTCACCGCGAGCGCGACGTGCTGCGTCATATCGCCGACGGCCACGCCAACAAGCAGATCGCCCACATGCTGGGACTGTCCGTGCGCACGGTGGAGACGCACCGCCTGAACATCAAGCGCAAACTGGGCATCGACGGCCAGGCCGAGCTCATCAAGTACGCCGTCGAAAACCGCGGAGTCTGAACCGGCCCAATACCCCCACAGGGCGACGGCAAGCCCGGCGTCGCGCAAGCGCCCTGAGTTAGACTTGCGACACAAATGCACCACGGCGCGCCACTGGGCGCGCGCAGCCTCCAGGAGTCCCCAATGTCATTGGAAAAGCACTACACCGCCATTCTTGAAGCACTAGGGGAAGATCCGTCCCGCGAAGGGTTGGCCGACACGCCCGCTCGGGCCGCCAAGGCCATGCGCCACCTGTGCCGCGGCTACGACCAGAATCTGGAAGAAATCGTCAACGGCGCGCTGTTCACGTCGGACACGCGCGAGATCGTGCTGGTCAAGAACATCGAGCTGTATTCGCTGTGCGAGCATCACATGCTGCCCTTCATCGGCAAGGCGCACGTCGCCTACCTGCCCGCCGGCAAGGTGCTGGGCCTGTCCAAGGTGGCCCGCATCGTCGAGATGTACGCCCGCCGCCTGCAGATCCAGGAAAACCTCAGCCGCCAGGTGGCCGAAGCCGTCCAGAGCGTCACCGGCGCGGCCGGCGTGGCGGTCGTCATCGAAGCCCAGCACATGTGCATGATGATGCGCGGCGTCGAAAAGCAGAACTCGTCCATGGTCACGTCGGTGATGCTGGGCGAATTCCACGACAACCCCTCCACCCGTGCCGAATTCCTCAGCCTGATCCGCTGAAGCCAACCGGCCGCCGGTTCACCCGGCGCCAGAAGCCGCGCCACTCATCCTTTTGGCGCATATCGCGGGCCCGCCCGCTGCGACGACGATGCCTGTTTTGGCATGGCCGCCGCAGCCGGCGGGCCCGGTCGCTTTTGGCTCCTACTGATCCCGGCATCTGGCCCTAGCGTTCTGGTCCCATCCGGGCAAACTGGCACCAGCAAGCCGGTCGCGCCGGGGCGCGGCCGTTCTCTCCCGGAGATCCACCATGAACGCGATATACCGCCTGATTCGCCGCTGCACCCTGGCCGGCCTGGCCGCCGCGCTGTTGGCCGCACCGGCCTATGCGCAGACCAAACTCGTGGTGGGCTACCAGCTCATCGTCGGGCCATTCCTGTCCGCCATCGCGGACGGCAGTTTCGACAAGGCCCTGAAAGACGCCGGCTACCAGGTGGACTGGCGCCAGTTCACCTCGGGCGGCGACATCTCAACCGCGCTGGCGTCCGGCAACGTGCCCGTGGGCGTGCTGGGTTCGACCGGCATCACTTCGGGCGCCACGCGCGGGGTGGACATGCAGCTGTTCTGGATCCTGGACAACATCGGCAAGTCCGAAGCCCTGGTGGCGCGCAATGGTTCCGGCATCAACAGCACCGCCGACCTCAAGGGCAAGCGCGTGGCGACGCCCTTCGTGTCGACGTCGCACTTTCACCTGCTGGTCGGGCTGGAACAGGTCTGGAAGGTGCCTCCCCGCGACGTGCGCATCCTGAACATGCAGCCGCCGCAGATCGTGGCCGCCTGGCAGCGCGGCGACATCGACGCCGCCTACGTCTGGCCGCCCGCGCTGACCGAGATCGCCAAGACCGGCAAGATCATCGCCGACTCGGAGCAGATCGGCGCCGCCAGCGTGCCCACCTTCGACGGCATCGTGGTCGACAAAGCCTGGGCCCAAAAGAATCCGAAGTTCATGGCGGTCTTCACGGGCGTGCTGGCAAAGTCTTATGCCGATTACCGCGCCAACAGCGCAAAATGGACGGCAGACTCCCCGCAGGTCAAAGGCATCGTGAAGCTGATCGGCGGCAAGCCGGATGACATCGTCGAGGCGCTGGGCCTGCTGGTGTTCCCCACCGTCGAGGAACAGATCTCCAAGACCTGGCTGGGCGGCGGCAAGGAATCGGGCGCCGCGCGCGCCTTCGCCGCCAGCGCCAAGTTCCTGAAGGACCAGAAGCAGATCGACAAGGCGCTGGACGACTACAGCCCCTTCGTCACCGACCAGTACGCGAAGGCGGCCGTCAAGTAGTCCGGTACGCCCCGGCAAGGCGCCATTCCGTCGCCTGCCGGTCACGCCCACGGCGGCGCCCGCCAGTTCCGCAGGCGCCGTCCCATCGAACCGGGGGAATCGGCATGACCCTGCAGTCCACTCCCACCGCGCAGCGCCTGTGTGCGGAAGGCGTCAGCGTCACCTATCCCGGCCTGCACGACAGCGGCCCGGTCATCGCGCTGCACGACGTCAACCTGACCATCGAGCCGGGCGAATTCGTCGTCGCGCTGGGCGCGTCCGGCTGCGGCAAGACCACCCTGCTCAGCCTGCTGGCCGGGTTTCTTTCGCCCACCGAGGGCGAAATCACGCTGGGCGACAGACCCATCGTCGGGCCCGGCGCGGACCGCGGCGTCGTGTTCCAGAAGCATGCCCTGCTGCCGTGGCTGAACGTGCTGGAGAACACGGAGTTCGGCCTGAAGCTGCAAGGCGTGGACAAGGAGACCCGCCGCGCCCGCGCCCGCCGCAACCTTGAACTGGTGGGTCTGCAGGACTTCCACAAGCACATGATCTACCAGTTGTCGGGCGGCATGCAGCAGCGGGTGGGCATCGCCCGGGCGCTGACTTGCGATCCCGCCATGCTGTTGATGGACGAACCCATGGCCGCGCTGGATGCGCTGACCCGCGAAACCATCCAGGAACTGCTGCTGGACATCTGGCGGCAGACGAACAAGATGTTCTTCTTCATCACCCACAGCGTGGAGGAAGCCCTCTTCCTGGGATCACGGCTGATCGTCATGTCGCCGCGCCCGGGCCGGATCACGCACACCTTCGAGCCGGACTTCAACCGGCGCTACCTGGAGACCCGCGATGGCCGTGGCATCAAATCCAGTCCCGACTTCATCGCCATGCGCGAACAAGTCCTTGGCATCATCTACGGGGACGAGCGCGCCGCCGCCCCGCACCCGCTCCATGCCTAAGCGTCGCGCCGGCCACACGCCGGCCGCGCCCGGCAAGGTCTATGGTTCGCCGGGCGCCGGTTACAGCGGCCACATCAGCCTGCTGACGAGCCTGGCGCTGATCGCCCTGTGGTTCCTGGTCACCAGCGCCGGGTGGGTGCGGCCGCTGTTCCTGCCGTCGCCCATCGCGGTGTACGACAAGTTCGTCTTCGCCATGACCGAGGGCGTGGCCAATTCCACGCTGACCGAGCATGCGCTGGCCAGTCTGTTCCGGGTGTTCGGCGCCTTCTTCCTTGCGTGCGTCACCGCCATTCCCGTCGGCATCCTGATGGGCGTGAACCGCTACGCGCGAGGCGTCTTCGACCCGCCCATCGAGTTCTACCGCCCGCTGCCGCCGCTGGCCTATTTGCCGCTCATCATCATCTGGTTCGGCATCGGAGAATTCCCGAAGGTCCTCCTGATCTACCTGGCCATCTTCGCGCCCATGGCCATCGCCGCGCGCGCGGGCGTGCGCTCGGTGTCCATCGAACAGATCCACGCGGCGTACGCGATGGGCGGCACCAGCCGGCAGATCGTCTGGCACGTGATCCTCAAGGCGGCCATGCCCGAGATCTTCACCGGCATGCGCATCGGCATCGGCGTGGGCTGGACCACGCTGGTGGCCGCCGAGATGGTGGCCGCAGACCGCGGGCTGGGCTTCATGGTGCTGAACGCCGCGCAGTTCCTGGCCAGCGATACCGTCATCATGGGCATCATCGTGATCGGGCTGTTCGCCTTCGCCTTCGACCTGCTGGTGCGTTACCTGGAGCGTTTTGCGATCCCCTGGAAGGGCCGGATCTGACAGGGCAATCCCGCATTCCTAACCCCATCCGGCTCCTTTATCCTGAGGCTCGGACACCCCCGGGCGCGGCAGCGCCGCGTCCGTCCGTGCCGCAGTCAAAAGGAGCCATCCATGTCCAGCCAGGCCTCGATGCTCAAGCCTGTGTTGTGGGAGCGCCTGTTCGAAAAGGCCAGCGCGCCCAACCTCAGCCTGCAGGGCCGCGTGCGCCAGATGCTGGTGTCGGCCATCCTCAGCGGCCACCTGCCGCCCGGCATGCCCGTGCCCTCCAGCCGCTACCTCGCCGACCAGCTGCGCATCGCGCGCAACACCGTCGTGTTCGCCTACCAGCAACTGGTCTGCGAAGGGTATCTGGTGTCGCGCGAACGCAGCGGCCACTTTGTCAGCGACACGGTCATGGAAGGCCACTCGGGACCGGCTTCGGAAGCCGTCGCGCCGTCCGACGCCGGCGGCGCTTCCGGCGTCCGCTGGGACGAACGGCTGCGTTTCCGGCCGTCCCGGCAGCGCAACATCACCAAGCCGCGCGACTGGCAGAAGCAGCCCTACCCCTTCGTCTACGGCCAGTTCGACCAGGATCTCTTTCCCACCGCCGAATGGCGCGAGTGCTGCATCAAGGCCCTGTCGGTGCTGGACATCCGAAGCTGGGCGCCCGACCTCATCACCCATGACGATCCCGCCCTGATCGAACAGATCCGCACGCAGGTGCTGCCGCGTCGCGGGGTGTGGGCAGACGCCGAGGAAATCGTCATCACCGTCGGCGCCCAGCACGCCCTTTACCTGCTGGCGGACCTGCTGGTGAACGAAGACACGGTCGTCGGCATGGAAGACCCGGGATACCCCGACGCGCGCAACATCTTCGCCAGCCACACCCGCCACCTGTTGCCCCTGCCCGTGGACGAACAAGGCCTGCGCACCGGCACGCAACTGCTGGGCTGCGACTACGTCTTCGTCACGCCCGGCCACCAATGTCCCACCACGGTCACGTTGTCCATGGAGCGCCGGGTGAGCCTACTGGCCCTGGCGCGGCAGGCCGACAGCCTGATCATCGAAGACGACTTCGAAAGCGAGAGCCGTTGGGGCGAAGGCGCGATTCCCGCACTGAAAAGCCTGGACCGCGACGGCCGCGTCATCTACGTCGGCAGCCTGGCCAAATCGTTCGCGCCGGGGCTGCGCATCGGCTACATCGTCGCGCCGCCCGAACTCGCAGCAGAACTGCGTGCGCTGCGCCGCCTGATGCTGCGCCACCCCTCCGCCTATATCCAGCGCGCGTTCTCGCTTTTCATTTCGCTGGGACACCACCACGCGCTGCTGCGGCGCCAGTCCCAGGCCTACCAAAAGCGCGGCAACGAACTGGCCCACGCGCTGGCCCGCCATCTTCCTGACTTCAAGGCCATCCCCATCACGGGCTCGTCCTCCTGCTGGCTGCAGGGCCCGCCGTGGCTCAACGCCATGGCGCTGTCCGAAGCGGCGCTGGCCGAAGGCGTCGTCGTCGAGCCCGGCGACGTCTTTTTCATGGACGGCGCAAACGCGCCACGCAACTTCCTGCGCGTGGGATTCACGTCGATCAGCCCGGAACACATCGAACCCGGCATCGCCAGACTGGCCAAAGTGGTGGACGGGCAACGACGCGCCGCGGAGGACCTGGCGGTGTGTCCGGGCGCGTGACGGCTGGGTGTGGGGCGGGCGGGACGAAGACGGCGGATGCCGGATCACGAGCAGAGATGACTTGAAAACTCTTGTGACGGGGCTGAATGACTTTGTAGCGTGTTAAGCAATTGAAGGGCATATCATCCGTCCCCTTCATAGCAACCCGCCACAGGAAACAAAGATGTATATGCCGCGCCCCTTGCGCATGTTCGCAGTAATGGCCGCCACGCTGGCGCTCGCCGCGTGCGGCGACGAAGGCGCCAACAAGGAAGCGAAGGCGCCCGAGCCGACTACCGCTCAGGCCGAGATCATCAAGTACAACCAGTACGTCGATACCGCCAACAGCATCTCCACGACCTTCGAGCAGGCGCTGGACCGCTACGAGACCTATGCCGTCCCGGCGCTTAAGAGCAACAAGCCGCTCAAGGATTTCGTCATCAGCAACGACACGACGATCCTGCGCACCAAAGAGAAACTCGACCGCGCGCTGGCGATGACCACGCCCATCCCCGAGATCGACGCACCGGCCAAGGCGTTCTCGGATGCGCTGGGCAAGCTGGCGCCGCTGAGCAACGAACTGCAGAACTATTCGGCCGCCAAGACCTTCCTGTCGGACAACGGCGCGCTGGCGCGCGAGAAAAGCCCGGCCTACGTGGCGGCGCTGACGGAAGTCGTAAAGGCGGAAAACGGTTTCTACCGCGGCATCTCCATCAAGGACACGGCCAACACCAAGGAAGCCTTCGAGAAGGCCAAGAAGGACACGGTCGCCTACTACCGCGCCGGCATGGTCTATTACGGCAAGGCCACGATGGATAAGGCGTCGGGCGTGTTCGACGGCAAGGGCCTGGGCGCCGACCAGGAAGCATTCAAGCAGCAGCTGGACAAGATGAACGAAATGGCCCTGGGCTTCGACAAGAAGACGCGCGAAGCCGATCCCAAGGGTTGCTCCGGCACGATGATGGACGTCAACGGCTTCCTGGCCTCCGGCCGCAGGATCCTGGAACACACCAACAATGGCCGCTACAAGGAAGATGCGGCGCGCACCGGCGCATTCAAGATGATGCGTCCCACGATCGAAGACGACGCCAACGACCTGCGCCAGAATTTCAACAACCTGATCTCCGACTTGAACGTCGGCCGCTGCTAAACCCCGCGCGCATCCGCGGCCGGTTGCATGGCCGCAACCTGAAGCAGCGCCCCATGCGGGCGCTGTTTTTCATGCACGGCCAATTTCCTGCCCGGGCGTTCCCCCCTTTCATTCCAGGTGAAACGCATACCTCGCTGTATGAGCCCAGGGCATGTTTGGCCGACACTCCGTTTGCCTGCATCAGCTGGCCAACGCCCGTGCATTTGCCTCTAAAGTGGCGGAGCGCAAGTCGCTCGTGACGTTGCCCGAGGCAAAGTTGATGATGGACGCAGCTTCAATGCATCGGTTAGCTTAAAGTTCCACTGTATGCACGGAGAGCGCAAATGGTTGAGCCAAAGACTCTGGCGGAACGGAAAGCGATAGGCCGGCAAGCGCGGGGCCGAGCTAAGCGCTCTCAACATAGGCAGATCGGCAACACGGCCCGTGATCCCGTCGACCTCCTGCGCGCCAATAGTGCCGGGCGCGTCGAAGCACTGGTGCCATTGCGCTATGGGCGCATGGCGGTGTCGCCGTTCACGTTCTTTCGAGGCAGCGCGATCCTCCAGGCCCATGACCTTGCGGGGACCGTCGATTCCGGCATCGTCTTTCCGATCTGCGGTGACGCCCACCTGATGAACTTCGGTGGCTTTGCAACGCCGGAACGACAGCTTGTCTTCGACCTGAATGACTTCGACGAAGCCGCGACGGGACCCTGGGAGTGGGACGTGAAGCGGCTTGTGGCGAGCCTGGCAATCGCCGGGCAACATGCAGGCGCAAGAAAGGACACGATCAGCGACTTCATACACACGGCCGTCCGTGAATACGGTGAGCGCATGCGCGAATACTCCACCCTCAGCGCCCTCGAGATGTGGCACGAAATTCTTTCGTTCGACCGGTTGCGGGAGAGCGCCGCGACGGACGAGGGCCGCAAACTCATCGACAAGACGATTGCAAAGGCCGGAACCCGTACCCATGAAAGCGTGTTGAGCAAAATGGCCGTACAGCGCGACGGCGCCTGGACAATTCAGGATGCCCCACCCGCGTTGTTTCATCCAGCCGGCCCAGCCTCCTTGCTTGGACCCACCAGCAACTGGAGCGATACACATGCCTGGCGGGGCAAGCTGGCCAAGGCGTTCGAGGCTTATACCGAGACGCTTTCCGCCGACCAGCGCACCTTGCTGCGGCAATACACGTTGAACGACATCGCCTTCAAGGTGGTCGGCGTAGGCAGCGTCGGAACCTTCTGCCTGGTGATGCTGTTCATCGATGGACATGGAAAACCCTTGTTCCTCCAAGTCAAGGAAGCGCGCAACTCGGTTATCGCCGATTACTACCCCGCGTCAGGAGAGAAGCATCAGGGCGAGCGGGTGGTCGCCGGACAGCGGCTGTTGCAAGGAGCAAGCGACGCCTTCCTCGGATGGACGACGGGCCCGGCTGGTCGGAACTTCTATTTCCGGCAATTACGCGACATGAAGGTGTCGGCCGAGGTCGAGCGCATGAGCAATACCTTGCTTCTGGGCTATTCCCGTTTTTGTGGCTGGGCGATGGCGCGCGCCCACGCCAAAGCCGGCGGCAAGGCAGTTGAGATTTCAGCCTATCTGGGGCGTGGGGAAGGCTTTTCCGACGCGCTGAACAAATACGCATTGGCCTATGCAGACCAGAATGAGGCGGACTACACGACCTTCATTCGCGCGTGCCGATCTGGAAAGTTGGAAGCCCGCAGCGATGAAGACATGGCCGCGGATTTCCGCATCTGACCCCGCCCGCTCGACGAACCTTTGGGGCGCGCTATCGTGCCCCTGCGATGTCAAGAAAGAGCATGGGAAGCGCAAGAGCCCGCGGGGTCGATCATCCGACGATCGAAACGGAAACCGATCGCCCCTGGCGGTGAATTCAGGCAGTCAGGAAGCGTACGACTTCTGCCCAATCGTTAGTCGACAGAGCGACGTCCTCGTAGTCGCCCTCTTCCTCGTCGTAGCGCGAAACGCAATAGCGCTGGCTCCTGCCGGATTCGCGGTCGGCATAGTTGGCGTAGTCGACATACACCTTCAATCCGCGCTCCGCGTTTTCGAACGAAGGAGCTGCATCGATGTAGCTCGACGTGTCAAAGTAGCCTTCGGGCAGGGTCGGCAGGGTTGTTATGTCGAAATCGGGAAATTCCCGACGGAGTCGATCAAGGTTCATAAGATAAGCAAAGCATGTGGAGGCTGGAAGCCCGACATTTTACGTTGCTCAGCGACGGCCGCGACAATGTCCCCCGAAACAGGTTTGAGTCAGCCTGGGCTGGTTGGCACAGGTGCGGGGTGGCTTGCGCAAACCTTGGCATGTCTCTGGCGAAGGCCTTTCTTGATTTTGGAAACGATATGATCCATAATTCCCGAATGATGCCAATCACGAGTAGACCGGGCCGCGGCCGACCAAGGGAGTTCGACTACGACGAAGTCGTTGATCTGGCCATTGCGCTGTTCAGGCAGCGCGGCTTCGGCGCGACTTCGATTGCGGATCTGGTCGAAGCCACCGGGCTCACGCGGGGTAGCCTGTACAAGGCGTTCACGGACAAGAAGTCTGTCTACGTCGCCGCGTTCGAACGCTACACGAGGCTTGGGCATGAGCGCATCCAGGCGATCGCGGACGGCGACGGGACGGGGCGGGAGCGCATAGCCAGGCTACTTGCTCACTATCTCGAACAATCGCGGGGAGAGCCAGGGCGGCTCGGTTGCCTCGTGGTCGCGACGGGACTCGAAGCAACCGTGATGGACCCCGACATCGCGCGCATGTTCGAACAGGCACTAAAACACCTCGAGCGCACGTTATCGAAGCTCATACGGCTCGGCATCGAAGACCATTCGATACATGCTGACCTCAATGCCGAGGCTGCGGCCCAAGCGCTACTCTGCTTCCTGCAGGGGCTGCGAGTCGTCGGGAAAAGCGACGCCCATCGTAACCTTCTCGACGAGGCCATTCTCGATTTGGCGATGAAGATCATCGACTAGGCACAGGACCGTGCCATGGGGATCCATGGCATTCTTTTGAATATTTAGGAACCGATATGACTACAATTTATCCACCAGACCTATCACCGCGACGCGTTGTCATGCGCATCCTGGCAGCCGTGTGGCTTGCGCTTCTCTCGTTTTCTCCACTCTCCATCACTCGAGCTGCAGACATGAATACCGATCTTCGCGATAACAACGTCGAATTGCACCACAAGATGATCAACGTCGATGGCGTCAGACTCCACTATGTGGAAGCCGGCACCGGCGCGCCCGTTTTGCTGATCCCCGGCTGGCCGGAAAGTTGGTATGCGTGGCGCGACATCATCCCGAAGCTCGCGCGAGAGGGCCGCAGGGTCATTGCCATCGACCCGCGCGGCATGGGCGATTCGGCGCACCCTGCGCAGGGGTACACGCCCGGCATCGTTTACGCTGCCATGGTCGGCGCACCGGCGCTGTAGGCTCGATCCATGACGAGCTTCTGGATGGGAGAGACCGTCGCGAATCCAAACGCCGCCATGAGGAACACGGAGAGGAAGGCGATGACGCCGCTGTGCACACCCAACCAGAAGACGATCAGCACAACCGCCTGCCCGGCGAGGGTAACGAACAGCGTTCCAAAGAGGGAGCGGTCCGCGAAGCGACCCCCGATCCAGTTCCCGACAACTAACCCCAACCCGAAAAGCACCATCAGCCGCGCCACGCCCGCATCCGAGAAGCCGGCTTCCTCGATCATCATTGGGGCGATGTAGGTAATGGAGGTGAAAAAGGCGGCTGGTCCGAACACCGTGATTCCCATGGCCAACAACACTTGTGGGTCCATGAAGGCGCGAAGCTCCGTCTTCAGTGCGATCGCTTTGCCGGCTTTGATCGGTGGGACAAGCAGCGCGACGCTGACGGCGGTAACGAGGCCGATGGCGGCGATCAGCCAGAACACCAGTCGCCAATCGTAAACCTGCGCCAGCCATGTGCCGGCGGGCACGCCGACCAGATTTGCCATGGTCAGGCCCGAAAACATGAACGCGATTGCGCTCGCCTGACGGTCCTTTGCGACGAGCGATGCCGCAATGATGGAGCCGATGCCGAAGAACGTGCCATGGTTGAAAGCCGTGAGAATGCGGCCTGCCAATGCGACAGTCAATGTGGGTGCGAGCGCTGTGAGCGCATTGCCCAATGTGAACACAATAGCCAGGCCGAGCAACATTTTCTTTCTCGGGACCTTCGCGCCCAAGACGGTCAGGATGGGCGCGCCGATGAAGACGCCCAGGGCATATGTGGTGGCCATCAGGCCGGCAGTGGGGATTTCCACGCCGAAGTCCTGGGCGATCTGGGGAAGAATGCCGGCGATGACGAATTCGGTGAGTCCAATCCCGAATGCGCCAATCGCCAGCGCAAACAGTGCTGCTGGCATTAATGAACTCCTTTCTGCAATGTGTCATCCGAACTTTGTTCGGCTATATTCATTTTAGGAGACACAAAATTCAGGAGTAAATGAAAATGGCAGAACGACAGGAAGAAACAGACGCGATTCGGCAGGTGCGGCACAAACCCGCGGAACTTGACGCGATCGACCGAAAAATTTTAGGTGCGCTAGCCAAGGACGGATCGCGCAGCTACGCCGATCTCAGCGAAATCGTTCACCTCTCCAAACCCGCGGTGCATGATCGGGTGAAGCGAATGCGGCGGGAAGGCGTGATCAAAGGCACCGTCGCCATCCTCGACGGTTGTAAGCTCGGCCGGACGCTTCTGACGTTCCTTGTGGTGGACACGAGCAGCTACTCCGCGACGCGCCAGTTGCTCGCGCTGGCTGAAAGGCCGCAAATCGAGGAACTCCACACGGTTGCGGGCGACGGCAGCCTGCTGATCAAGGTGCGCGCGGATGACACCGAATCGCTGGAGACCCTGCTGATGGAAATTCAAAGCCTGGAGGGCGTCCGCTCGGTGCGCAGCTACATCGCTCTCTCGACATTTCTAGAGCGCGGGCCTTCGCCCGGCTGACGAACGAATCGGGCTTCGACATCCGCTCAGCCGAGCCGCATTCGAAAGTTGCGACAAGTCCAATGTCGAAGGCACCTCGGGTGGGGCTAAGGCCGGAGCGACCCATCCGATTCGGATCGGCAAGTGTCACTGGTGCCAGCCGCCTTTGGGCCAGTAATCGCCACTCGACACCCCGATCCAGATTGCGCACAATCCTCGGATATCTGGTCCCTGGTGGCGCCGCGCTTACTGGCCCAATGAGGCCATTCGGCTCCTCGAAACCGGGGCCGTCGAGGAAATCAGTCTGGACCATGACTTGGGCGACGACGCCCGAGGCACCGGCTACGATGTAATCCTGTGGATTGAAGAGGCCGTTGCATTGCGCCGGTTTAAACCGCCAAGAATCACCGTGCACTCCGCGAATTCTTCCGCGGCCGAAAAAATGCGGGCGGGCGTGCGCGCCATCGAGCGGTTGGCAACCCGCTAACAGATCTTTTAATGCTATGGAACTTGAGTGTCTGCTGGACTCTTCGTTTGATATCGAGTTTTCGGGTCGTCCCAATCTACCTTGGTGGCCGTGGGTTGGGTCCAATTTCTCGACAAGCGCGGCGCGGACAGTATTGCTTGGCGAGAGCGTCTACAACTGGGGCGAAGGGTTCGATGCGCGGTACCAGCGAACCGATGGCCTGCGCGAGACGCACCGGCGGCACGCCCTGAACTACCGGCGCGACTCCCCTTATGTACGAAACATCGAGCGTGCGGTCTACCGCGCGCCCTCGCCCAGCGAGGACCAGAAACGTGCGTTCTGGTCATCGGTGGCTTATCACAACCTGGTGCTGGAGCCGCTCGCGAACATCAAGAGACGGCCGACGTATGACCAATATCTGAACGGCTGGCGGGAATTCTTCGACCTGGCCCGTTTGATGGCAATCGACCAAGGGATCGTTTATGGACTCGAATCCAAGAAGGTCGACGCGCTTGTGCAAGCCATCAAACTTCGCGGAGCAGCCTACACACAGATCCGCTTGCCTGCGAAGGTCGGACGAACCCAGCCGCGCTTGATTTCGATTTCTGACGATGGACGCGCGCTAAAGCTACTCTTCATTCGTCACCCAAGCGCCTTCTTCAGTTGGCGCCGGTGGGCTCCGGTCATTCGCGAACATTTTTCCTCGCAGTTCGAGGTCGCCGGCAAGACGCCGGAGTCGACTGCGTGATTGGGATCTGAGCCAGCTCCGCACGGGCGTCCAATAGGAATTCGAAGGGTACCGCCGTTGCACGCTGCGGCCGCGATAGCCGGCAATTGAGTTTGACCTGATCAGGCGCGGCCCGGGCGCCGGGACGCTCGCAACCGTCACTGACCGGAGGACTGACACATGTACATCATCATGGGCGGCACGGGACACGTCGGGGCGGCCACCGCGCGCGCTTTGCTCGCGCGCGGGGCGGAGGTAACCATCGTGACCCGCTCTGCGGCTCGCGCCGCGCACTGGCGCACGCTGGGCGCGGACATTGTCCAGGCCAATGTGGAAGACGTGGCGTCATTACGCGCCGCGTTCCAGCGTGGGCGCCGCGCTTTTCTGCTGAATCCTCCCGCTGACACCAAAACCGATACCGACGTCGTCGAAAGACATACCGTTGCGAACATACTGGCCGCGCTCGAGGGATCGGGACTTGAAAAAGTCGTTGCAGAATCGACGGGTGGCGCCCAGCCGGGCAGCTGCATGGGCGACTTGAACGTGCTGTGGGAACTGGAAGAAGGTCTGCGGGCTCAGGCGTTGCCGGCGGCCGTGAACCGTGCTGCTTACTATATGAGCAACTGGGACGGGTTGCTCGAAACGGTGCGCAACACCGGTGTGCTGCCCAGCCTTTTCCCGGCGAATCTCGCCATTCCGATGGTCGCACCAAAAGATCTGGGCGAGGTCGCAGCCGCCCGCTTGATGTCGGCTCCCGACGACTGCGGCGTCCGCTACGTGGAAGGCCCCAGGCGGTATACGCCCAGCGACGTAGCGCGAGCGTTCGCGCAGACCTTGGACCGGCCTGTCGAGGTCCACGTCGTACCGCGCGCGGAATGGCAGCAGGCGTTCGTCAGCCAGGGGTTCTCTGAAGCCGCCGCGGCATCCTATGCCCGCATGACCGCGGTTAGCGTCGACAGCGGCTTTGACTTGTCGGACACCCCGCTGCGGGGATCGACCACCCTGGAGGCTTACATCGGGGGCCTGGCGGTCCATGACTGATGTGGCCAAGGTCGCGTAGAAACCGGGCGGTTCAAGGGCGGCACGCCACTTGCTAAGCGCTTGCATGCGCTGGGAGTGCGAAGAATGGCTATCAAACGGTTCTATGCGTTAGTCAAGCAAACGGTGATGAACTGGCTGGACGACTATGCACCCAGCATGGGCGCCGCCATCGCGTTCTACACGGTTTTCTCGCTGGCGCCACTTGTCATTATCGTGATCGGCATCGCCGGACTCTTCTGGGGCCGCGAGGCCGTGCAGGGACAGTTGTTCGAGCAGGTCAGCGCCCTGGTCGGCGTAGAGGGCGGGAAGGCGGTGGAAAGTGTCGTCTTGGGTGCGCAAGAACCCGTGCAGGGCATTGCGGCCACGATCATCAGCGTCGTGGTGTTGGTGATCGGCGCGACGACGGTATTTTCGGAACTGCAAAGCGCGCTGGACCGCATCTGGAAGGTCAACGCCAAGAAGCAGTCCGGCATCTGGGCCCTGATCCGCGCGCGTCTGCTTTCCTTTGGCCTGATTTTGACATTGGCGTTTCTGTTGCTCGTCTCGCTTTTCGTCAGCACATTGCTGACAGCACTGGGCAGTTGGCTGGGCGGCGGCATCCCCGGTTGGGAGATGCTGCTCCAAGCGGTCAACACAGCAATTACCTTGGGCATACTCACCCTGCTTTTCGGGATGATCTACCGGTTCATGCCCCAAGTCTCAGTCGCGTGGCGAGACGTCTGGGCAGGCGCATTCGTTACCGCCGTCTTGTTCGAAATCGGCAAGTTCCTGATCGGCCTGTACATGGCCAAGGCGTCCGTCGCCTCTTCATACGCTGCGGCGGGGTCGCTGGTGGTCGTGCTGATCTGGGTGTACTACGCGTCCCAGGTGTTTCTGCTGGGCGCAGAATTCACCCGGGTTTATGCCGAAGCGCATGGATCGCGCCAAGAGCGCAACCCATCCTGCCCCACGGCAAGCGACACGTGAACTTGGCTCAAGCCCCCCGTCACATCGGCTTCAGATCAATCTCTTTGGCCACGCGCCCGAATGTCTCCAAATCGCTTTTCACTCGGGCCGTTGTTTCAGCCGGGGTGGATACACGAGGAATCATCGCCAGGTCCAACAGACGCTGCTGCATTTCCGGCTTGGCGAAGTTGCGGGCCAGGGCTTGCTGGATCTTGTCGACGATCTCGTCCGGCGTGCCCTTTGGCGCGGCCAGGCCGAACCAGGCGACCGCGGAAAACCCGGGCAGACCGGCTTCGGGAGCGGTCGGTACGTCGGGCAATGCCGCCACGCGTTCCGGGTTGGTGACGAACAAGGGGCGCACCTTGCCGGCTTTGATGAAGGGCGTCTGCACGCCGGTGTTGTCGAGCACCGCATCGATATGGCCGCCCAGCAGATCGTTCATGGCCGGGCTGCTGCCCTTGTAGGGCACGATGTTCACCTGCATGCCGACGGCGCGGGCGAACATGAGCTGCGTCAGGTGCTGCTGGGTACCCAGGCCGGCGTTGCCAAAAGTGATCTTGTTGGGATTCTTGCGGCCGTAGTCGATGAATTCCTGCAGGTTCCTGGCGGGGAATTCGTTGTTCGTGACCACCACGAAAGGCAGGTCGACCAGCACCGTGATCTGCTTGAAGTCTTCGAGCGGCTTATAGCGCAGCTTGTAGACATACGGATTCACCGCCATAGTGCCGCTGGCGGTCAGCGCAAGCGTGTAGCCGTCCGGTTCGGCGCGCGAGACGAACTCCGTGCCCAGCACGCCGCCGGCGCCGGGCTTGGCCTCGACGATGGCGGGCTTGCCCAATTCCGTCTGCAGGGCCTGCGCCGCGAAGCGCGCCAGCATGTCGGCCGACCCGCCGGTCGCATAGGGCAGAACAATCGTGATCGGCTTGCTGGGGTAGCTGTCCGCGGCCATCGCGGGCGTGGCTATCCAGGCGGCCAGACAGGCTGCGGCCAGAGTTTTCAGATGCTTCACCATCAATGATTTCCCCTCGTGGTGTAACTATTGCACTTGCACCCGGGAAAGATTAAGCGGTCCGGTGTTATATGGCTAATCAACATTTAAAATAAATCTCTATCACCAACGTTGATAATCACCACGGGACTGCGATGTTGACCTCGATGGACCTGAACCTGCTGCGCATCTTCGATGCGGTCATGACCGAACGCAATGTCACGCGCGCGGCCGCCGCGCTTCACATGACGCAACCGGCGGTCAGCAATGCCGTCAACCGCCTGCGCATGACCTTGAAGGATCCCCTGTTCGTGAAGGTCCAGGGCGGCGTGCTGCCCACGCAGCGCGCCGAGCTGCTGTGGCCGCCGATCCGCGACGCGCTGGCCAGCATCGCCGACACGCTGGAGCGCAACGATTTCGATCCTGCGCGCTCCGAGGCGGTGTTCCGCATGGCGATGTCCGACTACGTGGCCGACCAGGTCATCCGGCCGCTGTTCGTCGAGCAGCAGACCGTGGCGCCGAATGTGCGCATCCACCTGCATCCCTATTCGCTGGACAACGCTGGCGTGCTGCTGGAGAAAGGCGAAGTCGACATGGCTGCCGGCGTGTATTCGAACTTCGGTTCATCGTTGCGCACGCTGCCGCTGGAGACCCTGACCTACGTCTGCGCCATGCGCAAGGGCCATCCGCTGCTGGCGCAGCCGCGCTTCACTTTGGACAGCTTCCTGCGCGCGCGCCATCTGATGGTCAGCCTGCTGGGCACGCCCACCCTGATCGACCACGAGCTCGCGCCTCATGGCTACAAGCGCAATGTCGTGCTTACCATCAACCAGTTCGCGCTGGCCCCGCGCCTTTTGGCCGAGACGGACCTGATCTGCGTGGTGCCCCTGAACACCGTGCGCAACAGTCCCTACAGCCATCTGCTGGAAGCGGTCGAAGCGCCCTTTCCGTTCGCGCCGCGCACCGTCAACCTGATCTGGCACGAGCGCTCGGACAATATCCCCGCGCATCGCTGGCTGCGCGAAGAGATCCTCAAGGTCTGCCAGGCCCAGGGAATGGTGTTCGACCAGGCGCAGCCGGCGGAATCGCATCCCTACTGACGCATCATTCACACAAGTGATGATTGCTGATACCAATCTTTGATTGGACCGAATGATGGTCGGTCAATAGCATTCTGCTCATCCCACTCCCGGCGCCTTTCGCGCCAGCATCCTGGAGACCAGAGTGACCCAGACCGCATCCGCCCCGGGCGCCCGCCGTTTTCGCGTCGGCTTCGACGTAGGCGGCACGTTCACCGACTTCACCTTGCTTGCCGAGCACACCGGTGAACTGCATTACTTCAAGGTGCCGTCGACACCGCACGACCCGTCCGAGGCCATTCAGACGGGCCTGGCCCACCTGATCCGCGAACACGAGATCGCCGGTTCCGAACTGGCGCACGTGGGCCACGGCACGACCGTGGCCACCAATATGGTGATCGAGCGCAGGGGCTCGCGCTGCGCCCTGGTGACCACCCGCGGCTTTCGCGACGTGCTGGAGATCGGGCGGCAGACGCGCCCTCACCTGTACGACTACAACGTCATCAAGCCGCAGCCGCTGGCGCCGCGCGAGTGGCGTTTTGAAGTGACCGAGCGCATAGGCGCCGACGGGTCGGTGCTGCAAGCGCTGGATGAGGACGAGGTCGTGGCGGTGGCGCGCGAGTTGGCCGCCGCCCGTGTCGATTCCGTGGCGATCTGCTTCATGCACAGCTACCGCAACGGTGCGCACGAGCGCCTCACCCGCGACATCCTGGCCGAACACCTGCCTGGCGTCTATCTCAGCGTGTCCAGCGAGATCCTGCCGGAGTTCCGCGAGTACGAGCGCATGTCCACCACCGCGCTCAATGCCTATGTCGGCCCGCGCATGGCCGGCTACATGCGCAATCTGGTCAGCTCCGTGCGCAGCATGGGCGTGGCGGCAGAGCCGACCACCGTGCATTCCAATGGCGGCCTGATGTCCGTGGAGTCGGTGCTGACGGCTCCCGTGCGCACGTGCGTGTCGGGCCCCGCCGCCGGCGTGATCGGCGCCACCGAGCTGGGCCGCGTGGCGGGCCTGCCCAATCTGATTACCTTTGACGTGGGCGGCACCAGCACGGACGTGTCGCTCGTGGCCGAGTTGCGGCCGCTGTTCACGTCCAGCCGCCTGGTGGCCGACTATCCGGTCAAGACGCAGATGGTGGACGTGCACGTCATCGGCGCGGGCGGCGGCAGCATCGCCCGCATCGACGACGCGGGCGCGTTGAAAGTCGGCCCGCAGAGCGCGGGCGCGGTGCCCGGCCCCGTTGCCTACAACCGCGGCGGCCAGGTGGTGACCATCACCGACGCCCACGTGGTCCTGGGCCGCCTCAATCCGGTCGCGCTGCTGGAAGGCCGGATGGCCGTTTATGCGGCCCAGGCGCGCGAGGCGCTGGAACAGCAGATCGCCCGTCCGCTGGGCCTGAGCGTGGAGGAAGCCGCCTACGGCATCCTGCGCATCGCCAACTCGAACATGGCGCGCGCGGTGCGCGCGGTCTCCACGGAACGGGGGCATGACATTCGCAAGTTCGCGCTGTGTGCCTTCGGCGGCGCGGGCGGCCTGCATGCCGCCGAACTGGCGCGCGACTGCGGCATCGGCGCGCTGCTGATTCCGCAGGAGCCCGGCACCATGTGCGCCCGCGGCATCCTGCTGTCCGACATCTCCATGGACTTCGTGCAGACGCTGATGGCCCACGCCACCCCCAGCGGCTGGACGGCGGTGCAGCAGGCGCTGGAAGCCCTGGCCGGCAAGGCGCGTGGCTGGCTGTCCAGCGAGGGCGTCGATGACTCGGACCAGCGCCTGTCCGCCGTCATCGACGCGCGCTACCAGGGGCAGAACTTCGAGATCGCCGTGCCGCTGGACGGCATGCAGCTGATGCCCCTGGAGACGTTCGTCGCGGCATTCGGCGCGGCGCACGTGCGCGAGTACGGCTACGACGCCGCCGGCCGTCCGGTAGAGATCGTCAATTGCCGGGTCCGCGCCACCGGCCTGGTGCCGCGGGCGCCGCTGGCCAAAGTCGAGGGCGGCGCCAGCGTCGAGGGCGCCATCAAGGAACGTCGCGATGTGTACTTCGAGGGATCTGGCTGGGTGGACACCCCCATCCTGCGCCGCGCCCTGCTGCCGGTTGACACCCCGGTGAACGGGCCGGCCGTGATCGAGGAAATGAGCTCGACCACCGTCGTGCTGCCGGGCCAGCAGGCACGCGCCGACGAATACGGCAACCTCGTCGTCAACCTCAATATCTAAGGCGAACGCCATGACCACCCCTTCGATCCCCGCCCCCGGCACGGACACTTTCGACCCCATTGAAATGGAGGTCTTCAGCAACCGCCTGCTGTCCATCACCGAAGAAATGGGCAACACGCTGATCCGGTCTTCCTTTTCAACCAACATCAAAGAGCGCAAGGACTGCTCGGTGGCGCTGTTCGACGCCGCCGGCCGGCTGGTGGCGCAGGCCGCCCACGTGCCCGTCCACCTGGGATCGCTGTCCGGCGGCATCGACGCCGTGCTGCGGCGCTACGGCGCGGCCGGCGTGCGTCCCGGCGACGCCTTCCTGTGCAACGACGCCTATCTCGCCGGCGGCACGCATGCGCCCGACATCACCGTCATCACCCCCATCTTCCATGAGGGCGTGCTGCGCTTTTTCGCCGCCAACATCGGCCACCATACCGACGTGGGCGGCGCGGTCCCCGGGTCCACTTCGCACCATCTCAAGACGGTCTGGGAGGAAGGCATCCGGCTGCCGGCCATGCGCATCGTGCGCGAAGGCGAGCTGGACATGGACCTGCTGGAAATGATCGCGCACAACACCCGCGAGCCGGACAACCGGATGCACGACATCCGCGCCCAGATCGCCACCAATGACAAGGGCGCCAAGCTGATGCTGGAACTGGTGCAACAGTCCGGCCTGCAGACCGTGCTGTCGGCGATCGACAGCATCATGGTGTACACGGAACGGCGCCTGCGCAACCGCATCGCCCAGCTTCCCGCCGGCACCTGCACCTTCACCGAGCGCATGGACGACGACGGCATGGGCGGCGACCCGGTCACCATCCAGGCCAACGTGCATGCGCGCGACGGCCAGCTTTACGTGGATTTCACGGGCACCGGCAAGCAGGCGCGCGGCGCCTTCAACCTGCCCGCCAGCGCCTTGAACGCCAGCGTCTATTTCGCGGTGAAGGCCATGCTCGATCCCGATCTCATGCCCAACAACGGTCTGTTCCAGCCCATCACCATCACTGCTCCCGAAGGCACCATCACCAATCCGCGCTTTCCGGCGGCGGTCGGCGCGCGCGTCACCACCGCGCAACGCGTCGCGGGCACGGTTATCGGCGCGCTGGGCCAGCTGCTTCCGCCCGACCGCGCCATGGCCTCGTGCAATGACGTCATGCCGTCCATGCTGTTCTCGGTGCCCATGCAGGACGGCAAAGGCACCTTCGTCTATCTGGAAACCCTGGGCGGCGGCGCGGGAGGACGCGCGCAGGGAGACGGTATGGATGGCATCCAGGTGCACGTGACCAACACATCGAACCTGCCGGCGGAGGCGCTGGAGATCGAATACCCCTTGCTGGTCGAGGAGTACGCGCTGGTCAACGATAGCGGCGGCGCCGGCCGCCACCGGGGCGGCATGGGCATCGCTCGCCAGATCCGATCGCTGCACGACCAGTTGATCTGCACCATCCGGTGCGATGCCGCGCTGTTCGGCGCCGCGGGCCTGAACGGCGGGCTGGAAGGCGGAACCTCGCGCGTGGTGCAGAACCCGGGCCGCCCGGATGAACAGCGCCTGGCCAACAAGATCGCGGGCCATGCCTTGGCCAGCGGCCAATCCGTACGCCTGGAAACGCCCGGAGGCGGCGGCTACGGCGTTCCCGCCGAGCGCGGCGCCGCCGCCATCCGCAACGACGTGTTGGGCGGCAAGGTCAGCCGGGCGGCGGCCGAGCGCGACTACGGCGCGGAACGCGTGGCGCTCGCGCTGCAAGGAGATGCGGCATGACTGGCCCCGTTTCGGGCCTGCGCAGCGGCGGTGAACTGCTGGTCGCGCAGTTGCAGGCATTTGGCGTCGAGCGCGTGTTCATGGTGCCCGGTGAGAGCTTCCTTCCCTGTATCGACGCGCTCTATACGCGGCGCGATGCGATCGAAGCTGTGGTCTGCCGCCAGGAAGGCGGCGCCGCCTACATGGCGGAGGCGCATGGCAAGCTGACCGGCCAGCCGGGCATCTGCTTCGTCTCGCGCGGCCCCGGCGCGACCAACGCCGCGATCGGCGTGCACACCGCCCGGGAGGACTCGACGCCAATGATCCTGTTCATCGGCCAGGTCGGTAGCGACACCGTCGACCGCCAATGCTTCCAGGAAGTGGACTACCGCGCCATGTACGCGCCGCTGGCGAAATGGGTCGCGCAGATCGAACGGGCCGACCGCATCCCCGAATACCTGGCGCGCGCCTGGGCGATCGCCACAGGCGGCCGGCCCGGACCCGTGGTGCTTTCGCTACCCGAGGACATGCTGTCCAGCTTCGCCGACGCCGCGCTGGCCGCCCCGCCCCCGACACCTTGCGCGCGTCCGGCCGACAGCGACATGCAACGCCTGCGCGCATTGCTGGAAGCGGCCGAGCGCCCCCTGCTGCTGCTGGGCGGTTCGCGCTGGACTGCCGCCGCGCGCCAGACCGTGCGCGATTTCGCGCTGCGCTTCGACCTGCCCGTGGCGACCGCGTGGCGCCGTCTGGAACTGTTCGACAATGACCATCCCAATTTCGTGGGCCAGGTCAGCGCAAGCATGCCCGCTCACCAGAAGCGCGCCGTCATGGGCAGCGACCTGGTCATAGCGCTGGGCACGCGCCTGTGCGAGCCCACCACCATCAATTACGAATGGCTGGCCTCCCCCACACCGCGCCAGACCCTGGTGCACATCCATCCCGACGCCAATGAGATCGGGCGGCTGTGCACGCCGGCGCTGGGCATGGTGGCCAGCGTGGAAGGCTTTGCACAGGCTGCCGCCGAGCTGGCGCCGACACCGGGCTGGCAACCGCGCCGCCGCGGCGCCGACGCCGTGGAAACCGCGGCCCCGCTGCCGCCCACACCGGGTCCGCTGGACCTGAACGCGGCAGCGCGCCACGTCGCCGCCACCCTGCCGGAACGCTCGTGCGTCACCGTGGGCGCAGGCAACTACGCGCTCTACGCGCACCGGCATATCGCCTTCAAAGGGGCCGGCAGCCAGTTGGCCCCCGCGGTCGGCGCCATGGGATACGGCCTGCCGGCAGCCATCGCCGCCAAGCTGCGCGATCGAAGCGCGGCGGTGGTCTGCTTTGCCGGGGATGGCTGCTTCCAGATGACGATGCAGGAACTGGCCACCGCGGCCCAATACCGTCTGGGCATCGTGGTGCTGGTCTTCAACAACGGGCTCTTCGGCACCATCCGGTTGCACCAGGAACGCGCATATCCCGGCCGCGCGCTGGCCACGGAACTGGTCAACCCGGATTTTGCGCTGCTGGCGCAAAGCTACGGCGGTTTCGGCGCCGCGGTCCAGCGCAGCGAGGATTTCGCGCCCGCCTACGACGCCGCGCTGGCCTATGCGAACGAACATCGCATGCCGGCCGTGGTGGAACTGCGCTACGACGCCGACATCATCCTGCCGGACCGTACGCTGTCGCAGATGCGCCGGGCGGAGAAGGCGGCATGACACCACTCCTGCGCCGCGCGTCGGCGCCCGTTTCGCCTGCGTTGCGGATCACCTGGAACGGCCAGCCGCTGCAAGCCCATCTAGGCGACACGGTGCTGACGGCGCTGCTGCTGGCCGCGCAACACCTGCGCGTCACCTTGGGCGAAGGCGCGCCGCGCGCCGGCTTCTGCCTGATGGGAGCCTGCCAGGATTGCTGGGTGCAGACCGCGGACGGCAAGCGCCTGCGCGCCTGTTCCACCCCGGCGCAAGACGGCATGGAGTTGGTGAGCGCCGCGCCCGGAGAACTTGCATGCAGATGAATCCGCCCGGCGGCGTGGACGCGCCAACCATGGTAGTAGTGGGAGCCGGCCCGGCAGGCGTGCGCGCTGCGCAGACGCTGCTGCGCCACGGGGTGCGTCCGGTGATCGTCGACGAGGCCGCTTTGCCCGGCGGCCAGATCTATCGCCAGGGCGTGGCGCCGCGCGGCAATGCGCGCCAGCGCTACGGCTTCGAATGGAAACGCGCGCAAGCCATCCACACGGCCGGCGCGGACCTGGCCACCCGGGCCGACTATCGCGCCGGGACCGCGGTGTGGAACGCCTCGCCCGGCAGCCTGGACCTGGTCCGCGACGGCGAACTGAAAACCCTTGCGTACTCCCGTCTGCTGCTGGCCACCGGCGCCACCGACCGCGTGCTGCCCTTCACGGGCTGGACCCTGCCCGGCGTCTACTCGCTGGGCGGCGCGCAGATCGCATTGAAAAGCCAGGGCTGCGTGTTCGGGCCACGCATCGTCTTCGCCGGCACCGGCCCCCTGCTCTATCTGGTGGCCTATCAATATGCGCGCGCTGGCGCCCACGTGCTGGCCGTGCTGGACCAGGCGCCTTTCGTCGGGCAGGTCCGCGCCACGCCCGCCCTGCTGAGCCAGCCCGGCATGCTGGCCAAGGGCCTGTACTACCTGGGATGGCTACGCGCCCACGGCATACCCGTGCACCACAATGCGCAGCTCGGCGCCGCGCAGGGCGACGGCCGGGTCGAGACCGTGCTTGCCGCCATAGACGGCCAATCCCGCGCGTTCGCTTGCGACGCGCTGGCCGTCGGCCACGGACTGCGCGCCGAAACCCAGTTGGCCGACCTGCTGGATTGCGCTTTCGATTTCGACGCGGTTCAACGCGCGTGGCTTGCGCGCCGCGACCCCGACGGCCGCAGCTCGGCCGCCGGCGTCTACCTGGCCGGAGACGGTGCGGCCATCGGCGGCGCCGTCATGGCCGAACTCGCGGGAGAACGCGCCGCCCTGGCCATGCTGGCCGATAGCGGCATCGCCGTCAGCGCCGGTCGCGTGCAGGCGCTGGCCCGCCAGCAAGCCAGATGGGCGCGGTTCCGGCGCGGCCTGGACCAGGCCTTTCCCCTGCCCGGGGCAAGCTGCGACGACTCCGTCATGGTCTGCCGCTGCGAAGAGGTGCGCGCGGGCACGCTGCGCGCCGCGGCCGAGCAGTACGCCATCGACGACCTCAACCGGCTGAAAGCGCTGACGCGCATCGGCATGGGCCTGTGCCAGGGCCGCATGTGCCAGGCCGGCGCCGCCGAACTGCTGGCCGACTGCCGCGGACTGGCTTTGGCGGACATCGGCCGCCTGCGCGGCCAGGCGCCGGTCAAGCCCGTGAACCTTGCCGTGCTCGGCGGGGTGCAACCATGAACCCGCTGCATACCGAAGTCGCCATCATCGGCGCCGGCCTGGTGGGCGCCTGCGCCGCCCTCGCGTTGCGCCGCCTGGGCGTAGCCACCGCCCTGATCGACAGCGGCGCGAGCGGCGCGCGCGCCAGCGGCGTCAACTTCGGCGGCGTGCGCCGGCAAGGACGCTCCATCGAACAGCTCTACCTGGCGCAGCGCGCGCACGGCATCTGGTCGCGCCTGCCCGAACTCATCGGCACCGACGCGGAATACGTGCGCAGCGGCCACCTGAAACTGGCCCGATCCGAATCCGACCTGGAAAAGCTCTGCGCCTACCGCGACAAGGTAAGCGACTTCGACCTGGGCCTTGAAATCATCGACGCCACCGAACTGCGCCGCCGCTTTCCGGCGCTGGGCCCCGGCATAGCCGGCGGATCGCTATGCCCGCAAGACGGACAGGCCAACCCGCGCCTCGTCGCGCCCGCATTCGCCCACGCCGCCGCGCGGGCCGGCGCCCACCTGCTCGAACATTGCGCCATCACGCAGACAGACACACAAGGCGAAGACTTCCTGCTGACCGCCGCCGACGGACGCCGCATCCGCGCCACCACCGTCATCAACGCGGCAGGCGCCTGGGGCGCCGCCGTTGCAAGCCGCTTCGGCGACGACCTCCCCTTGCAAGTGAAATATCCCACCATGCTCGTCACCGAACCACTTTCCCCCCAGATCGGCGTCTCGCTCGGCGTGGAAGGCGGCGGCTTCTACGCCCGCCAAGTCGCGCGCGGCAACGTCGTCATGGGCGGCGGCTACGGCGTACCCCTACCCGGCGACCGCAGCCGCCCGGGCCGCGCAGCCATGGCGGAACTCGGACGAACGGCCCCAACCATCCTGCCCGCACTGGCCTGCGCCAGCGTCATCCGCTGCTGGTCTGGCATCGAAGGCTACTTCAGCGACAAAAACCCGGTCATCGGCTTCAGCCCCCGGGTCCCGCGCCTGCTGCATGCCTTCGGCTTCTCCGGCGGCGGCTTCCAAATCGCGCCAGCAGTGGGCGAAGTCATCGCCGAAATGGCGACGGGCCGCGGCGGCCTGATGATGGCGCAGAAATTCGCGCCCAGCCGCTGGAGCGCGGCCTAGAACAGGCCGAAGCGGCCGCATTCCAAGTCAAGTGAACCGCCCGACAGTCTCCCGACCGTGGCGAGCCAAATTCACCGCCCGCCCAGCAGCCGACAAGATCCAACCTCCCGAGCCCGGCGCGTCGGCGGCCTGGGGTGCGCGGGGCGTGTAAATGCGCCCGAGGGAATCGGAAGGCAGTCGCCGAAGGCGACAACGACGATGACGACGGGGGGGGGCCGCCTAGGCAAGTCCGGAGCGAAGGCTCCGGACCGCAATCGTAGCCCCGCGCACCCCAGGCCGCCGACGTGCCGGGCGTCTAAAGAACCCCAACCGCAGCCAGCCTCCCAGAGCCCCTCCTACAGCAACTCATCCCGCAAGTAATACCACCGATACAACAACCCCTGCCCAATCCTGCGAAAAGGCGCAAACATATGCCCCGGCAACGGCGTATCGTAAATCGGCAAGTCCCATGCGATACCGTCCTTGCCCATCATCCGCTGCGCCAACCGCCGCCCCGCATGGGCAGAAAACGCCACCCCATTCCCCCCATATCCGAACGCGTAATAAACCTGCTGCGCCGGATCCGGCTGCGTAATGCGCGGCATCATATCGTGGCTCACGTCCACCCAGCCCCACCACGAATACGCCACATCCACGCCCCGCAGCGCCGGAAACTTGCGCGCCAACCCCTCGCGCAACAGCGCCAGATGACGTGGATTCTCCGCATCCGCTCCCCGCAACGCGCTGCGGCTGCCGATCTGCATCCGGCCATCGGGCAGCAACCGGTAATAGAAACGCAGCGTCCGCGTATCCGTAATGAACACCGTGCTCTTCAACCCCGCCGCCTCGCGCTCCGCCGGCGACAACACCCGCGTCACCATCGAATTCGACAGCACCGGCATGATCCGGTTGTCCAACAAACGGTTCACGCCCTGCGCCGTATAGCCACCCGTCGCGAACGCAACGCGCTTCGCCCGCACCGTGCCGCCCGGCGTGTGCAGCAGGTACACGCCGTTTTCCACGCGCCATCCCAGCACCGGGCTGCCCGGATGAATGCGCACACCCAGCGCGCGCGCCTGCCGCAGATACCCATACGCCAGCTTCAGCGGATGCACCCCCACCCCGTCCGGCTCATGCATCGCGCCCACGGCTTCACGGTCGTCCACGTAGCGTTCCCGCAGCTCCGCGCCGCTCAGCATCTTCGTGTCGTAGCCGAAAGTCTCCCGCATCACGCGGGCCTCGTTCTGCAGGAAAGCCATCTTCTTCTGGCGATGCGCCGTATACAGATGGCCGCCCGGCTGCGCATCGCAATCCACCTGCGCCACCAGGCTCTTCCAGTACTCGAACCCTTCGCGGATCTCGGCATCCAGCCGCTTTGCCGTATCCAGCCCCCAGCGCGCGATCCACTGCGATCGATAGAGCCGGCCCGAGGCGTTCTGCCCCTGCCCGCCGTTACGGCTGGTACACCCCCACACCGCGCGATTGGCCTCCAGCACGACCGCCTTCACTCCAAAATCGCGCGCCAGCGCAAGGGCCGCCGACAACCCGGTAAAGCCGGAACCCACGATCACCACGTCGGCATCGATGTCCCCACTGATCGGGCCGTCGTCCTCTGGCGGCGCGCCCGCCGTCGCCACCCAGTACGTCGGCGCGTAATCCTGCCCCTGGCCGGGCGGGGACACCAGCGGATCATAGGCCGGGTTGTACGCGCTGATCGCGGCGCCGGACGCGCGCGCCGGTGAGTGAAGGCCGGGAGACATTTGCGTATCCATAGGTGGTGGCTAGCTCCGTGCCGGCAAAGCCGGGCGCTGCTTGCGGAATGCGTTCTTCACGCGGATCTTGCCGTCCTGGAAGGTGAAGACATCGACCATGTCGGCCTCCACCCGCGTCCCGTCCGCGGCGGTGCCGCGGAACGTCGATTCGGACACGCCGCGATCGCCCGCCACCCAATGCCGGCCGTTCTCCCACTGCGCGTCCGGAAAATTCTTCCAGGCGGCGGCAAAGGCTGCGCGCACCGCTTCCGGTCCGGAATGGCGGCTGCCGTATTGCTCGGGTCCGCCCACGGTCTCGAACACGCAGTCCTCGCTCATGAAAGACATCAAGGCGTCGATGTCGTGCCGATTCCAGGCGGCCGCAAACTCGGCCAGCATCTCCACGGTGACGGATTTCTGCATTGCCTACCCTCCTCTGCTGGCGCGGCGCAAGATGCGTCACGCTGAACCACCAAGGTACGTGCGGGGCATGCCAGGGTCTAGAACCAGAAGCGGGGAATCGCTTGCACCAGAATCAATGCGGGCGGGCCGAGCGCGGCGCCTGCGACGCCGGGTGCGCCGCCTCGCTCATGCGCAACGCAGCCGGGGCCAGCCTGGCCGCGACGTCGTCGATGTCGATGCCGCCACGCATCCCGATCAGCACCAGCCCCGGACCGTCCAGGCTGGCCGGTGGCGGCGCCTGGGTATCGAAACGCACCCGGCGACCCGCCAGCTGCACCAGCACCCAACCGTGCCGCTGGGTTTGCACCCAGCCTTTGGCGCGCAGCACTTCGCGCGGCAACTGCCGCAGGCACTCGGCCAGCCGATCGGCATCCAGAAGTTCCGGCGCGCGCCAGAGCCAGCCCTGGAACGGATGCGCGGGGTCGGGCGATTCGACCTGTCCGCCTGAATGCTCGCAATGATGGCCGCTGAAGGCGCCTGCGCAGCCGTGTTCGCTACAGCCATGTTCGGCGCGCGGCGGGACAGCCTCGCCGGTCAGGCAGCGCAGGTCCACCCTGCCCTCGCGCGCGTCCAGCACCGGCGCGCCGCCGCTTGCGTCCCGCAGCCAGCCGCGCAGCGACGCCAGCTCGTCTTCGCCAGCCAGGTCGGTCTTGTTCAGCACCAGCAGATCGGCGGCCCGGAGCTGGCGCTGCACCGTGTCCGCCAACAAAGGATCGGCCGCCGCGGCGCGCACGCCGCCGGCATCCGCCAGCACCACCACCCCTTCCAGCTGCAGCATCGGATCGGACAGGCCGACCTGGGCGATGCGGCCGGGGTCCGACACGCCGCTGGCCTCGATGACGATCCATTCGGGCAAGGGATCCAGCGACAGCACTCGCGCCAGCGCATCGTCCAGGCCGCCCGCCATGGAACAGCAGACGCAGCCGTTGGCCAGCCGGATCACGTCGTCGGCGCGTTGCGCGATCAAGGCGGCATCCACATCTATGGGGCCGAAGTCGTTCACCAGCACCGCCGCGCGGCGCGGACTGGAGGCCAGCACGTGATTCAACAGCGTCGTCTTGCCGGCGCCAAGAAAACCGCCCACCACCGTCAGCGGAATGCGCGCCATGTCAGGCTGCCCGCAGCGCCAGCGGCCGGCCCCCGATGACCGTGCCCAACACCGTCAAGTCTTTCAGGTCCTGCGCCGGCACGGCGGTGGGATCGTCCCGCAGCACGCAGAAGTCCGCGTGCTTGCCGACCTCGATGGAACCGACCAGGTGATCCATGTGCAGCGTGTACGCCGCGCCCAGCGTGATGGCATGCAGCGCCGCGTCGACGCCGATGCGTTCCGAAGCGCCCAGCACCCGCCCCGACGCCGTCTGCCGGTTCACCGCGCACCATGCCGTGAACAGCGGCCCCAATGGCGTGATGGGCGCGTCGGAATGGATGGCGAACGGCACCCCCGCGCGCGCCGCCGACGCGCAGGCGTCCATGCGGTTGGCGCGGTCCGGGCCCATGGTCAGCGCGTAGTGCGCGTCGCCCCAGTAATAGATGTGGTTGGCGAACAGGTTCACGCACATGCCCAGGCTGGCCATGCGGCGGAACTGCGCGGCGTCGGCCATCTGGCAGTGCTGCAGCGTATGGCGGTGGTCCCGCCGTGGCGTGCGCCGCAGGGCCCGTTCGACGGCTTCGATGGCAAGCTGCGTGGCCTCGTCGCCATTGGTGTGGATGTGCAGCTGCGCGCCTGCGTCGTGATAGGTTTGCACCATCGCATCCAGTTCGGACGGCGCAATCACCCAGATGCCGTTGGGCGCCCCGTTGAAGTAGCCGGGCCAGCGCACCCGCGCGGTGAAGCCCTGTATCGATCCATCCACCACCAGCTTCACCATGCCCAGGTGCAGCTTGTCATGGTTCAGGCGGCGCGCGGCGCCAAGCTTTTCCAGGCACCCCGCCGGATCGCCCGCGTACGTCAGCGCGGACGCCGCAGGCACGATCCGGACCGGGTAGTCGGCCTCGGACGTCACCCGCGCCAGCGTCGCCAGCCCCTCGTCGTTCAACTCGTTGACCAGGTCCGTCGCCGTGGTCACGCCCGCCCATTGCGCGACCTTGCCGAACATCCGCAATCCTTCTTCCGTCAAACCGACCGTACGAAAGGGGCTGCCGATCAGCCGCATGACCGGGAACATGGCCGCGAACTCGCACAGTTCGCCGCTGGGCCGCCCGTCGGCAAGCCGCGTCACCCCTTCGATATCGGTGTCCCGGTCGATTCCGGCGCGCGCCAGCATGGGCGAATTCACGTTCATCAAATGCATGCTTGCATGCATTACCACGATGGACCTGTCGGCGGACACCGCGTCCAGATCCTGGATGCTCATGCGGTCGCCGCCAAAAAAGATGGGATCGAAGCCCCAGCCGATCAGCGTCTCGTCCGGCGCAAGCGCCCGTTCGAAGTCGCGCAACCTTGCGGCGACCTCCTCAAAGCTCTTCAGGCCCTGCCACAGCGTGCCATCCGGTCCACGGCGGTCGTAATAGCCCACGTACACGAACTTCCACATGCCGCCTTCCGGCAAATGGCAATGCCCCTCGACCAGTCCGGGCATCAGCACGCTGTCCGCGTAGCGTTCGTCCACGTCCGCCGGCCCCCAGCCGGCCAGGTCCTCCAGCCTGCCTACGCCCAGGATGCGCCCGTCGCGCACGGCGACATGCGTCGCACGCGGCTGGGCGGGGTTCATGGTCAGGATGGTGCGGGCGGCGTAGATCGTGGTGGCGCCAGAAGGCTGGTTCATCGGGCTTTCCTTGGGTTCGTGGGGTTCAGGCCTGCAACGGCGATACAGCCTCGCCGTTCCGGGTCTCGACAAAATGGCAGGCGACGTGATGGGCCGACGCCACTTCGCGCAGCGGGGGCTCCTGCTGGGCGCACACCGCCTGCGCGGCGGGGCAACGTCCGGCAAAGCGGCAGCCGGGCGGCGGGTTCACCGGGCTGGGCGGATCGCCCTGCAGCCTGACGCGGCGCGCGGCGGTCTCGCGGCCGCCCTTCACGGTGGGCACGGCGGACATCAGCGCCACGCTGTACGGGTGCAGCGGCCGCGAAAAAAAGGCGCGCCGCGAAGCGCGCTCGATGATCTTGCCCAGGTACATGACCGCGATGTCGTCACACACGTGCTCCACCACCGCCATGTCGTGCGAGATGAAGAGAAAGGACTGTCCCTGCTCGCGCTGGATGCGGCGCAGCAGGTTCAGGATCTGCGCGCGAATGGCGATGTCCAGCGCGGACACGGGCTCGTCGCAGACAATCAGGTCCGGCGCGCTGGCCAGCGCCCGCGCGATGTTCAGCCGCTGCCGCTGGCCGCCGCTGAACTGATGCGGAAAGAGCTGCCGCTGCTCGGGCCTCAGGCCCACCAATTCGAACATCAGCGCGACGCGCGCCTCGCGCCCGCCGGGCGGCTCGATGCCCATCAGGTCCAGCGGCGTGCGCACGATATCCTCGGCCCGCTGGCGCGGGTTCAGCGACGAATACGGATCTTGAAAGACGAGCTGCAGCCGGCGCCGCATCTTGCGCAGCGCCGATCCGCGCATCGCGGTCAGGTCGCTGCCGTCGAAATGGATGCTGCCGCCCGTCGGGTCCGCCAGGCGCAGCACGGACAGCGCCGTGGTGGTCTTGCCCGAGCCGGACTCGCCCACGATGGCCAGCGTGCGGCCGCGCTCCAGGTCGAACGACACGCCGTCCACCGCGCGCACGACTGCGGGCGTCCCGTCGCGTCCCCGGCCGCCAACCGGAAAATGCACCATCAGGTCTCGCACCGACAGCAGGGATGACGACTGCGCCAGGCTCATCGCGATGCCTCCGGGTAAAGCCAACAGGAAACGCCCTGGCCGCCGTCCAGCAGGCTCATGGGCGGGAACTCGCGGCTGCATCGCGCCATGGCGTGGTTGCAGCGGTCGACGAAAGGACAGCCCGCGCCGCGCTCCCATACCGATGGCACCACGCCGGGAATCTCGGGCAGGTCCGGCCGCTCGTCGTCGGGTTCGCGGTCCAGTTCCGGCAGGCAGGCGATCAGGCCTTGCGTATACGGATGACGGGGATGCGCCAGGATCTGGCCCACGCTTCCCTGCTCCACCACCCGCCCGCCATACATCACCACCACGCGGTCCGCCATTTCCGATACCGCGCCCATGTCGTGCGTGATCAGCAACACCGCGGTGCCCCGCCGCGCCTGCTGCTCGCGCAGCAGGTCGAAGATCTGCGCCTGCACGGTCACGTCCAGCGCCGTCGTGGGTTCGTCGGCGATGAGCACGTCCGGGTCGCAGGCCAGCGCAATCGCGATCATGACGCGCTGCCTCATGCCCCCGGAAAGTTGGTGGGGATAATCGTCCACGCGGCGTTCCGGCAGCGGAATGCCCACGGACTTCAGCATCTCGATGGCGCGCTCGCGCGCCTGGCTCTTGGTCAATCCCTGATGCAGGCGCAGCGGCTCGGCGATCTGGTCACCCACCGAGTAGACGGGGTTGAGCGCGGTCATGGGCTCCTGGAAGATCATCGAAATGTTGTTGCCGCGCACCCGCCGCATGGCTTCGTCGTCGTGCGACGCCAGGTCGGCGCCGCGCAGGCGCACGCGGCCGGCGCCGATGCGCGCCAGCGGCGGAATCAGCCGCATGATGGCCAGCGCGGTCATGCTCTTGCCGCAGCCGGACTCGCCCACCAGGCACAGCGTTTCTCCGGGGCGCAGGTCGAAGCTCACGTCGCTCAGCACCTCCGCGGTACGCCCGCGCGTGCGGAATTCCAGGCTCAGCCCGTCCACCTCCAGCACGGGGCCCATGTCGGCGGCGTTCATGCCCGCCCCCGCGATGTCGGATTGAGGGCATCGTTCAACCCGTCGCCGATCAGGCTGACGGCAAGCACGGTCAGGAAGATCGCCGCCCCGGGCAAGGTCACGGCCCACCATGCGGTCAGGATGTAGGGACGATTGCTGCCGATCATGAGGCCCCAGCTCATCACGTTGGGATCGCCCAGCCCCAGGAACGACAGGCCGGCCTCGAACAGGATCGCGGTGCCGATCGCCAGCGTGGCGGACACGATCAGTGGCGCCAGGGCGTTGGGCAGGATGACGCGCCAGATGATGCGCGCGTCCCCCGCGCCAATGACGCGTTCCGCCAGCACGTATTCGCGCCGCTTCAGGCGCAGGAATTCCCCGCGGGCCAGGCGCGCCGTTCCCGTCCAGCTGACGACGCCGATGGCCACGGCGATCGTGGTCAGCGACGGCGTGAACAGCGTGACCAGCACCATGGCGAACAGCAAGGTGGGCAGCACCTGGAAGAATTCGGTGATGCGCATGAGCGTCTCGTCGACCCAGCCGCCGTAATAGCCCGCCAGCGCGCCGATGGTGATGCCGATGGCCATGGACAGCACCGCGGCCACCACGCCCACCAGCAGCGTCGCGCGGCCGCCGTAGATCATGCCGGTAAGCACGTCGCGGCCCAGGTAGTCCGAGCCCAGCAGCAGCTCGGAACCGGGGGGCTCCATCGGCGCGGCTGCGATCTCGAAGGGATCGGCTTCCAGCACCATCGGACCGAACAGTGTGATGGCCAAAATCGCCGCCAGCAGCAGCACGCCGACAAGCGCGCTGGGATTGCGCGCGAACACGCGCAGCGCTTCGTAGGACGGCCGGGGCGGCGGTTTGGGCCGCGCATCGCTGTGCGCGGCGCCGGGAATGGCGATGGGTGCGGGTCTCATGATGTCTTGATCCGGGGATCGATCAGGCGGTAGGCCAGATCGGTGAGCTGGTTCATCACCACCACCAGCAACGATGCAAAGAGCAGGATGCCGAGCAACGTGGGGTAATCGCGGCGCAGCACCGAATCAAAGGCCAGCCGGCCCAGTCCGGGCCAATTGAAGACGGTCTCCACCAGGATCGCCCCGGCCAGCACATTGCCGAACTGCAGGCCCAGCATCGTCACCACCGGCAGCACGCCGTTGCGCAGCGCATGCTTGTAGAGCACCGTGCTTTCCGGCAAGCCTTTCGCGCGGGCGGTCCGGATGTAATCGGCGGACAGCGCGTCCATGACGCTGGCGCGCGCCAGCCGGCTGTACTGCGCCAGGTATACGAAGGCCAGCGTGAAGGCCGGCAGCACCAGGTGATGCAGCACGTCCACGACGCCCGCCCACCCGTCCTGCGGCCCGCCCGCCGACCGCATGTCGGATACCGGAAAGATCGGCAAGGCCGACGCAAACAGGATGATGAGAATGATGCCGGTCCAGAACACCGGGGCGGAATACCCCACGACGGACAGCAGCGTGATGCCCTGCGACAGCAGCCCGTTCGGCTTCCGCGCGGCCAGCGTGCCCAGCAGCGTGCCGACGAAGAACGCACAGGTCACGGATGTCACCACCAGCAGCAGCGTGGCGGGAACGCGTTCCCAGATAAGCTGCGCGACCGGGAGATTGAAGAAGTACGAATAGCCCAGGTCGCCGCGCAGCACCTGCGCCAGGTACAGCCCAAGCTGCGCGATGAAAGGCTTGTCCAGGCCGTACTGCACGCGAAGCTGGGCCCGCAGCTCTTCGCTGATGCCGCCCATGGATCCCGCGATGGTCTCGACGGGATCGCCCGGCGAGATGTGGATCAGCAGGAAGTTCAGCGTCACCACGGCCAGCAGCAGCACCGCGGCGTAGGCAAGACGGCGCGAAAGATAACGCAGCATGACGGCCCCCGCTACTGCAAGTAGGTCTCGTCCAGCGGCGACAGCATGCCCCAGATCCCCGCCGGCAAGCCTTGCACCTTCTTGGACGACAGCGTGTGGTACGGGATGACGGTCAGGAAGTCGATGGGCACGTCCTCGGTGACCAGGCGCTGGAACTCTGCGTACAGCGCGCGGCGCTTCTCCACGTCGGTCTCCGTGCCCGCCTGCTCCAGCAGCGTGTCGACCTTCGGGTTCTTGTACGACTGCGTGTTGGTCCAGATGATGTCGCGGATGTTGGACGACAGATAGGTGCGATGCACGCCAATGACCGGATCGCCCCAGTTGAAGACGATATCGGTGGTGATGTCGAAATCATGGCTGGCGATGCGCTTGGCCCACGTCGGGAAATCCGGCGATGCGCGCACCTGCACGTTGATGCCCACCTTCTTGAGCTGGCTGCGCAGATACTCCGCGACGTTCTTGCCCTGCACGTCGCTGCCCGGCATGTAGTCCACCGTCAGGGTCAGGCGTTCGCCCTTGCCGTCTTTCTTGAAGCCGGCCTCCTCCAGCAACTGCTCGGATTTCTTCAGGTCCAGCGGATATTTCTTCAGGTCCTGCGTCGCAAAGGGGCTGGTGCCGACGATCGGGCCGTATGCCGGCGCCGCGAAACCGGCGTTCAGCGCCTTGGTGATGAAGCCCTTGTCCGTGGCGTAGGCAATCGCCTGGCGCACCCGCACGTCATCCAGCGGCTTGCGCGCCGTGTTGAACGCCAGCCAGCTCAGCGCGCCGATGCCCTCGTAGCCTTTGTTGGTCATGACGATGGCCGGATTGTCCTTGGCGCGCCGCAGGATCGTCGGCTCGGTCATGAACGGCAACGCGCCGATGTCGCCGCGCTCCAGGCCGATCAGCAGATTGGTGGCGTCCGGGTTGATCTTGACCACCACGCGGTCCAGCAGCGGCTTGCCGGGCAGGAAGAACTTGTCGAAGCGCTCCAGCACGACCTCCTGGCCCGGCTTGAATTCCTTGAAGATGAACGGCCCCGAACCCACCACGTTGGCGGAGTTGCGGGGATGCGTCTTCAGGTCCTGGCCGTCGCCGTAGATGTGCTTGGGCAGCACCGGCATCAGCGCCGGCGACAGCGCCAGCAGGATCGCCGGATGCGGCTTGCTCATGCGCAGCACGGCGGTGCGCGCGTCCGGCGTGTCCACGCGCTCGACGGGTGCGAACATGGTCTGGAACGGGTGGTTCTGCTTGACCGCCATGACGGAAAACGCCACGTCGTCGGACGTCACGGGCTTGCCGTCGTGGAACACCGCGTCGCCGCGCAGATGCAGCGTCAGCGATTTGCCGTCCGGCGCCACCTCCCAGGATTCGGCCAGATACGGTTGCGGCTTCCAGTCCGCGTCGTACCGCAGCGGACTGGCGAACAATTGCGAGCTTGGCAGCGCCGTCGCGGTGCCCGACTGCACCGCGCCGTTCAGGTGCCGCGGCACCTGCGTCGAACCGATGACCAGCGTGCCGCCGGGCTTGGGCGCGTCAGCCGCGACGGCGCCTCCCGCCATTGCAAACATCGACAGAATGGAGGCCAGGCCTAGTCTTGCGCTGCGCATGTTCTACCCCTTTGATGTTGTCGCGTGAACCATTCAAGGATGGCTTTCGCCCTAGCGTAGCGATCCCTCGGGTCCGGGCTTAGTACCAAACCGCCGGACTTGCTGGTGCCAGGGCGCCGCGCGCTCAGTTGGCGCGCGCACGCGCATACAGCGCCGCGACGGCGCAGCTATTGACGCGTGCTTCCATGGAGTCGGACCGGCTGGTCAGCAGCACGGGCACGCGGGTGCCGAGCACCAGCCCCGCCGCGCCGGCGCCCGCCAGCCAGGTCAATTCCTTGTAGAGCATGTTGCCGGCCTCGATGTCCGGCACCAGCAGGATGTCCGCGTCGCCCGCCACGCGCGACACGATGCCCTTCTGGTCCGCAGCCTCGCGCGAGATCGCGTTGTCGAACGCCAGCGGTCCGTCGATGTCGCCGCCGCGGATCTGCAGCCGATCGGCCATCTTGGACAACGCCGCCGCATCCAGTGTCGCCGGCATCGCGGGATTGACCGATTCGGTAGCGCACAGCACGGCGACCTTGGGCCGCTCCACGCCCAGCGCGCGCGCCAGCTCGATGGCGTTCTGCGCAATGTCCGCCTTGTCCTGCAACGAGGGCGCGATATTGACCGCGGCGTCGGTCAGGATAAGCAGTTTGGGATAGGCGGCCACCGCCATCACGAACGCGTGGCTGATACGCCGGTTGGTGCGCAGGCCCGATTCGCGCGTGACCACCGCCGACATGAAGTGGTCGGTGTGCAGGCTGCCCTTCATCAGCATGCTGACCGCCCCGTCCCGCGCCAGCGCGGCCGCGGCGCGCGCCGCCAGCGCCTCGTCGTCCGGCGTATCCACGATCTCCATCGATCCGGCGCGCAGGCCCTCCTGTTCCATCAGCGCGGCCAGCCTGTCACCCGGTCCCACCAGCACCGGCTCGATATAGCCCGCGTCGCCGGCGTGCGCGGCGGCGCGCAGGCTGACGGGGCACAAGGGATACGCCACCGCCGTGCGCAAGCGTCCCGCCCCTAGCGCGGCCTCGCGCAGCGGCTCGAACAAACGGTCGAAAGCCATGTCTTCGCTCCTGCCGCGGGCACACCCACGGCCGCCCGATAAAGGTCCGGCGCGGGCCGAGGCTGAACCGCCCCGGCTCGCGCCGCGCGCGCGGTTCAGCGTCCCACGGGATCGATCGGGAGCGGCACCTCGCCCGACTTGAAGGGCTCGTTCACGTACTTGCGGTACTTGTCCAGGAAGCGCACCGGCTGCTTCAGGGCGTCGCGGCGGAACGGGTCGCCCAGTTCTTGGCTGACCATCATTTCCAGCACGGTGGTCTTGCCTTCCAGTTGCGCCTGGCAGGCGGCCTGCAACGCCGCGCCCACCTGATCGGCGTGTTCGACGCGTATGCCCTCCGCGCCCATGGCGCGCGCCAGGTCCGCAAAACCCGGATTGCGCAGGTTGCTGCCCACGAAGCGCCGGCCATAGAAGTCGACCTGGTTCTTTTTCTCGGCGCCCCACTGGCCGTTGTGGAAGACCACGGCGGTCACCGGAATCTGCTCGCGCACGCAGGTCAGCAGTTCCTGGAAGCTCATGCACCAGGCGCCGTCGCCCACGTAGGCCACCGCGGGACGGTCGGGCCGGCCCAGCTTGGCGCCGATCAGCGCCGGCAGCGCATAACCGCAATTGCCGAAGCTCATCGCGGCCAGCATGGAGTTCGGTTCGTCAAAGCGCAGATAGCTGTTGGACACCGAGCAGATGTTGCCGATGTCGGTCGACACCATCACGTGCTTGGGCATCGCGCGTTCCAGCTCGCGCAACATGCGCCGCGGATGCATGCGGCCGCCGCCGTGCTCGATGATGTCCAGGCTCCAGTCGTCGCGTTCGTGCGACCAGCCATCCAGTTCCTGTTCCCATTCCGACTTCTGAGCGGCGATCTCTTTGGCCCGCTGATCCTTGGTGCGGACGCACGCGACGTCCCGCGCCTGCAGCCGGGCAGTCAGCGCGGCGGCCGCCGGCTTGGCGTCGCCGCAGATGCCCACCGACACCGGTCGCACCAGGCCGATCATGCGGTGGTCGGCGTCGACCTGGATGATGCGGGCGTTCTGCGGCCAGTATTCCAGCCCGTGCTGCGGCAAGGTGCCAAAGGGGCCCAGGCGCGTGCCCAGCGCCAGCACCACGTCCGCCTGCGACAGCAGCTTCATGCCCGCCTTCGCGCCCTGATAGCCGAGTGGACCGCACCACAGCGGATGGCTGGCCGGGAACGCGTCATTGTGCAGATAGCTGGTCACGACGGGCGCACCCAGCAGCTCGGCCAACGCCACGCATTCGGCCTGCCCGTCGGAGAACAGCACGCCTCCGCCGGCAACGATCACCGGGAACTTGGCTTCGGCCAGCATGCGTGCCGCCGCCTCCAGGTCCTCTTCCGACCCAGGCCCGCGGCGGATCCGGCGCGGCTCCGGAATGGCCACGTCGATCTCGCCGTAGAAGTAGTCGCGCGGAATGTTCAGCTGCGACGGCCCACGCTCGGCCATCGCGTTGTCGAAAGCCTTCGCGGTGAATTCGGCAATGCGGTCCGGGCGGTTCACGTGCGCCTGGTACTTGGTGATGCGGGAAAAGATGGGAAGTTGCTCGGTCTCCTGGAATCCACCCAGGCCCATGCCCGAAGTGCCGGTCTCGGGCGTGATCGCCACCACCGGGCTGTGCGCCCAATAGGCTGCGGCCACGCCGGTCACGAAGTTGGTGATGCCGGGCCCGTTCTGCGCGATGCAGACGCCGTGCCTGCCGGTTACCCGGGAATAGCCATCGGCCATGTGCGCCGCGCCCTGCTCGTGCACCGTGGGCACGAACCGGATGCCGGCTGCGGGAAACAGATCCAGCGCATCCATGAAGGCCGAACCGACGATGCCGAAAACATCCTTGACGCCCTGCGCGACCAGCGTCTCGACAAACGCTTCGCTGGGGGTCATGTGTTGCTTGCTGCTCATGGTCTCTCTCCTGGCGGGCCGGCGCTCGTCCGATTGCTCATTGGCCGGTGTGATCCGATACTGCGCCAGAATTCCGCTGCTTCCCACCCCCGTCCGTTTCATTTTCTGCAAATTCTGTGCGAGGATGGGCAGCCGATCGCCGAATCTTCAATTATTGAAAGATGAAAGACGAATCCTCCGCCGCCCTGCGCGCGCTGACCCTGCTGGAACAGGTGGCGCAATCCGGCCAGCCCGTATCGTTGGCCGCGCTGACCGAATCCACCGGCCTGCCCAAGCCCTCGGTGCTGCGCATCCTGTCGCGGCTGGTGGACGCCGGCATGCTGCTGCGCGAGCCCGCCGGCAAAAGCTACGTCAGCGGCCCGCGCCTGAGCGCCCTGGCTCGCGACACGCTGCTGAACTCGCCGCTGCGCGGTGAACGCCACCGCATCCTGGACAGCCTGGTCGACGAAATCGGCGAAACCTGCAACTGCACCATGCTGGACGGCGACGAGGTCATCTACCTTGACCGCGTGGAAACCGCCTGGCCGCTGCGCGTCAACCTGCACTCCGGCTCGCGCGTGCCCCTGCACTGCTCGGCCAGCGGCAAACTGTTCCTGGCCTACATGCGGCGCGAGACCCGGCAGCGCCTGCTGGCCGCCGCCACGCTCCCGCGTTATACGCCAAACACCCTGTGCGACGTGGCGGCGCTGGAAGAAGAGCTGCGCGTCATTAAAAAGGAAGGCGCCAGCTTCGACCGCGAGGAATTCCTGCTGGGCATCGTCTGCATGGCCGTGCCCATCCTGCACGGCTCGAAGGCCATCGCCGCGATTGCGTTGCATGCGCCAGTGGCGCGCCTGTCGATCGATGGGGCCCGGGCCTGGCTGCCGCGGATGCAGGAGGCCGCCCGGGCATTGGCGGGGACATATGAGGCGTCCGCGTAGCCGGACGGCCCCGCCAGGCGGCGATTCAGCCCTCTTGGTCCTTCCCGGCCGCGCCGGATTGCGCCCGCTCCTGCCGCCGGGTTCGCGCCCCCTCGATCTTGGCAAGCAGCGGCTGTTTCTTCTGGATGACGATCTCCAGGTACCGTTCCCGCGGCAGCACAAGCCGAATGACGGTGGGCAGCGCCTCGTACGCGCGCTCGAGCACGTCCTTGACCATCGCTTCGTCCTTCAGCTTTTCGGCCGAGACGCTCAGCAGGCCATCGACGGTCACGCGCTCGATGGTCTGCCAGTGCTGTTCGACGAGCGCGCCGCCTTTTTCCGCCGTTGCGCCCGCCAGTTCACGGCCCTTTGCTCGCGCGCTGGCGGCGGCGTCTCCAAGCTGGGCTTTTGAGCTTTCGATTGCGCCAGCCGTGCGGCTGGTAAGCGCCTTGGCCTTGACCGCTGCGCCTTCCGAAAGCGCCTTCAATTTGTCGAACATGATCCACCCTGACGTCAGTTGCATCTGGTTATCGGGTCGGGCTGGCCCCGCAGCCGGCCTTTCCCGTCGGTAGATCATACCGGCGTAGGCTTTAAACTATCGCCCAACTCATCTTTTCTCCGATCCCTTGCGGGATCCGACTCGCCGTGACCGACACCGCCTTTTCCACCCTTCCCCTCCTTCCCGCCCTGCTCGAAAACTTGCAGACCGTGGGTTTCGAGCAGATGACGCCCATCCAGGCGCAGGCCCTGCCCCTCATCCTGGACGGCCGCGACGTGATCGCGCAAGCCAAGACCGGCAGCGGCAAGACGGCGGCGTTCGGCTTGGGAGTGCTGCAGAACCTGGACGTGAACCGCATCGTCCCGCAGGGCTTGGTGGTGTGTCCCACCCGCGAGCTCGCCGACCAGGTGGCGCAGGAACTGCGCCGGCTGGCGCGCCTGATCCCCAACGTGAAGATCCAGACGCTGTGCGGCGGCGCGGCAGCCCGCCCGCAGGCGGAATCGCTGGCCCGCGGCACCCATCTGGTGGTGGGCACGCCGGGCCGCATCCAGGACCATCTTGAGCGCGGCAGCCTGGACCTGGCCGGCCTGAATACGCTGGTGCTGGACGAAGCCGACCGGATGGTGGACATGGGGTTCTACGACGATATCGTGGCCATCGCTTCGCATTGCCCCACCAAGCGCCAGACGCTGTTGTTCTCGGCGACCTACCCCGACAACATCCGCAAGCTCAGCGCCCGTTTCCTGCGCAATCCGGCCGAGGTCAAGGTCGAAGCGCAGCACGACTCCAGCCAGATCGAACAGATCTTCTACGAGATTGACGAAGGCGACCGCCTGGACGCCGTGGCGCGGCTGCTTGCCCATTTCCGCCCCGCTTCCACGCTGGCGTTCTGCAACACCAAGATCCGCAGCCATGACCTGGTGGAACGCCTGCAGGCCGAAGGCATCAGCGCCCAGGCGCTCAATGGCGACCTGGAGCAACGCGAGCGCGACGAGATCCTGATCCAGTTCGCCAACCAGAGCTGCGCCGTGCTGGTCGCCACCGACGTGGCCGCGCGCGGCCTGGACATCCAGAACCTGGGCGCCGTGATCAACGTGGACGTGACCAAGGACACCGAGGTCCACGTCCATCGCATCGGCCGCAGCGGCCGCGGCGACCAGAAGGGTCTGGCGCTCAGCTTGTGTTCGCCCGAGGAAATGCGCTGGGCCAACCTCATCGAGCAATACCAGGGGTCGCCGCTGAAGTGGGCCGACCTCAAGTCGCTGCGCCCCAAGGCCGACCGCCCCTTGCGGGCGCCCATGATCACGCTCAGCATCCAGGGCGGCAAGAAGGACAAGCTGCGCCCCGGCGACCTGCTGGGCGCGCTGACCGGCGACGGCGGCCTGACGTTCGAGCAGGTCGGCAAGATCAACATCACCGAATTCACGTCCTATGTGGCGCTGGACCGCCAGATCGCCAAGCAGGCTTTCTCGCGCATTTCGAACAGCAACATCAAGGGCCGGCGTTTTCGCATGCGCTTTCTGGAAGAGTTCTGACCCGGTTGGCGGGACCACGGTTTCGGTCGCCGTCTCGAGGCCGGATCGGAGCCGCCGCGACCATCCCGCAACGCAAGCGTCGCCAGGCCGGCGATTGTCGCGATGGCGGCGCAATGCTTGATGATTTTGCTGGGTCTTTGCCATAATGGCGCCGCCAGCACTCCGGTCGGCGCTTTCGCGGGCTGCCAGCCGGCGCGCGGAACCAAAGGCAAGCGGTGCGTTCCAACCCGCGCACTGTCCCCCTTAACCATCACAAGAGAAACTCACCATGATCAAGTCCGATGACACCGGCAAGCTGATCCTGCGCCTGACCCTCGGTATCCTGATTCTGCTCCACGGCCTGGCCAAACTGATGGGCGGCGGCGTCGGCGGCATCAGCGGCATGCTGTCTTCCCATGGCTTGCCCGGCTTTCTGGCTTACGGCGTGTACGTGGGCGAGATCATCGCCCCCGTCCTGCTGATCATCGGCGTCTACGCCCGCCTGGGCGGCCTCATCGTCGCCATCAACATGGTCGTGGCCATCCTGCTGGCGCACAGCAGCCAGATCGGCGGCTTGAACAACCAAGGCGGCTGGGCGCTGGAACTGCAAGGCATGTTCCTCTTCGCCGGCGTGGCCATCGCCTTCATGGGCGCGGGCCGTTTCAGCCTGGCCGGCACCGGCGGCCGCTGGAACTGAAGCGTTTGCTCCAGCCTGCGGCGCAGCACCGCAGGCTGAATGGCTTTGAAAGGGATTGCGAAAGCGGTCCCTTTCTTTTTTTGCGCAGACATTGATACGAAAGACATCGACCGTCACGCAGGCGCAAACATCGGTCACGCGAAAGCTGTTTCGGAACGATTACAGTCCTGAACTCCCGCTGACGGCTGTGGCCTAATCATTATGTCGATCCGCGAGTCCGCTGCATCAAGGACACTTATGAACCCGTCGTTCCGTATTGCCCGCTTGCGCCCCTTGGCCTCTGCTGCCCTTTTGGCGGCCAGTGCGGCCGCGGCCGCGCAAACCTATTCCACGGTTCCGGCGCCTGCCGCGTCCGCCTATGAGCCGTCTTACGACGAGGGCGATCCCGCCGACGCGAACCTGGCGGTGGTGGACCGCAGCCCCGAGCCGCCACCGGCCCTTCCGGTCTATGTGCAGCCGCCCGCGCCGGCCAACGGTTATATGTGGGTGCCGGGTTACTGGAGCCGCAACCACTATGGATTCTTCTGGGTGCCGGGCGCGTGGGTGATGGCGCCCTACGCGGGCGCTCTGTGGACGCCCGGCTATTGGGGTTACACGAACGGCCTGTACATGTGGAACCCGGGGTACTGGGGCCCCCACGTGGGGTTCTACGGCGGCATCAACTACGGGTTCGGCTATACGGGTCTTGGATATGTCGGCGGCTACTGGAAGCGCGACCGCTTCTACTACAACCGGTCCGTCACGAACGTCAATGTCACGCACGTGACCAACGTCTACCACCGCGACATCGTCGTCAACCACGCGGACAGCCGTCGTGTCAGCTATCACGGCGGGCCGTCAGGCATCCGCCGCCAGGCCGATCCGCGCGAACTGGCGGCGCGCCATGACCGCCACGCTCCGCCCACGGCCGCCCAGCGCGCCTACGTGCGCGACGCGGGCGGCAACCGCGCCCAGTTCTACGAACACAACAAGGGCCGTCCGCCGCAGGCTTATGTCGATCATCCGGACAACGGCAGGAATGGATCGAGGCCGGGCGCGTACGGCCGGCCAGGTGACGGACGCGACGACCGCGGCAACGCACCGGGCGACAACCGGCCTGGGGCGGGCAATTCGCCCGGACAGCAGAGGCAGAACCTGGCGCAGGATCGCGGCCCCGACGGCCGGCAGGGCCAGCGCCAACGCGATCCATCACCGCAGCCAGACCGCCAGCAACAGGTGCGAGACCAACAGGCCCGAGAACAGCTGGTGCGCGATCAGCAACAGCGCGACCAACAACGCCAGCAGGGCCGCGACCAGCAAGCCCGTGAACGCCAGCAGAACGACGCCCAGGCCCAGCAACAGTTGCGACAGCAGCAGATACGCGACCAGCAGGCGCGCCAGCAATTGCAGCGCGACCAACAGAACCAGCAGGAGCTGCGCGACAGGCGGCAGCAGGACCAGCAAGCGCGCCAGCAGCGCGACCGGGACGAACGGATGCAGCAACAGGCTCGCGACCGGCAGCAGCACGAGCAGCAGGCGCGTGAACAGCGGCAGCGCGACCAGCAGGCGCAGCAAGCCCGACAACATCAGCAACGCGACCAGCAGGCGCAGCAGCAAGCCCGTCAACAGCAGCAACGCGACCAGCAGGCGCAGCAGCAGGCCCGACAACAGCAGCAACGCGACCAGGCAAGGGGTGATGGCCGCGGCGGGCCGAACCGCGACTGAGCTGGACCCTCGCGCGCCGCGCCGCTACAGTAGGCGGCTGACGACGGCTTCCCGCCGCCCCCCAAAACGTAGGAGATTCCCATGAAGCGGCTTGTCCCCTGGTTCCTGGTTTGCGGCCTGTTGGCCGGCCCGTCGGCGCAAGCCGCGCTGAACGTCGGAGCGCCCGCGCCCGACTTCAGCGCGCCAGCCTCTCTGGGCGGCGATGTCTATACGTTCAAGCTGAACGAGGCGCTCAAGCAAGGCCCGGTGGTGCTGTATTTCTTTCCGGCGGCCTTCACGCAGGGCTGCACGATCGAAGCGCACAACTTCGCCGAAGCGACGGACGAGTACAAGTCGCTGGGCGCGACCGTCATCGGCGTATCCACCGACAATATCGACACGCTCAAAAAGTTTTCGGTCAGCGAATGCCGCAACAAGTTTGCCGTGGCGGCGGACGGCGACGGCAAGATCATGAAGGCGTACGACGCGGTCCACGACCGCCGCCCCGAATACGCCCAGCGCGTGTCCTACGTGATTTCGCCGGACGGCAAGATTCTGTACGAGTACACGGACATGAGCCCGGAATCGCACGTCGCCAACACCATGCGTGCCCTGCGCGACTGGAAGGCCAAACAAAAGTAGCCGCGCCGGTCCCGCCCGTTCCGGCGCCTAGTTGAACGGCCAGACGGCGGGATGCGTGCCCGGAGGGCTGGATGGCCGCGTCCAGCGGGCCGGCGTCTCGGAAAAGCGCGCGGCATGGCGGACGGCGACCAGCTCGCCAAATCCGGAAGGCGAGGTCTCCATCAGGCCGTCGAAGCCGGGCATCGCACAGGAAAGTCCGCCTTCCACGCGACCCAGTCCGCGCAGCCAATGCGCGGTTTGCGCCAGGGACACCCGCACGTGCCAGCTGCCGCCTTCCGTGGCCTGGCGCGCCAGCGCCACCTGGGCCCCGAACGCCATCAAGTAGCCCGAAGCGTGATCCAGGATCTGCATCGGCATCGGCTTGGGCGCTTCCTGCCCGGCAGCCTGCGCTTCCGCGTGATTGAAGCCCGTCGCCGTCTGCACCAGGGAATCAAAACCGCGACGATTCGCCCAGGGGCCGGAGGTGCCATAGGCTGTCAGCGAAACATAGACAATGCCCGGACGGATTCTTGCGGCATCCTGCGGACCAAACCCCAACGCGGACATGCCGCCGGGCCGGTAACCCTGCACGAATATGTGAGCGCTGCGAAGCAGGTTGCCCAGCGCGATACGTCCGTCGGCCGTGTCCAGATCGGCCAGCACGGACAGCTTGCCGCGGCTGGTGTCGATGATGTTGTCGATGTTGGGCAGCTGCGGGCTGTTCAGCAACATGACGTCGGCGCCATAGGCGGCCAGCGCCCGGCCGCAGACCGGACCGGCAATGATGCGGGTCAGGTCCAGCACGCGGATGTCCTTCAGCGGACGGGCGTCCTGCGCATACTTGGGCAAGGGACGCGGGTCGGCCTCGCCGATGCGTTCGATGGTCAGGAGCGGCTGCGACGCGACGGCCTGGCCCTGCGGGTGCCGGTCCCATTCGTCGAAGCTGCGCATCGCCGACACCACCATTCCGGCATCTGCCGCGACCTGTTCAAAATCCAGGGCCTTCCAGCGGCCCAACGCGCGCTCCACGGCTTCGCGTGTGGCGCCATCGCCGGTGGGACAACCCAGCAGCGCCAGCGCGCCGTCGCGGTGATGGGCGAAATTGGCATGGATGCGCACCCACCCGCCATCGCCGCACCGGTATACGCCGGTGATGGGATCCCACGGGTTGGGCGTGATGCCGTTGATGGTGAAATGGCTGCGGCATTCCTGCGCCGCATGCAACATGTCCACGCTGACCTGCTGGCGCGCCCCGCCGCGCAGGTGCCAGATCTCGGCGGCAGCCAGGGCGGCGGCGGCCATGCTGGTCTGCGCCGCGGCGCCAACCGCAAAGGAGGAAGGCACGACCGGGTCGGCGCCGGTCAAGACCACGTGTTCCAGCGCTTCATCCGGCAGGTCGACCGAACGCCAGAGCGTGTGCAAGACATCCCGGGACGACTTGCCGGCTGGTGTGCGTCCCCTCAGAAAGGACGGGCGGAGGTCCATCAGGTTTCCCATAGCGTTTGTCTGCTCTAGTCGTTTAATGCATTACATGGCGGGGCCCGCACCGCGTCAATATCCGCCGCGCGCCAGCGTGTTTCATGGTTTGACCGCCGAAACGGGTACAAAAACGCGTTGAAGCGCTGCTGCCCTCTCCCCTCGGTCCGTGGCTGTCGCAGGCAAGTTGCACTGCAACACCGGTCACATCTCCTCGTAGTTTTTACATCGGCTTCCAGACGGAGCCAGCCCGGGAGCCGCGCCCGGTCGAGATAGAATCCCAGCCTCCCCGGCCCGCCCCGCCGTTTCCAGCCTTGGAGCTTTCCCATGAATACGCTGATCTGGCTGCGCACCGACCTGCGCATGCACGACAACGCCGCGCTGGCTGCGGCCGCCGAGGCCGGCACCGTCACCGCGCTTTTCCTGGCCGCGCCCGGCCAGTGGCGCCAGCACGGCGACGCGCCCGCCAAGGTGGATTTCTGGCTGCGCAATCTGCGCGAGCTATCAGAAGATCTGGCGCAAGCAGGCATTCCGCTAAAGCTGCTGACCGTGCGCGACTGGAGCGATGCGCCCGCCGCCATCGCCGAGTTTTGCCAGTCCCACGGGATCGGGCAGGTTCACGCCAACACGGAATGGGCCATCAACGAACGCCGCCGCGACGCCGCCGTGGCGGCGGCGCTGCAAGACATCGGCGTGGACTGGACGTTGCACCACGGCGCTACCCTGCTGCGCCCCGGCACGGTACTGAACGGCAAGGGCGAATGCTATCGGGTCTATACGCCTTACGCACGGACCTGCCGCGAACGCCTGCGCAGTGCACCGGTACGCGCCATTGGCGCACCGCGCGCCCAGACACCCCCCGCCTGGTCGTCCGATCCCCTGCCACAAGCCTTTGATGGCTTCGACGCTCCCGCCGAGGCAGTTCGCGCGCTCTGGCCGGCCGGAGAATCCGCCGCCAGCGACCGCCTGCAGGCCTTCGTCGACGACGCCATCGACGCGTACAAGGACGAACGCGACTTTCCGTCGCTGCCCGCGACGAGCTGCCTGTCGGCGTATCTGGCGGCCGGCGTGGTGTCGCCAGGCCAGGCCCTGCGCGCAGCGCTGGCGGCCAATCACGGAGAGCTCGACAGTGGCAAGGCGGGCGCCGCCACGTGGATCAATGAACTCTTGTGGCGCGAGTTCTACCAGCACCTGCTGGCCGCGCATCCGTCCCTCTCCATGCACCAGCCCATGAAGCCCGAAACCGCGGCCGTACCCTGGCGCGACGCCCCCGACGATCTGGCCGCGTGGCAGCAGGGCAAGACCGGCATTCCCATCGTGGACGCCGCCATGCGACAGCTCCTGGCGCTGGGCTGGATGCACAATCGCCTGCGCATGGTGACCGCCATGTTCCTGTCCAAGAACCTGCTGATCGACTGGCGGCTGGGCGAGGCCTGGTTCATGTCGCAACTGGTGGACGGCGATCTGGCCGCAAACAACGGCGGGTGGCAATGGAGCGCGTCCACCGGCGCCGACGCCGTGCCGTATTTCCGTGTCTTCAACCCCCTGTCCCAGTCGCGCAGGTTCGATCCGCGCGGTGTATTCCTGCGCGAATGGCTGCCGGAACTAGCCCATCTGGACGATAAGGCGATCCACGATCCCAGCCCGCTGGAACGCGCCGCAGCCAACTATCCCGAACCCATCGTGGACCTGTCGCAAAGCCGACTTCGCGCCTTGGAGGCCTTCGGCAACCTGCCCGCGGCGTGAGGCCAGCGGACCTCCCCGTGTCTTGACGTACATCAACGCCGTGCCCCCGGCTGTCCCGGATGATCGCGCTGCCCCCGCCCATCACAGGACGAAACACGCATGCGCAACAACCAGCCGGTCTACGACAAGGAATACACGCTGCGGGATGAGCAGTACCTGATCTCCCGCACCGATTCCCGCGGCCGCATCATCTACGCCAATCCGGCCTTCGTGGAAGTCAGCGGTTTCTCGCGCGATGAACTGGTGGGCGCGGCCCACAACATCGTGCGCCACCCGGACATGCCCGAGGCCGCATTCGAAGACCTTTGGAACACCATCCAGCGCGGCCAATCCTGGACCGGCGTAGTCAAGAACCGCCGCAAGGACGGCGGCTTCTATTGGGTGCTGGCCAACGTCACACCCATCAGGGAACGGGGCGAAACCGTCTGCTATGCATCGGTGCGCGTCAAGGCGACGCCCGCCCAGATCGAGGCCGCCGAAGCGGCCTACGCCAAGCTGCGCGATGGCACGGCGCGCGGCATCCGGCTGTGCGGCGGGCAAGTCAAACCCACGGGCGTGCGCGGTGTCCTGGCGCGTTTGAAAATCTGGCGGCTCACCGGTGTGCGCTCGCGCATGCTGGCCTGGGCAGTGCTGGCGTCATCGCTGTTCCTGGGCGCCGCCGGCCTGGCGCTGTATGACATGCACGAACGCATGAGCGCCGAAGCGCTTGCCGGCGCGGCGGCGTTGGTCGCGGGCGGCGTGCTGCTGATATTCGCGTCCGGCTGGGGCTTTGCCCGCTCGATCACCGGGCTGCTCGTAACCGCCACCGATTTCACGCGCCAGATCGCCGCGGGCAACCTCAGCACGCCGTTGCCCGTGGGCGCCGCCCAGGACGAAATCGGCGCACTGAAATTTTCTCTGGAGGTCATGCGCAAGAGCCTTGTCAGCATCACCCGCGACGTGCATGCCGGCATCGAAAGCGCCTTGAAGTCAGCCGCAGAAATCGCCGACGGCAACGCAGACCTGTCCGCCCATACCGAACGCCAGGCGGCGTCCCTGGAAGAAGCCGCCAGCAGCATGGAACAACTGGCGGCCACCGTGAAGCAGAACGCGGACAATGCGCACGGGGCCGACAGCATGGCCGGCCAGGCCAGCGCAGTGGCCCGTCATGGCGGCCTGGTGGTCGATGAAGCCGGACAGGCCATGCAGGGCATCGTGCAAAGCTCGGCCCGCATCTCGGAAGTGGTCGGCATCATCGACGGCATCGCTTTCCAGACCAACATCCTGGCGTTGAACGCCGCAGTCGAGGCCGCCCGAGCCGGAGACGCCGGCAAGAGCTTTGCGGTGGTGGCGAGCGAAGTGCGCAGCCTTGCACAGAAAAGCGCCACCGCCGCCCGCGAGATCAAGGCGCTCATCGAGGCCTCCAATGCGCGCGTGGGCGAAGGCGCGCGCCACGTCGAGCGCGCCGGCGCTAGCATGCGTGACATCGTGGAATCGGTGCATCAGGTCACGCGGATCATGAACCAGATCGCCGCGACATCCTCGGACCAGCACGCCGGCATCGACAACGTCCGCCGGACGATCGCCGAAACCGACACCGCCGCGCAGCGCAACGCCGCGCGCGTCGAGCAGGCATCGCAGGCCGTGGAGAGCCTGCGCATGCGCAGCGCCCAACTGCGCCATGCCATTGAAGTGTTCCGCGTCGTGGGCGGGCCGGCAGCGCCACGCACGGCGCTTTCCACGCCCGGACCCGCCGCCATGATGCCCACGCCCAAAGCCTCGCTTATCCTGCTTGGCAACCGGGTCGTGTAGAACGGGCGCGCCGCGCCGGATCGACGTCAGTATCCAAGGCCCATGCTCGACACAGGTGAAGCGCCCCGGCACACGCTACGTAGAAATATCGTAGGATGCCGGGCCGCGGACTCAATACGGCGCGCCGTGCGCTCGGGCATCATGGACAAGCAAGCGAAGAACATCCTCTTCAAGACCTACTGGAGCGCCAAGGGCTGGATCGACGCGGCGCAGCGGCGCACCTCCCCCGAGGACTTCGCGTACGCAAAGGCCAAGGGCCTGATGTTCGACCCCGTCAGCTTCACCCATGACGAATGCCTCGCGGAAATCCTTGCGCTGCGCGATAGCGTCCCCGCAGCGCTGGCGGCGCGCGCGTTTCTCGCCAGCCTTTCCAGCCGCCGGCTGGACTGGCGCTCCGGACTGGCTTCGTTCCAGGTTGCGCAGCATCTGTCGCCACACGCCTATGCGCCCGTGACGACAGGCCAGAGCTACGGCCCCGACGGCAGCGTCACGCGCGTCAGCCACGCCTGCGGCGTTTGCCGCGACGCGCAAGACAGCGTGATCGCCCATGACGCCTACAAGAACGTCGACCTCAACGTGATGAACTTCGAGCGCATCAAATGGGGCGGCGTGCGCCACGGCATGCTGGAATACACGTGGTTCGACCTGCGCGAATTGGCCGCCAATCCGGTTCCGGAGCCCACCGCGCAGGACATCACGCTGTTGCGCGGCATTCTTGCCACGGCCGCCAACTGCGAACCCAAGGACGGGCCGGGCGCGCTGGAACAGAAGCTCAAACCAGTGATCGCCTCGTCAAAGGCAGAACGACAGATGCTGATCGACATACTGGCCTGCGCCGGCGTGCTGCGCCCGCTATCCCAGGATCGCTCGGTGAACGGGCGCAGCGATTGGCGCTATGTCGGGGCCTGGCGTGGCGAGGACGGGTATTCGCAAGACGCCGTGCAGCGTTGGTTCGGCGACTATCTATAAAGCTGCGCTGCGCGGCAACACACGCAGCGCCCGTGGCCGGCGAAAAGTTCAGGCACCGCCGGCCGCATCCTTGTCCAGGCGTTTGATGAACACCTGCAATTCCTTGACGACCTGCTGGTCGCCTCGGTCGTGGGCCGCCTGCAGGCCGGACTCCCATGCCGCGCGTGCGCCCGGCTTGTCGCCCTGCCCCAGGCAGGCCTTGCCCAGCCATTTCCAGGCCACCGAATAGCCAGGGTCGAACGCCAGCGCCGCGCGCAGATGCGCTTCGGCCTCTTGAAAGCTGTCCTGTTCGACATAGGCCTTGCCCAGCGAAAAACGCAACAGCAGGTTGTCCGTGCCTTTGGCCAGCATCGCCTCCAGGCGCTCGATCATTCCTTCCATCTTCTGGCTCCTTTCGTGTCTGGCGCATCCGGCAATAACGCATGATAGGTCCGGCCTGCCGCGAATGGCCGCAAAGCCCCCGCAGGCACTGGGGCCGCGTCTCGCCCACCAACGTCCGGCTGCAAGGCGGCACCCTCCCCGCGGCCGCCTGCCGGCGCTACACTCGCAGGTCCATCCCGCCGCCGACGCCTTGCGTCCGGAAGCTCGATTCCAGGAGCCCGCATGAGCACCATCCATGATTTTTCCGCCCGCGCCATCGACGGCACGGAACAGTCCCTCGGCACTTATCGCGGCCGCGTGCTGCTGGTGGTGAACGTCGCGTCCAAATGCGGTTTCACGCCGCAGTATTCGGGCCTGGAAGAACTCTACCGAACGCTCAAGGACGACGGCCTGACGGTGCTGGGGTTTCCGTGCGACCAGTTCGGCCACCAGGAACCCGGCGACGAAGCCGAGATTCGCAATTTCTGCAGCACCCAGTACGACATCACCTTCCCGCTGTACGCCAAGATCGACGTCAACGGCCCCAACGCCCACCCGCTGTATCAGTGGCTCAAAGGCGAAAAGCCCGGCGTATTCGGCACCGAAGGGATCAAGTGGAACTTCACGAAGTTCCTGGTGGGCCGGGACGGCCGCGTCATCAAGCGCTACGCCCCCACGGATACCCCCACCAGCATCCGCGAAGACGTCGTCACGGCGCTTTCCGCCGCGGTCTAACGCAACGGCGGCAGCCGCCTGCGGACGGTATGCGCCTTGACGATGGCCGTATTGGTCTCGGCGAACTCGGTCACACGGTCAAGAATGCCGTCCAGGTGCGAGATCGACCTGAGCACCATCCGGGCGATGAAGCAATCATCGCCCGTCACTTTGTCGCACTCGACAAATTCGGCAATCTCCTGGATCAGGCCTTCGACGTGGCGCAACTGCCCGGGCAAGGGGCGGATCCGCACGATGGCTTCCAGCGAATAACCCAGGGCCACGGGATCCACGTCCAGCGTGTACGCCCGGATCACGCCGGATTCCTCCAGCCGTCGCAGCCGGTCGGCGACGCTTGGCGCAGACATGCCGACCTGCCTTGCCAGATCGGCCGTGGTGGTGCGCGCGTTGGCCGACAGCATCTCCACCAGTCGGCGGTCGATACCGTCCAAAACCGGGTTTTCGTTTTTTAGGTCGTTTGGCATAAATTCCACCCAAAAGAAGGTTTCGGCCCGAAAGTGCCACGACAACATCATATAAGACGTTCCAACCGCCTGGGATAATTTCTCCATCGAATCCATGGCCGAACGGCCTTTTCGGAGAACATCATGATCCCTTCCACCGAACGTAGCGGCCTTCTGCAAATGGCGGCAGCCATGACGCTGTCGGGCACCTTGGGCGTGTTCGTATTGGAATCCGGGCAAAGCGCCTGGAACGTTGTCTTCTTTCGCTGCGTGTTTGGCGCCTTGTCTCTCTTTCTGTATTGCTGGGCGCGCGGGTTGCTCAAGCCGGGCCTGTTCACCGCCCGCACGCTGGGGCTGGCGCTGGTTGCGGGCGCAGCGCTGGTGCTGAACTGGGTCCTGCTGTTCTCGGCCTATCGCCTGGCCTCCATTTCCCTGGCCACCGCCGTCTACAACGTGCAGCCCTTCTTCCTGATCGGCCTGGGCGTGCTGTTCCTGGGCGAGCGGCCCTCGCGGGGCAAGCTTGCCTGGTCGGTCGTCGCGTTTGCCGGTCTGCTGCTGGTGCTGCGGCTGGGCGATACCGCCGCTGCGGGCGGCGCGGCTTACCTGTCTGGATTGATGCTGGGCCTGGGCGCGGCTGCGCTGTACGGCGTCACCGCCATCATCGTGAAGCGCCTGAAGGGCATTGCGCCGCAAGTGCTGGCGCTGGTGCAGGTGACGCTGGGCGCGTTCATGCTGTTGCCCATGGCGGACTTCAACGCCCTGCCTGCCCAGCCGGTCCAATGGGCTTACCTGGTGGCGCTGGGCCTGATTCATACCTGCCTGATGTACATCCTGATGTACTCGGCCATTCAGAAGCTGCCCACGACCTCCACCGCCGCGCTCAGCTTCATCTACCCGGCGGTCGCCATCCTGCTGGACTTCGTGGTGTACGGCCACCGGATGGATGCCACCCAGGTCGCGGGCGTGGCGCTGATCTTTCTTGCCGCCGCCGCCGTCAGCCTGAACTGGACCTGGCGCCTGCCCGGCAGCCCGCGGCCCGGCGCGGTATAAGACAGCGATCGACCGGGCTTCGTCCCAAGGATGCGGGCCGGAGTAAAACGGGGGCTGGCGTTGCGGGGAAACCCGCACCCGGCCCCCGGTTATTCAGGCAGGCGTCCGGCATGCGCCGCTATCATGGCCGTTCCATCCGCGGGCTGCGGCCCGCGCCGCCATGACGACCAGGACATCCCAATGATCGATCTTTATTACTGGACAACCCCCAACGGTCACAAGATCACGCTGTTCCTCGAAGAAGCTGGCCTGCCCTACAAGATTCATCCCATCAATATTGGCCGCGGCGATCAGTTCAAGCCCGAATTCCTGGCCATCGCGCCCAACAACCGCATCCCCGCCATCGTTGACCAGGCGCCCGCGGACGGCGGCGCGCCGATCCCGCTGTTCGAATCCGGCGCAATCCTGCTGTACCTGGCTGAAAAAACGGGCAAGTTCCTGCCCGCCGACATCCGCGGCCGCGCCGAGGTGTCGCAATGGCTCTTCTGGCAGATGGGCGGGCTGGGCCCGATGGCCGGACAGAACCATCACTTTTCCGGCTACGCGCAGGAACGCATCACCTACGCCATCGACCGCTACGTCAGGGAAACCAACCGCCTGTACGGGGTGCTGGACAAGCGCCTGGCGGACCGCGAGTTCGTCGCGGGCGACTATTCCATCGCCGACATGGCGGCGTATCCGTGGATCGTGCCCCACGCCAAGCAAGGGCAGGACCTGAACGACTTCCCGAACCTGAAGCGCTGGTTCGACGCCATCCGCGCCCGTCCGGCCACGCAGCGCGCCTATGCGCTGGCGGACACGATCAACACGGCCCCGTCCGTCAGCGACGAGGAATCGCGCCGCATCCTCTTCGGCCAGACCGCCCAGAACGTCGCTCGCTGAAGGAGGCGCCATGACCGAACCGCAACGAGTCTTTCGCCGCGCGCGTCTGGCGGATCTGCCTGCAATCGTGGCGATGCTGGCCGACGATACGCTGGGCGCCAGCCGCGAGGACGCGACCATCCCGCTGAACCCCCGCTACACCGCCGCGTTCGACGCAATCCAGCAGGATCCGAACCAATTCCTGGCCGTGGTTGAGCAGGATTCACAACTGGCGGGCTGTTTGCAGTTATCGTTCATACCCGGCCTGTCGCGGCTGGGCCAGTGGCGGGGCCAGATCGAAAGCGTGCGCATCGCCTCGCCGTTCCGCAACGCGGGCCTGGGCCGCGCCATGTTCGAATGGGCGATAGACCAATGCCGCAGCCAAGGCTGCAGCCTGGTCCAGCTGACCACCGACCGCGCGCGTCCCGATGCGCGCCGGTTCTATGAAAGCCTGGGTTTCACCGCCAGCCACGATGGCATGAAACTCAGCCTGTAACGTCTGATTCTGAAAGGAGCGCCCAATGCCTTTGCATGGCGAATACAAAGTCCCCGGCGGCAAGCTGGTCGTCGCGGATCTGGAAGTGCGCGACGGCCGCCTGGCCGACGTGCGCATCAGCGGCGACTTTTTCCTTGAACCCCCCGAAGCCCTGGAAGCCATCAACCGTGGCCTGAACGGCATGCCGGCCGACGCCGGCGAACTGGAGCTGGCGGTTGCCGTGCAATCCGCCCTGCCCGCCGACGCCGAGATGTTCGGCTTTTCGGCCGAAGCCATTGCCGTCGTGCTGCGGAGGGCGCTGGCATGACCCGCACCGACTGGAACGACTACGACTGGGAACTGATCCATGAAGGGCCCCAGCCGCCCGCGCTGCACATGGCGCTGGATGCCGTCATCACCGACGAAGTCGGCGCCGGACAGCGCCGGCCGACCTTGCGCATCTGGGAATGGTCCGCTCCCGCCGTCGTGATCGGCCGCTTCCAATCCCTGAAAAACGAAGTCGATCCGGACGGCGCCCGCCGCCACGGCATTGAGGTCGTGCGCCGCGTCAGCGGCGGCGGCGCGATGTTCATCGAGCCGGGCAATTCCATCACGTATTCGCTCAGCGCGCCGCAGGCCCTCGTCCACGGCATGAGCTTCCAGGAATCGTATGCCTTCCTGGACGCCTGGGTGCTGACCGCCCTGCGGGGGCTGGGGATCAAGGCGTGGTACCAGCCGCTGAACGACATCGCCTCGGACATCGGCAAGATCGGCGGCGCCGCCCAGGCCCGCCGCGCGGGCGCCGTGCTGCATCACGTCACCATGTCATACGACATCGACGCCGATAAAATGGTCGAGGTCCTGCGCATCGGACGCGAGAAGCTTTCCGACAAGGGCACCACCAGCGCCAAGAAGCGCGTCGATCCCCTCCGAACCCAGACCGGACTGGCGCGCGAGGTCATCATCGACCGCATGGTGGAAACTTTTGCCGGCATGCATCGTCTGACACCGGGACAGGTGGGCAGCGAAACGCTGGCTCGCGCGCAAGCGCAGGCGGACGAAAAGTTCTCCACCGCCGATTGGACGGGTGTCGTGCCCTGACGGCAGCACCCGGGTTTTCTGGAGGTAATTCAATGCGTCGCACATTCACGCCGCAAGGCGCGATACGCGGTCTGATCCTGGGCGCCGCCCTGCTGGCCTTGGCCGGCTGCGGCAGCACGCCCCCGTCGAACATCACACTGGCGTCGTCGGACGCCCAGTCGTCAGCCACCCCCGAAAAGCTGGGCGACCTGTCCACCGAACGCATCAAGTGGGCTTCCAGCAAGCCGGGCTGCGAAGGCGACTGCCCACGCATCGAGATCGACAGCGTCGCCTTCCCGGGCATACCCAAGTTGACCGCGTTGGTTGACCACGTATTGGCCTACATGACCGGCACGGACGCGAACCGCCGCGGTCCGTACGACACGCTGTCGGAATACACGAAGTACTTCTGGTCCACCGCGCAACCGCGCGACGCGACCTACTTCAAGGCCAGCGTGAAAGACACCGTGGGCGACGTGGTGTCCATTGAACTGCACACCGAACAGTTTTTGACGGGCGCGGCGCACGGCATACCGGCAACCCAATACCTGAACTGGGAACGCAGCCGCGGCCGCGTGATGAGCCTGGACGAAGCGCTGATTCCGGGCCGCCGCGCGGAATATGTCGCCGCGCTGCAGCGGGCGCACGCCAAATGGCTGACCGGCAACCCGGACGCCAAGCGGGATCCGGCCGCCTACAACAAGATGTGGCCCTTCCAGGAAAGCGACAACTTCGCCCTTACGCGCGAAGGCATCGTGGTCAAGTACGACGCTTACTCGATCGCCCCGTATTCGCACGGAGAGCCCGAACTGGCCATTTCCTACCAGGACCTGCGCGGCATCCTGAAGCCGGATCTGCTTCCCGCATCCTGATGCGGCTGGCGGCTCGCGGAACGGCCGCGTGAACCCGCCGCCGTCACCCCCGGACAGCCCAGGGCTTTCGTGCCCCAAATAGGAATCGCCCCTTGCGGGGCGATTCCTTTTTTTTGTCTCTCTCTGCCTCCTCGACGATGCGCCGCAAGGACGCATCGCCGATTCAGTCTTTACGGATACAGGCCGCGAACCTGGCGCGCCTGCAGGATGCGCGTGCAAGCGACGATGAACGCGGCGGTGCGCAGGGTCACCTTGTGCTCGCGGGACACTTGCGCCACGGACGCATAGGCTTCGCGCATCAGGCGTTCAAGGCGCTGGTTGATCTCTTCTTCGCTCCAGAAGAAGCTGGAGAAGTCCTGCACCCATTCAAAATAGCTGACCGTCACGCCGCCGGCGTTGGCCAGCACGTCGGGCACCACGTAGACGCCGTTTTCGGCCAGGATGTCGTCCGCTTCCGGCGTGGTCGGGCCGTTCGCGCCTTCCACGACGATCTTCGCGCGCACCTTGGCGGCGTTGTCCACGGTGATCTGGCTTTCCAGGGCTGCCGGGATCAGGAACTCGGTTTCCAGCGTCCAGAACTCGTTCTTGTCCAGCGCCTGGCCGCCCGAGAAGCCGCCCACGCCGCCGGTCTGCGACACGTGCGACAGCAGCTTGTGCACGTCCAGGCCTGCGGGGTTGTGCACGGTGCCGGTGTGGTCCTGCGCGGCAATGACCTTGGCGCCGGCTTCGTGGAACAGGCGGGCAGCGGTGCCGCCCACGTTGCCGAAGCCCTGCACGACGACGCGCGCCTTCGACACGTCGATGTTCTGGTCGCGCGCGGCTTCGCAAGCCACGACGAACACGCCGCGGCCGGTGGCCTCGACGCGGCCCAGGCTGCCGCCCAGCGCGATCGGCTTGCCCGTCACCACGCCAGTGGCGGTGGCGCCTTCGTTCATGGAGTACGTGTCCATCATCCAGGCCATGGTCTGGGCGTTGGTGTTCACGTCAGGCGCGGGAATGTCCTTGGAGGGTCCGATGATGACGCCGATCTCGCTGGTGTAGCGGCGCGTCATGCGTTCGAGTTCCGAGGCGGAGAGCTTGCGCGGATCAACGCGGATGCCACCCTTGGCGCCGCCGTACGGCAGGTTCACCGCGGCATTCTTGACTGACATCCAGGCGGCCAGCGCCATCACTTCGGACAAGGTGACGTCCTGGTGGAAACGCACGCCGCCCTTGCCCGGGCCGCGCGACACGTTGTGCTGCACGCGATAGCCTTCGAAGTGGGCGATGGTGCCGTTGTCCAGTTCGATCGGCACGTCGACGATCAGCGAGCGCTTCGGACGCTTCAGCGTCTCGACCCACCGGCTCAGAGAACCGAGGTACGGCGTGACCCGGTCGACTTGTTGCATGTAATTACCCCAGGGGCCGAGGTCCTCGGCATTCAGATAAGACGGCAAGGCATGGGTGGGAGTTTGAGACATGAGCATGCTCTCCTGACAAAGTTGCGCCATTTTATCCACGAAAATACTAGTGTCCCTATTTAAAGTTTAAATATTTTAAATAGGGACGTATAGGCGTTGCGGATACCGAACGGGTCGCAGGCCGGCCCTGAAGCTGCGTCTATCCTAAGCCCCCGAACCGCACCCGTCCAGCCTGCGGCGCTGGCTCCGCCGGGCGGCGGACACCGGGCGGAGCCCCGGCCCCCAAGCTCAAACAAAAAGGGCGACCTCCCAAAAGGATGTCGCCCTCGCCCATCGGCATGAACCCAGCGGCGCGCGCGCCCAACCGTCAGGTCGTCATCAGCTGCCAGGCCAGCCGCGCCGCCGCGCGCGCGCCGTGGCCGTCGATGTCGAACGTCGGGTTGAACTCCGCCATGTCGGCCACGCGCAGCTTGCCGCTCGCCTTCACGCGCAGCACGATTTCCTCGATGACCGGCATCGGCACGCCGTAGGGCGCGGGCGCGGAAACGCCCGGCATGACACCGGCGGGCAGCACGTCCAGGTCGATCGTCAGGTACACGTGCTGCGCCCGGCCCAGCAGCGCATCGACGTCCGCGAGTCGCGCCTCCAGGTGGCGCTCCTGCATGTCGCGATCCTCCACCCACACGGCGCCCACTTCGGCGGCCCGGGCGTACAGCGCAGGCGTATTCGCCAGGCGCGACACGCCCAGGCAGGCGTACTGCAGCGCGCGCCCTCGCGCCTCGCAATCGCGCGCGATCTGATCGAACGGCGTGCCGGAGCTGCCCGGCCGGCCGGTGCGCAGGTCGAAATGCGCATCCAGGTTCAGCACCAGCACATCGCCGGCATCGCCGCGCACATCCAGCCAGCGCCGGAGGCCCTGGAAGCTGCCCCAGGCGATCTCGTGCCCGCCGCCCAGCACCACGGGCCGGGCGCCCTGCTCCAGCAGTTCGGCCACCCGAAGGCCCAGGCGTTCCTGGGCATCTTCCAGCTCGTCGCCCTGGCAGGCGACGTCGCCCGCGTCCAACAGGCGCGTCAGGCCGTGCGCGGGCAGGCCCGCCATGAATTTGCGGATGCCCGCAGGGCCGGCCGCGGCGCCGACCCGGCCCTGGTTGCGGGCCACGCCCGCGTCGCAGGCAAAGCCCAGCAGCACGGCTTCACCCTGCTCGCCCTGCCCGGCGTGCGCTTGCACGACGTGCGCCAGCCGGCGCGTATCGCCCTGTTCGGCGCTGTCGTCGCGCGCTTTCCAGAGACTCATGTCCAGTTGCGCCACACTCATGCCGCCGCCCCCGGACCGGCGCTAAGCACCGCCTGGAGGAATTCACGGGTCCGGGCCTCGCGCGGCTCGCTGAAGATGACTTCCGGCGGACCCGATTCAAGGATCACGCCGCCATCCATCACGGCCACCACGTCCGCCACATCGCGCGCGAAGCCCATTTCATGGGTCACGACCATCATGGTCATGCCTTCGCGGGCCAGCAGCTTCATGACCTGCAGCACTTCGCCCACCAGTTCCGGATCCAGCGCCGACGTCGGTTCGTCGAACAGCATGACCTGCGGCTGCATGGCCAGCGCGCGCGCAATGGCCACCCGCTGCTTCTGCCCGCCCGACAGGCTGGCCGGCATCGCCGACATCTTCTGCGACAGGCCGACCTTCTTCAGCAGGTCCGAGGCCAGGGCATTGGCTTCCTCGCGCCCCATGCCGCGAAGCTTGCGAGGACCGACGGTCACGTTGTCCAGCACCGACAGGTGCGGAAACAGGTTGAAGCCCTGGAACACCATGCCCACCTGCATGCGCAACTGGTTCAGTTCCGCTTCGGGCAGCATCTGGCCGTGGTCCTGCAGGGTCTGGCCGCAGATCTCCACGGTGCCGCCCTGCGCCACTTCCAGGCCATTGCAGCAACGCAGCAGCGTGCTCTTGCCCGACCCGCTGGGCCCGATGACCACCACCACCTGCGACGGGAGCACGTCGAAATCGATGCCGCGCAGGACGGCGTGGTCGCCGTAGGATTTGTGCAGACCGCGTATGCGGATCATTTCATCTGTAAGGTTGGCGTGGCTCATTGCACCATCCCTCCGGCGCGCAGGCGATGTTCCACCTTGCGCAAAATCACCATGGCGACCGTCGTCAGGACCAGATAGATCATGGCCACCACCAGGTAGGTTTCCAGCGAGCGATACGACACGCTGATGATCTTCTGCCCTTCGTGCATCAGATCGTGAATGGTCAAAAGGGACACCAGCGCCGAGTTCTTGATCAGCGCGATGAACTCGTTGCCCAGCGGCGGGATCATGCGCACCACGGCCTGCGGCAGGATGATGATGCGCATGGCCTGGCTGGACGACATGCCGAGCGAACGCGCCGCCTCGGTCTGGCCGCGGTCCACCGACTGGATCGCGCCCCGGACGATTTCCGACACGTAAGCCCCGGAATACATGCCCAGGCCAAGCACACCGCAGGCAAACGCCGGCAGGGTCACGCCGAACTGGGGCAAGCCGAAGAACCAGATGAACAGCTGCACCAGCAGCGGCGTGCCGCGAAAGAACAGCAGATACGTGCTGCAGAGGTGATAGACGACACGGCGCTGCGGGTTGAGCCGCCCCACGCCGACCAGAAGCCCCATCACGCAGCCCAGCAGCAAGGCGCCGGCGGTCACCTCGATGGTGACCGCCGCGCCCCGAAGCAGCGCGTCGAAATCGGCAAAGACGGGAGAAAAATCCAGGTTCATTTCGCGGGGGCCTCGAACCACTTGTTCACGATGGCCTGATAGCTGCCATCGGCCTTGAGCTTCTTCAGGGCGGCGTTCAGGTCACGCGTCAGCTCAGGCTTGCTCTTGGGCACGGCGATGCCGTAGTCCTCGGTCGTCACCTGCTCGTTCAATACGGTCAGGCCCGTGGTGTTCTGCGCAAACAGCTTGGCCGCAGGCTTGCCCGTCACCGCCGCGTCGGCGCGGCCGATCTGCACCAGGTTGAACATTTCCTGGTTCTTTTCGACTTCCACGCGCTGCACCTTCGGGAAGTGTTCCTTCAGGTAGTTGACCGACTTCGTGCCGACCTGCACCGACACCTTGCGGCCGTCCAGGTCCTTCAGCGCCTTGATGTCGCCATCGGCCTTGGTCAGCACCACCAGGCCGCCCGCGTAGTACGGGTCGGTGAAGTCCACGACTTTGCTGCGTTCGGGGGTGATGTAGATGGCGGACACGGCGATGTCGGCGCGGCCGGCCTGCAAGGCTGGGATCAGCCCCTTGAAGTCGATGTCGATCCATTCGACCTTCTTGCCCATCGCCCCGGCCAGCGCTTCGACCAGTTCGATATCAAAGCCGGTGCGCTTGCCGTCTTTGACGAATTCCATGGGCGGGAAGGTCGCGTCCGTTACGGCGCGGATGGTTTCCTGGGCATGCGCGGGGCCGGCGGCCCAGGCAAGGCCAAGAGTCAGGGCGGCGGTCAGCAGTGTGCGGCGAGTGGTCATGGTGGGTCCTATGGAAGTGGGTACGGCGATCGTTGCGGCTGTAAAACGTTCAAGAAAGGTGCAGCGTGTAATCCGATAAATGCGAGGCAAACCTGGTCAGGCGGATTTCAACCGCTCTGAAATGCGGCGGGCGGCTGCGACGGTCATGTCGATCAACGCATCCGGACGCTGCGCTGCGCGGGTGGACGGGGCCATCAGCGTGATCGACGCGACGGCCTGGTTCGCGCGCTGGAAGATCGGCACGCTGACGCCCCACACGCCGGAATCGACTTCGCTGTCGGTCACGGCGTAGCCCTGCGCCCGGATGGCTTCCAGCTCGTTTGCAAGGCGGTCGGCGTCCACGCCCGCCTCGGACGCCAGGTAAGCCAGCGCGGCCTGAAGGCGGGCATGCGGCATGAACGCCAACAGGGACTTGGCCGATGCCCCGCGCGCCAGCGGCAGTCCGCGGCCCTTGGTGAACGAACAACGCAGTGGATGCTGGCTCTCGACCATGTCCAGACACACGGCCTGGTCCTTGACGGCGACGAGCAGGCCGATGGTTTCTCCGGACGCCGCCGCCAACGCCGCCATGTCCGGCTGCGCCTCATGAATCAGGAAAGACGACTGGTCAAAGCCCCAGGCCAGTTGCACGCACAGCGGTCCGGGCCCGTATTCACCTTCATGCTCGGCGACGAAACCCCAGCGCTTGAGCAGTGCGATCTGCCGATAGAGCGTGCTTTGCGCCAGACCGGTCTTTTCGGCCAATGCGGCGATGCTGAGCGGGCCGTCGTGACGGGCCAACGTAGCCAGCACATACAGGACGCGATCCGCGCCCGCCCCTACGGACGTATCCGACATAAGAATTCGACCCCCAGCAATATGCCGGCGAGATTATCAATTTGTGGTGATGCATCCAGGAATTTTTCCCATGCATTGAGAATCGCAAGGGAAAACCCCGAAATCCGGACGCAAAAAAACCCGCCGGGCGGCGGGTTTGGGGTGGGCTGCAGCGGCGGAATCCGCCGGCGGCCTTCAGGGCGCGGGTGGCTTCTCGTAGTCGGAAAGCCCGACCCCGGACACGCCCTTCACGCCACCAGTGCGTTCAGGCGCCTGTGCGGCCGGCGCGGGCTGGGGAGCAGGCGCGGGGGCCTGCCCGGCCGCCGGGCTCGTCCCGACCTCTTGCTGGGATCCAGGTCGAGCCGACGCGCGGCGCTTCCTCTTGGCGTCTTCTTCCTTCTGGATCATGGCCGTCAGTTCGGCCGCCAGCGCCTCCGATTTGCCCGTGGCCGCCCACGTGGCCGCGTCCTGGCCCTTCGTGTCCTGCGTCGTGACGTCCGCGCCGGAGCGGATCAGCAACTCAACCATGGGCTTGCGGCCAGACAGAGCCGCCATCATCAACGGGGTCTCGCCGTTGGGCGCCGGCGCATTGACCATGGCCTTGTTCGCCAGCAGCAGGCGCGCCATTTCCATCTGCCCCTTCGACGCCGCGTAGTGCAAAGGCGTCCAACCCAGGCGGTTGACCTGGGCGCCGCGCGCGATCAGCTTTTTGGCGCGCTCGGTCTGGCCAGCGATCGCCAGGTACATCAGGGGCGTCTCGCCCGCCGGGTTTTCGGCGTTGACATCGGTGCGCTTGTCGGCCGCCAACACGTCGAACACCTTCCAGGCGTTATCGACCACCGCCCGCATGATGGCCGGTTGGCCGTTCTTGTAACGCACATTGGGATCGGAACCTTGCGCGAGCAGGTCCTTGATGTCGTCGGGGTAGTCGTTGGCGACATAGACCCACCAGTCGCCGGGATTGGCAGCTTGCGCCGCGGGCGCGGCGAGGCCAATGGCCAGCGCCAGCAGTCCGCCGCGGCAGCACGAGAGAAAGGCGTTTTGGGCAGATGCGTAGCGGGTGGCCATGGCTATCCTATGAATCGAATTCGGGAAACAGGTCGGACTTACTTCGGAATTTTGCTGAAAAGCTTGAAGAAGTTTTCGGTGGAGGCGCGCGCAACCTCGGCGACAGTGATGCCACGCAGGTCCGCGATCTTCTCGGCGACGTGGATCACCTTGGACGGATCGTTGAGCTTGCCCCGATACGGCACGGGGGCCAGATACGGCGAATCCGTTTCGATCAGCAGACGGTCCAGAGGCACGTTGGCGGCGACTTCATGCACGGTCTGGGCATTCTTGAACGTCACGATGCCGGACAGCGAGATATAGAAGTTCTGGTCCAGCGCGGCCTGCGCCACTTCCCAGGTCTCGGTGAAACAGTGCATCACGCCGCCGACGTCGGCAGCCTTTTCTTCGCGCAACATGCGCACGGTGTCCTCGGCAGACGACCGCGTGTGCACGATGAGCGGCAGGCTGGCCTCGCGCGCGGCGGCAATGTGACGGCGAAAGCGCTCGCGTTGCCAATCCAGCGGCTCCGACAGGCGGTAGTAGTCCAGCCCGGTTTCGCCGATGGCCACCACCTTGGGGTGCTGGGCCAGACGCACCAGTTCCTCGGGGGTGGGATCCGGCGTGTCTTCGTAATCGGGATGCACGCCCACCGACGCCCAGAGCCGCGGCTGGGGTTCCACCAGCGACATCAGGCCCGGCCATTCCGGCATGTTGACGCTGACGACCAGCGCATGGGTGACCTGGTTGGCCGTCATGCGGTCAAGAATGGCCGGCAGATCGGCCGCCAGTTCGGGGAAATTCAAATGACAGTGTGAATCGACGTACATGGTGAGTCTGGATGATGGAGCCGCGGCGCCCCGCCCCGTTGCCGGGCAAAGCGCCGCCGGATCAAGGGCTTACGCCTGGCAGGATAGCACCACGCGTTGCAGGGTGGCGTGCGCGAAGAGCTTGGCGTTCAAGGGATGCGTGGCCAGCGCGCGCTGACGCGTCAGCCAGCGCGCGGCCTCCGCCACGCGGGCGGTGTTCATGCGCGAGGCCACCTGCGCCACGCCAGCCGCAAGCGACGGAAAGTAGCGCACGGGCGCGCCGGCGCTGGCCAGCATCAGGTCGGTATACAGCCGTTGCAGCGCGTCGATCCACTCCGGCGCCGCGATCTTTTCCAGGGATTCGGCCAGCGTGCCGACATCGGGCGCCTGCCCCTTGGCCAAGGGCGCGACCAATTGGCCCAGCCATGCCGGACACGCGCTTTCTCCGGATTGCGCCAGACGCAGCGCCGCCAGCGGCGCGCCTCCTGCGGCAGCCAGCCATTCGCGCGCGGGCTCCACGTTCTGGTCACGCAACCATTGCAATGCGGTATCCGCGTCCGGGGCGGGCAAAGGCAGACGCCGGCAACGCGACACGAGCGTCGGCAACAGGCGGTCGGGCGCGTCCGCCACCAGCAGGAACACGGTGTGGGGCGGCGGCTCTTCCAATACCTTCAACAGGGCATTGGACGACACGACGTTCAAGGCGTGGGCCGGATACAGCAAAGCCACCCGCCAGCCGCCGCGATGCGTGGCGGTGTTGAACCAGGATTCCAGCGAGCGGATCTGGTCGATGCGGATTTCCTTGGAGGGTGCGCGCTTGGCGGCGCCGGTAGCCGGTTCCGCGTCTTCCTGCTGTTCAGCCGCGTCGGCGCCCTCTTCCACCGCCACCGCCTCGGGGCGGATGCGGCGCAGGTCGGGGTGGTTGCCGCTGGCAAACCAGGCACAGGCCGCGCAATGGCCGCAGGCCAGCCCGTTTTCGGGGGTTTCGCACAGCAGGCTGGCCGCCGCGGCCACCGCGAAATCCAGCTTGCCGATGCCGGCCAGCCCATGCACCAGCCAAGCGTGCGCGAACCGGTCGCGATTGCCCAGCCAGGCTCGGGCGGTGTCCATCTGCCAGGACAGGAACTGAGGCGCGCTCATGCGGGGACGGCCAGCAGTTCGCGCAGTCCGGCCTCGAGCTGCGAGCGGATCTCGGGGATGGAACGGGTGGAGTCGACGATATGGATGCGGCCGGGGTCGGCCTTGGCGCGCGCGTGGTAGGCCTCGCGCGTGCGCTCGAAAAACGCGGCGCCCTCGCGCTCGAAGCGGTCCGGCTCGCGGGCGTCGGCCAGCCGCGCCCGGGCCACCTCCAGCGGCACGTCAAAAAGCCAGGTTCGATCGGGCTGCCCCGCGCGCATCCAGTCTTCCAGGATGGCGACGCGCTCGGCGCCCAGGCCGCGACCACCGCCCTGGTAGGCGTAGCTGGCGTCCGTGAAACGATCACAGACCACCCAGGCGCCGCGCGCCAGCGCGGGCTCGATCACTTGGCGGGCGTGCTCGCAACGCGCCGCGAACATCAGCAGGGTCTCGGTGTCCAGGCCCATCGCGTCGGTCAGCAGCAGCGCACGCAGCTTTTCGCCCAGCGGCGTGCCGCCGGGTTCGCGGGTGGAGACCACCTCGACGCCTTGCGCGCGAAGGAAATCCGCGATCCAGACGGTGTGCGTGCTTTTGCCCGCGCCGTCGACGCCCTCCAGCGTAATGAAGCGTCCGCGTGAGGTCATTGATCTTGTCCTTTTGCTGATTCGGGTTCGGGATCCGCCGCCATCACCGGGGCGTCGGTCGCCGCAGGCGTTGCTGCGGGCGCGGGAGCAGGCGCCGCCGGCGGCGCGGTGCGCTGGCCCTGCCCCAGGATATAGCGCGAGACGTTGCGGTTGTGCTCGGACAGATTGGCCGAGAATTCGCTGGTGCCGTTGCCGCGGGACACGAAATAGAGGAACTTGTGCTGCTCGGGCTGCACGGCCGCAAGCAAAGCCGCCCTGCCGGGCGCCGCGATCGGCGTGGGCGGCAGGCCGGGACGCGTGTAGGTGTTCCAGGGCGTGTCGGTCTGCAGGTCGCGCTTGCGGATTCGTCCCTGGTAGGCATCGCCCATGCCGTAGATCACGGTCGGATCGGTCTGCAGCAGCATGCCGATCTTCAGTCGGTTGGTGAACACGCCGGATACGCGGCGGCGCTCCGGACCGTGGCCGGTTTCCTTTTCGATGATGGACGCCAGCACCAGCGCTTCGTACGGCGTGGCCACGGCGACGTCGGACTGGCGCTTATCCCAGGTGTCGTTCAGAATGCGCTGGCCTTCCTGGTAAGCGCGGCGCAGCAGGTCGAAATCACTGCTGCCCGGCGTGAACACATAGGTATCCGGGAAGAACAGGCCTTCAGGATGCTTGATGTCCGATCCCAGGCGTTCCATCAGCGCTTCGTCGCTGATGTCGCCCAGCGTCTGCTTGACGTCGGGATTCTCGCGCAGCGCCTGGCGGATCTGGCGGAACGTCCAGCCTTCCAGGAACGTGATCTGGCGCTGCGTCATGTCGCCGCGCGCCAGGCGCTCGAGCAGCAGCCACGGCGTATCGCCGTTGATCGCCTGATAGCCGCCCGCCTTCATCAGCTTGTCGCGTTCGGACAGGCGCGCCATCAGGACGAAGCCCGGTTCCCAGACAGGAACACCCACCGCATTGAGCGCGCGCGCAACCGTGCGCGGACTGCTGCCCGGATCCACTACAAAGTCGATCTTGTCTGCGGCCAGCTGCATCGGACGATGCATCCAGGTGTAGGCGCCGCCCACCACCGCGCCAATGGCCAGAACGATGAGCAGCAGGAACAGCAGGACGAAATTTCGGAGTCGCTTCTTCATAAGTGTCGGAAGTTTAATGGATCGCGGGCCCAAGCCGGGCCACAACCGGGGCCAGATCGTGCGGCACGGCCCTTTGCTCGTCGGGGGCATGCCCATGGCGACGGGGGAACGCGGCTATCATCAGCACTTTGATGACGCGATAACCCGCCGACATGCACGCCTTTTACTCTTCGATCCCCGTCCGCGCCGAAGGTTGCGCACAATGCGCGCCCCTGGAAGACCTGGCCGTCTTCACCGCCGCCGGCGCCGACGCCCTGACCTTCCTGCACGGCCAGCTAACGCAAGACGTCACAGGCTTGCCCGCGGACGCGGCCCGCCTGGCCGGCTACTGCACCGCCAAGGGACGCCTTCTGGCCACCCTGGTGATGTGGCGCGGGGCTGCAGGCGGCGCGGACGACGCCCCCCAGCTCTACGGCATGGTCCGCCAGGATCTGTCCCAGGCCCTCATCAAGCGTTTATCCATGTTCGTGCTTCGCGCCAAGGTCAAGCTTGCCGCCGCGCCGCTGCACGTGGCGGGCGTCCAGGCCACGCCCGAACAGGCCGCTGCGCTGGAAGCCATTGCCGGCGCATTGCCTCGCGCCATGTGGCAGCGCGCCGACCTGCCATCCGGCACCTGGATCGCGGCGCCGTCGGCCGACGAGCGCCTGCGCTGGTGGTGGATCGCGTCCGATGCGCAGCTTGAGCAATCCGGCGCCCTGGCCCAGGCGCTTGGCCTGGCTTCCGCCGAACACTGGCAGGCAGCCGACCTGGCGGCTGGCATCCCCTGGATCGCCGCAGCCACGCAGGACGTCTTCATCCCGCAGACCGTCAATCTGGATCTGGTCCAGGGCGTCAGCTTCACCAAGGGCTGTTATCCCGGCCAGGAAGTGGTGGCGCGCAGCCACTATCGGGGCACCGTCAAACGGCGCATGGCGTTCGGCACCATCACGGACGCCGCCCTGCAAGGCGAAACACTGGCCGGCGTGGACGTGTTCGACGCCACCCAGCCCAACGAGGCCATCGGCCGCGTGGTGCAGGCCGCCAACGACCAGGGCGTGGTGTCGCTGCTGTTTGAAACCACCCTGGCTGCGCTGCCCGAAGGAGACCTGCGCCTGCGCGCCGCCGACGGCCCGCGCATCGCAGCGGCGCCGCTGCCCTATTCGATCAATCCCTGATTCGGACCCATCCGCCCTGCGGGGCGGATCGCGACATTTAGACCGCCACGCCGAACAGCGCGCCCACGCCGGCCGTCACCGCCATCGCGGCCGCTCCGAGCACGGTGACCCGCAGGGCGGCGGGCAGCTTCGGTGCGCCCCCCGCCTTGGCCGCCATGGCGCCCAGCGACGCCAGGCAGATGATCGACGCACAGCCGACCCAGCCAATCAGGTGCGGGACGGGCGCCACCGCGGCCACGGCCAGCGGCACGGCGGCGCCCCCGGCAAACGATGCCGCCGACGCCAGCGCCGCCTGAACCGGCCGGGCCCGGTTGTGCAGCGAGATGCCCAGTTCGTCGCGGGCATGCGCGTCCAGGGCGTCATGACTGGTCAGTTGGCGCGCCACCTGCTGCGCCAGGTCGCGTGTCAACCCTCGGGCCACGTAGATATCCACCAGTTCGGCCAGTTCTTCGGTGGAATTGCGCTTGAGCGAGCGTTGCTCCATGCGCAGGTCGGCGGCCTCGGTGTCGGCCTGGGTGCGAACCGACACGTATTCGCCCGCCGCCATCGACAGCGCGCCGGCTACAAGGCCGGCCAATCCGGAGGTCAGGACAGCGCCATGCGAGGCCTGGGCCGCCGCGACGCCGGTAATGAGACTGGCCGTGGACACGATGCCGTCATTTGCGCCCAGCACTGCGGCGCGCAGCCAGTTGCTGCGAAAAATCCGATGATGTTCTTTTGCTGGCATTGCCGGAAAATCCATGCGACGCGCGACAGGCGCGCGGCGTGCCGGGAGGCCCCGACATGCCGCGCGCGGGATTCATCGCGGCGTCACGCGCACCGCGGTCAGCAAGCCTATCACGCACAGCGTGGCCTGCTCATGATCGTACGCATGCATCTCTACTTGGCAGACCGAAAGACGCTTGCCAGGCTTGACCACCCGCCCGCTTGCGATGAAGCGGTCGCCCTTGGCCGGCGCCAGGAAATTCATCTTGAATTCCGAGGTCAGCACGTCTTCGCCCGGACTGAACAGCGTGTACGCCGCATAGCCGCCGGCGCTGTCCGCAATGGTGGTGGAAATGCCCGCGTGCAGGAAGCCGTTCTGCTGGCACAGGTCGGCCCGGTAGGGCAGTACGATGTCCACCCTGCCCGGCTCCACCAGGTCCAGCTTGGCGCCAAGTAGCACCATGATGCTCTGCTGGTCAAAGCTGGCCCTGACCCGCCCGGCGGGATCCACCGGGGAAAGTTCGGCCGCCATGTCAGTCCTGGTCACGCTTGACCAGGTTGACGATGCTGGAAAAGTCCAGCTTTCCGGAACCGCCCGCGCTGTGCAGCGAATACAGGTTGCGCGCCAGTTCGCCCAGCGGGATGGATGCGCGCGCGGCCAGCGCGGACTCGGCCGCGAGGCCCAGGTCCTTGAGCATCAGATCCACGCCAAAGCCGCCCGCGTAGCCCTTGGAGGCCGGCGCATGGTCCATCACGCCAGGCCAGGGGTTATAGAGTTCGGTGGCCCAGTTACGGCCGGAGCTCTTGGCGATGATGTCGGACAGCACCTTGGGATCCAGGCCGTTGGCCACGCCCAGCGCCAGGGCTTCGGACGTGCCGGCCATCAGGATGCCAAGCAGCATGTTGTTGCAGATCTTGGCGACCTGGCCAGCGCCCGCGTCCCCCGCATGGAAGATGTTCTTGCCCATCTTTTCCAGCACGGGGCGGGCGCGTTCCAGCGTTGCGGCCGCACCGCCCACGATGAACGTCAACGTGCCCGCGGCCGCACCGCCGGTGCCGCCCGAAACGGGCGCATCGATCATGGCGATGCCGCGCACCTGGGCCGCCTGCGCCACCTTGCGCGCCGAATCCGGCGCGATTGTGCTGCATTCGATCACCACCGCGCTGGACGGGATCTTGCCAAGCAGGTCTTCGCCAAGATACAAGCCTTCGACGTGCTTGCTGGCAGGCAGCATCGAGATCACGACCTCAGCCCCCTGGACCGCGTCGGCGGCGGATGCGGCCGCCGACGCGCCGGCGTCGGTCAGCAGCTTGACGGCCGCCGGGACCAGATCGAAAACCTTGAGGCTGTTGCCGGCCTTGACCAGGTTCAATGCCATGGGCGCGCCCATGTTGCCCAAACCGATAAACGCGATGCTGCTCATGATGTCTTGTCTCCTGTTGCTATTGCTGTAGGTATGGATTCATCGTGACCTGCGTGTCGGGCTGGCCGGCCCTCCCGGCCGGCCTTGCGTCTCAGCGCCCTTCCTGGCCCAGATCGGCCAGCGGATGCGGCTCGCCTTCCGGCCAGGGCTCTTCAAAGAATTTCTGCACCCACGCATCGGTGGCCATGTCGATCACGGCCGGGTTCCAGCGCGGGTTCTTGTCCTTGTCGACCAGCAGCGCGCGGATGCCCTCGGCAAAGTCGCCATGCGACGTGCACGCCAGCGCGGCGATGTACTCGACCCGGAACACGTCGTCCAGCGAGCGCAGGCGCGTGCGTTGTTGCAGCGCGAAGACCAGCCGCACCGATCCGGGCGATCCCGCCAGCATCGTCTTGGCCGCACGCGACAGCCACGGATCTTCGTGGTCTTTCAACAGCGCCAGGTCTTCGTAAATTTCGTCCAGGCGGTTGCCGTTGCACAGGTTGTTGATCTGGAACGAATGCTGGCGCAGCGGACCGGGTTCCAACGGGGTGGGCGGTTCCAGCGCGGCCAGCGCGCGGCGCAGAAGGCCATCGTTGATGGAGCGCGGCGGAATCGCATCTTCGGAGGCGCCCGCGGCCTGACCGGCCCACGGCTGTTCTTGCAGGGAAGCCAGCAGCGCCGGCCAGTCCGCATGGTTCAGGCGGAAGTCCGCCAGCCCCGCGTAAAACGCGTCGGAGGTGTTCAGTTGCGCCCCCGTCAGCGCCAGGAAAAGGCCACTGCGGCCCGGCATGCGGTTGAGCAGCCAGCTGCCGCCCACATCAGGGAACAGGCCGATCGACACCTCCGGCATCGCCAGGCGCGAGGTCTCGCTCACGACCCGATGGCTCGCGCCCATCATCAAGCCGATGCCGCCGCCCATGACGATGCCATGGCCCCAGCACAGCACGGGTTTGGGATAGGTGTGGATCCGATAGTCCAGCCGGTACTCGTGCTCGAAGAAGCGACGCGCATAGGCGTTGCGCCAGCCGGGCTTGCCGGCGTTCTCGGTCATGCTGCCGTACAGTCCGTGCAGGTCGCCGCCGGCGCAGAAGGCCTTTTCTCCGGCGCCCTGCATCACGACGAGCGCGACGCCCGGATCGCGCGCCCAGGTGTCGAGCCGTTCCGCCAGCAGGTCCACCATTTCCAGCGACAGGCTATTCAGCGTTTGGGGCGCATTCAGGGTCGCGATCCCGAAGCGCATGCCATTGGCAGCGGTTCTTTCTTCGAACAACACCGGTGCATTCATCTTATGTCGGCTCCTTTTTCCAACAATTGGCGGGCAATGATCACGCGCATGATCTCGTTGGTGCCCTCCAGAATCTGATGAACGCGAGTATCGCGCACCAGACGCTCCAAGGGATAGTCCTTCAAGTATCCATAGCCGCCATGAATCTGTTGCGCGTCCAGGCATATCTGGAAGCCCATGTCGGTCGCGAAGCGCTTGGCCATCGCGCAGTAGGTCGCCGCGTCAGGGGCGCCGGCATCCAGCTTGCAGGCCGCCAGGCGCACCATCTGGCGCGCCGCCACCAGATGCGTGGCCATGTCCGCCAGCTTGAACTGCAGGGCCTGGAACTCCGCCAGCCGGCGATTGAACTGGCGACGCTCGTCCATGTAGCGCCGGGCGGCGTCCAGCGCGCCCTGCGCCGCGCCGACCGAGCAGGTGCCGATGTTGATGCGGCCGCCGTCCAGCCCCTTCATCGCGATCTTGAAGCCCTCTCCTTCCTGGCCGAGCATGTTGGCGGCCGGCACGCGGACGTTCTCGAACGTGATGGGACGCGTGGACTGGCTGTTCCAGCCCATCTTTTCTTCCTTGCGGCCGTAGCCGATGCCCTCGCTGTCGGCGGGAATGGCGAATGCGCTGATGCCGCCCGCCCCGTCGCCGCCGGTGCGCGCCATGACCACCAGCAGGTCGGTGTCACCGCCGCCCGAAATGAAGGCCTTGGCCCCGTTGACGATGTAGTCGTCGCCCTGTCGCTGCGCGCGCGTGGACAGCGACGCCGCATCGGAACCCGCGCCGGGCTCGGTCAGGCAGTAGGAGGCGAGCTTTTGACCGCTGGCCAGCAGCGGGCCCCAGGCCTCGCGCAGCGCCGGCTGCCCCCATTTACCTACCATCCAGGTGGCCATGTTGTGGATCGTCAGGAATGCCGTGGTGGACGGGTCCACCGCCGCCATTTCCTCGAACACCAGGGTGGCATCCAGGCGCGGCAGGCCCAGGCCGCCGATATCCTCGCTGGCGTAGATGGCGCAAAAGCCCATTTCGCCGGCCCGGGCGAACGCCTCGCGGGGAAAAACGCCTTCGGCGTCCCAGTGCGCGGCGTGAGGAGCCAGTTCGCCCTCTGCGTAGTCGCGCGCGGCCTGCGCGAACGCGCGCTGTTCGTCGGTCAGTTCCAAGTCCACAGCCTGTCTCCTGTTGTAGTGAGTATTGTCTGTTGGCGTTGCTGCCGTCTCGTGAACGCCAGCATGCCGATTTTGACATGACGTTGACGTAAACGTAAGCATGAACCCGGCTTAATGTTACGCCGGAAGCGCAGGCGCGTTTTGTCTTATTGATGACAATTTGGGGGCCGTCGACTGGAACGGAGGCGCGGCGGACGGCCGCCTGCCTGGCAGGCCGCCAAGGCCTGTAGAAGCCCCGCAGGCCCGCTACAGCGGCCCTGCTGGCCGGATACGCCCATTGCGGGCAGTCTTGGCTACAGCAGCCCCGCCGGCCTGATGCGCCCGTTGCGGGCAGTCTTGGCTCGCCGGTGTTCCGCACGGCGGCGGCGCGACTCCTTGGGGTCGAAGGTCAGGCCACGATAGATTTCCACCCGGTCGCCGTCGGCCAGCTTCGCCTGCGGCTCCGCTGCTCGGCCAAAGACGCCCACGCCGCTTTCCCACGGCTTCACGACCGGGAAGGCCTGCGAGAAGCCACTGGCCGCCAACGCGTTTTCGACCGTGGCGCCTTCAGGCAGGCGCAGCTCGCGCTGCCACACATGGCCAGGCAAGGCGTAGCAGACAACGACGCCGATCTGCCCCGCCTCGGACACGTCATTCGCCATACTTGGCCTGTGCGCGCTTGGTGAAGGAATCGATGAAGCTGGTCGCGATACGGTTGAACACGGGCCCCACCACCATCTCGAGAGCCCGGTTGGAGAACGCGTACTCAAGGGTGAAAAGCACCTTGCACGCGTCTTCGGCCAGGGGTTGGAACACCCAATGCCCCACCAGGCTGGAGAACGGCCCATCCACCAGTTCCAGGTCGATCCGGTCGGGATAGACGTGGGTGTTGCGTGTGGTGAAGCGCTGCTTCATGCCCGCAAACGAAATCAGGATGGAGGCCTGCATGCCGTGTTCGTCACGTGTCTGCACCTCGGCTCCGCCACACCATGGCATGAACTCGGGGTACTTCTCCACGTCGGCGACCAGGTCGAACATCTGGGCGGCGCTGTAAGGCACCAGGACGGATCGTTGTACTTTGTGCATCGACTATCGCAAATGGCTAGAATGGCAAGATTTTACCGGCACAGCGCATATTGGGCTTGATTGGCCCCGCACCGGATCCGCAGGACCCCCAGCAAGAAGGCTTTATGAGCATTATCGACAATCGCAAGGCCACGCACGACTATTTCATCGAAGACCGCTACGAGGCCGGCCTGGTTCTGCAAGGCTGGGAAGTCAAAGCGATCCGCGATGGCCGTGTGCAACTCAAGGAAAGCTACGTCATCGTGCGCGATGGCGAACTGTACCTGCTTGGCATGCACGTGAGCCCGCTGCCCACGGCCTCCACCCACATCCATCCCGACGCCATGCGCACGCGCAAGCTGTTGCTGAAGGCCGAGGAAATCAGCAAGCTCATCGGCAAGGTCGAGCAGCGCGGCTATACGCTGGTGCCGCTGAACCTGCACTACAAGAACGGGCGCATCAAGCTGGACTTCGCGCTGGGTCGGGGCAAGAAGCTTTTCGACAAGCGCGACACCGCGCGCGAAAAAGACTGGGCGCGCGAAAAGGAACGCATGATGAAGCACGACACGCGCGCCCCGCGCAAGAGCAAGGACGACTGATAACGCAACGGCAGCCGGCTCACGCGGCCACGGGCAGCAAGGGGCGTTCCGCCTCCTGCCCCGGCCCCAGGACCCGGTTGCGCCCCGCCGACTTCGCCGCGTAAAGCCTGCGATCGGCCCGCTCAAAGAACACCTGCAGGTTTTCACCGGGTATCCAGTCCTCTACCCCCGCGCTGAACGTATACGAAATCGTGCTGCCGCCGTGCGCGCAAGGCGTGCGCCGCACGGAGTCAAGCAGCCGCTCCGCCACTTCCAGCACTGCGTCGCTGCGCATGTCGGCGAACAGCACCCCGAATTCCTCCCCGCCCACCCGGCCCACGTGGTCTCCCGTGCGCAGCGTCGCCGTGGCCAGCAGGCCGAAATGACGCAGCACCGCATCGCCGGCCGCATGGCCGTGCGTGTCGTTGATGCGCTTGAAGTGATCGATGTCCAGCAGCAGCAGCGTCAAGGGACGGCGCATGCGCAGGGCCTGGGCGCAATAACGCTCGGCCTGCATCCACCAGGCCTTGCGCGACATGAGGCCGGTCAGGAAGTCCGTGTTGGCTTCTTGTTCGCGATCGGCCAGCATGCGGTCGTGGATGATCATGATCGTGCCGAGGGTCAGACAGGGCATGACCAGCACGCCCAGCGTCAGGAAGGCCACGCTCCAGATGGTGGGCTCCAGGAACGCCGACACCGCATCCAGTCCGATCAGGTAGACCGCCGCCCGCAGCGCGCATACCACCGCCGAAATCAGCGTCACCACCCAGACGAATCGGTAGCTGTAACGCGACCGGTGCGCGGGCATGTTGCGTTGGACCACGACGGCCACGGCCAGCATGAAGCCCATCTGCAACAGCGACATCGCCACGATGCGCGGGCCAACCTGCCAGTCGACATAGGTGTAGACCGCCACCGCCGACAGCGCCGACAGGCATCCCAGCGTCATGAGATGGCGGGGCACCGCCAGCCCGAGCAGCCGGCGCACGCCCGCATAGTAGGCGCACAGGGCCAGCGCAATGGCCGTGTTCGGCACGAGGATGGACGCCCACAAGGGCGCCTTGGTGTTCTGCAGCGCAAAAGTGGAAAACGCCAATAGCGTAAGCAAGTTGGCGCGTATGGTCTCGCGGATGCCGGCCATGCCGCTGCGCGCCAGCGACCCCAGAACACAAAGGGAAAGCAACCCCGCCAGCGCTGCTATCAGAAGCAAATTAACGGGAGCGATCATGGGTCGGGCGCCGCGGGGCGCGGTATCAGGTGTTGCGCGTGGACTTCACGATGGTCATGGCGGAGGCGATCATGCCGCCCACGTCAGACATATTGGCCGGCAGGATGAGCGTGTTGCCTTCCTTGGCCACGTTGCCGAACGCCTCGACGTAGCGCTCGGCCACCTTGAGGTTCACCGCTTCCATGCCGCCGGGCTGGCGCACGGCGTCGGCCACCTGCGTAATGGCCTTGGCGGTGGCTTCCGCGATCGCCAGGACTGCGGCGGCCTCGCCCTGGGCCTGGTTGATCTGCGCCTGCTTCTCGCCTTCGGAGCGGGCGATGGCGGCTTCGCGTTCGCCGGTGGCAATGTTGATCTGTTCCTGGCGACGGCCTTCGGACGCGGCGATCAGGGCGCGCTTTTCGCGTTCGGCCGTGATCTGCGCCTGCATCGAACGCAGGATCTCGTTCGGCGGCGTCAGATCCTTGATTTCGTAGCGCAGCACCTTCACGCCCCAGTTCAGCGCCGCCTCGTCCAGCGACGCGACGATGTTGCTGTTGATGGAGTCGCGTTCTTCAAAGGTGCGGTCCAGTTCCATCTTGCCGATGACCGAACGCAGCGTGGTCTGGGCCAACTGTGTGATCGCCGAGATGTAGTTGGACGAACCGTAGGAAGCGCGCATCGGATCCGTGACCTGGAAATACAGCACGCCATCGACCTGCAATTGGGTGTTGTCGCGCGTGATGCAGACCTGGCTGGGCACGTCCAGGGGGATTTCCTTGAGCGAGTGCTTGTAGGCGACGCGCTCGATGAACGGAATGACGAAGCCCGCGCCCGGCGACAGAACCCGGTCGAACTTGCCCAGGCGCTCGACCACCCAGGCATGCTGCTGGGGCACGATGGCGATCGCCTTGACGACGATCAGGATCGCCAGCGCAACGATGACGAGCAGCACGATAGTGGAAGTATCGATCATGATTTGAAGCCTCTTTTCGGGTAAACGCGCCGGGCTTGCCTGCCATGCCGGCCAGGTTTCCAACGGCTGTCCGCGCCGTGGCGCGGGCGGGTTCTGCTATGTCGAGCCGACGCTATTGGGAGTGAGCACCAGGATCGAACCGCGCAGTTCGGTAATGATGTGTTCGCCAGCCTGCGGGGCGCATCCCTTCGCCAGTTGAGCTTGCCAATGCGCGCCGCGATACCACACGCGGGCGGTGCCGCTGTCGGACCAGGCCTCGACCATGACGGTCTGGCCGATGTCCAGGTTGACGTCGGCATTGCGCGATGAATTGACCTCGCGCTTTTTCAGGACCCGGGTCTTGCGCAGCACCAGAAGCCCCAGCAGCAGCACCACGCCGCACGCCACCAACTGCCATTCCAGGCCGGCGTTCAGCCAGGCGGCGATGCCTCCGGCCGCCAACCCCAGCGCGACCAGCAGCAAATAGAAGGTTCCCGACGCCAGTTCCCCAATGAGGGCCAGCGCAGACAAGCCAAGCCAGATCCACATAGTCTTCAGATCGCCTGTAAGAATATTTCTCTGAGCGGATTGTACGTATTTCCAGGACGGAGCGGGAGACGCCACGCCCCCTCGGGAACAATAGGGCTGGATTATGATGTGCACTGGCGCGACCCGTCGCCAGACCACCGCGCCGTTTTTATCCACGCACAAGCCTTTATGACCGCTGCAACTCCTTCTGCTCTCCCCGTCCTGATCCTGCACACTGGCGATCCGGACGAAACGCTCAAAAGCCAGTTCGGCGGCTATGCCGAACAACTCCTGCGGGCCGCCGGCCTGCCCCCTGGCGGCGCCGAGATCGTCGCCGTGTACGAAGGCCAGCGCCCGCAGGCTCCGTCCTGCTACCGCGCCGCGCTGATCACCGGCTCGCCGGCCATGGTGTCGGACAAGGAACCCTGGAGCGAAGAAGCCGCCGCATGGCTGCGCGACGCCATGGCTGCCGGCCTTCCCATGTTCGGCGTCTGCTACGGCCACCAGTTGCTGGCGCATGCCCTGGGCGGCAAGGTCGGCTACAACCCCGCCGGGCGTGAAGTCGGCACTCAGACCGTCGAACTGCTGCCCACCGCCACCGGCGACACGCTGATGGCCGGTGTGCCGTCCACCTTCCCCGCCCAGATGTTGCACGCGCAGACCGTGCTGGAACTCCCCCCCGGGGCGGCGGTGCTGGCGCGGTCGGACCTGGACGAGCACCAGATGATCCGCATCGGGCGCAACGTCTTTTCGACCCAGTTTCACCCGGAATTCGGGCCGGATTTCATCATCGCCCACCTGGAACGCTACGGCCGCCGCTATGCCGCCGAAAACCTCGACGTGCCGGGCCTCACCGCGAACGTCCGGGCCACGCCCGTCGCGGGAGGACTGCTGCGCCGCTTCCTGGAGACCTATGCGCCTGGCGCCTGACCGCGACGACGCATCCGCCGCGACCTCCCGGGGTTAACGTCCACGGGGGACCGTGGCAACAAGCGGAGTGCGGCGCCCAGCCGGGCTTGAGACGATAGCGCCAAGCGTACGCAATCACGCGCAAGTCAGGAGTCCCCTATGAGCCCCGCCGCCGCCCCCTTGAGCAAACAGCACGCCGCAGCCGTCGAACGCGCCTGCCGCGCCCTCGAGGCCGAACAGCCGCCCGACCTGTCGACGCTTGCCGAACAGGCGGGCATGAGCCGCTTCCATTTCCATCGCGTCTTCAAGGCTGCCACCGGCATTACCCCGAAGGCCTACGCCAATGCGCTGCGCGCCAATCGCGCCCGCCAGCACCTTGAACAGAGCGCCAGCGTCACCGACGCCATGTACGACGCCGGATTCAATTCAAGCGGACGCTTCTACGAGACCGCGCCGGCCATCCTGGGCATGACGCCCACGGCCTTCCGCAAGAACGGCGAAGGCGTGGACATCCGGTTCGCGGTGGCCCAGTGCTCGCTCGGCGCGCTGCTGGTGGCCGCAAGCGGCACCGGCATCTGCGAAATCGCCCTGGACGAGGATCCGGACCGGCTCGTCAAGAACCTGCAGGACCGTTTCAAGGCTGCCAAGCTGATCGGCGCGGACCCCCGCTTCGAAAGCTGGGTGGCCGACGTGGTGGGCTTCGTCGAAGATCCCTCGCGCGGCCTGGACCTGCCGCTGGACGTGCGCGGGACGGCGTTCCAGCGCAAGGTCTGGGAGGCGCTGTGCGAGATCCCGCTGGGTGCGACCCAGACCTATGCCCAGGTGGCCGAACGCATCGGGTCGCCCGCTGCCGTGCGCGCCGTGGCGCGCGCCTGCGCCACCAACAACATTGCGCTGGCCATCCCCTGCCACCGCGTGGTGCGCACCGACGGTTCGCTGGCGGGATATCGCTGGGGCATCGACCGCAAGCGCGAACTGATTTCCCGCGAGGCAAAGGCCGCCTGATCCAGTCCGGCATCCGCGGGCCGCGCCCGCCGATGCAAAAAAAACCCCGCGTCCTTTTCAGACGCGGGGTTTTTTATTTCAGCCGGCCAATCAGTTCTTGGCCAGGCGCTGCCAGGTGTCGACAACGGTGTCCGGGTTGAGCGACATCGACAGGATGCCCTCGTCCTTCAACCATTGCGCGAAGTCCGGATGGTCGCTGGGGCCCTGGCCGCAGATACCCACGTACTTGTTGGCGGCCAGGCAAGCCTTGATCGCGCGACGCAGCATGAACTTGACGGCTTCGTCGCGTTCATCGAAGTCGGCGGCCAGGAGCTCCATGCCCGAATCGCGATCCAGGCCCAGAGTGAGCTGGGTCATGTCGTTGGAACCGATCGAGAAGCCGTCGAAGTACTGCAGGAACTCGTCGGCCAGGATGGCGTTGGACGGAACCTCGCACATCATGATCAGCTTCAGGCCGTTTTCGCCGCGCGCCAGGCCGTGCTTGGCAAGCAGGTCCACAACACGTTCCGCCTGGCCCAGGGTGCGCACGAACGGCACCATGATCTCGACGTTGGTCAGGCCCATTTCATCGCGCACCTTCTTGAGGGCTTCGCATTCCATGCGGAAGCACTCGGCGAAGTCCTCGGCGATGTAGCGCGACGCGCCGCGGAAGCCCAGCATGGGGTTTTCTTCCTCGGGCTCGTAGCGCGAACCGCCCACCAGCTTGCGGTATTCGTTGGACTTGAAGTCCGACATGCGCACGATGACGGGCTTCGGGTAGAAAGCAGCAGCGATCGTCGCCACGCCTTCGGCCATTTTCTCGACGAAGAACGCGCGTGGGCTGGCGTGGCCGCGAGCCGCCGATTCCACGGCCTTCTTCAGTTCGCCGTCCACGTTCGGGTAGTCCAGGACCGCCTTGGGGTGGATGCCGATGTTGTTGTTGATGATGAATTCCAGGCGGGCCAGACCGACGCCGCCATTGGGAATCTGGGCGAAGTCGAACGCGAGCTGCGGGTTGCCCACGTTCATCATGATCTTCAGATCGATGGCGGGCATCTCGCCGCGGCGGACTTCTTCCACTTCGGTCTCGATAAGGCCGTCATAGATGCGGCCTTCGTCGCCTTCGGCGCACGACACGGTGACGGCCTGGCCTTCCTTCAGCAGGTCGGTGGCGTTGCCGCAACCCACCACGGCCGGAATGCCCAGTTCACGCGCGATGATCGCCGCGTGGCAGGTACGGCCGCCGCGGTTCGTCACGATGGCCGAAGCACGCTTCATCACGGGCTCCCAGTTGGGGTCCGTCATGTCCGTGACCAGCACGTCGCCCGGCTGGACCTTGTCCATGTCGGAGATGTCGCCCACCACGCGCACGGGACCCGAGCCGATCTTCTGACCGATCGCGCGGCCGGTGATCAGAACCTGGCCCGTGGCCTTCAGGCGATAGCGCTGCTGCACGTCGTTGACGCCCTGCTGCGACTTCACCGTTTCAGGGCGCGCTTGCAGGATGTAGATCTTGCCGTCGATGCCGTCACGGCCCCATTCGATGTCCATCGGGCGCTGGTAGTGCTTTTCGATGATGACGGCGTAGCGGGCCAGTTCGTTGACTTCGTCGTCGGTCAGCGAGTAGCGATTGCGTTCGGACACCGGCACGTCGACCGTGCGCACGGCGCGGCCCTCGGGACGCTCGGGGTCGAATTCCATCTTGATCAGCTTGGAGCCGATGCGACGGCCAACGATCGGATAGTGGCCCTGTTCCAGCGTGGGCTTGAAGACGTAGAACTCGTCAGGGTTGACGGCGCCCTGCACGACGGTTTCGCCCAGGCCATAGGACGACGTGATGAAGACGACGTCCTGGAAGCCGGATTCGGTGTCGATGGTGAACATGACGCCGGCGCTGCCCTTGTCGGAACGCACCATGCGCTGGATGCCGGCCGACAAGGCGACGTCGGCGTGGGCGTAGCCCTTGTGCACGCGGTAGGAAATGGCGCGGTCGTTGTACAGCGACGCGAAGACGTGGCGGATCTTGTCCAGCACGTCGTCGATGCCCACGACGTTCAGGAAGGTTTCCTGCTGACCGGCGAACGAGGCGTCGGGCAAGTCTTCGGCGGTGGCGGACGAACGCACGGCGAACGAACCCTTGCCGTCGGCGTCGAGCTTGGCGAAGGCGTCGCGGATCTGCGTTTCGAATTCCGGCGAGAACGGCGCATCGACGATCCATTGGCGGATCTGCGCACCGGCGGTAGCCAGTTCGCGCACATCTTCGGGGTTCAGCGTGGTCAGGCGTTCAGCGATCCGCTTGTCCAGGCCGGAGGCCTTGAGGAAGTCGCGGAAGGCGTCGGCGGTCGTGGCAAAGCCGCCCGGCACGCGGACACCCGCGCCAGACAGCTGGCTGATCATTTCGCCTAGTGATGCGTTCTTGCCTCCTACCGAGTCCACGTCCGTCATGCGGAGCTGCTCGAACAAAACAACATACGACATTGAAGTCACCTTTTACAATGGAATGAAAGCGAGTTTGGTCAATGCATGAAACGCGCTGTTTTCGGCGGCCGGCGGACAACTTTTCCGACCTGCGCGAGCACGTTTTCAGACGCTGACCAAACTGGCCTTGGACCGCCCTTGGGGTGACTTATAGGGGCCTGATTGTACTCGGTGGAGTACGTCCGGCCATCTGCCTGGTTGGAATTTTTTACACATGACATCTACCCCTATCGTACGCACGGTATACATCGTTTCCGACAGTACCGGCATCACCGCGGAAACCTTCAGCCAGTCAGTACTTTCGCAGTTTGAAGAGGTCAATTTCAAGCCCGTCCGGCTGCCCTTCGTGGACACCCTGGAAAAAGCCGCGGAAGTCGCCATGCGGATCGATCGCAGCGCCCAGGATGCGGGCGTTCCTCCCATCGTGTTCAGCACGTTGGTCAATCCCGAAATCCTGGCTCGTGTTCGCCAGGCGAACGGCGTGTTCCTGGATCTGTTCGGCACCTTTGTCAGCCACATCGAGCAAGCGCTGGGCCTGAAATCCAGCCATTCCATCGGCCGGTCGCACATGCAGGCCAACTCCGAAAAATATCGGAACCGCATCGACGCCATCAACTTCAGCCTGGCGCATGACGACGGCCAATTCGTGAACCAGCTGGACCAGGCCGACGTGATCCTCGTGGGCGTGTCCCGCTGTGGCAAGACGCCCACCAGCCTGTACCTGGCGATGCAATACGCCATCAAGGCGGCCAATTTCCCCCTCACGCCCGACGACTTCGAGCGCGGCGCGCTGCCCTCCACCATCGCCCCGCACCGCGCCAAGCTGTTCGGCCTGTCCATCCAGCCCGAACGCCTGGCCGAAGTCCGCAACGAGCGCCGGCCCAACAGCCGCTACGCCCAGCTCGAGCAATGCCGCTATGAGGTGGCCGAAGCCGAGCGCATGATGCGCCGCGAGGGCATCTCCTGGCTGTCCAGCACCACGAAATCCATTGAGGAAATCGCGACGACGGTGCTGCAGGAGGTGGGCTTGGACCGGGGGTAAGACGCAACGCCGCCAGCACCCAGACCAGGGACGCCTATGCCGCAAGCGTCAGCCCGCGTTTCATGACCCCGCAATCGCCTGGCGCCGCTGCTCGAAGAGGCAAATGGCCGCTGCAGCGCCGACGTTCAGGGATTCCACCGCGGCGGCGTCGTGCGGAATCCGCACCTTGAGGCTGGCGGCGGCAAGCAGCGCCGGCGCCACGCCCTGGCCTTCGTGGCCAAAGATCCAGGCGCATCGTTCCGGCAGGCGATCGGCGTACAAGTCCCGGGCGCCATCCAGGGCCGTGGCCACCAGCGGAACCCGCAGGCGCGGCAGCAACGCCGCAAGGTCGACATGTTCGTGGATGTCCAGCGCAAAATGGGCGCCCTGGCCACTGCGCAGCACTTTGGGAGACCAGGCTGCCGCCGTCCCCGTCGCCAGGAACACGCGCTTCACACCCGCCGCGGCGCAGGTGCGCAACAGCGTGCCCACATTGCCAGGATCCTGGATGCGATCGAACAGGACACAGGTTTCTTCCACCTGGACCGGCAGTTCGAGCGTGGGCGGCGTCACCAGAAACGCGACGCCCTGCCCGCTTTCCACTGCAGCCAGGGACTGCATGAGCCTGGCGTCCAGCGCCAGGCTGATCCGTTCGGGCACCGCTGCGGCCAGGGCCGCGATGTCCGGCTGGGACAGGCGTTCCACGTCGAAGATCGCCTGGTCTGGCGCGCCATGCTGCTGCAGCCATGCCTGGCACAGGTGAACGCCGTCAAGCAGCACCGGCGCGCCGCGCTTGCCGGCCGTGCCTGCCAGCTTGGCCAACGCCTTCACCGCGGGATTGTCGCGGGAACTGATGTGCTTCATGAGACCAGGCCGAAGGCCTTGATGGGTGCGAAGCTGCGCCGATGTTCGGCGCAGGGGCCATGTTCGCGAAGGCGTTGCAGGTGCAGCGCCGTCCCGTAGCCTTTGTGCTGATCGAACGCATACTGGGGATACAGCGCGTGCAGGCGCAGCAGATCGGCGTCGCGGGCGGTCTTGGCAAGAATGGACGCAGCGGAGATCGAGGGCACCAGCGCGTCGCCCTTGATCACCGTCTGCACGGTGCAGCGCAGCTTGGGCGCCTGATTGCCGTCCACCAGCGCAAGCTGGGGCGCTGTGCGCAAACCCTGGACGGCACGCTGCATCGCCAGCATCGTGGCGCGCAGGATGTTCAGGCTGTCGATTTCCGCGACCGTCGCGCTGGCGATGCACCAGGCCAGCGCGTACTCCTTGATCTCGAGCGCAAGCGCTTCACGCCGCACCGCCGTCAGGACCTTGGAATCCGCCAACCCATCGATCGTTCGAGCTGGGTCCAGGATGACGGCCGCCGCGTAGACCTCGCCCGCAAGGGGGCCGCGCCCGGCTTCATCAATGCCAGCGGTCACCAGAGCGGGTTGCAACGGGGCCGCGAACAGTTCAGGCTGCTCCACCGGCCACCTCCAGAATCGCTTGCGCCGCGAGCGCAGGCGTGTCGCGCAAAAGGTCGTGATGCAGAGCGGTGAACCGAGCCTCGACGCGGGCCGTCAGCGCCTCGTCGGTCAACGCCTGCCAGGTCGCGTCAGCCAGTTTTTCCGGCGTGGCGTCATCCTGCAGAAGCTCCGGCACGGCGAAGTCGCGCAGCAGCACGTTCGGCAACCCCACCCATGGCAGATAGGGCCGCTGCTGGCCGGATTTCCAGGACATGATACGACGCATCCATGGCGACAGCACATAGGAAATCACCATGGGCCGCTTGAACAGCGCCGTCTCCAGCGTGGCGGTTCCGCTGGCCACCAGCACGGCCGTGGCGGCCTCCATGACGGACCAGGCCACCGGCGCCTTCCGGTCGCCGCCCTCGCCATGCAGGTCGTGCGCCGTGATGCAGCGCAGTCCGGGCACGGGGTGTTGCGTCAGGATATCCAGGAACTCCGCCCGCCGCTGGTCGTTGACCATCGGGACGACGCACTGAAGGGACGGATCTTTCTTAAGCAGTATCTGCGCGGCCTGCAAAAAGCGCGGCGCGAGAAGCCGGATCTCGGAAGACCGGCTGCCGGGCAGGATCGCCAGCACGCGCGCGTTCTGGTCTATGTCCAGTCGCGAGCGCGCCGCTGCGCGGTCCGGCTGCATCGGCACGGCGCCCGCAAGCGGATGCCCCACGTACGTGACCGGGATGCCTTCCTTTCGATAGATCTCTTCTTCGAACGGAAACAGCACCAGCATGTGCGACACGGACTCACGGATCTTGTGGATGCGCTCGTAGCGCCAGGCCCAGATCGACGGACCGACGAAATGCACCGTCGGCGTGCCGGCCTGCCGCAACTGATGTTCCAGCCGGAGGTTGAAATCGGGAGCGTCGATGCCCACGAAAACCGAAGGTGGCTCCGCCAGCCAGCGGCGCTTGACGTCGCGGTACGTGCCGAGCAGGCTGGGCAGGCGCTTCAGGGCGTCGACGTATCCGAACACCGTGAGCGCATGCATCGGATGCCAGGCATCGAAGTCGTGGGCCTGCATCTGCGGCCCGCCGATGCCCTCGCAACGAACGCTGCCGTCGCGCGCTTGCAGACCGGCAATGATGCGCCCGGCCAGCAAGTCGCCCGAGGGCTCGCCGGCCACCATGCCGATCCGCATGTTCATGGACGGATGATGCCGCGGGACGCGACGTCCAGGAAGTCGAGCATGGTTTGCAGATGCTCGGCGGCTTCGGGAATGGACTGCTGGCGTTCGCGCAGTTCGGCGCGCGCCGCATCCAGGGACAGGCCCCGGCGGTAGATGATCTTGTAGGCTTCGCGCAGGGCCGAAATGGCCGTCGGCGAGAAACCGCGGCGCTTCAGGCCTTCGACGTTGACGCCCACCGGACGGCAGGGATTGCCGGCGGCCAGCACGAACGGCGGCGCATCCTGCATCAGCGAGCTGTTGCCGCCCGTCATGGTGTGCGCGCCCACGCGCGAAAACTGGTGAACGCCGGTCAAGCCACCGATGATGGCCCAATCGCCCACGTGGACGTGGCCGCCCAACTGGACCGAATTAGCCAGGATCGTATTGCTGCCGATGTGGCAATCGTGCGCCACATGGACATAAGCCATGATCCAGTTGTCGTCGCCCAGCGTAGTGACGCCGCCATCCTGCGTCGTGCCCGTGTTGAGCGTCACGAATTCGCGCACGGTGTTGCGGTCGCCGATGGTGAGGCGCGTGGCCTCGCCCGCGTACTTCTTGTCCTGCGGCATGCCCCCGATGGAGCAATAGCGGTAGAAACGGTTATCGCGCCCGATAGTGGTCACGCCGTCGATCATGCAGTACGGACCGATCTCGGTGCCCGCGCCGACGGTCACATCGGGTCCCACCACTGCGAACGGGCCGATTACCGCGGTCGGGTCAATTTTTGCCGCCGGATCGACGACAGCGGTGGGATGGATATTTCCTGCCATTTACTCTTCCAGGCTGCGGATCGCGCACATCAGCTTGGCCGACGCCACTTCCTGGCCGTCGACGGTTGCACGTGCTTGATACTTACAGATGCTGCGGCTCAGGCGCTCTGCTTCGACCTCGATGCGCAACTGGTCACCCGGCACCACGGGGCGGCGGAAACGCGCGCCGTCAATGCCAACCAGGTAATAGGCGGTCTTGGCGCCTTCGCACTTGAGCCCGCCGTTTTCGTCCGTGAACGAAAAGAGCGCCGAGGCCTGCGCCATGGCTTCAACGATGAGCACGCCCGGCATCACCGGATGATGAGGAAAGTGACCGTTGAAAAACGGCTCGTTGATCGAGACGTTCTTGATGGCGACAATGGATTTGCCGGGCACCATTTCAACAACACGGTCAATCAGCAGCATCGGGTAGCGATGCGGCAGCCTCTCCATGATCCCCTTGATGTCGAGTTCCATTTTTCTATGCTTTCCTGCGAAATGAAATAATGTGGCGGCGCGGACGCGGCGCACCCGGGCGGCAAAAGCGCCTCAGCCCTTTTCCAGCGTCCGAACGCGGCGGCGCAATTGCGCCAACTGTTGAATAACGGCTGCGTTGTGCTGCCATTCGCCATGTTCCGCGTACGGGAAGACCCCGGTATAGCGGCCAGGCTTCGAAATATTGGACGTCACCGCCGTGCCGCCCGAAACATGCACGTCGTCGCCCAGGACCAGGTGCCCGGACAGCATGGCGGCCCCGCCGATGGTGCAGCGTTCGCCGATGGTCGTCGAACCCGCCACACCCACGCACGCCGCCATCGCGGTGTGCGCGCCGATGCGGCAGTTGTGGCCAATCATGATCTGGTTATCCAGCTTCACGCCGTCGGCCAGCACCGTGTCTTCGAGCGCGCCGCGGTCAACCGTGGTATTGGCGCCGATTTCGACGTCATCCCCGATGGACACGCCGCCAAACTGGGGAATCTTGCCCCAGGCGCCCTTGCCCAGCACGGGATCCGGCGCGAAACCGAAACCGTCCGCACCCAGCACCGCTCCGCTGTGGAGGATGACCCGGGCTCCGATCTTCACGCCTTCGTACAGCGTGACATTGGCATGCAGGCGTCCGCCTGGTCCGATGGAACACCCCGGGCCGATGACGCAGCCGGGACCCATCACGGTGCCGCGGCCGATCCGCGCGCCGGACTCCACGACGCAGTTGGGTCCGATGCGCACGTCTTCCTCGATGATCGCGTCAGGCGCGACGACCGCGGAGGGATGCGTGTCAGCGGGAAGCGAAGGCCGGCGGGCAGTGTCGAACCACTGCGCGACGCGCGCATAAAGCAGGTAGGGATGCTTGCAGACGACCAGCGCGAAGGCAGGACGGCCGCCATCCTGAGCTTCCAGAGCGTCGGCGACTTCGGGCGAGACGATGACCGCCCCTGCGCCGGTTGCGCCGAGCTGCGTCTGGTAGCGAGGGTTGGCCAGGAAGGCAATTTCCTGGGGGCCAGCCGAAGACAGCGTCCCGATGCCGCAGACCCTGACAGGGTCTGCGCCGGGAATTGCACTGATACGCCAGTCCAACCCCTGGGTATTGGCGGCGCTCAACAGTGCTTCAAGCGTTGGCGCGCGGGCAAGATCCAGTAAAACCGGCATGACTGGAGGCTATCGCTTACTTGCCCAGGCTCTGAATCACCTTGTCGGTGATGTCGATGCGCGGGTTGACCGTCACTGCGTCCTGGATGATCAGGTCGTAGCTTTCCTGTTCGGCGATGCGCTTGATGGCGTCGTTGGCCTTGGACACGATGCCGGAGAACTCTTCGTTGCGACGACGATTGAAGTCTTCCTGGAATTCGCGGCGCTTGCGCTGCAGGTCGGTGTCCAGGTTGGACAGTTCGCGCTGACGCTTGACGCGGTCGGACTCCGACAGGACAGGCGCGTCCTTGTCGAACTTCTCGGCTTGCGAGCGCAGGCTGTTGTTCAGGCGCTGGAGTTCGTCGTCGCGCTTCTTGAATTCGGCTTCGATCTTGCTTTGTGCAGCCTTGGCCGGACCCGACTCACGCAGGATACGCTCGGTATTTACGAAACCGATCTTCGTACCTTGCGCTTGCGCGGGGATCGCGGCAGCCGAACCGAGAATGAGCGCACCCACCAGGGCAATGGAGCCGCCCAGCTTGCCACGGCGCTTTGCGCCCAGCGTCTTCGATGATTTAAGTGCGGAATCAGACATCATGAAAATCTCACCTTCCAGTAAGGCAAAGCCAAAGTGTGTATTGTGCCACTAAACAGCAAGGACGCTGGGCCGGTGGGCCCTGCCCTTGTTTTCAAGAGTAACGCCTAGCTTAGAATCCCGTGCCGATCTGGAACTGGAAGCTTTGCTTGTCGTCGCCCTGCTTGGAATTGAGCGGCCGCGCATAAGACAACTGCAGCGGACCCATCGGCGACTGCCACGACAGGCCGATACCTGCCGAGAAACGCCAGCCGCACGGATCCTCGACCTCGGTGTTGTCGCGCCCGCGGGTGCAGCTCAGGCCACTGCCCGCCGAAACCTGGCCGGCGTCGCTGAAGAGGAACCAACGCAGCGTGCGGTCCTTCGAGGCGCCCGGGAACGGCAGGTACAACTGGGCGTTCGCCACGATCCGGCGCGTGCCGCCCAGGTAATCGCCAGTCTTGACGTCGCGCGGGCCCAGAGAGGAGCCCTCGTAGCCGCGAACGGTGCCGATGCCGCCGGCATACACGTTCTTGATGACCGGGTAATCCTTGCTGCCGTAGCTCTGGCCCCAATCAACCATGCCGTTCAGGGCCAGCGTATACGAGCCGCCCAGCGGCACGTAGTACTGCTGCTGCGCCGTCAGCATGGTGTATTGCAGATCGATGGTCGAGAGATCGGCCTTCAGGCGGGTGTACGAACCCTTGGTCGGCGCCAGCGCGCTGTCGCGCGTGTCCTTGGACCAACCGGCGCTGAAGATCACCGCATTGGTCGAGTCGCCGTACTGATCGACGAAGTCCTCGTAGGCCAGCGGCGAGTTGTTGTACAGGTCGATCTGGTTGCGTTCGTAGTTGCCGCCCAGGAAGATGCGGTCGTACTCCGAGATCGGGATACCGAAGTTCATGCCCAGGCCCATGGCCTTGACGCGGTAATCGCCGTCGTTGTTGTTCCAGGGCTCGGTCACGCGGTAGTACGCGGACGTCGTGCGGCTGATGCCGTCCTTGGTCCAGTACGGGTCCGTGTGCGACAGCACCACGGCGCGGTTCGTCTTGCTGGTGTTCAGCTGCAGGGTCAGGTTGGTGCCGCTGCCGAAGACGTTGTCTTCGCTGATGCCCGCCGACAGAATGGCCTTTTCGGAGGAGCCGTAACCCACACCCAGGTTGATCATGCCGGTGGGCTTTTCCTTCACGTCGACGTTGACATCGACCTGGTCGGGCGAACCCGGCACCGGATCGGTCTTGACGTTCACGTCGCTGAAGTAACCCAGGCGGTCAACGCGATCGCGGGAAGTCTTGATGTCGGCGGCGTCGTACCAGGCGGCTTCCTGCTGGCGCATTTCGCGGCGCACGACCTCGTCGCGGGTGCGCGTGTTGCCGCCAATCTGGATGCGGCGCACGTAAACGCGGCGGCTGGGATCGACGTAGAACGTCAGGTCGGCTTCGTGCTTGGCGCGGTCGAGCTGCGGGTTGGGGTTGACGTTGGCGAACGCGTAACCCAGGTCGCCCAGGTAGTCGGTAATGGCCTTGGCCGAATCGTTGGTCTTGGCGGCGGAGAAGGTCTCGCCCCCCTTGACCTGCACCAGGTTCTCGATTTCCTTGTCGAGGCCAAGCAGGTTGCCTGCCAGCTTCACGCTGCGGACCTTGTAGGGTTCGCCTTCGTGCACGGTAATCGTGATGCGGATGTCCTGGCGATCAGGCGAAATCGTGACTTGCGGGGGCTCGACCGAGAATTCCAGGTAACCCTGGTCAAGGTAGAAGGAGCGCAGACGTTCCAGGTCGCCTTCGAGCTTTTCGCGCGAATACTTGTCGGTATCCGTATACCAGGTCAGCCAACCCGGCGTGGTGAGCTTGAACTCGTCCAGGAGGTCGCTTTCGGAAAAGGCCTTGTTGCCGACGAAACGGATTTCCTGGATGCGGGCGACCGAACCTTCGAACACGTCGAAGCTGACGCCCACGCGATTGCGCGGCAGCGGGGTCACGGTGGAGGTCACTTCGACGCCGTACTTGCCCTTGGACAGATACTGCTGCTTCAGTTCGTATTCCGCCCGCTCGAGCATGGAGCGGTCGAAAATGCGGCCTTCGGCGAATCCCACCTGGGCGAGCGAGGTGGTGATGGCCTTGGAATCGAATTCACGCATGCCGTTGAAATTGACGGCTGCGATGGTGGGGCGTTCCTGCACGACCACGACGACGACATTATTGTCCGTCTGGATTTGAACGTCGGTGAAAAAGCCCGTTCCGTAGAGGCGGCGAATGGCTTCGGTGGCTTCTTCTTCGGTGAACTTTTCACCGACCTTGACGGGGAGATAACCAAATACGGTGCCGGCGTCGGTTCGTTGAATACCCTCTACGCGGATATCCCGTACGACAAAGGGTTCGAAGGCATGGGCCAAGGCCGGCAACAGCAATGCGGCAACGAGACCCGGCAATACACCCTTTTTGTGATGAAACATCCGGCGAAAAGACATCCTTGAGTATCCTCGGTCGTGCAAATGGCGGGGGATTTTATGCTAAATCGCGTTCAAGTGAACAAACGCGTGAAATCGTTAAACAGCGCAAGCCCCATGAGACCTGCCAATAAACCAATGCCGGCGCGCTGTCCGATGTCGATCCACTTTGCTGGCGGCGGGCTGCCCCGCACAATTTCGACGAGATAGTACAGCAGATGGCCGCCATCCAGCATAGGAATGGGAAGCAAATTTAAAACGCCCAGGCTGATGCTGATCAAGGCGATATAGGCGATATACGCAACAATACCGATCCTTGCGGTCTGGCCGGCGTAGTCGGCAATGGTGACCGGCCCGCTGACGTTGCGCCAGGAGACGTCGCCCGTCACCATGCGGCCCATCATCCTGAGGGAAAACCAGGCGGTATCCCAGGTACGCACGGCGCCGCGCCACAGGCTGTCGAAAACGCCATAGCGGACGGTCACCATGGGCACGTTGCCGCCGAGCTGCACGCCCAGGCGGCCGATTTCCTGGCCATTGACCGTTTCCGGACGAGGCGTGACGTTCAGCGTGACACTGGCGCCGGCACGAACCACCGTCAGGGCCAGCGTCTTGCCGGCGCTTTCCTGGATGAGCTTGACCAGCGCACCGGTGTCCGGCGCCGGCTGGCCATCGACGGCCACGATCAGGTCGCCATCGCGCAGGCCGGCGGACTGCCCTTCCCCACCGTCGATGACGCCGCGCACGGCCGGCTTGGGCTGGGCCAACCGGATGCCAGCCGCGGCGAGGGGGTCGCCCTCGGCAGGATCCATCGTGTTGGGGGGGAGATCGAGTTCGCGTTGCTGGACCGCGCCCGAGGGAGTGCTGACTTCGATGCGCGCCCGGCCGCCGGTCGACATGACGTCCATCAGGCGCCAGCGGGCGTCGGACCACGAAGCGACTTCCTGGCCATCGATGGAGAGGATGCGATCGCCAGCGATCAAGCCCGCGCGGGCGGCGGGGGTTTCGGCTGCGGGCGGCGCGATGATGGCAACGGGCTCTTCGGTGCCGGCCATGTTCAGGCCGGCATACAGGAGCACCGCGAGAATCAGGTTGAATATGGGGCCGGCCGCAACGATGGCGATGCGCTGCCCGACAGGCTTGGTGTTGAAGGCGCTGGCCGCCACCTTGGGGCTGGCTCCGGCGGGCGCGTCGTCCAGCATCTTGACGTAGCCGCCCAGCGGCAGCGCCGAGACGGCCCATTCGGTGCCATGGCGGTCGGTGCGGCGCAGGATGACCTTGCCGAACCCCACCGAAAAGCGCAGCACCTTGACTCCACACAGGCGGGCAACCCAATAGTGCCCGAGCTCATGAAAAATGATCAGTGAGCCAAGCGCTACGGCAAAGGCCAGCAGGGTGAAAAGCATGGGATAGGAATCTAGAAAATCAGAGGCAGGCGCGGCAGGCGGTCAGGCCAGCCCAAGGTTGCCCGCGAAGGCGCGCGCCTCGGCGTCAAGGGCAAGTACGTCGTCAAGACTGCTGAGCGTAACAGATGCCTGCCGCCCTTGCCACTCGAGGGCCGCCTCGATGACACGCGGAATCCATGTATAGGCAAGCCGGCCGTCCAGGAAGGCGTCGACGGCAACCTCGTTGGCGGCGTTCAGTGTCACACACGCGGCCTGACCGGCGCGCAGCGCGGCGAACGAGTGCGCCAGGCACGGAAACCGGGACAGATTGGGCTTTTCGAAATCAAGGCGGCCTAGCCGGGTCAGGTCGAGAGACCCGACGCCGCTTTCAAGGCGCTCGGGAAAACCGAGGCCATAGGCGATGGGTGTGCGCATGTCGGGCTGGCCCAGTTGCGCAAGCACCGACCCGTCGTCATATTCAACCATCGAGTGAACCACGCTCTGCGGGTGCACCACCACTTCGATACGATCCGCAGGCATCGCGAACAGCCAGTGCGCCTCGATGACTTCCAGCCCCTTGTTGAGCATGGTGGCGGAATCGACGGAGATTTTGCGGCCCATGCTCCAGTTGGGATGCGCGCAGGCTTGGGCCGGCGTGACTTCGTGCAGATCTTCGAGGTCGCGCCCGCGGAACGGACCGCCGGATGCGGTCAACAGCAGGCGCCGCACGCCGCGGGCCGGGCTTTCGGGCGCCACGGCTCGCCCCTGATGGGGCAAACATTGAAAAATGGCATTGTGTTCGCTGTCGATAGGCAGCAGTTCGGCGCCGTTGTCGCGTATAGCCTGCATGAACAGCGTGCCGGCGGCGACCAGGGCTTCTTTGTTGGCCAGCAGGACGCGCTTGCCGGCGCGCGCCGCGGCCAGCGCCGCGGGCAAGCCTGCCGCGCCCACGATGGCGGCCATGACGGAGTCGCACTGCGGATCGGCCGCCGTATCAGCCAGCGCCTGCGCGCCAACTCGGATTTCGGGCATCGGCTGCGCCCCGGCCCAGGCCTCGATGAACTTCTGGCGCGCCGACACATCCGGCACCACGACCACCGCGGCTTTGCTGGCCTGCGCCTGCTCTGCCAGGCGTTGCATCCGGCTGTGCGCGGACAGCGCATAAACCGCCAGGCGCTCGGGATGGCGGGCGATTACGTCCAGCGTGCTTTCACCAATCGAACCGGTCGATCCCAGTACGACGACACGTTGAAAAGCCGTCAAAACAAAACTCCAGACAAAAGTAGCGCGAACGGTGCAACGGGGAGAATCGCGTCGATGCGGTCATAGACGCCGCCATGACCCGGCAGGAGCGTGCTGGAGTCTTTGCGACCCGCGCGGCGCTTGAGCAGCGACTCGAACAGGTCTCCGACGATCGAGAGCACGCCCAGGACGGCGGCGATGGGCAAGGCCAGCCAGAACGTCCAGCGTTCGACCAGTGCGTGGCCGAAGGTTCCGACCCACAGGCTCGACAGCCCGATCCACACGACCGCACCCAGCACGCCGGCAATGGCGCCTTCGATCGTCTTGCCCGGGCTGACCCGCGGAGCCAGTTTACGCTTGCCGAACGCGCGGCCGGCAAAATACGCGGCGATGTCGGCTACCCAGACCAGCGCCAGCAGGGACACGACGAACCAGGGTCCCCGCGCGACGAACATCTGCGCCAGGACGGCCCAGGCGGCAAACGTGGCGAATACCGAAAACACCGACCAGCCCAAGCTTGCCGGCGGCGCATCGGAACGTCCGCGAACCACAGCGGCGACGCCGCCGAAGAGCCAGACCGCCGAAACAGCCGGCACCAGATAGCGCAATACCCAGCCGGTATCGTTCACACCGCCGCGCTCGCCACCCAACCAGGCGGAGGCCAGCACGAGCATGCCGGCAAACAGCACCACGGCGACGCCGACGGAGATAAGGGGGGAAGGCGGTTGAGGCAGCGTCAGGCGTAGCCACTCCCATGTGGCGCACGCGGCCGCGAGCGCCAGCAAGGCCACGAACCACCAGGGATTGGCGCTGGCCATGGCGACGGCCAGAATGGCCAACAGGACAACGGCGGTAACGATACGCTGGCCCAACATATGACGGTCTCCTCGTTTGCAGCTTTGGAAAGACGCGCGTCGCGTTCGGCTTATTTCGCGGCGCTTTCGCTGACTTGCGCGCTGGTGCGCCCGAAGCGGCGTTCGCGCGTGCGGTACCAATCAAAGGCAGCCGTGAGCTCGGCGGCGCCAAAGTCCGGCCAGAAGCGGTCTGTGAAGTAGAACTCCGCGTAGGCCATCTGCCAGATAAGGAAATTGGAAATGCGCTGTTCGCCGCCCGTGCGGATGAACAGGTCGGGCTCGGGCGCCCATGACATGGAAAGATGCCTGGAAAGGCGCTCTTCGTCCACCTGTTCCGGATGCGCCGCAAGTTCGGGTTCGGCCGCCAGCATGGCGCGCGTGGCCTGGAGGATGTCCCAGCGGCCGCCGTAATTGGCCGCCACGGTCAGATGCAGACGGTCATTGTGCGCGGTGCGCTCCTGGGCGGCGGCGATCAGGTCCCGCAGGCGGGGTTCGAACGCGCTCAGGTCGCCAATCACGTGCAGGCGAACGCCCTGCTCTTGCAGTTTGCCGACTTCGCGCTCCAGCGCCTGCACGAACAGTCGCATCAGCAGCGACACTTCCTCGGCGGGGCGGCGCCAGTTCTCGGAACTGAACGCGAACAGCGTCAGATAGCGCACGCCGGCGCGGCCGCAAGCCTCGACCACGCGCCGCACCGCTTGCACGCCCTTGGCATGCCCGGCCGTGCGAGGCAGCAGCCGCCTCGTCGCCCAGCGTCCGTTGCCATCCATGATGATAGCGACGTGCTCGGGAATGTCTCGAGTATCGGGAACCGACTGGGTCGAACTGGTTGCCATTAGTGTGGGGACAGCGCGCGGTGAATCCGCGAAAAACAGGGGTACGGGAAAAAACCGGCGCCGTCACTTCCATCGCTACGAGGAAGTACCGCGAGGCAATGGACAGGACGGCGCGTAGACAATGAAATCCTGACGTCGGGCGATCCGGCAATGCCGGAACGCCCAAAAACGTGCTGGGATTATACGGTCATGATTTCCGCTTCTTTCTGGACGACCATCTTATCGATGTCCGCCACGGCACGGTCGGTCAGCTTCTGGACGTCGTCCTGCGAGCGACGCTCGTCGTCTTCGGAGATTTCCTTGTCCTTGACGAGCTTCTTCAGGGACTCGTTGGCTTCACGACGCAGGTTCCGTACCGCGATCTTGGCGTCTTCGCCTTCGCTGCGCACAACCTTGGTCAGGTCACGGCGGCGTTCTTCGGTCAGGGCGGGCATCGGCACGCGGATGGTGTCGCCCATGGAAATGGGGTTCAGGCCCAGGTCCGATTCACGGATGGCCTTTTCGATCGGGCCGGCCATGTGCTTTTCGTACGGCTGCAGACTGAGGGTGCGGGCGTCCACCAGGTTCACGTTGGCGACCTGGCCCACCGGCACGGGCGAACCGTAGTATTCGACCTGCACATGATCCAGGATGCCGGTGTGGGCGCGGCCCGTGCGGATCTTGGCCAGGTTGGTCTTGAGCGTATCAAGCGACTTGGCCATTCTGGCCTCGGCGGATTTGCGGATTTCTGCTGCGCTCATGGAATTTCCTTTTCTTTAAACGTGTACCAACGTGCCTTCGTCCTCGCCGTTCACGACTCGCTTGAGCGCGCCGGACTTATTGATCGAAAACACTTTGATCGGCAGTTTCTGGTCGCGGCACAGCGCGAAGGCGGTGGCGTCCATGACTTCCAGTCGACGGACAATCGCCTCGTCGAAGCTGATGCGCGCGTAACGCGTGGCGGTGGGATCCTTGTTGGGATCCGCGCTGTAGATGCCGTCCACCTTGGTGGCCTTCAGCACGATCTCGGCGCCGATCTCGGCGCCGCGCAAGGCAGCGGCGGTATCGGTGGTGAAGAAGGGATTGCCGGTGCCGGCCGCGAAGATGACGACCTTGCCCTCTTCGAGGTAACGCAGGGCCTTCGGGCGAATGTAGGGTTCGACGACCTGATCGATGTTCAGGGCGGATTGTACCCGGGTGTCGATGCCCTTGTGCTTGAGCGCGTCTTGCAGCGCAAGCGCGTTCATGATGGTGGCCATCATGCCCATGTAGTCGGCCGTTGCGCGGTCCATGCCCTGCGCACCCGGGGCGACGCCACGGAAAATGTTGCCGCCGCCGATGACGATGGCCAGTTCGACGCCTGTGGCGGCGACCTCGGCGACCTCATCGGTCATACGGACGATGGTGGAGCGATTGATGCCGAAAGCATCGTCGCCCATCAGCGCCTCGCCGGAAAGTTTGAGAAGAACCCGTTTGTATGCTCTGCTGCTCATAGGTGATATCCCGAGGAACAATCCGACGAAAGTGTAAGACAAGAATGGGGTGACCCCCAGCGCCGCCCCGCTGAGCGGGTTGGCAGCCCCGCGATTTGCATCGCCGGACCGCCCTGCGGCGAAAAAGGCCGGACTAGAATTTAATCTAGCGCCGGCCTTTAAGCACTACCTAGAGGTCAGGCGGCGCCAGCGGCGGCGGCGGCAACCTCAGCGGCAAAGTCGCTGGTCTTCTTCTCGATACCTTCGCCGACGACGAACAGCACGAACTTGCTGATCGAAGCGCCCTTTTCCTTCAGGTACTGTTCGACCGTGTGCTTGTCGCTCTTGACGAACGGCTGCGACAACAGCGTCACTTCCTTCAGGTACTTGGCAACCGAACCTTCAACCATCTTGGCGACGATGTCGGCGGGCTTGCCGGATTCGGCAGCCTTTTGCTCGGCGACCGAACGCTCGGTGGCGATGTCGGCGGGGTTCACGCCGTCGGCGTTCAGGGCCTTGGGCTTGGTGGCGGCGATGTGCATCGCCAGGTCCTTGCCCACGTCTTCCGAACCCGAGTATTCGACCAGAACGCCGATCTTGCCGCCGTGCACGTAGCTGGCCAGCGAGTTGGCGGTCTGGATGCGCTCGAAGCGGCGGATGGCGATGTTTTCGCCGATCTTGCCGATCAGGGCGGTGCGGGTGGTTTCGACGGTGCCTTCGCCAAACGGCAGGGCCGACAGAGCGGCGACGTCGGCCGGGTTCTGCGTGGCGACCAGTTCGGCCAGCTTGTTCACGAAGCCGACGAAGTCGTCGTTCTTGGCGACGAAGTCGGTTTCGCAGTTGATTTCGATGACGGCGCCTTGCTTGGCGTCGGCGGAGATGAACAGACCGATCAGGCCTTCGGCGGTGACGCGGGCGGCAGCCTTGCTGGCCTTGTTGCCCAGCTTGACGCGCAGGATTTCCTCGGCGCGGGCCAGATCGCCCTCAGCTTCCGTCAGGGCCTTCTTGCATTCCATCATGGGCGCGTCAGTCTTTTCGCGCAGTTCCTTGACCAGGGCAGCGGTAATTTCAGCCATGTTTGCTCCAATTTTTGCTAAGACACGCCCCGGCGGGCCGGGGCTGTGATTTGATTCGATGGGACGCCCGCACTGGGCGGGCCTGGAAGATGGGAGCCCAGCTTCGCAGCGCCGGCGGGGCGGGAGCCAGACCGGTTTCGGTAAGGCTCTCCGACGTTACCCGCCGGACATGACAATAGGCTTAGGCCTGGTTGTCTTGCACTTCGACGAACTCTTCCTGACCTTCACCCAGTTCTTCGACCAGACCGTTCAGGTTTTGCTCGCGGCCTTCCAGGACGGCGTCGGCGATGCCCTTGGCGTACAGCGCGATGGCCTTGGCCGAGTCGTCGTTGCCGGGGATCACGTAGTCGATGCCTTCGGGCGAGTGGTTGGTGTCAACCACGGCGACCACGGGGATGCCCAGGGTCTTGGCTTCGGCGATGGCAATCTTGTGGTAGCCGACGTCGATCACGAACATGGCGTCGGGCAGACCGTTCATGTCCTTGATGCCGCCGATCGACTTGTTCAGCTTGTCCAGTTCGCGTTGGAACAGCAGGCCTTCCTTCTTGATCATGCGCTCGGCGCCGCCTTCGGCGACCACGGCTTCCATGTCCTTCAGGCGCTTGACCGAGGTCTTGACCGTCTTGAAGTTGGTCAGCATGCCGCCGAGCCAGCGGGCGTCGACGAAGGGCATGCCGCAACGGGCGGCTTCGGAGGCGACCAGCTCGCGAGCGGCGCGCTTGGTGCCGACGAACAGGATGTTGCCACCGCGAGCAGCCAGCTGCTTCACGAACTTGGTGGCTTCCTGGTACTTATCAACCGTCTTTTCGAGGTTGATGATGTGAATCTTGTTGCGATGGCCGAAGATGTACTGAGCCATCTTGGGGTTCCAGTAACGGGTCTGGTGACCAAAGTGGACACCCGCTTCCAGCATTTCGCGCATCAAAGACATGTAATTCTCCAAGGGTTGGTTTCTTGCGCCGCACCTGCATCAGCATCCTGCTGACACCCTGGGTGGTGTTGCGCGCGATTTCCCGAACGTGCAAAACGCACACACGGGATGAAAAGATTTTAACCGGGCCGGCCGATCACTGCCGCAATAACTACGACGCTCCAGGCGCTTTGCCTGGAACGGCTCGCCTTAAACCTACTGCGCCGACTACTACTACGCTGCCGCGATAAACCCAGACGGCCGCCACGACAAGATGCCCTGCACCGCGCGCTTGCATCGCGCCTTTCCGACACTCCAGGAATTTCCTGGAAGTTTCTTCAAGGCGCACCCGGAATCGTTTTGTTGGCGGCGAAATCCAGTTCTTCGCACCCTGGCCGCAAGGCCCTGGCCGCGCATCAGGCCGCTGTGGCATTTCTTCAGAAAGCCGCCCCTTTCAGGACTTCGCCCCTTTCAGGACTTGCGTTCAAGAAATTAATCCAGCGCCCATACCGAACCTGCATCGCCGCTCGAAAACACTTCCGGGCTTACAAGCACGCCGCGCCCAGCCGATAACGACATTCATGCCCAGATGCTTCCAGCCGGACCATGCGTCGCGCGTTCGCATCACAATGCCTGCAGCCTGCCCAAGTCGCTCCACAACCTTCGCTTGCGGTGAAACTTCAGGGCTTGCTGCCGATCTCATGAAGAAATCGCGCAGAACCTGGTTCCTGCCGGGTTGCTCTGGACCCAAAGGCCAGCCACCCGCCGGATTTGGCTAACGCCATTGGTGTGCCAGCGGATTCGCCAGCATTGCTTTCACACTGCTAGCGCGCATCCCCTGGCCAAGCCTTGGCGACTCTTGCCGGTAACCCGATTGCTCCCCAAATTTTTAGGGAAGCCTATAATTCTACTATTCTTTCAAGCATACATTCAAGCGAGAGTCGCAAGCTTTCCATGGGCACCATTACCGATCCGGCCGACCTGGCCAAGATGCGCGCCGCCTGCCAGGACGCCGCCAAAGTACTCGATTTCATCACGCCGCACGTCAATCCCGGCGTCACCACCGGCGAACTGGACCGGCTTTGCCTGGAATACCTGACGGACGAGCTGAAAGTGAAGTCCGCCACGGTCGGCTATGCGCCCCCGGGCTACCCGCCCTTCCCCGGCGCCATCTGCACGTCGGTGAACCACCAGGTCTGTCACGGCATCCCGGGCGACAAGGTGCTGAAAAACGGGGACTCATTGAATATCGACGTCACCATCATCAAGGACGGCTGGTTTGGCGACACCAGCCGGATGTACGCCGTGGGCGAGCAGTCCATCCTGTCCCGCCGGCTGTCCGACATCACCTTCGAATGCATGTGGAAAGGCATCCAGCAGGTGAAAAACGGGGCCACCTTGGGCGATATCGGCAACGCGATCCAGAAGCATGCCGAATCCAACGGTTTCTCGGTGGTGCGTGAGTTCTGTGGGCATGGGATTGGCCAGCGGTTCCATGAAGATCCGCAAGTCCTGCATTACGGCAAGTCCGGATCCGGCGTGAAGCTGGTGACCGGAATGCTGTTCACGATCGAGCCCATGATCAACGCCGGCCGCCGCGAGATCCGCCAGCTCTCCGATGGCTGGACGGTCGTCACGCGCGACCACAGCCTGTCGGCGCAGTGGGAACACGCCGTGTGCGTCACCGACACCGGCTACGAAGTCCTGACTTTGTCGCCCGGCATGCCCAAGCCCCCGGCATTCATTACCGAACCCATCGAAATTCCCGCCGTCTGAAGCACAGCTGCCACCCATGACCGCCGAAATCCTCACCCAGCTGCGCGAACGCATCCAGGAATCCCGGCGGGCCGCGGTGGCCCAATTCCGGGAACACGAGCGGCCCGATACGCTGTTGTCGGAACTGCGCCGGATTGTGGACGCGGCGCTGCGCGACCTGGTCAAGCATTACCCGCTGCCGGTCGGCGCCACCTTGGCTGCGGTGGGCGGCTACGGCCGGGGCGAACTGTACCCCCATTCGGACGTCGACCTGCTCATCCTGCTGCCGCACGCGCCCACGGATCCGGAAGAATCCGCCATCGGGCAACTGGTGGCCGCCCTCTGGGACCTGGGACTGGAGCCTGGCCATAGCGTGCGCACCATCGAGGACTGCGAGCGCGAGGCCGACGCGGACATCACGGTCGAGACGGCGCTGCTGGAATCCCGCTGGCTGGCCGGCAGCCGGGTGCTGATGCGCAAATTCGACGCGGCGACAAAGTCGCGGCTGGACCCTCGCGCGTTCTTCCGCGCCAAGCGCGTGGAAATGCAGCAGCGCCATGCGCGCTACCACGACACGCCGTATGCGTTGGAACCCAACTGCAAGGAATCGCCCGGAGGCCTGCGGGATCTGCAGGTCATCCTGTGGATGGCGCGGGCGGCGGGCTTCGGCAATACGTGGCGTTCGGTGGCGCAGGCGGGCCTGCTGACGTCATCCGAAGCGCGCGACCTGCGCAAGGCCGAACAAGCCTTCAAGCGGCTGCGCATCGAACTGCACCTGCTGTCGAACCGGCGCGAGGACCGCGTGCTGTTCGATCTGCAGCCCGCGCTGGCCGAGATCTATGGCATCCACGCCACCGCCACGCGCCGGGGCAGCGAGATGCTGATGCAGCGCTATTACTGGGCCGCGCGGCTGGTGACGCAGCTCAACGGCATCCTGGTGCAGAACATCGAGGAAAGGCTGTTTCCGCGCCCGGACAGCGACGCCCGCGATATCGACGACGACTTCCGCAACCTGCGCGACCGCCTGGACATCATTCGGGACGACGGCTTCGAACGCAATCCCACCCTGCTGCTGCGCGCATTCCTGGTGATGCAGCAGCACCCCGAACTGACCGGCATGTCGGCCCGCACGCTGCGCGCCATCTGGCATTCCCGCCACCGCATCGACGCGCAGTTCCGCCGCAATCCCGTGAACCGCAAGCTGTTCCTGCAGATCCTGCAGCAGCCGCGCGGCATCGTGCACGAGCTGCGGCGCATGACGATGCTCAACATCCTGCCTCGCTACCTGCCGGTGTTCCGGCGCATCGTCGGGCAGATGCAGCACGACCTGTTCCACGCCTACACCGTCGACCAGCACACGCTGGCGGTCGTGCGCAACCTGCGGCGCTTCACCATGCCCGAGCACGCCCAGGAATATCCACTTGCCAGCCAACTGATCGCAGGCCTGGACCGCCATTGGCTGCTGTATGTGGCGGCGCTGTTCCATGACATCGCCAAGGGCCGCGGCGGCGACCACTCCGAGCTGGGCGCGCGCGAGGTGCGCAAGTTCGCACAGGACCACGGCATGGACCCCGACGACGCGAAATTGGTGGAATTCCTGGTGCGCCAGCACCTGCTGATGTCCGCCGTGGCGCAAAAGCGCGACCTGTCCGATCCGGCGGTGGTCCAGGAGTTCGCGGCCACCGTGAAGGACGAACGCCACCTGACCGCGCTCTACCTGCTGACGGTCGCCGACATCCGCGGCACCAGCCCCAAGGTCTGGAACGCCTGGAAGGGCAAGTTGCTGGAAGACCTGTACAAGCTGACGCTCGCCGCGCTGGGCGGCGCCCACGCCGACGCGCACACGGTGCTGACCGAGCGCAAGGAAGAGGCCGCGCGCCTTACCCGGCTGGCGGGCTTGCGCGACGACGCCCGCGAAGCCTTCTGGAAACAGTTGGACGTGGCTTATTTCCTGCGCCACGACGCATCCGACATCGCCTGGCACACACGCCATCTGTACCATCAGGTCGAGCCCGCCCGGGCGGTCGTCAAGGCCCGCCCCACCGAACAGGGCGAAGGCCTTCAGATCATGGTGTATACCCGCGACGCACCGGACCTTTTCGTGGCGATCTGCGGTTATTTCGACGCCAAGTCGCTGTCCATCCAGGACGCGCGCATCCACACCACCCGCCATGGCTGGGCGCTGGACAGCTTCATCGTCCTGTTGCCGGAAGGCGCCAGCGACCTCCGGGCGCAGGCGACCCTGGTCGAACACGAGCTTGCCGAGCGCCTCAAGGACCCGCACGCTGCCGCCCAGGCCCAGCCCGGCCGAGGCGGCTGGTACGGACGCGGCCGACAGTCGCGGGTTTCGCGCGTGTTTCCGGTCATGCCGCAGGCCGAACTGCAGCCTGACGAACGCAGCACATCGTGGCGCCTTTCCGTCACGGCCACCGACCGCCCGGGCCTTCTGCACGCCCTGGCGCGCGTGTTCGCCCGCCACGAGGTAAACCTGCTCATGGCCAAGATCATGACGCTGGGCGACCGCGTCGAGGACGTGTTCATCGTCGATGGATCGACGCTGGCGCGCCCCCGCAGCCAGATGCAGTTCGAGCGCGACATCCTGGACGCGCTTTCCGGCGACGACGCCCAGCAGCGCGCCGCCTGAGTCCACATCGCCAGACCGCCCCGGAACGCATACAATCCGGGGTTTCGGCCCGGCGATGCTCGCTCTCATGCAGCTAAATGACTATCTGCGCGTTTTCGGTGGCAGCTTTTTCTTCGCGCTGGCCACGCTGCTGCCGTTCCTGAACCCCCCTGCCATCGCGCCCATCTTCCTGTCGCTGACCGAGGGCGCCTCGTCGTCCACGCGCATGATCCTGGCCAAGCGCGTGGCGATCAACGTGTGCCTGATGCTGGTCGTGGCGATGGTGGCCGGCAACGTGCTCCTCAGCTTCTTCGGCATTTCGCTGTCCATCGTTCGCGTCGGCGGCGGCATGCTGGTGATCGCCAGCGCCTGGCGCCTGGTGAACTCGCCGGACGCCGACACCGAGCGCGTCGCGCGCATGGCCGAGTCGTTCACCCCCGAAATGGCCAAGGCCCGCGCGTTTTATCCGCTGACATTTCCCATCAGTTGCGGCCCCGGGTCCATCGCGGCGGCCATCACGGTGGGCGTTTCGCTGCGCGATCAGAATCACGTGCTGAGCCTGGTGCGCCTGGGCGGCTCCATTCCCGGCATCATCGTGGTGTCCCTGACGCTGTACGTCTGCCTGCGTTTTGCCGCGCAGATGCTGCACCGACTGGGCGACAACGGCACGGCCGTTTTCATGCGGCTGTCGGCCTTCATCATGCTGTGCCTGGGGGTGCAGATTTTCTGGGAAGGCGCTCGCGAACTCCTGCTGGGCGTATTGACCCAGGTCATGCAACCAATTCCGATTCCCAAGGCCTAAGCATCGCCGGCAGTCGCGCCGGCCTCGTCCAACCCGATACAAAGCAACAATGACCTCTCGCTCAGAACGCCTGCTCCGCCTGATCGCCCTCTTCTGCTTCGGCGCCGTCGGCGTGGCCCTCGTCTCCCAGCACGTCTTCGACATGCCGCCCTGCGCCTGGTGCGTAATGCAGCGACTGATCTACCTGGTGATCGGCGTCATCGCCCTGGTGGGCGGCTTTGGCGGCGGACGCGCGCTGACGCGCATCTGCGGCGCCCTGGCGGCCGTCCTGTCCCTGTCGGGCATCGTGGCGGCCTGGTATCAATACAGCGTGGCGGCGAACATGCTGTCGTGCGACCAGACCTTCGCCGACCGCTTCATGACCGGCATCGGCCTGGAAAGCGCCATCCCCTCGCTGTTCGGCATCTTCGCCACGTGCATGGACGCCAAGGTGCCGGTGCTGGGCGTAGAATACGCTCTGTGGAGCCTGGCGCTCTTCGTGATTCTGCTCTTCATGGCCCTGCCCGTCGCGTTCCGGCGCGGCCGGGCGCTTTGAGCCGCCGCGCCTGACACCGCTACTGCTTGACGTGCACACGCTGAAATACCTGACCGGATATCCGGAACCGCTGCTCGCGCAAACCCAGAAACTGCTGGACCAGGACAAGCTTGGCGCCGCGCTGCTTTCCCGATACCCCGGCGGAGCGCATGGCGTGCGCACCGACAAGGCGCTGTACCAGTACGTGACCGACCTGAAGAACGCCTATCTGCGCAACGGCGACCAGATCAACAAGGTGGCGTTCGACAGCAAGATCCACGTGATCCAGCACGCACTGGGCCAGCACACCTACATTTCGCGGGTTCAGGGCGGCAAGCTGAAAGCCAAGCACGAGATCCGGGTGGCGACGCTGTTCAAGAACGTGCCCGCGGAATTCCTGAAGATGATCACCGTGCACGAACTGGCGCACCTGAAGGAAAAGGACCATAACAAGGCCTTCTACAACCTGTGCCTGCGCATGGAGCCGCACTACCACCAGTATGAATTCGATCTGCGCCTGTACCTGACGCACCTGGAAGCCACGCGCACGCCGCTGTGGCAGGCCCAGGGCTAGCGAGCCAGTCGACTTTAAAAAAAAATGCCGTCCCGAGGGACGGCATTTTCATGGCTGACGAGACGCGAAAGCGAAATCAGGCGTCGTCGGACGTATGGCCCATGTTGAAGCGCAGGCCGCCCGCGGCTTCATCCTGGCCGGCTTCAGCGCGCGATTGACCCAGGCGGGCCAGGTATTCAGGCGTGATGTCGCCGGTGATGTACTGGCCGTCGAAGCACGAGGCCTCGAAGCGCGTCAGCTTGGGGTTGATGTCGCGGACTGCCTGCTGCATGTCGTGCAGGTCCTGGTAGACCAGGCTGTCGGCGCCGATCGCGCGGGCGATTTCCTCGTCCGTGCGGCCGGTGGCGATGAGTTCGCTTTGCGTGGGCATGTCGATGCCGTAGACGTTCGGGAAGCGGACCGGAGGCGCGGCCGAGGCGAAGTACACCTTGTTGGCGCCGGCGGCGCGAGCCATGTCGACGATTTCGCGGCTGGTGGTGCCGCGGACGATGGAGTCATCGACCAGCAGCACGTTCTTGCCCTTGAATTCCATGCCGATGGCGTTGAGCTTCTGGCGCACGGATTTGCGGCGCACAGCCTGGCCCGGCATGATGAACGTGCGGCCCACGTAGCGGTTCTTGATGAGGCCTTCGCGGTAATCCAGGTTCAGGCGCGCGGCCAGCTGCATTGCGGCGGGACGCGAGGAATCCGGAATCGGCATGACGACGTCGATGTCGCCCAGGCGCATGTTGCGCGCGACCTTGTCGGCCAGGTATTCACCCATGCGCAGGCGCGCGTCGTACACGGACACGCCGTCGATCATCGAATCCGGACGGGCGAAGTACACGTATTCGAAGATGCACGGCACCAGTTGGGGGTTCTCGGCGCATTGACGAGCGACCAGACGGCCGTCCAGGTCGACGAACACGGCTTCGCCAGGCTCGACGTCACGCACGAAGGCAAAGCCGCTGCCTTCCAGCGCCACGGACTCCGAAGCGACCATCCATTCGACGCCCTCTTCGGTTTCCTGGCGGCCGATACACAGGGGACGGATGCCGTTGGGGTCGCGGAAGGCCAGCAGGCCGTAGCCGGAAATCTGGGCGACCACCGCGTACGCGCCGCGCACGCGCTTGTGCAGGGCGGCAACCGCGCGGAACATGGCGTCGTCGTCGAGGGACACGCCGTTGGCCGCCGATTGCAGCTCGTGCGCCAGCACGTTCAGCAGGACTTCGGAGTCGGAATTCGTATTGATGTGGCGGCGGTCGACGCGGTAGAGCGATTCACGCAGTTCGCGCCAGTTGGTCAGGTTGCCGTTGTGGGACAGCATGATGCCGAACGGCGCGTTGACGTAGAAAGGCTGGGCCTCTTCCTCGCTGGCGCTGGAACCGGCGGTGGGATAGCGCACCTGGCCAACGCCCGACGTGCCAGGCAGCGCGCGCATGTTGCGCGTACGGAATACGTCGCGCACCAGGCCGTGCGCCTTGTACATATTGAACTGGTTGCCCTGCGACGTTGCGATGCCTGCAGCGTCCTGACCGCGATGCTGCAAGAGCAGCAAGCTGTCATAGAGCAGCTGGTTGACCGGCCCGCGCCCGACGACGCCTACGATTCCACACATGGTGAGATTTCCTGGTTGATTTGAAGCTAATCAATACGGCAGATACGTCGCCAAGGCTGGCGGCAACCACGTCTTGATATGTTTGACGGCCTCGATGGCCGAATGCGAAAACATGGCGTCCTTCCACCACGGCTCTTCCGGCAGCGGCGTGTAGCCTGCGGCGGCGACCAACGCCAGCACGATGAGCAGACCACGGGCCAGTCCGAACATTCCGCCCAGGCCGTGGTCGGCCGGGCTGAGTCCGGTGCTGCGGATCAAGGCGGCAAGCGTCATATTGACCAAACCCACGCCGAGCAACACGATGATGAACACCACGGCGTAGGAGACTCCCATGCGCAGCAGCGTCGTTTCAATATAGGGCTCCAGCCAGGCATAGACCGTGGGGCCCCACCATATCGCGGCCACGAAGGCCAGCAAATAGGCGACCAGCGACAGCACCTCTTTGAGCAGGCCGCGCACCAGGCCCAGCACACCCGATACCACCAGGATGGCCAGCACGACGAAGTCGAAACCGGTCACTATTGGGCGGCAATGAAACCATTGTCATAGCCCAGCGTGCGCAAGCGCGCCTGGGCCGCCTGTGCCGCCTCGCGCGAGGGGAACGGCCCCACGCGAAGACGGTACTGCGCCTTGCCTCCGACGGAGGCCTGTTCGACGAATGCGTTGGTGACACCGGCCTGATGCAGCTTCGTGCGACGCGACTGGGCGTCTTCAGAGGCGGTGTACGACGCGATCTGCAGCACGAAATTGCCTTTGGTGGCCGCAGGCTTGGGGGCCGGCGTGGCGGCGGGAGCCGAACGGCCCTCCAGCAGCGCCATCGCGCGCGCGCCGTCGTCGGAGCGGCTGTCGGGTTTGGCCGGGGTAGCCGGCTTGGGCTCCGGCTTGGCCTCGGGTTTGGGCTTGGCTTCCGGCTTGGGCGGCGTGGCGGGCGTGGCCGGCTGAGCCGCGGGCGGCGTGACCTGCGCGGCCGCGACGGGCGGCACGGAGGTTACGGGCGGAGGCGTGGGAACGGCCGCGGGATCCGCGGGCGTCGGCGTGGGCGCGGCCGGCGCCGCGACCTGAGGCTCGGACACCTGGGGTTGGAACGGGGTATTGCGATCCGGCACCTTGATGGGAATGTTGTCCGCGACCGGCACCGGCTGCGAATCTAGCACCATGGGAAGAATGATGACCGCGGCCAGCACCAACGCTACCGCGCCTGCAAGCCTGCGCCGCGCGCGGCCGCGCAACTCGGCGGCCTGGACCTCGCTGGGGACGGCAGCCCGTTTGGAGGCCTGCGCCTGGTCAGCAGGATCTTTGCGTTTGAAAAAACCCATGGAAGAGAATTCCTTGCGGCGCCTTGCGGCATTACGGCGGCGGGCCGCCCGTATGCGATTGGCCCGATTTGCCTATGCCTTGCGACCCAGAGCCTGCAAAACCGAGGCTACGGTGAGAAACGATCCGAACACCACGATTCTATCATTCTCGCCTGCCCGTTCGCGCGCCGCGGCGAACGCCTGCGCGGGATCCGCGTAGGCCTCGATGCCCGGGCTTTCGCTGCCGGCAGGAAGGGGGGGAAGCGCGACGCGGACCTGGTCGGCAAGCGCCTGGCCGGTCGTGCCGCGCGGCCCCGGCAGCCCTGCGCAGTACCAGAAGTCCGCCCGGGATCCCATCTTGGCCACCACGCCGGCGAGGTCCTTGTCGTTCAGCATGCCGAACACGACGTGGGTATACGGATGGAACCCCATGTTGTCCAGGTTCTGCGCCAGCACGGCCGCCGCGTGCGGGTTGTGCGCGACGTCGAGGATCACGGTGGGCTGGCCGGGCAGGATCTGGAAGCGGCCAGGCAGCGAAGCTTGCAGAAGGCCCAGGCGCACCGCCTGCTGCTGGACCGGCAGCCGGTCGCGCACGGATTCCAGCGCAGCGAGCGCGGCCGAAGCGTTCAGCAACTGGTTTGCGCCGCGCAGGGCCGGATAGGCCATCGCGCTGCGGCGCTGCTCGCGCCCACCAAAGGCCCACTGCTGGCGGTCGCCTGAATAGTTGTAGTCGCGCCCGAAAAGCCAGAGGTCGGCGCCGATCGATTCGACGTAATCCAGCAGCGATTGGGGGGGCATCGGGTCGCTGCAGATGGCGGGACGGCCACTGCGGTAGATGTGGGCCTTTTCGAAGCCGATCTTTTCGCGGGTGTCGCCCAACCAGTCGGTGTGATCGAGGTCGACGCTGGTGACGATGGAGCAATCCGCATCGACGATGTTCACGGCATCCAGGCGGCCGCCCAGGCCGACTTCAAGGACGACGGCGTCCAGCCGCGACTGGGAGAACAGGCGCAGAATGGCCAGGGTGGTGAATTCGAAGTACGTCAGCGACACGTCGCCGCGCGCGGCCTCGACTGCCTGGAACTGGGCGATGAGGTCTTCGTCGGACGCGATCTGGCCGTTGACGCGGGCGCGTTCGTTGAAATCGATGAGGTGCGGCGACGTATACAAGCCCACCTTGTAGCCGGCGGCCAGCAGGATGGCTTCCAGCATGGCACAGGTGGAACCCTTGCCGTTGGTGCCGCCGACGACGAACTTCACGCCCGGCAGCGCCAGGCCCATGCGGTCGGCCACGGTGCGCACCCGATCCAGGCCCATGTCGATGGCAGTGGCGTGGATGGACTCCAGGTACTGCAGCCAATCGGACAGGGAGGCAGCGGCGTCAGGCGTACGGACAGAGGACATGGCAGTTCGCGAAAGAAAGTCAGCCTGCGATTTTAGCAGTCCACGCACGGTGTTTTCCCTAATCCCCCAGGGCGTGACGCGGTTTCCCCGACCAAATAATGCTTGCTCATGTTTTTCTCATACGTAAAAATAAATTCATGTATGAAAAATAAAAGGACCGAGACATGACGCAGCAAAGCACCCCAAAATGGCTGGTCCGCGAGGCGGACGTGCCCGGCTACCACCCGGCCAACCATACCGGAACCTTGAACCGCCGGTTGATAGGACCCGACACCGTCGGCTCCCGCGGCGTGGAAGTCCTGCTTGGCGTGATCGACAAGGGCAAGGGTGCGCTACCCCACGCGCATCCCGGCATCGAGCAGGTCTGCTACCTGATATCGGGCACCGCCCGCGCGCAGGTACAGGACGAATGGGCCGACATGGGCCCGGGCGATTGCTGTTATTTCCCGCCCGACATTCCCCACGTCTTCACCGTGACGAGCGACGAGCCGGCGCGACTGCTGGTGATCTACACGCCCCCGTACGAAGAATCCCCCGATCGCGTGATCCGGGACTTTCCGGCGCCACCCCCCGCCGCCTGACGCGGCGTTTCGAAAGGCAGCGGCCGCAGAAGCCGCGCCCAGTTCCATCAATACAGGAGACACACCCATGCAATCCCTACGCCTGCTAAGCGCAGCCCTTGTCAGCGGCGCGGCCTTGATGGCGGCGCCCGCCGCCCACGCCGCCGACTACCCCTCCAAGCCCATCACCCTGATCGTGCCCTTCCCCGCCGGGTCCGGAACGGACGCCGTGGGACGGATTTTTGGCGCCGAGCTGTCGACCCTGCTGGGCCAGCAGGTCGTGGTGGAAAACAAGCCCGGCGCCAATGCGACGATCGCGGCCAGCTACGTGGCGCGCGCCAAGCCGGACGGCTATACGTTGTTCGTCACCACGAACACCTCGCATTCGGCCGCGCCCTGGCTGATGAAGAATGTGCCGTACGATCCGGTCAAGGACTTCACGCCGATCGCGCGCGGCGGCAACCTGCCGTTCATCCTGGTCGTGAACCCGAAGCGCCCCTGGAAGACGGTGGGCGACCTGGTGGCCGATGCGAAGAAGAACCCCGGCCGCATCACCTATGCCAGCGGCAACAGCACCGGCATCGTTGCCGGCGCCACGCTGGCCAACCGCGCCAAGATCGATATCCTGCACGTGCCCTACAAGGGCACCCCGCAAAGCCTGACGGACGTGGTCGGCGGCCAGGTGGACTTCATGTTCACCGACCTGGCGTCGGGCCTGCCCTTCGTGCAATCGGGCCAATTGCGCGCGCTGGCCGTATCCACCGCCGAACGCAGCGCGATCGTGCCTGACCTGCCTTCGATGGCCGAATCGGGCGTTTCGGATTTCGATCTGAACTCCTGGAACGGCTATTTCGGTCCGGCCGGCATGCCGCCCGAGATCGTGGCCAAGCTGAATGCGGCCATCAACAAGATCGTGGCCAACCCGGACGTGAAAAAGCGCCTGGCCGGCCTGGGCTTCGACGCCTTCTCCAGCACGCCCGAAGCATTCGCGCAGTTCGTCGGTGAACAGCGCGACCTGTGGGGCAAGCTGATCCGCGACGCAGGGATCGAGCAGCAATGATCGACCAGCCCCTTCCCGATACGCCTTGCGCCGGCCCGCTGACGGGCGTGCGCATCCTGGACTTGAGTTCGGTGGTGATGGGGCCGTACGCAACCCAGGTCCTCGCGGACCTGGGCGCGGACGTGATCAAGGTGGAATCGCCCGCGGGAGACAACATGCGGGCCGTCGGCCCCATGCGCAACCCCGGCATGGGACACATCTACCTGCACCTGAATCGCAACAAGCGGTCCATTGTCCTGGACCTGAAGACGCCCGAGGGGCTGGCCGCCTGCCTGAAACTGGCCGAAAGCTGCGACGCCCTGCTCTACAACATCCGCCCCCAGGCGATGGCGCGGCTGGGCTTGTCCTATGAGGCGGTGGCCGCGCGCAATCCGCGCATCGTCTACGTCGGCGCCTATGGTTTCGGCGAGGCCGGCCCCTACGCCGGCCGCCCCGCCTACGATGACCTGATCCAGGGGCAGACCGGCATCGCCGCGCTGTCGGCGCAGCAGAGCGGCGACGTGCCGCGCTACGCTCCCCTGACGCTGGCGGACCGCGCGGTCGGGCTGCACGTGGCCATCGCCCTGGTGTCCGCCGTGCTGGACGCCCGGACGCGCGGCCGCGGCCAGCAGGTGGAGATCCCGATGTTCGAGGGGATGGCGCACCTGGTGCTGGGCGACCACCTGGGCGGTGCCACGTTCGAACCGCCGCTGGGGCCGACCGGCTACGCGCGCCTGCTGGCGCCGCACCGCCGTCCGTACGCCACGGCCGACGGCTACATCTGCCTGTTGATCTACAACGACAAGCACTGGCGCAATTTCTTCGACCTGATCGGGCGGCCAGAGCTGTCGCAAGACCCGCGCTTTTGCACCCATGGCGCGCGGGCCGCGCACATCAGCGAGGTCTACGCATTCGTGGCCGAGGTGATCGCCACCCGCCCGAGCCAGGAGTGGCTGGACGACCTGACGCGCGTGGACATCCCGGCGTCGCAGCTTTACACCATCGACGGCCTGTTGAAGGACGAGCACCTGGCCGCCACCGGCTTTATCCACGAAATGAACCACCCCACGGAAGGCGCGATCCGCACCACCGCGCCGCTGGGCCGGTACGAGGCCACGCCCACCTCCATACGCCGCCCCGCTCCGAAGCTGGGCCAGCACAGCCGCGAGTTGCTGGCCGAGGCCGGTTATGGACCTGAACAGATCGACGCCATGCTTGCGCGTGGCATCACCCAAGACGGAAACGAAGATGGACTTTGAATTCACTCCCGACCAGTTGGCGCTGCGCGACGCCGTATCCCGCATCTGCGATCGCTATCCCGACGAGTACTGGCTGGAACGCGACCGCGAAGGCGGTTTCCCGGAGCCGCTGCATGCCGACCTGGCTCGCGACGGGTGGCTGGGCATCGCCATGCCGCAGGAATACGGCGGCGCGGGCCTGGGCATGACCGAAGCGGCGCTGATGATGCAGACCATCGCCGCATCGGGCGCTGGTTTCACCGGCGCCTCGGCCGTCCATATGAATATCTTCGGCCTGAATCCGGTCGTGGTATTTGGCTCGGATGAACAGCGCGGCCGCTGGCTGGAACCGTTGATCGCCGGCCGTGAAAAAGCCTGCTTCGCCGTGACGGAACCGGACGCCGGGCTGGACACGACCAAGCTCAGCACCCGGGCGGTGCGCCAGGGCGACGAGTACGTCGTCCACGGCCGCAAGATCTGGATTTCCACGGCGCAGGTGGCCAGCAAGATGCTGCTGCTGGCGCGCACCACCCCGCTGTCCGAGGTGGAAAAGCCCACGCAGGGCCTGTCGCTGTTCTATACGGACCTGGACCGCGAAAAGATCGAAGTGCGCGAGATCGAGAAAATGGGCCGCAAGGCCGTGGACTCGAACATGCTGTTCATCGATGGCCTTCGGATTCCCGTGGCCGACCGGATCGGCGAGGAAGGCCGAGGGTTCGAGTACATCCTGCACGGCCTGAACCCCGAGCGCATCCTGATCGCCGCCGAGGCGGTGGGCATCGGCCGCGCGGCGCTGGACCGGGCGGTGAAGTACGCCGGCGAGCGCACGGTCTTCGGCCGTCCGATAGGCAAGAACCAGGGCATCCAGCATCCGCTGGCCCAGGCCTGGATGCAACTGGAGGCGGCGGATCTGATGGTGTTCAAGGCGGCAAGCCTGTACGACGCGGGCAAGCCTTGCGGCCCCGCCGCCAATTCAGCCAAATACCTGGCCGCGGAAGCCGGCTACAACGCCTGCCAGACGGCGGTGATGACGCTGGGCGGCATGGGCTACGCGAAGGAGTACCACGTGGAACGGCTGCTGCGCGAAAGCTTCATCCCGCGCATCGCCCCGGTCAGTCCGCAACTGATCATGTGCTTCATCGCGGAAAAAGTGCTGGGCCTGCCGAAGTCATATTGATCCGTCCAGGCCGCCCCGCCGCGCGGGGTCAGGCCTGCTGTTCCAGTCCCGTGCAGGCCGCCCGCAGAATGCGGGCGTAGGATTCCTGCTCCGGCTCGATCCGGTAGATCGGGCCGCCCACCGAAATGGCGTAATGTTCCCCGGACAGCGTGACCGGCCACGCGATGGCGCCCACGTCCGGGATGGATTCCCCGCTGTTCATGAACCAGCCCCGCTGGCGCGAGGCCTCGATGTCGGCCAGCAAGGCGTCGCGGGTGACCAGGGTGCGCTCGTTGTAGCGCGTCATGGCCATGCCCGACAGCAGCGCATCCCGCGCCGGCGCGTCCAACAAAGACAAAAGCGCTTTTCCCAGCGAATTTGCGTGAACGTCTTTGAACTCGCCGGCAACCGGCGCATAACGGATCGTATGCGGCGAATCCAGCACATCCAGGTAGACGACCCGACCATCCGACGCCAGCTTGGCGAACACGATGGTTTCGCGGGTGGCGTCGCGTAATTCGGTCAGGCTGGGATACACCCGGTCGAGCACCGGATCGGCCCGCGCGATGCGCTGGGCCATGGCCAGCAGCCGCCCCGTGGGGTAATAGCCCTGGCGCCGTCCGGTTTCATACAAATAGCCCAGGCCGGTCAGCGTGCGGATCAGGGCCAGGCAGCTTGAAACGGGCACATCCAGCAAACGGGCCAGTTCCGACAAGGGCAGCGCGCGTTTTTCGCGGGCGTAGGTTTCGATGATTTCGATAACTCGCAACGCCGTCTTGACACTCATTGCCCGATCCAGACCCTTAGCACGTGAACCATCTGTTTGCCCGGGGCTAAAGTTCCCTCTGGCGGTGTCGTTATGGTAACTGAGAATTTCCTGAAAACAGCGCGTTCCTCCGAGACGCCCCTCGCCGTTGGAGTGATCATGGCCGTAACCCCGTTAGCCCCCGCAGCGTTCGCGTCGTTACCGGTTTCGACCGTAATTGCCGCCCCCGATCCGTCAGCAACCGCCACCCCAGCCCCCGCCGCCACCAACAGCGGCGCCTCCGACAGCGCGACGTCGGACCAGTCCAACGCGCAGAAGCTGCCGCTGGACAAGGCGCTGGACGAAATCAACGAACAAATGAAGGCCTGGTCCACCCAGCTTCAGTTCGAAATCGATCCCAACGTGCACCAGGTCGTGGTGTCGGTGGTCGATGCGGAATCAGGCGACGTAATTCGCACCATCCCCAGCGAAGCGGTGCTCAAAATCGCCAAAATGATCGTCAACATGCAAGGCAATGGCATCAAGACGAGTGCCTGACGCACAAATTAAAACGGTGTTTTGGTCACGTTCGGTGCGAATCCGGCACTGAAGCGCCGAATTAGGCATGCCTTATGCCCTTACCCGGCCGATCGCCGGCTCCGAGTTTTTGACAGAATCGCATTGCTAGGAAGGATTTCACATGGCTTCTATTACCAATCTCGGCTCGACCACCGGACTCCCGCTGGAAGACATCCTCACGAAGCTTCAGGCGGCAGAGGACAAGAAGCTGAGCCTGTACACCAATCGCCAGGCCAGCTACGAGGCCCGGGTGAGCGCCTATGGGCAGATCCAAAGCGGAGTAGAAGCCCTTCAAAAGGCGGCTGCTGCGCTGGGAAAGTCCTCGACGCTGGACGCGGTGAAAGCAAACGTGGTCGGTGACGGATTGACTGCCACCATCGGCGAGAATGGCGCAACGATGGGCGAGTATGCCATCAAGGTGAAGAGCCTGGCAGCTGCGCAGACCCTTCAGTCGGGCAACGTAGGAAGCCGCACCGCCTCTAACGGCACCGCCGGCTCGTTTGAAATCGAGCTGACCAACGGCGACAAGCGCACCATTGAACTGAACGGCGACACCTCGCTGAACGGCATCGCCCGAGCCATCAACAGCGACGACAAGGCAGGCGTGCGCGCCACGATCATCACCAATGAAAGCGGCAGCTACCTGATGCTTAGCGCCAAGGACACGGGCGTGCAGGCATCTGTCAAGTCCATCACGGTGACAGGCGACCAGAAGCTGAAGGACATTCTGAGCTACAACTCCGGGGCGACAACGGAGATGGCTCTGCAAACTCCGGCAGCGGATTCGGAAATCGAGATCAACGGCATTACCGTCAAGAGCGGCAGCAACAATATTTCGACCGCCATCGACGGCATCACGCTGAACCTCACCGCCCTCACCGGCACCGACACCGCGAGCGGGCAAGACAAAGTGGTCACGCTCAAGCTGCAAAGCGACACCAGTGTCGCAACCAAGGCTGTCCAGGATTTCGTCAATGCCTACAACTCCCTGCAAAGCACAATCACGAAGTTGACGGCTTTCGATGCAGCAGCCGCCACTAATCAAGCCCTGACGGGTGACAGCACGACGCGGGGCATCCAGTCTTCCATGTCCGGCGCCTTGCAAGTCGTCACGTCCGAGGGCTCGCTGCGGTCGCTTGCCGATCTCGGCATTACGCTGGATCCCAAGACCGGCCAGTTGAAGTTGGATCAAAAGGAATTGGACAAGGCTTTGACCGCTAATCCCGCCGACGTCAAGCGCATCTTGATGTCGACCGACGGTCTCGCCGCCAAGTTCGACATCGCAACAAAGGCAGCCCTGGGCAGCAACGGTTCCATCAAGCTCAGCCAGGACGGCCTGAACGAATCCATCAAGGACGTCAAGGACCAGCTCACCCGCGCCAAGGCCTCCAGCACGGCATCCATGGATGCCATGCGCGCCCAGTTCATCGCGTTGGACAAGTTCGTGTCGCAGCAGACAGTCACGGCCAACTACCTGACCCAGCAGTTTGCCGCCCTGTCCAAATCCAAGTAATTTATAGAAGATGCGTTAATGACCTACGCCGCCCGCCGTCCTACCGGCTCCCACTCCGTGCGCTCCTACGCCGATATTGGCCTGGAAACGCAGGTTCTGGGCGCGAGCCCGGAAAAGTTGATTTCGCTGCTGTATATGGGGGCCCGGGCGGCGATCGGGCAAGCCCGCCTCCACCTGCAGGAAGGAAGGGCGATAGAGCGCGGCGCCGCTATCTCGAAGGCGATCAAGATTGTCGATGAAGGCCTGAAGACCGGACTGAATATGGCGGCCGGCGGCGAAATCGCAGTGAATCTCGCCCGTCTGTATGACTACATAGTCCGTACGCTGCTGATAGCAAACCTGCGAGCGGACGTGGAAGCGCTCGAAACGGCAGACCGCCTACTGGCGGATCTGGCCGACGCTTGGCAGATATCCATGGATCGCTCCGTCGGCAGCATGCAGCCTTGAAGGCATGACATACGCATAGCCCAGCCATCGAATGCCCGAGATTTCCATGACGTCCATTACTCAGTACACCTCTCCTATCCTGGAGCACTACCAGGAGATCGCTCTCATCACGAGAGAAATGCTAGCGGCCGCCCAGGTGGGCGACTGGGACGGGGCAATGGTTCATGGCCAGCAGTACTGTGAACGGGTGGAACGCTTGCGCCAAGTGGAATACACCAAACCGCTGGATGAAGCCAGCCGCACAATCAAGTACGACCTCCTTGTGCGCATTCTTGAAAACGATGCCATGACGCGCGATCTGGCGCTGCCCCAATTGGCGCGGCTGGGCGAACTGCTGGGACGCATGAAGCGCCAGCAGACCTTGCTGTCGGCTTACGGCAACCAGGCGCCTGACGAATGAGCATCGGTCCCGCCGCGCTTGGCAACGTCCTGGTGCAGCGGTTGGACGCCGTGCTTGGCACGACGATGTCCGCCGCGAACGCAAACCAGGTTTCAGGGGCCCGACCCGACGCCGTCAGCCAGCCCGGCAGCCCCGAGAAAGCCGGGCAGTCTGACGGCTCCGCCCGCGATCCCCGGCAAGGAATACAGACTGGCGGCGCCCGAGGCGACCGCCAGAATACCGTTGTCGACCCCAAAACCGCTGCCGCGCTGGCGCTGGCCGCCCGTGGCCTGGTCACGAGCAGCGACACCACCGCGTCGGCCCCGACCACGCTGGGCACGACCGCCCGGACCATTCTGTCGCTGCTGGCGCAGTATCCCGAATCCGCGCCGCCCGTGCAGGGTCGCGCGCCGCTCTGGAGCGCCGATGCTCAGGGCGGACAGCAGGCAGGACAATCCGGCGGGGCGACGCCAGGCCAGCCGGCCGCGGCGCAACCCGGCCAGCCGGGCCAGCCCGCGCCCTCCGCCACGGCGCAGCCTGCGAACACGACCGCCACGCCCGGCGCCGCCCTCTCCACCACCGCCACGGCCTTGCCCGCAGGCGCCGACGCCGCAGCCGCCAAGCCGGCCGCGCACCCGGCAGGCCAGGCCGCCGGCGCCAAAGGCCCCGAAGCTGCGGCGCACGCGTCGCTTGCCGCGGGCGGCCCGTCCGCGCGCGCATTGGGACAGGCCCTGCGGACGGCGCTGCAGACCAGCGGCCTTTTCTACGAATCGCACCTGACTGACATGGTCTTCGGCCGGACGAATCCGTCGACCCTCCAGAATGAACCGCAGGCCCGGCTGACCCGCGACACCGCCGCGCATGCGAATACGCAGGCTCGCGGCCGAGCCGATTCCTCGACCGCGGGCAGGACGGGCGCCGACGCGTCCGGTTCCTCGACGACCACCGGTTCGTCCGGTTCGTCCACGCCCGGCGCCCCGATCAGCGGCATCCACCAGGACCTGACCGTCCTGGTCCGCCAGCAGCTCGACGTTTTGGCGAACCAGACGCTGAACTGGCAAGGCGAAGCCTGGCCCGGCACGCCGATGGAATGGGAGGTCGAGCGCGACCCGTACGGCGCGGACCGCGAATCGGCGATGCCCACCTGGGCCACCCGCGTAAAGCTCGATCTGCCGCGCCTGGGCCTGGTCGACGCCCGGCTCAACCTGGCCGGAGATCAGATCGTGCTGCAGCTGATCGCCCCGCACAGCGCGACCGAGATCAATGACTCGTCGGACATGCTGCGCTCGCGCCTGCTGGCCGCGGGCCTTACCCTGAGCAATCTGACGGTGAGCGTGGTGGAACCGCGCCCTGTCATCCCGACCGATTTCTGATGAGCACCATCCCCTCCCCCGCGGACACCGGCCCCAACGCCAACCGCAACGCGGCGGTCGCCATTTCCTATGACGAAAAGGACGGCGCGCCGCGCGTCGTCGCCAAGGGCTATGGACAGCTGGCGGACACCATCGTCCGCGCCGCCGAGGAAAACGGGCTGTACGTGCACGAATCGCGCGAACTGGTCGGCTTGCTCATGCAAGTGGACCTGGACGCACATATTCCACCCCAACTCTACGTGGCGGTGGCAGAATTGCTCGCCTGGCTCTACCGCCTGGAATCGCGCGAAATCCCCCAAACCGCGCAGCCCGAAATCTCTACCTGAGGACTACCAACGTGTTGGACGCCAGCGACCCGGAATTCCTGCTTACCCGGCCGGAAGACATGCGCTCAGCCCTGTTTGAACTGACGCATCCCGACAGCCACATCCTGGTGCGCGACGCCGCGGATCGCGAGATCGCCGTGCTGATCCTGGGCGCGGACAAGCAGACGCGCCAGTTTTTCTGGCGCCCGCGCGACTATGACGGCGCAGACTTCGAGCAGTCCGACAGCATGGGGCTGCTCAGCGGCACGACCTTCCATTTCAATGCCACCGCCTATGGCGGCGTGCAGATCCGTTTTCGCGTGGAGCGCCCGGACGTCATCCATTTCGATGACGGCAGCGCGGCCTTGATGTCGCCCTTTCCCGACCGCCTGGCCCGCATCCAGCGCCGCAAGATGTTCCGCGCGTCGATGATTTCCAGCGCCAGCCGCTGCTTTGCCACATGGCAACCCGCGCCGGCTGACAAGCCGGTCAGCTTCACCGTGCGCGACATTTCCGTGGACGGCGCGGGACTGCGTGTCGGCCTGCCGGTACAGGACCTGCCGGAGCGCGGCACCGTGCTGGAAGATGTGGAACTGGACTTCGGCGAGCTCGGCAAGCTGCGCGCGGACCTGGAAGTGCGCAATGTGTACCCGGTGTCGGGCCAGCCGATGGGCGCGGCGGAAGCCACCGAAGGCGAAGCGCCCAAGCACGTGTCGTTGACCGGCGAACCGCCCGTCAGCCACGTGGGCGCGCTGTTCACGAACCTGAACGCCCGCCAGGAGAACTGGCTGCAGCAGGTGGTGTGGCGCCTGGAGAAAGGCGCGCAGCGCAACTGAAAACGACAAAGGGCCTTCCCGCGGGAAGGCCCTGACGCTTGCGTCCCGACGCCTCAGACGGCCATCGAGGAGATTTCCTTGTAGGCCGCAACCAGCTTGTTGCGGACCTGGACCGCCGTGGAGAAGCCAAGGCTGGCCTTCTGCAGGTCGATCATCACGTCATTCAATGAAATGTCCGGCGCACCGAGCTCGAAAGCCTTGGCTTGCGCCGTGGCGGCGTTCTGCGCGGACGTCACGCGACGGATGGAGCGCTGCAGTTCCGCGGCAAAGCCGTCAGGCTGGCCCACGACTTCGCCCGAGGCCAAGTTGCCGGTTTCCGCCTTGCTCACGACCGTGCGCATCTGCTGGAGCATGCCTTCGATGCCGGACAAGCCTGATACAGCCATTACCTGATTCCTTGCTGGTGAGGGATTACGCCAAAGTGCACACGCAGCGTAACGCCGATCAGGCCGGTCCATAGCCGATAAGAACCGCCAAAAAACCCGACATTTCGGGCAATGCCGCCGCGCCTGTCCACCGATGCGACCCCGCTTTGCGCCTTGTCATCGACATAGGGGATAAGTAACGCCAAAAAACGGCTGTTTTCATCGATTGGGATTGCCGTCTCAGGGGCAATAATCCACGCTCTCCCCAGACCAGAAGCACGTTGCATGTGTAATCGGCCCTACCCAGACATGAAGTCATTTTCCTTGCTCCGCGAAGCCAGCGGGAGCCGTCAATGAATCAGCAGGCTACCCTGAGCTCGTCGCTTCTGGCCAAGTTCCCCGTGCTGGAACGGGTCCGGGCGCTTCCCAAGCCCGTTCTGCTCGGCGCCGCAGCAGCCCTGGTGGCGGTCATCGTCGCCGTGGCCATGTGGAGCAGCGAACCGAAATACAAGGTCCTGTTCTCGAACCTGGACGATCGCGATGGCGGCGCCATTGTGACGGCCCTGGGCACGATGAACGTGCCCTACCGTTACAACGAGAACGGCACCGCCCTGCTCGTTCCCGCCGACCGCGTCTACGACGCCCGGCTGCAACTGGCATCGCAAGGCCTGCCCCGCGGCGGCTCCGTCGGCTTCGAGCTGATGGACAACGCCCGCTTCGGCGCCAGCCAGTTCGCCGAACAGATCAACTACCAGCGCGGACTGGAAGGCGAACTGGCACGGTCGATCGAAGCCATGAACACCGTGCAGCATGCACGTGTGCACCTGGCCATGCCGCGCCAGTCGCTGTTCGTGCGTGAGCGCCAGGCGCCCACCGCGTCGGTGCTGCTTAACCTGTATCCCGGCCGCAGCCTCAGCGACGCCCAGGTTTCGGCGATTTCCTGGCTGGTGGCTTCCAGCGTGCCGGAACTGACCGCTGAAAGCGTGTCCATCGTCGACCAGAATGGCCGCCTGCTGTCCGCCCCGCTGGGCGAAGGCCGCGGCATGGACGCCGACCAGCTGCGCTTCGTGCGCGAAATGGAACAGCGCACCGTCGAGCGCATCCTCACCATCCTGAATCCCCTGGTCGGCCCCGGCAACGTGCACGCGCAGGCCAGCGCCGACATCGATTTCTCGCGCCGCGAAGAAACGTCCGAGGTCTACCGTCCCAACCAGGAACCGGGCCAGGCCGCCGTGCGCAGCCAGCAGACCAGCGATTCCACCCAGCGTGGCGTGGGCCCGGCCCAAGGCGTGCCCGGCGCGCTGTCGAACCAGGCCCCCAACAACGCGCAGGCGCCGATCGCCAATCCGCCGCAGCCCCAGCCGCCCCGCCCCGGCCAGCCCCAGCAGCCGGCCAACGCGCAGCAACAGCAGCAGCAACAGCAGGCGGGCACCCAAACCCCGGCCACGAACCTGAACGAACGCCGCGACGCGACCACGAACTACGAAGTGGACCGCACGATCAGCCACATCAAGCAGCCGGTGGGCAATCTCAAGCGCATGTCGGTGGCGGTCGTCGTGAACTACGTCCGCGACAAGGACGGCGAACTGCAGGCCCTGCCGCCGGAAGAACTGAGCAAGCTCACCAACCTGGTTCGCGAAGCCATGGGCTATTCCGAAGCGCGCGGCGACTCGCTGAACCTGGTGAACAGCCAGTTCAACGATGGCCCCCCGCCGGTGCCGATGTGGCGTGATCCGGAAATGATCTCGCTGTTCAAGACGATCCTGGCGTGGCTGGTGGGCGGCGTGCTGGCCCTGTGGCTGTACCGCAAGCTGCGCCGCAGCGTCACCGAATACCTGTACCCGGCGGTCGACCCCGAAGTGGCCGAAGCCGAGCGCGCAGAAGCCGCGCGCGAGGCCCAGGATCTGGCCCGCGCCAAGGAAACGGACCGCTACCAGGACAACCTGGAGCGCGCCCGCACCATGGCCAACAAGGATCCGCGCGCTGTCGCAATGGTCCTGCGCACCTGGATGAACAAAGATGAAAAATGATTCCCAACCCATGGACGGCATGACGCGCAGCGCCGTCCTCATGATGTCGCTGGGCGAAGACGCCGCGGCCGAGGTCTTCAAGTACCTCAGCGCGCGTGAAGTCCAGCAGGTCGGCGGCGCGATGGCCAGCCTGAAGCAGGTCACGCGCAACGACGTCGCCGTCGTGCTGGAAGAGTTCCGCCAGGAAGCCGATCAGTTCATGGCCGTGACGCTGGGCTCGGACGACTACATCCGCACCGTGCTGACCAAGGCGCTGGGCAGCGACCGCGCTGCCGGCCTGATAGAGGACATCCTGGAAGCCGGCGACGGCGGCAGCGGCATCGACGCGCTGAACTGGCTGGATCCGAACACCGTGGCCGAACTGATCGGCGACGAACACCCGCAGATCATCGCGACCATCCTGGTGCACCTGGAGCGCGACCGCGCGGCGGGCGTGCTGGCGCTGTTGACCGACCGCCTGCGCAACGACGTGATGCTGCGCATCGCCACCTTCGGCGGCGTGCAGCCCGCGGCGCTGTCGGAACTGACCGAAGTGCTGAATTCCGTGCTGGCCGGCCAGGGCGCCAAGCGCAGCAAGATGGGCGGCGTGCGCACCGCGGCCGAGATCCTGAACATGATGAATTCGACCCAGGAAGAAACCGTGGTCGCCAGCCTGCGCGAACGCGACAACGACCTGGCGCAGAAGATCATCGACGAGATGTTCGTCTTCGACAACCTGCTCGACGTCGAGGATCGCGCCATTCAGCTCATCCTCAAGGAAATCGACAACGACACGCTCATGGTCGCGCTCAAGGGCGCCCAGGAAGAGCTGCGCGCCAAGTTCCTGCGCAACATGTCCAGCCGTGCGGCCGAAATGCTGCGCGAAGACCTGGAAGCGCAGGGCCCGATCCGCATGTCGAAGGTCGAGACCGAACAGAAGAAGATTCTCCAGATCGCCCGCCGCCTGGCCGAAAGCGGCCAGATCGTGCTGGGCAATTCCGGAGACGACGCGTATGTCTGAAGCGGACCACGGCGCGACGACGCTCATCTCGCGCAGCGCCGCCTGGCGGCGCTGGCAGATGCTGTCGTTCGACGAGCCGGCGCCCGTCGAAGTCGAGCCCGAGCCCGAACCCGATCCGGGCCCCGATCCCGCCGTGGTGATGGCGCAGCTGCGCGCCGAGGCGATCGCAAAAGGCCACAAGGAAGGATTGGCGCGCGGCCGTGCTGAAGGCCTCGAGGCCGGCCAACAATCCGGGTACGAAGCCGGACTGGCCGCCGGCCGCGAAGCCGGTTTTGCCGAAGGCCTGGCCCAGGGCCGCGAACAGGGCGCCGCGGAAGCCCAGCGCCTGCACGCCCTGGTGGAAGCCTGCGCCGTCTCGATCGGCTCGCTGGAAGAAAAGATGGGCCAGAGTCTGCTGACCCTGGCCCTGGACATTGCGCAGCAAGTCGTGCGCACCACCCTGTCCGAACAGCCTGAATCGGTCGTCAACGCGGTGCGCGATGTGCTGCACATCAACCCGACCGCCGGCGGCCAGATGCGTCTGTGGGCGAATCCGGACGACATCGAGCTCATCCGCCTGCACCTGGCCGACGAACTGAAGGAAGGCCACTGGCGCGTCCTGGCCGATGAGTCCGTCGCGCGCGGCGGCTGCCGCGCCGAGACGCCTTTCGGCGACATCGACGCCACCTTGCAGACCCGCTGGCGCCGTGTGGCCGCCTCGCTCGGCCGCAATGCATCCTGGGAGGAGCCGGTGTGAACGCCGCCGCCGCCCACCCGCAACCTGACCAAGCCGCGGCGTCCGCGCCGGCATCGCCCGCCGCTGCGCCGACCGCGCCCGTGCTGGACCGCTGGCAGACGCAGTTGCAGATCGGCTCGATCCGCGCCGCGTCCACCGATCCGTGGCTGGTCAGCGGCAAGGTCACGCGCGCCACGGGCCTGGTGCTGCACGCGACCGGCCTGCGCCTGCCGGTGGGCGCCGCCGCCCGCATTGAAATCGCCCGCGGCCATGACCACTGGGCCGATGCCGAAGTCGTCGGTTTCGACGGCCACACGCTGTACCTGATGCCCCAGGCCGACATCTCCGGCCTGCCGCCCGGCGCGCGCGTCGTGCCCGGCGAACCGCCCGTGCAGCGCCAGATCCCGCTGCCGCGCAAGGCCGAACTGAACGGCAACGCCAAGCCCCAGCTGGGCCGCCACCTGCCGGTCGGCAACGCCCTGCTGGGCCGCGTGCTGGACGGCGCCGGCCGTCCGCTGGACGGACTTGGCCCGCTGACGGGCGCCGAACTCGCGCCGCTGTCCGCCCAACCCATCAACCCGCTGTCGCGCGCGCCCATCGATACGGTGCTGGACACCGGCGTGCGCGCCATCAACGGCCTGTTGACCGTCGGCCGCGGCCAGCGCATGGGCCTGTTCGCAGGCTCGGGCGTCGGCAAGAGCGTGCTGCTCGGCATGATGGCCCGCTACACCAAGGCCGACGTGATTGTCGTCGGCCTGATCGGCGAACGGGGCCGAGAAGTCAAGGAATTCATCGAACACAACCTGGGCCCCGAAGGCCTGGCGCGCTCGGTGGTGGTGGCTGCCCCCGCCGACGTGTCGGCGCTGCTGCGTTTGCAGGGCGCCGCCTACGCCACCCGCCTGGCCGAGCATTTCCGCGACCAGGGGCTGGACGTGCTGCTGATCATGGACTCGCTGACCCGCTACGCGATGGCTCAGCGCGAAATCGCGCTGGCCATCGGCGAACCGCCCGCGACCAAAGGCTATCCGCCGTCGGTGTTCGCCAAGCTGCCCACGCTGGTCGAGCGGGCCGGCATGGGCGCGCCCGGTCCGTCGGGCAAGGCCGGCTCCATCACGGCGTTCTACACCGTGCTGGCCGAAGGCGACGACCAGCAGGATCCCATCGCCGACTCGGCGCGCGCGATCCTGGACGGCCACGTCGTGCTGTCGCGCCACCTGGCCGAAGCGGGCCACTACCCCGCCATCGACATCGAAGCGTCGATCTCGCGCGCCATGACGTCGCTGATCACGCCGCAGCAGTTTTCGATCGTGCGCCGCTTCAAGCAAAGCCTGTCGCGTTACCAGCGCAACCGCGACCTTATCGCCGTCGGCGCCTACGCCGCCGGCAACGACCCGCAGCTGGATGACGCCATTGCGCGCTATCCGCGCCTGGAAGCCTTCCTGCAACAGGACATCGGCGAAAACGTCGGCTATGAAGACGCCGTCAACCAGCTGCGAGCCAGTTTCGAATCACGGGACACCTATGCCTAGCCAATTGCCCCTGGACATGCTGATCAACCTGGCCAAGGAAAGCACGGATGAAGCCGCGCGCCTCCTGGGCCGGCTTACGGCCGAACGCAGCAATGCGGAACGCCAGCTGTCCATGCTGCACGACTACCGCCAGGACTACCTTGAACGCCTGCAGCAGTCCATGACGAGCGGCATGGCGGCCAGCGACTGCCACAACTATCAGCGCTTCATCGGCACGCTGGACGACGCGATCGGCCAGCAGCAAGGCGTGCTCCGCCAGGCCGAAGAGAACCTGTCGAAGGGGCGCCTCTACTGGCAGCAGGAAAAACGCAAACTCAACTCCTACGACGCCCTGGCGCAGCGCGAACTGCGCGCCCAGGCGCTGGTGGAGTCCCGCCGCGAACAGCGCGCGAACGACGAATACTCCGCCCGCCTGGTCCAGCGCCAGGCCGGCGGCATGCATTAAGCAATACCTAACAGGAAGCCAAAGATGACCGCTCCCCTGCCCCTGCCCACGATCGCGCCCGTCGCACAGACGTCGATCGCCGATGCGCTCGGCGCCAAGTCCGCGCAGTCCGACAAGAAGGGTCCGTCCTTCTCGGACGTGCTGGCCCAGCAACGCCCTTCGCAGCAGAAGCCGAACCAGGCCGCCGACTCGCGTCCCGCCAACGGCGGCGCCAAGACCCCGTCCAAGGGCAATGACGCGGACAATTCGGCCAGCACCGCGGAAGGCGCGGCCGCCGGCGCGATCGATGACGCCGTGCAGACGGCCGCCCAGGCGGAAGCCGGCGCGCTGGCCGTCGCCGCCGCGCAGCAACCCGTAACGCCGGTCGTGCTGCCGCAGCAGGCGCTGGAAATCGCCGCCCAGGCCGCCGAACAGGTCCAGCTCGCCCGCGGCAACGCCGCCGCCGCAGCCACCGCAATGAGCAGCGGCGCAGCCGTGCTGACGGCCGCTCTGAATGCGACCGACACCGCCGCCCAGCTTCCGCAGATGCCGGTCGCCGCCACCGCCGAACAGGCCCAGGCCGCCCTTGCGCAGGCAACGCGCGACGCGCAGGCCGCATTGCCGGTGGTCACCGCCGCCGTCAAACCGGGCTCCGCGCCGGTCGCCGAAGCACCCGTCGACCCCAAGCTGGCCGCGAAGGCCGAAGCCCCACGCGCAGCGCCCGAACTGCCGCTGCCGCGTGTCGCGCGCGACGCGCGCCAGGCTGCCGAGCCTGCGCCCGCGCTGCCCGCCGAGGCAACCGCCGACGACGAGCAGGCCGCGCTCCTGGCCAGCCCGGCGCCGCAATTCCAGGCTCCGCAACACGGCGCGTCCGCACAGGACGCGCTGGCTCAGGCGCTTGCCGCCGCCACGCAGCGCCAGGCCGCGCCGGTGGCCAACCAGGCTGCGATCGCGCAGCCCGTGGTGCCGCTCGTGCTGCAGGTCGCCTCGCCCGTCGGCGCCACCCACTGGGGCACCGAACTCGGCCAGCAGATGGTCATGATGAGCAGCAACGCGCGCCATGGCGTGCAGACGGCCGAACTGCGGCTGGACCCGCCCGACCTGGGTCCGCTGCGCGTCAGCCTGAACCTGTCGGACGGCGTGGCCAGCGCCTCGTTCGTGTCCGCGCACGCATCGGTGCGGCAAGCCCTCGAAGTTGCGATCCCGCAGCTGCAGCAGGCGCTTGCCCAGGCCGGCATCTCGCTGGGACAGACTAGCGTGGGCGAACAGGCCGCGCAGCAGGAATTCGCGCAACAGAGCGGCAGCGGATCTCAACGCCAGCATGGCGGCGGGGCTTCCGGCGCGGACGGCGCGGCCGACCTGGCGCAGCCTGCCGTGGCGGTGGCGCGCAACCCCAGCGCGCTGGTCGACACGTTCGCGTAATGAGTGAGCGGCCCGGGTCCGGCAACGGATGCGGGCAGTGCAGCAATAGCTTGAGATACGCGGCTTTCGCCCTGTTTTTCGCCTCCAAGCGGCGGCGGGATTTCGGGCAGAATGCTTTCATCCACCAAGAATCCGTTTTCACCAGCGGCAAACACGCATCGATATCCAGATGGCGACTATCAAACCCATTCCCGCGCCAGCGCGGGGCGCGACAACCTCCGGCGGCATCGGCCGTATCCTTCGCCCGCTGCTGGCGATCCTGGTGCTGCTGATCGTTGCGGCAGCCAGTGCGGGCGCGACCTGGTTCATCACCCAGCGCTTGCAGCAACCGCAAGGCGGCGCACCGGTGCAGCTGGGCGTCGGCCAGGCGCCCGCCGGCCAGGCAGGTCAGGCGGGGCCGGCAGGGCAAGGTTCGCAATCCACGCCGACGACCTTCGTCGCGCCGTCCGCCACCCCCATCGCCGTGCCCGCGCCGATCTTCGTTCCGATCGAAGCCTTCACGGTCACGCTGCAGAACGCGGACACGGAACGCATCATGCACGTCGGCCTGACGCTGCGCGTGAGCGACGAACAGACCCGCACGCGCCTGGAAAAGTACATGCCCGAAGTGCGCAGCCGCATCCTGATGGTGCTGTCTTCGCAATCGCCCACCGGCGTTCAGACGCTGCAGGGCAAGAACGACATGGTTGCCGCCATCAAGCAGGCGGTCAATCGTCCCTTCTCGCCCATTCCTGACGGCCAGTATGTCACCGACGTGCTGTTCACGGCGTTCGTGGTGCAATAAGCATGGCCTACGAGGCATTTCTTTCGCAGGACGAAGTCGATGCGCTGCTCGCCGGCGTCACCGGCGAGAGCGATAGCGGTGGCAAGACAGAGTCCGATGTCACGAACGCGGGTGCGCGCGCCTATGACCTGAGCTCGCCCGAGCGGGTCGTTCGCCGCCGCATGCAGACGCTGGAGCTCATCAACGAGCGCTTTGCGCGCAACATGCGCAACGTGCTCCTGAACTTCATGCGCCGCAGCGCCGACATCACCGTTGGATCCATCAAGATCCAGAAGTACGCGGACTTCGAACGCAACCTGCCCGTGCCCAGCAATCTGAACATGATTCAGATGAAGCCGCTGCGCGGCACGGCGCTCTTCACGTATGACCCGAACCTGGTGTTCCTGGTCATCGACAGCCTGTTCGGCGGCGATGGCCGCTACCACACGCGGGTCGAAGGCCGGGACTTCACCACCACCGAACAGCGCATCATCCGGCGCCTGCTCAATCTGACCCTGGAAAGCTACGGCAAGTCCTGGGACCCCGTCTATCCGATCGAGTTCGAATACGTACGCTCGGAGATGCACACCAAGTTCGCCAGCATCACCGGCAACAATGAAGTGGTGGTCGTCACCTCGTTCCACATCGAATTCGGCGCGACCGGCGGCGACCTGAACATCTGCCTGCCCTACTCCATGATCGAGCCGGTGCGCGATCTCCTGACGCGTCCGCTGCAGGAGACCACGCTCGAAGAGGTCGACCAGCGCTGGTCGCAGCAGCTTTCCCGCCAGGTGCGCAGCGCCGACATCGACGTGGTCGCCGAATTTGCGCGCATCCCCTCGTCGATCCGCGAGCTGATGGGCCTGAAGGTCGGCGACGTCCTTCCGGTCGACGTGCCTGAAACCGTCATCGCCCACGTCGACGGCGTGCCGCTGATGGAATGCGGCTACGGCGTCTTCAACGGCCAATACGCCTTGCGCGTACAGAACCTGTTTACCCACGATACAGAACCCAACGAGGCCTCTGACCATGACTGACAAGAACGAGCCCGGCACTGGCTCGTCCCCGGCCGACGACTGGGCCGACGCGCTCGCCGAACAATCCCGCGCCAACCCGCCCACGCAAGCCGACGGTCTGAAGCCGCAGGACGACTGGGCCGCCGCGATGGCTGAACAGACCGCCGCCACGCCGCCCGCCGCGGCCGCCGCTCCGGCGCCGGCTCCGGCCGCTGCACCGGCCGCACCCGCCGCGCAATCGGCGTCGCAATCGGTATTCAAGCCGCTGGCTGGCACCGCCACCGGCGCGGGCACCGACATCGACCTGATCATGGACGTGCCCGTCCAGCTGACGGTTGAACTGGGCCGCACCCGCCTGACCATCAAGAACCTGCTGCAACTGGGCCAGGGTTCCGTGGTCGAGCTCGACGGCCTGGCCGGCGAACCGATGGATATCTTCGTCAACGGCTACCTGATCGCCCAGGGCGAAGTCGTGGTCGTCGAAGAAAAGTACGGCATCCGCCTGACCGACATCATCACCCCGTCCGAGCGGATCAACCGCTTGAACAATCGTCGTTGAAGCCTGGCGCCATGACCGAACCTGCCCTGCTGCGCGTCATCATCGGCCTCGTGCTGGTGGTGGCCGCCATCCTGGTTTCGGCGTGGCTGGCCAAGCGCGCCGGACTGATGCAACGCGGCGGCGGCAACCTGCTGCGCCAGGTCGCCAGCCTGCCGGTCGGTCCGCGCCAGAGCGTCGTCGTCGTTGAAATCGAAGACACCTGGCTGGTGGTGGGCGTTGGCCCGAACCAGCTCACTACCCTGCATACCCTGCCCGCCGGCCAGTTGCCGGAGGGTTCGCCTCTGCCCACGGCCGCCTTCGCGGCAAAGCTGGGCCAGGCCCTCAAGCGCCGCTAGGGCTTTTGCCGCGGCGCGATTCAAGCGATACCCATGAGTTTGCCCACCAGCACGACTTCCGCCCGCGCCGGCCACCGCGCGCTGCCCCTGCTGGCCGCCGCCGCGGTCCTGGGCCTGGCGTTCTTTCCGGCCGGCGTCGTGGCCCAGGCCACGCTGCCCGCGCTGACCGCCACGCCGGGCGCCGATGGCTCGCAGACGTATTCGCTCAGCATGCAGACCATGCTGCTGATGACGTCGCTGTCGTTCCTGCCGGCGGCGTTGCTGATGATGACCGGCTTCACCCGCATCATCATCGTGCTGGGGCTGCTGCGCAGCGCCATGGGCACGGCCATGTCGCCGCCCAACCACGTGCTGATCGGCCTGGCGTTGTTCCTGACCTTCTATACGATGTCCCCGGTGTTCGACAAGATCTACACCGACGCCTACAAGCCGCTGTCCGAGGGTTCCATCCAGTTCGAGGCCGCGGTGGAACGCGCCGCGGGTCCGCTGCGTACGTTCATGCTGCACCAGACGCGCGAAAACGACCTGGCGCTGTTCGCCAACCTGGCCAAGCAGCCCGCGCTGGAAGATCCGTCGCAGGTGCCCATGCGCATCCTGGTGCCCGCCTTCATCACCAGCGAACTGAAAACCGCGTTCCAGATCGGCTTCACGATCTTCATTCCGTTCCTGATCATCGACCTGGTCGTGGCCAGCGTGCTGATGGCGCTGGGCATGATGATGGTGCCGCCCGTCACGGTGGCGCTGCCCTTCAAGCTGATGCTGTTCGTGCTGGCTGACGGCTGGAACCTGCTCATGGGCTCGCTGGCCCAGAGCTTCTACCAATAACGCCTGGAGGAGAATCGCCATGACCGCCGAAACCGTCATGACCATGACCTACCAGGCGATGAAGATCGTCCTGGCGATGGCGGGTCCCCTCCTGCTCGTCACCTTGGTCGTCGGCCTTGTCATCAGCATTTTCCAGGCCGCCACGCAGATCAACGAAATGACGCTGTCCTTCATCCCGAAGCTGCTGGCCATGTGCGGCGTGCTCGTGCTGCTGGGCCCGTGGCTGATCGGCGTCATGGTCGACTTCATCCGGCAGCTCATCGGCCAGATTCCCATGCTGGTGTCCTGAGCGGCGCCCGCCGCCGGCCGCCCGATTTTCCCGCCATGATCTCCTTTACGCTCGAACAGCTCAACAGCTGGATCGGCCAGTTCCTCTGGCCGTTCGTGCGTATTCTGGCGCTGGTGGGAACCGCCCCGCTGTTCTCGGAATCGCTGATTCCCGTCAAGGTCAAGGTGGGCCTGTCGTTCGTTCTGGCCGTGGCCATCAGCCCGGCGCTGGACCCCATGCCGCCCGTCTCGCCCGGATCCTTCGCCGGCTTGTGGATGGTGATGCAGCAGGTGCTGATCGGCATCGCGATGGGCTTCACCATGCGCCTGGTGTTCGCGGCCGTGCAGACCGCCGGTGAATTCGTCGGCCTGCAAATGGGCCTGTCGTTCGCGTCCTTCTTCGATCCCAGCTCGGGCGCCAACACCGCGGTGCTGTCGCGCATGTTCAACATCGTCGCGATGCTGACGTTCCTGGCGCTCGACGGGCACCTGCTGGTCCTGGCCGCGCTGGTGCGGTCCTTCGACACCCTGCCCATCGCCATGATCCAGCTTCACCAGAACGGCTGGGGCACCGTGGTGGAATGGGGCAAGACCGTGTTCGTGTCCGGGCTGCTGCTGGCCCTGCCGTTGATCTGCGCCTTGCTGACCATCAACCTGGCCATGGGCATCCTGAACCGCGCGGCCCAGCAATTGTCCGTCTTCTCCGTGGGCTTTCCCGTCACGCTCATCATCGGCGTGACCGTGCTGGCGGTCGTGCTGCCGCATTCGGGCCCCTTCCTGGAATCGCTGTTCGAATCGGGCCTCTCGGCCATGAGCCGGGTGGTCGACGCGCTGGCGGGCCGTTAGAAGAAGCCAGCAGCCCGCCGGACCAGGATCCCGCACATACGAAAACGGCCGCAATCGCGGCCGTTTTCCATTGCCCGAGGAATACTCGCTGCTACGACTGCCCCACCACGCGGAACACGCGGATGGTTTCACGCAGCGAGCCCGACTGGTTGCCAAGCTGCGTCACCGCGCCGCCAAGTTCCTGCACCAGGGCCGTGTTCTGCACCGTCATCACGTCCATCTGGGACACGGCGGTATCCACCTGTTCGATGCCGGTGGACTGCTCCTGCGAGGCGCGCGAGATCTCGCCGATGATGTCGGTGACGCGATGCACCGCCGCCACGATCTCCTGCATGGTCGCGCCGGCCTGCTCCGCCTGCGCCGAACCTTCCGTGACGCGGTCCACCGAATCCTCGATCAGGCCCTTGACCTCCTTGGCGGCCTGCGCGCTCTTTTGCGCGAGGCTGCGCACCTCGCCCGCCACCACCGCGAAGCCCTTGCCGGACTCGCCTGCCCGCGCGGCCTCGACCGCGGCGTTGAGCGCCAGGATGTTGGTCTGGAAGGCAATGCCTTCGATGATGGTGACGATGTCGGCAATCTTGCGGGAGCTGTCCGAAATGCCGTGCATGGTATTGACGACCTGTCCCACGGCCACGCCGCCGCGACGGGCCACGTCCATGCTGCTGGCCGCCAGCTCGTTCGCCTGCCGGGCGTTGTCGGCGTTCTGGCGCACGGTAGAGGTCAGTTGCTGCATGCTGGCGGCGGTCTGCTGCAGCGAGGCCGCCTGTCCTTCCGTCCGCCCCGCCAGTTCCTGGTTGCCGCGCGCGATATGCACCGCGGCATGCGTGGTGCCTTCGATGCCGCGATAGACGTCCTGGGCAATGCCGATCAGGCTCTTGCGCATGACTTCCAACGAGAACTTCAGGCTGCCCACTTCGTCGTCCGATTCCGGCACGATCTGCGTGGTGAGGTTGCCGGCGGCGACCTGGCGCGCCATGTTCGCGGCGTCGAGCATCGGTTCCAGCAAGGACCGCGACAGGCTCCATCCCATCGCGAAGATGGCCACCACGCCCAGCGCGATGGCGCCGCAACCCACCGCGGCGCCCCACGTGCTCAGGCCGGACCAGTTGGCGTGCAGGCCGTAGGCTCCGGCTGCGGCGACGATACCGGCAGACACCATCGCATGGCGCAACATGCGGCTGCGCACGCCGCGCCGGAAAGGAAACGCCAGCACGTCCAGGCCGCGGCGCCAGCCAGCGCGCACCGGTCGGCCGCGCAGGATGCGCACGCCCTTGGCCGTGCCCTCCCGCATGCGCGCATAAAGCGCCTCGGCCATTTCGATCTGTTCTTCCGACGGCCGCACGCGCACCGACGAATAGGCCACGACTTCGCCGTTCTCGACGATCGGCGTGGCGTTGGCCAGCACCCAGTAATAGCCGCCGTCCTTGCGCCGGTTCTTGACCACGCCCAACCAGGATTCACCGGATTCCAGCGTCTCCCAAAGATCCGCGTAGGCTTCCGGCGGCATGTCGGGATGGCGGACGACGTTGTGCGGCTTGCCGATGAGTTCGTCGCGGGAGAAACCGCTGACTTCGACGAAAGCGGGGTTGGCGTAGACGATTCGACCCTTGCTGTCCGTGCGGGAGATCAGGTACTGATCCTCGCGCAGCTTGGTTTCCACATCAGTGATGGGTAGGTTGACGCGCACGATCTGTCTCCGATTACAACGTGTAGGACTGCAGAGGAACAACGGCGCACAAACCGGACCCGACGCCCCGCATCGACCCGCTCCCGCCCGTTTCGTCTGGCGCCCGCCACGCGCGGACCGCCATCGAACCCTGTGTTTTCCGCCCAAAAACGGGCGCTATTGTTATTAACGGTCACATTGCAGAAAACTTAACGTGCTTATGACCGATGCGCCATCCTTAATAACTGAATTGCATAAAGACCTGCGGCGCGCCTGCAGGCGTCCCATCGGCAAGTTCACGGCACGAAAAAAAGGCCGCGCCCGACCCCGCTTGTGCGGAATCGGGCGCGGCCCGGGGTCTTGATGATCAGTTCAGGGTCGGCGCAGAGTAGCCACCGAGCTGGTGCGCGGGCACTTCGATGACTTCGCCCGTGTTGATCTTGAACACCGCCACGGCTTCGGCCAGGCGCTGGGCCTGTTCCTGCAGCGAACCGGCCGCGGCCGCGGCCTCTTCAACCAACGCCGCGTTCTGCTGCGTCACTTCGTCCATCTGCGACACCGCGCGGTTCACCTGGTCGATGCCGCTGGACTGCTCTTCGGACGCCGCCGAGATCTCGCCCATGATGTCCGTCACGCGCTTCACCGACGCCACGATCTCCTGCATCGTCGAACCTGCGCGTTCCACCTGCTGCGAACCGGCGCCGACCTTGGTCACCGAGTCCTCGATCAGGCCCTTGATTTCCTTGGCCGCCTGGGCGCTGCGCTGCGCCAGCGAGCGCACTTCGCCCGCCACCACTGCAAAGCCCTTGCCCTGCTCGCCTGCGCGGGCGGCTTCCACCGCCGCGTTCAGCGCCAGGATGTTGGTCTGGAACGCAATGCCGTCAATAACGGACACGATCTCGGAGATCTTGCGCGAGCTGGCCGAAATGCCTTCCATGGTGTTCACCACTTCCGACACCGCCGAACCGCCGCGCTCCGCCACGTCCGATGCGCTGGCCGCAAGCTGATTGGCCTGGCGCGCATTGTCGGCGTTCTGCTTCACGGTGGACGCCAGTTCTTCCATCGAGGCCGCGGTTTCCTCAAGCGAGGCCGCCTGCTCTTCGGTGCGGCTGGACAGGTCCGTGTTGCCGGCGGAGATTTCGCTCGAACCCACCGTGATCTCGTCCACGCCCCGGCGCACGGTCGACACCGTGCGGGTCAGGCTTTCCTGCATGCGCTTGAGCGCCGCGAACAGCTGGCCGATTTCGTTGTGCGAACGCACTTCCACGCGGCTGGTCAGGTCGCCGGCGGCGATCTTGTCGAAGTGCTGCCCTGCCTCGACCAAGGGGCGCACCACCAAGCGGCCGAAAAGGATGCGGGCAAGCACCATCAGCAGCAGCGCCAGTCCGACCGCAATGCCCACGGCGATCATGGCCAGGTTGAAGTTCGCTTCGGCCTGATCGATCGTCTCTTGCTGCTGGTCGGCGATGTACTTGCCGAACTGGTTGATCGCCTCGATGAAGGCGGCGCTACGCGGCGTGCCGTATTCGTTGTTCACCATATAGAACGTCGAATAGTCTTCGCTGCGCAGGGCTTCCACCATCGTGTCCACGCCGTCGTCGATGTACGAGCGGTAGCGGCGCACGAGGTTCATCGACAGCTGGCGGCCAGTGTCGTCCTCGAGCATGTTCTTCTGGAAGTCGGCGAAGCGGCTGCGCACGCCGGTCAGCAGATCCGTCGCGCCCTTGAGCGCCGCGGCCGCGTCACGTGCCGAATTCTCGCCGCTGCCCCAGCCGGACTCCTGAAGGTGGCGCGCCGCGACCATCAGGCTTACGCGAGCGCGCAACATGTCGCTATTGATGATCTCGACCTGCTTGGCGCGCTCGGTGAGCGCATTGACCTCGCGGATCGATTCATAGTTGCTCTGCAGGAAGTAGGTGGCCAGGCCCCCCACCGCGGCGATCAGCAACGCGAAGAACGCCATCACCCACAGCAGCATCGTGCCAACGCGGGCATCACGCAGCCTCAGTTTGCGCTTGACCTTGGGTGCGCGCGCGGCTTTCTTCTTGCCGGCCTTGCCGGCTTTTGCACCGGATTCGAGACTCGCTTCCATTTATTTCCCCATCCCTCAGGAACTACTCTGACCAAATAAAAAACCACCCCTGGACACGCCCTGTTACACGGGGCCTACACGTCGGGGCGACGTACATTGCGGCTTGCGCCGCAATGTTCCTACTGAACTACAGGGCTATTTGCCCTGAGGCGCCAGACCGGCCGGTTCGCCCGGTCCAGGTATGTAGATGGTTTGCACCTCGGGTTCCGTCGTGGGTTGCGTCCACGCCTGATTCAGTTCAGGCGCGGGAGCAGGTCCCAGCAATTTCTGGCGTTCCCAAGGTTCCAGCAGAATATTGGTGCTGTCGACGAGCCGCATCAGCCGGCCATCCGGACCGAACTGCAGCAGGGCTTCCTTACGGCTGTACAGGCCGTCCGTGACAAAGGTGATCTTGAAGGACCAAAGCGCCAGCAAGGTGCCGTCGCTCTGTTTGAATCGTTGGGCCGGCGGGGCAGTCAGCGCCCGCGAGGCCTCTTCCAGGGTTGTCTGCCCGGGTGTCAGGGTCGACAGCTTGCTCGGGTCGAAATTGTGACCCGTCGCCGCGCAGCCAGCGAGAAAGGCCGCAATCGCGGCCGTCGCTAGAAGATGTAGATAACCTCGCATACCCTGCCCATTTGCCGGCGACGCCGGCGTCAGAAAGATTCCCAATCGTCGTCCGAAGGCGCCTGCCGGCGGCTGGCCGCCGGTGCGGGCTTCGATTGAGTCTGTGCCGCAGCCGCCGGACGCGGCGCCGGACGGCGCGGCGGACGCACCGTCGAGGCGCCCTCGGCCGGTTCCGCCTTGGCGCGCGGGGCGTGCGTCAGGCGCACCGCGGGCGCCGCCTTGGGCGCCGACGCCGCCGGCGCGGAAGCCGGCGCCGGAGCGGCCACACGAGCCGCCGGGCGATGCTGCTGCGCCAACTGGCGCGCCGGCACTTCGATGACTTCGCCTGCGTTGATCTTGAACACGGACACGGCTTCGGCCAGGCGCTGCGCCTGTTCCTGCAGCGAGCCGGCTGCGGCCGCGGCCTCTTCCACCAGCGCCGCGTTCTGCTGCGTCACTTCGTCCATCTGCGACACCGCGCGGTTCACCTGGTCGATGCCGCTGGACTGCTCTTCGGACGCCGCCGAGATCTCGCCCATGATGTCCGTCACGCGCTTCACCGACGCCACGATCTCCTGCATCGTCGAACCTGCGCGTTCCACCTGCTGCGAACCGGCGCCGACCTTGGTCACCGAGTCCTCGATCAGGCCCTTGATTTCCTTGGCCGCCTGGGCGCTGCGCTGCGCCAGCGAGCGCACTTCGCCCGCCACCACTGCAAAGCCCTTGCCCTGCTCGCCTGCGCGGGCGGCTTCCACCGCCGCGTTCAGCGCCAGGATGTTGGTCTGGAACGCAATGCCGTCGATGACCGACACGATTTCGGAAATCTTGCGCGAGCTGGCCGAGATTTCCTGCATCGTATTGACGACTTCCGACACCGCCGAACCGCCGCGCTCGGCCACGTCCGACGCGCTGGCCGCAAGCTGATTGGCCTGGCGGGCATTGTCGGCGTTCTGCTTCACGGTCGAGGCCAGTTGCTCCATCGACGCCGCGGTTTCCTCCAGCGAGGCTGCCTGCTCTTCGGTGCGGCTGGACAGGTCGGAGTTGCCCGAGGAGATCTCGCGCGAACCCACGTTGATCTCGTCCACGCCGCGGCGCACGGTGGCCACGGTGCGAGCCAGGCTTTCCTGCATGCGCTTGACTGCTGCCATCAGCACGCCGATTTCGTTGGTGGAGTTGACGTCCACGCGCACGGTCAGGTCGCCGCCGGCAATCTTGTCGAAGCTGTCGCTCACGGCGCGCAGCGGACGCAGGACGACGCGGTTCATGAACAGGAAGGCGCCCAGCGAAACCGCCAGGATCAGCACCGCAAGCGCGATGTAGACATAGGCTATCGTCGCCGCCTGGGCGCGCGACGACGACACCATTTCTTCGCTGTAGGAATTGATGTTGCCGGCGAATTCGCCAAGCTGCTTGAAGAACAGGCCGCTGGCGGCGCCCGCCTTCGTGTTCTTCAGCGACAGGTACGTAGCGGAATCGCCCTTGTCCAGGGCGTCCATCATGCTTTGCAAGGAACCGGCGAAGTCGTTGAACGCGGAAATCAGGGCGCCTCCCGAAGTCTTTCCGATCTCGGTGGACTTCGGAATGCCCTTGAAGGTTTCCATCTTCTTCTTGGCGTCCGCGACCAGCTGCTGCACGGTGCGCGAATTCTCGGCGGCGCCGTTGGTATCCCCCGCAGCGCGCTGGGCGGCGGCGATGTCCGCCCGGATGGTTGCGCGCAGCATCTGCGTATAGGCGTCCTTGATCAGATTGCTCTGCTGGACGCTGAGACTATCCAAAGCGTTGATCGCCCGGGCGTTGGACTGCATGCTGTTCCAGCCCAGGACGATGGCAACGAGCGCGGCCAGTGCTACTGCCAATTGGGCAAGCATCAAGCCGGTGCGCACCTTCAGATTGCTAAACATTTCCGTAGTTCCGGTAGTCGTCCCGGCGGCGCTCCTTGGCCGCCGGACCGTAAAAGGGGGGTTCCTCTACTGCCTGTTCAATGCGCTGGCGGATCGCTCCGTCAGAAAGACTCCCAATCGTCGTCCGAAGGCGGCGGGCGGCGGGTGGCCGCGGGCTTGGCCGCCGACGCGGCGTCCGACGGTTCGGCCGCGCGCGGGGCGGGCCGGCGCAGCGGGCGCGCGGCGGTGGCGCCGACCGGCTTGGGCCGGGCGACGTGGGCAATGCGGGGTGCGGCTGCTGCCTTCGGCGCCGGCTCGGCTTGCGCGGCCGGCTGGACGGCTTCTTCTTCCGCCCGAGGCGCCTGCGGGGCCGGCATGCGCGGCGCGCTGCGCTGTTGCGCCAATTGGCGCGCCGGCACTTCGATGACTTCGCCTGCGTTGATCTTGAACACGGACACGGCTTCGGCCAGGCGCTGCGCCTGTTCCTGCAGCGAGCCGGCTGCGGCCGCGGCCTCTTCCACCAGCGCCGCGTTCTGCTGCGTCACTTCGTCCATCTGCGACACCGCGCGGTTCACCTGGTCGATGCCGCTGGACTGCTCTTCGGACGCCGCCGAGATCTCGCCCATGATGTCCGTCACGCGCTTCACCGACGCCACGATCTCCTGCATCGTCGAACCTGCGCGTTCCACCTGCTGCGAACCGGCGCCGACCTTGGTCACCGAGTCCTCGATCAGGCCCTTGATTTCCTTGGCCGCCTGGGCGCTGCGCTGCGCCAGCGAGCGCACTTCGCCCGCCACCACTGCAAAGCCCTTGCCCTGCTCGCCTGCGCGGGCGGCTTCCACCGCCGCGTTCAGCGCCAGGATGTTGGTCTGGAACGCAATGCCGTCGATGACCGACACGATTTCGGAAATCTTGCGCGAGCTGGCCGAGATTTCCTGCATCGTATTGACGACTTCCGACACCGCCGAACCGCCGCGCTCGGCCACGTCCGACGCGCTGGCCGCAAGCTGGTTGGCCTGGCGTGCGTTGTCGGCGTTCTGCTTCACGGTCGAGGCCAGTTGCTCCATCGACGCGGCGGTTTCCTCCAGCGAGGCAGCCTGCTGCTCGGTACGGCTGGACAGGTCCGTATTGCCCGCGGAAATCTCACGCGAACCCAGGTTGATCTCTTCCACGCCGCGACGCACCGAAGCCACGGTGCGCGTCAGGCTTTCCTGCATGCGCTTGATCGCGCCGAACAGATGGCCGATTTCGTTCGTGCTGCGCACTTCGATGCGGCCGGTGAAATCGCCGGCGGAGATCTTTTCGAAATGGTCGCCCGCTTCGTGCAGCGGACGCAGCACGGTGCGGCTGATGAACAGCCAGCAGCCCACCGCCAGCACCAGGGCAATGGCCAGCAGCACGATCGTGACCGTGCGCGAGATGTTGTGGTCGGTCTCGGCCTGCACGACGAGCTCGTCGGTGCGGGTGTCGACGAACTGCAGCACGTTGTTGACGGCTTCGCGGAATGCGGTGTTGGCGGCGCTGCCGGCGTCGTTCAGGTCCAGGTAGTCCTGGATCGCCAGATTGGCCAGCGCGGCGGCCTGGCGCTTGTAGACGTCGTCGAACTGACGGTAGGCCGCTTCCATCTTCTGAACCAGCTCTTCGGAGCCAGCCATGCGGGGCGCCTTGCGGAATGCGTCCAGCGACTTGCTGCCTTCCAGCATCAGGGCGTCGGCGCGCTTGGCCTGCGAGTTGGATTGCTCGGTCTTGCCTTGCTGCATGTCCATCAGCGAGGTCGCAAGCAGCAGCCGTCCGCGCAGGTAGGCGTTGTACGCGCGATGCAGTTGCGTAGCCTGGTTGGAGTAGGCGGCGTTGACGCGTTCCAGCTTGTCGTTGCTGGAGTTCAAACCCATCCACGCCACCCCGTTCGAAATGAACATGGCGCCAGTGAAGAGCAACAGCACCAGAATGATACAGGTGCGAACTTTCAAATTACCGAGCATGAAATATCCGAGCGTTAAGCAACGAAAAACGACACTAACTACCCAACACGCACTACGGACGCCCTGGCCTTTGGCCAGCAGCGTCCGAGTCGTGCGCCACGCGCGGCGCCCTCATGGGCGCAGCGCTGGAACCTGCCGCATTACTTGCGGCTGAACAGGCTGGACCCCTGGATGGTCATGAAAGCCGCCGAAGCTGCCTGCAGCGCCACCTGGCGCAGCGCAAGCTGGCTCGCGGCGGAGTAGTAATCCAAATCCTCCAAATCAGACAGGGACTTGGAATACGACAAGCCCTTCTGAGTGCCAGTTGCGTCGAGCGCATCCAGCTCGTTCATGCGAGCGCCCACCGATGCCGTCACGGTCAAGACGTTGTCGTACGTATTCGACATCTTCTTGTTTGCCGTCGCCAGGGCATTATTCAAGCGAGCCGTCGCTACAGGATCCCCGCTGCTGGGCGCATCCAAAGTGGATATCAGATCGTCCAGCGTGGCGAAAATGTCCATATCGGTGGACTGCACGCTTTCAACGTCAACGACGTCGCCAGCCTTGGGGTCGCCGGAGACCGCCACAGAGACACCGCCGAAATCAATTACCGACCCGGATACGTAGGGCGTCGCAGGCTGGGATAGTGGATCCGGTACGGTGACGGGATTGTTTCCAGTGGCGTCGGTCGTCGTCACCCGATACCCTATAGCTCCCGTCGCGTCGGCCTCAAAAGTGACCGAAAAATTCATGCCGAGATTGGGGCTACCCGGGGTTACCGACACCGCGCCAAACTGCGCAGTTCCCCCGTTGCCGATCGGTGTAGAAGCTACGTAGCCCTGGGAGCCAGGATTCGCACGACCAAATATGTCGACTCCGAGATCGCTGGATGAAAGCTGGCGACTCTGGTCGACTTGTATGGTGCGTTCGCCCACCGAGCCACTGTATTGAATCTTCCCGGCCGCGTCCTTCGTATAGGGCATGACATTGCCGTCATTGCCGGAGAACAAATACTGGCCGTTCCCGTCAGTCGAATTCGCTAGCCCAAGCAGTGCTTCACGCGTGCTTTTGAGCGCGGTAGACAGCGTCTGGCGGTCCGAATCAGATAACACGCCGCCCGCCTGAATGACCCGGGTGCGGGCCTCCTGCAGCGCATTCTTGACAGCGTCAAGAGCATTACTTTCCTGGCCCAAATTGGTGTTTGCCGTATGGCGGTTCATCGCATACGTCGAATTGATGCTCTGCGTTTGCGCAACCCCGATTGACAGCGCTGCACCCAGAGGATCATCCGAAGGGCTCAGGAATTTGCGTCCGCTACCGACCTGTTCGACCAGGCGATTCATATCGGATTCCTGAGCAAGCACTCCGCTCAGGCCGTTCGTGTACATCATCGTGGTGCTCAAACGCATGGCACAGCTCCGAAAATCTTCTTAGTATTCACAGCTCAACGATCCGATCAGCCGCGCAGGCCGAGCAGTGTGTCGAAAATGGTGCTGGCCACATCAATGATGCGGGCGCTGGCCTGGTACTGTTCCTGGTACAGCGACAGGCTTACGTATTCTTCGTTGAGGTTGACCCCAGATACCGCTTGCTGGGCAGCGGTGGTCTGCTTGATAAGGTTGACCTGCGCGGTCGCAGCCGTCTTGACCTGTTGGGTCTCGACGCCCACCGTGTTCACCACCCGTGCGAACATATCCGTGACACTCATAGTGCCGTGGCCTAGGACCTTGGCGGTTTGCAGCTGCGCCAGCTTCAGGGCGTTCTTGCCGTTGGCGTCGCCGCCTTCGGCGTCGGCCGCGGCAACCTTTTCAGGATCGGTAATTGCGACGTTGATGTCCCGGGCGGCGTCGCGTGTGGGCGATAGCGACCACTTGTCACCGGCCTGCGGGGGCGCATTGATCGTCAGCGTCACGCCCATTTCACTATCGAGGTTCAGCGTAGCAGTGGGCGGAGTGCCCGTGGCCGGGCCGTTGTACACCCGTGAGCCTTCCGGCATGCGCACGACCTGATAATTGGTGCCGTCGAACGAGATCTCGTAGTCCTTGGCGTTGATGTTCGCCGGGTTGGTGAACTCACCAGTGATCTGCGCGTTGCTCTTATTCTGCGTGTTCGGGACGGCTTCCGGCGAGCCGATGCTGAAAAAGTCGGTGCCGTCATTGCCGTTCTGGTCCACGCCTTCCTTGTGCTGCTTGTTGAACGACAGCGCCAGGCCGACGGCCATCTGGCCCAGCTGGTTCTGCATGACGTCCAGGGACGACGCGCGGAACTGCAGCAGGCCGCCCAGCTTGCCGCCGGTGATCTCCGAGTCGCTCATTTCGACCGCGATGGTCTTGCCCGTGCCGGCCGGCAGCGTGTAGGCCAGGACGGTGCGACCGGCGTCGGACGCCGACGCCACGGCTTGCAACGGATAGATGGTGTTGCCCGACAGCAGCGACTGGCCGCCCTTCGTGAGCGAAATGCTGATCTTGTCGCCCTGCTCGTAGGTCGTGATGCCGATGAGCTGGTTCAGCTCCATGACGGCCTGGTCGCGCTGGTCGAGCAGATCGTTCGGGGGGCTGCCGCCCGCCTTGCCGGCCGCCAGCGAAATCTGCTGGTTCAGGTCGTCGATGCGGGTCAGGTAGCTGTTGACCTGGTCCACCGTGGTGCTGATCTGCGTGTTCAGGCCTTCACGCTGGTTCTGCATTTCCTGGTAGGCCGAACGGATCTGCGTCGTCAAGCTGTTCGCCTGGCCGATCAGGTCGGCACGCGCGGCGGGATCGGCCGGCTTGCTGGCCACCGTGTTCATGCTGGTGAAGAAATTGGTCAGGCCCGGCGCGATGCCGACAGTGCGGTCGGAAAACAGGTTGTTGATCTGCGAGACCTGGTCCAGCTGGGCCTGCAACTGCGCCCCGCTGCCCTGCGCGCCGACCAGCTGCTTGTACAGGAAGCTGTCGTAGCTGCGCACGACGGTGTCCACCTGGACGCCGCGGCCAATGTAGCCGTTCGAGGTTGCCTGGGCGCCCGCGGTCGAAACCATCACGCGTTGGCGGTTGAAGCCGACCGTCGTGGCATTGTTGATGTTGTGGCCGGTGGTCGCCAGACCAGCCTGCGCCGCGTTCAACCCACCCAATGCCGTTTTATACAAATTCATGCTGACAATGCCCCGTATGTAACCGCAGCTGTTATCTCTGGATACCCCGTTTACGGCAGGAGCTCACCCAAATTTAGAGTCCTTCCAGCATCTGGCGCGAATTTTCCACGCTGGTGGCCGCGCCCCGAAGCTGGCCCATGATGCCGATCAGTTTTTGCGCATACCGCGGGTCGGTCGCATAGCCGGCGTCCTGGATACGACGAGCCGCCTCGATCTCGTTTCGGGCGGTGGTCACGCCTTCGTAGCGCGGGCTGTTGCCGATCAGGCGGGCGTAGTCCGCGAACGATTCCTCGTACGACGCATAGGCACGGAAAGGCTGCGTCACCTTCTTGGCGACGCCATCCTCGTATTCGGTGGTCAGCACGTTGACGACCTTGCCCTTCCAGCTGGAGCCCGCCTTGATGCCGAACAGGTTGTAGCTGGTGCTGCCGTCCTCGTGCTTGATTTCGCGCCGGCCCCAACCGGACTCCAGCGCCGCCTGACCCATGATCAGGCGAGCCGGCACGCCGCTTTGCTGCGAGGCCAGGTTGGCCGCCCGCGCCATCTTCGACACGAAGTCGACGACGTGTTCGGGCGCACCCTCGGCCGCGGCAAGCGCGCGGTCGGCGGGACGGTTGTTGCGCATGACGTTCAGCAGCGCGGAAACCTCGCGCGATCCGCCCGTGCGGAAGTCCAGGTCGCCGCCCTGCCCGATGCTCTTGATCGCGTCATCCGACATCTCGCCGGGCTTGCCCTGCTGCATCTGGGCAAGAATGGCCTGCGACAGCCCGATCCCGGGAGAAGCCAGGTGCAGCGCCAGTTGCTCGTCCGCCATGGACTGCAGCATCTGCGTCTGCTGGGAGTCAAAGAGGCCTTCCTTGGGCGTGGCCTCGCGCATGCGCTTGACCATCATCTGCAGGAACAGCGCCTCGAACTGCTTGGCCACCTGCTTTTGCTGATCGGTGCCCGCGGGATCCTTCTTGACGTCGCGCTTCAGGTCCGACAGGCGGCCCATGTCGAAGACCGAATCCTGCCGGGCGCCGCCGCGGGCCGCATCGTTGGTGTAAGCCATGGCCGTCAGATGATTTCCAGTTCGGCGCGCAAGGCGCCCGCGGTCTTCATCGCCTGCAGGATCGCCAGCAGGTCCTGAGGCGTGGCGCCCAGGGCATTCAGGCCCTTGACCACGTCAGCCAGGTTGGCGCTGGTGTTCACGCGCTGCAGCGAGCCATTGTCCTGGCGCACTTCGATCTGCGTATTGGGGACCACCACGGTCTGCCCTTGCGTGAAGGGAGTATCCGGCTGGAAGACCTCGTTCTGGCGATTGATGATGACGGACAGGTTGCCGTGCGCGACCGCGGCTTCCTCGATCATGACCGTGCGGTTCATGACGACGGAACCCGTGCGGGCGTTGATGATGACCTTGGCGACGGTGGGCGCGCGCGCGACCTGCAGATCTTCGACCTGCGACATGAAACGCGCCTGCGAGGCCAGCTCCATCGGCGTGCGCACCTGGATCACACGGCCGTCCAGCGCCGTGGCGGTGCCCTGGCCGAACTTGCGGTTCAGGGCCGTGGCGACGTTCTGGGCCGTGCCGAAGTCGGTGTTGTTCAGTTCGACATGGATGTAGCCGTCGCGCGAGAACGTGGTCGGCACGCCGCGCTCGACGATGGCGCCCGCGCTGATGCGGCCGCCGTTCAACTGGTTGATCTGGACGCTGGAACCGCCGGACGAGGCGCCTGCCCCGCCCACCAGGATGTTGCCCTGGGCAATGGCGTAGACCTGGCTGTCGGCGCCCTTGAGCGGCGTCATCAGCAGCGTGCCGCCGCGCAGGCTCTTGGCGTTGCCCATGGAAGACACCACGACGTCCAGCGTCTGTCCGGGGCGGGCGAACGCCGGCAAGGTGGTCGTCACCATGACGGCCGCCACGTTCTTCAGCTGCATGTTGCTGCCGGACGGCACGGTGATGCCAAGCTGCGACAGCATGTTGGTCAGGCTTTGCTGCGTGAACGGCGTCTGGCGCACCTGGTCGCCGCTGCCGTCCAGGCCCACGACGAGGCCATAGCCGATCAGCTGATTGCCGCGGACGCCCTGGATGCTGGCCAGATCCTTGAGCCGTTCGGCGTGCGCCGCGCCAGCGCCAGCCGCCAGTCCGACGCAGACGCAAACCCGCGCCAACAAAGAGAGCAAGGCGGATATCGGAGTCGGTTGTTTCATGATTTAGAACGGCGAAGCGATCAGGAAAAAGCGTTGCAGCCAGCCCATGGTCTGGACTTCGTCCATGACGCCCTTGCTGCGGTATTCGATGCGGGCGTCGGCCACCTGGGTGGACGACACGGTGTTCGTGCCCGTGATGGAGCGCGGATCCACCACACCCGCGAAGCGGACGAATTCGCTGCCGCGGTTGATGGCGATCTGCTTTTCGCCGGCGACCTGCAGGTTGCCGTTGGACATCACGCCCACGACGGTCGTTGTGATCGTGCCGGTAAAGGCGTTGTTGGCCGAGCTGTCGCCCTTGCCCTGCGACACGTTGCCGCCCTTGGCGTCGGTGTTCAGGTTGGCGTTCGCCCAGCCGTCCATGAAGGACGGCGCAGCGGCGATCCCCAGGGTGGTGGAGCCGCTGCGGTTGGTGTTCGTCGCGACGTTCTTCGAGGCATTCGTGCGCTCGTTCAGCACGATGGTGACGATGTCGCCCACATTGCGCGGACGACGGTCTTCGAACAGGGGATAGTTGCCGTAAGTCGTGGGCTGGTAGATGGAGCCCGTGGGCTGCGCCATGGGCATGGGCGGCGGCGGAGGCGCCGCCGTCGTCGGCCCGGTCACGATGGGCTCGGGCGGAATCATGGCGCAGCCGGCCGCCAGCAGAGCCAGGGCCGCAGCAAATACCAGGCGCAGGACAGACATGGGCATCACAGTTGGGTCAGGCGGGCCAGCATTTCGTCCGACGTCTTGACGGCCTTGCTGTTCATTTCGTAGGCGCGCTGGGTCGTGATCATGTTGACCAGTTCTTCAGCGACGTTGACGTTGGACGTTTCGACGTAGTTTTGCAGGATCGAGCCGGCGCCGTCCACACCCGGCTGCAGCAGGTTCGCCGGGCCGGAGGCGTCGGTTTCCAGGTACAGGTTTTCGCCGATGCTCTGCAGGCCGGTCGGGTTGATGAAGGTGGCGATCTGGAGCTGGCCGATCTGCACGTTGATGCCGGCGGCGCCAGGCTGCGTCACCGAGACCATGCCGTCCTTGCCGATCGTCAGCGACAAGGCATTGTCCGGCACGTTGATCGGGGGCTGGATGACATAGCCGCTGACGGTCACGAGCTGACCGTTCTGGTCGCGCTGCAGCGCGCCGTCGCGGGTGTAGGCCTGCGTGCCGTCGGGCAGTTCGATCTGCAGGAAGCCGCGGCCGTCGATGGCGATGTCCATTTCGCCGCCGGTGTTGTTCAGGTTGCCGGACGAGTGGATGCGCTCGGTGGCCGCCACGCGCGCACCGGTGCCCAGCTGCAGGCCGGACGGCAGTTGCGTGGCGTCGCCCACCTGGGCGCCGGGCTGGCGCAGGGTCTGGTACATCAGGTCCTGGAACACGGCGCGGCCGCGCTTGAACCCGTTGGTGGAGACGTTGGCCAAGTTGTTGGAAATCACGTCCATGGAGGTCTGCTGACCTTCCAGGCCCGTCTTGGCGATCCACAACGAACGCATCATGATGAAGTACTCCTGGTGCCGCGGCGGCGCCGCGAGCGTAATGTTTATTTAAATCAGGCGCTGACCGACAGGATGCCGTTGGCGCGTTCCGCGTTGCGGTCCGACTGCTGAATCACCTGCATCTGCTGCTCGAAGCGCCGGGCGTTTTCGATCATGCCAACCATGGACGCCATGGGATTGGTGTTGCTGCCTTCCAGCACGCCGGACAGCAGACGCAGGCCGGGATCGGCAGGCAGCGGCGCCGCCGGCTGGCCGTTGACGCCCGCCATGCGGAACACGCCGTCGTCGCCGTGAACCAGCTGCTTGTTGTCCGGGTTGACGAGCTTGAGCCGGCCCAGGTTCAGGATGTTGTTGGGCGCATCGCCCGCGCCGATGGCGGTGATCGTGCCATCCGACGTGATGGTCAGCGCCGCCTGGTCGGGCACGTCGATCGGGCCGCCCTGATCCGACAGGACCGGCTGGCCCAGCGACGTCTGCAACAGGCCGTTGACGCCCACCTGCAGGCTGCCGGCGCGCGTGTAGGCCTCGCCCTGGGGCGTCTGCACCGCGATCCAGCCGTTTTCGCTGGACAGCGCCACGTCCAGGTCGCGGCCCGTGGTCTGCATGGTGCCCATCTGGAAGCTGTTGCCGGGCGTGGACGCCACCGTCGAAACGCGCGTAGGCAGGCTCACCCCGTCGTTCACCGGAACCGAGCGGTACAGCGCGATCTGCTCGCGAAAGCCCGCCGTGTTCACGTTGGCCATGTTGTTGGCGAGCGCCGCCTGATGCTCGGTGATGCGCGCCGCGCCATTCATGGCGGTGTAGATGATTCGATCCATTGCCTATTCCGTCGGTGTCGTCGCTAGCCCTGCGGGGATTACTTCAGGTTCATCAGGACTTGCATGATTTCGTCCTGGGTCTTGATGGTTTGCGAGTTGGCCTGGTAGGTGCGCTGGGCGATGATCATGTTGACCAGCTCCTTGCTCATGTCCACGTTGGACGACTCGGTGGCTTGACCAACCACGGTCGACAGACCGTTGGTGCCGGGCTGGCCCAGGATCGGCTGGCCGGAGGCAGCAGTTTCCTTCCAGGCGTTGTTGCCCACCGGCTGCAGGCCCTGCAGGTTGGAGAAGTCGGCCAGGACGATCGTGCCGACGACCTGGGTTTCACCGTTGGTATAGCTGGCGACCAGGCTGCCGTCACTGCTGATGTTGATGCCGCTGAATTCGCCGGACGTGTAGCCGTCGGGCTTGGCGACCAGCTTGTAGTTGCTGCCGTACTGCGTCGTGCCGGTGTAATTTAATGCAATGTTCAGCGGATCGGCCGGGGTAGTGGTGCCCCCGGGCTGCACAACGCTCAGGTTCACGACCGGGGCGCTGGTCAGGGCTCCCGCATTGTTGAAGTTGAGCTTGGTCGGCGAGCCCCAGACGCCGCCCGCCTCGGACGTCGGCGCCATGGCCTTGCCGTCCATCGTGTAGTAGACGTCGTACTCGCTGCCAGCTCCGCTCGCAGGACGCTTCACGAAATACTGCATCACTTGGTGCGAGTTGCCCAGAGAGTCGTACACGGTCATGGGCGAAGCGTTGGTGTAGCTGCTTGAAATCAATGGATCGAAGGGCTTGGCCAGTTCAATCACAGGCGCCTGATATCCTGCCTGACCAGTAAGATCGTCCGCCGTCCTGCCCCCCGCGATGGTGATGGTGCCATATGTGCCGTCGGGTGGTACAGGCGCGATGTCGAACACCGCCTCATTGGTCGCGGTGTCGATCCGGAAAGAGTAGGCGACACCGGGGGTACCCAACTCGACTGTGCCGGGCTCCACCTGCGTATCTGTTTCGTAAATCACCTTGGCATTCGCGTCCAGGTTGGCCACGGTGGTGGCGGTGGACGTGGCCTGCGGCGCGACGTTGGCGGTCGGCAGTTGCAGTTCCACGGGGTTTGCGCCGATGGCGCCGGCCGGGTAGCCGGTCATGCGGTAGCCCTGGGCGTTGACGATAAAGTTGTTCTTGTCGACGAGGAATTCGCCGTTGCGGGTGTACATGACCGCGCCGCTCTGGTCGGTCACGCGGAACATGCCCTTGGCGCCGTCGATGGCGATGTCGTATTCACCGCCGCCGCCGTTCACGGTACCCACCGTGAAGCGCTGGTTGATGGCCGCGACCTTGACGCCCAGGCCCACGCGGGAGCTGGCGTACACGTCGGCGAACGACGCGGTTGCCGACTTGAAGCCGACGGTGCCCGAGTTGGCGATGTTGTTGCCGATGACGTCCAGGTTCTGCGCAGCGGCGTTCAAGCCGCTCAATCCTTGTCCGAAGCCCATGTTTTCTCTCGCTAATCTTTAATGGAGAAGCCGCCGCCCACGCGCCGGCATCGATTCATATCCGCCTGATCAGGCGCCGATCACCTTGCGCACGTCCAGCATGCTGGTCTGGCCTTCAAGGCCCAGGTCCAGTCGCAGGCCGTTGGTGGAATACGCCACGCTCTTGACCATGCCGTAGCTCAGCACTTCGGAATTCACCTTCGTGCCTTCGGCGTCGGTCGCCAGCACGGACACGTTGTATGCGCCCGCCTCCATCGCCACGCCGGCATCGTTCTTGCCGTCCCACTCCAGCGTGTACACGCCGTTCTTCTGTTCGCCCAGTTCGATGGTGCGCACGACCGCGCCGTTCGAGTCCGAAATGCGGACCTGCACCTTGGCGGCGTCGCCCTGCAGATCCAGGCCGTACGGCGTGACCACGCGTTCCGCCGGGTTCTCGCCGTCCACGCCCACCTTGACCTTGGAGCCGGGGATGAGCACGCCCTTGCCGATCATCGACACGGCGTTCATCGACTGGGACACGTCGATCTGGCCGCTGATGGCCAGCATGGTGTTCTTCAGGTTGGTGATGCCTTCCACCGTGGAAATCTGCGCCAGCTGGGACGTCAGTTCCGCGTTCTGCATCGGGTTCAGCGGATCCTGGTTCTGGAGCTGCGTCACCAGCAGCTTCAGGAACTGGTCCTGCAGGCCCTGCGCAGTGCTCGCGCCGCTGGCGCCGGTTTGCGCCAGGCCCATTGCCGTGGTGCTCGTGGTTTGATCGACGGTCGTCATGGATAGACTCTGGCTGGAAATTAGGATTGACCGATGGTCAGCGTCTTCTGCATCAACGCCTTGGCGGTGTTGAGCACTTCGACGTTGGCCTGGTATGACCGCGACGCGGCGATCATGTTGACCGTTTCGGCCACCGGATCGACGTTGGGCATGCTGATGTAGCCCTGGGCATCGGCCAGGGGGTGCTTGGGGTCGTAGACCTGCTTCAAGGGCGATTGGTCCTGGACCACGCCGGCCACGCGCACGCCGCCGATCTCCTGGCCCAGCGCCTGCCCTGCGGCGGGGTTGACCTGGAACACGACCTGGCGGGCGCGATAGGGTTGGCCGTCCGGGCCCACCACGCTGTCGGCGTTGGCCATGTTGCTCGCCGCCACGTTCATGCGCTGCGATTGCGCGCTCAGCGCCGAACCGGCGATATCGAAAATGCTCAACAAGGACATTGCCTGTTGCTCCCTTTAATGATCAATCCTGGATGGCGGTCTGCAGACCGCGGATGCGGCTGGAGATGAGCTGCATCGTGCTCTGGTAGTGCAAGGTGTTGTCGGCAAACTGGACGCGCTCGATGTCCATATCCACCGTGTTGCCGTCCATGCTGGGCTGGTACGGCAGGCGGTACAGCAGATCCGTCGGGCCCTGCGACACCGCCTTGGCGGGAATGTGGCGGGCGGACGTCAGCGTGAGCGACGTATCCTTCAGGCGCATGGATCCTTCCATGGCTTCCTGCATGGCCGCCTTGAAGTCGATGTCCCGCGCCTTGTAGTTCGGGGTGTCGGCGTTGGCGATGTTCGAGGAAAGCACTTCCTGGCGCTGCGCGCGCAGTCCCAGTGCCTGCTGGTAGAACCGGAAATCTTCGTTAATCCTGTCGAGCATCGTGGCGCCTTGATTCGTTGCAATTCGGATGAAGCGGGGCCTTTCGGGCACACCGCTATCCCATTGGATGACGGCATCATAGGGTCGAGGGACTGAACACAATCAGCCAAATAACCCGTCATTTCTCATCCAATTCACGTATTGCCGAACGCCGCCGACTTCTACAATTCATCCATCATGAAAATCTCCGCAAGACTCCTTCACGCGCGCGCAGCCTGCCTGGCCGCCCTGCTGCTGGCCCTGGCCGGCGGCGCTCAGGCGCAGGAAGCGGCCACCCAGCCCCCCGAAGCGATCATCCTTGCGGCGCAGACCTATCTGCAGGATCAACTGGCCTCCCTGCCCGGCGAGCCCTCGATTGCCATCGACCCGCCCCGCACCGACCGGCTGGCGCCGTGCGACGCCATGTCCCCATTTTTACCCTCCGGCATGAAACTGCGTTCGCGGATGACGGTAGGCGTGCGCTGCAATGCGCCCAAGGCCTGGACGGCGTACGTGCAGGCGACGGTCAGCGTGTCCGGCCACTACTACGTCGCGTCGCGCATGATCGCGGCGGGGCAGGCGCTTACCCCCGCCGACCTGGACGCCCGGGAAGGCGATCTGGTCACCCTGCCCCCCGGCGCCGTCACCGATCCGCAGGCGGTCGCCGGAATGACGGCCGCCTTCCGGATCAACGCCGGTCAGCCCATCAGAAGCTCCTCGCTGCGCAACGCGCAGTCGGTGGTGCGGGGCTCGAACGTGCGCATCAACGCCCGGGGCAACGGTTTCATGGTCAGCAGCGAGGGCCAGGCCATGGACAACGCCGCGCCCGGCGCCGTCGTCCAGGTCCGCACCGCAGGCGGACAAGTGGTCAGCGGTATCGTGCGCAATGCGACCCTGGTGGAAATACAGCTGTAGATAATGTTACAAATCGCGTTGCGGCGGGTATCCATATACCCTAAAGTTCCTTCGGCCCTTGTCGTTACAGAGACATAAGTAGGCGGATCCGTCGCAAACCGACCCAGGACGCCCTGCGGAGAAAACCTTGAAAATCAATTCGACCACCAACCGGCCCCTAGCGGCCGACGCCCTCGGTGCACGCGCCGAGTCCGCGGTTAGCCAGGCCTACGGCGCCGGCAGCGCCAGCGGCTCGAGCAGCTCCCAAGTGGCGCTGAGCTCTGCCTCGCGCAAGATGCTGGCCCTGCAAGACGGCTCGAACGACATCAACGTCGAACGCGTCGCCGCCATCCGGGCCGCCATCGCGTCCGGGCAACTGAAGATCGACACCGGCCGCATCGCCGACAGCCTGATCGCCAGCGCCCGCGATCTGCTGAAGTAGTCCTATCCACCCGCACCTGAGCAGCCTGTCATGAGCCTCGTCGAATCCCTGCAAACTTGCATGAAGCAGGAAGATGCCCTGATCACCGAGTTCTCCTCCATCCTGGAAGAGGAAACCGAGGTGCTCGTCGGACAAGGAAGCGTCGAGGCCCTGAACGAGATCACCGAGCGCAAGCGCGGCGTTGCCCAGCAACTGGTCGACCTGAGCCAGACGCGCGACAACCTGCTGACCGAAATCGGCCTGCCCGCCGGGCACGTCGGCACCGAACAGGCCGCGGCGCAGTACCCGCAGCTGTCGGGCGTGTGGCAGGCGCTGCTCAACAAATCGGCGTCCGCCAGCGAAATCAACATGCGCAATGGCGCGCTGATCGACGTGCACCTGCGTTATACCCAGCAATCGCTGGACGCCCTGCGCAACGTCGGCGTGGGCAGCGCGTCCACGTACGACGCGCAAGGCCGCGGCGCCCGTGGCGCTCCCGGGCGCAAGCCGATCGTCGCGGGCTGATCCGCATCCCGCAGGGACAAAAAAAGGCGACGTGCCCGGCACGTCGCCTTTTTCATTGGCCAGTTCCTCTATAGGGAAAGGGCCGGACGATTGCGTCACGCCCCGCCGGTCATTTCCAGCATGGCGAACATTTTCAGCAGGGCAACCGGCAGCATCCGGCCCGACAGCTTGCGTTCCGAACCAACGATGCCGGACATCGGGCCGCGCGCCACGTCGGCCGCCGGCGAGTGCGCCAACTGCCAGCACGCCGCGCCCAGCTGCCCCGCCATCAGGGATTGGCGGGCCAACGTATGCGCCCCATCCACCGCCGGCAACGCTTGCCAGGCATTCGCCATGTAGCGGAATGCGGCTTTGGCTTCGTCCTGCAGCACCAGCCAGCGCGCGATCGTGGCGGCATCGGCCTGCGACGCGGAAAGGTTCGTCGTACCGAACAGATGGCCGGCGACTTCGCCGCTGACCGTGTCGATCAGGCGCGCGCAGATCAGGCGGACGCTGGCGCCCTGCCCCTTGCCCGGCAACGCGACCTCCGTGCCGGACGCCCACAACGCCAGCGGCACGGTCTTGCCGTCCTTGACGTGGCGCAGGCCCGGCATATCGCCCGGCTGGCCTACCGGCAGGTAGCCCACGCTCTTGCCGACGGCGTTCAGATTGGTCGGGCATTCATCCTGGATCACCCGCAGGCCGCCCGGGCAGCGCGCCACCCACGACACGCCCTGGTCGGTGAAGGATTGCCACAACGCGACGGTGCCGGCCTCCAGCATGTGGACCAGCGGCACCGCCTGCAGGCGATCGCTCAGCCAGCGCACGCGCGCCTCCAGCGCCTGGACCGGGTCCGGCTGCGCCGGCGCGCCGGGCGCGAATGAGCTCAGCATGCCGTGCGGCAACACCAGTTGCTGGGCCGGCGCGGCCAGCGCGGCGCCGCGGTCGCTCATGAGGAGCGCGCTCAGCAGCGAACCGCCGGGCAAGGCCTCGCCCTTCATGGTGGTCTTGCCGTGCATGACCAGCAGGTTCTTGCTGCAGGCCGCGGAAAACTCGCGGCGCGCCATGGCCAGCGGCTCGTCGCCCAGCGCGCCCAGGCTGGAACCCGCACCGTCGCTGACATACTCGCGCCAGGCCGTGCGCGCCTGCAGGCAGGCCGCATCGCTGTCCAGCCACGAAATGGTGTCGTCCAGGCTCTGGGCCGCCGCGATCGAGGCTGCGCCGCCTTGCGTGGGCAGGATGGCCGAGGCTAGAAGCTGGCGACGACGCGCCGGATCGACCGCCTCGGGCTCGCGCGAAGAGGAAACCAGCGACGCCAGATCGGCCTCGCTGGGGGTGTACAGCGCGCGGGCGCGCTCGACCATCGAAAAGGCGCGGTCGATCAGCACGTCCGCGCGGGCCAGTTCCATGTGCTCGGGCACCTTCTGCCCGACCGACATGTAGTGGATCGGCAGGCGATGGCGGATCGCCGTGTCCAGCGCCGCGCCCAACCGGGTCGCCTCGTCCAGCTTGGTGATGATGCACCCGGCCACGTCCTCGCCGACGCCGTTGCGGTAGGCGTGCGCCACCTCGTCCAGCGTATCGCCCTGGCTGGCCGCGTTCAGCACCAGCAGCCGGCGCACGGGCTTGCCCGCGTTGCACAGCATCGCCGCCTGCTCCGCCACCAGGCGGTCGCGCTGGCTGATGCCGGTGGTGTCGATCAGCACGATCTTGCGATTGCCCAGCTCAGCCAGGATGCGGCGCAGCTCGCCCGCATCGCGCACCGAATGCGCCGGCACGCCCATCAGGCGGCCGTAGATCTGCAATTGTTCCAACGCCCCGATACGGAACAGGTCGGTCGTCAGCATGGCCACCTGCTCGCGGCCTTCCCGGGCCACGCAGCGCGCCGCCAGCTTGGCCAGCGTGGTGGTCTTGCCCACGCCGGTGGGGCCGACCAGCGCGTAAACGCCGCCGGCCAGGAATTCGTCTTCCGACCGAACCACGGGCAGGTGCGTCACAAGTTCGTTGCGCGCCCAACTGAGCGCGGCTTCGGTGCTCAGGCCCTGCGGCAGGCGCTCGACCAGCGTGCGCACCAGCTTCGTGCTGAAGCCGGCGTCCAGCAGGCTGCGGAACAGCGCCGCGCCGGCCGGTTCGCGGCCCGGTCCCTGGCGGCCGCCCCACAGCAGGCCGTCCATGCGGCTTTCCAGCGCGCCGCGCAGCGCGCTGATCGCGTCCTGCAATCCCGCGGCCGTGTCCGCGGGCAGGTTCGACGGGGGCATGGCCGGCAACTGGCGCACCGGCGCGTCCGGCGTGCGGGCCATCGAAGGCGCGGCGGGCGGCTGAGGTGCAACGGGCGCGGCGGGCGTGTGCGTCGCCGGGGTGGACGGTGCGTAGGCTTGGGGCGCATGCGTCGCAGGGGTGGACGGTGCGTAGGCCTGGGGTGTCTGATAACCGGTTGCCGTTGGGGCGGCCACGTGTGCCGTGGCCATGTGTGCGGCAGCCATGTGTGCGGCGGGCGCGGAGGTCGCGGCGGCCATGTGCATCGCGGGCGCCGGCTCGGCGTTCATGCGCACGCCGGGAGTCGGCGCGGCGGCGGCAGCGGCAGGCACCGGCACGGCAGAGGCGGCGGCAGCCTGCATGGGGGTCGGGGTCGGCGTCGGCCGCAACGCTGCGCTGCCGATGCCTGTCGACCCGATACCGGCTGTCGAACCCAGGTTGGAAGCGCCCGCGCCGTTGGAACCCGCGCTGGCGAACCCGAAGCCGGCCGCACCCATCGACGGACGCGCGGGCGGCAGGGCCGGAAGCTCGACGCGCACGGGAGCGCCCGGCATCGGAGCGGCTGGCATGGCGGCGCCCGCCATTCGCACGCTCGCAGCCGACGCGGCTGGCGTCGACATTGCCGGCGCAACAGGCTGCGGAGCAGGCGCGGCGGGCATCGCCGGAACGCCCGGCGGCATGGCGGGACGCGCCGCCAGCGACGGCGCAGGCTGCGTCTCGGCGTCCGGCGCGTAACCCGCCGGATCAGGGGATTCGTCCACCGGCCGCGCGGACGCCGCAAAAGCGGACTGGTAAGCGGCGATGGACCGCGAGGGCGCCACGTAAGCTGCAGGCGCCATCGTGGCGGGCGGCATGCCGGCCGCGGGCATGGCGGGCGCCGATTGCGGACGATCCCCCGGCGCCGGCGCACCAAACGGCGAACTGGCGGGCTGGCGTTCCTGGGCCGGCTGCGCGTACGCCGGCGCCTGGCGCGGCGGAGTCTGCGCGGGCGCGTCCTCGTAAGCGTCGTCGGCGGTGGCAAGCACCTCGATGCCGCCCTCGACGCTGCGGTTCGACACGATCAGCGCGTCCGGCCCCAGGGCCTCGCGCACCTGGCGCATCACATCACGGGTGTTCGGCCCGAAGAAGCGGGTGATCTTCATTGCCCATTGCTCCCGCCGATCAGCGCCGTCACGCGGACGATGCGCTCATCGGGAATTTCCGTATTCGACAACACGCCCAGCTGCGGCAGGTGATGCCGCAGGAAGCGCGACAGCGGCGCGCGCAGCACCGGCGACACCAGCAGCACCGGCGCATTGCCTTGCGATTCCTGCCGTTCGACCGCCGCCTGCGCCTCGCGCAGCAGCGTATCGGCCAGCCCCGGCTCCAGGCCGCCGCTGGTCGTCATGGCCTGCGACAGCACGCGTTCCAGTTTCACGTCCAGACCGATCACGCGCAGCTCGCCCTCGCCCGGGAACCACTGCTGGGTAATGGCGCGGCCCAGCGAACGGCGCGTCAGCGCGATCAGTTCGTTGATGTCGGGCTGTCCGCCAGAACCAGCCGCCTGCGCCGCCAAGCGCGGACCGTGTTCGGACAGCGTGTCGATGATGGTGCGCATGTCGCGGATCGGCACCTCTTCCGACAGCAGGCCCTGCAGCACCTTCTGCAGCGCGGTAAGCGACAGCGTCTTCGGCACCAGGTCTTCGACCAGCTTGGGCGCGTCGCGGCCGATGCGGTCCAGCAGTTGCTGGACTTCCTGGCGGCCCAGCAGGTTCGAGCCGTGGCGGTGCATCAGGTGATTCAGGTGCGTGGCGACGACCGTGCCCGCATCCACCACCGTGTAGCCTGCCACCTGCGCCTGGTCGCGCAGCGATCCGTCGATCCACAGCGCAGGCAGGCCAAAGGCCGGATCGGTAGTGGGCGTGCCCTTGATCTGCATCGTCACGCCGCCCGGGTCGATCGCCAGCCACTGGCCCGGCATCGCCACGCCATTGCCCACTTCCACGCCGGACAGGAGGATCCGGTAGTCGTTGGGCTTGAGCTCCAGGTTGTCGCGGATGTGCACCACGGGCGGCAGGAAACCCACGTCCTGCGCGAATTTCTTGCGAAGGCTGCGGATCCGATGGAGCAGTTCGCCGTTCTGCGCGTGGTCCACCAGCGGAATCAGCCGATAACCGACCTCAAGGCCCAACTGGTCCACCATGGACACGTCTTCCCAGCTTGCCTCGGCGGCGGCGGCCTGCGCCTGCGTGATCGCCTGCGGCGGAATCTCCTCGGCGGCCACTGCGGCGGCCTGCTTGCGTTTGAGCAGCATCCAGCCGCCATAAGCCAGCGCGCCCGCAAGCGTCAGGAAGGCGACGTGCGGCATGTTGGGGATCAGGCCCATGATGCCGATGATGCCGGCGGTCAGGAACAGCACGGCCGGGTTGGAGAACAACTGGCTGATGATCTGCTGGCCGATGTCCTGGTCCGTCGACACGCGCGACACGACCACGCCGGCGGCGGTGGAAATCACCAGGGCGGGAATCTGGGCGACCAGGCCGTCACCGATGGTCAGCAGCGTGTAGACACGGCCGGCGTCGCTCATGGACATGTCGTGCTGGGCGACGCCCACCACCAGGCCGCCGATGACGTTGATCGCCATGATCAAGAGGCCGGCGATGGCGTCGCCGCGCACGAACTTGCTGGCGCCGTCCATCGAGCCGAAGAAGTCCGATTCCTGCGAAACCTCCGCGCGACGCTTGCGGGCCTCGTCCTCGCCGATCAGGCCGGCGTTGAGGTCGGCGTCGATCGCCATCTGCTTGCCGGGCATGGCGTCCAGGGTGAAGCGCGCGCCGACTTCCGCGATACGGCCCGCACCCTTGGTGATGACGATGAAGTTGATGATCGTCAGGATGATGAAGACGATGATCCCGACGGCGAAGTTTCCACCCACCAGGAAGTGGCCGAAGGCCTCGATCACCTTACCCGCAGCGTCCGGGCCCGTGTGTCCGTGCAGCAGCACCACGCGGGTGGAGGCAACGTTCAGCGACAGGCGCAGCAGCGTTGCGAACAGCAGCACGGCCGGGAACGCGGCAAAGTCCAGCGGCTTGCGCGTGAACATGGCCACCAACAGGATCATCACGGACAACGCGATGTTGAAGGTGAACAGCAGGTCCAGCAGGAACGTGGGCAGGGGCAGCACCATCATGCCCAGCACCATCACGATCAGGATGGGGCCCGCCAGCAGCCGCGCGTGCGTGCCGCCGTTACTCTTCAACATGGTGAGCAATGCGCTCATTCCTTAAACTCCTTGTGCTGCGGTTTTTGCGTGCGGGTCCAGTTCGTCCGGCACCTTGAGTCGGGTGGGCGCGGTCGGTTCGACCCCCCATCCCGAGCGCCAGGAGCGCAGCTGGAAGACCCAGGCAAGCACTTCCGCCACCGCGGTATACAGTTCGCCCGGGATTTCGTGCCCCAGCTCGACGTGTTGATGCAATGCGCGCGCCAAAGGCGGCGCTTCCAATGTGGGAATCCGGTTTTCGGCGGCCAGTTCGCGGATCTTGGCGGCGATCAGGCCCGTGCCCTTCGCCACCACGCGGGGCGCGCCGCCCTTCGATTCGTCGTATTTCAGCGCCACCGCGTAATGCGTCGGGTTGGTCACCACGACGTCCGCCTTCGGCACTTCCGACATCATGCGCCGGCGGGCCGCCTGGCGCTGCTGCTGCCGGATGCGGGCCTTGACGTGCGGATCGCCTTCGCTTTCCTTGTGTTCCTGGCGCACGTCTTCCTTGGACATCCGAAGCTTTTTCAGATGGCTCCAGATCTGCCAGGGCACATCCAGCATCACGATGACCAGGAGCGAAGCCACGATGAAGGCGCAGCACATGGCCACCAGCGACAGGGCCTTGGTCAGCGCGGCGGACGGCGCCACGTGCATCAGGCTCAGCATGTCGTCGTGGTAGCGCCAGATCACCCAGACGGCCACGCCGCCCACCAGGCCGGCCTTGGCGAGCGCCTTGATCAGCTCGACCACGGTCTGGGACGAGAACATCCGCTTCAGGCCGGCAAGGGGGCTGAGCTTTGAGAAATTGGGCTGCAGGGGCTTGCCCGAGATGACGATCCCGCCCAGCACCACGCTGGACAGCACCGCGACCACCGCCAGCAGGCCGAAGATCGGCAGGAGCACCATCACCGCCTGGCCGAAGCCGGTGACCGCCTGCTCCACCATCACGCCCGGATCGGTCGCAATGCGCGGGTCGAACGCCAGCCCGCTTCGCAGCACGCCGCTCAGCCCGCGGTACAGCGACCCGCCGCCGGCCCAGATGGCCGCGACGCCCACCGCCAGCATCATGAACGTGCCCAGTTCCCGGGAACGCGCAATCTGCCCCTCCTCGCGCGCCTTTTCCAGGCGCCTGGGAGAGGCGGCTTCGGATTTCTCGAGGTCGCTTTCTTCGGACATGCTCTACGGGGTCGTTGCGGCTTGCTGACGTGGGAATGCAAGCCGCCCGCCGAGATTCTAGGAGGCGCCGGGGGTTGGCGATATGCCAAGAAACGGGGGGAAAGCGGTGCTATTCCCGGCTGCGCCCGCAGCCCGCCGACGGGGCCCTCCCCGGCCCCGCCCGTGCAAGCCCCGTCAGCCCGCCGCCGGCGCCATCCGCCCGCCCGGATGCCCGGCTTCGCAGATGGCCTGGAAGCGGGCGTAGTCCAGCCCGATGCGCACGGCGCCCCAGTGTTCCGGCCCCAAATAAATCGGCAACGAGATGTCGTTGACGATTTCGCCGGTGTCGCGGGAGTAGGTCTGGAACAGTTGCGCGCCCGTGTTGGCCGCCAGGCGGGCGCCTACGGGATCGTCGAAGATGCGCTTGTTCCGGACCCGGGCGATGTCCACCGCCGGGTCGCCGGTGGGCGCTTGCGAGAACCGGCTGTTATGGGCTGGCGCGTAGCCCCGGTTGTCCACCAGGATCGTGTAGATGGCGCCCGGCACCGACTCCAGGACGCTGTCCAGCAGACGGGTCAATGGCCCGTCGATACCCCGGTCGTAGGCGGTGTGAAAGCGCGGCGGCTCGCTGCCGGGGATGCGCTGGTAGCGGCGGTCGAAAACGTCGAGCCCCCGACGCTTCGCGTCCAGCAACAATCCGGCCGCTTCGTCGGCAAAGGACTCCAATGCGTCCGACAGGCTGTCGAACGCAGTATCTCCGGTCCGCATGTCGGCCAGCACTTCCTGCACGCTTTCGGTCTGGCGGCGGATGCGGTCGATCTCGCCCGACATGCTGCCGATGCGCTCAAGCACGTCCGCGCTCAGCGCGGCGATACGCCCGACTTCCTGGCTCATGCCGTGGTTGGTGGCGTCGACCTCGCCGATCGCCTGGACGACGTCGCCCACCTGCCGGTTCATGCTGTCGAAGTCCCGCACGAAGCGTTCGAACCCGCCGCAGGTGCGGCCCAGCACCTCGCCCGAGGCATCGACGTCCTCGCGCAGCGAGCCTGTCTGGCGCTGCGTCGTGTCCACCAGCTCCAGCATCTCGAAGGTGTGGCGGCCGATATCGCCGGTAGCGGTATTGACCCGTTCGGCAAGACGCCCCACCTCGCTGGCCACCACCGCAAAGCCCCGCCCGGCGTCCCCTGCCCTGGCGGCCTCCACGCCCGCGTTGAGCGCCAGCAGCTGGGTCTGCAGCGCGATGTCCTTGATCACCTTGCTGATGTCGCCAACCGACCGGGCGCGCGTCGCCAGCTGCCCGACCACTTCGGTGAAGGCCGCCATCTCCCGCGTCATGCGATCGACGCGCGTCTTGACCTCGGTAAGTTCGGCCAGCGCCTGCTGCGCCGCGTGCAGGTTCTGGCCGGAAACGGCCGCGATCTCGCGCGCATGCGTGGACGTGGAGGCCGACAGGTCGGCGATCTGCGCCCCGCTTGCCGCCAGGGCGTCCGCCGCGCGAGCCTGCTCGCGCGCCAGCGTAGAACAGCGCCCCGCCTGGAACTGCGTGCGCGCCGCATTCAGCGCGATCTCTATGCTGGATTGCCGCACCGTCAGCACCCGCAGGCGGATCTGCCCCAGGAAGCGGTACAACGGCCAGGAGGCCGGACTGATGGACAGGGCGCGCTCCGACAGCGTCGCGTCGCCCCGGTTGAGCCGACGCAACAAGCCCCACATGCCGCCCAGGCGGAATACGGATCTGGCCACAATGAACCTCCTCTTTCCCTGGCCCGGGCGCCTTCTTTGGACGTCCGTGGCCTGGCGCGCAAAGCGCGCCTTGTCTCGTGCTGCGAGGCCCCGATTATTGTTGGCAGGAAGTCTATCGACCGGGCGGCGTTTGCGCCCTTAGGGAATACGTCATGACACCGCGAGCGTCGGTCGCCTGGCAGACGGTCGGTGGCCGACGCTTGCGCGGCGTCATGGCGAATGAGAGAGGTCTCTCGCGGAAGCCGGACACCGGCGCAAAGGCATGGGTGTCCGACGACCGGAGGGAAAGCGGGCGCAAGGCGCCCCGCGGCTTCAGAAGCCCAGGCTGGCCAGCAGGTCGTCGACCTGATCCTGGCTGGTGACCACGTCGGTCTTGCCTTGCGGGCTGACCTGCGGCCCGTTGAGCAGGCTGTTGGCTTCGTCGCGGCGCTCTTGCGGCACGTTGTCCAGCAGCACTTGCAGCAGTTCGCGCTCGATCGCGCCGACCACGTCCATCATGCGCATGATGACCTGGCCCGTCAGGTCCTGGAAGTCCTGCGCCATGATGATTTCCATCAGCTTGGACTGGGTCTGCTGCGTCTGCTTCGGGACGTCGGCCAGGAAGGCGCGCGTGTCCTTCACCAGCTCGCGCGCCTCGGGCAGTTCCAGGGGCTGGTCGTACCACTGCTGCCAGCGGCTATCCAGCGCCTGCGCCGAACGCGCCATGCCGTCCTGGATGGGACCGGCCTGTTCCGTGGCGTTGAGCACGCGGTTGGCGGCCTGTTCCGTCATTTGCGCCACGTAACGCAGGCGGTCGCGCGCGTCCGGAATGGCGTTGGCGGCATCCTTGATCGCCTGGTCCAGCCCCAGCTCGCGCATGCTGTCGCGCAGCATGCGGGTCAGCGAGGCGATGCGATGGATCAGGTCGGGCGACTCCGCCGGGTCAACAGTTTCCGTTGAACTCATCGTGCACCTCAGCCGCCAATTTTCTCGAAGATCTTGGTCAGCTTTTCCTCCAGCGTCGCCGCGGTGAAAGGCTTGACCACGTACCCGTTGGCGCCGGCCTGGGCCGCTGCAACGATGTTCTCCTTCTTGGCTTCCGCCGTCACCATCAGCACCGGCAGCGAGGCCAGCGAGGCATCGGCGCGGATCTGCTTGAGCATCTCCAGGCCGTCGAGGTTGGGCATGTTCCAGTCGGACACGACGAACTGGAAGCCGCCGTTACGCAGCTTTTCCAGGCCGATTGCGCCGTCTTCGGCCTCATCCACGTTCTCGAAACCCAGCTCTTTCAGCAGGTTGCGGATGATCCGCCGCATGGTGGGGAAATCATCCACCACCAGAATTTTCAGGCCCTTGTCTACCATCTTTAACTCCAGGAAAAATTTGCTTGAGACCGATCGTGGCGCCAATCCGCGTCAAACGCGGTGCCCACGGTCGCCCAGGCGAGTCAGAATGCGTTCGCTCATCGCCGACAACGGCACTACTTCAGATGCAGCCCCGATGGCGATGGCCTCGCGGGGCATGCCGAAAACCACGCAGCTGGCTTCGTCCTGCGCAATCGTATGCGCGCCCGCCCGGTGCATGGCCAGCATGCCGGCGGCGCCGTCCTTGCCCATCCCCGTCAGGATGACTCCGATCGCGTTCTTGCCCGCGGCGACGGCGGCGGAGTTGAACAGCACATCCACGGACGGGCGGTGGCGATTGACGGGTTCGCTGGCTTCGAGTTCGATCACATAGTTGGCGCCGCTGCGGCCCAGCCGCATGTGGGTGTCGCCGCCCGGGGCCAGGTAAACGTGGCCCGGCAGGACGCGGTCGCCGTGCACGGCCTCGCGCACCGTCACCGCGCACAGCGCGTCAAGGCGCTGCGCGAACGACCGCGTGAAGCCGGCGGGCATGTGCTGCGTGATCAAAATGGCGGGACTGTCCGGCGGCAAAGGCTGCAGGACTTCGCGGATGGCTTCGGTGCCGCCCGTCGACGCGCCGACGATGACCAGCTTTTCCGAGCTGGCCAGCGGACGGCGCAGCATCGCCACCGGCGCGGCCTGCGCGGCGTGCGGCGTCGGGGCGCGCAGCTTGGCGCGCGACGCGGCGCGGATCTTGTCGGCAATGATTTCGGTGTATTCGAGCAGGCCGTCGCGAATGCCAAGCTTGGGCTTGGTCACGAAGTCGATGGCGCCCAGTTCCAGCGCGCGCAGGGTGATTTCACCGCCGCGCTCGGTCAGCGACGACACCATCACGACCGGCATGGGCCGCAGGCGCATCAGCTTTTCCAGGAAATCCAGCCCGTCCATGCGGGGCATTTCCACGTCCAGCGTCAGCACGTCGGGGTTGTGCCGTTTGATCAGGTCGCGCGCCACCAGCGGATCCGGCGCGGTCGCAACCACTTCCATATCCGGCTGACTGTTGATGATCTCGGTCATCAAGCCCCGCACGAGCGCGGAGTCGTCCACGCACAAAACGCTAATTTTCTTCATCTTTTGCTGCCCTGGCCCGGTCAGGCCTTATTTGCGCATTCGTAGACAGTCTGCCCGCGCAGGCGGAAATCCCGGCTGATGTACGTGAAGTTTTCGGAATGGCCTGCAAACAGCAGGCCGCCCGGCTTCATGAGCGGCACGAACCGCTCCAGGATCTTCGCCTGCGTCGGCTTGTCGAAATAGATCATGATGTTGCGGCAGAAGATCACGTCGAACTTCTCGTTGATCCCCCACGACGGCGATAGCAGGTTCAGCGTTTCGTACCGCACCATTTCCGCGATTTCCGGACGCACCCTCACGTGTCCTTCGTTCGCGCCCCGTCCCTTCAGGAAGAAGCGGCGCAGGCGCTCGGGCTCCATCTTCGCGACGCGTTCGTTGGGATAGACGCCCGTGCGCGCGCGCTGCAGCACGTTGGTGTCGATGTCGGTTGCAAACACCGTCGACGCCGACGCGCGGGGCCCCAAGGCTTCCGTCAGCGTGATCGCGATGGAATACGGCTCTTCACCCGTCGACGCGGCGCAGCACCAGACCGACACCGGTCCGCCGCGCTTCTTGGCGAAGTCCGCCAGGATCGGAAAATGGTGCGACTCGCGGAAGAACGCCGTCAGGTTCGTCGTGAGCGCGTTGATGAAATCTTCCCACTCCGCCGATTCCGGCTCGTTCTCCAGCCTGTCGAGATAGCTGCCGAAGTCGTGGCCGCCAAGGGCCCGCAACCGGCGCGCGAGGCGGCTGTAGACCATCTCGCGCTTGTGCGTGCCCAGCGAAATGCCGGCACGCGCGTGAATCATCTTCCGGACGCGGGAAAAGTCCGCGTCGCGGAAATCAAACTGGCGGTCCACCGGAATGGAAGGGGCCGCATTCGCCGAAGTTGCCACTCGAGTCCTCAGCGTCCCAGCGCGGGCGCACCGGGCGCCTGCAGCCTGCCATCGTCATAGGAGGCGTGCACCGAAGACAGCCGGTGTGCCGGCACTTCGATGACTTCGCCCGTGTTGATCTTGAACACGGCCACTGCTTCGGCCAGGCGCTGAGCCTGCTCCTGCAGCGAACCCGCCGCGGCCGCGGCCTCTTCCACCAGCGCCGCGTTCTGCTGCGTCACTTCGTCCATCTGCGACACCGCGCGGTTCACCTGGTCGATGCCGCTGGACTGCTCTTCGGACGCCGCCGAGATCTCGCCCATGATGTCCGTCACGCGCTTCACCGACGCCACGATCTCCTGCATCGTCGAACCTGCGCGTTCCACCTGCTGCGAACCGGCGCCGACCTTGGTCACCGAGTCCTCGATCAGGCCCTTGATTTCCTTGGCCGCCTGGGCGCTGCGCTGCGCCAGCGAGCGCACTTCGCCCGCCACCACTGCAAAGCCCTTGCCCTGCTCGCCTGCGCGGGCGGCTTCCACCGCCGCGTTCAGCGCCAGGATGTTGGTCTGGAATGCGATGCCGTCGATGACCGACACGATCTCGGAGATCTTGCGCGAGCTGGCCGAAATGCCTTGCATGGTGTTCACCACTTCCGACACCGCCGCACCGCCGCGCTCCGCCACATCCGACGCGCTGGCGGCAAGCTGGTTGGCCTGGCGCGCGTTGTCGGCGTTCTGCTTCACGGTCGAAGCCAGTTGCTCCATCGACGCCGCGGTCTCTTCCAGGGAGGCTGCCTGCTGTTCGGTGCGGCTGGAAAGATCCGTGTTGCCGGCCGCGATCTCGTGCGAGCCCACATTGATCTCGTCCACGCCGCGACGCACCGACGACACCGTGCGCGTCAGGCTTTCCTGCATGCGCTTGAGCGCGGCGAACAGTTGGCCGATTTCGTTGGTGTTGGCCACTTCCACGCGGGCGGTCAGGTCGCCGCCAGCGATGCGGTCAAAGTGCTGGCCCGCTTCTTTCAGCGGCTGCAGCACGCGACGGCGCAGGAAAACATAGGTCGCAAAGACAAGCAGCGCCGCGATCACGCCGCCGGCGCTCACGGCCATCAGGACGAACTTGTAGCGCACCTGGGCGACTTCGTGCGCATCCAGCATCTTGCTGGCGCGCCAGAAATCGAAGCCTTCGACGGCGCGCGCGAAGCGGCCTTCGAGCGCATCCTGCGTCTTCTGGATATGCGTCTGGTAGGCCGGCATGTCGGCCTTTTCCAGCGCGGCGACCAACGGCCCCAGCCCTTGCTGCGCAAGAGCCGCGTAGGAATCCTCGATTTCCTTGAGCGCTTCCGCCGCTTCGGGCGGACGCGGCAACGTCTTGAAAAAGTCGAACTCGGCCTGGCCCTTGTTGAGCGCAGCCTTGGCGCGCTCCAGCAGCCCGGCCGCTTCGCTCGACAGTCCCTGCGTGAGCAGCGTCGGCTGGCCCACGCTGCGGACGATGTCGGCGTAGTTCGCGGAGGCGGCGCGGCCCAGGCCGCCCAGCGTGTCCTTGGTGCTCGACACGACGCGGCCGACGGCGTCGTCCAGTTCCTGCGAGTGCTTGATTTCAGCAAGCGTCGCGTTGCTGATGCGCAGCGACAGCACGCCCAGCGCGGCACCGATCACCAACATGAATGAGAAAAACGCCAGCACCCACAACAGGCTGCTGCGTATCGTCATGTTCGCGAAAAACTTGCGCATCACAAGAACCATCCCTTGACTGCATTCGTTAAAGGAAAGCGCCACATCGCGATCAATATGGCGCCCTTACCCCGCATTCAGGCCGAACTCCGATCAGGAGGCGACCTTCTCCACCAACGCCATCTCGTCGCTGGTCATCATCTTTTCAATGTCCACCAGGATCAGCATCCGCTCATCCACGGTGCCCAGGCCCGTCAGGTACTCGGTGGACAAGGTGGCGCCGAACTCGGGAGCCGGACGGATCTGGCCCGAGTTGAGCATCAGCACGTCCGACACGCCGTCCACCACGATGCCCACGACACGGCGGTCTAGGTTGAGGATGATGACGACGGTCTGCTCGTTGTATTCGACGCGACCCAGGTTGAACTTGATACGCAGATCGACGATCGGCACGATGATGCCGCGCAGATTGGTCACGCCCTTGATGAACGGCGGGACATTCGCGATGCGGGTGACGGTGTCGACGTCGTAGCCGCGGATTTCCTGAACCTTCAGGATGTCGATGCCGTATTCCTCGTCACCCAGCGTGAAGACCAGGAATTCGCTGCCGACATCTTCGTTGCGCGCGGCTTGCGCTTGCGGTTTGGCTGCCATGATTTTTTAGAGCTCCATCAATTCAGAACGGCTTCGGGCTGCGACCAGCGCTCCCGGTTGGCGCGCGCGAGCGCAAATACGTCGACAATCAGGGCCACGCTGCCATCGCCAAGAATGGTGGCGGCGGAAATGCCCGGAACCTTGCGGTAATTCGATTCGAGGTTCTTCACCACGACCTGGTGCTGCCCGATCAGGTGATCGACGAGCAGCGCGAAACGCCGGTCCTCGGCCTGCATGATGACGGCGATCGCCTGCGTGGGATCGGTCTGGGCCTGCTCCACCGAGAACACGCGGTGCATCTCGACCAGCGGCAGGTATTCGCCACGCACGTGCATGACGCGTTCGTTGCCGGCGACCGAATAGATCTGGTCGTTGGTGGGTTGCAGCGACTCGGTCACGTTGCCCAGCGGCAGGATGAAGGTTTCTTCGCCCACGCGCACCGACATGCCGTCCAGGATGGCCAGGGTCAGCGGCAGCACGATGCGCGTCGTGGTGCCGTTGCCGGGCTCGCACGACAGCTGCACGTGGCCGCCCATGTCCTGGATGTTCCGGCGCACCACGTCCATCCCCACGCCGCGGCCGGAAATGTCCGTGACCTTTTCGGCGGTGGAAAAGCCGGGTGCGAAGATGAGTTGCCAGATCTCGTCGTCGGGCGAATTCTCGTTGACGGCCAGGCCTTGGGCCATCGCCTTCTTCAAGATCTTTTCACGGCTGAGGCCGCCACCGTCGTCGCTGACTTCGATGACGATGTTGCCGCCGTTGTGCTGTGCGGAAAGCACCAACTGGCCAACCGGATCCTTGCCGGCGGCGATACGCTTTTCGGGCGTTTCGATGCCGTGGTCCAGGCTGTTGCGCACCAGGTGGGTCAGCGGATCGATGATGCGTTCGATCAGGCTCTTGTCCAGTTCCGTCGCGCGGCCGTAGGTCTGCAGTTCGATCTGCTTGCCCATCTTGCCGGCGATGTCGCGCACCAGGCGGGGGAAGCGGCTGAACACGTAGTCCATCGGCATCATCCGGATGGACATGACCGCTTCCTGCAGATCGCGGGCGTTGCGCTCGAGCTGTTCCATGCCGTTCAGCAGGCGGTCGTGCAGCACCGGATCCAGCGTGGACGCCGTCTGCGCCAGCATGGCCTGCGTGATGACCAGTTCGCCCACCAGGTTGATGACCTGGTCGACTTTTTCGACACCGACGCGGATCGACGTGGATTCCTTGTCAGCCGCGTGCGCGGCGGCGGCCGGACGCGCGGCAGCGCGGGCTGTCTGGGTAACGACTTCGGGCGCCGCGGCGGATTCAGCCGCCGGGGCCTCGGGCGCCGCCGGCGCGGGCGCCGGTTCCACCGCCGGAGCGGCTTGCGCCACCGCGGGCGCAGCGCCGCCTTCAGCGGGCGCGGCTTCGCGGGCGATGCTCAACTGGTCGCCGTCGACGATGAAGCAACAGACGGCTTCGATGTCATCGGGCGTGCAGGTGCTTTCGACCCAGACGGTCAGCACGCCGTTGGCGCGTTCGCTGGCCTTGACGGTGCCGAGGTTGCCCATTTCTTCGAGCAGGGACGCGGCGTCCTTGTCCGATACCTTGGTGATGCGCACGCGCAGCGGCAGGCCGCCCGCATCCGCATTCGATTCGGCGGCGGGCGCGGCGACCTCGGCGGGCGCCGGCGGCACGGGCTGCGGAGCCTGTTGCACCGGGGCGGGCGCCGGGGCCGGGGCCGGAGCCACGGGCGCGGGCGCCGGGGCCGGGGCCGGAGCCACGGGCGCGGGCGCCGGGGCAGCCGCCGCGGCGGGGTCCTTATGCTCCAGCGCAAGCTGCCTCAATACGGCGCAGATACGCTCAAACACGGCTTCATCGGGCTCTTCGGAGGCCCGATAGGCATCCAGTTGGCTTTTGAGCACGTCTTTCGTTTCCAAGAAAATATCAATCATGTCCGTGCGCAGCTCCATTTCGCCGCGACGGATCGCATCCAGAAGGTTTTCAAGCAGATGGGTCGTTCCCGCCAGCTGCGTGAAACAGCCGAACGTCGCCGCGCCGCCCTTGATCGAATGCGCCGCGCGGAAAATGGCGTTGAGCTGCTCGATGTCGGGAGCGCCCACATCGAGCTCGAGCAGGAGCTGCTCCATTTGCGCGAGCAGCTCGTCCGCCTCGTCGAAAAAGGTCTCGTAAAACTGACTGAGGTCCAAACCAGAACTCATGACCCGTACGCCTTTCTAAATGAACCTGCTTATGCGCCGGCCTGCTCGTCGAGCAGTTCGGTCGCCAATTCCACCAGCACATCGGGATCCACCGGCTTGGAAAGCCAGCCGCACACGCCCAGATCCCGGGCTGCCATCTTGCTGTCCACGTCGTCTTCGGTGGTCAGCACCAGCACCGGCACATCCATGTACCGGTTTTCTTCGCGCAGACCCTGGATCAGCTCCAGGCCACCCTTGACAGGCATGTTCCAGTCGCTGACGACCAGGTCCACCGGGTTGGCCATGGCCACCTCCAGCGCTTCCTGGCCGTTGCAGGCCGTCAGAACCTTCCAGCCCGCGCCGGTCAGCGTCGCCTTCACGATCATCCGCATCGTTGCGGAGTCGTCCGCCACGAGTATCGTTGCCGCCATTGTTATCGAACCCCTTCAACGGGCGGGATGTTCTCCGCCTCGCCCTGCTTGGTTGCCGTTGCGGCCTGGCCTGCGGCTTGCACCGCCTGCACGGCCGTTCCCACCTCGCGCGCATCCTTGGCGCTCACGTCCGCGGCTGCGGCGTTCTCGCTTTCGATGCGCTTTTGGGTGCTTTGGTTGAGCACCACCAGGCTGATGCGTCTATTAACGGCCGCATACGGATCATCTTTAACCAGGCTCATGCTGGAAGACAGACCCTGGATGCGCATGACCTTGCTTTCGTTCATGCCGCCCGCCACCAATTCCTGGCGCGAGGCGTTCGCGCGATCGGCCGACAGCTCCCAGTTGCTGTAGGCGCGCTCGCCGCGTGCGTACTGCGACGCGTCCGTGTGGCCCGAGATGCTGACCCTGTTGGGCAGTTCGTTCAGGACGGGACCCAGCTCGCGGAGGATGTCGCGCATGTACGGCTGCACTTCGGCGCGGCCGGTGGCGAACATCGGGCGATTCTGGTTATCGATGATCTGGATGCGCAGGCCTTCGGTCGTCAGGTCGATCAGCAGCTGCGGCCTGAAGGACTTCAGGACCGGGCTGGTTTCGATGACGTTTTCAAGGCGCCGCTTGAGATTTTCCAGGCGATGCTGCTCGCGGCGCTCGGCGTCTCCCATGGGCTGGGATTCGACCCGATTGCCCTGCCCGCGCCGGACGTCGCCTTCGCTGCGCAGCGGATCCTGCCCGCCGCCGGGAACCGCGCTGGTCTCGGCCGAACTGCTGGGGCCGCCCGTGATGGCAACGCGCAGCGGCATGCGGAAGTACTCCGCGATACCCTTGAGTTCCTCGCGCGGCACGATGCTGATCAGCCACATCACCAGGAAGAACGCCATCATCGCTGTAATGAAGTCGGCGTACGCGATCTTCCAGCTGCCCCCGTGGTGCCCGCCGCCCTTGACCTTCTTGCGGCGGATCACCACACGGTGATTGTTTACCGTGCTCATTGCCCGCTCCGTCAGGCCTTGCCGGTCGACTTGGTCTGCCGGACGTGCTCTTCCAGCTCACCGAAGGTCGGGCGCACGGCCGAGAACAGCACCTTGCGGCCAAATTCGACCGCCAGTTGGGGCGGGTAGCCGTTCATGCTGGCCAGCAGCGTCGTCTTGATGCATTCCAGGACTTTCATGGCTTCGTCGTTGCGGCGCTCCACGCGGGAGGCCAGCGGGCCGACAAAGCCGTACGCCAGCAGAATGCCCAGGAACGTGCCGACCATGGCCTTGGAGATCAGGTCGCCCAGGATCGCGGGGGGCTGGTCCACGGCGGCCAGCGCCTTGATCACGCCCAGCACCGCCGCGACGATACCGAAAGCCGGCAGCCCGTCAGCCATCTGCTGCAGTGCGTGCGCGGGCACTTCGCGCTCGTGGCGGTAGGTCTCGATTTCCTCATCCATGAGCGTTTCGATTTCGAACGAGCTCATGTTGCCGCTGATCATGATGCGCAGGTAGTCCGTAATGAACTCCATGAGCTTCGTGTCTTTGGCGATGCGGGGATATTCGCTGAAGATCGGGCTGGAGCCCGGGTCCTCGATATGGGATTCGATGGCCATCAGGCCTTCGCGCCGCGCCTTGTTCAGCAACACATACAGGAGCGCCATCAGCTCCATGTACACGTCCTTGCTGTAGCGCGAGCTTTTCAGCGCGTCGGGCAGCGCCTTCTTGACCAGCATCAGCGACTTCTTGCTGTTGCCAGCCAAGAAAGCCCCAAAGGCCGCGCCGAAGATCAGCGTCAGCTCGAAGGGCTGGTAAAGCGCGCCCAAATGGCCGCCCAGCGCTATGAAGCTGCCGACGACCGACACGATCACCACGAGAAAACCGATAACAATCAACACAACGGGCCCCTGCCAACGAAGTCTATAACTTGCGTCAATGATCCCCTGTCACCCCTGACCCAAAAAGGCGGGTTAGGGGGAGTTTTCCAGGGCTTTTGATGTATTTGGACGCTCGGTCAGGTCGGAGCGGCGACCGCGAGGGGCGCGGCACGGGTGCCGGCGCGTGCCTTGGCCGCCGCGCGCGTCTTGCCGGCGCGGGGTGGCGGCCGGCAGATGGCGCACACGAAATCGGATTGCGGATCGTGGGCATGGGCAATGAAATGGCCGCCGCACTGGCGGCAGGCCGACAGCTGCAGCATGCCGCTGTCGAAGAACCGAACCAGCATCCAGGCGCGGGTAAAGCTCAGGACCGGTTCCCCGGATTCCGTGGCTTCCTGGCCGGCGTTCTCAAGATACAGGCGATAGGCGTCGATCGTGGCGCGTATCCCCTTGCTGGTCGTGCGCGTATTCAAGAACGAATACACGTTGTAGAAGAGCGACGAATGGATGTTCGGCAGCCAGGTCATGAACCAGTCGACCGAAAAAGGAAGCATGCCCTTGGGTGGCGAGCAGCCGCGGATTTCGCGATACAGGCGGGCGAGGCGGTCGTGGCTGAGGCTGGTTTCAGCCTCCAGCACCTGAAGCCGGGCGCCCAGCGTGATCATGGAGCTGGCAAGCAGGATGTCGTCCGCTTCCTGGGAAACGCTCTTGGAGGCCATTGCAGGTTGTATCCGAGTGGGATCTGTAAGCCGTCAGGCCAATTCTTCGACGGGTTGCTTGGCCAGCAGGATGGTGGCGTGCGCCTGTTGCAGCGCGCCGCCCAGCACGTCGTGCGTCAGCGCCGACAGCAGGCTGTAATCATCAAAGCGGAACCGGCACAGCAGCGAGCTGGAGCTGGCCAGCTTGACCAGTTGAGCCGGCGACAGCCGCATCAGGATGTCAGCAACCTCGTTGCTGAAACCCAGGCGGAACATCGACGCTGCGTAGTCATCACGCAACATGCGCTGTGCCAGTAACAGGTAAGACAGATTCACTTCGCGGATATCTGCCAGCAATGAATTTTCGACTTGTTGCACGCCGTACTCCCTATCCCTATCCCACCCGAGGGGCTTGATTACCAAGGGCGCAAACAACGTTCGTTGCCTGTCCGCCCGCTGCATCCTGTTTTAATGCGAAATGTATCATTTGTTCGCAATTTAAGTAAAATTTACCACAGGTCGTGTCATTTTCTATGACTTATATGACAAATCTTTGTTGATGTTGCGCAAAGTGTGTTTTCGGATACACATTGACATAGACGTTAGTGACAAATTTTCGGCAATTTGCCAAATAAGCATTCAAAACGTTGCGTACTTCCTGAAATGAAACACCTTCGAGTGTCCACAATGACATCTTGCCGACCGCTAAGAAGCGCCGCATGACCGTATCCGCGTTTGTCGACAATGTCTCAAATTGACAACATTGACCGCGCTTCACGATGAACACCGCCAGACATTCCCGCAATGCCCCACGCAGATGACAGCCTGGTCGAATATGCGCCGCTCGTGCGGAAGCTGGCCCTGCAATTGCTCGCCCGGCTTCCCGCCAGCGTCGAACTCGACGACCTGATACAAGCCGGCATGATTGGCCTGCTAGACGCCGTGCGTCGCTACCAGGAAACCGCCGACGCCCAGTTCGAGACCTACGCGACCACCCGCATTCGCGGCGCCATGCTCGACGAACTGCGCGGCCAGGACTGGCTGCCCCGCAGCGTCCGCACCAAGGCGCGCAAGATCGAACAGGCGATCCAGCAATTGGAACAGCGTTTGATGCGCGCGCCTACTGAAGCCGAGATCGCCGCGCAGCTCGACCTTCCGCTAAATGAGTACCAGACGCTGCTGCACGACGCCCAAGGCGTGCAGATCGTCCACTACGAAGACTTCACGACCGAACCCGACTCGGCCTCGGGCCAGGCCGACTGGTCCGCCACCCTGAACCACGGCTCGGCCAGCGGCAATCCGCTGGACTCGCTGCTGGCCGGTGATTTCCGCCAGGCCTTGATCCACGCCATCGACGCCCTGCCCGACCGCGAAAAGCTGCTGTTGTCGCTTTGCTACGAACAGGGGCTGAATTTGAAGGAAATCGGCGCGATCATGAATGTGACCGAGGCGCGGGTTTGCCAGTTGAGGTCGCAGGCGACCGCGCGGATACGCGCGAAGCTGAAGGATCAGGCCTGGCAGGAATTGCCCCAGGAGGGGCAGATCGCGCAGATTATTTAAGGGAACGGCGTCGACGATGGAGCCGGCCACCGCGCTATGTCTCATCCCGGCGATGTCAGCCAGCTGATGAACTTGATCGATAGAAACACGGGCGCCAAGGCGCCCGTTTTATTTCAGCGGCTCCCGGGCGCCCCCGGTTCTCGCATTTCGGCGATCCACGTACATCAGCGCCTGTTGCACTTTGAGACCGCCACACTTGGACACCTGCCCCACGCCCCACTCCGCTGGTCTCCATCCCGTGGGACCATTTCTGCGCTTGTTGCACTCTGCACCCGTAGCATTTCCGCCGCGTTGAATTTTTATCGACCACCATCGCGCCCGGAGTATTTGCGCTCTCAGATGCCGCCCAGACTCACAAATCTCTCATCGGACGCTGACTCTCCTAACATAGGCGCATGCCTGATTCAGAAAGACCTTTTACATAGAGCCGCCTTCGTCCAAGGGATACATCCTCCTCGGAAATATTCTTCACACAACAGCGATTCCCGGCCTGAACCATGGCCCAGAGCCACTCAGCAAGCCACAACAATACAAAAGACTTCGCGAAATAGGCCTAAAGATTGATTTTAGCCTGCCGTAATCCTGGCAACGGAGGGATTCGTAGACGCAAGTAAACGAACTTTCCCGTTAACACCAGTGGGCGGCCTAGCTGCCCAGTTTGAAGAAGCCTTTCTCTCTTGGGAGCCTGAACATGGCTGCAGTTATCAACACCAACTATCTGTCGCTGGTTGCTCAAAACAACCTGAACAAGTCGCAATCGTCGCTGGGCAACGCCATCGAGCGCCTGTCCTCCGGCCTGCGTATCAACAGCGCCAAGGATGACGCCGCTGGCCAAGCTATCGCCAACCGCTTCACGGCCAACATCAACGGCCTGACCCAAGCCGCCCGCAACGCCAACGACGGTATCTCGATCGCTCAGACGACCGAAGGCGCGCTGAACGAAATCAACAACAACTTGCAGCGTATTCGTCAACTGAGCACTCAGGCTGTCAATGGCACGAACTCCGATTCCGACCTGACGTCGATCCAGGACGAAATCAATCAGCGCCTGAGTGAAATCGATCGCGTGTCGGGCCAGACGCAATTCAACGGCGTGAAGGTGTTGGCCGCCGACAACAAGCTGACCATTCAAGTCGGTGCGAACGACAACGAAACGATCACCATCGATTTGAAGGAAATCACTGCCGACAAGCTCGGCCTGGGCGATTTCAACGTTGCTAGCGGCTCCATCAAGTTCAGCGACAGCATCGCTACCAAGGGCAGTGCCGCTGCAGCTTCGACGAACGTCCAAATTGCCGACGGCGACAGCAATGGTCAAGACGCCTTCGGTGCAGCCTTTGCTGCTAATTTTGCCAATGACGCTGCCGCTAAAACCTATCTCGGCGGCGCCGCTGCTGCCGATACGGGCGACACTACGACGGCAAACTCCGGTGCTGCCGCACATGCCGTCTACAGCGTGAAGATCGATGGCGGTGACTACTTCGTTTCGCTGGATGCGGATGCTGGCAATAAGGTCAATCTGCTGAAGCAAGACGGAGTTGGCGGCTACGCACAGGTGCAAGTCGACGGGCAAGACGTTCAAGTCGCGATGTTCGGCGGCAAACTGACTGCTTTCGCGGACGATGGCGCTGGTAATGCGGTTAAGGTCGACCTCACGGGTGGCGTTGATGGCGCCAAGCTCGGCAAGGCCCTGGCTTTCAACGATTCGAATCTGGTCGTGAACGTTGGCGGCAAGAACCTCAACGTGCACGAAATCTTGAAAGATGGCGTCGGCACGGGTCAGTACGGCGCTAAGGCCGAAGACGGCACCGTGTATGCAGTCACTGTGGATGGCGCGACCGGTAATGTCGAAGTAGCTGACGACGCGAGCGGCAACAAGGTCGAGTATGTCCTGAAGAAGGATGGCAGCGCCGAGGCTGTTCTGCGTGACGGCGACAAGATCCATTCGGCTGGCACCCCGACCTACGGCGTTGATGCTGTCAAGGGTGCTGAACTCTCCAAGGACGATTTGGGTTCGATGGCCACCATCAATCCGCTGAAGAAGCTCGACGATGCCCTGTCGCAAGTCGACCAACTGCGCAGCTCGCTCGGCGCAATTCAGAACCGTTTCGAATCGACCATCGCCAACCTGAACAACACGGTGAACAACCTGTCCGCCGCCCGTTCGCGTATCGAAGACGCCGACTACGCCACGGAAGTGTCGAACATGACCCGTGCGCAGATCCTGCAACAGGCCGGCACCTCGGTTCTGGCGCAAGCCAACCAAGTGCCGCAAACCGTTCTGTCGCTGCTGCGTTAATCACGCCGCAACGCCTGACGGTCGGGGACGGGCCGCAAGGCCATCCCCGTCAATGACGCCGGGTCTTTCGTACCCTGCCACAAACAAGCCGGCGAAAGCCGGCTTGTTTGCATTCCGCTGCAAGAAAAGGATACGCCTCGCCATGCCAGAACCAGCATCCTCTCACGACCATCGTTGGTGGGAGAACTATGCGATCCGCTACCTTGTTCCTACCATGACAAGCATGCTGTTCCTGCGATGGCTGCAACTGAGCGCCGGACATCTCTTTTCGTCCATCTTGCCGGCAGCCGGCCAACCTCGATCACACCCTTTCCAAGGACTCGACGTACCGGAACTGCTCATATGGGCAGGCAGCGGCTTTACTTTCGCCTACCTCGCTTCGCTACCGATTCTTGTATTTCACGCGACCCGCCCGCTCGACTCCGAGAATTCGCCCATGCGGGGACGTTTTTTTCGCCCGCTCATGGCAAGCATCCTGCTGATCGGCGCTGCGGCGCTGCTGATCTTGCTCAAGCATGTCTCGGTAGATGGGGGCCTATACGCGGCCGTAGGTGCAGTTCTGATCGTTCTTGCATTTAGCTCGTTCCAGGGACACCGCATCTGGCATGCGAGCCGACCGGATTTCCGGGCAGAAAAATTCGCCTGGGCTATCGCAAGCGCTCGCGTCTCGGGAGGAGTCTGGAAAACCGGGCAGGAAATAAACGAATACGTCACCTCCTACCGCCACCTGCGCGAGCATGGCAATGCCGCTTTCATTGTTCTGCTACAGGCTGCGCTTTGCGCCCTCCTTTATATCTGTCTGACGGCATCCAAGGACGAGGGCAAATGGGGAAGTTGGACGTCGTCTCAATGGATCGCGTATGGCTTGGCCCTATTGCTGCTCGTTTTGTGGATAGTCCCATCAGTCGCTATTCACTCCTTCAGCCAAAAGCTGGAAGCGGGCTTGATATTCAACCGCCCCTCCCCGGCTGCGTCGGGGCCAGCTGCCTCCACCGATCGAAATGGCGTTTTGCCGGCAGCCCCTCCCGCTCAAGCGTCGGCAATCCCATCGCCTTCGCCAGCGACCACTGCCCAGCGCTTCAAGGCACGGGTGCGCATACTCAAGACCGTTTCCCACTTTTCGCCCTGGCTGCTGCCATTGGCGTTTTGTCCACCCGTCCTGATTCTGTGGAACCATAGCAACGATCTGCATTACCCAAGTTTGGTGATGCTCGCGATCAGCGGCACCGCCGGACTAGGAACATTGCTTTTTTTAGGCAGCCTGATGTGGCTACTGTGGATACTGAGCTTGGCCCTGCCGTCTTCGCTGGTCGCAATGGTCACCTCGGCGTATGGTCCCGGCAGAGTCCCGCGACGCTTGGCGCTGGCATGGACATTGTTGTGCTTGGCCGCAGCCGGGTGGACTTACACCGTGATTCAGCTTTCGGCTACGCCACCGACATGGCTGCTCGTTCTCTTCTACGTTGCGCCGGCTCTGTTGATAGGCCTGGCCGTCGGGAGCAGCCCTCCCGATGCAATAGCGCCATCCAAGATTGGCGGCGTTCAGCGACGCAACACTTTTCTGGTGGGTATACCGGCGTTTTTCATTGCATTGATGGTGCTGTTTCTGCTCCTGCTGCCGTTCTTCCTGATGAGCCGAGCCTACGGCAAGGAACCTGATAGCATTCTCCTTGTTGTCGGTGTGGTCGCCTTCACTTTTCTCGGTGCGCTGGTGCCCGGGATTCTTTTTACCTGGAGCAACCGAAAAAGCAGACCGGCGGATCGCGAACCGATGTCTATCGGCACCTTCGCTGGCATTCTGCTCATTCCGCCATTCTTGTCCTTCATTCTGCTGACTGCCCTCAAGCAACAAGTCAACTATCTGACGCTGGTTTCTTCGGGCATTGTCGACAAGGGCGGCGACAGGGCGAGGCCCAGCCTTTACCGCTTACCGGATAAATGGACCGATCAAGACCGATTGCTTATCAATAGTTTTCCGCCCTTGAGCCTCTGTGCCAGAACGGTCACCTCGCAGCCGGAACCCGCTGCGTGGGTCTGCGGATACCGAAATTTCTCATTCGGCGCCACGCAGTTGGTCTGTGACAAGCCCTATTCGGACGAGATTGGACGATTCACGGAAGCTCCGCTCACCTGCCTCACGCTGGTCGGCAATCAGATTGTCAATCTAACCAACCTGCCGAGGCCGGGACGAGTCCCATAGGCCTGTCAGATCACGGAGGCGGTTTAAATATGAAATGCTGCCTCCCCTGCCACCTTCTCGCTTTTTGAGAAACGCGTAGGCAACGCGGCGCTGCGCTCTATACCGCAGTCGGCTCAACGATCCATGTAGCTTCGGCTTGCAAACTGACGACTGAGACCACTAGCAAGGGCGACAAGATTATCGAGGCTAAAGACGCCGGATGCGGCTTTCACCAAGCTGGACAAGCTAAGCGGGGAACAGGGTGCCGTGCGAACTTCTGGAATCGGCAACCACCAAACTAAGCCACATCACCGATAATCCGGCGTTAGTCCGCTCGTATGTTCAAGATGCGGACTACGCCACGGAAGCCTCGAACATGAGCGGGGCTCAGTGTTAGTGCGCATGCCGCCGGCACTACGTCCTCACCCTCCGCTACCGGAGCTGTCGGCGTCCTTGGTCGCGCTACGACAGCGACCGCAATTTCCATTGCGCCTCGCCGCAAGAAGCGGCAGGGGCACTAGCGAGTCTTCACAGATTGTCCGCTCGGCAATCCGTCGCCAAGCCCCGATTTTTCTCTTCTATTCAGTGTTTGACACTGCAAGCCGATGCCTCATAATCGCCCCCGCATGACTTTGTATCTATAGTTTTCTTAATATGACCGCGACGCCACCTGATCCACTCGCTACGCAGCATGGCAGCACCACGGATCCAGACTTTCAGGCGCCGGTGGATGAGCAGACCCTGCGTCTGCGCGAAGAGAACCGCGCGCTGCGCGAATTGCTGGCCGCGCAGGCGGCGATTCCCACCCATGAACCTGGCCTGCTGCGGCGGCTGTGCTGGTGGCTGATTTCCGCGCCGGGCGCGGCGCTGGTGGGCTGGCGCAGCCTGCTGGGCCGCGATGGCGGGCAGCCGATAACGGGCAAGCGGGTGGGCTACGCCACGCTGACCGTGCTCTATACGCTGGCGATCTATGGCGCGCTGGTGTTGCTGGTGGTGTCCTGGAGCTCGCCGAACACGCCGCGCTACGGCGCATCGGCGGCCGGGCCGGTGCGGGTGCCGCTGGCGCCGTTGCCGAAGCTGGGCGCGGATGGCGCTGGCTCCGAAGCGCGGTCTTCGGCCGCGCCCGGCGCTACGTCCGAGGCGGACGCCGGCACGACGCCGGATCCCGTTTCGACCGAACCGCCGTCCGCTCCCGGCGTGACCCAGGAACATGCCGGGTTGGCCGATGCGACAACATCGCAGGCCGCCGAGTCTCCCCTTGGATCAACGCAGGTGCCGGCCGTGGCGGCCGCGCCCGAGTCATCCCCTGTCCCGACGGAGGCGACAGCTGGCGCCTCCGGCACCGTTGCGGCAGCCGCCGGCCAACACGCCGGGCCCCAATCGACCTTGCGCATGACGGAGATTCCCGCCGAGGATCCCTTGGCCTGGCTGGGCGAGCTGAGAAGCGAATTGGCGCGTTGCGCCGAGCTGGGTTTCTTCGAGCGTCCGGACTGCGCATGGGAAGCTCGCAAGCAAATCTGCGAACCGCACCGCGCTTGGGGCACGGTGCAGGAATGCCCGACGCGGCCTTAGCTCGCGGAGCCAACTTCCGCGTGAACATTCGGTGACACCGGCGCGGAATGCTTTGCATCAAACCGCAAGTCTGCGCAATAATGCTGCGACCCGGCTCGTGCCGGGCGACACGCATTGGGAATTCCTGGACATGGACGCTTCGATCAACAATACCGTCAATGCCGCCCTGGCTTTGCAGGACGTGAACCTCAATCAGGAAATCCAAGCCCGGTTGCTGAAGAAGGCGCTGAACGCGCAGGCCGATACCGCGCTGACGCTGATGCAGTCGCTGCCCGTGCTGGCGGTGGATGCCACGCTGGGCTCGCGCATCGACACTCACGCCTGATCGGTTCAGCGATTAAAAAAAGCGCCGGTCCCTGAAAGGGGCCGGCGCTTTTGCTTTGCGTCAAGCGGCGGGCCGCCCGGCGTTTACTTCTTTTTCATCGGCGGCAGGTCCGTGCAGACGCCTTCCGCGACTTCGGCCGCCATGCCCACCGATTCACCCAGGGTCGGGTGCGGGTGGATGGTCTTGGCGATGTCGACGACGTCGGCGCCCATTTCCACGGCCAGGGCCAGTTCGCTGATCAGGTCGCCAGCGTGGGTGCCCACAATGCTGCCGCCCAGGATGCGATGCGTTTCCGCGTCGAAGATCAGCTTGGTAAAGCCTTCGTCGCGGCCATTCGCGATGGCGCGGCCGGAGGCGGCCCACGGGAACACGCCCTTCTCGATCTTGATGCCCTGCTTCTTGGCTTCGTCTTCGGTCAGGCCGACCCACGCCACTTCCGGATCGGTGTAGGCCACCGACGGAATGACGCGCGCGTCGAAGAAGGACTTCTGGCCGGCGGCGGCTTCCGCCGCGACGTGGCCTTCATGCACGGCCTTGTGGGCGAGCATGGGTTGGCCGACGATGTCGCCGATGGCGTAGATGTGCGGCACGTTGGTGCGCATCTGGCGATCGACCTCGATGAAACCGCGGTCGGTCACGGCGATGCCCGCCTTGTCGGCGCCGATCTTCTTGCCGTTGGGGCTGCGGCCCACGGCCTGCAGCACCAGGTCGTAGCGCTGGGGTTCCTTGGGAGCGCCCTCGCCTTCGAAGGTGACGTAGATGCCGTCCTTCCTGGCTTCCGCGCCCACGGTCTTGGTCTTCAACATGATGTTGTCAAAGCGGTAGGCGTTCTTCTTCTGCCATACCTTGACCAGGTCGCGGTCGGCGCCCTGCATCAGGCCGTCCAGCATTTCCACGACGTCCAGGCGTGCGCCCAGCGTGGAGTACACCGTGCCCATTTCCAGGCCGATGATGCCGCCGCCGACGATGAGCATCTTCTTGGGGACTTCACGCAGCAGCAATGCGCCGGTGGAGTCGACGATGCGCTCGTCCTGGGGCATGAACGGCAGCTTCACGGACTGGCTGCCGGCGGCGATGATGGCCTGCTTGAAGCGCAGGGTCTGCGACTTGCCGTCGGCGCCCTTGACGGTCAGGTGGTTGGCGTCGGCGAATTCGCCCACGCCCGTCACCACGGTGACCTTGCGGGCCTTGGCCATGCCGGCCAGGCCGCCGGTCAGCTTGGCGACCACGCTGTCCTTGTAGCCGCGCAGCTTGTCCAGGTCGATCTTGGGCTCGCCGAAGCTGATGCCGTGGGCGGCCAGTTCGCGAGCCTCGTCGATGATGGCGGCGTTGTGCAGCAGCGCCTTGGACGGGATGCAGCCCACGTTCAGGCAGACGCCGCCCAGCGTGCTGTAGCGTTCCACCAGGACCACGGACAAGCCCAGGTCGGCGGCGCGGAAGGCGGCGGAATAGCCGCCGGGGCCCGCGCCCAGCACCAGCATGTCGTATTCGGCGTCGGCCGAACCGCTGTAGGTCGCGGCGGCTGGCGCTGCGGCCTTGGCGGCGGGGGCTGCGGCCTGCTTGGCGTCTTCCTTGGCGGCGGGCTTGGCGTCGGCCTTGGGGGCCTCTTGCTTCGCAGCGCCTGCGTCAGCCGCACCTGAGGCGGTCCCTTCGACTTCCAGCACGACCGCGCCTTCGGCGACCTTGTCGCCGACCTTCACGGCGATGGATTTCACCACGCCGCCCTGCGACGCGGGGATTTCCATGGAGGCCTTGTCGGATTCGACGGTGATCAGGCTTTGCTCGGCCTTGATCGTGTCGCCCACGGCCACCAGGACTTCAATGACTTCCACTTCCTTGAAGTCGCCGATGTCCGGCACTTTGATTTGAACGGTATTGCTCATAGGGCTCCCCGTTTACAGCGCGATGCGGCGGAAGTCGGCCAGCAAGGCGCCCAGATAGGCGTTGAAGCGGGCGGCCGAGGCGCCGTCGATGACGCGGTGGTCGTAGGACAGCGACAGCGGCACGATCAGGCGCGGCACGAACTGCTTGCCGTCCCAGACGGGCTTGTGCGCCGAGCGCGACACACCCAGGATCGCCACTTCAGGGGCGTTGATGATGGGCGTGAACGACGTGCCGCCGATGCCGCCGAGCGACGAGATCGAGAAGCAGCCGCCCTGCATTTCTGCGGGCGAGATCTTGCCGTCGCGGGCCTTCTTGGACAGGTCGGTCATTTCCTGCGCGATCTGCAGGATGCCCTTCTTGTCGGCGTCGCGAATGACAGGCACCACCAGCCCGTTGGGCGTGTCGGCGGCGAAGCCGATGTGGTAGTACTGCTTGAGCACCAGGTTGTCGCCGTCCAGCGAGGCGTTGAACTCGGGGAATTTCTTCAGGGCCGCGACGACGGCCTTGATCAGGAAGGCCAGCATCGTGACCTTGATGCCCGACTTCTCGTTTTCCTTGTTCAGCGTGACGCGCAGCGCTTCCAGATCGGTGATGTCCGCTTCGTCGTTGTTGGTGACGTGCGGGATCATGACCCAGTTGCGATGCAGGTTCGCGCCGGAGATCTTCTTGATGCGCGACAGCGGCTTGGCTTCGATCGGGCCGAACTTGGTGAAGTCGACCTTCGGCCACGGCAGGAGGCCCAGCGCGGCGCCATCGGCCGAACCGCCGGCAGCGGCGGCCGGAGCCGCAGACAGGGCCTGTTTGACGAAGCCGCGGACGTCGTCGGCGGTGATGCGGTCCTTGGGACCGGAGCCCTTGACCTTGCTGAGGTTCACGCCCAGTTCGCGCGCGAACTTGCGCACCGACGGCGATGCATGCGGCAGCTGGCCGGGCTTGAGGTTGGCGTCTTCCAGCGCGGCGGCCGGGGCCGGACGCGATGCAGCCGCGGGCGCGGGGGCTGCCTCGGCCTTGGCTTGTTCCTTGGCGGCCGGAGCCGGAGCGGCTTCAGCCTTGGCGGCCGGCGCAGCGCTCTGCTGCGCGCCGCCTTCCACGACCACCACGACCGAACCCTTGGCGACCTTGTCGCCAACCTTGACCTTCACTTCCTTGACCACGCCGCCTTGCGACGCCGGGATCTCCATCGAGGCCTTGTCGGACTCGACGGTGATCAGGCTTTGCTCGGCCTTGATGGTGTCGCCGACCGCGACCATGACTTCGATGACTTCGACTTCCTTGAAGTCGCCGATGTCGGGCACTTCGATCTCGACCGGGCCGCTGGCGGCGGCCGGCGCCGACGCTTCAGCCTTGGGCGCGGCGGCTGCCGCCTGCTTGGGCGCTTCCTGGGCGGCCGGCTTGGCTTCGGCCTTGGGAGCCTCTTCCTTGGCGGCGCCCGCGTCGGCCCCTTCGACTTCCAGCACGACCGTGCCTTCGGCGACCTTGTCGCCGACCTTCACGGCGATGGACTTCACCACGCCGCCTTGCGACGCGGGGATTTCCATCGAGGCCTTGTCGGACTCGACCGTGATCAGGCTTTGCTCGGCCTTGATCGTGTCGCCCACGGCAACCAGCACTTCAATGACTTCCACTTCCTTGAAGTCGCCGATGTCGGGAACCTTGATTTGCACGATGTTGCTCATGTCTTTTTACCCTCAGGCGTATTGCGGGTTGGCTTTGTTCGGATTGATGCCGTACTTCTTGATGGCCTCGGCCACCTTCGCAACCGGCACCTTGCCTTCGTCGGCCAGCGCGCGCAGCGCGGCGACCACGACGAAGTGGCGGTCCACTTCGAAGTGCTCGCGCAGCTTCGAGCGGAAATCCGAGCGGCCGAAACCGTCGGTGCCCAGCACCTTGTATTCGCGGCCCTTGGGAACGAACGGACGGATCTGGTCCGCAAACAGCTTCATGTAGTCGGTCGACGCGATGATCGGGCCTTCCGTCTTGGCAAGCTGTTCCGTGACGTAAGCCACCTGCGGCTTCTTCTCGTCGGGGTGCAGCATGTTGTGACGCTCGGCGTCCAGGCCATTGCGGCGCAGTTCGGTGAAGCTGGTGACGCTCCAGAGGTCGGACGCGACGTCCCAGTCGGCGGCCAGCAGTTCCTGGGCGGCCATGACTTCGCGCAGGATCGTGCCCGAACCCATGAGCTGCACGCGGTTCTTGCCCTTGCCGTGCGACTTCAGCTTGTACATGCCCTTGATGATGCCTTCCTCGTCGCCCTTGGTCAGACCGGGCTGCGGGTAGTTTTCGTTCATCACCGTCAGGTAGTAATAGACGTTTTCCTGGTCTTCCACCATGCGCTTCAGGCCATGCTGGATGATGACGGCCAGTTCATGGCCGAACGTCGGGTCGTAGGACACGCAGTTCGGGATGGTGGACGCCAGGATGTGGCTGTGGCCGTCTTCGTGCTGCAGGCCTTCGCCGTTCAGCGTCGTGCGGCCGGCGGTGCCGCCCAGCAGGAAGCCGCGCGCCTGCATGTCGCCGGCGGCCCAGGCCAGGTCGCCGATGCGCTGGAACCCGAACATCGAGTAGTAGATGAAGAACGGGATCATGATGCGGTTGTTCGAGGAGTACGACGTGGCCGCCGCAATCCACGAGCTCATCGCGCCCGCTTCGTTGATGCCTTCCTGCAGGAGCTGGCCGTCGGCCGCTTCCTTGTAGTACATGACCTGGTCCTTGTCGACCGGGGTGTACTTCTGGCCTTCCGGCGCGTAGATGCCGATCTGGCGGAACAGGCCTTCCATGCCGAAGGTGCGCGATTCGTCGGCCAGGATCGGCACGACGCGCGGGCCCAGTTCCTTGTCGCGCAGCACCTGGTTCAGGATGCGCACGAAGGCTTGGGTGGTGGAGATTTCACGGCCTTCGGCGGTGGGTTCCAGCACGGCCTTGAAGGCGTCCAGCGCGGGGGCCTTCAGTTGCTCGTCGGCCTTGGCGCGACGGCGCGGCAGGTAGCCGCCCAGCGCGGCGCGACGCTCGTGCAGGTACTTCATTTCGGGCGAGTCTTCGGCCGGCTTGAAGTACGGAAGGTCTTCCAGCTTGTCGTCCGGGATGGGGATGCCGAAGCGGTCGCGGAATTCGCGGATCGAATCCAGCTCCAGCTTCTTTTGCTGGTGGGTCGGGTTCTTGGCCTGGCCCACGTGGCCCATGCCATAGCCCTTGATGGTCTTGGCCAGGATGACGGTCGGCTGGCCGGTGTGGGTGGTGGCCGACTTGAAGGCGGCGTACACCTTGTGGGGATCATGACCGCCACGGTTCAGGCGCCAGATGTCCTCGTCGCTCATGCGCGACACGGCTTCCAGCAGCTTCGGGTGCTTGCCGAAGAAGTGCTCGCGGACGAACTTGCCGTCGTTGGCCTTGTACGCCTGGTACTCGCCGTCCACGGTTTCTTCCATGATCTGGCGCAGGATGCCTTCCTTGTCGTGCGCAAGCAGCGGATCCCAGTAACCGCCCCAGATCAGCTTGATCACGTTCCAGCCCGAACCGCGGAAGTCGCCTTCCAGTTCCTGGATGATCTTGCCGTTGCCGCGAACCGGGCCGTCCAGGCGCTGCAGGTTGCAGTTGATGACGAAGATCAGGTTGTCGAGCTTTTCGCGGGCCGCCAGCGCGATGGCGCCCAGCGACTCGGGTTCGTCCATTTCGCCGTCGCCGCAGAACACCCAGACCTTGCGGTTGCTGGTGTCGGCGATGCCGCGGGCGTGCAGGTACTTCAGGAAGCGGGCCTGGTAGATGGCCATCAGCGGGCCCAGGCCCATGGACACGGTGGGGAACTGCCAGAAGTCCGGCATCAGCTTCGGATGCGGGTACGAGGACAGGCCCTTGCCGTCGACTTCCTGGCGGAAGTGGTTGAGCTGCTCTTCGGTCAGGCGGCCTTCAAGGTAGGCGCGGCCGTACATGCCCGGCGAGGTGTGGCCCTGGAAGTAGACCAGGTCGCCGCCGTGCTTGTCGTCTTCGGCGTGCCAGAAGTGGTTCTGGCCGCAGCCGATCATGGTGGCCAGCGAGGCGAACGACGCGATGTGGCCGCCCAGGTCGCCGCCGTCCGGCGGGTTGTGCTTGTTGGCCTTGACGACCATGGCCATGGCGTTCCAGCGAACGTACGAGCGGATGCGCGTTTCCAGTTCCAGGTTGCCCGGGTGCGCCGGCTCCAGGCCGGGGGGAATCGTGTTGACGTAAGCGGTATTCGGCGAGAACGGAATGTGCGCGCCGGAGCGACGGGCTTCGTCGATCAGGCGTTCCAGCAGGTAATGGGCGCGCTGCGGTCCTTCGCGATCGAGGACTGCCGCCAGGGCTTCGAGCCACTCCTGGGTTTCAAGGGTGTCTTCGTCGTTGGCGGCCAGCAAGGCGCCTGCCTGGGCGTTAGAGGACATCGTGTGTCTCCTGTTTGGGTTCGTTCGTGACCACACACCCGCTTATTTATCTACTCGCGGACATTGCATGGTAGCCGGGATCATCCGGGCTACCATGCAATGCATGGGGTCGGGGTGTTCTAAGGACCTGCCAGGGCCGGTTTCCCTATCAGGCGGCATTCTAAGAAAGAAGATTAACCGCTCGCAAGGAAAATTTCATGTTGCGGTACGGCATTTCATAATGCGGAAACTTGAACGGAAGCTGAATAGCTGATTGCAATACTTTTTACGGGCTAGGCTGAATGGAGGGCTTGATTCCCGGCAATTCCCTTCCAACACGCACTAAAATGCGCGGTCTACCGGCCCCGAATTCCATGTCCAGCGCGCCCAAGTCCAACATACCCACGCCTTTCCACGACCACGCCCGCACCCGTCGGCGCGGGGTGTACTGGGTCACGCCCGCGATGGTGCTGATCCTTTATATCTGTGTGATGGCGGTGTTCTTCTGGCTGCAGCGCATCCATGACGACAGCGTCATGTTTGTCACCATCGACCAGGAACTCCGCCAGCAACGCCTGATCTGGGTCGTGCTGGCGCTGTCGTGCGTGATCGTCATCAGCCTGCTGATGCTGTGGCGCTATACGCGCTTCCGTTCCACCGCCGAAGCCGCCCTGATCGCCGAGACCGGATTCCGGCGCGCGATGGAAAATTCCATGTCCACCGGCATGCGCGTGCTGGATATGGAAGGCCGCATCGCCTATGTGAATCCCGCATTCTGCCGGATGATCGGCTGGAACGAAGCCGACCTGATCGGCCGCAGCCCGCCCTTCCCGTACTGGGTGCCGGGCCGCCACGAACAACACCAGCACACGCTGGACGTATTGATGTCCGGCAAGACGCCCAGCAGCGGCCTGGAGGTCGAGGCGCAGCGCCGCGATGGATCGCGCTTCACGGCGCGGATGTACGTGTCGCCCCTGCTCGATCCCAACGGCAACCAGATCGGCTGGATGACGTCCATGACCGACATTACCGAACCCAAACGCATCCGCGAGGCCCTGACCGCCGCGCACGAGCGCTTCATGACGGTGCTGGAGGGCCTGGACGACGCCATTTCCGTCACCGCCGACACCCACGACGGGCTGGAACTGCTGTTCGCCAACCGCACCTACCGCCGCGTGTTCGGGGCGCAGACGGGCGGCCACGACGAACTGCTGGCCGGCCGCCGCGGCCGCTTCACCGACGAATCCGTCGAAGTCTTCGCGCCATCCGTGCAGCGCTGGTTCGAAGTCCACCACCGCATGCTGGCCTGGACGGACGGCCGCCGCGTGCGCATGCAGGTGGCCCGCGACATCACCGAGCGTCGGGTCCACGAAGAGGCCTCGCGCGTCCAGCAGGAAAAGATCCAGCTCACCAGCCGCCTGACGACGATGGGCGAAATGGCCTCGTCGCTGGCGCATGAACTGAATCAGCCGCTGACCGCCATCGCCAACTACAGCATGGGCGCGGTGGCGCTGGTCAAGGCCGGCCACACCAGCCCCAACATGCTGCTGCCCGCGCTGGAAAAAGCCGCGTCGCAGGCCGAGCGCGCCGGCAAGATCATCAGCCGCATCCGCGAATTCGTGAAGCGCAGCGAGCCGCGCCGCCAGCGCGTGGCCATCGGCCGGATTGTCGACAACGCCATTGGATTTGCCGAGATCGACGCCCGCAAGCGCCGCATCCGCATCGACAGCTTCGTGCCCTCGAACGCCCCGGACGTCCTGGCCGACCCCATCCTGATCGAGCAGGTTCTGCTGAACCTGCTGAAGAACGGGCTGGAGGCCATGGAAAAGAGCGAGTCCGACGAGCTTAAGGTTGCCGTAATTCTGCACGAGCAGCATATCGAGGTGGCGGTGGTCGACCGCGGCCACGGCCTTGCAGAACCCGAGCGCCTGTTCGAACCCTTCTTCAGCACCAAGTCCCAGGGCCTGGGCATGGGGCTGAACATCTGCCGTACCATTATTGAATCGCACCACGGCCGCCTGTGGGCGGATCCCAATCCCGCCGGCGGTACTATCTTCCGCTTCACCCTGCCCTGCGCTGCAACCCAGACGCAGGCCCAGAACGATCAGTCCGAGGAGTTGCACGCATGAACACGCCCCACCTGTCGAGCACGGTATTCATTGTCGACGACGACGAAGCGGTCCGCGATTCGCTGCGCTGGCTGCTGGAAGCCAACGGATACCGCGTTCGCGCCTACCCCAGCGGCGAGTCGTTCCTGGAAGACTACGACGCCAGCCAGGTCGGCGTGCTGATCGCCGACGTGCGCATGCCGGGCATGAGCGGCCTGGAATTGCAGGAACAACTGATCGCCCGCAATGCGCCGCTGCCCATCGTGTTCATCACCGGTCACGGCGACGTGCCCATGGCCGTGTCCACCATGAAGAAGGGCGCGGTCGACTTCCTGGAAAAGCCCTTCAATGAATCCGACCTGCGCGAAATCGTTGCGCGCATGCTGGAGCAAGCCACGCAGCGCGTCAGCAAGCACCAGGCCCAGAAGGATCACGAAGCCATGCTGGCGCGCCTGACCGCGCGCGAGCAGCAGGTGCTGGAGCGCATTGTCGCCGGCCGCTTGAACAAGCAGATCGCCGACGACCTGGGCATCAGCATCAAGACCGTCGAGGCGCACCGCGCCAACATTATGGAAAAACTTGAAGTGACTACCGTTGCAGATCTGATGAAAGTGGCCTTGGCCAAACCCGAGGCACATGCATGACCGCTAGGATTATTGACGGCGCGGCCCTGTCGCAGCGCATTCGCGAAGAAGTCGCCCAACGTGTCGCGGCCCTGGCCGCCAAGGGCACCCGCCCCGGCCTGGCCGTGGTGCTGGTGGGCGCCGACCCCGCGTCGCAAGTGTATGTGCGCAACAAGGTCGCCGCCTGCGAAAAGGCCGGCCTGCATTCCGTGAAAGAGCAGTACCCCGCCGAGATGACCGAGGCCGAACTGCTGGCCCGCATCGACGTTCTGAACCAGGATCCGACCATCCACGGCATCCTGGTCCAGCTTCCGCTGCCCAAGCACATGGACGCCCACAAGGTCATCGAGGCCATCGCGGCCGAGAAGGACGTGGACGGCTTTCATGTCAGCAACGCGGGCCTGCTCATGACCGGCCAGCCGCTGTTCCGTCCCTGCACGCCCTATGGCGTGATGAAGATGCTGGAATCCGAGGGCGTCACGCTGCGCGGCGCCGAGGCCGTGATCGTGGGCGCCAGCAACATCGTGGGCAAGCCCATGGCCATGCTGCTGCTGCAGGCCGGCGCCACCATCACGATCTGTAATTCCAAGACGCGCGACCTGGCGGCCCAGACCCGCCGCGCCGACGTCCTGGTGGTCGCCACCGGCAAGCCGGGCATGATCGACGGTTCGATGATCAAGCCCGGCGCCGTCGTCATCGACGTGGGCATCAACCGCGGCGCCGACGGCAAGTTGTGCGGCGACGTGGATTTCGCGTCCGCCAAGGAAGTGGCCGGCGCCATCACGCCGGTGCCGGGCGGTGTCGGCCCCATGACCATCGCCATGCTGCTGGTCAACACGGTCGAGGCGGCGGAACGCGCGGCGGCGGCCTGATCGGAATAGGCGCCCGGAGTCGGCCGATGACGCCGGCGCCGGGCGGCATTTCGGGAAGTATCGGTGTCTGACACCTGCGCGAGACAGTCTTCAAGCATGAACCGCTGTCTCCGGGGTGCCAGACACCTGACAAATGCGCAAATCGGCCACCCATTGGCGTCTGACACTCGCATGAAGCAGGCTTCAGGCATGAACCGCCGTCTCCCGGGTCTCCGTCAGCCGACGATTGACATGCTGTTTGCCCGGCCATCACGCCTGCGCACCTTGCGTTTGGGCGATTTGCCCTTACCTGATCCTTATCTCCATCGCCGGCGCGCCGACCGCGCCGCCCGCCCTCATTCAAGCCGGTAACACCATGACCCAGAATCCCCTGCTCGCCCCTGTTTCCGACCTGGTCGATTACGCGGCCGTCAAGCCCGGGCACATCGTGCCCGCCGTCGAGGAACTGCTGGGCATCGCCCGCAAGGCCGTCGACCACGCCGCCGACCCCGCCCTTGCGCCCACCTGGGAAGCCGTGGCCGAGCCCCTGGATACCGCGTCCGAACGCCTGTGGCGCGCCTGGTCGGTGGCGGGCCATCTGAACGCCGTGGTCAACACGCCCGAACTGCGCGAGGCCTACAACGCCGCCCTGCCCCTGGTGACCGAATTCTCCACGTGGGTGGGCCTGCACGAAGGCCTGTACAAGCAATACCAGCGCCTGGCCGCCGCCCCCGATTTTGCGTCGTGGACGCCGGTGCGCCGCCGCATCGTCGAAATGGCCTTGCGCGACTTCCGCCTCAGCGGCGTCGAACTTCAAGGCGCCGACCGCGACCGCTATGCCGAAATTTCCGACCGCGAAGCCCAAGCCTCGCAGAAGTTCTCGGAAAACGTCCTGGATTCCATCGACGCCTGGTCGCTGTTCGTGGAAGACGAAGCGCGCCTGGCCGGCATTCCGGCCGACGTGCAAGCCGCGGCCCGCGCCGCCGCCGAGGAAGACGGCAAGCCGGGCTGGAAGCTGACGCTGAAGATGCCCTGCTACCTGCCGGTGATGCAGTACGCGCAAGACCGCTCGCTGCGTGAAGCGCTGTACCGCGGCTACGGCACGGTGGCGTCCGAACAGGGCGAAGCCAAGTTCGACAATTCCCCGCTCATCGAAGAATTGCTGGCCTTGCGCGCCGAAGAATCCGGCCTGCTGGGCCTGGGCACGTTTGCCGCCCTGCGCCTGCAGACGCGCATGGCCCGCGACGCCAAGGAAGTCACCGAATTCCTGCGCGACCTGGCCGCGCGCGCCAAGCCCTACGCGCAGCGCGACCTGGCCGAACTGACGGCCTATGCCACCGGCGAGCTGGGGCTGGACAGCCTGCAGCCCTGGGACGTCGCCTATGCCTCCGAACGCCTGCGCGAATCGCGCTATGCCTACTCGGAAGACGAGGTGAAGCAGTATTTCACCGAACCGCGCGTGCTGGCGGGCCTGTTCGACGTCATCCAGACCCTGTTCGACGTGCGCCTGACGGAAACGCCGGTGTCATCCTGGCACGCCGACGTGCGCGGCGTTCGGGTGGAAAGCCCCGACGGCAAGCTGATCGGCCACCTGTACCTGGACCTCTACGCGCGCGCCGGCAAGCAGAACGGCGCCTGGGTCGACAGCGAGCGCACGCGCCGCGTCGTGGCCGGCAAGCTGCAGACGCCCATCGCGTACCTGACGTGCAATTTCTCGCGCCCCAACGGTGATCGCCCCGCCGTGCTGACGCACGACGACGTCATCACGCTGTTCCATGAAACCGGCCACGCCCTGCACGCGCTGCTGTCCGAGGTCGACGAACCCGGCGCCGCCGCGTTCGCCAGCGTGGAATGGGACGCCATCGAACTGCCTTCGCAGTTCATGGAGAACTTCTGCTGGGAATGGGCCGTGGTGCAAAAGCTGTCTGCCCACGTGGACTCCGGCGAACCGCTGCCGCGCGCGCTGTATGACCGCATGGTCGCCGCCCGCAACTACCAGAGCGGCATGCAGACCGTGCGCCAGATCGAATTCGCGCTGTTCGACATGCTGATGCATGACCGCAGCAAGGGCGCCTCGATCTCCGAGGTGCTGGCCCTGCTGCAGGATGTGCGCAAGGAAGTCGCGGTGCTGTTCCCGCCCGCCTGGCATCGCCTGCCGCACGCCTTTTCGCACCTGTTCGCCGGCGGCTACGGCGCCGGCTATTACAGCTACAAGTGGGCCGAGGTCCTCTCGGCCGATGCGTACGAGGCCTTCGAAGAGGCCGCCGCGAAACAGGCCGGCAACGCGCTGGGCACGCTGGATCCCGAAACCGGCGCGCGGTTCCGCCGCGAAGTGCTGGCCGTGGGCGGTTCGCGCCCCGCGGCGGATTCCTTCGCCGCATTCCGCGGCCGCGCGCCGCGCATCGACGCGCTGCTGCGCCACAGCGGCATGACGGCAAGCTGATGCCTCACCGGCGCGCCGGTGTCTGACGCCCTCGCGATGCTGCTGCGCAATGCAGCGCGCTTTCGCAGGGTGTGAACGATCGGCGCACCATAGCTTCTCGCCTCTGTCCCAAGACGGCCCGCCTTCGCGCGGGCCTATTTTTTGGTCGCGCTTGCGGCGGCACAAGACTGCGGCGCCCCGCCCCGCTTGCGCGCCCCGCAGCAGGTAGAATCCGGAAGGTTTACCCCTTTCCGGCTACTGGACTCATGCGACACCTCATTTCCGGCCGCGCCTTTCGCGGCCTGCTGTTGGCTTTGTGCGTGTTTCTTGCCGCCTGCGGCGACAGGAACGTCGACTGGACGCTCTACAACGTGAAGGGCCACCTGCCGGACCTGAAGTTCTCGCTGCCCGGCGCGGGCGGCAAAACCGTCAGCAGCGACGACCTCAAGGGCAAGACGGTGCTGCTGTTCTTCGGCTACGCAAGCTGCCCCGACATCTGCCCGACCACCATGGCGCAACTGACCGCGGTGCTGCAGAACCTGGGCGACAAGGCCAAGGACGTGCGCATCCTGTTCGTCAGCGTGGATCCGCACCGCGACACACCCGACATCCTGCAGGCCTACGTCAACGCCTTCAACAACAACGCCATCGGCGTCACCGGCGACGAAAAGCAGATCGCCGACCTGGCCCGCCGCTACCGCGTGGCCTACCAGATCGAAAAGCCCCGCCCCGGCGACGACGCCGACATGTACGAGGTCACGCACAGCCGCGGCGTGTACATATTCGACAAGGACGGCCGCGCGCGGCTCCTGGCGTCCGACACCGACAGCATCGAGGCGCTGACCAAGGACGTCCGCCAGCTCATCGACCTGACTTCCTGATCCTGGCGAGGCGGCGCCCCGCCAGCGGGGTCCGCACACCAGTTGTTACAGCGACGGCGCGCGGGCCGTGGGTATCATCAGTCCACCTCGCCCCTTTTACCTAGCAAGGAGTACGCGCATGAGCATCATCATCATGATCATCGTCGGGTTCATCGTGGGCCTGATCGCCCGCGCCATCATGCCCGGGGACCAGAACATGGGGATCATCATGACCACCATTCTGGGCATCATCGGCGCCGTCGTGGCCGGCTTCCTTGGCCAGTCGCTTGGCTGGTATCAGCCGGGCGAGCCCGCAGGCTGGATCGGATCCGTCGTCGGCGCGATCATCGTGCTGTTCGTGGTGGGCCTGATCGCCAAAAAGCGCACCTGACGTACCCGCCAGGCGGAAATAAAAAACGGGCCGATCGCAAGATCGGCCCGTTTTGCATGGACGGCGCCCGAAGAGCCGGCAGGACTCAGCCGGCCGGCGTGGCCGCAGCCTCCACCGTGCGTTCGGTCCAACCGCCCCCCAGCACCTTGTACAAGGTGACCAGGTTGGCCAGGCGAGCCAGACGCGTGTCGACCAGCGCCTGCTGCGAGGTGTACAGCGAGCGTTGGGAATCCAACACGCTCAGGTAGTCGTCGATGCCCTGGCGGAAGCGTTGTTCCGACGCGTCGTAGGCGCGCTGGTTGGCGTCCACCAGCAGGCGCTGCGCCTCGATCTGTTCGTCCAGCGTGCCGCGCCCGGCCAGGGCGTCGGCGACCTCGCGAAAGCCCGTCTGGATGGACTTTTCGTACTGCGCCACCTGGATGTTCTTCTGCACCTTGGCCAGGTCAAGGCCCGCCAGCAGCGAGCCGCCCGCGAAGATGGGCACGGTGATCTGGGGCACGAAGCTCCAGGCGCCGGAGCCGCCCTCGAACAGGCCGCCCAGACTGGCGCTGGCGGTGCCGGCCGAGCCCGTCAGGCTGATGGTGGGGAAGAACGCCGCGCGCGCCGCGCCGATGTTGGCGTTGGCGCCCTTGAGCTGGTGCTCGGCGGCACGAATGTCCGGGCGGCGCACCAGCAGGTCCGACGGCAGGCCGGCGGGCAGCGTGGTGGGCAGCATGCCGTCGTCCAGCTTGACCGCGCTGTCCAGCGCCGCCGTCATTTCAGGCGACATGGGCTGGCCCACCAGCAGCACCAGCGCATTGCGGTCCTGCGCGGCCTGGCGCGTGTATTGCGACAGGTTGCGCTGGGCCGTGCGCAGCGACACTTCGGCCTGGCTCAGGTCCAGCGCCGTGGACAGGCCCTGGTCATAGCTCTGCTTGGTCAGGTTGAACGAGTCTTCCTGGCTCTTGAGCGTGTCGCGAGTCAGGCTGAGCAGCTCCTGGTCGGCGCGCAGCGTCAGGTAGGCGTTGGCGACTTCGGCGATCAGCGTGAGCTGGGTCGCCGTGCGCGTCTCGTCCAGCGCCAGGTAGGATTCCAGCGCCTGGTCGCTGAGGCTGCGGATGCGGCCGAACAGGTCCAGTTCCCAGGCGGACATGGCGGCGCCCACCTGGTAGCTGTGGCTGGTGGTGGCCTGGCCGCTGGGCGACAGGTCGGCCGGCGTGCGCTGGGCCGAATTCTGGCCGGCGACGCCGACGCTGGGCAGCAGGTCGGCGCGCTGGATGCGGTACTGGGCGCGCGCCGCTTCGACGTTCAAGGCCGCCACGCGCAGGTCGCGGTTGTTCACCAGCGATTGTTCTATCAGCTGTTGCAGCAGCGGATCGCCGAAGAAGTCGCGCCAGCCGATATCGGCCACGGCCATGCCGCCCGGCGCGGCCGCCTGGGCCGCGTTGTAGGCCGCACCCGTGGGATAGGCCGTATCGATCGGCGCGTCCGGGCGTTCGTACGTGGGGGCCAGCGAGCAGCCCGCCAGGGCCGCCGCCAGGGAAACAGACAACAGGGTTCTCATCGGGAGTTTCATTACGGTTGACCCTCCGCCGGCACGTCGTGCGCGGTCTTGGCGCTGGTATCGTGCTTGTCGACGTTTTCGCTCATGCGCTTGACCTTGAATACGCGCAGCATGATCACGAAGAAGGCCGGAACGAAGAAGATGGCCAGGAAGGTGCCGGTCAGCATGCCGCCGATCACGCCCGTGCCGATGGCGTTCTGGCTGCCCGAGCCCGCGCCGCTGGAGATCGCCAGCGGGGTCACGCCCAGGATGAACGCCAGGGACGTCATCAGGATGGGACGCAGGCGCTGGCGGGCGGCGTGGATGGCCGACTCGGTCAGGCTGGCGCCCGCCTCGTAGTGCTCCTTGGCGAACTCCACGATCAGGATGGCGTTTTTGGCCGCCAGCCCGATTGTGGTGAGCAGACCCACCTGGAAGTACACGTCGTTCGACAGGCCGCGCATCAGCGTCGCCAGCAGCGCGCCGATGATGCCCAACGGAACCACCAGCATCACCGCGGACGGGATGGTCCAGCTTTCATACAGCGCCGCCAGGCACAGGAACACCACGATCAGCGAGATCGCGTAGAGCGCCGGCGCCTGCGCGCCGGACAGGCGTTCTTCGAAGGACAGCCCCGTCCATTCGAAGCCCACGCCCACCGGCAGCTTGGCCGCCAGGCGTTCCATTTCTTCCATGGCCGCGCCCGAGCTGTAGCCCGGCGCCGCCTGGCCCTGGATGTTGTACGACGGCACGCCGTTGTAGCGATTCAACTTCTGCGGACCGAAGCTCCAGGTTGCGCTGGAGAACGCCGAGAACGGCACCATGTCGCCATCCTTGTTGCGCACGTACCATTTGTTCAGGTCTTCCGGCAGCATGCGCGACGAGGCCTCGCCCTGCGCGAACACCTTCTTCACGCGGCCGCGGTCGATGAAGTCGTTGACGTACGACGACCCCCAAGCGGTAGCCAGCGTGCTGTTGATGTCCGACACGGCCACGCCCAGTGCGCGGGCCTTTTCGCGGTCGATGTCCAGCTGGTACTGCGGCGCATCCTCGATGCCGTTGGGACGCACGCCCACCAGCACCGGGCTCTTGCCGGCTTCGCCCAGAAGCTGGTTGCGCGCGGCAAGCAACTTTTCGTGGCCCACGCCCGCGCGGTCCATCAACTGGAAGTCAAAGCCGGTGACGTTGCCCAGTTCCATCACGGACGGCGGCGGCACCACGAACAGTTGCGCGCGGCGCTCGGTCTTGCCGAAATGCGCGTTGGCGCGCGCCGCCACGGCGGCAGCCTTCAGGCTGGCGTCGCCGCGTTCTTCCCAGTCGCGCAGCTTGATGAACAGGATGGACGCGTTCTGGCCGCGGCCGCCGAAGTTGAAGCCGTTGACCGCGAACACCGAGGTCACCGCGTCTTTTTCTTCGGTCAGCAGGTAGTTGGTGGCGTCGTCGATGACGGCCTTGGTGGCCTCGGCGGTGGCGCCGGCGGGCGTCTGGATCTGGGCGAACAGAATGCCCTGGTCTTCGGCCGGCAGGAACGCAGTCGGGATGCGGGTGAACATCCAGCCCATCGCGATGACCAGGGCCAGGTACACCACCATCAGGCGCTTGGTGCGGTTCAGCCCGCGCGCCACGGTGTTGGCGTAGCCGTTGCTGCTGCGCTCGAACGTGCGGTTGAACCAGCCGAAGAAGCCCTTCTTGGCGCCGTGATGGCCCTTGGGAATGGGCTTGAGCAGCGTGGCGCACAGCGCCGGCGTGAACACGATGGCCACGATGACGGACAGCACCATGGACGACACGATCGTGATCGAGAACTGGCGATAGATCACGCCCGTGGACCCGCCGAAGAACGCCATGGGAATGAACACGGCGGCCAGCACCATCGCGATGCCGATCAGCGCGCCGGTGATCTGGCTCATGGACTTGCGCGTGGCCTGCTTGGGTGTGAGGCCCTCTTCGGCCATCACCCGCTCGACGTTTTCGACCACCACGATGGCGTCGTCAACCAGCAGGCCGATGGCCAGCACCATCCCGAACATGGTCAGGGTATTGATGGAATATCCGAACGCCGCCAGCACGCCGAACGTGCCCAGCAGCACCACCGGCACGGCCAGCGTGGGGATGATCGTGGCGCGGAAGTTCTGCAGGAACAGATACATCACCAGGAAGACCAGGATGATGGCTTCGACCAGCGTCTTGAACACTTCGTGGATCGACAGGCTGACGAACGGCGTCGTGTCATACGGATAGACGACGTCCATGCCCGGCGGGAAATACGGCTTCAGGTTGTTGATGGTGTCGCGCACCGCCTGCGCCGTATCCAGCGCATTGGCGCCCGGCGCCAGCTTGATCGCCAGGCCGGAGGCCGGCTTGCCGTTGTAGAAGCTGTCGATGGCGTAGGTCTGGCCGCCGAGTTCGATGCGCGAGACATCGCCCAGGCGCACCTGCGAGCCGTCGGAATTGACCTTCAGCAGGATCTGGCCGAAGTCCTCGGCAGTCTGCAGGCGCGACGGTCCGATGATCGTGGCGTTGAGCTGCTGGCCGCGCACGGACGGCAGGCCGCCCAGTTGCCCGGACGACACCTGCACGTTCTGTTCCTTGATCGCGGTGGTGACGTCGACCGTCGTCAGCCCGTAATTGACGAGCTTGGCGGGATCCAGCCAGATGCGCATCGCGTACTGCGAACCGAAAAGCTGGAAGTCGCCCACGCCCTGCGTGCGGCTGATGGGATCCTGGACGTACGACGCGACGTAGTCGGCCAGGTCGTCCTTGGTCATCGTGCCGTCGGTGGACACGAAGCCTGCCACGATCAGGAAGTTCTTCGTGGCCTTGGTGACGCGGATGCCCTGCTGCTGCACTTCCTGCGGCAGGAGCGGCTGCGCCAGCGCCAGCTTGTTCTGGACCTGCACCTGCGCGGTGTCGGGGTTGGTGCCCTGCTTGAAGGTCAGCGTGATGGACATGCTGCCGTCGGAATTGCTTTCCGAGGAGATGTACTGCAGGCCGTCGAGCCCGTTCATCTGCTGTTCGATCACCTGCACCACGGTGTCCTGCACGGTCTGCGCGGACGCGCCCGGGTAGGTCACCGCGATGCCGATGGCGGGCGGCGCGATGTTGGGGTACTGGGCGACCGGCAATTGCAGGATGGACAGCGCGCCGGCCATCATCAGCACGATCGCGATCACCCAGGCAAAAACCGGCCTATCGATAAAAAACTTTGCCATGCATGGCTCCCTGATTACTGCTTGGCCGGAGCGGGGTTGGCCGCCTGCGGCTGCTGCGTCTTGGCGCCGGCCTCGGTGGCGACGACCTCAACGCCGGGCCGCACCATCTGCAGCCCTTCCACGATGACCTTGTCGCCGGCGGCCAGGCCGCCCGTGACCAGCCACTTGTCGCCGATGGCGCGATCGGTCTTGAGTTCGCGCAGTTCGACCTGGTTCTTGGCGTTGACGACCAGCGCCGTGGGCAGGCCGCGCTGGTTGCGCGTCACGCCGCGCTGCGGCACCAGCAGGCCGTCGGCGGCCACGCCGTCGGCCAGGCGGGCGCGCACGAACATGCCCGGCAGGAGGCGGCGGTCCGGGTTGGGGAACACCGCGCGCAGCGTGATCGAGCCCGTGCCCTGATCGACGGTCACTTCGGAAAACTGCAGCTTGCCGGTCTCTTTGTATTGCGAGCCGTCTTCCAGGGTCAGCGTCACCAGCGCGGCCTCTTCGCCGTCCGCCTTCTTCAGCTGGCCGCTGGCCAGCGCGTCCTGCAGGCGCAGCAGCTGGACGCTGGACTGGGTCACGTCGACGTAGATCGGGTCGATCTGCTGCACCGCGGCAAGCGCGTTGGTCTGGTTGGCCGTGACGAGCGCGCCTTCGGTGACCGCGGAGCGACCGATGATGCCGTCGATCGGCGACAGGACCTTGGTGTAGACGAGGTTGATGCGCGCCGTGTCCAGCGCGGCCTTGGCCGACAGCACGTCGGCGGCGGCCTGGTCGCGCGAGGCGACGGCGTTGTCGTAGGTCTGCTGGCTGACCGCGCGGGTCGCCACCAGGGGCTTGTAGCGCTCGGCCAGCAAGGCGGCCGTCTTCTGCTGCGCCTGGGCGCGCGCCAGCGCGGCCTTCTGGCTGTCTACATTGGCCTGGTAGAGGGCAGGATCGATCTGATAGAGCTGGGCCCCGGCCTTGACCTCGCCGCCTTCAGTGAAAAGCCGCTTCTGGACGATGCCGTTGACCTGGGGCCGCACTTCGGCCACCCGGTACGGTGACGTACGGCCCGGCAATTCGGTGGTCAGGGAAACGGGCTGCGTCGTCAGAGTGACAACCGTCACTTGCGGCTTGCCCGCCTGGGGCGCCTCTTGCTTCTTGCCGCAAGCGGCCAGTGTCAGAGCCGATGCCGTCATCGCAACGACGGCCGCGCTGCGCCACATAGCGCTTTTCTTATTCATAGATTGCATTCCCGATTTCAAAAAAAACAGCCCCACGCCGCGCATGCGCGGCGTGCTTGAATGCCCTGTGCGGGCCGGTTTGCCTGGGGCGATCCTGCGAAGAACATCAGCCCATCAGACCGTCTTGGCGCGGTCCGCGTGGATCGACTTGGGTGGTTTCGCGTTGAACACGCAAGGCTGGACGTTTATCGCATTGCTGCATTGCAGAACTCGCATTCTGAGTTATCCCGCTTTAGAAACAAAGGGGCCTGTTGAGAAAACATCATTCCATTTATGGGACAATTGTCCGATCCCCACTATGACAAAATCGCCGTCATGAAACGCCTACAGGGAATGGAACTCTTCGTCGAGGTGGCCAAAACGCACAGTTTTAGCCGCGCTGCGGCAACGCTGGGCGTGCCGAAGTCCACCTTGTCTCGCCAGGTGGCCGAACTGGAGCGGTCGGTGGGCCTGCGGCTGCTGAGCCGCACCACCCGCAAGGTGGAACTGACCGACGCGGGGCGGCTGTACTTCGAGCGCTGCCAGCGCATCGTGGCCGAGGCGCAGATCGCCCATGAAGAACTGCAGAAGCTGGTGGACACGCCTGCCGGACCGCTGCGGGTGAACATGCCCGCGGATTTCGGCACGGACTTCCTGGCTGAGTCATTCATGGAGTTTTCCCGGCGCTATCCCGATGTGACGTTTTTCCTGGATCTCGCGAATCCCGACCACGCGTCGCGCGTGTTCCAGACCTGCGACGTTTCGATCGAAATCGGCGATTTGCCGGATTCGACCCAGATTGCAAGGCTGCTGGGCATGCTGCCCGCCCACCTGTATGCCTCGCGCGAATACCTGGAGAAGCACGGCGAACCGCGCCACCCCAGCGACTTGACCCGGCACGAGTGCATAGAGTTCCGCGCGGAGGGCGCCGGACGCGTGACCCGCTGGCCGCTGACCAATGGCCAGCAGCACATTGAATTCACGCCGGGCAACCGGTTCTCCGTCAATGGCGTCGCCATGGCCCGCCGCCTGGCCATGCTGGGCGCGGGCATCGCGGTGCTGGTGGGCGGCCAGTTGGCGGAACAGCAATCGGGTCAGTTGCAGCGCGTGCTGCCAGACTGGCAACTGGGTCCGTTTCCGGTCCATGCGGTAACCGAGACGCGGCTTCTGCCCGCCAAGACCCGGATCTTCATCGAGTTCCTGATGGAGCGGCTGGGCAGCCACCGGCAAGCGAAGGATACCGCCGCTTTCATGAAATAAAGCTGAGACCGAAACAGATTGAAAAATCTGACGGGCCTCGACATCAGATGTCGGGGAGCGTGACCAATCGGGGACGTGTCTGACGGCGTTGGCCGGCTGGATTGCGCGTAAGGTATCCGGCACCGAGGCGGAACCGTTTTGAATCGAAGACCTTCCCCTGCGGGTGTCGGACGCCGGTTGGGGCCGAGCCCCTTCCGATCAAAACGCTTCGTCGTCGCGCAGATAGCGCCATTGGCCCAGCGGCAGGTCGCCCAGGGCCACCCGGCCGATGCGCACGCGCTTCAGGCCAATCACCTTAAGACCCACCAGTTCGCACATGCGGCGGATCTGGCGCTTCTTGCCTTCGCGCAGCACGAATCGGAGTTGGTCGTGGTTCTGCCAGCGCACCTGGGCGTGCTTGAGGGCCTTGCCGTCCAGCGACAGGCCGTGGTTGAGCAGCTTCAATCCGTTTTCCGACAGGTCGCCCTGCACTCTGACCAGGTATTCCTTGTCGATGGTGGAGTCCTCGCCAATCAGCTGTTTGGCGACGCGACCATCCTGCGTGAGCACCAGAAGGCCTTGCGAATCGATGTCCAGGCGTCCGGCGACGGCCAGCCCGTCCAGATGCGAGCGCTCGAAGCGCTGCGGCGCCCGGTCCCCGGCAAAGCGGGAGCGCGAGTCGATCAGGGCGACGGCCGGCGTATAGCCTTTTTCGGCCTGGCCGGACACATAACCCACGGGCTTGTTGATCAGGATGGTGACGCGAGACGTCTGGCGCGCCGCGGCGGCGCGTTCCAGCGTGATGACCTGATCAGGATAGGCCCGGGCGCCCAGTTCGGACACCACGACGCCGTCGACGCGGACCCAGCCGCGCTCAATATAGCTGTCAGCCTCGCGGCGCGAACACAGGCCCCGCTCGGACATGAGCTTGGAGATACGTACTTTTTCCATGGGCGGTATTGTATGCGGATGGCCGGTTAGGACGGCCGGTCAGGACGGCCGGTCAGGACGGCCGGTCAGGACGGACAGTCACAACCGCATCGCCACCGCCCGTGCGCCCCCGCCCCTGCGGCACTGCGACGCAGACGTCCCGTCAGCGGGGCTTGGCATAATACGCAGCCATGACGATATCCGCAGCACACCGCCCCCCACTTGCCGCAGGCTGGCTGGCGCAAGCCCCGGCCATTCTGTCCCCCGCCCAACGCCACTGGCTGTTCCGTCCGGGCGCGCTCACCGCGGGCCTGCGCCAGGTCGGCCAGGTCCGGCTGCGCGTGCTGGCCGAATACGCAGACGGCGCCCCGCCCGACGAGGCCCGCGCGATGCGCATCGCGCCCGGATCGCCCGTCTGGGTGCGCGAGGTGCTCATGTCGGTGAACGGCGTGGACAGCGTGCCCGCGCGCAGCCTGACGCCGCTGACCGCCTCGCACGGCGCCTGGCAAGGCATGCGCCGTCTGCTGACGCGGCCGCTGGCCGACATGCTTTATCACGACAGCACCGTCATCCGGTCGCCGTTCGCCTGCCGCCGCCTGGCGTCGCCCGTGCCCTTTCATGCGACCGCCGCCGGCGTCCTGGCGCCCGAACAGCGCGCCACGCAGGCCGGCCGCATCTGGGCGCGGCGGTCCGTGTTCTGGCGCCAGGGCCAGCCGCTGCTGGTGGCCGAGTGCTTCCTGCCCGCGTTCTGGGACGTTATCGCCGGCCAGCCGGTGCCGCCTCTGGTGCCGCACCAGCGCACGCCGCGCTGAAGCCTGGACCTGACCTGGGCCTGGACCTGACCCGGATCTGGACCTGACCCGGACCTAGACCTGGACCGAGACCAGACGATGCGCCAGGGGTTCGCCTGGTCGCAAGGCCCTTCGGAACCTGGCAGGCCGGGGCGGCCTCAACCTTCGTAGCGCCGCCCCTGCTCCAGCAGCTCGGGGGTGCCGATCACGTCGTTCAGGCCATCGAAGTCCAGCATGTTGTCCTTCCACGGCGCGGTAGTGCCGTGCTGGCGCAGGCTGCCGTAATAGCCTTGAAGCATGTGCGCAACGGCGCGCGCGGTGCCTCCGGGAAAGATGACGATCCTGAACCCCAGCGCGGCCAATTCGTTTGCGCCCTGCACTGGCGTCTTGCCGCCCTCCACCATGTTGGCCAGCAGCGGCACGCGCGCCGCAAATCGGTCACACGCCGCCCGCATCTGTTCCGGCGTGCGCAGCGCTTCGATGAAGAGCGCGTCCGCGCCGGCTTCCAGATACGATTCCGCGCGGTCCAGCGCGGCCTCCAGGCCTTCGGAAGCCAGCGCGTCGGTGCGGGCCAGGATCAGCGTGGACGCGTTGACGCGGGCGTCGACGGCCGCACGCAGCTTCCCGCACATCTCGGCGGCCGGGATCACGTTTTTGCCGTCCAGATGGCCGCAACGCTTGGGAAAGGTCTGGTCCTCAAGCTGGATCATGGCGGCGCCCGCGCGCTCGAAGCCGCGGACGGTGCGCTGCGTGTTCAGCGCATTGCCAAAACCCGTGTCGGCATCGACGATGACGGAAGCCGACACGCGCTCGGCGATGCGGGCCAGCGTGTCCTCGACCTCGGTGTACGTGGTCAGGCCGATGTCCGACCGGCCCAGGCGGGTGTAGGCGATCGACGCGCCGGACAGGTACAGCGTGTCGAATCCCGCCTGCTCCGCCACCAGCGCCGACAAGGCGTCGTAGACGCCGGGGGCCAACACCGCGCCGGCCGCCAACTGCGCTTTCAGATTCTGTTTTTGCATCATTCCCGTTCCCGAAGCCTGCGCGAGGCTTCTTTCAGTGGTTACACGCCCTGCTCCAGCGTGCGGCCCAGTAGCGCCGCCGCCGTGGCCGCGGCGATATGGCCGCCCGCTACGGCGCTGAGCAGGCCGTTGCCGGACAGATAGCCCGACACGTCATTCCCGGACACGCCGCGGGCAGCGCCGCCAGCGGCCATCAGATTGGGCAAGGGGCGGCCGGACTCGTCCAGGACGCGGCATTGCGCGTCGATATCCAGCCCGCCCTGCGTGTGAAACAGCGCGCCCGTCACTTTGATCGCGTGGTACGGCGCCTGCAGCGTCCGCTCGAAGCGGCGGCCCAGCGCGTCCGTAACGCCGGGAGCAATTCCCTCCAACGTCTGGCGCAGCGCCTGCGGATCGCAGCCGATCAGCGCCGCCAGCGCTGGCGCGTCCGCGCAGGTCTTTAGCGCCTGACCGGCCTCGGCCTCCACGAAATCCGGAAAGCCCCGCGCCAGCGCCAGCGTGCGGTCGTCGAAGACGTTCCACGCCACGGAGCCCGGTTGCGCCAGCACGTGGACGGCGGCCTCGGAATAGCCATGAGTTTCGTCATGGAAGCGGCGGCCGTCGGCATTGATCTGCACGCCGCCGTCCATCATCACGGCCCAGGAAATCAGCGCGCCCTGCGGCGTGGCCCAGGAACCGTGGCCCTGGTAGCCGCCCAGGTCGGCCAGCCGTGCGCCTAACTGCGTGCCCCATTCGACGGCGCTGCCGTCGTTGCCGACGTGTCCGCCATAGACGGCCTCACGCATGGCGGGCAGATGCTGCGCCACCATCGCGGCGTTGCCGCCGAAGCCGTTGCAGGCCAGGATCAGCGCGTCGCAGCCGATCACGTCGACCGATCCATCGGGACGCTCGCAGCCCACCGCGGTGACGCGGCCGTCATCGTCCACCCAGATCTCGCGCGCCAGCGCGCGCGTCAGCAGGTAAGCGCCCGCATCGGTGGCCGCCCGCTCCAGGGCCGCGACCAGCGCCGCGCCCGTGCGCTCCGGCAGCGTGTGCATGCGTCGCGCGGTGTGACCCGGGTACAGGAATCCGTCCAGCACTTCGAACCGCAGGCCGTGCCGCGCCAGCGTATCCATGGCGTCGGCGGCCGCGCCCGTGTAGGCGGCGACCAATTCGGGCGAAGCCGTGCCGTGGGCCTTGGCCTGGATGTCTGCGGCGAAGCGCTGGGCGTCGTCCTCGATGCCGGCAGCGCGCTGCACGGCCGAACCGGCCGCGGGAATGAAGCCGGATGACAAGGCCGACGACCCGCTGGGCGCGGCGTCGCGTTCGATCAGCACGGTCTCGATGCCGGCGTTGGCGAGCCGCAGGGCCGCCGTCAGGCCGCAGGCGCCCGCGCCGATGATGGCCACCGGCACGTGCATCGCGTCCGCGCCGGGCGCGCGCCCCCTTCTGACGACCGGGGCGCTCACGAGGCCAGCCTGTCCAGCAGGTCCTGGCACGACACGACGTCCGCCACCGTGCGCAGGTCCGCCAGCGCGGCGTCGTGCATCGCGGGCGTGGGCGCGGCGCAGCCGTCGGCAAGCACCGTCACGTGATAGTCGCGCATGTGGGCGTCGCGCACCGTGCTGGCCACGCCGCCGTTGGTGACGATGCCTGCCACCACGATGCTGGAAATGCCCGCGCGACGCAGCACCCAGTCCAGCTGCGTGTTGAAGAAGGCCGAATACGCCACCTTCCAGACCGACACGTCGACCAGCCCGTCGAGTTCGGCCACATTGGCCTGGCCCGGCGAACCGGCGACGAAGTCGCCCTTGCGCAGGAAGGGGCGCAATTGCTTGAGGTGGGGCGAGATCATGGGCTCGCCGTGCGCGTCCGGCCACAGCGTGAACTGGCTGGACGCCACGAATCCGCCCTGCGCTTTCAGGGCGCGGGCCACCGGCGCCACGCGCGCCGGCAAGGCGCGCGCCTGCGGGCTGACCGCGCCGCCGCGGTCGTAGGCGCCGGCGGGCGCGAGGAAGTCGTTCTGCAGGTCGATGATGACCAGCGCGGTGGTGCGGGGATCGAAGGTTTGCATGGCGCGCTCCTACGAAGCAGTCCGGGCGATCAGCAGATTGCCCAGGGGATCGACGCGGCCGGCAAAGCCGGGCTCGATCCAGATGGTGGTATCCGGCTGCTCCAGGATGGCGGGGCCCGCCACCTCGGCGCCCACCGGCAGGTCCAGGCGCGCATAGCGCACGGCGTCGTGCCACTGCCCGCCGTGGAAGACCGCCTGCGTGCCCAGCGCGGCCGGCATGTCCTTGCCCGTGGGCGCCAGCAGCGCCAGGTCGAACTTGGGCCGCTGGCCGATGCGGGCGTAACGCAGGTTCAGGATGCGGACCGCGATGCCGGTCAGGCTGCGGCCGAAGGCGGCCCGGTACGCGCGGTCGAACGCGGCGGCGATGCCCTCGCGGTTCAGGTCGCCACGGCCGATCTCCACGCGCACGGTATGGCTCTGGCCCACGTACAGCATGTCCAGTTCGATGCTTTCGCGGATGCCCTCGAAATTCACGCCGGCGGAGTCCAGCCGTTCCTGGCAGGCGCCGGCCAGGCCGTCGATGCGCGCCACCAGATCATCGGTATCCAGCGCGTTCAGCGCTACGTTCAGCGTCTGCACCCCGTCGTGGCGCATGTCGGCCATGACGCAGCCCAGCGCCGACGTCACGCCCGGATAACGCGGGACGATGCCGTGGGCGGCGTCGACTTCGTTCATCATGGCGCAGACGTGCAGCGCGCCGCCGCCGCCAAAGGGCATGTAGGCGAACTTGCGCGGATCGTGGCCGCGTTCGATGGACACGACGCGGATGGCGCCCGCCATCTTGGCGTTGGCCACCGTCAGGATCGCTTCGGCGGCCGCATGCGCGTCCAGGCCCAGCGGCCGGGCCACGTGCTCTTCGATGGCGGCGCGCGCAAGGTTGACGTCCATGGTGGCCAAGAGGCCGCCGCCCAGCGGACGCTCGGCCGCGATGCGGCCCAGCAGCACGTTGGCGTCGGTGACCGTGGGACGCGTATTGCCGCGGCCGTAGCAGGCCGGGCCGGGAATGCTGCCCGCGGATTCCGGGCCGACCTGCAGCAGGCCGCCGGCGTCCACGCTGGCGATCGAGCCGCCGCCCGCGCCAATGGTCTCGATCTGGATCATCGGGGCGCGCACCACCATGCCGAAGTCGATCGACGTCTGCGCCGAAAGCGAGGCCTCGCCATCGGCCACCAGCGACACGTCGAACGACGTCCCGCCCATGTCTCCCGTCACCACGTTGGGAAAGCCCGCGGCGCGCGCGATGGCGGCGCAGGCGATCACGCCCGCGGCCGGACCGGACAAGGCGGTGCGCACGGGCACGTCGCACGCCGTCTGGCGCGACATGACACCGCCATTGCTTTGCACCACCAGCAGTTCGCCCTGGAAACCGTGCTGCTGCAGGTCGGATTCCAGCCGCGTCAGGTAGCTGCCCACGACGGGTTGCAGCGCGGCGTTCAGCACCGCCGTCGAGCAGCGCTCGAATTCGCGGATCTCGGGCAGCACCTCGGTCGCGGCCGTGACGTTGCCATTGGGCCAGATGGAACGCACGCGCGCCGCGGCCTGGGCTTCGTTCGCCGGATTGGCGTAGGCGTTCACGAAGAAGATGCAGACCGCGTCGCAGCCCTGCTCCAGCAACGCGCGCGCCGCGGCTTCGACCTGGTCCAGGTCCACCGGCGTGTGCAGCGCGCCGTCGGCCAACACGCGTTCGCGCACTTCCAGGCGCAGATCGCGCGGCACCACCGGTTCATAGTTGCCGCGCAGGCCCCAGGTGCGGGGCCGGTCGCGCCGGCGCATTTCCAGCACGTCCCGAAAGCCTTCCGTCGTGATGATGCCGGTGCGCGCCACCTTGCGTTCGAGCAGCGCGTTCGTGCCCACGGTGGTGCCGTGCACGATGGTGGCGATGTCGCCCGCGCCGTCGGCGACGCGTGCGATGCCGTTCATGAAGCCGCGCGCTTCCTCGCCGCGGGTCGACGGCACCTTGACGACGCGGGCGCTACCGCCCGCCTCGTCCAGTACGAACAGATCCGTGAACGTGCCGCCCACGTCCACGCCCACCACCAATCCTTGCGCCGCGCTCATGCCGACTGCTCCTTCTGAATGTCGCTTACATAGCCCATCTTGCGGTCGTGCTCGCGGGCCGCGGGATCGCGCCGCGCGGGATCGCCGTAGCCGCCGCCGCCCGGCGTCTCCAGGCGCACGCGGTCGCCGCGCGCAAGCTGGATGCCCAGCATCTTCGAGCTCATGGGCGGGGCCTGCCACTGGCCGTCCTGCTGATAGCGGAAGACGTTCAGCGCAGCCTCTCCGCCGCCCGCGATGCCCTTGGGCGCGCTGCGGCCGCGTTCGCCGAAGATGAAGGCTTCGGCGCTGTCTTCCAGCAATTCGATTTCATAGATGGCGCCCAGGCCGCCGCGGTGCGCGCCGTCGCCCGCCGAATCCGGGCGCAGCGCCCATTGCGTGAAGCGCACCGGATAGGCGGCTTCCAGGATTTCCAGCGGCGGGATGGTGGCGGTGGAAATGGGCGCATTGCCGTGGCTCAGGCCGTCGCCGTCCGAATGGCCGCCGTGGCCGCCGCCGAAGAAGCTGAACATGACCCAGCGCTGGCCCTTGCGGGCGGCATCGCTGCGGTAGCCGGCGATCGACAGCGCGTTGATGGTGCCGTAGGCCTGGGCCATTGCGCGTTCCGGCGCGGCCTGAGCCATGGCGCAGAAGATCACGTCGATCATGCGCAGGATGGTTTCGGTATAGCCGCCCACCGGGCGCGGCCGGTCGGCCGAGATCACCAGGCCGTCGGGCAGCGTCACGTCCACGGCATCCAGCACGCCCGCGTTGGCGGGAACGTCCGGGAACAGATGCTTGAGCGCCACGTAGCAGGCCGCGATCGCCGTCGCCCGCGAAATGTTCACTGGGCCCGCGCAAGCCGGCGACGTGCCGGTGAAGTCCAGCGACAGGCGGTCGCCGGCGACGGTGAGCTTGAGCGCGATGCGCAGCGGCGTGTCGCGCACGCCATCGTTGTCCAGCATGTCCTCGAAGGCGTATTCGCCGTCCGGCAGGCTGGCGATGTGGTCGCGCATCAGGCGGCGCGCCCGCTCGCGCAGAGTGTCCAGGGACTCGAGCACCGTGGCGTCGCCGTATTCGTCCAGCAGGCCGTCCAGGCGTCGCGCGCCCAGCTCCAGCGCGGCAAGCTGGCCGTTAAGGTCGCCCCACAGGCTGTCGGGCAGGCGGGTGTTGGCCTTCAGGATGGCCAGCACGTCCTGGTCCAGGACGCCGGCGCGCACGATGCGCACGGGCGGGATCTGCACCGCTTCCTGCCAGCATTCCGTGGCGGCCGGGTTGTAGTTGCCGGGCACCGCGCCGCCCACGTCGTGCCAGTGCGCCGCCGACGCCAGGAAGCAGAACAGGCTGCCGCCGCGGAACACCGGCTTGACCAGCTTGAAGTCGTTGGCGTGCGTGCCGCCTTCGTACGGGTCGTTGAACAGCCACACGTCGCCGTCCACCATGCCGCCGCGCTCGGCCGCGGCCTTGGCGGCGGCCTTCACGGCGAACGCCATCGCGCCCACGAAGACGGGCAGGCCCGACTTGCCCTGGATCAGCGTGGCGCCCGTGGCGGCGTCGTACATGCCGTGGCACGCGTCATGGGCCTCGGCGATGATGGGGTTGAACGCGCTGCGGTACAGCGTCGCGTCCATTTCGTCGGCGATCTGTTCCAGGCGGCCCTTCAGGACCGCCAGGGTAACGGGGTCAAGCATGATGTTGTTCCTAAGAGGTTTGACGCTGTTTCAGCAGATTCAGCAGTCCGCCGGCCTGCACCATGTCAAGGAGAAAGCCGGGCACGGTCTCGCAGTGCAATTCGTCGGGCGTCCCGTCCGGCCGGGTGATGCGGCCGGCGACGGGGTCCAGCAGGATGCGTTCGCCTTCGGCCAGGCTCTCGGCCTGCCCGCAGGTCAGCAGCAGCAGGCCCACGTTGAAGGCGTTGCGGAAATACAGGCCGTTGAAGGATGGCGCAATCACCGCTGCCACGCCCAGCCGCACCAGCGCAGCCGCGGCCTGCTCGCGGGACGAGCCGATGCCGAAATTGGGCCCGGCCACCAGCACGTCGCCGGGCTGGACCTGCCCGGCGAACTCGGGCCGTACCCGTTGCAGGCAATGGCGGGCGATCTCGTCGATGCCGAATTTCATGTAGGCGCCGGGGGCCAGGGCATCGGTGTCGATGTCCGCGCCCACGCGCCAGACGCGGTGCGTCGTAGTCTGAGCGGTCATTCCATGAACTCCCGAGGATCGGCGACGCGGCCCGCCACGGCGGACGCCGCGACCGTGTAGGGCGACGCCAGATAGACCTGCGCGGTTTCCGAGCCCATGCGCCCCTTGAAGTTGCGCGCGGTGGTGGAAATCACGCTGGCGCCGTCGGGGATGGATCCGCCATAGCCGGCACAGGCGCCGCACGACGTGGCGAACACCTGCGCGCCCGCGTCCCGCAGCACCTGCATGACGCCTTCGCGGTCGGCCTCTTCCTGGTCCTGCCGGCTGGCCGGCGCCACCATCAGCTGCATGCCGTCGGCCAGACGCCGCCCGCGCAGCACGCTGGCCGCGGCGCGCAGGTCGTCCAGCTTGGCGCCGGTGCAGGCGCCGATGTAGGCCACCTGCACCGGCACGTCTTTGTATTGATCGACGTCGCGGGCGTTGGCGGGGCTGTGCGGCGCGGCCACCTGCGGCGCCAGCGCGGCCGCGTCGAACTCGTGCCATTCCGCGTCCGCGCCCGGATCGCTTTGCCAGTGCGCCAGATCCAGTTCTTCCGTGACGCCGGCCTGGCGCAGGTACGCGGCCGTGGTCTCGTCCGGGGCGATCAGGCCCACCTGCGAACCCAGTTCGGCGCTCATGTTGGACAGCGTCATGCGTTCCTGCATCGACAGCGCGCGCACGGCCTCGCCGCAGAATTCCACCGCCTGGTAGCGCCCGCCGTTCATGCCGTAGCGTCCGATCATGTGCAGCATCATGTCCTTGGCGGTGACGCCGTCGGCCAGCCGGCCGTTCCAGCGCATCATCAGCGTCCTGGGCACCTTCACCCAGATCTGGCCGGTGACCGCCACGCCCAGCATTTCGGTGCTGCCGATGCCGAACATGTAGGCGCCGAACGCCCCGCCGGTAGGCGAATGCGAATCGCCGCCCACGCAGAACATGCCGGGCCGGATGTGTCCGTGCTGCGGCACCACCACGTGGCAGATGCCCAGGGAGTCATACACGTTGGGCAGGTTCTGTTCGGCGGCCCAGTCGCGCGCGATGCGCACGATGCGGCGCGACTCGTCGTCGGATTCCGGCACGTAATGGTCGATGACCAGCACGACCTTCGACGGATCCCACAGGCTGGCACCCAGCTCCTGCAGCATGGGCTGCAGGCGCCGCGGACCGCTGGAATCGTGGAACATCGCCAGGTCGACCGCACAGGTCACGATTTCGCCCTCGGCCACCGCCGCGCGCCCGCAGGCGGCGGCGATCAGCTTCTGGGCCAGGGTTTGAGGCTGGGCCATGATTACATCCCAAGATAGGCGCGGCGCACGTCGTCGCTGGCCAGCAGGTCGGGACAGGCGCCGCTGTAGCGGATGGCGCCGTTCTCCAGCACGTAGGCGCGCTGCCCCGTTTCCAGGGATTGGCCCACGTTCTGTTCGACCAGCAGGATGGCCAGCCCGTCGCCATGCAAGCGCCGGATAAGGCCAAACAATTCCTCGACCATCAACGGCGACAGGCCGAGCGACGGTTCGTCCAGGATCAGCAAGCGCGGTTCGGCCATGAGACCCCGGCCGATCGCCAGCATCTGCTGTTCCCCGCCGGACATCGTGCCGGCCAGTTGTTCAAGGCGTTCGCGCAGCCGCGGAAAGATGTCAAGCACCTTGTCCAGATTGGCGGCGCGCCGCTCGCGGGCCCGGGTGAACGAGCCCAGTTCCAGGTTCTCGCGCACGCTCAGGTTGGGGAAAATTCGGCGGCCTTCCGGCACCTGGATCAGGCCGGCCTGCACCACCTGGCGGTAATGGCGGCCGGTCAGGTCCTGGCCCTCGAAGCGGACGGAACCGCCCCACGGCCGGCACAGTCCGCACACCGTGTTGTTCAGTGTGGACTTGCCGGCGCCGTTGCTGCCCAGCAGCACGACGATCTCGCCGGCCGCCACGTCCAGATCGACGCCGCGCAGTACTTCCATGCGCCCGTAGCCCGCACGCAGGCCCTTGACCTCCAGCAGCGCGCTCATGCCGTCGCCCCCTGCGCGGCCAGCCGGGCAGCCGCTCCATGGCCCAGATAGGCCTCGACCACCTTGGGGTCGCGCGTCACTTCGCCCGGCGTTCCCGAGGCGATCAGCCTTCCCTGCGCCAGCACCCACACGTGCTCGGCCAGGCTCATCACGGCGCGCATCACGTGTTCGATCATCAGCACGGTGACGCCATCGTCCACCAGCTTTTTCACCACCGGAATCATCTCGTCGATCTCACTGGGATTGAGCCCCGCCAGCACCTCGTCCAGCAGCAGCAGGCGCGGCCGGGTGGCCAGCGCGCGCGCCAGCTCCAGGCGTTTGCGGCCGGCCACGGTCAGGTCCGCCGCCGGCTTGTCCAGCGAGGCCTGCAGGTTGACGCGCGCGGCCACGGCCTCGGCGGCGGCCAGCGCTTCTTCGCGGTCAGCCAGCCGCAGGTGCGCGCCCACGGCGATGTTCTGGCGCACCGTCTGCGCGCCGAACGGCTGCACGATCTGGAAGGTGCGGGTCAGCCCCAGCCGCGCGGATTCGTGCGGGGCGCGGCCGGTGATGTCCTGTCCCGCGAAATGCACGGAACCGGACCCGGGCTTGAGAAAGCCGGACAGCAGCCCGAACAGCGTCGTCTTGCCCGCGCCGTTGGGGCCGACCAGCGCGGTCAGGGAGCCTTGTCGCACGTCCAGGCTGACGTCCTGCACGGCCTTCAGGCCGCCGAAGGTGATGGAGAGATTGCGCGCTTGCAGCAGGATGTCAGACACGGGCGCGCTCCTTGATGCGAAACAGGCGGCTCAGCGACTGGCCGGAACCGGTGATGCCGCGGGGCATGAACATCACGATCAGGATCAGCACCACGCCGTAGATCACCATGCTGATGCCCGGCAGTTCGCCGAACAGATTGCGGGTCAGGTCAGCCAGCGCATGCAGGGTCACCGCGCCCAGCAGCGGCCCCCACAGCGTGCCCATGCCGCCGACGATGGCGCCCACCAGGGCCTCCACCGACACGGCCGATCCGAAGGCGATGCCCGGGTCGATGTATTGAAAGACCTGGACGTAGAACGCTCCGGCCGCGCTCATGAATGCGGCCGACAGCGCGATGCCGCCGAGTTTGACGCGCAGCGGATTCACGCCGATGGCGCGCGCCGCGTCCTCGTTGTCGCGCACCGCCTGCAGGTAGGCGCCGAAGCGCGAATGGCGCAGCCAGGCGGTCACCAGCAAGGCCAGCAGCACGAAGCACAGCAGCAGATAGATATACCCGCGGCGCGAGCCGAACTGCATGTTGGCCACGCCCTCTTGCAGGGGCACCATCAGGCCAACGCCGCCACCGGTGAAGGAAACGGAAAGCGCAAGGATGCGGAAGACTTCGGCAAACGCCAGCGTGACCAGCGCGAAGTACGAACCCTTCAGCCCGTAGCGGAACGTCAGCCCGCCCACGGCCACGCCGACCAACGCGCCCAGCGCGATCGCCATGGGCAGCACCAGCCAGGGGTTGAATCCAAGGTTCAACTGGCCCAGCGCCTGCGCATACGCGCCCACGCCGAAAAACAGCGCATGGCCGAACGACAGCTGGCCGCCGTATCCGCCCAGGATGTTCCAGGCCTGCGACAGCAAGGCCGCGTACAGCGACATCATCGCGAAGGTCAGCAGTACGCCGGACTGGGCCAGCGCGGCGAAGGCCACCATGGCCACGCCGAACAGCGCGATTGCGCAAAGATCCTTTTTCATGCTCAGCCCCTCGCCCCGAACAGCCCCTGCGGGCGAAACAGCAGCACCGCAATGAAGATCGCGAAGATGCCCATCTGGCCCAGCGAATCACCCAGGAACAGGCCTCCGATGGACTCCACCACGCCGATCAGCAAACCGCCCACCAGCGCCCCCACGAAACTGCCCATGCCGCCCAGGACCACGATGGTGAAAGCCACCAGCACGAAACCGCTGCCCACCTGAGGATTGACGTAGTAGGCCGGCAACAGGAAGCAGGCCGCGGCGCCCAGGCACGCCATGCCTATGCCGAACGACACCGCGTATACCTTTTCGACGTCGATGCCCATGAGCTTGGCGCCCTGCTTTTCGCGGGCGACGGCGCGGATGGCGCGGCCCAGGTCGGTGCTGCGGATGATCCAGAACAGCACGGCCGCCACCGCCAGCGCGCCGCAGAAGGCGATGACCTTCGGCAGCGCGATCATGGCGGGCCCGATCTCGATCGTGGACAGCGTGTACGCCGTGTCGATGCTGCGCGTGTCGGACTTGAACCAGACCAGCGCCAGGTTCTCCAGCACGATCGCCAGGCCCAGCGTCACCAGCAGGATGTTCTCGTCCTTGCCATGGCTGGCGCGGTTGATCACGAAGCGCTGCAGCGCATAGCCCAGGGCGAACATCCCCGCCACCACCAGCGGCAGCGCGGCGTAGGGATCGATGCCCAGCCGGTCCTTCAGCAGGTAGACGGCGTACAGCGCGACCATGAGCGCCGCGCCATGGGCGAAGTTGATGATGTGCAGCACCCCGTAGATCAGGGTCAGGCCCAGGGCGATGAGCGCGTACACCGCGCCCGTCGTCAGGCCGTTCAGCACCGAGGAAAAGAGGATGGCGGGATCCAGCATCTGTCTGCTCAGGCCTTCAGGGGGAACACGGCGTCGGCCTGGCGGTAGTCCGTCGGGAATACCACCTTGATGTCGCCGCCGATCACTTGCGTCAGCAAGGGCTGGGCGCCGGTGTTCTGGCCGTTGACGAACTTGGTCGGACCGTACGGCATGATGTTGTCCTGGAAGGTGCTGGCGGCCAGCGCGTCGATGATCGCGGCGCGGTCGGCGGATTTGGCGCGTTCCAGCGCGTCGGCCAGCAGCAGCATCGCGGTGTAGGTCATGAAGACCTCGTAGCTGAAGTACGCGCCCTTCTCTTCCACGCGGGCCTTCAGGGGCGCCACGCGCGCATCCTTGGGGTTGAACCAGTGGTTGCAGTCGATGATGCCGTTGGCGATGTCCGGAAATTCCTTCAGGAACTTGTAGCTGGACGCCGCGCCGCCCAGCACCGAATAGATCGCCTTCGGCTGGACCTTCTGCTGCTTCATGGCGCGCAGCAACAGCGCGTATTCGTTGTAGTAGTTGGCGGGAATGACGATGTCCGGATTCACCGACTTCATGCGCAGCACGATGTTGTTGAAGTCGCGCGTCGGGTTGGGATGCTTGACCACTTCCTTCACTTCGAAGCCGTGCTGCGGCAGGGACTTGGACAGCAACGCCGCCGTGCCGGTGCCGAAGAGCGAATCCTCGTGCACGATCATCACCGTCTTGGCGGGCTTGCCCGCCGCGTCGTTCAACGCCGCCAGGTCCAGAATCGCGCGTTCGCTACAGGCGCGGTAGCCGGGCCCGAAGCGGAAGGTGTTCTTCAGGCCGCGCTCGACGATCTGGTCGGCCACGCCCACGTCCACCACGTGCGGCAAGTTGTATTTGGCCGCCGTCTGGGTGGTCGCCAGGCAGATCGCCGACGCGTAGGCGCCCACGATGGCCGACACGCCCGCTTCGTTCATCTTTTCCACTTCCGCCGAGCCCGCCTCGGGGCGCGACTGCGCGTCGCCCAGCACGGCCTGCAGCGGCGCGCCGCCCAGCGACTTGATGCCGCCCGCCTTGTTGATGTCTTCGATCGCCAGCAGCGCGCCCAGGCGGCATTGCTGCCCGGAATACGCCAGCGCCCCGGTCACGGGATGCAGCACGCCGACCTTGATGGGCGCGGCGCCCTGCGACCTGGCCACCCAGGGCGCGGACACAAGGGCCGCCGCGGCGGCGGATTGGTACAGGAAGGTGCGGCGCGAATTCATGGGGAATCTCCGAAGGGGTTCAATGGAATTGGGCCGACAGCTCTTCGCTGACCCAGACTTTGGCGTCGATGCTGCCGACGCGCGACAGTTGCAACTGATATTGGTAGCGGTCGGGCCGGTACAGGCCCTGCAGAAGCTGCACAGGGCGGTCACCGACGTCGCGCACGACCCGCGTCACGGCCAGCAGCGCGGATCCGACGGAAACGTCCAGGTGGCGCGCGACCTGCGCATCGGCCAGGCGGGCCGAAATGGTCTGCGTGGCGCCGCCGAATTCGACGCCGGCGGCTTCCAGCAGCATCAGCAGCGGCTCGCGCTCAAGGTCTTCCCGGGTGAAATCGGCCACGGCCTGCGGCACGTAGGTGGTGATGTGCGAGAGCGGCCCCGCGTCGGTGCTGCGCACGCGCAGGCTCTTGTGCACGGGCGCGCCGGGTTCGATGTGCAGGGCCTCGGCCACGGTGGGCGGCGCAAACACGAGCGTGCTGTCCAGCACCTGCACCGAGGTGCGCAGGCCCATGTTGACGATGTTTTCGAGCAGGCCGGTCAGGTGGGCCTTCTGCTGGGCGTTCGGGGCGGGCGTGCTGTGGACGCTGGGCGCGCCACGCAGGGGCCACGTGCCCAGCCCCGGCCGGCGCGACACCAGACCGTCCGCCACCAGCATTTCCATCGCCTTGCGGATGGTGATGCGGGCCACGTCGAACTGGTCCGCCAGCGCATGTTCTCCGGGCACGCCGTCCTGATCGAAGCGTCCCTCCTGCAGTTGCTCCCGCAGGACGAGATAGATCTGGTGGTACTTCGGAAGTGGTAATGAGGTTCCCATGCAGGGAACTCTAGGGGTGTCCTAATGTACCGTCAATGGAACAAATGGCCTGGCGGGTTGTTCTATCGGGAAAACACCGACTCGATCCGATTGCGTCCCCGCTGCTTGGCGAAATACAGCGCGCGGTCGCTGCGGCTGAGCGCCAGTTCGGCATCGTCGTCCATCGTGTGCAGGTCGGAAATGCCGATACTCACCGTCAGCGGAATGGGGCGCCCGCCGGACGAATAAGGCGTATCGGCGATGCGGCGCTGCACACCACGCGCGAAAACGCGGGCGCGCTCGATATCGGTGTCCGGCAAGACGACGGCGAACTCCTCGCCGCCGATGCGTCCTACCAGGTCGATTTCACGCAGCTGGGCGCGCAGCATCTTCGCGAAATGCTGCAGCACACCATCGCCGATCGCATGCCCGAAGGTGTCGTTGATGTGCTTGAAGTGGTCCAGGTCGCACATCAGCACCGCCGATCCGCGTCCGCCCAGGCCTTTGATACGCGTGAGTTCCGCCGCGATGCGCGTCATGAAATGGCGGCGGTTGGGCAAGGTGGTCAGCGCGTCGGTCGCGGCCAGTTCGCGCAGTTCCAGTTCGGCGCGCTTGCGGTCGGTGATGTCGGTGACGAATCCGTGCCAGACCACGCCGCTGTCGGCATCGCGCCGCGGACTCGCGTCGCCCTGGCGCCAGCGCACGCCCTGCAGCGGCAGGCAGACGCGGAACTCCAGGTGCCACGGCGTCTGCGCGGCCGCGGCGGCCTGCAGGGACGCGCGGTAGGCCGGCAGGTCGTCGGGATGGATGCGTTGCTCGATGGCGGTCGTGTTGGCCCGCACGTCGTCGGCCGTCAGTTCGAACATGTCCCAGATGCCCGCGCTGACGTACGAGAACCACGAGCCGCCCTCGGGCACCGGCCGGCACTGGAAGACCAGACCGGGCACCGCGTCCGTCAGGTTGACCACCAGGTCGGCGGTGCGCTGCAGCCGTTCGGACATGGCGCGCACCGCGCTGATGTCGGTGGTGGTGCCCATCATGCGCAGCGCCTTGCCGGATTCGTCGCGGCTCACGACCTTGCCGCGGCTGCAGATCCACTTGTAGCTGCCGTCCTTGCACCGGATGCGATGCTCGACCTCGTAGCTTTCCGTCTTGCCGTCGAAGTGGTTCTGCATGGCGGCGCGCACGTAGTCCAGGTCGTCGGGATGCAGGCGGGTGTAGGCGTCTTCGATGCGGGTGGTGAGTTCGGATTCGCCGTAGCCCAGAAGGGCCTTCCAGCCCGGCGAATACGTGATGTCGCCGGTGACCACGTTGCGATCCCACACGCCCGTGCCGCTGCCGGCAATCGCCAGCGACAGTTTGCGCGCCTCGTCGCGCCAGGACGCTTCGTCCGCCCGTTCCTGCGCCAGCGCCTGGCGCTTTTCAACGGCCGCCGCGGCGACGCCCGCGAGGTCTTCGAGCGCCTGACGGTCTTCGGCGGTGAAGTCGCGGGGTCGGCCGTGCAGCAGCCGGAAGACGCCCAATTGGCGGCCATCGGCGGCGCGCACCGGCGATTCGGCGGAGAAAGGAATATTCGCGGGATTTTCAGTCGGCATGCCCGCCTGCGCCTGCCAGACGCCGTCGGCGTCGGTGCACGCCACCAGCGCCATGTCCACGTCAAACAGCCGCCTGGCCAACCGCGCCAGCTTGTCCAGGGGGCCGTCGGGTTCGGGCTGCACTGCGCCCTGGCCGTTGCGCGGCAAGGAAGATTTGGACGCGTCACCTGTTGCGGGCATTTCAGGACCTGATCAATACGGATTGCATCGGTACAGCCATGCACTAAGTGGCTGACATTCTGTCACGTTCCGCACCAAAATTGCATCATTTCGGAAGATAAGATCGCGGACCTATGAGTCCCCTTATTCGCGTCATATTCCCGTGGCAGCGGCGCCTGTGGCAGTTGGCGTTTGTCGCCCTGCTCTTCCTGCAGGCCGGCATGGCCGCCGCCCAGTCCTTCGACCGGCATGCCGAAAACCTGCGTTACCAGCAATGGCTGCGCGATTTCCGGCAGGATCTTCTGCGCCTGCGCGATTCGGCGGATCCGGCGCAGGCGGACATCGACGCCCTATTCGCCCGTACCGTCGTGCCGGGGTCACGCGCCACGACGCTGTTGCGCAAGCTGGCCGCCGCCGCGCCCGACCGGACCCGAGGCGAGATCCACTTCGCGGGCATCCAGCGGGTATTCCTGGCCGTCCTGTCCGACTCCATCGTCGCCGGGGACGGCGGTATCTATCCCGATACGCACGCCGCCTACCAGAAGGATGTCTTGCACGTGCGTTACCTGCACGTGGACGGCGGCGGCCGGCTGGAGCGCTACTTCAGCGATCCCGCCGTCTTCAAGCCCTACCGGCTGCCAGATGCCGGTGTCTACCAGCGCGACGTCTACCCTTTCCTGCTGTTCGAAGAGCGGGACGGCAAGCTGCGACTGGGCGGCGTGTCCAAGGAATTCTGGGATCTGGTGAGATTCATGGACGCGCAGCAGTATGCGTAACCGCCTGCTCCCCGTGGCGACGCTGGCGGCGACCCTTGCGCTACAGGCGCCGCCGGTTTTCGCCGCCGGCGCCGTTGCAGGCGTCGTCCCTGCCCCGTCCGCCGCCTGCGGCCCGGCAGCCGGCGGTTTTCAGCCCCATGACGCGATGACGGGCATCGCGGTGTCGGTCGACCTGAACCACGAGCGCGTGCTGCTGGGCCGCAATGGCGAGCGCGTGGCGACGCGGCCCACGCCCGTATGGGCGCCGGATTCCGGCGACCTGATGCCGCAAACCTGGATGGACAAGGTGGATTGGTCCGTCTATCGCGTCGACGGCGCAGATGTCGCCGCGCCCACGCGGCTTTATGTCGACGCGGGCGGCCGCCTGTGCCGCGTCGAACAATATGACGCGCCCCGCCGCGGCCCACGCAGCGGCCGCGCCGCCGGCGGCTATGTGCTGGAATACGATGCCTCGGGCGCGCTGCGGCGCGTCGCGCACTACGAGCAGGCGCCGGGCGCGGCGTACCGGATGACCGGGCTGACCTGCCTGGCGCGGAACGCGCAGGGCGCGCTGGTGCATTTCATCGCCGACCGCTGCGACGACACACCGAATCCCACCGCCGGCCGGCATTTTGTGCGCGCCCCCGCGGGCGAGCTGCTGCGCGTCATCGACGTCACCGCCCAGGACGAACCCGTGGCCGTGCATGCCTATGACGAACAAGGACGGCCCGCGCAACGCTATGTGCGGCGGCATGCCGCCTTGTTCGGATCCGGCGGCGGCGACAGCCCCGTCGCCTATGCGTAGCCGGCCATTAACGTCGACCGTGTCGCCGTGTTGGAACGCGATGAACTGTCCCGCCTGACAACCGACGTGCCCGGCAACGCATGGCGCATCGTGCGTATCGCCGACGACGTGCCGCTGGACGACACCGATTTGCAGTCCTGGGATCCCGGCACCCAGACCGTACTGATCCAGGGAACGACCGGGCCGCAAGGCGAGGCGCCGCTTGCGCCGGACGTCCAGGAACGCGTCTGGCAAGCCATGCGCGACATGCCGGGCCGGATCTTCTGGTATCTGGATCCGATGACGCGCATGGCGCTGGTGCCGGCGATGTCGCCCGCCACGTGGCAGGCGTGCACCGACCCCTCGAACCTGGCCGCGGACGCGTGCCGCTGACGCCGCCATCCGTCCGGACAGGCGGGCGCCATCGTCCGGGTCATGCCGCCTTCGGCCGCGTGTCCACCGCCAGGCACAGCAGCGCCGTCAGCAACGCCAGCCCGACATGCCCGGCGTAGATCGGCGAGAAATCCGCGTGGCTGGCCGCGCCGTGCCCCAACAGCAGCACCGTGACCGCCACACCCAGCACCCCGCCGATCTGGCGCGTCGCCTGGTTCACCGCGCTGCCCACGGCGTAATGCTGGGCAGGCAGCTTGTTCACGGCGGCGCCGGACAATGACGGCAACACCATGCCCACGCCGATGCCGCTGAGCAGCAGGCCGGGCAGCCAGTCGGTCAGGTAGGCCGGTTCGGCGCCCGGCACCAGCAGGAACCATAGCCCGCTGGCCGCATAGATCAGTGCGCCGCCCACCAGGAACGGCCGATGGCCCATCCGACCGGCCAGCCGGCCGGTAATGATCGCCGTCGGCATCACCAGCAGCGGACCGGGGGTGACCGCCAATCCCGCCCGCGGCAGGCTGTAGTGCCACACGCCCGTCATGTAGAAAAAGAAGGCGAAGAACATCATGGCGAACGCGATGCCGAAGCTGAGCGTGGCCAGGTTCACGTAGCGATAAGTCCGATGCCGGAACAGTCCCAGATCGACCAGCGGGTGCGGCGTCACGCGCGCCCAGGCCACAAACGCGATCATCGCAATCACGCCCACGGCGGCCACGATTGCAAGATCGGCGCGCTGCCACGACGGCGATTCCGATTGCACGATGGCCAAAGCCACCGCGCCCACGCCCACCATCAGCAGCGCCATGCCCACGCCGTCCACCCGGCGGCGGGCGTCCGGTTTCACCGATTCCTTGAGCAGGCCCGCGCCGAACCACAACGACAACGCCCCCAGCGGCAGGTTGATGTAGAACGCCCACGGCCAGCCCGCGATGTCGACCACGAATGCGCCGAGGCTGGGCCCGACAGCCGCCGCCAGCCCGCCGACCGCGCCCCACAGGCTGACCGCCACCGACCGCTGCGACGCGGGAAACGCCGCCAGCACGATCGACAGCGAAGCCGGCGTCAGCAACGCCGCACCGATCGCCTGCAGCACGCGCGCGGCAATGAGCCATCCTTCGGAAGCGGCCAGGCCACAGGCCGCCGACGCCGCCAGGAACAGCAGCACGCCGCCCATGAACATGCGCTTGCGGCCGTGCGTGTCGGCAAGACCGCCTGACGGGATCAGCATCGCCGCGAACACAACCGTGTAGGCGTTGAGCACCCACGACATGTCCGCGGCCGAGGCCTCTGGAAAGCCTTCGCGCAGCGCGCCGAATGCCGCGTAAAGCATCGTGCTGTCCAGCGACACCAGGAATACGGCGATGCTGGCGACCCAGAACACGGGCCAGGGCGACGCGGGTGCATGTGCGGATGCAGGGGCGGCTGACATCGAGGAACCGGGGGCGTTGGGGCCTGCGGATTCGCGCGCGGTAATGCCTGCGGAACTGGTGTCGGGGTGGTTTGGGGAAGCGGCGGCGGGAGTACGGGCGGCCGGCGTACGGGCAGCCTGCGTATCGGCTGCGGACGTACCGTCAGCAGGCCTGCCAGCGGCGGCGGCCATGGCCTCGGCGCCGGAACCAGCCAGGGACGCGCCCGAAGATGTTGTGTTGGCGTGCATGACGGACGGCTCCCCGATTTACAGATAGACCGCCGGGCTGGCGGTCAGTCCCTGCTTGACCTGGCGCGTCTGCTCGTCGGCCAGCACTTCAAGTTCCCCGGCCTCCAGTCCATCCAGCGCCTGCTTCACGATCGCTTGCGGCGTCGACTTCGGCGCGTCGATGCCCTTGGTCAGGTCGGTGTCGACGAAACCCATGTGCAGTCCCAGCACCTGCGTGTTCTGAGCAAGCAGCTCGCGGCGCAGGCCGTTCGTCAGGGCCCAGGCGGCGGACTTGCTCATCGCGTACACGCCCAGCAGCGGCCCGTTGATCCAGCTTGCGATCGACAGCACGTTCAGCATCGCCCCGCCGCCATTGGCGGCGAGCACCGGCGCAAAGGCCTGCGCCACCATCAGGGGCCCGAACAGATTGACGTCCAGATGGCGGCGCGCCAATTCGACGCTGCCCGGGGCCAGGAACCCGCCTGGGTCGGCGATGCCCGCGTTGTTGATGACCAGTGTCACGTCCTTGGCAAGCTCGGCCGCGGCGGCCACGTCGTCGGCGTTCGTCACGTCCAGCTTCACCGGCACCACGCCTTCCAGCGCGATGCCGGACGGGTCACGCGCGGCGGCGTAGACCTTGCGCGCCCCGCGCGCCAGCGCCTCGCGGGCAAAAGCCAGGCCCAGGCCGCGATTGGCCCCGGTGATGAAAACGACGGCATTCTTGAGTTCCATGATGGGTATCCCTGTGTGGTGATCGCGCGGATCAGATCGGTTGGCACTGTTAAATATGATGATCATCATATTTATGTTCGACAAAAAGGCCGCGCAAAGCGGCCAGGCAAAAATCAGTCAATGGGAGCTTGCGGCGCCCTCGCGGTCGTATTGTTCCAAGACCGCCTGGCGAGCCGACGCCAACAAGGCGCGGCCCCGCGGGTTGTCGCCCAGCGCCCGGGCAAGCTGCAGCGCCCCGACCAGCGTACTGAGGACGGCCGCTGCCGCGTGTTCGCCCGCATCCGCCGGCAGCACCTGTTGAATGCTTTCCAGCAGCCGTTGCACCCTGCCCGCCGCTGCTTCGCGCACGTCATCGGATTGGCGGGGAATCTCCGACGCCAGGGCCGCCACGGGGCAACCGCTTTCGCACCCGACCAGATGGGCGTCGCTCAGGTACGTTTCCACCCACGCGCGCAGCGCGGTGGCCCCCTCGGCGCGGCGGCGCGCCATGGCCTGTGACAGGCGGACGGCGCCGTCCTGGCCAGCGCGTTCCATCGCCGCCGCCAGCAAAGCGTCGCGCGAGGGGAAATGGGCATAGAAGCCGCCGTGCGTCAGGCCGGCTTCCTTCATGATGTCAGCCACCCCGACGCCCGAATACCCGGCGCGCCGGATGGCGCGCGAGGCTGCGTCGACGATGCGTTCGTGGGATTCTTCCTTGCGGCGGGAGGCAGACATGTCGCGACCACCTAAAATATGATGATCGTCATATTAAGCCCGCCTTTATCCGGAGCGCAAGCCCCGGCCCCTATTTCAGCGCCACACCTCGGGTTCCACGCTGACCTCGCCCTTCGCAGCCGAGAAATACACCACACCGTCCGAGATGTTGGCATTGAGCTGCATCGTGCGTTCGGCAAGCTGGCCCAACGCCCGCGTCTGATCCGCCGGCAGGTTCACCACCTTCAGATTGCGCGTGCGTTCCAGCTTGTTGCGCACCCCGTCCCACCAGATCTTGCTGGCGGACCCGCCGTAGCAATAGACGATCACCTCGTCGGCGCGCCCGCAGGCCCGCAGGATCCGGCGCTCTTCGGGCTGCCCCACCTCGACCCACAGCTTCACCGCGCCGGTCAGATCCTTCACCCACAGGTCCGGCTCGTCCGTGTCGCTGAGCCCCTTGGTGAACGCCAGCTCCTCTTGCGCATGCAGCGCAAACGCCAGCAAGCGCACCATCATGCGCTCGTCCGTTTCCGAGGGATGGCGAGCCACCGTCAGCCCGTGGCTGCCGTAGTAATGGCGGTCGGTATCGGCGACGTTGAGTTCGGCCTTGTAGATCGTGGCGCGCAGGGCCATGGCAAAAATCCGTAGAAAAAAGCGAATTGCGAGAAGGCCGCCATGATAACCGCCCAGGGGCCGAGACCGCGGGCGCGACGGTTCTTCTATGACCACCCATGGCAACGAGACCGCCCGCGCGACGTTTCTCCTGACCAGGTTGCGGCGTTACACTGCCCGGGCGCCCGGACGTCATGCCGGCACGCCAACCTCATTCCGTCCCCGCCCTCGCCATGACCGCCACCGCCGCCCTGCTCGCCTTCACCCTGGCCGCCGCCATCCTGACCGTCACGCCCGGTCTGGACAACGCCCTGGTGCTGCGCACCGCCGCCGTCGAAGGCGGCCGCCGCGCCCTCATGGCAGGCCTCGGCATCAGCGCCGGCTGCCTGCTGTGGGGCACCATCGCCGCACTGGGCCTGGGCTCATTGCTCGCCGTATCCACCTTCGCCTACGACACCCTGCGCATCTGCGCCGCCATCTACCTGTTCTACCTGGGCGTCAAACTCCTGTGGAGCACCCGCCCCAGCCGCAAGACCGCCAACCAAACGTCCGGCATCCTGGCCGCCGCCCAACGCCCCGGCACCACCGGCACCGGCTGGTTCGTGCGCGGCTGCCTGACCAACGCCCTGAACCCCAAGGTCGGCGTCTTCTACATCACCTTCCTGCCCCAATTCATTCCGGCAGGCACCGACGTCCTGCGCTTCAGCCTGCTGCTGGCCACCGTCCACGCCCTGGTAGGCATGCTCTGGTTCGCCCTCCTGGTAGCCGCCACCCGCCCCCTGGCCCGCTGGCTCTCCCGCCCGGCAGTCACCCGCGGCCTGGACCGCGTCACCGGCGCGGTGTTCATCGCATTTGGATTGAGGCTCGCGCTGGAACGGCGCTGAGGAAATCGGTATTGCGGGTGTCCGACACCTGGTTGAAACTCACACCTCCCGCCAGCGCGCAGCGCCATCGCTACGACGCAAGACGACGCGAAGCCAAAGAAGGCCGCCCGCGCGGCCGATTTTGGCGACCCCGCAAGACCCTCCCTACCCACCCCGACCGCGGCAAAAACGCCAAGCACGCCAGTCTCCCCGCCGCCCCTAGCCAGCAAGCGCTGTAGCGTCCGGCGTCGGGCCGGGGGTGAGCGAGGGGCGTTCGATGCGCCCGAGGGAATCCGTAGGCAGCCGCCGCAGGCGGCAACGAGGATGACGCAGGGGCAGTCCGGAGCGAAGGCTCCGGACCGCAATCGTTGCCCCTCGCTCACCCCCGGCCCGGCGCCGGACGCGGCAAAAGAACCACACCCTGCGCCAGCAACAACAAACGCGACAACTACGACAACAGTTAGCAAAAGCAGCATCAGCCGCCCGCAGCAACTGCCGCCTCAATAAACCCCAATGGCATGCCGCGCCACAAAATGCCCATCCCCCACCGCCACCAACGGCTCCACCAGCGGATCATCCCCCACCTTCCGCATCGGACTGGGAATCTCATCCACCAGCAGCGACCTTTCCCGATGCCGCCGCTGCGGATCCGCGATCGGCACCGCCGCCATCAGCTTCTTCGTATAGGGATGTTGCGGGTTCTCGAAGATCGCCCGGCGCGGGCCGATCTCCACGATCTGGCCCAGGTACATCACCGCCACCCGGTGGCTCACGCGCTCGACCACCGCCATATCGTGCGAAATGAACAGGAACGACACGCCCAGTTCACGCTGCAAGTCCAGCAGCAGATTCACGATCTGCGCCTGGATCGACACATCCAGCGCCGACACGGACTCGTCCGCGATCACCACCTTCGGGTTCAGCGCCAACGCGCGCGCAATGCAGATCCGCTGGCGCTGCCCGCCCGAGAACTCGTGCGGATAGCGGTCGATCATCTCGGGCGCCAGCCCGCACTTGTCCATCAGCCAGCGCACGCGGTCCTGCGCCGCCTTGCCGCGCGCCACCTTGTGGATCAGCAGCGGCTCCATGATCGAATAGCCCACCGTCATCCGCGGATCCAGCGACGCGAACGGGTCCTGGAAAATGAACTGAATGTGCTGGCGCAGCGTCTGCATGGCGCTGCCGCGCAGCGCGCCGATGTTCTTGCCGTCGAATTCGATCGACCCGCCCTTGCTCTTGACCAGTTGCAGCAGCGACCGGCCGGTCGTCGTCTTGCCGCAGCCGGACTCGCCCACCAGCGACAGCGTCTCGCCGGGATACAGGTCGAAGCTGACCTTCTCGACCGCGTGCACGCGCTTCTGCACCCGGCCGAGAATGCCGCCGGGGATATCGAAGCTGGTGGTCAGGTCGCGCACCTTCAGCACGGGGCCGTTGTCGCGGCGCACGGTGGAAGGCGCCGCTACCGGCGTATCCACCAGCAGCGCCGGATTCGACACGCGCGCGGCCTCGTCCACCTTCAGCAGCGGGAACGGCGCCGGTTCGTCCGTGCCCTGCATCGCGCCCAGGCGCGGCACGGCCGACAGCAGCGCGCGGGTATAGGCGTGCTGCGGACGGGCGAAGATCTCGTCCGAACCGCCCTCTTCCACCTTGTCGCCGCGGTACATGACCAGGACGCGATCCGCCACTTCGGCGACCACGCCCATGTCGTGCGTGATGAAGATCACGCCCATGTCCATTTCTTCCTGGAGCTGGCGGATCAGTTGCAGGATCTGCGCCTGGATCGTGACGTCCAGCGCCGTCGTCGGCTCGTCGGCGATCAGCAGTTGCGGCTTGCACGACAGCGCCATCGCGATCATCACGCGCTGGCGCATGCCGCCCGACAACTGGTGCGGATAGCGGTCCAGGATGGCGCGGGCCTCGGGGATGCGCACGCGTTCCAGCATGCGCAGCGTTTCCGCGCGCGCCGCCGCCGCGTCCAGCCCCTGATGCAGTTGCAGGGCCTCGGCAATCTGGTTGCCGGCCGTGAAGCTGGGGTTCAGCGACGTCATCGGCTCCTGGAAGATCATCGCGACGTCGGCGCCGCGCACGCGCTGCAGCGTGGAATCGGGCGCGCTGACGAGATCCAGCACGTCGCCGCTGCGGCGGCGCAGCAGCATCCCGCCGTTGGCGATGTGGCCGCCGCCATATTCGACCAGGCGCATCAGCGCCAGCGAGGTCACGGACTTGCCGGAACCGGACTCGCCCACGATGGCCAGGGTTTCGCCACGGTTGACGTGGAAGGAGACATTGCGCACCGCTTCCACGGTGCGTTCGGGCGTTTTGAAGCGCACCGTCAGGTCGTTGACCTGCACGACGCGCTTGGGATCCATGGTTGCCATATCGATTACTTTTCCTGACGCGGATCGAGCGCGTCGCGCAGCCCGTCGCCCAGCAGATTGAAGCCCAGCACCACCAGGAAAATGGCCGATCCGGGGAAGATCGACATCCAGGGCGCCTGGGTCATGAAGTTCTTGGCCGTGTTCAGCATCGAGCCCCACGACGGCGTCGGCGGCTGCAACCCCAGGCCCAGGAAGGACAGGCTGGCCTCGGCGATGATGGCCGTGGCGATCGTGATGGTGGCCTGCACGATGAGCGGCGGCATCACATTGGGAAACACGTGCCGGCCGATGATGCGCAGGTCGGACGCGCCCAGCGCGCGGGCGCTCTGGACGTAGTCTTCGTTCTTGACCGCCAGCACCTGTCCGCGCGTCAACCGGATGAACTTGGGCGCGGCGGACACGCCGATCGCGATCATCGCGTTGGTCAGGCTGGGCCCGAGGAAGGCGGCCAGCGCGATGGCCAGGATCAGGAAGGGAATCGCCAGCAGGGCTTCCGTGGCGCGGGAGATCACGCTGTCGGTCCAGCCGCCGAAATACCCCGCGGCCAGGCCGAAAGGCACGCCCACGATCAGCGCGATCAGCACGGACACCAGGCCCGCCATCAGCGAGGCGCGCGCGCCGTAGATCATGCGGCTGAAGATGTCGCGGCCCAGTTCGTCCGTGCCCAGCCAGTAGGACGCCGACGGCGCCTTGCGGATGGTGGTGAAGCTGGTTTGCAGGGGGTCGTGATTGGCGATCAGCGGGGCCAGGAGGGCCACCACCACGAAGAACAGCACGATACCCAGGCCGAGCATCGCGATGCGGTTGCGCTTGAACTTCGTCCAGGCGCGATTGCGGCTGCGGGGCGGCGTGACGGCTGCGGCCGTTGCAGGAATAGCGCTCATGAGTGCCTCAGGCGGGGATTGACCAGGATGTACAGGATGTCGGCCAGCAGGTTCATCAGGATGAAGCCCACGGCCACGCAGAGCACGACGCCCTGCACCACCGCGTAGTCGCGCGTGAACACGGCGTCGACCACCAGCTTGCCGAAGCCCGGGATCGTGAAGACCTGTTCGGTCAGCACGGCGCCCGCCAGCAGTTCACCGAACAGCAGCGTCACCAGCGTGACGATGGGCATCAGCGCGTTGCGCAAGGCGTGGCGCAGCACCACGCTGCGCGGCGACACCCCCTTGGCGCGCGCGGTGCGCACGTAATCGGCGGACAGGGCTTCCAGCATGGACGACCGCGTGTGCCGCATCAGATAGGCCGCGATCGCGGTGGACAGGACCAGCGACGGCATCAGCATGGTCTTGATGGAGAGCCAGAAGTCTTCGGACGGTGACACATAGCCCGAGGCCGGCAGCAGCTTCCATTGCACCGACACGACCATGATCAGGATGATGCCGAGCCAGAAGTTGGGAATGGACATGCCGGATAGCGCCGCGATGTTGGCGCCCATTTCGACGGGCTTGCCCTTGCGCACGGCGGCGATGATGCCCATCGGAATGCCCACCAGCAGCGCGAAGAACATCGCCATGGCGGCAAGCTGCAGCGTCACGGGCAGCTTCTGCGCGATCAGCGTCGTGACGGGCACGTCGGTGCGCAGGGACTTGCCCAGGTCGCCTTGCAGGACCTGGCCGGCCCACGCCGCGTATTGCATCGGCAGCGGGTCGTTCAAGCGGTATTTGTCGCGCAGGTAGTCCAGCACGGCCGGATCGCGCTCTTCTCCGGCCAGGGTCAGCACCGGATCGCCGGGCAGGATTTTCTGCAGCATGAACACGATCATCGACACCAATATCAGTGTCGGTATCGCGACGATCACGCGGCGCAAGATGAGTTTAAGCATGTGGGAAACCGTAAGACAGGAACGACGGACGGCGCCGGCCGGGTCGGGCGCAACGCGCATCCGCCGCAAACAACAACCGGACGCGCGGGGCGCGTCCGGCGGGCGCGGCGGAAAAACGCCGCGCGTGCATCACTTCTGCGCGAACGTCACGCCCTTCAGGCGGATCATACCGTCCGGATAGGGCGTGAAGCCCACGACCTTCTTGCCCATGACGAAGGGCCAGGGCTGGTAGTAGTTGTACACGCCGGGCAGTTCATCCTGGATGATGGCCTGGGCTTGGTCGTAGATCGCCTTGCGCTTGGCTTCGTCGGGCACGGTGCGGGCCTGGTTCAGCAGCTTGTCGACTTCCGGATTGCAATAGTGGCCGTCGTTCAGGGCGCCCTTGCACGTGACGAAGGCGTGGATGTTGCCGTCGGGATCGACCCGGCCGGACCAGCCCAGCATCACGATCTGGAAGTTGCCGCCGGCGGATTCCTTTTGCAGGGCGGCGTATTCCGTGGGACGCAGGGAAAGATCGAAGCCCGCTTCGGCCGCCATGGCCTGGACGATTTCCGCGATGGACGACGTCGTGGTGTTGTTGCCGAACACCAGTTCAGCCTTCACGCGGTCGAAGCCTGCCTGCTTGAGCAGGCTCTTGGCCTTGGCCACGTCGCGCTTGGTGACGGGGAACTTGTCGCTGTGGAACGGGCTTGCGGGCGGGAACGGCTGTTGAGCGGGCTCGAAAATGCCGCCGCCGGCGACTTCGTTGATCGCGTTGCGGTCGATCGCGAACTGGAACGCCTGGCGCACCAGCTTGTTCTTGAACGGGTTGTCTTCCGCGCGCTTGCCGTTGTCGACGTTGAACATGAACTGCTGGAAGCCCAGGCCGGCCACCGGCGCGAACGTCAGGCTGGCGTCGCTCTTGACCGCCGGCGCGTCCGAGGGGTTCAGGCGCTCGAGCATGTCCAGGTCGCCTGCGCGCAGGTTGGACAGGCGCACGGTGGTGTCGGGGATGGGCAGGAAGGTCACGCGCTTGAACGCGTAGTCCTTGGCGCCGTAGTACTGGTCGAATTTTTCCAGGATGATGCGGTCGTTCTGGATGCGTTCGACGAACTTGTACGGACCCGAGCACACGGGCTTGCGGCCCACGGCGGCGACGTCGTCGGAGAAGGTCTTGGGCGACAGCATCATGCCTGCCCGATCCGACAATTGCGCCAGCAGCGTGGCGTCGGGTTCCTTCAGGGTCAGCACCAGCGTGCTGGCGTCAGGCGCGTCGACCTTGGCCACCGAACGCAGTTCGCCCTTGCGCAGGCTGTCCGGCAGGCTCATGGCGCGGTCCAGGTTGGCCTTGGCCGCCGCCGCGTCGAACTTGCTGCCGTCGTGGAACAGCGCGTCTTCGCGCAGCTTGAAGGTCAGCACCTTGTTGTCGTCGCTGAACGACCACGAGGTGGCCAGCTGCGGCACGAAATGCAGCTTGGGATCGATGTCCACCAGCTTGTCGCACAGCGACGTGAACACGATGCGGCCCACGTAGGTGCGGGCGCGGTGCGGATCCAGCACGTCGGGATCTTCCTGCAGGCCGATCCGGATGTTCTGGGCGCTGGCGGCGCCGGCGGCCAGCGCCAGCAGGCTGGCGCCGAAGGTCATGGCAAAGCGTTTCATATGTCTTTATTCCCCTTGTTGCGGCATGGCCGTTGGTTGGATGCGCGCCGACTAGAAACCCACCGCCTGGCCGTCGCGGCGGCTGTCGCTGGCGGCGACATAGCCCAGTTCGTTGTCGTTCTCGGACATGCGCCAGATGAATTGGCCGGCGCCAAAGTCCATGTACGGATCGTCAACGGACTTCAAAGCATGCCCGAGGTCTTTCAGTCCCGCAATCGTAGAAGCCTTCATATTGGTCTCGATATCGAGCGTGAAGTCGCGGTTGACCTTCCAGCGCGGCGCGCAGCACGCAGCCTGCGGGTTCTGGTGGTAGTCGATCATGCGGACCACGGTCTGCATGTGGCCCTGGGGCTGCATGTCGCCGCCCATCACGCCGAAGCTCATGACCGGCTTGCCGCCGCGGGTCAGGAAGCCCGGGATGATGGTGTGGAACGGGCGCTTGCCACCTTCGACCACGTTGGCCGACTTGGGATCCATCGAGAAGCCCACGCCGCGGTTCTGCATGCTGATGCCCGTGCCGGGCACCACGACGCCCGATCCGAAGCCCATGTAGTTGGACTGGATGAACGAGATCATCATGCCGTTTTCGTCGGCGGCGGTCAGGTAGATGGTGCCGCCGGCATGCGGACGACCGGCTTCGAAATGCGTGGCCTGGTCCAGGCGGATCAGCTTGGCGCGGCTGTCCAGGTAGGCGTCCGACAGCATCTGTTCGGGCGTGACCTGCATGGCGCGCGGGTCGGCCACGTACTTGTACAGGTCGGCGAAGGCCAGTTTCATGGCTTCGATCTGGATGTGCTGCGACTGCACCGAATCCACCGGAATATCAGACATATCGAAGCGTTCGACGATGCCCAGCGCGATCAGGGCGGCGATGCCCTGCCCGTTCGGCGGGATCTCGTGCAGCTCGTAGCCGCGGTAGGACTTGGAGATCGGCTTGACCCATTCCGGGCGGTAGCCGCGCAGGTCTTCCAGCGTCATTGCGCCGCCGCATTCCTTGCTGAATGCGGCGATGCGCTCGGCCAGCTCGCCTTCGTAGAAATCGCGGCCCTTGGACGCGGCGATGCGGCGCAGCGTGTTGGCGGCATCGGGGAAGCGGAAGTGTTCGCCCACCTTCGGCGCGCGGCCTTCGGGCATGAAAGCCTGGGCGTAGCCCGGCTGCGACTTGAGCTCGTCGGCGGCGGCCGCCCACTTGTGCGCCACTACCGGCGGCACGGCATAGCCGCGCTCGGCGATTTCGATGGCGGGCTCGAACAGTTGCTCGAACGGCAGCTTGCCCAGCTTTTCATGCAGGGCGGCCCAGCCGGCCACCACGCCAGGCACGGTCACGGCGTCCCAGCCGCGCTTGGGCTGGATGGCCAGGCCGTTGGCGTCCGTGCCGTACTTGCGCTTGAAGTATTCAGTGTTCCAGGCGGCAGGAGCCACGCCGGACGAGTTCAGGCCGTGCAGCTCCTTGCCGTCCCAGACGATGGCGAAGCAGTCGCCGCCCAGGCCGCAGGAAACCGGTTCGACCAGGACGATCGTGGCTGCGGCGGCGATGGCGGCGTCCACGGCGTTGCCGCCCTTGAGCAGCATGCGCAGCCCCGCTTGGGCCGCCAGCGGATGCGACGTGGAAACCACGTTGCGGGCGAACAGCGGGATGCGGACGGAAGGATACGGGTTGGCCCAGTCGAAGGTTTTCATGTGGCGGGTCTCATAACGGTTAAGCGGGCGAAGTTACTCTCGTGCTTTAATTAAATCAATTTGATTTTTTGTTCCGTCATAAAAGAATTTTTTATGAGTACGATCCGGTTCCTGCGCACCTTCCTGGCCGTCGCGCACCATGGTTCTTTCTCGGACGCCGCCGAGCAGGTGGCGCTGACACAGGCGGCCGTCAGCTTCCAGATGCGGTCATTGGAAGCGGAGCTGGGGCGCGAACTCTTCGACCGAAGCGGACGCCTGGCCATCCTGAACGCCGCCGGGCGGGAATTGCTTCCGGAAATCAAGCACTTGCTGGATTTATACGACAGACTGAGGCGCCCCAGTACGGCTCCCGGTGAATTGGCGGGCTCTGTGTCCGTGGGCAGCATCGTGTCCTGCATGGGCACGCTGTCCAAGGTGATTTCCGGCCTGAAGAAGGCTCATCCCAAGCTGGACGTGCGCATCCTGTCCGGCAAGGCCAGCGAACTGGCCGGCAAGGTGGAAGACGGCGAGCTGGACGCCGCTTTCCTGGTGGAGGCCGGGCGCAAGATGGCCAGCACGCGCTGGACCGCGCTATATGAAGAGCAGATGGTGGTGATCGCGCCGCGTTCGGCGACCGGCGAAAACGCCCGCGAGGTGCTGGCGAACAATCCTTTCCTTCGCTTTGACCGCACGCAGCGCACCGGCCTGCAGATCGACCGGCTGCTGCGGCGGATGGCGGTGCCGATCAATGAATTCCTGGAGCTCAACGCGATCGAGACCCTGGTGGAACTGGTGCGCCAGGAGGTCGGCGTGACGCTGCTGCCGCTGATCAACGGCTCGAACTGGCAGCACAGCCCGGAACTGCGGATTCTGTACCTGCCCGACGACCTGGGCCCGCTGGCCCGCTCCATCGGCATGCTCGAGCGCCGCGAGCACGCCCGCCAGAGCATTACGGCGGCGATCTGCGAGGCGTGCGCGCAGGCTTTCCGCGCACGCGAACCGCAGACCGCCGCCTGAGCGTTACAAGGCCATCGCCGGGTCGGTCACCGACGGCTTGCCGGTTTCCACGCGGCCGGCGAAGCGGCGCAGCCACGACGGATCCTCGGCCAGACGCACCGTGAAGTCGTACCAGGCTTTGCTGTCCGCCAGGGCCCAATGCTGCTCGACCTGTCCGCCCGCCGGCACCGTGAACGACCAGCGCTCGTGGCTGGCGTAATAGGCGTTGGGCGTGACTTCAAAGGTGCAAGGCGCCTTGCCGCCATTGATGAAGCTGACGTAGACGTCGCCGTTGGCGATGTCGTAGCAGACGCGGATCTCGGCATCCTGCTCCGCCGTTCGGTCCAGCGCCAGGTCGCCCGAGAAATGGCGGTGCCAGCCGTTGGGGCCCAGCACCCACAGGTCGTACTTGCCGCCATCGGCCGCCGTGTCCCAGCTGCCTTCAAGCTGCTTGTTCGCTTCGACCGTGTACCGGCGCGGCAGGCGATCCAGATGCAGGCGGTCATAGACATGGAACACGGCAGCCTGCTTGCCGGTGTTGGAAAACACCAGCCACATGTTGCCCGTGCCCGGCTGGCTGCGGCCGCTGGTGTGCAGTTCATAGGGCAAGGGGCGCGAATTGCGCACGCCCTTTTCCTGCACGCCCTTGGCCTGCGTGGACGGATCCGGCAGCGGCACGGCGGTCAGCGCTTCCTGCGCGGCGCGCTCCAGATCCGATTCCGTGCGGGTCTGGATGTTCAGGTCCGGCAGCGTCTCGTCGTTGGGCGTGACGAAGTTGAAGGCCGAGGTCAGGTCGCCCAGCACCGCGCGGCGCCACGGGCTGATGTTCTCTTCCTTCACGCCGAAGCGGGCTTCCAGGAAACGCAGCACGGACGTGTGGTCGAAGGCCTGGGAATTGACCCAGCCGCCACGGCTCCACGGCGACACCACGTACATCGGCACACGCGGGCCCGGGCCGTAGACGCGGTTGTCGGCCGCGTCCTGGGCGGAGGCGTGGGTGTGACGCTCGAGGTCGGTGTTGACGGTGGAGGCGCCAGCCATGGAGCCATCCGTGTTCAGCGACGGCGCGGCGGGCGGCGGCACGTGGTCGAAATAGCCGTCGTTCTCGTCGAAGTTGATCAAGAGTACGGTCTTGCTCCAGACGTCCGGGTTGGCGGTCAGCGCGTCCAGCGTTTCCTGGATGTACCAGGCGCCCTGCACGGGGCTGGACGGGCCAGGATGCTCGGAGTAAGTGGCGGGCGCCACGATCCACGACACCTGCGGCAGCGTGCCGTTGATGGCGTCGTCGCGCAGGGCCTGCAGGAAGCCGCCGTCGGGCATCGTGTTGGCCGTGCCCTTGTACAGCGGATTGGACGCGTCCATGCTGGGCGTCCACGCCGGGTACGGCGCCCCGTTGGTGCCGTTGCCCGCCAATTCGTTGGCGCGGCGGTACTGCTGGAAGCCGGCCAGCGGGTTGTCGCCGAAGTTCTCCGGCAGGTTCTGGTAGACCTTCCAGGTCACGCCGTTTTCCTGCAGGCGCTCGGGATACGTCTTCCAGGTCCAGCCGGTGGACGAAGCGCCCAGGCTGTCCCACTGGTTGCGGGTCGACGGGCCATTGCCCTGCGCCAGCGGATCGTTCGTGCCGGTCCAGTGGAACAGGCGGTTCGTATTGGTGCCGCCGTGGGTGGAACAGTGGTAGGCGTCGCACAGCGTGAAAGCGTCGGCCAGCGCGAACTGGAACTTCACTTCCTTCTCGCGGTAGTAGCCCATGGACTGGTTCTGCTTGTAGCGCGGCCACTGGTACATGCGGCCGCCGTCCCAGGCCATCTGCGCGTCCACGTAGTCGTGCGGCGTGCCGGCCACGCGCTGCGCGTTGCCCTGCGTGCTGTCCAGGTGATACGGCATCACGACGCGCGTGGCGTTGGTCTGTTCCCAGACCGAACGGTTCTGCGGCAGCGGAATGGTGATGCGGTCGCCGAAGCCCCGCACTCCGCGAAACGTGCCGAAGTACATGTCGAACGAACGGTTTTCCTGCATCAGGATGACCACGTGCTCGACGTCGTTGATGGTGCCGGTGCGGTTGTTGGCCGGGATGGCCAGCGCGCGCCGGATGGCGGGCGGGAACATCGACAGCGCGGTCAGGCCGGCGGTGGAGGCGGCCGCGTTGCGCAGGAAGCGGCGCTTGCCGGCGTGGATCGTGTCTTTATCGGACTTCACGGATTTTTCCTATTTGTCTACAGAGAGCGCGAGTCAGGGTGCGCAACGCAGTTCGGGCTTGGCCGGCGGAGTCGTCGGCGTCTCGGGCTGGCCGGGCGTGCCCGGGTTGCCGGGCGTGCCGGCGTCATCGCCGCCATCGTCGCCACTGCACGCGGCCAGCGTGGCGGTCAGCATCAGCACCGCGCCAGCGCGCAGGAAACCGCGAAAAATCATGGACTTGCTCATGGAGTGTCTATCCTTGGGACATCAGGGAAACAGTTCGGAGACGGACTTGCCGGACATGGCCAGGGACTTCACTTCGTCCTCGGTCAAGGCCCGCGACCAGAAGGCCAGGTCGTCGAAAATCATGGTGTACGGGCCCTTGGTGCCGGCGCAGCAGATGCCGTAGGTGCCCTTGCCGTCTTCATTCAGGCCGATGTGCGGGCCGAACACGCCGGCGATCTGCGCCAGGTTGACCGTGCCGGTGGCTTTCGAGAGGCGCGTAAAGCCCAGCTCGCTGTCGTACCGGTAGGCCACCATGGTCTTGGCCGTCTTATCGACAGTCATCGCGATGTAGACCGGCTTGTTGGCGGTGAACTTCACGCCTTCGATGTCGACGCGCGACCCGCCCGCCAGGTTGAAGCGCAGCTCGGGGCCGGCCCATTGGGCAATGGTGATGCCCGGGTTGGCGCCGGAGTTGTAGTCCTTGTTGCCGATGATCGACCGGTCATTGGCGGTGCCGTCCGACTGGTACCAGAAGCCGATGGTGAACGCCTGCACGCTGTCCATCAGGCCCGCGGGGTAGTCCAGCTTGAACGCGCCCAGCGGATTCGCATTGCGCTCGTTCCTGAAGCTCTTGCCGTAGACGCCGGGGTCGGCATAGGCCGGGGCCTGCGTGCCGTCGTACGGCGTGATCGCGCCGCCACCCGCGGCCGCGTCGGCCACGTCGCCTTCGAACGGGAAGAACATCGTCAGGCCGGTGCGCAGCGAAGGCAACAGCAGCACGGGTTTGGCGTACACCACCTTGGCTTGCGCGGCGCTGACCGCACGGCCCGCCGACACGCTGTAGTCCAACTCATGCAGGCCTTCGGAATCAAAGGTGAAGCCCGTGTCCACGTACTCGGTGGCGGTGCCGGGCAGGCGCGCGACTTCGACGCCGTCGCGGCTGACCACGATGTCGCCGGCGGGCTCGCCCACGCGCACCCAGCTGACGGTCACGCTCTTGTTGTCCATGGACGTGCGCGTGGTGACGCGGCGTAGCGCCAGGGGCTCTCTCAACGACGTGCCCGCCATGTCGTACGCGCCGGCCTCGGGCAGCGCGCCCAGGAATGACAGCACGGTGGGCGATACGTCGGCGGCGCTGGGCAGCGCGTACCAGTTGGCATCCCACAGGCCGTCGAACGACGCGTCGTCGGCGGTGCCGCCCAACAGGGCCGGCTGATTGGCGGCCAGGAGAATGGTCTTGTTGGACGAGAATGGCAGGCCGTCGCTGCCGCCGGTCTTGTCCAGGCCGTGGCTGGAAGCCACCACCATCAGCCAGTTCTCGTTGGGATGCTCCGCCTTGCGGTCCGCCAGTTGCTTTGCCAGCACGCCGATGGCGGCGTCCGTCTGACGAATGACCGCCTCGTACGCCGTGCCGAAGCCGTTGCCGGCCGCGGCGCGCTCCGGCGCGCCGAATTGCGCGACGACCATGTCGTAGCCTTCGGCGATGCGGTCGCGGGCTTGCGAGGCGACGCAATCGTCCACGCCGGCGCAGTCCGTCAGCGATTGCAGGTAGCCCGCGTCGCGGTCCGAGCCCACCAGGCCGGCAAGCAGCGAAGAATTGAACGCGCCGGCCGTGCGGGCCTGCGGCTGTACGGCCTTCAACCGCTGGAACACGCTGGGCGCCTTCATGGCCTGGTCTTGCGCGTTCGAGCGCACGCCATGCACGTCGGCCCACTGGCCAGTCAGCAGGGTGGCCCAGCCCGGCGCCGTCAGCGTGGGCTGCTGCGTCACCGTGCCGGTCACTCCGCCCGTCCAGGCACGCGTGGCGGTCAACTGGCCGATGTTGGGCAGCGACTTGTCGGCCAGGCCGCGGCGCAGCGCATCGTAGGTCAGTCCATCCACGCCGACGAACAGCACCTTGTCGGCGCGCGCCTCGCCCGGCGCGGTCACGGGCGGCTGCGTCGGCGGAACGACGGCCTCCTCGTCATCGTCATCGCCGCCGCCACAGCCGGCCAATGCGCTGGTAGCCAGCAACATGGCGCACCATCTTCTCCAATCCAGTGTTTGCATTGCTTCTCTTCTCTTTCATGAACGGGTTCTTACGCTGGCCGCCATGGTGGCGGTCAAAGGTGAAAGGTCCGTGAAGCAAAGAAGAGAAACGTTGATCGTGGGATCAGGATTCTTTTGCGCAAGACGCAAGGCGGGGATAGCCTCAATGCGGTTCTTTTGCGCGAGACGCGTGGCGGCCGGATGACTGACGCTTTCGGCTATTGCATTGCTGTCATGAAACGCCGCTATAGTCGGCCGCGTCATTTCGTCCGCCGCTGATTTCCATGCCCCTGTCCCTGCGCCTGCCCCAGTTTTCCGCGCCCGCCGCGCTGCGCGTCCTTGCCGTGCTGGCCCTTGCCGCAGGCGTGGGCGTCTGGGCATCCATCCTGCTTGCGCCGCGGCCCGGCCCCCTGCCCCCCGCGGTCTCCGCGGCCGCCCCGCGCGCGGCCGACAACACGCCGGTGGCGCTGTGGTTCGGCAAGGATGAAGCCATGCGCACGCAGATCACCGTGCTGGGCGTGATCGCGGCCGGACCCGACGGCGCCGCGGTGCTGAGCGTGGACGGCGGGCCGCCGCAGGCCTGGCGCGCAGGCGCGGAAGTGACCCCCGGCATCGTGCTGCGGGACATTGGCGCCGACGCCATCACCGTTGAACAATCGGGCCGCACAAGCCGAATCACGGCGCCGGCGGCGCAGGACGCTCCGGGCGGGATCACGCGGGAAAAGTAAGGTGCTGGTCGTACCGCGAGTCGCGAGTGACGCGCTGCTCGTGGGACTAGGCTGGTGGCGTGCGCATTACTGTCATATTTCATGTCCACAATCCCGGGCTTCTACAGAAATACCGGAGTTGTAAAGTGCGTCAGTTACCGCGTGGGCTTGCCCGCCAGCAGGGCTTCACCCTGATCGAGATCATGGTGGTGATTGTGATCATGGGGATTCTGGCCGCGCTGGTGGTGCCGCGCGTACTGGACCGTCCGGATCAGGCCCGCCAGGCTGCCGCGCGCCAGGACATCGGCGGCATCATGCAGGCGCTCAAGCTGTACCGCCTGGACAATGGGCGTTATCCCACCACCGCGCAGGGCCTGCGCGCGCTGGCGCAAAAGCCGGACGGCGTGGCCAACTGGCGCGGCTACCTGGACAAGCTGCCCAACGATCCGTGGGGCCATCCCTATCAATACCTGAGCCCCGGCGTCAAAGGCGACGTCGATGTCTTCTCGTTCGGCGCAGACAGCAAGCCCGGCGGAGAAAACGGCGATGCCGACATCGGCTCCTGGGAACTCTGAGCGCGGCTTCACGCTGGTCGAGGTACTGGTGGTGCTGGTGATCGTCGCCATCGCCGCCAGCATGGTCAGCCTGTCCGTCGGCCGCGGCGACAACCGCCTGCGGGCCGATGCCGAGCGCCTGACGGACGCGTTCACCGTGGCCCAGAGCGAGGCACGCAGCGACGGCCGGTCCATCCGCTGGCTGGCCGACGGCAATGGCTGGTCGTTCGAACGTCCGGGCCGGCCGCCCGGCCCTACCGCACAAGATGACGTTCCCGTGCCCGCCGATCGGCTTCAGAACGATGAAGTGCTTCACCCACAGACCTGGTCCGCCAGCCCCGTGCAACTGCGGCTGGACCCCGACCGTCCGCTGGTCTTCAACACTGAATGGGTCGCCTCGCCCATGACGCTGACGCTCAGCGCGGGCGACGCGCGCGTCACCGTGCAGCGCGACGCGGCGGGACGCTATGAGATCCGCTGATCCCCGCCGCATGGCCAGGCCGATCGCCAGACCGTTCGCCAGGAAGCCGCGCCCGCCCAGGCGTGAGCGCGGCTTCACGCTGATCGAAGTGCTGGTTGCGCTGGCCATCATCGCCGTCGCGATGGGCGCTGCCCTGCGCGCCACCGGCGTCATGGCGGCGAACAATCGCGCCTTGCAGGACAAGACGCTGGCGCTGCTGGCCGCGCAGAACGCATTGACGCAACTGCGGCTGGAGCAGACCCTGCCGCGCGCCGGTTCCCAGACCGTGCCCTGTCCGCAAGGCGGCCTGGCCTTGCAGTGCGAACTGGTGTTCACCAATTCCATGAACCGCAGCTTCCGCCAGGTGGCCGTGAAGGTCCACGATCCCGCGTCCGCGCGCCAGGGCGCGATCCTGCTGCAGCTTGACGGACTGCTGTCCAGCCTGCGATGACCAAGCGTCCTTCCCCGCGATCGCAAGCCGGCTTCACGTTGATCGAAGTGCTGGTGGCCCTGGCCTTGATGGCGCTGGTCAGCCTGATGGCCTGGCGCGGTTTGGCCAGCGTGTCGGGCGCGCGCGACCTGATCTCCGCTCAGGCCGAGGATACGGACGCCATCGTCCGAACGCTGGGCCAGATGGCCCGCGACGTGGAACTTTCGTATACCGGCCCGGCCTTCGACTCGGCCGGGCTCGACGCGGTGGCCTTCACCAGCGGGCTGCGCCTGCTGCGCCGCGCGGCGGGCGGCCAGACGCTGGAAATCCTGCGTCCGGATCCGGACGGCAATGGCTTGTGGCAGCGCGTCCAGTGGCAGGTGCGGGCCGACGGGCTGTGGCGCGCCGGCGGTCCGTCCGCGCCGCGCAGCCCCCTGCCCGCCGCCACCGACGGCGTGATGCTGCTGGCCGGCGTGCGGACGCTGGCGCTGCGCGCATGGGTGCCGGGCGTGGGCTGGGTGGACGCCAACTCCTCGTTCGCGGCCGCGCCCACGGGCCTGGAGATCACCTTCGAACGCGGCGCGCCCGGCGACCTGCGACGCTACACGCGCATCCTGGAGCTGCCATGAGGTCCGGACTTTGTACGCTGGCCCGTCCCGCGCCTGTTCCTCGAACGCCTGTTCCTCGAACGCCCGTCTCTCGCGCCTTTCCCCGCGAGCGTGGCGCCGCCGTCGTCAGCGCGCTCATCGTCGTCGCGATCGTGGCGGCGTTGACCACCAGCCTGTTCCAGCGCCAGACGGCCAGCACGCGGCGCGTGGAGAACGAACTGGCCCGGGTGCAGGCGCGCGCCATGCTGGCCGGCGGCATCGACTGGGCGCGCCTGGTGGTGCGCGACCACGGCCGGCGCGAACCCATCACGCGCGGCGACCAGGTCTGGGCCACCCCCGTGCTGGACACCCGCATCGAACGCCCGGATGACGATCGCGTCGCGGTGTTCTCCGGCGGTGTGCAGGACGAACAAGGGAAATACAACCTGTACAACCTGGCGCGCAATGGCGTGCCACAGCCGGAGCAGGAAGAGGTCCTGCGTCGCCTGCTGAACACGCTTCAGTTGCCCGACACGCTGGCCGCGCGCATGGTCGATATCGTGGCGTCCGCACAGCCGCCCGCCCTGGCCGCCGATGCCGCGTCCGGCGCGAACAACCCGGCCCAGTCTGCCCCAGAGGCGCGAGCGCCGCTGCCGCGCGGCGTGGACGAAGTCGCGGCGCTGCTGGGCCTGGAGCCGCCCATGCGCAATGCGCTGCGGCGCACGATGACGCTGCTGCCCGCGGCCACCAGCGTCAATGTCAACACGGCGCCCGCCGAAGTCATCGCGGCGCTGGTGCCGGGGCTGTCGCTGGCCCAGGCGCGCGCCATGGCCGGCGAACGCGACCGCGGCAACTGGTTCAACAACACCGGCGATTTCGCCAACCGGCTGGCCGGTACGGGCGTGAAAACGCCCGCGCCCGCCGTCTCCACCAACAGCGGCTGGTTCATGGCCAGCGGCACCGTGGTCTACGAACGGGCGCGCGTCTCCATGCAGGCGCTGGTGCGCAGCGCCCCGCCGGCCGCGCCCGACACGATCTGGACGAGAGAGATTCCTTGAAGAACACCCTGCGCATTGCGCTGCCCGCGCTGGAAGAATTGGGCGATGACTCGCCCGTGGCGTACGCGTGGTTCGACCGGCGCGGCCGCTGCGCGCGCCAGGGCGAACTGGCGCTGCGCGCCCTGGGCCACGCGTGGCCACAAGCCGTCTGCGAGGCCGTGCTGCATCCGGTCGACGTCATCACGGCTACCGTGCAGATCCCCGCCGTCGCCCGCGCGCACTTCGGGGCCGCCGTGCGCGGCGCGCTGGAACCGCTGGTGCTGAGCGACCTGGACGCCCTGGCCGTCGGCCACGGCACGCGCGCTGCCGACGGCTCCGTGGCGCTGGCGTGGTCGCCCCGCGAGCCCGTGCGGCGCGCCTGGGGCCTGCTCAGCCAGCAAGGCCTGCGGGTGCGCGCGCTGATCGCGCCCCAAGCCCTGGCGCCGGAATCGGACATTCCCTTGCGCGACCCCGCGGATCCGCGGTGGACGGCGCCCTCGCCCCCGTGGTCGCTGGCGATGCCTCACCTTGCGCCCGCGCGCGTCTCGCGCTGGCGGCCGGTGTGGCGCTGGGGCGCGCTGGCCGCCGTGGTCTGGATCGCGGGCCTGAACCTTTACGCATCGCAGCTGCGCGGCGAAGCCGATGCCTTGCGCAACGGCATGCGCGACCAGGTGCTGGCGGCCTTTCCCAACCTGCCCGTCGTGCTGGATCCGGCCCGCCAGGCCCAGCAGGGGCTGGACGCGTTGCAGGCCAACCGGGGCGCCGCCAGCGCCGGCGACTTCCTGCCGCTGGCCCGCGCCGCAGCGCAGGCCATGCCTTTTGCCGCCGACAAGGTCGCGCACCTGACCTACGCCGACCAGGCGCTCACGCTGCAGCTTGCCGACGCCGGTCCGCAATCGCAACGCGTCGCCGAAACGCCGGCGCTGATCCAGCAGGCCGCCGCCCTGGGGCTGAAGCTGGAGCGCGGCGACTCCGACAACACCTGGCGCATCGTGCGCAATCAACCATGAAACCGCTACATCAACTACAGGCTGCGTGGCAGGCCGCAAGCAAGCCCATCACTCCCGCACTGACGCAGGCTCGCCAGCGTTACCAGGCGCTGGCCCCGCGTGAACGCCGCCTGGTCGCCGGCGCGGGCCTGCTATTGGGCGCAACGCTCGTCTTCGTCACCCTCATCGAACCCGCGCTGAACACGGTGCGCAAGCTGCAAGGCGAGCTGCCGTCGCTGCGCGCCCAGGCTGCCACCGTGGCCGACCTGACGACTCAGGCAGCCGCGCTGCGCCAGCGCGCCGCCGCGCCCGCCGGCGCCATGCCCGCCCGGACCGAGCTGGCTGCCAGCCTGGAACGCGGCGGCCTGCCCGCCGGGCAATGGATGTTGAACGACGCCGACGGCGGCGGCGTCGAACTGTCGTTGGAACAGACGCCCTCGTCGGCCCTGATGCGCTGGCTGGATGGCGCGGGCCGCGATTGGGGCCTGGCTGTCTCGCACGTGGACCTGACGCGCGCGGCCAACGCCAATGGGCGCCCGCTGCCGGGCCTGGTGAACGGCAAGGTCGTGCTGCGGTCGCCGCAAGCCGCGGAGGCCCGTTGATGCCTTTGCGTTTACCTACACGGCGCGGGGCCGCGTTGTGGCTGGCCGGCGCCGTCTGCGCCGCGGCGGCGGGCGTCGCCGTGCTGCCCGCGCGTTGGCTGCTGGTCCTGCAACCTGACGATGCCCTGCTGACGCTGGCCGACGCCAGCGGCACGCTCTGGCACGGCAGCGCCTGGATTGCACTGGGTCCGCAGGGCGCGCGGCGTGTGCTGCCGCAAGCCGTCCAATGGCAATGGCGCTGGGACGAGATGGCGCTGGACATCTTGCACCCGTGGCTGCAGGGCACGCTGCGCGCGCGGCCGGGTTGGACCGGGCTGTCGGTGCCGGCCCAGTCCCTGCGTGTGCCCGCAACGGTGCTGCCTGCCCTGGGCGCGCCGTGGAACACCCTGTCGCCGCAGGGGATGCTGGAAATCAACTGGCAGCCGCTGCGCCTGGGCGCGCCGCTGCCGCCGGGATCGACGGTTGACCTGCGCTGGCGCAACGCCGGCGCGGCGCTCACGCCGGTGACGCCGATAGGCACCTACCTGCTGCGGGTGCAAGGCGGCGGCAAAAGCGGCGCGACGCTGGCGCTAAGCACGGAAAGCGGCCTGCTCGACGTCAAGGGCCAGGGCAGCGTAACTGCGCGTGGCGTGAACTTCCAGGGCGAAGCCACGTTCGCCAAGTCCGCCAACGAAGCCGACCGGGCGTCGTTGGACGGGCTGATGTCCTCGCTGGGCCGCCGCTCGGGCGACATCGTGACGTTCGGGACGGGGAAGGCGGCGCAATAGCGGGGGAATCCGCTTGCGTCTCACTGGTGTCTGGCGCACGAGGCATGCCCGCGCAGCCTGCGCCCGTCTCGCTCGAGTGTCGGCCACCTGATCACATTCCAGGCGCGCTACGCGTCCCGCGTCACGCGCAGGATTTCCTCGGGCGACGTCTGCCCGCTTTCCACCCAGCGCTGTCCGTCTTCGCGCATGCTGCGCATCCCGGAGGCGGCCGCGGCGCGGCGCAGTTCGCGCTCGTCGCGTCCTTCATGGATGAGCCTGCGCGCCTCGTCGTCGACGGTAAAGAGTTCGTGGATGCCGGAGCGGCCGCTATAGCCGGTGTGGTTGCAGGCCTCGCAGCCCACCGGATGGAACACCCGCACGCCGTCCAGCATGGACGGCGTCTTGCATGCCGGACACAGCTTGCGCACCAGGCGCTGCGCCAGCACGCCCAGCAGCGACGAAGCCAGCAGGAAGGGCTCGACGCCCATGTCCGTCAGGCGCGTCACCGCCGACACGGAATCGTTGGTGTGCAGCGTGGCCAGCACCAGGTGGCCCGTCAATGACGCCTGCACGGCGATCTGGGCGGTTTCCAGGTCGCGGATTTCACCGATCATGATGACGTCGGGATCCTGGCGCAGGATCGCGCGCAGGGCCAGCGCGAAGCTCATGTCGATCTTGGCGTTGACCTGCGTCTGGCTGATGCCCGAGAGGTCGTATTCGATCGGATCTTCCACCGTCAGGATGTTGCTGGTGGAGGCGTCCAGGCGGCTCAGCGCCGCGTAAAGCGTCGTGGTCTTGCCGCTGCCGGTGGGTCCGGTCACCAGCACGATGCCGTGCGGCTGGCGGATCAGGCGATCCAGTTGTTCCAGCACGCCGGGGCTCATGCCCAGCTTCTCCAGCCGCAGGCGGCCTGCCTCTTTGTCCAGCAGGCGCAGCACCGCGCGCTCGCCGTGTCCCGTCGGCAACGTGGACACACGCACGTCGATGGGACGCCCGCCCACGCGCAAGGCGATCCGGCCGTCCTGCGGCAGGCGCTTTTCGGCGATGTCCAGGTGCGCCATGATCTTGATGCGCGAGATCAGCGCCGCATGCAGCGCCTTGCGCGGCGACACCACGTCGCGCAGCGTGCCGTCCACGCGGTAGCGCACCACGGAATGCGTTTCGAACGGTTCGATGTGGATATCGCTGGCGCCGTCGCGCGCGGCCTGCGCGAACAGCGCGTTGATCATCCGGATCACGGGCGCATCGTCCTGCGCCTCCAGCAGGTCCGCCACTTCCGGCATGTCCTGCATCAGGCGGTCCAGGTCGATCTCGTTCTCGGCCACGCCCATGACGGACGCCGCGTCTTCGGAATGGCTGTAGGCCGCCGTCAGCAGGGTTTCCAGCGCCTCGTCGTCGATGTGCGTCAGCGCGATGTCGCCATGGCAGCGCCGGATTTCGCGCACCGCCCAATCGGGCGTGCGCGGGCTGACCGTCAACTGGGCCTGCCCGCCGCGCAGCGAAAGCACCGCGCGCTGCGCGCGGGCCCAGGCATAGGGCAAGGGATGCGCGCTCACAGCAGGGTCTCGGGGTCCACCGCCACCGTCATCATGACCGGCCGCGGCGCGTGGATAGGCTGCTGCGCGGGGGCCGGCGGCGTGCCGGGATACTGGCGCACCGCGAAGGTTTCGACGGTGGTGGGCGGCGGACGGCGCAGCGTCGCCGCCTGCTGTTCCGGCCGCATGTCGTAGGCGTTGTTCGACACCGACGGCGCCGAACCCGGCAGTGGCAGCATCGGCGCCTGCATGTCAGGCAGCGCCCAGTGGTCGCGCGGCTGGACGGCGCCCTGCGCGCGGCGCATGTAGTCGTAGCGGTCCATGGTGACGCTGGCGCTGCGATTGGCGTCGCGCACCACGTAAGGACGCAGGAAGACCATGAGGTTGGTCTTGGTGCGCTTGCGCGTGTCGTAGCGGAACAGCGATCCGATCACCGGCAGCGATCCCAGTCCGGGCACGCTGTTGGACGTGAGCGTCACGTTGTCTTCCAGCAGGCCGCCCAGCACGATGATCTGGCCGTCGTCGATCAGCACGCTGGTGTCGATGGCGCGCTTGTTGGTGACGATCCCGGTGGTGGCGTTCGAACGGCTTTCGTCGATGCTGCTGACTTCCTGGTAGATGTCCAGCTTGACGGCGCCGCCCTCGGAAATCTGCGGACGGATGTTCAGCTTCAGGCCCACGTCCTCGCGTTCGATGGTCTGGAACGGGTTCGAGCTGCCGTTGCTGCCCGACGTCACGTATTGCCCCGTCACGAACGGGACCGTCTTGCCCACCAGGATGCTGGCCGACTGGTTGTCCAGCGTCAGCAGGTTCGGCGTGGACAGGATGTTGGCCTCGCCGGTGTTCTGCATGGCGCGCGCCAGCACGCCCAGGTTGATGACCTCGTTGCCCAGCACGTCCACCGTGCCCTTGACCACGCCCAGGCTCAAGCCGCTGCCCAGCGCGTCGATCGACGTCGGGCCGTTGCCGGTGATGCCGCTGCCGCCCAGGTTCGTGCCGCCGATGAAGCTGGTGCCGTTGCCATTGATGTTGCCCGCGCCCGTCATCCACTGGATGCCGAATTCCGCGGCCTTTTCCTCGCTGACTTCGACGATCAGGCTTTCCACCAGCACCTGCGCGCGGCGCTGGTCAAGCTGGTCTATCACTTCGCGCAGGCTGCGGTACAGCGGCTCGGGCGCCGAGATGATCAGCGAGTTGGTCGCCGGGTCGGCCTGGATCGTGGCGCCGCCCGCGGAATACGACACGGCCTGCGACGAATTGTCTTCGCGCGCGATGCGCTCCTGTTCTCCGGAAAGCCCGCCCTTGGACGAACCCGACTGGCTGGACATACCCGTCCCGACCTGGCCGGACATGCCGCTGGACGTGTTCTGCGCGCGCGCGCCGCCCTGCGCCGTCCCGGTGCTGCTGCTTGCGCCGGGCGCCGCGCCCGGCGCGGAGTTGGCCTGCCCGGTAAGCAGCCCGCCCAGCACTTCGGCGATGCGCGTGGCCTGCGCGTTGCGCATGTAGACCACGTGCAGATTGCCCGCGCGGTTCTGTTGCGCATCCAGCTTCTGGATCAGGTCGCGCGCAAGACGCGTGCGCGCCGGGCTGCCCGATCGCACCAGCACGCTGTTGCTGCGCGGGTCCGCCACCACGGCGATGCGCTGCGTCGGGTCGCTGCTCTGCGAGTCCAGCAACTGCGACGCCAGGATGGCGATGTCGGTCGCGATTGCCGACTGGACCGGCACCACGTCCGTGTCCATGGAGCTGGGCACGTCGATGCGCGCGATGACAGCCGCGATCCGCTCCAGGTTGTCCGCGTAGTCCGTGACGACCAGCGTGTTGTTGCCGGGGTACGCGTTGATCGGGTTGTTCGGCGGCACCATGGGGCGCAGCACCGGCACCAGGTTCGCGGCGTTCTCGTACTTCAGCGGGAACACGCGCGTCAGCATTTCGCCGCTGTTGCCGCCGCCGTTCTTTGCAAAGGCCGACACGGGCACGGGCGCCCTGCCCGCTGCCGCCGGCGCGCCGCTGGCGGGCCTTGCGCCGCCCACCACCGCGCTGCCTTGCAGCTTGGCGTCGGCTTCGGGCACCACGCGCGTCACGCCGTCCACGTCGACGATGGCGAAGCCCTGCAACCGCAGTGCGCCCGTCAGCATCGACAACGCCTGAGCGCTATCGACCGGCCGATCGGACACCAGCGTGAGCTTGCCCTTGACCCGGGGGTCCACCAGGAAGTTGCGCTGCGTGAACAGGGACAGCGCGCGCAGCACGGCGGGGATGTCCGTATCGACGAAGTTCAGGCTGACGCGGTTGTCCGCCTGTTGTGCGTGGGCCGTGCTGGCGGCCGGTCCGATTTGGCTTGCGGCAAGCAGGAATGCAAGGCTGAATTGCGCGATGTGACGCATGACGAGATAGGTGCCCGAGACGTGAAGTCGTATGAAAAAACGTGAAAGCGCGTCGGAGTATACGGGGTGTGACTGCAACACTACGGTCATAATCCGAAGGCAAGGTAACGGGCTGGAAACCCTTTAAATTCGGGGCTCTTGGCGATTTTCGCCAGTCGCTCAGCTTTATTACAGCCATGCCTTCCTTTCGATATGAAGCCACCGACGCGCTCGGGAAAATCGTGCGCGGCACGATCGACGCCGACACCGAGCGCGGCGCTCGCAATCAATTGCGCGGACGCGGCCTGTTGCCGCTGTCGACGGCGCTGGCCGCGCGCGCCGAAGGCATGGGCGCAGCCCTGCGCGCGCGTCTGTCGGACGCCGATCTTGCGTGGTTGACGCGCCAGCTCGCCAGCCTGCTGGCCGCGCGCCTGCCGCTGGACGCGGCGCTAAGCGCCACGCTGGAACAGGCCGAAAAAAAGCACATCGCCGCCACGCTGGGCGGCGTGCGCGACGACGTGCGCGCCGGCCATCGCCTGTCCACCGCGCTGGCCGCAAGGCCGCGCGACTTTCCAGAGATCTACCGCGCGCTGATCGGCGCGGGCGAGGAATCCGGCGACCTGGCGCAGGTGATGGAAAAGCTGGCGGACTACATCGAGGAACGCAACACCCTGCGCAGCAAGGTCATGACGGCGTTCATCTATCCGGCGGTGGTGGCCAGCGTGTCGGTGATCATCGTCATCTTCCTGCTGGGCTACGTGGTGCCGCAGGTGGTGTCCGCCTTCAGCCAGGCAAAACAGGAACTGCCGATGCTCACTCGCATCATGCTGGGGCTGTCGGACTACGTGCGCGAATGGGGCGCTGTGACCGGCGCCGCCGTGGTGGCTGTCATCGCGCTGTGGCGCTACACGCTGCGCGCGCCGGCCGCGCGGCGGGCTTGGCATGCACGCGTGCTGCGGCTGCCGCTGGCGGGTCGATTCGTGCTGGGCGTGAACGCCGCGCGCTTCGCGTCGACGCTGGCCATTCTGTCCGGCAGCGGGGTCGCGCTGTTGACGTCGCTGGAAGCGGCGCGCCGGACGCTCAGCAACGACGTGCTGCGCCAGGCCGTGGACGAAGCCTCGGCGCGCGTGCGCGAAGGCGCGGCGCTATCGGCCTCGCTGGGCGCGCAGAAGGTGTTTCCGTCGCTGCTGGTGCATCTGATCGCCAGCGGCGAAAAGACGGGCCGCTTGCCCGAACTGCTGGACCGCGGCGCGCAGAACCTGTCGCGCGACCTGGAACGGCGCGCGATGGCGATGACGGCCCTGCTGGAGCCGGCGCTGATCTTGCTGATGGGGGGATTCGTCCTGCTGATCGTGCTGGCGGTGATGATGCCGATCCTGGAGATGAACCAGTTGATCAGGTAGGAACGCGGGCCGCGGAAGACGCGGCCCGCGCGGGATGGATCAGAGCGCCTCTTCGTCGCTCTCGCCGGTGCGGATGCGGATGGCTTGCTCGACCGGCGTCACGAAGATCTTGCCGTCGCCGATCTTGCCGGTGCGGGCGGCCTTGACCACGGCTTCGATGGCGGCTTCGACCTGGTCGTCGGGCAGGACGACTTCGACGCGGATCTTGGGCAGGAAGTCCACCACGTATTCGGCGCCGCGATAGAGTTCGGTGTGGCCCTTCTGGCGGCCGAAACCCTTGACTTCGGTGACCGTCAGGCCGCTGACGCCGACTTCCGCCAGCGCCTCGCGGACTTCGTCGAGCTTGAAGGGTTTGATGATGGCGGTGACTTGTTTCACGTTGGTCGTCCTGGTTTTTGATCTGTTGCGTCGCCCTGCGCCGCCTGCTGCGGCGGCCGGGCGCAATGGATAAGAGAATACCACCGGACCGGGGCCGGCCCGCGCGCCGCGTGCGGCGTCGGACTGCTCGTTTCCCCGGTAACCGCCGGCGCCGGAAGGCCGGTTCCCCGTGTCAGCCCCTGGGCGCGTCGTCCGGTATCTGGTCGGCCTCGCGCATCCAGACGACGGATTCGGAATCGCTGGGCGCCCGCCAGTCGCCGCGCGGCGACAGCGAACCACCGGAACCCACCTTGGGCGAGTTCGGCACGCATGTGCGCTTGAACTGGCTGAGGCGGAAGAATCGGTCCAGGAAGATCTTCAGGTTGCGCTTGATGGCGGCCAGGTCGTATTCATTGCGCACGACATGACCGGCCTCGGGCCAGGCGCCCGCCTCGCGGTCGCGCCAGGCCGTCCAGGCCAGGAAGGCGACCTTCGTAGGCGCAAAGCCATAGCGCAGCGTGTAGTACAGGTGGAAATCCTGCAGTTCGTAGGGTCCGATGGACGCTTCGCTTTTCTGATCCGGCTTGTCGTCGGCGCCGCCGGGCACGAGTTCGGGGCTGACGTCCGTACCCAGGACGTCCAGCAGCACCTGCGCCCCGTCCTCGCCAAGCCGGCAGGATTCCGCCACCCAGCGCACCAGGTGCGTGATCAGGGTCTTGGGCACGCTGGCGTTGACGCTGTAATGCGACATGTGGTCGCCCACGCCATACGTGCACCAACCTAGTGCAAGCTCGCTGAGGTCGCCGGTGCCGATGACAATGGCGTTGCTGAAGTTGGCCAGGCGGAACAGGTGATTGGTGCGCTCGCCGGCCTGCACGTTCTCGAAGGTGATGTCATAGACCGGCTTGCCTTCCGCGTAGGGATGGCCCAGGTCTTTGAGCATCTGCAGGCAGCTTGGCCGGATGTCGATTTCGGACGCCGTGCAGCCCACCACCGCCATCAGGCGGCGCGCCTGCTGCAGCGTGCGCGTGCTGGTGGCAAAGCCCGGCATCGTGACGGCCAGGATGTTCGAGCGCGGCAGTTCCAGAGCGTCCATGGCCTTGGCGCAGACCAGCAGCGCATGGGTGGAATCCAGCCCGCCCGAGATGCCGATGACGACCTTCTTCATGCCGCTGGCCGACAGCCGCTGCGCCAGCGCCTGGACCTGGATGTTGTAGACCTCTTTGCAGCGCGCGTCGCGGCGCTGCGGATCTGCCGGCACATACGGGAAGCGCGCCACGCGGCGCTCCAGCGCGAGTTCGGCGTCTTCCAGCGGCGGATTGACGGGCACGGCCACGCGGCGGAACTTGCGGACTTCGTCCTGGTGGCGTCGCACGGACTGGCCGAACGTGCTCTGGCGCATGCGCTCGCGCGACAGGCGTTCCAGGTCCACGTCCGAGAACAGCAGGTGGGAATGGCTCAGGAAGCGTTCGGATTCGGCCAGCAGTTCGCCGTTTTCGTAAATCAACGCCTGGCCGTCCCAGGCCAGGTCCGTCGAGGATTCGCCCCGCCCGGCCGACGTGTACATATAGGCCGACAGGCAGCGCGCCGACTGCTGGGCGACAAGCTGGTGGCGGTATCCGGCCTTGCCGACGACGATATTGGAGGCCGACAGGTTCACCAGCACCGTGGCGCCGGCCAGCGCGGCAAAGGACGACGGGGGGATTGGCACCCAGACGTCCTCGCAGATTTCGACGTGGAACTGCAGGAGCGGCAGCTTATCCATCTGGAACAGCAGTTCCGGGCCGAACGGCACGGATTGTCCCAGCAATGAAATCTGGTCCGCGACCGCGCAGTCGGCGGCGCTGAACTGGCGGGCTTCGTAGAATTCGCCGTAATTGGGCAGATAGGTCTTGGGCACCACGCCCAGGATGCGCCCGCCCGCCGCCACGACGGCGCAGTTGAACAGCTGATGGGCAACGCGCAGCGGCGCCCCCACGATGACGGCGATATCCAGTTCGGCCGTGGCCTCGACGACCTGGCCAAGCGCCGCCTCGCAGGCGTCCAGCAGGGCCTTCTGGTGAAAGAGGTCATCGCAGGTGTAGGCCGACAGCCCGAGTTCGGGAAAGGCCACGAGCACGGCGCCGCCCTGGGCGGCCTGCTGGGCCAGCGCGATGGTCTGCGCGGCATTGAACGCGGGGTCGGCGACCCGGCATTCGGGCACGCCGACCGCGACCCGGGCGAAGCCGTGGGAATACAGGTTGAAGAACGGGTTCGACATCGGGTTATCGCCTGGTGTTAAGAGGCCCTGGAATCAACCGCCGGATTATCTCACGGCCTTCCGCCCGCAGCCCCAGGCCGCGCGGCCTATTCGGCAAGCCCGCGCCCCGCCTAGCGCGGCATTTTGCTGTCCGTCAGGCCGCGCTCGAACGGCAGCCCCGTGTCGGCGTCCAGAACGGGCCCCTGCCGTTCGCGTTCGGCGGCCAGGGCGGTCTGGATGGCGCTGTCGCGCAGATACCCGCCCATCGCGCCGATGTCGGCCCCCGACGGCTGCTGGTACAGGCGCAGGCCCAATTCCGGCAGGATCGCCAGCAGGTGGTCGAACACATCGCCCTGGATGCGCTCGTATTCCACCCAGGCGGTCACGGCGGTAAAGCAATAGACCTCGACCGGGATGCCCTCGGAGGTGGGCTCCATCATGCGCACCATCATCGCCATGTCCTGCCGGATTTCCGGGTTCTGTTTCAGGTAGGCCAGCGCGTAGGCGCGCAAGGTGCCGATATTGGTCAGCCGGCGGCGGTTGGCCGGCACGCTGGCCAGGTCGCCCATGGTCTGGTTGGCCTGGGCGATATCCTGGGTCTTGCTGTGCAGGTAATCGTGCAGCAGGCGGAAGCGCATCAGTTGCTGGGCTTCTTCGTCGGTCAGGAAGCGCACGCTGGCGGCGTCGATGCGGATCGTGCGCTTGATGCGGCGCCCGCCCGACTCGAACATGTGCCGGTAGTTGCGGTAGCTTTCCGAGAACAGCTTGTAGGTGGGCACCGTGGTGACCGTGTTGTCCCAGTTCTGCACCTTCACGGTATGCAGGGCGATGTCCTTGACGAAGCCGTCGGCATTGCACTGCGGCATTTCGATCCAGTCGCCGATGCGCAGCATGTCGTTGCTGGTGAGCTGCGTGCTGGCCACCAGCGACAGCAGCGTGTCCTTGAACACCAGCAGCAGCACCGCCGACAGCGCGCCCAGGCCGGAAATCATCCAGAGCGGCGATCGGTCGATCAGGATGGAAAGCACCAGGACGGTGCATACCGCCGCCAGGATCAGCTTGCCGATCTGGATGTAGCCCTTGATCGAGCGGGTCTGCGCGCGGGTGGTGGCGGAATAGGTGTCCTGCCAGGCGCTGAGCACCCCGGAAAACGCCACGAACACGCAGATCCACGCGCCCGCGTGCGCCAGCCGGCCCACGACCGAGACCGCCCGCTCCACGTGGGGCACCAGGTCGATGCCGATCGAGACCACGGCAAACGGCACCGCGTACCAGAGGTTCTGATACGCGCGGCGGCGTTGCAGCGCCTTGTCCCAGTCGCCGTGGCCGCTGACGACCAGCAGCCGGTGCGCCAGCAGCAGGACGACACGGGCGACCACCCATTGCACGAAGAGCGCGGTCAGGATCAGCGCGCCGATGCCGATCAGCGTCTGCGCCCAGATTTCCCGCGGCATATGGGTATCAAATTGGGTGACTAGCTCTTCCCATTCCAGGGGCATAAGGTGCGTCTCGCTAAGGTCTTGAAACTAACCGGGGATTATCCGACAAGTCGCGCCCGTAGCGGGTTCCGGCCCCGGTAAGCCGCGGCCGGCATCGCCCCGCGCGGCGCGAGGCCCTATAATTCCGCGCATCATGGCAAACACTCCCTCCCCCGATCAAAACCAGTTCGCCAACAAGGCGCAGGCCTGGTCCGCCCGGTTCTCCGAGCCGGTTTCCGAACTCGTCAAACGCTACACGGCGTCCGTGGATTTCGACAAGCGCCTGGCGCGCCACGACATCCAGGGCTCGCTCGCGCATGCGGACATGCTGGCCGCCCAGGGCATCATCGGCGCCCAGGACCTGGCCGACATCCAGCGCGGCATGACCCAGATCCTGTCCGAAATCGACGCTGGCAGCTTCCAGTGGCTGCTGGACCTGGAAGACGTCCACCTGAACATCGAAAAGCGCCTGGTGGAGCTAGTTGGCGACGCGGGCAAGCGCCTGCACACCGGCCGCTCGCGCAACGACCAGGTCGCCACCGACATCCGCCTGTGGCTGCGCGACGAAATCGACAACCTGCAGAACCTGCTGCGCCAGCTGCGCCACGCGCTGGCCACCGTTGCGCTGGAAAACGCGGCCACCATCATGCCGGGCTTCACGCACCTGCAGGTTGCCCAGCCCGTCACCTTCGGCCATCACCTGCTGGCGTACGCTGAAATGTTCGGCCGCGACGCCGAGCGCCTGGCCGACTGCCGCCGCCGCGTGAACCGTCTGCCGCTGGGCGCCGCCGCGCTGGCCGGCACGTCCTTCCCGATCGACCGCGAACGCGTGGCCAAGACGCTGGGCTTTGACGGCGTGTGCCGCAATTCGCTGGACGCCGTGTCCGACCGCGACTTCGCCATCGAATTCTGCGCCGCCGGCGCGCTGATCATGACGCACGTCTCGCGCCTGTCCGAAGAGCTGGTGCTCTGGATGAGCCCGCGCGTGGGCTTCATCGACCTGGCCGACCGCTTCTGCACCGGCAGCTCGATCATGCCGCAAAAGAAAAACCCCGACGTCCCCGAACTTGCCCGCGGCAAGACCGGCCGCGTCAACGGCAACCTGGTCGCCCTGCTGACCCTGATGAAGGGCCAGCCCCTGGCCTACAACAAGGACAACCAGGAAGACAAGGAAGGCCTGTTCGACACCGTTGATACGGTGCGCGACACGCTGACCATCTTTGCGGACATGGCCGGCGGCATCAAGGTCAAGGCCGACAACATGCGCGACGCCGCCCTGCAGGGCTTCGCCACCGCCACCGATCTGGCCGACTACCTGGTCAAGCGCGGCGTGCCGTTCCGCGACGCCCACGAAGTGGTGGCCCACGCCGTGCGCGATTGCGAACAACGCGGCTGCGACCTGGCCGACCTGTCCACCGCCGAACTCACGGCCTACCACGCCAGCATCGGCGAAGACGTGCACCAGGTCCTGACCCTGGAAGGCTCCGTCGCCGCGCGCAAGCACGTGGGCGGCACCGCCCCCGAGCGCGTGGCCGAAGAGGCCCGCCGCGTCCTGGCGGAAACGGCCGAAGGCTGATTGCCGTTTCGGCGCTCGCGCCCATGGCAAGGCCCCCTCTCGGGGGCCTTGTTGTTTCTAGTCCGCCAGCCAGGCGTCCAGTTGGCGGGCCAGCGCATCGAAGACGCCCGCCACCCGCTTCACCCGGCGCAGGTCGCCGTGCATGGCGATCCATACGTCGACGTCAAAGCCGATCTCTTCCTCCAGCACCTGGACCAGGCCCAGCGGCCGCGCCAGCTGGCGGGGGCAGACGCCGAACCCCAGCCCTGCCTTCAGCGCGGCGAACTGGGCGACGTGATGGTCGCAGGCAACGGCGAAGTCCTGGTCGGCATCGATGACGCCCTGCTCGGCTAGCCTGCGGCGATCCGCCAGGCGACGGTCCGGCCCGATCATCGGCAGGTCGCGCAACTGCGAGCGGGATTGCGGGCGTCCATGGGCCTGGATGCAGGCGGCCGTGGCGTACACCCCCACCCGCAACGCGCCGACGCGCCGCGCCACCACGTTGGCTTCGCTGGGACGCTGCAGCCTGACCGCGATGTCGGCCTCCTGCCGCGGCAGGGCCTCCAGGCGATCCTGCACGCTCAATTCCAGCCGCACTCCCGGCATCGCCTGCCGGATGCCCAGCAGCATCGGCGGCAGCACTTCGACGCCAAGCAAGTCGCTGCTGGTGATGCGCACCACGCCTTCGTCCGCCTGCGCGCCGGCGCCCGCCCGGCGGCTGAAGGCGCGCGCGGCCGCATCCATGGCCTCGACGTGACCGCCCAACTCGCGCGCGGCGTCCGTGGGCACCAAGCCTGCCGGCGTGCGCAGGAACAGGCTGACGCCGACGCTCGCCTCCAGCTTTTCGATGCGCCGGCGCGCCGTGGCCTGCGCAATATTCAGCAGCCGCGCCGCGCCGGACAGGCTGCCGCTGCGCAGGACGGCAAGAAAAACGCGCTGGCTTTCCCATTCAAGAGAATCGATGCTCATACAAAACCTGCTAACGGATGGGTCATTCTGTCGGTTCACGGCGGCCGGCATCCAGGGCATCCTGTCGCACCCCGTTGAAGGAATACACCGATGACCCTGACCGGCCAATGCCGCTGCGCCGCCACCCGCTATACCTTGGACCTGACCGGCAAGCCGATTGTCTACGCCTGCCACTGCCTGAACTGCCAACGCTGGAGCGGCAGCGCGTTCGCGCTGCACATGCTGTTGCCGGAACCGGCGATGAGCATAACCGGTGCGCTGGCCGAGTACTCCCACGAACACGACGGGCGGCAGTCGCGTCAGTTTCTTTGCGCGCAATGCCACACGCGCATCTTCAACACCACGGACGCCGCACCCGGCATGCGCGTGCTGCGCGCCGGCACGCTGGACGAGGCGCCCGCGCTGGCGCCGGCGGCGCACATCTGGACGCGCCGAAAACATGCCTGGGTGCAACTGCCGCCCGAGGTGCCAAGCTGGCCGGAGAGCCCGTCTCCAGAGGAATTTGCGCGGGCGGTGATGGGCGGATGATGATGGCCCGGTGATGCGTAGCCGGCCGAAGCGTTCATACTTGGGACAAGCCCGCGCAACGAATCTCCCGGCTAGACGATGGAAACCTCAAGCCGGCGACCGAGCTTGCCAAGAGCCGCCTCGACCTGTTCGATCCGTGATCCGTGGCGCAGATTCAGCAGGCGATCCACCTGCGGGGTATGAACGCCGAGCCTGCGTGCCATCTCGGCCTTGCGCACGCCCTGGCGAATCATTTCATTCGACAAATACACCTTGCTGGTGACGACAGCAGGCAAGGTGACGGAATACCGCGATGAACTGTCAGTTGCCGGCAAGGGAATCGGGCGGCGTTCATCGAAATAAATCTCCAAGACCGCCTCCAGCGCCTCCAGTGCATTCGCCTGCGCATCTTGCTCATCGTCGCCGACGCTCGCCGCTTCAGGAAAGTCTGGGAAGAGCACCAGTAAGGTGCCATTCGTATCAGGAGTCAGAGTATAGGGATAGGTCAACATGGCAGCCTCACTTCAAGCCCAGTTGCTTCTTGATTTGGTTTTCCAGGTTCCTGCCCATTTCCTTGGAGCCATGAAATGGAAAAATCGTGCTTAAGCCGTTCAACGTCACTCGGTAATGGCTACCGCCGGCGCGATGAGGCACGAAGATGGCGCCCTGCTTTTCGAGCCACCGTTTGAATTCGCTGTACTTCATGCTTACTTGTTGCAGCGACGTCAGGCAGATTACAACATTTTCGTGTTGTTAACCAACATTAATGTTGTCCATATATCGCTGGTTCCTCCTGCGGCGAGGATATGCCTGCCCTCGTTCCGAACTTTGATATCCGTGGCTAAATCAGACCACTACCGGCCACCGACAAGCCCGCCTTTCTCGCATCGCGTCCCCAATAACGTCCGATATGATTGCGGCTTCCCCATTCCATCCCCCACTCATGCCCACCCTGCGTGCGCCGCTCAAGCATTTCGCCAAACCCCGAGTATCTCTAGCCCTCCTCGCCGCGGTCTGCCTGCTAAGCGCCGCGGCCAGCGATTCCGTCCATGCGCAAACCGCCCGCAAGCCGTCCCTCTACGAGAACGGCCGGCCTCTGACGTCCGACGAGCGCGAAGCCCGCAAGGCCGAGGACGCGCGCTGGGGCGGCCCCGCGTTCCTTGCCCAGATCCGCACGAAGGAAGAATTCCAGCAGCTGGCCCGCGTGTACAACGCCGGCACGCCGCTGGAAATCCCGCACGTGCTTTTCGTGATCGACCGGAAGCGCGGCAACCGCGTCTACTACATCCACACGCCCCGCTACGCGCTGCACGAGACCTTCGCGCGCGAACGGCGCCTGCTGTCGGGCGACAAGGCCGCGCTGATCGCCCAGTACAAGGATCCGGACCGGCGCCTGCTGTTCGGCACGCTGAGCTGGCAGAACGATCTGCCGGGCTACACCTATGAATTCTGGGAAGGCGATCTGCTAACGCCGGAACTGCTGCGCCTGACGACGGAAAAGCTGGCCGCGACGTTCTACGAGCCCTTGCGGTTCAAGACCAATTCGACCCGGCAGGAGCAGACAGCGCGCAGCGCGGGCCTGGAATTCGTGACCCAGGAGGCGCTGCTGCGCGAGCAGACCTTCCTGCCGCTGAACACGGGCCGCGCGCAGGGCCGGCTGCGGATCGTGAAGTCCCTGGACGACACGCCAGACCTGGCGCCCACGGACATCCTCGTGCTGGATGAAGTGCCGGTGGCGCTGACGCCCGTCGCCGGGCTGGTCACGCAGCGGCCGTCCACCCTGCTGTCGCACGTGAACCTGCTGGCCAAGGGCTGGCGCATCCCCAACGCCTATGTGCGCGACGCGGTCGCGGCGCTGCGTGAACACGATGGCCAGTGGGTGGAGCTGACGGTCAACAGCAACGGCTATCAGGTGCAGCGCATCGCCCAGCCCGCCACAGCGTCGCCCGCGCCCAAGGCCGCCGGCGCGCCGCTGCCCAAGCCGGACCTGTCGATGCGCGCGCTCAAGCCGCTGACCGGCATGACCACGCGCGACAGCCGCCACTGCGGCGTGAAGGCCGCCAACCTGGGCGCGCTGAAAGGCGTGCTGCCGCCATCGGCCAGCGTGCCAGATGGATTCTGCATCCCGTTTGCCCAATACGCGGCCTTCATGGAGCGACTGGGCGTGCCCGCGCGCGTGGCGGCGTTGGAACGCCGCGCGGACTTCGCCAACGACGCCAATGTGCGCCGTGCCGAACTGGCCGCCCTGCGCCAGGACATCATCGACGCGCAGCCCGACGCCGCCCTGGACGCCGCGTGGCGCGAGCCCTGGCAAGAGCAGCTGCAGAGCAGAGGCGTGTTCGTGCGCAGCTCGTCCAATTCCGAGGACCTGCCCGGGTTCAGCGGCGCGGGCCTGTACACCACGGTGCCGAACGTCACGCAGCCCGACGCGCTGGGGCGGGCCGTGCAGACGGTATGGGCGTCGGTCTGCAACTTCGAAGCCTACGAAGCGCGCCGCGCGGCGGGCATTGCCCAAGACGGCGTGGTGATGGCCGTGCTGGTGCAGCTGACCGCGGCCTCGGACAGTTCGGGCGTCATGATCACGCGCGACCCCTTTGACGCGTCGCGCCGCCATGTGACCTACCTGTCGGCCAAGCGCGGGCTGGGCATCAAGGTGGTGGAAGGCCGGCGCCAGGCGGAACAGGTGATGTATTCAAGCTGGTCCAAGGCCGTGCAGGTCCTCACCCGATCCGCCGAAGACACGCGGTTGGTGGCCGCCGCCGGCGGCGGCGTGCAGGAAGCGCCCATCGACGGCCCCCGGCAGGTGCTGGACGACGCCCTGGTCGCGCGACTGGCCGCCGTGGGACGGCAGATCAAGAAGCGCCTGGGCAACGTGGACCAGGACATCGAATGGGCCGTGCAGGGAGACCAGATCCTGATCCTGCAGGCGCGGCCTTACATCGACGGCAGCCGGTAGGGCGCGCCCCGCGGCGGGATAGCGGAAAACCCCGCCGCGGAGCCGCCGATGCGCGGACGATACGCGGACGATGGGCGGTCGCTTGCGGCCGATGCGCCGCCGGACGACCGCATAAAAAAAAGCGCGGGCCAGCCCGGCCCGCGCTTTTGCTTCAGGCGAACGCGTCAAATATGCAGCGCGTGCCCCAACGCCTTGAGCGCCGCTTCCTGCACGGCTTCGCCCAGCGTGGGATGCGCATGGATGGTGCCGCCCACGTCTTCCAGCGTGGCGCCCATCTCCAGCGACTGGCCAAAGGCCGTGGACAGTTCCGACACCGACCGCCCCACCGCCTGCCAGCCGACGATCAGGTGGTTGTCGCGCCGGGCCACCACGCGCACAAAGCCGTCGGTGGATTCCAGCGTCATGGCCCGGCCGTTGGCGGCGAAGGGGAAGGACGCCGTCAGGCAATCCAGTCCCGCGGCTTCGGCCTCCGACGGCGACAGCCCCGCCACCACGACTTCGGGGTCGGTGAAGCACACGGCGGGGATGGAAGCGGGCTGGAAGTGTCGCCGCTTGCCGGCCACCAGTTCGGCCACCATCTCGCCCTGCGCCATCGCGCGGTGCGCCAGCATGGGTTCGCCGGCGATGTCGCCGATGGCCCAGACGTCGCGCATGGACGTGCGGCACTGGTCGTCGATGCGCAACGCATTGCCCTTGCGATCCAGTTGAAGGTTCTCCAGACCCCAGCCCTGCGTGCGCGGACGCCGGCCCACGGAAATCAGCACACGGTCGGCGGGCAGCAGCGTTTCGGCGCCGCTGGCGTCCTGCACCCGCACCGCGTCGCCGGCGCCGTTCAGCCCCAGCACCTTGCGTCCCAGGTGCAGCGCCACGCCCATCTTGGCCAACGCCGCCGCCACGGGTTTCGTGAGATCGGCGTCGTAGGTCGGCAGGATGCGGTCCTGCGCTTCCACCACCGCGACCTCGGCGCCCAGCTTGCGGTACACGGTGCCCAGTTCCAGGCCGATGTAGCCCCCGCCCACCACCACGAGCTGCTTGGGGATGCTGGTGGGCGACAGCGCCTCGGTCGAAGACTCCACTATCCCGCCAAAGGGCATGGACGGCAGCGGCGTGGGTTCGGATCCGGCCGCCAGCAGCAGGTGGTCGCACTGGATGCGGATGCGCCCGGCATCGGGCGTCTCCACTTCCGCGGTCTTGCCGTCCAGCAGCGTGGCCCAGCCGCGCACGACTTCAACGCCGTTCTTTTTCAACAGCGCGCCGACGCCGCCCGTCAGCCTGCCGACGATGCCGTCCTTCCAGGCCACGGTTTTCGCGATGTCGATGCGCGGCGCGTCCACCGCAATGCCCAGCGCCGATTCGCCCGCGTAGTGGCGCGCCTTGTCGAATTCCTCGGACGCGTGGATCAGGGCCTTGGACGGGATGCAGCCGATGTTCAGGCAGGTGCCGCCCAACTGCGCGCCCTCGACCAGGATGGTCGGCACGCCCAGTTGCCCGGCGCGGATGGCCGCCACGTAGCCGCCGGGACCGCCGCCGATCACCAGCAATGTCGTTGTCTTTGTGATCTGGCTCATGCTTACTCCACGAAAAGCAGCGCGGGTTGTTCCAGCAGCGCGCGCACTGCCTGGATGAAGCGGGCCGCATCCATGCCGTCCACCACGCGGTGGTCGAAGGACGACGACAGGTTCATCAGCTTGCGCGCCACCACGGCGCCATTGCGGATGGCGGGCCGTTCGACGATGCGGTTGACGCCCACGATGCCCACCTCGGGATGGTTGATCACCGGCGTGGTGACGATGCCGCCCAAGGGGCCCAGGCTGGTGATGGTGATGGTGGAGCCGGACAGCTCGTCGCGCCCGGCGGAACCGCTGCGCACCGCCTGCGCCAGCCGCGCGATCTCGGCCGACATGGACCAGAGGTCGCGGGCCTCGGCGTGGCGCATGACCGGCACCATCAGGCCGCCGTCGCTCTGCGTGGCGATGCCGATGTGCACCGCGCCGTAGCGCGTGACCACCCCGGCCTCGTCGTCGTAGCGCGCATTGATCTGCGGAAAATCGCGCAGGGCCACCACCATGGCGCGCGCCAGCAGCGGCAGCAGCGTGAGCTTGCCGCGCGACTCGCCCCATTTGGCGTTGAGCTGCACGCGCAGGTCTTCCAGTTCCGTCACGTCGATTTCCTCGACGTAGCTGAAATGCGGAATGCGGCGCTTGGATTCCGCCATTTTCTGCGCGATCTTGCGGCGCAGCCCGATGACGGGCACGGCCTCTTCGTCGTTGCGCTCGGCGTACCCGGACGGGCCGCGCGCGCTGCTGGCCGCGCCCTGCCCCTGCAGATAGGCGTCCAGGTCCTCGTGCATGATGCGCCCTGCCGGGCCGCTGCCCTGCACGTAGCGCAGTTCCACGCCCAGATCCCAGGCGCGCTTGCGCACGGCTGGCGACGCCAGCGGCTTCTCGCCAGGTTGGCGGGATGCTGCGGGCGCGGCGCCGGACTGGCGCGCGGCCGGCGACTTGGCATGGGCCGTCGGCGCAGCGGAAGCCGCCGGCTTGGACGCAGCGGCCTTCGGCGGCTCGGTCGCAGCGGATTTCTCGGCGGCGGCCGGCGCCTCGGACTTGGGTGCGGCGGCGAGTGCGGCAGCAGGCGCGGCAGCCCCCGCCTTCACATTGCCCTCGCCCTCGACTTCCAGGCGAATCAGTTCGCCGCCCACGGCCATCACCTGGCCGACGTCGCCGCCCAGCGCAACCACCTTGCCCACCACCGGCGACGGGATCTCGACCGTCGCCTTGTCCGTCATCACGTCGGCCAGCGGCTGGTCCTCGGCGACGGTGTCGCCGACCTTGACGTGCCAGCCCACCAGCTCGACCTCGGCAATGCCTTCGCCGATGTCGGGCATCTTGATGATGTGAATTCCCATGTCATGCCTCCATCGCGCGTTTGAACGCTTCGCCGACCCGGCGCGGGCCGGGGAAGTACGCCCATTCCTGCGCATGCGGATAGGGGGTGTCCCAACCGGTCACGCGCTCGACGGGCGCCTCCAGATGATGGAAGCAGTGCTCCTGCACCAGGGAAATGAGTTCCGCGCCAAAGCCGCAGGTGCGCGTCGCTTCGTGCACGACCACGCATCGGCCGGTCTTCTTCACGGAATTCACGATGGCGTCCAGGTCCAGCGGCCACAAGCTGCGCAGATCGATGATCTCGGCGTCGATGCCGGTCTCTTCGGCCGCGGTCAGCGACACGTGCACCGTGGTGCCGTAAGTCAGCACCGTCAGTTCCGTTCCCGGGCGCACGATGGCGGCCGATTCCAGCGGCACGGTGTAGTAGCCGGTGGGGACGATGCTGCCGGGGCGCCCGGTCCACGGGGTCACGGGACGGTCGTGATGACCGTCGAACGGGCCGTTGTAGAGCCGCTTGGGCTCCAGGAAGATGACCGGATCGTCGTTTTCGATGGCGGCGATCAGGAGCCCCTTCGCGTCATACGGATTGGACGGCATCACCGTGCGCAACCCGCAGACCTGCGTGAACATCGCCTCGGGGCTCTGGCTGTGCGTCTGCCCGCCGTAGATGCCGCCGCCGCAAGGCATGCGGATCGTCATGGGCGCGATGAATTCGCCCACCGACCGGTAGCGCAGGCGCGCGGCCTCGGACACGATCTGGTCGGAGGCCGGATAGAAATAGTCGGCGAACTGGATCTCGCACACGGGGCGCAGGCCGTAGGCGCCCATGCCCACCGCCACGCCGACGATGCCGCCTTCGGAGATCGGCGTATCGAACACGCGCGAACTGCCGTACTTGGACTGCAGGCCCTCGGTGCACCGGAAGACGCCGCCGAAATAGCCGACGTCCTGCCCGAACACCACCACGTTGTTGTCGCGCTCCAGCATCACATCCATGGCCGAGCGCAAAGCCTGGATCATGGTCATCGGCGCCGAGGCCGGACCAGCGTTGTTATCGATTGCCATGGTCAGACTCCGAGCTGCTGACGCTGCCGGCGCAGGTGCTCCGGCATGTCCTTGTAGACGTCTTCAAAAATGCTGGCGGCGCTGGGAACGTGGCCGTCCACCAGGGTGCCGTAGCTCTCCGCTTCCTTTTGGGCCGCCAGGATCTCGGCGTCGAGTTCGGCGCGGACCGCGTCGTGCTCGGCGTCGGACCAGATGCCCAACAGGATCAGGTGTTTCTTGAAGCGCTCGATCGGGTCGCCAAGCGGGAAGTGGCTCCAGTCATCGCCGGGGCGGTACTTGGTGGGATCGTCGGACGTGGAGTGCGGACCGGCGCGGTAGGTCACCCATTCGATCAGGGTCGGGCCCAGGTTGCGCCGGGCGCGCTCGGCGGCCCAGCACGAGGCCGAATAGACCGCCAGGAAATCATTGCCGTCCACCCGCAGCGACGCGATGCCGCAGCCCACGCCGCGTCCCGCGAAGGTCGCGCCTTCGCCGCCGGCGATCGCCTGGAAGGTGGAGATGGCCCATTGGTTGTTGACCACGTTCAGGATGACCGGCGCGCGGTACACGTGCGCGAAGGTCAGCGCCGTGTGAAAGTCGGCCTCGGCGGTGGCGCCGTCGCCGATCCAGGCCGACGCAATGCGGGTGTCGCCCTTGATGGCCGACGCCATGGCCCAGCCCACCGCCTGGATGAACTGGGTGGCCAGGTTGCCCGAAATGGTGAAGAAGCCGTTTTCCCGGTCGGAATACATGACCGGCAGCTGGCGGCCCTTGAGCGGATCGCGCTCGTTGGACATGAGCTGGCACATCATCGTCACCAGCGACACGTCGCGCGACAGCAGGATGCTTTGCTGGCGATAGGTGGGGAAGCACATATCCCCCTTTTCCAACGCCATCGCATGGGCGGTGCCAATGGCCTCTTCGCCCAGACTCTGCATGTAGAACGAAATCTTCTTCTTGCGCTGCGCGGTCAGCATGCGCCCGTCGAAGATGCGCGTCTTGAGCATCGCCCGCATGCCGGCCCGCAGCATGTCGTGGCTGATCTCGGGCGCCCACGGCCCGACGGCGCGGCCGTCGTTGTCGATCACCCGGACCAGGCTGTAGGCCAGTCCGCCGGTATCGACCGCGGCAACATCAATGGGGGGTTTGGGCACCTCGCCGGGCGGCGAAAGATGCAGATAGGAAAAGTCGGTCTTGCAACCCGGGCGCCCTGTCGGCTCGGGGACGTGCAACTTCAGCGGCCCATATTGGCTCATGTATTGTCTCCACGCTTGATCGTGTCATGCGTTTTCTTCCTACCAAGGCGTTGCCAAAGGTGTGTGACCTTGGGCGCTGCCGTCGTCGGCCCGCGCCCGGGGATACATGGGCGTGGCCGTTGACGAGATTAGCACGGGGACAGGGCGAATGAGCGGGGCTGGCGGCCTTGCGGGGCCGCGTTGGACTACGGGTTTTCCTGCGTTGCGCGGGCCGGGCGGGCCGCCCTACCAGCGGTAGCTCAGGGTCGCATACAAGGTGCGCGGATCGCCGTAGCGGCAGCCCGTGCTGCCCGCGCACGCCAGATAGCCGCGGTTGAACAGGTTGCGCGCGTTCAGCGTCAGCGACAGTCCGGACATGGACGGATCCAGCGCGCCAAAGTCGTAGGCGGCCATGGCGTCCACCAGGAACTGACCCGGCACGTTGGCGGGGTAGCCGGGCAGGTTCGTCGAGCTGGCGTAACGCACCCCTGCTCCCACGGTCAGGCCGCTCACGCCCGCCGCGGTCAGGTTGTAGTCGGCCCACACGGACGCGCTGTGCAGCGGCACCAGCGCAATGCGTTGGTCCACCAGGGCCTGCGTATTGCTGCGCGTGGTGCGCGCGTCGGTGTAGGCGTAGCTGGCGGTCAGGTTCAGCGCGCCCAGGCGGGCCTTGGCCTCCAGTTCCAGGCCGCGCGAGCGCGCCTTGCCCGTCTGCACCGAATACGTGGCGTCGGCGGGGTCGCTGGTCAGCGCATTGGTCTGCGTCAGGTCGTAGACCGCCGCGCTGTACAGCATGTTGCCGCCGGGCGGTTCGTAGCGCAGGCCCAGTTCGTACTGGGTGCCCTTGGTGGGTTTGAAGGCATTGCCGGCGCGGTCCACGCCCACGGTGGGCGCGAACGACTGGCTGGCGCTGAGGTAAGGCGCCAGGCCGTTGTCGGCCAGGTAAAGCAGGCCGACGCGCCCCGTCGTCGCGGTGTCGCGCAGCCGGGTGGTGACGCCGTTGGCGTAGCTCTTCTGGTCGGTGTCCGCCCAGTCCTGGCGCCCGCCCAGCACCACCACCCACTTGTCCTGGACCTTGATCTGATCCTGAACATAGAGCCCCAGCGCGCTGGACCGCGTGTTGATGCCGTAATCGGCGGCGGTGTTCAGCACCGGCACGGCGCCGTAGACCGGGTTGTAGATGTCGGCCAACGGGGCCACCGTGCCGGAATGGCGGTGGGAATCGTAGCCGCTGCGGTAGTAATCCAGGCCGGCCAGCACGGTGTGCTGCAAGGGGCCGCCGTCCAGCTTCATTTCCAGCGAGGTATCGGTGGCGACGCCGTAGGAATGCTCGCTGCGGCTGACGACGCCGCGGCGCAGCGTGCGGCCGTTGGGCTGCAAGGCGCCGAAGGAAAGATAGTCCCAAGTCCCGTCCGCGGTGAAATAGCGCGCGCTCTGGCGCAGCTTCACCCGGTCATTGAACGCGTGTTCAAAGGCGTAGCCCACCGTGTAGGTATCGGTGTCGTAGCGGTCGAAATCCGGCTCGCCGATGAACAGGTCGCGCGGAATCTGGCCGTTCAGCGTATTCGCCGCAGGCATGGGCGCGGCGAACTTGGTGCGGATGCGCTGATACGTCGCCAGCAGGGTCAGCGACGTGGCGGCCGACGGCTGCCACGTCAACGCCGGCGCCAGATAGGTCCGATCGTCCGGCACATGTTCCACCCAGTTGTCGGCGTTGCGCGCCAGGCCGGTCAGCCGGTAGGTCCACGCGCCGTCGTCGGTCAGCGCGCCGGCGAAGTCGCCCGACACCTGACGGCGGCTATAGCTGCCCGCTTCCAGGTTCAGTTCTCGCAGCGGTTCGGCGGTGGGCCGCTTGCTGACGGTGTTCACCACGCCGCCGGGGCTCAACTGCCCGTAAAGAACGGACGACGCGCCGCGCAGCACTTCCACGCGCTCCAGCCCGTAGGGCTCCTGGCCGCCGTCGTAAACGCTGGATTGCAGCTTCAGGCCGTCGCGCAGCTGCCCGGAATTGCCGGCGGCTACGTTGAAGCCGCGCAGCATCAGGTCGTCGACCATGCGGCTGAACGCCGGCGACTGCGAGGACACGCCGGGCGTATACCCCAGCGCGTCGGCCAGGGACGCCGCCTTGACCGCGCGGATCTGGTCGCTGGTGACGACCGACACCGACTGCGGCGTCTCGATCAGCGGCGTGTCGGTCTTCAGGCCGGACATCGCCCGCTGCGCGACATAGCCTTCGACATGGCCGGTGGGCGATTCGATCGAGCCCGTCACGCGCACCGGCTCCAGCATCGTCGTATTCGCGGGTGCACGGCGTGCGCTCAACGTGCCGTTGGCCGTCACCGCCAGTTCCAGCCCGCTGCCCGCCAGCGCCTGACGCACGGCTTCCTCGGGGGTGTAATTGCCCGATACCGCAGGCGCCGTGCGTTCCGCGACCAGCGCGGGGTCCACCGACACCGCCCGCCCGCTCTGGCGGGCGATCCGGGTCAGGGTGTCGCCCAGCGCCGCGGCCGGCAGGTCGTAGCGCATGGCCGCGGGGGCCGGGGCTTGGGCGTGCGCCGCGGGCGCGGTCAGAGCGATGAACAGCGCGGCCGCCAGCGGCGCGGCCGGGTAACGATGAAACATGGGATCTCCTGCAAACAGTTTGGCGTTTCAGGAGGTATGTCCAGCGAGGCCGGGAAAAGTGATCATCTATTTTTCGGCGGCGTCCGCGCGCAGTTCGATGCCGACCAGCCAGCCGCCCAGAGAACTGACCTGGATGGGCAGCGTCTGGCGCAGCGATTCCAGCGTGCGGTCGGTGTCGTCCAGGGGAAATGCGCCCAGCACGCGCAGCCTGGCGGCGGCCGGCGTGATCCTGATGACTCCGCGCCGATACGGCCGCAGTGCGTCCACCACCGCGCCCAGGGGCTCGTCATGCACGACCAGCATTCCGTTTTGCCAGGCTGCCGCGTCGCCCAGGGTTGCATCCGGCTGCCCTACCCCTTGCGCGCCAAAACGCACGCCCTCGCCCGCATGCAACGTCCTGCGCTGCCCGCCCGCTCGCACCTCGACGCTGTGCTCGATCACGCTGGCCACACTGGCGCCGCCATCACGAGCCACGCCGAATATCGTGCCCAGCGCCTGGACCTCGCCGTCGGCGCTGACAACCATGAAGGGCCGGCTGGCGTCGGGCGCCACGCGCACGTACACGGCGCCGCTGCGCAGGCGGACCCGGCGCGCCCCGGCGCTGAAATCCAGATCCACGGCGGACCGCGCATTGAGCGTCAATTCGCTGCCGTCGGGCAAGGTGAAGATACGGCGCTCGGCCGTACCCGTGCGCAGGTCGGCGGTCAGCGTGCGCAACGGCGTCTGGCGGTCGACAAGCGCCGCCAGGCCACCGCCAGCAAGCGCCAGCACCAGCATGTTGCGCAACGCGCGCCGCCGCGCGGGCGGCGCCTGCAGCACAGCCTGCGCGGCTTGCCGCTGTCCGCCCTGCCCCAGGGCGTCGAAAGACCCCTTGACCGCGGCGTTCACCGTTTCCCAGGCCGCCGCATGCCGCGGGTCGGATTGGCGCCAGCGTTCAAAACCGGCCTGGTCCGCGGCGGCGACGTTGCCGGAGGACAGCAGCACCAACCAGTCCACGGCCGACTCCAGCTCGGCCGGCAACACGGGCGCCATCATGGCGCCAGCCGCGACACCACGCACAGCGTGATCGCCTGTTTCATGTAGCGCCGCACGGTGATGACGGACACGCCGATGCGCGCGGCGATTTCCGCGTAGCTGAGTTCATCAAGCTGGCTGTAGAGAAACGCCTGGCGCGCCTGGCGCGGCAGGCGGTGCAGGACGCGGTCGATGTGGATCAGCGCCTCGACCACCAGCGCCCGGCTTTCTTCGCTGGGCGCGTGGATTTGCGGCAGCGCGTGCAGGCTTTCAAGATAGGCGCGCTCCAGATCACGGCGGCGCCAGAACGTGAACAGCACGCGTTGCGCCAGCGTGGTCAGGAACGCCCGTGGCTCGCGAATCGCATCGGTGTGACGCCCCGACAGGATGCGCACGAACGTATCGTGCGCAAGGTCGGCGGCGTCGTGGCGGCATCCCAGTCTGCGCCTCAGCCACTCTTGCAGCCAGGCGTGATGGGCTTCATACAGCTCGGCAGCGCCGGGCTCCGTGGGCTGCGCGGATGAGGACATAACAAGACGTCAGGCTAATCAACAATAAGAATTATTGTCATTTATCGCCTGACGCGCAAGCGCGGTGGATGCCCGCGCCTGCCCTGGCCTGCCGTAATCAGACGGGACCGGTCCATTCCGTAACGAAATCACGGTAGTCCGGACGCTTGGCCGGGGGCACCGCGCAAGCCGGCGTGCCGACAGCCAGGTAACCCAGGAAGCGGTAATCCAGCGAGTCCAGCCCCAGCGCGTTCTGCACGTCTTCGACGTAGGTGCCCACGCCGGTGCTCCAGAAGGCCGCGTAGCCCAGCATGTGCACCGCGTTCAGGATGTTCATGACCGAGCAGCCGGTGGCCAGCAGTTGCTCCTGCTCGGGGATCTTGGTGTTGTCGTGCGCGATCTTTTGCGCCACGCCGATGAACAGCGGCACGCCCGCCATCCATTCGCGCACCGATTTTTCCTTTTCCGGCGTCATGCGGGGATCGCCGCTGCGCTTGACGGCGTCCAGTGCCACGTCGGCCAGCTTGCCGATGGCCTCGCCCTGGATCACCACGAAACGCCACGGACGCAACGCGCCGTGGTCGGGCGCGGCCATGGCGGCCTGCAGGATCTGTTCAAGTTCGTCGGGCTTGGGAGCCGGCGCGCGCAGGAATTTGAACGAACGGCGCGAGGTCAGGGCGTGCAGCGGCGTGGCGGTCTGGGATACGGTCATTGATTCGGAGCCAAATGGGAAAGAAACAGATTCTCATAGTAAGCGATGGCCGCGTGCCAGGGCCGTATCCCCCGGCCTCCAGCAAGGGCATCGCGCCCCGGGGCCGCCGCCGATTTCAGCCCAGGTGCGTATGCCGTTCCTGCCGCTCTTCGACCTGCATTTCGCTCAGGCCGTGCAGGATGCCGCAGTCTTCGGCATCGGGCCGCGCCGACAGGCAGCGCTGGCGAAGTTCACCCAGCTGGGCCTTCAGTTGCATCAGTTCGGCGATGCGCTCGTCGACGTGGGAGATGTGCTCGTCAAACAGTTCATTAATGGGGCCACAACCGGTACGGTGGTTGTCGGCCAGGGACAGGATGGCGCGGATTTCGTCCTGGGTCATGTCCAGCGCACGGCAATTGCGGATCAGGCGCAGCCGTTCCAGGTGGGGCTGCCCGTACGTGCGGTAGTTGTTCAAGCCACGCTGCGGCGCGGGCAGCAGCCCTTCTTTTTCGTAATACCTGACGGTTTCGACCGTGGTGCCGGCCGCCGTGGCCAATTCGCCGATACGCATCGCTGCCTCCCGGATCAAATCCGATGATTAGGGGTTGACCCTATAGTAACTCCAAGGTGTGCAATTGCGTCACCAGCTTATTTGAAGGTCCAAGCCGATGTCTTTACCTCCGATCAAACAACGCGAACATGACGCCAGAGCGCATTGCGGCCCTTGCTGCGGCGACGAACACGCACGGGGACAGGCTGCGTCGGACAACGGCGCGGCCGCCGCGGCGCACTCGGACGGCGGGCGCGGCCATGCCGGGCGCCACGGTCACGAACACGGCGACGCACACGAACATGGCCACGCACCGGGCGTCGAATCCGGTGACGCGACGGGTGCCGAGCACTCCCATGATCACGGTCACCACCATGGCCACGATCACGCGCACGACCACGCCCCTGCCCGCTCCGAGACCGACGGCGCGGCCTGCTGCGGGCACGGCCACGGCGATGCCGGCGCGGGCGCAGTCCTGGGGACGGGCGCCGCGACGCTTGCCGCGGGTCCTGGCCAGATGTTGGCCCGCCTGCGCATCGGCCAGATGGACTGCCCTACCGAAGAAACGCTGATCCGCAAAAAGCTGGGCGGCGTGGAAGGCGTGCATGCGCTGGACTTCAACCTGATGCAGCGCATCCTGACGGTCGTGCACGCGGATGGCGCGCTGGACCGCATCATCGCCGCGATCAAGTCGCTGGACATGACGCCCGAACCTCTGGCCGACGGCGCCGCGGACGGTGCTGCCGCGGGCGCCCCCGCCGCCAAGCCGGTGAACTGGTGGCTGATCGGCGGCGCAGGCGTCCTGGCCGCGCTGTCTGAGTTTTCGCATTTCGCGGGCGGTCCGCTGGCCGTCACCGCCGCGCTGGCCGTGGCCGCCATCCTGGCCTGCGGCGTCAGCACCTATCGCAAGGGCTGGATCGCCGTGCGCAACGGCAACCTGAACATCAACGCCCTGATGAGCATCGCCGTCACCGGCGCCGTGCTGATCGGCCAGTGGCCCGAGGCCGCCATGGTGATGTTCCTGTTCAACGTGGCCGAGCTGATCGAAGCCCGTTCGCTGGACAGGGCGCGCAACGCCGTGCGCGGTTTGCTGGACCTGGCGCCCGAAACCGCCACCGTGCGCCAGGCCGACGGCAACTGGACCGAGGTGGCCGCCGCCGCCTTGCAGCCGGGAGACATCGTGCGGGTGCGCCCCGGCGAACGCATCGCCGCCGACGGCATCATCGTGAACGGCAGTTCGGCCGTGGACCAATCCCCGATCACCGGCGAAAGCCTGCCTGTCGAAAAGGCGCAGGACGACCCGGTCTTCGCAGCCACCGTCAACGCCTCGGGCTCCTTCGAATACCGCGTGACCGCCGCGGCCGGCAACACGACGCTGGCGCGCATCATCCACGCCGTCGAACAGGCGCAGGGTGCGCGCGCCCCCACGCAGCGCTTCATCGACCGCTTCTCGCGCATCTACACCCCCGCCGTGGTGGCCATCGCCCTTGCGGTGGCCGTGCTGCCGCCCATGCTGTGGGGCCAGCCCTGGTTCGACGCCATCTACCGCGCGCTGGCGCTGCTGATCATCGCGTGCCCGTGCGCGCTGGTGATTTCCACGCCCGTCAGCATTGTCAGCGGCCTGACCGCGGCCTCGCGCCGCGGCATCCTGATCAAGGGCGGCGTGTACCTGGAAGAAGGCCGCAACCTGAAATGGCTGGCGCTGGACAAGACCGGCACGCTGACGCACGGCAAGCCGGTGCAGACGGACCTGGAGGACTGGGACACCGCGCAAGCGGCCCAGCCGCCCGCCGCGCTGATCGCAGCCAGCCTGGCGGCGCGGTCGGACCACCCTGTCTCTCTCGCCATCGCGAATGCGGCGCGCGAGGCCGGCCACGCGCTGCTGGACGTGGAAGCCTTCACCGCCCTGCCCGGCCGTGGCGTCAGCGCGCAGCTTGGCGGCCAGACCTTCCAGCTGGGCAACCGCCGGCTGATGCGCGAACTGGGCGTCTCCAGCGACAGGCTCGAAACACGCATGAACGAACTGGAGGCCCAGGGCAAGAGCGTGATCGCGCTGACCGACGGCCGCCGCGTGCTGGCGCTGGCCGCCGTGGCCGATACCGTCAAGCCCACCAGCGCAGACGCCGTGGCGGACCTGCACGGACTGGGCGTGCGCACGCTGATGCTGACCGGCGACAACACGCCGACCGCGGAGGCCATCGCGCGGCAGGTCGGCATCGACGAAGCCCGCGGCGACCAGCTGCCGGAAGACAAGCTTGCCGCGATTGAAAGCAAGCTGACCCCGGACGTCCGCGTGGGCATGGTGGGCGACGGCATCAACGACGCGCCCGCGCTGGCTCGCGCCGACATCGGCTTTGCGATGGGCGCGGCCGGAACCGGCACGGCCATCGAGACGGCCGACGTGGCCCTGATGGACGACGACCTGCGCAAGATTGGCACCTTCCTGCGCCTGTCGCGGGCCACGCATCGCGTGCTGGTTCAGAACATCGCGCTGGCCCTGGGCATCAAAGTGATCTTCCTGGCGTTGGCCGTAACGGGCAACGCGACGCTGTGGATGGCGGTTTTTGCCGACGTGGGCGCCAGCCTGCTGGTGGTGGCCAACGGCTTGCGGCTGCTGCGGGCCGCGCCCGCAAGCCACTAGCGCGGTCGGCGGCGCGTGCGGAAACGGCGGGGATTGCCTTTATGATGGCGAAAAACAGAGCCGCCCCGCGCGCCGCCAAGGAGACTCCCGCTTGTCCGCAGGTACGAATTCGTCCAACCCGGAAACGTTTCCCACGTTTGAATCGTCCGATTTCTCGGGAGAGAAATCCTTCTATTTCGACCTCGTGCGCCTGCAGGACCACGACGACATCCCGCGCGGGTTCCTGCACCGGCACCGCTATTACCACCTGCTCTGGATGACGGAGGCGCGCGGCACGCACATGCTGGACTTCGAACAGCATGACGTACGCGACCATTCCGTGTTTTTCCTGTCCCCCGGACAGATCCACGCATGGACGTCGACGGTCAAGCCGCGCGGCTACGTCCTGAACATCAGCACGGATTTCTTTGCGCAGATGTTCCCCCGCGCGGACGACATCGCCAAATTCCCGTTCTTCCACCTGGCGGGCGGATCGCCGGTGATCTATCTGACGCGCGACCAGCATGACGCCATGCTGCCGCTGCTGGGCGAGATCGAACGTGAAACGCGCGACCGCCAGACCGGGCGCTTCGACGTCGTGCGCTCGTATCTGCTGATCCTGCTGACGCAGATTCGCCGCCTCTACCCCGCCGACGAGCGCGAAACCGCCGCCGGCTTCAGCTATTCGCTGGCCAAGCGCTTCACCATGCTGATCGAAGATCACTACCTGGACTTCAACGCCATCCGCCAGTACGCCGATGCGCTGTGCGTCAGCGAGCGCCAGCTGAACGAGGCGGTCAAGCGCAGCGTGGGGCGCACCGCCAGCCAGCTTGTCCAGGAACGCATCGCCCTGGAAGCCAAGCGCCTCTTGAGCAATACGGCGATGGGCATCGCCGAGATCGCTTTCCAGCTCAAGATCGAGGATCCGGCCTACTTTGCCCGGTTCTTCAAGAAACACACCGGCTGCACCCCGGGCGACTTCCGCAAGAAGTACTACCGCCCCATCGAATGAGCGCCAAGCGGCCCCGACCCGCGAAAAAGTGCAAAACAAGCTCTGATCTGTCCTAACGCGGTCGGATCCCGGCTGCGTACAGTTCATCCAGGCTCAACCGCCGCCCTGCGGACCACGACCCCGGCCACACCTTCGGCACGGCGTTTTGCCGCGCCGATTCCGTGGTCTGTCGCGATTCGTTCAGCATGGGCGAAAGGAGCCAGTCGCGAGATCCTGAAAGCAGGACCCGACCGCGTCGGCCATCGTCAGGGCGGCGCGCGGCCGACACATAAAAAAATCCAACACTGGAGAGAGACATGACGACTTCACTATCCCGCTCGCGGCGCCTGGCCGCGGTTGCGACGTTGGCCGCAGCGTCGCTGGGCGCCTCGGCTTCCGCCGTCGCCGCCGACTATCCTGACCGCCCCTTGCGCATCATCGTGCCCTTTGCGGCGGGCGGCGCCACCGACGTGATCGCGCGCACCGTCGCGCAATCCATGGCCGCCCGGCTCGGCCAGGCCGTCGTGGTGGAGAACAAGGCAGGCGCCAATGGCAACATCGGCGCCGTCATGGCCGCGCGGGCCGAACCCGACGGCTACACGCTGCTGATGGCCACATCCAGCCATGCCATCAATGCCACGCTGTATCACAAGCTGGACTACAACCTGACGCGCGACTTCGCGGGCCTGTCCAACCTGGCGTCCGTGCCCCTGCTGCTGGTCGTGAACCCGTCGGTGCCCGCCAAGACGCCGCAAGAGCTTGCGGCCTACGCCAAGGCCAACGGCAACCGCGTGAACTACGCGTCGGGCGGCACCGGCACGGCGTCGCATCTGGCTGGCGCCCAGTTCAGCTCGCTGGCGGGCGCCCAGATGACGCATGTGCCGTACAAGGGCGGCTCGCAAGCGCTCAACGACCTCGTCGGCGGCCAGGTCCAGGTCATGTTCGCCAACCTGCCCGAGGTGCTGTCCCAAGTGCAGGCAGGCCGCCTCACGCCCATCGCCGTCACCGGCACGCAACGCCACGCGGCCCTGCCGGACGTGCCCGCCTTCTCCGAAACGCCCTACACGGCCATGAACGCACGCTCATGGTTCGGACTGTTCGTCCCCGCCGCCACGCCGGCTCCCGTGGTCGAAAAACTGTCGAAAGCCATCACGGAGGGCGTCGCGGACGCCGCCGTGCAGGACAAGCTGAAGGGCTTGGGCGCCGACCCTGTTGGCGACGGCCATGCCGCCTTCCAACAGTATGTGAACAAGGAAGTGGAACGCTGGAGCGTGCTGGTGAAGCAGTCCGGCGCCACGGCCGACTAGCAGATTTTTCGCAACATCTATCGAGGATGCAACATGCTTTACGACGTACGTACCTACACTTGCCGCGCCGGCACCATCAAGAAACACCTGGCGCTCTATGCCGAGCACGGCTACGACGTGCAAAGCCGGCATCTGGGCAAGCCGCTCGCCTACATGCAGACCGAGACGGGCAACGTCAACACCTACATGCACATCTGGGTCTATGACAGCGCCGCCGACCGCGACGCCAAGCGCAAGGCGTTGCAGAAGGACCCGGCCTGGGCGGATTACCTGGCCAGAAGCGCGGACGCCGGCTACCTGATCAGCCAGGAAAACTGCCTGATGACCCCTACGGCGTTCTTCAAGCCCTGATTCCGTCCGCGCCTGCCGCGCCCGCGCCATGCGGGCGAGCGGCGCGGTCGTCGCGTTGTCGTCCCTGCGCTGACGTCCCTGCGCGGTGGCCCATGCGCGCGAGGCCACCGCGGCCTTGTGTCGCCCCTTGATGGGCGGCAACCCTACCCCGCCTGCTCTTCCTGCGGCCAGTCGCGCAGCACGGGCGCATCCGGCGCGCCCGGCCCCACATCCCGCAGATGGTCATGCTGCAGCAGCGCCATCCGATACGCGTCGCGATAGGCGCCGTTGGAAAAGAACTCTTCCTTCAGCAGCCCTTCGATCTGGAAGCCGCAGCGCTCGTAGACATGCACGGCTGCCGTGTTGTCCTTGTCCACCACCAGGTACACCTTGTGCAGGTTCAGCACGCGAAACGCATAGCCCACGGCGATGCGCGTCGCGGCCTTGGCGTAGCCCCGACCCTGGTAGCTGGGCGCAATGATGATCTGGAATTCCGCGCGTCGGTGGATGTAGTCGATCTCCACCAATTCGACCAGGCCGGCGGGCTGCCCGGTGTCGTGCTCGATGATGAAGCGCCGTTCGTTCTGGTCGTGCAGGTGGCGGTCGTACAGGGCGACCAGTTCGTCGTAGGCCTCGTAAGGCTCTTCGAACCAGTAGCGCATGATGACGTCGTTATTGTTGATCTTGTGCACGAAGTGCAGGTCGCCGCGCTCGAGGGGACGTATTTTGATATCGGATATGACCGACATATTTACCTCCGAAAGTCAGGCCATTGTATGTCGTGGGCACGGCGCAATACGCGTTGTCCCTGATGGCTGCAACCCCTTGCGTGGGCCCGCGGACCGGACATACACGTTATCCTCGACGATCTCCGCGCCCGCGCGTTCCACCCTCAGGAAAACAAACATGCACATCCTGGTCGCTGGCTTCCAGCACGAGACGAACACCTTCGCGCCGTCCAAGGCGGGCTACGAAAACTTCGTGCGGGGCGAGGGCTTTCCCGCGATGGTGCGCGGCGACGACATGCTGGCGCTGCGCGACGTCAACATTCCAGCGGGCGGATTCATCAATGCCGTGACGGCCGAGGGCCACACCGTGAAGACGGTGATCTGGGCGGGCGCAAGCCCGTCGGCGCACGTCACGCAGGACGCCTACGAACGCATCGCGGGAGAGATCCTTGACGCCGTCCGGGCCGGCGGCCACGACGCCATCTACCTGGACCTGCACGGCGCCATGGTCACCGAACACCTGGACGACGGCGAAGGCGAACTGCTTGCTCGCGTGCGCGACCTTGTCGGCCCGGACGTGCCGGTCGTCGCCAGCCTGGATCTGCACGCGAACGTCACTGCGCGCATGCTGGAGATGGCCGACGGCCTGGTGGCATTCCGAACGTATCCGCACGTGGACATGGCCGACACCGGCGTGCTGGCCGCGCGCCTACTGCTTGCGCGCATCCAGGCCGGGGCGCAGTGGACGCGCACTGAACGCCGCCTGCCCTTCCTGATTCCCATCAATGGCATGTGCACGATGCTGCAGCCCTCGCAGGGCGTGTACGAGCAGCTGACGCAGTTGGAACAGACGCCGGGCGTCGCATCCATTTCGTTCGCCCCCGGATTTCCCGCCGCGGATTTCCCGGAGTGCGGGCCTGTCGTGTGGGCCTACGGCACGGACGCCGCCGCCGTGGAACGGGTCACCGAAGCGCTATACGCCCGCGTGATGGCGTTGGAACCCGATTGGTCGCCCGACTTCCTGTCGCCCGCCGACGCCGTGCGCCGCGCGCAGGCGCTTGCGGCTGACGCGAAACGGCCTGTGGTGATCGCCGACACCCAGGACAATCCCGGCGCGGGCGGCGACGCCAACACGACGGGCATGCTGCGCGCGCTGGTCGAGGCCGATGCGCAGAACGCGGCGCTGGGGCTTCTGTACGACCCGGATGCGGTGCGGCAGGCAACAGAGGCCGGCGTCGGCGCCACCGTGCAGCTCAGCCTTGGCGGCCAGTCTGGCGTAGCGGGCGATGCTGCCTTTGAAGGTGAATTCGTGGTCGAAGCGCTGTCACCCGGCAAGCTGCGCTTTGACGGGCCGATGATGAACGGCATGGACGTGGACCTGGGCGCGGTGGCCAACCTGCGGATCGGCGGCGTGCGCGTGGTGGCAAGCGCGGGCAAGGCGCAGATGCTGGACCGCAATCTCTTCCGCGTGGGCGGCGTGCAGCCCGAGGAAATGTCGATTCTGGTCGTGAAAAGCTCGGTGCATTTCCGGGCCGACTTCCAGCCCATCGCGCACGAGGTGCTGGTGGCCAAGGCGCCCGGCCCGATGCAGGCCGATCCCGCCGACCTGCCCTGGACGCGCCTTGCGCCGGGGATGCGCGTGCGGCCATTGGGAAAGCCGTTCACGGCGAATTGAAACGCCGGCACGGCGCCCGGGCGCCGTTAACCGGGTTGGGATGTTTACTTCAACTCGCCCTGCGGGCTGACGAAATCTTCCAGCGTCAGCCCTTTTTCCTTCAGGATCGCTTCCAGCAGGGGCTGCAGCTTGCCCAGGCTTTCCTGGACGGTTTCGCGCACGGTGTCGACGACGACCTGGGTGCTGCGTTCGATCTCGATATTGACGTGGTCTCCCACCTGCTTGTCCTCGAAGACCGTCATGCGGCGGGTTTCGGGGATCAGCCAGACTTCGAACCAGCCTTCGGCGCGGTTGACTTCGGATACGGTCAGGCTGGCGCCGTTGATGGCGATATAGCCTTTGGCGAACACATACTTGCGGAAGGCTTCGGGGATGCTGAAGCGCATCAGGCGATTGGTGTCGGACGACTTCACCATCACCACTTCAGACGTGAAGTCCACGTGTCCCGACAGGGGATGGCCACCGATCTCGGCGCCGTCCTTGGCTGCGCGTTCGACGTTGGCGCGGTCGCCTTCGGCGTAGCTGCCTAGCGTGGTGATCGCCAGGCTCTGCAGCATGACGTCGAAAGTCGCCTGGTTTTCCGACAGAAGCTCCGTGACCGTCAGGCATACGCCGTCGGTCGACACGCTGGCGCCAATGGCCAGGTCAACGCAAAAGCCGGGGGGGAAATCCAGGGTGAAGGTGCGCAGGCCTTCGCGATCCGCGATCTTTGCGATCTTCGCGGTGCCTTGAACAATACCGGTGAACATACTGATCCTGAAGCGGGGCGGCGGCCCCGGAAGCAAAACATCAACGTTAACCGATATTTTGCTCCGGACCGCCGCCCGCATTCCGATCAATGACGAATGGCGATCGTCTTCAGCGTGGTGAAGCCATACAGCGCTTCAAAGCCCTTTTCGCGGCCGTAGCCGGACTGACGCGAACCGCCGAATGGCAGCTCGACGCCGCCGCCCGCGCCGTAGTTGTTGATGAACACCTGGCCGGCGCGCAGCTTGCGCGCCAGGCGAAGCTGGCGGCCGCCGTCGCGGGTCCAGACGCCCGCCACCAGGCCATACAGGGTGCCGTTGGCGATTTCCAGCGCCTCTTCCTCGGTGTCGAACACCATCGCGGCCAGCACCGGGCCAAACACTTCTTCCTGCGCCAGACGGCTATCGGGCGGCACGTCGCGGAACAGCACCGGCGGCTGGTAGAAACCGGCGTCCGGCGTGCCTTCCTTGAGCTTGCCGCGCGCGGCAACCTTCATGCCTTGCGCCTCGGCCTCGGCCAGGAAGCCGCGCACGCGGTCCTGCTGGCGCGCGTTGATCAGGGGGCCGACGTCCAGGTCGGCGGCGGCAGGACCGGTGACCGTAGCCGAGAACGCGTCGGACAGTCGCTTGAGCACCGTCTCGTACACGCCGCGCTGGATCAGCACGCGGCTGCCGGCCGAGCACGTCTGGCCGGCGTTCTGGATGATCGCGGCCAGCAGCACCGGCATGGCGGCGTCCAGGTCGGCGTCGTCGAACACGATCTGCGGCGACTTGCCGCCCAGCTCCAGCGTGACGGGCACGTGGTTTTCGGCGGCGGCGTGGGCGACCATCTTGCCCGTCTGCGGCGAACCGGTGAACGAGATGTGGTCGATGCCGGGGTGCGCGGACAGCGCGGCGCCCGCTTCGTGGCCATAGCCCGTGACGATGTTCAGCGCGCCAGCGGGCAGGCCGACGTCGGCGGCGATCTCGGCAAACTTCAGGATCGACAGGCAGGCGTCTTCAGCGGGCTTGACCACGCAGGCGTTGCCCGCGGCCAGCGCGGCGCCGACGCTGCGGCCGAAGATCTGCAGCGGGTAGTTCCACGGCACGATGTGGCCGGTGACGCCATGCGCTTCGCGCACGGTCAGCACCGTGAAGCCGGGGGTGTAGGGAATGGTCTCGCCGTGCAGTTTGTCCACTGCCCCGGCATAGAACTCGAAGTAGCGCGCCACGGCGGCGGCGTCGGCGCGGGCCTGCTTGATGGGCTTGCCCGTGTCGGCCGATTCAAGCTGCGCCAGTTCTTCCTGGCGGTCCAGCAGCGCGAAGGCAATCTTCATCAACAGGCGGCTGCGCGCGGCGGGCGCCATCTGGCCCCACTCGCCTTCGAACGCCTGGCGGGCGGCCTGCACGGCACGGTCCACGTCAGCCTCGTTCGAGCGGGCGATGGCCTCGAAAGGCTTGCCATCGGACGGGTTCAGGACAGGGATGGTTTCACCGGCGGCCGCGGCCACCCATTCGTTGGCGATAAAGTTCTTCTGAGTCACGATGTGCGGAGTAAAGTAGCGGCCGGACGGCCGGTTGGGGGAATGTGGTGTGTCTCCAGGCGCGTCCGGTGGCTGGTCCGGTGGCGCCCGCCCGCGCGTCGTGCACGCAGGCTTTTTGGTGTGATGCCAAGGTACGGGAGCCCGCCAGAACTTGTCAATTGGATTGACAGCTTTTATCCCAAGCTTCAGGATATTTTTCCGGATGATCGGGTTATCCCTAATATTTCAGGGGCTTACCGCCCTGCGAGCTGGTCATGTTGAATGACAACCCGTCCCCGTCTTTAAGGAGCGCCTTTCGATGAGCAACGTGCGTGACCCGCAGCTGGAATCGCTGCTGGCCGCGGCAACCCGCCCCCGTCCCGAGCTGGACGTGCTGGCCGAAGTGGCGTCCGGCCTGGGCTATGTGCGCGCCGAACGCTTCGCCGAACGCGTCTACGAGAGCCTGTTCTACGCGATTGCCACCGGCAAGATCGCGCCGGGCAACAAACTGCCCACGGAACTGGAGCTGGCCGCGCTGTTCGAGGTGTCGCGTCCCGTCGTCCGGCAGGCGCTGGACCGCCTGCGCGAAGACCAGTTGGTTGATTCCATCCGTGGATCGGGCACCTACGTGCGGGCCAAGCCGGACCTGATGGGCGGCATGCCGGCCGTGGACCCCGCGCGCCGGGTCGGCCACATCCTTGAAGGCCTGGAATTGCGGATGGTGATCGAACCCGAGTGCGCCCATCTGGCCGCCCTGCGCCGCACGCCCGAAGACCTGCAGGAAATGGACCGCATGCTGACCGGCTACGAAGAAGCCGACGCGTCCGGCGCCATCGCGCACCATCACGACTACGGTTTTCACCGCGCCATCGCCGCCGCCACCAGCAACCAGCGCTTCGTGCAGGTGCTCAAGTCGCTGGAATACGACGTCAGCCACGCCGTCAACGTCATGCGCCACCTGGTCCACAGCGAACCCTGGAAGCGCACCCAAGCCGCCATCGACGAACACCGCCAGATCTACAGACTGATCCGCGATCAGGATGCCGACGGCGCGCGCAACGTCATGCGCGCCCACATTGAAAAAGCCCGCAGCCGCATGCTGAACAGCGGCTCGGAACACTAATAGGCAGGAACCCGTTTAGTCATGTCTTCGCAACGCCCGCAATTGAATCTGGACCAGCAACTCGTCATCGTCACCGGCGCCAGCCGCGGCCTGGGCGCCGCCATCGCGCAAGCCTTCCTGCGTGAAGGCGCCAAGGTCGTCATCAACTACCTGAACAGCGCCGACCGCGCGCAAGCCCTGGCGGCTTCCGCCCCCGACCGCACGCTGGCCGTGCAGGCCGACGTGCGCGACCCCGCCGCCGTCGCCGACATGGTCGCCCGCGCCAGCCAGCATTTCGGCCAGCCGGTCAACACCATCGTCAACAACGCCCTGCCCGCCTTCCAGTTCAACGGCGACGCCCGCCCCCATGCCGACACGCTGGACTGGGCCCAGATGAACGCCCAGATCGAAGGCAGCGTCCGCGCCGCCCTCAACACCACTCAAGCCGCCCTGCCCGGCATGCGGGCCGCCGGCGGCGGCCGCATCATCAACGTGGGCACCAACCTGGTTCAGAACCCGGTCGTCCCCTACCACGACTACACCGCCGCCAAGGCCGCGCTGCTGGCCTTCACCCGCACCCTGTCGCACGAATTGGGCGCCGACGGCATCACGGTCAACATGGTGTCGGGCGGCCTGCTGCGCACCACCGACGCGTCGGCCGCCACCCCGGACGCCGTCTTCGACATGATCGCCGCCGGCACGCCGCTTCGCGAAGTCACCACGCCCGAGCAATTCGCCGACGCCGTCCTGTTCTTCGCCAGCCCCTGGTCGCGCGCGGTGACGGGACAGAACCTGATCGTTGATGGCGGACTGGTAAAGGGCTGATCGGCGCACGCCGAACGGTCCGGAGGCTGCGTCGAAGTGTCGTGTGTTACGGTGGAACGGCGGATCCACCGCGCTACAGGAGGCATGATGAAGACGCAGATCACCTATCGAAAACTCGACGGCAGCGACGGCGTGGCACTCGTCAACGGCGGAATCTCCGAGACGCAGCAGGCCAAGCAGGAATTGGCGAACTGGCTGGAACTGCCGGAGGCAAGTGGATCGGCCGCCGGCCGCGACGATGTGGACGGCAGACTGCGCAACGGCGGCATCGCGCCGGAGAGCGTCAAATTCAATCACATCAGCGAGTAGCTGCGATCACAAAAGCCCCGACCGGAACATCCGTATGGGGGCTTTCTTCATATAAAGCGGGCTGCGGGGATCGAGTTTGCCCATGCTCATCGCCTTATCCCTTCACCCCATCTAGTGATAACGGGGCGAATCTCACAAAAGGCGCGGACCTCGTTGATCAGCCACGTCCTATCCTTCTGTGAACCAGTCTGACTAGAGCCCATACCAAGACGGTGAGAACTGAAAGTAAAGCAAAGGCAGCCACCCACAGGACAATAAATTCTTGGTCAGCACCGCCTTCGCAACACCCGACTTCAACGTGCTTGGCAAGCCACTTCCAGAACCATTTGGGTACCGGGTTCCACGCACTCGCGTTCCCCACCCAGTGACGGCAGAGAAAGAGGCTCCCAAACCCGAGCCAACCAGCAAGCAACAAATACTGAGATTTACGCATCAAATATTCCCGCACCACCTTTAACTTGAACTGCTCTTCGTACTCCGCCCTGTAAAACTCCCCGAAGGTGGGATCAACGTCCAACTTTCGGGGGTCAGTTCAATGCGTATGGGGGCTTTTGCGTTTCTGTAGCGAAAGGCTTGGCGCCTGCAGCCGCACACCTAACGCCGACGCAACCCGCGCAGCAACGCCCAGGCCAGTGCGGTGACCGCGACCATCGTCAGCATCGCAGCGGCAAGCACCACGAAATACTCCACGTTGGCCGCATGCTCGCAACAGCGAATCTCTACCCGCTTTTCCACTTGAGTCCAGATCCATTCTGGAATGGGAACCCAGGCGGTGGGCGAGCGAATCCAGAAAAGCGCCAGGCTCAGGCTCGAGACAAGCGGCCAAGTAGCCAGCGCAAGACAGTTCAAGAGGCGGCGCATCATGTATCCCGGGCGGACCGGACATTGATTGCGGGGTAGGCCTTCAGAGTGATCATTGGCCGCTCTGCAAAGTCATGGAAGCGCGAGGGTACCGTCCAGCCCGCTAGACGGAAATCGGCGGGGTCCGATATGGACGTAGAGCACGACAGGATGCCCGCAAGCCCAGACCGTCGACAATCGGGCTGTCACCCGGATCACCTTCGACAGTGGGCCGACGCGGATGGAGAGCAGAGAGCAGAGAGCAGAGAGCAGAAGACGGTAGCATGAGCGGGTATCATCGGGCCTTGTCCCAGGCGGAACGCCAACCAAGTCCCTGATGCGCAGCCAGACCGGGTTTTTGGATTTCCCTTCCGCCGAGAACCGCATCAATAATCGATCTATAAGACCCATGAAATTAGCCACCTGGAACGTCAACTCCCTGAACGTGCGCCTGCAGCAAGTCCTGGACTGGCTGGCCGCCAATCCTGTCGACGTGCTGTGCATCCAGGAGCTCAAGCTCACCGACGACAAGTTTCCCGAAGCCGCCTTCAAGGAAGCCGGCTATCACGCCGTGTGGGCCGGCCAGAAGACGTACAACGGCGTGGCCATCATCTCGCGCGTGCCTGGCACGACAATGGTGCGCAACATCCCGGGCTACGAGGATGCGCAGCAGCGCGTACTGGCGCTGACCTTCCCCAGCCCCGAAGGCGACGTGCGCGTCGTGTGCGCGTATTGCCCCAACGGCCAGTCGGTCGGGTCGGACAAGTACGCGTACAAGCTGGAATGGTTCGAAGCCATGCGCAAGTGGCTGGCCGAAGAGATCAAGCAGTTTCCCCGGCTGGCCGTGCTGGGCGACTACAACGTGGCGCCGGCGGACGAAGACGTCCACAACCCGGAAAAGTGGGAAGGTCAGGTGCTGGTGTCGGAGCCGGAGCGCAGCGCCCTGCGCTCGCTGGTCGACCTGGGGCTGACCGACTCCTTCCGCCTCTTCGAGCAGCCGGAAAAGTCTTTCAGCTGGTGGGATTACCGCCAGTTCGCCTTCCGCCGCAACGCCGGCCTGCGCATCGACCACGTGCTGCTGTCCGCCCCGCTGGTCAAGCGCTGCGTCGCCTGCGTCATTGACAAGGAGCCGCGCCGCAACGAGCAGCCCTCGGACCACGCGCCGGTCATCGCCACCCTGGAATTCGCTTAAAATTTAGTTCCGGGACGTGTTGCGCAGCCCGCGCAGGTTCCTGTATATTCTTCCTCTTGCTTGATTTGGGGCGGTAGCTCAGCTGGGAGAGCGTCGCGTTCGCAATGCGAAGGTCGGGAGTTCGATCCTCCTCCGCTCCACCAAATTCCAGACGGAAAAGCCTTGGACACTTGTGGTCCAGGGCTTTTTTGTTTCTGCGCGTCCGAGATTTCAGGTCCACCATCCGCGTTGGGAAGCCCCAGGGGCACAATCGGGGCCACCGCTACACAGGGCCATCGGACCATGAAATCGCTCATCGCAAGCAATCGACCGCCTGATAATCATTTATCCAGCCCTGGACAAAATCCTCGACGTGACGGATGGACCGACGCTGCAGATCCCCAGCCCTGCGAGGATATCGAGCAGCCGGCTGGCCGACTCAAGCTTGGTTCGTTATTGGCGCGCATGGCCCGCGAGGCCGGCGGCTTGACTGATGCAGAGGTCGAGGAAATCAACCGGCGCGACCCGCCGGAGGATGTCCTCCCCCTCTTCGACCTACCCTAGCCTCAAACCCTCTCCTGATCCAATCTCCGCACAGCCGCGCTCAACGTCGAAAAGTCGAATTCCTTGCGACCGCGCGCCACCAGGCGGATCAGCACCGTCGTCGCGACCGGCACCAGCGCCGCCAGCAGGAAGGATTCCAGCAGGTACGTGGGCTTGTCGCCCGGCGCGGGGAAGAAGAACAGGCCGGCGATCAGCCCCGTGATCGTGGCGGTGGTGGCGGTGAAGCCGTCGTGCTTGCGGCTGAACAAACCATAGAACACCGGGAAGGCGGCCGCCGAGCACAGCAGGTCGGCAAGCAGGAACAGGTACAGCACGCTGTACCCCTGCGAGGCGACGATCATGACGGGGATCGCCATCAGCAATACCAGCCAGCGCGCCATGCGCTTCATGGTGGCGGCGCGGGCGTTGGGCATCAGGCGGCGCAGGTCGACGGCGATGATGCTCGATACCGCGCTGATAGCGGTGTCGGCGGTGCTCATGACCAGGGCCAGACCCAGCGGAATCAGCGCGACGACGAACCAGGCCGGCGCATGCGGCATGATGACGCTGAAGAGCGCGATGGAGCTGTCGCCTGCCGGCGCCAGCCCGACGAAGGCCAGGCCGAACAGGCCCATCAGGAAGATGAACGGCGCCACCAGCACGCCGCCCAGCAGGAATCCGTTGCGCATGGTGCGCGCGTCGCGCGCGGCGTAGATGCGTTGCCAGTTGCCCTGGTGGAAGATGCCCGTCAGCAGGATGGCGACGAAGAATGTCAGGCCGGCCTTCACGCCGACCGGGTCGGTCAGGTCCAGAAGCTGCGGCGCCTTGGCTTGCAGGGCCTCGATGGTAGGCAAGGCGCCGCCGGCGGCCTGCCAGCCGACGAAGCACAGAACCACCAGCAGCGGCACGATGATCATCATCTGCACCTGGTCGGTGAAGATGGAGGAACGCAGGCCGCCGTAGGTGGTGTACAGCAAGGTCGTGCCCATCACGATGGCGGCGGTGGTCCACAAGGGCACGGGCGCCAGCATGGCGACCAGCTTGGCGATGGCGGTGACTTCGGCCGACAGCGCGATGAACAGATAGAACAGCATGATGAAGAGCGCCAGGCCGTACATCGGCCGGCCGTAGCGCGCCATCAGGAACTCGGTCAGCGTGTGGCCGTGCGGGATCAGTTCGCGCATGCGCCGTCCCAACGGAATCATGACCAGGCGCGGCGACATCGATCCCAGCGCGTAGCCGATCACCGCGGCCAGACCGCCCCAGGTGGCCGCCTGGGCGGGCGAGAACAAAATCCATGCGCCCAGCGTGGACGCCATCAGGGTCAGGATCGTGCCGAAGGACCCCTGGCTGTTGCGGGCCACGATGTAGTCTTCCAGCGTGCTGCGTTTGCGCCGCGTGTAGAGCACGCTGGCCAGGGCGAAGCCGCCCGAGAACAGCAGCAGCCACATCAGGGCGGTGGTTTGGGTCAGCATGAAAATCGGTCCTCCCGCGGCCGGCCGTCGGCCGCGCGCAACGCGGCGGCCCGCCCGAAGGGTGAGCCGCAAGATGAATGAAATCCAGGGAGGTCGCGCGAGACTTGCGTTGTCCTTCCCTTCGCCGGCATTACCCGGATCAGGTTCAAAGGGTTACCGCGCGCTGGCGCGGAATCTCAGCCCATACAGGGCTCCCCCAGGAATTGCCGCAAGGTTAGGAGACCCGCGCGCCAAAGTCAACGCGGGCGGCAGGCCAATGCTGGCGGGCGCTGGCCAGGCGGATTTATGCTAAGTTCGCCCGCTTTAGGCGCCCGGCAGGGCGTCCGATGACGCAACGACGAGCTGATCGCCATGATGCACCTGAACCTCTTCATATTCGGCTGCGGCCACCACCGTGCGGCCTGGCGCCATCCGGACTCGGCGGCCGAGCGTCTGGGCGACATCAGCTACTACGAGGAACTGGCCCGCACGGCCGAACGCGGCAAGCTCGACGCCATTTTCTTTGCCGACGGGCAGTCGATGGACAACATCGGCGACGGGCCGCGCTGGTACCTGGAACCCCTGACCACGATGGCGGCAATCGCGCGCGCCACCACGCGCATCGGCCTGATCAGCACGGTTTCCAGCACGTTCTTCACGCCGTTCCACGCCGCGCGCATGGTCGCGTCGCTGGACCACATCTCGAGCGGGCGCATGGGCTGGAACGTGGTGACGTCCATGTTCGACGCCGAGGCGCGCAATCACGGTTACGAAGCCATGCCGGACCACGACTGGCGCTATGCGCGCGCGGAAGAGTTCGTCGACGTGGCGCTGCGGTTGTTCGATTCCTGGGAGGACGATGCGCTGGCCATCGACCGCGACGGCTTCTTTGGCGTGCCCGACCGGGTGCACAAGATCCATCACCATGGCGAGCATTTCCTGGTGGATGGACCCTTGACCGTGCCCCGTCCCCCGCAGGGCCACCCGGTTCTATTCCAGGCCGGCGCCTCGGACCAGGGCCGCGACCTGGCGGCCCGGCGCGCCGAGGCCATCTACGCCGTCGCCTATGATCTCCCGGCCGCGCAAGCCTATTACCGCGACATCAAGCAGCGCGCGCTTGCCGCCGGCCGCGACGCGTTCGTGCCCATCATGCCGGGGCTGGTTACCTACGTGGGTTCGACAGACGCTGAGGCCCGAGCCAAGCAGCGCGAGCTGGACGAGCTGTTGCCCAGCGATGCCTCGCTGCGGCAGTTGGGCATGTTCGTCCTGCAGGACTGCACCGGGTGGGAACTGGATGCGCCGGTGCCGCCCCTGCCCCCCTTGGCCGAATTCACCGGCCCGAAAGGACGCTACGCAACTATCCTGCGCATCATCGAAACGGAGCAACCTACCGTGCGCCAGCTGCTGGGGCGGCTGGCCGCAGGTGGCGGACACTGCACGATGGTGGGCACGCCCGAAGGAATCGCGGACCGCATGGAGCACTGGTTCCGGAACGAAGGCGCCGACGGCTTCAACCTGATGCCCCCGTCGCTGCCGGGCGGCATCGACGATTTCGTGGAGCAGGTGATCCCCGTGCTTCAGAAGCGCGGCCTGTTTCGCAGCGAATACGAGCACAGCACGCTGCGCGGCCATCTGGGCCTGGAACGGCCGAAGCGCTGAAAGGCTGGGGGTGGACGCGCGCAGATGCGCCTGCCGACCGTGCAGATTTTGTGGCGACCGACTTAGACGGTTTGGGTGAGCGGCTGGCGCTCTTCGGTGTGGACGACCGGCTTGGCAGCGGGCCGAGGCCTTCTGGCCCGGGTGGCGATCCAGTCGTAGACCCTGACGCCCGGCTGGTGCATCAGCGCCGTGCCCAACATGACGAACAAAAGTCCCAGAGTCAGCAGCAGCCAGAACATCATGACGCGCTCCCGGCGAAACCGGCGAAGCTTCCGCAAGCTGCCAAGCGATCCGCCCAGATGGACAACCGGTGGCGGAACGCCGCAAGCGGCTTGAGGAGGTATTCAGTCATGGTGTGGCGCACAGAAAACGCAATCGCACAGCCATTGCCTAGCAGCTGCGCGACGAAGAAACAATAGTGTAATGTACTCTACATTACGGAATTGCGATGCCGTAACATCTCCGGGGAGAAGAAAAATCAACACCTGGAGAGGGACTAGGTGAACGATCACCCCGAATCGACGCCGCGCGCACTGACCAGCAAAGGCGAGGCGCGACGCCTGCGCCTGCTTGAAGCCGCGACCCAGTCACTGCTGGAACAGGGTTACGCGCAGACGTCCATCCAGCATGTTGTGCGGCAAGCCGGCGGATCGGCGGCCACGGCCTATCAGTTGTTCGGCAACAAGGAAGGCATGCTGGCGGCCGTACTGCAGCATGAATTGGACAAGATGCACGCGGCGGTGTTTCCCGACGCCCTGCCCGACCAGCCCGTCGGCCCTGCCCTGCACGACCTGGCCGTGCGGCTGCTGACGTACGCGGTCCACCCCAATTCGGTTGCGCTGCACCGGTTGCTGGTGGCCGAATGCCACCGCATGCCGCAACTGGCGGCGTCGTTACAGCGCGCGGTGGACAAGCAGGTCCACGGACCGCTGGAACAATGCCTGCAACACGCCTGCGACCGCGGAGAACTGAAGATCGACGATCTGCGCCAGGCCGCGCTGACATTGGGCAACATGATCAACGGCATCGCGTTCCACGCCCGCCTGGAAGGCGGCTACGCCAGCGGGCCACCCGCGGGCCTGCTGGCCACGTGCCGCTATGGGGTGAACATGCTGCTGGTTGCCTACGCGGTGTAGTGTCTACAGGTTGGGATATTTTTCGACGATTTCCAGCACGCCGTTGATGACGAACTGCACGCCCATGCACACCAGCAAAAATCCCATGACACGGGAAATGGCCTCTACGCCGCTTTTGCCGATCACGGCCACGATGCGGCCCGCCCAATGCAGGCAGACCCAGAACAGCAGCCCCAGCAAGGCAAAGACAATGACGGGCGTCACGGCCACGACCCAGCGCGCATAGTCGGGAGCGATGGCGGAATCCACCGAGGCCGCGCTGCTGATGATCATGGCAATCGTGCCTGGCCCGGCGGTGCCCGGCAGCGCCAGGGGCACGAACGCGATGTTGGGGCTTGGCCGTTCCAGGGCGTCGGCCGCCGCCTCGGCCCCCAGTGCGTGGGGATGGTCCGACGGGAACAGCATGCTGAAGCCGATGGTGGCCACGATCAGCCCTCCCGCGATGCGCAGCCCCGGGATCGAGATGCCGAAGGTGTGCATGAGCAGCGCGCCGGCGTAATACGTGACAAGCATGATGCCGACCACATAGAAGGCTGCCTGCGTCACTTGCCGCTGCCGCTCTTTGAACGGGATCTGCTGGCCGAGCGACAGCAGCAGGGTCATCGAGGTCAGCGGATTGGCCAGCGGCAGCATCAGCGCCAGGCCCAGGGAGGTCAGCTTGACCAGCTGGATCAATTCATCGGTCATGAAGGCTCGCTAGAGTGGGAGCGGCCGGCGCCCGGACTGTGAGTTCACGTCCGAAGCACCGGGCTGGGCTCGGCTGGCCAAGCGCGGCCGGTCACGTGCGACCGGCCTGGTGCACCTGACCAGCCTCAGCCAGCCAGACGCGGCCGGCGGGTCGCGCAATGCACTCTACCTTACCAAGCTTTCCTGCTCAGTTCCCCGGCGCTTGCCAGCGGCTGGCGGCCAGCGCCAGCAACGCTTCGTCAGAGCCGGCCGCGGCGACCAGTTGCAAGCCGACGGGCATGCCATTCACCCACCCGGCTGGCAGGGTGATGGCGGGCAGGCCCAGCACGTTCCAGGGATTGGTCAGGCCCAGCAGGGTTTCGCGCACGCCGGCGCTGCCCGGTCCCGCAACGCTGCGCTGCTGCAGCGCGGGCGCGGTGATGGCGACGGTGGGCAGCGCCAGCACGTCGATGTCCCGGAAAAGGCGCGCGAACTCGTCCTGCAGGCGCGCCCTTTCCTTCAGTGCGCGCACGTACTCCCAGCCCAGCACGCCGCGCGACGCGCGCAGGCGCTCCAGCACCTCGGGATCGAATTTCGCGGGCTCGTTTTCGACGCGCTCGGCATGGACCTCGTAGGCTTCGGCGCGCTGGATGGCGCCCAGCGCGCTTTGCAGCGCCCGGGCGTGGCGGGTGACGTCGGACGCTTCGCGCAGCGGGCCGCCGGCCAGGCGCTCGGCAGCCGCGCGCGCACACGCCGTGACCGCCGAATCGTCGATGGCGAATGGCGCGTTCGGCACCCAGGCCACGCGCGGACCGTCCGTGCCGGCGGCCGCCGCCGGGGCAATGGCGCCCCCGCTCAGCGCCTGCATGAACCACTGGGCGTCCTGCACTGAGTTGGCCAGCACGCCGGCGTCTTCCAACGTGGTCGACAGCGGAAACACGCCCTCGGCCGCGACGCGGCCATGGGTGGGCTTGAATCCGACCAGGCCGCACAGCGCCGACGGAACGCGCACGGATCCGCCGGTGTCGGTGCCCAGGGCCACCGGCACCATGCCGGACGCCACGGCCGCGGCGCTGCCGGCGCTGGAGCCGCCGGTGATCTGGCTGGTCCGCCAGGGGTTGCGCGACGCCCCCTGCACGCTGCGGTCGCCGGTGGGACCGTAGGCGAATTCGTGCGTCAGCGTCTTGCCCACGACGATGGCGCCGGCCTCGCGCAGCAAGGCCACGCACCGCGCGTCCGCCGCCGGACGATGCCCCAGGAAATGAGCCGCGCCCATGGTGGTGGGCATGTCGGATGTGTCGACGTTGTCTTTGATGGCGACCGGAATGCCGTGCAGCGGCCCCCGGACTTTGCCTTGCGCCCGCTCGGCGTCCAGCTCGCGCGCGGCTTCAAGCGCGGCGCCGATATCGACGTGGACGAAGGCGTTCAACAGCGGATTGAGCCGCTCGATCGCGGCGCCCGCGTGGCGCACCAGATCTTGCGCGGTGAGGCCGCCCTCGGCCATGGCCTGTTGCAGTTCGTCGATGCCGCGGCCGCGGAAAAAACCCGGTTCTACGGCCAGCGCGCAGGCGGAAACACTGAGATCGGTCATTTGGCGGCTCCAGGTTGCAGCGCCGGGCGCTCGGGCATGCGGGGCCCGACGCCAGGACGCACCTGAAGCATAGCGAACATGCCGACCGCCGTGGCGACCGACGCGGCAACGAACATCACCGAATACCCATGGCGGGCCGTCAGGTAGCCGGTCAGCGTGGGCGCCAGGATGGACGCGATGTTGGCGAAAAAGTGCATCAGGCCGCTGAAAGTGCCCACGCGGCTGGACGGCGCGGTGTCGATCACGACGGCCCAGTACACGGAATTGGGCAAGGCATTCAGGGCATTGGCCAGCGTCATCAGCGCGATCACGGCGACGACCGACTGCGCCTGCGACACGAGCAGGAAGCACAGCGTGGTGGCCAGCAGGCAACCCGCCGCGAACCAGCTGCGGGCGATCTTCAGACTGCCCGTGCGCTTGAAAAGCACGTCCGATATGCGGCCGCCCAGCAGCACGGTGAAGCACGCGCCGATCCACGGAATCATGCCCATGTACCAGAGCGAGGACAGGCTGTAGCCGAAGTTGTCCTGCAGGTACTTGGGCGTCCAGGTCAGCAGCAGGAAGTTCACGTACATGAACGAGAAATAGCCCAGCGTATTGAGCACCAGCGTCTTGCTGCGGAAAAAGCTCCACCACGGCAGCACCGGCGCGTCGGGCGCCTGGGCCGCGGTGGCCGACTGCGCGCGCGACGCCTGGATTTCCGCCAGTTCCTGCGGGGAAACGCGGGGGTTGGTCTCGGGCCGGTCGGTGAAGATCCGCATGAAGAACACCAGGACGACGAGGCCCGCGCCGCCCAGCACGAAGAACATGGCGCGCCAGCTGTCGGTCAGCGTCAGCAGGCCCACGGCCACCGGCGCGGTCAGCAAGGCGCCGAGCGGCGTGCTCAACAGGCCGAAGCCGACCACGAAACCGCGTTCGCGGGTGGTGGCCCAGTTGGCGATGGTCTTGTTGATGATGGAATACGCAGGCCCTTCGGCTGCGCCGAACAGGATGCGGATGGTGGCGAAGCCCGCGAGCGCCGAGCCTCCCAGGAAGGCCAGGCCGAAATCCCCTGCCCAGGCCGTGGCGATCTCGAACAGGGACCAGGTGACGCCGGCCACGATCCAGACCTTGCGGGGGCCGTAACGGTCGGAGAGCATCCCGCCGAACAGGGCGCCGACCATGTAGCCGTAGCCGAAGTAGCCCAGCACCGAGCCCCATTCGCCCCGGTCCAGGCCGTATTCGCCGGTGATGTGCGCGGCGGCGTAGGACATGGCGCCGCGGTCGATGTAATTGATCAGCGCCAGCAGCACGACCATGGTGAAGATCCGGTACCGGAACCGGGAATTCTGGCTTTCAGTTGTCATTGCGTTTCGATCCAGTCGGTTTTACCCAAACGTTTGGGTTGCGCAATGCTAAGGGGTAAAAAGGCAAAGATCGAACCCGTGTAAACCCTAGGTTGCCGCCATGCGCCCTGCTGCGCTATTTCCGCGTGTATCCTCCAGCCCCATGAACAAAACGCGCCCTGTCACGCTGCAAAGCCTGGCGCGGCAGCTCGGTTTGAACGTTTCGACCGTGTCCCGGGTACTGAATGGCTCCGCAGACGACGCGCGCGGCGCCGCCGCCCCCGACACCGTGAAACGCATCCGGGCGCTTGCCGCCGAACTGCAGTATCAAACGAATCCTCATGCGGCCAGCCTGAAGACGCGCCGCAGCCGCACGATCGGCGTGCTGGTGCCCCGACTGTCGGACATGGTGCTGGCCACCATCTACGAAGGCATCGACGAAGCCGCGGCCGAACACGGCTACCTGACGTTCGTGTCCAACACGCAGGACGTGCCCGACAAGCAGCGCAAGCTCATCGAAATGGCGCTGGCGCGGCGCGTGGACGGCCTGATCCTGGGCGACGCGCACAGCGGACTGGCCGGCGCGCCGTCCAATCCCCTGCTGGACGAACTGGCGCAGCGCGACGTGCCTTTCGTGCTGGTCAGCCGGCACGCCGACAGCCATTGCGCGGTCACCTGCGACGACGTCGAAGGCGGCCGGCTGGCTGCGGAACACCTGCTGGCGATGGGCCACCGGCGCATCGCCATCATGATGGGCGAACCGTTCGCCAGCACCGGCCGCGACCGCTCCGAAGGCTTCCTGCGCCTTTGCGCGCAGCACGGCGTGCAGATTCCGCCGCATTGGCGCATCGAAAGCCCCTTCGACACCGACGCGGGCCGCGTGCTGGGCGCGCGCCTGCTGGACACGCCGGACCGCCCCACCGCCATCTTCGCGGTCAATGACTTTCTGGCCGTCGGCGTGATGGGCGCGGCTCGCGACCACGGACTGGAAGCGGGCCGCGACGTCGCCATTGTTGGCTACAACGACACGCCGCTGGCCGGCGCCCTGCCCATCGGCCTGACCACGATCCACTCGCCCATGCACCAGATGGGCCGGCTGGGATTGGAACTGCTGCTGCAGAAACTCGCCGGCGGCCAGCCAGCAAGCCAGCGGCTGGCGCCGTCGCTGGTGGTGCGCGGCAGCAGCGATCGCAGGATTCCTGGCTGAGAGGATGAGCGCGAAAGCGCCGGCCCTATCGAGTGGCCGGCCTGGCTCCCAATTCGCGCGCCAGCGCCAGCACGGGAAACGCCATCAGCACCGAGGCCAGCCAGAGATTCGCCCGCAGACCCAAGGCGTCGACGCTGGGCATGCCGAGCAACGATCCGGCGGCGATGCCCAGGTTGAACAGCGCGACGAACAGCGCCGTCACGGCTTCGATCGAATCCGGCGCGGCCCGCATCATCCAGTTCTGAAGCGCGACCGACACGCCACCGTAGGCCAGTCCCCACCCAAGCAGCAGCGCGGCGGCCGCCGTCTGCGCGTGCCCGGTCCCGCCCAGCGCCAGCAGAATCGCCAGCAGCGCCGCCGCAATGATTAGCAGCGTGGCGGAGGGCCGCCTTGCGGCCGCGCCTCCCGCCGCGAAGTTGCCGGCGACGCCCGCCATCCCATACGCAAACAACAGCGGCCCGATCCAGGATTCGCTGAATCCGGCGTGCGATTGAAGCAGTGGCCGCACGAAGGTGTACGCCATGAAATGGCCGGCCACGATGAGCGTGATGCCCAGTCCCAACCGTACACGCGGATTGGCAAGTTGCGACGCCAGGGCGCGAGCCGTCAGCGCGTGTTGCGCGAGCAACGGCGGCAAAGCCAGCGCGTTCAGCAGCAACACGCCCGCGCACAGGGCCGCCATCGCGACAAAGGCCGTGCGCCATCCGGCGAGTTCGCCGATGAACGCGCCCAGCGGCACACCCAGCACCGATGCCACGGCCACGCCGCCGAAAATGATCGACGTCGCCAGTCCCGCCTTGCCTTGCCGGACGAGCCTGCCGGCCAGTCCCCCCGCGATGGCCCAGATGCCGCCAATGCAGAACCCCACCAGCACCCGCGCCGCCAGGAACATCGGCATGGCCGGCGACCAGGCGCTGGCCAGGTTCGCACCCGTCAAAAGAGCAAGCAGCCCGCAGAGAATCACCCGGCGGCCCATGCGCCGGGATCCGATGACGACCAACGGCGCAAAAACCGCCGCCAGGATGGCCGGCACGAAGAGCGCCAAGCCGCCCATGCCCACAGAGACGTTCAGGTCGCCGGTGATGGGAACCAGAAGTCCCACCGGCAGCATTTCGGTAGTGACCACGCAGAAGGTGGCCAGCCCCACGGCGGCCACGCCGGCCGGCCCCCTCAGGATGGGCAACACCGAAGCCCTGCGCGATGCCGCGCTGGCGGGCGACGGCATCGTGCAGGTCGGCGCGTACCTGGTCGCAGACGATCTGCGCGCCGGCCGGCTTGTGCCCGTGCTGGAAGCCTGGGCTTTACCGGGCGCCCCCGTGTGCGCGGTGTATCCACACCGGCGGCATCTGACTCCCAAGGTGCGCGTACTGATCGACGACATCGCGGCGCGGTGGAGCGCAGGCGCGCCGTGGGGGCACTGCGCGCAACCGCCGCGCGGGTAGCACGTCGCTCATCGCCAACGCCTCCCGGCCGGCGCAAGACCCACCTTGGCTGAGACGCAGGGAACCCACGCGCTCCCGACGTTACTCACTGTCGACTGGCGCCCGCGTCCCGGGCGCGCCAAGGCGCCCCGGCGCCGTCCCAGGAGACGCGCATGAACCCTGCACAACGATTCGCCGAACTGCTGGCGGCATTGGCCTCGAAACTCGGGCTGGACGCCCTGTCCGCCGGTGAAAACGGCATCTGCACGCTGTTGATCGACGATACGCTGCCATTGAACATCGCCGTCGATGCGTCCGGGCGGGACCTGATCCTGTTCTCGCCCCTGAGCGAGCTGCCCGCCGCGCAACGCGTTGAATTCATGGCCCGCATGCTGCGCGCCAACGGCGCCGGCGCATCGATCTACACATTTGGCCTTGCGCCCGCGGGCGACGCCGCGTTGCTCAGCGCCCGTTACCCGATGGCGGACCTGGATGCGGCGTCACTGGAGCGCTCGGCCGACGAATTCGTAAGCGTCGCGGCACACTGGCGCGCCGTCCTTGCCGCCCCCGCCCCGTCGCAGGCCGGCCAGGCTTCGGGCAACGGCTGGCTGCAAGCCTGAGGAAACCGCCATGCCCATCGGACTTGGTAACTTCCAGAGCTTTGTCGACAACAATCCGCAGGCCGACCGCCTGGCCCTGAACGAAACGGCCGACCAACCGGGTGTGGAAAACGCCCGTTCGGGCAACATGCTCACCTGGGCTATCAAGGTGATCGGCGAGTACACCCCCTGGCAGTGGAACGCCGTGACGGCGCAGAACAACGACGCGATCACCGCTTTCCGGGACGCCCTCAGCGCCGAATACGGCAACGCGGCCCTCGATCATGCGCCAGCCAGCAACACTGGGCAGCCGCTCACGTCGCGCCACATCAACGCCGCCGTCCATGGCGCCAAGGCTGCCATCTACGAAGCGGCAATCAAGCCCGATGCCTCCGCCGCAGAGCGCAAGACGGCCCTGGACACCATCATGCGCGGCGTCGCGCTGACGCCGGGACCGCTGGGCCCGATGATGAGTGCGGAGGTGGGCGAGGCGCTGCTCGACCTGTTGCCCACCGTGATGCCCCTGGACGGAACACCCAGGCTGGATTTGATCGGCAAACTGGGCACGCAGCTCGTGGCCAGGATGGAAGATCACCTGGCGCGGGCTCTCGACGCCTACGCTGACCGGAAAGACTTGAGCGTCGAGGCCCTTATAGCCAAGCTGAGCGCGGGAGAAAGCCCGATGCTCGAGCTTGCAAAACGGGTGCCCGCCATGCGCGCGCATCTGGACGCCGATATCCAGGGATTCAAGACCAGCATCGAAACCCTGCTTGGCCGTGTCGGCGCCGACCACGTCGGCATTGGCGCGCGATTCCTTGCAGGCCGGTTTTCGGACGGCCCCGACGCCGGCCTGTTGACGGACATCCAGCTGACCAATAGCGATCCGCACAAAGGTGGCAACCGCGTTGCGATCCTGAGCTTCGAGGCGGGACTGACCGTGGTGTACAAGCCCCGCGACGTGCGGATCGACGACGCCATCAGCGGCTCGGACCGGGGCTCCAAAGGCCCCAGCCTGATGCAGCAGGCTGGCGCGACCAGCGTCTACAAGTTCATGCCCAAGTCGGACAGCGGCGGCGATTACGGTTATGTCCAGCACCTGCCCAATCGCGAGGCCGCCAACCATGTCGTGGAAGGGTCCCGCGCACCCGCCATGTTCCAGGACCTGGGGCGGGCAGTGGCGGCGCTGATGGTCTCCGGCGCCACCGACATCCATCACGAAAACATGATGGTCAGCAATGGAAGCATCTACTTCACCGACCTTGAGTTCGCGCTGAACGCCGATGTGATGGGCAAATTCGGGAAACTGCTGACCTCGCAACCGCCGGCGCAGCCAAAGCAGGCGGAGCAGCCGACGAATGCGGATGAAGTCCCCGAGCCGCTGCAGGGATCTCGTGAACTCAAGTCACTGATGACCGCGATCATGCTGGATCAGGCGTTTACCTCGGCCACCGACGACAATGTGTTGCACGCGCGGCGCACATTCGAAAACGGCCAGTTGAAGGAGGCCTCCGCATTCCAGGATGTTCCTGAGAGCCTGCTTATCGTTCATTCATCCAAGGGGGAGTACGTGAACAACCGGTATACGCCCGATCTCCCCAATCGCCCGTTCTACGAAGCCTTTGGACCGGCATTTGGCGAAGGACTGGCCAGCGGCCTGGCCGCTCTCAAGAAAAAAGACAGCCTGACGACGTTCCTGAACGACGTCCAGGGCCTGAACATGAGATATCACCCGCTTTCGACGACCACGCAGCGCAGCATCCTGCAGAGCGTTTTCGAGCAGGATTACCATCCAGCGGAGATCGGCGACCATGCCAAGGCGCTGGACGGCATGCGCGCCACCCTGCGAGGCGTGAGGGGCATTGTCGACGACGAGGCCAAGCGCGAGTTGCTGGCGTCGACAATGGAAGCCGCCTACGAGAAGCACGACATTCCCTACTACAGCCGCAAGATCGGCGATACGGCCCTGCTTCCCGACGGCCAGGTCAGCGACAAGCCTGGCTGCGCCGGATTCTTCCCCGCAGACATCGATGCTCATGCGGACCAATTGAACAACACCCTGCAGAACACGCCGGACTCAAAACTCAAGGCCATCGGGGAGGACGCCGGCCGCTGGCTGTCCTCGCAGACTCCGAGCCAGGAATTTGCCATGTCGCTGGTATCCCCCCAGGAATGCGACGACATGATCCAAACGGCGACGAAGGTACGGCCCATGCATCGTTGACGCCGGCTTTTTGCATCAGAAATCTTGATTCTCAATATCCACTAAACTGATGCAAAACCGGCAGCGGGCCGCGTTGCCTAGCATTACAACGCCCGCCGTCCGCGGCTTTTCCGCGGCGCACTGCCTTCGTTACCCGGAGTTCCCCTTGAGCGACATCTACCATTTCAGCCGCGGCACCGCGCCGCTGCTGATCTCCATTCCTCATCTTGGCAGCCAGATTCCCGATGCCCAGCGCGCGCAGATGACGCCGCTCGCCCTTCAGTCCGGCGACACGGACTGGCATCTGGACACGCTGTACCAGTTTGCGCTGGCGCTGGGCGCGTCCGTGATCGGCGCGCGCTATTCGCGCTATGTCGTGGACCTGAATCGTCCGCCCAACGACGAAAGCCTTTACCCCGGGCAGACCAAGACCGGCCTGTGTCCCACCCAGACGTTCCGCGGCGATGCGCTGTACCAGAACGACGCCGTGCTCACGGACGACGAGCGCGCGCACCGCCTGCAGGCGTACTGGCAGCCCTATCACGCCAAGCTGCGCGAAGAACTGGACCGCATCAAGGCCGAGCACGGCACCGTGCTGCTGTGGGAAGCGCATTCGATCGCCAGCGTGCTGCCCCGCCTGTTCGAGGGCAAGCTGCCGGACCTGAACATCGGCACGTCCGACGGCGCCGCCTGCGCGCCCGACATCCTGGCCGCCGTGCAGGCCCGCCTGGATGACTGCAAGGACTACACCTGGGCCGTGAACGGTCGCTTCAAGGGCGGCTACATCACACGCCATTACGGCTCGCCGGCCGACAACGTCCACGCCATCCAGCTTGAAATGTGCCAGTCCACCTACATGGATGAAAAGCATCCGTACGCCTATCGTCCCGACCTGGCCGGCAAGGTGATTCCGGTGGTCGACGCAATGGTGACGGCCGCGCTGCGCCAGACCACCCGGCGCCAGCGCTGACATTCCCCCCGCCAACAGCAGGACGCGTTCGCCATGAACCGCTTTTCCTTCAGCACCACGGAAAACTATCCCGAATGGAGCCTGCTGCTGACCTGGGTGGCGGTGGTGGAGGCCGCGTCGGTTTCCGGCGCGGCGCGCCTGCTGGGGTTTTCGCAGGCGGCGGTGTCGCAGCGGATCAAGCAGCTCGAGGCCGCGATGTCCACCGAACTGCTGGACCGCAGCACGCGCCCCGCGCGGCCGACACCGGCTGGCGAGCTGCTCTTCGAACATGCCGCGCGCCTGCTTGCGCAGGCCGGCGACATGACCGAAAGCGTGCGCAACCTTAGCCGGGCCAAGCGCAATATCGTCCGCTTTGGCTGCGTGGATTCCTTCGCGGGGACGCTTGGGCCCACGCTGATCCACGGGCTGTCCGGCGCATCGCGCCAGATCCGGCTGTGGTCCGGCATCACGCCTGTGCTGGACAAGCAGCTCGAGGACCGGCAACTGGACCTGGTGGTCACCACCAGCGCGTCCGCGGGCAAGCCCACCATTCGCAAGTACAGCCTTTTCAGCGAACCCTATGTGCTGATCGTTCCGCGCTCCATGAGCATGGATCGGATCGACACGCTGGCCGAGCTTGGCAAGCGCACGCAGTTCATCCGCTACAGCGCGCGCTCGTTCATCGGCGCCGAGATCGACCGGCTGGTCGAATCGCACGGCGTGATGATCGAACGCACCTACGAATTCGACAACACGGATCCGCTGCTCAGCCTGGTCACGGCCGGACTGGGCTTCGGCATCAGCACGCCATTGTGCATTTGGCAGTCGCGCCATTTCCTGGACCAATTGCGCGTGCTGCCGCTTGCGCCGTACCTGGGCGCGGCGCGTGCCGACGACCCCGCGTTGTCGCGCACGCTTTACCTCGCCGCGCGGCAGCAGGAAGTGGGCAAGCTGCCCGCCGAGGCGCGGGACGTGATCCTGATGGCGATGGAACGCCTGATACAGAAGGATCTCGCCCCGGCCCTGGGGCTGCCGCCCGCCACGCTCTGGCGCAGCTTGCGGCGCTGATCCGGTGGGTATCAGGGCAACGCAGCCGTCAGCGTCGGCACGGCTTCGAACAGGTCACCGACCAGCCCATAGTCCGCCACGCCAAAGATCGGCGCGTCGCCGTCCTTGTTGATGGCGACGATGACCTTGGAATCCTTCATGCCCGCCAGATGCTGGATGGCGCCGGAAATCCCGACGGCCACATAGAGCTCTGGCGCCACGATCTTGCCCGTCTGCCCGACCTGCCAGTCGTTGGGCGCATAGCCCGCGTCCACGGCGGCGCGCGAAGCGCCGAGCGCCGCGCCCAGCTTTTCGGCCAACGGGTCCAGCAGCTTGAAGTTTTCTGCGCTGCCCAGGCCGCGTCCACCTGACACGACGGCGCGTGCGCCGCCCAGGTCGGGACGCTCGGACACCGCGATCTCCCGGCTGACGAAGCGCGACAGTCCCGCGCCGGCCATCGCCTCGACCGGCTCGACCGGCTCGACCGGCGCACTGCCGCCCTCGGCCGACACCGCGTCGAACGCCGTCGGGCGTATCGTGGCCACCACCACCGCATAGCCGCTCTTGACCGTGGCGATCGCGTTGCCCGCGTAGATCGGCCGCTTGAACGTGTCGGGCGCCAGCACCTCGATCACGTCGGAGACCTGCGCGACGTCCAGCAAGGCCGCGATGCGCGGCGCCACGCTCTTGCCCTGAGCCGTGGCGGCCAGGAACACGTGCGAATAATCGCCGACCACCGCCACCGCCTGCGCGGCCAGGTTCTCGGCCAGTCCGTCGGCAAACTGCGGCGCCTGCGCCAGCAGCACCTTTTCAACGCCCGCGACCCGCGCCGCGGCGTCCGCCGCCGCCCGCGCGTCGCCGCCCGCCACCAGCACGTGCACCGGCATGGACAGTTTTGCGGCCGCGGCGATGGCGCTCAGCGTGGCGCCGGCAAGCGCCCGATCATCGTGTTCGGCAATAACTAGGACGGTCATCAGATCACCTTGGCTTCGTTCTTCAGTTTGTCGACCAGCGCGGCCACGTCGGCCACCTTCACGCCAGGCGCGCGGCCCGCGGGCTCCTCGACGCGCAGCGTCTGGAGGCGAGACGCCGGATCCACGCCCAGGCCTTCCGGCGTCAGGACGTCCAGCGGCTTTTTCTTGGCCTTCATGATGTTGGGCAGCGTGACGTAGCGCGGCTCGTTCAGGCGCAGGTCCGCCGTGACGATGGCGGGCAGCGTCAGCGCCAGGACTTCCAGGCCGCCATCCACTTCGCGCGTCACGCGCGCCTCGCCGTCGCCGATCTCGATGGCGCTGGCGTTGGTGGCTTGCGGCCATCCCAACAGCGCCGCCAGCATCTGGCCGGTCTGGCACGCGTCGTCGTCGATGGCCTGCTTGCCCAGGATCACCAGCGCCGGCGCTTCCTGCTGCACGACGGCGCGCAGCAGCTTCGCGACTTCCAGCGGTTGCAACGCCACGTCCGTCTGCACCAGCACGCCACGATCGGCGCCGATGGCCAGCGCGGTGCGCAGCGTCTCCTGCGATTGCGCCGTGCCGCAAGACACGGCCACCACCTCGGCGGCGGCGCCCTGCTCTTTCAGGCGCACGGCCGCCTCGACGGCGATCTCGTCAAACGGATTCATGGACATCTTGACGTTGCCGATGTCCACGCCGCTCTGGTCGGCCTTGACGCGCACGTTGACGTTGTAGTCAACCACGCGCTTGACCGCGGCAATAACCTTCATGGAAACACTCCTGAATAAAAGGAATCAACGGCCGTCCCGGCGAAGGGACGGTGTAGCTCATTCAGCCGGCGCCGCGCGCGTGGACGACGATGTCCAGGCAGACGGCGAATGCAGCATCGGACGGCGGACCATTCAGGCCATCCGCCAGCAGGTCAGGTTCAGCCGCTTGCGCATCCGGCGCCTCGCTGCCGCCCACGCTCCACGCGAATTCACCCGCTTGCAGCGCCCATTGCTGGCCCGATGGCGCAACCTGAAACCGTCCCGCATCCACGGCGACGACGAGCCGCGTGGCCTGGCGTTCACCCGAAACCGGCAGCGATCCGGCCACACACGCGCGCCCTTCCCCGCCCAGGCAAGCCACGCGCGCTTGCGCCGCGCCGCGTTGGACGAAGAGGTTCAGCACACGCACCGGCCCGCCCACCAGCCACGATTGCAAGACCCGGTCTCCGGCAAACGGCGCCGGCGCGCGCGGCCGCAGCGCAACTGCCGGCAATGCGACGGCCGGCGGCTCAACGCCCTCGTCCTGCAGGACTACGCCCTGCCCCGACAGCACGACCGACACGCGGTCGTAGCCAGGAAAGCGGGAATACGGCCCTGCGCGATCGACATCGGCGATGCTCACGCGCCAGCGCTTCGCGGGATCGGCCGCGAGCGTGCGAGTCACGCCCCCGCCGTTCTTCCACGGCTCGGGCGGCAGCGCCAGCCAGCTCGCGCGGGTCGCGGCGCGCGGATCAGGAGACCGCGCCAAGGCCGTACTTCCCGGTCAAGAGCGCGCCGCTCTGGAAACGGCCAAGGTCATAGGGCTTGAGCGACACGTCGGTCGCCAGGCCCAGCGCTTCCTGCGCCAGCACGCGGCCCACGGTGGGCGACAGCTTGAAGCCGTGGCCCGAGAATCCGAATCCCACGATCAGCCCTTGCACGCCGGCCACGCGGCCCAGCACGGGGTTCCAGTCGGGCGTGACGTCGTACACGCCGGTCCACGACGAAGCCAGGCCCGCGGTCTCGTAGGCGGGGAAGCGGTCGGCCACCTGCGCGCCCACTTCGGCCACGTAGTCCAGCGGGATATCGCCCTGCTCGGCGTCGCTCTTCTGCAGCGCCTCGCCGACGATGCCTTCACTTACCAGCATCTGGTTGCCGCCGTAGCTGCGGCAATACAGCATGCCGGGCGAGGCCAGGTCCTTGAACACGGGCATCGAATAGGTATAAGGCGCGGCGTCGCACTCCAACGCCAGGACGGCGTGGCGTTCCGGCACGACGGGCATCGCGACGCCGGTCCAGCCGGCCAGTTCCGGCGTCCAGATGTTCTGGGTGCTGATCACCAGCGGGCTGGCGAAATCGCCCTCGGACGTGGACACGCCCGTCACGCGGCCGTTTTCCACCAAGAGGCGCTGTACGTTGACGTTTTCCCGGATGGTGACGCCGCGCCGGCGGGCGCCGCGCGCGAAGCTGGTCGCCACGAGGTAAGCGTCGGCGAAGCCAGCCTCGGGCTCATAGCCGATCAGGGCGGCGTTGTCGAAGGAAGCGATGGGCAGCAGCTCGCGCGCCTGCGCCGGGTTCAGCAGTTCCAGCGCGATACCCTGCGCCTGCTGCTGCGCCAGTGCGCCGCGCAGGGGCTCCAGCTTGTCGTCGTCGGCCGCGGTGATGAGGTAGCCGCATTTGACCAGTCCGCAGGACGCCTCGTCATCGCCCAGATAGCTGGCGAAATTGTTGAACACGCTCCAGGAACGCTGGGCCAGCTCCACGTTTTCGCGCACCGAATAATGCGTGCGCAGGATGCCGGAAGACTGCGACGTGGTGCCCGCGCCGATCGTTTCCCGATCCAGCACCAGCACGTTCTTCGCACCCAGCTCGGCAAGGTGAAAGGCCACCGAACTGCCGATCACGCCGGCACCAATCACGATCACGTCATAACTTTTCACGACAAGGCTCCAAGGACAAGTGCCGCGAGTGTGAACCGGGCATTTCGGAGCCGCCGCAATATAAGCGCCGCGAATACTTAATAAAAGCGTTCCATGAACGCGTTGCGCCAGCGGCGTTCAGGCAGCGGCGCTGACCGCGCCGCGTATCGCCTCGGCGTCCCTGCCCGGCGGCAGGCCGAACGTACGCCGGTACTCGCGCGTGAACTGCTGGACGCTCTCATAGCCCACGGCAAACGCCGCGCTGCTGGCCGTCGCGCCTTCGGCGGTCATGAGCCGGCGCGCCTCGATCAGGCGCAACTGCTTCTGGAATTGCAGCGGCGACAGCGAGGTGGCCGCGCGGAAATGCTGATGGAACGAGGACGGGCTCATTCCCGCAGCGGCCGCCAGGCGTTCGACAGGAAGGGGTTGCGCGAATTCGGCCCGCAGCAGTGCGACGGCGCGGGCAATGCGCTGCGCGCCGCTGCCGGGCCACCCCAACTGCCGGATCGCCGCACCGTGCCGGCCGGCCAGCAGCCAATAATGCATCTCGCGCACAAGCTGGGCCTGCAGGACGGGCAGCGCGGCAGGCCGTTCGATCAGGCGCATCAGGCGCAGCGCGGCGTCGGCCACCTCGGCGTCCGTCGGCTCCACCCGCACCGGCGCGCCCGGAACGGCCGGCCCCAGCTTCATCTCCAGCGCCAGTTCCGCGATCACCGCCAGATCCAGGTCCAGCACCAGCGAAAAATAGGGTTCCGCGGCACTGGCGTGCGTGATCTGGCTAAGCGTGGGCACGTCCGCCGTGATCAACAGCGAATCGCCCGCGGCGAAATCGAAGCTCTGCGCGCCCAGCGCCACACGCTTGCCGCCTTGCAGCACCAGGCACGCCAGCGGCCGCGAGATCGCATAGTCAAGGCCGCTGGGCCGGGTCGCGCGGATGGCGGCCAGGCCCGAGATGGGCGTTTGGGCCAAGCCCGCCGGGTTGGCGTGGGCCTCGGCGTAGCGGCTGACGGCGGCGCGCAAGGTGTCGCTCATGAAGAGAAATGGCGATGGTTTTCCACCGGGCCATCGTAATGGGTTCTGGCCGCGCCCGGACGCACATTTGGAGGATCAGGCCAACAACGCCGACGTTCAGGCAAAGGCGGCCCGGCGCCCGCGCCACAGAATGGAGCCTTCCCACCAGTCACCAAGGAGCCACACCATGAGCAAGATTTCTCTCGTCACGGGTTCAAGCCGGGGCCTGGGCCGCAACGCCGCCCTGGCCATCGCCCGCAAGGGCGATGACGTCGTCATCACCTACCAGCACCGCGAGGCCGATGCCCGGGCGGTCGTCGCCGAGATCGAGCGGCTTGGCCGCAAAGCGGTTGCACTGCAACTCGACGCGGGCGACGTCGCCGCCTTCCCTGACTTCACCGCGCGGCTGAAGGCGGCGCTGGCGCAAACGTGGCAGCGCGACACCTTCGATCACCTGGTCAACAACGCCGGGCACGGCGACGTGGCGCCCATCGCCGACATGAGCGTCGCGGCGTTCGACAAGCTGGTCGACGTGCATTTCAAGGGCGTGCTCTTCCTGACGCAAAGCCTCTTGCCGCTGCTGGCCGACGGCGGGCGCATCGTGAACCTGTCCAGTGGCCTCACGCGCGTGTCGGCGCCGGGCTGGTCGGCGTATGCCGCGGTCAAGGGCGCCGTCGAAGTGCTGACCGTCTACATGGCAAAGGAACTCGGCGACCGCAAAATCACCGTCAACACCGTCGCGCCGGGCGCCATCGAGACGGACTTCTTCGGCGGCGCGGTGCGCGACACGCCGGAATTCAACAAGCACTTCGCTGAAATGACCGCGCTGGGCCGCGTCGGCGTGGCCGACGACATCGGGCCAATGATCGCCAGCCTGCTGTCCGAAGACAACCGGTGGGTCAACGCGCAGCGTATCGAGGTGTCCGGCGGGCAAGGCATCTGAGCCGGTTACGCGAAGGACGGGCCTCCCTTTGCGCAGTCTCGTCCACCCCCCTGCTTGAAGCGCAACTCTTAAGCACCGCTGATTTTGACCATCGATGCTCCTTATATTCATGCCGCGGCCAGACGCTCGGGCGAAAGTCTCGTCTGCCGCACCACAGAGTGCCGGCGACATGGAATCTATCGGTCAATCTACATTCAAGTAGGGGAAAAATATGAACATGAATCGCCGCGCCATGCTGGTGCGCACCGCTGCACTGGCGGGCGCCAGCGCCCTGGGCTTTCCCATGATCGGCCGCGCCGCGAGCGCGTCCTACACCTACGGCGGCTCCGCCTGGCTGGGCCACTACTCGGCCTACATCGCCATGAAGACGGGCCTGTTCGCCAAGCAGGGCCTGGACATCAAATGGCAGAGCTTCGCCACGTCTTCGGATCGCATGAGCGCCGTGATGGCCGGCAACGTCGACCTGGCCGGCACCGGCGTGGTTTCGTCGCTGGCGCTGATGGCGGCCGGCGCGCGCCAGTTTCAGGTCATCGCCACGCCCAACAACTTCGGCCGCGCAGAAGGCGTGCTGGTGCGCGACAACGTCAAATCGGTGGCGGACCTGAAGGGCAAGAAGATCGGCGTCACATATGCCTCCAGCGCCCACGTGCTGCTGCTGGACGTGCTGCGCCAGGCCGGGCTGAATCCGGACCGCGACGTGTCCATCATCAACCTGCCGGCCACCAACATCCTGTCCGCCTACCAGGGCGGCCAGATCGACGCAGCCGTGGCCTGGACGCCGGCGTTCGACCGCATCAAGGCCGTGCCGGGCACGCACGTGCTGCTGGATGACACCGCGTTCTCGCTCTACAAGCAATACGCCATCACCCCGGGCCCGGACGTGCTGCTGACCCATGCGAAGCTGGGCAAGGACAACCCGGAAGCGGTGCGCAAGTTCCTGCAGGCCGTGTTCCAGGCCAACGCCATGCTCAGCAACCAGCCCGAGGAAGCCGCGGGCGTGCTGCTGGAACTGACGGGCCTGTCCAAGGACGAACAGCTTGCCGTCATCAAGCAGACGCAGTGGTACTCGGCCGAAGACCAGAAGTCGCTGATGATCGAACCGGGCAACTTCGTCAATGGCATGCAGAAGCTGGCCGAGATGCTGGTGTCGCTCAAGCAGATCGACCGCGCGCCCGCCGTCAAGGACTGGGTCCAGTCCTCGTACCTGTAAGCCCGGGACAGTCTGCCTATGTCCACGCGTTCGTCTTCAAGGGAAACACGCCTGCTCTGGGTCAGCGTGTTTTCGCTTCTGTGCTTTCTTTTGCTGTGGGAAGCCCTGTGCCGCGCCGGCGCGGTCGATCCCATTTTCCTGCCCGCGCCGTCCCAGGTCCTGGCGCGGGCGCTGTCCATGTCCGACCAGGGCACGCTGTTCTACAACGTGCTGGCCTCGACGCGCCGCGTCATGGTGGGTTTCCTGGCCGCCGTGATCGTGGCCATTCCGCTGGGCATCCTGCTGGGCACGTCCAAGGTGGCGCGCGCCGTCTTCGACCCCATCATTTCGTTTCTGCGCCCGCTGCCGTCCATGAGCTGGATTCCGCTGTCGCTGCTGTGGTTCGGCATCACCGAAACGCAGAAGTACAGCATCGTGTTCATGGGTTCCTTCGTGCCGGCGCTGCTCTACGTGATGGAGGCCTCGGGCAGCATCGACCCCGTCCTGGTGCGCGCCGCGCGCAACCTGGGCGCCAACCGCTGGCAGGTGATGCGCGAGGTCCTGTTCCCGGGCTGTCTGCCGCAGATCCTGTCGGGCATGAAGATCATTCTCGGCCTGTCCTGGACCTGCGTGATCTCGGCCGAACTGGTGGCCTCGAAAGAGGGCCTGGGCTTCATGATCATGAACGGAAAGGAATTCTTCCAGACCGACACCGTGGTGCTGGGCATGGTGCTGATCAGTTTCACCGTGCTGGTGACCGATCTGTGTTTGCGGCTTCTTGAACGATGGGTGCTGGCATGGCAGCGATGAACGATACGATGATCCGGCTGACCGACGTCTCCAAGGCCTACGGCGACGTCACCGTGCTGGACAAGGTCAACCTGGAGGTCCGGCGCGGGGAGTTCCTGGTGCTGCTGGGCGCCTCGGGCTGCGGCAAGTCCACCCTGCTGAACCTGATGGCGGGCTTCATCACGCCAAATACGGGTTCGGTCGAAATCAACGGCAGGCAGGTCACCGACGTGACCGCCGCCTGCGGCATGGTGTTCCAGCAGTACGCGCTGTTTCCGTGGCGCACGGTGCAGGAGAACGTCGAGTTCGGCCTGAAGATGCGCGGCATGTCCCGGCAGGAACGCGCGCCGATCGCGCGCAAGTTCATCGAGATGGTGGGCCTGAAGCACGCCGCGGACAAATACCCGCATGCGCTGTCCGGCGGCATGAAGCAGCGCGTGTCGATTGCCCGCGTGCTGGCCAACGACCCGGACGTCATGCTGTTCGACGAACCGTTCGCGGCGCTGGACGCCATGACGCGCCAGGTGCTGCAGGACCAGCTGTTGTCGATCTACGAGCAAAGCGGCAAGACCATCGTCTTCATCACGCACTCGATCGACGAGGCCCTGACTCTGTCGACCCGCATGGCGGTCATGGGCTCCAAGCCCGGACGCATCGTGCAGGACATCCAGAACGACCTGCCGCATCCGCGCAGCGCCGACGTGCAGTTGTCGCCCCGCTTCGTGGACCTGAAACGCGCCATCTGGGAACGCGTGCAGGAAGAAGTCACGCGGAGCATGGAACTGGCGGCCGATTAGCAGCCGCCGGCAGCGGATGGCGCGCTATGCGCGCCGCCCCTCTTCGGCCAGGAACTCCACCAGCGCCGGAAGGGACCGGTCCATCGGCCGGTTGGCGTGGATGCGCATGACATAGCCCCACGACCCGGGCATGCGCAGATGAGGCACCAGGGGCACCAGCCGGCCGCTGGCGATGTCCTCGTCGATCAGCGGCGCGCGGCCCAGCGCGATCCCCACGCCGGCGGCAGCCGCGGCCACCACGGTGCTCAACCCGCTCAGGACCATCGGATCCTGCCAGTCGGCCGGCGCCAGGCCTAGCCGCGGGCTCCATGTCCGCCAATCGGTTTCGGGGCTGTCGATGTGCTTTTCCTCCAGCCAGCGATGGCGCTGGAAGACGCGGGGATCACTCCGGTCGGCCGCGTCGATCAGCGTTGGACTGCATACCGGCACGACGGTCTCGGTCATCAGCGGGATGTCGCCCGCTTCCGCGATGTGCGGGCCCATCGCCCGCACGTGCAGGAACGCCAGATCGATGTCCTGCGCTTTCCAGGCGGGATCCTGGCTGGCGTGCAGGTATACCTGGATGTCGATGTCCGGGTGCAATTCAATGAAGCGGCCGATGCGCGGCGCCAGCCACAACGCCGCCAGCGACGGGTTGGCCGACACGTTCAGCGTATAGCGCCGCTTGCCTCGGGCGCTGGCCCTGGCGTTGCGGCATGCCGTCTCCAATAGGGTCAAGGCCTGTTGTACCGAGGCCAGCAGCGCCGCTCCCTCATCGGTGGTTTCGGCCCGGCGCACGGTGCCGCCGCGGCGCAGCAGGGAGACGCCCAGGTCTGCTTCCAGGGCGCGAAGCTGGTGGCTGACGGCGCTTTTCGTGACATTCAGCTCGACGGCGGCGCGGCTCAGGCTGCCCAGTCGGGCGACGGCCTCGAACGCGCGCAGCGCGGCCAGCGGTGGAGTGCGAGTAAGGGAATCAGGCATCGGTTGAGTTTATCTCAACCCATGATTGAAAAAGTATCGCTATCGCTGGCGGACGGGATCGGGGACCATGCAGGCTCTGTAGGGAGTCACGCTATGTATTTCGATTCACGTCTCTGGCGGCTGACGCTGGGCCTGCGCGCCGGCATGGCGGGCGGCATATTCCTGGGATTGCTGGCCCTGGCGGCCGGCATTGCCCGCTATGTGTTCCTGGGCCAGCTGCTGGGCCGTGTGTTCGACGGCGCGCCATGGCAGGACTGGCTGGTGCCCGCGGTATGCGTGGCGGCCATGGTCGTGTTGCGGGCCGGCTTTGACCACTGGCGCACCGTGCAGGCCAATCGCACGTCCGCCGCCATCCAGCGGACCCTGCGCGCCCGCCTGTACGACCGCATCGTGACACTGGGCCCCGCCTGGTTCGCCAACCAGCGCACCGGCGGCATCATGCTGACCGTCGTCGACGGGGTCGAGCAATTGCAGACCTTCTTCGGACAGTACCTGCCGCAGGTGGCCATCGCCGCCGCCGCGCCCTTTGCGATATTCGCCGTCATTGCCTTCTGGGACGTGCCGACCGCCCTGGTCTTCCTCGCCGCCGCCCTGTTCGCGCTGTTTGGTCCGATGGCGGTGCACATGCTGGACCGCCGCGCCAGCCTGGCGCGTTCGCGTTCGCTGAACGATTTCGGGGAAGACTTCCTGGACGCCGTGCAGGGGCTGCCCACCCTCAAGTCCTATGGCCAGGGCAAGGCCTGGGGCAAGCGGCTGGCCGCCCGCGCCCGCAGCCTGTCGGACAACACGTTCTGGGTGCTGTCGGTCAGCCTGCTGACGCGCGGCATCAGCGACCTGGGCGTGGCGCTGGGTGCGGCGCTGGCGCTGACGCTGGGCGCCTGGCGCGTGGCCGCTGGCGACATGAGCGTCGAAGCCCTGCTGATCGTGCTGATGGCCGGCACGGAAATCTTCCGCCCGCTGCGCGACCTGCGCGCCGTGCTGCACCGGGGCATGCTGGGCCAATCGGCCGCCGCCAGCATCCACGCCTTGATGGACGCCCAGCCGCTGACGCCCGCGCCCGATACGCGCGCCGCAAGCACTGCGCCCGCGGCTCTGGCGCCCACCATCGAATTCGACGACGTTGGATTTTCCTACACGCCCGAACGTCCCGCCCATCGCGGGCTGGCCTTCAACATCGCGGCCGGCGAACGCGTCGGCGTGGTCGGCGCCAGCGGCGCGGGCAAGTCCACCATCGTCCGCCTGCTGCTGCGCGAATGCGTGCCGCAGACGGGCGTGATCCGCGTCGGCGGCCAGGATGTGAACACGCTCGACACCCAGGCGCTGCTTTCCCACATCGCGCTCGTCAGCCAGGACATCACGCTGTTCCACGGCTCCATCGACGACAACCTGCGGCTGGGCCGGCCGGACGCGACGCACGAGCAAGTCCGTGCCGCGGCGCGCGCCGCCAACATCGACGACTTCATCATGGCGCTGCCGGACGGCTACGCCACGCGCATCGGCGAACGCGGGCTGCAATTGTCGGGCGGCCAGCGCCAACGCGTGGCCATCGCCCGCGCCCTGCTGCGCGATGCGCCCATCCTGATCCTGGACGAAGCGCTGTCGTCGGTGGATACGGAGAACGAAGCGCTGATACAGCAGGCGCTGGACCGTCTGATGGCGGGCCGCACGACGCTCATCCTTGCGCACCGGCTGGCCAGCGTGATCGGCGCCGACCGCATCCTGGTGCTTGACCAGGGCCGCGTGGCTGAGGCCGGTCCCCACGCCGAACTGATGCGCCAGCACGGGCTGTACTACCGGCTGATGCACGAACAGGCGGCGGCGCATCAGCATCCGCTTCAGCGTCCCGATGCGGGCGCACCCGCTGCGCAAGCCGGAAACGGCGGCCCGACCACCGTCCCGGACGGCAGCGGCGGGCAAGGCCCCGCGCTGCGCCCTCTGGACGCCGACGCCGAACAGGTGGGTTGGCGGGCCACGCTGGGCACCCTGCTGTCGGTGGTGCGGCCATGGCGCGGCACGCTGGTCTCCACCATTCTGCTGGGCGTGGCGCGCGTCGCCGCCTTCATCGGCGTGGGCGTGTTCAGCGCGCTGATCGTCGCAGCCATCCGCGACGGGCGCGATACGTCGGCCCTGGTCGCAGGCCTGCTGATCGCGGCGCCGCTGGCCGCGCTGTTCCACTGGCTGGAGTCCTGGTTGGCGCACGCCATGGCCTACCAGCTGCTGGCCGACATGCGCGTCAAGCTTTACGACAAGCTCGAACGCCTGGCGCCCGCCTATCTGCTGCAGCGCCGCTCCGGCGATCTGGTCGCGCTGGCCACGCAGGACGTGGAGATGGTCGAATATTTCTACGCCCACACCATTGCACCGGCCATCGTGTCGGTCCTGGTGCCGCTGTCCGTGCTGGGCTTCCTGGGCTTCTATAGCTGGCCCGTCGCGCTGGCGCTGCTGCCCTTCCTGGGCTATGCGCTGGTCTCGCCCGTGCGCGGCCGGCGCCGCGTCGACGCGTTGGGAGACAAGGCGCGCGAAGCGCTGGGCGAGATGAGCGCCCACACCACCGACACCATCCAGGGCCTGGCCGACCTGACCGCATTCCAGGCCACCGGCCGCCGTCGCGATCAGTTCCTGAAGGTGGCGGACCGCTACCGCGTGCGCCGCCTGGACATCCTGCGCGACCTCTCCCGCCAGACCGCCTGGTTCGAGACCGCGATGGGCCTGGGCGGTTTGGCCGTCGCCGTCGTGGGCGCATTGCAAGTGCAAGCCGGCGCGCTGTCGGCCGGCATGCTGCCGCTGCTGGTGCTGATTGCGCTGGCGACGTTCCTGCCCGTGTCGGAAATTTCGCAGGTCAGCCGGCAACTGGCCGACACCATCGCCGCCACGCGCCGGCTGCACGTGGTCGCCAACGAGCCCGAGCCGGTCGTCGACGGCCCCCTGCCCGCCCCGGTGGCCGCGAACGGTCTATCGCTGGCGTTCGAGCATGTGAGCTTCGCCTATCCCGGCAAGCACGAAGACACCTTGCGCGACCTGAGCTTTACCGCGCCCGCGGGCGCCACCGTGGCGATCGTGGGCGCCTCGGGGGCCGGCAAGAGCACCGTCGCCAGCCTGCTGCTGCGCTTCTGGGATCCGCGCCAGGGCGCGGTGAAGCTGGACGGGGTCGATGTGCGCCGGTTGCGGCTTGATGGATTGCGCGAGCGTGTCGCGCTGGTCACGCAGGACACCTATCTGTTCAACGACACGCTGGAAGGCAACATCCGGCTGGCACGGCCCGAGGCCACGCGCGAGGACCTGGCGCGCGCGCTGGAACAGGCCGCGCTGGCGGACTTCGTGAAGAGCCTGCCCGACGGGCTGGCGACGCGCGTGGGTGAACGCGGCATGCAGCTGTCGGGCGGCCAGCGCCAGCGCATTTCCATCGCGCGCGCCTTCCTGAAGAACGCGCCGGTGCTGATCCTGGACGAAGCCACGTCGCACCTGGACACCCTGTCGGAAATGCAGGTCCGCGGGGCGCTGGACGTGCTGATGCGCCACCGCACCACGCTCGTCATCGCGCACCGCCTGTCCACCATCCGCGATGCCGACCTGATCCTGGTGCTGGACCGCGGCACGCTGGCCGAGGCCGGCACGCATGACCAACTGCTGCGCAAGCAAGGCGTCTACGCGCGCCTGGCCAGCCACCAGGGCGGCTATGCGGCCGCAGCATCGGCATCCCTGCCCGACACCGCATCGCGTTGAAAAAAACCGACAGCTTGCTCCGTCCCTTCGGCACGGCCCGTTGATTCGCCTACATCGCTTCGATAGAATCGGCAATTCGGGCCTGTGCCCATTCCATTTTTCACCTCACCCACCGACAGGGAGGCCGCATGATGTACCCCATGCCGAACGCCGTCCCGCGCGTGTCCCCGCGACGCCATTAAGTCGTCGCCCGCGCGGCCCCATCGCCAGTCTGCTATCTGGCGACGGGTCCGCCGCGTCCATCTGAACCCCTGAACGCAGTTGCCGGCGCCCGACAGGCTCATGGCGTGTTTTCCCCTCTTTCCTCACAAGGATCCTGGCGTTCTTGTGGCGCCAGGTCATTGCAATGGCTAGAAAAAAAATCGACTTTCGAGGACAGGCCTTCAAGGATGTCCTGGGCTTTACCTTTCGCCACTGGGGCCGGCAACCCCTGCGCATCCTGGTCATCGCGGCGCTGGCGCTGTTGTCCGCGGTGGCCGACGTGCTGACCCCGATGTATGCCGGTCGACTGGTCGACGCCGTGGCGTCGGGCGCGGCCGGCGAACAGGTGGCCTGGAACGCCGCCATCACCGCATTCTGGCTGCTGGTGGCGCTGGGCGTGGCGGGCACTTTGCTGCGCCAGGCCGTGTTCCAGAACATCATCACTTTCACGCTGAAGATGATGAACGGCATCGCGTCCAACGCGTTCTACCGCGTGCAGCGCTTTTCCACCGACTGGCACGCCAACAGCTTCGCCGGATCCACGGTGCGCAAGATCACGCGCGGCATGTGGGCGGTGGACCTGCTGAACGACACGCTGCTGGTGGCGTTGCTGCCGTCCGTCGTGATGCTGGTTGGCGCCACCGCCCTGCTGGGCGCGCATTGGCCGTTGATGGGGCTGGTGGTCGGCCTGGGCTCGGTGCTGTACATCGCGGTCACGGCGGCGTTGTCGCTGGGCTACGTGGCGCCCGCCGCGCGCCTGGGCAACGCCTGGGACACGCGCATGGGCGGCGCGCTGGCCGACGCTGTAAGCTGCAACGCGGTGGTCAAGGCATTCGGCGCCGAAACGCGCGAAGAAGCGCGCCTGGACCGCGTGATCGACAAATGGCGCCGCCGCACGCGGCGCACCTGGATCCGCGGCACGCTGAACGGCGGTATCCAGGGCGTGATGCTGGTGGTCATGCAGGCCGCCATCCTGGGCGTATCGCTGCTGCTGTGGTCGCGCGGGCAGGCCACCGTGGGCGACATCACGTTCACGCTGACGATGTTCTTCATTCTGCAGGGCTATCTGCGCGACGTGGGTATGCACATCCGCAACCTGCAGCGCTCGGTCAACGACATGGAAGAACTGGTGGCGCTGGAAAAGCAGCCGCTGGGCGTGGAAGACCGTCCCGGAGCCGGCGCCATCGTGGTGACGGCGGGCGAGATCCGGTTCGAGGACGTGACTTTCCGCTACGGATCGCACGACACGCCGCTGTACGACAGATTCTCCGTGCGCATCGCGCCCGGAGAACGGGTCGGCCTGGTGGGCCATTCGGGATCCGGCAAGACGACGTTCATCAAGCTGATCCAGCGCCTGTACGACGTGGACGGCGGCCGCATCACCATCGACGGGCAGGACATCGCCCTGGCTGCGCAGGCATCCCTGCGCAGCCAGATCGCCATCGTTCAGCAGGAACCGGTGCTGTTCCACCGGACGCTGGCGGAGAACATCGCCTACGCGCGCCCCGGCGCCACGCAGGCCGAGATCGAGCAGGCCGCCCGGCTGGCCAGCGCGCATGATTTCATCATGTCGCTGCCCAAGGGCTATGACACGCTGGTGGGCGAACGCGGCGTGAAGCTGTCGGGCGGCGAGCGCCAGCGCGTGGCGATCGCGCGGGCCTTCCTGGCGGACGCGCCGATCCTGATCCTGGACGAAGCCACGTCCAGCCTGGACAGCGAAAGCGAGGTGCTGATCCAGCGCGCGATGGACCGCCTGATGGAAGGCCGCACGACGCTGGTGGTGGCGCACCGCCTGTCGACGGTGCGCGCGCTGGACCGCCTGCTGGTGATGGAGCATGGCCGCGTCATCGAGGAAGGCAGCCACGATGCGCTGATCCGCCTGAAAGGCGGCTTGTACCGGCGGCTGTTCGAGCGTCAGGCCCTGGAGCTGACCAAGGGACTGAGCCCTGCGGAACTGCTGGAGGACGGCGCGGCGCCGCCGCCCGCCAAGACGCAGGAGGTCGACGAGTCGTCGTTCGCCTTCGGCAAGTAAGACCGGCGGGGATGTGGGAGGGGCCGGCGTGGACACGTCCGGTGCGGAAGCGCCCGGCGAGGAAACGCCCGGCGTGGAAGCGCCCGGCGTGGAAGCCCCTGACGCGGAAGGGCCCGGCGTTAAAACGCGTCGGGCCCTTTTTTTCTGCGAAAGCCGCCGACCGGCTTTCAGCCCGGGCGCTGGGCGAAGGTCAGGCGCAGGCCGAAGCCGATCAGCGCGGTGCCGAACACGATGCCCTGGATCTTCTGCGCGCGCGGGCTGGCCGCCATCCAGCGGCCCACTGCACCTCCCGCCAGCGCGCACAGCACGTCGAAGGTCAATCCCAATCCGACCAGGATGACGCCCAGCACGGCGAACTGCTGGCCGATGGGACCGCGCTCGGGCGACACGAACTGCGGCAACAGCACCGAGCAGAACAGCAAGGCCTTTGGATTGAGCACGTTGGTCAGCACGCCGCTCATCAGCGCCGGTCCCCAGCCGGCGTGCCGCACCGCGGCGTCGCCCGCCAGCGCCGGAACGGAAGGCGGCGCGCGCAGCAGGCGCACGCCCAGCCACACGAGATAGCAGCCGCCCACCGTGCGGGCCGCGTCGAATGCCCACGGATGCGTCTTGAACAAGGCCGCCAGGCCAAGCGCCGCCAGCGTCACGTGCGCCGCCCGCGCAATCGCCAGGCCCGCCGCGACGGCCAGCGCCTGCCCGCGGCCGCGCAGCAGGCCGGTTTCCAGCAGCAGGATCATGTCCGGCCCGGGCACCACGTACACAATGAGCAACGCGCCCAGAAACAACGCCATGTCGGCCATGTCCCGCCCCTTCGCCAAGATTTCAATGGCGAGATTCTAGGGAAATGGGCGTGGCATGTGCTTGCGTATCCTGCCAATTGAACTACCATCCTTGGCACGACTCACCAATCACCACTACATCCCATTAATTTCATGCCAAAACGCGAACTCGACGCCTACGACCGCCGCATTCTGGAGGCCCTGCAGAAGAACGGCCGGCTGACGAACGTGGAACTGGCCGAGCAGATCGGCCTGTCACCCTCGCCCTGCTTGCGGCGGGTGCGGATGATGGAAGAAGCCGGCGTCATCCAGGGCTACGAAGCGCGACTTGATCCGCACGAGGTCGGCCTGGGACTGACGGTGTTCGTGGGCGTCAAAGTCGAACGGCACCACGAACGGGATGCCGAGCTGTTCCGCAAGGAGGTCAGCGCCCTGCCGGAAGTGATCGCCGCCCACCTGGTGTCCGGCGAATCCGACTTCCTTCTGCAGGTGGTGGTGCCCGACCTGCGGGGGTACGAACACTTCCTGCTGCACACCTTGCTCAAGCTGCCGGGCGTGAAGGACATCCGCAGCAACTTCGCCATCCAGACCGTCAAGCCGCAGAGTCCGCTGCCGCTGGATCATCTGGGCCGGTAACGCCACCTGCCGTCAGGGCATGGCGGCGGCCGCCCGGTCCACGGCCGCGCTGCGGCGTTCGAAGCGCGCCTGGGACATCGCCAGGTAGCGCTCCACAATCGCCGGCTCAGACGTCCGCGGGGTGCCACCGTGAAATGGCGGCTTCGGGTCGTATTCGATCTGCAACTGGATCAGCTTGGCGACGTCCTCGCCGCACAGCGCCGCCACGACCTTCAATCCCATGTCGATGCCTGATGTCACGCCGCCTGCCGTGAAGACGTTGCCGTCCACGCACAGGCGCTCTTCGGTCGGCGTCGCGCCGAAACGCGCAAGCAGCTCGCGAGCCCGCCAGTGGCTGGACGCCCGCTTGCCGCGCAGCAGCCCCGCCGCGCCCAGCAGCAACGAGCCCGTGCAGATGCCGAAGAGGTATTTCGCGCCCAGGCCCTGCCGCCGCGTGAAGGCCACCCAATCGGGATCGACGATGGCATCATCCGTGCCCGGGCCGCCTGGCACCACCAGCAGATCGCAAGGCGCGGCAGACTCCAGCGTCTGCGTGGGCATAAAGCGCAAGCCGCGATCGCAACGCACCGGATCCAGCGTTTTTGCGACAAAATCCACGGTGAAGCCCGGCGCGTTCGCCAGCACTTCGTACGGCCCGGTCATGTCCAGCTGGGTCAGTCCTTCGAACAACACGAAATTCACATGCATGACGATGCTCCCTTGAAAACGCCAATGCCCAGCATAGGCGCTAGCGCCGGCCACGGCGCGCCAGAATGCGCCCGGAACGCGCCAAATGCGCCCCGCCGCGTGGTGTTCGTCCTGTACGACGGTTTCCAGCCGCTGGACCTGGCCGGCCCGTGGCAGGCCTTCAGTTCCGCCAACGAAGAAGCGGGCCGCCCGCTCTACCAGTTGAAGACGATCGCGGCCACGCCGGTCGTCGCCACATGGGAACAGGGGCTGCGGATGCAGGTGGACGGCACATTCGAGGAAGACGGCGACGCGCCCATCGACATGCTGATGGTGCCCGGCGGACCGGGCGTGGACCGCGCGTCGGCCCATGGCGAAACGCGCGCCTGGCTGCGCCGCCGCGACGCCGGCACCCGGCGCACCTGTAGCGTCTGCACCGGTGCGTTCGTGCTGGCTGCCGCCGGCCTGCTGGATGGCCGCGCCGTCACCACCCACTGGCGCTCGGCGGACCGGCTGCGCCAGATGTATCCGGCGCTGCTGGTGGAGGACGACCGGATCTACATCGAAAGCGCCAAATACTGGACCTCGGCGGGCGTCACCGCGGGCATCGACCTGGCCCTGGCGCTGATCGAACGCGACTTTGGCGCGGCGTTGTCCCAGCAGGTGGCCCGGCGCCTGGTCGTCTTCATGCGCCGCAACGGCGACCAGCGCCAGTACAGCCAGACCCTGCGCCTGCAGGACCGCGTGGCCGCGCCCTTTCGGGAACTCGTTGAAAAGATGGAAGCGCGGCTGTCGGCGCGCTGGTCGGTGGACGAGATGGCGGACGCCTGCCACATGTCGCGCCGCACCTTCCAGCGCAAGTTCGCCGCGCACTTCGGCGTGGCGCCCACCGAAGTGCTGCGCCGCCTGCGCGAGGAGCGGGCCGGCGCGCTGGAAGGCGCCGGCAAGCTTGGTCGAAAGGCGGTCGAAAACCACGTCGGCCCGCTGAAGCGAAGCCGGCCGTAGCGCGGCCGGGACGCCCAGCGCTGACGCCCCGCGCCCGACCGGGCCATCGGCCGGCGCCCGCGCCGCGGCTACCCCGTCAGCCCCACCGACATCCCGCCGCACACGTACAGCAACTGCCCCGTCACGAAACCCGCTCGCGGATCCAGGAACATGGCGACCGTATGGGCTACCTCGTCCGGCGAGCCGACCCGGCCCACGGGGATCGACGCCTCCAGCGCCCGCGTCCGGGGCGCGCCCGGCGGGTTGGATTGATTGAACAGCTCGGTCGCCACCGGCCCGGGCGCCACGGTGTTCACCGTGATGCCGTCGCCCGCCAGCTCCAACGCCCAGGTGCGGGTCATGCCGGCCAGCCCGGCCTTGGACGCGCCGTAGACCGTCCGGCCGCCCTTGCCCAGCGCCGCGCGGCTGCCGATGTTGACCACGCGCCCGTACTTCGCCTGGCGCATGCCGGGCAGCAGCGCCTGCAGCAGCAGGATGGGCGCCGTCAGGTTCAGCGCCATCGTGCGCGCCAGTTCCTCTTGCGTGACGTCTTCGATGTTGGCGACCTGGATCATCCCGGCGTTGTTCACCAGGTTCAGCACGGGCCGCTCGGCGGCTAGTTCGCGGGCTGCGGCGATGGTCGCGGTTGCGTCGCCCAGGTCGACAGACCGGAAGGTCTCGCCGGGCAGCAGCGCATCGGGCGCCGTGCGGCTGAAGTTGACGACCTGGTAGCCATCTTCCAGCAGCCGCGCGACGATGGCGCGGCCGATACCCCGGCTGCCGCCGGTGACAAGAGCGGTGGGCGTGTTCATTGCGCAGTGATTCCTTTGTCCTTGATTAGGCCGCCCCACTTCTTGCGCTCGGCCGCCTCGAAGGCGGCCAGGTCCGCGCCGAACAGCGTGCCCGGCTTGGCGCCCATGGTGGCGAAATTGGTGGCGATGGCTTGCGTCTGCAGGCCGCTGCGGGCGGCGGCGATCAACTGCTCGACCACCGGCGCCGGCGTGTTGCGCGGCGCGTACAGCGCAAACCAGGCGGTGACGTCGAACCCGGGCAGGCCGGATTCGGCGACGGTTGGCAGGTCGGGCACCGACGGATCGCGCGCGGCCGAGGTCACGGCCACGCCGCGCACCAGGTTGCCGTCCTTGATCTGCGCCAGCGCGCCCGGCAGGTTGTCGAACAGCAAGTCGACCTGGCCGCCCGCCACCGCGGGCAGGGACGCGGACGTTCCCTTGAACGGCACGTGCAGCATCGTCACGCCCGCCATGGCCTCGAAATACGCGCCCGTCAGGTGCACCGACGAACCGATGCCGGGCGACGCGTAGGTCAGCTTCTTGTCCGGCGACTGCTTGGCCGCCTTGATCACGTCCGCCACCGTCTTGTAGGGCGACTTCGCGCTGACCGCGATGACGTTGGGCGTGGTGGACACCAGCGCGATCGGCACCAGGTCGTGCTCGGGGTCGAACGCCATGTTGCTGTAGAGAAACTGGTTGATCGTCTGCGTGCCGATCGTGCCCAGCCCCAGCGTGTAGCCGTCGGCCTTGGCGCGGGCCACGTAAGCCATGCCAATGTTGCCGCCCGCGCCGGGCTTGTTCTCGACCAGCACGGTCTGCTTCAGCCCCGGTTGTAGCGCATTGGCGATGGCGCGGCCAAACAGGTCGGCGCCGCCGCCCGGCGGATACGGCACGACGACCGTGACAGGATGATCGGGATAACCCGCGGCGTGAGCGGCAGGCAGCGCCAGAACGGCCAGCGCGGCAAAGGCGATGCGCCAGCCGGCGCGCGGATGCGGCAATTGCGTCATGGTCTTGTCTCCTATCGAACCCGCTGAGTGCGGATTTCTTTTTAAAGTACGTAAATACGTACTATATTCATAAGAACATAGAAAACCGACAGGAGACAAGCAGATGAAACGCTGGACGCAACGGCCCGAAGGATCCACCTGGGGCGATTTCGGCCCGGACGACGAACTGGGCCGCCTGAACCTGCTGACCGAGGAAAAGGTCTTGCAGGCCGTGCGCGAAGTCCGCGCCGGCAAGGTGTTCTGCCTGTCGCTGCCGCTGGACCTGCCGGGCGGCAACGTGCTGAATCCGCGCCGCCATGCGCCCACGCTCAAGCCCACGTTCCGCGAAGGCACCCCCTACCTGAACTTTGCGATGTCGCAGGTGCAGCCCGAGGCCGTCGACGTGCTGTCCGATGACCAGGTGACGCTGTCGATGCAGTACTCCACGCAGTGGGACGGGCTGTGCCACGTCGGCGCCATGTTCGACATCCAGGGCGACGGCCAGGCGCGCCGCGTCTACTACAACGGCTACGCCGCCGGCGTCGACGTCTTCGGCGGCGCCGACCCCGACACCTCCGCGCAAGCCTGCTGCCCGCCGGGCGGCTCCTTCGCGCGCAAGCTCAGCGTCAGCCGCTACGCCGAAAAGGGCATGCAGGGCCGCGGCGTGCTGGTGGACCTGGAGCGGGCGTTCGGCCCCGGCCGCACGCTGGTAAACCACGACAAGCTGCAGGCCGCGATGCACGACCAGAACGTCGTGCTCGAATCCGGCGACATGCTGGTGCTGCGCACCGGCTTCGCCGAAGTGGTCGTCGCCATGGACGGCAACCCCGACCCGCATCAACTGGAACAGACGGGCGCGGTGCTGGACGGCGCCGATCCCGCGCTGCTGGACTGGATCACCCGATCCGGCATCGCCGCGATCTGCGCGGACAACTACGCCGTGGAGTCCTACCCGGCACGCACCTCCGGCACGGGACACTCGATCCTGCCGCTGCATCACCACTGCCTCTTCAAACTGGGCGTGCCGCTTGCCGAGCTCTGGTATCTGAAGGACCTGGCCGATTGGCTGCACGAACATGGGCGCAACCGCTTCCTGTTGACAGCCCCGCCCTTGCGCATGCCCGGCGCGGTAGGTTCCCCCGTGACGCCCATCGCCACGGTGTAAGCCATGACGCTGCCGTACTCGACGTTTTCCGAACACCTGGACGCGCTGGTCTTGCGCCGCCCGGACGCCGCCGCGCTGATCGACCAGGACACGTCCATCAGCATCGCCGAGTTGCGCGCGCGCAGCCGGGCCCTGGCCGCGGGCCTGGCCAGCATGGGCGTGCGCCCCGGCCACCGCGTCGCGGTGTGGCTGCCGAACTGCGCGGCCTGGGTGGAATCCTTCCTGGCCTGCGCCCACCTGGGCGCGCTGGTGCTGGCCGTCAACACGCGCTTCCGGGCGCTGGAAGTGGCCGACATCCTTGGCCGCGGCCGCGCCGACTGGCTGGTGTATTGGCCGGGTTTCAAGGGCATCGATTTCCAGGGCATCCTGGACGGCGTGGCGCCGGCTGACCTGGACCGCCTGCAAGGCGCGGTCGCGCTGTCCGACGCGCAGGAGTCCGCCCCGGCGTCCGTGCATGGCAAACCCGTGCACCGGTATGACGCCCTGATGGCCTGCCCCGACGCGCCGCCGCCGGCCCAAGGCAATGCCGGCGTGCTGTGCTTCACCACATCCGGCACCACGTCCAAGCCCAAGTTCGTCCTGCACGACCAGCAGACCCTGCTGCGCCATGGCGCAGCGGTGGCGCAGGCGTTCGGCTATGACGACGACGCCTGCGTGCTGGCCAGCGCGCCGTTCTGTGGCGCCTTCGGATTCGCGACGCTGGTCGGGGGACTGGCGCGCGGCGTGCCCGTCGTCTGCGCCCCCGTGTTCAACGCGGCGGAATCGGCGGCGGCCGTCGCCCGCCACGCCGTGACGCACACGTATGCCAACAACGAGGCCCTGGTGGGCATGATGCAGGACGCGCCGCCAGAAACCTTTGCGTCCGTCCGGCTGTTCGGCTTCGCCAGTTTCACCCCTGCGCTGGACAACATGCTGGACCTGGCCCGCGCGGCCGGCGTTCCGCTGACCGGCCTGTATGGTTCCAGCGAGCTGATCGCGCTGGTCGCCGGCCAGCCGCGCGATGCCACGGACGGAGACGTGTCGGCCCGCCACCAGCCCGGCGGCACGCTGATCTATCCCGCGGCGCGCGTGCGCGCCCGCGATCCCGAGACCGGCCAGATCCTGCCGCACGGGCAATCCGGCGAAATCGAGATCCTGTCGCCCAGCCTGATGCAGGGCTATCTGGACAATCCCGAGGCCACGCGCGCCGCCGTGACCGAAGACGGCTACTTCAAGACCGGGGACCTGGGCTACACGCTGACACCACGCCAGTTCGTGTTCCAGACCCGCATGGGAGATTCGCTGCGACTGTCCGGCTTTCTGGTCAATCCGGTGGAGATCGAGCAGGTTGTCGAAAGCCTGCCCGGCGTGCGCGCCTGCCAGGTGGTGGGCGCCACGCGCAACGGCAAGATCGTGCCCTACGCCTTCGTGCTGCTGCACCCGGGCGCAGAAGCCGATCCGGCCGGTTGGACCGCCGCCTGCAAGGCCGCGATGGCGGGATTCAAGGCGCCTGCCGGCTTCACCGTGCTGGACGCCTTTCCGTCAGTCGAAAGCGCCAATTCGGTCAAGATCCAGAAGCATCGCCTGCGCGAGATGGCGGACGCTATGCTCTCGGGTTCGTCGTCCTAGCCTTCGTCCCCCATGCCCGCCCGCAAACTCTTTTCGCGCAGTCCCCAACCGCTTTACCTGCAGGCGGCCGCGCTGTTCCGCAGCCACATCCAGAATCGGACGTGGCGGCCCGGACAGCAGATCCCGCCGCTGGAATCGCTGATGGAGACCTACGGCATCTCGCGCGCGACCATCCGCCAGGCCTTCGGCCTGCTGGAAGAAGACGGCCTGATCCGGCGTTCCCGCGGGTCGGGCACCTTCGTCAACGCCGAGCTGCCCGAAACGCCCACGCTGCTCATTCCGAAGACCTGGGCCGAAACCGTCGAACTCAGCAACCAGCTTGGCACGGTGTCGCTGGTGGAATCCAGCGCGGATTCTCCGCTGCCGGACACGCTGGGCATGCCCTGCGGCGCGGACCGCAGCGGCAGCTTCCAGTACCTGCGGCGCGTCCACACCACCGACACCGGGCCTTTTTGCTATAGCGAGGTCTTCCTGGACAGCGGCCTCTTTCGCAAGCACCGGACTCGCATCCAGAAAAGTACGGTAGCGCCGGTGCTGGACCAATTCTATGGCGCGCGCATCTCCGAGGCGCGCCAGGTGCTGAACGTGATCGAAGCGGGCCAGGAGTCGGCGGAATCGCTGCAGATTCCGGTGTCCTCGCCCGTGGCCGAACTGCGCCGCTATGCCTGCATCGACGGCCGCGTGGTGTATTTCGCGCGGCTGGAGTTTCCGTTCCGCAAGGTGCGGATGGAATTCGACCTGCTCAGCAGCCGTTGAACCCCGACCCCACCAAGGAGCCCACCGCCCACACACGTCAATCGCCGCCGTCCGATATCAAACAGGGCGCAGCAGCCAGAACAGAACAGACAAGACACGCGCCCGCAGCATCCGACAAGAATCCGGCATACAGGGAGACAACCATGAGACATGCCGACAAGACCCGGATTTCATTGCAGTGCCGCAGCACCCTCGTTCGACTTTTCGCCACGGCGGCCCTGGCCGCGGGAGCAGGCGCGCAGGCGCAGACGCCCTCGCCCGCCATCTCCGACGACGTGGTCCGCCTGGGCCTGATCCTGGACATGAGCGGCGTCTACGCCGACGTCACGGGCAAAGGCAGCGCCGCCGCCGCCGAAATGGCGATCGCCGACTTCGGCGGCACGGTGCTGGGCAAGAAGGTGGACCTGCTGGTGGTGGACCACCAAAACAAGGCCGACATCGCCGCGGCCAAGGCGCGCGAGTGGTACGACACCCAGAAGGTGGACGCCATCATGGACGTCGCGGGCTCGGCGCCCGCGTTGGCCGTGCTGGAAGTGGCGCGGGAAAAGAAGAAGATCGTCGTCTTCAGCGGCCCCGGCACCGAACGCATCACCAACGACCTATGCTCGCCGTATTCGGTGCACTACACCTACGACACCTGGTCGCTGGCCAACACCACGGCGCGCGCAACCGTCGAGCAAGGCGGCAAGAGCTGGTACTTCCTGACGGCCGACTACGCCTTCGGCCACACGCTGCAGGCCTCGGCCACCGACGTCGTGAAAGCCAACGGCGGCACGGTGCTGGGCGCGTCGCGCCACCCGCTGGGCTCCAGCGACTTTGCGTCCTACCTGCTGCAGGCGCAGGCCAGCAAGGCGCAGATCGTAGGCCTGGCCAACGCGGGCGGCGACACCGTCAACGCCATCAAGGCGGCCAGCGAATTCGGCCTGACAAAAGGCGGGCAGAAGATGGCGGGCCTGCTCCTGTACATCAACGACATCCACGCCATCGGCCTGGACGCGGCCGCCGGCCTGACGCTGACGGAAGCCTTCTACTGGGACATGAACGACCAGACCCGCGCCTGGTCGCAGCGCTACTTCGACAAGCTGAAGAAAATGCCCAACATGAGCCAGGCGGGCACGTATTCGTCGGTGATGCACTATCTGAAGGCGGTGCAGGCGGCGGGCACGGACGAGCCCGCGGCTGTCATGAAACAGATGAAAGCCACGCCCATCAACGACTTCTTCGCGACGAACGGCCGCATCCGCGAGGACGGCCGCATGGTGCATGACATGTACCTGTTTGAAGTGAAGAAGCCGTCGGAATCCAAGCGGCCGTGGGATTACTACAAGCTGGTGGCGACGCTGCCGGGCGACCAGGCCTTCATGCCGCTGTCCCGGTCAACCTGCCCGCTGGTGAAGAAGTAGCGCGGACGCGGCGGGCGGCAAGCCCGCCGCGTTATCCTTGCGGGTTTGGATTCGACGCTCCAGCATGCCGCAACCGTCTGCTCGCATCATCGAAGGCAAGATCACCCAGATCCGGCTTGCGATTCCCGTGAACTGCAAAGACGTCTTCCTGCGCATCGGCGCCGACGCGGTATGGGGTGTGGACCTGGACACATCGCACATCGCCCGGCTTCGGGCCTGCCACGTCGATGGCGCTCCCGTTCGCGTCGGCGTCCTGGAGGTCGAGCACGGACAGAACCGCTTCTGCTGGGCCGTGCCGGCGCACGGCGATCCCATTCCCCCGACCACTTACCAGACGGCGCAACGGCGCAACGGACGCCAGGCCGCCATCTGCGGCGCGGTGGGGCTGGCGGCGCTGGGAGCTGCGTGGCTGTTCGGCCTGGCGACCATGCTGCGGATGTTCCTGATGATGTTCTCGCTGGTCGTGGCCCTGACAGCGTTGATCCTGGCCGGCTACGCCTTGCACGCGCTATGGTGCAACCGACGCGATCGGCCGCGCATCCAGGAGATCGAGGCGCTGTTCGATCCCAGGCGGCCGCCCGCTGGCCCGTCAGCCGCACCGCCACCGCCGCCGACCCGGCTGGAGCCGGAAGCGCTGCGCGAAGACGGCGATCCCCCCCTCCTGCGGATCCGCGGCCGCCTGGACGGCATCTCTCACGAAACACGGCATGTGCACAAGGGTCCCACCTACGGCCACTATCGCTTTTCGATCCAGGGCCGGAGCTTCGTGATGACCGTGGACGAATCGCTGGGCAGTCGGCGGCCGTTCCTGGCTCAGGATGACCAGGTCGAAATGGTGGTCGACGCCGACCCTGCTCCCGGAGAACCGCACGTCGTCTATGCGCTGCGCAATCTCGAGGACGGGCGCAACTACATGTGCCACCTGCGATTCCGCGGGCGCCTGGGCAAGGACACCCCGGTCGGGGTCGGCATGGGCCAGCGAGCGTCCATGCTCAAGATGATCGGCGCGCTGCTGCTTGCGGCGTGGCTGTTCTTTGTCGGCCTGGCCTGGTTTCCGGACCCCGACGCGTCGCTGGGCGATTTCCCCGAACTGGCGATCTTCATCCTGGGAATGTTCCTGCTGGTGTGGCTGGGCTTTGCCCTGCCCCTGCTCTGGCTCGACACGCGTTGGCGCATGGGCAGGCCGACCCCGCGCCAGCGGATCACCGAACGCGTTTACGCGCTGCTTGGCCTGGGGTCGCCGTTTGCGCCCACCCAACGCATCGAAGAGGTGTGACCGAGCCAGCGTATCCTTCCAGGACGCCAGACTGCCGCAGGAGACCCGCATGACCACGCCCGCCCCACGCCCCATCGCCGCCACCATCGCCGCCGTCGTGCGCGACGGCCAGGTGCTGCTGGTGCGCCGCGCCAATCCCCCGGACCAGGACCGCTGGGCCTTCCCGGGCGGCAAGATCGACGCCGGCGAGCGGATCGAGGACGCCGCCGCGCGGGAACTGTTGGAGGAAACCGGCGTCACCGCCCAGCCGCTGCGCGTGTTCGATGCGGTCGACGTGTTCGACCGCGACGACACGGGCGCGCTGCGCCGCCACTTCATCCTGATCGCCGTGCTGTGCCGCTGGCAGTCCGGCGAGCCGGTGGCGGGCGACGATGCGCGTGACGCCCGCTGGGTGCCGCTGGCCGACCTGGACGCCCATGTCCTGGCGACCAGCTTCGGTGTCGCGGAACTGGCGCACAAGGCCGCGGCGCTGATGGCGGCCTAGACCTGTTCAGGCGCCGCGCGCCCGCAGCCAGTCGCGCAAGGCCCTGACCTTGTCCTTCATCGGCCCCCTGCCCGGCCACACCAGGTAGTAGCCGAATTCCTCCAGCCAGGCGTCGTCCGCCAGCCGGACCAGCCGCCCCGCCGCAAGTTCGTCTTCAACCATTGCCGCCGGCAGCAGACCCATGCCCTGCCCGGCCGCGACCGCCTTCAGAAGCAGACTGCCATCGTCGAAGGCCGGTCCCCTGGGCATGCCCGCGTCCTCCACGCCCTGCGCCGCGAACCAGAGCTGCCAGCCCTTGCGGCCTTCGTCGTGCACGCGTGGCCAGCGCAGCAGGTCCCGCGCGCCGCCGGGCAGGCCCAGCGTAGCGACCAGGCTGGCCGACGCGACCGGCACGACTTCCACCGTCAACAGGTGTTCGCTCTGCAAGCCCGGGTAGCGGCCCAGCCCGTGCCGGATGGCGATGTCCACGCCGTCGCGATTGAAATCCGTCAACGCATTGCCGGTCACGATCTGCAGGTCGATATCGGGGTGGCGCGCATGGAAGTCGTTCAGGCGAGGGATCAGCCAGGCCGATGCGAAGAAGGCAGTGGTGCCCACGGTAAGCACACGGCTTGCCGGAGGCGCCGCGACGCGGACCGAGGCCTCCAGTATCTGGCGAAACGCATTGCGGATAGGCGGCAGGTAATTCTTGCCGGCGTCCGTCAGCAGGATGCCCCGGTTCACGCGTACGAAGAGCGGCACGCCCAGATGCTGCTCCAGCGTCTTGATCAACTGGCTGACCGCGCCGGGCGTCACGCACAGTTCTTCCGCCGCAGTCTTCATGGACTGGTGGCGGGCGGCGGCGTCGAAGGCGCGCAGCGCATTGAGCGGCGGTAGTCTTGGCGAGGTCACGAGGCTGGGTTTCCGCAACGTTTCAATATAGTTTTTCTAATCTAATCAAGATAGAAAACCGGGTTTGTGGAATCTTATATATCCCGTTAATTTTGGGCCATCTCAAGGAATCCAGTTTCAAAAAGAATAGTTTAACTATATGGATTACATCAAGCTCGAAGCCCCCACCGCAGACGCAATCCTGGATCGGGACCTGACTCAAGTCGCCGCGCTGATCCGATCCGGCGCTCTCTCGCCCGTGGAGATCACACGCGCCCAGCTGCGGCGCATCGAGGTCCGGGACGGCGCTCTGCGCAGCTATGCCTGCGTAACGGCGGCGTCGGCGCTGCGAGCGGCGCAGGCCGCCGAAACGGAGATACGCGGCGGGCGCTACCGTGGCCCGCTACACGGCGTTCCGATAGCGCTGAAGGACCTGTGCCGACGGAAAGGCGTACCGGCGGCGGCTGGCACGACCATCCTGCGCGGCGCGCCCGCGGAATATGACGCCACCGTCGTCAGGCGCTTGCGCGACGCGGGCGCAGTGCTGCTGGGGCAGTTGCAGATGACGGAAGGGGCGTACTCCGACCATCATCCCGCCGTCCAGCCCCCGCGCAATCCGTGGAACGCGGACTACTGGACCGGCATCTCGTCCAGCGGCTCCGCCGTGGCGACTGCGGCTGGCCTCTGTTTTGCGGCGACGGCGTCCGATACCGGCGGATCGATCCGCTGGCCTTGCGCCGCCACCGGACTGACCGGCATCAAGCCGACCTGGGGCCGCGTCAGCCGGCATGGCACGGTGGAACTGGCGGCCTCGCTGGATCACATCGGCGTCATCGCGCGCAGCGCGCGCGACGCGGCCGTCATGCTGGAAGCCATGGCGGGCGCCGACCCTCTGGACCCGACCACCTTGCAGGCGCCGGTGCCGCGCTACGCAGAACTGGCCGTCGGCTCCGTCCACGGCCTGCGGATCGGCATCGACCCCGGCTGGAACCTTACGGACGTGGACGCACAGACCCAAGGCATGCTTGAGGCCGCCGCGCAGACATTCCAGGAGCTGGGCGCGACGCTGGTCCCGGTGCGTTTTCCCATTGCCGAGGGCGAACAGGCGGTTCGCGACTGGGCGCCGAACTGCGCGGTGGAGGCCGCGGTGGCGCATGCGGACACCTACCCTGCCCGCCGCTCGGAGTACGGCCCGGTGCTGGCGTCGGTGCTCGATGCGGGCCACGCCTTGTCCGGCCTGGACTATCAGCGCCTCCTGCTGCGCCGCATGGTCCTACGCGGAAAGGTCGATGCCCTGTTCACCGGCATCGACGCGCTGCTGGCGCCCGTGCAACCCATGCCGCCACTGACGTTGCGCGCCATCAGCACGCTGGGCGATCAGCCCGGGTTGATCGCGGCGCTGCAACGCTATACATGCGTATTCGACATGACGGGGCATCCCTGCCTGACGCTGCCGGCCGGCCAGTGCGACGCCGGCATGCCGATGGGCCTGCAACTGGTGGGGGCCCATCTGGATGAGACCACGTTGTTGCGCCTGGGCACCGCGTTCCAGGCCGCCACGCGCTGGCATCTGCGCAGGCCCGCGCCAGGAGAACGGGAATGACGATGCGCACGCAACCGGCCGCCGCGCAGCCCCGGACCGCCTGGATCTTCCAGGGATGGCTCGTGGTGGCCGCCGCCTTCGTCATCACCTTGCTGGGGTTCGGCAGCGCGTATTCCTTCAGCGCCTTCGTCGAAGCGCTGCAGCGCGACTTCGGCGCCTCGCGCGGCGACGTCGCGCTGGTGTTTTCGCTGGCGGGGTTCCTCTACTTCGGATTTGGCGTGATCAGCGGGCCTTTGGCGGACCGCTACGGGCCGCGCCGCCTGGCGCTGGCCGGGATGCTGCTGCTGGCGCTGGGTTTGCTGCTGGCCGGCGTGGCGCAGAGCATGACGCAGATATACCTGGCCTATGGCCTGGGGGTGGGACTGGGCGTGGGGTGTTCCTATGTGCCGGTGGTCGGCGCGGTGCAGCGCTGGTTCCAGCGGCGGCGCGCGCTTGCGTCCGGGCTGGCGGTCAGCGGCATCGGCGTAGGCACGCTGCTCGTGCCGCCGCTGGCTTCGGCGCTGATAGACCTGTTGGGATGGCGGGCCGCCTATCTCGCGCTGGCCGCGGGCGTGGCGGTGATGGGAGCGGCCGCCGCTCGATGGGTGGAGAGCCCGCCGCGGGACCGGGGCCTTGCCCCTGACGGCGCGCCGCTGCCGCCTCCGTCCGGAACCGCGCCGACATCTACGGGCGTCCCCGTGCGCGCAGCCATCCGCAGCAAGGCTTTTATCCTGCTGTACCTGGCCTGCCTGGTCTGTGCTTTCGGCGTCTTCGTGCCGTTCGTGCACCTCGTACCCTATGCGCTGGACCAGGGCGTGAGGCCGGGCCTGGCCGTGCTGCTGCTCAGCATGATAGGCGTAGGCAGCACGGCCGGCCGGTTCTGCCTCGGCCCGCTGGCGGACCGCCTGGGCAGGCGCGCATCGCTTGCGGCCATGTACGCCGGGATGGCGGCCACGCTGGCGCTCTGGGGCGCATCCGGCCAGTTCTGGACGCTGGCGCTGTTCGCACTGGTGTTTGGGGTGTTCTATGGCGGCTGGGTGGCGCTGCTGCCCGCCGTGGTCATGGATTACTTCGGCGGACGCCATGTCAGCGGCATCATCGGCGTGCTGTACACGAGTGTGGCGTTCGGCACCCTGCTCGGCCCGGTTGCGGCGGGCTACGCCTATGACCTGGGCGGCAGCTACGCGTTGCCGATCATCGGGGCCGCCGCGGGCAATGTCGTGGCGGCGGCGATCACCGCCTTTCTGCCGGAAAGCGCCGCTGCCCGGCGGACAGCGCGCGTCAAGCCCAGGCGCTGCTCGAGCGCTGAACCGCCCCGGCGTAAAGATGGCGCCGGCTCGATGCGTTAAGGTGTAGCCCCTCACCCCTTATCTCTTCATTCGCGGAGCATTGAATGACCGGATTGTTCATCGTGGTGGCGGCGCTGGCGTTTCTGATGCTGGCGGCGTATCGAGGCTACAGCGTGATCCTTTGCGCGCCCATCGCGGCCATGGGCGCGGTGCTGCTGACCGACCCTTCGGCGCTGGCGCCCGTATTCTCGGGCATCTTCATGGAGCGCATGGCGGGCTTCGCCAAGCTTTATTTCCCCGTGTTTTTGCTTGGCGCCGTATTCGGCAAGCTCATCGAGCTGTCGGGCTTTTCCCGGGCCATCGTGCAGGCGGTGCTGCGGCTGATCGGCGCCGAACGCGCCATCGTCGCCATCGTGCTGGTGTGCGCGGTGCTGACCTACGGCGGCGTGTCGCTGTTTGTCGTGGTGTTCGCGGTCTACCCGTTCGCGGCCGAGATGTTCCGCCAGGGCGGCATCCCCAAGCGGTTGATGCCAGGCGCGATTGCGCTGGGCGCCTTCACCTTCACGATGACGGCGCTGCCCGGCACGCCGCAGATCCAGAACATCATTCCCACCACGTTCTTCGAGACCACGACCTGGGCCGCGCCATGGCTGGGCCTGATCGGCGCGGCGTTCACGCTGACCGCCGGCATCGCCTATCTGGAATGGCGCCGCAAGCGCGCCGCCGCCGCAGGCGAAACCTATGGCACCGACCTGCGCAACGAACCCGCCACGCCGCCCAGCGAACGCGACCACCATCCGCTGATCGCGTTGCTGCCGCTGGTGGTGGTGGGCGTGATGAATTTCCTGCTGACGCGCTGGATACCGGGCTGGTACCCCGCCGGCTCCGAGGTCGACCTGCCGGGCCTGTCCAAGCCGTTGGCCGTCAACGCGGATGAACAGGTGGCGCTGTGGGCCGTGATGGGCGCGTTGATCGCTGGCATCGTCACCATCCTGCTGTTCTCGTTCCGCGCCATCAAGGCGCATTTCGCCGAAGGCAGCAAAAGCGCGGTGTCGGGCGCGCTGCTGGCCTCGATGAACACGGCGGCGGAATACGGCTTTGGCGGCGTCATCGCCGCGCTGCCCGGCTTTCTGCTGGTGGCGCAGGCCCTGAAGGCCATCCCCGATCCGCTGGTGGGCGAAGCCGTGGCGGTGACGACGCTGGCGGGCATCACGGGCTCGGCATCCGGCGGCATGAGCATCGCGCTGGCGGCAATGTCCCAGACCTTCATCGACGGCGCGCTGGCGGCCGGCATCCCCATGGAGGTGCTGCACCGCGTGGCCGCCATGGCCAGCGGCGGCATGGACACGCTGCCGCACAATGGCGCGGTCATCACGCTGCTGGCCGTCACCGGCCTGACCCACCGCCAGTCCTACGGCGACATTTTCGCCATCACGCTGATATCGACGATGTCGGTATTCCTGGTGATCGCCGTCTTTTACCTGACCGGCATCGTCTGATCGAACGCGGCGGCAAACACCGCCGCCAGCCACTGCGTGAACACGCGCACCCGCGCCGACACCTGGCGGTTTTGCGGATACAGCACCGACACCGGCATGGGCGCCGGCGGTGCGTGGGGCAGGACCACGCGCAGATGCCCCGCCGCCAGCTCGCGCTCCACCCGATAGCGCGGCACCTGCGCCAGCCCCAGACCCGCCAGCGCGGCGCTGGTGTAGAGCTCGGCGCCGCTCACGCTGACGACGGAACGCGGGCGCACCAGCACGTTGCGTCCGTCCACCATAAAGTCCAGCGGCAGCGCGCGACCGGTGGCGCTGGACACGTAATCGACGGCCCGGTGGGCCTCCAGGTCTTCCAGCGTGGCGGGCACGCCATGGCGCGCCAGGTATGCGGGGCTGGCCACCGTCACCTGAGGCATCTGTGCGATTTGCCGGCCCGCCAGCGTGGAGTCCTGCAGCACGCCCGAGCGCAGCACGCAGTCCACGCCTTCCCGCACCAGATCCACCAGACGGTCGTCCTCGCCCAGGTGCAGCACGATGTCGGGATAGCGCTCAAGAAAATCGGGCAGGCCGGGCATGACGAAGAACCGGGCAAGCGTGCCCTGGGCATTGACGCGCAGCAGCCCTTTGGGCGCAGTGTTCAGGAAAGCGCCGTCGGCCTCTTCCAGGTCGGCCAGCAGGCGCACACAGCGCTGGTAATGCGCCTCGCCGTCATGCGTCAGGCGCACCTGGCGCGTCGTGCGTTCAAGAAGACGCGCCCCCAGCCGGGCCTCCATGCGCTTGATCAGGTTGGTGACCGTGGCCCGCGGAATCCGCAGGTCTTCCGATGCCTTGGAAAAACTGCCGCGCTCCGCGATGCGCACGAACACCTGCATTTCCTGGAAACGATCCATGCTTGCCCCGCCAATTGTTAAAGCAAATGAAATTATCTTAGCAAACAAGCGGTGATTATCTTTGCTTCGGAATAGTTGATCATTCGTCTCACCCCTTATCGGAGAGACAACATGAACGACCAAGTTGCCCAGCGCGTTGCCCTAGTCACCGGCGGCTCGCGCGGAATCGGCGCCGCGATCGCGCGGCGCCTCGCCCACGATGGTTTTGCCGTCGGCATCAACTACGCCGCCAGCGCCGCAGAGGCCGAAGCCCTGGCCGACGAAATCCGGCAAGCCGGCGGACGCGCCCTGGCCGTGCGCGCCGACGTTTCCCGCACGGCCGACGTGCGCGCCATGTTCGACGCCGTACACACCGAGTTCGGCCGCATCGACGTGCTGGTCAACAACGCCGGCATCCTGCAGATGCAGACCCTGGCCGACACCAGCGACGAGCTGTACGAAAAGACCTTCGACATCAACACGCGCGGCACCTTCAACACGCTGCGCGAGGCCGCCGCCCGACTGGCCGATGGCGGCAGCATCGTCAATGTGTCCAGCACCACTGTCGCGCTCAACCTGCCCGGCTACTCGGTCTACATCGCCAGCAAGGCCGCGGTCGAAAGCCTGACGCAGGTCTTTGCCAAGGAGCTGCGCGGCCGCCAGATCCGCGTCAACGCCGTGGCGCCCGGGCCCGTCGCGACCGAGCTTTTCTTCAAGGGCAAGAGCCCCGAACTGACCGAGCACTACGCCAAAATGCCCCCGCTGGAACGCCTGGGCCAGCCCGAGGATATTTCCAGCATCGTTTCGTTTCTTGCTGGGCCGGACAGCGGTTGGGTAAACGGCCAGATTTTGCGCGCCAACGGCGGCGTCGCCTGATTTTTTTCCAGCACGCGGCCGCCCCACCCCGCCGCTCGCTCATCCCAACGCACGAGCCCGTCCTTCCGGACGGGCTTTTTATTTGCAGCCCCAAGCGCCGCGAATTCATTGGACCCCTCATCCGTATTACCCAGGCGGGCATCGACTGATGGGCTGAGGCGTCGACGTCGAATTTCAATTTTCGGATTTTTGCGACCGGGACTTTGAGCTACGGAAAAGTCTGACCAGTTGGACGAGGTTTGCATGAGACGGAGTGCTTAAGCCGTGGTTTAGCCTGACCAGGCAGTACTCCGACTCACCTTGATCGATTGGACGAAAGCAATGAATCAACTCATTCATCCGGACTGCCACCCCTTCACCGCAGCAGGCAATCTGAAGCAGATCTCCGCGTATTACGAGGAGGGACGCCGTGTCATGTGGATGATGCTGCGCGCGCAACCGCGCCCGTGCTTTAACCATGAACTGATCGACGAGATCATGACCCTGGCGCGCGCCGCCAAGGATTCCGGCCTGCCCATCGACTTCTGGGTGACGGGCTCGCTGGTGCCGCAGATCTACAACGTGGGCGGCGACCTGAACTTTTTCGCCGAATCCATCCGCACGGGCAAGCGCGAAGCGCTGCGGGCCTATGCCCGCGCGTGCGTCGACTGCGTCCACGCCGCGACGCGCGGTTTCGACACCGGCGCCATTTCGCTGGCCATGATTGAAGGCACCGCGCTGGGCGGCGGTTTCGAGGCTGCCCTCGCCCACCACTTCGTGCTGGCGCAGAACAATGCGCGCATGGGCTTTCCCGAGATGGCGTTCAACCTGTTTCCCGGCATGGGCGGCTATTCGCTGGTCGCGCGCCGTTCAGGCATGAAGCTGGCCGAAGAGCTTATCGGCACGGGCGAATCGCACACCGCCGAATGGTTCCACGGCAAGGGCCTGGTGGACGTGCTGTTCGAACCGGGCGAGGCCTACAAGGCCACGCGCACCTTCATCGACGTGATGCGGCCGAAGCTGAACGGCATGCGCGCCATGCTGCGGGCGCGCCAGCGCGTGCTGAGCCTGTCGCGGTCGGAGCTGATGGACATTACCGAGGACTGGGTCGAGGCCGCGTTCTCGATCGACCCGAAGGACCGCGCTTACATGGAACGCCTGGTGATGGCGCAGAACCGCCGCACCGCGGGCAATTCGGAGGCCACCGAAGTGGCCACCATGCACTGACCGGCGACAGCGCCGCCGGCCGCGTCAGGCAATCAGATGCAGCCGGCGGCGCTTCGCCAGCCACGCGGTGAATTCTTCGGCGGGCATGGGCTTGGCGTACAGGTAGCCTTGCTTGGCGTCCACGCCCAGCGTATCCAGGAAGACGGTTTCTTCCTGGGTTTCCACGCCCTCGGCGATCACCTTTAGCTCCAGCGTGCGCGCCACGGCGACGATGGCGCGCGCCAGCGCCTGGGACACCGGATTCTCGTTCACGCCGCGCACAAAGCTGGCGTCGAGCTTGATCGCGTCCAGCGGAATGCGGGCCAGCTGCGACAGCGACGAATAGCCCGTGCCAAAGTCGTCCAGGTGGACGCGGGCGCCCAACTGGCGAAACTGCTTGATCAGTTCGATCGCGGCGTCTTCGTCGTCGATCAGGCAGCTCTCGGTCAGTTCGATGTCGACCAGGCAGGGATCGAGGCTGGCGTCATTGATGGCGCGCATGAATTCGCTGACCACGCCCTTGTCGTCCAGCTGGCGCGCCGACATGTTGATCGCGATGCGGATGTTCAGGCCGTCGCGTTTCCAGGCGGCGGCCTGTCGGGCGGCTTCGCGCATCACCCACACGCCCAGCGGCGAAATCAGGCCGGATTCCTCGGCGTACGGAATGAAGGTGTCGGGCCCGACCATGCCGCGTTCCGGCGAGCGCCAGCGCACCAGGGCTTCGACGCTGTCCACCTCGCCCGTGCGGCCCGCCAGCTTGGGCTGGTAGTACAGCATCAGGTGGTTCTCGGCCAGGGCCTTGCGCAGGTTGGTGTCCAGCCAGACGTAGTCGGCGTTGCGGCGGTCCATCTCGTGCTGGAAGACGCGGTAGGTGTGCCGCCCCGCTTCCTTGGCCACATACATGGCGATGTCGGCGCTGCGCACGACACTGTCCAGGTCGGCGCCATGATCGGGATACATGGCGATGCCGATCGAGCAGCTTGTATAGACCTCGATCAGGCCCTGCCGGAAGGGTTCGCGCAGCCGTTCGATGATGCGCTGCGCAGTGGCCTCCAGCTGCCAGGCCTGGGCCTCTTCCTGCAGGACGATGAATTCGTCGCCGCCCAGGCGGGCCAGCGTCTGGCCTTCGGACAGGCAATTGGAAATCGCCACCGACACCGCCTTCAGCAGGCGGTCGCCAAACCCGTGGCCGTAGTGGTCGTTGATGCGCTTGAAGTTGTCCAGGTCCAGGAAAAGCACACCGCCGCGCCCGTCTCGGCCCGCCTCCAGCGCCCCCTTCAGACGCGACGTGATCGCGTGGCGGTTGGGCAGGTTGGTCAGCATGTCCGTGTTGGCCAGCACGCGCAGGCGTTCCTGGGCCTGGCGTTCTTCGGTGATGTCGGTGCCGGAGCAGATCAGGTAGACGCGCTTTTCGCCGCTGCCGCTGGTGACGAACTTGTTGCGGAACAGGAAGAGTCGCGGCCCCTTGACCGTGTTGATCGTGCGCTCGACTTCATAGGACTGGCCGCGTTTGTAGAATTCGGCGATGTTGCGCCGCGAGGCCACGGCCTCTTCGCGCGTCATGAACATGTCGAAGACGCTGCGGCCCACGATGTCCTGTTCGCGCTTGCCGGTGTATTCCTCGCTCAGCTTGTTGAAGCGCTGCACGCGGCCGTTCTGGTCGACGATGACGATCACCGAATTGGCTTCCGACACCACCGTTTCTGCGAACGACAGGCCTTCGACGAGGTCCTTGGCGACGGATTCGGTATCGGTGTGCGCGGACGCGGTGCCCGCCCATTCATTGGGATTGATCTTGCGGCCGACCAGATGCAGATGGAGCAGATCGCCATACAGCGAAATGTCGATGCGCACGCTGGACGTGATGCCAGTCAGGCCACGCACGATCTCCGCCTGATCCGGGCGCAAGGCCATCGCGATATTGGTTGCGCCCTTGACTGCGGCGAGTTCAATCGCATCGCTATCGGCGGACAACCGCCAATAAGGGCTATGCGTACCGAAATGCGTGTGCAGGATCGATTTTTCGTCCTGGTTCTCAGTCATTGGTATCCCCCCGCCGTCCTAAGGCCCGCAAAGCACATTACGGGCTACTTAATTTGGGGTCAATCACATTATTGAGACAGCCAAATCGTTTATTGCGGTTTATTGCATAGAAGCACGGCGCGCCATGCAAACCTCTGCAACACAGGCGCGTTCCCAGGCGGCGGCAGGCGGTACCCGGCCGGATTATTGCGTTTTTTTTCACATCCCGCATAAACGAAAACGCCGGAAGTCCTGAAGAGGAATTCCGGCGTCTGGCGTAACGGGCGCGAGCCGCGTTGGGCAGGACGATTTACTCGCCCTTGACGCCCGCTTCGTCAATGACCTTGGTCCAGCGGGCGACCTCGGCCGAGACGCGCGCGCCCGCGTCCGCCGGCGTCGTCCACGTGGCGATGGCGCCCTGGTTCAGCAGCGACGCCTTCACTTCCGGCTTGGCCAGGATTTTCTTCAGTTCGCTGTTCAAGCGCTCGATGACCGGCGCCGGCGTATTGGCGGGAGCCACGATGCCGAACATGGAGCTGACTTCGAAGTCCTTCAGGCCGGCCTCGGCGGCGGTGGGCACGTCGGGCAGCGCATCGACGCGCTGGGGCGAGGTCACCGCCAGGGCGCGCAGCTTGCCGGCCTTGATGTTGGCCTGCGCCGCGGGCACGGTTTCGATCATGCTGAGCACCTGGCCACCCATCAGGTCCGTCATGGCCGGACCGCTGCCCTTGTAGGGCACGTGCAGGATGTCGGCGCCAGCGGTGCGCTTGAACATTTCACCCGCCAGGTGCTGGGGCGAGCCGTTGCCGGCGGACGCCATGGTCACGTAACCGGGCTTCGACTTGGCCAGCGCGATGAACTCGGGCAGCGTCTTGGCGGGAACGGATGGGTTCACCACGAACACCAGCGGCACCGTGCCCACGATGGACACCGGGGCAAAGCTCTTTTCCACGTCATAGGTGACGCGGCCGCGGTACAGCGCGGCGTTGATGGAATGGCTGGTCAGCGCGCCCATCAGCAGCGTGTAGCCATCCGGCTGCGCCTTGGCGACCTGGTCCGCGCCGATGTTGCCGGCGGCGCCCGCGCGGTTTTCCACGACGACCGTCTGGCCCAGCGCGCCGGTCAGCTCCTGCGCCAGCACGCGGCCGATCACGTCCGTGGCGCCACCGGGCGGATACGGAACGATCATGCGGATGGGCTTGTCGGGATACGCGTCGGCGGAGAGCGCCGGGGCGGATACGCCGGCGCACAAGGCCAGCAGGGAAAACAGCACAGCGCGGCGCGGCCGCAGACGCAGGTCTGACATGAAGGTATCTCCAGCCGGGATGGGTATAGGAATGAACGGACGCCCGGTTCGTCAACGGCGCCAGTGTATGGGCCGATTCTTGATTGAAGAATCGACATTTTTCTATCGACTGATCGTCATTCCAGATCAATCGATCAACCCCAACAAACTGCTTGCGGCGGGCTCCACGGGCTGGATATGATGTGCCCCCTGGATTATCAATAATATTATCGGGACTGAAAATGACGGACGAGACGAAGGGCGGCAAGCCCGCCAAGGGCCCCTTTGACAGCGACAGCGCCACCGCGCAGGGCGTGGCCCGCGGGCTGACGAACTACGGCGACAAAGGTTTCTCGCTGTTCCTGCGCAAGGCCTTCATCAAAGGCGCCGGCCTGTCGGACGACGCGCTCGCCCGCCCGATCATCGGCATCGTCAACACCGGCAGCAGCTACAACCCCTGCCACGGCAACGCCCCGCAACTGATCGAAGCCGTCAAGCGCGGCGTCATGCTGGCCGGCGGCCTGCCGATGGACTTCCCCACCATCTCGGTGCACGAGAGTTTCTCGCAGCCCACCAGCATGTACCTGCGCAACCTCATGTCCATGGACACCGAGGAAATGATCCGCGCCCAGCCCATGGACGCGGTCGTGCTGATCGGCGGCTGCGACAAGACCGTGCCGGCGCAGCTGATGGGCGCCGCATCGGCCGGCGTGCCCGCCATCCAGCTTGTCACCGGGTCCATGCTGACCGGCTCGCACCGCGGTGAACGCGTGGGCGCCTGCACCGATTGCCGCCGCTACTGGGGCCGCTACCGCGCCGAAGAGATCGACGCCGTCGAGATCGCCGACGTGAACAACCAGCTGGTCGCCAGCGTGGGCACCTGTTCCGTGATGGGCACCGCCAGCACGATGGCGTGCATCACCGAAGCGCTGGGCATGATGGTGGCTGGCGGCGCATCCGCCCCCGCCGTGACCGCCGACCGCGTGCGCGTGGCCGAACGGACCGGCGCCACGGCCGTCGCCATGGCGGCGTCGCGACTGACGCCCGATCTCATCCTGACCGGCAAGTCCATTGAAAACGCCCTGCGCGTGCTGCTGGCCATCGGCGGGTCGACCAACGGCATCGTCCACCTGACCGCCATCGCCGGCCGGCTGGGCATCGACATCGACCTGGCGGGCTTGGACCGCATCAGCCGCGAAACGCCGGTGCTGGTGGACCTGAAGCCGTCGGGCCAGCACTACATGGAAGATTTCCACGACGCCGGCGGCATGCCCGCCCTGCTGCGCGAGTTGCGCCCTTTCCTGCACCTGGACGCGCTGACCGTGTCCGGCCGCACGCTGGGCGAGGAACTGGACGCCGCGCCCCCGGCGTTCAAGCAGGACGTGATCCGCACCGCCGCATCGCCCATCTATCCCGTGGGCGGGCTGGCCGTGCTGCGCGGCAACCTGGCGCCCGGCGGCGCCATCATCAAGCAGTCGGCCGCCAACCCCAAACTGATGGAGCACGAAGGACGCGCCGTCGTGTTCGAGGACGCCGAGGACATGGCCCGCCGCATCGACGACGAGGCGCTGGACGTCACCGCCGACGACATCCTGGTGCTCAAGCGCATCGGCCCGACCGGCGCGCCGGGCATGCCCGAAGCCGGCTACATGCCCATCCCCAAGAAGCTCGCGCGCGCCGGGGTCAAGGACATGGTGCGGATTTCCGACGGCCGCATGAGCGGCACCGCGGCCGGCACGATCGTGCTGCACGTGACGCCCGAGGCCGCCATTGGCGGACCGCTGGCCTACGTGCAGAATGGCGACCGCATCCGCCTGTCGGTGGCCCAGCGCGAAATCGCCCTGCTGGTCGACGACGCCGAACTGGCGCGCCGCGCCGCGGCCCAGCCCATCTCACGCCCCACCGCCGAACGCGGCTATCGCAAGCTGTTCCTGCAAACCGTGACGCAGGCCGACCAGGGCGTGGACTTCGACTTCCTTCGCGCCGGCGTCACGAACGACACCGTGCCCAAGAAGTAAGCACCGCTATTGCCACATGAACGCCATCACGCCCGACGCCTTGCAGCAACCCGCCCCCGACGCCGTACAGGCGGCGGTGGCCACGCTGGAAGAAGACATTGTCTTCGGCCGGTTGCACCCACGGGAACGCCTGACCGAGGACGAGCTGATGGCGCGCTTCGGCATGAAGCGGCATGCGGTCCGGCAGGTGCTGGCCGACCTTGAACTGCTTGGCGTGGTCGAGAAAAAGCGCAATATCGGCGCGGTGGTGCGCGCGTTCTCGGCCCGCGAGGTCATGGAACTGTATGCCTTGCGCGAGGTGCTGGAAGTGCATGCCGCCCGCCAGATGCCCCTGCCCGTGCCCGAACATCGGCTGGCGGCCCTGGTGGCGGTGCAGCGCGAGCACGACGCGGCCGTGGCCGAAGGCGACGCCCGCCGGGTGTTCCGCAGCAACCAGGACTTCCACCGCGAGTTCTTCGGTCTGCTGGACAACGCGGTGCTGGGCCAGGCCATCGAGGAATACGCGCGCCGCACCCATCCGATCCGTTTCGGATCACTGGTGACGGCCGGACATCGCGAACGCGCGCGGCAAGAGCACTGGACCATGATCCAGGCCTTGCGCGACGGCGATCGCGACGCGCTGATGACCGTCTGCCGGGAACATCTGATTCCGTCGCGCGACGCCTACCTGTCCTTGCAGCACGCAACGATTTGACAAGCCATGCCCGGGATCGGTAATAATAACAATTACTATTTCCCGTAATTCGCATGAGCAGTTGGCCCGCCTCGGCCTGCGAGGCGCCGGCGGCTTGATCAAAAGGTTCGATCTTGACTACGCCGGGATGCGCCTTCCCCACCTCCATCGAAACGCTGTATAGCGACCACCACTCCTGGCTGCGGGGCTGGCTGCGCCGTCGCCTGGGCAACGCAGACCAGGCCGAAGACCTGGCCCACGACACGTTCATCCGCCTGCTCAGCAGCGAACGGGTCCCCGCCACGCTCGCCGAGCCGCGCGCCTTTCTCACTACCGTCGCGCAGCACCTGGTGTCCAACCACTGGCGCCGCGAAAAGCTTGAGCGCGCGTACCTCGAGGCGCTGGCCCAGGCCCCGCAGGCGGTGCATTGGTCGCCCGAAGACCGGGCCATCGTCCTGGAGACGCTGCTGGAACTGGACCGCCTGCTGGACGGCCTGCCTGCCATCGTGCGGCGGGCCTTTCTGCTGTCGCAGCTCGAGGGGCACACCCATGCGCAGGTGGCCGAGGCGCTGGGCATCTCGATTCCCACCGTCAAGCGCCACCTCGTCAAGGCCTTGCAGCGCTGTTGCTTCGCCGATCTTTCCTTTACCCGATGAGCCGGCGCATGTCCGCCTCGCCCTGGTACCGAACTACCCGCGACGCCTCCGCCCTGTCGCCCGCCGTCGCGCAGCGCGCGCTGGAATGGCTGGTGGAACTGCAGGGCGACGCCGTGGCGCCCGAAACCGTGCGCGAATGGACGTCGTGGCGCGCCGCGCATCCCGACCACGAGCGGGCCTGGCTGCGCATCGAATCCGTGCAGGGCACGCTGCAGCCCCTTGCCTGTCCCGGCAACGCGGCCATCGCGCAAGCGGCGCTGGCCGCGCCCGCCTCGGCGCAGCGCCGCCGGGCATTGAAGGCCATGAGCGTCCTGGCGATCACGAGCGGCGCAGCCTGGGGCGTGGGACAGGTCACGCCGTGGCGCGCATGGACGTCGGACCATCGCACCGCAGTCGGCGAACGCCGCAAGCTGACGTTGCCGGATGGCACCCGTCTCGTTCTGAACACGGACAGCGCCATCGACGTGCGCTACAGCGCCGCCCAGCGCCGGGTGGCGCTCATCGCTGGCGAGATCCTGATCGCGACCGCCCACGAGGCGGGCGCGCCGGCGCGCCCCTTTCTCGTCGAGACCGCGCACGGCACCGCCCGCGCGTTGGGCACCGAATACACCGTGCGGGTGCTGGGCGCTTCGACCGAAGTCAGCGTCTTCCAGGGCGCCGTGCAGATCCAGCCGCGCGATGACGCCGAGCACGGGCTGACCTTGCAGGCCGGCCTGCGCGCCAACTATTGGGCGCGCGGCGTCGAGCAGCCGGCCGCCGCCGAGGAAAACCAGATTGCCTGGAAGGACGGCTTCATCGTGGCGCGCGGCATGCGGCTCCACGACTTCATCGCCGAGCTGGGCCGCTATTGCCCCGACACGCTGAGTTGCGACCCGGCCATCGCAGGCCTGCGGCTGTCGGGCTCGTTTCCCGTCAACAACGTGGACAAGGTGCTTGCCGCGCTCAGCGCCACCCTGGATATCCGGGTCGAAACCGAAACGCGACTCTGGCGCGGACGGCGCCTGCACCTCATCGCGGGCCCCGACACAGCGCGCCCGGCGCCGCTGTTACAAAAAAGCTGATCCGTTTTGCGATCTGGCGGGTCAAGGCAGGTGAGCACACAGCAACCTCACCTTTCCGATAGGCCAGTACATGACTCACGTCCGGGCGCCCAAGCGCCAGTCCCCTCGTTTCCTGCGGCGCGCTGCCACGGCGCGCCTGGCGGGACGCATCGCCACCGCCGCGCTCGTGGCGGCTCCCGTTCTTGCAGCACCCATCGCCGCGCATGCGCAGACCACCGCGACCCGCAGCTACGACATTCCCGCGGGTACGCTGGAAGACGCGTTGGGCCGTTTCGGACGTGAGGCCGGCATCGTGCTGTCGTTCCGTCCCGAGGTGACCGCCGGCCTGCAAAGCAACGGGCTGCGCGGCAGCTACGGCGTGCGCGGCGGGCTGGACACCCTGCTGGCCGGCACCGGCATCCGGGTCCTGCCGCAATCGAACGGCAGCTATGTGCTGGACCGCCCCGCCGGCGCCGGCGTCGCGACCACGCAACTGCCCGCCGTGACGGTGACCGCCTCGGCCGCCGACCCCGCGTTGCCCGAGCCCTTTGCTGGCGGGCAGGTCGCGCGCGGCGGCGGCCTGGGCGTGCTGGGCACCGGCGATGTCATGGACGTGCCGTTCAGCACCACCAACTACACGTCGCAGATGATCGAGAACCAGCAGGCCCGCACGCTGGCCGACGTGGTGATCAACGAGTCCTCGGTGCGCACGACGACCGCCAGCGGCGGCTTTTCCGACGAGTTCCAGATCCGCGGCTTTTCCGTGGCCGCCGGCGACGTCGGCCTGAACGGCCTGTACGGCCTGGCCTCCGCCAGCCGCATGCCGGCCGCCATCATGGAACGCGTCGAAGTCCTGAAGGGCCCCGGCACGCTGATGAACGGCATCGGCCCCAGCGGCAGCATCGGCGGCGGCATCAACATCGTCACCAAGCGCGCCGGCGACGAACCCCTGACCCGCCTGACCACTACCTACCAAAGCAAGTCGGTGCTGGGCGGCCAGCTCGACATGGGCCGGCGCTTTGGCGAAAACAACGAATGGGGCATCCGCGTCAACGGCGTCTACAACAACGGCGACACCAACATCGACGACGGCAAGCAGCAACAGGGCCTGGGCGCGCTGGCGCTGGACTACCGCGGCCAGCGGCTGCGCTGGTCGCTGGACGCCTACACCCAGCACGAAGACATCGACAACTTCCGGCCCCAGATCGGCTTCCAGTCGAACGTGACGTCGCTGCCCTCGCCGCCGTCGGGCCACCGCAATTTCTACCCGGGCACGGAGCTCAAGCTGAACGATTCGGCCGTGGCCACGCGCCTCGAGTACGACATCAACGACCACCTGATGGTCTACGGCGCCACCGGCTACCGCTACGGCACCGCCGAGCAGACCTTCCCGTCGGGTCCCGCGGACGCGCTGGGCAACTTCACGGTCAGCAATGCCTTCTACGACTCGTATTCGCGCACCTGGACGGGCGACGTCGGCCTGCGCGCGCGCTTTGACACCTGGGGCGTCGGCCACACGCTGACGCTGTCCGCCACGCGTCTGGACCAGGAGTCCGGCAACGCGTATGTGACGTCCTCGGGTCCCGGCGTCCCGTCCAGCATCTTCCGGCCCGCGCCCCTCCCCCCGGTCACCGCCTACCGCGGCGCGCCGCAGAAGGCGTCCAAGACGGAGCTGACCAGCTACACGCTGGTCGACACCCTGTCCTTCGCCGACGACACGCTGCTGATCACCGGCGGCCTGCGCAACCAGCGCGTGGCGCTGGACAACTATTCGACCGCGACCGGCGCACGCTTGAACTCCTACGACGAAAGCGCGATCTCGCCCGTCGCCGGCATCGTCTTCAAGCCCATTTCCAACGTCTCGCTGTACGGCAACTTCACGTCGGGCCTGACCCGCGGCGGCATCGCGCCGGCCACGGCCGCCAACGCCGGCCAGGTCTTCGCGCCGTACAAGTCCAAGCAATACGAGGCCGGCGTCAAGGTCGACTGGGGCAAGGTGATCACCAGCGCCTCGGTGTTCCAGATCACGCGCCCCAACTCGATGACCGATCCCGACACGCGCATCTACAGCTTCGACGGCGAACAGCGCAACCGCGGCCTGGAGCTGTCGGCCTTCGGCGAAGCCATGCCGGGCCTGCGCATGATGGCCAGCGCCACGTTCTACGACGCGACGCTCAAGCGCACGGCGGGCGGCGTGAACGACGGCAACGAAGCCAACGGCGTGCCGAAGAACACTTTCAATCTGGGGGTGGACTGGGACACGCCATGGGTGCAAGGCTTGAGCCTGAACGCGCGCGTGATCCATACGTCGTCGATGTACTTCAACGCGGCCAACACGCTGACCCTGCCCTCGTGGACCCGCTACGACATCGGCGCGCGCTACAACACCGAGATCCTCGGCCGGGCGGTGGTGTTCCGCGCCAACATCGAAAACCTGTTCAACAAGAACGCCTGGCTGGCCAGCGGCTCTTACGCAACGGTCTCGGCGCCGCGCACGGTGCTGCTGTCGGCGCAGATCGACTTCTGAACGCGGCTGGCCGACCGGCGAACCCCGGTCCCGCCACCCGACCGGCAAGCCGGCCTCTGCATAGAGGCCGGCTTTTTCATTGGCGCGGCTGCTGCGCAACATACTCCCGCAACGTCTGCACCAGGGCCACGGCCGCCGGCGACAGGCTGCGGTTGCGGGCAGTCACCAGGCCGATCGACCGCTCGGCCACCGGCCCGGTCAGCCGCCGCTGCACGATGCCGTTCTGCGCCACCGCGCCCGCGGCGATCTCCGGCAGCGCCGCCACGCCGAACCCGCACTCCACCATCGCCACGATGGTGGTCAGGTGCTCGGCTTCGAAAGCCGGAACGAAACGGATGCGGTTCTGCAGGAAGGCCCATTCCGTGTACTGACGCACGCTGCTGGGGTGCACCATGGACACGTGCTCGGCCGTCGCCGTGTCAGCCCAGCGCAGCGGCCCTTTCGCGCGGGCAAGGGGATGCGCCTCTGGGATCAGCAGGATGAAGCTGTCGGACATCAGCGGCACGTAGTGCAGATCGGCATGCTGCGGATCGGCCGCCGTCAGCGCGAAGTCCACCTCGCCTGCCCGGACCAGGTCGAAAGCGGGGCCGGACAGCGTGTCGCGCACCTTCAGCGCCACGTGCGGATGCGCCTGGCGGTAGGCCATGAGCACGCGCGGCAACAGGCGCGCGGCCAGCGACGGCAGCGCCGCCACCGACACCTGGCCGTGCTCGGCGCTGGTGATGCTGCCCACCGCGGCGATCGCATCGCGGAACGCCGCCTGCAGCGTCGCGGCCTGTTGCAGGAAGACCTCGCCGGCGGCCGTCAGCCGCACCGTGCGCGTGGTGCGGTCGAACAGGCGCACACCCAGTGCGTCCTCGATCCGCTGGATCTGCGTGGAAAGCGCGGACTGCGACAGATGCAACTGCGCGGCGGCCTGCCGGAAATTCAGCGTGCGGCCCAGCACCAGCGTGGTATCGATGTCCCGCATCGACAGATTGATCTGCATGATTTGTCCCCGATCCTATTGATCTGATTTGTCGATCATTCTATCCAAAACTTCTGATTCATCAATCAACCCGCCTTCTCTACACTTGCGCCGAAGCGTAGTTTCAGATTCAGGAGAACAGCATGCAGACGGACGCAACAGGGCTGCCCAATCCGGGCGTGGCGCATGCGGTGGTGGTGGGCGGCGGCACGATGGGCGCCGATGTCGCCGTGGTGTTGACCCGCGCGGCCTGCCGCACGACAGTGATCGAACCCGAAGCCGGACGCGCGGCAGCCCTGCCCGCCCGCGTCGCGGAGAACCTCAAGACCATCGGACGCGAGGCGAATGCCGCCCTGCTGGCCACCGCGCCGACGCTGGACGACGTGGACTGGTCCACCGTGGACCTGGTCATCGAATGCATTCCCGAGCGCCTGGACATCAAACAGGCGCTCTTCGCGGACCTGGCGCGGCGCGCGCGGCCCGACGCCGTCCTGGCCAGCAACAGCTCCAGTTTCCCGATCAGCGCGATCAGCCAGGGCCTGGATACGCGCGGCCGCATGCTGGGCCTGCACTTTTTCATGCCCGCGCATCTTGTGCCGCTGGTGGAAGTGGTGCTGGGCGAGGCCAGCGACGACGCCTGCGCCGACTCGCTGATCGCGTTCATGCGGCGCTGCGGCAGCGTGCCGGTCAAGGTGAAGCAGGATCTGCCGGGCTTTCTTTCCAACCGACTGCAGCACGCGCTGTCGCGCGAGGCGTTCGACCTCATCGACCGAGGCATCGCGTCGCCGGAAGACGTGGACGCCGCCGTGCGCTTTGGATTCGGCTTCCGCTTCCTGGCCGCCGGCCCCGTCATGCAGCGCGACCACGCCGGCATCGACGTGCACGCCGCAGCCGGCGCCACGATGTACCCAACCTTCTGCAACGCCGACCACCCCGCGCGTTGCCTGACCGAGCGCGCCGCCGACGGGCGCCATGGCATGAAGGCGGGGGAAGGCTTCTACGAATGGACGCCCGAGACCATCGCGGCCGAACGCGCGCGCTATGACAGGCTGCTGCGCGCCGGCCTGGACCTGATCGCCCCCGAACTGCCGGAGATCCATCCTTGAACGCACCCGCACTGCCGCGCGCCGCGCTGGCCGAATCCCCCGTCATCATCACCGTGGCGCCCAACGGCGCCTACAAGAAAGCCGCCGACCATCCCGCGGTGCCCATGACCCCAGCGGCCCTTGCGCAGGAAGCGCGCGCCTGCCTGGATGCCGGCGCCGGCATGATGCACATGCATGTGCGCAAGCCGGACGGCAGCCATCTGCTGGATGCCCAGGCGTACCGCGACGCGCTTGCCGCAGTGCAGCAGGCGGTCGGCGACGAACTGCTGGTGCAGGTGACCAGCGAAGCCGCCGGCGTCTACAAGGCTGCCGAGCAGATCGCAATGGTGCGCGAATTGCAGCCCGAAGCCGTCTCCATCGGGCTGCGCGAAATCGCCGTGCCCGACATTCCGGAAGCGGAACTGGCCGCTTTCCTGGCGTGGCTGGCCGAGCGGCGGATCATGACGCAGATCATCCTGTACGACGAGGCCGACGTGCGCCGCTGGCTGTCGCTGCGCGCACGCGGATTGGTGCCGCCCGGAGCGTGGTCGGTGCTGTTCGTGCTGGGCCGCTACAGCGCGGGCCAGACCTCGTCCGCGTACGACCTGCTGCCCTTCCTGTCCGCTTACGACCACTCGCTGCCCTGGGCGATCTGCGCCTTCGGCCCCGAGGAAAACGCCTGCGTCACGACCGCCGCGGCGTTCGGCGGCCATATGCGCGTGGGCTTCGAGAACAACCTGAAGCTGCGCGACGGGTCGATTGCGCCAGACAACGCGGCGCTGGTGGCACAAGCCGCCCAAGGCGCCCGCGCCCTGGGCCGTCCGCTGGCGACGGCAGCCGACGCGCGGCGCATCTACGGCGCCGTGGCGTAACCGCGCACGGGCCCTGAGCGGCCCGACGCTGACCCCGAAAGACCCGATGCCTGACGCATGCCGGCGCCCCCGCGCAGCGTGCGTTAGGCATTTTTGTATATAGCGCAGCGCCTACCGCTCACGCCGTGTTGCAACATTGACGCAGCGCAAACTAATCTGCTACAAACTTTCGCATCAGTACGTTTGACGCAATGCCCCTAATGTTTCTGCAGCGAGGTGGTGTGTGCAAGACGAATCCGATGGCTACACGAAGTCTCAGGAGCTGCGAAGTTTCCTGTTCCTGACGGCGGTCATGGCCCCAGTCCTGACGGTGATCATCGTTGCGGGCTATGGTTTCGCGGTCTGGATCTACCAGATGTTCGCCGGCCCCCCGGGCAGCTGATGCGACGCGACGGAACCCCTTCCATGTCCGCGCTCCCCTCCCCCCCGGCGTCCTGTAGCGCCCCTCCTGAATTGCACATCGCCAGCATGGTGGTGCATGCCGCTCCGCGGCGCGTGTCCGACATGCAGCAGGCGATTCTTGCGATTGCCGGCGCCGAAATCCACGGCGCCTCCGACACCGGCAAGCTGGTGGTCACCCTGGAAGCCCCCTCTACCGAAGAAATGCTGGCCCGGATCGCCGAGATCCAGCGCCTGGATGGCGTGCTTGCGTCGGCGCTGGTCTACCAGCATTCCGACACGCTTGCCGCGATGAACGAGGAGATTGACGATGTCCATGGCTCGTAGAGAGTTCATCAAGCAATCCGCCGCTGCGGCTGCCGCCACGGTTGCCGGTATCCCGATCGTCGGCTACACGCAGAACATCGTGACCGACTCCGAGGCCGCCAAGCTGAAATGGTCCAAGGCGCCCTGTAGGTTCTGCGGGACCGGCTGCGGCGTGAACGTCGCCGTGAAGGACAACCAGGTCGTGGCCACGCACGGCGACTTCAATGCAGAGGTCAACCGCGGCCTGAACTGCGTCAAGGGCTACTTCCTGTCGAAGATCATGTACGGCAACGACAGGCTGACCAGCCCCCTGCTGCGCATGAAGGACGGCAGGTATTCCAAGGACGGGGAACTGGCGCCGGTATCCTGGGACCAGGCGTTCGACGTCATGGCCGAACAGTTCAAGCGGGTGCTGAAGGAAAAGGGCCCCACGGCCGTGGGCATGTTCGGGTCGGGCCAGTGGACGATCTGGGAAGGCTACGCCGCCCTGAAGCTGATGAAGGCGGGCTTTCGCAGCAACAACCTGGATCCGAACGCGCGGCATTGCATGGCGTCGGCGGCGGTGGGCTTCATCCGCACCTTCGGCGCCGACGAACCCATGGGCTGCTACGACGACATCGAAAGCGCAGACGCCTTCGTGCTGTGGGGCGCGAACATGGCCGAAATGCACCCCATCCTGTGGACGCGGGTGACGGACCGGCGCCTCAGCAAGCCCAACACCAAGGTCGTGGTGCTGTCGACCTTCGAGAACCGGTCATATGAACTGGCCGACCTGTCGCTGACCTTCACGCCGCAGAGCGACCTGGCGATCCTGAATTACATCGCCAACCACATCATCAAGACCAAGCGCTACAACCGCGAGTTCATCGACGAGCACACCCGGTTCCTGGAAGGCAATACCGACATCGGCTATGGCCTGCGTCCTGAGCATCCCCTTCAGAAGGCCGCCAAGAACGCCAACAATGCCGGCGGCTCGAAGCCGATCACGTTCGACGAATATGCCAAGTTCGTCTCCAAGTACGACCTGGAGTACACCGCCAAGCTGACCGGCGTGCCCGCCAGGAACCTGGAGGCCCTGGCCGAGCTCTACGCCGATCCGAAGATCCGCGTCATGTCGTTCTGGACCATGGGCTTCAACCAGCACACGCGCGGCGTCTGGGCCAACAACCTGGTCTACAACATCCATCTGCTGACCGGCAAGATTTCCACCCCGGGCAACAGTCCGTTCTCGCTGACGGGCCAGCCTTCGGCCTGCGGCACGGCGCGCGAGGTCGGCACGTTCTCGCATCGCCTGCCCGCCGACCTGGTCGTGACGAACCCCGAGCACCGGGCACGCGCCGAGGCCATCTGGGGCCTGCCGGACGGCACCGTGCCCGACAAGGTGGGCGCGCACGCCGTGCTGCAGAACCGCATGCTGAAGGACGGCACCATCAACGCGTACTGGGTGATGGTCAACAACAACATGCAGGCGGCCGCCAACATGTTGAACGAAGGGTATCCGGGCTATCGCAACCCGGCGAACTTCATCGTGGTGTCCGACGCCTATCCCACCGTGACCACCATTTCCGCCGACCTGGTGCTGCCCACGGCCATGTGGGTGGAAAAGGAAGGCGCCTACGGCAACGCCGAACGCCGCACGCAATTCTGGCACCAGCTGGTCAACGCCCCCAGCGGCGCGCGCTCCGATCTGTGGCAGCTGATGGAGTTTTCCAAGCGCTTCACCACCGACGAAGTCTGGCCCGCGGATCTGCTGGCCAAGAAGCCCGAGCTGCGCGGCAAGACCCTGTTCCAGGTGCTGTACGAAAACGGCAAGGTCAACAGATACCCGAATTCCGAGCTGAACCCCGAATACGCCAATGACGAGGCCAAGGCCTTCGGCTTCTACGCGCAGAAAGGCCTGTTCGAGGAATATGCGGAGTTCGGCCGCGGCCATGGCCACGACCTGGCGCCCTTCGACACCTATCACGAGGTGCGCGGGTTGCGCTGGCCCGTCGTGGACGGCGTGGAAACGCGGTGGCGCTACCGTGAAAAGGCGGATCCGTACGTGAAGGTGGGATCGGGCTTCAACTTCTACGGCAACCCGGACGGCAAGGCCAACATCTATGCCCTGCCCTACGAACCGCCGCCCGAGGTGCCGGACGAGGAATATCCCTTCTGGCTGTCCACCGGCCGGGTCCTGGAGCACTGGCACTCCGGATCGATGACGCGGCGCGTGCCCGAGCTGTTCCGCGCCTTCCCTGAAGCGGTGTGTTTCATGCACCCGGATGACGCGCAGGCGATGGGACTGCGGCGGGGATCGCTGGTCGAGATCGCCTCGCGCCGCGGCAAGATGCAGACGCGGCTGGAGACGCGCGGCCGCAACAAGCCGCCGCGCGGACTGGTGTTCGTGCCGTGGTTCGACGCCGGCCAGCTGATCAACAAGGTCACGCTGGACGCCACCGACCCGATCTCCTTCCAGACCGACTTCAAGAAGTGCGCGGTCAAGATCACCAAGGCTTGACGGGCCCGACGGAGACACTCATGAAAATTCGCGCTACAGCGATCGCAATGGTCCTCCTGGTGGGTTCGGGCAGCGCCTGGGCGGCGCCGCCCGACCCGATGGTGGACCCCTTGAGAGGCCCGACGCCCTTGACCGAGTCCATCACGCCGCCGCTGATGAGCCCGGTGGAAAATCGGGATATCCGGCGCATGCGCACGTATTCGATGCAGCCGCCGACCATCCCGCACAAGATCGACGGCTACCAGATCGACAAGAACTTCAACCGGTGCCTGGCCTGCCACGCCCGCGTCAACACCGAACAGACGCAGGCCGTGCCACTGAGCGTGACGCACTACATGGACCGCGACAGCAACGTGCTGGCGGAAGTGTCGCCCCGCCGCTACTTCTGCCTGCAATGCCACGTTGTCCAGACGGAAGCCAAGCCGCTCGTGCCGAACAACTTCCAGGACATCGACACCATCCTGAAGCGGCTGACGGCGACGCCGGCGCCGGCGGAAAAGCGCTAAAAGAGGATGCCTACCCATGCGTAACCTCCTGAAGCGGTACTGGAACATCATCCGCAGGCCCAGCGTGCATTTCAGCCTGGGCTTCCTGACGGTCGGCGGGTTCGTGGGCGGCATCCTGTTCTGGGGCGCGTTCAATACGGCCATGGAGCTGACCAACACCGAGCAGTTCTGCACCGGCTGCCACGAAATGCGCGACAACGTGTATTCGGAACTCAAGGGCACGATCCACTTCACCAACCGTTCGGGCGTGCGCGCCCTGTGCTCGGACTGCCACGTGCCGCACAACTGGACCGACAAGATCGCCCGCAAGATGCAGGCGTCCAAGGAAGTCTGGGGCAAGATCTTCGGCACCATCAACACGCGCGAAAAGTTCGTCGACAAGCGGCTGGAACTGGCGCAGCACGAATGGGCGCGCTTCAAGGCGAACGACTCGCTGGAGTGCCGCAACTGCCACAACTACCAGTACATGGACTTCACGCGCCAGAGCGTGCGCGCGCAGAACATGCATTCGACCTATCTGGTGGACCGCACCAAGACCTGCATCGACTGCCACAAGGGCATCGCCCACACGCTGCCGCACATTCCTCCTGGCCAGACCTCCGAAGCGACGCCGCCGGCCAGGGCGTCCCAAGAGGTCGCGAATGCGTCCCGGTGACGCGCCGGCGCCCATCCTGAGCGCGCGCGGACTGGCCAGCCGGCGCGGCGAGCCGGAGGGCCCCGGGCCGGTGGATTTCGACCTGCACGCCGGCCAGCTCCTGCATGTACATGGCGCGAACGGCAGCGGCAAGACCAGCCTCTTGCGCATGCTCGCGGGCCTGCTGCGGCCGCTCTGCGGCGAGGTCGTCGGCCGGGACGGCGACATCCGGCGCGATCCCAGCGCGCATTTTGCGCGCACCGCCTACCTGGGCCATGGCAACGGCCTGTGCGGGGACCTGACGGCGCTGGAGAACCTGCGCTGCGCGCTGCACGTGGCCGGCACGCCTCATGGTGACGACGCCATCGCCGCCTGCCTGCAGGCCTGGCGCCTGGGCGGCTGCCTGCATATGCCGGCCGCCCGCCTTTCGCAGGGCCAGGGCCGCCGGCTGGTCCTGGCCGCGGTGGTGCTGGGCGCCAAACCGCTATGGCTGCTGGACGAACCCGACGCCGGGCTGGACGCAGCCAGCCTGGATCAATTGCAGCAGGCGCTGGAGTCCCACCTGGCGGCGGGCGGCGCGGCCGTCGTCGCCTCGCACCGCGCGCCGCGCACGTCCGCCGCCCACACCCAAACCTTGAACATGGATGACTACGCGGATGCTGGCTACGCTGTCTCAGTTGGCGCTGCGTGAAGTCCGGCTGGCCTGGAGGCGACCGGCGGACACGCTGGGCGCAACGCTGTTCTTCATCGTTACGGGTTCCCTGTTCCCCCTGGCGGTCGGGCCCGATCCCGTCCTGCTCCTGGCGATCGGGCCGGGCGTGCTGTGGGTCTGCGCCCTGCTCGGCATCCTGCTCAGCCTGCATCGTCCCTTCGCGCAGGACTACGACAGCGGCGCGCTCGAGCAATTGCTGATTTCGCCGCACCCGCTGCCGCTGCTGGTCGGCGTGAAACTCGGGGCGCATTGGTTCAGCACCTGCCTGCCGCTGATCCTGGCAAGCCCGGTGCTGGCCCTGCAGTTCGGCCTGTCGCCGCACGCCATCGGCATCCTCGTGCTGTCGCTGCTGCTGGGCACGCCCACGCTGGCGCTGGTGGGCGGACTGGGCGCGGCGCTGACCCTGGGCCTGCGAGGCGGCGCCCTGCTGCCGCTGCTGGTGCTGCCGCTCTACGTGCCGGTTCTGATTTTCGGCGCGGGCGCGGTGTCGGCGACGCACGCCGGGCTGGCCGCCGGGCCGCAGCTATCGCTGCTGGGCGCCGGCCTGTGCCTGGCGATCCTGCTCTGCCCGTGGAGCGCATCGGCCGCGCTGCGTGTGGCGCTGGACTAGGAGGGGCAATGCAGAACCAAACCGCCTTCGACTCCCCCCGCGCCACGCCGCAACGTTCGGGCTGGCTGCGCTACGCGTCGCCCGTGCTGTTCTATCCGCTGGCGGGCCGGATGACTCCCTTCTTCGCGCTGGGGGCCGCGCTGCTGGCGGCGGCCGGGCTGTACACGGGCCTGGTCGTGGCGCCCATAGACAGCCAGCAAGGCGAGGTCTACCGCATCCTCTTCATCCACGTGGCCGCGGCATGGATGTCGATGTTCCTGTATCTCGTCATGGCGGGCTATGCGGCGCTGGGGTTGATCCTTAACACGCGGCTGTCCTTCATGATGATGCGCGCGCTGGCCCCGACGGGCGCGCTCTTCACCTTCCTGACCCTGTGGACCGGCGCGCTGTGGGGCAAGCCGACCTGGGGCACGTGGTGGGTCTGGGATGCCCGGCTGACGTCGGAATTGATCCTGCTGTTCCTGTACCTGGGATTCATGGCGTTGCAGGCCGCCACCGACGACACGCAGCGCGCGGACCGCGGCGGCGCGATCCTGCTGCTGGCGGGCGTCGTCAACGTGCCCATCATCTACTTTTCGGTGCAATGGTGGAGCACCCTGCACCAGGGCGCATCCATCAACCTGACCACCGCGCCCAGCATGGCGCACATCATGGTGACCGCCATGTTGCTGATGGTGGCGGCCTTCTGGCTGTACAGCGCCGCGGTGGCGCTGGCGCGCGTGCGCGGCATCATCGCCGAGCGGGAGCCTGCGGCCGTCATGGCAGCCGGCGGGCAGACAGGTCTTGTACACGCCGGCGCGATGCGGGCGGGCCGCGGAGAAGCGCCATGAACTGGGACACGCTCTTTTCCCTGCAGGGCCACGGTCCGTACATCCTGGGCGCCTACGGCGTCACGATCGCGCTCATGGCCTGGGAAGTGCTCGCGGTGTGGCGGCGCAGCCGCCGGGCATCGGGGCAGCGGGACGGTGCATCGGGAACCGGTGGATCGGCAAGGGGTGCTTCGGCAGCCGTTGCATCGGCATCGCCCGATCGTGGAAGCTCCGCCTCGCCCGCATCCGTCGCGAAGTCCGATTCAGGGACTTCGCCATGAGCCCCCGCAAACGTCGCGCCTTCGCCATCGTCGGCGGTCTTGCCCTGCTGGGGCTGGCGACCGCGCTGGTGCTCAACGCCCTGCAATCGAACCTGGTGTTCTTTTTCAGCCCGACGCAGGTGGTGGCCCGCGAAGCCCCCGGTAGCGGCAGCTTCCGGGTCGGCGGGCTGGTCGAGCAGGGCTCGCTGCGGCGCGAAGCCGACGGCCTGACGCTGCGCTTCGCCGTCACGGACACCGCCCACGTCGTGCCCGTGACCTACCAGGGCCTTCTGCCCGACCTGTTCCGCGAGGGCAAGGGCGTGGTCGTGGCCGGCAAGATGGGCCCCGACGGCGTATTCCGCGCCACCGAGGTCCTGGCCAAGCACGATGAAAACTACATGCCCCCCGAAGCCGCCGACGCAGTCAAGCGAGCGGAAGCGGCGGCAGGCGGTCCTGCGGCAGGCGGCTATCCCTCAACCGGCAGCACCTCCACGATCCGGGCGGAGGCTCGATGATTCCTGAAATCGGCCTCTTCAGCCTGATCCTGGCGCTGCTGGTGGCGCTGGCCCAGGGCATCCTGCCGCTGGTCGGCGCGGCCACCGGCTGGCAGGCGGGACTGCGCGTGGCGCGCCCCGCCGCGATCGGCCAGTTCGGCCTGACCACCGTGGCCTTCGCGTGCCTGGGCTGGTCGTTTATTCACAACGACTATTCCGTGTTGTACGTGGCCGCCAACTCGCATTCGGATCTGCCCGCCGCCTACCGCTTCGCGGCGGTCTGGGGCGGCCACGAAGGGTCCCTGCTGCTGTGGCTGTACCTGCTGACCGCCTGGACGCTGGCCGTGGCGCTGTGCAGCCGTCGCCTGCCGCTGCCCTTCGTGGGCCGGGTGCTGGCCGTGATGGGCTGGATCAGCGTGGGCTTTCTGCTTTTCATGCTGTTCCTGTCCAATCCCTTCGAACGCCTGATCCCGCCCGCCATGGCCGGCCGCGACCTGAATCCGCTGCTGCAGGATCCCGGCATGATCGTGCATCCGCCCATGCTGTACATGGGTTACGTGGGCTTTTCGGTGGCGTTCGCCTTTGCCATCGCCGCGCTGTTGTCGGGCGAACTGGACGCGCTGTGGGCGCGCTGGGTCCGCCCCTGGACGCTGGCCGCGTGGACCTTCCTGACCATCGGCATCCTGCTGGGCAGCGCCTGGGCCTACTACGTGCTGGGCTGGGGCGGCTGGTGGTTCTGGGACCCCGTCGAGAACGCGTCCTTCATGCCCTGGCTGGCCGGCACCGCGCTGATTCACTCATTGATCGTCACCGAGCGTCGCGGCGCGTTCCGAAGCTGGACGGTGCTGCTGGCCATCTGCACGTTCTCGCTCAGCATCCTGGGGACGTTCCTGGTCCGGTCCGGCGTGCTGACCTCGGTGCACGCCTTTGCGGTGGACCCCGGCCGCGGCCTGTACATCCTGGCCTTCATGACGCTGATCGTCGGCGGATCGTTGGCCCTCTATGCCTGGCGCGCGCCCACGGTCGGACTGGGCGGCGGCTTTTCGCTGCTGTCGCGCGAATCCCTGCTGCTTTCCAACAACGTGGTGTTGACGGTGGCGGCGGGTTCCGTACTGCTGGGCACGCTGTATCCCGTCGTGCTGGACGTCCTGGAGTGGGGCAAGATTTCCATCGGACCGCCCTACTTCGAAGCCGTGTTCGTGCCGCTGATGACGCCCGCCATCTTCCTGATGGGCGTAGGGCCCGTCGCGCGCTGGAAGCAGGCGGAAGTGCCCGACCTGGCCAAGCGGCTGCGTGTCGCGTTCGCCGTCAGCGTGCTGACGGCGGTGCTGGCGCCGCTGGCGATGCCGGGCGCATCACGCTTTGGCTCGCCGATGATCATCCTGGGCCTGTGGCTGGCCGCCTGGTCCGTCGCCAGCTCCGCAGCGCACGCCTGGCAGCGACTGACGGACGGCGATGGCGACGTGCTGCGGCGGCTGGCGCGCCAGCCGCGCTCCTGGTACGGGATGCTGCTGGCGCACGCCGGCATCGGCGTCTTCATCGCGGGCGTCACGCTGGCCAACGGCTACGAGGTCAAGCGCGAAATACGCGTGGACATCGGCGCCACGGAAGAAGCCGGCGGCTACGAGTTCACTTTCGCCGGCGTCGGACCCGCGACCGGCCCCAACTACAGCGCGCAGCGCGCCGTCTTTCATGTGGTGCGCGACGGCAAGCCGGTCGTCACGCTGTATCCGGAAAAGCGCCTCTATACCGTGCAGGACATGGCGCTCAGCCAGGCCGACATCGACAGCGGCTTCACGCGCGATCTGTTCGTGGCGCTCGGCGACCCCGTGGGCGACAGCGCGTGGACCGTCCGCATCCAGGTCAAGCCCTTCATGACCTGGATCTGGACAGGCTGCATCCTGATGGCCCTGGGCGGCCTGCTGGCGGCGGGCGACGGCCGCTACCGGCGCGCGCAAGAAGCGCAGGCGCGCAAAGATGCGCGCGCCCCGCTCACCGGCGCCCCGCGGGAGGGCTATTGATGCTGCGCTACCTGCTGCCGCTGGCCGCATTCCTGGCGATGGCCGTATTTTTGGCGATGGGCCTGTCGCGCGACCCGCGCGCGGTGCCGTCGGCCATGATCGACAAGCCCGCCCCCGCCATCAGTCTGCCCGTCCTGCAGGAACCCGGCCAGACGTTGGACGTGGAGTCGCTGCGCGGCAAGGTCTGGCTGCTGAACGTATGGGCATCGTGGTGCGGCCCCTGCAAGGATGAACTGCCCGTGCTGCGCGAGGCCGCAAAGCGGCATGGCATCGCGCTATACGGCCTGAACTACAAGGACAAGCCGGACGACGCGCGCGAGTGGCTGGCGCGCAACGGCAATCCGTACATCGCGTCGGCCAGCGACGTCGACGGCCGGGTCGGCATCGAATATGGCGTCTATGGCGTGCCGGAGACGTTCGTGATCGATGGAGCCGGCCGGATCCGCTACAAGCACCTGGGGCTGATCACGCCGGATCTCTGGCGCACCCGGCTGCAACCCGTCATCGAGGCGCTGCAATGAACGCGCCGCGCCGCTTTCTTTCCATTGCGCTGCTGTCGGCCGCGCTGCTTGCGGTGGCGGTAGCGCAGGCGGCAGGCGAACCTGCGGCAGATGGACCTGCGGCAGGCGGACCTGCGGCAGCCAGCTCCACGGCGGGTCGTCCTGCGGCGATCGCCCCCGCCCAGTCCGCGCTGTCTGCCGACCAGGAACAACGCGCCGACAAGCTGGCGCACGGCCTGCGCTGCCTGGTCTGCCAGAACCAGACGCTGGCTGAATCGAATGCGCCGCTTGCCCAGGACATGCGCAAACTCATACGCGGGCAGTTGGCCGATGGCAAGACCGATGCGCAAATCATGCGGTTCTTCGAGGACCGATATGGCGATTTCGTCCGCTACGATCCGCCTTTCAAACCGATCACCTGGCTGCTCTGGGTGGGCCCGTTCGCGCTGCTGGCGCTGGGATTCCTGGTGTTGGTCCGCACGCTGCAACGACGCGCCGGTGCGCGGGCCCCGCTGACCGCGGACGAACGCGAACGCGCCGCCCGCTTTCTGGACTCCGGCTCATGACCGCCCTCTGGCTCATCGTCCTGGCCCTCTTGCTGGCCACCCTGCTCTGCCTGGTGCCCCCGCTGCTGCGCCGCGCGCCCGCCGCGGACGGCAGCGCCGAAGGCAGCGTGCGCGCCTTTTACCTGGCGCAGCGCGATCAGCTTCGGCGCGATCTGAACAGCGGCGCCCTCAGTCCGCAGGCACACGCCCGCGCCGAAGAAGAATTGCAGCGCGATCTGCTGCAGGACCTTGCCACGCGCCGCATGCGCGGCGCTACCCTGGGCGGGCAGCGCGCCGGCATTGCCGTGGCCTGCCTGATGAGCGTGGCCGTACCGGTCGCCGCCATGCTTCTGTATGGCCAACTCGGCAATCCGCGCGCCGCCGCGAGCATCGCAATGGCGCCCGCGGCCGAGCCGCATGCGGCGGACGCGGGCAATGACATGGCGCTCGCCATCAACGCGCTGGCCCAACGCCTGCGCGCCGCGCCGGACGACGCCGATGGCTGGTACATGCTGGCCCGCTCGTACGAAACGCTGGGCCGCTTCAACGACGCCGTCGCCGCCTACCAGCAGGTGCTGCGGCTGGTGCCCGGACAACCGGCCGTGCTGGCCGACCTGGCCGATGCGCTGCTGTCCGCCAGGCAGGGAGAGCCGGACGACGCCTCCATCGCAGCCGTTGCGCAAGCGCTGGAAGCGCAGCCGGATCAGCCCAAGGCCCTGGCGCTGGCCGGCATGATGGCGCTGCGCCGGGGCGACGCCGCCGAGGCATTGATGCATTGGGAGCGGCTGCGCGCGCTGTTGCCGCCGGACTCGGAAGCGGCTCGCCAGATCCAGACGAACATCGCGCAGGCGCGGAACATGGCGGCAGGCGCTGCCGTGGCGACGGCGTCCGCGGCGCCAGCGGCATCCTCATCGGCCCCGGCGGCCGCACCGTCGACCTCCGCAGCCGCGCCGCCGATGGCGGCCGCACCGTCGACCTCCGCAGCCGCGCCGCCGATGGCGGCCGCGCCTTCCTCTTCGGCGCAAGCCCCCGCATCGTCGACCTCCGCCGCACCGCCGTCCGGCAGCGCCGCCGCGTCCTCCGAGCCCGCCCGCATCAGCGGCCAGGCCCGCATCGCCGACGCGTTGCGCGGGCAGGTCCGCCCCACCGACACCGTCTTCATCCTGGCCCGGCCCGCTGAAGGACCGCGCATGCCCGTCGCCATCCTGCGCATGCGCGTGTCGGACCTGCCGCGCGCCTTCGTGCTGGACGACAGCACATCCATGTCGCCGGACGCGACGCTGTCGAAAGCCGGCAAGGTGCGGGTGGAGATCCGCATCAGCCAGTCGGGCAACGCCGCCGCCCAGCCCGGAGACCTGAGCGGCGTGCTGACCGACGTCGGCCCGCGCGCCGACGGGCTGGAGCTGGTGGCCGACACCGTCGTGCGCTAGGCGCGCCTACGCCCGTTCGATCCGCGCCGGCAGGCCTTGCCGCACCGCCGCGCCAGACACCCAGTCGATCCAGACGTTCGCATGCGCGCCGCGCGTCGCGTCGCCGAACCCCAGGTCGTTCAGGTTGACGCCGGCCGCCAGCGCCGGATCGTGCGGCATCGGTTTGCCATCCACGAGATGCGCGCGGGCGCCCAGCTCCGTATGCCCGTAGCCGTGCTCGATGCCCACCGCGCCCGGCTGGATGCCGTCACGCAGCAGCGCCAGCCCCGTCACCGAGCCGCCGGGCGTCACGACGCGCACCGCATCGCCATTGCGAATGCCCAGCCGCTCGCCGTCCTGCCGGCTGATCGACACCGGATTGTGCGGATGCACCTGGCGCAGGCGATTCACGCCGATCGACATGGAGCTCATCAGGTTGGACTTGAACGAACTGAGAAGGAAGGGCCAATCCTGACGCGGGTACTCGTCGCGCATGTCGCGCCCGTCCGCCAGCCGCGTCGGATACCAGGTGGGACAGCCGCTGTAGCGTTCGCCGGTCATCGCATGGCGGAAGCCTGCGAGCTCATCGCTCCAGACGTGCAGCGGCTTGGCGTACGCCACGCGGGTGCGGCGCCCCTGGTTGCCCTCGTCCGTCCACGCATCTTCCATCCTGTCAAAGCGACCGCCCCGGCTCATCAGCATGGCGACGTGGCGCCATTCGCCCGGCTTGAGCTTTTGCTGCAGCAGGTCGCGATACCGGTCCACGCCGGTCAGCGCCATGTCGTCGTCGCTGGCTTGCGGCACGGGACGGCCGGCCGCGAAGGCGATGTTCGCCATGCCGCGCAGGAAGAAGTCCTCGGGGGTGTCCAGCGCGTACTTGCCGCCGTCCTTGTCCGAGATGGCCCCGGCGCCGAAGCCCGGCATGCCCAGCCGCTTGGCGCAGGCGATCAAAAAGGTTTCCAGGCACACGGGCTCGTTCGTGGCCGTGCGCGCCACGCGCGGCTGCACGGCGGGCCAGCGCACGGTGGACGCCTTCGCCACCACGTCCGCCCACGGCGCCGACACGCCCCAGCTTTCGTACGTCACCGTGTCCGGCACGATGTAGTCCGCCAGCGCGTTGGTCTCGTTGATGAACGGGTTGATCGACACCGACAGCGGCAGGACCGCCGGATCCTTGAGTTTGTCCAGCGCCACGTGCTTGAACCCCGCAATGCCATAGACGGGGTTGCTCATGTGGTTGAACCAGACCTTGGCGCGGTAGGGATACCCGGCCAGCGCGGACGCCAGCATTTCCGAACTGAGGCCGCCCGTGGCCGGATACCAGGGCGCGGCGGCCGGGTAGGCGGGCTGCCCCGCCGCCTTCTTGCGCTTGAACTCGCTGGATTTTTCGTACGGAAAGCGGTTGCGCGACAGCGACACGCCCTTGGGCGCCGCCTTGTTGGCAAACCCCGCGATGTTGTAGCGCGGCCCCGCGCCATACGGCGGGAACGGGCCGGCATCCAGCACCAACCCGCCCTCCACGTTCAGGTTGCCCACCAGCGTGTTCAGCATCGCGATGGCATAGGCGGTGTAGAAGCCCGAGCCGCTCATGGTCCCGCCGTGCGCGTCCGCCACTGCGCGCTTGCCATGGCTGGTGAAGCGCTCGGCCAGCGAGGCGATCTTGGTCGCGGGCACGCCGCACAGCTCGGCGTACTCGTCCAGCGACTTGCGCCGGGCTTCTTCGCGCAGCAAGGTCAGCGACGTGCGGACCCGCAGCGATTCGGGCGCGCCCGCCATGCCCGGCGCGGCGATCTGCGCATCGAAGAACAGCTCGGCCGGCGCGGCGGCGGTATGCGGCGCCAGCGTGCCGTCCGCCAGCCGCACGACGTACTCGTCCTCCCATTTGTCATCTGCATCGGCGGGACGCGCCCAGCCCATGTCGGCGCCGCGCAGGAACGAGCCCAGCCGCGGATGGCCGGGTTCGGCCACGACCAGGTGCGTCGCATTGGTCCAGGCGGCCTCGCCGGCCGCCTTCATGGCATTGGACCCAGGCTGCGCAAGCATGCGCGCGTCGAAGCGTTCGTTGTCCAGGATCCAGCGGATCAGCCCCATAGCCAGCGCCAGGTCGCTGGCCGGATTGACGGGCACCCACTCATTGCCCGAGCCCGCCGACAGGCTGGACGACGCCGGCAGCACGGGCGACACCACCACGTAGGTGAAGCCGGATTCCTCCGGCCGCACGCGCGCTTCCGCCAACTGGCGGGCCTGCCGCTGAAACGGGTTGCCGGCCTGCGCCGGCGCCGCACCGATGAACAGGCCAAAGCGCGCGTTGTCCCAGTCGGGCTTGCCGTGCGGCATGCCTTTCAGGTCGCCCAACGCCGCGCCCGCGCCCACGCGGAAGCTCTGGCCGCAGTAGGAGCCATGGTTGCTGAAATTGACGGTGCCAAAAGACTGCGCGGCAAACCGCTGGATCAGCGGCGTGCGCCCCTCGTTCGACGCATCGGTGAACAGAAACTGGTTCACCCTGGCGCCGTATTCGGGGTTGTCGGGATCCAGCGGCGTCTCGCGGTCGTAGATGGCGCGCAGCCCGTCCACGTGCCCTTCGCCGAACAGGTCGCCGCCTTCGCATACTTCCTGCACCAGCTGCTCGAAGGTGACCGTCTGCCACTTGCCTTCACCGCGCTTGCCCACCCGCTTCAGCGGCTGCAACACGCGGAACGGACTGTCCATCTGCTCCAGCATCGCCGAACCCCGCGCGCACGACGTCGCGCGTCCTTCCAGCCCACTATCGCCGCCCAGTTGCGCATAAACGTCGCGCACCGGCGTTTCCATGGCGGCGGGCCGGGTCGTGGCCAGCGGATGATACGGATTTCCCGCCACGCGCAGGATGCGGTTTTCCGCGGTGTCCACGCGCAGCCGCACCCCGCATTGCGTCCAGCAGCCCAGGCAGCTCGACGGGCTGACGGTCTGGCCCGGCTGCGCGCTGAGCACGCCCGTCAGCGGATCGATGCGGAATTCCGGTGTCAGCGAATTGCCACGCACGGCATGCGCGGTCGGAACACCGGCCGAGCCCTGCGCCAAACCTTTCACGGCCTTGGCCACGGTTTCGCCGTAGCCCGCCGCAAAGGCCGCCATGCCGCCAGCGACCATGCCGCTGCGCACCATCAATTTGCGCCTCGCCTCGTCGCGAGGCAGGTCGGGGCCATCGTCCGCGGGGCGGCGCTTGTCGTCTTCGTGTTGCTTGTCCATTGCCTTCTTTTCCATGTTCTTTCGTCCGACTGCCGGACTCATGCCGCCACCGTGCGGGCGCGGGCCGGGAAGAGCTCCAGCGCCCACGTCACGGCAGTGACCAGCGCCACGCACAGACCCAGCACGCCCACCATGCCGAGCAGGCCGTCGCTGCCCCAGGGCATGTCGTACAGATAGAGTCCGGCGCCGTACTTCGGCACGCCCTGCACACTCATGAACACCACCCAGCGGAAGATCCACGCGGCGCCCAGCATCGTCAGCGCCAGCACGGCCGACGGCAGCGGCGCGGACAGCGTGCGCCATGGCCGCTGCAGCAGCGCGATGATGCAGAACGCGGTGATCACGGCGCCGGCCAGGCTGGCGCGCCAGATCGGGAAATCCGCGAACAGGCGCAGCGCGGCCTCGAACGACGGGTCCAGCCCCAGCATGCCCAGCAACACCCAGGCGCCCGCGCCCAGCGCGATCAGCACCACCGCCGTCACGCTCAGGCGGCGCAGCATGTCCACCGGCAGGGCCCGCATGCCTCCGGGCAGCCAGCGGCCCACCAGGAACATCGCGCCCAGCGCGCCCAGCCAAGCCGTCAGGGCGAAGTTCACCGGCAGGAACACGGTGTGCCACAAGGGCCGCGAACGCAGCACCATCACTTCGGCGCCCGTGTAGACCAGGATGGACAAGGCCGACAGCGCCAGCGCCACGGCCACCACGCGCACCCAGCCCATCCTGCCCCACCACCACGCGGCGCAGAACAGCAGGGCCAGGGTCACGAACACCGGCAGCAGCAAGGCGCCCAGCCACATCCACGACCACGGCGTGAAGTGCGCATAGAAATGCCAGAAGCGGCCCGGCTGGTGCAGGTCGGCCAGCAGCGACACCGGTGCGGCGATCGCGCTGACCAGCAGCACCGTCACCGCGGCCGGCAGCAGGCGGCGAGCCCCCGAATCCGCCCGGCCGAAGGCCGCGAAGGCGGCGGTCAGCGCGGTCGTGGCGCTGATGCCGATCAGGAAGAAATACTGCACGGCCCACGGCAGCCAGGCAGCGTCATAGACGGGAGTAAGCAGTTCAGAAATTTGCATGAGAGTCCCCTTCGATGGCTCAGTGGCCGCCCGCCAGGCGCACGCCGGCCTGGCCGTCGACCTGGTGCACGAACGCATCGGGCAGGCCGATGTAATAGACGTGGGGATCGGTCTTCATCTCGGGCTTGAGCACCTTGATGTCGGCCTTGTGTTCGGCCAGCAGCCGCGAGATGGCGCTTTCGGGGTCGTTCAGGTCGCCGATGACGCGCGCGCCACCCACGCAGCTCTCCACGCAGGCCGGCAGCAGGCCGGCTTCCAGCCGGTGCTCGCAGAACGTGCACTTGTCCGCCGTCTGCGTCTCGTGATTGATGAAGCGGGCATCGTAGGGACACGCCTGCACGCAATACCCGCAGCCCACGCAGCGTTCGTTGTCGACCAGCACGATGCCGTCTTCCCGCTGGAAGGTAGCCTGGACCGGACAGACGGGCACACAGGGCGGCTTGTCGCAGTGGTTGCACAGGCGCGGCAGCATCACCATGGCGCACGGCCCGCCATCATCCGGCGCGACCTCGTACTGCAGGACGGTCGTGCGGAACTGGCCGATCGGCGGCACGTTTTCCAGCGAACAGCTCACCGTACAGGACTGGCAGCCGATGCACTTGCGCATGTCGACCACCATGCCGTAGCGCTTGCCGGCCATGCCGGGCCGGCGCGGCGGCTGGCCGTTCAGGCCGGGCGCGGCATCCGCGTGGATGGGAATGACGGTGGCGGCGGCGCCCAGGCCGAGCAATCCTTTCAGGAAGCCGCGCTTGCCCGGGAGAGGCGTTTCCGGGGGGCTGGTGGGGGTGTGCATCGATTAACTCCGAAACATTTAAGTGTTACGGAAATTAACTTATCACCTGTAGTTATATAGAGCCTTGATTTGAGTCAATGGGGGACGGAGTCTGGGGTGCCGAGTCGGCAATGCACGCGCAATTGGCGCGCCAGCTATTTGTTCTGCCCCTTATGCCACCGGAAGCTTGAGTGCGCGTTCCCAAACCGCGAGCTTCTGATCGAAGCTCGCGGCCGCATGGGCGGGACTGGTGGATGGCAGTTCGAAGAACTGCAAGGCGGGCGCGGACAGGCTGGGCAGCACATACCGTCTGAACATCGCCGCAGCCTTGGCGCCGTTGAAACAGACACGGACGATGGAAGGATGGCAAGCCAGAAAACCCGCAAATTCGTTTGGCACGAGCGTGTCGCCGCGAATATCGGCATCCAGGCTTCCAGGCCGTTCGCAAGCCTGCAGGACATCCCACAGCGCCACGCCGCCGGCCTGCAATGCCAGCAGCCTGGCGTCGTAATCCAGCCCGGCATCGAAGCCGAGGATCCCCGCCGCCAGCGGCCAGAATGCATTGCGGGGATGCGCGTAGTACTGCGCCTGCCGCAGCGACGCCACCCCGGGCATCGAGCCCAGCACCAGCACGCGCGCGCCATCCGCCACCACGGGGGCAAATCCGCGCACCTGTTCGCCGCCCTGCGGGGCGGCTGTGTCCCTGATCTTGTCCATGCCCGGGAGAATACCGCCGAAAACGGGCCCCTCATTCCCGTCCCCCTTTGATCGTCCGGTACATGGAACAGTGCTTATCAAGCAGGGGGACTACCGATAGCGGCGTTCCGCCCTTATCTTCTTCTTTATGACGAACGGCCCCGATGGGGCCGCGCTACAGGAAACCTCATCATGAAGAAGATTCTCGGTTTGCATGCCAGCCCCCGTCCCCACTGGGTGGGCGACGGCTTTCCGGTGCGCGCCATGTTCTCGTACAACGACAAGGGCAAGGACACCAGCCCTTTCCTGCTCCTGGACTATGCGGGCCCGGCTGAATTCGCGCCGGCCGCCCAGCCTCGTGGCGTGGGCCAGCATCCGCACCGCGGTTTTGAAACCGTCACCATCGTCTACAGCGGCGAAGTCGAGCACCGCGATTCCACCGGCAACGGCGGTGTCATCGGCCCCGGCGACGTGCAATGGATGACGGCGGCGTCGGGGATCCTGCACGAAGAGTTCCATTCCCATGCCTTCACCCGGTCGGGCGGAAAGCTGGAAATGGTGCAGCTCTGGGTGAACCTGCCTGCCAAGGACAAGAAGGCGGCGGCGGGCTACCAGGGCATCCTCAGCGCCGACATTCCCGTCGTGGCGCTGCCGGATGATGCGGGCTCGGTGCGCGTGATCGCGGGCAGCTACGCCGGCCAGACCGGACCGGCGCGCACCTTCACGCCGATGGACGTGTGGGACGTGAAGCTGGCGGCCGGCAAGTCGGCTACCTTTCCCATCCCCGAAGGCCGCAACAGCATGCTGGTCATGCTGCGCGGCACGGTGCTGGTCAACGGCGAATCCGTCGCGCGCGACGCACAGCTGGCCCTGTTCTCGCAAGAGGGCAGCGACATCACCGTCGAGGCCAACAACGACGCGGTGTTCCTGGTCCTGAGCGGCGAGCCGATCAATGAGCCGGTGGTTGGCTATGGTCCCTTCGTGATGAACTCGCAAGAGGAAATCGTCGAAGCCATCCAGGACTTCAACGCCGGACGCTACGGCCAGATGCACTGAGGCCCGTTCGGGCTCTTGAAGCAAGAAGCCGCGCACCCTGCGCGGCTTCTTTTTGGCTGGCGCCAGGCGGCTAATCCAGCCGCCGCCAGACGCTCGCCAGCCAGGGCTGCTGATCCCGCGGCAGCCCTTCCGGCCGGTAGTAGTGCTCCAGCTCCTGGAACCCGGCGGCTTCCAGCAACGCCCGCCAGCCGTCCAGATCGTGATACGCGCCGTAGCGTCCGCGGTTCCAGCCTTCCTGGTTGCCGCCCCGCGGATTCGAACTGAACAGCACGCCGCGCGGCCGCAATGCCGCCCGCAGTTCCCGCAGCACGCGCGGCAATTCCTGGCCCGGCACGTGGAACAGCACGGCGTTGGCAAAGATGCCGTCGAAGCGTTCCGCCGGCAGCGCAAGGCTCAGGAAATCCTGCTGCCATACTTCGCAACCGCTCGCGGCGCGCGCCATTTCCACGAACCGCGGCGTGCCGTCCAGCCCCACGGGCCGATGGCCCAGCGCCAGGAAGGTCTTCAGGTCGCGCCCGGGCCCGCAGCCCAGATCCAGGATGTCGTACGGCGGCTCGCCTTCCATATTGCGCAGCAAGGCCGCAATGTTCTGGCTGACGTCGTGATCGCGCGTGCCGGCCTCGAACGACACGGCGTTCTCTTCGTAGTGCGCCAGGGTCAGGGACGAGATCTTGGCAAGGTCTTCGGGATCTAGGTGCATGGGACTTTTCCGCGGAAAAAGGCGCCGGCCATGCGGGCGCGGATTGAATTGCGTTCTCGGGACAGGTTACCAAGACGCGCCGAAAGGTCTATTGTTTCCTCGTCCCCACACCCCTACATGGAAACAGACATGTCCCTGATCGAACAAAGCGGCAGCTACACCTTGGGCGCGCAACAGGTCCACCGGCTGGGCTACGGCGCCATGCAGTTGGCCGGCCCCGGTGTCTTCGGTCCGCCCAAGGATCGCGACGCGGCGATCGCGGTGCTGCGCGAGGCCGTGGCTTCGGGCGTCAATCACATCGACACCAGCGATTTCTACGGTCCGCACATCACCAACCAGCTGATCCGGGAGGCGCTGGCCCCCTACCCCGACAACCTGGTGATCGTGACCAAGGTGGGCGCGGTGCGCGGCGACGACGCCTCGTGGAATCCGGCCTTCTCCCCCGAGGCGCTGACCCGCGCCGTCCACGATAACCTGCGCAACCTGGGCCGCGACGTGCTCGACGTGGTCAACCTGCGCGCCATGTTCGACGTGCATGGCCCGGCGGAAGGATCCATCGAAGGTCCGCTGTCCGTGCTGGCCGGCTTGCAGCAACAGGGCCTGATCCGCCACATCGGCTTGAGCAACGTCACACCAACCCAGGTGGCGCAGGGACAGGAAATCTGCAGGATCGTGTGCGTGCAGAACCAGTACAACGTGGCTCATCGCACCGACGATGCCCTGATCGATGACCTGGCCCGCCAGGGCATCGCCTACGTGCCGTTCTTTCCGCTGGGCGGATTCAGCCCCTTGCAGTCGTCCATTCTTTCCGAGGCCGCGGCGCAGATCGGCGCGACGCCCATGCAGACGGCGCTGGCGTGGCTGCTGCGCCGTTCACCGAACATCCTGCTGATCCCCGGCACGTCGTCGGTCGTGCATCTGCGCGAAAACCTGGCGGCGGCCTCGCTGCATCTGCCGGACACCGTCTTGCAGGCGCTGGACGGCATCGTTTCGGGCAAGGCCGAATAGGCGCGCAACGCGGCTCGCGCCCGACCAGCAAGGACGCAAAAAAACCCGCCTGCGCAATGCAGGCGGGTTTGTTCAGGCCGTGGCCCGGCGACCTCAGGCGGCCAGCCGGCCCTCGATCTCGGTCTTCGTGGAGCGCAGTTCCTCGGGCAGGCCCTGGGCAAGCTGGCCGAAGAGTTCGTGGTGCAGCGCCAGTTCGTCGCGCCACGCGGCGGCGTCCACCGACATGACCTGCTCGAACTTGTCCGGGCTGAATTCCAGGCCGGTCCAGTCGATGTCCTGGTAGCTGGGCGACACGCCAAACACCTGGTCCACGCCCTTGGACTGGCCGTCGATACGACCCAGCATCCAGCGCAGCACGCGCATGTTGTCGCCAAAGCCCGGCCACACGAACTTGCCGTCCGGACCCTTGCGGAACCAGTTCACGCAATAGATGCGCGGCAGCGTGGCGCCGGCGGCTTCGAGCTGCTTGCCCAGCTTGAGCCAGTGGCCGAAATAGTCGCTCATGTTGTAGCCGCAGAACGGCAGCATGGCGAAGGGATCGCGGCGAACCACGCCCTGCTGGCCGGCGGCCGCGGCGGTGGTTTCGGAGCCCATCGTGGCGGCCATGTAGACGCCTTCGACCCAGTTGCGGGCTTCAGTCACCAGCGGCACGGTGGTGGACCGGCGGCCGCCGAAGATGAACGCGTCGATGACCACGCCCTTCGGGTTTTCCCATTCGGGGTCGATGGACGGGCATTGCGCGGCCGGCGCGGTGAAGCGCGCGTTCGGATGCGCGGCCTTGCGGCCGGTTTCGCGCGCGATGTCGGGCGTCCAGTCCTTGCCCTGCCAGTCCACCAGGTGGGCGGGCGGCGCGTCGGTCATGCCTTCCCACCAGACGTCGCCGTCGTCGGTCAACGCAACGTTGGTGAAGATGACGTTGGCCTTGAGCGTGGCCATGGCATTGAAGTTGGTCTGCTCGCTGGTGCCCGGCGCCACGCCGAAATACCCGGCTTCAGGATTGATGGCGTGCAGGCGGCCGTCGGGACCGGGCTTGATCCAGGCGATGTCGTCGCCGATGGTGGTGACCTTCCAGCCGTCCATGCCCTGCGGCGGGATCAGCATGGCGAAGTTGGTCTTGCCGCAGGCCGACGGGAACGCCGCGGCCACGTGGTACTTGCGGCCCTTGGGCGACGTGACGCCCAGGATCAGCATGTGTTCGGCCAGCCAGCCCTGGTCGCGACCCATCGTGGACGCGATGCGCAGCGCGAAGCACTTCTTGCCCAGCAGCGCGTTGCCGCCGTAGCCCGAGCCGAAGCTCCAGATTTCGCGGGTCTTGGGGAAATGGACGATGTACTTGGTGGGATTGCACGGCCACGCCACGTCGGCTTCGCCGGCGGCCAGCGGCTTGCCCACCGAATGCAGGCAGGGAACGAAGTCGCCATCCGTGCCCAGCACGTCATAGACCTGCTTGCCCATGCGCGTCATGATGCGCATGTTGACGGCCACGTAGGGGCTGTCGGACAGTTCCACGCCGATGTGCGCGATGTCCGAGCCCAGCGGGCCCATCGAGAACGGCACCACGTACAGCGTGCGCCCGCGCATGGCGCCGTCGAACAGGCCGTTCAACGTGTCGCGCATTTCGGCGGGGTCGGCCCAGTTGTTGGTGGGGCCGGCGTCTTCGGCGCGATCCGAGCAGATGAAGGTGCGGTCTTCGACGCGCGCCACATCCGACGGGTCGGACCAGGCCAGGTAGGAATTCGGGCGCTTGGCGGGGTTCAAGCGGCGCAGGGTTCCGGCCTGGACCATCTGTTCACACAGGCGGTCGTACTCTTCTTGCGAGCCGTCGCACCACACGACGTTATCGGGCTTGGCCAGCGCGACAAAACTGGCTACCCAGTCGATCAGTCCGCGGTGCTTGACGTACGCCGGCACGTTCAAGGCTGCCAATCCCCCGTCCAAAGGCTTATTCATTGGGGTTATCTCCATACTATGGCTAATGGTGATACGGCCCCAATTGAGTGGGGCCGTATACAGTTTGCGCAATCATACTTGCAGCGCCGGGCAACCCGTCAACCCATCCATATGGGGGAGATTGTCACCGGGTGAGACCGCTCATGCATGAAGTCCTGCGCGCAACTCCCTACGGATAATCTTGCCGGTGGCGGTCGTCGGCAAACTGGTTACAAAGCGGATCGCACGGGGGTACTCGTGGGCGGCAAGACGGGTGCGCACATGCTGCTGCAATGCCTTTACCAGCGCCTCGTCGCCCTCCACGCCTTCCTTCAGCACCACATAGGCCACCACGATTTCCGTTCGTTCAGCATCCGGCATGCCCACGACCGCCGCCATGCGCACGGCCGGATGGCCAAGCAGGCAGTCTTCGATGGGACCCGGGCCGATCCGGTAGCCTGCGCTGGTGATGACGTCGTCGTTGCGGCCCACGAAGCGGATGAAACCTTGCGCGTCGCGCACGCCGATGTCGCCGCTCAGGAGGTAGTCGCCTGCAAATTTTTCCGCCGTCGCTTCCGGATTGTTCCAATACCCCAGGAACATGACCGGATCCGGCCGCTTTACGCCGATATTGCCCTCCTGTCCATCCGCCACTTCGGCGCCGTCGTCATCCACAATAGCCACGCGGTGACCCGGCGCGGCGCGGCCGATGGCGCCCAGGCAGGGGGCGAACAGCGACGAGCACGAGGACACCAGCATGTTGCATTCGGTCTGGCCGTAGAACTCGTTGATGGTCACGCCCAGCACGCGGCGGCCCCAGTCGATGAGTTCGGCGCCCAGCGATTCGCCGCCACTGGCCACGGAACGCAACGCGCGGGGGCCGGCGCTTTCCGGCCATTCGCAGCCGCGCATCATCTTCAGCGCGGTGGGCGGCAGGAAGGTGTGCGTCACGCCATGGCGCGCCATGAGCTCCAGCGCCGAGGCGCCGTCGAATTTCTCGAACCGCCGGGCCAGCACCGGCACCCCGTGGTGCCAGGACGGCAGCAGCACGTCCAGCAGACCGCCGATCCAGGCCCAATCGGCCGGCGTCCACATCAGCGCGGCGTTCTCGGGAAAGAATTCGTGCGACATCTCCACGCCGGGCAGGTGGCCCGGCAGGACGCGGTGCGCATGCAGCGCGCCCTTGGGCTTGCCGGTGGTGCCCGAGGTATAGATGATGACGGCCGGGTCGTCGGCCGCCGTGCGCACCGGTTCGTAGGCGTCGGACTCCCGGGCCAGGGCGGGATGGAACGGCACGACGCCGTCCAGCGCGCCGCCCGATTGCGCGGCCCCCGCCGCTTCGTCTCCGTCGATGCAATAGATCACCTTCAGGTCGGGCAGGCTGGCGCGGATCTCATGCAGCTTGCGGCACCCTTCCGAGTCCGTCACCAGCGCCGCCGCGCCGCTGTTGGCCAGTCGGTACTGGATGGCGTCCACGCCAAACAGCGTGAAAAGCGGCACGGCCACCGCCCCCATCTTGTAGACGGCGACGTGGGTTACCGCGGTCTCCGGCGCCTGGGGCAGGTAGACGGCCACACGGTCGCCGCGGCGGATGCCGTGACGCTGCAGGCTGTTGGCCAGCCGGTTTGACTGGGCCTTTATCTGATCGAACGTATAGCGCGTCTGGTCGCCGTTGCTTTTTTCATAGATCAGCGCCAGCCGGCCGGTGCCGTCGGCCCATTTGTCGCAGACGTCGACGCCGATGTTGTAGTCGGCCGGAACCTGCCACCGGAACCGGGACACGAGTTGCTCGTAGGAATCTGCTCTGTGCAGCATGGTCTGTCTCTGATGTAGTTATGGATGTCGGCGGTCAGCCCGGCTTTGGCGTGTTGGCGGACGGAACGCCCGCGGAACCGCCCGCCTTGCCACGAACTTGACCATCGCTCAATAATAGGCCCTCGCGCGGGCGGACCTGAAGGCCTCTCGCGTCCCGAACCTTCCTGCCAGAATGGAAAAAACTGCCCCCGTCCCGATGCGCCGGCCCCCGGCCAGCGCCAAATCCGAACAACGTATCCGAGACATCCTGCGCGTTGCGCGCCAGGTCTTCTCCGAGGCCGGTTTCCAGGCCGCCACCACCACCGAAATCGCGCAGCGGCTGGGCGTGTCGGAAGCCACGGTATTCACCTATTTCGGCGGCAAGCGCGAGCTCTGCGTGCGCGTGATCAGCGACTGGTACGACGAAATCATCGCCAAGGTGGAAGACAATCTTCCCCATATCAATGGCGCGCGCGCCCAGCTTCATTACCTGGTGCATACCCATCTGCGCCACCTGCTGGCCGAGGGCCCCGGCCTGTGCGCTTTCATCCTGTCCGAAGGCCGCGCGCGCAACGACGACTTCGGCGACATCTACGCCGACCTGCAGCGCCGTTACACCGCTCCGCTGATGCGCATCCTGGCCCAGGGCCAGGCCGACGGCGACATCCGCCAGGACATGCCCTTGCGGCTGCTGCGGTCGGCGGTCTATGGCCCGATGGAGCACGTGCTGTGGGATGCGATCCTGCGCGGGGCGGCCAGCGACGCCGCCGCCACCGCCGATCATCTGGTCGGCTTCCTGTGGCAGGCATTGCAGCCGCCGCGGCAGGATGCGCTGGCGCTGGCGCAGTTCCGCGGGGAAGTGCAAGACGCGCTGCACCGCCTTCAATCCTCGGAAAACAGCGCCGGCGGCACGTACTGAGGAAAGCCGTTGTAGACCTCGCCCCTTTCCGCGGGCTGCAATGACCACGAATGTCGCGCGTTGGGCACGCCGCCATCCACGCGGATCACGCTTCCATTGATGAAGGCGGCCGCGGGCGACAGCAGGAAGACCACCGCCGCCGCCAGCTCGGCCTCGGTGCCGAAGCGCTGCAACGGCACTTTGGTCTTCAGTTCACGCAGCACGCCGCGGTAATGCTCGTCATAGCTGTCCATGCCGCTGGACGCGATCCAGCCCGGCGCCACCGCATTGACCCGCACGCCGGCATGGGCCCATTCGCACGCGGCGGTCTCGGTCAGGTTCCATACGCCGGCGCGCGCCGCGCCCGAGTGGCCCATGCCGGGCATCCCGCCCCAGATATCCGCCAGCATGTTCACGATGGCGCCGCCGTTCTGGCGCATGTGCTGCGTGTAGACCTCGCGCGACACCAGGAAGGTGCCATGCAGGTTGTTCTGCACCACCGCGTTCCAGCCGTTGAAGCTGATGCGGTCCAGCGGCGCCGGGAACTGGCCGCCCGCACAATTGAACAGGCCGTCCAGCCCGCCATGCGCGGCCAGCGCATCCGCCACGGCGCCACGCACGCCCGCTTCGTCCCGGATGTCGCAGGGATGCTGGCTGATGCGCCCCGCCGCCTCGGGATAGATCCGGCTGATCTCCTCGACGGTCGCCTGCAGCTTGTCCGGGTTGCGCCCCACCAGCGCCAGACGGGCGCCAAGCGCCGCCAGTTCATGCGCCGCGCAGCGCCCCAACCCGCTGCCGCCGCCGGTCACCATGACCGTTTTGCCGTCGAACAGCCCGGGGCGGAACACCGATGCATAGCGCTGGTCGGCGGCCTGCCCGCTTGCTTGCTGGTTCATGTCTCTCTCCGTTATTTTTTTGAGGATAACTCAATACCATTGACGGTTGAATCGCTGTATCGTGCTTTTACCCATGGAATCAGCGGATCGGATCGAAGCATTCGTTGAGCCACAGTCAATAACCGGAGACATCGCATGACGCTGAATGCACCGCTCGACCTCGCCCTGGACGGCCCCATCGCCCGGCTGACGCTGAACCGGCCCGACATGCGCAACGCTTTTGACGATAGCCTGATCGCCGCACTGACGGCGGCCGTCAAGGCCGCCTCGGACGCCCCGGAGGTCCGCGTCCTGCTGCTGACGGGCGCAGGCAAGGCGTTCTGCGCGGGCGGCGACCTGAACTGGATGCGCAAAATGGGCACGCTCACAGCGGCGGAAAACCGCAATGACGCCACGCGGCTCGCCGACATGCTGCACGCGGTCTGGGCCTGCCCCAAACCCGTCGTCGCCTGCGTCAACGGCGACGCCTATGCGGGGGGCATGGGCCTGGTGGCCGCATGCGACATCGCCATCGCGGCGGACAGCGCGCACTTCTGCCTGTCCGAGACCCGCCTGGGCCTCCTGCCCGCCACCATCAGCCCCTATGTCATCCGCGCCATGGGCGAACGCGCCGCCAACCGCTACTTCCTGACGGCGGAACGGTTCGACGCGGCCACCGCGCTGCGGCTGGGGCTGGTGCATGACGTGGCGCCTGCGGAGCAGCTCAAAGAAGCGGTCGACGCCCTGTGCCGCACCCTGTGCGCCAACGGCCCGGGCGCCGTGCAGGCCAGCAAGCGGCTGGTGCGCGACTTCGCGGGCAAGCCCCTGGACGCCGCCCTGATCGCGGACTCGGTGGAGCGCATCGCCGCCATCCGCAGCACCGACGAGGCAAAGGAAGGCGTGACTGCCTTCCTGGAAAAGCGCGAACCCTCGTGGCGCAAGACCGCGTAGGCGGCGTCCGTCGCCGGACTCGGCGCGCCGCCCCCCGGGATGTCGGGGGTGCACCGGTTGCGCCACCCTGACGGCGGGCGACCAGCCCCCAGGCCGCGCCACCATTGATGCCATAATCCAGGGCGGATCTTCTGGAAGCCTCATGCCGCAAGCAACACCGCCCTCTTTTCCTTCGTTGAACGCCCAGCGCCTTTGGGCCCGTGTCGAGACCCTGTCCAAGTTCACGCTGCCCGACGTGCCGTGGACGCGACGCGCGTTTTCGCCGCTCTTTGACGAAGCCCGCGCCTGGCTGCGCAGCGAATTCCAGGCCGCCGGCCTGGACACTCGCCTGGACGCCGGCGGCAACCTGGTCGGCACGCGGCCCGGCCGCGACGCATCCCGCAAACCCATCGCCACCGGCTCGCACTGTGACACCGTCATGAGCGGCGGCCGGTTCGACGGCATCATCGGCGTGCTGGCCGGCATCGAGGTCGCGCACACGATGCGCGAACACGGCATCGAACTGGACCATCCCTTTGAAGTCATCGACTTCCTGTCCGAAGAGCCCAGCGACTACGGCATCTCGTGCGTGGGCAGCCGGGCGCTCTGCGGCCAGCTCACCGCCGACATGCTGGCCGCTCGCAACCCGCAAGGCGAAACGCTGGCCGACGGCATCGCGCGCATCGGCGGCGATCCCGCCGCGCTGGGCGCGCCGCTGCGCGGGGCCGGCGAGACCGCCGCGTTCGTCGAACTGCATATCGAGCAAGGCCCCGTGCTGGAAAGCCGCAAGCTGCCGATCGGCGTCGTGACCAACATCGTCGGCATCCGGCGCGTGCTGATCGTGGTCGAGGGCCAGCCCGACCACGCGGGCACCACTCCCATGGACATCCGGCGCGACGCGCTGGTGGGCGCGGCCCGCATCATCGACGCCGCCAGCCGCCAGGCCAGCGCCGCCAGCGGCAACCCCCATTACGTGGTGGCCACCGTGGGGCGCCTGTCCATGACGCCCAACGCCGCCAACGCGGTGCCCGGCCGGGTGGAACTTACGTTGGAAATGCGCAGCGACAGCAACGCCGTGCTGGACGCCTTTCCGGAAACCCTGATGGCCGGCGTGGCCGACGACCTGAAGGCGCTGCGCCTGACTGCGGGTTTCACGCAGCTCAGCCGCGCGCAGCCCACCGACTGTTCGCCGCTGGTCATGGACGCGGTCAAGGCCGCCGCCGACCAGCTTGGCTACGCATCGATGCGACTGCCCAGCGGCGCCGGCCACGACGCCGTCTACATGGCGCCCACCGGCCCCATCGGCATGATCTTCATCCCCTGCCTGAACGGGCGCAGCCACTGCCCCGAGGAATGGATCGAACCCGCGCAACTGCTGGACGGCACCCGCGTGCTGTACCAGTCGGTGCTGGAACTGGACCGCGTGCTGCGCGGCGCCTGAGCACAGGAACCCCATGGAACAGATAGAACTCAACGACAGCACCGCCGACCGCTTCCTGCTGGACGCGCCCGGCCTGTCGCTGCTGGTCTTCCACAGCCGCACGTGCGGCACCTGCCGCGTCGCGCGCGAACAGCTGCCGGGCCTTGAACTGCCCGTGGAACGCGTTTGCTGGGTGGATGCCGGCGACAACCGCGGCCTGGTCGAGCGCTACGAAGTCTTCCACCTGCCCGCCATGTTCGTCACCCGCGACGGCGCGTTCTTCGGCCCGGTGCAAGCCTCGCTGGCCGAATGGGACTTGCGCCAGCAGATCGGCCTGGCGCTGGACAGCTACCCCGCCGAACTGCCGTGACCACCGCGGCCGCAAAACCGCAGCGCCTGCCGCTGGACACGCTGGCGACCAGCTCCATGCTGCTGCTGTGCGTCTGCTGGGGCTTCCAGCAGATCGCCATCAAACTGGTGGCGGACGACGTGGCGCCGATCATGCAGATTGGCCTGCGTTCGACCTTCGCCGCGCTGGTGCTGGCCGTGGTCGTGTGGCGCAAGGAAGGCCTGCGCGCCTTCACCGATGGCACCGCCCTGCCCGGCCTGATCGTCGGGCTGCTGTTCGCGGGCGAATTCCTGTTCGTCGCCCAAGGCCTGGTCTACACCACCGCCTCGCACATGTCGGTGTTTCTCTACACCGCGCCGATCTTCGCCGCGCTGGGGCTGCACTGGCTGCTGCCTGAAGAGCGCATGAAGCCGCTGCAATGGCTGGGCGTGGCCATCGCGTTCGGCGGCATCGCCGTTGCGTTCCTGGGCAAAGGCGGCGGCCAGGCCAGCCACGCCGGCGCCAGCAACATGCTGCTGGGCGACGCCATGGGCCTGCTGGCAGGCCTGCTCTGGGGCGCCACCACCGTGGCGATCCGCAAGACGTCCCTGTCCGAAGCCGCGCCCGCCAAGACCCTGTTCTACCAGATGGCCGTCGCCTGCATCGGCCTCCTGGCCTTTGCCGCCGCCACCGGCCATGCCGGCATCCGCTACACCCCGGCCGCGATGGCCAGCGTGGCCTTCCAATCGGTGGTCGTCGCGCTGTCCAGCTATCTGGCCTGGTTCTGGCTGCTGCGCCGCTACCTTGCCTCGCGACTGTCCATCCTGTCTTTCATGACACCGCTTTTCGGCGTCAGCTTCGGCGTGCTGATCCTGGACGAACCCTTGGACGCGGGCTTCGTGGCCGGCGCCGCCATGGTGCTGGCGGGCATCACTTTGGTCAGCGGCGCCGAAGTGGTCAGGGAGTGGCTGCGCCGCCGGTAGGTGCGCGTGGCCGGCAGTCATGGTTAACCCGGCTTCCGGCCGGGAATCTGCCCGGATATAACGGTTTTTCATCCGCCGGCCGCCTCCCGCTGAGGTCTCATGCAACCCTGGCACAGCGACAACCCCGCCCTTACGAACGCCTTCGCCCCCGTCTTCGACGAGCGCGACGATGCCGACCTGCCCGTGGACGGAACGTTGCCGCCCTGCCTGTCGGGCGTGTTCATGCGGAACGGCCCGAATCCGCAATTCGAACCCGGACCCGGCTATACGTACCCTTACGACGGCACGGGCATGGTCCATGCCGTGTATCTGGACGGCGGACAGGCGCGCTACCGCAATCGCTGGGTGCTTACCCAGGAACTGCAGGAAGAACGGCAGGCCGGGCGCCGCATCTACAACCCCACTTTCGGGCCGCCGCCGCAGGCCAACCTGGCCAACACCAACGTCATGCGGCACGCTGGCAAAATCTACGCGCTTTATGAAGGCGGCTGTCCCTACGAAATGGACGTCTCGCTCTCCACTGTCGGACCGGACACGTTCCGCGGCAAGCTTGCCGGGGCGCTATCGGCGCATCCCAAAGTGGACCCGGCAAGCGGGGAAATGCTGGCCATCAACTATGACCTCATGTCCGGCACGCTGGAATACCTGCGCATGGACGCCAGCGGCCAGGTCGACCGCCAGGTGCAATTCGCGTCGCCATGGCCGGCGTTGGTGCACGACATCGGCCTGACGGCGACGCACGTGGTGGCGTTTGTGTGCCCGCTTGTTTTCGACTTCAGCCGCGGACCCGCGGCGCCCGCCTGGGAACCACAGCGCGGCACGCGCGTGCTGCTCGTCCCGCGCGACTGCACGGCCCCCTCGCAGATCCGGTGGATAGAGACAGACCCATTTTTCAACTGGCATGTCGCGAATGCCCACGTGGACGGCGATGTGATCGAAGCCGTGATGCCGTGGCACGATGGCTTGGGGTCCGGCCCGCACAAGCGGCTCGAGCTGCATCGCCTGCGCATCGATATCGCCAGCGGACGCGTACAGGACGAGGTGGTGGACGACCAGCCGTGCGAATTCGGCCGGGTCAACGACGCCTGGCTGGGCAAGCGCACACGGTATTGCTATGCCGGACTGCGGGATCCGCGGCCCGGGGAAACGCCCCAGCCCGGCGCCTTCGAATCCTTTGCCCGATACGACCTGGATACGGGCGCCAAGTCGGTTTACCGCCTGCCGGCGGGCCAGACCGCCGGCGAACCGGTGTTCGCCGCCGACCCGGCGAGCACCGCCGAATGCGACGGGTACATCCTGTCGTTCGTGCATGCTGAAAACGACCCAGGCGGACGATTCATCGTGCTGGATGCGCGTGATCTGGCGGCGGGCCCGGTTGCGCAGGTTCGATTGCCGCGCCGGGTGCCGGTGGGCCTGCACGGATCGTGGCTGCCGTCGTCAAGATCCGCCCCGGGCAATCAGGCCCGCCGCTGACCCAGGTTCAGCACGATCAGTCCCGCGCCGGCCAACACGAAGGCAAACCCCAACCAGTCCGCCGGGGCCGGACGGTCGCCCACCAGCGCCATCGCGCCCAGTACGCCCACCACCGGCACCATCAGCGTCGTCAGGGCGGCTACGGTGGCGCTGACGCGTTCGCTCAGCACGAACCACAGCCAGTACGCCACGGCCGTGCCGAGGATGATGTGAAACGACAAGGCGCCCGCAACGCTTGCGTTCCAGCCATGCGTCGGAAAGGACTCACCGGCGATCAGCGCGCCGACCAGGGCGCAGGTTGCGCCCACCACCAGCTGCCACGCCGTCACCACGATACGGTTGCCCGCCACGGGCCAGCGCTTCAGATACACCGTGCCGGCCGCCCACCCAAACGCGGCCACCAGCGGAAAGACCAGGCCCTTGGCCGCGGCCACGTCGTGTTCGCCAAAGACGGCATGCAGGACCGGCCACGCCAGCACGGCCACCCCGCAGGCGCCCAGCAGCAACGCCAGCCCGCGGCGGCGATCCAGGCGTTCGCCCAGCACCAGCCAGGCCAGCACCGCCGACATCATCGGCATGGTGAACGTCAGCACCGCGGCGCGCGAGGTGCTGGTGCTGAGCTGCGCCCAGGCCACCGCCAGGTTGAAGACGGCAACGGCCAGGACGCCGCCCACCGCAATGCCCAGCCAGGCGCTGCGCGGCGGCAACAGGGGCAGGCGCTTGGCGCCCGCCAGCAGCAACAGCAGCAGCGCGCCGCTGCCCAGGCCCAGCACGCGCAGCGTGAAGGGCGGAAAGATGGACAGGATGATTTTTACCGCCGGCCAGTTGAGTCCCCAGAACAGGGCCAGCGCGACCGGAATCAGCCGCACGCGGCGCTTTCCCGGCCGGGATTTACGTGATCCACGCCTTGCGTGCCCGCACCTGCGCCGCCGGTCTTCTGGCCAGCCGCCCTCTCGGCGGCCGCCAATTCCGCCAGCCCCTTGCGCTGATTGCCTTCCGCGTCGAAGTTGTCCGGGCTCAGCCAGCGTTCATAGGCGGCGCGCAAGGCGGGCCATTCGCTGTCCGTTATCGAGAACCACGCCGTGTCGCGGCTGCGGCCCTTGTAGACGGTGGCCTGGCGGAAGATGCCCTCGAACTGGAATCCCAGGCGCAATGCCGCGGCGCGCGACGGCGCGTTCAGGCTGTCGCACTTCCATTCATAGCGGCGGTAGCCCAGTTCGTCGAAGGCGCGGCGCATCAGCAGGAACTGCGCTTCGGTAGCGATGCGGGTGCGCTTGAGCTGGCGCGAGAACGACACGAAGCCGACCTCGATGACGCCATTGGGCGGATCGATGCGCATCAGCGCAAGCGTCCCGATGGCGCGGCCGGTGCCCAGGTCGATGATGGCGTGGTGCAGCGGATCGACGCCGGCCTGGGCGGTTTCGGCGAATGCCCGGTAGGCGGCCTCGTCGGCAAACGGGCCGACGCTCATGTAGGTCCAGTCGCTGTCGTCGGGCGCCTGGCTGAACGCGCGGTACAGGTCCGCCGCGTGGCGCTCGGCCGACAGCGGTTCCAGCCGGCAATAGCGGCCTTCGGCGGGCGTGGACGGCGGCCGAGCGCGCGGCGTCCAGCCGGGCATATCGGGGCCGATGGGTTGTTGGTAAGCGTTGGTGCGGGGTTGCATGCGACGTAGCCTCGTCCGGTTCCGGGTGCGCCGCCGGTGGTGGCGGGCGCAACATCCATGCGCTCACGATATCGGAACCGTGGCATCATAAAAAGCGCCACGAACCTTTGATTTAATAGGGCCATGATTGACACCACCCTGAGCGATACGGCCAGCGCGTCGCTGCTGTCCAGCCCGCTGTCGCGCGGCCCCGGCGCCCTGCCTCGCCAACGCCAGCTCATCCAGCGACTGAAACAGGCCATCCTGGCCGGCCAGTTGCCGACTGGCGGCAAACTGCCTTCTTCGCGCGCGCTGTCCGAGGAACTGGACATCTCGCGCAACACCGTGCTGATCGCCTACGAGCAACTGACGGCGGAGGGGTACGTGATCGCGGATCGTCAGGGCACCCGCGTGGCGCCGCTGTCGGCCGCCTCCCGCAGCGCCGCCAGCCAGGCCGTTGCACCCGCCGCCGCCCCGTTGCCGGCAACGGCCCGGCGCCTGTCCCGCATCGTTTCCACCCGCTACGCACACGACGGCTCGTTGCCCTTGACGCCCGGCACGCCGGCGCTGACCCAATTCCCCGTCAACGCGTGGCGCCGCGCCCAGGATCGCGCCCTGCAGGCGGCCCCCGCCACCACGCTGGGCTACGGACACCCAGCGGGCGAGCCCGCGCTGCGCGAAGCCATCGCCCAATACCTGCGCGTGTCCCGCGGCGTGCATTGCGACGCGTCCCGCATCGTCATCACCGAAGGCGCGCAAGGCGCGCTGGCCTTGTGCGTGCAGCTGCTTACCAACGCCGGCGACACCGCCTGGCTGGAGGACCCCGGCTACCGCGGCGCAAAGTCCGCCTTCCATGCGGGCGACCTGAACGTGGTGGCGATGCGCGTCGACGCCGACGGCATCGTCATCCCGGAAGACGCCTGGACCACGCACCCGCCCCGCCTGATCCAGACCACGCCGTCGCACCAGTATCCAACGGGCGCCGTCCTGTCGCTGACCCGCCGGCTTGACCTGCTGGAACGCGCGCGGCGCGCGGGCGCCTGGATCATCGAGGACGACTACGACAGCGAATTCCGCCACCAGGGCGAACCGATAGCCGCCATGCAAGGACTCTCGCCCGACGCGCCGGTGCTGTACGTGGGCACGTTCAGCAAGACCATGTTCCCCGCCCTGAGGCTGGGTTTCCTGGTGTTGCCGCAGGCCATCGCGGCGCATGCGATGCCGTCCATCATCGAAATGCTGCGCGGCGGCCACCGGCTGGAACAGCTGACGATGGCCGCCTTCATCGAAAACGGCCAGTTCTCGCGCCACCTGGGCCGCATGCGGCGCCTGTATCGCGAGCGCCAGGCCGCCCTGCGCGACGCCCTGGCCACGCACCTGGGCATCGACCACGAAGTGCTGGGCGGACACAGCGGGCTGCACCTGACCGTAAGGCTGCCTTCCGCGTTTCCCGATGTGGCGATCGTGGAACAGGCGCGCAAGCTGGGAATGAATCCGGGCGCGCTGTCTTCGTTCGCGCTCGTGCCCCGCGAAGAAGACAACGGGCTGGTGATCGGCTACGGAAACACCGGCGCCGAGCGTTTTCCAGCGTTGGTGCGCAGGATCCGCGACGTGGCGCTAGGTCTGGGCGGTTCGACGCCGCCGCCCCGATGACCCGCCGTTACGGCTGCGCCTCCGCATAGCGCACCAGCATCAGCCACTCGGCATGCACCGACGGCCGCGCCGCGCCTTCGGCCGCGATCGCGACGCTCCAGGTGCAGCGGGCCTCCCCCGGCCGGGTTTCCACGACCTGCGCCAACGTGAAGCTCGCCGACACGCGGGCCCCCGACAGGACCGGCGACGTAAAGCGCACTTTGTCGAAACCGTAGTTCAACAGCATGGCCGCGCCGGGAAAGGCGATGCAACTGGTCTGCCAGTCCGTCAGCAGGGACAGCACGAGAAAGCCATGCGCGATGGTTTGCCGGTAGGGCGACTCCGACTTCGCGCGATCCCCGTCGACATGGATCCATTGGTTGTCGTTGGTGACCTGCGCAAATTGATCGATCATCTGCTGCGTCACCGCGACGGTTCCGGAGACGATCGCCGGCTGGCCCACGAATTCAATAAGCGACTGGATGGAGTCGAACGGCCTCACCGCCAGAATGGCGTTGGTACCGTCCGTCGTCATGACGGCGGAATCTATCGAGACAAAAGACACGGTTGGGGACTCCGCGGTTCAGATGCGTTCAAAAATGGCGGCGATGCCCTGCCCGCCGCCGATGCACATGGTGGCCAGCGCATAGCGTCCGCCGACGCGGTGCAGTTCGTGCAAGGCCTTGACCGCGATGATGGCGCCCGTTGCGCCCACCGGATGCCCCAGGGCGATGCCCGATCCGTTCGGATTGACTCGGGCGGGATCCAGATCCAGCTCGCGAGCCACAGCCAGGGCTTGCGCCGCAAAGGCTTCGTTGGATTCGATCACGTCGATGTCGCCGGCGGAAAGTCCCGCCTTGCGCAGCACGGCGCGCGTGGCGGGAACCGGACCGATCCCCATGTAGCGGGGATCCACCCCGGCGTGGGCATAGGCCACCAAGCGGGCCAGCGGCCGGACACCGGACGCCTCGGCGCTCGCGCGCTCCATCAGCACCAGCGCCGCCGCGCCGTCGTTGATGCCCGATGAATTGCCCGCCGTCACGGTGCCGTCGCCGGCGGCAAACACAGGCGAGAGGCCAGCCAGATCCGACAGGCAGATGTCGGCGCGCACATGCTCGTCCACCTGGAACGTGTTGTGCCCCTTCCGGGCCGGGACCTCGATAGGCGCCAGTTGCGAAGCGAAGCGGCCTTCGGCGATCGCCACCGCCGCGCGGCGGTGGCTTTCAACCGCAAGCGCATCCTGTTCCTCGCGCGTGATGCCGTACCGGATGGCCACGTTCTCGGCCGTGACGCCCATGTGGATGCGGTGAAAAGGATCGTGCAGCGCGCCAAGCAGCATGTCGACCATGGGCGAGTCGCCCATGCGCGCGCCAAAACGCTGGTTGAGGCTGGCGTAGGGCGCGCGCGACATGCTCTCGGCGCCGCCGGCCGCCGCGACGTCGCAATCGCCCAGCAGGATGGACTGCGCCGCGGACACCAGCGCCTGCAGGCCCGATCCGCACAGCCGGTTCACGTTGAACGCGGGCGTGTTCTCGCCGCAGCCGGCCCCGATGGCCGCCACGCGCGACAGGTACATATCGCGCGGCTCGGTCGTGATGACCTGGCCGAAGCAGACGTGCTCCACCTGCCTGGGATCGATGCCCGCCCGCGCCACGGCGGCGCGCAGGACCTCGGTCGCCAGCGTCGTGGGCGGCACGTCCTTCAACCCCTTGCCGAAACTGCCGATGGGCGTGCGCACCCCGGATACGACGACGACTTCCCTGCTTGTCATGGCGCGGCCCCGGCTCAGATCGCCTGCGCGCTCGCCGCGCAGGCTGGCTCGGACGCCTGCGCCTTGGCGATCTCGTGGCGCAATTGATCGAAGCCCGTGGCCGGCACCGTTTCGCCCCCGCGATCGGCGATATCGTCCAGCCGCGCGATCACCGCTTGCGCCGACAACTCGGACTCGTCCAGGAAAACGCCGCGCGTCATCGTGATGTGGGCCTGTTCAAAGCTGCCCGCTCCCGCCATCAGCACGGTCCGGGTCGGCGCATTTTCCGTCACCAGCGCGATCAGCGCCGGGCTGACCGACGCCGGCTCAAGCAGCGCCAGCGCCTGCGCATCGAGCAGCCCCTCGGTCATCGCCGTGGCGGCCGTCGGCGCCAGGCAGTTCACCCGCACGCCATAGCGCTCGCCTTCAAGCGCCAGCGTCTGCATCAGGCCGACCAGGAGGCATCGTCCCGGACATGACGCTGCTGCGCCGCAGCCCGTTGCTGGCGGGTTCGGTCAAACAGATACGCGTGACGCCCGAGCCGCCTTCCAGCGTGGTGGCGCTGATCCATCGGGAAGGCGCGCTGCATCCCCGCGTGGCGTTGCTGCGCGACGCGCTGGACCAGCTCTTTTCCGGGGGACTTCAGCCGGGCGAGCCTCAGCCGCGGACGCCTGAGCCGCGCCCGCCCGCAGGGGCCTAATCCACCAGTCCGCCCAGCACCAGCACGGTCATGAACAGCCAGAACAAAAAGCCGATGATGGAACGCCGCAGCAGCGCCTTCACGGCGCCCCACAGGAACATCAGGCCCAGCGCCAGCAACACCAGATTGAACAGCGACGGGCTCATGCCCATCGCGCCGGCCAGCCCCGCGTAGAAGTCCGCCAAGGCGCCGCCCAGCCCGCCCAACAGCCATTTGATGCCCGCCACGATGGCGCGCAGGCCCTCGCCAAGCATCCCGCCCAGCGTCGCAAAAAATCCGTCCTGGCTCTGCATCAGCGACGCGCGTCCGTCAGCATGCGCACGGCAAGACCCGCCAGGACCGTGCCCATCAGCCAGCGCTGCAGCACCATCCACAGCGGGCGTCCCGCGAGGAAGCCGGCGATGGAGCCGGCCATGATGGCGATGAGCGCATTCACCGACAGGCTGATCACCACCTGCGTCATGCCCAGCGCCAGCGATTGGGTGAACACGCTGCCGTGGTCGGGCTGGATGAACTGCGGCAGCAGCGACACATACATGACGGCGATCTTGGGATTGAGCAGGTTGGTCAGCAGCCCCATCGTGAAGAGCTGGCGCGGGCTGCTCTTGGGCAGGTCATGGACCTGGAACGGCGAGCGGCCGCCGGGCCGCACCGCCTGCCACGCCATATACAGCAGGTATAGCGCCCCGCCGATACGCAGGGCGTCGTAGGCGTAGGGCACCGCCATCAGCAAGGCGGTGATGCCAAACGCCGCACAGGCCACATAGAAGATGAATCCGACCGCCACGCCGCCCAGCGAAATCAGGCCCGCCTGCGGACCTTGGGAGATGGATCGCGACACCAGGTAGATCATGTTGGGCCCAGGCGTGAGCACCATGCCCAGGGCAACCAGGGCGAAAGTCAGCAAATGAGTCAGGTCGGGCATGATGGACCGTGGCGGGACGAAAAAGAGTTTGGATGTGAATGCACACCTTAGCCCAAAACTGTACCGGAACAGCGGACTTTTCCGCAGGGGTTGGCGGCAAGTAGCGCCGGCGATACAGTTAGCCGTTCGCCCATCCCGACGGAGCTTCGGCATGCCGAAACGCCCTGCATCCCCGAAATCCAGGTCCGCCGCCATCCGGGTCGGCATCGGAGGCTGGACCTTCGAACCCTGGCGCGGCGTCTTCTATCCCGAAGACCTGCCCCATGCGCGCGAGCTGGAATATGCCAGCCGGCAGGTCACCGCCATCGAAATCAACGGCACCTATTACGGCACCCAGAAGCCCGCCACCTTCGCCAAATGGCGAGACGAAACGCCCGAGGATTTCGTGTTTTCGCTGAAGGCGTCGCGCTACAGCACCAACCGCCGCGAACTGGCGGGCGCCGGCGAATCGATCAGCCGCTTCCTGAACAGCGGCATCGCCGAACTGGGTTCCAAGCTGGGGCCGATCGTCTGGCAGTTTGCCCCCACCAAGCAATTCGACCCGGAAGACTTCGGGGCCTTCCTGGAACTGCTGCCGGACAAACTGGATGGCCTGCCGCTGCGGCACGCGCTGGACGTGCGCCATCCCAGCTTCGCATGCGAGGAATACATCGAACTGGCGCGCCGCCACGGCGCGGCCACCGTCTACACCGATAGCGACGACTTTCCCTCCATCGCCGACCGGACGGCGGACTTCGTCTACGCACGGCTGATGCGCGCCAGCACGTCGTTCAAGGCGGGTTATGCGCCCAAGGCGCTGGACGCATGGGCCGATCGCCTGCGCGCATGGTCCGGCGGCGCCGACCCGGCCGACCTGCCGCTGATCCACAAGCGGCCAACGGCGGCCGGATCGCAGGACGTCTTCGCGTATTTCATCAATGGGGCAAAGGAACGCGCGCCGGCGGCGGCGCGCGCCATGATCGAACGCCTGTAGCGTCCGTCCATGCAAGGCTTACTGCGCCACGGGCGTGCGCATGGTCACGAACTCTTCGGCGGCCGTGGGATGGATGCCGATGGTGTCGTCGAACACCGCCTTGGTGGCGCCGGCCTTCAGCGCCACGGCAAGACCCTGCACGATCTCGCCGGCGTCCGGACCGACCATGTGCACGCCCAGCACGCGATCGGTCTGCGCGTCGACGATCACCTTCATCAGCGTCCTCTCCTGCGATTCGGTCAGCGTCAGCTTCATGGGGCGGAAACGGCTTTCGAACAACCGGAGCTCGTATCCGGCGTCGCGCGCCTCGTCGGTCGTCATGCCGACCGTGCCAATGTTCGGCAGGCTGAACACCGCGGTCGGAATCAGCTTGTAATCCACCTTGCGGTATTCCGCCGGACGGAACAGCCGACGCGCCACCGCCATGCCTTCGGCCAACGCCACGGGCGTCAATGGCACGCGACCGATCACGTCACCGATGGCCAGGATCGACGGCTCCGCCGTCTGGTACTCGTCGTTCACGTCGATGAAGCCGTCGGCCCTGAGCTTGACGGCGGTGTTCTCCAGCCCCAGGTTGTCCAGCATCGGACGGCGCCCGGTGGCGTAGAACACGCAATCGGTCTCGATCACGGAGCCATCCTTCAGCGTGGCGGCCAGCGAGCCGTCTGCCTGCTTGTCGATGCGCACGACCTCGGTGTTGAAACGCAGGTCGATGCCCTTCTTGACGAGTTCGTCGCGCAGGTGCTCGCGCACGCCCTGGTCAAAGCCGCGCAGGAACAGCGGACCGCGGTAGGACTGGATGGTCTGCGCGCCCATGCCATTGAAAATCGAGGCAAATTCAACCGCGATGTAGCCGCCGCCCACCACCAGCACGCGGCGCGGCAGTTCCTTCAGGAAGAAGGCCTCGTTCGACGTGATGGCGTGTTCCTTGCCCGGGATCTCGGGCACCTGGGGCCAGCCGCCCGTCGCCACCAGGATGTGGGCGGCGCTGTAGGTCTTGCCGTTGATCTCTACGCGCTGCGGATCCACGATACGGGCATGGCCTTCCAGCAGCGTCACGCCGCTGTTGACCAGCAGATTGCGGTAAATGCCGTTCAGGCGATCGATCTCGCGATTCTTGTTGGCGATCAGCGTGGCCCAGTCGAACGTCGGCTTGCCGGCAGCCCACCCGAAGCCATGCGCCTGCTCGAAGTCTTCGCTGTAGTGCGCGCCATACACCAGCAGCTTCTTGGGCACGCAGCCCACGTTCACGCACGTGCCTCCCAGGTAGCGGCTTTCCGCCACCGCCACGCGCGCGCCGAAGCTGGCCGCGAAGCGGGCCGCGCGCACGCCGCCAGAGCCCGCGCCGATCACAAACAGATCAAAATCAAATGCCATGTCGTTTCCTTCGCGCGGCCTGGGGGCCGGCGTTCACTGTCCGGGAAAGCTGTATTTAACACCACCGGGCTTGCCACACACGCGCGGCGGCCGGGCCGCGCGGGTTTTCAGGCGGCATGGCTTGGGATACATTGGCCGCAGCCGGCGTGCAAGCCGGACTTCTTATCGGGAGCTCGACCCATGTCTTTCGAAACCTGGCTGGCGTTCCTGGGCGCCTCGGCGGTGCTTGTCATGCTGCCCGGCCCCACCATCCTGACGGTGATCAGTTATTCAATCGCCCATGGCAAGCGCGCACGCCTGCCGCTGGTGCTGGCCGTGGCGCTGGGCGATTCCACCGCCTTGGTGCTGTCGCTGCTGGGCCTGGGCGCACTGCTTGCGGCGTCGGCGTTCTGGTTCATGGTGGTCAAGACCGTCGGCGGCCTGTACCTGCTGTATCTGGGCTTCCGGCTGCTGCGGGCCGGGGTGTCCCCCGCCACCCTGCCCGCCGCGACGGCCGTGGGTTCGCGCTGGAAGCTGTTTGCCAACACGTACCTGGTCACGGCCCTGAACCCCAAGGGCATGATTTTCTTCGTGGCTTTCCTGCCGCAGTTCATCGACCCCGCCGGCGACGTGACGCGCCAGCTGTGGATGCTGTCGGCCACGTTCGTCGCATGCGCCGGCATCAACGCCGCCATGTATGCGGCTTTTGCGGGTTCGGCCCGGCGCATGCTGTCTTCGCCGCGCGCGCAGCGCGGCTTCAATCTGGGCGGCGGCGCGCTGCTGTCGGCCGCCGGAGTCTGGGCGCTGTTGGCGCGCCGCGTGTGAGTCCCGCCTTGCGCTAGCGGGCGGCGGCCATCATGTATTCCACCGCTGCTCGCAGCGTGGCGTCGTCCGCGGCCGAACCGCCGCGCGGCGGCATGGCGCCCTTGCCTTTCAGCACGGTGACCATCAGCGCATCCGCGCCTTGTGCCAGAAACGGCGTCCAGGCCTGTTTGTCGCCCAGCTTGGGCGCATTGGCCACGCCGCTGGCATGGCATACGACACAGGCCGACTTGTAGAGTTTTTCTCCTGCGGGGTTCATGGCCGCCAGGGTATCGGCAGCGGCGTGCTGCGCGGGCAGGCCCGCCAGCGCAAGGGCAAAGGCAATTCGAGCAATGTGGGTCATGACAAGGATTCCGGGCTAAGGGTTCGGGACGAAGGCGGCGAGGCGCGGCGATAGCGCGGCCGAGATGTTCGGCTGTGATGCTCGGCTGAGATGCGCGGCTGAGATGCTCGGCTGAGATGCTCGGCTGCAAAGCGCGCACCAGCGCGCGCCCCGCCGTCAGACCATCATTGAGGGATGGGACCCGGCGCCTTGATCTGCTTCATCAGATCGTCGTTCCACTTGCCTTCGACCTTGATGTGCCCGGCCGCGCCCAATTCAAAGGCTTCGATCAGGTTGTGGTTCAGGTAGGCGTAGACGCCCGGCTGCTTGAACGTGTAGAGCGCCGCTCCGGCCGAGCCGCCGCGAATGAACCAGGTTTCCAAGTTCTTTTCAGGCGGATTGGCAAACTTGCCCGTTTCCCAGACCCAGTCGCCGTGCCCGCCGATCAGGTGCGGACGCGTGTCGCGGTTGGCCTGCGAGTGGATCAGCAGCACGGTTTCGCCAACCTTGGCGGTCAGCGCGTTGTCGCCGGTCAGTGAGCCCACCTTGCCGTTGAAGACGATGTGCGAGGGCGTCAGCTTGCGCATGACTTCCACGGTATCGCCGTAGCTTTCGGCCAGCGTGGCGTAGTCCTTGTATTTGCCGTTGGCGTCCTTGGGAATGTACAGGTCGAATTCGCCGATGGTGTAGGCGCGATCGTAGTGCAGCGGCTTGCCCTGAGGATCCTTCAGGCCCTCGCGCGGCAACACCATGATGGTGCCGCTCATGCCCGACACCACGTGCCACGGCACCATGCCTTCGGGCGCGCAGTGATAGACGAAGGTGCCGCTGCGATCCGCCTTGAAGCGCAGCGTGGCTTGTTCGCCCGGATTCACGTTGGTGAGCTTGGCGCCGCCCAGCGCGCCCGTTGCAGCGTGGAAGTCCACGTTGTGCGGCATCGCGTTGGTCTTCGGGTTGACCAGCGTCAATTCGACGTAGTCACCTTCGTGCACGACCATCGTCGGGCCGGGCATGGAGCCGTTGAACGTCATTGCCTGCAGCGTGGTGCCCTTGCCATCGATGACCATCTTCTTTTCCTCGATAGTCATGGTGAACTCGACAACCTTCGGGCCGGACTTGGCCACCTGCTCATGCGGGTGGACCATCGGCGGGGCGACCAGCGTGACTTTGGCGCGCGGCAGCTTGTCGGCATCCTGGGCGAAAGCCAGACCCCCGGTCATCGTTAGAACCAGGGCAGCGGCAAGCAGGGTGGGACGCAACGCGTTCATGTGCAACTCCTCTTTCGGTTTCTTCAAAGCCGAGTCTGTCGGCAACTCCATTGAAGAACCGCGGGAGTTCGCGTTCTTTGTTGTAGCGCAAATTCGGGATAACCCTGCGGCCTCCCGTGCATTGCCAGGGTGCACCACCGGTGTCACCATCGAGCCGTGGAAAATTTCTCCACGGCCCTACGCGGACCGCCATGCCATCGCCTTTATGCCATGCCCTGCTGCGAAACCTGGATCTGTTCAGGCCCTTGTCCGATGCGCAATTGGACGCCGCACTCCAGGAAGCCGTTCCCTGCCGTCTTGAAGTTGGCGAAGTCGCCTATCGGCAGGGTGCGGCCGGCGCTCACTTCTTCGTGTTGCTGCATGGCTGCCTGAAGGTTGCACAGCTTACCTCCGATGGAGAACAGGTCGTAGTGCGATATGTCAATCCGGGCGATATGTTCGGGCTGGCCTGCGCGATGCGGCAGTCAACTTATCCCGCCACCGTACTGGCCGTGCAGGAAAGCGTCTGCCTGGCCTGGCCGGCATCGGCCTGGGAAAACTTTACGGCCAGTCATCCACAGCTAAGCGCGATCGCGCTACAGACCATGGGGCAGCGCTTGCAGGACGCGCATCTGCGCATCCAGGAACTGTCCAACGACGAAGTCGAACAACGCGTGGCGCGCGCCATCCTGCGGCTGATCCAGCAATCCGGCGAACCCATGCAGGACGGCATCGGCATCAGCTTTCCCATCACGCGCCAGGACGTCGCCGAAATGACGGGCACCACGCTGCATACCGTGAGCCGGCTGCTCAGCGACTGGAAGCAGCGCGGCATCGTTACCAGTGGCCGCAAGCGCATCGTGCTCCGATCACCCGCGGCGCTGGCCCGCCTGTCGGAAAACGCCCAGCCCGCGATGGACTGCGCGTCCTGTCTCTCCTGTCGCGATGGCTCGCCCGCGGTCGATCCGCCTTCCGTCGAATTGGCCGCGCACTAGCGCCTGACAGGTACCGCCGGCGCAGGGTGCATATTGGCGCAAGGCCTGCGGCGCTAGCCCTCTTCCAGCACCAGGCGCAGCCCCAGATTCGCCGGGGGCACACCCACCGAACACGCGCCACTCTTGGGATCGCGGATGAAGTCCGGCAGATAGGCGATATGCCTGCCCGCCGCGACGCGGATGCCGCAGTTGCGGCTCAGTTGCGCGTCGTCGGCGTCCGCCCCCACGACATCCAGCACCCGCCGCGAATGGCAGTCGGACGTCCAGTCCCAGACGCTGCCCGCCATGTCCTTCAAGCCGGCCGCATTGACGCCGTGCGCACCGAACGGGCGCACCGTCGTGTCTGCGTTCTGGCCGCCCCGCCGGCTTTGCTGGTCGTATTCCGCCAGCCAACGCTGCGCGCGGTCATCGGCGGATTGGTCGTCGCCAACAAGCGCGTCGGTCTGGATTTCGTCCTGGTAGGCCTCGCCCGCGGCATAGACCCATTCTGAATAGTGCGGCAGGCGGTAGCGTTGGCCCGTCGAGCCCGACAGCCATGCCGCATAGGCCGAGGCGTCCGACCAGCTGATGCCGGTGGCCGGCAGGTCCGGCGAATTGTCCTTGCGATGCGCCGCGTCCAGCGGCTTGCAGGCGCCGGCGGCGACGCAGGCTGCGTACTCCGCCTGACTTACCTGCCGGGTCATGATCGCCACGCCACGGGGCAGGCGCACGAGCCGTGGCGCCGGCGTGACGGGATAGCCGTTGCGCACGGCTTCGCCCGGGGGTTGATGGCTGATTTCGCCTGGCGGCAGGCGGGTGAGGTCCGGGGATGCAAAACGGGCCCGGTCTGCGGGCCCGCAAGAGGTCAACAACAATGAGATGGCGGCGATGAAAGGCAGGAAGCGCATGCGGAGTTTCTCCGTAGCGCCCGCGCCGGATGGGCGCGGGCTCTGCTTCCATTGGACCGCCCGGGGCAATCCGCAACGTTGCGCTGGCGCAAAGTTGCGGACGCCGGGGACTTAGCCGCGCGCAGCCTTCGGTTGCAGGCGCGGTTCGACCAGCGCCGGCTTGGCGCTGAGCAAGCCCAGGATCACCTGCATGACCATGGCCAGCGCACCCAGGAGGAACACCACGTCGCCAAACGTGCGGCCCCAACGCAGGGTCTTGAGCAGGTCTTGCTGCATGAAGGCTTCGCTGCGGGCGTACCACATGCCTTCGCTGACGCTGGCGTGGAACTGGATCAGGCCCACGGGCAGCAGGCTGGTGAAGATCATCAGGACCAGGCCCATGTTCATGCCCCAGAACGCCAGCTTCATCAGGCCGGGGCTGAGCGCGTACTGCGGACGGATGTAGCGCAGGACCAGCAGCGTGAAGCCCAGCGCCAGGAATCCGTACACCCCGAACAGCGCAGCGTGCGCATGCACCGGCGTGGTGTTCAGGCCCTGGATGTAGTACAGCGAGATGGGCGGGTTGATCATGAAGCCGAAGACGCCCGCGCCCAGCATGTTCCAGAACGCCACCGCCACGAAGCACATCAGCGGCCACTTCAGGTTGTCCATCCAGGCGGCGCGGGTCTTCAGGCGCCAGTTTTCCCAGGCTTCGTAGCCCAGCACGATCAGCGGCACGACTTCCAGCGCCGAGAAGCTTGCGCCAACGGCCATCACGGGCGTGGTGGTGCCGGCAAAGTACAGGTGGTGGAACGTGCCGGGAATGCCGCCCAGCATGAACAGCGAGGCCGAGGCCAGGCTGGCGGTGGTGGCCATGCGGCGCGACACGAGGCCCAAAGTCGAGAAGATGAAGGCCAGCGCGGTGGTGGCGAACACTTCGAAGAAGCCTTCGACCCACAGGTGGACGATCCACCAGCGCCAGTACTCCATCACGGTCAGGTGCGTGCGTTCGCCGTAGAAGAAGCCGGCGCCGTAGAACAGGCCGATTGCGCCGACGGAGGCCGTCAGGAGCGCCAGCAGGTTCTTGTCGCCGCCCGGCGTGCGCAGCGCGGGCACGATGCCACGCAGCATCAGCACGAGCCAGAAGCAGATGCCGGCGAACTTGCCGATCTGCCACAGGCGGCCGAGGTCCACGTATTCATAGCCTTGGTGGCCAAGCCAGAAGTTCAGTTCGGGCGGCATGATCTGCGCAATGGCCAGGTAGTTGCCCGCAAACGAGCCGACCACCACCAGCACCAGCGCCCAGAACAGGATGTCGACGCCGATCTTCTGGAACTTGGGATCGCGTCCGCCGTTGATCAGCGGGGCCAGGAACAGGCCCGCGGCCAGGAAGCCGGTTGCGATCCAGAACAGGGCGCTCTGGATGTGCCAGGTGCGCACCAGCGAATAAGGGAACCACTGCGAGACGTCGATGCCATAGAACTTCTGACCTTCAACGGTGTAGTGCGCGGTAAAACCGCCCAGCAGCACCTGGAAGCCGAACAGCGCCACGACCAGGAACAGGTACTTGCCCAGGGCGCGCTGAGAAGGCGTCAGGGCGAAGGTCGTGAGCGGATCGCGCGCGGGGGCTTGCGGCTCTTCCTCTTCCTGGCCGCGCATGAATGCCCAGGCCCAGACCAGGAAGCCGATGCCCGCCAGCAGCACCACCACGCTGATGATGGACCACATGACGTTTTCCGCGCTGGGATGGTTGCCGATCAGCGGTTCGTGCGGCCAGTTGTTGGTGTACGTGACCACCACGCCTTCGCGTTCGGTCGCCGCGGCCCAGGCCGTCCAGAAGAAGAAGCGCGTCAGCTGCGTGCGGCGCGCGGCGTCGGGCAGCGTGTTTTCCTTCATGGCGAAGTTCTCGCGGCTGCCGTGCAGCGCCGGCGCATCGGAGAACAACTGGTCGTAGTAGGCGGCCGTCTGCTCAATGGCCTTCGCGCGGCGCGGCGTGATCGTCAACGTGTCGGTCGCGGCGTCGCTGCGGTTGGCGCGGTACTCGGCCTTGAGCGCTTCGCGCAGGGCCGCCTGAGCGGGCGCCGGCAATTGCGCATAGGCCTGGCCGTGCTCGTCGCGCGCGGCCAGGTCCAGCCAGGCGACCAGTTCGCGGTGCAGCCAATCGGCCGTCCAGTCAGGCGCCTGGTATGCGCCGTGCCCCCAGATCGAGCCGAGCTGCATGCCGCCGACGGACTGCCAGGCGGTCTGCCCATCCAGGATATCGTCGCGGCCGAACAGCGCGCGGCCTTCCGTCGTTACGACGTGCCCGGGAATGGGCGGCGCCTGTCGGTAGACCTCGGCACCGTAAAAGCCCAGCAGTGCAAAGGTGATCGCCACCACGGCGATCAACGTGAACCATAATTTCCGATACGGACCCATGATGGGAACGCCCTCCTGTGTTGCGGTTGGTTGGGTGCGTTTCCTCATGCGAAAAACATGCCAGAAAAAAACCTCGCCAAATCAGCGTGTTGCAATCTGGATGGTTTTTTTCACTGTCCCGGTGGCGGGTATAAACAACCCCTAGTGGGTTAATTTCACCCGAACACAGCGACGGGGCTTCCGCTGCCCGCCGCTTACAATCGCTGCGCGTCTGCCCTTTCCTCCCATCGCCCGTCGCCGGCGGTTTTGAACAAGGATTTCCGGATGAACGCCGAGCCGCTGCACATAGGAATCGTCGCCTGCTCCGCCGAAGGCGCCGCCCTCTGCTACCGCACCTTGTGCGCCGAAGGCGCGCAGCGCATGGGGCCGCATGCGCACCCCCAGATATCCCTACATACGCACTCGCTAGCCGATTACGTGGCCTGCCTGGACCGGCGCGACCTGGACGGCGTGGCTGCGCTGATGCTGTCGTCCGCGGGCAAGCTGGCCCGCGCCGGCGCGGACTTCCTGATCTGCCCCGACAACACCATCCATCAGGCGCTGGACCGCGTCCTGCCGGATTCCCCCCTGCCGTGGCTGCACATCGCCCGGGAAGTCGCCGCCATCGCGGCCGCGCGCGGCCACCGCCGCATCGGCATCCTGGGCACCCACTGGCTGGTGGACAGCGATGTCTATCCGGCGGGGTTGGCCGAACGCGGGCTGGAATTTGCGCGGCCCTCGGCCGACGACCGGATTTTGCTCGGCCGCATCATCATGGACGAACTGGTGTACGGGGTATTCGACCCCGCCTCGGTGGCGCGGCTGCAAGGCATCGTCGAGCGCCTGCGCGATGCCGGCTGCGACGCCGCGGTGCTGGGTTGCACCGAACTGCCGCTGGTGCTGAACGACGCCAACTGCGCGCTGCCCACGCTGGACTCCACCCGCATCCTGGCGCGTGCGGCGCTGGACCGCGCCCTGGCCGGGCGGGCCTGACGGCCGTCAGATCTGATCCAGCCCGTATTGCCGCAGGCGATAGAGGTCCAGCACCTTGATCTGGTTGTACGCCAACGCCAGGATTTCCTTGTCGGCCAGCGTCTGCAAGGCCTGGTTGACGCGCTGGCGCGACAGGCCCGTCAGATAGCCGAGTTCTTCCTGGGAGATCGCCAAGGTCAGGTCGGTGGAGGGATAGAGCTGCGGGTTGAACAGTTGCGCCAGCGATTGCGCCACCCGCGCGTCGGCATCCAGCAAACGGTGGTTCTGGATCGACGCGATGAACTCGCCCATGCGGTCATTCAACTGGCCGATGACGAAATGCGAAAAAGGCAAACTGGCCGCCAGCAGCGCATGGAATGTCGCGGCCGGCACGAACATCACCAGCGACGGCTGGATCGCCACCACATCGTATTTGCGCAGTTCGCGCTTGATGACGCTGCCCTCGCCGAACCAGCCGCCCGGCGGCACCCCGGAAAACGTGCAGCTGCGCCCGGACTCGTTGTAGATCGCCAGCTTCAGCAGGCCCCGGCTTACGCCCAGCCAGTAATCCGACGGCGCATTGCGGCGCGCGATCCATGCCCCGTTGGCCACGTGTTCGGCGCGCGAAGTGGCCAGCACCAGATCCTGGTGGCTGGCGTCCAGCGCGCCGAACCACGGACAGGCGCGAAACAGCGCTGACAGTTCGTCGGAGGAAACTGTGTTTGAAACGTCGGACATGGGAAGAACCGTGTAAAACTCGGGGATGCGCAGCCAGCCGGAGGTCTGTCATGCAAGCGACAGACACCATTTTCCGGCCGGCCATAAGCTAGGGCAAGCGACGGGGATCAAGGATCCTCGCACATGAATAAGGGGCGCGCCCGCCCCAATGGAGACTAAGCATGACCGGCATGTTCGACCACGGCCTTGCGCGCCGCGAGGCCAATTACGAAGCCTTGACCCCCGTGGATTTCATCGCCCGGGCCGCTCAGGTGTATGGACACCGGCTGGCCATCGTCCACGGCAAGACGCGCCGCACCTGGGCACAGACCTACGAACGGGCCCAGCGGCTGGCCGGCGCGCTGGAGCAGGCCGGCATCCGCCGCGGCGACACCGTCGCGGTGATGCTGCCCAACATTCCGGCCATGGTCGAGGCCCATTTCGGCGTGCCGATGCTGGGCGCCGTGCTCAACACGCTGAACACCCGCCTGGACACGCCCAGCGTGCTGTTCATGCTGGGGCACGGCGAAGCCCGCGCGCTGATCATCGACACCGAATACGCCGACCTGGCCCAGCGCGCCCGCGCGGAATTTCCGCACCTGAAAGTCATCTCGGTCCATGACCTGGAGAGTGCTCCGGCAACCTTGCCCGGCGCCACCGACTACGAAGCTTTCCTGGCCGCCGCGCCGGCCACCTACGACTGGAAGCCGCCCGCCGACGAATGGGATGCCATCGCGCTGAACTACACGTCGGGCACCACCGGAGACCCGAAGGGCGTCGTCTATCACTATCGCGGCGCCTACCTGAACGCGGTCAGCAACATCCTGGAATGGGACATGCCCAAGCATCCCGTTTACCTGTGGACGCTGCCGCTCTTCCACTGCAACGGCTGGTGCTTTGCCTGGACTGTGGCCGCGCGCGCCGGCGTGAACGTTTGCCTGCGCAAGTTCGATCCCAAGACGGTGTTCGACCTGATCCGCGACGAGGGCGTCACCCACTATTGCGGTGCGCCCATCGTGCAGAGCGCACTGGCGAACGCGCCCGCCGACATGCGCGCCGGGATCACGCATACGGTGCGCACCATGGTGGCGGGCGCCGCGCCCGCGCCGGCGGTCATCGACAAAATGCGTGAGATCGGCTTTGAACTGACCCACGTGTATGGCCTGACCGAGGTCTACGGTCCGGCAGCCGTGTGCGCCCACCAGGATGCCTGGGACGCGCTGGACGACGAACGCCGCGCGCTGCTCACCGCGCGCCAGGGCGTGCGTTACCACCTGCAGGCGGGCGTCTCCGTGCGCGACCCGGAAACCCTGCAGGAGGTACCGCCCGACGAAGAGACCATCGGCGAGGTCATGTTCCGCGGCAACATCTGCATGAAGGGCTACCTGAAGAACGAACGCGCCACCGAAGCCGCTTTTGCCGGCGGCTGGTTCCATACCGGCGACCTGGGCGTCATGACGCCGGACGGCTACGTCCGCATCAAGGACCGCAGCAAGGACATCATCATCTCGGGCGGCGAAAACATCTCCAGCATCGAGGTCGAGGACGCGCTCTACCGGCATCCCGCCGTGGCGGCCGTGGCCGTGGTGGCGATGCCCGATCCGAAATGGGGCGAAACGCCCTGCGCCTTCGTCGAACTCAAGCCCGGCTGCACCGCCACCGAGGAAGAAATCATCGCCCACTGCAAACTGCTGCTGCCGGGCTTCAAGGTGCCGCGCGCGGTACGCTTTGGCGAACTGCCTAAAACTTCCACCGGCAAGATCCAGAAATTCGAGCTGCGCGCCGCCGTCGGCGCCACGTCCGCCATCGACGTGGCCAACCCCGGCAAGCCGGCCTGACCCGTTTATCCGACACATCCAGGAGCCCATACGCCATGACGTACCAAGCCCCCGTTAAAGACATGCTGTTCGTGCTGAACCACCTGGCCGGCCTGCCCCAGGTAGCCGCCCTGCCCGGCTTCGAAGAGGCCACGCCGGACACGGCCCAGGCCGTGCTGGAAGAGTCCGCCCATTTCGCCGCCGAAGTGCTGGCCCCGCTGAACCACCCGGCCGACCGCGAGCCCAGCACCTGGCGCGACGGCGCCGTCACCACCGCGCCCGGCTTCAAGCAGGCCTTTCGCCAATATGCCGAAGCCGGCTGGCAAGGCATGACGCATCCGGTGGAATACGGCGGCCAGGGGCTGCCGGGCCTGATCGGCTCGCCGTGCTCTGAAATGCTGAACGCCGCCAACCTGTCGTTCGCCCTTTGCCCGCTGCTGACCAACGGCGCCATCGAAGCCCTCATGACCGCCGGTTCGCCCGAACTGCGCGAACGTTTCATCGGCCCCATGATCTCCGGCAAGTGGACCGGCACCATGAACCTGACCGAGCCGCAGGCAGGCTCGGACCTGGCCATGATCCGCACCCGCGCCCAACCCGTGGGCGACGGCACCTACCGCCTGTCCGGCACCAAGATCTTCATCACTTACGGCGAGCACGACCTGGCGGAAAACATCCTGCATCTTGTCCTCGCGCGGCTGCCTGACGCGCCCGAAGGCGTGAAAGGCATTTCGCTCTTCCTGGTGCCCAAATTCCTGGTCAATGAAGACGGCTCGCTGGGCGAACGCAACGACGTCGCCTGCGTGTCCATCGAGCACAAGCTGGGCATCAAGGCCAGCCCGACGGCAACGCTGCAGTTCGGCGACGCGGGCGGCGCGCTGGGCTATCTGGTCGGCCAGGAAAACCGCGGGCTGGACGCGATGTTCATCATGATGAACGCGGCCCGGTACGCCGTGGGCGTGCAGGGCATCGCCATCGCCGACCGCGCCTACCAGCACGCGCTGGCCTACGCTGCCGAGCGCGTGCAGAGCCGCCCGGTGGACGGATCCTCGCGCGACGCCGTGCCCATCATCCAGCACCCCGACGTGCGCCGCATGCTGGGCACCATGCGCGCCCTGACCGAAGCCGGTCGCGCGCTGGCCTACGTCACCGCCGGCCACGCCGACCTGGCGCACGCCAGCTCCGATGCCAACGAGCGCAAGCGCCAACTGGCCATCCAGGAATTCCTGGTGCCCATCGTCAAGGGCTGGTGCACCGAAATGTCCATCGACGTCGCCAGCCTGGGCGTGCAGGTCCATGGCGGCATGGGCTTCATCGAAGAGACCGGCGCCGCGCAGTACTACCGCGACGCCCGCATCCTGGCCATCTATGAAGGCACCACGGCCATCCAGGCCAATGATCTGGTCGGGCGCAAGACCCTGCGCGACGGCGGCGCCGTGGCGCGGGCCCTGCTGGACGCGGTGCGCCAGACGGAAGGCGAACTGGAAGCCCGCGCAGAGCCCGCTGCCAAGCGGATGCTCAAGCCGTTGCGCGAGGCCCGCGAGGCACTGGCCAGCGCGGTGGAATTCATCCTGGCCAACGCCGCCGGCAATCCCAATGCCGTGTTCGGCGCCGCCGTGCCCTACCTGATGCTGGCCGGCACCACCTTCGCAGGTTGGCAGATGGCCCGCGCGCTGCTGGCCAGCCTGGATCTTCGCAACCAGGACCCGGCCTTCCACGATGCCAAGATCGCCACGGCGCAGTGCTACGCACTGCACAAGCTGACGCAGGCCCCGGGGCTGGCTGCGGTCGTGCTGGGTACGGGCGAGTACGAGGTGCAGCCGTAAGGCTCAAGCCCGGCCCGCGCCTGCGGGCCGGCGCTCAGCGATACACCACCGTCGTGGACGCCTCGGCGTGGATCCACGCTTGAACGGAAGGCACGGGCGCATTTCTAGATTCGCGCCCGGCCTGCCACAGGGCTGGCGGCGCCAGCCCCACGCGGCAACGTCACCGCCCAGAACAACAACGCCGCCACACTGATCCCCGCGCCCAGCGCGCACACGCCCAGCCACCCGGTCCGGGCATACACGGCCGTGGCCGCGATCGATCCCAGGCCGCTGCCCACCGCGTAGAACATCATGTACCCCGCGACCAGCCGGCTGTGCGCCTGCGCGCTGATGCTGAAGATCATCGCCTGGTTGGTGACGTGCAACGCCTGCAGCGCCAGGTCCAGCGCCAGCACGCCGAAGGCGAGCAGCCACAGGCTCTGGTCCAGAAAGGCGATGGGCACCCATGCCAGGCACAGCAACGCCAGCCCTGCCGCAGTCGTGCGCTGCCCGTGCCCCGCGTCCGCCAGCCGCCCGGCGCGCGCCGCCATCAGCACGCCCACCACGCCCACCAGGCCGAATGCACCCACCGCCGTGTGCGACAGCGAATGCGGCGGCGCGCTCAAGGGCAGCACCAGCGCGGTCCAGAATGCGCTGAACGCGGCGAACATCAGCAGTGCGATCACGCCGCGCACGCGCAGGACGCGCTCTTCTGCAAGCAGCGTGAAGACCGAACGCAGCAACGCCCCATATCGCAGGCCGGCCTGCGGCAGGCGCCGGCGCGGCAGCCAGCGGGCCAGCACCAGCGCCAGCAGCGCGGACAGGCCGGCCGACACCACGTACACCGCGCGCCAGCCCCACAGGTCGGCCAGGCCGCCTGCCAGCGTGCGCGCCAGCAGCAGCCCGATGACCACCCCGCCCTGCGCTGCGCCGACGACGCGCCCGCGCTCCGACGGCGCGGCCAGCGCGGCGGACAACGCAAGCAGGCCCTGCGTCATGGCGGTGCCCAGCAGGCCTAGCGCCAACATGCCCGCCAGCAGCCAGGGCGTGTTCGCCGACCAAGCCACGGCGGCCAGGGCCAGTACCAACAGGCCAAGCTGGGCCAGCATCAAACGGCGGCGGTCCAGCAGGTCGCCCAGCGGCACAACGAACAGCAGCGCAATCGCACAGCCCAATTGCGTGACGGTGACGACGATGCCGACCGCCGCATCGTCCAAGCCGAATTCCCGCCCGATGGCGTCCAGCAGGGGCTGCGCGTAATACACATTGGCGACGCTGAGCGCGCAGGCGGCAGCCAGCAACAGAACCAGCGCGGCGGGCATCGGGACTTCTGGAGCCGGCTCGGAGGATTCAGGGTGTATGGCAGTTTTCATAATCGATGTGGTTTTATGATGAAACTGGAATGCTAGGTTAGCAGGTTTTATAATGCAACCGAATTTCGCCCAGCTCGACAACCGGAAGAGATCCGACATGGTCAAACGCACCAGTTTTGAAGGCGCCGCCTGCCCCGTGGCGCGCTCGCTCGATGCCATCGGCGATTGGTGGTCGCTCCTGATCGTGCGCGACGCCTTCGATGGTCTGCGCCGGTTCGGGGAATTCCAGAAAAACCTGGGCATGGCGAAGAACATCCTCAGCGACCGCCTGCGGACGCTTGTCTCGCACGGCATCCTGGCCGTGGCGCCCGCATCGGACGGCAGCGCCTACCAGGAGTACGTGCTGACGAAAAAAGGCGAAGCGCTGTTCCCGGTGATCGTGGGCCTGCGCCAATGGGGCGAGGACCATTACTACGGCCCGGACGAAGCGCATTCGGCGTTGATCGACCGCAAGCGCGGCCAACCGGTACGCCGGATGCAAATACTGGCGCAGGACGGGCGCGCGCTAGGGCCCGACGATACGGTCGTGCGCAAGGTGGAGCAGCCTGCGCCCGGCCTTCCTGGCGATTCCTACGGAACGGCGCGACCCTGACGGCTAGGCGGCCGCCGGCCACTGGCCCGTGGCAAGCGCGGTCGGCGAGTACGAATCGAAGCGCCACCGCAGGGCCAGCGCGCCGGGCCGCCTGACCGCGCGGCGCACGTGCACGCGCCACAGGCGTTCAGCCCCATCGAATGACGCGATGGCGGGGTCGTCCAGGATCACTTCGGCCCGACCGCTCAGTTGCAGGACATCGCCGCGTTCGAAGTCAATGAAGAGCAGCCCCGCCACCGGATTGGCCGCCAGGTTGCCCAGGGTGTTGAAGAAACGGTTGCCTGAGAAGTCCGGGATGGTCAGCACATCGCCGTCGACCCGCACGAAGCCTGGCTTGCCGCCGCGATGCGAGACATCCACCCCGCGGCCGCCAGCGCCCTCTTCCAGGTCGGCGTAGCTGGCGACAAAGAACGTGTCGGACGCCGAGATCATGGCGCGCGCCGCCGCGTCCAGGCCGGCCTGCTCGGGCAACGCGCCTGCAAATCGCAATGACGGCGAGCGCGAGAAGTAAAAATCCCGCGACTGGATGTATTGCGGGCAGTTGCCATAGGACTGCGCCACCGTTACCTCGAACCGCTTGCCGTCCCAGCCCGAAATACGGCCGTTCATGCGATTGCGCCGACGCGTGTGCAGTTCGATCCCGAGCAGCCCCACATCCCTGCCCAGTCCGAGCCCGGCGCGCAGCGGATCGTCCGCGTCCGGCATGGCGGCGATGCGCAAGGTGTGCGGATCGGGCGACACGGCAAAGCCCGGGTTCCCTTCCAGAATGCCGGCCCACGGATCGCCTTGCGCATCCACCGCCCCCGCCACCAGGAAGGGAAGCTGCGCAAAGAATTCGCGATGCTGCTCGGGCATGTAGTCGCGGATGACCTTGCGGCCAACCAGGTCCATGCGCGCCGCGACGCCGGCGTGTTCCTGCAACTGAAGCTCCCCGGCGTGCCAGGGTGATGGCGCAGTGTTTTCGGAAGAGTTCATGATGGTCTCCTTGCGGGGCGGCGCTAGTCGTCAGGCAGCCAGAAGTCCGACGGCCGACGACGCCATGGGAACGAAGCGCGGAAGGTTTTCGATGCGGGCCAGCCATGCGCGGACCTGCGGATAGTCCGCCAGCGACACGTTGCCCTCTGGCGCGTGGGCCACATAGGCATAGCAGGCCACGTCCGCGATGGTGGGCGCGCTGCCGGCCAGATAGTCCCGCCGGCCGAGTTCGCCTTCCATCACGGCAAGCAAGGCGTGCGCGCGCGCCAGCGTGGATTCGACGTCGTACGGCGCGCCGAACAGGGTCACCAGCCGGGCGGCCGCGGGACCGGACGCCAGCGGCCCGGACGCGGCCGACAGCCAGCGCTGGACAGAAGCCGCGCCGGCGGGATCCTCGGGCAGCCAGGCCTCGCCGCCATAACGCTTTGCCAGATAGACCAGGATGGCAGTCGAATCGGCGATCACGACGCCGTTGTCGTCGATGACCGGCACCTGGCCGAACGCATTGAGCGCCAGGAATTCCGGGTGCTTCTGTTCACGGGCGCGCAGGTCCACGTCGATGACCTGATGCGGCACGTCCAGCAGCGACAGCATCAACGCGACGCGGTGCGCATGGCCGGAAAGCGCGTAACGGTAGAACTTCAGGGGGGTGGCTTGCATGGGATGCTCCCGAGTGGAATCAGGGTTCCATCTTGGAGCGCGGCGCGCGAAACGGGAACGGCCAGCGTCGGCAAGACACTCTTGCCGGGGATGAAATAAAGCCGTTCAGGCTGGCAGCGTGGCCAGATCGCGGCGCAGGGCCTCCACGCAGAACTCCACGAAGCTGCGCACCTTGGCCGAGCTCTTCCGGCCTTCGGGATACACCACGTGCACGGGCAGCGGCGGCAGTTCGAAATCGCGCAGCACCACTTGCAGCGCGCCGCTGGCCAGGTGCTGCGCTACCTGATAGGACACCACCTGCGTCAGGCCCCAGCCTTCGCGGGCGGCCATCACGGCCGCCTGGAAAGACGTGACCGTCAGTTGCGACTGCACGTTCAACCGCCGAGGCTGGCCGTCCTGCAGGAAGCGCCATTGCGGCCCCCTGCCCTCCATGGCGGCGGTGATCGTGCAGAAGCGATGAAGCGCGTCCGGGTCTTGCGGCACGCCATGCTGGCGCAAAAAGTCGGGAGACGCGCAGACCACGCGGCGCACGTGCCCGGCCAGCACCGCGGTCAGCGACGAATCGGGCAACGCGCCGATCCGCACCGCGACGTCGATGTCCTCGTCCAGCAGGTTCACCACGCGATCCGCCAACAGCGCGCGGACGGACACCTGGCGGTGTTCGCGCAAGTACCCCAGCACCACCGGCATCACGTGCAGCTCGCCGAAGAGCGCGGGCGCCGTGATGGACAGCGCGCCGCGCGGCGCGCCCATGGCGCCGGCCGCCGCGTCATCGGCCTGCTCGACCTGTTCCAGGATCCGCCGGCAATCGTCGGCATAGCGCCGACCCGCCTCGGTCAGGCGCAGGCTGCGAGTCGTGCGCACCAGCAGCAAGGCCCCCAGGCGGCGTTCCAGCGCGGCGACGCTGCGCGTCACCGTGGGCGCGGACATCTCCAGCCGCCTGGCCGCCGCGGCGAAGCTGCCCGCATCCGCCACGGCCAGAAAGACCGTCATCTCATGGAATTGATTCACGACTCAACGGCCTCCGAGGCAGCAAAACGCGTCGCCGTCCATGCGGCGACGCTGTCATTGACGCACTGCACGAGAATTTCGTCCAGGGCGGCGCAGACCGGGTCGGGCTGCGCGTGCGCGCGGTACAGCGACAGGGCAATGGCCGGCAGTTCCGGCAGGCCATATTCGCCCGGCTTCAGGGCGCGAACGACGGATGGCAGGCCCAACGGGGTGCGCACCGCCAATCCCAGGCCGGCCGACACCGCCGCCCACAGTCCCGCCAGGCTGGGGCTGGTGAAGGTGGCCAACCAGGGAATGCCGGCGCGATCCAGGGCGTCGGTGGCGCAGCCGCGAAACAGGCATGGCGACTCGAATGCCGCCAGCGGCAGCGCGCCCCCGGCATCGGGCGCCGGCCCGGCTTGCGCGGGCCCGATCCAGCACATGGGCAATTCCGCCAGCCGTTGCGCCTGCGGCAGGCGGGCGTCATGGTCCCAGGCAAGCGCCAGATCCAGCTGTCCCAGGGAAATGCGTTCCAAGAGGTCATTGTTGCGGGCCACGCGCGCCTCGATCCTGACCTTGGGGTGCGCCCGCGCGAAGCGGCCGAGCACGCGAGGCAGCAGCATTTCTCCGAAGTCTTCCTGAAGGCCCAGCCGCACCGTGCCCTGCAACTCCGCGCCGCGCACGGCCCGCCATGCCTGATCGTTCAGGTCCAGAAGCCGCCGGGCATAGGCCAGCATGGTCTCGCCGGCATCGGTCAGCGCAAGGCCACGCCCGTCCTTGCGCAGCAACGCCACCCCGGCCTGCTCTTCCAGTTTCTTCAACTGCGCGCTGACGGCGGACGTGGACCGGCCCAGGCGATCGGCGGCGCGGCCGAAGCTGCCCAGGTCCACACCGGCGACGAAGCTGCGCAACACCTCAAGATCGAACGTGATGGGCCGCATGGAAATAGTCCTGTTTTTCAAAACCTTTTGTACATAACTTCCTGATTTTCAGAACGATGGTAGAGGCGCAGACTGGCGCCGTCAATCCGATTTACAGGTGCCATCGTGTCGTTCTCATCGCCCTTCCCGTCTCCCGCTCACGCCAGGCCGTCGCATCGTTGGAAGGTGCTGTCCGTGGGCGTGGCCGCCAATGCGGCGTTTTCCGCCGCCGCCGCGGGGCTGCCCACCACCGCCATCTTCATGCGTGCCGGCTACCGCCTGGTCAACGCCGAGCTTGGCTTGGCGCTGGGCCTGCTTGGCCTGGGCGTGGCGTTGTTCGAACTGCCGTGGGGCCTGTTGACCGACCGGTTCGGCGACCGCCCAGTGCTGCTGACGGGCCTGGCCGCGACGACGGCCGCGCTGGCCTGGATGAGCGGCTGGGCGGTTCCGACAGACGGCGCCGTGCCCAGCCTGTGGCTCCTGGCCGCGGGCCTGATGCTGGTCGGCGTGCTGGGCGGCAGCGTCAACGGGGCGAGCGGCCGCGCCGTCATGGCGTGGTTCGACGAGGGAGAACGAGGTCTGGCCATGAGCATCCGCCAGACGGCCGTGCCGCTGGGCGGCGGCCTGGGCGCGCTGGCGCTGCCCTGGCTGGCGGCGCATGCCGGCTTCGGCGCCGTCTACGGCGTGCTTGCGCTGATGTGCGGCACGGCCGCCTTGCTGGGCGCGTGCTGGCTGCGTGATCCCGGCCAACCGCGCGGCGTCGCCCCGCAATGCCCATCCGCTTCCAGTCCGCTGCGAGACCCGGGCGTCTGGCGCGCGGCGCTTGCCATCGGCATCATGTGCAGCCCGCAGTTCGCGATACTTACCTTTGCCACCGTCTTTCTAAACGACTACATCCACGCGAGCCTTGGCGTCCTGACGGCCGTGATGGTGGTCGTGCAATTGGGCGCCATGGTTGCTCGCATCGCCAGCGGAAGGTGGACGGACCGCCGCGGCAACCGCCGCGCGTACCTGCGGGCCTGCGCGGCCTTGAGCTTCGTGCTGTATGCGGCGCTGGCCCTGGCCGCCTGGACGGTACGCGCGGCGCCGGACACGGCGGGCGCCGTGTTTGCCACGGCGGCGCTGCTGACCGCGGCGGGCGTATGCGCATCGGCCTGGCACGGCGTGGCATACACCGAGTTGGCCACTCAGGCCGGCGCGGCGCGGGCCGGCACCGCACTGGGCATGGCCAACAGCTGCGTCTACCTGGGATTGTTCCTGACGCCCCTGGCGATTCCGCACATCGTCGCGGCCAGTTCCTGGCCCGCTGCATGGCTTGTCGCGGGCGCATGCATGCTGGCCGCGCTGCCGCTGCTGCCCCGCGCGAACCCAAAGCCCGCGATGGCGGGGTCTAGATCCGGAATTCCTTGCGCAGCCACGCCAGAAAAGCCCTGACGGGCGGATGCCGTTCGCGCCCCGGCGCGCACAGCGCGGTATATGTCGACCCGGCAACACGGATCTCGGGACGATACGGCACCAGCGTTCCGGCGGCCACGCTGTCGGACACCATGACGCAACTGGCCAGCACCAGTCCCTGCCCCGCGATGGCAGCCTGCAAGGCGTAGTGCTCTTCCACATACGCATGCTCGGCAACGGGCCGGCGCCATGCGGGCAGGCCGGCGGCTTCGCACCACGCCTGCCACCCCTCTTCGTACAGTTCGGAATCGCGCCAGCGCACCGTCACTAGCGCCGGCGCGCGCTTGCCCGCCCGCGCCACCAGCGCTGGCGCGCCGTACACGCCGAACCACTCGCGCAGCGCACAGGCGGCGTGCAGCGCCGGATAGCGCTGCCGGCTGTAGCGGATCGCCACGTCCACGCTGGCGTCTTGCAGCAGGTCCACCGGGTCTGGCGAAGCATCCAAACGCAATTGGTATTGCGGATGCGCCTGATGGAATCGTCCCAGCCTTGGCACCAGCCAGAGCGCGGCGAACGAGTGCGTCGTGGACACCGTCAGGGCGCCAGACGCCGGCGCGGGCCGCAGCGCGTCCAGGGTCTGGGCCACGTCCAGCAAGGCGCCATGCACGCTGGCGAAAAGACGAGCGCCCTTGTCGGTCAGACGCACGCCACGCGGCACGCGGTCGAACAACGCGAATCCCACATGGCGTTCCAGGGCCTTGACCTGATGCGAGACGGCGGTGGGCGTTACGGAGAGTTCGGCTGCGGCCAGCTTGAAGCTGCGCAGCCGCGCGGCGGCCTCGAACGTGCGCAGCGCAGTGACGGGAAGCGTGGCGAACATGGATCAGCTTTCAGGATGAATTGGATTCATCTTAGTCAAGGATTCGTCATTTGTCGCCATGGCGCGGTTTGCGCAGAATTTCCGCTGTTGAATCGAACCACAATTGATCCAAACAGGAGAAAGGCATGAATTCAAATCACCAAGGCCGCAAGTTGCTCATCCTGGTCGGCAGCCCGCGCCGCGACGGCAACAGCGCTGCCCTGGGCGAGGCCGCGCGGCTTGGCGCGGCCGCCGCGGGAATCTCCGCGAGCCTGCTTTTCATTGATGACTACATCAGCAGCTTCCTGCCGGATCTGCGTCATGCCGCGGCGCCGTCAGACCGGTACGCCGAGCTTTTCCTGGAACATTTCCTGCCCGCCGACGGCCTGCTGCTTTGCACGCCGGTCTACTGGTACGGCATGTCGGCGCAGGCCAAGGCGTTCTTCGACCGCTCGTTCAGCCATTACGCGGGGTCCGGTCCCGAGCCGGAACGCGTCAAGGCGCGCATGGCCGGCAAGCGGTTGGGGCTGGCGGTCGCCTCGGAGGAAACCTATCCCGGGGCGGCGCTCGGCATCGTGCACCAGATGCAGGAATACGCGCGCTATACCCATTCGGACTTTGTCGGCTACGTGCATGGGGCCGGCAACCGGCGCGGCGAGGTCGCGCGGGACCCCCGGCAGCCCTTGGCGGCGGCGCGAGCGTTGGGGTCGGAGTTCTTCACACGCAAATACTCGGATTACCGGCTCGAGACGCCACGCAGTCACAACGTCTGGGAGCCCGCGGCGTCTGCCTTGAGCAGCACGCCGGGCGTGCTGCCGTAGATCTGTTTGAACACGCGGGTCAGGTGGGCCTGATCCGCGAAGCCCACTGCCTGGGCCGCATCCGCCAGCGGCAACCCGCCCCGCAGCAGCGCGCGAGCCCGCGCCACGCGCCAATTGCGCAGCCAGGCCTGGGGCGGCAGGCCATAACGACGGGCAAATTGCTTGACCAGCGTGGTGCGATGCCGGTCCTGGGCCTGCGCCATCGCCTCCAGGTCCGGCGCGCACGCGGGATCGGCCGCCATGCGCTCGCGCAGCAACGCGCATACGTCGGGTTCATCGCTGGCTGACGGCACGGGCTCGCGCGGCGCGGCGTGCGCCGCAAGCAGGCCGAACAGCGCGGCCGAAATGCGCTCGCGGCGCTGTTCGGACGGGACGTCATCAGGCGTCAGGGCATCCAGCCATCTGCCGCAAAGTTCGGGATCAGTGACAACCGGCCCGGCCGGGCAGGCGCCATTGGCGTAGAGCACGCGTTCGTGGTCCTGGAACCAGGCGGGATCGATGTACGCCATGCGATACGCCAGCACCTGGGCAGCCGTGCCGCCGGTATGGACCTGGCCCGGGCCGATCACCACCAGCTCGCCCTCGCCGGCGGAATAGGGAACGCCGCGCACGGTGAATTCGCAGCGCCCCTGCGCAATGGCGCCGATGGCCCAGGCGTCATGAAAATGCGGCGCATAGCGGAAAGCCTGCAAGTCCGAGATCAGCACGTCCCCGGGCAGGTCCGCGCCGCAATGCCAGATATGTTGAGAAACCGCCATGAATGCGCCAGCCGTTCGCGGCTATCCGAAGTAGCGCCCGTCCGAGGTCAGCGAACGGGCCAGCAGCCACGCGTTGCGAGGGCTTTCTCCCACCCGGCGGATGGCGTATGGCCACCAGTCCGCGCCGAATGGCAGATAGACCCTGACGTTATAGCCCAATCCGCGCAGCGCCAACTGCCAGTCAGGACGAACGCCATAGAGCATTTCGAACTCGAATTCGTCGGCGGACCAGCCCCGCCCGCGCGCCAGGTCCATGATGGCGCCGGCAAGCCGGTCGTCGTGCGTACCGAAGACCGGGTAAAAGCCCGATGCCCGCGCCTCGCGCGACAGCATGATCGAGGCCGTATCCAGATAAGCCTGGTCGATGCGCGCGCGGCCCGCGTGGTCCAGCGCGCGTTCCGGAAACGCCCCCTTCACCAGCCGCAGCGACGTCCGCTGGCCAATGGCGAACGCCAGGTCTTCCGGCGTGCGGCGGCGCCGCGCCTGCAGCGTCAGCCCGGCGGGAATGGCTGACTGCAGCAGATTCCGATGCAGGTCGCAGGTGCGTTCCCGGATGCCGTCGTCTTCCATGTCCAGCACCATCCAGTCGCATCCGTTTCCCGCGCCCTCCTGCACCGCCAGTCCGATGCGGCGCGCATTGTCCGCGCCCAGCGCGTCGCTGTGCATGTAGCCGATGGCGGTGGGATCGACGGACACGTGAACGTCCAGCCCGGCCTGGCGCAGCGCACGGCAAGCAGCGAGCGCCTGGCTTACGTTGTGCTCGATCGCTTCCGGGTCTGCCACGTACTCGCCCAGATAGAACAGGGACGCCCTGATGCCGTGCGCCTGGCGCAACCGCAAGGCGGTCTGAACCGCCTCGTCAACGCTGGCGCCGCCGACGAAGCGGCGCGCCAGCGAAGAGCGGCGTGCGATCGCGCGCATGGCCCGGCCAGCCGCGGGGCTGCGCGCCAGCGCAATGGTGGTTCTCTGGAAAATGCTCATGGCCGTCCCGTTCAAAGATGGCCACTATGCGGCGCGCGCCGACGCCTGTCTTGAACGCCCGTGAATCCGGCGCTAAGCCTTGCCTGCCGCAAGCGCACTACGGGCGCCGAACAGCGGGCGCTGCACCGTCTGCGCCAGCAGCACGCCGGCCAGGGTGACCGCCCCGCCCAGCAGGTGATAGCCATGCAGCTGCTCGCGCAACAACACGAAGGCGGCCAGCGCGGTGAACAGCGGCAGCAGGTTGATGAAGATGCTGCACCGGTTGGGGCCAAGCCGCTGCACGCCTTCGATCCACAGGTACGACAGCAGGACCGACGAAAAAATGCCGGCGTACAACACGAGGGGAATCGTATTGGCGTCCAACGCCGCCTGTGCCGCCGGCACCCGCAGGTACAGCGGCAGCATGTAGATCAGGGCGAAGATGGATTGCACGAAGGTCGACTGCCAGGCGGGCACCGGCACCTTCCAGTGGCGCAGCAACACACCGTACAGCGCATAGGACAAGGCGGCCAGCAGCATCAGTCCGTCGCCCACATGGACGCCGTGCTGGAAGACGCTGAGCATGTCCCCCTGCCCCACCAGATACAGCAGGCCCACGAAAGACAGCGCGCCGCCCGCGGCCATGCCCAGCGTCAGCGGATCCCGCAGGATCAAGACGCTCAGCAACATGCTCAGCAACGGAATGAGCGCCGTCAGGATGGCCATGTTGGTGGCGGTGGTGGTTTCGGCCGCCCGATACGACAGCGCCTGGAATACCGCCGCCGACAGCGCGCCATACAGCGCCAGCTTGGGCCAATGGCGCAGGATGGTCTTGCGATTGCGCCATGCGGGCCGCGCCGTGAACAGGCCCATCAGGAACAGCGCCAGCAGCAGGCGATAGAAGGTGATGGCGGTGGGAGAGATGGCGCTGGCGGCCATCTTGGACACGATGACATTGCCCGCCCAGAACAGGATGGCGAACAAAGGAAAGAGATAGGACATGGCGGATTCGCTCAGAGGATGGGATACGTGCCCTCCGGCCAAGCCGAATGGTGGCTTGCCGGGAGGTCGATCGCTATCCTATTGAGCGCGCGCCGGTCCGTCTGCCGATGAAAAGGCAGGCTCTATCTCAAAATGGACATTCCGCTCAAGGTTTGAAGGGCGCCGGATCCAGCGGGAGATCCATGCCGCCCATCTGCGCCGTCAGCAGCGCCGCGCTGCCGCAAGACAGGGTGAAGCCCAACGCCCCCTGTCCCACGTTCAGCCAGAGGTTGTCGGCTGCGGGACTGCGTCCGATCAGCGGCTTGCCGGTGGGCGTGGCCGGACGCAGACCCGCCCAGGGAATCGCCTGGCTCAGGTCCAGCGCGGGAAAGGCTTCCCGCACCTGTTGCTTGAGCAGGCCGATGCGCGCGGGATCGATATCGGCGTTGTCGCTGCCGATGTCCACCATCGCCGCGATCCGCAGCACGCCGCCGACGCGGGCGTAGACGATGCGCCGCTCGTAGTCGGTCACGCTGATGCGCGGCGCCACGGCGTCGTCATCGGCCAGGGGTACGGTCAGGCTGTAGCCTTTCAAGGGGTAAAGCGGCACGTCGTGGCCCAGCGGGTTCAGCAGGGCCCGCGTGCCGATGCCCGTGGCGAGCACCACGGCGTCGGCGCCGATATCGCCGTCGCGGGTGTTGACGGCGACGATGCGGCGGCCTTCGCGCTGCAACCCGGAAACCGGGTTGGACATCGCGCACTGCACGTTGCCCATGTCCTGCAGGCGGTCGAAAAGCGCTTCGGTGAACTGGCGGCAGTCGCCGGCTTCTTCACTGGGCGTGTAGATGGCGCCTGCAAGGCTAGCCCCCATGCCGGCCAGCGCGGGCTCGCGCGCGACAGTCTGGGCGGCGTCCAGCACCTGCTGCTCGGCGCCATGCGCGGCCTGATAGGCCACCAGTGCCCGCGCTTTATCAAGCAGGTCGGCGCTGCGGTAGGCGATCAGCTTGCCGTTCTTCAGGTGGCCGAAGTCCAGGCTTTCCTGCTCGAGCAGGGAGTGCATCACGTCGCGGCTGAGGTAGGACAGCGTCAGCAACTGGGCGGTGGACGCCTTGGCTACCGATGCGCGGCAGGCCAGCGCGAATTGCAGGCACCAGCGCCACTGATGGGGATCCAGCCGTGGCCGGAAGCGCAATGGAGAATCGTGCCTCAGCAGCCATCCCGGCACACTGGGCAGCACGCCGGGACCCGCCAGCGGCGCGACATAGCTGTAGCTGAGCTGCCCGCCGTTGGCGTAACTGGAGACCTCCGCCGGGCGGGGCTGGCTGTCGACCAACACCACGTCATATCCCTGACGCGCCAGAAAATAAGCCGACGTCACACCCACGACGCCGGCTCCAATCACGCAAACGCGCATACCGTTATCCAAAAAAGACCGCGAATGGGCCCATTCTGTTACGCGGGCGCCCGCGGCGGCAAATACCAAACGCCGCAGGAGCCATAACCAAAGTTCATGCCTGTCGGTCAGGCGATGCGATGCAGCTTGATGATGGCGGCGGCGGTGGGCTCGCGCACCAGGTCGTCCAGGGTGTAGCCGTTGAGCGCGTCATAGAAGGCTTGCAGCGTCTGCGCCAGCACGCCGGACAGTCGGCACACGCCATCCAGCGCACAGGGCGGTTCGCGGCAATCGATAAGCGGCCCCTGCTGCTCCAGTTCGCGAACCAGGTCGCCGACGCGGTAATCCTTTGCCGGACGCGCCAGGCTCATCCCGCCTCCCTTGCCCCGCGAAGTGCTGACCCAACCGCGCTGCGACATGAAATGCACCACCTTCACCAGATGATTGCGGGACAGGCCAAAGCGGTCAGCGATCTCGGGGATCGTGACGGCGGCGGGCCGGTCCTGGCATTGCGTCAGGTACATCAGGACGCGCAGGCCGAAGTCGGTGAATCGTGTCAGTTGCATGGTGGGATGGGATAGGAACCTGGCGGCCCGTGGGAATCAGGCCGCCAGGATACACGCTCAGGCAGCAACGCCGCCCGTGCCGAACGCCTCGGCGTGGATGCGGTCTTCCGCGACGCCCAGGCCAACCAGCGCCTCTCGCTGCGCGCGCATGAAGGCCGCCGGCCCGCACAGGTAATAGTCCGCGCCGGGGACGATGGCTTCGTCGCGGATCGCGTGCAGATCGACACGGCCCTGGTAGTCGTAGTCGCGGCCGGCCTGGTCGCCATGGCCGACTTCCTCGTAGAACACCGCCTTGCGCACGTTGGCGCGCGCCGCGGCGATATCGTTGACGTGGTCGCGCATGGCGTGCACGGAACGATTGCGACAGCCATGCACGAAGCGAATCTGGCGGTCGTCTTCGGCGCGCACCAAGTGGTTCAGGATAGACACCATGGGCGTCAGGCCAACCCCGCCGCTCAGCAGCACCACGGGCGCGTTGCCCTCTTCACGCAGGAAGAAATCGCCCTGGGGCGGCGCCACATCCAGCACTCCGCCCTCTTCCAGGCGGTCATGCAGGGCATTGGACACGCGGCCGGCCGGCGTCTGGTCGCCAGCGGGTTCGCGCTTGACCGAAATGCGCAGGCGATCCTGGCCCGGCGCGTCGGACAGGCTGTACTGCCGAGGCTGCATCAGGCCAAGTTCAGGCACGAAGACACGCACCGACACGTATTGGCCCGGGCGGTATTCGGGCACGGTGCCGCCGTCGGCCGGCGCCAGGTAGAACGACGTGATCTCGGCGCTTTCCCGCTGCTTGCCCACCACGCGGAAGGCTCGCCAGCCCGTCCAGCCGCCCGGCTTGTTCGCGGATTCCGCATACAGACGCGACTCTTCGGCGATCAGCAGGTCGGCCAGTTGGCCATAGGCGGCGGCCCAGGCGTCCACGAGTTCATCCGTGGCGGCCTCGCCCAACACTTCGCGGATGGAGGCCAGCAGGTGCTTGCCCACGATGGCGTAATGCTCGGGCCGGATGCCCAGGCTGACGTGCTTGTGCACGATGCGCGTCACCACCGGCATCAGCACGGAGGGATCGTCAATGTGTTCTGCGTATGCGGTCACCGCGCCGGCCAGCGCATGCTGCTGCGCGCCCCCGGCCTGGTGGCCCTGGTTGAAAACGTGCTTGAGTTCCGGGTTGTGCTGGAACATGCGCGCGTAGAAATGCTTGGTCAGCGCTACGCCATGAACCTTCAGGACAGGCGCCGTGGCCTTGACCAGCGCGCGGATTTGGGGGCTCAACATCAACTGCTCCTTGTATTGCGATCGTGCTCGCCTTTAAACATATATTTATAATACATCTTTAAAGTCCAAGGACGCAATCGGCTTGGTGGCAGGTATCATCGCCCGGTTTAAACTTCCCGTTTACCGCCACACCATAAAGGTTTACCGATGAGCACAGCTACGCTCAAGACCCGCCTGTCAGACTCCGTCAAGGACGCGATGCGCGCGAAGGCCGCCGAACGCCTGGCCACGCTGCGTTTCCTGCTGGCCGCGGTCAAGCAGAAGGAAGTGGACGAACGCCGCGACCTGTCCGACGCCGAAATCACCGCCATCATCGAAAAGCAGGTCAAGCAGCGCCGTGAATCCATCGCGGCGTTCGAGCAGGCCGGCCGCACGGAAACCGCCGAGCAGGAAAAGGCCGAATTGGTCGTGCTGCAGGAATTCCTGCCGCAGGCCGCCACGCCCGAGGAAGTCTCGGCCGCCATCGACGCCGCCCTGGCCGAAGTGGCCGCGCAAGGCGTGACCGGCGCGCCCGCCATGGGCAAGGTCATGGCCATCCTGAAGCAGGCATTGGCCGGCCGCGCGGACATGACCGCGCTGTCGCAGCAGGTGAAGGCTCGCTTGAACTAGGGCTGTCGCCAAACAGCGGCGGCCCCCTGCAGGGCCGCCCGACAGGCGCTTAGAACGCGCCGCCGAATAGATCCGGCTGGCGTGACTGCTCCGCCGGATCGGCGAAGTTGCTCATTCCCACGCCCGCCAGCCGGTATAGCGTTTCCGGCGGCAGTTCCACGCGTTCGCACAGCAGTCTGGCCAAAGACGCCAGTTCGGCCGCCGAACTGGGCGGATTCGGGCTCGTCTGGCTGCGCGTCAGGATGCGGAACCGGTCGGTCTTCAGCTTGAGAACCACCGTGCGTCCCAGCGCGCCCTTCTTCAGCGCCTGGTCCCACACTTTTTCCGCCATGCGGTCCAGCGCCTCGCCCACGGCGTCCAGCCGGACATCCTGCGAAAACGTGGTTTCGGCCGACACCTGTTGCAATGGCTGGTCGGTCTGGACTTCGCGCTCGTCGATGCCCCGCGCCAGTTCGTACAGGCGTCGCCCGTACCGGCCGAAATAGTGCTCCAGCTCCTGCGCGCTGTGCGTGGCCAGATCGCCCACGGTCTGGATGCCCAGCTGTTCCAGCCGAGCCTGCGTCACTTTGCCCACGCCTGGCACCTTGCGCACGGGCAAAGGGCCCAGGAAGTCCAGAACCTTGTTCGGCCGCACGACGAAAAGACCGTCCGGCTTGTTCCAGTCGGACGCGATCTTGGCCAGGAACTTGTTGGGCGCGACGCCCGCCGACGCGGTCAGGCCCGTTTCCTCGCGAATCTGATGCCTGATGACCTGGGCCACCTCGGTGGCGGAAGGCAATCCGCCTTTGTTGACCGTGACGTCCAGGTACGCCTCGTCCAACGACAAGGGTTCGATCAGGTCGGTATGCCGGGCGAATATCTGGCGGATCTGGCGAGAGACGTCGCGGTAGCGGTTGAAATCAGGCGGGACGTAGATCGCGTGCGGACAGAGCCGCTCGGCCTTGATGGCCGACATGGCCGAATGGATGCCAAAGCGGCGGGCCTCGTACGAGGCCGCGCACACGACCGAACGTGGGCCGGTCCAGGCGACAACCACCGGTTTGCCGCGCAAGTCCGGGTTGTCGCGCTGCTCGACCGACGCGTAGAAGGCGTCCATGTCCACATGCACGATCTTGCGTGCAGGTCGCGAGGGCGCAAGCCCGCTCATGGCCTCAATCCCGTGGCAAAAGCATATATTATGACCGCCGACAATCCGCTACCCATACCCGCCCACGACGGTTCCATGACTGCACCCGCTTCCAACCAAACCGACTATTTCGGCCTGACGATTCCCTTCATGCATTTCATCGGCCTGGTGCCGGAGAGCATCGCGCCGGCTTACGCCCGTACGACGCTGCCGTGGCGCCAGGACCTGACCAACAGCCGCGGCGACGTCCACGGCGGCACCCTGATGAGCGTACTGGACTTCACGCTGAGCGCCGCTGCGCGCGGCTCGGCGGACGCCACCGAGGGCATGGCCACCATCGACATGAACACCACGTTTTTGTCGCCCGCCACGGGCGACCTGGTGATCGAGGCGCGCTGCCTGCGCCGGGGCGCGTCCATCGCTTTCTGCGAGGGCGACATCCACCGCGCCGATGGCGAACTGGTGGCCCGCGCCACCGCTACTTTCAAGATCATCCGCCGCCGTCCCGGCGGCGACTGACTTATTTGCCGTTTGCGCGCCCGGCTCAGTTGGGCAGGTCGCGCGACGGCTTGACCGCGGGGCGCGGGTCCAGCGGCATGTACGTGCTGCACGACACCAGGCTGTAGTACACGGCGTCCTGCATCGCGCGCATCGCGGCGGCGTCCCAGGTGCCCTTGCCCCACATCACGATACGCACGTCCGTGGACTTGGGGCCCAGCGCCTTCAGGTCAACCCGCGACATCTCGCGGTCAGAATACGGCGCCAGCACGCGCACCACGCCCGACTGCGCGCTCTCGTTCAGGTCAGAAACGACGCGATAGGCATTGTCGGTGCTGCGCAGGCAGCCATTGGATTGCCGGATGACCGCGTCATAGGCGTCCTTGAAAGCCACCGGCGCCTTGAATTCGCTGTGCGGCGACGCGCCGTCCTGCGAAATGCCCAGCGAGCAGCCGGCCAACCCCAGGGCCAGCGCCGAAGCCGCGACCAGATTCCTGTACATGTAAATCTCCAGAAGAATTGCCGCGATTATCCCGCAAACGGTCAGGCGGCATAAGTGGGGCCGGTTCGACACCCTTCGCGCGGCTATGGCATTATCGACGAGCCGCCGGGACTGGCCCGCCGGAACGCCGCCCCTGGCGCGCGTCCGCGCCATCGTCCCGCGCCCCATCGCAACGCGGATCGACATCACGGAGGTATCCCTTGTTCTCATTCTTGCGCACCGTCCTGGCAGCCGGCATCGTCGGCGCCTCTCTGGGTGCCTGCGCCACGCAGCAGCCTCCCCGCGTCTATCCCCTGAAAGACTTCTTCCGCAACCCGGAACGCGGCTACTTCCGCCTGTCGGACGACGGCCAGACGCTGGCCTTCATGCAGCCCACCAGCGTGGACGGCCACCCGGCCCGGATGAACATCTACGTCCAGCCGCTGCAAGGCAGCCAGCTCGTGGGCGAACCGCGCCAGCTGACAAGCGAGACCGCGCGCGACATCAGCAACTACTTCTGGAAAGGCGCGGACGTCGTGCTTTACCAGAAGGATTTCGGCGGCGACGAGAACTTCCACGTGCTGGCCGTCAACGCCAAGACGGGCAAGATTACCGACCTGACGCCTTATGAAGGCGTGCGCGCGGGCATCGAGGATGACCTCGAAGACGATCCCGACCACGTCCTGATCAGCCACAACCAGCGCGATCCGGAAGTCTTCGACGTCTACCGCGTCAACGTCCACACCGGGGCTGCCGTTTTGGTTGCGCAGAATCCGGGCAACATCGTGGGCTGGCAGACCGACCACGCGGGCAAGGTGCGCGCCGCCGTCGCCAGCGACGGGCTGAACACCACCCTGCTCTATCGTGACGACGAAGCCTCCGAGTTCCGTCCGCTGATCACCACCGATTACCGCACGAGCGTCAGCCCGGCGTTCTTCACCTTCGACGACAAGAGGTTCTACGCGCTGAGCAACCGGGGCCGCGACAAGCTGTCGCTGGTGGTCATCGACCCGTCCAGCCCCGACCACGAAGAAGTCATCTTCACGCCCGACGCCGTGGACCTGGACGGCGCGGCGTTCTCGCGCAAGCGGCGCGTACTGACGCTGGCGTCCTACCAGACGGACAAGCCGCAATACAAATTCTTCGACGCCGAAACCGAAGCCTTGAACAAGACCCTGGCGGCGCGGCTCAGCGGCTACGACTTCGTCATCCAGGGCGGCAACCGCGACGAGAACAAGTTCATCGTCGCGGCATACAACGACCGCACGCCGGGCTCCCGCTATATCTATGACGCCGCGGCCGATACCCTGACCAAGCTGGCGGACCTGAATCCGGCGATCCCCGAGGCGGACATGTCGCGGGTGCAGCCCATCAGCTACCAGAGCCGCGACGGCCGGACCATTCATGGCTACCTGACGCTACCCGCGGGCCGTCCGCCCAAGAACCTGGCATGCATCGTGAATCCGCACGGCGGCCCCTGGGCTCGCGACGGCTGGGGCTACAACCCGGAAGTGCAGTTCCTGGCCAATCGCGGCTTCTGCGTGCTGCAGATGAATTTCCGCGGATCCACCGGCTACGGGCGGGACTTCTGGGAGGCCGGGTTCGGGCAGTGGGGCCTGAAGATGCAGGACGACATCACCGACGGCGTGCAATGGCTGGTGCAGCAAGGCATCGCCGACCCGAAACGCATCGGCATCTACGGCGCCAGCTATGGCGGTTATGCCACGCTGGCGGGCGTGACCTTCACGCCGGACCTGTATGCCGCGGCGGTCGACTACGTGGGCGTGTCCAACCTGTTCACGTTCATGAAGTCCATCCCGCCCTACTGGAAACCCATGCTGGACAAGATGCAGGACATGGTCGGCGACCCCGTGCGCGACCAGGCCCGCCTTGCCGCAACCTCGCCCGCCCTGCACGCCGACAAGATCAGGACGCCGCTGTTCGTCGCGCAGGGAGCCAAGGACCCGCGCGTCAACAAGGACGAAAGCGACCAGATGGTGTCGGCGCTGAAGGCGCGCGGCGTCGACGTCGAATACATGGTCAAGGACAACGAAGGCCATGGATTCCACAACGACGAGAACAAGTTCGAGTTTTACGAGGCCATGGAGAAGTTCCTGACCGAACACCTCAAGCCGTAGAGCCCGCCGTTTCTTCCAGGGCCAAGGCAGCGCCGGCGGGCTGGCCGCCGGCGGCGCGAACCACCCCGCGCCCGCTCCATGCCATCACGACGCGGTCGCGCCCCTGCTCCTTGGCCTGGTAAAGCGCCACGTCGGCCCGGGCCAGGATGACGTCCGCGCTGTCGCCCGGCTGATACGACGCCAGTCCGCCGCTGGTGGTCATCGGCACTTCCAGGCCCTGCAAATACAGGGGCGTGTCGCGCAAGGCGTCGCAGACGCGCTGCGCCTGCACCAGCGCGGACGCAGGGTCGCAGTCATACATCAGCAGCACGAATTCCTCGCCGCCCAACCGGCCGAAGCGGTCGCTGGAACGCACCGCGTTCTGCACGACACTGGCAAAGTGCCGCAGCGCGGTGTCGCCTGCCGCGTGACCATATCGGTCGTTGATGGATTTGAAGTGATCGATGTCCAGCACCAGCACCGCCAGCTTGCCGCCGGCGCGTTCGCAACGCTGAAGATCGTGTTCCAGCGCGTCCATGATGCTGCGGCGCGAATAGGCCTGGGTCAGGCTGTCGAACGTCAGCGCCGCCTGCATCTTTTCGGCCTGGCATGTCTGGATCAGGAACAGCAGCGCCAGGAACATCGCCGGCACCGTCACCGATCCGCAGACGATAAAGAAAAGGCTCCAGGCCGACGGCTGCAGCAACGAAACGGGCGCTGCCAGACCGGCGCCGTAGACGAACGCGCGCAGCGCCTGGATTCCCACCACCCCGAAAAACGCCAGCAGCAGGTACAGCACGACGCCGCCGGTCTGTATCCGTTTGCGCTGCCGGAAGATCACCGTGCCCGTCGCCGCCATCAGCACGCAGGTGTAGAGCGAGAACAGCATGATCCGGGCGACCAGGCTGTCGTTGCGGTACAGCAGCAGCGCAAACCCGAACATGCAGAGCGAACAGAGGACGGTCGTGCGCAGGATATGCGGGCGCAGCCCGAAGAACTGGCGCACGCCGATGTACACGAGCGCCGCCGAACACGTCCACGCCGCGTTGGACACCATCACATAGGCGCCTGGGGGAACGATGTCCGCCGCCGCGTACGCCAGCATGGACAGCACGGCCAGCACGTTCGCCGCCATGAACGCCGGCACGCCTTCCACCCCGCGGCCGTGGAACGGCAGCAGCAACGGCAGCGCCAACGCCGTCGCCAGGCCCCACATCAGGAAAAACAAGCTTGTCGTCATGGTTTATGTCGGTCGAGGCCTTTTGAACCTGCACCGTGGTTGGAACTGCCGTTGCACTGGGTTCGCACTAGCAAACGCGTTACACGCAAGCATTTTTGATGCTTTTTGTTACGATAACGACGAATAGACGCCCATAGCGCAATCACCCCGCTGGATGATGCACGTCTGTCCGTGTTGAACCTATATAGCCGCGCCAAGACGATTGCACGGCCTGCGACGAAAGAATACGCCAAGGCAGCCGCTCCGTAATCATCCCTTTGCAGTAATTGACAGTTAACTTGGGCAAAACTCCGTAAAGTTCCGCAAGTCGACGGCGCCGCCAGAGCGCCGCGACCACGCCCCACGGGCGTGGCGCGTACTAGCCATGCACTCCCGACAGCGCGAGTGCGAAGGTCCCCGTAGCGGGCGCCGCGCAGAACCAATCAAACGTCCATTCCCACGCTGCGAGCGCCCCTGCGCGTCCCGCGGCAGCCGCCGGCCGTGCCGGTCGGCGGGCCATGGGCGCCCCGAGTCGCAACTGCGGAAGTAATACAGATGCCAAACCACGGAAGCCGGCGGCCCTGCCCCGCCGGATCGAGACTGAACCTGATGGCGGCCAGCGCGATGCTGGTCCCGGCGCTGGCCTTGGCCGGCCCGGCGGCCAACTACGACGCGCTGATCGAGCGCGCCCGGGCCGGTGACTATGAACCGGCCCTGGACATGCTGCGCGAACAGGGCCCGGCCGCGAACAAGCGGGCGGTGCAGGACCACATCGTCATCGCCGGATGGGCGGGCAAACCTGCCGAAGCCCTGGCGGCCTATGAATCCCTGCCCCCGCGCACAGTCCTGCCCGCGGACGTCCAACTGACTGTCGCCCGCGCGTACCGGGACACACAGCGCTGGCCGCAGGCGTTGGACGCCTATCGGACCGGCATGCGCGTTTACCCCGATCAAGGCGCCTTCTCAGCCGGCGAGATCATGACCCTGGCCGATTCCGGCCAATTTGCCGCCGCGCAGGCCGCCGGCGAGCGTCGGGTTTTGCGGCAGCCCGGCGACGCCGACGCCAGGCTCGCGCTGAGCTACGTGTACGCCCGTCAGAACATGCCTTTCGAAGCGCTGCACCAGGCTGACCGGGCGCTCGCCGTTGCGCCGGCGACCCCTTATGTGCTGCGCGAATACATCTTTGCGCTGCGCGGCGCCCGAATGGCCGACGTGGCGCTCGACCGGGCGCGCCGGCATCCGGAACTGTTCAGCGCCGGCCAGATGCGCACTTTGGAGGCCGATGCGCTGGCCCAGCAGGCGCGGCTGGCGGCCATGCCAACCCGCGGCGAGGCCGAGCGCTTCGCCATCGCGGACCGGACGCTGGCGGGCTACGACGCTGCGATCGCCGCCTGGCGCCAGGCTGGCGACGAGGCCCAAAGCGACGTGCGGCGGGCGCGTATCGACCGCCTGCACGTGCTGCACGCCCGCGTGCGCATGAAGGAACTGACCCAGGAGTACGAAGCCTTGCTGGCCGAAGGCGTCCCGGTGCCCCGCTACGCGTTGAACGACGTGGCCTCCGCCTACCTGTACGTGCGCCAGCCCGAACGCGCCCGCGACATCTACCGGCAGGTCGCGGCCGCCGATGCGCTGCGCATGGACGACGCCGAACAACGCCTGGCCACCGAAACCGGCCTCTACTACGCGCTGGCCGAGGGCGAGCAGCACGAAGCGACGGGCGAGGTGCTGGACGCCGTCAGATCCGGCTACGCACCCTGGCTGTACTACAAGGGCCAGGCCACGCGCATGCCCAACGACCTGAACCTGGAAAGCAGCCAGACGCTGGCCGCCGCCCGCCTGCAAGCCGACGACACCGTCACCGCGCAGCAGCGGCTGGAAGACATGGCCGGCAAGGCGCCAAACAATTCCGGGCTGCGCGCGGACCTGGCCACCGTCTACCGCGCCCGCTCGCAGCCCCGCGCATCCGAAATCGAGCTGAAGATGGCGGAAACGCTGGCGCCGCGCAGCCTGGCCGTGGAAAACGGCCAGGGGTTCACCGCGCTGGACCTGCAGGAATGGCGGCAGGCCGAAGCGCTTTCCGCCGACACGATGGTCCGCGCGCCCGAAAACCTGACCAGCCGCCGGCTGGCGCGCGAATGGGAGGTCCACCAGAAGGCGGAACTGCTGATCAGCGGCTACCGCGGGCTTGCTTCGGACAGCCCGGTCGTCGGCAACGGCGACTTCGGCATCGACGCGGTCCTGTACTCGCCCCCCATCGACTACAACTGGCGCGTCTTTGGCGGCGGCGGCTACGCGGCCGGGGACTTCGAAGAAGGCCGTGGCAACTACCGCTGGCTGCGCACCGGCGTGCAGTGGCGCGGCCGCGACCTGACGGTGGAAGGCGAAGTCTCGACCAATGACTACGGCCACGGCGTGAAGCCGGGCGTGCGGCTGTCGGCCGCCTACGACCTGGACGACCACTGGCAGATAGGCGGATCCGGCGAGATCATGTCGCGCGAAACACCGCTGCGCGCGTTGACCAACGACATCTCGTCCAACGGCATGTCCGTCTATGTGCGCTGGCGCGCCAATGAACGGCGCGAATGGACGCTGTCGGCGGCGCCTTCCCACTTCAGCGACGGCAACAGCCGATGGGAGCTGGGCCTGAGCGGCCGGGAACGAATCTACACCGCCCCCCACCTGAAAGCGGATCTGGAACTGGGACTGTCGACGCAGCGCAATACCCGGGACAACGCGCCCTACTTCAATCCCAGCGCCGACTTCATGGCCCTGCCCGCCGTGCGCGTCACGCACACGCTACACCGCCGCTACGAAACTGCCTGGGAACAGATCGGCACGCTGGGCGCCGGCGCGTACAGCCAGCAAGGCTACGGCACGGGCGGCGTCATCGCGCTGGGCTACGGCCAGCGCTACCGCGCCAACGACGTCCTGGACATGGGCGCGATGGTTACCGGCACCAGCCGCCCCTACGACGGCACGCGCGAACGCGAACTGCGCATCGTGTTCGACCTTGCCTATCGCTTCTAACCCGGCTTCTGCGACCGACATGATGCTCAAACTCCCTATCCGTCTGGCCCTGTCCGGCCTGCTTCTCCTGCTGATCCTGCTGCTGACCGCCTGCGCCAAGGACATCCCCGCCTACACGCCGCCGGCCGAGCGCCCCGTCGCCGCCGCCGAACTGCCGTGGGTACAAGGGCAATTCCTGGCGCTGGCCTATCACGACGTCGAAGACGATGACCCCGACCAGGGCTTTCTCAGCGTCCGCACCGACCGGCTGGTCGAACAACTGGCATGGCTGCGCGCCAACGGCTACCAGGCCGTGTCCGTGGATCAGATCCTGGCCGCCCGCCAAGGCGGCAAGCCGCTGCCCGACCGCGCCGTGCTGCTGTCCTTCGACGATGGCTATCGCAGCTTTCTCACCCGGGTGCTGCCCATCCTGAAAGCCTATGGCTGGCCCGCGCTGCTGGCCCCGGTGGGAGCCTGGATGGACACGCCGGCCGACCGGCCCGTGGATTTCGGCGGCAGCCCCGAAGCGCGCGGCCGATTCCTGAACTGGGACGACATCCGCGAGATCTCCCGATCCGGCCTGGTCGAGATCGCGGCGCACACCGATGCATCCCACTACGGTGCGCTGGCGAACCCGCAGGGCAATACCGAACCGGCCGCCGCCATCCGCGCCTATGACGCGCGCACGCGCCAGTACGAAACGGAAGCCCAATTCAACGATCGCATGGGCCGCGACGTCGCCGCCATCACGGAGAAGATTCGCGCCGCGACGGGCAAATCACCCCGTGCCTGGGTCTGGCCCTATGGTGCGGAAGGGGGCTCCACGTTGCGCATCACCGCCGAAAACGGCTATCAGCTTGCGCTCACGCTGGAAGACGGCCCCGGCAGGCTGGGCCGGCTGATGTCCACGCCGCGCATGCTGCTGGCCAGCGATCCTTCGCTCAAATCCTTCGCCAACAGCGTGGTGGGCATGGAGGCCGAGCCGTTCATGCGCGTGGCGCATATCGACCTGGACTACGTCTACGACCCGGATCCCGAGCAGACCGACCGGAACCTCGGCGTGCTGGTGCAGCGCATCCTGGACATGCAGATCAACACCGTGTTCCTGCAGGCCTATTCCGACCCCGAAGGCGACGGCCTGGTGAAGTCGCTGTACTTCCCCAACCGCTGGCTGCCCATGCGCGCAGATCTCTTCAACCGCGCGGCCTGGCAGTTGCACAACCGCGCCAACGTGATGGTCTATGCCTGGATGCCCGTGCTGGCGTTCGACCTGGACCCATCGCTGCCGCGTGTCATGCGCTGGGATCCGAAGACCGGGCTGGCGGCGCCCGACCCCGAACAGTACCGCCGCCTGTCGCCGTTCGACGCGACCGTGCGCTCGCGCATCGGCGATCTGTACGAAGACCTGGCGCGCTACGCCATCTTCGACGGCATCCTGTTCCACGACGACGCCCTGCTGTCGGACTTCGAGGACGCCGGCGCCGGCGCGCTGGCCGCCTACCGGCGCGCGGGGCTGCCGGGCAGCATCGCAGCGCTGCGGGCCGACCCGGACACCATGCAGCGCTGGACCCGCTACAAGAGCCGCTATCTGGTGGACTTCACCGCCACCTTGGCGGAACGCGTGCGGGACGTGCGCGGGCCGCAGATCAAGACGGCACGGAACATCTACGCCCAACCCATCCTGAACCCCAACAGCGAAACCTGGTTCGCCCAGAACCTGGACGACTTCCTGGCGGCCTACGACTGGACCGCGCCGATGGCCATGCCGTTGATGGAAAACGTGCCGCCCGGCAAGGAGAACGCGTGGCTGGACGAGATGGTCGACGCCGTCGCCCGTCGCCCCGGCGCGTTGACCAGGACCGTGTTCGAACTGCAAAGCCGCGATTGGCGCACCGGCCCCGGCCGGCCCGAAGCCACTCCCGTGGACACCGACGTGCTGGCCGGCTGGATGCGGCGCCTGCAACTGCGCGGCGCCCGCAGCTTCGGCTACTACCCGGACGATTTCTCGCAAGACCAGCCCCGGTTGCAAGGCATCCGGCCCGCCATCTCCGAAGCGTGGTATCCCCTCCAATGACTGATCGACTGATTGCCCTGCTGATTCTCTGCGCGGTGCTCGGCGCGCCGTTCGGCTTTACCTTGATGCTGACCGGCGAAGCGCTGCTGGGCTTCGTGTTCTTCTACCCCCTGTTCATGTCCGGCATGTGGATGGCGGGCGGCATCTATTTCTGGTGGCATTGGGAACGCCACTGGCGCTGGGGCGCCGACCGCACCCCGCCCGAACTGGCCGGCTCGCCGCTGGTGTCCATCCTGGTGCCCTGCTTCAACGAGGCGGACAACGGCGAGGAAACCCTGCTGGCCGCGCTGGGCCAGAACTATCCGCACATCGAGGTCATCGCCATCAACGACGGATCGAGCGACGGCACGGGCGCGCTGCTGGACCGCATGGCCGCCGAGCACCCGAAGCTGCGCGTGGTTCACCTGGCCCGCAACCAGGGCAAGGCCATGGCGCTGCGCATGGGCGCGCTGGCCGCGCGCAGCGAATACCTGGTGTGCATCGACGGCGATGCGATGCTGGATCCCGACGCCGCGGCCTACCTGGTGGCGCCGCTGATCGACAATCCGCGCGTGGGCGCCGTCACCGGCAATCCGCGCATCCGCACGCGGTCCACGCTGATCGGACGCATTCAGGTGGGCGAGTTCTCGTCGATCATCGGGCTCATCAAGCGCACGCAGCGCGTCTATGGCCAGGTCTTCACGGTGTCGGGCGTCGTCGCGGCCTTCCGGCGCGCCGCGCTGGACCGCGTGGGCTACTGGAGCCTGGACATGATCACCGAGGACATCGACATCAGCTGGAAGCTGCAGCGCGACCACTGGTCCATCTTCTACGAACCTCGCGGGCTGTGCTGGATCCTGATGCCCGAGACCCTGCGCGGCCTGTGGAAGCAGCGGCTGCGTTGGGCCCAGGGCGGCGCGGAGGTATTCCTGAAGAACCTGCGGTCCATCTGGAATTGGCGGCACCGCCGCCTGTGGCCCTTGATGGCGGAATTCTGCCTGTCCACCGCCTGGGCATTCGCGTTCGGCATTTCCGTGCTGCTCTGGCTTGTCAGCCAGGTCGTGACCCTGCCCAACAATATGCAGATCGCCAGCCTGATGCCGCCGGCGTTCACCGGCATGATGCTGGCGGTCGTGTGCCTGCTGCAATTCGTCATCAGCATCCTGATCGACCGGCGGTATGAGCCCGGCCTGGCCCGCGCCCTGTACTGGGTGATCTGGTATCCGCTGGCCTACTGGATGGTGAGCCTGTTCACCACGCTGGTCAGTTTCCCCAAAGTCATGCTGCGCAAGCAGGCCGAGCGCGCGCGCTGGACCAGCCCCGACCGTGGCATCAAATCTCCGGACGCATCATGATCATCACTACGCAACGCTCGCGCGCGGGCTACCTGTTCGACCTTGCGCTGACCGCCATCGGCTGGTTCGCTTTCGTCTATCTTTTCGGCGCCGGCATCCTGGCGATTCTGCGCGGGGCCGCGGGCGGTCCCGACGCGCCGCTGCTGCCCGTGTTCCTGCCCACCGTGCAGACGCTGTGGGGCTACCTGGTGCTGGCGGCGGTCAACGCGACGGCGCTGGTGGCGTGGGCCGTCTACAACCACCGCCGGTTCGGCGGCAAGGACCGCCGCAAGCCGATCCGGCCGCTAAGCGACCAGCGCGTGGCCAAGGCCTTCGCGGTCAGCGCAGAGCAGCTGGCGCAACTGCGGACCGCCCGCATCGCCGTCATCCATCACGGCGACGCGGGAAACATCGACGGCATCGACCACCGCCAGGCGCACCTGCGGGCCGTGCGCGCGGGATAGCGGTTCAGGCCTTTGCCTTTTCCACCCGAGGCAGCAGGATGGCCACCACGCCCAGCAACGGCAGATAGGCGCACACCTGATAGACGTAGCCGATGCTCGTGGCGTCGGCCAGCCTGCCCAGCATTGCCGCGCCCAGGCCGCCCATGCCGAAGGCGAAGCCGAAGAACAGGCCGGCGATCATGCCTACCTTGCCCGGCACCAGTTCCTGCGCATAGACCACGATGGCCGAGAACGCCGACGCCAGGATCACGCCGATGATGACGGCCAGCACGCCCGTCCAGAACAGGTCGGCGTGCGGCAGCAGCAGCGTGAACGGCGCCACGCCCAGGATGGACACCCAGATCACGATCTTGCGGCCGATGCGGTCGCCGATCGGCCCGCCTGCCACCGTGCCCACCGCCACCGCCGCCAGGAACAGGAACAGGAAGAGCTGGGCCTCGCGCACCGACAGCGCAAACTTGTCGATCAGGTAAAACGTGAAGTAGCTGTTCAGGCTGGCCAGGTAGAAGTACTTGGAGAACACCAGCACTCCCAGCACACCCAAGGCGCCCAGCACCTTGTTGCGCGACAGCCCGTTGCCCGCGCCTTCGCGGCGCGCGCGGGGCTTGAGCAGGACGCGGTTGGCGCTGTACCAGCGCCCGATCCACATCAGCACCCCGATGCCGAACAGGGCGGCCAGCGAAAACCACGCAACGCTGCCCTGCCCGTGCGGAATGATGAAAAGCGCGGCCAGCAGCGGCCCCAACGCCGAGCCGACGTTGCCGCCCACCTGGAACAACGACTGCGCCAGCCCGTGCCGCCCGCCCGAGGCCATGCGGGCCACGCGCGACGATTCGGGGTGGAACACCGACGACCCCGTGCCCACCAGCACCGCCGCCACCAGCAGCCAGCCGAAGGAAGGCGCCATCGACAGCATCACCAGGCCCACCAGCGTGAAGCCCATCCCCACCGGCAGCGAATAAGGCTTGGGATGGCGATCGGTGTACAAGCCGATGAACGGCTGCAAGAGCGACGCCGCCAGCTGATACACCAGCGTGATCAGGCCGATCTGCGTGAACGTCAGGCTGAACGAGTCTTTCAGCATGGGATAGATGGCGAGCAGGATCGACTGGATCATGTCGTTCATCAGGTGCGCCACGCTGATCGCGCCCAGCACCTTGAAGGCGGTGGACGGATCCGAGGCGGCGGCTGAGGCGGCAGGGGCGGCAGCGCCAGCGGGCAAGCCGGCGGCGGGATTCTGGGCGGAATTCATGGGTGGCACGCAAAAGAAAGGGTCAGCCAGCCGGCCGGACGCCGGAACCAGCAGCCAGTGTAGAAATTCCCGGCTGGCGGGATCTGCCACTTTTCGTCGGCCAAGTGACAAAATGCGGTGATTGCGCTTTGACTTGCCCCTCTCATCCTTTCGTCGGAAGTGACACGCATGCCCGTCCGCCCTGCCGCCACGCACGACCCCGCCCGCAGCATCGACGCGCAGGACTACCAGCACCTGCCCCGCGTCGTTACCGCGATGGCCAAGGAATTTTCCGCCGGCGCCCGCACCGGCGTGCACTCGCATCCGCGCGCCCAGCTCATCTATGCGGTCGAAGGCGTAATGCGCGTCACCACGCCCAGCGGCTTCTGGGCCCTGCCGCCGCTGCGCGCGCTCTGGGTTCCGGCCGGCGTGCCGCACGGCGTGGATATGGTGGGGACCGTATCCATGCGTTCGCTCTACATTCAGGCCGACGCGGCCAAGGGGTACTGGCCGCAATGTCAGGTGATCGAAGTCAGCGGCCTGCTGCGTGAGCTGATCCTGGCCCTGACCGCCGAACCCATCGACTACCCGCTGGGCGGCCGGGTCGAGCAGATCGCCGCGCTGATTCTTGCCGAACTGGCCGCCGCTCGCGTCGTGCCGATCCAGATACCCTGGCCGCGGGACCGCCGGCTGCAGGCCATCTGCACCGCGATCCTGGACCGGCCGGGCCTGCAACGCAGCATCGAAGACTGGGGCAGCGAGGTCGGCGCCAGCGCCCGCACGCTGATCCGCCTGTTTCAGTCTGAACTTGGGCTCAATTACCGGCAGTGGGTGCAGCAGGTGCGCCTGGCCGATGCGGTGTGCAGGCTGTCGATGGGCGTGCCGGTGGCGCGGATTGCGTCCGATCTGGGATACCGCAGCGTCAGCGCCTTTTCGGCCATGTTCCACCGCGCCTTGGGCGCGCCGCCCCAACGCTATCTGCAAGGCGTCCCTGATTCGGCACTGCCGCTGAACGCAAGCTGAAAATCGGACCGTTTACTGCAACGGCCCTTGCCGTTTGTGACGGCGCGCAATACAGTGCAGGGCGCGCATCGGGCGCGCGCTCTGCGTAAGGGCGCACCGACGTTGCCTCTGCGCCCTCTCTAGCCCGTCCCCTTATTTCATCGGCACCTCGCCCGACACTGCCCACCCGCAGATTTGGTTACTGAAACCTTATTGCGCATTGGGCGGTCTATAACGATCTGCCCTAGAATCGCCTGCAATGAGCACCCCCCAGCAATCTTCCGCCACCCCGGGCGGCAAATCGGGCCTCCCCTGGAAACGTCTCCTGGTCAAAGCGGGCATCGCCGCGGCCGGCGCAGCCGTGTGCGGCGCCATCCTGCTCGGCCTTGCGCTGGCCCTGGCGTGGCCCAGCCTGCCCGACCTCCACGCGATGACCGACTACCGGCCGCGCGTGCCGCTGCGCATCTACACCGCCGACAAAGTGCTGATCGGCGAATATGGCGAAGAACACCGCAACGTGCTGCGCTTTGACGAGATTCCTCCCGTCATGCGCCAGGCCGTGCTGGCGGCCGAGGACGACCGCTTCTACAGCCACGGCGGCGTCGACTGGATGGGAGTGGCGCGGGCGGTGCTGACCAACATCGTCAAGGGTTCCAAGACGCAGGGCGGCAGCACCATCACGATGCAGGTGGCGCGCAATTTCTATCTGTCTTCGGAAAAGACCTATTCGCGCAAGTTCTACGAGCTGCTGCTCACGTTCAAGATCGAATCCGAGCTCAGCAAGGACCAGATCCTCGAGCTCTACATGAACCAGATCTACCTGGGCCATCGCGCCTATGGTTTCGCGGCCGCCTCGCGCACGTATTTCGGCAAACCGCTGTCTGAAGTCACCCCGGCCGAAGCCGCCATGCTGGCGGGCATTCCCAAGGCGCCGTCGCGCTTCAACCCCATCACGAACTTTCCGCGCGCTGAAATCCGCCAGCACTATGTGCTGGGCCGCATGAAGACGCTGGGCTACCTGACGCCGGAACAGGCCGACGAGGCCCTGAAGCAGCGCCTCACGATCCGCGGCGCGGACGGCACCAGCGCGCGCGGCTTCGCAGTGCACGGCGACTACCCCGCCGAACTGGCGCGCCAGCTGATGTACGGCGTGTTTCAGGAAGACACCTATTCCAAGGGCATCGACGTCTACACGACGATCGACTCCAAGGCGCAGGACGCCGCCTACCGCGCCGTGCGCGACGGCGTCATGGATTACACGCGCCGCGCCGTCTATCCCGGGCCGGAAGACCAGGTCGACCTGCCCGACGGCGTCGAAAAAGACCCGCAGGCGCTCGACGAGATCCTGGACGGCGTGCAGGAGAAGACGCCCGACAGCGAAGACCTCCTTGCCGCCGTCGTGCTGGCCGCCAGCCCCACCGAAGTCACCGTGGCGCGCAGCGCCCGCGACATCATCACGATTTCGGACAAGAAGGCGCTGGCGGTGGTCGCCCGCGCCCTGAATCCCAAGGCAGCCGAGGGCCAGCGCATCCGCCGCGGCTCGGTGGTCTACATCCACAAGACCGGCGACAACTGGGAAATCATCAACATGCCCGCGCTGCAGGCCGCGCTGGTGTCCCTGGTTCCGCAGGACGGCGCCATCCGCGCCATGATCGGCGGCTTCGATTACAACCGCGGCACCTTCAACCGCGTCACGCAAGCCTGGCGCCAGCCCGGCTCCAACATCAAGCCCTTCGTCTATGCGGCGGCGCTCGAACGCGGCCTGACGCCCGCCACGCAGATTTCCGACCAGCCGTTCATGCTGACGGCGGAGCAAACGGGCTCCAAGGCGTGGCAGCCCAAGAACGACGGCAACAAATACGAGCCCATGCTGACGCTGCGCCAGGGCCTGATGCGCTCGAAGAACATGGTGTCGATCCGCATTCTGCAGGCCATCTCGCCGCAGTACGCACAGGACTACCTCACCCGTTTCGGCTTCGACAAATCCCGCTGGCCGGCCGTGCTGCCGCTCGCGCTGGGCGCCGGCGGTGCCACGCCGCTGCAGGTGGCCAATGGCTACAGCGTCTTCGCCAATGGCGGGTATCGCGTCACGCCCTACCTGATCGACCATGTCACTGACCGCTCCGGCAAGGTCCTGATGCAGGCGCAGCCCGTCGTGGCCGGCGACGCCCAGGCCCGCGCGATCGACCCGCGCACCGCCTGGGTCATGGACGACATCCTGCGCGACGTCACCACCAACGGCACGGCCGCGCGCGCCCACCAGGTGCTCAAGCGCAACGACATCGGCGGCAAGACCGGCACGACGAACGACGCCGTGGACGTCTGGTTCTCGGGCTTCACGTCCACGCTGGCCACCACCGTCTGGATGGGCTTCGACCAGCCGAAGTCGCTGGGCACCAATGAATTCGGCAGCGGTCTGGCGCTGAGCACCTGGCTGGACTACATGCAGCCGGTCCTGAAGGGCGTGCCCGAATCCAAGCCCGCGCCGCGCCCCGACGGCTTGCTCGTCGACAACGGCGATTACTACTTCTCCGAATTCCCGCCGGGCCAGGCAGTGGCCTCGCTGGACCTGTCTTCGGGCGATGCGCTGACCGACTTCCTGAACAACAACCGGTCGACCGATGGCGTCGACACGTCGGTGAAACCGCTGCCGCCGGGCGGATCGGTGACGCCGCAGGACAGCCCCATCCAGCCGCCGCTGATGCCCATCCCCGTGCCGCGCGCGGACAATGCGCCCCCCGCGGGCGCACAGCCGGCGCCCGACCCGAACCCGGACGGCGCGAGCGCCAGCGCCGTCAACGGCCCGGGCACGGTGACGGCCCGACCGCTGTAATAGCCGCGGGGCTGTACGCAAAAACGGGCGCTTGAGGCGCCCGTTTTTTTGCTGGATGTCGGTCCGTCAGGCGGTAGCCGTCGCTTCGGTCACGACTTCCCGCGGCCACGCCTGCAAGGACTCCAGGTCCAGGAAGGTGAAGTACCCCTCGTTCCAGCCTTCGGTATCGATGTGGTAGACGTTGCCCAGCGCCAGCGGCGACGGAACCGGGGTGTGGCCAGCCACGACTGCCCGCACGCCCAGGATGCCGGTGCGGTCCATCTGCCGCAGGCGGTCACGCGACCATTGGCAGGCGGCGCTGGTGCGCTTGTAGCGGTCCTGCAAAGCGGACTCCAGCCGCGGCCAGAACAGCACGGGGCAATCGGCGTGCAGCAGCCCCACCGCGCCAGCAGACGTTTCAACTTCGATCGCGATCGGAAGTTTGGTGAATGCTTCGGCGAAAACCTCCTGCCGCTCGGGCGGCAGATCCAGGAACCATCCGCCCCCGTACCCGCGCCAGTTCATGACGTCCACCTGCCCCGTGCGCACATGGCGGATCGCATAGTCCTCGTGGTTGCCCTGGACGGCGTGGAACCAGGGCCGGGCCAGCCAGTCCAGCGCGGCCTCGCTCTCGGGGCCGCGGTCGACAAGGTCGCCCACCGAAAACAGCCGGTCGCGGCCAGGATCGAACCCCAACTCGTCCAGCGCCTGCTGCAGGCGGGAAAAATGTCCGTGCACGTCCCCCACCGCGTAATCGCGGCCGGACTGATTGCGGGGGACTTTGAGAAAACGCTGCTCCATGATTCGCGACTGCCACGGGAAAAAACCGACCCTTCTTTTTAACCTGCTTTGCTCCGTCCCCCAGTGTGGCCTCGTTGTCGGAAGGGTCAAAAAGCGTTACGAGAATGGCTCTTGTTCGTGATACTGTTGCCTCTTTCCCAGATCGATCCTTGAAGGGGGCCGCGCACGCGGCTCCTCGCCGTCGCCATGACAGCCGCCACCACCATCAAAACCTGGTATCTGGTCCATAAGTGGACAAGCCTGGTCTGTACGATTTTCCTGCTCATCATCTGTCTGACCGGCCTGCCGCTCGTGTTCCACCACGAGATCGAGCACTGGCTGGACGACGCCAAGCCCCTGTCCAACGTGCCGGCGAACACCCAGCCCGCCAACCTGGACAAGCTCGTCGACAGCGCCCGGGCGATGTACCCCGGCGAAGTCGTCGACTATCTCTTCTTCGACCCCGACGAGCCCCAGGTCTTCGTGGGCATGGCGAAAAAGCCCGGCGACGGACAGGCATCCGGCCACGCGATCCGCATGGATGCCCGCACCGGCGACGTGCTGCTGGACGGCCCGCTCTACACCGAAGACAAGTTTTCGTTCATGGGCATCATGCTGGCCCTGCACGTGGACCTGTTTGCGGGCCTGACCGGCGAGCTTTTCCTGGGTTTCATGGGCCTCTTGTTCTGCGTGGCCATCGTGTCCGGCGTCGTGCTTTACGGCCCGTTCATGAAAAAACTGGAGTTCGGCACCGTGCGCGCCTCGCGGTCGACCCGCCTGAAATGGCTGGACCTGCACAACCTGCTGGGCATCGTGACGCTGGTCTGGGCATTGGTGGTGGGCCTTACCGGCGTCATCAATGAACTGTCCACGCCGTTGTTCCGGCTGTGGCAGTCCACCGAACTGCCTCGCGTCCTGGAACCGTACAAGGGCCAGCCCGTTCCCACCCAGCTGGCGTCGGCGCAGCTTGCCGCGGACACCGCCAGGAAGGCCATGCCCGGCAACGAGGTGTCATTCATTTCCTTCCCCGGCAATGCCTTCGGCAGCCCGCAGCACTTCATCGCCTGGATGCGCGGCGATTCGCCCCTGACCTCCAAGCTGAACACCCCCGTGCTGATCGACGGCCGGACGGGCGACCTCACGACCGTGGCCAGGATGCCCTGGTACCTGACGGCGCTCGAGGTGTCACGCCCGCTGCATTTCGGCGATTACGGCGGCCTGCCGCTGAAGATCATCTGGGCCCTGCTGGACCTGGTGACCATCGTGGTCCTGGTCAGCGGACTCTATCTTTGGCTGGCGCGTCGCCGCGCCACCGAGGCGCGCATCAACGAGCTCATCCGCAAGCACCAGGCCGCCGCCGCGCCGCAAAGGACGCCCGCATGAGCAACGCCAAAAGCAAAGGCGGACGGGGCTTTCTGTTCGTCTGGGGCGTGCCCATCCTGCTGGGCGCCCTGAGCATTTTCGGCCTGCTCGCGGCGTTGTTGGGCACCGGCGCCTGGCATTGGGCGTCCTGGACCGCGCTGTGCATCCTGCTCGCGGTCATCGTCCGCTACTGGGCCTTTCCGCTCAAGCAATAGGCCTCTTGCCCGCCGCGGCCCGCGCGCCGCGGCAGCCGGCCGGAGCGTTACGCAAACTTCTCGGGATCCGGCCCCAGTCGCGGGCCTTCCTTGATGCCGTCGATGGCGGCCATGTCCTCGGCGGACAGCTCGAAATCGAACACGTCGATGTTCTCGCGGATGCGCGCCGGGGTGACGGATTTCGGGATCACGACCAGGTCATTCTGCAGGTGCCAGCGCAGCGTGACCTGGGCAGGCGATTTGCCGTGTTTTTCCGCCAGGTCCAGGATGACCTTTTCCTTGGTGATGTTGCCCTGCGCCAGCGGGCTCCAGGATTCCGTCACGATGCCGTGCCTGGCGTGAAAGGCCCGCAGACCGGTTTGAGTAAACCCAGGGTGCAGCTCGATCTGGTTGACGGCCGGCGTCACGCCCGACTCGTCGATCAGGCGCTCAAGGTTGGCCTGCGTGAAGTTGGACACGCCAATCGAACGCGCGCGGCCGTCTTCCTTCATTTCGACCATGGCGCGCCAGGCATCCAGGAATTTCTCGCTGCCGGCGACGGGCCAATGGATCAGGTAGAGATCCACGTAGGCCAGGCCCAACTTCTGCAGGCTTTCGTCCATCGCCTTGTGCGCATCGTCGTAGCCGTGCTTGTCGTTCCACAGTTTGGTCGTGATGAACAGGTCCTTGCGCGCCACGCCCGCCGACCGCAATCCCGCGCCAACGCCCTCTTCGTTGCCATAAATGGCCGCGGTGTCCACCGACCGGTAACCTGCCGCCAGCGCTTCCTTCACGCTGGAGGCCGCCTGATCATCCGGCACCTGCCAGACACCCAGGCCCAACTGCGGAATCCTGCTTCCGTCGTTCAATTTTATTGCGGGTACCTTCGCCATAAGACCCTCCGTAGCATGCAACACGACACTTGCGCGGCGAATACGCGCCAGGTCGCGCAACCAGGGGTGCAGCCGGACGGAACCCCCGGTTGGAAGAGAAAAAAGAAACGGGCCCGACGCGCTGCGCCCGTGCCGCATTACCGCCTTGATCCCCCCGGAGGAGTCCGGTCCGTTCCAGGGGTTATCCCTCGAATATACCGCCGGTGCGCCATAATGCCGTTCAAATGGCTTACCTCCCCTGGCGGAGCCCGGCCTCAACCAAAGCATCCGACCATGAATTCTCCTGAAGCGCGGCCCGGCAAGGGCGGCGGTTTTTCCACGCTTCGAACCCTGTTTCCCTATCTGTGGCCACCCGGCAAAACCGGACTGAAGGTACGGGTCGTGGCCGCGCTGCTCTGCCTGTTCGCCGCCAAGGCGGCCACGGTCTATGTGCCGCTGCTGTACAAGCAGGCCATCGACGAACTGGGCAAGGGCGCGCCCGGCGCCGTCACGGTGCCCCTCGGGCTGATCCTGGCCTACGGCACCGCCCGCGTGCTGTCGCTGCTGTTCTCCGAACTGCGCGACGCCATCTTCGCGCGCGTCGGCCAGCACGCGATCCGCGCAGTCGGCATGCAGATCTTTCGCCACCTGCACGGTCTGGCGCTTCGGTTCCACCTGGCGCGGCAGACGGGCGGCCTGAACCGAGCCATCGAACGCGGCACCAAGGGCATCCAGACGCTGCTGTCCTTCCTGCTGTTCAACATCCTGCCGACCTTCTTCGAGATCGGCCTGGTCTGCATCGTGCTGTGGAAGATGTTCGACGGCTGGCTGGCGCTGGCCACCGGCGCCACCGTCACGCTCTACATGGCGTACACCCTCGTCGTCACCGAATGGCGCGCCAAGTTCCGGCGCCAGATGAACGAAACCGACTCCGAGGCCAACACCAAGGCCATCGAAAGCCTGTTGAACTACGAGACCGTCAAATATTTCGGCAACGAAGAACACGAGGCGCGGCGCTACGACGCGTCGCTGACGCGTTACGAGCGCGCGGCCGTGCGCAGTCAGGTCAGCCTGTCGATCCTCAATATCGGCCAGGCCGCCATCATCTCGGTCGGCCTGACGCTGGTGATGTGGATGGCCGCCAACGGCATCGCCGACGGCCGCTACACGCTGGGCGACTTCGTGCTGGTCAACACCTACCTGCTGCAGCTCTATACCCCGCTCAGCTTCTTCGGCTTCATCTATCGCGAAATCAAGCAGGCGCTGATCGACATGGAGCGCATGTTCGAGCTGCTGGGCCAGGACCGCGAGGTCGCCGACCGTCCGGGCGCGGCGCCGCTGCATGTCTCGGGCGGCGAAGTCGAATTCCGCGACGTGCACTTCGGCTATGACGCGCGCCGGCCCATCCTGAAAGGGGTCAGCTTTTCCATCCCGGCCGGCAAGACGGTCGCCGTCGTCGGCACGTCGGGCGCCGGCAAGTCCACGATTGCGCGGCTGCTGTTCCGCTTCTACGACACCGACAGCGGCGCCATCCTGATCGACGGCCAGGATGTCCGCGACGTCACGCAGGCCAGCGTACGCGCGGCAATTGGCGTCGTGCCGCAAGACACGGTGCTGTTCAACGACACCATCCGCTACAACATCGGCTATGGCCGCCCGGGCGCCACCGATGCGGAAATCGAAGCCGCCGCCAGGCTTGCGCATATCCACGACCTGATCCAGACCATGCCGGACGGCTACGAGACCATGGTGGGCGAACGCGGCCTGAAGCTGTCGGGCGGCGAAAAGCAACGCGTGGCGATTGCCCGCACCATCCTCAAGAATCCCGCGATTTTCCTGTTCGACGAGGCCACCAGCGCGCTGGACACCCATACCGAACGCGAAATCCAGGCCAATCTGCGCGAGGTCAGCCAGGGCCGTAGTACGCTGATCATCGCCCACCGGCTTTCCACCGTGGCCGACGCGGACGAGATCATCGTGCTTTCCGATGGCCGCATCGTCGAGCGCGGCCGCCATCCCCAATTGCTGGCCCAGGGCGGAATCTACGCCGGCATGTGGGCCCGCCAGCAGGAAAGCGCCCGTGCGGCGCCGGCGGATTGACAAGCCTCGCCCCCTGTCCGAACATCGCACCCTTCGATTTCCAGGCCCCACCCATGCAGGATTCCCCTTCCCTCCCCGAAGTCCGCGTCTGCGCCGCCACCGATCTGGTCAACGGCGGCCTGGGCGTGAAGGTGCCCGTGTCCGACAGCGCCGGCCGCACCACCGCCTTCTTCGTGCGCTACCAGGACCGGGTGCACGGCTACCTGAACCGCTGCGCGCACGTCGGCGTGGAACTGGACTGGGAAGGCAGTTTCTTCACGCGGGCTGGAGACCTGATCATGTGCGCCCGCCATGGGGCAACGTACCAGCCGGATACGGGGCTGTGCGTGGGCGGCCCCTGTAAGAACGGCCGCCTGACCGTCCTGGCCGTCGAAGAGCGCGACGGCAGCGTGTACTGGCGGCCCGAGGGCAAGATCCGTCCCCTGGACGCCGCCAGCTGATTCCGCAAGGCGGCGCAGTCCGCGCTTCGCCGCCTACGCCCCTGCCGCCACCGCCTGCGCGGGCTCCTCTCGCTCGGCGTAGCGCCGCGCCAGCACCGCGCAAACCATCAGCTGCATCTGATGGAAGATCATCAGGGGCAACACCACCACACCCATCTGCGACGTGCCGAACAGCACGGTGGCAAGCGGAATGCCCGACGCCAGCGATTTCTTCGATCCGCAGAAGACCAGCGTGATCTCGTTCTCTTTGGACAGTCCCAGCCTGCGGCTGCCCCAGGTCGTGATCAGCAGCACCGATCCCAGCAGCAAGGCGTTGACCAGCACCATGGTGGCCAGGTCGATCGCCGGAAAGGCGTGCCAGATGCCCTGCGCCACGGCCTCGCTGAACGCCGTATAGACCGCCAGCAGGATCGAACTGCGATCGACCTTGGACAGCGTGCGGCTGTTGCGCTGCGCCCAGGCGCCAATCCACGGCCGCAGCAGGCTGCCCACCGCGAAGGGCAGAAGCAGCTGCAACAGGATGCGGCCGGCGTCGGCCAGGCCGTGTCCGCCGCCCTGGCGGTGCAGCAACACCGCCACCAACAATGGTGTCAGGACGGTGCCCAACAGATTCGAAGCGGTCGCCGCGCAGATGGCGCCCGGCACATTGCCGCGCGCCATGGACGTGAACGCGATGGACGATTGCACGGTGGACGACAGTGTGCAGACGAAAAGCACTCCCAGCCACAAGGAGGGCGTCAGCAGCCCGGGGAAAAGCGCGCGCAGCCCCAGGCCCAGCGCCGGGAACAGGAGAAACGTGCAGGCCAGGATCAGCCCGTGCAGCCGAACGTCCTTGACGCCAGCCACGATCGCGTCCGTGGAAAGGCGCGCGCCATGCAGGAAAAACAACAGTGAAATGGCAACATTGCTCGCCACCATCATGAACGTCGCGCCCTTGCCCACGGCCGGGAAAAAGCTGGCGAAAACGACGGTGGCGATCAGGATGAGGGTGAACTGGTCTGGCAGGAAGCGGCGCATGGCAATAGGAAATCCAACAGGTTGCGCAAACTATAGGCGCGCCCCTTGCCATCGTGAAGACCACTGATTACTTTAACTGTCATCGGCATTTTCTATGAGCGCCCACCGCCATGCTCAATCCCTTGTGGCTCAAGACCTTCGCTGCGGCCGCCGCCGCGCCCAGTTTCACCGAGGCCGCGCGCCGGCTGGGCCTGACCCAGCCCACCGTCAGCGAACACATCCGGCAACTCGAACTGGCCGTGAACCGGCGTCTGTTCCAGCGGGACACGCATTCATTGGCGCTGACCAGCGACGGCCGCAGCCTGCTGGTCCATGCCGAGATCATTCTTGCCGCCCATGAGAAAGCCGAACGCCTGTTCGATGCGCCGCGCTTGCGCGGCCGCATCCGGTTGGGGACGTCGGACGACCTGGCGATGGGTCCGCTGCCCGATGTGCTAGCCGCCTTCCGGCTGGCGCATCCCGAAGTGGAATTGGACCTGACCATCGGCGTCACCAGCGAACTCTACAAGCTGCTGGACGACAACCGCCTGGACGTCATGATCGGCAAGCGCCGGCGCGGCGACCGGCGTGGCCAGACCCTGCACAAGGAGGACCTGCTGTGGCGGGCCAAGGAAGGCCTGCGCGTGCCCTCCGACGAGCCCCTGCCCCTGATCCTGCTGCGCGAGCCCAGCGTCACGCGCACGCTGGCGCTGGATGCATTGGCGCGCGCCGGCCGCAGCTGGCAGATCGTCTGCACCAGCACCAGCTACGCCGGCTGCCAGGCCGCCGCGCGAGCCGGGCTGGGCATCACCGTGCAGCCTTCGCACCTGTCAACGATCGGACTGGCGGCGCCCGCGGGCGCGGCGTCGCTGCCCGCCCTGCCCCAGGTCGAATTCATCGTCATCTCGGCCCCCGCGCCCAACAAACCCACCCGGGCGCTTACCGACATCCTGATGCGCAGCACGCTGACCTGACGTCTTCCGGCTGCCGCTACTGCGGCGCCGACCGAGTGTGCCGCACGCTGCCTTCCAGCGGCTGCGGCTGCTTGAGCAGATTCAGGATGGGGCACCACTGTTCAACGGCCTCGTGCACTTCGCGCACGGCCTCTTCGTCCGCCGGCGACACGATGTGCGCCGTGTACCGGATGTTGTGCGGAAAGAACGGCACCTTTTCATAACCCGGCTTGCCGCCGCGCGGATCCAGGTCGCCCTCGATCGTCACCTCCAGTGACTCCAACGGCAGTTCCAGCTCGGCCGCCTTGATCAAAAAGATGTGCGTCAGGCAGCTGCCCAGGGATCCCAACAGCAGCTCAGGCGAGCTGGGCCCCAGGTCGTAGCCCGCAAAATCCGACGGGCTGTCGCTGACCACCTGATGATCCCGGATGCGGATCCGGCGCACGCCGCTGCGCCCTTCGGCGCTGACCTGCGCGCGCAGTTTCACGGGTTCCACGGTCTTCGGATCGCGGCCGTTGCGCAGCAATACGGCTGCGCGCTTCTGGTCCAGATACTCGTTCAACGTACTCATCTTTCAGACCTCGCTTGAGAAAAGACGTGCGAAGGACTCGCGGCGCGCTCATCGGTCGCGCCGCAGGTCAGCCATGGCGACGGGCGCACGATCCATCGCCAGCAATAGGTTGCCCAGACCCCGGGCCGAGGTGTTTTCCATCCGGCCCGACGGACCGCAAACGTTGTCCGCGCTGGTCCACGCCGGTGTGGTTCCCGGCAAGCGCCTCGCACGCAGCCAGCCCTTGCGGTCCACCATGAACTGGGCGCCGGCCAGGCTGTCCGGTGAAACACCGGCCGCCAGGGCGAAGGCATCCCACGCCGTAGCATCCGTCGCCACGCAATCGGCGCTCACGTCGTCAGCCCTGCCCCGGGTCAGCGCCACTGTCAGCAGGCGCGGATCCTGCGGTTCGTCCGCCGCGCCTTGCACATGCGCCACGATCCGCAACGGCAGCCCCCGTAGTCCGTTGAGCCGGGTCGCGCGGCCATCACGGCAGGCCAGATCGACAACGGGCGCAGGAACCGCCGGCATGCCTGCGCCGCCGCTCGCGCCATAGGCCAGCAGGCGCAGGTAGTCCAGTACCCGCCACGCTTCGTCCGGCCGCAACCCGGCATGGATTTCGTGCGACTGAGCCGCGGCGCCCGTCCGGCCGTCCTGCGTCAATCGCCAATACAGTTCGCCTTCCAGCCGGTTCTCGAACAGCGCCGGCCCCAGCACGCTCGGCCAGACGGTCAGGCTGGCCGCACGCGGGCCTCGCCCATCCGCCGTGGAGCCATGACAGGATGCGCAGTGCTGCCGGTACAGCCGTCCGCCCTGCAACACGTTGGCGTCGGAAAAGACCAGCGGCGACCGCTGATACGTCGTGGCGTGCGCCTCGGTCAGCATCATGCGAGGGTGCGGCCAGCTTGTCGCCGCGGCCAGCGCCGCAGACGCCGCCAGCAGCGGCAGACGCCAGCGCCGGACGAACAGCACGGACACGAAGAGGGCCAATGCGACGGCGCTTTGCGCCAGGGCCAGCCATAGACGATTCCACGTGTGCGGGCTGACAGGCAGGTCCGGTTCGTAACGCCATGCAAATGGCCATTCGACCAGTGCCAGTGTTTCGGCCGGTTGCCGCCAGACGGACATTGCCAGCACCCACACCAGCAGCGCCAGCGCGGCCATCGCGATGGCGACGCCCCGACGCCACGCGGACAGCGACGCAGCCGGCACATCGTTCCTGCGGCTGTGCAACCACGCCGCGCCCACGCAGGCCAGCAGCAGGATGCCCGCCAGCGCCAGCGCCAGATGTCCCAGACGCGAGCCGAACAGGCCCGGTGCGCCCTGCGCAGCCCGCCAGCCCATGGCCAGCACGACGGCGGACGCGGCCAACGTCCCCGCCGCCAGCCAGGGCAGGCGCAATTCGCCCCGTTCGTGAACGTCGAGCCGTCGCGCCGCCACTGACCACGCCATCATGGCCGCGCCCGCCGCGGCTGCGGCCAGTGCAAGCCCTTGCGCGCTCACCACGTCGCATCCAGCCCCAGCAAGGCCAATGCGCGATGCCGCAACGCCGCCAGGCGCGGATCGCCGCGATGGCGCGGGTACGGCAGGTCATTGACGATCTCGTCCTTGATCCGTGCCGGCCGATCGCTCAGCACCACGATCCGCGTCGCCATGAACAAGGCTTCCTCCACGTCGTGCGTCACCAGCAAGGCCGTGAACCCCGCACGCTGCCAGAGCTCGACCAATTCCGATTGCATCGCGATGCGCGTCAGCGAATCCAGCTTGCCAAGGGGCTCATCCAGGATGAGGATGCGCGGGTCGTTCACCAGCGCGCGCGCCAGCGCCGCGCGTTGCGCCATGCCGCCCGACAACTGATGTGGATAGGCTTGCCCGAATTCCGCCAGCCCTACCCGCTGCAAGGCGTCGTCCACGCGCTGGCGTTGCGTCTTCAACAGCCCGCGCGCCTGCAGGCCCAGCGCCACGTTGTTCCATACCGTGCGCCACGGGTACAGCGTCGGATCCTGGAACACCACGATGCGCGACGGCGACGGTCCGGCGATGGGCGCGCCATCGGCCAGCAGATCGCCGTGGGCCGGCGGTTCCAGCCCGGCCACCAGCCGCAGCAATGTCGACTTGCCGCAGCCGCTGGGGCCCAGCAAGGCCACGAATTCGCCCGGTTTGACGTCCAGGTCGATGCCGTCGAGCACGGGCAAGGCGGCGCCGTCCAGATCGAAATGATGGTTCACACCCCGCACGGCCAGTGCGGCGCCGCGCGCATCCGCCGTATCGCTCCTCGTCGTGGCTACCATTTCACGACTCCCTTCTGCCACGCGAGCAACCGGTCACGTCCCGCGAAGAGCAACGTGATCAGTCCGGAAAACACCAACGCCATGACGATCAGCGCGCCATACATGTTGGCGTACGACGCCCAGCCCTGCGCCCACGACAGATACCAGCCCAGCCCGGACTTCACGCCCATCATCTCCGCGGCCACCAGCACCGAGAACGATGCGCCCAGTCCCATGAACAGCCCCACGAAGACCTGCGGCAGCGCCGCGGGAATGGCGACGCGCAGCACCAGGAACCATTCATTCGCGCCCATGGTGCGCGCCACGTCGTAGTACGCGCGATTGACGCCAGCCACCCCCGACCACGTCAGCACCGTGACGGGAAACCACGTCGCCAGCGCAATCAGGAATACGGCCGCCGACCAGCTGGAAGGAAAGAAGAAGAACGCCATCGGCAGCAACGCCGTGGAAGGGACGGGGCCGAGGAATCGCAGCACCGGGTGCACCCAATAGCCCAGGCCCCGCGACCACCCAATCGCCACCCCAGTGAGAAACCCTGCTGCCGCGCCCAGCAAAAAGCCGTTCGCCAGCAACCACAACGAATTCACGAGGCTGTCGGCCAGACGCTTGTAGTCGGACACGTAGACTTCGATCAGCGACTGCGGGGGCGCGAAGAACGGGCTGGGCAGAAGCGCCAGCTTGGCCGTCGCGATTTCCCACGCCCCCACGGCCACCGCAAGCGCCAGCAGCCACGGCCCCGCGCGATGCAGGGCACGGACAACGCGCAGATTCCCGACGCCGGACACCGCCGCCAGCAGCAGAAGGACAGCCAGCGCCAAAGCCGCCACGCCGAACTCCCGCGTGTAGCCCCATGAGGTGAAACCCACCTCTACATTCGGCCAGGCCAGCGTAATGCCGCCTACTGCCGCCCACAAGGCGGCGGCAATCACGCCGGTCTTCCAGAGGCGCCATCCCGGCGCGACCGCCGGGCCCGCGCTTGCGGCGCGCGCGGTCAACGCGTCAGCCGAGGACATTGGGCACCACCGCCTGTGCATATTTATTGATGTCCAGGCCGGCGCTGAGGACCTTGATCGTCTTGAGGTCCTTCGCGTAACCGACGATCTCCTCGCGCAGCGCCGCACCCGTGGATGCATGGCCATGGCTATGGGTGCGCAGGATTGCGGCCACGCGCTCGGCGGGCACCTTGCCAGGGACGTACGGCGCAAAGATGCGTGCGGTCTCGTCGGGGTTGGACGCCGTCCAGCGCTGCGCGTCGATCACCGCGCGCGTGATGGCCGCCGCGGATTCCGGATCCTTGCGGACCAGGTCGCCACGCAGGCCCAGCACGCAGCACGTGCGGTTCTCGTAGTCGCCCTCGATATTGGTGGCCACCTCGCGCAGCTTGTTGTCCTCGCGCAGGGTGTAGATAAGCGGGTCGTCTCCCGCAATCGCGTCCACCTCGCCTTTTCTCAGCACCTCGCCGAAAAGGTCCTGCGGGTACTGGCGCCAATCCACGGAATCGGGATCGAGGCCAAGTTGCGCCACGCGGATCGCGAAGAAGTTCTTCACGGGGCTGGCCTGGTCGGACACGGCCACGCGACGGCCCTTCAGGTCGTTCACGCTTTTGATGGGCGAATCCTCGGCCGTCAGAAGGCGCATGCATCCGCCATGCGTGCCCACGGCCAGCTTCACGTCGAAGCCCTGCTCCAGCGGCTTGAGCCAGCGCAGCGCCATGCCGATGCCGCCGTCGGCATGGCCGGTTGCGATCGCTTCCAGCAGCTGGTCGGTGGACCCGCTGAAATTGATGCGCTCGACCTTGAGGTTGTATTTGTCGAAGAAGCCGCGCTCCAGCGCCACCGACACCGGAGACTGGCAGACCGCTGTCTGGCTCCACGCAATCTTGAACGTACGCGGCGCGGCATTGGCCGCCAGCACGCGCGAACCCAGCATCCCCAGGGGCGCGGCCAAACCCGCGGCGCCGGCCGCGCGCAACAGGGCACGACGCGAGATTCCCCGCGCCGCTTCAGCGCCGGTATGGACTTTCGTATTCATCAACCTTCCTCATGAGCAGACCGTGAATGGCGACGATTGCCATGCGGCATCATCAACCGGGCTCAGGGGTTCGACAAATACAAAGTCGGGATAACAATATGAAAGCGCGGGCCGCGGCGGCCCATGCGAAAGACGGCTCTTTGCGGCGCGCGCTAATCGGGCAGCGGATCGGGCACGCCGTCTTCGCTTACCGACTTGACTCGGTCCAGCGCGTTGCGCGCGGCCGACATCGCTTCGATCGTGCTGCGAAACCGCCGGCTCAGGAAGATCTCGAATGCCAGGCTTTCGGGCTCATCCGCGACGTCTTCGGCTGTGTCGTCGGCGTCGTCTTGAGCGGCGGCGGCCGGCTTGGCGCCGGCCTTCGCAGGCACCCGCCTCGTTTCGAGAAACGCGCGCGGGGGGATGCGCCCCTCGGGCTGTGTCGCATACGCGACCACAGAAAATCCATTGATGATCTTCTCAGGCATTCCGGTTTCCTATGGGCGCGTTCGAGCACGTGCGCCCCGACACGTTCGACAACGGCCCGGCGCCGGAAAACTTAAGGCAATGCGCGCACGCGGCCGTTGATGCCCGTCAGCGACCGCATAAGCCTTGGACGCGGACGGCGCAATCGATACGCGACGTCATGCAGGCGACTCTATTTTGTCGACGGAATCGCAGCCGCGCGAACGCGAACGTATGCCGCCACCTGCTCCAACACTTGCGCCAGATCGGCGCGCAGGCTGTCGAATCCCGCATTGCGCTCGCGCGTGGCCTCGTCCATGTACAACGGACGGCGGATCTCCACCTGCAGGCTGTGCCGATTCAAGGCGGGTTGGCCGATCTGCGCAATCAACTGCACGCCCTTGTAGGGATCATTGCGGGCCACGGTATAGCCCTTGTCGCGCAGCGCCGTTTCGATCAGCGCGATGAACTCCGGCTCGCAAGTTGTGCCATCGCGATCGCCCAGCACGAAGTCCGCCAGCGGGTGCTCGCTTTGACGGCCCAGCCGCTCGTACGCATCGTTGGGCATCGAATGCAGGTTCAGGTGCCACACCGCGCCAAACCGTTGCTGCACCTGCCGGATCGCCTGCGACAGCGCCGCGTGATAGGGCTCGTAATACGCATGGATCCGGTGCCGCACTTGCGCAAGCGTCAGCTTGCGGTCGTAGATCGGCGTGGACTTGTCCATCCTGCGCCAGATCAGGCCCTTGCCCAGACGCGTTTTTTCACCGGGTTCCAGCGGTTCAGGCCAGGGCTCCGCCAGCAGTTCGGGATCCAGATCCTGCAGCGTGCGATTCGGATCGATGTAGACACGCGGAAAATTCGCCGCAACCAGGGTGGCGCCCACGGCGGGCGCCGCCGACCACAACGCGTCCACGTGCGTGTCCTCGCCCTGGCGCAATTGCGCCAGCGTGGCCGCCGCCCCGAAATCCTCGGGATAGCGCTCGCCGCTATGCGGCGAATCACAGACCAGCGGCAACGCGGGTCCGGTGGGCTCATGCACGGAAACAGCGGGGAAGTCGGCAGTCGTCATCGTCAGTCAGCCTGGATGTTGGCGGTCTTGGCGACCTTCGCGTAGCGAGCCAGGGCCTGGTCGATCTGCACCTGGAACTCTTGCGGCGTCGTCGGCATCAGCGTACCACCCACGTCTTCGGCCTTCTTGCGGAATTCCGGGTCGTCCATCGCCGCGCGCACTGCCTTGTTCAGGCGGTCCACGACGGCTGGCGGCGTGCCGGCCGGCGCCACCAGGCCGAACCAGCCGCCCGTGCCCATGTCGGGGTAGCCCAGTTCGATGTACGTCGGCACGTCCGGCAGCAGGGGCGAACGCTCCGCGCCCAGCACGGCCAGCGGACGCAGCTTGCCGCCCAGCACCTGCGGCAAGGTCGACGACAGGTTGTCGGTGATCGCATCCACCTGTCCGCCCATCACGTCGTTCAAGGCCGGGCCCGCGCCGCGATACGGAACGTGCAGCAGCTTGATGCCGGCCAGCATCATGAAGTTCTCGATGTTCACATGGCCCAGCGAACCGACGCCGGGCGAAGCAAAGCTGTAGCGCTCGGGCGCGCTCTTGGACAGCGCGACAAATTCCGCCATGTTCTTGGCGGGCACGTTGGGGTTGATCGCAAAGATGCTGGGCACGGCCAGCACATTGGCTACCGGCACGAAGTCCTTGACCGGGTCGTAGTTCATCTTGCGGAACACGGCCGGATTGGAGCCGTGCGTGCTCATCGTGGCCATGCCGATCGTGTAGCCGTCGGGGGTCGACCGGGCCACCTGTTCCATGCCCAGCGAACCGCCCGCCCCCGCCTTGTTTTCGACCACGATGGTCTGCTTCAGGTCGCGGCCGGCGTACTCGGCCACCAGACGCGCCACGATATCCGTCGAGCCGCCGGCGGCAAACGGCACTACCAGCTTGATCGGACGGGAGGGGTAATCGGCGGCATGCGCAATGCCGGCGAAGGACAGCGTGGCAAACATGCCGGCAAGCGCAAAGCGCGTGGACCGGCCAAACAGGTGGCGGGACATGAGGCGACTCCGAAGTTGAAAGGTATCGAGAAGGCCGCCAGTGTCCAAACTTTACGATGTCCTTTCAAACGACTAAATTGCACGCTTCCATTACCAAAGATCATGCTCAATGCGCCTGCACTCTCCGTCCATGTCCGAGCTTCACGCCTTCATGACGGCGGCGCGGCTTGGCAGCTTCACGCAGGCCGCCGACGTGCTGTGCGTCACCCAGGGCGCCATCAGTCGCGCCATCTCCCGTCTGGAAGCGCACTTCGGCCAGCCGCTGATGCAACGCAATGCGCACGGCCTGAAGCTGACGGAAACCGGACGCAAACTCTTCGAAGGCGCGCAAGCGCCGTTGCAAGCCATCGAGGCGCTCAGCGCCGGCCTGCGGACCGATGAGCGACGGCTGCGGCTGACGCTGTCCACCGTGCCCACCCTGGCCAGCGCATGGCTGGTGCCGCAGCTACCCGACTTTTATCAACGCCATCCGGACATCCGGCTGAGCTTTGCCGCATATCGCCGCAACGAGGACTTCTCCGGCGACACGCCGGACGCCAGCATCCTGTCGGGCACCCCGGATCAATGGCCAGGATGGCAAGCCGACTACGTCATCGGACGCGAAATGGTGGTGATCTGCCATCCAGGACGGCTGGCGGCGCGACAGGCTCAAGGTATGTGGAATACGCCGCACGGTCTTCTGGGCGAGCCGCTGCTCTATCACACGAACGGCATGGACAACTGGGCGCAGTGGTTCACAGGAGCCGGCGTGCCGCGCGATTCCGTCGCATTGGCCAACGGTTTTGACCAGGTATCGATCCTGATACGCGCGGTCATGGCAGACATGGGCATCGCGGTGCTGCAGCGTTGTCTGGTGCGCGACGAACTGCAATCGGGCCGGGTCGCGGCGCCGTTTCCAGAGCTGCCGGTCCGCATTGCCCGCGGCTATCACCTTTGCGCGCCGGCGCAACGGCGCGACCATCACGCCCTGACCTGTTTCCGGGAATGGCTGCTGGAAACCGCCAGCCGGGATCCCGACGTGGTGGCGGCTACCCTCTCCCCTTGACTGCGCCGCCCCTTCAAGGCTGCCTCAACGGGTACCGCTCGGCCAACAATCGAAACCAAATGCAAACGGGCCCCGCATGGGGCCCGTTGCTGTTCGGACAATTCGCAGTCAAGGCGCGAGCTTGAAGCCCAGGTCTACGCCCCATTTGTCGGTTTCGCGCAGCCATTTAGCACCGCAATTCAAGCAACGGAAGTGATCTTCGCGGCTTTCCTCCCGGCCTTTCTGCGTTGGGTTGGTAAATCCTTGATGTCCCAGGTGCGAATGCGGCGCGACGCCAGCAAGTCCCGGGTTAATGCGTTGGCAAGCCAAGCACATAACGCTCATTGATGCTTCCCCACAAACAGTGTTAGCAAATTGTAAGGGATTTCACCAATGTTTTTCTATCAAATCGTGCGCATAAACCGACAAAAATTGTTAACGTGATTAGGAAACAACGTTTTGTAACGCATCCAGGCACGTGGCCAGGTGGTAGGGCGACGTCGACGGCATGTCGGAACGGGTGACCGCCCCGCTGGCATCCAGGCATTCATGCCATCCGCTCGCGTGCAGGAAATGCGCCCGAAAATCCACCAGCGCCGCCAGCAACGCGGACAGGTCGCCCGTTACCGCCAAGACACGCAGATATTCCGTCTGCGCCCAAATCCGTCGCGTGTCGTCGATGACGACGCCCGCTTCGTCCAGTGATGCGATCACACCCGCCGCATCCACGCCGTGCTCACGCGACCACTGCACCGCCCGCGGCAGGGACTCGGCCAGATCCAGTCCTTCGAAAACCTGGGCCGCACCGTGCACCAGCGAAAGCCATTCGAACTGATGTCCGGGTTCCAGCCGATTGGCCGGCGTGCCCTGAAGCGCCTCCGCGACACACTGTGTCGGCGCATGCACGAAGGACTGACTGATTCCCTGCGCCAGCGCGCGCAAGTGCTGCGCGAACAAGGCCGGTTCTGCTACCTGCGCCGCGGCCAGATAGGCCTCGGTCAGATGCATCATGGGATTTTGGGCGGGGGGTTTCAGCGGTTGGGAAAAGTCCGGGCTCAATGCCGCGTGGTACAGCGAATCCGCGGTCTTGAAACGCGCCTCGATGGCATGAGCCGTCGCAAGCATGAGTTTGCGCGCGTACGCATTCCGCGAGCGCTGAAAATAGGCCGAACAGGCCAGCACGATGAATGCGTGCGTGTAAAGATCCTGGGTGTCGTCCAGCGGCTGCGCCTGCGCGTCCACGCTGTATCGCCAGCCTCCGTTTTCATCGCGGAAAACGCGATGCAATGATTCGAACAGGCGATCAGCATGCTGCGCGGCGGCCGCGCCAGGCGCCAAGGCGAACACATAAAGCTGCCGTGCGCACGCCATTGCGCGATACCGCACTGCGGGCAATGGGTCGCCGCTGGAGGAATCCAGCGATTCAAAAGGCAGGCCGAGCGCGTTATTGAAGCCGCGGCCCATCCACATGGGCAACACGACCGTATCGAAATGCTCGCGCAATGCGCGGATGTTTTCCGCAAGAGAGGAGTTGGTCTGTGCGGCAGTCATCTTGGAACGACGCATACCCGACAAGGGCCCCAGGTTTTGGAGCAGCAACGATAACCGAAATTTTCGTCGCAATTCTCTGAGTATCCGCCCAGGCCTCATGCACACACAGACCGGTCGTGCCGATCAGCTCCGTCCAGGGCCGAAGCCCTATCGGAAGATGTTTTCCTCAACCCAGTTTTGCGCAAAGATTTCCGCGCGATCACGAGCTTCGTCCAATGAAGCGCAGTTGCCCAAGTGGGAAAACGCGGCATCCACTTCGGTGCCGCCCTCGGCCGTTACCGTCAGCAGTACGCCATATCCGCCGGTATCCATGGCCGCTGTGGAAACGTCGATCAGTACTTCCTGGTCACGATGCTGCATGTGCTACCTCCCAGTCGGTTACCTAAACGCGCGAACCACGCGTGACGTCGCGCTAGAACAGGATTTCCCGCGCAAATGAATAGACCCGCAAACGTCACGCAAGTTCATCTTACTGGCGCGCGGCAAGCGGGGATACGTCCGAAAGATGTCAATTCGCACATTCCGTCTCAGAAATTTCCCTGCGCCGCAGTGCGAAAGCCGATTCGCGCGAAATACTGCGAAAACATTCGCAACGATGCAAGCAATTTGAGGGGAATTGCCACCGGGAGCAATCCAATGGCTTAAGGCGTAAAAGGGGCCATCGCTTAATGCGAAAGCCGGGAAAACCTAGCGCAGATGAATGGCGCCCGGCTCTTCCATGCGCAGCGAAAGCCGGCCCTTGTCGGTGATGACCCAGCGGCCGTCGGCGCCGGATTCAATGCAGCGCAGAGTTTCCAGCGCCTTCGCCACATGTTCGGGCACTTCGGTCTGGACCGCGTTGGGCTCGCCATTGTCGGCCACGACGCGCAGCCAATGACCCAGTTCGCCCTTCTCGAAACGATGCAATGCCATGCGTGATTCTTCCTTGAATGGCTAAACGATAGCATGCCGGCCGGGCTTGCCCATCGGCCGAACGCCTGCGGCTAGGCCAGAAGTTTCGGCACCGACGACGCCAGCAAAGCGACGCCGGACAACGTCAAAAGGCCCAGCACCACACGGCGAAACGCAACATCGCTGATGCCGACGTAGACGCGCGCGCCCCAAAGCGTGGGCACCAGCATCGCGGGCACGATCATCGCGAACAAGGGCAACATGTCGCGCGTGACCACGCCCGTCAGCACATAGCTGGCCATCGTGACCATCAGCATGGACAGATTGAAGTTCTGAATCACGGCGCGCTGCACGTCTCGGTCAAAGCCGCGCAAGGTGCACCACAACGTCGGGATCACGCCCGTAAAGCCGCCGATCCCGCCCATGACGCCGCCGATCGCGCCCGCCACGCCATCGGCCACCTTCCCGCCCACGGTGATGCGTGGAATACGGGCCGCGAACAGCATGATGGGACACCAGATCGCCAGCAATGCGCCGATGAACGCCTTGAACACCAGGGGATCAAGATGCGGCAGCACCTTCACGCCCAGTGGAATGCCCATCAGCCCGCCGACGATGAACGGAAGCAGATGAGCCATCGCGAAGCCGCGGCGCACCGTGAACGCGGCCAGCAACTGCCCCGTCAGTGCGCCAAAAACAGCCATGGCGGCCGCAAGCCTGGGATCCACGGTCCATGCCCAGAACGACATCGCCACCATCCCAAACCCAAAGCCCGACAGGCCCTGCACGAAACCCGCAGCCATGGCGCCCACCACGACCACTATGTATAAGGAATCCATATTTGCTGCGCGTCCGCGTCACATGCCGGTTACGTTCCGGCGCACGCCATTCTAGTGCCAACTACAACGGGCGCAACGCAAGCGGCCGGCGAAAGCGCCCGGCCAACGCGGAAGCCGCGACGCTGGCGGCGATCAGCCCCAAACCCAGGGCCAGATCCGCCGACATGCGCTCGTGGAAGACGACGGACGATACGAGCAATCCGATTACCGGCACGCACAGCATGGCGATGGATGTCGCCGCCGGCGGCAGTTTCTGCGTCATGCCCAGCACAACGATGAACGTCAGCGCCGTCGCCAGCGGCCCCGTGTAGAAGATCACCGGCCACGCCTCTGCCGTGCCTAGAAAGTCAGGAGAGCCATCGCGCATCCAGGCCAGCGCCACCAGCGGGATGGTGGCGATGGCGGTCTGCCAGGGAATCATGTCCGCGCCCAGCCGCACATGCCGGTTTCCCCGCAATTGGATGATGTTGCAGGCCCAGGCGAACGAGGCGCCCAGCAGCATCGCCAGGCCAATGACGGTATGCGATTGCCACGGGCTGAAAGCGGGCGCCACGATCACGCCGATGCCCGCATAGCTCAACGCCGTCGCAAGCCACTGCCCGATCGACAAGCGCTCTTTCAAGACCAGCGATGACAGCGGTATCACCCATATGGATGTGGCATACGCGATAACGGATGCACGCCCCGGCGCCACGTATTGCAGTGCCCACAGCGCCAACGCCGTGAACGCGCCCATCTGCAGCAGGGCCACCCCTGCGACCAACGGCCATTCCTGGCGCGTTGGCAGCCGCAGGCGCCCCAGCATCGCCAGCACCACCACACTGATCAGCGCAGCCGAGCCAAACCGGCTGGCGGCAAGCCAAAGCGGGCTCATGTGGGCCAGACCCAGCTTCATTACCGGCCAATTGCCCCCCCATATGGCCACCGCGCCGGCCAGCGGCAAAAACTTGCGGAAACTGCTCTGCTGAGTCATTACAACGTGATCTACGACTGAATTATTCTGCGCATTGGCCGGATGACCAAAGGACAGAACAGTCTATAGGGTTAACCCCAGCATTTTTAACCGCTTTTACCGGCAATACCCGGCATACTCAGCACAGACGAGCTGTAAATACGCCCCCTTTAGGTGACTTATGCCGGAAATCAACCTGGATGCCACTGACATCCGCATCCTGAACGAACTGCAACGCGACGCCCGACTCACCAACGTGGAACTGGCCGCGCGAGTGAACCTGTCTGCCTCGCCCTGCCTTGCACGCGTGCGCCGCCTGGAAACCGACGGACTCATCGACCGCCGCGTGACGCTGCTGAACGCCCGCAAGCTGGGGCTCAAGGTCAACGTGTTCATCCAGATCTCGCTGGACAAGCAGCGCAAGGCCGCGCTGGACGTATTCGAACGTGAAATCGCCGTGCTGCCCGAGATCATGGAGTGCTACCTGATGTCGGGAGATGCGGACTACCTCATCCGCGCGCTGGTGCCCGACGTGGACGCGCTGGAACGCCTGATCGTCGAACACATCACACGCATCCCCGGCGTGGCCAGTATCCGTTCCAGCTTTGCGCTCAAGCAGGTGCTCTACACCACCGCCGTCCCGCTCGCCTGAGACACGCGACCGCTTCGGCGGCCCCTTGCGGGATCGCCGCCGCAAGCCCACAATGAAGGCGCCTGCCGCCGGCACTGGCGGCCGGCGCGCCTCCCTCCCCATCGCTTAGCAAGGAGCAAACCATGCCCGAAACCGAATGGTTCCCCGGCAGTACGCTACCCGATCGTCAGGGTTACTTTGAAGTGGAATTCGCCACTGGCGAAACTGAAATCACGCGCTACGGAATGCTGGGCTGGGAGCCCGAAGAAGAGCGCGGCAGTATCGTCCGCTGGCGCGGGCTGGATCCGAAGATCGAAGAAGCCGAGATCGATCGCGAAACAGCCGTCCGCAAAAACAGCGACAACGTCATCGGCTAGCCGGCCGCCCACTGCGGCGCATCCCCTGCCCCGCAACAAAAAAAACGCCGCGGCACGTCCGCGGCGTTTTTCATTGCACAGGCGCGATCAGGGCTCGTACTTCGATATCTTGGTGCCCTCGAGCGACACGCCGGCCATCAGGCCGCCATTGTTCATCACGAAGCCGACGATCGGCTGCTTCGCCGTGTTGGTGTCGATGCGTCCGTTCGCGCCGATATTGACGACCGCCACGGTGGCATCGGCGCCGACGGTCCAGCCGCTGCTGTTGCGGAACTTGTTCAACGCATCATCCGTCATGAACAGCAGGACCATGGCCTTGGATTGCGCGCCTGCCTGGAAGCCGATCGATCCAGACGTAGTGGTGTAGTAGCCAACATTCGAGCCGCCGACGCGCAGCACGCCCTTGCCGTGTTCGGCGCCGACGATGAAGCTGCCGCTAAGCACATCGGGGAAAACCAGCACGCCTCTGGCGCGGGCGACAAGCTCCTTGGATTGCGGCGATGCTTCGTAAAGCTTGGCGAGGGTCGCGTTGGCCGCGCTGTCCAAAGCCTGCCGCGTGTCGGTCTTGGCGGCGGCAGACGGTTTGGACGGGGGGGTAGTGGTACAGCCCGCAAACAGCAGGCCAGCCGCACCGATGGTGATGGCGGCCATACCGGTACGGCGGAGCGCAGGAAAAGTGTCAAACATGGAACTCTCCTTTTGTTGTCGTCCCTATAACACTGTAGCGGCCAAATCCCTGCTCAGAAGACACACGAATGTGATAAACGAAACAAAAGACTAGCGGCCGCTAAAGTATTCCGTACCGGGGCTCGCCTGTGAACTCGTCCACCGAGACGATGCCTGACAGCACGAGTTCCGCATGCCGCCGCGCCGACGCCGGATCGTCGAACGTGACGAAACGCGGCAAGGACCATCGCTGCTGAGATCCGGCGTCGCCGTTACGGCTCACCGAAATCTCGATTGCCAAAACGCCTGTATCCAAGTTGACGACTTCGCACTGCACCTGAAAACCATTGATGTGACGCTGCGGCCACCCGTTCATGCTGCGCTCCAAAATCTGCACGCCCGGCCGCAATATGCCAAAAACAAATAGGCTTGAAAAGCAGTGTTTTCAAGGGGTTAAGCAGTACTAAACTGGCTAGTGCCAGCGCATCTTGCAAATCGGCAACATGCCGCGCCGGCATTCGTCCAAACCAGCCATCGAGTCCCATGAACAATCCTGCTTTCGAACCCGATAACTCACCGCTCGAAGTTCTCCCTCGTGACCTGTCCGCCTACCGCGAAGGCAATACCGGCATTCCCTATGTGCACCGATTCGAATCCGGCAAGCCCGGGCCGCACGTGCTCATCAACGCCATCACGCACGGCAACGAGATCTGTGGCATGGTGGCCGCCACGCACCTGCTGGATACCAACGTGCGTCCGAAGATCGGCACGCTGACGGTCAGCTTCGCCCACGTCGAGGCCTACGAGGCCTTCGACATCGACCGGCCGTACGACAACCGCCAGCTGGTCCACAACCTGAACCGCATCTGGTCGGCCGCCATGCTGGACGGCCCCGAGGAAAGCCCTGAACTGCGCCGCGCCCGCGAGATGCGACCCGTGCTGGACGCCGCGGACTTCGTGCTGGACATCCATTCCACCCGCGCCCCCGTGCAACCCTTCTGGGTCTACAACGAGATGGATCGCAACACGGCCCTGGCCTCGGCCGTGGGCGCGCCCCAAGTGCACCTGGTCATGCCGCAAGACAAGTTTCCCGGCACCGGCGTCATGGGCTACGGGCACCACGGCGATCCGATGTCCGACAGCGGCGGCGCGCTGGTCGTGGAATGCGGACAGCATTTCGCCCGGTCGGCGGCCGAATTGGCGACGGACGTAACCCTGCGTTTCCTGGCGCATCTGGGCTTGATCGACAAGCCGGCCGACGCCACCCCGCCGCCCGCGCCCCAGCGCTACCGCCTGCTGGAGGTCCACATGGTGAAGTCCGAGGATTTCACCTTTACGCGCCCGGTCATCGGCTTCGAAACCTTCGACAAGGGGGAGCTGATCGCCATGAACGGCACCGAGGAAATCCGCTCGCCCTGCGACAACTGCATGATATTCATGCCTACGCGCATGCCTATCGTCGGGCGCGAAGCCGTGTACCTGACGCAAGCGATCTGACCGGCCGCGGCAAGCCCCGGCCAGGCCGCCCCCCCCCGTCGCAATTCGCGGCGGGGCGATCAAAGATCCGGAATCAGTCGCTTGCCCAGGCTGATGACCGCATCCTCCTGGAAACCCAGGCTGTCGTAGAACGCTTTCACCGCGGCATTATCCGAACGGATCAGCAGGTTGATCTTCGGACATCCCATCTCCAGCAATTTGCGCTCCACGGCCTTCATCAACACCGTCGCGTAGTTGCGCCGCTGGTGCGACGGCGACACCGCCAGATAATTGATCCAGCCGCGATGGCCGTCATAGCCGCCCATCAGCGTCGCCACGATGTCGCCGTCCACTTCACCGACCAGGAACAGGTCGGACTGCACAGTCAGCTTGCGCGCAATGTCCTTGCGCGGATCGTTCCAGGGACGCGTCAGGCCGCAGGCGTGCCACAACGCAATGATGGCCGCCTCATCGGACGGATGGAAAGGCCGGATGGCGAGGTGTTGCTCGGTCATGCTTCATTCCTTTGACAAAAGAAATGAAGGCCATGCGATACGCTGCGGACGAGGAAGCACTGCAAATGAACAAGGCCACGAGCATATCGTGGCCTTCTGGGAAAAGCGCTGGAAAATCAGCGCTCGAACGCGACTGGCCACTCAACGTAAACGTCGAGTGATTCGTCGATAATCTGCCGGCCAGGCCGGCGCGTTATGCAATGCGTTCATGCGCTGGAGCATACACGACAGCGCGCGGCGCCGGCAACGTGGCCGTTTCAGTCGCGGGCGGGTATCGGCAGCGTAGCCATTTCATTCGCGGGCAGGCGCTGGCAGCGTAGGCATTTCATTGGCGGGCGGGGGCTGGCAGCGTGCCCTCCATCACCACCACGGCCTGACCCGACACCCCGGCCCAAATCCCGTCCGCTCGCGGTTCCGCGTGCGCCAGCAATAGACTTGCGCGTCCCATGTCCACGCCCTGCCCCACCCGCAACCGCAAGGCCTTGCCCGCGAGCGACGCGCGCAAGGCCGTGGCCGCCGCGGTCGCGCTGCCCGTGGCCGGATCCTCGGTCATGCGCCCGGTCAGCATGCGCGCCTGGATATCGGTGGGCGCATCGATCGCGTCATTGCCAGTATCCGTGGTGTAGATATAAATGGACTTCGCCCCGAGCTGCGGCATCAGCGCCGCATAGCCGCCCGCATCCGGAATCGCGCGCCGCAAAGCGTCGCGACTGGCAAGCTGCACCACCAGGAAAGGCAGCCCCACGGACACCACGGCAGGCGCGTGCTCGGCAACTGCGATGTCATCGACATCCAGCCGCAGCGCGCGCGCCACGGCATCCACCGGCGCCTCGCTACCGAGGGACAGCGGTTGCGGCGCGCGCAGCTCTGCTCCGTCCAGTCCGTGCTCGCCATATGTCAGCGAGATCCGCACCAATCCCGCCTCCTCTTCAAACACGAACGCCTTCGGCGCCGGCCGCCCCGACGTCATCTGTTCGCGCGCCAACACGACGGCCGTGCCGACATTGGGATGCCCGGCAAACGGCACTTCTCGATCCGGTGTGAAGATGCGCACGCAAGCCGTATGAGCCGGATCCTGCGGGGGCAGCACGAAACTGGTTTCCGAATAATTGAATTCACGCGCGATCCGCTGCATCTGCGCGGTATCCAGCCCGTGAGCGTCGAGCACCACGGCCAACGGATTGCCCTGGTAAGCCTGGCCGGTAAAAACATCGGCGGTGACATAGCGGTAACGCATCAAAGTCGTCCTTCGAAAGCCGCCCGGACAAGGCGGGAAGACGAGATTGTGCGGACCGCCTCCGACCCGCGAAAGGCACAGAGGCAAGGAATTCGGCGCATAACAGTTGTGGGGAGGTGGTGTGCTGTCCTGTCCTGTCCTGTGCTGTGCTGTGCTGTGCTGTGCTGTGCTGTGAGCGGATGAGCCGTTGTGCCAACGCGAGGTTGCACAAGCGCGACGCAACGTCCCGGACGTTTGCTCATCCGCATGCCAAAGGGCGCGCCAGCATGACGCCGGCACCGCCCGGGATAGTATCGCGACACTATTGAAATAAGCGGTTCCCTGCGGAATACTTTGCATCCCAACCACCTACCTTTTGGAGGACTGTGCAATGCAACGCGACGACATCCAAAAGCTGGGCGCTCAAGCTGCCCGCGAAGGACTCACGCTCTGGGATTGCCCGTACTACCGCGCCGCCGCCATGCCCGGGCACACGGGCGAATCCATAGCCGATTGGCGCGGCAAGGTCGAGGCTTGGGAAGCCGGATGGATGAAGGAAATGGAATCCGGCCAGCCGCCGCCGGGTGGCGGCATCCGCTACGTGCCGCGCGCCACGGCGCGCCACCGCCACTGAACGATTTCCAGCCGTATTCAAAGCGCCCCGCCGGGGCGCTTTTGCTTTGGGCGCTGACCCGACGCTATCGCCGCCATCGTCACGCTTGGCAAGCCCACGCCCTCCGGCGCTCCCCATCAACTCGCGCGCTCAACAAGCCCGCCGATGGCTGAACGTTAAACCGACCCCGTTTTTGGTGACATATACTGTATATCCATACAGTTTTCTCAAGCATGACCCATGCGATGCACCGTCGTCCGAACCCACTACCTGGGCCAGCAGCGCCGTGACAACGATCCCGCGCCCCCCGTTACCGGTACGGTCCGCATGTACTCCATCATGCGAGACGACATGCGCCGCTACATCAGCGTCATGACCCTCGACACCCTGGCCAAATTTGGCGCGCCGCAGAAAAGCCCGATCCCCGACCTACTGGAGCCCGAACTGCTGACCTTCGGATCAGACAGGGGCATGATGGTCTGCGGCTTCGAAGAAATCGACGGGCGGCGCTACTACCAAGGCTGGTGGATGCAATGGGTGGAACTTTAAGCAAAGACACCGGAACGCTGGCCTAAGGCTTCCCACAGACGTGCCTGCGATGATCCATCCCGCTATTTCCTCAAGTAACTTTTCTGGACACGGATGGCTACCGGGCTCATCTTTTGGCTTACGACCGTTCCACCCGGAGGCGCAAAATGGATGACCCGATCCACAGAGCCGGCCAGGAAGCCGCGCGATATGGCGTACCGTTGTCGGCTTGCCCCCTAATGCAGGCGGACAACATGCCGGGCCACACCGGCGAGCCCCTCCGAAAATGGCGCGCACGACTCGCTTCCTGGGAAGCCGGGTGGCGGCAAGAAACGGACGCGCGCCTTGCCGAACTGGATCGCCGCAGGCTTCTGCAGCAATTGCTGGATTGATAGCCTGGCTATGAAGGCGGGAATGCCGTTTGCTGAGTATTGAATACCGCAGCGGCACCACCGCCTCATTGGTCAAGCAGGGCGGTTCCGCACACTCCCTCCCTGTTGCCGCTGCGGCCCCCTCTCCTACCATCCGCCGTCCATCCGATCAGGGTTGACTGCGCGTGAATGCAGACGCCGCTGGCGAACGCTTCGGCGTCTGACCCCAGCTATAGCCTCCGCCATGGTCGACTTCGACAATAGGGTAGCGACACTAGCTACTATGGCTCTTCAAGCGATAGACAATTCATTCGTGCTCACTTTCACTGCTTCTATCCAGAAGCTCATACTGCGTCCGCTTGCAGACGCTATAGGTTGAATTCCATTCAACAGTGTTGGCGCGATCATAAAGCCGATCCGAACACGCCCTCCCGGTTCCCTGGAAAACACCCGGGTGTATGGGAAAGATGGTCGTTGAACTCATTAACTACCATCCGAATTTCACAACTCCACACGTTCCATTTGGAATCGCTGACCACCATGTTTATGGTGTCTTGCCATTTCTCAAAACCCGTCTTCTCTCGTGCATGAGCTGCCATATCAGTCCTTCGGTGGAGATTTCGGTGCGGTCAGCAACCTGGCGTACTGTGGCGAGGAAGCTTCGGCGATGTGACGACCGTTGAATGTCACGCGGAATGCTCCGGGAATCGATCAGCCCCGTCTGACATGAAACGTTGAAGGGTTAGACGAGACGATGAAGGCGAACGACGAAGCAGCCATCAATGGCGATCATCCGACCCGCGGCCACATTGATATGCCTCGCCGGGCGTTGCATTGCGCGACCCAATGATGTGCGGCGCATAGCCGTACAGCACAAGCACTCATCCGAGGATGCTCGCGGTCGGCGAAGAAAGAAATCTGCGGGATTCGGCGGGTCGATTGACGACCGCTTCGCGCCGCGCCATCAACCGGCGCGCTTGGTTCTTTCAGCAGTGCAGATGCGGCGGACTAAATTCAGGCAGTCGGTCTATCGCAGTGATCGCTATCCAAGCTGGTATCCAAACCGATATCCAAACCTATATCCAAGCCGATTGAACAGGCGAACAACGTATCTCACTGTTCCGCGCAGGTCGGCGTCGACCGCGCTGAAGCGGCATTGAATTCCGCAAATGAGAAAGGCCAAAAGAGAGAGACCAAATGAGAAAGGCCGTCAGTGATTTTCATCACTAACGGCCTTGGAACTTCTGGTCGGGACGGCGGGATTCGAACTCGCGACCCCTTGCACCCCATGCAAAGCGGTCAAGTTGATCCCTATATTTTTCAACAACTTACGTTGTCGCTCGCTGCAAACGGCGTGCAACGATGGTCATAGATGGGCCACGAAGTCCCCACAAAGTCCCCACGTGAGCCGCGTCTCGCATCTGGCTTTCCGGATCGGACCAAATCAGAAACTGACAGCAAGCCCGACCGAGAAGCCAGACACATTCGTGCCAAACACATATCGGCCGACCAAGCGGGTTCGCGTGATGAACACGTCATAGGCACTCGAATCCAGTTCCAGGCCGGCGCCGAGAGCGGTCAGCCGATCAAAGCCAAGCGCGCCGCGCTGGTCACCCAAAAACTCGGAATGCGTCAGCTCAAGCACGTAGCGCAACGGGCGCTGCAGCAAAATGAACCCGGTTGGTGCCCGGTAGCGCGCCCACAAATTGGCAGACTGAGCCACCGCATTACCCTGCACCGCCGAGGAACTGTCGAAGCTCTTGAGCCTGATGTCGGAATATCGCAGTTCCACATCCACCTCATAGCCCGGCCGGTAATGCTCGTAATCCAGCATCAGCGATCCGCCAAGCCCATAGGCATTTAGGGAGCCTCGATCCAGGAAGTCCACATCCCTGCCTGTACTCTGCCCCACGTACCAGCTTGCCGCCCGCAGGTCGCTGGTGACATTGCCCAGAGCAAAGTTGAAGATTGGACGCAGCTTCAGTTCATCGGTCAGCTTGAAATCCCAGCCGATGCCGCCGGTAGCCGAGACGCTGTTCCATTTGGTCGGGATGCGACGTTGCTCAGCGCCTTGGCTCGCAATGAAGGTGGGATCGTAGCGGCTGGCGGCCACCACGCCCTCAAGGTAGATCGGCACCGAGTCGGACACCGTGTCACCACCTCCCAACTGCGTCATGAAAAATTCCGTCGAGCCGGACGTGGAAGCGCCAGCACTGCCGATGGACAGGGAACTGGTCGTTATGTCCGGCACTATGGAAAAGGACATGAGAGCCAACACACCATTGGCGCGCTTCTGCAAATCATCGTGGCTCAAGCGAATGGTTGGTTGTGCCATTGCATCTGCTACCACGAGGAAGGCCAGGATCGACGCCCAGCCATGCCACGCCGGCCGAACGGTATATCGTGACCTGAATGTCCGCGGGTGAACCATGCCGGATCTCCACTGCGGCACCGTCCGCCGCCTTGCCATTTGGCCGAATTTATTTGACTATCGAACAAATGACGCGAATCGCAAAGTCGCACTACACGGGCTGAGGTCTTTCGTTGTGCATGCACAACGGGCCGGCGTCACTCCCGCGCGAACGCTGCGTCCAGGCGTTGCCCTGGCACTGCCAATCGACATCCCGTTCCGCCCTGCCCTTTTCACAGGAAATCTCGAACTACTGCGCTACCCGCTTCTGTTTTTTCCCTGGTGCGCGCCTTTGGCGTGGATCTTTCTTAGTACATGGAGAGAAGTCGTTATGAAGCTCATTTCCAGTAAGAAAAACCTTTCGCCTTCTTGCGCAGCATCGAGACGGTCCACCAGAGTCGGAAGCAGTGAGTATTGGAGGGTTCGTGCGATCGCGGCTGCCGTCACACTGGCAATTGCCCAGCCGGCTTGGGCAGCGAACACCCCCAAAGCGGCGGAACAGGCCACGAAGGATGCCAACGCGGCACTGCTCAAGGAGTTGCCCTTTTCTGACAAGACGTCATTCGAACTTGCTCACAAGGGGTTCATCGCTCCCCTGCCCTCCGGCATGATCAAGGGCGAGCAGGGCAACTTGGTCTGGGATCCGACGAAGTACGACTTCATCAAGGAAGGCGCGCCCGCGCCGGACACCGTTAACCCGAGCCTGTGGCGGCAATCGCAGCTGCTGAATATTTCGGGTCTCTTTCAAGTCACGGACGGCATATACCAAGTCCGGAATTTCGACCTCTCCAACATGACGATCGTCGAAGGCAAGGAAGGCCTGACGATTATGGATCCTCTCATCTCCACCGAAACTGCCAAGGCAGCATTAGACCTCTACTACCAGCACCGGCCGAAAAAGCCGGTGGTCGCGGTGATCTATACACACAGCCACGTGGATCACTATGGCGGCGTGCGCGGTGTGGTGGACGAGGCTGACGTCAAAGCCGGCAAGGTAAAAATCTACGCGCCGCTCGGGTTCCTCGAGCATGCAGTAGCGGAAAACGTCATGGCCGGCACCGCGATGAGCCGTCGCGCCAGTTACATGTACGGCAACCTGCTGCCGCCCAGCGCCACAGGCCAAGTGGGCGCCGGCCTGGGCACCACGACGTCGGCGGGCACGGTTACCCTCATCCCGCCCACGGACATCATCGAGAAGACCGGTGAAACGCGCACGATCGATGGGCTGACGTACGAATTCCTGTACGCGCCTGGAAGCGAAGCGCCGGCCGAGATGCTGTATTACATCAAGGAGAAGAAAGCCCTGAACACGGCCGAAGACTCCACCCACACGCTGCACAACACCTATTCTCTGCGCGGCGCCAAGATCCGCGACCCGCTGGCTTGGTCGAAGTACCTGAACGAGGCGCTGGCCCTGTGGGGCGACGACGTCGAAGTCATGTACGCCATGCACCACTGGCCGGTGTGGGGCAAAAAGGAGGTTCAGGAGCAGCTGGGCCTGCAGCGGGACATGTACCGCTACATCAATGACGAGACGCTGCGCCTAGCCAACATGGGCTACAACAAGGAAGAGATCGCGGAGCAGGTCAAGCTGCCGGAGGCCATCGCAACGAAGTTTTCGAATCGCGGCTACTACGGCTCGGTGAACCACAACGTGCGCGCGACGTACGTCCTGTATCTGGGCTGGTTCAACGGCAATCCGGCGACGCTGCACACGCTGCCAGTTCAGGAAGCCTCCAAGCGCTACGTTGACATGATGGGCGGCGTTCCCGCCATCCTGTCGAAGGCGCGCGAGTATTACAAGAAGGGGGATTACCGCTGGGTGGCCGAAGTTGTGAACTACGCGGTCTTTGCCGAGCCCGACAACCAGGAAGCCAAGAACTTGCAGGCCGACGCCCTGGAGCAGATGGGCTACCAGGCCGAGAGCGGCCCGTGGCGAAATTTCTATCTGACCGGTGCCAAGGAGTTGCGCGAGGGTGTGCAGAAGCTGCCGGTGCCTGACACCGCCAGCCCCGATACCGTGCGCGCCATGACGCTGGACATGCTGTTCGACTACTTCGCGGTGCGTCTGAATCGCGAAAAGGCCGCGGGCAAGCATGTGGTGCTAAACCTGGACTTCACCGACACCAACCAGAAGTACACGTTGGAGATGGTGAACAGCGTGCTGAACCACACCGAGGGCAAGCAGGCCAAGGAGCCAACGGCGAGCATGACGCTCAGCCGCGAGTCCCTGAATCGCATGATGCTCAAGGAAATGACGCTCAAGGACGCGCTGGCGAAGGGGGATGTCAAGGTTACCGGCGATCAGCAAAAGATCACCGACATGTTTGCCTCTCTCGACAACTTCGACTTCTGGTTCAACATTGTGACGCCGTAAGCGACACTGATCGAGGAAAGAGGCCGACGTGATGGGACGTCGGCCTCGTCGCTTCTACGAGAAAAGGAAACGGACCCGTGTGCAGCCACTACCAGACACTGAAAGACGCCGAGTTGCTGCTGAGGAAGTTCGGCGTGACCAAGCCCGGCATGCTGGGCAAGTATGAGATGTGGCCGCGCTACCCCGGCATCTTCGTCCGCCGGCCGCCGGAGCATGAAGCACGTGACGAGGCGGTGCCCGACATCGAAGCCGTGACGGGCCGCTGGGGTCTGATCTCGGGATCCACCCGCCCGGAAGCGCTGGCGGGCGCGGAGAAGCTTTCCACCTTCAACGCGCGGGACGACCGCGTCGCCAACGCCTTCACCTTCCGCAATGCCTGGCGTCGGGGTCAGCATTGCATCATCCCCGCGGATGCAATTTTTGAACCCGACTGGCGCAGCGGCAAGGCCGTCGCCACCCGCTTCACCAGGGTCGACGGCGCCCCTCTTGGCGTGGCCGGTCTCTGGGACCGCTACCGCGACGCGGCCGGTCAATGGCAGGAGAGCTACACGATGCTCACCATCAACGCCGATCAGGATCCACTCTTCCGAGACTACCACCAACCCAACAAAGAAAAGCGCATGGTGGTGATCCTTCCCGAGGGCGCGTATGGCGACTGGCTCACGGCCAGCGCCGATCAAAGCCGCGACTTCCTCGTGCCCTTCCCTTCCGACAAGCTGGCCGCCACGCCGATGACCTGACCCCGATTCTGCTGCAATATACTGTATATCCATACAGTCTTTAACGCCGCAGAATCATGCTTTGCTTCGTCGTCCGCACGCACTACCTCGGCCAGAAGCGCCGAGACAACGACCCGGCTCCGGCGGTCACCGGCATTGTGCGGATGTACTCGATCACGCGCGAGGACATGCGGCGCCAGGTGCGCGTCATGACGATGGACGGCCTAGCCAAGTTTGGCGCGACAGCGAAAGGGCCTATCCCCGATCTATTGGAGCCCGAGCTCCTCACCTTTTGTTCTGATCGGGGAATGATGGTTTGCGGCTTCGAAGAGATCGACGGGCGGCGCTACTACCAGGGCTGGTGGATGCGATGGATGCACGAATCCGAGATTTAGTACACTCCGATACAAATCGTAGCTCAGGATAATCGGATGACACTGCCCCCTATCGATGAGGAAATTCACCTTGCGTACTTCAAAGTGAAACGCTCCGGCTATTACAAGTTCCGCGAGGAGAATTGCAGTTTTTTCCAACCAGCAGAAATGCTGAATGAAATTCAGACTTGGGCGCAAGGTAAAGATCTTGGTCTCACCCGCCTCTACAACCCTCCCGCGGGTAGTGACGTGCTGCCCGTGTATCTGCTGGGCCTGGAAAAAAACGGAAATGATTGGGTAATCGCGATGTGGAACGAAACTCCTCATCACAAAGCGGGCGTGCCCTCCATCATGCTGAACTCACAAGTCGGCCAAGCGGTCGTTCATATGAACGGCGTCGTGAAGAATTCGATACCCGGCTTCGCAACTTATTTCTGGTGGGCGACAGACAAGGATGTGTTGGCGAGCATCAGGTTTCGGCATAACGTCACAGGGCAAGTCGCTTTGCGAGACTACATGCGTCACTATCTGGACCATGAAAGCAGTCACGTAATCGCGGGGCACGGGCCCGCAACCCAGGACGGCGCAATTCCCATCGTGGGCTACACCAACCTGCCCGACAATCTGCCGCTAAAGGTCTATCCACGATTCGAAACTGAAGCATATCGCCGGCCGGGCGGGGATCGCGAGCACGTGAAGGCTAACGTAAGCAGGATCACTAAGGTGATCCGCAAAGGATCGCTGGAGGTTACCGCCGTACAGGATCGCGTGATGTTCGAGAATGTGGTTCGATTTCTGCGTCGCCAAACCGTCGGCGCGGCGGCCCTCACAAACACTCGTGACGTTCGGGTTGAATTGGCGTACACACCGGACGCGACCGAACTAGACCAAATGATCGCAGCCCAAGATGAAGCACCCGAAAGGGCCTGGGATGATCTAGGATTTACGCTGAAGGGTGAACCGAACAAGATCTACTGGGTCGGCCGCTCCACCGTCCGGGACGAAATTACGATCCCCATTTTGCGCACGAATGACGAACTCGTAGACCTAAAACACATTGCTAGCGAACTCGCATCCAGGCGTACCCATCTACTGAAATTCGTATGAAAAAACTGGCGATTAGTATCTATGTGTTTTTCGCAGTTGTAGCTGCCGCGATCTGCGGCGCTGGATACTATTTTGGCCGCCACATTCCGTTTGCTCAGCAGTGGCCGTTGTATGAGGCCCTTCGCACCACAGCGGCAATTATTTTCGCAGTGGTAGGCGCTTGGCTTGCGATTGTTTACCCCGAAAGGCTCAAGTTTTCTTTTGATCAGCAACCGTCCCGCCAGTCCACACACAAAAAGAGCAATAGAAAGAACTTCGAACTTCTTTTCGTACCGGCAATTCATTCCACCGTCATCCTTATCGTCCTTCTATTAAGTGGAATCATTGCCCCGCTTCTCAAGCAGGTAGCCTGGGAGCCCGGAAGCCTCGAGATAATTCGCGGCCTGTCGTACTTTCTTGTGTCTGGCTTGACCCTATGGCAAATAGCCATCGTAGCTATGGCTATCGCGCCTGTTGAAATGCTAATGGGCCGAGCGGCACAGGAGGAAGTTCAGGAGAAAATAGACCGTCGGTTTCGGCCTGAGGGCAGACGACAATTGCCTCGTCCTGCCGATGGTGGTGCGCAAAACGATCAGGCGTGATCGCCTGATGACGTCTCTGTACGCCGTCTCGACCACCGCTTAAACCACAGGTTCGTGCGCGTGCGCGAGCCCACCGTTCAATTAAGCGGCCCGCACATACGTCAGGGACCAACTTCGTGGGCAATGTTCGCCCGCTTAAAATTCGCCGGCGCGCACCTCGTTGTATGCACGTTCACAAGTCAATCCTGCAATGCGGGCACGGTCCGCAGCTCCTGCAAGCTCTTCAGCTCGGAAGCTAACGCGTCCGAGCATGTAGGCGAGCAGATCGACGGCGTCGGCCCCTGCCGGGCTTCCGACGGTAAGGGTGGAATCGCGACCTGCTGCGGCGCCAACCAACGCGTCGGCGCGCTCGAGCAACCCGCGGCGCTCAGCACGAGCACGAGCAGCATCGCCTGCCGCAGCAGCGGCCATTTTCTGTGCTTCATTTCGCTGTTTCTCCACGGCATGCGTGCGCCGTCTTTCTTCAGTTCTTGCCGCTTCAATAGCGGCCATGGTGACCTGGGCTTGGTCGTCCCTCACTTTTGCATGGTCGCGTTCGATACCGGCAATTTCGGCACGATACCGCCACCCTTGCGCGGTCCACGCCACGCCGCCGACCAGCAATGCGCCAGCTGCCGCGGCGGCCGCATACCCCCTCCAGCCGGTCATCAGCTTCAGAAGCTTCGCGCCGACGGCCATCATGCTGCCGCCTGCCAACCACGAGGCAGTTGGAAATGTGGTCCGTCCTTGAGCTTCCTCCAGTCCCCACCCCACTCCACCGGCACGCCCAGCTCCGCGGCGCAGGCCTTCACAACGTCGGCCAGCTCTTTGAACCTGGCCCATTCGTTCCACGGAATGGCGCCACCAACAAGCGGTGCCAGATCGACGGCATGGCCGTAGCCATCCGTCTGGCGAAGGTGCAGGCCGTTCAGGGTTTGGCTCTTGCCTACCGCCACCAGCTCGCGCTGGCGCTCGGGCGTCCGCAGGCCTTCCACAACAGTGAAATCCACCTCCGTGCGTTGAATTGCCAGTTTGACGACTGCGACAAGCTGGGGGTGAACTCCCTCCAGGCGCTGCAGGCTGCGCGCCGACAAGGCGAATCCAGACATAGTTGCTCCTCAAAAAAAGGCGCGCCCGTAGGCGCGCCGTTGCTCAGAAAGGGTTTGGTGTCGTCAGGGGCGCGCCGCCCGGGCGCGCTCGTCCGCCAGCATGGCCAGCCGGTTGCGCGCGCGGTACAGCAGATCCAGCTGCGCGCGCTTCTCCTCCGGCTCGAGGTCGGCTCGCTCCAGTGCTTTGATCTTGGTGTTCACGTCACGCAGTTGGCTGTCGGCAGCCTTGAACAGAGCGCGCACGCGCAGTTGCTCATCGCTGGCCAGCTCTCGCGCACGCTCCAGGTCGCCGAGCTCGCGGGCCTGCGAATACGCCGCGTAGACCTGGTTCACTTCCCGCTGCTCGTCGTAGAAGCGCTGGATGTATTTGCTGCTGCGCGGGTCGGCCTCCTTCACAAAGTCGCCGACGACGAACCAGTTATCCATGCGGCTGAGGTCGCGCCGAGGATTCTCCGGCAGGCCGGACAGTGGTCGCGCCAGATGGTCGGACACGTTGAGCGCCTGCGTCCCCAGCCAGCCGAAGTATCCGCGCACCAGGTGTTCCAGCCGCTGCGGCGACACGCCCAGGGTCCGGCCCAGCGCCACCGCGCCGGCGGACGTGGACGCGGTGAATCGGTCTCCGGCCGGCAGCCGCTGCTGGCCCACGCTGTCGATGTCACGCTCGCGGAAGGAGTCATAGTTGAACGCGGCTTCCATGGCGGGCTTCACCATCTGGGGCACGGGGTTCATGGATAGCTGCTCCGTCAGGATGGCGCCCACCGTACGGCCGAAGTCGCGCAGGCGGAAATCATTTCCACCAAAGGCCAGCTCGGTGCCGCGCTCGACCACGCTGCCCAGGGCGCCAATCTCGAACGGCTTGGGGATGTAGACGAACTGATTGGTGCCGGGCAGCTTGGTGATCCAGAACGAGTTGCGCGCCCAGTCCGGCAACTGCTTGTAGTCGTCGTCGTCCTTCATCCCCAGGTAGAGCAGCGCCGACGCCATCGCTACCGAGCCCGTCACCGCGGCAAAGCGGGCAGGGTCGGCGGCCGCGCCGCGGCCCAGCTTGTACATGCCCTGCAGCCGGGCGTTGAAGAACGGCACCACCTGGGACAACAGGCGGATCGCTGAGAACGTGCCGCCAGCGGTGAAGTCCATCAAGTCCCGCGCGGCGTAGCTGGCCTCCAGGTGGCTGCGCCCGGCTTTGCGCGCCTGCTGGTAGATCGCCGCCCGGTTGATCGTCTCCGCCCTGTCGCCCGTTTCCTGGTACCAGTCGAAGGCCTTGCGCACCGCGCGCCCCATACCAGCGGGCGATGTGATCACGTCGTCGGGGTGGGCACCCAGCTCGTCCACCAGGCGTTTCACGTTGCGGGCGTTGCGGTCGTTGAAGGATCCGAACCGGACCGCGCCGCCGCCCGCCATCAGCCGGCGCCAGGTGTCGCTTTCGGACCCCGTCGCCTTCCAGCCTTCGGCCAGGTTGCGCAACGGGTTGACGGACAGGTTGCTGTCGATCGACATGGCCTGGATGGTGTCGCGCAGCAGGTTGCGCACGCGGAACGTCGGACTGATCGTCACGCCCACGGTCAGGGCCTGCTTGAACTTGCGGGCCGCCTTGGTGAATGGGTCATTGGACCCCACGTAATGCAGCGCCGTGAGCGCGTTCATCACCAGCGGATCGTCCACGAGGTAGTGACGCTCCTGGCCGTTGAACATGGCCCGCACGCTCCCGCGCTCGGCTTGGCGCACGCGCGTGGCAATGCCCAGCTTTTCCGCCTCCTGCAGGCCCCCCTGCGCTGCCAGGTTCTTCATGCTGGCCGAAAGCAGGTGGGACCAGTTCGACACCGTGTTGGCGACCAGGTCGCCCAGCTTGTCGGTGCCGCCCTTGAGGCGCTTGTAGGCGTGCTGACCCACCAGGCCGCCGATCTGGCCCGGGCCCATCGTGCCGGTGGCATCGTCCTCCATGACGCGGTAGAACGGGACGTAGAACTCGCTCTCCCACAATTGGCGGGCGCTGGGATCGACCAGGCCAGCCTCCTGCGCCACGTCCAGGACAGAGCGCTGCAGGGCATTGAACTCGGCCAGGGCCTCGCGGTAGGCGGCGGCCCGGTCGCGCCCGTCCGCCATCTTGCCGCTGGCCAAGCGCTTGCCGGCCTCGATATCCTCCGGCGTGAAGAGCCGTTCGCGCGAAGCCGACTGCGCCTTGGCACCGGGCCACTTCGCCGCCTCCGCACGCGCGGCCGCCTCGGTCGCAAAGCGCTCCGTCACGCCGTTGTCGAACCGCACTTCCCATTCGGCCGCCAGCCGCTCGGCACGGTTAGCGGCGATCCACGCCATGAAATGGTCATGCTCTCCGTTCAGGCCGGCGAGGATCTGGGCAAGCCCCTTGCCGCCGGCGGAGTCCAGCGCGCCGTCCTGCAGCTTGACGGCGCCATGGCGCACGAGATATTCCGCTGCGCCATCGGCGCCCTTGGACAGCCGCGCCTGCATGTAGGCGGTTGCGCTGATGCCTTTGAGCGGCGCGAACTGGTCGAAGATGCCCTGCACCAGCTTGGCCTGCCACCGATCGGACACCTTGGCCAGGCGTTCCTTGATCGGGTCTTGCTCAGCCCATGCGCCGATCTTGCCCAGGAACTTGTTGCGCTGGCGGCGCTCGATGTCCGAAAGGGATTCGCCGGGGCGCGCGACCCTGGCGCCGCGCTTGGGCTCGCGTGGGGCGCGCGGCTCCATCGGCGGCACGCCCGCCGTGTCGGAAGCCGCGCGCGATTCCATCGGCCCAGAAGTAGAAAGCCCCGCACTTGGCGGGGCTTCGTCCTGGCGCTCCGATGTTAGAGCGGCAGCGGATCCTTCTTCAGCAGCCTGCCCGCCAGCTCCATCGAATCGCGCATGTCTTTCAGCAAGGATTCGGTCTCGGACGGCGTCAGGCGCGTCATGCTTGGCGAGATAACGACCTTCCGATTCTGTGAGCGCGTCGAAGCCGCGGCCAGTGGCTTCGCGGAATTCTTGTTCGACATCGCCATAGCGGGCTCGCAATTCAGAAAGTGTTTCGGGGGACAGCCGCAAGGTAGCACTGTAGAGTTTGCCCGTCAACGCGAACGAGCCGACCACCCGGCCCCCGTTTTGCCGGATGTGCGAAGCGAGCGCGGCAATGGTGCCGCCCTGCGTCAGGGTGTCATCCACGAGGAAGTACGCCCTGCCCGGCTGCACCTCTCCATCAAATTCAGGCTGCTGAAAAATTCGGCCCATACCATCCAGCGCCGTCCGCTTGGCTCTGACGGACTGATAGATCCCTCTGTCCACCGTCAGACCCAACTGCTGGCCAAGAGCCATAGCTGTGACCGCGGGAATTTTGTTGCGGCCAGCAGCCTCGACCGCCAGCACGGGCACGATGACTGGCTTCTCGTCGCCGATCGCCGCGCGCACCTGTTCGACGGCCTCACGCGACAACACGTCTTTGAGAAGTCGATACGCCGCCTCGGTGTCGCCGGCCTTGGCAGCACCGTGGTCGGGGTGCTTGCCGGCGGTGCCCAGCCGTTGGCCGATCACGGTCGGAGGCAGGTCGACGGGTTCCGCGCCACGGCGCGATTCCGCAGCCAGGGAGGCCGCCGCCTCCTGCATGCCCGCGCTCACGCGAGCGGCTGGCGCTCGCTGCAAGAATCGGCCGGCATCGATCACCATCTGTTTGATGTCGATGTTGGTCAGCTTGAGATTCAGGCCGAGCCGTCGCAGCGCGGCTCGGATCTTGCCGTAGAGTCGCTCCAGGAAAACGGGGCGCTTGCCCTGCTCCGCCATCCGAGCCAGGACTTCGCGGGCCCGGTTTTCGGCGGAGTAGTCGGGGTAGCGCAGCGTCACCGCTTCGAACGTGGCGTAATGCGAATGATCCGGGCCGGCGTTGCGCGGGATGTGCGCGCCGTCAGGCGCCCGCGCCAGGCGGCGCACGACCGCCAGAACCTCGCCGAAGCGATCACCCAGCAGCGCCTCCACGCCGAAATGCCCCACCACCTCATGCGTCAGGACCTGGTGCAGGCGCTCAGCCGTCGGTAGGTTCTCGGCCACCAGGTAAATGCGGCCGCCGTCATTGGCTGGGTAATAGGCGCCCTCGGCGAGAGTAGACGGCTTGGCCCCTTCCGGGATCTGGTCCACGCTTTCCACGACCGACACACGAAGGTTGGCTGCGCCGGGCAGATTGCCCATGAACTCGGCCGCCTGGCGGCGCGCTTCCGCCACCTCCAGGCCTGGCCCACCTTCGCCGCGACTCTCCAGGCCAATCCGCCCACCCTCGCCGGGCACCTGCTCCACAGTCTGGAAAAAGCGATCGAACGCGGCGCGCACCGGCGCGATTTCGGCGGCAGTCGGATAGGGATAGCTGGCCTCATCGCCGAATGCCTTTTCATTGACCACGTTCGCCAGATAGTCGTTGGCTGCGCCCTGGTCGGCCAGCTTGGCGATGAGGTAGCTTTCAAACGCCCGCGCCGACAGCTCGCGGCCCGTGGACCAATAATCCTTTGCCCGGCGCTCGTCCAGTTTGCTGGACCGCTCCCGCATGCCAATCAGACCAATGGTCTGCTTCAGGTTACCGAAGGCCTCCGCCATGGCCGGCCGGATTCCGTCGGTTCGGTTGCCAGTCTCCGAGGCGTAGCCCGCCGGCGCTCCGCCCCGACGCGAGAAATAATTGTCTAGCCCGTGCCACCATTCATGACCCAGCGAGCCAGCGCCGCGCCCCTTCGTCAGGTTGATCACAACCTGGCCCGGCTCGTAGTGGGCCATAGCTGCGTCCACGCCGCCCCGGCCGCGTGCGCCGAACGCCAGCCCCAATTCTCCGTTCAGGGACAACGCACGTGCCGGCAGGCCCAGCACGCCGGCCATATCCATGAGTGCGTCGTATGCCTCGTTCAGGTCGGCTTGGCGGCGGCCACCTTCGACGTAGTTGCCGAACTGCACGCCGCGGAACCCAAATGCCTCCGTGAACCGCTCCGGCGAGACGTCGGCGCCGTCGCGATGGTCCACGCCCACGCGCGGCGAGTTCGAAGCGCGGCGATGCGCCGGCACCTCCTTGAGCTTCTCCAGCTTTTCCGCCAGGCGGTCCTTGTTGTCTGCCAAGTACGCCCGCGCTGCCTTGATATCAGTGAAGTGCTCCAGGTCGACATGCACGCGCCCGACCTTCTTGCCGATGTAGAACCCGGGCATACGCGGACGCGAGTAAATGTCGAATCGCACCTCGCGCTCGGGCGCCGCGCGTTCATCCTGCTGTGCGGCAAAGCGCTGAAACTCGGCGATGGCTGCCACAGCTGTATCGCCGTGGCCCAGCATACGCGGCCAGTTTCCCAGGCTCGAGGAGGCATCGCGACGCACGCTCCAGATCGTCCGCGGCGGATCATGGCGCACGCCCGCGAACACGCTGTACTGTCCAGATTCAAGAGTGACACCTCGGAGGGACTGGTCGTGCCCCATGGCCTCATAGAGCCGCGCCCGTCCGTACACTTTGCGAAGCTCAGGGGCCTTTTCCAGCCCGGCGCGGATGTCGCTGCCCGAAACCTTGCCGCTCAAAAGCGCACCGGAAAATTCGCGCAGCCGTTGGACTTGCTCAGTCCATCCCCGCAACTTCCAGCTGCTGCGTGGCTTGGCGGGTACTTCATCCCGGGCCGCACGCGCCAGTGCCACCAGGAACGGATCGGCGCCACCCTCGAGCAGCTTGACATAGTTGGCTTCGGGCCAGGATTCGGCGAGCGTGTGGTTGGCGACAGGCAGCGTTTCGGCCAGGCGCATGCGTTCGGCGTACTGCTGTGCGTAATGCTTGCGGGCGCCCCGCAGCGTTTCGCCGAAATCCTCAATCTTTCCGGGGGCCGGGGACGCTGCACGCTCGGTGACGAGGTTTTGCGCGTCCGCCGACTGGGCAGGCGCATCGACCGGCGCCAGTTCCTGCTGCCCTCTCGCCGCGGCCTGATCGGCGGCGCGGTCGCTACCCGTCAGGACGAAGTCGTCGCGGATGGCGTCAGCATCGGCGCGCTGCTGCGCCTCGCGCTCACGCGCCGCGGTCTTTCGGTCAGCCTCGGCCTGCTCCTGCGCCGCGGAGCGCAACCCATCAGGCGTCGGCTGTTCAAGAGTCAGCTCTTGCGCGCTGCCTTGCGGATCGCTTGCTGCGCCATCTCCTTCGCTTCCGGCGTCAGTTCGACCGCCTCCAGAATTGACATCGTCCCGTCGACCATACGCTGCTGCTGCGGACTTAAGTGCGTCGGCAAACGCGGCGGGGGACTCTTCGGCTTGAATTGCCGCGCGCTCGATGATGGCTTCTCGGGCTTTTGCATTCGTAATTCCTTGTGCGTGGAGATAGGCCGCGGCGTCGAATTGGGCGGCCAGGTCGTCCATGGTCGTGTCGGCCGGCATTTTGCCGATCGCGCCGAACAGGTCGTTGGCAATCTGTTCTTTCGTTTTCTCGGGATTGTCGAACCGTTCGGCTTCGCGCTCAGCATACGCGCGGCGTGCGGCCTCGTCCATCTGCTCGAGCGTGTAGACCGCCTCGCCTTCGAGGGCTTCGCGCACGCGGTCCATAGCGGTGCCCGAGAGGTCGACTGTGTCGCCGTCCATCGGCAGGTATCCCGCCTGCTGCATAGCCTCCACCAGCATATCGGCGTCCATACCTCCCCTGCGGAACAGCCCGGGCGCGCGACGATTGGCCAGGTGCGCGCGGTCGCCATAGATATCGGCGGCCAGTTCCGGACGGATGCCCCCGGCCTGGCGCACCATCTGCAGAAAATCACGGCGCGCGGCGCGGCCGAAGTCAGCCGCCGAAGGCACCGACTCCTTCGCAGGCGCCTGGCCAGTGCGCGGCCTGGCGACGAATCCGCCCTCGACTGCCACCGGCTCTGCATTTCCATGCGCCGACGCCGCCCGCTGCGCTGCGCCTCGCGTCAGAAATGGCCTGCCGTTCTTGGCGGTGATATTGGGCTCGCCCACGACGCGGCCCAGCCCGGAATCGGCGGCGGGCTTCGTGGTATCAGTCTCGCTCAGCCAACGCTTGAAGGTGGCGACGTCCATTTCCGTCACCTTCCCCATACCCTTCCAGCCTGGTGTATAGCTGGCCTGGTACGCCTGCTCGGCGGCCTCGCGGCTGTCGTAGCCCAGCATGACCTTGGATTCATCGAAGCCGCGGTGTCCCGGGTCCAGCTGGTCGATCACGAACACCGGGCCGCTGAAGTCGGGAGCGGTGCCCGGCCGTACAAATACATCGACCTGATCACCGTCTGCGCCCTCCGTGCGGCGAATGTAGCCGTAATGCCCCGCCATACGGTTCGCCCACTTCGACCCATCCGGGCTCACGCCACGGCGCATCGACCCTTCCGGGTTTTCGATGGAAATGTCCATGCCGGCCACGCGAGTCCGACCGACTTTGTAATTCCCGGCATCCTTCTGCGCGCCGCTCGGCTCGCGCAGAGCATTGAGCGGCGATGTAGCTGCTTCGTGGGCGGCAGAATCCACGCCGCTACCGGGATGACGGCGCCCGGCCGCAACCACATCGGGCGTCAGCCCGACCTCCGCGCGCCGCACCGCGTTCTGCCGGTGCTGTTCCAGGGTACCGGCCTGGCCTTCCGCGTTGATGGCCCAGGTGGGCGCCGGCAGCGCAAGCGGCGACCGCTCCGCCGGCGGCGAGGCAGGTTGGGCGGGTTCCGCCAACTGGCTGGCGGGATGGCGACGGCCGGCCGCCCGCACGTCCGGGGTCAAGCCCGTATCACGACCATTCTCGAGCGCGTCCGCCCGCGCTGCACGCGCAGCGGTGCGCTGCTCCGCGGTGCGCGCCACACCATCCTGGCCCACTTCGATGCGCGGTGCCGGCAATGCCAACGGATCGCGCGTCCTGCCAATATCGGACGGCTCATTCGGCTCGGATAGGTTCCAGGCCGGGTGCCCCAGCGCCGCACGGGCTACGTCCTCCGACATGCCCATAGCGTCGCCATCATCTCTGCGAGAAGCCTGCCGCTGGTCGGTAGTGCGCGCGGTGCCGCGTGAATCGACAGTGACCGTGGGCGCCGGCAATGCAGCGCGCGCTTGCGCGCCTTGGAGCGCAGCGCGCACCCCGTCGTTCATCTGGGCCGGCGTGTAGGGCTGCATGCCGTTCTCGTGCCGGATGATTGCCGCGGTAAGGCGCGCCAACGTGTCGGGGTCATTCAGTTCCAGTTGCTGGTCTGCCTGAACGCCCAGTACGCGGGCGACCTGCTGGACGTAGGCGCCCGTGTCGTTCTCGGATGGTGGCGCCCAGCGGCTGATGATTTCTTCCACGGAATTCAGCCCGTGCTGGCGCTGATAGGTCAGAAGATTGCGCGCGGTGGCCCGGATGCCGTCTTCCGGCGTCTCAAAGGTCGCAAAGCGCGGATCATTTCCTTCAACCTCGCCAGCGAAGCCAACGCCCTTCTGGATGTTGCCCGGGTTGTTGTTCCGGATTCCACGTGGTGCGTTGTCGGGCATGCGCCAAGATTCGCGCGCCGTGAATCCATCGCCAGCTGCGTAGCCTTCGGGTGCGGGCAAGGCTTCATGTCGCACCGGCCCGTCCAGCACAGGAAAAGCCTCCGGCCCGCCAAGCGCGGCAGGCCCGTCCATTGCTTGGCGCAGGCGGTTCCCCGGCATGGGATCAGCGGCCAGCTCGGACAGGCGAACGAAATGCCCACGCCCGTCAGCTGTCCGAATCCGCGCCAGGGGTTCGCCACCTGCGCGTGAGGTTGCGGCGTTGCGTTCTACGCCGAGGAATTCGACGGCGAGCTCGCGGCCATTCTGCCGCAGGTAGACCTGCTGTCCCCTGGCGAAATCGCCGCCACCAGAGCCAGCCGAGCCCGCCTCCGTCCGGGCGGCCGAAGCGGGCGCGCGCCCAAGTTCGTCCGCTGGTACGAAGGACTCCTGACCGTTGACGCGCACCCGTGCGTAGCGCCGCCCGTCAGCCCCAGGTTCCAACTCGAGGCCAACAAATTCAACGGGCACATCGTGATCGGCGTTCTTCCACGTAACCGTCTCGCCGGCGGCAAACTCTGGAGCGGCCGCCGTTGGGCCTGCACCGCTGGAATCGGCTTCCGATTCAGTGGATACACCCGGGCGCACGATAAAGCCGTTGCCGTAGCGCAAAACTTGTGCGTTCGCACCCATCTGCCCGGCCTGCTGCCGCGCGGCGCTGGCCGTCACGAAGGGCCGGCCGCGGGTGTGCATCACGTCTCCTGCCTCCAGGGACGGCGCCACCTGCAGGCCGCGGTTGCGCACGCCGTCTGCTGCTCCGTGGACCGCGCCCGGACCCATCCCGGCGACGAAGCCCAGCGCCGCGTTGCCAAATGATCCCTCCAGCGGATCGAGGCTCATGCCGGCGCCGGCGTTGATGCCCGTCTGCGTCGCCACGCCTTCGCCGACTTCCTGGATGGCTTCCTCAGATCCGGCCAGGCCGGCGCGCCCCACAGTCTGCGCGACTGCACCGCGGCCACCGAGCACGCGCCCAGCCGGCGACAGAATCCTGCCCGTCGCGGCGCCGCCCGCAGCGGATACCGGGACCGTACGTGCAAACGCCGCGTCCTCGGCCTCGGCCCTCACTCGCGCCCGCGCCTGTGCTGCGTTGTAGCCCTGTGCCAACAGGTCCCGGAAGTTGGATGAAGCGGCGGCCAGTTGCTCATCGTCCATCCCGTCGATAGTCTCGCGCGCCTGTTCGATGGCGTTACCGCCGCCCATCGCGCCGCCGGCGCCCGCTCCGGCCGCCATCCGCGCGCCGATCCCGGCAGGGCCGGCGATCGCTGATGCCGCAATGGGGACCGCGCTGCTGCCCAGGGCGTTCAGTCCCTGCAGGGCCAGGCCCGAAGCCGATGGATTGCGTCCGAAGGTCCAGGTATCGGGCTTGTCCAGGTCACCACCAGGCTGGGAATCCGCCTCGCGCTGCTTCGCGTCTGCACTCCGTGAGTCAAGCACGCGCTGCCCGAGGTTGTGCGTCGCGTCCGCCGCTCCTTCCAAGGGATTGCCGGGGATGTCCAGGCCGGCGTCAAACGCCTGATTGAGCGCGGTCACGCCCACGCGCCCCAGCCCTTCAGCCACCTTGCCGACACCGCGCACGGCGCTACCCGCACCCTTGATTGCGCCGCCAGCAAAGGTCTTGGGATAGTCCACGAATTCAATGCCGCCGGCGTCGTGCTGCGGCTGCTGGAAATCCGCCACGCGGAAGGTAAACGGCGCGGTCTTCAGTGGTGTGCCGGTGGGCGCCTTCGCGTCCGAGAATCGCAGGCTCAGATCCTGCCGCACACCGTCGCGGCGCGCATCCACGCTGTCTTTGAACTCGACGTCGTCATCGCGCTTTTCAAAGTTGTCCATCTACACCCTCTCCGTTGGTGCGGCCCATGGCGGCACGCGTAATTTCGGACCCTTCCGTGGCCCGTGCCCAACTGTCTGCGGCTGCCCGCTCTGCGGCCCGCGCCAGTTCGACGTCGTTCTCTGCCTGTTGCAGCAGGGCAGCGTGCTTGGCCCGTGCTTCGGGGCCGGCCTTCAGGCCCGGCGGCTTGGTCCGCAGCTGCCGCACAACCGCTTCCGCCTGATGCAACTGCGCCCGGGCGGCATCCAGTTGCACGCCTTCGGGCCGGTCAGCATCCTGGCCAGAGGACGAACCGCCTGATGCTGGCGCGCTGGCCGGGCCTGCGCCGATCGACGTGCCTGCCGCGCGTGCGGCCCCTGCAGGACCTGCGGCCGCAGGCGCCGCAGACGGCGCGGCCTGTGCCGTGCCGTCGCTGGGCCGGCCCCCCGGTGCCGACGCCGTCGCGGCCGAAAGCCGCGCGCGAATCTGTTCCTGCACCTGTTTGGGCACGACGGAAACGGGCAGGCGGATAAGCTGGCCCTCGTGTTCAACACCGAATCCAAACTGACGCTCGCCCAGACGGATCGGCACGATGTCCGCGGTGCCCGCCTGGACCTGCTGGGCAAGGGAAGCCAGATTTCCGGCGGTGAGTACTTCCCCTTCCGGTGTGCCGGCATTCAAGCGGTTGATGTTTTCGCCCGTGGCGATGATTCCGCTGACCTGCTTGCGCTGGTCGTCGCCCAGGCCTTCCAGGCTGTCCACCTTGAAGATCCGCATGACGTGGTTGGCGAAGTCTTTGTTGGACGTGACCATCTTGGGCTTGCCGGCTTCGCTTCCCTCTGCCCCTATGCGCATGCCCCCGTTGCCATCGGGCACATACAGCGTCTGATCTTTGCCTAGGACACGCGGCTTTCGCAGCTCCTCATCGCTGCGCAGCTGGCTCTCCAGCATCTTGTCGCGTCGCTTCTGCTCCGCTTCCCACAGCGATTTCGCCTGTTGCGCGACCATCGCCTGTTGAGCTTTGGGGTCACTCACGCTGCGCACGAAGCTCTGAAGCATGAACTCGCTGATGGGCTGCTGGACCGGCTTGCCAGTGGAGGTATCCACGCCCACGAAGTCGTAGACGGGCGCGCCGCCGGCCTGCTCGGCACGCCTGTTGATCGAGGTCACCTCGATGCCGCCGGGCATGAAACGGTTGACGAACGGCACGTACGAATTGGGATCGCCCGTCAGCTGATAGCGGCTCTGCGCGGCGTTGAAAGCCTGTTCCCGATGCTGGCCGACAAACTTTTCGCGGTCGGCCAGCAGCTGCATGGCACGCCCGGGCTCTCCCAACTCGAGCGCCTTACGGTATGCCCGCGTCAGTCCATCGGCGATCTGGCCGAACTCGCCGCCGCCGAGGTAGTCAGCGGGTTGCGGGCTTTTTTTTTCAGCCGCTGCCGCCATGGTCGGGCCGATTGCTTGGCGCAACGTGGTCCCCCCGAATGCGCTGGGCGCCGAATCCGCCAAGCCCACGGCGCTGGCGTCCAGTCCCGGCGTCTTATCCATCGCCGCTGGCGCACCAACCGCCACAGGCTGCAATCCCCAGGTGTCGCCCATGGCCGAACCGTTGGGCACGGATTGCGCAACCTGCACGCGTTCCAGACCCGCCGGTGCGCCTTGCTCCGCCGTCTGGCCGGCCATGGCCTGGGCGATCTCCTTCTCCAACTGCTTGCGCCTCTCGTCGGCATCTCGCGCGAGCTTCCTGTCCTTGGCCGCGTCATACGCCTGCCCGATCGCCATACCGTTGCGCAGCCCGTCGGCCAAGCCGCCTGCAAAACTTCCGTAGTTCGCCATGTCAGATGCTCTCCAGTCCGATCAAACCGCCGGAGAGGTCTCCAGCGAGCGAGGGTACGAGATCAGCCAGACCGGCCCCGTCATCCTTGTTGACGCGCTTGCTCCCGCGCTGCTGCTCCAGCCGCTCCACCTTCTTGGCCAAAGCGCGGATCGCGGCGTGGTGCTTGCCGCTGACGCTGATCATGTCTAGGCCCACTCCGCCGGGCGCGACCTCGTCGCCAAAGGTTGCCTGCATGTCTTCCGCGTACGGGCCGACATGGCGGCCACCGTCAGCCACGCCGTCCTGATACTTCCAGCTCTCCACGGGGACGCGCGTCAAGCCGTCCAGAGCGGCGTCGTCATCGATGGGCGCGCCGTCCTCCTTCAGTTCCTTGGAGGAGAACATCATGGCGCCGGCCATTAAGCCGGTGCCAAGCAGTGACCCAAGGCCTGCCTGGCTGGACGAGTTGGCCTGTTGCTGCATCTGCATTTGGTTCAGGCCAAGATTTCCCATGTTCCCGAATGCGCCGCTGGCCGTACCCAAGAGCCCCTGACCTGTGCCGGCTGCATTCCCTTGCGCGGTCTGCGCGCCCATGACGCCAGTGGCGGAGTTCCCCGCCTGCAGCGCCGCCTGCGAGGCGGCGATCCCCGTCCCCGTCTGGTTTCGGCCAAAGCGCGCGGCGTTCTCGCGCAGGCTCATGCCCAGCAGTTTGGTGTCGTTGCGCTCCTTCGTCACCGCGCCGGCCGTCGCCAGCGCCCGGGCGTTGGCCTGGTCCGTCATGGCGGTGCTGCCCAGGCTGCTGGTGGGCGACACGCCCATGCGTGCCATCTCGCGCGACGTCTGCTCCTGCGTGTTGTCGAACTGCCGCCCGACGGTGGCCGCGGCCAAGCCTTCGCGGCGCGCCACCTCCTCCGGGCTGTCATAGTTCATGGCCTCTTCGGCCATCTTGTTCTCGATAGGCTGGAAGACATCCTTGTACTGCTGCCATTGGTCGTCGCCGCGCTCTGCGTTCTTCGCGGCCTCGCCCAGAGCGTTGTTCATGAGGCCCTGGTAGATCGGTGCGAACTGGTCCGTCAGGTCCTTGTTCCATTCAAAGTTGCGTTCGGCCAGATCCTGCGCTCGCATCCCAATCTGCGCGTTCGCCTCCTGCGCCCGGCCCACGGCCGGATCCTGCTTCACTTCTGTCGACATGCAGCCCATGTCAGTCTCCCCGTGCGGCCCGCTCGGCCTCAAGGTTGGTCAAGTATTCGCCCCAGGGCTCGGTCAGTTGCCGCAGCTCCACGCCCACGTCCCGCGCCCACTGCGGCCCGCCCAGCAGGAGCGCGCTGTGCGTGACCAGGTCCATGTACGCGCCGCGCAATACGTAGGCGATCCGCTTGGGTGCGGTGCCATCGGCGCGCTCCAGCTCGGTCGAAATGCGCCAGTTGGTGCTGGCGTTCGCCAGAATGGAATTGAGCGTGTCGAAGTTGGCCCGGTAAAAGGGGTTGCGCGGCAGCAGCACCAGCGCAGCGAACATGCCATCGTTGATGGCATCGTCAGCCAACACCCGGTCGCGGTCGATCAGGTCATCCCACAGGTGGGCCACCTGGAAGGCCAGACGCAGGAAGTCCACGGCGGCCTGGTTGCCACGCATCCAGCGCAGGGCCACGGCCGGGTCAAAAAAAGGCGCGCTCATCGGCGCGCCTTCTTGGTCTTGATGCTGGCCGCGGCCTTGGGCCGGGTGGCCGTCTTTCGCGCAGGCCGCGCCGGCGCCGGCTTGCGCTGGTAGGCTGGGTCGATGATCGCTGCCGGCGTGATCTGGCCAACGCCCGGCGCCGGTGCCTCCGCCCCCTGGCTCGCGTCAGCGTCCACAGCTCCCGCCTCCGCGGCGCTGGCAGCCGCCGCTTGTCGCTCAGCCTGCACGGCCTGGTGCAGGATCTGGGCCAAGCTCATGACCATACCCATGCCCAGTTCCTGCGTCAGCCGGTTGCCGACATTGGAGAAGATGACGCTTTCGATTTCCTTGTTCATGGATCCTTCCTGTGGATTAGAGAATGCCCGCGACATCGATGATCGACACCTCAACGCTGGGCGCGTACGAGACAAACGCGTTGGCATAGATCGGCGCCCACCCGATAAAGGGCGTCGACCATTCGTTGAAGCTTGCCCAGAAGCCATTGGGCGACGGCGCAAGCGTTTCCATCACCAGGTAGGAAATCCAACCGCCGCCCACATAGGGTTGGCAGTTGAAGCCCTGGCGGATATAGGACTGGTTGTAGGCGTACTTGCCCGACACCAGACCGCTGTAGGTCCAGCCGTCCTGGAACGCCAGTCGGTAGGCCTCGTAGTAGGCCGGAATGGTCACGCTGCCGATGATGTCCAATGGCCGCTGCGCCGCGGTGAATATCTGCGCACCCGACTCGTTGAAAGCATCAAGGAAGCTAGGTTCCACCGGCCGGTCGAAAACGTAGTACTCGCACGTGTTCCGGAACGAGAGCTGCAGCTGCCCGTTCACGAGGTTCGCCAGGCGGAGATAACAAGGATTCGCCAGCGGGCGGATGAACACGACGGGGTCGACAGCCGGCACCGTGACGTCAGTATTGGCGACACCGGCGTGGCGCAAAAACATGTTGATGGACGAGCTATCGACAATCAGCTCGCTCGCGCCCGACATCACCTGAAAGCCTGCACTCATTACCTGACCCCATAGACGACTTTCACCGAGACGCGATCGCCCGGCATTCCAGAAACAAACCGCCAGCGGATGGTCGTGCCCTCCCTAAAGACCGCTGGAGCGTTGCTGTGGGACGGAGAACCCAGAGGAAAAGACGCTACCCACGGTATTCCCTCGGCCAGATCTGGAAAGTTCAGCGCCCCGTCTGACGTGCCCGTGAAGAAGAAGCCACGCTGGCGCGCGATCTTGCTGGTGTAAGACGTCAGCACTGCCCCGTTGGGGCCATACGTCTCCACTCCCGCCGGCATTACCAGATCCCCAGCCGCACGCGCAGGACGTTGGCCGCATCGAACACCAGCAAGAGGTTGTCGCGAATCTCCAGGCGGGCACCGCTGACCGCCGTGCGCAACAGACCGATCGTCGCGGTAATGGCGGACAGTGACGTGACGTTCAGCTTGTCCGCCGTGATGGATCCGCCAGCGATACGGGCCGCGTTCAAGACGCCGGCGGTGATCTTGTCGGCGCTCAGGTTGGCGATCTTGGCATTGGTGATAGCCGCGTCCTGGATGTTGGCCGTCTTGACGTACGCGTCGGTGATGACGGCCAGGCGTGCAGATAGCGATGCCACCGTGAGGCGATCTGCGTTCAGGCTGTTGACCGCGATCCGATCGCCGCTCATCTCTCCGAATGTCACCTTGGCCGCGGACAGGGACGCCACCTTGGCGTCCGTGATGGCGGCGTTGCCCAACTGCAGCGTGCTGATCGAGCCATTGGCGACGTACAGGTTCCGGATATAGATGCCTGGAGGAACCGGCACGCCGTTTATTTCAGTGGGCTCGTGGATTTCGTAGAGCAGCGCCTTGGGGTCGCCGTCCGCTGCCAGGACGTCGATCAGGTAGGCGGGGTCCAGCGACACCGCGCCGGACGTCCCGCCCACGGCATTGAACGGGCCCACCTTCCCGCCCACCGAGACAAACCGGACCCAATAGAAATAGGTGACCGCGGCGTCCCCGCCAACCGGATCGGCGTAGACCCAACCTGTCGTCTGGCCTACGCTGAGCGCTTGCGCCTGGTTGTCCGTGGTTCCCCGGAAAATTTCGGCGTAACCGAAGTAGGCGAAGTTCGGCTTGTCCCACTCCAGCACCACGGCTCCCAGGGCAGGCGTGACGGTGAACCCCGTGGGCGCAGGCGGGATTCCGTCGATGACGGGCGGCGTGCTGGGCTGGAATGTGCCGCCCGGGTTCTTGATCAGGATCGGCTTGCCGTCCGCGCCGCGCATCGTGACGATGCCGTTTTCCACCAGGTCGCCCCACGTGACGGCACGATCGACCATCTGGCTGCCCTGGCCGAAGCGCGTGGCAAGTGTCATCCGCATCTGTTCCAGCGCGCGCGTGGCCGCCGGGTTGCCCGGCAGCTGGGCGGTCTCGATCGCCGGCAAGTCCGTGTAGCGGAGGCCGGATCGTTGAGAAGTCGCCATGCTCAGACCGCCGTCACGTTACCCAAGGTCGACGCCACCGTGACTTCTGTGATCGCCGCGGTGCCCTCCACCGTGAATTCGTAGCTGCGCGCCCGGTAATTGCCGCGAAGCCGAAACGGCCGGCCGCTGCGCACGACGTGCTCAACAACCACCTCGCGCGCGCCGCCGACCGCCTCAATCACGGCACGAAGCCGGAAGGTAACGGGATATGCCGCCGCCACGACCTGCGCAGCGCCGATGTTCTGCGCCCGCTCGAGCAAGTATTTTTTGCTGACGCAGCGCATGGCCAGGGGGAGCGCCCCGCCGTCCCACTTATGCACGTCGCCATCGGGCAGCGCCAGGAACAGTTCGTCCCGGCGGCCGTCGGCAAAGGACGCCGTCGCGTAGACGTCTGTGCGGGTCATGGACATGGCCCCTTGGGTCAGATCGAAAATCAGCCCGCCCCGGCTGGCGCCGGTATCGAACCAGCAAAATAGCCGGTTGTCATGGACGTTGGCGTGCATCGATTCCGGCCTGTAGGTTTGCCATTGCTCGCGCGTCAGCAGCTCCTCGGTGACCAAGCCGATACCGCCCGTCTGATCGACCATGACCAAGCCGTCCGGAGACGCATAGACCACGCCGCCCTTGAATGCTCGGATCGAACGCTTGGAGACGCACGGCTGGTTGCCATCCAGGCGCACCGGCGTCAGCGTGACCGGATCTGCCTGGGTCGCCAGGTAAGTGTCGCCCTTGGTGCATACGACCGTGGCCTGTCCCATAACGGCCCCGCCCACAATCTCGTCCGCTACGGGCGAGTAGTAGGGCCAACCGAATGGCTTGAAGACTTCTGACCGGTAGACCCGCTTTCCGGAAAAGCCGATCATGAATCCAGCAGGATGGTCCATCAGACCGAACAGGTCCTCCGGCGGCGGCACCAGCGCGCGTTCGGGCAAGGCCTCGCCGAGCATCGTGAAATCGACCTCGTCGCTGAACGTCACTGCGCCGGCGGGAATCTCCTTCCAGAACCGGAGGATCGCGGTACCGCTCGCGTCCGTCGTGGAGAGGTACAGCCGTTTGAGCGTGATGTTGTATTCCCCCGCCGGCGGCCCCTCCAAATTGATGACGTTTAGGGTGTCCGCCGTCGCGGCGTCAAAAGGGTCGCTCACTTCGTTGGGCGGGCCCTCTTCGCCCCAGGCCGAGACGAAGGTGTAGGCCAGCAGGCAAGATTGCCGCTCGAGGTTTGAGGGCGGGTCTGGCTGCTCCGAGATGGTCACCGTGGCGCGTGAGGTGGGGGCCGGGATTCCCAGCCGGTACCAGGCCGTGGGCATCAGTTCGTCCGCTGTCGCCATGGTGGAATCGGTCACCCGTGGCGGCTGGCCGGCTTCGGCGAAGTACGTGCGCTCCTGCGCGTCGTCGGGGATCGCACCGCGCGCGACATCCGTGTCGTTGAGCCAGTGGAACCAGTACCGCGCGTCGTCGTCGATGGATCGCCCGAACCGATAGATGGCCAGCTTCGAGCCGACCTTGGCCAGGTCGGCCACCTTGATCGGCTCCTTGAACGGGACGAGGGAGCCGCGCTGCAGGTTTGCGTTCAGCGCATCCTGGCTGGCACCCGCAGGCAGCAGGTGCGGTTCGACGCGCGGCAGCATGCCGGTGAACGCCTTGATCGCCTCTCTCATCGCAGTTGCGCCCGGGCCGGCTTGCCGATTGCGGCGACGTTACCGCGGGCGCGGAACACCAGGATCGCCAGCAGCACCGCAATGCCCAATTGCCAGAGCGAGACGCCCCCAACCCACGGGCCAAACTGACCCTGGCGAATCAAGACGTCCAGTCCTTGACCGCCCGTGAAGACCGCCAACAGGTATGCGATCGCAGACATGCCTGGGCGATACCTTGCGCCCTTTCTCCGATAGCAGATCAGCCGGCCAGCCGTGCCGAGATTTACGGCCACAAAAAGAAGGGCCACCAAATGGTGGCCCGACATTCCGATCGTGAGTGCGGACACGTGCATATCAGCCTCCCCGTTTCCAAAGCACCGAGATATCGAACGTTTTGATCCGTTCGATGGCTGTGACGGCAATGGTCACAGCGACTGCCGCGGCGACAAAGCCGGTAATCACCGTCTCGTTCACACCGGTCAAACGGCTCACTTCGCCAGCTCCGAAGTAGCCAAGCAGCCACGAAACCATGCCGTAAACAAGCCGCCGCACCACGCCCAGCTCGCGGCTGTGCATCATAAACACCGCCGCGCCCGCGAATGCACCGATTAGCGCGCCGCTGTCGATGCCGGGAAGCAGGGCCGCGAATAGGACGCCGGACGCGGTGGCCACCGCGGCGCCGACCGTGCTGGTAGGTTCAGCCATTCTTTCTCCTGTTTTCAGGCCCGTTTGGCCACTATGGACTGCCACTCATTCAAGACCGGCATCAGGCGTCCTGGTTTCCGCCCGATTCGGCAAGCCGCGCGGTCAATGCGTCAATCTGCCCCTGCATCGCCTGCACGGCCAGGACGAGATCGGGAACCAGCTTCGAATAGTCCACGCTCTGAGGCATGATCTGGTCCTCGAACCCCGGCATGGTAAACATGGCGTCCTTCTCGCCACTTACTGCGTTCGGGTGCGAGTCAGCCAATTCATGCGCAAGGACGCCCCGGTCCGGTCGGCCATCTGCCTTCCATATGAATTCTCGAATGCTCACACGAAGGATGCGAGCAAGTGCGTCGGCGCGGTTGGCGTCGCCCGTGACAGTCTTCAGCCGGTAGTCCGAGGATGTGTTGAACGCCGTGGCCGTGGCCGACGTAACGATGGATCCAACGAGACCGCCCCCCGAGTTCTGGAACGCAATGGCTGCGCCGTCGTTTGCCCGGGGGCACATAAGAAGCCCCCACTGGACTGACGCACCAGCAAAGCTGACACGGCTTTGCGCATTCGCGGCGACCGCCCCCACGTGCAGGCCTAGCGTCCACGAACCGTCGTTGTAGACGCGGCCACACTCCGTGGCGGCCGAAATAAAGCGGAGGGCGGAAAGCGCCGCGGCCGACCCGTGTCGGCTGAAAGTGATGTCCGCAAAGTTGGAGTTTCCGTCAACGCCCATCGCCAGAAATTTGCTGTTGGCATCAGCGGCACTTCGGTGGATCGTGTATGCGGCAACACCGCCAACAGGCGGCACGACGGGCAAGTAGGTGACCGAGGTGGACGGTTGACCTTGCCGGAAGCTTGTCGTGGTCGCAGTGTGCGCACCGTCGAAGTTGCCCAGAATGAATCGACCTCCCGGCATCAAGTTGAACGTAGTCCCGTCCCACAGCGTGTCAAGCTTGGACTTGGTGGACTGGAATGCGGCGTTCAACACACCGTAGTCCGTTGCAAGCTGCGCCAGGTCGGCGGAGCCAGGATTCTGCACAGTGCCGAACGCGTGCACAGTCCATACGCCCGTGACGTTCAGACCGCGGGTTTCGGTCGCCGTGCGTGCAACCAACGACGCGTCAAACGTGTAATTGACGACGTAATCACTGTAGCCAGGTCGGGGATCCGAATTGATAACGCGACCGGCACCCGCGCCCAAATTGAGCCGCACCGGTCCTTGAGGGTTAGCGCCGTTTGGGTCGTAAGCGAGACGACCCAGCAGTGCTCCCCAGCCTGCATCGAAGGTGCCTGCAATGTTCTGGAGCGCATCCCGTTGAATCTGGCCGGCGATGCCGGTTGACAACGTGCCATCGCCGCGTCGGAAAACGGCGCCCAGGGAGCCGGCCGATTTGCCGTTGAAGTCAGGCAAACGAATCGTGGTGGACCCGTCGCCCAACGTGTAGCAGCCGCGCTTTGATGGATCCGCGAGCCAGTCCGCTTCGGTCACGATGGGCAGAGTGCCCGCCAGTACCATCGCCGTCAGATCCGGAGCGATCGCACGCGAAATCGTCTGACCATCAAGTGGGAATTGACCGGCCGGAACGCTCGCTCGCAGCGGCCACCAATCGGGAGTTCCAACGCGCTGACCGGACTGCATCCGATAGCCCCCGCCGGCGGCATCCCATTCTGCGTATCCCTTTCCGACGATACAGATTGGCCCAACGTCCTGCGTGGGCACCTCGTCCGCTTGGAAGACGGCAAGCGAATTGCGAAGCAGGCGCTGTTCGTTAATCCAAGCATCATTGGCTCCATTCCGACGCCGAAGCCAACCCGTGCCTGTGTCCGCCCACCGCATGAACGGAAGCACGTGCGCACCATCCAGACCCGCTGGGTCCACGGATCCCGAGAAATCCGTGGCGACATTGACGAAATTGTCGTCGACCTCACCCCAGGTGAGCAGCCGCGCAAGGTTGCGGCGAAGCGTAAATAGACGGGCCATTTCGTTATCCGCGCTGGTTGGCGAGCGTCCAGTTGATGGTGAAAATGTCCTCGGGCTCTTTGTTCTTCACCCCGAATACCGACCGGTTCGTCAGAATGCCGCCCACGGGGTCATTGAACAGGCCTGCCTCGGTCACTGGCCCAGAGCCGACGCCTTCGCCAAAGGTCGCCGAGTACAAGCGTTGAGCGCCAGAACCCGAGATTGTCACGGCCACACGGCTGCCCGGGATCTCCGACACCAGCGCCTGGTCGGTCCCCGCCGCGGGCGCGGCACCGATGCCGAGAGCCATATGGGAGATGACGTCGAGGCCTTCGCCAGCGGCTCTCGCGGCAAGGTAGGCCAGGCCGTCGTCGGTGAACAGGTTCTTAATCAGGAAGCGCTCGATTTTCCCCGTGCGCCCGCGATAGGCGATGATTTCGAGATCGCCGCGGCACAAGGCGCCGGAGTTGTTCTGCATGTTGCTCATGGATAGGTCCTTTCAGAAGGAAGTGGCATCGCCCACGTAATCGTCGGCGTAGTCAAGGGCATAGTTCTGCAGCACGACCTGGCCGAAGTCATGCGCTGCGGCCGCATCGCGGCGTTCGCGTGCCAACGCCAACGCCAGAACATCGACAGCCACCGCCGCGTCAAATCGAATGCTGCGGATTTGTTGGTGTATCCAATCCGTCGACGCACCGACCGACCGCTGCACGAAGGCAAGTTCGAACACGTCACGCGCGCCCGTGACATCGCGGTGGCCGAAGGCCACGCCGGCACCGACCACGTCCGTAGCAGCCGCAGCATCACGGCGCTGCCCGACCACACCTACGCCGTGCCAATCGACGGCTGCCGCCAGATCCTGGCGGTTGAGCGTCCGAACCAGGTTGAAGTACTCGGCTGCCAGCCCCATGTCCCGGAGGATGGGATTCAGGCCCAACGGATCGGTCACGGCGTCCACCCGGGCCACCACCGTGCCCGAGGCGTCGACGGTCGCGGCGACGATCTCGTGTTCGATGTGTACTGGGCCGGTCACGCTAGAACTGCTCCCGGACCTGGAATTTCAGGATGGCGAAGGCGGTCTGGATTCGTCCGTCGGGAAATATCACCTCCACCTCCCCCTCGAACTCGCCGGCGGTATCCAACGCAGTCTCCGACCAGTCCATCGCTAGGCGGCCGCCCCGGCCCGCCACGTCATACGGAGGTCGGAAGTCCACCTCTCCCGATTCGGGGTCCACGTAGCCCGCAATCGGAAAACAGGGCATCGTGTCCTTGACAGCGTCGGCGCCTACCTCGCGGAACAGCATGCGTGCCGTGGTGCCGGGCGTAGAAAGATCGATCGCCTGCCGCGTGCGCTGGTCGGTCAGCGACAACTGTAGTTGTGGGGCGGTGTCCCCCTGCACCAGGCGGATTTTGGTTGTAGCCATCGCTATTTCTGCTCGTTGGGGCTGGTCATCGCCTTCGCGGTGACGTCGCCGGTCAGGGTGGAGTGGCACGCGGCCAGGTGCTGCGCCGCACGCTGGTGGAACGCGGGGACGGTGTCGGCTTCCTTCAGGAAGGCCCGGTACAGGACGTAATCCAACAGGGCCGGCGCATACTCGCCTTCCGGCGCCAGGTCCTGATTACCCATGTCCTTGGTCACGGCGGCGGGCAGCTTGGCGTACGACAGTTCGATGACCACTCCGGCACGCGCGGGCGGGTACACCTCAAACTGGCCGGGACTGCGTTCGTCGTACAGGAAGTGGCGGATCTCCTGGGCCGGTGCCAGGCTGCGCCAGTTGGGCCGCACGCGGCCGAGCGCGCCGGCGTCCGCCACCGTCACAGCTCGCTGCCGCTTGGCGGATATGTTTCGCGGCACATCGAACAGCAGCCGAGCACCGCTCGGTAATTTCTGCCGCGCACCCTCGGCGCAGGTGAAGTCCTCAGACGCCTCGAAGATATCGGGGCGCAGCCTGTACGCCTCTAGGCGGGCGTCGCTCAGCCACTTCGGCAGCTCGTCGTCCTCCCAATACACGGCGTCCGCGTCCTGCAAGATCGTCCGCGCGCGGTCCAGCACATCGGCCACTTTCATCGGAATTCGTCTCCACCCGTGCGCATGCGCCGCTTGGCAAACCCGCGGGCACCCTCATCCGCCAGGGCGCTGCATATCTGATCGAAGGCGGTTAGATAGGCGGCCGCTCGGCCCGAGTCTGCATACCCGGCCTTGTGCTGGTGCAGGCGCGCCAGCGCACCGCTGGCCAGCTGCTCGGCGTAGCGGTTGAGCAGCACGTCGGGCAAATCGCGCGAGGTGCGCGTCGGTGCGTACGCGACTTCCAGGCGCAGCGCTCTTGGCGCCTTGACCGACACCGCCGGCACCAGCTGGACGAAGCCAGGCAGGCGGCAATAGAAGCGGCTCACCTCAGCCGTCGTACCAACCTGGCGCCAAGCCCATCCCGCCGGGAACAACTCCTCGAGTTCGGGCCGGGTCGCCGGGTCAATCTGGCCCTCGGGAAGCCAGGCGCCGGTGACATCGACAATCTGCGTGTCCGCCTCGGGCGCATCCAGCTCGTATTCGGTCGTGCCCGGAACCAGCGTCAGCGGGTCCAGAAAGGCGCGCAGCAAACGCGTGCGTGTGCAGAATTCGACGGCAGCATCCAGGATGGCATCCTCAACCGCCGGGGCCGGCGCGCCTTCCACCAGCGGCAGCACGAACCGCTCGAAGTCTGCGAGGGCAGCCATTAGGTGGGCTCACCCGCCGCGCGGGAGTTGGCCAGGCTGACGATCTGCTGGATCATTTCGTCCTTCTTCAGGGCGCCGTCCAGCTGATGGTTGAATTGCCCCAGGGCGAACGTCTGGAGGTCTTCCTTTTTCATGCCCTGCAGGTTCGGCATATTGAACGGGGGGACCTGGCTTTGCTCGGCCGACCGCGGGGCGCCGGCGTGTTGCTGGGTCGTGAGGACCAGGCCGACGCTGGCCGGGTTGTCTTCCGCCTCGTCCCAGGCTTCGCGCCAGACGTCCTTGTAGGGCGTCAGCTTGATGGCGATCAGCGGCGGCACAAAGTGAATCTGCCCGCGCTCCCACACCAGACCGGTGCCCGCCACCGTGTCTTTCTTCTGAGCCTTCGACCCGATGTACATGATCGGGATCGGATTGTCCTGTTCCATGGGGAACTCCAAAAAATGGGGCCAGACGGTCACCCGCCCGGCCCCGAACGCCGCTTGGTGCGGCGAGACAGCCCGAAATGGGCTTAGGCGACGCCGACCATCTGACCGTTGACCACGGCCGTCAGCTGCGGCGTGCCGGTGACTGCCGCACCGCTGATCGTCGCGACCAACTTGACCGGGCGCTTGAACAGGATGGGATGGGCCTTGGAGTCCACATTGCCCGCCGTGGCGATATCGGCGCCCGCGAGCCAGGCGTCCGGGTCGGCGAGCGGGCCGTCAGAGGCGTCGTAGGGCTCGAAGCCCAGATCAACCTTGACGCCCGCGCCGGCCGCGTCGGCAACCAAGCGCAGCGCGGTCACAACGACGCCAGCGGGGATGACGCCCAGGTACACCTTGTCGCCCACAGCTGCGGCGTTGCGATAGCCGTAGGTTTCCACCCAGGCATTGCCGAAGGCCTGCGTGTGCAGAGGCTTCGCGTTGTAGTCGGGAGAGTAGCGATCCATGAATTTCTCCAGTTCCACCGGAGCAGGCGGCCTTCCCGGCCGCCCGCCACCGATCAGGTGTTGAGGTTGACGACGGTGTCGAGCACCATCACGCCGTGGTCCGTCGGGATCTTGTTGCCGCGCGCGTCGGGAACGGAGAAGCGCAGCTTGGCCTTGCCGCACATGACTTCACCCGCCACTTCGAGATTGCGCTCGAAGTTGTAGCGGTTCTCCATCCAGTTGGCGTAGGTGTCGGAGCCCTGGTTCTTACCGTAGACGTGGGCAAGTGCCTGCGCGCCCAGCAGCATGCCGCGATCGACGCTGTAGCCCGGCTGGAGGGTCGGGATCGTGACGGAGGCCTCAGCGGCGGTGGCCTGGCCGGCCTGGGTGCAGTACTGGACCGAATCGCCCGGGTTCAGGCGGATGGCGCGGTCCATCTTGCGCACCAGGATGTTGTGCCAGATGCCGGCCTCGCCCGTGAACAGGGGGTGCTTCTTAGGGCCGGTGAATGACGACGCACGGTTCCAGGCATTCTGCAGGAACGTGCGCCATTGCAGGCTGTTGGCCGCGGTGTTGGTCAGGATGCTCTGCCACATGCGGTTCGTGACCAGCAACAGGTACAGCGGCTCGTCGTCGGCAGCGGCGTCGCCCGCGATCTTGATCGGCTGGAGCTTGAACTCCATGTCGTCGATGATCGCGCCCAGGTGGTCCAGGTGCTCCAGCTTGAACGTGTCCGTGGTGTCGATCGAGCCCAGGCCCTGGCCGCCCTGCACCAGCGACGTACCATCGGCCACCCAGTGGCGGTTGTAGGTCGGCGCCTTGACGGGGTTGATCATGATTTCGCCGAAATCCGGATCGCTCGCCATGGGCACCACCCAGTCCGTGCCCACTTGCGAACCACGCGTGCCCGCCAGGTGCACGATCGTGGACTGGTCGTTGAAGCGGCGGAACCAGCCCTGCAGGTTCGCCATCGCCAGGCCGCGCAGGTTGTGCACGGTTCGCTGCTGGGTCATCTTGCCGCCAGCATCCACCACCTTCGTGGCCAGGTCGATGCGGATGTCCATGCTGGACATATCCAGGCGCTCGCCTTTGCCCTCGGCCTGCTTGTCGCCCATGATGGGCTTGCCGCCGGTCTGGTTGATGAGGTCGACGCTGACCTGATCGCCCTGCGACTTCGTCAGGTCGGTCACGCGGACCAAGGGCATATCCGGGCTGGTCTGGCCTTTCAGCTTCGCCTCGGCCGCCGACTGCTTCGGCGCCGCGCCGGTCAAGTTGTTCATCAGCGAGGGCTGACGTTGGGTGTTGGCAAACAGCGCCGCGCCGAAAACCTTGCGCGCGAGCGGCGAGCCAACGGGAACAGTAGTTTGGGACATATTGCCTCCAGTTCGTGGGATTTACGAAGAGAGGCGCGCCAGCTGCGCTTCGATTTCGTCCGGCGACAGATTCATGAAATGGTCCGTCAGGGCGCTGCCCGACAAGGCCGTCATTGCGTCGGTCGCGGACGCGGCGGCCGGCTGGCCGCCCGGGATATCGGAAAGCGTGGAAGGCCCCGATGCTTCGGCGGTCGCTTTCGCGACTGCGCTCGCAACGCGTGCGGCTTGATCGGCTGGCTGCTGCCCCGGCGGGGCCTTGGCCTGGTCGGGCAGCTCGATCTCGCCGTTTTCGGCTTCGTACATACGAAGCGCAGCACCGAACCGCTTCTCGAGCGGCTTGTCCTTCCATGCAGGCTTGGCGCGCAGCATGGTGTCGATGGCGGCGACTTCGTTGAATTCGGCCGGGGCGGTGGCACGGAGGTGGGCAAGCTTGGGAATGGACACGATGGTGTCCTCGACGGACACCAGCGCTTGCACCTGCAGCTCACGCCGCGCGGTTTCCGCTTCCTCGGCGGCGGGCCGGCCGGCGTCCACCTGGTCGCTCAGGCGCTTGGCCAAGGCGATCAGGTTGTCCATCCGGTTGGCGACGTCGGGAGCTTCTTCGCGCAGCTGTTCCAACAGCTGCTCGTCGACGATCTCATTCAGATCGAGCGACTTGGTCGCCTTGCCCTGTTGGGCGGCGGCCTGGTCCAGTTCCAGCTTCGCGGTCAGATCCCGCACCATCTGCTCAGCGCGGATAGCGCGCTCGCGCTCCTGCTGCAGCACTTGGTACGGGATGACGTGCTTGCCGTCCTTCGCCTGCACAACGGCGTCGCCCTGCTGCGGCGCAGCGGCGGCCTCATGTTGCGTCCCGTCCTCACTGGTGCCGGGCGCTGCACCGCTGATATCGCCCTGGGGTTTGCCGCCAGCATTCGCCGCGGCGTCATCGTCGGACGTCGTCGTGCCGGCGCCTGTGGTGGCTTCCTGCCCACCTACCAGCGCCGCCAGCGCGTCATCCGACAAGCTGAGGGGGTCGCGCAAGACCGCATCGAGGTTTTCGATGGGATTGTCCGTCGTGTTTTCCGTGCTCATCTCTTCCTGCTCCTAGTTCTCGGATAGGTCCGTGGGTTGAAACGAAAAAGCCCCCGACGATTGCTCGGCGGGGGCCTGTGGTTGCCCGTGTCCCTGGGCTGGGAATTCGAATCAGTGCGCTATGCGGTCGTTGGCTGGCGAGTGCCCAGCCGTGCCAGGACCTGGTCGACCTCGTCGGTCAGCTGCTGGAACCGCTCTTGCATCTGTGCGCCGCCGGTCTGCGCCTCGGCGCGGATGCGCGCCCGCTCTGTCTCGGCGTCTTCATGCATAGCGGTCTGCTGCAGGCGGGTCTGCAATTCGGCTGTGCGGTCGGCCAACTGCTGGCGCAGCGCCTGCATTTCGCTTTCGTAGCGCGCCAGCACGCCGTCCACCTGGCCCACCGTGTCGGCGTCCCCCGCCGCTCCCGCTTCCCGGCGGATGCGCTCGGCCTCTGCCAGCAGCTTTTCGGTGCGGGCCTGCCGCTCGGCGATCTTGGATTGCGCGTCTTGCATTGCCGCCTCGGCTTGAGCGTTCGCGGCCTGGGCGGCCTGCTCCTGGGCCGCCTGGGCCTCCGGTGAGTTCGGATCGGCCTGGATGCCCAGCTGCGCGCGAAGGAACGCCGCCATTTCCTTGCGCTTGCCGAAGTCAGACATTTCGAGCGCGAAGGGAATCAGCAGCGCCTGCATGTTTGGCGGCATGGATTTCAGGATTTCCGAGAACGCTGCGAACTGCTGAGCGCGGTAGGTGGGCGTGCTCGGCACGTCAGACAGCGCGACCTTGACCGGCGCCGTCTGCACGTCGTTCTCCTTATAGGCCTCCCCGGTGACGGGATCCTTGCGAGGGATGTTCACCACCACCTTGCGTTTGACCGTCCCGTTGTCCACCAGGATTTCCGCCTGGTTGGTCATGTCCTCTTTGATCAGATCCAGCAGCGCGTTGCCCACGCCGCGACGGGCCACCCGGTAGTTGTCGTTGATCTTGGCCAGCGTGGTGACGCCCTGCTCTACCAGCGACTGGATGGCCAGGCCGGAGCTGGCGTTGGACTGCTGGCCCATCATGGCCGCGTACACGCCGGCAGCCTCCTGGATCGCTTGCTTGCGCTCCTGCATGATCTGGAACTGCTGCTGGGACAACTCGAAGTTGCTTTCGACCTTGATGTTGCCCTTGGCCGCCCTGGGATTGGTCACGATGAAGGCGTCCGCGCGGCCCAGCTCACGGTTGGCATCGCTCATCGTGTTGTACTTCTCGTCCAGGGCGTCCGAGTCGATGAACGTACGGCGGCTGTTGAGCAGCCACATCATGCGAGCGGCGCGGGCGTTGACCTCGTCCTGGGGCGACAGCATCGCCCGGATGATCCCGTAGGGCACACCCGTCAGGTCCTCCCGGTAGCCGAAGAACGGGATGTACGGAAACGTGCGGCGGTTGGAGCCCCGGTCCAGTACGCGGATCGGGCCGATGTGAAAGGCGCAGCGGATCTTGTCGAAGACGGCCAGCTTGGGCTGAACGGCGCCCGACGCGACCAGCGCGCGATGAACCTGGTTCTGCTCGTTGAACTCAAGTGTGCGTCCGCCGGGCAGCACCAGCACCAGGCCGCGCACCCAGACCCGGTACCAGACCTCAAAGCACGTCACCACGCGGCGCTCAACGTCGCGCCAGTCCAGGTCATCCCAGGTCGTGCGCGTGCCCTGCCCGAGGGAATTGAAGAAGTCCGCGGACATGCGGGCTTCGTTCGTCAGGTGATCCGTCCAGTCCCGCCAGTTGGAGGCGGCCAAGATCATTTCCCGGTGCTCAGGAAAGAACGCGGCGATGTGGTCGGCGTCGTACCGCTTCTTGCGCACGACGTACCGCGCGTCGCTCCAGTCCAGGGCGCGGCTGCGCCAATCCCAATAAATCTCCGACCGCGGCACGCTCGTAACGCGGTACGGGTAGTTGAACGGGTTGCTGTTGCGCGAGACCTCCACGACTCCAAAGCCGGCCTTGATCTGGCTGGCGTACGCGTCCGACGTGGCCGTATCCGCCTGGGCTTCGCGTTCCGTCTCGTGCATCTTGGCCGAAAGCGCCTCGGCGACGTCCTGGTACCGGTCATCGTCGGCGCCCACGCGCCAGTCGGTTCTGGTCTTGGCCTCCATGCCAAGCACGGCGTTCACCGTGGGTTGGATGAGATTGGTGACCAACGGGCCCAAGCCCTTCTCGTCCAGGCGCGCCAGCGTCTCCGCATCGAGCTGGTTGCCGTCGTAGTAGTCGCAGGCCTTGTCCGCCTCGCGGCGCCAGCTGGGCTGATCGCGGATCTCGTCCAGCCAGCGCTCAAGCTGGGACACGGACAGCGCGCCGGGTTCGGCCGGCGCCTGATCGCGGGCGTGCGCAGTCGCGCCGTCGCTGCCATCGAGGAGGCGAAAGCCGGTAACGGAAGTGTTCATGCGCGCCAGGATTCCCGGTGTCGTTTGAAGTTTGAGGGCACGTTGTTGACTGCGAAGCGCAGGGACATCACGCCGTAGCGCGATGCGGATATGACGTCGTCGTCGATCTTCACGATGGCGCCGTCCTTGCGGTGATAGGTGCGGTACTCGGAAAGCCACAATTCCAGGTGCGAAAACACCTTGAACCGGCCGGTCATCATTCGGTCCAGCATGATCTGGATGCCGGCTTCCACGCCGTTCGAACCATCCTCGAACTGTGCGCGCTCGGGCAGCATCGCCACTTCCTGCGCCAGGTACGCATCCCGCATCGGAATGCCGGTGTCCTTCTGCGCCTGCAGGGCATCATGCGGCCATGCAACCGGGATCCACTTGCCGCGGGCCTTGATCGCGCTGGCATGCACGGACACCGGCTGCTTTCTCTCGGCGTAGACGTCGTACACGTAGACGATATCGGCGTCCAGGTTGTGGGCCAGCCAGGCGCCGGCCGTGGGGTGATCCCAGCCAAGATCCAGGCCGCAGATGCGTGGCCAGCTGTCTGGGATGTTGAACGGCGGCACCACGATGCTGGATTCCGGCACCGGGAAAACCGCGCCGGAGCCCAGGACCGGCTTGCCGTAGGCGCGCGCCTCCCGCTCGTGGTCCGGGTAGCTGGCCAGGATCGCGTCGGCCTGCTCGCGGGTGTAGTGCTCGGCATCGTAGATGCCCATGAACACCACGACCGTGCCGGTGTGCTTGTCGATCAGGAACCGCTTCACCGTCGCCGACATGCCCATCAGGGGCGTGAAGGTCATGTACACCGGGCCCAGCGTGGTGTTGGTCCGGGTGATGGCCTCCATGTAGATGTCGTGCGGCGGCTCCTCGTCCAGCCATACGAAATCGAGCGTTTCCGCCTGGAACTTCGCCCGGCCCTGCTCGTAGTTCCGGAAGCCCAGCACGCTCTCGCCGGCCTGCACGTCGCCGCCGCCGCCGTGGCGCACCACGATTATGGACACCGCGCCCGGCACACCCGCAAGCGGCGCCACTTCCTTGATGGCATCGGCCGGGATGGCGCCCGTGCCGCGATCGCTCTCGACCCCGGGTCGGCCCAACAACAGGCGCTGCATACCGTCCCGCGTCAGCGCCGCAGAGACCGAGGCCGCCCAGCCGGCCGTGGGCTTCTGGAAAACCTTGCCTTCCCACCAGTCCGGATAGCGCCCGGTCAAGTGCATGGCCGTCTCGTACGCGCCCGAGTACGTCTTGCCTAGCTGGTTGCCGGCGGAAAAAAGGCGCTCGCGGTATGCGGCGCCCTGTGCGTGGAACTCCCTCTGTTTCACGTAAGGCCGGTAGTACTTGAGCCGGTTGCGCTTGGCGCGCCAGGCGCGCTCCTGCAACGCCCTGGCCAGCATCAACCGCGGATTCGACATCAGTGCATCGTGGGCCCGGTGCCGGCGCCTGCCGCGCGCAGCTGGGCAAGGACCTTTTCTACCGGGACGCCTTCGGCCTGAGCGATTTCCTGTGCCGCCTGCGCGATCGCCGCATCCAGCTCGGCGTCGGATTTTTTGTCCAGATCGCCCACGCGCAGCTCCTTGCGCTCCACGAACATTCCCAGGTGACGCCCGATCAGCTCCAGGTTGGGCGTTTTGGGTGCCAGCTTGAGCGTGAAGTTGCCGTTGCGGTCCCAGGACCAGCCAATGACGCAGCGCCGCACTTGCTCCGGCAGCAGCTTCAGGTCGCGCGGGCTGGTGATGTCGCGGACCGTGCCGTCGGCCTCGGTCACGACCAAGTCGGCCGGGTCGTAAAAGCCCATTGCCACCCATTCCGCGAGGACCCGCTTGGCGGTGACCTCCAGCTGTGCCGAAAGCTTGTCGCGCATGGCCTGCACCGCAGCCGCAACGTTAGCCTGGTTCAACAAGCGCGACGCGCCGCTAACCGCTGCCGCACCCCTTGCCCGATAAGCCGCCTCGTACGCCTTCGTCTGGTTCGTGAAGCCACCGGCGGCGAACTCATCCACGAAGCGCCGCTGCTGCGGCGACAACGGGCTATCCGCAGACACCACGCGGCGAGCGGCGGTCGAAAGGGCACGTTTCGACCGCGCAGACTTCTTCGATGTCTTCATAGCTCAATAATGGAGAAAAAGGCGCAACGCAATACACTCGCGGATTATCTTGTCCTGAGAAAAGTGAACGTGAACCTAGATGACGTTGAAGATAAAACGCGGCGGAACCTAATGGCCTACTGCACCGCGATCATCGCTTCCACAGTATTCGACCTATCAATCACGCATAATGTGTTGGGCATATCCCTGACAAGCAATGCTCCTCCATGGGTAGGTCTTGCGTGCCTAGGCGCAGTGTTGGGGTATTTACTTGTCCGCTTCGCGCTGTCCCCAAAGGTCGCGAAGGCATACGCGGAATGGCTTATGGACCATCGCCAGAAAGTGGCCCAACAACAACTGCATTTTGTGTCGAAGGAACTTCGAGCTGCGATTTTCCTTAAAGCGCCACCGAAAGGATTGAAAATCACAAGCAACCAACTGCCGCCCACTCATACCGTGCTCGCAGACGACCCAACACCGCTGATCGAGTGGCGGGACGAAAGAAGTGGCATCTTTTTGGGGTCCTGGGCAACCGCTGTCGAAAACTCGCGGGAAGGGGCGGTATGGACCGATGTGGTTCACAAACCGGTCTATTTCAAACTCTCAAAGACGCGACAATTCGTCTACGCCTGGCAACTCGTGCAGGCGCGCTACCGATTGGATTGGCCTTCGTTGGAGTTGGGATTTCCCATCCTGATGACGTTCGCCGCCGCGGGGTGCCTTGCCTGGAAGACATACACCGCCTACCCCTGCTTCGGCTTGATAGGCATGATTCGCTGCAGCATGTGAACAAAAAACCCCGCTCGGCTTGCCGGCGGGGCTTTAGACGCACTGAGCACCAGTGACAGAATGACGCGGATTTTGCGGGTCCAATCCGCAATTGTCAACCGGCGGCAACCAACTCGCCCACGATTTCGGCTTGGCGCAGCACGGCCTCTACCTGCTCCATCGCCCTCGCCTCCTCGCCCTTCTTCCCTTCGTCGTACTCGCCGCGCCCTTTGCGCACCAGGCGGGCACCGCGCAACCACAGCGTAATTTTCCCGTTTTGGTCGGTGACGGTGCGCTCGCTTATCCCGGCCTTGCTGGCCAGGTCCGCCAGCACGATGCGCGGCCGGTTCGCCTTGGTGGCGAAGTACCGCATCACAAGCCCATCACGGACGACGCGGTGCACGAGGTGCCCCGCCAGCACGCCGGCGCCCATGGCTGCATCCGAGACGATTCGTACGGACTGCAGCCATTCGGCGTTCCAGACGGCGCTGTGGCAGCACGGGCACGGTGTGGTCTGCGGCAGAAATGCGGCCTCGACGATCCGCTGGTGCAGCGGCGACAGCGCTTGCAGTTCACGCAGAATGAAGCCCGCCTGTGCTGCGCCGTCGACGCCAGCCAGGCCGCGGCCGGTGCGCGGCGTGCGGTCGGCCATCTTCACCATGGCCGGCCGGTCCAGCGTGCCGCTGGAGTAGTTGAAGGCGTACGTGAGCGCCTGGTGGGCACCCTTGAATAGCGGTTCGGACACTGTGCGCTCCTGGCAATCGAGAAAAATTCGTGCGCCGGCCTGCCGGGCCAGCTGGTCATTCCTGGTCATGAAACCCGCCGTTGCGAGGGCTGCGCGCACCTGCCAGGCTCTGCACCGGCGGCTGGGCCTGGCCGACGCGCTCCAGGTTCAGGCCGAGACGCGACGCGAAGGACAGCGGCTTGCGAGCCGGCGCGCCTTTGACGATTTCGACGTCGCCGCGGTAGCCGGCGATCGCGCGGGAAACTTCGTCCTCAGTCTTTGGCGCTGCGGGCGGCGTGGGGGGCACCGGAGGCTGCGCTTTGGGCTGCGCATCCGCGATCGAAGCGGTCAGCCACCGGCTGTACGCATCGGCAGGCGAGGCAGCCGCACGCGCCACCTGTCCGCAACTGCACTCCCACAGTCCCGATGCAGCCTTGCGCAGGCGCGGACGAACCGCGAACGGCTCGGCTCGCCGGGGGGGTTCCAGGGGGACAGTCGGGGCCACGCCACGTTGGCGCCGGGCCGGCGGCTCACCGCGCTGCCGGCGCTGCTCGGCCTGCACTATTTGCCAGACTCGCTCCGGAGTGATGCCGAACTCCAGGCCCAGATCCGAAGGACGCTCACCAGCCAGCCGTCGGCGCGTGATTTCGGCATTGCGTTCGCGTGTGCTCATGCTGCCGCCTCCGCACCGAACAGAATGGCCTGCGGGTTGTGGGCCAGCAGCGACGTCACGGTCACTTCCAGACGCGCGCCCTGCTCGTCTGGCTCAGCGCGACGAGCGTGAATTTCTCGGACCCAGGCATCATCGAGAAACACCACGTCCTTGAGGCTGTCCATGACAACTTTCTGCGTGTTGTCCAGGTCCAGACATTGAACGGAGTCGTCCCAAGCGGCACCCATCTTGCGCTGACGCGTTTTCCAGTCCTGCGGCCGATTCGGGTACAGAACGAAATCCACTCGCACTCGACCCGGGATCGGCTGGCGAATGCCGCAGACCCTGGCCAACTCCGCGACTTCGGCCTTGTAGTTCTTGGCCTCTGGCGTCACGTAAGTCGTGGTGAACGACTTGCCGCCGCCGCGCGGCTTGACCGTCCTGCTCGCCCAGTAGCGGTTGGCGCTGATCGGATACGGCAGCACGAGGCTGTGAGATTGCGTGGTCATCGGGCTCCCTCGCTGCGCAGCTCGCGCAGCCATTGGATACGCGCCGCGGTCTTGTCCGCCGGCGCAGGTTCATGGTTCCGGCATTGCCGGGGAAACGCCGGGCTCACAAACGTGCCCGGCCGGTCGGTCATGTCGAGGCACCGGCCCAAGCCTTGCGCGGCCATGCCGGCGTGGTGGCGCAGCGAGAAGCGCTCGCAGGCAACGCACTGCACGGTGGCCGTCATGTGCGCACCCCGTAGTCGGCCAGCAGTCGGGCGCGATCGGATTCGGTCAGGCCTGCAGCCGCATGCACTCGCGCTTTGAACGCGGGGAAGATTTCGCCCGGGTCCTGCGCGATGCCCAGCTCCTCGCCCTTGGCAGTGATTCCCGACGCGGTCGTGGCCCAGGCCAGTGGATCCGTCGCCGCGGCCTGCCGTGGCTTGCCGTTCACGGCACTCTCGCCCTTTGGCGGGTTCAGCACCTTCGCGACGAAGACGTCCAGGAAGCCGGGCGTAATGGGCCCAGCGTCGCTGGTGGCCTGGCGGTCCAGCACGGCCAGGTCATAGGCCTCGGCCAGCTGCAGGCCGGTGGCGCCGGCCTCGACCCAGGCCGCAATCCGCGGGTCGCTGCCGTTCGTGCCGCGTGGCTGCTTTCCTCGAGCTTGCTCCTTGCGGCGCAGCCAGACAGCCACCGCCACAGCCCTTTCCTCCAGGGTCTTGTCGGAATCGAGCGGCGGCGGCGTGGACGCGGCTTCGCCAGCGGGTGCGCGCGCGAGAGACGCCGCCGCTGCTTCTTTTTCTTTTAAATACTGTCCCTGTCCCTCTCCCTGTCCCTTGGAGTGCGTTTCCCGAGGGACATCCGGGGGGTGTCCCAATGGACCGTTAGGCCTTTCCTTGGGGACATCGGCACCTGTCCCTCGGACGAACAGGGGTTGTCCCTGGGGACAACCGAGAGACAGCCATTCATCTAGGTCAGGGACAGGATGGCTGGTTTCGTGTCGCTGGTTGTGCTTCTTGATCCGGGCGCATTCGGTTTTCCAGCGCTGGACCATCTTGGCGCGCCAAGCCTCGACCGCCTTCTCAGCGACGACGGGGTGATACAGTCGACCATCCGCACATTTCACCCAGCCCCGCAGCGCGCCTTCACGATGACGCATCCATTCTTTCGCGACACGGCCAAAGCCAGCTAACTGCGCCAGGACGTCGTTGTCGTCCGGCAGGCTCGCGGCCGGTACCTGGTGCCAAGACGCGCACCACAGGAGCACGGCACAACGGAAGGCCTCACCGTCTGCCTTCACTGCAAGGTCACTGTCGCGCAACCGCAGGACGTCCAGGGGCATGAACGCGAAATCCCGCAGATCGCAGTCCCGGGGAGTGAGAGGGTCGGGCAACTGCAACACAGTCATGTGCCCTCCGTTGAAAAAAGTGTCCCCCTCGGGATGGAAGGCGACAACCACAAGGATTCGATGCGCGGCCGAGCGCCATCCGCGTGCGACCGGCCGTCGATGCGCGTCCAGCCGGCGTAGAGGCGGTCGTAGAGATCGCAGCGGTATCCGCTCAGCACGACCAGACCGGATAGACCATGCAAGACGCCGGCCAGCTCCTCGTGCTGTTCGTCGGTTAGCTCATGCCGATACGAATGCGCCCTGGTGCGGAATGAGCGTGTCGAATGGACATAAGGCGGATCGACGTAGTGCAACGTCTCTGGGCCATCGTGGCGGGTCATGCAGTCGATGGCGTCGCGGTTTTCGATCACCACGCCGCGCAGCCGTTGGATGGCAAGGCGCAGGCAATCTGGGTAGCTCATCCAGTCATGCGCAGGCGTTGTGCCAGACCTATTACTGTTTGATCGAAACCCGCTGGACTGCCCAGTGACAGCTGCGGACCCGAAGCCCGAGAAGCTACGAAAAACCGTCCGCCTGGCCTGTTCCAGAGGGTCATCGGCGGGATCGTAGGCAGCGTCGAACTCCGCCCGGGCGAAGGGCGTGAGTTCGCAAGCGCGCGCCAGGCGCTCGCCGTCGTCGCGTGCTACGCGGAACAGATTCACGATTTCGCCGTCCAGATCGTTGTAGACCTCGGCGTACGCACGCGGCTTGCGCAAAAGGACGCTGGCGCCGCCCGCGAAGGGTTCGACATAGACTCGGTGTGGCGGCAGGTGCTGGATGATCCAGGGAGCCAACCGCCATTTGCCGCCGTGGTAGCGGATTAAGGGGCGTTTCGGAAGCATTCCCGCCCCTTCATTGAGCTACGATGGTGCTCCGCGTGAGGAGACGGCCAATGAAAAAACCCGCGATATTCGTGCTGCTGGCCCTCGGCCTTGGCGGCCTCGGATTTCTCGCCGCCGTGGGGGCCTTTGCCATCATGTTCGCGCCAAGTACGACGACGTTCGCTCCGGTGACGAGCGCCGATGCGGCGGCTTGGATTCAAGCAGCTGCGGCCACTTTGGCTATCTTGGCCAGCGCGGGAATCGCCATTTTTGTCCAGACGAGGGAACATCGCGTCGTCAAAAGACAATCCGCCGAAGTCGCTGCACAGATCGCCCACTATGCGCAGTTTGTGCTTCAAAGCGTGCGTGATCGACTTAGCACCCGGCAACACATCTACGACATTGCGGAAGGCAATGTGTACTTTGACCGGTCGGTGCTGGACGACCTGCTGCACATCCTCTCCGACGTTTCCCTGCAGGACGTGCGAGACGCGGTGATCACGAAGCAGCTGATCATTCTTCGCGGCACTGTTCGGCAGCTCAAAGAGAACGTAACCACGCTGCTGCAGCAACATCGCGAACTGGACGGCCACGACTACACGGAGTTCTTTCGAATTTCGAAGGCGGCCGCCGATTCGGCCGAGGACGTGTACGTAAAGATCGGCGCGCGCGCCAAAGTTCTCTAAGTCTGTAGGGCGCCTTTTCATGCGGCCTCCCCTCCGCGCACAGCCAGCGCGGTCGCGATCGGCCGCACCCAAATCGGAGTGGACGACAGCTGGAATGTTTCGCCGGTGCGCGACAGTAGGATGGCGCGCCCGATTTCCTCAGCCATAGCCGTCGCGGCCTTTTTCGGAACGGCATTGCCGATGCGCTCGCGATGCGCGCTGTCGCTGGCGCCGTCCATTTGGAAGGGGTCGCCGCGGCCCTCTGCCTCCGCGAAGTCGTCCGGGTCATAGAGGCTTTGCAGGGCGGCGAGCTCGAGCGTGGTGAACGGGCGATGCCAGGTGCCATCCTCAGACACGATCCGGCAAACCAGCTTGTCTGTCGCGGCCGGCAGGGAGCGCGGGTCAGCCACAGACCAAGTCCCGTTATCGTGGCAAGCCGATGCCGATACGGCGCCGACGTGTTTGTCCCAGGCGGCCACGCCGTAATGCCCCGCCGTCAGATAGTGATCGCCACGCTCGCGCGCTAGCCCTGGGCGCGGATCGGCCACGGAATAAGCGCCGTTCGCATTGCCGGCAATGACCGCATGCGCATGCGCGCTCCAGCGCGCGGTGTGATACTTGCCGTGCAGCTTGCTTGCGTCTAGACCGCCCCGAGGGTCCGCAACGCATTGACCAGTGCCGTGAGCACCCGTGACGGCGCGCGCCGCGGCGTCATAGCGCACGATGCGGAATTCGTTGCTGTGCTTGGCGGGCCCGTGGTGGCGCGGGTCCGCAACGGTATAGGCGCCCTGCCCGGGACCTTGCTGGCCCGCGATCGCCCCAGTCGACGCATCCCACCGCCGCACGCCGTAGGCCTGGCCGTCTTTCCACGCGGCCGACGGATCAAAGCGAGGATCCGCCACAGAGAAAGCGCCATTCAAGGGAAAGCTGCGACCGGCGATCACGCCAACGCTGTCCTGCATGCCGTGCACGCCTAGGGCGCCGCGGTGCATGTCCGGCACCAGGAGGTAATCCAGCAGGTAGCCGTCCTGGACTGTCAGGCGGTTCAGGCTTCGCCAGTCGCTGCCCGCCTCCACGAACGCCAATCGCACCCAAGTTTTCCAACTCAGGTTCGGAATTCGGTGCATCGGGCCCGCGCGCAGGTCGCCCGGCAGGTGCATGCGGCCCAGAATCTCGCCAACCGCGCGCAGCGGACGTTTGGGCGGCTCGTAGATGAACGCCGGCACCTTATCCGCGTGGCGCGCGACCATGAGGAAGCGCTTGCGGCTCTGCGCCAGGCCGCCCAGCTCGCCGCAGTCGTGGGTCGTCTCGCGCACCACGTAGCCGTAATGGCGCAACAGCTGGACGATCTGATCCAGGAAGTGACGACCGCGCGAGGCGATGCGCGGCACATTCTCGAACAAGATCACCTCGACGGGGTCGTCCTTCCAAGCCTCCAGCGCCAGCCAGATGCCGCGCAGCGTCAGCTCGTTGAGCGCCTGATACTTGGCGGTCAGGCTGCGCGAATGCGACAACAGACCGGAAAAGCCTTTGCACGGCGCCGACAGGAAAAGAATGTGCGGACGGCGGCCGCCTGCAGCTGCCCGGATATCGTCCGGCATGGCCTCGGCCCAACCGTCCGGGGGCTGCTGCCCATGGAATGCGGTGTACTGCTGGCGACTGAACAGGTCGCGCACCGTGCAACGTACGCCGGTGAAGCGAAAGAAGTCCGCGGCGCCGGCGGCGTCCACGTCAATCCCGCCCAAGCAGACCATGCGCCCGGACAGTCCCGGGATCTCCGGCCGCGCGTCTTGCATGCCTGCCGCGCCAACGCCCGCGCCGGAAAACAGGTGGAAATGGTTGATGTCAGAGAGGGCCATAGCGTCACGCCACCGGATTGGCGCGTGCGCGCACGTAGCCCAGCGCGCCAAACGCATGCTGCTCGAGCACCGCGCGGGCGTATTCGGCCTTGTTCTTGCCGCTGACCGTGGCCAGCGCCGCGATCGCGTCGTACAGGTCGCTGGTGCAGGGAATATCCAGGCGCTCAGTGCATTTGCCGGCCGCGGAGGTTTCGGCGGGCCGCGATTCGAGAGAGTGCAGGACGGGGTTGGTCATGGGATTCCTATCGGAAGTTGTTCGGCTTGGCCCCGCTCGGCGCGGTGGGCAGAATGCCGACATGGACATAGATCAAGGGGAAAGATCCAAACGGTTGGGCATGAAACCAACGCGTCTGCTTTCGTCGACGTTTCGCACGGCGATCACCGCCAAATCCGGTGTGCCGGCCAAGTCGGCGCCAGGCCAGGCCGGTACGGAGCACGACGCGCGGGCGCGGGCGAATGCGAAACGGCTAGCGGCCACAGGCGCCATTTCCATAGCGCCGAGCATCTGTCGCCTGGAAGCAATGGCCGGCACCGAAAACTCAGGCATGGCCCGGAACTTGCTCCGCGCGGGTCAACTCACGTTGGTCGGACTGCTCCGCCGCAGCAGTGTTGTCCTTACGTTCGAAGTAGTCGTACAGGGCTTGAACAGTTTGGATACGAGGGTTCTTCACTTCCCCGTATCGAAGCTTGCGCACCGTGCTCTCAGGAACGCCGGAGCCCTCAGCGACGTTGTGCAGATCGGGAAATCGAACGGCGCTCAGGCGTGCGAGGACCGCAGCAAGGAATGTCGGATGGTTCATGCGCCGCATTTTCAACCCATATTTGGGTTGCGTCAACCCGCAAATGGTCTGCCTGCCGGGGCATAGTTCCATTTATGGGTAAAAAATCCGCAGCCGAAATCGTTGGCGAAAATCTCGATCGCTTGATGACCGATGCTGGTCTTTCCAACGTCACGTTGGAAAACCGGCTTTCTCGCCGTGTCACGAAATCGACCATTGGTCGCATACGAAATGCAGAGAGCAGCGCGGGAATTGGGAATATTGAAGAGATTGCGCGAGCGTTTGGTCTAGACGCGTGGCAATTCCTCATCCCGGATGTCTCGACCCACAGCAAGCCTCGGCTGGCGAGCTCTGCAGCCCCCGCCAACACTGCGGGTCCGAGCGCGGCTGACGCCGAATTGTTGGCCCTCTTTCACCAGTTGGATGACACCTATAAAGCTTTGCTGCTTGCAGACGCTAAGAAGTACATGCAGGTGCAGCAGCCAGCGGTCAAAAGTGCCAATCCCAAGAGGGCTAATGCGTCCTAGCATTCGTCTCGTGTGGTCCGACGGGAAAAAAATTTGGCCGCGATGAAACAAAATTAGTCAAAACATGAGAAAAATCAAATTCCTTTTATGTTTGGTTTTGGTCGTGTGGGTTACGACTGCATGTACTTCCCCTTCGCCCGCCGACCGTAAATTTGAGGCGCTTTCGATCTGGAGAGCGGACGCATCGGCCCGCGAAGCCCGCGGGGAGCTAACGAAAATCGACAAGCTAAAGGAGCTTTACGCGCTACTGGCCACGGACCCGGTCTCCAGTTCGGATGCGGCAGGCATGCGGTGGGCTAGCACCGACATCGATACGCTGGAAGCTTTGCATGCAGGCAAGATCGACAGATCGCAAGCGGAGAGCCGTTTACGCCAAAGCGAGACCGCTTGGCGCGCCGAAAGCGCTGCGCGGGATGCGGCCTCCAAGCCCATCAATACACGGTGCATCACGTGGCAGGGATTTACCCAATGTGGGACACAATAAAAAGGAGTGTTTGCAAACCATGAAACGAATCACTGCGGCAGCTGCTTTGGTGAGCATCACTGCAGTCCTTGCCGGCTGTAAACCCGATGCTGAAACCGTAGCGGAATTGCAGTCGCTGCGAAACATAGCCACCGACCAAGGGAAAGCGCTCAATCAACTTGAGGCAGCGCGAGCCAAATTGGCGGCTGATCTTGAGAAGCTGCAGAGCGAGGTGCTGAACCTCCAAATCGAAAATGCTCTAAACAATAGCGCCGGCAAAACCGCGACCCTTTCGGTGACCGAAAAGGGCTATAGCGTCGCGCAAATGGACATTGGCAGCATCACACTCGCGGTCAAGGACGTTGCGCCCTATGCGAACGGCGTCAAGGTTAAGCTCAACATCGGCAACCCAACGTCAGCCACCTTCCCGGGTTTGAAGTTAAATGTGGTTTGGGCGAACGCGGCGCCGGGCACCAAGAACTACGATCCAAGCACGCGTCAGTCGAAAGAGATCAATATCCCGGGTGAGATCAAACCGGGAATGTGGAACACGGAAGAGATCGTGCTCGCGCCGGCCAAACCTGATCAGATCGACTACCTGACCATCAAACCATCTGCGCCCAGCGTGATTCTTAGAACGCCCGCCGAGAGGAAGTAGGAACAAATCGCCCCATGCTCGGGGCGAACTTTTGCGCGGGACAACCCATTTTCGGGTTGACTAACCCGTTTTCGGGTTGTAAATTCCTTTTGTCGACCCATTTATGGGTCACTCACGACGATAGGAAGCCATGCTATCCCTCAATCCGGCAAACACGCCGACAAGCCCTCAACTCCAGGCGGCGACCGAAGAGGCCGTGATTCGCGTAGGCCAGCCCGAGTTCACCGACGCAGACATCCTCAGTGTCCTCTGCGACCTGTTCGCAGGTCGCGCGGCCCGCGCCTTCGGCGAGCCCATCGATTGGTGGACCGAAACGCTGCAGTGCGACTTGACGCCAACGGCGGCCGCCGGCGTCGCACTGACCGCCATCAGCAAGTGGCAGTTCGACCGCGACGCCGGCGCCGCCGGTGTGAAGCAACTGCAGGACGAACTGGTCCTGCGCGCCCGGCAGATCCTCGGCAAGGGCGGCCAGCCGTGATTACCGCCGCCCTCCTCCTCCTTCCCATCGCGTTCTGCATGGCTCGCGCCATCGACGCGTACGCGGCCCATCGCCGCCACACCGATCCGTGGGGACGCGCATGACCGCCGCCACGCTCTGGGTCCTGCTGGCCCTCCTGCCCGCTGATCACGACCGTCAGCCCGCCATGGTGATCGAGCGCTTCCGCACCCAGGCCGAATGCCTGGACCTCCTCGCCACCTTCCCGCCCACCGCTCGCGTCACCTTCGAGTGCCTGCCCTCGCTGCGGATCGACGCGCGCATGCTCCTGGAGCCTTCGCAATGATGCACATCCGAAAACTGATCCGCGCTGACGGCGCTGAAACCCTGCTGCACGGGCCCCACGCCATCCAGGACGTCTGCCAGATGATCGGCGCCGAAGCCTTGGACACGGTCAGCCTGGCCGACCGCCTGCACGTCATGCTGGTTGATGACGAAGGTATCTCGAAGAACCTGCCGGTCAATCCTGCTGCGACGCGCCTGTACCAAGACGCCCGCGGCATCCCCTACCAGATCCGCGGCGACGTGGTGATCGTGCCCGACTCCGACTACGCGAGGGATGCGTGAGCGCTCGTCAGATCGTCGCGCTCTGGCGCCGAGTGCGCCGCTCCGGTCGGGATCTGGACTTGGCCGGATATGCCGCGGTAGCCGCTGGCGCGGTGATGTTGATCGCGACCGGCATTGTTGGCCCAACGCTTGACGCGCAGCAGCACCGCCATGCGGACGCCGAGCGCCACGCCGCCCGCTGATGGGAGCCAAGACACAATGCAACCCAACATCTTCACCGTCCGCGCCTCAAGCTGGGGCCGCCTGTTCGACTGCGCGCACGCCTGGGAGGGCACGCACATCCTGGGCATGAAGAAGCCCTCGGGCACGCGCGCGCTCCTCGGAACGGCTGTGCACGCAGGCACTGCCGCCTACGACCTCGCGCGCCTGGAAGGAAAACCCTGCACGCCGGACGAGGCCGCCGACGTTCTGGTCGACGAATTGCATAACCCCGCCTACGAGGTCGACCATGCGCAGGACGGCCTGCCGCTCGCCAAAGCCGAGCAGATCGCCTTGACCATCCTGGTCAAGTACTGCGCGGACGTGGCCCCGCAGTTCTCGTACATCGACGTCGAAACGAAGCTGGACCCGCTGGACATCGACTGCGGCAACGGCATGACCGTGCGCCTGACGGGCACGATGGACCGAGCGCGCGTCGCGGAAACCGAGGGCGGCATCGTCGTGCCCGACGTGAAGACTGGCGCCCGCGTCGTGCAGGACGGCAAGGCAGTCACGCAAGGCCGCGCCGCGCAGACCGGCACCTATCAGCTCATGTACGAGCACACCAAGAAGGTGCGCACGGTCGGCTCCCAGATCATCGCCCTATCCACCAGCGGCAGCGCGGCCACGGCCGTAAGCCCCGTTTTCGACGCCCGCCGCGTCATGGTCGGCGAGCCCGACCAGCCCGGCCTGCTCGAGCACGCGGCCGCCATGTTCCGCACCGGCCTATTCCCTCCGAATCCCTCCAGCGTTCTTTGCAGCCAGAAGTACTGCGCGCGCTGGTCCTACTGCCTTTTCCGATAACCAGAGGAGCCCCGCATGTCCCTCCACCCCGTCAGCCGCGACGTGTTCGTCCGGCGCACCGACAAGGCCGGCAAATCGGTCGTCACCCAGCACCTGGCCTGGGACCCGGCCGAATTTCTGGTCAGCCAGGTCAAGCAGTACGACAAGGACGCCAAGCCCGACGAGCGCCAGACCGTCGCTATGGCCACGGCCACCGAGTACCACTCCTATCGCGCCCAACAGAAGAAAGGAAACTGATCATGAACCAAAACACGACCGTCCAGAGCCTGCGCGCGGCGCCCGAATCGCAAATGCCGATGGTGGCGCCTGGCTTCGGCAGCCTGCAGGGGTTCGAACTCATGCAGCGCGCGGCGCGCCTGCTGTCGAGCAGCACCCTGGTGCCCGTCGCTTACCGCCAGACGATCGAGAAGCTGGACCGCTACGGCAACGTCAAAGAGTCGCGCGAGAATCCCAACGCGCTGGCGAACTCCGTGGTCGCGCTGAACATGGCCCAGCGCATGGGCGCCGACCCGCTGATGGTCATGCAGAACCTGTACATCGTGGAGGGGCGACCTTCGTGGTCGTCGCAGTGGATCATCGCCGCGATCAACGGCTGCGGCCGGTTCTCTCCCTTGCGCTTCGACATCCAGGACCTGGGCGACAAGGAGGTTTCCTACACGACCACCAGCTGGAACAACGGCCAGCGCGAAACCAGCAGCCGCACGGTCAAAATCCGCGACAAGGTTTGCGTAGCATGGGCCGTCGAGAAGGAGACGGGGGAGCGCCTGGAGTCTCCCAAGGTCACCATTGAAATGGCCGTCAAGGAAGGCTGGTACACGAAGTCGGGTAGCAAGTGGCAGACCATGGAAGAAGTCATGCTGCGCTACCGCACGGCGAGCTTCTTCGGCAAGTTGTACGCGCCCGAGCTGTTGATGGGCCTGCAATCGGTCGAGGAGGCGCAGGACATTATTGAAGCCACCACCGGGCCGGACGGCACCATCAGCGTCAATGTGGACGAGTTGCGCTCCGCCGCTCAGCCGAGCCAGCGCCAGCCAACGGCCGCGCAGGCGGATGCGACGGACCTGGAAGCACGCGACGCCGCCACCAACGACGACACGCCCGCCGCGAAGGCCCAAGCCGAGGCCAGTAACCCGGCGCAGGGCGCGGCAGCGGCCGCCCGTGCCTCTGAAGAGGATCCGGCCGACGAGACGCAAGACAACCTGCCCGGCGTCGACGAAGACTCCGGCTTGGATCCTGCTGCGGTGGAACACCAGATCGTCAGCGCCAAGTCCCTGGATGTCCTGGACCTGGCCAGCGATTCGATCGAAGGGGTCAGCGACTTGGCTGAGCGTGCGCGACTGCACAAGCTGTATCAGTCGCGCCGTGTCTCCATGACCGCAGAGCAGCAACGCGCGCCGGCTTCAACGTCGCGTCGTCGCATGGCCGCACCCGAATAAAGCCCGGGGACCGACATGGTGTTTTTCCGCAACCTCTCGGTCTACTCCCTGCCCGCTGGGTGGGTGGTGACCCTCGCGCGCCTGACCAGCATGCTCGAGCGTTTCTTGTTCGTGCCCACTACGGACCTGCAGGCCGAGTCTACAGGGTGGGCGCAGGTGCATGAGGGCTTCGGCGTGGTGCATGCCGTGCAAGGCCACCTGTTGCTGCGCATGCGTACGGAATCGCGAGTGATGCCTGCCAAGGCAATCGAACTGCAACTACAGGAACTCGCCGAAAAGGTGGAAAAGTCCCAGGGCTTCAAGCCTGGGAAGAAGCAGCGCAAGGAGATTCGCGAGCAGGTGATCATGCAGATGCTGCCCGCGGCGTTCCGGCAGCAGGATGACGTCCTGATATGGATCGACACGCACGCTGGCCGCCTTTGCATCGACAGCGCTGCGAGTGGCCCGCGGGATACCGCTATCAGTCTACTGTGCAAGAGCATCGACAACTTCGTCCTGGAACGCCTGACCGTCAAGACCGCTGCGGCTGGCGCAATGACGGGCTGGCTTGCCGAAGACGAAGCGCCGGAAGGCTTCACCATCGACACGACGGCAGACCTGCGCGCCGCGGGTCAGGGCGCGGGCGCTGTGCAGTACGTCAACCGTCCGCTGGAGGCCGACGAGATCCGCCGCCACCTTCAGAACGGCATGCAATGCACGCGCCTGGGCCTTACCTGGAACGACAAGGTGTCGTTTCTGCTGGACGACGAGCTGGTGCTGAAACGCGTCCTGCCCTGCGAGGCCCTGCACAAGGACGTGGAGCGCGTGGCAAAGACCGATGCCGAGACGTTCGAAGCCGATTTCTTCCTGATGGCCAGCACGTTGCGCCCGCTGATCGCCGACCTCGTCGACGTCCTGGGTGGCGAATGCGTTGACGACCGCCAAGCCGACATGTTCCGCCCAGCTACGGGCCCGGCGCTCGTCACTGGCGACGACGAGGCCAATTTCGATCCGCTTCTGGCGCAGGCGCGCAGCATCGTCGTCCAAAACGGCCGCGCCTCTATTTCTCTCGTTCAACGCCATCTTCGCATCGGCTACAACCGCGCCGCGTCGCTCCTGGAATCCCTGGAGCAATTCGGCGTCGTTACGGCGATGCGCCCTGATGGCTCTCGCGAAGTGGTTTTCCCAATCTGAGGAGCGATCATGCGAATCAACCGTATCACCATCGAAAATTTCCAAGGCGCTCGCGCCGTTGATCTTGAGCTGGGCACGCCCGTTGCCTTGATCGCCGGTCCCAATGGTGCCGGCAAATCCAGCATCGCCGAGGCAGTGCGCCTGGCAATGCTGGGCAGCCCGGAGCGCGTCGGCCTCAAGAAGGAGTTTGCCGCCCTCGTCACCGATGGCGCGAAGCTTGGCGCCGTTACCCTGGATCTGGACGAAGGCGCAATCGGTATCAGCTTGCCCAAGGGCACGCAGTCTGGCGAGGCACTGGTGCCGTCATCACCGGCCCTCCCGTACGTTTTGGCGCCCGAGCGGTTCGCCGCCGCCAAGCCGGATGATCGCCGCACTTTGCTGTTCACGCTCATGGGCACGAAGATCAAACCGGACGACATCGAACGCCGCTTGGTGGAGCGCGGCTGCGATGCGGCGCTGGTGACGCAGATCAAGCCAATCCTGCGCAGTGGCTTTGCCGCCGGCGCCGAGCACGCCAAGCAAGAGGCGACTCAAGCCAAGGGCGCTTGGAAGACCGCGACCGGCGAGCAGTGGGGAAGCCAGAAGGCAGAAGGATGGGCCGCGGAGATTCCGCCGTTTGACCAGGCCGCGCTGGTCGGCGAGCGAGCCGCTCTTGCCGGCGTGGATGCGAAGCTGGAGCAGCACACTAAAGCCCTGGGTGCCCTGGAACAGAAGGCGCAAGCCTACACCGCCGCCCGCGATCAGTTGGCCGCGCGCCAGGGGTTGGCGGCCAAACTGCCGGCCCTGCGCCAGAAGCTCGAATTCGATCAGACCCAGCACGCTGAACTGGCCGAGCGCGTCGCCGCGCTGGAGGCAAAAGCCGGCACCGGGCCGCGCTTGGGACTGGTACATGATCTGGCGCTCTGCCTTTCGCAACTTTGGAAATCCGAAGCATCGAAGAATGTCGCCTTTGGCATCGGCCTGGATATCAAGGAAGTGCTGGCGGCATACGAGCGCCAATACGGCAAGATCGGCGCCACGGGCGACGCCGAAGCCGCAGCCGCGCTACCCAAGGCCATCGAAGCCCGCGACTTGATGGCGCGCAGCGTCGAAAACGACCGCCGCGACATCGCGGCAGCCGAAGCGGCGGCTGCCCAACTGCAGGACGAGGACGCGCCCGAGGCCATTCAGCCCGCCGACGTCGAAGCCGCCCGCGCCAAGGTGACGGCGGTGCGCGCTGAGCGCAAGGCCATCGACGAACGCGTCCAGGCGCTGTTGAACGCCAAGCAGGCCGCCGCCAGCGCCGCCGAGCGCACCGAGAACGCTGCGCGCTACCACGGCGAGGTGCTGGCCTGGCTGGCAATCGGCGATGCGCTGTCGCCCGACGGCATCCCCGGCGAGATCCTGGCCGAAGCGTTGCAGCCTTTCAACGACAAGCTGTCCGAACTGGCCGGGTTGGCCGGGTGGCATGTGCCCGCGATTGGCGCCGACATAGGCATCACCTGGGCAGGTCGACAGTATCGGCTGCTTTCCGAGTCCGAACGCTGGCGCGTCGACGCTCTCATTGGCGCCGCGCTGGCCGAGGTTTCTGGTTTGGGCTGCCTGATCCTGGACCGTTTCGACTGCCTGGACATGCCCGGCCGCGGCGATGCGCTGGGCTTGGTCGACGCGCTGGCAGCCGACGGCCACCTGCACACCATCCTGGTGCTGGGCACGCTCAAGACCGCACCCGCAGCCCCTTCTGACGTCTTTACCACCTTCTGGATTGAAAACGGCACGACCGAGCAGCCCAAGCTGCGCGCCGCCGCCTGACACAAGGACTACGACATGCAAAACCTGGGATTTTTCTACGACACCGAGACGACCGGCCTGCCGCAGTTCGGCCAGCCGTCCGAGCACCCCGACCAGCCCCATATCGTGCAGCTGGCCGCCGCGCTGGTCGACCTGGACACCCGCGAGACGGTTGCCAGCCTGGACGTCGTCGTGCGTCCGGACGGCTGGACCATCCCCGACGAGGTCGCGGCTGTGCACGGCATCACGACGGAGCATGCGGCCGCCGTCGACGTGCCCGAGTCGCTGGCGCTCTCGCTGTTCCTGGAGCTGTGGGGCCGCAGGACCCGCATCGCGCACAACGAACAATTCGACGCCCGAATCATCCGCATCGCCCAGCACCGCGCGGGCGAGCTCGAGCGGGAGCTTGACGCATGGAAGGCGGGAATTGCCCAGTGCACGGCGCGCATGGCCACGCCCATCGTCAAATGCCCGCCGACGGCCAAGATGATCGCGGCCGGCCGCAAGCACTACAAGACGGCCAACCTGGGCGAGGCCGTGCAGTTCTTCACGGGCAAGCCCTTGGAGAATGCCCACAGCGCGATGGCGGATGTCAAAGGCTGCATGGACGTCTACTTCGCCATCCAGGACATGCAACGCCCGGAGGCCTGACCATGCATCCCTACATGAACCGAAAGGATCGCCGGCTGGTACAGCGCATCGAAAGCCGTCGCCGTAGCCGCACGCGCCGCGAGGAGCGGCCCAAGGTTGCACACATGATGGTCGGCGCTGAGATCGTCATGCGCCCGCTCGAGCAGCTGTTCGACGAACTGGACCGCACGGGCAAAGTGTCTGTCAATGCGCGCGGCTACCCGGATTTCCTCGCGTGCGACGGCTATCGGTACGAGGCAGCCCCCGCGATCGAGGGCCTGATATGGCATTTCGAAATGTGGGAGACGCGCCACGGGAAGCAACTGCCGTTGCAACCGTTGCGCGACCTCCACGTCGCCCTGCACTACCTGGTACCGATTCAGGAGCGCACCGTAGAAGCTCTCCGCCAGGCGCTTCCCGTGCTGCGTAATGTGATGGCCACCGGCAAGCCCGAGGATCAGATCGACCTGCTTCAGCAAACCCGCATCAAGGCGGCGTTGGAGGGCCCGCGCGTATGACGACGACTACATGGCGCCTGGTGCCAGCCAAATCCGATCAGGCTCCGACCGTTGCATTTGCCGCGCGCGGCCCGCGCATCGGCGGCGCGGCCAGGAACGCGCTGTTATTGGCCGCGCACCGATTGCGCCCGTCTCCAGGCGACGAACAGGGCAAAGGCCTTGTGCCGCACTTGTTGCGACAGGGCCTTGTTGTCCGACGCAGCTTCAAGAAGACCCGCAATTTCCACATCGATCGGAAATCCTTCTTCCAACCAGGCAATGGCGAGAGAGGGCCAATAGTCCGAAAACCCATGCGGGCCCAAGCCTTCCACGACCATCAACCGGTCTGCTTTACCGGCATCTTGCGCAACGGCGAGCGGGCTTTCAAGGCCAGTTACAAGCGAGGGGGTCCTATCCATGGTGCCCGTCCATTCTGAAACCAGCATCCTATCCGAATGGGCCAGGTCACGGCCGCGCGTCACGCGCCGGGAGCTGAAGGGGGAAGTAGACAGCGCCTACGCGCGGGTCCCCAACCATAGGACGCAGTTCAAGAGGATCAGATAAATGTCCGACATTCCTCCGCGATTCATCCGAGTAGGCAAGGCACCCGCCTACCTAGGCATGTGCCGCCGCGTATTCGACCAGGCGGCACGGCCTTTTCTTCGAGAAATCAGCATTGGAAAACAAGGAATCGCCTTCGATCGCAAGGAGCTCGACCGCTTTGCGGACGAGTATGCGGAGCGGATGGCGATTGACAAGGACGCACCTGCGGGCAACGATTCCCACCGCAGCGAGCGCCCACGTAGCAACGGAGCATCAAGTCTATGGGGCAAAAAACAATCACCGGGCTCACGCTCAAAGACGGCATCTGGCACATCGACAAACTCGTCCGCGGCTACGGACGAATTCGAGGCAGCACTGGCACAAGCGTTCGCGCGGAAGCCGAACAGGTCCTCCTCGAGCGAATCGTCCAAGCCGGCGCGGAGCGGAAGGAGCGCGCCCACTGGCGCCCGACTTTCCGCACCGCGGCAACCCGCTACCTAAAGGAGTACGCGCAACAACCATCCATTTGGCTGACGGCCACCTATCTCAAGCAGCTGGATCCGTACATTGGCGACTTGCATCTGGATGAGGTCGACAACGAAGCGCTGCAGGCCTATGTCGATGATCGCCTCGAGGCCGGCCGCGCCCCTCGCACAGTCAACATTGCGCTGCAGCGCGTCGTCCGCGTCCTGAACGTCGCCTCTCGCAAGTGGCGCGACGACAACCGAAAGCCCTGGCTCGCTGTGGTGCCAATGATCGAAATGCTGAGCGAGAAGTCGCGGCGCCAGCCCTATCCCCTCTCATGGGAGGAACAGGCGGCGCTGTTCAAGGAGTTGCCGGAACACCTACAGATCATGGCGCTTTACAAGGTGAATACCGGCTGCCGCGAGCAGGAAGTCTGCAAGCTGAAATGGCAGTGGGAGATCGAAGTTGAGGGGCTCGGAACCAGCGTGTTCCTCATCCCAGCAGAGTTCGGCGGCCGGTTCGATGATTCCGGCGTGAAAAACCGGGAGGAGCGGCTTGTTGTGCTCAACGAAGTCGCCCGGTCCATCATCCGCAAGCAACGGGGACAGCATCCCGAATGGGTCTTTCCGTATGAGGGCCGCGCCCTGCACCGGATGAACGACACCGCTTGGCGGAATGCGAGAAAGCGAGCCGCCGCGCAGTGGAAGAAGACCCACGGCACGGCGCCGCACCCGGGGTTCGCAAGCCTGCGTGTGCACGATTTGAAACACACGTATGGTAGGCGACTGCGGGCGGCCGACGTGCCAGAGGAGGATCGCAAGGCATTATTGGGACACACGGACGGGAGTATCACCTCGCATTATTCGACGGCCGAGCTGGCGAAGCTAATTGAGTATGCGAACCGGGTCTCCGCAACCGACACGCGCAGTCCGGCGTTGACGGTTTTAAAGCGGAAAGTGGCATAGGGGATATGGGATTCGCGGGGATGATGTCCCCACGAAAGTCCCCACAATGAGAAAGGCCGTTAGTGAGTACTCTCACTAACGGCCTTGGAACTACTGGTCGGGACGGCGGGATTCGAACTCGCGACCCCTTGCACCCCATGCAAGTGCGCTACCAGGCTGCGCTACGCCCCGAAAGAAAAAGAGTATAGCAGAACAAAAAAATGTTTGCACGCATTGGTGCAAAAAAAGTGCTGAATACTCAAAAAATTTTGCGCTTCACGTTCGCCGTTCACGATGCTGCTTGTGATGTTCCGGCGCGCGCAAAGCGCATAGCACTGCTGCTTGCGACGCGCGTGACCTTCAAGGTCATTGCGTGTCGCAAAGGTACTGCTATGAAGCGTTGGAATTCAAACGTTGTGGACGCGATGCCGTGACTCAGGCCGCGGGAATTGCGCTGCCTGCGCTTGCGGCAGCAGGCGCGTTTGCCGTCGTGCCCAGGGCCTCGGCAAGCAATGCCGACACGTTGCTCAGTTCATTGCGCAGAGACTGCATCTCGGTGCCCGACAGGCGCACGGCGGCGTCCTGGTCATGCGGCACGTCGCGCGCATCGCCAAGGCGATTGCGCGCGCCGCTGATCGTGAAGCCCTGTTCGTAAAGCAAGGAACGGATGCGACGAATCAGCAGCACTTCGTGATGCTGGTAGTAGCGGCGATTGCCGCGGCGCTTCACGGGTTTGAGCTGCGTGAATTCCTGTTCCCAGTACCGCAATACATGAGGCTTGACGCCACACAGGTCGCTGACTTCGCCGATGGTGAAGTAACGCTTGGCGGGAATGGGCGGTAGGGTAACGGTGGATTCAGTACGTGTCATAAGCGGATTTTATGCGCGCGGTGCATCGAGCGCCGATAACAATTACCGACAAAGCGTATCACTCCGCGGCGTCGGGCGCAGCGGGCACTGCCTGCTCCACCACGCTCTTGAGCTTCTGGCTGGCGTGGAACGTGACCACGCGCCGCGCAGCGATGGGAATGGTCTCTCCGGTTTTGGGATTGCGACCAGGGCGCGGCGGCTTGTCGCGCACCTGGAAGTTGCCAAAGCCCGAAAGCTTGACGGAATCGCCGCGCGCCAGGGCGTCGCGGATTTCCTCGAAGAACGTATCAACGATGTCCTTGGCTTCGCGCTTGTTCAGGCCGACCCGCTCGAAGAGCAGTTCGGCCAGCTCGGCCTTGGTCAGGGTGCGTTGCTCGGCAAGCATACTAGTCCCCTCGGTTCAGACACGCTGGCGCGCGTCGTGCGCGCCAACCAAGGCGTCCTTGATGCGTGCCAGACAATCCGCCACGCGGGCTTCGTCCAATGTGACCTCAGTGTCCTGTAGCCAGAATCGGAACGCAAGGCTTTTCTCGGCGACGGGCTCGCTGCCCTGGGCCTTCTCGCGCCACACGTCGAACACGCGCGCATCCTGCACCACTGCGAGTTGCGCGTCGGCCTTCACGGCTGCGGCCACAGTGTCCAGCATGGATTGCGCAGTGACGTCTTCGTCGACCCACAGCGCCAGATCGCGCACCACCACGGGCTGGCGAGACAGCTCGCGCACCTGCGGCAGTTCACCTTCGGACAGCGCGACCACGTCCAGTTCGAACACGACCGGCGCATGCGCCAGATCGGCCTGCTGGGCCCAGCGCGGATGCAATTCACCGAGCCAGCCCACTTGCTTGCCGTCCAGCATGACACGAGCGCCGCGTCCAGGATGCAGCGCGGGATGCGCGGCAGCCTCGAAACGCAGACGACGGCCGCGGGCGCCGAACAGCGCCTCGACGTCCATCTTCACATCGAAGAAGTCGACGTGGCGATTGGGCACGCCCCACTGCTCTTCCACTGCCGGCCCCCAGGCCGCGCCTGCCAGCTTCATGGGCTGGCGCACGCCGGCCACTTCCAGCGGACCGTCCTGGGCGGCATCGTCGCGCATGAACACGCGGCCCAGTTCGAACACGCGCACGCGTGACTGCTTGCGGTTGGCGTTGTGACGGACGTTTGCCACCAGGCCGCCGATCAGGCTGGAGCGCATGACCGACAGATGGCTTGCGATCGGATTGACCAAACGCACGGGATTTTCGTTGCCAGCGTAGTCGCGTTCCCAGTCGGCTTCGACAAAGCTGTAGTTGACGACTTCCTGGTAGTCCTGCGCGGCGGCAAGGCGGCGCAGCGCATGCGCGCCGCGGCGCACTTCGGGTTGCGAGAACATCTTCGCGCGCGCCATCGGCGGCACGTCGGGAATGCTCTCGAAACCGTAGATGCGAGCCACTTCTTCGATCAGGTCTTCTTCGATCTCCAGATCGAAACGGTACGACGGCGGATTGACGACGAAGTCGTCGCCTTCGACCGTGAACTCCAGGCCCAGGCTGCCGAAGATCTTGGCGACCTGTTCCTGCGTGACCGGCACGCCCAGGACCCGGTGGCAACGCGCCAGGCGCATGCGCACGGGCGGGCGCTGAGGCAGGTTGACGATCTGGTCGTCGATGGGGCCCACCTGGCCGCCGCAGATATCGACGATCAGGCGGGTGATGAATTCAAGGTGTTCAGGGATGCTGGCATAGTCCACGCCACGCTCGAAGCGATGGCTGGCTTCCGAGCTGAACTTGAAGCGGCGGGCGCGGCCGGCGATGGCCTGCGGCCACCAGAACGCGGCTTCCAGATAGATGTTCTGCGTGTCCAGCGTCACCGACGTGGCTTCGCCGCCCATGATGCCGGCCAGGCTCTCGACCTGGTCGCCCGCGACGACAACGCCCACCTTCGGATCCAGCGCAACGGTCTGGCCATTGAGCAGTTCCAGGGACTCGCCTTCGCGCGCCCAGCGCACGCTGATGTCGCCGCCGATCTTGTCCAGATCGAAGACATGCGACGGACGGCCGAGTTCGAGCATGACGTAGTTGGAGATATCCACCAACGCGGACAGCGAGCGCTGGCCGGCGCGCTCCAGGCGCGTCTTCATCCAGTCGGGCGTCGCTGCGCGAGCGTTCACGCCGCGGATCACGCGGCCGCCAAAACGGCCGCAGAGGTCAGGCGCCTCGATCTTGACGGGCAGGCGCTCGTCCAGGGTCACCGGCACCGCAACCGCGGTGGGCACCGACAGTGCCGCGCCAGTCAGCGCCGCGACTTCGCGAGCCACGCCAAGGATCGACAGGCAGTCTGCGCGGTTGGGCGTCAGCTTGAGCATGAAGAGCGTGTCGTCCAGGTCCAGCGCTTCGCGGATGGACTGGCCGGGAACCATGTCCGACGGCAGTTCCAGCAGGCCGGCGTGGTCTTGCGACAAGCCCAGTTCGCGGGCCGAGCACAGCATGCCGGAAGACTGCACGCCGCGCATCTTCGCCACGCCGATCTTCATGCCGCCGGGCAATTCCGCGCCCACGCGGGCCAGCGGCACTTTCAGGCCGGCCGCAGCATTGGGCGCACCGCAAACGATCTGCAGGCGCTCGCCGGAACCATCGTCGACTTGGCAAACGCGCAGCTTGTCGGCGTCGGGATGCGGAGCAATCTCGACGATGTGAGCCACCACGACGCCGGTGAACGCCGGGGCCGCGGGCTCGGTCTCTTCGACTTCCAGGCCGGCCATGGTGAGCCGGTGCGCGAGTTCATCGGTTGCGATCGGAGGATTGACCAGCGTACGCAGCCAGGATTCGGGAAATTGCATGATCAGCCGTCTGTTATTCGTTGAACTGGCGCAGGAAGCGCAAATCGCCTTCGTAGAACTGGCGCAGATCGTTGACGCCGTAGCGCAACATCGTCAGGCGCTCGAGTCCCGAGCCGAAGGCAAAGCCGATGTAGCGCTCGGGATCCAGCCCGAAGTTGCGCACCACTTGCGGATGCACCTGTCCGGAGCCGGAGATTTCCAGCCAGCGGCCACGGTTGGGACCCGAAGTGAACATCATGTCGATCTCGGCGGACGGTTCCGTGAACGGGAAGAACGACGGACGGAAACGCACGACGAGGTCGTCGCTTTCAAAGAAGCAGCGAAGGAAATCGGTGTACACGCCCTTCAGGTCGGCGAACGAGATGTCCTCGGCGATCCAGAGCCCTTCCACCTGGTGGAACATGGGCGAGTGCGTGGCGTCGCTGTCGACGCGATAAGTGCGCCCGGGCGCAATGACCTTGATGGGCGGCTTGTTCATGCGGGCGTAGCGCACCTGCATGGGGCTGGTGTGCGTGCGCAGCAGCAGCGGCAGGCCGTCGGCGTCGTTCATGTCGACGTAGAACGTGTCCTGCATGGAACGCGCCGGATGGTCCAACGGGTTGTTCAAAGCGGTGAAATTGGTCCAGTCGTTTTCCACTTCGGGGCCGTCGGCCACGTCGAAGCCAATGGAACGGAAGATCTCTTCCACGCGTTCCCAGGTCCGGATCACCGGATGGATGCCGCCCGGCGCGCGACCGCGGCCCGGGAGGGTGACGTCAATGGTTTCGGATGCCAGACGAGCATCCAGCTCCGCCTGCGCCAGTTCGGCGCGGCGCGAGTTCAGAAGCTCTTCGATCTTTTGCTTGGCCTGGTTGATCCGCGCACCCGCCTCGCGCTTTTGCTCGGGATCGAGCTTGCCCAGGCCTTTGAGCAGCACCGTAAGTGCGCCTTCCTTGCCAAGGAAGCGAGCCTTTGCGTTCTCAAGCGCGGCGGCGTCCGAAGCCGCGGCGAACCGTTCTTGCGCCTGGTCTACCAGGTCGTCAACCAATCGAGTCATGAAATCCAGCCTTCAAAACGCAAACGGGGCCATTACAGCCCCGTTTGCAGCGATGCGCGATGAGTTAAAGCGCGCGATCAGGCAGCCAAGGCAGCCTTGGCTTGCTGCACGATGGCGGCAAAGCCGGCCTTGTCGCGCACGGCCAGATCGGCCAGGACCTTACGGTCGAGTTCGATCGAAGCCTTCTTCAGGCCAGCGATGAACACGCTGTAGCTAACGCCATGCTCGCGGACGGCCGCGTTGATACGCGTGATCCACAGAGCGCGGAACGTGCGCTTCTTGTTACGACGGTCGCGGTAGGCGTATTGGCCAGCGCGCATGACTGCTTGCTTGGCAATACGGAACACATTACCGCGGCGGCCACGGTAACCCTTGGCGGCGGCAATGACTTTCTTGTGACGTGCGCGGGCAGTTACGCCGCGTTTGACGCGAGGCATAGTAGATCTCCCTTAGATCAAGCGAAAGGCATCATGGCCTTGACGGAGGCCACGTTGGAGTCATGAACCGCCGCAGAGCCGCGCAGTTGACGCTTGGCCTTGGTGGTCTTCTTGGTCAGGATGTGACGCTTGAACGCCTGACCACGCTTGATGGAGCCGCTGCCGCGCACCTTAAAGCGCTTCGAGGCGCTTTTCTTGGTTTTCATCTTGGGCATGATGATTCCCTAAACTAAAACACGCATTGTTGATTTACATGACGCCAGGTGCTTGGCGCGCGCTTGAGCCAAAGCCTTCACGCGACGGCAAAACTTGGGGACCTGTTGCCACTTCTTGGGGGTACTGCTTTGGGGTACTTCTTGGGGGTACTGCTGGGATAGTGCTGTCGGGCCACGCTTGCTGGATACCCACACAATCCGGGTACTTGATCCAGCGGCCTTCGGGCACAGGACTTCGCCCGTTGCCGGCAAAAAATTAGCCAGATCCGGGAAAGCCTTTGATTATATGGTGATTTCTGGCGTTTTGTCGAGTCGGCAGGCGCTCGGGGGGCAAACGGGGGACGCGACGCACCACCTCGCGGATCATACTCCCGGACGCCGGTACTGCACCGCCTGGGCAACATGGCGGGCCGCCAGCTTGTCCTGGCCGTCCAGATCGGCGATCGTGCGCGCCACGCGCAGCGCCCGGTGCATGGCTCGGGCCGATCCCCTCAGGCGCCGCATGGCCTGTTGCATCAGGGCCAGCGCGTCTGCGTCCATGGCGCAGAACTCGTCTAGTTCGGCCCCAACTAGGCCCGCGTTAGGCTTGCCCTGTCGGTTGTGTTGACGTTCCCTGCACTGGATCACGCGCGCCCGAACCGCATCCGACGCCTCGCCGGGCGGGCCTGCCATCCAGTCCGGGTCGGATGGCGGCAGGGCCACGTGCAGGTCGATGCGGTCCAGAAGCGGACCCGAAATCTTGCCCGCATAGCGCGCCACTTGATCAGGTGTGCAGGCGCAGGCGCGCGCCGGGTGGCCTCGCCACCCGCATGGACAAGGGTTCATCGCGGCGACCAGTTGAAAGCGTGCCGGAAACTGCGCCGCGTGCAGGGCTCGGGCAATGATCACCTTGCCGGCCTCCAGGGGTTCGCGCAGAGCTTCCAGTGAGCGGCGGCTGAATTCGGGCAGCTCGTCCAGAAACAGCACCCCATGGTGCGCCAGGCTGATCTCACCCGGCCGCGGGCGCCCGCCCCCGCCTACCAGCGCGGCCACCGACGCCGAATGGTGAGGCGCCCTGAAAGGCGGATGACCTGTCAGGATATCGGATAGCCCCGCCGTCGCCGCCACGGCCGCGGCTTCCAGCGCCTGACCGCGGTCCAGCGGGGGCAGCAAGCCCGGCAGGCGGGCGGCCAGCATGCTCTTGCCCGCGCCGGGCGGCCCCACCATGAGCAGACTGTGGCCGCCTGCCGCGGCGACCTCCAGCGCGCGGCGGGCGCCGGGCTGCCCTCTCACGTCGGACAGGCAGGGAATGGGCGCCGCGGGCGGCCAAGGTTGGGGAATCGCGTCGGGAAGCAAACAGGCGCCAGCAGCATGAGCCGCCACATCAGCCAGGCAGCGCGCCGACAATACCCGCAAACCAGGCACCCACGCGGCCTGCTCGGCGCTGCCCGCGGGGAGGATCAGCGTGGCGTCCGGGGCATCCCGGGCAACGCTCAATGCGATGACCAGCGGCGCGGCGACGGGCACCAGCGCCCCGGTCAGGGACAGCTCTCCGGCCAGCACCAGGCGCGCAAGCGCAGGATCCGGCGCGGACGGATTCGCATCGTCAGACCCGGGGGCCGCCAGCTGGCCGGAGGCCAGCAGCAGACCCAGCGCGATGGGCAGGTCGAAGCGCCCGGACTCCTTGGGCAGGTCTGCCGGCGAGAGATTGACGGTGATTCGCCCGGGAGGAAAATCAAACCCGCTGTTGATGATGGCCGCCCTGACCCGCTCGCGGCTTTCCCGCACCTCGGTATCGGCCAGACCCACCACATTGAAGCCCGGCAGTCCCGGCCCCAGGTGCGTCTCGACCCGGACGGCATGGGCGTGCATGCCGCAAAGGGCCCTGCTGGCTAGAACGGCAAGCGTCACGGCGGTCTCCGAATGAGTGCGGGCCCGCCAGTATCCGCAAAAAAAAACGGCCGCAGGTGCGGCCGTGACAAAACGCTCTCTTGAATAGGCGCCCCGTTCAGGGGTGATCGCCCGGGTTGTGGCTTGCCGACCGCACTGGCCGGCCGTGCTAGCCGGCCGCGCCTGGCCGGCCGCGCTACTTATCCAGGCCGGACAGGCGCGATTCCATTTGTTGGACCTGAGCGGCCAACTGATCGACCCGGGCGCGGGTGCGTGCCAGCAGATCAGCCTGGACGTCGAACTCTTCGCGCGTGACCAGATCAAGCTTGGAAAACGCCTGCGTCATCATGGCCCGCACGTTACGCTCGACATCCGCGGCGGGACTGCGGGCGATCAGGTCGGAGATGTTCTTTTGAAGGTCTTCCATCCATTGGGTGCGATTGTTCATACAGGCCTCTCGATGTTCTTGATGCCTCAAGTGTAGTGCGTCGGATCAATCGTTTCAGGGCGGTCCGCGGCGCAGCGCCAAAAAAAAGGGCGGGCCGCATGCGGTAACCGCCCTTCAAAGCACAGGAGAAAACCGGGCTGCCGCAGAGCAACCCCCTACCAACACCGCTAGCCTCGCCGCCGGCGGAACCGGCAACGCCTTGCCATCAGCCAAATGCCTGATGCGCATCCTGAATCCGATTCTTCTCGACCCCGACGAGGGCAACAAGCCGGTCCGTGTAAACCCTCGTATCACGGTCGCTCCCCAAATTTTGGCCGCTCCTGGTCCGACGGACTCTGCAAAAGGTGAGGTGTCGCGGCCGTAGAACCGCAGCCTGCAAGGCTCCGCCGCGTGCGCGCTATTGAACGCGGAGCCGCGACACGCGCCTTGTGTGGCAAAGCAAGCAACCAAGTTCGCATCAAATCGCTACAAATCCTCCGCGCGGAACATATTTGGTTGCACTCCCCGAAACAGCGCACTCCGCACCGAATTGAGGCCGCTGGCCGTGCATGACGCACCACTATGGTGCTCAAGCGCACAACTCCTGCGCGTCCAGGACGCTGCGACGGCCTGAAGCAACATGGCACGGATATTGCTTGAACCAGGGTGCGTGCAACCATGAGAGGAAATGCCATGAAACTCATCATCGCCATCATCAAGCCCTTCAAGCTCGACGAAGTGCGGGTGGCTCTGTCCGGAATCGGGGTCCAGGGACTGACTGTCACCGAAGTGAAGGGATTCGGCCGCCAAAAAGGCCACACCGAACTCTACCGAGGCGCCGAATACGCCGTCGACTTCCTGCCGAAGCTGCGGGTCGAAGCCGCGGTGCCCGACCATCTTGTCGATCAGGTCATCGAAGCGATCGAACAGGCCGCCCGCACCGGAAAGATTGGCGACGGCAAGATCTTTGCCGCCCCCCTCGAACAAGTGATCCGTATCAGAACGGGCGAAGCCGGCGAAGCTGCGCTGTAAATAAATAAAGACTCAATGGAGCCTGAAAATGGATAAAGCAGATATCTCCTGGTTGCTCGTCTCTACCTTGCTTGTATTGATGATGGCCGTACCCGGCCTGGCGATGTTCTATGCCGGCCTGGTGCGCAGCAAGAACGTGTTGTCGGTATTGCTGCAAGTGCTGTGCACGTTCGTGCTGGGCCTGGTCCTCTGGTTCATCTATGGATATTCCCTCGCGTTCACCGAGGGCAACGCCTTCTTCGGTGGCCTGTCGCGCGCCTTCTTCTCCGGTATGCTCACTCCGGCGGACGGCTCGTATGCGATGTCCAACACGTTGACCGAACTGTTGTTCGCCTCGTTCCAGGCAACGTTTGCCGGCATCACCTGCGCCCTGGTCGTCGGCAGCTTCGCCGAGCGCGCCCGCTTCTCGGCCGTGCTGGTGTTCACGGTGATCTGGTTCACGTTTGCGTACGTGCCGATCGCTCACATGGTCTGGTTCGCGTCGGAGACCGCGCCTGGGTTGCTCAACGCCAAGGGTGCTTTGGACTTTGCCGGCGGCACCGTGGTGCACATCAACGCCGGCGTGGCCGGGCTGGTGGGCGCATACGTAGTTGGCAAGCGCGTGGGCTACGGCCGCGAAGCCATGCAACCGCACAACCTGCCGATGACCTTCGTGGGTGCAGCCCTGCTGTGGGTGGGCTGGTTCGGCTTTAACGCCGGTTCTGCGCTGGCCGCAAACGAGAATGCCACGCTGGCCTTCTTCAACACGATGATCGCAACGGCCGGCGCCGTCCTGGCCTGGCTGTTCACGGAATGGGCCATCAAGGGCAAGCCCTCGATGCTGGGCGCCGCTTCCGGCGCCGTCGCAGGCCTGGTCGGCATCACCCCCGCCGCCGGCCTGGTTGGCCCGGTGGGCGCACTGATCATCGGCGTGGTCGCAGGCGTGGTCTGCGTCTGGGGCGTGAACGGACTGAAGCGCTTGCTCCGCGCCGACGACGCGCTGGACGTGTTCGGCATCCACGGTGTCGGCGGTATCGTGGGCGCCCTGCTCACCGGCGTGTTCAACGCCCAGGTTTTCGGCGGCCCCGGCCTGGCCGAGCCTGGCATGATCGCCCACCAACTGTGGGTCCAGCTTGAAGGCGTGCTGCTGACCATCGTCTGGTCTGGCGTGGTGGCGTGGATTGCCTACAAGATCGCCAACGCCCTGTGCGGCCTGCGTGTGCCGGAAGACCAGGAACGCGAAGGCCTGGACGTCACGAGCCACGGCGAATCGGCCTATCACAGTTGACCCACCCCCGAGGCGCGTTCGCGCCTCCCCCTCAAGGGGGCGCCGCGCAGGGCCCGGCAAAGCCGGCTCCCTGGCGGCCCGGATCGGGGGGACAGCGATTGTGTGTGGAGTATGTAAAAAGCCCGGACCTTGCGGTTCCGGGCTTTTTACATTCCACGGCCTGGCGGCGCCGAAGCGCGTTTCAGGTCGGGCCCAGCGCGTCCAGGTCCACGGGCAGCGCCCGGTTCAACGCCGCGGCCACCTTGATGCGCAGCGCATTGGAGTGCGCGCGGCGGACTTCCCGCTTTACGTCCAGCAACTGCTGCGGATGCATCGAAAATTCGGTCAGGCCCAAGCCCAGCAACAGCCGCGTCATGCGGGAATCGCCCGCCATTTCGCCGCATACCGCCACCGGCTTGCCCGCTCGCTCGCCGGCGTTGATGGTGTTGGCCACCAGCCGCAGCACTGCGGGATGCAGCGGATCGTACAGAGACGCCACGTCGTGGTCGCCACGGTCGATCGCCAGCGTGTACTGGATCAGATCGTTGGTGCCGATGGACAGGAAGTCCAGCGCCTGGGCGAACGGTTCAATGGCGATCGCGATCGCGGGGACCTCCACCATGGCGCCCACTTCCATATGGGCGGCGTAGGCTTGCCCCCGGGTGTCCAGTTCGCGCCTGGCGGCCTCGATGGCGGCCTTTGTCGCCACGACCTCGTGCATGTGGGCGATCATCGGAATCAGCAGGCGCACCGGCCCGTGCGCGGAGGCCCGCAGGATGGCCCGAAGCTGGGTCGCGAACATTTCAGGACGCGCCAGGCAATAGCGGATGGCGCGCTGTCCCAAAGCCGGGTTGGTGGCCACGGTGGCTTCGCCATCCAGCGTCTTGTCCGAGCCGATGTCCAGCGTGCGGATCGTGACGGGCCGGCCGGCCATCACCTTGACGACCGAGGCGTAGGCCTCGTATTGCTCTTCTTCGCCAGGGAGGTCCGGGCGCCCCATGAACAGGAATTCGCTGCGGAACAGGCCGATTCCGTGCGCGCCGGACGCCAGCGCAAGCGCCGCCTCGTCCGGCAGTTCGATATTGGCATGCAGGACGATGTCGATCCCATCCAGGGTGACGGAGGGCTCATCGCGCAACAGGCTGAGTTCGGCGCGCTCGTCCGCGTACGCGGCTTGCCGGCGGCGGTATTCCTGGAGGATACGGTCGGATGGATTGACCACAACCGCGCCGGCAGCACCGTCGATGATCAACATGTCGCCGTCGCGAACCAGTTCGCGCACGTTGCCCATGGCAACCACCGCGGGCACGCCCATGCTGCGCGCAACGATGGCGGTATGCGAGGTCGGCCCACCCAGATCAGTCACAAACGCGGCGAAACGTCCGCCGCGCAGGCGCAGCATGTCCGCAGGCGAAATATCGTGCGCCACCACGACCAGGGCGTCGTCGCCGCCCATGTGGGACATGTCGGGGAGGATCGCGGACGTGCCCGCCAGGACATGCAGCACCCGCTCGATGACCTGGCGCACATCGGCCCCGCGCTCGCGCAGATACTCGTCCTCCATCGCGTCGAACTGCTGGCCCAGGATCTGGCCCTGCGTGGTCAGCGCCCATTCGGCGTTGTAGTGGCGTTCGGCGATCAGGGCGAGGGTCTGCTCCGCAAGCAGCGGATCGCCCAGCAGCAGACTGTGGACATTGAGCATTGCGCCGAGCTCGCGCGGCGCGTCGGCCGGCAAGGTGTCGGCCAGCTGCAGAAGCTCTTGTTGCGCCGAGGCCAGGGCTTCGGTCAAGCGGCTGCTTTCGGCGGGGATGTCTTCCGGCGAAATGCGATAGTGAGCCACTTCTAGCGCCGCGGCGCCCATGACGACCGCGCGTCCGATGGCGTAGCCCTTGGCGACTCCCTTGCCGTACAGACACACAACGGGGCTGGCAGAGCCAGCCCCGTTGCGGGCGTCGATGGGGGACGCGGACGAACCGCCCAGAGCGGGGCTCTGGGCGGACGCTTCGGAAGAAACTCTATTCCTGCTCACCGAATTTGCTGTCGAACAAGTTTTCAATTTCGGAAAGAGCCTGGTCGGCATCGCTGCCGGAGGCTTCGAGCTTGACAGTCACTCCCAGCCCAGCGGCCAGCATCATCACGCCCATGATGCTCTTGGCGTTCACGCGTTGCGCGCCGCGTGAGATGAAGATTTCGCTGGAAAACTTGCTCGCAAGCTGCGTAAGCTTGGCCGCGGCCCGGGCGTGCAATCCCAGTTTATTGCTGATGACAATGTCAGTATTAGGCATAGGAAAGATTATGACCGCGGACTACGCCGCGGTGTTGATCGCAGCCAATCGTCGAACCGATCTTCGGCTTGAAATAATAGCCGACATAATAGGGCAATTTTCCGCTGGTCAGTCTACTCGCAAGACGCCTTGAACACCGCCGGCAAGGGCCTTCTCCCGAGTTTCGGCCAAAGGCAGGTTGCGGTAGGTCAACGCGCGCAGCAGCATGGGCGTGTTCAGCCCCGCGAGCACACAGCACTGGATACCCTGCGCCTGGGCATCGGCGACTGCGCGCTTGGAGATATTGGCGGGCGTGGCGCCGATCAGGTCGGTCAGCACGAGCACGCCCCCGCCGTGATCCTGTTCCAGGATGTCTTTCAGGACATCCGGCGCCAGATCGTCGGGAAGGTCTTCGGGCAGGATGTCGTGGATCGCAAGCATGCCGTCGAGATTGCCCATGACGTGGCTGGCGCATTCGCGCATTGCCGCGCCCAGAGGCGCGTGCACGACGATCACAATACCCGTGGTCATGTCTGCGGTTCCGAAAGGATCAGGCTGCTGCGGCGCTGGCTGCCACGGGTTTACCCGCTACTGCCTGTTCCAGCGCCTGGACAAACATGTCCGCGACGTCAAAGCCGGTCTGCTCGGCGATTTCCACGAAGCAGGTGGGGCTGGTGACGTTGACTTCGGTGACGAAGTCGCCGATGACATCCAGGCCCACCAGCAGCAGGCCGCGCGCCGCCAGCTTTGGCGCCACGACCTCGGCGATCTCGCGGTCGCGCGGGGACAATTCCTGCGCCACGCCGCGACCGCCAGCCGCCAGGTTGCCGCGCGTTTCGCCAGCCAGCGGAATGCGGGCCAGCGAATACGGAACGGGCTTGCCGCCGATCAGGAGGATGCGCTTGTCGCCTTTGACGATGTCCGGAATGTAACGCTGCGCCATGATGGTGCGCGCGCCATTGTCGGTCAGCGTTTCCAGGATGGCGTTCAGGTTGGGATCCTTGGGCTGCAGGCGGAACACGCCCGTGCCGCCCATGCCGTCCAGCGGCTTGACGATGACGTCCTGGTGGAGATCGTGGAAGGCCTTCAGACGAGCCATGTTGCGTGTCACGAGCGTGGGCGCCGTGAACTCGCTGATTTCAGTGATGGCCAGCTTTTCGGGGTGGTTGCGGATGGCCGCACCGCGATTGAAGACGCGGGCGCCCTGGGCCTCGGCGTATTCAAGCAGATGGGTGGAATACACGTATTCCATGTCGAACGGCGGATCCTTGCGCATGACCACGGCGCCGAAGTCCGCCAGCGGCAGATCACGGCCGGCGGATTCCCGCCACCATTCATGACCGTGCAGGTCGGCATCGGCCACCAGTTCGATGGGCGTTGTCAGCGCCTTGACGACGCCGGCCTCGATATAAAGGTCGCCCTGCATGGCCACGCTGAGCGTATGGCCGCGCGCCACGAGGGCGCGCATCATGGCGACAGAACTATCCTTGTACGCCTTGAGCAGCGGCAAGGGATCCAAAACGAACAAAACGTGCATCGCGACACCCCGAACGGACGCCGCCTCCCCTTGCGGGAAGGCGGCTTTGCTTTGTGACATCGTAGCCCAGAGCCGCCCAATAAGCGAACCCGCCGGTCACGAGACGGACACGGCGGGTTGCAGGAATGGAAGGCGGGGCCTTGCCTGACCGGGAATCCGGCGCTCAGGCAGCCGATTCAGGCTTGCCCGCAGGCACGGCCTTTTTCTTCGGCGCCAGCACCATGACCATCTGACGGCCTTCGAGCTTTGGCATGGCTTCGACCTGGGCAAGCTCCAGGAGGTCGTCGCGTACGCGCTCAAGCACCCGCATGCCGAGTTCCTGGTGGGCCATTTCCCGACCACGGAAACGCAGCGTCACCTTGGCCTTGTCGCCTTCCTCGAGGAAGCGGCGCAGATTGCGCAGCTTGACTTGATAGTCGCCCTCGTCGGTCGCCGGGCGGAACTTGACTTCCTTGACCTGGATGACCTTCTGCTTGGAGCGGGCTTCAGCCTGGCGCTTCTGCTCTTGGTACTTGAACTTGCCGTAGTCCATCAAACGGCAGACCGGCGGCTCGGCGTTCGGCGCGATTTCCACCAGATCCACGTCGTTTTGCTCGGAAAGACGGAACGCGTCGGCGATCTTGACGATGCCCAGTTGTTCTCCGTCCAGACCTATCAGGCGCACCTCGGGGACGCGGATTTCACCGTTGATGCGATTGGCTTTTTCAGTGGCGATGTTGAAAGCTCCTAGAAATGTTAAGCAGCGCTGCTATCGGGTTGATTGACGTCTCGGCGGGTGGCTACGTCCTCGGAAAGTCGCGCGACGAATTCGTCGAATGCGATGGCGCCAAGGTCCAGCCCACCCAGTCCGCGTACGGCGACAGTGCCGTTCTGTTTTTCCTTGTCGCCGACGACAAGAATGTACGGCACCTTCTGCAGGCTGTGCTCCCGAATTTTACGAGTGATTTTTTCACCGCGCAAATCGGACTCAACTCTAAAGCCTTGTTTTTTCAGGCTTTGCGTGATTTGCGCCGCATAATCGGCAGACGGTTCGGAAATGCAGCATACAACGGCCTGCACCGGAGCCAGCCAAGGCGGCATGGCGCCAGCGTGGTTTTCGATCAGCATGCCGATAAACCGCTCGAGCGAACCGAGAATCGCGCGGTGCAGCATGACGGGCGGACGGCGCTGGTCGTTCTGATCCACGAATTCGGCGCCCAGGCGCACGGGCATGGAAAAGTCCACCTGGATCGTACCGCACTGCCAGTGGCGGCCGATGGCGTCCTTGAGCGTGTATTCCACCTTCGGGCCGTAGAAGGCGCCCTCTCCGGGCGAAATCTCGAACTCGCAGCCCGTACGACGCAGGCTTTCCATCAGGGCGGCCTCGGCCGTGTCCCAGACCTCGTCCGTGCCGATGCGCTTTTCAGGGCGCGTGGCGACCTTGTACAGGACCTCGGTGAAGCCGAAATCACGATAGACCTTTTGCAGCAGTGCCGTGAAATCGGCGCATTCATCCTGCAATTGCTCTTCGGTACAGAAAATATGGCCGTCGTCCTGCGTGAAACCGCGCACCCGCATCATGCCGTGCAGGGAACCGGAGGGTTCGTTGCGGTGGCACTGGCCGAATTCGCCGTAGCGCAGGGGCAGTTCGCGGTAGGAATGCAGGCCGGCGTTGAAGATCTGCACGTGACCCGGGCAGTTCATCGGCTTCAAGCCATAGACGCGGTTCTCGGACTCGGTCGTGAACATGTTTTCACGGTAGTTGTCCCAGTGCCCGGTCTTTTTCCAGAGCGAAATATCCAGGATCTGCGGCGCCTTGACTTCCTGGTAGCCGTTGTCGCGGTACACCGAACGCATGTACTGCTCGACCTGCTGCCACAGGGCCCAGCCCTTGGGGTGCCAGAAGATCAGGCCGGGCGCTTCGTCCTGGAAGTGGAACAGGTCGAGTTCCCGGCCGATCTTGCGGTGGTCGCGGCGCTCGGCCTCTTCAAGCATGTGCAGGTAGGCATCCTGCTCGTCCTTGGTAGCCCAGGCGGTGCCATAGATGCGCTGGAGCATTTCGTTCTTGCTGTCGCCGCGCCAGTAGGCGCCGGCCACCTTCATCAGCTTGAAGACCTTGAGCTTGCCGGTGGACGGCACGTGAGGGCCGCGGCAAAGGTCGATGAAGTCGCCTTCACGGTAGAGGCTGAGCGGCTCGTTGGACGGGATCGAGGCGATGATTTCCGCCTTGTACTTTTCGCCAATGCCCTTGAAGAATTCGACGGCGTCGTCGCGGGTCCATTCTTCGCGCGTGACCACTTCGTCTTTCTTGGCCAGTTCGGCCATCTTCTTTTCGATGGCGGCCAGGTCTTCAGGCGTGAACGGGCGCTTGTACGAGAAATCGTAGTAGAAGCCGTTGTCGATCACCGGACCGATGGTGACCTGGGCGTCCGGAAAAAGCGACTTGACGGCATAGGCCAGCAAGTGCGCCGTGGAATGGCGAATCAGATCCAGGCCATCCGCGTCCTTGGCGGTGACGATTGCCAGGCGGGCGTCGCCTTCGATGCGGAAACTGGTGTCCACCAGACGCGATTCCTCGCCTTCGACCGTGACGCGGCCGCCCAAGGCGGCCTTCGCCAGGCCCGTACCGATCGATTGCGCCACTTCGGCAACCGTTACCGGCCCCGGAAATTGGCGCTGCGAACCATCGGGCAATGTGATCTGTACCATCGGGAGTGCTTCCTGGGTTCTTGGAACGAAAAAACGAAAAACGGAAACGAAAAACGCGGCTTGAAAGCCGCGTTCATTTGATTGTCTTGATGAGTTCTACCGCTGACCTGACACGGTGAAACCCGACGCACGAAAAACTAACGCGACATGGGGCGAAAGTTCCGGGTGGTAGTTCGTGCGAACGGGAGAAACATGGTCTTTGTGGCCGGTTGGTACGCGCGGTGAAATGGCGCGCAAAAGATACAGCAGAACGACTGCAGCTACGGATGCTGCGCTTATGGTTGCGTATTGTAGCACCCTTTGCATGCCCCCCGTGGCGAAAACGCGACGGTGGTGGCGTGCAGGCTATGCTGACCCCCGTATAACGCCACGGTGGCGTTTTACGAATCTCTCCAAACCCTGCAAATCAATGCGTTCCCAATATCTATCAGGCACGGCCGTACTTCAGTCCGATTTTTCCTCGTTTCACGTCCGCACCGTCCCGCTAGAACGTAATCTGCCCACCAAATTTTAAGATCACTCGCGACCCGCGCCCGGGCCATTCGTGTCGCCGAGGCCCTCTTATCCTTGTCCGCTCGTGGAGCAACGATGAAGCCAGTTTCAGAGTCAGCAAGCCAGGCGCCCTCGCCCCACGACGCCTCCGTCCTGCAGAGCCACTACGCCGGCGCGCGGCGGCATCTGCTTTTGTCCCGCCCGCCTCCGCTTATCAGGGTGGCGGTCCTGGATGATCACCCGGTTGTGGCGCTCGGCGTCGGAGCTTACCTGGAAAGCTGCCCGGGCTTCCAGGTTATCCATCGCGAAACCTCGGCCCGCGAACTCCTGGAAAAACTGGCCCAGTCCGCGTGCGACGTGGCGCTGATCGATTTCTATCTGCCGCTGGAGCCCTGGGATGGCGTCAACTACCTGCGTCGGGTCCGCCGCTATCATCCGAACATGGCGATCATCACGTTCACCGCAGGCAACCGGCTTGAAACCGAATACGCGGCGTACCGCGCCGGCGCCAATGGATACCTGGCCAAGCAATCGGGCATGGTCTTGCTGCCGGACATGATTCGCGGAGTGGTCAGTTCCATGGGCCAGTTCCTGACAGTGCAGGAAGGCAAGATCCGCAGCGCGCTGCCGTCCCCGCCGCACGCGCTGCTGACAACCTCTGAAGTGGAAATACTTCGGCACATCCGGCAGGGCCTGTCGGTGACGCAGATTGCCGACCGGCTGGTGCGCAGCAAGAAAACCGTCAGCACGCACAAGCGACGCGCCATGCGCAAGCTACAGTTGTCGGATGATCTGTCGCTGGCGCTCTATCTGCGCGACAAGTTCGCCGAATGAATTTGCCGAACGAACAGGCACGCGCCGCCACGTGGCGGCGCGTTGATCTTGAAAGACCTTAGATGATGCGCGAGTAGCTGGCGATCGTAATGGCCTTGCGCAGATAGCCGTCGAAAACCATGGCCACCGCCCGCACGAAATACCACCCCAGGCCCGTCACCTGAATTTCATCCAGTTTGATATCGACCAGGCCCAGTTCCGCCAGGCTGGCCATCTGGGTGAGCTCGCGGCTGAAGTACTCCCCAAACCGCAGGCCGTGGCGTGCCTCGATGCGAGCGTAGTCCACGCGTCCCTGGCACATGATGTCCATGATGACTTCGCGGCGGACCAGATCGTCGGGGCTTAGCGCCAAACCTCTTTCAACCGCAAACTTGCCGGCCTCGATGGCTGCGTAGTATTCGTCGAGCACCTTGGCGTTTTGGCTATAGGTGTTGCCAATTCGGCCGATGGCCGACACGCCCAGCGCGATGAGATCGCGATCGGGCTGCGTGCTGTAACCCTGGAAATTGCGGTGCAGTTCGCCGCGCTGCTTGGCGATCGCCAAGGCGTCGGTGTTCAACGCGAAATGGTCCATGCCAATATAGGTGTAGCCCTGCTTCAGGAAGCCCTGAATGGCTGCACTGAGCAGGCCCACGCGCGTCGCGCGGTCGGGCAGGTCGGCTTCCTGGATGCGGCGCTGGGGCTTGAAGCGTTCGGGCAGGTGCGCGTAGGCATAGAGCGCGATGCGATCGGGCCGCAGGGCGATGACCTGTTCGATCGTGCGAGCAAAGGATTCGGCGGTTTGCAACGGCAGGCCGTAGATCAAGTCCACGTTGACCGATGCATAGTCCAGCGCCCGCGCGCTTTGCATCAGCGCGGCGACGTCTTCATAGGACTGCACGCGATGCACCGCCACTTGCACGCGCTTGTCGAAATCCTGCACGCCAAAACTCAGCCGATTGAAGCCTAGCTGCCGCAGATACGCCAGCCGTTCGGGCGTTGCCGTGCGGGGATCGACTTCGATCGAAACCTCGGCATCGGGTTCAAAACGGAAAGCGCCTTGCAGATCCGACATCAGGCGAGCGAGTTCTTCATCGGACAAGAACGTGGGGGTTCCGCCCCCGAAATGCAGTTGCGAAACCGGCACGCCCTGCCCCAGTTCCTGCACGTGCAGCGCGATTTCGGCGGCAAGCGCGTCCAGGTAGCGAGCAGCCCGGTCGTGGTGGCGCGTCACTACCTTGTTACAGGCGCAGTAGTAACAGACGGACTCGCAAAAGGGAATGTGAACGTAGAGCGACAAGGGCTCGGCGGGACTGGCGGCGCGACGCTGCCGTAGCCCCTGGCGGTATTCCTGTTCACCGAAACCGCCGTGATAGCGGTCTGCGGTGGGGTATGAGGTGTACCGCGGCCCGTTTTTGTCCAACCGGGCCAGCAGTTGAGGTGGAAAAAGCGGCTCGGCGGTGGCGGGCGCCGGCGATTCCGAAGATTGTGGGCGTAGAGCGGCTTGCATGTGCCCGATTATTCGCCTGTGCCGACACGCGCATATTGATCTTGCGCAAACCGCGGACACCACTTCTGCCGCCGGGCAAGTCGCGACGTGCTCACCAGCGGGCGCGACCGCGCTCTGCGACCCTTAAAATGCGGCCAATCCCAACGCAAAAAGGACCTTTCCATGGACTCAGAACTGGACGGCCGCCTGTTGGCCATTCGCCAGGCCGTGGCGATCGCGATCGCTCTTTCCACCCGCAGCAGTCCCCAGGCCACCGATATGGCGCTGGAGTTGCTGGGCGACCTGAAGGCGAATCTGGACAGCACGCCGTCGGACAGCCCGTTCGAGAAGCCGGAGTGGGTGCTTGGCGCCCATGATGAGCTGGACGGTATCGCCCGTCTGGTGCGAGCCTTCACGCAAACGCCCGAGCCGGACGAAGACGGACAGTAGTTCGGCCGCGTCCAGTGTTACGTGCGGGGTCACGGCCTACTGGCCTGACCACTCCACGAAAAGAGGTGGAATCCCTCACATCGTTATCCCTGAATTCGGTGAATTAGCCTTTTATTTCAATATGAAGGTGCCTATATTGGTGGCCTGACCACCAGGCCATCCCATTGCGCAGAACGCCCAATGAGCACCTTCCAAGCCGTCGCCGTCACGCGTCTTTACCGAATGATCGCCGACCAGATCGCCGGCCGGATCCGGGCGGGCGACTTTCCCCGCGGGCGGCGCCTGCCCTCGGAACGGGATCTGGCCGAACAGTTGCAGGTCAGCCGCGCATCGATCCGGGAAGCGCTGATCGCGCTGGAGATCGAAGGGTATGTAGAGGTGCGGGTAGGCACGGGTGTCTTCGTCACCGACACGGTGAACGCATCCGCGGCAGCGACGACCGCGTCGGACAACACGGCGGCGCGGGGGGACGACATCGGTCCGTTCGACCTGCTCGAAGCCCGTCTCATCATCGAACCCGAATGCGCCGGCATGGCCGCGCAACATGCAACACCCTCCCAACTTGCGGCGATCCGCAACGCGCACGACGGCATGTCGCTGACGGAAGCGCCTGGTCGCCATGATCGCGAATTCCACGGCGCCATCGCCGCAGCCTGCGGCAATGCCGCGCTGGCAGCCTCGGTGGCGCATTTGTGGAACCTGACCATGTCCAGTTCCGTTTACCGCCGGATGCAGGACTATTTTGTGGACGCCAGGGTCTGGGCCGTGGCCCACGCCGAACACCAACGCATTCTTACCGCCGTACTGGCGCGCGACCCCATTCGCGCCCGCCACGCCATGCATGCGCACCTGCTGGGCATCCTGGCGCGGCTGCGCGAAGACTTTGGCGATGTTTCCAACCACCGAGGCGACCTATGACTTCCCCTACCCTGTCCATCGACGGCAACCGGCTCTGGCAGTCCTTGATGGAGCTGGCCCGCATCGGCGCCACCCCGAAGGGCGGCAATTGCCGCCTTGCCCTGACCGCGCTGGATGGCCAGGGCCGCGACCTGGTGACGGGCTGGATGCGCGAGGCCGGCATGACGGTTCGCGTGGACCAGGTAGGCAACATCTTTGCCCGACGGGCCGGGCGCAACGACGCCCTGCCGCCAGTCATGACGGGCAGCCACATCGACACCCAGCCCACCGGCGGCAAGTTCGACGGCTGTTTCGGCGTGCTGGCGGGACTTGAAGTCATCCGCACCTTGAACGACGCCGGCGTGCAGACCGACGCCCCCCTGGAAGTCGCCATCTGGACCAACGAAGAAGGATCGCGTTTCGTGCCCGTGATGATGGGCTCGGGCGTCTTCGCCGGGAAATTTCCGCTTGAAACCGCCCTGTCCGCGCGCGATGCGCAAGGGATCAGCGTGCGCGACGAATTGCAGGCCATCGGCTACGCGGGCGCCGAGCCGGTGGGTGGACGGTCCGTGGACGCCTACTTCGAAGCGCATATCGAACAAGGTCCGATCCTGGAACACGAAGAGAAGACCATCGGGGTGGTGACCGGATCGCTGGGCTTGCGCTGGTACGACATCACGGTGACCGGCATGGAAATGCATGCAGGCCCCACCCCCATGCCGATACGCCGCGACGCGTTGTTTGCAGCCAGCTTCCTGCTGCAGGCCGTCGTGAACATCGCCAACACCCACCAGCCGCACGGGCGCGGAACGGTGGGAGAAATCCATGCCCATCCCGGTTCGCGCAACGTCATCCCGGGGCAGGTCCGCTTCACCACCGACCTTCGGCACGAAGATGAAGCCACGTTGACGCGCATGGACCAGGAATGGCGGCGCATCTGCGACGACATCGCGGTCGCGCATGGCGTGCGCGTCGACGTAAAGGATGTGCAGTACTTCCCGCCGACGCCCTTCGATCCCGACCTGGTGGACAAGGTGCGCAAGGGCGCGGCCAGCCGCGGACTGCCGGCCATGAACATCGTTACCGGAGCAGGGCACGACGCGGTCTACATGGCCGCCGTGGCGCCCACGGCAATGATCTTCGTGCCCTGCAAGGACGGCATCAGCCACAACGAGATCGAAGACGCGCGGCCCGAACATCTGGAGGCCGGCTGCAACGTATTGCTCGACGCCATGGTGGCGCGGGCCAACAGCGCGCGCTAGCGCCCTTTCCAAGGTTCACGCGATGTCACTGCACACTCTTGAATACTGGCAGCAAAAGGCTGAATCGCTGGTCTTGCGCGGCCAGGCCTACATCGACGGTAGCTACGCCGATGCCGCCGACGGCGCCACGTTCCCCGCCACCAGCCCCATCGATGGCCGCAAGCTTGCCGACGTGGCCGCATGCGGCGATGCTGACGTCGACCGCGCAGTGGCCGCCGCGCGCCGCGCGTTCGAAAGCGGCGTCTGGTCCGGATTGGCGCCGCGCGAGCGCAAGGCCCGCATGCTCAGGTTGGCCGAACTGATCTCCGAACATACCGAGGAACTCGCGCTGATCGAGACGCTGGACATGGGCAAGCCCATCCGCGATGCGCTGGCGTTCGACCTGCCTGAAACCATCCAGACGTATGCCTGGTACGGAGAGGCCATCGACAAGCTCTACGACGAGATCGCGCCGGCGGGCCCGGGCGTGCTTGCCACCGTCACGCGCGAGGCAGTGGGCGTCGTGGCGGCCGTGGTGCCCTGGAACTACCCGATGCTGATGGCCGCCTGGAAGGTGGCGCCTGCGCTGGCTGCGGGCAACAGCGTCATCCTGAAGCCGGCTGAGCAATCGTCGCTGAGCGCCTTGCGCCTGGCGGCGCTGGCGCAGGACGCCGGCATTCCGCCCGGCGTCTTCAATGTGGTTCCTGGCGCGGGCCCTGTGGCTGGCCGCGCATTGGGCATGCATCCCGACGTGGACTGCCTGGCCTTCACCGGATCGACCGCCACCGGCAAGCGCTTCATGAGCTACTCAGGCGAATCCAACCTGAAGCGCGTCTGGCTGGAATGCGGCGGCAAATCTCCGCACATCGTGTTCGAGGATTGCCCCGACCTGGACCGCGCCGCACTGATTGCAGCGCTGGCCATTTTTTCGAACCAGGGCGAAGTCTGCATCGCGGGATCCCGCTTGTACGTGCATGACTCCATCTACGACGTCTTCATGGACAAGGTGGCAACGCACGCCGCCGCCATGAAGCCCGGCAACCCGCTAGACCCCGACACCACGCTGGGCGCCATGGTGGACGAACGCCAGACGCGTTCCGTCATGGCGCGCATCGAAGCCGGCAGAAGCGAGGGCGCGAGCCTTCGCATCGGCGGCCGCCAGGTCCGAACCGAAACGGGGGGCTTCTATATCGAGCCCACCATCTTTGACTGCGCGGACGCAGGAAGCGCGCTGGTGCGCGAAGAAATCTTCGGCCCCGTGCTGGCGGCCCAGCGCTTTCACTCCGAGGACGAAGCCATCGCGCTGGCCAACGATTCCACGTACGGCCTGGGCGCCGGCCTGTGGACCGCGAACCTGGGCAGGGCCCATCGCCTGTCGCGCCGGCTGCGCGCGGGCCTGGTATGGGTCAATACCTACGCCGCCGGCGACATCACCGTGCCCTTCGGCGGCGTCAAGCAATCCGGCTTCGGGCGCGACAAGTCGCTGCATGCGCTGGACAAGTACAGCGACCTGAAGACCACCTGGATCGATATCACCGTGTAGCCCGTCGAGTCCCGCCCGCCATGGCGCGGCGGGCCGGCGACGGCGACAAGGAGTTGCACCGAAGTTTTCGCCGCATTGGTGCGCGGCGCCGTAACCAGCACCTAAACGAAGCATTGTTGCAGCAGCTCCATCCGCAATACCCGAGAAACGCAGGTGGCATGAGGTTTGCTTGATCCGGCACGGCATCCGCCGCGTCCAGGCGGCCGCCTGCCAGACACTTTCCAGCCCGGAGGCTCGCAGTGAAATCGAAAAAATGGTTCTCCCTTAGCATCGGCGCCCTGATCCTTGCGGCCGCCCTGCCCGCCACGCCAGCCCTGGCCCAGACCAAGGGCGGCACGCTGAACATGATCGTCCAGCCCGAACCTCCCGTCATCGTCACGGCCATCAACCAGCAGGGGCCGACGCAATTCGTCGCGGGCAAGATCTACGAAAGCCTGCTGACCTACTCCACCGAGCTCAAGCCGCAGCCGGGCCTGGCCAAATCGTGGGAAGCGTCCGCCGACGGACTGACCTACACCTTCCATCTGCAGGACAACGTGAAATGGCACGACGGCAAGCCATTCACGTCCGAAGACGTGGTGTTCTCGCTGGCGGACATGCTGCCCAAGACCCATGCACGCGCCCGCGTGATCCTGAACAAGTTTGTCGATTCGGTGCAAGCGCCGGACGCCAAGACGGTGGTCATCAAGCTGAAGACGCCGTTCCCGGCGTTCATGCTGATGTTCGAGCCGGGCTTTGCGCCCATGATGCCCAAGCATCTCTACGCGGGCACCGACTACATGACCAACCCGGCCAACCAGAAGCCGGTGGGCACCGGTCCGTTCATGTTCAAGGAATGGAAGCGCGGCGAATACATCAAGCTGGCGCGCAATCCTGATTACTGGAAGCCCGGCATGCCGTACCTGGACGAGCTGGTGTTCAACGTGATCCCCGACGCGGCCTCGCGCGCCGTGGCGTTCGAGCGCGGCAGCGTGGACGTGCTGCGCGGCGGCGACGTGGACAACGTCGACATCAAGCGCCTGCGCGGGCTGCCCAAGGTGGAATACACGACGGCCGGCTGGGAGATGTTCTCGCCGCAGGCGTACCTGATCTTCAACATGCGCAAGCCGCCCTTCGACAACCTGAAGGTGCGCCAGGCCGTCATGGCGGCCATGAACCGCAACATGGTGGTCAACAACATCTTCTTCGGTCTGGGCAAGGTGTCCACCAGCCCCTTCGTGACCACCGAAATGTTCTACGACAAGAACATGCCGGCCATGCCGTTCGACATGAAGAAGGCGCGCGCGCTGATCAAGGAATCCGGCATCAAGCCAGAGGACTACACGATCCGCCAGTTGAGCTTTCCCTATGGATCGACCTGGGACCGCCTGGGCGAATACACCAAACAGGCGCTTGAACAGCTGGGCTTCAAGGTGAACGTGGAATCCACCGACGCGGGCGGCTGGGCCAGCCGGACCGGCAACTGGGACTTCGACCTGACGACCACGTTCACCTACCAGTACGGCGACCCCGCGCTGGGCGTGCAGCGGCTGTATATCTCGTCGAACATCGTGAAGGGCTCGCCCTTCGCCAACGTGCAGGGATACAGCAACCCCGAGACCGACAAGCAGTGGGAAGCCGCGGCCTCGGAAGTCGATCCGGCCAAGCGCCAGGAGCTCTATAGCAAGCTCCAGACGACGCTGGTCAACGAGGTGGCCAACGGATTCCTGGTGGACATGGAATTCCCGACGCTGTACCGCGCCAACGTCAAGAACCTGGTGAAAACCGCCATCGGGCTGAACGAGTCCTTTGACGACGTCTACATCGAGAAGTAAGCGCCACAAGACGCCGCCGCGCTTTTTATCGCGGCGGCGGACTCGCCTGAACGCTCCGCGCCCGACCTGAGGGAACCCCGAGCATGAGATTCCTGTCGTTTTTCCTTTCCCGCGTCGGCAAGGCCCTGATGGTCGTGCTGGGCGTGGTGATCATCAATTTCTTCCTGATCCGCCTTGCGCCCGGTGACCCCGCCGCCGTGCTGGCGGGCCAGGCAGGCGCCGGGGACGCCGCCTATGTCGAACAGCTGCGCGCGGCCTTCGGCCTGGACAAACCCATCCTGACCCAGCTTTTCCTGTACCTGAAGGGCGTGGTCCAGCTTGACCTGGGCTTTTCCTACCGCAATCACGTGCCGGTGCTGGACCTGATCGTCGAACGCCTGCCGGCCACGTTCCTCCTGATGTCCTGCGCCTTCGTGTTTTCCATCGTGCTGGGCGTTCTGCTGGGCGTGGTGGCCGCCAAGGCGCGCTACCGCAACAAGCGCCGGTGGATCGACAGTTCGGTGATGACCGGCGCGCTGCTGCTGTACGCGACGCCGCTGTTCTGGCTGTCGCTGATGGGCATCCTGCTGTTTTCGGTGGTGCTGGGATGGCTGCCGGCGTTCGGCATGGAGACCGTGGGCGGCGGGCTGACCGGGTGGGCGCGCGCGGGCGACATCGCCTTGCACCTCATCCTGCCCACCGTCACGCTGGGCTGCTTCTTCATGGCCGTCTACGTCCGGTTGACCCGCGCATCGATGCTGGAAGTGATCGGCATGGACTTCGTGAAGACCGCCCGCGCCAAGGGCGTGAGTCCCAGCCGGGTGATCCGGGCGCACGTGCTGCGCAATGCGCTGCTCCCCGTCATTACCTTCGCCGGCATCCAGCTTGGCCAGATGGCGGGCGGCGCTGTCCTGACCGAAACCGTGTTCGCCTGGCCCGGCATCGGCCGGCTCATGTTCGACGCCCTGCTGCAGCGCGACTACCAGCTGCTGCTGGGCATCTTCCTGGTCACTTCCATCATGGTGGTGGTCTTCAATCTGCTGACCGACGTGCTGTACCGCCTGATCGATCCGCGCATCGGCGCAGGCGCGCAGCAAGGAGCCTCGGCATGAAGTCATTCGCCCAACGTTACATGCGCAATTACGGGGCGGTGGCCGGCCTGATTATCATGCTGATCGTGGTCGCCGTAGCCCTTGCGGCGCCCCTGCTGTACGAGGAATCCCCCTGGATGATGGTGGCCGATCCCCTCATCCCTCCATTTACCAATGCGGACTACCCGTTCGGCACCGACATGCTGGGCCGCGACATCACCGCCGGCCTGGTGTGGGGCGCGCGGGTGTCCCTGATGGTCGGCCTGCTGTCGACCGCCGTGGCGCTGCTGTTCGGCATCGTCGTCGGTTCGGTGGCGGGCTATTGCGGCGGACGCGTCGACGACGCGCTGATGCGCTTTACCGAGTTCTTCCAGACCATTCCTCAACTGGCGATGGCTGTGGTGCTGGTCGCCATCCTGAGTCCGTCGGTGTATTCCATCATGGGTGCGATCGCGGTGGTGTCCTGGCCGCCGGCCGCGCGGCTGGTGCGATCGGAGTTCATGACGCTCAAGCAGCGTGAATTCGTGCAGGCGGCCATCGTCATCGGCCAGACCCCCGCCCGCATCGTGGGCACCCAGATCCTGCCCAACGCCATGTCGCCCATCATCGTATCGGCTTCCTTCATGGTGGCCACCGCGATCCTGACGGAGTCCTCGTTGTCGTTTCTGGGCCTGGGCGACCGCAACCTGATGAGCTGGGGATTCATGATCGGCGCGGCGCGCACCATGATCCGCGAAGCCTGGTGGATGAGCGTGTGGCCCGGCGTGGCGATTCTGCTGACCGTGCTGGCCATCAACCTGATCGGCGAAGGGCTGAACGACGCCCTCAACCCCCAACTGCGCAAGCGCGGCGAATAGGAGGCCCCCATGAACGAGACCCCGCCGCTGCTGTCCATCCAGAACCTCAGCATCGCGCTGCCCAAGGGCGGCGACCGCCCCTACGCTGTGGAGGACGTCTCTTACGACATCCAAGCCGGCGAGATCCTGTGCATTGTCGGCGAGTCCGGCTCCGGCAAGTCCATGAGCGCGAACGCCATCATGGGACTGCTACCCGACTACCTGACGCCGCAGCAAGGCCGCATCCTGTTCCGAGGGCAGGACCTGCTCAAGCTGGACGAGCCCGCCCTGCAGGCCATGCGCGGCAAGGACATGGCGATGATCTTCCAGGAGCCGCTGTCGGCCTTGAACCCGCTGATGACCGTGGGCGATCAGATCAGCGAAGTCATGCGCGTGCATAACGCGTATCCGGGCCCCGAGCGCATGAAGCGCACACTGGATCTGCTGGAATTCGTGGGCCTGCCGGACCCGGCCACGCTTTATCACGTGTACCCGTTCCGGCTATCGGGCGGCCAGCGCCAGCGCGTGATGATTGCGATGGCGCTGGCGCTGGAGCCGGCGCTGCTGATCGCCGACGAACCCACCACCGCGCTGGACGTCACCACCCAGGCGCAGATCCTGGCGCTGATCGCCCGCATCCAGAAGGAAAAAGGCATGGGCGTGATGTTCGTCACGCACGACTTCGGCGTGGTGGCGGAGATCGCGCATCGCGTCGCCGTCATGGAAAAGGGCGTGCTGGTGGAACAGGGGCCCGCCAGCGAGGTCCTCAACCGCCCCCGTCATCCCTACACGCAGCGCCTGATCGCGGCGGTGCCGCACCGACGCGGCGAGGAACGCGCCGACACCCCGCACGACAGGCCCGTGCTGGAAGTGAAGGACCTGAAGAAGACCTACGTGATCGGCCACGGCTGGCTGGGCAACAAGCGCGAGATCCATGCCGTGGACGGCGTCAGTTTTTCCGTGCACCGGGGCGAAACCCTTGGCATCGTGGGTGAATCGGGTTCGGGCAAGTCCACCATCGGAAAATGCCTGCTCAAGCTCGTGGGCATCAATGGCGGCCAGCTGCTCTTCAACGGCCAGGACATCGCCGCGCTGTCAGAGTCGCGCTTCCGGCCCATGCGGAACGAAATCCAGATGATCTTCCAGGATCCCTTCGCGTCGCTCAATCCGCGGCACACGGTGGGGCGCATCATCAGCGACGGCCCCGTCGCCAACGGCGTTCCGCGCGCCCAGGCGCAGGCGCGGGTGCGCGAACTGCTGTCGCTGGTGGGGCTGGACCCGTCCGCCTTCGACCGATATCCCAACCAGTTTTCGGGCGGCCAGCGCCAGCGCATCGGCATCGCGCGCGCCCTGGCGCTGGAACCCAAGGTGCTGGTGGCCGACGAGTCGGTGTCGGCCCTGGACGTTTCCGTGCAGGCGCAGGTGCTGCAACTGCTGCATGACCTGCAGCAGCGGCTGAAGATCGCCCTGGTGTTCATCACCCACGACCTGCGCGTGGCCGCCCAGATCTGCAACTCGGTGCTGGTCATGCATCGCGGCAAGGTGGTGGAATATGGATCGCCCGCGCAGATCTTTGACAATCCCCAGCATGCATATACCCGGCAGCTCATCGCGGCCGTGCCGGGCCAGCACTGGGATCCGACCAAGGCGCAGGTCGCCTGAATATTCTTCCCAGATCATCCGGAACCAGGAGACATACGATGCAACGCCCCCCCGCCGTACCGACCGTGCAGATCGACAATGAACTGGTCACCGTCACCGAATGGCGCTTTCCGCCCGGCGGTGAGACGGGATGGCACCGCCACGGCATGAACTACGTGGTGGTGCCGCAGACAACCGGCCCCCTGCTGCTGGACACGCCCAGCGGCCAGGTGACCAGCCAGCTGACGACGGGCGTGGCGTACTACCGCCCGGTCGGCGTCGAGCACAACGTCATCAATCCCGGCGAGACGGAATTCGTGTTCGTCGAAATCGAGCTCAAGGCGGCCAAGCCCTAGGGCCAGGCGATTTCCGTTTTTTCAAGGATGGACCCGGTTCCAGCGAGGATATCCATGAAGGCGTTTTTCTCTGAAGAGCAGTTGTTGCACAACCCCCGGCAGTTCATGCGGTTGGGCCGCATCAGCGCGCCGACGGACCTGCCGTCGCGCGCCGAAAGCCTGCAGGCCGCGCTGGCCAGCCGGGGCGTCAAGGTGGAGGCTCCGGCCGACTATGGCCGCAAGCCGCTGGAACACGTCCACAGCCAGGATTACCTGGACTACCTGGAGACCGCCTACGCGCGTTGGCAGGCGCTGAAGGCGCCTGGCGTCGATCCGGGGCCCGAGGTGCTGCCGAATCTTTCGCCCTACTACAACGGCCGCGTCGAACTGGCCGGGCGCGGGCCATGCCCGTCGCCCTCCATCGTGGCGCAGACCGGCTACTACCTGAGCGACCTGTCCTGCCCCATCGGCCCGCAGACGTGGCGGTCGGCATTGCGTTCCACCCACAGCGCCGTCGCGGCGGCGGACCACGTCGCCGGCGCCGCGGGCCTGGCCTACGCGCTGTGCCGGCCGTCCGGGCACCACGCGCATCGCGACCGCGCCGGCGGCTTCTGCTATCTGAACAGCAGCGCCGCGGCAGCCAGCAGACTGCTGCAAACCTGGTCCAGGGTCGCGGTGCTGGACGTGGACGCGCATCACGGCGATGGCACGCAGAACATCTTCTACCAGCGTGCGGACGTGATGACGGTGTCGCTGCATGCGGATCCCGCGGGCTACTACCCCTTCTACACGGGGTACGCGCACGAACGCGGGCATGGCGCAGGCGAGGGATACAACCTCAACCTGCCGTTGCCCCACGGCAGCGGCGACCAGGACTTCCTTCGCGCACTGGACACTGCGCTGGCCGCGCTGGCGCAATATGCGCCGGAAGTGCTGGTCCTGGCGCTGGGTTTCGACACCTACAAGGACGACCCCATCAGCGTGCTCAAGCTGGACATCGGCGCCTACCGCGATATCGGCGCGCGTGTCGCCAGCCTGGGCGTCCCCACCGTGGTGGTCCAGGAAGGCGGCTACATGGTCCAGGCGATCGGGCCGGCGCTGGACGCGTTTCTGGAGGGCATGGCCCGTGCCGGCGCTTGACGGCCCGCTTGCCCCATGAGCGCCCTTCCCGCTTCGCTGCCCGTACGGTCCGCCACGCGCCAGACCGGCATCCTGCTGTTTTTCGCGGCGCTGGTCGCGTTCGCCACTTTCGACGCCGGCGCCAAGCAGATGCTGGAACGTTACCCCGCGCCCTTTCTCAACGTGATGCGCTACCTGGCGGTGGTGACGCTGGCGATAGCGATGCTGTGGCGGCATGGCCGCGGCCTTCGGTTGCGCGACGCGCCCGAAAAGCCGTTGCTGGTGCTGCGCGGCGTCATGCTGGCCACGGTGGCTACCTGCTTCATGACGGCGCTGATCTGGATGCCGCTATCCGAGGCCACCGCCATCTACTTCACCGCGCCGCTGATCATGGTGGCGCTGTCTCCATGGATGTTGGGCGAGCGCGTGCGCGCGGCGCAATGGGGAGCCGTCGCCGCCGGCTTTGCCGGCATGCTGCTGATTGTGCGTCCCGGCGCCGACCTGCCCTTGCTGGGCACCCTTCTGATGGCCATTTCGGCTGTCAGCTACGCCATTTTCCAGGTGCTGACGCGCAAGCTGTCGGGCAAGGTGCCGGGGCCGGTGCAGTATGCGTACACGGCCTTCATCTGCCTGATCGTGACGGCGCTGCCGGCGCCGTTTTTCCTGCCCGACCCGTGGCCCGACGTGGTCGACACCGTCGTCATCATCAGCCTGGGAGCCTGCAGCGGCCTGGCGCAGATCCTGTTGATCGCCGCCTTCCAGCGCGTGTCCGCCGCAACGCTGGCTCCCTTGAACTACTTTCAGCTTCTGCTGGCCGTGGGCTTCAGCACGTTCTGGTTCCAGCGCCCGCCCGACGCGCTGGCGCTGGCCGGCATGGGGCTGATCATGGCGTCCGGGGTGTTCCTGGCGCTGCGCCGGGGCTGACGCGTCGCAAGCCGCGCCGCGCTCAGCTCGTTTCGCGCTGGACCAGCGTAAAGCCCAGGTCCACGTGCCGTTCGGTCACGGCCTCGCCCGACAGATGGCGCATCAACAGCTGAGCCGCCGACACGCCGATCTGGTAGCGAGGCGTCGCGATGGTCGACAGCGGTGGCGTGGTCCACGCCGTGCCCGCCAGGTCGTGGAAACCGACGATGGCCATTTCCGAAGGCACCCGCAGTCCCTCACGGCCGCATTGGAACACCGCCCCCTGCGCCAGGTCGTCGTTGCAGAAGAACACCGCGTCGCAATCGGGATGGCGCGCATGCAGGTCATGCATCAGCGCGGCGCCCAGGCTGATCGACGATTTCTCGGGCGTCATGATTTCCAGCGCCGCGTCATAAAGGCCCGCGTCGCGCAACGCCTGCCGGCAGCCTTCGCAACGACGTAGCGAACGCGGATCGAGCTGGGCGCCCACGATGCCGATGCGGCGGTAGCCGCGTTCGACCAGATGGCGGCCCGCGGCATAGCCGGAGTCGAATTGCGAGAATCCGACGCTCATGTCCTCGCTGCCCTCCAGCGTCTCGATCGTGTGGACGGTTGGAATCGCCTGCGCGCGCACCAGCTTCCACACGCCCGGATTGTGGTCGATGCCTGTCAGGACCAGCCCGTCCGGCGAATGCTGCAGGTGCTTGCGCAGCAGCGCCTCTTCTTCGTCGGGCGAATAGCCGGTGACGCCGATCAGCATGTGGTAGCCGTTGCTGTCCAGGACCTCCTTGATGCCGGAGATGATGTCCACGAACACGACGTTGCTCAGCGACGGGATCAGCACCACGATGGTCTGCGAGCGCGCCGAAGCCAGCGCGCTGGCGGCGTGGTTGGGCACATAGCCCAGTTCCTGGCAAACCCGCGCGATGTGCTGGCGCAGGTCTTCCCCCACCTTGTCCGGCGTGCGCAACGCGCGCGACACCGTGATCGCGCTGACGCCCACGCGGCGCGCGACGTCCTGCATGGTGACGCGGCCAGCCCGCGAGCTTCGAGGTTTACGGACGGACATGGGCTCTCGCAATCGGTGGAAGCGCGTAGTCTGACGCAAAAATAAGGGGTTGCCAAAGCAAAAATGTTAGCGCTAACATCTTTCGCAGCATAACCCTAAAAAAACCGGGAAACGGATAGGAGACAAGCATGCAAGCTACCCCACCGGGGCGGCCAGACCCTTTGCGGCCGGACCGTTCGCCGCTGGCGCGCGCCGCCGACTGGTGCTTCGCGCTGCAAACCTGGCTGATGGTCGTCTGTCTGATCGTCATGGTCGTGCTGCTGTTCGGCAACGTGGCGCTGCGCTACCTGTTCAACTCCGGCATCAACGTTTCCGACGAGGTCTCGCGACTGGCCTTCGTGTGGATGATCTTCCTCGGGTCGGTGATTGCGCTGCGCGAACATCAGCACATCGGCGTGACCATGATGGTGGAGCGCTTCGGCCCCGCCGCCCGGCGGATTTCGCACATCGTCTGCCAGTTGCTGGTCTTGTGGGTGCTGTGGCTGATGGCCGAAGGCGGCTGGGTGCAGACGGTCATCGGCATGGACACCGTGCTGCCCGTCACGGGCATGCCCCTGGCCGTGTTCAACGCGGCCGGGTTCTACGCCGCCGTGGCCATGGGCATTCTGACTCTCATCGATCTGGTCCGCGTGATTGCGGGCGGTCCCCTGCCGGCGGAATCCAGTCCGGAAGACCCTCTGGTCTGACTCGGCCGACTCGCCCCCGCCCTCATTCATCCGCCGGATACCTGCAATGATCCTGACCGTCTTCCTCGTCGTTTTGCTGGGGCTGATCGCCCTGGGCATGCCGATCGCCTTCGCGCTGATCATCAGCGCCATCGTCATGATGTTCCAGCTGGATTTCTACGATACCCAGCTGCTGGCCCAGAACATGCTTTCGGGCGCCAACAGCTTCACGCTGATGGCGGTGCCGTTGTTCATGCTGGCTGGCGAACTGATGAACGCAGGCGGCATTTCACGCCGCATCGTGCACCTGGCCAACACGTTCGTGGGCCACATCCAGGGTGGCCTGGGCTACGTGGCCATTTTCGCGAGCGTGCTGCTGGCCTCGCTGTCCGGCTCCGCCGTGGCGGACGCGGCGGCGCTGGGATCGCTGCTGATTCCCATGCTACGCGAGAAAGGCTACGACGCTGGCCAGGCGTCGGGGCTGATAGCGGCCGGCGGCATCATCGCCCCGATCATCCCGCCGTCGATCTCGTTCATCATCTTCGGCGTCGCGACCAACGTGTCGATCACCAAGCTGTTCTTCGCGGGCATCGCGCCCGGGCTGATGATGGGCCTGACGCTGGTGGCCATGTGGGCCTGGGTGGCTCGCAAGCACGGCAGCATCGAGCCCGCGCCTCGCGAGCCGTGGCGCAACCGCCTGAAAGCGCTGCGCGGATCCCTTTGGGCGCTGATGCTGCCCGTCATCATCATCGGCGGGCTGCGCGGCGGCATCTTCACACCCACGGAAGCAGCGGTCGTGGCGGCCGTCTATGCGTTGCTGGTGAGCCTGTTCGTCTACCGCGAGATCGGCCTGCGCGACCTGGGACCGCTATTCATCAACGCCGCGCGCACCACCGCCGTCGTGATGTTTCTGGTGGCGGCCGCCATGGTCTCGTCCTACATGATCACGCTGGCGGACATGCCGCAGGACCTCATCGCGCTGCTTGAACCCGTAATGGATCAGCCGAAGCTGCTGATGTTCGCGCTGCTGATCCTGCTGACGCTGGTGGGCACCGTCATGGACCTGACGCCGACCATTCTGATCCTCGCGCCGGTGCTCATGCCTGTCATCACCAAGGCCGGCATCGATCCCGTGTACTTCGGCGTGATGTTCGTCATGGTCGGCAGCGTGGGCCTGCTGACGCCCCCCGTGGGCACGGTGCTCAACGTCGTCTGCGGCGTGGCCCGCATCAATATGGAAACCATCTGCAGGGGCGTGTGGCGCTACGTCGTGGCCTACACGCTACTGCTGGTCCTGCTGGTGATCTTCCCTGAACTGATCACCGTACCCGCACGCTGGATGCACTAGCGGCACCTGAAAAACCCCAAGGAGAAACACCATGATCAAGCACTTCAAGACCCGAATTGTTGTCCTGGCGGCGGTGTTGTCCTGCACCGTCGCCGGCGTGGCCGCGGCCGCCGACGTCAAGCCGCGGCTGATCCGCTTCGGCTACGGCCTGAACGAGGAAAGCGTGCAGGGACGCGCGTCCCGCTTCCTGGCGCAGGAACTGGAAAAGGTCAGCGGCGGCAAGCTGAAGATGAAGACGTTCGGGTCGGCCAACCTGGGCTCGGACGAACAGATGCAGAGCGCCCTGGTGGGCGGCGCGCAGGAAATGATGGTGGGATCCACCGCGCCGCTGGCCGGCATGGTCAAGGAATTCGGCGTCTTCGACCTGCCTTTTCTGTTCAACAGCGAAAAAGAGGCCGATGCCGTGCTGGATGGGCAGCTAGGCCAGGACCTGCTGAAGAAGCTGGAAGCCAAGGGACTGGTGGGCCTGGTCTATTGGGAAAACGGCTTTCGCAACATGACCAATTCCAAGCGTCCCATCACGCGGGCCGAAGACCTGCAGGGCATCAAGCTGCGCGTCATGCAGAACCAGATTGCGCTGGGCGTCTTCAACACGCTGGGCGCCAACGCCGTCCCCATGCCGTTCTCGGAACTCTTCACCGCGCTGGAAACGCGCACGGTCGACGGGCAGGAGAATCCCATCACGACCATCCAGAGCAGTAAATTCTATGAAGTGCAGCCCTACCTGACCATCACGCGCCACGTGTACACGCCGTGGGTGGTACTGGCGTCCAAGAAGTGGTGGGACACGCTGTCGCCCGACGAGCAAAAGCTGATCCGCCAGGCCGCCGCGGCATCCCGCGACTTCGAGCGGCAGGACAGCCGCGCGGATTCCACCAAGGCCATGGGCACCCTCGAGAAGAACGGCATGAAGATCAACACCGTCTCGCCCGAGGAAGTGGCCCGCATGCGGCAGAAGGTTCAGCCCGTGGTGGACAAGTACACGCAGGAACTCGGCCCTGAACTGGTGAAGCAGCTGAACGACGAAATCCAGAAGGCGCGCAACTAGCGCCGACGGCCCGGATGGGTTCGGGACGCGTTCCGGGCCCGTATTCCTTGGCCGTATTCCGGACCTGTAAGCAACCGAAGCAAGCGAGACCGCCATGCCTCAGAATCCACGCAGACTGCGCAGCCAGAAATGGTTCGACGACCCTTCGCACGCCGACATGACGGCGATCTATGTCGAGCGCTATCTCAACTACGGCCTGACCCGGCAGGAATTGCAGTCGGGTCGGCCGATCATCGGCATCGCCCAGACCGGCAGCGACCTGGCGCCGTGCAATCGCCATCATCTGGCGCTGGCGGAACGCGTCAAGGCGGGTATCCGGGACGCTGGCGGCATCCCCATGGAGTTTCCGGTGCACCCGCTGGCCGAGCAAGGCCGGCGGCCCACCGCCGCGCTGGACCGCAATCTGGCCTATCTGGGGCTGGTGGAAATCCTGCACGGCTATCCGCTGGACGGCGTTGTGCTGACGACCGGCTGTGACAAGACCACCCCGTCCTGCCTGATGGCTGCGGCCACCATCGACATTCCCGCCATCGTCCTGTCGGGCGGTCCCATGCTGGACGGCTGGCACGAAGGAAAGCGCGTGGGATCCGGCACGATCATCTGGCATGCGCGCAATCTGATGGCCGAGGGCAAGCTGGACTACGAGGGGTTCATGACCCTCGCCACCGCGTCTTCGCCGTCCATCGGCCACTGCAACACCATGGGGACCGCCCTGTCCATGAATTCACTGGCCGAGGCGCTGGGCATGTCGCTGCCCACCTGCGCCAGCATTCCCGCGCCCTACCGGGAACGCGGCCAGATGGCGTACGCGACCGGTTTGCGTATTTGCGATATGGTCCGAGAGGACTTGCGGCCATCCCATATCATGACCCGCAAGGCATTCGAAAACGCCATCGTCGTCGCCTCGGCGCTGGGCGCATCCAGCAACTGTCCGCCACATCTCATCGCCATTGCCCGGCATATGGGTGTCGACCTGAGCCTGGACGATTGGCAGCGGCTGGGAGAAGACGTGCCGCTGTTGGTCAACTGCGTGCCGGCCGGCGAATACCTGGGCGAAGGCTTTCACCGGGCCGGCGGTGTTCCGGCCGTGCAGCATGAGTTACTGGCCGCCGGCCGGCTGCATCCCGATTGCCCGACCGTATCCGGCCGGACCATCGGAGACATCGCCGCCACCTCCAAGACCCATGACGTCGACGTGATCCGCAGCTGCGATGCGCCGCTCAAGCATCGCGCCGGCTTCATCGTGCTGTCGGGCAACTTCTTCGATAGCGCCATCATCAAGATGTCGGTCGTGGGCGACGCGTTCCGCCGCGCCTATTTGTCCGAACCCGGATCTGAAAATGCCTTCGAAGCGCGCGCCATTGTGTTCGAAGGGCCGGAGGACTACCACGCGCGGATAGAAGATCCCGCGCTCAATATCGACGAACATTGCATGCTGGTGATCCGCGGCGCCGGCCCTGTGGGCTACCCCGGCAGCGCCGAGGTCGTCAACATGGCCCCCCCATCGCACCTGCTGAAACGCGGCATCGATTCATTGCCCTGCATGGGTGACGGCCGCCAGAGCGGCACGTCTGCCAGCCCGTCGATCCTGAACATGTCGCCGGAAGCCGCCGTGGGCGGCGGACTGGCGCTGCTGCGCACCGGAGACAGGATCCGCGTCGACCTGAATCAGCGGACGGTCACGCTGCAGGTGGATGAAGCCGAAATGGAAAGGCGCCGTCGCGACCCGCCCTACCAGGCGCCGCCATCACAAACACCGTGGCAGGAGCTCTTCCGTCAAACCGTGGGACAGTTGTCGACGGGGTTCTGCCTGGAGGCGGCAACCTTGTACTTGAAGGTTGTGGAAACGCGCGGGGATCCGCGGCATTCGCACTGAAAAGGGCTAAGGGCGCCTGCCAGCCGGCCACAGATTCCGGCATCAGGCGGGCGCGTTCGAACCATCGCGTTGCACACGGCCAAAACGAGAAACCTACTCGCCGGGAGGCTCGTCAGTCGAACCGTGGATTTTCGGGCCGGGCCGGCTGACGACGTACGCCGCGCTGGCCAGAAAGAAGATGCCCACGCCAATGGCGAGCAGCAGCGAAGGATGCGCGCTCCAGTAAAACAGCAGATAGCCTGCCGCCATGCCAACACAGGCATAAGTCTTGCCTTTGCGCGACACCGCGCCCTCTTCACGCCACGCGCGCAACGAAGGGCCGTACGTCGGGCTGTCCAGCAGCCACTTTTCAAGCCGCGGCGACGAACGCGAGAAGCAGGCCACCGCCAGGATCAGGAAAATCGTCGTCGGCATCACAGGCAGGAAGGCGCCGATGACGCCCAACGCCAGCATCAGGCAGCCCAGGCATAACCAAAGTGCTCTCATCATGATGGTGTGCAGGATATCGCAAATGCCCGGTCATGTTGCCGGATTGCGCCGGCGCACGGCGCGACTCACGATGGCGCGGGTTCCGGCATTCTGGCGCGCAGCATTCTTACGAAGTCCTCGCCGGGACTGCCGCCCGCGGCGCGCGATTTGTGCACCATGGCCCACGCTTCGCCGTACTGACCGCGCCAGTAATAGGCGGCCGCCCACGAGGCATACAGATACCCCTTGTCTGGTTCGACGGCTTCGCCCTTGCGATACCACTCATCCGACCGCGTCGTGGCCGCGATGCGCGCTTCAGGCGGCAACGTCCTGTCTTCGGCGGCGCAACGCGCCGCGATGCGGCCCGCGTCCGCATAAATGCCGCGAAAGGTGGGCGGATGCAGGCTGATTGCCCGGTCCATCATGCTCATTGCCTGGCAGATCTTGCGCTGGTCTTCCAGGACCACCGCAAACCCGGCATACACCTCGGGATTGTCGGGGTTCAGCAACCAGGCCTGATTGAAGCTGCGCATCGCCATGCCGGGCTGGCTTTCGCGATAAAGGCGGTAGCCCTGCTCGACCTTTGCCTGGGATGCCGCGTTTGGCGAGCCAGACGACTGGGTTGCTTCGGCGGCCAGCTGCTCGTCGCTTGCGCGCAGCGTGGCGGCGGCGCTGCGGTCAATGCCGGCATACATCGGCGCGACGTCGGTTCGGGCGTGCGATTGCGGCAGTGGCTTGATCGCGCAGCCGGGCAGCCACAGCACCTGGATCAAAACGATGGCGTTGAAAACTGAACGCATGGCGGGCTTTGAAATGGGGAAGATGGAATATACCGGCGCTCGTCAGAAATGCGCGGATACCAATGCGTTTATCCAACGTATCCGTTACCGGTATTCGGTTCCAGCGTTCGCGTGGACATTGGGGCCGAGCCTTTCGATTATCTCGCCGGCCAGCGCCCGGCAGCTTGCACGGCGGATTCGCGCCGCGCAATTCGATGCGCAGATCACTTTTCACGGCCCGCGCCGCCGACTGCGATGTGCGCCAACACGATGTGCCCCAACATATGGGCAGGAAAAATGCGCGAACAAACACGCACAAAAGCAAAAAGCCGCGAAGTCGAAAGACTTACGCGGCTTTTCAGGTCTGTGTTCGACTAGCTCTATCGAACACACCTTTGCAGGAATTTGGTAGGCGGTATTGGAATCGAACCAACGACCTCCACGATGTCAACGTGGCGCTCTAACCAGCTGAGCTAACCGCCTGCAAAGAAGAAGAATTATATAGTGCTTTTTTAAACTATGCAAATCGTCTTGGAAGATTTTTTGCATTATTTATTGCGTTTGGGGTTTTGCTTCTAACTTCACGCAACACCCTTCGCACAACACATCCAGAAGTCGGTTTCAACGCGCGCTTTTGAGCCACCGCCAAACTGATTTCGAACGCCTTGCAGCACTACTTATTTCCCTTCAACTTCGCGTCTGCGTCATGTGCCGCAGCAACGAAGAACGAGATTCTATCAGAACTTTTTATTCCTTGCTCGATCTCGACGCCGCTGCTGACATCGACTGCCCACGGCCGCACGAACTGCACGGCGGAACCGACGTTTTCGGCGTTCAATCCGCCTGACAGGATCAGGGGACGCGACATCGCATCGGCGCGGACTTCGTCAAGCAGACCGTAATCGAATCCATGCCCGCTGCCGCCATAGCCCGCGCTGTAGCTGTCGAACAGCCAGCCCGCTGCCTCGCCATACGCGCGGCAAGTGGAAGCCAGACTTTCTGCCGAGTCCAGGCCCGGGGCTCCGACGCGAAAGGCGCGCAGGTAACGATGCGCATAGCGCGCGCATTCCAGCGGCGATTCGTCGCCATGGAACTGGAGCAGATCAGGGCCGACTTCGTCGAGCACCGCCTGGACTTGCTGTTGTTCAGCATTCACGAAGAGCGCCACGACATCGACGAACGCCGGCACCGTGCGGCGCAGCTGGGCGGCGCGCGTCGGCGTGAGGCAACGCTTGCTCTTGGGATAGAAGACCAGGCCGATGGCGTCCGCGCCCGCGGCGACGGCGGCGTCGACGTCCTCTTCGCGGGTCAGCCCGCAGATCTTGATTCGTGTACGCATGGCATTTTTCACTTGTGTCGCCCCGCGGCGACTTGCCGGGTCAGTATATTCGGGACGGAAAGACGTCCTAAGCGCCCGACGCTCCAAGCGTCGCCACCATATTGTCGAAGCTGCCTTCGGCCATCCGGAACCAGGGGACTTGCTTGGTGCGGAAGGCCAGCATGCTGTCGTAGAGCTTCTTGAAAGCCGGATCCTTGGCGCTCAATTCATTGTAGGCCGCCAATGCAGCGTCGTTGCAGGCCTGCAGCACCGGCCGGGAAAACGCCTTCAGCTGCGCCCCATGCGTGACCAGCCTGCGCAGCGCGTCTGGATTGTTGGCGTCGTACGTGGCGATCATGTTGCTGGAGGCCATGGCGCAGGCCAGCGACAGCGCCGCCTGGTATGGCTTGGGCAATTCATTGTAGGCATCGCGGTTGACGTACAGCGACAGTTGCTGCGTGCCGGCCGACCATCCCGGAAAATAGTAGTTCCGCGCGACCTTGTAGAGGGCAAGGTGCTCGTCGTCGAAAGGCCCCACCCACGCCACCGCGTCTACCGCGCCCTGCTCCAACGCGGCGTAGGCTTCTCGGATGGGCATGTCGACGGGCGTGGCGCCCAGTCGCGCCAGGACGTGGCTGGCGAAGCCGCCTGCTTTCACCTTGAGCCCGCGCAGGTCATCCACGGTCTTTATCTCGCCACGGAACCAGCCTCCCATCTGCGCGCCGGTATAGCCGCAAGGGAAATTCAGGATCCCGTATTTGTCGAACGCTTCACGCGTGAGCGACAGGCCTTCGCCCTGATTCATCCACGCGTTCATTTGGCGCGTGTTCAGCCCGAAAGGCACACCGGCATCAAAGCAAAGGGCCGGGGCAGTGTCGAAATAACGGTCAGAGGACGTGTGCCCACATTCGACAAGGCGGTCCCGAACTGCGTCCAGTACCCGATGGTCCTGAATCGATTCGCCGGCGGGAGCAATATCAATGGTGAAGCGCCCGTCGGTGACTTCGGCCACGTATCGGGCAACGTCTTCGGCGCCTGCGAACATCGTGGCCGATTCGTTTTGAAAGCTGGAGGCCAGCCGCCATGTCACTTGCGGGGGGCCACTGGCAACGGCCGGCGCATCCTGCGCGACTGCCGGCGTGTCCGGCCCGGCAAGCGGCGTGTCTTGTGCGACGTCCGGGCTATCCGGCGCAGCGTCCGGAGCAGCTTGCGCAATGTCCGGCGTGTCTTGCGCGGCGGCCTTGGCTCCCAGCACTGCGCTGCCTGCGGCGGCCAAGGCGGTTTGCTTCAAAAACGCGCGGCGTTGCATGACGCATGCCTCCGTAAGGCGCGGGAGCGCGCCGCGAACGCGGCGCCAGCCCTAATAGGTTTGAGTGAAGGGCGACAACAACGTCGACCCGCCATCGAGCTCTTGCAGGCCGAACTCCGCGGGATAGTCGATTGCCGAGAGGTAGAGACCATCGGGCGCAAAGGTGGGCGCGCCCAGCTTGCGGTCACGCCACGACAGAAGCTGCGACATCCAGTCCACCGATTCCCTGCCCTGCCCGATCTGCAGCAGCGCGCCCATGATATTGCGCACCATGTGATGCAGGAAAGCGTTCGCCTTCAGGGTGAACACCAGGAAGGGCCCGCGCTCCTCGATTTCCAGCCGATGCATGTGCCGCACCGGATGCTTGGCCTGGCACTGCGAGGACCGGAAGCTGGAGAAATCGTGCTCTCCAACCAACGCCTGCGCCGCCGCGCGCATGGCGTCCACATCAAGCGGCTGGAAGCACCAGCCGGCGCGTCCGGCCCACAGCGCCGGGCGAACCCGGCCGCGCCACAGCAGATAGACGTACGTGCGTGCGCGCGCGGAAAACCGCGCATGGAATTCATCGGAGACTTCCTGCGCCCACTGCACCGAAATGCTGGCCGGCAGGAACGCATTCACGCCGCGCACCCATGATTCCATCCTGCGGTTCAGCGCCGTGTCCAGATGGACGATCTGCATCGCGCCATGCACACCGGTATCGGTGCGGCCGGCGCAGATCGTGGGCACGGGCTCGGCGGCCCCGCAAAAACTGGCCAGCGCGGACTCCAACGAATCCTGCACCGTCTGCCGGTGCGGCTGTGTCTGCCAACCCTGCCAGGCGGACCCGTCATAGGCCAGCCCCAATGCAACTCTAGACATGCTTCAAACCCGAGGACCGCTGACTCGGCGCGGTTCGTCCGTGGGCGGTTCGTCCAGGTCGAGATTAATGGTGTCGAGCTTGCGATTCAGCGCTGCCGTGTCCAGCACTGGCTCGTTGTAGGTGTAGGAGTCCTCGTCCTCGTCATCGCGCCGGGCGCCCGCCCTGCGCAACAACCATGCGATCGCGAACGCAACCAGCGCCAGCACCGCGGTAACGATGACGAGCAGATTGTCGGCCAGCCAGCCTGGCATGCCCGTCTGCACAGTCTTGTCCGGCAGCGTGCCGACCGGCTTGTCGGCGGCGGCGGGGGTCGAAGAGCCCGTTGCGCCCGACGTGCCGGCCGCGCCCGAGGAGCCTGTCGGGCTCTGCGCACCAGCGGCTCCGGTTGCGCCCGCTGCGCCGGGCGTGCCCGATGCGCCGGAGGGTCCCGTTGCGCCCTGCGAACCGGCTGGGCCAGTAGCGCCAGGTGTACCTGCTGTGCCAGTTGCTCCGGCTGGACCAGAGGTGCCTGCTGCACTAGAAGCACCTGCTGCGCCAGGGGTGCCTGCTGCGCCGGGGGTGCCTGCTGCGCCGGGGGTGCCTGCTGCGCCAGAGGTGCCTGCTGCGCCAGAGGTGCCTGCTGCGCCAGAGGTGCCTGCTGCGCCAGAG
>NZ_DAMDGT010000001.1:35264-51745 GCF_032102605.1 Achromobacter sp. | reverse complement strand
GTGCCTGCCGCGCCGGTGTTACCTGCCGGACTGGAGGTGCCCGGGGCGCCTGCGGCGCCCGGAGTGCCTGCCGTGCCCTGTGCGCCGGCTGCACCGGGCGTGCCCGCTGCGCCAGTTGCGCCCGGAGTGCCTGCTGCGCCCGGAGTGCCTGCTGCGCCCGGAGTGCCTGCCGCGCCCGAAGCGCCTGCGGCACCGGTGGCGCCTGGCGCTCCCGACGTTCCTGCTGGTCCCTGCGCGCCTGCCGCTCCCGGCGTTCCAGCTGCTCCCGGCGCACCTGCCGCTCCCGGCGTTCCAGCTGCTCCCGGCGCGCCTGCGGCGCCCTGCGAACCGGCGGAGCCAGTCGCGCCCGCCGTGCCCGCGCCCGCCGTGCCCGACTGTTGGGCGACGGCCTTGGTCAATTCTTCGACATTGCTTTGGAGCCTGTCCACGCGGCCACGGGCGTCGGCCAAGGCGCGTTCTTTGGACGTTTGTGCATCAGCCTGCGCTTCGGCTTGCGTCGCGGCGCTGTCCTGGCTCTGGCCTGTGGACAGACGCACGCGGTCTTGCGACGGTGCGGCGCTGGCCACGCTGCCCGAGTCAGCCGGTGGCGCAACGGTGCCGGATGCCGCGTCCTGCCCCTTGACCACGGACGGGTTCGCCCCTGCCGCCGCGCCCACGCGCGCGCGGTACTTGGCATAGGCTTCTGCGTGTTCGTTGAAGATGCGGCGCGCTTCGGCCGGATCGATGGCGCGCACGGTGGCGGCGTCGGGAATCTTGAGCTTCTGGCCGGTGCGGACCAGATTCATGTTGTTCTGGATGAAGGCCTGGGGATTGGCACGCCACAAGGCCACCAGCATCTGATAGACCGACGCGTTGGGCACGGCGTTGCGCTGGGCAATGGCAAACAGATAATCGCCCGACTTCACTGTTACCGTGCCTGTCGTGCCGCCCGTCCGGCCGGGCGCGCCCACTGCGGCGGGCGTCACGTCGGCGCTGGTGCCGCGCAGCGGCACCAAAATGCTGACCTGCACCTGCCGCTGCCCGGAGCTGGAATTGACGTCCAGCAACAGGTCCACCGCTCCGCCTGACGGCGCCTGCGTGGACCTGATCCGCAGGTTCTTGCGCGTGGGGTCCAGGCCGTCTTCAATGCGGACCACCATGCTGGCCAAGGGAACCGGCGGCTTCACGCCCGCACGCTGCCAGGCGGCTTCGTCCGCGATGGAAGCCTTCAATGAGCTGATTTCGTCGGGTGTCAGTTCCTGCAGGCCCACCATCGCCTGCAGGGGCGCGCCCGGCGCGGAAACGACACGCGAATGCCCCACGCGCATGGCCAGCGCCGAACCGCAGACGCTTGAACCGATTGCCAGCGCAATTGCCCACTGAAGGGTTTTCAAACGGCGGGCATGCTTCACTTGGCGCGAACGCTGGGTCATAAGCTGGAATTCCGTTCTTGTAATCGAATTACGGGCTAGGGCCGGTCACGCCATCTGCAGCGGAAAATAGGCCTCAATTCACCCGAAAAGTGTAATGGATCAAGCGCATTTCACAAACCTGAAAGGGGCATGGACGTTGGCGGGCGGGCACATGCGCCGCCGCGCGATGGCGCCTCCGCGGACCGATCTGCGTCGGCCGTCTTGCGTAGGACACTACGCGTAAGCCATTTCGGGTAGGTCCCGGCACAAACGACAAGGGCACCCGAAGGTGCCCCGCCAGCCAGTCGTGCAGGATCGGGCGGCTATGAACGCCGCCCGAATCCGCATCAGGCTTCGTTCAGCGCGATGCGCAGCATGCGGCGCAGCGGCTCGGCCGCGCCCCACAGCAGTTGGTCGCCCACCGTGAAGGCGCCCAGGTACTGCGAGCCCATCGACAGCTTGCGCAGGCGGCCCACCGGGATGTCCAGCGTGCCGGTGACGGCGACAGGCGTCAACGCGGAAACGGTTGCTTCCTTGGTGTTGGGAACGACCTTGGCCCACTGCGTGCCCTGAGCGATGAGGGATTCGATTTCGTCCAGCGGCACATCGCGCTTGAGCTTGATGGTCAGCGCCTGGCTGTGGCAGCGCATCGCACCGATGCGCACGCACAGGCCGTCGATCGGGGTGGCGGGCGTGCCAAAGGCGGCGCCGCGACCCAGGATCTTGTTGGTCTCGACTTCGCCCTTCCATTCTTCCTTGGACATCCCGTTGCCCAGGTCCTTGTCGATCCAGGGAATCAGGTTGCCGCCCAGCGGCACGCCGAAATGCTCGTGCGGCAAGGCGTCGTCCTTCTGCTTGGCCAGCACGCCGCGGTCGATCTCGAGGATGGCCGACGCCGGGTCGTCCAGCAGGGATTTGACCGACTGGTTGATCTCGCCAAACTGCGTCAGCAGTTCGCGCATGTGCTGCGCGCCGCCGCCGGACGCCGCCTGGTACGTCATGGTGGTCATCCACTCGACCAGGTCGTTGTTGAACAGGCCAGCCAGGCCCATCAGCATGCAGCTGACGGTGCAGTTGCCGCCGACGAAGTTGCGCACGCCGCGCTTGAGCGCCGCGTCGATCACCGGACGGTTGACGGGATCCAGCACGATGATGGCGTCATCTGCCATGCGCAGGGTGCTGGCCGCGTCGATCCAGATGCCGTTCCAGCCTGCGCCGCGCAGCTTCGGATAGACCTCGGACGTGTAGTCCCCGCCTTGCGCCGTGACGATGATGGGCAGTTTTTTCAGAGCGTCGATGTCGTAGGCGTCTTGCAGCGGACCTGCGCCATTGGCCCAAGTGGGCGCGGCGCCGCCAGCGTTGCTGGTGGAGAAAAACACCGGTTCGATCAGTGCGAAGTCGTTCTCGTCGCGCATGCGTTGCATGAGCACCGAGCCGACCATACCGCGCCAGCCGACAAGGCCTACTGCTTGATTCATTTCAATCGCTCTTTAAAGGTGGGGACAAGGTTCGGGAAGGGGAAATTCCGTGCAATTCAACAATTTATCAGAATGCACGGAGGGATGTTGCGCCGCAGCTAGAAAAAAACGGGGCCACAGTATTCGGGGCCGGCTTCTTCGCATACCAGCCACAAAAGTCGGGCCGCCCGAAGGCGGCCCCGACTGACGCTATATATATAGCGGCGCGCCGATCGACCAAACGACGGCGCGCCACCTGGCCCCGTGTCAGGCCAGGGCCTTCAGGACGGCATCGCCCATGCCTGCGGTGCTGACCTTGGTGGTGCCTGCCTCGAAGATGTCGGCGGTGCGCAGGCCACTGGCCAGCACGCTGCGCACGGCGGCTTCGATGCGATCGGCCTGGGGCGCCAGGTTCAGCGAATAGCGCAGCAGCATGGCGGCCGACAGGATGGTCGCCAAGGGATTGGCGATGCCCTGCCCCGCGATGTCCGGCGCCGAACCGTGGCTGGGCTCGTACAGACCCTGGCCGCCGGCGTTCAGCGACGCCGAAGGCAGCATGCCGATCGAACCGGTCAGCATGGCGGCCTCGTCCGACAGGATGTCGCCGAACAGGTTGCCCGTCACGATGACGTCGAACTGGCGGGGATTGCGCACCAGTTGCATGGCAGCATTGTCGACGTACATGTGCGAGAGCTCCACGTCGGGATACTCGCGAGCCACTTCGATCACGATGTCGCGCCAGAACTGCGAGGTTTCCAGCACGTTGGCCTTGTCCACGCTGCACAGCTTCTTGTTGCGCTTGCGGGCCGATTCAAAGCCGATGCGCGCGATGCGGCGCACTTCGGATTCGGCGTAGCGCATGGTGTCGTAACCTTCGCGTTCGCCGGCGAACGCGCCATCGGGCGACGGACGCACGCCGCGCGGCGTACCGAAATAGATGTCGCCGGTAAGTTCGCGGATGATCAGGATATCCAGGCCGGACACGATTTCGGGCTTGAGCGACGAGGCGCTGGCCAGTTCCGGGTACAGGATGGCCGGACGCAGATTGGCGAACAAGCCCAGCGCCTTGCGCAGCCCCAGAATGGCCTGCTCCGGACGGAATTCGCGCGGCAGGCTGTCGTACTTCCAGTCGCCGACTGCGCCGAACAGCACGGCATGCGATTCCTTGGCCAGGTTCAGCGTGGCCGGGGGCAGCGGATGTTCGAACTGGTCGAAGGCCGCGCCACCCACGGGCGCCTGCTTGATATCGAAAGGCACGTCCAGCGCCTTCAGGACGCGCACGGCCTGTTCGACGATTTCCGGCCCGATGCCGTCACCCGGCAAGACTGCGATGTTGTGAGTCATTGAGAAACGATCCTGTGGTCGAGGTATTGATCAGGCGATGGGGCGGCTTTCGAGCCAGGGATGGCGCGCAAGGCGCTCGGCTTCGAAGGCGCGGATCTTGTCGGAATGGCGCAAGGTCAGGCCGATGTCGTCCAGGCCGTTGAGCAGGCAATACTTGCGGAAGGGTTCGATATCGAAGCCCATTGCGCGGCCGTCGGCGGCAATCACGACCTGGCGGTCCAGGTCGATGTTCAGCTTGTAGCCCGGGAATGCCTTCACTTCGTCGAACAGTCGCGCCACTTCAAGTTCGGACAGCACGATCGGCAGCAAGCCATTCTTGAAGCTGTTGTTGAAGAAGATGTCCGCGTAGGACGGCGCGATGATGGCGCGGAAGCCAAACTGGGTCAGCGCCCACGGCGCGTGCTCGCGGCTGGAACCGCAGCCGAAGTTCTTGCGGGCCAGCAAAACCGAAGCGCCCTGGTAACGCGGCTGGTTCAGGACGAAATCCGGGTTGAGCGGACGCTTGGTGTTGTCCATGCCGGGTTCGCCGTGGTCCAGGTAACGCAGCTCGTCGAACAGGTTGGGACCGAAGCCCGTGCGCTGGATCGACTTGAGGAATTGCTTGGGAATGATGAGGTCCGTATCGACGTTTTCGCGATCGAGCGGAGCCACCAGGCCTTCGTGAGTGGTAAATGCTTGCATGTTGTCTACTCGGTGCTTGACGCTTAACGGAAGGTGCGGACGTCGACGAAATGGCCGGCGACGGCTGCCGCGGCGGCCATGGCCGGGCTGACCAGGTGCGTGCGGCCGCCCTGCCCTTGCCGTCCTTCGAAATTGCGGTTCGACGTGGAAGCGCAACGTTCGCCCGGTTCAAGGCGGTCGGCGTTCATGGCCAGGCACATCGAACAGCCCGGTTCGCGCCATTCAAACCCGGCTTCGATGAAGATCTTGTCCAGGCCTTCACGTTCGGCCTGCTGTTTGACCAGGCCCGACCCCGGCACCACCATCGCCTGACGCACATTGGACGCCACGCGTTTGCCACGCGCCACCACCGCGGCGGCGCGCAGGTCTTCGATGCGCGAGTTGGTGCACGAGCCAATGAAAACGCGATCCACGCGGATATCGGTGAGCGGCGTATTGGGCTTCAGGCCCATGTATTCCAGCGCGCGTTCCATGCCGCTGCGGCGCACGTCGTCCTTTTCGCGATCGGGATCGGGCACGCGGGAGTCCACCGGCAGCACCATTTCGGGCGACGTGCCCCAGGTGACTTGCGGCTTGATGTCGCGCGCGTTGACTTCCACCACGGTGTCGAACTTGGCGCCTTCGTCGGTGTGCAGTGTGCGCCAGTACTTGACCGCCTGGTCCCACACGACGCCCGTGGGCGCGAAGGGACGGCCGCGGAAATATTCGACGGTCTTTTCGTCGACCGCCACCATGCCCGAGCGGGCGCCGGCTTCAATCGCCATGTTGCAGACGGTCATGCGACCTTCCACGGACAGGGCGCGGATGGTGCTGCCGGCGAATTCGATTGCATGGCCGGTGCCGCCGGCCGTGCCGATGATGCCGATGATGTGCAGCACTACGTCCTTGGCCGTACAGCCGAAGGGCAGTTCGCCGTCGACCTTGATCAGCATGCTCTTGGCTTTCTTCATGAGCAGCGTCTGGGTAGCCAGGACGTGTTCGACCTCGGACGTGCCGATGCCGAAGGCCAGTGCGCCCAGCGCGCCGTGCGTGCTGGTGTGCGAATCGCCACAGACGACCGTCATGCCGGGCAGCGTTGCGCCCTGTTCCGGCCCGATCACGTGAACGATGCCCTGGCGCAGATCGTTCATGCGGAATTCGGTGATGCCGTACTTGCCGCAATTGGCGTCCAGCGTATCGACCTGCAGACGCGAGATGGGATCGTCGATGCCTTGGGCGCGATTCATCGTCGGCACGTTGTGGTCCGCCACCGCCAGATTGGCGCCGGTGCGCCAGGGCTTGCGGCCGGCCAGCGTCAGCCCTTCGAACGCCTGCGGGCTGGTGACTTCGTGCAGCAGGTGACGGTCGATATAGAGAAGACAGGTGCCGTCTGATTCCTGGTGGACGATGTGGGCGTCCCAGAGTTTGTCGTAAAGAGTTTGGGCCATGGATGCGCTCTGCAAATAGACAATCCGGCTTGAGCCGCGCGCAGGGAAAACGCTTCCCTGCCGCGCCAACTGCTGCGGCATGAGGGAATTATGCCCAGCCCCCAAACCTAGTACAAGCACACCATATATACCAGTACTACCACTACCATGCTGCGCCCGCGCCTGCCGCAGTTCCACGCGTTATGTCGACTTGTTACATATCAAATTGATCTGCCGGAATAATCCCACCCTGATACAAGTTGGAAAACAAAATAGATACAAAACTCTCAAATAGATATAATCCGCTTTCGCCTCGATATCATATCTATCGAAATAATGCGCAATAAACCGTATTAATAGAAATAATACTCTCGCGCATATGCGAAATTCGTGCAAATTCGACGTCGTTAGTAGGGGTTGCGCGAAAATCACGCCATGGACTGTCAGCAACATTCCTCAAGAATTAACAAATCTTGACTCGCCAAAACTGACATTTACATACAACATGGCGGCCATCAATCTCAACTTGACTCGCGAATAATCACTATGGCTTCGTTTTTGCTCAAAAGCACGGCTTCGGCCATTGCCCTTGCATTCGTACCCGCGGCATTTGCACAGTCCACGGCGCCCGCCGCGCCCAATTCCGCCGCTCAGCCAGTGACGTTGAACCAGGTGGTTGAACAGACACTGCTCAGCAACCCGGAAATCCAGGCCAAGTACCACGATTTCCAGGCATCCCTTGAAGGCCAGGCTGTCGCCCGCGCCGCCTTCTTCCCCCAGATCAACGCGCAGGGCTTCGTGGGCCGTGAATGGCGCAACAACGTTCCCGCCGTCGGATCGCAAAGCTGGAACCGTCCCGGCTACAGCGTCGAACTGCGTCAACTGATATTCGACGGTTTCCGCACCAGCAACGACGTCAAGCAGGCCGGCTTCGACAAGCTCGCCCGCTTCTATGACGTGCTTGCCACCAGCGACACCACCGCTTTCTCGGCCGTGCAGGCGTATATCGACCTGCAGCGCTATCGCGACATGGAGTTGCTGGCGCGCCAGAACTACTCCCTGCACGAGCAGACCCTGAAGCAGATCGGCGAACGCACGGAATCCGGCGTGGGCCGCCGCGTCGATCTGGAACAGGCTGGCGGCCGCCTGGCGCTGGCCCAGACCAACCTGATGACCGAGACGGCCAATCTGCTGGACGTGCAACAGCGCTTCCAACGCGTAACCGGTGGCCTGCCCCCTGAATCGATGCAGCCCCCGCCCGACATCTCCGACAAGCTGCCGAAGACCCCGGGCAACTTCAACGAGTCGCTGCGCCGCAACCCCAGCTTCCTGTCCAAGCAAGCCGGCCTGCAGGCCGCGCAAGCCGGCGTGGCATCGTCCAAGGGCGCGTTCTCGCCGAAGTTCGAGTTCGTCGCCAACACCGGCCGCGACGAAAACGACCCCACGCCGCAGAACCGCGACATCCAGAGCTCCACCGTGCAGGTCGTGATGAGTTACAACCTGTACCGCGGAGGCGCCGATTCGGCGCGTGTACGCCAAACGGCCGCCCAGTCCTACGCCGCCCGCGACATTCGCGACTACACTTGCCGCAACGTGCAGCAGGACCTGGCCGTGGCCTGGAACAATATCACCAGCCTGAACCAGAAGCTGCCGTTCCTGCGTGACCACGAAGTCGCCACCACCAAGGTGCGGGACGCCTATGCGCAGCAGTTCCAGATCGGCCAACGGTCGCTCCTGGACCTGCTGGACACGGAAAACGAACTTTTCGAATCCCGCCGTGCGCTGACCAGCGCCATTTATGATTTGCGCCTTGCGCAGTATCGCTGGCTGGCGCTGTCCCACACCCTGCTGCCGGCACTGTCGCTGCAACCCGCGCGCAATGAGATGCCCGAGGAAAACGGCAAGCTGGAAGTGTCGGAAGAAGTGATCAAGCTTTGCAATTCGACGGTTCCGGACACGGCCCGCCTGGCTCCCGTGCGCGTGCAATACAACGAAGGCACCCTGCCGCCCACGCTGGTGCCCATCAACGCGCCGAACGCCCGCCCCTGACGGACGCGCGACGCAAGGAGGCCGAATGGCAAACCCGGGCAATGATTTCTCGCAATTGGACGCGGACTTTGTCCGCGTTCTGGAAGACTTGATCGACGCGTTGATCGCCAACGGCACCTTGCGCATGACGGATCTGCCTATCCAGGCCCAGCAAAAACTCACCCAGCGCAAGCAACAGCGCGCGCGCCTCTCGGAACATCTGGACCTGTTGGATGACGAAGATGGACAAGTTATCTGAATTGGCGTCCCGGGATTGGCGCGCGGACGCTCGCGCCGCGCACGACGACCCCTTGCTGGACTGCCTGGTTGAAATCACCCGCTTGCACGGGGTGACAGCCACCGGCCAGGCCCTGTCGGCTGGCCTGCCCCTGGAAGAACACCGCCTCACGCCCGCCCTGCTGCCCCGAGCCGCCGCGCGGGCGCAGTTGTCCGCGCGTGTGGTCAAGCGCACGCTGGACGACATCCCGCAGGACCTGCTTCCGGCCATTCTGCTGCTCAAGGGCGAACGCGCCTGCCTGCTGCTCAAGAACGACGGCGGCAAGTTCGTGGTCAGCCATCCCGAGCTGGGTGGCAGCGCCATTGAAATGGACCCCGCCGAGCTGTCTGCGCAGTACAGCGGGCTGGTCTGCTTCGTGCGTCCGCAATTCCGCTTCGACGCCCGCTCCCCGGAAGTCGCCAAGGTGCGTGAGCGCCACTGGTTCTGGGCCGCCATCCTGGAGAACCGCCGCCTGTACCGGGATGCCCTGGTCGCGGCGCTGCTGATCAACATCTTCGCCATGGCGATGCCGTTGTTCACCATGAACGTCTATGACCGCGTCGTCCCGAACAACGCCGTCGAGACGCTGTGGGTGCTGGCCATCGGCATCACGCTGGTGGTGATTTTCAACATGATCCTGAGCACGGCGCGATCCCATGTCGTGGACAGCGCCAGCAAACGGGTGGACGTCCGCCTGTCGGCCCAGATCATGGAACGCGTGCTGGACCTGCGCCTGGAAGGCCGCCCGGTATCGGTGGGATCGTTCGCGGCCAACCTGCGTTCGTTCGAATCCATCCGCGATTTCATTGCGTCCGCCACCATTACCACCCTGGTCGACCTGCCTTTCATCCTGCTGTTCCTGGGCGCGCTGGCCTGGATATCGCCGTGGATGATCCTGCCGCCATTGGTGGCGATCGTGCTGATCCTGCTGGTGTCGCTTGCGGCGCAGGCGCGCATGGAAGCCCTGACCATGGCTTCGTTCCAGGCCGCGTCGCAGCGCAACGCGACGCTCGTGGAAGCACTGACGGGCCTTGAAGCCGTCAAGACGCTCAATGCCCAGGGCGCGATCCAGCGCAACTGGGAGCGCGCCACCGAATTCATCGCGCAGACCGGCGGCAAACTCAAGCTGATCTCCTCGTCCACGGTGGGCTTCGTGCAGGCGGTTCAGCAGCTGGTGTCGATCGCCGTCGTGATCATCGGCGTGTACCTGGCGCAGGAATCCGCCCTGTCGATGGGCGGCATCATCGCCGCCTCGATGATTGCCGGCCGCTGCCTGTCGCCGCTGGGCCAGGTCGCGGGCCTGTTGATGCAGTACCAGAATGCGCGCACGTCGCTGGGCTCGATCGACAACTACATGAAACTGCCGATCGAGCGTCCGGCGGAAGCCGAATTCCTGCATCGCCCCGTCTTTCACGGCGGCCTGGAATTCCGCGATGTGACGTTTACCTATCCGGGCAGCACGCAGCCCGTGCTCAAGAAGGTGTCGTTCAAGCTCAAGCCCGGTGAAAAGGTCGGCATCATCGGCCGCATCGGATCCGGCAAGACGACGCTGGAAAAGCTGGCGCTGTCCTTGTACCAGCCGACTGAAGGCGCGGTCCTGCTGGACGGCGTGGACGTGCGGCAGATCGACCCGGCCGACGTGCGCCGAGCCATCGGCCACGTGCCCCAGGACCCGCTGCTGTTCTACGGCAGCCTGAAGCACAACCTGGCGATGGGCGCGCCCTATGCCGATGACGCCAGCATCCTGGCGGCCGCCAATATGGCCGGCGTGAGCGAATTCGCCAATCTGCACCCCAACGGCTTCGACATGATCATCGGCGAGCGCGGCGAATCGCTGTCCGGCGGACAACGCCAGTCAGTCGCGGTGGCGCGCGCGCTGATCAACGATCCGCCGATCCTGCTGCTGGACGAACCCAGCAGCAACATGGATCACCAGAGCGAAGCCCAGTTGCGCAAGCGCCTGGGCGAGGCCAGCGCCACCAAGACGATCCTGCTGGTCACGCACCGCACCGCCCTGCTGGAACTGGTGGACCGGCTGATCGTGATCGACAACGGCCACATCGTGGCTGATGGTCCCAAGGAACAAGTTGTCGAAGCCCTGCGTCAAGGACGCGTTGGACGCGGGAGCTGATGAAACCATGCTGAATAATCCTGGAGCCCCCAAGCACGGCCTGTTTGGCAGCCTGCTTCGCGCCCCGCGCAATCTTTTCGTGTTTTTCTTCGACCGGATCCTGGACGGCGCCGAAAAGGGCAAGCCGGCGCAGCGGTCCGACTACATCGGCAATGCCGAGTGGGTCATCCATGAATCGCAGGCGCGCGGCTCGCGCATCCTGCTGTGGACCTCGCTGCTGGCCACCATGGGATTGCTGTTCTGGGCCGGCACCGGCAGCATCGACGAGGTCGTCCGAGGCGAAGGCAAGGTCGTGCCGTCCCGTCAGGTCCAGATCATCCAGAGCCTGGACGGCGGCATCGTCGAAGAGATCCTGGTGCGCCCCGGCCAGGAAGTCGAAGCGGGCGAAATCCTGCTGAAGATCGATTCCACGCGTTTTGCCTCGTCGCTGGGCGAGAACAACGCGGAGTACATGTCGCTGCTGGCCAAGTCGGCCCGGCTGAAGGCCCTGGCCACCGGCGATCCCTTCGTGGCGCCCGAGGAAGTCCTGAAGCAGGCGCCCGGCCTGGTCGAAATGGAGCGCAATGCCTGGCAGGCGCGCACCACCGAACTGAACGCGACCGTCAACGTGGCGCGTGAACAGCTCAAGCAACGCCAGGAAGACCTGCGCGAAACGATCGCCAAGCGCGACCAGGCCTCGGCAAGCTGCGGCCTGACCTCGCGCGAGCTCCAGGTCACGCGTCCGCTTTTGAAGAGCGGCGCCGTGTCTGAAGTCGACCTGCTGCGCCTGCAGCGCGACGTGGCCCGCTACTGCGGCGAGCAGAAAGGCGCCGAGGCTCAGATCGACCGATTCCAGGCGTCGATCAAGGAAGCGGAAAGCAAGATCCAGGAAGCGGAGTTGAACATCCGTAACCAGGCCCGCATGGAGCTGTCGGAAACCAACACCAAGCTGTCGACGCTGCGCGAGGGCAAGCTGGCCCTGGCCGACCGCGTGAAGCTGGCCGAAGTCCGCGCACCGGTGCGCGGCACCGTCAAGACGCTGTTCAACAACACCGTCGGCGGCGTGGTTCAGCCGGGCAAGGACATCATTGAGATCGTTCCGAAGGACGACACGCTGCTCCTGGAAGTGCGCATCCAGCCGCGCGACATCGGTTTCCTGCACGCCGACCAGAAGGCGGAAGTGAAGTTCACGGCGTACGACTTCGCGATCTACGGCGGCCTGGAAGGCCGTGTGGAACAGATCGGCGCAGACACCGTGACCGACGAGAAAGGGAATTCGTACTACGTGGTGCGCGTGCGCACGGACCGCAGCACGGTCGGCGACAAGTTGTTGCCCATCATCCCCGGGATGGTGGCGGAGGTTCATATCCTGACAGGCAAGCGCACGGTGCTCCAGTACCTGCTCAAGCCCATTTTGCGGGCCAAGGCGAACGCCTTTACCGAACGTTAATGGAGAGCTTCAAGGCCTTATGAAACCCATTCCCGTCCTGTTGATTACGCACGACGATCTGCTTTGGCAGCACTGGCGCGCGCTTGACCCGGCGCGCTGGATGGCCGCCCGCGGGCGAGGCCTTGCCGATCTGCAACGCTGGCGAGAACAAGGCCGGTCGCTGGCGGTGCTGGATGCCGGCGTGCCCAAGCTGCCCTCCTGGCAGGATCCGGCCTGGATCCCGGCTCTGTCCGGGCTGCAGGTGGTAGTCGCCAGCGCCAGCCCGAACGACGAGCAAGGCACGCAGTCGCTGGGCGCGGGCGCCCACGGGTATTGCCACAGTTATGCGCAGCCCGCCGCGCTGGCGCAGGCCCTGGAAGTCGTGGCCTCCGGCGGCATCTGGATGGGACGGTCGCTGGTATCGCGGCTGCTCAAGCTGGTCACCGAACGGGCGCAGGACGTCTATGCCTGGGACGGCGGCCGGCTTACCGAGCGCGAGATCACGGTCGCGCGCTACGCGGCCAGCGGCCAGGCCAATGCGCAAATCGCCGAAGCCTTGGGCATCACCGAGCGCACGGTCAAGGCGCACCTGTCGGCCGTTTTCGACAAGCTGGGCGTTACCGACCGCCTTCAGCTCGCGCTCCTGGTCCACGGCATTTCGGCGCCCGCCGACGCGCGCAGCAAAATCCCTGCTTGAAACTGTCCTTGAGGACAATATGCGCCCGCGTTGGCGCCCCGTAGTATCTGGCCATCTTGGATAACTCCCTGAAACGGAACCAACATGGCCAACTCCTCTCCCGCAGTCGTCAATGAAATCACCGGTCGCGCGTGGATACGCAACAGCGACGGTTCGCTGACCGAATTGCACCAAGGCAGCAAAGTCCCCGCCGGCAGCGACGTCGTCACGGCCTCGGGCGCCACGGTTTCGCTTCAGGTTGAAAACGGCATGCCGATCGTGATCGGCGAAGGCCGCGAAGTGGCGGTGAACGGCGACATGACCGGCCCGTTGGCCGACCCGACGGAAGCCGCTGTCGCGCCGCCCTCGGGCACGGATTCCGACCGCCTGCTGGCCGCCCTGCAAGCCGGCCGCGACCCGTTCGACGAAATGGACCCGACGGCGGCCGTGGTGGCCGGCGGCGGCGATGCCGGCGGCAGCAGCTTCGTCCGCCTTGCCCGCATCCTTGAAACCACCAGCCCGCTGGACCTGGCTTACCCCAACCCGGCTCGCGCCGCCGACATCCTGCCCCGCGTGTCGGGCGCAGGCGCGTCGGGCGATGATGGCGCTGACGCCGTGGCAACCCCCACGACGCCTACTACTCCCACCACGCCGACGACTCCCACCACGCCCACGCCCGCCAACAACGCGCCGAACGCGTTGGACGACGCCAGCCGCGGCAACCAGAATTCCGAGATCCGCGGCAATCTGCTCAGCAACGATTCCGATCCCGACGGCGATCCGCTGGCGATCGCGTCGATCAATGGCCTCCCGATGGTTTCGGGCGGCATCAGCGTGCCGGGTTCCACCGGCGGCACCTTCGTTGTCCAGCCTGACGGCTCCTACGTGTTCACGCCGCGCGGCCAGTACGACTATCTGGCCGAGGGCGAAACGGCCACCAGCACGATCTCGTACACCATTACGGATCCGAGCGGCGCGACCTCCACCGCCACCGTCGTCGTGACGGTCACCGGCACCAACGACGGCCCCGTGTCGTCCGCGCTGACCAACCAGTCCGGCATCGATGCCCAGACGGAAATCCGCTATGACGTTTCCGACAGGTTCTCGGACACCGACACCAGCGACACCCTGACGTTCACCGCGACCGGCCTGCCGCCCGGCCTGTCCATCGATCCGAACACCGGCATCATCACCGGCACGATCGATCACTCCGCTTCGCAAGGCGGTAGCAATGGCGTCTACAACGTCACCGTGACCGCGACCGACCCGTCTGGCGCATCGACCTCGCAAGAGTTCACGTGGGACGTCACCAATCCGGCTCCGACCGCCGTCGCGGATACGGGATCGACCGACGAAGACACGTCGCTCAGCGTCGACGCCCAGAATGGCGTTCTGGCCAACGACACCGATCCGGACGGCGACACGCTGACCGTCTCGCAGGTCAACAACCAGCCGGGCAATGTGGGCACGGCGGTGGCCGGCCTGGGCGGCGGCACGTTCACCCTGAATGCCGACGGTTCGTACACCTTCAACCCCGGCTCCGACTTCCAGAACCTGGCTGCCGGCGAAAAGGCGACCAGCTCGATCATCTATACCGTTTCCGACGGCGAAGGCGGCACCAGCACGGCCACGCTGACGGTGGAAATCACGGGCACCAACGACACGCCGATCCTGACCCCGGACATCACGCTCGACGACCAGGCCGGCAACGACGGCGACCCCATCACCCCGGTCGACGTCTCCGGCCAGTTCACCGACGTGGACAACGGCGACGAACTGACCTACTCGGCCAACGGCCTGCCGCCCGGTCTGACCATCGACACGGCCACCGGCATCATCTCCGGCACCCTGGACAAGTCCGCCTCGCAAGGCGGCGCAGACGGCGTCTACACCGTCACCGTCACCGCCACCGACAAGAGCGGCGCTTCGGTGTCGCAGGACTTCTCGTGGGACGTGAAGAACCCGGCCCCGACCGCCGTCAAGGACAGCGGCTCGACCGACGAAAACACGTCGCTCAACGTCAACGCGCAGAATGGCGTTCTGGCCAACGACACCGATCCGGACGGCGACGCGCTGCACGTTTCGCAGGTCAACAACCAGCCGGGCAATGTGGGCGCGGCGGTGGCCGGCCAAGGCGGCGGCACCTTCACGTTGAACGCCGACGGCTCGTACACCTTCAACCCCGGCTCCGACTTCCAGAACCTGGCTGCCGGCGAAAAGGCGACCAGCTCGATCACCTATACCGTTTCGGACGGTGAAGGCGGCACCAGCTCGGCCACGCTGACGGTGGAAATCACGGGCACCAACGACGCCCCCACCGCCGTTGCCCTGGACAACCAGAACAACATGGACGGTGACACCGTCAACTACGACCTCTCCGGTTTCTTCAGCGATGTCGACAACGGCGATGTGCTGACCTACTCGGTCGATCACGTGCCCGGCGGCCTGAAGTTCGACACGGCCACCGGCACCTTCACCGGTACCTTTGCCAACTGGGCGTCCGATCACACCAATGTCAACATCAAGGGTGAATACCACATCACCGTAACGGCGACCGACCAATCCGGCGCTTCGGTATCCAAGACGTTCGTCTGGATCGTGGGCAACCCCGAGCCGATCGCCGCTGACGACACCGGCGCCACCGGCCAGGACAACGTGCTGGTGGTCGAACACCGCACCGAAGGCGTGTTGGGCAACGACACGGATCCGGACGGCGATCCCCTGCACGTTTCGCACGTCAACGGCGTTGCCGCGGGCGTGGGCACGGCTGTTGCCGGCTCCGACGGCGGCACCTTCACCCTGAACTCCGACGGCACCTATACGTTCAATCCGGGCACCGCCTTCCAGTACCTGGGTGCGGGCCAGGAGGCCACGACGTCGATCACCTACACGGTCTCCGACTTCCAGGGCGCCACGTCCACCGCCACGCTGACGATCACCGTCACCGGCACCAACGACACCCCGATCCTGACCCCGGGCGTCAAGCTGGACGACCTGAACAGCAATGACAGCGACGACATCACCCCCGTCGACATCTCCAGGCAGTTCAAGGACGTCGACAATGGCGACACGCTGGCTTACTCCGTCAAGGGCCTGCCGCCCGGACTGACCCTTGATCCGGCCACCGGCCTGATCACCGGCAAGATCGACTCCTCCGCTTCGCAAGGCGGCAACAACGGCGTCTACACCGTGGTCGTGACGGCCACGGACGCCAGCGGCGCCAAGATCTCGCAGAAGTTCGAATGGGACGTCAAGAACCCGGCCCCCGTCGCCGTCAACGATACGGACGCGACCGACGAAGACACGTCCCTGAATGTCGATGCCGAACACGGCGTGCTGGCCAATGATCGCGATCCGGATGGCGACACCATCAGGGTCTCGCAGGTCAATGGCAATGGCGCCAGCGTCGGGCAGCCGATCGCCGGCTCGCATGGCGGCAGCTTCACGCTTAACGCCGACGGTTCGTACTCGTTCAACCCCGGTTCCGACTTCCAGGCGCTGAACGAAGGCCAATCGGTTACCACGTCGATCACCTACACCGTGACGGACGCCGACGGCGCCAGCACGACCGCAACGTTGACCGTCACGGTCAACGGCCAGACCGACGGCCCCCCGGTGGTCACGCCTGTCGACACCGACGGCGACGTCACCAGCGCCCACAACAGCGTGGTCGAAGGTTCGG
>NZ_DAMDGT010000001.1:0-35164 GCF_032102605.1 Achromobacter sp. | reverse complement strand
GGCCAGACCCTGACCGAAACCATCCGCTACACCATCACCGACGCGGACGGCGACATCAGCGAAGCCGTGCTGACCATCACCATCAACGGCCAGACCGACGGTCCGCCGGTGGTCATCCCCGTCGACACCGACGGCGACGTCACCAGCGCCCACAACAGCGTGGTCGAAGGTTCGGGCGCGACGGTCAACGGTTCGGTCGGCGTGTCTGCCGAAGCCGGCATCACCGCCGTCACCGTCGCCGGTCGCGACGTGACCGGCGCCAGCGCCTCGAACCCGGTCGTCATCACCACCGACAAGGGCGTCCTGACCGTCACCGGCTACAACGCCGCCACCGGCGTCATCTCGTACTCGTACAAGGAAACCGGCGGCGCCGACGACCACTCGGCCGGCGACAACTCGGTCCGTGACAACTTCACCGTCAGCGTCACCGACGCCGCCGGCAAGACCACCAGCAACGACCTGGTCATCCAGATCATCGACACCGCACCGGTCGCCAACGACGACACGGCTTCGGTGACCGAAGACACCACCACGCCGATCACCGGCAGCGTGCTGACCAACGACACGCTGGGCGCGGACGCCAGCACCGTGGCCATCACCACGGGCGACGCCAAGTACGGCAAGCTCGTGGACAACGGCGACGGCACCTGGTCCTATCAGCTGGACAACAGCCTGAAGGCGGTCCAGGAACTGAACAACGGCCAGACCCTGACCGAAACCATCCGCTACACCATCACCGACGCGGACGGCGACAAGAGCGAAGCCGTGCTGACGATCACGATCACCGGCTCCAACGACGCCCCGGTCCTTCAGGCTCACACCAAGGAGATCCTGGAAGACCAGACCGCAACCGGCAATGTGGTGACGGGCGCAACGGACGCGGAGCACAACACGCTGACCGTCACCGGCTTCACGGTCAATGGCACGACGTATAACGCCGGCCAGACCGCGACCATCGCAGGCGTCGGCACGATCGTGATCAACGCCAACGGCGGCTACACCTTCACGCCCGACGCCAACTGGAACGGGGACGTCCCCCAGGTCAAGTACACCGTCAGCGACGGCACGGACTCGACCACGTCCACGCTCGATATTGACGTTCTGCCCGTGAACGACGCGCCGGTATCGCAAGACGGCTCGGGCCATGTCACGGAAGGCAAGGACTACACCTTCGACGCCGACGATTTCGCGTTCTCCGACCCGGTCGAAGGTCACATCCTGCAGTCCGTGATCATCGACTCCCTGCCGACCGGCGGCACCCTGCTCCTGAACGGCCACGCGGTCACCCAGGGCCAGGAAATCAGCGCGGCGGATCTGCAAGGCGGCAAGCTGGTGTTCCGGCCTGACACATCGAACGTGGGCGAAAACGCCGGTGCGTCCTTCGAATTCCGCGTCAAGGATTCGGGCGGCACCGCCAACGGCGGCCAGAACACGTCCGAACAGCAGACGTTCGAGCTGCACGTGGATCAGTTTGTCGGCGGAAACAACACGAACGACACGATCAAGGGCGGTTCGGGCAACGACGTGTTGCTGGGCGACCTGGGCGGCATGGTGAAGAACGTAACCCCGGGCACCAGCTACAACATTGCCCTGGTGTTGGATTTGTCGGACTCGATGAACGATAAGTGGGGCAAAGGCAGCGCCGAAGAATCTCGATTGGCAACTGCGAAAAAAGCACTACGCTCGCTGCTGGAAGGTCTGGCCGATCACGATGGCACGATCAATATCTCCTTGATCACATTTAAAGGTACTTCCAGCGCACTGCAGATTTCGATTTCCGACCTTGATGATGGCAATATCGGTCAGATCGTCAACAAGATCCTGGGCTTGACCGCCAGCGGAAATACTCCGTACGGCGCGGCGTTTAATGAAGCTACGGATTGGTTTGGCGAGCAGCCCCAGGTCGACGCCTATGGCAAACCATACGAAAATCTGACGTTCTTCCTGACGGACGGGGAACCCACAGATAACTCCTCGAACAGAGACAAGGCGTTCGACAAACTAGCCGCAGTGAGTCAGGTTCACGGCATCGGTATCGGCGACGGCGTGTCCGTGTCCACGTTGGATAAATATGACAATACGGGCGGGCACTACACGAGCGGGGAAACGACACACGCAAATTTCGAGGGCGATCAAGGCTTAAACGGCCTGAATGGCTGGGTAAAGTCTGGCACCGGCACAATAGACAAATACGATGCGGGTTTCTTGTGGTTCAACGACTACAAGTTGCGCATCACCGATACGAATGCGAATGGTCAGGCCGTCACGGCGACAATGGCCGAATCGCAAAAGATGGTTGTCACGGCTGCGAAAGGCGCTTCATTCGCGTTCACTGCCACATTGGGCAACCAAAATTCCGGCGATACCTTTGAATGGCGCCTGCTCAAGAAGGTTGGCTCGGAATGGACGGTCGTTGAAAGAGGCAATCAGACTGACACGAGGACCGGGATCCATGGCCCGGGCGAATACCGGTTTGAATTTGCGGTCAACGACAACAGTGGAGGGCGCAACTTCTACGTCGACATTGACAACATCCGGTCATACACGTCGGGCTACATCGGTGAGTCTCAGGTGGTACGAAACCCGTCGGACTTGGAATCGGCTCTGGTCGGCGGAAGCACCTCCACAGAACTCGCTCCTGTCGGCAACGACAAGATCTTCGGCGGCGACGGATCGGACATCCTGTTCGGCGACGCGATCAACTCGGACTACCTGCCGTGGGGCGTCAACGGCAATCCCGCCAAGCCGGCCGATTTGGCCGAAGGTTCCGGCCTGGACGGACTGAAGCAATTCCTGTTGCTCAAGAACGGCGTTCAGCCGACGGATGCCGATCTGCACAAGTTCATCTCGGACAACCATGGTTTGTTCGACGTGCAATCCGACACGCGTGGCGGGAACGACGAGCTGCATGGCGGTTCGGGCAACGACATCCTCTACGGCCAGGGCGGCGACGACTTCCTGTACGGCGATGACGGCAACGACATCCTGTACGGCGGCACGGGCAAGGACACGTTGCATGGCGGCGCCGGCAACGACATCCTGATCGGCGGCAAGGGCGACGACATCCTGATCGGCGGTGAAGGCAGCGATACGTTCAAGTGGGAATTTGGCGATCAAGGCACCACGGCAGCGCCCGCGGTGGACGTGATCAAGAACTTCTCGACCGCATCAGTCGCCAATGGCGGAGACGTGCTGGATCTGCAGGACATGCTGCAAGGCGAAAAGGATGGAACGCTGAGCCAGTACCTGCACTTCTCGAAGGATCCCGCCAACAGCGCCAACACGGTCATCGAAATCAGCACCGCCGGCAAGATCGGCCAAGGCGCTGACCAGAAGATCATCCTGGAGAACGTCGACCTGACGAACGGCGGCAAGCTTGCAACGGATCAGGCCATCATCAACGACCTGTTGCAGAAGGGAAAGCTGAACGTCGATCACAACTAAGCATCGACCTTGCAGGGAAAGGCCGGGATCGGCCTTTCCCTGCCTGCCCTGCAGGACACATTTTTTAAAAGGGCGCATCTAAGACGCCCCAAAAAATGTGAAAATCCGTTTCATGCCATCGACCCGCCGTCACCGAAGCGCGCTGAATCTGTGCCGACTGGCGTTGCTGTGCCTGGCTTGCGGCTGGGGTGGCAGTTCGGCCCTGGAAGTCAACTACGACCGGCTGCAGACCCTCTCGGCCAGCCGTTACGGCGCCAAGGGCTCCAAATCGGTCGCAAACTGGCTGCAACTGCTGCGCAGTCCTGCGCCGGGCACCGACAAAGACCGTCTGACACAAGCCAACGATTTCTGGAACCGCGCCCTGCTCTCCGGCGAGGACTCCATCATCTGGAAGCAGGCCGACTACTGGGCCACGCCGCTGGAGTCGCTGGGCAAGGGCGCCGGCGATTGCGAAGACTATGTCATCGGCAAGTATTTCACCCTGCTATCGATGGGCGTGCCAGCCAACAAGCTGCGCTTCATCTACGTGCGCGCCCGCATCGGCGGCGCGGCCAGCAGCAGCCAGGTGGCCCACATGGTGCTGGGCTATTACGAAACCCCGAACGCCGTCCCGCTGGTGCTGGACAGCCTCATCTCAACCATCCTGCCGGCCACGCAGCGGCGTGACCTGACGCCGGTGTTCAGCTTCAACGCCGACGGCGTCTACGTCGACGGCAAGGCCGCCGCGCCTGTTGACCGCCTCAGCCGTTGGCGCGACCTACTTCAACGCATGGAACGGGAAGGCATCCGCCCCTGATGTCCGGAAACAAGACTATGTCCATACTTCGTCAGCTACTGCTCAGTGTGACCCTCGCCATCAGCGTTATCTTGCTGGGGACGCTGGCGCTCAGCGTCAATTCGGCGCGCGAGTACCTGTCGGGGCAGTTGCAGGTGCAGAGCACCGATGCAGCCGTGTCCCTGGCCCTGTCCTTGTCGCAGCCTGCGAACAACGATCCGGTCGTGCAGGAATTGCTGGTGTCGGCGCTGTACGACGGCGGGCATTTTTCGCTGGTGCGGCTGACGGACCCCGAGGGCAAGGTTCTTATCGAACGCAAATCGACGGCTACCGCGGCCTCGGTGCCTGCCTGGTTCCAGGCCATGGCGCCTCTTGAAGCGCAGGCGGCCACCCACGCGGTCAGCGACGGCTGGCGGCAGATCGGCGAAGTCACCCTGGTCGCCAATGACGCCTATGCGTGGGAAGCCTTGTGGCGCAGCAGCCTTAAGATGATCGCCCTGGTCGTGGGCGCCGGCATCCTGTGGGCGGTATTCGCCTTCGTGCTGGTGGGATGGATCAAGAATCGCCTGCTGCGCGAGATCAGCGACCATGTCCGCGGTATCGGCCGCGATTCCCCTGCCGGTCAGGTCGAGGCCCGTGTTCCGGAACTGTCCGGCGTGGTGCAAGCCTTGAACCAGACGCGCGAACGCATTCACGCCAGCGTCGAAGAACAGAACGCCAAGATCGAATCCCTGGAGCTTGAACTGAACCAGGATCCGGTGACGGGCCTGCCCAACCGCAAGTACTTCGTCAACGAATTCCGCCGCGCGCTGGAAAGCCGGTCTGCGGCGGGAACCCCCCGGATCGATGGCGGCCATGTCCTGGTGTTCCGTCAGCGCGACCTGGCCGACCTGAACCGCCACATGCCGCGCGAGTTCATCGACCAATGGCTGCGCGCGGCGTGCGAACGCATCCAGGGCACGCTGAAGCGCATGCACGTGGCCACGCCCATGCTGGCCCGCTTGAACGGATCGGACTTCGCCCTGCTTCTGCCGGGCTGCGCCGCGCCGCAGGCCATGATGATCGCGGAACAGGTGCGGGCCGACCTCCATGCCTCCCGCATCCCGGTTGGCGAAGGCCATCTGTGCCGCTGGGCGCAGGCCATGACCGACTACAGCCACGGCGGCCAGGCCGGCGCGGTGCTGGCGCGGCTGGACTTCGGCCTGATGCGCGCGGAAAGCGCCGGCAACGACCAGGTCGTGATCGCGGGCGCCACCGACATGCAATCCCCTTCGGAAGCCGGCGAACGCGCCTGGAAGGACGCCATCCAGGACGCGCTGGAAGGACAGCATTTCGAACTGGCGACCGAACCGCTGCTGGCGCTGGACGGTCGCGTCGTGCGGACCGAAGCGATGTTGATGCTGCGCACGGCGCCGGACCAGGAGCCGATTCCCGCCACGCTGTTCATCCCGCCGGCCGTGCGGCTGGACCTGGTGGCGGACTGCGACCTGGAATCCGTGCGGCTGGGCCTGGACTGGCTTGCCAGCCACGAAGGCGAGCTCGCCGTGCGCGTGGCGCTTCCTTCGCTGCGGGGCCAGAAGTTCCTGCGCCAGTTGGCCCTGCTGCTGACCGAACACCGGCCCCTGGCCCGCCGCCTGTTCCTGGAAATCGACGCCCACGGCCTGGTGGAAGCCCACGAGCAGATCACCGCCCTGGCGCGCGTCGTCACGGAATTCGGCGCGCACATCGGCGTGCGCAGGCTGGCGCAGCAGTTCGGCGCCGTCGCGCAGCTGCACACGCTGCCCTTGTCCTACGTGAAGCTGGGCGGCGGGTTCGTGGGGGGAATGTCGCAAAGCCCCGGCAGCCAGCAATTGACGGGCTCGGTGCTGGAGACGGCCAGGGCGCTGGGAATCGCAGTCTATGCGGAAGACGTGCCGGACGCCGAGACGCAGCGCATCCTGGCCGGCCTGGGCATCGGCATCATGCGGGGTCAGGGCGTGAAAACGACAAGCGGGGCGTAGGCCGCCCCGCCGTTGCCGCGCGCGTTCAGCGCGCGGCCTGTCCCTTCGATTGCTCGTACAGCGGCATCACCTTCTGCGCGGCGGATTGCAGATCGCTGATCCGCGACGCGGCCGAGGGGTGCGTCGACAGGATTTCGGGCGGCGCGCTGCCCTGGCTGGCCGAGCCCATCTTCTGCCACAAGGTCACTGCGGCGCGCGGGTCGTAACCCGCCCGTGCCGCCAGTTCCACACCCATGCGGTCAGCCTCGGTCTCGTGTGTGCGGCTGTTGGGCAGCGTGAACATCACGCTGGTCAACTCACCGCCCAGGTCCGACGCGACAGAAGACCCGGTGGCGATGGACAGCACCGACAAGCCCAGGTTGGTAGCCATTTGCTGCGACACGCGTTCGCGCGCGTGTTCCCGCAATGCGTGGGAAATCTCGTGGCCCAGCACCGCAGCCAGCTCGTCGTCCGTGGGATTGATCTTCGAGATCAGTCCCGTATAGACGGCGATCTTGCCGCCCGGCATGCACCAGGCGTTGATTTCATCGCTGGACAGCACGTGCACTTCCCATTTCCAGCCCGCCGCGTCGGGGCGGAACACGCCCGCCTGCGCAATCAGCCGCTGGGAGATGTCGCGCACCCGTGCAAGTTGCTTGGCGTCGCGATCCAGCTGGCCCTTGGCCTGGGCCTGCTTCAGGATGTCGGCGTACTGCTGGGTCGCCTCTTGTTCCAGCGCCTGTGAAGGCACCATGCTGGACATATATTGGGTGCGGTCGACGCCCACGGCGCCCGACTGCGTGGTGTTCATGCCGGTGCAGCCAGCCAGAACGGCCAGCGACAGCACGGCTCCGGCATTGCGCAGAAAATGACGCTTCTGTTTCATGTCGGCCTCCAAGCCATTTCAACAGCGGGAAATCGTATCAGACGGGCGCCGCGCCGCACTGGCCGCGGTGACGCAGCGCGTGGTCGATCAGCACGAGCGCCAGCATGGCTTCGGCGATCGGCGTCGCGCGTATGCCGACGCACGGGTCATGTCGGCCCAGCGTCTGCACCATTACCGGTTCGTTGGCGCGGTTGACCGAGCGGCGTTCGACGCGGATGCTGGAAGTGGGCTTGATCGCCAGCGACACCGTGATCGGCTGGCCGGTGGAAATGCCGCCCAGCACGCCGCCGGCGTGGTTGGTCAGGAAGCCGTCGGGCGTGATTTCGTCGCCATGTTCGGAACCCCGCTGCGCGACGCAATCGAACCCGGCGCCAATGGATACGCCCTTGACCGCGTTCAAGCCCATCATCACGTGCGCGATGTCGGCATCGAGTCGGTCGTAGATGGGTTCGCCCCATCCCGCCGGCAGGTTTTCAGCGACGACTTCGATGCGCGCGCCCACCGAATCCCCGTCCCGGCGCAACTGGTCCATATAGGCTTCCAGTTCGGGAACGACGCCGGCGTTGGGCGCATAGAAGGGATTGTTGGGCACCTCGTCCCAGGATTCGAAAGGAATCGCAATGGGGCCCAGCTGGCTCATGTAGCCGCGCACCGTCACACCGTATTGCTCGGACAGCCATTTCTTGGCGATTGCGCCAGCCGCCACGGTGGGCGCCGTCAGGCGCGCCGATGACCGGCCGCCACCCCGCGGGTCGCGCACGCCGAACTTGCGCCAATAGGCGTAATCGGCGTGACCGGGGCGGAAGGTGTCGGCGATGTTGGAATAATCTTTGCTGCGCGCATCGGTGTTGCGGATCAACAGACCGATGGGCGTGCCGGTGGTGACGCCTTCGTACACACCCGACAGGATCTCGACCTGGTCCGCCTCTTGGCGCTGGGTCACGTGGCGAGAGGTTCCCGGACGGCGGCGATCCAGTTCGAACTGGATGTCGGAGGCGTCCAGCGCCATTCCGGGCGGACAGCCGTCCACGACGCAACCGATGGCCGGCCCGTGGGATTCGCCGAAATTGGTGACGGTAAAGAGGGTACCTAGGGTATTGCCGGGCATAGGGAGTCAACAGGTCGGGTTTGCAAGCAACCCCGATTATGACACCGCCGAGGCCAATGCCTGGATTTCGGCGGCCGGCGCCGGCCGCCCCAGCAGGAAGCCCTGCATCACGCGACATCCGAGGGACTTCAGGATCTCGCGCTGCCCTTCCGTTTCGACGCCCTCGGCCACCACCGGCAGATGCATGGCCTGGCACAGCCCGAACAGTGCGGAAACGACCTCGCGGCTGCCCGCGTCGGATTCGAGCGCCGAAATGAAGCTGCGGTCGATCTTGACCCAGTCAATCGGCAGGTGGCGCAGGTGATTCAGGCTGGAGTAGCCACAGCCGAAATCGTCCAATGCCACCCCGATTCCCATGTCGCGCAGCGTGTTCAAGATTTTCACGTGCCGTTCGTAGTGCAGGATGAAAATCGACTCCGTGATCTCCAGGACCAGCTTGCGGGGCGACAGGCGCGTGGAAGCCAGCACGTCGGATACAAGCTGGACCAGCCCGTCCTCGTTCATCTGCTTGACGGAAAGATTCACGTGCACCCGCCAAGCCGAGGGCCACAGGGCCGCTTGCGAGCACGCCCGCTCGAGAATCCACGCGCCCAGGGGCACGATGAGCCCGCTGCGCTCGGCCAGTTCGATCGTCACGGCCGGAGACACACTGCCCAGCACGGGATGGTGCCAGCGGAGCAACGCTTCGCATCCCTGCACCATGCCGCTGCCGCTGTCGCAGACAGGCTGGTAATAGAGCTCGAACTGCTCCATGGCCGGCGTCGTCAACGCCAGCCTCAAATCGTTTTCAAGGCCCTGCTGGTCGCGCTGGCGCGCCAAAAGCCGGAAATCGAACAGATTCCAGCCGGGACCGCCCCGCTCTTTCAGCGGAACCAGGGCAACCTGCACGCAACGCTGAAGTTCCTCGACGCTGCGGCCATGCGCCGGATACAGGGCGGCGCCGATCCGGAAAACGGCAATCAGGGGACGCCCCCCCAGTTCGTAGGGCGCGCTCAGGTCATCCAGCAGTTTGGCCGAGACTTGTGCGGCCCCCTCTTCGTCCACGCTGGGCACACAGAGCGTGAACGAATCGGTGCCGGTACGCGCCGCCATGCCGCCCAAGGTGCGGGCAATGAGGCCAAGCCGGTCTGCCACCTGCACCAGCAGCGCCTGATCCTCGCCCGCGCGCAGCATGGCGCTGACCTGCGCATAGTGTTCAAAGCTGACCAGAAAGAAGGCGCCTCGGCGCGTGGTGCCCTGGGGCTTGCCGAGCCACGCGCGCACGCGACGATGCAGCTCCTGCTGGCTGAGGAGCCCGGTCAATTCGTCACGCGACAGCCGACGGCGAAGCGTCCGCTCCCTGCGTACAAAAAGCAGACTTAACGCTGCAAGTGCGCCCGCGAGCGTCAGGCACAGTGCGAGCAGGTAACTCTCACGCACGGAGCCCCCTATCCATACGCCCCAGGCGTTGCGGCCCGACCACGGGCCCTGGGGCTGTAACATATTTTAAATTATGCATTGTTTTCGCAAAAAAAAGCCACATTTCGGAGGCAACGCGCCCCTCTTCCTGACTTCCTTCGGCTCGAAAATCGCTCGCTGCGGGTCATGACGGCTCCTGGATGGCCCCTGGCCGGTCCTGTTCGCCATGCCTCGCCCACATCTACGACACCGGAACCCCAAAAATTAATACGCAGTGTCTCAATAGTTCTCAGACGCCAAATATCACGAACGAAATAATTGCACAGCTTGTCCGATATCGAGGAGGATTTCGTAATATTCTGTGCGTTCTGTGACAGTGCGCATTACAGTGTAAGCGCCGTCGTCCAAGGTCTTGGTAACGTGTGTCACGTTTCTTATCCAGGTTTTAATCCCAGTCGGTCCCACCGCCGCCTGGCGTTTCCCTTGAAACGGGAATCGAACGCCTCACGGCGCGGGCAACCGCGCAAGCCCAGGAAGGAACCCGCAGTACATGCCCACACTACGCCGGCTACTTTTATGCTCAGCCCTGCTGATCGGCATCATCCTGCTTGGCGCACAGGCGCTGGGGATGTTGGCGGCTCACCGCTATCTGAATGCGCAACTGGCGCAGCAGAGCGAGGCCGGCGCCAACGCGCTGGCATGGGCGCTGTCGCACAGCTCGGGCAGTGCACAAGAGCAGGCGGCGCTGGCCGATGAATTGTTCGGGCAAAGCCTTTACGCCCTGGTGAACATCACGAACGAAGGAAGCGCGGCCAGCGTGGAGCGGCGCGCGCGCGTGCCGGCTACGGGGCGCGAGAAGGACTGGCGCAGCGCCTGGCTCAACATCGAGGCCCCTGTGGTCACCCGCCCCTTCACCAGCCTGGATGGCCGCAACAGAGGCACGCTTACCGTGCAGGCCGATGCGCGCCTGGCCCGCGACACCCTGTGGCAAGGCGGCATGCGGGTCTTGGGTTTGGTGCTGGCCGCCGCCGCGTTCTGGGCGCTCTTCGCGGCGAATCTCGTGCGTTGGATAGAAGCCCGCACCTCCCGCGACATCTGCGACCGCGTCCGCGCGCTGGCTACCGGCGCCGAACCGAAACCGACCGGCTCCTGCGAAGTGGCGGGAGTCGACCAAGCCCTGGTCGACGCCCAGCGGCTGGTGGCCGCCACGGTGCAGGAGCAGAACGCCAGGATCGAATCGCTGCAAAGCGAGATCTACCGGGATCCCGTCAGCCGTCTGTCCAATCGCAAGCATTTCGTCGATCAATTCAGGCTGGCCCTGACCGACAAGTCCGCCGAGGCAGGCGGTCACCTGCTGATGATCCGCCAGCGCGATCTGGCCCAGATCAACCGGCATTTGTCGCGCGCCTTCACGGACCAGTGGCTGCGTTCCTCGTCCGACAGGCTGCGCAGACTGGTAGAGGAATTCGGCGGTCCGGGCACGCTGATTGCCCGGATCAGCGGGTCGGATTTTGCCCTGCTGCTGCCCCGGTCGTCGGCTCCGCAAGCCAGCCTGCTGGCCGAGCGCGTTCGGCGCGAACTGCGTTCCCTGCGCGTCCCGATGGACAAGTATGGGTGGTGCCGATGGGCGCTGGCCATGGCGGCTTTCGCACCCGGCGACAACATGAGCGACATCCTGGCGCGGCTTGACCATGCCCTGATGTGCGCCGAAAGCGCCGACGACGATCAGATCACGCCTGCCAGCCAGGCCGCTGACAGCACGCGCATCGGCGAATACAGCTGGCACGACGCGCTTGTCACCGCCCTGGAGCAGCACCGTTTTTCGCTATCGGCCCAGCCGCTGCACGATCTTTCGGGAGCGCTGCTGCACCACGAGGCCAGCCTGACCCTGCACGACGTGTCGGGCAGCGACCCGGTGCCCGCCTCGATCTTCATGCCGCCCGCGGTGCGCCTGGGCCTGTCGGCCGAATGCGACATCCAGGCGATCCGCCTGGGGCTGGACTGGCTGTTCACCCATGAAGGCGCGCTGACGGTGCCGGTGTCGCTGGCCACGCTTGCACAAGGGTCTTTCTTTTCGCGCCTCGAGCGCATGCTCGCCGACCGCCCCTCCCTGACGCTGCGGCTTATCCTGGAGGTCGACGCGGCAGGTCTGGTGGAACAAGGCGCCGACGTGCGCCAGCTCTGCGACATCGTCACGGGCGCGGGCGCGCGCGTGGGCGTATCCCGCCTGTCGCAGCAGTTTGGCGCCATGGAACACCTGCACGAATTTCCCGTGTCGTACGTCACGCTCTGCGGCAGCTTCATCACGAGGCTGCTTCACAGTCCGGGAAGCCAGCATCTGCTCGCCACAGTCGTCGCCACCGCCATGACACTGGACATGGCGGTCTACGCGGCTGACGTGCCCGACACAGCCACGCAGTTCGTGCTGGAAGAAACTGGCGTCCGCGCCATACGCGGGGCTGTCGTAAACTTCGCCCACGCGCACGACCTCGTGCATGATCACCAATGGGTTCCTAGTTGACGGAAGGATTGTTTCTTCGCACCCGCTGGCGTTTCCGCCACTCGCGCGCTTCGCGTGCCGGTTTCATGCGGCATCGAGCCTGGCCGGGAATCGGGCTGCTGATTTGCATGCTGTTCTGGCCCTGGCCAGCGCTGGCCTATGGACTGCACGCAGATTCCGAAAACCTGCAATCCGGCCTGACCGCCGGTCTGGCCATCGCCTGCGCACTGGCCTGCGGTGTGGCGTGGGCGCACACCCGCAACGCGATGTACGCGGCCGGCGTGGCCTTCGCGCTCATTGAAGGCCTGTTTCGATCCCTGCCCGCGCTGATGCCGCCGGGCGCGCTGCAGGCCGCCTCCTTTGCAGCCTTGCTGGCGCTGACCGCCCCATTGCTGCAGGAATCCCGGGCCACGCTTGCCACCATCTGCCGCTGGATAAGCGCTGCGTTGGCCGGCATTGCAGCACTGGCGCTGATCTTTGTGTACGAAACCGAATCCGGTCTGCTGCCCGCCTCGATTGCCGGCGTTTGCGCGGTCCTCAGCCTGCCGCTGACGGTTTGGTTCCTGATGGCGGCCATCCGGCGGCCTTCCAACCGTGTTGCGTTCGTGGCGCTGGCGCTCGCATATGCCGCCTCGGCCTGGGTCCTGGGGCACGACGCCTGGAACGCGGGCGGCGCCGACGGCGCTGGCGGCGTCGAATTACTGCGCCTGATGCTGGTCTCGGGCATGCTTCTTTGGCTGGCGCTGGCCTCTCCCGCAGTCGTCCCTCCCGCCAATGGCACCGGATCCGGATCCGATGCCGAGCATCTGGCCCAGGGAGAATTGCGGCTGGCGGAGCTTGCCGGCGCCCTGGACACCCAAAGACAGATGAACGCGCTGATCTCGCACGAGCTGCGGGCGCCGCTGGCCACCATCAGCGCAGCGGCCCAGTCGCTGGACATGATTCTTTCCGACAGCGGTGAAACCGTCGATACCCGGTTGGCGCGCATACACAGGTCAGTCGCGCGAATGACCGAATTGATGGACCAGTTGCTGAACCAGGACCGGCTGGAAGAGCAGGCGTGGAGCCCGCGCGGCGAACAGACCGACATGGCCGAACTGGTGCGCGACGTGGTGACCGCCATGCGGCCCGATACGGCGCATGCGCTGGTGCTCGAAGCCCGCGCCCCCCTGCCCGTCTTTTGCGACCGGCCCCTGACCAGCGTCGTGGTCCGCAATCTCATCCACAACGCCATCAAATATTCGCCCGCCAATGAGCCGGTGCGGATCGAAACGGGTCAAACGCGCATGGGCGACACCACGATGACGTGGGCCGCGGTCGTTGATCGCGGGCCCGGCATCGGCGAAGAAGAACAAGCCCGCATCTTCGAACCGCGCTTCCGCCGGCCGGCGCATCGGGAAACGCAGGGGATGGGAATCGGGTTGTATTTGGCTAGGCGCATCTGCCAGAGCCAGGGTGGCTCGCTGACGATGCAAAGCAAAGTGGGCGTGGGGACGCGCTTCGTCGTGACCCTGCCCACCAGCGGACCGGCGGCATAGCCGCCGCTTTTCGCGCGACCAGAGGTCAGGCCGCGAACACGTATCCCTGGCCGCGCACCGACAGCACCGGCAACTTGAGACCCGCGCTTTGCGCCTTGGCGCGCAAACGGCTCACCAGCACGTCAATGCGCCGCAGTTCGAACCCGCCCGGGCTGTCGGGCAGGAACAATTCCGCCAACGCCTGGCGGCTTACCGCACTGCCGGCCGCGTCCATCAGGGCCACCAGGAAGGTCCGTTCCTGAGCGCTGAGATGCAGCGAGGCGCCATCAGGCGCAACCAATATCCAGCCGCCATCCTGCAAGGACCAATTGGTATCCGCCGACGCGCGCGTTTCGGCATCCGCGGGCCGCGGCGCCTTGGCCAGACGCATCCGCCGCGCCAGGCTGCGGATGACCGAACTGAGTTCAAGCAGGTCGACGGGCTTGGTCATGTAGACGTCGGCGCCGCCTTCAAGACCACGGACGCGGTCTTCGAGAGCGCTGCGGCCGGTCAGCATCACAATGCCCACTGGGCTCAGGGCACGCAGACGGGTGGCAACGGAAAAACCGTCTTCGCCGGGAAGATGGGCATCCAATATGACGATGTCGCACGGCTGTTCCTGCAGCCGGCGATAAAACGCCACTGCATTGTCGCAGGCGAAGGCCACGCGAAAACCGTAGCCGCCCAGGCCTAGCGCCAACTCCTCGCGGAAATCGGCATCGTCCTCAAGCAGGCCAATACATAGCAAACCATCTGCGCCAGGCATATTCAGGGTGCTTTTCTTGAAATTGTCGACAAATACCCCTGGAGACCCACTCGCACAAAAAAGGCCCCGGAGCCGGCAATCTTACGACTTTTACAATGGAAACGAATGATTGCAGTGAAAAAAACGGCCACATTTCACGTTTTTTTCATGGTTTTTTTCTTAAACCGGTTTCTGGGGCAGGTTAATCCGGCCTGCCTTGCGCGAAAAACGGGGGTCAAGAGGAACAACTGACTTCAATACCGCTCGCCCAATCCGGCGGCAATCCCGCATAGCGCTCGAACCCGTCCTGCGCCTCATATGGGTCGCGCAACAGTCTCATCAGCGTATCGATTTCGCTGGCATCGCCCATTTTCGCGGCCTTGATTGCCTGTTCCGCCAAATGGTTGCGCAAGACGTATAGCGGATTGACGCGATTCATGGCGGTGGCGGCTTCCAGCGCGGGGCGGCCGTCCTGGACATGACGGGCCAACAGGCGGTCAAGCCAGGCGGCGGCAGCCGCGCGGTCGATGAAAAGATCCTCGAAAGCGCTGCGGCGCCCCTGCAAAGCATCGGCCAACCGTCGCCATGTCAGGGTGAAATCGGCCTGGTTGGCGTCCATCAGTTTGAGCAGGTCGTCCAGTAAAGGTTCATCGTCCGGGGTCCAAGCCATCAAACCAAGCTTGGCGGCCATCTTGTCATGGAAGGCGCGCGTGAATATGGCCTCGAATTCGTCCAGCACAGCGCGCAAGGCATCCGCATCCTGCACCAGCATATGCAGGCTGCCGCCCAGACGATACAGATTCCAGAGCGCAACGGACGGCTGGCGATTCCAGGAATATCGCCCTTCGGAATCGGAATGGTTGCAGACATGTCCCAGCCGGAATCCATCCATGAATCCATACGGACCATAATCCAGCGTCAATCCCAGGATGGACATATTGTCCGTATTCATGACTCCGTGGCAAAACCCCACCGCTTGCCAATCCGCCATCAGCAAGGCCGTGCGCCGCGTCACCATCCGCAGCAGATTCACATAAGGGGCAGTGTCGGACGAAGACTCCCCGTCGGCCGCATCGCGGCATTCTGGGTAGTATCGGTCGATTACATAATCGGCCAGCGCTTTAAGAAGTTCAGGCTGGCGCCGCGACGACCAGTGTTCGAACGAACCGAATCTGACGAAGCTTGGCGACATCCGGGTCACGATGGCCGCGGTCTCTACCGTTTCGCGCATGACCGGGTCATCGGACACCACCAGCGCCAGCGCCCGCGTCGTCGGCACACCCAGTCCGTGCATGGCCTCGCTGGCCAGATATTCGCGCACAGAGGAACGCAACACCGCACGGCCGTCGCCCATGCGGGAATACGGCGTCATGCCTGAGCCCTTCAGCTGCAGCTCCCATGCCCCTTCGGGGCCCTGCACTTCTCCAAGAAGGTGGGCGCGTCCGTCGCCCAACTGCCCCGCCCAGACACCGAACTGATGCCCGCTATAGACGGCGGCCAGAGTATCCCCGCCGGGCAAAGGCTGCCTTCCTGAAAACACGTCCAAAAATTCGGGCGTGGACAAGGCCGAGGCATCCAGGCCGATCAGCGCCGCCGCATCGGCATTGGCGTGCAATAACCGGGGGTTGTTCAACCCTTGGGCCGCCAACCGGGTATAAAAGGCGGCAGGCAGCGCTGCAAACGAGTTGACGGTGTGAAGCTCGGTCAAGGAACGGACATTCATGCGCGTTGGCTCCGGGCGGCCCGTTTGGCGGGTCGCACATACAAAATGGCGCTGATGAAGAAGGTGGCAGATAACAGGATTTCGCCCCATGCCATCAGGACGGACATCGGCGACGGATCAGACATGGCGCGCACCACGCCTTCCATCAGATACAGCAGCGACAGCATGGCAGCCCATTGATAAGTATAGAGATTGCCACGCACGATGCCCCGCAGCGGAAATGCCAGCGGCAGGGCTTTCAGCAGCATCCAGGACCCTCCGGGCCGCACCGGCGCCACCACCGTTTCCCAGGCGATGCAAAGGAGGATCAAGGCAAACAGGGAAACCGAGGCCAACAGGCGCAAGCGGGGGTTGAGTTCAGGGTTCATACTGCTATTATCGCCTGATGGATCGCCCTGCCGAGCCCGCCGCCGCCAAGCCGGCGGTCACCGAAAAATCGACCTCGCGCACTTCCAGGGTCGCGAGGGCCGCACGCGTATTTCGTTTCGTCGGGCAACGCGCCAACGAAGAAAAACTGCTCCAGGTTGCGTCCAGCCTCACCTTCACCACCGTCCTGGCGATCGTGCCCATGCTGGCGGTGGTGTTGTCGCTATTCACGGCATTCCCCGTTTTCCAGGAATTCCGGGTCGCCCTTGAAGATTTCCTGACCAACAGCCTGATGCCGCCGTCCGTATCGGACAACATCATGGACTACCTGAACCAGTTTGCGCGCCAGGCCTCGCGCCTGACCGCCATTGGTGGCGGATTTCTGCTGATCACGTCGCTGCTGCTCATCATGACGATCGACCAGGCCTTCAATGACATCTGGCGCGTATCGCGGCAGCGCCCCCTGCCGCAGCGGGCGCTCGTGTACTGGGCCATCATCACGCTGGGCCCTGTCCTGGCCGGCGCGAGCCTGTGGGCAACGTCCTTCGTGGCCCGGGAATCACTGGGCCTGGTCAAAGACGTGCCCGAGGTCCTCAGCGTGGCCGTTTCGTTCATCCCGCTCATCCTCACGGGCCTGGGATTTGCCGCACTGTTCGTCGTGGTCCCGAACCGCGATGTCCTGTGGCGCGACGCGCTGATCGGGGGCTGCGTCACCGCCATCGTGCTGGAAATCATGAAGTCGGCATTTGCCTACTATCTGACGCGCTTCCCCACCTACACCGTCATCTACGGCGCGTTCGCCACCCTGCCCATCTTCCTGCTCTGGATCTACCTGTCCTGGCTGGCGGTGCTGCTCGGCGCCACGCTGGCGTCCAGCGCGCCTCTCATCAGGCTGGGCCGCTGGCAGATCAACCGCTATGCGGGCGCGTCGTTTGTCGACGCACTGGACGCCCTGCGAGCGCTGCGCAAGGCGCAGTTGTCCACGCCAGGCGGCCTGCCGGCAAACGAGCTGGCCGCCCAATTGCGATTGCACCAGGACGAGCTCAATGAAGTACTGGAATCGCTGAGCGCGATGGGGCTTGCAACACGCAGTCCCGAAGACAACTGGATGCTTACCTGCGACGCGCGGGAAACGTCCCTTGCGCCAGTCGTGGACCGATTTCTGCTCGACCGCAGTCGCCCCCGCGTGCGCAACGATCCCGAGATTTTGCGCGTCGCGTCGTTTGTGAATGCGCCGCAAGACACGCCAACGCTGGAAGAACTCTGCGGAGAAGCGCAAAATACCGGAAATGGCGTCGCTCCCGTGCTGCTGCAGCTGGAAGCGCACAAGAAATAGCAAAGCAATTCGGGCGTAAAGCGCCCCAGGAGATACCGATGTTGAAGGTCAGCGAGATTTTGCGCGTCAAGGGCGACACGCTCTATACGGCGTCGCCGGACATGCCTGTGTCCCAGGCCGTGCAAACCATGAGCGAACAGGACATAGGCTCACTGGTGATCATGGAATTCGGCACCCTTACCGGCATGCTCACGTTCCGCGAAATCATCCGCCACATGCACGCTCATGGCGGCGCCGGCGAAACCACCATCCGCTCGATCATGGACGACGCGCCGGTCAGCGTGTCGCCCAACACCAGCGCGGACGAAGTGCAGCGCCTGATGCTGGAAAAACACGCGCGCTACATTCCCGTCATGGACGGCCCGACCCTGATGGGCGTGATTTCGTTCTACGACATGGCGCAAGCCATCGTGGCGGCCCAGCAATTCGAAAACAACATGCTGAAGGCCTACATCCGGGACTGGCCCGCCGAGAACGCCGAACCCGCTCAAACCTAGGCCTGTCCTGGCGCGCGCGGCCGCTGCCGCGCCGCCCTTCATCCCTTAGATCCCGGCCGGCGCCGCCTCATGTGCGGCGTCGCGCGCCCCTGGCGCATGGCGCTGGCTGCGCCACGCGTCATAGATCAATTCGGGGTTGTTCGCGGCCAGCAAGGCCGGGTCGGACAACATCCGTCGCCACCGGCGCGCCCCGGACTGGCCATTTACCAGCCCCAGCATCGGACGGGTCATCACCCGTAGCGGCACACCCTTTGCAACCTGCCGGGCGGCATATTCGGTCATGGCATCCACGACCTGTGCGTCGCTGGGCAGCCGCACCGACGGCCACAATTGCAGGGACACCTCGGACAGCACGCGCGGCGTATGCCATGCGGCGCGACCCAGCATCACGCCATCAAACGTTTCGGCGGCGCGCACGGACTGCCCCGCGTCGCCAAGCCCGCCGTTCAGCACAAATGTGCAATCGGGAAAATCGCGCTTCAGCTGCGTAACCACGTCATAGCGCAGCGGCGGGATTTCGCGATTGTCCTTGGGAGACAAGCCCTTCAGCACCGCATTGCGGGCGTGGGCAATGAAAATGCGGCAGCCGGTGTCATAGATCTTGCCCACGAAATCCCGCACGAATTCATAGGACTCGTCATAGTCCAGCCCCAGGCGGTGCTTCACGGTAACGGGAATGTCCACGGCGTCCTGCATGGCTTTCACGCAGTCCGCCACCAGCGCCGGTTCCGCCATCAGGCAGGCGCCAAAAGCGCCTTTTTGCACGCGCTCCGAAGGACAACCGCAATTCAGGTTGATTTCGTCGTAGCCCCACTGACGGCCCAGCTTGGCGGAATGCGCCAGGGCGTCGGGCTCGCTGCCGCCAAGCTGCAAGGCCACGGGATGCTCGGCTTCATCGAAGTCCAGGTGGCGCGCAACATTGCCGTGCAGCAGCGCGCCCGTGGTAATCATTTCCGTGTACAGGCGAGCGCGCGGGGCCAGCAGCCGGTGAAAGTATCGGCAGTGGCGATCGGTGACGTCGATCATCGGGGCGACGCAAAGCCGCCAATCGGGGGAGTCCAAGAATAGCTCTACAAAACAAGGGGATGCGGTATTTTACGGTGCTTGGCGACATTCTGCCCGGAGCGCCTGTTCAGCCAGCGGGACCAATGCCTCGGGACGGGCCCCTTATGTGGTCTAAAATTGCCGCGCCGCTGCCGTCCAGGCATGTCCGCGCGTCCGTTAACCCTCACTTCGAACTTCCATGGCCGTATTCACCCCCGTTTCCGACGACGACGCGCGCGCCCTCCTGGCGCATTTCGATCTGGGCGAGCTTGTCTCGCTGCGAGGAATCACGGCGGGCATCGAAAACACGAACTATTTCCTGTACACGACCCGCGGCGAGTACGTCCTGACGCTGTTCGAGGTGCTGACCCAGGCCCAACTGCCGTTCTACATCGAGTTGATGTATCACCTGGCGGAACGGGGCATCCCGGTGCCCCAGCCTCAGACGCTGCGCGACGGCACTCGTATCACCACACTGCACGGCAAACCTTGCGCCATTGTCTCGCGGCTGCCGGGCGGCTACGAACCGGCCCCCGGCCCCGCCCATTGCGCCCTGGCCGGCGCCACCCTTGCCCGCGCCCACGTGGCGGCGCAGGACTTCCCCATCCGCCAGCCCAATCTGCGTGGCCTTTCCTGGTGGCTGGAGACGGCCCCGAAGGTCATGCCGTTCCTGGATTCGACCCAGGCTGAACTGCTTACGTCGGAATTGGCCGCACAACAGGCGGCCACCGCCACACCGGCATGGCAGTCCCTGCAATCGGGCCCGGCTCACTGCGACCTCTTCCGTGACAACGTCCTGTTCGCCGGCACTTTCGAGGATCCGCTCATGGGCGGCATCATCGACTTTTATTTCGCTGGCTGCGACACCTGGCTGTTCGACGTGGCCGTCAGCGTCAACGACTGGTGCATTGAACGCGACACTGGTGAATTTGTCCCGGAACTCGTGCAATCCTGGCTCAGCGCCTATGCGGCCATGCGCCCCTTCACAGACGCGGAACGCGAAGTCTGGCCGCTGATGCTGCGGGCGGCCGCCCTGCGGTTCTGGCTGTCCCGCCTTTACGACTTTTTCCTGCCCCGGCCGGCCCAGACCCTCAAGCCGCACGACCCGCGCCACTTCGAAAGAGTGTTGCAAGCGCGCCACCGCTCGGCCCTGCCAATATTGCCCTAATTGCTACGCCCCCCATAATGGGAACAGCGCCCCTAATCCGAGACAACTCCATTTAGAGAGCCATGCAAGCAGCATTTCTTCCCGCGACGTCCGGCTGGCTTTGGGTCCGAGACGGTTTCCGGCTGTTCCGCAAGCAGCCCCTGGCCATGTTCACGTGGGCCATGGCGATCAGCCTCCTGGTCGTTTTCGCTACCGCGACCCCGCCCGTCGGTCCGATGTTGGTCGTGGCGCTGATGCCCATCATCACGCTGATGACTCTGTCCGCGTGCAAGCATGTAGAGGCCGATCGCGTCATGTTGCCGTCCATGTGGGGCAAGCCGCTCAAGCAACCGGGCGTTTTCCGCAAGCTGTTCTTGATGGGCGTGTTGTACGCCGCACTGTGCATGGTGACGGGCCTGCTCATCTTCCTGCCATTTTCCGAATCGATCATGGAAGGCATGCGCATCGCGTCGGTCGAGAAAAGCATGGAGCCCGTCCTGTCGGCCATGGCCCTGCCGCTCATGCTGTTCGCGATCTCGTATGTCGTGATTGCGGCCCTGTTCTGGCATGCGCCGGTGCTGGTCGCCTGGCATGGCCTGCGGCTGACTCAAGCCCTCTTTTTCTCCGGCATCGCCTGCTGGCGCAACAAGCTGCCCTTCCTGGTTTATGGCGCCTGCTGGATCATGGTGTTCCTGTTCATCGACCTATGCGCCGGGCTGCTCGTCGCCATCGGACTGTCCCCCCAGTTGGCGGGCACTCTGCAGATTCCGTTCAATATTGCCGCGGGCGGCGTACTGTACTGCAGCTTCTACCCGGCCTATACCTCCGTGTTCGGCATCAATAACGCCAGCGCGCATCTCGACAACGGCGACAGCGCGCAGGCATAGCGCCACCCGCCATGGCGCCATTTCCCGGCGTAGCGCCATGACCCGCCCGTCGCGCCCGACGAACGCCACGTCAATGGCGTATCGCATGCCAAAGGTATGCACCGAAGCGCATGGCCGCAACAAGATCCCCGTCCGCGGCCCTGGCGGCGCCCGCCCGAGCAGGCCGCGCATCCGGCCTTGCCACGTGGTGACCGCCAACAAGCGGAGGCGGCCGGCGGATAGCTTCTTCGGCACGGTCATTGCACGCTCTGCATCAATTGGACCGCGATCGGAAACGCCAGCACGATAAATGTGCAGGGGAAGATGCAGCCAATGAGGGGCAGGAGCATCTTGACCGGCGCCTGCATCGCCAATTGTTCCGCCCGCATGTGGCGATCGCTGCGGCACTGCGCCGCTTGGGCGCGCAGAACGGGGCCCAGGCTGGCTCCCAGCGCTTCGGCCTGCGCAAGCGCCGCCGCCCAATTACGAGCCAGCGGGCTGTTGCTGCGCTCGGCCAACGATTTGATTGCAGCAGTTCGCGATACCCCCGTCCGCATTTCAGCCAAGGCATCCGCCAGGGCATCGCGCAGCACGCCCGGCGGCCCGCTTTGCGCAGCCAATTGCAGGGCACCCTGCACGCCCAGTCCAGCTTCCACGCACAGCGTCATCATGTCGAACACGAAAGGAAGATCGCGTTCAATGTCGCGACGCCGCCGCACGGCAAGACTGCGCAACCATAGGACCGGCGCCATTCCGGCTGCAATACACGCCGCGCTCGCCCACGGTATCCACGCCGGAGTTCCCGCTTCTGCAAACCCCGCGGCGATCGCCCCGGCCAACGCGCCGGCCGCCATGGCGGCGCTGCCGCACAGCGCGGCAATGTGCGCGTAGCCTACGCCGGGTGGCAAAGCGGCCTGCTCTATCGCCCTCGCCAGCCGAAGCCGCCATCGCCACGAGCACAGCGGGCCAGCGAGTGGCGCGACCGCCGATATCCACGGCCACGCCGCCCGCCACCACCATGGCATCGCATGGGCCACCCCCGGCTCATCCGTCAGCAACGGCCTCAATACCACCCAGGCGAGCCACGCCGTCCCGCCCGCCGCCGCGACCATGCCGATGTAAAGCCACATCTCGGCCTCCTGTCAGATATCGATACGCATGATGCGCCGGATCAGCAGCACCCCGGCCACTTCCAGCACGGCCACGATCGCCAGCACGCCCCACCCCATCGGGGTCCGCCACAGCAACGACATGATGTCCGGCTCCAGCCGGTCCAGCACCGCCAGCAACAGCAAAGGCAGCGCGCCCACGATCCAGGCTTGCAACCGCCCCTGGGACGTCAGGGCCAACAGCTTGGCCTGCAACTGCAGCCGCGCCCGCAGGGTTTGCGCGATGCTCTCGAGCGCCTCGGCCAGGTTGCCTCCCGTCTTCGCCGCGATGCGCATGGCCGCCACGACCAGCGATGTCGAATCGGCGGGCATGCGGATGAGCAGGTTTTCAAGCGCGACGTCCCAGGGCACGCCCAGGCGCTGTTCCCGCAGCATCAGGCCAAACTCTTGCGCCAGTGGCGCCCCGCTCTGGTCGACGACGTGTCGCAGCCCGGTATTCAACGCCACACCCGCCCGCAGCGCCGACGCCAGCATCAACAGTGCCATGGGCAGTTGTTCCTCGAAGCGTCGCGCCCGCCGGCGGCGCAATCCGTCCACGATCCAACGCGGCAGGCGCGATGCCAGCGCGGCCGACATCGCCGCGGCCAGGCCGCTGCCGGTCGCTGAGAAGGCCAGCGCCGCCGCCACCACGGCGCAGCCGACGGCCGCCGCCCACAACTGAGCCGGGTCGATGAATAGGAAGACTTCACTCAGCCGCACACCCGCTTCCTGCGTATAGACTTCGCGGTACCGCCTTAGCGCGGGCGCGAACCAGTTCTGCGCGCGCCAGACCAGTATGCCGGCGCAGAGCATGGTGGCAATTGCCGCAATCCATATCATGGCAGCCCCAGCGGAAAGGTCGCGGACTCGGTCGAGGAACCCGCGGCGTCCGAAAACCAGGTGGCATCCAGGTCGACTCCCATTTCCGCCCATTCCTGGGTAAAGCTCGGCATTGCGCCGCATCCCAGGAACCCCGCAGTGCGGTCGTAGCGGAACAGGTCCTGCAACTGGATGCGCCCGCTTTCCATCCCTGCAACTTCAACGATCGACGTCACGATGCGGCGCCCGTCCGTCAGCCTCGCTTGCTGCACGACGATGTCCACGCTGGCCGCAATGTGCTCACGCACCGCCGACAGCGGCAGGTCCAGGGCTGCCATCAGTATCATGGCCTCCAAGCGTGCCAGCGCATCTCGTGGAGAGTTGGCATGCAGCGTGGTCAGAGAGCCTTCATGGCCGGTATTCATCGCCGTCAGCATGTCGAACGCCTCTGCCCCGCGGCACTCGCCCACGACGATCCGGTCTGGCCGCATGCGCAACGCATTGCGCACCAGTTCGCGGATATCGATGCGCCCTCTACCCTCCTGGTTGGCCGGACGCGCCTCGAGCGCGACCAGATGGTCGTGGTTCAGCCGCAGTTCCGCCGCGTCCTCGATGGTGACGACTCGCTCGCCATCCGGGATTTCGTTGGACAGAATATTCAGCAGTGTCGTCTTGCCGGCGCCCGTTCCGCCGGAGACCACCAAGTTCTTGCGCATCCTTACGCAAAGCGCAAGAAACTGCGCCATGGCGCCGCTGAGTGCGCCCAGCGCGATAAGGTCCGGCATCTGCGGGCGCCGCTGAGGAAATTTCCGTATGGTCAGGCTTGCTCCCTTCATTGCAACCGGTGGAATGATGGCGTGTACGCGGGAGCCGTCGGGCAGGCGCGCATCCACCATGGGCGAGCTTTCGTCGATGCGCCGTCCCAGTGGCGTCACGATGCGCTCTATCACCCAGCGCACCGATTGCTCGCTGGTGAATGTCGTCTGCTGGCGCCACAGACGGCCTGCGCGCTCGACGTAGATCTCGTCGTAGCGATTGACCATGATCTCGGTGATGTCAGCGGCGGCCAATAGCGGTTCCAGCGGCCCAAGGCCTACCGCTTCGTCCAGCACGTCACGGCAAAGCGCCGTCCTGTCGGCCTCGGGAAGGTCTGAGTCCGAGGCGACGATCTGCGTCAGCAAACGCTCGGCTTCGGCGCGCAGCATGCCATCGCTCATGCCAGCCACGTCCCGCCTGCGCAGGTCAAGCGCGCCAAGCAAGGCCGCATGCAATCGGCGTCGATCATGCAGGCGCTGCTGCGATGTCGCTGGCAGCGGCGCGCCCGGCAATTCGGTGTTCGCTTGCGCCACTGGCCGTGTGGGCATGGTGACTGCGAGGGGCGGGACTGCGGCCGCCTCGAAGCCGTCCGGAGTGGATTTGTGCCCTCTGGCCTGCGAAACGCGCAGCCGACATGGTCCGATCAGAATCTCGTCATCCGGCTGCACCGGCGAATGGCGGACCACTCGCACGCCGTTCACCATCGTTCCCGCAAGCGTGCCCAAGTCCTCAAGGACGATAGCCGCCTCTTCCAACAGCAGCCGGGCGTGCTGCCGCCCGACCCTCCACGTCGGAAGGCGCAGGCCGCACTGAGCGCCCCTTCCGATCAGTATCGGCGCCGGCAATTCCACGCTGCGCTGCGCAGCGTCCTCGAAGGTCATTTCTATCTTGAGCATCGTCTACTCCGGCCACACCGGGCTCGCCCCCAGCGGACGGCCAGTCCATTGGGAGCCTTCGCCGGCATAAGGATCCCAGCCGCCCGCATCCACGGGCGTCGCGGTTCCAAGTCGAGGGGGCTCCGGAAATGCGGTGTCCAGCGCGTCACGTCCACGCCGCACCCGGTCGGCCATGGCGGGCTCGCCTTGCGACACGATCTTTGGCGTTACGAAAATCGCCAACTCCGTTTCGCGGCGTTGATAGCGGCGAGAAGAGAACAAGGCGCCGAGAATTGGAATGTTCTGCAAGCCGGGGAGACCGCTGACCTCGTTGCCCTGCTCGCGAGAGAGAAAGCCTCCAATGACCAGCGTATTGCCCGAACGCACGTTGAACTCCGTAGAGGCGCGACGCGTGCGCAAGGCCGGCCCGCCCGGCAGGCTCATCGAAGTGTCCACCGAGCTTGCCTCCACCTCGATCAAGGACCGTATGACGCCGTTGCGGTCGATTCGAGGAGTGATGTTCAGCGACACACCATAAGGCTTGAACAGCGTCGTGGCATTGCCCTGCGAATCGGTCGATGCGTACGGAACCTCTCCACCCGCCAGGAACGTGGCGCTGGCTCCGCTGCGCGCCAACAACTGCGGTTGGGCGAGCATGACGGCCTCGCCTGTCTGAGCCAACGCGGCGATCCGAGCCGATAGCAAGGCATTGACGCCGAAGTAGCCCGCCGCTGACGACACCGGAGCGGCCGTTTCGATAATCTGCTCGCCCGGCCTGGTGATGCGGCCGCGCGACCCGCCGTCCCATGCCAAGCCCGCGTTGACTCCGCCCTGCGTCACGCCGTCCCAGCGCACGCCGAACTCCTGCAATCTTGACGTCGGAATCTCGACGACCTGGACGTCGAGCAACACCATGCGATCCCAGCCCACCTGGCCGGTGAAGTCCAGCACGTTGGGATAGCGGTCCGCCAAGGCTGCGATGCGCGCGCGATCGTCGTCGGAGAGGTCATCGCCCTCGATCAGGATACGTCCCCCGACGTTGGTGCTGCGTGCCCCCGGAATGCGCGAGAGCAGACTCTGGACCTCATCACGCAAGCGCGGCGTTCCGGCCGGCACCACCCGCAATTCGTAGGCCGCGATGCGGTCGCGGCCCGTCCAGACATGCACCGACGACACCCCTTCGGCGCGCGCGAACACCACGACCTCCCGGCCCTCTGCCGCAACCGCACTGACGATCTGACTGTTGCCGATCGCTACGCGCCTGACGCCCGGATGCGGCAGGACCCGGGTTTCGCCCACCTGCAATTCAAGCGATTCGGTTTCACCCAAGGCGGGCATCGATACCAGAAACAGGCATAGCGCAAGGATGAATGGACTTCGCATCATGGCCGCTCCACGTCGAAGCCTGCGCGCGCATCCAGGCGGTCGCCATACAGGATCGCCACGCCGGGCGCAGGCTTTGGATCCGGTTCCAATCCGATGAGCGAGGCCAGATCGCTCTGGGCCGACTGGCTGACTGGGGCTGAATCGTCACGATGACGCAGCATTGCGGTCAGCGCACCGGCTTGTCTTGCAGCGATGAAACGGGTCGCTTCATCCGGAGTTGCTGCAAGCGTGATGTTGCCTGCGCCATCACCGCCACTGCCAACCGTCAGAACATGCATGCCTTGCAGGACCGGGACGGTGAGATCACGCTGGCGATGGGTGAATGTCACGTAGATGTCGATGGCATCGCCCGCCCGCAGCATATCTGCAAGGCCGCCAAGGTCTGCTGCCGCCACGGTGAATGCCCTTTGTCCCGCGCGCAATTGGGACGCCAGCGCGGGAACCGGCGCGTTGAAGGTCAGGAATCCTCGCAATAGCGGTTCGCCATGCGCGACGTCCGCAATAAGCGTGGCCCCGATCACGCTGCCCAGGTCCATGGGATCGACGCTGGCGCCGGGTGCCCAGAGTTGCGGAAGCTCGCGCACGGCAATGTGCACCTCGTCCAGCAGCGTGCCAGCGGGAAGGTCGTAGGCCGCCACAAGACGTCGTACCAACGGTGTGCGCGTCTCAGCTTCCAGAGCCTGCACCCGCTGCTGAACATGTTCACGCACCGCCCAGGCGGCCACCAGACCCGCCATCACGGCAAGGCCATAGACGCCCGCGCGGCGCAAGCGCGCGACGCTGCGAATGATCCAGGCCATCATGGCGCCCACCCGATGGCTCGCAAGCCGCTGCCGGTCTCCATTGGAACCAGCCACAGCTTCATGCGCTCGCGCTCACGAGTCCACCATTGGCCCGCGCCTATGCGCAATCCGTCCGCTTGCCCTGTGTCTGCAGGCGGCTCCTGCTTCCAGCCGGCTTGCCGGAGCCCGGTCTCAAGGAGGCCCGCCATTTTTTCAGGAGGCAACGCGTGCTGCCAGATGCGCTCGGAAACTTTAGCGCCGGCCTCCGTCACCGCAACGTCCATCCTGACCCGTGCACCGTCAGGCAGCCAGGTGGGCCTGGGGGCCGTCGGCGCGGCCCGCACACTGACCGCGGAAATGCTGCCAACCGTGCGCCCGGCGCCCGCCCGTTCCATTTGAGCGACCCATCGATCTTCGCCAACGCGACCGGACAGGATCAGTTGCCCCGGCAGCACGTGCAGATCTTTCAGGGCGGGTTGTTGCGCAGACAAACCGCGGGCCAACGCAGCCGGGCTTTGCGGCACGTCAAAGACCAGCACTTGCGCCGGTACGCCGTGCAGCCACAAGCGTTCCGCGAGCATCTCATATGAGGCACCCGGCGGAAGACGCAAGCGATCAAGGCTGGCGACACCCGCGGACGCGCGTGCGCCCGTCGGCGCGACGGTCAGCACGCCAAGAAAAACAATTCCCGCCGTCCACGCGACGATGCGGAACTGCTCCTCAAGTGGTTGAAGTACGAATTGGACCAGTTTCATTTGTTCCCATCCCCGCGTTTGCTCAGTCGATCCGCAGGCACAACATCAGCCCAAGGCGAAAGCCAATCCAGCGACAGCTTCGGACGGCCCCATGGCGCGTCCACCCTTTCCAGTGGACGCTGCATCCGGCCTGCCTCGGATAACGACATGCGGCCTGCCTGCGACCACCCCGTGCGAGCGGCTCCTACCCGGCGTTGTCCATCTGCATCGCCGTGCGCGTAACCCGCTCCGCCGGCTACGCTAAGGCGCCGGGAGATAGGCAGTCCGATCAACGCGTCCGTGCGACGCGGTTGCGTTCGAACCTCTACGGACAGCAGCGTCAATGCAGCGCCAAACCACTCGTCCTGCAGTGTCGCCGCCTGCGGCGGCGACACTCCAGAAAGCACCTCGGCGGCGCTGGACAAGTCCATCCCGCCCGGAGCTTTTAACGCCGTCATCGGTTGCCCCTGTGCAGCGGACATTACGGCCTTGCGGCCGGCCTGGGTTGTCTGCTGCGCCGAATACTGCAGCGAGCCAATCCCTGACGTCGCCCAAAGCAACAACGCCATAAGGGGCAGCATCAGCAAGGCTTCGATTACTGCCTGCCCATGCTGGCGAACTCGTCGGGTCGTCATTGCGCCATCCTTGCCTGCAAGGCTTCTTGCTGCGTCACCGCGGAAAGTCGAGCCTGCCAGTACGGGCGAAAAAGCGTAGCCAGCTCTCCGCGGCCATCCGCGCGACGCTCCGGACGGGAGAAATAGGTTTCTGCGGCGCTGCTCACTTTGACCGCGCCCGACCGTCCCAGACCCGCATAGCGAAACCGGCCGCCAGGCGCGGCCACGGCGCTGCCTGCGTCCGTCGTCTTGAGCACGCCGGATCCCAGGCTGACGGCAAGCGAGAAACGCAAGGGTGCCGCAGCGCGCGACATCGCAATCTCGCGATAGGCAGGCAGCCCTCCACCAGGCCAGCGCTGGGCCGCCGCCATCGCATACGAGTTCGCCATAGGGTTGGTGGCCCCTGCAAAAATATCCCACGACGTGGACTGTTCTACCCAACGCCAAAAGTCTTCCTGCGAGAAGTCCAATGGCGGCTCCTCGACGTACTCCAGATCGGCCGGCGCATTGCTTTTTTCGCCCTGCGCGGTTCCCCAGGCCATCGCGTACTCGCGGTAGTAGCAGCCCACCCAACGGTTCGATCGCAAGGCGTGATACGACTGGGTGTCAATCGCGCCCCAGCGGCCATCGGGCCCAAGCCACGTCGACCCGCGCCTTCTTAATTCATGGCGATGCAACGGACAGCGCGGGTCCACCATCCATCCGTTGCGTCGAGTCTGGCTGCGGCTGTCCAGAAAGCCGTAGCGCCCCGCAGCTTCTTCGGTTGCGGGACGCAAACCAATCTTGCGCGTGGCGGCGCTGCTCTCGGTGTATCCAGGCCACCCATCCGTCAGGAGTTGCATACTCAGGGGCGATGAAGCAGCCGCGCCAGCATCGCCGACGCCTGCATGCGCGGGATAGTTCGCAGCCAGCACCCTGCGCATGATGCGGTCCCGTGATTGCTGAAGATCGGCAACGACTTCACGTGCAGCGACCTCAAGAACCCGACGCACGACGCGATCGTGCTGGTCAAAGGCGCGCGCCAGCCGCGCCTTGGCATCGGATGGCGCACTTGCACTTTGGTATGCACTGCCCATGTCGGGCCCAAACAGCATCGCAATCAGGCTGGCCGGCGGGTTGCCCCGGCTGCGCTGCGACTGCATGGAATGCAGGTATTGAGCGGACGCGCCCAGCGTGACGAGGTGCGCCATGGCCACTTGGTGCGCGATTTGACTGCGGTTGACATAGGCAAGACTATTGAGCGCTCGAGCCTGCGCAAGTGCGCCGCTATAGGCTGCCGCGTCCGCCGCGTGCGTCAGGCGGCTTTTGGCCTCGACTGTCTGGCCAAGGTTGTACAAAACCACCAGCGACGCCGCGCCCACCACCGCGACCAGCATGCCCAAAACCAACGCCTGGCCATGCTGATAGTCCGCGGTCATGACCGAATGCGGATTCAATTTGCGCTCTCGGCATTGCCGGTAAACGACTTGAGCGATCGCGCCTTGGTCTGTGCCGCAGCCTTCTGCGCGGCCTGCTGTGCAGCACGAGATTGCGTGCTGCCGTCCTCGCCCGCGAGTTCACGCGCCATGGCGGCCGTCTGCGAACGGACTACTTGCCCAAAGTATTGATACACCGCAATCGCCGCAACGGCCACCAACGCCACGACCACGATGTACTCCGTCATGCCCTGTCCCAATTGACGCTTAAGGTTCTTCGCCATGTCTGCTCTCCAGTGCAGTGAATGTGGAGCTCAGTGTCGCAAGCGAGGGAGGGGCACACAATTCGTGGAAGCCGAGGCGGGCAAAGCGACGCAGCCTCCTTGACGGTGCGCTGGGATCACTCACGCAGCGCGGATCACTCATGCAGCGGGGGGGATCAGGTACGCAGCGAGAAAATCGCGAGCTCTCGACGCCCGATCCAACCCATTGTTAAGATTCCGCTCTCGCGACCGACATACGGCGCCATCCGGCGGCCCAGCATCTCTTGCGAAGCAGCAAAGTCCATGGCGCCGCACATCACTTAATGCTCTCCGCACCTGGCTCCAAGCCACGGTCGGGCCGTGGTGCGCCGCCGAGCCAAGCGGTAGAGCGAAGTTGCGGGGCAGTTTGGCCTCCATCGCAAATCCAACGGCAGATGAGAGCCCCATGGCACGGCTTCTCGAGGCGCGAGTCTCCACGCAAACCCAGTCAGCGCCTGAGTGGATGCGGAAGTTGAGCGGATGGAAAACGCGTCACGCAAAAAGCCTGTTCCGACTTCGGTGCTTCACGCGCACCAACACCGAGCGACGCAGGCGCAACACCAGCGGCGGGAACAGCGGGACGCGTTGGAAGGCGACGTTCTGCGTTTCTTGCAGGAGGTAAAACGCGCAGCCTGTCGGCGGCTTAGGACTTTCGAATGGCGGCGCGTATGCGCCAGTGCTGTCACATGTCGATGACCGTGAGAGTACGTCTTTACCGGCTGGTCGCGTCGCCCACACCGAAGGCGACTTGGCCGTGGAGTGGGAAGTTGAATAACACTACCTCAGCAACGGGGAAGCCACCGCATGATCGCTATCATTGACGCAGTCCATGCCGACCATCGTCGACCGGGATGCAAGACCAATGTTTGAGGTGACTTCCGCCGCTAACGCGCCGAGGCAAAAGCAGCTCAGTTGCCGAACAGAATTCCAAGCCGGCTGTTCCACGTGTCGCCATACGCTTTGTTGGCGACGGGGAACCTGATCAACGGTCGTTTGAGATCGCCTGTGGAAAAGTCAAAATGAACATTCTGGAAAGACAGGCGGCCATTGCCGGAGCTCTCCGTCCACTTCAACTGCCACCGCCTGATGTAGGAAAAGTCGAGCACTTCGCCCGGATCTTTCTTCCCCGACACCATGCACAGCTTCTGGGTGGTCGGATCGAACGCAATGACAACCTTGTTGTCCTTATCGGCAAGAATCAGATCGCTCTCAACGCTGTCGTCTGGAAAAGACGTGCCGAGTCGCTGATTATGTTCGCGAAACTTTGCGAGCAAGGCCTGGTGACGCTTCTTTTGCGCGTGAATTGCCCAAGCGATCAGTGCGACGATCGTAAGGACGATGGAAATGATGTTGAACATAGCGGCGTGCTTCCAGGGGACGTGAGCTGTATCGGCGTTAACGGCCATCTGGACGAAAACTTTAGTGGGCGTCGCACTAAATCAGCGTTTTTGCGCAGCGTCTGCTTCGTATTCGACACATCAACACAATATGCTCACCCAAACGGAGCGTCGAATCACTCTTGTGAAACTCGTCCCTTCGCAACACCCGCCCCATCGACTGCGATGCGTCCATGGTCCACGTCTGCCATCCCTCGCCCGATAGCCTGCAGCCGCGTCCCCTCCCCCATCCACCCCCATTTCCGCCCGAGGGTTTCCCCTATTGCTCACTATCGGACCGAGCAGTAGATTGAAGTTGCCGGGCTGTCTGACACCCATCGCGTGCGAAGCCGGGCAGGAGCGCCTCAGACTCACCTTGAGCTGGGGCGCTCTTCCGTTTTCAAGCCGTTCCAGTGGGCCGATGCCGTTTTCCGTGGCATTCAGCTCTCAGTTGCTTGGCGTGTGTCGGCGCATTAAGCCCAGACGCGTTAAGAGTGCAACGACCGTTTGTCTAACGCAGCGCCCGCCATTTATCCCTTCGCCACGTTGTTTGACCGCTCCGTGCCCGCGAGCGTGTGCTAAGCAGTGAGGTCAATCATCCGCCGTGCGCCGAGGCACGCTACGGCGCACGGTCAGCTTCCGTCCCCGCCATCTGTGCATTCCTCCGCCGCGAAACAGAGTGCATTTAGTACAGCCAATCCACGCTCGTAGGAGTGGAGCGTGACTCTGGCTGCTACAGTCTTATGCTTGGGAAAAGATAGCTCCCCTCGCTGATAAGCGATTTCCACCTATAGCCGTCCATCGAGGGCTCTCGCCGCGACCGAAGTGTTTTTTTCGCTTGGCTCGCTTCGTAATTTTTTTCTTCCTGCTGCCATGCGTTAACCCGTTCCAGCACGCAGTTGCGAAACGGAATCAAAGCGCTATGCCAGCGCCCAGCAGGTGGCATAGCGATACGCGAAGCGTCATCCGCCTCTGCGGCTATACGATCGGCCAAGTCCGCGGTCATGGGACTTCGCTTACCCTCAGCCTGAGATGGATCTTCGGGCGTTTCTAGCACATACGACTCTTGTGCCCCCGCCGCGGGCGGGAGAAGAGGCCTAGTCGCTGCTTTTCCTGCCTCAAGCTTCATCCAGTGTCCTGCAGAAGGTGTTGGAACAGACAGGGCCTTGCAGATCCTTCTCAGACCATTGTCAGATAGGCCATATTCCTACATAGCTCCTTCATCGAAGTTTTACACACTTGCCGGTACAGCTCATCACGCTCAATGACCTTTCGCACGCTAGCCCCTGTAGTCCCAAATCGGTTGCAGTCTTAATAAAATCACACGGCCCCGTGAGATGTGACAGTACGTCAAGGAAGATCTCGATATCTCGTGCGATGTCATCGACCTGTGCCTGAATCACAAAAAGGCAAAAGACCACACGCACCTACCAACGCCAAACTATGGTGCCACAGCGTAAGGAAGCGTTTGACGTGCTCGGCGCCCACCTCACAAAATTGCTTGGCGATCCCGCCGCTTCGCTCCCTACAAAACAAAGGGATGATGACGCTTTAGGCTACTTTTTGCGATCCGACGTTTCTTAGCTAGGATCTCAGACACGCCCTATATCGCGGCTTCGGCCTCAGAAGTAAACAACGGAAAGCGGATGCCAATGTCCGCCGTTTTCACTTGCGAGGTCTTAACAAGTTGTATGGCTAAGCTTCACCGCAATGACCGGTCCGCGCTGCCCGCCGAAATTCGTATGGTGCAGGGCAATACTCTCGTAATCAAGGTCGTGGGCCTGGGTCCAAACAGGAAGCACCTACTCCTCAAGTCCAACGCACCTGGATTATTGTCGATTCATGAGAACACGCCGGATGACAGGAATCTCGAGCAATCCGTCAAATTAGCTGTCGTGGCCAAGGATGTGCGTCAGGAGAGAGTGGCCGAGGTGACGGCATACGTCAATGATGGCCGTGCTAATGTAGTCGATGCAAATACTCCCCGGATCCGCGTCAAAATTCTCCCGTACCTGCACTTGCCTGCTCAGGACTCCGAACTAGGAATGCTGAGCAGAATGCTAATTTTGGAGTCCATTGGGCCTGAGCACAAGAAATTTGCTGGCAACGCAGAAGCGCGCCAATCCATGCAATGGATAATGCGAGTATTGCGCAACCGACTCGAGGCAGGGGCTCACCATTTTTCAAACAGTCCCAGAACCGCCGCGAACCAGACCTTAGCCACGATGACACAAGTGGTCATGATCCCCGGCCAGGTGGAAGGGTTCCCCGACTATCCCAACCTGCCCGAAAGGAAGATGGCACTCATCAAGAGAGTCGTTGACTCGGCGAATGATGGAACGCACGGCCGCTTCGCGGCGTATCGTGAATTACTGGCAGACGCTATTGCAGTGGCGGGAAGCCCGCCGATTGCTGATCCTTGTCCGACCAAGCTCTACGGATGGAGAACACAGGGCGCAACGAGTCCAGGTCCAAACTTCCAGCATTTCAGAAGTTTAGGGGGGCAAGACTTCTACACCTTAACTCCGGAATATCGAGCAAAAGTTTTGAAGGTGAAATGATTCATGGTCGCTAAAATGAAAGCTTGGTTTGGAATTTTTTCGCTTAGCTTCACTCTTTCTGCCTGTGCGAGCGGCTTACCTGACGCACCGTTTCGTATTCCGCCGGACGAGCACTTCGAGGTGGCGGCGAGCCCGTACTACCAGCAGCCAGAGCGGGCGATAAAGAAGCGCGTCGCATACTTTAACAAGCAGGACGGCACAAACCATTTTTGCCTCATTGGGTATAAGTGGCGTGACGGCAATACGCAGGTGTGGCTGTACTGGCTGGAAGATGGCAGTCTAGTTCAATGGGACGGCAACCTGGATCGAGAAATCCGAGAGACCAGCCTTATGGATACCACTGATGGGGTGCGGCTTTCCGAGATTCCGGCCGACGGCCAAGATCCCGGCTTGGGCGGGGCGCGGTTGACCAGCTCTCGGGCGTGGCATCAATTAGTGGACGACTGCGAGCAGCACGGCCAGAATTATGTCATCCGCCCGTTTCCCCGGGGTCGCAAGTAGGCGCTGTTGAGAGCCGAACTGCTATGGCGTGAGCTACGACGAAAGCAGCGTGGCAGCAGGGGACCCGCCAGCACCTCAGGTACAGTGGATCGCAAGCCGCGTGGCTATCGATTGCGGGATGCAGCTTTCCCCCGAGCATCTGCTTCTCTCAATCCGTCAGGAAGTGACTGCGTAAAACGGTGATGAAGGTCAGGCTGCGTTAACAGCCTGCTCACTTCGGTAGTTCGTTCCGTTGGTGAGGATGGCCCCGGCTATCCTCGCCAATTTATTGGCCAGCGCACAGGCCACCACGTTCGAGTGGCGCCTTGCCAGCAGCTCGAGCACCCAGACGCCCAGCCGATCCGTGCGCCCGCTCGATGCGTTGCATGATTGCTCGCGCGCCCTGCACTAGCAGCCGCCTGAGGTTCTTGTCGCCGCGTTTGCTGATGCCCAGCAGCTTGGGTTTGCCGGGTAATCCCCCCGTAAAAGCGTTGGATCCAGAAGTAGAATTTTCTGTTGAGGAGT